>NZ_CP186555.1:0-2372500 GCF_056829775.1 Desulfoluna sp. HI9BLuna
AGTATGAGATTTATCTGTGTATCTGGCTGTGGTATTAACCTCCTGAAAGGAGAATGTCACCATGGCCAAAAAGCAGAGTCGTATAGATGCACTTTTAGATGAGCTGCTCAAAGATGAAGACCCTAAAGAACTATTTAATAAAGATGGACTTCTTGAGGATTTAACCAAACGCCTTGTGGAACGCGCCTTGGAAGGCGAGCTGACCGATCATCTCGGCTACCAGAAGAATGAACGCCAAAAGAGTCGCTCGACAAACGTCCGTAATGGCAATACAAAAAAGACAATTGTAACGAATCGAGGTTCACTTGATATTGAGGTTCCCAGGGATCGAGATGGTGATTTCGAACCTCAGTTAGTCAGAAAGCGCCAAAAAAGGCTTCCAGGGTTTGATGACAAGGTCATTGCACTATATGCTCGCGGAATGACAGTGAGAGAGATCCAGGGCCATCTCAAAGATCTCTATAGTGTTGAAGTATCCCCGACACTGATCAGCAATGTGACCGACAGCGTCATAGATGATGTTCGCCAGTGGCAGTCTCGTCCGTTGGATACGGTCTACCCCATCGTTTACCTGGATGCAATATATCTAAAAATTCGTAAAGGCAGCCATGTTGAAAATCGAGCTGTTTATCTGGCATTGGGTGTAAACCTTGAAGGTAACAAAGAGCTTCTTGGCCTCTGGATTGGAGAGGCTGAGGGTGCAAAATTTTGGCTTGGCATCCTCACTGAGCTTCAAAGCCGAGGGGTAAAAGATATTTTGGTCGCTTGTGTTGACGGCTTAAAGGGCTTTCCTGAAGCCATTGGGAACGTCTTTCCTCAGACGGAAGTCCAGCTCTGTATCGTTCATATGGTGCGTAATTCTTTGAGATACGTTGGTTGGAAAGAGCGAAAGAACGTCGTAAAGAGTTTAAAGGAAATCTACACTGCACCCACAGAAGAAGCTGGTTTGAGAGCTTTGGATCAATTTGAGCAAGAGTGGGGAGAAAGGTTCCCAATTATCGGCCAAATATGGCGTTCTAAATGGGAAAATATAGCGCCGTTCTTCCGTTACCCAGAACCGATACGTAAAGTCATTTATACGACAAATGCTATCGAATCTTTGAACGCATCATTGAAGAAAATCACAAAGAAACGGGCAGCTTTTCCAACAGAGGATTCAGTGCGAAAGGTTTTGTATCTGGCGATATTAAAGGCTTCTGAGAAGTGGTCGCGCCCCATCAGGGACTGGGCTGCTGCTCTCAACTATTTTTCGATTGTATTTGAGGGGAGAGTCCCTCTTTGATTTAAACGCCAGATACACAGTTTATTTGACAGTCTCCATGCTATCCCCCCTGGTAACAAGCCATCTTGCGACAAACACATCTATGCTTTTCATTGTGTCATACACCTGATCCTTTTTCTCACTTGTCGCGATACCACTACCAAAGGAATAACCCCGCATGCCACCAACCTTCAGGACTATTGTGTACAGCGTTTCAATTCTCATATCTTTGACCGGTTTCTGCCTGGCAGAAGTGAAACCCCTGTCTGAGAACCAACTTGATTCATGCATCGCAGCAGAAGGGCTTCGAAATGTCCGGTTTACAGGCACTGAAAGGTCACAAAATCCCTCTGAACTCAAAAGAGATTTCCCCATCGGCAGCACTCCGTCTCACATACATCATGGTACTGTCCGTTCCAGAATCAATCCCCCTGAACCGGTGCCACCGGAGTCAGGTCATATTACCATCTCGCATCACACCTTAGAGCATCCGACACAGGCCCAGATAAATCTGCCGGAGAACG
The DNA here is from genome assembly GCF_056829775.1 of Desulfoluna sp. HI9BLuna. Taxonomy (NCBI): domain Bacteria; kingdom Pseudomonadati; phylum Thermodesulfobacteriota; class Desulfobacteria; order Desulfobacterales; family Desulfolunaceae; genus Desulfoluna; species Desulfoluna sp. HI9BLuna. The sequence goes on from NZ_CP186555.1 coordinate 1,786, forward strand.
TCCCCGTCCAGGTAAACCATGAATCGTTTTCTCCTGCGATGCCCCATTATCGACTTTCTACCGGGGGAATGTCCGGTGTTTCTGCCGTAGACTAATTCAGTCATTAGCCATCACCCCATTCACCACATCACTATACGTTCAACAAGGTGACAGCATGCCCAAGAAGTACTCTCGCCTGCGGCTCATCCTCGGCGACCAGCTTAATCGCAGCCACTCCTGGTACAGGCAAAAAGACGATAACACCTTGTATGTCATTGCAGAGTTGCACCAGGAGGCATCGTATGTATGTCACCATGTCCAGAAGCTGTGCGCGTTTTTTGCTGCAATGGCCAACTTTGCCGAGACGCTCCGCAACGCCGGTCATCAAGTACTGTACTTGACACTGGACGATACAGCCTCTTTTGCAAGTCTGCCGGAGCTGCTCAGCCATTTGCTCGAAAAACACCAGGTAACACAATTTGAATACCAACTGCCGGATGAGTATCGCCTGCGAGAACAACTCGCTCAATTTTGCCAATCCGCGGCGATGAAAGCCGTGGGCACCATGGTTTGTGATACCGAGCATTTTTATCTTTCAGACGAGGAGATCCATCGCACATTCAGCCGGGGCAAACGGCATCGTATGGAAGCTTTTTACCGAAAGATGCGGGTACGATTTCACATCCTCATGGACGGAGAGGAGCCGGAAGGGGGCCGCTGGAATTATGATGCGCAAAACCGCAACAAATTGAAGGCCGACGACCTGAAACTGGTGCCCGAACCGTTGCTGTTCGAAAACGATGTCCGGGATATCCTGACGCGAATCAAACGGCACGGCATCCAGACCATCGGGAAAGAATATCCCCACCTGATCTGGCCGGTCAATGTCCAGCAAGCATCAGAATTGCTGAATTATTTTTGCCATAACGGCCTGAAGCACTTCGGCCGGTTCCAGGATGCAATGACCGGTAAGCTTGGCGCGACAGACATGAAAAGGCAGTTCGGGCTGTTTCATTCAAGGTTGTCCTTTGCCTTGAACAGCAAAATGCTCAGCCCGCAACACGTTGTCAACACGATCATTGAGCACTACCACACCAGAAAACCCCGGATGGACCTGGCACAGGTGGAAGGGTTTGTGCGGCAAATCCTTGGGTGGCGGGAGTTCATCCGGGGAATCTACTGGGCCAACATGCCCGAATACGGGTCCTGCAACGGCTTGGATGCGACTCGCCCACTGCCTTCCTGGTTCTGGACCGGAGAGACCCGGATGCATTGCCTTCGACAGGCCATCACCCAGTCCCTTGACATGGCTTATGCCCACCACATCCAGCGCCTGATGATCACGGGTAATTTCTGCCTTCTTGCAGGCGTAGACCCCGACCAAGTTGACAATTGGTATATGGGCATCTACATCGATGCCATCCAATGGGTGGAGCTACCCAACACCAGGGGCATGAGCCAATTTGCCGATGGTGGCATCGTGGGCTCCAAAGCATACGCGGCCAGCGGTAACTACGTCAAAAAGATGAGCGACTACTGCAGCGACTGCCATTATCGGGTTGCAGAGACAACGACCCCAAACGCCTGCCCCCTCAATGCCCTGTACTGGCACTTTATGCACGACAACCAAGCCGCTTTTTCCGTCAACCCCAGAAATAAAATGGTGTATGCTGTGTGGGGTAAAAAATCCAAAGACCAACGGCAGGCAATACTCGAACGGGCAGCAGCCTGGCTGGATGGTATCGAGGAGCTTTGACCCCTCTCCGTTACCTTAGAGGCAAGCTGCAAAAGCCACACACACCGGGCGCCCCCCATGCCTTGTTCGATTCCCCAAACCGCCTCCGCCTACTTCACCCCTTCAATAAATTTAGGTACATGTTTGACCAAATTCCAATCAATGTGTTAAATTTCGGGTTTCATTCTGACACCACAAAAACGTGATCCAGTTGGAAGTCAGCCCCTTGATTTTGAGAGAATGACCGGTGCAAAGGAATATGATTTATGAAAGGCCTGGAACTCAGTGAGGCGTACTACACTGCATGTGCAAAAGAGATTTTCGAGCAGACGTTCAAGTCCCTCATGGACCGTGTTGCCATCGGGCTCGTTGGCCCCGGCTCCGAATGCTTTGGATTTGATGATGAATACTCACGTGATCACGACTGGGGCCCTTCCTTTTGCCTGTGGGTTACCCGAGAGGATTACCAGCGCTACGGCAAAGAGCTTCAGGCCTGCTACAATGCCCTGCCCGAAGAATACATGGGATTTGGCCCACGGGTCGTGAGTCCGGGCGAAGAGGACCGCGTGGGCGTTATGGCCACCAGCAGCTTTTACACACGCTACACAGGTTTGGATCACACACCGGATTCCATCAAGGATTGGCAGATCCCTTCAGAAAATTTGGCCCTTTGCACCAACGGCAAAATCTTTTCAGACCACTTGGGAGAGTTCTCCTCATGGCGAACAGCCCTTCTTGAGTTTTACCCTGAAGACCTCCGGCTTAAAAAAATCGCGGACTGCTGCATGCTCGCAGGGCAGGCAGGTCAATACAACTGGCAACGGGGTATTTTAAGAAACGACCCCTATGTAACACATACCGCCACGGTAAAATTCTGCACAGAGATCATGCACCTGGTTTACCTCCTGAACAAAGCCTATGCGCCCTTTTACAAGTGGCTGTTCAGAGGCGTTGCCCAGTTGCCGATACTGGGGGCAGAACTCTCCCCCCTGATTGCACAGGTTCTCAACGAACAGTCCCAAAATGACGGCTGGAAGAATCAACAGGACACCATGGAGATGATTTGCCGGAAAGTCATCGCCGAACTTCAGGCGCTCGGATTCACCGATGACAACATACCCTTTTTAGCAGATCACGTCCCATCCATCCTCGGCCGCATCAAAGACCCAGAATTCAAAAACACTTTATGGGGCGTGGAAAAAAAGACGCCCCATAAAAAAGGGATCATCAAACAAATTCTGGAAATCGAATGGGAGATGTTTTCCTCCGTCAACGACAAGGCCGCTTCAGCCCCACGGAACCAGGGCCAACCCACCTGCCGGGACTTCCCTGACGAATTCAAACTCCACAGGACGGCAAAGTTCCTGGCATGGCCCGAGACCACCCTCCTCAGTTACCTGCAGGATCTCAAAAAGGCAAAACAAACCAATCGCAACCTGATGACCTATAAATATGCCAGGATGGACAACCTGATCCCCAGCGAAAACAGCAGCCCCTATGTTGATAAAATCACGGGGGTCATGGTTCAGTGGCAAAAAGAGTTCATGGCCAAGTACCCGCGCATCATGGCCGGAGGCCGTGCTCTGACCGGCGGAGAGGCGGGCATCGACTGGGCCTCTTTTGAAAATTACCTGCGTTGCGAGTTGGAGTCCTACTCCGAAAACACACTGAAATCTCTTTTCCTTCACACGGAAACTTTGAAAGCTTCCGGCAAAAGCATGTCCGAGGAGATCTATAAAACGCTGGTTCAGGAAAAAGGATACAACAGTTTGGAGGAGGCGGAGGGGAAGCTGTCTAATTAGTGATCAGGCCTTCACAATCGACAAAATTAATTTTATGCATGTGTTCAGACATTGTTGAACACTCCTATCTTCATTGGACAAGACATCAAACCGCCCGCACACCTGGGAGACTGCCGATTCACTTAACCCGAAGGGTTCTCCGATCGCTTTCAGCGTCGCTCCCGAATATCTCTTCATCAGGTAGATTTTCATTTTACGGGCGAGCTTCACATCCTCAACATGATCATCTACAACACTGGATATGACCGAAAATGACGGCCTGCTGCTCAACGCACGCAGAGCAGGCAATTCCCGATCGCTGCGTCGTCCTTCGAGGTACTTCTTGCTTATCCCCTGAATAAATGATTCCGGTCCCAGAATGGTATCCGCCGATGCATTTTCCAAAGGGTTCGGGGAGTGAAGCGCGCCCTTCTCGTCAACGAACCTCTCATATTCCCTTCTGGCCTGTGAAACCCGTTTTCCGAAATACCCATGAATGTAATCCTTCTCAAGCCATTCAGGTGACGCCTCTTTGCCGACAAATGCCCTGTAACTCGACCAGGGATAGTCGATCACCGAATCAACCATGGCCGCCCGAACAGGATTCAAATGAATATATCTCGACAGATCCAGGGCGTAATCGTCCTTATAGACGAGAAAGGCCTTGTAACGCCCCTGGAACAAGTGCCCGAAACGCTTCCGTTTGACATTGAAATACGTCGTATAAGAACTGTTCACATGCTTCATGATCTGGGGAAGATTGGCATCGGGCGTCTCGATAAGGAGATGATAATGATTGGTCATAAGGCAATAAGTATGGATGATGGCCCCGTAACGTTCATGGGCCTCGCCGAGATACTCCAGAAATTTCTCCCGATCCCGCTTGCTCTTGTAGATGTTCTTTCGCTCGTTGCCTCGGGATGTCACATGGTAAAACGCCCCGGGAAACGTAATCCGTAAGGGTCGTGCCATGGGGTGCCTTTTGCTGAAGTGGATGGAGGGCTATGGAACGCACAGACAAATACAACATGCTTAAATTAAGCCACTCGTTGCATTTTGTCAAATGTGTAGGTCTGATAGCATATTAATCTCAATCAGTTACACCAACAATGCTGTCCCCGGAATATATCGGAGTATTGCTTTCAAAGCGATACAAGAGGAGAAGTTGCACCTCACAAGATTTTGATTATATAAATAATCAAGACAGATAACCGATATATCCTGGGAGGTGCACATGTCACTATACGTCGGAATTGACCTACATTCAAACAACATGTTCGTTGCCATAATGAATGCTGACGAAGAACTCCTCTTTCAAAAGAGGCTATCAAATGATGAAACTCTCATACTCCAAAAGCTATCACGCTACCCAACAGAAGAGATATCCATCGTTGTCGAGTCTACTTTCAATTGGTACTGGCTTGTGGATTCACTGATGAGTCATGGTTATTCGGTCAAACTTGCCAATCCGGCTGCAATGGTTCAGTATTCGGGCCTAAAACACACAGATGATAGGTCAGATGCAATCTGGCTGGCGCGTATGCTCAAAATGAATTTGATCGAAGAAGGCTATATCTATCCCAAAGAAATTCGGCCTATCAGGGATCTCATGAGACGACGTATGATGTTTATTCAGCAACGAACCCAAATGATTTTCTCTTTAAAAAGCTTGATACGCCGAGAGCTCGGCCAACGAGTATCCACAAACATGATCATCGGAGAACGAAAGCCTCTTCCAATCAAAGAAATGTTTTTTGACGAGGACCTCCTCTTTACTGCAGAACGCATGTTGTCGGCAATCTATGAACTAAAAAACAATGCGAAACAAATAGAACGACGGGTTGAAAAAAAACTGAAGCTAAAAAGTGAATTTCAGAACCTTACGACCATTGACGGCATTGGCCCTATCCTTGCGCTTACGATCATGCTTGAAGTTGGCGATATAAGCCGCTTTAAGACCGTAGGTGACTTCTCCTCTTATTGTCGCTGTGTGTCATCTCAACGGACCTCGAACAACAAAGTGAAGGGCAAAGGAAACAAAAAAAACGGCAACAAGTATCTGGAATGGGCCTTTGTTGAAGCAGCTAATTTTATAAAGCGATTCAATACCAATGCTCAGCGGTTCTATCAAAAAAAAGAGGCGAAAACCAATGCGATCATTGCCACCAAGGCGTTAGCCCACAAAATTGCAAGGGCCTCTTATTACATCATAAGAGATAATGTACCCTTTGACGACGAGAAGCTATTTAACTATTCTCCATCTGTTAACTCTTAGGACCCCCTCGCCAAGCTTACCTCTGGAGCCCGCAGCTATCAGGGCCAAGCCTCGCTTCGCTCGGTGCTTCGCAGCCTTGACAGCTACGTTCTCCAGAGGTCAAGGGCGACAGGAGGTCTAAGGAGAAATATGATACTTCGTATCTTATAAACACTGGGGTGGTGTGGTAACCCACATAGGGGTTGGAATAAAAACCACCAGGTCTGATTGGAACTGCATCACCCCTTTGTTTTTGCTCTTTTTATTTCGATCTGCCCATGCCGCGAACCAATAAGGGGTTGGTTAAAAACCACTTAGGTCTGTCATTTATTTTTGGACACGGTATAGCACTGGATGATTTCTGGGGCGCAAATGCGCCAAGGGCCGCAGGCGATGCGTAGCTTCTCCTGCACTGCCTTAATCCCGATGGGTGACTGGTGCAGATTGAATCTGCAACCGATTTATTGAAACTTCAGACGCAGGATCCGATGTAAAAAAAGCACTTTGTAACCACCTTTTATTGGTGCTTCAAACAAAAAGACTGAAAAGTTCAACTTTTCGGAGAAGAGGGTGTTTTTTCTCTTTACAAGATATTAAATGGGTGACCCCTTCTCCTAATTATCGTATTCCTTAATTATCATATTAGATAAATCAGTAGAGTTCATCTTGGCATTTATAATTTCAGCCAATTCATACCGTTCATGTGCTTTTAAAACTGAAACACCAAAAAAGCCAAAAAGAATCTTACTATTTTGATCCACAACACTTAATATACAATATTTTTCCCCTTGTCGCATCATTTGAGGCAATATACTATCCTTCAAAAATTCGTATAAATTATTAGTAATTTCCTCATTCCAAAATGTTTTTTTGAATAAATCTCCAAAATTATCAATTAAAGGATCACCAAAAAGCATCTGCTTATTATTATCGATGTTTTTTATTATGCAACCCTTTAAGCCATAGGCCTTTAATATTGAATTAATTTGGTTGGTTAACTTATCCATATCATTCTCCCTCGTCGATCCATTTGTCCTTTTTAATTTCTTTCATCCTCAATCCTTTATCACGATTACTTTTGTAGATTTCTCTTTTCCGCAAATTTTCACCACCAGTAGAATTATTAAAAATTGAATCGTTAGGATGACGATTACCTGTAGTGTGAATATTACCTGTAGGATGTCCTGGACCTGGCAGATCATCTATTACACCACCATATTCAACCGGAATTTGTCCTCTATGGTGGGGGGCAATTTTTGTACCTCCAGAATTACCTTTTAAGTAGCCATCTCTTTGTTGTGACGTAAAAGGCCCTTCCATCACAGTTGGTTCAGCATTCCAAGCTGGATCTAAATCACTTTTAACGTGTCCTTCCGGAACTATAATATTTTCACCTCTATAGTTCTTAGGGAGCTCTGAACTACCAACAATAGCATTTCCACGGGGATCAACGTAAACCGTCTGATCAATGCTTAGACTTAGATCTGCATCTACTGGCTTTAAAGTAATATCAGTCGAACCAACAGGGCTTTCAACAGTAAGAATCTTATCAGCATCATGAATATTATCTGTAGCATCAGTAAGACGCTCTGCTTTCTTCAATGTACCTAATGCTGGTACAAACGGCAGAATTGCACCAACAGCATCTAATGCAACATCACCAGCCGCAGACCAAGATGGTTTTGCAACCCAAGAGACAGCACTTGCACCCAAAGAAACGTAGTCACCAGCGTATGGTACTGCCATACTACCAACACCAACACCAGTTGCAGCAATGACTACTTTGTCCCTTGTCGATGCGTTTTTATATTGTCGGGCAAGGGCTCTTTTCTTGTTTTTAATATAATTGGGGTTTCTTCTATATTGCTCCAATGCAGAATATTTCTGTTTTAAAACAGGATAACCTTTAGCACGGGCTTCCGCTTCAATTTTTAATCCGCGGGTTGCCTTTTCTTGTTCATGCCTAATATTTACTCTGCCTAAAGTAATATGTCCATCTGGATCCCAATAAACCATCGGGTTAGAATAAGCATACAAATACCGATGCAAACTCGGCGGCAACCCCTGCTCCCCCAGATAACTATCCTGCGAAATAAACCGCGCCGTATCCGGGTCATAATACCTTGCCCCAAAATAGACGAGCCCCGTCTTTTCATCGTGCTCCTGCCCGGTGAAAATCTGCCTGTTCACGCTTGTTCCGCTCTGGCTGCGGATATGTCCCCAGGGATCGAGGTTGTAACTGACGCGGGTGGAGCCGTCGGTATTGGTGAGGTTGACGGTGCTGCCCAGGGCATCATGGTGGTAGTACTGAACCTCACCACCTGTATCCAGGCTGATGAGCCTGTCGGCGTAGCGGTAGTGGGCTAAGAGGGAGTTATCGGAGGCGTTGCGCTCTTCGATGACGGCGCCGTCGTCGTAGAAATAGTCGACGTCGCCGCGCTCGCTGAGGCGGTGGCGGACGCGCAGGCCGCTGGCGTTGTAATCGTACTGGCCGAGGATCTCCTGTGAGGCCGGAGGCCCGCGGGTGATCCGGACAAGCTGATTTCTGGAATCGTAGCTGTAGCGAGTATCCTGAGTTGTCAAAGAGCTGTTGGTTTTAAGGACTGTGTTGCCATTTTTATCATAGGCGTAGTCGATGGTAAAGGGAGCCGCCTCGTCGGTGTTGTCGGTGATCTGGATGAGCCAGTTGGTCTCGTCGTAGGTGTAGGTGCGGCGTTTATTCAGGACGCTGTTTTCAGTGACGGTTTCGGTTTTGCGGTTGTAGTTCTCATAGGTGTAGATGGTTTGCGTGGGGATGGGGCCGGTGACGTTAAAATCGGTCAAGCGGTCCAGGGCATCGTAGTTGTAGGCGGTGGTTTCTGTGACGCCGCTTTGGACCTCCACCTGGGTTTTGCGATTGCCGTTGGCATCGTGGGTGTAGGTGTAACCGGAGACCAGGGTGTCGGTGCCTGTGTTTTTGTGCTCGATACCTTCGAGGCGGCAGGTGGTGTCGTTGTAGGTGTAGCGGGTTTCGGTGCCGTTGGGGTAGACGATGCTCTTCTTGAGGTTGTCGTCCCGATAGGACCAAGTGGTGGTATCACTCCCGACCGTGGCGGTCTTCAATCGGTTGCGGCTGTCGTAATCGTAGGTGGTGGTGCCTGCATCGGTGGTGACGGTCTTGCGGTTGCCGTTGTCAAAATAGGTGTAGGAGATCTCGACTCCCCGCTGGGTTGAGCTTTCCAGGCGATCAAAATCATCAAAGACGTTGACGGTGACATCGGTGAGGGAGCCCGCATCCCCGGTCTTGGTTTCTGTGATCTGGGTGACGTTGCTGTTGCCGTCGTAATCGGTGTGGATGTGGGTGGTTTCCAGGAAGCTCGCCTCTGCCTCCGGGCTCCAGCTGTCGGTCTGGCGGCCCAGGTCGTCGTAGGCATAGGTAAAAACCTGGTCCTTGGCATCCACCATTTCGAGGAGGTTCCCCTCGTCGTCGTAATCGGTGTAGGAGACGGTGAGATTGCCTGTGGCCTTAAGCGAAACATGCTGGATATGGGCGGTCCTGCGGTTCAGGTTGTCCCAGGTGTACTCGGTGTGGACGGAACCCGGGGCGTAAGTGTGCCTCAGGTTGTCACCGGCGTCATAGGCATAGGATGTCTCAAGCCCTCCTTCGGAGACCTTTTTCAGGCGGTCGAACCCGTCGTAGGCCATCTCTTTTTTGTTACCCAGGGGCTTGACGGTTTCCGAGAGGTTGCCGTGGGCGTCGTAGTTGAACACTGTGGTCTCACCGCCGAAGGAGACGGTTTTCTTCCGATTTTCGCCGTCATAGGTGGTGGTGGTGACGTAACCCAGCTCATTTTCGTGGGAGATGAGGTTCCCGACCCCGTCATAGAGGCGGGTTTCGGTGACCTTCCGGCCGTCGTCCGTGTGGGTGGTGACGTGGAGCAGGCCGCGGTCGTTGTAGCTGTATTCGATGCGCACGCCTTCGGCATCTGTCTCGGCGGTGAGGTTGCCTAAGTCGTCGTACTCCCGGGTGGCGGTGGTGAGCCCTGCCCGCTCCACGCGGACCACCCGATAGAGGTCGTCATAGACATTTTCGGTGAGAATGCCTCGTTTGTCTTCTACGGTTTTTACGTTGCCCACCTGGTCGTAGGTGGTTTTCACGGTCTGGGACAGGGGGTCGGTGACCAGGGTGAGACGACCCAGGGCATCGTACTCCCGCTTTTCTGTTTTCAACCTGCGATCGGTGATCGTTTTCACCCATCCTGTGGGATAATAGGTGGTCTTGGTGGTTTTCAGTGCGGGGTCCGTGACCTCCACGGGGAGGTAGAGAGCGTTGTAACGGGTTTTGGTGACATGGCCCCTAAAATCCTCTTCCTGAAGGATGTTGCCCATGCCGTCGCGCTCCAGCACAGACCGGGACCGCACCAATTGGGTGCCGTCCTCTTCCAGAAAGCCCTGCTGCGTGATGGTTTTCAACCGGTCTTCGGCATCGTAGGTCTGTGTCACCACCGTGCCTTTGGGGGCCGTGGTGGTATGGATGTTTCCGTTGGCATCAAAGGTGTTATGTGTCACGTGGCCTTCGCCGTCGGTGGCCTCTTCCACCAGGCCGCGGAGGTCACGCTTCCAGGTCCGGCTTACCTGGTTGCCGTCGGTTTCCAGGGTGAGGTTGCCTTGCCCGTCGTAGCGCTTGCGCACCACAAACCCGTCCGGATCTGTGATTTTCACCAACCGGTTCCAGGGGTCAAAGGCCTGCTCGGTGGTTTTGCCCAGGGCATTGGTCACGGAGGTGATGTTGCCGGAGGCATCGTGGGCATAGGCCGTTCGAATCTCGCGTCCGTCAAGATAGGCTCTATCGGCGACCTTGCGGTCCTGAAGGTCATAGGCAAAGGTTTTTTCGTTTTTCTCTTCGTCGGTGGTACCGATGAGGTTGCCCCGGGCATCGTAACGCCATTCAAAGGTATCGGTGAGGGCATTGGTCCGCTTGGACTTCTGGTAGCGGCCATTGTACTCAAAGTGGGTTTCTTCCTCATTCTGATCCGTGACGGTTTTCAGGTTGGCGTCCGGATCGTCTCCGTCGTAATACGCGTATTTCACCTCCCCGCCGTCTTCGCCGTGGACAACGGTCAGGGTGCGGCGGTTCAACTTGTCGTAGCCGTGGGTGGTGCGCGTTTTGGCAAAATCGACGGTCTCGGTCAGGTTGCCCTCCCCGTCATATTTCATGGACATGGGGAGCCCCAGCCGGTTGACCGTTGAGGTGCGCTGGTTCAGCTCGTTATATTCGTGGGTGGTGGCCACGGCTTTCCAATCGGTCTCGCTGGTGAGGTTGCCGTTCTCGTCGTAGAGGTAGGATTTCACGCCACCGATGCTTCGAGTGACGGTCTTCACCTGATTCCGCGGATAATAGGTGTACGTCAGGCCAAGGCCGTTGCGGTCGTTCTCTGACAGGAGGTTGCCTTCGGGATCATAATCATAGTTGAGACTATGCGTGGCGCCGTCGGCAAAGGCGTTCACAGGCAGGGTCACCTTTGTTTTGTAATCGAGGTCGTCGTAGGCGGTGACGGTTTTGAACCCCCTGGGGTCGGTGACGGCCACCAGCCGACCCCGCACATCGTAGTCGTAGTCTGTTTTGCTCCCCTCGGGCAGAACCACGGTATCTGGGTTGCCCTGGGCGTCGTAGGTATAGGTGGTCACAGGGGAAGACGGGTTCTCCCCGGCGGGGACGGTCATGGTCACCCGCTCTCCATACTCATTGCAGGTATAGGTGACGGCGATGCCGAGCTTTTGGTTTTCTCCGTCCTTGTATGAGAGAAGGTTGCCCTTTTCGTCATACCCCCACTCCTGGGTCACCCCGTTTTTATCCTCGCGTGTCAGGGGCTGGCTGAACTCATTCCACGTCGTTTGGATACTGTTCCCGTATTCGTCGGTTTCTTTGGTGACGTTGCCGTTTGCATCGTAATCGTAGGTGGTGAGGTTCTTGTTGCTGTCCTCCCGGGAGGTCATGACGTTGTCGGGCTTGCCTTCGGTGATGCTCCAGGTCATCTTGGTGACTTTGTTCAAAGGCTCGTGGATCTCGACGGGATTGCCGTAAAAACTGAGTTTGTAGGTGGTGGGGTTTTCACGCAGGTCCACGACAGTCCGTGTGTTGCCGGTCTTGTCGTAGGTAAATTCGGCATCGGCGCCCCCCGGATAGGTGACGGTCTCCAGGGCCTCATAGGAGTCGAGGAGACCTGCCACGTTGATCAGGCTGTCAAAGGCCCCTACGCCGTAATATGTGTATTCGTAGCTGTGCTTGTTGCTGTCCGTGGTTTTTGTCAGGTTGTACTCAAAGGATCGGGGGAGCTTCTTTTCATAAGCGTAGGTCTCGGACCGGTCAGCACGGGTCACTTTTTTCAGAAGCCCGTTCTCGTCGTACTCGTAGGAGACGGCAATCCCGCCGGAGGCGCTCACCCCGGTCAACCGCCGCTCCATGCCCCAGGTGCCGCTGGGAATGTTTGCATAGGTCAGGAGCATTTCACGCCCCACGGCATCGGTGACCCTGGAGACATGGTTAAACACATCATACTCAAGGGTCACGGTGTTGCCGTTGCGATCCTTGATTGTCTTGAGATAACCGGTCCCTTTGCCTGGCGCCATCTTGAAGTGCGCTTCGTCATCCCCTGCGGATATCAACCAGGGGAGAGCCGGGTTGCCATAGATATAACGGGTTCCGTCCTTTGACGTGTAGGTGATGGTGGCGTCGGAAACACGCAGCTTGCCGTGACGCCCCCGGTCGGCGTACCACGTGTCCTCGACTTTCCTGAAGCTGGTGCCGTTGACCGTGATGTAATCCCACCCCGATTCTTCGGAGGGGATGCGATCCGGGGTGAAAAAATCGTCTTTCAAGTCGTCCACCCACTTCGGCAGGGGCCGGGTCTCGTCTCGCCCTGCCTTCCGGCAGATGACCTTTTTGTCATAATTGTGGCTCCAGCCGGGCCCGAAGGGCATAAACCCATGGGCTTTTGACTGGTTGTTGTAACTCCGAGAAAAAGCAAGGTCCGGCCCCCTGCCCTTAAGCTGAAAATCCTGGCGGGACAGATTAAGGGAACCATCCTGGATCAACACGTTGTGAACCATGACCTGGCCGAGGACGTGGCCTTCCCGCCTCAGCACCATACGCCCCTTGAACCGGACCTGCCGCGTATGACCACGATCCGCAGGGGTGGCCTCAAGAACCGCTTCGAATGTCCTTCCGGGCATCAACCCGGCATCCTCAAGGGACTCATAATCCACGGCAAAACGATAATTCCCCGGAACCAGAAGTCGTTCTGGTACCAGAGTCCCTTTTTCATCCCCTTCATCATCCAGAAGCTTGACGCTGACGTAGGCCTCGTTTTCCACATAAAACGGAACAATCTGAAAACTGTCCAGATAGGGCACCTGATCGGCGGGAGGTGCGAACTGAGCAGCCTGGTAGCTTCGGGAGACGTTAAATGTTTTTGAGGATACGGAACCGCCTTGGGCACCATCGCCAGCGGAGGGCGGCACAGGTTCGGTACGCACGAGTTCGGGAAAAGAGTATTGCCAGAGGATATTTGCGTCATCCCCCGCCTGAAACAACTGCAGCGTCAGCAGGTCTTCAGGCTCGATGGTCCTCAGGACATCCACATCATCAAAAAGAAAGGTTCCGTCCGCTCCCACCGTCGCCGTTACATCCACATCATTCAACGCGAAGACAAACTCACGGCCAAACCCGTATGCATCCATCACGGGCAGGTCTTCCATGAAAAGAGCGTAGGTATTTGTTAAAGAGGAAAACAGAGACGGCAGGTCGTAATGCCCATACACCCGGGGGGCCGTTGCCATACTGTCCAGCAGAAGGGATTCATCCATGACCAGGTTATGCAGGGAAAACTGCATCTCCGGCCGATACACCCAATCGTACACCGGTTCCACCGGGGGCAACGTTGCAGGGTCTGCCCCTTCGCTGATCAGTTTCCTCCGAAGCGACTCGGCCGCTTCCGTGGCGACGGTGTCATAGACGGGAACCATCACAGGTACGTAATGGGCAGGCCGATACTGCAAGAGGCCGTCCCCCGCCCCGAGGCTCTTGAAGTCCGCAGCGGAAGAAAAATTGGGGTTTCTTTCGACCGGTTCGCCACTCACCTGGATATAGTAGTGCCCCTTCTGGGAATCCGGGTTGTCCCCCCTGGGAAGTTTTACGACCTGGGTATGGATACCGGGCCGAATCTCAAACTGTGCCAGCTTGGGACAGGTCTCCCCGTCCATCGGGGTCTCATCGGGTGTGCCGGAATCCTTGGCAAGAAACGAGGAGGCATTGTCCAGTTCATTGACATCCACCACTTTGGCGATGCGGCCGGTGAAGCCCATGAGGTCTTCGGGGAGAGAGGAACCGTCCCAATCCACCCATTCGGTGGTGATTTTAATGATATCATCGCTGTTAAGCCCGGAGCCTTCGAAACCGATCAGATACTCCTTGTCCCCCTTGTCCAGGCCGGTATCCACCATGTAAGTCCGCTCAGCCCTGATCTTCAGGTTTGGGGGGCGCATCTGGATTTCCGGCGGCGTAAAATTAATCAGGCCACTGCCCTCTGAACTGAGCCCCACCTGAACCCTCTGGGACCCCATGTAGCCTGTGGAACGGTTAATCATAACCACCTTGACCCATTCCCCGGGCCGTATATGATCGGCATTCCGGCGACAGAGGTCGGCATTGAGATTTGATCTCGCCCCCCAGTCGGCAATGGACTCGGCATGGGGTGCCGTGGGGATGGGGCCCCGCATCTTGATGCGGTAGTTAACACGGGCTTCGGTCTCACTGGTAATACTCCCGGCAACGGGTGTTTCTGCCGGTTTCAAACCTTCTCGATACGTAATGAGCATCCCGGTGGACTCACGAAAAATCAAGGTATCGGTATTTCCCAGATCTTCCCTGGATATGCCGGTCAGCAACCCGTAATCGCTCAGCCCCGTCTGCGATGTACCCGCAAGATCGGGTTTTTCATCGAGTTCAATCCGCTTATTGGGCTTTTCGGTTGCCGGGTTATGCCCGTTGTACCAGACAGATAGAAACCACACGCGTTTGTTTTCATCGTTGTACTCCCGGCTATACCGAAGCGTGTCCTCGTCCCCGTCGCCATCGTAGTCCCCGTACTTTGTAAATGTGTCGGTGGAGCCGTCGTATACGGTCTTTTCAACAAGGGGGAGAGTCTCCGGTGTTTTTTCGCTGCTCAACACGCCATCATGTTTTTCGTTTTTAAGAACGGCCTCTCCGGTAAGCATGGCCAGGTCCACGGTGAGCTTTACAGGCGTACTGGCATCAATGTCAGCCTTCATACCCGAATAATACGCTTCTTGTGTCTCCAAGCCCGATTTAGCTGCAACTCCGATTGAGCCCATGGGCATCACGCCTTCTGAATATCCCATGCAAAAATCAAAAACCGGCCGAGATACGAAGTAACGGAGGAGTTGTCTCCGTGACTTGGGGTTGAAGGTTTGAAAAGCCAACTCGCCAACCACATCATGCTCATATGTGAATGTAAATCCGGGACAGGGAGGAATAACGTATTTCAACATAAACCGACCGTTCTCATCGGCGCTGTCCTGGCCCATGGGATACAGGTTGGAGTAAATCTTAGCCCCTTCCAGGGGCGCCCAGAGTTTGTCTTTCTTGTGATCGTAGGAATAGAGCCCCATCTGCCCGGAGTCATCTTCCCAGTCTCCGTTCTTGGAATAAAAGGCTGCTTTGTAGCCTATGTTATGGGGAGATTGATAGAGAACCTGACGGTCATCCTTCTGCAGAAGAAGAGTCACGGCTTCGGGGTCAATAAAAAAATCGGGGCTCAGGTCAACGGGATCCTCCGGTATGGATTCAGGACGACCGAGATTAACGGGGGACTCGAGAAGGATTAGGTCCATGCCCTGGCTGTAGAGATAAGCCGAAGTTCGAACCACCACACTGTATGTGTCCTGACTTTTCAAGGCAGGCTTGTTCCCATAGACCGTTCCGTCGGCAAGATGAAAGGTCTGCTCCAGATATTTTTCCCTGGTCAGTACCTGATACGCATCGGACTGCCCTTCATAAGACGCTTTCAGTGCCATGAATTCGGCAACATGAGCCCGGAACGTGTGGACAGGCATCACAATGGCATCTTCAAGACTCCCCACGGCCTCACCCAACTCATCCGGCACGTTCACCTCTCCATCGGTGGTGTACTCCACCCATATGGGATTCCCGGCATCAGAAAGCACCAGCCCCTTGCCCGCAATAAATCCCCCCTTAAACGCCGGGCCACCGCTGCCAACGGCATGGCGGGAGGACACCGGGTTGAAAAGGAAAAGGACAACCATCATGGAGGTCAGAATCGTTGCTTTCAAAAAGGATTTCATCTGTCTCAGGTTCATCTGCGTATCCAGGTCTCGGAGTTGGGTGATATATGTACGCCTCCGGCAGCCTTGCCGGGGACCAAACGTTTGCAACGGGACAAAAAAACAGGTCCAAAAAACCAAGCTCTTATTTTGAAGTGCCGCACTTTGTACGTCTTTTTTTCAAAAGACAGAACGAGATCGGTTTTGCAGTGGCACACCCCACCGCTGGAGGCCACTCTTTACCCTGAGCTCTATTGCAGCTCAAAGGTCAGCTGAGCCATGGAAATGGTGCCGTCCACATACTCCTTGAGCAGGGATTGCTTGGCTTCATCCACGACGGCGTAACCGAGGTAGTCCAGACGGCGAACGGAAACGGGGCGCTCGCTGGTCACTTTATAGTGTTCCTTGTCCACAAGACCTACCCCTACGGGAACGAGCTGCATGGCGTCGGGATCGTAGCCCACGAGGACCACCCGGTCTCCCAGGTTTTCCACGTACTCATGGGTGCCGTAGAGCTTGGGCATTTTCACGGTGAGTTCCAAGGTTCCCCTCACCTCGATGCCCATGGGCTGGATGGCGAAAACCCAATGAGGAATCGCAACAGGATTCAAACCGCAACCGACTTTGTCCAGGGGGGTGAACTGGGTATGGACGGAGCCTTGGGACCTGCCGTCGGGGAAATGAAGAATTGCCTTCTCCAAGTTGAGATTCAACTCGTTTCCGGCCAGCAGGTTATCGGCTTTTCGGGACACAACAAGACGGAAGGGCTCCTCGGGATTCAGGACGGGGACCTTGGTAACGGGTATCTGGTTCAGCATCCCCTCCTGCACGTTGATCCAGCTCTCC
The DNA here is from genome assembly GCF_056829775.1 of Desulfoluna sp. HI9BLuna. Classification (NCBI taxonomy): domain Bacteria; kingdom Pseudomonadati; phylum Thermodesulfobacteriota; class Desulfobacteria; order Desulfobacterales; family Desulfolunaceae; genus Desulfoluna; species Desulfoluna sp. HI9BLuna. The sequence goes on from NZ_CP186555.1 coordinate 18,722, forward strand.
ACGGTACCGAATTCCGGGTTTTCCATGGCCGGATTCACGATAAGACGGTACTTGCCCGGGGGAATCACTGCATCGGCCTTATCCCCAAATCCAAAGGCAAAATTGCCGCCATCCGAAGAGACCGTGGTCCGGCCAAGCTCGGGGATAGTAATTTTCAAGCCGTCCAGGGACTCGGTGAACTGGGTGCTGAGCATCCCTTTGATGAAGGTGGGTCGTGGACGCACGGTAAAGACGCTTCGGGAGAGTTCCTCTTCTCCGTTGAGGAGTTTCACCGTTACCGTTGCGGTGTACCCCAAGTCCCGTTCCGGGTAAAAGGCCACCATGGTGTTGCCGGGCAGTACGGACACACCTCCGGGGACCGGCTCATTGCTGCGGTGGATCTCTTCCATGGAAACGATACTGATTGCGGTGATGTCTGCGCCCTTTTCCGGCTGGGTCCACACCTTGCCATGCACGGTCTCATACACCTCGAAGGAGAGATTGGAAGGATCTGCCTCTTTATTAAAATAGAAAGCAATAAAGGCGTTGGGTTCCACGCCTTCGGCGTTGTTGGCCGGTTCCTGCCGAATTACTTTCAGCGGCATATTGTCAAGGTTTACCACAAGAAAACGACATCGGGTTTGTGCCAGGAGTTCGCCTCCGGCACTGTGAACGGCAACGCTCAATTCACGATAGCCTTCTGTGGACGTCGCCGTGGGCGAGCCATGGACAGTGGCACCCGAGCGGGTCAATTCCGTGAGAGGCACGCCGTCAAGAAGAGCTGTCACTGTATCGGACTCATGAATGCCAGGTATACGAAGGGTGACAGGCAATTCCATGGCTTGACCGGAGACGGTTCTCCGAGAGCCGTCCACCGGGGAGATAACCTCAATGGCTACCCCGCCGTCGTACCGAAGGGAGAAGGAGCGATCCGTACGTTTACCGGCCATATCCCAGGCCTCCACAAAAAGAACCACATCACTGCCGGCAGGAAGGATCAAATCAGAGGCGAAGTCAAAAGCATCGCCCTGGGCCGGGGTGATCGATGGCTGAGTTCGCACCAGCACCTCCCCTTCAAGGTTGCGCATTTCCACGGCCACACCTGCCAGGTTGGCTTCGATGATGCGCCCTGTCACGGCAAGGGGGTTTTCGACAATCTCTAACGGCTCGCTGTCACCGAGCAGGGCCTGGGAGGTAATCTGAATAACCGGCGGTGCTTGATCCTGCCCCACCTCATAGGTCAGCTCTCCGGTTTCTCCTGTGGCATCCGTTGCGGTAATACGAATGGTGGCCTGCTCACCGGCGTTTATATCGATCAGCGTTTTAAAGGAGACCTGTGTCCCGCTGCCCGTAAGGGTCGCGGGCGTTCCATTGACCTCCACCGCCGTGATGGCGGCTTCTCCCCGTATCATGCCCTTCACCGCGACCTCATTTTCCGTGACCATTCGGCCGGGAAGGGGTGAAAAGACTTCAATGGTGGGCGGTGTTGCGTTCGCCACAGCCTCTTCGTCGGTATAAATCACAACGGCCTGCGCTGAGACGTTCCCGAAAGGCGTCTCCACGATCACCTTCAGAAGGTTGTGTCCCTTGATAAGACCAGAGTGCTCAAAGGAGAAGGTGTAATCACCGTCTGACCCCGTGGGGAAAGTCAGGTTCTCGTCATGGATCACACGGATCTGCTCCGGAGGCAGGCTGGACCGAATTTTCCCGGCAAAAGTCACCTGATCGGTCGTCACCACCGTACCGGTCACCGGCGAGGTGATGGAAATAATCGGCAGAGAGGCGGTGCCGGCCGTCACAGTAATCACCTTTGTCACAATGGTGCCGTCTGAAAGCACCATGGTAAGGGTAATGGTGTTAAGGCCCAGCTCCAGGGGGACCTCACCGACAATGGCACCACTGGCATCCAGCGTGATGCCAAAGCTCTGGCCCGTATACCGGTCGTTCGCGGCAGAGATGCTCTGGACGGTTGTCCCCGGAGCCAGGGCGTAGCCCGACAAAGAGATCATGAAATCGTTGGTGACCCGCTCTTCAGGTCCTTCGAGGGTAAGTTCCGGCTCGGGATCGACCACCACAATGAGATCAACAGTCCGGCTGGTCTGACTGCCCGCACCGTTTGTCACCACGCAGTGGTACTCCCCGCTTTGATCGTGAAGAACGTTCTTCAGCTTGAGGGTGCTTGATGTGCCCCCGGCGATGGAAGCCCCATCCTTGAACCATGTGTAACCGAGTTGTGAGCCGATGGCGTCCACCGAGAACTCGGCACTGGCCTTCTCGTCTACGGTAAGGCTTGCCGGTTGTGTTTCGATAAGAGGGGGTGCCAGGTGAACGGTCAACGCTGTGGGGGTGGTCGTCACCACCCCGCCCTCTTGCACGCCCCCAACGGTTGTGACGTTGGAGGTACGACAGGTGATCATGCCCCCATGGTAACTCAAGGGCGTGCTGTCGATAACGAGTTTGGGCTGGGTGGCACCTTCAATGGGCTCCTCACCGATATACCATTGCCAGGAGCAGAAAGTCCCTTCCGTCTCCACCTCGAGGGAAAAGGAATCGCGTTCCGTAACCTCACGTGCGGCAGGTGACTGCGTAAGAATGAGTGGGGGGGCGAGTACCACATCCAGAGGGACCTCTGCGCTGGTTACGATGTGGTCCACACCCTCCCAGCTGTTGGTTACCGCACAGGAAATAAGAACCCCATCATCCTTGTAGTCGGCTTTGGCAAGGGTGCAGGTGGATTCGAGACCATTGTCGCTGACCGTAACGCCCCCGTCCATGGCCTTGCCGTTTTTCATCCATTGATAATTCAAATGCGAGCCGATCATCTTTACGGTAAAGGTAACGGACTCACGCTCCGTCACTTTTGCTGCCTTTGGCTGTTCGGTGATGACCGGGGGTGCAAGGGTCACGACAAGGGTTGCAGGGTCTGTTACAAGGGTGCCGCCTTCAGGGCCGGTGGATCCATCCATGGCATTGCTGATGCGACAGGTAACCACGGCATCGTCATCGGAAAGGGGCGTTGAGGAACGGGTCCATGAGGCGCCCGTGGCTCCCGCCACGTCTTTTCCACCTAGCATCCACTGGTACGTAAGGTTGGTGCCAATGGCCTTCACAGAAAAGGTTGAAGACCCTCGCTCCACCACAGTCACATCCGTGGGCTGCTGTTCAATGGCCGGAGGGGCAAGCAGAACATCCATGGCCACGGATACAGACTCAACAAAGTGACTCTCACCGTTCCAGGCGTTGGAAACGATGCAACGGTACACAGCTCCGTCATCTTCATAGAGGACCGGATCCAGGGTCAGGGTATTCTCGACTTGCCCTTCAATGGCAGCCCCGTTTTTCTGCCACTGGTATGAAAGGTGAGATCCGACAGCAACGGTGGTAAAGGTTACGGAACCACGCTCCATAACGGTCTGGGCCACAGGCTGGGTTGTAATCACGGGCGGGGTTAGGGTCACCGTCAGTTGGGTTGAGATGCTCTGGGCCTTGCCGCCTTCAATCTTGCCGTTGATCTCCCGAGTATTTGAAGCCACACAATGATACGTCGCCTCGTGATCACCCAGAGCAACCGCATCGACATGAAGGATGGCGTCGGTGGCACCGCCGATAAGAATTCCGTTTTTAAACCACTGGTAGGTCACGAAAGTACCGAGAGTCTCCACCGAAAGATCCAAAGACTTGCCCTCTTCCCGTGTGGCTGTGGGCGGGGTGTCCAAGGTGATAACAGGGGACGCCAGGATCACGTCGAGGGCAGCCTCGGCGGAGATTACGCTGTGGGTCTGCCCGTTCCAGGAGTTGGAGATAAGGCACCGGAAAACAGCGCCGTCGTCATCATAAGAAGCCGGGTCCAAGGTCAGGGTGTTTTGGGTTGCCCCCTCAATGGGCACTCCGTTTTTTTGCCATTGATAGGTAAGAAGGGAACCGGAGGCCATGGCAGTGAAAGTCACGGAACCCCGTTCGGTAACGGTCTGGGTCACAGGCTGGGTAGTAATCACGGGCGGGGCAAGGTTCACGGTCAGTTGGGTTGAGGTGCTCTGAACCTTGCCACCTTCAACCTTGCCGTTGATTTCCCGGGTATTTGCAGCCACACAGTGATACGTCATTTCGTGATCATCCAGAGCCACCGCATCGACATGAAGGACGGCATCGGTGGCACCGTCGATAAGAATTCCGTTTTTAAACCATTGGTAGGTAACAAAGGTACCGAGAGCCTCCACCGAAAGATCCAAAGACTTGCCCTCTTCCTGTGTGGCGGTGGGCGGGGTGTCCAACGTAATGACAGGAGGGGCCAGAATCACATCAAGGGCTGCTTCGGCTGAGATGACGCTGTGATTCTGCCCGTTCCAGGCGTTGGAGATAAGGCACCGAAAAACAGCGCCGTCGTCATCATAAGATGCCGGGTCCAAGGTCAGGGTATTTTGGGTTGCACCCTCAATAGCTACTCCATTTTTTTGCCATTGATAAGCAAGATGGGAACCGGAGGCCATGGCAATGAAAGTCACAGAACCTCGTTCGGTAATGGTCTGAGCCACAGGCTGGGTGGTGATCACGGGTGGTGCCAAATCCACAGAAAGCAATGCGCTGTGGCTTGTGACGATGCCGCCTTCCTGGGTCGATCCTGCATCCAAGGTATTATCGATGCGGCAACTGAACCGACGTCCATGGTCCGCAAGGTAGGTGGTGCCGATTGTATAGGAGGAACCCTCAGCCCCCGGAATTTCGATACCATCCCTCAGCCACTGATACGTCAGCCCGGTGCCCACGGCAGAGACAGAAAAGGTCACCGGTTTATGCTCGGTCACATGCTTTGCATGGGGTTGTTCGGTAATGACAGGCGGTGCCAGGATCACATCAAGAACCGCCCCCAGACTGGTCACCACATGGCTTTCGCCATTCCAGGCATTGGAGACCAGGCACCGGTACGTTGAACCATCAAAGCCGATATACGGCACCGGATCGAGAACATAGGAAGGCGCCGTGGCACCAGGCACAGGCACACCGTCCTTTTGCCACTGGTAGGTGAGATTTGACCCGGTGGCTGTAACATGAAAGGTAACCTTCGATCGTTCCATGACAGCCTGGGAGAGAGGTTGTCGACTGATCACAGGCGGTGCCAAATGGACTGTAAGTACAGCGGATTCACTGATCACGATTCCGGCCCGGTTGGTGACCTGGCAGGAAAGTTTCGCCCCATGGTCATCAAGGGACACCTGGGGGAGGTTGTATGACGTTGCGGTGGCTCCGGGTATGGGTTCGCCGTTTCGTTTCCATTGATACGAAAGATCCAGGCCTTTGGCATCAATGGTAAAAGAGGCCTCTTCACCTTCCAGCACTTCTGTGTTCTGGGGCTGAGCAGTTATGACCGGTGCCGGAATTACCACATCCACCGAGATCACGTTTGTCGGGTACCCTTCGGTTCCATCTATGGTGGCCCCCACCACATAGTAACGATACCTTCCGTTGACTGTCATGGTGGTGTCGGTCCATTTTGTCGTATCATAAGGCAAGGGGGCATCGGTGAGTTGCTGAAAGCCATCCTCTCCGTCAATCTGCCGGTATACAATGTACCCTGCTGGCTCGAGACCGGGATTGCCTGGTACCGGCTCCCAGGAGAGTTCAACCGAACCGATATCGGTGGATTCGGCCTTAAAATGTTGCACATAAGGCAACTTATCTGAACCCAGCGGGCTCTCATAGGCATCGGGAATACCGTTGCCGTTGTCATCTACCCGGGGGGCGTCGCTTATCCTTAAGTCGTCCAGAACAAAGGCGCTTCCCTCACCGCTGCACCCGGTCTTTTTTCTGAAATCAATCCAGATTTCGGTTCCTTTGTAGAGATCAAGGGGGATAGAGTCCCAAATATAATCCGTGCTGTTGTCTTCCGGAGTATAGGTCCGGACATAGCGATGAACCATTTCAACAGGGTCCCCCCACATCCGGTAATAAACGAAGTGGATATCTATATAAATTCGATCTCCGTAAAGAAGCCCTGTTAGAAAATTAAAGTCGTCCTGATAATCCCAAAAATTGCCATACCCGAAATCGTCGGTATCCAGGGTTCGTAGATCCATCTTGTACCAAAACGACAAGGTTGGGTTTTCGGCATCGTAGGGTATATGAACCCTGTTCTTCATGCTGGCCCGGACAATATGGCGTGAGCCCCACTCAAGGACCTGGTCCGATTCACTTGGGTTACTGTCCAGGTGATAATTCCCGCTGAAATTATCCCATTCGCCATGGGCCTCTGAGATTGCCCAACCGGAATCATCGGGGATCACAACCCCTGGGACAACACTGTCAAAACTCTCTTCAAAGGGGAAAGGTGTGAGGTTGTAATCAGCATAGGCTGAGTTTGACTCTGCAGCGACGCCTCGCTTGCCGTCACTGGAGACAGCCACAATTTTATAGGTGTACTCTGTTGCATTTCGGATGGAATCGTCACTAAAGCTATCGGTTTCCGGGGGAAGCAATTCCTGAAAATTCAATAAAAAGTCCCTGGTACTGTCCTTACACCGTCGATAAATCTTGTACCCGGCAATGGGGTAAACCTGACGTTCCAGGGGTGACCATGAGAGATCCATGCTGAGTTCACTGCCATTGACAGCAGTAAAGTTTTCAGGGGGAGGTAGAAGATTTCCGTTTGGTGAATAATCCAGATTATCCGGAATACCATCATCATCGACATCTGAGGGCCCGGCATTGCAAATGGAGAAATTATCCACAACAAAGAGACGGCTTCGTCCCCACCGTGACATCGCCTGACGAAAGGCGATCTTGATCTCCTTTCCTTTGTAGTCGGAAAGATGAATCATCTTCCATTTGAAATACTCCAGGGTGTTATCCCATCGGGTTAAGACCAACACGGTATCTACATCCACTCTATCCCCGTTTTTTACGTAAACATCGACATAGATACGATCTCCAAACTTGAAAAGCCTGGATTTAAACCAGAAAAAAAGGACCGGATTCGATGCGTCGGAAGGAATGGTAACAAATTCTGAAAGTGCTGCTCGATAAGTTCCGGGAGCGTCGATTTCTCTTTGCTGAGATCTTTCATGGATATTGTTATCCAAGTGCCTGTCACCTGCAAAATTTCCCCACATTCCATGGCGACCGACCACGCCCCATCCGCTGTCGCCCTTAACATCAAATACAGAGCCTGACTGTTCAAAATTCTCGAACAATGGAAAGTCATATGCTTCGGCGAAAGCCGATGACATAACAACCGCTGCTGTTAGCACAAAAAGGGCCATGCACCATCGTTTAATCGCATTGGAACGGATCGAGAACATGAAAAGCTCCAGTCAACTGTATACACATGAGTTATCTAAAATGACGCAGTGAACGGCCTATCCGTGACCAGGGCTCCACTTCATACGCCATGGGACGGTATCAAATCATGCTTAGAAAAGACAAAACACGAAGTCAGAACTCAAATAACGCCAACAATCACAGGTACTCGACTTCAGACTCCGCAAGGACGCTCCCGGCAACCTTTTTCACGTCTTTTTTAAGCTGGACGGGCACTAGGGATTTTCTGATGCGTGCACTCACTTCCTGCAAGGGGCGCGGGGGCACGTCTTCCCGTTTGATGACCCGTATAAGGTAAGGGACCCCTTCGATAAAGGTGAGGTTTGACGTTTGGCCTTCCTCTGTCGATGAAATCAACGTAAAAAGCCTCGGGTTCATCATCTCTTTGGCTGCACGTCCTTTTTTATAAAACACGGGCAAACGCTGCTCACGAAGCTCTGCCACCGGGTCATCCCAGGCACCCTCTTCGCTGATTTTCCCAAGGGCATCCATCACCTGAGTCCGCCCATCACCTTCCAGCGCATGCTCAGTGGATATCATCTCATAAACCACCGTGGTCCTGCCCCCGAACCGTTCAGGGTTGTTTTCATAGTACGCCTTCACCATCTCGGCGGTGACAGGCTGTGGGTTCGCATGGGATGCCAGATACGACTTCACAAGAAGCTGCTCACGGTAAACAGATACCTTTTTTTCAAGCTCTGCCAAGGCTTCGGCCCCAAGCTCTTTTTCCGATGCCATGGCAATGGCCCGGCTGCTCACAAGGCTTTCCAGTACTTTCCGGCGCCCCTCATCACCCAGCAACGCTCCCTGCTCCGGCCCAATCGTCGTTAAAATAGCCTGCTCAAGCTCATATTGCGTTACGGGATCGCCGTTGACCTTCGCCAACACAACGGTGTCGCCATCAAGGGTCGCTTTCATTTCCCCCCCACCGGATTCCCCATCTCCCCGGCACCCGAATGCCAACAAAAAACAGCATATGATCAAACTCAATCGGTATGTCACGTCAGTATCCTCACATGTATCGTGCGTTCATCGAGCAGTTTCCACGCCCAGGAATTCTATCCGCAAAAAAAATGCAAACTTGCCTCATCGCATCATCTGTCTCGGCTGGTTTGCCCCTTGCCCGGAGCGGGATTCACCTTACCTCGTCAAAACTTCTTGATCGTTACCGTAGCGAGAAGGCGCTCCATTTCAGCTTTTTTCACTTCATTCCTCAGTTGGTAACGTATATTCCCCTTGACTTCATCAAAGGGCTTACGAACTGTTCTCGGGGCTTCAACCAGCTTGATCACATGAAAACCAAAGGGCGTCTCCAAAGGCTCAGAGATCTCCCCGGGCTCCATGCTGAACATCTTGGCGGAAAAAGAGGGGCTGATACTACCCTCTTTCAGCCAGCCGATCTCTCCGCCTTTTCGTGCCGACATCTTGTCTTCAGAGTACGCCTTGGCCAGTTCAGCGAAATCCTCGCCCGTCCTTGCCTTTGAAAAAGCTTCACCGGCCGCGGTCAACTTGGCTTTTCTCTCGACTTCCCCCATCTTGGGATTGGTTCGAAGAAGGATATGAGCCACCTTTGCCTTCTTGACCTCATACTCTGTTACATGGGTGTCATAATAATTCTTGACGGCCTGATCATTAACCGTCTCACGAAGGTATGTCTCAAAATACCGGCTGATAAGCATCTCTTTGCGGAACTCGTTTATTTCAGTTTCCGTGAGCCCCTTATCCAGAAGATCGCTCTTTTCAACTGCTGCCGCCAAGGCTTCCCGCTCCAGATAGCTATCGAGCAACCTGACTCTTTTTTGCTCATCAGCATCAAAAATTCGTTTGAATTTTAAATAGGATGTAAATACATCTCTGGAAATTTTTTTATCATTGACCTTTGCAAGGTCAGTGGCATCACCCCCGCACCCAAACGTAATCAACCCAACAAGAACGACCGTCAGAAAAAAATATCGTTTCATAGTATTACAAACTCCATTTTCAGTTAGTGAAGCATTGGACGAATTTTCTCAATAGCTACAGCGCCAGCGTCATAGCAATCATTTGCATCATAGTCTATCAGCCCCATGACCACCCATTCATCATCATACTGCAGAACACATTGCGAAGTTTTACTGTCTTTAACATTCGGTACCCTTAATTCTCCCTTTGTGAGCCACGACTCATCATACTCGTATGTTCGAACAACACAGTCGTACCCTGCTGAGCTTTCCGGGTTGATTATGTCAACAACCATCGTGTTGTTTTCAACAATAAAATTATTTCCATAGTAATATCGATCATAAGAGTTGCTTGTCATTCTATCAACTTGTGGAAAATCAGTATTTGATAAATCAAATGTATATATCGCGCCGTTTATGTTAGATGACCAGTAACTCTCCTTACCAACCCTCCCAACGACGGCAACCCCATCGCCCAATTGAACTTGATTCCCGAATTTCTGAGATTTTGTTGAATCTGAAGGTATCAGTGATTTACTAAAAACAAATCGATCATTTTCCCACGTATACAAATACGCAGCCCCAGCATCTTTATTGGCACTATCACACCGAGGTGCTCCCACAATCAGATGCTCACCGTCAATATCCAGAGACGCACCAAATCGATCACCTTCTGTTGAGGTTGGGTTAAGTAATTTCTGCTGTTCAAGCCACATGCCATCGGAAAGTTCATAAACAAAGACAGATTCTTCGTTAGCAACGCAAGAAACAGCGAGCCTCCCATTGTGTAGCGAGAGGTGTGAACCAAAGTCGTCATGTTCTACTCTATCCGAACATTCAAGGGATGAGTGGTAACGCCACGCATTATCCAAGTAATGATACACAAACACAGCTCCGGAGGGTTTTCCCGGACCATTGTCTGCGTACCGATCGGTCACAAAAAGCCATTCTCCGCCAAGCAAAACAGATGAAATATCTCTAAAATTGGTATCACTGTTTCCGCCTTTCAGTACCGTATCTTCAACCCAACCTTGACCACTGTTGTGAAAAATAACTACATGCTCCCTGCTTCCAGCAGAAGCCAACCACTCATCGCTGATTGATGTGTACAAGCCGAATATCCCATCCCTGCGAACATCACTGTCGAGTAAAAGATAGCCACTTTCATGTTCGGAAACATTACCTGTTTTGGCCACCTCACCATGAACTTTTAGTTGCGGGGTATACAGATCGAGGTTGCCTGTTGAATTTGTTTCAAATCGAGCATTTCCTAAGACATTGACATGGTTGAAGGCTCTAAACTTCATTGAAACACCATTGGCATAAACAGAGAGCTTGTCATTAATATTCAAGGCACCGTAAAATGTTGAATCCAGGTTGGTAAGACTCAGGTCGGTTATGTCCGAATTGCCCATCACCATAAGGTTCGATGAAAAATTTTCCGATTTTACTGCTGAGAAAAGGGTATCAACCTGCAAGTCCCCTTTTACGGTCAGTTTCGTATTGTTCACAGAGAGTTTATATACAGAGACATCACCGGAAAAGGCCGTTTCTCCTCCGGTACCGCTACCGACGATATTCATGTCACCCTCGACACGAATCATCGGTGTATTGATATTGGCTTTCTGACCATCTTTGTTTGTGATGGAAAAATCTTCGAAAACATGCATGCCTTTTGTTGCGACAACAGAGTGGGGTACCGGATAAAGAACCATCTTGCCAAGCACCTCTAACCTTCCGTTTACACTCAACTGCCAGTTTTCAAGCTCAAGCTCATCAACAATCACGTCCCTATTAAAAATAAAGTGAGAGCCGCCCACATAATTGCTATCAGGAAGTAATCTTTCCTGATTGGAATTGAGGACAACCCCCGTTTCCAAGGTGGTATCAATCACCCCATTCAACCCACCAGCCCCAGACAGTACCAACGTGTTTCCCTTAAAGTCTGCATACGCCCCATTGACGTAAAGCTCTTTCAATCGATGCACACCTGTCAGGGTTTGCCCAACAGAGTAGGATAAATCATCACTGGATTTGATAAGGAGGCCTGTCTTGCCCTGGGTCCCGGCAATTTCATAACAGGGAGCTTTGATATCCTGTGAATCCAGAGCCACCAAATACCCACCGTAGTCGACACCGGCATTGTTAACCAACCCTAGTTCAGTGGAAATTTTGATATCAGCTATATAAGGATATGAATTAGGTTCAACACTCCAGTTTTCTATATACACACTGTAGGTGCCGCTCTTCAGGTCAATGGATGATTCCTCAGGGACACTTTGTGGTTCAGATATACCCCACTCATCTGCCCGGACCACTTTCCAGACATAACCCAAGCCACTGAGGCCCCTCAGGTCGAATTCAACGCGAATATCTTCTTTTACCACAAAGTCATGAACTTCAGATTTTACCCCCCACTCCATGCCCTCATTCCTGAACACTCCTGTAAGAACACGCTCTTCCATGGGCATCTCGGATTCAACAAGCCACATGTCATTTCCCATGTCTTCTACATTTGTTATGACACGAGGCCCGATGAGGTTGAACTTGTTGGTCAACCCCATCTCATCAAGCTCAGAGTTTTCACCGATCTCAAGCACGCCCTGTTGCCCGGTTTCGCGGATAAATGCGGTACCCGGTATGTTTCCGGACGTATCAAGGCTATTCTGAACAGGCGATATGGCCTGCCCGTACTCAAGAACGATCCGACCGCCTTTTCCGGTTAACCCATGCCCTGCAGATGTAAGGGCTGACTGTGTGCATAAGTCCAAATCCCCAGCCACGCGGATAGCGATGCTTCCACCCCCGGTATTCGAATCGGGCTTTCCATCAGCTTTGATGAAAGAGTTGAGCATTTTCATCGAACCACACACAGCGTTGACCACCCCGCCTCCACTTGAGGTGGTATCAATGGAGATTCCGTCGCGCATGGGTATTTCAACACCCAGGCCATATTTCCCGGGGAGAGAACCATGCAGGTAGTCGTCCATGGCACCGAGAAACAAATCATTTGCATCCACCGAGCCTTTGCCGCTTACATCGATTTTCGAGCCATTGAGAATACTGAGTTTACCGCCAACCTGCAGAGACAAGGGATACCAAATCCCGCTGATTGCGTCGGGAACGGTCAAGACGGCGCCGTTGTTTAAATCGAAGCCTCCAGATACATCAACCGTTGGCGAGACAATAAGTACGCCAGCTCCATCTGCTGAAACATTTCCCGCTGTAAGGGATAAAGCATGGAGCGAGCTGTTCGCGCCCGATATCTGGACATCGTTTTCGACATCAACGCCATTGATGGCTCTAAGAGTAGAACCGGTGATGGTCACACTGTTGGCGATCACTTTCCCAACAATGCATTTATCTTTCGTTACTTCAAGATGATCCATTTCAATGGGCGGTTCGTAGAATTCTTTGACACCCATGACATTTTCAGCATTGGAAACATATGCAGTATTTGCATGAATTCGCCCGGATGAATACAACCTGAGCCCATCAGAAACATAAAACTTGTCTATTCTCATAACGCCGATAAACTCGTTTCCGACCATGGAATTCAAGTCAACTAGCGATTTCACAACAAACCAATTGTCTCCATTATCAAGTATCTCATACAAAGGCGCATCAATATCCTTGGCATCCAAGCTCACCTTATAGCCAATAAAGCCATTAATCCACCTTGCGTGATTCGGTTTCTGCCAACCTTTTGACTCGTCGGCAGTGATCTTATACAGATGATTTTGACTATCAATCAGTTCTACAGATGAAACGACACCCTTACCGACAGAGGGAAGAGTTGCTTCACCTTCCACCCCCATATCAAACCAAGCCCCATTAAAGAACACCAAATTCCCGAATTCACCACTATATTTTCGAGTAAAAACAGTCCCTCGATCTGCCATCATGGACAAACTAAGATATTCTGATTCTTTTCCACCTTTTTCTTCACAATAATCCCCGTAATGAATACTGATTCGCCCTCCGGCACTCAAATCTTTAGTATTAAACTTCGAAAAGCCACCCACCGCTTGAATAGTACCATAACCTACGATGTGATCAGCATGAATGACGATGGATCCACCGGCGCCGCAACCATACCACTTATACAACTCATCAGAATATCCGAGCGCATCTTGACCATTTGCGGTTATCACTCCGTCAATATTCAAATGCGATGTCTTGATATCAAGAACACCGCCACCGGAGGTCATAGGAACCATTATGCTTTTTCCCAATGCACTATCGTAAAGTTCAGCTCCGGAACTTCCTCCGGGAAACAGAGGCCTGTCAAACCGATCATATGCACAAATACGCTCTGGTTTATAAGGCCAATTCGGACCGATGAACATCCCATCGCCACCATGAGCTGCATTTCTCGCAACTTCACCATGGTGATTGCTTGATAGAACCGGTACTGCATTGATTGAGGCGTCTTCGGAAATATCTATCACCTCTTTGGCGTACAGCGTGGCTCCATATTTGACAAAAACGGTTCCGCCATCATCAATCCGAAGAGAATTCATAGGTATTGTGGTTTCCAGTATCAGTTTTCCTCCACTTGCCACGACAACATCTGCAGAGGTCATCTCTTGAGACGCATATTGCTCCCCATGAATTGTAAATGCTTTAGTTCCCCACCCTCTAATCTCGCGTTTGATTACCTGTTTTGTTTTTACCCCAGAAATATCCTCTACAGTAACGGTCACTGTTACATCATCTCCGTTAGCCGCATTGCCTTTGACCTTCACATTCAGTTGCTGAAAGCTTGCATGTAAGTTTTCCAAGCGTATTCTTTGGACTTTCGAACTGTCTTCCACGGCCCCACTGGATTCAATGGTCAACTCCTTCAGAGAAGTCACACCAACCATAAAAATATCCAGAGAAAGTGCCATACCGGGAGCAGCAAAGGCAGAGTCAATCGACGCATGGACGATAGGCGCAGCATCGTTGGTGATAACATCTATGAGATATGGTTCAGAAAAAGTGATCCGGCCGGAAGATTCTATACCGATAACCCTATATTCATACTCTCCCTCTTCAATTCCTGAATGACAATGAATAGGAATTCTCACCACAAATTCATCATTGGTTTGTGCCCATTGTTGGTTATCTAACCGCACAGTTTTATTCCTACGAAGTTCCTCATATTGAACCGAATCGGCGAAATGACTTACCCCAAGAAGTTCCGCTGATTCTTGAAGTGCTTCATGGGCAGCCTCTTCATTATAAATACCTTGTAAAAACTCATCAGGTTTCCACCCCACGGGGTATAAACCGACAGCGATGGTTTTAAGATCGCGTCCAAGGTCAAGGGCCTTAACCTCCAGAACAGTGGAAGCGTTGCTCCCCAACGCATCGGGACGCCTATTCTCAGGCACGGTGAGTTGTGGAGCAGCATCATTTTCAACATGAAATGCAATGGTATGCTCAGCGACTCGCCCAACATTTGATGTAATGAGCAAACGCATCTCCTGAAGCCCCTGGCGTTGAATTGCTTTGTATGCAGCAACGCCTTCCAATCGAAATACAGTACCGTCGGAAGTGCTAAACCTGTATCCGACCTTCTCACCATCAAATCCATCGGGAACGTTGACCCATTCAATTGATTTCACCCCAGAAGACGCATCAATTAAAAATGAAACAGGCCTGAAATCAGAAATTCTCCAGTCAGCAACAGTACCGGAAGCAGGCAAACGAAGCGCTCCATTGGGTTCTGGATACAGCATCTCAATGACAGGAGCCGCACTATTTGAATCGGGAATGACGACATTCAGGGCCCAGCTTCCAATGGGATAGGTCCTGAAACCTGACGCTACTTTTTCCAGAACTTTTACCTCAAGTCTATGGGGCCCAAGATCATTGGGAGTAAGCTGATAAGACTTGTCAATTCTCCTATAAACCTCTTTTCCATCCATGGTTGTTCGAGGAATCATCCGGGTTGCGAAAGAAGACTTTCCAAATACGGTTCCTGCAACAGGCTTCACAACAATCGACACGTCGGATTGCTCTTCTGCACACCCTTTGCACACCAATCGTTTAAAATCTTTTCCGACATCCAGCGAGACACGATATTCCCCAGGCATCAAAACAACATATGGATTGTTAATATCCCGATACATTTTCATTTCCTGAATATACTCGGAGGCACCTTTATTATTGGCACCAAACGACACATACCAATTCTGAACAGTATCGCTTGTTATTGATCCTGAGTAGCTCTCCAATTCATCGTCAACAGCAATCTTGTACAATCCATACTCTTCAATTACCAAATTGAATTCAATGGGTGCCACTGCCGCATAGTTATCTTCAAGCTGCATTAAGACTGTATAATTGGTGATGTATTTCTCATCAGCCTTCACTTTATGCACCGAATACCCCTCACCAGCCATTTGCTCTATGGATATATCAAACGACTCTCCATCGTCGTGTCCCACAGGTAAATAGTATGGTTCAGAGTGTTTTGTCATCAAATCATCCGCCAGAAAATATTGATCGGTTTTATTCGAAAAATAACGGCAATCGAAACCGACAAGAAAAAGGTAATGTCCATCCGACAAGTCAAAAGAATCAGTGACCCCTTCATCTGACGTCACATAGGATGAGATACCTGTGATTGTATTATTGGAATCCAACCGATACATAACAACCGTTGCGTTACCAGTCGATGCGGTCAAGTGAAATCTATATTGCCCTGTATCAACTGCATGGAAGTAGAATGGGGACCATTCTGCTCTGTCATATTGACCGTGAAAGACCTCGATATCCTTTTCTATGAGCCTCAAACGTTCTGACACAGTTGTATTCAGTTTCAGCTCGGGCCACGGTTTATATGAATCTGTCTCCAACAATTTTCCATCGAGGTAATATTGCACCTCAACTTGGTTGAAAGCATCGTCAGTTACTGTCAAAGGCACCTGCAATGGTTCACCCAAACCAAGCTCAATCGTCCCTCCGGGGTCACCAGCCATTTGAACATCAGGTGCAGAGTCAGGCACAACAGGAACTTTGATGTCATATGCCTTACGAACAGAGGCTTTCCCAACCATCCTTTTCAGGACTATTGGATCTGAATTAATCGATACCGCAGCCCACCTAGAATAACTATACTCACAAATCACATTAGATGAGCCCACCTGAGATCCCGGCAAAATATTCGGAGCTGTCAACAATAATTCAAGATCTCCGGTTATTGTATTGCCCCAAATCCAATAACCGGCATCATTCTGATAAACGAGTAAGTTGCTATGGCCCCCAACTTTACGGTATACCCCGTTGGCATCTGATGGTGAATCGATCCCTTGAACTATATATGCTTCTTCTTTCGTGCCCTGATAATCAAGACAAACAGATACGTCACCTTGTGTATCATCGGGCACACCATCCAGAAAACGTATACGCACATGCTTTGCATCCGTTTTAAGAAAATCGTCATATCTTAAATAGCGATCATAAACAGGCATTGTATTATGCTGAACGACCTCAGCATAAACCGGCGCCCGTTGAAGGGTTGGCAAACCACTTTGTTCAACGGTAAAAAGTGGAATTTCTTTACCATCGACTTTAACGGACACTACATCACAAGCTGTAGGGCTATGCACCTCCAGCCACACATTGCCATGATCCGCCCCTGCATAAAGCTTCTGTGCCGGTGTCGTAGGCATTAAACGAACCACCCTGGCCTCAAGGGATTCCGGTGTAACGGTAAGATCACAGGATGCTTCCCAAGGGCCGAGACGTACCGTGAGGGTGGCAGTACCATCTGCATGGGTATTGAATATCCCGTTGCCATCGTGGGTCGCTACGGATTCATTGCTGCTTGCGTACTGAACACCGTAGTCATAGCTTCCTATAGAAATATCGTAGCTCGAGCCGAGGACTGTCATTGTCGCCGTGACATTCAGGCTCACCGATGGAGGCTGGTCGGAACACCATTCCACCTCGTACTCTTCGGGAGTGACAACCAGGGCAGTCACCCAAGGGGCTATATCCAGGCCGTCCACACTGTTGGGGTTGTTACCCGTGGCGATCTCAAGGTAATCGGAAAGACCGTCGCCGTCGGAATCTGCCACCAATGGATTGGTGTGGTGGGTATTTGCCTCTTCACCATCTGCAAGGCCATCACCGTCGCTGTCGGCATCATTCAGGGAGGTGCCAATGGCAAGCTCTTCAGCGTTCGTCAGGTTGTCGCCGTCGGTGTCCTCCTGGGCATCGGCGATGCCGTCACCATCTGTGTCGGTTGTGGTGGGGTTCAGATTAAGGGTGATCTCAAGTTCGTTTTTCAAGCCATCGCCATCAAAATCGCCACCCACCAGAAGTACAGGCATGGAGAGGGTATTGGCTACCCGAAGGATACCGCCATCCCCGTACATCCCGGAAAGGCTCATGGTAACAGAGGTACCGTCAGCAAAGCCGTCACCTGAAAAAACCGGCATGGTGAAAGTGGAATCGGTCCAGTCAAAGGGGGCTTCCTTGTCGCCCACCATGACCTTCGCTTTATACAGGTAATCCAGGCTCCAGCCATCCCCCACCAAAAGGTCCAAGGATTTCACGGATCCTTCGAGAGCATAGGGAGTGCTCTGAGCCGGCAGGGCGACGTGGGGACTCTGAATGGAAATCTTCTGGAAAAGTGCGGGATCGCCTTCCGCGACACCGGTGAGGTTGGACAAGGACGTATCAAAGCTATAGAACCGATTCAGTGCAACTCCGTCCGTGAAGGTCCATGAGGCCGTCTGTTCATCGATACTGCAGAGTCCGGGCGCAGGGGTGCCTTCAAGGCTGACAGCCAGGGCTTCGGTGAGGTCATCTGAGGTCACCGGCTCAGTGAAGGTCAGAATGACAGAAGGATTGATATTGTTGTGCGCAACCTCAAATTCCGCGCTTGCAATGGCGGGTAATTTTTTAAGGAAAGAAAGTTCCAGTGTATTACTGTCGTCAAAGGACTCACTGACAGCATTGTATGAATAATCCAGTTGATCGGTAATATCAGAGGCCGAGACCACCACGTCTTCCCTGGTGCCATCCGTGACATCAAAGTCGGCGATTCCTTCGTAGAGCCTTACCTCAAAAGAATTTTTACCGTCCGAAAGGGCATCTCCAGTCAATGAGACCATCGCACTGAAATCTGTGGAGCCATAATATGTTTCTCCGCATATTGTCTCTGTGACGATATTGCCAAATCGATCCACAATACTCATCCGGACAGTGGCGGCTTCACCCACTTCAAGGCGCTCCTTGTCGCCAAGATCAGAATTGCTCTGTTCCACCTTGGCAAATCGAAGCCCTTCGGCCTTGCCCGGTTTCACAGCAAGGGGTAGCAACGAGGTCTCCACCATTGCCGTTTGGCTTGCCCCATCGTCATCATAGAGAGATAGGACTTGGGGCTTCCCGTTCACGTCGATGCCGAGCATATGGTCTCCGCTCAATTCCCCGACGTACAAGGCCACCTCGGCACGACCGTTGATAAGGCTCACCCGTGCCCTTTCCCCCGTGATGCATTGGCATGCATCTCCCGTCAGGGTTGTGATGGCCACATTGTCTGCAAAGGCAAAGGTATGGTTCGGAGACGATGTGGTGATGGATACCACCTCGTCGTTGACGGCTTTCAACACGTTCCCGGCTTGATCTTCAGCCCTCAGGCGAATGACGATTCCGCTGTCCACCTCCACAGGAGGCATGTAATCAAAGGCGATATGATGGAGCTGACCCGAGAGCACCTCCACATCGTAAGAAACCTGAATTCCCGGAAACTCAACGAGGCGGGCGCCAAATGTGTACTTACCTGCCTTGCGAACAGTATCGATATCCACAATTGCGGTTCCGTCCGCCCCGGTTTCACCGAGATCAGGGAAAACGTCTGTCCCTTCAGGCCCTTTGAGCATCTCCCAGCGCACCTTTTGCACGGGAACAGGGCGACCCGCAGAATCGGTGACTCGCACCTGCATGGCGGCAGCTTCACCGGCCATGACAAACTCTTTGTTCAACGTATCGCCCCCTGTGGCAAAAAGCCTGATGTCATTTGGAAGCTGCGTCAGCTCCACACGTTTCTCTTTGGTATCTTGTGACTGGCCAAGCCCATCGGTGACCCGGATCAGGTACCGGAACTCGTCGCCGTTGGCATCATTTTCCGGCATGGGAATCACCAGGTTGTGATGGTCCGACGTCGGAACAAAAGATGCCATGACTCTGGGTTTGTCTTCGGAAAGAGCGATCACCTCAACGATCAGGCCGTCGAGGCCTGCATCATCAAGAGAAGCAAGGTGATCAAAGGACATGCGATAATGCCCCCCAAAGAACGCATGGGGCCCAGCGTCAATGGTCAAGGGGGAAAGGTTCGGTGCCGTATCCCGGACCACCGTTACAGAAACGGTTTTTTCCACGACCTGATTCAGGCTGTCAGAAACTGTCACCACAAGATTCTCGGTTGTATCGGTTGTGAGCCGCTTCTCTCGGTGATCCTTGATATCAACATCCACGGACGAAGTGGTCCCGGATGTGGGGACACTGTAAGTTTTATTATTCCAACGTGCGGATACGGTGCTGACATTCAGGTCATCTTCAGCCTCCACATGCAGGATGAACTCTCCCTGCTCGCGAACCGGTCCCTTGGCCTCCACCTTGCCGATTACGGGCGGCGCGTCTCCCACTGCAGTCCATACGACGGGAGACTCATATGTTCGCTCATTCCCGGCATGATCCCTTGCGTAGACACTATATTGAAATGTCTCTCCTTTTTCGGGGGCCTTTTCATTGTACTGAAGTAACCCGTTTTGAAAGGCTGCAGCAACGATTACCCCGTTTCGCTTCAGAAGGGCCAGTTCAATTCCGCTCCCATTGTCGCCACCCCCATTATCATCCAGGTCAACATTCACCGTAAAACTGTGCCCCTTCACCGGATTACCGTCCAGAAGCGTTCCGGTGAGTGAAATGGAAGAAATCGTCGGCCTGTAGGCATCCTCAAAGCGAGAAACAATCAACGCATTTTTCACCTCACAGCTGTTTCCAAACTCATCAATAGCCCTTGCCGTAAATCGGTAGCCGCTGCCTTCAGGGATATCCCTGTAAATCACATACTCCGGTCCGTAATGCTTCCCGATAATATCAAAAGCTCCGTTCAGCGGATTGAACTGGTAGAACTCCACCTGGGAAACGGCCTGGGTGCTACTCTCCACCTGCGCCCTCAACTCCAAGGGTTTGGGGCACCAAAAATTTGAGGCCTCAAGGGTTACCGTGAAGGGGTTCGATGGCAGCGCCTCCCCTTGAAGCACAACGTTACGGTCCAACGAGGTCAAGGTTTCGCCCCAGACGGTCTCCATCTCACACGTGATGGTAAAGGTCCGCCCGTTGGGAAGATACCCGGGGACCTGAACATGGGCGTCAAAGGGTGCCGTTGTCACATGGGCAACAACGTCCCCTTCGATACGGGTCATCTCTACCCCGTCAACTTCATAAGGAACCTCTTTGCGGTTAATAATGTACCTCACCGCGTTGACGCCCTCGGGTGAAGCCAGACTCATATGGATACTCTCGGCCTGGCCAAATGTGGTGTCGACATGGGGCAGGCCCATTGACGATGCGGCGGAAAGCACCTGGGGAGAGACTCGATGCATGGTTAGGCCAAAGGCACCGTGGCCGATAAGGAGCCTGTCGTCTTGAACGGCAAGGCCTGTAACCGGCTTGTCTGTACGGAAAAGAGGGGCCGGTGCATACGCCTCGCCAAATGTTGCAGGCACCCTGTGAATCTCCCTGTTGAGCCCAACCCATGCACAGCCCTGGGAGGCATCAAGGGCATGGATAACTGCCCCGAAGTCAATGGCTCCGTCGGCTTTGCCGGATGCGGCCCCGCTTCCGTCCAGTCCGACCCGATACAGCACCGTATCCATGGCAAAGAACAGGTACTGCCCGTCACAAGACATCAGGCGCACAGGATCTTTTGAATTCACAACCGGGGTTTGCCGGACCCAGGTGTACGCGTCCACGGGCAGCGATTCGATATCAACACGGAACACCTTGCCTCCCTGGGTGCTCACCAGAAGGCTTGAACCGGCAGAAGCAAGGGCCACGATGTTTTCCGAATCGGAGACCTCAAGCTCCCCTTTTTTTGTGGGGTCTTTACGGTCTGCAACGTACAGGAAGGAGCCGACAGATGCTGCGATCATGTGCTTTGAGACATGAAGATGTTCAAAGTGACGGCCGCTGAATATCGTCGTGGTGTTACCCGACTCATCAACAGAAACGACCCGACCAGCGTCATGGTGCAGAAGGTAAACGGTGCCTTCCTTCTCTTCCACCTCCGTTACGGCAAGGGAGTAAGGAGACGGGTAGACACTTTCCTGCCACAACGTATCACCGCCTGAAGTCACCATCACCGCGCCGTAGGTCGATGCGGCAGCCACTCCAAGCCTGCCGTTGAAGGCAACATCGACGATCTCTCCCCTGGGCCTGGGTGACGTATGGATTATCACAGGGGTGCGATCTGTTGGGACAGGAATGACGACGGTACCTTGCCTGCCGCCTATCCACAGCTTGCCACCGCTCACAACGGCCGAGGAGACATCATGCCCAAGATCCATCTCAAACTCACCAATCACTTCGGGCTGCCTGCTGTCTCTGACATCCACGACCTGAAGCATTCCTTTAGATGAAAGCCCGATGAGATACCCCTGGAGGGCAAGCAGGTGATCGGCATCCATGCCCACGGCATAGCGCCCCACATTCAGGAAGGCATCCAGGGTATAAAGCGTCCCGTTTGAATCTGCCAGATAAAGTTCTTCGCCTTCCGCAGTAAGCCCGGTAAAAAGTCCGGAAAGCTGTTTTTCTTCCTTAAAATCATGGGTGAGCACCCGTACTTCGGAGCGGGTGAGGATAACGAAATGATTCCCCCAGGTAACGATTCGGCGCACCTCTCCTGCGGTCTCCACGGAAGGTCCTATGGTAACGGTATTGCCGGACAAGGTTACTGAATGCACCACGCCGTCTATGGCCAGCAAGGCACCGTTGCCCGCCACCGCAAGATGAGTGACGTCACCATCCACGGCCTCCGTGCTCAAGACGCGATACGAGTCGGCTGGGTCCACAACAACGATACCGATGTCGTCCAGGGCCATAATCAGACGATCGGCGAGGAAATCAAATGCCGTAACGTGGGAATCAAGCTTTACCTGATGGCTTGAATCACCCTGCTTTCGCTCAACGTAAAGGGTTCTTCCATCGGCAAACAGAATGCCGTCCGCATCGGGGCGGGCACAGGTGAACGGCCGGGTCTCCGTCGCTGTTTCAAAGGAGAGGATATCCACCACCTCGATGGTTTTTTCCGTCTTGCTTTCATTGCCCATGCCGTCATCGGCCTTGGCGACAATGGTCAGGCGATCTGTGCCATAAGGTACGGTTAGTTCGGCAGTATCATCGGAAGCGGCAAGCAACAGGCCCTCCGCATCCAGAATCTCGATGCGCCTTTCAAGGTCCGCGTCGGCAGGGACAGAAACCGATGCGTTCATTAAAGACCCCGGCATGATACGTGTTCCAACACCGGAAATCACCGGCTTGGCGATGGTGTACCTTGGGTACACCTTGATGGCCGTCACATCAGAGGCCATATAGCGCAGCGTTTCGCCATAGTAGGCGCGAACGGCCACATAAAGCGAAGACCAGGTGTCCACCTCTGGCAACACCAACTCGATATCCGTGCTGTGCCGAAGGACAATGCGCCGATCCAGCGGAATGGGAGGAGGCTCCTCGCCCACAGACGCCGGGTTGACGTTGTACAGGCGCACTTCTGCATAACGGAAGGCATCCCCCTCATCCATGACCTCGGGTGCATCAAAGGAGACACGAAGAAGATTTCCTTCGGTATACGCGGCATTGTTCTCCGGGCTACGCACTTTCAACCGACCGTGGTCGATGCTGTTCTCACAAAAGGCAACGCTGTGGGTCATGATCGACCCCTCGTGGCTTAGGGTAAACACAGCGGTATCGCCCTCTTCCGCCACACGGCTCCATCTGCCGGTCATCCGCCCCACAGCAAAAGCGGCTTTACCCAAATCCGCACCAAGACCAAGCCCAAGGTTCCTGACACGGGCGTCATGATCCAGGGTCACCGCTACAGGCACATAGGCGCCACGGGCGATGACAGCATCCGAATCCGGGGCCACGGCTTCAGTCGTACAGGAGATATCATCAGGGTACGTGAGGAGCTTCCTCTCCTCCCGACCGGACCGGTCTTTGCGGATCACCGTCAGCTCTCCGTCGCCCGCATCCTTTCGAAAGACAGTCCAGGTACCCTCTGTCCCCCACAGGGGCGTTGCGGGAAGCCGTTGACCGGTTGCGTCTTCAAACCATACGGACTCACCTCCCAACACGTCGGCCACGGGAACAGTGATCACAACCCCCATGGGCATCTCCACGTACGTCGGCTCAAAGGATCCCGCGGCAGGGGTGGCCATAATATCGCGGCGACGAATCAGCCCTGGATCCTCTTCCAGGGGACCCTGGCAATCAAAAAGGTGATTTCCTATGAATACAAGGGCGTCTGCCCCTGAATTCATAAGTCCCACACGCTCATCTCCAAGCCATGCCTGCCAGGTGCCGGCAAGAACGGGGCCGTTGGATTGAATCCAAAGCATCTCTCCGTCAAAGCTCACCTGCCGGACGTCTCCACCGACGGCCAATGTACCGAGAAGCTCCAGAGTCCCCTCGGTTGTGCCGGTGGTTTCATCGGCTTCGGAAAGCCGATACCGGTTGACTGAATCCCGGGCCCAGGTCACCAGAGTTCGTCCACAGACAGCCATGCCTTGGGCCTGGCCCACGTGGGTATAAAATCGAGTTTCCAGTTGAGGCAGGGTATCGAAGGTAGCCCCAACCGCATAGAGCCCCCCACTTTCTGTCAGGAGGAAAAGCTGATCCCCACTGACAGCCATGGCTGCCAACGCATCTGTTATAACCAGACCGGCAAGGGGAATAAAATCGTCCCCTGCCATCAGGTACCCGTCGTAGAGGTCTCCATGCCGTGTAAAAAGAAGATCACCGCCGGCTCCAATAAGATCGCCAAGGAGCCTCTTTTCTCTAAGCGCACCGAACGCCCCTTTTTCCACCGGCCAGAAGAGAAGTTTTCGATCCCCGCCTGTGGTGTGCTGAGCCACAAGGCCTGTTCCGGTAAACGACAGGTTATCCAAACGACCTTCCCCGGAGGACCAGAGCCGGACGGCATCCGCATAGAGCTCACATCCCCCGCCCAGGTGGTTCGCAGACCAGGCCGCGGCATCGTGATCTGCACCCATCCCCGGCAACCCCACCAGGTCGCCGGTCAGCCAGTCAGAACTTTCCGGCGTAAAAAGAGTCTCCGTTCCTGAACCGATGTACGGCAACTTGGTCAGACTTCTTTCGACAACGTTCGAGTTGCCGGACCGATCAAACAGGGACGCCGTCACCTTCACGGCATCTCCGGACGCTCCGATGGCGATGCCCTGCATGCCTGTATCGTATGGGATTGTGGTTGTATTGCCGCTGCCTTCAGGCTCCTCCACCGTCAGGTTAGAGGCATCGGAGTAGTCTTCCATGTCTTGAGGCCTGACAGCCTCCACCCAGAGGGTGGTCCCGGTGAGCACCCGTTCTTCGGGCATCACGGCGTATTCCGGGCTTTCGAGGAGTTCGTCATCATCAAGGACATTTATAAAACGACGCGTTACCACAGCTATGGAAGGCTCTGCCTCATCATCGCCAGCAGATGATGAAACCTCCTCCACCAGGCGGAGGACGACCACCACATCTTCCTCCACAGAAGGAAGTGTCACCATTGCCTCAAATCGTTCCGGATCGTTTTCACCCCGTTTCACGACCACCGGCAAGGGGTTGGCCGGATCGTTTTCGTTACCGCCCAGGTCAAGGAACAACTTGGCCTCGGTGATATTTTTAAGGCCCACTTCAACGGCCACCTCTTCCCGTTCATGGAAGACCTTGCCGTCTTCGGGGGAATAGATGGCAAGCTGCGGTGCTCCTTTGGTGATATCATAGGCTCGCAGGACAACATGCTCATGGGCTGTGTTGCCGTTGTGATCCGTGGCCCGAACCGAGACTTTCACCTGATCCTCTGTCAGGGCCTGGAAGGCATAGACGGAAGGATTATCCAGTGCAGTCCAGACGCCTTCTCCAGGCTGCAAAGCGTCTTTCCCGTCACCGGTCTCTGTTCTCAAGACATCGAACCTGGCTTCGACACCGGCAATGCCGTACTTGTCGAAAGAACGAATAAGAACAGTGGTCGTCTCACCCATGGGAATACCGGCTCCATGCTGAGGAGACACAATGGTAAGGGTCGGCGGCGTAATGTCCTTATGCAGGTCGTAACTGTCCTGACGAGATTTTTTACCTGCCTTGCCGTACTTTACCGTCACCTCCACATCCACGGGGTAACTGTCCGGGGGCGGATTCATTCCGGTTATATCCACCAGCTTCGGGTTCAGGTAATTGAGCTTGAGCACCCTGGGGGACTCTGGTGAATCTGAGAGGCTCATTTTATACAGCTTGTTAAAAACTCGCAGGTCCCCTTGGTTCACCAAATCACAGTCCCGGCCTGTAAGATGAAAAATCAGGTCCGCCCGCATCATTTCCTCAGCCTCATCTGAATGGCCTTCGATGTGAGAATCCACCGAAATAGAAGAAATAATGATCTCGGGGTATCTCAACCCCACACGCACAACGTCTTCAGCAGCGTTTCCGGCACGATCCACCGCACGGACCTTGAAGGCCAGATGTGAATCCGTCTCACGGATATAAACTTCAAAGGCTTCCCCCTTCTGCAGGCTGAAGGGATTTCCGAACGTGAGGCCGTCGTCATAGGAGATTCGGACGGTATAGGGCTTCCAGTCCTTCAGAGACATGTTGTCTTGAGCGGCTGGGATAAATTCATAACTGCGGCATCGCGTCAGGAGCATCCCCTGGTCGACGGATGCGCCATCGCTTTTGCGGGTCAGGCCCAGGGACCTCGGGGCCAGGGTGTCACGGGTGGTGAACTCACACCCATAGCTACCGGTGCCATGGGCCGGGGCGTTGCCGTGAAGGTCTTCGATCCCGTTCAGTGAAACGGCGTATGTCATGTTGTTTGCAAAGGCAAACCCGCCTTTGGCTTTCAAGGTCACCCGGTTTCCCGAAACCGAAAGTTCAAAACGCTGAGAGATGTCTTCGTCATCCTCGCCGCTGTAATCCCGGTGCCTGGCCATGACCTTGTAAAAGGCACCTGTCGACAGCACAACAGGCTCATTGTATGCCAACACCACCGGCCGCTCGTAGCCAAGGGCCTGGGCACTTTGCCGCACAGGCCGGGTATCGTCGAGGCCCACAAGCGGCGCCGACTCTTTTTCTTCATCTGTCTCCGGTTTGATAAGGACAACCCGGTAGTTCTTGTCATGGTCGGTTTCCGGTGACTCAAACGTAATCTTGCCTCCCACAGCCTGGAACGACGTAACCTCGTTCAAAGGCCCGGGCTTCACTTCGCTTCCAACCTCAATCCAGTAAAGGTGCAATTTCCCTGAGAAACCGGTCCCTGTTATCGTAACGGTATCGCCACCGGAATCGCTCACCCGGTCACTGCCCCGCGGATTGCTTGACTCCACGGAGTTGATGCTCAAGGCTTCCACCACAGAGACCGCAACCGGTAACGTTGCCCCATATCCGGGCTGGGCTGCGGAAAGGGTGTAATATCCCGGTACGGAAACGGCGGCTGAGAATGTCAGTGTCAACCCGTCGTCACTTACATCCCATGTATCCACCTCCGTATCGTTCAGGCGGATGGACGTTGCCTGCTCCAGCCCCGTCCCCTTGACCACAAAGGAAGTCTCCCTTCCGGTGATGGTCATGGAGGGTTCAAGGGACAGCAACTCCATGGGAACCAGTCCGAACACCGGACGTGACGTCAGATACCAGGGGAGGTCATGGACGAGGCTCCCTCCGTCGATCACTCGCTGGGGTTCGTTAAACAGGGAAAGGGTGTAAAGCGAGTCCGTCTCATACCTGTCCCCGATGGCCCGGAACTGGAGTTCCCGGCCAAGAAGCCGGGTATCCCCTTCGAGAAGAGAGCCCGACGCATTCGACACATCCACGGCCACCTGTGTCCAGGCATCCAGGGAACCGGCAACGCCCAGAGACACCAGGGCGTCTGCATTGGCAATCCAGTGATCGGGTAAAAGTCCCGTCGTGTTGGCAAGGGGATGCACCAGACGATGCAACCTGGAACCCTCTATCCACTCGAGCTGTCCATGGTGAAATCGGAGCTGCGTCAAGCCACGAAGAGATGTTCCTTTATCCACCGTAACCACATGGCGCAGAGACAAAGTTGCCGCCGACTCTGAAGCAGCCACATCAAACAGCTCAAGGCGGGTTGACTCACCGGCGGCCAGGGCCACAAGCTCCCCTTCCACGGCCACATCCTTCACCCTTGAAACCAAACCGGTGCCCAGACACTCCAGCATCCCGCCACTCTTCAGTCGTCCGGTCAGAAAGACCTGCAACCGGTCCTCGGCCATCAGGGCCAGCCTCTGCGCGCCGAGCCTCAGGCCCGTGGGCTCAATCACACCATGAAGATAGGGTGCGGCAATGGGAGATTCCAACCAGTTATCCATGGAAAGGACCCGAAGCGTGTCCGGGGTCAGGACATAGAGCCACTGATCATCCCCCACCATGTCCACAGCATGAAGGGTGTCGTTTTCCGGGTAGAGTTCCAGCCCGGAGCCATGGATGCTCCCCCTTAAGAGTCGCGTCCCGAAGCGCCCCACAAACCGATTGCCTGAAAGATGCACGTCCGTTACGGCAAAGGCATCATGGTTTTCAATGGTGTTCACCTTCCTTGGGGCGTAGACATTGGAGAGGTTGTACAGATGAATGCGATACCGGTCCCCCGTCACAAACAACGCATGGGAACCGGAGAGAGCCATTGCCTTAATGGACCCAGGAAGATTCATGGTGGAAAGTTCCACCGGCACCACCCCGTCCCGCGTTGTGAAAAGCCGGGCATTCTCACCGGTTGCAAGCATCAGCAGATCCCCGTGGCGTGCACTGAGGGTGGCGTTGTCCACCTCGGTACCCATGAGAGAGACAGACACGTCTGTATTGACAGCTCGGTCCGATGCATCACTTAGATTGCTGACCGCAACGGTCAGGCAACCGACGGTGTTGTCGGGAATGCGAAAACTCATTCGCTGATAGTCGAGAAGCTCCAGGCCCTCTGCTGGCCTTCCGTTGATAAGAACACGGGTATGCGGTCCAAACCCCCGTCCCTCTATGGCAAAGGTCTCCCTGGCGTTGAACGTTGCCACGCGAGCCGATTCATGAAGTGTTCCGTGGGTATAACGACCGATTTTCTCAATGACAGGGTCCACCACATAGGTAAAAGCCCCGGAGATGGTATGGGAACGGGACCCATTGGCAACCGATATGCCCACGAGTCGGTTCTTCTCAGGCATGATTTCAAGGGCCGGAAGTTCGAACCAGAGCCCGGAATCGGTCTCGGTCCCGGTTGTCGTCACCCCACCGATGGTAATAACGGTTTCAGAGGTCAGGTTTTCACCGTGGATGAACACCTGATCCTTGCCACGCCAGGAGCCATAGACGGGTTCAAGGGAATCGATGTGCGGCAGGTACCCCGATTCCGCGGTAAAGACAAAACTGTAATCCCCTGAAAGGGTGCTGCCATGGACATCCGCCATGGCTCGTGACACCCGAATTCGATATTCACGACCGGCGGCAAAGGGGGCCTCCGGTGTGTAGTACAACCGAGAACCGGTGTTGTTCACGGTATGGGAAAGATACCCTTGAACCAGCTCACCGTGGGACTCTACTTCGACAAGGCTGTTTCCGAAGGTTTCAAGGAGTTCAGGATCAATGATTCGGTTAAACTGAATCTCCACGGCCCCGTCCACATGGAGAACGCCCCTGGGCCGGGGTATCTGATCAACAATGGTGAGCTGTCTGTTCGCCAGGGTATTCAGGCCACCGCCCAGCTGCCGAGGATTGGCACCCACCGGAACGGGATTCTCCGCAGGCTCCCCGTCCATATACACAAAGGCTGTCCCCGCATAGAGCGCACCACGACCGACGCCGATGGCCCCCACATCCCCTGTCACCGCATAGTAATTCTTCAAGCCGACCTTACGGCTGAAGACACCGTTAAGCCACGAACTGATATCAAACACCTGCAGGTCACCGGCTCCGGCCGCCACATACAGGGTCTGGCCGCAAAGGCTCATTTCCCCTGCATACAGGTCACCGGCCGGGATAAGATAGGAAAGGGCAAACTGGGTGATCACCCGGGCCTCACCATTGGGCATGACGGCAAACGAAACAACCGTGCCTTTGCTTCCCGAAGAGACAATCAGGAGGCCATCGCGAACAATCAATGAGTCGGGTTGGAAAAAATTATCGTTGGCGTCTCGCGTCGTGGTGGAATGAATCCGCTCGTATCCCCCTTCCATCAAATCGATGGAGACGACTTTGAAGGCGTGGGGTAAGGCCAGCCAGAGGGTTGAGCCCTCCAGTGCCATCTTATGGGGTTCCCCGCCGAGATCTCGCCGGGAAAGAAAATCAATCCGTCGCAGGGTGTTATCATCGGCCAGGCGATACATGTGCAGGCCTGAACGGCTGGTGATATAAAGGATGCCGTCTCGTACCCGAATGCTGTTTACCACATCCGGAGCAGCCGTGATGCCCTGCTCTTGGTCATCATACAGGAAGGGCTCCACGTGTATCATCTTGGGATCGGCGGGAAGGGTCAGATCAAAGACAAAGAGCTTGTTGCCGCCCACCAGGTAGAGCGTATCCCCTTCCAGGGCAATATCCCTGAACCCGTCGGGGGGCAACATGGCGTTCCAGTGATGGGGGGAGGTCTGATCAGCGCTCATCTTTTCAAGAAGAACGGGGTGCACCGGATCGGAGATATCGGAGATGACAAGCTGACCTCTGGGCGTGGTAAGCTCGGAGAGGACCTGGCCATTGGTATTGACAGTCGTGTATGATCCACCAGTCACGGCATAAAGCAGCTGATCTTTCATGACCATGGCTGTCACGGGGCTGGTCTGATGCCCGCTGTCAGAAAGGTCCACTGACCCGGTGGCCTGATTGGCGTAGAACCAGGCTCCGGACAGGACACTTTTTTCTTCGGGGAAAAGCGTGCTCTCGACGGAAACATCCACGGCACCGAAGGCTCCGGCAGGCACCCGAACTTCCACAAGGCTGCTGTCCCGCACCACAAGGTCGCCTGCCACGCTCCCGCCGAATCTCACCACCACGTCGTGGTTAAAACCGACACCGTAGATCTTGATAATGTTTCCACCCTGGGGCGGACCCGTTGCGGGATAAATATCCTGAAGTACAACCGCCGGTTGCACGATCATGGCACCGTTCAAGGGAAGCCCCATGCCGTCACGGACCACGGTAACCGAGAGGGCTGCCGTGTGTACAGCCAGGCTCAGCTCAGGAACGCTCACTTCGAGTTTGTCGTCTGTAACCGACAAAATCTGTGAGGCACTAATCGGAGTTTCCCCCAGGTAAACCGTCAGGCCATTTTTGGTATTGCCAAAATGCCTGCCATGAATAACCGCTGTTTCCGTTCCGTCACCGTGGAAGTAATGGTTTTTCTCCTCATCTCCCACCAGGCGAGCCACCGAAGCCACTTTGGGCATCATGCCGGCTGACACTTGATAGCCAAGGCTCACTGGGGTAATAAGGGCCCTGCCACTCAGCCCTTTGAGGGCCTGCGTAATCTCAAGGCTGGCGCTGCCGGTCCACCCCGGAGTCTCGTTTAGAGTAAGGGTGATGATTCCGCCATTCAGGGTGTTGATCCCTTCCAGGCTGTACTGAGCATCAAGGTTCTCACCCTCGCTGCCCACAAAGCGCACACCCGCCGCAAGGGTGGCAGAATCCGTATCGATCAGCTGATTCAACTGAATGGTGAGGGAGGCCCCGGGCACGAGGACGGCTCCGGCGGCAGGATAAACACCGGTAACGGCAAGATCCGGCACCGAACTCTCGTTGATGCCCTGACCACCGGCCACAAAAATCCCGCCCCCATGGGCAATGAGTTCACCGCCCTGATCAGCAACGGCATTCCAGTACACGGCCTGGAGCTGCTGCGATTCATCGGGTTGATAAATGGCGTACTCTGCTTCGGTGCTCACCAGGACTTGGCCGTACTGCACCAAAAGGGAAGCCCTGCCGTCTTCGCCGACCCGCCTGTCCAAATCGTGGGTGGTCCAGGAAACCGTTCCGCCCAGACCGTTGACAATGGCAATGTTCAGCACCCCGTTGCTCTCGTAAAGAATATAAAGGCTGTCATCCAGCCACTGGAGATCCAGAGGACGCCCGACCAATCCCTCTCGGGACAGAGAAAACGTGCTGTACCCCTCGGGGAAATCCAGTTCGGGGTCGTTGACATCAAAAAAGCGAATAAACCCACCGCCCAGCTCGTCGGCAACGGCCATGGCCAGAACACCGGTGCTTCGATTCAATGCCACATCTGTAGCTGTATACCCTGGAACCTTTGCCTTTCCGATTACATGGGGGTGCTCGGGGTCATGGATGCTCACGGTCAACAGCCCGTCACTGCCCGATGCAAGGTAGGCAAGGCCCCCATATACTTCAAGCCCGCTTACAGGCTGCTCGGTACGCACCTGCGCAAGGCGCAGAGGCCGTTCCCAGATGGAGATATCATAGATCTCCAAGCCTGATTCCATCAGGAATCGATTCGCCTGTGTCGGTGCTGCCCCTTTGTCGACACCCACATACATCAGGTTGCCGTCTGTCCGGGAGGCACCGATGCGCATGGGGGGGTAGTTGGGAAGGTCCATGCCGCGCCCGTCGGGCAGGGTGTAGGAAAAGTCCCCCACGTAAACCTCTTCGCCCGTCATGTCGAGATAGACACCGTAAAGATCCGGAGTCACGACACCGGGGAGAAGGAAACGGAAAGTCGACATATCCACGACATCATCTTCGAGGTTGACCAGATAAATTCCATCGGCGACCTCTTCGGTACGAATCTCATCTCCCCGCCGCGAACGCAGAATGACCTTTGCCCCGGGCAGGATCGCCTTCCTGTCGGCCGTGATGGTGGCATACCTGTTGCCTTTGATGGTGCCAGACGTGGGCGACAGGGTAAAGCGGGTCTCATCCGGGCTCGCTCCGATGACAATGCTACCCAAAAGGTCCGATGCAAAGTCACCATCTGTCACGCGCAGATGATGCTGTCCGTCTTCAAGGCCAAGAAGGTCCAGGGCTCCTGGGGAAAGGGTGAGGGTCTCTTCATCCGTTCGATCGAAGGCCACGGGGAAATGGTCCACAAACACCTTTAAGGTATCGGAAGTGCTGAAATGGCGCCCATGAACGGTAATCGTCGCACCATCGTTTCGGTGGTGCGCCCCGTTTTCAACGGAAATCACGTTGGGGCCTGCATGGGAGGCTGCTGCCGCTTTCACATGGCCTGTATAGGGGACCCAAAGCGCCCCTCCCCTGAGATTCCTGGCGTCGTTGATATGAATTTCATAGCCAACACCGGACTCCCGCTCAAAAGTGAATGCAAACGCCTCGGCTGAGCCGTCCTCCTCTTCCAACGGTGTGACGTTGCAGCTCACCGCCGTGCCGTTGTCGTAGCGATGCACCGAAACAGCTCCTTCAACAAGAAGAGAATCCGCGGCCATGAGCTCATTGAATCGGACAACGAACGCCTCACCTGACGCGAGGACCCCGCCTTCGTCCACTGACGTCGACAGGACCATGGCCCCGGGAAGCTCAAGGGTTTTTATCCCATGGGTTTCCGAAACCGTCAGAAGTCTCTCTTTATAAATATCGCAGGCGTCGACCACCTCATCGTTGCCCGCAGAGACAATTTTCGGCCGGGTGGGGTCGGCAATGTCCGCCACCACAACGCTGCCCTGATCCGATGAAAGAAAGAGAAGATTCCCATACCTTGCCAGCTTAATGATCCGCCCTTCGTTGGGCTGGATCTCTTTGTTAACTTGAAGGCTGAAGATCTCTTCGGGCTTTTCCTTATGGACCAGTTCCACCCCTGCATGGCCCACTGCAGCAATGAGATAGTCGCCATAGGAAAGAAGATCCATGACACCGTCGCTGAAGAGATACTCCCGGGTCAGGGCCGAGTCGAAAAGATTCACGGCCTGAACCACGGATTGCCCGGATCCCGAATCACTGGCCGCAACGGTGGAGCAAAAATCACACGGAAAGCCCTGATTAATGGAATACCCCGTCAAACCGCCACCGGCATAGAGCCACCCCCTGTTAAGGTGCACGGCACGGGCCCCCTTCACCCTGTTGCCGAAGGCATCGGTGAGGGAGTCCATGCTGACCGGGTCTGCCGGGTCAAGATAGTTCAGCTGGTCAATACGCTCACCTGAGCCATCGGCTTTGTCAAGGCAGCAGGGTCCATGGCAATCAGGGAATCCGCTCAGCACCCCGCGTGCAGCAAAAAGGGCTGCACCGGACTTGCTGAGGTCCCCCGTAAAAAGGCTGGAATCTTCGAACAGAGCCTGAGAAATCAACTGCAGGCCGTTCTGATCATCGAGGTTCAGGCGAGCCACGCCTCCTGAACCACTCGCCACGTAGAGACGCTTTCGCTTGATTCCCATCTCCTCTTCTTCCACCGGTACGATACGAATGGAGTCAAACCCGATGGGATATGCCGAACCGCTGAGTTCTTCGAGCCGGCATTCGTCTTCCTGGGAAAGGCCGGAGCCAATGCCCAGATCCTCATGCAGAAAAGCTCGATTGGCCAACTTTGTCATCTCGATATAACGCCGGAGTTTCCCCTTTTCCACCGAACTGTCCGGCAGCGCCGACGAGCCCCCCACGAGAATCGGATTCATGGGATCCTGTATGTCAAAAACACCGGCACGAAGGTTATCGGGAAGGGGCTGATCGTCCAGCATTCTGAAAAAACTACCTTCAAGGATGGGCAACCCCATGTCATCGCGTTTCAGCTCACTCAGATATCGATAGAGATACCCGCCGCTGGTCAGAGCCGTACCGGCCTCGTGATCCACAACAATGTCCGTCGGGTAAAAAGGCGTGGACTGCGCGCCCAAGGCCTTCAACCCGAACCCAAACCCTTTGTCCCCTTCAAGCAGCGCCATGTTTCCATATCGGTCGCGGCCTTCCACGGCCAGTTGGCCGGGTCGACCTGAGGGGGTGATCACCTCCATCCTCTCGGAGGACAACACGCGAATGTCCGCCACCGGAAGGGTTCCGATTTCCACAGCCAGACCATCCATCACGGTATTGCCCGGTTCAAACCCTTTGCCGAACAGGGTAAGGCGTGTCCCCCCCCTCACAGGCCCCCACGACGGGATCACATGATCAAACACAATGGGCTCATCCACGGCCAGTCCGCCATAAAGCGTGGCCGAACGCCAGATGCCGTCCTTTTTCACCGAAACCGTCACATCATAAAGCCCAGCTTCGGTAAACGCCGGGGTAAGGGCTCTGATCATGCCCACCCGCTCGTCCGACGAGCTGCTGGTGATTTCGAGAATCTCCAGAGGACAATCGGCAACGGTCACCTTCACCTTGCCCGTATCGGTGGGGATACAAAACCCAGAAATGGTTATCGTTTCTTTGCTATTGACCGGGACGCGACGCGGCACAACCGCATTCAGGGCCAAGGCATCGTAAGCGTCCATGTCATAGGTCACCCAGAGGCTGAAGTCGTCCTCAAGGGGCTCGACACCGGTTTTGTCGGATGTCATTCCGGCCAGAACCTCTGCCCTGATACGGGATCCGGGGGGAATTCCTGCGGCTTCGTCAAGGTAAACAAACACGTCGGTACCCTTGATCTCCACCTCATCCACAAGATTCCCCTGCTCCGGGTGGTGCAGCTTGCAGAGTTCTCTGTTGTATAGAGAGTCCTCAACCTGCTGGTTGAACCTGTACCAGACGGCAAAGGCTTCTTTTTCTTTCAGGTGAAATTTACCCGTACGAACCGAGATCACGCTTACGGTACTCTCAGGTACATCTTCGTCTGTCTGATACACCTCGTGTCCTGCACGATACGTCAATGTGAAGGACTGATCCGCCGTCAACGTGTACAGCGGAATAAAGCCCCCCCCGTCCATGGGTTTTCCGGAAACAATGCCCTTTTCAGCCACCGCCGTCAGTGTGGTCCCGTTCTCAAGGCCATGGCCCGGCCTCAAGGTCAGGAGGGCATCGTTGTTGATGATCTCCACATCTACAGGAAGGGATGCCCCTGACGCATCGAGCAGGGAAAATCGGTGAATATTGTCCGGATACAGATCAATGGTTTTGTTGAACCTTAACCATGCCGTCACCCGGCCCATGGCATTTTGGCCGAAAATTCTGTTCTCCGGATCGATGCGGAACACCTTCAACGTCACATCGGGTATCACCTGAATGATGCGCTTTAAGTTGTGCCCTGTGCCACCTGCGATGGCAGCGTAATTGCCGGCAACCACCGATTCGAGGCACGCCCCCTCAAAGGCTTCCATGCCACCGTGGATCACCGGGTTGCCTGGATTGGTCACGTCAACCGTCAACACCCCTTCAGCCCCCATGGCAAGATATGCCGTGTTACCGTTGACATCCACATCATGCACAACGCCTCCTGGTGTAACCCTCGAGAGAACCACGGGCAGATCAGGGTCGGAAGCGTCCAGAATAACAAGGCCGCGGCTGCCGGCAGCCGCATACACCGTGGTTCCCTGACAAACCACAGACGAAGCAGGGATATCCACGTGACCGCGAAGCCTCATTCCATGGGTCGCATCGTTGGAAACGATATACAATCCGCCCTCTTCGGCTGAGAGCAAACGGTTTGTTTTTGTATCAAAGCCCCCTGCCGCCACTGCGTATCGTTCCGCGCCGTCAGATGAACGGTCCAGGCGCACCACGTCAAGGGCGGCCTGGTCATCGGGCAGGGCAATCCGATTCTTCAGGTACAATTTTGAATGGAGATAGATGTCCACCAGGCCAAGGCCCATGTGCCCCATGGCCACCACGGCTTTGTTGTTGTCCGCACATACGCCGCCGGCAAAATCCGTAAACAAGGGTAATTCAGACACAACCGAGGTATTTGAGGTATCAAGGGAGTCAAAGCCCACCACGATAAGTTTTGCACTGCCCGGGGTTTCGGGGTCTATGGAGGTGGCAATGACACGATCCAGGCCTCGTTCAAAAAAGGTGTCTGCCCCGGTCACATGGTAACCGCTTCCCAACGAGACGTCCGCCACAACACGATCGTCCCTGCCGTCTCCGTCAAGGTCGATGACGCCGCGCAGGTCATCCGGGTTCATCGGGGTATCCTGGCTCCCGGTAAACCGGGACGCATCGGTTTCATAAATGGTCAGGCCGTTGCTGTGGGTCGCCACAACCCAGGTTCCAGTGGGTTCATCCGTCATGGAATACACATGGCCGCCACCGTATTCGATATGGCTCTGTACGGGCTGTTGATACCGGAACGCCTTGGGCAGAACAGCCTCCTGGGTGGTGTCCAGCTTCACCATCACGTCGGAAGCACCAATCCGCCCACCGGGGGTCAGCACTTCAACGGTTTCCGTATCCAGAACCTTCACATGCTCGGCAGCCACCTCGATATCGTCGAAAAAGACCCGGACACGGGCAAGGCCTGGTCGAAAGCCCATGCCCTTGAGGATCACGCGTGTCCCCCCGCCCAGGGGTCCCTGGGAAGGAGCGATTGAAACCAGGTGCAAGGGTTCGACATATTGCAAGGCGCCGTAACGCCGTGCACGGCCCTTGCTGGAGGTGATGACTTCGATGTCTGCGGGGCCGGCTGTGTTGGGTGGAGCCCTGAGCTTGAATCGACGCGCTGTGGCATCCCCTTCCACTGGCTCGACGGAAAGAACACCTGCCACCTCTCCGGCAATCAGGACAGCCGCCTGATAATCGACATGACGCAGGACAACGAAGACATCCCCGCCCGCCGTTTCGACGACACCGTTTTCAACGGATACTATTTCCGGAAGTTTTGAAAGCCCCGAGCCCGTCTCAAAACGGATAACATGATCGAACAACCCTTCTGTCCTTCGGCTTCCGATGAGACCTTTCAGGGCCACTTCATAGGGCTGATTCGGCTGCAGGTTTCCGACCGGGGTCAGAACAAGCCGACCGGAGTTGCTCTCATCCAGGCTCAATGTAAACTCGCACGCGACCTTCTCCCCTTCCTCGGTATGCGTGGTAAGGGACAGATACTGTTTTAATTCGTCCAGGGATTGCGCATCAAAGACGGCATTGAACCGAAGGGAAATTGCTGTGTTTACAGGAATGCCCGTTGCACCATGCTCAGGGCAACTCCCGATGAGGTCACTGACATACCCGTCAATCAGGAAAAGGCGATTCTGCGACCCCACCAGAAAAATACCGTCGTCGTTGTAGATGGCATCCCGTAGCCGTTCACCACGCATTAAATCCACACGAAGAGAATCGATGAGCCCCAGAGCATCGGAACGACTTGTGTCAAACATGGAGAGATACAGAGGTCCCTTGGCTATACTTGGAAAGCCTGCCAATGCGAGGTTGCCTGAGACACTCAAGCCCGAAACCACGTCACACGTTCCGCCGGGAAGTGTAAACCCACCTCTGTCAAAGGTCCCTGTCTTGCGGATACTCTGCGGTAGAGAGGTGTCGTACACCGAATGGTCCAGTGCTCCGCCGGAAGAAAAGTGCAATATGTCGGCATGGCGTGCCAGGGAAGTTGCCCCATCGAAAATTTTCATCCCCAGTTGGGGTATCCCCGGTACGCCGATATCAAAGGTAAAATGTCGTTTTCTCGCGTCAGTGACATGGAGAATGCCCTCTTGAACCTCAACCTTGACAGGGTGCAACCGGACACGTTCGCCCCCCACCAGGACACGGTCCATTATCTTGACAACCGAAGGTTTTTCAGGGGTTGAAATACTGATAACAGCCACCCCGCCCTCAGGTTCTGCTGCAAAAAGAAGATCGTCAGTTACCGCAAGGGAAACGGGCGCTGCGTCAAAGGTCAGGGGCAGTGAATACAGGATGTCACGGTCTTTTGATTCCCATGAGCCCTCGCCCGGAATCCGGTCTTCGCGGTCGTACACCAGAATGCAGGAGGTGTCCTCATAGGGGGTCTGGATATAGGGGAAATGGTATCCTTTTGCAGCGACATAAAGGTGTGACTCCGAGAGCACCATCTCAGTGGGGACCAGATCCTGGGGCAAGTTGTAGTACCCGAGTCCGATCATGGGGGCGGCTTCTGAAAGCTGCGCCCGGTCATAGTGAACCAAAGAGATCCACCCCGGGGCATAGTAATGATGAAATTCATCCAGGCTATCAACTTGTTTGGGGGGCACCGCCGCTTCAAGGATCCCCCTGCCGAGAACATAGACCAGGTTCAGGTCGGCATCACTCTCCAAGGCCACGATGGCACCCGGAGGAAGCAGGGAGGTATCGGTATCCGGCTGATCCTTCTGTCCATCAAGCCACGCGGTGATTTGATCGCGCTCAAGGGGGGCCTGGGCTGAAATCTCACAATTCACACCCATCTTCCCGTAGAAAAGGGCTTTGGGCATGTAGTGACGGCGCCCGTTGTCATCGCGCAGTTCGATATCCAAAAATCCGCGATAGTTAAAACCGTAGTCAGGAACAAACCAGACCATTTTTTCCGAGCTGTAGAGGGAAAGCTTGTCGTTGTCCACAGCAAACGATACTGCCTCCGACGGGCCTTCCACCCCACTTCGCCAGGCACGAATCACGATACCGTCATGGAAACCGTACCCGGTGATTTCAACACGGTCGTCGGGGCCATCCTGATTGATACGAACCACCGCAGGATAAAGGTGAGAAACATGGAGAAGGTCCACATAGGTAAACCCGCCCATCACCTCATCTTCAAGGCCGACGTCATTCACCACCCTGACGGAGGCCGGCCCTGCATAGCCGGGAACGGTTCTGCCGCGCAGGGTGTCATAGGTTATCCCCTCGATCTCTGTTGTACCGACGTCTTCCACCACAATACGCCGCCCTCCGATGTACAGCTCGGGAGCCACGCCAAAGTCGGTCCCTGCCACAACAATCTCCGTGTTCCCATCAATAGTGCCTGTTGACGGAGAAATCCCCTCAATGACCGGTGCTGAGGCAGCTCCTGCCTGAGAGGTCGTGAAGGCGAAGGTGTAATCACTGGAAAGGGGAACACCTGTTAGGGGAGCCAGCCCCTTCTTGATTGTCACGAGATAGCGGGTACCGGGTAACAACTCGTCCTCGGAAACACGGGTGAGGAGAATCCTTGACATAACGAGTTCCCCGTCCCACTGAAAAAACGACGGGGTAAAATCATGGGAGACGTCTTCGCCCATAAGGAGATCCCCAACCTGCACGGTAATGGCTTCTTGAAGCACCGTATCCGAAGGCAGGGGGGCAGAGAGCTCTATTTCAATGATTTCGAGGTCCGTGCTAAGGTTCGATTCGTCCGAAACAGGAGAGTGAGAAATGACGGAAAGCTCCGGCATCTCTATCCGTTGGATTCCCTGGCGACAACCGGCCACCTGCACACCGCCCCTTGCAACGACGATTCCTCGCCCGCCCATGTCGGTAGCGCATGCCCTGTGATGCGTTACAGCCGGCACCGTGGGATCCGTATATGGGTTGCCCACTTCAGAAAGGTCAATCACCTCCACCACGGCTTGGGCTGGTTTGTCCTCCTGATCGGAATAATGGACAACTGCATATGCTTTGCCTCCTGCCACCGTAACGTCATACACTCCGTCGGCAACCCAATCGGCACGCATGGGATGAAGGGCCACGGTTCGCAAGAGCACCGGAAGGCAAGGTTCAGTGACATCCACCACATTGATTTGAGAGACCATCCCCTCACCGGCCATGTCCGCGACATAGAGCGTTGATCCATCCAGGTAAAGGCGATTTGCTACCCCCAGGGTATCCAGGGTCGCCACCACCGGCATGGTGGGATCACTCACATCGGCCACCACGACTCCCTGATGGGAAGCGGCGATAAAGGCATAGCGGCCCTTGACCACCACATCCCGGGTGTACCCGTCCGGCTTGATATACCCCACATGATAAGGGGCTGACAGATTGCTGATGTCCACCACCTGCACACCGCCGTGGCCATTGGCCACAAAGGCGAGGTCATCTTTTCTTGCCAGCCCGTAGACGCCCTTGTACGGCATATCGATCCGTCCTTTGAGTACATAGGGCAAACCGAAATTCGCTTCCCGGTTCACAGTGGTAAAAATCAGCAATTCACCGCCGCTGTTTTCGAAGTAAAGCTTACCCGAGTCGGGATCTTCAGCTATCTTTGCCTTGAGTTGTTTTACAAAATCTGCGCCTTCTGTTCCTCCGAACTCCACACCGGACTTGGCAGCCAACACAAAATTGGCGTCAGCATGAAGAGAGGTAATGGTCCCGGCAAAGATCTCCGAGGCACCGTTTGTGAGATCTGAACCGGCAAAGGCATCTCCCGATCCCCCAGACCCGCCATTGGGGTCTGTTACGGCATCGGCCATAAACAGCCCGGTGCAGCCCTTAAGTTCCGAATCCACCCGGTGACAACTGAGAAGCCCGTCTGCCGTTTCGAGGTCAAAGGGATTCCTCGTTGACCAGGCCCCAACCAGTGCGCCGGTCTTGTCAGGGGCCTTGAACTGGGCAACCGCACCATAATAAACAGACCTGGCAGCTGCCTCGGAACCGCTTGACGATGGCCACCCCGGGCTGAAG
Source organism: Desulfoluna sp. HI9BLuna (assembly GCF_056829775.1). Classification (NCBI taxonomy): domain Bacteria; kingdom Pseudomonadati; phylum Thermodesulfobacteriota; class Desulfobacteria; order Desulfobacterales; family Desulfolunaceae; genus Desulfoluna; species Desulfoluna sp. HI9BLuna. The sequence continues at coordinate 59,668 of NZ_CP186555.1, forward strand.
AAAAGCCGCCTGCTCACCGGAAGCCCTACCTCGTGAGTGCTCTCCCTTTTCACCACATGGTTCCGGGTATTGACCTTCACCACACTGCGAACGCGTTCATGGTCCTTGCCTTCGCGCTTGAGAAGGTGACCGTTCGCGTAGTCCTTCAGTTCATAGACATACACGAAATTAGCGACATCACTCTTTTCAAGGTTCAACGCCAGGGCAAGCTCCGGAGATTCGTACAAGGCTTCCCACTGACCGGCGTCTATCAACGAGATTGATTGACCGTTATCGCTCTGATCTGCAATCACGACTTCAAGGGCAGAAGCACTGCTCAGCCGGACCAAATCGCCTTCCCGGCTCACAGAAACCCCTGGAGCGCCGTGTATCTCATCGCCAAGGCAGGTAACGAGGCCCTCGGCATCACCAAAGGTACGGGTGTCCGGTGACGTTGAGGTCCCCATGGTATAGGCGACCCTGTTCACGTAGACCTCATCACCGACACCACCGCTGCTCAAGTCCATCAGGTACACAAACCGACCCGCCATGTACTCTCGGATAAAATGCACGTTGACCTGACGTTCATCAATGGAACCGATATCCACCACTTCAGCAGTGATATGAACCGGTTTTCCGGCTGTCAGGATCTCTCCATCTGCAGGAGAAAGAATTGACAGCACAGGCTTGACCGTATCCTCCACTGTGCCGACACGAACAGGTGCTGTCCTGACCGAATGCCCCATCACATCATAAATGTCGGCATAGATCACTACCCCTGTCACTCCCTCAGGGGGCGCCACGCGTGTCCTGTAGAGGTTGTCCTGGGCTGCAGAACCCGACTGGTCACTGATGGAATGGTACACCGTCTCCACGGGCACATCGTTCACATAAAAAACGACCCTGTCGATGCCGTCCGGCCCCAAATCGTCCCAGGTCTCCACGGTAACCTGAATTTCTTCCCCTTTGACCACTTTGGACTCATCGTTATCCGGCTCCACGATAACGCCTTCAGGGGGCTGGTCTGCAAGGATGGTAATGGACCGTTTCTTGTCTCCAACGGAAGCGTACCCGTCCAGGTCAATGGCCGTTGCCGAAAATGAGATCGTCTGGCCAACGGCTCCGCGGGGAACCTCCAGATGAAACTGGAACGGTGCGGCATCGTCCTTACCCATGGATATAAAGTCCGATGCCTCAAATGCCCCATCCCCCAACGCCCTTTTGAGACTCACCGACGCCACGCCGGTCTCCGGGTCCTGGGCCAGCACGTTGACCACAATGCCCCGCCCTTCAGTAACCCCTGAAACGGCATCCCCGAGGTTGTACCCCCGTTGGTCCAGAATCTGAAGCTGCACAACCTCCGGAGGCTGATTCCTCTTCAGTGTCACGCCTCGCGTATCTGAAGAGACGTTGCCCGCGCCGTCCACAGCCGTCATCACAAGCTTCATCGCCACCTCAGTGACATCAGACGCATCGTCTTCCAGATAATCTTCGAAGGCTCCGAGGGGAAGGTTCCCCCGATACGGCGAAGAGATCAGAAACGCCTGGGCTACTTTTTCTGCTTCTTTAAATTCATGGTCCCGATTTTTATCGGCAAACAACGAGAGCCGAACCGAGGCAACCTCGACGTTATCTTTGGCTGTTGCTTCATAATAGAGACGTTTTTTCTCAACCACATATGCGTTGCCCTCAGTTGGTTGGACAATTGAAATGTCAGGCTTTGTCTTGTCCTGTTCCACGATGACTGTAACGGGAGAAGGCGTGGTAGCCGTTCGGGCTTCACCGGAGTGCCTCGTCTCCCTGGCCGATGCCCGCAGCTTAAGATCGACACCGGCCTGGCCGTAGGGAATCGCCACCAGGAATTCAAACGGGTAGATGGTATCGATAAAGGTACGATCGCCTCCAAGGTATCCCTCAACATGAAGCACCACCTGGTCAATACCGATGTCGTCCACGGCATTTACCTGGACGAGAAGCTGATTGCCCTCACTGATCTTATCGTTGTTTTTGGGCTCTCCGATGCTTACGGCAGGGGGCGCATCCCTCAAGATCTGAACGGGTACCACCTCACGCACTCTGTGATCATCAGCCTCTTCAAAGACGTGTCCGAAGGTATCGATGGCTTCGGCCAAAAGATACAGCGTGTTGTTGCCTGCAGTCTCCTGATCAAAGGCGGGGACGGAAAACGTAAACTGATACGGAGGGGCAGTTAAATCCAGATGATATTTCGTCGCATCCTCAATTTCCTGGGGCGACATATCCAGAGGCGATTTCGGCCCCTGTATCACCTTCAGGTCAACCTTTGCGATGCCGATATCGTCAAAGGCATTGATGTTTATATTGGGACGACTCCCCTCAACCAGGCCCGCATTGGGAACAGGCGAAACGATGTCAATGACGGGCCGTTCATCGGGCCGGATAAGGTAGCCGATCTCCCGCTGCCTTGCGTTGCCTGCGGCATCGTATGCCACCACCTTCATCCAGATATGATAGATATTGTCGGGGTGAAAACTCAGCCCCTCAACGGCATCGTCCATTGTTGTCAGGCGCGGCGCATGGATAATCTTCCGATACTCCGGCGTGTCAATATTTACTGTGGTTACCGGCTCATAGTCCCGCGCCTTGATACCGGAAACGGAAAAGAAGGGCGAGGTGCCGTAGGCATTCTTCACGTATTCACCACCCGGAGATTGGCCCCCAAAGGTGGTATAAAGCTCAAGCCTGTCCACTTTTACATTGTCATAGCCCCTGAACCCAAACGTGAAATCCGAGGACTCCACCACAGAGAATCCTGTCCCCGGTTTTGTGACAGCCACTTCCGGACGGATGTCATCGGGCGCAGCGATCATGTTGACCTTGTCCCGCCCCATTTCACCGTCTGTGTCGAGGATTTCAGCTCGGAGAACAACATCCTCCTTAAACCGAATCAGGTTTGCAGGCACTTCCAGCGTACAGGATACCATTCCGGCATATGGGCTGGTCCACCGGCCGTACTCATCTGCAACAGCCATTGAGTACTTGGCACTGAGACTGTCGTATATCGAGTCAACAGCATCGCTCACCCGGCTGTCCGAACGCAACCCAGCCAGGGCAATGGGGGTTCGTGTTTTGATGGTCAGAGGGACATTGTTGGCATACACCTTCAACTGCTCGACGGAAACCGCCCGATCATCGGAAAAGACCACGTCCACCTTGATGCGGAAGGTCCCGGCCACAACGTTCTGGTTATCGGCAGGTGACGTAATACGGATTTCGGGTGCAACGTTGCTGATAGGATGGACGATAAAGGTTTGGCTGGTTGTTTGATCCAATCCGTCGGTTAATTCCACCAGGTATTCGGTGGCCTCGTTCCGGTCATACGATACTTCCGCATGTTCCTCGTGCGACACCACCGGATACGCCGGGCAATCGCCGACAGGGAAGGTATGATCATAGACCCGGTCCACACGGTTGCCCGAAGCATCAAGGCGCCATATGCTGAATTCCTTCAGCTCAGTGTCGTCTGAGACGCGGGCAACATACTTAAAGGTCTCATCCGGTCTCAACCAGAACTCACCGGATGCCAGGGCCTCTTTGGATGTCACCGCTTTCTTGTAGGTTCCACCTGGTACCAGGTAACTGTAAAACCCTTTGAGCTCTAGCTCCGGAACCCTGTTTTCACCAATAGGCAACGTGACCCGCTGAGTGGTTTTAAAGCCTGATGGGTCTTCTGCGATAACAAGCAGGTCCACTTCCCCCCCGAAAAAATCTTTTGGGACGGTGTATGGAATCGAATATTCGGATACGCCATAGAAACCACCATACTCTATGAGAGTTCGTGTGTTGTTCTCGATCACTTTCAAAGATGTGGCACACTGGGTGTTGTCCGAGGCAAGAAGATTGATGTCCAGCCGCTTTCCGGCCTGCACGAAGGAACCCGTTCCGGGCGAAGAGATAATCAGGGAAGGAGGTTCTTCATCGGCAACAAGCTGCTTTGTAAGCAAGGGGACAAGGGGTTGAGATTTGGGGGTTCGGTCGAAGGAACGACAATCCACCCCATGGCCAAAAATCGAAATTTTCGGAGCATCCCGAAGCACCGGCACCGGGATACGCGTGCTCATGGCCGAGGGCGACGACGTAATCTTCTTAACCCCGTGTGAAGCGATGAATGCGTCTTTGCTCTCTTCCAGGCCCCTGTCTTCAATAAATAGAAAAACAGCAACCTGATCCTTTTTGAATGTATGTTTCGTTCGAGCAGAATAGGAGGTAACCTCCCTGAGGTTTCGAGCATCAATACGAATGCGCTTGATAAAAGGAGCCAGCAATTGGCCATCCTCACCTCGAACCTGGGGCACAACGTCTGCATACCGGACTCCGGATGAATCCAAAGAGCCCAGCAGATCGTTTAAGGAAACCCCTTCTCCTGAGACAACCTCAAACTCTTGCCTTCCTGACGAGCACTCTGAGCCCTCCAGGGTCGTCACAAGGTACGAAACCGTCTTTCCTTCACCAAAGTCCAATGAAAGATAGCTGCTTGCAAGGTCCTTTTCTGGCAGGGGCCAGATTTCCAGTTTCCCGTCAACGGCCGTTACATAAGGCTGCGCTCCCACGAACAAGGTACCGGGAAGCTTGTCACCTTCCGGATAAAGCAGTTCCACAAAGGGGACTGTCTCGTCATCCGGGTTTTTCGCCACCTGGCCCGTGGGACCTCGGATACCGCCCTCCCCCACACCGGTCAGCGAAGTATAGACAGGGAAGACAGACACCGGCAAATCAGAAGACACGTTATCGTCATCCACGCGAAAGGTCTGACACGAAAGTGCCCCTTTAACCACAGGAGAATCGGGGTAGGAATCGGAAATTGCAACAACAGGGGCCTGGTCCTCCACAATCGTTACAGGCCTGACCTCACGGGTGCGGTTGCCTGAGGTATCTTCAGCAACAACAACGACCGTTACGCTGTTTTTCTCAGGATCGTGGGGGGCGTACCCGCTGATATCCACTTCAAACGACCGCGTCACCTTGGGGCTGTCAAGATTCTCCTCATGCACTACGGACGTGCTCACATCCTCTATGTCCACATCACCGATGAACACAGCATAGGACCCGATGCCAAAGTCATCTGTCATGGTGACACTCACCTTCAAAGGACTATGGGCAAATGCGGTGTCCGAGGGAGATTCCAGGCTTATCATCGGGGCATTCTCATCCCCTTTGATGGTCACATGACGATGCCCTGTTTCATGGGTATTGTAACCGTGATCCCTGACTCGAAGAAAAAACTCATATGTTTCATCAACATGAATAGCGGGCTCTTCGGGCAATGTGACGCCACCTTTGAAGTCCAGATAATATCGTCGACCTGCAAAGGAAGAGCCGAAGGAATCCGGATTGGGAACTTCAATGGTTTCAACCCGCTCCACAGGTGAGTAATGATCCCAAGCCAGCTCGATCTCCTGTCCCTCTTTGTCCAGAAGGATGGGGGTAACATCAAGAACATGGACATTGTCTTCGGCATGCCCCTCAACGGAAAGGATCGTACCCGGATAACACGAGGTATCCCCGGCAGGTATGTCTAAAGCCGCCAACGGAGATTCCAAATCGTCCCGGGTATCAACATCCAACAAACACTCTTTCACTTGACCGGCCGAATCCTTGGCAGAAACCCCGATCACCCATTTTGTTTCAGCGTCTTCCCCACGATGGGGCACCCGCATTTTTGAAGAGAGGTAGGCTCCGTTGGTATTTGCAGTGAAGACCTCTGCGCTGTTAAAGATTTTGGAAAAATGGGGAGTTCCGTCTTCACCACGGATAAACATCTCCAACTGAACGACCTCTCGATCGTCAGAGGCGGTTGCAGATAAGGTAAAAGAGTCGCCTTCCATCATCTGGATACCGTTTGCCGGACTTCGAATGGACACGGTGGGCGGGAGATCGGTTGTGACATCGTACGAGTAGTAAAATGTGTTGCTGTTCCCGTTAAAATCCGACGCAACAAGCGCGAAGGAAAAGGTCTGAACGTCTGTGGGAACCGTCAATGTAAAGACCCCACTGTCCTTGGGTTTGGACAATGAGGCCGTCTTGATTATCTGACCGCCCTGCATGAAAACCACAGATGAAAGCTCTGTGTCATCAACGGCGTTCCACGCAAAATCAACCGATGATCCGGCGTAAAGCAATGTCCCTGCAGCGGGTTCCGCTATGGAGGCAAGGGGTGGGGCGCTATCTTTGGATACCTGAATATCATGGCTTTTTGTTTCTGATAACTGCCCCTGGGTATCGACCGCCGTGACCCATACCTTCAATGACTGGTCGGTATTGTCCAGCCCGTAATCTCGCAGATTAAGGGAGACTGTCTTTTGGGAATTGATAAGAGGCGGCGTGATGGAAACCGTTGACTCGAAGAGGGTTTCACTACTGCCACCCACCACCTTGTCCCACTTCACCTTTAGCTCTTTCACGCCCTGGTCGTCCAATGTACGGATAAACAAGGTGGCACGATCGAGGCAAGAATACGTATTTTTATTTGACGTTATCTCAACAACTTCAGGCGCCCCATCTGGAACAACCGCAATCTTAAGGGACGCTGTCGAGGCATTGCCCGAAGCATCAACGGCTTCAACCTGAACCGGGTATGTGTCTGCAACAACCCCTTCCCCGCCGGTAAAGGCAGGGGCCGTCATCATTTTTGTTGCTGAAAACGCATGGAGCACACCGGGAATCTGCTGGGGTTTAAAGTGCTCACCATCCAATCCCGCTTTCAGGTTACCGGCCAACTGGAAGTAACCATCCTGAAGCGTGATACCTTTAACGGTCAGGCCCGTCACTTCGACGTTATCGTATCCCGACACCTTAAAAACAAAGGGACTGCCCTCCGTGACAAATGCCGTTTCATCGCCGGTTTGGGTACCTTGCACGTCCGGGGAGACAATATTAATCACAGGAGCCTGGAGATCCCGGCCCAGCGTCACCCTGACATCTGCACTGACAGTCGAAACGCCCCTGGTATCATATGCAACGGCATGAAGTTTCACGGGGACGTCTTCATCCAGATTTTTTGCCGTTTGATACGCCACACCGTAAGGGGCCGTGGCATCGCCCCCCACAAGCCTGTCATTCACGTAGAAATCGACCCTGGTCACCCCAACATCATCCGAGGCTGTTGCTGAAATCGGCATTGGAGCGCCTGCGATAAAATGGGCTCCCTCCAAGGGGGCTGAAATGGAGACAAAGGGAGCCTGATCCTGCTTCACATGCACACGTATCTTTTCGGTTGTATCTTCTTCACCATGAAAGTCCCGGACCTGGACCTTGCAATCCAGGGTGCTCCCCAGCATTTCCTCCCCAATACCCAGGCGGAACGTCTCCACATGCGTCTGTTCCTGAAACGCATCATCGCGTTTTTTATCATGGTCCACATAGAAGGCTTGATTCGTAAGCTTTCCATTCACCCAAAGCTCAATCCTGGTTCCGGAAGCCAGGGTGTCATCGATAACTTCCGCCTTGAATGTCAAAGTCTGCCCTGCACAAACCTCAGCACCTGAAACAGGTTCGAGACAGCGCACGGCAGGGGGAGTATTGCCGACAATACGGATCAAACGTGCATCACTTTTGGCATGATTTCCCTTTGACCCGTGGACAACGGCATGAAACGACCGGCTTGTCTCGTCTACAGAAATCTCATCCACCACTCCGTCATAGGCCCACAGCTCGTAAAAAGACTCGCCTCGCTTCTTATACATAGGAAAATAGGTGGTGCCCAGCAGGGAGCCGTCAAGAAAGAAGTCAACATGATCTATATCTCGGGATTGTGTGGCTGTCTCTATGTCCACGGCACGGGAAAGTTGATAGCGAACTGGCGTTGCTTCAACAAAGCGCTGCATCTGCGAAGGCATGTCCACAGCAAGCGTGGGAACCGGGACAACATCCTGTTTCACAACCGTCACCACTTTGTCACCGGATAGAGTTGTTTGCCCGGCACTGTCGGTAACGCGTGCAGTAAAGCAAAGCTTCTTTCCCACCAATGCCTCACTTGCTTCAAGGAACAACTCATAAGGAGGATTTTTAAGGGTCCCTGACGGTGCGTCGTTAATTAAAAAGGTCACCTCTGAAATACCGACATCATCCGTTGCCAGGGCCTTGGCCTTGATGCGCTCTCCAACGCAAGCGCTTTCCGTGACCTTCAATTCCACGTCGGGCAATGCATCCATTGCCACCACAGGGATGTGCGTCGACCAGGCCCCAGGCCCGTTTTGCAAGGTTACCGCGACCTGAAAAGGCGCGGTATCGCTTACGGGTGCCGTTGCTGCGATGCGATCCTCCACCAGCGTTAAAATACCTTGAGCAGATTCAGGTAATTCAAAGTGAATGCTAAACTGGGTACCGATTTCTGCCTCCGTTCCGTCGTCAAAAACACCCATAATGGACGGAAGCGTTACAGCATGGTTTAAACGATCAATAACAAAGGGATTATGGGCATCCACCCCGACAGCCTTAATACTCACAAGGGTCCGTTGAGAATCAACAACGACAGGCACCGCCAGCTCTTCTCCGGAAGCGGCATGGGTCACATGAATCGCCACCGACTCCACAGAGGCAGGAAAGGTTTCAACCAGAGGGTAAACAACGCCGGACGTCGTGACCCCCACCAAATCAGGTCGAGATGACGTGTAAGCAATCCCTTTCCCGTAGCCAGACAGGTTGATCCTGCCCCGGAACTGATACGCCACCGATGGAGCAAGACGGGCTGTTTCGAGAATATTCGTAAAAACAATACGCTGAGGCGTAACCTGAAGCCCCTCGGACGATTCCGAAACGTCGCTTCCGGTAAATGCAATTTTGGACATTGTATTTCGGTTACCGGAAGAATCCACGACACTGGCGTCAATCATTACGATTCCGTTGTGTTCAATGTCTTCAGAGGTAAGGGAAGAAACAATAGGAAGGGTCACTGAATACTCAGACTGAGTATCAGAATCCGGATAAACACGAAGGAGTTCGCCGGAATTTGCAAAAGCCTTGGGCAAGGCCTGATCAATCACACCAGAAGCCATACGGAGATCAGATGCCAGCAGACCGACAATTCTCATCTCAACATACGTCACGTCCACATCATCCTGTGAAGAGACAGATGTCGTTAAGTACTGATTGCCCTCTTCCCCTGTTGAGATATGTGTCTCTTTGAAAGAAATGGAGGGATTGTTTGTCTCCTGTTCAAACTGCTCTGAGTAGGGCTCAGATGTGCCGTCAGCAAAATACAACTCGACGTGGGGGTTTAAGCGTCGCTCCCCTGAACATGAGAAATAAAGTTCCCCCGAAGCACTGAGGGGGTCAATTCGTTTAAAGGCATCGTCAGACAGAGAGTATACGTTTTTGCCTTTCCCGCTGTCGACAGCTATGGAAACAATACTTCCACATTGCTTCACATGTAAAATATAATCTTCCGTCTCACTGTTTCCAGAGATCGCATTGGACTTTCTGATATCTATTCCAGGCCTGGCATGAGCATATGGAACAAAAATAAAGCCACTACAAAGAGTCAGTATAAAAACAAAAGTCGTGATTAATCGTAATCCATCAACTATCCGTTTCAAACCATTCCCTCCGGAAAAGAAGACTCAGGTTAGATTGCTTTTTTATTTATCGTAGAGGTGGCATAAGCATTCAGAGATATGGCCCAGACAATTTATTCGGGGCTTCAGAAATCGCGTATTATCTAGAGGCGGGACTGACAAAATAATAGCCAAATGCGCCCGGCACAGACCCTTCTGAGCATGAATACACGCTACTTATGCTACATTCTCATGTTTCACTAATATGATACATATAAATTTCAGGTCACCATACCAGAGCCCTGAATATACGGCATTTCGTGAATTATTTATTTTGATTAAATGGGCACAAACGCCTCATTCAAGACTCATAACACTGTGTACCAGCAACGATGGAAAGCTGTAAGGCCCAGCTTAATCCATACCCGAAGGCAAATGGAGAGGCTATGCTATCCTTACAATTAACTTTGGCAATACGAGTACAATCGAAATAATTTCCACAAACAGCTACAGGGAAATATTTCGAGTTGGTAATATAGATTGGCTATACAATTAGGCGGTAACCACTGGCTTTTAATGAACCAAGCCCAGTAGTTACTTATCAGTTTGGCTGAGCTTTTAGGGTCTAAATAAAGCAGAAGCGACTCATACCAAAAACAAGAATAAATACTACCTTAAAAAAGGTAGAACGACACACAGCAATATTACCTACAACACACCAAATGAAACAACAAGAAAAAAACGGAATTTCTCATATTATCAACGTTAACAATTTGTATTCATAAAAGATATTAATTATTCTCAAGTCATAAGTTCCTTGACCTACAAATCACCAACAAACAAATGATACAATTTCAAGAAATTAGAATTCCGAACCTATTTCTATTCAGTATTACAATCGGCTCAAAAGCCACTTATCAAGGAACATCAACCGAAATCAAAAAAGGAATCGGGTACCGCTTCGAATCAATTATCAGGGCACAGGGGGCATAGAAATTTTTCCTTATATTTCATTAGAAAGTACAGGCTCGCCTGAGGGGTGAGAAAAGCGATCAGAAAACGCTCAATGGCACTTTGCAGCTTTGAAATATCTCAATTTTACCAACAACAACTTTTAATAATGGCCTTATATTCGAAGCATTCGTTTCTTCATGTAATATCCGGGCTAAAACGCACACATCCCCACACACGAAAACCATTTCTTTTGGTTTCATGGTGGGGATGTGGATGCTGCGACAAGAACTGGATAGCCCATTGACATGAGGACACAAGTGGTGCCCCTCGCCCGGAGATTTCACAAGTCAAGTGCATTCATATTTAAGGCATCAAAGCTGCCGATGTAATGGTTTACCTAAAAGCTCTGATAGCGCTGAAGGTAGGTGAACTCGGCTCTCCCGAAGGGTGAGAAAAGCGACCAGAAAATGATGAATGACATTTTGCATTTTTCAAACGTCCAAGTATTCTCCAGGTAACAGTTTCGATCGTTTTCCCATGAAATATCCGGACTTGCTATTGACCAGCCCTGTCTTAATTGAGCTGGCCCTTTATTGATTTGCCCAGTCCGCAGGATACGTCACAAACATAAACCGGGCCGAGTCCGGGGTACTGAAGGTGATGGAGGAGTCTTTGGGGATAAAGAGGATATCTCCTTTGCTGGCCGTGACTTTCCGGTCGTCCAGGAGAATTTCCAGAGTGCCGTCGATGATGTAGTCCACCTCGTCGTAGCGGAGGGTCCAGTCAAAGGCGGAGCCTTCCTGCATCTCCATGATGCCGAAGCCGAGACGGGGGCTCTCTTCCAGGGTCGCCACGTCGGTGATAAAGACTTTGTCTCCTTTTTTGCCGGTGTCAAAGGGCTCGGGGGTGACCGTTGCGGCTTTGACGCAAAACACCCCGCTCTCTTTGTCGACGATTTTTTCAAACTCGCCGGCCTTGCCTGTGAGCTGCTCGGCGACGATCTTGCGAATCAAGGCTTCGATATTGACTTCTTGTTTATCCATGACACACTCGCTGCAGTTCATGCACACCGGGGCACCGCAAGGTGCCAGGGGCGCGATTTGGTTGTGGGCGCTTGTCCCCGCCATGAGCAACACCCGGTTGTCCCGTAACAGGTCCCGGGCGGCCGGGGTGAGGATGATCTCCTCGTTCAGGTGGAAGACGCCGTCCGTCACGTGGTTCATGACGGTCTCGGCGCCGATCAGTTTCTTCTTCATTTAGTCTCCCTTTCATGACGCCTTGTATGGCGCGAACATGCCGCCCAGGGCACTCATCTCCCGGACACCGCGCTCATCTTCTTGAGCTGCTCCATGATCATATGGGTCACTGCCTGGACGTCGACGGTATCGCCGGACCGAGCCGGGACGGTGGCCGCATCATCAACGCCGTAAGCCATGCGCCGGATATTAAAAAGGTGCTGCGGGCCGACGTTCTCCGAGGTGGCGCTGCCCCCCACCGTGCCGCACCCCAGGGTGAAGGAGGGAGAGAGGTTGGTGGTGATGCCCACGGCACCCTGGGTGGTGGGGGTGTTGACCAGGAAGCGGGAAACGGGCTTTTTCAAGGCAAACTCGCGGATCACGGTCTCGTTGTTGGAGTGGATCCCCATGGAGTGCCCCATGCCCCCGTTTTTGAGGAGCTTGTAGCAAAGCTCGCAGGCCTCCTGCCAGTCGTTGACCACGTAGAAACCAAGAAGGGCGGTGAGCTTCTCCTTGGAGAAGGGGAATTTGAGACCCACGCCGGGCTCGTCGCAGAGCAGCATGGTGGTGCCGGCGGGCACGTCAATGCCGGCCACCTTGGCGATGTCGGCTGCACAGCGGCCCACGATGGCGGGGTTCATGGAGCCGTTGGGGCGTTCCATGACGCGCTTGACCTTGGCCAGCTTCTCCCCTTCCAGGAAGTAGCCGCCCTGGGCGATGACGCTAGCCTTGACCTTGTCTGCGATGCAGGCTTCGGTAACGATGGCCTGCTCGGAGGCGCACACGGTGCCGTTGTCAAAGGTCTTGGAAGCAAAAATCTTCTGGACGGCCACGTCCACGTCGGCGCTGCGCTCGATGAAGGCGGGCACGTTTCCGGAGCCCACGCCCAGGGCGGGGGTGCCGGAGCTGTAAGCCGCCTTGACCATGGCGTTGCCGCCGGTTGCCAGAATCATGTCGGAGATCTTCATCAGCTCGTCGGTGCCCTCCATGGTGGGTACGCTGATGACGCCCACGAGGTCCTCTGGAAGGTCCATGGCCTTGAGGGCGCTCCGGATCATGTTCACGGTGGCCGTGATGCACTTCACCGCGCTGGGGTGGGGCGAGAACACGATGCTGTTGGCGCTCTTCAGGGCGATGATGGCCTTATAAAGCGTGGTGCTCGTAGGGTTGGTGGAAGGAATGAGCCCTGCGATGACCCCCATGGGCATGGCGATCTCGACGATTCGCTTTTCGGTGTCCTCGTTGACGATCCCGACGGTCTTCATCCCCCTGTAATAGGCGGCCAGCTTTTCGGTGGCGTGGATGTTCTTCTGGGTCTTGTCCCGCCATTTGCCGAAGCCGGTCTCTTCGGCGGCCATCTTGCCAAGTTCTTCGGCCATTTGTGCGCCCACCCCGGCGATGGCGTCCACCAGGGCGTCCACACGCTCCTGGCCAGCCTGTTCAAGGGAGGGCTGCGCTGCCCGCGCCGCTCGAACCAGTGCCCGTGTTTCCTGAATGGAGAGTAAATCCTTGTCTACCATAGTGTATCTCCCTACCTACGACTCCGATGTCGTTATGTACTGAACAAATGCTTCGAGAAGGTCTTTTTTCCTGGCGTATTTGATTTCGCTCCGTGCCAGGGGAAACCCGGGAATCCCCCGGGCAATCCGCCTCAGCGCGGTGACCTTCTTCTTCTTGAGATCGTCCATATCCGGAGCAACGGGTTCCCCTGCATCGGTTCTCCCGTCACCTGATTTTAAACTTGGCCCCGGCAAAGGTGCCTGGACGGTGTCACACGCCGCCTCTGCCCTGAGCCCTTCGCCCGGGTTTGCGGCAGGCACGCTTTTGGGCCGTGCCCGCTCCCGGACCAACACCTCCTCCAGCCCTTCTGCGGTGCGGGCGATAACGGTCACCGAGTGTACCTCGCCCAGGCGTGCCGCCGCCGTGCTCCCCGCATCCACCGAGGCTTTCACCGCAGCCACGTCCCCTGTCATCAACACAGAGACGAGGCCGCCGCCCACTGCCTGGGAACCCAGGATGGAGACGTCGGCGGTCTTCACCGCCACGTCCCCTGCCTCCACCGCAGGAACAAGCCCCACGGTCTCGATCATGCCCAAGGCCTTACCCTTCATGGCATCCCCCCCTCATCAGTATTTCAAAGGGTTGTCCGCCACGTGCTGAACGGCATCGGCAAAGGCGTCGCAGGCTGCTTTGCAGGCGGACTGGCTCCCGGTGAGAAGCGCCCCGCCGAAGTTGGTCTCCGAGGGAGGGCCGTAGAAAACCGCCATCTTCACGTCCGCCGCTTTCAGGGCCGCGTCCACGGCATACACCGCCTCGATGGGAGGGGCGATAAGATAGGCCATGGCCTCCCCTTCCTGAATTCCCCCTTCGGCAGAGAGAAACGAGCCGGTGCGGGAGATGCAGTGGGCGTAGTAGCAGATGGAGTCGTCGTCGTTGCAGCTGTAGAAACAGGCGTCGTTCTCCAGGAAATCCACAGCCGCGTTGAGGCCGCTCTTCACCTCCGCCGGATTCGGCCCGGAGAGAATGGCGATGAACTCTCCGGCAAGCTTGGTGTTGGCATTGACAGCCCCGCCGTAGAAACTCTTGGCGTAGGCCACCTTCACGTCGGCCTTCTTGGTGGCCTCGTCAATGGCGGTGTAGCCCACGTCGTCGATATCGCAGGTGAGCATTCCCACGCTGCGATGCCCGTCGGGAAGCGAAAGCTCCCGAACCATGTCCCGGTCCACGTTGGGTATCATTTTTATGCTCAGTACCTTGGACTTCAGGGCATCCCCTTTCATATCTCTCCTCCTTGCCGGTCTGTGCCGGTATCATTCATCGGTTGAAGCGACATCTCACCACCATGCGTCATTGCACGGAAACGAATCGGTCGTCGTATAAGCGTCGCAGGAGCTAAATCAACTCGTCTCACCCTTTTGTTATGCGACATCCTGCAAGGCTTGCTTGCGCATCATGTGTCCGCAAACCCAACGCGGGTTTGCCATTTTAATGTGCTTTGAATATCAGCCGGGGACATGATCGTTACGATTATCCGGCGGTGCGCAAGCGCACCCTACCTCACATCACCGGTACCGTCGGCTTCGCGTCACCCGTCACATAAAAAGACAGGTTGCCTTCATGTCCACTCACGACTGCCGGGTCTCGAACACCAGGGTCTTGATCACCACGGGCACCACCGTGCCTCCGGCCATGGAGCGGCCGATGTCGATGTAGTCCCCTTCGCTCACCTCGATCTGGTCCACGCAGATAACCTGGGCACCGGGGTTCAGGGCCCGAAGGCTCTGCCCCAGGACCTTGCCGCTGTCCTGCTCCATCACCACCACCACGGGGTGACCGGCCCGGATCAGAGGAGCCAGGCCGGAGAGCAGCCCCCGGGCGAGCACCTGCACCTTTTTATAGGAGAGGTACCCACCGCCCTGGATCCCGATGGCAAGGGGCTCCAGGTCCATGGCCTCGTAGAGGCTGGAAACACTGCGGCCCACGGCTTCGGCCATCTCATCCGGGGTGTCTGGAATGCCCTCCACAAAGGGAATGACCACGGGAACGTTCTTCATGGGCAGGCGCTCGTCGCTCACCACAATGGTGCTCCCGCTCACATCCACGGTCTGGGCACCGGCGCCGATCACCGTGGCCCGGATGGTCTCGGCAGGACGGATCATCTCCATGCCCTCGTCCCGGAACACCTGCCGGACCTGACGCCCCAGCAAGGGACCGATGTCGCCGTAGCGTGCAATCTCGTCCAGAGTGTCACATGGGGCTGTTGTGTAGGCATGGTCGGCCACGCCACCTGAGATCATCACGCAATCCACCTGGTAATCGAGGCGCAGGGCCGTGGTCATCATCAGCGCATCCTCCAGGCCGGTGAGGTGATTTTGCTTCAGGGCGTTTGACACCACCTCGGCCATGCGACGGCAGAGGATCTCCAGAAGCGACGGGTCCACACGGTCCCCGGGTGAAAGGGAAAGGCCCAGGTCATCCAGCACGCGGGCCATGGGCTCGCTCACCTGGACCACCCGCCCCTCAACCGGGTCAACCCGGAGCAGGCGCCCGCCGACGTTGATGCAACAGCTGTCGATGGCTTTGCCGCTCCGGTAAATCCCGATGTTGGCCGTGCCGCCGCCGATGTCGATGTTGGCCACGGTGAGAAAATGCCTGCGGGAGTAGTCCGAGGCCCCGGACCCGCGCCCGGCGATCACCGACTCCAGCTTGCCCCCTGCCGTGGCCACCACAAAGTCGCCCGCGTAACTCGCCATCTCGCCGGAGATGCGGCGGGCGTTCTCTTTTTTGGCGGTCTCGCCGGTGATGATCACCGCCCCGGTGTCGATGTCCGAAGGGGAGATCCCCGCCTTGGTGAACTCGGCGTTGATCAGGCGAAACACCGCATCCGTATCCACGAGGTTGTTCCCGGTGATGGGGGTGAAATGGATGCCGCTCCGGTAGACCACCTCCTTGTCCGTGATCTCCATACGCGGCACCAGGGTCCCCGGCGCCGTGTTTTTCACCGTCAGCCGACTCACCACGCACTGGGTGGTGGTGGTGCCGATGTCGATGCCCACGCTGGTCACCACCTCGGCGGCGGAGGACTCCGCCGTACCGCTCAGGTGAGCAGCATAAAGGGACGATATGGTTGAACTCTCAGACATGGCCTTTACGCTTTCATGGCCTCGGACAGGGCCACGCCGCTGGCTTTGTGGGCGAGCATCTGCTTGACCACGGTGGCCATGTGAGCCCCGGCCTCGGCAGGGGGCGTCCCGCCTTTGTGAATGTTGGAAATGATGGTGCGATCGGCCTCCACGGTTTTCTCGCCAGCCTTGTAGACCATATAGGCGCTCATGGACTCGGCGGTGATCAGCCCGGGGCGCTCGCCCACCAGTTCCACCACCACATCACAGCCCAGGAGGGCACCCACCTCGTCCATAACGCCCACGCGGCCGTACTTCACAAAAAAAGGCGTGCCCACGGTCAGGCCCTCGGCCTTAAGCCCCTGGATCAGGGCGGGGACCGTGTCCCCGATGTTGGCTTCAATGGCCGTGGAACTCAGGCCGTCCACCACGATGATCTGCACCTGGGCGCCCTTTTCGCAGCGCTCGGAAATCATCTTTTTGGCATCTTCGCTGAGCCGCTTGCCCAGCTCCGGCTTCATGAGGTACTCGTCCTTGTCCTTCACCACGGTCTGGACGCCGAACAACCCGTTCTCGGCCAGGCAGGCATCGGAGACATCCAGAAAAACGGCGTCCACGGCGGCTGCGTGGTCGGCCTGGAAATGGAGAAACGAGTGGGTCTTCTGACGCGCGCCGCATCGGCCCATGAGGATACGGGCCGGGGTGGTCTTGCGCATGGCCTCAAGGGCCGCCATGTTTTTGGGGCTGTCCACCTTCACCTCGTCCAGCGGAGGCAGGGTCACGGGGTCTCCGGAACAGAGGCCGGAGCCGGTGGAAGCCACCGGCGCAGCCCCCCTGTCCCTTGCCGAAGGGGCGCTTTGAAGCACTCCCTGCTCCACCAGCTTGCCGATGACGCTTTGAATCAGTTCCTGTTCGTTCATTGATCTGTGGTTCCTTTGCTATTTGTCAAACATTGATGCGTCGCCGGCAGCCTCGGTGAGGCAGCCGTCTTCCATGATACCCATCTTCTCAAGCCAGGTTTCGAACTCGGGGGCCGGCCTGAGGCCCAGGATCTCCCGGGCGGACGCATCATCGTGGAAACTGGTGTCCTGGTAGTTGAGCATGCAGTCGTCGCCGCCCGAAACCCCCATGAAAAAGTTGGACCCGGCCATGGCGCAAAGCATAGTGCCGATCTCCTGATCGTCCTGATCCGCCTTCATGTGGTTGGTGTAGCAGGGGGCGATGCCCATGGGCAGGCCGTGCATCTTGCCCATGAAAAGGTCCTCCAGGTCTGCCCGGATCACCTCTTTGCCCGTGTAGATGGTCTCCGGGCCAATGAAACCGGAGACGTTGTTGAGCATGAAGGGGGCATAGCGCCTTGCCAGGCCGTAAGTGCGGGCCTCCAGGGTCATCTCGTCCACGCCGTGGTGGCAGTCCAGGGAGATCTCCGAGCCCTGGCCGGTTTCGAAATACATCACGTTGGGGCCGGTGGAGGTGGCCCGGTGCAAGGCCAGGTCCCGGGCCTCGCCCAGCATGGCGGCGGAGATGCCGAATGCATCGTTAGCGGTCTGGGAACCTGCGATGCTCTGAAACAGAAGGTCCACGGGCACGCCCTTTTCCATGGCCTGCATCTGGGTGGTGATGTGGGCCAGGACAACGCACTGGGTGGGCACCTCGTATAGATCCCTGAAATCGGTGATGGCCCGCATCACCCGCGAGTACCCTTCCACGTTGTCTTCCACCGGGTTCACCCCGAAGCAGGCGTCCCCGGAACCAAAGGAGAGGCCCTCCTTCAGAGAGGCCAGAATCCCTTCGATGGCATCCGTGGGATGGTTTGGCTGACACCGGAACGACAGAGTCCCGGGCAGGCCGATGGTGGTGTTGCAATGGGCCGACACCTTGATCTTCTTGCTGGCGTACACAAGGTCCATGGTGGACATGAGCTTGGCCGCGGCGGCAATCATCTCGCTGGTGAGGCCCCGGCTGATGTTCAGCAGGTCCCCCTGGCGGCGGCTCTTCAGAATGGTTTCGCGCAACTCGGCCACGGTCCAGTTCTTGATGCTCTCGTAGATGGTGGTGTTCAGGTCGTCGTAGATCACCCGGGTCACCTCGTCATCGTCGTAGGGGATGACCGGGTTCTCATAGATGTCCTTGAGCTGCAGGTTGGCCAGGCAAAGCTTGGCCGCAACGCGCTCCGTGGCGGACTCCGCCGCGATACCCGCCAGGGCGTCGCCGGATTTCTCGTTGTTGGCCTTGGCCAGGACATCGCGGACCGATTGAAAGGCAAATACCTTATCGCCGATCTTGCTTCTCAGATTCACGTGTGTATCTCCTTACTTGATTATGGCAAATGCCTTGATAACGCCTTCATACACACGTCACCAAAGCACTCGCCCAGAATTTCAAGGCGCCCCCCTGCCGCCGGAGGCGCGCTTTTACTCGTCCCCCTGCTCCTGTTCGATCTTCACAGCAGCGGGAACCGAAAGAATGTAGGCCAGGCAGAAGCCTGCAATGCCCCCCGCCAGCTTGCCGCTCATGACGGGCAGGATCATGTTGGGCTGGAAGTTGGCGGTAAAGGCGAGATGATCACCGAACATAAAGGCCGCGCATACGGAAAAGGCGATGCACAGCACCTTGTCCTTTGCCCGCATGTCGGCGATGAGACGGAACATGGCCAGGATGTTGGCGGCGGCGGCCAGGATACCTGCGGCGCCTTCGCTCTTCAGCCCGAGCTTTCCGCCCACGGCTTCCATGGGCCCGGCCAGGTAGTGTTTGATGAGATAAACCATGGGAAAGGCGCCGCAGAGCATGATGCCGATGTACCCGGCGATCTCAAGGGCCCGGAACTGATCGGCCTCGTCGGCGATGATGGGATCAAACCCCCAGCCCCCCAGGACCGTGGAGAAGATGCCGGTGAAGTACTCCACCACGGAGAAGACCAGCACCAGGGTCAGGCCGATGCCCATGGCCCGGCCAAAGACGAGAAACCCCTTGATCATGGCCTTGGGGGCGAGCTTCAGGCCCACGGCAAGGGCCACGCAGAAGATGGTCAGGGGCAGCAGGTTGGCAAAAATGGTTCCGAAACTTAACGAGAGGATATAAGCAGACTCGGCGTTGGCCGAAATCACGCCCCGCACGGCAAGATCCGTGACCGAGAGAATGGCGCTGCTCACAAAAACGCCCACGGGGATGCTCAGGATCCCGGACATCACCCCCAGGGCCATGTACTTGTGGTCTTTCTTCTCCAGCATGGTCAGCCCCACGGGGATGGAAAAAACGATGGTGGCACCGGACATGTAGCCCACCACCATGGCCATGATCCAGCTCTCCTTGGTCTGGGCCAGGACCTCGGCCAACTGGTACCCGCCCATGTCCACGGCAATAAAGGTGGTGGCGGCAATGGCCGGGTCCGCTCCGATGGCGGAAAAAAGAGGCCCGAAAACGGTTTTTACAAAAGCAGAGATGTACGGCGTGGCCGCCATAATCCCGGCCACGGGGACGAAGATGGGGCCGATGCTGTTGAGGCCCTCGATGAACTCCCGGCCCAGGCCGCTCTCATCGTCCTTGATGTAGGCAAAGGCGCCTAAGACGGCACACCCCATGATAATGTAAATGATAATCGTACCGATGCTTCCCATAAGGCAATTCTCCTGATCTGTGGTGTCACTTCATCATGACGGTTGGTCAGGGCCGGGGTAAGACGACCGAGGGGGCAGTTCCTGTCCCGCGGTCGGAAAATCTTTGTGCCCGGCTCCCTCCATGCTTTAAGCGGCTCCCCGGTATCGTTCCGGGCCCGGTGCACGCACGGCCCGGTGCGACCGGCCCCTTTGCCTGTCACGCCGAGCGGAAGGCGCCCCTTCCCTGCACACGATCGCCACCCATGCCTGAGGTCCCCGCAACGCATCCATCCCGTTGCAGGTACACCCCTTCCTCAATCAAAATGCATACCAACCCGAAGAAAATGACTTTTTAAGTAGAATTACAGGAGATTAAACTCAAAGAAGAAATACTGATGAGATACCGGCGCGGTGTCCGTCCGGCAGGGATACGGATGTATTCACTTTTTATGAACGCTTGTGCAGGGGAAAGGGAGAAAGGGAACGGTTCAAGTCATAGGGGGAAAATAAGCCTCCGGCGGCAAGGGGCTACAGCCCCTTGACCCCAGGGTCGGGAATGCTCTTTCGCCTTTCGTTGTGGCGCCGTAGCCCGGTGACGTTGGTTGAGTGGTGACTCACAGACACGGGCGTAGGCGAATTCCTCAGGCTCATCACATTCCCTGACGGGCTTCGCCCGTGTGGAATACCGAACCCTTGCCGGGATACTGTTATCTTTCGTTCCCAGGCTCTGCCTGGGAATGCCCCTCGGAGGCTCTGCCTCCACCATCGATACCCCCGGCCCTGTGACGAACGCCACCCACGGAATGATTTTGCATACCGGCAAGGCGGAGCCTTGCTATTCACACTCCCAGGCAGAGCCTGGGAGCGAGACAAAGGTGGCACACCTTCCCGCCGGAATTATTGCGGCTACACCGATAATGGACAAGTGGTAACAACGTATCCCGTGACTTCGAAACTTATAAGTCAGCCCGCAGCGTTTATGTCGGGCGTAGCCCGAGCCGAAGGCCATTGCGCTTTGCCCTGAGGAACGAAGGGCAAAGCGCAATGACAATATGCTTCTTTCGTTCCCAGGCTCTGCCTGGGAATGCCCCTCGGAGGCTCTGCCTCCACCATCGATACCCCCGGCCCTATGACGAACGCTACCCAAGGAATGATTTTGCATACCGGCAAGGCAAAGCCTTGCTATTCACACTCCCAGGCAGAGCCTGGGAGCGATACGAGCGCCCAGAAGAAAAAAAGGGGCCTCCCCTGCAAAGACTTCTGCCCCATGTCACACATCACGCGAATGCCCCGAGAACCATGGCATAATGACGGCCTTCATGCATTCGCCACAGGGTTTCAAGGTGCCCCCACCTTGTTTTACGCCTGCACGCCCCACCCCATGCGATCCACGCTGTGTTTTTTAAGGAGGGTGTACAGACGGGTGCGGCCGAGGCCGGAGATGGCGCAGGCCTCTTTGATGGACCCACGGGTGGCTTTCATGAGTTTCTGGAGGTATTTTTTTTCTGCCTTGTTGAGGACCGACTCCCGGTAGGCCTTGTAGGTGGACAACGGAAGATCCGAAACGTCCTCGGCGTCCGCAGCAGGCTTTGGCTCCGATGGTAGGTCTACCGGTACGGCAACGGAGACTGACTCTTTTTCCTTACCAGGGTCTCCGAAGGTTTCGGCCACCGACGACCGGGCCATGGTGATTCGGATCTGTTCGGGCAGGTGCTTGGAGAAAAGCTCGGGCTCGTAGTAGGCGTCGCTGATGGAGGACTCCAGGGTGTTCACCAGTTCACGAACGTTGCCCGGCCAGTGATAGCTGCCAAGGGCGGCAATGAAATCCTGGGAGACCTCCTTGGGCTTGATGCCCAGGGCGCCGTACACTTTGGCGCTGAGCTGCTTCACCAGGCCGGGCAGGTCTTCGAGGCGCTCCCGAAGAGGGGGAAGGGTCAGAGAGACGGCGTTGAGTCGATAGAGCAGGTCTTCCCGAAACAGGCCCTGCCTCACCATGTCCGAAAGCTTCCGGTTGGTGGCAGCCACCAGCCTGAAATCGCTTTCCACCTCCTTTTTGCTCCCCACGGGACGATAGCGCCGCTCCTGAAGCACCCGCAAAAAGGCTTTCTGGAGGTTAAGGTTCATCTCCCCCACCTCGTCCAGGAACAGGGTGCCTCCGTTGGCAAGGCCCACCAGCCCTTCGGCGGCCTTGTCCGCCCCGGTAAAAGAGCCCTTCTCATGGCCGA
The DNA here is from genome assembly GCF_056829775.1 of Desulfoluna sp. HI9BLuna. Classification (NCBI taxonomy): domain Bacteria; kingdom Pseudomonadati; phylum Thermodesulfobacteriota; class Desulfobacteria; order Desulfobacterales; family Desulfolunaceae; genus Desulfoluna; species Desulfoluna sp. HI9BLuna. The sequence goes on from NZ_CP186555.1 coordinate 81,809, forward strand.
ACAGGGCGCTCTCCACCAGGGTTTCGGGCAGGGCCGCGCAGTCCACCACCACAAACCGGTGCCGGGAGCGTCCGCTGTTGGCGTGGATGGCCCGGGCAAACAGCTCCTTGCCCGTACCGGTTTCCCCGGTGATCAGCACGTTGGAGAGGCTCTGGGACGCCTTGGCCACGGTGTCCAGGCACTCCTGGACCTGGTGGCTGTTCCCGACGATCCCCGCCCGCTTGAGGGTCCTGGCGGGCCGGGCCGCGGTACGGATGTTGTCCCGGTACTGGAGCACACGGTCCAGGGGCTGGATGATCTTTTTGGGGGACAGGGGCTTCTGGATGTAATCCCAGGCCCCGTTTCGGATGGCTCGCTCCGCACCATCGGAATCGCCCATGCCGGTCATGACAATGATCTCCGGCGGAAAGTCGATCTCCAGAATCTCTTTCATGGCCTCAAGGCCGTTGCCGTCGGGCATGCGCACGTCCAGGAAGACCACGTCAAACCCGCCGGAAAGGGCCAGTCGCAGCCCATCGGCCAGGGTCTGGGCGTAGGCCGCTTCATGGTCCATATGGTGGACAAGGTCGCACAGCATGGTGCACATCTGCAGGTCATCATCTATGATCAATACATTGGACATCTCTTACTCCTCCGGTATCCGGTTCCCACTTCGCCTCCTGCCCGGAGACCTGATCCATCATGCCACCGGCTCGCGGCGCAGCACCCGGGAGACCAGGTCGGCCAGCTGTCGCGCCCCGATGGGCTTTTTCATAAAACATCGTATGCCCGCGGCCCGGGCCTCCTCCTCCAGCCGGGAGGAACTGAACCCAGTGCAGAGCACCACAGGCAACTCGGGCCTCACGGCCATCACCTCCAGGGCAAGATCAAACCCCGTCATTTCGGGCATGGTCTGGTCCGTGATGACCAGGTCAAAGGCTCCGGGATCCTGCATGAACCGCCTGCGGGCCCGGATGCTGGAGGTCTCTGCCGCCACGTCGTATCCCAGGTGGGAGAGGATCTCCGAGCTGAAGCTCACCAGCTCTTCTTCGTCGTCCACAAAAAGGATCTTCCCACGCCCCCGGGACATCGTCACGCGGGCCTCCTCCGTCACTGTTTCCCCGGCATCAGGGCAGGCGGGGATCAACACGTAAAAGGCGGCCCCCTCCCCAGGCTCGGAACTCACCGTAACGGCTCCATTGAAGTGCTTGACGATGCCGTGCACCACGGCAAGGCCCATGCCCGTGCCGTCCCCGGTCTGCTTGGTGGTAAAAAACGGATCGAAAATCCGATCGATCACCTCGGGTTCGATGCCAGGCCCCGTGTCCGCAACCGAGAGCTGAACATGGGGCCCTGGGAGCACCCCGGAGAGGCCCCAGGCCTGATCCGTGTCCACGTCCACGTTGCACAACGAGACGGTGAGGGTCCCGCCCCTCTCATGCATGGCGTAGGATGCGTTGGTGCACAGGTTCATCAGCACCTGATGCACCTGGGTGGCGTTGGCCACCACGGCATCGTCGGGGCAGTCGATCTTCTCGCAGATACGGATGGTGGACGGAATGGATGCCCTCAGGAACTTCAGGCTCTCCTTGACGATGGGGGACAGGGAGAGCTGGCTCTTCTCCTGCTCGCCGTGACGGCTGAAGGTGAGGATCTGGTCCACAAGCTCCCGGGCCCGGTACGCTCCTTTGAGGATGTGCTCGATGCGCACGGCCACCCGGTCGTTGCCCTCCACGTCAAACATCTCTATCATCTCGGCGTACCCGATAATCCCCCCTAAGATATTGTTAAAATCATGGGCAATGCCCCCTGCCAGGGTGCCGATGGCCTCCATCTTCTGGGATTGCTGGAGCTTGGTCTCAAGGGTCTTCTGTTCGGTAAGGTCCCGCTCGTTGACCACCACCCCGCTCACGGCCCCCGCCGCATCAAAGCTGGGGTAGAAGGTAAAATCCACAAAACGAAGCCCCCGCTTCGGAAACCCTACCCAGGCCCTGTGCCGGACGTTCTTTCCCAAAAGGCAGGCCTCAAGATAGGGTTTTACATGCTCTGCAAAGAGGGGCTCACCCAGTACCTCAGCCACGGGCCGGTTGATGAGCTCGTAGCGATCCCGACGCGTGGCAAGCAGGTAGGCCTTGTTCACCGCCTGCATGGAAAGAGCCCTGTCCACCAGCCACATGCAGTCGCTGGAGGCGGCCACCATCTGCTCGTATTTCCGCAACTCGTCTTCCGAGTGCTTTCGCCGCGTGATGTCCCGGGCAATGCCCATGGCCCCCATGGGGCTGCCGTCGAAATCCTTCTGGATGGTGATGTTGAGCTCCATATGAATAAGGGAGCCGTCTGCCTTGATCAGCTGGATTTCATGCAGGTTGGTCCTGCCCTCAAAGGCGCCCTGCTTCAGCTGCTCAAAGTCATCCGCCCCGTATCCCGAGGCAAGAAGTTCGAAAAAGGGTACGCCCAGAAAGTCGGTCACATGAAAGCCGGTCCATTTCTCAAAGTTCTGGTTCATATAAACCAGACAACCATCGAGATTGGTTCGAAAAATAATATCCGTTGTTCCCTCCACCAGGTTCCGGTAATTGGTCTCGCTTTCCCGGATCCTGCTGTCCCGCAGGGCCACCTGCTCCACCATGGTGTTGAACTCATGGGCAATGACCGAGAGCTCGTTGTTTTTCCTCAATCGCACCCGCCTGGAATAATCCCCTGCAGAGATCCGGTGAAAGGCTTTCTCCATCACCCCCAAGGGCTTTAAGATCTGTCGGTTCAGGAGGATCCAGGTGGTGCCAACCACCGCAAAAAGGGCTGAAAACATGATGGCAAGGTCGGAAAAAATCATCTGCTGGGTGAGCCGCCACACATCGCTGTTGGTAAAGGTCATGACCACCCGGCCGATGCCCTTGCCGTTGTAGCTCACCGTGCGATCAAGCTCCCAGCGGATACGCGCCGTGGCCGGGGCGTCTCCCGTGCGGTCTTTGACCACCAGGGTTTTGCCCTGCTCGTCAAAGACCTCCAGGTGGACCAGGCTGCTGTCGTTGGCCAGGATATCGGCAAAGGTCCGGATAAAATCCACGTCGTAGTGCCAGAGGGGCTGCTCCAGGGTCTTCACAGCCCTTTCCATGGTGCTCCCCGCATTTTTCTCCAGCATGCGGGTGTTCCGCACGTAGACCATGTAGCAGTCGATGATGGTCACGATGATGCAGGTGACCCCTAAGACCATGAAAAACGCATAGATAAAATCGGACCGCAGGGAGGTCTGCTTGCCCGACTCGCTGTGAAACGGCCTCATCGCCCCTCCCCGGCCCATTCAGACGGTCTCGTCTTCATGGCCTCGCTCCATAAGAATTTAAAGGCATTGCGATCCCGGGTCTCCAGGATCTGCCAGGGAATCCGCTTCTTCAGCAAGAGCCTCAAGGTGTCCCCGGACGCCGTGTCCGGAAGGGAGGCCACATAGTCTGAAAGCCCTTTGCGGGTCACGGGATAGGTCCCAAGTTCCATGGCAATGGACCGGGTCTGTACCTCATCGGTAAGCAGATAATTGATCCACTCTTCGGCAATGCGGCGCAACAGGGGCTTCTTTTTCAGGGTATGACTAATGAGCATGGCATCCACCCACCAGGGGGTGCCCTCTTCGGGGACCGCAATGCGCCATCCGTCAAAGGCGTCGTCCGCCGTCGGGAACATGCACCGCCAGGTGGTGGAAAGGGCCAGCCCCCGATAGTTTTCAGGCTTGTCAAACCCTTGCCAGAACGAAGCGGACTCGGCTGCAAGGTAGTCGATCTTCTCCTCCAGCGGCCTTCCCTTGATGGCGTCAAAGCGGAAAATGTCCGGGCTTCGGTGGCCCAGGGCCAAAGCGGAAATATAGACGTTCAGCTCGTAGTAATCCTTGTGGACCATGAATTTTCTTTTCCAGGCAGGCTCCCAGAACACCCGCCAGCTGGTGGGCTCATTCCGCACCAGGGCCGTGTTGTACGCCAGGGCGTAAGGCCCCTGCACCACGGGCACCGCATACACGTCGCCCCCTTCCATGGCCCAGGGCTGACGGTAGAGTTCCGGGACGAGATGCGCATAATTAGGGATGTTTTCCAGCCGAATGGGCAGGGTCAGGCCGTTGGTGGTGAGGTTGTACCGAAAATCCTTGGGCAGGTTGTGGGCAGGGGAGATCAGGTCCACCTTGTCGTTTCGCAGGGCATCAAAAAAATCATCGGGGTTGGAGGCATACGTAATGGAAAAGGCAAGATCCACGCCGTAGGTTTTCCGGACATACGTCACAAAGGTGTCCTGAACCGCCTTGGGAGCGTATCCATCCCAGATGAGGAGCCGCAGGGTCATCCGCTCCGGGGAGGCCGCGCCATCCCGACCGGCGAACGCAGCGCCGCAACATATGACCAGGCACAAGACGGCTCCCACAGCCGCCACACACCACTTCAGATTCATACCATTCATTCCCCGTTCCCCCGGCGACCTGCACCGATGTGGTCACCTTGATAACACCATAACCCGGGCTTGCCATGGGCTCGTAAATCATCGGCCAGCGACGGGTCTGTTTGCCGCGGCCACACATCCAGCGACACGAACGCCTGGCCTGATCACAGCAAAAAACCTGCCGCCCACCCTTAAAGCCGACACGATTTTCCAAACCGCTTTCATTGCATCGGTTTTTTCACCACACCGGCAAAAAGAATGTTCCCCCTGGACGCACCACTATCCACTATTTGTGAACATTCCGCCAGCCCTGAAGAACATCCGACCCATTTCTCTCACCCCGACCGGACCTGAAAAACCCTCCGCAAATTGAAGCGAAGTAAAAGGAACGAACCCGTCAAACGGGGAGCCGGGCCGCCCCCTACGCTACGAACCCACTGATTTGGTGAGCAATTCGATTTGACATCCAGCCTGCCACATGGGATATGTAGGGTATACGTCAACACGACCCAAAGCTTGCCTGTCCCGCAACACCCAAGTCCAGCGAGTAACACCGATTTTTTTAGAATAGAAGAATGAAGCACCCTGTCCGAGGCCCGGATATGTCACGGGTCGAGTGCACCCATTACCTTCCATTTGTTTCGGGGAGACAAATATGCTGAAGAGATCCCTTCGATCATGTGTCGTGGTTATCGCCGTCACCCTCTGGCCCCTTGGCACCATGGCCTTCACCCCCATGTCCGCAGACGCGCTCAAGGCAGCCACCGGCAGGGCCCTCACGCCCTCGGCGGAACACAGCGCAGACACACTCCTGCAAGCCTATTACGATCTCTTCGACACGTGGGACTACAACCTTTCCGCAACCACCTACGAAGAAAATGAGGCCTTTGCCAACGGTGAAGAGACCGGCGAACTCGGCGTCATGGGCTGGGCCTACCGCATGCTCAGCCCGGCCCCTGACGGTTCCCCTTCCCTGTTCGACCGCATGGGCACCTTCAATGCATCAGCAGCAGCCCATCGGATACCCCTTGTGACCATGGACATTCCCCGCCTGGTCATCATCGCACCCAAAACCTCCTATACCGTCATGTTCCGCTCCGATGACGAGAGTGACGACAAGGATTTCCTGACCATCACGCGGGACACCTCCCTCATGGCCCTCCAAACAGGCACCATGGAAGTGGCGGCGCGCTGACGGGCCTTGCGCCTCGACTATTTTTCCAGCCCCCTCACACTCCAAAGCGGCTGAACCCATCAGGGAACGCCGCGCCATCAGGAAGAAACCAATCCACGGCTTTCTGCCGTCGGCCTTTCGTATCCCCCTCGCCCCTTAAACGGCTTCACAGGTCGGTCCGTTCGCCCCTCCCACATTGCCCCCCTTGGGCCTGCCATATGAGTCCACCCACCTTCTGTGTTATCAGAGCGTTGAGGTAACAACGACATCAACAGCTCCGATGCCTTGAATATGGGTGCACTCGCCCCGTGACATATCCAGGCTAAAACGCAAAGCACAACGTGACACGTTTTGACTTACTCACTTTTTCGCCTAAGGGTTTACCATACGTACAAAATTGACTTAATTTTATTGTACGCCCATACAAAAACTTCCCATCCTCCACCACCACCCGCACCAACGCCCCCTCAGCCAATAAGTCTATTCTTTATTACTTTCAATACATTAGAATAAAGATACACAATTCAGAGCATCGCCAAGAAGGGCCACCCAGACGCCCAACTATCCAGAATAGTGGACAAAATCATCTTTCCACCGTTCTAAAATTATTTTCAGTTTTACTTTCAATAAGTTAAAAGCATTCCCTTGCCTTTATACCAAAATAAAATTTGACACGAAATATCATGCATGGCATATGAAAAACAAATCATACAAACTCTATCGACGTTCTAATATTAAAACAGAGTTCACTCCATGATGCGACCGACAACAGCCCCGCATCATGCCGTTTTCAAGCATTCCAAACCAATGAGGTGCATGTGACGGCCGCGTTACCAAAACACCCCCACGATGTGAACTTGTTTTCCATTGCCCCACGTTTTCATGTGGGAATGATTTCCCCCGCAATTGATACGCAATGCCGTCGCCAACGCTGGTTTTAAACACTTTCGTGTTTTGACGTTTCATAACAGGTTGTACCCAGGCATACCACACCACAGCCACCGACAAAGCCAAACCCGGAGCAATCCGGCGACGGAAAGCCACGAGTCCGCATTCCTGAAAAGTGCGGATCGTCGGGCCGCCTCTGGCACCATCTATTCACTTATTTATTTTGGAGGTAATTGTAGATGAAGAAATCAGTTCTTTCCCTCATCGTTGGTGCTGCCATCACCATCGCCCCCATGACGGCCTCTGCCCTCTCCCCCATGTCCACCGACAGCCTCAAGGACGCCACCGGTCAAGCGGGTGTAAGCATCGCCCTTGACAACATCGTGCTGTATCAGTCCGTGGGTGCCACCACCTATACCGATACCGACGGCTACTACGACATGGACGCAGCCAGCGGCAAGGGCGGCGTGGCTGAGGGCGCTGCGGCTTCAGTTGTTATCGGTAACAAAGAAAAGGTAACCACCATCTACGCCATTTTGGATGACACCGATCGCGGCGGCAAGCTTGCCAGGTCTTACAGTTCGGCTTCCCTGCTGAACAACGGCGACGCCTTCGGCGCCATCGGCATTGACCAGGGCGACATCCGTCCCCTGAACATTGACGTGGCCTCCCGCACCCAGGCACTCTCCTCCGGCATGATGTTCAACGCCTCCGGCATTGCCGTGGCCGATCAGGATGCTGCTGTGGCCGCATCCACCGCCGACATTGCTGCTGCTGTACAGACTGACTACACCGCCTATGTCACTGGCGGTGGTGCTGATGACTACGATACCTGGGCTGCTGCCGAAGTCTCACCCGGCGTCACCAATTACGATGCCTCCGTCGCAACCTTTGCCGCAGGCGGCGGAAACACCGCAGCCATTGCTTACGCAGGCACCCAGGTCGCCGGTGTTGTCATCGGCCTCCCCACCGTTGAAATCTGCACCACGGCTGATTCCTATGACGTAGGCATCGCAGCCTCCGGCGCTCACAATGACGGCGCCAAGTTCATCCACATCTCCAAGGGCAAGTCCGTTATGGCCATCCTCGGCGGAACCGTTGAGATCGCTGCTCACTAAGGGCCTTACCCGTCTCACGTTTCGCATCGTATGACGCTTGACGCGGGCCCCTTTCACCTGAAAGGGGCTCGTTTTTCACGCACCGAGCCAGACAAAGCCAAACCCGGAGCAATCCGGGGACGGAAAGCCAACGAGTCCGCAAGCGGTAAAGCCACCTGAGCAATGCGTGGAGCGGATGGTCGGGTTGCCACAGTGTCTGAGGATATCATGCCCATGACAAAGCCCCTGGTACCAACCGGCACATCCCCGCGCCATTGTTTGCCCGGCATGGCGAAAAGCCTCGCCCGCAAAAGCCATGGCGTCTTCACGCTCCTGGCCGTACTCTTTGCCCTGCCTTGCACTGCCCTGGGGCTGCACCCCCTTTCCAACGACCAGATGAAAAGGGCCACCGCCCAGGCGGGAATCAGCATCGCCATGGATGATGTGGTCATCTACCACCACGTCGACGCATTCCGTCTCACCGACCCGGACAACCCGTCCGGCACCATGGAATTCCAAAACATCGAATCCCTCACCACCATTGATGTGGGGACCTCGGATGTGAACGGCGACAATACCATGGGCTGCATCACCCTGGACATGTTCACCGTCTCCGACGCAAACAGCCCCATCAACGGGACTCCCCTGATCTACCTGGCGGGAGAAGATATCGATTACCACAAAGACCTCACCATCGAATCCATCCTTGTCTGCGGCAACGACATCGGCTCGGCATCCGTCGACAACCTCTCCAAAACGTCTTTTCATCTCACCCTCGGCGCCCACGACTGCGGGGTGGACATGGAGTACGGGGCCAGCATCACCATGGACCGGTTCTCCTACGGCACCGGGCCAGGCGACGAGCTGGCCCTCTCCGGAATCACCCTTGCCGGATCCTTTACGGACAACCCCACAGACACCCCCAGCGATCCGTCCACCTGGCAGGCAGGCGGCGAATTCGTCCTGGGAAACATCGCCTCAGGCAATCCCATGACCATCGACGTGGCAACGGACACCACCGCCTCCTGGGCCGACGACGCCGACGGAAACCCCATCCCCAACCCGCGCCTGGGAAGCGGGTTCATCGCCATCAACATGCCCATGGAGGGATCGCTGCGCATAGAAAGCATGGCATTCGGTGAAAATGATTTCGGGGCCCTGGCCCTGGATAACATCAAGGCCCACAAACTCTACATCGAAATCCCGGGACGGGGGTTGGGGGTACCGTAGGTCAGGTCATAGGGAATAGGGAATAGGGAATAGGAAGAAATAAAAAAACAGTGGTGCAGGGCAATAACAAACACAGGCTCACGGGATCACCCATGCTGACACAGACTCTTCACATAGCCTTGGCGGGCGTTTTTCCAGCAGGCAGACGAGCTGCCAGGTGGCGTGCGGCGGCCTTTGTGCTCCTTTGGTTTTTCTGTGCTGCAGCCCCGTCCGCGGCCAAACTGAAACCACTGGCCCCGTCCGAGATGAAAGAGACCACGGCCCAGCAGGGGTTTACCCAGTTCGTCATGGACAACAACACTGCGCGGATGTTCCTCGATATCCACATGGAAACCTACACCACGGTCAATGCCTTTTCAGCCGGTTACTATGAAAAAAACGGCGTCACAGCCTGGGACCAGCAATGGTCACAGGTCTCCATCGGAAACTCAGTGAGTGATGACATGGACATCGACGGCCTCATGTTCATGGCTGATTTCAACAGCTCCACCAACGAACTCCAGCGCGTGGTTTTAGGAAGCAACCGGCTCCAGGGTGATTTGACAGCCACCTTCAACAGCTACTCCGGGACCTACAACACCGCCCTCACCGGCGGAGACTGGGAGGCTGCCGAGCTCACCCGGGCTCCGGTGACCGAGCCCGCCACCCCGGGGGACCCGGTTCCGTCCACCACCTTTGCCTTCAACTCCGACGGATACGCCGACAAAGACATGGGGCTCTTCTTCATCATCAACATGGAAGGCCCCCAGCAGGGCGTCCAGGTGGTGGCCGGGTTCGACGAGCAGTCCCTGACGCCGGGCCAGTGGTGGGACAGACCTTAGCAAAAAGGCCAAAGACCGAGGGCTAAAGGCCAAGGGAAAAAAAGAACGCCCGACGGTTCATGCCACCGCTGCCGGGTAACTTAGTTTCAAAAACAACGCGCTCGTTCACAAACAAACAGATCACGCGCCCACACACGAGCACACGGGTTTCACCGCATCACACAAAGGAATGGTTTCATGCACGCTGCCCTGGGCATTATCCTCTGCATCTGCTTTTTTGCCGGGTTCCATCCCCAAAAGGACCTCCCGCAAGGTGAGCTCAACCTTGCCGTGGGAAACGAGCACCAATTCAGGGTGCGCCAGGAGGTCTCCCCCCTCTCCGAAGACCTTTTCAAAAACATCGTCAAGCAGCAGCACGATTACAGCTGCGGGTCCGCCTCCCTGGGCACCCTCCTCAACCATTGCCTGGGGGAAAACCTCACGGAAACCCAGATTATCAACGGCCTCATGAAATTCGGGGACATCGAGCAGATCAAGCGGCTCAGGGCCTTTTCCCTCTGGGACATGCAGCAGTTCGTCGGGGCACTGGGCTATGAGTCCGGGGGGTTCAACGCCGAACTCGAAGACATCAAGGACGCTGAAAACTGGCCCTGCATTGTCCCTCTGGAGCTCTTCGGCTACCGTCATTTTGTCGTCCTCAAAGGAGTGAACAAGGACCACGTCATCGTGGCAGACCCCTGGCGCGGCAACGGAAGCTACACCATCAGCCAGTTTGAAAAGATGTGGTACAAGAGCATCCTTTTTAAAATTTTTCCGGACAAAGGATGCGTGGTCTCCGGCCTGCGCCTGAAGGATGAAGACATGCGATTCATCGATCAGGACATGCAACGGAGCCTCATCATTGACAAGGAAACACCCTTTGACCTCCCCAAAGAACTTGAAACGGATTTCTACGTCGGGCCGTCGCAGCGCTACAAGCCGTGACGCCGATTTTCGCCATTGCAGGGCCCGTAACCGAAGGTCCGCCACTGTTGCCAAAGACCAAGGAGATTCTATTGACGAGGCGCCTACACATACTTCCCTTTCTGATTTTCGCGGTTCTCTTCTCTTCCGTTGCCCTGTGCGAGGAGTCGCAGGAGGTGCAGCAACTCAAGGAAAAGCTCCAGCTCCTCGAAGAGAGGCTCTCACAGATGGAAAAAGAAAACGACGTCCGAAAGGAGCTGCAAAGCACGGAAGAAGAAAAAAAAGGATCCACGGAGGACGTCCTCTCCGCCGCTGGCAGGGCCTACACCCTCATGCGGGAGGGAGCCCTGGGGCTGGAGTACAGCTTCCGTTACACCGGTTACACCTACGATGCCATCGTCGAGGCCTCAAAGGTCGAGCACAACGCCATGCACAGCATCACAAACGCCGTCCTCGTGGAATACCCCCACAAGGACAACATCACCCTGAGCATGAACGTTCCCTTTGTGTACAAAAAAAACAGTTCGAGCGGGTCGGACGCCAAGGACGTCACCGACCTGGGGGATGTCTCCTTCAGCGCCCAGTGGCAACCGGTGAAAGCCGGGGGCGGCACCACCTCCAAGATCCTCAGCGCCTCCCTCATCGTCCCCACGGGCAGGAGCCCCTACAAAATCGACAGCACCACGGAGATCTCCACGGGTTCGGGGGGCTACGCGGTCTCGGCCGGGTTGAGCCTGAGCAAGCCCATCGACCCCCTGGTGGCCTTTGGTAGCATTCTCTACCAGCACGGCTTCGACATCACGGGCCTTAACTACAAAACCGGCACCCAGGGCGAGGCCGGGATCTACTTAAGCGAAGTCCAGCCCGGCGACACCTACTCCCTGAGCATGGGCATCGGCTATTCCCTCTCCTACAAGGTCTCCCTGAACTTGAGCTACCAGTACAGCTACTCCATGAAAACACATTACGACTGGGTGGGCATCGACGACACCCGGTCCGAGGCCACCATGTCGTCCACCTTCAGCGTCGGCACCGGATGGAATTTGTCTCCCAGGCGATCGGTCAACGTCAAACTCAATTTCGGCCTGACCAACAACGACCCTGATTTTTCCGTTTTGGTGCGAGTTCCCTTTGAGTTCGAACTTTAGCCCGGATCGTCCCGGGTCGGATGCGCTTCCATGCAAGGCATCCCCTACAGGCGCGGAGGAATAATGGACGTGTTCCGTCACAGCAAAAAACGCCCCTCACCCAGAACAGGCTCCAGGCCGGACCATACCTGGCGATGCGCCGCATGGCTGGTCTGTGTCCTGGCAATTTTCTGGGGATCTCCTCCCCTGTGCCGCGCCGTGTTTAACGAACAGGTTGCCACCGACGCCCTGGCCCTCTCCCTGGCCAACACCGTCACCGCCGATCCCCCGGGCATCATGTCCATCCACTACAACCCGGCCGGGTTGTCCCTGCTCCCCGAAGGCAAGACCTTCGGCAACAGCCTGGTGCTGGCCCGCATCGAACGTACCGGTCGGTTCAACGCCGACCCAGACTGGCCCGGGCTCATGAGCGGCCAGTGGGGGCCGGACCCCGAAAAATGGCCGGACACCTACTCCAAGGAGACGGACCCCAACAGCGACCACGCCGGTCCCGATCCCCTGGACGGCACTGAGGGCACCAACTCCGCCAACCAGATGTACATCCCCTTTGTGGGCCCGGTGGAGGTCCCGGTGATGCCCAGCCCCAACCTCGGCATCGCCTCCCGGAAAAAAAACAGCCCCTTGACCTTCGGCATTGCCAACTACGTCCCCTACGGGGCCGGTTTTGTCCACGGAGACGAGGACGACCCCTACCGGTTCAGCGCCAAGAGTGTCTACACCCAGCACCTGGTCTATGCCGCCCCGGCCGCCTCCCTGAGGCTGTCGGACACCCTGTCCGTAGGGGTCTCCGTGGGGTTTGCCCAGCGGGCCATGGGCGTGGAGGTAGACCTCAGGACCCCCAACGAGCTGGTGGCCATGACCCGCGTCATCGGCGACGCCACCAAGGACCTGGAGATCCCCGTGGTCTCCGAACAGACCCTCCCTCCACCCTGGCTCGGGGGCGGCCTGGGCCCCTATGAGCACGTCCTGAGCCTCCAGCTCGACGAGCTGCGGGACGATTTCGTCCCTTCGTTCAACCTGGGGCTCCTCTGGCGTCCCAAGGATTGGTTCTCCTTCGGTATCTGTTACCAGAGCGAGTCCGTGGCCGAGCTCACCGGGGAGTACACATGGACCTACAGCGACCAGTTCCAGCGCCATGTGGAGTGGAACGGTAAAACCGAGATGACCATGCAAAGCGCGGGCATGCTGGACCTTCCTTTCATCCCTGTGGAGACTCAGACGGGCACGGTCACCGCCACCCAGACCCTGCCCATGCGCGTCCAGACCGGTATCATGGTCAAACCCTTCGACCGCCTGAAAATCCTGGCGGACCTCCACTGGGCCAACTGGTCCGTGGTGGAGGAGGACCGCTTTACCTTTGACCAGCGAATCCAGATCTTACGAATCGCAAAGCTCCTGGGTTACGCCCACGGCGACAACGATTACGTGGTGGAACGGAACATGAAAGACACCTGGCACTGGAGCGCTGCCATTGAGTACCAGGCCACGGACAACCTCGCCTTCCGCCTGGGCTACGAACGACGCCCCACCTCCCTGAACCAGGACCAGATGGATGCCCTCTACTTTCTCCCGGACGCCACCCTCTACGGGGCAGGCGTGGGCTTGAAACTCGACAAGGGGATCAAGCTGAACCTCACCCTGGGCCTGCTCCTCTCCGACGAACTCAAGCTGGCCAACAACGAGAGCACCAACCTCAACTCAACGGATTTCACCAAAATAGGCAACCACTATGCGGGCCTCCACTATGAACAGGAGGCGGCCATCTACATGGCCGGGTTCTCCATTGAGATGCCCCTGGAGGTCCAGATGGAACTCCTCCACCACCAGATGGAGACCGTCAAGCACCTGGTTGGAAAACTCAACCCGTTTAAAAAGGACAAAAAGGAGACGCATGAAGAAGTGGAAATACCGTCCCATGAGATGCACTGACAGTCGCCCATGGTTACGGGCCCTTGCGCTGACCCTCATCCTGAGCCTGCCCGGCGCGCACATTGCCCTGGGCTCGGAGATCCGGTTGAAAGAGACTCCCGTCTCTTTGGGAAAAATCCCGGCCAATGCCAAAATCTTCGGCATCCGGGTCAACCTGCCCGACGCCGATCACCTGGCCTACGCCACCCGGGTGAACGACATCATGGCGGTCTATGTGGACGGTATCAAAGGCCCGGATGCCAAGGCCGTTGCCAAGGGCACCCCCATCTTCAGCCCGTACACAGACCGCGTGGCCTATATCGTCTATGAGGGCGACAAAGCCCGCACCGTGGTGGACGGAGAAAAAGGGCCCGCCCTTGACGGGGTCTCGGATCTCATCTTCAGCCCGGACGGCCTCTCCTGGGCCTGCAGGATCCAGGAGGGAAAAAAGCAGGCCGCCATGGTCAACGGCAACATCGGGGAGCGCTTCGATTTTGTAAGCGGCATGCCCCTGTTCAGCCCCGATTCGCAAAAAACAGCCTTCCTGGCTGCCAACAACAAGGCGTGGTTCGCCGTGGTAGGGGATAAAAAATACGGCCCGTACGAAGGAGTCAAGGAACCCGCCTTCAGCCCGAACTCACGGCATTTTGCCTTTGCGGCCAGGACGAAAGGAAAGTGGACCCTTGTCTGCGACGGCGCCGAGGGCAAGGCCTACGAAAACATCAGCGCCGTCACCTGGAGCCCCGACTCCAGCCACCTGGCGTGTGTGGCCCAGGCAGACAACATGCTCCTCATTGTTGAAGACAAGAAGGAACACGAACCATACCGAACGGTAAGTGCCCCGCTCTTTACCCCCGACTCGGCCCGTCTCGTTTACTCTGCCCAAAAGGGGAAAAAATGGATGGTGATCACCGACGGCAAAAAGGGCCCGAAATTTGACCAGCTCGGCCCCACCATTACCAGCGCTGACTCGGCCAGGCTGGCTTACGTGGGCATTAAAAAGAACAAACCCGTTGTGGTGGTCAACGACAAAAAAGGAAAAAAATACGATTCCGTGGGCATGCCCGTTTTCAGCCCCGACGGCAGGCACCTGGCATACAGGGCCATGAAGAACAACCGATGGTTCATGGTGCTGGACGGCACCAGGGGCACCCCGTACGACGAGGTGAGCCGACCGACCTTCAGCCCGGACTCCTCATCCGTTGCTTATACGGCCTCCCTGGGCGACCGCAGGGTCATGGTGGTCGACGGCAAAGAGCAACCCTCCTTTGACGACATCGGCCCACCCTGCTTCAGCCCCGACGGCACCACCCTGGCTTACAAGGCCCTTGTGAACAGTCAATGGGGCATCTGCATCGACGGTACCCTCACGGACAACCGGTACGCGGGCTTTCTCAAATCCGTGCCCATCGTCTTCGGGTCCGACACCCGCCTCCACGGCATCGCCCTGAAAAGGGAACCCGAGGCCGAGTTTTTTCGGCTTGAGGTGGAGATAGAAAGGGCTGAAAGGCTAAAGGCTAAAGGCTAAAGGCTAAAGGCGAGGATAGCGGACAAAGCTGAGAACGAAAGGCTAACGTGGATATATGATAAACATTCGGTACACACGAGCACTCTTCACAACCGTCATGCTGCTGCTTATTCTGCACGCAGCCACGGGACGGTGCGCACCCGTGGGAAACATCGGAGACCCTGCCCTGTGGAACGGCAGGCTTTTTACGGAGCCGGGCTCCCGGACACTGTTTGTGGCGGTGGAGTACGACATCCAGGACAACACCCTCGACGACCAGCAGCGAAGGGTTCGATGGGACGATCCCAGATCGTCCACCGAAGAGGTGAGGCACTATGAGCAGATCCGCTCATCGGAAAGCACCTTCACCTGCATGGGCCTGCGCATCGGTGCGGTGATGTCCGACGCATGGACCCTTTACGCCCTTACCGGTACCTGCGACACCGAGCTCACCTTCCACTACACAGACACCACCATCAACTTCGGTTTTGATACCAGCAGCGATTTCGAGTCGTCGTCGGATCTCTACTTCGGCATCGGCACCACAGTGCTCCTGCACAAGGGGACCTTTCGCGAGGAGGTGCCCTTTACCCTCGGCATGGATATCACCTACCGGAGGTTTGACTTTGAAGACGACAGCTTAAGCGACAACGGTACCTTTTATTCCGCCACCCTGGATGAGATTCAGCTTGCCGTGGTGCTCGCCGCCGAGCTCTGGGGGATTCATCCCTATGCCGGAGCACGGATCTCCAGTATCACGGGCAACGAGCGCTACATCAACAAAACCATCCGGAGCTACTGGTACCCCCACGGGTACATCGACTACGAAGACGACATCACCTGGTCAAAAAACGTCGGGTTTGTCGTCGGCGCCTCGGTGCAGCTTCCCGGGGAAGCCTCCCTGACCGTTGAATCCCGGCTCGGCGACGAGGAGGCCCTTGGGATCTCCGCCGCCGTTGCCTTCTGACCATGGCCGGTCCCATGTGTCATGCAACCCGTCGGCCCCCGGGCCGAGAACCCAGAACCCGCTCCTTCACGGTGGATCGCATCATGAACCTCAAACACTGCACCTTCGCCCTGCTCCTCCTCTGCACCGCCACCACCCAGGCCCTGGCCTCCGCAACCCTGAGCGCCCTGGCCCGATGGCCCTACACCCCGGTGGCCTCCTTTTTAAACCCGTCCCCCAATGCCGTGACCTCGGGGGACCATGGGAACTATGCCCAGCCCCTTGTCGCCTGGTCCGTGGGGGACACCGTCTCCATCCTCCAAAGCGACACCATGGCAACGGTGAGCGCCATGCGTGTGGAGACCCGCACCGTCATCCACGACATCCACTACAATCCCGCCCCCGGCGCGGAAACCCTTTACGTGGCAGCAGGCCAAAACGGCCTGCTCATCTACGACCTGACGGGGCTCAGCGGAACACCCTCCGCCTCAGCGCCGGTCCTCAAGGGCAGCTTGAGCCAGGCCCCGGGAAACCCGGGCTCACGGCTCATTTCAGAGACCCAGACCCAGGCCGTGCCGCAGATCGACGCCAGGGGCCTGGGGTATCATGACGGGTTTATCTTTCTTGCGGACATGAACTTCGGCCTGCGGGTCATCAACGTCGCCGACCCGGAAAATCCCGTGGAAGAGCCCCTGACAACCCAGACCGCAGACCGCATCTCCGGGTACAAGCAACCCGACATCAACGGCACCTACAAAACCACCGGCGGCTATACCAACGCCACGGCATGCCGCTTCAACGGAAAGACCTTCGCCCTGGTCCTCGACTACTACCACGGTCTGCGGGTCTTTGACGTCACCGATCCCAAGGTGATTGCCGACCCGGTGTCCAAGGACATGCGAAGCAATCTCCTGTACGGATCCATCGCCCTGGTCACGGGCCTCTTTGCAGCCGAGGCACCGGACGGAAACCTCTATGCCTACGTCACGGCCATGGACGCTTACGCCGAATATTCCGTGGCCTCCAAGCTCAAAGTCCTTACTCCCGGCGCCGCCCTGGGAGCCAGCCCCATCGTCAACACCGGGCGAAGCCTCAGCCCGGGAGATGCCACGGGGATCGTTGTGGCAGATGTCACGGGCTTTCTCGCCGACGGGGACAAGGGCCTTCAGGTCATTGACTTTTCGGCCCCTCCGGTGGACGGCGTGGTACTGGACTACCCCATTATCGGAGCCTACCATACCGACACACGCGGCTCTTACAGCGTGGACCTCATCGGCGACGACGCCTTCATGGCCGCAGCCCAAAACGGCCTGCAGAAGATCGATGTGGCCACCCCTTCCGCCCCGGCCCACATCCAGACCGTCACCTCTCCGGTGAGCGGGGATGCGGTGTGGTACCATGCCGGATATGTCTATCTCCTGGACGGCGACAGCGGCCTCTTCATCTTTAACGCGGCCGAGCCCTCGGCCCCGTCCCTTGAAGGAATGTACGAAAACGAGGGCCCCGCAAACGACGTGGACGTCACCGGAAACACCGCCTGCATCGCCGACGACGCCAAGGGGCTCACCCTGGTGGACGTCTCCACCAAATCCGCCCCGGTCCTCTTCTCCACCACAGACACCTCTGGCACCGCCACAGCCGTGGCAACCTTTGTCTCGGCCTCCAGAACCTATGCCTGCGTGGCCAACGGCGCCGCACAGCCCTATGTGGTTGTAGAGATCACCGACCCGGCTTCACCCGGCACGCCCCGGGCCGCAAACCTCGCTGGCTTTACCCCGGGCACGGCCCGGGATGTGGCCACCATGGGCAACCATGCCTTCTTTGCCGACGAACGGGGGCTAAAAATCGTGGACATCACCAACCCGGGCGCCCCTGTGGTCATTGCGGAAAAGGCCACCCCCGGAACCGCTGTGTCCGTTGCGGTCTTTGGCCACGAGGGCCGCACCTATGCTCTCATCGCCGACCAGGGCCGGGGCATTGCCGTGGAAGATGTGACCAACCCCCTTGCCATTCCGGGAACCGTCGCCCTGATCCCGCCACCAGGAACCGGCAGCTACCAACACCTGGCCGTCCAAAACCAGGTGGCCTTTGCCGCCGCAGGGGCGGGAGGCCTCTTCACCTTTGGCCTGAACGACCCCGAAGCACCCGAGGCCCTTGCCTCCTACACCACCAAAAGCAGCGCCGAGCAGGTCTCTGCCTTTGTGAAAGACGGCACCGTCCACGGGGCCCTGGCCGAAAAGTACAATGGTCTGGTGATAACCGCACTGAGTCAGACCACGCCCCAGGAACCGGCCCCTCCCATGGAGAGCCCCTCCTCGTCCTCGTCCAGCTGCTTCATCAACAGTGTCGAAGGAGCTGCAGGGTTTTAACATACCTGTTTATTGGATTGGGTTGCGGCCGGGCCGCTCTATATGGATATGAGGCGATATCAACACTGGAGGGGATGTAAGATCAGGGTTAACGCATTTAGATTTTTGCCTCCGGCGGCCCTGCCGGGGGCCAAACTTTTGAAAAGTTTGACAAACAGATTTTGTTTTTTGAGGATGCATCCCTACAGAGCATAGCCCCTCTTCTTTATTAATTACCGGAACGTTTTTGCGGCTTGTCACGGCGTAGCCGAAGGCGCAGACGGAAGCTTTTTTCAAAAAGCGACCCGCCGGAGGCAACTGATTTTTTAAATGCGTTGCCCGTGGGTGGAAGGTAGGGTGCGCTTGCGCACCACAAAAAAGAAGGGGAAGGGGCAGGCACAACGCCCCACGCGGCTCAAAATGGCCTGCGGCGTGTCAGGGCTTGGCGCCATCCGACGATCCGCCATGCCTCGCTGCCTGCACTCAGGAGCACCCCGGCGATGACGGCCGTCACCGGGGCCACCATGACCAGGCCGATGCTGCCGATCAAAATCCGGAAGACCTCGGCGGCCACCAGTTTCATGTTGGCGATGCGGGAAAAACTTGTACCCTGGGAGACAAACACCATGAGCATGGTGAGGTAGCCCCCTGAATAGGCGAGCAGAAGGGTTGTTGCCATGGTGCCGATGACCATGCGGCCCACATTGAACCCGGAGGCGATGAGCTCACGCACCCCGATATCGGGCCGCTTGGATTTGACCTCCCCCATGGAGACGCTCACGTCCATGGCAATGTCCATGGCCGCGCCCGAGGCCCCCAGCAGCACCGCGGAATAAAAAATATGCTGCATGTTCAGGCCGTAACCGCCCTGGACCAGAAGCAGGGTGGAAAAAGGCGTGGTCATGCCCCCTAAATGAAGACGGGCTCCGAAAAAAAGGGTCAGCCCCAGGGTCACGCCCAGGCCGCAGACAGTGCCCAAAAATGCGGAAACCCCCTGACGGGTGATGCCGGACACGGTGAAAATGATCACCATGGAGAGAAGCACAAGAACCACAAGGCTCAAGGGGAGAGGCGAAGCACCATCGAGGAGGTTGGGGATGTAAAAACACCACAGCACCCCCAGGGCCCCCACAAAAGAAAGCAGGGCCTTGACGCCCACCAGGCGAGAGTAGATCAGCAGGGCCGCGGCAAAGACACCGAAGAGGGCCAGTTCCCAGTTCTGGCGATACATGTTGATGGCCTTGGCATTGGTGATGGTTCCATCCACCGCCTGCACGGCAAGGAGGATACGGTCCCCCGGCGCATAGATCTCATCCATGTCCAGCTGCCCGTTGAGGTGGTTGATCGCCCTCACCTGCCGACCCTTCCATTTCCCGTCCACGATCACCACGTTGAGGATCTGTATCCCCACGGCCCCGGCCCCGGCGTTAAGAATCTCGCCGTTATCCACGGAAATGACGGTTCCGGCCGTTTCGCAAACAGGTCGCCCTTTCCCGCCATGCAGCCAGCGCTGGCCACCCAGGCACACCGCCGCCAGGATAATCAGGAGAAGAATCCCCTCCAGTGACCTTTTCAATGCTCGCATGGGGCCTCCGGGCCGTTGGGGGGCGGGAAAACCCGCCCCCTTTTTAGCATGGATATGCGTTAGTTCTTCCCTGCCACGTTCTCGGTATGGCCGTAGGGAATTTTAGAGTACTTCTCGTTGGGACCGACGGTCTTGCCCAGCAGGGCCTTGGAGGGATCCACATCAAAGGAGGAGAGCTTGACCCCCATGATGTCCGCCATGATGCGGGGCAGATCCGTGTTGTCCCTGAAGCCGTTGAACTGTTCGGCCTGGTAGCCTGTTGCGGACAGGGCGATGACCGACGAGGTGTGGACATAGGAGGTCCAGCTGATGCGGGCACGCTCGGACACCAGGTGTGCCACGGCGATCATGGTGGGGGTGTAGGCATAGCCGTAGGTGGTCTGCTGCTCGGGTTTGAGGGTCTGGTTGCGATCCTCTACGGCCATGGCCGCCTCCAGCTGCTTGAGCTCCCGGGGGTTGAGGTCGGTGAGGCCAAAATTCTCGGCCACGTAGGCCAGGTAGGCTTTGCGGCGGCTCTTCACATCTGCATACTCCTTGATCATCCCGGGGTACACATAGGCAAGAACGTCTTCCACAGAGGCTTTCACCTTGAAGAGTTCGTCCAGCTTCAGGAAGTAGCCCTTGGAATCGAGGCTGATGCCCATGGCCATGCCGCCGGTTTCATGGTCGGCAGCCACAACGATGAGGGTCTCTTCGGGGTGTTTTTTGTAGAACGCGTAGGCTTCGGCCAGGGCGGCGTCCAGGGCCAGGGTATCGTAAATGGTACCGGCGGCGTCGTTGCAGTGGGCAGCGTAGTCGATGCGGCCCCCTTCCACCATCATGAAGAAGGGCTTCTCCTGGGCAGCCAGGAGCTCAATGCCCTTTGCGGTCAGCTCGGAAAGCGCGGGCATGACGTTTTCTTTTTTCGTGGTGAAGCGGCGGTCAATTTCCATGCCCAGGGCGCTGTACCCCAGGGGTGCCAGGACTTTCTCGCCCTTTTTCGGCTGGTAGGCACGGAAGGCGTCTCGGGCCTTGTCACCCACAAAGGTGGTGTACCCTTTGGCCTTGAACTCGGCTACGAGGTCGCGATCGTCCTTACGCTTGGACTTCAAGCCCTCGGTGTTGCCCTTGGCCACAAAGTGACGGAACCCGCCGCCTGCCAGGTAATCGAAACCGGAGTTCAGCTGATCCACGGCAATCTCGTTCTCGTTGCCGCGGCTCATGTTGTGGGCGGAAAACGATGCGGGGGTGGCGTGGGTAATGCGGGTGGTGGTGGCCAGGCCCACGGCATAACCGGCGTCGCGGGCAGCCTCGGCAATGGTCTTGACGTTCCTGCCGTCGGGAAGCTTGGCAACCAGGCCGTTGGTGGTTTTAAAACCCGTGGCAAGGGCGGTGCCCCCTGCGGCGGAGTCGGTCACCAGGGTGTTGTCCGAATGGGTGGTTACCAGAGCCGAGGTATCCAGGCTGTTCATCACCAGCTTGGCTTCGGGGTCTTTGGTTTCCATCTTGTAAAAATACTCGGCGGACTGGCGCTGGACAGGCCCCATGCCGTCTCCAATAAAATAAAACACATACTTGGGCGTCCCTGCTGCAAAAGCTGCAGAAGCCATCAGGATCAGCCCGGCGGACAGCACCATGGTGCGGACCGCCTTTTTACCACGTCGATAGAATGTCATGTATGTCTCCATTATGTAGCATGTTACGGATTACAGCCGACGGATGATTGCACCTCACCCGCCGACATCTCCTCTCAACATTGTTTCTCCAGTTCTCATCGTTACCATTGTTCACAACCAATGGTAAAAACGACGGGCCACGAATCCCCGCCCACGGCCCGCCTCAACACATCAGGCGTTCATGACAATGACCTTTGCGATCTCCTTCATGGAACAGCGCTTGTCCATGCTGAGCTTGCGCAGCCTCTTGTAGGCCGTATCCTCGCTGATATCGAAGGTCTTCATCAACAGGCCCTTGGCCCTGTCCACCAGCTTTCGGGCTTCCAGCTGACCACGGGCTTCCTCAACGTCGCCCTCCAGCTCGGCGATCTCGGCAGCCCGGGCCACGGCGATCTCCACCATGGGAAGAAGGGCCTCCTCCTTCACAGGTTTCACCACGTACCCGATGACGCCCGCTTCTTTGGCCAGGTCCACGCTCTCCTTGCCGGTGTTGGCCGTCACCAGGAGGATTCCCCCTGCTGTCTTTTCCGAGCGGATCATGCGAGCCGCCTTCAAACCGTCCAGAAGGGGCATGTTGATGTCCATCAACACCAGGTCGGGCCTGTGCTTGTGGCAGACCACCACCGCGTCCAGGCCGTCGGAGGCTTCGGCCACCACATCGTATCCCGCGCCTTCGAGAATCTCCCGGATGCCCTTGCGGATCAAGGGCTCGTCATCGACTACGACAATTCTGTATTTCATGCCTGTTTCAACACCTTGCGTTATGTCATGCACCACGGGCCGTCGGTACTCCCAACGGCTCCGGGTAATCTGTTTTTGTTTTTTGGTTCATGCTCTCACCGTCCGGTCACGAGCGCGTCATCTCAACGGAGGCGTACCGAAGCACCCCGTCGAAGAAATCCAGCACCCCTTCAAGGGCCGATTCCACGCCGGCTACATCCCCCACCAGCACCAGGGAACCGCCGAAGCGATCCAGAAAACCGATCTCCACAGCGGCCGCCTTGGTGGCGATGTCCGCTGCGATGATCACCCCTTCCGGCGGGGTAATGGTGAGGATGCCGATGGCGTCCCCGGCCTCGTCGTCGAGGCCAAGTTTCATGTAGATCCCCTGCTGGGGGCTTGCGATCACATGGGCCAGGGTCACCTGCTTACCCGGCACATACTCCTGGATGACCCGCTGTTTGTGTTCGTTTGCCTCTGTCTTCACATCATCTCCAAAAATGTTGGCCTTACCCCGGATATTTCACGAGTCGAGTGCACCCATATTCAAGGCATCAGAGCTGCAGATGTAGTGGTTTACCTCAAGGCTCTGATAACGCAGAAGATGGGTGCACTCGGCTCGCCCGAAGGGTGAGAAAATCGAGCAGAAAGCCATGAATTCATTTTGTATTTTTGAAATATCTATTTTTTTACAGTAGCGGTCCCTATTAACACTCCATTACCTCGGTCTGGCCGTTTTCTCATGAAATATCCGGGATAGAATCAATCCAGCATGGTACGGCTGATGATTTCGTCCTGCACCTCTTTGCAAAGTTCCACGAAAAAGGCGCTGTACCCTGCAACCCGCACCATGAGGTCACGGTACTCCTCGGGCGACTCCTGGGCCTTTTTCAGGGTGTCGTTATCGATATAATTGAACTGCATCTGCCCGTTGCCGAAAAGAGAGGCCGTGCGGAGCAAGGCGATGAGCCCGGCCTCGCCCTGGGGTGTCTCCAGGGAGCCTTCCATCAACTTGAAATTGTGAGCCATCCCCAGGCTCATGGACTCCACGTTAAGTTTTCCCACGGACTTGATGACGGCTGTGGGGCCCTTGGTGTCGGCCCCCTGGGAGGGACTCATGCCGTCTGACAGGGGCGCTGCGGCGGCCCTGCCGTTGGGGGTGGCCCCCACCATCTCACCCAGGGGGGTGTTGAAGGACTGGGACAGGGTGCCGTGGATCATGCGGGCGTAAAGGGTGGTGAACCCGTTGATGGTTTTCTCGGTGTAGTCCACGATGTCCCGGGCGATGAAATCAGCATAGTCGTCGTCGTTGCCGTATTTGGGCGCCAAAAGGCAATCCCGGCGGACCTCTTCATACCCTTCCCAGTTGGCGTCCATGGCTGCTTTGAGCTCGGCAAGGGTGACCTTTTTCTCATCAAAAACAAGTTTTTTCACGGCGGCCATGCTGTCCACGTAAGTGCCCAGCCCGGCAAAGATCGTTCCGGGCCCTTCGTAGAGCACTGCGCCCCCTGCGGTCACGTCTTTGCCGCTCTGCATGCACCCGTCCACGAACAGGGACATATAGGGGGTGGGCATCATGTCCCGCACCAGGGTCTGATTGATCACCGTGCCCCTGGCCGTGAGGGCCATGATGTGGTCCAGCTGCTTTTTCACGGCCGCGTCAAACTGCTCGAAGGTGGTGAACCGGTCCAGTTCACCGGTATCGAGCCCCTGCCTGTCGGGGCCGTAGGATGCCAGCACACCGCGGTTGAAGACAAACTCAATGGCAATGGGCCACTGGGTAAAGCCCCCGGCCGTCCACTGGTGGATCCGTCCGGATTTCTGGGGTTCCACGCAGCCCATGAGGCTGTAATCCCGGGCGTCCTCAAAATCAAAGCCCTTCCTCAGCATCATCTTGATGTGGGCGTCGTCAAAGTGGCAGGCGGGCATGCCTCCCCCGGCCTTGATCACCTCCACCACCTTTTGAAGATACGCCTGGGGGGACTGGTTGTGGATGCGGCAGGCCAAGGAGGGCTGATAGACACCCACCCTGGCCACGGCGTCCATCACAAGGTAGGTCAGCTCATTGGTGGCGTCCCCACCCTCGCGCTTCTGGCCCCCAACGCACAGGTTGATAAAGGGCATGTACCCGGCAAAATAGGTGGCGGTGGCCTCCGGGGTGTACCAGATCATCTCCGAACACTTGATGATAAAGCAGCCCATGAGCTCAAGGGCCAAGGCTTCGTCCAGGGTCCCCGCCTTGATGTCGGCCTCGTAACAGGGATAGACGTACTGATCAAAACGGCCCAGGGAGGTGCTGCACTGGTTCTCTTCCATGAGAAAGAGGGACTGGATGGTCCAGATGGACTGGAGAGCCTCCTGAAACGTCTCGGGCGGATGGGCCGGAACCCGGGCGTTGACCTCAGCGATCTTTTCGAGTTCTGCCTTGCGTGTTTCATCCTGCTCCCTGCCTGCAAGCTCCCTGGCATGGGCCGAAAGGCGGTCCGCATAGATGAGGATCCCCTCGCAGGTTTCAATGGCCGCCTGATAAAAGGATATTTTGTCCTTGTCTTCGGGGGCGTCGCCGGAGAGCTCTGCCAGATGGGCCTCGGCTTCGGCCTTGATGCCGCCGATCCCTTTGGTAAAGAGGATGATATCGTAGCCGGGGCTGGTGTCTCCGCCGCCGCTTGACATGTGATAGGTCAGATCGCTTACGCAGGACTCGGCACCGAACTCCCACAAGCCCTCTTTGCGAAACCAGTCTTCGCAGGCTTCCTCAAGGGACTTGCCTTCCCAGAAGGGAAAAATCTCTTCCCTCAGAATTTTTTTGTCTTCCTCGCTGATCACATACGGGTCCTGGGGACGGGAGCCGATGGTGTCGAGCTCATCACGCACCCATTTCCAGGCTGTGTCCGGTGAAAAGGCCCCTGCCCTTGCCCTGCCGCAGGGGTGCCCCACAATCAATTCGTCATTCTGAATCAGCATGGGTGCTGTCTCACAGGCCCTTTTAAAGCCCATGGCTCTGCGCAGGTTGTTGGGCAGCTCGGGGTACTCTCCGGCCACGGCCGTATAGGCCTGGGCACGGCCGATGGTCATGCTCGGTTTGACGCTGAGATACGCCTCTTTCAAGCGGGCAAGGCGCGCCGGGAGCTGGGCTCTCTTTTGACGGGGGTCTGTTGTGGGATTCATTATCACGTTCCTCGAAAATGGGGGGTACATACCGTACTGCATGATCCTGATCCGCGATATGCGAATAAACGCATATCGCGGATCAGGATCATGGGGGAACCGCAAAGCTCCCCCATGACGGAAACCGGTCCAAGGAAATAAACCGGTCGGCTGCGTTACACGAGCTGTGCCTTGAGGTCGTCGCTGGGTGAGGGAATGACCACATGGCTGTAGACGGGGCCGGACTCGCCCACCCCTTCGATGCCGGCGGCCACAGAAGCCTTCACCGAGCCCACGTCACCGGTCATGGTGACAAAGGACTTGCCTGCAAGGCCTGCGGCAAAACGAATCTCGATGAGATCAACCTGGCCGGACTTGGCTGCGGCATCGGCGGCAAGGATGCAGGAAGCCACGGTGTAGGTCTCGATGACCCCCAGGGCGTTGATGCGGGGCACGATGGTGGCCCCGGAGAGAGCGGGCAGCACCATGTGGTGAACGCTGGGAATCACGAACCAGTCGATGACCAGCTCCCCTCCCATCTCACGACCCACTTCCACGGAGCTCTTGACGGATCCGGTGTCCCCGGCCACCATGATCAGGTACCGTCCGGGACAGGTGGGGCGTGCCATCACCAGGTCAACGGTGGCGGCCTTGCTCATTTCGTCTGCGGTCTGGATCCCCAGGGCGATGCTGTTCATTTCGACAACACCGATTGTTCTGTAATTCATACATTTACCTCATTGATCTTCACGACGCCGAGCGCTCGGGCGTGACGTGTCGTTTTTTTGCTGCGGATATCTATTCTGGTGCGCACAGTGCACCCTACCCTCTGGAAATCCTCACCACACCGCCCTCCACGGAGGTCACCACGCCGTCGATGCTGGCGTGGATACGTGCGCCCAGTGCCCCTTCGGGAATCTCGCCGATGAGGTCGCCCTTGGCAACGCGATCGCCCTCCTTCACCACGCAGGCGGCGGGAGCGCCGATGTGCTGGGCAAGGGGAATGGCCACGCGCTCAGGTACGAAGGTCTCTTCGGGCATGCCGGGGTGGGTGTCGTACTTCAGCACGTCCAGGCGCTGCATCAGACGCTTGGTGGGAATGTAGCGCACGTCGCGCAAGGGGTGGTTTTCCGGCTCTTCGCCGGTGCCGTTCCAGCGGATCCCCTCTTTCATGAGCTCCTTGCGAATCATGGCGTTTACCTCACGGGGCGAAAGGCCCATGGGGCACGCGAATTTCTCGCAGGCACCGCATTCGCAGCAGAGAAGGGCTGCCTTGCGGGCCTCGGGATCGGCCACCAAGGCCGACAGGGAGCGCATGAGCTTGTGGGGTGCGATGGCGTGCCCCAGGAGGTGCCGGGGGCAAAGGTCGGTGCAGTGGGTGCACTGGCAGCAGATCGTCCCGGTGATGCGCTTGATGGACGCCGGATCCTTGATCTTGCCCTTGACCACGTTGTGCTCGGGATCAAGAACAATAAGACCGCTGGTGGTCTTGGTCACGGGCTGATCGGTATCAGGGAGCACGCGCCCCATCATGGGGCCGCCGTCCACCACGCGGTAATCGGAAATTTTGGAACCGCCCGCAAACGCCAGGAGGTCGGAGACAATGGTGCCCACGGGCACCTTCACCACCATGTCGCGGCCCACCTCACCGGTGACAGTGACGTAGCGCTCGGTGAGTGGAATATCCTTCATGGCATTGGCGATGTTGTACAGGGACTCGGTGTTGCTCACCACCACGCCCACCTGAAGGGGAATCCCGGCTTCGGGCACGGTGCGGCCGGTGACCTCACGGACCAGGACCTGCTCATCGCCTGCCGGATAGAAATCCTTCAGCTCAAAGGCTTCCAGGCGGCCGGTGGTGTCCTTGGCCACGGTGTCCTTGATGGTCTGAAGGGCCTTGGCGTGCTTGCCCTTGATGCAGATGACCCCGCGGGAAGCGCCTGTGGCGTCCAGCACCGCGTTCAATCCCTCGATCATGATATCGAGCTCATGCTCCATGATGTAGGGATCGCTCATCAGAAGGGGCTCGCAGGAGGCACCGTTCACAAGGACCGTGTCCACCGTCGCGTTGATCTTCACATGCGTCGGGAACCCGGCGCCCCCGGCGCCTACCACGCCGGCGTTTTTAACCTTCTCTACAATCTGCTCTCTCATATGACATTCCATTTTTGTTAGTAGGCTTTACGCAGCAACTGCCGGATGTCCCTCAGGGAGGGGCGCCTCGGGTTGGTGGATGTGCAGGCATCCTCCATGGCATGGCGGGCCATGGTCTCAAGGGATGTCTCGAACTCGTTTTCGTCGATATCCAAATCCCGGATGCGGTTGGGGATCCCCATCTGGCTGTTGAGCCAGCGCACCGCCTCGATGAGGCTCTCGTTGCCCTGCTCCACGGTCTCGCAGGGGAGTTCGAGCTTCTTGGCGATGGTGCGGTAGCGGTCCCGGACGTCAAAGCTGTTGAAACGGATGACGTAGGGAAGCAGCACGGCGTTGGCCTTGCCGTGGGGGATGTGGAACAGGCCCCCCAGGGTATGGGCGATGCTGTGGGCCACG
The DNA here is from genome assembly GCF_056829775.1 of Desulfoluna sp. HI9BLuna. NCBI lineage: Bacteria > Pseudomonadati > Thermodesulfobacteriota > Desulfobacteria > Desulfobacterales > Desulfolunaceae > Desulfoluna > Desulfoluna sp. HI9BLuna. Next base: position 109,834 of record NZ_CP186555.1, read on the forward strand.
CCCAGGCCACTGTTGTTGAAGGCCATGCCTGCCATGCACGAGGCAAGGAGCATGTTCTGGCGTGCTTCCATGTCGTCGCCGTTGCGGTAGCAGCGCAGCAGGTAACGGAACACGTACTTGATGGCGTGCACCGCGTACAGGTCGGTGAAGGCGTTGGCCGGGGTGGAGACAAAGGCCTCCAGGGCGTGGGTCAGAACATCCATGCCCGTGGTGGCCGTCACCGACGGGGGCACGGACCGGGTAAACCGGGCGTCCAGTACGGCCATGTCCGGAACCAGCAGGGGGTCGATCAAAGGGATCTTCATCTGCTGCTCGGTGTCGGTGACCACGGTGACCGCCGTCACCTCGGAGCCGGTGCCGCTGGTGGTGGGGATCACCACAAGCTGGGGCTTGCCCTTGGCCGGGTCCGCCTTGTGGGCGAAGTACATGATGGCCTTGGCCGCGTCGATGGAGGAACCGCCCCCCAGGGCAATGATCATGTCCGCACCGTCGGCCAGGAGTTTGACCGTGCCCTCACGCACGGTCTCCAGGGAGGGTCGGGCTCCACCTTGTCATACACGCTGCTGGTGATATTGGCGCGCTCCAGCCCGCTGATGATGCGATCGGCAAAGCCGATCTTCACCATGAAGGCGTCGGTGACGATAAAGGCATGTTTGCCCTTGAGCTTTTCCAGGGTGTTGATGGCGTTTTCGCCGTAGCAGATCTGGGTGCGTCCGTTAAATTGTGTCAATGCTGCGTCCTCCGGTTACTGCGATTCCCAGTCGGCGGGATAGGTAACGTACATGAAGCGTGCGGACTCGGGAACGCTGAAGGCGATGGAGGTGTTTTTGGGGATGAAGATGATGTCCCCTTTGTTGCCCACCACCTTGCGGCCGTCGATGACGATCTCCAGGGTGCCGTCAATGATGTAGTCCACCTCATCGTACTTGAGGGTCCAGTCAAAGGAGGTGGCCTCCATCTCCATGATGCCGCAGCCGAGGCGGGGGCTCTCGTCCAGGGTCACGATGTCGGTGAGAAGGACTTTGTCTCCGGCTTTGCCCGTGTCAAAGGGCTCAGGCTTGACGGTTTCGGTCTTCACGCAGAGCACACCGCTTTCTTTGTCCACGACTTTTTGAAAGGCCGGTGCCTTGGCGCCACCCATCTGCTCGGTGACCACTTTTCGGATCAGCTCTTCAAGGACTTTTTCATTGATATCCATGCTCGGACTCCTTTTTTCTTCGGTGTGGTGTATAGGATAACTCAGGTCGTGGGTGTCCCGGTGCCTGGTTCGTCGTCCCATCAAAGGCGCGTGCGCCCCTTGTTGAACGAAAAGCCACGAATCGGGACCCTGCCGCCGGCGGCATGGGAGTTCCCCACACCGCCGGTCACGGGCGATTTATGCTTCCTGCTTCTTGGGGAGGATGAGCTCCACCTCTGAGTGGGGACGGGGAATCACGTGAACACTCACGAGCTCGCCCACACGGTCGGCGGCGGCTGCACCGGCGTCGGTGGCTGCCTTGACGGCGCCTACGTCTCCGCGTACCAGGGCGGTGACAAGACCGGAACCAACCTGCTCACGACCTACCAGCTCTACGTTGGCTGCTTTAACCATGGCGTCCGCTGCTTCGATGGCGCCCACAAGACCTTTGGTTTCTACCATTCCCAATGCTTTCATTGTGCGTATCTCCTTTTTTAAAAAAGTAGGTATCCTGCTTTTAAAAAATGTTGCGTTCTACCTTATTATATAGATCCGCTTGCAACATACCGCCGTTGGCTGAGCGTTGCCTGTGATGCCGTACCGGAAATCAAAAGAGCAGCGACGGTGGTTTCAAGTTGATCACTTGGTACCGCCCGAGGGCTTCAAGCGCGCCCCGAGCGATGGTTATATGGTTTTAAAAAATCAAACGATTGGCCCGTTACGGGCGCTTCACCAGGGCGTTGACCACCGAGGTGTCGGGGGACGGAATCACCACCGCCTCCACAAGGGCCTTGCCCAGGGACTCCCGCGCCGCGTCCACGGCTTCCCGGACCGACGCCACATCGCCCGTCAGGACAAAGTAGGACTTCCCGTTGATGCCCTGCCCGGTGACGATGCGGGCCAGCTCCACGGCAGATCGCTTTACGGCCTCATCGGCTGCGGCGATGCCCGATGAAGCGGTGCGGCATTCCACCACGCCGATGGCACCCTGTCCCTGCACGGCCAGGCCCCTTTTGAGGGCCTGGAGCACCTGGGGCGAAACGCCCCCGATTGTGTAGCTTCCGGCCAGGGCATAGCCAGCGGCTTCGGCGGCCGTCACCGAGGCGGCCACGGCCGCCCGGTCTCCGCCCACATGGATCATGTAGCGGCCGGAGCAGATGGTGCCCGCCTTGAGGAGAGTCACCTCCGCGGCCTTGAACATGATATCGGCAAGGACCGCACCGGCGGCGATGCTTCGGCTCTCTATGATGCCCAGGGAATCCATGGCCCTTACATCCCCTCCTGAACCTCGACCTCGTCGATGATGCCGACGATGGTGGCATCCACGGGCGCATCTGAAATGGAGCCTGCGTTGCGGGCGGAGCTGCCGGTGGTCACGAGGACCCGGTCTCCGATCCCCGCACCGATGAAGTCAACGGCCACCAGGGAGTCGAGATCTTCGTTGGTGCAGGCGTCCAGGCGCCTGACCACCATGAGTTTCATGCCGCTTAAGCCGTCTTCTTTTCGTGTGGCCCACACATTGCCGATCACTTTTCCAACGATCATCCTGGTCGCCTCGTAAGGGTTGGGTCCGGCCCAGTGGCCATGGCCCTTTGGTTGTTATCCCCGGGTAAGGGTGATGCCGAGTTCCTTGGCGCTCTCCACGGCAAGGGGGGTGACCTGGGCGTCCGCGGGAAGCCAAAGCTCCGTTGCACCCCTGCGGCCAGCCTCTGCCACGTCCGCTTCGGTCACCAGGGGTTTCCTGATCCGAACGGTGTCGCGTTTCGTCATATCCATGGCGGACAGGCCGAAGGAGGCCAGTGCCGCCTCCTGTCCCTCGAAGAGCCGCATGAGGCCTTCGGGGGCGGTGTCGGCGTACCGCTTGTATTCAAACTCCATCACCTCCACCGGGTGACCGGCCAGAAGAGCGGTGAGGACCTTTTCCATCAGGGGTCCCTCGGCCTTGCCCGCGGCCATGTCCGCCATGTGGCGGATGGAAAGATACGGCACGATGCGCCGCAGGCTCTCCTTGGGGCCCGGGTCTTCATCCGGGTAGAGAAAGGCGTGCCCGTCGCCCAGCCGCTTTTCGGCAGCCTGGCACTTGGGACAGGTCTTCTCACCGATGATGAGTACCCTGGGTGCCTCGTCACCACCGCCGATCTGCTTGAGGACCTCGGCGGCGATGGCTTTTACCAGTGCTTCCACATCCATGGTGTCTCTCCTATTCGCCCTGTGGTACCGAGCTCAGGGCAATGCCCATGGGGGTCACGAGAAAGGGGTTGGCAGGTTTGTACACAGGGATCCCGAGCTCTTTTTCAAACACGGTCTCCATGTCCGTAAGGCAGCAGGTGCCGCCCACAAGGTAAACGGATTTTATGTTCCGCCCCTCGATGTGCCCTTTCACGATGGTGGCCATCTTCTGGATCACGGGACGGACCGCAGCAAAGATCTCCTTGTGCCGCCCGTAGTCCCGTTTGATCTCCTCGGCCTCTTCGAAGCTCACCTTGTAAGCGCCGGAGAGGACCAGGGAGAGATGGGTTCCGCCTGTGGCTTCGTCGGCCACGTAGACCACCTTGCCCTTCTCCAGGATGGAGAGGCCGGTGGTGCCGCCGCCGATGTCCACGATGACACCGTCTTCAACCCCCAACACGGCGTTGGCCGCCGTGGGCTCGTCCAGCAGGTTGGTCACTTCCATCCCCGCACCTTCCACCACATAGCCGTGGGTCTTGCAGTCCGACTCGCCGGTCCCGGGAGGCACGGCAATGGCCGCCTTCTCCAGTTCCCGTCCGAGGCGTTCCTCCAGCTGGGCCTTGAGACGCCTGACCACGGTCATGGCGCCCATGTAGTCCACCACCAGGCCGTCTTTGATGACCTGAGCGAACTCCATGGCACAGGCCACCGGCTCCCTCTTGCTGTTCATGACGACCAGCACGATGAAGGCGGTACCCAAGTCCACCCCCACCAGGAGCTCTTCGGTGGGAGAGACCTCCCGCGTGGTGTCGAGGCACGTTTCCAGATCGGCGATGAGCCGATCCACGGATGAAAAGTCCAGCATTACGCCTCCTGGGTGACGCCCACGATCCTGCCCCGGGCGTTTTTGCCCAGGCCGCAGCTGTTGGCTTCGTCAAAGTCGATGTGCATTGCCAGTCGGAAGTCCTTGTTCACCCGCACGATGACATCCTTGAACACCGCAGGGCGGGAGCCGTCCATGTGGACATCCACCTTCTGGTTGTCGGACACGCCGAAACGGGCCGCGTCCCCAGGGGACATGTGGATGTGACGGGCTGCAACGATCACCCCCTCTTCCAACCCGGCAAGGCCGCTGCCGGAGGTGAGGACGACGCCCGGGGTACCGGCCACGTCGCCGGACTGGCGAACCGGGGCCTTGATCCCGAGGATACGAGCGTCGGTGAGGGAGAGCTCCACCTGGCTCTTGGGTCGGGCGGGCCCTAAGACCGCCACGTTGTCGATGACGCCGCTGGGACCGATAAGGCGAACCCGCTCCTTGCAGAGATACTGACCCGGCTGGGAGAGCTCCTTGACGTGGGTCAGGGGGCCGCCGAACAGCTCTTTGATATCTTCTTCACACAGATGGACATGGCGACCGGAGAGCTCCACGGGGATGGCTGCGTCGCAGGACGCCGCCGCCTTTTCCGCCGGGGTCTCTCCCATCTGGTCCATGACCTTCTTGATAATGTCTTCTACGATAGTCTGTTGCATCGGATCTCCTAGGTGTACATGCCGCCCTTGTCTTTGAGCATCATGATATAAATGGCGCTGCTCATGCGGTTCAGGGCCTGGACCATGTCGGGTGTGCCCAGCTGAAAGGACTCTTTGAGCACGCTGACGGCCGACACCTCCAACTCACGAACCAGGGCTCGCAGGCGGTTGAGCTTCAGAATCATCTCCCCCATGTCGTACGTGGGGAGAAGGTGACCCACCCCGTAGTATTTTTTGGGGTTGTGGGAGTGGGCCCGGAGCTCCCCGTCGGTAAGCCCAATGATGGGCTTGTCCGGCATGGGGGTGTCCAGGACATCGCGGCGCATGATGTCGCGGGTCCACTCAAGGATCTCAGCGAGATCCGCCACCAATGCCTTTTTACCGGCATCGTGGGCTTTGGCCTGCAGCAGGAGAATCTCCCCCTGGCAGGTATCGAGACGGCCCCTGAACACAATGCGCGGATGGTCCTTGGGGACCAGGCGGTTACCCGTGAGCTGGGTCATGTGCTCGGGCTTTGTGTCGTAGAAGCTGCCGTCAACGGCCGACACGTATGTCGGGCCGGTTTTCCCTTCCGCCTCTGTTTTCTCCGGGGCGGCCTCGGGCTGCGAGGCGCATGACGCTTCTTCCCCCCTGACGACCTTGACCCCCTTCTCACCGAGAAGCTGGGATGCGGAGGGGGTCAGGATCTGACCCTCCTCCAGCTTGAAAGTCTCAGGAACGTCCTTTCTGAAGATCTCCCTCAGATAGGTTTCCGATATGACTTTCATGGCTTATTATCCTTCAATTTTGGGGAGAATCAGCTCCACTTCACCGTGGGGACGGGGAATGACGTGTACGCTGACCAGCTCGCCCACGCGGTCGGCGGCTGCGGCACCGGCGTCGGTGGCTGCCTTGACGGCGCCTACGTCACCTCGGACCATCACGGTCACGAGACCGGCACCCACCTGGCTGCGGCCGATGAGGGTAACGTTGGCAGCTTTTACCATGGCATCTGCTGCTTCTACTGCGCCTACGAGACCTCGGGTTTCGATCATTCCAAGTGCATTCTGTGAACTCATGATTCTTTTCTCCTAAAAATAAAGTATCTGTGACTATCTGTCGCCGGGGCCCCGCGTAAAGACCTGAAGGGCCCCGGTGCAACATCGTGTTTGGTTCAGGCCGCCGGCAAAGGCGACCTTGTCTTGCAATTAAACAGTGCCGCTCATCTTTTTGAGCTGCTCCATGATCATGTTGGTCACGGCCTGCACGTCCACGCTCTCGGTGGAGGCGTTGCAGGTGGTTGCAGCGGCGTCGTCCAGGCCGTAGGCCATGCGACGAATGTTGAAGAGCTGCTGGGGACCGACGTTCTCGGAAGTAGCGCTGCCGCCCACGGTCCCGCACCCGAGGGTGAAGGAGGGAGCCATGTTGGTGGAGATGCCCACGGCGCCCTGGGTGGTGGGGGTGTTCACCAGGAAACGGGAGACGGGCTTCTTCAGCGCGAACTCACGGATCACGGTCTCGTTGTTGGAGTGGATGCCCATGGAGTGGCCCAGGCCGCCGTTGTGGAGGAGCTTGTAGCAGAGCTCGCAGGCTTCCTGCCAGTCGTTGACCACGTAGAAACCGAGGAGGGCGGTGAGCTTCTCTTTGGAGAAGGGGAATTTGGGTCCCACGCCGGGCTCGTCGCAGAGCAGCATGGTGGTGCCGGCGGGCACGTCGATGCCGGCCACCTTGGCGATGTCGGCTGCGCAGCGGCCTACGATGGCGGGGTTCATGGAGCCGTTGGGGCGTTCCATGACGCGCTTAACCTTGGCAAGGTTCTCCCCTTCCAGGAAGTAGCCGCCCTGGGCGATGACGCTGGCTTTTACCTTGTCTGCAATGCAGGCTTCGGTGACGATGGCCTGCTCGGAGGCGCATACGGTGCCGTTGTCAAAGGTCTTGGAGGCAAAGATCTTCTGGACGGCCACGTCCACGTCGGCGCTGCGCTCGATGAAGGCGGGCACGTTGCCGGAGCCCACGCCCAGGGCGGGGGTGCCGGAGCTGTAAGCCGCCTTGACCATGGCGTTGCCGCCGGTGGCCAGGATCATGTCGGAGATCTTCATCAGTTCATCGGTGCCCTGGAGGGTGGGAACGCTGATGACGCCCACGAGGTCCTCGGGAAGATCCATGGCCTTGAGGACGCCGCGGATCATGTTGACGGTGGCCGTGATGCACTTCACCGCGCTGGGGTGAGGAGAGAACACGATGCCGTTGGCGCTCTTAAGGGAGATGATGGCCTTGTAGAGCGTGGTGCTCGTGGGGTTGGTGGAGGGGATGAGGCCCGCGATCACACCCATGGGAGCAGCGATCTCAACGATCTTGTTCTCGGTGTCCTCGTTGATGATCCCCACGGTCTTGACGCCGCGGTAGTAGCTCACCAGCTTTTCGGAGGCGAGGATGTTCTTCTGCTTCTTGTCCTGCCACTTACCGAAACCGGTCTCTTCGCTGGCCATCTTGCCCAGCTCTTCAGCCATCTCGGCACCCACTTTGGCAATGGCCTCCACAAGGGCGTCCACGCGTTCCTGACCGGCCCGTTCAAGAACGGGCTGCGCAGCGCGTGCCGCACGGACCAGGGCTCGGGTCTCCTGAATTGAGAGCAAATCCTTATCTACCATCTTACGTCCTCTCTTACTTCTCTAATGTCTTCATGTATTGAACAAACGCCTCAAGAAGATCTTTCTTCTTGGCATACTTGATCTCACCCCTCGGGATGGAAAAGGTGGGGATCTGCCGGGCGAGGCGCCGCAGTTTGGTCACTTTCAGTTTTTTCAGGTCTGCCATGTCAACGGTCAGGGCATCCTCGGCTCCGCCCTCATCTGCAGGGCTGGGGCTGTCGGTGAGGTCGGGTGTCGCCGCATCGGGCAGTGCCGCGGGCTCCGGTTCCGGTTCAACCTCGGGTTCAAGGATGATCTCCGGTTCCTCGGCCTCGGGGGCCTTGCGCTCGGGAACGCAGGTGGGCCGCTTGGCCTCTTCAATCAAAATGCCGTCCAGGCCTTCTGCGGTGCGGGCGATCACGGTGATGGAGAGAACCTCCCCAAGACGCGCGGCCGCCGTGCTTCCGGCGTCCACCGACGCCTTGACGGCAGAGACGTCACCGGTCATCAGGATGGAGACAAGGCCCCCACCCACGGCCTGGGAACCGAGAATGGAGACATCGGCGGTCTTCACCGCCACGTCACCGGCCTCGATGGCGGGGACAAGACCCACGGTCTCGATGATCCCCAATGCCCTGCCGTTTAGCTTCATGACTCCGTGTGCCTTCATGGCTTACCCCCTCTACTCTACGACGTAGGTGGCGAAAAAGACCTTGGCCTTGTCGGGGGAGCCCCAGACGACCTTGGCGCCGGAGGGGACAAAGAACACATCCCCGGCCTTGGCGGTGAAGGTCCGGTTGTCGATGCTCACGGTGAGGGTCCCTTCGATGACGTAGTCGATCTCTTCGTACCCTTCCATCACCCACTCAAAGCGGGAGGCGTCGATCTCAAGGAACCCGGCACCCATATGGGAGCCGTCGTCACCGCCGACGACCTCACGGAAGCAGGCCTTGGCATCGGGCGTTCCGGTGTCGAGGACTTCCATGGCCACGGACTTGCCGCGGACCAGCTTGACCCCGCCGCCGGTTTCGGCGCAGTAGGGTTCGGAGGCGGCGGTGCCGTCGGTCATGATGCCGTTCAAAAGCCCTTTGTTCATCATGGCTTTAAGGGCCCCGTAGATTGTCTCACAGCTGATCTCGCCCTCTTCTTCCGGGGCGGCGGCGTCACCTGCGGCGGCGCACTCAGGTGCCTGGGCCTTGCACGCGACGCACTCGGCTTCGGTCTTGCCCTCGCACAGCGTCAGCTTGGCGGCTTTTGCGGCGTCTTTTGCCGACGGGGTCAAAATCATCCCCGGTTCGACGCAAAGGGTGGTCTCCCCCTGCTTCACCAGCTTTTCGATATCATCCGCACAAATCAGTTTTTTCATGTGTTTTTCAACCCTTTCATGTATTTGCGCACGTTCCTGTTACCAACCTTGTATAAAATATCCATCCATGGGACCGTTTTTCAGTGTCTCACCACGGTCACCGGAAAATCTGAGTTCTTAATCCACGATTCAATACGGTCCAGATCTGCGTCGGAGAGGCTCGGATCTCCCTGGATGGGATAATCCCAACCCAGCTGCTTGTATTTGTTGACCCCCATCTTATGGTAGGGGAGCAGGTCAATGCCTTTGAAGTTCTTGTAATCCCGGTACGGCATCAGAAAATCGATGAGGGCGCGAATCTCCCCTTCGCTGTCGTTGACGCCCTTGAGCAGCGGCATCCGGATCTGGACGTTGTGCCGGTTGTCCAGCAGGGTTTTCAGGTTGCTTAAAATCATCTCGTTGCGGACCCCGGTCAGTTCATGGTGGCGATCGGAGTCCATGTGCTTCATGTCAAAGAGAAAAAGGTCCGTGAATTCGGCCACCTTCATGAGGGCCTCGGGCTTGGCGTAACCGCAGGTCTCGATGGCGGTGTTGATGCCCACCTGCTTGCAGACCATCATCAGGTTGGCCGCGGCATCCGGCTGCATCAGGGCCTCGCCTCCCCCTAAGGTCAGGCCGCCACCGGACATCTCGTAAAAGGAGCGGTCCTCCTCCACGATCTCCAGCAGCTCCGAAATCGTTTTCACATCCCCGACAACGGAGAGGGCGGACTGAAGGCAGGCCTCTTCACACTTGCGGCACCCGATGCACTCGCTGCCCTTGACGAACTCGTGGGCCCCGGTGTCCGGGGAGAGCCTGTGGACACCGGTGGGGCACACCGAGACACATGCCCCGCAGTTGACACACAGGCTCTCCTTAAACAGGACCTGGTGTTTCTTCTTCTGACTTTCGGGATTCGAGCACCACTTGCAGCGCAGGGGACACCCTTTGAAGAACACGATGGTCCTTACGCCGGGCCCGTCATACATGTTGTATTTCTGGATGTTGAATATCAGTGCTTTTCGTTCAATCATGGTTCCGCCTGTGCTGCTCATGGTGCTAAAAATCCCTATGTGTCTGTCAGTCTCGGTGTGATCCCCTTAGATCTCGTGCAACATGGTCCTGCTGATGATCTCGTCCTGAACATCCTTGCAGAGTTCCACGAAGAAGGCGCTGTAGCCAGCCACGCGGACCACGAGATCGCGGTACTTCTCAGGCGTCTTCTGGGCTTCCAGCAGGGTCTCGTTGTCGAGGTAGTTGAACTGCATCTCCCCGTTGCCCAGCATGCAGGCGGTACGGATCAGGGTGATGACACCGTTCTCCCCTTCGGGGGTGTCCAGCAGGCCGCTCATCAGCTTGAAGTTGTGCACCATGCCGATGTTCATGCTGTCGTTGGACATCTTGGACACGGACTTGATGATGGCGGTGGGGCCCTTGAAGTCGGCGCCCTGGGTGGGGCTGATGCCGTCTGAAAGGGGCATCCACGCATCACGGCCGTTGGCGGAGGCTCCCAGGAGCTGGCCGAAGGGCGTGTTGTTGGAGATGGACAGGGTCCCGTGGCTCAAGACAGAGTAGAGGGTCTTGTACTTGCGGTGCTCCTGCTCGGTGAAGCTGACGAGGTCGGCGGCGATGAGGTCGGCGTAGTCGTCGTCGTTGCCGAACTTGGGAGCGGCAAGACAATCGGCCTTCACCTGATCGTAGCCCTTGAACTCGGCCTTAAGGGCTTCGTTCATCTGCTCCAGGGTGTACTTCTTGTCGTCAAAGACCAGCTTCTTAATGGCAGCCATGGAGTCGGCGTGGGTGGCCAGGCCGCTCCAGATAACGCCGGGGCCGAAGTTATACATGGCGCCGCCTGCGGAGACGTCCTTGCCGGAATCCATGCAACCCTCGTACATCATGGACATGAGGGGCTTGGGTGCCAGGTCACGATGGATGCGCTGGGAGATAACGGTGCCCACGCTGGACCACTTGGTGACGTGCTTGATCATCTCTTTGACGGCCGCGTCGAACTTCTCGTAGGTGTCGTACTGGCTCAGGGGGCCGTAGTCGGGGCACACCTGCTTTTCGTACCAGAGGGGCACACCGTGGTTGAGGACCATCTCGATACAGATGGGCCACTGGGTGTAGGCCGTGGAGGTCCACTGGTAGAGACGCCCTGCTTTCTGGGGCTCAACGCAACCCATGAGGCAGTAGTCGCGGGAGTCTTCGATGGAGCATCCCTTGGCCAGCATCATCTTGATGTGGGTGTCGTCGAAGTGGATGGCGGGGAAGCCCATGCCGGAACGGATAACATCCACGATCTTCTTCAGGTACTTGTGGGGGGACCTGTTGTGGACACGGGTGGCCAGGGAGGGCTGGTACACACGCACGTGACGCACAGCGTCCATGAGCAGGTAGGTGAGGTCGTTGGTGGCGTCGATGCCGTCACGGGTTACGCCGCCCACACACATGTTGACGAAGGGCTGGTACCCGGCAAAGAACTTGGAGGCGTCTTCGCTGGTGAGCCACATCATCTCGGACATCTTGATGAGCATACAACCGGCCAGGTCAAAGGCTTCGTACTCGGTCATGCGACCGGCATCGATGTCCGCCTTGAAGAAGGGGTACATGTACTGGTCCACACGGCCGATGGACATTCCGGTCTGGTTCTCTTCCACCACCAGGAGGGACTCGATGGTCCAGACCGCCTGGATGGCTTCCCAGAAGGTCTCGGGCTTGTGGGCGGGAACGCGTGCGTTGACCTCGGAGATCTTCAGCAGCTCGGCCTTGCGCTGGGGGTTGGTCGCCTTGGCGGCCAGCTCAGCGGCGTAGTCGGAGATACGCTTGGCGTAGATCATCACGCCTTCGGCGGTGAGGATCAGGGACTTGTAGAAATAGATCTTGTCAAAGTCTTCGGGGTTCTCGTAGTCCAGCTCGGCCAGCTTCTCCTCGGCATCCTTGACGATGTCGAGCATCCCCTTTTTCATGAGGATCACGTCGTAGCCGGGGTTGGAGTCACCCCCGCCGTTCACGGCGTGGTAGGAGCAGTCGGTGACATAAGACTCACCGGAGATCTCCCACATGCCGGCTTCGCGGTACTGCTGTTCGCAATATTCGTCCACGGACTGGCCTTCCCAGAAGGGGAAGATCTCATCTTTCAGAACCTTTTTGTCCTCTTCGGAAATAAAGAAGGGGTCCTGGGCACGGGTACCAATGGTGTCCAGCTCGTCGCGGACCCAGCGCCAGGCAATGTCGGGAGAGAAGGCACCGCTTCGGGGAGAGCCGCAGGGGGAACCAACGATGAGTTCGTTGTCCTGAATGACCAGGGGCGCAGTCTCGCAGCAGCGCTTGAAGCTCATGCCGCGGAGGATGGCCTTGGGAAGACCGGGGTTCTCCTTGGCGATCTGGGTCATCACCTTGGCGCGGTGAATGGTAATGGAGGGAACCTGCTTGAGGAAATTCTCCCTCAGCTGGGCATGACGCGCGGTGGGGCCGTCGGGAATACCGGGGCCGTGGGTTGTGGCGATACCTGCAACGCCAGGGGCTGCCTTGGTGATCTCAGAAGAGATGCCCTCAAACATCTTTTTGAGCGATGCGCGCTCTTGAGGGGTCAGGTTCTTAGTCGCTTCTGCAAGCTTGCTTGAAAATTCATGAAGATCCAAAAGTATTCCTCCCTTATAACTGATCCTCTTCCAATGGTATCTACTTTGCGCCACCGATGGTTCGGATGGCCTCGTCCAGTAGCTTCTGGAAGGTCTGCATATTCACTAAATTGTCCTCTGCCCCATGTGCAACGGTGCCCGGGGCGGGGTTATCGTCGTGCTTGATATCGCTGTCGATCTCTTCCATGCGCCTGACCCCGTAGCCCACCTTGCGGGTGTAGATCAGGTTTAAGGGGGAGACGTTGTCCGAGGTAATGCCGTCCCCTGCCGATCCGCTGCCCAGGGTCATGGAGGGGACCAGGTTCGTGGTGGCCCCCAGGCCGCCGAAGGCAGCCGGTGTATTCACAAGCAGCCGGCCCACGGGTTTTTTCAGGGCAAACTGGCAGATGACATCCTGGTCGTTGGAGTGGATGACGAGGGTGTGGCCGTTGCGCTCGGTCACCAGGAGCTCGATGCACTTTTCACAGGCGTGCATCCAGTCGTCTTCCACGTAGTAGGCCAGCACGGGGCAGAGCATCTCCCTGGCAAAGGGGTCGGTGTCGGAGACGTATTTTCGCTCTGCCATGAGCACGGAAACATCGTCCGGGACCTCAAACCCTGCCCTATGGGCCAGGGTTTTGGCTGAGACCCCGACCATCCCGGGGTTAAGCTTGCCGTCGGGACGGAAAAAGAGAGCGGTAAAGGTCCGGGTCTCCTCTTCGGTCATGAAATAAGCGCCCTTTGCCCGGAGTGCTGCCTTGACGTCCCGGTCAATGCAGCTGTCCACCACAATGGACTGTTCGGCAGACGGCACGATACCGTTGTCAAAGGTCTTGCTGGCGATGATGTCGGCAACGGCCCGGGTGATGTCGGCGGTGCGTTCGATAAACGCAGGCCCGTTGCCGGTACCCCCGTAAATCACCGGTTTCCCGGCCTTGTAGGCTGTCTTGAGCATCCCCGGCACCCCGGTGTTCATGATCAGGGAGGTGCCCTTGTGCCTCATGAGCTCCCGGGTGCCGGAAGCGGTCACCGTGCCCAGGTAGGTCAGGCATCCTTCGGGCAGCCCCTTGGACTCTGCGGCCTCAATGAGAATGTCCAGCACCTTGCCCATGGTCTTGCGCGCCCTGGGATGGGGTGAAAACACGACGGCGTTGCCGGACTTTACGGCAATGAGCGCCGTGTAGATGGTGGTTGAAACCGGGCTGGTCGCAGGACTCAGCGCCACCACGACACCGACGGGAACGCCGATGTCCATCATGCGGTTCTGAGGGTCTTCGCCGATGACGCCCACGCAGCGCATGCCCCTCAAATGCTTGCGCGCGTACCCGCACACAAACCGGTTCTTGACGGCTTTGTCCTGACATGAGCCGTAATCAGTTTCTTCATGGGACAACACGGCAAGCGTTTCAGCGTGCTCCTGGGCGGCGTCCGCCATGCACTCGACGATCTCGTCCAGCTTCTCCTGGGAAAAGGTGGCGAGTTTCTTCTGTGCTTCAAACGCATTCTCTGCAAGAATCCGTGCTTCCTGGATGGAGAGTAAATCATTGTCGATGATCGTCATGCTGTCTCTCCCTCTCCTTTGCTTCATGGTCGTCTTTCGTAAAAGTCCCCTCTGCCGAGCCCGTCAAAATCAGGGCAGCAGCTTGTCGAGGGCGTACTGGCTGGTAATTTTTGTCAGCGCAGGATGGGGCGTGGGGATCACGCAGGAGCTGTGGGGGTCGACGCCCATCTCTTTGACGGCGGACTCGCCTGCCTCAACGGCAGCCTTAACCGCACCCACGTCACCTGAAACCAGAATGGAGATGTAACCCGACGCGGTGTTCTCGTAACCGAGCAGGTCCACATCCGCGGCCTTTACCATGGCATCCGCCGCTTCAAGGGCAAACACGATACCGAAGGTCTCCACCATGCCCAGGGCCTTGGACCGGGGAAGGTCTTCGGCATCATCGATCTGGGCATCCACATCGTGTACGGAGACAATGTCGCCGACAGCGCTGATGGGACGCGGCATGACGTTGTGCGCGGTAAGGGGTCCGATCTCCTTTGCCGCGGCAGCACCGGCTTCCACCGAAGCCTTGACGGCGGCGACGTCGCCCTTCACAAAAATCGTCACCAGCGTGGAGCCGATGTTCTCGTATGAAATCAATTCAACATTGGCAGCTTTGAGCATCTGGTCGGCGCCGTAGATGGCCGGAACCATGCCCGTGGTTTCGATGAGTCCTAACGCCTCTTCTCCGTAATATCGCATTAAAATCCCTTCCCTGATTTGATCCTTAATTTTGAACGATTCAGCCCTATGCTGGCAGTACCTTAACCCTTCCCCCATAGGGGAAAGTCAATGGTTTTTTAGGCTAAAATGCAAATTGGTCCGGCCAGTTTTTAAACCCGACAGCCCCAAACCCAACACTCTGTTTTTAAATAAGATAATTCACACAAAGCAAAACCCTTTCCAGGGCAAAAACCATCATGTGCGCTTAAAAAGCTGATTTTTCAAATGCAAAAAAGAAACCCTGCTTCATCATAGCCGTTACCCAGGGGGCACCCTCCCCCGGGACAAAACCACTGCCCCGGAGGCAACAACCTCAAACCCGCTTTCAGCGGCCCTGTCCGCTTCGTAAAAAAACGATGCGCAGCCGCCTGTCGCACAACAAAAAAAAAGGGCCCTGCCCCCATGGTATGGGAACAGGGCCCTTAAGGGCCGGCTGAAAACTCAAGCCTTCTATCGGCGACGCGACGATGGAACCAAGGCCACCGGCGCGTCAGAGCGTCATCAATCCTTGATGTAGTGGTTGATGGTCTCCGCCCCTTCCTCGTGGGCACGATAGTAGACGCGCAGCTCGTTGTTGGCGTCCATGTCGTAACGGGTCTCCTCAAGGAGACCGTTGGCCTCGGCGGTCATGATGGCCGCGATCATGTCGGGCTTATTGAAGGCCTTGAAGTTGCTGTATTCACCCTTGAGAGCGGCCATGACATCGTCGGCACACGCCTCTTCAACCGTGGTGAAAAACTTAAGAATCGCGTAGTTAAGGGGTTTCATCTTATTTATCCTCCTTGCCTTTGAGCAGGTCCAGGGGGTTCAGGGCAATGGTAAAGATACCGGCAACCATAACAACAGCTGCGATCCAGGAGATGGGAGCCATGGCCCAGCCATCGAGACCGAAGATCATGCCGAGGACAACCCAGCAGCAGAAGGGACCCCAGAAGGAGAAGGTGCCGTTGCAGGACATTCCGAGGGCGGCACCGCACATGCTGTTGCCTTTGTACCAGAACATGAAGGCGCCGTAAGCAGCAAGACCGGCACAGGCAAACCAGACAATGGATCCGTCGGTGACAGCTTCAGTCACCAGCGCGGCGGTGTTGCCGCCACCGGAAATCATACCGAAAAGGGGAACGAGGATGATGAAGTTGGAGAGGCCGGAGGTGACCTGACGGATGGTGATACCCACTTCGGAATCGATGAGGGCCGTGCCGTAACCGCAGACGCACCCTTCAAAACCCCAGCCGAAAGCGGCAAGGAAACCGAAGAAGATACCAAGGGCCATGCCTTCGGGGGCGTCGCCACCGAGGGTGGGATAGGCGATCATGACGCTGGCGCCGAAGCAGATGGCAATACCCAGCATCATGCGGGCATTAAGCTCCTGCTTGAACCAGAATCGGGCCAGGATAGCGCCGATGGCGGGGCACAGGGCGCTGATGGGAACCACAATGGAACCGGCTTTCTGAAGACCGATAACATAACAGGTACTTGCAAAGGGACCGCCGATAAGAGCGCCTACCATCATCACCACACCGGGCTTGGTTTTCAGGCAACGGAAAAAGTCGCCGAGCTTGCCCCTGATAATGGCGATCAAAATGGACCAGCAGGCGCTGCAGGAGTCAGTCACTGCCGCGCCAAGGGCACCGAGAAGATAGGTGATGGCAAAAGCGGACAGGCCTGCTGTGTTTGCGCCATACCAATCAATCCAAGGCCCCTTGGACATGCCAAGAGTCATAAAAGCAGTATAAAATCCGTAACATAAGCCGGAGAAGAGAGCAATCAACACGCCCTTTCTCTTAAAATCGGCTGCCATCTTGTTTTTGGCCTCCATCGCGGCCAAATTCTGTGAACCTGATGCTTCAAACATGAATGAACTTTCCTCCCTAAAAACCAAAACTTTTTTGGATAAACCCGGACACGCAAAACATACGTCTGCTGCATGATCAACACGGATTTCAGCTTTTCGAGGACTATAACTGTGCCCCTAAGGGGAATGTCAAAACCTTTTTTACCGAAAAATTGAGCCGTTCCGTGGGGTCCGGGAGGGGCAAATATCTCTTCGGGCCACCCTAGTATAATAAAGAGAATGTCCATGTCAGAGGTGCCTCAGCACGTCATGTCACCGCATTTTTTTTGTGACGTCTCCCCAAAAATTTGCTCATTGCCTCCCCATATCGGGGCCTTTGCCCACCAACTCCGGACATCGGCCCATGCAATGCCTCCACCTTTGTTCCCGGCGGCAAGGCGGCATCACCCCACCACAAGCCCGGGTTTCCACAGTCTTTAACCCCGGACACAGGCTTTTTTAGCGAGAAAAAGGGCCCATTCCGGAAACGCCGGGCATCCCCAAGGGAACATCCACCTTTTTTACACTAAAAATCGGCAATCAGTTGACTGAAAAGGGATACATGGGTATCATCTTTTCCATCATTTGCTACAAAAAGTGTCCCCCGTCATATGAAGGTTTCCTGTTTTTTGTTGGAGTTCGGAACCTTCAGGACAGCGCCGGTCCGACACAGGCAGCCTGTATCATCGGAAACATGTACAGGATTATAACAGCATGGCATACCTTTAAAAGGAACATCGCCGTTTTTTTTGGGTTGGCTGACATGCTGAACGGGGTATGCAAGGGAGGGATCGGTTTCCGACGGCAGGATACGCCGGTCCGGGTCAGGGCTTATGGGATGAGTTCATTCCCCGAGCCTTCATCAAGCCAGAAGGATGGTTCATGAAGTACAAAGACAGATATTCCATTGGCGAAGTCAGCCAGATCTGCAATGTGTCCAAAAAGGCGCTCAGGCACTATGACAAAATCGGACTCATCAAATCCGAGCGCTCCTGCAACAACAACTACCGGTATTATTCCAACGAATCCTTACTGGCGGTCCCCGTCATCAAGTATTACAAGCAGATGGGGTTCAAGCTTGATGAAATGAAAGATTTCATCGAGGGCACTGTGGACGCCCGCGGCAGGATCTACGCCTCCATCAAGCGCTCCTTCAACGCGAAGATCGAAGAGTTGAAAAAAGCCCAGGAAGAAATCCGGAGGCAGTACGAGTCCGTCAGGGACTGGCATGACCTGATCTTAGAAGCCGAAATGGTCATCGACAACAACATCCAGGAAGTCGCCGTCAAGTATGTGGAGGCCTCGGACTACCTGTTCCATGAGCAGGTCTTCACCAACGACATTGAGGCATCCATCATTAACATCGAGTTCACCAATTACGTGGAGAAGGTGAACAACGAAATCACCGGACCGGTGATGATCAATTTTTCATCGCTTGAGGACAGGGTCAAAAACAGGCATCAACCTGTCCGGATCATGCAGAAAACACTGAAGGAATGCAAAGAACACGAAAAAATGTCCTTCGGCGGGCAGATGATGATCACCTGTTACCACATCGGGTCCCATAAAAACATCAACGAAACCTACGAAAAGATCTGCAAATGGGCCCGAACGCACAATTACGTGCTGGGGAAAAAATCATACGAGCGGTACGTCACCGATTACTGGACCACCCGAAAGAGCTCCAAATTCGTCACGGAAGTCATGATCAACGTATCGCGCAATTAACCGGGAACGCCCAGCCCCCTGGGCATTCCCGGATCATTCCAAGATACCTTGCCGCGGCCGCGGCAACGCCTCACGTTTTTAAATCTTAAAGGTTTCCACCACCTGCTTCAGGGCAAGGGACATCTGGGACAGCTCTTCGGCATTGCCATGGACCCTCCTGCTTCCTTCAGAGATGTCTGCGGCATTGGTGTTCACCTCGGAGATTTCCCGGGTGATCTCGGTGATCACCCCGGAGCTCTGGGCCACCATACCGTTGACCTCCTGAATCCCCTGGGACGCCTGGGAGATATTCGCCGCGATTTCGCGCGTGGCAACAGACTGCTCTTCCACGGCCGTGGCGATGGTCCCTACGATGTCGTTTACCTCGGAGATCACCCGGGTCACCTCTTCGATATCGTCGACACTTTCGCCGGTGATTCCCTGGATCCCGTCCACCTGGGCCTTGATGTCCCGGGTGGCCTCAGCGGTCTGGTTGGCCAGGGCTTTGATCTCCCCTGCCACCACGGCAAATCCCTTGCCCGCTTCCCCTGCCCGGGCCGCCTCGATGGTGGCGTTCAGGGCCAGCAGGTTGGTCTGCTCGGAGATCTCGCTGATGGCTTCGGTGACGCTTCCGATGGCGGCGGCGGCTTCACCGAGACGGGCCATTTTCGTGGAGGCGCCCCCGGCCTGTTGAACGGCTTTCTCCGAGATATGTCGCGCCGTCTCCGACTGTTTCGCCACTTCGCCGATGGTGGCGGTCATCTCCTCGGCAGCGGTGGCCACCATGTCGCTGTTGGCCGAGGCCTGCTCCATGGAGGCGGCCACTCCGTTGATATTGGAGGTCATCTCTTCGGCGGCACCGGACACGGAAGTGGCGCGCTCTGACGTATTGTCTGCACGGGTGGAAAGATCTCCCGCCACATCGAGAAGAGCCCCGGACGCCCCTTCCATGGCACCTGCCTGGCCGGACAGGTCCCCCACGATGCGCTGGAGTTTTTCAATGAAGCTGTTGAACCAGGTGGAAAGTTCCCCGATTTCGTCCTGGGTGTTGACGGGCAGCCGAAGGGTGAGATCCCCCTCCCCTTCGGCGATATCGCGAAGGCCCTCCACCACGCCGTTGATGGGTTTCACCACCAGGGCAATGGCGATGAACCACACCACGGCCACCAGCAGGAGAAAACCGGCCAGGCCGATGACGATGCTGGTGTTCCGGAGCGTAACCGCCCCTTCCATCACCTTGGCAAGGGGCACGACGATGCCGATGGCCCAAGGTGTATTGGTCTTACCCACGGTAATGGGCGCAAGCACCTGGAAGGTCATCTGGCCGTCTTTGACCGTTTTCCGCTCCACGGCAAAGACCTGCCCCTCTTCCAGGGCGCTCAGCAGTGACGCCTGGACCTTTCCCGTCACGAGCTCTCTCAGATTTTTTCCCACCAACTCATCGGCGGGGTGCGCAACGATATAGCCCCCGCTGGAAACCAGGTAGCCGTATCCCGTGCCGAAGGGTTTCACCTTCTCCATCATCTTGCCGAAGGTGTCCAGGGCGATGTCTGCGGCCACGATGCCTAAAAACCGCCCCTCCACCATGATGGGGGCCACCACCGTGGCCATGAGCACATCCTTGCCGCCCACCGGATAGACGTAAGGTTCGGTGATAACTTCATGTCCCGTCCTCTTGGGATCCTGGTACCAGGCCTCGGTATCGAAGTTCACCAGGGGCTCCACCTCGATGGTCCCGCTGCCGCGGTTCCAGTAGGGCACGAAGCGACCCGTATCGTCATGGCCCGGCACACCGATGAACTCGGCGTCGCGCCCGTCCAGGGCGTTGGGCTCCCAGCAGGTGTCGATGGCTATGAGATCGGGATTCTGGCGCAGCACGTTCTTAAGCATGGCGTTGATCTGACCCCGATCCGGGGCGGTTTCGCCTTTTTTGATGCCTTCAAGGGAGTGGGCCACGGTGCGGACCACGTCCATGGCCCGGTCCAGCTCCGACTTGATCATCCGGCCGTGGTTGGAGGCGATCTCAAGGGTCTTCTCCTCCGCCTCGGCACGGGCCATCTTCGAGGCATTGTAAGTAATGTACGAGATACTCACGGAGTAGGATAACAACACCACCCCACAAATACTAAGCAGCATTTTGCCGCGCAGACCCATTTTTCCAAACATCATCAGTCTCCTTCAAATATACTCAAACCACATTTCTATCACGAATACGTCACGGGAAAGCGAGCCGTTAGTCACTACCAACGGTTGTTATAGATAGACCCCATGAAATACCGGAGTTATGCCTGACGCGTTTCAAACACCAGGGTCTTGATCACCACGGGCACCACCGTCCCCCCGGCAAGGGGGCGGCCGATGTCGATGTAGTCCCCTTCCGCCACCTCCAGCTGATCCACGCAGATCACACGGGCGGACGGGTTCAGGGCCCGAAGGCTCTGGCCAAGCACCTTGGCGCTGTCCTGCTCCAGCACAACAATAACGGGCAGTCCGGCCCGCACTGTCCGTGCCAGGCCACCCAGGATCCCCTTTGCAAGCAACTGCACCGTCGGATAATTGAGGTAAGTTTGCCCCCGGATCCCCACGGCGATCTGTTCCGGGGCCTCTTCTTCTTCGTACTGATTTGCGCTTTGGAAGACCGCCTCGGCGATGTCGTCGGCCTGCTCCGGGATCCCTTCGGCAAAGGGAACCACCACCGGGATGTTCGTCAGCGGCAGCAAGGTGTCGTCTGCCGAAATGGTGCTGCCGCTCACATCCACGGTGCGGGATCCGGCACCAATAACCGTGGCCCGGATCGTCTCGGCAGGCCGGATGAGCTCTACCCCTGCGGCGTCGAACACCCGACGCACCTGCTGCCCCAGCATGGGGCCGATGTCCCCGTAGCGGGCAATCTCGGAGAGGGTGTCGCACGGCGATGAGGTGTAGGCGGAGTCGGCCACGCCCCCTGAGATCATGACGCAATCCACCGTGTAGTCGAGCCGGAGGGGAGCGGTCATGAGAAGGTCTGCCTCCAGCCCCCGGGGCTCGGGGTCCCGGAGGACCGATGCCACCACCTCGGCCATGCGGCGGCAGATGATGTCGATGACAACGGGCTCAGCGGCATCGCCGGGCTTAGCCCTTACCCCCAGATCGTCCAGAACCCGCTGCATGGGCTCCGCCACATGGAGGATCCGTCCCTCTGCGGCGTCCACCTGCATCAACCGACCACCCACATTGATGCAGCAGCTGTCGATGGCTTTACCGTTTCGGTAGATGCCGATGTTGGCCGTGCCGCCGCCGATGTCAATGTTGGCAACGGTCTTGAAACGGTTTCGGGAGTAATCCGAGGCCCCGGACCCTCGCCCGGCAATGATCGACTCCAGGTTTCCCCCGGCCGTGGCCACCACGAAGTCTCCGGCATACCCGGCCAGCTCGCCGGAGATCCGGCGAGCGTTCTCCTTTTTGGCGGTCTCTCCGGTGATGATCACCGCGCCGGTGTCAATGGACGAAGGCGACACCCCGGCACGGGAAAACTCACCCTCCACCAGGCGAAACACCTCCTCTGTGTCCACCAGGTTCCCGTGGGTGATGGGGGTAAAATGGATGGCGCTGCGGTAAACCACCTCTTTATCGGTGATCTCCATGCGCGGCACCAGGGTCCCCGGCGCCGTGTTCTTCACCGTCAGGCGGCTGATGACGCACTGGGTGGTGGTGGTGCCGATGTCGATGCCGACGCTGGTCACCACCTCGGCGGCATCGGACACCTCCGCGCCGCCAAGATGGGCTGCATACAAAGACGCTATTTTGGGGCTGTCGGGCATAAAATGAACGCCTCCCTCCCATGGAATCGGGTTTGTTAAAAAAAGCCTCCGGCGGCCCTGACGGGGGCCAACCGTTTAAAACGTTTGACAAACAGGCCTTATGCAAGGATTTCCAGGCTTCGTTTTGATCACCCTTCAGGGCAATCAACCGAAGCGTGGGTGCATGAAGACCGTTTTTTGCGGAGCTTTTTTTCAAAAAAGCAACCCGCCGGAGGCAACGCTCCGGGTTTCCCAAAAACACCCGTAACCTACAGGCCCTTGCCTTTCATGGCTTCGGAAAGGGCCACGCCGCTGGCTTTGTGGGAAAGCATCTGCTTGACCACGGTGGCCATGTGAGCCCCGGCCTCTGCCGGGGGCGTGCCCCCTTTGTGGATATTGGAAACAATGGTGCGGTCGGCTTCCACGGTCTCTTTCCCGGCCTTGTACACCATGTAAGAGCTCATGGACTCGGCGGTGATAAGACCCGGGCGCTCTCCGATGAGCTCCACCACCACATCGCAGCCCAGCAGGGCACCCACGTCGTCCATGACGCCCACCCGTCCGTACTTCACAAAAAAGGGCGTCCCCACGGAGAGGCCCTCGGCTTTCAGGCCCTGGACCATGGCCGGAAGGGTATCGGCGATGTTGGCCTCGATGGCCGTGGAGCTTAAGCCGTCCACCACGATAATCTGCACGTTGCAGCCCTTCTCGCATGTGTCGAGGATGGTCTTTTTCGCCTCCTCGCTGAGCCTCTTGCCCAGCTCAGGCTTCATGAGGAACTCATCCTTGTCCCTGACCACGGTCTGGACCCCGAAAAGGCGATTCTCGGCCAGGCAATCCTCTGAAACATCCATAAACACGGCATCCACGGCAGCGGCATGATCGGCCTGAAAATGGAGAAGGGAATGGGTCTTCTGGCGTGCTCCGCACCGTCCCATGAGGATGCGGGCGGGGGTGGTCTTTCGCATGGCCTCAAGGGCCGCCATGTTGTGGGGATTGTCCACCGTCACCTCGTCCAGGGGAGGCAGGGTCACGGGCGATTCGGCTCGGGCCGCATCGGTGCCGGCGGCAGGCCCCTCGGCTGACGCCAGGGCCCCCTCTTCCACCAGCTTTTTGATGATACCTTCAATCAGTGCTTTCTCGTTCATGGTGCCTGCTCTCCTTATTTATCGAAAATGGACGGGTCACCGGCCGCCTCGGTGAGGCAACCCTCTTCCATGATGCCCCGGCTTTCCAGCCAGGTTTCAAACTCCGGCGCGGGCCTGAGGCCCAAAATCTCCCGGGCGGACGCATCGTCGTGGAAGCTGGTGTCCTGATAGTTGAGCATGCAGTCGTCTCCTCCGGAGACCCCCATGAAAAAGTTGGCCCCGGCCATGGCGCAAAGCATGGTGCCGATCTCCTGATCGTCCTGGTCGGCTTTCATGTGGTTGGTGTAGCAGGGGGCGATGCCCATGGGCAGGCCGTGCATCTTGCCCATGAAAAGATCTTCCAGGTCGGCCCGGATCACCTCTTTGCCCGTGTAGATGGTCTCAGGGCCGATGAAGCCGGAGACGTTGTTGAGCATGAAGGGGGCGTAACGCCTGGCCAATCCGTAAGTACGGGCCTCCAGGGTCATCTCGTCCACGCCGTGGTGGCAGTCCAGGGAGATCTCCGAGCCCTGGCCGGTCTCGAAGTACATGACGTTGGGGCCGGTGGAGGAGCCCCTGTGCAGGGCCAGGTCCCGGGCCTCGTCCAGCATGGAGACGGAGATACCGAAGGCGTCGTTGGCGCTCTGGGACCCAGCGATGCTCTGGAACAGGAGATCCACGGGCACGCCTTTCTCCATGGCCTGCATCTGGGTGGTCACGTGGGCCAGGACAACACACTGGGTGGGCACCTCGTAGAGGTCCCTGAAATCGGTGATGGCCCGCATGACCCGGGAAAAGCCTTCCACGTTGTCTTCCACGGGGTTCACGCCGAAGCAGGCGTCGCCGCATCCGAAGGAGAGGCCCTCCTTCAGGGAGGCGAGGATCCCTTCAATGGCGTCTGTGGGGTGGTTGGGCTGGCAGCGGAACGACAGGGTGCCGGGAAGGCCGATGGTGGTGTGGCAGTGGGCGGAGACCTTGATCTTCTTGCTGGCGTAGACAAGGTCCATGGTGGACATGAGCTTGGCCGCGGCGGCGATCATCTCGCTGGTGAGGCCCCGGCTGATGTGGAGCAGATCCCCCTGGCGGCGGGTCTTGAGAATGGTCTCCCGGAGCTCGGCCACGCTCCAGTTCTTGATCTTTTCGTAGATGGTGGTGTTCAGGCCGTCGTAGATGGTCCGGGTCACCTCGTCGTCATCGTAGGGGATCACCGGGTTTTCATAGATGTCTTTAAGCTGCAGGTTGGCCAGGCAGAGCTTGGCGGCCACGCGCTCGGTGGCGGACTCTGCCGATATGCCGGCCAGGGCGTCGCCGGACTTCTCGTTGTTTGCTTTTGCCAGAACATCTCGGACCGATGAGAAGGTAAAGACCTTCTCACCGATCTGGCTTCGTAAATTCACACGCACTCCTCCATTAAGTGACTGATTGGCAGGCCCGTCCCCGTTGACGCGCCCTTCACCGGGTCCCCGAATGCAGGGTCCCTTATGTGATGCCGAAGGCCCGGCCTGTGACAGCGGACCTTCGGATTGTATCCAACACCCATGGCCCGGGAGGCACCCCGGGCCATGTTTATCTCTTTTTTTCAGCGCACTTTAGAATGCCTTCAGTGCGCCGTTCTCTTCGAGGAAGCCTGCCACCTTCGCCGTCTTTTCAATGGCGGAGGGTTTGGGTGCCAGGCGCGCGTCCAGATCCGCGCGGGTGGAGACAAACCCGGGGGATTTTTTGTAGAGGACAGGCTGGATCATCCAGTTGCCGGGAAGGGAGTCTCCCATCTGCTCAACGAGCCCCTTCTGGTACCCCATTTTTTCAAGACGGGTGATCCAGAGGCGGTTCTCTGCGCGGTCCAGCATGGGCAGGTCGTTGGAGCTGTCCCCGCCGATGAGGTAGGGGCGTTCTTTGGTGACATACTTGATGATGTTGGCCACCTTGCCGAAGTACCCGGTGATGGGGTAGACCACCTGGGTGGTGAGCTCGTAGTTGGAAAGCTCGTCACGGTCCAGGGCAGCGTATTTCGGGTTGTTCTTCACAAGGAGACGGTCCTTGTAGAGCTTGCCGTCACGCTTGTCCTTCAGAAGCACGTTGACGCCGATGACATGGTCCGGGGCAATGGCCACCCCTTTACCGAACTTGGCTTCAAGAAGCTTGTTGAGGTTGGCGGCCACCATCCAGCGCACGGTCCAGACGTTGGACGCAGAGCAGACGTAAACCTCGTACCCGTTTTTCAGGAGGTTGCCGTAGAGGTCCACCATCTCGGGATAGAAGAAGGGCATGCGGTAGCCGTTGATCTTGGTCTCTTTGAGGTCGGCAGCTCCGGAATCCTGCTTGGCGACATTATTGCCGAAGGCTTTTTCGCTGTAAGGGAGGATCTGGTCGGGGGTCATGCCGGCCAGGATCTGGACCACCCAGGCGTAGCTGTTGGAATAGGGAGTCTTTTCGCCTTTCTGGTGCTTGGTGGCGGAGAGAAAATCTTCGTAGAACTCGGGAAGGTTTTTCACGGTCTCAAGGGAGACCTTCTTGTCCCCAAGGACAAAGGAGGGGGTGATGTCCCGGGAGATCCCGTCCAAGGTCAGCTGACCGGCCTCCACCATGGCGGCAAAGGTGGCCTCGCCGATGTCCCGGCAGATGGTGGTGTTGTCAAAATCGAAAACAGCTTTCTTTCCCTGGAAGGCCCCTTCGGCGATGAGGGTTTCCAGTTTTGCCTTGACCGCCGGATTCCAGTGACCTTCATCCAGCTTGACCACGGGCTTTGCAGGGGCAGTCTTCACATCGGCCTTGACGCCGCAACCGGTGAGCAGTGATCCGCACACGAACAGTGTCCCCACCATCCATGCCATGTGTTTCTTGAACATCATACGTCGAACTCCTTTACGATTGAATATAACAGCAGGCATGCACCCGTCGGATACGGCCGCATGCACATCAGAATCAGCGTTCGTTTTTTCAAAGAGTCTTGGTATTGCCGTGAACCTGAGCCCCGATACCACTGCAGGCATCGGGGCTCAGGTTCACGGGGGGAGGCGTATGAGTCCCCCCGTGAGGCGGACCGGTTCAGGGAAGAGACCGGTCCGCGCATATCTGGGCCGGGCCTTACATCAGCTGGGCTTTCAAATCGTCGCTGGGTGAAGGAATGACCACGTGGTTGTAGACGGGACCGGAGTTTCCCACGCCTTCCACACCGGCAGCCACAGAGGCCTTCACTGAGCCCACGTCACCGGTCATGGTGACAAAGGACTTGCCGGCAAGGCCAGCGGCGAAGCGGATCTCGATGAGATCCACCTGGCCGGATTTGGCTGCGGCGTCGGCGGCCAGGATACAGGCGGCCACGGTGTAGGTCTCGATGACCCCCAGGGCGTTGATGCGGGGCACGATGGTGGCACCGGACAGGGCGGGAAGCACTGTGGGATGGACGCTGGGGATGACGAACCAGTCGATGACCAGGTCCCCTCCCATCTCACGGCCCGCAGCCACGGAGCTCTTGACGGAGCCGGTGTCCCCGGCCACCATCACCAGGTACCGTCCGGGACAGGTGGGGCGTGCCATCACCAGGTCCACGGTGGCGGCCTTGCTCATTTCGTCTGCGGTCTCAATGCCCAGGGCGATGCTGTTCAGCTCGACAACACCGATTGTTCTGTAGTTCATACATTTACCTCATTGTTCTTCACGACGCCGAGCGCTCGGGCGTGACGTGTCGTTTTTTTGCTGCGGATCTATGGCGGTGCACACGGTGCACCCTACCCTCTGGAAATCCTCACCACACCGCCCTCGACGGAGGTGACCACGCCGTCGATGCTGGCGTGGATGCGTGCCCCAAGGGCCCCTTCCGGGATCTCGCCGATGAGGTCGCCTTTGGCCACGCGGTCACCCTCTTTAACCAGGCACTGCGCCGGGGCGCCGATGTGCTGGGCAAGGGGAATGGCCACGCGCTCAGGCACGAAACGCTCTTCGGGCATGCCGGGATGGGTGTCGTACTTCAGCACGTCCAGGCGCTGCATCAGCCGCTTGGTGGGCACGTAGCGCACGTCGCGCATGGGGTTGTTCACGGGCTCCTCTCCGGTGGCGGGCCAGCGGATCCCCTCTTTCATCAGCTCTTTTTTGATGAGCATGTTCACCTCCCGGGGGGAGATGCCCATGGGGCAGGCAAACTTCTCGCAGATGCCGCACTCACAGCAGAGGAGCGCTTCCATGCGGGCCTGGGGGTCCTGAACCAGGGCCGACAGGGAGCGCATGAGCTTGTGGGGATGGATGGAGTGGCCCAGAAGGTTTCGGGGGCAGAGCTCGGTGCAGTGGGTACACTGGCAGCAGACTGTCCCGGTGATGCGCTTGATGGCCGCGGGATCCATGACCTTGCCCTTGACCACGTTGTGCTCGGGGTCCAGGACGATGAGGCCGCTGGTCACCTTGGTGACGGGCTGATCCGTGTCGGGCAGGACGCGGCCCATCATGGGCCCGCCGTCCACCACGCGGTAGTCGGAAATTTTGGAACCGCCCGCAAACTCCAGGAGGTCGGAGACGATGGTGCCCACGGGCACCTTTACCACCATGTCGCGGCCCACCTCACCGGTGACGGTAACGTAGCGCTCGGTAAGGGGAATATCCTTCATGGCGTTGGCGATGTTGTACAGGGACTCGGTGTTGCTCACCACCACGCCCACCTGAAGGGGAATCCCCGCTTCGGGCACGGTGCGGCCGGTGACCTCACGGACCAGGACCTGCTCGTCGCCTGCCGGATAGAAATCCTTCAGCTCAAAGGCTTCCAGGCGTCCGGTGGTGTCCTTGGCCACAGCGTCCTTGATGGTCTGAAGGGCCTTGGCGTGCTTGCCCTTGATGCAGATGACCCCGCGGGAGGCGCCTGTGGCGTCCAGCACCGCGTTCAATCCCTCGATCATGATATCGAGCTCATGCTCCATGATGTAGGGATCGCTCATCAGAAGGGGCTCGCAGGAGGCGCCGTTCACAAGGACCGTGTCCACCGTCGCGTTGATCTTCACATGCGTCGGGAACCCGGCGCCACCAGCGCCTACCACGCCGGCGTTCTTTACCTTCTCTACAATCTGATCTCTCATATGACATTCCATTTTTGTTAGTACGCTTTGCGCAGCAACTGCCGGATGTCCCTCAGGGAGGGGCGCCTCGGGTTGGTGGGCGTGCAGGCATCCTCCATGGCATGGCGGGCCATGGTTTCAAGGGAGGTCTGGAACTCGTTCTCGTCGATGCCCAGGTCCCGGATGCGGTTGGGGATGCCCATCTGGCTGTTGAGCCAGCGCACCGCCTCAATGAGGCTCTCGTTGCCCTGCTCCACGGTCTCGCAGGGGAGTTCGAGTTTCTTGGCGATGGTGCGGTAGCGGTCCCGGACGTCAAAGCTGTTGAAGCGGATGACGTATGGGAGCAGCACGGCGTTGGCCTTGCCGTGGGGGATGTGGAACAGTCCCCTAAGGTATGGGCGATGCTGTGGGCCACGCCCAGGCCGCTGTTGTTAAAGGCCATGCCCGCCATGCACGAGGCCAGGAGCATGTTCTGCCGCGCCTCCATGTCGTCCCCGTTGCGGTAGCAGCGCAGCAGGTAACGGAACACGTACTTGATGGCGTGCACCGCGTACAGATCGGTGAAGGCGTTGGCCGGGGTGGAGACAAAGGCCTCCACGGCGTGGGTGAGCACGTCCATGCCCGTGGTGGCTGTGACCGACGGGGGTACCGACCGGGTGAACCGGGCGTCCAGCACGGCCATGTCCGGGACCAGCAGAGGATCCATGAGGGGGATCTTCATCTGCTGCTCGGTGTCGGTGACCACGGTGACCGCCGTTACCTCGGAGCCGGTGCCGCTGGTGGTGGGAATCACCACCAGCTGGGGCTTGCCCTTGGCCGGGTCCGCCTTATAGGCGAAGTACATGATGGCCTTGGCCGCGTCGATGGAGGAGCCGCCCCCTAAGGCGATGATCATGTCCGCGCCGTCGGCCAGGAGTTTGACCGTGCCCTCACGCACGGTCTCCAGGGAGGGATCGGGCTCCACCTTGTCGTACACGCAGCTGGTGATGTTGGCGCGCTCCAGGCCACTGATGATGCGGTCGGCAAAGCCGATCTTCACCATGAAGGCGTCGGTGACGATAAAGGCGTGCCTGCCCTCAAGTTTCTCAAGGGCGTTGATGGCGTTCTCGCCGTAGCAGATCTGGGTGCGTCCGTTAAATTGAGTCAAGGCTGCGCCCTCCGGTTACTGAGATTCCCAGTCGGCGGGATAGGTGACGTACATGAATCGTGCGGACTCGGGAACGCTGAAGGCGATGGAGGTGTTTTTGGGGATGAAGATGATGTCCCCTTTGTTGCCCACTACCTTGCGGCCGTCGATGACGATCTCCAGGGTACCGTCGATGATGTAGTCCACCTCGTCATACTTGAGGGTCCAGTCAAAGGAGGTGGTCTCCATCTCCATAATGCCGCAGCCGAGGCGGGGGCTCTCGTCCAGGGTCACGATGTCGGTGAGAAAGACTTTGTCTCCGGCCTTGCCCGTGTCAAAGGGCTCGGGCTTGACGGTATCGGTCTTCACGCAGAGGACGCCGCTCTTCTCGTCCACGACTTTGGTAAAGGCCGGGGACTTGGCGCCGCCCAGCTGCTCGGAAACCACTTTTCTAATCAGCTCTTCAAGGACTTT
The DNA here is from genome assembly GCF_056829775.1 of Desulfoluna sp. HI9BLuna. Classification (NCBI taxonomy): domain Bacteria; kingdom Pseudomonadati; phylum Thermodesulfobacteriota; class Desulfobacteria; order Desulfobacterales; family Desulfolunaceae; genus Desulfoluna; species Desulfoluna sp. HI9BLuna. The sequence continues at coordinate 139,639 of NZ_CP186555.1, forward strand.
TTCATTGATACCCATGTGAAACTCCTTTTCCGGTGCGATGGTTCGGGGTGATGACAACGGCCGGTGACCTTCCATGCGCTCATGGCCAAGGTCACGGGTCATGCCGCCTCCCGCCGCGTCGGTTCATACAAAGCGGACATCCGTCCACTTTCGGTTGGCATGCATTCAAGATGGCAGTACATGGCGTCTCTGCCATCGCGTGACTGGGGAAAGGGACAACCGGCAGGTCCTCCCCTTGCCCGGGCACGCGAGGGCTGCCGGCGGCACCCCGAAAGGGGCCGCCGGCACACATCCCTATGCTTCGCGCTTCTGGGGGAGGATCAGCTCCACCTCAGAGTGGGGACGGGGAATCACGTGAACACTCACGAGCTCGCCCACACGATCAGCAGCTGCGGCACCGGCGTCGGTGGCGGCCTTGACGGCGCCTACGTCCCCGCGGACCATGGCAGTAACAAGGCCGGAGCCTACCTGCTCACGACCCACCAGCTCGACGTTGGCTGCTTTGACCATGGCGTCCGCTGCTTCGATGGCTCCCACAAGACCTTTGGTTTCAACCATTCCAAGTGCTTTCATTATTCTCTCCTCTTATGTATAGATTGGGTTGTCTGCCCGAAGGCGTTTCCGCACCCTGTGCACCCACGTGCCCAAGGTGCCCTGTCTCGGGCATCACGCCCTCAACACCTAAGCGTTGTTCTTGATTGCCTCGACCACCTTGCAGCACACCGCCTTGACCTGGGCATCGTCGGTGATGCCGTACTCTTTTTTGAGCAGGTCGGCGACCATGGCTGCAAGCCGGTCTTCTTCACACGTCTCGGGCCTGGGGCCGTAGACGATGGTGACGCCTTTGTTGCGTAAAACATCTTTGGCGCCGGGAGTCAGGATCATGGAGCCGTCCATGTAGACGGTACCGTCCACGATGATCTCCTCCACACCCTTTTCACTCACAAGTCTCTTTGCCATAATTCACCTCGTTATTTGTGCAAGGCCCCCGCAAAATGGCTACGGGCGCCTCACCAACGCATTGACGACCGAGGAGTCGGGCGACGGCATCACCACCGCCTCCACAAGGTCTTTTCCAAGGGTCTCTCTTGCCGCCGCAACCGACTCTTCCACGGAGGCCACATCACCTGTCATCACAAAATACGACTTGCCGTTGATGCCGTTGCCCGTGACGATCCGCGCCAGACAGGCCGTGGACCGCTTGACGGCCTGATCGGCAGCCACCACGCCCGAAGAGGCGGTGCGGCACTCCACCACGCCGATGGCGCCGCAGTGGGTAACGACGGGGCTGTGCTTCAGGGCATCGAGGACCTCCCGGGAGACGCCTCCGATGGTGTAGCTCCCCGCAAGGGAGTAACCGGCTGCTTTGGCTGCTTTCACCGAGGTGTCCACAGCCTGGCGGTCACCGCCCACATGGATCAGGTACCGGCCGGAGCAGATGGTCCCGGCCTTGAGGAGGGTCACCTCGGCAGCCTTGACCATGATGTCGGCAAGGACAGCGCCTGCGGCGATACTCCGGCTTTCTATGAGTCCCAGGGAATCCATGTCCTAAAGTCCTTCCTGGACCTCGACCTCATCGATGATCCCGACGATGGTGGCGTCCACAGGTGCATCGGTAATGGCCCCGGCGTTACGCGCCGAGCTGCCCGTGGCCACGAGAACCCTCTCGCCGATGCCCGCACCGATGAAATCGACGGCCACAAGGGTGTCGAGTTCTTCGTTGGTGCAGGCGTCCAGCCGCCTGACCACCATGAGTTTCATGCCGCTCAGGCCCTCTTCCTTTCTTGTGGCCCACACATTGCCGATCACTTTGCCAATTATCATCCTGGTCGCCTCGTATGCTGATGGAAAGGCCGGGTGGTCATGGCCTCTCCGTTGTTATCCCCGGGAAAGGGTGATGCCGAGTTCTTTGGCGCTCTCCACTGCCAGGGGAGTGACCTGGGCGTCGGCGGGGAGCCTAAGTTCCTTGGCACCCCGCTGCCCTGCCTCGGCCACATCCGCGTCCGTCACCAGGGGTTTCCTGATCCGGACGGTGTCGCGCTTTGTCACATCCATGGCCACAAGGCCGTATCCGGCAAGGGCAGCTTCCTGGCCCTCGAAGAGCCTCATGAGGCCTTCCGGGGCGGTGTCGGCATGGCGTTTGTATTCAAACTCCACCACCTCCACGGTCTGACCGGCCAGAAGGGCGCGGAAGGCCAGCTCCATGAGCGGTCCTTCGGCCCGTCCTGCGGCCATGTCCGCCATGTGGCGGATGGAGAGGTAAGGCACGATGCGCCTGACGGGCTCGTTGGGCCCGGGATCCTCATCCGGGTAGAGAAAGGTGTTCCCCTTGCCCAGACGCTTTTCAGCGGCCTGGCATTTGGGGCAGCTTCTGTCCCCGATGATGAGCACCCTGGAGGCTTCGTCCCCCCCGCCGATCTGCTTGAGAACTTCGACGGTAATGGCTTTCACCAGTGCTTCAACATCCATGGTCTGTCTCCTGTTCGCCCGTGCTCACGGAGCTCAGGGCAATGCCCATGGGGGTCACGAGAAAGGGGTTGGCCGGTTTGTGTACCGGGATCCCGAGTTCTTTTTCGAACACGGTCTCCATGCCGGTGAGGCAGCAGGTGCCGCCCACAAGGTAAACGGATTTTATGTTCCGCCCCTTGATGTGCCCCTTCACGATGGTGGCCATCTTCTGGATCACGGGACGGACCGCGGCAAAGATCTCCTTGTGCCGTCCGTAATCCCGTTTGATCTCCTCGGCCTCTTCGAAGCTCACTTTGTAAGCACCGGAGAGGACCAGGGAGAGATGGGTTCCGCCCGTGGCTTCATCGGCTACGTAGACCACCTTGCCCTTCTCCAGGATGGAGAGGCCGGTGGTTCCGCCGCCGATGTCCACGATGACACCGTCTTCGACCCCCAGGACGGCGTTGGCCGCCGTGGGCTCGTCCAGCAGGTTGGTCACTTCCATCCCCGCGCCTTCCACCACATAGCCGTGGGTCTTGCAATCGGACTCACCGGTACCGGGGGGCACGGCAATGGCCGCCCTCTCCAGTTCCCGTCCGAGGCGTTCCTCCAGCTGGGCTTTCAGGCGTTTCACCACCGTCATGGCGCCGATGTAGTCCACCACCAGGCCGTCTTTGATGACCTGGGCAAACTCCATGGCACAGGCCACGGGCTCTTTTTTGCTGTTCATGACGACCAGCACGATGAAGGCGGTACCTAAGTCCACCCCCACCAGGAGCTCTTCGGTGGGAGACACCTCCCGAGTGGTTTTGAGACACGTTTCAAGATCGGCAATGGTCCGATCAACGGATGAAAAGTCCAAGGTTACGCCTCCTGGGTTACGCCCACGATACGGCCGGTGGCATTTTTGCCCAGGCCGCAGCTGTTGGCTTCATCAAAGTCGATGTGCATGGCCAGGCGAAAATCCTTGTTCACCCGAACGATGACATCCTTGAACACGGCCGGACGGCTTCCGTCCATATGGACATCCACCTTCTGGTTGTCGGACACGCCGAAACGGGCCGCGTCCGCAGGGGACATGTGGATATGACGGGCAGCCACGATCACGCCCTCGTCCAACCCGGCAAGGCCGGTGCCGGAGGTGAGGACAATGCCCGGGGTGCCGGCCACGTCGCCGGACTGGCGAACCGGGGCCTTGATCCCGAGGATACGAGCGTCGGTGAGGGAGAGCTCCACCTGGCTCTTGGAGCGGGCGGGTCCCAGGACGGCCACGTTGTCGATGACACCGCTGGGCCCGATGAGACGAACCCGCTCCTTGCAGAGGTACTGTCCCGGCTGTGAAAGCTCCTTGACATGGGTCAGGGATCCGCCGAACAGCTCTTTGACGTCCTCTTCACACAGATGGACATGGCGACCGGAGAGCTCCACCGGAATGGCGTCCCCGGCTGCGGGGGCCCCCTGGGTACCGGTGCTGCCCACCTGGGCCATGACCTTCTTGATAATATCTTCTACGATTGTCTGTTCCATCTGATCTCCTACGTGTACATGCCGCCTTTGTCTTTGAGCATCATGATGTAAACGGCGCTGCTCATTCGGTTCAGTGCCTGGACCACATCGGGCTTGTCCAGGTGAAAGGTCTCTTTCAGCGCACTGACGGCCGATACTTCCATTTCCCGAATCTGGGCTCGCAGGCGGTTGAGCCTCAGAATCATCTCCCCCATGTCGTATGAAGGGAGCAGGTGCCCTACCCCGAAGTATTTTTTCGGGTTGTGGGAGTGGGCCCGGAGTTCCGCATCGGTCAAGCCGATGATGGGCTTGTCCGGGATGGGGGTGTCCAGGACATCGCGACGCATGATGTCGCGGGTCCACTCGAGGAGCTCTGCGAGATCCTCCACCAATGCCTTTTTCCCGGCATCATGGGCTTTGGCCTGCAGCAGGAGAATCTCCCCCTGGCAGGTGTCGAGGCGACCCCTGAAGACAATCCGGGGGTGGTCCTTGGGGACCAGCCGGTTGCCCGTGAGCTGGGTCATGTGCTCGGGCTTTGTCTCGAACTGACCGCCGTCCACGGCCGATACGTATCGGGGACCGGCCGCTTTGGGTTCTTCTGTCTTCCCTTCCGCCTCTGTTTTCTTCGGGGCGGCCCCGGGCTGTGAAGGGCTTGGCTCTTCAGCGCCCCTGACGACCTTGACCCCCTTCTCACCGAGAAGCTGGGATGCGGAGGGGGTCAGGATCTGACCCTCCTCCAGCCTGAAAGTCTCAGGAACGTCCTTTCTGAAGAGATCTCTCAGATAGGATTCCGATATGACTTTCATGGCTTATTATCCTTCGATCTTGGGAAGGATCAGTTCAACCTCGCCGTGGGGACGGGGAATGACGTGTACGCTGATGAGCTCGCCCACGCGGTCGGCGGCTGCGGCACCGGCGTCGGTGGCTGCCTTGACAGCGCCCACGTCACCACGAACCATGACGGTGACGAGACCGGCACCCACCTGGCTGCGGCCGATGAGGGTAACGTTGGCAGCCTTTACCATGGCATCTGCTGCTTCTACTGCGCCTACAAGACCTCGGGTTTCGATCATTCCAAGAGCGTTCTGTGAACTCATGTTGTTTTCTCCTCGTGTTATCATATGAAAATCGTTCGTTTTAAAAACCTGCCACTGAGCAAAGCAATTTGCTTGCCAGCGTCCTTGGGAAACCGGCCGGAAGCGGCAGGTTTCAAAAACCCCGCAAGGGGTGTGTCACGCCGTAATTAAACGGTGCCGCTCATCTTCTTGAGCTGCTCCATGATCATGTTGGTCACCGCCTGCACGTCGATGCTTTCAGCAGGGGCAGAGCAGCTGGTGGTGGCTGCGTCGTCCAGGCCGTAAGCCATGCGACGGATGTTGAAGAGCTGCTGGGGTCCAACGTTCTCGGAGGTGGCGCTGCCGCCCACGGTCCCGCACCCGAGGGTAAGGGAAGGAGCCATGTTGGTGGAGATGCCCACGGCGCCCTGGGTGGTGGGGGTGTTGACCAGGCAACGGGAAACGGGCTTTTTCAGGGCGAACTCACGGATCACGGTCTCGTTGTTGGAGTGGATGCCGATGGAGTGACCCATGCCGCCGTTCTGGAGGAGCTTGAAGCAGAGCTCGCAGGCTTCCTGCCAGTCGTTGACCACGTAGAAACCGAGCAGAGCGGTGAGCTTCTCCTTGGAGAAGGGGAATTTGGGTCCCACACCGGGCTCGTCGCAGAGCAGCATGGTGGTGCCTGCGGGGATGTCGATACCTGCAACCTTTGCAATGTCCGCTGCGCAGCGACCTACGATGGCGGGGTTCATGGAACCGTTGGCACGCTCCATGACGGCCTTGACCTTGACGAGATTCTCCCCTTCCAGGAAGAAACCGCCCTGGGCGATGACGCTGGCCTTGACCTTGTCGGCGATGCAGGCTTCGGTGACGATGGACTGCTCGGAGGCGCACACGGTGCCGTTGTCAAAGGTCTTGGAGGAGAGGATCTTCTGCACGGCCACGTCCACATCGGCGCTGCGCTCGATGAAGGCGGGCACGTTGCCGGAGCCCACGCCCAGGGCGGGGGTACCGGAGCTGTAAGCCGCCTTGACCATGGCGTTGCCGCCGGTGGCCAGGATCATGTCGGTGATCTTCATGAGCTCATCGGTGCCCTGCATGGTGGGAACGCTGATGACGCCCACGAGGTCCTCGGGGAAGTCCATGGCCTTGAGGACGCCGCGGATCATGTTCACGGTGGCCGAGATACACTTCACCGCGGTGGGGTGAGGGGAAAACACGATGCCGTTCCCGCTCATCAGGGCGATGATGGACTTGTAGAGCGTGGTGCTCGTGGGGTTGGTGGAGGGAATGAGACCGGCGATGACGCCCATGGGAGCGGCAATTTCAACGATCTTCTTCTCCTTGTCCTCGTTGATGATACCGATGGTTTTGGTGCCTCGGTAGTAGCTGACCAGTTTTTCGGAAGCGAGGATGTTCTTCTGTTTCTTGTCCTGCCACTTGCCGTAGCCGGTCTCTTCGCTGGCCATCTTGGCCAGCTCTTCAGCCATCTCGGAGCCCACCTTGGCAATGGCCTCAATCAGAGCGTCCACACGCTCCTGACCAGCCTGGGGGAGCGTGGGCTGTGCAGCGCGTGCCGCACGGACCAGGGCTCGAGTTTCCTGAATTGAGAGCAAATCCTTATCTACCATCTTCACGTCCTCTCTTACTTCTCTAATGTCTTCATGTATTGCACAAACGCCTCAAGAAGATCTTTCTTCTTGGCATACTTGATCTCCCCCCTCGCAATGGAAAAGGAGGGAAGCTGCCGGGCGAGGCGCCTCAGTTTGGTCACTTTCATTTTTTTCAGGTCCGCCATGTCGAATCCCGGTGCATCGTCCGCATCGGGAGCCGGTGCCGCTTCCTTCGCCTCGGAAGCTTCCCGGACAGGCTCGGCAACCTGGACAGGGCCGTCGCCTGGCTCCGCCCCAGGGCGGGCGGTGGGCTCAGACGGGGCATTGCAGGGGGCCTTGGGCTCGGGAACACACTTGGGGCGTTTTCCCTCTTCGATCAAGATGCCTTCAAGGCCTTCGGCGGTCCGGGCGATGACGGTCACGGAGAGAACCTCACCCAGGCGGGCAGCCGCCGTGCTGCCGGCATCAACAGATGCCTTGACGGCGGACACATCGCCTTTCATCAGGATGGAGACCAGGCCCCCGCCCACCGCCTGGGAGCCCATGATGGTGACATCGGCGGTCTTCACCGCCACGTCACCGGCCTCCACGGCGGGAACGAGTCCCACGGTCTCAATGATTCCTAATGCCTTGCCGTTCATAAGGACCTCCCGTGATTAGTATTTCAGGGGATTGTCGGCCACATGGATCACGGCGTCGGCAAAGGCGTCACAGGCTGCCTTGCAGGCAGACTGGCTCCCGGTGAGCAGGCCCCCGCCGAAGTTGGTCTCTGAAGGGGGACCGAAAAATTCCACCATCTCCACGTCGGCTGCCTTCAGGGCCGCATCCAGGGCGTAGATCGCCTCGATGGGAGGGGCGATGAGATACGCCATGGCCTCGCCTTCGGGGATGCCGCCCAGGTCGGACAGAAAAGAGCCGGTGCGGGAAACGCAGTGGGCGTAATAGGGGATGGAGTCGTCATCGTTGGCGCTGTAGAAACAGGCGTCGTTTTCGATGAACTCGATGGCCGCGTTGACACCGCTCTTGACCTCGGCCGGGTTGGGCCCGGAGAGGATACCGATGAATTCACCGGCGAGCTTGGTGCTGGCGTTATCGGCCCCACCATAAAAACTCTTGGCGTAAGCCACCTTGACGTCGGCCTTTTTGGTGGCTTCATCAATGGCGGTGTATCCCACGTCATCGCAGTCGGTGGTGATCATGCCGATGCTTCGGTGCCCCTCGGGGAGCTCCAGGCGTTTGATCATGTCCGAATCCACGTTGGGGATCATCTTGACGCTCAAAACGGTCGTGCGAAGTGCATCACCTTTCATGTGTTCGTGTCTCCTTGGTCTTCCTAAATTTGAAGATCGATGCCGCTTGCTTTCTGCTCGAGCATCTTTTTAACGATATCCGCAATCTGTGCACCGGCCTCAACGGCGGGGGTCCCGCCCTTGTGGATGTTGGAGATAATGGTGCGCTTGGATTCGGAGATCCCTTCGCGGCACTGGTACACCATGTAGGCGCTCATGGACTCGCCGGTGGCCAGGCCAGGACGCTCGCCAACGAGGGCGACGGTTACCTGGGGCTGGGTCACTTCGGAGGCGCTGTCCATGGAGGGCACGCGGGCGTATCGGACGAAAAAGGGCGTTCCCGCTTCGATGCCGAGGTTCTTCAGGCCCTGGAGGGCCGCTGCCATGGTGTCCTTGGCGTTGGTCTCGATGGCGGTGGAGCTCAGGCCGTCGATGACCACAAACTGAACCGTGGGGTTCATCTTGCACTCGGCCTTGGCCTTGGCGATGCTCTCGTCATCGAGCTTGCGCCCCAGGTCCGGACGGGTGAGGTACTCGTCTTTGTCGGCACACTGGGTTTTCAGCTCCAGCAGGCCCCAGTCCTTGATGAACTCGGAGCAGACGTTGTTGAAGACCGCGTCCTGGGCCACGGCGTGGTCGGCGCGGAAGCGAAGCGAGCTTCCGGTGAGGTACCGGGCCCCTGTGCGCCAGATCCCGATACGGGCCGGGGTGGTGGCCTTCATCTTGAGGTAGGCCTCGCGGTTGTTGGGCTCGGGAACCAGAAGCTGCTTGCGAAGGTCGACAGCGGCCAGGTCCTCGCCCACTTCGCAGGAGGCTGCGGCACGAGGCTCGTCTGAAGCAGCCGGAGCCGCATCAGCGCTGTCCATGGTGGTCAGCACCTCGGCGATGATATTTTTAAGTGTGTTTTCTGAAATCACGTCGATCCTCCCTGCTATCGAATGAAAAGGGACGCGTCGCCTGCGCGGCGGGTCATTTTACCGTTTTCCATGAGGCCCATCTTCTCGAGCCAGGCTTCGAACTCGGGAACAGGACGCAGGCCCATAATCTCACGCAGGGCGGGGGTCTCGTGGTAGCCGGGGCACTGATACATAAGCATGATATCGTCGCCCTGGGGTACGGAGATGAGGTAGTTCACGCCCGCTGCGCAGAGGAGCATGCCGAGGTTTTCGATGTCGTTCTGGTCGGCCTTCATGTGGTTGGTGTAGCAGGCGTCCACACCCATGGAGATGCCGGAGAGCTTGCCCATGAAGTGGTCTTCAAGGCCTGCACGGGTCACCTGCTTGGCGTCGTAGAGGTACTCGGGACCGATGAACCCGACCACGGTGTTGACCATGAAGGGGTTGTAGTGACGTGCAAAACCGTAGCAACGGGCTTCCATGGTGAGCTGGTCCACGCCGTGGTGGGCGTCGGAGGAGAGCTCGGAGCCCTGGCCGGTTTCAAAGTACATGACGTTGGGACCTACGGAGGTGCCCTCTTTCAGCATCAGGTCGTGGGCTTCGGAGAGAAGCGCGGCGGAGACACCGAAGTCTTCGTTGCCCTTCTGGGAGCCTGCGATGGACTGGAAGATCATGTCGCAGGGGGCGCCTTTACGGATGGCGTCCATCTGGGTGGTGACGTGTGCCAGCACGCAGTTCTGGGTGGGGATCTCATACTCATCCATGATCTCGCGGAACATGGTGAGGATGTTCAGGCAGGAATCCGTGGTGTCGTTCACCGGGTTCAGGCCAATCACCGCGTCACCGGAACCGTAGGAGAGGCCCTCCAGGGTGGAGATGCGGATTCCGTCGGGATCGTCGGTGGTGTGGTTGGGCTGAAGGCGCCAGGCCAGGGTGCCGGGCATACCGATGGTGGTGTTGCACTTGGCGGTGACGGTGATCTTCTTGGCGCCGTATACCAGGTCCATGTTGCTCATGAGCTTGGTGACGGCCGAGATCATCTCAGAGGTCAGGCCGCGGGAGGCACGGAGCAGGTCAGCACCGGTGGTCTCGCTTGCAAGGATCCACTCGCGAAGCTCGGCCACGGTCCAGTTTTTCATGGCGCCGTAGATCTTCTCGTTGAGGTCGTCCTGGATGATCCGGGTAACTTCGTCCTCTTCGTAGGGCACCGCGGGATTGTTTCGGATATCTGCCAGGGTGATATTGCTCAGGACCTCTTTGGCGGCGACCATCTCCGTGACGGAAGCAGCGGCAAGGCCGGCAAGGCGGTCACCGGACTTCTCCTCATTGGCCTTGGCCATGACATCATAGAGATCCTTGAACTCATAGACGGCCCCGAAAAGGGTTGTTTTCAATCTCATGTGTACGTCCTTATCTTAAGTAGAGTAAAACGCTGCGTCTTTATTTCCTGCGCACGCCTCAACCAATGACGAGTGCACAGAGTGCGGGATCATGCCTGACGGACATGGAAGTCTCCCATGAGCAGGGTGTTTCGTTGGAGTAAGGAAACAAGGCACACACCTCTTCCGGTAATGCGGCCAAAGTCATCGGGCAAATTGGAGTTTGCAGGCCCCACCCGTTCAAGGTCGGCCTGTTCCCTTACATGACGCAGAAACGGCAAAACACCTGCGCTGCATGGCGCTTCATCAGCCCGGCGCATCTTGTGATGCTGCGGGTCGCCTGCGTGTCGAGTCGCCATTGAGTCGAACGCGTGCGCTCCTTCCGAGCTCGGCGGAGGCGCGGACATGGGTCCGTCCTTCCACCGTGGTGCACTTCTCCCGAACGCCTTTGTAAGGGAATCCGCTTTGGGCGCCCCCGCCTGGGGCAGGGGCGCCATGTCATCATATGTTGCTTCATCGGTCGGCCCCGGCTGTGACAAACCAGGGCCGACCGATGATGTAAAACCTAGTTCAAATCGTCTTCGGACGGGTCGTAGTCGATGAGGTGGTGCCGACTGTAGACCAGGTAGTAGATGATCAGCAGCACGAAGACGAGGGCTGCGATCATGGTCATCTTGGCGTTGGCCAGGTAGCAGGCCACAAAAGCGAAACAGCCGAGGACCGTGCTGACGCCGGAGGTGATCCTGCCGCCCGGGGTTCTGTAGGGACGGTAGAGATCGGGTTCCTTGACGCGCAGCACATAGTGGGATGCCGTCATCATGATGTAGGAGATGGAGGCACCGAACACCGCCACCACCAGCAGGCTGTCGCCGTCCACCACAAGGGAAAGGGCAAAGCCGATGGACCCGATGACGATGAGCGAGACATACGGGGTCTTGCGCGTCCCGGTGAGGGACAAAAACGTGGGCAGCATGCCCGCACGGCTCATGGCAAAAAACTGCCGGGACGCGCCGTAGATGAGCGAGAAGAAGCTGGCCACAAGCCCGGCCAAGCCCACCACGTTGATCATGCGGCTGACAAAGGTCGGCCCGCCGTACGCGTTGGGAGACTGGATGGCCCCGATGAGGGGGTCTGCCGCGTCACGGATCAGGAAAGCCGAGGAGCCGCCGGGCCCGAAAAAGAGAATCAGGGCGGCAAAGATCAGAAGCGTGGTCATGGAGACGATAATGGCTTTCGGCATATCCTTGGTGGGATCCTCGCACTCTTCAGCTGCCAGGGGCACCCCTTCCACGCCGAGGAAGAACCACATCCCGAAGGGAAGCGCCGCCCACACACCGAGCCAGCCGTTGGGCAGAAAGGTGGTGGCACCTGCCACATCGGCAGCGGGCTTCATGTCAAAGAGGTTGGCCATGTTGAAATGGGGGATCATCGAGACGATGAAGGCCACAAGGGCTGCCACGGCGATGACGGTGACCACCATGATCAGGGTCAGGGCCTCGCCCACACCGTAAAGGTGCACACCCACAAAAATGCCGTAAAAAAGGGCCTTGGTCATCCAGGTGCCGCCCAGCAGCATGGAGACCCCTCCCTGCATGGCCTCGGGGACCATCCCAAGAAGAGAGCCTCCGGCTCCGAAGAGCGAGCCGCAGTACCCGGCAATGAAACATGCAATGGCCGCAGGGGCGATGGCGTATTCCAAAAGAATGGCCGTGCCTGTGATGTAGCCGCCCAGGGGACCGAAGGCCCGCTTGGCAAACTCAGACCCACCGCCCGCAGAGGGCATGATGGTTGCCAGCTCGGCCTCGGAGAGAACCATGCTGGTGTACATGACCGCCATGAGGACCGTGGCGATGAGAAGACCGCCCCACCCTGCTTTTTCGATACCAAAGTTCCACCCGGCGAAGTCACCGGAAATTACGTACGCGACGCCCAGAAAGGAGAGAAGGACCCAACCGGCCGCTCCTTTTTTCAATTCCCTCTGCGCGTAATAATCGTCTTGAACTTTTACAGCACTCTTGCCTGACATAACGCCTCCTTGAAAAACAGTATTCTTGAAAAAATCATCTCGTCGACTTCATCAATAAAACCGTCCGCTCTGTCTCGTCTCTTCTATCGCCCTCCTTGTCTCGTTTGACGGGGCGGTTTGCCCGGCATAGGGCTCACCGCCTCCGGATGATTCCTGTGGGTTGCGTCGCCGTGTTAGTAGCTGAACAACAGTGTCTTGACGATGACGGGGACCACGTTGCCCCCGGCAAGCTTGCGACCGATGTCGATGTAGTCTCCGTTTTCCACCTTCACCGTATCGATGCAAATCACTTCCTTGCGGTCCCCCAGCTTCACCTGGAGGGTCTGGCCCAGGGCCTTGGCCAGGTCGTTTTCCACCACCACGGTGAGGGGAGCCTCCTCCTGAAGCACCGCGTCCATGCCTTCCAAGATGCTCTCGGCAAGGCAGTGGATCTCCTGGAACCCGATGTCCCTGGGGCCTTTGAAGGCCAGGGCGGGCATCTGCTTCTCCCCTTCCTGGAGCCTGAACCAGGCCACCTTGTCCCGGATGATCGCGCCCCAGGACTCGAAGGGAAGGGCCTCGTCCTCACGTGAAAGCTTCAGCACCGGGATGTTCTGGATGGGAAGGGTGGAACAGCTCACAGAGATGGTGCTTCCGCTGATATCCGTGGTATGGGAACCGGCCCCCACCACCGTGGCGCCGATGGTCTCGGCCGGGATAAGCACGGGGATCTTTTTGCCGATGAGAGAGTGCGCGATGGCCTGGCCCAGCAGAAGGCCGATGTCCCCGTATAAAAAGGAGTCGCAGGTGATCTCGTCTTTCAGGCAGTCGGCCACGCCCCCTGAGATGGTCACGTAATCGATGGTGTAGTCCCGGCGCAGGTCCTTGTCCGTGCAGATGAGGGCCAGATCGTCCGTGGGGGGCCGGATGCCCACCACCTCTTCCAGGAGTTCGCTCATGCGGATGACGATCTTGGTGAGAAAGCCGCGGTCCACGGGCTGTCCCACGGCAATGGGCACATGGTTGGCCTCTGCAAGTTTTTGCATCTTCTCGGAGATGTAGGCGATCTTACCGCCGTCCACCTTGATGAGCCGACCGCCGATGTCCAGGCAGCTGGTGTCGATGACCTCCCCGTTGTCGAAGACGGCGATGTTGGTGGTACCCCCGCCGATATCGAGGTTGGCCACCACGGCCCCCCGCTTCTTGGATTCACCCGAGGCGTTGGCCCCCTTGCCTGCGATGATGCCCTCAAGGGCAGGCCCTGCCGTGGCCACCACAAACTCTCCGGCAAAATGGGAGAGGGCTTTTTGAACCTCGGCGGCGTTCTCTTTACGGGCGGTCTCTCCGGTGATGATGACGGCTCCGGTCTGGACCTGCTCGGGGACGACCCCGGCCTTTTCATACTCGTGCTTGACGATGAGGCGCACCTTCTCCCCATCGATTTCGGTGTTTGACTTCAGGGGGGTAAAGTGGATATCACTTCTGTAGACCACCTCTTTGTCGGCAATGGTGATACGGGGGACGGATATCATGGAGGCTGTATTTTCAATGGTAATCCGGCTGAAAACCAACTGTGTGGTGGAGGTACCGATGTCGATACCGACGCTTAAGATGCTCTCTTTCATGAATAAACTCCGTCCTTTTCTACGATACTGACCCGTTCCTGCGGTCCTGAAACAAAAAAAGCCTGAAGATCTCCGCACCACATCCGCGGGTTCTCCAGGCTTCATCGCCTTTAAGGCGCCCCCACCCCATTGTGGAGGCTTCAACTTGTATGCTCGTCGGGTTGTGCCGGTCTTACCGGCCCCGTTTATGTTCAGCTGGTTTGCGGAATCGAGGGATACTCCGGTCGTTCCTGGCTGGTGGCCTCATCCAGGGGAAAATCAAAGAGCACCTTGGTTCCCCCCTCACCCGATTCCGTGGTGAGGGTCCCGTGGAGCTTGTCTTTCACAATGCTGTTGACGATCCGTGTCCCAAGGGCCCCTTCCCGGACCTGGCCCAGGTCAAAACCCACCCCGTCATCGGTGATGATGATGTTTCCGTAGGTGGACGCCTTGCAGATCTCCACACAGATAGACCCCTTTTCCCGGCCCTTGAAGGCGTGCTTCAGGCTGTTCTGGATCACCTCGTTGGCCACCAGGGCGATGGAGGTTGCCGTGTCGGAGTTGCACATGAAGGTGTCCCCCTGAATAAGGATCCGCACCTCCTTGCCGCCCACCACCGAGTAGTCCACGATACTGCTCTTGATGCGCTGGAGCATGGTAAGGAGGTCCACGTCATCCACGCCGTTCTGGGCGAGGATCTCGTGGGTGGCCGCGATGCTCAGCACGCGGCTGATGCTCTCGCTGAAAGCGGTCTTTGCCGAGACGTTGTCCACCCGGCGGGATTGCAGCCGAAGCAAACTTGCGATGGTCTGCAGGTTGTTTTTCACCCGGTGGTGAATCTCCCGGATGGCCACGGATTTAAGGATCAGCTCCTTTTCCTTGGCTTTGGCGTCCGTCTCATCCCTCATCAGCATCACCACACCGGAAACCTTGAAATCCCGGCTCTTCATAACAGCATACTTCAGGTTCAACACCAGGCTGCCAACCTTGACCTCATTGTGGCTCAGCTGCCTTTTTTCAAGGACATCCTGAAAGACCACCTGGTCCAGGGCCATGTTGGAAAAATGGATCCCTTCCAGCTTGTCCAGATACCCCAGCTTCCGATAGATGGTCTCGGCAACGGGGTTGACGTAGGTGGAGATCCCGGTTTCGTTGAACATCACGATGCCGTCGCTGTCGTGGTACGGCAGGTTGTGATCCCGGTGACGCGACGTCATCAGGGCTTCCATGAGCTGCTCGGTGGTGCGGGAGAGGACCGAAATGTTGTTCTTGGTCTTCACATGATCGGTGATGTCCTTTTCCGCAATAAGCACCCCGATGACGCGGCCTTCGTCGTTCTTGATGGGCGAGACGTTCTGGCGGACGTTCTTGTTCTCCTGGGTCACGGCCCACATGTCGGAGGTGGGCATCCCCACATCCATGGTCCTTAAGACCGCGGGTTCCTTGCTGCGGTAGGCAAGCTCCCCCACAACCGAGCCTTTGTAGAGGGACTCCTGGCTGTTGGGCTTGGCCTGGGCCACCACCACGGCCTCGTCCGGGTCGCGCGTGATGCAGTCGATAAAGATATCGGCACCCGTGCAGTCGGCGATCATGCCGAGGTTCTCCGCCACGGACTTCAGCTTGGCGATGTCCTTGGCGGTGAGGTCGTTGTGTTTGCGGCAAAGTTCTTCGATCATGTGAATTCCCATCGATTTCCGTCCACCGGTCAACCGTTCAGAACGATGACCTTGGCGATCTCCTTCATGGAGCACCGCTTGTCCATGCTCAGCTTACGGATTCGGTTGTAAGCGACATCTTCGCTGATGTTGTAGGTTTTCATCAGGATGCCCTTGGCGCGTTCCACCATCTTGCGGCCTTCGAGCTGGCCCTGGGCCTTCTGCATGTCGCTTTCCATCTTGGCGATCTCGGCGCCCTTGGCCACGGCAATTTCCACCATGGGCAGCAGGGACTCTTCTTTCACGGGCTTAACCACATACCCCATGACGCCGACATCCTTGGCCTGCTCCACAAACTCTTTGCCGCTGTAGGCCGTCAACAGGAGAATCCCCCCTGCGGTGCTTTCATCCCGGATCATCCGGGACGCCTTGAGGCCATCCAAAAGCGGCATTTTGATGTCCATCAACACCAGATCCGGTTTGTGCTTGCGGCACATCTCCACGGCATCGAAGCCGTCGGACGCTTCACCCACCACTTCGTAGCCGGCCCCTTCGAGAATTTCCCGAATGTCCATGCGTGTAATGGGCTCGTCATCCGCTATGACAATTCTGTACCCCATGCTTTCTAAACTCCTGCGTGTCTCGTGTGCTGCCGTAAACTCAAAAAAAAAGAGATGCCCTTAAATCAGGCCAGCAGCTCCTGCAATTTATCAAGGCCGACGTTCGTCTTTGAACTGGACCGGATAATCTCTTTGACCCCGGCGTTTGCCAGGAATCGTTCCGCCCTCTCCACGTTGCACCCCTCGACATCTACCTTGGTCACGATACCGATGACCTTTCGGGTGAAGATGGAAGAAAACTGCGGCGGAAACAGGCTGCTGATCCGCGTGGCGTCCTGCACCATGGCCACCACATCGCAATCTGCCGATGAGGTGATCAGGGCGGGATAAAAACGCCTGTTTTCAAGAAACTCCCCGGGGGTGTCAATGAACCGACCGCAGAACTCCACGGCCTGGGTCTTCTTCGATGAAAAGCCTTCGCCGGAGAGCACCTGAATCAAGGTGGTCTTCCCCACCCCGGACTCCCCGATGAGCATCATCTTTTTCTGTTTCGTTTCATCTGCCATGGATCAGGACCTTGTCATTTCAACGGAGGCGTAATGCAGCACCTCGTCAAAGTAATCAAGGACCCCTTTCAGGGCCGACTCCACGCTGGCCACATCCCCCACCAGAACCAGGGAACCGCCGAACCGGTCGAGAAAACCGATCTCAACCCCGGCAGCCTTGGTGGCGATGTCTGCGGCAATGATCACCCCTTCGCTCGGCGTAATGGTCAGGATCCCGATGGCGTCTCCCGCCTCGTCGTCCAGCCCGAGCTTCATGTAAATGCTTTTGTGGGGGCTGGCAATCACATGAGCAAGGGTAACCTGCTTACCCGGCACATATTCTTGAATGACCCGTTGCTTCTGTTCGCTTGCGTCAACTATCACTTCATCCCCCAAAAACAAAAAAAGCCTGTAACGGGAATCTGAAACTTCCAACCCCGATACAAGCATCATCGCTGACATTACACGCCGTTGTGTAACAAAATAAGTTGCTTAGTGCGTACCATAACCACATAAATATTGACAAGCCTTTTTTTCAACACAGACGTCTCGCCTTGATGTCCAACCCTTAAGAAGAATCAAACACCATAGGTGTACAAGCCTGAATTTACGTACCATTTCCCCGACACAACCATTAACTAACCCGTGACAGGGCCGTATGTATTTCAGCAAAAAAAATCAGCCACACCCCCCATGGGACAACCCGCGGGCTGCCGAGGCCATCCGATGTGACATCAGGGAGTTAGCCAATAATAGGTATAAGCAATTCACATGCCAACAGTTCACTGTATTTTCTTTTTTTGCCACACGGGTCAGATATGTTCCCGATAGGTATACACCAATCAGCCTCGCACAACAAAAAAAGGCCGCGCACGTTTTCGTGCGCGGCCTTTCATGGCCTTACAGTGCCGTGTCCGGAATTTGCGAACAGATGTTACGCCATGGCGAGATTCTCACCACATATTCAGGACACATGCTGTGCTTTAAGCCGGGATCAGGCAGCAGCGCAAACCTCTTCGGAAGCAACGCCGTTTTCCTGCTCCTCTTTCTCCAGGGCCAGAGCCGCGGGAACAGAGAGGAGGTAAGCCAGACCAAAACCGGAAGCCCCGCCGAGAAGCTTACCTGCCATAACGGGAAGGATCAGGTTGGGCTGGAAGTTGGCGGTGAAGGAGAGGTGGTCGCCAAAGGTGAAGGCGGCGCATACGGAGAAGGCCACACAGAGAACTTTGTCCTTGGGACGCATGTCGGCGATGAGGCGGAACATGGCCAGAATGTTGGCGGCGGCGGCGAGAATACCCGCAGCGCCTTCGCTCTCGAGACCCACCATGCGACCAATCTTGTCCATGGGACCGGCAGCGTACTTCTTGATCAGGTAAACCATGGGGAAGGCACCGCAGAGCATGATACCGATGAAACCGGCAACCTCCAGGGCACGGAAGTTGTCCGCCTCGTCTGCGATGATGGGATCAAAACCCCAGGAACCGAAGACGCTTGCGAAGAAACCGGTGAAGTATTCAACGATGGAGAAGACAAGCACCAGGGTCAGGGCAATGTTCATACTGCGACCGAAGAAGAGGAAGCCTTTGATCATGGTGTTGGGAACCATCTTAAGACCGACGGCCAGGGTCACACAGAAGATGGTCAGGGGCATGAGGTTCAGGAAGATCATCTTGAACGTCAGGCCCAGTGCGAAGGCAGACTCTGCGTTTACAGAGATCATGCCACGAACCATCATATCGGAGATGGAGAGCATGCTGCAGGAGATGAATACGCCGATGGGAATACTCAGGAGACCGGCCATAACACCGAGTGCCATGTATTTGTGGTCTTTTTTATCCAGCATGGTCAGACCCACGGGGATAGAGAAGACGATGGTGGCACCGGACATGTAACCGACAACCATGGCCATGATCCAGCCTTCACGGGAGAGGGCCAGAACATCGGCAAGCTGGTAGCCGCCCATATCAACTGCGATGATGGTGGTTGCCGCAATTGCGGGATCAGCACCGATGGCACCGAACATGGGACCGCATACGCTTTTTACAAAAGCAGACAGGTAGGGGCTGGCGGCAAGGATACCGGCGGTGGGAATGAAGATGGGACCGATGCTGTGGAGGCCTTCGAGGAACTCCTGACCGAGGGGGCTCTCATCGTCCTTGATGTATGAAAATGCGCCCAGCACAGCGCAGATCATAATAATGTAAATAATAAACTGACCAATATTGCCCATGACAAAACTCCTAAATTCTACAAAAGTCTGTGGTGGATCGCCTGCCTGCACCGCCCAATAGCGTCTGGACGGATATCTAAGGTGCGACCAAAAATTATCCTCTTGTTGTGCAATTACCCGATAATTTTGGCCAAAAAAAAACTTGCAACTGGGTATTCCTCTCCCGGTAGCAAGCTTCATCGACTCTCTTCAGCAGCACGCCATTGTGCCGCCCTACTCCAATTTTTGAGAATCTTTAACACAGATAAACTCACATTGACAAGAGACCTTAGTGAATAATTTTATTTTACAAACAATGTTCATAGTTGGTCCGTTTATTGCTTTAGCCCTTCCCCTATAGGGGAACCCCTTCACAGCCGGGGATTTCAGAGCTCGTTTCATGAAAAAAACCGTATCTCACCATCCCCTTCCTGCCACTGCCCCCCCCCTTTTTCCGACGTGGGGCCCTGGCCTTCGTCGACTCGAATCGCCACACGCTTTGCAAGGGCACCCGTACCCACGGTCCGAAACCCGAGGACTACTGAATTGAATAATTATTTGCTACGGGACCCTTATGGCTTTTCATCCACACGAGGCTCGCATATGATAGGAGAAAAACTCACCCGAAACCAAGGTTGGCTCACATGACGAATCACCCGGAAAAACGAGACCATGAGCGCTACCAGGCGCGCCAGACCATTTCCTACCGCTTGGCATCAAGTACCGAGTACAAAAAGGGAACAACCCGCAACCTGAGCAAAACCGGTTTTCTCCTTGAATCCGACGAAACCATCCCCGAAGGGGAATCCCTTGACCTGGCCATACAGATTGACGACACCCCCGTCCATTTCAAAGGCCGATGCATCCACAGCGTACAGCCAGAGACCGGCCCTGCCCTCTCCGGTATCCTGGTGATGAAGATCAGCACAGCCGGCATGGCCCCCTTTCTCTCTTTCATCGACAGCCTTGAGAAACAGCAGCAAACCAACCGATCCGCCATGGACAACGTTGTCCAGCGCATCGCCTCCGAACACAAAATCATCACCCAATACGTAATGGTCGTCCAGGGCATCCTGGCCGACGCCAAGACGGGGGGCAGCTCCATGGAGCTCGACACCGTCCTTGACCTGATGCAGAAAGAGCTGTCCACCCATTTTTATATTGAGGAAAAACTGCTCTTCAAAACCGGGCTGATCCACCTTCCCGCAAAATTCCACGGCCTCATTGCGGAGTTGACCCATGAGCACTCGGAACTGGAAACGGCCCTGGCCCAGATTATCGAAGCGGTTCAGGGGCTCGGTGCCGATGAAGGGATCCTGCCAAAAGGGCTTGACGTACAGATTGAAGACTACCTGACCGCACTAAAACACCATGCCACAAGGGAACTCATGGAGCTTTTTCCCATCCTGGAATCCAATGAAAAAGCCGTTCAAAAGCTGACACAGGCCGTGGGTGAGATTGTGAATGGATAGATGGGGGCTAAGGGCTAAGGGCTAAGGGCTAAGGGCTAAGGGCTAAGGGCTAAGGGCTAAGGGCTAAGGGCTAAGGGCTAAGGGCTAAGGGCTAAGGGCAGGATATGCTGGGGGGTTTGTCCGTACAAGGGAAATCGGGCGCGGACACCCTGCGGATGAAAAAAACCGACCATTCGAATCTCTAAGGTTCGAACACGGCGTCGTCCAAGGGGCCGTCCACCTCCAGGTTCCGGAGAAACACGGTCTCCTGGGAGCTGTCTGCGTAAAGCTTGACCACCTTGACGGGGAGCAGAAGCTCCGGATGAACCCACAGCAGATAGGTGACCTCGCTGCCCTCCACCAAAAGCCGGGGACACAGATGAGACTGCACCGATTCGGGCGCAAGACGCGTCACCGAGCCTTCCCGGGCGTATCGCCGCACCGAACGGATGAGGGCGCCGATATCGGAGCGGTCCACGGTGTGCCCCTTGGGGTCGGTAATCAATGGGTTGTTTGGTGACAGGGTAAAGGCCGGCAGGCGGGTGGCAAAAGGACGAAGGGACACCTGGTTTTCACGGGGGTTGTAGATCAGGCGGGCGCCCTTGTGGGGATGGATAAAATCCATGCGGATAAAGCCCGGTTTCTTGTAGGTGTAGACAATACGGTTGCGCTTTGTCTCCCCTTCCGAGTCCAGCAGGGTGACATAGTTATTCAGGGAATTGAAGCGCTCCTGCATCTGGTCAAGGAGAGAATCCTGTCCACCCCACACCGTCCCTGCATGCAAAAAAAAACACACAAACAGCAAGGCCGGCAGTAACAAAAAAAAGGCGGGGTGTTGGCGTTTCACCCTGCTCTCCTTGTGCACCGGGGAGACCCTCACAGAACGACGGCTCCGCCGCCGCGACACTCTTCCTTCCACGTCGCCTCCCCTCTTCCTGTTGCCATGGTTTTTTGCTCCTGGCGGTGTCCCATCGTCGGACACCCGAGCCCGGCACAGTAACACAGACAGAATCGGGAGAGAAGACGTTACCTCGTTGGGCCCGTTTTTGTCTGCCACTGCCACCGGCATGGCACAGGCTTCCCATGCGGCAAATCAAGTCCGCGCATTGGGCGAATAAAAGCCCTGCCACCCCAGAATCCGACATAAACAGCCCAGGAGTCACACCCCTTGAAAAAAAGCCCCAGGGCTTGACAAGCCCCGGGGTCCGGGAGCAAGGTGATCTTGTCGCCTCCACCTCTTGCAAGGACGACACCCGATCTGGGGACACCAACGATGACGCAGACCGCCACCGCCGGAGCCGATTGAAAGAGGAAGACTTCCATCAATACGCCGAGGACATATGTCAAAATCAGTTGATTCAAAGCGAAACGTTAAAAAGAAACCCCAAAAAACCCTCAAGGAAAAGAGACAGGCCAAACATGAGAAAAAACTCAAAAAGGCCGCTCACTCAGACATCTAAGAGCCCGGGACCGCAAAAAAGCAACAGGTAGACAGCGCGGACGGTTTGCCATCAGGCCATGACCGACGCCGAGCGGGCACCCCGCGGGGCCATGTCTCCGGCTGCCAGACACCACGCTTTTTTTAAGGTCCCACCGCCTGACCCGCCCCCTGACGATGGGTGCACACCCCGTAAGGGGCGGGTACCAGAACCCAGGACACAGATACGGAATCACCCCATGCTTACGTACAGATCCATCTCGGTAACCGACTGGCCCCGTATCCTTGATATTCAACGTGAAAGCTACTCTCAGTCTTTCGTTGAGAGCCTTGAAGCCCTCCAAAGCCGATGGCTCGCCTCCCCGACCACATGCCTTGTGGCCGAAGGCCCGTCGAATATTTTAGGGTACGCATTGGCCCACCCCTGGAAACAGGGTCACGCCCCGGCCCTGGATACGCCCCTCGATGGAGGTCTCAGCCCGGAGCTTCTCTATATCCATGATCTTGCCGTTGCCAAATCCGCCAGGGGCTCCGGAGCCGCATCCATTCTGGTTCGCGCCCTTGCCTCCTGTGCTGCTGAGGCAGGCATGACCCGCATGGCCCTCACCTCGGTCCAGGGCAGCGTCCCTTTTTGGAAGCACCATGGATTTGTCCCCACCCCCATTGAAAATTCCCTGGCAGGTTACGGCGCAGATGCCGTTTACATGACCGCCACCATCCCTCGCCACTGACATTCCCGCATTCTGCAAAAAACGGCCACGATTCAGGGCATTTCAGCCTTCTATGGTTAAAGTGGGTGATAAAAGAAGGCCTCCGGTGGCCAGGTGGGTACACCTGGAAACCCTATGGCGAATGCATGGAGGCTGACTTCATGCAACCGTTTGCGGGGCATTCGCGTGGTGTGTGACATGTGGCGGCCGTTTTTGCAGGGGAGGCCCATTTCATTCTTCTGGATACACGATGAGGAGCACTTGAAATGCCCTTGACGTTAACCGGAATAACTCCGGTGGTCCTGACGGGGGAAATAAATTTGAGCCCAATATCCCTGCCCCCACCAGCCTGCCCATACAGGCGCTACGGCACCCCATAACAACAAAGGGGGGCCGTAAAGCCCCCCTTCTTTCGTTCGCTGCGGGATTCGAACCCTATAAAACAGTCAAGGATTTCATGGTGCGGCATTCTTTTCTTCAAGGGAGACAACAACATCGGAATCCCAGGCCAGCCAGTCCCGCCACTTCTCGTCCATCTCCCTGTGCAGGACAAAGTGGTGATCCTTTTTCACCCGCTTTCCCTGTGCCTCCGTTTCAGGAGTGGCAAAGGCGATGCCCCCTGCAATCAAGGTCTCAAAGGATTCGGAGGAGATTTTCATCTTTGTCATGAGGCCGCCCTGAATGCGGATTCCGCTGACATTCCAGAACCGTGTATCGGCGCTGACAAGGTCGGCGAACTGCTCATATATATTGATATACACATAGACTTTATCCCTTTTTTCAGACAGTTCGGAGCCGGTCACATGCCCCACCTTGACCTGTCTGTAGGTCACCGGGCGATTTTTTTTCAAAGAGCCTAAAGTCTCGCTCTCCAGAACGAGGTTCAACCCGGCCGGCTCATGCATGCGGACCGGAGGCTGTTCATACACCCTGAATTTCCGGGCCGGTTTTCCTCGCCCCGGTTCCATCTTCAGGTAAGCCCCTTTGATGATACTGCCGACGTTGCGGATCCCAGACACGGATATCTCCGGGGTCACCACCCAGATATAAGAGCCTTTGCGTAAAAGGGCCGCCGATTTTTTTGTAATGCTGGCAGTGGCCACCAATCCCTGCATGTCTTTGGCCAGGAACACATCGGTGACCGTTCCGATGGTGACATTGCGATAGGTGATCTTCGCACCGGTGTTGACGCCATGGTGCTGAGGCATGTAGAGGGTCACCTCGATGTTATCCGCATGGCGGGCATCGTCAATATCCTCATAGAGCGGAAACGATTGATCGGGAGCCACCGCTTTGCCCCCTGCAGGGGTTTCAAATTCGATCCCCCCTGCAAAAATAGACTTGAAGGTTCCGATCTTCAAATTGATGTTGGGCAGACTGGCCTTCAACTTGATGCCACTGACATCCCAGAAATAGGACGTGGTGGTCACAAGGTGTGAGTATTGCTCGTACACAAGGATCTCCACAAGAATCGTCGCCTCCTCTGAGAGCCATGACTTAAGCACCTCACCCACCTGGATTTTCTTGAAAAGAACCGGGGCCCCCTGGTCATGCATACTGGACGCTTTGGTCTGAAGGACCAGACGAAGGCCCGGCGCGCTTTCCATAAGGGCCGGCGGTTCCTTCTCCACGACAAAAAAGGAGGAAATAGCCGTAGCCTCGCCCGGTAGCACCCCGATGTAGCTGCCGGACACCAGGGTATCGAGGCCCGAGATCTGATTAACGGACACCTCCGGGCGAACCACCCAGAACAAGGTGTCCTCAACGATATGCTCCCTGGACGCCTTTTTCATTTCAATGATGGCATCCACATAAAGAAGGTCCCGCGAAACGGTCAACCTCTTGACCATGCCCACGGGAAGCCCCTTAAAAAGCACCTGGGTCTTCCCCGGGGTGATCCCCACCGCGTCTTCCATGCGCACAACAATCTCGTACCCGGCCTCACGAACACTCTTAAGCACCAGCCACCCTCCGATCATCAACGCGATGATGGGGAGAATCCACACGGGAGAGATGCTTTTCCTGGTCTTCACGACGGCTTTGTTCATGGTGTTCATTCCTTGACTGAAAGATGACTGTAGAGATACGCCCTGCCCGCCTCTATAAATCAGGTTTTTTCATGACGTTCGTCCCAAAGGAGACGCGCGTCAAAGGTCAGGGCCGCAAGCATGGTAAAGGTCACCACCCCGGCAAAAAACGGGGCTCCGATGGCCGCATGGGTGGAGGAAAACTCTCCGAAATTCACAAGCACCGCCATCAACGCAATGACAAAGATATCGAGCATGGACCAGCGCCCGATAAACTCGATAAATCGAAACATCAGGGTTTTTTGACGCCGTTTGCCACGCCACCCCAGCTGCACGGATAACAGCGCCAGGCCCAGGCCGATGATCTTATAGACGGGCACAAGAACCGAAGCGGTAAAGATAACAACGGCAATTCCGTATTCCCCGGAGTGCATAAAATAGATAATCCCGTCCATGATGGTGGAGTATTGAGAGGCCCCGAGAAAATCCACCCGCATGATGGGCAACACATTGGCAGGCACCAGAAAAATCGCGGAAGACGCCACCAGAGCCCAGGTCCTGCTGAGGCTGTCTGGCTTGCGATAATGCAGGTCTGCTCCGCAGCGGGGGCACTCTGGCTCCTCTTCTGTGGCGACATCATCGCCCTTTGTCAATTTCCCGCACTCGTGGCAACACATCAGCCCCGCTTCCATGGCGGTCTGCATCTCGGCTACAGGCCCGGAAATGCACCCATCGCCTTCCAACCCCAACTGTTCGTCTATCTGAAGCCAGAGACTGGATTTATCCAGGACGGACAATGCACAGAGGTTCATGACAACCATCACCAGAAAGCAGAAAAATCCAATATTAAAGGTGATACTTGCCATGGAGTACACCTTGATAATGGTCACCAGGACCCCGATGAGATACACCTCACCCATCCCCCACTCCTCAAGGGACTGAAAGGTCCTCAGGAGCCAGGCCTGAAAACGGGGAAAACGTTTTAGCCTGGCCAGAGCGGCAAGCAGGAAAAGCAGGGCCGGGTTTAAGAATGGAAGCAGGATCGCCGTGAGAAATACCATAGAAGCCACGGCAATATACCCCTGGCGGTACATGAAGATGCTGTTGTCCAGGATACTGCCGCTGGCCTCCATCCCCAAGGCATTCAGGGTCATGAGCGGCGTAAAAACAGCAGGGACGTACACGAGAAGGACGATAAACGTAAAGGCAAGCGTACGGTTGAGCGAATCCGTCTTGGGGGTATGGATTTTTGAACCGCACCTCGGGCAAAAGGCCGTACTGCCCGGCAGGACATCCTCTGTTTCCAAAAGCAAATCACAGCCATGGCACGAGGTTACGTATGGGGAGTTCATCGGTCACCTTGAATTGAAGGCCCCGTGGACGAGGCACATCATGGTGCATCGGTACCCACGGATAAAGGAATGCTCTGCGAAAGGGGGGAAAGCATGACGTCTTGACATGGACACACATCGTTTTAATTCTACCAAAGATATAAGCATCTTGTCACGTTCCATGATCACAACAGGAGAATGGACGCCCCCCTTTGGCTAATCGTTTCTCCACCGGACTTGAAACTCGATCTCTTCCTCGGCGCCTTCCCGTTCATGTTCCACAGTAAAGGTGGCTCGCACCGGGACGTAAATCCGTTCCCCGGCTATCTGGATCTCAAATTTCTTCCCCGTTTCCAGCGCATCGGCCAGCCGCCTGAGCTTGGCCACGAATTCCGAAGTGCTGTAGGCTTTTTCAATATCGCGTTCTTTCTTCATGGTGCTCCTTCTATCCATGGGTTGTCCCCTGAAGGTGGCGGGCTGCTCCCCGGCCACCCGATCATCTTTTGCAGGGGCGTCCCGTGCCTGTTAAACATGCTATCCTCTGGTTACGTCCCGGGTCATCCTGCACCCCAAAGCAAACGCTTTTTCACAATCTACGGGAAACACATCCCGCCGCCGACGCATTTTGGCGTCCACATCCACCCTGTCGCACACGACCTTGTCATGGTCTTCAAACTGGAGAGTATCGTAACAATACTGAGCCTCCGAGGCACCGAATATCATGGCAAGGGTCATCTCAGTGGATTCAAGGGCATATCGCATGCGCATCTCGGTCATCTCCTCTTCCGTGATGTTCATGGTGTAGATGAACCCGGTGGCCATGGTGCGGGGAAAAAGTGTCCGCCAGGGATCCCCATACTCAAGGTAGGGGAACATAAGACGCTCCAGAAAGGACCTCATCTCCCCGGTGACCCGCCCAAAATAGATGGGCGAACCCAGGATCAGGGCATCCACATCCCGGATAGCGTCCAGCACGGGCGCCAGCTCGTCTTTCACCGCACAGGCACCATAGCTTTTGCCATCTTTCTGCTTGCAGGCAAAGCAACTGCGACACCCCTTGTAATCCAGGTCGTAAAGATGAATCAGCTCGGTCTCCGCCCCTTCCGAAGCGGCCCCTTCCAGGGCTTTTTCAAGCAACGTCGCCGTGTTCCATTTCTTCCTCGGACTGCCGTTGACTGCCAGAACCTTCATGGGGTCGCCTCCTTCGTCTGTTTGTGCCCTGCCCCCGAGCCCCTGTTCGGCTGCCGGAGAGAGCTTGAGGTAAAACCAAGGCGTGACAGGACCATGGGAATCACATTGAAAAATTTTCGTAACAGGAAAAAAAAGCCGGATGATGACGCGAGCTTCGCACCCTATAATTAAAGAGCCAAAACGGCTGTGATGGCAACAAGTTAAACAGATAAGAATTTACGCCACACCATGATCAGAATCTAAGTCAATGACTGAGGCCACCAGACTTTATTGTTTTGGGTGTAGTGAGTGTTTAATTTTTTTACTTACAATTTTCCTAGCAAATTTCATCTTCAATCGAACTTTAGAGCTCACAATTTTCATTTTATCCAACAGTGTAACTGTTATTATTCCATTATTTACATAAACAGAATCGCAATCATCCAAGTACCACAAACTATAACCATGCGTTTTAAACCAGCTTGTTAATTGATCAAGGTAAGGATTCGTATAAATACCACCATGGGTTTCTATAGAAATAATGGCAGGCCTGCTGGTTAAATTTTTTATGATGAACCACTCACTGCCTTCGGTATCCACCGATAATAAATCTATGGACCCGTCATCAATGCTGCTGAACCTTACGGCCTTAGCGGTGAACTTTTCAGTGTCCTGAACAACACAGTTATCGTTTGTAATAGCCGGACTATTCGGAAGAAAGCTCACAAATGTGGAGCTTTCCCGCTTACAAAGCTCGACTTCACCATCAAAATCACAGACAGCAACCTCGTGTAACGTAACGTTTCCCTGGTTGAATTTCTTTTTAATCAGATTGATCGAATCAGGATCAGGTTCAACAAGAGTTGCTTTGATGCCGTTTTCAATATAACGAAGAATATTGGATGTATCTGGATGCCATACACCGACTTCAGCAACATGTGACGGAGAAAAACCATTTTTTATGGTTTTTTTATACAGCAAAGAGTTACTCATACCGTGTCCCTATCTATAAAAAAATATATGTGGTAATAAAGGTTGAAGCACCTCTGTAGCCAAAGCATGAGTACCTTACACGAGACAAGCGTATAAAAGAAAAGTATCCCTCAGGACAGACACCTCAGCGATAGGCAGCCTCAGCAATTCAAACAGACCACGTGCCGGGTGAATGCAAACTGGATTTGCCAGCGTCGTGAAACATATGAGAGTTGCAATGACGACCCATTATGGAAAATCAATACAAATTTTGCAACTAACAAGTACTATCGAAAGAAATCACTCATTCCCCTCATAGAGGGATAAACCCTTACAAGCCAGCACGTGCAAAGGGATTATGCAAAACGAATCGCCCCCTGACCCAAGCCTAAAGAAATCAAACAAGGTGCAACCCAACTCAATACTCTCAAAACGTATTTCAGAAATGGTTTCACAAGCTTGTAAAGTAATGAACCTGAGCCCCGTCGGACGAAATCAATATGATCAGGACATGATCCGAAACATCCCCGGAGCCTTCGCCTCCCGAGACACAAAACCAAAAGCAGTGTAAAAGGCCTCCAGCCCCTGTGACGCCATGAGCCCGACAAAGGCACCGGGTGGGGCCTCGGCACCGATGTACCCCATGACCTTTTGCATCAACTGCGTTCCCAGGCCTTTGCTCTGAAACGACGGATGGACCATCACATCCTGGACATAAAAATAGAGTCCGCCGTCCCCCACAACACGCCCAAGCCCCACCAGTAAACCGTCGTCCTCGGCGACAACGGAAAACAGGGAATGTCCCAAGGCGCGGTCAATGGCCTCATCATCCGGGATGTTCCAACCCACGGACGCCCTCAACGTCTTATACTCTTCAACCGTAGGAATCCTTTGCTGAAAATGCATTGCACTTAGCCCTTTAAAACCATATGGCTATGATGAGTCATGGAATATGTGTCGCGCCGAAGTGTAATTCGGAGATAATATGAGATAGCATTCCTTACTCCTTTACCACAAATCAAGCCAGACAGGTGACTGAAAAAAATATAAAAGCTCAGCATCTTCTCCCACGCCACCAAGGGAGATAAAATGGTTTCTGATTTTTTCTCATTGAATTCTTATCCATCACACATCATCACCTCACAACTCGCTGAACATATTTCACAGGACAGCCCCCCCCGGCAACTGACAGCAAACGCCCCACATCATGAAACGGCCCTTACCCCCACAGGAGGTTACGATGCAAAAACACCTTACACCGCATGCCGCATGGGCGGTTCTTTTTCTCTCCGCGATCCTGGTATTGGCAACACGACACCCGGCATCCGCCGACTTCGGCCGGAACACCGGCCTGGACTTCATTGTGGCCCCATACCTTATCAAACCCGGCCCCGATACCATGACGATCATGTTCGAAGCGTTTTGCCTCTCGCCGAGCCTCCTTGTCCAGGAGGCGGGAACATCTGCCTGGAACCGCGTGGAAACCAGGGTCACACCGGTCCTGCCCACCCTCCATAAAGCACGGCTCACCGGGCTCAAGCCGGACACCACCTATCTCTACCGTGTGGAAACAATCTTTCGCAGAAGCCCGGTATACCGCTTCCATACATGGCCCCGTACCGGAGGAGACACCACCGTCGCTAAACTCGTTGCCATCAGCGACAGCCAAGGGGATCACCCGGAACGCCTTGCCGATATCATCACCAACGGAATTATCGCCGTGGAAGGAAATGGCAGCGCGGACACCTGCGCAGAAACCATCTCCGCCCTTCTCGTAACCGGGGATCTGGTGAAAAACGGCGACAACAAGAGCCAGTGGACCGATGAATTTTTCGCGAACCTCCAGCCTCTTGCCTCCAGGGTCCCCCTGATTCCGGCTCTGGGCAACCATGATATGACGCCCTTCTTCTATGCCTGCTACTTTGACATGCTTCCCGACGGTAGCCTTGAGCACTGCATGAAGCTCTCCCGTTACAACCTGCTGAACACCATGATCCTCACCCTCAACAGCAACGACCTGATCCAGATCGACGCACTACCGGATACGGGGGGACTCCTCCAGCGGGAATGGCTCCTGGACCACCTCTACGACGCCCAGGACGACCCGGCAACGGACTTTGTCCTTACCCAGTTTCACCACCCCTGCAAATCCGAGCTCTGGCCCCCGGGTGAAGCCGAAAGGTCCTGCCGCTTTGTTGCCATGCTCGAACGGTTCACCGAAGACACCGGCAAACCAAGCTTTCACCTTTTCGGGCACACCCACGCCTACTCACGGGGCCAGAGCCGGGACATGCCCCATATCTGGCTCAATGTGGCTCCCACGGCAGGTGACATCGACTATTGGGGCGAATACGACATGACCGATTATGATGAGTTCCAGAAATCGGTGGATGAATTCGGCTACTGCCTCATCACACTGCACGCAGGAGAACGCCCCGCCGTGCAGGTGGTGCGCAGATCCGGTGGAAACGGCATCCAGTGGTTTCACTACACCGACGACACCATCAGCGATGCCTTCACGATCCGCTACGATAACCAGCCCCCCGAGATGCCGGGGATCTCAGCAACCGAACCGGGCGCCCTTCTCCTCCGAGGCACAGCCTTTAACGACCCGGATGGGGACTCTCACCTGGAGTCCCATTGGCAACTCCTTGCAGAATCAGGAGAGAAGCCCATGGACATTTGGGGCAACCGCACCCGGGCGGAAAACATCTGGATGGGAGAAAACATTCAGAAAGATGTGGACATCACAACCCATCGGGTAACAGGCCTCTCACCCGGTACCTACAACGCGCGTGTGCGGTACAGGGATGAAGGCCTTGTCTGGTCGCCTTGGTCTGAGACGGTATCCCTCACCCTGCCGGACACAAAACAATAGTAAGGAATATGCCTGCCCGCGTTTCGAATAAACAAAGCCCACCTCGAGATCATGAGGTAGGCCTTATTGTTCACCAAAACGTATGTGACAGCTCGCTCGCTTCAACTCAGAGGTAAGCTATTTCACCTGGCATCCATATCAATGCTTATGGTCACATGGCTTTTTGAAATCACAGCATCCCAGGTTGCTTGAGCCGCCGATGTCTTTGGGCAGTACGTAAAACGTTCTGGTCCAGTGGTCTGCATCAAGTTGTTGAAACCTGCCTTTTTCCTGCGGCTCAAAACGAATTGCCTGCCCGGCGTCAAAACGCTTCAGCGGCACTTCATCCCTCATAACAATAATGCCGCTGACAATGACATGCGGAATCCCCGACGAGGGGAGCGTTCCCGTCTCGTAGGTGGCATTGTCGGTGATGGTTTCAGGATTGAACATGGTGATGTCCGCAACCATGCCCTCCTGCATACGGCCCCTGAGCTGCATGGCTTTCAGCCCCATGTCGCCGAGGGGTTTTGCATAGTTGTAGCTGGACATGGACACGGCCTGCATCAGGGGAATGTTGTTTTCCCGGGCCATGCGAAAAACCTTGGCAAAGGAACCTGAAAATCGTGGATGGACATTGGGCAGCTTTTCGTAAGGAGTCTCCCATGCCAGGCCCTCATCGGGAATCATGGGCATGCCGTCGCTGCCGATGGCAACACCCGGCATCTTGATCCAATCCAGGATGGCTTTTTCGGGCATCTTGAATATCACCACAAGGCGAGTGGGCTCTTTCTTCAACATCTCTTCGCGGCTTTCCCGGGTGTAAAACTCACCGGTCGCCACATCCATCAGGGTTTCTTCATATGTGTTGCCGAGCTTTTCAACCCACACCTCCGGTTCAAGGAAGACGGCATTCAAGGCCGTGGAGCCTGCGTGATAGGGATATACCTCACCCCAGACATTGTAACCCTTTTCACGCATACGGAGCATCAGTTCGTGAACCATGGCGTAACCGGGGTTGTTAAAGTGAAAGGCAATGCCCGGTGACCCCAGAGCTGCAGAGTTGGCAAGCATCTCCTGAATGCCGAGCACTTCTTCAACATCATTTCCCGGCGTGAACCTGAAATGCATCCCGATCTGACGCCCATAATAGCCCCCGAGCCGCTGCAACTCGAAGATCTCGCGCGAAGAGACGCCATCCCGCATGTAGCCCACGGTAGAGCCGATACCAATGGCCCCCTGGCGCAGTCCTTCATCGATAATGGCCAGGATTTCGTTCCCCTGTGCCAGGGTGGGGCGTGTTTCTGACCATCCCTGTTTCACGCGGGACGCGATGGCATCGGGTGTGTGGAGGTATTTCCAGTCCTTAAATCCGTCCAGGACCTCTGCACGCGCAAATTCATGGGATACCGAAACCCCAAGGTTTAACGGTGTATTCCCCTCGATTTTATTGTAAAAGTCAGCCACCTGATTACCGGGAGCCCCCACTTCGAGATCCATGATGGTTGTGCGGCCGTCGCGCGCCATCAGGCGGTAGGCATAGGGTTCCAAACAGTGCTGGTGGCCATCGATAAACCCGGGAGCGACAACCAGCCCTGTGGCATCGATTGTCTCCTTTCCCTTGATCTCTTTGGGCGTGATCAATCCGATAACCCCATCTTTGATCCCGACATTACGGATGGCATCGAAGTTGGTTTCCGGGTCCATCACCCGGCCATTGAGGATAACGATATCAAAATCGGTATCGGCCGACATCGGCTTCATTTTGGTTCCTTGTTGGTTAACGCACCCGACCGTCATTCCAACCAGTAGCAAACAGATCATCCGGACAACACGTCTTCTCATGATCATCTCTCCCTGGGAGCTTTGTCATCTTTCACCATAAACGGTGGTCCAACTCAATTCGACGCCTACAGATTCAACGCAGGACGACGAAACGAGAAATTCGCAAAAGTCTCCCTTTCGCGACCCCCCGAATCTTCAGTTAAGCATGGAATTTGACATACGTATTTCAACAACACTCTCAAGATATTGCTGTAGTCATATCCGCTACACTGCCCAAATGATTCTGTCAACAACCAGAGATGTGCCTTTATCTAGCTCCATGTACCCCTGACACGTGTTGTGCCAGGGGATCATACATTCTCAAAAAGGTGCCGCCACCCCATAGATAACTTGCAGGGCAAGCAGTGAGCGCAATATCAGCTTGTCTCTCGTGGCGAGTTCCATAGCCGGAGTTTCCTTTCTGTGCCTGGGAGCCTACTCAATGGTATTCTTGTAGATCTTTCCGTCTTTCATGATCAGGGCGAGGTGCTCTTCAGGCTTTGTCAAAATACGTATATTTTCCAAAGGATTCCCGTTTATCAGGAGAATATCGGCCAACGCCCCTTCTTCAATAACACCAAGCTTCCCTGGGTAGGGGTTGCGTGGACCGGACAGCGCAAGCACCTCGGCGTTAACCGATGTGGCCTGCCTTAAAATTTCAGCATTGGAGAACCACTGGGTACGGTTGGTAAACTCCGTGACCTGGAGCTTTTTCAGCTCCATAGAGCCCACCATGTCGGTCCCGAACAGAACCTTGGCCTTGTGTTTTTTGCAGGCCTTCATCAGGTTGTCCAGTCCCTGCTTGGCCTGCTGCTGGCGATCCCTCTGGGCCGGGGTGAAGCTCTCGGGTGCAGGGCTCATAAAGAGTGCTGTCTGTGCGCTGATATAGACCCCTTTCTTGGCTGCCATCTTTACTGTTTTTTCGCTTATCAGGTTGGCGTGTTCCAAGGTCATGGCCCCGGCTTCAATGGCCATCCTGGTTGCGGCATCGGTGTAGGTGTGCACGGCAACGTAGGTGTTCCACCGCTCTGCTTCCCCGACTGCCGCCTTGAGCTCTTCAAGGGAGTATTCGGCGATATCGAGGGGATCGTAAAGCCCGGAAACGGCCCCGCCGGTAAACACTTTCAGAAAGTGCGCCCCTTTTCGAAACTGCACCCGGCTGGCAGTCAGAACTTCAGGAACGCCGTCAGCAAAGACAATCAATCCCGCATACTCGAGGTCGGTTACTCCGGGGCCACCCATCATTCGGGGCATGGTGGGCGGAGACCTGAAGTCGCCATGGCCGGTGGTCATGCTGAGGGCTGCACCGCCGGAATAGATGCGGGGTCCCGCAAAGTAGCCTTCGTCTACGGCTCGTTTGACACCGAAAACGGTCCCTGCAACATCCCTGATCGTCGTAAAACCCCTCATCAGAGTACTTTCCGCTTCAACCAGGCTGAGGGCTGCCTGATAATCGAGCGGCTTAAACATATGATCCGTCACGCCCATATTCCACTGAAGATGGGTGTGGGCATCAATAAAGCCAGGGGTCAGGGTCCTCCCGTTTCCATCAATCACCTTGGCACCTTCGGGCGCATCGATTTTCTGGCCGATCTTTTTGATGATATTGCCCACCACCAGCACATCTTGGTTAGGAATCAGTTTATCGGTTTTTCCGTCAAACACGTTGACATTTTTAATCAGAACACCAGAGGCGGTTTCCTCGTCATGCGTTTCGGCATTCACCATGCCGGCAAAGCAGAGGAAAAGGGACAGGATCAAGACAGAAACAATCTGTTTTCTCACCGGGGATCTCCTTGTCTTTAGAATGGTTTGAGAAGTATTCGCCTTTTAACGGGAATGGTGACATGGTGTACTTGATTTGTAAGAACAGCGTCAATACCACTTAAGTGGTAGACGCGATGTTTACCCCTCGCTTTTGCACCGAAAAGTTGGTGTTTCATTCAAAAGGTGAATCGATAAATCCCATTTCACAAGCTTTGCTCACGGCACCGATACGGTTTGTCGCATTCAGTTTCTTAAACACATTTCGCAAATGGACTTTTACCGTGGCAACGGAAATTGACAGCTCGTGGGCTATTTCCTTGTTGCTCATCCCTTCTGCCAGATAGGAAAGGAGCTCTGCTTCACGCTGGGTTAAAAGGTCGGAAGAAGGTAGCTTCAGGATGGGGCGCTCCGGTTTACAGGAAGGTATGTTGGGAGAGGTTGAAACAGCATCCTTGCGGCAAGCACCAAGGACAACGCCGGCAAAGGCGTGATCGGGGTGGTGGGTCACATAACATTCCAACAGGGGGACCATGGGCTGCCCCATGTCTATAAAGGAGCGGATCC
Organism: Desulfoluna sp. HI9BLuna; assembly: GCF_056829775.1. Taxonomy (NCBI): domain Bacteria; kingdom Pseudomonadati; phylum Thermodesulfobacteriota; class Desulfobacteria; order Desulfobacterales; family Desulfolunaceae; genus Desulfoluna; species Desulfoluna sp. HI9BLuna. The sequence goes on from NZ_CP186555.1 coordinate 174,514, forward strand.
ACCTGCCGCCCTCAGCCAATTCCAAAGCGGTTCGAAGACACGCCACCGCCAGGGAGTCCTCTTGCCTTGACCGGTGTAAAATTGCTTGAAGAACCAAAACGTTGATACGCACATTGCTGCGATGGATCCTTCGCATCTCTTCGTCCATTTTGGTCAGTCGCTCGCAGGCCTCTTCACGGCTTGTGTCGGTACCTTTGGCCAGCAGGCATTTCACGTGTGTGAGAAGGGGGACATAGAAGAACCACCGAGGCGGGCCGGCGTCGAAGCACGCCTGGTCCCGGAGTTGAAGGGCCTGCCGGACATCACCCCGCCGAAGGCAGAATTCCGTTTCAAAGGAGTGGATCAAGTCCCCTGCCCTCATATGGTCATTTTCACGAAAATATGCCTTTAAGTCGTCCAGGACCTTTTCAGCCTTGGCCTCGTTGCCCTGGGCAAGGTAAATACAAGCAAGGATGCACCCGCCATCGGCAAGATAATTCGGATTTGCCGAATAGGGATTTGACTGAGCTTTAAGAAGGTAATATTCAGCGGCTTCGAGGTTATTGCGCATATACAACGCCGAGCCATAAAAGTAATACGCATAGACCTTGGTATGGCGAAACGGACCATCCTTCACGGAACCCAGGCATGCCTGGGCAGCATCTATTACGCCCGCCGGGTTGGCATTCAGGTAATGGACATAGCTTAGGCATATATGCATTCGTGCCCGGATATTCTCTGGTGTAAACGGATGTGACGCGGCCTCTTTGACCACGTTCTCTGCCATGAAACTGTCTCCTGTCATCTGGAACCCGGCAGACAGCCCAAACACAAGAAGGGATCTGACCATATAGGCATCGTCACGAAGATGGACCGACGCACCTTGCCCGCAGGCAACAGCTTTTACGGGATCGCCCTCAAGGACACTTATAAGACCTTGAAGAACAAGCACTTCGCCTTTCAATTCATTGTAGATGCCAGACTCGGGAGAAAGCCCTGCAAGCAAATGTTCGGCTTTCTGGGTGCAGGAATAGATGTCGATATTTCGCCCCAGATCGGTTCCCAAAACAGCTCGTGTTGTGAGCAACAAGGGGTCCTTCTCCAAAACGGCAGCGGGAAATGTCGCCAGCCAATGGCCAAGCCGCGTAAACTGTGAGGCGTTCATGAGCGTGTGGCGATTTCTCCTCACCACGCCAACCGCAGCGCCATTGTCCCCGGCAGCCACATAGTGCTGGATGGCCTCTTCAAACAAGCCGTTATCGGCAAACCACCCCCCCACGACGCGGTGCAATTCAGCAACCTGCTCTGCGGATCTTTTTCTATTCAGCTCCTTTCTCAAAAAATCTTGAAACAGGTGATGATATCGGAACCAATACCCGCGATCATCCAGACCGACAATAAACAGATTCTGTTGGGTAAGCCATCGGATGAACCCTTCTGCACGGGTGCACGGAGCCGGTTCTTTTTGCTTGTCGTGAAGTGTTTGGCACAAGGGCGCGCAAAACCGGTCTAAAATGGCCGTGCTTAACAGAACCGAGACCATGTCAGGGCTCAACCGAGAAAGAACTTCGGCAAAAAGGTAGTCGGCAATATGAACGGAACTTCCGCTCAGGATCTCGGCCTTTGACTTCAGGTCCTTATGCCCCTTCAGGTACAGCCCTGTCAGGCGCAACCCGGCAGGCCAGCCTTCTATTTTTTCTTCCAGGATGGCGGCCGTGGCATCATCCACGGAAAGCTGTCCCATCTGTTTTAGAAAAAGACGAACTTCCTGGGGAGAAAGGCGCAATTCATCCCCTCGGATTTCATTCACAAGCCCGCGCGCTCGCATCCCTGCAACGGACAAAGGAGGATCTTTTCGCGAAAGAATCACAAGGTGCAGCGCCTTTGCCGGGAAGTCCATGAGCCCAGCGACCAGGTCGTGGACCCGATGGTCCGTGATGCAATGATAGTCATCCAGCACAAGACAGAAGGGCTCTTTGAGCTTATTCAGGTCATTGAGAAGAGACCGCGTCAGGGTTCCCACGGGCGGAAGGGACTGGGCTTCTAGCAGCGACTCGGTCTGCAGGGCCCCTTGAGGCAAAACAGGTTCAATTGCGGCCAGAACATAGTATAAAAACTGTTGTAAATCGTTGTCTTCGGCTCCAAGGGAGATCCAGCCGCAGGCAGCCCCTCGTACCCTGGCCCACCGACTCGCAAGGGTGCTCTTCCCGTATCCGGCCGGTGCGATGATCAGGGTCAGGGGCCTTCGGGTTCCTTCATCAAGGCGCAGGAGGAGGCGCTGCCTCGGAACAATGTCCCCCGCCACATCGGCTCTCTGGAGTTTGGTATGAAGCAGTGCGTTTTTCATATCTTTCCCAGCAGTTGACAATGCAGACTCAAAGAGTAAAAGGGATCGTCGTCATTATGTGGCCGCATCTTACGATTACAGAGAGTTAACAATAAAAACCCGGCATTGGAAAAGCAAAGTGTTACGGCAACATAAACCCCTGACGCGGGCTGCTCTCAGGCCTTCGCCAAGCGCTTTGCAGGCCAAACGCGCGAGAGCCTGCCCATTCACTATCCATTACTCAAAATTTCCTATTCCCCAACTACCCATCACCAGCTTTTCCTATTTTTACTATTTACTCTCCAATCATCCACATCCCACCCCATCCATTACTTTGCCTTGATCGAAACATCTATTGCAAGCCACATCTGACAGGAGAACAAAAAAATCACACCATCAGCATTTGGCAAGCAAGAAAGAAAGAAAGTTCATCCGCACAACATCAAAACAAAAAAGCCACACTAACTATCTATGATACATAAATTAAATAGCACAATTGATTATTCATCACTGGAGAGGTCCCACCCCATAAAAAAACGTCATCTACCCCAAAAGGGGTAGTCCCAAACACTCAAAAATACCCCTTTTGGGGTATTGACGCTCACACATGAATATCTTACTCAGTACGCCACAAAAAATCCACTTTCACAAATCAAAAGTACTTCTCAGACACCACAGAACCGACTCAAGGGGACGTTATGCAGGCTTACATGAAGAAAAACGTGGCAAGAAAAAGCAAAACAACATATATCCTTTTAGCATCATGGCTTATTGTTGCTTCGGCAATCTCCGCATCAGCAAAGATCCCCGACGCTATCGTGGATACACCGGAAGAACTGCACACAGTAGAGCAAAAACCGGAGAGCCAGTCCTCCGAGGCCCTCTCAAAAGAACTCTCAAACCCGAACAACCCGCTGGCAAAGTTAACCCTAGAAAGCATCACGACCTTTTATCAGGGGGATCTTCCCGACAGCGACGATCAGGTGGGCAACCTGACTCTCTTTCAGCCGATTTTTCCTTTTCCGCTGACTGATGACGGTACCACCAACCTGTTTGTCCGACCGGCATTCACGTTCCTGACCGGTCAACCCACGTACGACCAAACCCAAGGCACATTCAACGAAACCACAAGCCTTGGTGACATGGGCTTTGACGTGGCGCTGGGACAGACCTATCCCAGCGGCTGGATCCTCTTAGGCGGCATCCAGGGAACGGTCCCGACGGGAACGAAAAGCGAACTCACCGGTGGTCAACTTCGGTTGGGCCCGGAACTGGTTGTGGTTTATATCAACACAACAGGGTTTATCGGTGCGTTTCCTGCACACCAGTGGGATGTTACCGGCTGGAGGGATGAGTCCTTTTCAACCTCCACCCTTGAACTGTTTGGCGGGCTGTTTCTGGGCAATGGCTTAAACGTACAGACCAACCCGGTGCTCTCTTACAATTGGGAAGATGAACAATGGACCGTTCCGCTGAATATCACGGTCAAAAAAGTCATAAAAATGGGCAATCTTCCAGTGCAGGTCGGAGCGTCCATCGACTATTTTCTTGAAGCAAACGATAACTTTGGACCGGATTGGGCGTTTAGCCTGAGCTTTACACCCATCGTACCTAATTTTGTTTATTCATGGCTGACAGAGTAACGCAGGAAGCATGAAGAGACGCTGTCAGCCCTGGTCACAGTAAAAAACTCGCATGTTCTCTCAAGTGCGTTGAAAACGCGATACACCGCCCATCGTACGAATAATACACACACGGCAATTACCCCCATAAAAAGGAAATCATGATGAACATGAACAGCTCCCGGAAACGGCCGCCTCGACACCTCGTGGTGACAGTCCTTTTTTGTTTTGTTTGGCTTTGTTCCAACGCATTCGCAGCAGAGTCGTTGCAAAACCTGTACGACACGCCTGCCCCTCCCCCTCCCGGGGTGACCGTGTATATCGCCAAAGAGGTGGTGACCATGTCTCCCACCCTCAAAAAGGCATCTGCCATCGCTGTTCGAGACGGACGCATTATCGATGTCGGAGACAAAGCAACCTTACTTTCCCGATTCGAACATGCCAAGGGGCTGGTCGTGGACAAGACCTTTTCCGATAAGATCCTGACCCCGGGCCTTATTGACCCTCACCTGCATTTCTGGCTGTTTGCCCTCGTGAGCAACACGCACTTCATTACCCCGGTGAGCTGGCAGCTTCCTTGGGGAGACGTTGAGGGGGTTGTGGGAGAGGCAGCTTACCTCAATCGTCTGAAAGAACTTGAGAAAAGCCTCAAAAACCCTGACGAGCCTCTCATTACCTGGGGGTACCATGCGGGCTTCCATGGAGAATTAAACAGAAAAAAACTTGATGACATCTCACGCACCCGTCCCATTATTGTCTGGCAACGATCGGTCCATGAATTTTATTTCAACAGCAAGGCTTTGGAGTTCCTGAAAATTAAAGAGTCCGACTGGAAAGGCCAAGGTGAAATGTCGGCCATGGCAAACTGGAAGGAGGGGCACGTCTGGGAAAAGGGCATGTATTTGGTGGTGTCAAAAGTGCTGCCGGTGATCGCATCAGAAGAGAAATTCAAGACAGGCCTGAAGCGCACACTGGACTATGTGCATGCAGGGGGTGTTACCGCAGCCAGCGACCCGGGAGTTCAATTACCGGAATCCATGATTATGCAGATGATCAGCACCCTGGAAAACAGCACCATGCCATTTGATTACTACCTGATCCCAGCGGGCAACGCACTTTACGACAAAAACGGAAAGGATGCCGACAAGGCCATCGCGGCAGCACGCAAGCAGGTAAGCAAACTGAGCAGCGAACACGTCAAATGGGTACCTGATCAAATCAAATTATTCACTGACGGCGCAATTTTTTCTCAGCTGATGCAGATGAAGGACGGCTACCTGGATGGGCATAAAGGCGAGTGGATCCAGACACCGGAGGATTTTGCCGACAGTGCCTGGGCCTTCTGGAAAGAGGGGTACCAGCTTATTGTGCATCAAAACGGAGACATGGGCATGGAGCTCTGCCTGAACACCCTGGAGGGGCTGTTGCACCGAGCCCCTCGATACGACCACCGTTTTCGCATCGACCATTTTGGCTATTCCGAAAAGCCGCAAGTGCTGCGGGCGGCCGAAATGGGCGCTGAGATCAGCTCCAACCCGTTTTATATCCACATGCTGGGAGAGTTGTACAGCAAGGTCGGTGTCGGCCCCGAGCGCTCCGAAGTGATGGTACGCGGTCGAAGCGTCGTCGATGCAGGGGCTCATCTGTCATTCCATTCTGATTCCCCCATGGCACCGGCCCGCCCCATGCTTCTGGCCTGGGCCGCCGTGAACCGCATCGGTTTGTCCGGCAAAAAAGTCCTTGGGCCCAAAGAAAAGATGACCGTAGAGGAGGCTTTCAGAGCCATAACAATCGAAGCCGCCCACGCTATACGCAAAGAGAATGAAATCGGCAGCATCGATATCGGTAAAAAAGCCAATTTTGCCGTCTTTTTTGAGAACCCACTGAAGTCATCCCCTAAAAAATTGAAGGACCTGGCTATCTGGGGGACTGTTTTTGAAGGAAAGCCCTACCCCGTAAAAAAGATTGCCAAAGGACTGACCTTCACCCCGGGTGTTCAGCAAAGACTTCTGGAACTTGCCGAAACTGACGCCAACCTGTTTCACCACCAGGGAGATGCCTGCGTCATCAACCAGATGTTCCAGGCATTCCTTGCCATGCACGAAAAGGAATAGCCATTCCGTTGCCTCTGCGGCAGGTCGCTTCGCGTGGAGCTCCCCGCCGCACGTGGCAACTTAGAATGCCTTGCACCGACTCATTCATCCACAAAACAGTCCGCCCAGGCACCCCGAAGAGGCACCTTATAGTGCTGACTGGGTATTGCGATTCCTTGTAATCCGGCTACAGGCCTGCTTATTCGACCAATTCAATATCGTTCAGCTCGAAGCTTCCGTCGAACAATGCAGGCTTGGGCCCGTAAAAGCGGCCAAGCAGGAAAAAATGCCGATCAGGGTCGGTGCGAAGCCAATTGCCCTTTTTATCTTTCTCCGGCTTGGGGCCGAAATAAATATCAACAGAGCCATCGGTGTTTTTTTTCACGTCTTTCATTGTGGAATCGATGCTGCTCTTTTCAATGTTGCGCAGGTAAGAAGCCGTCTTCAAATCATATGTCGTGACGGACCAGAAGTTTTCTACCGGGACATTGGGCGGCATCACAAGCTTGTAGTTCTTGCTGCCGTCAAGCCATTCGCCATCGGGTGTCTCCGCCAGGTCTAAGTAGAAGGTTGCTGTGCCATAGTTTTTGATGCTGGTGATGATCGCGTAATAGAGAGCACCCCGGGCCTGGTAATCATAGTAGGAAGGGAACTCATACCGCCACTCGGTCTCACGGGACCCGGGCTCCGGCACCAAGCTTGACCATTTTTTGCCTTTCCACATCCATGGATTCAAATTCCGGTGATACTGTTCAATCATGTAATCCAGTGCTTCTGGGCCAGCCTTATCGAATATGGCCTGTCGCTTTGCGTCCGGCTTGTATGCCTCACCCTTTTTGATCCCGAGGCGCGCCAGTAGTCCCATCATGGTGAGGTCGCGATCCAGAACAACCTCTTCCTGGATCATCTCATGGATGTGCTGATAAATGGTTCCGTCCATCTTGGGCGTCATCTCAAGCATCTTGCCGTAGACGTCCACGTACTTTGACTTTGTGGGGCTGTCAGCATTTGCTAAAGGATAAATCTTAATCTGCTTCGTGAGTGCCGTTGCCTTGGCCAGGTTGTCCTTGGTGGCGCCACCAGCCAGAATGGGACGCAGGACCGCAAAGCCGTAATAGGTTTCCTGCTCGTAAACCATCGCTTTTGGAAGAAGCTTACCGTCATACCCGGGTGGAATCAGCAAATACTTCGCTCCAAGTCCCCGGTCACGCCCTTTGGCACCCACATCCTCAAGGGGGCGCTGCCAGGCATCCATGAGCGTTCCGAAAACGCCCACCCCGTCGGCAGACGCCGGCATCTCAACCACCACAGGGCCATTCTCGAAATTCCAATACATATGGATATAGGGTGTTGTGTTGTTGGGTGTCGCGGTCTGGAACCTCCAGTCCTGAAGCTTTGAGTTATACCCCACATCGTTTGGGCCTACCCCGTTGTCGGCCAGTGAATCCCGGTAAAACTTAAAATTCATCAGCGGCATGGCCCAGACGGCGGCATCAATAGCACGATGGTAGGTCATTCGATCAGCCAGGTTGGCCTTGGATATATCAAACCCCTCCGCCCCTGCTCTGGCGGTAACGGTTACCGCCATCGTCATCAGAAAACCTAAGATCACTAAACTGCTTACGCTCCCTGGGCCTTGTTGTTTCATTTTTGGTTCTCCCTCATTTTGATTTACTTGATGTCGAAATGCTCCCGTAACCGCAACGCATATTGGCCCCCGCCGAGCAGACCAATGAAGCGTACCCCAGGCTTCGTACAGAAACCGTGGTTAACACACTGCAAACCGATGCCATTGAATGTATAGAAGGGCCCATGAAAAACGGATCAAAGAGTAAGGAAGGGAGATCGAAAGGAGACGAAACCAATGTCACGTCAGCAGGCGCGAAACTGCACGCAAAAGGGAATTTATTCCATGGGTTGAAAAACGCCCCAAAAAGGCCTTGGGTTTCCAAAGAGAATACCACACCATCAACAAAACCCAAACATCCCATTGAAAATATAAGCACTTCATATAGCATGAATTACGATGATTTATCTGAAATAACACCAGCAGCTGGATGGGTCGATGGAACCTCTTCGGTGGTTAACCTGTCGATGATGGGGACGCTTCGGGTTTGCCCACCCTACCCATGGCCCACGACAGCGTCCAGACAGACGTTATCGATGGGGCACTCTGGCAAAGAAGGTTGCCCTTTGTCACACCTATCCCCCCCCAATAACCCGTCCCATCCATTCGCCATACGCTTAACGGTGTTCCACGGGCACAGCCCGTCAGTACATGCGATGCCCTGAGGAGCAAAGGGACAAAGCATGTGCGGCCCCTACTCCCCAAAGTGCCCGGTTTCCAGAAACCTCAACGTCTCGTGAATGGCTGTTTTGTTTTTCATGATAAAGGGATGGGTGGCGGGGATGGCAAGGAAATCGGTCATGCCGGCGACAGGGGCCTTGCTTACAGCCACTTTGCCGTCGTCGGGGCCGGGAATCAGGGCGGAGAGGAGAAAATTGATGGTGCGGGTGCCGGTGAGGACGCCCACGGGGAAGGTCACAGGCCCGAGGGTGGCAGGGAGCTGATGGGGACCGGTGCCGAGCTGGTTTCCTGCGGGGCCGTTGATGAGCGTAAAGAGACGGAGCCGCCCCAGTTTGTCCACTACCTCGCTGCCCTGGTTGGGAGGACTGAGCATGACGGCGCGATATGGCAGGTTGATAAGCTCCTCTTTCACCAGATACCGAAGGACAATCCCGCCCATGGAATGGGTGACAAAGGCGATGGAGCCGCCGTTGGCTTCAGAAAAGACGTTCACCATAGGGGCCACGTGGTCCCGGCAGAGGACCTCCACCGGGTAATCGGTGGAGGGGTAGTCGATGTTGAGGGTCGTATAGCCTGCGGCCTGGAGGGCTTTTTCCATCTTTTCCATGGACGAGGCGGACCGCGCCAGGCCGTGGAGAAGAACCACGCCGCTGGGGCGAGTCGGGGCTGTATCCGCCGGATGAGCAGATGCCGTGGAGAGAATAAAAAGGATACTGAAAAAACAGGCCACGCCATGTTTCATCACTTGACCTCCAAAAGAATGTTCCCGTGTTAACGCAGGCACAACAACGCAGCATAGCGATGCCCCCCTCCCTCGCCCTTCGCCTTTCGCCCTTAGCCCTTAGCCTTTAGCCTTTAGCCCTTTGCCTTTAGCCTTTTCCCTTCCTCCCTCGAACAGCACCCATCACCGCCTCTTCCACCACACAGGCCCGTTCGGGAAGCAAGGGATCCGCCAGCACCCGCACCGTGCTGCCCCTTTTCTTTCCGTGCCAGCTTTCGTCAGCCACCACCACGGTGGAGCCCTTCACGGCCCTGCCCTCCTCTGTGACGCCGGTAAAGGCGACCTGCATTCGGGTTGCGGTAAAAGGCACGCAGTAAGCCGAAGAAAAGGAGTCCACGGTGCCGTTGATCAAAGCGCCCCGACGGTAGAGCCGCCTTTTGGCGGCAGCACCCGCCCAGGCATAAACCAGAAAAGGAAGGCCCATCATGGCAAAAATGCCACTGATGACGGCAATGGCCCACCCGGGAAAGACCACCGGAGGATAATCGGGAAGAATGGAATCGCCACCAGACACGAGGGCTGTCAGGGCCTGGCCGGGTTTGAGGCTGTAGCCTGCCTCAGCCATGGTCTGGACCGTGTCGATGACAGAAGCACCGTTTTCCCTGTAGCTGTAGGTAATACGCACTGGATTGCGGTGCTCGATGGTGATGCGTGTCACCGGCTTGACATCCACCACCGTGGCGGTAACCGGCCTGCCCTTTTCAAGGAGGGAATCAAAGTCCGGCCCCTTACCGTCCATGGAGGTGATGAGCCAGCTGAGCAGAACAAGGGTAAGGACGGGACAAACCGCCAGCATGAGCCCCACCCCAAGGGCGCGGGGTCGGTCCAGTAAAAACCGGATAAACAGACCGGCGGACACATGCCGGGAACTCGAACGGTTCATTACAGGGTCTCCTTATATAAGAATAAACACAATGCCCCCACAATGAGGATCGCGAATGCTGTAGGGTTATGCCATCGAGGTCCTTTGGCAAGGGCTCCAGGTAACGCTGCATACCGAAACACACTCGTATCACAGCTAACAAAAAAGACAAAAGGTGTTCTTTGTTCCAGCGCACATGGAATCCATCTCGCGGCCACAAAAAAAACGCACAGGAACAAAGGTGCTCCGGTGCGTTTCTTTGTGGTGTTCTTATATAAGGTCCAGGGCAACGCTTCACCCGAGCTTGCCGCCCGGGAAATCATGTTTCTCCCCTGGCCCTGTCACCTGTCAATCTAAGCCCTATGACCTGTTTCTTTAGGCCGTATACAGGTTGTTGGACGAAAAGAGGGGGTCGGTGGTGAGGTAGACACCCAGTCGCCTCAAACCGGCCTCGTCGCCGGGGGTGGGCATATGGGTCATGTGCATCTCACAGCCTTTGAACTCCTTGAGCCCTTCCATGGCCAGCTGGACCGCGTGGTTGCTGGTGGCGCTGATGGCCAGGGTGATGAGGGTCTCCTGGAGGTCCAGGGAGAGGTTCTTTTCTCCCAGCACATCGGTCTTAAGGTTGTTCACCGAGTCCACGGTGGCCTGGGGAAGGAGCTGGATCTTACCGGGAATCTCCGCCAGGTATTTGAGAGCACGCACAATGGCGCTGGCTGCGGCGTGCATGCGGGGAGAGTTGGAGCCGGTGATGATGGTGCCGTCTTTCAGCTTGATGGCGGCACCGCAGTGGAGCCCTTCGTTGCCCAGACGTGGGTCGGACTTGGCCTCTTCTGCGGCTCTTCGTGCAGGACCCACCACGGAGCGATCCTCTTCGGTAAGGTCGAACTCCTTCATCAGGAGTTCGGCGCGCTGAACCGTGTCTTTGTCCACCATGCCCAGGACATACTCACAGCGGTAACGAAGATAGCGCCGAATCAGCTCCTGCTTGGAGGCATCCTTGGCTCCCTCGTCATCAGCGATGGCAAAGCCCACGCGGTTCACGCCCATGTCCGTGGGAGAGAGGTAGCAGGACTCATCGCCGGTGATCTTCTGGAGGATCCTCTTAAGCACGGGAAAAACGTCCACGTCCCGGTTGTAGTTCACCGACTTGGTGTCGTAGGCCTCCAGATGAAAGGGGTCGATCATGTTGACGTCGGCCAGGTCTGCCGTGGCCGCTTCATAGGCGATGTTCACCGGGTGCTTCAAGGGCAGGTTCCAGACGGGGAAGGTCTCGAACTTGGCGTAACCGGCCTGGATACCGTGCTTATGATCATGGTAAAGCTGGGAAAGGCAGGTGGCCATCTTACCGCTGCCGGGACCGGGTCCGGTGACGATGACCAGGGGCTTTTCGGTCTTTACGTAGTCGTTGACTCCGTAGCCCTCGTCGCTGACGATGGTCTCCACATCTGTGGGGTAGCCCTTGGTGAAGTAGTGGGTGTAGACGTTGATCCCGCGGCGTTCCAGTTTGGTCTTGAAGAGCACGGCGGCAGGCTGATTCTCAAAACGGGTGATGATGACGCCCCGCACCTCGATGCCCCACTCGGAAAGGTCGTCGATGATCTTGAGGATGTCGGTCTCGTAGGTGATCCCGAAGTCGGCGCGGACCTTCTTGCGTTCGATGTCCCCGGCGTAAATGCAGATCAGTACCTCGGCCTGGTCTTTGAGCTTCTGCAGAAGGCGTATCTTGATGTTGGGGTCATAGCCCGGAAGCACGCGGGCGGCATGGTAGTCGAACATCAGCTTGCCGCCGAACTCCAGGTAGAGCTTGTTGTCGAATCGTTCAATACGCTTCCGGATCTCACCGGCCTGCTCCCGCAGGTACTTCTCATTATCAAAAATCTGATTTGCACTCATAATCAAAACCTCAAGGGATCGGTTCTCAAGCCGTGATGAGCACGCAGGAATTCTTTAGACACAGCAAAGCTGTGCCGCAATACCGGCATGTATCATTCAAACGACTCTTTCAGGGGGTTGGCACGATGGTCCCAAAAAACGCAGGACCCCGCCGCAACGGAACACTGCATGATGGCCGCTCCGCCACAAGTCACTGCCTGGACGGTGCGGTCGTCTCATCGACTTTGCAAGACGACATCTAAACTCAGCCCGGAACCGGGTTAAGGGGTGGTGAACGGGTTATCTATTGCCATAACGTTTGGGGATTACCATAGGTGGGAGGCAACTGCAAAGAAGATTCTTTGCATCCCTCCGAGGAGCGTTCCTGTAAAAATCCTGTAGAAAGCCCAATGACGGGCGGTCCGGGGTTTGAGCCTGCAACGGGGAAAAAATGAAAGAGACACCCGGGGCCCCCGGGCAGGGAAACACCGGTTCTGTAAAGGGCCGATGACGCCACCCGAAAGGGGGAATCCACAGGCCTTCCCCCCCGGAAAAATGGATACTTCCGGCGCCCATGCCTCCATGACCACGCCATGGTCCACGGGACGCGCCCTATCATTGACCCCATTTCCAAGCTTGTGCTAACGTATAGTCATCTCAACATATCTCACTCAGCACGTCCCGACATCCCAAACCCGTTCAACCCGCAAAGGACACCCCATGAAGACACGCATGACGGATCTCTTCGGATGCAGGTACCCCATTCAGTGCGGCGGTATGCTCTGGATCGCCAAACCCTCCCTGGCCGCGGCCATCAGTAACGCGGGTGCCCTGGGAAACCTCACCTCGGGAAACTACAACAGCGCAGACGACCTGCGGGCCGCCATCGATGACACCCGACGGCTCACGGACAAGCCCTTCATCGTCAACATCACCACCATGCCCTCCATCCGCCTTCCCGTGGAGCTGCTTCAGGACTTTTTCCGGGTCTGCTGTGAAAAAAGGGTCACGGCCCTGGAAATTGCCGGGGCCCCTGTGGACCGGTTCCTGGGGCCCGAATTCATCCCCATGGCCAAAGAGGCCGGGGTCAAGGTGCTGCACAAAGTCGGAACCGTCAAACACGCGGTGCACGCCCAGAAGGTGGGCTACGATGCCGTCACCATCGCAGGGTTCGAGGAGGGGGGCTTCCCCCACATGGACAATGTCTCCACCCTGGTGCTGGTGCCCCGGGTGGTCTCCGAAGTGGACATCCCCGTCCTGGCCGCAGGGGGCATGGCCACTGGCCGGAGCCTGGCAGCGGCCCTTTCGTTAGGTGCCGACGGCATCATGATGGCCACGCGGTTCCTTGCCACCCGGGAGAGCGGGGTCCACGCCAACATCCACAAGGTGCTCATGGAAAAAAAAGAGAACGACACCTCCCTGAACCTCCAGTCCCTCTTGAGCGCCTTCGGCCTTCAGGTTCGGGCCCTGTCCAACACCGTCATGCGCCAGGTGGCGGAGGTGGAGCAAAAAGGCGGGGACCTCACCGACCTTTTGCCCCTCATCTCCGGTGAACGTGCCAAGGCCGTCTGGAAAGAGGGAAACGCAGAAGAAGCCATGCTCACCATCGGTCAGTCCGTGGGGCTCATCGAGGACATCCCCGGTGTTGACGAACTCATCCGACGAATGATCGAAGAGGCCCGGCAGGCCCTTGCTGAAGCCGTGGGTCTCTTGTCCGACCCCGAAGAGACGTTACGCCGGAAAAACTCGGCTTGAGGGGTTCGAGCAGCCCCTTTTGTAAGGGTTCGAACCCTTGTTGCCCCCGATGGAAGCAGGCTGAATGGTATCAGAATAGTGACCCCATTTTTGCGGTGGATGCATGAAACGATATATGACAGCCACAGCCCTGGTTCTTTTACTGATGACCTCCTGCAGCGTGGGGTCGGCCATACGCAGTGGGGCTCGGACCGTCTACAAAACCGCCGTGGACGAGCGGAGCCTCAAGCACATCCTGAACGACAAAAAGCTCACCGCCCTGCTCATGGAAAAAATCCTGGCCGATGATGTCACCATGGTCCTGGATGTCTCGGCCAAATGCTACTACGGCTACCCCTTTATCGTGGGGCAGTGTGACACCCTGGGGGAGGCCGAGCGCCTCGTGACCATCGCCCGACAAGTCACGGGCAAGCCCCCGGTGCCCTACATCCTGAAAAAAGGGGACGAGCGATTCTGCGCCATCACCGACGACCTGCGCATCACCACGGAACTCAACGCCAGGCTGGTTGCCGACAGCGCCATCTTCTCCACCAACGTGTATGTCAAATCCGTGCAGTGCCATGCCGTGCTCCTGGGGGTGGTCGGCTCGGACAGGGCCGTGCAGGCCGCCGAGTATCACGCCCGCCACACACCGGGAGTCAAAAAGGTGCGCTCCTTTCTCCTGTCCACGGGAACCGGCAGGTCCTGGGAATCTGTCCTGGACACCATCGCCGAAATGGCCATGAAAGATGATGAGGAATTGATCACCGACGATCAATCCGAGGCACCGGCCCCCCAGCCCCCTGGCCAAGCCCCGGTAGAGAAGGCCGTTCCCTTGCCGTGACGTGGCCATACCCATGTCAACCACCCGTTTTCAATGCGGTACACACATCGTTTTTTCATTGAATCGCCCGGCCATATCGCGTATGTTTTTCTTAATCAAACTGAGAAGTTAAAGCAATCCAGCCATTCCATACCGTGACAACAGAGTCGACTCACGGTGTGACCCCGACACAAAAAAGAGCATTCAAACCCACCGCCCGACCCGGCCATTGCCCTGTCCCCTGGCATCCCCCCCTTTTTCTGCGCCTGCCGGGCCGTCGCACCTGAGTACCACTCAGCATGTTTGGCCAATTTACGCATGACAGAAGTCTCTTCACCCCAAAAGAAGGACAGCGTGCCTCCATGAAAAAAACTGCCTTTGTGTCCACCCGTCTCGTCATCGCCTCATCCGTTGCCATTCTGTGCGTCTCCTGCGCCGGGCACCGGTCTCACCCTGATATCCCGTCAGACAGAATGGTCATCGGCGAGGTGGAACCGGTGACCCTCGTCAAGGCGGGTATCACTCTGCCTGCACGTATTGACACGGGTGCCACCAGCTGCTCACTGGACGCCACGAACATCAAGCACTTCGAACGCGACGGCAAAAAATGGGTCCGTTTTACCCTCACCGAGAGAAAAAGCGGCGACACGCATGAGATAGAGAAAAAACTGACCCGAACCGTAAAAATCACCAGACACGGCGAGGAGAGCCAGAGGCGGCCCGTGGTCAAAATGAAGGCCTTGCTCGGCGGCGTTGCCCTCTACAAGGAGTTTACCCTTACGGATCGTTCGGAGTTTACCTACCAGGTGCTCATCGGGCGCAATTTTCTGGAGGGTGAATTCATTGTCGACGTGACCCTCAAAAACGTCACCACCCCCTTGGGCGAGGAGTAACTCATGAAACAACGTATCCAGATCATCGCCATCATCGTCGTACTCATTGCCCTTGGGGCAGGGGCCGCCGCATACAAGCACATCAAGCTCGGCTTTCCCTTGTTCCCGGAGCAAAAAGAGACGGTCTGGACCATTGAGGCGACCATCACGTTCACTGCCCTCGGCGGCCCCGCACAAGTCTCGGTCAACATGCCCAAAACCGACTCGCTCTCCATCACGGGCAGGCAATCCGTGACCAAGGGGTATACATTCGAACGGCAAAAAGACCAGGGCATCTGGACCACCGACAAGGCAGACGGCGATCAGAAAATCTTTTTCCGCACCACGGCATACCGCCATGCAAAGGACGTCAGGCTGAAACCCGGCGCCATGCAAACAACGCCTCCCCTCTCCTTTACGGGCCCGCAGCAGGCCGCTGCCACCAACATTGTATCGGAAGCAAAAAAAACAGAGGACCAACCGGTTGATCTTACCGATACCATCCTCAATGCCCTCAACGATCCCCTGAACGAGGACGCTGCCTTGCTCCTCTCCCATGCGGAGGAGCACGGCGGCAAGTACATCCTTACCAGCGGCCTTATCAACATGGCGGGGGTCAAGGCAAGAAAGGTCAAAGGGCTCAAACTATCAGAAGGAAAGAAAAAACAGACCCTCAAAAGTTACATCGAGTTTCTTGACGGCGACAAGTTAAAGCTCATCAACCCAAGAACCGTCGAAGTTGAAGAACGAAACGAATTTCTTCTCTGGAGATACGGCAACGACGCCATCCTCGATATCACCGGTGGCACTGGGGGAAAGATCACCTTTGCCACCCTTGAAAGGACCGTCTCCGCACAAAGGGCCGCCGTCACGCACGGGAAATTCAACAAACACATGCTCATCGATTTTTCCATCTACAGCCTCCCCGTCTCCCAGCAGAACACCTTCAAGCTCCTGCTGCTCATCCCCATCGGGGCACTCATCGTGGTGATCCTTCGCAACCTCGTGGGAATCCAGACCTCAGGGACCTTCATGCCCATCCTCATCGCCATGGTCTTTCTCCAAGTCAACCTCCTGGCTGGGCTGGCCCTGTTTCTGCTCATCGTCGGGGTCGGCCTGTTTCTGCGCTCTTACCTCAGCAGCCTCAACCTCCTGCTCGTGCCCAGGATTTCAGCGGTTCTGGTCTTTGTCATCATCATCTATGTGGCCATCAGCGTCATCAGTATCAAAATGGGATTCGAAGCGGGCCTGAGGGTCACCTTTTTCCCCATGATCATCATCTCATGGACCATCGAACGCATGTCGGTGCTCTGGGAGGAAGAAGGCCCTCGGGATGTCCTGATCCAGGGGGGAGGCAGCCTCTTTTCCGCTTCCCTTATCTTCCTTGCCATGCAGAGTAAACTCATCGGCCACCTGGCCTACTCCTTTCCGGAGCTGCTGCTGGTGGTCCTGGCCGTGATCATCATGATCGGGAGCTATTCAGGGTACCGGCTCACCGAACTGCGCCGGTTCGAACCCCTTGCCGGAGGGAAATGACCATGTTCTTCACCTCTCCTTCAAAGCTGAAAAAGGCGGGCATTGTGGGCATGAATCGCCGCAACGTGGTGATGATCGCCCAGAACAACCCCAGGCGGCTCTACCCCCTCGTGGACGACAAGCTCAGGACCAAAATCATCCTGGAAAAAGCGGGTATCTCAGCACCGAAACTCCTCGGCGTGATCAAAACCCAGGGCAATGTGGGGGAACTGGAAGATTTTCTGGAAGGGTGCCCGGCCTTTGTGATCAAACCGGCCAGGGGAAGCGGTGGGAAGGGGATCCTCGTCATCAGCGGCCGCCAGGGGCGGGATTTCCTGAAACCCGGCGGCGGTCTCGTTACCCTTGCCGAGGTCAAACGTCATGCGTCCAACACCTTGAGCGGCCTTTTCAGCCTGGGCGGCAGCAATGATGTGGCCATGATCGAAGAGATGGTGGAGTTCTCCACTGCCTTTGACGGGTTTTCCTACCAGGGAGTTCCCGACATTCGCGTCATTGTGTACAAAGGATACCCTGTGATGGCCATGACCCGTCTCTCCACCGCAGCATCGGACGGCAAGGCCAACCTTCACCAGGGGGCCGTGGGGGTGGGCATCGATATCGGGACAGGCAAGGCCCTGAAAGCCGTTCAATTCGGCCGCCCCCTCACCCACCACCCGGACACGGGCAAAGACCTCTCCACCTTTGTTGTGCCGGACTGGCCCAAATTTGCAGAGCTGGCAGCCCGGTGTTACGACATCACCGACCTGGGGTACCTCGGTGTGGACATCGTCCTGGACAGCACCAAAGGCCCCATGATCCTGGAATTGAACGCCAGGCCCGGCCTTGCCATCCAGATTGCCAACGGCACCGGTATCCAGCCCAGGGTCACCTGCATTGACGGTGAACGCCACACACCTCGAACACCGCCGGAAAGGGCCTTGTTTGCCATGGGCACCTTTTCGGCCCATGGCAACGCCCCCCAGCTGCCATCCGAAGCGCAGCTCTGATCCCGCCTCTTTTCCCGAGTCCGGGCACCGGTCCTCGACGCCTCTGTGGAGGACCGGTCTCTTTTTAAAACTTGTAATTAAAATTCACGGCAAAGGCATGGATCTCATTGGTGGCGTAATCACCCCGAAGGGTGCCGCGCAGGGGCTCGCTCTCAAGATCAATATTGGCCGCCCCCGCATCAATGAACTCATAGGCCGCCCCCACGGTCATGTCTGCGTTGATATCATACTGAATCCCGGTACCGATCCGTACCTGGCGATCCAGCGGGGCGTCCGGTGTTCGTGTGGTTCTGTCCAGGGGCGAGGTGTCGTAGGCCATGCCAAAGGACCAGAGCCAGGGGTCGTCAAAACGGTACTGGGCTCCCAGGGCAAAATGCCAGGTGTCGTCATAATCATGGTCCTGGGTCAGGCTTGTGGACGTGTTCGAACGAAACGTCAGGGTCTGCTGTCCGAAGGCGCTCCAGTCCTGCCAGCCGACGTTGGCCATAATTGCCCATTGGTCCGAAAGCTCAAACACCCCGCTGGCCATGATCGCCTGGGGAATATTCAACCCCAGATCCACGGTGCTCCCAACGAGCCCCAGGCTTTCCAGCAGCGCCTGCAACCCCGGTCCCACATTGGTCAAGGTCGCGGAATCCTTGAACTCCATCTCCACCTCCGAACGGTAGGTCAGCCCAAGGCGGAGCTTATCCATGGGCTCCACGAGAACGCCCAGGTTGAAGCCAAATTCGGTGTCGTCTTCCTCAATACTCAGCTGGCCATCCGCTCCGGGCTCCAGATTGGCCAGGGCCACCTTCTGGTCCAGCTCTCCGTAGACCAGGCTGATGCCGAACCCCACGGACAGCATATCATTGACCCGGTAAGAGAC
The DNA here is from genome assembly GCF_056829775.1 of Desulfoluna sp. HI9BLuna. Classification (NCBI taxonomy): domain Bacteria; kingdom Pseudomonadati; phylum Thermodesulfobacteriota; class Desulfobacteria; order Desulfobacterales; family Desulfolunaceae; genus Desulfoluna; species Desulfoluna sp. HI9BLuna. The sequence continues at coordinate 193,179 of NZ_CP186555.1, forward strand.
CCCGGGGTTGACCGCATAGGTGATGAGTTCAGCCTCCTGGATAAAGTAACGACCGGCCCAGTTGGCACCGTAATCCAGCCCCAGGCCGAAGTAGGACCCGGTGGAAATGCCCAGACTGACATCGTCGTTGAGCTTGTGCACGTAATTAAAACCAAAAATCGGAACAAACCCCCCGGCATCGCCGCCGTCCCCCCCGCCCTTGCTCGACTCATACGAAGAAAACTTGGCTTTGACCTCCAGCCCGACCAGGGCGAGCATGAGCTGGGACCGATCAAGGCGAGACATGCCGGCCGGGTTAAAACTTGCCGTGGAGGCATCATTTGCCAGGGCCGCGCGACCGGCCTGGGCCGTGCCCATATCCGGTGTCCCGGCCTCATAAAGCCAGACCCCCCCGCCAAAGGCCGCCTGTGCCGAAAGAAACAACAACCCAATACCCACCCATAGCCATCCCATAATTTTCATAGCGTCACCTCTGAGGAAATGATGGATTCAAATAAACAATCTCGCGTATTGGCCGAGGAGCAGAGCATCCCATGATCAGCCCCTTAGGCACACCGACCAATCGGTATTGCCATGCAATCGGACACGGTCCGCCTGAACCGGCGCCCGCACAATAAAGTGGGGAGCCAAACGCTTTGTTGATGATTTATCGGGAATACATTCGTGCTGATCGCAGGGATACGATCCAGCCATGGAAATGGCTACAGAAAGAGGTATCGGACAATGGAATGGACAGAACCAGAAAGACGTTGCCGGTCATCCCCCCAAATGAAGAGGGAGTCCATGGCGGCTTGATGGAAACCTACCCGCGGGTGTGGCAGGCATTCCACACGACATCCCGCAGGTAAAAAAAAGGGGTAAAACAAACCAACACAGCCTTCACTAATACTCTGTAAATATACGCAATACATCGCCATTATTCAAGCGATAAAACCTATTCACAGGAAACCGGCCGCCGGAATCGCCATCCGATGGGCGGTCTCCGACCACACGGCCGACCACGCACCTGAGAAGTAATGATCACCGGCATCGGGGACCTCAACGGCGGTCAGCCTTTCCGAACACCCGTCGAGGGTTTCCCTGTGGGGATACCAGTTGTCCCGTGCCGGAAAAAAAAGGGTCACATCGGCTTCCCGGCATCCCAGCTCTGGCATGGCATCGACCCCGGGGATAAAAAGCTCACGGAGGAAACTGCCCATGGGAAAAGAGCCGTTGCCCCCGTTTAAGACATGCTCCAGGTTGTGTGCATGCCAATACTCCGGGTCCAGCCAGGCGGTGTCGGCAAGGATGCGTTTGAAATGGGCAGGATCGGCGGCAAGACGGGAGGTTACGAAGACAAACTCCCCGATGGTCCCGGTCTCGTACATGTAAAACAGGGACCTGCGGGAATTGAGCACCGGAGCCGTAAAGAAAAATTCCTTCACAGCGAGCCCGGCAGCCGAGGCCTTGAGCCAGGCGGCACAGGCGCCGGAGTGCCCCATGGCGGTGAGGGGCAGCCCGGAAAGGTCAAAACGGTCCAGGAGGCGCTTCAAATCCTCCCCTGCCGTTTCAACGGATAGATACCCCGTGGACCCGCCATGGCCTCGCGGGTTGTAGAAAAGCACATGCCAGCCCGCTGACGCAAAGGTCTCCACGGGCATGGCATACATGCGGCAATCGCCCCCCATGCAGGGCCAGAGCACAACACATCCTTTGGGCTGCGGCGTGCTGCAGGGGCTCCATGCGGCTTCTATGGTCACGCCGCCGGGCATGGGATGGTGGGTCCAGGTCATGTTCATGTCAATACGTGAAGGGCATCAGAAAAAAGAAGGCGTTCATCCATAGCGTCTGTCATCAGTATGATGCAGACGCCCCATGAAGACAGGCCATGAAACGGGTCGATTTACGGCCGGTTCGGTAACGGCTTTACGACTCTCTGGTTATGCGCCGACAAGCAGCCCGCCAACCCCCATGGCGTACACATCCTCAGGCGTGACGTCCATGCCGGCCAAAAGCCGCGGCAGCACCAGATCAAATGCTGTCTTTTCCGAGGCCAGCGCCCCTGCGGGGACTCCCACCACGGCGGTATCCCCCAGGCTCCCAAGGAGCGTCATGGCCCCAGGGAGAACGGGAGACCGTGAAGAGGTGACGGTGACGCCCGCCTTTTCCAGGCCACGCTGGGTGACATCGTCGGGGTCCACGGAAAGTCCGCCCGTGGTGATGATGAGTTTGATCCCCTCCCCTGCCATACGGGTCACCTCGGCAGCGAGCCGGGCAGGCTCATCGGGCACAAAGGCAGACGCGGCAACACCGGCCCCGTAGGTTCCGAGGATGGACTCCACGTAGGGAAGGAACCCGTCCTTTATGCGGCCTTCGTAGACCTCGGTGCCTGTGACAATGACCCCTGCCTCACGGATGATGTAAGGAGCCACATGAAATAGCGGCGTATGGGCAAGGGCCATGCACCGGGCAAACTCGGGCCGAGACAAAAACAGAGGAACGGCCCGGGTCCCGGCAAGGAGCTGTCCCCCGGAAACGGGCGTGCATGAAGGGAGGGTGGACAGAATCACGTTGGCCATGGAGTTGAGCCTGTTGACCCGCTGGGTATCCACATAGAACAGGCCGTCATGCGCCGCACGGAACTCCACTTTTCCCTCTTTGGGCGGCCCGGCAACCACCGCCCCCTCCCCGCCCAGGGTATCGCCGAAGGCAATGGCCACATCGTCTTCGTGGACAAGGCTCTCCCGATGATTCTGCTCTTCGAGGTAGACCCTGTTTTTTCCCATGCGCTTCAGGACCTCCACGTCGGCATCGGTGATGCGCTGTCCCTTGACGATGGCCGGCCCTTTTTGCTTACGCGGTACGATGAGGGTCATGTCGTGGAGGGCGTGGCCGCCCACGGCCTCTTCCAGGGCAGTGGAGGTCAGGATCACCTCATCTTCGGTGCTGCGGACGTAAAGGGTCGCTTCCCCGGAACAGGCCGGACAGATCTCGGCCCGGTCAACAGAGCGGAACCCCTCGCCGCAAAGTGAGCAGCGGTGGATATGGCTCACGTGCTTTTTCTTGCCGCCCAGAAACGAGGGGTCCAGGGAAACAGGCTCACAGGTAAACAGGGAGATGCCCCCTTCCCTGATCTCATTCATCAACGCAGGGGTGTCCTGCTCTTTTTTGGGCACCAGCTTGAGCAGCCAGGCCTTAAACTGGGGCCACTGATCCAGGATATCGTAATCGGGGGCCACCCGCACGCCCTTGCCGGTATGCTTGTCGTAAAGGGAAAGGGCGAAACGCCCGGTGGGGACAATCTTGAGCCATCCGTTACCGATGGTGCAGGGGGTGAGGAGCTGAACCGCGTCCGGAATACAGGCCCGGGTCTCGCTCACCGCATCGTAGAGCCCGCCGTCCGGCAGGCGGGACAACGCCAGCTCCACCATAAAGCCGCCGGCCACCATCCCCGGGGCCACATGACCGTGAAATGCCTTCACCTCATCCACATACCCGTCAAACGAATACCCACGAATTGTCATAAAAAACCTCTCATCAGAACAGGAATTAGAATCATCCACAGAGTCACCAAGGTAGGCCAGAGACATAAAAAAGCATCTTTTGTATACTACCTACCTCGTGCAGACTCAACCCGGATATTGTACGAAGGGTGAGAAAATCAAACAGCAAACACTGATTTACATTTTGCATTCTCAAAAAAACTGGCATTTTTATTGTAGCCAGATGAAATCAGATTATTTTCCTTTTGAGCGGTTGTTTTCTCATGAAATATCCGGGTCAAGACCGGATTTTTTTACTATACCGCCTCCACCCGGCAAGGCACGTAACGGTGCAGGGGTGTTGCGGCAAAGGAATCCCTGTGGGTATTCTTGGTGAGGCGGTTGACGTTCACACCAAAGGCCTCTCCGTTGTGCACCAGGCCGAACCCATGGGGAATGGCCACCTGGCCTTCGCGCATGTGGTCGGTGATCTCCAGTTCTATCACCTCGGAGGCCGCCTCGGTGGTGATCGTCACCATCTGGCCGTCCGTCAGGTTGAACCGCTCAGCATCCGCCGGATGCATGGCCAGCGTGCAGGGGCGCCTTCCCTCGTTCCAGGCGGGATCGCGCATGAGGGTGTTGCTGTTGTTTGAGGTGTGCCGCCCGGCCATGAGCACAAGGGGGGCCTCCTTCGTTCTTTCAAGGGCTGCGGCCTCGGCCTCGGGGGTGACGGTCTTCACCCACGAATCCATTTCCGGGACATGGAGATGCATCTTCCCGTCAGGGTGCCGGATCTCGGCCAGATTCCCGTCCAGATCCATCTTGCCCACCCACAGGCCGCCGGGGTGATCGACAATGGCCTGGAACACCGCCTCACTCTGGGCAATCTGCGGGGTCAGAAGGGCCACCGGGGCCAGGGCGCGATACCGCACCATGCCTGCAAGGGCCTTTGCGAAATTGACAGGGTTCAAGGCGGTCTGCCAGGCTTTGGGCAGGCCAAACCCGGCCCGGGCCGCGTTCTTCCGGTTGGTCTTGGGCATGGCCAGGGTGATCCCCCAAAGGGCCGCCAGGTTGGCTGAGCCCAGCTCTTTCCCTAAGGTTTTGGCCAGCACAAAGGGGAGCACCTTCATGGCTTTTTTGTTTTTGGAAGCAAAACTGAACAGGGCCGCGGCAAAGGTTTTCCGGTCTTTTTTGGCCGCCTTGTACACATAGGCAGGGATCTCGGGGATGTACCCTGCAGCCTCAGCGATGCCGGTGTAAATCTCCCCAACCTCCTTGGGGTCCCCCTTGGCCGTCACCACGGGGGGACGCATCTGAAAATAGACTTCCGGATAGTTCCAGGGAAAAAAGGTGCCATCGTAGGACTCGTAACCGCTCTTGGCCGGAAGCACGTAATGGGCCAGCTCGGCCGTCTCCGTCATGGCAAGCTCCGAGACCACCAGCAGGTCGAGCTTTTTGAAAGCCTCTTCGTAGGCCGTGGTGTCCGCGTAGCTCCGCAGGGGGTTGGACCCGGAACAGAGCACCGCCCGGAGTCGCTCGGGGTGATCCGAAAGGATCTCCTCGGGCATGACGTTGGGAGGGTAGGCCCCATTCAAAGCGGGGAACCCGGTCTTCACGGTGCGCCAGTTCTTTTCGTCCCGCTCGTCGGTGTGGCTGCCCAAAGGCACGATGGTACCGGGAATGACGTTGCCGCCTGCCACCCCACATCGGCCGCACACAGCCGCCAGGAGCATGTAAAGGTAGCTGGTGAGGGTGCTGTGGCGGTTCATGTAAACCCCCAGGTCAAAGTGCATGCACCACTTCAGGGTCGCCAGTTTTTCGCACAGGGCAAGGACATCATCATAGGAGACCTCGCACACGGCAAGGGCCCCGTTGATATCGAACCCGCGGAACCAGGGCTCGATGTCGGCAAAACCGGTGCAATACGCATCAAGGTAATCGCGTTTTTCCCATCCCTTCTCCAGAATGATGGCTATCATGGCCCTGGCCAGCAGGGCATCGGTGCCGGGCCGCACCGGGATATGCAGGTTGGCAACCCGGGCTGTCTCGGATTTCCGGGGATCGATAATGGCCAAAAACTTGTCCGGGTTCTTTGAAAACTCCTTCAACACCAGAGGAGCCCTGGGCATCTGGTGACTCTCCATGCCGTTCCAGCCGATGCCCAGGATCATCTCTGCATGATGCTCGTCGGGAATGGCAAAACGGTTCTGGCGCCCCATCATGCGACCGCAGGCCCAAAAATATCCGGTGAGCTCCTGGCCCAGGGCGTTGTAGGAAAACTTGGAACCCACGGCCTTCATGAGGGTCATGCCGAAGGCCGCCTCAAAATGGCAGCCCTGCCCCCCTCCCCCCATGTACGCGTAAGACTTTGGCCCATGCTCGTCCACGATCCCCCGGAGCCTGGAGCCGATCTCGGAAAACGCCTGCTCCCAGGAGATCTCCTGAAACCCCTTTTCTGTGCGCTTCAGAGGCTGGGTCAACCGCCCCTCGTGGTTCTGGTGAAAGGCCACGTTGCCACCCTTCCGGCACATGTACCCCCGGCTCCTCACGTTCTCCTTGTCGGCACGGGCCTTCACGATACGATGCCCCTCGGTCTGCACCTCAAGCCCGCAGTTCTGCGCACACAACACACACCCCGTCTTCTTCCACTCGCCCATCTCTCTCTCCTTAGCCCTTAGCCCTTAGCCCTTAGCCCTTAGCCCTTAGCCCTTAGCCTATTTTATTTCACATGCGTAATACACAATCAAAAAAAAGAGCATCCGACAAGTAAAAACAGCGTCCAGACACCTCAACGGCATCGGTTTATGAGCAAAGCACGTGCATTGGAAGCAAACCCGAGCCCTTTCCAACCGCAGGGAATCATAGAACCTTGAGCAAAAAAACGGACCGAAGCACCATGTTAAGAAAAATCCACATACACACAGAAGGGAATCAGGCTTTTGAATATATGCGCGGAAGGAATCCGTGATGTTTCCTGTCCATGGCGTTCCGGTCCCTTGCCAGACCGGGCTTCGGTCTTAAGGAACCAAAAAGATGCGGAAAGAGGTGTCCGGCCCCTTTCCGCATCTTCGTAGAAGCCCTTTCATGCCCGCCGAGGCGGACACAACAGTCTAGACAAGTTCAAACACACCGGCAGCGCCCATGCCGCCTCCGATGCACATGGAGACGATGCCGCGCTTGGCCCCCACCCGCTTCATGTTGGCCAGCAGGGTGGCGGTGAGCTTGGCGCCGGTGCAGCCCAGGGGGTGGCCCAGGGCAATGGCGCCGCCGTTGAGGTTGATCTTGGATTCGTCGAGGCCCAGCTCCTTGATGCAGTGAAGGGACTGGGTGGCAAAGGCCTCGTTGAGCTCAATGACGTCGATGTCGTCCAGGGTGAAGCCGGTCTGCTCCAGAACCTTGGGAATGGCGTACTTGGGGCCGACCCCCATCTCATCGGACTTGCACCCGGCAACGGCGTAGCCCACGAGCCTGGCCAGGGGTTTCAGGCCGAACTTTTCGCAGGCCTCCTTGCTGGCAAGGAGGGTGGCGGCAGCGCCGTCCGTGGTCTGGGAAGAGTTGGCGGCCGTGGCTACCCCGCCGGCCTTGAAGGGGCTGTTCAAACGAGCGATGCCCTCTACGGTGGTACCGGCACGGACGCCATCGTCTTTGTCCACGATGAACTCTTTCTTCTCATAGGTCCCGTTTTCGCCAAGCACAAAGTTGTAGGCCGGGGTGGGGACGATCTCAGTGAACCACCCTTCCTCCTGGGCCTTGGCAGCCTTGGATACAGACCGTACGGCAAACTCGTCACACTCCTGTCGGGTGATGCCGTAGCGATCGGCCACGTTCTCGGCCGTCACGCCCATGGAGATGTACATCTCGGGATTGGTGGCGGCAAACTCGGCGTGGGGGCGCGGTTTGTTGCCCCCCATGGGAACGTAGGTCATGGACTCGATCCCGGCCCCCAGGGTCACCTCGGACCACCCGGCGGCGATGCGTAAATGGGCCAGGGCGATGGCCTCGATGCCCGAGGAACAGAACCGGTTGACGGTGGCCCCGGAGACCGACTCGGGGAATCCGGCCATCTGGTTGGCCACGCGGCCGATGTTGAGCCCCTGCTCCGCTTCGGGAAAGGCGCAGCCGCACATGACGTCGTCAATCTCTTTGGGGTCGACGCCGGCCCTCTCCACACAGGCCTTCATGATAAAGGAGAGGAGGTCTTCGGGACGGGTCTCCTTGAACTGCCCTCTCTTGTTTTTGCATCCGGGGGTTCGTACGGATTCAACGATATAAACTTCGCGCATATGTCACTCCTTACCTGGTGTCGTTTTTTTTCATCTACTTGGTCGCTTCACGCAGGCTGCGCTTAAAGCGCACGCCAAGGCTCCCCCTTAGTTGCGCAGGGGAGCGCCTTTCTTGAGCATGTGCTCGATACGGGCGATGGTTTTTTCTTCCTGGGCAAAGTCGATAAAGGCTTCCCGCTCCAGCTTGTACATGACGTCTTCGTCGATGGCCGTGCCCTCCTTGACGGAGCCGCCGGAGATCACCGTTGCGATGCGGGTGGCGATGAGAGCGTCGTGCTCGCTCAGGAAACCGCCCTTGAGCATGTTGTAGATCTGGGCGTGGATCATGCCGGTACCGGCCTCACCCATAACGGGAACGGGCTTCTTCACGGGCGGTGCGTACCCGGCATCCACCATGGCCAGGACCTCTTTTTTGGCCTCGCCGATGAGCAGGTCGCGGTTCATGACGATGCGGTCTGCCCAGGGATGCATGTGGCCGAGGCTGAAGGACTGCTTGGCGCTCATGGAGTACTTGGCCATGCCGATGGCCATGAAGACCGGCACGAAGAGTTTGGAGAGATCCGTGTCTTTCTGAACGGGATCGGGCAAGGCAAAGACAAACTTCTTCCAGAGGTTGGTGCAGCCGCCGCCTGCGGGCAGGAGCCCCACGCCCATCTCCACGAGGCCCATCATGAGATCGGCGGCACCCACGATCTTGTCGGCCGCGCCAATGCACACCTCGCAGCCACCGCCCAGGGTCATGCCATAGGGAGCGGCCACCACCGGAACGTTGGCATAGCGGATCTCCTTGATGCCGTTCTGGGCCATGGAGAGGAACTCGTCCATCTCTGCGAATTTCTTGCCTTTGCACAGCCCCAGGACATAGTCGAGGTCGGCACCGGCGGAAAAAGCCCCGGGCATGCCGCCAGCCTGATTGCCGATGACGATGCCTGCCGCGTTCTCCTGGGCAAACTCCTTGATTTCGCCCATGAACTCGATGATTTCACGGTTCAGGGCGTTCATCTTGGTGGTGAACTCCACACAGAAGACGTCGTCTCCGATGTCCACCAGGGAGACAGAGGGACAGCTCTTGACCACCTTGCCGTCGGCCTTGCAGGTGGCAAGGGAAAGGGCCGTTTCGCTGAGCTTCACGGGCTGGTAGCTCTCGGTGGCAAAGTCGTAGAAATACTGGCGCCCGTTTTCCACCTTGTAGAAGGAGTCGTTGCCTGCGGCCAGCATGGCCTTGACCTTCTCGGGAACGGGCAGGCCGTCTTTTTCCATGCGGGCAACGGACTCTTTGACACCCACCAGGTCCCAGGTCTCAAAGGGGCCGGTTTCAACGGCGTAGCCCCACTTCATGGCGTTGTCGATCTCCACCACGGAGGCTGCAATCTCCGGGATCCGGTTGGCGGCGTAGATGAGGCCGTTGGCCGAGCAGTCCCAGGCAAACTTAGCGCCCTTGTCGTCGCCGTAAACAACGGCCTTGATCTTTTCAGCAGGGGTGGACGCGGCCTTGGCCGCGGTGAGGCAGGGAAAGTCCGCCTTGACGAATTCTACGTACTCGCAGGTGGCCGGATCGAGCATCAGCTTGACCTTTTTGCCGTCGGCGTTCTTCTCTTTCTTGAAGAAGCCGCCCCTGGTCTTGTTCCCCAGCCAGCCCTTCTCCACCATGGTGGTAACGAACTCGGGGAGCACGTGGGTCTGACGCTCTTCGTCGTCGGGGCAGAGGTCATAGGAGTTTTCCATGACATGGGCCATGGTATCCAGGCCCACCAGGTCGGCGGTGCCGAAGATGGCGCTGGAGGGCCGGCCCATGGCCGGGCCGAACAGGGCGTCCACCTCGGCAAGGGTCAACCCCTGCTTCACCACCTCCTGCATGATCTTGCCCATGCCCTGGATGCCGATGCGGTTGCCGATGAAGTTGGGGGTGTCCTTGGCCCAGACAATGCCTTTGCCGAGGTTGATCTCACCGAAACGCTCCATAAAACGGAGCACCTCGGGGGCGGTCTCTTCCCCGGGGATCAGCTCCAGAAGATGCATCCAGCGAACGGGGTTGAAAAAGTGGGTTCCGAGAAAGTGGGTCTTGAACTCGGGGCTCAGGCCCTCGCTCATGGCTTTTAAGGGAATACCCGAGGTGTTGGAACTCACGATGCAGGAGGGCTTTCGGATGCCCTCGATGCGCTTGAAAAGCTCCTGCTTGATCTTCAGGTTCTCCACGACCACTTCACAAATCCAGTCGCAATCAGCCAGTTTGTCGAAGTCGTCGGTGAGGTTACCGATCTCGATGAGCCCTGCGTCTTTCTTGTTGTAGAAAAGCGGGGGCTGAGCCGCCAGGGCACCGTCCATGCCCGCCTTGACAATGCGGTTACGGGCTGCGGGATCGTTTTTCTCTTCATCCGAAAGGTCAAAGGGAACGATGTCCAGGAGCAGGACCTTCACCCCGGCACCGGCGAGGAGTGCGGCAATTCCGCCGCCCATGATACCAGAACCGATAACCGCAGCTTTACTGATCTTTCTAACCATAAATCCCTCCTACGTGTATATTTTGTTGACAATCATGATAGGCGAGTAAAAACAGTTCACACGGTTTTTGGATCCTACGGAGGGAGAGAAGGGGCTGGGAAATGGAAAGCGACGAATGGTCGTATACTCTGACGGCCGACTGTATATTATGACAAACGATGTTTATTACGCGACCACAATGAATTTACATTCACCGTTATTCATTTGGAAAAACAAACCAACTTCGGCGCATTGTCATGAGGAAAGAAAAAGGGCCCGGATCCATTGCGCGGCACCCCTTTAAAGCAGTGCCGAATCAGGAGAGGCCCTGCTACATCTGCTTGAATAAGTGGGAATAGCTGCGACTGACGGTGAGGATTTCTGAAGAGCCCTTCAGCTTGACGGCAAGGCGGCCGGTGAGGGAGTGACTGATCTTGTCGATGCACCCGGCATTGATGATGGTGCCGCGATGAATGCGCCAGAAGGTCTCGGGATCCAGCTCCTCGCTCAACTCCTTGATGGGCTTTTTGATAAGGGACTCCCCTTCGGCGGTGAGCACGGAGGTGTATTTGGCGCTGGACTTGAAGTAGATCACGTCATTGACATAAATCAGGCGGATGCTGTCCCGGTGCTGGGCCTTGATCCACTTCAGGCAGGGTGCGGGGGCCGACCGGCCCACGGCCCGGATCACCTCTTCGATGGCCGCCGTGAGTTCGGCAGGGGGCGGCGTCTTGGCCACCCGTTTTTTCAGGCGGGTGACGGTTTTTTCCAGGCGGGCATTGGTGACGGGCTTTAGAAGGTAATCCATGGCCCCGCTTTCAAAGGCATCCACCGCATACTGATTAAAGGCCGTGATGAACACCACCCGGGTGGAGCCACCGCACCGCGCCGCCACCTCCATGCCGGTGAGGCCGGGCATCTTGATGTCGAGAAAGGCAATATCCGGGGCGTGGGCTTCGATGAGCGCAAGGGCGTCCCGGCCGTTTCCGGCCCTGCCGCAGATCTTCAGCTCCGGCCAGATCCGGGAAAGCATGGACTCCAGATAGATGACGAGCTGCTCCTCGTCGTCTGCGATGATGGCTTTAACCTGTCCCATGGGGCACCTCAATGGTGGCCAGAAATCCGTTGGGCCTGTTCCCCCCCAGGCGAAGGCTGGCCTTGCCGTCGTAGAGGGTGTCGAGCCGTTCCTTGATATTGGTAAGACCCACTCCCCAGTGGCTGCCTTCGTGGAACCCCAGGCCGGAATCGGCCACGTCGATGCGCAGGGCCCCCGGGCGATGCGAGGCGGTGACACGGATATCCCCCCCTTCAATGCGTGGCTCCAGACCGTGCCGGACGGCGTTTTCCACCAGGGGCTGAATCAGCATGGGGGGAAAGGGGATGCACCTCAGGGAATCGGGGACGTCAATCTCGTAGGAGAGCCGTTCCCCCATCCTGATCTTGAAGATGTCCAGGTACGCCCGGATCATCTCCATCTCCTGGCCGATGGTGGCCATCTCCTCCCGGCTCGTGCACAGGGAGATGCGCAGGTAGGCAATAAGATCGCTGATCATCACCTTGCCACGGTCCACATCGGTGTCCAGAAGGCTCAATATATTGGAGAGGGTGTTGAAGAGAAAGTGGGGTTCGATCTGGGCCTGGAGCATGCGCAGGTTGGTCTCCACCACCTTTTTCTCGATGGTGAGGCGCTTGATCTTCTCCCGCTGGATCCGCTCCCCGGCCTGCCTGATCTTTTCCTGGGAGTTGAGGATAAACCGGAACAGGGAGCCGCCCATGACGGTTAAAATCACCACCTGGACGATGAGTTCGCTCCTCTCCGGGAGGTAGAAAAACAGATCCTTTCCCGAAAAAAACGCCCCCAGGATGATGCCGGTGCAGGCACCGGCCGCCATGGCAAGGGCAGCCCCGGTCATCTGGGCCAGGGGGCCCTTCCACCGGAGGCACACCAGGGCGGTGAAGGTAAAGGCGAAGGCACAGGTCCCCACGCACTGCCCGATGATGAAATTGGTGGCAAAGCCCTCCCCAAACCCCATCATGGTGCTGAGCATCACGATGACGGTCACCGTGAGCACAGCCGACACATACTTACGCGCTATGAGCCTTGCGTGGTCACGCAACACAAACGCCTTTCCGGGTTCAACCTCACGCATCTCGCACCTTGATGTCGGGCCCGGGAAAAAACGGTCGGTCAGGCAATGGGCGGCCAGCCCCTGTGAAGGCCATGGCGCCATGCCAAAGGCAGGTGACAACGACCCGTTGCCCGGCATGGCGAGGGCTTCGAAGCCCTCGCCTTGAGTCAATCTTGTCTATTCCAATCCGTGTGGCAGAGGGCAGCGGAAAAAATCACGGCGCCTGCAAGGGGTGCCCATGTTTTCCCCGCCGTCCCCAGGAATCAGTTCTTGCCGTCCATCATGGACTGAACGAATTCAAGGGTGCCGCGCACTTCCGGCTTGGTGAAGATGTCGAAACCGGCTCGCCAGGGCTCGCTGGCCAGGCGGCTGCGGATGCTGTCGGCGGTGTCCTGACGCATCATCTTCTTCATGACCAGGAAGGGCCGGTTGGGGGTGTCGATCCAGGAGGTAACGATCTGCTTGGCGCGTTCCACCAGCTGATCCTCTTCCACGATCTCGTCCACCATGCCGATCTCAAGAGCCTTCTCCACGCCCACCATCTCACCGAAGAACATGACGTTGCGGTAGGTGCGGTCGTCGTTGAGACCAAAGCGGACCACGTGGTACTGGGCAATGGACAGGGGCAGGCCGATCTTGATCTCGCTCATGCCCATGCGAATCTTAGGATGGTTCTTGACCAGGCGGTAGTCGGCGGCAAAGGACCAGATGAGGCCGGCGGCGGCGCAGTGGCCGTTGATGGCGGAGACCACGGGTTTTTCGCAGGTAAAAAAGTTGGTAAGGAGCTCCTCCTCCTCCTCGAACCAGGCCACGGCCTCTTCGTGGGACTGAAACCCGATAAAATCGGGGAGGTGGAACCCGCTGGAGAAAAAGCGGCCATCCCCGGTCAGGACAATGCCCTTCAAGGCGTCATCTTCGTTGACCTTTTTGACGATGGCATCCATCTGGCGCAGGGTGTCAAGGGTAATGGAGTTGGTGGCACCATGGGACAGGGTGATAATGACAATTCCGTCTTCGACTCTTTCCTTAATCATAATTCCCTCCGAAACGACCAATGGTCACAAAATACACAAAAATACCTACATAAACACACAGAACTTTGTTCACCTGCCGCCTGTCGTTTTTTTTACAGGCGGCAAAAAATGGATATACCCGACTTGCCCTGAAAAGTCCATCCCGCATTTCGGAAAGCGCTGGCTGTGAGACGGACGTCTCAGGGATTCCGGAGAGAGCCCGCATGGGCCATTTTCATGTAACGCTGCCTCTGATACATCGCTTTTCGTCTGACCTGATCCACAAACATGGATCGGCGTTCCCTGCCGGGTTCCTCCACCACCATCCGCTCAATTTCCATGGAGAGGCTGTGCAACTCCCCGAGCACTGAGGGGTCTGTGGTGGGAAGCTCTCGCATGAGTCGCTCCATGCGGGTGGCGGCCCGCCCCAACTCAGTGATATAGCCCTCAACGTTTTCGTTTCTAAAGGGGTTTTTAGGGTTCATGCATCCTCTGCAGCAACCTGGTATTTGTCTGGAAGCGTGACGGTAAAGGTGCTGCCCACTCCCGGCCGGCTCGTCACCTCCACGGCCCCGGCAAGTCCGTCCACCAGCTGGCGGACAATGGAAAGCCCGAGCCCCGTCCCTACGATAAACCGCCTTTTATCATCTTTGATGCGGTAAAACTTGTCAAAAATCTTTTCCAGGTGCTTTTCTTCGATGCCGAAGCCGTCGTCGGTGACGGCCACGCAAAGCCCGCCTCCCTCCGGCACGGACACGGACACCGTCACATGGCCCCCGCTGCCCGTGTACTTGATGGCGTTGGTGATAAGGTTGCCGTAGATGCTCTCAAGGGCCGTGGGGTCAGCGAAAAGCACGGGCAACTCTTCTTCGGGGAGGGCAAGGGTCAGGGAAACCCCCTGCGCCTGGGCACGGGCCCTTAAAAAGTCCACCATGGAGGTGAGAAGACCCGCGGGTTCCACCTCACGGGGGTGGGTAAACTCAGCCCCCCCTTCGATGCGCTGAAGGTCCAGGAGATCGCCGATGAGGGAGATCAACGCCCCGGCCTTGTCCCGGGCCCTGCGCACCATGCCCCGGTTCTCCTCCCCCAGGGCCGCCCCTGCCTCCTCGTCCACCATGCTGAGCTGCTCACAGATGGCCGTCAGGGGAGAGCGCAGTTCATGGGAGACCTTGGAGACAAACTCGGACTTCATCTGGTCGAAGGTCTTGAGGTCGGTGATGTCTGTGAGGGTCACCACGGCCCCCAGGCACTCTCCCTCGGCCGAGAGCACATGCTGGCCCCGGGCAAGAAAAAAGCCTTTGTCCGCCACCTGGAGCTCGCACGAGGGAATCTTGCCGTCGGTCATGAACACCCCGGTGGAGATGCTGTTGATCCAGAGGCAGAACTCGGCCTCCTCGATATAGCGTGAGATGTGATCCGGGGACCTCAAGGGTGCCCCACCGGCAAAAAGACGCTGGAACACCGAATTCATCAGCACCACCATGCCGAAGGCATTGGTCACCACCACGCCGTTGGGCAGGGATTCCAGAATCGCCGCCACCCGGCTCTGCTCCGTCCCCAGGTCCGCCAGGGTGCGTTCCCGCTCCCGTTTGAGCTCTTCGGCCCGCCGCACCACCCGGATATGGGCCAGGGCGCGACCGGCCACCAGGCGCAGCTGCTCGGGCTCGAAGGGCTTGGCGATAAAATCGTAGGCCCCGCTCTTCATGGCCATGATGGCAGACTCCACCGTGGCAAACCCGGTCATGATGATCACCAGGCAGACCGGAGCCGTCTCCCGGATCACGGCCAGCACCTCCATGCCGTCCATGCCCGGCATCTTCAGATCCAGGAAGACCACCCTGGGGGCCTCTGCGCCCAGGATCTCAAGGCCCTTACCACCGTCCGCCGCCGTGTACACCTCGCACCCCACCTTGGCAAGCGAACGCCGACACCCTTCCCGGATGTCCTCCTCATCGTCGATGATCAAGACCTTGACGACATCCTCATCCATGGGCTTCATGGCTCCCCTTGTGGCGGGCTGCAGGGAATCTCCACATGGAAGGTTGCCCCGTTCCCTTCGTTGTTGGACGCGGTAATGCTTCCCCCATGGCTCTCCACAATCCCGTATGCCAGGCTCAACCCCAGGCCCGTGCCCTCACCGGCCGCCTTGGTGGTGAAAAAAGGCTCAAAAATCCGTTCGAGAAGCTCCCCGGGAATGCCGGAACCCGTGTCGGACACCTCGGCGAACACGCGGCCGTTTTCGGCCACGCCGCTTTTCACCGTGAGGGTGCCTTCGTTGTCCATGGCATCGGCGGCATTCAAGATGATGTTCATGAACAGGTGATTCATCTGCTGGCCGTCGGCCAGCACCTGGGGAAGGGAGGGGTCCAGCTCCGAAACGATCTCGATGTTCTGGAAGATGGTCTGGCTCTCCAGGAGGTAGAGGGTCCGCCTGATGGCCCGGTTGATGTCCAGGGGGGACATCTCCCGCCGGGTCTGCCGGGCAAATTCGAGGAGTTCCCGCACGGTGTCCCGACACCGGCCTGCGTCGCGCAGGATCCGGTTCACATCCTGCCGGGCTTCCTCGGGAAGATCGTACTCTTCCAGGAGAAGCCGGGCAAAGAGCAGGATCCCCCCCAAGGGGTTGTTGATCTGGTGGGCGACCCCTGCGGCCAGCTTCCCCAGGGAGGCCATCTTTTCGGCCTGGAGGAGCTGGAGCTGGGTCCCTTTCAGCTCGGCCTCCATGCGCAACACCTCGCGCATGTCCCGGAAAAACCCGATGGTGGCCACCTCCCTGCCCTCTTCGTAGACAATGGCCGCGTCAAGGTTGATGGGCACGCGCGCCCCGTCCTTGTTCATTCCGTCCACCGGAAGGGCCTTGACCATGCCCGGCCCGCCGTATTCCGTGCCGCGCATCTTCTTCATGATCTCCTCGGCCACACCCGGCGGGTAGACCTTTCGGATGTTCATGCCGTCCAGGGCTTCGGAAACGGGAAACCCGCAGATGTCCGAGGCCGCATCGTTGAAGATCACGATGTGTCCCTGCATGTCGGCGGCGATGACCCCGTCCACGGCGCTGTTGATGAGGTTCTTCAAAAACGCGTTGGAACGCATGAGGTCCTCTTCCATCTCCTCAAAGGAGGAGACGTCGTAGTCCAGCAGCACCACATAGGCCACCTCATCCCCGCTGTAGAGGGGATAGGCATAGTGGCAGGCCTCATGGACCGCCTTGCCGTCCACCGCATCCACCTTCCGGACCGCGCGCATGCCCGTTCGGAACACCTCCACGGCAAGGCAGGGACTGCAGGGCAGGTCCCGCCGGTAGAGAAGCTCATGGCAGGTGCGGCCCAGGCACTGGCGACCCATGCGGCGGAGGCCCGGCCTGAAGTTGGTGGCGATCACCCGAAGATCCTGCGAAACCAGCATGAGGTTTCGCTTCTTCTCCTCAATGGCCCGTATGGTTCCATCTCGTTTGTCCGGATACACAGTGAGTCGGCTCCATCAAAAAAAAGGCCGCGTACAACGGTCTTCCTATTGCATCGCGGCCTTATCATTTATTCCGGTGGTTGTCTGGACACTCACATCATGCACACACCCGCTACTCGACGACAGGCCTGGGAAGCACACCGGCGCGTTCGGCAATCTCCGGCACCCTGTGTTCCCACTCGATGGCCATGAGGTGCACGCCATCCACGCCCTTCATCTCCTTGAACTCCTCGATCTGTTCGCAGGCAATCTTGATGCCCTCTTCGGCCACCTTGCCCTTGCCCGCATCCTGGAGCCGCTTGATGAGCTCGTCGGGGACCTCAATGCCGGGCACCTTGTTCTTCATGTATTTGGCCATACCCACGCTCTTCATGGGCGTAATACCGGCCAGGATGTGTACCTTTTCGGTGAGGCCCATGTCCACGGCCTGCTTCACCCACTCCCGCATCTTGTCCATGTTGTAGACACACTGGGTCTGGACAAAGTCGACCCCGGCCTCCACCTTCTTGGCCAGGCGGTGGACCCGCCACTCAAAGGGGTCGGCAAAGGGGTTGGCCGCGGCGCCGATGAACATCTTCGGGGGCACGTCGATCTCCTCGCCGGAGAGGAAGGTGCCTTCATCGCGCATGGTCTTCACCGTGTTGATGAGCTGGATGGAATCGATATCAAAGACCCCCTTGGCGTTGGGGTGGTCCCCGAACATCTGGTGGTCGCCGGTGAGGCAGAGCATGTTGCGGATTCCCATGGCCGACGCCCCTAAGACATCGGCCTGGATGGCCAGGCGGTTACGGTCGCGGCAGACCATCTGGTAGTTGGGTTCCAGACCCATCTCGTTGACCAGCAGCGCGGCGGCCCAGCTGGACATACGCACCATGGCGGTCTGGTTGTCGGTGATGTTCACAGAATCCACATGGCCGACCAGGTGCTGGGCTTTCTCCTTGACATGCTCGACATTGGAACCGCGTGGGGGACCCAGCTCGCCGGTGAATGCAAAGTGTCCTGCTGCGAGAATTTTTTCAAGATTGCTTCCTGATTTCATATCGGCACATTCCTTCGCTGTGTGTTACGTTTCCATGGCCTCGCACAAGAATAGATCAAGCCATATCGACGTGTCTGTTAACCCGCGTGTTTCTGCTCTTTCTCAAAATCTGGAAAGACGCCCTGCTCGCGACAGATGGTGCGGGCAAAGGCGAGCATTTCCGGGATGTCGATGCCGAAGGGACAGTAGCAGCGCGTGCAGAGCACACACCGTTCCCACACCACATCGCGGATATCCTGCAGGGTAGCCCGGTCCACCATCCCCTTTTTCTTGTACAGCACCCCGATGGAGTTGATGAACTTGTAGGAGGGCATGTAGGTGGGATCCTTGTCCCTGGCGTTGAAGAGAAAGCAGCTCTCGGCGCAGAGGGTGCAATGGGCACAAGCGGCCAGGGAAAGCTTCATCTTCGCCTTTCTGCTGTCGAGCCGTTTCTTGATCAGGTCGGTATCGACCCCGGCTGTGTTTTTTTTGAACATGTCGACTCTCCGTATGGAAGGGAGCCCTGTGGGGGCTACCAGTTTCTGTTGCCGCTGCCCAGTGCCCACTCACTCCTGACGGTGAAGCGCACCGCAAAGAAGTAGACCATGTGGACAAATTTCGTAAAGGGCGCCAGGATCAGCATGGCCTCACCGGCCAGGATATGCAAAACGATCATCAGCTTGTAATCGAGTACCTGGTGGTAGGCGAGAAACCCCGTAATGAAGGGCGCCGTGGCCAGAAGCAGCATCAGGTAATCGTACCCGCTGGTGATGATCCGCACCCGGGGCAGAAAGAGCCTGCGGTAGAGAAAAAAGACGCCGCAGAGCAGGAAGACCACAGTGAGAATATCCGAGGTTCTCTCGCTGAGGGAGAACAGGGAGAACCCGATGGCCCGCTCAATGAGGATGTTGTGCCCCAGAAGGGTCAACGGCACAGCCACAAGACAGAAGTGAAACACCGTGGTGACGATGATCATTCCCGGGCTCGTCTTAAAAATGGAGAGCTTCAGGGCATGGAGAAATCCCCCTGCCCCGGCAGGCGGCACCTCGGCCGCCAGGCCGGCCGGACGCTTCAGCTTCGGGTCCTCGACCGAGCGGGAGAGGGAGAGAAACCGAACCACCTGCCAGATGATGCCAGCGAAGAAGATCGCAATGGAAATCCAGACCATCGGACCCCTTATAAAATCATACATGAGAGCCCCACTTTCCTTTTCAATGGGTTGACGTCTGCGTGAAAAGGGACGCCCTTTTCACCGGTGCCCGGAGCCGATGACACGCATCGGGTAAAGGCCCCGTGCAACAAGGCATCACTTGTAATAGCGTTTCTCGTATTTGGGCTGGACCACGGTGCGCTGCATCTGGTTCTGCCACTGCATCACCTGCTGGAGCTTCAGGATATCGTCCAGACGGTCCTGGGCCTTGAGCCGCTCATAGATGTCCAGCCATGCACAGGGAATCTCCTGGCTCACCTCGCACATGCCGTTGTTGGTGCCCCCGCAGGGCCCGTTGAACAGCCCCTTGGCGCATCGGGTCACCGGGCAGATACCGCCGGTGTAGGCCAGCACGCACTCACCGCAGGCCCGGCACTTCTCTTCGTACATGCCCAGGCTCCGGTCCACCCCGATGAACATGGTGTTGACCGCCGGGAACACCGGCTTGTCCGGGTAGCGCTCGGCCATGAGCTGCACCCCGGCCCCGCAGGCCATGGAGAGTATGCAGTCGTAGCCGTCGGCAATGTCGTCGAGTTCCTGCATCAGATCCATGTTGCACTGACGTTCCACCGTGTAGTTGCCCAACTGTTTGGAGGTGCCGCTCTCCTTGAGCGTCAGCTCAAGCTCGGCATTGAGTTCGTAAACTTCCCGCTGCCCTCCGGCCAGACACACCGATACGCAACCGCCGCACCCCACGGTCAACACCTTGCCGTACGGGGATATGGCATCTGCGATCTCTTCCAACGGTTTTCTCTTGGCTTTAACCACGGTTCCCTCCCAATTATAAGTTGTCTCAACCCCACCTTGGGATGGGGCTGTCATCTGGCATAATCCACAGGCCAACGAGTGACCCTTGCCGTCGGCATCGTCCGTTATTCAAGCGTTTTCGGCCTCACATGGCACTCACCGCACATGACCGGGCCGGCTTTTTCCGCCTCATGGCAGGAGATGCACTGGTTGTGATAGGCGTCCATGGGCCCAGTTTTCGCATCGTCATTGTGGCAGGCGATGCAAGAGACAGCGCTGAGTTCTTCCCGGTTGATGCTGTCGAGTTCCATGGTCTCGTCGGGCTCCGTCTCCATGAGCAGGTCCTCATCGAGGACATTCTCCCCGTCCTGATAATCGTGATGGCAGGAGAGGCAGTCATCGGCCACATCGAAATGCATCTCATGGGGAAAGGAGACCGCGGGCCTCTGCTTGGTTGCCGCCTCCTGGGCCCCGGCAGACGACGCCACGGTAAACAGGGCCAGCACGGCGAGAATGAAAAGCGACGGTACGCAAGATCGTGTTCTCATTTTATCCATGGGATTGTCACACTCCTCGCAGGTATGGATGATCATAATGATGATGGGAGGAAGCACCCCTTCCAGCCATCACAACCAGGTGTCGTCAAAGGGAAAAACGTAGAGAGAGAGAAAATGCACGGATCGTGTCCTGAATCGCAACGAGCGACGCCGGGCCCGCCATTCGCGTACACCGTTCAGCCTCAAGCACACCTATCAGACACGTGATACTTTCAATACGCAAATTGACTTCTGATGTCAAGTAACTATAAAACTCAACTTTTGATTTCTTCGTAGCCAATTCGGAAATGCCCTCAAAACAAGAAAGAATTTCATATTCATAACATAAACACCACGTAAGGAACACCTGAACCAATAGCTAAACATTTGTCTTCACGGTCCCTTTGCACGCCTCCCGTTCCAGGCGTGGCCCCGGGCCGCCGACCCCACGCAACAACGGGCAACCCCCTTAAGGCCTGGTGCGAAACGCCGCCCATTATAGACGTCTCCGAAAATTTTACAATCGGACAATTCGCCTCCCCTTTGCTCAACACACCGAGCAAAGGGTCACTCTTCCCCCTCCATCCTGTCGCTTTCAAAGCATATATCGACCAAGCTGTTCCACAGGGGAAATCCCCCCACGCGATGAAACGCCGTGTGATCTATATCACTCGAAATTCACACAACATTCACGTCACACGGACGACTTTCCGGGAAACCATTTTTCATGTTGACATCACTTGATCCCGCTTCCTATAATTTCTAAGTTTGCAGGCGGGGAAACCGCAAGATTGCAACGGGAAGTCCCCCTCGGTACAGAGTGAAAACCGATGGTTATCCGACACACGTCGTCGTCTTCCCCACGGCCTGCACCATGCGTCCCGGGACGTCCCCGGCGACTTGTTTTCATGCAACCGTAAAAAATCGTACCCCGGTCAGGACACCGGCGTGCCCCGAGATTCGAGACCGCCACACCCTGCGCAACCGGAGTTCAGGCGACCTGATCGAATGATTTTTTACGAAGCCGTCAGTCCGGCACAGAAAAAGGAGAGACCCGTGAACACCGCAACGGCAGGCACCTTGCCTCCTGCCCCTCAGAACAAGCCATGGGTTTGGTGTCGTCTCCCTCATTTTCCGCGCCCCAACATCCAGACCCAAACTCAAGGAACCTTAAACATTATGAAAAAGAGCGCCCTTCTTGTTGCCTTTGCCCTGCTTGCCCTTACGACGGCATGCCAGACCATGTCCACCCAGCGGGTCGAGACCGACAGCGTCACGGATGTGGGGGACAAATGGAACGACACCGACTCCCGACTTGTTGCCGATGAGATGATCGACGACGTACTCTCCCGGCCCTGGCTCAATAAGTTCTACAAAGAGAACAACGGCGAGAACCCGGTGGTTATCATCGGTTCGGTAAAAAACAAAAGCCACGAACACATCAACGTCAAGACCTTTGTCCGCAACCTGGAGCGGGCCCTGCTCAACTCCGGTCAGGTGGAGTTCGTCGCGAGCCGCGGCGAGCGCGATGAAATTCGCGACGAGCGCCTGGACCAGGCCTCCCATGCCTCGGAAGAGACCGCCAAATCGGCCGGTCAGGAGATCGGGGCGGATTTCATGCTCAAGGGGGAGCTCAACAGCATCGTCAACAAGGACGGGGGAAAATCGGTTCGTTTCTACCAGGTGGACATGACCCTTATCGACCTGGAGAAGAACAAAAAAGTGTGGATCGGGGAAAAGCAGATCAAAAAAGTGATCAAGCAGAGCCGTTTCAAGTTCTGATCTGCCTGCTGCTCCGACATTCCATTGACGACACGCCGCCCGACCCTCCAGTGGAGATCGGGCGGCCCTTCGCCTGGTCGGTCTACGGCCGTACCGGCTGCCCGTTCAGACGCTCCGTGTAATGCTCTCATGAGGAAGGTGTGACCCCCATGAAACGACTTGTTCTCCTTGTGGCGCTGCTCATCGCCACAACCGGCTGTGCCCCGAAATTCGACTACGCCAACCTTGACAGCCTTCTCAAGGCAGGTGACTGCGTCGCCTCCAAAGAGATGATCAAAACCAGGCAATCCGACTACGGCAGCCACGCTCAGCTGCTCTATCACCTCGACTGCGCCATGATCTACTATGAGTGCGGCGACCTGAAAAATGCCGCCGCTGAGTTCAGTGAGGCCGATGAGATGGCCCAGGCCCTCTGGACCAAAAGCCTCAGCGCAGGGGCCGCCTCCTACCTGGTCAACGACCTGGTCATCGACTACCCCGGTGAAGATTTTGAGCGGGCCCTCATCAACTTGATGGCCGCTTTCACCTACATCCGGGACGGCAACTACGAAAGCGCCCTTGTGGAGTGCCGAAAACTCAACACCCTTTTGACGGAGTACAACGACCAGTACGAAAAGAAAAACGTCTACAAGGAGGACGCCCTGGGCCGCTACATCAGCGGTATCCTGAGCGAGATGGACGGCGAATACAGTGAAGCCTACATCTACTACTACGAGGCCCTCAGGGCCTACAAAGACTACAACACAGCCTACGGCACCCCCACTCCGCCCTCCCTGTACGCAGACCTGCTTCGCGTGGCGGTTCCCGCAGACCGGCTCAGTGAGGCCAAAAAGCTGACAAAGGGCTTCACCGGCACCACCCCCTCCTACCGGACTGCCCGGAAAAAGGGGCGTGTCATCTATGTCCAACTCAACGGAAAGGCCCCGAAGAAGGTGGAGGACAAGATCACCCACATGGCCCCCACGGGCCCCATCTCCATTGCCTTTCCCCGGTATGTCACCTTTCCCAAGGGCTGCACGGACAGCAGCCTGACCCTGAAGGACGACAAGGGCAACACCCTGACGTCGCCGGCCACCGTGGCCGAAGACATCACCGCCATCGCCGTCAAGAACCTGGACGACAGGAAAACCCGCATCTGGACCAAAACCATTGCCCGCGCCGTGGCCAAACAGGTGGCCGTCCATGCCGCGGCCAAAGAGATCGAAAAAGAGCAGGGCGAGTTTGCCGGTATGCTGGCCCAGCTCGCCGGCCAGGTGGCTGCCAGCGCAACGGAAAAGGCCGACACCCGCTCCTGGCGCACGCTGCCCGGTCAGATCTTCCTGACCAGCCGGTTTGTGGAGCCCGGCGAATACAAGGCCTTTGCCGGCAACTGCTCCGTGGTCGACACCTACCTTGAGACCATCAACGTCAAGGCAGGAGAAACCGTTTTCGTCTTCAACCACACCATGCACTAACCGGCGCTCCGCCCGGGCCCCTGACGCCGGGGCTCCGGGGGAGCCATGATGCCGCTGACCATGCCCGGAGATTTCACGAGCCGAAAGCGCTGAATTACATGGTGCATTATGAACATATTTAAATGCGTCTCACTAACCAGCTGCAATGACATCTTACTTATTTTGGCCTGGTCGTTTTCTCATGAAATATCCGGGCAAGGGAGATACATGACCCCATGAAACAACTGATACCCCTGATACTCGCCGCCTCTCTGGCCCTTTCCGGTTGCGTGGCCTCCTCGCCCACCAAGGCCCGCAGCGGCAGCAGCACCGACGCCCAACGCGAACGGGCCCGGCAAGCCTTCGACGAACTCGACGGACGTCCCCCGGCCCAGACCGCAACGTCCGCACCGGCCCCTGCGCCCCGGCCCGAGACAAAACCGGTGGAGACCGCCCCCGCCACCGCTCATGCGCCCCAGGTCTCCGAGGCAACCCACCTCATGGCCACAGGCTACGGCCAGTCCCGCCCCGAAGCCGTAAGGCGGGCCAAGGCAGAACTCTCCAACATCTTTGAATCCCGCATTGAAAGCGACATCTCCTCTGTGACCCGGTCTGTCACCGACTCCGGCACGGGGGACACCCTGTACAAAAACGTGCAGTCCAAAATCCGTGTGGCTTCGTCGGTTGAGCTGGAAGGTGTGGAGGTAGGCCCCGTCACCAAAGAGGGACGGGAATATGTGGCCGTGGCGGGCCTGGACAGGGCCCGTGCCGCAGAAAAATGGCAGCGGGACATCAACCGGCTCAACGCCCGCATCACCGTGGAAGAAAAAGCCGCAGCAGCAAGCCCCGGAAAGTTGATGCAGCTGAAACACCTCAACGAGGCCATGGACCTGTTCATCGAGCGGGAAGCCCTGGTGAGCCGCCTCCGGGTCATCAACCGGCCGGCTCACGGGGCCGGGCACAAAGAGTTTGAAGCCCTTGTCTCCCAACTCCAGGAGGTCAAGACAGACTTCCGGATCAACCTGGAGGTCAATGCCCCCAGCGGTCAGGACCTCACCTCCAAACTGGCCAGGAAGCTCACAGAGGCCGGGTACCTGGTATCAGCCAACGGGCGCAGCGGGGATGTCACCCTGCGCATCGCCCTGTCCCTGTCCCGGGTGGAGCTTAACAACCCCAACTTCAAATTCATGCGGGCGACGGCGGATGTGGCCATCATCGATCCCGTGACAGGCACCATGGTGGGAAACTTCAACGAGAACAAGCGTGAAGGCCACCTCACCTACCAGGAGGCCGGCGTCAAGGCCACCCGCAGCCTCGCCGGGGCCCTGTCAAAGAAAATCGTCGCCTATTTTAACTGACCCTCGAAAGGAGAACCCCATGACAGACGGCACCATGCGACCCATGGATATCGACGACACCCCGATTTACGGTCCCAAGGGCCTGCTGGTCTGCGGCCTTGATACCAAAGCGGCTGACGCCCTTGTGGCCCTTGTACGCACCCTTGGGTGGAGCGATGTCCCCGTTTCCTTTGCAGGACGAAAGGACCTGAAGACGTCTGTTGGATCCCTTTTTGAAGACCACCCGAACAATCGGGAAGACCTGGGCGGAGTGGCCGTGATCATGGCCGGCATCACAGGCAACCAGCTTCAGCAGCTGATGAAAAGCTGGCGGGAGCATGCATTTCCGCGACCCCTGTGGGCCACCCTCACGGAGACCAGCGAAACCTGGTCTTTGGGCACCCTGCTCAAGCATCTTGCCGAAGAGCAGCGGGAGATGGCCGAAGCGGCCCGCCGCGGCTGATCCCCAGGGACATAGGACAAAAAAAACCGCTTCGATATCATCGAAGCGGTTTTTTTATGCGTTTATGTGCAGGGATCGTCACCCATGGGTGCCGCAGATGCCCGTGCGGGTCACCGGCCGCACCTTCAGGTCAAAGGCAACCCGATCCACGGAGGCGGTGAACAGATTGGATCCGTAGCAGTCAAAGCGCTTATCCGGGAGCATGCCCACCTTGGTGAGTACGGCCACCGAGGCCTTGTTCTCCGGCATGGCCGCCCCGAAGATCCGGGGCAGCTGCAACCCCTGAAAGCCGTAGGTCACAACCCGCATTGCCGCCTCAAAGGCAAGCCCTCGCCCCTGGGCCGACTGGACCAGGCCGTAGCGCAGGTCGATGAAGGGGGTCTCCGTCACATGCTCGAGGCCGCAGTATCCCACGGGCCCCTCCCCGTCCCTCTCCTCCAGCACAAAGGTCCCGAAACCGTGCTGGTCCCAGTGCTCGAGCCGCCGATCCACATGGAGGTGAACCTGTTCCATGGGACAGGGGTAATCCACGGGAAGCCAGCGTGTCAGCTCCCCATCGCTCAGAAAACGCCGCATAAACCGCCGGTCCCGCTCCTCCATGGGGCGAAAGAGCAACCGGGAACTGATCAGATCCATACCCACCTTCGAGTCAAAGGTTCCGGGAACCCAAGGCCGACAACACGGCCCCGGGCCCCTCGGCTCGTCCGGGCTTCAGCAGAACATCCGCTCAAAGCCCCGTTTTTTCGTAAACACAGCCATGCCCCGGTGGAAAAGCTCGGGACTGAGCCGTTTCATCCACCACATGACCTTTCCGTCCCATTGGGGGATAACATAAAGCCTTTTTCTCCGCACGGCCTTTTCGATATCCCGGGCCACATCCTCTGCGGTATACCGGGTCTTGGCAAAAAAGCCCTCGGCCACCTTGCGCTGCTGGTCGTCCGTGGAGTGAAACCTCTCCATGAGATTCGTCTTGAAGAAGGTGGGAGCGGCCACGGTCACCCCGATGCCCTTGGACGCAAGCTCCGAATAGAGGGTCTCGGACAGGGAAATCACACCGGCCTTGGTGACGTTGTAACTGCTCATTTCGGGAAAGGAGACAATACCGGCGCTGGAGGCAACATTGACGATGTGCCCGCTTCCCTGGGCCTCCATGAGGGGAGTAAAACGACGGCATCCCCGAATCACCGCCTTCAGGTTCACATCCATGATCCACTCCCACCGGTCTTCGGGGATGGCATCCAAGGTCCCGGCGGCTCCCACACCGGCATTGTTGACGAGGACATCCAGGCCGCCCCAGCACTCCTCAACCGTTTGAGCCAGCTCTTTGAAAGCCCCTTCCTCGGTGACATCGCACTGCCGGGTCAATGCTTCGCCGCCCCTTTCGTCAATCAGTCGCCCCGTCTCCTCCAGGGTTCGCGGATCCATATCCGCGATGCAGACCCGCCATCCTTTTCGCGCATAGACAAGGGCCAGCGCCCTTCCCAGCCCGGAGCCTCCTCCGGTGATCACGATTCGCTTCTTCTGAGACATCTCCGCTCCTTTACCGTGCGATTTATATTGAGAATAACCCATTAAAAATCAGAGAGAAATACTTCATCACAAAACGATCACTACCCGGACAAACCACACCGGTCCAGCCATCCATCCATGGACACCAAGACTAAGGGGATCATACACCATGCGCCTGAGGAATCAAGGCATTCGTCACGACGCGTCGCGACAGGGGAGAAAAAGGGAAAAGGTGGTGCCGGAATCCGGCGAAGAGGTAAAACTGACGGTGCCCCCGAGGTATCGCTCGGCAAAGAGTTTCATGGAGTAGGTCCCCACCCCGCGGCCGCTGCCCTTGGTGGAAAAGGAGCGCTGAAAAATCCCGAGCTGCACCTCACGGGGAATATAGCCGGGGTTGGACACGGAAAAATGAACGGCGTCGCCCCATGGGGAGCAGCCGGCATCCACCCGTCCCCCTTCAGGGGTCGCTTCCAGGGCGTTCTTGAACATGTTGATGAGGATGCGCCGCAGAAGGACCGGGTCGGTCTCAACCACGGCATCCCGTGCCTGGGGAGAGAGAACCAGATTGCGGGAGTGGGTGGACTTGTTGCGGGTGTAGAGGCCCAGGCACTGGCTGAGGGTCTCCAGGGCGGAGACTGGCATGAGCTGGGGCTGAAGCTCTCCGGCTTCGGCCTCCAGGAGTTTTTTGTGGGAACGGATCTCATCCAGGAGCCACTGGGAGGCGTAAAACACCGTCTCCATCTCCTCGGTCTCCCCTCCGGGGCCGGAGTTCTCCATGAGCAACTCGGCCGTGCCGGAGATGGCCGCCGCCGTGTTGGAGATATCATGGAAAAAGGTGCGTTCCAGGCTTTTCCTCCGGTTCTCGTCGGAGATGTCCACGGCAGAAAAAACGGTAAACAGCTCCCCGTCCCGCCAGATGGGTGAGGTCCGGACCCGCAGCTCCAGCACCTCGCCCCCCTGGGCCGTGATGACGCACTCCATCACCGACGGCTGTTCGTTCTGGGACGCCAGGATCGATTTGACGGCACCGCAGACACTGCAAAACTCGGTGGTGCCGCAGCCAGCGCCCGAAGAGAGGGCGTTGACACAGCCCAGGGCCTCCCCGGGCCGCTTTCCGTACACCTGTTCCGGCTCCGTAAGCCCCACGACCTCGACAAACCGTTGGTTGGCACAGACGATCTGCCGGCAGCGGTTGAGAACCAAAAAGACCACGGGAAGGGCTTCGGACAATTCACGCATCTCAAAACTGGTGAAAAGCTCGCTCTGGGACCTGATCTCCAAAGGCCCCAGCCTCTCTGCAGAAGCAAATTGCGTCACCGCCTCATTCACCGGTCGCCCCTCCATTCTCGTGGTTAAGGAAAGCCATGCCACCGGGACCCGGGGAAAAGCGCCTCACCCCGGGCCCCAGGGCACACCATACTTATGTTGCCCGGCCGAACACCACCTTGAAGACATCCCGGTAAGCCTTGGCAAAGTGAAAGGTCATGCCAGAGCAGATGTAATCGGGCAGCTCGTCCACGTCCCGCCGGTTGTCGTCAGGCAGGACCAGCTCCCGGATCCCTATACGACGCGCGGCAATGACCTTTTCGCGGATGCCTCCCACGGGAAGGACTTTTCCCGTAAGGGTGATCTCCCCTGTCATGGCCAGGGGGCGGTCGATCTTGCGCCCCGTGGCAAGGGAGATCAGTGCGGTGGTCATGGTGACACCGGCGCTGGGGCCATCCTTGGGCGTGGCCCCTTCCGGCACGTGGAGATGCACAAAGGCCGTATCAAAATAGGCCTTGTCCACACCAAAATTCTCGATATGGGAGGAGACAAAGCTGTAGGCGAGTTCCGCCGACTCCCTCATGACATCCCCAAGCTGTCCGGTCTGTTTGAACCCCTTGGCGAGATCGTGGATCTTGGTGGCCTCCACCGACAAGGTGGCCCCTCCCATGGTTGTCCAGGCAAGGCCCGTGACGATACCCACCCCATCCATGGGACGCTCTTTCCTGAAAATGGGGGGCCCCAGATACTCAGGGATGTCCTTGACCCCCACGGATATCGGCTTGTCCCCGTTTGACAGGAATCCCACAACTGCCTTGCGGACAATACGGTTCATCTGCTTTTCCAGGTTCCTGACCCCTGCCTCCCGGGCGTATCCGTCGGCAATGTTTCGAATGGCCGCATCGGTAATTTTCAGTTGTTTCTTTGGAATCCCGCTTCGTTCCATGAGGCGCGGCCAAAGGTGCTTGCGGGCGATCTCCACCTTTTCGGCGGTGATGTAACCCGAGAGCCTTGTCATGTCCATGCGGTCCAAAAGGGGCTGGGGAATGGTGTCCAGTTGGTTGGCCGTGCAGATGAACAGCACCTTGGACAGATCCAGCCTCAGGTCGAAGTAGTGGTCGAGGAACTCGCTGTTCTGCTCCGGGTCCAGGGCCTCCAGAAGGGCCGAGGCCGGGTCCCCCTGGTAAGAGGCGCCCACCTTGTCTATCTCATCGAGCATGATCACCGGGTTGGAGACACCGGTCTCCTTGAGCGCATGCACGAATTTGCCCGGCAGGGCGCCGATGTAGGTCCGCCGGTGGCCCTTGATCTCGGCCTCGTCGCGCATGCCACCGACGCTGAAGCGGTAAAATTTCCGTCCCAGGGCCTCTGCAATGGACTTGCCGATGGAGGTCTTGCCCACCCCCGGGGGACCCACCAGAAGCATAATGGAGCCCGAAACCTGCTTTTTGTAGACGCCCACGGCCAGAAACTCGATGATGCGATCCTTGACATCGCCAAGCCCGGAGTGATCGCGGTCGAGGATTTTCCGCGCGGCCTTGATGTCCAGCTTGTCTTCGGAAGAGACCCCCCAGGGCACGGAGGTGATCCAGTCAAGGTAGTTGCGGCATACCGCATACTCCGGCGACCCTTTTTCAAGGACCTGCATCTTGTCGATTTCGCTCTCCACCCGCTCCAGCACATGCTCCGGCGGGTCCAGCTTTTCCAGGCGCTCGCGGAACTGGTCGATGTCGGCCGTGCGATCGTCCTTGGCGATGCCCAGCTCCTCCTGAATCACCTTCAGCTGCTCCCGCAGGAAAAATTTGCGCTGATTCTCGTTGAGGCTCTTGTTCACCTCCTGGCTGATCTCGCTCTGGAGCTTTAACGCCTCATGCTCTTTTTTCAAAAGGACCAACACCTTTTTCATGCGGTCCATGAGGGACGTGGTCTCCAGGATATCCTGGATCTCCTTTCCCGGCGCCGTGGTGATGGACGCCCCGAAATCGGCCAGGGGAGAAGCATCGTTGGGGCTGAACCGGGTGACGAAGTTCTTGACCTCCTCCCCGTACAGGGGGTTCAGAGGAATGATCTCCCGGATGCCCTTGATCACCGCAACCGAGTAGGCCCTGAGCTTTTCCGTGTCCCCCTTGATCTCCACGGGGTACGTCACCCGGACATGGAACGGGGCCTCTTTGGATAAGAAGTCTTCAATGGCAAATCGCCGGACGCCCTGGGCCACCACCTGGAGCTTTTCTCCGTCGGCCATGACGTTGTGAATCTGCGCCACGCACCCCATGCGAAAAAAACTGTCGGGGCCCAAGACCTCTCCGGCATCGGGCCTTACCAGGACAAGCCCCACCAGCCCGTTGCTGTCGTTGATGGCTTTTTCAATGGTGGGCTGCCACTTCTCCTGATTGATGATAAGGGGCTGGGCCTGAAACGGCAGGAAGGGCCGTCCGGTCACCGGCAGGACCACCAGGTTGTCGGGCATGATCTGGTGAGGAATGGCAAGGCTGGAGGTCTGGTCATCCTCGTTCTCGGATACGACTTCAGGAGTAATAGGCTCATCGTTTTCCATGGTCAGGCTCCTTTCACGAATAAGCATCGGTTGTCTGCGTAAGGAAATGATGCAACGATTCAGCGGGACCGTAAAATGGATTGACGGGAGTCGGGCTTTCCTTAAGGGGTGCCCTGCCCCGGTATCGATCACCGCTTGATAAAAAGTAAGGCACCTTCTCTTCATTTCAACCCGATGAGTCATTATTGCACAAACCCTGTCATCTGTGAACTTCGCAATCCGTCATCAACTATCCGGAATCAGACCCGGAACCCCTTCTGAAAAACGCCCTGCCTGTTTTTTCCGGGCTTCTCCGGCTGCCACAAAAAAACCCCGCCGCTTTAAAAAAAGCGACGGGGTTTTCAGTAAACGAAATATCTCTGCGAATGCTTTATAGAATGGAGTCCACAAAGCTCGCCACACGGGAGTGGGTCATGCAGGCCCCGAAAAACTCATCGGGAGGCGCCTCGGTGACAAACTGTCCTTTTTCCATGAAGATCACACGATCGGCGATCTCACGGGCAAAGCCCATCTGGTGGGTAACGATGATCATGGTCATGCCTTCATCGGCCAGACCCTTGATGGTGTTGAACACCTCCCCCACAAGCTCGGGGTCCAGGGCGCTGGTGGGTTCGTCAAAGAGCATGATCTTGGGCTTCATGGCCAGGGCGCGGGCAATGGCCACTCGCTGCTTCTGCCCCCCGGAGAGGGTCGCCGGGTAGACCCCGGACTTCTCGGACAGGCCCACCTTTTCCAGCATATCTTCGGCCAGGATGTGTGCCTCTTCACGGCTCTTACCCTGGACCGTTACGGGCCCTTCCATGATGTTTTCAAGGACGGTCATGTGGGGAAACAGGTGAAAGTGCTGAAACACCATGCCGATCTCGGCCCGTAAGGCGCAGATGTTCTTCTGGGTGTCCAGGACCCGTTTGCCCTTCTTCTCCACGTAGCCCACGGAGCGGCCCTCAAAGACAATATCCCCGTCGTCGATCTCTTCCAGAATATTCACCGACCGCAGCAGGGTGGACTTACCGGATCCCGACGGCCCGATGATCACCACCTTCTCCCCGGGCATGACGGACAGGTCCACGGCGTCCACGGCCGTTGTCTTTCCAAATCGCTTGGTGATCTTCGACAGGCTGATGATGGGCGCATCCGCCGGGGTCGGGTTTGATTGGTTATCTGTTTTCATAAGCTCCGACTCGTTTTTCAATTTTCTCGAAGGTCACCGTGAACACGGTGGTAAAAAGCAGGTAGATCATCGCCGCAATAATCAGCACGTTCACGTTGAAATAGGTATTGAACATCTGGTTTGCAGAGCGCATCAGCTCCACCATGGCGATGGTGGAGACCAGGGCGGTGTCCTTGATCAGGGCGATGAATTCGTTGCCCACAGGGGGCATGAGCCGCTTGTAGGTCTGGGGAACGATGACCCGCCGCATGGCCTGGGTATAGGTCATGCCGATGGCCTTGGCTGCCTCCATCTGGCCGCCGTCGATGCTTTCGATGCCCGCGCGGATAATCTCCGCCAGGTAGGCCGAGTAGTTGACCCCCAGGCCGATGATGGCCGAGGTGGTCGGGGAGAGCGTTATCCCCAGGGACGGCAGCCCGTAGTAGATGAAAAAGAGCTGGAGGAGAAGCGGTGTTCCCCGGAAAAACCAGATGATAAACCAGCAGACCCACCGAATGGGCGGCACGCCGCTGATGCGTCCCAGGGCGATGAGAAGCCCTCCCAAAGGCGAAATAACCATGGTGATGAGCACAAGGAACAGGGTGATGCCCGCCCCCTGGATCAGGGACGGCAGAAACATCCTCATGTCGTCGATGAAAAGAACCCACTTGGGCTTTTTGGCCTTGGCAAGGGAGGCCAGCATGTTGGTGGCTTCCACGTGATCAGGGAAAAGGGCCAGCACCTCCTTGCAGGATGCCTCCGCATCATCCGCCATGCCGAGGGCATGGTAGAGTTGAGCCTTCTGGATGCGGCTCTTGACAAAATCCCCGGCGTTCTCGGGGCCCTCCGGGGCCGGGATTCGATCCAGCACCTCCAGGGCAGTCTGGTAGTCACCGGAGGCAATGAGGTTGCTTGCCTCCCTGAACACCTTGTCCGGGTTGATGTCGCCTGCGGCAAGGGCCGCAGTCGGCAGGGCCAGCAGAACCAGCCATATGAAAAGCAGAAAGCCTCTGCGTATCGTGGGTTTCATGGATATGTCTCGCCTTCGTTGGACGGCTGTAACGTGGAAAAACGGCATCAATCTACACAGAGCCCCCATGGTGGTGCCGTTCCCACCAAACAGGAGAGGACGGCATCGCCGCCCTCTCCCCGGAATCTGACTATGGTCGGGTATCCACTACCACTTGGTGGGGTCGGTGATGTCCTCGCCAAACCATTTTTCGGAAATCTTGGCCATGGTGCCGTCGGCGACCATTTCGTCGAGGGTTTTCTGGACAGCAGCGCGAAGGGCATTGTCCTCTTTACGGAAGGCTACGCCAAAGGGCTCTTTGCTGATAAAACCGGGAAGGGTCTTGAAGGAACCTACCTGCTTGGCGATGGCGTCGCGGCCGGTGACGTTGTCGATGACAACGGCGTCAAGACGACCGGCTTTGAGGTCCAGCAGGGCCTTGGGGTTGTCTTCGTACTCGTTGATGGCCTTGGGGGCGTTGGGAAGCTTCTTGGCTGCGGTAACCGCAGGGGAGCCTTCCTGGCAGCCGACGATCATGCCGCCGAGGTCTTTGTAATCGGTAAAGCGTTTTTCAGTGAAACGAACCACCACAACCTGGCCGTCGAGGATGTAAGGCTTGGTGAAGTTGACGCGGGCGACACGCTCCTTGGTGATGGTCATGCCGTTCCAGATGCAGTCGAACTTGCCTGCATACAGGGAGTTGATCACACCTTTCCATGCTGTGGGCTGCAGAGCCAGCTCGATGCCGAGACGCTTGCAGACCTCGTTGGCGGCGTCGATGTCAAACCCGACAATGGTGCCGTCGGCAATTTTGTATCCCATGGGAGGGAACGAGTCATCCAGGCCGAGCACAAGCTTGCCTTCTTTCTTGACACGATCCAGGGACCCGTCTCCTGCAAAGGCCATGGTCGACATGGCAAACAGACAAATCAGGAAAACAACCGCTCTCTTCATAACATTCTCCTTAAGGTGTAGTGGTTTAATCTGAAACGTATGGGAAATATACGATCAGGCCTTATTTTGCAAGGTATTTTCGTTTTCGGGCCTTCTCGAATCCCTTAATTTTCAAAACAAAAAAGTCATTTTACACCCTGTATTCAGATGCGTTGAAAGCCTTAAAAGAACAAAAAAGGGAGGCGTTTTCACGCCCCCCTTGCCTCCCATTTCACCGGACGCCCACTGCGCCCCGCCAAAGGCGCGCAGCCAGCCAACCGCCTCCGCAGACATGGCACCGTACACAACAGACCGGTTTCACGCCCCATCCGCACAGGCAGCCCCCCTGAGGTGCATCCGTTAACGTTCAGAATCCGTTTTCTTGGCCATCTCTTCGTCTCTCAGGTCCTTGCGCAGAATTTTTCCCACCGTGGACTTGGGCAGGTCCGATCGAAAGGCAACGGCCACGGGCCACTTGTACTTGGCAAGCTTGCCCGCGCAGTAGTCGATGAGTTCCTTTTCCGTGGCGCTCTCACCTTCTTTAAGGACAACAAAGGCCTTGGCAGCCTCCCCCCGATGGGCATGGGGAATGCCGATGGTGCACGCTTCCTGAACCTTGGGGTTCTCGTAGAGCACCTCGTCGATGTCCCTGGGGTAGACATTGTAGCCCCCGGAGATGATCATGTCCTTTTTGCGGTCCACAATGTAGAAATAGCCGTCTTCGTCCATCCTGGCGATATCTCCGGTGTGGAGCCAGCCGTCACACAGGGTCTCGGCGGTAGCATCCGGACGGTTCAGGTAGCCCTTCATCACCTGGGGCCCGCGGACAACGAGCTCTCCTATTTCTCCCTGGGGCACCTCGGTCACCCCGTCGGCAATGTCCACGATACGGGCTTCGGTGTTGCTGATGGGCACCCCGATGCTGCCCACTTTCCGGGGGCCGCCGTGGAAGGGGTTGACGTGGGTCACCGGCGAGGATTCGGTCATGCCGAAGCCTTCGGCGATCACGGAGCCGGACCGCTTCTCAAACTCGCGGATCACCTCCACGGGCAGGGGCGCGCTGCCGGAAAAACAGCCTTTAAGGCAGGAGAGATCGGTCTTCTCAATGGCGGAGTCATGGACCATACTGATGTACATGGTGGGCACCAGGGGCGCAAAGGTGGGGCGGTACTTCTGAATCGCCTCCAAAAGCTGGGGGCCCTGGGGCTTGGGCACCAGAACAATGCCCCATCCCATGGAGACCGGCAGGTTCATGGCCGTGGTGAGGCCGAAGATATGGAAAAACGGAAGGGCCCCCACAAAGCTCTCTTCCCCCTCTTTCAGCCCCGGAAACCATGCCGTGGCCTGCTGGGCCTGACAGCTCAGGTTCCGGTGGGTGAGCATCACCCCTTTGGAGACACCGGTGGTCCCCCCGGTGTACTGGTACATGGCCACATCGTCCCAGTCCAGCTCCGCGCGGAAGTCGGACGGCGCGTGGGAGGCGACCATCTCCTTCCATTTGTAGAGATCAGGTGCCGGGGCAACGGAAGCGGCCATTTTTTTGCGCTTGCCCACCAGGGGAAAAAGCAGGTTTTTCGGGAAGGGGAGGTAATCGCCGATGGAGGTATAAATGATTTTTTTGATGCCTGTCTTGCTTCGCAGGGCCACCATGCGATCCGCGAGCAGATCCAGGGTGATGAGCAGCACGGCACCGGAATCGTTAAACTGATGGCTCAGCTCCCGATCGGTATACAGGGGGTTGTTCATGACGGCCACGGCCCCCATGCGCATGATGGCGTAATAGGCCACCACGCAGGGAATCATGTTGGGCAGGAGGATGGCAACGCTATCCCCTTTCTTGACCCCCATGGCCTGAAAGCAGGCCACCATGGAGCGCACCATGCGGTC
This sequence comes from Desulfoluna sp. HI9BLuna, assembly GCF_056829775.1. Taxonomy (NCBI): domain Bacteria; kingdom Pseudomonadati; phylum Thermodesulfobacteriota; class Desulfobacteria; order Desulfobacterales; family Desulfolunaceae; genus Desulfoluna; species Desulfoluna sp. HI9BLuna. The sequence goes on from NZ_CP186555.1 coordinate 228,848, forward strand.
CAGCTCCCGGTACGAGACCTTGTACCCCTGAAAGTTCAATGCGGTGTTTTCAGGGAATCGACCCACCGAACGGTCCAGGAAGTCCGAAATAAAAAGCTTTTCAAAATCAAGAAACTCCGGAACCCCTGCTTCGTAGCTGCTCAGCCACGGCTTGCTCTGGTAAGTCACTTTGTCGGTCACGCGTCTGTCCTCCATCTGATTTTCATACTGGCGTTGAAACTCATTTCTCAGAGTGTATGAATTAAGGGAGTGACGATGCGCTGTCAACAGGATTCGAACCTGGCGGTTCACATTATCAAGTTATTTTTATTAAACATCTTTTACGCGCATTAACAACCGATTAAACAAGGCATTTTCTTCGTCGCGGCCATGGGTTCGTCCCTCGGCAAAGATCAATTTCCCCCGGCTGATGGTGCCTGGCCCATAACCTCCTGGCGAAGGTCTTTTCGCAGGATTTTCCCCACCGTGGACCTGGGGAGTTCGTCACGAAATTCCACGGCCACGGGCCACTTGTACTTGGCCAGCTTGCCGCTGCAAAAATCGATCAGCTCCTGTTCGGTGGCAGTCTCCCCCTCTTTGAGCACCACAAAGGCCTTCACGGCCTCTCCCCGGTGCGCATGGGGAACCCCGATGGAGCAGGCGTCCTGGACCTTGGGGTGTTCGTAGAGTACCTCGTCGATATCCCGGGGGTAGACATTGTAGCCGCCGGAGATGATCATGTCTTTCTTGCGGTCCACGATGGAGAAGTAGCCGTCCTCGTCCATCCTGGCGATGTCGCCTGTGTGGAGCCAGTCCCCTGCCAGCGCCTCGTCGGTGGCCTCAGGGTTGTTCAGATACCCTTTCATCACCTGGGGCCCCCGGATGACAAGCTCCCCAACCTGCCCCACCGGTACGTCGGTTACTCCGTCGGCAAGGTCCACGATACGGGCGTCGGTGTTGCTGATGGGAATCCCGATGCTGCCGGCTTTCCGGGGTCCGCCGTCAAAGGGATTGATATGGGTCACCGGGCTGGACTCGGTCATGCCGAAGCCTTCGGCGATGACAGCCCCTGAGCGCATTTCAAACTCACGGATCACCTCCACGGGAAGGGGGGCGCTGCCGGAGAAAAGGCCCTTGATGCAGGAAAGGTCGGTCTTCTCAATGGCCGGATCATGCATCATGCTGATGTACATGGTGGGAACCAGAGGGGAAAAGGTGGGACGAAACCTTCGAATGGCTTCGAGGAGCTGGGCTCCCTGGGGCTTGGGAACCAGAACAATACCCGCCCCCATGGCCACGGGAAAGTTCAGGGCAGTGGTCAACCCGAAGATATGGAACAGGGGAAGCCCGCCGATAAAGACCTCTTCCCCGTGGGTCAGCCCGCGAAACCATGAGGTGAGCTGCTGTACCTGATAACTCTGGTTCCGGTGGGTCAGCATGACTCCTTTGGAAACACCGGTGGTGCCTCCGGTGTACTGGTACATGGCCACGTCGTCCAGGTGGAGTTCTTCACGGAAATCAGATGGTGCATGGGTGGCCAGCACCTCTTTCCACCGGTACACATCCGGGGCCGGGGCAACGGAAGCAGCCATCTTCTTTCGCTTGCCCACCAGGGGAAAGAGAATATTTTTGGGAAACGGCAGGTAGTCGCCAATGGAGGTGTAGATGATCTTTTTGATGCCGGTGTGCTCCCGCAGGGAGACCATGCGGTCGGCCAGCAGGTCAAGGGTGATGAGGAGCACGGCCCCGGAATCGTTGAACTGATGGGTCAGCTCCCGATCCGTGTACAACGGGTTGTTCATGACGGCCACGGCCCCCAGGCGCATGATGGCATAATAGGCCACCACACAGGGGATCACGTTGGGCAGAAGAATCGCCACGCTGTCCCCTTTTTTAACCCCCATGCCCCGGAGGCAGGCCACCATGGACCGCACCATGGTGTCGAGTTCACGGTACGAGACCTTGAATCCCTGGAAGATCAACGCGGTGTTGTCCGGAAACCTTCGAACCGAGCGTTCCAGAAAGTCAGCAATAAAGATATCTTCAAAATCAATGAATTCGGGAACGCCTGTCTCGTAGCTGCTCAACCACGGTTTGCCCTGGTAAGTCACCTTGCTGGTCACGCCCTGTCCTCCACTCTTCTCACTTGGGGTTAAAATCATCATCGCAAGGCGTATGAATTAAGGGAGTGGCGAAGCGCTGTCAACAGGATTCGATCTGTGGATTCACATTATCAAGTTATTTTTATTAAACATTTTTCACGACCCCTAACGCCCCATGAAACCTGATGGATCCCTTTCAGGATCACCGGCGTTACCAGCGAGAAAAATGGATCAAGCTCCCTTTGCCTCAGCACTTTTTGCCACTTCTTCCTCCCGGAGATCCTTCCTCAAAATCTTGCCCACCGTGGACTTGGGAAGGGAGTCCCGGAACTCCACGGACACCGGCCATTTGTACTTGGCCAGCTTGTCGCTGCAAAATTCGATCATCTCCTGCTCGGTGGCGGTCTCCCCTGCCTTGAGCACCACAAAGGCTTTCACGGCCTCCCCCCGGTGATTGTGGGGAATCCCGATGGAGCAGGCTTCCTGCACCTTGGGGTGTTCGTAGAGGACCTCGTCGATATCCCTGGGGTAGACGTTGTAGCCGCCGGAGAGGATCATGTCTTTTTTGCGGTCCACAATAAAAAAATACCCTTCCTCGTCCATGCGGGCGATGTCGCCGGTGTGCAGCCAGCCGTCGGTGAGGGACTCGGCCGTGGCGTCGGGGCGGTTGTGGTAGCCCTTCATCACCTGGGGACCCCGCACGAACAGCTCACCAATCTCGCCAACGGGCATGTCGGTCTCTCCATCGGCAAGGTCCACCACCCGGGCTTCGGTGTCCGGCGCGGGAATGCCGACACTGCCCACCTTCCGCTTGCCGCCGCTGAAGGGGTTCATGTGGGTCACCGGGCTGGATTCGGTCATGCCGAAGCCCTCCACGATCACCGAACCGGAACGCCTCTCGAACTCCTTGGTCACCTCCAAAGGAAGGGGCGCACTGCCGGAAAAGCATCCCTTGATGGAGCTTAAATCGGTGCGATCAATGGCCGGATCGTTGAGCATGCCGATGTACATGGTGGGAACAAGGGGCGCATAGGTGGGCCTGAATTTACGAATGGTCTCCAGAAGCTGTGGCCCCTGGGGCTTGGGTACCATCACCATCTCCCACCCCATGGAGACAGGGTAGTTCATGGCGCAGGTAAGCCCGAAAATATGAAACCACGGCAGGGCGGCGATGCAGCACTCCCCTCCCCTTTCGAACTCGGAGAACCAGACGCTGGCCTGCTGGATCTGAAACGAGAGGTTTCGGTGGGTAAGCATGACCCCCTTGGCCGCGCCGGTGGTCCCCCCCGTGTACTGAAACATGGCCACATCGTCCAGGTCCAACGCCTCGCGAAATTCCGTGGGGGCGTTGGCCGCCACCATCTCTTTCCACTTTATCACGTCCGGGGCCGGCGCCACGTCCGCAGCCAGTTTTTTGCGTTTTCCCACCAGGGGAAAAAGAAGGTTCTTGGGAAAGGGAAGGTAATCGCCGATGGAGGTGTAGACGATCTCCTTGATGGAGGTCTTGCTGCGCAAGGCCGTCATGCGATCGGCCAGGAGATCCAGGGTAAAGAGGACCCGCGCCCCGGAATCGTTGAACTGGTGGAGCAGCTCCCGGTCGGTGTACAGGGGGTTGTTCATCACACAGATGGCCCCCACCCGCATAATGGCGTAGTAGGCAACCAGACAGGGAAGAACGTTGGGGAGCAGAATCGCAACGCGATCACCCTTCTCAACGCCGATGGACTTCAACCACGCGGCCACGGATTTGACCATCCGATCCGTCTCCCGGTAAGAGAGCCTGAATCCTTGGAAATTGAGGGCCGGATTGTCCGGGAACTCCTTTACGGAGCGCTCCAGAAAATCGGTAAGGAAGATCTCTTCATAGTTCACCTGGAAGGGGACACCCTCCCCGTAACTGCTGAGCCACGGTTTATCCTGATAGGTGGTCTCGGTCATGGGTCCTCCATGGAAAGTGGGTTGAGCAGGTCGAAACGCGGTTTATAGAAGCAAACTTATGTTAGCCTCTCGCGGTAACATTATCAACCCAATTCCTCAATTGCCTTCCATTTATAAGCCCTGTGCCCTCAACGCAAAACAGCTGCATCACCCCAAAACAACGAGGAAAAATGCAGCTGATTCATGTGTACCCGCAAAGGAGGTGAACGGGTCAGACCATGGATTTCAGGATTTTATTGGATTCCTCAAGGCCCGCCTCGCAACTGGGCCCTAAAAAGGACCGGATCTCCGCCATATAGTCCAGGGCCCCGCCCCGTTCGGCTCCCACCATCTCCCGTGCGGTCTCGGCCAGGGCGCCCCCGAAGGCCTCCACCATCTCGCCCACGTAAGGATTGTCTCCCACCATGGCTGCATACAGGTCCGGGTCCTGGGCAAAAAGACGCCCGATGAGGTCGTTTTTCAGCTTAAAGATGGGCGTGGCATAGGGCTGGGCGTCATCCGGGGTAACCCCCAATTTTTGAAGGGTCCGTCCCATGGCAATGGTCACCACGTGGGTCAGCCCCTGGGCCAGGGCCATGGCCCGGTCATGGTCTTCGGCGGCCATGCGCGACACGTGGGCCCCGCCCGCTGAAAACTCACCTTCAAGAAACGTTAGCCACCGCTCCCCTCGCCCCGGGGTGAGGATGATGTTCTGCCCGACGACCCCGTCGGTATGGGGCCCAAACATGGGGTGGGTCCCCACCACCTCGCAGGAGGTGGCCGAAAGCATGGCACCGGTGATCTCTTCTTTGAGGGAACAGATGTCGAAAAGGCCCTGCTCCCTGGACATGCGAGGTCCCAGCGCTTCGGCCACGGCAGGGGCCACGTCCATGGGCGTGGCGATCATGATAAGGTCGCAACGACGCGTCAGCTCCTCGGCCGTGGTGGTTGTGTCCACATCGGCCAGGAGCACCCGATGGCCCCGCCTCACAAACCAGGCGTCAAAGAGCCGTCCCATGCCCCCCTTGCCGCCGACGATCCCAAGGGTTACCTGTTCCATGACACCGCCCTCTGCCTTAAGAAATGATCCACCAGAACCAGGGCCACCATGGCTTCGCACACCACGTTCACCCGGGGAACGGCTGCCACGTCGTGGCGGCCGCGTGTGCGGATGGTAGTGGCCTCCCCACGGGTGTTGATGGTCTCCTGCTCCCGCGTGATAGACGGGATGGGCTTCACCGCCACGCGCATCACCAAAGGTGCCCCGCTGGAGATCCCTGCCAGAACGCCCCCGGCGTGATTGGAGGCAAACCCGTCCGGGGTGATGGGATCGTTGTTTTCAGAGCCCGTAAGTCGGGCCGCGTCAAAACCGTCCCCGATCTCCACCCCCTTGACGGCGCCGATGCCCATGAGGGCCCCTGCCAGGGCCGCATCGAGCTTTTCAAACACCGGCTCCCCAAGGCCTGCCGGAACCCCGTCGGCGATGATCTCAACCACGCCACCCAGGGAATCGCCCTTCCGCCTCACCTCGTCCACCCGGGCGTCCATGGCCTCGGCAGCCTCGGCATCGGGACAGAGGTAAGGGTTTTCCGCCATGGTCCCGTAATCGCGCTTCAGGGCCCGCACCCCGCCCAGTTCAATGGTGGCGGCACGTACGGAGATCCCTGCGGCGGCCAGGATCTCCCCTGCCAGGGCCGCTGCTGCAACCCGGCCCACGGTCTCCCGGGCCGAAGCCCGTCCACCGCCCCGGTAATCCCGGATTCCGTATTTGGCGTCGTAGGTGATGTCCCCGTGGCCGGGCCGGTAGAGATCCATGATATCGGCGTAGGAACTTGACCGGGCATCCTTGTTGGCCACCATGATGGAGACCGGAGTGCCCGTGGTCTTGCCTTCAAAGGTCCCGGAAAGGATCCTCGCCCGATCCGGCTCCTTTCGGGAGGTACTGGTCTTGGCCCCTCCGGGTTTTCGTCGATCGAGCCACGCCTGGACATGCTCCTCGGTAAAGGGAATGCCTGCCGGGGCGCCGTCGATGACCACGCCCACGGCCTCTCCATGGGATTCTCCCCATGTGGTTATGCGAAACAAACCGCCAAGGGTGTTGCCTGCCATATATCTCTCTCCCTGGTATGCAAATGGGTTCCCACTCGCGTCGGGCATCGCCCGGGTCAAAAATCAAAGTAGCTATTCAAATCAAAAAAGCCTCCGGCGGCCCTGCCGGGGGCCAAACTTTTAAAAAGTTTGATAAACAGGTTTCAAGTGATCATTCATAGGCTCCGCCGAAGCAATTCCGACATTTTCTTAGAAACGTTTTTTGCGGAGCTTTTTTTCGAAAAAGCGACCCGCCGGAGGCAACTGAACAGTTACAAATCAAAATAGATACGAACGGCTTTCGAGGTGGCACACCTCGCCGCCGGATGCTTGCCTTACGCCTCTTTCACCTGTCGCAGGATCTCTTCGGCCACCTCGTCCGGGGACATGCCGTCGGTATCGATGATGATGTGGGCGGCCTCCCGGTACAGGGGTTCCCGTTCCGCAAGGACCGAGGCGATCTCATCTGCCACCTCCCCTCCGGTGAGGGAGGGCCGCTGCGACGCCGTGGTCTCATCGTCGGTGATGCGCCGGGCCAGGGTGCGGACGCGGGCTTTCAGCCAGATCACCACACCGGACTCGCGCATGAGGCGCCGGTTTTCAGGGCTTAAAACAATCCCGCCCCCGGTGGCCACCACCGCCTTATCCCCGCCCGCCACCTGCCTTAGAGCAAACCGTTCCAGCTTTCGGAAACCCTCCCAGCCATCCCTTTGTACAATCTCATCCACGCTGGCCCCGGCATAGCCGACGATAAACCCGTCGGTATCCACGACATGCCGGTGCATGCGCTCGGCCAGAATCCTGCCCACGGTGGTCTTTCCCGTGCAGCGATACCCTGTCAGGTAGATGTTGTTTCCCATGGCGTATTGCCTCGCTGTCTCTTGGCACCAATGTTTACTGCAAGGTCTCGAACACATCCCAATAGGTGGGGAAGGACTTCTTGACGCAACCGGGATCCAGGATACGAACCCCCGGGGTGGTGAGGCCTGCCACGGAAAAGCTCATGGCCATGCGGTGGTCATCGTAGGTCTCCACGTCGGAGCCTGTCAGGGTGCCGCCGGTGATCTCCAGGCTGCTCTCCTTTGCCACGGCGTCGATGCCCATTTTTCGGAGTTCGGTGGCCACGCAGCCCAGACGGTCGCACTCTTTCTCACGCAGGTGGGCCACGTTCTCGATGACCGTGGTGCCTTTGGCGTGGGCCGCCACCACGGCCAGGGTGGGCACCACATCGGGCATCAGGGCCATGTCCACGGTGACGGCGGAAAGCTCGCCCCCGGTGACCGTGGTGCCGTCCTCCTCGTGGGTGACGGTGCAGCCCATCTTCTCCAGAACGTCCACAAGGGCCACGTCCCCCTGGCGGGATTTTTTGGTGACGTTCATCACCTTGACGCTCTTGCCGGTCACGGCCGCAGCCGCCCAGAAGTAACTGGCGTTGGAGCCGTCGGGCTCGCAGTGGTAGGCTCCGGGACGGTAGCTCTGGTTGGGCGCCACTTTAAACACCTTGAAGTCGTCGTGGGTCACCTCGACGCCGAAGCGGCCCATGATGTCCAGGGTGATCTCCACGTAGGGCCTGGAGACCAGCTCACCTGCCACCGTCACCTCGATCCCCTTCGGGGCATAGGGCCCGGCAAGGAGCAGGGAGGAGAGGAACTGGCTGCTGATGCGGCAGTCCAGGGTCACCTTGCCGCCCTCAAAATGCCCCCCCGTTACTTTTACGGGCGGGCAATCGGTGGGGTTCACGCACTGGGCCGGGACCCCGGCCTGGCGCATGGCCACCAAGAGGTCCTCAATGGGCCGCTCCCCCATGCGCTTGGTGCCGGTAAGCACCGTCTCCCCCTCACCCAGGGCGGCGATGCCCGTAAGCAGCCGCATGGACGTTCCGGAGTTGGCCAGGTAGATGGGCTCGGCACAGGCTTTCAGCCTGCCGCCGGTGCCGGTGACCACCATGGCCTCCCCATCGTCTTCTATCACCGCGCCGAAGGCCCTTAAGGCGTCACGGGTCAACAGGGTGTCCTCGCTTCGCAAAAGGCCTGTAATCCGGCTCGTTCCATCTGCCAGGGCCGCTGCAATGAGCAGCCGGTGGGAGTAACTCTTGGACCCCGGAAGGGTCACCTCAACCTTATCTCTGCCCATGCCGGGCGTAATCTCTCTCATGGTCTGCCTCTTTTGTCTGCGCATTGCATCCGCATCACGCTCAATCTGTTCATGGGCTCCTGAGCCGTCGGTAACTCGACCCACCACTCACCATTAATGGCCCAAGGCCTCCAGCACGGTACGCCGCATCAGCTCCACCGGGGCTGTTTGGCCTGTCCAGAGTTCACACTGGGCAACGGCCTGGAAGACAAACATGGCCGTGCCGTCCACCGTGGGGCACCCTTTGGCCCGGGCCGCAGCCAGAAGGGCTGTCTCCAGAGGGTTGTACACGATGTCCATGACCAGGGTCCGGGAGGTCAGGCCCTCCACGGATACGGGCATCGCCTCGGTGCGGGGCACCATGCCCACGGAGGTGGCGTTGATCAGAATATCCACCCCGGCCAGGTCCAGGTGGTCAAGGGCGGTAAACCCGGCGCCAAGGTCCCGGGCCAGGGCCTGCCCCTTCTCTTCACCGCGGTTGGCGATCACAAGGGAACCGCCCCTCTGCACGATGCCGTACCCAACGGCACGGGCAGCGCCTCCGGCGCCGATGAGGGCCACCTTTTTCCCGGCGATGGCCCCCCTGGTCTCCAGGGCCCGCATGGCCCCTTCCGCGTCCGTGTTGAACCCCACAAGCCTGCCGTCGCGATTAACGATGGTATTCACCGCCCCGATCTTCCGGGCGGTGTCGTCCACCTCGTCCAGATGGGCCATCACCTCGGTCTTATGGGGAATGGTGACGCTTGCCCCGCCCATGTTCAGGTGCCGCATGGCTAAAGCCGCCCCTTTGGCCTCATCCAGACCGAAGGCAAGGTAGACGGCGTTCACCCCCAGGGCGTCAAAGGCGGCATTGTGAATGGCCGGCCCCAGGCTGTGGGTAACGGGATTCCCAAACACCCCGAAGAGCTGCGTTTTTGCATCGATTCCCATGGCCATCACACCTCCAGGGAGCTTTCATCGGCGCTGCGGTACCCGCCGTGGGCCCCTTTGGCGTAGGAGCCAAGGACCTTGAGATAAAGGCAAAGCCCCTTCATGGTGGCCAGCACCCGCTTCACCCTGGCGTCGTCTTTGTGGCCTTCGATGTCCATGATAAAAAAGTAGCTCCAGTTTTCCCGCTTGGTGGGCCGGGACTCCAGCTTCACCATGTTGAGCCCGGCGTCGGCCACCGGCTCCAGGGTGGTAAACAGGGCGCCTGGAATATGGGAGGTCACGAACATCACCGAGGTCTTGTCGTCCCCTGTGGGGCCCTGCTCTTCTTTGCCCAGGACGAGGAACCGGGTTTCGTTCCTGGAAGAGTCCTCGATCTTGGACTCCACCACCCGCAGGCCGTAGACCTGGGCCGCCTTGGAGCTGGCGATGGCCGCGGATTTGGGGTTGGCCGCCGCCTTCAAAGCGGCCTGGGCCGTGCTGCTGCACTCCTCCAGCACCACGTCGGGCAGGTTCCGCTGGAGCCAGCTCCGACACTGGGCAAAGGGCTGGGGATGGGAATAGACCACCTCCACCTCATCGAGGTTCCCCCAAAGGGAGAGAAGGTCGTGGCTGATGGTCTGATAATACTCCGCCGTGATGGTGACCTCTGACTCAAAAAGCAGGTCCTGGGTATGGGTCACCGCCCCTTCAATGGAGTTTTCAACGGGCACCACCCCGTACTGGCAGCCTCCGCGCTCCACTTCCGCGAAGATTTCAGCGATGTTGCGGTAGGGGGCAAAGCGCCCCGAATGGCGAAAGTGGTTGAGGGCCGCCAGGTGGCTGTGGGTGGCCTCCGGCCCCAGGTACGCGATGGTCAGGGGCTTCTGGAGCTCCCTGGACGCCGCCATGATGACGCTGAAAATGTATTGAAGCACGGTGTCGTCCACCGGTCCCTCGTTGAGGCGGCAGATGCGGTCCATGATCAGGGATTCCCGGGACCGGTCCAGGACCTTGCTGTCGTAACGGCGCTTCAGCTCCCCCACGGCCGCGCTCACGCCCAGCCGCTGGTTGATGAGGGCCACGATCTGGGTGTCGATGCCGTCGATTTTCTCCCGCAGACCGGCCAGCTCTTTTTCAAAGGAGTCCCCATCGGGGTGAGGCTTTTCCATGGTGGTTACTTCTCCGTAATGGTTTCGTCGACCTTGTGACCGAAATGGCGACCGCCCTCTTCATGGTAGGCCAACACGCGATCCCCCGGTGCAAGGGACACCACGGATACGGGCTCACCCTCGGGGGAGGTCAGGCGAATGGTCTCGGCGTTCTGGACGATGGTGGCAACACCCTTGTCCCCGATACGCGCCTTGATAAGGAGCATGGGGCGTTTCTCGATTTTCAGTCGTCCCACCACGGCGCTTGAAACGGAGCCGTCGTGGTTGACGATCTCCACCTCATCACCGGCCTCCAGCTCGCTCAGGTACCGGGTGCGCCCGCCGGGAACACGGGTGTAGGCATGCACTGCACCGGCGTTAACCCTGAAGGGCCTCGGCGCCACATAGGGGTTGGAGACGGTCTCGGCATGGACCAGAAACAGGGCGCTGCTTGAATTGCCCACCAGCATACCCTGGCCTTTCTCCATGTTCAGGCAGGTGTCCACACAGACGCGATCGCCCATGCCGATGTTCTTCACGTCGATGACCTCGGCCTCCACCAGGGAGAGGCTCCCGGTCTCGCCCTTGAGAAGCTCCAGGGTCTTTTTCAGCTCCATGGGATCCCGGGTGTCGAGCATCACCTGCTTCACCCCTTTTTCCAGGATGCCGAAGGCCAGCTGGGCCTCGTCAAAGGAGTGCACCAGGGCCGCCACGTCCGCGCCCTTGGCGATGAGGTTCTCCAGGGGGATGATGGTCCAGTCCGTGCATTCCAGGATCACCAGCTTCTGGGCGGCAAGGCGGCAGATGGCCTCCTCGTCGTCACCGCTGGTGATGGTGAAGATCTCCACGTCCTTGCCGGGGACCAGGTCGCCGTCGGCGCAGATGGTGGTGACGCGTCCCAGCTCTTTGATCTTTTCCGAGCATCCGTCGGGGACCATGATCCCGTCAGCACCTGACTCCAAGGCTGTGAGCACCAGTTCTTTGTCCCAGGGGTCTGCTTTTACCCATATTTTTCTCATCATCAAACCGTCCTTCATGTTTAAATGCATACATTCCGTTTCAGGAAGATATAAAATATCAATACCCTTGCAGGATAGCCCTGCGAATTAGGCGTTGGCAGCGGGTCATCCCTAAGCCGACGCCCTTAAGCCATGGACTCCAGGTGATCCAGTGCCTCATCCACGGAGAGGTCCTGATGGATGATCATGTGCATGGCCTTGACGAGGTTTTCCGGGTCGCGATGCTGGAACACGTTGCGGCCGATGGAGATACCGGCACCGCCCGCGTCGATGGATCCCTTGACCATCTCCAGGATCTCCCGGTCGGAATCCATGGTTTCGCCCCCGGCGATGACCACGGGCACGTTGCACCCCTCGGTGACCTCACGGAAACTCTCCGGGCTTCCCGTGTAGTTTACCTTGACGATGTCCGCCCCCAGTTCACCGCCCACCCGTGCCGCATGCTTGACGAAATTCACATCGTAGCTGTTGGTAATCTTTTCGCCGCGGGCGTAGCACATGGCCAGGAGGGGCAATCCCCAGGTTCGGCAATCGGCGCTGACCCGGCCGAAGTCGTGGAGCATCTCCTTTTCGTCGGCGTCCCCCAGGTTCAGGTGGAGAGAGACGGCGTCGGCCCCGAGCTTGATGGCTTCTTCAACACTGCAGACCAGGGTTTTTGCGTTGGGAAAGGGGGAAAGACAGGTGGAGGCGGAGAGGTGGATAATCAGGCCGATGTCGGGGCCGGTGCCCCGGAGCCCTTCGGCCACAAGGCCCTTGTGCTCCACAATGGCGTTGGCGCCTCCGTTGGCGACCTTCTGAATGGTGGATTTCATGTCGATGACCCCTTTGATGGGGCCCACGGTGGTCCCATGATCCATGGGGACGATGATGGTACGGCCGGTGGTTCTGTTGAAAATCCGTTCAAAACGAATCATCTTGCCGATGCTGCTCATGGTGTTCTCCTTCAGCGAATGGCCCCTCTCACAAGAGGCGCCCGAGGGTTTGAAGCATAAAAAAAGGCCGTGAAAGGTATCTTCCACGGCCTGGGTGCTTCTTTTTTGCTGATCTGGAGTGCCGTGGGACCTTGTGTTGGTCTACCCACGGCTGTTTTACGCTTACAAGTGTGTGTGGTTCAGCGCATGCCTGGGTACACCGATGTGATACCAGTAATAAAAATAATAAAATGCGCTGAAAAATCGAATCATTTTTTTTCTCTTTGCCGATTATCTGTACGTTTCACATGCGAAAGGCGCGTGTCGCCTTCCGTCACTTTTAGCGATAAAACTTCGTGAAGAATTAATCTATGGAAATGAGGTTGTCAAGATGTTATTTACCGAAAGATACCGGCCGGGGGTGCTTCCCGGCCCCGGCGAACAGTTACTACAGACAGTAACAATGCGCATATCCGGCCGCTGACCCCTGCGGATCGCGCCCACTATTTTCCCGAGAAAAAAGGAACACAACAAGCCCATGAGACGCTTTTTCATCAACAAAGAGGACATCACGGACACCCACGGCACCATCACAGGAGACGAAGCGCGTCACATGACGCGGGTACTCCGGCTGAAGCCCGGGAACACCGTCATCCTCCTTGACGGCCAGGGTGGAGAGTACGATGCCGTCATCGACGAAATCCGGGAACAAAGCGTCTCCGTCACCCTCTCCGCCTCCCGGCAGGAGACCCCCTCCTCCGCACCGTCCATCACCCTCTGCCAGGCCTTTTTAAAAGAGAAAAAGATGGACGACCTGGTGCGCCACCTGACCGAACTGGGCATGGCGGCCTTTCAGGCCTTCTTTTCCAGCCGCGTGGTGGCCCGTCCCAAAGGGGACAAGCTGGAAAAACGCGAAGCCCGATGGGAAAAGATCGCCGGAGAAGCCGTCAAGCAGTGCGGACGCACAACGGCCCCTGCCATCTGCCGCACCACCGAGCTGAAAACCCTGCTTGAAGGGCTGCCCTCCGGCCCCCACACCCTGAAGCTCTTCTTCTGGGAAGAGGCCCAGGTCTCCTTTAAAGAACTGGGCGCCATGGACACGACCGGCATCACCGACATCACCCTGATCATCGGCCCCGAGGGAGGATTTACCGCGGAAGAGGCCGAGCTGGCCAGGGAAGCGGGGTGCCTCATTGCCGGACTCGGCACGCGCATCCTCCGGGCAGAGACGGCCCCCCTGGCTGCCCTCTCCATCGTCCAATACCTGTTCGGGGATATGTAATGTAGCCCGGGTATTTCATGGGAAACGCCAGACCGAATCAATAAGGGGACACCCATCCTCACCGTTATCAGATCCTTCGACTCGTGAAATGCCCGGGTTAAGGGCGCCCCTTCACAAACCGCCCTTGACAAGTGACCAATCACCCCTATCTTTAACTGAAGTTCATGTCCTGCGGAACATTGCCGTCCCGGGACTCATCAATTCTTTTGCCGAGGAGCCCCTTATCCAGGGATCACGGCTCAAGGATTGGATACCTATGGATGCCCCGGACCCCGCCGTCACCCGGTCTGGTTGTTCCCGGGCCATCGCAAGTCTTCCAAAAAGGAGACCCCATGGAAAAAGTAGAAAACGGATTGTTCGTTCAGGTCGCATATAAAGGAACCCTTGCCGACGGCGAAGTCTTTGACAGCAGTGAAGGACGCGATCCCCTTGAAGTACAGATGGGAACCGGCCAGTTGATCCCCGGGTTTGAAGCGGCCCTGATGGACCTTTCGGTGGGTGACAAAAAAACCTTCACCTTAGGGCCTGAAGATGCATACGGCGAACGTTCCGATGATCACACCATGGACTTTCCCGCTTCCGACGTTCCCCCGGAAATGAACCCCCAGGTGGGCCAGGCCATTGCCCTGTCCACCCCCCAGGGCCAGCAGGTACCGGCGGTCATTACCCACGTGGACGACGAAAAGGTCAGCGTGGACCTGAACCACCCCCTGGCCGGCAAGACCCTCACCTTTGAGATCGAAGTGGTGGGTATCTCCAAAGAGGCCACCCAGCAGCCCGCGGGAGGATGTTCCCCCAGCGATTGCAGCGGGTGCGGAGGCGGTTGTCACTGATCCGAACCGGGCCCTTTCTCCTTTAGGGCCCGTCCGTATAGCAAGCCGATGCCCCGGGGCCACTGGCCGCGGGGCTTTTTTATTTTCTTCTCCCTTTGCTCCCTTCCGCGTCAAGGCCAATCGTTGACGCCTCCCTCCAGAAAGAGTACTATCCTTTCAACATTCCTACGCATTGAACCGTCGGCAACCACCCCGGAGCCCCTCCCCTGCCGGCAGATTCCCCAAGGTCGATCGCCCTTCCAACAACGCAGGTTTCCACTTACACAAGAGGTGTGCCATGCTCAGCCAACGGATGAAACTCTATTTTCTCCTGGCCATTGTCAGCTCCATCGCCATCGCATTGGTCGGCTTCGTGTACACAAAAAAAGACCTTCCCCCCTACCCCGGCACCGTCAAATCCATGTACGGCCAGACCCTTTCAAGCAAAAACGCCATTATGGCGGGCCAGCAGGTATGGCAACGGTTCGGCCTCATGGACCTGGGCAGCGTCTGGGGCCACGGCACCTACCGGGGGCCGGACTTCACGGCCCAGGCCCTGCACAACATGGGCGTCACCATGCGGGAAGTGATGGCCCTTCAGCGTTTTCGCACCAGCTATGACAGGCTCCTGACAGAAGAAAAAGGGGCGGTGGACGCGGTGGTTATCAACCAGATCAAAACCAATCGCTACGACAAAGAGAGCGACACCCTGACCCTGACCTCCCTTCAGGTGGCAGCCCTGTTCAAAAACCGCGACTTTTATCACAGGCTCTTCACCGAAGGGGACGAAAACGGCCCCATCAACCCCGGCACCATTACCGACCCTACCCAGCTCCGGGATCTGGCCGACTTCTTCTTCTGGACGGCCTGGTGTGCCGGGACCATACGCCCGGGAGACACCCACACCTACACCAACAACTGGCCCCACGACCCCAGCGTGGGCAACATGGTCTCGGGCAAGTCCCTGGTCTGGTCGGCCATCTCCCTGGTGGCCTTCGGGCTCTGCCTGGGGGGCATGATCTACCTTTACCACAAATACGGGTTCAACAAAGGCGCCCAGGGCTATAAACCGGAGCCTGCCATGGCCCTGGCCGGTGCCCCCATCTCAGCCAGCCAGAAAAAGGCCGCCAAGTTCTTCCTGGTGGTGGCGGCCCTCTTCTTTGTGCAGGTCAACGTCGGGGGGCTCATGGCCCACTACACGGTGAGCCCGGACTCCTTCTACGGCCTCAAGGCCATCGCCGCCTTTATCCCCTACAACTGGGTCAAATCCTGGCACCTGCAGCTGGCGATCTTCTGGATTGCCGTCTCATGGATCGGCATGACCCTGTTCGTGGCTCCCATGGTGGGCAACCGGGAGCCCAAAGGGCAAGGCTTCCTCGTGGATTTTCTCTTTATTGCGGTTCTGATCGTTGCCGTTGGCAGCCTCACAGGGGAAGTCCTGGGCATCAAGGGAATGCTTGCAGACTACTGGTTCTGGCTGGGACACCAGGGGTGGGAATACCTGGAGCTGGGACGACTCTGGCAGATCCTTCTCTTCATCGGCCTCATCCTCTGGCTCTTTCTGGTAGTCAGGGCCCTGAAGGATCACTTCAAGGCAGGCCAGGACAAGTGGGGGCTTCCCAATTTCCTGGCTTACTCCGGGGTGGCCGTGGTGGGATTTTTCAGCTTCGGCCTCACCTACGACCCCCAGACCCACATCACCATCGCCGACTTCTGGCGCTGGTGGGTGGTCCACACCTGGGTGGAGGGAGCCTTTGAGTTCTTTGCGGCTGCGGCCGTGGCCTTTGTCATGGTCAACCTCGGGCTGGTGCGCCTGGAGGCCGGTCTCCGGGCCGTCTACTTCACCGTGGGCCTTGCCCTTTTTGCGGGCATCATCGGGGTGGGGCACCACTACTACTGGTTCGGTGAGCCCTCCCTCTGGCTCGCCCTGGGGTCCACCATCTCCGCCCTGGAGCCGGTGCCCATCCTCCTTCTCCTCTCCGAGGTGTGGCACGGCCAGAGCGCCCTGGTAAAGGGGGGCAGCGACTTCCCATACAAATACCCCCTGATGTTCCTCATGGCCGCCATCTGCTGGGAGTTTGTGGGGGCCGGAGTCATGGGGCTCTCCATCACCACCCCGGTGGTCAACTACTACGAGCACGCCACCTACCTCACCGTCAACCACGGCCACACCGCCCTGTTCGGGACCTACGGAATCCTGGGTATCGGCCTCGCCCTGTTTTCCATGCGCGGGCTGGTGGAAGACAAGGGATGGAGCCCCACCCTGCTCAAGCTCAGCTTCTGGAGCATCAACATCGGGCTCTTTGTCATGTTCACCGCCACCCTCCTGCCCACGGGGATCCTCCAGGTGCTGGACAACATCAACCACGGGTTCTGGCACGCCCGTTCCAACGCCTTCTGGTCCAGGGACATCATCCAGCTCCTCGGCAATACCCGCATGGTGCCCGATGTCATGATCATCATCGGGTCCGGGGCCTTTCTCCTGTTTATGCTCAAAGCCATGGGGAATCTGAAAAAGGTAACCATCGGCTCAGGCGAGCCCTTTGCGTAAGTATGCCTTCTATGGTTAAAGTGCATGGAAAAACCTGCCTCCGGCGGCGAGGTGAGCCACCTCGAAAGCTTATTGCCATTGCGCTTTGCCCTTCGTTCCTCAGGGCAAAGCGCAATGGCCTTCGGCTCGGGCTGCGCCCGACATGAACGCTGATGGTTTATGCGGACTGGATCGCAAGCTTCGACGTTACAGGATACGTTGTCACCACTTGCCCTGTGTTGATTTAACCGCACGGCCTCCGGCGGCGAGGTATGCCATCTCGAAAGCTGGTTGCCATTGCGCTTCGCCCTTCGTTCCTCAGGGCAAATCGCAATGGCATTCGAATGAAGTTTGTTGAGGTAAAACGTGGCAGGCACGGTGCATGAAAGCCGAAACAAACATACCCAGACAATTCAATTGCCTGGGTATGGGGCTTGCTTCGATCAGGCCCGGTGATTCAGGTCGGCACCAATCAAAAAAAACTGTTTATCAAACGTTTCAAACGTTTGGCCTCCGGCAGGGCCGCCGGAGGCTTTTTTTTTATGATTTCTGCGTGGCAGCGCCCGACTCAAATGCCGCCTGCTTCACGGCTTCGGCAACGCGCTTGCCCACGCGCCGGTCCAGGGCATCGGGGATCACATACTCGGCGGTGAGTTCGTCGTCACCGATGATGCCTGCGATGGCATAGGCCGTGGCAAGGGTCATGGCGCTGTTGATCTCCCGGGCCCGGGCGTCCAGGGCGCCGCGGAAGATGCCGGGAAAGGCCAGGACGTTGTTTACCTGGTTGGGAAAATCGGAACGGCCGGAGCCCACCACAGCGGCCCCCGCGGCCCGGGCGTCGTCGGGCATGATCTCCGGGGTGGGGTTGGCCATGGCAAAGACCACGGCGCCCTCGTTCATGGAGGAGACCATCTCCTTGCTCACCACGTTGCCTGCAGAGACGCCGATGAACACATCGGCGCCTGCCATGGCGTCGGCCAGGTCACCCGTGCATTTTTCCTTATTGGTCAGGCACGCCAGGGCTTCCAGGTGGGGCGGGTTGTCCCCGCACTGGCGACAGAGGATCCCGCTCTTGTCGCAGGCCAGGATGTCTGTGACGCCCAGTTCCAGGAGAAGCTTGATGATGGCTCCCCCGGCGGCACCGGCCCCGTTGACCACCACGCGCACCTCGGAAAGGTTTTTCTTCACCACCTTCAAGGCGTTGATAAGGGCGGCGGCCACCACAATGGCCGTGCCGTGCTGGTCGTCATGGAAAACCGGAATCTCCAGTTCGGCCTTGAGCCGCTCTTCGATCTCCATACAGCGGGGTGCGGAGATGTCCTCCAGGTTGATGCCGCCGAAGGTGGGGGCGATCATCTTTACGGACTGGACGATCTCTTCCACGTCGGTGCTGGCTAAACAAATGGGAAAGGCATCCACATCGGCGAACTCCTTGAAGAGAATGGCCTTGCCCTCCATCACAGGCATGGCCGCCTCGGGACCGATGTCCCCCAGGCCGAGGACGGCGGTGCCGTCGGTGACCACAGCCACGAGGTTCCCCTTGGCCGTGTATCGGTACACCTCGTCTTTGGTCCCGCTGATCTCCCGGCATGGCTGGGCCACCCCGGGGGTGTACGCCAGGCTCAAGTCATCCCGATTCTCGACGGCCACCTTGGAGACCACCTCGATTTTACCCACACTCTTCTCGTGAAGCGCTAAGCTCGCCGCGTTGTAATCCATGTTCAGTTTCCTTCCCCTCCGGTCGGTTCCGCTCCGAAGTGCTCATCATGGGACCGGAGTCATTGCGATCATTGATAGAACAAACTGTCCGAATCCTTGGATTCGGGTCTCTCTTTACCTCAAGGTGGCGTTCCATGTCCCGCCCTTATTTGATCCTGCCCGGGGTGTTTCCATGGGCCCACAGGCCATCCATGAAAGAGACCTGTGAGATCACAGCGTTTTTTTGTCATTCCCCGGCACAATCCGCCGCCATAAAAAAAACGTGTACCGATTCAGCTTGCCTCCGGCGACAAGGTGGGGGCACCTTGAAACCCTGTGGCGAATGCCTGGAGACTGCCATTATGCAATCGTTTTCGGGGCATTCGCGTGATGTGTGACATAAGGCAACCGCTTTTGCCGGAGAGGCCCGTTTCATTCGTCTGAAAACACGATTCAAGGCACGTTGAACTCGCTTGACTTTAAGCGAAATACCCCCAACGACAAAACACCCCACGGCATCATTGCCGGAGGGTGTTTTGGTCGGGGGGATAGCCCGGGAGGTTACCTTACATAATCATCTTCAGCAGGGCGGTTGCCAGGATCAGCATAAAGGCTCCGCCGATCCGTGAGGAGATCTGGGCAAAGGGCATGAGGTCCATGCGCTTGGAGGCGGAGAGAACCGCCACGTCGCCGGTGCCGCCCATGTTGGCCATGCAGAGCCCGCCGGTGATGGCGGCTTCGATGGGGTAGAACCCGAAGAGACGGCCCACAAAACCGGAGCCGATGATGGAGCCCACCACGGTGACGGCCACCAGGACCACATACTGGATGGAGAAGGCGTCGATGACCTGGTTCAGGTTGGTGTAGGCCACACCGATGCCCACGAGAAGGGCCGGGGTCATGCTGACCATGACGAAGCGGAACCACTGGAAGGCGCCCAGTTCGTATTTACGGGGAAGAATCCCCAGGGCCTTGACCACGGCCACGCTGATAATCATCAGGGCATAGGAGTGCAGGGGAATAAAGCTGCCGAGGAGCTTGCCGAAGACGAAGAAGGTGGTGGCCATGAGCAGGCCGATGCCCATGAGCTGATAATCGATGGAGGTCTCTTCCTCGGTCTCCTCGGCCACGGCGTCCTGATTCTTCATGAGGGTGCCGTTGCCCGTGAGGGAAGGAGAGGATTTGCCGATCCTGTCCAGGATACCGGCGGCCACGATGGCAAAGGCGTTGCCCAGGGCCAGGGCGGGAACCATGCGGGACATCATGGCCGCAGGGTCGAGGTTCAGGGTGCTGCCGAAGATCTGGGACAGGGGAACCGCCCCTGCGCCCATGCCGCCGCCCATGATGGGAATGGCGATGTAGAGAATGGCCTCTTTAAACCCGTAACCCATGAGCATGCCCACGGTCCCGGTCATGAGAATGGAGACGAGCACGCCCCCAAGGATCACCGGCAGGTACCTCACCGAGGCGCGGATCAGGAGCTTGCGGTCCATGCCCAGGATACTGCCCGTGATAAGGGCCGCGATGTAAAAGCTCAAAAAGCTCTCGCTCTTCATGAAGCTGGTCATGATCTTCACCGAGGGCTGGGGAAGAACCCCATAGGTGACCAGGGCGGCAGAGCCGAAGATAATCAGGATGGGCCCGCCCCCCAAGTAATCCTTGATGCCGGGGGTGCGGTCACCGATTTCATTGAAAATGGCGCCCAGGGCCATCATCAGGGGCAAAGCCCCCACCATGCCCTTGGGAAGAACCTGGAGATAGGTGGTGAGAAACACCACGCCGGTTAACACGAGAAAAAACGGAAGGGGAATCCCCATGATCTTGTAGTCGCGAAGGCCCTGTGCGGGCATGACGGCGGTCGTTGCTGTGGACATCTTCATCTCTCCTAAAATAAAACGTTATTTCCTGATGGCTGCACCGGATTCATACGCCGCCTGCTTGACGGCATCGGCCACCTGCCTGCCCACGCGCCGATCCAGGGCGTCGGGGATCACATACTCGGCGGTGAGTTCATCGTCTGTGATGATCCCGGCGATGGCGTAGGCCGCGGCCAGGGCCATGGAGGGGTTGATCTCCCCTGCGCGGGCGTCCAGGGCGCCCCGGAAAATCCCGGGAAAAGCCAGGACGTTGTTCACCTGGTTGGGAAAATCAGAACGGCCGGAGCCCACCACGGCAGCCCCTGCGGCCCGGGCGTCATCGGGCATGATCTCCGGGGTGGGGTTGGCCATGGCAAACACCACGGCCCCTTCGTTCATGGAAGAGACCATCTCCCTGCTCACCACGTTCCCGGCAGAAACCCCGATGAAGACGTCGGAGCCCACCATGGCATCGGCAAGGTCGCCCGTGCGTTTGTCCCGGTTGGTCCTGCGGGCCAGGGCCTCAAGGTGGGGCGGGTTCTGGGGGTCCCCTTCCCAAAGCAGGCCGCTTTTGTCGCAGGCAAGAATGTCGCTGACGCCCAGGTCAAGAAGCATCTTGATGATGGCGCCCCCGGCGGCTCCGGCCCCGTTAACCACCACCCGAACGTCGGAGATCTCTTTACCCACCACCTTCAACGCGTTGATCAGGGCCGCGGCCACCACAATGGCCGTGCCGTGCT
Source organism: Desulfoluna sp. HI9BLuna (assembly GCF_056829775.1). Classification (NCBI taxonomy): domain Bacteria; kingdom Pseudomonadati; phylum Thermodesulfobacteriota; class Desulfobacteria; order Desulfobacterales; family Desulfolunaceae; genus Desulfoluna; species Desulfoluna sp. HI9BLuna. The sequence continues at coordinate 249,972 of NZ_CP186555.1, forward strand.
GGTCGTCATGGAAAACCGGAATATCCAGCTCCGCCTTGAGCCGCTCTTCGATCTCCACGCAGCGGGGTGCCGAGATGTCCTCCAGGTTGATCCCCCCGAAGGTGGGAGCGATCATCTTGACCGACTGCACGATCTCATCCACATCGCAGGTGGCAAGGCAGATGGGGAAGGCGTCCACATCAGCAAACTCTTTAAATAAAATGGCCTTGCCCTCCATCACGGGCATGGCCGCTTCGGGCCCGATGTCCCCCAGGCCCAGGACCGCGGTTCCATCGGTGACCACAGCCACAAGGTTGCCCTTGGCCGTATACCGGTACACCTCGTCCCGCTCATCGCTGATCTCCCGGCACGGCTGGGCCACCCCCGGGGTGTACGCAAGGCTCAGGTCATCCCGGGTCCCGATGGCGACCTTGGAGACCACTTCGATTTTGCCCACGCTTTTGGCGTGAAGCGCTAAACTCTCAGCATTGTAATCCATCCTGTATCCTTCCCCTTCGGTTCATCCTGCACCGTCATGGTGCGAATGGTTCGTTTGATCGGATGTATTGCAGCCCCCGTACCAAAAAGCATATTTTTTCATATCCCCTTCCGTTCCAGGATGTTGAACACAAAGACGCAAAAACCCCGCTTTTTCCAAAGCGGGTTTTTTCTTGCCGGACAGGAATTTTTCCCGGGGGACAGGAAGCTCGTCCCCCACATCCCTTCACGTCACCGGTTGTTCGTTGCCTCCGGGTTCAAGACCTTTCGAATGGTCCTGGCGAGCTCTGCCCGATTAAAGGGTTTCTTCATAAAGGCACGGATGCCGTGCTCTTCAAGATCACCTGCCGGGGGGCTCCCGGTGCCGTCCTGATAGCCGCTGTACAAAATGATGGGCATCTCAGGGCACAGGGCCCTGATCTCGCTGGCCAGCTCCATGCCGTTAAGGTAGGGCATCATGTGATCGGTCATCACCAGATCAAACCCGCGGGGGTCCGTGCGGACCGCTTTTAAGGCGGCCAGGCTCTCGGTATGGGCCACCACCTCGTACCCCATGCGGCACAGCATCTTCTCGGTGCCGTAAATCATCTGCTCGTCGTCATCCACCAGGAGGACCCGCTCCTTGCCCTTTGGAATCGGCGGTGCCTCCCCCCCGTCCCTGGCGGGCTCTGCGGCGTGGGCACAGGGCAGGTACACGGTAAAAATGGTCCCCCGCCCCGGGTGGCTGGCCACGGTAATGGCGCCCCGGTGACGCTTGACAATGCCGTGGGACATGGAAAGCCCGAGACCCGTGCCGCCCTGCTCTTTCTTTGTGCTGAAAAAGGGATCGAAAATCCGCTCCATGTCTTCGGGGGGAATCCCCTTTCCGTTGTCCCGAACCCTGAGGCGGGAGTAGCGCCCCGGACTCAGGTCCGGGTGGACCAGGGTCGCGTTTTTGTCCAGGTCCACGGCGTCCAGGGTGATCTCGATGATCCCCTTCTGGTTTTCCACGGCATGGGCGGCATTGGTGCACAGGTTCATGATCACCTGATGGATCTGGGTGGGGTCGGCAAGCACAAGGCCGGACTCGGCCTGAAGGTCCAGGCGAACGTCGATGGTGGCCGGGATGGAACTCTTCAAAAGCTGGCGGCACTCCGTCAGAAGCCTCGCCATCTGCACCGGCTGCTTCTCCTGCTGTTTGTCCCGGCTGAAGGCAAGAATCTGACGAACAAGGCCCTTGCCGCGCCGGGCGGCCTTGAGTACATGGGTCAGGTCTTCATGGGCTGGTCCCCCTTCCGCCACCTCCTCCAGAGCCAGTTCCGTGCAGGTGGTGATTCCGCCCAGGATGTTGTTGAAGTCATGGGCAATGCCCCCGGCAAAGGTTCCGATGGCCTCCATCTTGTGGGACTGCCGAAGCTGTGCTTCCAGTTTCTTCTCCCGGGCCTCGGCCCGTTTGCGCCGCGCAATGATCCGCATGAGCACCACAATGGTCACGGACTGGTAGGCAAGAAAACCAAGGGTGGCCCAGATGATGTATTTGTACTGATAGTAGACCGTCACCGGCTCGTTTCGGATCACGCTTCCCCTGGGAAGCCGGTTGTGGGCAATGGAGAAGTGCCGAAGAATCCGGTAATCGAAGATGGGCTCAATGGCGCTGTGGCGAAGGACGGGAATCTCACCGGGTGCTTCCCCGTTCAGGATACGCAGGGCAATGCGCGCGGCCTCTTCGGCCTGCCTTTGGCCGCTGAGCATCAGGCCGCCCAGCACCCCGCTGCCCAGGGTATACTCCCAGGGGGAATAGACCGGGCACCCGGAATAGGTAAAAACCAAGGACGTGCTCTCCTGCACGGTGAGCCTTACCCCGTCGGGGGTCAGGTAATAGGAGAGGTAAAGGATCAGGGTCTTGTCGGGAAGAGAGGAAAGGGAGGCCTTCAGGTCATCAATGGATTTCATGGACAGGTCCAGGAAGGTCACGCGCTCTTCATAGGCCGGTATGAGTTCGAGGAGCCGCTGCCGGTTGATGCGGCTGGAGGTGGAGGCCCCGCTCACATAGGCGACGTAACGCGCCTCCGGATGCATGGCAAGGGCCAGGTTCAGGGTGCCCGCCAGGTCGTAATCTTCGGCAACGCCGGTGTACCCCGCATGGCCGGCGATCATCGCCTTATCAAACCCGTTGATACCGCAGAACACCACAGGGGTCCCGGGAAACAGTTCATTGCGGTGGAGCAGGAGGAAGTTGAGGGCGTTGTTGTCGGCGGCCACGATCACATCAAAGCGCACCGCCCCGTACTTCAAGCGATACACCTCTTTCAAGGTGCCGAAGATCTCCTCCGGGCGATACCGCTTGGTGTCCATGTACTCAAAACTGACCCGAAGGGAACTCCCCCGGGTGTCGAACACCGACCGAAGCCCCTCGGTGACTGAGTCCGCCCACACATACCCGGGATGGTATGAGTTCAGGACCAGTACCTGACGAACAGGAACCGCCTTTGCAGGCTCCGCAGCCTGTGCCTGCCCGCCCAAAAGAAGCAAACACACGACCAGCACCAAGATAAAATTCAGACGCCCCATTCGGTCACCGAGGGGTTTGCATGTAATAAAAAGAGTTAAGACAGCACACGTCATCCCTTTTCGATCCCTTTTCCCGCCTCATCCAGAAGCCTTCGGACGACCCGCGCCAGCTCTTTTTTGACAATGGGCTTGATCATAAAGGCCTTAACGCCCATCTCCTCCAGGGCCTCTTCGCTCAGCCTGGTGCTGTACCCGGTGCAGAGAATAACCGGTAGGCCCGGCCGGATACGCAGCAGCTCCTCGGCCAGGAGCTCCCCTGTCATGCCCGGCATGGTCATGTCCGTCATCACCAGGTCAAAGTGCTCCGGCCCCGACCGAAACAACTCCAGGGCCTCGACGCTGTCCGTCCTGATCACCGCTGTGTACCCCAGGCGCCCCAGGATCTTGCCGATCATCCTGGCGATGGGCGGCTCGTCGTCAACCACCAGGATCCTCTCACCGCCCGTGGGCAGGATGCCGTCATCCGAGGGTGGCTCAGGCTCCTCGCGATCCGCCTCGGTGACGGGCAGGTAAACGGTAAACACGGCACCGCGCGGGATGTTGTCCTCCACCTTGATCTCTCCCCCCCACTTTTTGACAATGCCGTGGACCATGGCAAGGCCCATGCCCGTGCCTTCCCCGGGGCCCTTGGTGGTAAAAAAAGGCTCGAAAATGGAGGATTTCACCTCAGCGGGGATGCCGCACCCTGTGTCGGCGACCCTCAAGGTCAGGTAGTTCCCCGGAAGGAGCGAAACCGGAACCGGCGTCCCCCCATACCCCAGGGCCGTGTCAAAGAGCTTCACATCCAGAACCCCGCCGTCCCCCTCCATGGCGCTGGCCGCGTTGGTGCACAGGTTCATGAGAATCTGGTGCACCTGGGTCTCATTGCCGAGGATCCTGGATTCGCTTTCAATATCCCGGGTAATCTCCACCGTGCTCGGAATGGAGGAGCGGATGAGCTTAAGGGCCTCTTCCACAACGGGTTTCACCCGGATGGCCACGGTGGCTTCGTCGCCCTGGCGGGCAAAGGTGAGGATCTGTCGAACCAGCGTCACGGCCCGGGTCCCGGCCAGGTAAATCTCCTGCAGGTGGCCTTCCAGCCGCGTGTCCGGCGTCACATCATCCAGGGCAAGCTCGGCATAGCCCAGGACCGACGAGAGAATATTATTGAAATCATGGGCAATCCCCCCTGCGAGCCCTCCGATGGCTTCCATTTTGTGGGTCTGGCGAAGCTCCTCCTCCATCTTTTTGATCTGCGTGATATCCACCCCGTGATGGAACCGCACCTGCCGTCCGTCCACCCACTGGATGCTCCGCTCGTAGTTGATATAAAAGGCCCCGGCCTGGTTGCGGCTCTCCCACACCAGCGCCCCGGCACTGTCCGGAATCCCTCCCCGGGGGGAGCTGCCCGGAGGCCCTTCCCTCTCGCGACCGGCCATAAAGAGGGCATGGTACTCCTGCCCGGTGAGCCCCTCTCCGAAGCTTTCAATCATGGCCTTGTTCATAAACAAAATCTTAAAGGTCTTCGTATCCGATACACAGATGATGGCGTCCACGCTGTCCAAAACGGTCTTCAAGGTCTTGAGGGATCGCCTCTGGGCCTCCTCCGCCTTGACGGACTCGGTGATGTCCATCATGTTGCCCACCACGCGGACCACCCTCTCCCCGTCGAAAACCGGACGCCCCGTGGTTCGAATCCACTTCTTCTCCCCTTTGTGGGTGGTGATCTCACAATCCAGGTCATAGGGGCGACCCAGCTCGACACACTGGGAAAACGCCTTGGCCACAGCCTCCCCGTCGTCTTTGCAGTAACAGGACATGGACGCCGTAAAATGGTCCAGTGTCGGATCCACCTCCAACCCGTGAATTTCATAAAGCTGGTTGGTCCAGAGAAACAGCTCATCGTCCACGTGGAACTCCCAGCCCCCGATGTTGCTCAATCTCTGGGTTTCGTCCAGAAGGGCCCGGTTCCGCGCCAGCTGATGTTCCACCGCCTTGCGCCGCTCCATGTCGTGATACAGGCGCTGTCGCATCTGGTTCAACGCAGATACCAGTTCGTCGATCTCGTCCGGGCATTCGGGGTCGGCCTTCCTGTTGGGCAGCTCCAGGCGCGTGCCCAGCTCCCGGGGCCGTATGGACGTGGCGTAACCTGCAATGGCCGTTATGTGCCGCGTCACCAGGCGGTGAAGGACCGCAAGGATCGCCATGGAGACCAGCAGCGTTTTCAGGGCCTGGGTCACCAGGACCACAAAAAGGCGCTCAAACAGTCGGCGATGGACCCCCTCAAGGGAGGCATAGACGTCCAGCACACCGATGTGCCGCTCCCGGTTCCCGTGGGAAAAGAACATATCAAAACCCCTGCGAACCCACTGCTCGCCCTCCTTCAACCGACCCGCCGTAAAGAGCACCTCCCCGTTCTCGCGAATCTCCAGGTAGATGAGGTCCCGCATGGTGAGCATGTCATTGAGATGGGTGGTGATCTGAAGGTCATCGAGCTGCCACAGGCTCCCCGAAAGGCTCTCCAGGTGCCCTTCCCTGACCTGCGTGAACTGGTCGTCCACGGCGCTCAGGTCTTTTCTGTACTCCAGGAACAGGTTGAAGCTGGTCCCGATAAAGGTAATGAGAAAGCTGAAGACAAGGATATAAAACAGCTGCTTTGCAGCCAGGGAACCTTTAAGGCGACGCGAGATGGTCTTGATGCGGTGAAAGGGCATACACACCTCTGTTGGGAGTCAGGATCCCTCGGCATGTGGAGAAACATCCCGGCCACGGGATGCGCGATCCCCCAAACATAAGGGGGGATGAACGGGGGTACGGACCGCCGAAGAGACAGACACGGTCAACGGGCGGGGTGCGGAAAAGCAAGCAACAGGAAAAGACAGGGCAGAGAAAAGCACATGGTGCGGAAAAATCGGCAGGCTACCCATGGCATGCCGACATCCGCACCATCTGCCATCACGTCAGAGGTGTATCGATAAAACGGATGCCCGCCTTCGGCCGCAGGTTACGGCCCAACGGGCGTCCGTATGGGCAGGAGTCAGACAACCCCCTGGTCTATCATGGCATCCACCACCTTGATAAAACCGGCGATGTTGGCCCCGGCCACATAGTTGCCGGGCATGCCGTACTGTTCGGCCGCATTCAGGCAGGTGGCATGAATGTTCCGCATAATGTCCTTGAGGCGCCGGTCCACCTCCTCCCGGCTCCAGGAGAGACGCATGCTGTTCTGGCTCATCTCAAGGCCTGAGGTGGCCACCCCGCCTGCGTTGGCCGCCTTGGCAGGGCCAAAGAGGATGTTGTTGTCTTTGAAATAGTGGACCGCCTCCAGGGTGCAGGGCATGTTGGCCACCTCCACCACGGCGCGGCATCCGTTCTTCACAAGGGTTTCGGCGTCCGAGCGGTCCAGCTCGTTTTCAAGGGCCGTGGGCATGGCCACATGGCAGGGGACCTCCCAGGGACGCCTGTTCGGGACCCACTCGCAGCCGAACCTGTCGGCGTAATCCTTGGCGGGCCGCCTATAAACGGTCCAGAGATCGGCCATGTAGGCGAGTTTTTCGCCCTTGATCCCCTCGGGGTCATGGACGTAGCCGTCCTCGTCAGCAATGGTAACCACCTTGCCGCCCAACTCATTGACCTTCTCGATGACATAGGTCCCGACGTTGCCGTATCCTGAGATGGCAACGGTCTTGCCCTCCATGGTCTCGTTTGTGAGCTTGAGCATTTCTTCAAGGAAATAGACGGCGCCGTACCCCGTGGCCTCGGGCCGGACCAGGCTGCCGCCCCAGTTGAGGGCTTTGCCGGTGAGCACCCCGGTAAATTCATTGGTCAGCTTCTTGTACATCCCGAACAGGTAGCCGATCTCCCGGGCGCCCACCCCGACATCCCCTGCAGGCACGTCGGTGTTGGGGCCGATGTGGCGAAAAAGCTCGGCCATGAAGCTCTGGCAGAACCGCATCACCTCGTTGTCCGATTTGCCCTTGGGGTCAAAGTCGGACCCGGCCTTGCCGCCGCCCATGGGCAGGGTGGTCAGGGCATTTTTAAACACCTGCTCAAAGGCCAGGAACTTCAGTATCCCGAGGTTCACCGACGGGTGAAACCGGCACCCGCCCTTGTACGGCCCGATGGCGCTGTTCATCTGAACACGAAAGGCACGGTTGACCTGCACCTGCCCGTCGTCATCCACCCAGGGCACACGGAACATGATGACCCGTTCGGGCTCCACGATCCGCTCCAGGACATTGTGCCTGCGGTATTCGGGATTCTGCTCCAGGACGGGGGCCACCGACTCCACCACCTCGGTGACGGCCTGGTGGAACTCGGGTTCGTGGGGATCTCTGCTCTTTACGACCTCTAAAATGTCTGGCATATCGCATCTTCCTGTTTGATGAATAAACGAACGCATCAAAACAATGCGTCAGAATTTCGTATTGCGTATTTTTTCAATACAAAAATCCCGATCTTAGAAATGGCGTATGCCAAACAGCGCAAAGGGGTCAAGGAAAAAGGTCGCTGATCATGGCAGGTTGCCGCAGCCACGGGGAATATCTGGAAATCTAAAACCGTGCCAAACCAAATGGGAGCCTGCCGGCCACCCTTTCCTTGTTTTTTGGTAACGTTCAGCCCTTTTATTTCACGGCCAGTCTTTTCTTGTCCGCATAGTACTTCATAAATTGAGCCCGCTCGTAAACCGACGGGTCGCTGCTCTTCTCCTGGGAGAGGCGCCCCCTGAAGTCGGCAATGGTCTGGATCCCCTTGCTGCCCATCCACGTCTCCAGCTCCTCGATCATCACCCCCAGGTGCTTGACCCCGTTCTTGTAAAGGGTTGAGACCACCTGCACCACGTCCGCACCTGCCAGGATCTGCTTGACCACCCCTGCGCCGTCATGGACGCCGGTGGAGGCCACGAGGGCGCAGTCCACCTTTTCGGCCATGATGGCGACCCAGCGAAGGGACAGGGCCATCTCCGCAGGCGTACTGAAAAGGTACGAAGGCACCACCTCGATTTTCTTGATATCCACATCGGGGCTGAAAAACCGGTTGAAAAGCACAAGCCCGTGAATCCCCGTCCGGGAAAGTTTCTGGATCATGGGGCCAAGGTCGGTGAAGTAGTGGGAGATCTTCAGCACCACAGGAATGGAGAGGACCCCAAGAATCTTTTCGATAATCTTAAAATAGAGCTCTTCCTTCTCCTTACGACCCTGGTTGAACTGGGTCGGGGAAAAAAACATGTTGAGCTCCAGGGCGTCGGCCCCTGCCCTTTCCAGCTCCCGGGCAAAAGCGATCCACTCCAGGGAATCGGAATAACAGTTGATGCTGGCGATAACGGGTATATCCACCGAAGCCTTGGACTCACGTATCAGGGTGGTGTACCGGTTGAGGTTGTCTTCCCGGACCTTGTACCCGTAGAATTCAATGGGATTTTTCCTTCCATCGTAGTCAAAATACTGAACCGAGGCGTCCGCTGCCTTGGTGTCCCGGATCACCTTGTCGCTTTCAAGGTTGATCTCCTCCTGGAAAAGGGATTTCAACACAACGGCCCCTGCCCCGTTTTCCGCAAGGCGCCTGACCCCTTCCACCGTGCCGGACAATCCGGAGCTTCCCACGACAATAGGGTTCTTGATCGACATTCCCAGGTACGAGGTGGACGTATCCATGCGTCATCTCCTTAGATTTGGTGGTGATCGGACAGGAGCCGTCCCGTCCCGAAGGCCATGGGCCTCGCCCGGGAAGGGCGGCACATGTATTGGAATAAGCACCGCAATGAGGCGTCGGTGATGGAGCATGATGCCCCGGTGGATATGGGGGCGTGCCCTGCCGGGGACAAACGCAGGCGAGATATGGAGAGAAACGAACAGAGGGCACGCGATGTCAGGGGGAGGCAGCGTAAAGGCGCAACCGTAACCCCTTGGTTGAACAGACTTACATCTTACCCGATGCCAATTGGAGAATCAAGTTGCGGTGCTCGGCCCGACACTGGAAGCTTCAGCCCATCCGTTGACAGAAGCTGGCGGCCTTGATACGAATACATCCATCGCAAACAACAACATTGTTTCTAATACAAAACAAGACAGTCATTCTATACCGTACAAAAAACCCGACACCACGTTCATTGTAACCCATCACCGGCCCCGCCAACCCAAAAGAGGACACACCCATGAAAGCATGCCGACCCGTCTATTGGATGTTGCCGCTCCTGATGCTCGCCGCCGCCACCTGGACCCATGCAAAACCTCTGCGGGAAAAGCCCGCCCTGGTACTCCAGATCACCGTCCATGATATGCGCGGCGATTTTCCCATGCGATACAAAGACCGCCTGGGCAAGGGGGGCCTGCGCTACCTGATGACACAGGGGACCCATTACACAAACGCCAGCTTTCCCCATGCCGGAACCGAGCCCACCGTGGGCCATGCAGCCCTGTTCACCGGCACCTCCCCTTCCCGCAACGGCATTGTGGCCGGAAGCTGGTTCGACCGGGCCAAAGACCGCGTCATCACCAGTTGCGAGGATGACAGGTATCACCTCATCGGAAAAACACCGGTCGAAGGAGAAGGCCGGGCCCCCTCGCAGATGCTCGCGGCCACCATCGGTGATGAGCTGACAATAGCCACCAACGGGGGAGCCAGGGTGTTCAGTGTCTCCCTCAAGGATCAGGGCGCCATCCTCCAGGGAGGCCACACCGGCAAGGCGTTCTGGTACTCCACAACAGACGGTTCCTTTATAAGCAGCAGCTACTATTTCACCCAGTACCCCGACTGGGTTGCGCAATGGAACGCGGAAAAACATGCCGACGCATACAGAAACAGATCGTGGCAGCTTCTTTACGCCCCATCCACCTACCTCTTCGGCACGGATGACAGGCGCCCCTTTGAGGTGGACATGTTCGGCCTGGGCACGACCTTTCCACACCCCCTCAACGCTGAGCCCTCGCATTTCTACGCCAGCCTTGCCGCCACACCCTTCGGGGACGAGCTCACGGCGGACTTTGCCAAAGCCCTGATCAGGGAAGAAAAACTGGGGCAAGGGCCCCGCACCGACTTTCTGGCCGTGGGCTTCTCGGCCACCGGTTCCATCGGACGCCTCTTCGGAGCCTCAAGCCTTGAGGCGGAAGACACCATCCTACGGGTCGACAAGCTGTTGGCCGACCTGTTCCGATACGTGGACAAGGAGATCGGCCTGGACCGGACACTTGTTGTTCTCTCATCCAACCACGGCATGTGCGAGACACCCCAGCACCTGGCAAGTCTCGGCTTTGACGTGGGATGCCTGCCCTCCGGTCCCATAATCCGGGAGGTCCTGGCAAAGGCCCTGAACAAGCGGTTGGGTGTGCCCGAATCAATCGTCCGGCTCTACGACCACCCGTACGTCTATCTCGACGAAGAAGAGATCGCAAAAACCGGAGTCAGCCTTGCCCTGGTGGAGACAACAGCCGCCGAAGAGATCGTGAGTATCCCGGGCATTGCCGGAGCCCTGACCCGAACGGACCTTCTCAAAGGGACCGTGGCCCCCACCCCCACCAACATGGCGATCCTCGACAGTTTCCATGCCGGTCGCTCCGGCAACATCCACGTCATCGCTTCGCCTTCCACTTACGTTACCGGCAAAACGCCCTCCGCCTTGCCCCAGGGCGACGACACCTATGTTCCCCTCTTTTTCGCAGGCTGGGGCATCCCCGCCCAACGTATCACGCGACCCGTCACCCCCTACGACATCGCCCCAACCCTTGCAAGCGTCCTTGAAATCAAGGCACCTTCGGGCGCTGTGGGGATTCCCCTGGAAGAGGTGCTGAAGGAGGATACCCCTGCTGAAAACTGGATCACGGCAAGCCGCACCGCACTGCCATGAGATAAGGGCGAATGTGTTGACAACCTCGCCTGACCACCCTATACAAACTGCATCACACGATGCGGCTTTCCACAAGCCGTACACGCAGGGGTGGCTTAAGGCCTGAGATCATACCCGTTGAACCTGATCCGGATCATGCCGGCGAAGGGAATTGCGAAGCGCATCGATCTTTCTTTTTGGGGGGCAGTCGCCCCCCTCTCAAGCCCTCCTCAGCCGTTTTTCAACCAATGCATAAGGATTTAGGATTGTGAACGACCTTGCCCTAAAAGCAGCTGAGAACCTATCAAAAATCAGGGAATCCAACCCCCTTGTCCACAACATCACCAACTACGTGGTGATGAACTACACAGCCAACGCCCTCCTTTCCCTGGGGGCCTCGCCGGTGATGGCCCACGCGGAAAACGAGGTGGAGGAGATGGCCTCCTTTGCCGGTGCCCTGGTCCTCAACATCGGCACCTTGAGTGACCCGTGGATCCGGGCGATGATCTCGGCAGGAGCCAAAGCCCGCTCCCTGGGCACCCCGGTGATTTTAGATCCCGTGGGCTCCGGGGCCACCGCCTTGAGGACCCGCACCGCCACCCGCCTCATCCGGGAAGCGGGGGTCACCCTTATCCGTGGCAACGCCTCGGAGATCCTCTCCCTGCAACAGGCAGGCTCCGGCACCCGCGGCGTAGATGCCGTGGACACCGTTGAAGAGGCCGCGGCCATGGCCTCGACCCTGTCAACGGAACTGGGCGCCACCATCGCCATCACCGGCCCGGAGGACATCGTCACCGACGGCGCACGCACGGCAAAGATCCGGGGCGGCCACCCCCTCATGGCACGGGTCACGGGAACGGGCTGCACGGCTACGGCCATTACCGGGGCCTTTGCGGCCGTGGATCCCGACCCCTTTACCGCGGCCTGCTCTGCCCTGGCCTTCTTCGGAATGGCCGGGCAAAAAGCGGCCGAAAAAGCCTCGGCACCGGGAAGCTTTATGATCGCCCTTCTGGACGCCCTCTACACCCTCACCCCCGAGGAGCTGCACACCGGGTGCGCCATGGATGTCATTGGCTCTGGCCCAAAGGAACAGCGCCCATGAACCGCCCTTCAACCGTGGACTACGCCCTGTACCTGGTGACGGACCAAAAGCTCTCCAGAGGACGCAGCACCCTGGAGATCGTCCGTGGGGCTGTCTTCGGGGGCGTCACCTGCGTTCAGCTGCGGGAAAAAGAGGCCTCCACACGCACCTTCATCGAGGAGGCCCGCGCGCTAAAGGCATGGCTGGATGATAAAGGGGTGCCCCTGATCATCAACGACAGGGTGGATGTGGCCCTGGCCGTGGGCGCCTCCGGCGTCCACCTGGGACAGAGCGACATGCACATCCGCGATGCCAGAAGACTTCTGCCCCCGGAGGCCCTCATCGGGATCTCCGCAGAATCCCTGGAGGATGCCCTGGCCGCAGAGCGCGAGGGAGCGGAGTACATTGGCGTCAGCCCTGTGTTTGCCACCCCCACCAAAACCGACACCGCCCTGCCCCTGGGCCTTGACGGGGTGAGGCGAATCCGTGCAGCGGTGGGCATCCCCGTTGTCGGCATCGGGGGCATCGGCATGGCAAACGCGGCCGAGGTCATGGCGGCAGGGGCCGACGGCATCGCCGTGGTCTCGGCCATCGTGGCCGCAGACGATCCGCAAAAGGCCGCAAGGGGTCTTAAAAAAAAGATTGGATAAAACGAGGCGAGCGGGCGTACGGCTGGGCTGAGGGTAAAACGGATTTCAGCGCCCCGCTCGGATAGCCATTGGGGAATAATGATTACAATTCAGTTTATGCCTCAGGAGGCCCTGCCGGAGGCTAAACTTTTGCCTGATCTTACAACGACGGGTTTAACAAACAGGGCTTCACAGTTCTTCGAAAATGCCGTTTGGGCCTTGATTATCGTTTGGCCGCGACCTTCAAAAAAAACCGGAAAAATCGACCGAAACGGAGCGCCGCACACAGGGGCGGCTTTTTAATCCGTCGTTACCCGTGCCGCACAGGAGTGCGGCGCTCCATAAGGACAAGGGTGTTTGGGACGTGATGCAAATAGACCGATGGCCCAAACGATGATCATGTTTGAAGGGCAACTGCGATTTTCTCTGAGGAACGAAGGGTAAGCGCATTGGCTACCGGCTTTCGAGGTGGCACACCTCGCCGCCGGAGGCTCTTTTTATGATACCTTACTCTATGATGTGATACCTGGCCCGTGCTTCTGATTTGGGCATGCCGTTAAAATGCCACCACTCAAAGGAGAGGGGCAAAAATCCGGCGCCCGTCATGACATCGGCCAAGAGCTTTCGGTTGTCGCGCTGTCTTGGGGAAAGCTTTTTGCCGAGTTTTTTCATGGCAAACATGGCGCAGAGTTCAAGCCTGCTCTTGCGAAACGGGGTAAAGCCCATGTCCAGCTCCTTGCCCCGGCCGTCCACGATGGTGATGTCCACGGCAATGCCGTAGTTATGCATGGACCCTCGGGCGGGGTTTGCCACGAACTTTTCAAACCGGGTCCCCTTCATTTTATCGTACATCCTCTTTGAAACGCTCCGTGGGCGCGCCGCATCCAGGATAAGGAGAGAGTACTCCGAATGCCTTCTCTTCAGCCCGTCCTGGGCTTTGGCGAGCTTGGCGGCAACCTCTTTTTGGAGGTAGGCCGCCTTAAGGCCGGAGTAGAAGTCTTCCCGGAAATAATTTTTGCGGGGATCCGAGTTCACCAGGTCCACCTGAATGGTCACATCCATTTGATGCACGTCCACAAGACCGGCTTGGATAAAGATCTCCTCGATCCCATTTGCGTGGGCCCCACCCGCGGCCCACAGCATCACCATGCTCAACAGCACATATTTTTTCAAAACAGTCATCCGGCCTCCTTACCACGGGCAGAACGGATCACGCGCAGCCCCATGAGCCCAAGGGCCAGCCCCAAAACCGACATCCAAAAATCGGCCTCCACGGTCCATCGCCAGTCCCCGCGTTCCTTGTGAAACGTATAGGAGGTTTCAACCGTTTTCCCCCGGCTATACCCCGTGTAATCCAGATACGAATCCACATCGATAAAGCACAGCTGGCCGGTCTCGGTGGTCCCCCACACGGTATACGACTGCCGGGAAGGAGACGCCATGGTGGAAAACCGGGTCCCACCGCTTCCCCCGGGCCTTCCCGGTTCATACAGCGACATGGTCAAGGTGATGGTCACCGGCCCTTCACCCCGGCAACGGCCTTTGTCGTAACAGGCATACACAACAAGAAAAAAAAGGGGGATCAAAACCACCCCCACATACCCCAGGATAAACACACGCTGACTCTGCCACACCGATGCCGATCGCTTCCCGGCCCCTATGTCCATCATTTCCTCTACCACCTGATGCCTCTCCCCCATGACCTTTTGTTCCCTGTCACCTGTTTTCCCTGTTTCCCCTATCACCTGTTTTCCCTGTTCCCCCTGCCTTATCCACCTTCTTCCTCACCCCCAGCCCCAGCTTCTTCATCCGGCTCCTCAAGGTGGACGGGTGCATCCCCAAAAGCTCGGCTGCGCCCCCCGGCCCCTCCACCTTGCAACCGGAAAGGGACAGGGCCTCGCGGATATGATTTCTCACGGCCTCATCCATGGACGGGAACCCTTCCACGGCGTTATTCGGCAGACGGGTCTCGGACAAGGAAGCCTTCGGCTCCCAGAGAAGGTTGTCAAAGGAGAGATGGCGGCCCCTGCCGACGATGAGGGCCCGTTCGATGACGTTCTGGAGTTCCCGGATGTTGCCGGGCCAGTCGTAGGCAGTGAGCTGGCGAACCGCCGATTCGGTGAGCCCGGGCGCTGGTTCCATGTTCAGCTCCCGGGACTTGCGGGCAACAAAGCAGGTGGCCAGCTCAGGGATATCCTGTTTCCTGGCCCGCAAGGGCGGCACCCGGATGGGAAAGACGTTGAGTCGGAACCAGAGGTCCTCACGGAATCTCTTCTCCTTGACCATGGCAAACAGGTCCCTGTTGGTGGCCACCACCACGCGCACATCCACGGAGACGGGCCAGCTGCCCCCCACCCGGTTGAACTCCAGGGTCTGGAGCACCCTCAGAAGCTTGACCTGGGCGGCAGGGGGAAGCTCCCCGATTTCATCTAAAAAAATGGTGCCGCCGTCGGCCTGCTCGAAGTAGCCCCGCTTCAGGCGGGTGGCTCCGGTAAAAGCCCCTTTTTCGTGTCCGAAGAGCTCGCTGTCCAGAAGGCCTTCGGCTATGGCCCCGCAGTTCACCCGGACCATGGGGCCCCTGCTGCGCCCGGAGGCCCGATGGATGGCGTTGGCCACCACCTCTTTGCCGGTGCCGGTCTCCCCAAGGATCAGCACCGGGCTGTCCAGGGCCGCCACCTGATTCACCATGGCCGAAACCTCCCGGAGCCCGGAGTCCACCCCGATCACCTGCTCGTCTCGGTTATGCCCCAGGCGATGCTCCAGCTGTTTTTTTTCCGATGAGAGACGCTCGTTCTCGCACACCAGGTCCCTGTGGTGCAAAAGGTTCAGCACCGCACCGATAAGGGGCCGCCGGATAAGCTTCATCAGGGCGACGTCCCTTGCCCCGTAGGCATGGTCACCGCCCACCACCATGCCGAACCCACCCACCAGGGGCGGCACGATATCAAACCCCATGGTCACCACGGAAAAGTCGTTCTTCCGTGAATAGAGGGGTTTTTCCACATGGCTTAAAAAATGGGCA
The DNA here is from genome assembly GCF_056829775.1 of Desulfoluna sp. HI9BLuna. Taxonomy (NCBI): domain Bacteria; kingdom Pseudomonadati; phylum Thermodesulfobacteriota; class Desulfobacteria; order Desulfobacterales; family Desulfolunaceae; genus Desulfoluna; species Desulfoluna sp. HI9BLuna. The sequence continues at coordinate 265,532 of NZ_CP186555.1, forward strand.
TGGATGCTCTTGAGCATGGGGCTGTCCGCACTCTCCAAAATCCGAACCACCCCGTGGGCCTGGTCCCTGATCTCCTTGAAGTGCTCCCAGGAGAGCTGGATGTGCTCGTCGATGAGCCTGCCGCGCTTCACCGTGGCTTCGGCGAGGTACCGCATGGTCTGGGCCGAGGTGTCCAGCACAAAAACGTGGACCAGGTCCAGGGGCAGGAACTCTTTGAGCAAAAGAAGGGTTTCATGGAGCGACTTGTCGATCTCAAGGCTGCTGTAGAGGCACTGGGTGATGTCCCGTACCAGCCTGCTCTCGTCCTGTGTCATGGGCTCTCCCGCGAAATACAGTGGATAGTCTAAATACCACCGAAAAGAACTACTACATATCGCGGAAATTCACCAGAAACAATCGCAAGGGGCCCGAGAAGAGGGCCTCGCTGAAATGGCATGCAAGTTGCTGATCACAATAGCACCATCTTCTTGCTACGTTGACCATAGAAGGCTGTTTTTTATGAGCTGAAAGGATAATCATGGCGAACAAATTCGTGAGTATGCGCAACCTCAAATTCACCCTCCACGAAGTCGTGGGCACCGATGCCCCGGCCACGGGGACCCCAGCAAACGGTCACACCCGAAAATCCATGGACATGGTTCTGGATGCGGCCTTTGATTTTGCCAAAAAGGCCCTGCACCCCATCTTCGAGGAAATGGACAGGAACCCGCCGGAGCTTGTGGACGGCACCGTGGCCGTGCACCGGGATGTCCGCGCCATATTGGAGACCCTTGGAAAAGACGGCTGGATTGCGGCGACCTTTCCCCAGGAGTGGGGTGGGGAGGACATGCCAGCAAGCCTCTTGCACGCCGTGTACTTTATCTTTGCGTCTGCCAACTACTCGGCATCCGTCTACTCCGGGCTCACCATGGGGGCTGCCAACCTCATCCTCACCTTTGGTTCGGATGAGCTGCGCAACCAGTTTCTTCCCCCCATGCTGGAGGGAAAGTGGCAGGGCACCATGGCCCTCACCGAGCCTGAAGCCGGTTCTTCCCTGGGGGACCTCACCACCTGCGCCACTCCCATGTCCGACGGCACCTACCGCATCAAGGGGGAGAAAATCTTTATCTCCGCAGGGGACCACGACGCCGTGGACAACGTGGTGCACCTCATGCTTGCCCGCATGGACGGGGCACCGGCAGGGGTCAAAGGGATCTCCCTGTTTGCCGTGCCCAAACTGAGGCAAAGCAGGGACGGGGAACTCATATCCAACGACGTCACCGTCACCCAGGTTTTCCACAAAATGGGGTACCGCGGGGCTCCCATCACCGCCCTTGCCTTGGGCGACCGGGACGACTGCACGGGCTATCTGGTGGGCGAGCCCAACCGGGGCCTCTCCTATATGTTCCAGATGATGAACGGCGCCCGCCTGGAGGTGGGCATGGGAGCCACAGCCATTGCCACGGCAGCCTACCACGCAGCCCTGGACTACGCCAAAAGTCGAAAACAGGGCCGCCGAATCACCGACGGCACCGGTGGGGCGCCGGTCCCCATCATCGAGCATCAGGATGTCAAGCGCATGCTCCTGTTCCAGCGGGCCATCTCCGAAGGGGCCCTCTGCCTCATCCTGCAATGCAGCAGATACGAGGAACGCATGCACACCGGGCCTGAAGAAGAGAAGGCAGACCACAAGCTGCTTTTGGAGCTGCTCACCCCGGTGGCCAAGACCTTCCCCTCTGAGCTGGGGATCCACTCAACCAGCGCCAGCATCCAGTGCTTCGGAGGGTACGGGTACTGCGAAGACTTTCCCGTGGAGCAGCACTTTCGGGACATGCGCATCCATGCCATCCACGAGGGCACCACCGGCATCCAGGGCATGGACCTTTTGGGCAGGAAGGTGATGATGAAAAACGGAAAAGCCCTTCAACTGCTGGATCGGGAGATGGAGGCCACCATGGAACAGGCCAAGGCCTGCCCGGAGCTCCTCGACCATATCCAGGCCCTTTCCGACGCCAAAAAGGCCCTGGCCTCCACCACCATGGGGCTGGGCGGCGTGGCCATGGAAAAGGGGCCCGAGGCCTTCCTTGCCAACGCCACCGTCTACCTCGAACTCTTCGGGTACGTCGCCGTGGCCTGGCAGTGGCTGGCCCAGATGACCGTGGCCTCCCAAAAACTCTCTGAACAGAAAATCCGCACGTCGGATCGCCTCTTTTACCAGGGCAAACTGGCGGTGGGCCGCTACTACTTCACCCACGAACTGCCGAAAACAGGGCCGTTGTCCGTTACCCTCACCCGGCCACCCGTCTCCCTCGAAACAGAGACGGCCTGCTTTACAGACTGATAAAGGGTACCCACCCCGTATCGCAACAATCGAAGGAGAACCACATGGAACCGTTTGTTTACAAAAAAGAAGGAAAAATAGGCCGCCTGACCTTCAACCGGCCTGAAAAATACAACGCCTTTGACTTAGAGACAGTGGAGGCCTTTGAGGCCTTCCTGGCCGAGCGACGGCACGACGAAGAGACCACGGTCCTTGTTCTGGACGGAGGCGAATCCAAGGGCTTTTGCGCGGGCCTGGACACCGAGGCCTATGCCCCGGAGATCTTCAAAATGACCCCGGTGAAGGCCTATGACGCCCAGGCCCGCATGAGCCGTTTGTTCCTTGCCATGCGCCGCATTCCCCAGCCCGTTATCGCCTGCGTCCACGGAGCGGCCGCTGGCATCGGGTTTTCCCTGGCCATGGCCTCGGACATTCGAATCCTTGCGGAAAACGCACGGTTTTCCGCCGCCTACATCAACATTGGCCTGGGTGGGGCGGATATGGCCTCCAGCTACTTTTTACCCCGGCTCATCGGATCGGGGAGGGCCTACGAGTACCTTTTGACCGGAAACTGGATGGATGCCCCCACCGCCCTATCCCTGGGCTTTGCCTCCCGTGTGGTCACCAAAGGGGAGATGATCGACACCGCCATGGAGTTGGCCGTTGCCATGACCGAAAAGAACCCCATGGGGGTCCGCATGACCAAGGAGGCCATCAACGCCAACCTCGACTGCGCCGGGCTGGAAGCCGCCCTGCAGATGGAGGACAGGAACCAGATGATGATCGCTTACACCTACAGGATGAAATAAAAACAGGTGATAGGTTAATTAGGTCATAGATTATAGGGTAAAGGGCAATAGGATGCAGGGAGCATCCCTGCACCCCGCCAAAAAAAGAGCGGACGCAACCATGCACCTCACATGCCTTATTAATAAGGGGACTCAAAACGATGCAACCCTTTGACACGTCCAGCGGCGAGGTAAATCATCGGCCCCACATGGCCCACGGCCCATGCGGGTTCCGCTTGCTCTCCTGCGCCGGAGAGTCGGCCGTGGTCGCAGTCGCCCAGATACCGGAAGCCATGTGCGGCCACGGCAAACTGATCACAAGCGGTCTCCTTGTAGCCGTACTGGACGAATTGATGAACCGGACGGCCCGGGTGTATCTCGGGCCGGGCTTTACCATGAGCAACATGCGCGTTGTCTTTCCCTCTCCCCTTTTCAACACAGGCACCCTCAAAGGAAAGGGCTGTGTGACCGATTTCGGGAAGCAGGGTGAGGCAGCCGTGGAAGGGATCGTCTTCGACCACGGACACGGTATCGCCGCCAGGGCAACCTCCCGGTGGGTAAGGCCATGATGGAAAAGGCGTTTTAAGGGCAATGGCCCTTTGCGTCGCTTCATCCCACAAAAAAGGCGGCACGGCCACACTGAAGCCATGCCGCCTCATCGACGGATTCTCTTGTCACTTGTCACGAGTCCGTTTGTCTCCGGCAGGGCCGCCGGAGGCAAACTCTCGTTGAAAATCCCTTGCCGACAGCTACATCGTCGCCATGGCAAAATCGGACTGCACCTCCCCCAGGATCACGTGGCGCTTAAACACCTGCCTCATCTTGTTGGCGTCCATGAACTGATACGCCACGGGCTGTTCCCCGTCGATCTCCACGGTGACGTTGGGCTCACTGCTGCACATGCCCAGGCAGCCTGCGGCCATCACGCGGATGTCGCTTCGATCGCACGCGTCCATCTCTTCCATCAGGGCATCCATGACGGCCCGGGCACCGGAAGCGATGCCGCAGGTCCCCATGTGCACCGTCACAAGCACCCTGGCCTTTCCTTCACGAAGTGAAATATCCTTGGATACTTTTTCTTTGAGTGCTTTGAGGTCTGCAACAGAGAGCTTTGCCATATCAACGTCTCCTTCCCAATAGGATAATCGTAGGTAATGTAGGTCATAGGGTTCAGATCATAGATCATTGGGGCCAGGGAACCATGCGTCCTGGCCATGGCCCGTCATCTATCATCTGCCCGTTCAGTTCTGAGGGTTTCAAGTTCCTCTTCGATACCGGCTTTCAAGTGCCTGAGCACGGCGGGTTCATTTAAGGGGATCCCTTCCAGCTCCTGCCGAATGGTTCGCGTGTCAAACAGAAATTCGCGCCCATTGTACAGGTGGCGATAGAGAAAATCCACCTCCGGGTACCCGGCCATGAGAACTTCCATGGTCATGGCCATATCCCCCAAGGGGGCCCGGTCGATATGATCATACACAAAGGAGCAGAAAACACGGGAGCCTTTTCCCTCCTCGGAGGCAAAGGAAAAACGCCCGTCACACCGTTCGGCCGCGGCCTGGAGCAAGGAGAGCCCCATGCCCACGCGCCGGGTGGTGCGGGAGGTAAAAAAGGGATCCGCCACCTTTGCCTGCTGCTCGGGCGAAAGCCCCTTACCGTTGTCCGACATGGTGATGGACAGCCAGTTGTTTTCAACATCCTCATCCACCACAAGGGTCATCAGGTTGCCCCCTGCGGCGATGCCGTTTTCCACCACGTCCAGAATGTGCAGGGAGATCTCTCTCACGCAGACCTCCACGATGACGCCACACATTGCTGCCCTTCAAAGCCTTGCACGGCCCGTCCGGCCTCCCCGCGAAGGGCCATGGAGAGCTCGGCAAAGGTCGGTGCTTCCACGTCCAACAAGGTGATCCAGCGCCCCACATCCTCGGGGTAGTGGGCATCTGAGGCCGTCACCACAGGAAACCCGGCGGCCTGGGCAAGATCAAAGCCTCCGTGAATGCCGGGCAGTGTCACCTCCACGGCGTCCGGGGCAAAATCGGGGGGCATAAAACCGAGCTGGGAGATCACGGAAAAACTGGGCCGATCGATGTGGGCACAGATCACCAGCCCGCCTGATCTTCGCACCGCCTCCGCCACCTCCCTTAGCCCCTGGTCCAGGGCGCCCATGAGCAAATCGGTGCACTCCTCGGTAAACCGGCCCTCGGCGTCGGCTTCAATCTGGTACCCGAACACCTCCGGGGTGTTGGTCCCCGACAGGTGGGCATCCAGGTACCCCTGAAACCCGCGGGCCTCTTCAAGGCCTTCAAACAAAGCCACCACATGGACCTCTTCGGCCGTGCAGATCTCGCAGCCGGGAAGCACGCAGAGTTTTTCTCCCCGGGCAGCTTCCATCACGGCGGCGCAATTGCCCGTGCTGTTGTGATCGCAGATGGCGATGAGGTCGAGCCCCGCCCGTAATGCCCTGTCCACCACCCGCTTGGGATCCATGGAGAGATCCCCACAGGGCGACAGGCAGGTGTGGATATGCAGGTCGGCGGTTACGCGCCTCATGGGCAGCCGAGCCCTTCGCTGTAAAGTTGTCCGGCAAGCTCGTAGGCATTGCCCTTCCAGGTGAGAAGCGGGATGCCTTCGGCTTCGGCCTTGGCACAGGTCTCTTTGTCGGGGGCATTTCCCGAGGCGATGACCACCGCCGCAAACTCACGGAGAACAGCCACGGCCACGATGTTCTGGTGCCCCTGCACGGTGATCCAGACCGAGGCCTGGCCTGCGTGGGCGATCACTTCACTTAACAGGTCGCCGCAATATCCGAACCGAACCTCCCGGTCCAATCCTTTTTCTCCGGCCACAACTTCCAGGCCGTATCGTTCAACCAAGTCCCTGACACGCATGCCCGCACTCCTTGCTGTTGATAAATGTCATCACCTGCTCGCCTGTCATGCCCCTGGCCCGAAGCAGCAGGCAGGCATCCACGGGCACTTCACCACGCACCACGTCCTCTGCAAAGGTGCGGCAGTCCGGGGCGCCGCAGGCAGCGCAGTCCCGGCCGTTGATCAGCTGGATCAACCCGTCGATCTTTCGCATCTCCTCAATGGTAAAGGGGGTGCCGGTAAACCCGTCCCCTTCGCTCCCCTTCTGCTCCGAACGCTTGGAAAAAAACCACTCTTTTTCGTAGAGCCTGTTGATGCGATCCCGGTTGAGGCGCTTGCCCGTGCCCAGAAGGTTAATCATCCGAAGGCTGGCGCTCTTGGCCAGGTATTTATCGATGGCTGTCAGGGCACCGCCGATGCACCCTTCGGTGCAGGCGCGAAGCTCGATGTACTCCGTGTCGCGAAACAGGCCCATCTCAATTTTCTCAAGCATGCTCACGGTCTCTTCCAGCCCGGAGACAGACAGGGATTTTTCGATATCCGAGGCCACGGTCTCCCCCCCGCTCATGCCCCAGAGAAGGCCGTCGCCGGAGGTGCACTGCTCGAATTCGTAACTGGCAAAGGCCATGGGGATGGCCTCAATGTTTCGCACATGTTCCACCTCTTTTGCCAGTCGGGAATAGATATCACAGATACCCATAGCGTATGGGCCGTCATTGGTAAAGCTCTGATCCGGCAACGCGGGGTCGTCCCCCTTTTTCGTGGGGCAGGGGTTGATGTAGACCATGTTGATGAACCCCTCGTTGACCCCGTAATGCTTGCTCAGGATGCGGGTCACCTTTTTGGCCATGATGGCCACGGGGCGCTTGATGGGATGGATGTGGGGGATCAGGCTCGGAAATCGGGCGTGAATCAGGCGCAGCACCACGGGGCAGACAGGCGAAATCAGGGGCCAGGGAGCCTCGCCGGTGCGCCGATTCTGGCGGACAAACTCTTCGGTGGCAAACTGGAACATCTCGAAAAAATAGGACATGTCCACGGTGTGGTGAAACCCGAGGCGCTTGAGGCCCTTTAAGATATCTTTGGGGAGGACGCCGGGAAACTGGGCGTAGAGGATGGGTGTCACAAGGGCCACGGAGATGTGGCTCTTTTTCAGTCTCGTCAGCTCGGTGGTGGCGGCACGGACGGCGCCCATGGGGCAGATCCTCAGGCAGTTGCCGCAGCCGATGCACGCCTCCTGCTTGTGCACGACCTTGCCGTTCCGGACGCGCAGGGCCTTGGTGGGGCACCCCCTGACGCACCGCGTGCACCCGTCGCACAACGTCGCATCAAAGCTGACGTAGCAACCCGCGGCCCCGGCATGTTCGGTGCTCATGGTTCCCCTCCGCCGACGGTGAACCGCATGGTCACGGCCGTCCCCCGGCCCGGCACGGAGTCCACCACAATGTCGTCGGAGTTTCGCTTCATGTTGGGCAACCCCATGCCGGCGCCAAATCCCATTTCGCGAAAGGCGTCGCTGGCCGTGGAGTATCCCTCCTGCATGGCCAGCTCGGTATTTTCAATCCCCGGCCCCGAGTCTTCCACATCCAGCCGAATCTCCTGGGGCGAAATCACCACCTTCAGCACCCCGTCTCCCCCGTGCATCACCAGGTTCATCTCCGCCTCATAGCCGCAGATGGAGACCCGCCTGACCAGCTCCGGGCGGAAATTAAGAGACTTCAACGTGTTCTTCACATGGATGGACGCTTCACCGGCGTGGTTGAAATCCCCGTACCGCACCGCATAGGTCCGTCTGAGTCGATTCATAGTTGCATAACTCCAAAAAAGCCTTCATCTATGACACACCCTCGAAAACACATGCGGGGACGGCCCACCCCGCCTTTCCCAGGCAGGCCCGGCCCCTGTTGCAAACACTGTAGCCCGAATATTTCATGAGAAAACGGCCACATCAAGACAATACGAGATCATTACAAGCTGTTACCCGAAAAAATCAGGTTTTTGAAATATCCGGCGTAGATCTATCGCTCCCCGTTGTGCCCCGCCATGCCGCTTGAGTAGAGCCTGCCGCAGGCCACAAACATGGAAAGCCGGGTAATCATCAAGGGAATCTCCTCTTTTTGCGCCAGGGCCACCACGTCTCCTGCGGGCTGCTTTCCCCGCACGAACACGAGGCCCCCCACGCCGGACACGGCGGCTGTGCGCACGGCCTGCTTTGTGGGCAGGCCCGTCAGCACAACGCCCCCGTCCGCAAAATAGGCCAGGATGTCGCTCATGAGGTCGCTGCCCCGGCAAATCTCAAACTCCCTGTCCAGATGCTGCTCGCCCGAAAGCAGTGTCGCATCCAGCACATCGACGATATCGGCAAGTTTCATGGTTCGACCCCGGTTGATCTGTCGTGGGAGGCACCCCGATAAACCGGGATGCCCATATTAAACGCCGTTTCACCTTGAAACAGCAGCCAAGTCCAGGCCGGCAGAGGGAAGACAAGAGGCCCCCCGGCATCTCAATCGGATCATTCACTAACAGAACAAAAAAGAAGGACGGTCAGACGCAACAGGTCCGGAGGAATGACCTTTCATCCTATATTTCATTGACCTACCACTGTCAATGGAAAGTAATTCCCCGAAAGGTATTCAATTTCTAATGCCAATTCCAATTTTCCCTTGCATTCTCCTCGACAAGCAATTATTCATCTTTAATGATACATAATAAATGACATTGAATGCCCTGAACGGCGTTCATACCGTAAACCACAGTCATCATATGACAACCTTACTAAATCACACGTAATCGAAGAGCACGGTTCTTCGGCTTGGAGACTTGCCCATGGCTATGGATCACCATCCCGAGCATCCGGATATCACCGCTGAGATGTGGACCCGCATCGACACCATCCTTGATGAGAACAGCCCCGTTCCCGGTTCGCTTATCACCGTCCTGCGCCTCTGCCAGGATACCGTAGGCTACCTTCCACCCATCCTTCTTGATTACATTGCCCAGGGCCTGGGCCTGGCATCGAGCCAGGTTTTCGGTGTGGCCACGTTTTACTCTCTTTTCTCCCTGAAACCCAAAGGGCGAAATATCATTAAAGCCTGCACCGGCACAGCATGTTATGTCAAAGGCATCAAGGAGGTCATGAACCATATCGGCAACAAATACGGCGTTTCCGAAGGCGAAACCATGGAGGACCGCCGTTTCACCCTGGAGGGTGTCCGCTGCCTGGGTGCCTGCGGCCTCGCCCCTGTCATGATCGTCAATGAGGACATCCACGGCAACGTTGACCCCAAAGATGTCACGGGAATCTTGGAGGAATACAAGTAACCGTATCGCGTCGAACGGCCTGACCGGGCAGCCCCTGCCGACGACAGGCCAAAGAACCCAAACTGCATGACGCCCCTGTCATCCATACCGTGAAGGCAAACGTCCACAAGGGCCCCAGGGCCTTCACAAGCGATTCCAACCCAGGAGAAAGAGATGAGTAAAACAAGAATGCAGCTGATGCTGTGCGGCGGCACGGGATGCCACGCCACCGGCAGCAAGCCTTTCCAGGAAGCGCTCAACGCCGAGCTGATCAACCGCGGGCTCGCAGACGAAATAAAAGTGGTGGAGACCGGCTGCAACGGCTTCTGCGCCGTGGGCCCCGTGATGCTGGTTCAACCCGAAGGAATTTTCTACCAGAAACTGTCCGTGGACGATGTTCCCGAGCTGGTGGAGGAGCACTTCCTCAAAGGCCGCCCCGTCCCCCGTCTCTTCTTCAAAGAGCACATGAGCAAGGAGAAGATCCCCCATATCGACGACATCCCCTTCTTCTCCAACCAGGTCTACCGGGCCATGAAAAACAAAGGGGCCATCGACCCGGAGGTCATCGACGAATACATCGCACGGGAGGGCTACTTTGGTTCGGCCAAGGCCCTGAACGAAATGAAACCCGAGGAGATCATCGAAGAGATGCTCACCTCCGGCCTCAGGGGCCGCGGAGGCGCCGGTTTCCCCACGGGTCTCAAGTGGAAATTCGCCAACTCCAGCATCGGGGATGAAAAATACGTCCTCTGCAACGCCGACGAAGGGGACCCGGGCGCCTTCATGGACCGAAGCATCCTGGAATCCGACCCCCACGTGGTCCTGGAAGGAATGACCATCGCGGCCAAGGCCATCGGCGCCAGCAAGGGTTACATCTACTGCCGCACCGAGTACCAGCTGGCCATCCACCGCCTGGAGATCGCCATTGCCCAGGCCAAGGAGTACGGCCTGCTGGGAGACGATATCCTGGGATCGGGATTCAACTTCGACATCGAAATTTACCAGGGTGCAGGCGCCTTTGTCTGCGGCGAGGAGACCGCCCTGATGCGCTCCATCGAGGGCAAGCGCGGCATGCCCCGCCCCCGTCCCCCCTTCCCCGCACAGAAAGGCCTCTGGGACAAGCCCACCATCTTGAACAACGTGGAGACCTTCGCCAACGTGCCCCAGATCATCATGAAAGGGGGCGAATGGTACGCCTCGGTGGGCACAGAAAAAAGCAAGGGAACCAAGGTCTTTGCCCTCTCCGGCGATGTCAACAACATCGGCCTCGTGGAAGTACCCATGGGCCTTCCCATCCGCACCCTGGTCTACGACATCGGCGGCGGCATCCCCAACAAGCGCAAATTTAAGGCGGTCCAGCTGGGCGGCCCCTCCGGCGGCTGCGTTCCCGAGCAGCATCTGGACACCCCCATCGACTATGAAGAGATCGCCAAGGTGGGAGCCATCATGGGCTCGGGCGGCGCCATCGTCATGGACGACCGCACCTGCATGGTGGACATGGCCCGCTTCTTCATGGATTTCATCCAGGAGGAGTCCTGTGGCAAATGCACCCCGTGCCGGGAGGGCACCCGCAGGATCCTTGAGATACTGGAAAAAATCTGCGAAGGTAAGGGGGAGGAGAGCGACCTCAAAGCCCTGGAAGAACTCAGCGAAGTGGCCAGCAACTCTGCCCTCTGCGGTCTCGGCCAGACCGCCGCCAACCCCGTGCTCTCCACCATGCGTTTCTTCATGGACGAGTACAAGGCCCACATCTTCGAAAAGCGCTGCCCGGCAAAAACCTGCCAGGCTCTCCTCAAGTTCACCGTGGACCCCGACAAATGCAAGAAATGCGGTCTCTGTTACAAGGCCTGTCCGGCGGATGCCATTGCCTGGCAGAAAAAAGAGGTGGCCGTCATCGACACGGACAAATGCGTGCAGTGCATGAGCTGCTACGACAAATGCCCCTTTGACGCCATCGACTAATGCATAACAGAAGGTGAGATTTTGGAGATGGAACACAAAGAGAAGAGAGTCGTCATCGACGAGACCCCCCTTCCCTTTACCGAGGGAGAGACCATCCTTGACGTTGCCCGACGCAACCACATTGATATCCCCACCCTCTGCCACCTCAAGGGGAGCACACCCACCGGGGCCTGCCGCATCTGCATGGTGGAGGTCAAAGGCGCCCGCACCCTCCTGACCGCCTGCACCGTTCCGGTGGAAGACGGCATGACGGTGCGCACCGAGACCCCCGAGATCATCCGCTCACGGCGCATGACCATTGAGCTGATGCTCTCCTCGGGCCGCCACGACGACTGCCTGGTATGCCCCTCATCCGGCGCCTGCCGCCTCCAGGAGCTCGCCTTCCGTTACAAGGTCAAGGGGACCGCTTTTAAAGACACCGGGGTCACCTACCCCATGGAAGCGGTGAACCCCTTTATCCTGAGGGATTTTTCCAAGTGCATCCTCTGCGGGCGCTGCGTCCAGGCCTGCAACGAGGTCCAGGTGAACGAAGCCATCGACTTCGGCTACCGGGGCGCCCGCACCAAGATCATCACCAAAGGCGACCTGCCCCTGAAGGACTCGGACTGCGTCTTCTGCGGGGAGTGCGTCCAGGCCTGCCCGGTGGCGGCCCTGGTGCCCAGGGACGCCCGCATGGTGCCGCGCCTCTCAGAGACCGATGCCGTCCGGACCACCTGCTCCTACTGCGGGGTGGGCTGCCAGGTGAACCTCCACGTCAAAAACAACCGGGTCTGGCACGTCACCGGCTGCGAAGACGCCGCCCCCAACTTCGGGAGCCTCTGCGTCAAGGGGCGGTACGGGTTTGACTTCATCGCCTCGGATCGTCGCCTCACCACCCCCCTCATCAAAGAGGACGGAGCGTTCCGGGAGGCCTCCTGGGACGAGGCTTTGGACCTTACGGCCAGGCGCCTCAAAGAGATCGCCGGTGCCCACGCAGATGCCGTGGGGGTCCTCACGTCCGCCCGCATCACAAATGAAGAGAACTACGTGGCCCAGAAGTTCACCCGCACGGTGCTGAAAACGAACAACATCGATCACTGCGCACGATTATGACACAGCTCCACGGTGGCCGGTCTGGCCGCCTCCCTCGGCAGCGGTGCCATGACAAACCCCATCTCGGACATTGATAAGGCCGATGTGATCCTCGTGACGGGCTCCAACACCACGGAGACCCACCCCGTCATCGCGGCGGCCGTGAAACGGGCCGCCAAATTCGGCGGGAAAAAGCTCATTGTGGCAGACCCCCGCGAGATCACCCTGAAACAACACGCCCACCTCTCCATGGCCCCCAGGCCCGGCGGTGATATTGCCTGGATCAACGGCATGATCCACGTGATCCTTGAGGAAGGACTTCAGGACAAGCGCTACATCCTGGAGCGCACCGAGGGCTTTGACGCCATGGCCAAATCCGTGGCTCCCTTCACCCCGGACTACGTGGAAACCATCACCGGCATCCCCAAAGAGACCCTGGTTGCCGCGGCGCGTCTCTACGCCAGCGCGGAAAAGGGCTCCATCCTCTATTGCATGGGCATCACCCAGCACGTCAACGGCACCGATGCCGTAAAAGCCCTGGCCAACCTGGCCATGCTCTGCGGCAACGTGGGCATTGAAGGCGGCGGGGTCAACCCGCTGCGCGGCCAGAACAACGTGCAGGGCGCCTGCGACATGGGGGGCCTGCCCGACGTCTACCCCGGCTACAGAAAAGTCCATGAAGAGGCCCACGCCCAGACCATGGAGAAAGCCTGGGGCGTCACCGGCCTCTCCCGCATCCCCGGCCTCACCGCCACGGAGATGGTGGACGCGGCCATCAAGGGCGACCTCAAAGCCCTGTACGTCATCGGCGAAAACCCCCTGGTCTCCGAGGCCGACCTCACCCACACGGAAAAAGGATTCGGCAACCTGGAGTTCCTCGTGGTTCAGGACATCTTCATGTCCGAAACCGCCCGGGCCGCCGACGTGGTCCTTCCGGCCCTGTGCTTTGCCGAAAAAGAGGGGACCTTTACCAACACGGAACGCCGCGTGCAGCGGGTGCACAAAGCCGTGGACGGCCCCCAGGGGGTCTCCACGGACTGGCAGATTATCTGCGACATCGCCCGGCGCATGGGAGAGGAGATGGGCTTTGGGTCCGCCGAAGCCATTTTCAACGAGCTGGCCACCGTAACCCCGACCTTCTCCGGCCTCTCCTACCCCCGCATTGAAAAGGAGGGCATCCCCTGGCCCTGTCCCACGGCAGACCATCCGGGCACGCCCCGCCTCCACGTCGGGACCTTTGCCAAGGGCAAAGGCACCTTCCACCCCATCGCGTGGACACCGCCCGCTGAGGTCACGGACGAGGAGTATCCCCTGGCCCTGACCACCGGCCGGGTCCTGTACCACTACCACACCGGCACCATGACCCGAAAATCCAAGGGGCTCAACGAACGCTCACCAGAGTGCTTCGTGGAGATGGAGGGCACCGACGCCAAAGCCCTCGGCCTTGCCGACGGCACCATGGCCACCATCACCTCCCGGCGGGGAGAGATCACCGCCAAGGTCAAGGTCAGCCGCCGCATGGGCAAAGGGACGGTCTTTATCCCCTTCCACTTTGCCGAGGCTGCCGCCAACCGCCTGACCAACGCCAAGCTGGATCCGGTATCCAAGATCCCGGAGTTCAAGGTGTGTGCGGTGCGCATCGCCCCGGCTCCCGGAGGCCTGGGAGAAACCTGAGACCTTGCAGGCGACAGGTAGAATAAACCGAAGCCCCATGCCCCTCAACCCATGACCTTCATAATCCGACCTCCTGCGCCTTGCCGCAGGAGGCGGTTTCATGTAGGCTGTGGGTCTTCAACACAGAATATAGAAGCGATCTGGTGCTCACAGGTGGCCGCTGTTCGGCCCCGAAACCCCGGTTCAGGGATTCAACAGATGATTCCGTGCCCGGGGCTGCGTGCCCCTTGTGGAAGCCCATCGCACCAAACGACAGACCGGGGCGTCACCCCTTTCGGATGACGCCCATTTGTTTATATACCCATTTGTTATCTGAATGTTTCCGCCGGTCCGAGACCTTCCGGCACGGAGTGATGTATGGCCAAGTTAACCATCAACGGCGTCCACGTAGAAGCCGATGAGTCCAAGACCCTGCTCGATGTAATCCGAGAGCACCGCATTGCCGATATCCCAACCCTTTGCCATGTGGAGAAGACTGCTCCCTTTGGGGCCTGCTCCCTCTGCGTGGCCGAAGTGGAAGGCGCCCCCGCCCTTCGACGCACCTGCGCCACCCCCGTTGCCGACGGCATGGTGGTCCGCACCGAGACCGATGCGGTCAAACGATCCCGGAAGACCAACCTGGAGCTCCTCCTCGGTCGCCACACGGCCGACTGCTACGCCCCCTGCCGCCTGGTCTGCCCGGCCAACGTGGACATCCAGGGCTATGTGGCCCTTGCCAAGCGCGGCCTCTACAAAGAGGCGGTCAAACTCATGAAGGAGACCAACCCCCTGCCCATCGTCTGCGGCAGGGTGTGCGCCAAGCCCTGCGAAAGCGCCTGCCGCCGGAACCTCATGGACGAGCCCGTGGACATCAAAAACATCAAACGGTTTGTGGCCGACCGTGAGCTGGCTTTAGGCGATATCTACGTCCCTGAGCCGGGCAAGGCAACGGGCCGCTCCGTGGCCATCATCGGCACCGGCCCTGCCGGGCTCTCCGCCGCCTACTTCCTGCGCCTTGCCGGACACCGGGTGATCATGTTCGAGGCCATGCCCGAGCCCGGCGGCATGATGCGTTACGGCATCCCCGAGTACCGCCTCCCCAAAAAAGACCTTCGGGCCGAAATCGACGCCATCTTCGCCATGGGCGTGGAGGTGCGCTACAACGTGGCCCTGGGCCGCGATTTTACCCTTGCCGAGCTGCGGGAAGATTTCGACGCCGTCTTCATCGGCCACGGGGCCCAGGTGGGCTCGTCCATGGGCACCACCGGCGGCGACCTTTCCGGGGTCATGCAGGGTGTGGACTTTCTCCGGGAGGTCAACCTGGGCACGGCCAAAAAACTCAGCGGAAACGTCTTTGTGGTGGGCGGCGGCAACACCGCCATCGACGCGGCCAGAACCGCCCTGCGCTACGGAGCGGACAAGGTGACCATCATCTACCGCCGCACCGAAAAAGAGATGCCCGCAGCCATCGAGGAGATCGAGGACGCCAAGGAAGAAAAAATCGAAATCCGCATCCTCACCAACCCCGTGGCCTACACAGGGGAAAACGGACGCCTTAACGGGGTCACCTTCGTGAAGATGGAACTCGGTGAACCCGACGCCAGCGGCCGACGACGCCCCGTTGTCATGGAAAACAGCGAGTACACCGAACACGCCGACCATGTCATCGAAGCCATCGGCCAGAAGGTGGTCACGGACTTCCTTGGCGGTATCGGCCTCACCCGGTGGAACTCCATCGACGCGGACGGCGCCCTCTTCTCCACCAACATGGAAGGGGTCTACGCCGGGGGCGATGCCGTCACCGGTCCCAGCGTCATCATTGAAGCGGTGGCCCACGGCCGCAAAGCCGCCTTTGCCATGGACCGCCTCCTCTCAGGGCGCGCAGCCAAGGCCGAAGACCGCCTGGGCTTTCACGTAAAAAAGGAAGACTTCGGGGCCCTTTCCGCCGACGACCTCAAGGGAAAACCCCTCCTTCCCCGCCGCCACATCGAAAAAGCCGACCCCGAGACCCGGGCGGAGAGCTTCACCGAGGTGGAGCTGGGATTCACAGAAGAGAACCTCCTGGCCGAAACCGGTCGCTGCCTTGAATGCGGCTGCCAGGATGTATCAGGGTGCGACCTGAGGCGCTACGCCACGGACATGGAAGCCGACAAGACCCGCTTCATGCCCAAGGAGCCCCTAAAAGAAACGTTTTCAGCCCACAAATCCCCCCACGGCATTGAAGAGGTCAACCCCTTCATCATCCGGGACTTCAACAAGTGCATTCTCTGCGGCTCCTGCGTCCAGGCCTGCAACGACGTCCAGGTCAACGAAGCCATCGACCTGGGCTTCAGGGGCATTGGGGCCAAAATCGTGGCGGGCATCGACCAGCCCCTGAAGGACTCGTCCTGCGTCTTCTGCGGGTCCTGCGTCCAGGCCTGCCCCGTGGGCGCCTTAACCGAGAAGAATGTGGTCTACAGAGGAAAGCCCTGGGACGAGACAAAAACGCGATCAACCTGCGGTTACTGCGGGGTGGGATGCCAGATCGATATCCACGCCAAAGCAGGTAAGGTCACCCGCATCACCGGCGTCGAAGAGAGCGCACCCAACTTTGGGAGCCTCTGCGTCAAGGGACGCTACGGCTTTGACTTCATCGGCTCGGATGAGCGCCTCACCACGCCCCTCATTAAAGAAAACGGAACATTCCGGGAAGCCACCTGGACCGAGGCCCTGGATCTCACGGCCAGGCGCCTCAAAGAGATCTCCGAGGCCCACGGCGATGCCGCAGGGGTCCTCACCTCGGCCCGCGTCACCAACGAAGAGAACTACGTGGCCCAGAAATTTGCCCGCACCGTATTGAAAACAAACAACTTAGATCACTGCGCACGATTATGACATTCCTCTACGGTGGCCGGTCTGGCCGCCGCATTCGGAAGCGGTGCCATGACAAACCCCATCTCGGATATCGAGAAGGCAGATGTCATCCTTGTTGCGGGCTCCAACACCACGGAGACCCACCCCGTCATCGCCGCGGCCGTGAAACGCGCGGTGAAATTCGGGGGAACCAAGCTCATTGTGGCAGATCCCAGGAGGATCGAGCTTAAAAAACACGCCCACCTCTCCCTGGCCCCTGCCCCGGGCAGCGACCTGGCCTGGATCAACGGCATGATCCGCGTGATCCTTGAAGAGGGACTCGAAGACGCGGCTTACATCGAAAAGCGTACCGAAGGCATCGACGCCTTACGGGAGGCCGTGGCCCCCTATACCCCGGAACACGTCGAAGAGCTCACCGGAATTCCCGCAGAGCAGCTTGTCCAGGCGGCCCTGGTCTACGCAGGTATGGAAAAGGGGAGCATCCTCTACTGCATGGGCATCACCCAGCACACCACGGGCACGGACAACGTAAAGGCCCTGGCCAACCTGGCTATGGTCTGCGGCAACGTCGGCATCGAAGGCGGCGGGGTTAACCCCCTGCGCGGACAGAACAACGTCCAGGGTGCCTGCGACATGGGAGGCCTGCCCGACGTCTATCCCGGCTACCGAAAGGTCCACGACGAAGCCCACGCCCTTGCCATGGAAAAAGCCTGGGGCGTCACCGGCCTCTCCCGCACGCCGGGCCTCACCGCAACAGAGATGGTGGACGCAGCCATCAAAGGGAGTTTAAAGGCCCTTTATGTGATCGGGGAAAACCCCCTTGTGTCTGAAGCGGATCTGAACCATGCGGAAAAAGCATTCCACAATCTTGATTTCCTCGTGGTCCAGGACATCTTTATGACCGAGACTGCCCAGGCCGCTGATGTGGTGCTCCCAGCCCTCTGCTTTGCGGAAAAAGACGGCACCTTCACCAACACCGAAAGGCGCGTGCAGCGCGTGCGCAAAGCCGTGGACGGCCCCGAGGGCGTGCCCTCGGATTGGGAGATCACCTGCGAGATCGCCCGGCGCATGGGGACCAACATGAGCTACCCATCGGCCGACGCCATCTTTGACGAGATCGCCTCTGTCACCCCTGCCTTTGCCGGACTGAACTACGGACGCCTCGACGGCGAGGGTATCCCCTGGCCCTGCCCCACGGCAGACCACCCCGGCACCCCGCGCCTCCACGTGGAGCGCTTTGCAAGGGGCAAAGGCATCTTCTTTCCCGTGACCTTTACCCCGGCAGCAGAGACCCCGGATGCCGACTACCCCCTGGTCCTCACCACCGGCCGGGTGCTCTACCACTACCACACCGGCACCATGACCCGAAAATCGGGCGGTCTGAACCAGCAGGTGAGTGAATGCTTTGTGGAGATGAGCCGGGAAGACGCCCTGGAGAGAAACCTTGCCCACGGTGAGATGGCTTTGATCTTCTCCCGACGCGGGAAGATCAAAGCCCGGGTGAACCTCTCCGACCGCATGGAAAAAGGGACGGTCTTTCTGCCCTTCCACTTTGCCGAAGCCGCCGCCAACCGGCTCACCAACGCCGCCCTGGACCCGGACTCCAAGATTCCGGAGTTCAAGGTCTGTGCCGTGACGGTGGTGAAGGCTTAATGAAAAAAGCTGGCCTCCGGCTGCACTGCCGGGGGCCAAGCTTTTCCCGATTTAGTGAGTTGAATTTGACATACAGGCCGTTAAGAAACGGCGTGCCGATGACCACAACACCAAAAAGCCCCGGCAGCTTTCCTGCCGGGGCTTTTTTGGTGTTCTGTGACGCGCCGTGATGAAGCAGCTCAGGTTTCGGGAACGCAATGACATACGGCCATTTCAGGCCAATCTGAGCTCTCGGTGCCAGGGCCGCCTACCACTCACGCTGATCGCCTGCTTCGATAAAGCAATGGGGAAGCAGTTTTTTCAATTTGCCCAGCTCCTCGTCGTTAAAGCAGTTGCGCCTCACATTGAGGTATTTCAAATTTTTCATTTCGCCGTAGTAATCCCAGACCCGCGAAAGGCTGTTGCCATAGAGCACCAGAGATTCCAGGTTTGGCAATCGGCAGATCGTCTCCCAGAGGTCACACAGCTGGTTATCGGACAATTCCAGGTGCCTGAGCTGCTGCAGCCCTTCAAAGGGAATATCGCTGAGATCGTTCTCCCGCATGTCGTTTGAAAAAAAAGTCAACGACTGGAGATTAGGATACCGATCCAGCCTGGACAATTCATCGGCGATATCTTCGATAAACATATCCCCATAGTGGATACAATAGACATTTTCCGGCGCTTCCTCCAGGTTCTCCAAAACATGGTACATGCCCGGATTGGGGACCGAACAGAGAATGGATTCCCACACGTTTCGGGGGTTACCGGCAAAGACCGTTCTCCCCTCCCGGGTAACCCCACCGATGGTCTCTGCCAACTCCTGAAACAGCGGCTGCAACGCTTGAAACTGTGCTTCGGATTCAAACGTAAGTTCAATGGGGGAAAAACTTCGACGATACCCTATCTCGGCATCTTCCAAGACCCGCCTTGCCTTATCCAGCTGCACCAGCTTCTTTTTGACAGAGCCGGTAATCTCAGGGTGTCCATCGATATAATCCATCATGGATCCCGCCGCCAACAGGATGGTTTCCGGCCGCATGGCAGCCACCGGATGGGGGCATCGACGTTCATTACCCTGAGGATGTCTTTGACCTATTTTACGACCGTACAATGCAAGCAGTTTAGCTATAATTCTCAGCATGTGAAACACCCTTATATTAGATTCATGATCAGCATGGCGGCGTTGTCGCAAGTGCCGGGTCAACAAACAAGGTCATACCAGAAATGGCCGACTTAAGATAATTCAAATAAGGGGCCTTACTCAGCACGCCCAAGCGAATGCCTTAGTTAAGGATCAAAGTTACGACACCCGTCGTGCATCCTCCTCACAGCCGGAGGCAGGCTTTTCCATGCTTACTTTGTGCATTGAAGGCAATTTGAGTCACGACAAAAATCCCCCGCCCCCACAAGATCCCCTGGAAGTACACTAACCCCTCATTGCACCACCAAAGCATAAAGAGTGATTGCTTCACATGCCACTGGGTGTCCCGGTGGTATGCGCCAAACGAAAAAAACTGCCCACCGGCCCCTCCCCCTTGCCTCCATGCATATTCCCCCTTGCATTTTCCTTTGCCATATGTAAAAAAAACTTTGTTTAAATTGCTGCACAGCAACCGTCACCCGGCCTTTTCGGGCGTGAAGATTCCTTCCGGTGGCACGTTCAATACCGGATTTTTTAAACCCCGCGCACCGACCATCCTTTCAACCTGAGCCGGCTGACAAATCGGGCACGCATCAGGTGGCCGGATCCAAACCCACCACGCCCGTGTATTAAAAAGCACCTTATATTAAAAAGCTATTGTTCAAGGAGGAATCCATGATCAGGGTTGACGATGTCACCAAAGACTACGGCGCATTCCGCGCGGTGGACGGCATCAGCCTGGAGATTCGCAAAGGGGAAATCTTAGGACTTCTGGGCCCCAACGGCGCCGGCAAGACCACCACCCTTAAAATGCTCACCGGCTACTTCCGCCCCACCAGCGGAGAGATCTACTACAACGATACGCCCGTGTCCAACCAGCCCCTGGAGCTCAAAAAACGCATCGGCTACCTGCCGGAGTCGGCTCCCCTCTACCCCAACATGCTGGTGTATGACTTCCTTTGCTACACGGCGGACGTCCGAGGCATCCCCAAGGCAAACCGCCTTGCACGCATCAAGGAGATGTCTGCCCTGTGCAGCCTCACGGACATCATGGACAAACCCATCGGCGCCCTCTCCAAGGGCCTCAAGCAGCGGGTGGGACTGGCCTATGCCATGATCAGCGACCCGGAGATCCTCGTGCTGGACGAGCCCACCTCCGGGCTGGATCCCAACCAGATCGTGGAGATCCGAAAAATCATCCGGGACATCGGGGAAACCCGCACCATAATCTTCTCCACCCATATTCTGAGCGAAGCCGAGGCCACCTGCGACCGCATCGCCATTGTCCACAAGGGGAAAATCGTGGCCGACGGCACCACCGATGAAATCCGCACCGGCGGCAACGGCAGCGGCCCCTGCCTGAAGATGGACGTAAAAGGGGCCCCGGCCGACGAGGCAAAGACCCTGTTCCAGGGCATCGGCAGCGTGGCAAAGGTGGAGGCAGCCCAGAGCAAAGAGAACCGCTGCGAGCTTGCCGTTACCTTCAAAAAGGGGCAGGACGGCCGGGAAGCCGTGTACAACGCCGTCAAGGGGACCGACTGGGTGCTCATGAACTTCGCCATGGAAGCCAATACCCTTGAGTCCATCTTCCGAACCCTGACGAAGGAGAACTAAAAGCCCATGCAGACCCTTCACATCATGAAAAAAGAGCTGAAAGACTTCTTCACCTCGCCCATCGCCTACATCGTCATCGCCATCTTTCTCCTGGTGACGGGCTGGTTCTTCTTCCTCACCTTTTTCTTAAACGGCCAGGCAAGCCTGCGGGACTTTTTTGCGCTCTTGCCCCTGATCTTCTCCTTTGTGATCCCGGCGGTGACCATGCGCCTCTTTGCCGAAGAGCTGGCCATGGGCTCCTTTGAGGTGGTCATGACCCTGCCGGTCACCCCCCGGGACATCGTGGTGGGCAAATTCCTCTCGGCCCTGGTCTTTGTCTGCGCCATGCTCACCCCCACCTTTGCCTATGCCGTCACCGTGGCCCTCTTCGGCGACCTGGACTGGGGGCCGGTCATCGGCGGGTACGCAGGGGCCATCCTCCTGGGCGGGGCCTTTGCCGCCATCGGGCTTTTTGCCTCGTCCCTGACGCGCAACCAGATCATCGCCTTTATCCTGGGGACCCTCATCTGCTTTGCCCTCACCCTGGTGGACAAGCTCCTGGTCTTTTTTCCCACGGCCATCTTGGGCTTTTTCAGCCAGATCGGAGCCGATTACCATTTCCGGAACATCGCCCGAGGCGTGGTGGACTCCCGGGACCTTCTCTACTTCGGTGGGGTGATTTTTCTCTTCCTTTACGGGGCATCCATCTCCGTGACGGAGAAAAACTAAAAGCGCCTCCGGCGGCCAGGGGTCTTTATCTTAGAGTGGCTTCGCCACCCCCTGGACCCCAGGTTCGCGAATGCTCCGGGGTTCGTTCCTCACCCCTTCACATTCGCTGACGGGCCTCGCCCGTGATGTTTACACATATGACCAAAACTTCATCGAATTAGCCTGGGCATAAATAAAAACCTGTTTATCAAACTTTTCAAAAGTTTGGCCCCCGGCAGGTCCGCCGGAGGCATAACCATAGATAAGGCAACCATGAAAAAAGAAAAATATCTCAAAGGACTGATCTACATAGTGGTGGTGGTACTTTTGAATGTGGCGGGTGCCACCCTTTTCTTTCGGGCGGACCTCACGAAAAACAAGGTCTACTCCCTTTCCGACGCCAGCATCGAGGCGGTGAAGAACCTTTCGGAACCGCTGACCATCAATGTCTTCTTCTCCGAGGACCTTCCGGCCCCCCACAACACCACCGAAAAGTACCTCGCCGATCTGCTGGAGGAGTATGCATTAAACGCCAACCGCTACTTCAACTTTCGATTCTATTCCATCGGCGGGGACATGGAGACCAACCCCACGAGCAAGCGCAACGCGGAACTGGCGGGCAGCTACGGCATCCGGCCGGTGAGCATCCAAATCGTGGAAAGCGATGAAGTGAAGGTCAAGACTGCGTATATGGGGCTTGTGGTAATCCACGGGGACCTTATTGAGCGCATTCCGGCCATCACCTCCACCGAAGGGCTGGAGTACAAGCTCACCATGTCCATAATGAAGCTGGGCAACAAGATCAGCACCCTTCTTTCCCTTGACGGAAAGATCGAAGCCGACCTCTACCTCTCCCGCTCCATGGCGGAAGTAGCCCCCCTCATGGGACTGAAGGACCTCCATGACCTGCCGGGTCGCGTGGAGGCAGCCGTCACCAAAATCAGCCGACGCAGCTACGACCGCCTCACCTTCAACCGCTTTGATCCGCAAACCACCGAAGAAAAGCAGACCCTGGCCGAGCGCTACGGGGTGCTCCAGCTTGGGTGGCCGGATCTCTCAGGCGGCAAGATCAAGGCGGGCTCCGGCATCATCGGCATGGTCATGCGATACGGAGACAAATCCGTCACCATCCCCATCCTTGAGGTGAACCGCATTCCCCTGTTCGGCACCCAGTACAAGCTCATGACCGATCAGGAGATGGAAGAGGCCGTGGGCGGGGCCGTGGAGTCCCTCATCGACATCAACGAAAAGGTGGGCTACCTCACAAGCAACGGCACGGCGCCGCGCTTCGATCGCAACCCCGCGAACCCCATGGCCCCCGGCACGAGCGCCCTGAACAACTTCAGCGCCACCCTCTCCCGCAATTACGCGGTGTCCGATGTGGACCTCAAGGCAAACGGTATTCCCGAGGACATCAACAGCCTCATTATCGCCGGGGCCAAGGAGACCTTCACCGACTACGACCTCTTCCGCATTGATCAGGCCCTCATGGCAGGCAAAAACGTGGCCGTGTTCGTGGACGCCTTCAAAGAGATGCAGAATCCCAACCCCCAAATGGCCTTCATGCAGCCCTCCACCTACACCCCGGTACGCACGGGCCTCGACAAGCTCCTGGCCCACTACGGGGTTCGCGTTCAAAGCGCCTACATCATGGACGAGAACTGCTACAAGCAAAACCTGCCCAGGCGCATGGGGGGCGGTCAGCAGAACGTCTACTTTGCCCCCATCATCGAAAACGACACCATCAACCACGACATCCCCTTCATGAACAACATCAAGGGGCTCGTCACCTTAAAGGCCGCACCGGTCATCGTGGACGAGAAGACCGTCACCGAACAGAACCTTTCGGCCGCCACCCTCTTTTCAACCTCCGAGCGGTCCTGGCTCAAGGAGAGGAACATCTCCCTGAACCCCATGTTCCTCAAGCCGCCCACAGACGCGGCCTCCTTTGCCAGCCGTCCCGTGGCCGCCATGGTGGAGGGCTCCTTTACCAGCTACTTCAAGGGAAAGCCCATCCCGGAAAAACCGGCCCCCGCCCCTCCCGAGGGAGAAGAGGCCAAACAGCCTGAAAACAAGGCTGCGGCCATCTCCCAGACCGGCGCCGTGGTCGAGCACGGCAAACCGGCCCGCCTCATCGTGGTGGGCTCCCTGGACATGCTCACCAACAGCCTCTTTGACGAGCAGGGAGAAAGCGCCAACGCCACCTTTGTCATGAACCTCATGGACGGGCTCAACGGCCGCGAGGGCATTGCCGTCATGCGAAGCAAAAAGCAGCGGTTCAACCCCATCGACAAGGTGCCGGACAGCGTCAAGACGCCAGTGAAGGCCTTCAACATCGTGGGCCTGCCCCTGCTCGTCGCTCTCTTCGGCATGGCGGTTTACGCCAAGCGCCAGTCCCGACGAAAAACCATCCGGGCCATGTTTCAATAACACCACCACCACAGGAGGACACCTGACGTGAAAAAAGAAACCATCATTCTCCTTGCCCTCATCGTGGCCCTGAGCGCCTACCTCTTCCTTCGGGACACCGACGGCACCAGCTATGAGCTGCCGGTTCTCGACACCGTGTCCGCAGGGGATGTGGACCGCATGGAGATTAAGACACAAGCAGAGACCCTGCTCTTTGAAAAAGAGGGAGATGAGTGGACCGTTGATTTGGAGGGGTTTCCCGCCAAACAGGAGCAGGTCACAAAACTTGTGGAGACCGCAGGAGAGATGACGCTGACAGCCATGGTCTCCGAGGCCGAGAGCTACAACCGCTACGACCTGGACCCGGCGACCGCAAAAAACGTCCGCCTCTACAAAGGAGAAACCATACTGCGGGACGTTAACGTGGGCAAAGCCGCCCCCTCCATGGGCCACACCTTTGTGACCATTGAAGGCGACAAAAAAGTCTACCACGCCAAGGGGAACTTCGCCTCCCAGTTCACCACGGATTCCAACCGGTTCATCGACAAGACGGTCTTTAACCTCGTTGCCTCCGAGGTGAACGCCCTTGCCGTCACCATGGGAGAGACCGACCTTGCCCTCACCAGGGCCACGGAGCCGGGCGAGGAAGGCTCGGCCCCCAAAACCATCTGGAAAGACCAAAACGGCAACACCCTGTCAGCCGAAAAAGTGGACAAACTCATCGCCTCCCTGTGCCGCCTTTCATGCGACACCTGGCTGATGGAAGAGAAAAAAGATGAGACCCCGACCCTTACCGTTGTCCTGACAACGGACCGCCCCTACACCCTTGAGCTGTTCGGAGACGCCCCCATGCACGGCACCGCCACCGACCAGAGACTCGGGTTTACCCTCACCGAGGCAAAAGGGGCTGACATCCTGGGCGCGGTACAGGCCCTTGAAGAGACACCCCAGGCCGAGCTGAGCCAGGCCGATAAGTAACCAATGAATGGGCAGGCCGCATTCCGGTCTGAAAAGCCATTGAACAGTTGCCCTTGATTTCCTACCGAAACCGTGATGTTATCGTCACATATCAATGGCGATTAAAAACAAACGGGTGCATGAGGTTCATCACCCCATGTACCCGTCTTTTTTCGTAACTATTCAGCTCAAAAAAAACAGCCTCCGGCGGCAAGGTGTGCCACCTTGAAAGCAGGTTGCGGATGTGTTTTGCCCCTCGTTCCTCGGGTCAAATCACATCCGCCTTTAAAGTAAACGTTCACTCAAAAAGATGTTTTTAAACCTGTTTGTTAAACTTTTTAAAAGTTTAGCCCCCGGCAGGGCCGCCGGAGGCATAAGCGGAATAGTTACCTTTTTTCCAACCGCACACACACGAGAGAGGCCCCACATGAGAGCACTCCTGTCCATGCCGCGACGTCTCGCCCTTGTCCTGGCGATCCTTGTATTCACCCCCGGCCTTGCCGCAGCAAACGAAGAGCAGCCGATGATGAAAATGCCCGTGGACGGTGCCTGCGAAGAGCCTTACATCCTCTTTGAAGGGGTCTGCGCCATCCCGGCGTTCATGCAGGGCCAGCCCGCCACCATCATGGAGCAGATCAAGGCCTTTAAACTGGCCCATGCCAATGAACCCGCAGAGCCCGAACCGGAGGCGGCCACCGAGTCTGTCAATGAAGACCCCTTGTGCGCCAGGTACAGAAAAATGATCGAAGAGCACTCGAAATCCAAGGTCGCGACATACAACCCTGAAACTGCCGAGATGGAAAAGGCCATGAGCCAGGCCGAGGGGACGTCCATTGAAGAGGCAAGGGAGTACCTGATCAACTTTTGCCAGGAGTGATGGAAAGACGGGTCAGGACGTTGGCAAAGGGGGCTCGGAGACCTTACAGGCATTCTGCGTGCGAGAAATGAGCCCCCATATCGTCCGGGTTTTCAGGAATGGACCGCGTTCCGTTCCAACGCCTCGCATATGATATCCAGAACGTGTGCTGCCGCATCGGGCCGTGCAATCTGTGCGGCTTTTTCCTTCATCTCACCTATTTTGTCAGGACGATCCATAAGCCGCTTGATTTTATGTTCCAAGGACGTCGCATCCAGCGCTTTGAGTGCTGCGCCGTGCTCAAGAAGGTAATCGGCATTTCGCTCTTCCTGGCCTGGAATCGGAGAGATGATGATCATGGGAAGCCCCATGGCCAGGCATTCGGCACTGGTCAAGCCTCCGGGTTTGGTCACGGCAATATCGCTCACGGCCATCACCCGCTCTATGGTGTTGGTAAATCCCATGGGGATCAGTCGTCCCCCATGGGATTCAGATAGCCGGGTTAGGGAGAGGAAAAGGTCTTCATTTTTACCTGCAAGGGCGATGACCTGGCACATGGGGTCCGTCTCTAACATGCGCTCGGTCAAGGTGAGCATATCCCCCAATCCCTCACCACCGGACATCATAAGAACGGTTGGTTTGTCAAGGTCCACACCCAGCTCAGCCGCCCAGGCCTCTGTATCATGGGCCATGGTAAACGACGGGACGATGGGAATACCCGTCATGTATATGTTCGACGGCTGAATACCAAACGCCTCAAGCTTCCACGACGCTTCCTCACAGGCCACGAAATAGCCGTCCATTCGGTTCTGGAACCAAAGCCCGTGAACATCGAAATCCGTCACTTGAATCCAGCACGGAACCTTCATCCGGCCTTTTCTGATTTTTCGTGAAATCAGTCCGGCGGGAAGAAAATGAGTGCAGAGGATCCCGTCGGGATTGATCCGCTCGATTTCATCCATCAATGCCCGGGCACTGAGCCGCTCAAAGGCAAGCCGTACATTTTTCATCTTTGAGTCGTCATTCTCGGCCCGATCGCTTTTGGAAAACATATATCCCCACAGGGAGGGGTGACGTTCGATGATTTTTAAATAGCTCTCCTTGTACGCCTTCCTGAATGCTCCCGACACATACTCCATGGCATCCAGATGAACGACCTCCAGCTCCGGGCAATGGAGCAAAGCGGTCTTACGAATCGCTTCAGCCGCACGAACATGGCCAGACCCGATGGAAACACTGATCACCAACAGTTTTCTTTTTTTACCCATGATTGTTTTAATACCTTCCCTTAGAAAATATGCCTTTCCGTCCAATCCAGAATACGACCGAATAGTTCGTCTCGATTCACCTCATTGAAATTCTCATGGTAATTCGCCTCGCATGTGGTGACATCGGCAAGTCCTGGCGGGACATCGGCCATGGCCTGTTGACTCACTGCCGGATCCGCCAGCCTGTCGTCTCCTGCAATCACGCAAAAAATGGGAACCCTCTCCCAGGTTTTCATGCGGGCCACCACCCACTGCTGGGTCTTCTCTGACTCCACGCCCAGGCTGGCTGAGACCTTTGTGCTCCTTAAGCCACGTTTCTCGTCGTCAACATGGCGCTTTGTGATCTTTTCATCGTGGGTCAGGTGATGCGTCAATGCAGGGGGCGTAACCGAAAACGTGGGATGCACCCAGGCAACCAGCCTGGAGGCATGGTACAACACCTTCGGCACGCCCACCTTGTTCTTCAGCCACGGAGACGAGAGGATATACCCCTTGATGTCCGCTTCTTTCCCCAGGGTCAACCCGTAATAGAGTGCGATAAGGGCCCCGTTTGAATGGGAGAGGATAAACACAGGCACACCGGGATGGCGCTCTTTCACCCAGCCGATGTAACCATGGATATCCCGCGCATAGGTATCGTACGAATCAATATGAAAAAAGTTTCTGCCCCCGGGATTGTGCTTCGGGTAGGTTCCGTGAAACCTCAGATCCGGGGCGTAGGTGGCAATCCCTTTTGTTTTGAAGTACTCAGCCGGTGTTACCCAGTCTCCGCCATGGGCCATACCGCCGTGGATCCCGATAAAAATCGCCGTCACCTCTGAGTCGGGAAGCCAAGCACGAGAGAGCAACGTTGTCACCTCATCTGCCTGAAAAAGCTCGCGCGTTGTTTCGCCGTAATTCACTGTGTCTCCTGATAGTGGTTTGCCTTAGAAAAAAACAGGCAGGTTGGCATCCGATCCTCATAAAGAGGAGGTATTCCCTTTGCACACCGGCGTCAAGGCCTTACTTAGAGCGGGTATTTGATAAGAATAATGATAAATGGCTTTCGCATTTCCAAAGTAACCGATCATTATCTCATGAAATGTCTGCACAAAACGCACCACACCGTGAATACCTTACGTTACCACCGCTGGGCAATCATATATACGAACTTACTGCCTTGACAAATTGCTGGCGCTGTAACTATAAAGTCCAATCAAGACAGCAATACTGAGTAATTCGAAACATCAAGCCATTACAACAAACAGGTGATTGCTACACAAAACGTGCAAACACCAAGCAATCCCCCCTCTCTGCCCCCCAACCGAGTAAAAATTGAGAAAGGCACTGCTTTTGTATCGTGGGCCAGAATCTTGGCCGTATATGCCCCCCCTTGATCCCCCCCCCAAACACGTCTTTGCATCAAGCTGAAGAGACAGGCTTTATTGATTGTGCCATGGCCTCAGCAGCATACCCCGGGTGTTTTCGCCCGTAAACCTTAGAAATACCAGAATCAAGGACAGGTCTGACACCATCAACCAAAGGAGAGTAAGTGTATGCGTCACGTAATTGTCGTATTTTTTGTGTGTTTGTTTATGGCTCAAAGCGCCTTTTCCATGGGTTCGCTCACCACGTGGCAGGACCGGTACGCCCAAAAAAACGCCGCGACATTAGAGGACGGGCTCTGCGGCTGGAACGTGCTATCCGAAGATTACCGGCAACCCCATGTGCTGGACGGACTCTCCCTTGAATGGGATTATTTCAGCATCCACGATAAAGACGGGAAATTTACCGGTGTCGTGGCCTATCTTGTGGCCGACCCGGAGGGCCACCTGGGTTATCCGGACTATGTCTTTGAGCCCAACCTCATGCCTTCAGGTGCAAACATGGCGTGCTTCGGCAAAGTGGGAAAAACCGGTGCCCGGTATGCCGATTATGTCAATTTCGGACTCGATTTCGAAGCGGGCACCTCGGAGCGATCATTTTTCGCGGAAAAACCGGGGGAAGAGATATTCGGGAAGATTGTTCCCATTCGGAAGGGAGACGGCAAGCCGGACAGGTTGATCCTTTCGGGCAAAACCGAGCACTTTGAGTGGGAACTTGAAGTCAGCCAGATCTGGGCAGGGGAAAAGGCGCCGGAGGGATTCTCCTATCCCGATTACCACGCGCTCAAGGGCAGGACCTGGGAAGTGGGAAATGACCTCCATTTAGGGCTTGAGCGAATGGAGCACTGGACCGTCAACATGAACTGGCCATCCACCAAAGTCGACGGCTGGATCAGGGACCTGACCACCGGCGAGCGCATGCAGATAGACGGACACGGCTACCGGGAAAACTCATTCGGCAGGTGGGCCTTTGCCCTGGGTGGCTGGGACTTCTTTTTCATGTCCGACCTGAAAAACAAGGTCCAGTTCGGCTTCCAGACCTATCACCACGGCACCGAGGACCTCGATTACCTGGATGTGGACTTTCTGGATACCGGAACGCCTAAAAGCGTTAGGTTCCGGGCAGACCTCGGGGAGCTGGGCTGGCACCACGCATCCTGGGCCTGGAGTCCGGAGGTGTTTCAATGCAGGCCCCTTGACTCCACGATTATCGGGATCAACGAGGAGTACACGGTAACGGCCTATGTGGACATTGGAGACAATTTTGCGAGCCTTCTCTCCAACGTCACCTGGGTAACAGGTGCCTACCAGATAACCACCATGTTCCCCATGTTTTCAGGGGCCGTCACCCGCACGGGGACAGGAGACGTCGTCGCCGAATTTTTCGGACGGGGAGGCGGTGAATTTTCCCTACTGAAAAGCCCGGTAGAAAAAAGTGATTCCTGGTGCAACCGGTGCATGAACACCTATAACCGGGACATCGGATACAAATAAAGGATATTTTGAGATAACGGGCAAGCCGGCATGGGCATCTGAGGCCGGCTTGCCTCAATCATCCCCACAAGACCTATAGTGCAACCCTGGTTGCTGTGCTCACCTGCCAGGGAAAAGCCGAAAGCCAGCTCACGACCTGAAGGAGAAAGGTGGCATCTACCCCGCCACCATCAGCCCGAGGCCGGAAAAAACGGACAGGATCACAAATAGAGGGATGACCATGGGAAGCGGTGAGTTCGTGCCCTTGCTGTTTTCCAGCAACATAAAAAGCAAAAGCCCGCTGAGGCAGACAAGGAGCCCGGCAACGGGAGGAGAACAGAACATCAGAACCACCCCCAAACCAAGCCCATACACGATGGCACATATCCCCATGAGAACCCCGGCACCTGCCAGGAGAAGATCTGACCTGCTTGACACAACAATGTAAAACGCACCGCAAAAAACGTAGATTGCTGACACCCCATAGGCACTCACCAGGAAAAACGAGGATACAGGGTTGGCCCCTGCAAAAAGCGTAACCCCGTCCAGCGGGTTCTCACCCCTTACCCACAGGGCTGTCCCCACTCCCAGCCCCACGGCACACACATACTCAAGAAGATTCTTCAGCATGGCCCTTTTGATGCCTGCGTATTTGTACATCCCGCCTTTGAACCTGTACGCGACCTCTGTCTTCAGAAAAATATATGCCCACGTCAAGCAATAGCTTGTCGCAGAAACCACAGCCACAGATTCCCGGCAGGCTGTGCCTGATTTCAGAGCCACGGCCTGCAGGACAAAGGCCCCAAACACGACAAAAAGAAGCCTCTTGCACCATGACGGGAACCAGTAGCCGACCCATCTGGCCAGGCACATGCCGTAAAGATAAAAGAGGACCCACGATAAACCAACGTGCATACCAAACAGAAGCAGTCCATAGCCGACAAGGTCATACGCCGTCATTGCCACCCCCTCGGTTTCCCATGGGTTGAAATAAGTAACACCAACACCTCGCCTCCAGCCACGCGTCCTGATCAAGCAAAAAACTGAGTTTGCCCGTTGAGATGCTTTCCGCTGGACGTATCACGCGTCCTGTGCCATAGGGAAAAACACGCTGCGGACTGTTTTCTTCAGGTGCCGGAAGGAGTATGACTGCTATACGCTTTGAGCCAACCCGTTCCAAACGGAATCAACGTCTCCCCTGGCCCTCGCCACATGAACGCTAACCCGGATATTTCATGAGAAAACGGCCAAAGCGAAGAAATAGACAATCATTATGGGGGGGGATCGCAAAAAACTAAGGCATTTCAAAACCGCGGCATATCATTCAAGATTTTCTGCTCAATTCTCTCACCCTTTGGGCGAGACCAGTGCGCCCGTCTTCTGCGTTATCAGAGCCCTTGTAAAACCACGACATCTGCAGCTCTGATACCTTGAATATGGGGGCACTCGACTCGTGAAATATCCGGGCTAAAACACGAAAGAAGTACGTCATGACCAAACGAGTATCCACGCTGCTGGCCGCCATCCTGCTGGCCATTTTTGTCATCGGGGGCAATCACCCATGTGCCGCCTCCAAGATGCGCCCCATTGTCATCCAGGGCGCCATGGATGTTGAAACACAGTTTATGATCGAGAAGCTCACCGATGTTGAGGAGATCACCATCGGCGGATGGCGGTTTTTCAAGGGAGCCCTCGAAGGCCGCCCCGTGGTCGTTGCCAAGACCGAGGTCGGCATGACCAACGCCGCGGCATCCACCGTCCTCGCCATTGAGCGATTCAACCCGTCTGCCATCATCAACCAGGGCACCTCCGGCGGCCACGCCCCTGAGTTGCACCGCTACGACATTGTCTTAGGAAAAACTGCCGTGAACTTCGGAAACTTCAGGACGGAACACGGGGACGCCGGAAAGGGCGTGAAGCCCGAAAAATGGCTCCCCATGACCCTTACCGTCAATGTGAAGGGAGAAGCAAAAGAGTTCACCGATTTCAAGGGGGATGCCCACCTGTTGGAGGTCGCCGAAAAAACCTCTGCAGCCTACAAACACGGCAAGGTCGTCACAGGCGTTATCGGCTCCGCCGACCAGTGGAACCGCGAGCTCGACCGCATCGCCTGGATCCATGCCACCTACAACACCTCCGCGGAAGAGATGGAAACCGCTTCCGCAGCCCAGGTTGCCGAAGCCTACGGCGTCCCCTTCCTTGGCATCCGAATCCTTTCCAACTCCGAACTCCACGACGAAGGGTTCGATCCCAAGGCCGGCATCTACTGCCAGGAGTTTGTGCTGAATGTGGTAAGACGGCTCAAGAACTAAAATACAATGCCCCGGCTGCCAGGCGGGGCATCTTGAGTATTTGTTACCAAAGTGCGTTATCTTATTTCCTCATTACGGGGCGACAAATACCCTGACACTAAGGACTCCAGTATAATTCAACCATTCTTTTAAATTTTATGACATTTACAGACCTGCCCCCCACCCTGAGTTCGGATCGGCATAGCCCGCAGAAAACTTTTTTGCGCACTTCAGCTAAAAAGGAAGATCTGAATCCTCATATATTGTATCTCGTAGTTTAATTTCCGAAATATTATTCTTCGCGCGCACAAAAACAGTATCTATAAACTTTGCTTCACTTGCAATAAAAAAGCCTTCAAACGTAACATCAGTGAAGTTTGTATTTTCCAATTTCGCATCGCAAATGTTAAAGTCAGCAATTGTACATCGAGAAAAATCTGTATTTTTCATATTCCCTGTACTGATCTCGACAAGCTTTAAATATGAGTCCGAAAAATCCGCGTTTTCTAAATTTGTGTGCATCATAGAAACAAAATCAAATTTACAATTTCTAAATTTTGCATCTAAAGCGTTAGCACCTCTGAAATTAGGTTCACTCCACAAACGCCCTAAAAAAACAGAATCAGAAAAATCCGTTCGTATTAATATACTGTTACCAAAATGAGACATTTCCATGATTTTACCATTAACGACCGAGTCCGAAAGATCTGACCTGATAAAATTAGTATCATTTATGATAACATTCAAAAATTCGCTACCTTGTATTCGGCATGACTGAACTTCAGACTTGTAAAAATGTCCTTCGTTAAATTTAGCTCCGGTCAAATTGGAAAATGATAAGGTTGAATTTTCAATCTTACATTCGTTAAAAACCGATCCGGAAAAATCAGAGTCTTTCATAGATGATCTTTTGAATAAAACATTATTCAATTTTGAATTGTAAAATTTCGTTTTTTCGACGTTCGACTTTTCAAAAACTGTCTTATCGAGAATTGCTCCAGATAAATTGGCACCAGTCAAATCACATTTGACAAAATGAGTGCGAGCAAGATTAGCCCCTGTCAGGTCAGCACGCTTTAATACAGCGCCTTTGATCTTCTTGCCGCTTAAATTTGAACCAGCGAAATTGAGCTCTTTTCCTTCATATACGTGGTTAAATTTTTCGACATTTCGATTGAGTTGGATTAATGCATCGTTATTCATTGTCGATTCCTGAATGCAAGATATGTTAACAATTATCGATAGAAACAAAAAAGTGATTATTAGCTTAGTATCCACAAATCCGTCTCCTTTTTTCCAGATCCGGTTTTCTTACAAACTTAATAACCAAATTTTTAAATGGATCTTTTCTGTTGCCAATTGAAGACTGACTATCATTATTTGTCCCGGTTCTTGTAAATTCTTTATACATCTTAATTTCACGATCCCATCGATCTGATTTCTGGCTGTCAAATCTATAGCTTACAAAAGCTAAATCTGCATCATCTTGTGCGGCCCCCATTAATTCATCGAAAAAATCCTTCATACTCATCTGGCGAATACGAACTCTGCTGTTTCTGATTATCTCCTCATCCACACGACTAGCCACTCCTAAATCACCTTTTGAAAAGATTGCATATGCCACCTGATCAGGAAATTTCATATAACCGTATTTCTTAAAAAAAGATCTACTGACAATCCTAATGGGTTCGCTTTTCTCCCATTTTTTATAATCACCCATACTTCGAATATGCTCCAGAACCATAAGCCCTGTAAAAACCTTCTGCTCATCACACATCACACCTGAACGAGGCTTTGTTGATGGTAAAGAAGAGAAAACCGATGCGATATTAACGTATTCATCTTTCTTATCTTCTGAGAATGTTAATAGATTACCGCCGGGCTTGTGGCGCCGGGGGTGTTTTCTCACCATTTTCTTAGCCGGCATCCTGCAATAAGGACAAGTGTCGCCTTCAACTTCATGGCGTGTCGTCAAATGGGATACATTTCCATCTTTATCAAGATTTCTGTATTCATAGAGTTTTCCATCCCGGTAGTCCCAACCGGTTCCGTATCGTGACTTGTTACCTGTGCAGCCGCAGATAAGGGGACCACCTGGGATGTACTTGGGAAGTGGACCGCAACTCGATGTGACCATGGCAATCTTTTGGTGTTTGGTTTTCAGGGTACCAAAATTATCACCGGAACCTATGACTTGAGCCTTTCCGTCGGCCACCTTCATGATGACGTTGCGATGGCTATGCCCCCCCACGACAATAGACAACCGTCCTGATTCCAAGTCATTCAAAACCCTTTCTCTCTCTCCGTCGAATGAGCCATATTGCAGCGGGTTATCTTTCCATGACAGATCGTAATCGATTTCGCCTATGGAAACATCATCCCGCGGACATATCGCTGTTGCATGCATAAAAAGCATCTTGATTGAAGGCGACGAGTCAATCCAGGAATTGTAGATGGCATAGTTTTTCTTTTTTTTTGAAAACACATGCTTCGCATGATGAAGACTACCGACGCCTTCGTATGTATTAAAGGTCAGTTTCGAAAAAAATTTTGATTTTACACTATGAGAAATGACTGAACTTTTTTCACCCCAGTCAACCATAAACATGCTTTGATCGCCGTATTGCACAACAAAATCCGCAAGGGGATTGATAAAAAACATGTACCACTCTACATACTTGAACTGTTCATCGAGATCTTTCCGAAAGGCCTTAAAATCATCATATCCAGGGCCATAACAAAGTGCAGACTCATACAACGTCAAATTTTGATCGAACACACCATTCCATGGCTGAATTGCGCCAGCCAAAGTTGTCGGCCAGGGAGCCATCCCATAGTTGACGTAGTCGTGATTGCCCAATATCGTAACGACGGGTTTTTCTTTTTTATCATAGAGATCAATCAGTCTGTCATAGAATGTAATCCAATTTCGATCGGTTCTGTAGTACTCATCTTCCGTCACATCGGATTCAAGCGCTTTCCAAACGTCAGAAATCGGAACATACTTTTTTTTGTGGGTTTGCTCAGTATGAATCCCGCGGTTATAATCCACAAGATCCCCGGTGAGGACCAATAGGTCCGCACCTTTGTCAAAAAGCTGGGTACAAACGTCTGTAAACACCTCATTAAAGTTGCATATCTTGTCTTTGATAGGGATATGAAACCGATTATCTTTGATTGTCCTCTCTTTGCCATTGTCTTTAGGTGCGCAATTGCATTGGACTTCGATGACGCTGGCTTCGGATTGTGCATAGACGTCCATCCTTGAGTCCATATGGATATCTGTCACGTGCCCTACATTTAGCCGCTTTTTGTCCGATATATAGACAGGATGATAGATATAGACCTTTACATTTTCGTCGGAAGTTTCTTTTATGTTCTCGGAATAATCCTTGAGCTGTCGGGAGTACTGATTCGAAAGAAGATCCTGAACAAGAGTATCGCTGCACCACCAAAGCGGCTTTCCCTTGCTACTCTCATAAGACTGCCTGTCAACCCACCGGAAATTATGCAGGCACCCTGATTTGAGATTTTCGTATTTTAAATTTACAGAGACTTTGTACAAGTATGGATAAAGGTTATATGTCTTCAAAACCTTATCAAATACATTGGTGTGGGCCAGCTTTAGTGTGAAAGCATCGTCACAATCCTTGTCACTACCAAAGACATCGGGCCCATTATCATATTTTCTGGATATCTTGATCAGACCCTCAATTGGCTCAGGAGGGTCTGATTTCAAGACAATTTTCTCATACAGATTCAATCGATTATAATATGCATTTGTTCTATCCTTATCCTTCCACGAGCAATACCTCAAATGAAACGCCACATCTGCTTCTGTGACAGCTCCCTGAACCCCACTTTCGTCCGAGAATGTCAACAGTAACATCTCAAGAATGACATCATCTTTTTTTTGCACAATGGCTGGGCAACCCAATGCAGGACTCAGTATGATTGCATCAAAATTCTTATAGTCACTTTCATGAATTTCATCTTCATTTAGTGTAACTTTTTTCTCAAGACTCATCTTACCCATGGTTGACCCCTCGCTTTTTAAGCGCCTCGCATTACATGTCTTCTTTCAAGTTCATATTCTGGTTTTTCACTGTGACGTTTACGCTTTTTTTGTTTGTAACATGAACAATCTGACCATTTGCCATGGTCTTCTTTATCTCTTTTTTACCATCCACCTCGACCTCCAGCTCCAACCCCTCCATGGGTTCCCCAAAGGGGTCGAGAAAACGCATTTCCACCTTCCCCTGTTCCGGAATCACCGGTGTCTCATCCATAATCTCCTGCACAAGGGGGGCCTGCATCAACGGGGCCGGAGGGGTGTTTTTGTTGTTGTGGATCATGGTGTCAAAGGCCCGGGCCACGCCGTTTCCTTCCACCTGGACATCGAATGAAGAGCTGGTGAACTCCGCCTGCTTCTGGATGGTGCCGGATGCCGTGCCCTTCTTGTCTCCGGCTTCGTCGCCGATGCTTTTTTTGAAATTTGACTTGGCGTGCCCCAGGGGATTGCCATCCGCTTTGACGGTTTGCGCCCCACCGTCAAGATCAGACGACATGGCTGTATTTACGTATGGAATGGGCACCACCACCGGACCGATCTGTGTGCGGCATATGTCCGGCGAAGCAACCGATGTGCCGCCGCTGCCCTTATGAACCACCGTCCGACCATTTGCACCTACCGTAACGCCCATCGTCAATCCCCCATGTTGAATGTCATGAAAAGAGCCCCCCTCTCACCGGAATCCGATGAAGAGAGGATCAGACACCGGCAATCGGTGTTGCCAAACCCGCCCCGGGCCATGGTGCGTGAAGCAAGGCACATGGAAACCAGGGCTGAAGCGGCTCCTGTGTCTCCGATATTCCGAGCGGGGCAGAGGATCTCTTTCTCCCCGGCCATCCGACTGAAAACCCGTGCATGCATCATGGACATTTCATCGAAACGGTACGGTTCTCCGTTCAGATCGGTCATGATCGCCCTGACATCCACGGCCCCGTCCTCATCCGGAGGCAACAGGGCGAAAACGTTATCGGACAGCCCGGAACCTGCGTGTCGTCCTTCAAGGCAATGGTCTGACTCAAACCCGACGCCAACACCCTCTAAAAGCCCCTGGATCTCCGCCTGTCGCTTCTCGGCCCGGGTAAGCCATTCCAAAAGTACGACCGCTGAGGCCTCTCCTGGGATCAATCCATCCGAATTGACCTCGGTCTTCAGCCGCTTCATCCGGTTCAACCTGGACAGATTGGCAAAACCAAGGAGAGAATCTGCTCCGGCCACAAGGGCCTGTTCACACTGGCCTGTCTCAATGATTTCTGCTGCACGCTCCAACGCCATCAGGCCCGCGGCGTTGCCAAATGGGAATAAAGTAACCTCTCCCACATAGGGAAAGCGTTCTTTGTTTCTCGCGAAAAAATCGTCCATGGTCTCGTCGGGGAACAGATCCCTCTCTTTTCCGGGAAGGGATAGGAACAAAGGAACAGCATCTGATTCGCAAAGCCCGGCGTTATCCGCGATATCTTCCAAGGCATCACCCAGCAGCCTGCAAATTCGGTCTTCGGTCTCGTCTACATCCCCATCAAAGACCGGGTGACCCGTCACCAGGCCGTCTTCCCAGTCGTCATAGCCTCCGGGTGACTCAGCATAAAAATTCTGAAGTTTTACAGGGCGCTTCAGGCCCGCACGGATAGACGCACAGGCGGTCTTCACGTCATGGCCCACCGAGGTGACCATGCCAAGGCCCGTAATGGCTATGGGGTTGGAGCTGCTATCCGTCATGGCTGACTGTCACCTGTCTCAACTCGTCAAGGCGATCCGGCTTTGGAAAAGCAGATCGCCATACAATGGAAAACCTGTTTGCATCCGGCTCGATCAAAAGGGTATCGAGCCGCACATCGGGTTTGTATGTCTGGTCACGGAGGATAAATGCCGATGTGAGATTGATACCCGGAAGGTTAAACTGAATTTTTTCGTGATCCGGATGAAGATTAACAAGGGTCACGGTCTCATCCCCGGCGATCCACTCTTCAAGTGCGAGATCGGAGGAACCCGTGTTGTAAAACCCGGGACCAAAGTCCTCAGGCAAAAGGGGCATGCGCCGCCGTTCCCATTCAGCGTCATAGGTTCCGCACCGGGACCCCCTGGGCTCCCAGTGGGGTGCAACAAACCCGTATCCTGCAGGGGACGGTTTGTCTTTCCACCCCTGTATGGAACGATTCGCCCACTCAAGGTTCGGCAACGGATGACCGTCCAATGTTTTCTTTGTCCTTGCCATTCTAAACCCCGTCCCAACAGGATTTTCCAGGCAATGGCCCTGTTTTTTTGTCTTCTTGTGCGACGTGTCTGCACCGCCAAAGGCCCTTTCATAGACAAGGGGCATTTTAAGGAAAGGCAAAGGGGAAGTTTTGGTGACGACTCCCAGCCGATAACGCCAGGCACGATCTCCGTACACGCGCACGCGCTTTTGATGCGGTCCAACCATCAAAGCGGTATCGAGCTTGCGGACCGCTTTTTTTCCAGGTGCATAGGCATGCCCGTTCAGCACAATATCCGTGCCTCTTTTTTCCGGGACAAGATCTGAGGCGTACCGAAGGCTGCTGAGCCCCGGTTTACCGTAATACTCATCGGCATAGCACAAGGGAAGCTGGTCGGGAGCATCCTGCACAAAGCCCTGTTCGTCATACAAAAAAGTCCCCTTGATGATGGCAACCGCCTGACGGGTTCCGTGCTGATCACGAAGGACAAAGGTTTCTGCAGTATAAGGCGTTTTGTTGTGTAAGAGATGCATGGAAAACAAGCCTTTTATGGTCAACGTCAGGTCTCAAAACGGAGTGTTCAACATTGCCTCCGGCGGCCCTGCCGGGGGCCAAGCTTTTGAAAAGCTTGACAAACAGGTTTTAAAATTTCCCAACACCTTTGAAGACAGTCCGGTTTAAGCCAAATAGTCAACGAGTTACGATAACGAATCTTAGCCCTTGAAGGCTTGTCGCATCCCTCGTACAAACCACCAGCATATGTTTCGGTCGAAGCCCGAGCCGAAAGGCCGTTGCAATGTGGCCCGATGAACCAGGGACACATTGCAACGGCAGTCAGCTTTCGAGGTGTTTTCGATAGTGTGGCTTCGCCACCCTCGCCGCCGGAGGCAGGCTTTTCCTTGCACTTTAACCATAGAAGGCAAGCTGAATCGTTACTCCTGAACCTTTAATTCAACTCAACACTGCCACCTTTGATCTTATTGGTACCCGAGGCCCTGGAAACAATCTCCCTGCCGCGAATCACAATGCGGCCCTCTTTTTTAATGGAAATGCTGCCCTCTCCGCATCTCAGCACCATCTCCTTGTCGGCTTCGACCACCGTACACCCATTGCAGGAGGGATCTTCCATGGAGGAGGGCCGGCTATCCGCCTCCCCATCCAGGCAGACAAGGGTTTCCAAGACGTTTTCAAGGACGCCGACCACGATTGGCTTGTCTGCCCTGCCACCGTCAAACACCAGAAGCACTTCTCGCCCCACGAAGGAGTCCGACAAAAGCTCCAAGCGACTGATCCCTGAAAGCAACCTCGCCGGATACGGCCCCTCCCCGTCATAGGTTACAAGAATCTCACCCGGGTTTTTCGAGGATTCAATCCGCCCCGTCCTGGGATGGAGCAGAGCAAGGGTCCCCTCGTCGGCTATGTTCTTGTTCTGCCCGGATGTCTTAGTCATGACAGTCCTCTTTATCGCGCATGGCATGGTTCCATGATGTTTCCCCCGGCATACCATTCACCCGGTTCGAACCTGTCGGTGACTGCCTGGTTCCACGCTTCGTATTTTTCCAGAGCATTCAACTGGGCTTCGACGGGCATCCGGAGATCAAAGGGGAAATCCACCCCATAACGAATGGCAAGCTCTTCATAGGCGGCCTCGCGAACCCTTGCCGGAACCGATTCCGCGCCAAGGTTTTCGATCAGGCATTCAGGGGAGAACAGCCTGCCGTTTCGATACCGTCTGGACGAATCAAACCGCTCCCCGTGTTCCTGCACCCAGGAATTCCACTCTGCGACCTGCCTGGACAGCCTCGTCACCGTCTCCCCCGGCTCTTTGCCGGGGGGCCAAAGAGCCTCTCCCCGGGCAAGTTTCTCTTTTTCATCGTCAAACAAAAGATCTTCATCGAGGGCCTCCGGGATAAAGACCGTTTCGTACAACGGGGCCCCTGTCACCAGATAAAGAGAAAGGGATGCCGCCTCGGCGTGGTCCTCATGCTCAAGGGCTCGGATCAGAAGTGGAATCGCTGTGACATCACCCAACAGGCCCATGGCAAAAAGAACATCGTAATCAACTGGCATTGTCTTCAGCAGGTCCAGGGCCTGCTTGTCCCCGCAAAGCCCACAGCACATGGGCACTCCAGACAGCATCGCTTCATCAACTTCCTGCCCGGAGCGAGCTCGGATAAGGGACACAGGAAATCGGTATGCCCCTTCCCCACCCTGTCCAAAGCAGTTCGCGTTCAAAAGATGCCGTGGGGGCTTAAGGGGCACAAACTCCCTGAGAATGGTTGCCTTGGTTTCCTCGTCAAGGCTTTCACGGCCCAGCAATCCCCAAAGTTCGCCAGCCCACCCCTGGCACCTGCGATAGCCCGCAAGGCGCGATGCCACCCGTGCTTGGGAAGCGTTAACGGGACTACTTTTCAACAGCAGCTTGAGACAATCCTCTTCGTCGCTTTTTCCAAGATCAACGCACAAAGCGTCGGAAATGGCTTGAAGACGGGCTGGGTCCGATTCGTCCACATCGTCGACCAGTTCACAGACATCTCCGTGAAGACCATGACGCACCAAAACCCTTGAAGCAGCGTAACATTCCCCTGCATCGCCTTGCCGGGCCTTCTCACGACATAATGCCAGGGCGCTCTCCCCTCCGATAACCAAAGCATCCAGATGCGCCTCCAAGCGCCGCTCAAACGCAACAACGCGTCTCCAGGCCCCCCACTGGCGAGACACAAGACGATGCCACTGCTCATAGAGCATGGACGACTCCTCGAGATGCTCCGTATAAAAGCTAAGGTTTAAATCCGTTGTCATGCCTTAGTTCCCGGTGATGTTCTGGCCTTTGGTCACCAGTTTTCCACTTGCATTGATCTTGATATCCCCGCCGCTGATCAATACGGTGCCGTCTTTTTTCATGGTGATACTCGAACTTCCGCAGACAAAGGTAATCTGGTCTTCCGTGGTCAACACGGTTTTTTTTCCCACCATCACGGAGAGATCCGCGCCGACACTCACACCGGTTTTGTCCCCCACATCAAGGGTCAATTTCTGTCCGATGGTTTCCGTCATATTCTTCCCGATGTCCGTAACGCCGTTGCTCCCGATACTCAGGGTCCTGTCTGCTCCAATGTTAACCGTTTCGTTTTCCCCCACGCTTTCCTGGCTGTTTTTCCCGACGGATACGGTTTTGTTCTCCACCGTACTCTCATCCAGGTTCTTGCCCACGGACACCGCCATGTTCTCCCCCACGGATTCTGTGTGGTTCTTGGCAACGCTGATGTCCTTGTTGTTGCCGATGGATTCCTGCTGATCGTTGCCCACGGTTTTGCGGCGGTCGTTGTCCACGGCAAGGGTTTCATCGTGGCCGATGTGCTGGCCTTTGTCGTTTTTGATCTCGATGTTCCAGTCTTTTTCGCCGTGGATGTAGATCTCTTCCTCGCCCTTTAAGTCCTCGAACCGAAGTTCGTTGAACCCGTCGCCGTTGGGGGTGGAGCGGGTCTTGATGGTGCTTTTGGTCTTCTCGGCAGGGAGGGGATACGGGGGCATGTTGGCCCCGTTGTAGACGGCACCGGTGACGATGGGGCGATCCGGGTCGCCGTCGATGAAGCTGACGATGACTTCCTGGCCGATGCGGGGGATGAACACCGCTCCCCAGCCCGGGCCGCTCAGGGACTGGGCCACACGCATCCAGCAGCTGCTCCGGGCGTCCCGGTTGCCCAGGCGATCCCAGTGGTACTGCACCTTGATGCGGCCGTAGGAGTCGGTGTAGATCTCCTTGCCTTCGGGGCCGGTGACCACGGCGGTCTGGACCCCGCTCACCGTGGGCTTGGGGATGGGCGCCGGTCGAAAGGGGACCTCTGAGGGGATGCAGGAAAAGGTATTGGCGTAGGTGTTGCCCTTGCCGTTGGGGGCCAGCTCCTGAAGGGACTGGGGCTGAGTGCCCCGATGGGTGATGCGGGTGAGAAGGTACTCCCGGTTGCTCTCATCGTAGGGGTAATGGGCCAGGGTAAAGAGATGGCCCACGGCAAAGCCTCTGCAAAGGCTCTTGCCCGAGTATTCGTTTTTGTTTAGCCGCGCCCTTTCAAGGCCCACGGAGGCCAGGCGGGTCCCGGTGGCTTCGTCGGTGAGAAGGCCGGGGTAATCGTAGAGTTCCAGATTCTCATAGCTCTCTGCCGGTTTCTCCGCAGACGGCCTGTAAGAAGGGGTCTTAAACGCATAATCCTTAAGCACGTGTTTTCCCGAGACCACGTTTTCGGCCACAAGAAACTCGTTGACGTACTCCATCTGGTCCACCAGCTGTCCCGGCGGGGTAAAGAGCACCTCGGCCTTTCCGGCGATGGGCTTGTGGCACGCCGGAGTGTCTCCGAACACCAGCACATGGTCGGCCTCGGTGAATTCGTAGTAAAAGAAAATCCCCTCCTCGGCCAGGAGCCTTGCCACAAAATCCCAGTTGGTCTCCCGGTACTGGACGCAGTACTCTCTGGGAGAATAGGTGCGGTGGGTCCTGAACTCAAAGGTATTGGCCTGCATGCCGCCTGTCTGGAGCACCTCGGCAACAATTTCAGGCACGGTTTTTTCCTGAAAAATCCGAACATCCGAGATAAGGGTCTGCTCCCAGGCCCGGGGAACAAGGGTTACCCCGTAGAGATAGAAGCGCCCCCTTTTCTCCAGCTCTTCAAAACGGCTGACCACCCCGTGGACATACCGCTCCTGCTTTCGACCGATGAGGGTAACAAGCCCCTCTTGCCCCGTAAAATCAGAGCTTAGCCGACGTTTTTCCGAGACCACCGTTGCCTGCACCGAGAAATGATCGGAAACGGCCTCAGCCGCAGAGAGCGTGTACACGTCCAGCTTCGTCCCATTGAGTGTGCAGTCGAACTGCCGCATGGTTTCGAATATCTCTACCGGTGAGATCATCGTTTTCCTCCCGTGCATGGTGAATGCCTCCGGCGGTCCTGCCGGGGGCCAAACTTTTGAAAAGTTAGACAAACAGGTCTTGAGCAACATTCACGAAAATCTTCGCGGAAGCTCTTCCCCTGAGGAACGAAGGGGGAGGGCTTTCGCAACCTGGGGTCCAGGGGATTTATTCCCTGGCCGCCGGAGGCACGCTTTTTGAGCCCACTTTAACCATAGAAGGCACGCTTTTTAACCGACATTGAAGGCGCCCTCTGCATCAGTCTCCAGGGTCATTTCAGAGGGCAGTTCGCCTTCGCTCATGCGCTGCAGGAGTTCCCGGGAAATCAGGGGCAGCACCGTGCCGTTCATGATGTGGTCGATATTGCGGGCACCGGTCTCCACCTCCACGCACCGGGCCGCGACCTGGTCGATGACAGATGGCGCCACGGTCAGGGCGATGTCGTGGGTCTCCCTCAGGCGGTCCGCG
Source organism: Desulfoluna sp. HI9BLuna (assembly GCF_056829775.1). Lineage (NCBI taxonomy): Bacteria > Pseudomonadati > Thermodesulfobacteriota > Desulfobacteria > Desulfobacterales > Desulfolunaceae > Desulfoluna > Desulfoluna sp. HI9BLuna. Next base: position 309,652 of record NZ_CP186555.1, read on the forward strand.
ACCTTGTTGAGCTTGATGCCCACCACCTCCTGCATCACATCCGCGGGCAGGGGCAAGAACGGGACGATGCTCATGCGGGCCAGAAGGGCCGGTTTGAAATGCTGGCTCAGGGTCGGCCGAATGGCGGCAATCAGCTCCTCGGTTTCAGGAAGATCCCCGGACTCTGCGGCGCCGGAGATGAGTTCCGAAGCCAGGTTGCTTGTCAGGAAAATCACGGTGTTGCTGAAGTTGATGAGGCGCCCCTCGCCGTCGGAGAGAGCCCCTTTGTCAAAGACCTGGTAGAAGAGGTTCATCACCTCGTCATTGGCTTTTTCCGCTTCGTCTAAAAGCACCACGGAATAGGGTCTCTGGCGGACAGCTTCGGTGAGAATTCCCCCCTCTCCGTAGCCCACGTAGCCCGGAGGCGAGCCGATGAGACGGCTCACCGTGTGTTTTTCCTGGAACTCGCTCATGTTGACGGAGATGGTGGAGCGCTCGCCCCCAAACAGCAGGTCGGCCACGGCCAGGCCCGTCTCGGTTTTGCCCACGCCGCTGGGCCCGGTGAGGAGAAACACGCCCAGGGGCTGCTCCGGGTCTCCCAGACCGGCCTTGGAGGCCTTGATTACCCGGGAGATGGCCTTGATGGCCTCATCCTGGCCCTTGATGCGGGCCTTTAAATCCTCTTCCATGTGGATGATGGTCCTGGCCTCGTCGTGCATCACCTTGCCTGCGGGGATACCGGTCCAGTCCGAGACGACCTCGGAGACGATGCCGGGGTCCACCTCGGTGCGCACCAGGGGATCGGTGCCCTGGATGGCGGCAAGCTCCGATGCCTTCGTGTCCAGGAGAGCCTGCAGTTCCTCCACGGACAGGGCGACCTCGGGCTCATCGCCTGCGGTTTCTCCCTGGGCTGGGTCGACGGGTAAAGGCGAGGCGTCCATGGCTGCATCGGTCTGGTCTGTGACTGTCCCTTCCGGCTCAGCCCCTTCTGTCTCAAACTCTTCCGTTTCAAGTACCGGTGTTCCCTGGGCCACTTGCGCATCCGGGGCCGTTACCCTCTCCCAGTATTGCGTCCTCAGATCGATGAGTTCTGCGGCCAGGGCCTGCTCCATGGCCCAGCGGGCCGTCACCTCGGTGAGCCGGGTCTCCAGGGCTTCGATCTCTACCTCCACGGCCGCAAGCCGTTCGGTATCCGGGTCAGACCCGTAGACTCCGTCCCGACCCAGGGCCTCTTTTTCGCGCTGCGCGGCCTGAAGCGTTCGTTCGATATCCTCCACGGCCCCCGGCTTTGCCGTGAGCAGCACCTTGACCCGGGCTGCGCTTGTGTCGAGGAGATCAATGGCCTTGTCCGGAAGATAGCGTCCCGAAATGTATCGGGCGGAGAGTTCGGCCGCGGCCTTGACCGCATCGTCCCGGATCACCACCCCGTGGTTCTTTTCATAGTTGGCCTTGAGGCCCCTTAAGATCAGGGTGGCGGTTTCCTCCGACGGCTCATCCAGGTACACCAACTGAAACCGCCGGGCCAGGGCCGCGTCTTTTTCAAAGTATTTCTTGTACTCGGACCAGGTGGTGGCGGCCACGGTCCGCAGCTCCCCCCTTGCCAGAGCGGGCTTCAACAGGTTGGCGGCATCGCTTCCCCCGGCTGAGCCCCCGGCCCCGATCATGGTGTGGGCCTCGTCGATGAAGAGGATGATGGGGGTTTCAGAAGCCTTGACCTCCTCGATCACCTGCTTGAGGCGGTTTTCAAACTCCCCTTTGACACCGGCCCCGGCCTGGAGGAGCCCCATGTCCAGCCCCATGAGGGTGACGTTTTTCAGAAAATCAGGCACATCCCCTTCCACGATGCGCAGGGCCAGCCCTTCGACAATGGCGGTCTTGCCCACGCCGGCCTCACCCACCACGATGGGGTTGTTTTTCCGCCTTCGGGCAAAGATGTCCACCACCTGGCGAATCTCCACATCGCGGCCGAACACCGGATCAATCTTTCCGGCCCGGGCCTTGGCGGTAAAATCCTCGCAGTACTTGGACAGAGCACCGCCCTTGGGGGTGTCAACGGCATCGGAAGGCGTGCCTTTCCCACCCTCTACCGAGCCTTTGGTCAATGAGGCAAACTCCTTGGCAAGCTCTTCACGGTTGATCCCGAGGAGCAGGTCCCCGATCTCCACGGTGGAAAACTGCGTGGGCCGATTCAAAAAAGCGAGCAGGAGCACCCCCGAGCGAATCCGGGACTCGCCCATCTCCACTGAACCGATGAGCTGGGCCTCCTGAAACCAGTCCATCAACCGGGGAGAAAACACCGGTTTGGCTCCGTTTCCCGTGGAAAATTCCTCCAAGGTTTGGTCCAAATTCCTTCGCAATTCCTCGACCCCTACCCCGCTTTGCGTCAGAATCCGGGAAATATCGGACAAAGGCTCGTCCAGGAGCTGCCACAAAAGGTGCTCCACAGTCACCTCGTAATGGGTTCGGGACACACACACGCCCGCAGCAGCCTCAAGGGCCTTCCTGCAGCATGGGTTCAGCCGGTTCAGCAAGGACTTCATGTCAACGGTGATCATTATCTATTCCCATGGTTGCCATTGAATCGTTACGGGTAAAACCGGGTGAGAAGCTCCCCGGCACTCTCCCCTGAAAACAGCCAGGTATCCAGGCCCAGGCTGGCCCACCGCGTATGCCCGGGGCGGGTGGTCTCTTTTTTCGCGTCGTCTTTCATCACCACATCCAGGACAAAGGTCACCGGGGAGGAGAGGTAGAACCGGGTGAGGCCCACCACCAACCGGTAGCCGTCCGTTCCAGGGAGAAACCCTCGGTATGCCTCTTCCGAAATGGGCCCGATACGAATGAGGATGGCGCCCGTGCCGTCGTCAAACTCCGTTCCCAGGTAGCTCGTCTCCCCCAGGACATTGCCGGACTGCCCAAGTACGCATTGCTGGTCCGCGCCGATGGGCACCTTCTGTTTCAGGGCCTGGACCACCTTCACCGGAAGCCCGCCCAGGGCATCGGTGAGGAGGGTCTTCAATCCCGAAGCCGACCTGTTCTTCTGGGAAAGGAGCCCGCTGTAGCGCACCAGGCCCCAGGGTGTATCCAACCCGGCCCTCAGGGCTTTGCGTCCCAGGCCGGAGAGACTGAAAAACCTGTCTGCGTAAGGGACATCGTCCTCTTCCATCACCTTCATCATGGCCTGGGACCTGGCCCACCCGTCGTAGAGCAGCTCGTAGAGGCGCTGGTTGATGATGTCCAGAAAATCCCGCGCCGCGTCGTGGTCCCACTCCCGTCCCTCAAGGAGGTCTTCGGTGTAAAAAACCGGCAGGGGCGATCCGGTGCCGTAAAGCCCTAAAATATTGGCCGTCAGGAGCCACTGACCTGCGGAGGTCTCTTCAATGCGCTCGATCCCCGGCCCGGCAAATGAGAGGGAGAGACTGGGCCTGACCCGAAAGACATCCACGGGCCTTGACCCGTTGATTCGGTCCCCTCCCTCTTCGGCGGTGAGGTTTTTTAAGTGTCGCACGGCCTGAAAAAATGAGAACGAACGCCCCCGGGAGAGGAGCGCCGCCCTTATCCCAGGGCCTCCTCCCCCATTCGTTCCTGCCATGTAAAGACCTCCCCGGTCCCGACTTCGGTGACCACGAGCTGTGTGAATGTATTCAAGGCCGCAGAGAGCCCCAGAAACCGGTCCAGGACCGTAGAAAACAGGTACAGGTCCCCCATGCCGGCAAAATGATCCCTTCGCATGGCCACCCGAAACACGACCCCGCTGACCATCACTCCCCGAAACAGGCGACGGGTGTTCTCGGTCTCCAGCCCCACGATGCCCTCGATGCGCTTTTCGCTTGCCGCAAACACCCGCCTTCCGCCGTGGCCGTCCAGCAAAAACAGGCCCAGCATGGCTTTGAAGTTCTCAAGGCGGCTCAGGCAGAACTGGTTAAGGTTCATCATGGAGATAAGCGGCCACAGAGCGTTGGTCCCCAGGGGAGGCAACACCGCCGAGGTGGGCTTTCGAAGGTTGCGGAACGCAACCCCTTCGGGTGACCTGGTGGTTGCCACACTGATGTCCCCTGCCAGGAGTTGCTCCGGCAGAAAACCGTTGGTGCAGAGCACGTCAAAGGAGAGGGACTTGAACTCCGGCATCTCCCTGCCCCCGGGGGTGGCGATGGAGATGCTCACGTCCATGGCCTGCCTCACCGGAGAGGTGGTGAGAATTTCGCTGTAGACCACGTCCGTCTCGTCGATGGCCAGGCTGTGAAAGGGCTTCATGGGACGCACCTCGCCACTGCCCGCCATGTACGCGGACACCCCCACAAGGGAGTACACCTGATAGTGGGAAAGATCCGGGGCTGTGGGCCTTACGCGGTATTCATTTTTTTCAGCCCTGAGCAGCACCGGATCTGCATCGTGGGAGAACACATTGACCGCCGGGGCCACCGAGAGCATAAACCGGGAGGCGTCCACCCGCAGGGGAACCTCCGGTGCCGCTTCCAGCTCGAACCAGATATCCACCTCTCCGTCGTCCTTGGGCGCCCTCCAATCCGAGAGCCCCGTCAACTCAACAAAAAGAAATTTTTCAGGAAGCACAAAGAACTCTTGAAGAAGGCGGTACCCGTCAAAGGAGGTGGACGGCCAGGGAATCAGGGACTCCTCCTCGGAAAATCCCTTTGGCCTCAAGCTCTCGGGCCCAAGGACAACACCATCAGGCAGGGAGCCGTCACCCACCACCACCCGACGCAAACCGGTGAGCAGCAGGCAGTAAAGGTCCGATGCCTCGGCGTACCCTCCGCCGATATAAAACCGCAGGCTGTCGGCTTTCCAATCATCGCGACCCGTGGCGGAAAGGGTCACCCGGATACCTGCCGTGCCGTCCGCCGTCTCCTCATACCCCGCCCGAACCACGCTCACCGGAGGCAACACCACATCGGTGCAGGTACGAAAACGGCAGGCGGTGCCGTCCACGGCCACGGAGTCCACTTCCGCACCGGAGGGAACCGAGGCCACCGCATCCGTCCCTTCCCCGGGTGAAAAAACCATCATGGTGGTGGCCGGAATGGGTCGAAGGTAATGGGGCCATACCTGACGGATGACATTGTGGATAATCTCCGGGAACTCATCGTCGATCTTCTGCCGAATGGACCCGGTGAGAAAGGCGACCCCCTCCAGGAGGCGATCCACATCCGGGTCCGCCGACGGCTCGCCCAGCATGGGGGCAATGGCCGGGTTTTCCCGGGCAAAGGCCGTCCCGATCTCCTTCAGGTGACTCAGCTCATTTTGAAAATAGTAATTAAACAAAAAAATTCCTCATCTCATGAAAATAACCTAAGGCACATCCTCACCATTCACGTGTCTCAATATCCCTTGAATACGCTTTTCACCGATGCCGCCATAATACCCGGCGAAGCAAGATAAAACGGCTTATACGCGGCATGTTACCTGTCTCCCCGTCTGCCCCGGCTTTCAAATGTACCCGGAAAGGCAGGTCGTCAAACGTTCACTCGTTGCGTAAACCATCTATCAACGTAAGCAAGTGATGGTTCACCCTTGATTTCCTCCCCTGTTTCAGGGTAATTATTCTTGGTGGAGAGCCTGCCACCGACATCGGCGGCAGGCTCGGTTCAGTCTGTCCCCGGGACTGTGTTCGCCGCTTCGTTCGGATGCGCCGCCTGGAGCCGGGTGATTGCGGTCACCCCGCCCCTTGGCGCACCCGCGGCGTCGACAGGCCCGGGAGGCAGACCTCACGTCCGAACGGTCATCTTTCCGTAGGTATCCACCGAACTTTCCAGGATAATATCCTGATCCCCTTCTCCCATATTCAACCGAGCGTCGATCCGAAAAAAAAGGCGCAGTGTCCGGTCATCCTGGAACACAAAATTGACGTCCACCTGGGAAAGCCGTGGTTCATAGGTTTCGATGGTTCGTGAGATGGTCTTTTCCATGTCCTGAACGGAGTCGGGATAGGTGACCTTCAAATCCGACAGGTCGGGCAAACCGAACTGGCCGTCCATGAGCGTCGTGCCAACCCTTGAGTTAAGCAAAAGCTGGAGATGCTTCACCACGGATTTTACCCGTGTTCCGACATGGTCCCTCGCACGCTCTCCGGGAGCGTCCTGCCATTGCCGAAGGCGTTCAAGAAGTCTCAAATCACTCACATCGCCACCTCACGTTAGACCGGAATCTTCCATGAATCTTCGGACTCGATCCCGTCCACTTCCCAGGTCCACTTGATCTTGGAGTAGGTGAACTTGAGTTCTTCCATGTGACGGAAGGGCTCGTTCTCCGCAAGGAAGGCCATGGGCATGTAGGGCTTCATCTCCACGATGATGGCGTCTTCCAGGACGATGGAGAAGTAATGCTCCTCGGCCCCGGTGGGATCGATGCGAAACTTCTTGAGGATAACGTTGGACAACTGCTCTCCGGTGCAAAGGGCCTGATACAGCTTGGGAGAGGACTTGTCGATCTCCTTGACCACGGTCAGGGGACCATGGATACGTTTGCCGCTCGGGAGCCCGGACTGGGGATCCCTTGGAATATGCACTTTGTGATCAAAGGCATAGACCAGCATCGTGTTCTCGCGACCTTCCATATCGCAAGAGCCGTCAATCTTCCCTTGCGTATTTCCGGTCACTTCCATGTGCGATGTCATTGGCATAAGCATTTCCTCCGTTGTTTAAGGATTATTCTTTGTCCAGTTTGCCAACCAGGGACAAAGTAAATGATGCGCCCATGTACTTGAAATGCGGGCACACCTTCAAACCGACCTTGTACCATCCGGGCTCACCCGGAACGTCATCGACGGTGATCTCGGCCTTGCGCAAGGGGCGCCTGCTTCGAACGCCGGGAAGGGGGTTGTCCATGTCCACCACGTACTGCCGGATCCAGTCGTTGAGTTCACGCTGCAGATCCACACGCTCCTTCCAGACCCCGATGTTCTCCCGCTGGATCACCTTCAGGTAGTGGGCCAGCCTGTTTATCACCAGCATGTAGGGCAGCTGGGTCCCCAGCCGGAAATTGGTCTCGGAGGCTTTGCCTTCGGCGGTGTTGGGAAATTTCTTGGCCTTCTGGATGGAGTTTGCGGAGAAAAACGCGGCGTTGTCGCTGCCTTTTCTCATGGAGAGGCCGATGAAGCCCTCTTCGGCCAGCTCGAACTCCCGTCGCTCCGAGAGCAGTACTTCGGTGGGAATCTTGTTCTGAATGGCCCCCATGTCTTCGAAGTAGTGAAGGGGAAGATCCTCCACGGCGCCGCCCCCTTTGGGGCCGATGATGTTGGTGCACCAGCGGTACCGGGCAAAGCTTTCGGAAAACTTGGTGGCAAAGGCAAAGGCGACGTTCCCCCAGAGATAACTCTCGTTATCCAGGGAAACATCCTCTTCGTAATCAAAAGATTTTACCGGCTCGGTGTCCTTGCCGTAGGGAAGCCTCAAAAGGAACCGGGGCATCACCAGCCCGATGTAACGGGCGTCCTCGGACTCCCGAAGGGACTTCCACCGTGCGTACTGAGGGCCTTCGAACAGAGACCGGAGATCCTTGATCTGGGAGAGGCCGGCAAAGGAATCCAAACCGAACATGGAGGGCGCCACAGCCCCGATAAAGGGAGCATGGGCCATGGCGGCCACGCTGCCGAGGTAGCCCAGAAGCTTGATGTCCCGGGCCGAGGACCCGAACTCGTAGTTGCCGATCATGGTGGCGTAAGGCTCGCCACCGAACTGCCCGTACTCTTCGGTGTAGACCCTTTTGTAGAGCCCGGACTTGATCACCTCCGGCGAGTCCTCGAAGTCGTCGAGGAGCTCTTCTTTGGTCACGTTGAGGATCTCAAGCTTGTTGTTCTCCCGGAAGTCCGTCCGGTCCACGAGAAACTTCAGGGACCGCCAGAGGGACTCCACCTTCTGGAACGCCTCGTGATGAATGATCTCATCGAGTTGGAGGCTGATCTGGCGGTCCAGCTCCGCGATCATGTCGTCCACCACCGATTTGGTCACCTTCTCGATGCCTGCGTCGGGGGAAGCAATTTTCGCGATAAGCGCATGGAGCCCCTGCATGGTCAGGGCGTAGGCATCGTCCTCGGGCTTGATATGGGTGGACTCGATGATATCGTCCAGAAGGGACGCTCCCTCCAGGGTGGCCTCCGCCTCAGGGGTTTCTACAGATTCCCGTACCTCACTCATGATGATCCTCCTTTAAACATGCGTGCAAAACTTACTCTTCATTGAGTCCGAGTTCTTTCAGGAGCTTCTCGCGCTGGGTCTCATCGCTGATGAGTTCCTGGATGGTGTTGCGAAATTCCGGAATGTTGCTCAAGGGCCCTTTAAGGGCCTGGAGGGCTTCCCGCAGCTTCATGAGCTTCTGAAGCTCCGGCACCTTCTGGGCCACGGCTTCCGGGCCGAAGTCCTTCATGTTCTTGAAATCAAGGCTGACGCTCATCTCCGCGTCCGGGTCTTCTGAGAGCTTGTTGGGAACGCTCAGGTCCACCGACACGTTCTGGGCACCCAGCACCTCGTTGAAATTATCCTTGTCGATGGCGATGGAATCCCGGTCTTCGATGCGTTTTTCCCGGCCCGATTCGGAAAAATGCCCCAGCACCAGCTGCTTCATGGGCAGCTCCACCGCTTCTTCTGCGTCGCCCACCGAGGTCTTGTACACGATGTTCACGCGCTCTTTGGGTGCAACGGATGCGTCTTTTGCCATGTCCTACCCCCATTTCCTGTTTAATTAAGGTATTGTTTTGAAGTTATTTTCGCTTGCCCTGCAGGTTCATCGCGTCCACCGTGCTGATCTCCGCGATCATGGACAGGATCTCAGCGGCCCGCGCCGCGTGTTCTTTTCCGGGAAGTTTTTTCATAACGGTGTAGATCACCTTCAGCCCGGCCAGGGCGTGTAACGGGTCCCACTGCATCAGCCCGGAGCCCGTGATGTCCGCACAGGCCCGCTCCAGGTGTGCCACGGCCATCTTTTCCTGACGATGCTCTGCCAGAAGGCGAATCAGTCCCAGGCGAAACGCCAGGGCGTCCCTGCCCGAACCACACGACCGAAGATGCCTGTCCAGGCCCTCCACAGCCTCCTGGAGCTTGCCCTCCTCCCTCGCCAGGACCCGGGCGCGCTGAATCTCATCCGCCACCGTATCCCCGCCGTCGGCGCCCCCTTTCCGGCTTTCATCGTCGCCCTCCGCCTGCCCGTCCAGAAAGCCCTGGAGCCCGGCCATCCAGGCCAGGGCCTCGTCCGAGGCAAAGGGCGTGCCGTCGGAAAACCGGAGCCCCTCGATGCCGTCCAGGCGCCGGAGCAGCAGCAGGGTCTCGCGACACACCATGTCGTGGGCCCGCTCATACCGCTTTCCAAGGTGCGACAGGGCGTCGGCGGAAAAGTAGTTCAACGTCAGCAAAAAGGTGTGCTGGGGGTTGTAAAGCTGGCTCTCCGACCTGGAAACCAGCTCCTCCCAAGCCTCCTCATCCTTGAGCTTTTCCAGGTGCTCCGTCACCTGGCGCTTGGGGGGCGGAATCCTCGTAACGCCCCCGTCGGAAGGGGGCAAATCCTTGATGGGCTCCCAGAGGGCAAACCGCAACCAGCGATAGGACTGCGGGCTCTGCATCTCCCCTTCACGAACCATTTTGGAGGCCTGCTTGACCGTCTTGAACAGGGGGGCCATGCTCCGCAGGAGGTTTCCCGCGTCCAGGGTCACCTCTTCGGTGGTAAGTGACGATTCAACCACGGGTTTGGTTGCTTCGGGAGGCGCCGCCTCGGTCTCTGCGGGGGCTTCCTGGGCCGGAGCCACGCGCTCAACGGTTGCCGCCAGGGGACCGAAGGTCAGATCAAAGTCCGTGTGGTCGTCCAAAAGTCGATCGATCCTGTCCAGGTTCCCCCGGACCCGCCCCACGGCTTCAGCGTCCGCAGTCCCCTTCATGGGACCGGCAAGGGCCTCGTCGGTCTTTTCCATCCACCACTGAACAGCCGAAAGCCTGCCGCCCATACGCCGCATCGGGGGATACATGGACTCCCAGAAGGTCTCCAAAAGGTCCGCGTACACCCCTGTTGCGACCCCAAGGCCCGGCCACCCCTCAAGGTGGACAAGGGCCGCGCACAAATAACTTGCCACCAGAAGATCCTTGGAGTCCTCGGCAAGGATCCCGGTGGCCAGCTTTGACACGGTCTCCCAGGAGAAGCTGTCCCGGGAGGTGGGAGAGCTGAGCTTGTCGATCTCTTCCTGAAGCGCTTCGAACCGCTCCTCATACCGAACGTCTTCACCGGCGGGGGCAGCCTCGCTGATGGGCTCTTTGCCGAGCAGGGCAATCTCTTCCATCACGACGGCTCCTTAGAAGAACCCCACAGGGTATGAAAATCTTCCAGCATCAGGGGGCGCTTCAGGCACATCAGGTAACGATCCGCCTCCGTTCCCCCGATAAAGACCATGGCCGGCTCCAGGGGCGAGCGTTTTTTAAGAAGCCGAAGCAGTTTGGCGGCAGGTGCCAGTGCCTCTTTCATCTCACAAACATCCAGAGGCACGAGAAAATGGTCCTTTCGCGCAAGCCCCTCGATGTTGTTCATCTTGTCCATGAATCCCGACGTTCTCTGATGTCCCTCATGCAATATCAACGTATCCTTTTCCGTTTCCCGCTTCCGGTGAAGCTTGTCCCAACGCGGCTCGGGAAACCTGATCCCCGCCACCCTGCGTTTGAGCTCGTGAATGCGGGTGATGGTCCGTCCCCCCAGGGCCTCCAGGGCTTCCCACGTCTCCCGACAGGCATAGGGTAAAAGGTCCCAATGGCGGTTCCTCTCGGCCACGGCCCCGGCCCCCACAATCATCAGAGGATAGCGCCGCCCGTGGTTGTCCCGGCTCTCTTTGATCATGCCGCAGACAAGCTCTCCATTGGGGCCCAAGGCCCAGAACCGCCATGCCACGGCAAGGCCCGGGGCGACCTTGGGGGCCACCCCCTCGTAGCCCGTCTCCATCCATCCGGAGAACCCTTTGAGCAGGGGCGTCGCCTTGCCCAGGCACAGGTAGTCGCCGGCGCTGGGATGTTTGCCGGCGAGATACCAGTTCCATTTCTGTCTCCAGATCAGTCCAACCACGCGACAATCACCTCCGGGGGCTTTCCCGCCACATTGTTCATCATCCGGAGGATGGGCTTGGTTCCGGTCATCTTGTACTTGACCCGGATATAGCGGACGCCTTTTCGTTTCAGGGATGCGCGCTCTTCGGGAAAATCCCGGATTCGAAACTCGTGGCGACCGTTGGAAAAATCCTTGATGAACTTTGCAAAGGCCCAGCCGCCCGTGTATTTTTTCTCAAGGACCAGGTCGCCGACCCCGATGGTGAGGGTCACGGCTCCGCCCTCTTTGGGCGACCAGTTGAACACCTCCTGGGCCCTGTAATTCCGGTTGGTCAGCACCTGGGTCTTGTCCACGCTCTCCAGTTCCAGGGTGGTGATGTGGGGCTGGATGGTGGCCTCGGGGTTGATGTCCGTGGGAAGCCCTTCGATGGTGACTTTGAAAACGGCCTTCTCGGACTTCACCGAGTAGCTGCCGCGGGTCACATAGGTAAACAGGGAGTCGGTAAAGGGTATGCTCCGCCCCGCAACCTCTTTGGCGTAGTACCCTTTTTTGCTCTTTTTCCCGATGAACGGCTTGGCGGGCCCTGCGACAAAGCGCTTGACGGCCCCGCCTTTTCCGAAAAGCAATCCGCTGATGCTCTTCTTGTTGTAGACCCCCTGGATCTCCGAGAGCACCGTCTCATCCCACACGTCCTGAAGGTATCGGCCGGCTGTATTGCAGGTGTCGGCCCAGAGGTAATCGAAGGGCTTGCGAAGAAGGGTACGGAACAGGGCCCGGGGTGTTCGGTGGGTCTCCATGACAATTTTCAGGGACTCTTCTCCATGGATGGCCGTGCGCACGGCCGAGCCACCGGAGACCGGGTCTTCGGTAAAGGCGGTCCCTGCCAGGGCAAAGGCACCGGCCGGGGACAGGGCTGCCGTGGACATGCCGGAGAGCCCCTCGGCATAGCGATTGAAAGCGTCGGCCCCGGCGGCTATGGCCTCGGGTACCTGGTCCTCCTTGCCCACCGGACCGGCGACCTTCTTGATCCGGTAGAGGAACCTCGCCCCCTTGCCGGGGACCCTCACATTGGGCGCCCCCTTTTTTTTCTGCGTGGATAACAAAGCATGCTGCCGAATGGCCTCGAACTCAAAGATCGGCTCCATCCACAAGGGGGACTCCTCAACCTCGGACTGAAAAAAGGAAAGCTCCAGGGCCATCTCGCTTAACAGCGAAAAGTAGGGGTTGTCCTGGGTGCCCATCCTCACCAGGGTGGAGATGCTCTCCTCCTTTCCTGTCACGGTCTCCTGCCCCTTGGGAAAATAGGTGGCAAAACGGTGCCACGCCTGGGCATAGGCCTCGTGATACCACGCCAGGAAAGTCGACTTTTTCTGGGCGATCTCCAGAGGACTCTCCAGAGCCTGCTCCAACTCCGCGATCATCCCGAACACCTGCTCCCGCCCCTTGAGGGTAAAGGCAGGCCCCACAAAGGGCTCATCGGAAAGGCGATGGCTTCCCTCCCAGAACTCGGCCAGGGTCAGGGAAGGAATCCCCCCCAAGCCGTTGCACCAGGTCACGACCCACGAAAGGGAGAGGTCCTCGTTTTTCATGCCGTAGGAGAGCCAGGAAGCCAGCATGGCCTTTTCCCCGGCCAGCATTTTCGGACTTGCCCAGGTGAGGTAGTCCAGATATTGGGCCGACACCGCCTCCAGGACAGACGGGTTGTCCCAGCGCCCCTCGGGAATCAGAAGGCTCCTGAAATCAGGCTGGGGCAAAGCGCTCAACGATTCCGGGGCCGCCCCACGGCTCCTTGCGGCAATGAGGTTGATGCGGCGGATATAGTGGGGAAACACGCCTGCCAGCTCTTCCTCGGAGGTGTCCAAGGAGAAATTCACCACGGCATCGCCCATCTTGGTGTCGTAAAACGCCAGGAAAACCCCCTGGAACCGATCGCAGAACCGAGCCTTGAGGTCCCGCTCCAGGGCGGTGCAATGATCCAGCCCGAAATCGGGGAGCAGACGGCTCTCGTTTTTCTCTTCCACGCTGCGAATAAGCAGCCGGAGCCGCTCCAGGGTGTCGACATCCTCAGCCAGCTCACCCCGCAGAGAGGGCACCATGGCGTACTCTCGCTGCACCTCTCTGACCATGGAAAGGTTCAGGGAGAACGAGTAACTCAAAAGCACGCCCAAGGTCAGGCTGGCCAGTGCCAGACAGGAGAAGGCCATGACCTTGAGGCGCCTTTTGCCTTCAAGGAGGCGCCGTGTGGGTACATGGATGTTCCGATCCGTCGGAAGGATTTTGGAGAAGAGGTCGTGGAGGAAATAGCTGGTGTCCGTTGCATCCTGTTCCCCGTCGGAAGCCCTCCCCTCAAGCATGCGAGCCGCCTCGGGGAACTTGGAAAAAGGACGGCCGGACTGCCGGGCACTGGAGAAAAAGAGACCCCGCAAAAACGGAGCTTCCTGATAGACGTTGCCGCTGAAGGCGGCGTCCGCAAAGGTCTTGAGTCGGCTTTCGATGCCCTGGAACTCCTCAGGGAAAAAAAGGACCCGGGCCTGGGCACTCTCCGCCCCCAGCGAACGCGCCACCTGCAGACGGTAGTTTCGAAGTTTTTTCGTCACCTGGGCAAAGGACGAAGAGAGGTAAAACGCAGCATCGCACTGCATGTCGCCGTTGATGGACCCGAAAACCTGCTCATACACGGCGTCGGGAAGCTGCTCGCAAAACTCCGTCATGCCCTGGATCAGATCGCATTTGGTCACCAGCAGATAGATGGGGAACCGCGCCCCGATCATCTTCATCAGCTCATTGATGCGATCCCGGATCTTGCGCCCTTCTTCCTCGATCTCATCCCGGGTTCCCGTCAACAGTGTTTTGGCCGAGACCGTAACCACAAGCCCGTTCAGGGGCTCTTTCTTCCGATACCTGGCCAGTTGCTTGAGAAAAGAGTGCCACTCCCGCTTGTCCTGGGACTCGTCCTGATGGGTGGCATAGCGCCCCGCCGTATCCAGGACGATGGCCTCGTTGAAAAACCACCATTCGCAGTTGCGCGTCCCGGAAACCCCTGAAACGCGGGGAGGCTGCGCGAGGTTGGTCACAAGGCCCGAGTTTTCGATGGCCGTGGACTTGCCCGTGCCCGACTCCCCCATGACCATGTACCAGGGCAGGACATACAAGGGGTCCCCCTTCACACGGAGGTGGGATTTCTTGAGTTCGGCAACGGACATCTTCCACTGCTTGCGCTGCTCGCTTGCGATGGCCTTGTCTTCGGCGGATGCACCCTTGGCCACCAGCCCGTTGACGAATTTACGCTCCCGGTAACGGCTCCAGAGAAACCGCATCAGAAAAAAAAGCAGGAGCAGTCCCAGGGCCCCCGCAGACACAGCCGCCCCCGCCCATACGGAATACCCAAGCAATATGGCCACCACCGGTGGCACCAGGATAAGTGTCATCAACAGGCAGAGAATCAGAACCGCTTTCAGAAATGTTCGCATTTATCGCACCAGTCCTGTCAGAACTTCGCTGTTTAAAATAAACCCATAGACCACGAACAATATGCCGCACAGCACCGCAGGGGACAGCACAAGCAGAAAGCTCAGCATCGACGAACCGCTTTTGACCCGGGGCTCCATCCCCACGGGCATCTCCCCCTTGTACGGCGCCGGAAACCATTTTTCCCGACCGTCGGAGGTCAACCGCTCGTCATCGTTCACCAGCCGCCTGCAAAGCCCTGCCTTCAGGTCCTCCAGGGTCTGCTCGTCCTCTTCCATGCCGTATCGCCCGCGAAACCCCGCCATGAGGCAGAGATAGAACACCTCAAACACCTCCCGCCGGGAAGGGTCCGTCTCCTTGAGCCGGGTAAAGAACTCGGCACCGCCCTGGGCGGTTTTAAAATGAATCCGCTGCAGGGACTCCTTCTGCCACTGGGCCTTCCCGCTCCAGCCCGACTGCATGACACGGTCATCCACCCAGCAGAACACGGCGAACCGGGCCCCCTCAAAATCCTCTTCGGAAAATTCGCTGCGTGCCGGATGGCGCCCACACGCATCCACATGCACCATGATGGATGCGCGAAGCTCTTCGTAGGGCGTCTGGTTACGCTCTGCCTCGGGCAGGGCATAGGCCACACAGGCCATCAACGGGATAAAACAGTCGCTCAGATGCATGCTATTTCCTCCTGACAATCATGATCTCCACCTTCATATCCGAAGCAAGCCCTTCCCAGTAAAGGGAGATGTGCTTTTCACGTTCCACGCGATGCCAGCGATCGTCCTGGCTGTCGATGCGAAAGTAGGACGAATTGCCGCGCCGCGGGAGTTCCTGTGGGGGAGACGCGAGATGCTCCAGGCCGATGCCCGGCAGGGACCGCTCCACAAACGCAGGCACCGAGGCCTTGGACCCCAGCTTGACCCCGATCTTGACCGCTTCGAGGATATGGTCCTGCTCCTCGGGCCCCGTCACCACGAGGTAGTACTGGCTGTTGGCCTCCAGATGGGGAGGCAGCAGCACGGCATTGAGATAAGGATCTTCCCGCTGGAACTCGATAATGTATTCGGGACCGGAGGTGATCTCATCCAGCAGGGCGGAAAGGATCATCCCGGCCTGGGAATAGCAGTGCCACAGGTTGTCGTGGTCGTAAGCCGGAAGCCCCGCCCCCCCCTCTTCACTTTGGCCCAGGACATTGATGCGCTCAGAAAAAGAGGAGAGCTCTCCGATGGCCTGTCTCAACACCACGTACAGGTCCCACGGGTGGGCCTCTTTGTGTTCGATGAGGTGTGCAATTTTGGGGATATAGCGATTGAGGGTTCTCAGGGCCAGGAGGAACACCATGTCCCGGGAGCCGAACTCCGCGTTGTGGACGCCCCGTTTTTTCTTGTAGCTCTCCAGCTCGTGCCCTTTGTAAGACAGCTGGTCGTAGACATCCTGGACCAGGCCCCAGAGCACCCTGGACCCGCTCAAGGCGTAAACAGGGGGAATAAATCGGGTGGACAGCACGATGTCGTCGCCGTTTCTCTCCAGCATGGCGATGGGAATCAACTCGTAGCCCCCCAGCTGGTCCAGCTCGGAGTGGAAAAAAACCTTGAGCAGCAGGGTCAGGGTTTTCAGCTGGGCAGGGGGGCCGTCCTGGTGCAGGTCCCTCACATTTTCGGGTTCCTCCCGGGCCAGGTATCGGGTGGTGACCTCCGCGGGAAGCACGCCGGGTCCCAGGGTGGTGACGTTGCCCTGGTACCGGTTCATCTTGCGAACGCCGACATACACCGTCAGGGGCTTGCCGCCGTCCACCCAGGACTCCTGGAACCGCCTCGGCTCCATGAGGGCGTTTTCCCCGATGACGGCGTAGGTGCCGTCCCGGAACCAGAATGCTCCGGCGTCGATGTGGATGGACGAGCCGGACACGGCGGAGCTCCGGATGGAGACGTTGCCCACCCCTGTGAGGTGGGGTTGGATATGCCGGTTGTAGGGCGTCAACGCGGATTCGTGATAGCTGTGATTCAATTGCAGGTGCTGCGGCTGGAGAAAAAGCCCCTGGTGCCAGAAAAGTGGTTTTTCCATGCCTATTCTTCCTCTGCCTCTGCGCCGACGTCGACAATCTGATCGGGGCCCAGCACGAAATCCGCCTGCAACTTCCCGGGAACCAGTTTCTTGTTAAAGCTGAGCGCACTCTCCCGTTCGATAAACACGGGGATCTCAAGCAACCGAACCATGCGCTCCTGGGTCAACATGCCGTATCCCGCCACAATCCCCAGGTATCGCGTTCCTTCCGCGCGCTCCATCCGATGGGTCACGTCACTCCCCGGGTAGATATAGATGCTCTTTACGGAGGTCACGCTCTCGTCGTACACCTTGCACTCCAACAACTTGGCGAGCCCGTCTTCATCCTGGCAGAGCTGGTTGAAGGAGTTGGGGTCGTTGAGCTGGTAGAGGACAACGTACAGGGTGTAGGCTTTCCCATGCCGTTGGTTGAGCTGGTTGTCTGCTTCGAAGTGAAGGACGATGCCTTCTTGTTCAAGTTTCCACTCCGGTGGTGATACGGGAGAAAATCCGCACCCGCATACGGACCAGGCCAAAAGGGACAGCACGACAAAAAAAGTCTTTTTCACTTCCTAACTCCTTAACCAGATAGGGTTCACACATCAAAAAAAGGCAGGGATATCCCAGGGTATCGCAACTCGGCCTGTCGCGGTTCATCGCAGGTTCGTCTCTCGTGTGGCGAGGCTGCCGGGGACACCACGGAGACCAAGCCCGGGAACCGGTCGGGTCGGCCGAAACAATCGATTGTCTGTTTATCTTTTCAGGCCAGGCCCCTTAATAAAGACCGGGGTAATTCGCTGCGTGGCCTTGAAGTGCATGACTGGAGGGTACGAATGGTCATGGGTCGTCCGGTGGCACCATGGTTGCCCGTCGGAGCCCATCACCGTGGGCTCCGCTTGTCAGCCGGAAGTGCATCACCGGAAGTGTGAAGGAAGAAAGCGGCATCAAAGGCATCAGTCAGCTCAAGGGCAATGGGGAGGCGTCCTCGGTGCTCCCTTTGCCGGACCGCACAAAACAAGCGCCAAGCTTTTGAGATCTTACGAACGGTGCCGACCGCCGCCTCTTTGGTGATGGCGACACTCATCTGTCGCCAATAGTGGGTGCTTCTGCCCCATCATGTCGGTGCATGTCTATTTCAATCATGCCCAGCCGTTACTTCAGTTATATTTTTAAGTAAAAACTGTTTTAATTTTACTATATTTTAAAATCATATCGCACAGAGATTAACTCTTCATCGTGTGTGAATAATTTTCATATGACACTTTACATCATTATTCAACAAATAATTACTCTCAAAGTAGAATAAAATAAAACCCAATCATACATCACGTCGTTCACAGCCTCAAAATCAGACACATCAACCATCGACATTCCAGTGTATTACATACAAACGCAGTCAATCACAGAAGGATCGCAAACGCCCACACACCCGTCAAACAGCAGCCGCATGGAAAGTATTTGGCATATTACCACTGCAACTCGACCCATAGACAAAAAACACTCAAAACGCAGGACACATCGTCTTTATTAATGGCTCATGCGAAAAAAACTCTAGAACATAGATCGTAACGATCGAAAGCCGTTCGATAATATCAAATCCATATCGCCATAAACGAAAACAGGCCATGATCTCACCAGATCATGGCCTGTTCGTAAAATACCTGTTGTTTCGTAACCAAAAACCTTATGAAGGCGACCGTCAGCTCGCCACGATCTTCAGGAAGGCCGACAGACTGTCCGCCTCAAGCCTTCCCGCTTTCCACTCTTCAAGGGCCAGGGCAAGCTGATCCGGGCACGAGGTGGCCTTTTTCCCGCAGGTAATCCCCTTCAGACGGGCAATCACCTCATCCACGGACATGCCTTCCACAAGGCGCCCGATCCCCAGGAGATTTCCAGGGCACCCTCCGGTAAACACGAGATTTTCAATGGCGTTGTTCTTGATATCAAAATCTATTTTTTTGGCGCAGACGCCCGAGGGCACGTACGTGTACATGATACATCCATCTCCGAATTTTTTTCCGGAACGCAGATCAAGCCCATGGGGTTCGGCGTTCCTTATAAAGACACAAACAATAAAAACGAAAATGACCATACACCGCGCCACGTCCCATGAAAAGCCCGTTACGCACGGGCAGGCGTTTTTTTGCATCACAGCACACGTCACCGACGCAGACCCCGTCAGTCCAGAGCGTGGTATCGGTCTGCCCAGGGAAAAGCCCGCTCAAGCTGCCCGGCCAGCTTGAACAAGGTCACCTCATCGCACATCCGCCCGGTAAAGAGCATGCCCAGGGGCAGCCCTCCCTCGGTCCAATGCAGGGGAACGGAAACGCTGGGAAGACCGGAGATATTTCCAAGAACCGTAAAAGCCATACGACTCAACGTGGGTCCGGCAAAGTGCTTCACAAGCCCCAGCTTCATGAGCAGGCGTCCCGTTTTGACGGGACTGCCCATTTTCAACAGAAGGTCCTCAAATTTTGTGGGCGGCAGCACCCCGAGGGGATCGGGAGGGCCGATGAGGGTGGGAGAGAGAAACAGATCGTGCCGGGTGAGGAACCGCCCCATGGCAAGTTGCACCTCATGCCATCCTTTTTTTGCCATCACCAGATCGCAGGCGGAAAAAGACCGGCCGATCATGGCCATGTTGAGGGTGGAAGGCTCCAGGGCGGCGACAGCCTTTTTTCCGTACTCTTTTCCGGTAAAGGCCACCTCCGCTGCCACGTGTGCACAGACCACCATAAAAAAGTCATGCCACAACGCGTCGGTGTTGATGGGGGGATCGGCCTCTTCCACCCGGTGGCCGAGGCCTTCCAGATGCTTGACGGTGGCTTCCAGACCCCGCAGCGCCTCCGGGTGCAGGGTGGCGTCGGTCAGGGGGCGGCTGGAAAAGGCAATGGTCAGCGGCCCCGGATCGACCTGGCAGGCGTCAAGGTAGGTTCCATGCCCACGGGCAACCCGGTAGGGGGCTCCCACCTCCGGTCCGGCCGTGGCATCAAGCATGGCAGCACTGTCCCGAACGCTCCGGGTGATGACATGCCCTACCACGGCACCGTCCCAGGCCTCGCCCGATTCCGGCCCCAGGGGATTCAGGCCCCGGGAGGGTTTCAGGCCGAAGACACCGCAACAGGCAGAGGGAAACCGGATGGACCCACCGCCGTCGTTGGCCGACGCCATGGGCACAATCCCTGCGGCCACCGCAGCCGCCGACCCGCCGGACGACCCCCCGGTACTGATGCCCCGTTTCCATGGATTGTGGGCAGGCCCCGAGGACTTGGGCTCCGTGGTGATGGTGAGACCGAACTCCGGGGTGTTGGTCTTTCCGAAGGGCACCACCCCGGCGCCCATGAACCGGTTGACCAGCTCACTGTTCTCCCCGGGGACGGCACGGATTCCCCGGCTTCCCTTGCACAGGGGCTCTCCTTCATAATTGTCCATGAGATCCTTGAAAAGAAAAGGCACGCCCGTAAAAGGGCCGTCGGGCAGGGGCCCAGCGGCCTGGGCCCTGGCCCGCTCACAAAAGGTGTGAACGATGGCGTTCAGCTCCGGGTTTATCCGCTCCGCCCTTGAAATGGCACTTTCCAGAAGTTCGCGTGGGTGGACGTCACCTTTCCGTACAAGCTCCGCAAGGCCCAGGCCATCGTATCGGGTGTATTCGTTCAACATGGGGCAACTCCAGTCTCGGGGTTATGATGGTCTTGCGCCCGAACCAACAGGAAAAAACGGTTCTGCTGTCGGAAATCGGACCGTGGTGGCCGAATTGTAAGTCAAGCCATCGAATAAACTTGATTTACTACATAAACTATGATCTTATCAAGTAATACTCGTCCATAGGATGGGTACCGGCCATATTCAGTTCGATACATCAGCGTTCCTCCGAGCCTCGACAACATGCTGATTGTATGAAACAAACAGATCACCATCAGACATACCCCAACCGTATCCCCGTTTTTTTCACCCGGGGACAAAACAGATGAGACCCCCCCCATGACATCACGACTCAATCTACCCGGACTCGCATGCTTCCTCCTGGCGGCTTTGGTGTTCTTGCCCTCCTCGTCCATGGCATCGGACGAGGCCACCATGAAAATGCCGGTGGAAGGCACCTGTGACGCCGCCTATGTTCTCCTTGAAGGTGTGTGCGTCTCCCAAAGCGCCCTGCAGACCGACCCCGTCACCCTGCTGGAGAAGATCAACGCCTTCAAGAAAAACGCCGACGACCCTAACGCCTCAGTACCGATTTCGGCCACAACCGACGACAACCCCACATGCGCGCGTTACAAAAAAATGATCGATGATTACCTGAAGCAGGGCGTCATGACCTACAACCCGGAGACGGGAAAGATGGAAAGCATGAGGGGAGAGGCCGCAGAAGAGGCCATACGCGAGGCCCGAGAGTATGTAGATACCTTCTGCAATGATTGACGATGATGAGGTGCAAAAAATGATTCCAGTCCTTACAACCCCTGGTCAACCATCGGAGGCAGCCATGTTTGAAAACCGCAGCGGCGACACACCGATTTTTTCATGTTACCGATCAGGCGCCATTGTGCTGTTGCAACTGAAGAACGACCTGGTCAACACCATCAGCGAGATTGACATCAAAGAGCTGATGTTCGACTACTTCAAACGCTTTACATCCGACGCATCGGTCAAAGTGATTATCCTCATGGGCGCAAAGGGGAAAAAAGGAAGAGATGAGTACATCGATTTCTACCGGAAGGTGGCCTGCGGCAGCATGAGTTACGACAAGCTGGAGCGCCTCTACTGCGCCCTGAATCAATTTATCCTCAAGCTTGCCACCGTCAACAAATACGTCATCCACGCCGATCGCGGCCAGATCGACACCATCTTTCTCAGCATGGCCCTGGCATGCGACTACCGCATCCTCGCCACGGGAAGCGTCTACCAGAACCCCTACCACAACATCGGACTGGTCCCCAAAGGGGGCCTCGCCTATTTCCTCCCCCGCATGATCGGCTCCGCCGCAGCCTCAAAGTTTCTCTTGAGAAAAGACGACATCACCGCCAAGGAGGCCCTGGGCATCAAAATCGTGGATCGCATTGTTCCCCCCGATCGCCTGGAACAGGAAACGGTGAACATGGCACGATCCATTGCCGAGGTCCCGGCCGAAACTCTCTTTGGTGTGAAAAAGCTCCTGAACCTCTCCTTAGAGGACCTGCACAGGGTCCTTGAGGTGGAGAGCATCGAGCTGCGCCGCATTGTCCGCTCCGACGCCTTCAAGCAAGAACTTTCCGGGGCGTTGGACCGGTTTGGGTTGAGGTATTGAAGGGGCTAAAGGCTAAAGGCTAAAGGCTAAAGGCTAAAGGCTAAAGGCTAAAGGCTAAAGGCTAAAGGCTAAAGGCTAAAGGCTAAAGGCTAAAGAAGCGTACCCTTACAGGCACGATATGCACAGTGTTTTCAGGGCTCGAACAAAAAAATACCGCTGGGCTTTAACACAAGGGTTAAGGCCCGGCGGTAACCAACATTCGAGGTCTTTTCCATAGCGTGACGTTGCCCCCAGCTGGCCGCCAGAGGCATGCTTTGGACGGCTCCCCCTTATGTCTTCGTCACCGTGGGAAAAAGATCGGGGTCAGTGTGGGGGATGAACTTGGCCCCGCTGAAGCGGATCATGAAATCCTGATCGACGTTGAGTTCCACGTAGGTGATCCGGTCCCTTATGGCATCGGCCTCGTCCATGTAGCGATCCCCGTAGAGCATCAGGGTCGCCCCCTCCAGGGAGCTGTTCCCGATCTTTTCATACCGGTTGCGGTCAAGGTCCGGGATCATGCCGATGGAGATGGCAGATTCGGGATCGATGTAAGCCCCGAAGGTACCCGCCACATAAATTTTTTCCAGATCTCCGAACCCCACCCCCACCTTCATCACAATGGTCTCCAGGATGGTGTACATGGCCGCCTTGGAGCGGATCAGGCTGTCCAGGCTGGCCTGGGAAACGGTAATGGCGCTGCCGGTTCCCGACATATCCTCCGCCACAACAATGAGGGCGGGCAGGCCGTGTTCCATGGTGTACCGATCCTTGCAGGCGGACTCCACGAGCTTTCCCTTGGCATCGATCATGCCCGTTAAAAAAAGGACGGCCGCCAGATCGATAAACCCCGACCCGCACACCCCCAACGGCGGCAGGTCGCCGATGGTGCCCACGGTAAAATCGTCGCCCTTCCTGCGCACCCGATCGATGACCCCGTCCCCGGCGGTCATGCCCATGGACGAAACGCCCCCCTCCAGGGCGGGGCCAGCGGCCCCGGCACACCCCACCAGCCAGTCCCGGTTGCCCAGAACCACTTCGGCGTTGGTCCCCACATCCACAAGGAGCGAGGTCTCCTTTTGCCGGTGAATACCGGAAAAAAGGATCCCGGAGATCAAATCGCCCCCAAAATAGCTGCCGATGTTGGGGAAGAAAAAGACGCGCCCCTCCGGGTTGGTGTGTTTCAGGAACAGGGATGCCCTGTGGGTCCCCGGGGTGTTGGTCACCGGAATGTAGGGCTCACGGATGATATGCTCTGCAGGGAGCCCCATGAACAGATGGGTCATGGCGGTGTTCCCCGAAACCGCCACGATGTAAACCTCCTGCACCGAGACCCCGGCCTGGAGGCAGAGGGTCTCCAAACCGTCGTCCACGCCCCTGCATACCAGGGTTTTCAACTCTTCGGCCCCTTCGTCCGTGGCCGCATGGTGAATCCGGGTCAGGATATCGCTGCCCAGGCTGACCTGGGGATTATCCATCACCGTTTCGGAAAGCGTTTCCCGGCTCTCCAGATCCACAAGGCGCATGACGATGCGGGTGGTTCCCAGGTCCACGGCCACACCCAGGGCCCGGGTCTCTCCCCGGGGGTCGAGAATGTCCAGGAGCTCAAGCTGCCCGCCCCCCTGAAACAGAACGCACCTCGCGGAAAAGTCCCATTTCCTCAACAGGCGACTCACCCGTTGAAAAAGAGAAAAGTCCACCGCCGGGCGATTGCCCGTGACGGAGAGCGCTCGAAGCAACCGGTCCATATCCGCGCTGTTATCTGAAAGGGAAGGCATGGAAAGTCGAACCGGCCTCACCCACCCCAACCCATGGTCGTGTCGTGTCATCTGGTCAACCCCGGTTAAATGGTTTTCGTCCCCATGGGACGTCTCTCATCGGTGTGGTGAATCAACGTCGTCATAAAGCAAAAAGACTTATCCCGACGCCCAAAAGGAGACGTCCCCCGCCTCCCGGCACAGGAGGAGATCCGCCCCCAGCAAAGGCGCCGGATCGTGGAAACACACCGCCCCTTCTGCTCCCATGGTGGCCCAGCGCAGGGCCTTACGGGAAAGCCCGTCCGAAAAAGTCATCAGTGAAAAATGGAGATGGCAGGCAATACGAAGATGCCGCCGTAAAGGATCTGCCAGCGCGGCGAGGGGCTCTCCCCGCCCAAGCATATCGCCCCGGGCCAGGCCCTTTCTCGGGGTCACATGGGCATAAGCGGTAAAAAAAGGGCCTTTGGGCCCCTCGTGGCGTACAAAAAGGGAGGTCCCGATAAAATCGTCGTCGGAGACCTCCCAGACTTCTCCGTCAAAGGCTACCGGGACACAAGCCCCCGGGCCCAGGGTCCGTGGCTCTCCGCCTTCGGAATAGTAACGGCACAGATCCACCCCTTCATGGGGAAAGGGCCTTGCTTTACCGCTGCCCCACCAGCTCTTCCGCGTCCCGAAGAGCATCGCCTCATGGGCAGCAAACCGAACCTGCCCCAGGCCGTTGGCTCCGGCAAGGCCCTTGAGATAACGGCACGGGGGCATGCACGCAACCGGCTCAGGAAGCATGCGTAAAGACGATGCGATGGGCCATGAGATTGATGTCCGCAAGGACCCCTTTGACCTCCTTGACCTCACCCAGGAGGCCGCGGAGCACGTACACCCCGTTGTCGGCCGGCGTGATGGCGGCCACGTTCTCCATGACCAGCTCTTCCTGATCACCGTGCTTCAGGTACACATTGGATTCGCACATGGTATTGCTCCTTTCAGGTATGTTCAATGGGCAGGGCCGAAAAGACGGGCCGAAACGCAATGAAGGCCGTTTTTAAAGCCTCCGGGATTTACCGCGCAACGCTCCCCGACCCTCCGTAACGCTCCAGCTCCCAGATGATGCACTGGGTCCGGAACTTGCAATAAAGCTTCGGGTCCGCACAGGTAGCACACTCATCGCAAAGATAGCGACCGTACTTGCTGCAGTAATAGCGCCCTTCCCGCTCAGGGTGGCGGGCACACCGTCTCTCGTCGTGATCTGCGGTTGCACTCATGACGTCACTCTACCCCAAGGACTGTGTGATTTCAAGAAAATGAGCCCGAAATCCCAAGTTGTCGATGCCCCCATCCACACCGGACGAAAGCATCGAACCGGAATGAACTCATCAATATAGTTTTACCTTTCAAGGAATAATCATTCAAAAAATATTTGACTTCCTCATGTTATTACATTACTGTTTGTAGCAAAGAACATGATTCACAATCTTCCAATGCATCTCACCTCGAACACCTCCTGAGCAGAGTTTGACGCACCTCTTCTTCAAACGGCCGCTCGACGCCCCGGGTAATGCAACACACCCACACCATACCAACGCACACGGCCCATGACCCAGGTGGTTCTTTCGCCTGATTTCAGGAATACCAACCCACGCTGGCCGCCCATCCAAGGAGGCATTCATGGATGAATGGACCTACGACCCGGAAAAGGCACGGCAATTCGCCGTTGAGGTGATGGAACGCTCCAACCAGAATATTTTTGCCTGTTATCAGTGCCGACGCTGCGCATCCGGGTGCACTGTGGGTGAAGAGATCGGCTTCACCCCGGACCGACTTATCCGCATGGTGATCACGGGCAATCGCAAAGCCGCCCTTGAAAATGCCCTGGTCTGGCAATGCGTCTCCTGCTACACCTGCGGCACCCGCTGCCCCAACGACATCCAGGGCGGACGGGTCACCGAAACCCTCAAGAAAATGAGCCGCGAAGACAACCTGGTCCCCATGAGCCCCACCATCGCCTACTTCCACGACTCCTTCGTCACCGGATGCACCCGGTGGGGGCGGGTCAATGAAGTCCAGTTCATGGGATCCTACGAAATGAAACACATGGCCAAGAACCTCGTCAGCTTCAAGTTCGGTGCCGTGTGGAAAGAGATTCGCCAGCAGACCCTCCTCATGGGCGCCATGCTGAAGCAGCGCCGTCTCCACCTCAAGCTCCAGACGGCAAAAGGCCGCAACGAAGTCCGTTCCTTTTATAAACAAGCCATGGAAAAGAAAAAAAAGAGCAGAAACACCCCGCAGCCCCGGTAATGGCAGAAGCCATTTCGGGCGGCCCGGGATACCCACCCGGCACGGATATCCTACAACCTTCAACCGGAGGACCCCATGGAGCTGGCTTACTACCCCGGATGTTCCCTGCACCAGTCGTCGCAGTTCTACGACCACCAGACGCGCCTTGTCTTCTCCACCCTGGGCATCGAGCTCACCGAGATCTCCGACTGGAGCTGCTGCGGGGCAACCTCCGCCGGCAAGTTCGATGATTTCCTCGCCGTGGCCCTTCCCGCCCGAAACCTGGGCATTGCCGAGGCCTCCGGCTTCGATGAGATGGTGGTCCCCTGCTCGGGCTGTTACTCCAGCCTGCTCATGAGCCAGGTCCGGTTGAAGGAGAACCCCACCCTGCTCTCGGAGATCAACCGGGAGCTCACCAGCAAGGTACAAGGCACCCTCAAGCTGCTCACCATCCTCGACGTCCTGCTCAAGGCCACGGCAAAGCCCGGGGTCAAAGAGCGGGTGGCCCACCCCTTAAACGGCATCAAGGCGGCCTGCTACTACGGCTGCATGACCCGATTTGCCTACGACGTGCCCGTCTCCGATGATGTGGAGAACCCCAGGGGGATGGAAACCCTGGTGGAGTTCTTCGGCGGGGAGACCATGGACTGGAGCTACAAAACCGCCTGCTGCGGGGCGTCCGCCGCCATCAACGACCCGGACACAGCCATGACCCTCATGGCAAAGATCATGCGGGACGCCCTGGCCCGCAAGGCCAACTGCATCGTCACCACCTGCCCCATGTGCCAGCTCAACCTGGACGCCTACCAAGAGCGATTCTGCAATGCCCACGGCATCTACGAAAGGCTGCCCGTCTACTTCATCACCGAACTCGCCGGGCTGGCACTGGGGCTCCCCATGGACTCCCTCAACATGAAACAGCACTTCATCGACGTCACCGGCCTGATCAAGGAAACCGGCATCCTGGAAGAGACCCGAACAGCCTGACACCTCAACATCCGAAGCAGACACAGGCACACACGCCTTCTACGCGGCTCCGGATCACGACCACTCGAAGGACTTCGACAACAACACCTTCAGACTTCGCACGGACCCGGCACCTGACCTCACACACACCGGGTTCCCCATGACAGGGAGGCATCCATGACGAACACAAGCGGCTCCGTACTGGTGGTGGGCGGGGGCATCGGCGGCATGCAGGCGGCCCTTGACCTGGCCGACAGCGGTTTCAAGGTCCACATGATCCAGCGGGAATCCTCCATCGGCGGCACCATGGTCATGCTGGACAAAACCTTCCCCACCGGGGACTGCTCCATGTGCATGATCTCCCCCAAAATGGTGGAGGTGGGCCGTCATCCCAACATCGAGATCCACCCCCTCTCCGAGGTGGCGAGGATCGACGGCACCCCTGGAGACTTCACTGCCGTCATTCACCAGAAGGCCCTGTACGTCGACCCCGACAAGTGCACGGGGTGCGGAAGCTGTGAAGAGAAATGCCCCAAAAAGGTCCCCTCGGAGTTCGAGCAGGGCCTGGCCCCCCGCAAGGCCATCCATGCCCTCTTCTCCCAGGCCGTTCCCTCCACCCGGGTCATTGACGCCTCCCAGTGCATCTACCTCACCAAGGGCAAATGCCGGGCCTGTGAAAAAGTCTGCACGGCCGGGGCCATCCGCTTTGACGACACGGACAAGGAGTTCACCCTGAGAGCAGGGGCCGTGATCCTTTCCCCGGGCCTGGACCGCCACGACCCCACCATCCATCAGGAGCTGGGCTACGGCAGGTGGCCCAATGTGGTCACCTCCCTGCAGTTCGAGCGCATTCTCTCGGCTTCCGGACCTTTCCAGGGCCACATCACCCGGCCCGCCGACGGCACCCACCCGAAAAAAATCGCCTGGCTCCACTGCGTGGGCTCCCGGGATCCCCATAACGGAAACCCCTGGTGCTCGTCTGTCTGCTGCATGTACACCACCAAGCAGGCGGTCATCGCCAAGGAGCACGACAGCGCGGTGGAGCCAACCATCTTCTACATGGACATGCGGGCCCACGGCAAAGACTTCGACCGCTACATCGAGCGAGCCAAAACCGACTACGGGGTGCGCTACATCCGGGCCATGATCTCCGATGTGCGGGAAACGGCCGAAGACGGCAACCTCACCCTGCGCTACGAGCGCCCGGACGGCTCCCTGATCTCCGAGTCCTTCGACATGGTGGTCCTCTCCGTGGGCCTTCAGCCCAGAAAAGACGCCGCGGACTTTGCCGAAACCTTTGGCATCGACACCGATGCCCACCTGTTTCCCAAAACCGGTCCCTTTTCTCCCGTGGCCTCCTCACGGCCCGGGGTGTACGTCACCGGCTGCTATCAAGGTCCCAAGGACATCCCGGAAACCGTGGCCCAGGGCAGCGCCGTGGCAGGGGCAACCATGGCCCTTCTCAGCGAGGCCAGGGGCACGGAAATCACCACGCGCACCCTCCCCCCGGAAACCGTAACCGCAGAGGACGAGCCCCGCGCCGGTGTCTTTGTCTGCCACTGCGGGGTCAACATCGCCCAGACCGTGGACGTCAAATCCGTGGCCGAGATCGCCTCGGGCATTGAAGGCGTTGTCCACTCAGAAGACCTGGTCTACGCCTGCGCCCAGGACAGCCAGGAGATCATCCGGCAACGCATCACCGACAAAGGCCTCAACCGCGTTGTGGTGGCCTCCTGCACCCCCCGCACCCACGAGCCCCTCTTCCGGGAGACCATCCGGGCCGCAGGGCTCAACCCCTACCTCTTTGAACTGGCCGACATCCGGGAGCAGTGTTCCTGGTGCCACATGGGGCAAGGGGAAGAGGCCACCCAAAAAGCCAAAGAACTCGTCTCCATGAGCGTTGAAAAGGCCTTGCGCCTCATGCCCGTGGCCACCGCCACCGTGCCGGTCACCCCCCGGGCCCTTATAGTGGGCGGCGGCATCGCAGGGCTCACCTGCGCCCTCTCCCTTGCCGACCAGGGGTACGGAGTGGACCTGGTGGAAAAGGAGACCCAGCCCGGCGGGCTCCTGGCCGGTGTCTCCACAAGCTGGGACGGGGGCGATGTGGCCGAGTGCCTCCGGCAGCGCCTGGAACGCGTGGCAACCCATGAACGGATCACCGTGCATGCCGCAACCGAAGTGGAGACCAGCGAAGGCTACGTGGGCAACTTCACCACCACCCTCACCGACGGAGCCACCGTGGAGCACGGCGCCGTGATCATGGCCACCGGCGGCACCTGGCACGAACCTGCTTCTTTTCTCTACGGAGAAGACCGCCGGGTCATGATCCTGCGGGACCTTGAGGCATCCCTGGAGCAGGCCCCACCAAAGGACGGGGAACAGGTTCTCTTTATCCAGTGTGCGGAGTCCCGGTGCGAGCCCCGTAACTATTGCTCCCGCATCTGCTGCCAGGAGTCCGTCAAACATGCCGTGGCCATCAAAAAGGCCAATCCCAAGGCCCACGTCACCATCCTCTACCGCGAAATGCGCACCTACGGCATGCGGGAGATGCTCTACGCCGAGGCCAGGGACTTAGGGGTCCTTTTCGTGCGCTACAGCCTGGACAACATGCCGGAGCTCACCCCGTTAACCGACGGCATCGAGGTCCGCCTCAACGACGAGATGGCCGGGTTCCCCATCCGCTTCGTGGTTCAGCGCCTTGTTCTGGCTGCAGGGCTGAACCCTCACCCCGCCACCGGGGAGATGGCCGAAAGGTACAAACTCACCACCAACAGCGACGGCTTTCTCCTGGAAGCCCACGTCAAGCTCAGGCCCGTGGACTTTCCCAGCGAAGGCTACTACGTGGCAGGCCTGGCCCACGCCCCGAAAAACATCGATGAAACCATCAGCCAGGCCCTCTCCGCCGCAGGCCGGGCAGGGGTGCTCCTCTCCAAAAAAGAGCTGGCCGTCTCCGGGGCCGTGGCCAAGCACAACCGGGACCTCTGCATGAGCTGCCTGGCGTGCGTCCGCAACTGCCCCTACGGCGCCCCCTTCATCGACACCGACGGCAAGGTGAGCCACAACGAGGTCAAGTGCGTGGGCTGCGGTATCTGCGCCGGGGTCTGCCCGGCCAAGGCTTTCCAGGTCAACAGCTTTAAAGACGATCAGATCGCGGCCATGATCGAGGCGGCGGCGCCGGGGAAAGTGGCCAATGGCGAGCAGTAATAAGTAGCAGCCCGTTTCCAATGGATATCCAAACACATGGAGGCCCCATGGCAGATTCGGTAACAAACATGGAGACCGAAGCGCACGGCACGGCACCGGCATGGCAGCCCAAGATCCTTGCCTTTGCCTGTCACTACTGTGCCTTTGCAGCGGCCGACCTGGCCGGAGTAATGCGTCTCTCCTACCCCACCAACGTCAAAACCATCCGGCTTCCCTGCACGGGCAAGCTGGACCACGGCTACGTTCTCCAGGCCTTTGAACGGGGGTTTGACGGCATCTTCGTGGCGGGTTGACTCCAGGGCCAATGCCATTTCCTGGAAGGAAATACAAACGCTGCCAAACGTGTCACCCGTCTCAAGGGTCTCATCGCCCAGGTGGGCCTGGAGCCGGAGCGCCTGGAAATGTTCAACCTCTCTGCTGCCATGGGACCCAGGTGGGCGGAGATCTGCCGTGATTTTACGGAAACCGTACGAGAACTCGGGCCATCGCCCTTCGGAGAACCCCATCAAGGAGACAAGCGATGATCGTCGGACAGCAGAAACCGTTGGAAGAGATCTGGGAGATGGTCAAGGACCAGAAACGCCTGCTCGTGCTGGGCTGCAACACCTGTGTGGCGGTCTGCCATGAGGGGGGAAGCAAAGAGGCCGGGATCATTGCCTCCCTGCTCCGCATGAAGGCAACCAAGGAAGGCGTCACCATGGAGATCACCGAAGGGGGCGTGGAGCGGCAGTGTGAAGAGGAGTTTTTCGCCCCCATGCTGGGAGCTATTGCCGACACCGACGCCGTGCTCTCCACGGCCTGCGGCATCGGCGTGCAGTTCATCGCCGCCTTCTGGAAAGACAAGCCGGTCTTTCCGGCCCTGAACACCACCTTTTTGGGAGGAGTGGAGACCGAAGGGATCTTTTCCGAACGATGCCAGGCCTGTGGAAGCTGCGTGCTTGGGCGCACCGGCGGCATCTGCCCCATCTCAAGATGCGCCAAGCGGGTCTTGAACGGCCCCTGCGGCGGATCGGTGGACGGACGCTGCGAAATCAATAAGGACACCCCGTGCGCCTGGCAGCTCATCGTGGACCGCCTCAGGGAGTTGAACCAGATGGATCGCTACGAAGAGCTCTCCCCCATCCAGGACTGGTCCACAGACCGGGCCGGCGGTCCGAGAACCCTGGAACAGGAGGACCTGAAAAAATGAGACCCAAACGAACCCCGCGCACCGCAAGCCGCCTGGAACACGTCCTGGCCCAGGGTCATCTGGCCGTCACCTCCGAATGCGGTCCCCCCAGGGGAACAGACGGCAACGTACTGGAGACCAAGGGCGCCATGCTCAAAGGCTACGTCGACGTGGTGAACGTCACGGACAATCAGACCTCCATGACCCGGCTCTGCAGCCTGGCCGCCTCCATCCGGCTGAAACAGGCAGGGCTGGAGCCTGTTCTCCAGATGGTCACCCGGGACAAAAACCGCATCGCCCTGCAAAGCGATATCCTGGGGGCCGCCTCCTTTGACATCAACAACATCCTCTGCCTCACCGGCGATCACCAGAGCTTCGGGGACTGCAAGACCGGTCAGAACGTCCACGACCTGGACTCCATGCAGCTCCTCCAGGTGGTCCGGCAGATGCGCGACGACGGCACCTTCATCGGTGGCGATGCCATCAGCCGTCCGCCGGAGATGTTCATCGGAGCGGCGGCCAACCCCTTTGCCGACCCCTTTGAGATCCGCGTCCCCCGCCTGGCCAAGAAAATCGCCGCAGGGGCCGAGTTCATCCAGACCCAGTGCATCTATAACGTCGATAAATTCGAAGCGTGGATGCAAGGAGTCCGGGACCGGGGCCTCCACGAGCAGACCTACATCCTTGCAGGGGTCACCCCCTTTAAAACCGCGGGCATGGCCAAATACATGCGCAGCCGCGTCCCGGGCATCGACGTCCCCGAAGAGCTGGTCAAACGCATGAGCGACACCCCCAAAGAGAAACAGGCAGACGAAGGTATCGCCATCTGCCTGGAAACAATTGAGCGCCTCAAGGAGGTGGAGGGGGTCTGTGGATTCCACGTCATGGCCATCGAATGGGAAGAGAAGGTTCCCGAAATTGTTAAACGGGCAGGACTCTATCCCAGGCCGGGGCTGGAGGAGCCCGCACCGATGCCCGCATCGGCGGCCGCCCCCTGACCCGATTATATTGATTGAACATTCAAGAAATTAAGCCAGCTCTGTGGTACCATAACAGAAACCCCAAACCACCTGCAGGCGTCAAGACCGAACAACCCCGGAGCATGACCGCAAGGGCCTGCCCTTGCCCCCCATACCCCACATCCTGGCCGGGCGGAAAACCGCCCGGAAAGGCGCGACCGGCCCCGGTGGGATACCACGGATGCCGGACCGCACCTGAGCCATCAACCCATGCCGATCAAGGAGGTTGCCATGACTGAAAAGAAGCGTGTTCTTGTGGTGGATGACGAACCCGATATGACCCTCGTCATCAAAAAAAGGCTCGAAAGAGAAGGGTTCCTCACCGAGGTGGCCTACAACGGCAGCGAGGCCATCGCCAAGGTGGAGGCCAACCCTCCGGATGCCATTGTCCTTGACGTCATGATGCCGGAGATGGATGGCTACGCAGTCTGTGACCAATTGAAAAACGACGAAAAGTACGAGGGCATTCCCATCCTCATGCTCACCGCCGTGGCCGACCACGTGGGCTCCACCCGCTACTCCCATTACGACGGACGGGCCATGGAGGCCGACGACTACATCCCCAAGGGCCCCGACTCCACCGAAGAGATCGTTGCAGGCGTCAAGCGGCTTCTGCTGTAATCCATCGCCACAAAAACGGATTCCCCGGGCAAGCCGACATCGTGTTAACGGCGTTGCCCGGGGTATCTCCGCTGGGGAAGCACAAAATGCACCCCCTTTGGGTGTCATGCATGCCATCAGGACACTGCCATGGAGATCAGAACATTCGAACCCAAGGAGAGATGCGGCCTTGTGGTGGTCATCACCGGCTACGGCAAGGGCAAAACCACCAGTGCCATGGGCATGGCCCTGAGGGCTGCGGGCCACGGCATGAAGACCTGCATTATCCAGTTTATGAAAGGGGATCTCTACTCCGGGGAGTGGGACGGAGTTAAAAAGCTCGGCGGCCTCGTGGAGCTTACCGCCACCGGCAAAGGATTCTGCGGCATCGAAGGCAACCCCTACTCCCACGCTGAACATCGAAAAAACGCCCAGGATGCCGTGGCCCTGGCCCATGACAAAATAGCCTCGGGCCGCTTTGACCTCCTCATCCTGGACGAAGTCAACAACGCCCTTCACCTCAACCTCGTGGACCTTGAACAGGTCCATGCCCTCCTGGACAAACGCCCTGCCCTCCTCCACCTGGTCCTCACCGGCAGGGACGCCCACCCCGAAATCATCGACAGAGCCGACACCGCAAGCGAAATCCGCGAAATCAAACACGCCTACAGAAAAGGCATCGAGCCCCAGCCGGGGGTTGATTTCTAACCTCTGGCCTTGCGTACCGTTTTACGGTGCGGGGGCCGCACCCTACGCTTCGCAACCCAGGCGGGACCGGGAGTTCCGTAGGGACAGGGAATCGTTTTCGCCATGGCGGCAAAAAGCCAGTGTCCCGTAGGGTGCGCCGTGCGCACCGCCAATTACCAAAGAAAGTGGAGGAGTTACGGCGCCTTGAAATGGTGTTGGCTGTGGCCAAAGCCGATGGCCTCGCGTTACGTTTGCGGTGCGGGGGCCGCACCCGACGCTTCGCAATTCAGGCGGGATCGGGGGTTCCGTGGGGACAGGGAATCGCTTTCTTGTCGTACCAACAAAAAGCCGATACCTCGTAGGGTGCGCCGTGCTCACCGTCAATTACCAAAGAAAGCGAATGAGTTACGGCGCCTTGGAATGGCGTTGGCTGTGGCCAAAGCCGATAGCCTCGCGTTACGTTTGTGGTGCGGGGGCCGCACCCTACGCTTCGCAGCCCAGGCAGGACCGGGGGTTCCGTGGGGACAGGGAATCGTTTTCGCCATGGTGGCAAAAAGCCGGTGTCCCGTAGGGTGCGCCGTGCGCGCTGTCAATTACCGAAGAAAACGGATAGGTTACAGCGTCGTAGAATGGCGTTGGCTGTGACCAAAGCCGATGGCCTCGCGTTACGTTTGCGGTGCGGGGGCCGCACCCTACGCTTCGCAACCCAGGCGGGACCGGGGGTTCCGTGGGGACAGGGAATCGTTTTCGCCATGGCGGCAAAAGGCCGTTGTCCCGTAGGGTGCGCCGTGCGCACCGTCAATTACCGAAGAAAAAGGATAGGTTACGGCGTCGTAGAATGGCGTTAGCTGTGACCAAAACCGATGGCCTCGCGTTACGTTTGCGGTGCGGGGGCCGCACCCTACGCTTCACAGATACAGGGGGATTGGGGGTTCATACGATGGAGGAAAAGGCCGATATAGAGCATGGGGAGGAAAAACAGGTAACAACACATTATAAAAAGAAAAGACACAAACTCACCAACCCCGCGACGAATTTTCACCCCCGGAGGGTAAAAAAGCAGGCCAAAGGCTTTCGGGTTTTCCCATCAGTTTTGGCCTGCTTTTTTATGAAAATGCTTAATCGGGGATGAGGTCGTAGTAGTAGCGCATCACGTCGGTGCGGGTGACAATACCGATCATCCTGCCGTCTTCAACCACCGGCACCCGGCCGATGTCGTGTTTGATCATGAGCCGTGCCGCCTCCAGGGGGCTTTTTTCGGCTTCGATCTCTACCACGGAAGGGCTCATATAGGCTTTGACCGGGGATTTGAGTTGCTTTTCCTTGCGGATCTTTTTGAAGTCGCGCCGGGAGATCACCCCAACCACCTTGCCGTTGTCGGTGACCGGCACCCCGGTGCAGCCGCGTTCCCGAAGGAGCTCGCCCAGGGTTTCCATGGGGGTGGTGGCCTCCACGGAGACCACGGGAAAGCTCATGATATCCCCAAGCTGCACCGAAGCCACCTGGTCGTTCTCCACGAGGTTGCAGAGCATGGTAAAAACGACATCGGGGTTGTGGAAATCGGATTTGAACTGGGCTGCCCCGGCGCCGGGATGGCCGCCGCCCCCCAGGGTACGCATGAGTTTTCCCATGTCCAGGTTCTCGGCCGTGCTGCGACCGATGATCATGCACTTGCTGCCCTCCCCGTCGTAGAAGACGCCGAAGGCCGCGTCGCTGTTTTCCAGGTCCAGGAACATGTTCACCACCACGGAGAGGTTGGCCACATGGCCCTCGATGGGCACCGCCGCAAAGGAGAGGGTGTACCCGTTGACCTTGCGCCTCTCCGGGTTCTTCATCATCTCAAAGAGCACGGACTTCTGTTTTTCACCGTACACCTGCTTAAGGAAACCGCTTAAAACGGAGAGATCGGCCTTTCGATCCAGGAGCCAGGCAACGGCCCGGGCGTCTTCGGGGGTGGTGGAAGGATAGGTGAGGCTTCCGGTGTCCTCATAAATGCCGATGAGAAACAGGGTCGCCAAAATGGGGGTAAGGACCATGCGCCGGGCTTCCAGTTCGAGAATGAGGTGGGTGACGGCGGAGCCATACCCCTCGTTTCGAACCATGTCGGCCTTGATGTCGCCGCCGTGGTGATGGTCCCAGATATGAATGGTGAGATCGTCCCGCTCCTGCAGAGGGGCAAACCCGTCCAGGCGCTTCCAGCTGTTGGTGTCCACCACAATAAGCTGGGTCACCTCATCCAGATTGATCTCCCGCGGGTGGAGGATCTCAAACAGATCCTTGTGAATGGCCATGAAGGCCCGAACATTGGCGTTGACGCTTTTGGGAAGAACCGGAACCGCATCCGGGTAAATCATGGTGGCGGCAATAAGGGAGGCCAACCCGTCAAAGTCGGTCCCCTTGTGGGTCGTCACGATCTGCATGGTATCTCCTGTGCCACAACTCTCCAGTCTTTAGAGGTCGGATTGAATGGTTTCCTTTAGGTTTCGTCCATATCGTACCGACAGCAGAGCCCTTTATGAATCTCCCTCAAGGCCTTGCCGAGCATCCGGCCTCCCCCATGGATCCATGAAAGTTATACCCACTGTATCAAGCATATTGTAAAAAGGATCACGGATTTTTCAACCCCTGCCCCAACATTTCCTCCACAAAAAAGGGAAGCCCGCAGAAACAGCTCCTCCATAAGGATCGTGGATTCCGCCCGGCCCGGCATCCGCCCTCATCCCACTGCGCAAATACGCAACCCACTTTTCATGAGGTATCCTATCCCGCAGAGCAATCTCGGTTTAAAGAGGCATTTGACCCTTGAAACAGCAGGGAGTCTCGAAACATAGCCCGACCATTGAGGTTTTCCGCAACGCCATAGGCCACGCCCTTTGCGCCCCCCGCCCCCGCCACCCCGAAAAGCCGCTATTTGGTAATAATAATGGTGTTCATGCTGGTGGGTTCATGGTACATAACACACATCGTGTCAACCCGAAGGGAACGACGCGATTGATATTTCAAGGCTGAAATCACGGATCGGGCTTCTGATTTACGCAATCACAAACCCATATCTTGCCGAAAGGCACGGAACGAGACGTTCCCGACAGCCCATTTTCTTACGGTGACCGACCCTTCGGGCGGCCACACCAACATCACAGAGTCAGGTTGTGCACATGAGCAAGATCATCATCACGGTAATCGGAAAAGACCGGCCCGGCATCGTCTCATCGGTGGCCCGGGTTCTTCTGCAGCTGGACTGCAACATAGAAAATGTCAGCCAGACCATCCTTCAGTCCGAATTTGCGGGTCTTTACATTGTCTCCATGCCGGCGGGTACCGATCTGGAAGCCGTCACCGAGGCATTCAACGGCGCCTTTCAGGAAGATGGCCTCCAGGTCCACATCAGCCCTCTGGACGTTAACGCCCCCCAGGTCGAGTGTGAAGGCGAGCACTTCATCATCACCACCATCGGCCCGGACAGCAAGGGGCTGGTGTACGACATCTCCAATGTCATCGCTGAAGCGGGCGTCAACATCATCAACCTGACGGCCGTGTTCGAAGGCGGGGACAACCCGGAGCGAAACATCATGGTCTATGAGATCCTGGTCCCTGATACCGTGGACCGGCACATTCTCTCCGCCACCCTCAAAGAGAAGGCCGCCAGCCTCAACCTGGCCCTCACCTTCCAGCACAAGAACATCTTCGACACGGTGAACCGCATTTGAGTGTGAACCACCGCCGTCTTTACCAATGAAGCAAAAAAACATGTCAGGAACAGACCATGCTTAGCGATAACGAACTGATATCCACCGTGGAGATGCTCAAATACGAGCACCTCGACGTCCGTACCGTGACCCTCGGGATCAACCTCTTTGACTGCGCCAGCCACGACCTGGAGACCTTCAAGTCCAACCTGCGTAAAAAAATCACCCGCCTTGCCGGCCCCCTTGTGGCCACCTGCAACGCCATCGGAGACAAATACGGCATCGAGGTGGTGAACAAACGTATCTCCATCAGCCCCATCGCCGTAGTGGCCGCCCCCTTCAACGCCGACCAGATGGTTGAGATCGCCA
The DNA here is from genome assembly GCF_056829775.1 of Desulfoluna sp. HI9BLuna. Lineage (NCBI taxonomy): Bacteria > Pseudomonadati > Thermodesulfobacteriota > Desulfobacteria > Desulfobacterales > Desulfolunaceae > Desulfoluna > Desulfoluna sp. HI9BLuna. The sequence goes on from NZ_CP186555.1 coordinate 347,154, forward strand.
AGACCTTGAACGACATTGCCGTGGAAGTGGGCGTGGACTTCATCGGCGGCTTCTCCGCCCTGGTAGAAAAAGGCATGGCCAACGGAGACCGGGCTCTCATCGAAGCCATCCCCGAGGCCCTCACCCAGACCGAGCGCATCTGTGCCTCGGTGAACGTGGGCTCCACCCGGGCAGGCATCAACATGGACGCCGTGCTCCTCATGGCCCAGGCCATCAAGCGCGGGGCCGCCCTCACCGCCGACAAAGACGGCCTTGCCGTGGCCAAACTCTGCGTCTTCTGCAACATCCCCCAGGACGTGCCCTTCATGGCCGGGGCCTACCTCGGCACCGGCGAAGCCGACGCCGTCATCAACGTGGGGGTCAGCGGCCCCGGCGTGGTGAAGCGTGCCATCGACCGAGCCGTGGAAGCCAAACCCAACCTGGGCTTGGGCGACATCGCCGAGATCATCAAACGCACGGCCTGCAAGGTCACCCGCGTGGGCGAGCTCATCGGCCGCGAAGTGGCCCAGACCCTCGACATCCCCTTCGGCGTGGTGGACCTCTCCCTGGCCCCCACCCCCACCGTGGGAGACAGCGTGGGCGAAATTTTCCAGAGCCTGGGCCTCATCAGCATCGGCGCACCGGGCAGCACCGCCGCCCTTGCCATGCTCAACGACGCCGTGAAAAAAGGCGGCGCCTTTGCAAGCTCCCACGTGGGCGGCCTCTCCGGCGCCTTTATCCCTGTGAGCGAGGACCTGAACATCGAAGAGGCCTGCCAGAAGGGCTTCCTCAACATCGAAAAGCTCGAAGCCATGACCTGCGTCTGCTCCGTGGGCCTGGACATGGTGGCCATCCCTGGTGCCACCTCCGAGGAGACCATCGCTGGGATCATCGCCGACGAGATGGCCATCGGCATGATCAACAACAAGACCACCGCCTGCCGCCTCATCCCCGTGCCCGGCAAAGTGGCCGGAGAGAGCGCCCACTACGGGGGCCTCCTGGGTCACGCCACCATCATCGACGTGAAAAACTGCCAGGGCCGCAACGACTTTGTTCTCCACGGGGGTCGCATCCCGGCGCCCATCCACAGCCTGAAAAACTAAGGGATGGTATAAAAATTTGGCCTCCGGCGGCCCTGCCGGAGGCCAAACGTTTAATCCGTCTTCGCCTGCAAAGACGGTTGCCCCATGTCATACATCACGCGAATGCCCCGAGAACGATGGCATAATGGCTGCCTCCATGCATTCGCCATAGGGTTTCCAGGTGCCCCCACCTGGCCGCCGGAGGCTGCTTTTTCGTCAATCGGTGCGCACGGCGCCCCCTACCATTCCCCCGCAGCAACCCTGGCTACTGATCCGTAGAGTGCGCCCCCTGCACCGCCTTCGCCGCGCAAATCCCCGGCACCCTCTCCCCCAAATAAAAAACGGGCACCCCGAAGGGTACCCGTTTGTTTGTTTCACAGTCGTTCGAGTGGTTCTATGCCGTATAATTGGCCCACTTCGAATCGATCATGCCCTGCATCTCTTCGATCACCGCATCGGAGAGGGAGCTGAAGCGACGCTGGGTCTGGAAGTACTCGGTGACGGGGGTACGTTCTTTGCCCACGCGCTTGGCGGACTCACCGGTAAGGGAGAACTCGCCCTTGACGATCTCGTAGAGGTCGAACAGGCCGGTGGTGACCCCCAGCTTGCCGATCTTCACGGTGTTGCGGGTGGGAAAGCCCCAGCCCGAGGGGCATGGGGTGTGGACGTGGATGTAGCGGGTCCCGCCCTTCATGGAGGCGGCCTTTTTCACCTTGTCGTAGAGATCCAGGGGGTAGGCGGCCGAGGCCGTGGCCACGTAATCGATCCCATGGGCAGCGATGATGCTCGGCACGTCTTTTTTGTGCTGGAGCTTGCCCTTGATGGGGGTGGTGGTGGTCATGACGCCCTTGGGGGTGGTGCCGGAACGCTGCACACCGGTGTTCATGTAGGCTTCGTTGTCGTAGCAGATGTAGATGATGTCCTCACCGCGCTCGCAGGCGCCGGAGAGGGCCTGGATGCCGATGTCCCCGGTGCCGCCGTCGCCGGCAAAGGCCACAACATTCAAATGATCACGCCCGGTGGCGCGCAGGGCTGCCCGCACGCCGGTGGCGGCCGCGGCCGTGGAGGCAAAGGTGACGTTCACGCAAGGAAGCTTGGTGGAGGCCACGGGGTAGAGCCCCTGGAGAACAGTCAGACAGCTGGGGGGAACGGCCAACACCGTATCCTTGCCCAGGGCTTTCAGGGCGGTGCGGTACACGATGCCCAGGCCGCAGCCGGAGCAGGCGCGGTTGCCCGGATTCATGATCTCTTCATCCGTCAGGCTCAAAATCGTTGTTTTCTTCTCTTTATCCATGGCAGCCACCCTCTACAGCTTCAGGCCGATCCACCGGGGTTCATCCCCGACGGCGGCTTCTTTGTTGATGGATTCGGTCAGGGCGTCGTACAGGTGCTGGGTCTTGATCTCCCGGCCCCCAAGGCCCACGATGTAGTTGTGCACGAACGGCCGGGTCTCAGCGCTGTAGAGCGCGGACTTGACGTCTGCATAGAGAGCGCCCTGGTTGCCGTAGGAGAGAGCCTTTTCAAGCACGATGACGCCCTTAAACGCGGAAAGGGCCTCGCGCACGGCGGCGTCGGGGAAGGGCCGGTAGACCTTCAGGCCCATGACACCCACCTTGATTCCCTCCTCCCGCATGGCATCCACTACGTCGCGGAGCTGGTAGGAGAGAGATCCCATGCAGAAAGCCACGTAGTCGGCATCCTCACAGCGGTAGGGCTCCAGGAAGGGCTCGCCGCCACGGCCGAAGATCTCGCCGAACTCCCCGTCGATCTTTTCGATCTCGGAAAGGGCCGCGCGCAGGTCCGTGTGCAGGGTCTTGCGGATCTCCATGTAACCGGGGGCCGTGTTGCCGTGGAGGTCGGGCCGCACGTCCGGCAGGGTCACGGTGTTGAAGTTCCGGGGCTTTTCCGGGTTCAGGAAATGGGTGGGCTCAAAGCCGGGCAGAAAGGCGTCCACCTTCTCCTGCTCGGGCACGTCAAAGGGCATGTAGGTATGGGACAGAAGGTAGCCGTCGTAGCACACCATAACGGGGATGCTCACGGTTTCGGCCAGTTTGAAGGCCTTAAGCACCGTGTCGTGAATCTGCTGGTGGTCGGCGCAGTAGAGCTGAATCCAGCCCAGGTCCCGCTGGCTCACCGTGTCCTGATGGTCGTTCCAAACGGTCCAGGGCGCGCCCACGCCGCGGTTGGCCACACACATGACGATGGGAAGACGGGCCCCTGCCGCCCAGTGGAGCTGCTCGTTCATGTAGAGCAGGCCGTTGGCGCTGGTGGCGGTAAAGGAGCGGGCCCCTGCGGTAGAGGAGGCGATGCACACGGCCATGGCGCTGTGCTCGCTCTCCACGGGGATGTATTCGGCAGGGAGGTCACCGGACTCGACGAACTCGGACAATTTTTCCGTCAGAGGGGTCTGCGGCGTGATGGGGTAGGCGGCGATTACCTGGGTCCTCGCCAGTTTGACCCCAGTTGCGGCAGCCACGTTGCCTGATTCAATCACATGCATGGTCTATTTCTCCTCCTTGGTAAAGCTCGCCTCGGGCACCATGGAGATGGCCCCGGCGGGACACTCCTCGGCGCAGATGCCGCACCCCTTGCAGTAGGTATAATCAATGGTGGGCGGAATGGTCTTGGTGACCACCGCGTCAGGGCAGTAGAGCCAGCAGTTGAAACACGACGGCTTCCCGGTTTTGGCGGGGATGCACTTCTCCGTATCGATGACGGGACGAACCACCCGCCAGGATCCGGTGTTGCCCCCGTCCCCGGGGCCCGGTTCACTGACAGAGATCATGTTGCAGAATGCGTCTTTGGACATCAGGCACCTCCGATGACTGTGCGATCATAAGTAAGGGCGGCCGCCCGGGCGTTCTCCTCGGGCTTCATGACGGAAAACTCGTTGAGGATGGCTTCCCTCAAAAGGTCACGGCTCACCAGACCGGTGGCCTTGGCAAAGGCACCGATGATCCCGGTGTTGACGATGCCGGGGGCCAGGCCGGCCTCCAGGGCATGGGATGTCACATCGGAGATGGAGAGTTTGTGGGCGCCGAAGTCGTAGGTGTCTATGGCTTTCGGGGTGTTGAGGATAATCTGCCCCCCGTCCTTCAGGCCATGGGTGACGTCCACTTCATCAAGGAGGGTGTGGTCCAGAACCACAACCATATCGGGGGTTTCAATGGGAGAGAGATCGTAGATTTTCTCCCGGGAGATCTTCAGGGACGTGAAAACGGGGGCTCCCCTGCGCTCCGTTCCGAAGGTGGGGGCCATAACCACACCTTTGTAGCCTGCCTTGAACACGGCGTTGGCCACAACCTTGGCGGCTGTGATGGCACCCTGACCTCCCCGGCCGTGCCAACGGATTTCAATGATGTCCTGTCTCATGTTTCACCACTTTCAGCACGTGATGTGCCTTGATCATGCCTGGCACCTGCCCGATAGCGCCCGGGAAGGTGCAGAATATCCAAAGATATCCGACCCGGAATCATTCCGGGCCAGGGAGATACGATACCACCTGCGCCGTCCTTCCGTCTACCCTCGGAAAAGCGTGCTGAATCAGGGAGCTGCCGTATCCTTTCACATTGCTTGGGCTGCCTTTCACTTGACGTTAACGTCAAGATCAATCAAGAAGCAATATCGCAAACCAAATTCCCTTGTCAAGCCCCTTTGCGCAAGTTGGTCCGTCCCAGGCCGAAAACTTTGTTAATATGCGTTTTTCAAGGACATTGGGCACATTCTTCTTGATTTACCCCTCGGATACCGCTATCTAAATTTTAAAACCTGTGCGCACTTGCCGCTCAAGGCGTCACCATGCCGAGACCGATTCGACACCCAGCCGTTTGGTCCTCTACCCCGGCCCATGGCCAGAGCCTGTCCGTTCTGCGCATCCGAAAACATATTGAGGCACCCGGCAAAGACATTGCGTGACGAGCCGTCCCTGAAAATCATCAATTTTCAAGGACATGATTCAAAATCCGATACGGCTTACCTGTCACTGCAACCCTTGCCCTGCCCCCGACACACGGTTCACTCTGCATGGCGTTTCGCCATACTGATATATCAACCTTCAATGGCCGCGCATGTCACAGCCATTGCCATGACTTTTTTGAGGTCTTCCATGGATATCACCATCAACAAAATCGACACGCCCAAGGCACACCCCGATGAATCCAACCTGGGATTCGGGACCATCTTCACCGACCACATGTTCTGCATGGACTACACCGAAGGCATCGGATGGCACGACGCCCGCATCGTACCCTACGGTCCCTTTGAAGTGAGCCCCGCCACCATGGTCCTCCACTACGGCCAGACCATCTTCGAAGGCCTGAAGGTCTACAAGAAGGAAGACGGCTCCGCCCAGCTCTTCCGTCCCCGTGACAACTTCGAGCGCCTCAACCGTTCCGCCCACGCCCTCTGCATCCCCGAGATCAACGTGGACGACTGCCTGGAGGCCCTCCAGGCCCTCCTCAGCATGGAAAAGGGCTGGATCCCTTCTGCTCCCGGCACCTCGCTGTATGTCCGTCCCTTCATCATCGCCATGGACCCCTACATCGGCTTGAAGTCCTCCCCCACCCACCGGTTCATGATCATCCTCTCCCCGGTGGGCGCGTACTACCCCGAAGGGTTCAATCCGGTAAAAATCTGGGTCTCCCCGGAACACGTCCGTGCCGTCCGCGGCGGCCTCGGCGCAGCCAAAACCGGCGCCAACTACGCGGCCAGCCTCTACGCCACCGAGATCGCCCAGGCCGAAGGCTACACCCAGGTTCTCTGGCTCGACGGCGTGGAGCGCAAATACGTCGAAGAGGTGGGCTCCATGAACATCTTCTTTGTCATCGACGACGAGATCGTCACCCCCGAGCTCAACGGCAGCATCCTGGCAGGCATCACCCGGGACTCCGTGCTCAAGCTGGCCCGCCACCAGGGCAAAAAAGTCGCGGAAAAACGCATCTCCATTGACGAGGTGTTCAAGGCCCACGAAGAAGGCCGCCTCCAGGAGGTCTTCGGCTCCGGTACCGCAGCGGTCATCTCCCCGGTCAACAAGATCAAGTACGGTGACCGCGAAATCACCGTGGGCGACGGCGGCGCAGGACCCATCTCCTCCGGCATCTTCAACGACCTCATGGACATCCAGTTCGGTCGTTCCGAAGATCCCCTGAACTGGATCGTTCCCGTGGCATAGCCCCCCCTGACTGAGGCAGACGCCACCCATACGACATAAAAAAGACGGTATCCGATGATTCGGATACCGCCTTTTTTTTTGGGCAACGATTCAATTGCCTCCGGCGGCCCTGCCGGGGGCTAAACGTTTAAAAAGTTTAACAAACAGCTTTAAAAATCAGGCCAATCAAAGGCGAATGTAATTTTCCCCGAGGAACGAGAGGGAAAGCGCATTCGCATTAAGGTTTCCAGGTGCCCCCACCTGGCCGCCGGAGGCAGTGCGGTTACATCGATAATGGACACGTGGCAACAACGTATCCTGTGACTTCGAAGCGTGTGAGCCAGCCCGCACAAACTATTAGCGTTTCTGTCGGGCGAAGCCCGAGCCGAAGGCCATTGCACTTTGCCCTGAGGAACGAAGGGCAAAGTGCAATGGCAATACGCTTTCGAGGTGGCTCACCTCGCCGCCGGAGGCCTGCTTTTTCCACTCACTTTAACCATGGAAGGCTGTTGTTTTGAGTGCGTTACGCAAACAGTTCCACCAGGGTGCTGCTCCCGACATCCACGAGGCCCTTGTCTGTAAGCTTCAGGGCCGGGCTCACCGGCAGGGTAAGGGTGGCAAAGGACATCAGCGGGTTGGGATGGACAAAGCCGAGTTCTTCCATGGCCTGCTGGATCCGGGCGACCCGTGCGGCAATCTCGGGCATGGGGTCTTCGGAGAGGAGACCTGCCACGGGAAGGGCCAGGGAGGCCACCACCTCCCCTTTTCGCACCACGCAGATCCCGCCCTGGTTGCGGACCACCCAGGATGCGGCCATCTTCATGTCCGAGGCCCGGTCCCCGGCCACCAGCAGGTTGTGGCTGTCGTGGGCATAGGAGGTGGCCACGGCGCCCCCTTGAAAGATGCACCCGGTCATGATCCCCTTGCCTGCCCCGGCCTTTCCGGTGTGGCGCTCAATGACAAGGGCCAGGTTGCAGGGCGCCTCTTCCCAACACACCCTGCCCTCTTCCACAGGTAGCGTGAGTCGCCCTTCACGGGTGTAGGTGGTGAGATTGTTCTTCTCCATGGTGCGGCAGAAAACCGCCCCTACGCCCTCCGGGGCCTCCAGCTCAAACAGGGTGTCCGGGAGTTCCTCGGGCAGGCGGATGCTTTGGTAGAAATCCTCGGGAAAGGTTTCACCACAGCCAACCTCTGCCGTTTGGCACCAGGACACGGGGACTCCGCCTTTAAAGACCTCCTCCACGGTAAAATCTGCTGACCGGTCGGCCAGGAGCACGGCATCGGCGACCTTGCCCGGTGCAATGGCTCCCCTGTCCCGGAACCCCATGCGGCGGGCCGGGGACCAGGTGGCGGCGATGACGGCTTTTTCCAGGGGCATGCCCGCCTCAAGGGCCTTTCTCACCACATGGTCGAGGTGCCCTTTTTCCACCAGAACGTTGGGGGGCACATCATCGGTGACAAAGCAGAAAAGACCGTCGGTATCGTGGGCCAGAAGACAGTCGACAATCTCCGGGGTCACAGCTTTTTCCTGGATTTCCACAAACATGCCGTTTGCCAGACGCTGCTCCAGCCCCTCGGGGTCCTGGAGGCAATGGTCCGAGTCCACGCCCATGTAGAGCACCTTGGCAAGGTCCAGCCCCTTGTAGGAGGGGCAGTGCCCCTCCACGGCGGCAAAGGGCTGCTCCCTTCGCATGTAGTCGATGAACTCTGCGGCACGGGACGGGCCCATGGCAATGAGCTCCGGGCAGTTCATCACTTCCCCCAGGCAGATGACCTTCGGTTCGTCCCGAAAAAGCCGGTCCAGCTCCTCCAGGCCCACCACGCCCCCGGAGGTCTCCAGATCAGATGAGGTGGCGGGTACGGAGCTGGGAACCCCGTAGTAAACATCCGCCGCCACCCCTTCAGAGGCGCGGATCATCTCCTGGATGCCCCGAATCCCGAAGACGTTGGCGATCTCATGGGGCTCGGATACCACGGTGGTCACCCCCCGCTCCGCAACGGCCCGGGCAAAGGGCACCGGGGTGCACAGGGTGCTTTCGATGTGCAGGTGGATGTCGATGAGTCCCGGAATCAGGGGCTTTCCTCCACAGTCCCGAATCTCTTCAGGCTCAAAGCCCATGCCCTCCACCTTGCCGACATACAAAAAGCGCCCCCGGTGAATCACCACGTCGCAGCGGTCCCACCGCTTGAGAAAAACGTTGAACACCAGGGCATCTTTTAACAGGGCATCCACAACCATGGTGTCCGCCTCCTTTTTCTTATCATTTTCAACGATTCAGCCCCACATGTCTCCTGCGGCCCTGCCGGGGGCCAACCTTTTGAAAAGTTTAGCAAACAGGTCTTAAACCATCATTTCAAGGCTCCGCCGGAGGCGCGCTGAATGGTTACATCATTTTCATATCAGTGAGTTGCGATGATCCTGAAATAGTAGATCATGAGAAGGGCGATGGCGTAAACCGACCAGTGGGCATCCCGGGCCGCTCCTGTGACAAGCTTCAAAAAGGCATACACCACCAGGGCCGCTGCGATGCCGTTGCCCGCGTTAAATGAGAAAATGGTCACCGTCACGCAGACAAAGGCGGGGATGTACTCCGTCATGTCGCTGTAGTCGATTTTTCGCATGGAGCCCAGCATGGAGATACCGATATACATCAGCACCGGAGAGGTGGCGCAGGACGGAATCATCAGGGCAATGGGCGAAAAAAAGAGGGTCAGCAGGAAAAAGAAGGAGGCGGTCACGGTGGTCAGGCCGGTTCGACCCCCTGCCTCCACCCCGGCGGAGGACTCCAGATAGGTGGTGAGCACCGGGCAGGAAAAAAAGGACCCGAAGGCGGTGGCGCCGGAGTCCACATAAAAACATTTGTCGATACCCGGCATGTCCCCTTTCTCGTCCAAGTACCCGGCCTGTGCCCCCACGGCAAGGAGGGTCCCCAGGGTGGAGAAGAAATCAGGGATGAAGAACGCCAGGAGATAGGGAAGATACTTCGGGCTCAGGGCCCCTGTGATGTCGAGGTTGAACATCATGGAATCGATGCCCGACGGCATGGACACTAGGCTCTCAGGAAGCCGGGTCACCCCGAAGGGGATGCCCGCCAGGGTGGTGAGGAGCACGGCAAAGATGATGCCCCCCTTGACCTTGCGGGCAGTAAAGAAAAGCACCAGGAAAAAACCCAAAATAGACAGGAGGGCCTTGGCCGAGGTGAGGTCGCCAAAGACCAGGACGTTCTTGCCCGGATTGGCCACGATGATCCCCGCATGCTTGAACCCCAAAAGCGCGATGAACAGGCCAATCCCTGCCCCCACGGCCACCTTCACACTCGGAGGAATCACCGTCACGATAAACTCCCGGACTCCGAAGACCGAAACGAGGATAAAGATCACCCCGCTGATAAAGACGATGCCCGATGCGATGCTTAAAGGGACGCCCCCTTTGAGCAGGGTAAAGGAGAAAATGGCCACGCTGCCAAGCCCCGGCCCCAGCATAAAGGGCCGGTTCGTGTAGAGCCCCATGACAAGAGAGGCCAGCACCGTCATCACCACGGTGACCGTAAAGGCCTCCCCCTTGGGCACCCCGCCCGAGCTGAGCATGCCGGGCACCACCGCGATGATGTACGCCATGGTCGCAAAGGTGGTAAACCCTGCGATGAGTTCTGTTTTCAGATCAGTCCCGAAGTCGGAACACTTAAAAAAGGCGCTGAGCCGCCCTTGGCCTACTCCTTGTCCATCCATCCTCACTGTCCCCTTTTCAAACAAAAAATCCTGTCACGTAAAACAAATGAAAAAACGGCCCCTTTGCGCCGAATCCCTCTCGGCAGGGCCGCTGGATACACCTCATATGGTTTTTCAAAAAAACAAGCCTTCTATGGTTAAAGTGAGCTCAAAAAGCGTGCCTCCGGCGGCCAGGGAATAAATCCCCTGGACCCCAGGTTGCGAAAGCCCTCCCCCTTCGTTCCTCAGGGGAAGAGCTTCCGCGAAGATTTTCGTGAAATTGAGCACAACCTGTTTGTCAAACCCGGCTTTATAAATCAGGCTAAAAGTTTGGCCCCCGGCAGGGCCGCCGGAGGCGTCTTTAACCCGGCTGCCTCCGACGGCGAGGTGAGCCACCTCGAAAGCATATAGCTGGTGGATTGTACAAACTATCCCACAAGCCTTGGAGGGCCAGGATGCGTTTTCGTAACCCGTTGATAATCAGATTTAACCAGCCAGGTGGAGGCACAAAGAGGCTACCTAACCCAAAGTCCGGACCGACGCCCGCTCTGCCAGGGTGCTGCGGATCATCACCTTGTGGCAGGTGGAGGTCACCTCCCCTGCGGCCACGTTGAGCAGGAGCTCGGCCGCGCTCTTTCCGGCATCGGCCATGTGCAGGTCCACGGTGGTCAGGGCCGGGTAGAGAAAAGGCGAGAAGGTGACGTTGTTGCGCCCGATGACGGAGATATCCTCGGGGATGCGGAGCCCGGCCTCCTGAACGGCGGCATAGGCTCCCATGGCCATCTGGTCCGACATGCAGCAGATGGCCGTGGGCGTCGGCCCGGTGGTCAGACGCTCTTTTATCGCCAGGTAGGCGGATTCGGCCTGGTAATCCCCGTAGCAGATATTCTCCCCGCGCACCTCGATGTCCGCCTCGCGGCAGCACGCGTTGTAGGCATCGATCACTCCCAGGGCGTTGACGTCGTTCTCGCGGCCCAGGAGCAGAACGATCTCCCGGTGCCCCTGATCGATCAGGAAAGAAGCCCCAGAGGCTTTGTCCAGGTCCTGGAGGATGACCTGATGAACGGGCAGGTCCAGCTCCGGGATGTTGATGGTGACAAAGGGCTTGCCGCTGTTTTGGAGGGTGGAGATGTTGCGGTGCACCTGCTCGGTGGAGCAAAAGCCTGTGCTGAAGAGAAAATACCCGTCGCATCCCGCGCTGTTTTGAAGCTGGTCTTTCACGATCTCCTCGGAGGAGGCTCCGTTAACGGGCAGAAAGAGCATGCTGTATCCCCTTTCCGAGAGGACCTGTTGAATGCCCGCCAGGATGGCGTTGGTAAACTCATTGACGAACAGGGGAAGCGAAGTGGGAATAATCACACCGGTGATCTTGGATTCGTGTCGCCCCAGGCTGCTGGCAAAGATGTTTTTGCGATAATTGAGCTCGTCCACCACCTTGTCGATACGCTCCTTGGTGGAGGCACTGACCCGCGTCGTCTCTTTGTTGTTCAGGTAAAGGGAGACCGAGGCAATGGACACCCCGACCCGTTTGGCGATCTCTTTGATGGTTGCTGCCATGGTGATTCCCCCGATAGGTTAAACGTTCAACCTCACCTACTATGAAGCTTCCGTGCCTGTCAATATCTTCCTGGGAGACAGATCACCGGGGCCGTGACGGCCACTGTTCAAGATGGGGGGGAGAACCCGGGAAAAAACCGGGCTGTGACGGCAGCACGGAGGCGATTAGCGTTCCGGTCAGCGCCGTTTGGGATACAGGAAGGCAAAAAGGGGGGGGGAAGGTGACAATCAGGCCAGGTGAGCTGCCAGGCGTCTTCCCAGGCCAAGGAGGGTGAGCGTCGGAGGAAGTCCCCAGGCCTCCGGCACCACAGAGCAGTCGCAGACGTAGAGGTTTTCCTTCTCTGTTTTCAGGTCGGAGTCCACCATGTGGTTGATCTTAACGGTCCCTCCGGGATGGGCGGCTACCTTCCAGCCCGTATAGACACCCTTGGCTCCGGCCTGCCTCAAAATGGCCTTTGCCCGGGACACTCCCGTCTTCATCTTCAGGTGGTCCCCGGGGCCTATGCTCTTCCGAATGCCCCCTTTCCAGGTAAGCCGCCCCCCGAGCTCATCTTTGATCTTGATCATCACCATGAGGGTATCGGGCCGGGAGAGCATACGGTGAAATTTCAATTTCGGAGCGATCTGGGCGGCAAAGACCGGGGTCGGAAAGTGAAGGTCCACCATGAGATACCCCTCATCTTCCATATGGACACCCGCGGCCATCTGGGTCTCGCCCTTGCTGCCCAGGCCGCCCACAGAACCGAACACCATCACCAGGGGATCAAAGAAAAAATCGTACCCTGCGCTGTAGAGCCCGCTGTGCCGAAGGATATGCGCCGATCCGATGCCCCCCGCGGAGAGGACCACCTTGTCGGCGTAAGCCGAATGGGTTTGAAAGCCTTTTTTGTATATCACGCCGATGGCGGTGTCCCCTTCAAAGATAACCTTCTCCACCTTGGCCCCGTTGACCAGGGTCGCCCCTTGTTCAACGGCTTCATCCACGTAATCGCGGGTAGTCCACTTGGCCCCGTGGGGGCAGCCGTAGGTACATTTCAGGCAGTCGGACCGACAGGCGTCCTGATCGATGAGCTTATTGAATTTGTTCCACTCATAGCCCAGGTTCCGGGCGCTCTCCATCAGCCTCAGGGAACCGGGACCCATGAGCTCGTCTTTCAGGGGGGCGATGGGGAGTTCCCGCTTCAGCGCGTCCACCTCCCCTCGGATATCAATTCCATAGGACTCAAGCATCTCAAAGGGCGGGTCAAAGGCGGTGGCGCTGTAAAACATGGAACTTCCGCCGGTACATATGCCCCGGACCATACCAAGGAGGGTCTTGTTGCTGAACAGGATATTTCTGCCTGGAATACCCGCATTTTTCACCAGTTGAGAGAAGGTCCCCTTGACGGGTTTGTAATCACCCCATTCCAGGATCAGCACATCCTTCCCCTGTGCCGTCAGCTCCCTGGCGACGGTGGCTCCACCCGGGCCGGTTCCCACGACAATCACATCGGCCTGTGTCTTCATGGTTTCCATAACGCCTCCCTGTTAAAATTGTCGACAATCCACAACCGTCATTGATACATAGAGACAAGACACCTGTCAACACCCATCAACATTGTTTATCTTACAGCCTTTCAAGGGTTTACAGAGCCTTCAACAACTATCAGCCCACCCTCCGAAAACAACGCCGCCGCCCACCCTTTCGACCAGCCAAGGATACGCGGCGTGTTCTCAACATCTCAACCGTGACGCCGATGACGCCCCGAAGGATGCCAGGGCGTAAGCCTTTTCCGACGCCACATAGGCCTCCATGGCCTGGACGCCCCTCTCCACATCCCGCGCTTCGAGGCTCTCCACAATGGTTTTGAAATAGGACAGCTTCGCAAGGTATCGTTTACGGTCCACCACCAGGGAGAGGTATTGCAACCGCTGGGCGTTGGGCATCAACCCCTGGAGGATCCTTGCAAGAACCGGGTTTTCAACGGTCTCCAGACCGACGGCGGCAAAACTGAAAATCGCATCATAGACGCCGCCGGCATCCCCCTTTTCAGCCGCGGCCGCCATCTGTTCGTAGGCGTGGACCAACTGCATGCGGTGAGACTCACCGCACCGTTCGATTCAGCGGCGCACCACCAGGCCGTACAGGACCTGAAGGACATCGGCGTGCCCTTCGATCACCGCCTCGGTCACCCGGCTCACCCGCGCCCCGCACCGAGGCACGATCTCCACCAGCCCCCGTTTCTCAAGAATGCGAATAGCTTCCCGGATGGGAGAACGACTCACCCCCAGTTCACCGGCGATGGCCTGTTCACGGACCCACTCCCCAGGCGCCAGCTCCAGGCGCACGATCTTCTCAGTAAGGTAAGTGGCGATGCGATCGGACAAATTTTCAGGTTTCCCGGCTTCCATGGCCCTCCACTGGAATGGTTGACGTGGTGTGGTGCAAAAGATCGTGCCGGCACATTGGGCCTTACAGGCGACCTTCCCTCTTGAGCTCTTCATACCAGAGGGGATGATGTTCCCGAACCGCGTCTGCGCTCATCAAACCGTCCCTGAAAATCGCCCGCAGCCCGTGCCGGTTCATGGGAATCAGGGACAGATAGATATGAACGGGCAGCAACAGGGAGATAAAAACAAAGGAGACGGCATGGACAAACCGGGCCTGTTCCTGAAATGCCTGGGAAAAGAGATCCCGGAACATCAGAACCATCCCGCTTCCGGTAATGGCCGCAACCGCAAGGATCATGAGCCAGGCAAACCCCTTCTGGCCTGTGTTGAACTTGCCGAACCGACCATGTTCCAGGCGCACATAGGTCGTCCACAGCTCCTTCAGCCCCCGGAAGAGCGCACGGGGGCCCCAGCTCTGCTCCGGCCAGATCTTCCATCTTCGCACGGAAGCCAGCATGGTGAGGCAGAAAGGCAGGGCCGTCATGACAAAGAAGAGCGCGGTAACCCGGTGAAGGATCCTGGCCACCTGCAGGCCTCCGGCCAGACGATCCGCAGGGGTTTCCCCAAGGGCGGGACCTCCTGCCCCGGCAAAGCTGATGGCATCGTGGGGTGCGGAAAACATCGACGCCAGGAAGCTGAAGTTCGTTGAAAAAACGGGGAGCCCCGTGATGAAAAACAGCACCATAAAATGGATGATGTGTTTGTGAAACCACCGCTGCATGCCACTAAACGCCGTAATATACGTCTCGGTATTACTCTCCATGCTCCTCCTCCCGTACCTTCTTTTTCCGTGCGCTGAGCCAGTGCAGGGAGTGAAGGGCCGCACCGGCGCCGATACCGGCCAGCCCCATGGTCCCCAGGGTCTTGCTGCCCTGCCTGGCGGCCATGGTTCGCTTCACGGGGTTCTCCGGCAACAGGTACGCCTCGGCCAGAGCCTTCGGCGCCAGGGTCAGCCAGCCGGTGCGCCCCACGGTGGCGTTGACCGCCTCCTTGCCGTAGAGCATGTATTCCCCGCCCAGCCTCTCGGCATAGCGGGCCAGGCGCTTTTCCCCTTCGGCGATCACCTCCGCTTCCGACCCGGAAACAAGGGCCCCGGCCGGACAGGCGGAGACACAAACCTGCTGCCTGCCGGATTCCACGCGGTCGTAGCATCCGATGCACTTTTTTGCCGTGTTGGAGACAGGATCGTAGCGGGGCACATCATAGGGGCAGACATCGATGCAGGTCCGGCAGCCGATGCAGGCGGAGGCGTTGATCACAACCTGGCCACCCGGGCGACGCTCAATGGCCCCGGAGGGGCAATTGGCAAGACAGGGGGCATGCTCGCAGTGACGACAATGATGAAAGGCCACCACCACCCGGGCCTTGGGATACGCCCCCACCTCCCGCCGGACCGGTGTGAAGTAAAAAGTCTCGGGAAGCAGGGCGTTTGAGGAGCGTTCGATGTGGATGCCCTCATCCCGGGCCATGCGCATGCGGTTTTCCGCCGAGCATGCGCTCATGCAGGCAAAGCAATTCAGGCAGCTGAGGGTGTCGTACAGCATCAGGTGACGCATCAGGAAGCCCTCCGTAATTTAAGGATCACATCCTGGGGAAGATGTCCGGCAACCCCCGGAGAAAACTGAAGCCGTCCGAAATGATTGATATTCAGACCGTCATGGCGAGCAAACCGAAGTTTTTCAGGTGTCTGCATGCACCCCCTGCCGAAGCCGTGGTAGTAGAAGAGCACATCGGGATGAACCGTACGGCTCAGGGAGACCACGGCCCGCTGACGCTCTTCGGGGTAGTCCTCCAGCCACACCTCCACGGTGTCCCCTTCGGACACGCCCAGGTTCCGGGCCCGGGCTACGTTGATGAAGACATTTGCATAGCCCATGTCGCCATGGAGGGGAACCAGCACCGGGTTGTTGCGGGTCTGTCCCCCGCAGAACGACCCCAGGGGAGAAAAGCCCGAGGCCGGAATGAACTCGTCGGTTCCCAGGGCCTTTTTCTTCCCGTACCAGCGGCAGGTCAGGTGAGGAAACAACGGGGAAGCGTGATCTCTTGCCCCGTAGTCCGGATGCTCCGTGGCCAGGCGGTGATGAATACCGGCCAGCCAGAAGCTGTAGACCTCGTGTTTTCCCGTGGGGCTCTTGGGGGAATGGTCCGCCATGGTGCGCGCCCCGCCCCAGCTCCCCGTTTCCAGAAGGGCCTCCACGGTATCTGGCAGGGTCGCGGCCTCGTCCGGAGTAAGCCCTGAGATGCCCTTGAACTGACTGCGCCACAGGGGCATGAGCCCCTCTTTCTCCAGATGGAGAAAATAGGCATCGTACTCTTCAGGCTCCAGAACCCGTTTGGCGAGCTGGCAGAGGATCCGGTACCCATCCCGGCTTCCCAGCACCGGGTCCACCGCCTTTCGATTCACCCCGATGACCGGAATCAGGGATTTGTAGCCGGTATAGAGGGGCTGGTCCTGCTCCAGAAAGGTGCAGCCCGGCAAGATCACGTCGGCAAACATGATGCTGTCCTGCCAGAACGGGGAGACCGCCACGATGGTCTCCACCTCCATCATCATCTTCACCACATCCGCACCGCCGGCCGTGCCTCCCACCAGGTCCTGGCCCCAGAAAAAAAGAAGCTCCGGGACCATGGGTTTCTTCTCAAGGAAGGCTTTGACCACGGTGGAGCGGCCCTCCACAGGGCTTGCCGCCCAGCGCCCCGGGTCATGGGCGTTGTGCCAGGCAAGGATGCTCGTGCCGCCGGGCTCCGGCGGGTCCACCGGAAGTCCTCCGAGTCCGGCGTTGCGATTCCTCTGGATTCCCCCCTCCTGCCCATAGAGCCCGAGCAGCAGGTTGAGCATCTGGATGGCCACCTGGGCCCTGAAATCCGTGGTGTGCCGGGTGAAGCGATACCCGATCTCCACAAAGGCCTTTGGAGCCGCGGCGTGGAGCCTGTCCGCCACAGACTCCATGGTTTCTGGGGAGATCCCGCATACGGCGGCCATCTCCTCGGGACTGTTTGCCAGGGCACTCTCCTGAAGAAGCGCCAACGCTGGCCGAACGGTTTTCCCCTCCCAGGCATAGGTCCCCCCATAAGCCGGAACGCGGGCTTCCCGGGCAGGCCTCACCCTGTTCTCCGCCGTATCGAACACCAGGTAATCCCCCGGGGAATCGCCTTCGCCTTCAAAAAGAGGAAGCAGGGTTTCCGGGTCAATGAGGGCATCTGCGTTGGTTTTACTTAGAAACCCCGCATCCACATACCCTTTTTTAAAGACAAAATGGATCACCCCGAGCAAAAACGAATAGTCGGTCCCCGGCCGGATGGGAAGCCACTCGGCCGTCGCCTGGGCCATCTCATTGGGATGCCGGGGATCCACAACGGTCAGGGGCAGCCCGTGCCTCAACCCGTCCCCGAACTGAGCGCCCCACCCGTGGGCGATGATGGCGCCCCCTAAGTTCTTGCCGATGACCAGGCCGTAGTCTGCGTGTTCAAAATCGCTGGAGTGGGAACCCGGCCCCCCGAAATTCAAAATGGCCCTGGAACTGCTGGACACCACGCTGAAGCAGGTGTCCCCGTACCCCACGATGTTGGGGCTCCCGAACACGTTAAAAAAGAGTTCATCGTATTTCGCCGCCGAAGTAAAGCGGGAGAAAAGAACCGCCCTGTCCGCTTTTCCAGCATCTCTCAGAGCCTTCATTTTCCCGGCCACCAGGTCCAGGGCTTCGTCCCAGCTCGCTTTCCTGAATTCGCCCTTGCCTCGCTCTCCGGTTCGGATCAGGGGGGTCTTGATGCGATCCTCGCTGTACAGGGCGCTCACCGCAGCCCGTGCACGCCCGCAAGTCCCCCAATTTTCATGGACCCTGCTCGCCTCCAGGCGAACCACCTTGCCCTCTTTGACCCAGGCGGTTGCCGGGCAGTGCTGAGCGCACATCTGACAGAGCACCGGAACGCCCTTTTCCCGTGCGTATTCGGAATCCGGCACATGCAGTGGCGTGGCCGCCGCCTCCTGCCCTGCCGCCAGTAATGCCCCGGTGGCCCCCAGGGCCGAAGAGACTTTGAAGAAATCCCTTCTGGACAGCTTCGTTCGTTTATCCATGTGTCTTGGTATCCTCAATAAATGGAGTGCTGAAGCGGCATACTCAAAGCAACACAAACCCCAAGCAACGGCACGCCGCCCTCTGTAATCGAAGGCCACCCACATTGACTTGTTCATTTCCTAACGAGGGATACAGCTGAAAAGAGGCCTCCCGGGTTACACATCGCAAAAAATCGCGAGAAGCAATAGACAGATATTTTTTACTGAGAAAAGCAGAATATGAAGTTTATTTTGTAACTATTCAGCTGTAGGTTCGCCGACAGGGGTTAATCAGCTTCAAAAAAGGAGGGTAATTCACCCTGAAGCAACAGGCGCAATGCGTCGCTTGCATGCACGTTGTTTTTCTTGCATGTAGAAAGGTAGCTGCGTATTCGGCAGAAGATCTTGGCCCCTTCCATAGATCGGAAGCACCCAGAAATTTTCTGATGGACTTTCGTCATCCGGATGTCGTTTTCACCCTGATTATTAGTGAAAGGAACCAGCGGGTCGTCCATGAAACGAAGGGTTTCGTTCTCGAAGTCTTCCATCCGTTCGAGAAGGTTTCTCGCTTTTGATCGTTTCATCCGCCCGCGTTGTCCCTTCTTCCTTTTCGTTTCATCCGGGGGCGGGCATTCGAGATTTCCTTTTTCCAGGATGCTCAGGTAGCGCTTTCGAAAGCCCCCGGCAATATCCGATGGAAGCTTGCCGCTGTGTTCGTTCACAACCTTGTTGATCTCAAGGAGCAAGAACTTCATGTCTTTGGCCCACTGCTGACTGTCCTGCTCCCAAGCCCGCTCCAGCTCTCTTAAGTGATGAGCGTTGCACAATGCGTGCAGGCAGTCGTAATTGAAGTAGGGTTTCCAGTGATCGTGGCACAACACGCCTTTGAAGCTTGGGATAATTCCCATTTCATCGATAGCCTCTCTGCCACGCTTTTCGTGCGGGTAAAAGTAAGTGAAAAGATCGTTCGACAGACAGTGCAGCCAAAATCGACTACCGTTCATGTTGATGCCGGTTTCATCTGCGTGGCAGACGGACGAGCCGGACAATCTGGCTTTGACGATTTCTTCAAACGCCTCAAGCGCGTTAAACGCTTCTTTGTTGAAGTTGAAAATCGACCCTGCGCTGATTGGGATACCGGCCTGATCCCGAAAGTGCTCGCAGATTCTTTCGTAGGGGACCAGCTGATGCTGGGAAAGATAGATCGCGTGAGCCTTGAGACCCGTGCCATATTGGACGCGTCGATCTACTCCTTTCGGGAAAGGAGCAACATATCGATTGCCGAAGGCATCCTCAAGAATCTCGGATCGATACTCAGTAACGTATTGAGCAACCTTCAAATCAATGACCTGCCGGGTCTCGTAACCTACGTGGCGATAGTCACCCGGTGGCAGTTCGGTCATATTGAGTTTCAACGGCAATACGAGATCTGCCTTGTCTACGGGCTCAAGAGTTTTTCCCTCGTGGCCATTTTGGCCCCCGGGCTTTTTTCCTTCGGTGTTTTGCTTTTTCTCCTTCTTCCTGTTGGGATCGGTAGAAGGCGGTTTGCTGCTGTTTTTGCTATTGAGATTTAGACGGTTCGCCAAAAGGGTGATGATTGTAAGCAGCAATTCGATCACAGCTGCAACTGCGGGCGAGAGGTCCTCGTCCTGCTGAATCAGTTTCCTTGCGTTGTCTGTCGCCGCTTGAATATCAATGCTTTCGATCTTCACCCTGTCTCCTCATCTTTTTTTGACGAGGATAGTATACCACAGGTTTTGAAAACGGAATTTTGGCTCCTGAGCTTTCGAATTTCAGGCTTTAAAAATTTGAGGGTGCCGGGTCGTATAGCCCTTCATATAAGATGAATTATGGTCCTCATAGCCAGGCCTGAGCACCGGAATAACGGAGTAAGAGATCCGCAGGTCAAAATGAAAAATTTGATCAAAAATCCTGTCAAGAAAAAAATGCAGTTCAATACATTTTATGTGTGAGCTGAATAGTTACTTTATTTTTTATCTACTCAGGGGCAAAAAAGCAACACCCTTCTTCCGGTGCCATTGAAGCGCGGCCCTCTTTACGAGAGTGACAAGGGAACAGGTAGAAAGAAGAAATAACAAGAAAGGATGGTCATGGAGGGAATGAATACACTCGGCCCGCCGGTGAGCGGGTAGCAAAAAAAAACGCCCCGTCGTCCTTTGGTCCCCTTAACGGATTCAACAGGGAGCCAAAGCATGGCGGGGCGCTGAAATAAAGGCCCTTTTCGCGGAAACGGCAGAAAGGGGCCAATGACTGTTACTTGTCGCTGTTCCCGTCCCAGATCCCCGGTTCCAGCTGGTCACGAAGCTCGGGGTACTCGTTGGCATCAAAGGTAGGCAGCTTGCCATCTTTAAGCTGCTTGTTGTAATCCCTGGCCAGCTTCACCACCACGCCGGAGAGAAGCACAATGGCCACCAGGTTGGTCAGGGCCATGAACCCCATGGAGAGGTCTGCCATGGACCAGACGATGGGCAGCTCGGCCACGGCGCCGAACATCACCATGCCCAGGACGAGAAACCGGAACACCGTCAGGCCGCCGGGGTGATTTCGCTCAAGGAAGATGAGGTTGGTCTCGGCATAGGAGTAGTTGGCGATGACCGAGGTAAAGGCAAAGAAAAAGATCGCCACGGCCACAAAAGCGTTGCCCCAGTCCCCAACACCGGAGGAGAGGGCTTTCTGGGTCAGTTCGATGCCGCTCATGCCGGAGTTGCTCTCCAGGGCACCGGAGACGAGAATCACGGCGGCCGTTGCGGTACAGATCACCAGGGTGTCGGCAAACACGCCCAGCATCTGGACATATCCCTGGGAGGCGGGGTGGGGAGGATAAGGCGTGGCCGAAGCAGCTGCGTTAGGAGCGGAACCCAGGCCCGCTTCGTTGGAAAACAGGCCGCGCTTGATGCCGTTCATCATGGCCTGGGCCACGGTGTACCCCAGGGCACCGGAGACCGCCTTGTCCCATCCGAAGGCACTGTTGATAATCAGAGAAATCACATCCGGAAGCTTTTCGATCTGGGAGCCCACCACAAACAGGGCGAGGATCAAATAGGCAAGGGCCATGAAGGGCACGATGAGTTCGGCCACCCGTGCAATGGTGCGAAGACCGCCGAAGATGACGATGCCGGAGAGGACCACGAGGATTCCCCCCATGACCGCAGGGGACACCCCGAAGGCCACATCCATGGCCTGGGCAATGGAGTTGGCCTGAACCGCGTTGAACACCAGGCCGAAGGAGATGATGAGGAAAATGGAGAAGAGCACACCCATCCAGCGCATGCCCAGGCCTTTTTCCATGTAGTAGGCAGGACCGCCGCGGTAGTTACCGGCGTCGTCTCGGGTCTTGTAAAGCTGTGCCAGGGTGCTCTCGGCAAAGGCGCTGGACATGCCCACCAGGGCCACCAGCCACATCCAGAAGATGGCACCGGGCCCCCCAAGGGTCAGGGCCACGGCCACGCCGGCCAGGTTGCCGGTGCCGACACGGGCGGCCAGGCTTGTACACAGGGCCTGAAAGGATGAAATCCCGGCGCTGTCCGCCTGACGGCTCTTTTTCAGCACGGAGAACATGTGCCCGAAGTGGCGAAACTGGATGAATCCCAGGCGAAGGGTGAAGTAAATCCCCACGCCGATCAGAAGATAAATGAGGACCGAGCCCCAGATCAAGCCGTTCAGGTTGTTGATGATAGTGTTTAACACGCGTTGCTCCTTGTGAGTTTAACAGGGACCGGCTTCCCGTCGATGGCATGGACAAACAAAAAAAACGCACGAGCCCGGGCCTTGACGTCCAAGCCGCCCCGTTCGTGCGTGTATGTGTGTGGGTAATGCCGTTCCCGCTCATTCATACGTTCATAATTTCGGCCCGGAATATAGTACGATTCACCCTAAATTGCAATCACGTAAAAGGGATGGAAATCCCTCACCAAAGCAGGTCTAAGCCAAGGTTCCCCCCGTGCTGTCGAGACCGGTGGAATGGCCCTGCCCTCAGACATGAAAAACCCTCGCCCCCCGGATTATTCACGGTGTTAACCCCATGGATACCCGAGGCAATGCCTCCATGCACAGCACCTGTCCTTCCCTATTGCGTGACCGCCTTCAAGGCACGGCCACGGCGTATTTTACTGACACATCTAAAAAAGCCATACCCTCTATTAGAAAAATGGAATATAATAAAAGTTTTCGCACTAAAACCCGACATAGACAAAGAGGAACACCGATGCTGGACATGTGGAACGAATCATTACCGTATATCATTCGAATCCTGACGGCCGCCGCCCTGGGGGGGCTGCTCGGACTGGAACGAGACATCCACGGTCGGGAGGCGGGCCTTCGGACCCACCTGCTGGTCTGCGCCGGGTCTGCGGTGTTCATGACGCTCTCCACGGCGGTTTCCACCTTCGGTGTGCTGAAGCCCGAGGCCTTTCAGGGGGTCACGGATCCCGGGCGCATCGCCGCACAAATTGTCACGGGTATCGGCTTCCTGGGAGCCGGGGCCATCATCAAAGACGGCCTCTCCGTCCGGGGGCTCACCACAGCGGCCTGCCTCTGGATCACCTGCGCCATCGGCATGGCGGCAGGGGCCGGGCTGTATATCCTCTCCGTGGCCACCACCATCATCGCCCTCTTCTCCCTGTCGGTACTCAATTACGTGGAGCAGTTTTATAAAAAGGATGTCTACCGCAACCTGACCCTCTCCCTTCCCGAAGGGGAAAAACCGGAGCGGGCCATCGAGGTGATGAAGAAAAACGGGCTCCGAATCATCTCCACGGAACTTCTGAAAGACTACGACACGGGCGTCACCCGCCTCACCCTGGGGCTCCAGCTCTCATCCCGGGGGAACGTGGACAAGCGCTCCTACGATATCATCGACGCCCTGGAGGAGAGCCCCATCATGCTCAACTCCATCAAGTGGTACAAAATTTAACACACCATAGACCAAGCGAGGTGACCATGGCCCCAGAAGACCTGTTCGCCGCCCCAACCCTTGCCGATGTGCTCCGGGAAATGGACATTGAATTTCTCGTTGCAGGGGAATACGGCATCACCGTGGACGACGCCGCAAATTTCATCGGCAACGACCACTTCCTCTTTCTGGATGTACGAACCCGGGAGGAGAAAGACCACCTGGCCTTCTCCTTTGCCCGGCACATCCCTTTGCATGAGCTTCCCGACCGTGTGGGCGAACTCCCCCGGGACAAGTTCATCATCACCTTCTGCGTCTCCGGGTTTCGGGCCGCCATGGCCTACGCCTTCCTCCGAACCCAGGACTTCGACGAGATCAAGGCCCTCAAAGGACGCCTGGACGAGCTGGCCGGAGCCATGACCCCAGGCCGGTTCTACCGCCTGGGGCCATGATGCCAGCTGTGCTCGGGACCTACTCCCTGTAATACGCCTTGTACTCTTCCGTGGGCTCGATCTCCTTAAAGAGGTAAAGAACATTTCCGATGGGGTCGGCCACGGAAAACCCGCGGTCGCCCCAGGGGTGATCTTCCAGGGGGCTCAGGACGGCAAGGCCCTCCCCTGTCAATCGCGCATGCTCGGCGTCCACATCCTCCACCATGAAGTTCAGGACCACCCCGGCTCCGCCAAAAACAGGCCTGTCGTCCCGGGGCTCCATAAACTGAACTGTGGGGCCATCCGACCCAAAGCGAAGGCTCAGGTACCAGCCGCAATCAAAGGCGATGGAAGCGGCAAAGTGTTTTCGATAAAACGCGCGGCATGCGTCAACATCCGGCGTACAGAAACAGGTGGATAACGCCTGTGGATTCATCTTGTCTCCTTAATAACTGTATAGATAGTCCATGCGCCAAGGTGATACGTCACCACCACGGCAAAGGAACCGATTGCACAGAAAAAACCGGTCAGGCCACAGCTCGGCCACATCCGAAACCGGCAGCCAGAACACCGGCATTGCCCAGGATCAACGCGGAAAAAGCGAGCAGGCCGGGGCCAAACCCGCCATGGTCCGAAGCCGTGCCCAGCAGCATCGGCCCCGTAAAAAATCCCGCCCCCCAGGCCAGGTAAAACGCCCCGGAGACGGTGCCCCTGCGGGAGATAGGAACCGACTCACTCAAAGCGGCCATGGCCGATACGCAGAAAACACCCAACCCGAACCCGGCCATGGTAAGGGAACTTAAAAGGGCCGGGCCGCTGGCCCAGACGGCAAGGGGCAGGCAACTCCCCGCCAGGATAAGCCCCAGAATCATGGTCGCCACGCGTCCGGCTTTGTCGGACAAGGCGCCGCCCATAAGCTGGGCCAGCCCCACGGCAACATAAAACAGGACGAAAAAAAGCGACACAGCATTCTCCCCACCCCCACGGCCCGCCACAAGAGACATGGGAATCACGGTGAGAAACACGCCGTAACCGCATCCGTAGAGAACAACGCCGAAAAAAACAGCCCGCGTCTCCCGGGTGGCCACAAGGGCCCACGCCGATGTCAGATGCCAGCCCCCGCTTCGGGGACTCCCGGTCCCTTCGTTTTTCCCCACGCCCAAAAGCACCACGATCCCACCCGAAAAACCGGTTGCCGCAAGCAACCAAAAGGCGCCGGTGCCCCCCCAGCTGTCACACAAAAAAAGGCCCAGGAGCCCTCCTGCGGTCAGCCCCAGGTGCATGGATGCGTTGTACAGGCCCAGGATCTTCCCCCGGCCTTCGGTCCAATCCATGGAGAGCAGCGCCGGGGCCAGGGCCCAGACAGGCACCTCCCCCACCCCCTGGAGAAACCGTCCCAGATAAAGAATACTCGGGGTTTCGGCCAGGCCATAAGCCAGGGCCGCAAAACCGCAGACCGCGTACCCGGCCACCAGAAACCATGTGCAGCCATAGCGGTCGGCAAGGGTCCCCATGGGGACCTGAAGCAACACAAAGGGAAGAGCAAAACACGAGGCAAGGCACCCCACGTCGGAATACGATCCGGACAGGGCAGCCATTCGGGCGGGAAGCAATGAAACGGTGAGACCGACGCCCACCATCAGAAAAAACACAGAGACATTCAACGAAACAGCCGATTGAAATCGAGCCATACCATCCTCCTTATCCGCTGACATATCAGCAGAAAGTCCACACTCAGAGCGGACGGATGGCCGGGGGCCCGGATTTCACGCACGGCCCCCGTTCTCTTAATCACACCCGGATACCGGGCAAATCAGGAGCCATCGCCACTCACTCTACAGAGAACGCCAAAAAATTCAGGCTGTCTGCGGAGGAGGCGGAGAGAGAAATCGTATGGTATGTAAAGGCATGTGTCTCCTACCCCGGATATTTCATGAGAAAACAGCCACCCAAAAGGAAAGCAATATGATTTCGGATGGCTACAGTAAAAATGTCAGCTATTTTGAAAATGCAAAATGTAAATCAACGTTTGCTGTTTGATTTTCTCACCCTTCGGGCGAGCCGAGTGCACCCATCTTCTGCGTTATCAGAGCTTTTATAAAACCACGACTTCTGCAGCTCTGATGCCTTGAATATGGGTGCACTCGACTCGTGAAATATCCGGGCTACACTGGTAACGGTTTTACAGGGTATTCTTCTTGATTTTGAAACGCGTGTCAATACCGCGTGCGGCAAGACCACCTACGGGTCCGGAGATCAGTAGTCATACCACCCCTTGCCGGCCTTGCGCCCCACGCGCCCGGCGTCGAGATGTTCGCGGAAAATCCCGGGGGTCTTGAACCGGTCGCCGTAGGTATCGGTGAGAATGGTATGGACCTTGTCGAGAAGATCCAGGCTGATGTTGTCGCTCAGGCGAAAGGGACCCACGGGGTGACCGAGGCCGAGACGGCATGCGGTGTCGATGTCCTCTTTGGTGGCGACCCCCTCGTCCAGGAGCCTGTAGGCCTCGTTCATCAGCGCCAGGAGGATGCGGTTCACCACAAACCCCTCCACATTTTTCACCTTCACCGGCTCCTTGCCGATGGCCCGGCAGAATCCCATGGCAAACTCTGCGGTTGCCGTGGAGGTGACGAGCCCGGGGATCACTTCCACCAGCTTCATCACCGAGGCCGGAGAAAAGAAGTGGAGCCCCACGAACCGATCGGGGCGGGCCGCGGCGGCCAGTTTCGTAATGGAGATGGATGAGGTGTTGGAGGCAAAGACGCACTCGGGCTTGCACAGAACGTCCAGCTCTTCAAAGAGGGCCCGCTTGGTTTCAGGCACTTCCAGGATTGCCTCGATCACAAGGTCCACCTCGTCGAACCCGTCATACATGTCCGTGGCTTCGATGCGGGCAAGGGTATTCTCTTTTTCCGTCCCATCCAGCCTGCCCTTGTCCACCGCACGTGACAGGATCTTGCCTGCAACCGCCTTGCCCCTGTCCGCCAGGTCCTGGCTCACCTCTTTTAAAATGACATCCATGCCGCTTTGCGCGCAACACAGGGCAATCTCAGCCCCCATCATCCCCGCTCCCACAATCCCGACTCGCGTCACCTTGCTCATGGTCTCTATCCTTTCGGAAATCCGGTCTGTTCACAAAAAAACCAACCTTCTGGCCAAAGCTAAACTTCACGTTAACGTAAGCCGACAAACCCGATCACGTCAAGACATATTGTACTCTTTTCAAAACATCGTTATCAGACAAGGAGCGGTCGGTCCCCCACCGTTCCATGCCGGGCACAACAGGGCATCCATGTTCCCTCGCCCATCCCCCCGGAACAGCACCGTATTTTTTCATCACGACGCCCCTTGACCCAACGCGCGAAGTGTCGTAAACCCTCGTCATGAACGCCCGCACGGGGGACGGCATTGTCATGTCCCCCTTGGCGCCGGACCAGCCAATGGTTCCATGCGGGCCGGTATGATCCCTTTCCCCATGCAGGTATTGCCCATGCAACCCACCCTCGGTCTCAAGCTCATCCTCACCCCCGGCATCATCGCAGCCGTTACTTACGCGGGAAAACGCTGGGGTGCCCTGGTTGCCGGATGGCTCTCCGCCTTCCCGGTGATCTCCGGCCCCATCCTGCTCTTCCTTGCCCTGGAGCACGGCCCGGCCTTTGCCGGAAACGCAGCCACCGGAACCCTGTCCGGGGTCCTGGCCTTTGTCGCCTTTTACCTGGCCTACGCCTGGAGCGCCACGCGGTTCAACTGGCCGGTTGCCCTGGGGCTTGCCCTTCTGGCCTACACCCTGTCGGCCCTTCTCCTGCTGGCCTGGTTCCCTCCCCTTCGCATCGGCCTTCCCCTTATTCTGGCCGTGCTGTGGTTCTCCCCGAGGCTGTTTCCGGCCACATCCCCCGGGGCACCGACTTCGGTCTCCCACCCCCATGAGCTCGCCTACAGGATGATCGCCGCCGTGATCCTGGTGCTGGCCGTCACCTGGGCCTCAGCCACCATCGGCCCCCGGGCAAGCGGCATTGCCGCCACCTTTCCGGTAATGGGCTCCATCCTGACCGTCTTCTCCCACCGGAAGCAGGGCACGGGGTACGTGGTAAAACTCCTTCGGGGCATGGTCTTCGGTCTCTACTCCTTTGCCGCCTTCTGCATGGCCCTGAACCGAACGCTCACGGCCCTTCCCATGGCTGAGGCCTTTCTCCTCTCCCTGGCCATGGCCGTGCTGGCCCAGGCCATCGCCTGGCGCCTGCTGAAGCCATGAAAAAACGGCCCCCGGCGGCAAGGTAAAAACCCCGTCATATCCCGAATCCCTCAGTAAAATCGAAACCCTGGATGACCCGAACACGGTACACAGAGTGCACCCCACGGCGCTATCGGCCCTTGAAACGGCGTCCTCAAGAACACCCTGATGACCGAAACGATGACCAAGGCCCCCCATTCCCCATTCCCCATTCCCTATCCCCTATCCCCTATCCCCTATTCCCTATTCCCTATCCCCTATTCCCTATCCCCCATTCCCTATCCCCTATTCCCTATCCCCTATTCCCTATCCCCCATTCCCTATCCCCTACTCCCTATTCACTATCCCCTATTCCCTATTCACTATCCCCTATTCACTATCCCCTATTCACTATTCACTGTTCACTGTTCACTGTTTTCCCCGCTTTCCCAACCCCTACCCCGCCTCCCTCAACGTCATGTTCTTCTCCACCCTCACCACCCGGTTGGTGGCGTCCAGGCAGACCCAATCCCCGGTGCGGATCACGGCCATGGGGTCGATGTCCAGGCGATCCATCATGGGGATGTTGTTCATGACGGCGCTGATGGCGACAACAGGCTCTGCCTCCCGTACGATCATCCCCAGGGGCCCTGTTTTGAACAGGCAGGCGTAAAACCCGATGAGGGCTCCTGTGGTGGAGCCCCTCCCCGATGGAAACACAAGGATCTTGCCGGAAATGTTGGCTCCGGCCTGGTCGTGCAGGTCGTTGAGCCTGCCGGTGGTAAGGTCGAAGTCCCCCAGAAAGGAGAAGGGCATACTCAGGACCAGTGCCTCCCCTTCCACGCATCCCTCTTTGATGGTGTGTCCTTTGATGTTCATCGTTCCTCCCATGTTCCGGTAAGGGCCGCATCGATACATTGACCGGTGCTGCCGTAGTACGTATCCATCACCTTTCCCCCGGCCACCTCGCCGGCCCCCCCGCGAAGCAGGTAATGGGCACAACGGGCTGAGTTGGTCGCCACGCGGGATACAGGCGCCTTCATGTGGGCAAAGGGAAACACAGCGATGCACGAATCGGTGATGACGAGGCCTCCGGCCTTTTCGATGGTGTCCACATACCCCATGCGACGGCACAGCTCCAGCACGCCCTCGTTGGTGGCCAGGACCAGCCGCACCCCGTCGGACACCCGTTTCCCGTCCAGTCGCATGGCAATATCCCTGATTTCGCGCATGGTCAGATGGGGACACCCCAGGGCCACCACCTCCACATCCGAGGCTGTGTAATGACAGAGCTGGGCCGCCGCATCTTTCAGCTCAAAGGGAGAAAGGCTCAACGTCATATCGGGCTTGCGGTTGCCCAGGGTCGCCTCAAGGCTCGGGGCCTCCGGCGTGATCCCGGTCAAATGGCAGAGGCTCACCGCCCCGGAGACAGGCATGGGAGAGAGCAGGTATTTCAATTTTTCAAAGGGAACGGTGGGCGGCAGCCCGTCCACCACCACATTCCGTGTTTCGGCCAGTGCGCCGACGTGATAGCCGATGGCACCGAGCTCGGCTTCCGAGAGCTTTGCCGTATCCACTTTCTGGAACTTCACCACCACCTCGGCATAGCGCTCGTCCTTTCGTATGCGCCCGAACTCGGGGGTTCGGCCGGTGATGGCCGAACAGGTCATGGCAATGCCTGAATCCCGGTTTCCCCGGGCCCCGAACAGGGAGTTGTTGATGATGATGCCGGAAGACCCCGCCCAGGAAAAAACGTTGTCCTTTTTCAGCATGTTCCCCATGAGGTAGGGGGCGCAGCTCAAGGTCATAAAGCATCCCAGCCCCTTGTAAAGTTCCACGGCCTTTGCCGTGTCCTGAATCACCGGGCCCGCCGAGTCTTCCCGAAGCCCGAGCTCCGTCACCCATCGGGCGGCAAGGGGAGACAGGGAGTGAATGGTGGACAGGGTGGGCACAACATCCACCCCTTCCATGAGCTCCTGAAGCATGTGCACGGGATCCGGCAGAATATGGGCGCTGTCCACCCGAACCAGCCGCTGGGCGTCAAAGGCCTCCCCGTATTCAACCAGAAACGCCAGGGCCTTCTGGACTCCGGGGCCGAACTCGCCCCCCAGCATCTTTCTCTCTTCTTCCGTTAAAAGCATAAAAACCTCGAATTCAGGTATCACAGAACGTTTCAGGTGTGTGCCCGTGCGGATTGGTACGTTTCAGCCCCGCATCGCACAGGCACGCGGTCCGCCCGAGACCGGTCATGCGGCCCTCGGAGGGATACAGAGAAGCTTCTTTTCAGGTGCCACGTCCCGGATATCCAGGCCCAAACCTTCCACCAGGCTGTCCACGGTCACATCCATCCCGTTGCTGAAAAAATGGGGGTAATGCTTTTTCACGGAATCGAGAAGATCGTACACGGGGAGGTCGGGAAAGCTTCCGTAATAATGGATGTACTCCATGTGCTTCTCTCCCGAGAGGGTATAGGCCGGGTAGGTCGTGTCATGGATGCCATCGAACTCCGGGATGTAGTACCCGGATTTTTCGCACAGCCCCAGATCAAAGGAGGGCGTGGCCTTGACCCATTTGCCTTCCAGAAAGATCTCGGCAAACCCGTGAAAAGCAAACACGTCGGTCTGGAGCAGTTCGGTGATTTTCGCGGGGGTCTGGTGGTTGATGAGGTCGGCAAACCCCATGCGGGCGGGAATCCCCACGGACCTGGCCGCAGCGCACAGGACCAGTCCCTTGGACACGCAGTACCCGCTCGCTTTTTTCAGGATATTGCTGGCCTTCATGTACAGGGGATTGATCTCGTAGCCGAACAGGTCGTACTTGATATCGTCCCGGACAGCGTAAAACAGACGAATCGCCTTCTCTTGGTCGGTATAGGCTCCCCGGCACGCTTCCCGGGCGTAGTCCGCAATCTCAACGCAGTCAGAGTCAATGAAAAAGGTGGGCTTCAGGTACAGTGAAAACTCTTCGGGTTCTGTCATGGTATCGGTCTCCTGTGATTTGAATGAAGGCTGCGCAGTCTCCCGGGCTGTCCGGTCCGGGAGCTGCAGGGAGTCAGAGCGGGTGCGCTACAGCAACATCGCGATTCACCGGGCAAAGGGGCCACCGGGACAGAGGTCCCAGGCGGCCCTTTGCCCCCATCAATCCATCTTCATGTACGTGCCGATCATGCCTGAAATCCCCTTGGCAAGGGGACGGAGCTGAGACACATCCACCTTGTCCAGGGTGTCGTCGGAGGTAAGAAGGTAATAGGGCTGACCGATCCAGTGAATGAAGTCGACCCCCGTATACATATGGTAATGACCGGCCTCACCCGGGGGCACGGGTCCCAGGAGGGTGGAGGGAATCAGCAGGGTCCGCTCCGGTTCGGTGCGCTTCATCATCCGCGATGCCGTGGCAATGGCTTCGTAGTTTTCGTTAACAAAGACGATGGAGAGAGCCTGCTCTCCGTCGAACACCCCGTTGCCCTGCCCGTCGTCCACGTAGTTCCGGGCCGCCAGGTGCTCCAGGTTGATGTCCAGAACGGCGTTTTTCAACAGGTCCTCCGCATGTGTATGGGCAAAGGTTCGGGACCCCTTGCCCCCGTAGAAATGCCCCGTGGTGGTGATAAAGAGCAGGGTCTTTTCACGCTGGTCCGGGGGAACCTGGGCCCAGGTCTCTGCCATGGCAAGGACCATGCCCACGCCGGTGCCGTCCTCGGTGGCCCCTTTGAAGGCCGAGTCGTGGTGGGTGCTGATGATGATGGTCTCCTCGGATTGCCCCGGCAGGATCCCGTAGATATTGCGGCCGTGGCCCGGCTCCAGGATTCCGGTGATGGTCAGGGTGGCGTCCCCACCGGCCTGGGCAAGGGCCTTGATGCGGTCGTTCTTGTAATGGGAGACATACATGCAGGGCATGGCCTTCATCTTGCCCGCATAGGGGCCCCAGTGGGTGTTGATGTCAAAGGGATGGTCCTTGAGCACCAGCACGAGTCCTGCGGCCCCCCGGTCGCTGGCGAGCCAGTAGACCGAGTTGGGATTGTTCTCCTCTGTATACTCCGCCGGAAAGTTGCTTCGCACAAAGGTCAGGTCCTGGGTGGTCAGCAGGTTGAAAGACCCGGTGGGATCCGAGGTGTAATACCCGTCGTCATAGAGCATCTGGATGAGCCCCACGGGAAAGGAGGGGAAGGGGCACTGGGCCACCACGATCTTGCCCTGGATGTTGCCCAGCTTGTCGAACTCTTCCCGGGTGCCCTCACCGGCCCAGACCATGGAGCCCGTCACGGACCCACCGTTGGGCTTCTCCCCGTAGACCATGCCCGTGTTCACCGTATAGAAGGCGGGAAACTCCGTCATCACACCGTCCTCTTCCACCTGGAGATTCCAGGACTCGGCCTTGTAGACATCGCACTCAACCTCTTCGACACCCACATTTGCCGCCCCCAGAATCGCCGACATTTCGCCGATGATGTACTCTTCGGCGATCCGGGCCTCCGGGGAGCCGATCCTGCGATGCTCGGTGGCACACACCTGCTCGACATAGGAAAAAATTTCGTCTCCGGAAGGAAGGTAGGGGTCGGTGTCGATGGGCTCGGGCAGGGTCTCTTCCACTTCGGAGGCCGCTTTCTTGATACGCATGAAGTGAGGAATGTCCATGATCACCCGGGTGAGCAGCTCCACGGTGGTCTCCTCGCCGCTAGGCATGAAGAGGGCAGCCCACCCGTTGGCGGGCTCACTGGCCGGGCTGTGGAAGATGTAGCGCCAGGCGATGATTTTGTACCAGTAGTACTTCCCCACGTCGGCCTTCGTGTCGTCAAAGGTCGCCTCCTTCAATACAGGGCTGATGGGGTAATAAGGCCCTGCCACGTTACGGGCCCTGAACACGCTGTACCCGGTGGCGCGGGCAACGGGGTCCCACTGAAGCCTTACCCTGTTTTCAAAGCGCCCGGAGCTGGCCACGACATTGGCAGGCGAGGCCACTTTGCTCAGGGACTCCAGGCATTCCTGAACAACCTCGGTTCCGGCATCGTCGGCGAAAACCGGCGATACAAAGAAAACGAACAGGGCCAGCGCAAGATGCCACAGGACATTCTTCTTCATGCATTCCTCCTTGGAATTCACAGTATAGTAGGTTGATATTCCTTAAAAAAACGATTCGAACAAAAAGGCTGGGGTCGTTGCCACCGAGCACATCAGCCCCGGATGTTCTGCTCAAGCTGTATCAAGGGATAGAAAAACATCAGTTCGGCACCTGCTGCCCCGGGCGATAAGCATGAGTGGTTTCGCATTCCGAACACTGCTTGGATTACTGCACAGAGTATGCCACCTGTCGCATGCAACAACTCAACCGCGGCAAGTAAGGAGAAAAGGGAAACATTGTTCGCACTCAAACAAAAAAAGGGCGGGGAATATTTCCCCACCCTTTCTCTACAAACCGTCAATTATCTAATTTTATTATCTTTAAATCACAAAGAGGAGACATTCCGTAAATTGGGGAATTATTCCTCATCCACGGGAGCTATCTTGAATTTCTTAATCTTGGACGCCAGGGTTTTTCGATCGATCTTAAGGACCTGGGCCACCCGGCTCCGGTTCCACTGGTACCGGTTCAGGTGACTCTGAATGATCTCTTTTTCAAACCGCTCCACCTGGGAAGCCAGGGTACAGGAATCACCACCCGATACGGTATCGACCCTGGCCCTTCCGGGGGCTATGGATGTCTCTCCTCCGGGCATACCCGTAAAGTCGACCTTGTTCAGGGCAAGAAACCGGTTGAGGACATTCTGAAGTTCCCGCACGTTGCCCGGCCAGGTATAGGCCATGAACGACCGCCTGACCTTGGAGGAGATCCGGGGCAGGGGCTTGTCCGTCCCCGCTTTCATGAAAAAATGGTCGATGAGAAGGGGGATATCCTCGGCCCGGTGACGCAACGGAGGCAGGCGGATGGGAATGACATGGATGCGAAAAAAGAAATCTTCCCGCATTTTCCGGGTGCGAACCAGCTCTGTAAGGTCCCGGTTGGTGGCGGCCACAATGGAAAAGGAGGCGTGCTTTACCCGGTTGCTCCCGATGGGCGTGTAGCCGCCCCCTTCAAGGGCCCTCAACAGCTTGACCTGCATGTTGAGGCCGATCTCACCCACCTCGTCGAGGAAAAGAGTCCCGCCGTCGGCCAGGTCCAGGAACCCCGCCTTGTCGCATATGGCCCCGGTAAAGGCCCCCTTCTTGTACCCGAAAAACTCGCTTTCGATGATGCTCTCCGGTATGGCTCCGCAGTTCACCGGTACAAAGGGTTTGTCGGCCCTGGGGCTCATGTCGTGGATCGCCCGGGCCGCAAGCTCCTTTCCCGTGCCCGACTCCCCTGAAATCACCACGTTGGCAGGGGACGACGCCGCCTGGATGATCAACTCGTAGACCCGCTGCATGGCCTCGCTCTTACCGATAATGTTGCCGAACCGCTCGCTCTTCTGGATGGACCGCTTCAGGTAGATATTTTCCACGCTCAGCTGCTGCTCCCTCTCCTTCAGGGCGACTTCGGCCTGCTTTCGCTGGGTGACGTCCCGGGCGACACATTGGAGGAGAATCACCTTTCCCCCCTCGGAGATGGGGTTGCAGGAGACCTCCACGTAAAAATCGGGCCGGTCCTTGGCCCGGAACCGGAAGTCGTACGTGGTGGTGCTGGGGTTCCCCGAAAAGGCCTGCTCCAGAAGCACGATGGCTGTATCGAGTTCCTGGGAATTGTCCAGATATCGGGAGATATGGGTATGGGTCATCTCCTCCGGCGAATACCCGCTGAATTCCGAGACCACCGGGCTGATATAGTCGATGCGCAAATCCGGCGTCAGGCCGAAGACCACGTCCTTGATCTCCTCGGTGAGCATGCGGTATTTGATCTCGCTGCGCCGCAAGGCCTCCTCGGCCTGTTTCCTCTCCGTAATGTCCCTGGAGGCCCCGGTAATTCCAACAGGGTGGCCGTACTCCGTCAGGATCAGCTTGGTGATGGTTTCGATCCACCGGCTGGTGCCGTCCTTGTGCCGGCATTTGTATTCGGTGGTCAGGGGCACATGGGCGTTGTACTCGCCCAGAAGTCCGTCCTTGAGCATCTGCTTTGCCCGGAGATAGGATTCTTCGGAGAAAAATTCCTGGAGCTTCAACAGCTTGAATTCCTCCTGGGTGTACCCCGTGACCCGCTTCACCGAAGGGCTCACATAGGTCACGGCAAGATCAAGGTCGGTGATAAAGACGACATCCGTGGAGTTCTCCGCGATCAATCGGAAAATTTCGTCCATGTTTCGTGCCGGAGGGGTGGCGGGCGCCTCGGTCATGCAGCCCTTGATGGCCACAAGGCTCCTGCCCGTGCCGGGAATCATGGAGACCTTGACGGTGCGCTCACGAATCGCACCCTTGCTGTCGATGAGGCGGCACGGGTAGGCCTCCGGCACACCGCCCTGCTGCTCACGACGCATCCTGTGATACCGTTTCAGGGTTTCCATGTCCTCCCGGTGAATGAACTGCGAAAGCCCCCCCGCTCCGGCCGCCTCGGCTTCGCTGTACCCGGAGGCCTCCTCGAAAATCCGGTTGACCCTGAGGATCCGCATCTCTTCGTCCAGAACCACCACGGCCTCGCCCTGCTTCTCGAACTGTGTCTCAAGGGACTCGGTGCGCTGCCTCAAGGCCACCCCCATGTTGTTCTGGCGGGTCATGTCAAAGGCGGTGCACGTCACCGCCCTCACCTCGCCGTCCCCCCCGCAGATGGGCGATGATGAGACATCCGCCCAGAACACATCACCACCCTTGCAGATGAACCGGCGGGTCATCCGAAGGGAGGCCAGCTCACCGCGAACCAGTGACATAAAGTTCTTCGCCACCTCCTCATAGTCATCCGGTGCGATGATGTCCCGGATGGAAAGGTTCCTGAGTTCGTCGTCAGCGTAGCCGGAGACTTTTTTCAACGACTCGTTGTATTCGAGAAAGGTCCCGTCACAGGAGAGGATTCCGATGATGATCGGGGTGACGTTGAAAACGGACTTGAATAGTGAGTACTCCTTCATGGCTCCCTTTCGCACATGGTGTTCAAAGTGATACGACTGCACTTCCGGAGTTCGCGCATCGGCCCCGACGAAAAATGATCATGATATGGATACGACGGCTCATTCAAGCCTGGTGACTCATAGAAAAAATGCTGCGTGTGCTGGTATGACGTGTCTTCGATGATATGCCGGGCCACCTGGCGAAGGGCCCGGGCCCGTTTTTTTGTACGACTGTACTATTTTTTACATCTATCTCGCTAAAGGGGGGAACGTGGTCCCCTCAAAGGGGCCTCAAAAAAACGCTGTTTTTCCTACTATACACCGGTAAATTTACTTTCTGCAAGAAGATTGACACAATTCCTCACACGGAAACACCGCAAGGCATAAACAGAGCTGACTTTACGCACGACCCTGTGTTTAATAAACCGCCATGTAGACGTCATCAACAGTACTACTTTTTCGATTTTCCTCTTCAGCCGACCTCATGGTGAAGGGCCATGCCCTGCCCGGATATTTCATAAAAAAACAAACAGCCAAAATGAAAGCTACATGATTTCAGAATGCTATAGAAAAAAATGTCAGCCATTTTGAGAATGCAAAATGTAAGTCAGGGTGTGTTGTTTGATTTTCTCACCCTTCGGGGGAGCCGAGCTACCCGACCCGTCGCCTTCCCCACACAGCCTGCAGGGGATCTGCCTCCCGCTTTTGCGGGAAATAGGGATCCGACACCGGCCTTGGCCAACCCCGGCGGCTTTCCGTGTGATACTCGGTAAACGCCTCTGCGGCACGAAAATATTCAAGGACAAGCCCCATACGCTCAAAGGGATGAATCTCGGGCCAGGGCTGGGTGGCCTTGGGAGGAAACCAGCGATCGGAAAAGGTCAGGGCAAAGAGCCCGCCGGGCCGGAGCACCCGGGCAACCTCTTTGAAAAGAGCCACGGGATGGATGGCATACTCCACGGAAGCAGTGCACACCACGGCATCAAAGGACGCGTCGTCATAGGGAAGCACGGGACGGGCGTTGAGGTCATGGACGGTGCGGATTCCAAGGGTGGCATTGCGATCGAGCTCCTCGCCGTTCATCCCCAGCCCCGTGACCCGACAGGCCCCTAAAGCGTCCGGCAAATGGGAGTCCCAGGAGGCCATGAGGTCCAGAACGTCCGAGCCGTCGGTGAGCAGGCAGCCGTAAAGGGCCCGCACCTGGCCCTCGGCCTCGGCGTCCAGATGCTGCACAAGGCGAGGCGAGGCATAAAATACGGCATCATCCGGCCCTTCCGGCCGTTGCAGCGGGGTTCCGTCCACGCAAAGGTCGGGAGCTTGAAAGAGCGCCTGCATACCGGGTCCGTCACCTGTGACGGATTCTGCTATCTCACGGCAACGCCCGGCCATGGACCGGTTCGACTCCTCGACGCAGTGAAGGCGAATGCCCAGGTCCAGGGGAAGCCCTGCCAGGGGGTGGTTCAGATCCAGGGTCACCCGCGTTTCGGTGACCTCCAGCACCTGCATGGGACGTATGTCCTGGGGAAAAACGCCCAGGGCCCCGGACGCCACACCCCGGGGCAGGAAAAATCCCGGAACGATCCCGAAGGGGAGCCCCTGGGGAGGAGGCGAGACCTGACGGCGTGGGATGGTCCTCACCAGCTCCCCTGATCTCAACGGAAGCAATTCACCGGGTTCAAAGGCATGGCGAAGGGTCTCTCCCACCTGCCAGCCCTTCATGCCACGGCGCAGAGCCGCCGGGATAATGTCCCGCCACACGTTCACCGCCGGAATAAACAGGCGCTCCGTGTGACAAGCGTCGTCGCTGACCCACTTCAGGATGACCTCCACATCCGCATCCCCTTCAAGGATTGGCTCGCCCATACCATGCCTCCCAAACAAGGAAAAGTTCAGTAAACCTTGAAATAATTATTCCAAGGCGCTATAGCCACCATGGATTCCAGTATATAGCCAATCGCCGGGAGAAGACACCCGGAACATAGCGATACCATAATAAATAAGGATCATCCCACGTGCCTCGCAGCACCTCAGGTGAAACCGGCGGGGCCACCCAATGCATGTCAGGAGGAATCATGAAGGAACTGTTCGACACCATTCGCCTTGGCAACCTTGAACTGAAAAACCGATGCATCCGCGCCGCCACCTGGGAGGGCATCGCCGACGAGAGCGGTCACATCAACGACAAGGTCATGGACCTCTACAGGGACCTCGCCAAAGGTGGGGCGTCAGCCATCATCACCGGCTACGCCTTTGTACTGAAAGATGAGCAGCCCAACCCCAAGATGTTCGGCGCTTACGACGACACCTTCGTGGACACGTACAAGCCCCTCACCGACATGGTGCACGACAACGGCAGCAAGGTCTTCCTCCAGCTTGTCTACGGCGGCTCTTTCACCTGGTTCGACACGGAAAACAGGGAGATCTGGGGACCGTCCGCCGTGACCAACAAAATCTCCGGTGTCACCCCCAAGGAGATGACGCCCCTGGACATCCAGACCCTCATCGAAGCCTTCGGCGACGCTGCCAGGCGCGCCATGGACAGCGGCTTCGACGGCGTGGAGATCCACGCCGGCCACGGCTACCTCCTCAACCAGTTCCTCTCCCCCTTCTTCAACCGGCGGGAGGATGTCTTCGGCGGAAGCAGCGAAAAAAGGGCCCGGGTCATCTTTGATGTCTTCGAGAACATCCGCAAGAAAACCGCCCCGGATTTCCCCGTGCTCATCAAACTCAACTGCTCGGATTTCATGGGCACCAAAGGGTTCACCTTTGAAGAGTGCCTGGCCCTGTGCAAAAAGCTGGACGCCATGGGCATCGACGGCATCGAGATCAGCGGCGGCCCCGTGTTCCGTGCCCCAAAAACAGAAAAAGAGACCACCTATGAGGTGACTCTTTCCGCAAACGATTCCTATTTCAGCGACTACGCCCGGGTCATTGCCGAAGCCGTGGACACCCCGGTGATCCTCGTGGGCGGCAACCGCTCCACGGCCACCATGGAACAGCTCCTGGCCGACACCGACATCGCCGCCTTCTCCTTCTCCCGACCCCTGCTCTGC
Source organism: Desulfoluna sp. HI9BLuna (assembly GCF_056829775.1). NCBI lineage: Bacteria > Pseudomonadati > Thermodesulfobacteriota > Desulfobacteria > Desulfobacterales > Desulfolunaceae > Desulfoluna > Desulfoluna sp. HI9BLuna. The sequence goes on from NZ_CP186555.1 coordinate 385,721, forward strand.
GAGCCCGACCTCATCAACAAATGGCAGGCCGACAAAACCGTCAAACCCCGCTGCACCTCCTGCGGCCAGTGCTTCACCCTGGACGGCAACTCCTGCATCCAGAACCGGGAAAAGGCGGCGTAGCATCAAAGCAGCCTTCTATGGTTAAAATCGAGAGCAAAAACAAGCCTCCGGCGGCGAGGTGAGCCACCTCGAAAGCTTATTGCCATTGCGCTTTGCCCTTCGTGCCTCAGGGCAAAGCGCAATGGCCTTCGGCTCGGGCTGCGCCCGACATAAACGCTGATGGTTTGTGCAGGCTGGCTCACAAGCTTCGACGTCACAGGATACGTTGTCGCTACTTGCCCATTACCGATTTAACCGCACTGCCTTCTATGGTTAAAGTGCATGGAAAAGCCTACCTCCGGCGGCCAGGGGATTTTTGGCCTAAGTGGCCTCCATGAGATGGCCCGTCAAGTGCTTTGAAATATGTTTGTCAAACTTTTCAAAAGTTTGGCCCCCGGCAGGGCCGCCGGAGGCGTCTTTAACCTGGCTGCCCCGGAGCCATGGCCAGGCTCCGTGTGGCCACCTGCTGCCGGACGCCCTGGTCGTGGAAAATGCCCAGAAACGCGGTGCCGTTCTTCCTGGCCTCTTCCATGAGGTCACAGACGGTGCGTGTGTTGGCCGGGTCCAGGGATGCGGTGGGCTCGTCCAGAAGCATCACCGGGTAGGGCACGGCAAACCCGCGGGCGATGTTGATGCGCTGCTGCTCGCCCCCGGAAAAGGTGGTGGGGGACAGCTCCCAGAGCCGCTCCGGGATCCTAAGCCGTTCCAGCAGGGTCCGGGCCCTCTGCCCGGCAAGATCTGACGGCATGCCCCGCCCCAGCATGGGCTCCATCACCACGTCCAGGGCCGAGACCCTTGGAATCACCCGGAGAAACTGGCTCACATACCCGATGGTGGTGTTGCGCACCTCCACCACTTCCATGGGGGTAAGTCCCCCCATCTCAACGACCTGCTCCTGGTGGCGAACCCACACCCGTCCGGTCTCCATGCGGTAATTACCGTAGACCAGCTTCAACAACGTGCTCTTGCCTGCCCCGGACGGTCCCTCAAGGACCACGGCTTCCCCGGGCGCAAGGGAAAGGCTCACCTCATCGAGGACCGGGATCGTCACATTCCCCTGGGTGTGCAGGCAAAAGGTCTTCCTGATTTTCTCTATATTGACAACCCATTCCATAGATAAACTCCCTGTAATGTTCCTTCAGCATGTGCCTGCGCACCATGGGTGACGGGTACAACCCGGCAAGGCGTGCCCCCTTCAAAGCATTTTGCGAATGCGCTTTGCCCCTTGTCCCCTGGAGCGCCGCACTCCGGTACAGCTCGGGTAACGACGGACTAAAAAGCCGCAGCGGAGTGCGGCGCTCCATTTCGGCCGTTTTTTTCAAAGGCCGTGGTCAAACGACAGCCCAGGCCCAAGCCCCATACAAGAAAACAATTAAAACCCTATTTTTCAAACGTTTTACACATAGAAGTCACCGAGGGTATGCGGTAGGGTGCGCTTGCGCACCGCTGAAAAAGGGTACCGGTCTTAAAGGCAACTCAATGGGCCAAAACCGAAGAGACCAGCAGCTGGGTGTAGGGATGCTGGGGATCGTCCAGGATCTGGTCCGTGAGCCCCTCTTCCACCACGCGCCCGGCCCGCATCACCAGGAGGCGGTGCGCCAGGAGCCTGGCCACGGCCAGGTCGTGGGTCACGATGACCATGGAGAGCGAGAGCTGGGTCACGAGGTGCCGCATGATGTCAAGGACCCTGGCCTGCACCGAGACGTCCAGGCCGCTTGTGGGCTCGTCCATGAAGATGAGGCGCGGGTTGGTGATAAGGTTCCGGGCGATCTGAAGGCGCTGCTGCATGCCCCCGGAAAAGTGGGCGGGGATATCGTCCACGCGGTCCGCGCCGATCTCCACCCGCTCCAGCCACGCCATGGCCTTGCGACGGATCCCGCCGTAGTGGCGCTCTCCGTTGGCCATGAGGCGCTCGCCGATGTTGCCCCCGGCGCTGACGTGCATGCGCAGGCCGTCCCGCGGGTTCTGGTGCACGATGCCCATCTCCGTGCGAATCACCCGGCGCACCAGCTGCTCCGGGGAGCTGTTCATGTCCACCGCCCCGCAGGCGGCCTGGTAGACCACGGTGCCGGAGGTGGCCCGAAGCTGGCCGGACAGGCACCCCAAAAGGGTCGACTTGCCGGAGCCCGACTCCCCCACGATGCCCAGGACCTCCCCGGGGTGCATGGTAAAGCCGACGCCCTCGCACCCCAGCTGGGGCCCGTAGGTCTTGCACAGGTTCGTGACGGTCAGCAGTGCCTCATCGCCCATCTTGCCCCCCTTCCCTGCGTTGCCGGCAGTAATCGGTGTCCGAGCAGACATGCATGGCCCCTCCCTTATCGTCGGTAATGATCTCATCCAGATAGCTTTCCGTTGCCCCGCACAGGGCGCAGCTCATCTCCCAGGACTCCACCTCAAAGGGATAGTCCTCAAAGTCCAGGCTCCGAACCTCGGTGTACGGTGGCACGGCGTAGATCCGCTTCTCCCGCCCGGCTCCGAAGAGCTGGAGGGCGGGCATGCGGTCCATCTTGGGGTTGTCGAACTTGGGGATGGGGGACGGGCTCATGACATACCGGCCCGCCACCTGAACGGGGTAGTCAAAGCCCGTCATGATGCGGTCGTGCTTGGCGATGTCCTCGTAGAGCTTCACCTGCATGGCGCCATACTCCATAAGTGCGTGCATCTTTTCGGTTTCGGTGCGGCTCGGCTCGATGAAGACCAGGGGCTCGGGCAGGGGCACCTGGTACACCATGATCTGGCCTTCGGCAAGGGGCGTCTCCGGGATGCGGTGGCGCGTCTGGATCACCGTGGCCTCGTCCGTCCGGGTGGTGGTATCCACCCCCGCGGTCTTGGAAAAAAAGGAGCGGATACTCACCGCGTTGGTGGTGTCGTCTGCCCCCTGGTCAATGACCTTCAGGGTGTCGTCCGGGCCGATGATGGAGGCGGTGATCTGGATGCCGCCGGTGCCCCACCCGTAAGGCAGGGGGATCTCACGGCTCCCGAAGGGCACCTGAAAGCCCGGGATGGCCACCGCCTTCAGGAGGCTTCGGCGAATCATCCGCTTGGTCTGCTCATCCAGAAAGGCAAAGTTGTAGCCCTCCAGGGGGCCGTTTTGATCCGGCTCCGGTGCCGTGGTTTCAGTTGGGGATTGCATCGTGGATTCTGTGTCCTTCTCTGTGGTCTTTCCGAAGGTCTCGCAAGAGCACCAGCTCGGATTGAAAATCGACGTAATGGGGCAGTTTGAGGTGCTGCACAAACCCCGAGGCTTCCAGGCTGTCGCAGTGGCCGAGAACAAACTCCTCATCCTGGGCGGGGTATGCCACCGTCTCTCCCAGCTCCCGGCTGCAGAGGGTCCTGTCCACAATGGCCATGGCCATGGCCTTGCGCTCAGACCTTCCGAAGGTCAGGCCGTAGCCCTGGGTAAGGGTCGGGGCCTCCCCTTTCGTCGAGGGGCCGGGCGGGGTGATCATCACGCATTCGGTGACGGTGATCTCCCCGATCACCACGGGAAACCCCAGCTCTTCGGGCACCATCTCCAGGGCCACCTCCCCCATGCGGATCTCCCCTGCAAAGGGGTGGTCCGAGGAGCCGAAACCCCGCTGGGCTGAGTAGGCCATGGAGAGAAGAAAGCCTTCGTCTCCCCTACTCAGGGCCTGGAGCCGCACGGGCCGCTCTGCAGGAAACGCCAGGGGCTGGCGGGTCATGTCCCCGGGCTCTTCGTCTCCTTCCTCGTCACCGGCCATGAGCCCTTCGGCGGCCAGAAGGTCTGCCACCCGGGGGCAGGAAACGTCATCCACGGCAGGCTCCGGGGGCGCCTGGGCCACCCGGAGGGTCTTGGCTCCCTGGCGGGGCCGCTCCAGGGAAAAATCCAGCAGCCGGTGGGTGTAATCGTAGGTGGGCCCCAGCATCTGGCCCCCGGGCAGGTCCTTAAAGGTGGCCGAGATCCGCCGCCGCATATGCATGGCCGAGGTGTCCAGGGGCTGGGTAAAGCCGATGCGCGGCAAGGTGGTCCGGTACGCTCTCAACAGAAACACGGCCTCGGCCAGGTCCCCTTGCGCCTGTTTGACGGCAATGGCTGCCAGGCGCCTGTCGCAGAGCGAGCCTTCGTTCATCACCCGGTCCACGGCAAGGCCCATCTGCTCTTCGATCTGCTCGACGGTCAACTCCGGCACCGACACATCACCCCTGCGCTCCTCGGCCAACAGGGCGTGGGCTTGTTCGATGGCCTTCTCCCCTCCTTTTACCGCTACATACATGGCGTCTCTTCCCAGTCTGTTGTCCGCGGCATGGCCGCGATACGGTTGTTGCAGGCAAAAAGGATATCCACCCCCATGGGAAACAGGGCCCGGGCGTTTTTCCGACTGCTCCAGAAATGGTCGGGCAGTCCCCCGGCGTCCAGATCGCAGGACCCGTCGATGCCCGGCCCCATAAGCCGTTTACCCGGGCGCGCTTCCAGGTGCTCCACCTGGAGGATCAGGGTGGTGGACTGATGGGGGCTCCCCTCGCTGCCCAGACAGAAGCTCTCCAGCCGGGGCATGGACTCCGGCCGGGTGACAAGGGCAAAGTCGGCGTCGGAGACCGAGGTGCCCATGGGAGACCCGCAGTGAAAGGTCACCCACTGAAGGGCCGACGCCCCCCTGGGAAGATCCGTCCACAACGAGGTTTCAAAATCCAGCAGGGTCAGGGCCAGGGCCGTGGTGGCCTCGTCCAGCCCCTCCACGGGGACCCACTCGTCCAGCTCGATGATGCGGCCCGGATGGGCCATGGCATCCAAAACCTGCCGGAAGACCTTCTGGGTACCGAGGGCCGGGTTGGCAAACCCTTCGGCGATCTCGTTTAAATTCATGGCTGTCTGCATCTATTCTCCCCTTACCATGGTGAAAAAATCGACACGGGTGGCGTTCGTCTTTTCCGACGTTCGCCGCCTCTCCTCTGCCAGCTCACCGGCCAGGGGTTCCACCACCCTGGCCATCACCTCGCTATGGGCCCTGCTGTCCTGCAGCAAGGCGTCAAGAACCGCAGCGAGCTCCGCGTGACGCCCCCGGGTGCCCCTGACGTAGGCACACCCGCTGAAGCCGGTCTCGGTCTGCACCGCGCATCGGGTGACGGGCACCTCCCCGAAGTTGAAGGGACGCCCCTGCCCCCCGGTGCGGGCCCGCACCATCACCATGGCCGTCTCCGGGGGACGCAGGAAGGTGTATGCCGGTTTGCCCGGCACCTCCTGCCAGGCCGCCTCCAGGGACGTCAGGGGAGCCCGGGCCAGGACCCCCATCCACTGCTGCCGCTCTTGTTGTTCCTGTGTGCTCTGCATCATCAGATAAATCTGCTCCTCAGCTTGCCGCAGGCGTAGTCCAGGAGGCTGACGCTGACGATGACCATGATCATCATGGTGGCCACCTCCCGGTACTCAAACCCGTTGATCTTGTCGAACATAAGAAACCCGATGCCCCCGGCCCCGCAAAAGCCCAGAATGGTTGCGCTGCGCACGTTGGACTCGAACCGCAGGAGGCTGTAGCTCACCACCAGGGGCATCACCTGGGGCAGCACGGAAAAGGAGATCACCTGCAGGTTCCCCGCCCCGCTTGCCACCAGGGCCTCCATCTGGCCGGGGTCGATGGCCTCGATGGCCTCGCTCACCACCTTGCCCAGGATGCCGAAGGTGTGCACCGCAAGGGCCAAAACCCCGGCAAAGGGCCCCAGACCGATGACCGCCACAAAAATCAGGGCCATGACGAACTCGTTAAAGCCCCGGCAGAAGTCCAGGAAGCGCCGCACACCGACGTGGCAGACCCAGCGAAGGGCCCGGTGCCGCCGCCCCTCCCCCTGGACCAGCAGGGCCAGGGTGTTTTCGGCGGCGCACATGGCCGCCGGAATGGCCAGCACCACGGCAAAGAGGGTTCCCCACACGGCCATGGCGATGGTCTCCACCAGTCCGTGGCCGTACTCCGAAAGGGCCGAAGGCGAGGTCTCCGGCGGGAAAAAGCCCCCCTTCTTGTCCCGGAGGATCTGCCGGTATTCCCGCTCCACAAAGGCCTCGCGCTCGGCTTCGGGTTTCCTGGATAGGAGCTCGTCGGCCAGGGCCTCGGTCTCCTTGTGCATGGCCATGCCCAGGGGCATCGCCTTTCCTGCGCGGGCCAGCCTTTTTTTCAGCTCCTCTCCGGCCTCTTCCATGGCAACGATCTTCAAAAGGTTCTCCGCCTGGATCCTGGCGTCCTTTCGGTCGAACTCGGTGAGCTCGCGGCCGAAGAGATAGGTGGCGGCGTTCTCACGTTTCTCGATAAAAGCCATGGGGTCGATGCCCACGAACCGGTAGGAGCTGATGAGCACCACAGCCGCCACAAGGGCGAAAAGCCCCCGGGTCACTGTCTGAAAAGGCGTCTTGACCGGTTTCAGGCTCAGTCGTGTAATGACCTGGGTTCCGCTCATTTGGCCGCCATCTTCTTTTTGAGGTATTTCAGGTAGCGAATGGTGTCGTAGGTGCTGTCGTCGGCAAACCCGTACCCACCGTTCTGGAGATGGGCCATGCCCTCTGTGTCCCCGTTGAAGGAGAGAAGGGCCCCGGCAAAGGCGGCTTTCAGGCTTTCGGGCAGGTCCTTGCGGGCGGCCATGGGGGCCCCGGGGATCAGCTCCGAGGTCCAGAGGACCCGAAAGTCATCCAGGGTGGCCTGGCCCTTCTGGATCATCCGGTCCAGGTCGATGTTGTTGGTGGCGGCCACCTCCACGGTTCCGTTTTTCACCGAAAGGATGGATGCCCCGTGGGACCCGGAGAACTTCACCTGGCGAAAGTAAGCTTCGGGCTTCACCCTCAGGTCCCGGGCAAAGAGGATGTTGGGCACCAGGTAGCCGGAGGTGGAGTTGGGATCGGTAAAGGCAAACACCTTTCCCTTGATCTGGGAAAGGGTCTTGATGGGCGAGTCTTTGCGGGTGATGATCACCCCGTAGTACCCGGGTTCCCCCGCTTTGTTCAGCTCCAGGGCGATGGCCTGGGCGTCGGCCTTCTTGGCAGCCTCCACATAGCTCTTGGGACCGAAGTAGGCAAAATCGAGGTGTTTGTGTGCCATAGCTGTAATCACGCCGGAGTAATCACTGGCGCTGATGATCTCCACCTCCACGCCCAGGCTCTTCTTCACGTGATCGGCCAGGGGCTGAAACCGCGACTCCACAGCCGAGCCCCCTTCCGTGGGGATAAAACCGATACGGATCTTTTGGGGCCACTGGGCCTGGGAAGCCGACGCCGTCCCCGAAAGGATCAGGCCGATACACATCACACACACCGCGGTCAATCGTCTTGCGTTGTCAAACATGGGATCTCCTTTGTGCTGTTCGTTATGTTACGGAAAAATCGTATCGATACCATTGGCCTCCGGCAGGGCCGCCGGAGGCTGCCTTTTTCAATTCAGGCGCAGGCCGCCAGGGTGGGATCATCGGAGCGCGGGCCGTAGACGTCCCGGATGATCGTGTCGGTGAGGGCCTCCGGCGGGCCGTCAAAGACCACGCCCCCTGCGGAGATGCCGATGATGCGTTTGGCGTAGCGCCTGGCAAAGTCGATGTGATGAAGATTCACCACCACGGGGATGCCCTGCTCCTCATGGATTCGCCGAAGCAGCCCCATGATGACCTCCGAGCTTTTGGGGTCGAGGCTGGCGATGGGTTCGTCGGCAAGAAAGAGGGCCGGGTTCTGGGCCAGGGTCCGGGCGATGGCTACCCGTTGCTGCTGGCCGCCGGAAAGGGAATCGGCGCGCTGGTAAGCCAGATTTCCGATGCCCACCTGATTGAGGAGGCTGAAGGCCAGCTCCTGCTCCGCCTCGGAGAAGAGCCTCAGCAGTGACCCTGTGTGGGAGAGCAGCGTGGTGCAGAACCGGAGCCGCCCCACCAACACGTTTTCCAGGACCGTGAGCCGCCGGACCAGGTTGAACTGCTGAAAGATCATGCCCACCTGCTGGCGGACCCGTCGAAGCTGGCGTCCGGTGGCCCGGGTGATCTCCTCCCCGTTCAGGAACATGTCGCCGCTGGAGGGGTTCACCAGGCGGTTGAGGCACCTCAGAAGGGTTGACTTTCCCGCCCCGGAGGAGCCGATGATGACGATAAAATCGTCCTTTCGCACGGCAAGGGAGATCCCCCGAATCGCTTCGGTGCCGTTGGGGTACACCTTGCCCAGGTTCCGGGTCTCCAGCACGGTGTCGGCCAGGGTTGGATCAAGCGGCCGGATGGTGTCGCTCATGGCGCTGCCCTCCTTTGGCGGTTTCCGTGACGCAGGCAGGGGTTCCCTGCCCGTCCCCTGTGCCCGGGGCTGCGTAGTGCACCATGCGGCCCCCCACCCAGCTCTGGGTGATCCGCGCCCAGGGCTCGCTGCGATCCACAACCAGCAGATCCGCCTTTTCCCCGGGGGCCAGGGTTCCCAGCCCCTTACGGATAAAGCGCCCCGGCCCGGAAGTCACAAGGGAAAGGGCATAATCCGGGGAGGTGTCCAGGGTCTTCATGGCCGTAAAGGGGGCCTGGAGCATGCACTCGGGGTAGTAGTCGCTGAGCAGGCCGTGGCAGAGCCCTCGGGAGACGGTCTCCGCCGCCTTGAGGTGCCCGCCGGAAGAGCGCCCCCTCACCAGGTTGGGCGCACCCATGAACACCCGCATCCCCTCTTTCACGGCCCGTTTTGCCGCATCCACGGAGAGGGGAAACTCACTGGCCGTTGCGCCCAGGGCCTTGACCAGACCGACCTTCTCGGGGGTGTCGTCGTCGTGGCTCAAAAAGGGAAGCCCTTCGGCCGAAACCCGCCGGGCAAAGGAAGAGAGGGCATTCCACCCGGCCTCCCGGCACGCTGTTTTGCGATGGGCCATGCCCACGATCTCCTCATAGGCATCCCCACCGGCTCCGGCGTAGTAATCCACAAAAGCGCCCAGGGTGGTGAACTGTCCCTGGCCCGGGGTGTGGTCCATGACCGAGACCATGTCGATGAGGCCCTCGTCCAGAAGCCGGGTAAGGACCTTGCATCCCTCTTCGGCCCCCACCTCGTACCTGGCATGGACCAGGTGACGGACCATGGCCCCGGAGGAGCGGTCAAAGGCTTTGACCATGCGAATGATGCGCTCCACCTCCCCCGGGGACCTTAAGCCCAGCTCGTTGTCTGCAAAGCTGAGGGCATGGCAGTAGGTGGTGATACCGCAGGAGGCGATGCGCCGGTCCAGGTTGCGAAGGGCAAACTCAAAATCAAAATAGACCCCGGGGCGCATCTCGATGCTCTGCTCCAGGGCGTCGGAGTGGAGGTCCACCAGGCCCGGCATGATCAGCCGTCCCCCGGCGTCCAGGGTCACGGTCCCCCGGGGAGGCTGATCCCCTTCGGTCACCTCGAGCACCCCCTTTTCGCTGAAAAGAACCGACCCACGCTCCAGCAGGCGCTCTCCGTCAAACACCGCACCACCGGTGAGGCATATCGTGCTGTCCATAATCTGCTCCTGTTGTGATCTCCGTTTCCGGCAGGATGGCGGAAGAGGTCAGCGCCCCGTCGCATCCGGCCGTTCGTCTTCAACTGTCATAAGGAAAATAGAGGGGAAATGTTGGGAAATGACCGCGAAACGGTTAGCACTGTGTTAAACGCAATATCGCCGTGGGCGATATATAAGGAGAGGATCGGAAAAAAGGCTATGCCCTTACCTTGTGATGGCAGCCGGGCACAAAGTGCGTGAGGAGATCGATGAAGTGTGAGACCGAGGCCTCAAGGGATTCGTTGTTGCAGAGGGTGTAGAGGTTGGGATGCCGCACCGGGGCAAGGGTGTCCGAGTGGCTGAGCCTGGCTTCAATCTGGGCTTCGGTTTCCCGGTTTCTGCGCAGGAGCCTTTTTTTGAGGATCTCGCGATCCGCCTCGATATGGATCACCACCATCTCGGGGTAGCGCCGGGCAGCCTCGCCAAGGTAACCCCGGGAGCCATTAACCACCACGCTCACGCCCCGGTCAAGCCAGCCGTCGATTTCGGCGCCGATGCCGTAGCCGTTGCCGTGGCTCTCCCAGGACAGGGCAAACAGCCCGAGCTCCCGCCTCTGGCAGAACTCTTCACGGGACAGGGCCACATGGTTCTCGCCCCCCGCATCTGCAGGGCGGGTAATGTATCGGTGGGCAAACAGCACCGGTGCCGAGCCGTTGAGCTCAGAGCGTGCCGCGGTGCACAGGGTATCTTTTCCGGCGCCTGACGCGCCGGTGACGTAAAAAAGTGTTCCGTTTTCCATGGGAAGGTATCCTCTGTTCGGGGTCAAGGCCCGAATGAACGGACCGGGATCTGCATGGATCAGCATGGGCTCCCATGGTGAGGTTTATATTACAATCGGGTGATAAAATCATGTTGCAATGGGCTCATTCGTTTCAATCGTCCTTCAACGGATGTATAATTCGGCACGACCTGCCCGGACGGGCCATGGCAGCCATCACTGTTCAGCCCGCCTTCGGCCTGGCAGAAAACCCAACCCAACAAATGGAAAAAAGAGACCATGACGCATATCATCAAGGCCACCCTCCTCTTCGACGGCAAGGGAGGCACCGCCACCGACCGATACATCACCATTGAAAACGACCGCATCGCAAGCATCTCTGAAACCGCCACCCGCTGGGACTCGGCAGGGATCGTGACCCCCGCCTTCATCGACCCCCACTCCCACATCGGCATGGAACGCGAAGGGGAGCCCTCCCGGGAGGGGGAGGCCAACGACGAAATCGGCCAGATCCTGCCCCTGGTGGACCCGGTGGACAGCCTCTACTTCGACGACCGCGCTTTCTCCGATGCCGTGGACTTCGGGGTCCTGTACAGCTGCGTGGTGCCGGGAAGCGGCAACCTCATCGGCGGCAAGGCCAGGGTGATCCGAAACTTTGCCCGGTACCGGGACGAGGCCGTGATCAAAGACTACGGCTACAAGATGGCCCTGGGCTACAACCCCCGCTCCACCACGAACTGGAAAGGGGATCGCCCCACCACCCGCATGGGAATCTACGCCATGCTCGAAAAGCGCTTTGACGAGGTGCTCCTTAAAAAGGAGAAGGCCGCCCTTGCAAAGGAGAAAAAACTCAACGAGCTTTCGGACAAGCAGGCCAAGGGCGAGATCAACGAAACCGACCACGCCTTTGAGGCCGATGTCATCGAACGCGAATACCTTCTCTCCTTCGATCCCGAAGACAGCGCCCTGCTGGAGCTTCTCAGCGGCGAAAAAATCGCAAAAGTCCACGTACACAAGGAAGACGACATCCTCTACCTCATCAAGCTCGTGGAAAAATACGGTCTCTCCGTCACCTGCGATCATGCCTGCGATGTCTTCCACACAGAGATCTTCAACAAGCTCGCCGAACGGGAGATCCCCGTGGTTTACGGCCCCATCGGCTCCGTGGGCTACAAGGTGGAGCTCAAACACGCCGTTTACAAAAACACGGCCAAGCTCATGGCATCCGAAGCCTTTTACACCCTCATGAGCGACCACCCCGTAACCCTTTCAGCCTCCCTCCGGGACGGGCTGAAGTTCTTCCTGATGCACGGCATGGACGAAGCCGAGGCCATCAGCCTTATCACCGGCAAAAGCGCGGCCGTCCTGGGCATCGACGACCAGCTCGGCACCATCGAAGAGGGAAAGCTCGCGAGCCTCCTGGTCTGGGAAAAGCACCCCTTCCATTTAGGTGCGGTTCCTTCCGAAGTGTTTGCGGAAGGGAAGAAAATCAGATAGAAAGCCCCGCCCCTTTGCCCCGGACTGCCCATTACAGGCGCAGTCCGGGGCCCTCTCCCTGCCGCGAAACACCCCGCCCACACCAGTCTATCAGCAATACCCGACACGCCATCCAGCCAGCCCGTTAGATATCAGGACATGGGCCGTACGAGGCGCCGCCGCGCCGGAAAAACCCGTCAAAATACCCCATGACACAAACTAATTTCCAGACAATCCCCAAACCATGGCAAACCCGGAACCATCAATAATAAATTGAAATAAAAATCGATTTAAAAGATGATCATTGTCTTTTTTTGGAAACATACGGAAAAAATCATAACAACTCAAAATATCTTTTAATCACACCTCCGCCACAAGCGATTGCTCTTGAAAAAACCGTTGAAGCAATTTGACACAGGCTTTCGCCGCCTCTATGGTAGGCATCGTTTTGAACACAACCGAGGGTGAACCACATGACAAAAATTGAAGTGAGGGACCTGGTCAAGATTTTCGGTCCCTCCCCGCGACGGGCATTGTCCATGCTCCGGGACGGGTCTGACAAAGAAGAGATATTGGAAAAAACCGGCCACGGTGTCGGCGTGGGCGGGGTAACCTTCGACGTCAAGGCCGGAGAGATCATCGTCATCATGGGTCTTTCAGGGAGCGGAAAGTCCACCCTGGTGCGCTGCCTGAACCGGCTCATCGAGCCCACGGCGGGATCCATCCTCGTGGACGGGGTCGACATCGCCAAGGTAAGCCATGGGGAACTCCTGGATATCCGGCAGAAAAAATTCGGCATGGTCTTCCAGAATTTTGCCCTGTTTCCCCACCGCACCGTGGCGGAAAACGCCGCCTTCGGGCTTGAAATCCAGGGCGTGGAACGGGAGGCCAGGCTGGAGAAGGCCCACGAAGTCCTGGGCCAGGTGGGCCTGTCCGGCTGGGAGCAGAGCTACCCGGATCAGCTCTCCGGCGGCATGCAGCAGCGGGTGGGCCTTGCCCGCGCCCTGGCCGTAGACCCGGATATCCTGCTCATGGACGAGGCCTTCAGCGCCCTGGACCCCCTCATCCGAAGAGACATGCAGGACGAGCTCCTGGACCTTCAGGACCGGCTCCAGAAGACCATCGTCTTCATCAGCCACGATCTGGACGAAGCCTTGAAAATCGGCGATCGCATCGTGCTCATGAAAGACGGCAAGGTGGTCCAGGTGGGCACACCGGACGAAATCCTCATGGAACCGGCCACCCGCTACGTGGAAAAATTCGTGGAAGACGTGGACATCTCCAAAGTCCTCACGGCCGAATCCGTGATGAAGCGCCCCTTTGCCGTGGGCCATGTGCGCAACGACGGGCCCAGAGCAGCCCTTCGCAAGATGAAAAACGAAGGGATTTCCAGCCTCTTCGTCACCAAGCGGGACCACTCCCTTCTGGGAATCATCTCGGCGGCCGACGCCAAAGAAGCCGCAGAGCGAGGCGACGACAACCTGGAGACCATTTTGCAGCAGGACGTCACCACCGTCCCCCCGGAGACCCCGGCCTCCGAGCTGTTTGAGATCCTCAAGGATCTCCCCTACCCCCTGGCCGTGGTCACGGAGACCCGGAAACTGGCGGGCGTCATTGTCCGCGGGACCCTGCTGGCCGCCCTGGCCGAAGGAGGACGCAGTGCTTGACCTGGACATCCCGAGGCTCCCCATCGGAAAGGCCATCGAAGCTGTCATCGATTTTCTCGTGGCCCATTGTTCCGGTGCCACCAATGTCTTCTCGGATATCATGGAGGCGTTCATCGACTTCATGGTGGACGGCATGCTCTTTTTGCCCCCCTGGCTCTTTATCCTGGGAATCGGGGCCCTGGCCTTTGCCATCACACGCAAGGCATCGGTGTCGGCCCTGGCCATCCTGGGGCTGTTCCTCATCGTGAACATGGGCCTGTGGAAGGCCACGGTAAGCACCCTGGCCCTGGTGCTCATCGCCACCCTGGTCTCCATCCTCATCGCCATCCCCACGGGGATCCTGGCGGCCTTGAACCGCACCGCCTATCGCATGGTCATGCCCGTTCTGGACTTTATGCAGACCATGCCGGCCTTCGTCTACCTGATCCCGGCCATCCCCTTTTTCGGGCTGGGCAAGGTGTCGGCCATCTTCTCCACCGTGATCTTCTCGGTGCCACCGGCCATCCGCCTCACCTGCCTGGGCATCCGCCAGGTTCCGGCAGAGCTCATCGAAGCAGCGGACGCCTTTGGCTCCTCACCGCGCCAGAAGCTCTTCAAGATCCAGCTCCCCCTGGCCACCCCCACCATCATGGCCGGGGTGAACCAGACGGTGATGCTGGCCCTCTCCATGGTGGTGGTGGCCGCCATGATCGGCGCCAAGGGCTTGGGGGGCGAGGTATGGAAAGCCATCCAGCGGCTCCAGCCCGGCAAGGGCTTTGAAGCCGGAATCGGAATTGTCATCGTTGCCATGCTCCTGGACCGCATACTTCAGCAGCTGGGAGCCAAGAATGGAAAACCTGAAGGAGGAAATGCATGATTCGCCGTATCGCGTCCCTTTGTCTCGCCCTGGCTGTTGCCGCTCTCATCGCAACCCCGGCCGCGGCCAAGGAAAAAATCAAAATCGTTTACGTGGAGTGGGCCTGTGCCACAGCCAGCTCCAACGTCATGAAAGCTGTCATCGAAGAGAACTTTGGCTACGACGTGGAACTTACCCCGGTCTCGGCCCCGGCCATGTACGCGGCCCTGGCCTCCGGTGATCAGGACGCCATGACCACCTCGTGGCTCCCCGTGACCCACAAGGACATGGTCGAACGCTACAAGGGCAAGATCGAAGACCTGGGTCCCAACTTCGAAGGGGCCAAGATCGGTCTCATTGTCCCCACTTACGTGACCATCGACACCATTGCAGAGCTCAACACCAATGCCAAGGCCTTTGACGGAGAGATCATCGGCATCGACCCCGGCGCCGGCATCATGCCCAAGACCGAGGAGGCCATGGACCACTACAACCTCGACAAAATCGAGCTTATCTCCTCCAGCGGCGCGGGCATGACCGCCACCCTGGCCAACCGCTACCGCCAGAAGAAATGGGTGGCTGTCACCGGCTGGGTGCCCCACTGGAAGTTCGCCAAATTCGACCTGAAATTTCTTGAGGACCCGGACAAGGTGTACGGCGAGGCCGAGACCATCAACACCTTTGCCCGCAAGGGGCTCAAGGCGGACCATCCCAAGGTCTACCACGTGCTGGACGCCTTCTCCTGGACCGCCGCCGAGATCGGTGAGGTGATGGCCATGAACACCGTGGACGGCTCCGACGTGTATGAAAACGCCAAAAAATGGGTCGCCGAGCATCCGGACAGGGTAAAGTCCTGGCTTCCCTAACCCCGGATAGTTCATAAAAAGCGCCTACCTGAAAGCAATACGTTTCCATGTCAGGCGTTTTCTTCCCACACCCACCCAGGAGACAAGGATAAAAAGCCCCCTCGTGATTCAGGCAGAATCACCAAGGGGGCTTTTTTCACATACCTTATAACGAATTCACATAGGCCTCTTCATCGAATTCCGCGCGTCTGTTCGGGCACTCCCTTCGGCACAAGATGCAGTTGTGAAACTCTTCCTCACTCACAAACATGAACCCGGAAACACTCCGAACAGGCAGGATCATCCCGGAATCGAGGATATGTATGCCCATCTCACGAGGACTGTCCCCCAGCAGGGCATCGATCTTTTTCATCTCCAGGGTGCTCCAATCCTGAATGGAGCCGGGGTTGATATGGGAGATGCCATGCACCCCGTACACTGACTTCACCTTGTCCCTCATGGTGTCCCTGGCCTGGGCAAGGGCGAGAAACTCCACCTTTTCCGACACGTATTTGTCAAACAAATCGGTCATCCCCCCGGTGTGCTCACTCACCTCTTCACCGCATGTGGCAAAGTAGGGAAACACCCTGTCACTATCCTTCAGGGTGTGCGCAAGGATCTTGCTTGTGAACTCAACCCCGTTTAACGTGACGTATCCATCGCCAACCTCTTCCACGCGGCATTCCGAAAAAACATACTTGGACTTGACGTAACGGGATGTCTCCCGGGCCACTGCAAGGGCCTTTTCGATGACCACATCGCCCCTGAGCATCAAGCTTTTGACAAGAATCGCCTCGTCCAAGGCAAACACGCCGCTTCCACTGCATACACCTGACATCTTTCACTCCATTTCACGTAAACATCCGGCTTACCAATGTCTCCCTCGGAGGGTACCACGAGTTTGCCAGCGTTTGTAAGGGAAAAAGGCTCACCTCGGTCTATGACGATGAAGCCCTCGACGCCAGGCCCCGGCCTTCCCCACCCCTGTGGTACTCCGTTGCCATCTTCCCCAAAATGGCCGCCACAAGAATCAGCCCCATGCCGCAAAGCACCCGGCCAGACACCCGCTCACCGTGGATCAACGCCACCAGGAGCACGGCCAGGGGCGGGGTGAGGTAGCTCAAAAAACCAATCACAGAAAGATTCCCCGTTGCCACGGCCCGATTCCACAGGAAAAAAGAGAGGCCCAGAGGCACAAGGCCCACGTAAACCGCCGAGACAAGGGCCCGCCCCCCTGGTGCCGGATGGGGACCGGTAACGAGATAAAAAACCGCGGAGATCACGGCGGCGTACACCGTAAAAGCGGTCATGGGACTGCGACGAGTGTTCAGCCGGGGCAGGGCCACGGAAAAACTGCTCCAGATCAGCCCGCAGAGCAGGGCCTGGAGGTAGCCTTTCATGTAGGCGGCATCAAAGGAAAGATCCGCGTTGGAGGAGATCACAAGCCCTGCCCCCACCATGCCCATGAGCGCCGTTGCGACAATGCTCCCTTTGAGTTTTTTAAAGGCCAGCACCGAGGAGAAGACCACGATCCAGAAGGACCATGTGGTGGCCAGGATGGCGGCCTCGGCCAGCGGGGCGTTGTCCATGGCCATGTAGTAGACCCAGTGGTAGCCGAAGATCCCGGCCATGCCCCAGAGGCTGGCGGGAAACCCCGGAAGGTAAAGCCGCACAGAACGGGTCGTCACCACATCCTGAACATAGAGATAGAGAGCCGCCGACGTAAAGCTGTAGAACAGGAGAGACTCGGTGGAGAGGCCGTCAAGGCCCGCCCCCACGGCAGCCGGGAGACTCGCCCAGCATAAAATCGCCCCAAGGGCGTACAGATAAGGAACCACAACCACACTCCCGGACGCGGCGTGCGCGCCTTTAAAAGGTTTTCATCTGAACCGGTTCGAACCGGTATCATCCATGGGAGACGAGGGTAGCCCAACGGGATGAGGCTATCTTGAACAAAATTGACATGGAATAAAGGGGCGAAGGGCTAAAGGCTATAGGTTTTAGGGGGATGGGGGAGGAATCAGGATGAGTGCTGGTAGGCGCCGGGGGGAAGGCCGTAGCGGGACCGGAAGGCTCGGGTAAGGTGGCTTTGATCGGAAAAACCGGAGGCCAGGGCGCTGTTGGCGATGGACTCTCCCCGTTCCAGCATGCGGCGGGCGTTTTCCAGGCGAAGCTGGGTCAGGTAGGCATGGGGCGTCATGCCCAGGGTTTTCCGGAAAAGGCGGATCAGGTGGTAGGGGGTGCACCCGGCATGCCCGGCAAGGGTCTCCAAGGTCAGGGGCGTATCGAGATTCTCCCGGAGGCAGTCCAGGACCCGGTCGATACGGACATCTCGTGCCTCCGGTGCCTTAGGTAAAGTCCCCAGTCGGCCGTGACGCCTGAAGAGGTCGCCGAAGACCCGGGTCACCCGGGTGGAGAGCTCTAAATCGGGCGTCTCGCCGAGCATCAGCTCATGGAGCCGGGCCAGCTCTGTCCAGAGGGACCTGTCTGTTATGGGCCCGCCAGTCAGGCCAAGCCCCTCGGCCCCGGAGAGGCCAAACTGTTCGCCCATGGCCTGGAACACCCCGGCCTCCACGTAAAAGCTGCGCAGGTGCCGGGCCGTCTCCGAGCAGGGACGGTTGCCATGGACCGCCCCGGGCTCGATGACGCTTATGCTGCCCGGTGTCAGGATGTCCGTGGAGCCGCCAAGGCTGTAGTGCTCCCCCCCGGCCGTGTTCAGCCACACCACATACCGGTCGTGGATATGGGGCCGAAACTCGAAGGGGTCGGTGCAGGAGAGCACCTTGACGCCCGGGATGCGTTCCGGTCTGTAGACCATGGCCATGGCAAGAGGCTCCTTTGCAAGGCAGGGGTTGGGTCAGAGACGAGGCATCAGGCGTGGCTGTTGGCGGTGAGCTCCTTGGCCCACTTACCTTTGTCGGACTCAACCGGGGTAAAGCCCCTCAGCCGCGAGATGAGGCCATCGGGATTTTCATCCATGAGGACAATGTTGCTGTAGTCGGCTTCGATGAACGACTGGTCGGCCATGTGGTTAAAAAAGGCCATGAGCTTGTCGTAGTAGGCGTCCACATTGAGAAAGCCGCAGGGCTTTTTGTGGATGCCCAGCTGGGACCAGGTGATGATCTCAAAGATCTCCTCCATGGTGCCGAACCCGCCGGGAAGCGCGATGAACCCGTCGGAGAGATCGGCCATGAGGCCCTTGCGCTCATGCATGGTGTCCACCACACGCAGGTCATCCAGGTCGGTGAGGGCCACTTCCATGTCCACCAGGTGACGGGTAATGACCCCGGTGACCTTGCCGCCGTTCTCTTTGACGGTCTTGGCAAGGGTCCCCATCATGCCCAGGCTGCCGCCTCCGTACACCAGGCGGATGTCGTTGGCAGCCATGGTTTTTCCAAGCTCCCGCGCCCCTTCAAGGTAGGCGGGGTTGGACCCGGGGCTTGCCCCGCAGAACACACAGATATTTTTCATTTTTTCTTCCTTGTATTTCTTTTTTTTGTAACGCTTCAACTCAAAAAAGCCTCCGGTGGCCCTGCCGGGGCCAAACTTTCCCAATGAGATGCTTTGGGCTTGCCAAACAGGTCTTGACAGCTCCGGCATGAATTCCAGCGATTTTGACTGTTCTAATCTTTCTACCGGAACGTTTTTTGCGGAGCTTTTTTTCAAAAAAGCGACCCGCCGGAGGCAAAGATGAGCTGAATCGTTAATTTTTTTTTTTAACACGCCCGGGTCCATCATGCCACGTTCAGAACCGTCGCCCCCATGCACCAGCGGTTCCGGCCCTTCTCCTTGGCCCGGTACAGGCCGTCGTCGGCGGCCTCGAAAAGGTCCCGCTGGATCCCATTCTGGTGGGGAACCATGGTGGCCACACCGATGCTTGTGGTGACATATCCTGCGACAGAGGAGCGCTTGTGGGGAATGGCAAGGTCGGACACGGCCCCGAGAAGCCGCTCGGCCACATGAACAGCCCCTTCTGCCTCGGTTTCGGGCAGAAGCACGGCGAACTCTTCGCCGCCCACCCGCGCCACCTTGTCCGTGTGCCTCCTGGCCGCATCGGAGATGGCCAGGGCCACTTTCTTCAGGCAGTCGTCCCCCTGGGCATGCCCGCAGGTGTCGTTGTAGGCTTTAAAAAAATCGATATCCAGCATCACCAGGGAAAGGGGCGCCTGGGTCCTGATCCCCCGGATCCACTCCCTTTCGAAGATGACCTCAAACTCCCGTTTGTTAATAAGCCCGGTGAGGCCGTCCGTGGTGGAGAGCAGGCGAAGCTGCTCGTTGGTCTCTTCAAGCTGCTGTTGCAACTCTTCAAGCTCCACCAGCTTTCGGTCGAGCTCCCGGGTCTTTTTGCTCAGGGCATCCTTGTGGCGGAACAGTTCGATGAAGACCCCCACCTTGCTCTTGAAGACCCGCTCGTCCAGGGGCTTGAACAGGTAGTCCACGGCCCCGCTCTCGTACCCTTTGAACACCTGGGCATCCGCCCGAAACGCCGCCGTGATGAAGATGATGGGGATGTGCTTTGTCTTTTTGTTTCCGCGCATCAGCTCCGCCACTTCATAGCCGTCCATGCCGGGCATCTGGACGTCGAGGAGAACCAGGGCAAAATCGTGGTCCAGGGTGAGCCCCAGGGCCTCCATGCCGGAGGTGGCCCGGACGAGTTCGATATCCGGCTCATCCAGAAGGCTTTCCAGGGTCAGGAGGTTCTCCGGACGATCATCAACGATCAGTATCTTGGCAATTCCCATGACAAACCTTTGTGGTATTGATGGAACATAAACAATCAACAGCCCGTTTTCAGAAAGCCCCCGCACACCACGACGGGGGCTTCATCTTTCTGTCAGGCCAGTGTTTTCAAAAAAGGGCCGATGCGTTCCAGGGGAAGCACATGGTCCGGGGTCACCGCCTTGATGGCGGCCCTGGGCATGGCATCTGCCGCGGCGGTCTCCGGATCCTGCACCACCACCAGGCCGCCCAGTGCCTTGACTCTCGCAACACCGGCCGCACCGTCTGAATTGGCGCCGGTGAGGATCACCCCCACCAGCCCTTTACAGAACACCTCGGCGGCCGTCTCAAACAGCACGTCCACCGACGGCCGCGAGAAGTTTACCCGCTCCTCGGTGGACAGGGCAATGGTCCTGTCCGCCTCCACCATAAGGTGGTAGTTGGGAGGCGCCACATAGACTGTCCCCGGCTTCAGGGGCTCTTTGTCTTCGGCCTCCTTGGCGTGCAGCGCACACCGGATGTCCAGGTGCTTCGGCAGGTAGCTCTCCGTGTTCGGGCTAAGATGCTGAACCACAAGCACCGGCACCCCGAATGATTCGTCCAAAACCGGAAGGATCGCCTCCAGAGCGGCGAGGCCTCCGGCTGAAACGCCGATGACAACAGCTTCAAATGACTTCATGCGTTTCATCCTTTGCCATGGCCTGCCTGCCGGGTTCTCACAGGGCGGACGGGCCACGCTTTTTTCGGTATATCTTTTCTCGCTCGGACACGACCTCGAACCGGTCGGCCACGTTTGAAAACCGGATACTCTCCTTGGATCCAAGGCAGAGAAACCCGCCGGGACACAGGCTGTCGTAAAAAAGGTTCAACACCCGGTTCTGCAACTCCCGGTTAAAATAAATGAGAACATTCCTGCAAAAGATCAGGTTCATCTCCCCGAACACCCCGTCGGTGACCAGGTTGTGGGAGGAGAAGAGCACATGCTCCTTAAGGGACCGTTTCATGATCACGTTATCATAATCGGCGGTGTAGTAATCTGAAAAAGAGCGGTCCCCGCCAGCCTTCTGGTAGTTGGCCGTGTACTCACGTACCAGGTCCATGGGGTAGATCCCCTCCTTGGCCTTTTGAAGGATCAGCTCGTTGAAATCCGTGGCGTACACCTGCACGCGGTCGCCCATGCCCTCCTCTTCCAAAAGGATGCACATGGAGTAGACCTCCTGGCCCGCCGAACACCCGGCATGCCACACCTTGGCAAAGGGGTAGGTGCGCAGGTGGGGAAAGACCACCTCCCTCACCCGCTTGTAGAACCACGGGTCCCTGAACATCTCCGTGACGTTGATGGAAAGGTCCAGGAGCAGAGTGTTGAAAAAGCCTTCGTCATGGATGGCCCGGTGCTGCATGTCCGAGAACGTGTCCAGGCCCTCCAGGGACCGTCGGTGCTCCAGGCGACGCTTGGTATGGGTAAAGGCGTAGCTTCGGAAATCGTAGCCGTATTTCCGGTAGATGGCCTCAAGGAGCATCTGGATCTCAAGGCGTTCGTTTTCGATGCGTTCGGATTCATTCATATCAGTACAACCAGACCCTCAGCATGGATAGAAGTTTTTCCGCGTTCACGGGTTTGGCCAGGTAGTCGCTGGCACCGGCCTCGATGCACTTGCTCCTGTCCCCCTTCATGGCCTTGGCTGTCAGGGCGATGATGGGCAGCCTGGAGAAGGCCTTTTTCTTGCGGATCTCCGTCATGGCTTCGTAGCCGTCCATTACCGGCATCATGATGTCCATGAGGACCGCGTCCACCTTCTCCATGGCCTTGAGCTTGTCCAGGCATTCGATGCCGTTCCTGGCGATGACCACCTCCATGTTGCGCTCCTCTAACACACTGGAAAGCGCAAAAACATTGCGCATGTCGTCGTCCACCAGCAGGATGGTTTTGCCGCTCAGCACCGCCTCCTTATCGTGGACCATCTTGAGCATGTTGCGTTTCTCCTCCGGCAGGTTGGCTTCCACACGATGGAGAAACAGGGCGGACTCGTCCAGGAGCCGCTCCGGGGATTTCACCCCCTTGACGATGATGCTCTCGGCGTAGCGGTTGAGCTCTTTCTCCTCATCCCGGGTCAGGTCCCTTCCCGTGTAGATGATGATGGGCACCCGGGTGGAGGTGGGGCTCAGGCGGATCTTCTCCAGCAGTTCAAAGCCCGTCATGTCCTCCAGGCCGAGGTCCAGGACCATGCAGTCGTAGCCTCCCCTGTCCAGCTCTGCCAGGGCTTCCCTGCCCGAGCTCACCGCAGTGGTCTCCACATCCCCGGTGCCGATGAGGGTCTCGATGCTCTCCCGGTGGATCTTGTCGTCTTCCACCAGCAGAAGCCGACTTACGGGCTTGGAGGCGATGTCCTCCAATTTACTCAGGGCGTCTTCCACCTTCTCCATGCTCACCGGTTTGGTGAGGTAGCCCACCGCCCCCATGCGCATGGCATCCAGGCAGCTGTCGTTAGCAGACATGAAGTGCACCGGAATGTGCCGGAGTTCGGAGTTGCCCTTGAGGCGTTCCATGACGGTCCAGCCGTCGATGCCCGGCAGGCCGATGTCCAGGATGATGGCGCTGGGCTTGTAGTAATCGGCAAAATGCAGCCCGGTCTCCCCGTCTTCGGCCACCACGCACTTGAACCCCCGCTCCCGGGCAAAATCCCGCATGATCCTGGCGGAGTTGAGATCATCCTCAATGATGAGCAGGCTCTTTGCCTCCGGGGTCAGGGTTTTGCGGTCGTCCTCCACGTAATCGCTCTCGCAAGGGGGAGAGGCAGGGGCTGCCAGGGGGCAGTCCGGAACGCTGCAGTCGACAGACGGAGGAATCGGCGCTGGTGAAGAGACCGGTGCGCTCTCCTGGCGGGCGGGTGCGGGCTCCGGCACCGGAGACGGCTCGGCCGCTGCGGACGGTGTCGTCCCCTGGTACGCCTCGGGGAGAAGCACGGTAAAGGTGCTGCCCTTGCCCTCTTCGCTGTCCAGCAAAATCGTGCCGCCCAGCAGCTTGGCCAGCTCCCGGGAGATGGACAGGCCCAGGCCGGTGCCGCCGTACTTGCGGCTCGTGCTGCCGTCTGCCTGCTGGAAGGCCTGGAAGATGGCCACCTGTTTCTCTTTGGCGATACCGATGCCGTCGTCTGTAACGGCAAAGGCGAGAACACCTTCGGGCTCCATCTCCGCCCTGGCGAGGAGGTCGGGGCCGGGACGGGACACGGTGAGGGCCACTGAGCCCCGATCGGTGAACTTGAAGGCATTGGTCAAAAGGTTCCGCAGAATCTGCTGGAGCCTCTGGGAGTCTGTGCGGACCATCTCCGGCACGCCCGGGGCAACGCTTAAGCCCAGGGCAATCTGTTTGTCTTCGGCCACATCCTTGAACAGCCGCCGGATATCGCCCATGAGCCCGTCCATGGTCACGTCCTCGATGACCAGCTCCACCTTGCCCGCTTCGATCTTGGAGAGGTCCAGGATCTCGTTGATAAGGGCCAGAAGGTCAGCGCCGGAGGCGTGGACAGCCTTGGCGGACTCCACCTGGCGCTCCGAGAGGTTGCCGTCCTTGTTCTTGGAGAGCATCTGGGAGAGGATCAGGATACTGTTCAGGGGGGTCCGCAGTTCATGGGACATGTTGGCCAGAAACTCGGACTTGTACTTGCTGGCGATCTCAAGATCCCGGGCCTTCTGCTTGACCACCTCCTGGGCGGCCTCCAGATCGGTGTTCTTGCATGAGATGGCCTCTTTCTGTTCCTCCAGGGCCCGGGTCCGTTCCTCCAGCTCCTCGTTGGTGACCCGCAGCTCTTCCTGCTGGGCCTGGAGTTCGGACTCGGACTCCTTCAGGGCCTTGGTCTGCTCTTCCAGCTCCTCGTTGGTGACCCGCAGCTCCTCCTGCTGGGCCTGGAGTTCGGACTCGGATTCCTTCAGTGCCTTGGCCTGCTCCTCCAGCTCTTCGTTGGACACCCGCAGGGCCTCCTGCTGCTCCTGGGCCTTTTCCAGGAGATCGTGGATTGTCTGGCGGGACTTGGCGGCGTTGAACAAGATGGCCGCGTTTTCCATGTTCTGCTCGATGAAACGGCGCTGCATATCGGTGAAACGGCTCACCGAGCCCAGAAGCAGCACGCCCACCACCGCACCTTCAAAGGAGACGGGTGCCGCGATAAAATTGGACGGGATGGTCTCCCCCGCCCCGAAGTTCACGGCAGGTGCGCCGCTCTGCATGTCGCTGAACACCAGGATCTCGTTTTCCATGGCGGCCTGGCCCACCATGCCTTCCCCAAGGGCGAATCGGTTGAAGTTGCCGCTGCGGTCGGTGAAGGCATAACTTGCCTTGAGTTCCAGGCCCTTGTCGGTCATGAGGTACAGGGCTCCGAGCTGGGCATCCATGTGCCGGGCCATGAAGGAGGTAAAGCGACGTGCCAGCTGGCCGCTGTCGTGTTCACCGCGCAACTTGTCGTCCAGCCCCTCTTTTCCGGATTTGAGCCAGTCCAGGTTCTGGAGTTTCCGCGCCATGTTGTTCAACGCCCTTGCCAGGGCCCCCAGCTCATCCCTCTGGTTGAGCTTGAGGGAGGCATTGAGCTCCCCGTTTGCAATGGCCTCGGCAAACCGGATGTCCGCAATGAGGGGCCGGGTGATGGCGCGGGAAAAAAACAACGCGCCGATACCGATGCAGGCAAGGAGGAGCCCGGCCACCAGTCCGATCATCCGATAGATGCCCCTCACCGGTGCGGTGACCTCGTGCCTGTCGATCTTGGAGATGAGGCACCAGTCAAGGCCGGGGATCTCCAGCCGATGGTAGGCAACCAGAACGGCCTGCCCGATGCTGTCCATGTAGGTGGCGTGGCCGCCTTCTATTCCCCCCCGGACTGCGTCATTCCAATACTCTGGCGGGTTCTTGAGGGTCGATCCCACCACGAATTTCCCGCTGCCGATGGTCTTCACATTGCTCCGCAGCTCGAAACGATCCGTTTTTGCATTGATCCCGAGGAGGTAAGACTCACCGGTGCTGCCCATCCCCTGGCGGGCGTCCACAATGTGTGTCACCTGCTCCGGTGAAAACTGGAAAATCAAGACCCCTTTGACGGTGTCGCTGTCGTATCGAATGGGATGCCCCATGAACAGGGACTGGAGCCCCCCGCTGGGTCCGAAGGCAGCAAAATCGGACACAGCCGTTTTGCCGGTGGCCGCCACTTCCCGCCATACCGAGGCCAGGCCGGTCTCCTTGTAGGCACCGTGGCGCAGGTTGGTGCCGAGGTCGTCTTCGCCTGCAACGGAAAAGAGGACATCCCCCTCGTCGGCATCCACCACAAAGATATCGTGGTACCCGTAGTTGCGGGCATAGACATCCATCATCTTGCTGTAGGGCTCCACCTGACGCCAGTAATCGGCGGACCGGCTGTCCAGCCCCACGGCCGCGCCTTTGCGGGACAGGGCCCTTTGGGACTTGAGAACCGCCAGCAGCTCACGGGTCCGCTTGGACTCGGCCATGAACGCGATCCCGGCATGACGATCCGCGAAATACTCCTCGATCTGCCCTTTTCGGATCACCTGCACCGTGCTGAGCTGATCGAAGGACTTGTCCAGAAGAGAATCCGTGGACAACCGGGCCCCGAAATAGCCGATGACGACCAGGGGAACAGCACCGGAGATGATAAAGAGCAGGATAAGCTTGAACCGGATCCGCATATCTGAAAAACGAAACATGTGTACTCCAAAAACCAAATAACAGGCGCCCACAGCCCCCACGTAAAACACTCACACCAGCACACGCCCGGAACCCCACAGGCCCCGTGCCGATACGCACATCACCCCATCTTGAGAAAGCCGCGACGACGCAGGCAGAAAAATACGCGTCGACCCGGCCCGTTTCCTCACTTGGGTTTACAGGTCTTGACATGAAAAAGTCAACCGCTGATACCGGGTGATGCCTTATATTGTCAAGTCCGTAAGACTCCCCGCGGGCATCCCCCACAACCGGTAACGCAAAAAAGCCTATTCTGTCACGGATTCGGGAGAGAATAGGTACCGAGTTCTCGCCTCGGCCTGAACTCGATCACCCCCACCTCACGGGCCTCCGCAGTGCCGGTTAGGGCGCTTTGACGGCACAGCTCCATGGTCTTCATGGCATCCGGGCCAGAGAGTTCTTTGGAAAGGGTGCAGTGGGGAAGCCATCGTCCGGGAAAATACCGCTGGAATGGAGGGTGGGCGCAGCCATCCAGAAGGCTGTATAACCGTTGCTGCAGGTCAAGAAGGGGCCGGTTCGGGACCGGAGAAAGGATCACGGTGTGCTGCTCCCCGGGAATCAGGGAGATGGCGGGAAATGTGATGGGAAATCGAAAACACTCCTTTGAAAACGCCTTGACCAGGCTTAGAATCATCGCCTCATCAATGGAGGAAAGGACCGCCAGGCTCAGGTGGGGCCGTCCTCCGATCTGCTGGAGAACGGACGGCACCCCGGATGCGGCGAGGCCATCCCACGTTCGCCGGATGGCGGCTTCAAAGTCCGGATCAAAGTAAAGTTCGATGGAGTATCCCATGCTGACCTCGCAGAAAAAAACCGTGTAACAATTCAGTTGCCTCAAACGGTTTAAACCTTTGGGCCACAAAAGGCAAACACGGGTTAAAAAAGGCGGAACCCGGCGGTGATCATGAACCGATGCAGGACGGGATCGTCCCGGGCAAAATCTTTGACCAGATTGTACTCCACGCCCACGTACCCCACCTCATCCAGGTTAAAGCGCAGCCCGGCCGATCCCGTGGCCCCCGCGCCAAACTCGGAGAGCCCCGGCTCCGGGTTGAGATCGCCGATGATGCCCCCGCCCTCCAGAAAGGGCTTCGGGAGCCAGACCTTTTTCGGATTAAACTCCACGCCGGCACCGGCCGTAAGGGAGGTCACCGGATCGCTCACCTCGGCCCGGCCCAGGCCGTAAAGTCGAAGCTTGGCACCCAGAAGCGAGTAAAATTGATGCCGATAGGAGAGATCCAGACCGAAGGTCCCTGCCCCTGCCTTCCCCGGGGCCGAGGTGCCGCCCGTCACGCTGGTGCCGAGCTGCAGGGCGTGGGTCCGCATCCAGGAATCGAGGGCGTTGGGGCTGTCCCAGACCAGACCGAAGCCACCGAAGGACTGCCCGGCAGCGGCCAGCACGCGTTTGACAAAGGTGGTGCACTGCAAACCAAACAGGTTGTAGTTGGGTTTGGACCGGCAGGTTTTCCGCGCTTCCTTCATGGCCGCTGCAAACTGGGCGGCGGTGAGGACAAAGCGCTGGGAGGCTGTGGGTGTGTGGCGCGTATCCGGGTGATGCACGCACCCTTTGACATCTTTGGTGATGTTGGAGCCGTCGTAGCCCCACTGGGGCCAGAACCCGTAGGTCCAGGAGGTCCCCTTGTCGTCCTCCAGCCTCACCCAGGAGTGCCCCACCTTGTGGGTTAACGGAAGCAGGAGGAAGGTCCCCTCTTTGTCTGCGTACACGGTAATGGAAAACTTACCCGTGGCCGGATGTTTGACAGGGTCCGGCTTTGCGCAGTCCTTAGAACAGTCCTTGGGACTGAGCCGGGCCACCACCGAAGCGGTGCCCCGCTGCTGAACCACATGGGTCAGTTCATGGGCCATCACCTGACGCCCCGCAGACGAGTCTGACGGCGGCAACCCCTTGCCCAGCACGATATGGTTCCCCAGGGCAAAGGCCCGGGCATGAAGGGACGCGGCCAGCTCGGCGGCCTCCTCCCCTTTGTGGACCCGGACGCCGGAAAAATCCCGACCGAAGCGCGGTTCCATATAAGCCCGGGTCCCGGTATCCAAAGGGACCCCGGAGGACCTCAGCCCCAACAAACCTGTAAAACAGGCATCCCTCGGCCCGGCAAAGGCCGTTTCAACACCTCCCGGTGACGGCATGGCCGTCACCTGCCGAGCCACCCGATGGGCCTCTTCCTCAGCCCTCTCCCCACCCGCGCCGCCGACGGTCACCGAGGGCAAAGGGGAAGGGCCCCGTGGGCCGGATGCCGAGTGTTCGCCTCCGCGCGCCATCCATTGTTGCATCCCGTGGTTCCCCACGGCCCGCTGCACCCTCAGGGCAGATATTCCTCCCCGGGCCGGGGGCACACTGCCGCCGGTATGGGTCGCCACCGCCCCTTTGGCCTCTTTGGCCTGACGTAAAAAAGTACGCATGAACGTTCTCCTATATCCAACAGAAACCGCGCAGACATTGAAGGATCATCACGCCTTCCACAGACGACATACCGGAGGCTATATGACGCAGAGCCTACCCCTTAAATACACGGTTACGGGCAATACGAAGGCACCTGGCTGGGGAACAACCCCTCCCCCGCGTTGCATTCCCAGAAGATATGCCCCTCGTCGTCCATGGAGGGAACGAACAGAAGCTCTCCCTCTTCCATGTCCACGGTGAGGGTCATGTTGGACGCGTCCACCGACAGATGGCTCCCATCCGGCAACGAATCCAACACCCCGATGTCCTCCAGGGTGGGGATCTCTTCCGTTGTCTTGTAATAGGCTGCCATGGCTTCGCGCACCGGCCGGGTCTCGTGCATCACCGCGGTGGTATGGGCCTTGACCTTGTAGGTGGAAAACTGCGGGACGCTCACGGCAATAGTCGCGAACACAATATAAATCAGGATAATCAGGCTGGTCCCGGCCCCAAGGCGGCCGGCGTAGGGCAGGAAGGCGGCAAATACATAGGCGAGCCCATGGCGCGGTGGATCTTTGGCTTCGGGGGCCACCACCCGGGCCACACGCTTGGAGACCCAGGGATAGCCGGAGATGAGCTCATGAAGAGACATCCAGAAGCCCGACGTCTGCCGACTCTGACGCAGGTAAGCCTTGAGGTCCATGTCTTTCCATCGTTCAGCCCCCGCGGACAGAGCGGCCAGGGCCCGTCCCGCCCCTTCCGGCGTCTTGCAGCATGCCAGGCCATGGCGGTCGCATGTGGTCTCCCGCGCCCGGGAATAAGCCGCCCCCAGGAGGGGAAGCCAGAGAACAGGCCAGCGAAGCATGGTCCCGGTGAGGTGTTTCATCCTGATGTGCCCGAGTTCATGGCCGATGTAAAATTTCACCCCGTCGTCATGGGCTGCCATGGCATCCACCACATCGGAGAAAAGCACCACGAAATGGGTGCCAAGAAACCGGGTGGCAAAGGCATTGAACCCTCCCTCACCGTTTAAAATATAGGCTTTCGGAGCCTCCTTGAATTTCAGAAGGTTGCTGCAGTAGACAAACTGGGCGTAAAGGTCGGGGAACTGCTCCTGGGACAGCTCGATGCCGTTGCCCTTGATATGGGCGATGAGGGCGGATTGGGCAAAAAGATAAAACACAAACCCCACAAGCAACACGACCAACGCGACCCCGACAGTACCAAGGATCAAAAGACCCCACACCGTAATCCCCAGGACAAGGGTAAGTGTTCCCAGAACGCGCTCGCGCGGACAGACTAGCTCTTCCATACCATCTCCTTTGCCCGGATATTTCACGAGTCGAGTGCATCCATATTCAAGGCATCAGAGCTGCAGATGTAGTGGTTTACCTCAAAGCTCTGATAACGCAGAAGATGGGTGCACTCGGCTCGCCCGAAGGGTGAGAAAATCAAACAGCAAACGTCGATTTACATTTTGTATTTTCAAAATAGCTGACATTTCCATTGTAGCTATTCGAAATAATGGTATTTTCCTTCTGACTGGTTGTTTTCTCATGAAATATACGGGTTTGCTCAGCGGTAACAAGATACAGACTCAAATGACGACACGAATTCAGCAGGTGAGAGCGGGTCGATCCTCCGGGCTATGGCTACTTGATGAGTTTGTCGACACCGATCTCCGTCAACATGTCTCCCACCAGAAAGACCAGCAGGGAAAACGCGATAATGATACCGAGCTTGGACGCCCAGTTCCTGTCCAGGGGCCAGAGCAGCTGCTTGTGGTACGCCTCGATTTTGTCCCTGTCCTCCTCCTGACGGATCACAGACCAGAGCGCCATGACCTTTTTCTGCCTGGCGATGATGGTAAAAAGCATGGGTGAAAGAAACAAAAGCGGCACAAGCCATTGGATCATCTTCTGGCCCATGTCCGAGGCTCCGGTTGCACTCTGGGAAGCCTTGGAGACAATGGGAATGACAAGGGCGGGGGACAGGGCCCAGTAGATCATGTTCAACGCCTGGTTCCAGCGTTCCAGGCCAAACTCACGGATGGACGAGTAAGGGTCGAGCCTTAGAACGACCCCATGCCGCCGGGCAAATGACATGCTGTCGAACCAGACAAACAAGGCAAGATGGGCCCAGATATGAAACAGAGACGCCACCCCCACGACAATGATGATGTATTGCTGGGTATAGGCCAGACACACAAAGATCAGGTTGCTCCACTTGCCCGGGTTCTTTTCGCCCGGATGACGCCTGAACAACCACGCCTCCGTCCAGGAGGCGTCCTCAACCCGGTGTGTCACCTCCGGCAAGGGAATTGTCCCGTCTGATACCTCGCGCCAGCCTTGTGGCTCGGCCAGGAAACGGCCACCTGTAGACTTGCCGCTGCCCTCTTCCCCCTTCAACAGGTACACATGGTCGGGCGGGTCAAGATAGAGCCCCACCAGGTCTGCCGTGTCCAGGGCCATGATGACAACGGCCAGCAGGGAGGAGAGAATAAGGATATATTTCCGGTAGCGGTCGATATGGTTTACAAAGTCGTTCCTGCACGCGGGCACCCCGCCATCGCAGCTGTTCACGACACACCCGTTGGCAAACAGGTCTTTCCATGACGCGATGAACTGGTCCCAGGTCGACCGGTAAAGATACAGGCCCGGAAGCCAGAACAGGGGGAAGAGAAACCAGTTGGGCTTTTGAAGGTAGCCCTTGTAAATATCCCCCGTGGCCAGGCCGAACAAAACGGAAAGCGGGAGCATGGCCAGCGAGTAACCCATCAGCGCAAGGAGCAGGACACGGGTTCTGCTTTCAGCAAACCTGCCGATCATGGGGCGCCGCACTCTTTGAAAAAAACCGGTTCCATCGTACGCTCCTTGGAAGGGCGAATGCAGATACCCATTTCGTCCCGGCAACGCAAGGGTCATTTTACTACCAGTCGATACCGTTTGGCCCACGATCCGCCGGAGACAATTTTGAGCTGAAGAGGATGCATAAGAATAAGTAACGATTGATGTCGCCCCTGGCAGGCCGTTCCCGCTTGTTCCTACATCTTCATCAATCTGTCCAGCGTTTTTATCACATCGTCCCGGTTCTTTTTACTCTTCATCCACGCGGGGAGATTCGTGATGATGGAGTATTTTCCGGCATGATCTCCCCGTTCCCTCAGGGAAGAAGAGATATACTCTCTGAGATACGTCAGATGCGCCGTATTGTATGCCCATATCTCATTGCCCCTGACGTCATCAACATACCAGAGCCGCTCCCCGTTATACGGGTCAAGGGGTCTGCCGCTGAAAAAATCAATGGACCACGAGATGTCCACAACATTGACGGCACCACACTCCGGGCAGGGAGCCTCAACCGTGTTGAAGGGCCTTTGCGGGGTCGATTCACAATTCACCCGAGCGTTCACCCACTTGTGACCGCACGCGCTGCAGGGACGACGGCCGAAGCCTTTGACGGGCCCCGACCAGGAAAAATGCTCACACGTCCTGGTGTACGAACATCGGGTGCAGACCACCCGCGTGCCTGTGGGGCACCAGGGGAGCAAATACTCGGATTTGCCTCTGGAGATGGCGTGCCCGTCGCATTCCGGGCACCGGATGTCGATATCCTGTTGAAGAAAGTAGTAAGCGGTGTACCAGGGCTCCGTGAACTGTTTCGAATTCCGGGGAGAGGACATAACCAAAACGCCTTTGAGGTTTCCATACGTAATAAAGGAGGATCAACCCTTCCAGACAAGGGCATGATTGAATCGCCTTTTTTACTCAATCCAAAAAACTTAAGCAATAAAAAACAGCGTTCAAAATCCAACCGCATTGAACGCCCCACCGGGATCCGAGGTTAGTTTTTCAGCAACCAGCCATTATTGACGGCGGTTTCCAGATTCTGGAGAAACCAGGCGTAGATATCCGGTTCTACGTCTTTTATGAAGGCATGGGCTTCCATAACCTGGCTTTTTGTGATCCCGTGGTCCTTCCATGCCTGTCCATGGCTTGCCAGGTTATGCAGAAAAGGGAGCAACCGGTCCACCACCTTCAACAAGGCGGCTTCCCTGGAGTTCCCGAGTTCCTGCTCGTCCCACAGCTCGGCAAGATCGTTGATGGTGTTTCCGCCATGGGCCGCAAGCCTTGCCACGCATTTCCTCTCCAGGTCCGGCGCTGCATTTCGCGCGCTGTCGTAGAGAAAGGTATCCCCGGGGTCAATCTCCCCCAGGTCATGGACGAGGGCAAGCTTGATGAGTTTTTCCATGGAGACGTCTCGCTTCAGATGATTGGCGATCAGCCAGCAGGCCATGGCCAGGTGCCAGGAGTGCTCCGCAGAATTTTCAAGGCGCTTGCCGCCCGCAATGTAGGTTCTTCGGTTTACGAGCTTCAGGGCATCGAGTTCCAGCAAAAAATCGGTCAGTGCGTCCATAACTGTCTTTGGTCTCCCCCAATTGGTGTGACGGCAGCTTCCGCAGCAATCGCCTGCGTGTAGAATTTCGTGTCCACGGCCATCTTCGGGAACGAAGGGGGCAGCGCAGATGCCGGGATTTCAAGAAACCCGTGTTTTTCGTAAAACCGATGGGCTGCCTTAAATGCCGACGTGGTCCCAAGGTAGATACCGTCGATTCCCGTTGAGGCCCCCCATGCCAGAAGGGTTGTGAGCAGGCGTTCCGCCACCCCGTGCGTCGCCCCCCGGAAGGCTTTCTTGACGAACATTTTTCGCAAGGCCGCTTTCCCGCCGCCGATATCCAGCAGCGACACGGTGCCCACAACCTCTTCTTCGCTTACGGCCACCCAGAAGTTGCCGTTTCCTTGTTGATAAAAGGACGGGATCTCCAGCAGATCGGGTTGATCGGCAAGGGTAATATCGATCTGGAATTCCTCGCGTTGAATGGACAGGATCATCTCCACGATCCCGGAAAGGTACATCTCTGAATAGGGCACGATTTCTGTCATGAATGTTTCCGCCTGGTTTCTGATTTTTCCATTTCAGCACCCTCCCCCACCGTGCACAGGAGGGCAAACCGGTCAGGGCCGGGGGCAAACCCGGGTAACAAGCCTTTCAAGGGCTTGCCTGTCTCCTCCCATGAGAACGGGGATCATTGGTTTCAGAGTCTCTTCGTCAAGGTCCCACCACGCCAGCCGGAGCAGTTTGTTGTCCCACGAGTCATTGACGGCAACATCTTGTTCCCACATATCCCGAAATATGGCAAAGGGATAATTTACAAAGCTCTCGTTTTTGTGGTTGCCCCCGTTGAGGAGGAAAGTGTCGTCCGACCCGGATATTGCCATGCTGCCTTTCGCCGAATACGCCCCTGATTAAGCGTAAGATTACCGCACCTGCCGACCTCCGGAAGAGGCTTTCATTCTCTGCTGTTCCTCCTTGTAAAATGAGACAATCCGGTCGATCATCCCAAACTGCCGGGAGAGAAGGTCTTCGGTGATGGTCCGGATGCCCCACTTCTTGAAATCGATCTGCAGGCCGTTGCCGCCGGGGTCTTCTGCCCCGTCCAGCTCAGAATAAAACCCGCCCACGGAGACCAGCAGGCGGTGGACATCCTTGATGGCGTCGCAAAGCTCGGATACGTCGGAACCGGAAAACATTCCGGGGATGGGTTGGATCTCGGGCAAGGTCATGGCGACCCTCCTTTTTTGTGAGTGCGGTGTGACGGAAGCGGCACACAACAACGGCTGAAGGCGCTCATCCTGCAGGAGCAAACGCACCACCGCCGTGCCGTTTTTCTGCTAAATGCCCGGGCAACGCGCATCCTTTCGCCGTCTTTACGGATCCGTGGCCATGGGGACACCCGTGGCGTAGCGCCCACGATCCATCGCCCAAGAAATCACATAAGCAAATCCGGCGATTTTTTCTGTGCGTGTGACACGGCTCAAGGCAAATGAGACAGCCCCGGGCATATCCGTGAAAGGCAAACGCACCTTCGGTGAGATCAGGAGAGGAAAAACCCTGACGACAGGGCTTTGAGACATGGCGCCGAGTTCCGAAGATGCGTCTTCCCGCCTGTTAGTCAGGCACAGGCGCACCCAGGGGCCACAAAACGCGGCAACACGGTGTGTTGAAAGGGGTTAACGTGGAATGGGGTAAGTAAAATACGACTTGAAATGGATTGGGGGGTGGTGTAAAAAACCGCTTAGCCATGACGACCTCCTTTTAAGGTTGTTCTGGTTAGGCCTGGCAGGATGTTGCACCATCCTGTCGGGTCGCTCCTCACACATGCAATAACTAGTTATTACCGCCTACCATAAGTTCCTCTTTTGGGAATGTCAATATTTTTCATCCCAAAATGCAGGATGTTGCATCCCGCCACACCGGTTAAGGCCACGCACTTTCCCCAGAAAAAATCGTCTGTTTTCATGGCCTGAACGGGCCTGCGAGGGTTGCTCCGGACAGGTCACGCATCCAGAGCACCCATATTCAAGACATATGCGCTGAAGATACGGCAACCGGCTTTGTATGCCTTGCCAGCTCTTTAGCCCTCATGATCAAAATCGTCAGGGTACTCTCCCTTTTTGAATGCGTCATACCAGACCTGCCTCGCCTCCGGTGTGGACAGCGCCAGCTCTTCCAGCACCTGCACCGTAAAATCCACGGCGCCCAGCCCGCTTGCGGTAATCACCTGCCTGTCCCTGACGGCAAGGGCATCCACATAAAGCTTCGGGTCGGTGTGGCCGGAGGCCATTTTTTCCAGATAGACGGGCGAGTTGCTGGTATGCTCCCTGCCCTTGAGGATCCCGGCCCGTGCAAGAACCGTGGTGGCCGCGCAGATGGCGGCAATGGGAGTACCGGACGCCTCCAGGCTTTTGAGGAACGGCTCTAATTCATCCCTTGGGTACCCCTTTTCCCACAGGTAGCCCCCGGGCAGGATGAACAGGGAGATATCTCCCGGCTCGACCTGGAAGAGGGGCATGTCCGGGATCACACGCAACCCTCCCATGGAAACGACAATGTCTTCTGTAAACCCCACGCTTACCACCTCGGCCTTGCCCAACCGCCGAACTTCGGCAAGGACGTTGCCCAGCTCCCAATCAGCATACCCGTCAAACACAAGCACATACACGCGTTTCATGCACACAAGTCCTTTCTTCTTATTCCATCCCGGCCGGTGGCCAGCCTGATAGATGAAAAAATGACGCCACCTTCGGGTGGCAACATCGATGCTCCTGGTCCAAGCCTGCCGATGGATGCCACCTTCCAGGCCAGAGGGGTTGCGCTTTTCAAAACGATCAGCCCCCCCTCACCAACTGCAGCTCTGATGTCTTGCAGTGTATCGCCCCCGGCTACACCTTTGACATTTCGTTCACGGCAAACAGCGCAACCGCATCTTCCGTTGCCTTCAGATACTCGGCAAGATGGGCGCTGTTCATATGCACCTGCCATAATTCGCGGCTTTCCCATCGTTCGTAGAACAGGAAGACCGCCGGGTTTTCGTTGTCCTGGTGGAGATCATACTGAAGGCAGCCCTCCTCCTTCCGGGTCGGAACAAGAAGCTTTAGCAGCTCCCCCTTGACCAGGCCGATTTGTTCACTTTTTGCCTCGATTCTGGCGACAATGATCAGTTCTTGTGACATGTCAAGCCTCCTTGGGAATAATGCCGGGGCATGCTCTAAAAAAAGCTTCGTCCCCCAAAAGCAATGAGAAAAAGCTGAGCGTACTCTGCCCGTGGACCATCCCCACTAAAGATACGTTTTAAGAACAACGGCATCGGCACCGTCGGATCGTATATGGTACTGCATGGCAGTGGGTACAAAGCCCAACCTGACCAAAAGGCACAGCATGGCCGCGTTGTCCGCGAACACCAGGGCGCGAACATCCTTAAAGCCGAGAAAAATCGCAACCTCCACGGCGTGCTTCACCAAGAGCCGCCCGAGCCCCTCTCCTTTTCGATGCGGCAGCACGCCGACACCATAAATTTCAAACCCATCCAGCGAATTCACCTTAGCGACCAACACGCCCAGGATCTCGCCCAGATCGTCCAATGCGCAGAAATATCGCCCCCCATGCTCTTTGTGGTGTTGAAGCCATGACTCAACGACGTCCGGCTCAAACGGGAGAAGGGTCAGGGACAAATACATCAGGTTATCGGGAGCATTCCAGATCTCAAGCAACACCGGCAGCAACGCGATTTTTTCGACGACCCGATCCTGGGGAACGAATTCCCGAACATCTATGGATTGCATACCGAACTCCTTATCACTGCCCACCAATGGAAAACACCAACGGGATACTACGATGATCAAAATCACCGCCGTTAATGGCACATCGTATGATCCTTCGTCTCCAGGCGATGCCAAGGTACCGGTTTATCTCCAAACGTCAACATCATACCCGGCCCTCACAAAAAAGCCAAAAGCCATATTCACATTTATCTGCGTATTCCTTACTGTCAAAATGACGCCTTTTTTCGTTGTGCAACGCCGCCATCTCCCCCAAAAGGTGTAGATAAACACACCCTTCCTCCCAAAAGGGGTAGACAAACATACCCAATCCCCCATTTGGGGGAGTATTCCATCATCTAACATTACCTGAAAATTGAAAAACAAATACTTCCAGCGGCTAATACGGCATCGACATGCCATAGGAAGGCAATTAACACGCCCCAAGAAATAGTCTCGACCATCCCAACGATCCTTTTATTCCAGGCAAGAAACCATGAATCTCAACGGTATCGCTACACGTCCGTTCACCATGCCCTAAAATCCATTACCTCCGTGCAAAGAACAAATCGAAAACAAAATTCGTTTTTCGACCATAATCCCCTTCTAAGGAAAAATCATTAATTTCAAATTATTACTGCACAACATACCCCAAAATAGGTAGAAAAAAGGTCATAAAAATCTCTCTTTCGGGGGATTTACGCATCAAATTCATTGGCTTAAAAGAGAACCATATGCACCACATCGCCCTCCTGAAATTTTATTGCGTCAGCATTTAGCGAAAAAGACATAAGCGGTTCAATACAGCCAAGTAGATAAAGGGCACCTGAAAACAAAATCAAACGTTTTAGAACTCAGATCTTAAAAAAAGAGAACACACCTTAATTCATTATTCGACGATTTCTACAGGCCCCATTCGCTTTAAGGGTCAGGTCCATCAATCCCGATGCCTGATCCGGGGCGATAATTCATCAACACCATAACGTGAAAGGAGTCAAAAGTCATGAAACGTAACCTGGTTATCTTGAGCAACACGCATTCCGCCCTCCGAGACGCCCTTGAAAAAAACAACAGCGTCTCTGGAGAATTCGTCAAAACGGAAAGCCCCCGGACGTCTCAGGTCGACGGCCACAACCTTTTGTTCGTCGATACCGAATCTTTCGGTGAAGCCGAAGCCATTCGGGATGAGCGCGTAGCCACAGCTCTGAAAAGAGGCATTCCCATCATCATCGAAAGCCCTACGGTCAAACTTCTCACGGAACTGTCCGGGTGTGGCGCAGAAAAAGTTGAAGCGGCACTTCTTCTCCAGGGAAAAGGCCGGTTCTTCTACTCCATGTCCTATATGGATCCATCCGCCATCAGTGAAGAGTCTAAACTAATTCAAACTGAAATCCCGGAAGACCAACGAGGGAACGGTGAGGATGAAGCGATACAACAGGAGTCCCCTCTTCCGACAGCCACCACAACAAAAATCACGGACGACAGGCTCGAAACTCGCCTTGTTGAGGACCTTGGTGACATGGAACATGTGGAACACAAGCTTGGCAGCTTGCACAATGATCCTTTCCACCAAAGCGACATTCCTGACAACCGTACATGGTCGCACATCTGGGAAAGTGACTGGGTCAACCAAGTCAGAAAGGATCCGTCTGGAGAGCAACCAGAAAAGACACAAACACTTCGTTTCAGGTACTCGACCACCTTCAAGCTGCTCGCAGCCGACGAACCAGCCAAGGTCAAAATACTCAACACGGTGGTGGGAGGATTCGGATTCGACCCTGTGCCTGGTGGAGAACAGATGATCCGCAACGACCATAAACACAGGGGCTGGGCACAATCCGTTACAGCCGTCGAATTCAACCCTGTTGATGACGTGTTGGGATTCATCCAGGACTATGTTCCCATCAATCAGGCCAATAACGTCACCATCAGTGCGGGTTACAGTTGGGATATCGGTTTCACGGGAGGCGGCGGCCCCGAAGGGCCCGAAGGCAGCCTCAGCTTCTCCTACGGCAAGAACGCAAGCCACACCAAGGAATCTTTGGACTTCAAAACACTAACCGAATCAAGGGGAGACAACGGTATCATCTTCTATCACAATACCCACATCGTTGGGGGCGACACCGAGATCAACGCCCTCAACCTATTTGCCGACGGCTGGAACGACGACATGTCCAAATTTTTCTACTATAATTTCCCCAACGGGGAGCGGGTCCGAGGCTGGCCGTCCCTTTCCACACAACTCCTCAAACCCGATTCTGAATGCGTCTGGTACGCCAAAGCCGATGAGACACGAACCGGGGTTTTGGACTATTATGGTAGACAGGGAGTTAACTACTTCTGGACTAAATATCCAAAAAACTACAACAAATGTGAGAGTATTTCCAGTTATGCCCGTATTTCTCTCACGATGGACACTGTAAATTACAACGATGAAGAGAGCTGAACGGAGGACAATACATCAGGCAATGGGTAATTCGTAAACACGGTTTTTCGGCCTTTATGCATTCGAACATACGCCACTTTTTTCGGTGTTGAATTCGAATTCAACAGCACCTCGCCTGAAATCCGGGGAAGGATTAGCCTGCACCTTTTGAAAAACGTCCTCATCCCGGAGCCGGGCTCCCATGAATCCAGCTCCGGGATTTCATCAACATGTCAGTTGTCAAATTTTTTTTGCTTCTGTGGAGGAGATTCCTGTGTGGACCGATCGACTTATCAACCCAAGCGTCAATGACGCCAACAAAGCCTGATTCTGTTGAAGCGAAAGGAAACCAACAATGAAAACGCCCGCATTAAAAGCTCTTATGACCCTTACAGCTTGCGCCCTGGTATCCACAGGGTGCCAGTCGTCAATCAGCGACAGTTCGTTATCGAGAATTGGTGACAACCAGGTTTCCTTTGGCAGTGGAGACAATACCAAAAACAGCAGCATTGCCCAAAACGGAGGAACCGCCAACAACCACAGCAATATCATAACGAACCACTATACGATCAATAACCCAACGGCGAATACCACCGAGAGGAATCCTGGCCCCGAAATTGGCACAAACAGCTGTACGTTCCCGGTATTGGGGACCCTGTCTGTCATGGTAAAGCCAACAGATAAAAGTGGGAATTACTGGGATGAAGCCAATAGAGTCACCGATGAAGCCGGCGCGCCAGATATCGGCTATCTGATCACGTTTTCCGACAACACCCAAATTGCATATCCCCCAAAGAAAAAATCAGAAGACGGTGGATGGGGTAACATCGATGGGATGGAAAGTAAAAACATGTTCAATTATACGTTCAAAGACGTCTTAATCAAATCTGAACGCTTTAAAATAGATATTTTCGATATCGATCAAGATCGAGCCACCCTCATCGCCTCGGGTGAAGGCAAAATTAATGTCCAGCGTGAGTTTGACCTGGCCAGCGTAGAAGTTGTCGTTGCGCAAACATTCCAACATTAGGCGTTTGTGGACAGGCTCTGTATTGTGGGCTTGCTTTTGCTGCACGTCCTGATCGTCGCGTAGCCTGTCTTTTCGGCCAAAAATCCAAACAAAAAAAACAAGACGGCCAACCGCGAACCTAATCGCCGCCAAACGCCACCTGGTTAATCCGTGTGAGTTCACGGATAATGGCGGAGCCCGTTGCACGCTGGGTATAGTCCCGTTTTGCATGTTTGAAGAGTATTTGAGCAGCCCCCTGGCCGACGATGTATGTCGCGGGGACATTCAGCTCACTTGTATCCCAGTACCCTTCCACGGCCCCTTCAATGCTCAGTTGACCATAAATCCGGACCATCTCCTCCATGGCATAATAGGTCATGCCGAGCTTTCGCCCCAACGCGTTGGTGGTGTCGCTTATCAAAATCACGTTGGTTGATGAAAAGGTCGACTCCTCGGCTGTCTCTCTGCTTATGACAGCAATCTCGCAACCAATGGCTTTAAAGGCAGAAGCCATGCCATCGAGCATTGCGACCTGGGCCCGGCAGTATGGGCACCACGAGGCTCGCATAAAGCAGAGAAGCAGGGGCTTGTCTTTCGTTAAATCGAGGATACTGTATTTTTTACCTGAAAAGGTTGTGACAACCTGATCGGGGAGGCTCTCGCCAAGGGGCGTTATTTTTCGCTCGATCCTCTCATCGAGTATGTCGATCGCCCTGATTTTAAGATGTTCCTGCAGGCTTATCATTGCTGCCTCCTTTTGAAATTCTTCCGGCGGATTCAAGGCCAAAACCGCCGGGTTAAAGCGTTCGGGATAATCATGTGCCACGGGTACCCATGGTTCATAAATTCTTCAAGAGCCCGACACCCGTCAGCACCACGGCAACAACCAAGCCTAACCCTCCAAAATAGATCAACCATCGAAACACGGGGAAGAAAGCAAGGCCGAAAAAACCA
Organism: Desulfoluna sp. HI9BLuna; assembly: GCF_056829775.1. NCBI lineage: Bacteria > Pseudomonadati > Thermodesulfobacteriota > Desulfobacteria > Desulfobacterales > Desulfolunaceae > Desulfoluna > Desulfoluna sp. HI9BLuna. The sequence continues at coordinate 426,235 of NZ_CP186555.1, forward strand.
CCTGAAACAGCTATCGCCGCAAGGGGTGCGCTCAAGCGAGCGGTCCACATCGTGGGAGCTGAAAGATTGGTGGCGTCTATAAGAACCTGTAAAACCAGGGACAGGATAACCCAGACCCCTGCATGGGCATGCCCTGCCCGCCAAAGAGCCCATTGTGTCTCATCCAGAGAAAGGGTTCCCGGAGGCAACCCGGCGACACCCTTTGTGAGTGCACCGAGCAACGTAATTCCGCCATAAATTATCGTGGGGATGGTTAGAAGAGTAATGCCTGAAACAATTTTTGCTTCAAAAGAAAGATTCATCTGTCACCTCATTTAGAGTTTTTTCTTAGGCAATCCAACAACCGAACAATTCGACAATCAGCCGTTCCATGCATGTAAAAGAGTGAGGGAGATTGGCATTCTGAGTGAGCAGGGGAGGAAACTGAAGTGAAATGAAAATCTGTTGCCCGATAAACGATCAAAAAGCCTTTTTCAGGTACTGACCGGCAGAACCGTTTTCAGCATGAGGGCTTAGACCAACGGAGTCTGAAACCACATTGTAATCACAGGCAATTCTATTCTTAACATTTTTTCAATGATGTTCAAACAACATACAAACGAAAGGGGCAGGCTTTTTTTCGAGGTATCATCAAAAGGCGTTCTTTGAACCTGTCCCCTCTTTCTTTTAGTCTGCCGGGAGTGAAATTCTGGAAATGAGCATTGGGGACGGCCTGTTGCTCTCCGAGGCAATCTCCGGGTTCCAGCAGGGCTACCACGCAGGTACACTGGCCGATTATATATTAGAGGGCCAGCCGCTAAATGAATTCGCCGTCACCACTCCTCGCCGAGGTAAACGGTGCATCAACTTAGCGCGGGCCCAATCACCCGGTCTCACAAGCCCCGAGGACGTGCAGACATTCACAACCCTGTTCACCTCCAAGCGGGCTCTGAAATCAGGAGAATAAGAGTGGCAAGGTCTTTGGGCATTCCAGATCTCAAGGAATAGCGTCAAAAACCTGCTTTTTTCTTCGAGACGGTCCTGAGGGGGGGGTAAATTCCTTGATGGTTTTGGAAGCATATGGTGATCATTCATTGTGTTGCAGTGGCTGACGCAACAACCGGACAGCTTATAGGAGGAAAACCGGCTGCCGCCTTTTAATTCTCAAGCCCCTTTGATCAACACCAGACAATCAGGGGATCCTGAGGTTTTTGATCCCGCTCTCTTCGAACTCACGTGAGTACTTCTCGGCGCATTGATTGATTGCGGTAAATCGGTCGATGGAATCCATTTTTTCTGCCTCTTCCTTACCAACCTCTTCTAAAAAATCACGTTTACCGAGTTCTTGGCACAATGATTCCCAAAAGCACTCATCATCGTACTCATCTATGTAGTGATGAACATCCTCGTCCATTTCAAACCGGTTTGTGGGGAAAAACCCTTCAAGCTGCTTATTATATTCAATCAGACTTTCGTATTTAAAATCTTTGGCAAAGGAATATACTTTTTGAACAAGCTCCTCGTATTTTTCTGTACCTGCGTCCTTCTCAATTTTTCGAGCGTTCATTACCCAATTGGCAATATATACAAGATCAAGAAGCTGCCTGAACTCTTTTTTGGTAAAGTTTATTTTCACGTCGTGAACTCCTGAATTTATTATAATGGCAGGAACCGGATTTTCCTTATGAGCTCACACTCGCACAAATTTCTCACGATTGTAAAGACTCTTCAAAAAGAAAAAAACAACCCCAGTCCATCATTGAAGAAGGGCTGGGGCGTTTTACGTGTAAAGCGGACAGCTTCTATACAGAGGGGGTTATATCCCAGACATCCTGCTCTTTTTTGGAGTCCAGGGTGATGTGCCAGATCCTATTTTTGGTAAAATCGATGCGGTCGAGGTCCACTTTTCGAACCCGCCGGTTGTGTTGCGTATGGAAATACAACTTGTGCTCACTCTGGTCCCAGGCCGTGGTCCAGAGGGTTGTACTCCTCATCCCTTTCAGGTCAACCGTTTCCTCATTGGAGCCTTCCCCTGATCCCAGGGGCAGGTTAAAGTTATCGAGAATCCGAAACACTTCGTAGACGGTTTCACTGGAATGCTTTGTCGGGCGTGCAGTCTGGGTCCAGGCAACGGCCCGGACAAAACGGGAGGGTGGCGTAAAATCACCGGGCAGCCCGATCATACCACTTGCTCCGCCTGTGGGATTCACCGCAACACCTTCAAGTTCTTTGCCCGAGGCCTCCTCTGAAGTGAGCTTTACATAGTTCCTGAGGTTGGTCATGTGCCAGTCATAGGAAGGCGAGTTGGTAATCACTCCCAGGGGGTTGTCGAAAAAACGAATTTTCCCTTTCAGGCACTCGATAACAACGGACTTGCCCGAGGGTTCGGTGACGATCCAATGGGCGTCCACAGGTATTTCCAGGGCCTCTTCCACTACGGCCACAAGGCGTACCCCTTCCATCCCTTTTTTGACCTCGTCCACGGTGGCGTATTGCGTAAGGATATAGGCAACCACATCCACTGCGGTGATTGTATCCTTTGCATTGACGGGGTCGTAAGCCATGTACTCGGCAGTGCCGGGATGGTAGAACAACCCTGCCGTGAGCCCCTTTTCATTCATGCCGTCTGAGAGCGTATCCTTTTTGAGCATATCCAGGGCAACAACCCCGTACACCGATTCCCACGCCTTGCCGTTGTTACCATCCGGAGTCAGCCCCCTGAATGCATACCCGCGGGGTACAATGGCCACCCTTGAGTTCAAATCAAAGGCACCCCATTCCATGGAACGACCATAGACGCACGATCCGTCTTCCGCCATCAATCTCACCCCGGTGCACGCCTCCGCAGAGGCAAAGCAAAACAAGAACAGCAGCAGGATACCTGTCAACAAACCCGTCAACTTACGTCCGAACATGAATCGATCTCCCGTATTATGGATTTTTATTATCGCCGGTACGGTCACCGGCACACGTGACTGCACACACCTGTTTCACGACCGACACCCACCAAAACCAATGCAATGAAACGCCTTTGCGTCGCCCATGCCATGGATATCCTCCACGGCTTTCCATGCGTTGATCGTGCAGCAGGTAATTGCAGCCAACATAGACAGCATTGAACTGCCATGAAAATTCCCCGAATGGAATATTTTGCGAAACGCCCTGCCTCCATTTCGGGAAAGCCGTCACATTTCTGAAAAAAACATTTTTTGGTCATATGAACGAGGAAAACCGCAAGGGACACTGAGAAATCGAAGCCCTTCAGGTTACGATAAGCAGGCTCAACGTCCGCTCTCTTTTCAGCGTATCGATGCGGCTGTCAGTCCCGACATTTTTACATATATTTTTCAGGTGTATCTTGACGCTACATTCAGAGACATACAGCGTCTCAGCGGTCTTTGTCATCGGCCAGTAGCGAAACAATTTCTGTTTCGCGTGACATAAGCAGGTTGACAGGGGGGGAGAACTCTAAAAATTTTGACTTTATGCTAGCTATCTTTTCTTCCTTGCGAAAAGCAAGCATTTCACAAGGAATCAGGCTTGTAAATAAAAAAGAAAAAACGGGACAGGCTCTTCATATCCTGAGTGTAATACTCAAAAAAGAGCCTATGTCAGCTTTTTATCTAAAATCAAATTTTGCCGGTGAGGTGAAAGTCCGATGTGACTATTTATTTTGGGAATCCTTCATGGACTGGACAAGGGCCTTAATATGGGCGTTATAACCCTTTATCCTTAAAATCGAAGCGTCGGTCAGGGGAGAAGACGTCGTTTGAGCAACGGCCTGGATGGCTTTCAGGTAACTGGGCAGGATTTCGGACATGATCTTGTGCCCTTTTGGCGTCAGACTGACCATGGCAGAGCGTCGATCGTTGGGGTCGGTTTTTCGATGAACAAGGCCGTCCCGTTCCAACACATCAAGGTTGTGGGAAGAGGACGCCCGGGTCATCTCGGCCACGATTGCAAGGTCAGCGGGCCTCATGATTCCTTCCGGGTGAAGATAAAGCCCCCTGAGCATATCAAAACGCCCCTTGGGTTGGCCGCTGATGGTTTCCGTCAGCAGCTTCAGCATCTCATGAAGTTTCTCCACTTCCAAAAACCAATTCATGGTCGTTTCAAAAAGGGAGTCATCAATGTCTTGCTGTTCACGCACATAAGAAAGTTGTGCTTGGAGCATTTCTTTTTTTATCATGTTGCCGTCCGCCTTTTACAGTTTTTTGGAGCTTCGCCTTGAAGCGCCTATATGTAAAAATCTTAACGAGCGGTGTCAACGAAAGATATCCCGGCCTCCCTGCCGGTCCGTACAGCGATTCAGGTTACGGAGGTTATGACGGCATATGCGTCAAGGCAAGCTGACCTGCATGATCACGATAAATCCTGTGCAGTTCGGTTGAGGCCTGCATAGACGCACCATCCATGACTCCGTCGCGATTGTGTGCCCCTTTGTCATAAGCCAATCCGTGGGCCAGGGACCTTGAAAGGCACTCCGCAGCCAACGCCGCCATGGCAGCATGGTTTGCCTGGACGGAGCACATCCCACGGCTGGCAGGCCCTGCCCATGCCAACATGAGCTGAGCATGTCGCCGGGCGATGCCAAGTTTTTCCATGGATTCATGGGGCAATGGCGTAGCAAGAGCCAGCCTGATCTGCTCAAAGCAACAGGACGCGTGCCGCTGAAACCGCCGCTTGGGGGACGAGGGGTAAAAAAGGGCAATGAGAAGACCGGAAACCAAGGTACCTCCAACCATACACCAGACATAACTTGTGACCACTGCGAATGAAGCCATGGTCGCTGCATAACTGTAGGCACAACTGTTCATCAGCACCCCCACCAGCATCCCCAAACCCCGAACGCGTGGATTTGGAGCGTGCATGAACCAACCCCAGAACGCAAAAATCGATGCGATCACGAGAAAGAAAAACTCGGTACTGTGGATGACCGGAAGAACAAAAAAAAGAAGCAATGCGCTTAAAACCATTGCAGCGAATTGGATGACAATAACAAAGGGCAGTGTCAGAGCCGGCCCTGCTGTACAGAAAATAATCTGAAGCGTGGCAAGAAGGGGGATAGCCGACCCTCCGGGCCAGCCTGTAAACCGCCACAAAACCATACCAAGGGTTGTTGCTCCTCCTGCAAGGAGTGCTTTCCATGCACTGTGAAAGGGGCCGCCGTAAGGATCCTCCCGCATGGGGTGATAAGCCTTCTCAATGCAGTCGGCTGTGGTGTCCTCTGAAAGGAAGCATCGCCTGGTTTCATATTCAAGGCGGTCCATGCACTCATGGGCCAATATAATGAGTTCACACCAGGGCCCCTGGAAGGATTTAGATGGAGCAGGCCCGGCATCGTTGTCGTCATGGCGCTGGCATGATGCGTCACCACAACAGGGAAGGTCCGCTCGAAGGGTATACAGCCTGTTTGCAAGGGAGCGAAGGTAGCATCCCGAAAGGCTTCGGGACGTCACGTCAAAGGATGCTGAGGGAGGCTCGGTACAAATCAGGGTAAGATGAGCGGCCAGGTCGTCCAAAATGGCAAGAACGCGTTCATGACTCAGACGTTTTCTACGGAATGCATTCGTGTCACGGCAGGCATGGCGCAGCTCATCCCGCAGCAGGGCAACGCCACCGCAAAGCTCTCCCGGTTGAAGCAAAGGCGAAACGCGACCCTGGGCAACCTGTTCGGCCCGTTGACCGGACAGCGCGGAGAGCTTTTCTATGAGACGACAAAGGTTGTTCCGATAATCTTCACCGGCATATCTCGGAAGAACCACCTGGTGGGAGAGAGCTGCGGCCACAAAGCCTATGGCCACACCGCAGACACGGTCCACGGCCAGATAAAACGCAAGGATCGGTGCGTTGACACGGGTGAGGGTTACCAACCCGGCGGCCACAACGGCCCATCGCCAAAACTGAGGGTGCCGTGTTTCGAGCATGGCGTAGGTCCCCAACATGGCCAGAGAACCGCAGGCCAGAGCGTACAGCAGGCCAGTCTGAGAGAGAAGACCAACGAGAAGAAGCCCCGCAAGTGTTCCCGCGATATTTCCTGCGAGGCGCTTAAAAAGTTTGTCTGAGACGGCACCATAATTCATCCCCTCAACCACGAGAATTGTTGTGGGAGCCCAATAGGGGTTTTCCAGTCCGAGCCACAGCGAGGCATACAAAGCCCCCGCCACAGCAAGCCCCGTACGGAACGCATACCCCGCCTGCCTTATCTGCATGTTGCTCTCCTTGCCCTGTATCAGGATCCGGTGCTGATGGCCACGGATGCCGTGGTGCCGGGAATAACCCTCAAGCCCTTGATTGTTGAGGAAAAAGTTATCTCCACGGGTACCCTCTGGGCCAGGCGAACCCAGTCAAATACAGCAGGAAGGCTGGGAACGAGTTCTGCTGAGGCAGAAAATTCACTTGGTGAGATGGCACAGCCAATGCTCTTGACCTGGCCCTTTAACGGGGTATCGGGCATGGTCATAAGAGACACCGTGGCAGGACTCCCCATACGGATGGATTCCAGCTGGGTTTCTTTAAATGCTGCCATCACATGGATACTCTGGTCATCCACAACCGCCATCACAGGCTGACCTGTCACCGCGTAGTCCCCGGGGTTGATCCTTACGTTGACAACATGCCCGTTCACCGGAGAGCGTACTTCTGTATAGGAGAGGTCTAATTCAGCCCTCTCAAGGCGAAGGCGAGCGCTTTCGATGAGCACGTTGTCCTCTCCTGTGGCCCCAAGCCGCATTTTTGCTTCCTTCAATGCGGCCCGTGAGGCTTCAAGTGCTGAGGCAGATTCGTCAAAGGCCATCACCGCATCATCCAGGGTCTTCTGACTGATGCTGTTATGCTTCAAGAGAAACGCGTACCGCTCCTTGTTTCGTTTGGTATTAACGTATGTTGCCTCGGCCGATTTAACTCGGGCCGTGGCAATGTCCACTGTGGCCTTCAGGGTTGCCACCTCCTGCCGAGCCTTCCGAAGGGCGGACGCAGCACTGTCCCGGGCCAGGACATATGGCCTTGCGTCAATTCGAAAAAGGACGTCTCCTTTGCGGACCTCTGCGTTGTCGGTAACCTTTACGTCAGAAATCTTGCCGTTGACCTGGGGCGCCAGGGCTACGATATCTGCTTCCACAAGACCATGGCGGGTCCATGGTCGAAGCTCATATCGGCGGTACGCCGTCAGCATAAGAAGCCCTGAGATAAGAACCAGTCCACCGGTTGCGAGCAGCCGATGAAGGCTGTTTTTTTGTAACTTCATGCACTCTCTCCTTACGGTGTTGTGGTGATAAGGGTCAACAAAGCGCTGTATCCTGCTGCCAGGGCCGTTACCACAAGCATCGGATGCCAGAACCGCTGCATCAGGTTGCATGCCTCTAAGACACGGCGTGTTACCATCGCCCCGGCAAGACCACCGGTGACAATGGGAAGTAGCGGAGGAAAGTAAAGGCCGCAAAAGGGGATCTCCATGAATGAAACGGGCATGGTTTAAACTCCACATATGGGTTCAGGTGCCTTGCAAGGCACTGGGTTTTCATTGTAGCACCACGAAAAAGGGGCATAACCTGCCCCGGCAGTTCAAAGCAGGAAGGGCATTGACAATGCCCTTCCTGCTTGAGCTGGAGATTTATCCTCCGAAAGGGTGTTCGGGCCTTTCGAAATCCATGGGCGGCACCTGAATGACGGTCGCAGCCAAAGTGTTGCGCTCTTGTGTTGAACCACCTGTAATCGATCTGTGTTGTGCTCTTTAACCAGGCCCTTCACCAACCAGTCCCGAAGACATAATGCATGATAAAGGGCCATTAGATCAGTGCTCAAGCATTGCCTTCAGGGTCGCTTAAACATCACGGAGAACCTAATTAGACGACTGATAATTAGATGTCAAATTATTTTTCAAAACATATTCCAAGCCTGGGAAAAGCAGCAGGTCCACTTGAGAAAGCTGCGAACAATACAGAACGTGTCAAGGGATTACAAGACCGGATAGGACGGAGGTTGCAGAATCGTTTGTTCGTCGGGGGATTTGGTCAGGGGTCGGGGCCAGGCTTTTTATGATTGTTGTCATTTCGTGTGTCCTTAACTGTTGCCCCGTCAATGAAAGGAACACCAAAACGCTTGCAAAACACTCCAATGGGTGCTGTTTCTTCCACCGCACGCATACCATCAAGAATAGAACGCAAGAAAAACGATAGATCCATACGTGGACAGCGCTTCCATGAGCATGAAGGAGTGAACCTCGCAGACAATCGGTGCTAATGAAACACAGGGAAATATACACCCGAGTTACCTTGTGTTGTTGTGCCCTTTTTCACCCGAGGTGTATAACACGCCCATGTCGAGCCAGATCCCTTTGTCTGTAGCAAGTTCGTCCGTTTCAGCCATGTGCTCTTTTTTAAATTGTAAAAAGTCTTTTTCGGAAAGTTGACTTACCAACCCGCGAAAGCCCCCGTTCCATATGATGTACCACCAGTCCGAGGCATCTCTTAAATAATACCCACACTCTTTCTGCTCACAGTGTATATTTTGCAATCCTGCGGCCTTAAAAAGAGTGGTGCATTGTTTTTCATTTGAAACGCCTTTCCAGGCCATGCTTGATACTTCAATACCGTACTTTGCAAGACGATTGAGAAACACATTTACAAGAGGTGTAAAGGCATTATCCGAAAATGTTGTTATAAGCACCGCACCTCCGGGTTTAACTTTACTGGCTATATGGATCAGCTGTTTTGCCAAGTCCTCAACAAAAAAAATACTGAAAGAACTCACCGCAACATCGAAATGATTATCCTTGTAATCAATCGCCTGCATATCCATTTCAACAAATGTAACATTCGGTATCCCCAGTTTATTTTTGTTTTCCATGGCCTGTGCGAGCATACCTTCTGAAAAATCTATGCCCGTCACATGTCCATCCGGCAAATCCTTGGCAAGGGCAAACGCCACATACCCAGTGCCCGTGGCCACATCAATGACATGCTCATCTCCCCTCATATTCAATAAAGAGGAGACTTCATCAGGGGCCTCAGAAAAAAACCGCATTGCCGAATGCCCATACCCAGCAGAAATAGCATTAAACGTGTTCTTGTAAGCCTCTTTCAATCCGGGGTTCTCCATCATGAGATCTCCTCGTATCATTAAGGCACAACGTAACCTTAAGGACACAACAGCAGGTTATATTGCCGAATATATGATTACCCTTCAGTGAGAGTCCACGGTTTAGTAAAGTAGGTTTCACGAACGTCAAGAGCCTTTGATTTAGCCCAGTTTTCCAACCCCATCCTGTTTATCAGGCACAAATTAAAGACCTTCATATTGTGCGGCAACTCAGCAGCCCTGTCAGCATAAGGGTGCAAATTGTCGCATGGAAAATCTTCGCAATCTCCGCAAAAATCAACTTCCTTGGTTTTAGAGCATTCATATGCAGCACAGCGATGTGAATCACCGAAGATATGCTTTTGCAATGGTATCTTGCCATCGTGATGTCGACATCCTTTGCACAGCATGATCTCAACAGGCACATTATATTCTTCGGACATTTTTTCTACAGCGGCTCTTACCTCCTCGTTTTCGCGGGCTAAATAGAAATGGCAATTAAAGCAATCGAGACCACAGGGCGCAGTCATCTGAAAATAGTCCATAAGTGATCCTCCTCATCGGCTTTGGATTCATTTTGGCAGGAAAGATTATAATCCAGCCGATAAAAATAAAGCATCCCCCATTTGGGGGATATGGATAAGATTTATGGGATAAAAAGAGCCTTTCCAGCCCAGCCCTTTTCGACACGACCAGGCGAAAGACGGGCTGATCACCTGAGTGAGCACACACACCTTTTCATGGTGGAGAGATGGACAGTGTGATAGATAAGGGAACTCTTATTGTGATCTACCGCAAGCGCATCGCTTGATATTATTTGAGATATAAACGACACAGCCTGAAAGGAGAGTTTTTTTGAAAGCAGGTAATAAATTCGTTTTTTGTATGATCGTAGCTTTCACCGTAGGTTGCACGAGCCTTCCCAGGATAAGCCCATCGAAGTGGATTGGCTATACCGAACGCGGCAAAGCCTCTTTTTACGCCATGAAGTACCAATTCAGAAAAACAGCAAGTGGTGAACGGTTCAATCAGTTATCCAAGACAGCCGCCCATAAAAGGCTTCCATTCGGATCAAAGGTCAAAGTAACAAATGTAAAAAACGGCAAAAGCGTTATCGTCAAAATCAATGACAGAGGGCCCTTTGTTAAAGGGCGTATCATTGACTTGTCCCGTTCTGCATTCAGCAATATCGGCAACACCGCTTCGGGTGTGATCAACGTCAGGATAGAAGTGATCGAATAGCCCTTGCCCCCCTACCCGACCATCCGGCGATTCGTCGATTGGTGTCCACTGGGAACTGTCTTTCTATGTGGACTCCTCAAAATCATCTTGGAGCACACAACAAAACATTCCCTGAGACACAACTTGGCTCTGCCATAAAAACCGACTATTTCAACAAGGCTAACCGCATACGTTCAGGCACTCCTTTGCAGCCCACCGCCTTGAAAACAGTGTGATTATCCGTGTTGTTCAGTAGCTCATGGGTCACAGCGACGTCAAAACCACGAAAATGCCCCCCATGTCATGGACAAGGGGGGGCAGCATTGCTTCTCCGGTGGGTATTGTGATGGGATAAAAGGGGAAAGGAAAGGCGGACATACGCATCGCTTTTCACCGAAAAATCGATGGCGCACACGGCTTCCGAAGTGTGTTGTAAAGGATGGCTTTCCCACCCTCGTGTCCGGAACGAATCCGGTTCGGTTGGAGGAAGAAAACGCTGGGGTTGGCCCTGAGGAGCGCGGGCCAACCCCCAACGGTAACCTGATGTCAAGGTAGAGCACCTTGCCGACGGAGGCATCGCTTTTATTCTTTTTCTCGTTCCCAGACTGAGCCTGGGAACGAAAGGTATCCTGATATCAGATAGTGCCCTCTCCCCTGCCCGCCGAAGGCTTGCCTTTTGCTCCACGTTGGCCGTCGAAGACGTTTCTTGTTGGCTTTATTTACCTAATCCCGCTCCACAGCCGTCATGTCCACAGTTTTCGGGTAGGTTTCATTGCCGAGGGGTTCCAGGGCGTCCAGATCCATGGGGGTGGATTCGGGAGTAAGCCAGGAACCCTTCTTTTTCAGGATATCCACGGCTTTGTTCCAGGGATAGGTGATAACCAGGGTGTCACCTGCGCCGTTGACGGAAAGGCTTGAAGGGTAACGGGTCAGCACCTTGCCCCCGAGCCATACCTGGCTCCCCAGGGGCATGGTTTCAAAGGCGGAGAGGATGTACTTGCCGTCGGTGATGTCGGCCATGTCCGTACCGAGACCGGCCACGGAAGCGATGACCATGTAGCAGGTGTTGCCCACCATGCAGGCGTCGGCGATGCCGTAGAGCTGTAGGGGATCCAGGATGTCTCCCACGGTGCTGCTGAGGTTACCTGCCACCCAGGTGATGAAATCGTCGTAGATAAAGTCCACGGTGCTGTGGATAAAGGGATCGGGATCACCGGCCAGGATCTTACCAACGTTGAGCACGGAGCAGACACCGCCCAGGTTGGTTGCCCCGGGAAGATAGACCCCGGAGGAGGTGATGTAAACCACGCTGAAATCCTCTGCAAAGAGGACCTTGACCTTGCCGTGATAGGAGAAGTCTTCATCCTCGTCTCCGGCGATGGGCGGCAGGGGAACGAGGCCTTCGTCGGTTGCCTCAAAGGGATAGATCTTGTCGGACACCCCGATGAGCAGCCTGCCGTTTGAAGAGACGCCGAAGCCGTAGTTGTAATCCCAGTGGTCTGCGTTCATGGTCAGGTCTTCGCCGAGAAATGCGCCGTCAAACCCCAGGGCCCGGATGCGGACATCCTGGATCTCGTCCCCTTTGACCATGGCATAGAGTTCGTCTCTCACGGGGTTTACCGCCAGTTTCAGGCCGATGCGGTAATAGTCGGCCCAGAACCGCTTCAGGGAAAAGCTTGCCAGACGGGACAAGGATGCTGCGTCGTAGATTTCCACCTCACAGCTGGTAAAGGCAGAGTTGCGCGTGCCCACCAGAAGCTTGGCGCCGTCGCCGGAAAGGACCATGTCCCAGATGTGACGCACCTGAAGGGTGTGTGTCTCAATGACCAGGTCCGTTGCGGTTTTGGTATCTGCGTCCACCACGCTGATCACATCGTTTCCTGTGCGACGCTGGGCGATAAAGACCTTTTTCCCATCGGCAGAGCGCACCGAAACCATGGCACACCCCGGGGTATCCAGGACAACCGGCTCAACGTTGTCGGGGTCGTTGGTGTTGAGAAGAAGGGTCTTGCCCTGGGTGCCCCCCAGGGGCAAGTTGGTGGTGGAGATAACGGCAGTGTCTTCGCGGCATCCTGCAAGGACCGCTGCGGCAAAAAGTAAAAAGGCCATGAACCATGCATGTTTTTTCATCATACCTCCCTGATATGGATAAACAGTCTGTCCGTGGCCACCGATGCAAGGGTGGCATCTTCGATACCCAAGCCGGATATGTCATCAATGGTGAGAAAATCGATCAAAAAACCGTGCATTCCATGTTGCCTTTTTGACATGCCTGTTTTTTCAGCGTAACCAGCTGTAATACCATCTTATGGACTGATCGTTTTCTCACGGAATATCCGGGCCAAAGGATCCGGCACCTGCCGTGCGGTTAAACCCGGCTACGTCGCTAGCGTGTTGCCATTGACCGGCCGGTTTTCCGTCCCGGGCTACATTTCTGCCGGAGCCAAACATCGATACATTTGATTAACGATGTTTACCACAAAACTGACCCGTGGGTCAAAATCATTTTCGTCAAAACCAACTGGTAAACCACTTGATTTTTTATGTATTCGCACAACACTCTATCTATCAAAGAAAAGCCTGACTTGAAAAAAAGCCGGACAAACATAACGAGAACAGCTTCTGAAGACCGCGAACCGACCAAAGCCCCGGGCCAGAAACTGGCGGCAACCGATCAACGGATCTGCCTGTCACTTTTTGTGTTTCAAAGGGGGATTGATAAAACGACTTAAAAGGAAAAAAGGTGGGGGTAAGGGGTTGGAAACGACGACGCCCATGGAAGGTGCATGGGCGTCGTCGGAAACAAAGAGAGTATAAAGAACCTGTCCCCTGTTTCCATTTTAGTCTTCGAGATGATCACGAAGAAACTTATCAATTTGCCTTTTTGACCGCTCAGTACTCTTGTAAGAGTATTTTTGGGCCAATTCCAAAACATCGAGATCGTCTTCAGAGATCATTTTGTTAACCTGAGCTTTCGATTTGTTACGAAACACACCCTTTCCCGTTTTATGAATACTTCTGCTCATATACTACCGGTTTCCATTTATTGATTATTATGTGTTATTCGCACAGAACGCCAAGCTAACCGGCATTTATCGTGGCGCGAGGCGACACGATAAATATCCGAGTTCAGGGCAATGTTAAGCATTGTTGTTATGAATCTGCTTGGCAGGATTCCCTGCCACAGTAACATCCGACGGAATACTTTTGGTAACAACGGCCCCCGAGCCAATTACGCATCGTTTGCCAATTGTAACTCCTGGCAATATTACGGCGTTACCTCCAATCCAGCAATCATCACCAATTGTAACTGGTTTTGCAGATTCTAATCCTTCACGTCGTCTAATAGCATCAACAGGATGGGTTGCTGTATAAACTTGCACATTTGGACCAAATAGAACATTTGATCCTATCTCAATTGGCATTACATCCAGTAAAACACAATTAAAATTGAAAAAGACTTTGCTACCAGAATAAATATTGTACCCGTAGTCACAATAAAATGGAGGCTCAATAATTATGTCTGTCGCTGAGTTTGGTAAAAGAGTGTTTAGAATACTTCGATATGTAGAATCATTTCCATATTCAGTGTAGTTGAGCCTGTGAATCAATTCACGAGCTTTCTTTCGCTCATCTAAAAGAATAGTATCAGAAGCATCATATAATTCCCCCTTCAACATTTTATCTTTTTCAGTTTTCATCACTGATACCTAATATTTTGAACTTAACACATGGCCATGCCGACCCAAAAAGCTGATAGAAACGGCCGCTGAAGTTATGAAAGACGTGGCCAGCTTTTTGGGGTCGACCTTGAGTTAATTGTTATGTTTAAGTAATTTCGACACATGTATCAAAGTATATCTCTGAGTATGAGTCACCTGTGAAACTAAGTGTGAAACGGCCAAACTCTTTTTGAGATTCTACATCTTCTGTAATTTCTATGCGCCGGGCATGTAAAATTGACATAAGCTCTTCAACATCACGAGAACCGTAAAACCGAAATGATCGAGTGTCTGAGCCATCAGAGATGGCTAAAGTAACATCAATTTCACCATCTCGAATTGGTTTTTTGATCAAAATTTCAGTCGTCTTCCAATATTCATTAAAGATAATATTCATATGATTTTAGAAACAGTCATGGTAGGAATACCGGTTGCCCAATACCCCCCACACAGATCCGGACGTGAAGTTTTCCCTCATCCGGCTCCTCGGTTGTACTCGCTTTCGCAGTCAGCAAAATAAGAGCCTTACCACCAAACTCGCTGTTGTTTTGCCGGTTGATATTTCACCACCGGATATCTCAGCTGGATCACGCTTAAAAGACTCTTCAACCTATCCCAAGTAAAACTCTTCCTTTGGCTTCGCCTATTCAGCCATTTGTACAATGCTTTCACAACGCAGCTGTACGGTACGTGCAGCGCTGACAGGTTACCCACCACACCAAAATAGTTGTAGTGGCCTTGTAGCTTCCGGTTGAGCTTGTTTATCAACAACGGTATTTTCATGTGTCGGTGTTTCTTGACGTACTCTTTCAGGGCGGCTTTCACAATTTTGAGTTTCTTTCTTGAAGTCCGCTTAAACAGCCGGGGTTTCCCCTTCTTGTCCGAACTCCAGTAAAACTCAAACCCCAAAAACGTAAAACGATTCTTCAGCCCGGGGGCAAATCGACTAAAGCGCAAGATATTCGTCTTGTCTTCTGCCACTTGCAGGTTAAACTTACCGAGTCTTTTCGGTAACACGTTGTAAAACCGCACTGCATCGCGCTGGTATTGAAAACCACAGACAAAATCATCTGCATAGCGACACAGCACTGCATCTCCCTGGCACCTAGGTTTCACCACTCTCTGAAACCAATCGTCAACGACATAGTGAAGATAAATATTAGCCAGACCGGGGGAAATACTGCCTCCTTGAGGCGTCCCCTCCTCTGGATACTGGATGCTCTGATCTTCTTCCAGTATGCCAGCCTTCAGCCATTTGTTTATCAGCCTTATGAAGCGTTTGTCATCGACCCTATGCGCCACCATTTTCAGCAGTACGTCATGATCAAGATGGTTAAAGAAACCCTTGATATCAGCCTCTACAACATATCCGAATCGTCCGAACTGCATCCTCACGGTCAAATCATCCACAGCATCTCTACCGCCACGGTTGGGCCGGTATCCATAGCTGAAAGGATAAAACGCTTGTTCATAGATCGCACTTAACAATGCCGACACCGCTGTCTGCACCAGTTTGTCTTCAATCGCTGGTATTCCCAGCGGACGAGTCTTTCCTGGAGCCTTTGGGATGTGTTTCCTCCGGACCAACTTCGCCTTGTAACTCTCCCGTTTTAATCTGCCTATCAAATCATTCAGATTTGCATCTAAATTCTTCCCGTATTCTTCATACGGTGACTTTATCCACCCCAGGTGCTGACTTTCGATTCAACTTTCGAAAGCAATAGACCAGAAGAGGCTTGTCAAGACAGCGGGACAGATCCTTGAATCTATAGTCCGGTCTTCGTTTTGCCTTGTTTGCTATTCCCCGCAGGAAGGTTGGCTCATGGTTACCCCGATCTGCTTTGTCGGGCATCAGTGGCCTGTGCGGGCTACGTACTTCCGTCATTCCCTTCCCCTTGTAACTGGCTCTCCCAATC
Organism: Desulfoluna sp. HI9BLuna; assembly: GCF_056829775.1. NCBI lineage: Bacteria > Pseudomonadati > Thermodesulfobacteriota > Desulfobacteria > Desulfobacterales > Desulfolunaceae > Desulfoluna > Desulfoluna sp. HI9BLuna. The sequence continues at coordinate 442,151 of NZ_CP186555.1, forward strand.
TCTGAGTACTATGAAATGATCCGACTCCCACCCCGTCATCAGCGCTTTTCCTCTTCAAAGTACTCTACGCCTACCTGCTTTGCAGGAACTGAGGTGGGTCTCCCAAGTTCTTGAACGCATCTCTTTGTACATGCCACAGTCTGATGACTCCGGAGATCCTCCACATCCTCACCACGATACGGATGCTTCTGTATTGACTTCGGTACGCGTTAAAGCCCTCGTCGATCTCGACTTTCATTTCGAAGCTGTACCAACTCTCAGGAGCTGCGAACTCCCTACGGCCTGCACAATTCTCTGTGTACGCTTCACCTGTCTTGTTCGCTTAATTTTCATAGCTCCGCAACAGGCGCAACACTCGATACGGGTGGCGGGTTAGACCTTTCCCGGCAGGGACTTACACCCTGCAAGATGCGCCAAACTTCGCTTGGCGCTCTAACGCCGCGCTTCACCCGACGGGCGCCGAAGCGCGAAAGTGTTTGAAATATGGCGACCGACAAAAGGCGAAACAGCAAGAAAAACGACACTTGCGCCCGGTCGGCGTGGAAGCGCTTGTTCAAGAAAGCCGCTACGCGGCAAATCATTCCTCAACCGGCATAGCAAAAATCAATATCCCCGCATCCCAGCATATTTAAAACGAAAGAAAAACATCGTAGCCTTCCGGTAACTCAACCAATTCTAACCAAAGGAGACTACGATGCACGACTATTATGAAAAATCAATGCGCGCTTTGCAACTGGCAGGTTTGGGAAAGAGCACCCAAAAGGCATACACACGCGCTGTTCGTAAGCTTGTCGATTATTGTGGCAAGACGCCTGACAAAATCACGGAAGAAGAAATTGAAGCCTACTTTCTTCATCGTCGAAGCGTTGACGGATGGTCCGCCTCCACCATGGGTATCGCCCATTACGGAATCAAGTTTTTCTTCACCAATGTGTTAAAGCAAGACTTCCATCTCTTTTCTTACCTGAAGGCCAGGCGGGAAAAAAAACTGCCGTGTATCCTCAGCCGTGAGGAGGTCTTCCGCATATTGAATCATGTGACAACCCCACACAACCTGGCGTTTTATCATACGGTCTATGCATGCGGCCTCAGGTTATCCGAAGGCCTCAATCTCCGAGTTTCAGATATCGACAGCGCCCGAATGATGCTTCACGTCCATCGCGGCAAGGGGGCCAAGGATCGTTATGTGCCTTTGCCGGAACACACACTGGGTGTCCTGAGGCAATACTGGCTCAACCACCGCAACCCCACCCTGATTTTCCCTGCTCGGGGGCGTGGGAACACAGAAGCCCCCACCACCGATAAGGTCATGTCCATCGAAGGCGTGCAGGGCGCCTTCCGAAAGGCCCGATATGCAGCGGGCATCAAGAAACGCAGGGTATCCATCCATACATTGCGCCATTGTTATGCCACCCACCTGCTTGAGGCTGGAGTCAACCCGAGGGTCGTGCAACGTTACATGGGGCATAGCAACCTCGAAACCACCATGGCTTACTTCCATCTCACACAGAAAGGGATTGAAGATTCGTACCGGATCATCAATCACGTGATGAGGGGAGACAGCCATGAACAAGATATCTGAAGTCTTCCGGGAGTTCGCCCCCGAGTATCTGGATCGATTTGGGGCCTCCATGCCGAAGACCCATCGCAAAACCATCGGTGCCATCCTCTCTTGCCGAACGCAGGCCCATGGGCTGCTCTATTATGAGTGCGAAGCGTGCGGTAAAATCCATGCCTTCTATCGTTCCTGCGGGAACCGACATTGCCCGGCATGCCAAAATCATAAGGCCCGCCAGTGGATGGCTCGTCAGATCAAGCGGCAACTCCCGGGCCATCACTTCATGGTGACCTTTACGGTGCCGGAGGAGCTGCGGAATGTGATCCGCTCAAACCAGAAGGCTTGCTATGGAATGATGTTCGCGGCCTCCTCCCAAGCCATGTCAGAACTCGTGGCCAGGGGACGATGGATGACGGGTAAGGCACCGGGATTTTTTGGCGTGCTGCATACCTGGGGACGCCAGCTTCAGTATCATCCCCATATCCACTACCTGGTTCCCGGAGGCGCTGTCTCAGGCGATGGAAAGGCTTGGCACCCAACAAGCGAAGGCTTTTTGCTCCCCTACAAGGTACTGTCCGCCCTGTTCCGCAAGAAGTTTAAGGCGCTGATGGAAAAGGCTGGCCTGCTTCACAAGGTGTGCCCCGATATCTGGTTTGATGGGTTTAATGTTGACGTCGAACCCGCTGGAGGTGGCCAGGAGTGTATCAAATACCTGACGCCCTATATCTTTAAAGTCGCCATCAGCCAGAGCCGCATCGAAAAGGTCGAAGGGCGCGAGGTGACCATCACTTACAAAAAGAAAGGTTCCCGACGCCCCAGGCGACTGACACTTGAAGTGATGGAGTTCATGAGGCGCTACCTCCAGCATGTGCTCCCCACAGGGTTTATGAAAGTGCGGTATTACGGCTTTATGAGTCCGGCGTCGGTTCTCGACCTTGAAGAGGTGCGAAAACAGGTTATGGATGCCTTGCAGAGTGAGGATATCGTGCAACCACCCCAGGTCCCTGCAAAGCCATCGCTATGCAAATCCTGCGGAGGAGTGCTGAAATACGTCTGTGGTATTTATGCCTTGGATCTTCCACCTGACGAGTACGGGTGATGGGGCCTTGCCGACAAGCTGAATGTCAAAGAACTGACTTCATGCCAAAGATCAGAGCCCTTGGGGTGCGCTTTGAGGTATGGACACGCCAAAACAGGATGCACGCCGAGCCACAAAACACGAGACAAATCAGTGAAACCGATGCGACGAGTCACCACATCACGTCAATGAATCAGCTCACCTCGCAACCCGGAAGTGGGCTCCCACCTGTTTGCTGAAAAGCAATACCCTATAAGACCACCGACTACCGAAAACCGGGCTTCTTGAACAAAGGATTGATGTGACCTTCGGTCACGAGCAATCCTTAATGTTGTGCTAATCTTTATTTTGTATAATCTTCTGAAATCAGATTATAAAATGAACTATCTTCGGTATTTTCATTACATTCTGTTACCTTTTTATGGAAATTCGAACGTCCATACCTAAAAATAAAAATCATTGATAATAAATTAAAAGTTGTCACCGACAAGAAAAAGATAGCTTTTTTATTGTCTATCAGGAAATTTAAAAACGAACATTTCCCATCTAACTTACTTAAAATATACATTAACAAATCTGAATTAGACGGATATATAAACAAAATACACCATACTATAAATATATAGATACTTAACTGTATATTCAACTTGCTTACCGAGAAAGGGTAGGCTTTGATTAACCCCCTGTCCTTTTGTTCGAGGACTATCACTTTGTTGAATACTTCACCTTGCTGTTCTTTTTCTTTAAGACTAACATGTTTTTCCCAATTTTCTTGCCAATATTTGCTACCCTTTAATACTAAAATCCAAGTAAATGATGTTACAATGCCCATGCAATTAAGACAAAATAATATTATTTCTTTATTCGAATTATCGGCACTTAACACAGCAAAGTATCCAGCGAATGTTGCAGCAATAAATGCCCAAAAGTAAGTTGCTCTCTTCCAGTACAATTCAATTTCGAATTTTCTTGTATCCAATGCCGATGAAAAGGCTTTATTTAAAACCTCTTCATTAATATCAGGTAGTATCTTAATTTCAATTGGTTCGGACATATTAATTTGATTCTCTCGTTTTTTAGTGCACAACGCGTGGCTAAGCGGCCCCAAAAAGCTGAAAGGGACAGCGGTTGAAGTTACAAAAGACGTGGCCAGCTTTTTGGGGTCGGCCTTGAGCCAATTGTTATACGTCACGACTTTAGTGAATGATATCCGGTTCTTGGGATGGGCCGCACAAGTCTAAGGGGACAGTATATACTAATGGGGTATGCCCACCTGTACCACCACTTGATTTCCTTTCAACCTGAGGTTCTCCAAACCACAATGTTACATGATCTTCTGGAACAGAAGGATCACCTTCCACTCCAACCACAACAGCTGGAAGGCCATCAAACTCAACAAAATCACCTTTTTTTAGCTTCATTTTGATTTATCTTACGTATAACGCTTGAGCTTAGGGGCCGCCGAGCGAAGCGAGGGAACTGGGGCGCAGCCCCACGCGGTCCCTTTCCGGGTAGAAGCACCGGTCACCCGGCGCTCCCCCCACAGACCCGTACGTGAAGATTTCCCTCATACGGTTCCTCGGCTCAGACCCTCTTTACCGGATCATCGACCTGACAGGCGACACCCCGTCAGGCGTATAACTTTGCTACCGCATAAAATTTTATCAGAAATTATGTACGATTCTGGGGTTTGGTAAAGGGTATTTCCGTTTAAGGTCGTCGAAAAAGACATTCTTTTGACCGCCTCGTCTACTGAGCCAGTGCCTCCACGCCCTGTATAAATAACGATAAACGGCTTCAAGAGATTCGTAATTACTACGCACTCCGTAGTATTGATAGTAACCTCTAAGTTTATCACAAAGAATATTGTATTGCTCACCTATGTTGAGATGCCGGTATTCTTTGCACCATTCCCATAACCGTGACAGAGATCGTCTGAGACGTTTTCCGATAGTTTTCTTCTTTATCACCCAGTTCCCCTTCAAAGACTTGGCCCAGTAGAATGTAAATCCGAGAAAATCAAAGGTTTGAAGACCTTTCCCCGAATGATTTCTTTTCGGTTTTCCGAAGAGAGTCATTTGAGTTTTCTCCGGATGAAGTTCCAGCCCAAACTTTTTAAAACGCTTCGGCAGGACTTCCATTACCTTTAGAGCATCGTCGCGTGATTCGAAACCGAGGATAAAATCATCGGCGTATCTGACAACAAAGCACCGTGCCTTCATATGCGTACCAACTGTTTGAATCAGCCAGTCGTCAAGAACATGATGAAGAAATATATTGGAGAGAACAGGTGAGATTACGCCTCCCTGAGGCGTTCCTTTGTCAGAATATGATACGTTCTCATTTTCAAACACACCGGCTTTCAGCCATTTCCCAATAAGTTTAATGATATTTCTATCATTCACTCGTTTCTTGATCATATCGATGAGAAGCTTGTGGTCTATGTTGTCGAACAATCCTGTAATATCTGCGCTCACGATCCAGTTTACCCTACTTGACAAACAGTTTTCCCGAATCTGGCGAATAGCCATATGCTGATTGAACCCTGATCTGAATGCGTATGAAAAATCATAAAAGTTCACATCATAGATCATGGACAGCAGCGTGGCGACGGCCTTCTGGACAATCTTGTCTTCGAACGCCGGGATCCCTATCGGCCTTTTCTTGCCACCTTCCTTTTCAATCCAGATCCGCTTCACAGGGTAGGCTTTATACTTCCCCTGAATCAGCTTTGTATGCAATGTCAGCAGGTTTTGATCAAGATTCTTGCCATATTGTTCGGCGGTTATCTCGTCAACACCGGCTGATTTGCCTTTGTTAATCTCTTTATAGGATCTTTTGAGAAGATGCAGATCAATCCTGTGGGCAATGGACGAAAATACCATGCTGGGATCTCTGTCTGCCGCCAGTTTGATCTTGGCCAGTGAGGACTCCCGCACCAGAAGTGGGGGGTCAGCTGCCTTTGTTTCCAAATAGTCGATCATAAGCTGTTAAAAATTTTACTTTCCGCAATCGTCTGGTTTTCCAGTTATATGGTTTGTGTCCTCTGGGTGACTCCCATAGTTCTTACCAGACGAACGTTATACCCTGCTTCACCTTCCCTGCAGTGGGTCGCTAAGGTTTCACTTCCCCACCTTCCCGCCTGAACGTGATTCTCAGGCATCGGTACTATGATCCACTAAGACTCCCGTAAGACCATCTCAGGTTCGTTCGCTGTTAACTATCCTTACCTGATACCTTGTTCCCAAGGAATCTTACGGGTCTCCCGAGTTCCCGAACTACCTCTTTGAATACATGACCTGGTCTCAGACCCCGGTGGTGTCGCTGACTGCTTGCCGTAATAACGCAGCCAGGACTGCTGCCTTCCGTACACTCCAGAACGTCGGCTTTCCCCTGAAAACGACTCAGGTTTATCCTTAAGACCACAACTATACAAATTTTCGAGGCTCAATACAGACCCTGCATTCTTGATCCCTCCGGCTTCGGACCTCCATTGCTGGTTTTGCCCTCGGAGTTCACTACTAAACCTGCTGGCTAAGCTTTGGTTTGATGGGATTCGTTCTTAATTCCAGTGCCAAGGCAAGCCTTGCAAAGGAAAGATGTTCGCTGAGGCGACACGAGCTACCCATTAGGTAATATCAACCAATTTCGAAAGATCATTTGATCCTTATCCCAAGGTTTCGGATTTATCTCGGCACGAAAAGCGACTTGTTAGCATTTATAGATGTTAAGTAGGTTATAGGAATATATTCAGATTCTTTTGAAAGTAATTTGTAAAATTTTTCATATAAGGCTCTTTTCTTCTCTAAAAACTCAACAGTAGCGTGCGTGCATTCTCTTTTTTCATTTAACCACCAAACGAAAACTAAGTCTTCGTTTATAAGGCTAAAATCATATGATAGATTTTTGGAAATGTTTTTCAAAAAGTCAGTACTTTTTATTTTATCGCTTAGGATATATTTTGTTCTAATGCCAACTTGATCGTGTTTTTGAAAAACTTTAATCATGGAAGGAGTTGCTAACTCTTCCATGTCATCGACTACAAAAATTTTTTCAACCAGGATATTTGGTGTTCTTGATTTTAAATTTTGAATTTCTAAAGCTATATCAGCCCAATTCAGATTGTACGCAGAATCTGATTTTTCATAATTAACAGCAATATATTTTGACTTAATCCCCCATGATATATCTGTCCAGGCATCTGGAATTTTGTGTTTTGGGACTTTAACATTTGAGTATTCTAAAATTTTCAAAAATTCTATGCACTTTCGGTACAAATCACTTTCAATTGTATTCAAGAGTAACGAATGTGCTTTGCTTCTTGAAGCTACAGCCTTCATGTTTTTTGAATAAAGTGAGTACGCAAACCCTAACGAACCAATTAAAACAGATACAATCAATGATAAAACTATCAGTATGTACTCATCTTTTAGTTTAAAGTAAAAACCGCCTATAGCTATTATAAAGCCAATAAAAATAGATATTAGAATTAGTGAAAAATCAATTGGTAACTTAACTTGCTTTTGCATTCTTAAACCTTTGAAAAAATGAATATGGCAATTGGATGCTAACGCTGGAGTTTACCGGACGGGCGGCGAGAACCGATACCCGTAAACGCCTATTATTGTTTGCAAACCGAGAGTACTTAAAAAAGTGCAGCTGTAGCCCGGTCCGAGTAAAACGACTTGTTCTAAAACGTGCTTGAATTCATGATGTTTCGATAAACCAAGGCCTTGGGGACAGCTGAATGAAGAAGACCTTTCGGATTGAAAGAAAGGAATCCGACAGACGTTGAGTTGCCGCCACAGCTCACGAACATGATAGCCAGTGAACAAAAAAGAGTAACGAGCCACCCTGAAACCCAGAAAGCTGATTTTGAGGCGTTTTGGGTATTGTTTTACCCGCCCATACACTTGAGAGAAACACCGAAAAAGTTCAAAGAACGATACCCTTGGACGAAGAGGGATTGAACACAAACCCTTAAGTCTTTTGGGTTTGCGACAAGTTTTAGAACGCGCCCTTCACCGGCCGGGCGGCGAATAACGACACTGGCCTGAAGAGCGAAAATGATTGCAAAATTATAACGTTCAAAAGTGCGGCAACGTAGCCCGGTCCGAGTGGAAGGGGCTTGTTAGCTTATCTCATAATACTTAAAATGTATGAAAAAACATTTTTTTTAACTTGATTATGTTCGATATTGTCAGAGCCACAATTTTTGCAAGTTGAAGGAAGTATTAAAGCGTCACTTTTATGGTATATCCTTACACTCCAGCCACAATCTTTGCATGTCGTCTTAGTGTCAAAATTGGGTTTTATTGGCATTGTTAAAGATTTCCAACGAATTGATATTTTATTAAATTATTTCCTTTTTAGCACCACATAGCCATCGCCTTTATCTGTAATTTTATACTTTTCTCTCACAGATTTTAAACCAGTTACTCCACCAACAGCTAAGCCTATGCCTACCATTGCAGTAGCGCCACTTGTACCTACAATAACTGCTGTTGAACCTACTAAACCGGCCGTTAATGGCGCGCTTGTTCCGGCCGATGCTAATAATGCATATAGACCAGCTGCTATTGCGACTATTGCGAAAGCCCATGCAAACTGTTTAATTCCATGTATAGCAACAATCCATTTTGATAATTCTGGGTCATCAACTTCAATTTCGTCTTCACCTGAAAGAATTGCATCTTTGAATCCTACTTTAGAATTTACTCTAACCATGAAATATCTCCTCTTGTGGTTTTATAAGCTAACGCTGCTAATCAGCCGCGTGGCTTTTTGCGTCGGCTGCATTAGCCTTGTTAGCCTTTTTCATATACCTTTTCCACAACGTCAATACCGAGTATATTTTTCAATGGAACAAGCTCTATAGGAAGTTTTCCCTCAAGTGCCAAAATTGAATTGGCGTTTTGTTGAATCCCTAAAGATAACTGCATTGCTTCCAAAACAGCCTTGTATTTAACGCACTGAAATAGACCTCTTGCAAGATCTGCTTCGCTGGAAATCAAGGACTTAACCTCTACCCCTACCCAATCCTTTTTATTTTGAAAATAAACATCTATTGAATCGCCGGATGAAATCTGAAATTCAGTTTCACCATTCGCAGTGTGCGCAGGCAGACCAACAGCAGCAGGGTTTTTTGAGACATATTCTTTGAGACGCTTATGCTCATCGTTTTCACCACCGCTACGGCCACCTGAGGATGAAGCTTTATTAATTTTTTCTAAAAAATCCGACTTTATAGGTTTAAGCGATAAGGCTGACAAAACCTCTTGCCATTGTCCATAAGAAAAAATATGATTTAATTCAGCATTAACAATATCTCGCTGTTTCTTTTTACTGAGTGATGAAAAATCCTCTTTCTTTATTAGAAACCACCCGATCCCTTCACCAGGGAGACCTGTATTTTTGTTTACTACGAGACACTGAATGGGAGGAACCTTATTTTTCCACGCTTTCGATAAATTTTCCATAGTAGTGCCGATACTGCCAAGCACATAATTGAGATTTCGTGGGTTCGGAATTCCGACTTCCTCAGCCAAAGTAGAATAGTAGATTGTTGTTCCTGCCTCTGCCTGGCGAACAAGTATCGGCAAAACTTTGCAGGCTCTGGTTTGATATAATTTATCTCCCGTGATTGGCGCTGCAATTTTGGCAGTATCCATATTTTTCCTCACTGATGCTAACGCTGGAGTTTACCGGACGGGCGGTGAGAACCGACACCGGTAAACGGGTCAAATTGTTTGCAAACCGAGAGCGCTCGAAAAGTGCAGCTGTAGCCCGGTCCGAGTAAAACGACTTGTTGTAAGCCGGGCTTCAATTCAAGATACCATGAAAAACCAAGGCCTTGGAGACAACTGAATGAAGAAGCCCCTTCGAATTGAAAGAAAGGAAACCGCCAACCTTTGAGCTGCCGAAAACCCTCACGAACACGATAGTTTATAAAAAAAACCGTTGAACGAGCCACCCGAAAACCAAAAAAGCTGGTTTTGTGGCTATTATTGGCACTGTTTTGCACGAGGATACCCCTGTGACAAACAGTGGAAAAATTCAAAGAACGAAACCCTTAGGCGAAAGGGAAAGAACCACAACCCCTTACGCTTTTTGCAAGTGCCGATAAGGCTTACAACGTAAAGCTAACGGGCCGGGCGGCGAAAGGCGGCACAGACCAGAAAGCGAAAGTGTTTGAAAAATAGAACCGCTTGGGACTGGACAGCTGTAGCCCGGTCCTAGTTAAGCGCCATGTTATGTGCCGCTAAAAACCATGAAACTATCGTTTTTACAATAAAAAACGATGGCCTCATTTATTTGCTCAATCGATGCTTTTGGATTTTGAAATAATACATTGTCAATTACATCTTGTATTAATTCATCACGATATAATAACCACCAGCCTTTATTTACGACTTTTTGAGGAAAAACTTCTTTGTAGTTCTCTTCTTCGATTATTTGAGGATAATCTCCGATAAAAATCAAATCGTCAACTTTTGGGTGTTCTTCATTTTTATTTTCCCAATAAACACAATAACTATCACTTGAATATCGATCCTTCGGCTTTCTATAGATCTCATATTCAATAATATCGCTTAACTTAATAAATGAATTCAATTCCATAGTATTTATTCCAAGCACATAACATTGTGAATACCCCGACAGTTTTCCGTGTATCACCTATATAAAAAGGACTTTTGTCCGGGGTATCGGGTATTAAGCGATACAACGTGGAAAAATTGATAGGGGTATTTTCCATGTTTTGAAGTTCAATACTACCGAACAACGTTTCCAGTTATTTTTGATGAGATCATATTTCGTACTACAAAGCAAGTTTAGATTGACATCAGCCAAGACCACGTTGTAATCATTGATAAATTCATTTTTAATCTGTTTACCAACAATCCTCTGGGGGTATTGATACACCCCGATTAGATCTTCTACTTTTTGGTTTTAATACGGCGATACCCGGAAATTTTTCCACTTTTGGTCGTGGATATGCACACGTTTCCATATTCACGCCTTAATACCCTGTTTTAAAACTGGTTCGCACACTACCTATTCACAAAGGAGTGACACATGGAACCCTTCCGGCCCGACCCCAACCTGAGGCTGCTCGATCAAGTTCTACAAGTCCTTCGCTACCACCAATACGCCCACTCCACGCAAAAAAACTACTGCAAATGGATCCGGCATTACATCGGATTCCATGGAAACCGTCATCCCTCCACCATGGGCAAAGCGGAAATCGAAGGATTTCTTTCGTACCTTGCCGAAAAGAGGCAGGTCTCTGCATCAACACAGAAACAAGCCCTCAATGGAATCGTGTTCCTCTACAAGCGCGTTCTCCTACTCCCTGTGGACGAATCCCTCGACCCGATCCGGGCAAAAAAGCAACGACGAATCCCAGTGGTCCTCTGCCAGAACGAAGTGCAAACGGTACTCTACAACATGGAGGGAACCCACCGACTCATGGCACGATTGATGTACGGAAGCGGCCTTCGCCTCATGGAGTGCATTCGCCTGCGGATCAAAGACATCGATTTCTCACAAGGAAAGATTTACGTCTACATGGGGAAAGGAAAAAAGGATCGGGTAACGATTTTCCCCATCTCCATCCGAGAGGAGATACATCATCATGTACAAAGGGTGCTGGATCTTCACAAAAAGGACCTGAATGAAGGCTACGGCCGGGTCTATATACCTCCGGCACTTTTACGAAAATACCCTTCTTCGGACACAGAGCCCGGCTGGCAATACGCCTTTCCGTCACGGAAGCTATCAATTGACCCTGAAACTCGCGTTAAACGCCGCCACCATGTCCAAGAATCAGGCCTACAGAAAGCGGTCAAACGAGCGGTAAAGAAGGGCGGGATCATCAAACCCGCAACCCCACATACGTTCAGACACTCCTTTGCAACCCACCTCCTTGAAAACGGGGTGAATATTCGTGTTGTTCAGGAACTCATGGGTCACAGCGACGTCAAAACTACGGAGATCTACACTCATGTCATGGACAAAGGAATTCACAGCATTGCATCTCCATTGGATAGCGTGATGGAAAAAATGAGCTTATAAGGAAGCGGATATAGGGTTTCCAGTTGCCACCACCTGGCCGCCGGGGGCTTTTTGGGGCATTTTTATTTTTAGCCTGTAACCAAGGCATTGGAAGCGGCGTCGCCCGGAAAGGTACATGGGCGACGCCGTAACAGAAAGGAAAGGGTGAAGGGAGGATGCCTATCGGCGTCCCTTGGGCTTGCCGGCTTTTCCTCCCCTGGACGGGCGGGAGCCGGGCTTAGGGTTTCCGTTGCCCCGGGGGCTGTTTGCCTTACCGGAGCCGGTGCGGTTTTTCGTTTTGGTGGCGGCTTTTTTGCCGGAGCCACTGGATTTTGCCTTGCGGGACCGGGACTCCTGCTTTGCGGTTTTGCGCTTCTCCACGATCTCTTTCAGCTCTTTGTCTACCTTTTTCTTGCCGCCGCCGGTGCTGCCCGGGCGGTAGAGCACAAAATCCGGCACCTCGTGGCCCTGGGTGTAGCCGTCCACATGGGCCACGGGAAGCTTGCGCTTGAGAAAGGCTTCGATGGCCTCAAGGAAGGGCACCTCCTCGGCACCCACAAGGGAGATGGCCAGACCCTTTTCTCCGGCCCGGCCCGTACGGCCGATGCGGTGGACGTAATCTTCGGGGATCTTGGGCATGTCGTAGTTGACCACACAGGGCAAGCCGCTGATATCAAGGCCCCTGGCAGCCACGTCCGTTGCCGTGAGGACCTGGATGCCGCCCTCTTTGAACTCCTGGAGGGTTCGGTTCCTGACGGACTGGCTCATGTTGCCGTGAAGGGCGGCCGACGGGATCCCCCGCTCCATGAGCTTGTCCCGAAGCTTGTTGGCCCCGTGCTTGGTGCGGCAAAAGGCCAAAACCCGGGACCAGCGGCCCTTGGTGATCAGGTGGACAAGAAGCGCCCGCTTGTTGGACCTGTCCACGGTGTGAACCCGCTGATCCACGGCGTCTGCTGCCGCTTTTTCTGGGGAGACCTCGATCTGGGCGGGGTTCGTGAGCATCCGGGAGGCGAGCTCGCGGATCTCCGGGGTATAGGTGGCGGAAAAGAGCATGGTGCGGCGCTCTTCGGGCAACAGCTCCAGGACCTGGGAGATCTCCTGACTGAAGCCCAGATCCAGCATGCGGTCGGCTTCGTCAAAGACGAGGAACTCGATGTCCATGAGCTTTACGTGCCGCTGGATGGCAAGGTCCAGCAAGCGTCCGGGCGTGGCCACCAGAATGTCCACCCCGCGTTTAAGACGGGTGATCTGAGGATGAATACCCACCCCGCCGTACACCACGGTGCATCGCAGGGAGACACGCCGGGCATAGCCTTTGATGCACTCCCCCACCTGAAGGGCCAGTTCCCGCGTGGGGGCCAGGACCAGGGCGCGGGGATGCCTGCCGTAGCCCTTTTTCTGACCCAGGATCTCCACCAGGGGCAGTGCAAAGGCGTCGGTCTTGCCCGTGCCGGTCTGGGCCCGGGCAAGGATATCCTGCCCTTCGAGGATCACGGGCACAGCCCTCTCCTGGATGGGGGTGGGCTGGGCATAGCCCTTGTCGCTTATGGCTTTCAGCAGTTCGGCACGAAGGCCAAGTCGATCAAATGACATCTCGTTCAATCCTCATTTCACTGTAACTGTTTCTTCAAATACTCCGGCCTGCTTCTATCACGGAAGGCGCCCTTGCAGATAGGCTTTTATCTCAGCCGCGTCTTCCATGGCAAGGCACTCGGCCAGGGCCTTTTCCGCGTCCGTGGCGCGGACGGACCGGATGAACCGCTTGGCTTCGGGAATGGCCGAGGGCACCATGCTGATCTGGCGGGCCCCCATGCCCACAAAGAGAAAAATGCTCTCCTTGACGGCCGCGGCCTCCCCGCAGATGCACAGGGGTTTCCCTAAATGGTTGCACACCTTGACGATATGGTCCACAGTGGCCACCACCGACGGATGCAGGGCGTTGAAGTGAACGGCCACCTTCTTGTTGTTCCGGTCCACGGCCAGGAGGTATTGCATCAGGTCGTTGGTGCCTACATTCACGTAGTCCACGTACTTCAACAGCCGGTCCAGAATGGGCACGGCAGCCGGGACCTCCACCATGATGCCCAGCTTGATCTCCCGGTCATAGGCGATGCCCGCCCGGTCCAGGTTCTCCTTCTCCTCGGCCACCAGGGTTGCCACCCGCCGGATCTCCTCCACGCTGGTGATCATGGGAAAGAGGATCCGGGTGTTGCCGAAGACCGAGGCCCTGAGAATGGAGCGGATCTGCACCCGGAACACATCCTCCAGGTCCAGACTCAGACGGATGGAGCGCCAGCCCAGGAAGGGGTTGTCCTCCTTGGGATAATCCAGGTAGGAGAGAAACTTGTCCCCGCCCACGTCAAAGGTGCGGATGGTCACCGAGCGCCCCTGGGACTTTTCGATGACCCGCCGGTACAGGGCCACCTGCTCCTCTTCCGAAGGAAAGGAGGTGCGCAGCAAAAAGGGAAACTCCGTGCGGTAGAGCCCGATGAGGTCTGCCCCGTACTGCCTGGCCAGCATCATGTCCGAAAGCAGGCCGATGTTGGCCCCGAGGCCCACGGTGACGCCGTCCACGGTCTGGGCCGGGAGTTCCCGCAGGCCTTCGAGTTTTTTGCGGGCCTTGAGCCCCTCTTCCCGGCGCCGGGCGTACTCGTCCCGGATCTCCTGGGAGGGGTTTGCATACACAATCCCGGAGACCCCGTCAACAATGAGGTAATCCCCGTCCCGCACATGGTCCAGAATCCCCTCCACCCCGATGACGATGGGAATCTCCAGGGACCTTGCAATGATAACCGTGTGGGAGGTGCGCCCCCCCTTGGCCAAGACAATGCCCTTCAGGTGTGGCTGGCGAATGGCCAGAAGGTCCACGGGCGAGATGTCCGAGGCCACGATGATGGTGTCCCTGGCAAAGGCCTGGCCCGCGTCCCCGCCCATGCCCACCAGGTTTGCCAGGACCCGACGTCCGATATCGAGGACATCGGCTGCCCGCTCGCTTAAATACGGGTCCTCCATAGACTTGAACATCTTCACGTACGCCGTGATCACCTTTTTCAAGGCGTATTCCGCGCTGACCTTCTCCTCGATCTTGGCGATGATCTTCTTTTTCAAGGAAGGGTCCGTCAGGAACATAAGGTGGGCGTCGATGATTGCCCTGTCCTGCTCGGAGAGCCTCCGGGCACTTCTCGCCACCTCACGGATCTGGACTTCGGACGCCTCAAAGGCCTGGTCCAGGCGCAGGACCTCGGCCGACGTGTTCCGCACCTTCATGCGATGGACCTGATTAAAATCCATGGTTTCAAAGGTAAAGTGGGCATGGCCCGCGGCCACGCGATCGGACACCGGCTCTCCCCGAAGGTGGGAAAAGGAGTCCTCCTCTTCGGACTCTCCCTCCTCACCCGGCTCCAGGGAGCCGTCGGCCTCTCCCCTCTTCCGCTCTTCCCATAAGATGGTGTAGGCCACGGTGGCAGCCAGCTGCCCCGCGATTTTCTGGAACACCGGGATGTCGTCCGGCCGGATCCCCTCCTCGGCCAGGGTCTGCAGCACAAGGGCCCCCAGGACCTTGCGATGATAGATCAGAGGCACGCCCAGATAGGTCTTGTATTTTTCTTCGCCGCTGCCCTCGTAATACTTGAAGCGGGGGTGGGCCGAAGGGTTCACGATGAACACCGGTGCCATGGTCTCGATGACCATGCCGGTGAGGCCTTCGTCCACATCCATCTCGATGGTCCCAACGGACTCGCGGGTCAGGCCCACCGTGGCCTTGAGGTGCAGGCTGTTGCCGTATGGGTTGTAAGCGTACACCGAACAGACCTCCGTGGCGAATCGCCCGGCGATCATTCCCACGATGCGGTCCAGGGACTGCTCGGGGTTTTCGGAGTCGCTCATGGTCTCAAGGATCTCTTCCAGAATGTCTCGTTTGTCGTCGCGCATAAAATCCCTTTGTACCAAAACGCACAATCTGTCCGGGCAACACCGCGCTCCCATCTGCGGGGGGAGCAGCCCGGATATGTCATGACAAGCCAATCAGGCCAACGCTGCAGAGGGGCATGACCGTGGGGTAGTGTCAACCAATTCAACCGGATTAAACAGGCAAAAGGCAGTTCTCGATTTTTCGCTGAGTTTTCTCATCCGCCGGGCAAGCCGGGGCAGCTGTGCAAAGAAAAGAAGCACCACATTACCACTACAACCCGTCCGCCACAAGGGCACCAAGTCGGGTTAATCAGGAATATTGGGAAGGGTCGTGATCTCGCCCTTGTAATTTCGCAGGGTGTATTCTTTGTCGTTTTTCTCCACGTAACTGTAGTAAGGCATCAGCATGATCTTCCCGATGCTGGTGGCCACCACGTACATGGGCTGGGCCAGCCCGCTGGTGTGTCCCCGGATGGCGTCGCGGATCAGTTCGGCCCCCTTTTCCACCGGTGTGCGGAAATGATCGATGCCCGGGGCGGGTTCGCAGTAGAAGAGGTAGTAGGGACGAATCCGAATGGACAGGAGTTTCTGGTGAAGGGCCTTGAACGTCTCTGTATCGTCATTGATCCCTTTGAGCAACACGGCCTGGTTGCCCACCTGGACGCCGCAGGAGAGCAGATCATACACCGCACGTGCCGTCTGCTCCGTGATCTCCCCGGGATGGTTGCACTGGGTGTTGATCCAGATGGGCACCCGGTGGTACCCGGAGAGCACCTCTTTTAAGCCCGGCGTAATGCGGTGCGGAAGCACGATGGGGGTGCGGGTGCCGAAGCGAATCATTTCCACATGAGGAATCTCCCGCAGCTTTTCCACAAGCCAGGCGAGCTTGTCATCGGAGAGCACAAAGGGATCGCCCCCCGTCACCAGAACATCCCGGATCTCCCCATGGTCCCTGATCCACTGCAACCCCTCCTCAATGTCAAAGCGAAACCGAACCTCGCGCACCACCACCAGCTCCTTGCGAAAACAGTGGCGGCAGTACATCGCGCACATATCGGTCACCAGAAAGGCGATACGGTCATGGTATTGTCGGGCGATGCAGTCGGGGCGGGTTTCGCTGGTTAGCCGGTTCTCTTTCCATGCCAGGTAATTTTCCACCCCGTAGCGGTTCTCCTTTTCCAGCACGGACGGAATGATCTGGCGACGAATGGGGCACCCGGGGTCCTCCGGGTCCATGAGAGAGGCAAAATAGGGGGTGGTACCCCACCGGACATTCTCTTTTTCAGCCTCTTCTATTCCTTTTTTCTCCCCGGGAGACACCGTGACATACGCCTGGAGCTTTTCCAGTGTGTTGACACTCTCCTCAAGCTGGGTCACCCACGCTTCCTTCTGATATCCCATGTCACCTCCCTTCCCTGCGGTGAAGAGCAAGTAAAACAAGGTTCAATATCATTGATTATACATGAAACCCGATGCAAAGCCATGAAGCTCTCGCGATAAAAGCGTCCTGCCGTAAGGAAAGGGTAACAGTACCTCAAACCATGGCCCGGCGCACTGTTCAGAAATGGTGGGCCCGGGCATCGCGCAGCCTTTGCCATATCGGATAATCATCGAATACCATTGAACAATCCCTGCCACCATAGTATACATAAACATCATGCACGGGGCTCACCGGCAGCCCCTTTCGCCCGTAAGCGAACCGTTTCCCGGGGCCACCGACCTCTCCTCTTCCTGCCATAAGACCTCCCCCTTGCCCCCTGCGAAACAACGCGTCCCGGCATTTTTGCCTTTCGGCTCATCACGCCTTTTCCCTCCGAACCCTTGTTTTAAGGAACTCGCCATGAGCGCCCGAACCGACGTCCTTGAGTTAAAAAACCGAATGTCCCAGTCTATCCTGGGGCAGGAGACCATCGTGGAGCGCCTTCTCCTGGGGCTCCTTGCAAACGGCAACCTCCTTGTGGAAGGGTTGCCCGGCCTTGCCAAAACCCGAGCCGTCAAGGCCCTGGCCACCAACCTGGACGCCGGGATGAACCGCATCCAGTTCGTGCCGGACCTGCTTCCCTCGGACGTAACGGGAACCGAGGTCTACCACACGGTCCAGGGCCAGGGAGAGTTTCAGTTTCAGGCTGGCCCCATCTTCAACAACATCATCCTGGCCGATGAGATCAACCGGGCCCCGGCAAAAGTCCAGGCCGCCCTTCTGGAGGCCATGGAAGAACGCCAGGTCACGGTGGCCGGTACCACCCACGAACTGCCGGAGCTTTTCATGGTCATGGCCACCCAGAACCCCATCGAGCAGGAAGGCACCTACCCCCTGCCCGAGGCCCAGATGGACCGGTTCCTCATGCATGTCTCCATCACGTACCCGGATGAAGCAACGGAGATGGACATCGTAAGGCTGGTGAGGCGCGAAGCAGGCGCCACCAACGGCAACAGCGCCCCGGCGGCCCCCATCCCCCAGCAGGTGATCTTCGATGCCCGGAAAGAGATCGACGCCGTCCACACGGCCGAGGCCGTGGAGACCTACATCGTGGACCTCATCTCCGCCACCCGGAACCCGGAGCGATACGACGGTGACCTGGAAAAGTGGATTCAGGTGGGGGCCAGCCCCCGAGGCTCCATCGGCCTGGATAAATGTTCCCGCGCCCACGCCTGGCTCGCGGGCAACGACCACGTCACCCCCGAGGACGTCCGCGCCGTGCTCCACGACGTCCTTCGCCATCGCATCATGCTGAGCTATGAAGCCAACGCGGACGGAATCACCGCCGATGAGGTAATCTCCGAGCTGGCAAAAACCGTGGCCGTGGCGTGAAAAGGAAGCCCACCATGAACCGACCCGATACACACCCCGGCGTCTACGCACGCCTGAGCGACCTGATCCGCCTGAAGCACAAGGCCCAGGGGTTCAGCTTTCTGCCCAGGCAACCGGTGCACAGCCTGCTCACGGGCAGGCACGCCTCACGCCTGCGGGGACGGGGTCTGGATTTCGAGGAGATCCGGGGCTACCTGCCGGGGGACGACATCCGCAGCATCGACTGGAAGGTGACCGCCCGCACCCGGAAACCCCACACCCGGGTCTACTCCGAAGAGCGGGAACGCCCCGTTCTGCTGGTGGTGGACCAGCGATTGAGCATGTTCTTCGGCACCCGGGTCAACATGAAATCGGTCACCGCCGCCGAAACTGCGGCCCTTGCAGCCTGGCGGGTCATCAGCTCCGGTGACCGGGTGGGCGCGGTGATCTTCAACGACGAGGAAGTCCGGCACATCCGCCCCCATCGAAGCGCCAGAACCGTCATGGAGATCCTCAACCGCATCATCGAATTCAACCACGCCCTCACGGTGGACAGCCGCATCACCCCGAGCCCCGACGCCCTGGACCGAGCCCTGGAAAAAACAGCCCACTTGGCCCGCACCGACACCCTCATCTGCATCATCAGCGATTTTTCAGGGATCACAGAGGACACCTGCCGACACATCAAGCTCATGGGCCGCCACAACGACATCATCCTCGGCATGATCCACGACCCCACGGCAACGGATGCGGTGAACGCCGGGACCATCGTCATCAGCGACGGCATGCGCCAGGCGTCCCTGGACAGCAGTGACGAGGACAAACGCAACCTCGTGCGGGAGGTGTTCAATGAACGGCTCCACCTCCTCACCGAAGAGTTAACCCGATACGGGGTCCCGGTGCTGCCCATCCACACGGCAACAGGGGCGGCCGAGCAGATCCGCGATTCCCTGGGAGCCCGATGAGCCCAACCCGAACAGGGTGAGGAAAACCAGATGACAGACCCCACAAGCCTGGACAACCTCCACGATATCATCCCCTTTTCGCCCCAACCCCTCTGGCCCCCGGCCCCGGGCTGGTACGTCATTGCCTGGATCCTTGCGGCGGCCACCGCCTGGCTCCTGATCACGTCAGCCCTCAGGTGGAAACGCAACAGGTACCGGCGGGAGGCCCTGGCCGAGCTGGCCCTGATAAATCGAGGCAGCCCCCCCACAGGGGACGAGCTTGCCCCCTTACCGGCCCTGGTTAAGCGCACGGCCCTGGCCGCCTACGGCAGACAAACCGTGGCCGCCCTCACCGGCGAGCCCTGGCTGGCGTTTCTCGACACAAGCCTCTCCACCACGGCCTTTACCCAGGGAACAGGGCGCCTTCTGATCCGCATCCCATACCAGCCAAAGGCCCCCCTTGACCCGGCCGAGGCAAAGAACCTGATTCACCTGGTCGAAATCTGGATAAAAAAACATGAAACGTAACGGTTCAGATCTTAAGAAGCTGCCTTCTATGGTTAAAGGGACCGACAAAAAGCGTGCCTCCGGCGGCGAGGTGAGCCACCTCGAAAGCTTATTGCCCTTGCGCTTTGTCCCTCGTTCCTCGGGCCAAAGCGCAAGGGGCTTCGGCTCGGGCTTCGCCCGACATAAATGCTGATGGTTTATACTTTATAGCTCTCAAGCTTCGACGTCACAGGATACATTGTCGTTACTTGCTCATTGTTAATTTAACCGCACTGCCTCCGGCGGCCATGGAATGATCCCCTGGCCCCTAGGTTGCGGATGCTTTCCCCCTCATTTCTCGGAGGAAAACATCCACGAAGATGTCCAAAAACCCATCTCAGATCTGTTTATCTAACGTTTCAAACGTTTGGCCCCCGGCAGGGTCGCCGGAGGCATAAACTGTGTGATTGCGATCATGTAAAGGACAGCCCCATGCTCCAGTTCCACACCCCCATCCTCTTTGCCCTGCTGCCCCTGCCCCTTCTGCTGAAACGCTTTCTGCCGGCATACAGCCAGCGGGAGCAGGGCATCAGGATTCCGTTTTTTGATGAGCTCGTTAAGAAAACCGGGCTCACGGCCTCGTCCGGGGCCGTGGTCCACGGGATGCCCCTCATCCACACCATCCTGGTCTTTGGTGCGTGGATCCTTTTGGTCACGGCCCTGGCACGGCCCCAGTGGGTAGAGGAGGCCGTCACCAAAACTGTTCCCTCCAGGGACCTGCTCCTTGCCGTGGACCTTTCCGGCTCCATGGAGACCACGGATTTCAAAAACAGGGAGGGCAAGGTGGTGGACCGGCTGACCGCCGTCAAGGAGGTGCTCCACGAGTTCCTCGAAGAGCGCGAAGGGGATCGAGTGGGGCTTATCTTTTTTGGGTCCGCAGCCTTTATCCAGGCCCCCTTCACCGAAGACCTGGAGACCTGCCGAATCCTTCTGGACGAAGCCCAGGTCCGCATGGCCGGGCCCCAGACCATGCTGGGGGACGCCATCGGCCTTGCCATCACCCAGTTTGAGCGCAGCGACATGAAAGAGAGGGTGCTCATCATCCTCACCGACGGCAACGATACGGGCAGCCTGGTGCCCCCGGACAAAGCCGCGGACATCGCCAAGGACAACGGGGTGACCATCCACACCGTTGCCGTGGGCGACCCACGGGCGGCCGGTGAGGAGAAATTAGACGAAGCAACCTTAAAGGCCGTTGCTGCAACCACCGGGGGCGCGTTTTTCCATGCCGACGACCGCGACGGGCTCTCGGACGTCTACAAACGCCTGGATGAGATGAGCACCCGGGACCTGGAGACCATCAGCCACCGCCCCAGGACCGACCTCTTTCACTGGCCCCTGGGCGTGCTGCTGGTGGTGAGTTTCCTCTACCACGGCATGTCAGCCCTTCTCTCCAGAACGACCAGAGCCACGCGCCATTCCCGGGAATCAAAGACGGAGGCGGCACACACATGACGCAGATCATCCATTTTCTCAGGCCCCTGTGGCTCCTCGCCCTTGTCCCGGCCCTTTGCCTTGCCATCCTGATCCTCAGACGGCACCACGGCAAAACTCCTTACGAAGGCGTCATCGCACCGCACCTCCTTGCCCATCTCCTGACCGGGCAGGACAAAGCCAACCGACTGCGCCCAGCCGGGCTCCTCATCCTCTTCTGGTGCCTTGCCGTCACCGCCCTGGCCGGGCCCTCCTGGAAAAAAGCACCCTCCCCCTTTACCGAGGACACCTCGGCCCTGGTCATCGCCGTGAAGGTCACGCCTTCCATGACCGCCGAAGACATCCGGCCCTCGCGCCTTACCCGGGCGTCCCACAAAATAAGGGACCTTTTGGCCTTAAGGCCGGGCGCACGCACGGCCCTGGTGGCCTATGCCGGAAGCGCCCACCTGGTCATGCCCCTGACCCGGGACGCCACCATCATCACCACCTTTGCAGGGGAGCTCTCCCCGGAGATCATGCCGGAAGAGGGAGACCAGGCAGCCGCAGCCCTGGCCCTTGCTACAGAACAACTTGAAAAGAACAACCAGCCCGGCTCCATCCTCCTCATGGCTGACAGTGTGGACCCAGGCCAGCTCAAGGCCCTTGAAGCCCATGCCGCCGAACACCGGTTCCCGGTGCATATCCTTGCCGTTGCCGCAGACAAAGGGGTCCCGGTTCCCCCGGACAGCCCCCCTGCCCCGCCCCTGGAGGCAAAAAGGATGAAACAGGCCGCTGACGCCGTGGACGCGACCCTTACCATCATCAGCCCGGACGATCGGGACATCAAGGCACTGAACCGCCGCATCGAAAGCACCCCCGTGGACGCGGGGCCCCCGGAGGAAGGCGAGCACTGGCAGGACAGCGGCTACGCCCTGGTGCCCATTTTAACCCTGCTCAGCCTCATGTGGTTCAGGCCGGGATGGCGCGTGAGGTGGCGATAAACGGAAAAACCCAAGGAACCCATGTCATGACACCAGGAAAAAAAGCCGCAATCGCCGTTTCCGCCGTCACCGTCATCCTCGCCATAATGGCCCTGCGCGAGACCGGTGGCTCCCTGGGCGGGCTCTTTCTCACCCCGGACCAGCAGGGCCGCCTGCTCATGTCCCGGGGAGACTACGCCACAGCCGCCGAGCGCTTCTTTGATCCCATGGGCCGGGGCCAGGCATACTATCGCAACGGCCAGTTCAAGGAGGCCGCCGCCGCCTTCGGTCAGGTCCCTTCGGAAGAGGGCCTCTTCAATCGGGGAAACGCTCTTCTGATGGCCGGAAAATACGACGCGGCCATTGCAAGTTACGATGGTGCCCTCTTGGCCCGAACAGGCTGGAAAGAGGCTGAAGAAAATAAAAACCTTGCCATCGCCCGGCGGGACAACATGGCGCCCCCCGAAGGAGACCAGGGAGGCATCGGCGGAGACCAGCTTGGGGCGGACGAGATCGTGTTCAGCGACCGCGTGGAAAAATCCGGCGGAGGCCGGGAAGAGACCGTGGAAGGCAGCGCCCAAATGTCGGACAAAGAGCTGAGGGCCATGTGGCTCAGGCGGGTACAGACGCGGCCCGCTGACTTTTTGCGAGCCAAGTTTTCCTATCAGAACAGCATGGAAGGATCTTAAAAACAAAACGCCTGGAGTGCCGCACTCCAGTGCGGCAAACGCATCGGTCTACGAAAAAAGCCGCACAGGAGTGCGGCGCTCCGAATATGATGCCACGTGAGAGAAAACAGATGAAAAGCCATGCCCGTTTTGGTCAACGTAGGCTGAGATAAAAACCTCCGACGGTAAAGGAATCCAAAGCCTCTGGAGCGCCGCACGCCAGTGAGGCAAACGCATCGGTTTACGAAAAAAGCCGCACAGGGGTGCGGCGCTCCGAATATGATGCCACGTGAGAGAAAACAGATGAAAAACCATGCCCGTTTTTATCAACGCAGGCTGAGGTAAAAACCTCCGACGGTAAAGGAATCCAAAGCGTCTGGAGCGCCGCACTCCAGTGCGGCAAACGTATCGGCTCACGAAAAAAGCCGCACAAGAGTGCGGCGCTCCATAAGAGGCGCCCCATGTCTAAAACCCATAAAAATGAACCCATCATGCCCACAGCCACCCTAAACACACCCCAGATGATTCCACCAAGACTCCGCCTCCGGCGTTTTTGCCTGCTGCTCTTAGGGGTGGCCCTTCTCCTGCCGCTCCGTGTCGGCGCTGAAGCGCTGTCAGAAAAAATCCGAGTCTCCCTTGCCCCGGAGGGCGAGGTCAAGGTGGGGCAGAGGGTGACCCTCTCCATCGAGCTCATGACCACAGCCCGGTTTTCCGGGTCCCCCGGGTTTGACATACCCGACATCCCCGGGGTTATCGCGCTGAAGCTTAACACCTTCGGCATCAACAGCACGGAAACCGCTGACGGCGTCACCTACAGTGTCCAGGGCCATGAGTTCGCCCTGTTTGCCCAGCGGCCGGGCAAGCGGGTCATTGAACCCTTTGACGTGCGCTTTTATCCCACCGGTCCCGGGGCAGCCCCACCCCGGGAGGTCACGCTGAAGACCGAGCCCCTTACCCTGGATGCCGTCATGCCCCCGGGGGCCGAAGATCTTTCCGCACTCATCTGCACGGAGGCCTTCGACCTCACCGAAGCGTGGGACCCGCCCCCGGAAGAGGCCCGGGTGGGGGATGCCTTTACCCGCCGCATCACCATGCGGGCCGATGACGTTCCGGGCATGGCCTTCCCGCCCCTTGAGGTTCCCGACATCCGCTCCGTGGGAATCTACCCCAAAGACCCCCTGGTCAACGACAAGACAGACCGTGGCGACTTCACCGGAGAGCGAACCGAGACCATTACCTATGTATGTGAAGCCAAAGGGACCGTCACCTTCCCGGAAGTGACGATCCACTGGTGGGACCTCAAGAACGACAGCCTCCAGGTGGAAACCCTTCCGGCCGTGACCCTCAAGGTGAAGGCCAACCCCAACCTCCTGACGGGAACCGATGCCCCCCTGCCCCTGTCGTCCTGGAACCGGGCCGTGCCGTGGATCCTTTTTTCTGGCATCGTCCTCGCGCTGTGCGTGGTGGCGGCGGTAAAATACCGGGCCACATTGGGCGAACGTTTCATTGCATGGCGACAGGCCGAAAAATGCGCGGAAAAAACCTGCTTCAAGGCAATCAAAACAGCTTGCCGGGTCAAAGACCCTGCAGCCACCTACGCGGCCCTGCTCGCGTGGATAGATGCCCTCCCCAACGGCCCGGGCTCCCTTACCCCTGCCCTCATCAGCGACATCACCCGAAACCCGCCCCTTGCCGAACAGGCGGACCGCCTGCAACGGCAATTGTTCCAATCCCCCGGCAGCCAGGGAGCGCCCTGGGATGCCGCCGCCTTTTTCAAGGCCCTTTGCACATCCCGTCGCCCCCTTCTCAAAAAGGAAAAAACAAAAGCCTCTAAAAACGGATTACCCGGGCTGAACCCGTCCTGACCGAGGCGCAACCGGTTTCCCCACCCATGCCTGCCTGCCGGGCCATCCACTATTCATCTTGATTTTATGGAAAAACATTGTAGTATTCCAGAAGCTAAGTTCTGCCGAAGCCACAGGCTTCATTCATCACCCCCTGCTGCCTCCAGAGTCCCGCGCAGACATCGTGTTCCTGATCCTCCCGGCCCCTACGTAAAGCAAACATACCCATATCGACACCGACACCGGAACCGCCATGGACGAGGCCCACACCGTATTTACCCGACTGCGACGCTCCATTTCCCATCCCCCCGTGCGCCCGGGAACCGAGCACAAAAGGGGCTGGGCAGGCTATGAAAACCTGGTGCTGCATATCCACCCCAGACGGGTCCCCTTAGCAGCCCTGCGTTTTACCCTCACCTGGGGGTTGGGGGGCATGTGTGCGGTGCTCTTTTCCCTTCTGGCCGCAAGCGGGATGCTGCTCCTCTTTGTCTACGAGCCCTTTCCCGATAAAGCCTACCAATCTATCCTGACCCTGCAAAACGAAATTCCCTTCGGGCAGCTGGTCCGGAACATCCACTACGTCAGCGCCAATTTACTTATCTTCGCCGCTTTCCTGCACATGCTGCGGGTCTTTTATACCGGGGCCTTTCACACGGTGCGCCAGTTCAACTGGGTCATCGGTGTGTGCCTCTTTACCGGGATCCTTCTCTCCAACTTCACCGGGTACCTCCTGCCCTGGGACCAGTTGTCCTACTGGGCCGTCACCATCTCCACGGGCATGACCGAGTACATCCCCCTTGCCGGAGGCTGGATCCGGGCCACCCTCCAGGGAAGTGAGGGCACCGGCTCCCACACCCTCATGATCTTTTTTACCCTCCACACCACGGTCCTGCCCGGGAGCATGGTCATCCTCATGGCCTGGCACTTCTGGCGCATCCGAAAGGCCGGAGGCGTGGTGCTCCCGCCCGATCCCTCCGACAATCAGCGGCCGACCATGGTGGATACCCTGCCGAACCTCGCGGTAAGGGAAGGGGTGGTGGCCCTGGTTCTCGTGGCCGTTGTCATGGCAATCTCGGTGGCGTTCAACGCCCCGTTGGGGGAGATGGCCAACCCCGGACTCAGCCCCAACCCTGCCAAAGCCCCCTGGTACTTCATGGGGTTCCAGGAGCTGCTCCTGCATCTCCACCCCACCTTTGCGGTATGCATCATCCCCGCGGCCCTGTTGCTCCTCTGCCTGGGCCTGCCCTATCGCAGATACGACACCCCCTCGGGGGGCGTCTGGTTTTTCTCTGCCGAGGGAAAAAAAGCGGGAATCACCGCCGCCCTCACCGCAGGGGTCGTGGTGCCTGCCACCGTGATGCTGAGCGAATACGCCCCCGGCCTTTCCGAATGGTTTCCGGGCCTGCCCCCCGTGGTCACCGAGGGCATCCTGCCCACGGCATCAGCCTGCGTTGCCCTGGCCGTGTTCACCCGGATCATCAAACGGCGCTTCGCCACCACGAACAACGAAACAACCCTGGCCCTTTTTACCCTGGCTGTTGTCTCATTTGCCCTTCTCACCCTCACCGGTGTCTGGTTCAGGGGAGAAGGCATGGGGCTTGTCCAGCCCTTTGCTCACTGACCATCGGAGAAAAACAGATTCCATGACCACGCAGACCACCCACACCGAAGACCAGCAGCCCACACCGCCCCGGCGGAGTTTCCTCAAAACCGTCTGGGCTTTTCTCGGGCTCATGGCCGCCGGCGAATTTCTCTGGATTGCCTCCGGGTTTCTCAGGCCCGGCAAAAAAACCTCAGAGGCCGCCCCGTCGGACATGCTCATTGTGGCCGGAAAGCTGGAGGATTTTCCCATGGGATCGGTCACCGCCTTTGTGCGGGGCCGGTTCTACCTTTCCCGACTGGAAGACGGCGGCGTCCTTGCCATCTCCCGCAAGTGCACCCACCTGGGCTGCACCGTGCCCTGGGACGATGAGGAGAAAAAGTTCATCTGCCCCTGCCATGCCTCGGCCTTTGACAGGAAAGGAAGCGTCATCAGCCCACCGGCGCCGCGGCCTCTGGATATTTACCCCGTGACCATCGAAAACGGCGTGATCACCGTGGACACAAGCAGAACCATCCGCCGCAACGTTCTGGACCCTTCGCAAATCGCCTATGCCTGAGCAGAAACCACCGGACAAGGCCATGCCCTCTGACCTCACCCAAAATCGACCTGAGCACCGACGCTGGATCCAGGCAGGTGTCATCGCTACCCTGGTCATTGTCCTGGCCATTCCGCTGTATGTCCTGAAGGCAGATTACCTGCGCCGAACCCGTCCGGCATCGGCCCCCGCCGACCCTACCTTTGTGGGCAGGCAAGCCTGCATCGGCTGCCACAAGCCCGAGTACGACAAGTGGCGCAACTCCCACCACGACCTGGCCATGGACACGGCCACCGAGGCCACGGTTCTCGGGGACTTCAATGACGCCGTGTTCACCCAAAACGGAATCACCACCCGGTTTTACAAGGACAACGGCGCCTTTTACGTCAACACCCTGGGGCCGGACGGACAAAACGACAATTTTCAAATCACTCACACCTTTGGTGTCTTTCCCCTCCAGCAGTACCTGGTGCCTTTTCCCGGGGGCCGGTACCAGTGCCTCACCATCGCCTGGGACGTGGAGAAAAAAAAGTGGTACGCCCTTCCCAACCACACAGACGACCCCGAGGACTGGCTCCACTGGACCAACGCGGCCCAGAACTGGAACGGCATGTGCGCAGAATGCCACTCCACCCATCTCCGCAAGGGCTATGACCACCGCACCGACACCTTCAACACCACCTGGACCGAGATCGATGTGAGCTGCGAGGCGTGCCACGGGCCGGGCTCCGCCCATGTGGCCTGGGCTGAAAAGCCCGAGATGGGCCGGGAAAAAACGGAAAACTACCATTTACTGGTGGACACCCGGGACATCACCCCCGAGGCCCAACTCGCCATCTGTGCCCGCTGCCACTCACGGCGTGCCTCCTTTGCGGATTTTGACCACCGGGACGACGACATCATGGACTGCGTCATCCCCTCCCTTCTCAACGAAGGGCTCTACCACCCCGACGGGCAGATTTTAGATGAAGTCTATGTCTACGGCTCTTTTACCCAGAGCAAGATGTACCAGAGGGAGGTCATGTGCAGCGACTGCCACGACGTCCACAGCCTGGACCGAAAGCTCGATGGCAATGACCTGTGCCTCCAGTGCCACCGAAAGGATATCTACGACACGGCCGACCACCACTTCCACAAAGCCGTGAACAAAGGAAAACCAAGCAAAGGTGATGACTGCATCAGCTGTCACATGCCCGAAAGCCCTTACATGGGCATCGACATGCGAGCCGACCACAGCATCCGGATCCCCAGGCCCGACCTGAGCCTTGCCCTTCAGACCCCCAACGCCTGCAACGCCGCAGGCTGCCACGGAGACAAAACAGTTCAGTGGTCCGCCAACTGGACCCAGACATGGTACGGATTAAGGAAACGGGCCCATTACGGCACCACCTTTGCCGAGGCACGGAAAGGCAACCCAAAGGCAAAAAAGGAGCTGATCCGGCTCTCTCAGGATCAACTAAGACCGCCGGTGGTAAGGGCCACAGCCCTCTCCCTGCTGCAACGCTACATGGATGATGAGGTCATGGGCGTGCTGGAGGAGTCCCTGTCGGACAGCGAAGCCCTGATCCGCCACACCGGCATCGCGACTTTGAACCTCACCGGGCATGAAAAAACCACCCGGCTCATCACCCCGCTGCTTTACGACCCGGTAAAAGCCGTACGCATCCAGGCGGCTCTGTGCCTGGCCCCCGTCCACAGGGAGCAGCTCGACACCAACCAGAAAATCGTCTTCAACACCGCCATCGACGAATACCGCGAAGCCATGGAATATGCGTCTGATTTCGCATCAGGCCGTTTCAACCTGGCCATCATGCACGATGCCCTGGGCGACACGGACCAGGCCATTGCCCAGTACCGCGAAGCCATCCGCATCGACGACCAGTTCTTCCCGGCCAAAAACAACCTGGCCATGCTCTACAACCGCATAGGCAACAACCAGAGGGCCGTTGCGCTCTTCCGGGACATCCTGAAAACCCACCCAGAGCGCTACCACATGGCATACTCCCTGGGGCTTTTGCTGGCCGAAGAGAAGCAATACGCCGAGGCCGCAACCTGGCTCCGACAGGCGGCAGAGGGGCTGCCGGAGCGATCCCGCGTCCATTACAACCTGGGGCTGCTCCTCCAGCACCTGGGGGAAAACGCGGAAGCCGAAGCCTCCCTGCTCCGGGCCCTCGCCCTGGAACCGGACCATGCCGATTACCTCCTGGCCCTGGCCGACCACCTGATCAAAAATCAGCGGTACGATGACGCCGTTCTGGTGGCCCGTGCCATGGTCCAAAAGCATCCGTCCAACCGAACCGGATACGACCTCCTCAATTACCTCCGGCATGTGTCTGCCGAGCCTTCCTCCCCCGGGGCAGCGGAATAAGGCATCAGCCCCTGCGGAAGCAAAAAAAACAGTTCATCACCATATGTTGGTTTACCGTTGATAAACCAAATAAAAAAAGATATTATTTTAAAAACTTACCTCACTCCTTCTTCTCAAGAGCAATCCCCAGCAACAACCAAATCGTCTTTTTGCCGATGATGACCCTTTCGTGGAAAATCGTCGAGTCGACCCCTAACCAAGGAGCAGATTATGAAAACTGGCAAATTGATGGTCGCGGTCATCGCCGCATCCGTTGCGATGGTCCTCGCTGTGAGCCCTGCCTCGGCCGCTAAAAAGCCGAACATCCTCGTCATCATGGCCGACGATGTGGGCGTCCACAATGTCAGCGCATACAGCAAGGGCCTTGTGGGCTTTATGACCCCCAACCTCGACCGCCTGGCCAACGAAGGCATGATGTTCACCGACTACTATGCAGAGCAGAGCTGCACCGCCGGACGCTCCGCCTTTATTACAGGCCAGAGCCCGGTTCGCACGGGGCTCAGCAAGGTGGG
The DNA here is from genome assembly GCF_056829775.1 of Desulfoluna sp. HI9BLuna. Taxonomy (NCBI): domain Bacteria; kingdom Pseudomonadati; phylum Thermodesulfobacteriota; class Desulfobacteria; order Desulfobacterales; family Desulfolunaceae; genus Desulfoluna; species Desulfoluna sp. HI9BLuna. Next base: position 471,954 of record NZ_CP186555.1, read on the forward strand.
CCTTCCCGGTGCAGACCTGGGAATCCAGCCCGAAGACCCCACCCTGGCAGAGCTTCTGAAGCCCCACGGCTACATGACCGGCCAGTTCGGTAAAAACCACCTGGGCGACAAGGACGAGTTCCTGCCCACGGCCCACGGCTTCGACGAGTTCTTCGGCAACCTCTACCACCTCAACGCTGAAGAGGAGCCTGAGCACGAGGACTACCCGAAGAACCCCGATTTCCGTAAAAAGTTCGGCCCAAGGGGCGTCATCAAATCCACGGCCGACGGCAAGATCGAGGACACAGGCCCCCTGACCCGCAAACGCATGGAGACCGTGGACGAAGAATTCTTAGCCTCCACCAAGGACTTCATCGAGCGGGCCAAAAAAGCAGACAAGCCCTTCTTTGCCTGGTTCAACCCCAGCCGCATGCACTTTTACACCCACCTGAAAAAAGAGAGCCAGGGCGTCACGGGCCTGGGCGTCTACGCCGACGGCATGGTGGAACACGACAAGATGGTGGGCGACCTCCTGGATTTCCTCAAAGCCCAGGGCCTGGAGGAGAACACCATCGTGGTCTACACCACGGACAACGGCCCCCATTACAACGAATGGCCTGACGGCGGCATCTCCCCCTTCCGCGGCGAGAAGAACACCAACTGGGAAGGCGGATACCGGGTTCCGGCCATGGTGCGCTGGCCCGGCAAGGTTCCCCCCGGCACCGTCTCCAACGAGATCATGTCCATGCTGGACTGGGTCCCCACCCTCATGGCAGCCGTGGGTGACGAGAAGGTCTCGGAAAAACTCCTCAAAGGCCACAAAGCCGCTGGCAAAAAGTTCAAGGTTCACTTAGACGGCTTCAACTTCCTGCCCCACATCACCGGCAAGGAGAAAGAAGGCCCCCGAAAGAGCTTCTTCTACTTTAACGACGACGCCCAGCTTGTGGGCCTGCGCTATGACCAATGGAAGATCGTCTTTGCCGAGCAGCGGGCGAAAAAGATCGACGTGTGGCAAGAGCCCTTTGTCTGGCTTCGCGCTCCCAAGATCTTCAACCTCAGAAGCGACCCCTACGAGCGTGCCGACACCGACTCCAACAACTACGGCCGCTGGTACGTGGAGCACGTGTTCCTCCTCACCCCGGCCCAGCATGTGGTGGGCAAGTTCATCGCAACCCTGAAGGACTACCCGCCACGCCAGAAGCCCGCCAAATTCAATGTGGACTCCGTGATGGAGACCCTCTATAAAGGCGGCTCCCACTAAGGACTGAACTGGCTACCCAACGACAAAAGCCCCTGTCGCAAGCGACAGGGGCTTTTTTTATGTAGCGCCGGGTAAACGGCTTGGCTCACGCGGGTTTTTGGAGCAGCAGAAGCTCCTGGACCTCCGTCAGGACAATGGGCCGGGCGTCAAGGTCCACATCGGGCTGTTCCGCCATCTGTTTTGCCAGTACCGGGTCAAAGGCCATGTCGAAATACCCGAAAGCCCACCCATAAAATTCCTCCGGGCTCTCGAAAACCCACCGGCTTTCAAATGTCTCACTGCGGCGTACCACCCAGTCACTTTCATCGATGGCCCGGCGCACCGCCGCCTTTTCCCGGTCTTCGTTGTGGAGCAGTGCAAACACCTGCCCCATGCCTTCATCATTTAAGGGCTCCAGCACCAGCAGGCTCCCACGGTCTCGGAGCACCCGCCACGCCTCGGCAAGGGCTTTGCTGCAATCCCGATGGTGATGAAGTGACAGGCTGAAGAGGATGATGTCAAAGGAGGCGTCGGCAAATGCCAAGGCCTCGCCGGACCCGACGGCAACCTCCGCCCCCGAGACCGTCCCCTTTGCCTTCGCCGCCCTCTCCTCATCCGGGTCAATGGCTGTAAGGGAAGAGGTCTCCCTTGCCAGCCATTCGGTCAACCGGCCGTCCCCGCACCCGATTTCCAGAATGTCCCGATGCGCCAGGTCAACAAAGGCCTTGATCTGATCGCGTGTTTTTTCCTCGCTGTTCTGCTCCATGGCCTTCCCGGCTCCTCTGCCCAGGATATGTCACAATGGCAACTCACCGGCTTAATCCTGCCGTTTTGTCATGAAATATCCGGTCTACGCCGACAGACGGACCACGGCCTGGTTGAGGCTGTCTGCCATGTCCAGGACCTCTTTGGCGCTGTCCATGACCTTGCGGCTGTTCTCCAGGTTGCCCCGGGTCTGGGTGGCGGCCTCTTCGATGCGCCCCAGGATGGTTTCACTGGCCTGGTTGCTCTCTGCGGCCTTGGCGGTGATATCGCCCATACCGTCGTTCATCTCCCCTACGTTGACATCGATCTCACGGGTGGAGGCTGACTGCTCTTCGATGGCTGCGGCCACGCCGTTGACGATGGTGCTGATGTTTCCAATCACCTCGGAGATGGCCGTGATTTGCTTTGTGGAGTCGGCAGTGGCGTCCTGAATCCCTTTGACCTGGCCGCGAATGCCGCTGGTGGCCTCGGCGGTCTGATGGGCAAGGGCCTTGATTTCGTTGGCAACAACAGCAAACCCCTTGCCCGCCTCACCGGCACGGGCCGCCTCAATGGTGGCGTTAAGGGCCAAGAGATTTGTCTGCTCGGAGATTTCGGTGATTACCTCGGTGATCTTGCCGATCTCCCGGGCCGCTTCGTCCAGGCGCTTGATCTCCCGGGAGGCCTCTTCGGAGCGGTGGACGCCCTGGGTAGAGATCTCCATGGCCCGGGCAGACTGACCAGCGATCTCCGTTACGGCACGTGCCATCTCTTCCATGGAGGCCGAGGTGAGCTCCATGTTGTGGGAAGCCTGCTCCACAGCCGCTGAAATGGCAGCGGTGTTCTCGCGCATGGACGAGGCGTCCGACGTTACCCCGCCGATCTGGGTGGCTGTCTCTTCCGAGGCCCCCACCATCTCTTCGGAGATATCCCGAAGCCCCTCGGAGGTACCTGTGAGCTCCGACGCTTTTTCCCTCAGTTCGTTGATCAGCATGGTGATGTCTGCGGCCCGCTCATCAAGCAATACAGAGTTTTCAATGTTCAGGCGGTACGAGGCGTTGGTCTTCTTGCCCACTCCCATCATCCCCAGGATATAGGTCAGGAACACGACACCGATGGCCCACTCACCGTTGAAAGCGGTCCACACGATAACGGGCACCAGCAGGCAGGCCACGTAAGCCACCAGAAGCCTCAGCGCTGGTGCCAGGGAGATAACACACCCCCCCACCAGGCCGCAGGTCATCACCATGGCATAGGTACTGTAGGCTGAGGTGGTCCCGTACAAATGAATGACCAGCATGCACACGCCCCCCCACACAAGGCCGGACACGAGGGTCGACACCAGAAAGAAACGATTCCAGAACAGAGGATTCTCGTTGTAGGAGGTTGCCGCCTTTCGGGCCGCCGCCAGTCTCAGCAGACTCAAAGCGACGATGACAGTGCCGAACATAACGGTGATAAGCGTATGTTCCCTGACCATGGGCGTCACGGCCAGGAGTATGCAGAACACCACGAAAAAAGCCACCACCGAAGGGCCGGAAAATGCGTAGAGATCCTGATACTTCTTCGCATTGACCTGTTCCTTGCGTTCCCGATCCATCTCTTCCACAGACATACATCCCCTCCCTTTTACTGACTTATCTGCACGGCAGCCACCAAAGCCCACCGTATTTACTTACCTTCAAGGGGAACCCGATCAAAACGCTCAAGACCCCCGTCAAAAGCCATTATCACCATTTGTGATATATCTGCTATTCATACTCTTAGAGGGAATAGTTAAACCGTTTTTCAGCAAATATCAACATACCTCTTTTCAAAAGAGAAGCAATCCCGGGTCCAAATACGCGGATTCAATTAGTTTGTATGCATACAATATTTTTTCATGACCTCACACGGCTTCCCAACTCTATATAAATCGAAGTAACACCCATCATATTTACCATCACGCCGCAATATATTACTTCGTACATCAACCATATTGACAAAGGTAACCATCTTCCGATAGCCTTTTGCCTGGGAAGCGGCGTGATTGCCCCATGCCCCGGGTGCAGCGCCCCACCCGGAAAGGCGGCCTCCCGATATTTCATAAAAAAACGGCCAGACCAAAGCACGAAGATTGTTATTGCAGCTCTGATGCCTTGAATGATTTGGGTGCAACCCGTGAAATATCCGGGCTAACAGCCGACGACAACCCCTGACATGCAAGGAGACCCCATGCCGGATTCCGTGTACAGAAAACTCCAGGAACACTTGAACCAACTTCCCATGGGATTTCCCCCCACGGAAAGTGGTGTGGATATCGCCCTGTTAAAAAAGATGTACGAACCCGAAGAGGCCGAGCTGACACTGAGCCTCACCCCGGCCCCCCAACGGGCGGATCAGGTGGCCGAAAAAACCGGCACCGACGCCGAGGCCTGCAAGGCAAAGCTGGACCGCATGGGAAAAAGGGGCCTTCTTATCACCACCACCGTCAACGGTGAGCGCCACTACGTGCTGGCTCCGTACATCGTGGGCACCTACGAGTACCAGATCAACCGGCTGGACAGGGAGTACACCGACCTGCACAACCAGTACATGATGGAGGCCATGGGCCTGGAGGTCTTTGGCGGCAAGACCTCCCTCTTCCGCATCGTCCCCGTGGAAAAGAGCGTGGAATCCGTTCAGGAGATCCTCCCCCACGACGTGGTAAAGACAAAAATCCTGGAGGCGGACCGCATCGCCCTCACCGACTGCCTCTGCCGCCTGAAATCCAAAGCCGAGGGCCGTGGCTGCGACCACCCCGTCCGCACCTGCCTCTCCCTGAACCGATGCGCGGATTTTTTCATCGAAAACGACCTCCGGGCAGAAGAGATCAGCAAAGAAGAGGCCCTGGCCATCATGGACATGGCCGATCGCGAGGGCCTGGTCACCCAGACCCAGAACTCTGCAGGGGACCTGGACTACATCTGCAACTGCTGCAAATGCAGCTGCGGCATCATGGCCACCGTGGTGCACCTTGGGCTCCACAACCAGCTCACCAAGGCCTCCTACATCAACACCCCGGACACCGAGGCCTGCACCGGCTGCGGCACCTGCCTGGACCGCTGCATGTTCAAGGCCATCCGCATCATCGACGGCAAGGCCTCCATCCACCCCAACAAGTGCATGGGCTGCGGTCTCTGCACCACCACCTGCCCCGAAGGCGCCGCAAAACTTACCAAACGGACCCCGGAGCAGATGCCCGATGTCCCGGAAAGCGTCCAGGCCATGTACGACCGCATCCAGGCTGAAAAGGGCCGCCCAGAGGCCTTCCACTCCTTTACGGAAATCCAGGATAAAGGCGGGGTGTTCTGATCGAATTTCTCACCCTTGGGACGAGCCGAGTGCACCCCGTCTTCTGCGTTATCAGAGCCTTTGTAAAACCACGACTTCTTCAGCTCTGATGCTTTGAATATTAGGTGCACTCGGCTCGTGAATTCCGTCCGGGCCAAGGCACGCACCATTCCCCTTCTATTTCAGAGCCGTTGATCGATACAGCCCCCCTTTTCGCCCCCCCCATGCATTCCGTGCCAGCGACAGATCACCACAACACACAAGACAAACTTTAAAGAAACAACCACTTAGCCCTAACCAGACACGACAACGGAAAAATATCTCGCCCATTTAGTTGACACCATCAACCTAAGGGCTTATAGTTGATCATAACAACGAAATAGCCCACGTAGTGGTGGGCTGATATTTTAAAAGCATGTAAAATCATGACTCCGAGTCCGCCGCAGGCGACCGGCGCCCCAAATCAGGGCAAAAAATTTTATTCTATTAGTTGACAATATCAATCAAAAGGATGGATTTACCATGAACTCCCTGTCTAAGACCCTTGGGTACTTCGCGTTCATCACCGCCGAACTGACGGTCCTGTTCCTTGGCATCAGTACCATCGTGGCCCTGGTCCTCATGTACATACCCCATGAAAAGCTCCGGTCCTGGCTCTCCCGACGGGGCGTGGTGGGCAATGTCATCGCAGCCATGGTGGGCTCCCTCACCCCGTTTTGCGCCTGCTCCACCATTCCCATGACCCTGGGCATGCTCAACGCGGGGGCGCCCTTCGGGCCGGTGATGTCCTTTGTCATCGCCTCGCCCCTGCTCAACCCCATTATCCTGGCCATGGTGGCGGCCATGATGGGTCTTAAGGCCAGCATCATCTACTTTACCGTCACCTTTGCCGCATCCGTGGTGTTCGGGGTGATCCTGGAGAAAACCGGCGGAGCCGCCCACGTCCGGCACGTTCGCCTGAAAAACGGCATGGCCTCCGGCGGCCAGCAGGTGCCCGCCACCTTTGGGGGCAAGCTGAAGGCATCGTTTCTTTCGGCATGGTCCGATTTCCGCGGAGTGCTGGTCTACCTCCTCGTGGGGGTGGGCATCGGGGCCGCCATTTACGGCTACCTTCCCCAGGAGTTCGTGGCCCGGCTGGCAGGACCTGAGAACCCCTTTGCCATTCCCGTGGCCGCGGTCATCGGCATCCCGCTGTACATCCGTGCAGAGACCGCCATTCCCATCGGCCTTGCCCTCTCCCAGAAGGGCATGAGCATGGGGGCCGTCATCGCCCTGATCATCGGCGGAGCCGGCATGGCCATACCGGAGATGAGCATGCTGGCAAGCATCTTCCGCAAGCGGCTGGTGGCCTCCGTGGTGGCGGTCATCTTTGCCACGGCGGTCATCGGCGGGTACGTGTTCAACCTGATGCCCGCTTAACCCTTATCTTTCAGCAAGAAAACGCACCAAAAACGTTTCAACACAAAAGGAGATACCCCATGAGCAACGAGAAAAAAAACGGATTGTTCGGAAAACTCTTTGGCAAAAACAAATCTGAGAGCTGCTGCACCATGGAACTCGAAGAGATCTCGGAAACCGAGTCTTCACAGTCAAAGGAGACGCCGGAAACCCGGCCTGAAACCAAAGAGAAGAAAAACTCCTGCTGCGGATGCTGCTGACCCATCCCGTGCAGATCAATCACATGAACCCCGAACGCTCCCGGCCATGCCGCCGGGAGCCAACCCTCTGACATCCATTTGTCGTGGATGGAATCAGGACCCTGAGCATGAATCAATTAGACCACACCCTCAAGGCCATGGACCTTCATTTTTTTGCAACCGAAAGGCACGGCATCTCCCTTGCGGCAGCAGCCGACTGCCTTGCCGACAAAGAGCAGTGCGTCTTTCTCGACGTCCGTACCGACGAGGAGACACCCTACGCCCGATTCGGGGACGCAATCCACATCCCCTTAGAGCAGCTGCCCGACCGCCTGGACGACGTGCCGCGGGACAAAGCCGTTGTGGTCTTCTGCACCTCGGTGGTGCGAGCCAGCATGGCCGCGTTTTACCTGAAGGCCGAAGGCTTTGCTTCTGCCCGGACCCTGCTGGCAAACTCCGAAGAGATGATGAAACTGTTTTCTCCGGCTGAAATCCATCGGCGAAAAGACGCCACCCCATCAAACCGTTCATTCTGAACCATACACTTGAGGCGCATTATGGAAAACATACGAAACTATTTTAGGGAAATGGATTACGAAGCCTTTGGCACCGGAGGGTTTGCCACCAGCCCGGCCGCCCTGCCCGGCCTTATCAAAAACAGGGCGTTTCTGGTGGACCTGCGCACCCGCGAAGAGGTTGAAGGGTTCTCCCTTCCCATGGCAGTCCACATCCCCCTGAACGAATTGCCGGACCGCCTTGACGAGATCCCCGATGACGTACCGGTGATCCTTTTTGCCGACGGTCCCTGGCGCCCCAGTGTGGCCATGGCCTACCTAATCGCCAGGGGATTTGACCAGGTCTCCATCATCCCCCAGGGACTGCCCGAAATGGCCAAAATGCTGAAACCCGGCCCCCTGCATGCCGCAGGCATACGCGGATCACTGGAGGCCACACCCGGGTGCGGGTGCCGCACATGCTGCTGATGACCGTTGCCGCCCTGGCCTTTGCACTGAGCTTCTTCTTCGCCCTGGGCGGGGTGGGCAGTGCCGTGGCCCTGGTCCCGGCCCTCATGGCCGTGGGCGTCCCCCCGGTAACGGCCAGGCCCGTGGCGCTCCTCGTCAACGTGGCGAGCCTGGGCGGGGCCACGGTCCACAACCTTCGAAGCGGACAGCTCAAACCCGGCCCCTGGTGGCCCCTCATTGCCTGCTCCCTTCCGGCAGCACCTTTAGGGGCCTGGGTCTCCACACTGATCCCCCAGGCCATCCTCCAGGGAGCCTTCGCCTGTTTCATGATCTTGTCCGGGCTGGTCATTGTCCGCCCGACCCGGGAATCCACAAAACAGGCGGCGGACACATGCCCCCCGGCGGGAAGCGCCTTGCTGGGATCGGTATCGGGGCTCATCTCGGGGATGCTGGGCGTCGGAGGCGGCGGGGTCATCGTGCCCGCCCTCCACGGCATGGGGTTTCGGGCACAGCAGATCGCCATGGTGACGGCCCTTTCCGTCCCCTTCTCATCGTTGACAGGATTTATGGCCTACACGGCCATGGGCTCCCTCTCCCTTGAGACATGTGCGGTGGCATCCGTCGCCGCCCTGGGCGGGGGACTCCTCGGGACCCGGGCCATGCACCGCATCGATCAGAAACGAATCCGCATGGTCCTGGCCCTCTCCCTGATGGTCTCAGGCCTGCGAATACTCTGGAAACTTGCGGGATAACAACCGCAATCACTACCCGGTTTCAAGAACCGGACCTATAGCGGACCGGAACCACCGGTCATTCATCGAATCAGAAAGGAGTAACAAACACATGACATGCTTCAACCAGGTAAAACGTACGATTCTCTCAACTGCCGCAGTACTCCTCGGAGCCGCCATCTTTTCCACCCAGGCGTCAGCCCATGTGCTTGACTTTATGCACGGGCAAAAGGCCGTGCCTGGAAGCGAACTCTACGCGTTAGGGGAAACAGCCATGGCCCATACGGATAGGAACGTATCCTATTTTACCAACGGCAAGGGCCGCGTTCTCAAAGTCCACGCCACAAAGGGTGCAAACGACACCCTTCGCGTCACCGTACAGCGCGTTTATATTCCCAGAAACTATATAGCGGAGACCCACAACGAAACCGCCAGGGCAGAAAAACTCTACGACCGATTGAGCCGGGTGGCCCGCAGCAGCCAGGGAAAATACGCCCTTTTGACGGATAAAGACGGCATGGCGGCGTATCAATACGGCAAAGCCGTTGCAGAGAAGCTGGACTCTGAAAAATAACGTCCCCTTTCTTCTTCGTAAGGCGCGTCAGACCCGGTGAGCAACGTTGCCTCACTGGACGCTGCCACCGAAACAAAAAAGGCACCGACCCAAACCGGCCGGTGCCTTTCCTGTATTATCACGTCCTCATTATTTTTTGGGGCCAGGGCGTCAGCCCCCAAGCCCCGGACTCTCTTCCGGCCCCCCCCTACTTGTTGGCGGCACCGAGAAAGCTGCCCAGGGCGGTGAGGATGATCTCCCGCATGGGCGCATCGATCTTTGCAACGATCTCCTCCATACGGGCATGGGCGTTGCGGTTGATCTCCTCCAGGGCGTCCCGGCCTTTGGCCGTGGGCTGAACACAGCAGACCCGCCCGTCCGTTTCGCTGCGGCGCCTTTCGGCAAGCCCCTTCTTCTCCAGCCTGTCCACCACCCGGGTGGCGCCACTCTTGGTAAACCCCAGCTTCCGGGCAATGCCCTGCATGGAGCAGTCGCACTCCAGGGAGATCTCCTTAAGCGCCCGGATGTCCGCATAGGACATGCCGTGGCAACAGCTGTTGTCCTGAACGTGGATGCCGAAGCGCCACACAATGTCATCAATATACCGCACAAACTGTTCTGTGTTTTCCGCCATAATCGTACCCCTTATTTAATTGACCTTATCAACCAATAAGGCATCTGCCCTTCACTGTCAACATACGCAGGGAAAAAACACGGGCGCTGCATGGGGCGCAGACCGAGCAGTTACGCTGTCATCTCCCCTTTCAGGCTGGCCTGCATGAGCTCGCGAATCACCTGTGTATCCGAACGGGTACTGAAAAGAAAAAACATTTTGGCAAGGGCCGCCTCCGGGGTCATATCAAACCCGCTGATGACACCGGCCTCCAGAAGGGCCGAGCCCGTGGCGTAAGTTCCCATCATCACACGCCCTTTCAGGCACTGGGTGCAGTTAACGATCACCACGCCACGGTCCGTGGCCTCTTTCAGCACGGCCATGAGTTCGGGGTCGTTATCCGGGGCGTTACCCACCCCGTAGGTCTCCAGAACCAGACCTTTGATGGGCGGAGCCAGAAGGTTTTTCACCACCGCCGCAGAAATCCCGGGAAAGAGACGCAAGACCGCCACCGGGGAGCTGTAAAGCCGCTGGACCCGCAGGGAGCCCTGCCCCTCGGGCTTTGGCAGCAGCAGGTCCCTGTTGATCTCGATATCGATGCCCGTGGTGCCCAGAGGGGGAAAGTTCGGGGAATCAAAGGCGTCGAAGCCCCCGGCGTTCCACTTGGTGGTGCGGTTGCCGCGAAACAGGCGGTTGTCGAAAAAAAGGCACACCTCGTGGATGTCCTCCCGGGCCGCCAGCAGCATGGCCGTGATAAGGTTCTCCCGGGAGTCGTTCCGCACCTCGCACAAGGGGATCTGGCCGCCGGTTAAAATCACCGGCTTTTGCAGCCCCTCCAGCATAAAGGGAAGGGCCGAGGCCGTGTAGGCCATGGTATCGGTGCCGTGGATCACCAGGAACCCGTCGTAGTCGTCGTGGTGGGCCGCGATGTCCTCTGCAATGTCAAACCAGGCCGAAGGGCTCATGCTCGACGAATCCAGGGGCGGGTCGTACTCATGGATATGGTACTCCGGCATGGACGGGCTCTTCAGCACGGCCATCTTCGCCATCTGCTCCTTGAGATACCCAGGAGAGGGCTCGTAGCCCCTGTCACCCGGCTTCATCCCGATGGTTCCGCCGGTGTCGGCAATGTAAATTCTCTTTTTCATGTGGTCCTAATCTATGGTCAACGTACGGGAAAGATAAAACGCCTTCTTCGGATCAAATCACACCCGTCTTTCAAACAAACGTGGGCCCTCCGCCCGAAGCCCCTTGTCCCCTGGAACGCCGCACTCCTGTGCGGCACGGGTAACGACGACCTGATAAGCCGCACCGGAGTGCGGCGCTCCGTTTCCGTGGATCTTTCGCGTTTTTGAGAGGTCGCAGCCCAGACATCATTTAAGGCAAACGATAAAGCCCTGTTTGTTATAAGGTCAGGCAGAACCCAATCAGTCTGTCTCGCCCATCCGGTTGCTGTAGGCACGTGCCAGGCCCCCTTCGGCGGTCTCCCGGTAGGGGCTGGGCAGGTCCTGGCCGGTTTCCCGCATGACGCGCACCACCTCGTCAAAGGAGATGAGGTGGGAACCATCGGAAAACAAGGCATAATCGGCGCAGTTCATGGCCCGTGTGGCGGCAAAGGCGTTGCGCTCGATGCAGGGGATCTGCACAAGACCCGCCACGGGGTCGCAGGTGAGGCCCAGGTGGTGTTCCAAGCCCATTTCGGCGGCGTACTCCACCTGGCGCACGGTGCCCCCCAGGATCTGGGCGGCGGCCCCAGCGGCCATGGCGCAGGCGGTGCCCACCTCTCCCTGGCAGCCCACTTCGGCACCGGAGATGGAGGCGTTGTATTTGATGAGGTTCCCGATGAGACCGGCCGTGGCCAGGGCCCTCAAAAAGATAATTTCGTCGGCCTCCACCACCTCCATGAGGTAACGGATCACCGCGGGAAGGACCCCGCAGGCCCCGCAGGTGGGGGCGGTGACAATGGTACCCCCTGCAGCGTTCTCTTCGGAGACGGCCAGGGCGTAGGCGCTGATCTTGCCGGTGCGGCGGAAGTGGTCCCCGCTCATGACGGCTTTCTGGTGCAGGGTCCAGGCCTTGCGGGTGAGCCCCAGCACCCCGGGAAGGATGCCTTCGGTGGCAAGGCCGCGATCCAGGGCGGCCAGCATGTGGTGGAGCTTATCCCGCAGGAAATCCCATATATCGGCGCCTTCGCACGCCTCCACATACTGCCAGAAGGGAATCCCCTCTTCCCGGCAGTGGGTCAGGATATCCTCCATGGTGGTGAGGTCATAGGTATGGGAGCTGGCAGGCGGCATGCCGGTTTCGCTGATGGCGCCCCCGCCGGTGCTGTAGACAAGCCATTCGCCCAGGCTGGTCCCATCTGCGTCCAGGGCCTCAAAAAGCATGCCGTTGGGGTGTCCGGGAAGGAGCTCTTCCGGGCGCCAGGCGATCTCCACCGCCTTGGGGGCCAGCCCCTCCGCCACGGCCACGTCGGTGAGGTGCCCCTTGCCTGTGGCGGCCAGGCTGGCAAACAGGGTCACCCTGAACGAGGCGGCCTCCGGGTGCTTCCCGCCAAAGATTTCCGCAGCCCGCTTGGGGCCCATGGTATGGCTGCTCGAGGGTCCGACCCCCGTCCTGTAGAGTTCCCGAAGTGATTCCATGGCCTGCCTCCTTTCCTTACATCCCGCAATTCGTGCACATACGCACCGTCAAACAAACAATGCCGTCGGGTAACCCTCGACGGCATTGAATATCTTACACTGCGGATCGACGCCCGGACAAGGCCGGGATCGCCTGATGCACTTTTTTTTTCCAAAGGAGGCCCGGTCGGGCCTCCTTTATATAAGGATCTGCATGACGCTATTTCAGGTTGCGAAGGGCGATGCCGATGCAAAAACAGGCACCTCCCCAGGTAACGCCCAGCCCGAAGACCATCATCAGTACGGCAGATGTTTCCATAACGCTACTCCTTTCGACCCAGCAGGTCGCATTTGCTCAAAACAATGGCCAGGACGGGAAGACATGCCACAACGGCCCAGCCGTAGGTACCCAGGGCGCTGGCGGTGTACCCTTCATAGGGGGTGGTAATGTCCCCTGCGCATTTCATGACCATCATGTAGGCAACCACAAAGGTGGTGAAAAACTTGAGGCAAAAAGTCCACCACTGCCCCACGAGGAAGTCGGAGGTGCGGTTCACGTGCTCACGGATGGACTCCAGGTTGAAGAACCAGGAGAGAAGCACCACCTCCACCAGACCACCGAGGAGAACGGCGTAGGTGTTGATAAAGTGGTCCACGATGTCCAGCACATAGAGCCCGGCCCCGGTGGTGTAGATGACGCTCACGGCAAACCCGATGCCGCAGAACAGGGTGGTGGCTGCCTTGCGGCTGATCTTGAATCCCTCCAGGATACCCGCGATGCACGCCTCACAGATGGAGATCATGGAGCTGACACCGGCAAAGAGCAGGGAGAGGAAGAAAAGCACCCCGATGAAGCTGGCCCCGGGCATAAAGTTGATGGCCTGGGGAATGGTGACAAAGGCCAGGCCCACACCGGAAGAGACCACCTCTTTGATGGGAACCCCTTTTTGTGCCGCCATGTAGCCCAGCACGGAGAAGATCATGACCCCGGCGAGCATGGAGAAACCGCAGTTGATGAAGGCGGTCATAAAGGCGTTGTTGTTGATGTCCGAATCACCGGACAGGTAGCTGGAGTAGGTGATCATGATCCCGAAGCCGATACTCAGGGAGAAGAAGACCTGACCAAAAGCAGCCGCCCACACCTTGATGTCGCCGAGGGCGGAAAAGTCCGGCTTGAAGAGCCAGTTCAGGCCGTCCACCGCACCGGGCATGGTCACCGCGCGGGCCATGATGAGGATAACCATGACAAACAGGGCGGGCATGAAAAACTTGTTGGCCGCCTCAATGCCCTTTTTAACACCGCAGATGAGAACGCCCCAGCATGTCAGCCACACCGCGGCCAGAGGGGCCAGGATGTGCCACTGGATGCCGCCCATGGAAAAGGGGCCGTCCGAAAGATGGAGGTACTCCTTGAAGAAGAAGCCGCTGGTGTCTTCACCCCAGCCGAGGTTGAAAGAGAAGGTAAAGTAAGAGAAGGACCAGGCAATGATCACCACATAGTAGCTTGCAATGACAAAACAGACGAGAAGCTGCCACCAGCCCAGCCATCCCCACTTCTTGTTAAGAGAACGGAAGGTCACCGGGGTGGCCCCGGCGTGTCTCTGCCCCACCCCGAATTCGAGGATCAGAAGGGGAATACCGGCGGTGAAGACCGCAACAAAGTAAGGGATCAGAAAGGCTCCGCCCCCGTTTTCATACACCATGTAGGGAAATCGCCAGATGTTCCCCATGCCGATGGCGGACCCAACCGCCGCCAGGATAAACCCCAAACGGGTTCCCCATTGATCTCGCTGTTTCATGCAACCTCTTTTCCGTCGTGGATATCGATTGTGTATCGTCAAACAAAAAGCCCGCCCTGTCGAATCCACGGCACATCTTTCAGATCCAGACTTTCAATATCCCCCGCCTCAAATTTTAAAAGTTTAAAAAAGGGGATCCAGAAATTTGACGATATACCTAATTCACCGGGGTATGTCAATCATCAAGGAAAAGCCAAAACCGTTGTTACCTCTGTCAACCCCGTGACTGTCAACCCAATCGGCAAAAATGGTTTACCGAGTACCTTGACTGTCCCTTAGGATGCTGATAAGGTGTCTTTTTTCTAAAATTCGGTCAATCAATTGAAATATATAGATGTTATCGAGGTGAACGACAGTGAACAGGATTATTTCCACCCAACCGCGCGTCTCAGCGCTCCTTCCCTTGGGTCTCTTCCTTGCCATTTTTGTGGGGAGCGGGCTCTATTTCCAAAGCGTGGGCACCAGCTTCGCGTTCTACCAGGTGGCAGCTCCGGTGGCAGCCCTGCCCGCCATTATCCTGTCGGTTCTCCTGTCCAGGCAGGGCCTCACAGACACTGTGGAGCGTTTTCTCAAAGGCGCCGGCCACAGCAACATCATGGCCATGTGCATGATCTACCTTCTTGCAGGGGGCTTCAGCGCCGTGGCCAAAGCCACCGGCGGCGTGGACGCGGTGGTGGCTGTGGCCATTTCCATCATCCCGGCCTCCTTTCTCCTGCCCGGCCTCTTTGTGGTGGGCGCCCTGATCTCCACGGCCATGGGAACCTCCATGGGCACCATCGCGGCCCTGGCCCCCATTGCCCTGGGTGTGGCCGGTGAAGCGGGCCTCTCCATCGCCCTCACCGCAGGTGCCGTCACCGGCGGCGCCATGTTCGGGGACAACCTCTCCATCATCTCCGACACCACCATCGCGGCCACCCGTACCCAGGGGTGCGAGATGAAGGACAAATTCCGGGTCAACGTGGCCGTTGCCGTTCCTGCGGCGATCATCACCATTGTCCTGCTCCTCTTCCAGGCCAAAGGCACCACCGTGGCCGAGGCCAAGGACGCCTCCTTTCTCCTGGCCCTGCCCTACGCAGCCATCCTGGTGATGGCCGTTTCCGGCATCAACGTCTTTGCCGTGCTCTTCTCCGGCATCATCCTGGCCGGCCTTGCCGGGTTTATGACCACCCCGAATTTCACCCTCCTCACCTTTGCCAAGGAGATCTACAACGGGTTCACGGGCATGCAGGAGATCTTCATCCTCTCCATCTTCATCGGGGGCTTAGGGGAGCTCATGAAGGCCCAGGGAGGCCTCCTGGCCCTTGAGCGTGTGGTATCCAACGCCATCCGCCACGTGGCCTCGAGCAAAGGCGGCACCGCCATCGCCGAGATGGGCATCGGGATCCTCGTCTTTCTCACCAACCTCTGCACGGCCAACAACACCGTGGCCATCCTCGTCACCGGCAGCGTGGCCAAGAACATCGCCGAAGCAAACGGCGTGGAGCCCAAGCGGGCCGCAGGCACCCTGGACATCTTCGCCTGCATCTGCCAGGGCCTGATCCCCTGGGGAGCCCAGATCCTCCTGGCCGCCTCCATCTTCAAGATTTCGCCCCTTGCCGTGGTGGGCAACGTCCACTACTGCATGGTGCTCTTCGGCTGCACCATGGTGGCCCTTTTCATCCCCGGCAAAAAAGCGAACGTCCCCACAGGCGCATAAGCAAAAGCACAAACGGATTTAAAATAGAAAACCCCCGGCAGAGTGTTCTGCCGGGGGTTTTTTGTTTGGATAATCTGCGTTTCGTGGGGCATTAAATCGGTGACGCAAAAAACAAAGGGCGCCATAACTTCGGTCGGTTTCTATGGATGGGGCGTTTGCGGTGCGCACGGCGCACCCTACGGGACACCGACCGGTATCGCGGGCTGTAGGGTGCTGCTCCCGCACCGGATGGCGTTTCGAGGGGCAGTAAATCGGTGACGCAAAAAACAATAGGGCGCCATGACTTCGGTCGGTTTCTATGGATGGGGCGTTTGCGGTGCGCACGGCGCACCCTACGGGGCACCGAGCGGCGTCATGGGTTGTCGGGTGAGGCTCCCGCACCGGGTGGCGTTTCGAGGGGCAGTAAATCGGTGACGCAAAAAACAAAGGGCGCCATGACTTCGGTCGGTTTCTAGGGATGGGGCGTTTGCGGTGCGCACGGCGCACCCTACGGGACACCGTGCGATTTCGGGGGCATGGGCATTCCCTACGTCCTATGCCCTATGCCCTATTTTCCCTATCCCCTCAATAAATCGCCTTGGTGGATTCAGCGTCAAAAATGTGCAACTGATTGAGGTTCGCCTCCACGCGCACGGCGTCTCCGGGGCTGACGACCCTGCGGCCGTCGCACTTGGCCAGGACCCTGGCGCCGCCCAGGTCCACGTGGACGTGGGTTTCGTTGCCCAGGGGCTCCACCACATCCACCACACCGGGGAGTTTCCAGTCATCCGGGAAGCGGCCTTCCCCGCTTTCAAGGGTCAGGTCTTCGGCGCGGATGCCCACCACAACCTCCTGGCCGGGGGCGATGTCTGCGCCTTCTTTTTCCGGGATGGGAAGGCTCACCTCGCCTTCAAATACAAGGGAGAGGCCCCCTGCCACGCCTTTGACCACTGCGGGGACCAGGTTCATGGGAGGGCTGCCGATAAAGCCGGCCACAAAGGTGTTCACGGGATGTTCAAAGAGCTCCAGGGGCTTGCCCTGCTGCACGATATGCCCGTCTTTCATCACCACGATGCGGTCCCCCAGGGTCATGGCTTCCACCTGATCGTGGGTGACGTAGATGATGGTGGCATCCACACGGCGATGGAGTTTCTTCATCTCGATGCGCATCTGGGTCCTGAGCTTGGCGTCGAGGTTGGAGAGGGGCTCGTCAAAGAGAAAAATATCGGGCCTGCGGACGATGGCCCGGCCCATGGCCACGCGCTGGCGCTGGCCGCCGGAGAGCTGGGAGGGCTTGCGGTAGAGAAACTCTTCCAGCCCCAGGATAGCAGCCGCCTCTTCCACGCGGCGCTTGATCTCCTCTTTGGGCCTTTTTTTGATTTTCAGGCCAAAAGACATGTTGTCAAAAACATTCATGTGGGGGTAGAGGGCGTAATTCTGGAACACCATGGCCACACCGCGATCCTTGGGGGCCAGGTCGTTGATCACCTTGTCCCCGATGAACATGGTCCCGTCCGAAATTTCTTCGAGGCCGGCGATCATCCGCAGGGTGGTGGACTTGCCGCAGCCGGAAGGGCCCACAAACACCACAAACTCCTTGTCCTCAATATCGAGATTGATGCCGTGCACCACCTCGGTCCTGCCATATCTCTTCACCACATCTTTAATCTGAAGACGAGCCATATCCTGTCCTGTCCTGAAAGCACCCCGTACGGGTCGGAGCTTCTTGTCATCGGCCACCGGCACGGGCCCGCTTGCGCCGGCTGCCATGCCATGGAAAAAAGATCCCGCATCTCTCCAAGGGGTCTTAGCAGGAATGGCGCAACCGAAACAATAAAAAAATCACGTTCCCCCGGACCACCCGCGCCCCGAGCCCCCCGGTGGGAAAGCAACTGTGCACACGAAATTTTTACCGCCCGAAAACAAGGGAGCGGATTTTAAAATCAATCCCCGCCGCCCCACCCGGTCCCATGCGGCTACAGGGCCCTTCCGGGGCTGATTATGCCTTGACGCTCCCCCAAAATCGCCATACCCTGTCTGCGGCATAACCAGTAGCGGTTACAATCAATCAGGCGTTATTTCAGAACGACCCACGATGAGGAGGAGAAGAGATGGTTCTTCGAAAATGGTTAGCAACACTTACTGCGGCACTGATCCTTGCCCCCGCAGCAGCCATGGCCAAACCCGTCACCATTGAATGGTGGCATGCCATGAGATCTGCTCGCGGCGAAGTGGCCAACGAAATCATCAAGCGATTCAATGAGTCCCAGGACCAGTACCGTGTCGTGGGCACCTTCAAAGGAAACTACGACGAGACCCTCAACGCAGGGATCGCCGCCTTCAGGGCAAAAAAACAGCCCCACATCATGCAGGTATTCGAGGTGGGCACCCAGACCATGATGCTCTCCGGCGTGGTCTACCCCGTGTTCCAGCTCATGAAGGACACAGGAAACGACATCGACTGGTCACGGTACCTCCAGCCCATCCTCTCCTACTACATGAACGCCGACGGCGAACTGGTTTCCATGCCCTTCAACTCGTCCACGCCCGTCATGTACTACAACAAAGAGCTCTTCAAAAAAGCGGGCATCGATACCGTCCCCGTCACCTGGGACGACATGGGCGTGGCCACGGGCAAACTCCGTGCCGCAGGGGTCGACGCCGGTATGGTCACCGCCTGGCAGTCCTGGGTTCAGGTGGAGAACTACAGCGCCATCCACAACATCCCCTTTGCCACCAAGGCCAACGGCTACGAAGGCCTTGACGTGGAACTCACCATCAACAACCCTCAGATGGTCAAGCACGTCACCCGCCTCCGGGACTGGGCCAAGGACGGCCGATTCGTCTACTCCGGCCAGAAGTACCAGGGCCCCAAAGCCGAGTTCCTCGCCCAGAAAGCCGGGATCTACATGGACTCCATCAGCGGCATCGCCAAGCTGAAGAAAGCGGCCCAGTTTGACTGGGGCGTGGCTCCCCTTCCCGTGGAAGCGGACATGAAAGAGCCCCAGAACAGCATCATCGGCGGGGCCTCCCTCTGGGTGCTCAGGGGCCACACCAAGGAAGAGTACAAGGCCACGGCCGCCTTCCTGAAGTTCATCTCCACCAACGAGATCCAGGAGTACTGGCACAAGCAGACCGGCTACTTCCCCGCCACCATTGACGCCTACGAAAGCCTCAAGGCCAAGGGCTACTACAAGGCCGACCCCAAACAGGAAGTGGGCATCAAGCAGCTCAAGCGACGGGACCCCACCAAGATCTCACGGGGCCTGCGCCTCGGCAGCTTCACCCAGATCCGCAACATCATCAACGAAGAGCTGGAACTGGTGTGGAACGGCAACAAGACCCCCCAGGAGGCCCTGGACGCGGCGGTCAAGCGTGCCAACATCAAGCTGAAATCCTTTGCCAAAACCTACAAGAGACGGTCCTAACCGTATCTAAAGGTTTAACAGACACCGCCCCGGACCCGGCCCCTGCGGCCGGGCCCGGGGCTTTCGTGCGTTGACGTATTACCCCAAAAGCCACAGGCCCCATGCAAAAACGATCGGTTTTCAACTCAAGGTACCTGCCCTACGTGCTGATCCTTCCACAGGTTCTGGTCACGTTGACTTTTTTTTACTGGCCCGCTGCCCAGGGACTGGTGCAATCCTTTCTCCTGAGCGACCCCTTCGGGATGTCCAACACCTTCGTATGGTTTGAGAACTTTACGGCGATCTTCACCGATCCCCTCTACCTCAAGTCCATCGGCATCACCATTGTCTTCAGCCTCACCACCGCCTTTGTCTCCATCTCCCTGGGGATGATCATCGCCACCCTGGCCAACCGGGCCACGCGGTGCAAGGCCCTGATCCGGACCATGCTCATCTGGCCTTACGCCGTGGCCCCGGCCATCTCCGGTGTCCTCTGGCTTTTTCTTTTGCACCCATCCTTCGGGGTGGTGGCCCTGGCCCTGAAAAAGTGGTTCGGCTTCAACTGGAACCCGGTGCTCAACGGCAACGACGCCCTGGCCATGGTCATCATCGCCAGTGCCTGGAAAGAGATCAGCTACAACTTCGTCTTCTTCATGGCCGGTCTCCAGGCCATTCCCCATTCGCTCATCGAAGCGGCTTCCATGGACGGCGCCTCCCCTTTCCGGCGGTTTTTCGCCATCACCCTGCCGCTGTTGTCCCCCACCCTCTTTTTCCTGACCGTCATGAACATCATCTACGCCTTCTTCGAGACCTTCGGGGTCATCCATGCGGTCACCCAAGGGGGCCCGGGCGGGGCCACCAACACCCTGGTCTACAAGGTGTACCAGGACGGATTCGTGGGACTGGACATGGGCTCGTCCGCCGCCCAGTCCGTGATCCTGATGATCCTCATCGTCGGAGTCACCGTGTTCCAGTTCAAATTCATCGAAAAAAGAGTCCAATACGCGGGGTAATAAAGGCACATCATGGTTGAAAAAACACCCATACTCGATTTTCTGACCTACGTTTTTCTGATCCTGGGCATCGTCATCGTCGGCTTTCCCATCCTCTACGCAGGCATTGCCGCGTCCCTGCCCCTGGAAAAGGTCTCCATGGTCCCCATGCCCCTGGTTCCCGGGGATCAGTTTTTCGTCAACATGAAGCTGGCCTGGACCCGCGGGGATCTCTCCACCCAGCTCTTCAACTCCCTGATCATGGCCTCGGGCATCACCCTCGGCAAGATCTCCGTCTCCATGCTGGGGGCGTTTTCCATCGTTTACTTTGACTACAAGCTGCGCACCGTGGCCTTTGTCACGGTATTCTGCACCCTGATGCTGCCGGTGGAGGTGCGCATCCTGCCCACCTACGAGATGGCCGCCAACCTCTTCGGCCCCCTGCAGCCCCTCTGGGACATGCTGCACCTCAACAGCGTGGTGAGCTGGTTTGCCGGGCACGATGTGGAGGTCTCCCTCAACTGGAGCCTTCTGGACAGCCACACCGGCCTGATCCTGCCCCTGGTGGCCTCGGCCACCTGCACCTTCCTCTTCCGCCAGTTCTTCCTCACCGTGCCGGAAGAGCTCTGTGAAGCCGCCAAGATGGACGGGGCCTCCCCCATGACCTTCTTCTGGAAGGTGCTGCTGCCCCTGTCCAAAACCAACATCGCCGCCCTGGTGGTCATCGAGTTTGTCTACGGCTGGAACCAGTACCTCTGGCCCCTGCTCATCACCACCAATCCCAAGATGCAGACAGCGGTCATCGGCCTGCAGAACCTCATCCCCCTGGCCGACGACCTCCCCGAGTGGAACATCGCCCTGGCAGGGGCCCTCATCGTCATGCTGCCGCCCATCGTGGTGGTCCTGGCCATGCAGAAATGGTTCGTCAAGGGCCTGGTGGACTCGGAAAAATAACCCCGGACCTTTCCGTCACAAACACCCAGGGCGCGGCACACCTTACGGTATGCCGCGCCCTGCCTCTTTTTTCTCACACAGCATAAAGGCGACCCCACATGATCACCCTTCCCTTTCACACCAACCGCTACTTCATTTTACGCCACGGCCACAGCACGGCCAACGACAAGGGCCTCATTGTGAGCAGCCCGGAAAACGGCATCGGCAACTGGGGCCTTTCGGATACCGGCAAGGAGGAGGTGACCCGCTCCGTGACCCGCGCGCAAGACGAAGGGCTCTTCAATCGCCTCATCAAACCCGTGGTGGTCTGCTCGCCCTTTCTGCGCACCATGGAGACCGCCGACATCGCAGCCAAGATCCTCAAGGCAGAACGATTCTCCGACGCCAACCTTCGGGAGCGCTTTTTCGGGGAGTTTGATTTAAAGGAGAGCGGCCTCTACGAAAAAGGGTGGGCCTTTGACGAGTCAAACCCGGATCACACCGAGTTCGGCGTGGAGAGCGTCAGCTCCGTTGCCGCTCGCATGGTGGAGGTGGTCAAACGCACGGGTCGCCGCTACAACGAAAAGGACATCATCCTGGTCACCCACGGGGATCCGGGCCAAATCCTCCAGTGTGTCTTCGACGGCATCGACCCGGTAAAACACCGCAGCCTCTCCCCCCTGGAGACGGCCGAAATCCGACCGGTCCCCAGCAGGTAAGGCACACCGCGCACGGTGCCGGGGCCCATCAGGCTCCGGCGGCTGCGGGATCTTTCAGGTAGATGGTGTAGGTGTAGGGAGTCTTGGCGGGGTACGCCTGGGAAAAAACCGGTGTGAAGGTGTCGGGAATCTCGGGCATGAAAATGTCTCCGGCAGGTGTGGCATGAATATGGGAGATGTGAAGGGTGTCGGCCAGGGGAAGGGTCTCCCGGAAGATTTCGCCGCCCCCGGCCACCATGAGCCGCCGCCCCCCTGCGCAGCCCGTCTCAATGGCCTCCTCAAGGGAGGTGCAGACCAGGCACCCGGGGGCTTTGTAGGAGGCATTACGGGTCAGGACAATGATCTTTCTGCCCGGAAGGGGACGCCCGATGGTCTCCCAGGTTTTTCTGCCCATTAGCACGCTGTGGTGGTAACTCACCGCCTTAAACAGGGAGAGTTCCCCTTCGATATTCCAGGGAATATCGGCACCATTGCCGATGATCCCGTTGTCCGCCACCGCAACGACAATAGATATTTTCATGCTTACCATCCCTTCATCACCCGGATAAAGCCCACCGGCCCCCTTTACGGGCCCGGGAACATCCCGTGCCGTGTGCCGTGTCTCCCCTATACCACCCGGGCCGGGCCGTGTCGAGGAGGCTGGTCCGGGCCACGGGCTACTTGATGATCTGGATCCCCATGGTGTGCATCCGGGCCATGCGACGCTGGCCCTTGTTTCCCCGCGTCACGGACAGCACACGGTTCACCAGCTCCAGCAATTCCCGGCAAAGGGGCCGAAACGAGTGGATGGAGCAGGTCGACGGATCCAGCAGGGTGCCGTAGCGATGCAGCAGGGTGATGCCTTTCACCCCTTCGGTGAGCTCGTCGATGGACTCCACCACCTCTTCGGCGACATCCTGGAAAAGGTCGATGTCCACCACATCATAGAGGATCGAAACAAGCTGCTCCCTGAGCTGCTCGAAGTCGCGGCGCTTTCCTGCGGCCAGCTCCAATGTTCGGTAATATCGTGTCTTCACATGTCTTCCGACGCTATCGGCTAAAATATCCATACGGCCTCCCGTCCGGGGCGAGGTTGTCTGTGATGCATTGGCCGTTTGCACGGCTCGCGGCATCCGTACCGGCATGAACGTCAGCGATGAGTGGGTTACACGAATGGGAATGGGAAAGCAGATACGTTTCAACAAATAATGGTCGCGAAAATACTCAGCGATTGCTCTTCAGGGGCTTGGAAACGCACAAGGCTTTCCATCCCCTCGCTGTCGCGGGCCAAACCGACATATATCGAACGTTGAATGCAAGTGCATGGTGATGGGGGTACATCCGGCTGTCTATAGGTACAGTATACGTCGGAAGCGGAGCGTTAAGCAAGGCCGCAAAAAAATCTACGGACTAACTCGGCTCGCCCGAAGAGTGAGAAAATCAAACAGCAAACGTCGATTTACATTTTCAAAATAGTCAACACTCTTATTAGAGCCACCCGAAATAATGGTGTTTTTTCTTTGGCTGGTTGTTTTCTCATGAAATATCCGGGCTAAAGCTGGCCCTCTCCCCGGCCGAGATGATAACAAAGGGAGCCGAACCGACAACCGCAAGCCGTGGGATAAAAAAGATGACAAGCGACCAAAACGAAGCCGCAGAAAGCCCCAAACCCAAAAAGGGCAAAAGAAAGATAATCCTGCCCATTGCCGCCGTGCTGCTCCTTGCGGGCCTCGCCGCAGGGGGCTGGTTTGGGTACAACGCCTTTTTCAAATCCGGGTACCCCCGTCAAACCCTGGAGTACGTGGATCTGGACGACAGTGTCCTGAAGTTCTCCTGGGCACGGCTCCCCGATGTCTATCACCGCATGGTCGACGCCAACGCGGAGGTGGCCCTCATGAAAAACGAAATCAAACGGATCAGGCGGGTGGGCAAGGCCTATCCCAGGCAGGAAAAAATCGTGGCATCGGAGATCAAACGGTGGGAGCGGAACGTGCAAAAACTCTCAGGGCAACTCCGCAGGTTCCAGGGCCAGGTGGAAGCGTTGTACGTGACATTCCGGGTCAACCCGGAAAAGGGGCAGGCCGCCATACGGGAAAAGGGTCCGGCCCTTGCCTCGGCCATGCTGGAGGCCGTCAACGGTGTCCGAAGCCAGACCGCTGCCCTTGAAGCGGCCCAGGTGGCCCCCACGGGGATCAAAGGGGTCATCGAACAGATCAAAAAACGGTTTTTTCAATAGCGTTTTCCCTCAGGGTTCCCCCTTCTCCCCGGGCTCTTTTCTTCCTGTGTGGAAAAAAGGAAAAGGTGAGGCCTTGGCCAGATCGTCCACGGATCGCCTTGCCATCTCGGTAAACTCCGAACTGAAATGAAGCACCTTCTTGAATTGCTCATCAAAGGCTTTCCGCTGCTTGACGTAACTGTCGATGGTCTGAGACAGGTGAAGATCAAAAAAATCCCCCATCATGTTGTCACCGTACCGAAGCATCAGGTGAAGCAGGTGAACGGGGAGAAAAAACTTTTTGTTCTTTGCCTCCTCCACAAGGATCTGGGTGAGGATATAGGCCGTCACGTCATCCCCTGAACCAGCCTCCACTACCTTCACATCTTTTCCGCTCCGGATGATCTCGGCAAGCTGCTCCAGGGTGATATACGAGCTCTCGGATGTGTTGTAGAGGCGCCTGTTGCTGTACTTTTTCACCACCACGGTCTCTTCAGCCATTGTCTCTCCCGCTTGGGTTGTCGGTCGATGAGTTGAAAGGCCCCGGATCGGCGACCCTTTTTTGGTACTATATGCCAGCCCACCGGGGAATGCAATTGACATCGGCGGCCTGTTTCCTTTATTGATAAAAGAGTGTTTTAATAAAATTACTTTGTTTGGTTTAAACAATTTTGTTTTTACCTATCGCAAATTCCTTTATAGTGAAACACAAACGCCCCTTCCCGTCCACTTGAAGCGGCCCGGCACCTAACCCGGATATGTCATGAGAAAACGGCTATACTGAAGCAATAACATGTTCTTGCAAGCGGTTAGCGCAAGAGATTTGACATCTCAAAGACACAAAATGCAATTCACGGTTTTCTGCACGATTTTCTCTCCCTTTGGGCGAGCCGAGTGCACCTATCTCCTGCGTTATCAGGGCTTTTATAAAACCACGATTCCTGCTGCTCTGAGGCCTTGAATATGGGTGCACTCAACTCGTGAAATATCCGGGCTAAAAGCCCTTTGCCCCGCAGGCGGTACCCTCCCGAGCAACAGACACCATGTCGGGTACCGCGAAACACAGCAGGTCAGGAACCGGATGACGACACAAAGACGACGCAGCCTTCCTCGCGAAAACAATACCATGTCAGCACACTTGGACCCCGGAACAGGAGAAACCCGACCATGGCGAAATCTATCCTGAAACAGCTCAAAGAGCATGAACGTGAAGTCCGAAGACAATTGATTATCAACGCAGCCAAAACCCTCTTCAGCCAGAACTCATTCCACGAAATCGGCATGAGGGATATCGCCAACGAGGCGGGCATCTCCGTTGCGTCGCTTTATCAATACTTTCCAAGCCAGGACGACCTGTTCGTAGAGATCCTCACCAACGATATCAACAAGATCAAATCGCGCCTCTGGGAAAGCCGTCGCGAACTGGACGATATCGCCATCGACATCGTCAATTTCCTTGTGGACAACGAAGATATCTTCCAGATGATGAGTCACTTCATGATCAAGGGCGAGAAAAACCCGGAGACCCTTCGCAAGTTCAACGTCATCCAGGTCCTCTTTCTGGACATGCTGGACAGGGCCCTTGCCAAAGCAGGGGAAGCCCATCCGGTCAGCTACTATTCCCACGCCTTTTTTGCCTCCCTTTTCGGCAACGTCATCACCTTCCGAAACTATCCGTCAAGCGACGCCTCCTCCCACAGGGAAAGCCTCTATCACGTGGCAAGGATTACAGCCAAAGCCTTCCACGACACCCTGGTCACAGAGGAAAAAGCCATAACCTTCTGAGGACGCGTATAAATGCAATGATCGCGCATCAAACCTCTTTTATTAGAGTAAACATTGTTATATAATCGATTTTCTTCAGCGCCGACGTACCAACCTTACCGGACAAGGAGAAAATCCGTGACCATACGCCTGACCCTGCTCACAGCTGCCGCCATCTGTCTCCAAGCCGCCACCGCTTTCGGGCTCTGGGACTATGAGCCGCCCGCCGTCTCCACGCCGCCCCTTATGGGTTGCTGGTCCGATGATACCGTCTCCTATGCCGTGGGGTTCGACGGCGCTGCCTTCCGCCATTCAGGGGGCTCCTGGTCGGACATCTCCGACGACACCCTTTCCGGTGCCGTGCTCTTTGCCGTCCACGCCACCCCATGGGGAACCGTGTATGCCTCAGGCTACCGCCTCGGCCCCCCGCTGTTCGACTCCAACAACGACGGAACCATCAACGCCGTAGACACCCAAAGCAAGTACGGCGTTATCTTTCGCTACACCGGATCTACCTGGGAGGAGCTCAACTCGCAGTACGGACCGGAGTCCCCCTATTTTGCCTCCTCCTTTACAGGCCTGTGGGTTGACGAAAACGGCGTGGTCTATCTGTCCGGGGGCAAACAGCGCTCGGCAACCGACACAACACCAGCAGGGGTCCTCCTCTCCTTTGACGGCGCCTCATTCAGCCCCCTGGTCGGGGCATCTCAAGAGCTTCCCAACATGTACGCCATCAACGGATTCGGTTCCAACGCCTATATTTCCAGCGCCGGAGGCCTTGTCCTTGAACTGAACATCGGCACAAACGCACTCACCCCCTTAAACAGCGGCGGGCTAAGCCTCGACTTCCGAGGGGTCTGGCAAACAGCGGACAAGACCCTTTATGCCGTGGCCGAAGCCACCTACGGGTACATCCTCCGATACCACGCCACCAAGGGATGGCAGCAAATGGCCATCGACAAAGAGGATCGCCCGCCCCTGTTGTGCATTAGCGAGGGCAACGGGCTCCTCGTGGCTGCCGGGAGCTACGGCAAGGCGTATTATCTGGACACCGACAACGACGTATGGAAGGAGATGCTCACAGGCACACAGAACGACATCAACTGCCTCAGCGCAGCAGAAGACGGCCTCCTGGCTGCCACCAACACGCCCTCCGGCTCCACCACCACCCCAACGGGCGCCCTGTACCGCATGACGGAAGCAGAGCCGAACACCGCTTACATCCTGGCTGATCAACCCACAGGCATCGGTGTCAAAGTGGACGGCACCTACACCTATGAGGTCATCCTCTACGACTTTGCCCTGGGGGACATCTGGAAGCGGGAGTGGCATTTCAACACCGGCATAGATGACCCCGTGCCCTCTTACGGGGTTCTCTATTCTTCCACCCCGTCAGGGGCCACCACCGCCCTCTATATTACCGGCGAGGGAGGAGAGGAGAGCAACCGGGAGCTGCGCATTCATCCCTGCACCGGATGCACGCCCCACATGGTGGTCTCAGGGGATGTCATCCACCTGACCGTCAACTCCGGGGTCACCACCCAGAACCAGATCAAAGAGATCCTTGAACAGAGCCACGCGGTCTCTGAGGTATACCCCCGACACGGCACCAGCCCCTGGGAGGTCTCATCCAAGGATTACGACAGCGTCCAGCTTACGGGAGGACGAGATAACGAGGACCTCTTCATCAACGAAGAGACCAAAGGCGATGACTACTACCTTGCCGTCCACCGGTTCAAAGGATTGGGAGAGTGGCACCCGGAGCTCACCGTGTATCGGGAAAACATCGCCTACATTGACGGCATGATCAAGCTATGGGGGCACAGGACCCAGGGGCCGGGGCCCACCGTCACGATCCAAGACACCGGGGAAACACCGGCGTCGGAGTCTGCAACGGGGGTGCTGGGCGGCCTTATCAATATCACCGCGCCCCCCGGCGTAAAGGGAAACATCGAGGTGAAACTTGCAAGCCCCGCACCCTCAGATGAGGTGACCTCCACCTTCTCTTCAGTGTACAACACCCTTACTGTCCACATCCGTAACGGTACCACCACCATCCAGGCCATCATCGACCACCTGAACACCCTGGACGACACCATTGCGTCGGCGTCCTTTAAATCGGACAACGGCAACATTTCCGACAGCAACAGCCCCTGGCTTGACGAATACGAAACAAGCATCACCCTGGCAGGGGGGACCAACCACGCAGAGGGCGAGTATGACGAGGCAAGCAACACGGTCACCCTCACCATTGACAGCGGCATCACCACAACCACGGACATGGCCATCGCCCTTTCCGAGGTATGCAGGGACCCCGAAGACAAAGAGACCCGAATCTTTGAAAAAGTAAACGACCTGGTTGCCTACAAAATCTGGGATACTGACGAACGAATCGACACAGTGACCCTTACCGGCATCTCCACGGAACCCGCCAGCACCACCGTCCGGGTCTTTTCCCCGGATGACCTTGATTTCAAACACACCCCCGCGAGCGCCAACCTCTCGGCAACGGTCACCTTTACAGACAATTCCAACCCGGACCTGGGCATCTCAAAATGGCAATGGGAAATTTTGCGCATCGTGGACGGCGAATACAAAACCGAAGCCCACGCCACCAGTGAGAGCGGCTCTGCGGAGATATCTGTTTCGGAACTCGGGAAATACGACATCAGGATGCGTGTCGTGACCAAGGACGGGTCCTATCTTGAACAGGTCAAGGAAGATGCCCTTAAAATAAACGGAAAACACGCCGGAGACTCCAGCCTGGGCGGCGCCAACGGCTGTTTCATCGGATCGTTACCCCGTTTTTGACACAACGATTTATCACACCGACACATAAAAAAAGCCCCCCTTACGGAGTCGCTCCGAAGGGGGGCTTTTCATGCAGTGAAAAGTGGGTTTATGCCCTACTGACGCACAAGGCGGCGGTAGGGAAACGCCGTGGGTGCACTGCTCCGGCACGGGTTGATGTCCAGGCCGCCCCGTCGGGTAAACCGCCCCACCACCGTAAGGGCCGTGGGAGCCAGGCGAGCCATGATGTCCGTGTAGAGGGTCTCCACACAGTTCTCGTGGTAGCCCGTGTGGGTCCGAAACGAAACAAGGTAGGCAAAAAGCGCGGTCTCGTCGATCCTTTTCCCGGAGTAGGTGATCTCCACCGTGGCCCAGTCGGGCTGGCCGGTCACCGGGCAGTTGGTGCGCAGGATATGGGAGCACAGGGTCTCGTCCGTGACGTCGCCGTCCCCGTGTGCCAGAAGGGAGGCGTCCACCTCGTAGACATACGAATCGGCTTCATGGTGATCGATGCACCGCCCACCTGCGCGTTGCGTTCCCAGGGCCTCGGTGTCGTCGCACCCGAACAGGGAGACCGTCACCTCCCCTTCCGCCACCCTGGAAAGATCGCCCGCCATGGCCGTCCTCACCGCCTCAGGGCTCTCAAACCGGCTCATGTTAAAGGAGTTCAGATAGAGTTTCAGGGACTTGGACTCCACAATGCACCGACTAGTGGCCGGAACCCTGATCTCCGCCACCGCAGAGACGGGTTTGCCCTTACCGTCCAGCCAGGAGAGTTCCCAGGCCGTCCAGATGTCTTCGCCACAAAAGGGAAGCGCCTTTCCGTCCAACCCCAAAGCCCCCCGGCCCAGGGCCCGCTCCACTGGAAACAGCTGGGACGGGTCGTAGGTAAAGGTGTATCCGATTTTCTTCCCCAAGGGGTTTTCTGTTCTCATATACCTCTCCGGCCAGGTGATGATCCCCGGGTTCGCAAATGCTCCGGGGATCGTTCCTCGCCCGTGATTGATTCAACGTTATTCACAGTGCTTGGTGAGCGCTTCTGCCATGCCGGAAACGCTCCATGCACCCCTTCGGGCAAAAACGTTACAGCACGAATGGTCGACCTTAAATTAAAAATCCGAGATCCCATCGTTGTCGAGATCCCTGTCCGTCCCGCCCTTGTCGGCATCCCAGATGCCGTCGTTATCCAGGTCGCGGTCCGTTCCCCCTTTGTCGGCATCCCAGACCCCGTCATTGTCCAGGTCACGGTCCGTTCCCCCTTTGTCGGCATCCCAGATCCCGTCATTGTCCAGGTCGCGGTCCGTTCCCCCTTTGTCGGCATCCCAGATCCCGTCATTGTCCAAGTCGCGGTCCGTTCCCCCTCTATCGGCATCCCAGATGCCGTCGTTATCCAGGTCCCGGTCGATGGGTCCATGTTGTGCGCCCCAGACGGTTGTACGCCTGGTGCTGCCTTCCATGTTCCCGGGAGCCTGAAGACATCCCACACTCCCCAACAACATCAGGCACATGATGCAAATTGCCCGTTTTTCCATTCCTGTTTCCTCATCTTCGACGGCTCATGTCCATAGAAACCGCCGCCAAGACTTATCCCGTCGGGACTGTGGCAAAAATAAACCCGTAAACCTCTGTTGATCGGCCTCCTCGTCAAGACGGCCATCGCCGATCAACGGCTCAGTGATTGGTCACCCGAGCCTTCACCATATCAATCATACAGGCCGTGCACGTCACACCGTTTTCCCGTCGAATCGGCCAACCGATCAAAAGAAATTCTCAGTTTTTTCAGGGAGCGGGCATGGACTTGCGACAGGTTGACGTTTTCAATGACAAAACACCCGTTGGCTTCGCATGTTTTATCGAACCGAATATGTTCTTCTCCATGGGCGCCGATGCCGTAACTGTCGATCACGATGAAAGCCGGTGACTGCAGCAAAATCGCATCAAGGACCTCCCGGTCCAGAATCGTACCCATGGCACCATAAGCTGGAGTGCCATAGCGGTTTCGTTCGACATTGCCGGTAAACAGGACAAGAGCTTTGCCTGACAGGCATAGATCCTTGATATCCTGAACCGACGGCATATTCTCTGTGCAGTCGAGAACGACACTCTCCACCTCATACGCCCGTTTTTCAGGCGTCGACTCGTAGCAATCGATATGGGTGCCGATATGGCCAAAAGCCTGAACCGAATCCGACTGTTTTTTGGCCCATTCAATGGCCGGATGGCCTTCCTCGATACCAAGGGATAAATTGGCGTGAATCATTCTGTCTCCTGATGCAATACACCACGGTGTGCCTGTGCAGCGTTTCTTTGGGGCGAACGTTATCATGCTTCTGCGGTGCGCAAGCGCACCCTGCCCCACATCGCCGTTAAGGCCACCGAAAGCATCGTTTCCAGCTATGCCAGGTATGTCGTGGGATCGAGGCCTTCGTCAAAGCGCAGGGCGTATTTGCGTTCATCGCAGGCGCCACAGGTGCCGCAATGGGCGGTACCGCCTTTGTAGCAGGTCCAGGTGACGGCAAAGTCCACGCCCAGGGTGCGGCCCAGATCGCCGATTTCCCGCTTGTCCAGCTCGGCGAAGGGGAAGGCGATGGTCACCTGGCCGTCGGTGCCGAGGTGAATGGCCTTGCCCAGGGCCTCGTTGAACTCAGGGCGACAGTCCGGGTAGATGAAGTGATCCCCTGCGTGGGAGGCCAGGACCACCTGACGCGCGCCCACGGATTCGGCGTAGCCCGCAGCGATGGAGAGCATGATGCCGTTTCTGAACGGGACCACGGTGCTCTTCATGTTCTCGGAGTCGTAGGCGCCGTCGGGCACCTCCTCCCCGGATTTAAGGAGGCTGGAGTCAAAGAGCTCGTTGATGAAGGGGAGCGGCACCAGGGTGTGGGTCACCCCCAGATGATCGCACATGGCCTTGGCCATGGGAAGCTCGCTGGCGTTGTGCTTGGAGCCGTAGTCAAAGCTGATGGCAACGCATCGCTGGCCTTTGGACAGGCAATGGGCAAGAAGGACGGCGGAGTCCATGCCGCCGGAGAGGACCACAACGGTTTCATACATGGGTCAGATTCCTTTTTTGGTATCATAGGCGAGGATGTGAAGGCGGCTTGCCATGCGATAGCCCATCTTGACGCAGTGGTCCCAGACCAGGGGCATGGTCGCGATCTGCTCGTCCCGGGTCATGCCCAGGGGCATGAGCCACACCCGGTCTTTCTCCAGGGCGTGGTCCGCCACAAAGGCGTCAATGAGGCCAAGGGTCTCTTGGCTGACCACAAACTTGAGATGCCGCGCCCGGGCAACGCTTGTCCGGTCCACGTGCCAGGAGCCGTCCAGGTACTTGGGCGAGAGGATCACCTCCCCCCTGATGTCTTCGGGCACAGGCACCTTGCCCGAGGTCTCGTACTGCACGGCAAGGCCCAGCTCAGACAACACCCGGTCCAGCTCCCAGAGGCCTGTCTCCCACTGGCGCAGGGGCTCGCCCCCGGTGATAACCACAAAGTCAAGCCCACTCTCCTTGGCAGCCGCCGCAAGGTCCGCGACCGACACCTCGGTGCCCTCGTCCCAGGCCCCTTTGGTGTCGCACCAGGGACACAAGGGCGCCACGCAGCCTGCCAGGCGGATGAAAAAAGCGGGTCGCCCGGTGTGGGGGCCCTCTCCCTGGAGGGAGGCAAACATTTCATGGAGTCTCAGCATGGGCATCGCCTTACGCCGTCACCGTGGCCCAGGAGTCCGGGGTCTCGTAGAGCCGCACCTCTTTCAAGGTGAGCCCGTGGAATTCCGGCGCCTCGGACAGGGTCTTGAAGATATGGAGCACCATGTTCTCGGCCGTCACCGGCAGGTTCTCGTACTCGGGAAGCTCATTCAGGTTGGCGTGGTCGTACCGGTCCACGATGCGCTCCTTCACCAGGCCCTTGAGCTCGGTGAAGTTCAGGATCATCCCCGACGCATCCAGGGGACCGGCCACCGTCACCCTGAGGGTGTAGGTGTGTCCGTGAAAGGCCGCGCACTTGCCGTAAAGGGCCTTGTTCTCTTCTTCGGAAAAATCGTGACGGCAGAGCCTGTGGGCTGCGTCAAATCGGAACTCTTTGGTAATGGAAAGCATGGGCCACCTTGGTCACCGCCACACGTGCAGGAAGAAGCCCGGCAAACCATCCTATGATTTGGATCAAGAAAGGATTACGCGAAGGGGCCACAACCGGCTGCGCGGTCAGTGAGGGAGAATTTATTGTGCGGGATGCCTCTCGTCCGCATGGGCTTTTTTCTTGTAAAAAAAGCCCCATCCATAAAAACTGCCATGGCCAACACCACGGCAGATCAAATCTTTACTATACAACAACGCGCCTTTGTATCACAGCCTGAGCCAATTGAAAACGGGAAAAAGCACGCCCCCGGCGGCGAGGTGAGCCACCTCGAACGCTGATGTTTTCTGCGAGCTGCTTTATTAGCCCGGCAACTGACGGCCAGGCTATGGCGAGTGAGTTTTCCCCTTCGCGCCTCAGAAAAATCACATTCGCCTTCAGTCGTGTCCGGTTAGCTTTTTGCATTAAATTAATCGTAACTATTCAGCCCATCATCGTCTTCTTGAAGGCAGCTTGTCATGTCTTACGTTCCGGGAACCGAGGACCGTAGGGTGTGCTTGCGCACCATTTGTCTGAAAGACCGTCACCCATCGTCATATCCAAGCAATACGCGGTCCCTGTCACCTCGGCTTCGGTGGGCGATACTGCGCTTCGATAGTGCGCAAGCGCACCCTACCTTTCAACTCGAGTCTTCATCATAGAAAAGGATGACACGACTGATTCGCCTGTGATTTTGATCGGCCTGAATCTGTTTTTTCTATGCCCTCGTCCCTGTTTTTATGGCCCGCCTCACCAGGTCCAGGGCCTTGAACGCAAACACCCGTTTGTTCATGTGGCGGTCTTTAAAGGGAGAGACAAACCGGTGCGTCTCGGTGCCCGCTTCCGTGGCAACGCCGATCCAGACAGTGCCCACGGGCTTTTCGTCGGTGCCGCCGGAGGGACCTGCAATGCCGCTGGTGGCAACGCCGATGTCGGCGCCGGAGACGCGCCGCACCCCTTCGGCCATCTCGGCCACGGTCTCGGCGCTCACCGCCCCGCAGGTTTCAAGGGTATGCCCCGAAACGCCCAGCACCTTCTCCTTGGCGCTGTTGGCATAGGTGACGGCCGAAAGGAAGAACCAGTCCGAGCTTCCCGGGACATCGGTAAGGAGGTTTCCGATGAGGCCGCCGGTGCAGCTCTCGGCCACCCCAAGGGTTTTCCCGGCCCCTTTCAGAGAGGCGGCCACGGACTCGGGCATGGAGAGCCCGGCCTCCGAGACCACATACCCATCCAGGCGCTTCAAGGCTTCTGCCGAGGCAGCCTCCTGGCGCTGGGCCAGTCCGGCATCTGACCCTGCAAACGCCCAGATTTTCACCTCGATGACGGGAAAGGAGGCCCGATAGCCCACATGGACCCCGGGGAACCCGGCCTCGATGCCGGAAATCCGCTCCCCCACCACGGACTCGGGAAGCCCGAAGGTGGTGATGGCGGTCTTGACCAGACGGCTCCCTTTGGGCTGCATTCCGGAAATGGCGGGCGTCACCGACTCAGTCATCAAAAATCGCATCTCCCGGGGCACCCCGGGCAAAAACCAGAACCGGGTGCCGGAGAGCTCCAGGGAAAAGGCCGGGGCCGTGCCCACGGGGTTGGGAATACAGGCAGCTCCCTTGGGAAGGCGGGCCTGCTTGAGATTCGATGCGGGCACCGGCGCCTTGCGGCCTTCAAAATAGGCGGCAACGGAGGCAGAGGCCACAGGATCCTCCACCAGGGGAACCCCGGCGGATTCGGCGGCGGCCCGGGTGGTGAGATCATCTTCCGTGGGCCCTAAGCCGCCGGTCACCACCGCCACATCGCACCGGCCCGCCACGCGGGAAAAGACCTCTTTCAGGGCGGACAGGTTATCCCCCACGGAAAGGTGCCGCACCACCTCCACGCCCAGCTCGCACAGCTGCTCCGAAATCCAGGCGGCGTGGCTGTCCACCACCTCCCCTTTGAGAATCTCCTCACCGGTCGTGATCACCATCGCTCTCATTCGTGTCGTCTCCTTTCACCGGTGGCACGGGCCGCCCTTTTAGATTAGGGGGAGACCCGGCACCTGCCCGCAGGCATCTTATTCGTGCAAAATCACAACGCCACTGCCCTTTGGCGTGGGCGCTCCAGTTACTTTATGCCAACCGTGCCGGGGACGCAAACCCCAATAACGGCCCCGAGTTCCCCCACCGGGCATAAGGGGCCGTATCCTCCGATTTCGGTTGGTCATCCCCCCGTTTTATGGTAAATTGCCCCTCGTTGGTTGATTCCGGCGTGCATATTTTACCGAACGTTCAATATTTTAGGATTGGGCACCGGTGGCACCCGGCGGACCCCGACTGCTTTACCGGGTCGGCCCAACCCCCGTTGGGCCGACCCGGTAGAGCGCACAAAACGCGCCACAGGTTGACCATCCGCTGGTCGCATCCCCTCGCGAGGACTTTGCCATTTGAATGTGGAAAACCGCCTGCATGACGGTGCTCCCATTTGACGCAAGCCCCCCTGGCTTTCGAACACAACGGAGATCTTTAGCCGGTGACGCCAATAATAATCAGGCTGTCATTCAACGGAAACAAACGCTTGCAAGGGTTCCAAAAGGTGGACTCCGTGTCCGTATTTTCGCACTATCCTTTGCCTTTTTAGCGAGTTACCGGAAGCTCACTGGAAAATTGTTGCTTGTTTCGACCACATGAAGTATGAGACTATTTTCCCCTGAGGCGTTGTCAAAACGCCCCGAACACTCGTGTTAAGGTTCCGTTTTTAATTTGCAAAATACGATTGATACGGCACGTCGTGCCTTTACATGTATAGTGTTGCGTTACCAGTAATCAAGGAAATAGGCGTATGGCAAAGAGTCTTTACATCAGCACAACCAACGCCAGGAGCGGAAAATCAACCATCGTTCTTGGTATCATGCAGCTTCTCTTGAGGGACCTGCACAACGTTGGCTTTTTCAGGCCCATCATCAACCCCGTGGACGGCGAGCGCGACTACGACACCGATCTGGTCCTCTCCCACTTCTACCTCGGCATGAGGTACGAAGACACCTACGCGATGACCCTGGACGAAGCCAAAAAACTCGTCAATGCCGGCAAACAGAACCAGATGATCGAGATCATTCTCAACAAGTACAAGCAGCTTGAAGAGAAGTATGATTTCGTTCTCTGCGAGGGCATCGATTTCGTGGTGGGCAACGAAGCCTTCACCTTCGACATCAACGCCGTGGTTGCCGCCAACATGGGCTGTCCCGCCCTGGTTGTCACCAACGGGCACAGCGCCACCATCGATGAAATCGTGAGCCTGAACCACCTGGCCATGGAAGATCTCGAGGACAAGGGAGTTGATATCCTCGGCATCATGGTCAACCGTGCAGATGCCTCACAGACCGAGACCATCCTTGAGACCCTCCAGAAGGACATCAAGGTGGACAACTGCTCTTTCCACGTCATCCCGGAAGACAGCAACCTCATGAAGCCCACGGTGGCGGATCTGCAGAAATGGCTGGGCGCCGATGTCATCTACGGCAAAAAGGCCATGGACAAGATGATTGACGGTTACGTCATCGCCGCCATGCAGATCAACAACTTCCTCAACTACATCAAGGAAGACAGCCTC
This sequence comes from Desulfoluna sp. HI9BLuna, assembly GCF_056829775.1. Classification (NCBI taxonomy): domain Bacteria; kingdom Pseudomonadati; phylum Thermodesulfobacteriota; class Desulfobacteria; order Desulfobacterales; family Desulfolunaceae; genus Desulfoluna; species Desulfoluna sp. HI9BLuna. The sequence continues at coordinate 508,316 of NZ_CP186555.1, forward strand.
GTGGTCACCGCAGGGGACCGGACGGACATCATCCTGAGCGCCATGGCGTCCCGTCTCTCCAATGCCTACCCCAACATCTCCGGCATCCTCCTCACCGGCGGCATCGCCCCGTCCGAGAGCATCCAGAGACTGGTGGAAGGCTGGGAAGGGATCCCCGTTCCGATCCTTCTTGTCAAGGACCCCACGTACCCCACCATGCGGAACCTGAACCACGTGCACGCGCGGCTCGAGTCCAGCAACCCCAAAAAGATCGCGTCCGCCCTGGGCCTCTTTGAAGCCCATGTGGACACCCAGGAGATGCGCAGGAAACTCATCGAGCGCAAATCCGTCAACGTCACCCCCCAGATGTTCGAGTACAACCTCATCCAGAAGGCCAAGAAGAACAAGCAGCACATCGTCCTGCCCGAAGGCACCGGCGAGCGTATCCTGAACGCCTGCGACATCCTCCTGCGCCGCGACGTCTGTGAAGTGACCCTCCTCGGCAAAGAGTCCGAAATCCAGGCCAAGATCTCCAAGCTCGGCCTCGACCTGGCCGGGGCCCACATTGTGGAGCCCACCAAGAGCCCGCTCTACGAAGAGTACGTCAACGATTTTTATGAGATGCGCAAGAACAAGAAGGGCATGAACCAGGATGTTGCCCGCGACCTCATGAGCGACGTTACCTACTTTGCCACCATGATGGTTCACAAGGGCCACGCCGACGGCATGGTCTCCGGTTCCGTGAACACCACGGCCCACACCATCAAGCCCGCGTTCCAGATCATCAAGACCAAGCCCGACGCCTCCATCGTCTCGTCCATCTTCCTGATGTGCCTGAAGGATCGCGTCCTGGCCTTTGGTGACTGCGCGGTCAACCCCACTCCCAATGCAGAACAGCTCGCTGAAATCGCCATCGGATCCGCCCAGACCGCCGAAATCTTCGGCGTCGACCCCAGGGTGGCCATGCTCTCCTACTCAACCGGGTCTTCCGGCAAAGGTGCCGAAGTGGAGAAGGTGATTGAAGCGACCAGCATCGCGAAGGAGCGCTGCCCCGATCTGCTTCTCGAAGGTCCCATTCAGTACGATGCCGCCATCGATCCGTCTGTGGCGCGAACCAAACTGCCCGACAGCAAAGTCGCCGGTCAGGCTACGGTCTTCATCTTCCCTGATCTCAACACCGGGAACAACACCTATAAAGCGGTACAACGCTCCTCCGACCAGGTGGTTGCCATCGGCCCCGTACTCCAGGGCCTCAACAAACCGGTCAACGACCTGTCCCGAGGTTGCACCGTACCCGACATCGTCAATACCGTGGCCATCACCGCCGTTCAGGCGCAGGCGGCCAAAGGTCTGGTTTAGGTTACAGGACCGGCACACCATGCAGGGGCAAGGGCGTCCAAGCAATTGAACGCCCTTTGCCCACACGGTCCGCAGTTCGAGGAACATCCCCCAGGGTGCCATTCACCCGGGCGTTCCATTCAACGATTTTTCTGTTACAAGGTAAAATTCTATCATGAAAGTATTGGTTATTAACGCTGGCAGCTCATCCCTCAAATACCAGCTCCTCGACATGGAAAATGAAGCCGTTATGGCCAACGGCATTGTAGAACGTATCGGCGAAACCGTGGGCAAGCTTACCCACAAGGCCTTCCCCGACACCGACAACGAGAAAAAAGTGGTCAAGGAAGAAGAGATCAAAGACCACAAGATCGGCATGCACATGGTGCTGGACCTCATCACCGGTTCCGAAGCCGGCGTGATCTCCGACCCCAAAGAGATTGACGCCATCGGCCACCGCGTGGTCCAGGGCGGCGAAGCCTTCACCAGCGCCTGCGTGGTTGACGGCCCCGTCAAGGTTGCCATTGCGGACAACAACCCCCTGGCACCCCTGCACAACCCCGCCAACCTCATGGGCATCGAAGTGGCCGAAGAGCTCTTCCCCGGCACCCCCAACGTGGCGGTATTCGACACCGAATTCCACTCATCCATGCCCAAGGAAGCCTTCCTCTACGCCCTCCCCTACGACTACTACAAAGAGCTGCGCATCCGTCGTTACGGTTTCCACGGCACCTCCCACAAGTACGTCTCCCGTAAAGTGGCCGAGTGCATGGGCAAAAAGGCCGAGGACATCAACGTCATCACCGTGCACCTGGGCAACGGCTGCTCCATGGCCGCCGTCGAAAAGGGCAAGTGCCAGGACACCTCCATGGGCATGACCCCCCTTGCAGGCGTCATGATGGGCACCCGAAGCGGTGACATCGACCCCGCCATCGTGGCCTACATCGCCGAGAACAAAGGCATGAGCGCTTCCGAGGTAGACTCCCTGCTCAACAAGCAGAGCGGCCTGAAAGGCGTATGCGGCCTCAACGACATGCGTGACATCCACTCTGCCGTTGAAAATGGTGACGAGATGGCCAAGCTGGCCCTCGACATGTTCGCCTACCGCGTCAAAAAATACATCGGTGCCTACACCGCCGTTCTCGGCAACATCGATGCCATCGTCTTCACCGCCGGTATCGGCGAGAACGACGACATCACCCGCGCCCTCATCTGCGAGAACCTCTCCGGCCTGGGCATCGACATGGACTTCGACAAAAACAACGGTCGCAAGGGCGAGCCCACCGCGGTTCACACCGACGCCTCCAAAGTCCAGGTCTGGGTCATCCCCACCAACGAAGAGCTCCAGATCGCCCAGGAAGCCGTGGAGCTGCTCAAGTAAGTTCCCGCATCCCCGTCACATGACGGCGGCATGATCAAAAGAAAAGGCTCGAAAGGACCCCTTGTCCCTTCGGGCCTTTTTTTATGCCCTGCCCGTTCCGCCGGAAGGAGCACTGCAGGGTTGACGCAAAAAAGACGTTGGCATACATACAGATCACTTTGTACAATAAAAGGCGTCGTGCCAGAGGGGAGAGTTCCCCTGTGGCGCATCGCAAAACCAAACGCCAGGGTCGTCCACCGACGAACGCAGACACACCGATGGGAGGAAACACGTTGAAAGAGCTCTATGTGGTCCTGTTTGAAGGAAAAGTCAGGGAGCGTGAGAGCAAACGGGAGGTCAAAAGCAGGCTCATGGAATGTTTCAACATGGGCCAGGCCGCCATAGACCGTCTCTTCTCCGGGCAGCGCATCATCGTCTTTCGGAGCGAGGACCGAGCCAAGACCGACGACTTTGCCAAGCGCTTTGCAGAGACAGGTGCCCTCTGCCGCATTGAGGTGGATTTCCGGGAAGAGGCGGAAAAAGAGTCTCCCTTCGAAAGCACCCAGCGCCCCGAAGAGGAGCACCGGGCCCAGGACGTTCACTGGGAGGACGACGAGGCCGTATCATCCCGGGACGCCTCCCCCCTGCTGCCCCTGTGGCAAAGCTTTGCAGGCCCCCGCGGGGAGTGGTACGCGGAACGGTTCAAGCTCTTCTCCAGGTCAGGACGCACCGTCTTTGCCCCCTCCTGGAACTGGGGCGCCTTTCTCTTCGGTATCGTCTGGCTCATCTACCGCAAAATGTACGGCCTGGCCATTCTCTTTTTCGGTATTTCCGCCGCCGGTATCGTCATTCCCGGGGGCAGCCTGGCTGTCTCCTTCTTTTTCGGGGCCTTTGCCAACTTTCTCTACTTTCTCCATGTCAAAAAAAAGGTCGACGCCATCATCTCCGCCAGCGACCAGGTCGACCCCAACCAGGCCATGGAGGCCGCCGGGGGAGTCAATCCCATCTCCAAGGTCCTGGCCATCTTCATCATCATGATGGGTGTCATGGCCTTTATAGGAACCTATCTCTTTGACCTGAGCGAACTCGCCCCCCATATCCAGTAAGGGATCCGGTGCCCGCTTGCGGGTACCGGGCCATCCGGCCGCCCCTTGACCACCTGAAAAGAGGAGCGGCCGGGCCGACACTTCTTCCTTGACAGGAAAAATGAAAATCCCCTAGTCTGATATCAGCGCCATACGGTCCCTTTGCGATCCCATTGCACACCTCCCCGCCTCCCCCGGAAGAATACGCGGCATCCGCCCAGGACGAACCTCTTCCTGACCTTCAGGTCTCCCCACATTCAATGATACCGCTTCCAGGCTCTTCCCCAACAAGACCCGATGCGCATTGGCACCCCCGCTCCAGGGTGGCTCAGGCCCTCTGTTTTTATCATCCATTTCCCAGGAGGTAAGCATGGCAGCTCAATACGTGGCAGACAGACGGGACATCGATTTTGTGTTGTTTGACCAGCTTGACGCAGAGTCGCTGACGGAACACCCGATATACGCCGATTTCAACCGGAAGACCTTTGAGATGGTGATCAACGAGGCACGGAAATTCGCCCTCAAGGAGCTGCTCCCCACCTACGGCCTGGGGGATCGCCAGGGGGTGCAATTCGATCGGGGCACGGTGACGCCGCCGGAGTGCTTCCGGCGCCCCTTCGATCTGTTCCGAGAAGGGGAGTGGCTGGCCCTGTCCGAGGAACCCGAGGTGGGGGGCCAGGGGCTCCCCTTTCTCATCAGCAACGCCGCCGGGGAGTACCTCATCGGCACCAACTTTGCCTTCTCCAGCTACGCCATGCTGGGCCACGGCGCGGGCAAAATGATCGAGCGATACGGCACCGAGCACCAGAAAGACCTCTTCATGAAAAAGCTTTACTCCGGGGAGTGGACGGGCACCATGCTCCTCACCGAACCGGACGCGGGCTCCGATGTGGGAGCCCTCACCACCTCGGCCACCCCCAACGACGACGGCACCTGGTCCCTTTACGGCACCAAGGCGTTCATCACCTCGGGGGACCACGACCTCACCGACAACATCATCCACCCGGTACTGGCCCGCATCGAAGGGGCCCCTGCCGGCACCAAGGGAATTTCCATCTTCCTGGTCCCCAAGATCTGGGTCAACGAAGACGGCTCTTTGGGTGAACCCAACGACATCGTCTGCACGGGCATCGAAGAGAAGATGGGACTCCATGGCAGCGCCACCTGCAGCATGTCCCTGGGAAGCAAGGGCACCTGCCGCGGCCTGCTTCTGGGGGAGGCCAACAAAGGGATGCGCATCATGTTCACCATGATGAATGAAGCCAGGCTCGGCGTGGGAATCCAGGCATTCTCCCATGCCTCGGCCGCCTACCTCCTGGCCCTGGAATACGCCCGGACCCGCAAGCAGGGCCGCGCCGTGGAAGAGGCCCTGGACCCCACGGCCCCGTCCGTGCCCATCATCGACCACCCGGATGTCCGGCGCATGCTCATGGAGATGAAATGCTGCGTGGACGGCATGCGGAGTTTTGCCTACTACATCGCCCTGCTCATGGATCACCACCGCATGGGTGCCTCCCCGGATGACCAGGAGATGGCCGATGACCTTGTGGGGCTTCTCACCCCCGTGCTCAAGGCCTACAACGGCATCAAGGGCTACGATGTGTGCACCAAGGCCATCCAGGTGTACGGCGGGGCCGGTTACCTCCGGGACTACACCGTGGAGCAGATCTCCCGGGATTGCAAAATCGCCTCCATCTACGAAGGCACCGACGGAATCCAGGCCATGGACCTGCTGGCGCGGAAACTCGGCATGAAAAAGGGGCAGGTTTTCATGGAACTGTTGGCCCGCATGAACCGAACCGTCGAAGAGGCAGCCGGACTTGACGCCACCCGGCCCCTTACCGAGGCGGCCTCCAAACTCGTCAGCCGACTGGGTGATTGCGCCATGGCCATGGGAAAGAGCCTCCTTGAAGGCAACCTCCGAACAGCCTTTGCTCACTCCGTACCCTTCCTTGAAATCATGGGCGATGCGGTCATGGCCTGGATGCTCCTCTGGCGCGCCACAGCGGCTGCCAGAGCCCTTGAGGCCGGGGCCAGAAAAAAGGATATCCCCTTTTACAACGGCCAGATCAAGGGGGCTGAGTTCTTTTTCAGCAACCTCCTGCCCGTGACCATGGGCAAGATGGAGGCTCTCACCGCCCTGGGGGATGCTGCCGTAACCATGGAAGATAAAGGCTTTGGAGGATAAGAAGCAGGAGAAACCTGCCGACTCTTTTCCATGGCGCCTGTGTTCAATTCCTGTGACAGGCCGGAGCAATGTCTGCTATGGTTCAATCACTACCCAAAAATAAGGAAAATGCCTATAATCAATGTCGTGAGACGTGCTTCAGGCCAGGCTTTCAGCCGGAAGGGACCCGATGAAAATTAACAGAATCAGTGCACCTCAAGAGCGCCTATTACTATTCATCACCGCTGCGGGAACTTTTCTTATTTCCGGCCGATTCGACCTCTTTGAGCGTATTGTGGACATCACCCTCGCCTATGAGGCCTTTGAACTCGATGAACTCATCATGGTGTGCATCGTGCTGGTGTTCTGCCAGGCCATCCTCCTGCACCGAAGGTGGGCCAGCCTGAAACAGGCCAAAAAGAGCCTTGAAAGCCGGAATATGGAACTCCGGGAAGCCCTGACCGAAATCAGGCAGCTTAAGGGCATCATCCCCATCTGCGCCTCCTGCAAGAAGATACGGGACGACCAGGGCTACTGGCACCAGGTGGAGGCCTACCTCAGCGCCCACTCCGAAGCGCGCTTCAGCCACGGCATCTGCCCGGCCTGCATGGACACGCTCTGCAGGACCATGGACGAGGAGACCGTCCTCCCTCCCGGCTCCAAACCGCCCCCCACAGATCAACCCTCTACCTCTGCCAAGGATTGACTTAAGTACCACTTTCGATTATGTAGCTTTTTTATAGCAATCAAGCCGCCCGTCGGGCGGCTTGCCACGTTTTACAGCAGGTAGATACCATTATGAGTGTTGCACTACAGGACGAGGAGCCCGGCGTCTCCCCGGTAGAAAAATCCGCGTTGGTCCAGGGCCTCCTGGCCATCTGGCCCATCTGCGTCGGGTACATCCCCCTGGGCCTGGCCATGGGGGTCCTGGGAGAAAAGGCGGGGCTCACCCCCGTTCAGGTCTGTTTCATGTCCCTCTGCGTCTTTGCAGGCAGCGGGCAGTTCATCGCGGTCTCCATGATCACGGCAGGGGCCTCCATCCCCGCCATCGTCCTGACCACCTTTATTGTCAACCTGCGGCACCTTCTCATGAGTTCCTCCCTGGCCGTGCACTACCGGGGAGCCTGTCGCAAGAAGATCACCATGCTCAGCTACGGCATCGTCGATGAAACCTTTGCCGTCAACTTAAACCAGTTGAAAAACGGCCCCTGGGAGATCGACAAGGCCATTGTTGCCAGTTATGCAGCCTTCTTCTCCTGGGTGGCGAGCACCACCGTGGGATGTTTCTTCGGGCGCTTCATCCCGGAAAACGCCTTCGGCCTCAACTACGCCCTGACGGCCATGTTCATTACCCTGCTCATCTACCAGCTCAACGGCCCCATCTTCACCCTCACCGCCGTGATCTCAGGGGTCGTTGCCGTGGGGCTCTCCCTGGTCATGCCGGGCAACGCCTACATCATCATCGCGACCCTTTTTGCCGCCACCGCCGGCGTGCTCATCAAAAAACGGAGGCCCGCCCGTGGAACCCACTAGCTTTATCCTTCTTATCCTCGGCATGGGCCTTGTCTCCTTCATCCCCCGATGGGTGCCCCTTTTCTTCCTCTCCAAGCGGCAGCTGCCGCCCCTGCTCATTGAGTGGCTGGAGCTGATCCCCGTCTCCATCTTAAGCGCCCTGCTGGTCCCGGCCCTGGTGACCCAGGGAACCCCCAGGGTCTTTGCGCCCTTCTCCATTGAGATGGCCGTGGCCGTGCCCACTTTCATCTTTGCCTGGTACACGAAATCCTTAGGGGGAACCCTGGTGGTGGGGATGCTGCTCTACTGGGGCGCGGGACTGATTATGTAAGGGTGCAGGAGAGGCACTGCCGCACCAGGTTCTCGCTGCTCATGTGATTGCAGGAGATATACCCCACAAGCCCCTTTTTGCCGAACAGGGTCCGCGTGATCTCTGTGGGGGTGCGCCCTTCACCGTGCAGCCCCTTCACCTTGTCTATGAGCTCCAGGTAGTATACCAGCTTCATTTCCAGCATCCGGTGCCCATCCTCCACAATCCCTTTGTGGGCGCAGAAGAGGGTCTTTACATCGTACTCAAGGACGGTTTTCAGGCTTTCGAGATGCCCGGAGAGATCTTCATCTGCCCTGAACATCCTGACCTTGGGCGCAAGAAAGAGATCCCCTGTAAAAAGCCACTTTCTCTCCGGTTCCCAGAAACAGACATGGTCCGGGGAGTGCCCCGGGGTATGAATGGGCACAAGGGTGTGGCCGCCATCGGTTGCTACGGCCTTGGCCAGGGGCTCCGGCGATACCCTGGGAATGCTTCCCCAGAAAACCTTCTGGTACATCCGAATGGAAAACCCCTCCCGCAACAAATCGAGACCTGCCGGGTGCGCATAGACAGGTGCGCCGGTCATCTGTGAAAGAAAGGCCGCGTTGCCGCTGTGGTCTTCGTGGTGATGGGTAAGAAGGATTTGACGGACCGGCCTATCCTGGAAAAACCGGGCCACGGATTTCCGATCGTTGGGCGGCCCCGTATCGATCACCGTCTCGCCCAGGCAGAAAATATGAACGGTTGAGTTGTCTGCGATGTTGTATTTGCCGACCTTTACGCCGGTCACGGAGTCATGGGTAAACGTGCGGATAACACTCATAGGTCACCTCATTTCTGCTGCATGGACAGTTCGAAGACATCGCTGGCATTGGGAGACGCCTGCTCCATCAGGTTCTGCTTGCTGCCTGCAACCAGCCTGAATAAAAGAACAGAGGGCACCATGACGGCATGGATGTATACAAGGGACAGGGCCAGCCGCATGGGCCCGGGCTCACGGTCCTGCCTCACGCGATGGGGAGTAAAGGCCATCTCCAGGCAACCGCACGGGCAGGCTGACGCGCAGTGACCGCACCCCAGACACCTGTCCGGATCGACCCGAACCCCACTGTCCGACACCTCCAGAGCTCCCACAGGGCAGGCCGACGAGCAGGAGGCGCACCCCGTGCAGGCAGCCGAGTCACAGACAGGAAGGTACGGACCGGAATGATAAATGGGCACCCCGTACTCATACCGCATCTTCATGGCAATGCAGCAGCAGGTGCAGCACATGCAGATATTGTTCTGATACGGCTGGATGCAGGACTCCAGGGAGAGGACCAGCCCCTTGTCATAGGCGTTTCGTAGAATCGCAAGGGCATCGGCCCTGGAAAGGCTCTTGCCGCCTTTCATCTCTTTTCGCAGGGAGGCCGTGTGGTTGATGCGCAGGCAGGTATAAAGCGGAGCATCGCAGCTCTTCTCCTCTGCCACCGCTCGGCAGGGGCAGGGGTCCACGTACAGGTCGGTGGCCGTTTCGATGACGGCTTCCATCTCTCTTAAGGGAAAGACCAGGGAATTGGTGTGAAGGTAGCGGTAATAAAGATGAAGCCCTTTTTTGACAAACCGGCCCACCACGGGAAGCTGCGCCAGGGTCCCGGTGAAGTGGTAGAACCGGATGGCATCCATGGTACCGGGCAGGTACCGTTTCAGAAAGTTGGTTCGAACCTTGCCGGTGTTGTCCACAACGTCCAATGCTTCGGATGTGTGGAGTCGTCTGGTTGATCCCATCCCATGCCCTCCCAAACATGAATAGTTCATGAATAAGCGCGATACAGACAAATATACCGCCTTGCAACAACGTGTTTCGACCAAGGCCATCACCAACGGCAATGCATAGGCTGTCGCTGTCAATACCCTGATCCACAACATATCCGGACAGAAAGCGTGAAAGCGTCCCTCCCATCCTTTTAATTTGTTTTGTTACAAACCAAACAACCCCGCCGATCCCACGGATCAGCTCCGTTTCAGGTTGCCCTCGATCTTGTCCATAAGAAGAAAGAGGATGTCTCTCTCCTCACGGCTCATGTCCTGAAAGAGCCTCTCCTTAAGCCCGCTGGAGATCCGGGCCATGCTCTCCATATGCTTTTCCGCCTGCAACGTCAGGGACACTCGCACCTTGCGCCCGTCGGAGGGGTCCGGCTCTTTTTGAACATACCCCTTGGTTTCAAGCTGATGGATGATGGTGGAGACCGTTGATTTGTCCTTGTAGGACTGTGCGGCAATGTCCTTGACGGATACCGGCCCCTTGGTGTGGACGATATAAAGAATATCGCCGAAGGATGGTGGCAGGTCCTTTACCCCGGCCTTTTCCATCTCCTCTTCCAGGAATGAAAAGGCGAGCTTACGGATGACACTGAGCTTGTATACAAAATGTGAATCTGATGTTTTCATAAATCGTTTTGTACCAAACCAAAAGAAAGGCCGTCAACGGAAAATTCACAAGTTTCCGGTTGCCCCCTGAGCCCCAGGGTTGAAAGCGGCGCCACACGTGGTCGAATCACCACATATCGTGCACCCTCTTTTCCGCACGCGTAATACACCATGATTCAAATATGTTGCACGCAGGAATTCTTCCCCGCAGCCCAGAGGGCCACCGACCATGGGGCGATCTGTTCACATGACCTGCCCCTGTCCCGAGCACGCCAACGCGGCCCGGGCCCCCGCCACATGGCACCCCTGGGGTCGCCCCCCACCTGTGGAATACTATTTGCTATGCTTATCAAACAGTGTTTATGATATGTTACACGGTTTCAACACCGACGCGCCCCATATCCTGCATGGTGCCGTCCTGCCCCATACAGGAAACCGCGGCCAGCTCTTCGCCTCCCTTTACACTGCCTTTTTCCGGCAACACAACGCCCCCAGGCCGCACCCGTCGTCCCGTGACGGTGCCCGACACGACCCGACCATGTGTTCTCGCTCTTTTCAACCCCACGGTAAGGATTCCACCATGATCACATCCGTTGATGTCAGCAAGAATGACCTGATGAAGGAGTTGGGAAAGATGAACCGGTTTATCAAGATCCTCAGCCGGTGCAAAAAAGCCTTTATCCATGAGAAAAACGAACAAAGCCTGTTAAATGAAATCTGCCGGATCATCGTGGAGGTGGGCAGCTTTCCCTTCGTATGGATCGGTTTTGCCGAATCCGGCGAAAAAAAACCGATCCTGCCCGTGGCCACCTGCGGTTACGAAGAGGGATTCCTCCGGTCCATTGCCCCCTCCTGGGCCGAGGGCATCGACAACCCGCCCCCCATGGGAACGGCCATCTGCACCGGCAACGTCTGTACCATCCCGGATATCCGGGCCACGGACACGGCCCACTCCTGGCAATACGAGGCGATCTTAAGGGGCTTCGGGTCTGTGGTGGCCTTTCCCCTGGTCTCCGACGGCAACACCCTGGGGGCCATCTCCATCTATGCCGGAGACGCCCACGCCTTTGACCCGGAAAAAGTCGACCTGTTGCGGGAGCTGGCCAACGACATCACCTGCGGGGTCCTCAACCTCCGATCCCGGGCAGAAGGCAGCCACATCAAAGAGATGCTCAAAGAGACCGAGGCCAAGTACAGCGGGGTCCTCGAAAACACGGGCACCGGCACCATCCTCATTGAAACCGACAGCATGATCTCCTTTGCCAACGCCACCTTTGAGACCTACAGCGGCTATACCGCCGAAGAACTCATCGACCGGATGAAATGGTCGGACGTGATCCACGCCGACGACCGGGCCAGGCTCTCCCGTTACCATGTCTGGCGGCGCAGCGAACCGGGGCGGGCCCCGGACGTCTACGAATGCAAGATGATCACCAAGGACCGCACCGTCAAAAACATGCTGATGAAGGTGGGCATGATCAAGGGCACCCAGATCAGCATCGCCTCCTTCATGGACATCACCCACGCCAAGCTGGCCGAGGATCGCCTGAAGCAACGGGAATCCCAGCTCCGGGCCATCATCGAAAACTTCGACGGCATGATCTACATCCGGGACAGCGACCACCGCATCGAGTTCATGAACACCCCCCTCATTGAATTCCTGGGCGAAAAGGCCCGGGGAAAGCAGTGCCACAAGGTCATTTACGGCCTGGACACCCCATGCCCCTGGTGTGACAGCCGCGCCCTGCTCAAGGGAGAGTCCGTCAAAAATGTGCTGAAGTGCCCGAAAAACGATCGCTGGTACGACTCGGTCATCTCCCCCATCCACGGCTCCGACGGATCGGTCTCCCGTATCCAGGCCATCATCCGGGACGTCACCGAACAAAAAAACGCGGAAGAGGCCCTTTTGGAAAGAGAAAAAGGCCTCAGGCAGGAGAACATCCGCCTGAAGTCCACCATGAAGGACCGCTACAAGTTCGGAGAGATCGTGGGCAAGAGCCAGGCCATGCAGAGTGTCTACGAACTCATCCTGAAATCCGCGGCCAGCGACGACCATATCATTATCTACGGCGAGTCCGGCACGGGCAAAGAGCTCGTGGCAAAGGCCATCCATGACGCCAGCGACAGATCCGACAAGCATTTTGTGCCCGTCAACTGCGGAGCCATCAACGAAAACATCATCGAAAGCGAGTTCTTCGGCCACAAAAAAGGGGCCTTCACCGGCGCGGACCGAGACCACGAAGGCTTTCTGGACAAGGCCGACGGGGGCACCCTCTTTCTGGACGAGATCGGAGAGATCGGGCTGAACATGCAGGTGAAGCTCCTGCGGGCAATCGACGGGGGCGGGTTTACCCCGGTGGGAAGCAACACCCTTAAGAAACCCAACATCCGCATCGTCTCCGCCACCAACCGGAACCTGTTGGAGGAGGTGAAGAAAAACAGGATGCGGGAGGACTTTTTCTACAGGATCCACGTGATCCCCATCCACCTCAAGCCCTTAAGGGAACGCAAAGAGGACCTCCCCCTTCTCATCGAGCACTTCCTCAAGCGCTTCTGCCCCACCAGCAAGGTCCCCCCGGTCACGGGAAAATTCCTGGAGGCCATCACCCACTACGACTGGCCCGGCAACGTCCGGGAGCTCCAGAACGCCCTGCGCCGTTTCATCTCCCTGAAAGAGCTCAACTTCAGCAGCGGCATCACCCCGGCCGGTTCCCCTGGCCAGGCTGGTCCCCCCGACGACTTCACAGACCTGAAAACCGTCATGGATGCCTTTGAAAAGCAGGTACTCACCCAGGTTCTCCAACAATGCCACTGGCACCGCGAACGTGCCGCCGCAAAGCTCAAGATCCATCGCAAGACCCTCTTCGGAAAAATGAAAAAATACGGCCTCATGATCTGAGTTCCCCCCTTCGGGGCTGCCGCCCACGCCGCGGCAGCCCCTTCCCCCTCCCGGCAATACCCCGGACACCTTCCACCCCATAATGCCCGAAGACCCGCCTGCCCCCAAACGCCCTCTGTTTCAAGGCATTGATTCCAAGCAACACACCTGCCCCGTGGCATATACACCCCGAAGCACCCTGGACAGATTTCGCCCCATACCACCCATAAAGCCTTGCTATGACTGAATATTCAGACAAAACCCAAATCATTGGCACGGCTCCTGCTCTTTCTCAGTGGGCAACGGTCCTTGCGATCCCCCGCCCAGGAGGGCCGCACCCGAGACAACATCCAACCCCAACCAGGAGCGGCATATGTCTGATTTTGTACAAACACTGGAAATCAAGAGAGAAGATGTCTACAGGGATGCCCCCATCGCCGGATTCGGCCAGCGAAAGGCCGAGTTCAAGGGTACGGGCAAAAAAATCGACAACCGGTTCAAGCATCACCGGGACGTCGTGATCGTGGAGGCATGCCGGACCCCCTACGGGGTCATCGGCGGCCAGCTGAAACAGTACGATGCCCCTGAACTCGGCGCCATGGCCATCAAGGAGGTGCTGAGGCGCATGGAGGGCAAGGTGGCCCCCGAGGAGATCGACTACGTCATCATGGGCCAGGTGGTCCCTGCGGGCTGCGGCCAGGTCCCCGGGCGCCAGGCCACCATCCTGGCCGGACTCCCGGAGTCCGTCCCTTCCATCACCGTCAACAAGGTCTGCTCCTCGGGCATCAAGACCATTGACCTGGCCGCTCAGATGATCCAGCTGGGCCGGGCCGACATCTGCATCGCCGGGGGCCAGGAGAGCATGAGCAACTGCCCCTATGCCCTGCCCAACATGCGGTTCGGCCAGCGCATGGGCCTGCCCAGCGGCGAAACCCGGGACCTCATGGTCTACGACGGCCTGTGGGATGCCTTTTACAACCGCCACATGGCCATCCACGGGTCGGAAACCACCGACGAATTCGGGTTCTCCCGGGAAGAGAACGACGAGTGGGCCCTTCACTCCCAGACGGCGGCGGTGGCTGCCATGGCAGCCGGAAAGCTCGACGACGAGATCTTTCCCGTGGCCTATCGAAACGGCAAAAAGCCCGACGTGATGACACAAGACGAAGGCCCGCGGCCCACCACCACCCTGGAAGGCCTGGCCAAGCTGCCCCCGGTCTTCGGTCACACAAGCACGGTCACCGGCAAACCGGGCAGCGTCACCGCGGGCAACGCCCCAGGGGTCAACGACGGGGGGGACGTCTGCCTGCTCATGAGCCGGGAAAAGGCCGACGAATTAGGCCTCAAGCCCCTCTTCTCCATTGTCGACTACGCCGAAGTTTCCCAGCCCACCAAAGACATCGCAACAGTCCCGGGGCTTTCCATCAAAAAGGTTCTGGACCAGAACAACCTCACCTGCGACGACGTGGACCTCATTGAGATCAACGAAGCCTTTGCCGCCGTGGCCCTGGTGAGTGCCCGCTCCATTCTGGGCCTTTCCAAGGAGAAGATGCTGGAGAAGGTCAACGTCAACGGCAGCGCCATCGCTTACGGCCACCCCATTGGTGCCACCGGGGCCCGCATTGTCATGACCCTGGCCTACGAGCTGAGGCGAAGGGGCGGCGGCATCGGCGTCTGCGGCATCTGCTCCGGCCACGCCCAGGGCGATGCCATGCTGATCCGCGTGGAGCCCTGACACCTGTTCACATCCAACCAAACGGAGGTTTTACCCATGGAAATCAAAAAAATCATGGTCATCGGCGCTGGCCAGATGGGGGGCGGCATTGCCCAGGTCGCCGCGCAATCGGGATTTGACACCGTGCAATACGACATCAACATGGAGCTGGTGGACAAAGGCATGGCGGTCATGGACAAGAACCTGTCCCGCAGCGTGACCAAAGGCAAACTAACCGAAGAGGAGAAACAGGCCGTGCTGGGGCGCGTCACCTGTTCCACCAGCCTGGAAGATGCCGCGGACTGCGACCTTGTCATCGAAGCCATCGTGGAGAACCTGGAGATCAAGGCAAAGGTGTTCGAAGAACTCGATGCCACGGCTCCGTCCCACGCCATCCTGGCCACCAACACCTCCTCCCTTCCCATCACCCGCATTGCCGCCTGCACAAACCGGCCGGAAAAGGTCATCGGCATGCACTTCATGAACCCGGTACCCGTCATGAAACTCGTGGAGATCATCCGGGGCGTCGCCACCACCGACGAGGTGTGCCGCACCATCATCGAAACCTCCGAAAAGATGGGCAAGGTGGCTGTGGAATGCAAGGACGTGCCCGGTTTTGTCTCCAATCGGGTGTTGCAGGTAATGATCAACGAGGCCCTCTGGGAACTCTACGAGGGCGTGGCAACGGCCGAGGGCATCGACAACATCATGAAGCTGGGCATGAACCACCCCATGGGCCCCCTGGCCCTGGCCGACCTCATCGGCCTGGACACTATCCAGGCCATCCTGGGCGTACTCCAGGATGGCTACGGAGACCCGAAATACCGCCCCTCCCCTCTGCTGACCCAGTACGTCAACGCGGGCTGGCTCGGCAGAAAAACCGGCAAGGGCATCTACGACTACGCGGACTGACCCGTCACCTTCAGCAAAAAGGAGTCACCATGGGATTTCAACTCAGCAAAGAGCAGCAGATGATCCAGCAGATGGCCAGGGAGTTCGCCCGGAAGGAGCTGGCGGAAAAAGCCGCCGAGCGGGATAAAACCCATGAATACCCCGCAGACAGCCTGAAGAAAATGGGGGAGCTGGGACTGTTGGGCATGCTTGTTTCAGAAACATACGGCGGGGAAGACATGGGCACCGTGGCCTACTCCCTGGCCTTAAGCGAGATTGCCTACGCCTGCGCCTCCACGGCCGTGATCATGTCCGTTCACAACTCCATCTGCTGCGGGAGCATCGAGCGGTTCGGCTCCGAAGAGCAAAAAGAGACCTTCCTCCGGCCCATGGCACAAGGTGAATTCATCGGGGCCTTTGCCCTCACCGAACCGGAAGCGGGCTCCGACCCCCAGTCCATGAGCTGCACCGCACAAAAAAAGGGGGATGAGTACATCATCAACGGCACCAAGCGATTTATCACCAGCGGCAAAAACGGCGGGGTCACCATCCTGCTTGCCCGCACCGCCCCCACGGGCAGCAAGGGGATCTCCGCCTTTCTCATCACCCCGGACCTGCCCGGCTTTGAGGTGGGGCGGGTGGAAGACAAGATGGGCCAATGCGCCTCGGACACCGTGGACTTAAACTTCACGGACTGCCGCGTGCCCGCATCGAGGCTGCTGGGCAAGGAAGGAGAAGGGTTCCTTGTGGCCATGTCCGGCCTGGACGCCGGTCGCATCGGCATCGCCTCCCTGGCCCTGGGCATCGGCACGGCGGCCCTGGACGAGGCCAAAAAATACGCAAAGAAACGGGAGCAGTTCGGCAAGCCCATCTCCGAATTCCAGGGGCTCCGATGGATGCTGGCCGACATGGCCATGGACGTGGAGGCGGCCAGGCTCCTGGTCTTGAACGCCGCCGCCACCAAAGAACGGGGCGAGCCCTGCACGGCCCAGGCTTCCATGGCCAAATGCTACGCCTCGGAGATGGCCCAGCGCGTCACCGGCCAGGGCATCCAGATCCACGGCGGCTACGGCTACACCAAGGAGTATCCGGTGGAGCGTTTCTACCGGGATGCGCGCATCACCACCATCTACGAGGGCACCAACCAGGTGCAGCGCATCGTCATCGCCGATGCCCTGATGAAGGACAAGAAGAAAAAACGGACGAGCAAAACAGCGGCGTAAGACCCAAAAGAGGCGATCCCGCATGCCGCGGGACCGCCCGTGCCATTACCCCGTTCATCGCAAGGAGAGTACGATGGGAAAACCACAACACATCGGTTTGACCGAGGCCGTCGGCCTGATCCGTGACGGCGACATGCTGACCTTCAGCGGGTTCACCATCTGGCGTCGCCCCATGGCGGCCATCTACGAGCTCATCCGCCAGAAAAAACGGGACCTGCACCTGGTGGAGGTCAACGGCGGCACCCACAGCGACCTGCTCATCGGCGCCGGGTGTGTCAAGATCTGGGAATCCTGCTGGATCGGCCATGAACTCTACGGCAAGATCGGAGCCAACCTTGCCCGAAAGGCCGAAGCAGGGGAAGTGGTCATCGAAGACTACTCCCACGTCCAGATCCTGGCCCGCATGACCGCAGGCTCCATGGGCCTGCCCTACCTTCCCACCTACGCCAGCCTGGGCACCGACATGCTCAACCCCGCCTACGACCACCTGGGGCAATTGGGACTCCGGGACGGCACCCACGAAAAAATTCCCAAGCTCAAAGCAGCCATCGTGGACGACCCCTTCTACGACAGCCAGCTTCTCCATGTGCCGGCCTGCAACCCGGACTGGTGCATCGCCCACGTGCAGATGGTGGGGGACGAAGGGACCGTCCGCATCGACGGGCAGACCTACTCCGACGCCGAAGCCATCAAGGCCTCGGACAAGGTCATCGTCATCGCCGAGCAGGTGGTCACCGAAGAGTTTATCCGAAGGGACCCCACCCGCAACCTTGTGCCCGGCCACCAGGTCCACTACATCGTGGAACTCCCCTGGGCGGGGCACCCCACGGGATGCTACGGCCAGTACGAGACCGACGGCGAGTTCATCCGCGACTTTTTCAACGCCACCCGCACCCAGGAAGGCCTCGACACCTGGGTGGAGGAGTGGGTCACGGGGGTCGAGGACTTTGACGGGTACCTTGAAAAAATCGGTGTCCGGCGGCTGAAAACACTGAAGGCCAACCCGGCCTTCGGCTACTCCACCCGGGTCAAAAGGGGGACGCGATCATGACAGCACCCAACTACGTCAAAAACGGCGAATTCAAACCCATGGACCTCCTTGCCGTGGCAGCGGCCCGGGAGGTCAAAGACGGCGATATCGTCTTTGCAGGGACCGGTTTGCCCATGCTGGCCATCATGCTGGCCCAGCACAACGCCTCCCCCAACGCGGTGTGCATCTATGAGGCAGGCAGCGTGGACGGCCGCCCCATCTCACTGCCCACCTCGGTGGGGGACGCCCGGTGCAGCTACCAGGCCTCCATTGCCTCGGGCCTCACCGACGTCTTCAACCAGCTCCAGCGCGGGGTGGTGGACCTTGCCTTCCTGGGCGGTGCCGAGGTGGACCGCTACGGCAACGTCAACACCACGGGCATGGGCGCCTACGGCATGGTCCCGGAAAAGCGACTCACGGGCAGCGGGGGGAACTCGGACATCAACGGCCTGGCCCGCAAAACGGTCTTTATCATGCCCCAGGAGAAACGAAGGTTCAAAGAGCGCATCGACTACATCACCTCACCGGGGTGGCGCATCCCCAAGTGGCCCTCCGGGGAGCTGGTCCCCAAAAAAGAGGTGTACAACCGGGCCTTTCGAGGAGGGCCGTCGGCGGTGATCTCCAACATGGGGGTCTTCCGGTTCGATGAAAACGGGGAGATCTACCTGGACACCTACCATCCCGGCACCACCCCCGAAGAGGTGAAGGCCCACTGCAGCCTGGACCTGAACATCTCACGGGTGAGCGGCGAAACCGAGCTGCCCACCTACGAGGAGCTGGAGCTGCTCTACAACGTCATCGACCCGGAAGGGATCTTTCTTCAGTAGCCGGGACCGGTGCAAAACCACGCAAAAACGACAGCATGCCGCAGTGATGGCCTCCCTTTGAAGGGCCGAATCGCTGCGGCATGCTTTTCTTTACCACCCGACCGCCCGAATCCGTTGGGGACCGCAAAACCAAACAAGCGCCCCGAACAAAAAACACCATTCAAGCCTTGCAGCAACCCGCGGAAACGGCTACATTTTTCATCAACAATACGTAAACAGATTATCTCGAATTTCGCCCTCGAAGCCATCTTCCGCCCTGCCTGTCCGCCTCTTCCCTCGCATACCCCCACACAAATCAGCAGCCCGCGATTCCCCGGCCACGATTGCTTTCGGTGGCTCCCTTTGCGTCCCTTGAATCACTTGTGAAACCGGGCACCGGCACCCTGCCCGAGCATGCCCCATGGTCTGCCGAGGCGCTTGCCCTGCCCCACACTTTCCCGGGCCCGTTGCCCGGATCACCACCATTTTTCAAGGAGAACACCATGCCGTCAAAAAACACCACCCTGCTTGAGACCTCCGTGGAGGTTACCAGCCAGAATGACAACTGGACCCTCTTTGAGGTCACCGTCACCAACACCCTCCCCACCCCCCTGGACGCCGAGGACTGCATCTTGGACGTGGTGGCAGACGCTGCCGTCATCGGAGATTTCAAGTCGGCCTGGGTGGAGCTGGACATGGAGGCCCACGCGGCCACAGCCGGGACCACCCTTACCATCACTCTGGAGGCGGAAGAAGATCCTGTTTTCATCGATCCGGGCGCCTCCTTTGTCATCGGCTTTGACTTCAACCACGGAGACCTAACCGAAGAGGACATCACCTGCACGGCAACAGTGGACGAAGGAGCTGGCGAGAACCCCGGCCTGGACACCCCCTCCACCCGGGGAGCCCTTTTTGTAGGGACCGACGGGCGCCTCAAGGGCGAGGACGGAGAAGACATCCTCCTTCTGGGCATGAGCTCCCACGGCTACACCTGGTACGGCGAGTTTCTCAACCCCCACAGCATGGAGCAGATCCCATCGGTGTTCAGCGGCAACCTCGTGCGCCTTGCCATGTACACAGCAACGGAGGACGATATGGGGTATCTCGACTTTGCCGATACGGGCCAGGCGAGCCTGCGGGAGGAGGTCAAAACCCGGGTGGAGGAGGCCATCGACGCGGACCTGTACGTCATCATCGACTGGCACCTGCTCTATGACTTCACCTACGGGGCCCAGCCCTTTCCGTCCCGGGACTTCTCCGGCACCGTGGAGATGGGGCCGGATGAGTGGAAAGGCCATGCCATCGACTTCTTCGAAGAGATGGCCCGGGCCTTTGGGGACAGCCCCAACGTGATTTTCGAGATCTTCAACGAACCGAACTACTCCACACCGGACAACTCGCCGGGCGCCCCCCTGTACGCCTGGGAGGACATGAAAGGGACCGCAGAGGAGATCATCGACGCCATCCGGGAGACGGGGGCGCAGAACGTCATCCTCGTGGGCACGCCGGAATGGTGCCAGCGCCTGGATCAGGTCATCGAAAGCCCCATCGAGGACCGGGAGAACATCATGTACAACCTCCACTTCTACGCCAAAGAGCACCTCCCCGAGCCCGGCCAGCACGTCTTCAACATGTTCCAGGCGGCCATGGACGAGGAACTCCCCATCTTTGTCTCGGAATTCGGCACCACCATGGCCGACGGCGGACAGGGGGTGGGCCCAACCGAAACAGAAAGCTGGCTCACCGCGTTGAACGACCACAGTGTAAGCTACGCAAACTGGAGCCTCAGCAACAAAGACGAGGACTCGGCCGCCCTGGCCACATCGGCGGAACCGGACACCTGGGAAGCGGGCGACCTCTCCCCCTCCGGAGGAACCATCGCCGAACTCTACGCGGCCAGGCCGTCGGGAGGCGTGATAAAGCGGGCTGTTTAGCCCAACACAGCCCCTGCCAACGGGCAGGGGCTGTCACCAGATTGTGAAGAGTCGAAAGAACCGCCAGGAGAGAGGAAGGGGCGGTGGCCACAGGGCAGAATGAGTCGACGAGCCGGGGTCACCGCCTCTTTTTGCGGCCCATGGAGAGGCCGTGTTTTTTGAGCTTTCGCACCACGCTGGACTGGTCGATCCCCAGGTAGTCCCCCACCTCCCGGGTGGTCCGGTGCATGGAGACCGCCTGCCTGAGAAGCTCTTTTTCAAAGGCGTCCATCTTTCCCTTGAGGTCTTTCTGTGGCTCGTCGTACCCAACCGTCCTCCCGCGCGGGAGACAGGGGGAGGCCTCGGGCAAGTCGACCTCCCCAAGCACCACGATCTGGCGGGCAATGTTCTTGAGCTCCCGCACATTGCCGGGAAAGGGGTAGTCGTACAACTGGTCGAGGAGGCTCTGGGAGGGGTAACGGCACAGCCGGTATTGGCAGTTGTACCGCTCGATGTAATGATCCAGGAGCCCTGCGATGTCTTCGGGACGTTGCCGCAGGGACGGAATGGTGAGGGAAAATCCGTTGAGTCGGTAGTAGAGGTCCTCGCGAAAGAGTCCCTGCGTCACCAGGTCTTTAAGGTCACAGTTGGTGGCGGCCACCACCGTGCAGTCCACCTTCTGCACCCGGGTGCTGCCCAGGCGCGTCACCTCAAAGTCGTCTAAGTACTTGAGGAGCTTGGCCTGGAGGGCCAGGGGCAGGGTCCCGATCTCGTCAAGGAACAGGGTCCCGCCGTGGGCCGCCTCAAACAAGCCCTCTTTCCCCTGGGCCCTGGCGCTGGTAAAGGCGCCCCCGTCGTACCCGAAGAGCTCGGACTCCAACAGGTTTTCGGGTACGGCCGCGCAGTTCAGCTGCACAAAGGGGTGCT
This sequence comes from Desulfoluna sp. HI9BLuna, assembly GCF_056829775.1. Classification (NCBI taxonomy): domain Bacteria; kingdom Pseudomonadati; phylum Thermodesulfobacteriota; class Desulfobacteria; order Desulfobacterales; family Desulfolunaceae; genus Desulfoluna; species Desulfoluna sp. HI9BLuna. The sequence goes on from NZ_CP186555.1 coordinate 529,858, forward strand.
CCCTGCGCCTGCTCTTTTCATGGATCAACCGGGCAAGGAGCCCTTTGCCGGTCCCCGACTCTCCCAGGACCAAAAGGCGTGAGACCCCGGCATCGGCCAGCTTAAAGCTCCGCTTCAACAAACGTCGGTACAACGGGCTTTTGGCCACCACCTCGTACCTGCCGAGGGAGACCACCCCGGGATCCTCAAAGGACTCGCCGAAGCCTGACCGGATCCGGCTCACCTCGGAAAGGGCCGCCTCATCGCTTAAGTGGGATATCTCCTTCTCCTTGACAACGATGCGGACGATCTCACCACGCTCGTTGACATACGGGGTTCCGGTGTTGATGGTACGCACTCCCGTTCGAAGGGATGCCGCCTGGGTCACCCCCTGGCACCGACTGCGGAAGATGTCATGGGCCACGGAGCGATCGTAGAGGCCATTCTGGATCAGCTCAATATAACACCGGCCGATAAGAGAATCCGCCCGGATACCCCCGAGCTCCTCGGCTTTTTTGTTCACGGCGATCACACGGCCAAAGGCATCCCAGATCCAGATTCCGTCCGAAGACGAATGCAATATGTCCTCCATCCTCACCATCCCTGCATAAAACGAGGCAGGACTCCCCCAAATCCGGCCCATCAAACGAAAAAAATCACAAAAACCCGTTTCAAGACGAGGGAAATATATCTACTTCCGCCCACAGAGTCAATCGCCCTTTCCCCACACGGGAACGCCCAAGATAAAAAGGATAATAAATTGATTATATGACATATACTCACAGCACACCATTTTTCCCAACCCACACCGCCACCCCCTGTCAATTCTTGACAAAAATTATCAAGAATTACTCACATTGACTGTGTGCCCCCCATGATCACAGCAAGCCCCTGCCCATCCCCCTGAAAAAAGCAGGGCATTCCGCCCAGCCCAATCAGGGCACAACAGCCCCATGGCTTGTTGCATAAAGGGGCCTGTTACATACAGGAACGTCCTCAACATCTTGATGGTTGGAAGGCGATTCTCCGGTTCGGAAAGGGACTGGGGAGGAAGGAGCAGCTTTGAGGTGGCCCCCCGCGGCGGGAACGGCGCGGGGGGCCAGTGAATCGAAAAGGCTAACCCGGATATGTCATGGACCGAGTAAACCCATATTCAAGTTATCCTTTTGAAACGATTATTGTTTCATGAACTACCCGGATTAAAAGATCAACTCATACCCGAGCTTGTAGGTGCGGCCCAGGTCGTAGTATTCGTAGTGCTTTGACTTGTCGGGGGTGTTGTCCCCCCAGGTCACCACGGTGTCGTCGAACATGTTGTCCACGCCAAAAGTGAGGTACCCCTTCCAGCAGGCCAGCTTTCCGGCAAAATGAACCGGGTTGTAGCTGGGGAGATTTCTCTCCCGCTCCCGCAAGATATCCACGGCAAGGTTGAGGACCAGCGGTTCGGTGACATAGGACACCCCCACCGAGGTCTGGAATTCAGGGGCGGCCTGGTACTCTTCCCCATCGGTGTCTTCGGCCGTGGTATCGGCCAGGTAACCGGCCACATCCAGGGAGACGGCGTCCAGGAACGAGGCCTGGTTCACAAAGGGGTAAAAGGAGGTCTCCCACTCAACCCCCGTGGACTCGTAGTCGCCTGCGTTGAACTTGGTGGTTACCTTATCCACGGTTATGGACTCGATCTTGTCTTCGAAGGTCATATAAAAACACGCCAGGCGAACCCTCATGTAGTCGTTGTCGTACTTGATCCCGCCCTCGTAGGTCCAGCCGCTCTCGGGGTCGAGATCCGGGTTGCCCGTGAGGGCATCGCCCTTGTAGTACAGGTCGTTGAAGGTAGGTGCCTTGAATGCCTTTCCGGCGTTGGCAAAAAGGTTCAGGCCGGAGGAGACCCGGTAGGTGACCCCGGCAGAAGGCAGGAAGATGTCGTAGTCCTTGTTGTCACCGTTTCCATCGTAGATCAGCTGTTCACGAAACCCCAGCACCACGGTGAGGGAATCGGCAAAGGTCTTTTTCGTCTGCACAAAGGCTGAAATATCGTCCCGGTGGTGCCTGCCGTATTTTTCGCTGTAATCGGCACCCCGGTAGACATAGTCTCCTCCGGCGGTCAGCTCCACCCCGGCCAAGGTGGTCCGGTAATCCCCCTGCACCCCGTAGTTGTAGTTCTTGTTGCACTCATCGGTGAGCCCTTTACTGGTCAGCTCCTCGCGGTCCAGCTGGTCCAGATAGCCGAAGGCCTTGAGCCTGACGTGCTCTTTTTCAAATCGGATGTCGGCAAAGTGCTTGGCGTGCTCCTGCTCCGTTTCCTTATCCACACCGCCCGCATTTTTGTTTTTGGTGTACCCGGTGGTGCTGAGGCTTCCCAGGTAGTCGACGTAGAGGCCATCTGCCAGGGTGGCGTTGAGGTTGAGGCCGCCGCTATCCACAGCGTCCCGCGAGTAAAAATAATTATCGGAGGGGTCATCCGGGTAGGTGGTCTGGGAAATCTTGTCCACCGCGTCCAGGTGAGCGTAAGAGACCCCGACGTTCACACGGGGGCTGCTGAGCTCTGCGCTTGCCGTGCGATGCCCGTGGGAGCCTGCCTCCACGGACACGGATGCCTGGGTGGCCTTGGCGTTCTTGTTGGTGATGATGTTGACCACGCTGGCAAGGGCGTCGGCCCCGTATAAGGTGGAAGCCGCCCCTTTCATCACCTCCACCCGCTCGATCTGCTCCAGGGGGATCATGTCCAGGTCGTACCCCTGGCCGGCGGCACCCTGAACAGGGCAGCCGTTGACCAGGATCAGGGTGCCCTTGGAAATTCCCCGGGCCGTGATCTCACTGTTCATGCCGCCGAAGGAGACCCCCTGGGGCCCGAAGGACTTGTAGGAGAAGCCTCCTTTTCGCCTCAGGGCCTGGGCCAGGTTATTGGCTCCTGTCTCCATGAGCTCTTCCGATGAGTACATGGTGACAAACCGGGAGCTCTCTTTTTCCCCGGTGGGAAAGCGTTCTGCCGTGACCACGACTTCCCCCAAGGCGTCAGCGCCCTTTGCTGCTGAGGGCGCAACCCCCGCAGAGCATAAAAAAATGGCCGCCACACCCGTACAGGCCAGGTGTTTCACATGACGTTTCAGCATACCTCGTTCCTCACATTCTTTGATGATTAAATCAGCAGGCATGGAGAAAAGAGGCGTGCGTTTCCATCCGGTCCCCATGCATGCCCGGGAAAAGGGCGGCTCGCCCCATTCCCCAAACACCCGTAGCCAGAAAAGCCCGGCCACGGAAAAGCCACATACCGTGCGGGTCTTTTTCCCCCCGGCGCCGCCTGCGCCGGAGAACAAAAAAACCCACACAGATCAAAGCCTGTGTGGGATACCGTTTTCATTCCACAATGCACGTTTCCACCCTTATCCACGAGTGAAAAATCTACCCAGCTATTCAGGTAAGTCTTCTGACTTCCGGATCGATCTACTGGCCGCGCCTTCCCGTTGAGATTCAACAGTGGCGTTGATGCGGCGTTCGTCCCCGGTTACAGCGGCGGGCCCGTTCCTGATTTGCACAGGATTCCTTGTTATGCAGGCCACTGATCGGCCGGCACCTGAATATTATGTCCGAAATGGCCAGGGCCATTTCTAAAGAATGGGAGGAAAAGTATCCTACCGTCAGCGAGATGTCAACGCATTCGTGCCGTGCCAAGGAAAACAGGCCATGGCAGGCCCGTGATGAAAAGCCTCCCCCACGGCCTGCAACCGGCAATAGCCCGGTTCGCCCGAAGTGTGAGAAAATCAAACAGCAAACGCTGATTTACATTTTGCATTTTCAAAAAATGCTAACATTTTTATTGTGGCTATCCAAAATCATATATCATCCTTTTGGATGATTGCTTTCTCATGCAATATCCGGGGTAAGTTCTCCCCCCTCCTGCGGAGCCACGGTGAACCCCTCCGAGGCCCGAGAAAGTTCACCCGCACCTATCCCCCCGAAAAAAAACCAGAAATACACGCGACACAATCGCATTTGCCAATGTTACTTTTCAAGGAGTAGGAATATTGTCCGAGTCAAATCCTCACTTTTTTACTTTTTTCTGATTGACTGTCAGCACAAGTTGGGCTATTAGCTCTCGTGATTTTTATAAGATATTTCATAAAACATCATAACCCCTACGAAAGGACACAACACCCCCTGGCCGGGAATCTGGAAAAAAGATCGACGCACAGACAGGCAACCGCCTGCCTGCCATGTTCCCACACGCCTGCCCATTGACTCTTCACGACTCATCAACCAACCCTGAGAATCAAAAACCACCTCACCGCACCCCCTGAAGGGTTCCGCGCCTTTTCTTCGGATACGTGTGTCCCGGTTTTTCAACCCGTTGACAGCTTTTCACTAAAATACGTTGGACACCTTCCTGTCTTAAGCCATGGCATCGGCACGCTTTTCGACAGCCACCTCGATCTGCGGACTTGTGCGCGAAGTGTGGAGCCACACGTTTTTTTTGATCTTCGAAGCACCTCTTGATTAGGAGAATACCCCCATGAACACCCTGAAAACCATGACTCTTCAATCCAAGCTCATCCTGGGATTTACCACGGTACTGGGCCTGCTGGCCGCCACCACTCTGCTGGGAATCGTCACATTGAACAATGCATCCAACGGTTTTACGGAGTACCGGGAAATGGCCCGCAACGCCAACCTTTCCGGCCAGATTCAGGCCAATATGCTCATGACGCGGATGAACGTCAAAGAGTTCCTTATCTCTGGGAACGAGACCAACCGGGAAGAGTTCCTGGGGTACTATGAGAAGATGGATGATTTGCTGAAACGGGCAACCGGGAACATCAACCACCCTGACCGTGCCGCAAGAATCCGGGAGATCGACGCTTCCGTTAGCCGCTACAACGAAGCCTTCACCAAGGTGGTGAACCTTCAAAAGCAAGAAGAACAAATCATCGGAGACGTCCTGAACCCCAGGGGCAAGGCCATGGAAACCCTGCTCGCAGAGCTCCTGGAGTCGGCCAACCGGGAACGCGACACCGAAGTGACCTATGGAGCGGGGGTTGCCATGGAACACATGCTCATCGGCCGGGTTCACAGGACCGCCTTTTTCGTCAGCAATGCCCGGTCCGATGCCGACCGGGTGGCCTCCGAATTCGATTTGATGCAAGAGGCCCTGGACCACCTTGCAAAGACAGAGGCCCACACCACGGCTCTTTCCAACATCCAAAAAGAGAAAGACCTTTACCTGCAAGGTTTTGCCCAGGCCCTTTCCCTTCGAAACACCCGCAACCAGGTCATTGAGGGCACCCTGGACCGTATCGGCCCCGAAGTGGCAGACCTTATCGATGAAATTAAACTCGACATCAAGGGGGTCCAGGATCAGATCGGCCCCCGCCTGAAGGCATCCAACCACCGGGGGATCGTCCTGATCATCGTCATGAGCGCAGGGGCCCTGCTCATAGGCGTTCTCGTTGTCATCGGCCTGACCCGCAGCGTCTTGAGGCAGCTGGGCTGCGACCCCGCAGAAATCGCGAAGGTGGCCCGCAACATTTCCGGAGGCAACTTCCTCATCACCTTCACCTACGACAGGAACAACGAGCTCCACGGCGTTTACAAAGACATGGAAACCATGGCCATCAAACTCCGGGAAACCTTCTCCAATATCCGGTCCGGGGTACACACCCTCACCTCCGCCACCGAAGAACTCGGCACCGTGTCGACCCAGATGGTATCCGGCTCGGCCGAGACCTCCGGCAAATCCAACGCCGTGGCCGCAGCAGCAGAGAAAATGAGTGCCAACATGAACTCGGTTTCCGCTGCAACAGAGCAGTCCGCCACAAACATCAACATGGTGGCCGCCGCCCTGGAAGAAATGACCACCACCATCAATGAAATCGGCAGCAACACGGCCACGGCCCGAGGAATCAACGACGACGCGGTTGTCCTCTCCCGCAGGGCTTCCACCAAGGTCGATGCCCTGGGACAATCGGCCCATGAAATCGGCCAGGTCACCGAAGCCATCAAGGAGATCTCCGAGCAGACCAACCTCCTTGCATTAAACGCAACCATCGAGGCCGCACGGGCCGGTGAAGCGGGCAAAGGCTTTGCCGTGGTGGCAGGAGAGATCAAGGAGCTGGCGGTACAGACCTCCGAGGCAACCCACAAGATCAAGACCCGCATCGACGGGATCCAGGGCGCAACCAGTGACGCCATCGTAGAGATCCAGGGCATCTCCGATGTCATCACCAAGTTGAATGAACTGGTTACCACCATTGCCTCGGCCATTGAGGAGCAGTCGGTCACAAGCAAGGAGATCGCCGATAACATTGCCCAGGCCTCCAAAGGAAACCAGGACATCACAGAGAGCATCGCCCATAGCGCTGTTGTGGCAGGCGACATCACCCATGACATCAACCAGGTCGACCACGCCGCAGGTGTGATGTCAACCAACAGCACCCAGATCGGCGACAACGTTGAAAAGCTGAAAAACCTTTCCGATCAGCTCAAGCAGATGGTGGACGTGGTCAAGTTCTGATAGCGGCAAAAAAAACGAAACGGGAAGACAAGGCCATGCCCCCTCCCCGTTTCGTCAACCCCCAGCCCTCAAAAGCAACATCCCGAAAAAGAATAGACACTTCCGACAGAAACAGGGTACAAAAGGAAAAGTTGCCGGGCCTGCCGTGTTTGCTTGCACGACACACGCACGACGGACCCGCCGTCACCCCCTCAAACATGCCCATGTGACAAGCCCCCCTACCCGCCTGCCAAAATCGACGGGATCGGCTCCACAGCCGCCATACATGACGCAACACCTGAAGGACCAAGGAGGATTATGAAAACCCACCGGCTGCTTTTCCTGATTCTGTGCCTTGCCTTTCCGGCCTTTGCCACGGAAACCATCACCGACAAAAGCGAGGCTGAGCCCCCCGCAGCGCCCCCCCCTGCCCATGAGACAAAGCCCATCAAGGAGACCTTCGGGGCCCCCACGACAAAGCCTTTCAAGATCATTGGCGAGACCGTCGAACCCGGCACCATGAAAACCCTGAAATGGTTCTCTGTCCAGGCGCCGGGCGGGGTGACGGTGGGAACCCCGGTCATCGTCATCAACGGAGCGAAACCGGGCCCTGTCCTGGCGCTGACCGCCGCCATCCACGGAGACGAGCTCAACGGCATCGAAATGATCCGCCAGGTGGTGCACAACATCGACCCCAAAAAGCTCAACGGGGTGGTGGTGGGAATGCCCATCGTCAACCTCGAAGGATTCTGGAGGCGGGATCGCTACATCGGCGACCGAAGGGACCTCAACCGCTACTTTCCCGGCAACCCCGAGGGCTCCTACCCCAGCCGGGTTGCCCATGCTCTGTTCACGGACATCATCGACAAATGCGACATGCTCATCGACATCCACACCGGCTCGTTTTTCCGGGAAAACCTGCCCCAGCTCCGCGTGGACCTCTCCATGGACCAGGTGGCCGACCTCGCCAAAGGGTTCGGCGACCTGACCGCTCTTCAGAGTACCGCCCCGGAAGGGAGCCTGAGAGGCGCGGCCACCGCCTCGGGCATCCCGGCGGTGGTCATGGAGATCGGCGGCCCCTTGAGCCTGGAGCCCGACAAGGTGGCTACCGGGGTCAAGAGCATCCAATCCTTCCTGAAAAACATGGGCATGGTGGATAAATTCACATTCCTCCCCTCCCCCCAGCCCGTTTTTTACGGCAGCCAGTGGGTACGCGCCGAAGCCGGTGGGATCCTCATGAACAAGGTCAAGCTCGGGGCATCGGTCAAAAAAGGGGACCTGCTGGCAGAAATCATCGACCCGGTCACCAACGTGGTCCACCAGACCCTCTCCCCCCTTGACGGCACCATCCTGGGACGCGCCCAGAACCAGTTCGTCAGCCCGGGTTTTGCCCTCTTCCGGGTGGGCATCCGCCACACGCCGGAAGAGCTTGAAGAGCAAAGCAAATCAAAGAAAGTCGGCGCCACGGAATAAACGGAAAAGACTAAAAGGTGCATCCGGCAGTGAGGTCTCAAATGCGGATTGCTCCAAAATCAACACGGCCTCTTTGGGAAGGCGTCCGAAGGACAGGTTTTGGGGAATGGAGAAGGGGTATCGGGGGGTCGATATGTTGACCACGACTCACATATCGAAGGCCCATCGGCCATCAGATGGGCACGCTTCGCGCTTTGCCCATCCTACAAAGTATCTCCAGAATCGCTTAAGAAAAATGGAGGGGCCAAGCCTACTCATTTGATGAAATATTCTTCTTTTTATCAAGACTGTAGGCAAGCGCCCCATTTTTCGTCTACTCATCCTTTACATCAGCAGCAAGACGGAATCCAGTCCTCCCATTTCTCCCCTTCCTGTCAATTTCACGCCGATAGGCCGAACGCATCTCTTTTCTTATATCGGAATAACCGCCCCCCCGAATGCAATGATAGTCTGCATCACCGCTGAGATACGTCGTATGGAGCGGATCCACCTGTGGATTATTCCCGAGTTTTTCACGCCAAGCATCCGCCACCCACTCACTCACGTTGCCATGCATGTTATACAACCCCCATGGGTTCTGACTGAATGATTTCGCCTTACAGGTCCCCGGCCACCCCTCGATACTATTTATAAAGCGAGCCTCATCGTCTTTAATCTCATAGCCATCACCTATGGAATGAGGAGTCCTTGTACCAGCTCGTGCTGCGTATTCCCATTCGGCCTCGGTTGGAAGTCTGAATGTGTACTTCGTGCTTGCTGCATTTAGCTTATCAATAAACGCCTTAATTCCCGGTACGAATTTTTCTTCACCGGTGGATGGCCCTACCAAATAGACATTTTCCACAGGATATTCTGTTGAGTCAGCGGGGTAGGTAATGCCTGGGACAATCATAAAGCCTAAATCTTGGGGAGGTGTGTTATTTGACGTCTGACACAAGGAGGGATTCTCTCCAACAACAGCTGTCCATTGTCCCTGAGTCACCTCGGTGGTCATCAAATAAAAATCTTTGGTTAATGTCACCTCATGAAGGTCTTCATTTTCATTACGCCCCGACTCAGAGACGGATGACCCCATCCAGTAAGAACCTTTCGGAAGTTCGGCGAATTCAAAAGCAACATCGGCAGCCCCCTCACCCGAAGAGATGGTAACCGTGACCGTTTTCGTTTTTATCGGCTTCCCCAGAAAAAAAACGGGAACGGTATCGCTTGGCTCACTCTCGTAGATCCCTCCGGAGGCGACAACAACAAAATAGTAAGTGGTATTTTTTTCAAGGCCCTCAACCACTTTCAAAGCACTTTTTGTTGTCTCCTCAATGTGTTCCCCGTCAACTCCAGCCGACTGATGTTTGGACCAGTAAATGGTGTAAGACTCCGCTCCGGGTACGTCATCCCAGGAGAGTTCCACAGCATCATCCACCGGCCTGGCAAAAAGGTGCTGCGGTGTTTGAAGAGTGCCTGCTTCGGCCGTGGCATGTACCCTGTCAGCTTCATAGGAATAAACGATTTTATCGTCACCGGTCGCAGCAATATCGTAATAGTAGGCCTTACCGTACTCCAAGCCCTTGTGAAGCCATTCTGCCACCGCAATATCCGACTCCATTTGCCACTCATCTTCCGCACGGCCCGGGTCATCGGACCAATACACGGTATAGCTCCGGGCACAGGGCACCGGTTCCCAGCTGACCACAATGCCGTCACCCTGAGAAGCAGCCCTCAAATGCCTTGGGAAATCCAATGCACCGGCACCGGCCGCAGTGGAAATAACCTCTGAGGGGTTACTGGTCTGTGTACCGTCTTCCGCCACAACCACATAATACAGCTGTTTGCAAAAACAGGTATTTTCATGGACCCAGGACGTCCCTTTGATGCCTCTGATCGCTGTCCATGCAGCGCCTTTCGAACTTTTCACCCCACCAAATGTATCCGAGGTCTCCGACCAGTAGACCGTATACTGCCTCGCGCCGGGAACGGCTTTCCAGGAGAGGCTGACAGCCGACTCCCTTGCGGCCACCGAGACCGCCTGGGGCTGCTCGAGCTCCGCCCCCCCACTGCCCGGCTCCGTACCGGGAGCGGCCCCACCGCCGCCACCACCGCACCCTGCAATCAATAGAACCCCCAACACCAGTATCAACCGCCATGGACGTATTGCCACGTGCTCTGCTACCCTCATGTCCTTCATTTTCTACCCCTTCAATTCCAAACGCTGCAGGCAGCGATGCATAAACAGCACCTGTAACCATCCGCTTAGCACCTGCCCAGCAGGCTAAAAAAACAGGATCGCCCCATGGCATCCTTGCTGAGAGAGCCCCTCAGAACGCCACCTGACAATTCACCCATCCGCTGTGCCGGGTCATCTCCTCGTCAATGCGACCTGAATAACCGAGGGCAAGAGATGCATCGCCCCGGATCACCTCAGCGCTGAACAGCGCCCCAAAGCCAGGGGCGTCCCGGCGATCTGAAAGGGTGGCCCGCTGATCTGCCAGCTCCATGGTCCCGGTGGCCTTCCCTCCGGTAAGGACCTGGTCTGCAAAAAGACGAAGCCGGGGTCGAATGGCGAGTGTTCCCGTTTTCCCCCCCCCTCTCCAGTCAATGGCCACTTCCCCATAGAGCTCCTGCTCATCGACGCTCCCGTAGCGTGTCCCCATCCACCCCATGTGATCCGTTGCAAAGGACTCCTGGTGGGCCCATTCATGGCGAAGGCCGATTTCAGGAATCAGGGAGCTGCCCGGGACAGGTCGAAACACGTAAGCCCCGGAAAGGCGCGTGATGATCCCCTGAGTGTTGTAATCGGCTTCCTCAAGGTTCCGAGGGTCTTTGTCCTCATAATCATGGGTGGAATAAAAGAAGGTGGAGGAGAAACGAAGAAAGGCGTCTTCCGTGATCCGGCGAAGCCCCTGGGCCCCGATGGCGGCATGGGTCATGCGGGTCTCCCTGTCCTGGTATCTTGCCGGATCAAAATCCAGGGAGCCGCGATTGAGAACAAAATGAACCCCTGCCAGAGTGTCCCGTCCCCACTCGCGGGTGCCGCCACCGGAAACCCCGCCGTCCTGAGCGTCATACCCGTCCCCATGGCCTTTACCGGCAAAGGGCGTCACGAAAAGGGTTCGCCCCCGGGCTCGTTCCCCGTTCCCAGCCCATTGTGAGCACTGCCCCACGGCAGCGGCCATCATGGCGTCTTCTGCCAGGGCAATGCCGCGGTTCATCGTGTTCGTTGTGTATCGAAAGGCTTTGAGGGAGGGATTAAACGCAGGGGCGTAACGAAACAGGATGGATTCGTTTCCGTTGAGGCCCACCACGGCAATGTCTTCGGTGAACAACCCTTCCACATGGGCAAACCTGTGGGCTTCCCCTGAAACAGCCCCATCGATTTGATACGGGGTTTCAAAAAGGGTGTTCTCGTCGATACGGACATGAAGGGCAGCTTCCGAGAAATCAAAGGAACCGGTGGCGGAATGTCCCCAGACACCATTGAGCGCCGACGTATCCCCGGAAAAGCGGACTTCGTACTCCTTGACCGCCAGCCTGCCGTCTGCGGCGTAGACTTCATAAGCCTGGGCATCGTCTGAGTCGGAGGTGGCACGGGCATCCACCATTCCGGTGGAATAGAGCTCCGCATCTCCTGTGGACACAATCCCATAGGCCCGTGCCTTTCCGCGGGATTGAGAGGAGACGAAAATCGAGCCGGTGTTGACAATCCGGCTGCCGGTGCTGCCCATGAGTCCGCAAGCCAGGGCCTCCGGGTTGTCTCCGGCGTCACCGCCCTGGGCCGTTACCAAGACCTCTCCGGTGTTGACAACCGTGGCCCCGGTGTTGCCAAAGAGCCCCATGGCCTGACTCCGCACCGTCCCCGACGCAGACGGGGTTCCCAAAGCCCCTGGGTCTTCAAGGCGCTCCCCGAATACAGAGGCAACAACGCTGCCGGAGTTAAACACCACAGCCCCGGCCTCACCGTAGATACCGCAGGAGACAACCTCTGTCTCCATGGGTGAGGTGTTGGAGCGAAGACGGATGCCGCCGGCAGCCACGGCTGAAATTCGCCCGGTGTTCACGCCGACGCCGCCTGCATCACAGAACACCCCGTAGGCACGGGCCCGGGTCCTGTAAGTGGCGTCCGGGCCTGCGGCGTGACCTCCCAATGCAGAGGCAACCGATATGCCTCCGCGGTTCAATGCCAGACAATCCGAGGCCTCTCCCTCCATAGGCACCGACGGGCTTGAAAAAGCGAGCTGACCGGATCGGGTTGCCCAGATCCCGCAGGAAAGCGCCACCAGATTGGCCCCCACGTCGGGATACCTTCCATCCGTTGACAGCCGCACCGACTCGCCGGAGGCCCCGGCGTCAATGACGCCGTTATTCAGGGCGATGCCTCCGTTCAACAAACTCATGCCAAACGCCTTGGCCACCGAATCCACCCGCCCCACGTCCTCTATTGCGGGATATCGCGCCCTCAGGGTGACCGACGCGTTGTTCTCAACAAGAAGCTCATCCCCCCACACAGATGCCGGAAGCATACACAACCCCTTCGCTGGTCCCCGCACCGAAAAGCGGAACGCCCTTTTTATCAACGGCAATGTCCTCATCGTGAACAAAAACACGGCCGAAATACGCCTCGCGCATAGCCGCCAATTCAGAGCCCGACGGCGCAAAACCGGACCACAGCCCGGGAAGCGACGAACCACTTCCTGCATATGGCTCCGAGGCGCTTCCCGGGGTGCAAAAAAAACAGAGCAGCAACGCGGCGACAAGACACAACGCAAACCGATTCGACAAACGGCCCCCTCTTCGTAAAAAGTTCATTACAACGAATTAAATCAAGTCAAAACCTGACGTTGTATTTCAAAAAGAACTTTTCAAGTCAACCAAATACTACCCCGATTTTTTGATAAATATTATAGACGCATTTATAAGCACCTGATTATCAATAACCTTACGCCGTAAAAATTTAAATTTTAACCAAATTTTGGCGAAATTTTGGCGTTTCATTAACGAACAGCGTACCCAGGCAAACATTACTTAAAGCATAAAAAGAAACGTTGCTATGCCTCATCATATTTGCTATCACCTATTTTTTTATGAAGTTAAAATTTACTGGATTTTTTTTTAATAATATAGCAAGTCACATCACATGGGCTTCAACCATGTGACCGCTGACATGCAATCAATCACCAAAAAAAGGTTACCCATGAAGAAATGTTTCAAAAACTTTCTGCTGCCGTTCTGTGTCATCTTTGTACTCTCCCCCTGTCGTGCCATGGCAGAAACCACATCAACGTGGTCCGTCGGAATCGGGGGATCCAAACTGCATGAAAACATCGATACCGGATCAAACGGTATTGAGTTCGATGAGAGCCTGGGGTTCAATGCCAAGCTGGGATACCGGATAAGTGATTCCCTTGAAGCGGAAATCGACTACCTCTACATCGACGGATTTGACGGAAGCGTTGCCGGTATCGAAGCCTTCGAGCTGGACGGCTATGCCGTCACCGCCAACGCAAAGTGGTACCCAAGCAAAGGGAAGGTACAGCCCTACTGCCTGGCTGGGGCCGGGTTTGCCGACCTCACAGCCAGTGTGGATTTTCTGGATACCCATGATTCAGAATCGGATTGGGGGGCCGTGTTCCGTGTGGGGGTGGCGTGGATGCCTACGTCTCGGAAAAGGTACTCCTCTTCGGCGAAATCTCTTACTACCTCACCTGTGGGGATATCAACGACAACGACTTCATGCCCATGACCGTCGGCGTCAAACGGATATTTTAAAAACCACCCCGCCCCAAGGGGTGCAGGTGCCTGAAATGCGTAAACCTCCTTTTCACCTGGCGCCCCTTGTTTTTCACAACACGTTTGCCACCCTCAGCCCTCTTCTGAATTCAGTGAACCCCTTGATCCCCGCCCCCTCCTCCCATGCCGTATCCTTTGGCAAGCGAAGCAACACCCAGAACGCGAAAAACAAGATTGACACAAAAGGAACATTGATATGATAACGGTCACATCATTAACTTCTTCCCATCGGAGGACCCATGAAAATTGACGCCCACTACTACGGCATCCTGGCCTTCTGCAGGGCCTGCGGCTTCACCAAAGAGGCCGCGGGAACCATCGCCTATGCCTCCCAATACGTCGACGATGCCAAGATCAACCACATGGTCCTGGCCAAGAAACCGACGGATGTGGAGCCGGAGACCATCGACGGCAAACCGGCCTTTTTCAACATGGCCACCTGCCACTCTTACGCCCGGCTTGCCACCTACAACTACGATTCCATGACGGGCAACACCTGCGCCTTTCACTTTGTGCCGGGATGCGATGGGAAAAGCTTTACCCGTAAGCTGAGGTGCAAGGAAAACTCCCCCATCATCAGGCCCATCCTGGAAAAAGCCAAAGAAGAAAACGACCTTGTAAAGTTGGGCATGGTCCTTCACGCCTACGCCGACACCTTCTCACATCAGGGGTTCTCCGGACTCCTGAGCAAGGTCAACAGCATCGAAAACCTCTCGGCCACCACCAAAATGCCCCTTGTGCCGAGGCACGTCTTTAAAAAATGGGTGATGCAGCTCCAGAAGAGCAAACTCGGGGACACCTTTGACCGGGCCCTCCACGCCATGGCCCCGGCCTACGGCCACGGCAGGGCCTTGAGCTGCCCGGACGAGCCCCACCTCACCTGGACCTACCACTACGACTACAGCGACAATTTTTCCTCCCAGTTCAAACAATCCAAAGCGATCAACCCCGACCGCTTCGAGAGGGCCTTCATGAAGATCCACGGGCACCTTACGGACTACCTTGAAAAGCACCCCGAATACAAAGACCCCGGGGTCGGCCTCACGGACCTCACGCCCCTGTTCGACACCCTCCTTGGCGTGCACACCGACAAAAAACGGATCAAAAACTGGCAGAAGACCATGGTCCGGCTCAACCTTCTGGACGCATCGGACCCCATGCTCAGCTACGACCGGTTCCACTGGCTCAAGGCGTCCTTTTCCAATTTCTCGGTAAAAGCCTACGACAAACGGAAGGTGGAAGGTGCCATCCCCGCCCCGGATTTTGCCGAGGGCAACTGGTACCGTTTTTATAAAGCGGTGCACTGGTACAAGGACCATTTTTTCAGGCTTGCGGAAAGAGAAGGGGTGACCATCCCCAGATAAAAAGGCCCCTCCGAAAAACAAAGGTTTGGGTTGCAGAAACCAGTACATGGTGCTATGGTCGCCACCGTTTTTGCCCGGTGGGGTGCATCCGGCAGGGGCCTTTCCCCTTTCCTCATGCATTCTTTTTACCGGGCACGGGCGGTTTGCCCTACGGCAGGCCATCACCACGTGACCATGCACACTCTGCACGACAGAGCAACAGATCACTTCACAGGAACAGGAAATGAACGATTCGGAAGGCGGCAGTCAGCCCGCTCCTGAAAAGACATCACCACGACTCCGACCGCTCTGCGACCCCTCTCCAAAGGCACGCCCCGTCACGCCCTCCGCGTAACATCCGGGTGGCCCTTTCCCTAAGGTGACGCGCGCGGCGCGGAACCCATCAGGGAGGTCCACCATGAAAAACCCGCTCCTCGTCCCTGAGCTGCGAGATTACCTTGAATCCGATAACCGTGAGGCCCTGGGCCTCTTTCTGGAGAGCGGACACCCGCGCGTCATCGCCGACTTTCTCTCCGCCCTCACCCCCGCAGAAGCCTGGCAGGTCCTTTGTGCGGGAGAGCTGTCCCTTGCCGCCGAGATCTTCTCGGAAATGGACGACTGGTTTCAGGCGGACGTTGCCGAAACCCTGAGCCGCCACGAGCTGGCCTGCCTGGTAACCGAAATGTCTCCTGACGACCGGGTGGACCTTCTCAGCCGCATTCCCGAAAACAGACGACTCCGAATCCTCTCCGCCCTGGCGGTTGCCGAGCGGGAAGACATCCGAAAGCTCTCCTCCTACCACGAAGGCAGCGCAGGCTCGGCCATGACCTCGGACTACGCCACCCTCTCCCCGGACCTGACGGCAGCCGACGCCATCGACAAACTCCGAAGGGAAGCCCCGGACAAGGAGACCATCTACTATGCCTATGTGGTGGATGAAGAGCGCAGGCTCATCGGATTTGCCTCGCTGAAGGACCTGATCCTGGCCCCGGCCCATGAGCAAGTGAAGGAGATCATGAACGAAGGGGTGATCTCGGTGCGGGCCACGGACGACCAGGAGTTTGCCGCGCGCCAGATCCAGAAGTACGGGCTCATCGCCCTGCCGGTGATCAACGGCGGCGACGCCCTGGTGGGCATCATCACCCACGACGACGCCATCGACATCATCACCCAGGAACACACCGAAGACCTGGAAAAGTTCATGGCCATCCAGGGGAGCCACGACGCGGCCTCCTACCTGCGCACCCCGGCCCTTACTCATTTCAGGAACCGCGTCCTCTGGGTGGTGGGCCTGGCCGCAGCGGGCCTGGTCTCAGGAGGAATCCTCCATCACTTCGAGGCCACCTTGAGCCACCTCATGATCCTGGCCCTCTATATGCCCATGCTGGCCGACACCGGCGGCAACACGGGCAGCCAGTCCGCCACCGTGGTGATTCGGGCCCTGGCGTTGGGAGAAATTTCGGCAAAAGACATCCTCAAGGTCCTGGGCAAGGAGTTCAAAATCGCCCTGATGCTGGCGGCCGTCCTGGCCGGTGTGGCCTGGATCAAGATCCAGCTCCTCTCCGGCGGCAGCCCCATCCCCGGAGGCTTTACCCTGCCCCAGGTAGGGGGCGCCATTGTCCTGGCCCTCTCCGTTCAGGTGCTCACTTCCACCCTGGTGGGCGCCCTCCTGCCCATGGGCGCAGCCGGGCTAAAGCTGGACCCGGCCGTTGTGGCCAGCCCGGCGTTGACCACAGTGGTGGATATCACCGGGCTCTTTATCTATTTCACCTGTGCGCGGGTGCTTTTGGGGGTATAAGGCTGGCGAGAGGGAAAACAGGACATAGGAAAAGCTGGTGATGGGAAAAACAGGTCATGGGTTATAAAAAACGCACAGTAACTATTCAGCTCAAAAAAAACAGCCTCCGGCGGCAAGGTGTGCCACCTTGAAAGCAGATAGCAGATGTGTTTTGCCCCTCGTTCCTCGGGTCAAATCACATCCGCCTTTAAAGTAAAAATTCACGCAAAAAGATTTTTTAAAACCTGTTTGCTAAACTTTTTAAAAGTTTAGCCCCCGGCAGGGCCGCCGGAGGCATGGGCTGAATAGTTACAACGCACATTCCCTATTTCCTATGGCCGATTCCCTTTTTTTCCTGTCACCTGGCTTGCCTTGCCCATTGCGGCGCTTCATGGTACGCTCCGCATCCTTGAAAAATGACGCATCATCCCGGGATGATCGGCGGCGTGCCTGCCCTTTGCCCCGGCTTTCTGATACACTGAACCACGGACCCTTTCCATGATCCACTTAACCAACATCACCCGGCAGCACGGCAACCAGATCCTCTTTGACAAGGCGAGCCTCCAGATCCTCTCCGGCTCCCGTACGGGCCTGGTGGGCCCCAACGGGGCAGGCAAATCCACCATTTTCCGCCTGATCACAGGGGAAGAGGAGCCCGACGGAGGCGAGATCTCCATCGGGAAAAAGACCACCATCGGCTACTTTTCCCAGACCACCGGCGAGATGGCAGGCCGCACGGCGTTGGAAGAGGTCCTTGCTGCAGCAGGAAACATCGGCGAGCTGGCCGCGTCCATCAGCGAGATGGAAGAGGCCATGGCCGTTCCCATGGGCGACGACGAGATGGCCGCCCTCCTGGAGCGCTACGGCAATGCCGTGGAAGAGTTCGAAAACCGAGGGGGCTACGACCTGGAACCCCGGGCCCGCGCCATCCTCACAGGCCTCGGCATCGGTCCTGCGGACCATGACCGGAGCGTGGAGGCCTTCAGCGGCGGCTGGAAGATGCGCATCGCCCTGGCGGGAATCCTTCTCATCAACCCGGACGTGCTGCTGCTGGACGAGCCCACCAACCACCTGGACGTGGAGTCCATTGTCTGGCTGGAAAACTGGCTGGTCACTGAGTTCAAGGGGGCCCTGCTCATGACCTGCCACGATCAGGAGTTCATGAACCGCGTGGTAAGCCGCACCGTGGAGGTGGCCAATCGCACCCTCACCACCTACGGGGGCAACTACGACTTCTACTTAAAGGAGCGGGAGATCAGGCGCGAGCAGCTCATGGCAAGCTACCGCCGCCAGCAGGAGATGCTGGCCAAGGAAGAGGAGTTCATCGCCCGGTTTGCCGCCCGCGTCTCCCACGCCGCCCAGGTGCAGTCCCGTATCAAGAAGCTGGAAAAAATCGAGCGCATCGAGCTGCCCCCGGAGCAGCGCACCATGACCTTCGAGTTTGCCGAGCCCCCGCGCTCCGGCGACGACGTGGTGGCCATCGACAACCTGGCCAAGTCCTGGCCCAAGGAGGACGGCTCCGAGCAGTCGGTCTTCGGCGGGGTCTCGGGCATGGTGCGCAGAGGGGACAAGATCGCCGTGGTGGGTGTCAACGGCGCCGGAAAATCCACCTTTTTAAAGGTAATGGCAGGCCAGACCGAGGCCTCGGCAGGCGACCTCACCATCGGCGCCAACGTACACACCGGCTACTTCAGCCAGCACGCCATGGACGTCCTCGACCCGCAGAAGAGCGTCTTCGACACCGTGCAGGATGCCCTGCCCACCGCAGGCATCGGGGTGATCCGCAACCTCTGCGCCGCCTTTCTCTTCTCCGGAGACGACGTGCACAAACGCATCGACATGCTCTCCGGCGGTGAAAAGAGCCGGGTAGTCCTGGCCACCCTGCTGGCGCGACCGCTGAACCTGCTGATTCTGGACGAACCCACCAACCACCTGGATATCCAGTCCCGGGAGATCCTCCTGGAAGCGCTCAAAACGTTTACGGGCACCGTGGTCCTCGTGAGCCACGACCGCCACTTCCTGCGCGCCCTGGTCAGCCGCGTATTTGCCATCGACCACGGGGAGATGATCCCCTACGAAGGCGACTACGACTATTATCTGAGTAAGTCCGACAGGTAGGAAAAAAAATGTCTCCGGCGGGCAGGGGCTACAGCCCCTGCACCCCAGGTTTGCGAATGCTCCCGACCTTCGTTCCTCAGGTCGATCACATTCGCTGACGGGCTGCGCCCGAGTAAAATAATGGTAGGGTGCGCTTGCGCACCATGATGGAACCCCCAATTTCGTTGGTTTTGCGGCCAAATGGTGCGCAAGCGCACCCTACGGGCCCAAGGTTGTTCCACCTTAATTCTGTTAAAACCGAAGGTGCTTGAAATCCGCTTGACTTTGCCCGGAATAAATAGCGCATAAGACGACTTAACAATTCGAAAGCCTTTGCGCTTTAGTAGGTGGCTCACCTCGCCGCCGGAGTTTTTTTTAAGGGCTCCCCGGTCTATCTCTCCCGACACCCGCAATCCATACAGAGGTAATAACAATGGCCAAAGTAAGCTGGAAACCCGGCACCATGATCTACCCCCTTCCCGCCGTCATGGTCAGCTGCGGCGAGACCGAAGCAGAGTACAACATCATCACCGTCGCCTGGACCGGGACCATCTGCTCGGACCCGCCCATGTGCTACATCTCCGTCCGGCCCAACCGCCACTCCTACGAGATCCTGAAACGCACCGGCGAGTACGTCATCAACCTCACCACCGAAGAGCTGGCCAAGGCCACGGACTGGTGTGGGGTCCGTTCGGGAAAGAAATTCAACAAGTTCGAAGCGATGCACCTCACCCCCGGCAAAGCCGAAAAGGTGAATGCTCCCATCATCAGCGAGGCGCCCTTGCACATCGAATGCCGGGTCAAAGAGATCGTGCCGTTGGGGACCCACGACATGTTCGTCAGCGAAGTGGTCAACGTCATGGCCGATACCCGCTACCTGGACGAAGAGACCGGGGCCTTTCACCTGGACTGGGCCAAGCCCATCTGCTACGCCCACGGTCAGTACAGGGGCCTGGGAAAAAAACTCGGGAAGTTCGGGTTTTCCGTGGAAAAAAAGAAGAAAAAGATGGGGTCGCCCCTGCAAGGGGCGAAAAAAAGGGGGAAGGCTAAAGGGCTAAGGGCTAAGGGCTAAGGGCTAAGGGCTAAGGGCTAAGGGCTAAGGGCTAAGGGCTAAGGGCTAAGGGCTAAGGGCTAAGGGAAAAATAGCCATGGAGGCTTTGTAACGCAAGGAAGAAAGATTGCTTAACCCTGAAAAAAACGTCTTAAAATTGAGCCCAATAGAACACAGACTGCAGGGATGACGTTGACTGGTCGTGTTGTGACGTTTGTAGGGTGTGCTCGCGCACCATTTGCTCGGAAAACCAACGTCTTTTGCCTTGCCTATACTGCGTGAAAGCCCAACCCGTACATGGATTTTCATGACCGTTACGATGTCTCTGCGGTGCGCAAGCGCACCCTGCCTCACATTGCCGGCACCGTCGGCACGCGTTAAAGCGAAAGGCCGCCGTATATCCCGCCAGGGACACACGGCGGCCTTTTTGTTTTCAGGATATCAGGCGCTGGCCCGCCGGGTATTTTCAGCTTTCCTCGGGTACTTCAGGTAGGGAATGATCTGGCGGTTCTTGTTGCCGCCGGTGCCGTCGTAGGTCACGCAGACCACGGGCACGCCGGTGACCGCTTCGATGGTCTCGGTCATGGACTCGGTGACCAGGGAGGCACAGCAGAAGGCCGGGCTGGTCTGGACAAAGAGGCCCACGTCCGGGTAGTGCTTCTTGATGTAATGGACTTTGAGGATGTTGTCCATGGACTCTCCGGTGTTCTCCATGGAGAGGTTGTACCGGGCCAAGATCTTCTCCGGGTCGTCGGTGTAGGTGTGGTGCACGTCCGGCAGCACCCGCTCAAAATACCTGAGGTATCGCCGTTCCAGGGTGTTCATGGCCGCCAGAAGGGGCTTGTAGGAAATAAGGCTCATGTATTTGCCCTCGGCAAACCACTTCCTGAAATACTTTTCCGCGATCATCTTGGCGTACTCGTTGTACGGGGTGGTGATGGCCTCGCCGCCGTGGTCTTCGATGACCCGGATCAGGTCCTGGTTCATCACCTTGTTGTCCCGCACGTAAAGGTCCCCGAAGATGGCCACCTTGATGCGCTCTTCCTTTCGGGTCTCGATGCCTTCGAAAAGCTCGGTCACCTGGATGACGGCGCTCTCCTTGGTGCGGTATCCGGCCATGGCGTCGCAGAGGATCTCCATGGACCGCTCGGCCACCTTGTCCGTGGCGCCAGGAGCCGCCTCGTAGGGCCGGACCCTGCAGATCATCTTCCGCAAAAGCCCCCCGAACAGATAGGCAAAATAGGTGTTCACCCCCGCACGGATGGAGATGTCGATGAAGGAGAGCTCTCCCACAAACACGCCGGCCTCTTCCATGCCCCCGCCATGGGCCTTGAGATGGCTCTTGATGAAGTGGGGGTAGAGCTTGATGTTGCAGGCCAGCTCCGAATGGGACATCCAGAGCACGGTGTCGGCCGGGTTGAGCCGGTTCTGCTCCATGCACTCGATGAACCCCTGGGCGATGGCGTTCACCGGGATGCACTGGCCCGTGTTGAACTTCAGGCTCTGCTGGATAGTGGCCGGGGTCTCCTCGATGAGGTAGGTGGTGTACCCTTCCCGCCTTAAGTTCTCGGCCAGGAGGCGGCAGGTGATGGCGTCCCAGTTGGGGATCACCACGTTCTTGTTTCGCATCTCCTTGGTCAGGTCCGGGTTCACCACGGAGTAATCTCCGGAGCCGTCCCTGTGGGCCTGGGTGTAGTGGTTCTTAAAGGAGCGGATGGCCGCCTCGATGCGGGTTTCATACCCCACGCTGGAGTCGTGCTCGTCCAGCTCCAGGATCAGGTACGGCTTGTTGTTGGCCTCCATCACCTTTTTAAAGGCATCGATGATAAAGGAGTCCGGGGCGCACTTGAAGGAGGTGACGAATACCGGGTAGATACCGGGGATCCCTGCGGCGGTCTCCGCGGCCTCCAGGATCTTGGCCGCGTAGTTCCAGTGCAGTTCGTCAAGCATGGGGCGAATTTTGACCGGGTCTCCCTTGGGCAGCATGTCCTGGTAAAAGGACTTCACGCCGCGCTCGGCAAAGATATCGGGGATCCGGTTGTTGGCCTGGCGGGACAGCACCGTATAGGGCCGACCGAGGAGCACCACCGAGAGGTTCTCCCGGGGTTCAAACTCTTTTTCGTAGAGCCCTTTCAGATTTTTCCTGGCCTCCTTCATGAACTCGGTGGCCTTGTTGTACGCGGTGGATACCTCAAAAAAACTCACGGGCTGTTTTGTCACCTGCTTGAGCATCCGGTAGAGCCGGTACCGGGTATGGAACCCCGAATAGAGGTACTTCAACGTGGGGGTCAGCAGCTGGGCTTTGCCCCCCAGGGCCGAGGCCGAAAGCACGGCCGGAGAGAACTGGGTGTAGTAGCAGTACTGGCGCCGCCCGCCCTTTTCCGGGTTCTTGTTCTCGATGTAGTAGGGCAGGAAAATAAAATCCGCCTTGTCCACCAGGTGGGACACATGCCCGTGCAGGGCCGTCATGGGCGCACAGAATTCGGCGCCGGTGAGGTTTTTCCCCTCCTTGACCGCCGCCTTGAACCCTTCGCTGGTCACCGTGCGGATGGAGAGCAGGGAGAAAAAGCGTTTCCAGAAAGGCAGGTCTTCGCGCAGGTGAAGGGCTGCCGGGATGCCCACGACTTCGGCGTGGCGATACGAGGTGGGCGGCTCCACCCGAAGGAGTTTTTTGCGGGCCTTGAGCAGGTCAAACCCTGCTTTGTTGCTGCTCACAAAGGAGGTGGACTCGTAATCGCGGCCGCAGAGGAATCCGTAGGCCACCTTCTCCCCGGCCACATCGGCCACGGTGATCTTGCACTTGTTGTTGCAGAGGGAGCACACCTCGGAGGTGACGGCAATATGCTCTTTGTGGAGCCCCGTGCCTCGGAAGGTTGTGGCAGGCGCCCCTTCGTCCAGAAGAGTCAGGGCCGTGCCCAGGGCCCCGGTAAGATGACAGAACTTGGACACCAGGATCTTCTTGTTCAGGCGCTGCTCAAAGGCCGCCACCAGGGCTTTGTTCTTGGCCGTGGCACCCTGGAAAAAGATCACCTCGCCGATGCGCCCCTCTTCCGCCACCTTGATGAGGTAATTTTCACGCACGGAATGCAGGGCCGAGGCCAGCACCTCGTCCACGGAAAACCCGCAGGCCAGGTAGTGGTTGATGTCCCGCTCCATGAAGACCGTGCAGCGGTCGCTGCTCATGGGGGCGCGAACCCCCAGGGTCCGACGGGAGTAGGACCGCACATCGCACCCCAGTTTCAGGGCCTGCTCCTCGATGAAGCTGCCGGTACCTGCCGCGCAGACGTTGTTCATTACCGAAGAGGTGACCATCCCGTTTTTCAGGGTGGTGAACTTGGCGTCCTGGCCCCCGATCTCGATGATGGTGTCCACCTCGGGGTTGAGCTCGCAAGCGGCCCGGGCATGGGCGGTGATCTCATCCAGGGCCAGGTCCGCCCCCACGATGCGCCCGATAAACTTGCGGCCCGAGCCCGTGGTGCCAGCCCCCTTCCAGTCAAAGGCGACCCCGAGCTTTTTCTCTACTTCTTCCACCGCCTCAAAGATGCCTGAAACCGCATCCACAGGGCGGCCTGAGGTGCGCGTATAAAACCCGGCCACCACCTGTTTTGCCTCGTCCACCACCACCGCCTTGGTGCTGGTGGAACCGATGTCGATGCCCAGGAATGCGGGCAGGGTTTTCTCCGTCGGCGTCTCGTAGACATCCACCTCCACAAAGCTCTTGAGGCCGTCATGCTCAAAGGGCAGATCGTAGCTTGAAACGCTTGAAAAGTCGGGATAATCCGACAGGTGCAGTTCCAGGGGCGGGTAGTGATACTCCTTCACAAAGGACTCCTGCTGCTGCACGCCCCCGGGGATGGCAATGGGCTCGGCGTCGCAGGCAATGGCCCCACCGGCCAGAAACTCCAGGGCAGCACCCACGGCGCCATAGTAAAGGGCCATCTCATCGGTAACAAAGGGCACCCCGGCAATGGACTCCAGATGACCGGTCACCGCGCGGTTCAGGGCCACGCCCCCCACAAAAAGCACGGGGTCTTTTTGCTCCCGTGAGGCAAACACGGTATCGGCGATATTTTTGGCCAGGCCATGGCAGAGGCCGTCACAGATCTCGGCAAGGGAGTACCCCTCCTGCTGGGCATGGATAAGGTCGGTCTTGGCGAACACAGCGCACCGGGAGGCGATCTCGGGAAACTCTCCGTTGCTCTCTTCGGCGATGCGGGAGAGCTCTTCAATACCGGAAAGATTGAGGCGGCCTGCCTGCTGATCCAGAAAACTCCCCGTACCCGCGGCACAGGACGTATTGCCACGGGTGTCCACGTAATTGCCCTTGTCGTCAAAGCGGATCAGGGCAAACTGCTCGCCCCCCACGGACAGCACGTTTCGTGCTTCGGGATGAAGCTGCTTTGCCGCATGGATCAGGCTGATGCGCCCGTCAAACCGTCGATTGGCCTTGATCAGGGATGGGGTGGTATCTGTGGCTGCCACCGCGCCAATGCGGCTTTCTGAAAAGGCCTGCAGAAGGGTCTCCACTGCCGATGTCATCTCACCTTTGTGCTGCAGGCTGACTTTTTTCACAATCTGCCTGTCGGGAGTCATCTCAACGGCGGTGGCCGATACGGATCCGATATCCAATCCAAGAATGTTCAGTGTCATATGTGTGGTCCCCAGCATGAATGGTTCGTTCTGTTCCAACGGGAAAGGGAACGTTAAAACCGGATATGTCTCAGCAACCTTCATTGGAGTAACGTCATACGACGTTAGATTGATCGCTTTCTGGCGAAATATCCGGATTCAGGGCTCGACCACCCCTTTGTTAAGGAAGGATTCTCTTCTCCTGCCGCTTCGGGTATCGCAAGGAGACAGCAAAACGGACAGAGGAAAACCCTGCATGGAGATAAAGGAGGGGGTGCTTGTGTGTTCGTGTGTGAGCCCTGGAGTCTCTGAAATCATCTGCTGCCGACGCCGCCGGTGGTGTGACGGCCGCAACAAAGGGCGCCCCGTAAAAAATAGGATCATGGGCCGTACGAGAGAATACGTACCACTTTTAGAATACGTATTCTACACTCCGACACGTACCTGCACAAGCTCTTATCAGTCCCCATGGCCCAATCAGAACCCGCCCGCAGGAGCCGCCCCAGAGACAACATTTCAATTTTACCGGAAATCCCAGCCGGTGCAATCGCCCAACAGAAAAAACCGAATCCCTGCCTTTGGAGGTATGTTTCCAGGCAGGGATACGTAAAATCATCGGACAGTCCCATGAAGGTGCCGCCCCATCACCAACGAACAATGGCTTGACGAACCACACCGAAAGGTTGATTTATGGAGAAATTGCCAGTAATATAGAGACATTCGTTTATCAACTCATCATCATCCATTCTGAAATGCCTTCATATCCGTTGCCCGAAGAAACAGAGTAAACATCGCCCCTTTCACCCACGGCAACCCCACGTCCTCTTTTCATGATGCGTTGGTAATCAATGTTCCTTTGCCCTTTGCTCTCCGGTCAGTTTCCCTTTTCGGCAAGGCCCCGTTACGCACATAAACACGATGCATTCCAACACCGTTGAAAGACCGCCTATGTCTACCTGGCCTCCAGGTTTTCCGGCTTTTCCCAGGGGTAACGCCCCCCTTGTGTAAAGCAAAGGGCGGAGCTATAGTCATTGATCATGCCTGCGCACAGACGCAGTCATCCTTGCACAGCGCCCCAGACATTCACCCATCAGCCCATACGCCACGGACATAAAATGCGATGCCCGGACCGGGACCCAACATCAACGAACAATGCCTTGACGTCACCAGCGACCTGAACGTCCTTTCCGACGTGCGCCGCTTTCTGAGAGACGTCTTCGCCGGCATCGCCGACGACCCCGTCAACCGCATGGAGCTGGCTGCCAACGAGGTGGCGGCCAACATCATCCGGCATGCCTACAAGGGAGCCCCCGGCCACACCATCGTCATCCGGGCACAGGTGGGCCCGGACCGCATCTGTGTCAGCTTCTTTGACCACGGTGCCCCCTTTGACCCGGAACAGGTCCCGGCCCCCCTCTTCGACGGCTCCCAGGAAGGAGGATTCGGGCTCTTCATCGTCTCCGAGGTGGTGGATGAGTTTCGATATCTCCCAAGCGCGGAGGGAAACCGCACAACCCTCTGCATCTTTCTGCCATGACCCGTCGCCCAAAGGCCCTTGTCCTGTGTCTCCTGATGTTTCTCTGCGCTCCGGAGTGCCCGGGGGCCGACACCGACCGCCCCCTTTCGGACGAGGAGATCCTTGAGGCTATCGACATGCCGGACGGGACTTTTCTGGGTCATGCCTCCGAGGCCCAGGCCCGGAAGCTGGCCACCCTTTTGTGCAACCATCACAACAGCGCCATGGAGCACCTGGCAACCCTGGAAGACGCCGCAAAACAAAAGGAGGTCAAGCGCCTCATCCGGGAAAACCTCATGGTTGCCCAGCGGATCCTCGGACACATCGAAAAAACGGCCAAGCACCAGGGCACCGGAGAGTTGACCCTCTTTTACGACACCGGCGCCGACAGCTTTGCCGAAAACAGCCTCCAGCACAGGCGCCTGATACGATTTCTGGACTACCTGGCCCGGGAGAGCAAAGGCCGCTCCATTCTTTTCATCAGCATCGGCAGGGCCTCGACGCCGGGGGAAGCGAAGGAGAACCTGGCCCTCTCCGCCAGGCGTGCCCACTTTCCCAAACGCTTTATCGACCACTACCTTGTAAACACCCCCCACGGGTTTTACGAAATATACGGCACGGGGGAGGCCCACAGCCCGGAAACCGGGAGCCCGGCCATTCACAGGCGCCACCAGCACACCCGACTCATCGCCTTTTATGCAAAACCGTCCCCCCGGGAGCCTGCAGTGTCCGCCCCCCCACTGTCCCAGGCATCCCAGAACGCCCCGGACACCGCCGTACGTGCCGACACCGCAGAGCTCGCCCCCACGGAATCTGGCACCGGCACTCTCCTCGGCATGGAGTTCGCCTGGATCCCCCCGGGCACCTTCATCATGGGTAGCCCCACAGATGAACCGGGACGGGACCCTGACGAAACACAGAACCAGGTGACCCTGACCCGGGGCTTCTACATGCAGACCACAGAGGTAACCCAGGGCCAGTGGGATGCCCTCATGGAGCACAACCCCTCCTACTACAAGGAGTGCGGGGCCAACTGCCCGGTGAACCGCGTCTGCTGGACAGACGTCATGGAATTTATCCGGCGACTCAACGCCATGGAGGAGGCAGAAGGATTTTACCGGCTCCCCACGGAGGCGGAGTGGGAATACGCCTGCAGGGCGGGAAGCCCGGAGGCCTTTGCCAACGGCCCCCTGCTGGAGCTTGCCTGTGCCTACGACACCAACATGGACCACATGGGCTGGCACATCGGCAACTCCGGAACCCGTCTCCACATGGTGGGCCTGAAGGCAAAGAACAGCTGGGGCCTCTACGACATGCACGGCAACATCTGGGAGTGGTGCATGGACTGGGAAGGCCCCTACGGCGACCAGCCCCGCATCGACCCGCAGGGACCGTCCATGGGAGACCGTAAGGTCATCCGGGGGGGAAGCTGGAGCAGTGACGACCGGGACTGCCGCTCCGCCAACCGCCTCTTCGTCACCGAGTGCAACCGCAACGCCGGCATCGGTTTCCGGCTGGTGATGGATAAACAAGAGGAATGATTCAGTTGCCTCCCGCGGGTCACTTTTTTGGAAAAAAGCTCCGCACGTTTGCCCCCCGGCAGGGCCGCCGGAGGCAATTTTGGACTGAATAGTTACAAACAAGAATCATCTTTCACACAACAAAGAAGGGCCCCATGAAGATCCATTCCGAACCCATCAACGACGTCGTTGTGGTGGACATCCTGGCAGACTCCCTGGACGCCGGGAACACCCGTGAATTCAGGGAAGCCATCACCCCCCTGATCACCCCGGGTTCCACCCTTGTCCTCAACCTCGAGACCGTCCGGTTCCTGGACAGCTCCGGGTGCGGGTCCATCCTCTCCTGCCTGCGCCAGCTCAACGCCAATGACGGAGACCTCAAGGTGTGCGGCCTCCAGAAACAGGTACGCGCCGTCTTCGAGCTGGTGCGTATCCACCGGATCATCGACATCTTTGAGAACCGCGACGAAGCCATCAGACAGGCGTAAACCCATGCTCGCCTCCCCGGACAACGACGGCCGTCGGCGAACCGAACTCATCGAGGAACTCTACGGCCTTTACGGCAAAGGGACCCTTCGCATGCGCCTGCGTTTTGCCCGGAAGAAATACGCCTGGGTGACCGTCACCGGTGGGGCCAGGGCCATCAAGCGCGGCTTCGATATCCTGGCCGCCCTTTCCGCCCTCATCCTGCTTTCCCCCCTTTTCCTTGCAGTGACCGCGGCCATCCGGCTCACGGACAACGGGCCGGTGCTCTACTGGCAGAAACGGGTGGGCAAATGGGGGCGGGAGTTCCCCTTCCCCAAGTTTCGATCCATGGTGGTGGACGCAGAGACCGCCAAGGATGCGATTCTGGACCAAAGCGATCACGAGGAGAGCATCACCTTCAAAATGAAAAAAGACCCCAGAGTCACCGGCATCGGCAGGATCATCCGAAAGTTCAGCATTGATGAGCTTCCCCAGCTCTGGTGCGTCCTCAAAGGAGAGATGTCCCTTGTGGGGCCCAGGCCGCCGTTGCCCCGGGAGGTCGCCCTCTACACCCTTGCCGACAGGCGGCGCCTGGACGTCACCCCGGGCCTCACCAGCATCTGGGCTGTGAGTGGTCGTGGAGACATCCCCTTCCACCGCCAGGTGGAACTGGACCTCCAGTACATTGAAAGCCGCAGCATCGCAACCGACCTGAAGATCCTGCTCAAAACCATCCCCGCGGTCCTCTTCGGGCGGGGGGCGTACTGAGATGAAGGCCATTGTCATCGCCACGCGCGGGGTAGACCATGCCCCTGTGCTCTCGGAGCGATTCGGCGCGGCCATGCTTCCCCTTCTTGACCGGCCCTTCCTCCAGCACGGGGTGGAATCCCTGGTGCGATGGGGTGCCACGGAAATCGAGTTTGTCCTGAGCCACCGCCCTGAAAAGGTGGAGGCATTTTTCGGCACAGGGGAGCGTTGGGGGTGCCGGTTCCGGTACCACCTCGTGCGGGATCCGGAGCACCCGTACCGCCCCTTGGTCGATGCCCTGGCCTCAGCCCGGAAAGCCCCCCTCATCCTGGCCTGCGGCGAGGTTCTTCCGCTGGTGGAGACGCTGCCCGAAGCCGAAGACGCCCCCCTGGTCCTCATCCACGGAGAGGGAACCGACATGCAGTGGTCCGGCTGGGCTGTGTTCCCAAGCGGCTTCGGTATGGACATGGAGGTCCCCAGCGATGCCGCCGCCCTTGAAGCGGCCCTGCTCAATGCAGGGGCCAGGGAAGAGTCCCTTGCCTCCGTGCTGACGGTCCGGGACCCGGCCACGCTCCTTGGGGCCACCCAAACCCTTCTGGACAAAGGCGTGCCCTACCTCATGCACGACGCCCGGGAGGTGGAGGACAGTGTCTGGCTCTCCCGGGATGTGGGAATCCACCCCACGGCCCGCATTACCCCACCGGTCTATCTGGACGAGGGGTGTCGCATCGGCAGACTGGCGGAGATCGGTCCCTACGCGGTCCTGGCCAAAGGGTGCGTGGTGGACGAAAAAACGCGCATCCAAGATTCCGTGGTCCTGCCCATGAGCTACATCGGCAAGGAGCTCTCACTGGAAGACTCCGTGGTGGACAAGAACTGCCTGGTCAACACCTCCATCGGCTCGGAACTCACCGTCACCGATGCCTTTATCATCGGCAACCTGGCCGAAAACGAACTCCGGCACCGCCTCGCCAGGCTGGGATCCCGGCTGGCGGGCCTCCTGCTGCTGGTGCTCTTCGCGCCCCTGCTCCTCATCACACTGATGATCCTTACCCTGTCCAGGAAAGGTCCCTGCCGACCGCACCGGGACGTGGTGAGCCTCCCCGCACTGGCCGACGAAACCCACTGGCACACCTTTGCCTTTGCCACCTGCGAGGCCCAGGGACCGGACCCCGCCACCTGGGAGGCCCGGTGGTGGCACTTCTTCCTTGTCTTTCTCCCCGGCCTCATTCACGTGGCCGGAGGCCGCATGCGCCTGGTGGGCATAGGACCACGAAGCACCGACGCCATCCGGTCCCTGCCCGAAGACTGGCGCCAGATCACCCTCACGGGCAAAGGGGGCCTCGTCACCGAGGCCATGCTCCACTTCGGGCCTTATCCCGATGAAGACGAACTCTACGCCGCCGAAACGGTCTACACCGTCTCCTCAGGCCTTTTCTACGACGCAAAACTCCTGCTCAAATACGCAGGCCAGCTCCTGGGCGTCATCCCACGCCCCGGCTCTTCCTGACCCTGCACATCTCCCCATTCCCCTTCACCTCTCCCGATTCTCTATCCCCCTGTTCCCCCATCGCCTGTTTTTCCTATTTCCTGTTTTCCCTATCACCTGCCGTCCCTGTTACCTGCTTTCCCCATTACCTATTACCTGATTTTCCTTCTTTACCTAAGGCCCATGGATAAAACCGTCCTCTTTCCCCTGATCGTCAGCGCCATTCTCCTTGCTTCCCGCTCGCCCCGGGAGGTCTTCATCCTCTCGTTCCTTCCGGCCCTCACCTTCTTCCCCGCCTATTTTAACGTCAAGGTGGTCAGCGGGGTGCCCGAGCTTTACTTCTGGTCCGCAGCCCTGGTACCCATCCTGGCAGCCTGGGCCATGAAGGGATTCGACGGGTACGATTATCACTGGATGGACCTGTTTATCTTTGCCTACGTTTTCGCCATCTTCTTTGCCCAGTGGAGTAACAGCACCTACAAGATCTCCCAGAAGATCCTCTTCAACAACCTCATGGGGATCTGTGTTCCCTACATGCTGGTACGGAGCTTCTCCGTGGACCGGAAAGCCCTTGTCTCCCTGATCCGGGCCATGACCGTGGTGGGGGCTGTGGTGGCCTTTTTGAACGCCATCGAATTCCGCATGTTCGTCAACCATTTCGACGAGCATTTACGGCGCCTCTGGCCCACCTACGTGGTCTGGGACACCGGCATGGTCATGAGCCGGTGGGGCTTCAAACGGGCCCTGGGGCCCTTCTCCCACCCCATTGTGGCCGGCTATGTCTTCGCCCTCATCGCTCCCTTGGCCATCTGGTGCTACAACCAGGGCCACTACCCCACCCGCCGCAAAGGCCAGATCATCGTGGGGCTCAATATCCTTGGCATTTTCGTCTCCATCTCCCGGGCCCCCATCATCGGATTTCTCCTGGGCCTTGCCGTCATCTACTACGGCTGGAACAAAAACCGCGCCGCCATCCTCACGGTGGTCTCCATCGTCGGGGCGATCCTTTTGATGGTCATCGTGCCGAAGTTCATCGACTACATCGCCGTCACCCGAGCCACGGCCACCACCGAGGCACAAAGGAACGTGGCCTACCGAAAGGAGATGTGGCAGGCCTACAGCGAGGTGGTCATGGAGCGCCCCTACGCCGGTTGGGGCCGCTTCTCCGTGCCGTCGGTGAAGGGGATGAAATCCATCGACGCCGAATACCTGGGCGTGGCACTGGCCTCAGGGGTCATCGCCCTCTTCTTCTACCTCGTCTTTCTTTTCGGCATGCTGATCCGCATGATCCTCTACGCCCAGAAAACAGCCTGGGACGACCCCTGGGGGCGCCTGGGCTGGTGCCTCATCGCCGGCTGGGTCTGTGCGATCTTCTCCCAGGCCACCGTCTATTCCGGCGCCCAGAGCGTCCAGTACCTCTACATGCTGGCCGGCATCGGCCAGATCCTGATCCTCACCCGGCCCCGGGAAACAGCATCGGAAGCCGAAGAGCCGGTGCCAGCCCGCTTCGGTTTTGCCCGCATCATCTGACTCAAGGGCCCCGCCGTCCATCGAACCTGTCCCGAAAGGTCCCCCTATGCCCCAGGCTCCTCGCCGCCCTTCCGCAAACCGCGCTCTCCTGGCCGCAGCAATGCTCCTTGTCTCGATCTGCGCCTGCGGCCCCAAGCCGTTGGAAATCCCCGACGACACCCCCTTTTCCCGCAGCAGCTTCCGCACAGAGATCCCCTTTGCCGACCCCGAGGTGATCCGGCTCCACGAGGCCAACCTCACCCATGAGTACATCATCGGCTCCGGGGACCTGCTCACCGTGGACGTCTGGAACCGCCCCAAGCTCTCCGGGGAACACGTGGTGGGGCCCTACGGCAACATCACCCTGCCCATGCTGGGGGAGTTCAAAATCGGAGGCATGAACCGAAAAAAAGCCTCCACCATCATCACGGATCTCTACCGGGAGTTCTACGAAGAGCCCATCGCCACGGTAAAGATCATCAAGTACATGAACAACCGGGTCTATGTTCTCGGAAGGGTTGCAAATCCGGGGGTCATTCATTTCAGCGGCCAGGCCACCCTCCTGGAAGCCCTGGCCATGGCAGGGGGCCTTCCCACCCGGGATAAAACCATCTTTCTCTCCAAATGCTACATTGTCCGCGGCAAAAACCAGATCATCTGGATCGACCTGTTGAAGCTCCTGCAGCGGGCCAACCTCAAACTCAACATCAGCCTGGCCAACAACGACATCATCTATATTCCGGAGTCCATGGACGCCGCGGTCTTTGTCATGGGGGAAGTAGAGAACCCCGGTTCCTACCAGATCCAGACCACAGGCCTCTCCATATTGGATGCCATCAACCTGGCGGGCGGCCCCACCGAGGATGGCCAGACCGACGAAATCCGTCTCATCCGGGAGATGGAAGGGCAGGAGGGAGTCAAAACCATCGACATGGACATGATGCTGGCCACGGGCAACCTGAGCGACAACTTCCTGCTCCTGGACAACGACATCATCTATATCCCGAGAAAAGGAATAGCCACTTTCAACTATTACCTGCGCCAGATCGACCCATTCCTGCGCACCTTCATCAGCGGTACCATCATCCACGACACCTTGACAGACTGACCCCACGTCCCATGCCCCACGACACCCATCGAGACCGCCCCTGCCATGGAAACACCGGAAAACAAATCTGTCCCGGCCTTTCCCGCCAAGCCCATCGATCCGGTTGGGAGCCTCCTCAACCACCTGCCCATGGTGTGCCTTATCGCCCTGAGCATCCTGGCCCTGGGCGTTCCGGCGGTCTGGCTCAAGGTCAAGCCCGTTTATTACAGCGAGGCGGTCCTGAAAATCGAACCGGTGATCCCCAAGATCCTCTACGGCAAGGAAGAGGCCTCCATCACCCCTTATTACGACGATTATGTGCGGACCCAGATCAACATCGTCAAAAGCTACGCCGTCCTCTCCATGGCCATCGAAGAGGTGGAAGAGACGGGCACAAACTGGAAATTCCCGGATGAAACCATGCAGCAGGCCGTGGACCGCCTTGCCATGCGCCTGGCCATCAAGCAGCTCCGGGACACACAGCTTTTCTCCCTGTCCATGTTCAGCCGGAGGGGACGTGGGCTTGCCGAGATCCTCAACGCCGTCTCAGCGGCCTACATCGAACACACCCGGCTGGAACGGTTCAACAAGGACGGCTCCAGGCTGGGGTTCCTCAAAGGACGACGCGAAGAGCAGGAGAAGGTCCTGGCGGAAAAATACGCTGTACTGGAGAGCATCTCGGCCAAGTATGCCGTGGGGATCACCGATGAGAAGAACATCTACGTCTACCTCCAGGCCGTGGTGGACCTTACCCAGCAGCTGGTGAAGGCCAAGACGCGGCGCATCGAGACCCAGACCCGGCTTAGGGAGCTGGGGAATCAGATGGTCAAGCTCCAGCAGCTGGACATCTCGGCAGATGTGGACGACTGGGTGGAAAAGGACTGGGCCACCCGGGACAACCGCATCCAGCTCTCCCGAAAGCTCCAGGACATGCGCCTGACCCTGTCCGGGGTCAACGAAAACCACCCGGACAGAAAAGAATACGAAGAGAACCTCACCCGGCTCTACGAGGTCCAGGAGAACCTCCTCAGACGGGCCGGAGAGGTGGGGGAAAAGGTCATCCGGGGCAAGCTCCTCTCCGACCAGCGAAAAAAAATCCTGGAAGAGGAGATGCTCTTTGCCTCGGCCCTGAGCGCTGAACAGCGGCTCATCGAGGAACTCACCGCCGCCGAGCACAAGGCCACGGACGTCAACACCCAGATGATGAAAGCGTCCACCCTCAGGCGGGAAATCGACCGTCTTCAGGACGCCCTGCTCCGCATCGAAGAGCGCATCGACCAGATCGAAGTGGAGTCCCGCTCACCGGGCCGGGCCAGCATCCTTACCCGGGCCAAATCCCCGGAAAAGCCCGATACGGGCAAACGGGTCAAGATGGCCGTGGTGGTGGTCCTTCTCAGCTTTTTTGCCGGCATCGGCTATGCCGTGACCAAAGACAAAATCGACCCGAACCTTCGAAGCATCCAGGACATCCAGCGGGTTTTGGGTTTTCCCCCCACCGGTCACATCATGGACGCCGCCCAGGACCAGGGGGCGGCAGAGGATCGCCACAGAATGTGCCTGGACACACCATTTTCACGAATTTCCGAACAGTTCAAGGAGATCGCCTTCTCCATCGCCAAGGAGAACACCGAGCACAAATCCCGGGTCTACAACGGCCTCTCCCTCAACGGCAAACAGGGGGTCTCCACCTTTCTCCTCAACACCCTCACTGCCCTGCCCGGCATGGCCAAGAACAAGATCTTCGTGGACCTCAACGTCTGGAGCCCCGTGAGTCGGGACCTCTTTCCCGAAGACACCCTGGGGCTGTGGGACGTTCTGGAGGGCCGCTGCGATTTGCAGGACGCCATCATCACCGACAGCGATTTTCCCTTCCACATCCTCCCCTTCGGCAGCTGGCCGGGCACAGACAAAAGCATCTTCCAGGAGATCGGCATGGCTCCCATGATCGAGAGCCTTCGGTGCGATTACGATTACATCCTCCTGGACTCCTCCCCATTGTGGCTCTCCACGGACGCCCGGTTCCTCACCCACATCTCGGATGTCACCATCCTGGTGGTGGAGTCCGGCTCCGTGGTGGAAAAAGAGCTCGCACGGGCCGTTCATACCCTCGACCGCCTGGAGGTCAAGGCCATCTCCGTGGTCCTGAACCGTGTCAGTTTCCAACGGGGCCGGTACTACCGGGAGGCCATGGACAACTACTACCGCCAGGTAAAAACCTCGTTTCAGGGGACGGGATAACGTGAAGACCCTCATCGAAAAAATCCGCCTTCGGTTTTTCATCCCAAGCGGCTTTCCCTACGCCCGGTACCTCAAAGAGAAGGGGGTGCTGAGGCGCCAGGGATCAAGCTGTTTCATCGCCAAAAACGCAGGGCTGCCGGACGGCTACCTCACCGCCATCGGCGACAACGTCTGGATCACCGACGGCTGCCAGCTCCTCTGCCATGACGCCTCGGTGATCATGCTCAACGCCCGGGATGCCTCCCACCTGGACCGTGTGGCCCCCATCACCATCGGGGACCACGTGTTTCTCGGCAACCGCACCACCGTGCTTCCCGGCATCACCGTGGGCAGCGACGTCATTGTCGGGGCGGGCTCCGTTATCACCCGGGACATCCCCGACGGGGAGGTCTGGGCGGGGAACCCTGCCCGCCGAATCTGCACCACGCAAAGCTATCGGGACCGGATCCACGCGGCCACCGAGTCCCTGCCCTGGTCTTCCCTCCTTGCCGGGGAAGGCCCCCACATCTATGACCCGCACCGTGAGGCCGCACTCCGCAAAGCCCGTGTGGCCCATTTCTTCACCGATGACGAGGCGCCCCAATGACCCATTCCCCGCAGCCAGGCCAGGACCTGCGCCAGGCCCCTGCCCGGCTCCGCATCGCCGTGGTCAGCCCCGGAGATCCTCGGGACCGGCGCACCTGGTCCGGCTCCACCTACTTCATCGTCAAGGCCCTGGAGCCCCTTGCTCACTCCCTGACCTGGCTCGGCCCCCTGGCCGTGCCCCATCAGCGCATAAAAAAAAGGCTGGCCGCCATCCGCCGCCACGTCACCGGCCTCCGGACTTACCCGGAGCGCACCGTCAAGGCGTCCCAGTACTTCGGCAGGCGCATCGACCGGCGCCTGGACCGGGAAGAGTTCGACCTGCTCCTGGCCCCTGCGGCCAGCGTGGAGGCCGCCCACATCGAAAGCGACATCCCCCTGGTCTACATCTCCGATGCCACCTTTGCCCTCATGCAGGAGGTCTACCCCATTTTTTCGTCCATGGGGAAAGCCGCTGTCACGGAACACCGGTTTGAACAGGCTGTCATCGACCGGGCCGACCTGCTGGTCTATCCGTCCCACTGGGCCGCACGGTCGGCCATGCACTCCTACGCCGCGGACCCGAACAAGGTGCGGGTCATCCCCTTCGGCGCCAACCTGGACACCTCGCCCGTAAGGGAAGCCTGCCTCGGCAGGCACATCAAAGATCGCCTCGAACTTCTCTTCCTGGCCAAGGAGTGGGAACGAAAAGGAGGGGAGATCGCCTTTCATACCCTGCAGGACCTCCTCGAACACGGCGTGGACGCCCGGCTCACGGTCTGCGGCACCGTGCCCCCGGCCCCCTTCCGCCACGAACGCATGACCGTGATCCCGTACCTCAACAAAAACATCCCGGAGCAAAGGGCCCGCTTCGAGGAGGTGCTGAGCCGTTCCCACCTCTTGCTGCTCCCCACCCGGGCCGAATGCTACGGTGTGGTCTTCTGCGAGGCCGCCGCCTACGGATTGCCCGTTTACGCCACGGATGTGGGGGGCGTGGGCACCATCGTGGAAAACGGGGTCAACGGGCACCTTCTGCCCCCGGCGGCAGGCGGCACCGACTTTTCCCGCCTGATCCGGGAGACGGCCCTGGACCCTTCCACCTACATGCGCCTGAACACAGAAAGCAGGCGGCGCTATGAAGAACGCCTCAACTGGGAGGTCTGGGGAAACACCATGGCAACAGAAATCTCACGGATCCTGCCCAAGCCATGAACGACAAAGAAAACATCGCCAGGACCGTCTCCCGAAACTCGTTGTTCACCATCATCTACAACGTCTGGTACCTGGGGAGCCGCCTTGTCCTGACACCGCTTATTCTCTCCTACATCACCATCGAGGAGTACGGGCTCTGGGCCTACTGCTTTGTGGTGCTCTCCTACCTGGCCTTAACTGCCTTCGGCTTTAACAACACCTACATCCGGTATGCCGCCGATTACCGGTCCCGAGGGGAAGACCACAAGGTCAACCAGCTCCTCTCCACGGGCATCGTCTCCATGCTGGGGGTGGGGCTCCTCCTGTTTCTCCTCTTTCTGCCCGCCCTCCCCTTCCTCATCCCCGTCCTCGGCATTAACCCGGAGCTCAGCCGCACGGCCCACCGGCTCTTTGTGGGAACCGCAGCCATCTTCGTCCTCAACTTCAGCCTGGCCGGGTACCAGTGCGTGCTGGAGGGCGAACAGAGGATTGCCCTGGTCCGGAAAATCCACCTGGTCGCCTCGATGGTGGAGCTCATCCTCCTGCTCCTTTTTTTCCGCCTGGGCATGGGGGTCTTTTCCCTGCTCTGGGCCTATGGTATCCGCTTCGGGCTCATCATCATTTCCACCATTTTCTTCGCCCACCGGGTGTTTCCTTTTCTCTCTGTGCGATTTCGGCACCTCCGCCTCGAAGCCCTCAAGGCCTTCGGCAATTTCGGCGGTAAGATGAGCCTTCTGGGCCTTCTCTCCCTTCTCATCAATTCGGTGGACCGCATCTTTATCACGCGGATGCTTCACCTCGGCCCTGCGGGCCTCTACGAGATCGGGCGAAAGCTCCCCAACATCGGCATGATGCTCCCGTCGGCCGTGGCCGGGACCCTCATGCCCGCGGCCTCTCATCTGGAGGGGAGCGGGCTCCACAGAAAGCTCCGGGGCATGTACCTGCGGGCCACCCGTTACATCATGCTGCTTTCGGCCCTGCCCTACGCCTTTCTCATCTTTTTCGCCCCCCAGATCATCGAGGTGTGGGTGGGGCCGGGGTATGACGGCCCGGCGCGGGTGATGCAGATCCTGGCCCTGGGGACCCTTATCAACCTCTTCACAGGCTCCGGCACCGCCTGCGTCCGGGGCATGGGACTCCCCGGCTACGAGATCCGGTACATGGCCATCTCCGCCGCCATGCTCCTTGCCCTCACCCCGGTGTTCATCCACCTGGCGGGCCTGGAAGGCGCAGCCTGGTCCTACACCCTGGCCCAGGCCACAGGCTCCATCTACTTTTTGTTCGTGGCCAACCGGCTGTTTGAAATCCCCTGGAAAACCTTCATCGGCCAGACAGTGCCCCCGGTGCTGGTCATCTTTGCAGCGGGACTGCCAGGCCTGCTTCTCTGCCAAAATATCTGGGCTTCCGGGGCATTCTCCCGGTGGTCCGGCCTCTTTCTCCTGGCCCTCTTCGGCTGTGTCCACCTGCTCCTGGCCGTGCTGTTGCTGCTTCTGACGCGCCACCGCCTGTTGACCCCGGAAGAAAAAGCCAAACTGGCAGACATCACGCCCCCAAAACCCATGATCCCGTTGTGGAGCCGACTATGGAGTCCCCCATAAAGCAACATCTCAGAAACATCTCCCTGGGCGTGCTCAGCCGACTGATCCGCTTCGTGTCTCCGGCAAGCCTCGCCCTGCCCCGCCACCTCTACACGGCCCGGTTCATGGCTCGTCTTCCCGGCACCGACCCCTCCACTCAGTGCGACGGGCCCGTCCGCGTCATCGGTACCGGACGCATCGCCCTGGGCAAAGGGTGCCGCATCGGCAGGGAGTGCGAGTTCACCACCGAAGAGACGGGAAAAATCATCCTGGAAGACAACGTCCGCATCAACCGGGGTACCACCCTCGCCAGCTATGCCCAGGTCCGCATCGGCACCTTTGCCATCATCGGCGAGTTTACGTCCATCCGCGATGCCAACCACGGCACGGAGATGGGCACCCCCATGCGCCTGCAACCCCACACCGCAACGCCCATCACCATCGGCAGGGACGTCTGGATCGGCCGAGGGTGCTGCATCCTGCCCGGAGTCACCATCGGCGACGGCGCCATCATCGGCGCCAACAGCGTGGTCACCAAAGATATCCCCCCTCACACCCTGGCAGCCGGGGCTCCGGCCACCGTGCTCCGGGAAAGGCAAAAAGGGTCCCCATGAAAGACAAAATCGCATACCTGGCCCCGGAAATTCCTGCCCTGTCGGCCACCTTTGTTACCGGAGAACTTCTGGAGATGGAGACCCAGGGGTTTTCCGTGTTGCCCATCTCGGTGCACCGCCCCACGTCCCCGGCCACCGGCCGTGAGGCGGAGCGACTGGGCCGCGTCACCTGCTACCTTTACGATCAATCAGGGTTTTCCCTGTTCTGGTCCCACCTCAAGCGGGTGGCAACCCGACCCGTGAGGTACGCCAAATCCATCAACATCCTGGTACGGGACCTGGTGCGGGTGGGGCCCTTCTCACGCACCGCAGCCGGGCTCTGTTACCGCTGGGCAAGGGCCTCTCACCTGGCCGACATCCTCGATGCCAACCGATGTGAGCACCTGCACACCCACTTTGCCCACATCCCCACGGACCTGGCCATGTACGCTTCGATCATGGGCGGGGTCCCCTTCAGCTTCACGGCCCACGCCAACGACCTTTTTGAACGGGCCTGGCTGCTGAAGGAAAAAGTCAGGCGGGCCGCCTTTGCCGCCACCATCTCCGAGTTCAACCTGCGCTACCTCATATCTCGGGGAGCACCGGAAGAGGCCATCCACGTCATGCGCTGCGGGGTCGATCCCTCTCTCTTTGAGGCCAGGCCCCCCAAGGAACTGGCCACGCCACCCCTTTTGGGCAGCATCGGCCGTATGGTGGAAAAAAAAGGGTTCCACCAGCTCATCAAGGCCTGCGCCATCCTCAAGCGGCAGGGAATCGCCTTTCACCTGGAGATGGCAGGCCACGGCCCCATGAAGGAAGCTCTCCAGCAACGGGTGCTGGACCTGGGCCTCTCCGCAGAGGTCACCTTCAAGGGGGCCCTGCCCCATACAGAGGTGCCGGGCTGGCTGACCGCCCTCGACGCCTTTGTGCTCCCCTGCAGGCGGGACGATCAGGGAGACATGGACGGCATCCCCGTGGTGCTCATGGAGGCCATGGCCTCCGGGGTCCCGGTGGTCTCCACGGCCATCTCAGGAATCCCG
The DNA here is from genome assembly GCF_056829775.1 of Desulfoluna sp. HI9BLuna. Taxonomy (NCBI): domain Bacteria; kingdom Pseudomonadati; phylum Thermodesulfobacteriota; class Desulfobacteria; order Desulfobacterales; family Desulfolunaceae; genus Desulfoluna; species Desulfoluna sp. HI9BLuna. The sequence continues at coordinate 570,005 of NZ_CP186555.1, forward strand.
GAGCTCATCGACGACGGCACCACAGGCCTTCTCTGCGAACCGGACAACGAGGATGACCTGGCCGAATCCCTCAAGCTCCTGATGGCCCACCCCGATCTGCGGAAGAGCCTTGCCGAAAACGGTCGGGGCAAGGTGGAGGCGGAGTTCCACCAGGGTGCAAACACGGCGGCCCTGGCACGTCTGATCCGCCGGGCCTCGTTCCCACGGCCCTTTCCTCCCCGTCAAAAAAGGCCCATCGGCAACCCGCCCCGCTACATCGTGGTCTCACCGGTGCGCGACGAAGAAGCTTACCTTCCGGCCACCATCGCCAGCGTCGCGTCCCAGACCATTCCCCCAACAGAATACATCCTGGTGGACGACGGCTCCACGGACAGCACCGCCGACATCATCCGGGAAGCGGCCAAAACCCACCCCTTTATCCGATACGTCAGGCGATCCAACCGCGGGGAGAGAAAAGTGGGTGCCGGGGTCGTGGAGGCCTTCTACGACGGGTATGCGGCCATCGCCGCCACCTCCTACGACTTCATCTGCAAGATGGACGGGGACCTAACCGTCGGCCGCACCTATTTTGAGACCCTGTTCAGCCGCTTCCGCCAGGATCCCTACCTGGGGGCGGCCAGCGGAAAGCTGTTCCTTGACCTGGGGGACGGCCGGATGGTGGAAGAGCGCATCACCGACGAAAGCGTCCTGGGCGGGGTCCTGTGCCTCAGCCGCAGCTGCTTCGAGGCCATCGGAGGGTTTACCCGCCAGGTGATGTGGGACGGCATCACCTTCCACCGGTGCCGCATGGAGGGCTACCGCACCCGCAGCTTCAACAACCCGATTCTACGGATCACCGACCACCGGATCATGGGATCGTCCCACAAGAGCATCTACCACGGCCGCCTGCGCTGGGGCTGGGGCCAGTACTTCATGGGCACCCACCCCCTCTACATCCTCGTTGCCGGGCTGTACCGTGTCATCGAACGCCCCTTTGTCATCGGCGGGCTTCTCATCATCGCCGGGTACCTCCAGGGCTGGGTCACACGGACCCGTCAGTACAACCACCCCGGATTCAAGGCCTCCTTAAGGGCCTGGCAGCTGGAGCGCCTCAAGCTGGGCAGGCGCCTGGAGGTGCTGCCGGAGCCCAGCGGCCTCATGCCGACGGACCCCGTGGGCCAGCAGGAGACCGCCGATGCGAACCATCCCTCCTGAAGCGGACAGGCAGCCCTCCGGGACGGCCCCACCCGCCGAGCGTGAACTCATCTTCCGGCTCATCCTGCCGTTGAGGCTCTTCGGCGAGGTCTTTTTCCTGGGGATTCTCATGGGGCGCGAGCCGGTCCCCGGGGCGTCTCCCGAGCAGGGACGGCTCAGGGGGAACCTCACAGCCGCCGCCATCCTGATCCTGCTGTTGTGTGTGGTTCTTTCAGGAAGCTTTTTTCTGCTCTACCTCATCAAGACCCTGCTGGGGCTCGACCTCTTTACCGACGCCCACCTCCTGGAGTGACCCATGGCACAAAAAACAGATCTGTCCATCATCATCGTCTCCTTCAACACCCGTGAGCTGACCCGGAAGTGCCTGGCCTGCGTGCGGGACCACGGCGGAGAGGTCCGGCGCGAAGTCTTCGTGGTGGACAACGCCTCCACCGACGGATCCCCGGAGATGATCGAAGCCGAATTCCCGGAGGTCACCCTCATCCGGCTGCCCGTCAACGTGGGCTTTGCCGGGGGCAACAACCCGGGCATGAAAAGGGCCTCGGGACGCTACATCCTGCTGCTCAACTCCGATGCCTTCATCGAAGACGGCGTCCTTGAAAAAACCCTGGCCTACATGGACGCCAACCCCCGCACCGGAATCCTGGGATGCCGCCTCACAAACCCGGACGGCACCCTGCAACCTTCGGCCCGGAGCCTGCCGGGCCCCATCAACAAATTCTTCCACATTTCAGGGCTTGCCGCGCGGTTTCCCGCATCCCGCATTTTCGGCAAGGTGGACTACACCTGGTGGGACCACAGCACCCCCCGCAAAGTGGGCTGGGTGGTGGGGGCCTTCTTCCTTATCCGCAGACGAACCATGGAGACCATCGGCTTTCTGGACGACGGCTACTTTCTCTACTTTGAGGAGATCGACTACTGCCTGGCCGCCCAGAGGGCCTACTGGGACGTCGTCTTCTACCCCCACGCCTCGGTGGTCCACATCGGGGGACAGAGCACCCTCAAGACCCCCGGGCGCATCTCCACCCACGGGCGCCAGAGCCTTGCCATCCGCATCGCCAGCGAGTGCAGGTATTACCAGAAATGCTACGGCCGGACGCGTCTTTTGGCCGCCATGGCCGTGGAATACCTCTGGAACGGACTGATCCGCCTGAAACACACCCTTTCTCCCACACGGGAGTCGCCGCAGAAAAAAGCCGATGCAGCGGCCATCATGGAGCTGATCCTCAATCACCTGAGAACCCCTTCCAAACCGTAAACAAACATCCGGGTTCCCTGAGCGTTACCCGACCCAACCCATAAACACACGTTTTTAAGGATACCATCATGAACCATACGACACGTTACGCCATCCTGGGCCTGCTCCTGCTGGCCCTGCCCACCCCAAGCCCGGCCAAGGAGTCCCCCATCCAGTCCTTTGCCCGGCCCTTCGGCCTCGACATCGCGGGCCCCGTCATGCGGGCGGCCTCCGATGAGTCATCCGCCCTCTTCCAGAGCGATGTCCTGCCCTCCATGAACTCATGGATCAACACCAACCTGGGAGAAAACGTCTCCATCAACGACACCACGAGCATCGCTCTGGACCCATCCAAGCTCAAGCTCTGCACCGAGTCCGAAGCCCGTGTCTACTTTGTGGGGGAAGGGGCGGGGTACAAAAACACCCTGGGCTTCAATACCCAGGGGAGCGGCATCAGCTCCGGGGACCCTCAGCTCATCTTCCCCGACGCCACCAGCCGCGTATCCTCCTACGACCCGGGCCCGGGAAATTCCCAATCACGGAGCCGCTGGTACCCCTTGTACCCCGGGGACTTCGTGGACATCGGAACCCTTGAGGCCGACACCCAGCTTGATTTCTTCCTCATCGCCAATGGCGCCAGGGGCGGCACCATGACCTACTCCACGGATATCTCCACCAACCCCGACGGCATCGACCACGTGGTGGCCTACGCCATGCCCTCCAGCCCATACCTCCTCGTGGGATTTGAAGACCTTTACGGCGGCGGGGACCGGGACTTCAACGACCTGCTCTTTGCAGTGGACATCGGAGCGGCCAACGTGGCGGCCCTGGCCTCCGTCCCGGAGCCCGCCACACTCCTGACCCTGGCCTCATTCCTGATCATTGCCTTCACCGTCCACCGGAAAAAGCAGGCCGCCTGACCACAACCAGATGCACGCCGTCAGCATGGCCGGTCCCGTAAATTCTTGCGAGACCAGGGACGGCGGGCACCCATCAACCCTTTGCCTGTTGCGTAAAGCCTTTCACACGGAGGCGTCATGAAAAAAAGAAACACAGTGATCTCTGTCGTTGGTGTCCTTGTCCTTCTGATCATCCTGGTGGGCCTCGGCAGCGCTGTCTGGCGCAGCCACGCGCAGGAGAAACGGGCCATCGAAACCCTGAAACGGGCCGAAGCCCTCCTCACCGAAGAGAAGCCCCTGGAGGCCCTGGCCCTTCTGCGGCGCGTCCTGCCCCAGGATTCCGACAGCCTGCAGGAACACAAGGCCACCCTGGAAATCAGGGCCCACCTCGATATGCGCAACGTCCCGAGGCTCCTGCACCTGTACGACCGACACCCCCACCTCTTCCTGCCCCATGAGGAGGCGGCCCTGTTTGTCTGCCGGGCCTTGCTCCAGACAGGCAACAAAGAGCCCTACAATGCCCTGCGCCAGAGCTGGAAAGGCCGGGAGACCAATGCCGGGGCCTGGCTTGCCCTGGACGTGGACGCCCTTCTGGTGGAAGGCAAGCGGGACGCCGCCCTTGCCCTGCTGAACGAGGAACGCGCCGATGTGGATACTGAGACAGTCCGGCTGATTCGCCTGGCCCTTCTCAGCGCCCCGGACCATTTGGAAGAGGCCTGGGGCTACCTGGAAGAGGCCTCCCTGCTGGCCCCTTACAACAGCGACATCCGCCTCTTCCGCGCCCAGATCCTGGAGCAGCTCGGAAAACCGGCCGAAGCGCGGGTGGAATATGTGGCGGCCCACCTCGCCGAACCGGACAACCCACGGGTCAGGGACCAGCTGGCCGAATTCTACCGACGCCAGGGCAACCCGAACCTGGCCCTGGCCACCTGGGAAGGGGGCCTGACCCCGACGGCTCCGGGGTATCTCTGGCTCAAGGCCATGTTCTGGAGTCGCATGGCCACCCCCCTGGACCGGGACTGGACCCAGGCCACCTACCCGGAGGAGCGTCTTACCCCTCTTCTGGTCTGGTTCGGCAACCTGCCTGCCACAAGCCTGTGGAGCAACGAAACCTTTTTCCAGATCCCCGATCGCAACCTCTTTCTCTCCACCCGCCAGGAACTCTTCTGGATGCGGGTGGTGGACCACCTTGCCCGTGACCAGGAGAACCAGGCCCTGCTCCTGCTGGAACGAAACCCCTTTAAAACCCGCTCCTGGAACCCGGAAATAGAAGAAGCCCTGGTGGCGGCCCTGCGATTTCGAAAATGGGGTACCTTCCCCAGGGAGCCCATGGGGTCGCTTTCCGCCGACAGCTCCCACCCCCTGTTCCGTCAACTGGGCACCGACACTGCCGAGCCCTCTCCGGAGCTGGCCGCTCTCATCAAAAGTCCGGAGGCATTCTCCGCCATCTTCCTTGCCGGTGGCTGGCTGGAGGCGGCCCTTCTCCTTCACCGCATGCCCGAGCTTTCCGAAGATTTTCCGGGCTGGGTCGCCTACGGCCTGACCCAGGCTATCCGTTACAATCGAAGCACTGAAGAGGCCTTGGCTTTTGCCGCAAGGCAGCCCCAGAGCCCGGCACTCACCGTGCTCACCGGAGAGCTGCTCTTGTCCGAGAACCGAATCGACGACGCCATGACACACCTGGCCGAATTGGCAAAAAGCCCTTCGGATGCAGGATTCCGTGCGGCCTGGCTCAAAACCATGGTCCACCTGGACAGGGGAGAGATTGAGGCGGCCGAGCAGACCCTCTCCGACCAGCCGGGCCTGGCCGACAGCCTTACCGGCCAGGAGCTCCTGGCACGCATCGCCATTGCCAAAGACGACCCTGAACAAGCCACACGCATCTACACCGAGGTGATGACAGAATCAGCCGAGGCCAAGGTGTGGCTGGCCAGGCAGGCCTTTGCAGACAAACGCTGGGATGAGGCGCGCCGCCTCACCACCGAGCTCAACGCCCTGTTCCCTGACAGCCTGCAGTTCCGGGCCAACCTCGCCGCCATTGCAGAGGCAGAGGATAAAAGCAACGAGGTAGCGCCATGAACCGACTTCGCAGCCGTCCTGTCATTCCCACGCTCCTGGCCCTCTGTTTTGTCCTGATCTGGCTTCAGGACACAGGATGGGCCCAGTCCCTCTCCGACACCCTGCCTGTGCTTGCTGCCCTGCCCCTGTTTTACTGGCTGGGCAGGCCCTGGCAGCTTTCCGGGGAGCCGTCGCCTCCGTCGAGTCCCTTTCTTCTTGTGGGCATTGCCCTCTTTGCCCTTGGGCTCATCACCGGTGTGGCCTTGTTTCCCGCCCTGGGCTGGACAGCCTTTCTCTGGAGCTGGCTCTCTCCCCGCCTTGACCCGGCAGCCCGGCGCAGGGTGATGAAACTTATGCCCCTTCCCGTCATGGCCTTTCCCTGGCTCCTGCTGGACGGACGACCCGTGGGGTGGTGGTTCCGCCTGAGCGGCGCCGAAGCCACCGAGGGGGTCTTCACCCTCCTGCAGCTGGATGTCCTCCGCCAGGGAACCCGGCTCCTCGTGGAAAACCTTCCCGTGGACGTGGCCCCGGCCTGCTCCGGCCTCAACACCCTCCAGGCCATGCTCATTGCAGGCATTGCCCTGGCCTACCTGGAGCTGGGCGCAACCCGTCTCTACTGGATCTCCCTCCCCCTGCTCGTGGTGGCCGCCTGGGCAGCCAACACCCTGCGCATCATCGCCATCACCGGCACGGCCCTGGCCTTCGACCCGGAAACCGCCATGGGCATCTTCCATACCCTGGGCGGGTGGCTGGTCATCGTGATAATGTTCCTGCTCTGCTTTGGAACGTTTCGCTTCCTGGCGACCCATGCGCCCCTGCCTGCCGGGGAAGGCGCCCCATGAACCAGGCCCCCGACGCATCCGGTGCCGTTAAGGATCAGGGACTCTGGGCCCTCCTTGTTCGCCTCCGGCTCGCCGAGGCAGCGGTCTTTGCCTACTGCCTGTGGCATGCCCGGGACCTGCTTGCCGCCTGGCAGCGAAGCCCCCATGACCGCCTGGGCTGGCTGGCCCTGTTTATCTGGGGCCTGCCCATCCTCTTCCGAGGCCGCCACCTGAAAAAGGGCCGACCGCTGGGCCAGCCCCACCTCCTTGCCCTGGGTCTTTTCCTCTCCTTCATCGGGGAACTCGGTTCCCTGAACCTTCTCAACCACCTGGGACTGGCCTCGGCCCTTGCAGGACTGGCCGGCCTCACCCCCCGGCAGCTCCCCTGGCTCCTCACCGCCATCAGCTGGATGCCCCTTCTGGGATGGGTGGGCAGCCATCTGTTTCCTTTCATGATCCTGCCCATGCGACTGGCCCTTGCAACGGCAGGCACCGGTTTCTTTTTCCTTTCATCGGCCCCCCCATCGGAGACTGCGTCGTGTCCAACCTAACCCGTATCCTCCTTCTCCTGAGCGTTGTCATCGCCCTGCTCTTTGGCCTGGCCTCGGCAAAGCACGCCCACCGGGAACAGCCCTCCCGCCTGGACCATCTGCCCATCAACGGATCCGGATACGCAGGAAAGGACATACCCCTTACCCAGACAGAGCAGTCGGTCTTCGGCAACGCCCGTGTGGTCAAGCGTCTCTATCACTTCGGCAGGTTCCCCTTTGTGCTCATGGCCATCGACGGCTCCAGGTACCGTCACGCGGTCCACGACCCCACCTACTGCTTCCGGGGCATGGGCTGGGAGGTGGCGCACCGCAGCCCCATCCCCATGGAAGGGGGGGAATCATGCCTGCTCACCCTCGCAAGGGAAGGAGAAAAACGGCGGGTCCTTTACTGGTTCACCAACGGGGCCACACGCCACAACTCCGTGGTCCGGTACTGGTTCCAGACAACCCTGAGACGGCTTACCTTCGGCCTTTCCGGGCCGGAGCCCCTCTTTGTCGTCATTCAGCCCGCAGGGGACTTAGTGCCCCCGTGGCACCGGGTCATCCATCATTTCGGGCCGGTCCATGATCTCTGATAAATGAGTCAACACATCCACCGACATGGCAATAAGCCCAATGCGCATCGTAAAATTCAGCGAATGGCAGATTCTCAGCAAAATCATGGCCATCTCCATCATCAGCGTTGCCCTGCTGATCCTGGTCATCCTGGGGTATTTCATGCCCCTTGCGGAAAGGAAAATGCTCGCTGAAAAAAAAGAGGGGCTCAAAAACGTCGTGGATACCACCTTCGGCATGTTCCAGGAGTACGCCGACCTCATCAGGGAGGGAAAAATCAGCAAAACGGAGGCAAAAAAGCAGTTCGCCCGCCGCCTCAGGCCCCTTCGATTCAGTGAAAACAGTTACTTCTGGATCAATGACGTGGACTCCACCATGGTCATGCACCCCATCATGCCGGAGCTTGAGGGAAAAAACCTCAACGACCGGAAAGATTCCAAGGGCAACCTCCTCTTTCAGGACTTCCTTAAGGTCAGCAAAGCACACGGTGCAGGATACGTGGACTACATGTGGGCCAAGGCAGGAAAAGAAAAACCGGTTCCCAAGCTCTCCTATGTCCGGCTCTACGAACCCTGGGGCTGGATCCTCGGCAGCGGCATCTACATCGATGATGTCTACGAAGACATCAACCAGCTGCGCCTCTTCCTGCTGACCAGTGTCGCCCTGTTTGCAACCCTCACCATCACCCTTGCCGTTTTCATCGGAACCGGTATCACCCGCCCGCTCCAAAAGGTCATCGAAGGGCTTCAGGACATTGCCGGAGGCAAGGGGCGGGCCGGCCTGACCAAGCGCATCGCCATCACTTCCATCGATGAAATCGGCCTGCTCTCCACAGAGTTCAACAGCCTCATGGACGCCATCAACAGCCTGGCGGTCTTTAAAAACGTCATTGAAGAAGACGACTCCCTGGAGGAGGTTTACCAGAGGCTCGGCGACCTTTTCACGCAGACCATCGGCATCCCCCGGTGCTTTATCTTCCAGGTCGTCAGCTCAAAGAGCAAGCTGGAGCTGACCTACCCCGGCCCCTTTGATCAGGAAGAGATGGTGTGCAGCCAGCTGATCCTGGATGACAATGCTCTCTGCAAGGCAAAGCGCACCGGCCACCTGATCACCTCCTCCCACTTTCCCTCCGTATGCAGGCAATTCACCTGCCAGACAGAGGAGCACCACTACTGCATTCCCATTGTGGTGGGCGGCGCCACCGTTGCCGTGGTGCAGCTTCTCTTCCCGGAACCCATCGGCCAGGAGGGGATCAAAGAGAGGGAGACAAAGCTCTTCAAGGCAGAGCAGTACATCAACGAATCCCTTGCGGTCATCGAAACCAAACGGCTGATGAACTCTCTTCAGGATGCGGCCCTCATCGACCCTCTCACCGGCCTGTACAACAGGCGCTACCTTCAGGAATACACGGAGAAAATCGTGGCGGGCGTCCTGAGACGGGGAAAAAACATCGGGCTGATCATGTGCGACCTCGACTACTTCAAGCAGGTCAACGATACCTACGGCCACCATGCAGGGGACCTCGTCCTGCAGGAGACCGCCAAAACCATTGCTCAAAGTGTCCGGGACTCGGATATCGTCATCCGTTTTGGCGGCGAGGAGTTCCTGGTGGTTCTCCTCGACATCAACGACGGCGAGAGCATCGACATCGCGGAAAAAATCCGGTTGAAGGTCCAGCAGGTCAAGTTCAGGCTCCCTGATGGTGTCATTCAAAAAACCATCAGCCTCGGCGCAAGCGAATTTCCCAAGGACACGGACACGCTGTGGAGCTGCATCAAATACGCAGATGTGGCGCTCTACCGGGCCAAGGAAGAGGGTCGCAACCGGTGTATCCGGTTTCTCACGGAGATGTGGACGGAAGATCAGATCTGACGGCAGCCCCATGCAACCGCGAGATGAGAAGGATGTGCCCCATGAAATTCACCCAGAAAATCATGCACATGACGCGCAGGTTGAGGCTCCTGGCCGACAAGGGATATTACCCGGCCTACCTGAGGCACCAGGGGGTGCGCATCGGCAAAGACGCCGTGATCCTCTACCCGTCCTACATCGACGGCCGCATGCCCTACCTTGTGGAAATCGGTGACAACGTGGTTATCAGCCTGAACGTCACCATTCTCACCCACGACGCCACCAGCGCCTGGGCCGGAGACCTCATCAAGGTGGGACGGGTCGTCATAAAAGACCATTGCTTCATCGGCGCCGGAAGCACCATCCTCTGCAACACCACCATCGGACCCAACGCCATCGTGGGAGCAGGCTCCGTGGTGAGCCGGGACATCCCGCCGGACATGGTCTATGCAGGCAGCCCGGCCCGGTTTGTCTGCACCATGGAGGAGTTCACCCGCAAGAGCCGAGAGGCCGCAACGCACCGCCCCCTTATGGAGGGACGCCATTTTCAGCACCCGTATATCCCCCAGCAGCAGAGGGACGCCCTGAAACAAAGCCTGGACGACGGGTTCGGGTATTTTTGTGCGAGGTTGCCGGATAAAAAAGAGGCTAAGGGCTAAAGGGAATAGGGAATAGGGAATAGGGAATAGGGAAAATAGCGGGATAGCCGTAGCTGTCAAGGGAAACCACACCAACCCGACACAGGCGGAATACCATGTTTGAAAACATCCGGGCGGACCTTGCCGCCCACAAGGGCGACTGGGGATCCCAGGGATTCTGGGCCATGGTCATCTACCGATTCGGGAGGTGGCGATACACCATCGGAAACCGCTGGCTGAGGATGCCCTTTTCCCTGCTCTACAAAATCGCCTTCAAGGCTGTTCAGGTGGTGGCGGGCATTGAGCTGCCCTGTGAGGTCAACGTAGGAAAAGGGTTCCGCATCGACCATTTCGGCGGGGTGGTGATCAGCGGGTTCGCCTCCTTCGGAGACCATTGCGTCATCCGCAACGGGGTGACCGTGGGACTGCAACGCACCGACGAGCCCGCAGCCCCAGCCATCGGAAACCATGTGGACATCGGTGCCGGAGCAAAGGTTCTTGGCCCCATCACCATCGGTGATCATGTGGAGATCGGAGCCAATGCCGTGGTCATCCGGGATGTTCCCTCCCACGCCATCGCCGTGGGAATCCCCGCCCGCGTCATCAAAAAAGGAGGCACCACATGACCCGTCCCCTCCCCAGCATCGGCGTGGTGATTATCGGCATCAACGTTTCCCGGTATATCGACGGATGCATCCGCTCGGTACTCTCCTGCGACTATCCCGCAGAAAAACTTGAGATCATCTATGTGGACGGCGGCTCCGACGACGGGAGCCCGGAGATAGCCGAAACCTTTGAAACCGTCAAGGTGATTCGCCTGGACCATCCCCACCCCACACCGGGTCGCGGGCGAAACGCGGGGTGGCGGGCGTCGTCCGCGCCCCTTATTCAGTTCATGGACGCGGACACCACCCTGGAGCCGGGCTGGTTCCGGGCGGCCCTGCCGCACCTGAAGGACCGGACCCCTTGTGTCTGCGGTTTCAGACGGGAACGCCACCCGAAACGCAACAGGTACCACCTCCTCACCGAAATGGAATGGGGCTACGAAGAGGGGCCCTGCCGCTACTTCGGCGGTGAGGTACTCCTCTACCGATATGCCCTGGAGGAGACCGGCGGGTTTGATGACGAGCTCGTGGCCGGAGAAGACCCCGAGCTGAGCCGCCGGATTCGCAAAACAGGCTGGGAAATCCTGCGGCTTGCGGCCCCCATGAGTACCCACGACATCAACATGAACACCTTCGGCCAATACCTCAGGCGAGCCTATCGAAGCGGCCACGCTTACGCCGAGATCGGCCTGAAGTTTGCTTCCAGCTCCGACCCCCTCTGGCTGCGGGAACTCCTTCGGATCTCGGTTCGGGGAGGTCTTCCCCCAGCGCTCATCGCAGCAGGCCTTCTTACCGGGTATCCCCTCATGGGCCTTGCGGTGGCCCTGCTCATTGCCGCCAAGCCCTTCTACACGCTGGGCCGCATTGCCCGCAGGTTCCGCTGTTCCATGCCCCAGGCCCTTATCTATGCCGGCCATTCTGCCTTTGTGGTCTTCCCCCAGTTTGCCGGGGTCATCCGCTACCTTGCGGGCCGCCTCCTGGGCCGCCCCCTGCACAACACCCTCGGCTGACCCCCACTCACTATTAGCTATTAAATATTTACTGTTCACCACTCACCAGCCAAAGGTCACCATGCAACCCACCGACACCGTCCTGATTTTAGGAATCCCCCTGGACAACCTCACCATGGAGGAGACTGTCGACCGTATCCATGACATGGTTGCCGCCTACCGCAGCGACGGGAAACCCAGACTTGTCGCCACGGTCAACGTGGACTTCCTCGTCAACACCCTCAGCTGGTTTTCCGGCGCCCCCCGACACCCCGAGCTCCTGGGCATCCTCCAGCACGCGGACCTCGTCACCGCCGACGGCATGCCCCTGGTCTGGGCCAGCCGCCTTTTGGGCAACCCGCTGAAGGAGAGGGTCACCGGAGCCGACCTCGTCCCCAAACTCGCCCTTGCCGCCCCCGGCAAAAAGCTCTCCCTCTATTTTCTGGGAGGACGGGGCGACGTGGCCAGAGAGGCCGCCGAATGCCTGAAAAAGAAAAACCCCGGCATGCTCATCGCCGGGGTGGATTCCCCCTTTGTCCACATTGAAGGGGAGAAACTGGCCGAGGCCGATGAAGACGACACCGAGGTTATCGGGCGCATCAATGAAGCCGAACCGGACATTTTGCTGGTGGCTTTCGGAAACCCCAAGCAGGAGGCATGGTTCCACCGCAATCGCCATCGCCTCAAGGCGGCCGTCACCATCGGCATCGGCGGCACCTTCGAGTTCATCACCGGCAGCGTCTCCCGTGCCCCGATATGGATGCAGAACGCCGGGCTTGAATGGGTGTACCGCCTCATCCAGGACCCCACGCGCCTCTGGAAACGCTACATCGTCGGGCTGGTGAAGTTCTCCGTCATGGTGCTGCCCATCATCGTGCAGGACCGGTGGAAAAGGCTCCGGTTTGGCACCCCGAAAAACGACACGTCCGAGCCCCTCGCGCCCCAGGAGGATACCCCCCTTAAAAACGAACTCAACGTGGTCCCCCTGCCAAACGAACTCGACGCATCGGTGGTGGCCGAGCTAAAGCAGCAACAGGAGGAGTGGCTGGCCCACGGCAACGGGCTGGTCCTTGATTTCCGCAATGTCCGGTTCATCGACTCATCGGGCTTGGGGTTTCTTCTGGGCCTTTGGAAAAAAGGCTCTGCCCGGTACGCGGGATTTCACATGGCCGGGGTGCAGCCCCAGGTGATGAAAACCCTCAAGCTCAATCGGGTGGCGTCCCTGCTCTCCGACCACATGGTGGAAGATCTTAAGGAGATCGAAAACTCCCAGCAGGCTCCGGTGCTGCACCGCCCGTTTTACCATACCCTGACATCCTCGGAAAAAAGCCGTGAACTCCAGCTCTTCGGAGCCCTTGACGCAGCTCAGATGCAGGAATTCGATACCCAAAGGCTCCTCAAAGCCGTCGCCTCCCGACATCTCATCCTGGATCTGACCCACCTCAACTTTGTGGACAGCACCGGCCTGATCCTTCTGCTCAAAGTAAAAAAAACCGTTGCGTCATCCGGCCACACCTGTCTTACTTGTGGTGTCAATACACATGTTGCCCAAATGCTCCGTGTCACGAGACTGGACCATTTTTTCCCTTCTCTGCAGGACATCCGAAAGGCAAGGGCCGCCCTGGATAAAACCATCCTCTCCTGAAACCGTGCCCCGGGCCCTGCACCCCGGTCCCCAGCCCGAAAACACAGTGACCCCTCACAGGCAACAGCCCTGTCTGTTTCGCCTTAACCACGCATGCAAGGAGGTGCCATGTCCATCATCACAATATCCAGGTCATTCTGCAGCAAAGGAAGCGTTGTTGCGGAAAAAATCGCCACTGCCATGGGGTATGACTGCATCTCGCGGGAGATCCTCCTGGAGGCATCCGAACAGTTCAATGTCCCGGAAATCAAGCTGGCCAGGGCCATCCACGACGGGCCTTCCGTATACGATCGGTTCTCCCACGGTAAGGAGTGCTACATTGCGTTTATCAAGGCGGCCCTTCTCAACCGCCTTAAAAAAGGAAACGTCGTCTACCACGGATTGGCCGGACATTTTTTTGTTCAGGACATTCCCCACGTCCTGAAGATACGGCTCCTTTCGGACATGCAGACACGCATCGCCGACGAGATGGCCCGGGAACAGGTCACCGAAGAGATCGCCCGGAAACGGATCGCAAAGGATGACAAAGAGCGCTGCAACTGGAGCCATCACCTCTACAAAATCGACACCCGGGACCCCGAACTCTACGACTTGAGCATCAACCTCCGGCACGTCTCCGTGGAGGATTGCGTCACCATCATCCGCAACACCGCTGACCTGGCCTACTTCCGTGAATCCGGCGAAACAAAAAGCAGATTGGAAAACCTGGCCCTGGCCGCTACGGTCCGGGCTTCCCTTGTGAATCGCTATTACAACGCCGAGGTGACCACACGAGAAGGAAGCGTGGTTATCAAACTGCCCGACCCGGTGACCAAGGTCGACAAGACAAAGGAAGAGATCAGATCCCTTCTGACGGAGATCAAAGGCATCAAGGACATCTACATGGACATCAAGTCCAGCTCCATGCCGCGGACGGCCATGCACAAATAAGCACGGCAAAACCCCCGGGCCCGGGTATTTCATGCAAAAGGGAGCACCCGACTCGTGAAATATCCTGGCGGGGATACCCGCCGTTTGCAGGGCGCTGAAAAAAAGCGAAAATTTTCCATTGAAATTACCGTGTTCCGCGCCTATGATGCGCCCCTTGATAGACAAGCAAACTCATTTCTGACCCTTGGAGACGCACAATGCCCATTGTTACCCTGTCCAGTACATCCCAAATAAAACGCAAACTTATCGCGGAACGCATTGCCGAAAGGCTCGGCCACACCTGCATGTCCAGGGAGGTAATCCTCGAGGCATCCGAACAGTACAATGTTCCGGAAATCAAGCTCGCCAAGGCCATCCACGACAGCCCCACCATCTTTGAGCGACTGTCCAACGGCAAGGAACGGTACATCGCCTTTTTCCGGACGGCCCTTTTGAATAACCTGAAACAAGGCTCCATTGTCTACCACGGCATTGTGGGGCATTTTTTCGTCCAGAGGGTTCCCCATGTCCTGAAGGTGAAAATCATCGACAGCATGGAAAACAGAATCAAAGAGGAGATGGAGCGGGAAGACGTGCCTGAAAACGTGGCGAGAAAACGTGTTCTCCAGGAAGACAAGGAGCGCTACAACTGGTGCTCGTCCCTGTACAAGATGGATACCCGGGACCCGGAGCTCTACAACATGGTCATCAACTTAGAGCGCATCTCTGTGGATGACTGCGTGGACATCATCTGCCACACCCTTGAAAAAGAGTCCTTCAAAGATACCGAAGAGGCGAAAAAACAGCTGAACGACATGGCCCTGACGGCCACGGTCAAGGCAGCCATCGTCCAGAAATACAGCGAAGCCAAAGTGGCTTCCCACAACGGCAACGTGGTCATCACCATGGACCCGCCCGTGGCACAGATCCCCAAAAAGAAACGGGACATCCGCGCCCTGACCTGCGGCATCGAAGGGATCAAACACCTGGAGCTGGACCTCAAGGCCAAAACGATTCCACGGACGCCGATGCATAAGTAACAGGTAAGCAGGTCATAGGAAAAACAGGTCACAGGCCTATGACCCATGACCTATGACCTTTTTTTCCTGCTTTTTAAGCACCATCGCCGTCCGGGCGGGCAGATAGGTATAAATCAGGTGCCCGCCCTTGGCGTCGGGGAACGAAAAGAAACGCTGCTCCTCTTCGATACGGCCCTGGCCCCCGAAACGACGGGCGTCGCTGTTCAGGTGCATGTTGTAATCACCGGGGCTCACGGACACGGGATGGTCCACCCAGGACTCGGTGGGATGAAAGTTGAAGATATAAACCATGGCTCCCCTTTCAAAGGCGAGCCATTTTTTTATGCGCGAAATCCCCAGGAGCCGGATGGGGGCCTCGCCAAAAAGACCGCCATCTTGAATAAGGGCCGTCATGGCCCGGTCAAAGCTTGCCAGAAATGGGTATTTCAGGTCCGGGTTGTCCACCAGGCTCCACTGCCGCCTGGCATAATGACCGGACCAGTCATTGCCGTGGCGGGGAAAATCGATCCACTCCGGGTGGCCGAACTCATTGCCCATAAAGTTAAGATACCCGCCGCTGGCTGTTGCAAAGGTGATGAGGCGGATCATCTTGTGGAGGGCCATGGCCCGCTCGATGAGCGGATCGGTGTCGTCTTTTCCCATGTGATCGTACATGGCGGCCCCGGCCATGCGGAAAAAATGGGTCTGGTCCCCCACCAGGGCCTGGTCGTGGGATTCGGCATAGCTGATGGCAGGCTCCCTGTACCGCCCGTTGGTCAACTCGTACCAGATCGTGTCGAGATTCCAGGACTCATCGGGCACCTCCTTGATGAGCTTGGTCCAGAGGTCGGGAAGCCCCATGGCAAACCGATAGTCAAACCCGGTTCCCCCGAGTTCCCGGGGAAGGGCCAGGCCCGGCATACCACTCACATCTTCGGCAATGGAAAGGGCCGAGGGACGGATCTCGTGGATCAACCGGTTGGCAAGGGAAAGATAGACCAGCGCCTCCTCGTCCACCTCCTCCCCGTAATAGTCGTCATACGACGTAAAGCACCTGCTCATGCCCCGGTGGTGGTAAAGCATGCTGGTGACTCCGTCAAACCGGAACCCATCCAGGCGATACGTCTCCAGCCAGTACCGGCAATTGGAAAGCAGAAACCGGACCACTCCCTCTTTCCCATAATCAAAACAGCGTGAATCCCACCCCTCGTGGTGCCCCCTGCTGCCGTCGTGAAAGTAGAGGTGAGAGGTGCCGTCCTGGCGGCTCAAGCCCTCCACCTCGTTGCCCGCCGAGTGGGAGTGAACCAGATCGATGATCACCCGGATCCCCATGCCGTGGGCGGTGTCCACAAGGCGCATAAAGGCCTCGGGGGTTCCGAACCGGGACGAGACGGCAAAGTAACTGGTCACGTGGTACCCGTAGGACCCATAATAAGGATGCTCCAGGATCCCCATCAGCTGAATCGTGTTGTATCCCGCCTTTTTGATGCGGGGCAGCACATGATCCGTGAAATGGTCGAACCCGGCCACGTCGCCCTTCTCCCCGGCCATGCCCACATGGGCTTCGTACACCAGGGGGGGGACGCCCTCTTCGATCATGGGCCGGTTCCGCCACACATAGGGCTCCGGGCGCCATGCCTGGGCGTTGAAAAGAAGGGTCTCGGGATCCTGAACCACCCGATGGGCATGGGACGGGATGCGGTCTCCTGCGCCCCCTTCCCAGTGGATACGAAATCGGAACAGGGTGCCGTGGGGCATCTCCTCTTCGGGAAGAGTGATGTCCCAGATATCCGACCCGTATCGGCGCGTGAGGGCATACTCGGGCCTCTCCTGCCAGTGGGAAAAGGTCCCCACAAGATACACGGCCGTGGCATTTGGCGCCCACTCCCCGATACGCCAGGTGCCCCCTTCGTACCTCGGGCCATAGACAAGGTGGGTATCGGCAGCGTCCCTCAGGCTCCCGTGCCGGGACAGAAGCTTTTGGGCAAGGCTCACCTTCTCCAGGCGTCTCACCAGTACCGATCCGTAGGGTTTCAGCCAGGGATCCAGGCTGATGAGGGTCGCGGCCAGTTCTCCGGCATGGTCCAGGCCCGTACAGCTGTACCCGTTTCCCGTTTCGCTACACAATAAAGGGCCGTTCAAGCATCGTCTCATAAAGGTCAATGTACCTGTTCGCCGTTACGGTGTGATTGAAGGTCCTGCGACTCTCATCCATGATGCGGACAATCTGGGATCGTTTGAAGGCCTCGGGCTTCCGCCAGAAGACCATGGCCTCATCAACGGCCCAGCGCAGGCCGGAGGAGTCGTAGGAGTTAAACAGAAACCCGTTGCCCGTGCCCTCCTCGGCATTGAGGTGGGTGACGGTGTCGTGGATCCCGCCGGTGTCGCAGGCCACGGGCAGGGTGCCGTACAGGGGACCGATCATCTGGGGCAGGCCGCACGGCTCGAACCTTGACGGCATGAAGAGAAAGTCCGACGCTGCATAGGCCAGCCGGGAAAGGGACTCCTCAAAGGGAGCCAGGGCCACCCTGGACTGAAGGTTAAAGGTCCGGATGATCCTCTCAAAATGGGGTTTAAAGGCCCCGTCGGCCACCATCACCACCTGCATGCCGTCATGCCAGTAGTGGGACAGGGTCTCGTAGAGGATCTCCGCAAGGAGACCGCACCCCTTCTGCAAAGGATCCAGCCGGGACGGCCAGAAAAAGAGGGGCGCCCTGTGATCCGCCGTGAGGCCCAGTTTCTCCTGGAGATGGATCTTGTTGGACCGCTTGCCCGCCTTATGGCTTTCCGCGGTATAATTCCTGAAAATGGCCGTATCGGTCTCTGGATCGCAGGTGTCGTCCGGGGCGTTCAGGATCCCGGCGGCACATCCCGCGTGCCACTTGTTGGCCAGCTCCTGCCGCAACTGGCTTGTGACCATGTCGTGTCCGCCATGGACAATCTCCCGGAAAAAGGTGGGGCTCACCGTGTTGACATAATGGGATGCAAACACCCCGCTCACCAGGTAATCCACGGGGATGGTGTCCCGGGATGCCTCGTAGTTCCCGGGGGGCCGGGTAAAATAGAGGTGCTGCCAGAAATCCGCCGTGTCGATGCCCCGGTCTTCGATGGTTGCCATCACCGTCTCCCTGCTGTGGACATTGTGCAGGGTAAACAGGCAGGGAATCCCCACCCGCCTTGCCATGGCGGGAATCAGCCCGGTCATCCAGTCGTTGCAATGGATCAGGTCCGGTTTCACCCTCGGGATCACGTTGTTGATCACCTCACGCTGAAAGGCCAGAGAGATCTTCACGTCTTCCCCGTTGTACCCCGAATAGATCTGATCGAGGTAGAAAAAAGCCCTGTCTTCGGCCAGATGGATCCGGTCGCTGGTGATGGAGTTCCGGATCCGATCCACCTCCTCGTCAAAATCGTTTCGCAACTGGTCCCTGAAAATCGCCCGGTAGTTGGGCAGGGTCACGTGGACATCTCCCCCCTGTTCGTAAAGCGCCCGAATAAGGGAAGACGAGACATCCGCCAGCCCCCCGGCCTTGGCGTGCATTTTGTCCGCCCCCTCCCCCATGCCTGCGGGAAGGTAGGTAATCTCTGGCGTAACAATAAGCACCCGGGGCGTTTTATTCCGAGATGTGGGCATGTTGGTTTTCTCCGGCGGCGGCGAAGGAAGCCACCTGGGCAATGGGTTTGGAATCACGTTTTGGAAACCGCCCTGCCGATAGTGGCGATGCGCAGGGGCAGCATTCAAGCAAAGGTTGGTCAAACCATATCCTCCTGGGCAACGGGGCCGAAAACCTCCGGTGAGGTCCGGGCCCCCTGATAATAAAGGTGTCAATCGCTGCTGAGCAGAGTCTTGACCCGGAGCCACTCACTGACGCTCCAGGCCTGGGCGTCGCAGCCACGAGGGACGTGGGGCGCGTTGCCATCCATGATCTCCGGAAGATGGCCGTAGCACCCGGTCAGGACCTGATGCAGTGGTTCATGAAGCAGGGAGAGGGCTGTTTTTCGCCCCCCATCCCCAAACGCGCAAAACCAGGCCTCGCAAAAGAGGGGGTACAGCCACCCCCATGCGGTGCCGTTGTGGTACGCGGGCTTCCGCTCCCGCTCTTCATCCCCCTGGTACACTCCCTGGTAGGGGCGATGGGGATCGTTGAGGGGCAAGCCTTCCCAGGTAAGGGGCAGGGGATAGGCCACATACCGGTCCGCAAGGCTTCGCATCGCTCCCGGTACCACCAGCTCCCTGCAGGCCTCCACCACCTTTCGGGCCCGGACCGGGTCCTCCACCACCCCCAGGGTAACGGCCAGAAGCTGGTTTGGACGCAGGTGGTCGTCAGCCGCAGCCTGCACCGCAGGCACTGGCGTTTCCGCATGCAGGCAATCGCTGAGCGCCCCTGTGGCGGCGCATGTAAACAGATCCAAGACCGACGTCTGAACATTTCGCGCCAGGGCCAGCCAGGCGGCTCCTCCCTCCCTGTCCATCCGTCCCAGCCCCACGAGGGTCCGGTACCAGAGGGCCTGAATTTCAATGCAGTACCCGGACCGGGGCGTGCATGCTGGATGGTCGGTGTCCATCCAGGTAAAATGGGCGGGACTGAAGACCAGGCCGGACAAGGGATCCGTGACAATGCCGTTGGGGGTACCGTCTGAATAGTGCCGGGCAATGGAGAGCAGGATCTCCCGCAAGGAGCGCCCCCCCATGTCCAGCTCGAAAAAACTCTCGTCTCCGACGGCCTCGGCCGCTTCAAAGGCCGCCACGGCAAACCACAGGGGCGCATCGGTGGTATCCCGGTTGCCCGTGTTCCTCCCCAGGATCATGTTGGGCAGGGTCCCCTTCTCCTCGAACTGCCCGAACTGGGTCAACACGGCCGTAGCGTCTTCGTGACGCCCCGCCGCCAGCAGTCCCCGCACGCAGATGAGGGAATCACGCCCCCAGTCCAGGAACCAGGGGAACCCGGCAATCACCGATTTGTGCCCTTCCCGGTGCACCAGGTATGCGGAAAGGGAACGTTCCATCAACGCATCGGGGGTAAGCTCAAGCTCACCGTCATCCATCACAGGCCCCGCCCGTGAATAGAGTGTCGAAGCGGCCTCCCCCACAGCCCTCGGCACCACCTGACCGTCCACCACCGTGCAGTCTCCCTGGCAGAGCATGGTCTCCATGTACCCGGGACTGAAGAGGTCAGTGGTGGCATCAAGCCCCCGCTCCTGCTCCAGGGGCAGAGGCACCATGTAGTCCCATATGGGCAATGCGTGATAGCTCCCGTCACTTAAGGTCAGGGCAAACCGGTGCCCCCCTGACAGGTCAAAGAAAAATCCTCTTTTTTCCGAAACGATCCTGCTCGGCCACTGGGTTTCCGGGCCGGTGTACGCCTTGGTGGTGTGATGAAAGCTGCGGTCCTCGATATCATGTCTCAGAATCAGGCCCACGGGTTCATCGGGCTCAAGCATCCGGGCAAAGGGAGCCGCTGTCCGGCGAAAGCAGAGGCGGGTCCGGTTCTCCCCCTCCACGCCTTCGATGCGCATCTCTACCTGGACCAGCTTGCCGTTGCCCACCGGTACCAGGTAGGTCCAGAGCCCCACCATGCCCTTGCCCGTCCTGAACCTCTCCAGGTACTCCAGGGCCAGGGGAAAGGAGAAGCCGCCGTAGGTCACCCAGGCCCGACACCGCGTCCAGACCACCCGCCGGTCTTCGGGACACGCCGGATTGAGGTTTGCCGCCAGCAGCGCATCGTATTTGCTTGTCAGGCGTTCCCTCTCAACGGGTACGCGAACCAGCGCCCCCCTGCCGTTGGAGCCGATGACGATGGAGGGAAAAAGACGGTCCCCACGGGCAAACTGGAGAGGAAGGTGCTTGGGCTCCCGGGCGGTGAGGTAACGGATGCCGCCGTTTCCGTTGTGTATCCCGTCGGGGGCGTAAAGGGTCAGGCAAAGCTGTCCGTGCTCAGTTTCCCCCCTGTCCCGCCTCGGCATGAAAAGGGCGGTCACCTCCCCTGAGGGAAGCCGGATCCCCGTCTCCGCACCGCAGGTCTCTGTCCCCACCTCCCGCACCACCCGGAACGGATGGGGACAACACACCATCAAAAAATGATCGGGGGGCACCATCACCTCCCGGTGCCGGTCCATGGGCCAGCGCCACACCACGGTCCGCGTCTCCATGGAAAAGGGGTTTTCACGCCTCAGGTACCCTTCTGGGTCCCGGGTAAAGTGCCCCACAGCGTCATCAATGAAAAAATCCGAACAGTCCGTCAGGCCATGGTAAAAGGTGTGAACCTTCAGGCAGGCCGCCGCCAGAATCTTTCGGTGCAGGTGCTCGGGCCACACCGAGGGAGCCCGACCATGGGTGGCCACGGCCTCCACATCCCCTGCGTCCGGTGTCAGGCAGAGCACCGCCCCAGGAGCCAGGTCCAGGGAAACCCCTCCGGCCCGCGCGGTGACAACCGCCCTCTTCCCGGTGAGCAGGTCCCAGAACGGCCCCCGCGACAACGTATCGGCCACCCAGGACGCCTTGGCCGGGGCCCTGCAGTCGGTGTTGGCCACCACCCAGAGGCTTTTGCCCGTTGCTTCATGGTCTCGACGCACCACCACGGCCTCCTCGGATGCGGAGTCCAGTACCGAAAGTTCCGTGCCTTCGTGGTAACAGGGATGGTGTTTCAGAATCGTTGCGAGACGCGCCAGGTGGTCCACCAGGTTCTCCCGGCTCCCCCAGTTGAGCCCCGAGGACCCGTGCACGTCGATCTTCTCCGTGGCCAGCCACTCCACCCCGTTGGCAAACCCGAAGCTGCCGTTGCAGGAGAGAAGAGCGCACAGGGCGGTCCTGTGGCGGGCGTAACACGAGGAGACCGCGGCCAGGCGATTGTTGTCATGGGTCTCGGCAAAATTGACCAGGAGGCCGTCCTCCCGAGAGATCTCAGCAAGTTCCCGGAGGTAATTTTCAACGGCCCTTTTGTCTTCGTTCTGGAAGAGTTCGGAGTAGCCCCAGTCAAACCCGCAACGCCCAAGGATCTCCCGGGTGGCGTCGATGCCCCCGCCCAGCCCCTCCAGCAGGAAAATGGTATGGGGGTAAGCCGCCCGCACCGTGCGCACCACCTGGATCCAGATCCGCGGGGGGATCATGTACCCGGCATCGCACCGGAACCCGTCCACGCCCCGGTGGCACCAGGTGAGAAAGGCTTCGGTGAGGTGGTCGGCCACCCCGGGGCTGGAGTGATCCAGTTCCGTAAGGTCCGCCCAGATCACCCCCCAGGCACCCGGAGAGACGATCTCGCCGTCGGCCCTGCGGAGCAGCCACTCCGGATGTGCTTCGTGGACCCAGGCAGCCCAGCCCGTATGGTTGGCAGCCAGGTCAAGGATCACCTTTGCGCCCCGTTCGTGGATGGCATCCGTCAGGTCCGTGAACTGCTCCACAGGGGTCCTTTTGCGATCGAATTCAGCCAGAGAGGGCTCCACACCTGTAAAACTCAGGGCGGCGTACGGGCTGCCGAAACGCCCCATCTTTCCGAAGGTGGTGGGCAAAGGGTTCACCGGCAGGAGCTGGATCACGTTGCAGCCAAGCCTGCCGATGATAAAATCGAGGTGACGCGCAAAGGATCGGAAGGTCCCGGACGGCGGAATCACGGTGTGGCCTTCCCTCTCCAAACGGGCTGTGGCCTCGGCACAGGGCTCCGATGCCTCTTGCTCAAGGAGCATGGAGGGGCCGAACTGCCGTAAAAACGCGTTATATATAATGGCGGAGCAGCATGTGGCGGCGGGCTTGGCATGAATCTTCACGTTGCCGCCCTCCACCCAGAGGATCCCCCCCGGCTGCTTCACGCAGCAGGTTGCCTCAAAGTACCCGGCTTCGGTCACCGGCAGGGTGAGGACAAAGCGGCCCTTGCCCGCTGGAAGCATGGGAATGTCCCGCCAGGCGTTTTCCGGGTACGCGGGGCAGGCTTCCTCCACCTCCGGTGCGGTGAACCCCAGGTTTGTGCGCACCACCCCCTCCCCGCCTTCCCCCTCGCCCAGGCAGAGATCAAAGACAAGGATCTCTCCTTCGTAGCGTACCAGGGAACTGCCGGGTGTCGGTGTCTGGGTCAGCGGACCGACCGATTTCCTTGTACCGGATGGATTCATAACAGCCTCGGATGCGGAGCGTTGGGTCGCGGGATCGACAGGTTGAAGGTGAACGGGGTGACGGCTCGGCCCGTTGGGCGAGTCCACAAAAGCACGGACAATAACGCGGGACACATCAGGTTACTGGGCAGGGCTCACCCCCCAGATGTCCCGGGCGTACTCCAGGATGGTGCGATCGCTTGAAAAGGTTCCGGTGTGGGCGATATTCTTCACCACAAGCCCGGCCCACTTTCGCGTATCAAGAAAACAGTGATCCACTTCCTGCTGGATTAACAGGTAAGACGAGAGATCGGCCAGGTGATAATACATGTCCCGACCGTAGAGCAGGTGCTCAAAAATCCAGGTGAACAAGCCGGGATCCTTGGGGCAGAAAAGGTTCCCGGTGAAGGCGTCGAGGATCCGCTTGACGGCCGGATCGTTTTCGTAGATGTCCCAGGGATTGTATTCCCTGCCCTCGCGCAGAGCACGGATCCCGGCCACATCGTGGCCGAAGATGAAGATGTTGTCCCGGCCCACCTCGTTCATGATCTCGATGTTGGCCCCGTCACAGGTGCCCACGGTAAGCGCCCCGTTCATGGCAAACTTCATGTTCCCCGTTCCCGATGCCTCGGTGCCTGCCGTGGAGATCTGCTCACTCAGATCTGCCCCGGGGATAATCGTTTCCGCCACGCTCACCCGGTAATCAGGCACAAAGGCCACCCGTAAAAACCTGCGGGCCTTGGGGTGGGCATTCACCACCGAGGCGATGCTGTTGATCAGCTTGATAATCTGCTTGGCCACCTGGTACCCCGGGGCCGCCTTTCCCGCGAACACAAAGGTGCGGGGCACCTCGGGGCATTTATCATCCTCGGTTATCATCAGGTACTGGTGCACAATGTGAAGGGCCTTCAAAAGCTGCCGCTTGTACTCATGGATCCGCTTGGCATGGACATCGAACAGCGAATCCGGGTCCACCCTTATGGTGGTGTCGCTCCAGATAAGGGCGGCCAGTTTCTCTTTGTTCGCCCGCTTCACCTGCATGAGCCGATCCAGGAACCCGGCATCCTCCGCCCAGGCTTCCAGGGCCTGAAGCTTGTGCAGGTCCCGGATCCATCCGTCGCCGATGGTCTCGGTGATCAGGGAGGCAAGGCCGGGGTTGGCCTTGAGCAACCAGCGCCTCGGGGTCACCCCGTTGGTCTTGTTGTTGAATTTTTCCGGCCAGAGCCTGTGAAAATCCGGCAACAGGTGATTTTTGAGCAGCTCGGTGTGCAGGGCAGCCACCCCGTTCACCGAGTGGCTCCCCACCATGGCAAGGTGCGACATGCGCACCTGCTTCTCCTCTCCCTCTTCGATGAGGGAGACGTTGCGCACCAGGTTCTCGTCCCCGGGCCACCTCAGGGTGATCTCCTCCAGGAAACGCCGGTTGATTTCGTAAATAACCTGTAGATGGCGGGGCACCACGAACTCCATGAGGCTTACCGGCCACTTTTCCAGGGCCTCGGGCAGCAGGGTGTGGTTGGTATACCCGAAGGTCCGCTCCGTGATGGACCAGGCCCGTTCCCAGGGCAGCGCCTTCTCGTCCACGAGGAATCGCATCAACTCGGCAATGGCCAGGGCCGGATGGGTATCGTTGAGCTGGATGGCAACCTTCTCCGGAAACAGGTCAAGGTTATCGTAGTTGCGCAGAAACGTCTGGGAGATGTCGCGGATCGAACAGGCCACGAAGAAATACTCCTGCACCAGGCGCAGGAGCCGCCCTGCGTGGAAATAGTCCGACGGATAGAGCACCTTGGAGATGTTCTCCGAGGAGATCTTGTTCTTCACCGCTTCGTGGTAATCCCCGTCGTTAAAGATCTCCACGTCGAACTCCTCCGACGACTTGGCGGAAAAAAGGCGCAGGGTGTTCACCGTCTCCCCGCCGTATCCCACGATGGGCATGTCAAAGGGTACCCCCACCACCATCTCCCAGTCCCGCCACATGGGGTTGTAGTCCCCCTTTTTGTCCCGGGTGTGGTCGATGCGTCCGAAAAACGGCACCAGGCACGCCTCTTCCGGCCGCGAAATCTGCCAGGGGTTGCCCCGTTTCAACCAGTTGTCCGACGCCTCCCGCTGGTACCCGTTGCAGAACTGCTGCCTGAAATGACCGAACTCGTAGTTGATCCCGTATCCGTAGCCGGGAATGCCCAGGGTGGCCATGGAGTCGAGGAAACAGGCAGCCAGTCGCCCCAGCCCCCCGTTGCCCAGGGCCGCGTCCGTGGTACACTCCTGAACCTCATCCAAATCGACCCCCATCTCTTCCAGGGCCGATTTGAAGGTATCATAGAGCTTCAGGTTGCAGAGGTTGTTGCCCAGGGCCCGGCCCATGAGAAACTCCATGGAAAGATAGTAGACCCGCTTGACCCGCCCCTGGCTGTAACGTTTTTCTGTTTCAAAAAGCCGCTCGAACAGCCGATCCCGTACCGACAGGGAGACCGCCCAGTACAGGTCCCGAACGGAGGCTTTTTTCCAATCCCGGCCCAGGGTGTACCTCAGGTGATGGATCACCGACGCCTGAAGCGCTTCCTGGGTGTTCATGAGACGCATGCCATCAAAAAGTTTCATCGTGTCTGTCCATGGGGTACGGTCAGGGGAGCGCACCCCTGCCATAGGTGATATGGGTTAACGTCCTGGTTCCTTCGGCACAAACCCCGTGCCGAAGCGACTCATTGCAAGCCGAACGAAAACATGCGGGTTCCGTGGTATCGCATCGCCCGGCAGGGTATGCAGGAATAAAAGCGTAACTGGACCATAATAAGACGAACGGATTTTCGGGGAAAAACGACCGCAGCAAAAGGTGGCTGCCTGGGTATGTCACATCATCTGGATTGGCTTTCCGGGCATGGTTCATGCCGGTCCGACGTGGTCGCCCTGTCGATGAAGGGCAAGGGATCCGAGCTGCCGAGGAAAGCCCTGTACGGGTGGATTGCGCCGTTGCGCTGGAAGTCGGTTCTACAAGTTGTCAGATTATCTCAAAATTTCCCTTTTATTTCAACACAAGGCTTTCCCTCTTCGAGAAAATTGTTTCTGTACACAGAAACAATTCTTGACACCCCTTCCCCTGCCGTGTATAACAGCCGCAACGATGCTTAAAAAACGCATTGAAAAAAAAGCCTCCCGAAGGGCTGGCTTTTTAAGTTAAAAAACACCCCTTTATTTATAAGGAACCCCGTCAGCATGGCACACAGCAACCGAACCCTCACTCTTGCAGCACCCTTTTTCTGGTGGTGGCGCACCCGCCTCAACGGTATGCCCACGCACCCCTTGCCTTGCTGAACACCGACTTTCATTAGAATCCGACAGGGACCGTGAGCACACCTCACGGTCCTTTTTTATTTTAAGGGCCGAACGCAACGACGTTACCGGCCCTTTTTTTATATCCAGACCCGGGGGCCGCACGTCTCTCATCGATCATTTTCAAGCAAACACCTGCTTAAGGAAAACACCATGTTTCTCACAGAATTCCCTTCACGCGACGCCTTCACCGCCTTGGCCGAGCAAGCCGATGTCATCCCCCTGTGCCGGGAAATCCTGGCCGATCAGGAGACGCCGGTCTCCCTTCTCACGCGGTTCTATACCCCGGACACCCCCCTCTTCCTGCTGGAGAGCGTGGAGGGCGGAGAGCGCTGGGGTCGGTTCAGCTTCCTGGGGGTGTCAGCGCGCA
The DNA here is from genome assembly GCF_056829775.1 of Desulfoluna sp. HI9BLuna. Taxonomy (NCBI): domain Bacteria; kingdom Pseudomonadati; phylum Thermodesulfobacteriota; class Desulfobacteria; order Desulfobacterales; family Desulfolunaceae; genus Desulfoluna; species Desulfoluna sp. HI9BLuna. Next base: position 596,758 of record NZ_CP186555.1, read on the forward strand.
TGGAGGTGCGGGTCTTTCTCGATCATGTGGAGACAACAACCGGAGAGACCGTGGCCAGGGTCGCCCACCACGGCAAGCCCCTTGAGATTCTTCGGGACCTCATGACGGGCTGCAAAGCCGCGGAGCTCCCGGAGCTGCCCCGCTTTCAGGGCGGGCTCACCGGGTTCATGACCTACGAGATGGTCTCGTTCTTTGAAAACATCCCCCACGATCACCCCAAGGAGAAACCCCTGGCCCACTTCATCCTGGCTGACGAGATGATTCTTTTCGACAACATCCGCAACACCATGGTGGCCATGGTGCTCTGCTTCAAAGAGGACTTCCCGGATGCTGTGGCCCTCTACGAAGATGGAGAAAAGCGCCTGGACGCCCTCATGGACAAGGTGGAGCACGGCAACGGCAAGTCACCGGGCAAAAAGCCCGACGTGCCCCTTTCCCCCGCACCGGTCATCTCCCACGAGGCGTATCGGGCCAGGGTGGCCAAAGCCCGGGAAGCGATCTTCGACGGCGAGATCATCCAGGCCGTCATCTCCCAGCCCTTTACCTGCCAGGCGCCCCCCTGTCCCGTGGAACTCTACCGGGCCCAGCGCTACATCAACCCCTCGCCCTACCTCTACTTCATGAACCTGGGCGAGACCTGCCTGGTGGGCTCCTCCCCGGAGGTGATGGTGCGCCTGGAGCGGGGCACGGCAACGGTCCGCCCCATCGCCGGAACCCGGCCCCGGGGCGCCACCCAGCAGGAAGACCGACGGCTGGCAGACGACCTGTTAAAGGACGAAAAAGAGCGGGCCGAACACCTCATGCTGGTGGACCTGGGCCGCAACGACCTGGGTCGGGTGGCCACCACCGGTACGGTTCAGGTTACGGACCTCATGGTGGTGGAGCGCTACTCCCACGTGATGCACCTGGTCTCCAACATCTCCTGCGACCTCAAGCCGGGCTTGGACGCCTTTGACCTGGTGGAGGCCACCTTCCCGGCGGGGACCCTTTCGGGTGCTCCCAAGGTGCGGGCCATGGAGATCATCGCCGAACTGGAAGAGTCCCCGAGGGGCCCCTACGGCGGTGCCGTGGGCTACGTCTCCTTCAGCGGCAACATGGACCTGGCCATCACCATCCGTACCGCCGTCATCGAAGGGGAGACCCTCACCGTCCGCGCCGGGGCCGGTATTGTGGCCGACTCTGACCCGGAGACCGAACGGCAGGAGACCGTCAACAAAGCCATGGCCATCGAAAAAGCCCTGATGCTGGCCACCCGGAGTTAACGCTTCACCCATGGGCACCAAATGCCCGTAACGTTTTTAAAGCACAGGTGACACACCATGATTCTGATGATCGATAATTTTGATTCGTTTACCTACAACCTCGTCCAGTACCTGGAGATGGGAGGCGCCGAGGTGACGGTGTACCGCAACAACGCCGTCACCGTGGAGGAGATCAACGCCCTCTCCCCTTCCGGTATCGTCATCTCCCCGGGACCGGGACGGCCCGCATCCGCCGGGGTCTCCATGGACGCCATTCGGGCCTTTTCCGGTCAGGTGCCCATCCTGGGGGTCTGCCTCGGCCACCAGAGCATCGCCGAGGCCTTCGGTGGCACCGTCATCCGCGCCAAGGCCGTGATGCACGGCAAGGTCTCGGAGGTGGAAACCGACGGCGAGGGCGTCTTTGCCGGCATCGCCTCCCCCATGAAGGCCATGCGCTACCACTCCCTGGCCGTGGAAGAGTCGAGCCTGCCCGAAGAGCTTGTGGTCACGGCCAGGACTGCCGACGGCGAGATCATGGGGCTGAGGCACCGGTCCCACCCCACCGAAGGGATCCAGTTCCACCCGGAATCCATCATGACCACCACGGGCAAGCGGCTGATCCGTAATTTTATCAGGCGCGCCGGCTGATATCCCCCACCGTCCATGGCGCATGATTTGAAGCGGTTGACATAAAAATACCAATAAAATTTCACGGGCGCGGCCCACAGGAAATGAGACAACTCATTAAGGGGAAAAAATGTTCAGCGACATCCTGAAAAAAATCGTGGCAGGGGAAAACCTTTACGAAAGCACCATGGCCGACGCCATGGAAGAGATCCTTGCAGGCCGGGCCACCGACGCCCAGATCGGCGCCCTCATGGCCGGGCTCGCCGCAAAGGGAGAGACCTTTGAAGAGCTGGCCGGGGCCGCCCGGGCCATGCGCAAAAACGCCACGCGCATCCACGCGGGCGGTGCCTGTTTCGATACCTGCGGCACCGGCGGGGACGGCCTGTCCACCTTTAATATCTCCACCATCACCGCCTTTGTGGTGGCAGCAGGCGGCGTCACCGTGGCCAAACACGGAAACCGAAGCGTCTCCAGCACCTGCGGCAGCGCCGATGTGCTGGAAGCCCTGGGCGTGGACCTGAGCGTCTCCCCGGACGTGGTGGAAGAAGCCATCGCCGAGGTGGGCATCGGCTTTCTCTTTGCCCCCACCTTCCACGGGGCCATGCGCCACGCAGCAGCAGCCCGCAAAGAGACGGGCCTTCGGAGCATCTTCAACATGGTGGGCCCCTTGACCAACCCGGCAGGGGCCTCCCGCCAGCTCCTGGGGGTCTACGCCCCCCACCTCACCGAAATGTTCGCCGAAGCCCTGCGCCTCCTGGGCACCCGCAGGGCCCTGGTGGTCCACGGCCACGACGGCTTAGATGAAATCAGCGTCTGCGCCCCCACCCGGGTCACCGAGCTCAATAACGAGCTCATCCGCACCACGGACATTGACCCCACGGACTACTTCGGGGAACTGGCCCCCCCGGACGCCCTCAAAGGCGGCACCCCGGAAGAGAACGCCCGCATCGCCCGGGACATCCTCTCCGGCGACGAACGGGGCCACAGACGCAACGTCGTCCTCATCAACGCCGGAGCCGCCCTCATGGCAGCCGACAAAGCCGACACCCTGAGGGACGGCATCTTCCTCGCCGAAGAGGCCATCGACTCCGGCAACGCCATGGCCAAGCTGGAAGGGCTGGCACGCTATACCACGGAGAATGCTTAAAAGCCTGCCTCCGGCGGCGAGGTGGGGGCACCTGGAAACCCTATGGCGAATGCTTGGAGGCAGCCATGATGCACTCGTTTTGGTGGCATTCGCGTGGCCTGTGACATGGGACAACCGGTTTTGCAGAAGAGACCCATGTCATTTCCCTGGAATCCAGATGAGGGACACTGGAGATTCGCTTGACTTTAACCGGAATAGCTCCGGCGGCAAGGGGCTTTATGTATAAGCCGACCCGACGAAGACTGTCCGGTTAAACCGCTAATGAACAAGTTACGATATCGTACCCCGGACCTGCGATGCGTGAGAATCTGTCCGCATCAACCACCGGCGTTTGTATCGGGCGCAGCCCGTGCCGAAGGCCCTTGCGCTTTGGCCTGAGGAACGAGGGACAAAGCGCAAGGGCAATATGCTTTCGAGGTGGCTCACCTCGCCGCCGGAGGCAGGCTTTATGAACCAACTTTCACCATAAAAGGCATAAAACATGAGCGGATTTTTAGAGGCCATCGTCACCCATGTGAAGGGCGTGGTGGCGCAGAGCAAAACAAGGGTTTCCATGGCGGACATGCGGCGTGCCGCTGAAGCGCCTCGGGTGGTGAGGCCCTTTCGAGGGGCCCTGGAGGAAAAAACCGTGGCGGTCATTGCCGAGGTCAAACGGGCCTCCCCCTCCAAGGGAGACATCGACCTCGACCTGGACGCGGCCCAGACGGCCCGGCGGTATGAGCAGGGAGGGGCCGCTGCCCTGAGCGTGCTCACCGAAGAGACATTTTTCAAAGGCAGCCTCAATGACCTCAGGGCGGCCCGGCAGGCCGTTGCCCTGCCGGTGTTGCGCAAGGAGTTCATTGTGGACCCGTACCAGCTATACGAAACCGCGGCCGCAGGGGCCGACGCCGTGCTCCTCATCGCACGGATTCTTTCCCCCACGCAGCTGGGGGACTTCATGGCCCTGGCCTCGGAGCTTCGCCTGGAAACCCTGGTGGAGGTTTTTGACGAGGCCGACATCGAAAAGGTGGCCCCCTTTGCCCCACCCCTGGTGGGCATCAACAACCGCAACCTGAAGAGCTTTGAGACGGACACCACCCGGGCCGGACGACTGAGCGGCCATCTGCCTTCGGGCACCACGGTGGTGGCGGCCTCGGGCATCAAAGAGACCGAGGACATCCGGCGCCATCTGAAGACCGGGATCTCCTCCTTTCTGGTGGGGGAAAGCCTGGTAAGGGCCAAGGACTCCGTCGGGTTGCTCCGGTTGTGGTGTGACGTGAAGGATGAAGGGTGAAAGATCGACAGGAACGGAACGTCGCACTCCGATGCGGCTTTTCAGTTCGTCGTTACACGTGCCGCACAGGAGTGCGGCGCTCCAGGGGACAAAGGCCTGTTTGTCATTTTTTCTTTAAACGTGGCCGTCGAAGGCAATTTTGAACTGAACAGTTACAATGGAAAACACCATGCACACTCCTCGCATCAAAATCTGTGGATTGACATCCCCTTCGGAGGCTGCCTTCTGCGCGGAGGCCGGAGCCCATGCCGTGGGCCTGGTCTTTTTTCTCAAGAGCCCGCGCAACGTGAGCCCGCTTCAGGCCCGGGAGATCACCCGGGAGTTGCCGCCCGAGGTGGCCTCGGTGGGGGTTTTTGTGAACGCCTCCTTTGAGGCCGTCATGGCCGTTTCCGAGACGGCCGGGCTTTCCGCGGTGCAGCTCCATGGCAATGAACCGCCGGAGCTGGCCGAAGCCCTCCATGGCCAGGGGCTTACAGTGCTCAAGGCCTTTTACGTCACCGCCCCGCCGCTCATGGAACGCGCTTCGGCGTACCCGTCGGCCACGGCCCTGGTGGAGTGGGACAAGGGAGTCCTGCCCGGGGGAAACGCCCTGGCCTGGGGGGACGAGACCCCGCCCCTTCCCCGGTGCAGCCCCCTGGTCATTGCCGGGGGCCTGGGTCCTGACAGCGTGACCGATATCATCCGGCGTTTCCGGCCCGACGGGGTGGATGTGAGCTCCGGCGTGGAGACGGAACCCGGAAAAAAATCCTTTGATAAAATACAAAAATTCATACGGATCGTGGGCCAATGCCAGGTTCCCGGTCCCATAAAGGAGCCTTTTAGACATGACGAACCAAAATCCCCCCAATAACCTGGGCCATTTCGGCCCATTCGGCGGCATGTACGCCGGTGAGACCCTCATGAGCGCCCTTTTGGAGCTGCGGGAGGGTTACGAAAAGATCAAAACCGACGCAGCCTTCCAAAAGGAGCTGGACAGCCTCCTTGCCACCTACGTGGGCCGCCCCACGCCCCTCTTTTTTGCACGGCGCCTCACCGAGCACGCAGGCGGCGCCCGCATCTATTTAAAACGGGAAGACCTGGCCCACACCGGTGCCCACAAGATCAACAACACCGTGGGCCAGGCCCTTCTGGCCAAGTGGATGGGCAAAAAACGGCTCATCGCCGAAACCGGTGCAGGCCAACACGGCGTGGCAACGGCCACCACCGCAGCCCTTTTCGGCATGGACTGCACGGTCTTCATGGGGGAAGAAGACATCCGACGCCAGGCCCCCAACGTCCGCCGCATGGAGCTGCTGGGGGCCGAGGTGGTCTCGGTCTCCTCGGGATCAGGCACCCTGAAAGACGCCATGAACGAGGCCATGCGCCACTGGTCATCCACCGTGGAAGACACCTTTTACGTCATCGGCTCCGTGGCCGGGCCCCATCCCTACCCCAGCATGGTCCGGGACTTCCAGCGGATCATCGGCCTGGAGACCAAAAGCCAGATCCGGGAAGCCGAAGGCCGCCTGCCCGACCTCATCGTGGCCTGCATCGGGGGAGGCTCCAACGCCATGGGCATCTTTCACCCCTTTGTGGAGGAACCCGAGGTGGCCCTCCTCGGTGTGGAGGCCGCAGGGGAAGGCATCGACACCGACAAGCACGCCGCCACCCTGAGCAAGGGCACCGTGGGCGTCCTCCACGGATCCAAAAGCTACGTGCTCCAGGACGACGACGGACAGGTCCTGGAAGCCCACTCCGTCTCCGCCGGGCTGGACTACCCGGGGGTGGGCCCGGAGCACGCCCTGTTTAAGGAGACCGGGCGGGTCACCTACGACTCGGCCACGGACGAGGAGGCGATAAATGCCTTTAAAACCATGTGCAAACTGGAAGGGATCATCCCGGCCCTGGAGAGCTCCCATGCCCTGGCCATGGGCATCCGAAAAGCAGGGGAGATGGGCAAGGACAAGGTGATTGTCATCAACCTTTCCGGCAGGGGGGACAAAGACATGGCCAGCGTGGCCGACTACGATGCAAAACGGGAGGGGATGTAATGAAACGGATTGACGATCGATTTGAAAAACTCAAAGAAAAGGGCGAAAAGGCCCTGGTGGGATTTGTCACGGCCTGCGACCCGGACTACGACACCTCCCTTTCCCTCATCAAAGAGATGTGCGATGCAGGCCTCGATGTCCTGGAGCTGGGGATCCCCTTTTCCGACCCCACGGCCGACGGCCCGGTGATCCAGCGCTCGTCGGAGCGGGCCCTTCAAAACGGGACAACGGTTAGGCGCATCCTGGAACTGGTGGAGGCCATCCGGGGCTTTACGGATATCCCCGTGATTCTCTTCTCCTACACCAACCCCCTTCTGGCCTTCGGCTACGACGCCTTTGCCCGAAGCGCGGCCAAAGCCGGTGCCGACGGGGTCCTTGTGGTGGACATGCCCCCCGAAGAGTCCGATGAGCTGAACCGCGCCTTAGAAACAGAGTCCATGAGCCTTATTCGCCTCATGGCCCCCACCACGGACGGCCAGCGCGCCCCCATGGTCGCAGACGCCGCCTCGGGCTTTCTCTACCTCATCTCCATGGTGGGAGTCACCGGCAGCGGCGGCCTCGACGCCAACGCCGTGGAAGCCCTCTACACCAGGGTAAAAGCCCTGAGCCCCGTGCCCGTGTGCGTGGGCTTCGGCATCTCCACACCAGACGATGTGGGCGCCATCGCCCGCTTTGCCGACGGCGTGGTCATCGGCAGCGCCTTTGAACGCCTCATCGAAACCAACCTGGACAACCCGAAACTCCCCACCCTCATCGGTGACCAGACCCGGGCCTACAAAGCCCGGACCAGATAAAACCAACAAGCAGCCTCCGGCGGGCAGGGGATAAATCCCCTGCACCCCAGGTTCGCAAATGCTCCGTCCCTTCGTTCCTCAGGGACGTCCCATTTGCTGACGGGCTTCGCCCGTGTTGAATAGAGAGGGCAAAGACCAATAAACTGTTTCAGGGTATCTCTCGTTCTCTCGTTCCCAGGCTCTGCCTGGGAATGAGACACGGAGGCTCTGCCTCCACGATTGAGATCGTTTCACCCGGTGATTTTTATCCATTATGCCGCCATGCTTCACATCGGCAAGTCGGAACCCTTAAACAAAGAAAAGAAGTAACTATTCAGCTGTAGGTTCGCCGACAGGGGTTAATCAGCTTCAAAAAAGGAGGGTAATTCACCCTGAAGCAACAGGCGCAATGCGTCGCTTGCATGCACGTTGTTTTTCTTGCATGTAGAAAGGTAGCTGCGTATTCGGCAGAAGATCTTGGCCCCTTCCATAGATCGGAAGCACCCAGAAATTTTCTGATGGACTTTCGTCATCCGGATGTCGTTTTCACCCTGATTATTAGTGAAAGGAACCAGCGGGTCGTCCATGAAACGAAGGGTTTCGTTCTCGAAGTCTTCCATCCGTTCGAGAAGGTTTCTCGCTTTTGATCGTTTCATCCGCCCGCGTTGTCCCTTCTTCCTTTTCGTTTCATCCGGGGGCGGGCATTCGAGATTTCCTTTTTCCAGGATGCTCAGGTAGCGCTTTCGAAAGCCCCCGGCAATATCCGATGGAAGCTTGCCGCTGTGTTCGTTCACAACCTTGTTGATCTCAAGGAGCAAGAACTTCATGTCTTTGGCCCACTGCTGACTGTCCTGCTCCCAAGCCCGCTCCAGCTCTCTTAAGTGATGAGCGTTGCACAATGCGTGCAGGCAGTCGTAATTGAAGTAGGGTTTCCAGTGATCGTGGCACAACACGCCTTTGAAGCTTGGGATAATTCCCATTTCATCGATAGCCTCTCTGCCACGCTTTTCGTGCGGGTAAAAGTAAGTGAAAAGATCGTTCGACAGACAGTGCAGCCAAAATCGACTACCGTTCATGTTGATGCCGGTTTCATCTGCGTGGCAGACGGACGAGCCGGACAATCTGGCTTTGACGATTTCTTCAAACGCCTCAAGCGCGTTAAACGCTTCTTTGTTGAAGTTGAAAATCGACCCTGCGCTGATTGGGATACCGGCCTGATCCCGAAAGTGCTCGCAGATTCTTTCGTAGGGGACCAGCTGATGCTGGGAAAGATAGATCGCGTGAGCCTTGAGACCCGTGCCATATTGGACGCGTCGATCTACTCCTTTCGGGAAAGGAGCAACATATCGATTGCCGAAGGCATCCTCAAGAATCTCGGATCGATACTCAGTAACGTATTGAGCAACCTTCAAATCAATGACCTGCCGGGTCTCGTAACCTACGTGGCGATAGTCACCCGGTGGCAGTTCGGTCATATTGAGTTTCAACGGCAATACGAGATCTGCCTTGTCTACGGGCTCAAGAGTTTTTCCCTCGTGGCCATTTTGGCCCCCGGGCTTTTTTCCTTCGGTGTTTTGCTTTTTCTCCTTCTTCCTGTTGGGATCGGTAGAAGGCGGTTTGCTGCTGTTTTTGCTATTGAGATTTAGACGGTTCGCCAAAAGGGTGATGATTGTAAGCAGCAATTCGATCACAGCTGCAACTGCGGGCGAGAGGTCCTCGTCCTGCTGAATCAGTTTCCTTGCGTTGTCTGTCGCCGCTTGAATATCAATGCTTTCGATCTTCACCCTGTCTCCTCATCTTTTTTTGACGAGGATAGTATACCACAGGTTTTGAAAACGGAATTTTGGCTCCTGAGCTTTCGAATTTCAGGCTTTAAAAATTTGAGGGTGCCGGGTCGTATAGCCCTTCATATAAGATGAATTATGGTCCTCATAGCCAGGCCTGAGCACCGGAATAACGGAGTAAGAGATCCGCAGGTCAAAATGAAAAATTTGATCAAAAATCCTGTCAAGAAAAAAATGCAGTTCAATACATTTTATGTGTGAGCTGAATAGTTACGAAAAGAAAACCATATTGCCATTGCACGTCGTCCCTCAGGAAAAAGTGCCATGCCATTTACGCGGACGTCCCCCGCTCATTATGCCCCCCGACACCTATTCCCTACTCTCTATTCTCTATTACCTATTACCTGTCACCTGTATTTCCTTCCCCCCATACACCCTCACCCCTTCCCCCGGCTCTTTGATCACCGAATGAATCGTTTCGGCAACGGTATCGGCATGGACGGGACGGTAGGCAGCGGGAAGCAGAAACGAAACCGGGGAAAGCAGACGGGCGGCCAGGGATTCCCCGAACCGGGTCTCCCCGCGATCCCCCATAAGAAGGGAGGGGCGCAGAATATGGCAGGCGGCATACCCGAGGGCCGTCACCCGCTTTTCCATCTCCCCTTTGGTGCGGAGATAGTGGGAAGAGGCTGTGGCAGAGGCCCCCACGCTGGAGATCACCACCAGGGTCCGGGCGCCGCATCGGAGGCCATAGGCAGCGGCAGCTTCGGTGTAGAGGCAGTCCACCTCAAAGAGCCGCTCTTTGCTCCCCGCCTTTTTCAAGGTGGTCCCCAGGGCGCAGACCATGACGTCCACCCGGCAGGACGGGGCCAGGGAATCCAGGGCGTTAAAATCCGCCACAAGGGAGGTCACCTTGTCATGGGACTCAAGCTCGGAAACGGCCCGCCGCCCCAGCAGCACAATCTGGCCAATATCCGCATCGCCAACGGCCCGCCTGAAAAAAGCACCACCCACAAGGCCCGTGGCTCCAGCCATCATCACCTGCATACGCCCTCCTTGTTCGTTTTGGTTAAGGGACAACACAACGCCCCAAAAAGCCTCCGGCGGCCCTGCCGGGGGCCAAACGTTTAAAAAGTTTGACAAACAGGTTTTACGTACGTTTTTTCAGGCTACGCCTCCAGAAAAGCCTTTAGCTCGTCCACACCCTTGCGGGTCACAAGACGGGCGGAGCGCTCCATCTTGCGTGCGTTATCGGTATAGTACTCAAGGGCTTTGAGGGCCTGCTCGATCACCTCGTCGTCGGTGAGGCCCTCGGCAATGACATCGCCGATACGGGGACGCCCACCGGCGTTGCCGCCGAAGACCAGGGTCCATCCGGACTTCTTCCCGAAGATACCCACATCCCGGAGGTATCCTTCACTGCAGTTGAAGGCACAACCGGAGACCCCGACCTTTACCTTGCCTGGAAAAACGCGGTCTGCCAAGGCCTTACCCAGTTTTTCCGAAAGCCCCAAAGAATCCTGGCAGGCGTATTTGCAGCTTCGGCGCCCCGGACAGGACTGCAGGGTATGGGGACCTGATTTTACCCCCACGGGCTTGGGCATGGCTCCCCCGAGTTCCGCCAAAAGGGCCGGGGCCTCCTCTTTTTCAACGCCGTAGAGTTTCAGCCTCTGGGCAGCCGTGATCTTGATGGTTTCCACATTGTATTTTTTCGCCACAGCTGCGATCTCTTCCAGTCGATCCGGGGTGGTCATCCCCAGGGGAGACCCCGGGACGACAACGCCTATTTTTGAATCACTCATGCTCTTCACTGGTCCTGATTTTTATGTTGGATGGATGTCACGCCGCCGGAAAGCCCAAACGCCCGGCAGCACCTGAATCACGGGTTTTACTACGTCCCGTGCACCGTGTATACATCTAAAATTGTTATCATAACGTTCACCCAAACTTTCGGACCCCAAGTTCTACCCCTGTAAGGCACCTCCCGAAAGCAATCCACAGAAAAAAAGCTCACTCATTCCTCAATTTTCAATCATCCTCAATTCAAGTTCTTCCCTGGAAAACCGATATGAACCGTGGGGCATCACACAGCGCCCACGGGCTGTTCGTGTTGTCACGATTCAGCTCAAAAACAGCCCCCTCTGATCAAATATGTAAAAAGCCGCCTCTGACGGAGGCAGCTCTGATAGTGACCGTCTTTTAAGGCTTGCCACCATGCAGCCGAAGGCCAGGGCGGATGCGCCGGTTCACCCGGGAGCACCCCGCGGAGACTTTGTTTGTTTTATTTATCTGAATATTTCACCATGCGGTCCTCACTCCGGGTCATCTGCCTGGGCCTCTTTTTTTGCCTGGCCGCCCTGACCACGGCTTACGGGGGCACGCCCACCCTTCTCTTTCGTCACATCGATGAAACCGACGGCCTCCCGGACAATACCGTCTTCCAGATCATGCAGGACCATAATGGTGCCATGTGGTTCGGCACCCGCAACGGGGTGGCCCGGTACGACGGCGTTACCATGGGGGTCTTCCAAAACGACCTGGACAACCCGAAGAGCCTCTCCCACAACGATGCCGGCGGCGTTATCGAAGACCGGGAGGGCGCAGTCTGGGTTCGCACATGGGGGGGCGGGCTCAACCGCATCGACCCGGATACGGGTGAGGCAAGGGTGTTCCGGCACGACCCGTCCAATCCCCGGAGCCTCAGTGAAGACCGGATCCAGATCCACTACGAAGACTCCCACGGGGCGATCTGGGCCGGCAGTTTCAGCTCCGGCCTCAACCGTTTCGACAAAGAGACCGCCGACTTTACCCGGTTTACAGCCGACAACGGACCTGGTGCCATCAGCCACAACCGCATCTGGTCCATTGCCGAATCCCGGGACCGCACCCTCTGGGTCGGCACCGAGCGGGGCTTGAACCGCTTCAACCGGGCCGATGAAACCTTCACCGCCTTTCGACACGATCCCCAGGTCCCCGCCTCCCTTCCCCACGATCAGATCCGCACCCTCTACCCGGCCGGGGGATCCGCCCTTTGGGTCGGCACCGCCCAAGGATTTCGCCTCTTTGACCCGGACCAGGGCCGTTGTGTACCCTTTCCCGGCATGGACGGGCTTCCGCCGGAGGCTGACGGCACCATCAACACCCTCTACGACGACGGCCGCACCCTGTGGGTAGGTACCCAAAATCACGGTCTCCTCATCCTGGACCTTGAAACCGGACGATCCACCCTGCATCAGAACGTGCCGTACCTTGACGGGTCCCTCTCCCACAACGACATCCGGTGGATCCTCGAGGACCGTTCCGGCGTCATCTGGATCGGAACCCGCGGAGGCGGGGTCAACACACTGAGCAAAACCCTGTATCGGATGCAGCTCTTCCTGCCCGGGTACTCCGGGAACGACATCCCCAACTCCGTCCATGCCGTGGCCACCGACAGCGACGGAACCCTCTGGACGGGGAGCTGGTACACCGGCCTCAAAAAGTCATCCCCGGGACAAAACCGATACGAGGCGACGGAAAACGGCCCCCCTCCCCTGGGCCCGGGTAGCCTGGACATCAACGCCCTCTCCCCGGCACCGGACGGCTCCCTCTGGATCGGAACCTGGGGCGCCGGACTCCTCTTCAGAGACCGCCTTACCGGGGCGTACATCCCCTGGGGCGACAAGCCTCCGGCACAGGACACCCGGATCATCACCGCCCTGAGTACAAAAACCTCCGGTGTCGTCTGGGCAGGAACCCGCAACCGCGGTCTGTTCCGCCATGACCTGAAAACCGGTGACGTCAAGCGGTTCGGCAAAGGGCCCGCCTCTCAGCAAGGCCTCAGCAGCAACACCGTCCACGCCCTTGTGGAAGCCAGCGGAGACACCTTGTGGGTGGGCACCGATATGGGGCTGAACCGCATTGACCAGGACGGAAAACGGGTCACCCAGTTTCACCACCGCAAAGGGGCGGCAGAGAGCCTGTCCAACAACATCGTCACCGGCCTTGCCACAACCCCCAACGGAGCGGTCTGGGTCGGGACCTACAAGGGGCTTAACCGCCTCAACCCCGAGACCGAAACCGTCCGGTCCTACTTCAAGGAAGACGGGCTCTCCGGGGACATCATAAAAAGCATCCTCTTCGACGGCAGAAGGCGCCTTTGGGTCGCCACGGAAAAGGGCCTCTCCGCCCTGGACATCAAAACCGGGGCCATCTCCCGCTTTCCCATGCCCCTGCGGTTCGTGCAGGGAGCGGCCCACCGCTCCCCGGACGGCAACCTGATCTTCGGAGGGGAAAACGGCTGCCTTCTCTTTGCGCCGGGCGAAATCCCCATGAGCCACCCCACGGGCTCCATTCACCTCACCGGGCTTGTGCTCAACGGCACCCCGGTCCACCCGGGAAGCCCCGAAGGCAACCGCATCAAGCTGGGGGCTTCCCTGGACAAAACCCAGGGCATCACCCTGACGCACCAGGAAAACAACCTCACCCTCTCCTTTGCCCTCCACGACTTCAACAGCCCATCGGAGAACCGTTACAAGTACAAGCTCACAGGATACGACGCCTCCTGGGTGGAGGCAGGCAACACCCCCACGGCACGATACTCCCACCTGCCCCCCGGCACCTACCAGTTTCAGGTCATGGCCTCGGGGAGCCACGGCACCTGGAACCGTGACCATGGGGGCCTGGAGATACGGATTACCCCACCGTTCTGGCAGCAGGCCTCCTTTCGCGCGGCAATCTGCCTGGCCCTGGCCGGTTTCACCGGCCTGCGGATCACCACCGCCCGAAAGCGCACCCGGAAGCTGACGCAGCTCGTGGCCCAAAGGACTGAAGAACTTGAGGCCCAGGCCCGTCGGTTGGAACAACTCTCCCTCACCGACCCCCTTACGGAGTTGCCGAACCGAAGGGGCGTTGAAAAACGAAAACGGGAACTCCACTCCCGGGCCAGACGTTACCAAAGCCCCTATGCCCTGGTCCTGGCCGACCTGGATCACTTCAAGGGGATCAACGACACCTGCGGCCACGACTGCGGGGATTATATCCTTCAGCGGGTCAGCAGGCTCCTGGAGTCCAACCTCAGGGCCCACGACATCCTGGGTCGCTGGACCGGTCAGCAGTTCATCCTCCTGCTCCCGGACACCACCGGAGAAGACGCAGAGACCATGGCGGAACGCCTCCGCAACCGCATCGCCTCCTCCCTGTTCGACTGGAAGGGCACCTACCTCACCGTCACCCTGACCTTGGGGGTCACGGACTGCACTGCCTCGGAGACCTTTGAGCACAATGTCAGCAGGGCCGACGCGGCCCTCTGCAAAGGCAAACACATGGGACGAAACCGGGTGGTCTTTGCAAAGTCGGGATAAACACGAGGCCATCGTCCTCCCAGGACGACGGGTTGCTCCATGCCCGTCGGTCCCAAAAAATCAACCGGGCATGGATGCACCACACAATTCCATGCTAATATGAACAAGTTCACTGACGGAGCCCTTCCGTGCAAGGGCTCCAACACCGCACACCAAACCTGATCCGTCCACCGCACCTCTTTTATCCAGGCTCCCTGCACCCTTTCGATCCCCCCCTTTGGTTCGATGCACCCGGCCATGCGCCATGCGTCACTGCGTTCCCAAAAAAGATTCATGACATATCCGGACTAACGCCATTCGGCGGAGGTAGCCATGAACACTCAGAAACACGCCATGATCACCAAACTGATGTCAGACCTCAGCATGTCCAGAAGGCATTTCCTCAAGGCATCTGCTGCCGGAGGCACCCTGCTGGCAACCGGCATGGGGCTGAAACCGGAACTCACGGCCCTTGCGGAGGCCCAGGACACGCCCCCGGAAGAGAAAGGCACCTGGCATGCCGGTACCTGCCAGGGATGCACCTCCTGGTGCGCCAAGCAGGTCTATGTGGTGGGCGACCGTGCGGTAAAGGTCAGAGGGAACCCCCACTCCAAGGTCTGCGTGGGGGCCAGCTGTGTCCGGGCCCACATGGCCCTTCAGCAGGTCTATGACCCGGATCGCATCAAAACGCCCATGAAGCGCACCAACCCCAAAAAGGGGCGCCACGAAGACCCCGGCTTTGTCCCCATAACCTGGGACGAGGCCCTTGACACCCTGGCCGACAAGATCATGGAACTTCGCGATGCCGGTGAAACCCACAAATACATGCTCATGCGCGGCCGCTACACCTACATGCGGGATATCCTCTACGACCGCATGACCAAAATCATCGGCTCGCCCAACAACATCTCCCACAGCGCCATCTGCGCAGAGGCGGAAAAATTCGGGTCCTACTACACGGAAGGATACTGGAGCTACCGGCAGTACGATGTCACAAAAGCCCGGTATGTCCTCATCTGGGGGGCCGACCCCCTGGCCGCCAACCGCCAGGTGCCTTTTTACACCAGCGTGTGGGGGGATGTTGTGAACCGGGCCCGGGTGGCGGTGGTGGAGCCCCGGCTTTCGGCAACGGCGGGAAAAGCGGATGAATGGCTGCCCATCGTGCCGGGGCAGGACAGCGCCCTGGCCCTGGCCATCGCCCACGTCATCCTCGCCCGCGGGCTCTGGTCCAGGGAATTTGTGGGGGACTTCAAGGATGGCACCAACCGGTTCGGTCCGGGGCAGACCGTGGATGAATCGACCTTTGACGAAAGATTCACCCACGGGGTGGTCGCCTGGTGGAACCTTGAGGTCAAAGACCGCACCCCGGCATGGGCAGCCGAAAAAACAGGCCTGCCCGAGGCGCAGATCCTCCGGGTGGCCGAGGATTTCGGCAAAGCAGCCCCCAGGGCCATCTCCTGGGTGGGAGGCGGGCCATCGATGCAGGTCCGGGGCGGATATGGCAGCATGGCCTGCCACGCCTTGAACGGCCTGGTGGGGGCCTGCGACAACGAGGGGGGCACCCTGGTCAGCAACAAGGAGTACACCAAAAAGTTCCCGAAGCCCGACGCCTTCATGGACGAGATCGCCAAGAAAGGGAAAAAGCACGAAAAAATCGATCAACGGGGCCGCTTGACGTTTCCCGCCCTGAAATCGGGCAAACCCGGCTCGGCCGTCCTCACCAACAACGCGGCGGACGGGATCCTCAACGAGGACCCCTATGAAATTAAGGTCGCCGTGGGCTACATGAACAACTTCACCTTCTCCTGCACCCAGCCCGACCGCTGGGAACGGGCCGTTGCCAAGATTCCCTTCGTGGCCCACCTCACCACCCACGCCTCGGAATTCTCCTGGTTTTCAGACATCCTCCTGCCCAACACCCATCACCTCTTTGAAAAATACGGGTACGTGAAATCCATCGCCAACGGCTACCGGCATGTCACCCTGATGCAGCCGGTGATCAAGCGCATCGGAGACTACAAGACCGATGAAACCGAGGTGCCCTGGCTGCTGGCGGAAAAGCTCTCCCAACGGGGATTCGACAACCTCTTGCGTCACTACAAAGAGTACCGGGACCCGGAAACCGGCAAAGAGCCGACCACCGCCGACGAGTTTTCCCTCTACGCCCTGAAGTACGCCACCCAGTCCCTGTGGGACCCGGCCCAATACAAGGGAGGAGACAAATTCAACGGCTGGAAGCACTTTCTCAAAACCGGGGTCTGGAATTCCGATCCCTACCCCTACCGCAAGCGCTGGGGGAAGATGAAGACCGCCACGGGAAAATTCGAGTTTTACAGCGTCACCCTGAAAAACGCCCTTGAAAAGCACGCCAAAAACCACAAAACCACCGTCGATGAGGTCTTGATGGCCTGTAACTACGAAGCGCAAGGAGAGCACGCCTTTATCCCCCACCACGAAGACCCCTTCACCATCGGCGATGCCGCCACCTACCCCTTTGTGTTCGTGGATCACAAATCGCGGCTGAACCGGGAGGGGCGCTCTGCCAATTGCACCTGGTATTACGATTTCAAGGACCTGGACCCCGGTGATGAGCCCTGGCAGGACGTGGCCAAAATCAATCCCGCCGATGGGAAAAAAATCGGGGTGGAGTCCGGAGACAAGATTCGCATCACCTCCCCCACCGGCACCATCGAGTGCACGGCCAAGCTGTGGGAGGGGATCCGGCCGGGCACCGTCGCCAAATGCTTCGGACAGGGCCACTGGGCCTACGGCCGGGTGGCCACACGAGTGTTCGGAAAAACCCCCAGGGGCGGCAACAACAACGACCTAATCCCGGCCGAATACGACCGGTTGAGCGGCAGCACGGTCCGGCATGCCGGCACCCGCGTGAAAATCGAACGCATAGAGGAGGGATAACGCCATGCCACAATACGCCATGGTCATCGACCTTCAACGATGTGTGGGATGTGGAGGCTGCAGCGTCGCCTGCCGAAACGAAAACAACGTGCCGGACGGGATCTACTGGTCCAACAAGATCACCGAAACCGTGGGCACCTTTCCCGATGTGCGGTTCCACTACCTCCCGACCCTGTGCAACCACTGCGAAAATGCCCCGTGCGTCCGGGGTTGCCCCACCGGGGCCATGCACAAGCTTTCCAACGGCATCACCATGCACGACCCGGACAAATGCATCGGCTGCAAGTACTGTGAATTCAACTGCCCCTACGGCGTCATCTATTTCAACTGGCGCAGCCCTCACCCCTCCTGGCGTCATACCGAACCACTCATCGAAGGCGGCACCTTCTCCCCATCGGAGGTGACGCAAAAAGCAGGGGGCAAGGCCATCCCCTATTACAACCCGGACCGGGAAGAGACCCAGCCCGGGATCCGTCCCAAAGGGGTGGTGGAAAAGTGCACCTTCTGTGATCATCGCGTGCAAAAAAAACTCCTGCCATACTGCGTGGAGGCCTGCCCGGCCGATGCACGGATCTTCGGGGACATCAGCGACCCCAAAAGCAAGGTCAGCAAGCTGCTGGGAAAATTCAAGCCCTTCAGGCTGAAAGAACACCTGGGAACAAACCCGCGGGTCTTTTACATCCGGGGGTACGACCCGGCCCACTACGAGGCCTCCAAGGGGGGGTACAAATGAACGGGAAAAAAACAAGCTATGCAATCTGGCTGAGTGTGCTCGGAGCCTCTATCCTGGCGGGCCTGTACACCACGATAACCCTCTTTCGGGAGGGGCACTGGCTTTTTGCCGCCAACGATGTCGTCGTCTGGACCCTTCCCCTGGGCATGTACATCTTCCTGGCCCTCAGCAGCTCTGGCCTCGCCATGCTCTCCGCGTTGCCGACCCTGTTCGGTATGGAGCGCCTGGCCCCGAGTTCAAAACGACTTGTGTTTCTCGCCCTGGCCACCCTCTGCGGGGCCTTTGTTGCCATCGCCCTTGAAATCGGGAATATCTGGAGCATGATCTACTTCATCATCTCCCCCAACATGGCCTCCCCCATCTGGTGGATGGGCGCCCTTTATACCGCCGAGCTCCTGTTTCTCGCCGTGAAGCTCGGATGCCTTTATGCCGGGGACAGGCAGAGCGCCCTGAACAAAACCGCAGGCTCCCTCTCCTTTCTCTGTGCCATGGCGGCCCCCATAGTCCTGGGAGCGGTCTTCGGGACCACCGAGTCACGGGCGGTCTACTTCGGCCCCATGCACTCCATCTTCTACCTGGTCATGGCCCTTTTCAGCGGCACTGCCCTGTTTCTCCTCCACACCATGATATGCCACAGGCTGAAAACCGGCCGGTTCTCCCCATATCGCCCCGTTGTGGACGAGGTGTTTTACCGCCTGTTCGCCTGGTCGGCAGGGGCCGCCATTGTCATCACCGGGGTAAAATCAGCCGTCGCCGCGTCAACCGTGATCCCGGAGTTCATGGCGCATCGCACCCTCAACACCCCCTTCGGAAGCCTGTTCGGGTTTCCCCTGGAGGCCATCATCGGCCTGGTTCTCCCCTTTGCCCTGATCATGAGCCCAGCGGTCCGCAAAACCACCGCCGGCACCCTAACGGCGGCCCTGATCGCCTGGGCCGGGTCCCTGGTCATCCACATGAAGATCCTCATCAACGGCCAGCGATTCCCCGTCGGCCCCAAGGCAGAGCAGTTCCCGGACATTGTCACCTACGCCCCAAGCCCCTGGGAATGGCTGGTGGCCCTGTTTGCCATCTCGGTGATGCTGCTTCTCTACACCCTGGGTGAACGGTATCTCAACCTGGGCACCGATGGCGCGGCCACCCGTTGAAAAAAGCATACCTCCGGCGGCGAGGTGAGCCACCTCGAAAGCTGCTGGTGGTTTGTACGAGTAATACGACAAGCCTTGAAGGGTCAGGATTCGTTATCGTAACTCGTTAATTATCAGCTTTAACCGGACTGCCTGCATGCATTCGCCATACGGAGTTACCATGAACACAGACGACATCATCCGTTTTGAATCGGTACGCCAAGAAGTCTACAGGGGCCTCTCGGCCTGCTTTTGCCTGCCGGGCCCCCCGCTTGTCCACATACCGGAGACCCTGGTCCGCCTGTTGGCGGCCCAGGAATCCGAAGCCGTGGCCCCCATGGCCCGCATGGCATCCGCCATGGAATCGCTCACGGATTTTTCCGGGCTCCGAGTCGAGTTCACCCGACTCTTTGTCGGTCCGTACGGCCGCCTGGCCCCTCCCTGCGGATCCGGCTACATGGACGAAACCGGCACCATGATGAGCGATTCCGCCATGGATGCCGAGGCCAGGTACCGCAAGGCGGGCCTTGTGGTGGCCGACACATTCAAAGAGGCCCCGGATCACATCGTGGCCGAACTGGACTACCTCAGCTTTCTCGTCGGCAGGGAGATCAATGCCCTGGCCCCGGACACCGAGGAGGTGCCCCAGGCACTTCTCCGTGAGCAAAAAGAGTTCCTCGAAGGCCACCTGGGCCGCTGGGTGTCGCCCTTTGCGGAAAACATCATACGCCATGCAACGTCCCCGTTTTATCAGGACCTTGCAACGGCCACCCGCCTTGTCATCCGGGAAAGCTTGGACTACCTCAGCATCCCGGGCCTCTCGGAGCATGGTGCCCCCCTTCCCGATAGTCCACCGCACTAACATCTCATTGTTTTTGGCTGGTCGTTCTCCCAAGAAATATCCGGGCTGGTCAAAGGGCCTCTATTTTCCTTGCCCCGGGCTTTGCCTTCTATGTATATACTCATGGTAAGCATATCTTCAGCCCCGGAACCTGGGTCTTTCATCCCTTTTTCGTCATGATGCATCCGAAACACCGTCGAGAAGAGACCCCGCCCACCGAGGCATGTCGGCCGGTGATCATCCGCGCCGCCACTCACCTGTTTTGGACAGGGACCCTGCCAAAGGCCCTGAAAACAAGCCATGCGCGCTCTCTTTTCTCGATCAACCGTTGCCCTCCTGCTCCTTCTTCTCTTGACTGCCTGCGATGAAACAGACACCAGCCAGCCCCTCACCATCAGCGGCCACATGACCACGGACAAGGCCGTGGCCCAAAGCGGTGGAGAGATGTATGCCTCTGTCCTGAAGGGCAGCGGCCAGGAGATGATGTCCCGGGACCTGTCGGACTCCTTCGAGGCCATGACCTGCACAGCCCCGGACGGCAGCTTTAGCCTGGACCTCTCCGACACCGGGCTGGCCCCCGGGGACACGGTGACCCTCATCGGCTTTCTCGATCGCAACGGACACGGTGGCATTCCCACCCCGGACGAAGGCGACGCCATGGGGTTCTTCATGGAAGAAGGGAGCTTCACGCCAAGCTACACCCTGAAGCCAGGGGTCAACAGCGGGGCAGACATCCGCATCAGCCGACAGGTCTATGACTTCCACAAGGAGATCTCAGGGACCATCACCGGTGGCTACACCGGGCTGGTCCACCTGTTTGCCTATGCGGGGGACATCAGGAGCCTTGATCTCTCTGCCCTTGATGTGGACAGCATCATCGGGTACGCAAGCGTTGAAAAACGCGAACATTCCCTGGACTACCGGATGACGATCCTCCCCTACGGCCATGACCTGCCCATTGCCGATGTAACGATCATGGCCATCTTCGACGCCAACAATAACGAAAAACTTGATCCCGGCGAGGCCGTGGCCTTTCATTCTCAGCACCCCAAGGGCCTGCCCACCTTAATGACACTGACCGAAGGGGCTCAGGGCGACATCAACCTGGATGCAGACCGTGCCATGATCCTGCCGGTCCCGGCGGGTGAAACCATCACCCTGTCGGGTCGGGTGGAACCCCCGGCCGGCTACGGCGAAGACAGCGCCCCCCTCTTTGTCCTGGCGGCGGAGACAGACGACCCCAACCTTCTTCTCACCCACCCTCTGTCCGTCACCCGGGCCTTTTACCGACTGGATCCGGGGACCGTGGATTTCAACCTGGACGTGAGCGCAACAGGCCTTGCCCCCGGAGACACCGTCATGGTCCTTGCCCTGTGGGACCAAAATTTCAAAGAGGCCCCGGACACCCCCACCTACACTTGTTTTCCCGATGCCAACACCGGGGATCTTCTGGGCTATTACCAGAACAAAGCCACCCTCACCGTGGCCCACACCCTCTATGAAGGAGAGAACACCTTTGTCCCCCAGGCCGAGGATAAAAAACGGTTTGCCGTCAACCGACGGGTGGTTGAACACAACGCATCCCTGGCATTCACGATTAAAAACGGAGGCGGGGTCACCGTCAACGCGGGAGACGCCCTCCTTGTCATCGCCATCCAGAAAGAAGGCCTGACAATTTCCCTCTCCCCCGAATTAAACGACCCGGATCGCATCGTTGCCATGGCCTCGGTGACCGCCACGGGAGATGCCGACCACACCTACGCCGTCCCGGTCATGGGGGCTTTGCTTGACGAGATCATCAAAACGCCCTTTGCCGTAGAGGAGGTGTATGTCATAGCCGTCCTGGACGCCAACCAAAACGGAAAGCCCGATACCGGTGAATCCCTGGCATACTACCCGGGCGTGTCCATCCTTCCGGGCATGCCCCCCTTACCGGCCACCACGGATATCAGAGACGGCATCAACACCCTGGACAAACCCGTGACATTTTTCGGATCAACCCTATAAGCCTGGTAACGATTCAGCTTCTGTGACCTTCAAAGGGTGCGACGCGTAGTCGACGGTGTCGGAGATGTGAGGTAGGGTGCGCTTGCGCACCGCCGAAGAACCGTAATGATCATGAAGCCCCATGCACGGGTGACATTCCGGCTGCATAGACATGGCAAAAGACGTTGAAAGGTCACGCTGGCCGTTTGAGAAAAATTGTCTGAATCGTTGCAAAACCTGTTTGTCAGCCTTTTTAAAAATGTTGCCTCTGGCGGGTCGCTTTTTGAAAAAAGCTCCGCAAAAACTTTCCAGTAATCAAGGCGCTTATCTCCAGCCCCGCCGGGGCTGGAGATAAGCGCCTTGATAAATTAAAAAAGAAGAGGGGCTATGCTCTGTAGTAACGCATCTTCAAAAAACAAAACCTGTTTGTCAAACTTTTCAAAAGTTTGGCCCCCGGCAGGGCCGCCGGAGGCAAAAATCTAAATGCGTTAACCCTGCCCGGGCTCCCTTTCCATTTAAGACCACATGGGGTAAAACGTGGACAGGCCGCTGGCAGCGGGCCTTACATTACACAACATCCCATGGGACCCACTGGCAATGCATCACAATCACGAACTGGAACTGGCCTTTGAATTTGTCCAAGGCACCCAGCGCAATCTTTTCCTCACCGGCAAAGCAGGCACCGGCAAGACCACCTTTCTCCACCGGGTAAAGGACAACATTCCCAAGCGCATGGTGGTGGTGGCCCCCACCGGGGTGGCGGCCATCAACGCAGGCGGCACCACCATCCACTCCTTTTTCCAGATGCCCTTCGGGCCCCTGCCCCCGGACACCACCATCCAGAACCGCCGGTTCAGCAAGAAGAAGATCCACATCATCCAGTCCCTGGACCTTCTGGTCATCGATGAGATCAGCATGGTGCGTGCCGACCTTCTGGACGGCATCGACCAGGTGCTGAGGCGCTACCGGGACCGCACAAAGCCCTTCGGCGGGGTGCAGCTTCTCATGATCGGGGACCTCCACCAGCTGGCCCCCATCATCAAGCCCGACGACTGGGAGCTTCTCTCCCCGTACTACGAAACAGGCTACTTTTTCAGCAGCCGGGCCTTTCAGGAGGCCTCGGTCCTGGGCCTGGAGCTGACCCACGTCTACCGGCAAAGCAACGCGGCCTTTATCAAGATCTTGAACGAGATCCGGGAAAACCGCCTGTCCGAGGACTCCCAGGCCAAGCTGAATACCCGGTACAAATCCTCGTCCCTGCCGGGCAGCAAGGAGGGATACATCACCCTCACCACCCACAACGCCAGCGCCGATCGCATCAACGATGACAAACTCGCCGCCATGGACGCCCCCACCATCGCCTTTGACGCCGAGGTGAGCGGCACCTTCCCGGAATACGCCTACCCAGCCGATGAGCTCCTGCAACTCAAGGAAGGGGCCCAGGTGATGTTCGTGAAAAACGACAGTTCAACAAAAAAGGCCTATTACAACGGCAAGATCGGCACCGTCACCGAGATCGACGAGGAGGAGATCCAGGTTCAGTGCGAAGGTGAATCCTCCCCCATCACGGTGAACCGGGAGACCTGGGAAAACATCACCTACACCCTCAACGAGGAGACCAAGGAGATCGACGAGGAGGTGGTGGGACGATTCTCCCAGTACCCCCTGCGCCTGGCCTGGGCCATCACCATCCACAAGAGCCAGGGACTTACCTTTGACAAGGCCGTCATCGACGCCGGGGCCTCCTTTGCCCACGGCCAGACCTACGTGGCCTTAAGCCGGTGCAAGACCCTGGAGGGAATTGTCCTGAGCAGCAAGATATCCCCGTCGGGCATTATCTGCGATGCGTCGGTGAACCGATTTACCCGGGATATTGAAGAGCACCCGCCCACAAAACAGGACCTGTCCGAGGCCCGGCGCACCTGCCAGTTTGCCCTGCTGGATGAGCTCTTCGGCTACCAGGTTCTTCAAGAAAAAGTCAGCCACTGCCACACCACCCTCCACCACCACAGAAAAGCGGTCCAGGGCTCGCTCCTCGATATCCTCACCGAGATCATCTCCACCACCCTGCCCGAGTTCATCCGCATCGCAGGGGCCTTTTCAAGGCAGGTGGCCTCCTTGATGGAAGACGATCTGGACTTGGAGGAGAACGAGGTGATCCAGGACCGTATCCGAAAGGGCTGCGCCTACTTTTCCGAACAGACCCGCCACGCCGTTGCCGAGCGCCTTGACGAAGCCAGCTTCGACACCGACAACCAGTCCGTAAAAACCCTCATCGGCGAAGCCCTGGTGGCTGTAAGGGAAGAGCTCATTGTCAAGGAGATCTGTCTGAAAGGCTGCAGGGAGGGATTCCGGGTGGAGACCTACCTATCCGTAAGGACCCGGGCCTTCTTCAAGAGGCAGAGCATCACTGCAAGGGCCAAGGCCAAGGTCAAAAGCCTCTCCAGCGAGCACCCCCGGCTCCTGAACCAGCTCCGGGAATGGCGAAAAGAACGGGCCAGACAAGACGATATCAACCCGTCCCGCGTGGCCACCTTAAACTCCCTGGTCACCATCTCCACCGAGCAGCCCGACACCCTCACCAAACTGCGTACCATCCAGGGCATGGGCGCCAAGCGGGTGAAAACCTACGGCGCCGAGATCATCGAGATCGTCCGGGCCTACACGGGTAACGGAGAGAAAAAAGCAAGGGCGGGGGTCCAGCAGAGCCTGGACCTGGGGTAAGGCCAGGTCAAAAAGCGTGCCTCCGGCGGCGAGGTGAGCCACCTCGAAAGCATATTGCCCTTGCGCCTTGCCCTTCGTTCCTCAGGGCAAAGCGCAAGGGCCTTCGACTCGGGCTTCGCCCGACATGAGCGTTGATGGTTTCTGCGGACTGGCTCACAAGCTTCGACGTCACAGGATACGCTATCGCTGCTTGTCCATTGTCGATTTAACCGAACGGCCTCAGGCGGCCAGGCGGGGGCAGTCATTATGCAATCGATCACAGGGCATTCGCGTGATGTGTGACATGTGGCATTTCGTAGGGTGTGCTTGCGCACCGTTTGTTCGGGAACCCAACATCTTTTGAGATTTCTATGCTTCGTGAAGGTGACCCGTATATGAGGTTTCATGACCGTTATGATTTTTCGATGGTGCGCAAGCGCACCCTACCTCACATCCTATGCCCTGGGCGACGCGTCACACCCAACATAAAGAGGCGCTTATACCGCCTCTTTTCATGTTGCATAAGCTGAATAGTAACCAATCGTATTCTTATTTCGCGGCCGAGGCCTTGGCCTCTGGATAGTAACTTATTTTCTTGCGATCGCTGTAACGACCCCGCCCTCTTCGGTGACATCCACCGAACCAAAGCCCGCCCCTTCAAGCTGTGCTTTCACCCATGCCCCCGACAGGCGAAGTTTCTCGTAGCAACTTGCCTTCAGGGTCCAGCCCCCCTGCCCGTTGGTGTGGACAAGGTCGTGCACGGTCACCGTCTCGGTCCCGTACTCCAGAAAGCAGGTCAAAATGGTGTCCTCGTCACTTTTCACCGGAATAAAACGGTTCACCCCGGTCAGCTCACCCGAGAGGTCCCGAAAGGTCAGAATCAGGGTCCCGGCATCATCCAGGGCCGCCGCCACCTTCCCGAAGAGGTCCGTCACCGCCTCTTTCGAAGGCAGATGGAGCACGGTGTCCGTCATGCACACCACCAGCTCCACGTTCTCCCCCACATGATCGTCAAAGCATGTGAGGTCCCCTTCCACCGTCTTGACGGGCAATGCCCCGGCATGGTCTTCAAGCTCCCGTAAAAGGGGGCCGCTCAAGTCAATGGCCGTCACCTTGAATCCCAGACGGGCCAGGGGAATGGACTGAAACCCGCACCCCGCCCCGAGGTCCAGGGCTACACCCGACCGCACGGGGCATATGCCGCGGGTATTGAAAAAATCCGTGTTTCGCTTCACTCCTGAGTCAAAGCCTCCGAACATCCACGAATAGACACCTGCCAGCACCCCGTCGTAATGATCTTTCACCGTCGCCATAGCGTTCTCCCAAAAGCAATAAGGTTCAGAGATCCGGCCACATCCCACCCAAACCCGGATATTTCATGAGAAAACGACCACGCCAAAAATTCCTGAAATATCCGGGATAAGGCCCCTTGAGCCATTTCCCCACGGACACGCCTTCCACTGGTTAACCAGTGGAACTGTTGAAAACATTCATTTCTTTCTTTTTTACTAAAAAAGCTTGAATTGGTGCATGAATATCTATATTTAAAGGTTTTTATTAATTCAGCATATTTTTCAGGAACCAGGCGTATGAAGATTCAGTGCCCGGGCTGCAACAAAGCATACCGGATAAATGACGACATCGTATACAAGGTACACAACAAAACCGCCAAATGCACCCAGTGCGGGCAGGTGATCCCCATCGCGGACTTCCTTCTGGAAAAAGAGGCCCTGGCCCCCTTTGCATGCGGAGAGGAGCTCAAGCTTGAGGTGGTGGCCAACCTCAAAAAACTGTACCCCATGCCACACATCCTCTTGAAGGCGCGCAAGCTCCTTGCCGGCAACGGAAACTTCGACGAACTCGGGAGCCTCCTCAACACCGACCCCGCCCTGGCCAGCCGGGTCCTCAAGGTGGCCAACTCCGCCTACTACGGCATGAGCGGCAACGTCTCTTCCCTGCACATGGCGGCAACCCTCCTGGGCAGCGGCACCCTCATGCAGATCCTCCTCATGGTGGGCAACGCCAAGGCCCTTGGACGGTCCCTTGACGGGTACGGGTTGGGGTCGGGACAACTGTGGCGCCACTCCCTTGCCGTGGCCGTCTGCTCCGGGCTCATCGAAAAAAAACAGCCCGGCAGCGACGAAGAAGAGGCCTTCTTTGCAGGGCTCATGCACGATTCCGGCAAAATCATCCTCGATTCGTATGTGTTGGAGAGAAAAGACCTCTTCACCCGCTATGCATCCCTGACCCGCGAGTCCCTTTCTGCCGTTGAGCAAAAAATCCTCGGGTTCACCCATGGGGAGATCGGCTACGAGCTGTGCCGCAAATGGAACCTGCCCGACCACATGGCCACGGCCATCCGGGACCACCATCTTCCGGGGGCTTCCGAAAACAACCGGCTCGCCCACGTGATCCATCTGGCCAACCGCATGGCCGACCGGGCCCTGGGCACAGCCATCAAAACACCGACACTGCCCAAGTCGTCCCTCTCCATTTTAAACATCACTGAAACCGAAGTGGAAGCCATCATCACCGAGGCCCTGACGACGGTGGAGACCATGGAAGAGGACACCTATTAACCGGCATCAAAGCCTGTCCACGTCGAAATCGATGCCGAATTTGCTGACACTGGGTTGCTGGATGGCCTTCACGGAGTCGTCGATGGCGTGAAACTGGCGGTGCAGCTCATCCCCGATCTCATACACGCTCACTCGCCTGCTGTTGTCGGTGTCGGGCTCTGCCTCAAAGGCCCGCTTCAGCAGGTGCACCAGCAGGCCGCTTCCTCTGTAGTTGTCCACGGACTGCTGGGCGGCCTGGGTGGAGGAGAACATGGTGACCCCCGCCTTGTGGGTAAACGAGGAGATCCTCGCATCATAAAAGCCCGTCATGATGTCGTTTAAGGCCCCGGAGTGGCAGGTGTCGAACACCACGAGCTGCTTCTGGGCCGGAATCTCTTCCAGGGCTGAGATCAGAGTGGATGACGGGAGCCAGCTTCCAGGGTCAAATCCCCCGTTTTCACCTGCGTAGGTGTGTGTGATGATATAAAACTGATCGGCGACCTCACCGTGGGAGGCCACGAACAGCAAAAACACATCCTCGGGCTCGGCCGCGGCTTTAACCGTCTCCAGGGCGTGAAGGATCTTCGCCCGGGTGGCGTCCCCGTTGAAAAGCCCCATCACCTCAATACCCCCGTAGACACGAGAAAGATGCTCTTCCACGAGCCCTTTCACCTCCTCGGCGTCGTTCACCGCGTTGGCAAGGTTCAGGGCCTTGTTGCGATACGTATCGATCCCCACCACAAGGGCGTAGACCTTCGGCTTTTTGGGCGAAGCCGTGGAGCGGGCTACCTTTTCCGTCATCACCCCCTGCACCGTATTTTTTCCGTTGAAGGCCACCGCCCGGATGGAGTTCTCCCCTGCCGTGGCTTTGACGGAGAGGGTGCCGGTCACCTCGGCGCCCGCCCGAGAAAAGACATGCGCCCCTGCCCTTCGTGGGGACTGCCCGGCCACTCGTTTCAACCCCCGGAGGCGCCGGGGCACCTCGTTGGTTGCAAACACCGGGGCCAGGGCATCTTTCCGAAGGCTTTGCCCCGGGTCTCCGTGGCTTTCCACATGGAACAGCTTGCCGTTGATGTAAAACCGTATCGCCCCGATACCGCCCCCCGTATCCTTCACCGTATAGCGCACAGCCAGGGTTCCGGGGGTGGTTTCTTCAACGGCCAGCCGGGTAATCTCCGGCGGGGGGCAGTGGATGACCTCATGGATTCGCACCGGAGCCAGGTCGGCCATGGCGTCGAGCCGCTGCAACCGGCCCCGAACGATGTCCGGGCGGTAAAACAGATCGTACACCTGATTCAGCCCGAGCCAGCGCACTCCGCCGCTCCCATTCTCTCCGTTGACGTGGAGCCACACCTTGGGAAGCAGGGCATAGGAACCGGCAAAATATCCGTCGTCCGCGATGACCAGGTAACGTCCGGCCTCGTCCACCACAAAGGTGAAGAGGGGATGCACGGTTGTAAGCCCTGAAGGATTGCGTTCCCCCGCCGAAGGAATGTTCCACAGAAGAATCTCCCCGGATAGGTCGGAGGTCACCAGGGTGGAGCCTGAAATGGAGACGGAACGCACCGTGGAGGTGTGCCCCACAAAATCCACCGCCTTTTTCCCCTCAAAATCATAGGCCACCAGTTTACCCGAGCGGTTGCCGCTGACGATGAGATCTTCGGTGAGCCCGAACGCGTGGGGCACCCAGCCGTCTTCCGGTGGAATGTCCACGTACAGCACGGTCCGGCCGGACGCCTTGTCCTTGAACCGGTAGATGAGGTCCGGGTTAAAGCTGTTGGTGGGGCCCAGTTCCAGGCGATAGCGATCGTTGGTGACGCTGGCCCGGGGAAAGTCCGAAGGGTTCACCCCGCCCGTGAGCTTAAGGGTGTTCAAGTCCAGGGCGTTTTCCAAATCCAGACAATTCTCGTCAAATCCGTCACCGGACAAGCCCCCGTCGTATTTGCAGCAACGGGTTCCCCAGGCCAGGTAATTGCCGTTAAAGGAGACGCTGCGTTTGGGCGCGATGGGAATGTCGGAACCCACCATTGAAAGCCCTTTGGTTCCGGGCATTGTAAAAGCCCATCGATGGAATACCCCGTCGTCGTGGCCGATGCCTGTAAGGGTTCCGGAGTCGATGAAGGCCATGGGCCACAGGGGCTGCGTCCTGTGGAGATCCAAGGCGGCCACGCGCCGGTACGAATCGGTTTCGTACACCTCGGCACACATCTCATCGTCCCAGCTCTCCACAGCCAGAAATCGCCCGTCCGGGGAATAACAGAGCTGCGCGATGTTCACGGTTCGGGTGCGGATCACCTGTTTAAAGACCAGCATCTCATCGGCGGGACGGCGGGGATCCAGGCTGAAAATCCAGACCACGTTGTTTGCCCGGCTGGACACAGCCAGCTCCCGGTTATTGGGGTTACAGGCGATGTCGCACATTTCAAAGGAATACCTGAAATCGGTGCCGTAAATATCTGAATCGCCCCCTGTCACCGACACCTCATGGCTCTCCAGAGTGCCCCCGGCCTTGCCCTTGAGAGTATCAGGATCACTGACATGGATAGACTCATCCAGGCTCACATCAAAGACCACATACCGGCCCCCCAGTTTGAGGAGCTTCAGCTCCACAACAACCCGTCCCTCTGTTGGGATGGTCCGCACCGGAGTGCGTGACCCCATGTCCCAGAGAGTGATCCGCCCTTTCCGGGCCGTGGCAAGGTAGGCATTGTCGGGGCTGATGTCCATGGCCCCCACACGAGCGCCCACAGGGACCTCCGCCTGCAATGCACCGGATCCGAAGTCGTAGAAAAGCAAGTTTTTGTCCACCCCCGCCACGAGCAAAGACTCATCGCGGCAGACCGCCATGCTGTCGCACGTTCCGGAGTCATCGGTGATATTCCAAAGAAACTTTCGCCTCTCCCGGCCGGTGGCCGAGTCAAAGACCCGTATGGTCTTGTCCCCGGAACAGGTGATGATCTCCTTTCCGGAAGACGTCACGAGCAATTCGTCCACCACCCCGGAAAGAACACCCCGATCAACCTTGAGGTGAAACCGAGGTTCTCCCGGAACCCGGTGAGAGGAAAAGGGTTTTCTGATATTACTCTCATAATCGACAGCAGGGTTTTTGGCGGGATAACGTGCTGAAACACATCCAGAGACAACAACGGCAGCGGTAAGCAGTACAATAAAACGTCTTATGTTCATCACTTCATCTTCCCCATCATCATGCATGCCCCCGGCACCACACCAGCCCGGTATCTGCGGGCGTATAAGCAGCATAGAGCGCGACAAAAGGGGCTCAAACCATCCGGATAATAAGGCCAAAGGAAAACCGTACACCAACAGAGGCGGCGATGGCAACTCGCTCCGGAAAGGGAAAGGCATACCAGGCTATCAACAACTCTTCAATGACATTCAAACATATGCCACCAAGCCCTTGAACGCCCTCTTACCGGCCAAGGGCCGGATGTACCGCACGTTTTGTGCATGACATCCGGCCCATGCAGGTGTATATCTGATTCGATTATTCGAGAAAGAAGAAAACAGAGCCCATGCCCTGCCCGTAAACCCAACCCTGGGATGAAAAAAGCCCCCTGGATCGCCCACAGGAAGAGACATGAACATTACCTGCGCCCATTGCTCAAAAGCCTACCGGATCAGTGACGATCTTGTTTACCAGATCTGCCGCATTCAATTGATGTGCACCGCCTGCGGAAACGCCATCGCCATTGAACCCCAGGTCCTCTCCGAAGAAACCCTTCAGGCCCACCCGTCAGGGGAGGCGCTTCGGCAGGAGGTGGTGGGCAATCTCAAAAAACTCTACCCCATGCCCCACATCCTTCTCAAAGCGCGTACGCTGCTTTCCGGGCAGAAAAACTTCAAGGAGCTCGAACACCTGCTCGGCACGGATCCCGCCCTGGCCGGGCGTGTTTTGAAAATCGCCAACTCGGCCTACTACGGCATGAGCGGCAAGGTCTCTTCCATCCAGATGGCGGCCACCGTGCTGGGAACCGACACCCTGCTCCAGATCATCACCCTGGTGGGGTACTCCAAAATGCTTGGCCGCACCCTTGAAGGGTACGGCCTGGACTCGGGTGAACTCTGGAAGCACTCCCTTGCCGTGGCCATCTGCGCACGACTCATCGAAGAGACCCTCCAGGCCAAAAACGGTGACGACGCCTTTCTGGCCGGATTGATGCACGACGCGGGAAAAATCATTCTGGATACCTATATACAGGACAGGCAACAGTTGTTCAGCAGATACACTCTCCTCACCCGTGCATCCATAACCGCCACGGAAGAAAAAATCCTGGAATTTACCCATGCCGACATCGGGGGAGAGCTCTGCAGGAGATGGAATCTCCCGGAAACCATGGCCACAGCCATCCAATACCATCACACCCCGGCAGACTCCGGGGGCAATCGCCTGGCCTACGTCCTCAACCTCGCAGACCACATGGCAAAGAGCCTTTCAACAGCATCCGACGAACCGCCCGACCACGTAAAAGAGACCCTTGCTTACCTGCCCATCCCGGAGATCGCCTTAAAGGACCTGTCCCGCAAAGCACAGGACGCCCTGGAGAGCCTGGAAGAAGATACGTATTAAGGGTAAGGCGACAGGTAAAACAGGAGACGAAGCAAAGGAGAATCTGAAACACCGGTACAAAACGGGAATTTCAGCACAAAAAGGGAGAAAAAAAGAAAACGTTCAGTGAACGTCTGGGGAAGGAATGGAGAGAAGAAGAAAAATGGCGTCCCCAAGGGGATTTGAACCCCTGTCGCCGGCGTGAAAGGCCGGTGTCCTGGACCAGGCTAGACGATGGGGACGCAATATTTTTCTTCCTTCAAGGTTGTGGCGGGAGTGACGAGACTCGAACTCGCGGCCTCCAGCGTGACAGGCTGGCGTTCTAACCAAACTGAACTACACCCCCGTAACCTTGAAAGGGGTTGTCGGGTGGTGCCCAGGGGCGGAATCGAACCACCGACACGGGGATTTTCAGTCCCCTGCTCTACCGACTGAGCTACCTGGGCGCACCAAACGAGAACAGGTTCTAAAGAAATCCGTCGGACGTGTCAACCAAAAATTGCATGATGCGCAAAAAAGGGTCTTGCTGCTCCGGGCTCCTGACCGCCCGGTGTCTGCATCATTTTGTGCTGGGCAGGTCGAGGTTGTCGTAAGTAAGCTTTGAGGGATTGTTCGTGATGCCTTTTTGAAACGGATACTTGGACAAGGAGTCCCGAAACGCCGCCACCACACCGCCGCTTGGGGCAATGAGCCACATGTTGTCCGCCATCCATCGAATATACATGCCGGCCTCCTTGGGGGCGGTTTCATAGGGATCGGCCTTCAGGTTCACAATCTCCGGCAGTGCCGACGTTCTCCGCCACGCGCTGAACTGATTACCCGTCTCCAGGGAAAAGTTCAGCTTCCAGTCCCGCCAGCGGACAGCATTGAGTTCCCCCGAGGAGGAGAAATACAAAAACGATTCCCGGGGCGGCTTCTCGGCTTCCCCTGATAAGTAGGGAAGGAAATTGTACCCGTCCGGATGAATCTTCCACTTTTTCCCGTTGGCCTTGTGGCCTTTTTTCAGCTTGGCGACAATGTCCGGCTCTCCGGCGGCGGCCAGCAGGGTGGGCATCCAGTCCTCATGGGACATGAGGGCATTGATCTTTGCCCCCGGCTTGATAACGCCGGGCCAGCGGCACACAATGGGAGCACGGAAGCCCCCCTCGTTTGTGGTGCCCTTCTCCCCGTTAAACGGATTGGTGGCTCCATCCGGCCAGGCCACCTTCTGGGCTCCGTTGTCCGTGGAGTAGATAACGATGGTGTTGTCCGCTATGCCGAGTTCATCAATCTTGTCGAGCAAGGCGCCGATGTGGGTGTCGTGCTCGGTCATGCCGTCGGCAAAGACCCCAACCCCGGTGATGCCCCTGTATTTTTCCTGGAGGCGTGTCCACACATGCATCCTCGTGGCGTTATGCCACACGAAAAAGGGTTTTCCCGCCTTGTGGGAGCGCTCGATAAAATCGAGGGACCCGGCGAGAAGCTCTTCATCCACGGTTTCCATGCGCTTTCGCGTCAACGGCCCCGTATCTTCGATCTTGCCGTCGGCCGAGGACTTGATCACCCCCCGCGGCCCGAATTTCTCGTGAAACTCCTTCTCCTTGGGATAATAGTAGGTTTCCGGTTCCTCTTCGGCGTTCAGGTGATACAGGTTGCCGAAAAATTCATCAAACCCGTGATTGGTGGGAAGATGGACATCCTGATCCCCCAGGTGATTCTTACCGAACTGGCCCGTTGCATACCCCTTTTCCTTTAACAGGTCGGCAATGGTCGGTGCCCAGTCGGGAATGCCATGGGTTGAGCCGGGCAGGCCAATGGAGAGAAGGCCGGTTCGAAAAGGGCTCTGCCCGAGAATGAACGCCGCCCTGCCCGCGGTACAGGATTGTTGGGCATAGTAATCCGTAAACAGGGCCCCTTCACTGGCGATGCGGTCGATGTTGGGTGTACGGTACCCCATGATCCCATGGCTGTAAGCGCTGATGTTGGTCTGCCCCACATCGTCCCCCCAGATCACCAGGATATTGGGCGGTTTTGTTTCAGCAAGCCCATGCCCGCCGAAGCCCAGAACCAGCATCATAAGAAAAGCCAGGTGTCTAATGTTCATGGGCGGCCTCCATCGCGTCGAGTTTTTGCAGCATCATCACCCCAGCGGCCGCAAAGAGCAATTCAAGGACCATGTAGAGAAAAAGGAGCCAGTGGGGCATACCATCTACGATCAGACTCAGGGCCCTGCCCAGGGCCAGTCCGGCCATGAACACCACCAGGGTGTAAAGGGCGGGACGGGTAAGGGCTTTGTTGCGGGCCCCCATGACCCAGAACACGACAAACCCGAAGTAAAGACACATGACAGCACGGAATATGTGCGTCAGGTTGACGCTTTCAACCGTTATGTCGAACAGAAACCTCAAACTGGCCGAAGGGGCAACCCCGTAAGACAAGGCGATGGGGGTCAGGCCTACTGCGGCCACGAGCAAAAAAATCTGAGCCATATTCATGTCCCGTTCTCCTTCTGCTATTAAAAAATATGGAAAGAGCCTGAAAGATATGGATACCCCGCCCTTTGGCACCATGTGGTTACAGGGCATTGTTACACGTATGCCGGCGTGCTTGGTCTGAAAGGCTCTGCAAAGTAGAAGACACAGGCCCGGCGAATCTGACGGAAAATCTTGATCCTTACATCGCGGCCTGAAAAGGGGTGTGGTTCCGGTGCGGGAAAAACGTACCAAAGAAAACGCGGAAAAGCGGCACCGATAAACCGGTACCGACGCTTTACATCATCATGATATCAACCAGTTGTTTTGTCAAGGAAATCAACCCAAAGCCCATCACGAAGACCAGAGATAAACCCGTCATTCCGTCAGCCCCTCACTGGATGACATCACTGGCAGCCCCCCTTTCCGTTCGCTTATTGACATCAGCGCCTCGGCCTGTTGTATCATAACCTTCAACACGAGCTTCAAGCGCAGCTCCGCACAAGCACCATGATCTCCCCCTGCCAACCCACGCCATGGAGGACACCCATGCCCCATCTCATTCGTCTTATCATGATTTTTTTATTCTCGGCCCTGCTCTGTGGATGTACGGGCAAACCGGAACCCCAGGAGCCATCCCATAACAAGACACAGGAGACCGGAGTGACGGCCCCCGACCAGGCACCCGATCATGTCTTTGAGGTGAAGGGGCTGGTGGTTTACAAGGAGCTCGAAGGCGGGTTTTTCGCCATAGAAGGGGACGACGGCAAGACATACGATCCCGTCAACCTGCCTGAGGCCTTTCGGAAAGACGGACTCAGGGTCAGGCTGACGGCTCGAACAAAAGAGGACATGGCCGGTATTCACATGCACGGAACGATCATTGAAATCGTGGATATCAGCATCGCACCGGAGTAATGGAAAAAGCGGGCGAGGCACCGTTGGCTCAGGACCTCCCCCGCCCATGGATCAAAACCGGACTGCCGACACTTTTCCTTCAAGATGGTCCGCAAGGCCTTTCAAAGCATCGACATTGCCTCCCACCAGGGTGCTGGAGTTCAGCATCTCCCTTGCCGCCTGGTCCACCTCGCTGATGTCGTGGGCGATCTCCCCGGACACCGCAGCACTCTGTGAGATGCTCTCCTTGATCTCCTCGGTCCCCATGGAGGCCTGGGAAATGTTGTCGGCAATCTCTTTGCTTGTGACGGACTGCTCTTCAATGGCCGAGGCAATGGTTGTCACCAGTTCATTGAGTCGGTCAATGATATCGGAAATCCCCTGAATTTCGTGAATGGCATCGGCGGTGGCGCCTTGGATGCCATCAACCTGGCCTTTGATTTCCAGGGTCGCACTGGAGGTTTCCACGGCCAGGCTTTTGATCTCTCCGGCAACCACGGCGAACCCTTTTCCCGCCTCACCAGCCCTCGCCGCTTCGATGGTGGCGTTTAGCGCCAGGAGGTTGGTCTGCTGGGAAATTTCGTTGATGGTTTCCGTCACCTTGCTGATTTCGTTTGCAGACTTGCCCAGGGTATCGATCTTTTCTGAGGCCTGCTTGGAAAGAACCACCGCCTCGTCGTTGATGTTCCTTGCCGTTGAGGTGTTCAAGGCGATTTCATTGATGGTGGAGGTCATCTCCTCAAGGGCCGCTGCCACCATGTTGATGTTGGAGGCCGCCTGCTCCGTTGCCGCGGAAACAGATGTCATGTTCACGTTCATCTCTTCTGCGGCGGCTGCCACCGTATTGGACCGATCCGAGGTCTGGGCGGAGCCGGAGACCATCTGCCCCGAGATATCGGTCAACTCCGAGGCAGATGCGGTGAGGGTATGAACCCCGGAGTTGATATCGGTGAACAACTCCCGCAGACTGGCTGCCATGGTTTCCATGTCCTTGTACACCCCTTGGATTTCGTCCTTCCCGTTCCGATGAAATTCCACAGACAAATCCCCGTTGGCAATGCTGTGGGCCACCTCGGCGATCTGGGCAGGGTCACAGCCCAGCTGGGAAAGAACGCTTCGGGTCAGAAAAATCACCACAGAAATCCCGACCAGCAACGCCGCAAGACTCAGCACCGCAATAAATGTCTGGCCTTTGCGGTTGGATGCCTGGAGCCTGGGGCCGATCTGGTCCTGAACACCCTTGATGTCCAGCTTGATATCCTCGATGAATGAGGCCACCACAGGGCCGATCCGGTCCAGAACCCCCGTAACAATGGCGTCCCTTTTCTCCTGTATGGCCTGGGCCCTGGCATGACCGTCCATATAGAGCCCAAGGTTTTCCCGGATGGAGGCCACCGCTGTTTTTTGGGCGCTGTCTGAGGTGGAGCGGTCCAGGGCATCCAGGTCATCCTGCATGGACGCAAACTCGGCGGTCACCTGCCGGGCATCGTCGTCAGAATGGGTGGTGAAAAAGCGCCCTTCGTAAACCTGGGCAGCCAGCAAGTGTTTCATGGCGTTGCCGGCATGGTAGACGGCACTCGCGGCGTTGTTTCGCTCCGCGGCATCCATGACCTCGGCAAGGAGCGCCTCCACCTTGGGGCCATAGACGTTCAAAGACTCCTTCTCCAGACGGTTAAACGCTTCGGTGAGCGACACAACCTCGCCGAATGCCTGGTGGTATCGTTCCACGTCTTTTTTTATCTGGGCAATTTTGGCGGCGCGCTCGGGATGTTCGATATCCTTGCCCGCTTTTTCAAGAAAGGCATACATTTTGGTGTAATACGCCTGAAACTCTTCCCGATCGGATTCGCTTCCGCTGATAAGGTACCCTTTGACGCTCATCCGGGTCATCAGCATATTGGCCTGAACACGCCCGGAAAGATTTGTATCGCGAGCCATGTCGCGATAGCTGGCAAACCCCTGGGAAGAGGTTCTCAGTTTCGAAATCCCCAAAAGGGACGTGAATGCCAGCAGGGTTAAAATGGTCGCAAATCCAAGGGTGAGTTTGGTTCGAAGTGTCATTTTCTTTACCATAGCCATCGTATCAACATATCCTTCGCAAAAAATTTTTCAGCGACTCCGCTTTTGCATGTAACCCAAAAGAGTCCGGGTCACTGCGTTCAGCGTATACATTCTGTTCATCCACATGAAATCAGGGCCGGCCACTTGCCATGCCCGTATCAACAGGAGCCGATCCTTCGCCCGACAATCCTTTCGTCAAAAGCCATGCATGAAAAAGTCCCAAAGCCATTGTGAAATCGGTAAACAATTAAGTGTCGAACGGGATAAAAGTCACCTTCACTCAATTCCCCGTCCCCCCAATGATCAACATCGCGACGGATCAGGAAGGCGTCCCTCCCTCGGGCGATTGGAAGCCCGTATCCCCGCCGCATTGACGATGGTTCTGCTTTTTACAACATTCATGCCAACCCGTGAAAACCCATGGCCGGTGCCCAGGCAAAAGCACCCACAGCCAACCTCAATACAATTGAAAAAACGAAAAATTGTTTCTCAAAATCAAAATTAAGCAATGCCGCCCAGGCAATGGGATATCACCTGTCACCTGTCTCACACCACCCCGTACAGCCAGATCTGTATCACGTTTCAAGGGACAGGCCCTTTGCGGCTCAGGAGAGCGAACCCCACACTGTCCAACCTGCAAACGAGGAATCATTTCACAAAAGAAGAGGCGAACAGAAAACCGAAAAATATAGAAAAGAAAAAGAGCCGTGAACAGGAACACCGCGCAGGCAGTCCGCAGGCCACCGGCACCATGGGAGTCAACGCTGCCATTCAGGTACCTTCCGGAAAATGGGTTTTGATTTCCAACGCGATATGGTAGCCTGTATCTGTTTAATTACAGGTCGTTGGCATGTCATTGCACAACAAAAACGAAGCCCATGACACACTCACCGGAACCGCCCTTTGAGCCATCCCCACAACCCGCCCATGACACCCCCGCTTCGTTAAGCGCAGAACTCCCTGCGCATGCCGAAACACCCTCCAAAAAAGCGCAAAACAGCCATAAACATGGGGCTCCATCTGAGCGCCCCCATGGGTCAGTCCCCAGTGTCTGAAATGAATCATCAACCGTAACGCATCCACTCAATCGGGAGAAAGGCCATGAACAGATTCTTGATCGTGACGATTATCCTCCTTGTGTCATGCTTATCCGCCAGCATGGTTTCTGCCGGGTCCAAGGGCAAAAAGATCATCCACGATGCGGAGTACGCCATTTTGGAAGCACAAAACGGCAAGCAGTGGGCTGAAGACGACAAGGCCATTGATAAAAAACTCGCGGATCTCCGCAAAAAAAGCGGGGGCAAGCCTCCAAATTTCATTTACATCCTGCTTGATGATGTCGGATTCGGGGAAATCGGTATGGATGAGCTAAGTGTCATTCGCGGTTACAAGACACCCCATATGTCAAAGCTGGCAAAGGAAGGGATGAGCCTCCAGAGAATGTACACGGAACCGTCCTGTACGCCGACTCGCGTGGCCATGATGACCGGTCGCTACCCTTCACGGACAGGAACCACCGAGGCCAAGGCCACCCTTGCAGGGGACGGGTTGAACGCCGAAGAGATCACCAT
Organism: Desulfoluna sp. HI9BLuna; assembly: GCF_056829775.1. Taxonomy (NCBI): domain Bacteria; kingdom Pseudomonadati; phylum Thermodesulfobacteriota; class Desulfobacteria; order Desulfobacterales; family Desulfolunaceae; genus Desulfoluna; species Desulfoluna sp. HI9BLuna. The sequence goes on from NZ_CP186555.1 coordinate 635,361, forward strand.
TGCCGAAATCCTTAAAGACGCGGGGTATTTTACCTCCCATGTGGGCAAATGGCACCTGGGTGACATTGAGCAGGCGTACGCCAGCAACCAGGGCTTCATGCACGCGGAATTCCCCATCCATCAACAGGGCCAGCTGGCCATTATGGGGCGGGACATGGAGACGGCCGACATTATCCGCGGTGTGGACCCAAGCCGGCAAAAGCAGACCTTTACCCTGGACAAGTTGTTTGTCCCGAATCCCGCGCACATGGTGACAGGGGTGGAACTGCGCGACGGAAAGCTCTACGAAGTGGATTTGAAAGCCGGTGAGGAGTGGACCCAGAAAAAATACCGCGAAATGAACGAGCGGTATCAAAAACACGCATTGTCTCAACTGCGCACCCTTGCCGGGCAGAAGAAACCTTTCTTCCTCAATTACTGGCCGCTCTTCCCCCTCTCCTTTGTTCAGGAATTCAGGAGTGAGTACAATACTCTCAACGGCGGGACCATGGCGGACATCCTTGTGGAGGTGGATAAATGGATTGGCGATATCATCCAGGAAGTGGACACCCTGGGCATTGCCGAAAACACCGTCATCATCGTCATGGGTGACAACGGTCCCTTCCTCCAATACGAAGGGCCAACCGGCCAGAGCGACCGCATCTATCGCGGCGGCAAAACCGACCACCTGGAAGGAGGCGTACGCGTCAATGCCTGGGTCAAGTGGAAAGGTGTGATTGAAGCCGGAAGCTTTGCCGAGGACATCTTCCACGTCAGCGACCTGTTCACAACCCTTGCCCGCCTGGGCAATGCCATGGACGGGATTCCGAGGGACAGGATCATCGACGGGGTGGACCAGACCGGGATCCTGCTTTTGGGAGAAGGCCACGGGCGCCGGGACTATGTCCACATCTATGAGGGCCCTACACTGAAATCCATTGTCAAAAACAAATACAAGATGCACCTTCCCGCCCCGGGCGACAACCCCATTGCCGCTCCCATCTTCGACCTTTACCGGGATCCCCGGGAAAAACGACCCATTGACGCCATCAAATACGGCCCATGGGCAGGGGGACAGTTCGCCGGCATGGTCAAACGCCATATGGCGTTCAAAATGAAGTACCCGGACAGGCCGCCTGTTTATGACATTCCGTACAAGGGAATTGAAAACCTCAGACCCGAAACCAAACAATTACTCGAAGTCTTCATGCTCGGGCTGCCCAAGAAAAAATAGCCTCCCATGTTTAGTTACCCTGCCACGGACATGCCGTTTTTCTGGGGCAGGATTCGGGCAGGGGACGGCGCAAAAACAAAACACAAAAAAAACGCCCTCGGCAACCCTGCCGGGGGCGTTTTTTTTGAAAGAATGAACAGCCAGGGGTTTAACAGTCGAAGCCACTGGCTCGTCGACTGTTTTTAACTCAGCGGGAAGGCTTTCCCTTTTGCCGCACCAACGCCAGCACCTCGGGAGCCATCAACAAACCTGCCCCCACCGTGTAGGCCAGCAAATCCATCACATCGAATGTCGATCCGATGACAACCCGGGCCACCCTGTTCTCCTGAAGCCCGAGAATGCCAACCAGATCAAAGTACTGACCCATCTCCACGGCCCAGGCAAAAATCAGTACCCCTGTTACCAGTTTTGCCTTGTCACACACCAGAAAGGACCGGAAAAAAAGATAGAGAAGAACCACGACCAGGGCATCCCCCACAAAGGGCCGGATAAACGCATCCCGGACAAACAGAGCAATCACCAATTCCACCAGAAACATACCGGCAAAAAGAGATCCATAGCGCCAATCAATTTTCAATGTCATATCCATCTGCATAGCGGAGCTATCCACCCCCATCCTCACTGCAAGTTCAACCCACGGTCACCAAACTCAAAGGCCTTACGATAAACCAAAAACAGTAAAATATCAAAAACGAAAGGCTCCCCCATTGGCCTCCACCCCTTGTAACATGTAGACAAACGGTGAAGATCCGCAGTGAGCGTAGTAGAATTATATGGACGAAGGATATACAGGAGGGCGTAAACGCAGCGATACTGAATCTATCTGGGGCATGCGGGCAAGGGACGGGTTAAAGGAACGTGAGCCGAAGGAGAATAAAACGCAGGTCGAGCCGAGCGTGAGAACGAGCACCGTCCCTTGCCATACAAAGGCAAGCAAAACACACATCGTAAAGCCTGCTGGATGTGCGAAGCAGTAAATCGATAAGCAGACTATCTCACACTTCTTTTTTGATGTCCAGACGATTCAATCGCAGACCTGACATTTTTATTTACACTGGCAATAGAAAGAGTATTTAAAAACTTCTTTTTTGCCTTAAAAACAGAGACATAAAAGACAACAACTCCTTTTCGCGCCTCTCAAAACACAAACAAGCAATATTATAAAAACCCCGCACACCCCTGACGCCACAGTCAACCGCTCCCGGGAGTTGCTGTTTCCTCATCACAATGCCATGCCAGCTTCCCCTGCCCCGGTCACCCCCATGGCCGCAACGGGCGGTCTGTCACCCGGTGCCCAAAAGAATGACCGGGACGATCGGGCCAACCACCCCCACCTTAACAAAAACCAAACAATTAACCACCGGATTTATCAGATAAAAACTATTGACATGGCGAATCGATGAAATTATGGTGGGGTGTAATAACTAGTTATTAGATGCATGAAGTCGACCCGACAGGATGTCGGCAAACACCCTGTCAGGCCTAACCAGTACAACCTTTACCGGAGGTCGTCATGGCTAAACGATTTTTTACCCCACACCCACATCCATTTCAAGTCGATTTATCCTCCACCCGCGGAACCCCGCACCCTCTCAACCTGCTTTACTGTTGTTACAAATGGCCAGAAAACACCGGCGTTTCAGACTAACGGGCGGCACGGCGCCCCAACGGGATACCCATTCACATTCTCCGAAAGCCCACGCACGGGCTACTCTTCTGCTCTCTCTCGACATGGCCTCACCCAAGGGGCGTTTTTCTCGTTTCCCGCATGAGAACGGGGCTGAGTATTTTTTCTAACGGTAGTCATGTTTCTTAGCAAAATTTAGATTTCTTTCAGCAACCACCCAGCTCGTCCTAAGGGAAAAAAAAGAAGAGCAAAAAAGCGGTGCATTGCATGTTGCATGACTGAACCATCTAAATTTTCCTGAATACCCAGATGCAGCGCCCTGGCCTGATCGTTTTCCCATGCATATCCAGGCCAGACGACATGACACCCTCGGCATCAGCACGGCCATCGGCAAAAGTGCATTGCCGCCCCCCGTTTCAATGCCAACAGGCAACACACCCGTGGTGCGCACTTTTTTTGGAGCGTTCCGGCGGCTCGGTTCCGCAGGGAAAGCCCGGTCTCCTCACGGGCTGCCATGCGCCGAACCCCATCGGGAGCCCGCTCTCCATGAATACGCACGTTTCCCCGGTGAGAGCCCCGTGCGCAGCCGCACAGTCCATTACGCACAATGCATCAAACCAAGGAGCTCCCATGCCCTCATTCACAACCCAGACTCCAACTGTCATGTTCTCACGACCCGAAATCTCAGAACTCTGCGACGCCATCAAGGACATCCATCGCACCCTCCACGCCGTGGGCAGACTGTATTCGGAACTATGCGGCACCGAGGCCCCCGGAGGCAACGGCCTCCAGATCGACTTTAAAAAATGGGGGATTCGCACGATCACCGAAGATCTCCTCAGCCGCCAGTACGATTCCATTGATCGCATGGTTGAAATCTACAGGGAGGAGCAGGAAAAAATGAAGAACACCCGCTGACAGCGTCAGCATAAACCTGCCCAAAAAAAAACCAACAATCCAACCCATGCCTCCGGCGGCCCTGCCGGGGGCATGTTTTTTGGTCAGTCATTGCCCTAAACGCCATGGCCTCCCCACCAAGAAGCAGTCATCCATTGAACCCAAACCTTTTTACGCCATGTGTTCCCTGTGCAATCATAAAAAAGCTTCGAACTAAATACATATATCGAACACCCGCCAGCCAGAAAAATACCCAAAATCATTCCACTTTTTCGACATACACACCCACAGAATGAAATTTATCCTATTGTGTTCAATGGATTTTATATGGTATGAATGGCTTCCATGATCCATTGAGTTGTAAATAAATTTCGGAAACCATTCCCTCAAAAGAGACGTCGCATAGGCGAATCAGCACGATTTGTTTTACGCCGCAGGAACCAGATGATTGAATACAGAAATGTAAGAAAAGTATACGGAAACGGCCAGGATGCCGTCCCGGCCGTTCGAGACATCAGTCTGCAGATCAAACCGGGAGAAGTCGTTGTCTTTCTTGGCCCCTCCGGGTGTGGCAAGACCACCCTGCTTCGCATGACCAACAAGCTGGAAGAGATCTCCGGCGGGGACATCCTGGTGGACGGCCGCAGCATCCGCGAACTTAACCCCGTTCAGCTCAGGCGCAGCATGGGCTACGTGATCCAGCAGATCGGCCTGTTCCCCAACAAGACCATCTATGAAAACATCGCCATGATCCCCCGGGTTCTCAAGTGGGACAAGGCGAAAATCGACGACCGGGTGGCCCACCTTTTAAAAATAGTCAAGCTCGACCCGGAGACCTACAGCGACAGATACCCTGCCGAACTCTCCGGCGGTCAGCAGCAGCGCGTGGGCGTGGCCCGCGCCCTGGCCGCAGACCCGGACATCCTCTTGATGGACGAACCCTTCGGGGCCATCGACCCCATCAACCGCGATCAGATCCAGGACGAATTCATGCGGCTCCAGGCCCGCCTGAAAAAGACCATCGTCTTTGTCTCCCACGACATCCACGAAGCCATCAAAATGGCAGACCGCATCGCCATCTTCCGGGCCGGTCAGCTGGTGCAGTTCGACACCCCGGAGATGATCCTCACCCAGCCTCGGAACAAATTCGTCTCGGATTTTGTGGGGGCGGACCGCGCCCTGAAGGTCCTGGGGCTGATCCGCGCCCGGGAAGCCATGAACTCCTCGCCGAAAAACGTCATCCCGGCAGAGATGAAGAGCCCGGAAGCCCTGGACCGCCTCATGGAGAAAAACCGGAAGGTGGGAATCGTGGTGGAAAACGGCAAGCCCGTGGGCTACGTGACGCCCAAGCTCCTGAAGTTCGAAACCGGACCGGTGACCGACGCCGCCGAGCCTTTCCAGATCTTCGTAGAAGACGACGAGCCCCTTCGGGAAGTCCTCTCCTCCATGCTCATGGACACCATGGACTTTTACTGCGTGGTGGACGACAACGGCCACTTCAAAGGGACCATCACCTACCAGAACATCCAGGACAAGATCATGGAATTCTATGAAGACGACAGCAACAAGTAGGGGGCTTTTGTGAGCATCATAGACTTTATCCAACAAAACCTGGACCAGACCCTGACCCTGGGGCTGGAGCACCTCTACCTGGTGTTCCTCTCCCTGTGCATCGCCATGGTCACCGGCATCCCCACGGGCATCGCCATCACCAAAAACGATGCCCTGGCCAAAAAAGTGATCGATGTGGCCAACATCCTGATGACCGTGCCCTCCATCGCCCTGTTCGGCATCATGCTGCCCATCCTCGCCCCATACGGCCTGGGCCTCGGCAAGGTCCCTGCGGTGGTGGCCCTGGTCCTCTACAGCGAGCTGCCCATCATCCGGAACACGTACACGGCCATCAAAAACGTGGATTCAAGCCTTGTGGACGCCGGAAAAGGCATGGGCCTGACCCGGTGGCAGCTTCTCAAAGAGGTGGAGATCCCCCTGGCCGTCCCCGTGATCCTGGCCGGACTGCGCACCGCCGCCGTCATGAACATCGGCATCGCCGCCATCGCCGCCTACATCGGGGCCGGAGGCCTGGGGGTCTTTATCCAGCAGGGCATCTCCCGGTCCTATGAAGAGATGATCATCACAGGAGCCCTGGGCGTCTCCATCCTTGCCATCCTGGTGGATTCCGGCATGGCCCTCATTGAACGCCGGCTTACATCCAAGGGCCTTAAAATCGAGGCATAAGAAGTCATGACTTTGGCAACAAAACTCTATCGTTTCACACTTTTCGGCATCCTCTTTTTCTGCGGGGTCAAGGCCCAGCAGATCGGGCTCATGGAGTACCTCTCCGACCCCTTTGAGATGGAATATGTCATGGAGCTGGTTCGCCAGCACCTGGTGCTTGTGGGCAGCAGCATGCTCATGGCCACCATCATCGGGCTGGGCGCAGGTATCCTGCTCACGCGGGACCGCATGAAAAAGCACACCCCTGCGGTGATGTACGTCCTGAGCCTGGGCCAGACTATCCCTTCGCTGGCCGTCATCGCCATCTCCCTGAGCTTTCTGGGCATCGGCACCAAGCCGGCGATTTTCGCCCTCACCATCTACTCCATCCTGCCCATTGCCAGAAACACCCTGGCCGGAATCCAGGCCGTGCCCTCGGGCATCACCGACGCGGCCCGGGGCATCGGGCTCACACCCTTTCAGATTCTTATGCAGGTGGAACTCCCCAACGCCGCCACGGTGATCCTCACGGGCTTTCGAATCGCTCTGGTCATCAACGTGGGAAGCGCCCCCCTGGGCTTTCTGGTGGGAGCGGGGGGCCTGGGAGACCTTATCTTCACCGGCATCGACATGATGATGCCCGTCAAACTTTTGGCCGGAGCCATCCCAACCACCCTGCTGGCCCTTGTGGGCGATTACGCCTGCGAGATGCTGGGCCTCCTGGTGGTCCCCAAGGGGCTCAGGCTTCAAAACAGTTAAACACCCAACACAGGAGACACCCATGCAGACAGCCAAACGCGCATTTTTAAGGCTTGCCCTTGCCGCCTGCCTCGCCCTGGCCTTCACCACCCAGGCCATGGCCGCAAAGGAGATCGTCCTCGGCGGAAAAAACTACACCGAGCAGTACCTGCTCACAGAGCTTGCCAAGCAGATCCTTGAGAGCAAAGGATTCCAGGTCACCGTCAAAAACGGGGTGGGCTCCTCCATTGCCCGCCAGTCCCTGGAAAACGGCCTCACCGATCTCTACTTCGAGTACACAGGCACCGCCTACACCGTCTACCACAAGGGCACCGACCCCGAGGTGATCAACAACTCCCAGAAGTCCTATGACTACTGCAAGACAAAGGACGCGGAAAAAGGGTTGATCTGGCTTAAGAAAACGTCCTTCAACAACACCTACACCCTCATGATGCGGGCCGACGAGGCTGAAGCGGCCAACATCAAGACCATCTCCGACTTAGGGGCCCGCTACAAAAAAGATTCCAAGGCCTACACCCTGGCCGTGGGCACCGAGTTCTGGGAGCGCCCGGACGGCATCAAAAAAATGATGAAGGTTTACGGTTTCAGGATCTCCGGCTCCCGAATCAAGAAAATGGACGTGGGCATCACCTACCTCGCCCTTAAAAACAAGCAGGTGGACGTGGCCATGGGTTACTCCACGGACGGCCGCATCGCCGCCTTCAACCTCGTCAACCTGGACGACGACATGCACTTCTTCCCCGTCTACAACCCGGCCCCGGTGGTTCGCAAGGACGTACTCGCCAAGTACCCCGAAATCGAAACCCTCCTGGCCCCCCTGACGGATAAGCTCACCGCCGACCAGATGCAGACCCTGAACGCGAAAGTCGACGTGGACCACCAGAGCGTCACCGAAACCGCCTCAGCCTGGCTCAAAGCCAACAACCTGCTGTAGGCAAAAGGGCTTCGGCCCTCAGACCTGTTGAACGCAAAAAAGCCCGGTGCGGCATAACCGCCACCGGGCTTTTTTTGTATCCTCAATTCTATCTGTTATTCCGGGGGCTCAGCCCCCTATTTTTTCCGATTGTCCCTTACCTCAAAGGACTTCTTCTTGTCCCGCCTCAGATCAAAAAGCCCGATGGCCTCCATCAGGTCACTCAACCGTGCATAGCCATAGTTCCTGGGGTCAAAGGAGGCATGGTTGCTGATATGGGAACCGACCTTGGAAAGGTTTGCCCACCCGTCACCGTTTTCCGAGCCGGAAATGGCATCACGAAGAAGGTTCATCAGCTTGGCATCTCCCCGCAGCTCTTTGGCATCGACCCGGGTTGTTTTCACCGCCACCTCATCATCCACATAGAGAAAGGTGGAGCACGCGTTGATAAACACGGGTGGTGTTTTCCGCTCCCCGAACCCGATCACCGATTTTCCCTCGGAGATGATCCGCGTGGCAAGGGGCGTAAAGTCGCAATCAGAGGTCACAATGCAGAAAGTGTCCACCTGCTTGGTATAGAGAATGTCCATGGCATCAATGGCAATGGCGATATCCGTGGCGTTTTTTCCCTTGGTGAGGTCGTACTGCTGGAAAGGCTGGATGGCATGATCCTGGAGCACCGCCTCCCACCCTTTGAGGTTCCCCGTGGTCCAGTTGCCGTAGGCTCGCCGGATGTTCACCTTCCCGTGCCGCGCAAGTTCCGAAAAAATCTTCTGGATGGACTTGGCCGGTGAATTGTCCGCGTCAATGAGCAGGGCAATGTTCTTGGTATCTGTCACAATGGGCCTCCAATGAGTGGGTTCACAAATCTGCTCAACACCGAAGATCGCCTTATGGATCAGACATCGCCACCTTCGGCATAATAATAACCGAAGGCAGTCTACCACAACAAAGGGGGTGGCGGTGCGTAAAACATCGGAGGACAGGGCCGCAGCTTACCTCACAAGTAAACATCAGAGTATTTACATATATCTTTTACTCATATAAAAAGATATTAAGAAGCAGAAGAAGCAACAACGCTATACATACAGCCACCACACCAACGCAAGGAGACCCATGATGTCGAAAAACTCATTTGTCCCCGGGTTTGACTTCCGGTTGGCCACCCTTGGATTTCTTGTGGCCCTGTTCAGCGCGGGGATCGGCATCGGCGGAGGGACGCTTCTGGTCTCCATACTGACGTCATTTTTCGGGTTTGACTTCAAAAAGGCAGCGGGCATCTCCCTGGCGACCATCATCCCCATCAGCTTTGTCGGGGCCGTAAACCACCTGATCCTGCTCCCCGGGCCACCCGCCCTTCGGCTTTACCTTCTCTTTATCCCGGCATGCGTCTGTGGAACGATGCTGGGCGGAAACATGGTGCGAAAGCATCACACAGGGTGGCTGAAACTTGCCTTTGCACTCTTCCTGCTCGTGGTCAGCCTGCGGATGCTGAAGATCTGCGATTTTCCCTTCCTGGTCTACACCGGCCTGCATGCCCTTTTGCTGTCACACGAATCCCTTCTCGTCATCCCCGTGGGGATCCTCATCGGCATGATCGCTGTACTGTTGGGGATCGGATGCGGCTTGCTCATTGTGCCCTTTTTCGTGATCGTATTACAGCTCGACATGCACCAGGCCATCCCCCTCTCGTTAACCACCATGTTTTTTCTCTCTACGTCTGCCACCCTCATCCACAACAAACTGAACCTCTACGACAAATCCCCTTTTAAAAGCCTGATGGCTCCGGCCCTGGCCGGTGCGGTGGCAGGCGCCATCATCTCAAGCCACCTGCCGGCGTTTATCCTCAAGCAGCTCTTCGGTGGGTTTCTCCTTCTGATCTCCTGCAACTTTATCCTTCAGGAACTGAAAAGCTACTTGCAACGGAGCCGGCCCATCAAAACCGAATGACCATCCGAAGCCATAGAGACAGTTTTAACTGTGGCAAGACGAGAAGCGTGCCCCATCTTTTTTCACACGGGATGGGGTGAGCCTGTAAGTGGGTTCAACGACGCCCCGCCAGCAAGAAAAAGCCGCACAGGAGTGCGGCGCTCCTCATGGGAAAAGCGACAGAGCCCGACGTCAACCCTACAGCAACCTTTCATCCCGCAACCGCTTGACCACCTCCATGGTCGAAAAGGTGCGATCCATGGTGTAGAGATGGATACCCGGGACACCTTCTTTGAGGAGGCCCCGGCACTGGTCGGTGGCAAAATCGATGCCCATGGCAAGGACGGCCTCTTTGTCGTCGGGATCCACGCTTGTGAGGCGGGCTTCGAGGTCGGGGGTGATGGTGGTGCCGCAGACCTTGGCGAGGATCCGGGCCATCTTGACGCTGTAGACGGGCATGATCCCGGGGATGATGGGAACGTTGATTCCTGCGGTGCGGCACCGCTCCACGTAATCGAGAAAAAAAGAGTTCTCGTAAAAGTTCTGTGCCACAACGTACTCGGCACCGTTGTCCACCTTGGCCTTGAGATGTTCGATGTCCTTTTCAAGGCTTTCGGCCTCCTGGTGGCCTTCGGGGTACCCGGCGCAGCCCAGGGTAAAGTCGTAGCGCTTTTTGATAAAGGCGATGAGGTCCGAGGCATAAGGAAAACTGTCCGGATGCGGGGTAAACCCCTCCTGTTGGGGCTTGTCGCCCCGGATAACAAAGATGGTTTCGATGCCCATATCCCGGTAGCGATCCAGCACCTCAGTAACCTCCGACGGTGCCATGCCGTACCCGGCGAGGTAGGCCACGGTGGGGATGGATTTGTCCAGCATGGTCCGGACGGTCTGGTACGACCCGTCCCGGTTGGAGCCGCCCGCTCCGAAGGTGACGGACATGTAATCAGGGGCCATGGAGAAGAGATCGTCCACCACGGCGCCGAAGCCTTCTTCGGCTTTTTCGGTTCGCGGCGGAAAGAACTCCATGGACAGGACGGGGGACTGGGTGTCGTAGAGGTGGGAGACGCGCATGGGATAGGCTCCTGGTGCAGGTGGATAATGGAAAAGTACGGCGGCCTTGCCGGAGAGCCACCCCTTTGAAACGTTGGACAAACAAGAAAAGGTGCCCGCCGGCCTGCTGTCGGGAAATGTCTTTTTCTGTGATACGAAATTTACTGACGATCTTCAAGGAAGAATAAGAAAAGGTGTCCCGTGGAAGGTGATGGGAATGGGCTTGCAGGTGATATGGTAATACGTGAGGGAAAGTGGAATCACGTCGGTCGGCCCGGGAAAGCCGCACCGAAGTGCGGCGCTCCATATTTGGCTGCCATGGGCCAAAGACGCTGACGGCCAATGTGCCCGGCCCTTGGGACCCGGCACATTGGCAAAATCGGGTATCAGACGGAAAACTGTGCTGCGGTGTCCCTGAGCTGGGCGGCCATGGTGTTCAGGCCGTCGGCGCTTTGTCGGATCCGATCGCTGCCGTGGGACATCTCCCCGGCCTCGGTGTTGACCGCAGCGATATCCCGGGCGATCTCTTCGGCCACGGCCGAGCTTCGGCTGACGTTGTCGTTCACCTCCCGGATGCCTTCATTGGTCTGATGGACATTGGCGGCGATTTCAGCGGTGGAGGCAGACTGCTGCTCCACGGCGGCGGCGATGGTGGCGACGATCTCGTTCACCCCGTCGATGACCGAGGAGATCTCCTCGATCTCGGTGCTGGAGGCGGAGGCCGTGCCCTGCATCTCTTCAATGCGGGAGCGGATGTCCAGGGTGGCTTCGGCGGTCTGGTGGGCCAGGGCTTTGATTTCGCTTGCCACCACGGCAAACCCTTTGCCCGCTTCACTGGCACGGGCCGCCTCGATGGTGGCGTTGAGGGCCAACAGGTTGGTCTGCTCGGAGATGTCGGTGATGGTCTCGGTCACCTTTCCGATGGCCTCTGCCGCACTCCCCAGCTCCACCATGCGGGTGGCTGCGCGCCTTGATTTCTCAACGGCTTCGCCGGAGATGCCGCGGGCTGACTCCGTGTGATCCGCGATCTCACGGATGGTGGAGGTCATCTCCTCGGTGGCACTGCCCACCTGGTTCGCGTTGGTGGCGGCCTGCTCCATGGCCGCAGCCACGGAGACCATGTTTGCGCTCATCGTCTGGGCCGAGGCGGCTACGGTATTGGATGTTTCAAAGGTTTGCCCCGCCCCTGCGGACATCTGCTCGGACACATCTGAGAGTTCCGTGGAAGAGGCAAGAAGGGTATCGGTGCTCTGCTTCATCTCCGTGATCATGGCGGAAAAGGCCCCGACCATGGCGTTGAGAACGCCCCCCAGGCGGGAGATCTCATCGCCCCCTTCTGCACGAAAGACCACGGCCAGGTTGCCGGTGGCCAGGATGTTCACCTTCTTTGCCATCTCCTTCAACGGGCTGGCGATGTTGTTGACCACAAACAGGCTGAAGGCCATGGTCAGGAGAAAAAAGGTCGCGGCAATGGCCACCAGGGAGATGACGGCCTTCTGAATGACAGTGCGGCTGAGCATGTCGGAAAATTTGGTCTCATAGGCCTCGATGTTGTCCAGGTAGACCCCGGTGCCGATCCAGTAGTCCGTGCCTGCAATCATCTCGGAGTATCCCAGCTTCAAGGTATCCCCTGCCCCGGGCTTGTTCCACATGAACTCCACGAACCCGCCGCCCCGCCTGGCGTTGTTGTAGAGTTCGCCCACGGAACGCACACCGTTTTTGTCCACCAGGTGTCCCAGGTCCTTGCCTTCGAGCTGATGCTTGATGGGGTGCACGGCATTGCGGGTTCCCTTGTAGATAAAGTAGTACCCGGACTTGTCCTCTTCAAAGCGTACGGGATAGATCATCCGACGCATGGCATCGACTTTCTCCTCTTCGCCCTCAATGCCTTCAAGGGCCCTGGAGAGGGCCACAGACACGCTGTGCACCGAAGCCTTGAGCTTATCCTGCTGGGCCTTGTACAAAACCTCTTTGGCTCCTTCAATACCCACATCCCGGGTGACGCCGATATAGTGGACTGCGGTTGCAGACAACGAGAGAAAAGAGACAGATACCATGATGAGAACAATAATCATCTGGGTCTTGATCTTGAAACATCGAAGCATGAATGGGGGGTCCTTCCGCTGATTGACGTACCAGAACGCGCACGTTGTGGAAGAGCCCGACAGCCCCACACCGACGCGAACACATGGATACAACGTCACATTTGAGTCAAATGATTCACAGCACACCGGACCTGACTGTCTGACGGCATGCTCTCCTTGCCAAGCCTGATTGTTGAAAAATGAACGATCCTTATCTCATGAACCACTCAATTTTTCAACGTTTTGATCCCATGGTTTCTCAGGTGGAAACCGCGCATGGCAACCCGGCAGGGTTTGTTCCCCTTGGCGTTACCCTGTCCAGGGGCGCGGGCCTGGCGATAAAATATCCCTGGGCGTGGGTGCATCCTGCCCGAGTCACGGCGTCAAGCTGCGCAGGCTCTTCAATGCCCTCGGCCACCACCGAGACCCCCAGCTTCTGGGAAATGGAAGCAATGGCCGAGATAATGGACAGCCCGTCCTGGTCAATGCGAGAGATAAAGGATCGATCGATCTTCAGGGTGTCGATTTGGTAGCGGTGCAGGTAGGCAAGGGACGAATAGCCCGTTCCGAAGTCATCGATGGCGATGCGGACACCTGCCTCCCGGAGCCGGTTGAGGTTGGCCTCGGCCATGGGGCGGCTTTCCATGAAATCGGTTTCCGTGATCTCCACCACAAGATGTGAAGGCGACACCCCGTAACGGGCAAACACCCCCGTAATAAACGGGCAGAGTTCCGGGTCGCCGAGCTGGCTTGCCGTCAGGTTGATGTTGAGGATGCGCTCAGGGAACTCCCGGTTCCAGGCGGAAAGGGTCCGGGCCGCGGCTTCCACCACCCAGCACCTCAGGGCGGTGGAGAGGCCGGTCTCTTCCAGCACGGAAAGAAACGCTCCTGGAGCCAGCACCCCTTTTGTGGGATGGTTCCAGCGGATCAGGGCCTCAAAACGATCCGTGGGGCCCTGCGGCAGGGTCAGGATGGGCTGAAAGTAGAACTCGAACTCATCCCGGTCAAAGGCATCCCTTAACTCCTGCTCCATCTCCAGGCGATGCACCGCCTTTTCATGAAGGCTGCTGTCAAAAAAGGTAAAGCGCCCACGGCCCGACCCCTTGGCTTCATACATGGCAAGGTCGGCATTCCGGATCACCGTGTCCGGATCCGTGTACCCGGAGAGATCGAACACCACGCCGATGCTCGCACCGATATGGAGCACCTGGCCGTCGATCTCAAAGGGTGAGGCAGCCGCATCCAGAAGGCGACGGGCAATACCCTCCACCTCGGAGGCGTCCCGGGTCTCCCGAAGCAGCACGGCAAACTCGTCACCGCCGATGCGCGCCACGGTATCCCTGTCCCGCAGGCACTGGGTGAAGCGCCGTGAGACAACCTGGAGCAGGGCGTCCCCCACGGGGTGGCCCAGGGAGTCGTTCACCGATTTGAACCGATCCAGGTCCAGGAGCATCACGGAGCAATTCTCCCCATCACCATGGGGAGTCAGGAGCTCTTTGAGGCCTTCCACAAAGGCGAGCCGGTTGTCGATGCCTGTGAGGGCATCGTGGTAGGCCTGGTGGGTCAACCGCTTTTCCGCAAGCTTGCGATCGGTAATATCCTCATAGATCAGAAAAATCCCCCCGGACTGGTTCTCCACATCCACCCGGCAGCCTACGATGGAGACGGAAAGGGGGGTGCCGTCCACCCGCATCCTTACCCCCTCGCCGCTGAACCGGCCCCGGGTCGTGATGGTCTCCAGAAGCGTTTGGTAGGCTTCGGCTTCCGTCACCGGCACCGTGTTCATGGGCTCAACCTGCCCTTCAAGGTCGTGGGCTCCGTATCCGAAGAGATCGCAGAAGGCCTGATTGGCCCGGACAATGCCATGGTTCTCATCCAGCAAAAGAATGCCCTGGGGAGAGTGATCGAACAGGCCGGTTAAAAAACGCCCGTGGCGAAGGGAGTTTGCCCGGCTGCTTTCAAGGCTCGCGGCCAGGGCATCGCGGCCCCTTTTCACCTCCACCTGGGTGCGCACCCTGGACTGAACGATCAACGGGGTCACCGGCTTGTGCAGGTAATCGGCGCAGCCAAGGCGAAACCCTTTGGTCTCGTCCGAAGGATCGCTGCAGGCCGTCACCATGATAACGGGAATGTGGCGGGTCGCCTCATCGGCCTTGAGCCGCAAGAGCACTTCGTAGCCGTCCATGCCGGGCATCATCACATCCAGGAGGATCAGGTCGGGCCCATGCCCTGCGCGGGCAATGCCGAGCCCCTCTTCCCCGGAGGTGGCCGCCTGGAGGGTGTACTCCTCCATGAGAATCGTCCCGAGGACGTCGATGTTGGACGGGATGTCGTCGATGATAAGAAGGGTCGGTTTCTCCATGTCACTCTCCTGTGGAGGCCTCGGAACACGTGGCGGGCCCTGCAGCGACCATCTGGGTCAGCAGGCCCCGGGCATCTTTGAAGTTGTATTTTCGAAGGCAGGCCACCAGCTGTTCCGCCTGGGGCCGGAACCCCTCATGGCTTAAGGGCTCCAAAAGAGCCTCGGCCTTGGCCCGGGCCATGATATTGCGGGTGGCAATGAGCGATTCAAGCTCCCGGAGGCCCTCTCCAAAGGGGCTGCCTGACCAAGGAGCGCTTTCCGATTTCACGCCCGCAGGCACAAGACGTTCCGCTTCCTTCTCCAGAGCGGCGATGCACCTGTCCAGGGAGTCCACTTTAGACAGGGCCACACCGGGCTTCCCTTCCTTGACGGCGGCTTCCATGGCAGAAGCCGCTTCGGCCAGCTCATGGCAATACAGGTTGGCGGCAGCGCCTTTGAGGGCATGGAGCCGTGACCGGGCCTCTTCCCAAGAGCCTGCGGCCAGGGCTTCAGCAATGGAGGCAGGGGTCTCCTTAAAGGCTTCCACAAATCCAGTGACCAACTCCCCCGCGCGGCTCCGATCTCCCCTGAGGGCCGTCACCAGTCCTTCAATGTCAGGGACACCGACGGCAGCCGGTGCCTGGGAGGTATCCGTGGGCAACTGTCCGTCCAGAACCCGGAGCAGCTCTCCGGGAGTCACGGGCTTGGTGAGAAATCCCGAGGCACCGGAGGCCATGGCCGCCCTTCGGGTGTCGGGGTCCGCGTCTGCGGTGAGCATCACCACGGGAAGGTCTTCGAGGCCTTCTGAAGCACGGATGGCCTCGGTGAGCTCGCACCCGTCCATGCCGGGCATCTGCATGTCCGCCAGCACCAGGTCAAAGGGGACGCGCCCCAGAAGGTCCAGGGCCTTATGGCCGTCGGCGGCGCACTGCACCTTGAAATGCGCCGCGCCCAGGATCTCTTCTGCCACGTTTCGGTTAAAGGGGTTGTCCTCCACCACCAGCACGCGATGACCGTGTGAGCTCCCTCCAGAGATATCGGAAGGAACCGCCGGTGCAGGAGCTGGGACCAGAGACGACACAATGGCATTGTACAGGGCCGACTGCTTCACCGGTTTTGCCACGTGCCCGGCAATGTCCAGCCCCCGGTGCCAGGACACGTCCCGGTTGTTCAGGGGAGACAACAGGACCACCTCCGGGCGATGCCCCTCGTCCATGGCCTGCAAGTGGCTGATGAGCCGTTCCCCCTGACCGGGAGGCAGGGTCACGTCCGCGAGAAGCAACCCATAGGCTCCTCGGGCCTGGGTGAGGAGCGCCACGGCCTCGGGGACGGACCCTGCCAAATCGTAGGGAAATTCAAAATCATCCAGATACCCGGAAAGGACACGCCGCGCGGAGTCGTTGTCCTCCAGCAGGAGACACCGGGGCTTGGTCCCGGCCCCGTAGAGAAAGCCCTCGGAGGTTTCGTACGGAGCCTTAAGGGGACAGGTTAAGGTAAATTCACTGCCGCGGCCCTGGGTGGACGCAACCGTGAGCGCCCCATCCATCAACGCCGAGAGTTTTCGGCAGATGGCAAGGCCCAGGCCCGTGCCGCCGTGGTGGCGGGTGGTGGAGCCGTCGGCCTGGGTAAAGGCGTCAAAGAGGGTGGGAAGCACCTCATCAGGAATGCCCTCCCCGGTATCGCGCACCCCAAGGGAGAGGGTTCCGGTTTCCAGGGTCTCCCGCTGAAACCTTGCGGTAACCACAACCTCCCCGGCCTCGGTGAACCGGATGGCGTTTGCCGTCAGGTTGGTGATAATCTGGCCCAGGCGCACGGGGTCCCCCACCAGGGTCTGGGGAACGCTGGCGTCGATGTCGCAGACCAGCTCCAAAGATTTCTCCTGGGCCTGCTGGCTCAAGGTGTCCGTCACCCCTTCCATGAGATCTCGAAGGCGGAAAGGAACAGCTTCCAGTTCCAGCTTACCGGCATCCATCTTGGAATAATCGAGGATCTCGTTGACCATGGTCAAAAGCGTTCTGGAGGCCGAAGCGATAATCCGGAGGTTTTCCTTCGCCCTCGGGGAGTCGGGTTGCGTCAGGAGCACGTCCGCCATGCCCATGATGGCGTTAATGGGCGTACGGATCTCGTGGCTTATGTTGGCCAGAAACGCCCCCTTGGCCTGTCCCGAGGCCTCGGCAGCCAGGCGCGCCTGGTTAAGTTCTTCGGTGCGCTTTTGTACCCGACGCTCCAACTCGGCCTCCCTCACCTCGATGATTCGCACCATCCAGTTCAGGTCCCGCATGAGGGCCACGATCTCGTTTTCGTCTTCAGCCTCCGGGGGAAGCCGAAAGCCCGTGTAATCCCCGGTTTTCACCCGCTGGCAGAACCGGCTGATACGCGTCACCTGGCGCTTGACCAGCCAATGGAACCCCGGGAGCCAGGGTGCCACAAGGGGCAGGCCAAAGGCGGTAAGCAAGCCCACGGTAAGGGCGTGCTGAAAGGCAGGCAGAACGTGGATGCTGCTGGTCCGGGCCGCCAGCCACACCGCCGCCAGAGGCAGGGTGGCGTACACATAAAGAATAAACTTGTATTTCAGTGCCAGTTTCATGACCACACTCTATACGTTTGGCCCCCGGCAGGGCTGCCGGAGGCATTTTGAGCTGAATCGTTGCAACAGGTTCAAAAAAAGCGATTGAATGCCGTTTAAAAGGCGCATGTGATTTGACCCGGGGAACGAGGGGCAAAACGCATCCGCTACCTGCTTTCAAGATGGCACACCTTGCCGCCGGAGGCTTTTTTGGCGCTGACTCGTTTCTCCAAGCCTTTGGCTGTTACGCCAGCCTGAACCGGCCCACCACATCCGTCAGTTCCTGGGAAAGGGCTGTCAGGGTCCCTGCGCTGCGGTTCACCAGGCTGCTGCTGCCCGATATCTCCCCGGAGGTTCGGCTCGACTCGGCGATGTCCCGCGAGATGCCTGCAAAGGTGGCGGATGCCCCGGCAATGTTCCGGTCGATCTCCGAAATCCCGGCAGAAACCGACCCCACATGGGCCACAATGGCATCGGTGAGCACCCGCTGCTCTTCCAGGCTCCCTGCGGTGGCCCGAACGATGCCGTCCACCCGGTCCAGGCCGTCGGCAAGGCCATCCACCGTTGCCAGGACCTCTGCCGCCGATCGGCCCACGGCCTCTGTTTTCTGTTGAATCAGCTCGGAAGCCTTGGAAACCTGAGCGGCGAGCTCCTTGACCTCGGAGGCCACCACGGCAAACCCTGCCCCGGCGCTTCCGGCCCGGGCCGCTTCAATGGTGGCGTTCAAGGCCAGAAGGTTGGTCTGGGAGGCGATGTCGTGGATACCCTCGGCAATGCCCCCGATTTCGCCTGTGGCGGCATCAAAGGCGCGGAAGGCTGAGCGGGCTTCGCCCAGGGCCGATACCGTGTCTTCGGTGATGCCCCGGGCGTTTTCCGCACGGGCGGCCAAGGCCTTGATGGACTCCTTTACCCCGGTGGAAGCGCCGGAAATCTCCCCGGCACCCACGGCGGACTCACCGATGGCATTGCCGATGGCGGCCATGGTGCGCTCCAGGCTTTCCGAGGCCGACGCCGTGGCCGCCACCTTGTCGCTGACGGCTGCCGAGTGGGAAGCCATGTCTTCGGAGGTGGCGGCAAGCTCCCCGGACGAGGCGACCAGGGCCTCGGAGGCCTCTGCACACTTCTCGATGAGGCCGTTTAAATGCTCGGCCATGCCGTTCTGGGCCCGAACCAAGTCGCCTATCTCATCGCGTCTGCGTGTCTCCATGCGACCGGCAAGGTCCCCGGAGGCGATCCTGGCGGAAAAATCGCAAAGGTCCTTCAGGGCGCCGGAGAGGCGGCGTGAATAGAAAAAGGTAGCAAGGCAACCCAGGACCAGCACGGCGACGCCCACGCCCACGGAGGTGATTTCAATCTGGCGGAGAACGGCTTTCACCTGCCGGGTCTCTTCAAACAGGGCCAAAAAGAACCTGCCACGGCTTGGACCGAAGCCCACGGGCACCGCACGAAGGATCCCGGAAGTCCCGCCCAGAAAGACGTTTCTGTCGGCATGGGAAATGGAGCCACCCAAAACGCCTTCGGACAGGGTTGAAAACCCCTTGGCATCCGAGGAAGCGCGAAGGCGATACGTTCCGCCCAGGTCTTCATAGAGGGCACAGCGTCCTGGGCCGCCCCGGAGAAGGGCGGTCACAAAGGCATCGTCCAGGCTTCGCCTGACCACCATGGTCCCGAGAAAACTTGTCTTGTTGTAGACTGGGCTTAAAAAGACCATCTCCGGGACCCCACCCCTCAACCCCATACCGCCAGCAACAGTGCCTTTGGCCATCTTCTGCGCCGGGGCCTTTAAGCCTTCGGCCTCCCCCACCACGCAGCTGCCTTTCCGGTCAAACACCGTCACCCCGTCGTAGGAGAGCACCCGCTTCATGAAGCCGACCTTGGTTTTGAGATTGTCGTATTTTTTCGTGAACCTGGCCGCCTTCATCAGACGGACAATCTCGCGGTCCCCAGCCATGCGGCCAAGGTCCGCCTCCATGGAGGTGTAGATCGCCGACACCTTCCCCTCCATGGCCGACACCCTGGCGGTGAGCTCTTTTTCCTGGGCATTCATCAGAATGCGCCCGGAGTTGATGTGAATAGGAATGATGATGGATGCCACAGCCAGAATCAGGATGGCGCTGAAAAAAAGGCTGAGCTTGCTTCCGATATTCATGATCATACTCTCTTTCAAAACACATGGCCCTTTGCCCCACGGCACAAGGCCTGAAATGGTAACGACTCAGCTCAAAGCTGCCTCCGGCGGCCCTGCCGGGGCTAAACGTTTAAAACGTTTAACAAACAGGTCATAAAAAAAAGTTACATGAATGCCGCTTTACATGCAGATGTGATTTGACCCGAGGAACGAGGGGCAAATGACATCTGCCATCTGCTTTCAAGGTGGCACACCTTGCCGCCGAAGGCTGTTTTTTGGGGCTGAATAGTTACGACGGGTTTAACAAACAGGGGTTAAAACCCGGCCTTGAGCCAGTCCATGGCAAAGCCCTTTTCCATGAGCTGCCTGCCGTGGGCACCCGTGGCAAAGGCCAGGAAACGGGTCGTTGCACCGGACGCATTTTTTCGGCTGACCAGGCTGCGCCGAGCAAGGAAGGGGTACTGACCGTTCTTCTCGGACGCCCGACACGGGGCCACACCGTCCACGGCCAGGTGCTTTGAGTTGGCGTCAAAGAACATCCTCGGCACCATGGCGACGGCCATCTCGTTGGCCGCAATCTCATCGAGCTGGTTGTCCGTCACCTCCACGTACATCACCGACTCTTCCAGGCGCGCCGTGTTTTTTGTGATGCCGCTTTCCGCAAGGGCCTTGTCCAGCAGGGTGTCGTAACTTGCCCCGCACCGCTGCTTATACAAAAGGATCTCCATGTCCTTGCCGCCCACCTCTTTCCAGTTGGTGATGTTCCCGGCAAAGATGTCAAGGACCTGTCGGTTTGTCAGGGTATCCACAGGGTTTGCCTTGCTCACGGCCACGGCATAGGCCATGGGATCAAGGGGTGTCTCCACCAGGCCTGCGGCTTTCTCCTCTTCGGTGAGGGGTCTTAAAAGCGTTCCGATGTCGGCGGCGCCCGAGCGAACGGCGGCTACCCCCGCCTCCAGCCCGGCACAGTCCTCGTTCATGGAAAATGCAAAAGGCGTCTCGCTGCGAAAGGGATTGGGAAGCCCTTCCTGGGTCTCATGGGTGACAACCACGCTGTTGAAAATACACCGCCCGGTCACTGCCACGGTGAGATCCTGTCCGGGCCCGGCAAACAGGTTGCCCGGAAACAACACCGATGCCGCGCAAAGGGCACCCGCCCCTGCCGCTGTTCGTTTCAAAAAATCGCGCCGTGAACATGTTGCCCCACATGTGCATGATTTTGTCATGATACCTCTCCCTTCCACATTTTCTTTGCTGTATAAATTTTTCTTGGCTTGCCAAACAAATCTGCCTGGCCGAGATAAATATGGAAGGTAAAATTCTTTGTCAATACCAAAATTAGGCAACAACCCATCAACCGGGAATCGCCAACACATCATCCGCCAACGGATCCATCAAAATAACAAGGCCATAGACATTCAGTTGCGGATGGTGGGGCTACTCTGTTTTTCCACCCCGCCCCGAGGCGTTGCGGGCCTTTCCCCGCCACAACCGACGTGGCGGAGGCCTGGTTATCCCGTTGCCCCAAGGGGTTCAGGCGCCTTGACAAATGGGGTTCGACCGACTAATACCGTATTTTTTAGGAAAGACAAAATTTATTTATACCAACAAAAAAAACAGAAGGATGTTCAGCCCAATGATATCCCACGACACCCTCATGAGAAACCTCCCCGGCATGGTCTACCGGAGGATCAACGACGGCTACTGGAGCATCGACTATGTCAGCGAAGGGGCCCGCAAACTCTTTGGGGAGACCCCCTACCGAATGATCCTGACCCGGCGGGCCAAGCTGGCCAACCTGGTCCATGAGGCATGTGTCGACGAGGTTATCCGGGCATCGGAGCAGGCCATGCATAGGCACAAACCCTACCAGCTCATTTACCGCGTCAATTCGCTGACAGAACGGGACAAGTGGGTCTGGGACCGAGGGGAAGGCATCTACGATGACAAGGGGGTCCTCATCGCAGCCGAAGGGTTCATCACCGATTTTACAGAACACAAGGAGATGGAAGAGGAGCTGCGGGAAGAAATTCGCCGCCTGAAGGACCAGGTGGCGCTGAGAACAGGCTTCCATGCCATGACCGGCGCATCCCCTGCCATGCAGGAGCTCTACACCATGATCGAAAAAGCAGCCGAAACCACGGCACCGGTCATCGTCAATGGAGAGTCCGGCACCGGCAAAGAGCTGGTCTCCCGCACCATCCATGACATCGGCCCCAGAAAGGAAAAAAACTTTGTGCCGGTCAACTGCGGCGCCATTCCGGAAAACCTTATGGAGTCCGAGTTCTTCGGCCACTGCAAGGGGGCTTTTTCCGGGGCCCACTCCGACAGGGAAGGCCTCCTGGACAAGGCCGACGGCGGCACCCTCTTTCTGGATGAAATCGGTGAGATCGGGCTCTCCATGCAGACCAAACTCCTTCGGGCCATCGAGGGCGGCGGATACACCCCGGTGGGGGGGCGGCAGGTGAAGGTCCCGGATATCCGCATCGTCTCTGCCACCAACCGGGATCTTTCCGAGCTGGTGCGCCGAGGAACAATGCGGGAGGATTTCTTCTACAGGATCCATGTGGTCCCCATCAAGGTGCCGCCCCTGCGGGAGCGGCGGGCCGATATCCCCCTTCTGGTGGACCGCTTCATCAAGGCCTGGCCCGGGGAGACAAAGCCCGGGCCGTCTGAAATGTCCGCCATCATGGCCTACGACTGGCCGGGAAACATCCGGGAGCTGGAAAACGTTCTCAGGCGCTATGCCACACTGGGACGCCTGGACCTGCCCACCGCCTGCCGGGCCCCGGCAAGCTGTCCGGGCCTGGAGAGGGGTCCCCTCAAAGCCCGCCTTGCCGCCCTGGAAAAGCAGATGATCGAAAGGGCGTTAAAGGAGAACAACCACAACCGCACCCGCGCTGCTGCCGAGCTGGCCATCGACCGGCGCTCCCTCTACACCAAGATCAAGGCGTACAACATCTCCCCCGGAGAGTAACGGGAAGAAAGCCCCCGCACCGGGGGTTTTCTTCCCGCCCCCCGTCAAGGGGCCCGCCTTCCAAGGCTTTCTGCTGCGATGGCGCGCAAAATCGGGAAGATGGCTTCCCATTGGCAAAGAATCAGGCAAGCCTAAAAATTTACAGTTTAATGAAAATAATTTACAGACCTTATGGCATTTGCACTCAGGTTGGCCCGCAATATGCTCTATCTCCCGGTACGCAATTGAACCCCATGGGCCTTTGCCAGCGCCACGAGCCGTCCCAGAGATCAAGGCCGGCGCATGCAACGCCCTGCAACCGAAGGAGAGCACCATGTCCGAACCAACCGAAATGCGGAACCTCATCATGATCGGAGACAAGCTGGCCCACACCGCAAGGGCCCTGGGAGTCCTGCCCCGGGCCATGGTCACCAGCCAGATCCCCCTCATCGAAGACTTTTTCCCCGGCATCGACCACCTGGAGTGCACCCGCTGCATCATGACCACCAAGCGGCGCATCCTTCACACAGCCGCCAAGCGGGGCGGAATACAAAAAATCCTTTTGGAAAAGGACACCGCCGCCAGCGACTACTGGTGCGGACTCAACCCCTCAGAGATGGAAAACGAGCTCAACTCCGACGGCTACGAGGTATCGGTGGTGGACTTTTCACAGGGAATTCACCACGGCATCCGCGACACAGGCAAGGTCCTTGGCCGGGACAAGCTGGCGGAGCGCTTGATCAGACACTATGACGCTCAGCTTGAGGAGGTCACAGCACTCCTGCCTTTGGGGGACAAAAAACGCGTTGCCGCCTTCGTGGGCTTCATGCACCCCATGACCCACGAGAACTTCCTGATCCCACAGGCGTGCGACAGCTTTCTCAATCAAAAGGTCATGGAGCCCCTGGGGCTAAAGAACGCCCTGGAGGACCTGGGCCCCCTGGATGAGCTCTCCCCGGCTGAGATGATGCAACGGCTCACCCAAACCGCACCGGAGGTCATCGTGATCACCGGAAACGCCCAGGCAGGGCTCATGGCCATCCGGGACGCGGCAGATGCCGACCCCGCCTTCCGGGAGGTCCCCGCCGTAAAAAACCATGCCGTCCATGCCCTGCCCGCCTGTAGCGGCGGGGAACCTGCGGACTACCCGCAGATCCTCGGCGCATGGGCCCACGCCCTTGGCCACAAAGAGCGTGGAACGATTTGACCCGCAGCGACGGGACACAAAGCAATACCAGGAGATGAACGTGAAAAAGCAGATTTTTAAACTACCCATGATGGTGTGCATGGCCCTCATGGCCACCCAGGCCCTGGCCGAAGAGCCGAACATCCCGGCAAAACCCCAGGCCCCCCTGGCTGTTGCCACACGCATGGACAACATGGTGGTCACGGCCACGCGCACGAAAACCAGCGCCTTTGACGTGCCCGCCTCGGCCTCTGTGGTGGACGCGGACACCATTGAGCAGGACCGGCCCGACAACCTGGCCGACATCCTGGAGAGCATTCCCGGCGTGGACATCTCAGGAGATGCAACCCACGCCCAGCAACCGGCCTTGAGGGGCCTGCCCGAAAGCCAGACCATCATCAAGGTGGACGGGGCCCGTGAAAACTACGTGCAAAAAGCAGGGGACGCCCAGTCCACCATTCTCGTGGACCCGGATCTTTTAAAAGAGGTGGAGGTGGTCCGTGGACCGGCATCGGTGATGCACGGAGCCGGAGGCATCGGCGGGGTGATCTCTCTTACCACCAAGGACGCCGCCGATCTCTTGAAGCCCGGCCGGAACGTGGGGGCCATGGTCAAGGGCGGTGTCAGCACCGCCGGAGACGAAACCCATGGAACCGCAGCGGCCTTCGGGCGGTACGGCAACCTCGACATCCTGGCCACCGGCACCCTGCGGGACTTGGGCGATGTGGAAACCAGTACCGAAGAAGAGGGCAAGGAGACCGTCAAACGGGACGGCAAAATCAAAAACGCCATGGTCAAGGCCACCTACACGCCCACAGATGCCCACACCTTCTCCCTCAACGCCACCCGCTTTGATCAGGACATCACCTATAAAAAGGACGATTCCCGTTACCAGGCAGAGCAGGACAAGCTGATCGGCACCTGGCGCCTGACACCGGACAGCCCCCTGGTAGACGCCAAGATCACCGCCCTCTGGTCCAAGCGCGACGAAACCGTGGAGAACAACATCACGGACAAGCTGGAGTTCACCTCCATGGGCATCGATGCCCAGAACATCATGGCATTCAACACCGGAATCAGCGTCTCCCATCGGCTGGTCTTCGGAGCGGACGCTTACCGGGACGAATACACGCCCAAGGCGGGTGATCCCGCCATGGCCTACACCAACCCTCCGGGCCACGGGGAAGACGCCGGGGCCTTCATCCAGGACGAAATCGCCGTGCCCGGCGGGTTCACCCTGATCCCGGCCCTTCGGTACACCTGGTACTCCCGCACCGGAGAAAACTCCGAATCCCCTGACGGTACCGAAGACCGTGTCTCCCCCAAAATGACCGTGGACTGGAAACCCGTGCCCTGGGCCGGGTTCCACACCACCTACGCCGAGTCCTTTCGGGCCCCCCTGGTGAGCGAAATGTTCACGGAACTCGATAGCCCCCACCCCTTCAACCCCATGATCCGCGTCAAGGTCCTGGCCAACCCGGACCTGAAGCCGGAACAGGCAGACACATGGGAATGGGGCGCGCGTTTTGCCTTTGACGGAATGCTCGCCGATGACGACGCCCTGCGCATCAAGGGGGTCTACTTCCAGGAAAAAATCGAAGATCTCATCGACGCCAAAACCCTCCAGATGCCTGCACCTCCGGACTTCGAATTCGTCTCCACCATGGTAAACGTGGAATCCGTCAAGCGGGAAGGCTACGAGCTGGAATTTGCCTACAAGATAAAGAACCTGTCCCTCCTTCTGGGGCACTCCAAAATCAAAGGCCGGGACGAAAAAACCAAAGAAAACGCAGGAGAAACACCCGCCACCACCCTGGTGCGAGCCGACTACCTTTTCAAGGCCCTGAACCTCAAACTGGGCTGGCGCGCCCGCTTCGTGGAGAGTTTTGAAAACGGCGACGACGAATACGAGTCCTACGAGGTCCACAGCCTCTCCTCCACCTTCAGGCCCACGTGGTTCCAAAACCGGGACCTGGCCCTCTACCTCAACGTGGACAACCTCTTTGACGAGTCCTACGACGCCTACCACTTCAAAAACAGCGGCCCAGGCGGCGCACGGAGTATCAAGGCAGGGATGAGCATGATGTTTTAAAAAGAAAAAGCAGCCTCCGGCGACCCTGCCGGGGGCAAAACGGTTAAAAAGTCGACCAAACAGGCTTCAACAGTTCTTCTTGAGTGAAGTTTGAAAAAAACGAGATAAATCGACTGAAACGGAGCGCCGCACTCCGGTGCGGCTTTTTAGTCCGTCGTTACCCGTGCCGCACCGGAGTGCGGCGCTCCAGGCGACAAGGGTACTCGGAGGGTGATGCAGATAGGCCGATAACCCAAAAGATAATCAAGGCTAACGTTTGTTTGAACGGCGGATGTGGTTTGACCCGAGGGATCCGCCTACGCCCATATCTGTGCGTCACCATTCGACAACGGCAATGGGCTACGGCGCGACAAGCGAAGGCAAAGGCGAAAGAGCATTCCCGAACCTGGGGTCCAGGGGATTTGTTCCCTGGCAACCGGAGGCAGTCCGGTTAAAGCTGATAGTCAACGGGTTACGTGAATGAGCCCCGGTCTTTCAAGGCTTGTGGGACAGCTCGTACAAACCA
The DNA here is from genome assembly GCF_056829775.1 of Desulfoluna sp. HI9BLuna. Classification (NCBI taxonomy): domain Bacteria; kingdom Pseudomonadati; phylum Thermodesulfobacteriota; class Desulfobacteria; order Desulfobacterales; family Desulfolunaceae; genus Desulfoluna; species Desulfoluna sp. HI9BLuna. The sequence goes on from NZ_CP186555.1 coordinate 661,824, forward strand.
CCAGCTTATGTATCGGGCGAAGCCCGAGCCGAAGACGTTTGCGCATTTCCCTGAGGAACGAAGGGAAATGCGCACACGCAATAAGCTTTCGAGGTGGCTCACCTCGCCGCCGGAGGCCTGCTTTTTCCACTCACGTTAACCATAGAAGGCACGCTTTTACCACACAATCATTCCGGTCAGCCGGAAGCCAGACAAGGTATGTTCATCATGACGTTTCGTATTCCCCGGATTGTGCTCGTTCTTTTTGTGCTGACCGTCTCCACGGCCCGTGCGGAGAGCCCGGGCACCGTCTTTTCCCACGCCTTAAGTTCCGGGGGGGCACCAAAGTACAAGGCGGGGTTTACCCATTTTGATTACGTGAACCCCGACGCCCCCAAGGGCGGGGCCCTGCGGGATTATGCCATCGGAAGCTTCAACAGCTTTAACCCCTTTATCCTTAAAGGGGAGTGTGCTGCCGGGGTTGATCTGGTCTACGACAGCCTCATGACAGAGTCCGAAGACGAGGACGGGGTGTACTACGGGCTGCTGGCAGAGGGCGTGGAGATGCCGGAAGACCGTTCCTGGATCACTTTCCATCTGAGAAAAGAGGCCCGGTTCCATGACGGCACCCCGGTGACGGCAGACGATGTGGTCTTCTCGTACAACGCCCTGATCAACAACTTCGGCAACACCCTGAAAAAGTACTACGAAGAGATCAAAGGGGTGGAGGCCCTTGACCCATACAGGGTGAAATTCACAGTGAAAGACAGGGCAAGCAGGGAACTTCCCGCCATCCTGGCCCAGATCGCCGTCTTGCCGGAGCATGCCTGGCAAGGCCGTGATTTTTCCGCCACCACCCTGGATCTCCCCTTGGGAAGCGGGCCTTACCGCATCGCGTCTTTCAAGCAGGGTCGAAGCATCACCTACGAGCGCGTCAAAGACTACTGGGCCCGGGACCTTCCCGTGTGTCGCGGCATATATAACGTTGATACCATCACCGTCGATTACTTTCGAGACGGCACCGTGGCCATGGAAGCCTTTCGGGCCGGGCTCTACGACTACCGTTTGGAAACCTCGGCCAAGACCTGGGCCACCATGTACAAGGGACCGGCCTTTGACCGGGGCGAGATCACGCGTGTCACCCTTCCCCACCGGCTTCCCCAGGGCATGGAAGGCCTCGTGTTCAACACCCGCAGGCCGGTGTTCAAAAATCCACGGGTCCGCTACGCCCTCCTCCTCGCCTTTGATTACGAATGGGCGAAAAAGCGGCTCTATTACGATGAGCCCCGGCGTTTTACCAGCTACTTCTTTAATTCAGATTTTGCCGCCCCTCCCCTTCCCGGCCCCGAGGAGAGAGCGCTTCTGGCCCCGTTCAGAGACGAGCTGCCCGAAGAGATCTTCACCGCCCCCTACCGTATCCCGCAATCCAACGGATCCGGGCACATCCGGGAGCGCCTCATCCGGGCAGCACGGATCCTCAAGGAAGAGGGCTGGCAGGTAAAAGACAACCGGCTCGTCTACGTCAGGGAAAATGGCCCTGTAAAAAAAGGAAGCCCTTTTCGATTCCAGTTCCTCTCGGATTCGACGGCCACGGACCGACTCCTGCTGCCGTTTCAAAGGAACCTGGATCGCCTGGGCATCGAGATGGTCATTCACCGCAGCGATATCTCCCAGTACATCCTGCGCATGCGAAGCTACGATTACGACATGATCAACGCAGGCTTCGGCTGCATGCCGACCCCGGGGGTTGAGATGAAACTCTACTGGCACTCGGAGAATGCCGACCGAAAAGGGGCCAGGAACCTTGCCGGGGTCAAGAGCCGGGCCGTGGACTTCCTGGTGGAAAAAATCCTCTCCGCACCGGACCGCACCTCACTCGTATTCGCCATGCACGCCCTGGACCGGGTACTGCTCCGGGGCACCTACATAATCCCCTTCGGGGCCATAAGCCACTATCGGCTGGCCTACAGGAACCAATTCGACATGCCCCATGTAATCACCGGCAAGAAACCCCAGGCCGTCACCTGGTGGGTGCGACCGGACAATGGCGCCACCCCGGCAAGCCCGAAGGAGAAGTGATGGGCAGCTATATTCTCAAACGGATTTTCTACATGATCCCCACGCTGCTGGGGATCCTCACCGTTAACTTTTTTGTGATCCAGTTGGCACCGGGAGGGCCGGTGGAGCAGGTGATCTCCAAGATGCAGGGAGACCGCCGGTCCGTGGTGGAACGCATCTCCGGCCAGGAGGGGGACCTTGTCAGCACACCGGACACCTCCCTTGACCGGGTCAACCGATACAAAGGGGCCCAAGGCATCTCCCCTGAGATGATCCGGGAGATCGAAAAGCAGTTCGGATTCGACAAACCCATCCATGAACGCTACCTGGACATGCTGAAACGCTACCTCTGCTTTGACTTTGGGGAAAGCTTTTTCAGGGACCGCAAGGTGGTGGACATCATCCTTGAAAAAATGCCCGTCTCCATCTCCCTGGGGCTCTGGAGCACCCTGTTGATCTACGGGATATCCATCCCCCTGGGCATCCGAAAAGCCGTTCACCACGGCACACGCTTCGACGTCTGGTCCAGCACCGTGGTGATCCTGATGAACTCCATCCCGGTGTTTCTCTTTGCCGTCCTTCTCATCACCGTGTTTGCCGGGGGCAGCTATCTCCAGTGGTTTCCCATGCGCGGACTGGTCTCCCACGGTTTTGAGGCCCTCTCCTTCTGGGGAAAGATCATCGACTACCTCCACCACCTCTGCCTGCCCATCCTGGCCATGAGCATCGGGGGCATCGCAGGCCTCGCCCTTCTCACCAAAAACTCCTTTTTAGAGGAGATCAACAAGCTCTACGTGGTGACAGCCCGGGCCAAGGGGGTGACGGAAAAAAGGATCCTGTTGGGCCATGTGTTCCGAAATGCCATGATCATCGTTATCTCGGGCCTTCCGGCCACCTTCGTAAGCATCTTTTTCACCGGGTCCATGATGATCGAGGTGATCTTCTCCTTAGACGGCATGGGGCTCCTGGGGTTTGAGTCCACCATGCAGCGGGACTACCCGGTGATGTTCGCCAACCTCTACATCGGCCTTCTCATGGGCCTGGCCCTGAAGATCATCAGCGACATCACCTATGTGTGGGTGGACCCGCGCATCTCCTTTGACGAAAGCGAGGCATGACCATGGCATGGATCAACCTGTCCCCCATCAGCAAGCGGCGCGTGCGGGCCTTTCGGGCCAACCGCCGGGCCTTTTACTCCCTTGTGCTCTTTTCGGTGCTCTTTGCCTTGAGCCTCATGGCCGAGGTCATCGCCAACGACGCGCCCCTTCTGGTGCGATTCCAGAAGCACTGGTACCTGCCCGTTATTCAGGACATCCCGGAGACGGCCTTCGGGGGCGTGTTTGAAACCACAGCGGATTTCACGGATCCCCAGGTGCAGGCCCTCATCAACGACAACGGCTGGATGCTCTGGCCCCCCATCCGCCTCCATTACAACACGGTGAACTTTGCCCGCCCCGTCTTCCCGGCCCCGCCCAACGGCCAAAACCTGCTGGGCACCGACGACCACGGCCGGGACATCTTTGTGCGGCTGCTTTACGGATTTCGCACCTCGGTGACCTTCGGGCTACTCCTCACCCTCTTCAGCTCGGCCATCGGCATCTCCGTGGGGGCTGTCCAGGGCTACTTCGGGGGAAAAATCGACATGCTGGGACAAAGGCTCATGGAGATCTGGTCGGGGGTGCCCCTGCTCTACATCCTCATCATCATCTCCAGCTTCATCGAGCCGGGATTCTGGATCATCTTGGGCATCATGCTCCTCTTCAGCTGGATGGGCCTGGTGGATGTGGTCCGGGCCGAGTTTCTCCGCTGCAGGAACTTGGATTACGTAAGGGCCGCACGGGCCCTGGGCATCGGGGATCGCAAGATCATGTGGAGGCACGTCCTGCCCAACTCCCTGATCTCGGTGTTCAGCTTTCTGCCCTTTATCCTGAGCGGCTCCATCACCACCCTCACCTCCCTGGACTTCCTGGGCTTCGGCCTGCCCCCGGGCTCCCCGGCCCTGGGTGAACTTCTGGCCCAGGGAAAGGCCAACCAGCACGCACCATGGATCGGCCTCTCCGCCTTCGTGGTCCTGGCCCTCATGCTGAGCCTGCTCGTGTTTATCGGAGAAGGCGTGCGCGACGCCTTTGACCCAAGGCACCAGATACGGGAATGATCTTTCGCCTTCGTTCCTCAGGCTCATCACATTCCCTGACGGGCTTCGCCCGTGAGTATGCTGACGGCAATGGTCATCATTGCTTTGTCAGGATGTCTTTCGTTCCCAGGCTCCGCCTGGGAATGATACACGGAGGCTCTGCCTCCACGTTTGAAATCGCTTCGTGCTGCAGATGTTATCCATATATATGCTTCTGCTTACCCCCCTTCAAGGCGGAGCCGAAGCGCAATGGCTATCAGGTTTCGAGGCAGGGCCAACGCATTTAAAAATTCAGTTGCCTCCGGCGGGTCGCTTTTTGAAAAAAGCTCCGCAAAAACGTTCCGGTAATCAAGATGCTTATCTCCAGCCCCGCAGGGGCCGAAGATAAGCATCTTGATAAATTAAAAAATAAGAGGGGGCTATACCCTACAGGGGCGTACCCTCAAAAAATAAAATCTGTTTATCAAACGTTTCAAACGTTTGGCCCTCGGCAGGGCCGCCGGAGGCAAATAGAGTTCAGGAGAGATCATTGACCCTATCCCCAGTGTTAAACGTTGAAGACCTGCATATATCCTTTTCTGAAAACGGCATGGAAAAAGAGGTGGTCAAAGGAATCTCCTTTGCCGTCAACCGGGGGGAAATCGTTGCCATCGTGGGCGAGAGCGGGGCGGGTAAATCCGTAGCGGCCCAATCGGTCTTGCGGCTGCTGCCTGAATCCGGGACCCGCATTCGGGGCGAGATAACCCTTGAAGACCAACATATCCTGGAGCTATCCGATAAGGAGATGCGAAGGGTGCGGGGCAAAAGTGCCGGGATGATTTTTCAAGAGCCCATGACCGCCTTGAACCCTCTACACACCGTTGAAAAACAGATCATCGAAGGGATCCTGTGCCACACGCGGATTGAACGAAAGGAGGCCAGGCAGCAAGCCCTGGAGCTGCTCCATGCCGTGGGCATCGACCATGCCGAAGAGCGCCTCGGCCATCACCCCCACCAGCTGTCGGGGGGCCAGAGGCAGCGTGTGATGATCGCCATGGCCATTGCCTCGAACCCGGGCCTTCTCATCGCCGACGAACCCACCACGGCCCTGGACGTCACGGTACAGGCCAGGGTGCTGGCCCTGTTGTCCAGGCTCAAGGAAACACGCAACATGGGCATCCTGCTCATCACCCACGACCTTGGGGTAGTCCGGCACGTGGCCGACCGGGTCTACGTAATGCGAGGCGGCGAATTCGTCGAGACGGGAACCCCCGACGAGCTCTTCAAAGCGCCCCGACATCCCTATACCAAACAGCTTGTGACGGCCCATGCGACGCCATCAGAGCCCCGCAACATGGAAGGGGCCCCGGTGGTCCTCAAAGCTGACGACATCAAGGTTCATTTTCAAAAAGGGGACAGGTTCTTTTTCCAGAAGCGACGTATCACCCGCGCCGTGGACGGGGTCTCCCTCGACATAAAGGCCGGAGAGAGCCTGGGCATCGTGGGGGAAAGCGGATCCGGCAAATCCACACTGGCTTTGGCCCTGTTGCGCCTGATTCGGTGCCGGGGGCGTATCGAGTTTCTGGGGTCCCGTCTGGATGCCTTACCCCATGCCGACCTCAACCGCGTCAGGCAAAAGATTCAAGTCGTGTTCCAGGACCCCTTTGCCAGCCTCTCCCCACGCATGAGCGTCCGGGAGATCGTTGCCGAGGGCCTCAGCCATCACGACAAAAAAAACCGTGACACCCACCCACGGCTCATTGAAGAAGCCATCACCGAAGTGGGCCTGTCCCCGTCCATCCTGGACCGCTATCCCCACGAGTTTTCAGGCGGGGAAAGGCAGCGCATTGCCATCGCCAGGGCCCTGGTCCTGAACCCGGAGCTCATCATCTTGGACGAACCCACCTCGGCCCTAGACCGGTCCATCCAATTTCAGGTCACCACCCTTCTGAAGACTCTCCAGAAAACCCGAAACATCTCCTACCTTTTCATCTCCCACGACCTGCGTATCATCCGCGCCCTTTGCGACCGGGTGTTGGTCATGAAGCAGGGCCGCGTCGTGGAGTCCGGGAACACCCGGCAGATCTTTGAAACGCCAGCTCATCCCTACACGAAAGAGCTACTGTCAGCTGCTCTTTAAGGAGACAGGTTCATACTCCATTTTTTTGAAAGCTATCCCTTACAACGGTATGCAGATCAAAAGGCAGCACAGGCAAATGTCAGAAAAATGGCTCACCATCTCAATGGTCAGCCAGCCGTTTCAATGAGTACATTCCCTCGATACCTCTGACTCGTTTTGGAATCTTCTCCCGCGTTGTATGAAACCGATCTTTAAACATGTCATGACACGCTTGAACAAAGGCCCGGGAACCGATGACTCCAGAATCGGTAAAGTAACGGGTCCTGTACCGAAAATGTCTCACCACGTTTACTTCAAATCCTTTGGCGACTTCGGCATCCAAAATGACCTTCGATATCTTTGCGGCTCCGCTCTTCTCAATGGCGCCCACATGATAGAGGTATTCCCGGTATACCCGAATCTGGCTGGTCCCATCGGCTGTAGGCACGTCCGGCATTCCAAAATCCGACGAAAGAAACCCGTCTGTGTTTCCCGTCTGGATGTGGTAACCGATGGAGCACCAGCGGTAATCTTCCGGGCGCGACACAATGCCTGCACGAACGGCGTTGAGATCGATATAGGCAAGGCAATGGACCAGGGTATCCCCCTGTTGGACCAGTACGCTTTTGAACCGCTCACCCCAGAGGGTTCCTCGCCGTTCTTCCCGCTTATTGTAAAAACAGAAAAAGCTCTGTTTGCTGTCTTTACGTAGGCCAAAATTTGAGGAGGGGGGGCAGGCTCTTCTTATGTTCTCTTACTGATACTAAAACAGATAAGGGTGGATTCAGGAGCGGGGCCATCAGCACTTTGGAACAGATAGAAGGGCAAACAACGCCAACTTCCTTTTGGAAGATACAGCCCGGGTATGATAAGAATCTAACCATTTTCCACTTTTTATGATGGCATCGATTTAAAAATCGACAACTTTAATCACTTGAAATGATAATATACAGGACGGTCAGAAAATGGATATTGCGTTCACAGGGGAACGAATGGTACCGGGAAAATCAACGAAGATGCTAAGCGATGAGCATATTGCACGATACGATTTTGCCGGTCAATTCGTTAAAGACAAAACAGTTTTGGATATTGCCTGTGGCGTAGGATACGGTTCCGAGTTACTTGCCGACCATGGTGCAAAACATGTCGACGGAGTTGATATCAGCCAGGAAGCAGTTGAGTACGCCAAATCACGAAAAACATCAGCATACGTGAATTATTATCAGTCTAATATTACATCCTACAAAAGCAACACAATGTATGATGTGATTGTGTCCTTTGAAACCATTGAACATGTTCCTTGCTACGTGGAGGCACTCAGAAACCTCAGATCACTCCTCAAAAAAGATGGGATTTTGATTGTTTCGTCACCCAACCGTTTGATCACCAGCCCTAGGTGCAAAACCCTCAAGGACAAGCCGAAAAACCCCTATCACACCCAGGAATTCACTATAGGTGAATTGACCACCTGTTTACACGAAGCCGGATTCACTGTACATAAAACCATATATGGCCAAAAACATCAGGCCTACTTCAAAAACCGGTTGCTGAAAAATATTCATCGTGAAATATTCAGGCCTGGACATCGCTCAGAGGCAACAGTCTCAACCCCTCCGAAACACAAGATGCCCCGATACTTTATCCTCCTTGCATCGTAATGATAATTTTTTTGGGTCAAGGGAGGGGAAAGAACAGACTGCCATCCAGCCCTATTTTTCCATGGAGCGAACATTCTCAGTGCTGAATTTCGGCACAATCGACTCCTTTCCTCTTCCTGACTCTATTGGCACCATCAGGTGCAGCACAACCCATGCTGTAGGTTTCAAGGGATGGGGTTCCCCTTTAAGCCGTCATTGTAACTTATCACTCCTGCCGTATTCAGAGCATTCGTGCTTTAAAAAAAGAATTAATAGGGGCACCTTCGGATCATAAGACGTTTATCCAGACATTAATTTAATAAAGCCGCCACCCTATCCCTACGCCCCAAAACTTTTCATCGGAAACAACACCGAAACCTAACCTATTCGGGAAATGCTCTGGCCTCTTAAGGCGATGCCCTTCCCCGGCATCATCACCCAAGGTAAAGCCGGCACAGGCAAAGGGCTGGTTGAAAAAATCCTGTACCACAACTCCCCGGGCGTCTCCAGCCATAGTGGAGACCAACTGTGCGGCCTTTACTAAGACCTTCTGGAATCTGAGTTCTTCGGCGTAAGCCCGGCATATTCACTGGGGCGAGGAATAACACATAGGCTTCATAGAACAAGATAGCAGAAAAGGAAAAGAAGAATATTCTTAACCCTATAGAACCAACAAAACACACACCTTTCCGACACGACTCTAACCCAGATCAAATGACTGCGTATCATTGAAAATCAAACATTCAGATACATGGAGGGAGGGGTGGAAGAATATGAAATTCGCGTAAGCATTCAAGTCATCGGCGCAACAATCCAAGACCTCGGTGCTCATTTATTAAATGAGGTCAGATTCATTCTCTATTTGTTTGAATCTTTCAAAGCTATCTCTTGCTACGGTGTTCATATCCAAAGGCAGCACAGGCAAAAGTCAGATAAACACCTCACCATCTCAATGGTCAGCCAGCCGTTTCAATGAGTACATTCCCTTGATACCTCTGACTCGTTTTGGAATCTTCTCCCGCGTTGTATGAAACCGATCTTTAAAAATGTCATGACACGCTTGAACAAAGGCCCGGGAACCGATGACTCCAGAATCGGTAAAGTAACGGGTCCTGTACCGAAAATGTCTCACCACGTTTACTTCAAATCCTTTGGCGACTTCGGCATCCAAAATGACCTTCGATATCTTTGCGGCTCCCCTCTTCTCAATGGCGCCCACATGATAGAGGTATTCCCGGTATACCTGAATCTGGCTGGTCCCATCGGCTGTAGGCACCTCCGGCATTCCAAAATCCGACGAAAGAAACCCATCAGTGTTTCCCGTCTGGATGTGGTAACCGATGGAGCACCAGCGGTAATCTTCCGGGCGCGACACAATGCCTGCACGAACGGCGTTGAGATCGATATATGCAAGGCAATGGACCAGGGTATCTCCCTGTTGGACCAGTACGCTTTTGAACCGCTCACCCCAGAGGGTTCCCCGACGTTTTTTCCGCTTATTGTAAAAGCAGGAAAAGCTCTGCTTGATATCTTTGACATAGGCTGAAAGGTTGCAGAAGCGTTCTCTGTACTCATCCAGACACCCCTCGGGAAACGCTGTGCCCTCTTTGTAGAGAAGCTGGTAGCGCCTCCGGACCTCTTCATCGGAGACCATGGAGCCGGGAAGCACTTCCACAAGCAAGTGAAAGTGATTTCCCATGACGGCATAGCCAAAAACCTCCACACAATAGATACTGGAAAGCCTTTTGATAATGCGCACCAGTTCGTCTTTCTCGACACCACCGAACGGAAGCCCGTCCAGTGCGGTTCGGCTGATCACATGGTATGCGGCTTTCTGACCGGGGTCGGTCACAACCATACGGGGAACACGTGGCATGGCAACCTCCTCACAGGGGTATTGCGGTGTCACATTGAAAGTTGAACTGCACAAAAAAATTTCCATATGAATCAAACAAGATAGGATAGGACCAATCATGCCACGATTGCATTGGTCGAGTCCAGCATAAAGAACCTGTCCCCAGATGGATAGCTTGCCATTTTTGTGTTGCTGGGGTACATCTCAAGGCATGGAAAAACCGCTTCACATCCGCGACCTTCTGGACACCCTGCACTTCCTTTCTGTAGACGAAGAGAGAGCCGAAATCTCGGGCCACGCCGAAGTGGACGAATCAAACCGACGCCTGGTCGAAAGCCAGGCCTGTGACGACGACCGGGCCCGCCTGGCACGCTGGCTCTCTGCACGCAGAAATGCCGAAAAAGTAATAAAGCGTCCCGGTGATCTCTTTGTCACGGCCTCCGCCTTTCTCTCGGCTGGCCTGGTCGGTATCGGGGCGATCACAGGCTACGGCGGGGTGTTTTCATTTCTTGCCTATTCAGGGGCAGCCCCGGTCAACGTGCTGGTCTTCTTTGTATTGTTCATCCTCATACAGGCCCTCCTCGCCACAGGAAGCGCCCTGCCCCTGCTCATGAAGATCAAGGCCCCTGAAAGCCTCAGCCCCTTTGGCGTCATGACAGGCCACCTCTTCTCCCGGGCCATGGAAAAGGCAATGAAACGCCTCCCCGCAGAGCGGCGCACAGAAACCCAGGGGCTGTGGAGGCGACTGCAGGCAGACTCCCGGGCCTTCGGGCGCACACTCTTCTACCTGATATTCTCCCGGGTCCAGCTCTTTGCCCTGACCTTTGCCGTCGGGGCTCTCACCGCCTTTGCCACACGCATCCTCTTTTTTGATACAGCCTTCGGATGGCAAACCACCATAGGCGAAGGTGCAGCCCCCCAGGTGGTCCATGGCCTGGCCCAATGGGTTGCCCTGCCCTGGTCCTGGTGCTTTCCCGACGGTGTGGGCGTCCCGACCCTCGATGCCGTGGCCGGAAGCCGCGTTCTTTTAAAGGAAGGCATCAAAAATCTCTCCGGAGCCCACCTCACCTCCTGGTGGCCCTTCCTCGCCATGGGCCTTGTGATGTATGGACTCCTGCCCCGCCTCTGCCTTCTCCTCGTCTCCCAAAGGGGCCTTAAGCGAGCTGCGAACCGGGAACTTCTGGCCGCACCCCAGGTCCGGGTCCTGCTGGAGGCCCTGTGCGCCCCCTCTCTGACCACCAAAGTGACCGAATCCCATCGGGCCGAAGAGGCCGAAGCCGAACTGACACGGCGCAAAACAGCGACGCCCTCCGACACCACCCAAGCGCCCGCCCCCGAGGCTCCAGGCCCCGGGGTTCTTGTACCCGAAGAGCTAAAAGGCATGATCCCGGACCTCGAACAACACCTGTCCGGCCTTTTGGCCTCCCCTGAGATCATCCCCGTCTCCATGGAAGAACCCGCCCGGTTGCCGGACCACCACGGTCGCCTCTACCTGGTCCAGGAGGCGTGGCAGGCACCCATCCGGGAGACCCTGGACTGGATTGAAGAGCTTTCCCGGTCGTGCACCGCCCCACTGACGATCCTTCTCATCGGTGAGGTGGCCGAACAAGCCCTGGCCCCGCCCGAAGAGAGCCATGTGCATATCTGGCGCAAGGTGATTGCAGCCCTTGCCCTGCCGCGCTTGAGCGTGGACGTAATCGAGCCCGGGTCAAAGGGCAATGGACCGGAACCCACGGCATAACCACCACGGCCAAAAGAGAACACGCTGCCCTGGTTTGATAAAGCCATCGGCCCCATGATATAAGGCTACCATGACCAACACGACCATCCCAGAATTTGCCATCCTCGGCCATCCCAACGAAGGGAAATCGACCCTGGTCTCCACCCTCACCGAGGACGACACCGTGCGGGTAAGCCCCTTCCCCGGCGAAACCACGTCCAGCCGCACCTACACAGTGACCCTGAACGAAAAGCCCCTCATTCGCTTTGTGGACACCCCGGGATTTCAGGCACCGAAAAAGACCCTGGCCTGGTTCCGTGCCTATACAGGGAAACCGGAGCGTATCCTTGAGGCCTTCCTTGCCGAACACCAACGCGATAAAACCTTTGCCGACGAATGCGAGCTCCTGGCCCCCGTGGCAAAGGGTGCAGGCATCATCTACGTGGCGGACGGCTCCCGGCCCGTGCGCCAGAATGACCTGGCAGAAATGGAGATCCTTCGCCTCACGGGCCTGCCCCGCATGGCGGTGATCAACTGCAAGGGGGCAAACGAAAAACACCTGGCCGCCTGGCGGGCCGAATTCCGCAAGACCTTCAACGCCGTCCGGGTGTTCAACGCCCACACCGCAGCCGTCAAAGACCGGCTGGACCTGCTGGCAGCCCTCATGACCGTGGACCCGGAGTGGGAGCCCGCCCTGACCCATGTGGTGACGGCCCTGAACGAAGAGTGGGGCCACCGTCTCAGGCGAAGCGTCGATGCCATGGCCGAACTGTTCCGGTTTGCCCTCACCCACACGGTGTCTGCCTCCCTTGGCCAGAAGGAATCAAAGGAGGAGGCCGAACACAAACTGGCGCTCCGCTTCCAGGAAGACCTCCGAAAAAAAGAGGCTCGGACCCGGGAACAAATCCGCCGCACCTTCCGCCACAGTCTCTTTGATGTGACCATGCCCGAAGGGTCCGTCCTTCGCCAGGACCTCTTTGACAAACGCACCTTCAAACTCCTGGGCCTCACCCGCACACAGCTGGCCACGGCCGCAGCCACCTGCGGAGGGGCGGCAGGGGCCGTCATCGACCTGGCCGCCGCAGGCCACAGCCTCGGCCTCTTTACGGTCCTGGGCTCCGTTGGCGGCGCAGCCTCCGCTTTTCTGGGCGAAAGGCGCATGGCACGGGCCAAGGTCTCCGGCATTCCCCTGGGCGGCCAGGAGCTCACCCTGGGGCCCTGCCGGAACCTCCAGATGCCTTTTGTCCTGCTGGACCGGATCCTCCTCTACTTCACCCTCATCACCTCCCGGGCCCACGGGAAACGGGATGAGGCGGCCCTGGCCGTGGAAGAGGCAGCCCTAGCAGACGGCGGCGCCTCCCGCCATCTCTCCGCATCCGACAAAAAAGCCTTCCAGGCCCTCTTCACCGCCGCGGGCAAAAAGGACGCCCCGGGCATTGAGGCCGCCCTTGCGAAAATTCGGGAAATCCTGTTTGCACGCATCAATGGGTGATCGACAGCAACCATCCGATACGTCGTTACCTTCTATGGTTAAAGTCGGGAGCAAAAGCAAGCCTCCGGCGGCGAGGGTGGCAAAGCCACAATAGCGAAAACACCTCGAAAGATGATTGCCATTGCGCTTTGCCCTTCGTTCCTCAGGGCAAAGCGCAATGGCCTTCGGCTCGGGCTACGCCCGACATAAACGCTAATGATTTGTGCGGTCTGGCTCACAAGCTTAGAAGTCACAGGGTACGTTGTCGCTATTTGCCCATTGCCGATTTAACCGCACTGCCTCCGGCGGCCCTGCCGGGGGCCAAACGTTTGACAAACAGGTTTTGTTTTTTGAGGATGCGTCCCTACAAGGCCTAGCCCCTCTTCTTTTTTTATTTACCGGAACGTTTTTGCGGCTTGTCACGGCGTAGCCGAAGGCGAAGACGGAAGTTTTTTTCAAAAAGCGACCCGCCGGAGGCCACTGAATGTTTAAATGCGTTGCCCCTGTATCGATCACGTCGCCCCATTGCCTACCCGGCCCCGGGCTGATAAAGTAAGCCATTGATCCATCGCTTTTTCATCCGGTTTCACATTCCCCACCCCAAGGTTGCCATGAAACGATTTGCCATCACACTCTCCGCCCTTCTGCTGCTCCTCATGACCGCCACCCTTTGCGCGGCCGAAGACAAGGCGTGGTACATGGTCGATGAAATCCGCCTCAACGCCATCCGTGTGGAGGTGGGGGGCTGGACCATCGATCCCCCCGACCCGGAGGTGATCAACAAGCGCCTGGAAACCCTTCAGACCCTGATGGACAACGCCTCCTCGTGTGTGGAGACAACGGAAAAAGAGCTCTCCCAGGTGGAAAAAAAGACGGCAGTGCTGGGGGACCCCGACGCCTCCGATGACTCGGAGCTGGCCAGGCGCCGAAGCACCCTTGAGACCGACCGCAAGAACCTGGAGCAGCGGCTGGCCATCTGCAGGCTCCTCAACCTAAGCGCCCGGGAGTTGCAGAAGCAGATCATCACCTGGCGCCAGAAAAATTTCACCAGCGCCCTGCTGGACAGGCAACAGCCCGTCTGGAAGTCCATCGTGGCCCTGCCCGCCCTCATTGCCTCCCCCCGGACGCTCTACGAGTTCAGGGCCACCGCCCACCCCGACACCAACCTCATGCTGCTGGCCGGTTTCTTCCCCCTGCTCCTGCTGCTCCCCCTGATCCTCACCCTGGACCGCCGGATCAAGAGCTGGTCCGCAGAAGACCCGGAGCTGAAACGCCATAAGGCAGCCCTTATGTTCACCCGGCGGCTGCCCGCCATTGCCCTGCTCACCTCCACGGCCTCAGGGTTTTACGCCGGAGGCATCATCACCCTGGCAGCCCCGGTGGGTGCCCTGGCCATCGCCCTGGCCGTCAGCCCTCTTGTGGAGCGGTACTTCAGCAAAGAGACCCTGGGCGTCCCCGCCTCGCTTTCCCTGCGGGTCTTCATCACCCTGGTCCTGCTCATCGAAGCCATCGTCATTGCAGACATCGAAAGCCGCGTTCCCGGCCCCCTGGCCGCTGTGGTCCGAAGCGTCCTCATGCTCCTGCTCCTGGGTGCCTCGGTCCGGGTCCTCTGGGCCCTCTCCCGCCACCCCCGTCTCTCCCTGCTCAGGAGCATCCGCATCCCCCTGACCTTCTGCCTCGCCTTCGGGCCCGTGGCAGACTGGCTGGGGTACCGCCACCTGGCAACCTTTGCCACCGTGGGGGTCCTGGGCACCCTCACCGGCGGGCTGGTGGCCTGGGCCATTGTCCTGGGGATCCACAGGGTCCAGGACATCCTCACGGAGATCCCCGCCAAGCCCGGGGCCCTTAAGATGCGCCACACCCTGGGATACGGGCCGGAAGAACAGGTGAAGGGGCTCTTGCTCGTCACCCGGAGCCTCACCATCGTGGTCATCCTGGCCTTTGGCCTGCTTGTCCTGAAAATCTGGGGCCAGACCGCCATCCAGGCCACCACCCTGGGGACCTTCTTCCTTGAAGGGTTCCGCGTGGGCAACATCGTCATCGTTCCGGTGAGGATCATCATGGCCGTGTTCCTCTTCTTCCTGATCCTCAACATCTCCCGGTGGCTCAAGCACCAGATGGGGGAAAAGTGGCTCACCCACACCAACTTCGACAAGGGCGAAAAACAGTCCATCGTCACCCTCACCGGGTACGTGCTCACCGGCTTTGCCCTCTTCTACTCCCTGTCCATCGCCGGGCTGGAGTTCAAAAACCTGGCCATCATCGCAGGGGCCCTTTCCGTGGGTATCGGCTTCGGCCTCCAGAACATCGTCAACAACTTCGTCTCGGGCCTCATCCTCCTTTTTGAGCGCCCCGTCCGCCCCGGGGACTGGGTGGTGGTGGGAGAGACCGAAGGGTATGTCAAGCGCGTCAGCATCCGGTTCACCCACATCCAGACCTTTGACCGGGCTGACGTGCTGGTGCCCAACTCAGACCTCATCGCCAACCAGGTGACCAACTGGATGCTGGGGGACCCCTTCGGCCGTGTCATGGTCCAGGTGGGCGTGGCCTACGGCACCGACACCCGAAAAGTCCACGATCTGATGATGCAGATCGCCGAGGAGCACCCCATGGTCCTCACCAACGGCCGCCTGGTGCCCAAGCCCAGGGTGCTGTTCAAGGGCTTCGGCGACAGCTCCCTGGACTTTGAGTTGCGCTGCCATATCCGGGACATCGACTACCGCATGACCGTTCGAAGCGAGCTGCTCTTTGCCATTGACGACGCCTTTCGAAAAGAACACATCGAGATCCCCTTTCCCCAGCGGGTGCTCCACCAGGCCACAGAGCCCCGGGATGAGGAAAAAGACGAGGCCAAGGCAGAAGGCGCCGCCCCTTCCCCTGAAGAGTCCCATTGACCCCAGGATCGCCCCTTTGGAAAACCCCTTGATATGCATTGAAAATTTGTAACCCGTCCGTCCCCTGTGGTAGAATAGGAAAATCACACGCCCCCGTGTGACGTGATCTGCCCACCCGCAACACGCAGCCAGATCACCCGTTCACCCCGTTTCTTTCGCCTATGGTCTGATACACCGCCTCCCCCGAGGCACCGGGCCGTGTCCGGCCCTGCATATCGCCACAATCCAGGCCCCCGGCACGTTTCCCAAGGCACCCTATGTTCAAAGACCTGAAAATCATGCATCGCTTAGGCATCGGCTTCGGCACCATCCTGATCCTGATGATCAGCCTGGGCTCCGTTGCCCTGCACCAGATGGGGCAGCTCTCCGACCTCACCCGGAAGATGTACCGCCACCCCTTTCAGGTCAGCAACACGGTCCAACGGGTGGACTCCAACATTATAAGGCTTCACAACGCCATGAAGGACGTGGCCCTCTCCCGCATTCCCCAGGAACTCCAGATAGCCGTCCTCACCATGCAGGCCCTGGAAGAAGAAATCGAAAGGGACTTTAAGGCCATCAAGCGCCTCTACCTCGGGGAACACGCCATGGTGGATCACGCCCTGGCCCTTTACAAGGAGTGGCTGCCCATCCGCGACGAGATCATCATGCTTGTCAAGGACGGCGAGCCCTGGCGGGCGGCAGAAATCGCCAAGGGCCGGGGTGCCGCCCACATGGAACTCATTACCCAGAGCATGGCCCTGCTCAACGAATCCACCCAGTACGAAGCGCAGATCTTCTTCAACCACACCCGGAAGGTAAGGCGCCAGGCCTTTATCCTCATGTACTGGGCCCTGGGCCTGGCCTTCACCGCCGGCCTCTACTTCACCTGGCTGGTGACCCGTTCCGTGGCCTCACCGGTCCAGGAGATCGTGGAGGTCTCCGACGCCATCGCCAAAGGGGACCTCCACCGCCAGATCACCTACCACTCCGAAGACGAGGTGGGCCAGATGGCCGCAAGCCTGCGGCACATGCTCTCCGGGGTCATCGGCGAGGGCCAGTCCATCAAACGGGGCATCCCCATCGTCCTGTGGACCGCGGACACGGAGCTGAAGATGACCTACATCAACCGGGCGGCCGCCACCCTGGCCGAAGAGCTCACCGAGGTGGAAGCCGAGGGTCTCGTGGGGGATTACCGGGTGGACGAAGTGATGAAGGATGAAGACGGCCTCTGCGGGATCATGGCCAGGAAAAGCCTGCTCTACGGCATGCAAAACGACATGGAGCTCTACTTCCGATGCGCAGACGACGTGCGCTGCCTGCGATGCGTCACCTCCCAGCTCAAGGACCTCACGGGCCAGGTGGTGGGGGTCATGGGGGTGGGCATCGACATCACCCAGCGCATCAAGGCTGAAGAACGCCTCATGGAGAGCGAGGCGCGCCTCGAAGAGGCCCAGCGCATCGCCCACCTCGGCCACTGGGAGGTCAATCTGGAGACCGGCCTGGCCACCTGGTCCCAGGAGTTCTATCGGATCTTCGGCCTGGAACCCGCAGGCGAGCCCATCAGCCGGGAGGGCCTTAAAAAAATCGTCTCCCCCGAGCACTTCGAAATCATCGACCGGATCCTGGGCGCCATTCTCAATGAAGGGCGCACGGTTTTTGAAGAACGCATCACCCTCCCCGACGGCACGGACCGGTGGGTGGTGGGCAAGGGACTGCTCGCACGCAGCGAAGAGGGGACGCCCCTTTCCGCCTTCGGTACCGTCCAGGACGTCACCGAACAGAAACTTGCCGAAGAGTCCCGGCGGACCCTTGAGGGCGAGCTGCGCCAGTCCCAGAAGCTCCAGGCCATCGGCACCCTGGCAGGGGGCATCGCCCACGACTTCAACAACATCCTGGCAGCCATCCTGGGATTCTCCGAACTCCTCGAAGACGAGGTCAGGAAAGGGAGCCTCGAACACCAGTACGTGGAAGAAATCCTCAAAGCAGCCAGGCGGGCCCGGGACCTTGTCAAACAGATCCTCAACTTCAGCCGACAGGCGGACCAGACCCTGACCCCGGTGTTCCTGCGGCCCGTCATCGGCGATGCGGTGAAACTGCTCCGGGCCACCATCCCCAGCACCATCACCATCGACATCTCCCTGGGCGAGGAGCCCGAAAAACCGGTGATGGCCGACCCCACCCAGATCCACCAGATGGTGATGAACTTAGGCGCAAACGCGGCCCACGCCATGAAGCACCAGGGACGGCGCATTGCCATCGCCCTCACCCAGGAGCCCCTCTCCGCAGAGGTCATGGGCCGCCACCCGGACCTGAAGCCTGGGGAATACCAATGCTTCACCATTGACGACCAGGGCTGCGGCCTGGCCCCTGAAACCCGGCAACGCATCTTCGACCCCTTCTTTACCACCAAAGAACCCGGGGAAGGCACCGGCATGGGGCTCTCCGTGGTCCACGGCATCGTCAAGGCCCTTAAAGGGACCATCGAAGTGGAGAGCGTGGTGGGCCAGGGTACCCGCTTTGCCATCTACCTGCCCACGGTGGACGCAGATCCCCCGGACGCCGACGCCCCGGATGAGGCCGCCCTGCCCACCGGGGGAGAGCACATCCTCCTGGTGGATGACGAAGAGGCCATCCTCTCCGCCACGGTCTCGTCCCTGAAGAGCCTGGGCTACCGCGTCACGAAAAGCCAGGCAGGAGATGAGGCCCTGGGCCTCTTCCAGAACGCCCCGGATGATTACCACCTGGTCATCACCGACATGAACATGCCCAACTTAAACGGTGCCCAGCTCTCCGAAAAGCTTCTGGCCATCCGACCGGACATCCCCATCATCCTTTTAACGGGCTACAGCGACCAGATCGACGAACCCCTGGCCAAAAAAATAGGAATTCGCAGCTACCTCCTCAAACCCCTGGCCCGAAATCAGCTGGCCCATGCGGTTCGGGACGCCATGGGCCACGGCGAGCACACGGAGGCGTAACCTCGGAAGTCCCAGAAAACAAAGTCCCTTAAGCCCCGGTTGCGGCATCGGCCGCCCGCCCCCACGTCACCTCGGCCCAAAAATGTTCACTTTAGAATCCCACCCCCCCAAAAAACCCCTCAAAAATCTTCGCACCTGAACTTTTTATGTTCGATAGTGAAAATTTTACTTGCTTTTTGCGGCATGCATAGCCTATTGATTAAGTGCGTTGACGACGTTGTTCGAAACTGAACATGCATCAGCACCGTGCAACGACTGAAACCCACCGCAGAAACAGGTTCCGAACACGGGCCACCGCTCTGGAACGGAACCGTCAAACCAAACAAACCGCTTCAGGAGGGCAACATGATCAAGATAGGCATCAACGGATTCGGACGTATCGGCCGACTGGTCTTCAGGGCAGCAGTAAACCGCAACGACATGGAAGTCGTTGCCATCAACGACCTGATCGATGTGGACTACATCGCCTACATGCTCAAATACGACTCTACCCACGGCCGCTTCGACGGCACCGTTGAGGTTGCAGACGGCAACCTGGTGGTCAACGGCAACACCATCCGGGTCACCTCGGAGCGCAACCCCGCCGACCTTGCCTGGTCCGACGTGGGTGCCGACTACGTGGTAGAGGCCACCGGCCTGTTCCTCACCGAAGAGAAAGCCTCTGCTCACTTAAAGGCAGGAGCAAAGAAAGTGGTTCTCTCCGCCCCCTCCAAGGACGCCACCCCCATGTTCGTCATGGGCGTCAACCACACCGATTACGCGGGCCAGACCATCGTCTCCAACGCCTCCTGCACCACCAACTGCCTGGCCCCCATGGCCCACGTCGTTCACAAGGCATTCGGCATCAAGGAAGGCCTCATGACCACGGTCCACGCCACCACCGCCACCCAGATGACCGTGGACGGCCCCTCCCGCAAAGACTGGCGCGGCGGCCGCGGCGCTGGCCAGAACATCATCCCCAGCTCCACCGGCGCAGCCAAGGCCGTTGGCAAGGTCATCCCCGACCTGAACGGAAAGCTTACCGGCATGTCCTTCCGCGTCCCCACCCCGGACGTCTCCGTGGTGGACCTCACCTGCAGCCTGGAAAAGCCCGCCACCTACGATGAGATCAAAAAAGCCCTCAAAGAGGCCGCCGAAGGCGAACTCAAGGGCATCCTCGGTTACACCGAAGACGCCGTGGTCTCCACCGACTTCGTGGGCGAGTCCTGCACCTCCGTCTTCGACGCCGAAGCCGGCATCGCCTTGAGCGACACCTTCGTCAAGCTCATCGCCTGGTACGACAACGAATGGGGCTACTCCTGCAAGGTCCTGGACCTGCTCAAGCACATCGCTGAGTAGGGACTGGTTTCCGGCCCTTATCCGACGCGCCGCAGCCTGGCCCATGGGCTGAGGCGCCCCTTCGGATACATCGGCCGGCCCCATGCGCCGCGGGCTGCCGGGGCCCTTTCCGACCAAAACAAACAACCCATGGAAAGGCCCCGAAAGCCCGAAGGCGCCACATATTTGCCCCCTGTGTCGCCACCATGCCGCGGAGGCAACGAACACAACCGTGACGATGGATGAGGAACCGACGATGAACAAGCTTTTTATTGAAGAGATCGACTGCAAGGGAAAAACGGTGATCGTACGGGTGGACTTCAACGTGCCCGTCAAAGGCGGCGCCGTTGAAAACGACAAGAGGCTTCGGGCAGCCCTGCCCACCATCACCCGCCTTGCGGACAGCGGCGCCAAAGTGGTTCTCATGAGCCACCTGGGTCGCCCCAAGGGCCAGAGAGTGGAAGCCATGAGCCTTGCCCCGGTAGCAAAACGGCTCTCCGAACTCCTCGAAAAGCCCGTGGCCTTTGCCGAAGAGTGCATCGGCCCCAAAGCCCAGGAGGCGGTAAACGCCCTTGCGGACGGCGACGTACTTCTCCTTGAAAACCTGCGATTCCACAAGGCCGAAACCGACAACGACGACGCCTTTGCCGCCGAGCTGGCCAAGCTGGCCGATCTCTACGTCAACGACGCCTTCGGCACCGCCCACCGCGCCCACGCCTCCACCGAGGGCATCACCCGACACATGGACACCTGCGCCTGCGGCTACCTTATTAAAAAGGAGCTCGACTTCCTGGGCAGCGCCCTGGCAGAGCCCAAGCGCCCCTTCACCGCCATCATCGGCGGAGCCAAAATCTCCGGAAAAATCGATGTCATCAAGGCCCTGCTCCCCAAGGTGGACACCCTGATCATCGGCGGCGGCATGGCCTGCACCTTCCTCAAGGCCATGGGCCGCGAGATCGGCAACTCCCTGTGCGAAGAGGAAAAACTCCCCCTGGCCAAAGAGCTCCTGGAGCTGGGCAAGGGAAAGATCCTCCTCCCCTCCGACTACCTCGTCACCGATCGCCTGGATTTTGATAACCGGGCCATCGGCTCCGCTGACTTTGTGGCGGAAGACGCCATCGCAGCAGGTCAGATGGCCGTGGACATCGGCCCCACATCCGTGGCGGCCTTTGCAGAGGCCATCGCAGCATCCAAGACCGTGGTCTGGAACGGCCCCATGGGGGTCTTTGAAATCGAGGCATCGGCCAAGGGCACCTTTGCCGTGGCAGAGGCCCTGGTCACGGCCACGGCAAACGGCGGCACCACCATCGTCGGCGGCGGGGACTCCGCAGCCGCCATCGAAAAGGCAGGCCTGGCCGACAAGGTCTCCCACGTCTCCACCGGGGGCGGCGCCTCCCTGGAGTTCCTGGAAGGCAAGAAACTGCCCGGGGTGGAAGCCCTGGGAACACCGACACGCTGAAAAAAAAGCACGGCACAGACACATAATCACTGCGTTTCACCCTGTCAGATGGCTTGAAAAAGGATGAAACACAAAATCCGTTATCCGCGGGCCAAGCCCCGTGAACGTTCATGCAACGCACCCTCGCCGTCTTCCCACGGTGAAAACCCGCGTGCAGCCATACGCCTGAAAAAACCGCAGGGGCAAGGCGAGGGTTCGGAGCATGGACACACCAGGAGTATGTCATGAAACGTGAACAAATGATTCGGCAACTGGAAGACCCCTCACGGGTCTGGGACGTTATCATCATCGGCGGGGGAGCCACGGGATTAGGTTCCGGCGTGGACGCAGCCTCCCGAGGCTACAGCACCCTGGTGCTGGAGCAGGGCGACTTTGCGGAAGCCACCTCCAGCCGCAGCACCAAGCTGGTCCACGGCGGGGTACGCTACCTGCAGCAGGGCAACATCGCCCTGGTCATGGATGCCCTGAAAGAGCGCGGCATCATGCTGAAAAACGCCCCCCACCTTGTTTACAACCAGGCCTTTATCGTGCCCGACTACCGCTGGTGGGAGCGCCCCTTCTACGGCATCGGCCTGAAACTCTACGACATGCTCGCCGGCAAGCTGGGCTTCGGTCCCTCCAAGCTCCTCTCCAGGGAAGAGACCCTCACACGCATCCCCACCCTCAAGACCGACGGCCTCAAAGGGGGCGTGGTCTACCACGACGGCCAGTTCGACGACGCGCGCCTTGCCATCACCCTGGCCCGCACCATGGAGAGCCTCGGTCAGTTCCCCATCAACCACATGGAAGTCACCGGGCTGCTGAAAAAGAAAGGCGGCGTGGTGGAAGGGGTCACCGCCCGTGACCGCCTCACCGGCACCGAGTACACCCTGAAGGCCAAGTCCGTGGTCAACGCAGCCGGCATCTTCGTGGACAACATCCGCGCCATGGACAACGAGAACACCAAAAAACTCATCGCCCCCAGCCAGGGCGTGCACCTGATCCTCGACAAGTCCTTTGCCCCCGGAGACACCGCCGTCATGGTCCCCCACACCGACGACGGACGCGTCATCTTCATGGTGCCCTGGCACGACCACGTTATCGTGGGCACCACCGACACCCCCATCAAGGACCCGGTCATGGAGCCTGTCCCCCTGGACGAGGAGATCGATTTCCTCCTCAGCCATGCCGGCCGCTACCTCTCCAGGGTTCCCTCCAAAGGGGATGTCCTGAGCGTCTTCACCGGCATCCGCCCCCTCATCTCCGGGGACGACTCCGACGGCAAGACCTCTTCCCTCTCCCGGGACCACCACCTCACCATCTCCCCCAACGGCCTGGTCACCATCGCCGGGGGCAAGTGGACCACCTACCGCAAGATGGGCGAAGACACCATCGACCGCGCCGCCCAGATCGGCGGCCTGCCCCACCGCGACTCCCAGACCCGGGACCTGAAGCTCCACGGCTGGTGCGTGAACGCCGACCTGAGCGATCCTTTCCACGTCTACGGCAGCTACGAAGGTGAGGTCAAAGAGCTGGCCCAGGAGAACCCCGAGCTGGCCGAGCCCCTGCACCCCGCCCTGCCCTACACCGGCCTGGAAGTGGTCTGGGCCGTTCGCAACGAGTGGGCCTGCAACGTGGCCGACGTGCTGTCACGCCGTACCCGCTCCCTGCTGCTCAACGCTGCAGCCAGTGTCTCCGCCGCCCCCAGGGTGGCCGCCATCATGGCAAAAGAGCTGGGCAAAGATCAGGCGTGGATCGACGAGCAGGTGGAAGCCTACGGGAAGCTGGCAGAAAACTACATGCCCAGATAAGGGGCCCAGAGGCAAGCCGACGAGACTTTCCGGCCTGCCTGACCATCCCGTAACACAGCCCTTGGACGCCCGTAACACAAACCGGGTAACCAAGACACAATATGAACACAGCCTCCCTGAAATGGCCGTCCCCGCCCGCCGCAGGTTTCCATGACCCCTGAAAGGCGGGGCCGGCCATCTCATCAACCGGGAGAGACCCTTTGCAAGCTCAAGGAGAGAACATGCGCAGGACCAAGATTGTCTGCACCATCGGCCCCACCAGCGAGTCCCCGGACGTGCTTCGTAACCTCATTGAAAGCGGCATGAACGTGGCGCGGCTCAACTTCTCCCACGGGAGCCATGACGAGCACATCAAAAAGATCCGTACCATCCGCGAGCTGTCCCGGGAGATGGGCAAACCCGTGGCCATCCTCCAGGACCTCTGCGGCCCCAAGATGCGCACCGGTAAAATCGAGGAGCCCGGCATCGAGCTGGTCCCCGGTGCCGAGCTGATCCTCACCTCAGAGGAGATCATGGGCGGCGGGAACCGCGTCTCGGTCTCCTACAAGGACCTGCCCGAAGAGGTAAAGGCCGGCGACGTGATCCTCCTGGCCGACGGCCTCATGGAGCTCACCGTCAAAGAAGTCAAGGGACAGGACATTGTCTGCACCGTGGTCATCGGAGGCCTTCTCACCTCCAACAAGGGCATCAACCTGCCCACCAGCGTCCTGAAAATCCCGGCCCTCACCGAAAAGGACAAAGAGGACCTGGCCTTCGGCCTTGAAAACGACGTCGATTTTGTGGCCCTCTCCTTTGTGAAGACCGTGGACGACATCAACGAGATCAAAGAGCTCATCGCAGCCGCGGGCAAAGCCACCCCGGTCATCGCCAAGATCGAAAAACACGAGGCCATCGCCAACATCGACGAAATCATGAAGGCCACCGGCGGCATCATGGTGGCCAGGGGCGACCTGGGCGTGGAGATTCCCTTGGAAGATGTCCCGGGCGTTCAGAAGATGCTCGTGGAAAAATCCGTGGCGGCGGGCAAGCCCGTCATCATCGCCACCCAGATGCTCCGCTCCATGGTGGACTCCCCACGACCCACCCGCGCCGAAGCCACCGACGTGGCCAACGCCGTGCTGGACGGGGCCGACGCCGTCATGCTCTCGGAAGAGACCGCCAACGGCAACTTCCCGGTGGAGACCGTCCGCTACATGAGCCGCATCGCCGCCAAGGCCGAAGAGACCTACCCCCACAAGCAGTTCATGAAGAGCGTCTGCAAAGAGCGCGTCTCCGACTCGGTCTCCTACGCAGCCTGCGTTCTGGCCGAAAAACTCAGCACCAGGGCCATTGTGGCCCCCACCACCTCCGGGTTCACCGCCCGTCAGATCTCCCGGTTCCGCCCCGACTCCCCCATCATCGCCCTCTCCCCGGACGAGGCCGCCATGCGAAGGCTCTGCCTCTTCTGGGGCTGCTACCCCAGCCTGGTGGACAGCGCCGAGGGCATGGACGAGATGATCGAGCAGGGAGCCAGCGAAGCCTTAGAGACCGGCCTCGTGGACAAGGGCGACACCATCGTCATCACCGCCGGATACCCCACCTGGGTCCCCGGCACCACCAACATGGTGAAGGTCAAGGTGGCGTAAACCGCTTTTCGCGGTATCGTCTATCGTAATGGAAACATCTGGTGGTGGGAGCCGGGGGTGCCTGCTCATGGGCTCCCCGGCATCTCCCGTCGCCGCTTAATATAAGATAAAGAAGGTATGACATGACTCAGATCACCAACGTGGTTGCACGCGAAATCCTGGATTCACGAGGAAACCCCACCGTTGAGGTGGACATCACCCTTCACTGCGGCGCCACCGGCCGCGCTGCCGTTCCTTCCGGTGCCTCCACCGGTACCCGCGAAGCCCTGGAGCTCCGGGACAAGGACCCCAAGCGCTACCTCGGCAAAGGCGTTCTCACTGCCGTTGAAAACGTCAACGCCATCATCGCCCCGGCTGTCATCGGCCTGGACGCCTCAGACCAGGTGGCCCTGGACGAGGCCCTCATCGAGCTGGACGGCACGGAAAACAAATCCAAGCTGGGTGCCAACGCCCTGCTCGGCGTCTCCATGGCCGCGGCCCGCGCAGCAGCCGATGCCTACAGCCTTCCCCTTTACCGCTACCTGGGCGGCATGGCGGCCTGTGAGCTGCCCCTGCCCATGATGAATATCGTCAACGGCGGCTCCCACGCCACCAACAGCCTGGACATCCAGGAGTTCATGATCATCCCTGCAGGCGCGGGCACCGCAGCCGAAGCGATCCGCATGGGCGCCGAGGTGTTCCACCACCTCAAGTCCCTGCTCAAGGAGAAGGGGCTCACCACGGGCGTGGGCGACGAAGGGGGTTTTGCCCCCAACCTGGGCTCCAACGAAGAGGCCCTGGCCCTGATCATCGCGGCCGTTGAATCTGCCGGATATGTCCCCGGCAAGGACGTGGTCCTGGCCCTGGATGCAGCAGCCAGTGAATTCTACAAAGACGGAAAATACGTACTGGAAGCCGAAGGCAAGGCCCTCACCTCCGAGGAGATGGTTGCCTACTACGAACGCCTCGTGGCCACCTACCCCATCGTCTCCATCGAAGACGGCCTGGCCGAAGGCGACTGGGACGGTTGGGCTCTCATGACCCAGCGCATGGGCGAGAAGATCCAGATCGTGGGCGACGACCTGTTCGTCACCAACCCCGCCATCCTCGCCAAGGGCATCGAGCTTGGGGTTGCCAACTCCATCCTCATCAAGCTCAACCAGATCGGCACGGTCACCGAAACCCTGCGCGCCATTGAGATGGCCCGTGCGGCCGGGTACTCCACGGTCATCTCCCACCGTTCCGGTGAGACCTCGGACACCTTTATCTCCGATCTTGCCGTGGGCATCTCCGGGGGCCAGATCAAGACCGGCTCTCTCTCCAGGAGCGACCGCGTGGCCAAGTACAACCAGCTCATGCGCATCGCCGAAGAGCTGGGCGCTGCCGCCCGTCTTTCCCGACCGGCCTTCGTCAAGTAACCGACAGTAACGGGACGTGGATAACAACAGGAGCATCCCGTTGCGGCCGTTGCATGCCGTCCCACCGGAACAGCAAGCCCCGGTGGGACAGCATCTTCCCGGACGACCGCACGGCGCACCTTAGTGTTCACGCCCCGAGAGCAGCCTCCTGCGGCAGGGGCGGCGCTCCACGGCTCACCCAGCAGGTTCTCCTCACCACCTGCAGGATTCCGTGGCCGCCCCTTGCCGGGCCGCTGCCACCCTTTTTTCGGGATGCAGGCCCCCTGTACAGGGGAAGCTGCCCCATGCCCGAGACGGCCGAAAAATGCCTGGCGCAAGGCGTTTTCCGGGCGTTCAACGGCCATTTTCAGGGGGAAGGCACACATCGGTGCGGATGTGTCCGGCCCCCACCAAGGAGCGTGCAGCCGAGCCGCAACACCCGTCCGCCAGCTGCACGCCCGCCCTTTTCCACGTTCGCTGAAAACGGATCGGTTCCCTGCCGGGCCTCTTTTGGCACCGTCCCCTTCTCCCCCGAACCCCCTGCCTCACCCCTGTGTCCCCCTTTCTGTTCGCGATTTTAAATTTTTCGTTCAAATGTTCACTATCGAACATCAAACCGAACGAAAATTTTCACAATGAAAATGTTCCTCCCCTGAGACCGAACCTGAACACGGGTTACCCTCTTGTCATCCGTTTTTCTCAATAAATGCCAAAGACAAACCCTTTTTTACGCCGCGCCAAATCCCGCCTCAAAATCGCTCATTGCATACCAGTTCCCTTATAAGTCACCAAACATCAACGATAAAATTTTCACATTCGAATATTTTTAACTTGATTTATTTCGGTTTCGAATATACATCAAACAAACAGTGTTTCTCGCGCAACGCTACGTTTGACGGGAAACCGATATGCCCGGCAATGGAGGCGGGCGAAATTCTTGACGTTCTTAAAGAGATGATTTGGAGGAAAGAGTATGTCTAGTTTTCTGGGAGAGCTGATTGGAACATTGATCTTGACCCTGTTCGGATGCGGCGTTGTTGGAGGCGTTGTACTGAACAAATCCAAAGCTCAGGACTCCGGGTGGATCGTAATCACCCTTGGGTGGGGTTTTGCCGTAGCCTTCGCCGTTTACCTTGTGGGGAAATACTCCGGTGCCCATGTTAACCCGGCCGTTACCATCGGCCTTGCCACCATCGGCCTCTTCCCCTGGGCTGATGTTCCCATGTACATCGCCGGCCAGATGATCGGGGCCTTCATCGGCGCTACCCTGGTCTACCTGCACTACTATCCCCACTGGGCTGAAACCGAAGACAAAGACGCCAAACTGGGTGTTTTCGCCACCGGCCCCGCCATCAGCAACCCCATGGCCAACCTCTTCAGCGAGATCCTCGGCACCGCCATCCTCGTCTTCGGCCTGCTGGGCATCGGCGCCAACAAATTCTCCGAAGGCCTGAATCCCCTCATCGTCGGCTTCTTCATTGCCGCCATCGGCCTCTCCTTCGGTGGTACCACCGGTTACGCCATCAACCCCGCCAGGGACCTGGGTCCCCGCCTTACCCACTTCTTCATGCCCATTGCAGGCAAGCGTGACTCCGACTGGGGCTACGCCTGGATCCCCGTTGTCGGGCCCATCATCGGCGGCGTTGCCGGTGCCCTGCTTTACAAGGCCATCGTCATGTAGGAAGATCAGGAGGCCGATTCCGGCCCCTGCTGCACACCGAACAAAAGAGCAAATGAACACAGCGGACGGTTCCTCCGTCTAACCGAAACCACCCTGCGGCTGTCCGGTCCGCAGGGGGTTCCTCGGGGGCCCTCCGCGCACAACCCATACTGAGGAGTCAATCATGGAAAAAAAATACATCATCTCCATCGACCAGGGAACCACAAGCTCACGTGCCATCCTCTTCGACAAAGCAGGCGAAATCCAGCTGGTAACCCAGAAAGAGTTCACCCAGATCTTCCCCCAGCCCGGCTGGGTAGAGCATGACGCCCTGGAGATCTGGTCTTCCGTCCAGTCTGTCCTGGCCGAACTCCTTGCCAACAAAGACGTCTCCGGCGACGACATCGCAGCCATCGGTATCACCAACCAGCGTGAAACCACTGTGGTATGGGACAAAAACACCGGCAACCCCATCTACAACGCCATCGTCTGGCAGTCCCGTCAGACCGCAGGCATCTGCGACGAGCTCAAGGCCAAAGGCCTGAACGACACCGTTCGCGACAAGACCGGCCTGCTCATCGATGCCTACTTCTCCGGCACCAAGGTCAAGTGGATCCTGGACAACGTGGAAGGCGCCCGCGCCAAAGCCGAAAAAGGGGACCTCCTCTTCGGTACCATCGACACCTGGATCACCTGGAAGCTCACCGGCGGCAAGGCCCACGTCACCGATTACTCCAACGCTTCCCGTACCCTGATGTACAACATCTACGACCTTGCCTGGGACGAAGAGCTCCTGGAAGCCCTCACCGTTCCCGCGTCCATGCTCCCCGAGGTTCGCCCCTCTTCCGACATTTACGGCACCACCGCTCCCAACGCCTTCTTTGGCTACGAAATTCCCATCGCCGGTATCGCAGGCGACCAGCAGGCAGCCCTCTTCGGCCAGGCCTGCTACGAAGAAGGGATGGCCAAGAACACTTACGGCACCGGCTGCTTCATGCTGATGAACACCGGCGAAAAAGCGGTTAAATCCGAAAACGGCCTGCTCACCACCATCGCCTGGGGTGTAAACGGCAAGGTAGAGTACGCCCTTGAAGGCAGCGTCTTTGTTGCCGGTTCCGCCATCCAGTGGCTCCGTGACGGCCTGCGCATGTTTGCCGACGCCAAGGACAGCCAGGCGTACGCCGACCGTGTGGAATCCACCGACGGCGTCTACGTGGTCCCCGCCTTCGTTGGCCTGGGCACCCCCTACTGGGACAGCGACGTTCGCGGCTGCGTCTTCGGCCTCACCCGCGGCACCTCCAAAGAGCACTTCGTCCGTGCCACCCTGGAGTCCCTGGCTTACCAGACCAAAGACGTCCTCTCCGCCATGGAAGCCGACTCCGGCATCTCCATCAAGACCCTCCGTGTGGACGGCGGCGCAACGGGCAACGACTTCCTCCTCCAGTTCCAGAGCGACATCCTGGGCGCCGATGTTGAGCGTCCCGTCATCGTGGAAACCACTGCCCTCGGCGCCGCCTACCTGGCCGGCCTCGCCGTCGGTTTCTGGAAGAACCGCGCTGAGATCGCTTCCCAGTGGAACAAGGACAAGACCTTTGAAGTTGCCATGGACGACGACACCCGCGACAGCCTCTACGCAGGCTGGCAGAAAGCCGTCAAAGCCTCCATGGCGTTCAAGTAACAAACGCCTTGCCTATCCCTGGTTGTCGCCCCGGAAAGACTGCTTGACATGGCCGGTCGATCCGGGGCGTCAACCACCGGGACCGCTGAATCCGTGGCGCCCGTGCAACGCACCTTCCCCTCTTACCCGGTGCAGTGCATTTATAGCAGCCCCCTGCCCCTTGCGAACATCGCGGCGCAGGCATCGCCGGGCGCCACACCTGCCAGACCCGAACCACCCCTGAAAGGAGTGTCATGAGAACCCCCTTAATTGCCGGCAACTGGAAAATGAACAAAACCCTGGACGAGGCCATGGCCTTTGCCCGTTACTTGGGGGAAAACCCTGTAAGAGAAGGGGTCGACACCCTGCTCTGCGCCCCAGCCCCCCTGCTTTACCCCCTGGCCGACGCCCTTACCGGAACCGGCGTTGCCGTCGGCGCCCAGAACATGCATTACGAAGCCCAAGGGGCCTTCACCGGTGAAATCTCCGCGGCCATGATCAACGACACAGGCGCGTCCTACGTCATCCTCGGCCACTCCGAGCGTCGCCAGCTTTTCGCAGAGACCGACGCCTCGGTCAACAAAAAGACCAACTGTGCTCTCAAGGCCGGAATCACCCCCATCCTCTGCTGCGGCGAAAGCCTGGAAGAACGCGAAGAGGGACGTACCGCAGACGTCATCAAGGCCCAGGTCGTCAACGGCCTTTTAGGTATTGCCGAGGCCGACGTCACCGGCGTGGTCATCGCCTACGAGCCCATCTGGGCCATCGGCACCGGCAAAACCGCCAGCAGCGCCGACGCCAATGAGGTCTGCGCGGCCATCCGAGGCATCATCGCCGACCTGTACAGCCAGAAGGCAGCCGACGCACTGCGCATTCTCTACGGAGGCAGCGTCAACGCCGATACCATCGACGGGCTCATGGCCGAAACCGACATCGACGGTGCCCTGGTGGGCGGCGCCAGCCTCGACCCGGCAAGCTTTCACCGTCTGACCACTTTCTGAGCAGGAGCAGTACCCATGAACACACCGGTGACACTTGTCATTCTGGACGGCTGGGGAGAGGGGAAACCCTGCCGCTACAACGCCGTCCAGCATGCGGACACCCCCAACATGGATCGCTTCATGGCCGAAGCCGCCCACACCACCCTTGCCGCCAGCGGCGAGGACGTGGGGCTGCCTCCCGGCCAGATGGGCAACTCCGAGGTGGGGCACCTCAACATCGGCTGCGGCCGTGTGGTCCGCCAGTCCCTCTCTCGCATCACCCACGCCATCGAGGACGGCTCTTTCTTTGAAAATCCGGCCCTGCTTGAAGCTGTAAACCGCGCCAAGGAGCCTGGCAAGGCCCTGCACCTCATGGGTCTCCTCTCCGACGGCGGCGTCCACAGCCACATGGCACACCTCAAGGGCCTTTTGGATATGGCCGCCCGTAATAAGGTGGAGCAGGTCTTTGTCCACGCCATCCTGGACGGACGGGACACCCCGCCCCAGAGCGCCCTCTCCTTCATCGAAGAGCTGGAGCACACCTTCCACACCATGCGCGTGGGCACCCTGGCCTCCCTGAGCGGCCGCTACTACGCCATGGACCGTGACAACCGTTGGGAGAGAACCCGATACGCCTACGACACCCTCACCGGAAACGAACCGGCCCGGGCCGCAACAGCCGCCCATGCCGTGGAAGCGTCCTACGCCAAGGGCGACACCGACGAGTTCTTCGAACCCCTGCTCCTTGAAGGGACCGAAGGGGCCATCCGCGACGGCGACGCCGTGATCTTCTTCAACTTCCGCCCGGACCGGGCGCGCCAGATCACCCGCGCCTTTGTGGATGATGAGTTTGAAGGATTCCAGCGGGAAAAACGGGACGTCCACTTTGTCTGCATGACCGAATACGATGCCGACATCAAGGGCACCTCCGTTGCCTTCGGGCCCGTCACCCCCAAGCGCCCTCTGGGCACTGTGGTGGCCGAAGCCGGACGCACCCAGCTGCGCATCGCCGAGACCGAAAAGTACGCCCACGTCACCTTCTTCTTCAACGGCGGCGTGGAGGCTGAATCCCCGGGGGAAACCAGGCTCCTGATCCCCTCCCCCAAGGTGGCCACCTACGACCTGAAACCGGAGATGTCCGCCGTCGAGCTCACCAACACCTTTGTGGAGCGATTCGCAGCCTCCCCGGACGACCTGACCGTGCTCAACTTCGCCAACGCGGACATGGTGGGCCACACAGGCGACATGAAGGCGGCCGTCAAGGCCCTTGAAACCGTGGACGACTGCCTGGGCCGGGTGGTTTCCGCCGCCACGGAAAACGGCGGAGCGGTTCTCATCACCGCCGACCACGGCAACGCGGAGATCATGGTGGACCCCATCACAGGGAACCCCATGACCGCCCACACCACCAACCCGGTGCCCCTGATCCTCCTGGGCGCCGACACCCCCTCTTTGCGGGACGGAGGTCGCCTCTGCGACATCGCCCCCACCATCCTGTCTCTCCTGGGGATACCCCAACCCGAGGAGATGACCGGTCAAAGCCTGTTGGCTTGATCCTGAGCCGGGGCGGACCCCAACGCCCCGGCACCCTCCCCGCACATTACCTACCACAAGAACACACCCTTTTTATTTTTTACTTAATTCCTACTACATCAACCCTGCACAATACATAGAAATACACAACAGCATAACAGCACACGTCCCCTTGACAGGCCCCTGACAAGTCCAATTGATGGATGATTTTATTGATTTTTAATTCAATATTGGGTAGTATTAAACACACACTAACATTAGCACAGACGCAGCAAGTAAATTTAGCTTATCCAAACATAAGCTACACCATATAATTTTTCTAAATATGAGGTATCTGTTTTTTAGTACACGGTAATACGACGATGCCTTCGGGCCCTGCCGGACCCTTCGGCAACCTGAAATGGGAAAGGGAAAGACGTATGCGTAACACAAAGAAACACGGGTTCACCATCCTGGCCATGATGCTCCTGCTGGCCGCACACCCCGGCCGGGCAGAGGCCGGGAAGATCGAAACATGGGCCAAAGCGCTTCAACCCTCGGCGCTGTCACGGCAGGCCCAACAAGACGAGCTCGCCTGGTTCGCCCGGACGGCCGCCCCATACAAGGGCATGGAGATCAGGGCCTGCGCCGAAGGGATCCCCACCCACAAGTGGGAGGCGGCGGTGCTGGCCAAGGCCTTCACCGAGATCACCGGCATCAAGGTCCGGGTGGACATCATCGGGGAAGGTGAGGTGGTGAACCGCATGACCCGGCAGATGGAGACCAACGAGAAGCAGTACGACATCTTCGTCAACGACGCCGACCTCATCGGCACCCACCTGCGTGCGGACAGTGCCCTGGACTTCAAGGCTTTTATCAAAGGGGAAGGGGCCTCGGTCACCAACCCGGGCCTGGACCTTGATGACTTCCTCAACCTGGAGTTCGGCCAGGACTACGAGGGCCATCAGCTCCAGCTCCCGGATCAGCAGTTCGCCAACCTCTACTGGTTCCGCTACGACTGGTTTACCAACCCGCAATTCAAAAAAGAGTTCAAGGCACGCTACGGCTACGAGCTCGGGGTGCCCATCAACTGGCAGGCCTACGAAGACATCGCCGAATTTTTCACCGGCAAGACCATCGACGGCAAAAAAGTGTACGGCCACATGGACTACGGAAAAAAATCCCCGGGCCTGGGATGGCGCTTCACCGACGCCTGGCTCTCCATGGCAGGGGCTGGCGACAAAGGCCTGCCCAACGGGCTTCCCGTGGACGAATGGGGCATCCGCGTGGAAAACAAGATCCCCGTGGGGGCCACCGTGGCCCGGGGCGGTGCCACCAACGGCCCGGCCGCTGTCTATGCCATGGAAAAATACATCCACTGGATGAAGGCCTACGCCCCCCCGTACGGGGAGTACATGGACTTTTTCGTGGCGGGCATTGTTCCCTCCAAGGGCCGCATCGCCCAGAGCATCTTCCAGTACACCACCTGGCTGTCGGAAGACGCCTACACCAACCCGGAGAGCCGGGTAACGGACAGCAAGGGCAACCCCCTGTGGCGCGTGGCCCCTTCCCCCCACGGCAAGTACTGGGAAGAGGGCATGAAAGTGGGCTATCAGGACACCGGCAGCTGGACCATCCTCAAACACTCGGTCACGGGCAAGCACCGGAAGGCGGCCTGGCTCTGGGCCCAGTTCTGCGTCTCCAAGTCGGTGTGCATGAAAAAATTCCTTGAAAACAAAACCCCCATCCGCAAAAGCACCATCTTCTCGCCCAAGCTGGACCGTTACGAAGGAAAATTCGGCGGCCTCATCACCTTCTACCGCTCCCCGGTGGAGAACCGGTGGACGGACACCGGCCCCAACGTCCCCCACTACCCCTCCCTTTCAGCCCAGTGGGCCAAAAACGTGGGCATGGCCGTGGCCGGAGAGATCACCGCCCAGCAGGCCATGGACAACATCGCCCACGCCATGGAAGACCTCATGGCAGCCATGGATCTTCCCCGGTACTCGCCGAAGCTCAACCCAAAAAAATCCCGCGACTACTGGCTGAACCAGCCCGGAGCCCCCAAGGCGCCCGTGCCGGATGAAAAGGGAAAGACCATGCCCTACGACAAACTCATCGAGACCTGGAAACACAGGGGATAAGGAGGCAGCCATGAAAATGATCTACAAACTGGGCGGAGGGTTCGGCATTGTCATCTTCCTGCTCTTAGGTGTCATCGGTATCTACCAGTACTGCGTCCGCTCCACGGTGAAAAGTGTGGGAAACCTCATGACGGTGGAGCTGAAAATTGCTGAAAACGCGGCTGACGTCAAATCCCTGCTCATCGAAAGCCGGGAACTCCAGAGCCGATTCCTCGCCAGCCGGGACGAAGCTGCCCTGGCAACCCTGAAGGAGGGCATCGCACGGCTCCAGGACGAAGCCGACGCCATCAACACCCTGGCCAGACAGGCAGGCTACCTGAAGAGCGCTGAAAAATCCGACCGGGTCAAGGACCTGGCCGAACACTACCTGGCCTCTTTTCTGGAACTTGCCTCGGCCTGGGAGCGCAAAGGGGCCGATGCCCACTCGGGCCTCCAGGGGGAACTCAACAAGGCGGGTGCCATCCTGGAAGAGAAGATGAAGGGCCACCAGGTGGAGACCCTCTACCTCGCCTTTCTGCGGCTCTGGATCTGCGAGCGGGAGTTCAAGCAGACCACCTTTGCCGACGCCAGGGAGAACCTCGTCAACAGCATCGATGCCTATGAAGCGGCCCTGAACCGCTCCACCTGCAGCGCCGAAAGCAAGGCCTACCAGGCCAAGCAGCTGACCCTTTACAAAGGGGCCTTGGAGCAGCTGGACGACGACGAGTACTTCTACGAGATCATGGTCACCACCCGGGAGAACATCGAAGCCTCCTTAAACGATGTCTACGTGCCCATGGCCGGAAAACTCCTCCTGGCCATCCGCACCCATGAGAAGAGTTACCTCCTCTACGGAGAAGAAAAGGATGCCGAGGCCACCCGCACGGCCGTTACCACCCTCTCGGACCAGCTCAAGGGCGCCGGTATCACCCAGACCCACGTCACCGAGGCCACCGAGCAGCTGGATGCCTACGCCAATGCCTTTGCAGAGGTCCTTGGCGAAGAGAGGATCATTGAAGAGGCCGAGGCCACCATGGGCGCTTCGGCCCGGGAGATCGGCGAGGCCGTGGAGGGCATCTACCGGGAAGCCATGGACATCGCGGGCTCTCGCTCCCGAACCCTTGGCGACTCCGCAGAGACCCTGTCGCGCATCGCCATGGTCGTGGGAGCCATAGCGGTCCTCATCGGCATGGTCCTGGCCTTTTTCATCACCCGCTCCATCACCGTCCCCTTAAAGCAGGTCATCACCATGGTGGCCGACATCGCCCAGGGCGACGGGGACCTCACCGGTCGCCTCTCCTACGGGGCACGGGACGAAATTGGAGAGCTGGCCACCCTCTTCAACTCTTTCCTCGAAAAGCTCCAGGGCATGATCCGGGATATTGCCGGGGGCTCCGGCACCATCGGCTCGGCTTCCAAGGAGCTGCTCTCCATCTCCGGGGAGATGACCAAGGGAGCGGACGGCATGTCCCATCAGCTCCACTCCGTGGCCACGGCCGCCTCGGACATGAGCGGCAACATCGAGAGCATGGCAGAGGCCCTCAACGACGCCTCGTCCACGGCCCACCTCGTGGCCTCGGCCACCGAGGAGATGACCGCCTCCATCGCCGAGATCGCCGGAAAAACAGAAACCGCCCGCTCCATCTCAGAGACCGCCGTCAGCGAGACCCACCGGGCCAAGGAGCTCATGGAGACCCTGGGCAGAGCCGCCAAGGAGATCGGCGAGGTCTCCCAGACCATCGACGACATCTCCGGCCAGACCAACCTGCTGGCCTTAAACGCCACCATCGAGGCGGCCCGGGCCGGAGAAGCCGGTAAAGGCTTTGCCGTGGTGGCAAACGAGATCAAAACCCTGGCCCACGAAGCCGGGGCAGCCACCACCCGCATCAACGAACAGATCGTGGGCATCCAGAACGCCGCCAAAAACACCACCGCCGGCATGAACGCCACGGCCCAGACGATCCATGAAATCGACCAGATCATCCAGACCATCGGCACCACCATCGAAGAGCAGTCTGTGACGACCCGGGAGATCTCCGGCAACCTGGCCCAGTCCTCCCAGGCCATCGCCCTGGTCAACGACCAGGCCCGAGACGGCGCGCGCTTTGCCGACCAGATCGCCCGGGAGATCACCGAGGTCAGCCACACCGCCGCCACCCTCGTCTCCAGCAGCGACATGGTCAACACCCACGCCGAAGACGTCACCGGCCTGTCCGGCGGCTTGCAGGAGCAGGTAGGAAAATTCAGGATCTGATACAACACACCACATAAAAACAATAAAAAAAGCCCCCGGCAACGTTGCCGGGGGCGATCCTTAATGTATGTGGGGAGGGGATATGCAAGGCAGGGTGCGCTTGCGCACCACCAAAGGGTCACGACACCCATAAAAAGCCATGCACAGGCTCCCCTTGCGAAACACAGAATCGGCAAAAGGGTTGATTTTACCACCCATTGGTGCGCAAGCGCACTCTACAGAAGCCTACATATCACGTTGTAAAACCAACCGGTTTCCTGATAAACAGAAAAAGCCTCTCCTGCAACACCGGCTGTTCCATATCACACCCCACGCAAATGCCCCGATAACACAAACAGAAAGGCTGCCTCCATGCATTCGCCATAGGGTTTCAAGGTGCCCCCACCTGGCCGCCGGAGGCGCTTTTCTTACCCGATGGCACACGCCACGGCTTTGGCCGCATGGATGGCCGCGGTGTCGTAGAGGGGCACCGGGGTATCTGACGGCCCCACCAGCAGGCCGATCTCCGTGCACCCCAGGATCACGGCTTCGGCCCCTTTGCCTTTAAGCTCTTCAATGATCTCCACAAAGCGTTCCCTGGAGGAGGAATTGATCTCACCGCGGCAGAGTTCCGAGTAGATCACGTTGTGGACATCCCCACGGCCCCGGTCATCCGGGGTGACCACCTCAAGGCCGAACCTCTTGTTGAGCCTTTCTGTGTAAAAATCCTCTTCCATGGTAAAGCGCGTCCCCAAAAGCCCCACCCTGGAGATCCCGTCGGCGGCCAAGGCCTCGGCCGTGGCATCGGCGATGTGAAGAAGGGGAATGGCGATGCGCGCCTGGACCTCTTCGGCCACCTTGTGCATGGTGTTGGTGCAGATCATGAGAAAGTCCGCGCCCGCAGCCTCCACCGAGGTTGCGGCCCGGCCGAGGAGTTCTGCGGCAGCGTCCCAGTCTCCGGCATCCTGA
The DNA here is from genome assembly GCF_056829775.1 of Desulfoluna sp. HI9BLuna. Taxonomy (NCBI): domain Bacteria; kingdom Pseudomonadati; phylum Thermodesulfobacteriota; class Desulfobacteria; order Desulfobacterales; family Desulfolunaceae; genus Desulfoluna; species Desulfoluna sp. HI9BLuna. The sequence goes on from NZ_CP186555.1 coordinate 699,331, forward strand.
AGGGCCTCCACCTCTTCAAAATCCACGCTGTACAGGCTGATCTTGGCCGAGTGAAGGCCGCCCAGGGCCTCCTTGACCCCTTCATTGATGGCTTTGTAGTAACCGGCGGTGGATTCCCAGCTCATTCCGCCCAGCAGTCCGATGGTTTTCATGGTCTTTTCCTTTCTTTTGCCTCCGGCGGCCCTGCCGGGGACATCGTTCTTGTCTGTTCCTTAGTCGACGATGACCTCGCAATCTCCGCCCGCATTTCTTCTGACGGCACCCACAAAGCCGTACACGACAAAACAGAGGGACACCCCTTGCTGGATCGCGAGGATTGGCTTGCCCTGAAGCAGCATCAGGGTGCCCATGCTTGCGTTCATCAGCATAAAAAAAAGCCACCCCACGTGCCTCTCCTTTGCCAGAAGGTAGCTCCCCAGCAGGAACCCCACCATCACCCCCATCTCCAGCACCTGGGAAAGCGAGGTGACGCCGTGGTAATCGTACAGGCTGAGCCCCACGCCAAGGATCATGAACCCGTAGGTGCTGACCGTGGCCACCCCGTCAAGGGTTCCGTTGCTCGCTCCGCTGCCCTGATACACACGAAGCAGGCCCAGCACCATGGCAGGGACGCCTCCGGCCTCTATGGACGCGGCAATCCAGTTGTGCTTGAGAATCAGAATCGTCACCCAGGCCGGGACCCCGAGAATGTAGATGGCCCAGCCCCACAGTTTCAGCTGGCGAGCCCCACGTTCGCCAGCCCCTTCGGCAAATGAAAACAGCATTTTATTGACGAGGTAAAACGAGCCTCCCCACAGCTGGAGCAGCATGTCCATGGTTCATTGGTCCCTTCTAAAAATTCAGGCTGTCAGAGTATCAGGGGAAGTGGCGGGAGGTGTTGCGGCACGGCCTGCCTGACACGTTTTCTTTTCCTCTTTTCGGTTGAGCAACAGGAGATTCCCCAAAAGAATCAGGGCGACGCCGCTGAAGGCATACCCGCTCCACCGGTACCCTTCCCAGATGGTGGAGATCACCAGGGCCACCACCGGAAAGACCAGGGTGGCATAAGCCGCCCGATCCGCCCCGATGCGGCCGATAAGGGAGAGATAGCAGCCAAAGGCCACGATGGACCCGAAGACCGCCAGGTAGACCAGGGAGCCCACATAGACCGTGCTCATCTCAAAGGCAAAGGAGCGCCCAAGAAGCGCGGACAGCCCCAGCATGATAAGGGCTCCGTAAAGCATGCCGAAGGCATTGGTCTGCACCACGGGGAGCCCTGCTTTCTGGTTGCGGGCGGACAGGATGTTGCCGATGGAGGCAAGATAAGTAGCCGCAAAACAGAGCAGCAGCCCCTTGGCCCCGCTGTCACCAAAGTGAAACGAGGTGAGCTCCGGCCGGAACACCAGGCCGATGCCCACAAGGCCCAACGCGCCCCCCGCCACCACCCTGGCGTCCACGGGGCTCTTGAGAAACAAAGCCCCGTTCACAACGTTCATCACCATCACCGTGGAAAAAATCACCGCGGCAAGGCCGCTGGCGATGTGAAGCTCCGCCAGGTAAAAAAGCCAGTAATTCAGGGCAAACAGGAAAACACCCTGGGCGGCCATGGCCAGGTGCTCTTTCCACGTAAACCGCATGGGTAAACGCCGCACGGCGCACCACAGGAGAAGCAGCACCGCGGCCAGGGAAAACCGGTAGGTCACCGACACCATGGGGTCAATGCGCCCCAGCTGAAAGGTAATGGCCAGCCAGGTGGAGCCCCAGATCAAAATCGTCATCACGTAAAACATTACATTTCGCATAGCATCCATCACGTTGTTGGTCGTAAAAATCGGAAAAAAAGGCCTCCGGCGGCCCTGCCGGGGGCTAAACTTTTAAAAAGTTTAACAAACAGGTTTTAAAAAACCGATATAACTTCGAGGTTATAAAGCAGCTAACATAAACCATCAGCGTTTATGTCGGGCGCAGCCCGAGCCGAAGGCCATTGCGCTTTGCCCTGAGGAACGAAGGGCAAAGCGCAATGGCTATAAGCTTTCGAGGTGGCTCACCTCGCCGCCGGAGGCACGCTTTTTGAGTCCATTACACCAGCGCATGGGCAGCGTCCCCAACGGCCTTGAGGGCCCAGCGGGTCTCCGGTGTAAAGGCGGCGGCATTCAGGCGCAGGTAGTGCTGGTAGGTGTCGCCGAGGGAAAAAAGGGCGCCCGGGGCCACGGTGATGCCCAGGGGCTCCACTGCGGCATAGAGTTTCAGGGAATCCACGGTCTGGGGCATCTCCACCCAGAGGGTAAACCCGCCCCAGGGCCGGGTGACCCGGGTGCCTTTGGGGAAGGTCTCCCCCACCATCTCGCCCATGGCGGCCACCCGCTGGGCGCAGGTACGCCTGAGGCCCCGCAGGTGGTGTTCGTAGCCCCCGTTGGCCAGAAACTCTGCCACAGCCAGCTGGGGGGGCAGGGCCGTGGCCAGGGAGGAGACCATCTTCAGGCGCTGCATGCGCTCCTGGAACCTGCCCGAAACCATCCACCCCACCCGGTAACCCGGGGCCAGAGTCTTGGAAAAAGAGGAGCAAAGAATTACCATGCCGCTCTTATCGTAGGCCTTGCACACCCCGGGGCGACGGCCCTCAAAGGCGATGTCGCCGTTGATGTCGTCTTCCACCAGGGGCACCTGATACCGTGCCAGAAGAGCCACCAGGGCTTTTTTCTTCTCCTCGGAAAGGGACACCCCTAAGGGGTTGTTGAAGTTGGTCACCTGAAGGCAGGCGCTCACCCGGTTTCGGGAGAGGGCGCGCTCCAATGCGTCCAGATGGATCCCGTCCACGGGGGATGAGGGAATCTCAAGGACCTTGAGACCCAGCTCCCGGAAGAGCTGCAGAAAGTTGAAATAGACCGGGGCACCTGTGACCACGGTGTCCCCGGGTCGGCAGAGGACCTTCATGGCCAGGGAGACCCCTTCCGAGGCCCCGGAGGTGATGAGGATCTCGTCCGGAGACAGGGTCACCCCTGCATTGAGCATATGCCGGGCGATCTGGTGCCTCAGCTTTGGAAGGCCGCTGCCCATGGCGTAGTCGGTGCCGTGGCCCTTGGTGCGCCGCACCTCGGCCGCCATGATCCGTCCCAGTTTTTCAGACGGCAGAATGGCCGGGTCAGGGATGGCTGCCCCGAACTGCACCCGCTTTGGGTCGTTCACATCCCGCATGATGCGGGAGACCATCTCTCCGGCCTCCACGGCTGCGGCATTGAGAATGGGACGCCGCACATCCGGCTCCCGGGGAATCTCGGGAAGCCGTGCGCACACGTAGTAACCGGACTGGGGGCGTGCTTCGATGACCCGCCGGTCCTCCAGCAAGCCGTAGGCGGTCTTCACGGTGTTGATGCTCACCTTCAGCCGCTGGCTCATGGCCCGGATGGAGGGCACCTTCTCACCGGGCAGGAACGTGCCCTCCCTCACCATGAGGGCCAGGCGCCCGGCCACCTCCTCGTAGAGGGGCTGCTCCCCCTTTTTCTCTGCAACGTTCGCTTTCATGACGATACCCTACCCCACTTATCCTGAAGGCCTAAAGATACAGTTGGTTTCATTTTCAATGGGCACAGTTTTTCATATCATTCATTCAAAGGACACAGATAAATACACTCCCCATCTTGACCGTCGACCCGTTCTGATCCATCGTAGGCAGGGGATCGCTAAGACCTCCGGCCCTCGCGTGTGGCGCAGTAGTCCTGAATGGTGACACGCAGCCACGGGTGCAGGCGGGTCTCATCCGCTGGCGAAGGCTTGTTTGAACTGAACAGTGACCAAAAGGAAAAAACATGAAAGAGCACCTTTCCAACACGGCTTTCAGGCTCATGACGGTGGCCTTCCGGGTCAAGGACCTGTTCAGCAGGCGCACGGATATCCTGGCGGAATTCGAGATCATGGAAGGGATGCATGTGGTGGATTACGGGTGCGGTCCGGGCTCTTACCTCAAGGCCGCCTCCCGGCGGGTGGGGAAAACAGGGCTGGTGACGGCCGTGGACCTCCACCCCCTGGCCATCCAGTCTGTCAACGAGAGGGCGTTTCGCATGGGGCTCACCAACGTCATGGGGCTGCTCACCCGGGGGTATGCGACACCCCTGGACGACCACAGCGTCCACATCGTGTATGCCATGGACATGTTCCACATGGTCAAGGACCCCACGGCCATGCTCTCGGACATCCGGCGCATTCTGGTTCCGGAAGGGGTCCTCTACATCGACAGCGGCCACCAGCCCAAAGAGACTGCACGGCAAAAAATCCTCGACTCAGGTCACTTTGCCATCCAGCGATCCACGGACCGTTATTTTCAATGCCGCCCCGAGCCCTGATCTACACCATGTAACCGTTGCCTCCGGCGGCCCTGCCGGGGGCTAAACGTTTAAAAAGTTTAACAAACAGGTTTTAAACAAAAGTCACACAGGGAGTTGTACCATGTCAGACGTCTTGATCACCCGCCTCGACCACGAAGGAGAGGCCGCCGATTTTCTCGCCCTTTTCACCGAATACACCCGCAGCCTGGGAACAGCCGGGACCCCCAGCGATGTCCCGATCCCCGCAAACCTTGTGGAGGCGATCCAAAAACGAAACGACGTGGTGGTCTTCCTCGCCTATGAAGAGAAGCAGCCCGCAGGCTTTGCCGTCACCGTGGAAGGGTTTTCCACCTTTCGTGCCATGCCTTCGCTCAACATCCACGATCTGGGGGTAAGCAGCCGATTCCGCGGCCATGGGGTGGGCAAGACCCTGTTAAACGCCGTCCGCGACGAAGCTGAAAAGAGAGGGTGCTGCAAGCTCACCCTGGAGGTTTACGAGAACAACACCAGGGCCTTTTCCCTTTACCAATCCATGGGGTTTTCCACCCTGTCGGGCAACGACGACACCGAGCAGACCCTGTTTATGGCGAGCCCCCTCTAAGGAGAAAGGTCAGGGGCACATGGACCCGTTTGCCCCAGGAGGTGGCCGAGTGGTCGTGGCCTTTCCAGACACGGTTCATGCAGCTTTCCCCTTCCCGGTACCCTTTTCGGGCCAGGATGTCCCGGACGCGGCTGTGGTAGGGGATGTACTTGGCGTCCAGGGCTTCGGTGCTGATATCGAAGTAAAACCGGTGAGACGCGGGGTCGGGCAGGGTATCTGCCATGTAAGGAAGGGTGGAGCCCTCGTAAAGGGGCCAGTGGGAAGAGAGGCAGCCGGCCCCGTAAAACAGGTCCGGGTGCTCGCACACCGCGTACAGAGAGATGATGCCCCCTAAGCTGGAGCCCATGGCAAACCGCGCTTCGGGGCGGGTGATAAGGGGATAGGCCGACTCCATGTGGGGAATCAGCTCTTCGGTAAGAAATCTCAGGTAACGATCCGAGGTGGGGCATTTGCCCCGCCGCCGGATGGACGCTTTCTCCTTCTCGGAGACATACCGTTCCACGGGCTTTTTGGGAACGTACTCCCGCCAGCGATCCGGTGTGTTCCAGATGTTGGCCAGGATCACCGGGGGAATCACCCCGTCCTCGATGAGCCCCCTTGCCGTATCGCAGAGCCCCCAGCCCATGAGGTTGCTTGCGGGCAGGCAGTTGTACTGCCCGTCCTGCAGGTAGATCACGGGGTACCGGGCCCCTCCCCCCTTGTCATAGCCCGGCGGCAGCCACACGTCCACATGGCGCGGCGCCACAAACCGGGAGTCGAACGTGTCGATTCGCTCCAGCATCCTTCCTCCTGCTCACACCTCAACCCATGGTCGGCACCTCCAAAAAAACGGTGCCTTATCCGGTTACACGATAACATCTCAGGAATAGATGGAGGTAGCAAAGAAGGAAGGACAATTCAAGGCAATCCATGATAATACACTCAATTTCCAGCAAAACTCACAGCGAGCAAGGAAATTGTCAACCACCGGTAGGAAGTGGCCCCAAAGACGGACACCCCGGGGCTTTGCCGCAAAACAAAAGCGCCGCACTGGCGTGCGGCGCTCCACAAAAAAACAGCCATGATGGCCCGCGTTGCTTATCTCACCACAAGGTTGTTCTCCACGCGCTTGACCCCCACGAGGCGGTCGGCCAGACGAACGGCTTCATCGCGCATGGCTGCACTCTTCAGCACGCCTGTGAGGGTCACCACCCCGTTGTTGACGTCCACATCGATGTGCAGGGCATCCACGTCCGGTGAGGCGATGAGTTCGGACTTCACCTTGATGCCCACCACCTTGTCGTCCAGGGCCTGCCCGATGCTGGTGGGCCCCACCTGCAGGAGGTTGTTGACATCCTTGACCCCGGAAACCTTGCGGACCACGGCCTCCACATTGCGCACCACCCCTTCGTTGTCCACGATGCCGGTGAGGGTCACCACCCCTTCGATGGTGTCCACGTCCACGGAGAAGGTGGGCACCTCCCGGCATTCGGCAAGGGCGGTCTTCACCCGGGCAGTGAGGGTGGCGTCGTCCACCTGGTTGCCGAAGGTACGTTTATCCGAAGCGCTTTTGTAGACGCCTGTGGCGCCGGTTCCCACCACAATCGGGGCGCACCCCGCACACAAGAGAAAAAGAGATACCGCAATCCATCGCATCGGCATACAGCCAAACCCTCCAAAACAAGACACTGCCCGCCGACGGAAGGTCCGGAGCGGACCGACCCACAAGCGTATCGACAGGCGATTCAAACATTCCATCCATACCATGGTGCCTGGATCGTCCCCTGTGACGGAGATCACGCCTGTGGGAACAACCACCATGTCAGCCCGACGATAGCCCACTTTTCAAAAAGCGGCAAGGTCAAGGCTACTCATCCCCGAAGGCCCGGTTGTGCTGCTCCATGACCCGGATAAAGGTGGTGCGTTTGGAGAGCTCCTTGAGTTTGGCCGCGCCCACGTAGGTGCAGGTGGATCGAAGGCCCCCCAGGATGTCCAGCAGGGTGTCTTCCACCGGCCCCCGGTACGGGACCGTCACGGATTTGCCCTCGGAGGCGCGGTAGTCGGCCACCCCGCCGCTGTGCTTTTCCATGGCGTCCCGGGAGCTCATGCCGTAGAAGGTCACCACCTTTTCTCCGTTCTCCTCGAGGATCTCCCCGCCGGATTCGTCGTGGCCCGCCAGCATCCCCCCCAGCATGGTAAAATCGGTGCCCGCGCCAAAGGCCTTGGCAATATCCCCGGCGCAGGTGCACCCGCCGTCGGCAACAATGAGCCCCTTGAGGCCGTGGGCGGCGTCCGCGCACTCAATGATGGCCGAAAGCTGGGGGTACCCCACCCCGGTTTTCACACGGGTGGTGCAGACCGACCCCGGGCCGATACCCACCTTAACCACGTCGGCCCCGGAGAGGATCAGCTCTTCCACCATCTCCCCTGTCACCACGTTGCCCGCCACGATCACCTTGTCCGGGAAAAGGTCCCGCACCCTTCGGACCACGTCCACGAAGTTTTCCGTGTACCCGTTGGCCACGTCGATGCAGATGAATTTGAGAAGCGGCAGCACATGAACGATCTGTTTCAAACGCTCCAGATCCGCATCCATGGTCCCGGTGCTCACCATGATGTGGTCGAAGATGGAATCATCCTGGCGCGCCAGAAAGTTTTTGAGGTCCTCCGGCGAGTAATACTTGTGAAGGGTTGTCATGGCCCCGTGCTTTGCCAGGGCCTCGGCCATGGCCAGGGTACCCACCGTGTCCATGTTGGCGGCGATGATGGGCACACCGGACCAGGTGGTCTGGCTGTGCCGGAACAGGTAGGTGCGGTTCATCTCTACCTGGGACCTGCTCTTCAGGGTGGAGCGTTTCGGACGGATCAGCACATCCTTGAACCCGAGTTTCACTTCGTTGTCGATTCGCATGGCACACCTCATCCTTCCGTGTATGGGTTGGGCGATATTGCAAGAGGCCACACGCAGCACGGGCTGGTGCAGCAACGACAAAACCATCTGAAACAACAGTCTGAATCAGTCTATCCAAAAACAGGGGGTCTGCCAACAGAATGCGCCGGGCAAGGCAATGAAAGGCAAATCGGGGCCGTGGGAGGTATGGTAGGGAAAAACGTTCCGGGAAGGTCACCGGAAGAGGTCCAGCATGTTGTCATGCTGAGTCACCTCCCCCGGTCGAAGGCGGGTCTCAGTGGTTCTCAGAGGTGGAGGCAACCTGCTTTAAAAGGGCGTCGGGAATGTCCCAGCCTTCGGGGTTGTCCTGCACCTTCCAGCGCCTGTGGAACCACCACCACTGGTTGGGGGCTTCCCGAATCCACCCTTCGGCGATGCGGTTCAGGCGCTCGGTGTTGTGGCGGATATTCTCATCCATATCCTCATAGGGCGTCTCCAGGTGGAAGGCCGGGGAAATCTTGACATGGTGGTGACCGTCTTTGGCTTTCCGGCTGATAACCCCCGGGATGATGGTGGCGCCGGTCTCAAAGGCAAACCGTGCAGGAGCAGGGGTCGTTGCCGCAAGCTCTCCGAAAAAGTCGCACACGATGGACCGGTGCCTGGCAAGATGCTGGTCGATGACCAGGGTGACGATCTTGTTTTCCGCCAGCAGCTCCTTGATGTAATTCTTGGTCCCCTTGCGGTTGATAATGATAACACCGGTGTTCTTGCGCACGCTCGATATGAACTGCTCTGCGGCCTTGCTCATCTCTTTGACCACCACGGCGATGGGAGCCCCCCGCATGGCCATGGAACAGCCTCCCAAGTCCACGTTGTCCAGGTGCGTGGCCACCAGGATCACCCCTTTGCCGCGGGCAAGGGCGGCGTCCATGTGCTCCCAACCGTCGATCTGGACCAGCTTTTTGTTCTCCTCAAGGCTCATATGGGGAATGCGGAGTATCTCCACGATGTACATGGCAAAGTTGGCAAACAGCTCCCGGATGGCCTTTCGCTGCTCGTCTCTGGTGAGTTCCCTGCCCATGGCTCGGTTGATGTTGTGCAGGGCCTCTTTTCGTCGAATCGGGATAAGATAGTACCAGATCCACCCAAGGCATCGGCCAAAGGCCATGGCCACGGGCAAGGGCAGGCGTGAGATAAATCGACTGAATACATTCAACATGTGGTGTGCCTTCTTCACTATAAATAATAGACTATCGTATGTGCTGCGTGTCCCCTGCGGGCACGGCCCGCAAGGGCAAAAAAAATGTGCCCCGAGCATCAGGGCACATTCCGTGCGAAAATGCGGTGTTAAAAAAAACTGAGGACTTATGGGATGATCCCGTCATGTGCTATTTATTCTTGGCATGGCCCAGAGCATCACGCCAGTTCTTCAAGGATCATGCGCATGTGCTCTTTTTCGGCTGCGGCCACCGAGTAAAAAATCTCGGCACCCTCCCCTTCCATGGTGTCGGCAAGGTTGCGGTACATCTCATAGGCAGCCACCTCCACCTCCAGGGCCACCTCGAAGAGGGCCCGCCATCCCAGGGTGCCGTCCTTCATGCGCTCAAAGAGCTGGCTCAGGTTCTCCCCGCCTTCCACAACGGAACCGGGCAGGGTGTTCACCAGGGTCACACAGTCAGGGGCATGGGGGTCCAAGCGCTTTAAGTAGGCGTGGATGAGGTTGATGTGGGAAATCTCCACGGCGGCAAGTTTCCTCACCACCCCCACGGGCCCTTTGCCTTCCATGAGTTTTTCCAGGCGCTGATAAAACCGCCAGGCGCCTTTTTCCAGGTCCATGGCCGCCATGAGCATCCGCGGGAGGTCTTCGTGCTGACGGATCACCCGGATCTTGGGCAGGCCGTAGGCCAGGCGCCCCAGGTAGGCATCCAGGCCCCCGGCGAGGTTGAAAACCTCACCCTCCGGCGCAACGTTCGTCTCGTAGATCAGCGCCACGGCAAGGGATTTGGCCCCGCGCTCACAGACAAAGACCGTGGTGCGCTTCGGATCCAGCTCCCCTGCCCGTTTGTTGATGGCAAGGGCCGGGATACATACGGATCCGGGTATGTGTTCCTGCTCAAAATCCTCCTCGCGACGCACGTCCACGAGGGTTACCTCCCCTTCCGGGTGCCGGTCCAGAAAGGCGTCCAGCTCCTCTGGCCATAACTGCTTCATCGTCTTTTCCTCGGTATGCAGATCGCCTCACCTGAAAACTGAGGCATAAAAAAACAATAGATTTACATCGTATCACTTGTTTTTTCAATGCACCCGCTAAAAAAACAATATTTCCTCATGTGCACCCTGCTCACAGACAAACCGGATGCGGCCCCGGAAGGACTTGCCGAGGGGCCGCTTTTTACTCAGATAAACTGGGTCATGAGCTGGGTGATCACCTCGTCCACGTTGTCGGGGGTGATGGCGTACTGCCTGCAGGTGGCCTCCACCTGTTTCATATGGGCCGAGCCCTTCATGCCCCCGATACCGTGGAACAGGCCAAGGCGCCGCCCCACCTGATAGTGCATCTTCTCCACGGGATCCATGGCAAGAAACGCGCGGATCTTATCGCACATCGCCTCCCTGTCAACAGGAAAGCTCCCCTCCACGTCCTGAAAGAGGTTCAGGATATGGTCGCTTGTGAGGGTGCTGGTGATATCCCCCAGGGACTCCAGAAAAAGAAGGATCTCTTCTGCGGCCTCCACATCGGTGATCTTCTCAAACCGCCCTTCCTTCCAGTCGGTATAGAGCTCGGTATGCCCGGGGATGGCCAGGGTGCGGAGCCGGATGAAGTCCGGGTTGATCTGGGTCAGGGCGTCGGCGGTCTCCAGGGCGTGATCGCGGGACAGCTCCTTTCCCCCCAGGCCGGGCATCACGTACTCGGAGAGTTCCATGCCCGCCTTCTTCACCTTCAGGCCGCCCTGGATGTGCATGGCTTTGGTGGAACCCTTTTTCACCCGTTTGAGTACGGCGTCGGAGCCGGATTCCATGCCGATGTGAATCCGGTTCAACCCGGCTTCGGCCATACGGGCCAGGTGCTCATCGCTGATCCGGGCCACGGTGTGGGACCTGGCATAGGAGGTGATCCGATAGTTCCAGGGAAAGACGGAACGCATGTACTCCAAAACGCGGATCAGTTCCTCGGGCTTCACGATAAGGCTGTTGGCGTCCTGGAGGAACACCGAGGTCATCCGTCCCCGGGCCCAGTTGGCCGCCGCCTGGAAGGCATGGATCTCCCCACCTTTCACCGTGGCCTGAACCGCCTCAAGGTCGGCACGCGTCACCCGGCCCTTTGTCTCGATCACCCCATGGAGGGGGATCGCATACCGGGCCACCGCGTCGATGTCCCGCATCACGTCCTCCACAGGCCTCAGGGAAAACGTCTCCCCCTTGTAGACCGGGCAGAAGGTACATCGGTTCCACGGGCAGTTACGCGACACGCGAATCAACAGGCTCGCCGCTTCGCTGGGAGGCCGGATGGGCCCCTGCTCAAATCCTTCATACTCACGGACTGTCTTCATGGTATCCTCGCTTTTCAATCCATCCCGGAAATTTCATGAGAAAACGGCGTCACCAGAACATCTACTCGATTTTCTCAGCTTTACGGGAGAGCCGCATGCACCATCTGCAGTTCTGATGCCTTGGATATGGGTGCACTCGACGTGTGAAATGGTTGCCAGAGTCGTTGTCAATATCTCAAAAGTAGACATCCCTGGCGGGAATGCAATGCGCAGGGCCTATAATTTACAACGATACCTCCAAAAGATGAGCCGGCTTCCCATTCCGTACAAGGCTCGTTTTGACAAACACCCGGGCCTGACATATGATCGCCCTGGTAGGTCATTGCCTTGGGAATACCGGCAATGCCATGGTTTGAATCAAACAATCGGGTACCCATGACGGAAACACACGCTAACCTTCGCAGGTTAAAGCTCATCTGGCCCCTTCTCCTTCTGGTCTTCATCCTTGTGGTGGGTACCGGCGGGACGGCAATTCATCTCTCCCGGTTTTATCGCACCCCGCAAGGTGACCCGGCCACAACGCTCATCTACACCATCAATCGCGGTCAGAGTTTCAACACCACCGCCCGCCAGCTGGTGGAAGCCGGACTCTGCTCTTCCGAGACAAAACTGCGGTTCATGGCCACCGTCTACGGCCTCGACAAGAAAATCAAGGCCGGAGAATACCGCCTGTCCGGTGCCATGACACCCGAGGAGATCCTCACCGTTCTCACCCGCGGAAAGGTCCACCTGCGCAAGCTCACCATCCCGGAAGGTTACACAGTCAAGCAGATTGCCGATGTGGTGGAACAAAGCGGCCTTGGCGAGGCAGCCCTGATCATGGACCTCTGCTTTTCCGAGCCCTTTACCCGGCGCATGGAGCTGCCCGAAGAAGCCCCGTCCCTTGAAGGCTACCTCTTCCCGGAAACCTATCTTTTTGAGAAGGGCACCTCCGAAGAGGCCATTCTCGCCGCCATGGTCGGACGCTTCAAGGCGGTCTTCACCGAAGAGCTGCAGCAGGAGGGCAAGGCCCTCGGGCTTTCTCCCAATCAGGTGGTGACCCTAGCCTCCATCATTGAAAAAGAGACCGGCGCCCCATCGGAGCGCCCCATCATCTCATCGGTCTTCCACAACCGGCTCAAAAAACGGATGCGCCTGGAGACCGATCCCACGGTCATCTACGGCATCAAAGACTTTAACGGCAACATCACCCGAAAAGATCTCCGGCGCAGGACCCCGTACAACACCTACGTCATCAAGGGGCTGCCCCCCGGACCCATCGCCAGCCCGGGCCTTGCAGCCCTTACGGCAGCCGTCCGGCCCGAGGACACCGGGTACCTCTACTTTGTCTCCAAAAAAGACGGGTCCCATCACTTTTCCCGAACCTTCAAGGAGCACTCCCGAGCTGTACGCAAGTACCAGCTAAACAGATAGTGACACACCCCAGGACACGCACATGGCACAGATTTCCGATATGACACTGGACGAACAGGTGGGCCAGCGGCTCATCGTGGGCTTTGACGGCACCGACCTCACCGATGACCTGAAGTACCTCATCGACACCCTCAAGGTGGGAGGGGTGATCCTCTTTTCCCCCAACATCGACTCCCCGGCCCAGGTGGCCGACCTGTGCCATGCCATGCAGGCGTACGCGGCCCACTGCGGCCTGCCGCCCCTGTTCATCTCCGTGGACCAGGAAGGGGGCCAGGTGGCCCGCATGAAAGCGCCCCTCACCCTCTTCCCCGAAGGTGCCCCGGCCCTGGGCACTCCTGAGGCGGCCCGGCACTTCGGGCGCACCACGGGAAAAGAACTCTTTGAGGTGGGCTACAACATGGACATGGCCCCGGTGCTGGACGTCCAGCCCGAGGGGTTTTCCGGCATCATGGCAAAAAGGGTGTTCCCGGGTTCGCCACAGGAGGTGGGTGCCTTAGGGGTTAAGGTCATGGAGGCCCTGGAGACCGAAGGGGTCCTGGCCGTGGTCAAGCACTTCCCGGGCATCGGCCGCACCACCCTGGACTCCCACCTCACCCTGCCGCTGCTGGACACGCCCCTTGAGGAGTTGTCCAGAACCGACCTGGTACCCTTTGAGATTGCCTTTGCAGCCGGGGCCTCGGCCGTGATGCTCTCCCACATCAAGTACACGGACATCGACGACCAGTGGCCCGCCAGCCTCTCCCCCGAAGTGGTCAAAGGGGTGTTACGGGGCCGCATGGGCTTCAACGGCGTCACCATGACCGACGACCTCGACATGAAGGCCGTCACCTGCGACATGGAGACCGCCGCCCGGCAAATCTTCACCGCAGACGTGGACATCGCCCTGATCTGCCACCGAAGCGACCGCTACGAGACCCTGGCCAAAACCCTGAAAACCATGGCAACCCGCTTCCCCGGTGCCCACGCCCTGGCCGTGGGGCGCATCCTGGCCTTAAAAGAGATCATGACCCGAAAGGCCCCCACCTGATGGCAGGCCTGGCCTATCGCCTGACCCGGGGGTACCTGACCTGGATCTCTCCGGCCACTCCCCGGGCCGTGAGGCTGAGAAACGCCCTGTGCTTTCTGATCCTCATTGCCTGGGCTCCCTTCGGCATTGCCGTTCTCTTTCTCTTTGACGCGCCCGGCTCCGAATCAGACCCCATCGCCTGGATCATGGCTGGCTTTGTCTGGCTCTACCCCCTGCTTTTCCTCATCTCCCTGCCCCTCACCTGGCTGGCCCTGCGCGCCAAAGACGTCCGCAGAGCCGCCAAACGCGCCACCCTGCCCCTGTGGTACGCCAAGGCCATGGTCATGACCGGGGTGGGGTTCTATCTCGCCTTAAACAAATAGCGCCATCCAGCGCATCTTGCCCTCAAGAGGCCTCCGGCGGCCTTGCCGGGGCCAAACTTTTAAAACGTTTGGCAAACAGTTCTTAAGCAAGCCTTTCCAGGCTCCGCCGAAATAATTTCCACTTTTTCACATTAGAAACGTTTTTTGCGGAGCTTTTTTTCAAAAAAGCGACCCGCCGGAGGCATGTTTTTGCTTTGATGTTTCCCTGCCCCTCACCCGAACGTGGATGAGACAGACGAAGGCCCCAAATCACTTCACGGAAAATTTTTTCCCAGCAGCATGGACTCCATCTTGAATTTCCACCAGCGGTTCACTCCCCAGTCTCCGTACTGCGCGTCCAGAAACGGGGGAATATCCGTCACACCGTGGACGGCTTTCATGTACCCCCTCACCACGGAATCCACCGGGATCTCGCCGTAAAAGCCCAAAAGGGTCATGAGATGAATCCGGGCGTACTCCCCGAATCCTTTGAACTTAGAGATCTGTGCCCTGGCTTCGCCGTGGCTTAGCCTCCCACCCGACAAAAGGGTTTCGAGCCCTGGGTTTGCCACAAAACAGTGGGCCAATGCCTTGAGATAGACACTCCGGTAGCCCACGGGGGCAAGGGTTTTAAGCTCCTCGGCGCTGAAACGGTTCACCTCGGCAGGGGCGGGAAAGGGGCACCTGCCTGATGGGGCGGGCTCGGTAAAGGCCGTGCTGCACAGGGCCTCGGCCATCTTTCGAGTCAGGGCCCAGGAGCAGTTGGTGGTCAAAAGGGTTTTGGCGGCGTTTTCCCAGGCCGTGGGCGCGGTGAGCAGCCGCCCGGCGCCCTGGGCCACCAGGGTTGCGTGGGCCTCCGAGGTCTTATGGGCCAGGCGTTTGATGGTGGCGGTCTCCCTGTCCAGGGCCAGCATGGTGGTCAGGGCCGTTTTCAAAACGGACCTCTCTTCTTCGGCCAGGGGGCTGTCCCCGGTCACCTCAACGGCAAGGGTGTCACCGGCCTGGGAGACCAGCAGGTCCACGGACCGTGCCCCGGTGTGGAGCACATACCGAAGCATCCCGGCGTCCTCCTCCCAGTGGAAGGGGCGAAGCTGGCGCCAGCCGTGGGTGAAGCAGAGGGTTTCAAGGGAATAGTCGTCGGGGCAGGTCAGGGAAAGGGTCGTTGTTGTCATGGGACTCCGGGCAATGGGTTAAGGGGCAGGGCCCCGGTTACGTGAAAGGCGGCTGCATCAAAGCAGACAATGCCCCCCGGGGCAAGCCCCTGAAATGCGTTGGCCCTGTTCCGCCGATTGATTTGCCCGGTAAACTGTGCTGTATATAGAAACGAAAAGGGAACATCGAAAAAGAAGGCCGCACTGAAGTCGCCCAAGCTGGTCACAAAACGCCAACCGGGCCACCGTGAAGACTGCCGGAGCCCTCGTCAAAGGGGATTTTCATTATGGGTCAGAAACATTCTCTTCACACCTTTGTCCACCGTACCCTGATTATCCGCCTTGTGGCCTTGGGGATCGGGCTCTCCCTGGTCATGGGCGCCGGGGTCCTTCTCATGGAGCGCGACCGGGTCAGCCGTGAAGCCATTGCCGTGGCCGTGGATCGCCTTGCCCTGTTCTCCGGAAGAAACGAAGCCCTCCTGGCCGATCCGGACCAGCTGGATGCCGATGCTCTGCACCAGGCCGTCCTCGACTTCAGCGCCACCCGCACCCCCATCCAGTCCGGGGCCTTTGCCTTCATCGGCATTTACGACCTGAAAGGCGCCAAGGTTATCGATTTCTACAATGAAACCCACGACCACTTAAGCGCCGTCAAAGAAGCCCAGCAAGCCTCCCCCCTGTTGATACCCGACAGGGGCGCCCCCCGTTACGAGATTGTCCGCATTGCCGGTCGCCCCTATCTCAAAAGCGCCCTTCCCCTGTCCAACAGCAGCGGCCAGAACGTGGGAATCATCAACGGATTTTTCGCCTTCTCCCCGGAGACCATCAAGGCCTTCCGCATGCGCGGGCTCAGGGCCATGATCGGGGCCATGCTCATTGTCCTTATTACCACGGCCGTGATCTACCCGGTGGTCTTGAAGCTTACGAAGCGCATCACCCGGTTTTCCGTCCGCCTCCTGGAGGCCAACCTGGACACCCTGGAGACCCTGGGCAGCGCCATTGCCCAGCGGGACAGCGACACCAACGCCCACAACTACCGGGTAACCATCTACGCAGCCCGCCTGGGCGAGGAGCTGAACCTTCCCGCCCAGACCATGCGCACCCTCATCAAGGGGGCCTTTCTCCATGATGTGGGCAAAATCGGTGTTCCCGATGAGGTACTTCTCAAGCCCGGTCGCCTGGACGACGATGAATATGAGATCATGAAGACACACGTGGACCACGGATGCGACATCATTGAGCGCTCCACGTGGCTCAACGACGCGTTGGAGGTGATCCGGTCCCACCACGAAAAGATGACGGGCAAGGGCTACCCCATGGGCCTTGAAGGAGACGGGATCCCCATCACGGCACGGGTATTTGCCATTGCCGACGTGTTCGACGCCCTCACCTCCAGGCGCCCCTACAAAACGGCCTGGTCCTTTGACGAGGCCATGGAAATCCTGGAGGAGGGCCGGGGCACCCACTTTGACCCGCAGCTTCTGGACACCTTCGGCCGCATCGCAAAGCCCCTTTACGATCAATACGGGGGCAAGGAGAAGATCTTTCGAGAGGAGCTCGACGAGATCCTCAAAACCTATTTTCATGAAGGCATGGACAGCCTGGACTACTGACACACACTGGAGACTCACATGAATTGCCCGAAGTGCACCACCACGGAACTGAAACAGACCGGCTACAACTCACCCTACTTCTGCAAGGCCTGCGGCGGCATGTGGCTTCTGCCGGGGAGCCGTGCCGAAGTGGCCGACATGACCGTCACAGAGGCAGACGGGGAATCGGCCCCGGAGGGACAGGACAGCAAGACCGGCCTGTGCCCCTCCGGCCACGGCATCATGATCCGGGCCAAAATCGAGCTCGACGAGCCCTTTTTCCTGGAAAAATGCACGGCCTGCGGCGGGATCTGGTTTGACAAGGGAGAGTGGCAGCGCATTGCCGAGACCAACCTGGCCGACAACTTAAGCGTTCTCTGGTCCTCGTCCTGGCAGCGGAAACAGAGCCGGGAGAAAAACCGGGAGAGCTTCCTTGCCATGAACCAGAACCTTTTGGGAGAGTCCGTCTTTGACGCCATCATGGAACTGGCAGAGCGCCTGAAAGATCACCCCGACCAGGATCGCGCCCTGGCCCTGCTCCGGCAGGAACTCACCCACCCGTAAAACACGGTGCGGGGTGCCGCCACAAGGCCGTTCAGTGTCCTGCGGTTCCCCGCACCAGTGTATCCTGGATCACGATCTCCACAGCATCCACCGGGCACACCGTGTAACAGTCTCCGCAGACATCGCATCGCGATGGATCGATGACGCATCGGTCCCCTTCCCGGCCAATGGCCGTAAAGGAGCACTTCTCCAGGCAGGCCCCGCACCCCATGCACGCCTCGGTGATGCGCATGCCCTGGAACGGCACCTCCTGCCCTCCGAAACAGAACCGGGTCCGCTCCAGCTTGTGGGGACGGTTCTCCTTCTCGAAATCAAAATCAAACACCTCCCCCCAGGCCCGGTGCAGGCAAAACGTCGTCATGGCCGGGTACTGCTTGATGTCCTTGACACCCAGCATGAACATCTCATTCTCCTCAGCCTTTGCCTTGAGGGCCTCCAGGGGGATCTCCCTGACCTCTCCGGTGGCACGGATGGTGTACCCGGGCTCGAAGGAGGGCATGCCCTCATCGTCATGGGCAATGGTGGTGGTGGGGTACATGCCGCAGATGGACACCAGGCCGGTCTCGTTCAGTTGCTTGTAAAACGCCTTGGTGACCATGGTCCTGAAGTAGAGACCCTCGTCGTCAAAGGCAAACAAATGGGCGATCCGGGTCTGGGGAACGCCCTTGTCCACGGTGGCAAACACAAGACTGCCGATGGCATCGAATTTTTCATACACGTCTGCACGTTTCATCTTCTTACATCCTTTCAGATAAGGGTAACTATTCGGTTCAAAAAAAGCCTCCGGCGGCCAGGTGGGGGCACCTGGCAACCCTGTGGCGAATGCATGAAGGCAGGCATCATGCAATCGTTTTCGGGGCATTCGCGTGACGTGTGACCTGTGGCAAGCATTTTTGCAGGAGAGGCCCATGTCATTCTTTCCAAAAAACCCGATGAAGGACATATGAGATTCCCCTGGCTTTAACGAGAATGACACCGTCCCAAAAAGCCCACAGCCCGTAGGGTGAACGGAGTGCACCCTACGAATCGACGCTTTAAAGCGTCACGACCAACGCAACGAAAGCACCTACAAAAAAACGCCCAAGGCCAGAAACATCAAAAAACTGATCACACCACCGGTCAGGGCAAAGGGCATCTGGGCCCTGACATGGGCCATGCCGTCCACCCCCGCCACCTTGGCCGCCAGGATGGTGGTATCGGAGATGGGGGAGCAGTGATCGCCGAAAACAGCCCCGGAACCACAGGCCCCCAGCACCAGGGGAACACTGACGTCCAGGGCCGCGGCCAGGGGGATGGTAATGGGAACGAGGATGGAGAGGGTCCCGCCGCCGGTTCCGCTCATAAAGGAGATCAGGGCCCCACCCACAAACACCATGGCCGGTACAAGGGCCGCAGGGACATGGTGGCCGAACCCGGCCAGATAGACTCCCGTCCCCAGCTGGTTCAGCAGGTCGCTCAAGGCAAAGGAGAGGGTGAGGACCAGGGCGATCTCAAGGTAGGAGGCCATGCCCTGGACGCACCAGGCAATATAGCCCTGGGTGTCCACCACGCCCCGGGCCTTGTAAAAAACGCCGGTCACCATCAGGGTCAACAGAATACCCGTAAAGATGGAGGCGGAGCCGTCTCCGGTGAGGACCATGAGCCCAAAGACCCCAACGATAAAAAGGCCCAAGGGGAGCAGCATGTTCACAGCCCCTGACTCTGGAACACCCTGGATCATTTCAGACCGGTCCCCGGCATCCGTGTCCCGGCCTTTCCTCCCTGCCAGAGCCACTTTTTTCCTGCCGATAATCGCGCCCCCTGCAATGGCGATGGAGACCATGGAATAGACCTGAAAGGGTATGGCCTGGAGCACCAGGCGAAACGGGTCCCCGCCGATCACCCCTGACGAGACCTGGGCCCCGATCAAAGCGGCAAGAAAGGCACCTGCCGCGGTGGCCGGAGACAAAAACGCTACGGATGCGGAGGTGGAATCGATGAGGTAGGAAAGTTTTTCCCGGTTTCCGTGGCGGGCGTCAAACAAGGGCCCCATGGCCACCCCACGGACCACAATGGAGACGGTGGTGTCCACAAAGAGCACCAGGCCCAAAAGATAGGCGAGGACCTCCGCCCCCAGAGCGCTCTTGACGGCCCTTTTTTTCAAGGTCAACAGCCGCACAAAGCCCTTCACCCCTCCTGATTGCTCAATGACGTGGACCAGGGAGCCTGTCATCAGCACAAAGAGAATGGCCTTTGCAGACCAGCTGCTTTCAAACACAGCCGCAATGCCGTTGATTCCGGCAAAAAAGGTGCCCTGGGCGACATCCAGGAGAAGCCCCCCGGCAAACACCCCGGCAAAAAGGGCCAGGACGATGTTGCGGGAGTAAAAGGTCAGAAGCAGGGTGAGGGTCACCGGTGCCAACGAGACAATGCCAGGGTTCATGGGTATCACCTTCGTGGGTTGCCGAGGCCTTGGCCTGGAGCAACGCCGATAAAGTTTGATATCAAACTATTTAATTAAAAAAAACGCCCGCAGCCCGCTGCGGGAGCCCTCACTCGCCTTTCAGGGAAAATTCCCGTGAATCCGTTCCAGGAGCTGCACCGCCTGCTCTTTTTCACCTTGGGAAAAGCCCTTGAAGGTGGTGGCAAGAAGCTTGGCCGAGACATACTCGAAATCGGGCTTGAGCTCCTCTCCCTCACGGGTGAGGCCAATGAGCGTGACCCGGCTGTCGGCAAGGTCCTTGCGCTTCTCCACGTACCCGAGCTTGATGAGCTTATTGATCAGGGCCGTGATGGTCGACTTGTCCCGGCCGATCCTTTCGGCCAGCTCCTTCATGGACAGCGGAGAGCTCTGGAACAGGTTGACAAGGATATCCCCGTGGGACGGGGCAAGTCCCTCGATGCCCAGCTCTTTCAGCTTCGTCAGGATGAATGCGTTGGACTTCTCCCTGGTTTTTGCAATCAGGGCGATGATGTGGTCTGTTTTCACTGTCGGCTCCTTGGCGTCACGTTCATTGACGAACAATATAGTTTGATATCAAACTTAAGTCAAGTCCTTTTCCCTCCCTTGCATTTGTGTTGGCATCCTCCCGGGGCTCAGTCCTTTGTTTTATAGGGACCGCGCTCTGAAGGAAACGACATGCCGAGCTTGACCATCCGACTCCGCAGGGTGCTCGGGTTCATGCCCAAAAGCTCGGCGGCCCCGCCGTCTCCGGCAATTCTGCCGCGGGTCTTTTCAAGGACAAGGCGGATATGGGCCGTGACCGCCGCATCCATGGAGAGCCCCCTGGGCTCCGATGGGATCGAACCGAAAGAGGCCGGTTCGTCCAGGACCGGGGCCAGCACCGGGAATCGCAGGGGACCTCCCTGGGAGAGAATCAGGGCCCGCTCCACCAGGTTCTGCAGCTCGCGCACATTACCGGGCCAATCATAGGCCATGAGGGCATCCAGTTCTCCTTTGGCCATGGCTGAGGACGTACCGAGGTTCATCTCCCGGATCTTGGCACGGATAAAGTGATCAAGGAGCAGGGGAATATCTTCCTTGCGCTCACGCAGCGGGGGAATCCGGACAGGAAAAATGTTGAGTCGGTACCAGAGGTCCTGGCGAAACCTGCCGTCGGCAACCATCTGGGGCAGGTTGCGATGGGTGGCGGCGATGATCCGTACATCGGCCCGAAGGGTCTCCCCTCCCCCCACCCGTTCAAACTCCCCGCTCTGGATCACCCGAAGGAGTTTCACCTGCACAGCGGGGGGCAGCTCCCCGATCTCATCCAAAAACAGGGTACCGCCGTTTGCCCGCTCAAACCGCCCGGGTTTCATCTCGATGGCGCCGGTAAAGGCCCCTTTCTCATGCCCAAAGAGCTCCGAGTCCACCAGGGAGTCCGGAATGGCACCGCAGTTGAGGCGAATCAGGGGGGCCCCCGAACGGCTGGAGAGCTTGTGCACCTCCCCGGCCACCACCTCCTTGCCCGTGCCCGTCTCTCCCAGAAGCAGCACCGGCGTGTCTGTGGGGGCAACCTGGGAGACCAGGGAACGCACCTCCCGAAGGCCGGTATCTCCCCCCACCATCACCCCGTCCATCCGGCTCTCCTGCTGGAGAGCCTTGTGGTCCTGCACCAGGTCCATGTACCGCAAAGCGTTTGACAACGCGATGGCAAAGGGCTCCTTCACTTCGGTGACAATGGCCCCATGGCCGGTGTGATAGCAGTCCAGCCCCTCCACGGCAAAGGTGAGGTTACCGATGAGGGTCTGCCCCACGGTGAGCCCGCAGGTCATGGAGGAGAAGCTGCCGTCGTTTTTTTCCAGAAGGAAGCCGGGGATCACTGTCCTGACCAGGCTGTAGATCTCACGGTTGATGGGGTGGGTGTGGTCCCTGATCCAGGGGGTGGTGGCCGACCGGGATTCACGCTGCCAGTGGGTGATGATCTCCCAGGCGGTATCGGAAATGGGAAAGGACTCGTTCACCAGGTGCCCGCCGCCGTCGTAGGCCAGGGCGATGAGACGGGCGCGTTTCCGCTCGGTCTCGTAGCGGGTGATGATAACCCCGTCCAGGGGGAGTTCATCCTTGAGGTACTGATACACATCAAACAGGGCCTTGTCGATATCCAGGCTGCCGCAGATGCAGCGCACAACTTCTCGAAATCGTTCCTCTCTCATCAATGCGATATATCCTTTTTAAAACGAAATATCGCATCAAATGACATGACATTTCATTTTCACAAAATCAGGTCATCCCCAACATGCCGAAGTTACCGCACTTCTCCTTCCGGCACGAATATTGATATCCCTTTCGGCCAATGTTTGCAATCCAAATACCCGAAAAGGAGAATAGCCATGAGTTGGAAACAAACCTACGCAGAGCGCCTCACCACACCGGAAGCCATTGCCGCCTCCCTGCCCGAAAACGCCACGGTCTTTGCTTCCCCGGCGGCCAGTTTCCCCCTGGAGCTGATCAACGCCATCACCGCATCACCCGACATCGGCACCCTGAACATGTACTCCGCCCTCATCATGACCCTTCCGGATTTTCTCTCGCCGGAGCAGCAGAAGAAGGTCAACTACTTCAGCTGTTTCATGGGGCCCATCGAACGCATGCTCCTTGCCCAGGGCGATTGCGTCTCTCCCATCAGCATTCACTTCAGCCGCATGTACGAGCTGAGCCTGCAGGGGGGCTTTGATGCCTCCATCCTGGAGGTCTCTCCTCCCGATGAAAACGGCTACATGAGCCTGGGACCCAGCGGCACCCTGGTGGGCCACGCAGCCCTTACCGCCTCGAAAAAGATCTACTGCCAGGTCAACGACCAGACCCCTTACGTGTTTGGTGACAAGGCCCATGTCCACGTGTCCGAGGTTGCGGCACTGTGCGAAGTGAGCCACCCCTGCGACGAGCTCCCCGCCACCTTCCCCGATGCCATTGAAGAGACCATCGCGGATCTCATCACCGAGCGGATCCCCGACGGGGCCACCCTCCAGCTCGGCATCGGCAAACTCGCCGACGCCATCGGGGACCGCCTGTCAGAGAAAAAAGACCTGGGCATCCACACCGAGCTGCTCACCCCCTCCATGGTAAGGCTCTACGAAATGGGCGTCATCACCGGCGCAAAAAAGGAGCTCCACACGGGAAAGATCATCTCCGCCTTTGGCATGGGCGCCGCCAAGGATTACGCTTTCATGCACCGAAACCCCTGCTTTGAGCAGTACCCGGCCTCTTACGTCAACGATCCCAACATCATCGGAGCCCACAGCAACTTCGTATCCATCAACAACGCCCTGGCCGTGGACCTCACCGGACAAGTCTCCAGCGAGTCCATCGGGTTTGCCCAGCACAGCGCCACGGGTGGCCAGCTCGACTTTGTCCGCGGTGCCCGCCTCTCCAAAGGCGGCCAGAGCTTCATCGCCCTGAAGTCCACCTCCGGCTCCGGAAAGAAGCGTTTTTCCCGCATCCAGATGAGCTTTGCACCGGGCACCGCCGTCACCACCCCCCGAAGCGATGTCCAGTGCATCGTCACGGAGCACGGCATCGCTGAACTGGCCCACAAGAGCATCCCGGAACGAGTTGCCGCCCTCATCGCCATCGCCCACCCCGACTTCCGCGAGGCCCTCGCCCGAAGCGCGGTCAAGGCAGGCCTGATCTCGGCCAGCGCCCTGAAGGACGCTGAGCTCGCGGCGTAACGCAAAAAGCCTCCGGCAGGTCGTTTTTTCAGAAAAATCGCCTCAAAAAACGTTCCGGAACCTAATTGGAACGCTTGAACCCCGGCAGGGCCACCGGAGGCAAACGCAACCTGAGTCGTTACCGTATTTTTTTAGTGAGTCAACATCAGGAGAGAGTGATGAAACGACGTTTGTATGCCGCCCTTGCCATGCTGGCGGTCTGTGTCCGGGCCTCCGTGGCTCCGGCGAGCCTCATCGAAAACAACACCGACTTAAGTGCGGAGTGGACCCGCATGCCGGCCCGTGTGGCCGCCACCGACTCCGTGGACGCGGCCCTCTACAACCCGGCAGGTGCCGTCCGCCTCGGTGAGGGAACTTATATCTGGGTATCCAACCAGATCATGCCCAAGTCCTTCACCCACAGCAAAGGGGGGCGTGGAGCACGAGACAACCACCACCACATGGGCTGTCCCGGGCCTGTTCGTCATGAAGAACGGAAAACGGTGGAGCCTGTTTTCCGGGGCCACGGTCATCGGCGGCGGAGGCACCCTCAACTATGATAATGGAATCATTCTGGACAAGGCTTCGGGCTTGACCGCCACGCAACTTGCCGGGCTCGTGGCCACAAGGGGAAAAGCCCCCGGCCCCATCCTCCCGGAAGAGGTCACTTCGGCCTGGCTGGGGGGATACGCAGGCGGGGCCTTTGCAGTCAATGCCAAGCTCTCTCTTTCCCTTGTGGGACGGGTTGTCAGCGGCAGCAGGGAGTATAAGATCGACGGGGGGAACATGCTGGACTACGATACCTCGGGCACCGGGTTTGCCCCCATCATCGGTTTCAACTACACCCCCGGCCCGTCCTGGAACATCGGTTTCCGCCATGAATTCAGGACAAAAGTAAAGTGGGATGTGGACACCATGAAAGGTTCTCTTGCCCCGGCGTTTGCCAGGCAACTCGGCAGCGAGGGGGACACATACCGAAAGGATTTTCCGGCCATGACGGCCCTCGGGGTGGCCTGGAAGGCATCCGAGGCCCTCACACTGGCAAGCGATTTCAACTACATCTGGCACGAGGAGGTGAACTGGGAGGGTGATGAGGATGATCTCGACAACACCTTCGAGGCGTCCATTGCCGCCGAATACGCCCTCAGCGAGACCGTCAAAATCAGTTGTGGCTACAGCTTTGCCGAGTCCGGCATCGGCAAGGAGGACTACTCCCCCACCCTTTCAAAAAACACCTTCCACGGCATATCGGCAGGATTCATGGCGGCGCCCTCGCCGGGGCTCAGGTTCAACGTCGGGGTCACGAAATTCTTCTACATGGATGAAACCGACAGCCACGACGTCACCTATGAAAAGGATCTCTGGATTATCGGTACAGGGATGCAATACACGTTCAGGTGATGGCGGCCCCTGGCACAGGACACACGGCCGCCCCGCTAACCCAAAAACCCCCGATGACCTGAGGTCACCGGGGGTTTTTCATGCCTGCCGAACTGAATCGACTTAGCCGAGAACCTTGATCAGCTCCACGGTGAAGCACAGGGTGGCGTTGGGACCGATGGCGTCCCCTGCGCCCTGGGCGCCGTAGCCGATGGAGGCGGGGATTACCAGCTCGTACTTGGCCCCTTCCTTCATGAGCTGAAGGGCTTCCTGCCATCCTTCGATGACCCCGTTCACGGGGAAGGTAGCGGGCTGCTCACGCTTGTAGGAGCTGTCGAAGATGGAACCGTCAAGGAGACGGCCTTCGTAATGAACCGTGACCTGGTCCTTGGCGCTGGGGGTCTTGCCGGTGCCCTCTTCCACCACGGTGTACTGAAGACCGGAGTCGGTGACCACCACGCCCTCTTTCTTGGCGTTTTCGCCGAGGAAGGCCCGGCCCTCGGCGCGGTTCTTCTCGCCGACTTCGTCCTTGGCCTTCTGCATCTCTTCCTGCATGTGCTGCTGGAAGGCCATCATCACCTGCTGCATCTCACCTGCGGGCATGGTGGGCTGCTCGCCTTTCATGGCTGCTCTGAAGGAATCGCAGAAAATATCCGCGTCGATGTCGAAGCCCTTGCGCCGGAAGTCACCGCCGATGCTCTGGGCAAGGATATAGCTCACTTTCTTGAAATCTACGACCATGGGTCTACCACCTTCTGTCTTGTCTTTGGGTTGAGGCCGATTCCTTCGGCCGACATATCGGACCACACACAGCCGCATCCAAAGAAAAGCCCCCGTCACCCTCGTGAAAGGCCACCCGTCCAGGGAAAACACGCTGCATGTCGACGACATAAAAAAAGGGCTGGGATCGAACTCGTCAATCCCAGCCGTGCCGGACAATATCACAGATTTTTTCTTATTGCACGTTGCCCGGAAGAACTCCGGCGACCACGACCTGAAATGCTAAAATCCCAGGTCCGCGTTGATAAGGATCACCTTCACCCGGCCCTTGGGAAAGGACTTTTCAGTGATGGTCCAGGTGTTGCAGATACGTGCCGGGCTCTTGCAGTCCTGGCACACGCCGGTTTTGGCGCAGGGGGTTTTCATGTCCAGGCGCATGGCGTTCACCGGGGCCGCGTAGTTTTTGACGCGGTCCATGGCGGATTCAAGGTCGGGAACGATCTTGTTGCGCCCCACAAGGATCACCACCTCCCTGGGCCCGAAGGTAAGGGCTGCGATGCGGTTGCCGACCATGTCCAGGTTCACGAGGTAGCCGTCTTCGGCCACGGCGTTGGTGCCCGTCACATATATATCGGAGAGAAGGGACTGCCTGCGACGCTCCCCCACCTCCTCCGGTGTAAAGCCTTTCTTGTCGTAGGTGTCGAGGACATCCAGGTCGTCCCGGTTTTTCAGCATCTCATACACCCCGGTGGACACGTGGGTGAGGGAACCGCCCCAAGAGATGCTCTTGGCGTCGGACTTGGCCAGGATCTCTTCTTCCACGATGGTTTTGGCGTCTTCAGGTGCATCGGCGATAAAGACCGTGAAGTTGTTGGCCTCCAGGCGCTCCTTCACGGATTCCAGGCGCAGTCGCCAGTAGGCGTCGATGGGATCTTTCATTTGGGTGTCTCCTTTGCTGTTGTCGGTATCTCGGCGGGTCGTTGCCCGGGGATATCCCATTAGCTATCAGGGAGAAGCGCCCCCTGCAAGAAGAAGACGCCTCCCCGGCCCTTAAGATGTGCTTTGTTTATCGATCATTGATTGTCTCAGAGACCATTTTTACCACAACCTAAAAAGTGCTTGACCTCGTTTCAAGCCGTTGGGTAAGTATAGTTTCTTATGCTTTCGCCGCGGTTCACGGCTGTTTTGAGGGCCCCGGAGCATATCCGTAAGTAATGGCAGTACCCTGGGAGCGGCGGTGGCCGGCACCCGCAGAAGGTGAGGAGTGTGTTATGTGCAAGGACATCAGGTTTCATTCGTTGGAGGTGGCGGTATGACCCGTGAAGCAAGCCGCCCGTTACGCATCTGTATGATCAGTTACCGCAGCAATCCCCATTGCGGCGGCCAGGGTGTCTATGTGAGGAACCTCGCACGGGCCCTCACCGAACTGGGTCACCACGTGGAGGTGGTGGCCGGGCCCCCGGATCCCCTCCTGGATTCCAAGGCCAAGCTCACCATGCTGGACTGCCTGGACCTGTACAACGCGGAAAACCCCTTTCGCACCCCTACTGTGGGAGAGCTAAAAAACCCAATTAACCTCATGGAATGGTTGAGCATCTCCACCATGGGGTACCCGGAGCCCGAAACCTTCGGGTACAGGGCGTACAACCACCTGAAGCACCGCGTCCACGAATTCGACATCATCCACGACAACCAGAGCCTCTCCTACGGCATCCTGGCCCTGAGCCGCCTGGTCCCCACCGTGGCCACCATCCACCACCCCATCACCCGGGACCGCCAGATCGCGGTACGCAGTGTACGAAGTTTCTGGAAAAAAGTGAAACACCTGAGGTGGTACTCCTTCATCGGCATGCAGAAACGGGTGGTCAGGCGCCTTCCCAAGTTCATCACTGTCTCGGAGTTTTCCAAAACCGACATCCACGCCGAGTTCGACGTCCCGGCAGAGCGATTCCACGTGGTGCCCAACGGCATCAACACCGAACTCTTCTACCCGCTGCCCCACATCCAGCGCGAACCCAACCGGCTCATCGTCACCAACAGCGCGGACCAGCCGTTAAAAGGGCTCTACTACCTCCTCCAGGCCGTGCACGCCATCAGCAAGCACCGGGACATCAGGCTCACCGTCATCGGCACCCCCAAGGAGGGAGGCGGCATTGAAAAGCTGGTGAAAAAGCTGGACATGGGCCACCTCATCGACTTCACGGGCCGGGTCTCAAACGAAGAATTCCGGGAGCATTACGCCAAGGCGTCCATCGCCGTAGTCCCTTCCGTGTACGAAGGCTTCGGCCTGCCCGTGGGCGAGGCCATGGCCAGCGGGATCCCGGTGATCAGCACCACCGGCGGTGCCCTGCCCGAGGTGGCAGGGGACGCGGCCATGCTGGTGCCGCCTGAAAGTCCCGAGGCCCTTGCAGAGGCCATCTGCCATCTGCTGGACAACCCCGAAAAAGCAAAGGAGCTGGGCGAGGCGGGTTACAAGCGCGTTCAGGAACAGTTTACATGGAAAAACGCCGCCGAGCAGACCGTGGCAGCGTACAGGGAGGCCATCCGTGATCACCGTAAAATTTAACATACTGGACGTCAAACCCGGCTACCGAATCCTGGACATCGGCTGCGGCCCGGGCCGCCACATCAGTGCCGCCTACGAATACGAGAAGGTCACCGCCATCGGTGCCGACCTCTCCCATGAAGACCTGCAGCAGGGCGTCAAACGACTCCAGTTCCACGACCACCTGGGCGCCCACAAAGGGGGCTCCTGGGCCTTTACCATGGCCGACATCACCAACCTGCCCTTTGCCGACGACAGCTTCGACATCGTCCTCTGCTCGGAGGTGATGGAGCACATCCCCAATGACGACGCCGCGGCCAAAGAGATCTTAAGGGTCCTGAAACCCGGCCATAACCTGGTGGTGACCGTCCCCCGCTTCTGGCCCGAAAAGATCTGCTGGCTCCTCTCCGATGAATACTTCAATGCCAACATGGGCCATGTGCGCATCTACAAGAAAAAGCCCCTGGTGAGCCTCATCGAAAAACAGGGGGCCTCCTACTGGAACGCCCACCACGCCCACAGCATCCACGCCCCCTACTGGTGGCTGAAATGCCTCGTGGGCCCCACCCGCACCGACCACTGGGCCGTGAACCTGTACAAACGATTCCTGGAGTGGGACATCCTCTCCCAGCCCAAGATCACAAAATTCATGGACAGGCTCCTCAACCCGGTCATGGGCAAGAGCCTGGTGCTCTACTTTACCAAGGACAAATAACGGCGCCACAGGACATTAAACACACAAAGGGCGTGATTCCCGGGAATCACGCCCTTTTTTTGTAACCACTCAGCTGGCCTCCGGCAGGGCCGCCGGAGGCTTTTTTGAGCTTTTACCCCAGTTCCAGGGAGGTCAGGCCGTAGATGCCTGAAAGGGGCAGCGAGGGAGGGTCGCCGGAGTACATGCGCACGGTTTTTTTGACGGGTTCCATGCCAAAAGCTTCGGCCAGCTCCATAGCGTTGGGGTTGGCGTCGGGGATATCCATGTAGACCGGGCCTTCGCCGCCATAGGCTTTCAGGGCGATGTAGAGTCTGTGGGCATGGGAGGGGTTCAGGGCAAACAGGGGCCCGATGCGGAAGCCGTCCCAGGCCTGGCGCAGCACGCCGTATCCGGCAAGGTGGCCGTCCTGGAGGATCCCTAAAGCAATAACGCCGGGGCGCGTGATCCAGGAAGCGAGGAAGGCCTCCCGGCTGGAGAAGAAAAAGGTGGTGTCAAAGGCCACGACCCGGTCAAAGGGGATATCGGTGAGGGGAAGCAGGTAAGGATCGGCCTGAAGCACGCCCCCTGCGCCCCCGCGATAGCGGATCACGTGGTGGGCGGTTTGAAAGCCCATCTTCTGATATTTGGCTTCGCAGGAAGCGGCCGTGTTGAGCCCCACGGTGCAGCCCTCCAGGGAGTCCATTCCCTGGCGCCACACCACGCGCCCCACGCCCATGCCCCGGCAGTCCGGCCTCACAAGGTAAAAGCCAAGGAACCCGAGACGGGCCGCGTACCGAACAGATGAGAGAAGCGCCACGGGCTCGCCGTCCACCTCGGCAATCCAGAAGCCTTCGGGGTCGCAGGCGTAAAAACAGGCCCCGTCGTGAATTCCGGGGTTCCACCCTTCCTGGCCCGCCCATGCAATGGCAATGGCCAAATCTTCCTGATCCATCCGGCGTATGGTCGCCTGTTCCTGACTCATCATGCTCCCTCCGATCTCATCGACAGACCCGATGCCCTGGGTCTGCTCCATGCACGAAGCGACGTGAAACCAGCCACGCTTCCATTGCCTTTCAGTCTATCCCATTTCCCCTCACATGATCAATCGCATTATACACAACACTGGCACAGCGGGACTCCCGGAGGAACTCCAGTGAGCCGATAAAAATCAGGGTGTATCCGAGGAGTTCGGTGCCCTCCTCCACCGCGGTTTTCACCACCGGCATGTACCCGTCCCCCATGATGCCCCGCCAGAGCACCTGGCGCCCGAAGAGCCGGGAGAAGACAAACACGGTAACAAACCCGCCCACCATGAGCCCGAAGCTGGGCTTGCCCACAAACCCATGGAGGGAGTCCAGGAGCGCTTCCCGGTCTCGATACACGGAAGCAGCCGTGAGCAGCGCGGTAAGGCACACAAGGACCTGCCAACCGCCGTCAAAGAGATACCGGTCCAGGCAGAAATCAAACTCGCGTATCCCGGCCATGGCGGCCGCCCCCACCAGCATGGTGGCCACCGGGTTCGGCGAAGGATCCCGGTAGCCTGCGGTCCAGGCACACACCATGGTAAAAAAAAGGGCCGCCACCTGCAGGGCCTCCAGCAGCGAGTCCTCTCCGAAGAGATAGGCGGAAGGCGTGTTCAGGGCTTCCCAGGTGATGCACAGGGCCATGGCCCCGGCAAGGAACGCGTAAAAAAAATAGCGGGCAAAGGTGCCGCTCAACGAAGTCAACGAACAAGGGGATTCCATACTCTGACGCTCACGATTCATAGGTACAACGATTCGACTCGCCTCGGGCGGGTCGCGTTTTTCAATAACTCCATGGAAATCAGGACGCGAAAAGCAGGGAGGAGCCCAACCGCGCTCCTCCCTGCACGCCAAGGAGACTTACTTTCCGAAAGGGTGTTCAGGCCTTTCGAAACCGGATGACGGAACCGTAAAGGCCCCGTCGTATCGTTACGATGCCCCAAAAGGGGCCTTGCCACGGCACAGGCCGTGTCGGTTCGGTGATTACTTCCCGACCCCGGCAGAGAGGTATCCATCCCCGTTCATATCGGAGCTGTTTTCCCCTGCCGCCGGCCGCACCACGGGTTTTCCCGTGGCGTAATCCAACACGGCCAGGGCATCCATGTAGGCATAGAGGGCCTGATAGTAATTGGAATCGGCTGATGTAAGGTAGGTCCGGGCGTCGATGACGTCGGTGGAGGTGGCCACCTGCTGGTCGTACTGCACCCGGGTAATCCGCCAGTTCTCCCGGGCCTGGGCCCGGGACTTCTCGGCGGTGGTGATGTTCTTCAGGGCCACGGTCCGATCCAGAAGCGCGTTTTGCACATCCTGTTTCACCGCGGCCTCGGCATCTGCCAGAGAGGCCTGCACAGACCGCCTGCGCTGGGCCTGCTCTGCTGCGTTGGCACCGGTCTTGCCCCAGTTCCAGAGGGTCCAGGATGCCTGCAGGGTGATGCTGGCCGAGTCCGAATGGGTAAAGGCGTTGTCATCGGGAATGGGGCCGTCCCCGGCCTTTGCGTAGCGCCCCACCAGGTCGACCCTGGGGTAATAGGCACTCTTGGCCGCCGTCTCCCCCAATGTGGCCTCCCGGATCCCCAGGCGAAGAAGGGCCACCAGCGGTCGCCGCGTCACGGCCAGGGATTCGAGTTCCGCGCTGCTCTGGGCCCAGATGGGAGGCGCATGCCTGTCGGCAATGGCAAGGGGCTCAAAGGGGTCGCGATGCAACAGCCGATTAACCGAAATGCGGGCTTTGTCCGTCTCCGACTCGGCCAGGTTGCGGTTCTGTACCGCCTCTGCAAGGGCCACCTCCGCTTTCAAGAGATCGTTCAGGGGGATCAAACCCTGCTCGTGGTTTACCACAGCCACGCGCCGGTGGGATGTGAGAGAGATCACCTCGTCCTCGGCCACGGTCTGGAGCCGCTTGGCAAGGAGCAGGCGATGGCAGGCCTGCCGCACGCTGAGGGCCAGTTGCTGGAGGGTCTCCCGGCGGTTCAGCTCTTCGGTGTCCACCCCGAGCCGGGCCAGGTCATGGGCCGTCTTCAGGGCGTAGCCCGAAAACAGGGGCTGCACGAGCTGCACATCCCACCCGGCCTCCTCCTTGTAGCCTGCGGGAAAGGTTCCCCACGCGCTCTTCTGGATCGGTTCCCGGTTATGGTTTGTCCAGTAGTACCCGGCCGACAGGGTGGGCAGCCGATCGGCCCGGGCGCTGGTGAGGGCTTCCCTGGAGGCCGCCACCTCGGCGTCGGCACCGGTCACGGCCGGGTTGCTTCGCAGGGCTTCGGCCACGGCCTCCTCGATGCTCATCTGTTCCGCGGCCCCGGCAGGCCCGGCCACGCACAGCGCGACACAGGCCGCCCCTAAAAAGAATCCCACAATCCGTTTTGCCATCATGCTGCCACCTCCCCTGCGGTCCTGTCCGTCCGGATCCTGAAAAAAAGTGTGTAGAGCACCGGAATCACCACCAGGGTAAGCACCGTTGCAAAGGCCAGCCCCACCATGATGGTCACCGCCATGGAGACGAACATCACGTCGAAAATCAGGGGGATCATCCCGAATATCGTGGTTACGGAAGCCATCATCACCGGCCGCATGCGGTTCAGGGATGCCTCTTTCACGGCTGCCAGGGGGTCTTTGCCGCCCTTGATGTCTTCATCGATGAGGTCGATGAGCACCACGGCGTTCTTGATCATCATGCCAATGAGGCTGTACGCCCCCAGCATGGCCAGGAACCCGAAGGGCTGGCCGAAAATCAGCAGGCCCGCTGACATGCCCACCAGGGCAAGGGGCAGGATCGTGATGATCATCAGCGGCTGGCGGACCCCGTTGAAGAGCCACACCAGGATCATCACCATGGCCACGAGGCTCACCGGCAGAAAGGCACTGACCCCTTCGTTGCTGTCCTTGGAGAGTTCGTACTCCCCTTCCCACTCCAGGGTGTACCCGGCAGGCAGGGGGATGGCCTCCACCCGGGGCCGGATCTGCTGAAGCAGGGTATCGGAGGTCATGGTTCCCGCAGGATCGCACTGGGCACGGATCACGCGGCGGCGGTTGTACCTGCGGATCACGGGATCTTCCCAGAAAAAGTCGCTGCCCTCGGTGACCTGGGCCACGGGGACCCCGGCGTCGGAGACACCCCACACCGGCAGGGCCGCAAGGTCGGTCTGGTCCGGTGAGGAGTAGACCACCTTCACCGGGATGAGTTCGTCATGCTCCCGGTAGCTGGTCACGGTCACCCCGTCGGTTCCCCCCAGGAGATCCCGGGCCAGATCCGTTCGCTCCACCCCGGCACGGCGCCCCTTGTTCTGGACATACAGGGCCTCCCAGACCAGGGAGCGTTCCCGCCAGTCGTCCGTAATGTTGATGGCATTGGGGGTGTCGGCCATCACCTCCCGGGCCTGCTCGGCCAGGGAACGCAGCACCGCGGGGTCGGGGCCGGTGAACCGCGCCTCCACCCGGTAGTCGGCCTTGGGCCCGCTGATGTACTTGGTGATGTGGGGCTCACCTTCGGGAAGATACTCGGCAAACCACCGGGCCAGCTCCTCCATCATCCCGCTGATCTCCCGGTAATCCTCCACGTTGATGATCAGCTGGCCGTAGTTGGCCATCTTGGGCTCGGGGTTGACGGCGTTCATGAAACGGGGGGGCCCCTGGCCCACGCAGGTGGCCACGCCCGTGACGCCCTCCATCTCCATGGCAAAGGCTTCGGCGAGTTTCAGGTCCTCGGAGACCATGTCGATGCGGGAGCCTTCCGGGCGTCGGTAGTCCACCACGAACTGGGCGGTGTCGGCATCGGCGAAGAAACGCTTCTCCACGATCCCCATACCGGCCCCGGCCAGGACCAGCAACCCGACCATCAGCCCCAGAGTCAACAGGCGATGGCGAAGGGCCGTGTCCAGCAGTCGCTTGTAGATACGGTATGTGGGCCCGCTGTGGAGA
Organism: Desulfoluna sp. HI9BLuna; assembly: GCF_056829775.1. Classification (NCBI taxonomy): domain Bacteria; kingdom Pseudomonadati; phylum Thermodesulfobacteriota; class Desulfobacteria; order Desulfobacterales; family Desulfolunaceae; genus Desulfoluna; species Desulfoluna sp. HI9BLuna. The sequence goes on from NZ_CP186555.1 coordinate 733,146, forward strand.
TCCTCACTGCCCTTGCCTTCGGGAACGGTGAGAAACCGGTAGCAGAACACCGGGGTCTGGGACATGGCCAGGAACCAGCTGAACATCAGGGCAATGGCCACCACCTGAAAGAGGCTGGCACAGAACTCCCCGGTGTTGGTGGGGGCCATGTAGATGGGAAAAAAGGCCAAGCAGGCGATGATGGTGGCCCCTAAAAGGGGCACGGCGCTCTGGCGGGTGGGCTCGGCAATGGCGCTGTGTCGCGTCATCCCCTTTTGCAGGTTCACCAGCCCGGCGTCGGCCACCACGATGGCGTTGTCCACGATCATACCCATCACAAGGATAAGGGCGGCCAGGGAGATCTTCTGCAGGTCGATGCCCCAGACCAGCATCACAATAAAGGTCCCCATGATGGACAGGACCAGGTTGGCGGCGATGATGAGCCCGCTGCGCAGCCCCATGGTCACGAGAAGCACCCCGATGACAATGGCCACGGACTCGGCCAGGTTAAGCATGAACCCCTTGATCTTGTCCTTGACGAAGTCGGACTGGTAGTAGACCTTGTGGAGCTCAATGCCCACGGGAAGGCCCGCCATGAGCTCCGTCAGGCGCGCGTTCACCGCCTCCCCCATGGTGACCACGTTGGCGCCGTCTGCCGCTGACGCGGCAATGCCGATGGCCGGGTTGCCGTTAAACCGCATCAGGGGTTCGGCAGGGTCCAGATACTCCCGGGTGATGGTGGCCAGGTCCTTCAAGAGCACCTGCTCCTCGCCCTGCCCCTGGATCACCAGCTCCCCGATCTCATCCACCGACCCAAAGGCCCCGGATGGCTGGATACGCACCCGGAGGCTTCCCACGTCCATGGCCCCGGCCGGGGCCATGGTGTTCTGGGCCTGGAGCATGGACGCAATGCGGGACGGAGGGATCCCCAGGGAGGCGCACTTGGCCCGGGAGACATCCACGGTTACCACCTCGGGCTGGATGCCGTAAAAAGTGATCCGCTCCACATCGGGCACCAGCATAAGCTCGCGACGGATGTAATCGGCGTACTCTTTAAGCTCAGCCAGGGAGTACCCGTCGGCGGACAAGGCCATGAACAGCCCGTACACATCCCCGTAGTCGTCCATCACCTCCGAAGGCAGGGCACCCTCGGGGAGCTGGCCCTGGACGGCCGTCACCTTGCGCCTCAACATGTCCCAGAGCTGCTGGAGGTCGTCGGAGCGGACCCACTCATTTAAATCCACGTAGACCAGGGAGAGCCCGGCACGGGATTCCGAGCGCACCTTGTCCACCTCGTCGGCGCCCTGCACCGCCTCCTCGATAAGCCGGGTCACCTGCTGCTCCACCTCATGGGGAGAGGCCCCGGGATATACGGTCATCACCATGGCCGTCTTCACCGTAAAGACCGGGTCTTCCAGCTTGCCCAGGCGAAAATAGCCCCAGATGCCCCCCAGGAGCAGGAGCACCATGGCAAACATCACGGTGGTTTGATTACGTAACGAAAAATCGGGCAACGTCATCCCTTCTTTCCTTTTTTTAGATCAAAACGTGCCTCCGGCGGTCTGCCGGGAGCCAAACGTTTGAAAAGTTCGACCAATCAGGTTGATGCACCACAAACCGTCTTCGTGCCTCAGGGGAGAATCCGGCGTTGACGGCAGAGGGCTTGTCTCTACATTTCGCCGCCCACGTTGGTGGGGCTCACCTCGGGCAGGACCTTCACCTTGCGCCCGTCGGAAAGGCCCCGCACACCGGCGGCGATCACCTGCATCCCCTCTTCCAGGGGGCCGTCGATACGCAGGCCTTTGCGGTCCGCGCCCAGGAGTTCCACCGACACCTGACGTGCCGCCATCTCCTTTTCATCCACCACCCAGACAAAGCTGCCTTCCTCCACGGTGTTCACCACCGCGGTCTCCGGAACGGCAAACCCTGCCTCCACATCCCTTGCGGTGAGGGTCACCTCCGAGGCCATGCCCGGACGGATGCGGTGCCCCGCATTCTCATTGAGGGTCAGGTAAAGGGGGTAGGAACGGTTGGAGGGGTTGGGATTCTTGGAGAGCTCCTTGACCGTTGCGGCCAGGGTCTCACCGGGCAGGGCGTCAAACCGGCAGGCGATGCCACCGATGCGCTTGACGATGGGGAGCATCCCCTCGGGGATGGCCACCTCCACCTCCATGTGATCCAGGTCCACAAGGGAGATGACGGGCTGGCCCTGGGCCACGGTCTCGTGGTTTTCGATGAATTTTTCATGCACATACCCGTCAAAAGGGGCGATGAGCACTGTGTCGGCCAGGCTGTTCTTTGCCTCTTCCAGATTTTTTTCCGCGGCATCCACACTCGCCCCGGCCACCTCATAGGTGGCGGTGATGCTGTCGAAAGTGGCCTGGGCCGCGGCGCTCTCCGCACGCAGGGTCTTGTAGCGCCGGTACTGGAGTTCCGCCTCTTTCAACTGGGCCCTGGACACGGTCAGGCTGGCGGTGAGGGTGGCCACCTTGACCTCGAAGTCCCGCGGATCGATGCGGGCGATAACCTCTCCTTTCCGCACTTTTTCTCCCCTGTCCACGGCCAGGGTCACCACAGGCCCCCCCACCCGAAAGGAGAGATCCACGTCCCTCAGGGAACGCACCGTACCGGGAAAGCGCCACGCGGCGTTCTCGCCGGGCCGACACAACGTCACCGCCTTCACGGGACGGATTGTCTTGTTCTCCTGCACCTTGTTGGCCTGGCTCTCCGAGCATCCGGCCGAGGCCAGGGCCAACATCAGCCCTGCCACAAGGGCCGCCGCTCCCCGTATGTTTATCTGTCCTGTTCGTTTCATCATTCCATCGTTCCTGTATTTAATTGTGAAGGGGCGAGAGTCCCCTAACCCGGATATTTCACAATAACCGACCGCCATAGCATTGCGGCCACCTTGATCCGATCGGTTTCCCATAAAATCTCCGGGTTAGCCCTTTGCCTTCCAAAACGAGACATGCACATGGCCCAAATCCTCCAGGGCCCAGACCAGAAGATCCCGCTGGGCCGCTACACCCTCGGGATCCCTGACCTGAGACCATTCGATGGCCACGGCCCAGTCGTTTTCAATGCGCTCGTTGCGGTAAAGCCTGCAGGCACGTCCGGCCACATGGCAAAATCGTGTAAACAGGGCAGACACCTTGTGATCGCTGCCCAAGTCCGTCAACCTCACCGTGATCTCTTCCCTGCAATTCATAGTCTGCTCCATTTACCGGGCGAGCGAGTCGGCTCGCCGTTGATCATCCGTATGCGTAGGCATGATGTATCCGGGAAAACACCTTGCCCGCCCTTTGGGCCGACCGCCCTGAAGATGGGGGGGGATCATTGCGACCGGCGCGCTGGAACAGGTGTCGATGTTTTCCCGGACTCCCTGGCGGGAACCACCCGAAGGTGACAGGGGGCTGTTACCAAGCCATCCCCCTCCACCGGGATTCACTTCTTTACCTTGCCAAAAGCATGCCATATTTTTTACTCATGTATATTCAGGGTATTACACACAAGCAAAATCAAAAATGTCATATACAACATTTTCATATGTTGCATACGGCACCCTCTTTCGGTACATATCGTATATGACACTTTTACTGCCGCACCTTCCCATTGCGGCGGACCTTATGGGTGAATCCCGCCTTTTCCATTGGAGTAACGCCATGCCCAGAACCGACGACATCAGCTTTTTCCACCAGGGCACCCTTGCCATCTGCGGAAGCATCGACATCGGCGAAGCCCTGCAGGAGTGCCTGGTCTTTCTGCAACGCTACATGCCGGCCGAAAACATCACCATGGACTATCTGGACACATCCATCCCGGGCATCTGCACCGTGGCCCAGGCGGGCTTTCCCCTGATGGCACCGGGAACCATTGTGGAGATCTCCGACCGTGAGGTGGCCTTCATCGAATCCCAGTGGAGCCAGACCACCTTGAGCAACCGCCCGGAAGACAACCCTGTGGCCCAGCGGGTGGCGGCCCACGTGGGCATCGATTCCGTCTTCTCTTCAGCCGTCCTTCACCTCATGACCAAAAACCAGCGACTGGGGGTGGTGGCGGTGAGCGCCTTGAAGGAGGGGCAGTTCACCGAAGAACACGCCCGGCTCCTCTCCCTGCTCCACGACCCCTTTGCCGTGGCCATGAGCAACGCCTTGAGGTACCAGGAGGTGCTTCGACTTCAGGAGATGCTCAAAGACGACAACCGTTTTCTGACAAACGAACTCCACCGCATGAGCGGGGACACCATCATCGGGGAACATTTCGGGCTGAGGGAGGTGATGGAAAAGGTGCGGCAGGTGGCGCCCCTGGACAGCCAGGTGCTTCTTCTGGGGGAAACCGGGGTGGGAAAGGAGGTCATCGCCAACGCAATTCACTACAACTCATCGCGGTCAAAGGGCCCTTTCATCAAGGTCAACTGCGGGGCCATTCCGGAGAGCCTTCTGGACAGCGAGCTCTTCGGCCATGAGAAAGGGGCCTTCACCGGCGCCCTCTCCCGGAAACGGGGACGGTTCGAGCGGGCCCACGGGGGGACCCTGTTCTTAGATGAGATCGGGGAGTTGCCCCAGGCAGCCCAGGTGAGGCTGCTGCGAGTGCTTCAGACCAAGGAGTTTGAACGGGTGGGGGGCACGGAGCCCATCAAGGCGGATGTGCGGATCATCGCCGCCACCCACCGGAGGCTGGAGAGCATGGTCAAGGAGAACACCTTTCGGAAAGACCTCTGGTTCCGGCTCAACGTCTTTCCCATGACCATCCCCCCCTTAAGGGAGAGAAAGGCCGATATTCCGGCCCTGGTAAACCATTTCATCGAAAAAAAGAGCCACGAGATGAAGCTGCCCTACCGCCCGGTGCCGGCCCCCGGGGCCCTTGAGCGGCTCCAGGGCCACCACTGGCCCGGCAATGTCCGGGAGCTGGAGAACATCGTGGAGCGGGAGATCATCCGCAACTACTCCGGGGACCGCGACACCCCGTTGCTCTTTGCCGAGGTGGCGGCGCCCCAAGGACTTGTCCGCGAACCGGCAGCCCTCCCGGCCGAGGAAGGGCCCACCAACCTGGATGCGGTGATCAGCCGGCACCTGAGCCACATGATGACCCGAACCGGCGGAAAAATCCAAGGGGAAGACGGGGCGGCCGCCCTGTTGGGCATCCACCCCAGCACCCTGCGCCACAGGCTGAGAAAGCTGGGAATTCCCTTCGGGCGCGGGGCGTTCTGACAGAATTCTTACGCTTCGGCCTGCATGAGGGCCAGGGTGGTGTCCAGCATGCGGTTGGCGTAGCCCCACTCGTTGTCGAACCAGGCCAGGACACTCACGGTGTGGCCGGAGACACGGGTCTGGGTGCCGTCCACCACGGAGGAGCGGGGGTCGTGGTTGTAGTCGCAGGAGACCAGGGGCACCTCGGTGTAGCCGAGGATGCCGTTCATCCCGTTGTGGGCTGCTTTGTACAGGGCCTCGTTCACGGCCTGGGCATCGGTCTTCTCCCGCACCTGGGCGGTGAGCTGCATGGCCGAAACGTTGAGGGTCGGCACCCTCAGGGCCAGGGCTTCAAAGCGCCCCTCAAGGTGGGGGAGGATGCGGTCCAGCCCCTTGGCAAGCCCCGTGTTCACGGGGATGATGGAGTGGCTGGAGCTCCGGGTCTTGCGGAGGTCCTGGTCATGGTAGGCGTCGATGACCGGCTGATCGTTCATCATGGAATGCACCGTGGTGATGACCCCGCTCTCGATGCCGAAGGACTCGTCCAGGGTCTTGATCACCGGCACAATGCAGTTGGTGGTGCATGAGGCGTTGGAGATAACGGTGTGCTCTTTTTTCAGGGTGTCGTGGTTGGTGCCGTACACAATGGTGGCGTCCACGTCCGGTTCGGCCGGACAGGAGTAGACCACCTTTTTCGCCCCGGCCTCAATGTGCTTCTCGGCCATGGCGCGCCGGGTGAAACACCCGGTGCACTCCAGCACCACGTCCACGTCCAGCCGGTCCCAGGCCAAGCGGGAGAGCTCTTTCTGGTAGGTAACGGCAATGGGGTCCCCGTTGACCACCAGGGTGTGTCCCTCGCAGGAGACCTCCCCGTCAAACCGCCCGTGGGTGGAATCGTACTTCGTCAGGTGGGCGATGGACTCGATATCGGAAAGCTCGTTGATCCCCACGATCACCAGGTCGTCCCGGTGACCCGACTCGTAAAGGGCCCGCAAAATACATCGCCCGATACGACCATATCCGTTGATTGCAACTCTGTATGTCATGAAAACCAATCCATAAAAACCTGCCTGCGCCCGGCGCCTTTTCGAAAGCCCCCTTCCGGGCGCCCTGCGCAAACCGTTTTTTCTTCCGTCACCCCTGATGCCGGCTGTTGTGATGCGTTCGTTACGAAGCGCCTCCCCTTTGCATAAAAACACTGGGGAAAACGCCTTGACAGTTCCGGGTCCGGCCCCGGCGGTCGTGTCACCTCCGGGCCGGAAAGGGCTGTACTATACCAAAGTCCCGACCTCAAGTGTAGGGATATATCCCGGACAGGGGCGCCCGCAAGGCGTCACCCCTCCATGGCGGCGGAGATCACGGCCATAAGGTCGGCATGGGTATAGGGCTTGACGATGGCCGCGCAGAACCCGTGGGCCATGTAATCGGCCATCACCGGATCGTTGGAGTAGCCGCTGGAGACCACCACCCGGGCATCGGGATCCTGTTGCAGGATGATGCCCGCAGCTTCCAGACCGCCCATGGCACCGGCCACGGTGAGGTCCGTGATCACCACGTCCACAGGTTCCGGCCCGCCATGGTGTTCCCTGTAAACGACCACCGCCTCTTCACCGCTGGCGGTGAGCAGCACCTCATAGCCCATGGAGACCAGAAGGCCCTCCACCACCTCCCTGACCATCTCTTCATCGTCCATCACCAGGATCCGGCCCCGCCCCATGGCCTGGGGCCGGGGCTGCGCTTCAAGGGGCTCAGAAAGAGCCTCCTCCGATGCGGGCAGGTAGAGGGTAAAACAGGTCCCGCGGCCGGGGGTGGACGCCACCTCGATGTGCCCGTCGTGCTTGGACACGATGGAATGGGTGGTGGCAAGGCCGAGGCCGCTTCCGGTTTTCTTGGTGGTGAAAAAAGGATCGAAGACCCGGTCCCTGATCTCCTCCGGGATGCCGGGCCCCTCGTCGCAAAAGGTGAGTTTCACATACCGGTCGCCCTTGAGGGGAAGGAGCCCCACCTTCTCCGCCTTGATGGAGTGGTTCTCCGCGGCGATGGTGATGACCCCGCCCCGGGGCATGGCCTGCACCGCGTTGAGGATCAGGTTCTGGGCCACCTGGCTGATCTGGCCCGCATCGATCTCCGCAGGCCAGAGGTCGTCGGCAAAACGGGTTTCGCAGCGCACCCGGCTGCCCCGAAGCACAAACCCGGCGGACTCCCGCACCACATCCACCACCGAAGCCACACGGATGACGGGCGCCCCGCCCTTGGAGAAGGTCAAAAGCTGCTGGGTGAGGTCCTTGGCTCGGTCGCAGGCCTTGAGCACATCCGTCAGGAGCCGATGGGTCTCGGAGGCCTCCTGGCAACGGGTCCGCGCAAGGCTCACCCCGCCCAGAACCGCCGTAAGGATATTGTTGAAGTCGTGGGCGATGCCCCCGGCAAGCACCCCCACAGACTCAAGCTTTCTGACCTTGAGGAGTTCATCTTCCATGCGATTTTCGTCGGTGACGTCCCGGAACACGAGGACCACCCCCACAATGGTGCTGGTGCGATCCATGATGGGCGCCCCGCTGTCTGCGATGCTGCGCTCGGTGCCGTCTTTTGCGATGAGGGCCGTATGATTTGCCAGGGTGATGATGTTGCCCGTGGCCAGGACCTTATCCACAGGGTTTTCGCACGGCTTACGTGTCTTCTCGTTGATGATGCGGAACACCTCGGACATGGGGCGCCCGACGGCCTCGTTCTGGGTCCAGCCCGTAAGCTTTTCAGCCACCTTGTTCATCAGGACCACATGCCCGGAGACGTCGCTGGTGATCACCCCGTCCCCGATGCTCCGAAGGGTCACGGCCAGGCGCTCTTTTTCCTCGGAGAGCTTCTCCTCGGCCTCTTTCCTGGCGCTGATATCCCGACCCACGGAGACCACGCAGGCCTGGTCCGTAAGGCGGGCCACCTTCAGGGAGACCTCCACCCAGAAAGCCGTTCCGTCCTTTCGTCGGCTCTGCCACTGGACCACCCGGGGGTCTCCCTGGGCCACCTGCCGAAACAGGGCCATGGCCTTGTCCCCGGTGGAGTCCCCTTCCCCGGAGAGAAGGGTCTCAAAGCCCGCCCCCAGGATCTCGTCGCGCCCATACCCCAGCATGGCAAGTCCGGGCTTGTTGATGTCCACCACCTCACCGGTTTCGGCGTCATGGAGGATAATGGCGTCGTTGGGGGTATTGAAAATCTCCCGGTAGCGCCGCTCACTTTCCCGAAAGGCCCGCTCCGCCTGGAGCCTTTCGTCGATCTGGCGACTCAGGATATCGTTGGCCTTGGAGAGCTCCTCCGTACGTCGGGCCACCTTCCGTTTCAACGTCCAGCTCCACAGCAGAAACAAAAGGGCCACAGCCACCAGGGGGCCCACCACCATGGACATGTGGACCAGGAGCTCCTTGCCGTTAAACTCCCTGGGCCGGTAAGCGCCGAACCACTTGGCATGAATCTCGTCGTACTGCCCCGAGGCCTTGATGGCGCTGAGCCCCTCGTTGAGCAGAGAGAGCAGACGCTGGTCCCCTTTTCTCACGGCAAAGCAGAAGGCGCGCTGTAAAATGGGAGGGCCCACGGGCCGGATGGCCTCCAGGCCTTCGTCCTTGATGATCATGAGCCCCTGGAGCCGGGAGACAAGGGCCGCATCCCCCTCCCCTGCCGCCAGGGCCTTGAGCACCTCGTGCATGTTCTCCCGCACCACGATCTCCACGGGTTCGCCCCTCTGAAGCAGATAATCGTGCCCGATGTCTTCTTTCTGAACAATCACCCGCCTGTGCCGGGTATCGTCAAGGTCCCGGATGGGACTGCCCTCGGGGACAAACACGGCGTAGGACGCCACGTTATGGGGCGAGCTGAAGGCAAAATGCCTCAATCGTTCCGGGGACCTGAACATGCCCATGAGCACATCCACCTCACCGACCTGAAGGGCACTGCGGGCCTCATGCCAGGGCATGAGCCTCAGGCTGGTGAGAATCCCCATTTCCCGGGCCACGGCCCGGGTGATATCCACATCAAAGCCGGTGGGGGTACCCTGCTCGTCAAGGTACTCATACGGAGGGTAGCTGTTGTCTCCCCCGAAGATCAGATAGGTTGTTCCCTCGGCCACTCCGGCCGAAGACAGCAATCCCACCGCACACACCATACCGGCAACCAGCCGCACCACACAGACCCGGAAGTTAAAACCCAGCACCGCACCCCCCTGTTTCGTATGTCACCATGCAGGCATGGTCGTCACGTCACCGACACACAGAGCACCCAAGGCCCCGGCCGCACAACCCGGAACAGCCTCCGAACGGCAAGGCACAAGCCGAGACAGCCGGAGGAACAAATCGCATGTTTACGCTTTGAATTACTGATCGCACGATTGAAGGAAAAACTGAAGGATTTAAAACAGAAAAATCTTCGGAAGGGGGTGTCGAAGCGCCCTATGCAAAGGGTTTTTCAGGCACATCCCCCGCAGAGCCAGCAGCGGGAGAGTCAAGGTGATTTCGGCTTCGGCAGCAGACAGGGTCCTCCCCCCAAGGAAAGGGAACGGCAAAAAGCACCCCGACGAGGCAGAGGGCGAGCACCAGGGCACAAACCAGGGCCCCATGGAGGGAATCCTCAAACAGAGCGGCCCCCAGGGGCAACACCACAAGTGAGCACCCGTATGCAAGGCGCCCCAGCAGGCTCTGGAGGGAAAAATAGGTGCTTCGCTCATGGCGTCCGAGCAAGGGGGCAAGCTCGGCATTCACCAGGGGCGTAGACACCGCGCGGGAAGCGGTTCGGCCCACCAGCATCAGGGCCACCAGCGGATGCACCACAAGGGCCATGGCCCCGATGAGCACCACCTGGAGCAGGGCACAGGCAAGCAAGGTCCGCCGCACCACACACCGATGATGAATCCGTCCGGCAAAGCGCGTCATAAAGGCCCCCAGGCACATGGTCAGGGCCAGGTGCATACCGGAAAGGGGCGGTACCAGGGACGCCCCCGCCCCGGACCACGCCAGGGCCTGCTTCAGGTAGGGTTGGTAAAACTCATAGGGAATATGGAGAAGCACGGTCATGGCAAGGGCGTAGAGGGTAAAAAAGCGAAGGCGGGGCCCCCGGGCTTTCCGAAGGACATGGCGAAGCTGGGGACCGAAGGGCGCCGCCACCTTCCCTTTGGCCCCTTCGGGTTCCGTCATGGTCATCACGATCCCCAGCGAGATCATTGCCGTGGCACACGACAGCCCGTACACCCACCTCAGGTGACCGGCGGCGGCCAGCCCGCCCAGAAGTGCCGCGCCGCCACCGGCCAGGAGGCTGTATTTAAGGGCCCGCCCCTCCAGGGAAGCGTACTCGGCCTCTCGGCCCAAGTCCTTGAGACTCTCGTAGTGAAGGGCCGTGTCCGTTCCCGAAGCCGACGCAAACCCTGCGGCCAGAAAAAGCTGGGCCGCGGCAAACTGCCAGAAGGTGTGGCCGGTCAAAAAAAGAAGGTAGGCCAGGCCCAGGCAGCCGGAGGAACACATCAGGGTCCGCCTTCGCCCGAAGCGATCGGCGAGATATCCCGAAGGGACTTCGGCCGCGGCAACGGCTACATAATAGACAGCTTCCAGGTGCAGGGCCTCGGACAGGCTGAGCACCGAAGAGAAATAGAGAAAAAAGACCGGCCCCCAGAAGTAGCCATCCCTAAAAAAAAGATACCAGGGATATCGCGCAATGTTTGCCGTCAATGCCTCGTTTCGCTCTGTCATAGCCGTCTCACAGATATTTCGATATTTCTGCCAGCTCAGCCTTGATGTCACCGGCTGAGCGTTCTTTCAACGCGTGATCGTCCAGGCAGTGGTCGATATGATCGCGCACCAGGGCCTGCTTGGCGTTGCCCACGGCCCTGTAAACCGCCTGGAGCTGCCTGGCCACCTCCACACAGGGCGCCTCGCCCTCAATCATGGCCACCACCTTGGCCAGGTGCCCCCCGGCCCGTCTCAGCCGCTTGGCGATTTCATCATGATTTTTATGACGTGATGCGTCAGCCATTTGGCCCTCCTGTCATGGCGTCCGTGGTTCATAACCTATCCCCGGGGTGGGGATACATATACAACTACTTATTTTTCATATTCATTGCAAGAAGCAAAACACAGAACATTAGTTCGCGTTACCTGTAAAGCAACAGAAAAACCCACGTTCACGGGAAAAGCCTTTCGTTCTTTTGGCCAAAAAGGGTACAATACCAACACGTAAGGCCAAGCCGTAACAACCGACGCCATAACGCCAACCCGGACAAAACATCCCCTTAAGACCTGAGTCCCTGACGGCACTCCGGGATCAAGCCATACCTCGACCGCTTCGCTTCAGCCCTGCAAAAAAACTTATGTACGCTTTCAGGAGCACCTTCTCCCCTCGCCCTTTTTGTTCCCACCCCTGCTCTTCCTGCTCCTTGCCTGAAACAAACACGCCCGCCCACAGGAGGCTTTCATGAACCCACGTTTTGTTTCAATCCTTGCGGCCCTTGTCTTCCTGGCCCTGGCAGGTTGCAGCTCCAGCTCCGATTCGTCGGACGCCAATTTCGGGGACCTCACCGTCCAGCTCACCGATGCCCCCTCCCCGGACTACAAAGCCGTCTACATCAGCGTCAATCAGGTGGAGGTCAACCGATCCGCCACCGATGAAAACGGGTGGCAGGTGGTGGACATCGTCAACGAAACCATCAACCTTCTGGATTATACCGGGGGGCTCTTGAAGTCCCTCGGCACACGGGAGATGCCTGCCGGAGTGTACAATCAGGTGCGCCTGGTCCTGGCCAGCGCCCCGGATGAAGGAAAAAACATTCTTGGTGATGACCACCCAGCCGACACCCCGCATTACGTCATCTTGAACGAGCCTGTTGATAAAATACACGCTCTTGATGTCCCTATTGAGGATGAATCCGGTGTCGAAGTCACCAAGCAGTTCATCCTCGACACCAACAGCGCCGTCGAGCTAATATTGGACTTTGATGTCATGAGATCCGTGGTTCAGGGGGGCGACGGCGGGCAATGGTTTTTAAAGTCGGTCCTTGAGGTGCTGGATACCCGGGAAATTGCACTCATATCCGGCTCCGTCACCGACAGCCCCACACCGGGCACGGCCCTGCAGGGCACCCGGGTGTCGGTGCAGACCTACGACGGCTTTGCCACCGACCCCAAAAACAGAGTCATCACCATTGGCTCCACCCTCACCGATGCGGCGGGCTCCTATACCCTCAGGGTCCCGGAGGGCACGTACAACCTCGTTGCCTACAATGACAACGAATTCACTCCATTGTGTCGCCGCATCACCGCCCTTACGGCCACCCCCCTCACCGAGGATTTTGCATTGACCGGGACCAACCCCGAAGGCAAGTTAATAGTTAGCCTCACAGGAATTAACGCCGGAAACGAAGAATCTATCACGGTGAGTGTACGCAGGGACGCCCCCTGTGGGACCGGCTTGCCCAATTTCATCGAACTGCTGTCCGAATCCTACTCTGCCGATGGTAACTACGAAATCACACTTCCCCCAAACAACTACACGGTGGTGGCCTTCGGCGACCCCATCTCCTCGACCATAAGCAATACCTGGGAGATCACATCGGGGGGCACCAGAATTTTCGTAATAAATCTTTAACCCCCGAATTGTCAGACATTCAGCTCCCGCTCCAGCTCGTCCAGAAATGACTCCATAACGCCATGGCGACGTTCCGCTTCCCGCCGGGCCGCGCCGGTATGCAGTGTATCTTTAAGGGTCAGGAGCTTGGCGTAAAAATGGTCCACGGCATAGGCCCGATCGTCCAGCTCCCGGTGCCTGCCAAAGGGGTCCTCCAGATGAAACATGGCCGAGTCCATGGTCCCGCCCGTTAAAAAGCAGCGGGCTATGCCCAGGGCCCCAATGGCATCCAGGCGGTCAGCGTCCTGGACCACCCGGGCCTCCAGGGTCTCCGGTGGTTTTCCCAGGCTGAAGCTGTGGGCGTGGATGGCGTGATGCACGGCGGCAAGCGTGTCCCCGGAAACCCCGAGCCCCTTTAAAAACCGCACCGCCTCATCCGCCGCCAGACGGGACGCAAAAGCCCTGTCCGGCGAATTCTTGGGCACGCTCACACAATCATGGAGCCACGCCGCAGGCACAACCACGCCAAGATCCGCCCCTTCCGCTTCCCCGATGCGCCGAGCCATGGACACCACCCGCTTCACATGGCCCAGGTCGTGGGCCCCGTCCTGAACAGCCCGCCCTTTAAGAAACGCTTCACACGCTTTTTCCATCATCTTCTCCTTAAAAATGTCCCACACGTGCACAGGTTCAAACACATGCGTATGAGAGCGCACCCTTATGTGAGTGTGACGCGTTACCAACGATGTAGGGAATATGCGGTAGGGTGCGCTTGCGCACCGCCGATAAATCGTAACGGTCATGCCTCCATATCCGGCTGACCTTCACACAGCATCAAAATATCAGAAGGCGTCGGTTTTTCGAACACTTGGTGCGCAAGCACATCCTACAGGTGATCGCATACCAGGCTGTTAAAGTCACGCGAACCTCCCCCCTTCATCGGGTTCCAGATACCCCCACCTTGACGCCGAAGACTGCTTTGTTTTTTTATGGCGCCCAACAAAAAACCCGCGACTCGGCATGAGTCGCGGGTTTGTTTTTTCATCTGGCGTCAGGGTGGCCCTGACTTAGCCGAGGTACTCGAACAGGGAGCTCAGGGCCTCGTCCAGGTGTTCCGGCTTGGAGCCGCCGGCCTGGGCCATGTCGGGACGGCCGCCACCGCCGCCGCCAACGATGGCTGCGGCTTTCTTGACGATGTCACCGGCTTTGTAGGTTTTGGTGAGGTCTTTGGTCACCAGGGCAAGCAGGAGAGCTTTTCCGCCGGACTCGGTGCCGAGGAGCACAACGCCGGAGCCGATCTTGTCGCGGAAACGGTCTGCCAGCTCGCGGAGCTGGGCCGGGTTTTCCACGGAGACCTTCTTGGCCACGGCGCGGACTCCGTTCACCTCTTTGATGTCGTCATCGAGGCTTTCGGCGGCTTTGCCTGCCATCTGCATCTTGAGCTGCTTAAGCTCTTTTTCAAGGGCCTTGTTGTCGGCCAGGATCTTTTCCAGGCGCTCGGAGAGGTTCTCCGGTGCGCTCTTGACCATGGCCGATGCCTCGGCAAGGGTGTGGAGGCTCTTCTGGGTGCTTTCGATGGCCGAAGCACCGGTGAGGGCCTCGATACGCCGCACGCCCGAAGCGATGCCGGAGTCCGAAAGAATACGGAAGGCGCCGATGTCACCGGAGGCTGCCGTGTGGGTGCCCCCGCAGAACTCTTTGGAGAAATCCCCCATGGAGACCACGCGGACCCGGTCCCCGTACTTTTCGTCGAACAGGGCGGTGGCGCCGGTTTTCATGGCCTCTTCAGCGTCCATCTCTTCCACGCCCACGGGCACGTTCATGCGGATGCAGTCGTTGACGCGGGCTTCGATGGCATCCAGGGTGGCGCGGTCCACCGGGGCAAAGTGGGTAAAGTCAAACCGGAGGCGATCCGGGCCCACCAGGGAGCCTGCCTGCTTGACGTGCTCGCCGAGCACCGAACGAAGGGCGGCATGGAGGATGTGGGTGGCGCTGTGGTTCAGGGCGGTGGCGGCGCGTTTATCGCAATCCACGGCCAGAGTCGCCATGAGGCCTGCCTTCACCGCTCCGCTCTCCACGCGGCACTTGTGGATAAAAAGGCCTGTGGGGTCCTTGATGGTATCGAGGACGGTCAGCTGAAAGCCTTCCCCTGAAAGGGTCCCGCAGTCGCCCATCTGGCCCCCGGACTCCCCGTAGAACGGCGTGGCTTCCACCACAACCTCCACGTCGGTGCCCGCAGCCGGAGCTTCCACCTCTTCACCGTCCACGGCCACCACCAGGATTTTGGACTCTCCGGTAAGGCCTGCGTACCCGGTGAACTCGGTTTTCACACCCGCTGCAGAGAGCTTGCGGAAGGCTTCCCCGCTCCGGGTAAAGGCAACGCTGCTGCGGGATTTTTCCCGCTGGGCTTCCATGGCCTTGTCAAACCCTTCCAGATCCAGGGTGATGGTGTCGTCGGTGATGACGTCGCGGATGATGTCCACGGGAAAACCGTAGGTATCGTAAAGCTTGAAGATCACATCCCCGGAGAGGACTTTCGCCTCAGACGCCTTCACGTCCTCCAGGGCCTCTTCCAGAAGCCTCAGGCCGTTGTCGAGGGTCACGGAGAAGCTCTCTTCCTCATTTTTGATCACGCTGGTGATAAAGGCTTCGCTCTCCTTGAGTTCGGGATAGGCGTCGGCCATCATCTCCATGACCACGCGGCTGGTGGTGTGGAGGAAGGGCTCGGTGAGCCCGATAAAACGACCGTACCGGATGGCACGGCGCATGATGCGGCGCAGCACGTAGCCCCGGCCTTCGTTTGCGGGCATCACCCCGTCGCTGATGAGGAAGGTAGCGGCGCGGCTGTGGTCGGAGATGACCTTCATGGCGATGGCGGTGTCGTTGCAGTCCGTCATCTTCTTGCCGGAGAGCTCTTCCACCTTGCCGATGATGGGGGTAAAGAGGTCGGTGTCGTAGTTGGTATCCGCGTTCTGCATGATGCTGGTGATGCGCTCAAGGCCCATGCCGGTGTCGATGCAGGGGTTGGGAAGGGGGGTAAGGGTCCCCTCTTCGTCCCGCTCGTACTGCATGAACACGAGGTTCCAGATCTCCAGGTAGCGGTCGCAGTCGCAACCCACGGCGCAGTTGGGGTTGTCGCAGCCGAAGCGCTCCCCACGGTCGATGTGAATCTCGGTGCATGGGCCGCAGGGACCGGTGTCGCCCATGGCCCAGAAGTTATCGGCTTCGCCCAGGCGGACGATGCGGTCTTCGGGCACGCCGATCTTCTTGTTCCAGATTTCAAAGGCTTCGTCGTCATCCAGGTAGATGGAGACCCAGAGCTTGTCCACGGGAAGCTTGTACCCGTTGGTGAGAAGGTCCCAGGCAAAGGTGATGGCCTGCTCCTTGAAATAGTCGCCGAAGGAGAAGTTGCCGAGCATCTCGAAAAAGGTGTGGTGGCGAGCCGTGTACCCGACATTTTCCAGGTCGTTGTGCTTGCCCCCGGCGCGAACGCACTTCTGGCTCGTCACGGCCGTTGTGTAGTCCCTCTTCTCTTCGCCGATGAAGGTACGCTTGAACTGCACCATGCCCGCGTTGGTAAAAAGGAGAGTGGGGTCATCCGACGGCACAAGAGACGAGCTCCTGACGTTCCGGTGGTTGTGCTTCTTAAAGTAGTCGATAAAGAGTTTTCGCGCTTCGCTGCCTTTCATCACCTTGCTCCATGGCAGGGCCCTTGGCCCCGGGTTGGGCCGTTACGGCCCCTTGTGGTAAATGGTCAAAATCGACGTTCTCGAAAAAGGGTTCCCCGGGATCGACCCGCCTGGGAGGGTCGCCGGGCTTTTTCGAGGCCACCAAAAATAATATACACAAATAAACAGCAAAAGGGCCTGCGCCTGATCAGGCGCAGCGCCCTTTTTTCAGTTTATCAAATGATTCCTTGCAGAACCACCCTATTATGCGTCCGCCACCTCGTCCGCGGGGGCTTCGGCAATGCCCAGGGCTTCTTTGACCTTGCCCAGAACTTCGTCGTACAGCTCGGTGTTTTCGGCAAAGAACTTCTTGGCGTTTTCACGGCCCTGGCCCACGCGCTCTCCGTTGTAGGAGTACCACGCGCCGCTCTTCTCCACGATACCGGCTTCCACACCGATGTCGATGAGCTCTCCGGTCTTGGAGATGCCTTCGCCGTACATGAGGTCGAACTCCGCCTCTTTGAAGGGAGGCGCCATCTTGTTCTTCACCACCTTCACGCGGGTACGGTTACCCATGACCTCGGTGCCGTCCTTGATGGCGGACGAACGACGGATCTCCATGCGCACGGAGGAGTAGAACTTCAGGGCGTTGCCACCGGTGGTGGTTTCGGGGTTGCCGAAGACCACGCCGATCTTCATACGGATCTGGTTGATGAAGATTACGGTGGTGTTGGTGCGACCGATGGTGGCGGTGAGCTTACGAAGGGCCTGGCTCATGAGGCGGGCCTGGAGGCCCATGTGGGCATCGCCCATCTCCCCTTCGATCTCGGCGCGGGGCACCAGGGCCGCTACGGAGTCCACCACGAGCACATCAACAGCGCCGCTTCGGACCAGCATGTCCGCGATCTCAAGGGCCTGCTCACCGGTGTCGGGCTGGGACACGAGCAGGTCGTCGCAGTTGACCCCCAGCTTCTGGGCGTACACAACATCCAGGGCGTGCTCGGCATCGATGAAAGCTGCAATGCCCCCGCGTTTCTGGGACTCAGCCACAATATGAAGGGTCAGGGTGGTTTTCCCGGATGATTCGGGGCCGTAGATCTCAATGACGCGACCCTTGGGCACACCACCTACTCCCAGGGCCTTGTCCAGGGCGATGGAACCGGTGGGAATAACGGGCACTGACGCCACTTCCCGGTTCCCAAGCTTCATGATGGCCCCTTTACCGAACTGGCGTTCAATCTGACCCATGGCCGTTTCAACGGCCTTATCCCTGTCAAAGGACGTGCCCATGCGCTCCTCCTTGGTCCTCTTTTCGGTCCGCTGCAGACAACCGAAAGTCTAAGGTATAATATCTATCTTGATTTACTGATTTTTTTACATAATTGAGACGAAAAGACATTTTTCGAATTTCTATCGATATATCACTCTTTGATCCATTATGCGAGCCCTGAAATAAACCGCCACCCCCTCCCGATTCCAGGGCTCCGCCCCCCGGCCCTGAGATTTGGTATTGATAAATCAGAACCCTTACTATAAACTTACGAAATCAATACCTTTTACACCCAAAATCTAACCCAGGGCATTGCCATGCCATCCATGCCCGCCGACCTCATCACACCCTGCCTGTTCACCACAAATAAAAACCAAGGAGACCCTCCAAAATGAACACAAAAATCGCAGCCTATGCCGTGGCTATTTTTGTTTCAACCGCACTTCTGGGGTGCCAGCCCGGCAGCCAGGGAAGCAAAACCTACAAACCCGGTCAGGCCCAGCAGGCCATGTCCGTTTATTATGGCACAGTCCTCAATGTGGCCGATGTGCAGATCCAGCATGAAGAGAGCGGCGCAGGGGCCGTGGGAGGTGCCGTGGTAGGCGGGATTGTCGGCTCCACCATCGGCGGAGGCAGCGGCAGCACCCTGGCCACCACCGCCGGAGCCCTGGGCGGAGCTGCCGCGGGAAGCGCAGCCGAACGCTCACGGGCCATGCGCCCCGGGGTTGAGATCGAACTGGAACTCGACGACGGACGCATCATGGTGGTTGTCCAGGAGAAAGACGACGAATACGTCGTGGGGGACAGGGTCCGCCTCATCGAAAGCGGGGACGGCACGATGCGCGTCCGACAGTAACGTCAACGGCAAGCCTTGGATACCGCCAGAAACATAAAGGGCCCTGCAGCATCAATTGCAGGGCCCTTTTGCGCTCTCAAACAAAAACAGGAAGGGACACCGCCTCCGTCAAAAAACACTGGGCACCCAGCCAAAAAGTCCCGAGACAGCCCCCACATAACGAGCAACAACCACACTGTGCGCAGGCACATTAAAAACAAGGCCGAGAATCCCTGAAAAATAAAGATGCATAACCACGCCTTCAGGCGCATACCGGATGCCTTGCCTCCAGAATCGAACCGGCACCACAACACCGGCAAGAACAAGCCCCCAGAAGAGCGCCGTTTCACAAACCGACACCACAGGAACAGCCATCAACACCCGGGTCATATCCACCATGCCCCGAATATCAAAAAACAGATATATCGCGCCGTACATACACTGGGACATGACATACGCCAGGAGCCCCACCTCAACAGCGTAAGATATAGTGGTACGTACAAGGCCCGCAGCGCTCAACAGCAGCACCCCCACCGCCCCCGCGGAAGCCACCACAGCGCCCCAGAACACCACCCAGCCGGCGAGTTCTGCCCATGTCACCGACGCAAAGACCGAAGCCTTACCGAAAAAAAAGGCTCCAACACCAACGCCTCCCATGGAGACAACGTACAGCATCGGGACCATAACCAAGATCAAGGCGTTCAAAGGGTTCAGGACATAGCCTCTTGAGTCCTCGGAGCCCGCATAATACGCGAAATTCACCCACACGCTGCATGCCAGGGGCCTGAAGAACCCTGCATAGAGAACCCCGGCAATCAGAAGCCACAGAACAGCCGCCCTTCCCCCTGAAGCGCTACCCTTCAGCACCTCGTCGCCCAGGTTCATAATGTCCGGGTGCTTGAGCACATAATAAGCGGCACCAAGGGAGACCGCACCCGACGCACCAAAAAGGAAGCGTCCCACCAGACTCTTCCCTGCCCCAAACATGGCCTCAGCCCTGTCCAGGCGTGCCTCGCCGAACCGCGCAGCAAACCCCGCAATAAAGATTCCATACATAAACACGCGCGGGCCCCTGACTGAATAGTGAAAGAGGCTCAGCAGATAACCACTGGCGGCATACGCCACGCCCCCCACCAGAAAAAGCGACAGAAACGCAAGGCCCGGCGGCACGGGTCCATGGACGCTCTTAGTTGAAACGTCACCACCATCCCCCGCCATGCCCCTTTCCTCACATCGAGACGCGCCCCCCAGACCAGTACCGAGCAGCACCATGATCTTGTAGATGATGCCCATGGCGACATCTATTGCCGACCAAAAAGGCACACAGGAAAGGTGCCCATGTCGTATCTTCCTCAGCGTATCCACCGTGTATCCCCTCATCCAAAAAATAACCGACGGTTCTTGCTCACCACAACGGCGATAATCAGTTGTTACGGAACATCCGGGCTTAACGCCTTTGCAAGTTGTTGACAAGGAAATTTTAGCTCAACACCCGGATGACGAGGACCATGGGGCACTCGGCTCGCCCGAAGGGTGAGAAAATCGAGCAGGAAACCGTGAATTACATTTTATGCCTTTAAAATGTCTAATTCCCCAACACACCAACCAATTGTTATAATTCTCTATTGTTACAAAAAGACCGTTTTCTCATGGAATGCCCGGGCTAAATTTCAATGGGACTATTCCACAGTTCTGTGCTTAATTGAGAGGGTCCCTCTCAACCAGCAGCGTTAGCTGAAAATAAAACATGCTGCTATGTGATTTGGTAACAGGAAGGGTCCATCATTTTTGGGAATAACGAGTCTTACAGAGGAGTAATCATGGATTTTACTGCCGCAGCCTCAACGCATACCAAATTCAACTGGAGGGTCCGTTCTCTGGCTTCCGATTTCATACTCGAGGATACCTGGGAGTTCCCATATGAATTCAGCGCAAAGGACGGGGTCGATTTACATTTGTTCCAGAAATCCGCCATTGAGCCCATGATGAAGGATATTTACGATGTCTCCTTAGCGGGAATGCTCTTCAGGGTACGAAAAGTTTTAGGCGCTTTATTTCGTATCGATAACAATTTGAACAATCACCCCATTCCGGGCTGCAGAGAAAAAAGCCTTCGGGATCGTTTGCAGGAGAGGGACCTTGAAAAAAACGCTCCGCAGCGCGCGATGGACATCTCAACGCGCGACTATATGGACTTCAGGCCAGTGTATACCTTCGAGGACGAAACGCTCCATGAGCTCTCCAATTCCACCGAGCATGCGTTGATGCACTATGCCTGGTCTCCCTCGGGAGACGGAAAGTGGAAGGTCCGCCTTGCGGTGTACATCAAGTACAGGAGCAGTTTCAGCGCGCTTTACATGAGATGTATCCGACCATTCCGACACTACGTGGTCTACCCCCACATTTTCAGGAAGTGCATGGACCACTGGGAAGCGCGATCCGATGAAGGGATCGCGTCTTGATGACCAGAAGGGTTAAAGCTTCGAATAGGCACGTTCCGTTATGCCCATCCTAACCCGCATATTTCATGAGAAAACAACCAGCCAAAACAAAAACACTATGGCTTCAGATAGCTACACTAAAAATCTTAGCTATTTTGAAAATGCAAAATGTAAATCGACGTTTGTTGTTTGAATTTGATATCACTCCTTTGCCGCCATTCAGACACCATTCGGGCTACGCTTTTAAACAAACCGTGTATAAAGGGTGTGCTGTATGGACTCCGAATAAAGGCATCAACATTCCGCTGACACCGTTTCAGATCATATGGACCTTGAACTGAGGCGGCCCGAAAGTGGTGAGGGAAGGATGGACCAAAGAGATCCCCCTAAGGCCGGGCTCTCCTTGATTCTTACCAAGGCAACGTATGCCGAAGAATTCACAAGGGTACAGCCAATTTCCCCCTGAAAAACCCCTCCACACTAGCGTAAGCCCAAATCGTCATTAACTTAGTGCAAAGAGGTTTTTTGGTTAATTTTCGAATTTATTATTTTCAAAAATTGTTACTTAACCGCAACAACGTCTATTTCTATTTTTACATCTTTGTACAATCTAGCCACTTCCACACACACCCTGGCCGGCTTGTTCTCTGTAAAAAATTGTGCATAGGTCTCGTTGATTAGCGGGAAATCATTCATATCCGTTATAAATACCGTTACCTTAACGATATCATTTAAAGTATACCCTGCCTCTTCGATGACAGCCTTTACATTCTCTAAAGACTGTTTTGTCTGTTCTTGTACGTCATCAGAAACACATGCCATAGTTCCCGTAATAAAAGGGACTTGCCCTGAGACATAGAGTGTTCCATTAGCCTCAATAGCTTGCGAGTAAGGCCCTACAGCAGCAGGTGCATTCTCAGTACTAATAACTCTTTTCACCGTCATTTTCTCCTTCGCTATTATTGCATTTAAATTATTAGAGAAAGGATCAGATCTCTTCTCTGCAGTATTTATCCCTGAGAATTTTCAAGTACTCTGCGCCTTTCTTGGCTCCTTCAAGCTGGTCCTCCATCATCTTCTCGATAAATTCATCGTCTACTGCCTTATGAGGGAAGTAATAATCAAGAGGCTTAATCAAATTTCTATCGTACGGAGCTTCTCCCACTTTAAAGGCACCTTCTCCAACTTCGAAAACGCCTCCCGCACCTGGTACTCTCTTGAAATCAGCACAATAAGGAAAGCACATCTCCATGTTGATCCTCTTCAATGTGGACTTTTCAACCATTATCTGAAAGATTTTATCTATATCGATATTTCCCGTACCGGCAGGGACTCCAGCTACAAGATAACCATATTTAGCATCCGAATCCTCTACTATTATGTGATCTTTAAAATGAGTAGTATATGTATAAGGAGCCATTTTCTCAGCCGCCTTAACAGGATCTTCCCAAGCCATCATGGAATTTCCAAAATCATAATGTAGCCCTACCCAATAAGAATTTACGTCTTTCACGATATTGATTATTTCATCGGAGACCTCATATTCATGATTCTCAAGACCAAGTTTAATTCTATATTTTTTCAAAAGGGGTACTATTTTTTTTAAGTCTTTTCGTGTTTGCTCATAAAGGGTTTCATCAAACTCATCGAATTTGATATATGTTCGTATAACGTCTGCTCCTATATGATGAGCTACCCTTACAGCCTTTCTTAATTCTGAATAACTTGTACCATTGCAATCAATCTCAGCATAAAGATTGTGTTTTTCTATTTCTTTCCTTACCTTATCTAAATTCTCCTTATTATCAGGACCGACCTGCCCCAGCTCAGGATGGAGCCCCCATCCAGGAATAATATTTAACTCAACGCCCTCAAAGCCAAGCTCCGCCGCCTTTCTTATAAAATCAAAAATATCCATTTTTCCATACTGAAAATATAGATGAAAACTTTCTGTTTCGATGCCAATTTTCATTATCGCCCTCCTTTAGAATAATTGATCACATCAAATTAAATAAGATACTCGACCACGCAATTCAAACGGTTCAGTTCATTCTGTTGTTTTGTGTTGTTTTATTTCAATTTTCGTAAAGACTATTTTTCAGGGCCACACACGCAAGCAGGCCCTATCGATTATTAGCCTGAACCCCCTGAAAAATTGTAATTTTTTTATATTTTGCCTTTATCATTTATGTGCATCCTAAATAAATTTTAGAATCAATGCTTTGAGCCATAGCCACAAATAAAGGCATGATATCGAATGATTCCCCATAGAGAACCCAAGACTACCCACAAAAATGCATAAAACCCAATCCGCAGGGACTCATCATAAGAATGTTCTTTATCACAACGCAATAAACCGACAAACTCTACGAGCCCTCCCCCACCACAAGACACTCACTTTACCATCTAAATTATTTGTATTTTTCACTGCGCCTTAACCTTATTGATTCTTTCATACCAATTCATACCACCAAAAAAACCATAAAACAACACAAAGCAACAAAAGACTTTACAAAGACACCATTGACGATTACAATCAAACCAATTAAATTTGACAACTATCTGGAGGCTTACAATGGAAAAGAGTAGTGTCTTTAAAAAATGGTTTACATTTATCGTTTTAATTATCGGGGGCGGATCGATTTATAAGCTATCGTCCCTAAAGGATGTTTTCTATATTCCAATGCAGGAACACTTCCATCTGACACACACTCAGATAGGTAATGCATTATCAATCTATTCGACAGTTGCCACCTTAGGTTTTCTTTGTGCCATATATTTTGCAGATAAGTTTTCGAAAAAGGTCGCACTTCCTGCGTCCCTTATCGCAACGGGACTTTTAGGGATATATCTTTCAACTTTTCCAGGGTATCATGGGATACTGATAGTATGGGCTCTATTTGGCATTACTTGTGATATGATGTATTGGCCCATCCTTTTAAAGTCAGTAAGTTCACTGGGGCCAAAAGAAGAACAAGGAAGACTCTTTGGTTTCTTGGAAGCAGGAAGAGGCGTAGTAGACACAATCGTTGCATTTACAGCACTCGCGATATTTGCATGGTTAGGTAAAGGTGCCGGGGGCTTAAAAGGGGCCATTCTCTTCTTTTCGATATCAGTTATCGTAATCGGAATTATTTCATTCTTCTGCCTTGAACATGATGCTCCGACAAAAAAATCTTCTGGGGGATTTAAGGGAGAGTTTGAAGGAGTCCTGAAAGCTCTTAAATGCAAAGAGATATGGATAGTTTCTTTCACTATATTTTCTGTGTATGCCGTATACTGTGGACTTACGTATTTTATTCCGTTCCTGAAAGATATCTATGGGCTGCCTGTAACACTTATTGGAGCTTACGGAGTAATAAATCAATATGGACTGAAGATGGTCGGGGGGCCTATAGGTGGATTTTTAGCAGATAAAACATTCAAATCACCAAGTAAGTATCTGAGGTTCTCATTCCTTCTTTCAGTTGTTGGAATGATTATATTTATAATGCTTCCGCATGAATCAATGAATGTATATATTGGGATGGTATTTACCCTTGGATTTGGGTCGATTATCTTCACACAAAGAGCGATCTTCTTTGCGCCAATGGGAGAGATAAATATTCCGGATGAAATTTCTGGATCAGCAATGGCTATTGGGAGCTTTATTGGATATGCACCTGCAATGTTCTGTTATTCGCTTTTTGGCAAAATGTTAGACAAATTCCCAGGTTACACAGGATATAGAATAGTCTTCCTTCTAATGATTGGGTTTGCTTTACTCGGATTTATTATAAGTAGTATCCTAGTAGGAATAACCAACAGAGAAAAAAAAGCCAATGATGATAAGGTTGCCAATAATGAAAAAATACTCGTGACAAATTAATCTGTTAGCCCACGGAGCTTTCCGTGGGCTTTTATTATAAATAATATCACAATTAATTACTGTTCAGTCAATTTTACACATACATTATATCCGAACCTGAAAAGCAGGTACTGAAACTACCCTTGAAAAATAATTAGCTTTCTTGGTCATAGAAGGGACAAGAAAATTTCTCGACATTAATTCTGAATATTATAGAATAATGGACAGATAAAATCTTTCTTCCCTTCAGTATCTTAATGCTGATATAGGAACCAGTTGCATGTGCTATGCTGGTATTGGTATTGTAGAAGGATCTATTACAATTCAAAGAAATGCATAAGAGGCCTATTTGGGATGATAAAACTCAAATTGCGCTAAATTTCATAGTTTAAAGAAAAATGAGGTCTTTATTTGTTAGTCGAAGAACGCAAACAAAAAATCATACAGTTATTAGAAGAAAAAGGACAGATAGAAGTCTCCTACCTGACAGAACTTTTCAATGTATCTCTGCAGACAGTCAGAAGAGATTTAGAGGCGTTAGAAAGCGACGATATCATAAAAAAAGTATATGGCGGAGCCATATTGAATAAAGCGAAAGTCAAGAGTTTTAGTCGTTCTAATAGAGAAAAGAGATCGTTAGAAGAAAAGGCCGAAATTGCAAAAATTGCGGTAAAACTTATTGAAGAAGGAGATTCAATCGCTCTAAATGACAGCACCACAAACCTTGCAATTGCAAAATTGATAACAAAAAAATTTAAAAAACTAACTGTCATATCGAATTCATTAACCATTATAAATAAATTATCGGATATTGAAGGGTTTAATGTCATTCTTGCTGGTGGGATATTGAATGTAAAAGAGCAAGCATTTTTCGGAAAAATAACCGAAAGAATATTAGATGAATTTATTATAGATAAAGCATTTATAAGTGTCAGCAGCTTCTCTCTGAAAACAGGAATTACAGACTATCCCTTGGAAGAGGTTCAGATTCAAAAAAAACTTTTAGATATTAGCCAAAAAGCAATCATTATTGCCGACAGCAGTAAGTTGGAATCGACATCTCTTATCAAAGTGAGCGATATTTCTAAAGTGGATCTTTTAGTCACCGATTCGAATATCCCCCTAAAAACCAAAAATGCATATACAAAATTTGGAATCAACTTAATCAATAAGTAATATTATTGATATCTGTACAGGAATAGAAATACCTCACGTGACCATTTGAGCAGATGTTCTTTGTAATCTAAAGGTTCGCAGTCCTTTTATTTCAACGTTTTTGGATGCTTTGGTTTCAGAATCTGCTCAGCACTATGGAAATTTTCCCGCAACGCATCAAGCCCGTATCGAAAGATACGGGAATGAATGGGTCGCACCTACACATTTCACGATATGCTTCATCCCGTCGGAGTAACAGATATAGTTGTTACCCGCCCCGCATACGGCCTACCAAGGTAAAAGGGTGTAAACGCAACATGAACAACCAGCCCCAGGCCACCTAAAAACAGCCCCACGACACTGATCTCAAAGGCAATTGCCTCCCGCTGCGTCAGAAAA
The DNA here is from genome assembly GCF_056829775.1 of Desulfoluna sp. HI9BLuna. NCBI lineage: Bacteria > Pseudomonadati > Thermodesulfobacteriota > Desulfobacteria > Desulfobacterales > Desulfolunaceae > Desulfoluna > Desulfoluna sp. HI9BLuna. The sequence goes on from NZ_CP186555.1 coordinate 759,522, forward strand.
AGAGGAGGGCCTTGACATTGGGCAAACGTAAAAGATAAAGCGTCCTACCAATTTCTGCCTCTTTAAACGTCGATAATCTCCCGCTCAGCATAAGGATTCCTAAGCCGAAGAGTGCATAGCTCCACCTGCCTCACCAGCCCCCCCGCCACTCCCACATAAACGAGACCACATGATGCTCACCACATATCCAAATACAAATCTTCACCTAGCCAGAACCTTTTCCGTTTGACATCCATAAACCCCTCATGTAATGACAATTCAATAAATCCAGAATAATTGTTGGCAAAGGATTATGATGCCGATTGCCTTTTTTATGTGCAGTTCATGATCAGCCGATGGGATATCCCCTCTTCGACAATGTATTCTGGCAGACATACAGGGGCCCAAGCAGATAAGAACACATTCCCTGGGAATGCCGTGATGAAGTAACCCGAACACCGTGGGCAACGCGCTGGTGACTCACCACGCAGCCGGAGGGTTTCATTTGGTTTCTTCGATATTTGCTTCGGCCCTGACTTCAGGTACTGAATAAAATCAGTATAACAAGGAATCCTGTGAAAATCAGGAACGGGCCCGCCGCTGTAACCGGGGACGAACGCTGCACACGGCCACTGCCACACTGTGACGGGAAGGCGCAGCCAGTAGGATGATCCGGGAGTCAGAAGACTTACCTGAATGGAGATGTGTCATCACTTTATGGCACCAAAGTGATGACGTTGTTGTGGTATGAAAAACGGTAACCCACACAGGCAAGATCCTGTGTGGGTTTTTTATTGCCTGAGCACATACCGGAGGTATCGGCACCCGCCAGGCAATAAAGCACGTCACACGATGTTTTGATATCACTCCTTTGCCGCCATTCAGACACCATGCGGGCTACGTTTTTAAACAAACCGTGTGTAAAGGGTGTGCTGCATGGACTCCGAATTAAGGCATCAACGTTCCGACGACATCGTTTCAGATCATATGGACCTTGAACTGAGGCGGCCCGAAAACGGTGAGAAGGGATGGACCAAAGAGATCCCCCTAAGGCCCGGGCTCTCCTTGATTCTTACCAAGGCAACCTATGCCGAAGGCGTGACCTCCCATTTCGAAATGGAGCGGTCCCCACTGCTCTTTTGCTTTGTACTCTCAGGAAGCGGCCGATCCATAGTCAACCTGGGGAAACCCAAGCCGACAATCATCCAGGCAGAAACAGGCACATGCACCGTATCCTGTTTTCCAAATTCCCAAGGGTACAGCCAATTTCCCCCTGAAAAACCCGTTCACATGCTCCACATCCAGGTCGACCCGGTCGTGTTGGGCATGTTCTCCCGGGGGGATATGGAGCAAGCCCCCGCCGATCTCCGGGCTGTTATGGAGGGGTGCCCCAAGACCCATTACCACTATGCGGGCTCCATGCCCCCTGCCATGCAAACCGCCCTTCACCAGCTTCTCAATTGCCCGTATCAGGGCCTGATCAAACGAGTCTTCCTCGAAAGCAAGGCCCTTGAGTTGATATCGCTTCAACTTGAACAGGCTGCCATTGCCAGAAACAGCATAAAAAAAACCGCTCCGCTTCGCCCTTCCGATATAGACCGTGTCCATGAGGCCATGGGCATTATCGTCGAGAATATGCAGACCCCGCCATCACTGCTGGAACTTGCCAGTCGAGTCGGGCTGAATGATTTCAAGCTCAAGCACGGGTTCAGGCAGGTCTGTGGGCAAACGGCCTTCGGCTATTTACATGAGCATCGGATGGAGAGAGCCCGCCAGCTTCTGGAAGAGGGCAACATGAATATCAAGGAGATATCGTATCAAGTTGGCTATATGGACGCGGGGCGATTCTCCGATGCCTTTAAAACCAAATTCGGCATCAGGCCGAGTATTTACCGAAGCAACACATGCTTCAGCGCCATGCCTTAAGCCTCCTCTTTTCCCGGAAGCCTGAGCCCCCTTTGCTTTGGGCCGAAGCACGGCTAAGGCAAAAATCAGGCAACAGCACACCGAGGAAGACTGCCTCCGTCAAAGCCGATTCCGTTCAAAAATCCATCCAGGTCATGCAAGAATCCGTTTCGGTCATACCACCCCCATTTCACCCCATGAACAGCGGCGCTATATTGCGGCTATACCATTACATGATGGCTTTATTTTTATCGTTTTTCACCCTTCAAAGGAGCCGGGTGCCCACTCTGATGATCCGTCATCAGCGCCTTGTGGCAACGAGGCTGCAAGGGCAACTCTGATGCGCTGAACTGCGGTTTGCCCCTTAAGTTCAGGCCCATCACTCGTAACAGATTCAGCTTTAAGGAACAGGTCATGAATAGAAACAGAGATCGATTTCCAAAGGGTTTTATGGCGTCGCTGCTCGTTGTACTGGTGGCTCTATCCCCATTATCAGCGTCTTTGGCGATGGCACAGGAGCAGAAAAAAGAATCGTCACCTTTTCGGCTTGAGCCCGTAACGGTTACGGCCCAAAAAGTAGAAGAGCATGTTCAGGATGTCCCCATGAGTCTGTCCGTCTTCACCGGCACCGACATCGAAGATTCCGGCAGCAAGGACATGAGTGATCTTGTTCGCTATGTCCCCAACCTGTTCATGAACGAATCCTCGGCGGAGAATTTATTGGTTTTAAGGGGTGTCTCCTCCTTTACAACCTCCATTTACTCTCCCACCGGGTTTTATGTGGACGGGGTCAATTTCCCGCTGCATTACATGTACAACACCGAACTGCTCGACCTTGAAAGGGCTGAGGTTTTGCGGGGCCCCCAAGGGACCCTGTACGGTCGAAACAGTGAATCCGGCGTCATCAACCTTGTGACCAGGCAGCCGGACAATGAGTTCAAGGGAAAGCTTTTCACCGAATACAGCAGCTACGACTCCTGGCGGGCCGGGATGAACGCAAGCGGACCCATTATCGAAAACACCCTCTATCTGGGCGTTGCGGCTCAAGCAAGTATCTCCGACGGCTTCATCACAAACACATGCAACGGCGATGATAAAAGCGCTGAAAAAGACCAGAAGAACGGCCGCGCCACCCTGAGGTGGACCCCCACGGATCAGTGGGACCTGTCCTTCACAGCCGATTTCATGGACACCGATGACCAGCAGAACTCCTACAGGTACCGCACAGGACCGTATGCAACGGATTATAACACCATCAGCCACAACGACGCCGATGAGTACTCCCGCCAGGAAGGCAACGGCCAGACACTGAACATGAAGTATTCCGGCGAGTCCTTCAACATGACCTCCGTCACCGGGCTACGGAACTATTCCCACAGCTACAGCACCGATATGGACTGCACCAATGACCTGGGCCCCCTCAACTGGGGGGCTTCGCCAAACAAATACAGCATCGACCATATGAGCCAGGAGGTCAGGCTGTTCTCCCCGGACAACCAAGGGCCCTTTCAATGGCTCGCGGGAATATACGGGTTCAAGGAGGAAACCGAAGTAACAAGCGAGAGAAAAGCCTGGGCCATGAAGGCCGACACCGATATCGACATCGACGGGTATGCAGGATTCGGACAGTGCACGGTCACGGTGTTGGATAAAATGCACCTGACGGCAGGCCTGAGATTTGACCATCAGCAACTGCACGGAACCATGACGGGCAAAGGCGGGGCCGGGGTCATCGATCAGGACAAAAAGCTGGATTACAATGAGTGGCTCCCGAAGTTCTCCATTGCCTATGACCTTACCGGCAATGTCATGGCGTATACCACGGCGTCCAAAGGGTACATGGTCGGCGGGTACAACTATGGCTACATGCCCAGCGATAAAGAGGCGTTCTATTATGATCCCGAATACACCTGGAACTACGAGGCAGGTATCAAGACATCGTGGCTGAATGAGCGGCTCATTGCCAACCTGGCTGCCTTTTACATCGATATCGACGACAAACAGGTGGTGGAGTGGTCCTTTGCCGCAGGCACGTCCATAAACAACGCGGCAAAGGCCCATTGCATGGGCGTGGAACTGGAAGTTCAGGCCCGCCCCCTTCCCGGCCTGGACCTGTTCTCCGGCTTTGGGTACGTCAAATCAGAGTTCGACGACTGGAAGGCCCTGCAACAGGACGGCTCTTTTTATGATTTTGACGGAAACAGCCTCCCCAATGTCCCGCAGTACACCTACAACCTGGGCGCATCCTATTTCCTTGAAAATGGATTGTTCACAAGGGCGGAACTCCTCGGCACAGGTGAGTTTTACGGAGACCCCAAAAACAACACCAAACAGGAAGCATACGAGATCGTAAACCTTCGCTTTGGGTACGAAGCCGAGAGCTGGAAGGTGGAAGTCTGGAGCAAAAACCTGCTGGATGAAGAATACGTCACGGCTCTGTTCGACAACAGCGCCATGGGCCTTGGCGAGCTGGTCCAGGATGGCGACCCCAGAACAATCGGCATTACGACCAGTTATTACTTTTAAACACCGACGTCTCTGGGCGCAAAAAGTAAGTTGCCGTTTTCAAGGCGATATTCTTGCCCTACGAACAAGCCGGGTGCCCCTCTTTTCCACCTACCGGAGCACTCGGCCCTCACGATCCCCAGGCCAGGCAAAGGCCTCGCATTTAGGCTTTCTACGTAACAATAGAGACTTACATAAGGAGCGGCATCATGCCCTATTCCCCGAAAATAGACGCAGATTTTAGCACGCTGTATGAAATAATGACGGGCCCGGTTCAATCAAAGCTTCTGTTCGTCGGCATGGAGCTGAAGGTGTTTAATCAGCTGAAGGAACCCAGATCATCCCGTGAGGTGGCTGAGGCCCTGGGAACCCACCTCGAAAATACCAGGCTCTTTTTAAATGGCCTCACAGCCATGGGCTTGGTGACAAAAAGCAACCATCTATACCAGAACACGCCTTTTACACAAACCTCCCTTGTGGAAGGGAGCCCGACATGCTTCAGCGACATGCTCAGGCAAATAGCGTCCATGCGGGAACGTGCCATTGCCGATCTCTCAGCGCTGGTCAAAAAAGGTCCTCCCCTGCCCTCAAAAGAGACAGACATGGGAGATGAAGAGGTCTGGGCCCGGTATGCCGTGTCAATGGCCAACTACCAGAGAGCCGGGGCAGCCCAACAAGCCGTTGAGATTGTCTCGGCCATTCCGGAATTTTCCTCGTTTAAAACCATGCTGGATTTGGGGGGAGGCCCCGGGATCATAGGGATAGCCCTTGTCAAAGCACACCCCACCATGAACGGAGTCATCTTTGATCAACCGGCCGTTGCCCGTATTGCTGAGCAGTTCATCAAAGAGCACCACATGGAAAATCGCATCACGACCATGGGGGGTGATTACAACGAGGACCCCATTGGCGGAAAATACGACCTGATATGGGCAAGCACAACACTCAACTTTGCCGAACCGAACATTGACAGCCTTATACAAAAAATATATGAATCCCTAAATCCAGGAGGTTACTTTGTCAGCATCGCCGATGGACTGACCTGTGAACGCACACAGCCCGGACACTATGTGCTGGACCAGCTTCCCTCAGCGCTCATGGGCCATGATTTCGGCATGAACCAGGGCGTTATCGCAGGCGCCATGGTCCGTACCGGCTTTCAAACAGTCCGCAGCCAGACCATTCAAACCCCCATGATGCCCATGGAATTGGACATAGCCAGAAAGGCCTTATACCCATCATGAAGCACCCAACCATCCAGTTTAAAATGACTCTTTTGTTTGTCATGTACATGCTGCAGAACATCTATACCGGCTTAACCTGGGTTCTGCTGCCAATTCTCATGCGGAAGCAGGGGTTCGGTCTCAGTGAAATCGGCTTTTCTGTTTTGGTATACAGCCCCTGGGCCTTAAAATTTCTCTACGCATCACAGGTTGACCGCTGGCACTTTCCCTGGCTGGGGCGCCGTAAAAGCTGGTTTGCCCCTTTCATGATCCTGACCTGCCTTGCATTGCCCGTTCTGGCGTTTCTGGATCCCCAAACCCAGCTTGACAAAGTACTCATGGTGGTATTTTTCCTCAACCTGTGCACATCCACCGCAGACATTGCCGTCGATGGATACGCAACGGATATCTTACAGCCCCATGAAATGCCCATGGGCAACACCATACAGATGTCTGGCTATTGGACCGGGATGCTCATCGGATCAAGCTTTTTCATAAGGCTGTATGAATCATCGGGCTGGAGTCATACCTTCATGGCGCTCACCGGACTCTACTGCCTGTTGACCGTGCCTGTTTTGCTGCATGGCGAAATCAAGCCCCTCACCTCGGCAGAAACAGACCAACGTGCCGAGGACAACCGTCCAAGTGCCCTGGCATTTGTCAGGACCGGGTCATTCGTGTATGTCGTGATGTTCCTGATAATCAGCTCACTAGTCATGCGGGCGGGAAGCCAGCTCCGGTTTCCTATGCTGGTGGACAAGGGATTCAACACAGATGATATCGGCAAACTCATGATGTACTTCGGCACTCCCATGTCCATTCTCGGGTCTGTTATCGGAGGGGCCTGTATCAAGCGGATGGGCGAAGGGAAGGTGTTTGTTGCGGGATGCCTCATGTCGGCGGTCGTGGGGTTGTGGTCCGTAGGGTTGCTCAAACTTCAACACCCATCCATCCATGAGGCATCCGTGATGTTTGCCGTTGAGTACCTGATGATGGGCATGATGATGGTCCTGGCTTACAACCTGATCATGAAAGTCAGCGCTGGCCACCAGTCCGCCACAAACTTCGCCGTGCTATGCGCGTCCAATCATATCATTTCGTTTATCGTGATGTCCGCCATGGGCGTATTGTGCGACCAGACCGGATACATCATCCTCTTCTCCGCACTGACGGCCACGGCCCTTTTGCTCATCATTCCCGGTCGAGGGTTGATTCTCAACCGAATCCTTTCACCACCCGATGACTCCTTACACGAAAAACCCATGAAGATGGCTGGGTAAGGAGTCAGGAAAAGGACAAAAAGCAATGCCTCCGGCGGCGAGGTGAGCCACCTTGAAAGCTTGTTGCCCCTGCGCTTTACCCCTCGTCCCCCGGGTTAAAGCGCAGCGGCATTCGTTGCACATTTATCTTGCCCCTGAAAGCAAAGCGCATAACCAGCCGAGAGATTAACCAGTTGACTCCATTTTGTAAGCCGTCATTCCGTAACAGGCGGGTAAGGCATTGTTTCCAGAGCATTCTGTGCCCGTTCCATGGCCGCTTCATGGCGTTCCGGTATCCCCTGGTTCCACGCATTCAACCTGGCCCCGCCTTTCAGGCTGGAGTATGAGCTCGCGCCCCCCTGTACCGTGGAACTTCCCACGTTCCTGGCAGAATCAACGGTAACAACAACCGTACCCGACGTAGAATCCGTGAACCCAGATTTTATTTGTTCTTTGTCCCAGGTTACGACTCCGGCACCAACACCACGGGCACCTTTTAGAATACTTTTCCCTATATTCAGGGCTGCACTGCCCAGCCCCTTTGTCACCTCGACACCTCCGGAAGCAATGTCAGCCCCCGCATGAATGCTATCTTTTCCCAGCCTGAAAATGCCACCGGATAAACGGCCAACAACCCCAAGCAGAATTTTATCCATTTGCACTTTGGGAGCATTGAGGGGGCCCGTAATCTTGATGGTATTATACTTCACATTTCTGTCGGTCAATATCGAGGAGTTAAGGTGCAGCGACTCTGTGTTGACCGCAAGACCGATGTCGGCATCAAGGCCGGTGGCTCCTATAGCCTTCCGTGTTGCCGATGGAACCATGGCACCCAATGTATCCAGCTTGAAACCTGTCACCCGAACCTGGGCGTTTATCAGGGGGAAACCGACCCCGACATGGCCAATTGCCCCTAAAAGTCCCAGGTATGCCGTTGGATGATCTTCAGGCTGGCTAAGCGCAAATGATCCCGAGACAGAGGCCGGTGGACTCTCTTCCCTGGTGTCAAACAAGCGCAGCCCACTGACGTTGAGTTCAATATCTTTTATCGGTAAAGCGATGCCTTTTTTGGGCAGGGAATCATTCTGATACGTCAGAGCCCCGTCTTCCAGCCGGGCTTTTTTAAACATGATAACCGGCCGCTTGGTTTCGGCAGAGGGCTCGCTGGGCGCCACTTCCGTAATCTGTTCATCTGCTTTGCCCCTCCGCCCCTTCAACATCCCGATCAACCGTTTAAGTATGCCGGGTTTCTCTTTTGGCGGCTCAACGATGTCCGGTTCTTCCACCGGCCCGCCAAAGATCTCCCCCAGGCGCTGCCAATTGGATGCGCCGTCTTCCTGGACAATCAGGGATAACGAAGGCCCCTTTACCCGGACACTCTCAATCACCATTTCCGGTGCCCCAAAATCCAGCCCGTCACTGTGAATCTCCAACCTGTCCAGGCCGGCAAACGGCTCCATTTCAAAGCCGGGTGGTTGGTCCACCCTGAGCCCACTCAAGCCAAACAGGATCTTGCCGCAAAGGATATCCCCCTGCATCACATCACGGAGCTGCAGGTCATCCACAGCCAGATCAAGTTGCAATTCAGAGGACCATTGCTGCTTCGAGAGGCCATCGATAAGTGAAATGCGAATGTTTTCAAGATGTATGGTGTCTATGCCAATAGAGGGAATGGACACCCCACTCTCATCAGGGTCCACAGGGGGATCGGTATCAGGTTCTGCATCTGCTTTGCCTGGCTTCACGATATTCTGAACACTCACGTTTCCCTCGTCATCACGTATGACTACGATGGACAGATCTTTCAGCACGAGCTCTTCTGCAGTAAGAGAACCAACAAGCAGCGAGATCAGCTTGACGTCCAGCACCAACGTTTCAAGGTGCAGAAGCGGTGTTGATCCGAACTGTTGCGGTGAATTGATGGTAAACCCCTTGACTTCCACTCGCCCCTCTACCAACTCAACATCAATGGCATCAAGGGACCCGCCACCGGCCAGATAGGTATTCAGGAGTTTATGGATCTGGGTGTGCGCAATTGAATTGATGTTCATGTTCAGGATGCTCAACGCAATGATCACAACCAGCGTTAAGCCTGTCAACGCGCCCCACCACCACTTCAATCGATAATTTTTTTTGTTGTGTGCGCTCATCACAGGCAGTCCCATAGGGTCGGCATAGACAACACCTGTCATCATCCGACCATTCCCGACGTATTGATGTTTGATTAACTGAAGGCTGGTTATTTTCTGGCTGCAGCAGAACAAATCACGCAAAATCCAGGCTCTGCCTCAGAACATACTGGATTCATGCAGGGGCGAAGCGACGTGCAAGTGCCCCGATGTTCTCCGTTCATTTCATGAACGCAAGCCACACGGGTTGGGTTGATATGAGCTTATGCCCATTTTTCCTATTATAACGCCACGACATGGCTTTTGCCATTGGAAAACAAGCCGTTAAAACAGATCCCGCAACGACAAATGCCCCTGCGAAGATTAAGCATAGTTCTATTGGGAAAGACGTCAGAAAGGCTCTGTAAAGAAAGAAGGACGCTGTCAGATCTGTGGTGCAGAGCATGACAAAATCTGATCAGAAAGACGTGGAATCTGTTCTCCCCTACCCCGGGACCACATGATCCCGGGGCGGGTTGGGGGGGCGTAAAGAGGGCTTCCGGCTGGAGCCCTCAATTAGAAATGATGCACGTAACGCACATTGTATCGGTTGCCTTCCGTTCGGTTTTCAGCGCCCGATTCAAAGTAAACGTTTACGAGAAGGTTATCATCCTTGCCCAGATGGAGCACACCGCCAGGGCCGATGGCAAAGACTTTCTCGGCAGTGCCGTCGATACGTTTGCCATCATATTCTGTATCTTGATACTGGTTGAGATAATACCCGTTCAGCCCGAGCCGGAGCCGACCGGGAATCACCTCATAGGCCGTTGTAAAGTTCGCATGGAAGGCATCCCCGGCCCGTGTCTCCGTCACACCAGCCAATCCATCGTTGGGGTCATCATTTTTAAAGTTATAAAGATAGTGAAGCCGAGCTGAAACGGTGAGCTTTGGCGTCAGAAAGGCGGTAAATGCCCAATAGGGGTTGAATGTATAGGTGTTGGAGCCTGGGTTCAGTTCCTTGTCAGAATCATATTTTCCCGTGGGAAAGGTAACCTGAAGCTCAATCCGATGCATGAATTTCGGCCCATTGGCCCCCATGATGGGATCCCACTGAATAAACGGCCCCACAAGAACATCTCCGAGCCCGGTACCATTGTCTTCAGGAAAGGGCGCATCCATGGCGTAAGACATATCCAGCCCCACCACCGGGATCATGACATTCACACCCCATTTGCCCCCCAGGAAAACAGGCTGATCCGACTGATAAATAAACTGAGACATGGATATCCAGACATCAAGATTCTCATCGGCACCGTCCGGCAATGCCGCATCCCCCTGGGCATTTTTCAGTGAATCAGACTCGTAGTATTGCACATACTGAGAGTAATAGAACCCCGGCCCCGATGGCGGGCCCCCGTCCAGAAAGCTTGTGAATCCCAAGTTCACACTTGGCATATCATACGCCATCGCCCCACCAATGGTTGCGAGCAGCCCCACAACCATCCCCACGAACCCTACCAACAATTTACCTCGCACAACCCCTCCTCAATCCCAAAATATGAGTCACATAGACCACGGAGCGCCAACCGCCCTCAAAAACACGTCCGAGCAAAAGATGCCAGCCGCTTGTTTCTATACACAGAAACAAAGAGCCCATTTTGTAGCAAGACTTTCGCATAATCGCAAGCTCGATTTTTCATTCCACGAACAAAGATCGGGCGACCCCACGTAGCAGACTATAGTTTTGAAACAACTTGAGTAAAAAGAGTGGAATTCTCTAATGGTGGGTGGACGGGACCAGGGAAAGCACGTCCCAAACCGGATATTTTATGAGAGGGCCATATCAGGTGAGCACGTCACGCTTTGCCAACCCCACGTACATCGAATGGTAACAGGTTGCCGGTGCGGGTGGCGGGTTATTTCTATGAATTTTGAAATGAATAACCATGGAATATAACGAGAAAAAAACTATTGACACTCCGAGAGGATGAATCTATGGTGGATCGTAATAACTAGTTATTATCATTGAAAGGCGACCCGACAGGATGCTGTCACATCCTGCCAGGCCTGACCAAAACAACCTGTAAAGGAGGTCGTTATGGCTAAGCGGTTTTTTACACCAGCCCCCGATCCATTTCAAGTCGTATTTTCCTTCATGCGCGGCATCCCGCGCCACGTTTACCACCATCATTGCCGATTCAAATGGCCTATGAACACGTGTGTTTCTGACTGACGGCGGGGAAAACGCCCCTTCGAAATTCTGCGCGTCTTCGAGCTGCACTGGCAATGAAGGAGTTCTGCCACTTTTCCTCCTCACCTCACCGAAGGTGCGTTTTCCCTTTCCCGATGCCTGAAGGGCTCTTTTGCCTTTTGGTGCAGCCTTGTCCCTTTTCCCGATTTTTTTGGGGGAAGGAATCATCAGGGCACAGGGGTAAGGCCAGAGGGAATAGGTCATAGCACAATAGACCCTGCGTTCCATACGCTGCGGTTCCGGTGTATCGGTGCATTTGGCTTTTCAGGTACAGCCATAAACGCCGATGCCCCCGGGCAAATGCTATGGCCTATTCCCGACTTCTTGAATGCCCCCCTGTTTTTCTATGCCCTTCTTTCCCTATCACCTAATTCATTGGGAGTTCACCATGACCACGTCACCGGGAATGTTCGACGGCTCCGAAATTTCGGAGCTGTGCGACTCCATCAAAGACATCCACCGTCTGTTAAAATCTGTGGGGGCTTTTCACGCGGAACTGGATGAGGCAGAAGCGCCGGGTGGAAACGGCCTTCAGATCGACTTCAAAAAATGGGGAATCCGAACCATCACCGAAGACCTCTTGGCCCGGCAGTATGCCAAGATTGATCGGATGGCGGCAATTTATAAGGAGGAGCAGGATAAAATGCGGGGAAGGTGATGGCGCTTTCGCGCATTAGATGGGCACGTTTCGATGTGCCCGCCCTACCCTCTTTAAAGGTGGATTATTCCGTGCACACCAAACGCAAAAAGGGCACCCACATTTGGGTGCCTTTAACTTATGGTTTTTCTAAACTGACAGCCACCGCTTTGGCCAAGGCCTGGGATGGTTGGCGGTATAAAAAATGCCTGAAAGTTCGGGGGCTCAACAGCCCTCTCCTCCTATGCCCAACGGGCTGCAAAAAAGCTGCGCAATGATGGGCTTCGGGCGAGTGTGATGGATATCTATGCGATGAGCAACAGATTCCACAAGGCTGATTTTTATTACAACAAGACCACCTTTCGATTCCCAGTTCCAACCTCCGACAGCCCGGAAATTATCAAGGGTGCTCTTGTGGCCTTTGCCGAAATTTACCAGGAAGACCCACATTTCAAAAAGCTGGGAATCCATATGCGGGAGCTGACCCAAGAGAAACCAGAGCAGCAACTCCTCTTTGATAAAGTAGACCGGGGCCAGTCTTCGGCCCTGATGAAAGCAATGGATGCGGTAAATGCCAACATGGGACGCCGTACCGTCAGTTATGCATCATCCGGACTCTCCACTGGCCTTTCAGAGCCCAAAGCATGGCGCACTCAATTCAACCACAAGTCCCCTTCCTATACCACTCGGTGGGATCAGCTTCTTCGAGTGACCTGAACCCTTCCATCTGGCCCAGTTTACATTTTCAATGTTAGCATTCCGGGTCTTTTTTATCCTTCCTTGCAATTATGTCCGCCAAGGAGTAAGAATTTAATTCCGTGATGATAAATAGCTGATATATCGTTGACTATCCAGTCAATAGAAATTGCCGATTTTGAGATCATGGATTTCGATTAGGACATTGTTCTTTTCTGTACACAGAACAGCATGGCAGGTTGTCACGAAAATCATGAATTATACGGATTATCAGACATCTTTGTCGGATAATCCTTGAATCAAGGGTAATATCCGACAGTTTTGTCCTTATTTGTCCCTGAGAGGGGATTATCGGACAGAAATGTCGGATAATAATTGTTCGCCAGCAAAAGGATAAACAAGATGAAAGAGGAAAATAAAGACACCTGGTTTCCAGCAATGAAATATGGTGTTGGGTGGGGTCTGCCTATTACGTGGCAAGGCTGGGCTGTCTTTTTATCATATATTGCTCTTTTGTTTCTGGGAGGTTTTTTTATTGGAAAGTCTCCTTTTCTGATTGTCCTATTTGTGATTTATGCGTTCATTCTGACTGGCATATTCCTTTATATCTGTTGGAAAAAGGGAGAAAAGCCAGATGTTCGGTGGGGGAAAAAATTATAAATATCGCCTTCGGCGAACAAGCGCTTGCACGCCGACCGGGCGCAAGTGCCACTTTTCAGGCGATGCCACTTTTTGGCGTCCGGAGTATTTCAAACATTTTCACGCTTCCGCGCCCGTCGGGTGAAGCGCGGCGTTATCTGTAAATGAAAGAATCAAAATGTCCAATACAACGATATTTTTTACACAAGTAGCGTCAATTGTTTTTTTTATTATTACAATTTTTTCTCTTTATAGGATTCTTGTAAAACAAAAAGACTCTACTATTGAGCTCTTAAATCAAAAATGTGATTTTCTATCTAAACAGCTTAAATGGCTTTAAACGACACTCCAGATAAACTTGCTCAAAGACTTTCAGAACGTATTCAAATACAACAAGAAGAGCTTGAAAGACTATCAAAAGATAAAGACATCAATCAAAAACAAATATTTGAAACGCAAAATGCAGTTGAAATCCTCGAGAATGAACTCAATCAACTCAAAGAAATTGCGCCAGAATATTTTTGTCCACATTGCCAAGCACCAGTCATAAGTCATGATGTCTATTCACAGTCATATGAATACGGTGATATCGATCATGAATTTATTGCTTATGAATGTGGGTATTCATTATCTGATGGTGCAGTTACAAGTGTTTGTCAAGAAACAGATAACAATGCTAATTCAGCGGACGCAAAAAGCCGCGCCGCTGATTAGCGGCGTTAGGTGGGTTAAAACCAGCAACAATCAATCAAGATATTGGTAAGTTTTAAATGAATACATTTTTTTATTATATCTCAAATCTGACAAATGCTGAATCTACAGCATTGGCAGCATGGGTACAAGCTGGCGGATCAATTTTGGCAATCCTTGGTGCAGCAAGTATAGCGATATGGCAGGCTCGCAAACAGCATAAAAATGCCTTGAAACTTTATGCGGCCGAACAACGGCATGTAAAAAATGAGCTTACAAGAACTCTTTCAACTCTCGCAGAAAACTGTTTGAAAGCTATGGTATTTCTCTCAAACCAGTTGAAGAATCGCGAAGCCATTTCCGAAATTGCAGAAGGGCGCGTTCACTTTGACATAGGACTGCTCAACAGACTTGACAGCGCAATCATGGAAATTCCAATTCATAGTCTTCCAAGCTCATTGGTTACACCAACGATGATTTTAAATGCAAGCGTCCGCCAATTTCGAGAAAAGGTTGAAGTGGTGTTGAGTGTGCAAAGAAACATGGACACTGATGCTTTTGAGGATTTCTATCATTCGATTGACAAGTTGAATATGAGCATGAAAGCTACGTGTGAGGACATTAATAAAGAGGTTGTTAGTATACTGGATCAAGGGTAACGACAGGCCACCTAACAATGCAATTTCAGCGGACGCAAAAAGCCGCGCCGCTGAATTGCGGCGTTATGTGTTCTACATATGTTCGTTTCAATTTTATCATCAGCTTTAGGAGAAATATGATTTCAAGAGAGAGAGAAACCCTCGGGAGGTTATATTTATGGAAGGTAGCACTTGATAAAATTAATGACCTTTTGGCTCTTAGGCTACGGCTTGATCGTTTTTGTAACACAGGAAGACCTCAGAAGATCACTGAATTATATGATAAAGAGCGCGCAAGGTTAAAAACTGGCCTGCGACTTGAAGGAGAAGCATTAGATAACTTTGAAGATGAGCATGGCTCTTTATTCCCTGATATCCATAATGTTCACTTGATTTATGAGTTGATCACTGAAGAAATAATCATCAAATTTTGCACTATTTTTAACGGAGGTTACGGGAGGACAGGAGTCATTTCTGATAATAAAAAAACATTCTGGGAACCCATTCTTGATAAGGTGGTTTCAGAGGCATTTCCTGACGATGTTAAAGAAAATTTTTATGAATTTATAGAAAAAGCCAGAACATATCGTAACCAGCAAGGCGCTCACTTTGACCAAGGGAGTTTTAATATGACACATGGTAATAAACAGCCTTATGAAGACGGGCTTGTATATCACGTGGGTTGGAGTAGCGCTTTGTTTAGCTTTAACTGGGATTTTGTAGCTGAAACTATTCCCAAGTTTAATAAAGCTTTAAATGGCTATATCGAAAAACTACAACAAGAATCTGATAGACGTAAATTAGAAAATAGCTCAAACACATAACAAGTCTCTGGTAGGGAACGCCAACGCTGCGCGTTGGTTACCTCACTTCGTTCGGCGGCCCCACAGCTCAAGCGTTCGCAATAATTAGGAAGCAAGATGCGGAAAGGGGTCAGGCCTACACATTTGACAAACAGACATAACCTATAGCATTTGTGTCTAAATTTATAAGCATACAATATTTCAAAACCGTTAAGAGATAGGACTGGTGGCATTGTGTCCTGAAGCGTGATGCACTGCTCTTCGGATTCACCAATTCCGCATTCCGGCAGAAGTCTAAATTTACGAAAGAATTAAAAAAGGTTGTGTCAAATGTGTAGGTCTGCCCCCAGGCCCCCAGGTTAGATTTTGATGAGCATAAACTACTTAACAACCTCTAACTACCTATTTAAATTACACCACAGAGAGTTATTCAATGAAAAATACAGTATTTTCAATTTTCACAATGCTACTATGTTGTCTTTTCCTTTTTGCGTGTAGTGAAGACCACAAAAGCTTTGAAGACATTCAGAGTGAAAACAACCAAAAAACAAACGACTTTAAAGAATGGTGGCATGAAAGTTTAAAAAGTGCACCGACGCACTATGGATATGAATTTTTGAACAATTTCTCTCAAAATGAAATAGAAATAATATATGCTTTTTATAGTAGAGAGGTTATGAATTCAGCTTCGTATAGTCCTAAAAGATTTAATTCTCTTGGAAAAGAGTTAGCTGAAAGATTTGGCGTTAATTATAAGATATTTGAAAATGCTGATTCTTTTATGGCACTGAAGTATATACCTTACCTATCCAAAATTACTAAAGATTTTTTCAAGCTAAATATGAGCACCATAATCCCGGACTATTACAGCCCCATTCAAACGACAGCTTTCGTTGGTGACTATACATTTTGCTGTACACTTAGCTTAAATATTTGTCGAAATAGTGATGACTTAGAACGTCAAATCTATGAACATATCGACTATTTAAAAAGATCTCTCCCTTCAAAAATCAAAGGCTTTAAAATTTTTGATATTAGATATAATTGCAAAAATACAGGCACTACTGGATCATTTGATATTGGTTACATATGGAGAAGGGAAGGAAATTTGTTAATGAGGAAAAAAAGCTCAAGTGGCACGTATGGTGGGTACAGAACACCTAAAGACAATAGATATTGGCATGAGCCATCATGGAATAATCATCAAATTCTTTATAATGATCCAGCCTTAATTTCAAAAATATTCGAAAAAGTCAATTCTGAGAATTCCATTTCACAATGATTTTCGGATGAAGGGGTCAAACCTACACATTTGATATTTTTGATCTCTTGAAATGATGACTGATGACTATAGGGATTAGATCTAATACCAGTCGAGATAAATGTACCGGGATAGGGAGGCCTTGACATCGAAAAATGTTTAAAATTGGTTCTATACAGTTACGTTGTATCCTGACCACACACACGACACTCACCACAAACCCACTACCTGCTTCAGAAACGTCAGACGCATGGGAAGGTGATGGAACTTCCGGCACCAGATGGGCACGCTCCGCTTTGCCCATCCTACCTGTATCTGGCGGTTGTAGGTTGCTGAAGGTATTGATCGATGCATCGAAGGATTAGGGGCTGAAAGAACCCTCACCACCCTCACCTCAAAACAAACCGCTACAGGTATTAAAACGTCAGGTATAGGGGGAAATGATGGCGCCTCCGGCATCAGATGGGCACGCTTCGCTTTGCCCATCCTACCTGTATCTGGCGGCTGTAGGTTGCTGAAGGTGTTGATTGATGCATCGAAGGGTTAGGGGCTGAAAGAGCCCTCACCACCCTCTCCTCAAAACACACCGTTACAAGTTTTGAAACGTCAGACGTATGGGAAGGTGATGGCGCGTCCGGCACCAGATGGGCACGCTCCGCTTTGCCCATCCTACCTGTACCTGGCGGCTGTAGGTTGCTGAAGGTATTGATTGATGCATCGAAGGGTTAGGGACTGATGGAGCCCTCAACACCCCCTCCTCAAAAAAAACCGTTACAGATATTGAAACGTCAGACGCATGTGAAGGTGATTGCACTTCCGGCACCAGGTGGGCACGCTCCGCTTTGCCCATCCTACCTGTATCTGGCGGCTGTAGGTTGCTGAAGGTATTGATCGATGCATCGAAGGGTTAGGGACTGAAAGAGCCCTCACCACCCTCACCTCAAAACAAACCGTTACAGGTTTTGAAACGTCAGACGCACGGGAAGGTGATGGTACTTCCGGCACCAGATGGGCACGCTCCGCTTTGCCCATCCTACACGTATCCAAGATTGATTATTTCATGACCACCAAACGCAAAAAGGGCACCCAAATTTGGGTGCCCTTTTTTAAATCTGTTTTCAATCTGTATCCCGCAGGACAAAGACCTGAAAACATTATATATATGGCGGAAGCACATGGGAATCGAACCCACCCGGGACGGTGTTAACGCCCCACACCGGATTTGAAGTCCGGGAGCATCACCAGAACGCTGCGTGCTTCCATGCGTTTCAGTGTGTGTTTTCGTGCGAGACCTTACCCGCAATATGGTGACGTTGTCAACGTTTTTCAAGGGCCCTGCCGGGCTTTTTTCCCGTTGAAACGCGGCCGCCCATCGGGTAATGTCGAGGGATATTGTTAAGGGAGCTGAAGGGCCCTGCCCGACAGGATGCTTCTTAAACCATCGAAACAGCCCGCCTTACCCGAGCAGTTCAAAAGCCCGACGACGTTGTACCTCGCCGCCCCAGGCTCTTTTTTCTGTGATACAAACCATCCACATGGGAGCATGACATCCATGATCAATACAGACAGACTGACCCAACGATTCATCCGCTTTGCCGAAACCGACAGCCCTTCACGCAACGAAAAGGCCATGGCCGACATGCTGGCAGAGCAGCTCAAGGCCCTGGGTGCCGAGGTCTCCTTTGACGACGCCCACACAACATGCGGAAGCCAGACCGGCAACATTTTTGCCCGTTTTTCCGGCACGGCGGACGTGGATCCCATGCTGCTGAGCGGTCACATGGACACCGTGGTCCCCGGTGAGGGCATCAAGGTGGTCCTTGAGGACGGTGTGTTCCGAAGCGCAGGGGAAACCGTGCTGGGCGGGGACGACAAAAGCGCCCTGGCCATCATCCTGGAGGTGATGGAGACCCTCATCGAAAAAGACCTGCCCCGCCCCCCTGTTGAAATTGTCTTTACGGTCTGCGAAGAGATCGGCCTTTTGGGGGCCAAGCATTTCGACACCGAGGCGTTAAAATCAAAAATGGGATACATCCTGGATTCCAAGGACACCGAGGCTGTGGTGACCAATGCCCCCTTTGCCGTGCATTATACGGTTACAGTCCACGGATTGTCTGCCCACGCCGGTATGGAGCCTGAAAAAGGGGTCAGCGCCATTGCCGTGGCATCGGACGCCATCACCCGCATCACCTGCGGCCGCATCGACTCAGAAACCACCTGCAACATCGGAAAAATCGAAGGGGGCTCTGCCACCAACATCGTGCCTGACTGTGTGGAGATCACCGGTGAAGCCCGAAGCCACAGCAAAGAAAAGCTCGATGCCATCGTGGAGAGCATCCACACCGCCTTCCGTGAGGCCGTGGTCCGTGCAGGGGGAGGCGATGACGAGACCCTGCCCAGCTTTGACATCGATGTAAACGAAGACTTCCCCGGCACCAGCGTTCCCCACGACCACGCCGTGGTCGCCCTGGCCCAGAAAGCAGGCAAGGCCCTGGGACGCACCATTGTCACCCAGCGCGTGGGTGGCGGCTCTGATGCCAACATCTTCTTCGGTAAGGGCATCACCGCTGGGGTCTTGGGCACGGGCATGACCGACGTCCACACCGTCAACGAGTCCATCACCCTGGCAGACATGACCGCATGTGCCGAGCTTCTCTGCACCATTCTCGGCAACCACGCCAAGCAGGGAGCCTGATCATGCACCTTCACATGGACTGTTTTTCCGGCCTCAGCGGAGACATGGCCCTGGGCGCCCTCATGGACCTGGGGGTGCCGGTGGACTGGCTCAAGGAGCAGCTCACCCCGCTCCTTGAGGACCGGTTCGATATCACCTGCGAGCAGGTTCTCAAACGGGGGATCCATGCTGTAAACGTGACGGTGCACGATCACAGCCACAGCCACCACCACGGAGACCATCACCACCATCACGCCCTGGATTACCGAAAAATCCGGACTCTCATCCAGGGTTCCCCTTTAAAGGATGCGGTAAAAGAGCGCGCCCTTTGCGTGTTCCACCGCATTGCCGTGGCCGAAGCCAAAATCCACGGCTGCGACATCGACACCGTGCACTTCCACGAAGTGGGGGGCATCGATGCCGTGGCTGACATTGTTGGCGTGATCCTGGCCCTGGATTACCTGGGCGTCACATCCGTCAGCTGCTCTCCCCTGCCCCTGGGAAGTGGCACGGTGACCTGCGCCCACGGCGAGCTTCCCGTGCCCGCCCCGGCAACCCTGGAGATCCTCAAAGGAATCCCCGTCTACGGAAACGACGCCGGGTGCGAGGTTCTCACCCCCACGGGCGCGGCCCTGGCCGCCGAGCTGACCGATCACTTTGGCCCCATGCCCGAGCGGGTGATGGCCGCCGTGGGCTACGGAGCGGGAAAACGCGAGACCAAGGGCCTCCCCAACCTTGTACGCATGGTGCTGTGCGAGACGTCCGAATCGGCCGACACCGTGGTGGAGCTCTCCTGCAACATCGATGACATGAGCCCGGAGATCCTCGGCCATGCCATGGAGACCCTGCTACATGCCGGGGCACTGGATGTCTGGTTCACCCCCATCCAGATGAAAAAAAACCGGCCCGCCAGCCAGCTATCCTGCCTCTGCCGGGAAGAGGACCGAAAACACCTCACGGAAAAGATCCTTTCCGAGACCACCACCATCGGGGTCCGCTGGCAGCGCCTCAGCCGCACCACCCTGACCCGAAAGGCCATCACCCTGGCCTGTCCCTCCGGAGAGGTGGCCGCCAAAGAGGTGACGCTCCCGGGTGGTTCACGCCGGATCACCCCGGAATACGAGGCCTGCAAAGACCTGGCCGAACGAAAGGGATGCTCCCTGGCTGAGATCTACACCGAAGCCTTGGGTGCAGCCCAGGCCCTGCTGAGCTAAACGATGCCTCCGGCGGCCCTGCCGGGGGCCAGGCTTTAGATACGTTAGACAAACAGGTTATACAAACATCACAAAAGGACTGACATGATGCGGCTCTCTGACAAGCACATTCTCTTACTTGCCACGGGCTTCGGCTCCGGCAAAGCTCCCTTTTCCCCCGGAACCTTCGGCAGCGCCGCCGCCCTGCCCTTCTGCGTCCTGATCTGGCTCTCCGGCCTTGCCTTTGGTACGCCCTTTTCGTTTCTCCTCGTCACGGCCCTGGTGATCTTCTCTGTGGTGGTGGCCGAAGAGGCCGTGAAACTCCTGGGGGAAAAAGACCCCTCCTGCGTTGTCATCGACGAGTTTGCAGGCATGTTCGTCACCTTTGCAGGGGTTGCCCTTACCTGGAAAGTGGCCCTGGCCGGATTCCTTCTTTTCCGCTTCTTCGACATCCTCAAACCGGTTCCGGTACGCACCCTGGAAAAACTCCTGCCCGGCGGCGCAGGGGTGGTCATGGACGATGTGGCCGCTGGTGTCATGGCCGGAGTTGTGCTGCAAATCGGCATCCGGGTGCTCGGGTAAGCAGATGGAGGCAAAGAGGGCTGTTGCAGGAAAGCGTTTTCACGTCTCGCCAACGGCCCTTGAAAGCCCGCACTTTTTCAGCTTAAAAGGAACACTTAATTTGGCATTTCGAGGTGAATTCCATTCTGGTATGATGGGCGCAAGATACGGCTCTCCGGCGCCGACAACGACGCCTCTGTAAAACCATACGAACCGGCGGAAACCACCCTTTCCGCCCAAAGGACCGACCATGAAATCACAACTCGACGCCACGGATCGCACCCTGATCAAACAGCTCAGCCTCGACGGCCGCATGCCGGTGAACAAGCTTGTGGAGCACTTGGGCGTCACCCCCCCCACCCTCTACTCGAGGATGAAGCGTATGCTCAGCTCCGGGGTTCTCAAGATCGCCGGGCTCATCGATATTTTTAAAACCGAAGACCTCATCATGGCCATTGTGGCGTTCAAGATCGTCGACGGCACCAAACTTGAAGAGAGGCTGGAGCAGATCTCCAAACTCAAACAGGTCCACTCGGCCATGGTGGTCACGGGACGCTTCGAC
Organism: Desulfoluna sp. HI9BLuna; assembly: GCF_056829775.1. Taxonomy (NCBI): domain Bacteria; kingdom Pseudomonadati; phylum Thermodesulfobacteriota; class Desulfobacteria; order Desulfobacterales; family Desulfolunaceae; genus Desulfoluna; species Desulfoluna sp. HI9BLuna. The sequence goes on from NZ_CP186555.1 coordinate 781,106, forward strand.
ATCTTCATCGAGGTGGTGGTCCCGGAAATGCCCGCCCTTTATGAGTTCATGACCAAGGACCTTCCCGCCTTAGGGGACATCGAGTCCTGCGAATCCTTTGTGGTGATGAAGGCCAAGAACAAATGGGTCCTTCCCAAAAGCACCAATGACTGGTTTGACCAAGTGTGAATCCTTCGGACCAACACGACGGGAGCAAGGCGGATCGTTTGACACGATCCGCCTTTTTTGTGCCTCAAATCCCTTCCGGTGCCCGGAACCCAGGGCCCTGCCCCCCATCCCCTGAATGATTCACCCTGCGGGCGTCCCCATTTTTCCGTTGACAGACAAGGCCCTTCGGCGCAATATTAACTACTATGGTAGTTAACAATATTATCCCACAAATCACGGCCCTGGGGTTTTCCGAATACGAAGCCAAGGCCTACGTGCACCTTCTGGCGGTGCAACCGGCCTCTGCGTATGAACTCTCCCAGGCATCAGGCATTCCGTCATCCAAGATCTATGAGATCCTGGGGCGCCTTGTGGAAAAACGCGTTGTCTTTGTGGAAGGCGAAGGACGCAAGAAAAAATACGTAGGCACACCGCCCGAGGAGTTCGTGGAGAGCAGGCGCCGCTTTTTCCACCGAACCTTCGACACCCTTGAAGAGGGCCTCAAGCAGCTCTCGGTCAAGGCCGATGACGTCTCCTTCATCTGGAACATCACAGAGTACGACGTGCTCATCGACAAGGCCGAGAGGATGATCGAAGGCGCCAAAGAGAGTCTGCTGCTCTCCACCTGGCCCGACGAAGCGGCCACCCTGGAGCCAGCCCTGTCCCAGGCCGAAGCCCGGGGGGTCCGCATTGCCACCGTCCACTTCGGAGAGATTAAAACAGCGGCGGGCCGCATCTTCGAGCACCCCATCGAAGACACCCTCTTCGAAGAGAAAGGGGGACGGGGCTTTGTGCTGGTGACAGACGCCACGGCGGCCATCGTGGCCACCATCACCAACACCAACCGTGTGGAGGGGGCATGGAGCCTCAACCAGGGGTTCATCACCCTGGCCGAGGACTACATCAAACACGACATCTACATCATGAAGATCGTCCGCCGCTTCGACGGCCTTCTCCATGACACCTTCGGAGACCGCTATCACCACCTGCGGGATATATTCAACGACACCGATCTGGCGTAACACGTTTCAAAAAACACCCAACGGGAAACCAAGGAGACTTCCATGCAGATATACATCGACGGCAACTGGGTTGGAAAAGAGGACGCAAAAATCTCGGTCTTTGACCATGGGCTGCTTTACGGAGACGGGGTTTTCGAAGGCATTCGCATTTACAACGGAGCCATCTTCCGATTAAAGGAGCACGTGCGCAGACTCTACGACAGCGCGCGGGCCACTCTGCTCACCATCCCCATGAGCGAAGAAGAGATGGCAGAACTGTTGCTTGAAGCCGTTGCTAAAAATGAAAAAACCGACGGGTACATCCGCCTGGTGATTACCCGGGGGGTGGGCGACCTCGGCATCAACCCTGCCACCTGTCCTGAGGCGTCGGTCATTGTCATTGTGGACGACATCAGCCTCTACCCTGAAGAGCATTACACCAGGGGAATCAAGGTAATCACCGCCTCAACCCGGCGAAACAGCCCGGACGCTGTGGACCCGAGGATCAAATCCCTGAACTACCTCAACAACATCATGGCCAAGCTGGAGGCCCAGCAGGCCGGGTGCCTGGAAGCCATCCTCCTCAACCGCGAAGGCAAGGTGGCCGAATGCACCGGGGACAACATCTTCTACATCAGGGACGGGGTGCTCCTGACCCCTGCTTCCGATCAGGGAGCCCTCAAGGGCATCACCCGGGACGCCGTCATCGAGGCAGCCGAAGGCATCGGCATGGAGACACGGGCAACCCCATCCACCCTGTACGATCTCTACACCGCCGATGAATGCTTCCTCACGGGAACCGCCGCTGAGATGATCCCCGTCACCACCATCGACGGCCGGACCATCGGAACCGGCAACCCCGGACCCGATACGGCCAGGGTTCGGGAAGCTTTCCAGGCTCTGATCCGAAACGAGTGCTGACCGTACTCGACCCGAGACCTATCCAGGCGACCCCGGACAGATCTCGGTCGCTTGCTTTATGCATCGCTCCGGCATGTTTGCCCTGCCGGAGCGATTCTCCCTCCTCCGACGCATGTTCAGGCAGAACCGCCAGCCCCTGTTCACACTATACAGAAGGCTGGTTGCCCGTATCCAGGTCATGCCACAAAAACCATCTGGAATAACGGTTTGTTGCGCCTACCCCATCGTGGCCCCATGAACTACCAGAGCCTAAAGGCCATGGTATAACCGAGCTTCCCACTGTCCGTTCCACTACCCATCAAATCATGTAACTCATTACACACTTTTCATCCATCCCCCGTTAACCTTTCCTGATCATAGGCATTTATCACCCATCTTCCGTGGCATATATTTTGCTATATTACCCCACAAATGAGTCAACCAACAGGCCTTCCATACATAACAAGGAAGGCCTTGCTCATTTACTACCCACTGCCTGAAACGGAACACTGACAAACACTAAAAACCATTCACCGGCAAGGGGGCTTCAATGCCCTTGCCCATGGACACACGAAGGGACCAGACCCAATGAGCAGACCGATCCGGATTTTATGCTTCCTCTTTGCCATGCTGCTGACCTGCGGCTCCGCCATGGCGACACCGTACACCTTTGAAATGGGTGACGCCTCATCCATCGACGTCTCCAAAACCACCCAGGGGCTGACCATGTGGGCCGAGATCTACCAGTCGGTTTCATCCCAGGCTTTTTTACTGGATCCGGGAGAATCCTTCAGCTTCAAGTTTGCACACATGGGAACACACGAAAGCTGGATCAATGAGGACGACCTCAAGGCCATGGAGGTCACGGCGTACATGGACTTTGACCTCCCGGACATCACCCAGGATATATCCGGAGAATCCACCGGCTTTTCGGGGAAATTCGAGTTCAAGCAAGGCTGGCAGGTCATCTGGGATGACCCTGTGTATGTGGACTTTGGAAACGGAGGGCGATTCGCCATCGAACTGAGTGACGCCACATTCTCAAGCTCCATGTGGACAGGCCCCCACGGCCCCTGCTGGAGCGAAGGCGACGCCGACATCTTTGCCACGGTCACCCTGGAGACAGCCCCTTCCCCGACAACGGCCCCGGTTCCCGAACCGGCCACGGCTGTTCTCCTCGGCCTCGGAGTGGGCCTCCTGGGGATAACCCGGCTTAAAAGAAAAAAAGCATCCGGGAACTGATCCTTTTTAAGGGTGCAGCAACTCCGTAATAAAAAAGCCTCCGGCAACACTGCCGGAGGCTTTTTGTTTGTGGGGCTTTGAAATCACGCCTACCCCGAGCCTGCTCCTCCCGGGCGATTCAGCACCAGCTGCAGGTTCGCCAGGGACCGCTCGGCAAACTGGGCTTCACAGCAAGCAAGATAGAAGAGCCACTTGCGCTTGAACACCTCGTCGAACCCCAGGGCGGCAAGCTTGTCTGCGTTGGCAAGGAAACGCTCTCGCCAGGCCTTGAGGGTCCGGGCATAATGTGGGCCGATGTTCTCAAGGTGCTCCACGATGAGCCGTGACGACCGGGTCATGGCCCGGGAGAGCACGGAAAGGGACGGCAGGTGGCCTCCGGGGAAGACATGGCGCTGGATCCAGTCCTCGTGGGTCCGATACGCATCGTAGCGCTGATCCGGCACGGTGATCACCTGGAGCACCACGAGCCCCTCCGGGGTCAACAGCCTGTCGCACTGCCGGAAAAAAGTCCCCAAGAACCTGTGGCCGACGGCCTCCAGCATCTCGATGGAGACGATCCTGTCAAACGTCCCGGACATCTTCCTGTAATCCTTGATGAGCAGGGTGATGCGATCCTCCAACCCCTCTTCCCTGACCTTCTGAAGGGCAAAGGCGTGCTGAGCTTCGGACAGGGTAATCCCTGTGACCCGGCACCCGGTGCGCTTCACCGCCTCCACCGCAAAGGAACCCCACCCGAACCCAATCTCCAGCACATGATGGTCCCGTGAAATCCGCGCCTTGTCGATCAGATGGTGCAGCTTGCTCCTCTGGGCGGCTTCAAGGGTCTCGCCCGGCTCACTGTGGAGCGCCGCCGAATAGGTCATGGTCTCGTCTAAAAACAGGGCAAAAAAATCGTTGCTCAGGTCGTAATGCTTTCGGATATTCCTTTGGCTGCCCGTCAGGGTATTGTGGCGGGCCCGGTCCAGCAAACGCCCCATGCCATGGGCCAGCCAGGCCAGGGGCAGCTGGGAATCCGTCGCCGTGTCCATGTTGCGGATAAGGATTCGAATCAAGTCTGCCGGGTTATCACTCGTCCACATCCCCTCCATGAAACTCTCCCCGAAACCGATGTCGCTGCCCAGGACCACGCGCGGATAAAACCTGGGATCTGCAATGCTCAGGTTGGCCTGAAGAGATGAGGATGTATCACCATACACCCTTTGAATGCCACCCGACGGACCCTTCATTGCACCCGGAAAACGAACCGTAACGCACCCGTTTCCGATACGTCGGAGCAGCCCCAGCACCTGTTTTTCACAGAGCCGTTCCAGAATCGTCCCCCCCCTGTGCCGAATGGTCATGGAACTTTTGGGGACAGGGCGATCGAAAACAGGCAACTTCTTACCGGCAAAGAGGCGCAAGGCTTCCCTCAAGATGCGCGGGACGGTTTTCCACGGCATCACGGGACGTGAGACCAGGGTCCGCAACTGATTTTTCTGCGTCAGGGGGATGCTCTCTCCCTTGAGGGAGGCGGACAGGACTTTATCCCCGTCACGCATCAGGTGAATCTCGATGGACAGCTTTCCATCGGGTGACGAGATGTAAAACCGGTAGGTCCCCTCCATGTTATTAAATGGAGAGACATGAAAAGCCTTGGGGGCCGTGTATTCCACAGGAAAGCCCGATGCGGGGCCGGCGGACACCTCCTCGTCTTTGGTCAACAGATACAAATGCCTGTCCCCGAAGGTGTTGTTGACTTCGGCCACGATACACACCGGTCGGCGGTCTTCGGCAAGGCAATAATAAAAGCTCACGGGGTTGAACACACGATTGAAGTAACTTGGTGAGGTGATGAGCATGACCTGCCGAACCGAGTCATGGCAGCCTCTCTCCTTAAGATAGCGGTACAGCTTCTCCTTGATGCTCCCGGATCCGCTATCCAGGTACCTGTCATCGTAAAGGGATACCGGGCGACGTCGGTTGTACCCGAAAAAAGGCAAACGCCGGTCTAAGGACTCCAACTCATCAAGATCAAAACAGTACAGATACACCGGATACCGGAACCGATGCGCCACCGGTTTCAGGCGAGCATGCTCGACAACTCCTTTGATGATGCATGAATTCACAGTATTCCCCCCAATTCCGAGGCCACGTCCACGGCTGACCGGACAGCGTCCTCGTGAAAACCGTATCCGAAATAGCTTCCGCAGAAATAGGTATCCCGCTTCCCGTTCAACGCCTTGAGCCCCTCCTGGGTGGCAACAGACTCAAAGGTAAACAGCGGATGATCGTAGAGCAGCTCCCTGTGAACAGATGAAACCGGAATCTCCTTTGCAGGGTTCAGGGTGACGCACCAGGTCTCGTGTGTCTTCAAGTGCTGCAATCGGTTCATGAAATATGTGACTGTAATGGGCTCTCCCTGTTCGGAGTCCGCATCACGGATATAATTCCAGGAAGCCCGGGCCCTGGCCCGCGACGGGAGCAGGGAAGCATCGGTATGGAGAATCACCCGGTTGGAGGCATAACGCCAGGGTGAAAGCAGCCGGGTCTCCTCCTCGGACGGATCCTCCAGCATCCTGAAGGCTTCGTCCGCATGGGCAGCCACCACCACCCGGTCAAAGGTCTCCGGGTGCGCCCCTTCCGCCGTGACCATCACTCCTGATTCCGTCCGCCGAATGCCCGTGACGGGCGTCCCCTCCACCACCCTTCCCGTAAATCCGTTCAAAAAGGCCTTCACATAGCTGTGGCTGCCCCCGGACACCACCGACCACTGAGGGTGCTCGGTCAAGGTCAACAACCCGTGGTTCTCATAAAACCGTGCAAAGGTCTCCATGGGGAACTCGGCCATCTGAGCATCCGGTGCCGACCAGATCGCAGCTGCCATGGGCAGAACAAAACGATCAACAACCTCACGACTGACCCCTTCCCCCGTCAGGTACTCCCCGAGGGTAACACCTGCAAGGCGCCCATCTGCCAAATCCTTTCGTATGGCCTGCATCAGAGCACGCACGCCCCATAAAAATCGCCAAAACGACGGCCTCAACACATTTTCCCGCTGGGCAAACAGTGTGTTGAGGCTGGTGGAGGCATACTCCAGACCGGTGCGCCGACAGGTATAGCTGAAGGACATATCCGTCTCCACAAGGGGCACCTTGAGACGGGAAAGAAGCTTCGTGAAAAGAGGATACGTCCTGTTGTTCATCACGATAAAACCCGTGTCGACAGGCGTTCCGGCGTCGGGTCCCCGGTCGATCACCACCGTATGGGTGTGACCGCCGATATACCCGTTCCTTTCATAAAGGGTTACCTTGTGGTGGTCTTGCAACAGGCAGGCCGCTGTGATCCCGGACACACCGGCACCTATGACGGCAATGTTGAGCGGAGGATTCATGGGCGGGTCCTTTCTCGAAGGCGAAGGAAAAGTTGAATAATTCTAAATCACTGACATCAAAAATGCAACATCTGGAAAAGCAAAAGCCCACCCCAACACCTTGCCCCTGCCAAACCGAGATGCCTTTGAAGTTACGTCAAAGATTTACTTTTCTAGTTTTACTGTATATAGCCATATACAGAGGCGCTTTAGGGGTCGCTGGCCACCGGATAGAGGTTTAACGGTGATGCCGCGCACCCCGGCAGAAGGAAAGCTCGCCCTCACTATCAGGGAATAAAACCAAACCAAATGAAAAAAAACCGATGCCGCAGGGGCCACGTGAGCCACCTGCGACGGCAGGGCTGCGCATGCAGGCTCAGGGGCTATCACCATGCCCATGAGCTATGTGTTATGGGAAAGAACAAGTGTGCCGGGCAAACGTTATCGTTATTGCCATCTCGCCACATCGACATCGCGATCTGTTGCAAGACCTACAAACACTTGCCGCGGAACCACTCATTGTTTCGCCCACACCCCTCCGCCGAATGCCATCATCGCCCCTGGGCAGCAGAAAGCTCCTCATCCAACGTTTCATACCCAAGCCGATTACGATTTTCCGGAGGCAGCCTTCGGAATGATAACCAAATCTTTTTATTACTTATTCCCAACGTGGTGGACACGTACGGACCAGAAAACTCTACCGAAGCATGGAGCAGTGTAAGCTTCCCCTCCCAACGTCACCACATGTGCGGCGTAAAGAGACAGATGGAATCGCGACAACGGCAATACAAGGCATTGCATTACCGGCTGACCTGTTTACGGGGTGTTTTACAATCCGAATTCAATCCGAAACCCATGCGTGCACCGCTTTGGGGTCTATCCATGAAAAAGGAGAACGTACCATGACCGCATCGCAAGCAGCACAGACCCTCAACTCGCCGTTACGCGCCGTCAACAAAAAATCAACAACACTGCCAAAGGGAAGGGAGGTGAATAAAAAACACCTGATCAACGCCCTCAACCACATCAATTTCAAAGAACAGAACGTAATACTCGTATTTACAGAACCATACAACGACACATCAGCCCGGATTGAAGCGTACCCTATGCCCGTGTTGAGTGATTACCCCACCTTCAAACCGCTACGGCCCCTTCCCCAAGGGTTTTCCCCGGAGCACCTTACCGGTCTTATCATCCCCGACGGAACCGGGGAAATTCACGCGATTCCCAGCCTGCGAGCCGCGAGTTCAACAGGGCTAAGCATCATCTTGCCCGAAACAGGGCAACGGGTGCAGGGCTCATTCAGGGACATCCGGGTTCACTTCCTGCAAAAGGGAATCAAATTCAAAGGAAGCCTGACATCCCTTGACCCCGATGCCATTAAGATCGAACTATCCCCCATAAGCGCTCACTACCTCAGTGGAATCTCTCTCGAAGATACCTTACGCCTGACATTTGTCAAAAAAAAGAATCCCCTTTTTGAAACTGAAGCGACCGTTATCAAACACGAATACGACTGTAAAATGAATACATTGCATCTCAAGCCTATCAGTTCCATCCCCACGCCACATGATGAGCAGCACTTCAGAAAAAAAGCTGTCGAAATGGTACCGTCGCCGGACCTACAATTTTCCCACCCACTAACATCATCAAGGCAAACCGTTGTCATTGATTCACTCTCAGGCGTAAACCTGCGATGCACTCTCCATGAAGAAATCCCCCCCCTCCTTCCTGGAATGAAGCTCAACAAGGCCAGCATAGTCCTCGGCAATGTTTATTCATTAGAATTTAACGGCGAAATATCGCGATGCACGACAACACGAAACATAAAAGGCGAAAAGCTTACTATATGCTCCATTCGAATTTCCGGAATGTCTGAAGAGGATCACCTGAAGTTACAAAACATGGTACACAAGTCAGAAAATCGACACATTGGAATCAGCACAGCTATGGACTCTGATGATTTGTGGCGGTTTTTCTTTGAAACAAACTTCATCTACAAAAATAAATACAAACTTTTCCTGAATAACAAAAAAAAAATAAAAAAAACCTATAAAGCACTCTACTCTGCCCCAACAGATGTAACACGACATGTGGTCTATCGTGAAAAAGGACAAACAATGGGCCATGCGTCCATGCTTCGATATGCCGAGAATGCATGGCTCTTCCACCATCATGCAGCCCTTAAAGGGGCGTCCATGAAGGTAGGATTAGGGGTTTTAAACCACATGAACCACTACCTTTATGACTCTCTATGGCAAAACTCTGCCGGCATCAAATACCTGTTACTCTATTTCAGGCCTGAAAACAGTTTTCCCAACTTCGTTTTCAACGGTTTTACTCAGAAAATGGAAAATTCTAAAATCAGCTCGGTAGACTTATTTGCCTATAGTTATTTCCACAAACACAATGAGATGACATCGCAGCCTTGCCATGATTGGATTTTAAAAAAAGCATCAAAAAAAGATCTTGCTTTTCTAGAAGAAAATTATGAATTATCATCGGGAGGTTTGCTCATTGAAGCTCTGGATCTACTCGAACGCCAAGCGCCCGCAGATAGACTGAGTACAAGATACAATAAATCAGGACTTAAAAAAGAAAGGCATCTATGGGCCATTCGACAAAACGAAGTTACCATTGCAATTCTCATTGTCAATACCTCGGATCTCGCTTTAAACATGTCGGAACTGACAAACTGTATCAAGGTATGCATCATAAAGCCGAAGCTTTTGACAAAAAAAATGCTAACCCAAGCGTTAAATATGCTGTCTAAGTTTTTTGAAACTTCGACATTTCCAGTCCTTACACATCCATTCAATTGGGTCGAAAATTCAGGATTCAATTATCAAAAAAAGTATTTGCTATGGGCATTCAACACTCAATTCTCTGAACAATATATGCAATATTTTTCTGATCTTCTCGAAATAGCCAACTCCAGCAAAAAGCAATAAAGGAGATATATCAATGAACCAAACAAGTACTTCAGAGCCCATCATTATTAATGCAACTCAGCTCAGACTCCCACTCAAAACAACAGTTCGCCACGCAAGCGCATCGCGGAAAAAAGGGGAAAGCATCTGGGTTCAGGCCCACAGAAACACTCATACAGGCTACGGTGAGGGGTGTCCCCGCTCCTACGTTGCGGGAGATGATCTGACATCGAGCCTGACCTGGGTCACCCAGAATTTCGCAAAGGACGCACACCATATTCGCAATATTAATGACATCACCCGGTGGGTGGATAACAACAACGCCCTCATTGATACCTACCCATCGGCCTGGTGCGCTGTGGAAACCGCGCTCTTAGACCTTTTTGCCCGGGAACATTCCCAGTCGGTTGAGGCGTTTTTAGGCCTTGCTGAACCAAAGCTGTCCAGCCGCTATTCCGCTGTACTCGGTAACGAAAAGCCCTGGAAATTCAAAGGTCAGGTAGACCTCTACCTTATTAAGGGAATGACGGACTTTAAAATAAAGCTCTGTGGAGAAAAAGCAAAGGACCAGGAAAAACTGACAATTCTGGAGACACTTGCAAAGGAGCACCAGGCCGAGGGAATCAGGATACGCCTGGACGCAAACAACCTTTGGGAGGAGGACCTGGCCGGAGCTATCACCTACGTCAACCAACTGAAAGGCAATTTTTTCGCGGTCGAAGAACCTTTAAAGGCGAAAAATCCGAAAATGCTAAGCCAGTTTTCTATCGAAACAGGGCTCCCCGTCATTCTTGATGAAAGCCTCTGCACGATAGCAGACCTCGAAAGCTATCGCGATCTTCCCGGACAATTTATCGCCAACATCAAAATATCGCGTGTTGGCGGGTTGCTAAGGACCAAAGCTCTTATAAGCACCTTGCAATCCATGGGGTGGAAGATCATTATCGGATGTCACGTGGGAGAAACCTCAACCCTCACCCGATGTGGCCTGGTTGCGGCCTCTATGGCCGGAAAGTCCCTGCTTGCACATGAGGGAGCCTTCGGAGATTACCTGATGGACCGTGAGCCTGCTTTCCCCACCCTGACATTCAGCAGGAAGGGCACCCTCAACCTGCGACGGCCCTATTTCCTGAAGACGGTCCGGGGCTTGGAGTGCGTCACCCCGGACGCATGGAACATGGGCCTGGGTGTCAAAGGGAGAATACCGAAAAAGATAAGTGAAGGCTCCCCCCGTATCGCCACCCTTACCATGCCCGACGGGTACCCTATCCACTACCGAACATGGGGAGAAGACAAGGGAAAAGACGTCATTCTTATCCTCCACGGAGGGATGAGTCACTCCAGCTGGCAGGCTCCCCTGGCCGAAGCGTTGCGAAATCGTCGCGAAAGCATCACGATTATGGCTGCCGACCGGAGAGGATGCGGCCTCAACCCAAACCGTGGAGACTTGGGGACCATGCATCAGGTCATTGACGACGTGGTTCGGCACGTGGACTTCCTTCAAGAACACTTTGACCGCGTCCACCTTGCTGGGTGGTGCCAGGGCGCACAATACGCAACCATTGCCGCCACAAAGCTTGCAAAAAAACCAGACAGCCTGATCCTTCTGACCCCCGGATTCTTCTGGAACGAACGTTTCCGATCAGTGATCACCATTTCCGAGCATGTTATGATGGAAATGATCTCAGAATTTCATCTCAAACCCGAAAGAGACCACGCTTGCATACCCATCCCCATGGAACCAGCTGATTTTACACTTGATGATAATTGGCTTGATTTTATTGACAATGACCCCCTCAAGACAACAAAAATCACTCTCAAGTCAGCCAATATCATGGACGAAATTCAAGAAATATCGTGGTCTGCAATCCTTGAGAACACCTGTCCAACACTTGCCATTCTTGCCAACCATGATCGCATTGTTGACAACAGAAAAATATCCGAGTTTATTGGACACCGACTCAATGGCATTGAGTTTAGTGCGCTAAAAACAATTGATTCTGCTCATGCCATACAGTTTGAAGCCCCAGATGAAACGTCTGATATCATACTTAATTTCCTCAAGGGCATCCCTGTTAAATAGATCAAAACACTTAAAGGTTTTTTGCCGGATCAATATCCGGCAAAAAATCTTTATCATCCCCACCTAACCCTATGCAAAAAGTCTAAAATTACTTTTTCTTTACCCCTGTCTTGAAAATACTATTTCAATCAAAGGACAGTTCACATATGCTTACCGCAAGAAACTCTTGACCCACACATATGATACTTACTATTATGCTGATAAAATTCTGGCCTGAAGTAAACCGTGCCCCAGTACAGATCCTCAATAAGACAATCGTGTTAGAGCCCCTGAGTTCCAAGGTTTCAGGTCATACCGTACTTAAACTGCGTATGAGGTAATATGACGAAATGTGTGAAAGCCAACCAAGAGGGGTTAATAACGTCCGTATGTCCGCACACAGGCTTACCCACCTTCACGCGCCCAGAATGGACCAATGCCATTTTTGGTAAGGATTATTCCCTTTCCATAACTTTCATTGGCGATTGTATACTGGCTGTCAGAATTAAGGGGTTTTCAACCCGTGAAGTTGTCGCGGAGTCAACGGATTATACCAAGTCCGTAGTTATGGATGTATTCGGAGACAAAAAAGAATTTTACTACATTGGTGACTTTACGGGTATTGTAGGACTGACAAAAGATGCACGTAAATATTATGTGGGTTATTTAAAAACATTCACACACCTTAGAGCTTTTATATTATGTTCGCCATCGCCATTCATGATGCTTGCGGGCAATCTAAGCAAAAGATTCAACATCACAAAGTTCAGTGTATATGTAAAAAATGATTACCCCGCAGCTGTCAAGCATGCTGCGTGGCTAATTCGATCAGAACTTTCAGATGATAGCAACAGCACTCCAATTCAAGAGAGCAATCATTTTTTCTTCAAAAATACCTCTGCCTTCCCTGACTCATTTGGTCTTAAAAAAACGGTTCATAGAGCGTTTCCTTTATTTTGGAGATTCAAAAAACGCCCTGTTTCATTGCCCCGTTTTACCCAAAAAGAGTGGTATTACGAAACCGATGATTACTCGGCACGCTACGAGCTTATCGACAATAATATCATTCACAAAATCTCAAAGGGGTATCTATACGCTGAGAGTGTCGAGCCTGTTTATAAGCTTCAAGAACGAATTCTCGAAAGCTGTGGCTTAAACGGCCATTCCTACTACGTTGTCAATGACATCGAAGAACTAAGGGGATCATCATTAAAAGCAAGGAAAAAACATGCCAGGCTGTTTGCAGAATGGATAGAAAAATACCCCGAAATCCGCTTAGTCGTTGTGTATGGCGCAAATCGCCTCCTGCGAGCCGGCTTGAGCATTGCCATGTACAACAGCCCTTTTGCCTTTGTTTTCGCAGATAGCCCAGAAGAGGCTATGGCCATCGTTCAAAAAAACAAAGAAAAACACCCTATTGTCGGACCTGGCTTTTTCCTAAAAATGAAAAGTCGAAGAAATGCCGTCAAACACTATGCCGATGAACTCAACGGGTTTCTCGGTAATATCAACTGGGAAATTGAGGGAAGTGAAGAGTTAATTGAAATAAAAGGCGATGAGCATCCCTTTAAAACGGTCTATGACGCCATCGCTTTGATCAAGTCAGATATTGACGAACTCTTCAGGGAGCGAACCATGGCCCAGGTGGCCTTAAGGGAGAGTGAGGAGGTCGCGCGAGCCTTGCTCAACGCCACCAGCGACCTGGCCCTGCTTATCCAGTCCGACGGCACCATCATCTCCGTCAATCACGCTTTTTCCGCTTTTATGAAACAAAACCAAGCTTCGTTGAAAGGCGCCAGGATAGCTGACTTTTTCCCAGAGTCCATGGTTGACACCACCACCACCCACCTCAAAGGGGTACTCATGACAGGGGAACCGGCTCTTTTCGAGAGCCAGTTAAACGGGCTGTACTACCAGAACACCATCTACCCTGTATACAACGCCGAAAAAAAAGTGGATCGACTGGCACTGTATTCCAGAGACATCACCGGTTTGAAGCTGGCCCACGAGCAGATCCATTTGCTGACGCAAGAGCTCATCAAAGCCCAGGAAAACGAACGGAGGCGCATCGCGCGGGACCTCCACGACAATGTAGCACAGGACCTGGCGTCCCTTATCATCCGAAGCGACGCCTTGTTTGAAAACTACAAGGACATCCCCTGGGATGTGAGAAAACGCAATAAAAGATTTTCCGAGATCCTCAAGAATACCATTGCTTCCATACGGGACCTTGTCTATGACCTGCGGCCTCCTGGCCTGACGGACATCGGCCTTGTGAAAACCATCGACCAGTACTGCGTCGAGTTCAGCGGGAAAACGGGCATTGAGGTGGATCTCTACACCGCAGGCCTTGAGAGAATCAAGCTTGATACCGACACCAAGATCAACCTGTTCCGAATCATCCAGGAGGCCCTGAACAATGCCTCCAAACATGCAGAGGCCAGCATCATCAAGGTGCGTCTGCTCTGTTCCCACCCGGATATCATCCTCCGCATCGAAGACAACGGTCAGGGCTTTGACCCCGAGGTAAGGATGGTGTCTGCCCTGAAAGAAAAACGAATGGGCCTTAAAAGCATGGAGGAACGGGTCAACCTCCTCAGCGGGACCCTGACCCTCCACTCCCGTGAGGGGTCGGGCACAAGAATCCTGGTAAAATGCCCGGCAGGTCTCACCATTGAAGAGGATGAGGACCCATTCGAAGAAAGCCCCCGGGAGCTCTCCCGATAAAAAAAAGCGGGAACGACCTTTGTGAAAAGCTCGTTCCCGTCTCTTGAAATTCGCGGGTGTATGCCCTCTTTCCGGGTAAGACCGGCCTTATGGCCCGACACTGCAGAGTTCACCGTTGCATCAGGCCGTTTTTTTTTGCCGATCTCACAGCCTCCTGGCAAAACCGTCCCGGTAGATTTCGTGCTTAAGACTCGTCGGAGGGGGTCTCCTTGGGCGGTGCCGGCATGGGGTTACGACCAAAGCCAGCTCCCATGCCACCTCTGCATCGCCCTCCTCCGCCGCCACCACGACCGCCTAAGCCGCGACCACCCCGGCCACCGCCTCGGCCACCTTGCTGAATTCCCTGATTGCTACGTGCGCACGGGCCGGTTCCCCAGCCGGTTTGCGGTCCTTGCCCATTGGGTCCTGTTCCATCACCTCGAGGCATGGCGTCCTCCTTTACATTGATGTTGTCCTTTTCCGCGTCCATCCCTTCTCCGTCGCCTTCTTCCGCAACCCGGCATCCGAAAATGATCGGGTACTGTTCCGGTGTCAAGGCGCACTGCGAGAAGAGCGTCCGCATCGCCTGCGAGAAAATCGTGGGTCACAATCCCCCCTGCCTCCAGCATCATCCGGATCGGCCGGGAAACAGCCCCGCAGATCAGCTCCGAGACCCCCGCCGTTACCAGCCAGTGGATCTTTCCCGCCGGATCCTCAGGGACCCTCTCCATGGTCCGGCGTACCTCATGGTTCCCCTCCAGCTCCACGAGGAGCAGGGTGGTTCCCACATCAAACACCGGTGCTATCCGATTCTGCCATACGCAGAGAGCGATTATCATCGCAGACCTCCTTTCTTACCCGGAGAAAAATGCATAAACGATGCCAAAAGACTTTCCCGCTTTCAATACATCGATATCATGCATCATAGTTTCAAAACCATCTTCACACAGGCCTGCGGCAACTGTCGCAACCTTGCATCACCCCCTGTTGCAACCGTCGCAATGGTGCAACAGGCCATACAGGATAGGGCAAGCCATGCCGTTCGCCCGTACCGAATGGTTGCCCTTTTTCCTTGTGACCACCGGCCCCATTTTTCTATGTCCGGTGTCCTGTTTCCCCATACCTTGCCAGCTTGCGGATGAGGGTGCTCCGATGAATGCCCAAGATCTTGGCGGCCGCCGTGCGATTCCCGTCGGTACGGGACAGAGCATCGCGAATCATGCGAATCTCCGCAGCATCCCGGCCTGACACCAACCCTTCCTGTTTTTTCCCTGCCTTCTCAGGAGTCTCCATCAGGTATTCCGGCAATATTTCATTGGTGCCTGCAAGAACCACGGCCCGCTCGATGCGGTTTTCAAGTTCCCGAACGTTTCCCGGCCAGTCG
The DNA here is from genome assembly GCF_056829775.1 of Desulfoluna sp. HI9BLuna. Taxonomy (NCBI): domain Bacteria; kingdom Pseudomonadati; phylum Thermodesulfobacteriota; class Desulfobacteria; order Desulfobacterales; family Desulfolunaceae; genus Desulfoluna; species Desulfoluna sp. HI9BLuna. The sequence goes on from NZ_CP186555.1 coordinate 796,827, forward strand.
TGGGCCAGGAGCCGTTCCATGACCACCGGGTGGATCCGCATCTCTTCGTGCCCGGCAAGTCGCCCGAACCGTCGGGCAAACCGGTCGGCCAGATCGGGGATATCCTCTTTGCGTTCGCGCAGAGGGGGCAGATGGATCCGAATGACATCCAGCCGCCACAACAGATCCTCTCGAAAAAGCCCCCGTTGAACCAGGGATGACAGGTCCTGATGGGTCGCGGCAAGAAACCGCGCATCGGTGCTGTCGGTCCGCCCCGTCCCCAGGGGCTCGTAGGTTCGCTCCTGCAACAGCCGCAGCAGCCTCACCTGAAAGGCCGACGAAATGTCTCCGATCTCATCCAGAAAAAGGGTTCCTCCCCCGGCCTGGGCAATGCGGCCTTGCCGCTTGCGATCCGCACCGGTGAAAGCTCCCTTTTCATGCCCGAAAAGCTCGTTTTCAATGAGGGTATCGGGGAACGCCGCACAGTTCAGGGCAACAAAGGGGGCTGAAGCCCTGGGACCCGCCCCGTGAATGGCTCGGGCCAGCACCTCTTTGCCGGTACCGGACTCCCCGGTGATAAGCACCGTACTCCTGCTGGCCGCCACCTTGGGCAGTATGGCGAAAATCTGCTGCATCTTCGGGCTGCGGCTTGTGAGGTCCCCGAATCGCCGCATGGCCTCCCGGATCCGATCCGTTCCCACGGACTCCCGAAGGTCCCGAAAGGTCTCGGCAGCCCCCAGGACCTTGCCATCGGCGTCTCTCAAAATGGCCGTGGAGAGTCGCACCGGAACCCGCTCACCATCGGCATCCACAAACCAGGCCGGGATATCCAGAAGCGATTTTCCCTTTTCCATGGTCTGTCTCAACGGACAGGCCGACTGACAGAGGCTTGCACGCAACACCTCGCAACAGGGCCGCCCCAGCGCCTCCTCACGATCCACACCGGTAATGGCTTCGGCTGCGCGGTTGAAACTGGTAATTCGCCAGGCTTCGTCCACGGTGAACACGCCGTCGGAAATACTCTCCAAAATGGCAGAGGTCATGGGATCTGTGGGGTGTGATGAATTCATGGTAACCTTATAAGGATAAAAAACAGTCCTTGGAAACTGAAACGTCGGCGCCGTGGGTAAAGGGTCGGAGGCCGTGTGCCTCCACTCCCGGCAGCAATTATGAGCATATACTCAAAATATACCCGCAATGCTCCCTTTGCAAGGGCATATGGTATGGAAAAGCCACCCTAATCCAGATATTTCATGGAAAAACGATCAACCCAATTCACTAAGGAGATGTTGCTGTGAGTTCCCTTTGGGAAAAATACCGGCGTGATTCATTCCCGGGAATCTTCTCCGTTGCCCGCCCCTTGGGCTGCCTTAGGGTCCAGGGCCTTTGCAATGGCGCCCCCCAGGGTTTTGAGCGCCAGGAGTGCATCGGACAGATCCACGTCCTCCTGATGGGCCTGGGGCACAGCGCGTCCCACCTGGAGTGGCGGTGACTCGGGCTGAAGAGAGGGGTTCTCCAAAAAGGCCAGGCGGCCCTGGCTGCTTCCCACAACAATATCCAGATCGGTGTCTCCGTCCAAATCCAGGGCGGCAGGCATGGTGGCAATCCCCACGGACAACGCCGCAAAGGGGCACCGGGATGGCTCCCTGAGCACAAAGGTCAGGGGACCGCCAGATGCCGTGGTATTTTCAATCCACCGGAGCCCCCCGCGGATCTCGCCGGACACCACGTCCAGATCGCCATCACCATCCACATCCAGAACAGCAGGACTGGAGTTGTCCCCAACATCAATGCCGAAGAAAGGATTCAGCCGCCCCATCATCTCTGCATAAACAGGCACCCCTTCCTCAACAAGCAGGTTCCGACAATAGCGAAACGTCCCGGACCGATCACCGAAGATCAGGTCCGCATCGCCGTCTCCGTCGAAATCGCCGAAGGCTGGTGTGCCCTGCCATTCGGACGAAATGCCCGCAAAGGGGTTTTCTTCCTCGGGCACCATCTGGAGGTCGGGAGCCACAGGGCTCCCCTGATTTTTCAGGAAGACCATTCTGTTCAGGTAAACCGATGACACGCGGGTGTCCATGGGACGAAAATCAAACCAGACGGCATCGGTATCTCCGTCGTTGTCGATATCGGCAAGGGCCACACAAGGGGTATCGCTTTCATAGGACATGGTGACGGCATCCAAAGGATTCGCGGAAACACCTGAGGATCCTCCCCCCATACCGGTGCAGGCCAGGGCCGTCACCCGCTTTCCATACGCCCCCACATACAGCTCGGCCCACCCGTCGCCGTTCAGGTCGGCGGCCGTTGGTGACAGGTTGCGCCCCAGATTCCGGCTGCAGGAAGGGATAACCGTGTCGCTGAAACGGTTCCAGGAGATGGATGAAGCATCCGTCACCTCGCTTCCCGCAGCATTGGGCGCGCCAGCGCAAAACACAAAGAGGCAGGCCACCATCACCCATGACGTAGTCCAACACCCCATAGCCCGGGGTGTACTGGACCCCACGGGCACCCGACGACAACACTGCGAACTCATACGCATCCCCACGAAAAAAGAGACTACCGAAGGGAAACGGGCCCAGGCCCTCACCGGCCACGCACCCCGTCCGTATAGACGAGAGCCATAAAAAAAGCCCATCCCATGGGGATGAGCCGAAATCACCCGGGGGGCAACCCGGCTGTCTTGACCCACCAAGACCCGTGGCTTTCCGTCCCCGCCTCACGACGGGTTTGGCTTGTTTCCCTTTCCTGCACATAAACTGCCGTGGCCGACGTACAAGCGTCGGATTTAACGTGCTTCACCCGGCAGTTACAACTTATACCGCCCCCCGTGGATTCATCCTTAACACACCCCCGAGGAACGGACAATTTCTATTTCTGCCACTCTATCCACTGCATGGCACGTCCGACAATGGCTGTCATTGCCGGAAGATAGCCCAAACGGCCACAGGGCAGCAACTCACTTCGTGTTCCACACCGAGGCCAGGACCTCCCGAACAGCATGAAAATCCGTCCAGGGATGGAACGGAAGGCAATGGGCCTCCATGTGCTCGGCCAGCTGTCGTCTGGCAAAGACCCGATCAGCCGTTTTGGCCATGTTGTAATCGGTAATGCCGTCGCCGATGGCCACGGACTCATCAAAGGTATAGGCAGCCATGACATCGGCCTTGGCCAGAAGCTCTGTCTCGCCGGGGAAATCGCTGACAACCTTTAAAAATGACCCGTTGACCTCAAGGTCCGGGGCATAGACAGCCGCGACCTTGTGGGCCAGGTCCCCAAGTTTTCGAAGCACCAGCCCTTTGAGCCCGCCGGAGATAACCACAAAGGGCACCTCCCGCTCGGCAAGCCAGTCGATAAGCTCCTCCAGCCCGGGCCTCATGGGAACCGTCTCGCAATGGTCCAGCATGGCCGGGTACTGCGAAGAGGGAATGGTCTCCAGGATCCTGGTGAGTCCCTCCCGAAGGGTGATGCTCCCGTCCATAACCCCGGGAAGCCAGGTTTTCACCGCCTCGGGTGCAAAGGTTTTGCATACGCTCACAAACCCGTCTTGCTCGGTGATGGTGCCGTCAAAATCGCAAAAAACAATACGCTGTGCCAAAAACTGCCTCCCTGAAAATCTCTTTTTCGCCATAACACCAAATCGACGAACCCAATCCTTCGCCCTTCAGCCCTTGGCCCTTAGCCTTTTGCCTTTAGCCTTTTAACCCTTAGCCTTTAGCCATTTGGCCTTATTTTTCACCCTCTCGCCTCTCCCCCCTCTTCCTCCCGGGTCAGGGCGGAAAGGATCAGGCCCGCAAAGGAACCGGTTTTGGACTCAAAGAGCCAACCCATGTGGGAGCCGCATCCCCGGCAACCTGCCAGTCGCCACCGATACCCCGCAAACCAGGAGAATTCGGCGGACGAGTCCGAGGAGAAGCTGCAACCCGGAGCCGAAGAAAAGCATCCGATCTCGTAATAGAGCCCGTGGGGATTGGCAAAGCCGTGGGTATGGGAGCCTCCCACCTCCATGCGGTCGTTATCCCGCGTAATGGGAAACCCGCAGGAGGCGCAGACAATGACCACCCCGCCACCGGAGTGGCCCACCGCTTCGGTGGCGAGCCCCTTCTTGCGCGCGGGCTCCCAGGCCTTTCCGGTACGCCCTCCCTTTTTCCTCGGGCAATCCCTGGTTTCCATGGGAATAAAGCAACCTGTGCCCGCAGGGCAGGACAACGCCCGGGGAAACTCCCCGGCATGTGCAGGCGGATGTGTAGGCATCATGGCCATCGGCTCCTCATCGTTGGAGATACATGGGTTAACGGTCTACTTTACTCCGGACCGTTGCTGCTTAAAAGTCAAAAAGCGAGGTGTCCGCAAGATGGGAAGGGACCACGTGCCCCATCCCGTGAAAAATTTTCTCCACACGGCCGGGATGCTGTTTCCGCCACCCGGCAAGGATCTCTTTGATCTCGCGCCTTTTTTCGTTTTCACCTGCCCCGCACAGGTCCTTTGGCGCTGTTTCATACCCGGCAAGGCGCTGGTACCGGACGATATCCGCCTCAGCCACAAAGGCCATGGGCCGAATCACGGTCAAATCCCCTTTGCGTGTGACCAGCTTCGGAGGCATGCCCTTCATCATCCCCCCATAAAAAAGGTTGAGCAGAAGGGTCTCCACCATGTCGTCCATGTGATGGCCCAGAGCAAGGTGGGAAAATCCGTTGGATGCCGCGTGGGCATAAAGGGCCCCCCTCCTGAGCCGGGCGCAGAGGGCGCACATTTTTTTGCCGTCCGGGCATTTCTCCTGAAGGGTCTTCCATATATTCTGGCGAATCACCTCAAAGGGAAGGTCCACCCCGGCCATGTGCCGGTGCAGAAACGATTCATCAAAGCCCGGAAACCCGTGGTCAAGGAAGACCACGGCCATCTCAAAATGCTCTTTGCACTGCCGTCGGTAAGAGACCATGAGATCCACCAGGGCCAGGGAGTCCTTCCCGCCGGAGAGGCAGAGCATGACGCAGTCCCCTTCCCCCACCATGTGATATTCACGAACGGCCCTGGCCACCCGCCAGGCAAGGTGGCGCCGGAGTTTATCCCGCTGCTTTGGTTTCCTGTCCTCACCCATGAACCGCCGACATCTCCTTTACCGACCGAAGGGCCTCATCCACGGCAACGGGTTCCCGCTGGTGGTTGGCAGCCATAAGCCGCTCACCGTCGCGGAACAGCACCACCCCTTCCAGGTATCCCACCTTGCCCCAGGTTTCATGGGCCAGCTGCAGGGCATACTCTTTAACGGCGAACAGGTTCCAGTCATGGGTCACGGCCACGGTCAGGCCCGAATCCCCTTCAGCAAGGCGCGCGTCCGCAAAGGAAAGCATGACGGAGGCGGCATGGTCTGCCGGCTCCATCACCTCAGTGGGAAACGCCCCGTCCATCCAGCGCCGGATAAACCCGGTGAGATCGTGTTCCAGAATCAGGCCTACGGTGCGCTCGAAATCCTTTACATAAAATGGAGAGAGGGCCTCTTCGAGGGTATTGAGGTTATCCGCCGTGCAGCCGCTTCCCCGCTGCAGGAGGTAGGCGGTTTCAATGCACCGGCCTATGTAACTGGAGCACGGGGTGACGGGCATCTCTGCCCCGAGGCCTTGCCCAAAAGCCAGGGAGGCCTGTTTGCCCTCGTCCGTCAGCCCCATAAAGGGCTCCAACCTGGGGTCGTCGCTGTAATGGCGTGCCGAATGCCGCATCAACACCACCTGGTTTGTCACCCCTTCATCCCGGAGGCGGCGCACCACCTCAACCGTCGCCCGGCCAAGCTCCTCATTACCCATATTCACTCCCATACACGTTGAAACACCATGATCGTCAACCGCTCCATACCCATGGCAACCCCTTCCCGGGATGCCCCGGGACAAATCCTTTTCCGCCGAGCATATGAATTTTAGAGCAGGAAATCAATTGCCAAGGGGCGCCTTGTCCCCGGAAGGCTTTGGGCACCCGCCCCCCGCATGATTTTCATATTGCATACCAAAAGCCTTGATGGGGGACAAACCCCTTGACAGGCAACCCTCAAACGATATAACCACACGTGGGTATGGGAAATCGTGACAGTTGCATCCCCGGAAGGGAACCGCATCGTGCATGACAGAAACCATCGTCACACGTGGGTCTCCCGGTATCGGGACTTGAAGTCGAGAAGATCTTTTACACTCAATGCTTGACAAGGATAACATATCCGTATATCTAAAAAAACTTTGTGTAAGAACATCCGTCACGGAGGCACAAAATCCTTCTTTCAAGGGGCGACGGCATACATGATGTCGTAGCCCATCCGCGTTGCAACACACCATGCTGTTGCAATCGTGGAATTAAGGGAGGCCGAGCCGTGGATGTCCGAAACAGCCACACAGACCAAGGATATCGTCAGCTGAGCTATGAATTGTATCGACGCCATTGAAGGAACGGCCAAAAAGGTGATCTCCGATTTTTATGCCATGCATGAATCCGGAGAGATGGATGACACCGAGTTTGCACGAAGCACACGGGTCCTCATCGACGGAACCGGCGAGTTCGTGGTGGACAACTGTGAAATCACGCCCAATCCCGAATTGCTGAAGACCGTTTTGTTCGAATACGCGCGGGATCTTTGGAAACGTTCCCTTAAAGCCAAGGAAGAGGACAGGAGCGCCTCCTCCGTGGACCAGGGATACGACGATTATTATTTTGACTATATTTTCAGACACGGCACCTACCCCGATTAGGGGACGTCGGGTCTAAAACTCACCATATGTATTATCAATGCCCGCAAGTGGGGGCATTCAAAGCAGCAAAAATTTCAGGAGTATGTTGGTATGACACTTACAAAAAACGACATTGTGATGCGCGTAAGCGAGATGGGATTTTCAAAGCAGCGTTCCGTAGATATCATTGAGAGACTGCTGGCCATCATGAAAGACACCCTGGCCGTAGGCGAGGATGTCCTCATCTCCCGTTTCGGCAAGTTCTGCATCAAAACCAAGGGTGAGCGAAAGGGCCGCAACCCCGCCACCGGAGCCGAAATGATCTTACGGGATCGCAAGGTAGTGACCTTCAAGTGTTCCGGTAAACTCCGCGACAAAATCAACGGTGACGACTAACCTCAACCGCTGATCCCCAGATGCAAAAAAGGCGACCCTGAAAAGGGTCGCCTTTTTTAGTTTGCGCTGATTTTATAAAGACGGGTTTAACAAACACAGATCATAAAAAGCCGTGTGAGCACTCGTGGATTTCAAGGAGCCCCCGGCTTACCGCCGGAGGCTCCCTTCTGGGCTGAGTAGATACGAGCGGTTCAGCTCTTTTCTCCGGCACGTCGCCTTGCAAACTGCATGGTATGGAGCCTGGCATACTCCCCGTCCCTTGCAAGCAACTCGTCGTGCTTGCCCTCTTCCACAATCTCCCCTTTGGAAACCACCACAATGCGGTCGGCGTGCTGGATGGTGGAGAGCCGGTGGGCAATAACAAAGGTGGTTCGTCCCTTCATGAGGTTCTCAAGGGCATCCTGCACCACCTTCTCCGCTTCTGTATCCAGGGCACTGGTGGCCTCGTCCAGCAGCAGGATGGGGGCATCCTTGAGCAGGGCCCGCGCAATGCAGAGGCGCTGCTTCTCTCCTCCTGAGAGACGGCTCCCAAGCTCACCGATGCGGGTATCAAAACCGTCGGGCAGGCTCATGATGAACCGATAGGCATAGGCCGCCTTGGATGCCGCCACGATGTCCTCCCAGGTGGCATCGCTGTTTCCGTAGGCGATGTTGTCCCGGATGGACTCGTTAAAAAGAATGGCGTCCTGGGTCACCATGGCAATGCGGCTGCGCAGGGAAGCCAGGGTCACGTTGCGGATATCGACGTCGTCAATGGCGATACGCCCTGACGTCACGTCGTAGAAGCGCGGAATAAGATTGATAAAGGTGGATTTTCCACCCCCGCTCATCCCCACCAGGGCAATGACCTCTCCGGGGTCGGCGCTGAGGTTGATGCCCTTAAGCACCGGATCTTCCCCATAGGAAAAGGTAACATCCTCAAAAGCCACCCGGTGGGAACTCGGTGAAAGCTCCACAGCCCCCGGACGATCCGTGATCTCCGGCTCCATCTCGATGATCTCAAACACCCTGTCCAGGGCGGCCAGCCCCTCCTGAACGGTGTTGTTGAGCTTGCTGAGTTTTTTCAAGGGTTCATAAAGCAGCATGACAGCCGTCAAAAAGGAGAGAAAGGTCCCGGTGGTGGAGGTGCCTTTGATCACACCGTGGCCGCCGTACCAGACCACCGCCGCGATCCCCAGGCCACCGCAGACATCCGTCACGGGCGAGGAGAGGGCCTTGGCCTTCACCTTTTTCATTTCAAAACGGAACAGGTCCCAGGATTTTTTGTAAAACCGCTGTTTCTCGTACTCTTCCCGTCCGAAGGCCTTGATAATCTTGGCCCCTGCAAAGGTCTCATGGAGAAAAGTGTTGAGTTCCCCCACCGACTGCTGGGTGCCGGTGCTCACCTTGCGGACCCGCCTGCCCAGCTTCACGATGGGATAAAAAGCCACCGGCACAACCACCAGCGCCACCAGGGCCAGCTTCCAGTCCCGGTAGATGATCACCCCGGTAAGGCCAATGATGGTGAACACATGCTCAATGGCGGCTGTCACCGAGGTGGAGACCATGGCCTGGATAAGGGTGACGTCGTTGGTGATGCGGCTCATGAGGACCCCGGTCCGCTCCTTCTGGAAAAAGGAGAGGGACAGGTCCTGGATGGTGCCGTAGAGTTCGTTCCGCAGGGTGGTGATGATGGTCTGCCCCACGTTGTTCATGAAGTACTCTTTGGCAAGGACAGCCACCCCGCGCACCAGGGAGACCCCCAGGACAACGAAGGTCACCACCTTGAGCATCACACCATTCTGGGCGATAAAGATATCATCCAGGATATTCTTGATCAGAAAGGCCAGGGCCGCCGTAGAGCCCGAGATCAAGGCCATGCAGACCATGGAGATCCCCAGCTTTGCCCAGCTGTTGCGGATAAGCCTCAGAATTTTGCGATGCCGTTCACCGGCGGTCAATTCCTGAAATAGTTTCATAGTGATAATGTATCTTACCTTAGGCCCGCCCCTTTCGGGCGAGCAGCACACCGCACGTCAACGAAACGGCATGGATGGATCAACAGAGAGGCTCACCCCGCCGGGAGTCACGGGGTGATCAATGACAGGGCTGCTTGGATGAGAAAAACCTTGGCGGTGCCTTACTTCCCACCGAGGACGGGACAGGACGACGGAGAGCCGTCCACCACCACAATGGTCATGTTGTTCTTGTCGGCATAGGCCACCATGGCGTCGCGGTCAAAAACAACGGCATGGCCCGCTTCCAGCACCAGCCCGGTGACCCCGGCCTCTTTCATGGTCTGAAGGGTATTCAGGCCCACGGCCGGTACGTCGAACCGCATGTCCTGGGTGGGCTTGCTTACCTTGACCAGAACCGCGTCGCCGGTTCCCAGGCTACCCCCCCGGCGAATGGTGGCGTCGGTGCCGTCGATGGCCTCCACGGCCAGCACCGAGCCGCCGCCCATGACGATGCACTGCCCCACATCGAGGCGTCCGATCTCCTTGGCGATATGCCAGCCCGTGCACATGTCCTTGGCCTGGGCATCGGTGGGGCGTTTCCGGGTCCAGAGTCCGGCGTCGGCCAGGATCTCCGGTACCAGAAAGGTGGACGAACGCACGGCCAGCCCCTCTTTTTCCAGGAGCCGGGCAAAGGCGCTCAGCAGGGTGTCATCGTTGGTATGGCGCATACGGGCGAGGAAGGCCAGGGCCTTGGTGTCCGGTCGGATATCCCGAAAGACGTTGGTCTTGGTGACGCCGCCCACAAGGACCACTTCCTCCACCCCATGGGCCCTGAAAAAGCGGATCAATTTTTTTACCTGACCGATGTGGATCCACTCGGTCTCCTCGCAGAGCCCCTCCACATCGGTCAGTGCTTCGTTTTTAATCGCTGCGGCGTAAACCCGGTAGCCCTTCTCTTTTGCTGCGCGCGAAAACAGCAGGGGAAACTGGCCGTTACCCGCAATGATCCCCACCTTCATGGCGTGATTCCTTTCCGGTGCCCGGTCAGCCGTGCCGGTGCCGTGTCTGCCGGGTGTCATCGTTAGCGGGTGATCCCTCGGCTGGAGTTCTGGATAAAATCGACGAAAGCCACGACCTCGGGAATCTGGTTCACCTCGGCCCGGACCCGCTCGATGCCCTCGTTAAGGGTCAGCCCGATGCGGAACAGGAGACGGTAGGTACGCTTCAGTTCGGTGATGGTGGCCTCGGAAAAATCGCTTCGGCGCATGCCCACCTTGTTGAGCCCGTGGAGGGTGGCGCGGTCCCCGGCGGAAATCACATAGGGGGGAATGTCTTTCACCACCACGGACTTGCCGCCGATATAAGCGTAATCCCCCACGCGGACAAACTGGTGGATGGCGGTGAACCCGCCGATGTTGGAAAAGTCCCCGAGCTCGCAGTGGCCTGCCAGGGTGGAGTTGTTGGCAAGGATCACCCGGCGCCCGGTCTTGCAGTCATGGGCCACGTGGCAATAGGCCATGAGAAAGTTCTCGGCCCCCACCTCGGTGATGCCGCCGCCCACGCCGGTGCCTCGGTTGATGGTAACAAATTCGCGGATCACGGTGCCCCGCCCCACCTTGAGGTGGGTGACCTCGCCTTTGAACTTCAGGTCCTGGGGAGCCGCTCCCACGGAGGCGTATTGGAAAATCCGGCAGTCCGGGCCAATGCTGGTGTGCTCGTCGATGACCACATGGGAGGCGATCTCGGTTCCGGCTCCAATGGAGGTGTTGCCCCTGACGATGGTGTAGGGACCGATGACGACATCGTCGTCAATCTCTGCCGTTGGGTCAATGATGGCTGTCGGGTGTATGTTTGTCATGGCACGTCCTTATATATTGTGCACACCAAATCGGTGCAAATGCTCTCACAGTTCGTTTGATCGGTTCTAATATCACGGTACAAGGCACCGAAGATCCCCACCAGTGTATACCTTACGCGGGAACCTCGCAACGGGAAGCAACAGCCGGCCCCGTTTCCCTGGGCCTTTACTCGCCGGATTCAAGGCGGGAGACCCGCTTTTCGAGGCGGGAAACCGTGCGCTTGAGCTCGGGCAGTTTGGGCATGAGGCTGATGAGCCTCAACCACAGCTTGTGGGGCATGGCCGGTGTCCCGGAGACCACTTCGCCCTCGCCCAGGGACTTGACCACCCCGGCGTCGGGACCGACGATGGTGTTGTCGCCGATATGAATATGGCCGGAGATCCCCGCCTTGCCGGCCAGGATCACATGGTTGCCCACCGTGGTGCTGCCGGCGATGCCCACCTGGGCCACCAGAAGGGTGTCTTCCCCCACCTCCACATTGTGGGCCACATGGACCAGGTTATCGGTTTTTACCCCGCGCTTGATCCAGGTCCGCCCGGAGGTGGCCCGGTCAATGGCGTTCAGCGCCCCGATCTCCACGTCGTCGTCGATCTGGACAATACCAGTGTGGGGGATTTTCCGGTAGCTTGTCCCTTCCGGGGCAAACCCGTACCCGTCGCTGCCGATGACGCTTCCGGAGTGAACCATCACCCGATTTCCCAGGATGCAGTCGTGGCCGATGGTGACGTTTGATTTCAGGGTGACACCGTCGCCGAGGCGGGCCCCCTCTTCCACGACCACCCCTGGAAAAATGCGGCACCCCGCACCCAGGGTGACGTTGTCGCAGATCACCGCGCCGGGCCCGATCTCAACGGGTCCACCGAAGGTGACCTGCTCACCGATAAACGCCCGGGGGCTCACCTTGTGTGTTACATCCCCTTTGGGAGAGAAAAACTCCATGACCTTAATGAAGGCCACCCGGGGGTTGTCCACCACAATGAGTGCCTTGTCGCTGTCGTCCCGGGCTTCGGGCACGAGCACCGTGCCGGCACCGGTCTCCGAGAGCCGTTTCAGGTAGCTTGCATCCCCTGCAAAGACAACCTGGTCTTCTTTTGCGTCTTCAAAAGGCGCCGGAGCCGTGACAACCCGGGAGCCGTCACCAATGATGGTCCCTCCCAGCATGTCGGCGATTTCTTGAACGGTCCGCTTCATCTTACCTCTTTTCGTATGCATTATCGTACAGGCCGATGAGCCTGCTTGTCATGTCCATGGATTCGGGGGCGTAGAGCACCTCTTTTTTTTCAACAATCAGCAGGTAGCCCCCTTTGCGACCGAGCCGGTCGATGATCCCGGCCAGGTCCGATCGGATCTTCTCCGTCTGCCTGCGGTTGATATCTTCAAAAAGGCGGCTGTACTTCCTGTCCGCCGCCTTGAACTCGCCTAAAAGCGTCTCCAGCTCCTTGCGCTTTTCGCCCACCTCGCGGGTGGTGGCGGAAAGCTCAAGGTTCTCCAGTTCACCCTGCAGAACCCCGATGCGCTTTTTCAGGCGCCCGAGTTCCGCCGTGCGTTCTGCCTGTTTGGTTCGAAGGGCTTCGGCAGCCTCACGCCCTGCTTTGGACTCCTTGAGCACGCGCTGGAAATCCACCACGCCGATTTTTGCCACGTCCGCGGCCTGAACGCTTCCCCCCAGAAGAGCAAGGAAAGCCAACGCCATCAGGCATCTGGTCATGCATCGCATAATAACCCCCGTTTGATTCCGCAGTATGCTTTGGATCTAGAACGCCGTGCCCATGGTGAACTCCCAGCGTCCCGATCCTTCGTCGGGCTCGGGATCCACGATGTAGCCCCTTTCGAAGCGAATGGGACCGATGGGCGAGTACCAGCGAAAGCCAAAGCCGTAGGTGTGACGAAGGTCCGAGAGATCGATGTTTCCGTTCTCCTCGTACACGTTACCCGCATCGGTGAAGATCAGGGCCACCAGACCGTCCACCCCGAACAGGGGGGCGATAAGTTCGGCGTTGAACTGCACGTACTTTTCACCGCCGATGGTTTTGCCTTCATCGTCCTCCAGGTGCACATCCTCAAAGTCGAAGCCGCGCAGGGAGTTGATGCCCCCTAAGTAAAACTTCTTGTAGTCAGGAAGAAACCCGCCGCTGTTTTCATGGACAAGGCCCCCTTCACCGTGGAGCATGCCGATGAGCTTCCAGGCAACGGGAAAGAACCAGCTGGACTCGGCCGTGTACTTGGAGTAGCTGATATCGCCCCCCAACGGCCCACCGGTGTGCTCCACCCTGAGGGTATGGTTGAAACCCCGGGTGGTCTGGGCATTGTACCGTCGGTCCCTGGAATCGTAGTTAAGGCTGAAGGCGGCGCTGCTGAGGGTGTTCTCGCCCTCCATCTCCTTGATCTGATCCGACGCCGTGGCATCGATGTCGTCGATGGTGTTTTTCTCAAAGGTGTAGGAGACAAAGGCGCGGGTGTAGTCGTAGACAGGGTAACCCAAGGTCAGCCCGCCACCGACACTCTCTTTGTCGTAGGAGGTGTACTCGTCGTCCCACTTTTTCAATTCATACTTGGAGTAGAGGGGAATGTCAAAAAGCCAGGGCTCCACAAAGCTCAAGGTGAACTTGTTGCCGGTTCCGCCGAACTGGGCCTTCAGGTCCAGGGACTGATCCCTGCCGAAGAGGTTTCGCTTGGAGATGGAGGTGGTCCCGAAGAGCTTGTCCTCGCTGCTGTAACCCATGCCGAAGGTAAAGGTCCCGGTGGGCTTTTCCTTGACGTCGATGGAAAGGTTGACCTTGTCCGGGTCCGTGGTGTCCAGGGTGTTGACCTTGACGTCCCCGAAGTACTCCAGACGGTAGAGGTTCCGCACACTCTCCTTGAGCCTTGCCCCCCGGTAGAGTTCCTGCTCGTAGACCTTAAGCTGGCGGCGGATCACCTTGTCCCGGGTCACGGTGTTGCCGGTGATGATGATCTTGTCGAAGTAGACCAGGCTCCCTTTGGTGACCCGGTAGGTCACATCCGCCACCTTCTCTTTGCGGTTGCGCCGGATGTCGGGGACCACCGAGGCCCGGGCGTATCCCTCGTCGCTGTAGGTATCGGTAAGGGCCACCACGTCGTTCTGGACCTTCTCGCGGTTGAGGAACTCATCCTGCTCCACGGTCAGCCTCTCGAAAAGCGCCTCCTTGGTGTCCAGGATGTCGCCTGAAACGTCCACCTTGCCCAGGGAGTACCGGATGCCCTCTTCAATCTTGATGGTGACAAAGATCCACTTGCCCTTGTACTCCACCACGGGGTCTGCGATGCGGCAGTCGATGAAACCATTCTTCTGGTATTCGGCGTTGATCACCGCCATATCGACGTTCAGGTCCGCCATCTCCAGGGTGCCTGAGGAGGTCAGCCAGGAGAAGAACCCCTTCTTTTTGGTTTTGATCATCTTTCGGATCTTTTTGTCCGAGAAAAAGTCGTTGCCCTCCACGGAGACCTTTTTGATCCAGATCTTCTCCCCTTCTTCCAGGGTAAACTCAAGATCTGCCTGGTTGTTCTCCACGTCGATGAGCCGGTAGCTCACCTTGGTCTTATAATAATGTTTTTCGTTGTAGAGGCTCTCGATCTGCTTGATGGAGGTGTTCAAGGCGCCGGTGTTGAAGATGGCCCCCTTGGAGAGGGTGATGTTCTCCTTGATCTTCTCGTCGTCGAACACATGGTTTCCGGTCACCAGGACGTTTCGGATGGTGGGTTTCTCCTTCACGCGGAAGACCACCGTGGCCGTAGCGTCGTCATGGTGCTCGGCCACCACCTTGATGTCCTCGAAATACCCCATGCGGTAGATGGCTTTCATGTCCCGGGTGAGGGCGTCCTTTTTCAGGCGATCCCCAGCCTTGACACGGACCACGCGCAGCACCGCGTCGGACTCGATACGGCGATTCCCCTCCACCTTGACATCGGCCACGGTCTCAAAACTGAAAATACGGGAACCGATCTTTACGGCCAGATCTCCCACCGTGGAGATGAGGGTTTCCACGCCCATGCCCTCGCTGGAAAGGGGTGTGGTGGTTGCGCGCCGTACGTCAAACAGCTTGGCATCCAGCTTGAAGGTCTCCCCAGTCTGGGTCATGGTTCCCCAGACCACATGGTCGACATTCTCGGATGTTGCCAGGGTCGAAAGGCGAGCGGTGTTTACGGCCCCGTCTTCTCCCACGGCCCCCAGCAGGGGCCCGGCGTCAACCATCTCGCCTCCGTCCCGCTTGAGCTGGCCGGAAAGGGTTGCAGGGATCTGATCGGAAAGGTACGAAAGATCTGTATCAGAAACCACGCGAAACGGAAGAACGGCGATTCGTTTCGCCGCCTCTTCAGCCCGAACGGGATCGGCTCCGGCCATCACCACGATCATGATCATCAGAGAAAAGAAAAGTGATCTGGTCAGTCGAGTCATCATGCTGTTTTCCTTGTAATCAATTCCGTTCAACGAGTTGCCCCCCTTCCAGGGTTACCTGGCGGTCCATGTAGCCGGCCAACTCCATGTTGTGGGTCACCACCACAACGGTCATGCCGGTTTCACGGTTCAAATCGTCGAGCAACTCATGGATCTGGCTGCTGTTCTTACCGTCCAGGTTACCGGTCGGCTCGTCAGCCAGAAGAATCGCGGGCCGTCCCACCACCGCTCGTGCAATGGCCACGCGTTGTTGTTCCCCTCCGGACAATTCCCCCGCCCGATGGTGAAGCCGCTTGGAAAGCCCCACCCTGTCGAGGATCGCTTCGGCGTCCTTAACGGGTGCTTCTCCCTTTTCCCCTCTGATCAGCCGGGGCAACATCACATTTTCCAATGCTGTAAACTCCGGCAACAAATGATGAAACTGGAACACAAAGCCGATGGTTCTGTTGCGAAAATCCGCAAGGTGCTTGTCGTCCGCCGCAAACACATCAACCCCGTCACAGACAAGCCGTCCGGCGTCGGGCCGGTCCAGGGCCCCTACGATATGCAGCAGGGTCGATTTTCCGATGCCGGACGCTCCGGTGACGGCAATGCGCTCGCCGCCCACCATGGAAAAATCCACGTCCCTGAGCACGTCCAGGGACACGCCTCCGGCACTGTAGGACTTGGAAATGCCTTCCAGGGTCAGGCTGGCGCCTCTCTTGGAATCATCCATAACGTATCGCCTCCACCGTGTTCTGCCTGGAAGCCTGCCAGGCAGGGTACAGGGTGGCCAGAAAACAGATGCAAAAGGCCGAAGCGGAGATGGCCAGAACATCCATGGCCTCCAGCCGCACCGGCAGGGTTGAAAAGATGTAGACCTTGGGCAGGTCGATGAACTTGAAATGCTTCAGGACAAAGCAGAGCGCCACCCCCAGGGCCACCCCGATGGAGGTGCCCACCATGCCGATGAGGGTCCCCTGGTAGACAAATATCCGCATGATGCTGCCGTCCGTGGCGCCCATGGCCTTTAAAATGGCAATATCCCGCGTCTTCTCCATGACCATCATGATGAGGCTGCTGGCAATGTTGAAGGCAGCCACAAGAACGATAAGAATCAGGATCACGAACATGGCCGCCTTTTCAAGCTTGAGCGCTGAAAAAAGGCTGGCGTTCATCTGCATCCAGTCCCGGGCCCAGTACACGGGCCCCAGCTGCCCGAGGACCCCTTCGCGAACCTCATGGGCCTCATAGGGAGCATCGATCCAGACATCTATGCCCGTCACCTTGTCCCCCAGGCGAAACACAGACTTGGCGTCCTCAATGTGAATGTAGGCAAAGGCGCTGTCGTATTCGTACATGCCGGAATCAAAGAGACCGGCCACCCGGAACCGCCGCATGGAGGGTACGTGCCCCATGGGGGAAATCATCCCCTTGGGAGAGATCAGGTAGATCATGTCCCCTTCCCCCACGCCGAGATTCAGGGCCAACTCCTTGCCCAGCACCACCCCCGGTGCAGGGGGCCTCCCCCTGGAGGGGGCTTTGCGGGCGAGCTTTTCTTCAAGGAGTTCCGGGTCAAACCCTTCGACCTGGGTCACACCTGCATCAGGGTCCACCCCGCGGACCACGGCACCGGACACGCCGTAACCGGAACGCAGCATCACCTGGCCGTAGACAAAGGGGGCGGCCACCGTCACCCCGTCCACCCCCTGAATCACATCCTGAAGGTTTGCCGGGTCGGCAATGCCGCCGCCACGTTTCATCACGGTAATATGGGACTGGAATCCCAGGATACGGGCCTTGAAATCCTTCTCCGCCCCGGTCATCACGGCGATCACCACCACGAGGGCCATCACCCCCACGGCAACACCGGCGACCGACAGCAAAGAAATCAGGGAAATAAAGGCTTGCCTGCGCTTGGCCTTCAGATAGCGCAAGGCAATGAGGAGTTCATACGATATGGAAAGGGGCGATCCGATTCGGCTCATTCAACCATCGTTTTACAGGAGGTATTAAAAAAACCGTCGGCAGGGCTCTGCCCCGCCGACGGCGTCTTATCATGACTTTTCGATCCGCTTCATCAAGGGGAACAGAATCACCTCACGAATGGACGGAGAGTCGGTCAGCAGCATGGCAAGCCGGTCAATGCCGATGCCCTCACCGGCCGTGGGGGGCATCCCGTACTCCAGGGCTTCGATGTAGTCGCTGTCCATGTTGTGGGCTTCTTCATTACCCGCTTCCTTGTCCGCCACCTGCTGGAGAAAACGGTCGCGCTGGTCTTCCGGGTCGTTAAGCTCGGAAAAGCCGTTGGCGATCTCACGGCCCGCGATGAACAGCTCAAAACGGTCGGTGAGTTCCGGGTGGACGTCGCTGCGCCTTGACAGGGGCGACACCTCCACGGGATAGCCGGTGATGAAGGTGGGCTGGATCAGGTTGGGTTCCACCAGCTCATCGAAGAGCTTGGTGATCACCTTGCCCATGCGATCCGCCTTGGTGATGTGGATGCCCTTGGACTCGGCAAAGGCCAGAAGGCCCTGGTGATCGTCCAGGATCTCTTTGTCCACCCCGCCGATCTCCACCAGGGAGTCCAGGAGGGGAATGCGTCGCCACGCCTTGCTGAAGTCGATGGTATTGCCCTGGTACTCGATGACCGGCGACCCGGTGGTCTTTTCGGTCACATAGGCAAACATCTCCTCGGTGAGGTCCATGAGGTCTTCGTAGTTGGCGTAGGCCTGGTAGAACTCGATCATGGTAAACTCAGGGTTGTGCCGGGTGGACACCCCTTCGTTCCGGAAGTTACGGTTGATCTCGAACACACGCTCGAACCCGCCCACAACCAGTCGCTTCAGGTAGAGCTCGGGGGCGATGCGAAGGTAAAGGTCCATGTCCAGGGCGCGGTGATGGGTCACAAAGGGAGTGGCCTCCGCACCGCCGGCAATGGGCTGCATCATGGGGGTCTCCACCTCGAGGTAGTCCCGTTCGAGTAGGAACTCGCGCACAGCCTGGACCATGCGGCTTCGCCTGCGGAAGATCTCCTTGACGTCCTGGTTCATGATCAGGTCGACATAACGCTGGCGGTAACGTTTTTCCGGGTCTTTGAGACCGTGGAATTTCTCGGGCAGGGGGCGCACGGACTTGCACACAAGGGAGAGGCAGGTGGGCTGAAGGGTCCACTCACCGGTGCGGGTTTTGAAAAGGGTGCCGGTCAGACCGAGGAAGTCGCCGATATCCATCTTTTTAAAGAGGTCGTAGGCCTCGTCCCCCACCTTGTCTTTGGCCACAAAGGCCTGCATCAGGCCGCTGCGGTCCCGGAAACGGACAAAGGAGGATTTGCCCATGCGGTTGATGGCCATGATGCGGCCAGCCACGGTAAAGACAGCTCCCTCTTCGCCGGTATTCTCCGGCTCGGCTTCGATGAAGGCCTTGATATCGGCCACAGTATGGGTTACCCGCAGGTCATTGGGGTAAAGGTTGATGCCCCGCCCTTTCAGCTCTTCATTCTTCGCTCGTCTCTGCTCAACGACGTCCTGTGCGCTTTCTTTGCTCATTCTTTTGCTGCTCACTTTATTGATGGCCCCGTAAAAAAACAGCCCTGCCCCGGCACATCCGATGCCGGGGTTGCCCCTTCCATAGCAGGATAGGGAGAACCATTCGCAGCATATTTTTTTACGGTCGCATCATCATTAGATTATGTTCAGAAGCCGAGGCTTCGGATATTTCCTGGTTCGAAACCGCTTTGGTCCCCAGGTGCCCCCGGCCGCACGGGCCGCACCTCCGCCCTCGAATCAGACGGTTTTCAAGACAGCTTTGCCCGGATTCGACCAAAGGTCCCTAACCTAACCAATTTCATTTGCCGCTGTCAACAGCGGTCCCGAAGTTCCCGGGGCGATGGGCTTCCGGAGTCACAGGGAAGCGAAAGCAGAAACTCCGCCCCCTCCCCGGGACAGCTCACAACACGAATCCCGCCGCCGCTCTCTTCCAGGAGCCTGTGAACAATGGAAAGCCCCAGGCCCGTGCCCTCTTTTTTGGTGGTAAAAAAGGGGTCAAAAATGTGCTTTACGATATCCGGGTCGATGCCCACCCCATCATCTTTCACGGAGAGCGCCACTGCGTCCCGGCTCTTCCTGTAGCCGGACACAATGACGGTCCCGCCGCCTGAGACGGCCTCGGCAGCGTTGATAAGCAGGTTGAGCATCACCTGGCGCAAATGCCCCAGATCCATGCGGACCGTCAGGCCCTCCACCACCAGAACCTCCACACCCACATGATGCCCGTACCGTACGTCCTGCTCCAGCAGGGCCACGGTCTCCTCCACCACTGACGCCACCAGGATGGGCGCCGGACTACCGGAGCCGGGCCGTGCAAAAAGGAGAAACTCCGTCACCAGCCCCGAAAGCCGGGCAGTTTCGCGCACGGCAATCCCCATGAGTTTTTCATGGTGGGGCTCCCATCCTTTCTCCCCTTTGAGCATCTGGATGGAGCCGGAAAGGGAGGCCAGGGGATTTTTGATCTCATGGGCCAGACCGGCAGCCATTTCCCCGATGATGGCCATCTTCTCCACCCGCTTGACCTGCTCTTCCATCACCGCCAGATCCGCCCGGGCCCGGGTCTCCTGCTCTGCGATGTATCCGCTCACCAGACAGGTAACGAGGCAGGCGAGAAACAGCACCGAGGTCCGATAAAAGACAACCTGCCCGGTAAAATCCTGTACAAAGGGAGAGGACTCAAAGCCCGGGGGCGCCAACATGCCGTAGTGCTGAAAATTCACCAACACCCCAAAGGCAATGCAGGAGACGGCGGCGGTAAAATACCCGCCCATCCGTCCCAGAATGATGGTGCCGCAGATAATGACAATGGGATAGAGAAAGAGAAAGGGGCTGTAGAGAAGCCCTGTGAGGTAGGCTATGGCGGAGACGACGAGAACGTCTCCGAAGATCTGGATCCCGCCGAAGGCCTCTTCATGCCGGAACCATCGGAAGGTCGCCAGGTAGAGAAGGTTAACAAGAAACACGAACCCCGCCACCACATACAGAGAGGTGAGGGGCTCGACAAAAAACGAAAGGCGCTCTCCTGCCCGATAGACAAGGATGGCGCCAAGGGTCAGCATGGCAAACAGAGCCCGTCCGAGCATCAGCCACCGGAGTTTCCGCACAAACTCCGTATCTCCTGCACGCGCACCCTGTCCCCGGCGATCCGGTGGAGTTCCCACGGCGCCCGCGGCCATCAGCCCACAACGCTGGCCAGTTTGAAGATGGGAAGGTACATGGCCACGACCAGTCCCCCGATGACCGTACCCAGAAAGACCAGCATAAAAGGCTCAATGAGGGAGGTCAGGTTCTCCACGGCCTGGTCCACTTCGTCGTCGTAAAAATCCGCGATCTTCTCCAGCATGGTATCCAGGGCCCCGGTGGACTCCCCCACGGCGATCATGGAGCAGACCATGGAGGGAAAGATGCCGCTTTCGATAAGAGGATCGGCCATGGTCCGGCCTTCGGAGATTCCTGCACGCACCTCGTAGATGGACTCTTCGATGACCACGTTGCCAGAGGTCTTGGCCACGATATCCAGAGCGTCCAGAATGGCCACGCCGGAGTTGAGCATGGTCCCCATGGTACGGGTGAACTTAGAGACAGCCACCTTTCGGATCAGGATCCCGAACACGGGAATTTTCAAAAAGATCCGATCAAGGATCTTTCGCCCCTTCACCGTCTTACCAAACTGCTTGTAGGCTATGACCGCAAGCACGATACCGATAAGAATATACAGGATTTTTCCACGGACAAATTCGCTCATGTTGATGACCACCTGGGTGGGCAGGGGCAGGGCCGCCCCAAAATCTGCAAACATCGCCGTAAAAGAGGGGATGACAAACACCAGGATCACGGCCACCACCAAAACAGCGATGACCATGGTGACGAGGGGGTAGGTCATGGCGCCCTTCACCTGGCGCTTGAGCTTCATCATTTTTTCCATGTAGCTGGACAGGCGGCGCAAAATGATGTCGAGGATACCCCCGGCCTCTCCGGCGGCCACCATGTTGACGAACAGGTCGTCAAAGAGCTTCGGGTGCTTCTTCAGGGCCGCGGCAAAGGTCTGGCCGCCCTCCACATCCCCCTTGATCTCCTTGATCACCTTCTTAAAGGTGGGATTTTCCTGTTGGCTTAGCAAAATCTCAAGGCACTGGATAATGGGAAGCCCAGCATCAATCATGGTGGAAAACTGCCGTGAAAAAACAATGATATCGTTTTCCTTCACCACGGGCTGCAGGAAGGTGACGTTCTCCAGGATATCTTTGGGTTTCTGCTTGATCTTGCCCGGCACAATGCGCATGCGCGTGAGGTTCGCTCGGACCGCCTCTTCACTGCGGGCTTCCATTTCCCCTTTACGGGTTTCGTTTTTTCTGTTCTTCCCTTCCCAGAGATAAACAGGCATCGTCAACCTCCTACAAAAACTGGAGAGCGGGTTGGCATCAACATGCCCTGAACGGGCATGGGCGTGGCATCGAAGCGACCTTGCGGTTGGTTGGATGGGCCAGGGAACACGGCAGGGCCGCCTGCCATGAACCCATCATTCCTGAGACAGAAATTCAGGAAACGAAAACGCGGTTATGATTTCATTAAATGTTTTTCCCCATTTTATCAATCAATTTTTGGTTTGTCGCCGCTTTACAAGGGCTTGTAAAACATTCCCCGCGCCTGGATTTCCTGCTGGATCCGCCCTGTGCGCATCAGTGTTTCCAATGCCTCATCCACCTGTTCCAGTAAAACGCCAAGGCTCTCGGCCAGGTCCTCTGCCGTGCAGGGGCGCCTTTGCACCATCCCCAGAATCCGTGACGCCACATCCGCGTCGCTGTCTCCGCCCGTTGAACGTGGGGTGTACGCTCCGATAACCTCTCCGGACCCCAGGGCCTCGGTAATGATTTTCAGCCGCTCCGGGTCCGCCGGTTTCACCCAGGACTCGGTACCGGGACGATCCAGGGTGTTCACCTGAACACGGTCCGGGCCGATACGTTTCACCACCTCGGCAAGCCGCGCCACCTCAGCATCATCGTCGTTAACGCCGGGCACGATGAAGACCTCGATCCACAACTCACCTGAAAATTCCTGCCGGAACGCCATGAGCCCCTCGGCCATGGCTTTGGGGTCCAGGGAAGGATGGGGCCGGTTAAGGGCATGAAACACCTTTTGGTTCGAGGCCTCAAAGGAGGCGACGACCAGATCCGTGCGGGCGGCGTCGCGCCTCACATCCTCCCGGTCAAAAAGAGTGCCGTTGGTGAGCAGCACCACACGGACACCGGGACAGCGGGATTTGATATGGTCTGCAATCTCCCCCAGGTCTTCGTGGAGGGTCGGCTCCCCTGCCCCGGAAAACGTCACGGCGTCCGGGGGCTCATGGGTGGCGAGATACCGGTCGAGTTCCGCCATCACGGCCTCTTTCGGCACCAGGGCGGAGCGCTTGACCGTAAGCCTTGTGGTGGCCCCGCTTTCACAATATACACAATCCAAAGAGCAGGTCTTTGACGGCACCAGGTCCACGCCCAGGGAAAGACCCAGGCGGCGGGAGGGCACGGGCCCGAAAAGATAGACATACGGTTCTTCTGTCATGGAACGTCCTCACTTCCTGAAAAATATGAAAAGGCCACCGACGCCCGGCACCGGCCTTGACCTGACGGAGGCACTTGGTTATATCATGCTCATGCGCGTCGCGACCCGCGAAGCTAAACAAATTTCTCGCGCGATTTCAAGGCCGCCGGTCTCGTAACCGGACGCGCCCTCGCAGCGTGACCCGTGTTCAAGGCTGTTGCATTCTCGCACACCCGGGAGCAAGACGCAAAAACGACGACCAGAACAGGAGCCGACTGCCGCCCGGCAGCCAGCCCAGGCCGTGAACACCTTCCGCAACCCGCATGCCGGGAACCCCGGTTCCACTCTTCCCGGCCACCACAGACGTTTAAAAGGGGAGCCCGTGCACGAAACCAACCCAGCCAGCCAGGACGGCCTGACCGTCATCACCACCCACATCAACGCTGATTTTGACGGCATCTCGTCGGTCCTTGCCGCCCACAAGCTCTACCCCGACTCCGTGGTGGTCCTGCCCAACGCCGGAGAGAAAAAAAACCTGAAAAATTTTTTCATCAGCTCCCTGCTCTATCTGTTCAACATGAAACGGAGCACCGACATTGCCGGCAAGCGGGTCAGCCGGGTGGTCCTCGTGGACACCCGGGACCTTTCCCGTTTAGGGGAGGTGGCCGCCATCATCAACGAGCAGGCCCCGGAGATCCACATTTACGATCACCACCCCGACCTGCCCGACGCCCTGTCCGGAGCCCTTGAGGTCATCCGCCCCACCGGCGCCACCGCCACCATCCTCACCGGCCTCATCCGGGAACGCGGCATCGAGCTCTCCAAAGAAGAGGCCACCATCATCTGCCTGGGGATCTACGAGGACACCGGATCCTTCACCTACGCGTCCACCACCCCGGAAGACTTTGAGGCCGCGGCATGGCTCGTCTCCCTGGGTGCCAACCTGGACATCGTCTCCAGCCTCATCGCAAAGGAGCTGGACCCGGCCCAGGTGGCCCTCATCAACGAGATGCTGAACCGATCCGAGCGACGGATGATCAACGGCGTGGAGGTCACCCTGGTCACCCTGGCCCTGGAAGAGTACATCCCGGACCTGGCGACACTTGTGCAGAAAATGATGCGCATGGAGAGCCTGGGGGTCCTTTTCGTCCTGGCCGGCATGGGAAACCGTATCCATGTGGTGGCCCGAAGCTGCCTGCCCGAGGTGGACTGCGGGGCCATCTTATCCGATCTCGGTGGGGGCGGCCACCCCTTTGCCGCCTCGGCCTCCATCCGCAACATGCCCCTGGCCCAGGTGGAGGAGAGGCTCGGCGCCCTGCTCGCCGCCCGGGTCAAACCCATCCGGACGGCCCGTCACCTCATGAGCGCCCCGGCAATCACCACCGCACCGCTCCTGCCCCTGTCCGAGGCATCGCGGCTCCTGACCCGTTACAGCATCAACGCCCTGGTGGTCACCACCTTCGACGACGAGAGCGAGCAGCTCCTGGGCTACATCACCCGCCAGGTCATTGAGCGGGCCCTCTCCCACAACCTGGGAGCCTGCCCCGTGCAGGACTTTATGTTCTCCTCCGTGGCCACGGCCAGCCCGGACACCGACTTCAACACCCTGGTGGATCGCATCATTGGCGACAAGCAGCGGCTCCTGCCCATTATGGAAAACGACCGCGTGGCAGGGGTGGTGACCCGCACGGACCTGCTCAACCTGTTGGTCTACAGCAAGGAGCACGCCCGCTCCGAAGGCAGCGAAGTCAGCGCCCCGCCCCACTACCCGAAACAGAAGCCAGTGGTCTCCCTCATGCGGGAACGCCTCACCGGAGAGATCCTCGACCTCCTCAAACAGATCGGACGCGTAGCCCACGACATGGGCTACGGGGTCTTTGTGGTGGGCGGATTTGTGCGGGACCTGCTCCTGCGACGGCAAAACGACGACATCGACATCGTCATCGAAGGGGACGGCATCACCTTTGCCAAGGCCTTTGCAGAGATGATGGGGGCCCGCATCAACACCTACACCAAATTCGGCACCTCGGTGATCATCTTCCCCGATGGCTTCAAGGTGGATGTGGCCACGGCCCGCATGGAGTACTACCCCTCCCCGGCCGCCCTGCCCGAGGTGGAAACCAGCTCCATCAAGCTTGACCTGTACCGCAGGGATTTTACCATCAACACGCTGGCCATCCGCCTGGATCCCGACGGGTTCGGCACCCTCACCGACTTTTTCAACGGCCAGCGGGACATCAAGGAAAAACGCATCCGAATCCTGCACAACCTGAGCTTTGTGGAGGACCCAACCCGGGTGTTCCGGGCCATCAAGTTCGAGCAGCGTTTCGGGTTCACCATCGGCAAGGTCACCCGGGAGATGATCAAGAACGCCATCCACCTGGACGTGTTCCGGGAGCTGGGGGGCCTTCGGGTTTTCAACGAGTTCCGGCAGATCCTGGAAGAGGAGAACCCCATCCCGTCCATCCTGCGGATTTTCGACCTGGGCCTCATGGAGATCATCCACCCGGGCATCACCCGGCACAACGAGCTCATCGACCAGCTGGACGAAGCCAAAAAAGTCCTGGCCTGGCATGACCTCATGTACACGGACGAACCCATCGAACGCTGGATCATTTACTTTTTGACCCTGCTGGCCCCCTGCGACCGGGAGGTTTCCGAGGTGGTGGCAAGGCGCCTCATGCTGCCCCCAAAACACCGAAAAATCCTCACAGAGGAACGCTTTCATGCCAGGGGAGCTTACATCTGGCTCACCCACGGCCTGCCCGCCGCCAACAGCGACCTGCATCGGCAGCTCTCCCCCTTGAGGACCGAGCTGCTCCTGTACGTCATGGCCATCTCAAAGGACGAGGCCATCAAAAAAGCCATCTCCCATTACATGAGCCAACTCCGCCACATCACCCTGTCCATCAGGGGCCGTGACCTCAAGACCCTGGGCCTCAAACCCGGCCCCCGCTACGGTGAGATCCTGGCAGACACCCTGGCCGCCAAACTCGACGGCCAGCTCAAGGACAGAGATGACGAGCTGGCCTTTGCCGCCGGCTACCTAAAGGGGTGACCCGCCCGAGACAAACCGATTGACGTTTGATCTTTCCCCTTTTTTCCGGCATAGAAGGGGGGCACCCGGTGGGCCAGCCCCGCCTTGAGGATTAAAAAAGAGACACCGTGTGACCCCGCCAAGGGGCCGCCTTATTGACTGCATAGATACCCGGTATTCCGCACCCCTTGCGGAACGCCACCCTAAGGATGAACGCGATGAAAGAGACCGTACTGACAGGGATACAAACCTCCGGCACCCCCCACCTCGGCAACTACGTCGGGGCCGTCCGGCCCGCCATCGAAGCGAGCCGCAGAACCGATGTCCGCTCCTTCTATTTTCTGGCGGACTACCACTCCATCATCAGCTCCCACGACCCGGAAAGACTCAGGCAGTCCAGCATGGAAGTGGCGGCCACATGGCTTGCCACAGGCCTGGACACCGACAACGCCGTGTTTTACCGCCAGTCGGACATCCCCGAGATCCCGGAACTCACCTGGGTCCTCACCTGCATGACGGCCAAGGGTCTTATGAACCGCGCTCACTCCTACAAGGCAAAGGTCCAGGCCAACGAAGAGAACCGCACCGGTGACCCGGACAAAGGGATCACCATGGGGCTCTACAGCTACCCCATCCTCATGGCCGCGGACATTCTCATGTTCAAGGCCCACAAAATTCCCGTGGGAAAAGACCAGATCCAGCACATTGAGATGGCACGGGACATCGCCGCCCGCTTCAACCACCACTACGGCGAACACTTTGTGCTCCCTGAGGCCATGATCGACGACTCCGTGGCCGTTCTTTCCGGCCTCGACGGCCGCAAGATGAGCAAGAGCTACAACAACACTATTCCCCTTTTTCTCCCCGAGAAAAAGCTGCGCAAGCACATCATGAAGATCAAGACCAACTCCCTGGAGCCCGGTGAGCCCAAGTCCACCGAAGGGTGCACCCTCTTTGAGATCTTCCGGGCCTTTGCCTCCGCAGACGAGGTTGCCGATGTGAAAAAACGCTATGAAGCCGGTATTGCCTGGGGCGAAATGAAGCAGTTCCTCTTCGAGTACTTAAACGAAACCCTCTCCCCCTTCCGGGACACCTACGACCGACTCATCGCCAACCCCGGAGACATTGAGGCCGAACTCATCAAGGGCAGGGACAAGGCACGTGAGTACAGCGTCCCCTTCCTCAAGGAAATCCGGGAAGCCGTGGGGTTCACCCCCCTGGGATAACCCCGCACACGGAAACAGGAACGCCATGAACCGACTCTTCGGTACCCGCTACGCCGTCAAGCTCGATGTCTTTGAGGGCCCCATGGACCTTCTGGTCCACCTGGTCATCAAAAACGACATGGATATCCTCGATATCCCCATCGCCATCATCACAGAGCAGTATATGGCCTATCTGGAGATGCTGAAGAGCCTGGACATCGAATTTGCCGGTGATTTTCTCCTCATGGCGTCCACCCTCACCCACATCAAGTCGCGCATGCTCCTCCCCCCGACAGGGGGCGAGGAGGATGAAGACCCCCGTATGGAGATTGCGCGGCCCCTGCTGGAGTACCTGCGCATGAAACGGGCTTCCGAGTGGCTGGGAGACCGGGAGATGCTCGGCACCGCCACCTTTGTCCGCCAGGAGCGGGAGCCCGCGCCGGAACCACCTGCAGGGGAAGACCGGCTCGTGGAGGCCGACCTCATGGACCTGGTCAACGCCTACAAAGAACTCATGGCAGGGCGCTACCGGGATCATGCCGTGGACTTCTCCACGGAAAAACTCAGCGTCCGCCAGCGAATCGAAGAGGTGGCAGCAAAGCTGGCACAAAAAGGATCCGTCCTGTTCACCGACCTGTTCCATCCCAAAGAGTCCAAGGCCGAGCTGGTGGTCACCTTCCTGGCCATTCTGGAGATGGCCAAACAGGGCCGCCTGCGGATCATGCAACACGTCCAGAGCGGTATCATCCGCGTTTTTGCCCCCATGCCGGAGCCTCCGGCCCATGAGGAGACAGCCCTCCATGCCCCAGCCAACCCTTAAACAGATCGTCGAGGGCCTCCTCTTCTCCGCCCCCCACCCTCTGTCCATGGACAAGCTCCGTCGCCTGGTCCCGGAAACGGAAAAAGAGAGGGTGCCGGAAACGGTCCGTGAGCTTGTGGCCGAATACACCGCCCGGGACGGCGGCGTCCACCTTGTCCGGGTGGCCGGAGGCTATCAGTTCCGCACAGCGGCTCACCTGGCCCCCTGGACCGCCAAACTTCACCAGGCCCCGTCCCTGAAGCTCTCCAAGGCCGCCCTGGAGACCCTGGCCGTCATCGCCTATCGCCAGCCGGTGATCCGAAGCGAGGTGGAGTACCTGAGGGGAGTGGACTCCGGCGGAATTATCCGAAGCCTCCTGGACATGCGACTGATCCGGGTGGCCGGGCGCAAAGAGATCCCCGGGCGTCCCCTGATCTATGCCACCACACGCCACTTTCTGGAGCTCTTCGGCCTCAACAGCGTGGACGACCTGCCCTCTCCGGAAGAGCTCGGTGCCCTGGACACCCCTTCTGCCGATGTGCCGGACCCCGCGCCCTGAACACGGCCCGCCCCTTGACAGCCCTTTTATTCCAAAGGCTGACATTCATTTTTGTTCATCGGCATGGGCACAACTTTCCCCCTGAGAGAACCTCTTTCCAAAGTTTTCATTGACAGAACTTCCCCCGGCAACATAATCTTTTAGTCCCGTCAGACGTCCATTTACCGGGATTGCTTCCGCTCAAGATGCCTCAGGGTCGAGCCAAAAGCGCCCCATGGGGGTCGTGCCCCGGGCCACGACGCGGAGCATACCATACACAGGGAAAAGACATCAGGGACTTAAACGTGGCACAGACTCTCTTGATATTCGGGTAAAAAACATATGAGACTATCCAGCAAAAGCAGATATGCCGTCAGAGTACTTCTTGAACTCGCACGCCATAAAGAGGGCGATCCCATTCAGGTGGGCGTCATTTCAAGGCTTCAGGACATCCCCGTAAAATTCCTGGAGCAGATCATTCGCGATCTTAAAAAAGACGGGTACATCACCAGCTTTCGAGGGCCCAAGGGCGGATACAAGCTCATGGCAGACCCCGAGGCCATAACCTTCGGTGAAATCGTCCGAAAGTTCGAAGGCGAGAGCGATCTCGTGGAGTGTGTCGCAGACCCCGAAGGGTGCAAACTCTCCGACGAATGCAGGGTGCGCACCGTCTGGGCCGATGCAACGCGCAACCTGTACGAATCCCTGGACAGTATCACCATCGCGAGCCTTCTGGAAACGTCCGGCGGCAACCTCAACGATGCCTGTGATGCCTCCCACTTCAAGCGTGAAGAGTTTTATTGATCACTCCGTCGTCCGTTGACGACTCACACGGTCCGTGCCAGACCTCAGATAAAACCAAAAAACCCGGCTTTCGCCGGGTTTTTTGTCACGGCCCGCTCCATCAATGCGGCTCAAAAAGGGGGGCCACTCAGCCCGCCATCAGAACGAATAACCTTTGTTATCGGGGTCAAAGTCATAGCTGCTCAACCCCACGTTGAGCTGCAGGTCCCTGTAGTGGTACACCTCATAGAGGGTGTTGTTCCAGTCATAATTCTCGATCTTCACGAGAAGCTCAGAATCCGCGTCATAATAGCTGACGGAACGACGACAATAGTAATCAGGAATCGTCAGGGCCTGCCCTTCCCTGATATCCTGCGGCGTGTCCACGCCCTTGTTCACCGAAAGAATCACGAACATGTCCTGATCGTATCGGCCCGCGACATCCCAGAGGGTCTCACCTTTTTTCACTGTGTGGACAGCCCCTTTCACCTCTTCCGGGAAAAACGCCTCCACGACCACCACCTCACGGCCGTCCAGGCTCTGACGGCCCCGGTCCATCACACGGACTTCATTGCGGTTCAAGCCTTTCTCCAGGTCGCGGAGAACGACTTCCGTGGTAAAAACGATGCCTGCATGAAATATCGGGTGATGCTGCCCCTCCATGGCCATCTTGCCCGTGGGATCCACGTTCACCGTAACCAGCCCCAAAAAACCGCCCTTGTGGGCCTTAAGGCGATCTTCGTTTTCCCCTTTGACGTACAGGGCCTCCTGCCCCTTGTTGACCTTTCCGATCCATCGCATATACACCCGACCCGGCTGGGCGTATTTAAAGAGGATCTCCTCTTCCGGGCCAAGGCTGCCTTCGAACTGCTCCCGCTTCACAAGGACCGCCGTGTAATCGGAAAGGGAGCGACTTGTCTCAAGGGATCGCTTCACCCGGGCCAGAGGGTCGGCCACCATGACCTCCGCACACACCCCGCTGCCGAAAAAGAAAAAAGCCGCAACAAAAACGACCGCCCCACCCCAGCCTGCAACGCTCCTTCTGCTTCTATTCATCCCCTTCTCCCTTTGGTTGCCCGTAACATCATGGTGATTTTAGGCGCCCTGACGGACGCCCTGTCGTCATGTTCACATTACGTAACATTATTCACCAACAGAGCACAAGATACCAAAAGCAAAAGAAAAAAAGGCTATTAAAGCAGCATCCGCCCAAACGGTCACACCGAGTCCAGATGTTCCTTCACCAGGGTGTTCACGTCCGAGGCGTAAAAAACAGGGGCCATGTGATCCCCGGGCACGGTCACGGTCCGTACCCGGGTGAGATGACGGCCCAAAATGGCTGAGATGGCGGTGGTGAGCACCGGACTGTGCCGACCGGTGGCAAGACAGACGGGACAGTCGATTTGCCCGTAATCCGAAAGGGTAAGGGGGGTGGAGACCGTGGTGCGGTAATCCAGGAGCATCTTGCCTACCCCCGATGAAAGGGCTTTGCGGGCACCGTCCGGAAGCAGGTGAAAGCCATCCGTACCCGTAAGGCTGTTGAAAAACTCCCGGGCGGCACCCTCGTCATCTCCACGGTCGTGAAGCTCCGTAATACGACCGATCAGGGCCCTGCCGTCGTGTTGAAGGGGATGACCCGTCTCGTCGAGGACATGGTTACACATGGGCTCGAAGAGCACCAGGCTCTTGACGGCCCCGGGGAACATAACCGCATAGCACAGGGCCACGGCCCCTCCGTAAGAGTGGCCCACCAGGTGACAGGGACCACGGGTCTGCAAATGGCCGTACACAAGCCCATGGACCCTTTCGGCCTCGGCCTCCATGGAGTGACACTCCGGGTCCTCGGGAAAGGGCGCCTCCCCATAACCCGTCAGGTCGACGGCAACGGGGCGATGGGTCGGCGTAAGCTCGTCAAAAAGAGTACGCCACTGGCGCCGGGTGTTCATGGAGCCGTGGAGAAGTACCACCGGGGTCCCGTCCCCGGCGGCGTCGTGGGGAACAACGTGCAGCATCAGGCCTCCCAGGTTCATGTAAAAAGAAAAGGGGCTATTCTGCCTGCCTTCACGGGTCGCTTCTTTCCGCCAACCTGTGGGCTACATAATCTTTTCATCCGCGGCAAAGGCTTCTTCGGCGTCGGTTTCACAGTCCCGGGTCTGCCCTTCCTTGCGTGCGGCGGCCTGCTCGTCGTACCACTCCCCGGCGATGATCAGGGACATCACCTCGTTGGTCCCCGTCCAGATGGAGGCGAGCCGCAGGTCCCGGACAATTTTCTCCACCGGATAGATGGTGGTGTACCCGATGCCCCCCATCACCTGCATGGACTTTTCCGCCACGGTCTGGCAGGCCTCGGTGACAAATTTTTTGGACTCGGAGACCAGGCGACGGATGCGGGCCGGTTCCACGGCCTCGTCCACGGCGCGGCAGGTGGTGTAGATCATGCTTCGGCTGGCATCTAGGAGCATGGCCGCCTCGGCCACCTGAAAGCTCACCCCCTGATAGCGGTTGATGGTCTTTCCGAAGGCCCGTCGTTTGGTGGTGTACGCCGTGGCCACTTCCAGGGCGGGACGTGCGGCGCCGATGGTCATGGCGGCCGTACCGAGCCGCTCGGGGATCATCATGGTGTTGAACACGGCAAAGGCACCGTTGAGGCGTCCCACGATGTTCTCCTTGGGGACCTTGACCCGGTCGAAGACAATGCGTGCGGCACCTCCCCCCCGGCACCCCATGAGCCCGTAAAGATACTCCACCTTCACACCGGGTCCGCGATCCACGATAAAACAGGTGAGGGCCTTATGGGGCTCGGCCCCTTCGTCGGTGCGGGCGTACACAAGAAAATAGTCCGCCCCTTCACCGCCTACGATGAACCGCTTCTGGCCGCTTAAAAGAAAATGGTCGCCCTTGTCCTCGGCCGTGGTGTTGGTGCCGAAAAAATCGGAACCGCCCCGGGGTTCGGTGAGACACTCGGCCGCAAAAAGCTCCCCTTTAAGAAGGGGTTTC
This sequence comes from Desulfoluna sp. HI9BLuna, assembly GCF_056829775.1. Lineage (NCBI taxonomy): Bacteria > Pseudomonadati > Thermodesulfobacteriota > Desulfobacteria > Desulfobacterales > Desulfolunaceae > Desulfoluna > Desulfoluna sp. HI9BLuna. The sequence goes on from NZ_CP186555.1 coordinate 829,046, forward strand.
ACGTATTTTTCCTTCTGGGCGTCGGTGCCGTGGAGAATGATGGCATCGCACACCAGCTCCGCCCCCACGCCGAAGGTGCAGGCCATGATGTAGCCCAGTACCCCCACCTCCTCCATGACCATGGCTGTGGTCACCCAGTCCAGGCCCCGCCCTCCCCAGGCCTCTGGGTAGCGGCATCCCATGAGGTTGCGCCGCCCCGCCTCCTGAAGAAACTCTTTGGGAAACTGCACCTTGTCGTTGTCCATGTCGATGAGCAGCTGCCTGGGCACCGCCTTGACAAACTCCCGCACCTCGTCCCTTAACGCAAGGGCTTCCGGGCTCAACAGGTAATCGAACATTGCCCCTCCCTTTGGATTGATTTCATCGTCACCAACCAACCTGAACAGCTATGGACGTAAGGCCTCCGGCGGCCCTGCCGGGGGCAAACATATATAAGGCTTTAAAATGATCTCGTCATCGCTTCAGCTCCTGCAGGCGAAGCTCCAGGGCCTCTTTCATGGCCCGTATATCCTTTTCCATGAGGTCCAGCTCCCGTTTGCGCTCCCTGACCTCCTCGATCTTTCTCTCCGCATAGGCAAGGCTCATTTCGATCTGCCCCACCTCATTGACTTCGGTGCTGGCAAGGCCGATGATCTCAGCGATCTCTTCCAGGGAACACCCAAACCGTTTTCCCCTCAGAATAAGCTTCAGGCGGGCCCTGTCCTTGGCCGTGTAGACCCTCTGGTTCCCGGGGGTTCGAGCCGGGGAGATCAGCCCCTTTTCTTCGTAGTACCGAATGGTTGAAGCACTGAGTTCCAGACTTGATGCCAGCTCCGATATGGTATATTGCCTGCCTTCCGACGCCATTCTCACCTCTCTTTAAAGTTAACTTTAAGTTAGCGGGACATACCATCCCTTGTCAAGCCCTGTTTACCATGGTAAACATCGACCCATACCCTGTATCAAGCACCACGGCCCCAAAGGCCTTACCCATCGTGCTTTGACAGACTCTCTTCCCCCACAGGTTTCACATTTTTGTAAGAGTGTGCCATAATGCCGCCCATCAAACCATCAGAAGCCCTTAAGCGCTTCCGATTCAACCCGCAGGGCTGCCTGCGCAACAGGAGATTTTCATGAGCATCAACCGATTTATGGACGAAGTCATTTCACGGGGAGCGGAAGCGGTTTTGCCCCACAACCTGGAGGAGGAATGGCTTGAACGCCTGTTTATCGCGGCAAAAAACTTTCTCGCCATGGCGGTTCTTGAGGAGGACTCCGACGAAGAGCCCTTCGGAGACGAGAACTCCATGATGCTCCTCTCCGCCGTTACCGAGTTGACCCAGGCCCAGAAAGATTATACGCCCGACGAGGAAGATGACCAGGTGGACGAAGGCCTCTTTTTCGAGAATCTCTCCTGCTACTCCCTGTCCATCCTTTTTGAGGCCATCCGCCAGCAGAGCGAATTCACCTTCGACCTGCCGGACACGGAGACCATCTTTGACAGGGACCGCCTCTATGCCATCGAACAGGAGACACCCGTTATCACCGAAATCCTCAACGAGCTGGTTCTGGGTGTGAAGCCCGACGAGGCCTCAGACGAGGACGCGTAACCCGGATAGTTCACCGACCCGCAACACAAAAAGGGGACCAGGCACATGTGGCCTGATCCCCTTTTTTTTGTGTCGCGAGTCTGTGCGGAATCTTCCCCGGATCAGCTGCGTCCGCGGCGCCCCATGGCCTGGCACTCCGCCAGGTAGTTCTGGACGCGGATAAAGGGGGCGTAACGTGCGTCCTCCTCCTTGATATGCGCGGGAAGCCACGAGATCACATAGGCCAGCGCGTCCTCGGACACCTTTGCGGGATCTTCGGAAAAGAGGCGACGGAACCCCATGATCTTTTTGATGAACCGCTTGTGCTCACGCTTGTGCTGGTTCAATTCGGGGTATTGTTTTCCCACCAGAATACGCTCCTCTTCGTTGAAGTGCATCCTGGCAAACTCCATGATATCGGCAAGGGCTTCGCCGATATTCTCAAAATCCTCTTCTTTTTTCCGTTTCACAGCGGTGAGCTCCTGGAGCTTCATCGCTATTTCCATAAGGCGCTGATTGCGCTCGTCGATCAATGGAATCTGTATCCTGCAGGAATCATCCCAAGCCAGTCCTTCCATAGGGTACCTGTCTCCTTTGCACCGATCGGTTTGTCTGTGATATGGGGATCGGACGCTCTGCCCGCAGCGTCTCCGCCGGGTCAGGTGCGGTATCATTCGTGAGTATATAAGACGATCTGGTTACTGTTTTGGATATATAGCATCGAAATTGCGAGGGGGACAACCCATTTTCACAACCCCGTTTCGAAGGTAAGCCCGGTAGGCGTCGCCTCCCCTTGCAACCACCTCTTCCAGAAGCGAAATCTGTGCTGAAATCTGATCAGTATAGACATTACGGTCCATCCCGCGGTAAGCCCTGAAATGCGTTCGAAAATGATCCAGCACGCTCTTGCCGTCCCCGTCCACCATCTCCCCTAAGGCCTTCCGGCAAAATGCCGGGGTGTTCATCACAAGATCCCGTTCACCGAAAAAGGCCTCTTTATCCGCCTCGCGAAGCTCCTGGGCCAAAAGCAGAATCTTCTCCGCATACCGGCAATCGGCCATTTGCCCGCCCAGGTCAGCCGCCTTCAGCAGCTCCCCCATGTACCGGCGCTCTTCGGTGTCAAACCGGATGGAGCGCATGTCGGCCTCAAGCTCGGTGCATGCAAGAAGAGACCGTGCAAAGCCACAGGAGGCCCGGTCCCACCCATGGCCGACGAGATACGCCCCGAGCATCTCCATACCGCGCGGTACATGCCTTTTGGTGAGTTCCGCCCCCGTGGTTTCGGGGTCATCCACGCCCCGGATCAGCCCCGCGTCGTGGAAAAGAGCCGTCACCAGGCAGAGAAGCCCCTCTTCGGCGGTGACCCGGTGGCCGTCGAGCACCGCACCGTGAAGAAGGCGAGCCATGGCAAGCGTCACGGTGACCACGTGGGTCAGGTTGTGGTACGGGGTGTCGCAGGGGTAATATCCCGGCCACTCTCCCCGATAAAGACGCTCCACATCGTCCCAGGACTCATCCAGAAAAGCCTCGTTGTCTCCGGGCCACATCAGCCGAAACAGATCTCTCACCTCGTTGCGCGCTGCCCCATGGGACTCCATGGTGACCAGATCCACTGTCATGGTGTGTGCCTCCCCTTGCCCGGCTGGATGCCCTCCACTTTTTCAAGCAGGCGCCCGGCATTTTCTACACCCTCTCCGGCCTTGGCATGCTCCGGATTCAAGATAAGGCTCTTTCGCCACTCGGCAATGGCGCCGGTAAGATTTTCCTGAAGAAACAGACGAACCCCCTTTCGATAATGGCTCTCCGCTCTGGCTTTCAGCGTCCGGTTCAGCTGCGCCGCCAGCGCCTCTTTCCCGGGGAAACCGGAATCCACGCCCTCCAGCACATCCCGGCACGTCACAAAGGCACCTGTTTTATACAACCTGGCGGCTTCGGTGAGGCGCTGGGTATTTGTGCGCACCTTCTCCTCATCACGTTGCCGTGCCTGGATGGCAAGGATCTCCTTGATTCGTGGTTTTTCGTTCCTGAAATAGGCATCCACCCGGCGATACATGGCCAAAGCCTCCCCGTAGGCCCCCTGCCGAAACAATGCTTCAGCCAGGTTGTGGGCTGCGGTGTTTTTTAAATACAGGGCTTCCTCGTCCCCGGGTGCATAGCTGAGGATCTCTTCGGAAACGGCCAGAAGGGAACCCCAGGCCTCGCTCCTGTAATCCCTGCGCGCCTTTGCAATGGAACGGCCGTAGCTGAACTGGGCCGCCACCAGGGAGGCCTCCACTTCGGGCAACCGAAGCAACTCTCCAGCGGCCAGATCATCGCCGTAAAGGGCCGCCACCAGGGGTGCCAGCCGGACGTTCTTATACACCCGAAGGGCCATGTCCGTGGCGGATTCCCCTTTCCTCACGGTGCAGGGAACCACCAGGTGTCGGGACAGGGTCCCGCGAAGGCGCTCCTTGGCCCCTCCATGGCCCGGGTCCATGCGCAACACCATGAGGAGGTGCCGAATCCCCTCGTCCGTATCGCCCCGGTTCAGAGCCGTGTCCGCAGCCGCGAGCTCTCCTTGGATGTGCTCACGGCGAAGCGCGTGAAGGGAAGCGAGCTTCTCACGGGACACTGCCGCCGACGCCTCCCAATACCGAATGGCCCCCACGATATCCCCCCGGGCCTCCAGGGCCAGGGCGCGCTCCTGCAAGGCATCGGGAAAGGGCACCTCGGAACGGGGGACCATGGGAATCCCGCAGCCCCCCAGAATCATCAGGCAGGCCGCCACCCAGAAAATACGACACGACCTCACCATGCCAACCTCGCCTCCCTGAAGGTGTCCAGATAACGGTCCAGGGGCTCTTCAGCCCCGCGTCCCCCCACATCCATGCGCACGATGCTCAGGTTATCGCAGAAAAAAGGATTTCCTCCGTCTCCCAGGACAAAGATCCCTTTGGTCCCCAAAGAGACCATCACCGAGGCCAACACGCTGTTGCCGGTGCCGTCCGGATACGCGGCAAACCGCACGGGCTGCCCCGTATGACTCTCCAGGCGTTCATGGGAGGAGGTGATGGATTTCTTGACACGGCGTGTGTAACCCACCAGGCTCTCCTTGGGCGCAGGGGAAGAGAGCCCCCTTGCCTCAGCCGGAAGCAGGGCGGGCTCAAGTCCGCCTTGCGCAAGTTGCGCCACTTCCTCCCACGTCAGCTGCCCGGGCGCCCCCACCTCGGACGGATCCAGAAACAGAAGCCCGGTAAGTTTCATATGGCCGACCTTTTCCAGGAAGTCCCTGAACCCCTCGGCATCGCGAACCTCAAAGGCAAGGAGCACAGCGCCCTTGGAAACCGACCTCTCCATGCGGATAAATCCGAGAAAGGCCTCGGGCGTCAACAGGGCAGACCCCATGGTCTTCAACTGGAGCAGGTCGTCCTGCAGGTGTTTCCCCACGGATTCAGAGTGCTCCCCATCAATCCACCGATAGGTCAAAACCGGCACGGCCTGGTAGCCGTCCGATCGGATTCCCAGATCATAGGCAGGGGTTGTGGGAACAAGCAAAGGGGTGTTGGCAGGTGTCAGCCCGGGCGGATTCAGGGCTTTGACGGCCGGAAGGCCTGCGTCCCCTCCGCCGAAGTCCGAGGCGACCTTTTCAAGGTCCTCTCCGGGGCCGGGTTGCACCACCACATATTCCCCGGCATCGTGGTGCCAGGGACGCGCCGTGCAGGCACTCCCCAAAAAGAATAGTGCCAGCAGCACAACCCACAGCCGTCGTTCGGATTTAATTTCCATAATCGCGTATCCCTGTCACCCGGTACACCTCCACCAGCCCGGAGCGCCCCTTGACCTTCTGGGGCACCAGGGACTCCACCTCCAGCATGTCCCTGTGCCTCTCCATGACGCTGCTTCCCACAACGATCTCACCGCCCTCGGCCAGGGCGTTGATGTATGCGGCAACATTGACCGTGTCCCCGATGACCGTGTACTCCATCTTGGCCTGGGAGCCGATGCTGCCCGCCACAACCACTCCGCTCTTGATGCTGATCCCCACGCGGGAGAGAAGCGGGTTCCGGCCAGACTCGCCGGCCTGGCGAAACGCCTGCTGCATCTCCACGGCAGCCCGGACACACCGTTCCGAATGGTTATCGTATTTAACGGGAACCCCGAACACGGCCAGCACCGCGTCGCCGATGAACTTGTCCACATACCCCCCATGCTTGAGGATAATGGAGGTGGCGATCTCAAAGTAGCTGTTGAGTTCTTCCACCAGCACCTCCGGGGCCCGGGTTTCTGTATAGGCGGTGAACCCCCGGATGTCGGCAAAGAGAACCGTGGCCTGGTTCTTACACCCCTTGAGCCAGGTGGTCTCCGGGTTCCTCATGATCAGCTCCAGCACGTCGGCCCCCACGTACTTGCCGAAGGACTCCCGCATCATGGTCTGCTTGAAAAGCTCCTTGCCCATGCGGTTGAAGGCCGTGGCCAGGCGACCGAGTTCATCGTTGCGACGGCTGTCCACCCTATGGCTGTAGTTGCCCTTGGCAAACTCCTGGGTAGCCGTCACAAGGCCGGAGATGGGCTTGGAAAAACGACGGCCAAAGAGCACCGCCACCACCAGCCCGATAAGGCAGATGATCATGGTGCTGATGACAAGAAAGGCCCGCTCGTCCAGGAAAAGCTGGTCGATGAAATCAATGGAGAGCCCTACGTTCACCTCGCCGAGTCGCTTCTCCTTGAACACGATGGGAGCACTCATGTTCAAAACCTGCCCCGCACCTTCGGCGTCATGGGTGAAATAGGTCACCTCGCCCCGGGAGCCCACCGGTCCGGTGGGCGGGTAGCGCACCATGGTGTTACCGATGCGGGACGAATCGGTATGGGCCTTGATCACCTCGTTGTTGTCCACGATAAGGGCGTACAGATGGCCGTCCACTCCTTCGGCGTTCTGGATCAGGGCATTGAGGGAAAGGATGTTGTCTTCAAGGAGGGGGATCTTGGCGTTGCTGGCAAAGTAACCGAGGCTCACCATGCCCAGCTTCACCGCGTGATTGTAGAGTTTTTCCTTCTGGCGCTCCAGGATCACGTAGCTTAATAGCCCCACGGTCAGGAGCATCACCACGGTCATGGTCACCGAGAGCTGAAGCCAGATGGGCACCCGGGGGGCCGGGACATCTTCGGTGAGGGAATCGCCGATGCGACGGATCAGTCCACGAATATTGTCAGACAGGGAGGTGACATGGATACGGTAGTGCTCGTTGACTGCCGTGACGATCTCCTCCTCCGTGGCGTAGGAGAGCTCCACGATGACCTTTCCCAGGGGAACGGCCACCCCTTGCTGAAACAGCCGGTCTCTCTGCACGTCCAGGGCAGTCTCCAGCTCAGCGGGCGTGATCACGTCACGGGTGGTCAACACCTCCCCCATGATCATGTCGTCGCGATTGCGCCGGGAAAACAAACGGCTGATCAACTTGCCCCATGAGCGGAGGGTCTTCAACATAAGGATGGGCTCCGTCGTCCATACATGAATGTGGGAATAACACAAAACGGCGTGCGGGCTCATGAGGCCGTCACCGGGAAATAAACCAAATAGTAATACGATACATCTTAAGGGTGCAAGGACTAAGGCCCCGGGATCATGCGGTCCCGCACGTCTCCCGGGCTTCCAGCATGGCCAGCAGGCGTCCGTGGATTCCCTCGAAGCCGCCATTGGACATCACCATGAGGAGGTCTCCTTTCCGGGCGTTGGCCCTGCAAAAATCAACGATGGCCCCAGCGTCAGGAAAACAGTGTGCCTCCTTACCCGAGGCCGAAAGGGCACTCACCAGGGCATCGGAGGAGAATCGCTCCCCTTCGGGGACCTTCTCCGGGTTGGGCGGGGTGCGCACGCACACAAGGTCCGCCGAGTCAAAGGCCGTGGCATAGGCATCCTGGAACACATTGCGCATGCTGGAGTTGGTGCGGGGCTCGAAGATGGCCACAAGCCGCCGGTCCGGGTAAAAAGAGCGCACCGCCCCCAGGGTGCTGGCAACGGCCGTGGGGTGATGGGCAAAATCGTCCATGACCAGAATGCCGTCCTCTTCTCCACGGACCTCCTGACGACGCCTGACCCCTTTGAACGTGGCAAGGGCGTCTGCCACCTCGCGCCGGTCCAGGCCCAGGCGATGACAGGCCGCGATGACGGCCACGGCGTTCTCCACGTTGTGGCCCCCGGGCATGGGCAGGGTATACTCCCCGTATAGCTCCCCTTGGTAAAAAGCGCGGAAGCAGGTGGCCGGTGCCGTGGCTGTCAAGACTTCGGAACGCCAGAGGGGGTCTCCGTTAAGTCCGTAGGTCAACACCTCGCAAGGAGCGTCGGCCGTCACCTCGGCCACGTGTGTGCCGGGTCCGGCCACCACAGCAGCCCCGGGACGGTGGCGGCCCATGAATTTTCGAAAAGACCCCATGACATCGGCAAGGTCGTCATAGATATCGGCGTGATCAAACTCCACGCTGGTGAGGATCGTCACCTCGGGGTCGTAGTGCATAAACTTGGGTCCCTTATCAAAAAACGCGGTGTCGTACTCGTCACCTTCCACCACCAGAAACTCGCCCTTGCCCACCTTGCAGTTGCGGGAAAAATTCTGCAGCACCCCCCCGATCATAAAACTGGGATCCTTGCCCGCATGCTCCAGCACCCAGGCCATCATGGACGATGTGGTGGTCTTGCCGTGGGTCCCTGCCACCACCACCGTGCGCTTTCCACGGCCAAAGAAACCTGCCACGGCCTCGGGAAACGAGCAGTAAGGCAGGCCCTTTTCCCCCAAAGCCAAGGCCTCCGGGTTGTCCTTGCGGATGGCGTTGCCCACCACCACCAAATCGGCATCCCCTAAGTGCTCGGCCTTGAACCCCTCCAGCAGGGTAATCCCGTTGTCGGCGAGCAGATCGCTCATGGGCGGGTAGATCCCGTTATCGGAACCGGTCACCTCAAGGCCCATCTCTTTAAGCATCAGGGCCAGGGCCCCCATGCCCGTGCCGCACACGGCAATGAGATGCACGCGCTTCACCCCTTCGGGGATTGTGTTCAACGAGGATTTCAGGTGATGTGGGGGTGTCTTCTGCATCATATCTCCAGGTTATCGAATGCTTGTTTTTTTGTTTCGTACCTAGTTCAGATCTTAAAAGCAGGTTGCGGATGCGCTTTACCCCTCGTTCCTCGGGGCAAATCACATCCGCCTTTCAAGCAAACTCCGGCGTTGATTATCCTTGACCATCGACCTGATTTACATCCCCCCCCAAAAAAACAGCCTTGTCCCCTGGAGCGCCGCACTCCTGTGCGGCACGGGCAACGACGGCCTAAAAAGCCGCACCGGAGTGCGGCGCTCCATTCTGGTCGATCTATCACGTTTTTTTTGAGAGCCCGGCCCAAACAGCCCTTAAAAAAATACACGCAAATACATACCGTTTAAAGGCGGATGTGATGTAACCGGAGGAACGAGGGGGGAGGCCCCACGGCAAACGCCCTTACGATTTTTCCTGAGGTACGAAGGAAAAATCGCAAGGGCAATACGCTTTCGAGGTGGCACACCTCGCCGCCGGAGGCATGCTTCAGGCTCTTTCCCTGCCTATCCGGCCAGTTCGTCCAGCACCTTGGTTGCAGCGGCGATGGTGGTGTCGATGTCCTCATCGGTATGGGCAGCCGAAACAAAGGCGGCTTCGAACTGGGAGGGCGCAAGGTAGATGCCCTCTTCGAGCATGCGGTTGTAGTAGGCGCTGAAGAGATCGAGATTGGAGGTCTTGGCATCCTCGAAGTTGGCAACGGGTCCGGCGGTGAAGTAGAGGCCGAACATGGAGCCCGCAGTGTCGGCGGTGCAGGGGACGCCTGCTTTGGCGGCGGCACCTTTCAGGCCGTCCACCAGGCGGGTGGTTTTTGCGGAGAGGGCCTCGTAGAAACCGGGCTCCCGGATGGCTTTCAGGGTCTCGATGCCCGCGGCCATGGCCAGGGGGTTACCGGAGAGGGTCCCGGCCTGGTAGACGGGGCCGCTGGGGGCGATGTGGGCCATGATGTCGGCTCGGCCACCGTAGGCACCAACGGGAAGGCCACCGCCGATGATCTTGCCCATGGTGGTCAAGTCCGGGGTGATGCCGTAGAGGGACTGGGCGCCGCCCAGGGCCACGCGGAAGCCTGTCATGACCTCGTCCACGATGAGCAGGGCTCCGTGCTTTTCAGTCTCTTCCCGGAGGACCTTGAGGAAATCGTTCTGGGGCTTGATAAAGCCCATGTTGCCCGCAATGGGCTCCACGATGATACAAGCCACCTGATCCCCCATGGAGGCCATGACCTCACGCACCTTGTCGATGTCGTTATAAGGAATGGAGAGGGTGTGCTTGATGGTGTCTTCGGGCACACCGGGACTGCCCGCGATGTTGTAGGTTGCCACACCGGAACCGGCTGCCACGAGAAAGGAGTCGGCGTGGCCGTGGTAGCAGCCGTCGAACTTGATGACCACGTCCCGACCGGTGAAGCCGCGGGCAAGACGGATGGCGCTCATGGTGGCCTCGGTGCCGGAGTTGACCATGCGCACCACGTCCACGGAAGCCACGGTGTCGATGACCAGCTCGGCCAGCTCGATCTCCATCTCGGTGGGGGCGCCGAAGCTGGTTCCTTTTTCAATGGCGTCTCGCAAGACCGCATTCACCCGCTCCGGGGCGTGCCCCAGGATCATGGGGCCCCAGGAGCCTACGTAATCCAGATATCCGTTGCCGTCGGCATCATACACCCGGGCGCCCTTGGCGCGTTCAATAAAAAGGGGGTCCCGTCCAACGGACTTGCAGGCCCTTACCGGGCTGTTCACACCACCGGGGATCACGACCTGTGCCCGGTCAAAAAGCGCTTTTGATGTTGTATCCATACGCGTTCAAAGCTCCTTGTGTTATGATGCGATGGCAAAAATCAGTGCCCTGACTTTTTTAGGGCCATCATGGAAATCAAAATACGGGGTCGGAGCCGCAGGCAAAAGGAAGCCCGGCTCGTCCTTAGAAACAGACTCTCTTGACTTACCATCAACGGCTTAAAATGCAACAGCCATTTTCAATTCGTGGTGGGAGCGGCAGGGACACATCGGAAACGTGACATCATGAGCCAGATCAAAGCAGCCAAGGCCTTCGCAAAAATGCTCTCCTACACCCTGGGGGTGGACCCGTATGAGTTCGGGCTTGTCCCCGATGAAGAGGGATACGTCAAAATCAAGGAACTCCTCAAGGCCGTCACCGAAGAAGAGGGGTGGCGACACATCCGGGAGGGCCACATCAAAGAGGTGTGCCTCACCGTCTCTCCCTGCCCTGTGGAGGTAATGGAGAAGAAAATCCGCGCCGCAGACCGGAGCCGCCTGGAACTGCCCCGCTACGAAGCCGAAATCCCCGGCGAACTCTACGCCGTCATCCGTCGCAGGGCCTGGCCCAGGGTCCACGCACGGGGCATCGCTCCCACGGACGATTCCCTCATCCGCCTTACAACAGACAAGGCCTTTGCCAGACGCCTCGGAAAGCGCATCGATCCCGACCCGGTCATTCTCACCGTCCATGTGCCCATGGCCGAAGACGACGGCATTGTCTTTCAAAAGGCCGCCGACCACCTCTACCTGGCCCACGAACTCCCGGCCAAAGCCCTCTCCGGCCCGGGCCTTCCCAAAGCCGACGAACCCAAGAAACAAACCGCCAAAAAGAAACCCAAGCCCCAGGTGCAGCCCGCCCCGGGCAGCATCTTTCCCGACCCCGACGACCTGCCGGCCACTCCCCACAAACAAAAAAACGGCAAAAAAGACAAAGAGAGCTGGAAAGAGAATAAGAAACGATTTCGACGGGAGAAGGGCCGGTTCGACAACAGGTGAGAACGCAGATAAAAAAGTATATTCAACTCTTAAAAAACGCCTCCGGCGGGTCGCTTTTTGAAAAAAGCTCCGCAAAAGCGTTCCGGTTGCAGGCCTGATACGCCAAAAACAATCGGTTTGCCGATAACTTCCGGCCGTTCCGAGGCGTCCGCAAGACCTGTTTGTCAAACTTTTTGAAAGTTTGGCCCCCGGCAGGGCCGCCGGAGGCAGATTTCCCTATCCCATACACATGCTGACCCCATGACACCGCGTGAAGATTCTTTGCTATTCACCACGGGCGAAGCCCGTCAGCGAATGCGATGGACCTGAGGAGCGAAGGTCGGGAGCATTCGCGACCCTGGGGTGCAGGGGATGTATCCCCTGCCCGTCGGAGACACGTCCCATTAAGGTGTGTTTTCTGCCTGGAAGGCTTTGAGCATCTTGCCGGTGGAGGCAAAGGGGGTGGAGCGTTCAAAGCGTTCCAGCTTGAGGGCCCCGGCCTCACAGGCAAAGGTGCAGACGCCGCAGCCGATGCACGCCGTGGGATCGGCCACGGCTTTTCCGGCCTCCTCGTCCAGGGAGAGGGCCCCGAAAAAGCAGCGATCCAGGCACTGGCCGCACATGACGCAATCGTCGTTTGCCTTGGGCACAAAATTGGAGGGGGAGATGGACTCGGGGTTGTCCCAGCGGGTCCGCCCCCTCACCTGGGAGCAGCAGCACTCGCAGCAGAGGCAGATGGTGGAGCTCTCTTTTTCCACGTTCTCGGTGTTGGGCACCAGTCCCAGGCGAATCATCTCATCCATGTAAGAGAGGACCTGCTCCCGGGTCACACGCTTTCCAAGGCCGATGCTCTCGAAGTGAAGGGCGGTAAAACCGATCATGATGCAGCTGCCGATGGGGAACTTGTCCCGGCACTCCCGGTCTCCGGCCTTTTCAGCCCGGGTCCGGCAGGGACAGGGCACCATGACAAAATCCTCGGTGGACAGGCTCTCAACAAAACTGTGGGCCTCCTCCGAGGTCATGACCTTTTCCCCGCACCGGATGGCCTCTTCCACGGGGATGGTCCTGAACACGGGGCTTCCCGCTTCGCTGGTTTCGTAGTAGCGACCGTAGCCCTTATCGATGAAAAAATCACGATAGAGGGTGATGGACTTGAGGTCGTCTTCCCTTAAGTCGCTGTAAAAATGGTGGAGGTTCAAGAGAACGGGAATGGGAGGAAGGCAAAACATGGTGCCCATGCCCACCAGGGCGTTCTTGTGATGGGCCGATTCGATGCGGCGCCCCACCTCATCCACGGAAAGGCCGGTGGCTTCGGCCACCTGCTCAAAGGTAACAAAGGCGGGAAGCACATCCAGGTGCCGGACCACCTCCGCCTCTTCCGGGGTGTACACAAGCTTGAGGTATTCAATAAACGAAGGGGTGAACTCGCCCTCGACCCGGGGAACCCTCATGGGATTCCGATTCATCCTCTCTGCGATGATGATGTATGCATCCTTGCCCATGGAACCGCCTCCTTGTAGGTTTATCTGGAATGCACCGGCCCTTGCCTTCAGGGTGTCCCGGCACGACGCCACCAACGGTCCCACATCATACATGAAAAATCAATACTACACATGTAAAACAGTCAACACAAATTCGCGACATGTGCTATAACGAGCCTGCCTGCCCAGCAACCATCACAAGACTGGAATCTGCCATGAAACGTCACACCCCATTCATCGTCCTCCTCCTTCTTTTTCTCACCGGCTGCGCCAACGGGCTCTTCTACCACCCGGACAACCGGCTCTACCAGACACCGGACCGCCCTTACGAAGAGGTCACCTTTGAAAGCCTCGACGGCACCCGCCTCACGGGCTGGTTCATCGCCTCGTCCCAGGCAGATCCTTTCGGAACGGTCATCCACTTCCACGGCAACGCGGCCAATATCTCCAACCATTACGGCTTTGTCGAGTGGCTCCCTGAAGCGGGGTTCAACCTCTTCCTCTTTGATTACAGGGGGTATGGGGATTCCGAGGGCAAACCCGGCAGGCAAGGTGTATTCGAGGACTCTGTTGCGGCTCTTAAGTACGCGGCCTCCCGCCCGGATGTGGACCCGTCCCGCCTCATCGCCTTTGGCCAGAGCCTGGGCGGTGCCAATGCCGTGGCTGCGGCGGCGGCAACACCGGACGTGCCCCTGAAAGGAGTTGTGGTGGACAGTGCGTTTTTTTCCTACCGGTCCATCGCGCGAGATAAAATCGGGCTCATTCCTGTTCTGAAGTGGCTCAAGTGGCCCCTCTCTTTTGTCATGGCCACCAACGGCCACAGCCCCGGGCCGGTCATTGAACGCCTATCCCCCACCCCGGTACTCATCATCCACGGTACCAAGGACCGCGTGATTCCCTATGACCACGGGCGTCGCCTTTACGACGCCGCCGCCCCTCCCAAGACCATGTGGACCGTCAAAGGCGGCGTCCACACAGATGCCCTCATGACATGGCGAGACATCTACAGGGAGAAGCTGGCCACGACGATGCGAAATCTCACAGAAGGAAAGCCAGCCCTTGAATAAATCTTTTTTTTTACATATATTGTCGTCGTAGCTTTACTCCCCCCGGCCGCAAACCACCAGAAATAGACTTTACTTGCGGCACGTTCACCTACCATTTCATTTCAGGAGAGAACCATGAAAAAGTGTATTATCACGTTGGGTATTCTGTTTATGTTGGTCGGTACCACTTACGGCAAAACGGTATCTGAAGATTGTGGATGTGGTTTGGGAAGGGTAGCAATAGGAGAAAAAGAGGGACTGGGTTGGAACCTCCTGGGCACCTTCCTCAACAGCCTCTGCGGCAACCAGACCTTCGGCATGTCATCCGGCACCCTGGAGTGCGGTGAGCCCACAAAATTCGCCATCGACCAGCGCATCAACACCTTTGTGGCGGGCAACATGGACAGCCTTGCCATGGACATCGCATCAGGCGGGGGCGAGTCCCTTAGCGCCCTGGCCGAAATCGCCCAGGTAGACCCCGCCCTCAGGGAGCCCCTGGCCACTGAGCTCCAGGCCCGCTTTGACACGATCTACCCCGACGCCGACGTCAGCTACGTCCAGGTGGCAGACGCCCTTCGAGAAGTATTTGCAAGCATCTAAGCCATGGCACCAATGCCTCGGCACCAAGTAAAACCGGCATCCCGCGGCACATGCCCGCGGGGTGCCCGCACACAGTCCGACGCCCTTTCAGCCCCTCACCGTATCCAGGGCCTGTCGCACCTGGTCCGCAAGCTCGCCCATACTCACCGGCTTTTTTACGATACCAAGCACCCCCAGACCCTTGGAGGCCCGTTCCTGGGCCGCGTCTTTAAGCCCGGTGCAGAGAAGCACCGGCATGAGGCACCCCATCTCGCGCACCCGAGCCACAAGTTGAAGGCCCGTCATCTGGGGCATGGTCATATCCGTCAGCATGAGCTGCACCGAATCCGGATCGGCGGCAATAAGATCAAGGGCCTCCAGGCCGCTTGACGCCACCGAGACCCGATAACCCAGCCTCTCAAGCATCATCCGCTCCACCATGCACACCTCCTCCTCGTCGTCTACAACCAGGATGTGTTCATGGCCCTCGGGGGCGGGGGAAACATCCGAGACGTCCTCTTCAACGCAGGCCGACTCCATGCAGGGAAGGCGAACGATAAAGGTCGTGCCTACCCCGAGGGTGCTCTCTACGTCGATCTCCCCCCCGTGGTTCTCCACAATGCCGTGCACGACAGCCAGGCCGAGCCCTGTGCCCTTCTCTTTGGGCTTGGTTGTAAAATAGGGATCAAAGATACAGTCCAAAACGGCTGGTTCAATGCCCCCCCCGGTGTCGCGAACGATGAGGGAAACACCGGAAGCCCCGGGCTTGCCCCCCGGAGCCAGGGTCACCCAGATACAGCCGCCCCTTCCCTCCATGGCATGGTAGGCATTGGTCACGAGATTCATCACCACCTGATGGATCTGGGTGGCGTCTCCCATCACGGGGAGAATCTCTCCGGTGACATGCACCCGCAGGTCGATGGTTGCCGGCAGACTGGCACGCACCAGCTCCATGACCTCGGTGAGGACCTCTGGAATCATGACGGGCTCAAAGACCTGATCTCCCTTGCGACTGAAGGCAAGGATCTGGTTCACCAGTTTTTTGGCTCGCAGCGAGCTTGCATGGATCTTGTTCAGGTATCGACCGTGGGGGCTCGACGCGGAGATCTCCTCCTGCATCATCTGCACATACCCCATGATGGGAAAAAGAATATTGTTGAAATCATGGGCAATACCGCCTGCCAGGGTGCCGATGGCCTCCATCTTCTGGGAGCGGATCAGGCTGATCTCCATGGCTTTTTTCTCTTTTTCGCTCTCCAGGCGTTCCATCTCGTTGGCGATGCCCTTGGCCAGGATGGCCACCACCTCCTGGGTCCGCTTGGGAATGGAAAAGCGGGTCCTCGACATGGCGCACATCACCCCGATGATCTTTCCGTTGTGATTTCGCAACGGAAACCCCAGGTACCCTTCGGCCTCCAGCTGGCGAAGCATGGAGTTGGCGGGGAACCGATCCCGGACCCCTTCGGGGTAGATGCAGACCCCCTCGTTCATGGACTCAAAGCAGGGGGTCCCCATGAGCTGATAGGTCATGGAATCCTTCATGTACCCGTCCTTCACCATGGCCAGGGTCTGGACCATGTTGTCCTCGCGGATCTCACCGATAATGGCAGTGTCGCACCCCAAAAAGGCGCAGAGTTGACGAACAGCGCCATCGAAGAAGTCCTGTTCCACGCGCCCTGCAAGGGTCTCCACCAGGGCCTTCATGGCGGTATCCTCCTGCTTTGCATCGGTGATGTCCGAGGCCATGCCCGCGATCTTGGAGTCCCTGTCACCGGCCTCTTCGATGCTGAAGCCCCTGAAGCGGAGCCACCGCAGCCGCCCCTTGACATCCCGCATGCGGAATTCAATGGACTCCATCCCCTCCTGGCCGGATTGCAGGCGAACCAGATAGGCAAAAAAGGACTCCCTGTCCTCCTCATGGATGGCCTCCCGGATCAGGGTGGGGTTGCGGCGGACCTTTGACGGGGACAGCCCCAGGATATGCTCCACAGCTGGACTGATCTCCTGGATCTCCCGCGTGGCCATGGATCCCACACAGAACACTTCCTCCATGTGTCGGGTCAACCGACGGAACCTCAGCTCGCTTTTGGCCACCTGCTCATCGGCACGCCGCCTGTGAAAGGCAATGACGGCCAACACGCAGGCGAGAAAGGAAAACACGCCGATGCCACCCAGGGCAACACGGGTGTAGAGCCCATAGGAGCTGTCCCACGGCTCGACATTGCGATAGCGGTCCACGCCGTTGGGAATCAGGGAAAGAGACATGCCCCTGGCCTCCATGGCCTCCGGGTCCACCACAAAACGATGGGGGCTCTCAGCCTCCACGGGAATCTCAAAGGCCGGCGTGCCGGACAGGATCTCAAGGGCCATCTCCGCGGCCCGTTTCCCCTGGTCGAAATGGCTGATGAGCTTGCCGCCGATCACGCCTTGCCCCATGCCGTGATACCAAAGGTGATACAGGGGAGACGCAAGGTTCTCCGTGACCAGAGACAGGGCATGGTCGAAATCAATGCGGCGCCCGGTGCGGTCCACAAAGGCGGACAGCAGCAGCACCGCGTCCCTGTTGTCAAAGGTCTTCAGCACCTCTGCCAACTCTTCAAAGCTCAGGTTTTCAAGGGAAAGCATGGAGAACTGGACGGACTTGAACTCCCGGGCCGCGGCATGGAAGTGATCCAGCACGCCCTTGACACTTACGGTGTTGTCCGCGATGGCCACGATACGCCGGACATCCGGCTGCAACCGAGCCATAAGGGAGAGGGTCTCGGAGAGGGCAACCGACTCCACCACACCGGTCACCAGCGGATTTTCGTTCTGTTCGAGGGCAAGCCGCCGGTTGTTCACCCCGAAAAAGACCATGGGAATGTTCTGGAACAGGTCGTTCTGATGATCCAGAACGTAATGAAGGGCGTTGTCGTCCCCCACCAGGATGAGATCGTAGGCCGGGAGGCGCGACAGTTTGAAGGTGAGAAGGTCATGGAAATGGGCTTTGATTTCCGGGGGGTCGAACCGCTTTGTGTCGATGCACTCGATATCAAAATGGATGGATCGGGAAGAGAAGACAGAGCGGATCCCCTCCACCTGTCTGAAAAAGGTGGGATAACTGGGATGGTATGAGCTGAGGAACAACACACTCCCGGCACTGCGCACCGTATCGGCGGCACAGACAGATGACACCTGACTGCCCCCCCACAGACACACGGCCGCAACGGCCAGCACCACCGCATTGAGCCCCCGCAACAAACAGCAACACCCTCTCCAGGGCCCTGGATATGTCCTCACGCTACTCCCCCCAGCCAGCGGTCATTTTCCGGTTTGTCGCTCCCCGGCCTCGACCGGGGCACCGCCGTTCACATCAAAACGCCTTTCCATGATATCGTCCCGCCACTGCGGTTTCTTTATTTTTTCATGGCAACAGGGTCCGCCGCCGTCCGGACCGACACCCTTAAGGTGCCGCCCGGAACGGTGCGCAACCTTACCTGCGCTTCTTTTTTCTCTTTCGGCTTTTTTCGAAAGCTTCGTTCTCTGCGATGAGCTCCTCTGCCGACAGCTCATTGGAAAAATGCAGGGTCCTGGCGTAGTCGGTTTTTCCCACGTGGAGCACCTCGACCTCTTTACCGATGAATTCCTGGATCTCTTCCAGGCGTTCCTTCTCCTCCTTGCTGCAAAAGGAGAGGGCCACGCCCTTATTCACACCACGACCGGTCCGGCCCACCCGGTGGACATAATTCTCCGCCACCTCGGGCAGGTCGTAGTTGATCACGGCGGTGACGTCCGGAATATCGATACCGCGCGCGCTCACATCCGTGGCAATGAGCATCCGGCACGCCCCGTCCTTGAATGCCTTCATGGCCTCAAGGCGCTGTGCCTGCTCTTTTTCCCCGTGGATGGAGACGGCGTCAATGCCCACGCGCCCCATGGCCTTTGCCACACGCTCGGCCCGCACCCGGGTGCGCACGAACACCACCAGCTTGCTCTCGGGGTTGTCCCGCACATAGCGTTCCAGAAAAAAGCGCTTGTCGTCCATCTCCACAAACATCACCGCATGGGAGACGTTTTTAGAGACCGGGTCCTCGGGGGAGAGCTGAATGCGGATGGCCGAACTCTTTACCTGGGAAAAGGCAAGTTTCTTGATTTTTTCATTGATGGTGGCCGAAAAAAACAGGGTCTGGTGCTTTCGGGTGATCTTCTTTTTCACGAAACGGATGTCGTCGATGAACCCAAGGTCCAGCATCCGGTCCGCCTCGTCCAGCACCAGGGTGTCGATGCGGTTCAGCCGGATATAGCCCTGGCTGATGAGGTCAAACATGCGGCCCGGGGTGGCCACCAGCACGTCGATGCCGTCCTGGAGTTTCTTGATCTGGGCATCCTGCTCCACCCCGCCGTACAGGGCAAAGGTCTTGACCTTGGTGTGGCGGGAGAGGCTGTCGAACACCTCGCCGATCTGAGCGGCCAGTTCCCGCGTGGGCACCATGACGATACAGCGGATACCGTATGAGCGCTTGCTGCTCTTGCCCCGCTGGATCCTGTCGATGAGGGGAATGGCAAAGGCCGCCGTCTTACCCGTGCCTGTCTGGGCGATGGCCAGGACGTCCTCTCCCTTCTGAATGGAGGGGATCGCCTTGAACTGGATGTCCGTGGGCCGCTTAAAGCCGAGCTGGGCCAGGTTCTTCTTGATATCGTCGGATATATAGTATTGATCGAATTTCATTCGTTTCCCTTCGGGTCATGGTGCCTGCGGGGCACAAGGTTCCCACAGCCACGGAATTCTCGGCTCGTCAGAGGGTTTGCCACAGGTACGCTACCTGTGGATATACCGCCCCGTCAATGCGGCGGTTTTTGCCCGCCCAGCCATGGGCTGGCGTATGTTACCGAGGCCCCGGCCCATGTTCTGTTTTGCCGTTTCGGTTCATCCACTTACATGCGAATCGTAAAAATAGCAACACCCGATCATGCGGTTCCAGGGGGCAGTTCACTGCCAGGGAATACCATTTATCTTTCTTGATAGCGACTAGTATTCATGGTACGGATTACCGGGACAGTCTGAAATCAGGTTTCGAGGTGCCTTGCTCCTTTTCAGGCAAAGGGAGAAACCGCGTCCCCGGCCCCTGCAACAACCACACGCAATCAATGGAAAGAGAACACGCAGATGAAAAAAGTCGGAATCATTCGTTGCCAGCAGACAGAGGACATGTGCCCCGGCACCACGGATTTCAAGGCCGCCACCCAGGGAACGCTGGCCTTTGAGGAGACGGGCCCCGTCGACATTGTCGGGTTTGTCAGTTGCGGAGGCTGCCCCGGCAAGCGGGCCATCTCCCGGGCCAAGATCATGGTGGATCGAGGCGCCGAGGCCATTGTCTTTACCTCCTGCATCTCCAAGGGGAACCCCATCGGCTACCCCTGCCCCCACTACGCAAACATGAGGGACGCCATCATCAAAAAGATCGGACCGGACGTCCAGATCATCGAATACACGCATTAACCCGTTTTTCAGCAACCCAAGCAATTCGAGACACCGGGCCAGAACCACGAGGCCACGCATCCCTTCCTCCCGAAACGTGTCCTCGCGAGACAAAAAACCCCGGGCAGTTTGCCTGCCCGGGGCTTTTTTTATCTCAACAGGGCAGCAGCCCCTGATCGGCTCACCCAAAAGGGAGAAACAATCGTAAATTCCATGTTCCACTTTTCAGTCATTTGACTATTCTACGATGGCCGAACCGCCATCTAAACAATCCCTTTACACCCGAAATCGCCCCACCAGATCGGACACCTCGGTGGCCAGACCCGACAGGGCCTCGGCGCTGTCGCTCACCCGGGTGCTGCTGGCCGAGGTTTCACCGGAGATCCGGTTGATCTGGGAAATCTCGTCGGCAATGCTGTTGGAGACCAGGGAGCTCTGGGCCACGTTTTCGTTGACCTCCTGAATGCCCGTGGAGGCCTGGGCCACGTTCCCGGCGATCTCCTGGGTGGTGACGGCCTGCTCTTTCACCGCTTCGGCGATGGTGGTGACAATGCCGTTGACCTTGTCGATGACCTGGGTGATCTGACCGATCTCCCCGGCGGTCTCGGCCGTGGAGTTCTGGATCCCTTCGATGTGGCTGCGGATCTCCTGGGTAGCCCCGGCGGTCTGACCGGCCAGGTCCTTGATCTCGTTGGCTACCACGGCAAACCCGCGCCCGGCGTCTCCGGCCCGAGCCGCTTCGATGGTGGCATTGAGGGACAGAAGATTGATCTTCTCGGAGATCTCGGTAATCACCTCGGTAACATGGCTGATCTCCTGGGCCGCAGTGCCCAGGGTGTTCATTTTGGCGGCTGCGCTCCCTGCCTGATTCACCGCTTCCCGGGTAATGGTGTGGGAGGTGTCGGAGTGCTCGGAGATCTCCGAGATGGTCACCGTCATCTCCTCGGCCGCGGAAGCCACCATGCTCATGTTGGCGGAGGCCTGTTCGGTGGCGGCGGCAATGGACTGCATGGTGGCGCTCATCTCCTCGGAGGAGGCCGACGCCGTGCCGGACTTTGAAGAGACCTCGTCGGCCCCTTCGCTCATCACATGGGAGATCTGGGCAAGCTCGGTGGACGACCCGTTGAGTTTTTCCGCGCTTTCGGACACCAGCCGGATGATCTCCTGCACCTTGTTGATAAAGGTGTTGAACCAGTGGGAAAGCTCGGCCAGTTCGTCCTTCCCCTTGACCTTGAGGCGCACCGTCAGGTCTCCTTCGCCGTCGGCAATATCCTTCATTCCCGCGGCAATATCGTTAATGGGCCGCGTGATGGAGCGGGCGATCAAAAAGCCCACACAGACGATGGCGGCAACCCCGAGCAGCACCACAACCCCGATGAGCGTCTTGAGCTGGCGAACGGCAG
This sequence comes from Desulfoluna sp. HI9BLuna, assembly GCF_056829775.1. Classification (NCBI taxonomy): domain Bacteria; kingdom Pseudomonadati; phylum Thermodesulfobacteriota; class Desulfobacteria; order Desulfobacterales; family Desulfolunaceae; genus Desulfoluna; species Desulfoluna sp. HI9BLuna. The sequence goes on from NZ_CP186555.1 coordinate 850,396, forward strand.
CAAAGGCCTCATGTCCGTCAATCTTGGAGATCATGATCCAGTCCAGGCCGTCGATACCCAGCTTTCCGTAGGAGACCAGTTGCTGCTCCCCCTTGTAGGTGTAAGTCCCTGCCCCGCTCTCCTGGGCAGAGGCGTCGTCCAGGCAGGCGAAAAAGGCCTGCTCACCGGCTTTGCCTGTCCGGGTGTCTGTTCGGAACACCGCCCCCTCCCCTGTGCGGGCCACAAGAAAGGATTCCCCGGTCTCTCCCATGCCCTCACGCCTCATGGCGATGCTGTTGAGCTGGCCGTTATCGAGTTTCAGGGCAACAAGCCCCGTGACCCGTGTCTCCTGGGTCATGTTATCCACAACGGAAATGGGGGCCAGGATAAAGGCAATGGACTGATTGTCCGCAGGGGCATACGGCATAAAGTCCGTGGTGGCCAGCCCTTTGAGCCCCAGGGCAAAGGCCCGTCCGAGATGGGTTTCGGCCAGGGGGCCCTCCAGCACGGACTTGCCGAGATCCGGAGCCTTCCGGGCCGAGTAGACAATGCGGCCGTTGGCCTGGATCAGCAGCAGGTCGTTATACCCGTACTCCTGGACGGCAAGCTTCATGGACTCCCCGTATCGGGTGTCGTAGAAATCGTAGCCATCCATGTTGACGTTGCCGTCTTCGTCAAAAAGCATGGGAAAACGGTTCAGGGCCTCGGACAGGGCGTAGTTCTTGGACAAAACAGAGATGTCTCCCAGGCATCCGGCATAATACTCCCGGACCTGGGCTTTTTTAATCTCCTGGACAATTTTCAATTTTTCAAAGGATTGCTCTGAGAGGGATTCACTCGACTTCAAAACGGAAACGGAACCGATGACGGCCAGGGGCACAATACCGACCAACAAAAACGTAATCAGTATTTTGGTCCCAATCTTCAGTCTGTCCAAAATCATCCTGCATGTCCTTTCTCTGCATGGGCTCCGGCCCGGCGCTTGCCCGGACCAGACCGTTGAAATACCAGTCAAACACACCGACAAAACCCATTGAAACCCGGTCAAAAAACAGCCATGCAAAGAAACGCCATGGAAAACCGTTTACGGCGCCATGCCATCCCACGACAGGTGTCCACTCTGCTTTTGCATCAGCCCGAACTTTATTAACAATACTGACTGCGACCTTTTTGATTCCGACACACACCATCCATGGGTTCATTGCCCTTGATGATACCCCATAAGCTCCGTATGTCAATGTTTTCAGAGGACACAAAGCAAAAAACGCAAAGACAAAATTAAGGAAAGAATATCGGGCAGTGGATATACCTAACCCTGAGTTGAAAAACCGGATAGGGATGCGGGCGCCTGAAAGGAAAAATGCGCCCGGAGGGAAAAACCGGTGCCTCCGGCGGCAAGGTGAGCGGCGCCTTTAAAAAAGCGCACCGCCGGAGGCATGACCGATGTGGCTGCAGGGACTTTTTGCCTGGATGAGGCCTCCGGATCAGAGGCGGTCCATGACGGCCTGGGTAAAATCCGTGGTGCCGTGGGAGCCCCCCAGGTCGCGGGTGGTGCGGTCCCCTTCCTCAATGACGGCGGTGACGGCCCGCCGAATGGCCTCGGCCTTCTCCTGCATGCCCAGGTACTCCAGCATCTGAATGGAGGCAAGGATCACGGAGGTGGGGTTGGCCAGATTCTTGCCCGCAATATCCGGGGCACTGCCGTGGACGGCTTCGAACAGGGCCGCGTTGTCACCGATGTTGGCCCCGGGGGCCATGCCCAGCCCGCCGACGAGGCCAGCGCACAGGTCGGAGATGATGTCGCCGAACAGGTTGGTGGTGACAATGACGTCAAACTCCTCCGGGTTCATGACCAGCTTCATGCAGGTGGCGTCCACGATCATCTCGGCGGTCTCGATGTCGGGGTACCCGGCGCTGATCTCCCGTGCCACGTCCAGGAACAGCCCGGAGGTGGATTTCAGGATGTTGGCCTTGTGGACGATGGTGACTTTTTTCCGCTTCTCTTTTCGAGCCAGCTCATAGGCAAAACGGACAATGCGCTCGGCCCCCTCACGGGTCACCAGGCTCATGGCCTCTGCCGTGCACCCGTCTTCCGACACGGTCTGACCCAGCCCCGAATACATGCCCTGGGTGTTCTCACGCACGGTGATGATATCGATGTTCTCGTAGCGGGCCTGGGTGCCTTTAAAGGAGATCACCGGGCGCAGGTTGGCGTAGAGGTTGAACTGCTTGCGCAGGGTGACGTTGATGGAGGTGAACCCCTTGCCGATGGGGGTGGTCAGGGGCCCTTTGAGGGTCACCCCGTTCTTTTCAATGAGGTCCAGGGTGCGCTGGGGCAGGAGCTCGCCGTGCTTTTCCAGGGCTGCAAGGCCCGCGTCAGCAAACTCATACTCAAAATCGCATCCGGCTTTGTCCAGAATCTGTAGTGCCGAATCAATAATATCGGGACCGATCCCGTCTCCGGGGATCACGGTGATTTTACGTTGTGCCATGTATATTCCTTTCTTGGTGCCGCCCCTTCAGGGCGGCCTATGGGCAATGACGGATTTGAAACCGGGGGATAACGCCAGATAAACAGGTTACTTTCATCGGGCGGGACCTTTTGTACAGGAGATCTCCCCCGATCTCAAGCTCTTGCCGCAGAAAACACGGCTCGCACCCGAAACAGGGCGTCATCCCCCCACAGATCCCATGCCCCATCATACACCCCCCGCAGACGTTTTCAACCAATGGCGGTTTTCATCATTTTTTCAATGGGTTTCAAAACACACCCCACCCTGGCCATCCCTTTTTCATTCCACCCTTGTCGAATGAAGGATCTTATGGTAATCCTCTTTCGATACCACAAACATTTCCCACATACGGGCAACGCCTTGAAAAAACGATAATATTGTCACATGACGTCGGTTAAGGCAGCACCACGGGAGACCTGGGTTGGTCTTATTTGGCGAGCACAATTCAAACGTCGTTTCCAACAAAAACTACGGTTCATAACCAAAAACATATACCCACTAAAACAGAAGAGACACTGCATGACACCTAACGGCACACTCTCAGGACATACGGACGCAGGCTTTGCGTCCCTGCCTCGGACTCCGGGACAGATTTTCTACAGGATTCCCTACCTCTTTCTCCAGAAGGCCAAAGACCGCGTTCAGGAGGCCTGGGAATCTGTGGCACCGGTCATCGACACCTTGAAAAAAGAGTCGCGGGACCACGCCATCAAAGGCGAAGAGGTGGCCTCCTTTACCTGTGAAGACGGCTCCCGCGTGGAGATCAGCACCACCGTCTCCGACCTCTGGATCAAGGCCGAAGCCTCGGACCCGGTTCCCTCTTCTCCCTTCCAGAAAATCGACGAGCTCATCAAGGGGCTGAAAAAACCCGCGTACAAATACATCTGCGAAAAAACCAGGGTCCTGGCCTTTCCCCTGGTCTCCGGCACCTGGAGCGACACCGTCAAAGGCTTCATCGGCCTGGACGCCGGTTCCATCTCCATCAACATCGCCTTTGTGGATGAAGCGGGCGTGGTTTTTGAAACCGACTACACCCTCACCGAAGGGGACGTCATCAACAACATCAAAAAAGCGTTCTCCCGCCTGTCGGCTAAGCTCCCGGCCAACATCGACATCCTGGGATCCGGTGTCACCGGCAGCGGCCACGAGATCTCCTCGGCCCTTCTGGGGGCCGACGTCTACGAGACCGAGCTGGACGCCCACGCCGAAGCCACTCTCCATCTTCTCCCCGACACCCAGGTCATCTTCGATATCGGCGGCCAGGACTCCAAGGTGATGTACATTGAAGACGGCGAGCTTGATGAAGCGGGCATGAACAAAAAATGCGGGGCGGGCACCGGCTCCTTCCTCGACGCCCAGGCCGACCGGCTGGGCATTCCTATCGAAAAATTCGGAGAGACGGGCCTCAAGGCCAAAAAGCCCTACAGCTTCTCCAGCATGTGCACGGTCTTTGTGGGCCGCGACCTCATCGCCGAGCAGGCCAAGGGCAACACCAAGGAGAACATCATCGCAGGGCTTCACCGCTCCCTGGCCATGAACTTCTACGCCACCCTCGGCATCAACAAAAAACACCTCAAGACCCCCATTGCTTTCCAGGGAGGCGTGGCCTCCAACATCGGCGTCAAAAAATCCCTGGAGGACCTCCTCAGCGAAGCCCGGGGCGAAAAGGTCGAACTCTACGTCCCCATGCACCACAAGGTGATGGGTGCCATCGGCATGGCCCTGTTTGCCCGGGACGAAGTGGAAGACAGAGGCTCTTTCCGAGGCATTGAGACCATCCAGGGGATCACCTCGGAGTTCACCGAATGCACCCGTGCCCAGGAGCTGGGCTGCAACAAGACCATGCTCTGCGACCTGGTTCACCTGTCCAGGGGCGGGGAGGTGGTCCAGACCCTCTACGCCTGCGACGCCTACGCAGCCACTCCCATGGCCTCCTCGGCCGAAAGGTCGGCCCAGTGAAAAAAATAGGATGGTTCTGCACCTACACCCCCCTGGAGATTCTCCATGCGGCAGGTGCCCTTCCCGTGGGCATCAAATCCGATTCCGGGGCCGAGCATGAAGACGTGGTCCTGGGAGACTCCATCTGCTCCTACGTCCGCTCTTCCATGGGAGGCGCCCTCACAGGGGCCTACGACGCCCTCTCCGGCGTGGTCATCGCCCACTCCTGCGAGTGCATGCGACGCCTGGCCGACGGCTGGCTCTATCGCCAGGACGAGATCAAACCCGCCATGCTCCACCTTCTGGACGTGCCCAAGGTGGTCACCAACGCCAGCGTCTCCTTTTTTGCAGGGGGCCTACGGCGCATGAAAGAGGATGTGGAGGCCCACACCGGCCCCATCACCGACGAGGCCCTGCGGGCCTCCATGGCCCTCTTCAACAAGACGCGGGCCCTTTTCCGCGAGGTGGACGCTTTGAGAAAAGAGGAGGCCACAGCCGTCACCGGACGCGAAGTGGAGGCCCTCATCACCGACTCCTGGGACATGCCCAGGGAGGAGCTCAACAGCCGCCTGGAAGCCTTCATCTCCGAGAAAAAAGGCCAGACCGGAGACAAGGACGCCCCGCGCATCATGGTCATCGGCGGCCCGGGCAACGGCTCCCTTATTAAAACCATCGAGGCCACCGGCGGCGTCTCCGTGGTGGAGCACATGTGCACCGGCCTCAGGGCCTTCACCGGAGAGGCGGCCCCGTCGGACGACCCGTACAAAGAGCTGGCCAGCCTCTACCTTTCCGGCACGCCCTGCCCCCGCATGCTCGGGGACAAGTCCCGGGAGGCCATCGAGGAGATCCAGCGCCTCATCACCGAATACCGGGTGGACGGGGTCCTCTACTACTCCATGAAATTCTGCGCCAACATGCAGATGCAGTGGGCCCTTTTGAAAAACGACATCCCCGTGGACGTGCCCATGAAGGTCCTCGAAGGCGACATCAGCTCCGAGATCAACGAACGTGAGGTGCAGTCATTTATCAAGAGACTCAAAAAACGACGAAAGAGAAACCGATGAACCGAGCGGAGATGATACAAGAGAACACGGAGCAGCGAAAAGTCCAGGTACAAAACCTGCTCCGCGTCAACGGCCTGGAGGGAATCGAGCCCGGGGATGCCGTCAAGATGGCCTTTCCCAAGGCCTTTGACACCCTCTCCCCCTCGGCAAAGCGGGGGTACCTCAACACCGAGCAGTTTTTCAACGCCTACAACCTCAACACCAACGGGGAGTTTGCCTACCACAACGTGGCCTGGCGAAGCCTCTTTGTGCCCACGGAGATAATGTACGCCATGGGCCTGCTCCCCTTTACCACGGAGATGGTGGCCTCCCAGCTCGCCATGACCGGGGCAGCCCGGGAGCGCATCGAGACCGCCGAGGCCCACAACTTTTCCGGGGACCTGTGCTCCTTCATGAAAACCGTGGCAGGGGGCGTCATCGAAGACATCTTCCCCACCCCGGATGTGCTCATCACCTCCACCCACCTGTGCGACCCCTCGGCCAAGTACGCCGAACTGGCCGCCCACAAATACAAGCGCCCGGAGTTTATCCTGGACATCCCCTACGGCCTCTACGACCTGGCCGCAAGCACGGATGAAAAGGACATCAAACGGGTGGAAGAGGGCGTGGACTACGTCTACGAGCAGCTTCTGGAGATGGTGGCCTTCGTCACCGAGCACACGGGCCTCACCCTGGAAGACGAAGCCCTGCGCCAGGTCATCCGGTGGACCAACGAAGCCCGCACCTGGCTCAACGAAGGCAACGACGTGGTGCTCCAGCAGCGCACAGCGGCCAAGAAAGGGGTGCGGGAGCTGGACTACGCGGCCAACCTCATGCAGACCTGGGGCACCGAGCGCATCGTGGACGTCTACAAGTCCCGCTGCAAGGAGTACAAAGGGAGCACGGCACCGGCAGACGACGACAGCCGTCCCCGCATCGCCTGGTTCCACCTGCGTCCCTACTTCAAGACGCCTCTCATGACCTACCTGGACGAGCGCATCGACATCTCCGCCTCCCAGGTCAACTACGCCTTCTGGGAGCCCCTGGACCCGGCGGACCCCATCCGGTCCATCGCCCGGCGCACGGTACTGCACCCGGCCTTCTCCTCGGTGACGGCCCGAACGGGCATCGCCATCGACGAGATCCCCGAGGACACCGAAGGCATCATCGCCTACTACCCGAAGTCGTGCCGGCACTTCCACGGTGGCTCCATCATGGAAAACGAGATGTTCAAAAAAGCGGGCATCCCCATCCTCACCATCGACGGAGACTGCATCGACGACCGCGGGGAAGATTTTCCCATCGTCAAGACCCGCGTGGACCGCTTCCTGAAATCCATCAAGAAGCACCCGCGCAGCAAACGATAGCACGGTTCAAAAACGGCCTCCGGCGCCCCTGCCGGAGGCCAGCATTTCGAGTCTTCGCCGTGCTTATTCCAGTTAAACTCAAATGACTCCCAAAGCCCCTTCATCGTGTTTCCAGTAAAATGAAATTAGGCCTCTCCCGCAAAACGGTTGCATAATGACGACCTCAATACTTTCGCCATAGGGTTTCAGCCCCCACCTTGCCGCCGGAGGCCTGCTTTTTCCACCCACGGTCACCATAGAAGGCGCCTTTGGCCTTTTCCCCTGTATCCTGCATCCCTTCCCCTGCTTGACATTTTCGGGATCGGTCCCATCTTGTGGTGAAACCGCACGACTGCGGGTTACTTTCACGGATTCATATGGAGACTGTCCCCATGGTGTTACGTCTTTTTCTTTTGTTTACCCTGGTCCCCGTCATCGAGCTGTGGCTCCTCATTAAGATCGGCTCGTTCATGGGGGCTTTTGCCGCCCTTGCCCTGGTCATCGGCACCGGCATTGCCGGGGCATCTCTTGCCAAGATCCAGGGGCTCCAGACCGTCATCAAGATCCGAGAGTGCATGGACCAGGGGATCATGCCCACGGAAGAGCTCATTGACGCCCTGATGATCCTCATCGCTGGGATCGTCCTGGTCACTCCGGGCCTTCTCACCGATTTCGCCGGGATTCTCCTTCTGATCCCCGCCTCCAGGGCCCGTATCAAGGCCTGGGCCAGGGACGCCTTTAACCGCCGCATCGAAAGCGGAAACATCCGCATCCACCGCAACTTCTGACCCGCCGATGCCCACGCGGGCTCCCCCTGTGCCGGGGGCCCGCCACCCACGGGAGTTCAGCCATGAACCGAGCCTTAAGCACTCTGGGCCTTTTTCTGGGAACCCTCCTGTTTGCCGCCGGATGCCTGGGCACCGGCCGCGCAGCCATGGAACCGCCCCGATACACCATCATTGCCCCGGACGGCACCCGGATCAGCCAGGACGCCCTTCTCTCCGAAGCCGCCCGGGCCGATGTGGTACTGGTGGGGGAGACCCACGACAACCCCTCGGCCCATCACCTGGAATATGCCCTTTTCAAAGGACTCCTTGAAAAACGGACCGCCAAGGGGACAACGCCCGGGGCCATCCTGTCCTTTGAGATGCTGGCCCGGGACCTCCAGGGCGTCACCGACGAGTACCTCTCGGGACTCATCACCGAAATGCACTTCATGGCCGCATCCCGCCCCTGGGGCAATTACACCCGTGCTTACCGCCAAACCCTCAATCTGGCCAAAGAGAAGGGGGCTCCTGTCATTGCAGCCAACGCCCCGAGGCGCTATGTGAACCTGGTGGCCCGCAAGGGCAGAGAGGCCCTTGAGCAACTCAGCCCCGAGGCCAAAACCTGGATCGCCCCCCTGCCCTACGAGGGGGCATCTCCGGCCTACCGCGCCAAGCTGGCGGCCCTTGAGCGACAGATCCTCCACGCCCCCCAAAACGACAATCCCCACGGCACCAAGGCCCCAGGATCACCCCCGTCCACAATCAACACCGACGCCCAGGCCCTCTGGGACGCCACCATGGCCTGGTCCATTGCCGAGGCCAGAAATCAACACCCCGGCGCCCTTGTCATGCACATCTCCGGTATCTTTCATTGCGAGGGCGGCCTGGGCATCCCCGAGCACCTTGCCCTTTACGACCCATCGGCATCCATGCTCATCATCACAATCCGCCCCCCTGGCTATGACGAGGCCCTCCCCGACGTCCCACCGGATGGTTCCATTCCGGAATACCTTATCCTCACAGAATAAAAAAAAGCCCGTCATCCGACTCTTTCGGACAGCGGGCTTCGTGTGCCACGTTCCCTTCAGGGAAAAAGGACCGCTCTATTTTCCCCTGACGGGCCGACCGTCAAGGTACTCCCGGGACCACGCGTTGAGGTCCCTGAGGATGGGACTGAGCTTCCGGCCGATCTCGGTGAGGGAATACTCCACCACGGGCGGAACCTCCGGGTATATTTTCCTGCTGACGAGCCCGTTTTTTTCCAAGGCCCTCAGCTGCTGGGTCAGCATCTTCTGGGTTGCAGACGGCATGATCTTCCTGAGCTCTCCAAATCGTTTGGTCCCTTCGGTTGCAAGGGTCCAGACAATCAGCGGGACCCACTTTCCCGAGAGGAGCTCAAAGGCCACCTCCACCTCATTGACATAGGAACTGCAACTCACTTTATGGGTCCTGTCTTCCGGCATGATACGCCTCCCGCCTTCCGTTTCTTCGATGTGATCCATCGTACCACATTTTCTTGTCATCATAATCATTGCCCAATGGGGCGGCAATGGCCCCTGTCCGAAGCCATTGTGCCATACGCATCCCGTGCCATAACACGAAATTGAACCAAACCGAAAGATAGTTCCCTTTTGGGAACCACGTGTCCAAAAGCATACTGAAACACGGAAAAGTGCCTACTTTACAGGAAATCCTTAAAAAGGTTTAGTGCCTCTCGTCGGGCAAAAGAGTGCCCGTCAAGTAACCAGAGACACCCTTTCAATTAAGGAAAAAATCATGACCACTTTTATTGTCCCCAAAGATATCTTCCATGGCCTGGGTTCCCTTGAAAACCTGAAAAACGTCGAAGGCACCAAAGCCGTCATCGTCATCGGAGGCAGCTCTGTCCAGAAAAACGGCGTCCTTGCAAAAACACGCACCTTTCTCACGGAAGCCGGCATTACCTCTGCCGTATTTTCCGGTGTTGAAGCCGACCCCTCCATTGCAACCGTCCTGAAGGGCGCAGCCTTCTTCACCGAGGAGCAGCCCGACATCATTGTGGGCCTGGGCGGGTGCTCCGCCATTGATGCGGCCAAGGCCATGTGGGTGTATTATGAGTACCCGGACTCCAAACTGGAAGAGCTGGCGGCACCCTTCGGTGTCAAAAAAATGCGCAACAAGGCGACATTCGTCGCCATTCCTTCCACAAGCGGCACGGGCACCGAAATCACCGGCCTTTCCGTGATCACAGACACCGAGAAAGGGGTGAAGTACCCCCTCGTGTCCCACGAGCTGACCCCTGATGTGGCCATCATCGATGGTGAACTCTGCGCCAGCATGCCCAAGACCGTCACCGCAAACACAGGTCTCGATGCCCTGAGCCACGGTGTGGAAGCGTACGTTTCCAACATTGCGGACCGTTACAACGACGCCCTGGCAAAGGGGTCCATCGACCTGGTGTTCAAGAACCTTCCCAAGGCCGTGGCAGAGCCCGGAGACCTGGAGACCCGCCAGGCCATGCACGACGCCTCCTGCATGGCAGGGATGGCCTTTACCAACGTATGGCTGGGTATTGTCCACGCCATGTCCCACCAGGTGGGCGGCACCTTCGGCGTCGCCCACGGCTGCGGCAATGCGATTCTTATGCCCAACGTCATCCGCTTCAACGCCAAGGTCACCGAGAAGTACGGGGAGCTGGCAGCCCTGTTCGGAAAAACCACGGCCGAGGAGTTCGCTCAGGAGGTCGCCGGTTTGACCGCATCCGTCGGCGTGGCCGGTTCCTTTAAGGCGTGCGGCATCGATGAGGCGGAGTGGAACGCGAAGCTTGATGCCATGACCGAACATGCCCTCAAGGATCCCTGCACCCTCTTCAACCCGAGAAAGCCCACCTTCGACGAGATCAAGTCCATCTACCAGGCTTGTTACGACGGAACGGCCATCGATTTCTAACCGAGACTGAAGCAGTCTTCTGCCTGCATGCACGAAAAGGGGAGGGCTCCAGAGCTCTTCCCTTTTTTATCTTGATTCGTAACTGTTCAGCTTATGCCTCCGGCGGCCCTGCCGGGGGATAAACGTTTAAAAAGTTGAACAAACAGGCTTTAAAAAATCTTTTTGAGTGAATTTTTACTTTAAAAGCGGATGTGATTTGACCCGAAGAATGAGGGGCAAAACACATCCGCAACCTGCTTTCAAGATGGCACACCTTGCCGCCGGAGGCTGTTTTTTTTGAGCTGAACAGTTACCTTGATTCATCCCCAAGGCTGTGGGTGCGATACATCTGGAGTGCATTGAACACCCGAAACAAACCTCACGTGAGAGCCCGCCGATAAAGGCAGGCAGGAATAGGCATGATAATTCCTGTAATCTCTATTCCCATGGCCCATTTGTTCCATTATACTGCATCCCCTTAAATGGAAGACTCAGGGCTTACCCCGATGAAACGATACTCACAGCCAATGGCAAGGTGAACGCCAACGTCAGGGTTGATTCGCCCGGCATCGTTTTTCATCCAGGCCTTTATGCATAAAACCAACACACATGATAAGAACCCATGAATAAAATTCTTCACAAAGAGCAGCTCTCGGAGACCGTTTTCCTGATGCGGGTTGAAGCACCGCTCATCGCTCAGGAGCACAAGGCCGGTCAGTTTATCATTCTTCAGATCGACCATGATTTCGGGGAACGGATTCCCCTCACCATTGCAGGCACGGATACCCGGGAAGGCTCCATCACCCTCATCTTCCAGGCCGTGGGGGAAACGACCTCGCGCATGGCCCGAATGAAAGCAGGCGATGACATTTCCGATCTCGTAGGCCCCTTAGGCACCCCGACCCGCATTGAACACTTCGGCAGGGTCGTCTGTGTGGGTGGCGGCATCGGCATTGCCCCCCTCTACCCCATTGCCCTGGCCCTGAAGCAAGCGGGAAACCATGTCACCGTCATTCTGGGTGCACGGGACAAGGACCTGCTCATCCTGGAAGAGCCCATGCGTGAGCTTGCAGACGAGGTGATTGTCTGCACCGACGATGGGTCTGCCGGGCGCAAGGCATGGGTCACGGAACCCCTCAAAGAGCTCTGCGAGCAAACGGAAAAACCCGACTTCACCATCGCCATAGGGCCGCCCATGATGATGAAGTCCTGCTGCGCCGTCACAAAGCCCTTCGACATCCGAACGGACGTCTCCCTCAATGCCATCATGATAGACGGCACCGGAATGTGCGGGGGATGCCGTGTCACGGTGGGCGGTGAGACCAAATTCGTGTGCGTGGACGGTCCGGAATTCAACGGTCACCTCGTGGACTTCGACAACCTCACCTCACGACTCGGAACATACAAAACCCAAGAGCACACATGCCGTATCGGCCGCACGGTCGGCCATCAGGATTAAGCCCATGACATATATTCCCCCCGAAACATTGCAGGAACAGGCCCTGGAAGCCCTCAAGGCACTGCCGGAAAACCTCACCCGGAAATCACGGCTGACCCTTCCCATGCAGGAGATGCCGTCCCAGGATCCATCCGTCCGCCGCCGCAACATGGGCGAGGTGGCCCTGGGGTACACGCCCGAGCAGGCCAAAATCGAAGCAGAGCGCTGCCTCCAGTGCAAAAACGCCCCGTGCATTCAAGGGTGCCCGGTACACATCAACATCCCCGGTTTCATCAAGTGCATTGCCGACGGGGATTACCAGGGTGCCGTTGCCACCATCAAAGAGAGCAGCCTCCTGCCCGCGGTCTGCGGCCGGGTCTGCCCCCAGGAGACCCAGTGCCAGGCCCCCTGCACCGTTGGCAAAGCCATGAAATCCACGGACAAAGCCGTCAACATCGGCCGCCTCGAACGCTTTGTGGCCGACTGGGAGCGCCAGAACAACCTCATCGAAACGCCCCCTGTAAAGCCTTCCACCGGCAAAAAAGTCGGCATCATCGGCACCGGCCCTGCCGGTCTCACCGTTGCCGCAGACGTTCGCCGCCAGGGGCATGACGTGGTCCTCTTCGAGGCGTTCCACAAACCCGGGGGAGTGATGCTTTACGGCATTCCGGAATTTCGGCTTCCCAAGGAGATCGTGCAAAAAGAGATCGAGACCCTTCTCGAGATGGGGTGCACCCTTGAAACCAACTTTGTCATCGGTCGCACCCGCAAGCTCACCGACCTCCTTGAAAAAGACGGTTTCGATGCCCTCTTTATCGGCACGGGCGCAGGCCTGCCCCGTTTCATGAACATTTCAGGGGAAAACCTCGTCGGGGTCTACTCCGCCAACGAGTACCTCACACGCACCAACCTCATGAAGGCCTACGACCGGCAGCGTGCGTCCACGCCCATTTTTGAGTCCCGCAAAGTCGCCGTACTCGGTGGCGGCAACGTCGCCATGGATGCAGCCCGTACCGCACTGCGCCTGGGAGCCGAAGAGGTTCACCTCATTTACCGCCGCACGGCAGCAGAGATGCCAGCGCGTTCGGAAGAGGTCCTCCATGCAGAGGAGGAAGGGGTCACCTTCCACTATCTCCAGAACGCCTCCCGCATCCTGCCCGACGAAAACGGATGGGTCAGGGGCCTCGAGTGCCAGCGCTATGAACTGGGTGAAGCCGATGCATCAGGCCGCAGAAGCCCTGTGGTCATCCAAGGCAGCGAATTCACCATGGACATCGACACGGTCATCATCGCTGTGGGCAATGCGTCCAACCCGCTGATCCGCCAGACCACACCGGGCCTTGCCACCGATAAAAAGGGTCAGATCCTCGTTGATGACCAGGGCAAAACCTCCATCGACCGGGTTTTTGCCGGCGGAGATATTGTTCTGGGTGCCGCAACCGTCATCCTCGCCATGGGAGAGGGCAGGCAGGCAGCCGCGGGGATCAATGAGATGCTCTCCACCGAGGCATAACGCGGATATTTCACGGGTTGAGTGTGTTCATCGACAAGGAGCCAAAACAACCACCAGGCGTTGAGTTTGCCGGTTGGCCCCTTCAAGGTTATATTTTTGGTATAAATGACATAAATTCGCCTTGACATTTATTGCAGTGGGTATACCTTTGGCTAACGCCCGGATGATACCCAACAACCATCAACCCGGTTGAAACGGCTGCAAAACGGCCATCCGGGCTCGATGCATTCGCCCTTCCGCAGCACGCTGCGGAGTTTGACTCCGGGAGACCCCGCAGGGCCCCCCTTGAGAGCTTGCCGCCTTTTTCGGCGCCACAACATGTGGAGATCCATCCGTTGACAACCCCGATTATTCAATCATTGCTGGACACCGACCTGTACAAACTCACCATGATGCAGGGCGTTCTTCATCAGTTTCCCTGGGCGGAGGTGGAGTATGAGTTCCGCTGCCGCAACCTGGGCATCGACTTTGCCCCCGTCATCGACGGAATAGACCGAGAACTGGACCACCTTTGCTGTCTGCGATTTGAAAAGGACGAGCTGGACTTCCTCCAGAGCCTGCGCTTTATCAAGCGTGATTTCATCGAGTTTCTGCGCCTGTTCCAGCTCAACCGCGAATTCATCACATCGGAAATGGAAGGGGATGATTATGTGCTGAGGATCAAGGGCCCCTGGCTCCACACCATCTTATACGAGGTGCCGGTCCTTGCCATCATCAACGAGCTCTACTTCCGCCACAACCACCCCGACGCCGACCTCTCCGAGGGGCTCTCCAGACTGGAAGAAAAGATCGACCTCGTCCAGTCGGAAAACAGCAAGGGCCTGCCCCTGAAGTTCTCCGACTTCGGCACACGCCGCCGCTACTCCCGGGACTGGCATGAAACCATCATCAAGACCCTGAAAGACGCCCTCCCGGACAACTTCATGGGCACCAGCAACGTCTATTTCGCCTGGAAGTATGACCTCACCCCCGTGGGCACCATGGCCCACGAGTGGCTCATGGCCTGCCAGGCTCTGGGGCCCCGGCTTGTGGACAGCCAGAAATTTGCCCTGGAGCACTGGGCCCAGGAGTATCGCGGAGACCTGGGCATCGCCCTCTCCGACGTGGCCGGGTTCAAGGCCTTTCTCAAAGATTTTGACATGTACTTTGCCAAGCTCTTCGACGGGTGCCGCCACGACAGCGGGGACCCCATCGCCTGGGGCGAAGACCTCATCACACACTACAAGGGCCTGCGCATCGACGCATCCTCCAAGGTGGGGGTCTTCAGCGACGGCCTCACCTTTCCCCGGGCCATCCAGATCGCCCACCACTTCAAGGACCGCCTCATCACCTACTTCGGCATCGGCACCAACCTCACCAACGACGTGGTGGGAGAACCCCTTCAAATCGTCATCAAGATGACCCGCTGCCAGGACACCCCCGTGGCAAAGCTCTCCGACTCTCCGGGCAAACAGATGTGCGACGACAAGGGCTACCTGGCCTACATGAAGCGGGTGTTCGGCAAGAGTTGACACAAGCCGCGGTGGGCCCTTTTAAACAAACGGCATGAGGAGAAGAGACATGAAACGTATCCTGTTGATCATCGATCCCCAGAACTCGTTTTGCGACCCCACCGGGGAGCTGTTCGTGGAAGGTGCGAGCCGGGACATGGAGCGCCTTACCGATTTTATCGAAATGAACGGCGACGCCTTCTCCCGCGTGGTGGTCACCCTGGATTCCCATAATCGCATGCACATAGCCCACCCCGCATGGTGGCAGGACCGCTCAGGCAACCCGCCGGCCCCCTTCACCACCATCACCGTCGACGAAGTAAAAAACGGTGACTGGAAGGCGACACACGATGAAGATCAGGCGTGGAGCCAGACCTACATGGAGGCCTGCGACACCCATGTGATCTGGCCTCCCCACTGCCTGTTGGGAACCTGGGGCCATGGGGTGTACCACCCACTGGACACCATCTTGAGCAGATGGGCCAACCGACACACCGACCTGGTGATGCTCCCCAAGGGCGCCTCACGATACACAGAGCACTTCTCCATCTTCCGGCCCAAGGTCGAGCGGGAAGGCGACCCTGCATCCGTGTTCCACCGGTCGCTTTTAGATGACCTGGCCGGGTTTGATGAAATCTATGTGGCAGGGGAAGCCTCTTCCCACTGCGTGGCCGACAGCGTCCGGGACCTGGTCTCCGCCCGGCCCGACCTTGCGCCCAGAGTGGTCCTTCTCACCGACGCCATGAGCCCGGTTGCGGGCTTTGAACACCTGAGCGACACTTTTTTCACCGATATGGCTGCGGCCGGGGTTCGTACCGCCGCCACCAGCGAGGATATTGAATAAACGCATGAACCATAAGGACGATATCATCAGGCTGGGCATCGATGTCCACGGGGTGGCCGACACCTTCCCCGATTTTTTCTCCAGGCTGAGCCGGGAGCTGGTGGCCCACGGGCATGAAGTCCATATCATCACGGGAACCGAGCACACCCGGTCCCTGGAGCACTACCTGAAGGATCAGCTGGGGCTCGCCTGGACCCACCTCTTTTCCGTGACCACCCACCACAAGCAGGGGGGCACCGAGGTGACCTACATCGACGGCAACCCCTACATGGACAACCGCATCTGGAACCGGTCCAAGGCCGAATACTGCCGACGAAACGGAATCCAGCTGCATATCGACGATTCCGACGTCTACGGCAAATACTTCACCACCCCCTTTGCCCGCATGGTGGACAGCCTCTCCCACGAAGAGGACCTTGTCCCCCTTCCCGAAGGGGGCGAATGGCACGCCACCAAAGCCGGCAGCGAGCCGAGTGTCTACAGCGCCAAGACCACCTGCCCCCTGCCCACGGTCTCCGTGGAGATGGTCATTGCCGCCTTTGCCGACGGGGAGATTCAGGTCCTCCTGCCCCCCAAGCCGGGGCGTCCTGACCTCCGGGCCCTTCCCTTTCTCCCCTTTACCCCGTCGGAAGGCGGGGATTTGGAGGTGTGCGCCACGCGCATCCTCTCCACCATGACCGGCCTGACCCAAAGATGGATGGAACAGCTCAAGACCTACGATGAATCCCGTCACCTGGTCACCAGCTATTTCGCCCTGGTCCCGGAAAAGGCCGTGGCCTCCCGACACGGCGACTGGTTTCCCCTGGGAGAGATCATCGCCCAAAGCGCGCCGCACCTGTCCCCGTTTCACCGGCAGGTCCTCTCCGATTTTCACGAGCGCCTCAAGGGCAAGATCTCTTACACTCCCATCGCCTTTGCCCTTCTGGACGAACGGTTCACCTGGACTGAGCTGCGGTGCATCTACGAAGCGATTCTGGAAAAACCCATTGACCCGGCCAACTTCCGGAAGATGATCCGCACCCACTACACCATCCGGAGCCTCAAGGAGAAAAAGGTCAAGGCCACGGCCGGAAGACCCCCGGAGCTCCTCACCTACGGGGGCACCCGGGACGTTTACTGACCCTTGTGAGCGCACAAGCGCCACCCGCCTTACGCCCGGCAGCCATCCCCATGGCCTGCCGGGCGCCCTGCCTGTTCCACTCACAACCCTGCCCCCCAGGCATCCCTCACCTCGCCCAGCGGCCCTGTGCCCACCCCAAAGCCAAAACGCAAAACACAGATGCAGGGGTATGACCTGATTGTACCTGATGGGTTCGTTATTGTTTAAAATGAAGAATACGGAAGGGGATCGCCGCTAAGGACAAGGGAGGATGACCCAATCGGCCAACAGGCAATGGTGGGACGAGGGCAGAGACGCAGACCATGGGCCCGGTGCCGCCCCGAACTCGCAAAGGTCGGAGAGTCAGCACACAACGTCATGACATGTTTATCTATACAAAGTAAGACACAAGAAACAAATTTGATCAAAAAATTTCTTAGCCAAAAGTTTATTAGCATTCCCACGGGACCCACACAAGGATTGGAGATCCCATGGGATGCGACGTTTTTCATGCTCTCAACTGACCAGAATATTAATTCACTGTCTCATATTCGTAGCTGGCCTTGATTTTTTTCAGGTTTCGAAAATACTCTTTCGATCCCATCCGGAGCTTATCGCTGCTCCTGGCCCTGTACTCAGTATTGGCCTTGATGAAGCATTTCTTGCATGCCGCACGGAGTCCGTCTTTCCCACCTTTCTGCCGATAATACTCTGTAATCGGCTTCTCCTCACCACACTTTGAACACAATTTTGTTGTCACCATTTCCAACCTCTTTCCTTCTACTTTCATTCAAACAACCCTAACCAAAAACGAGATATTACTAAAGCACGTCATGGCTGTACAGACTTTTTTAACTTCCGGTAAAAAAAATCGACGTAAAAATGGTCAGTATAAAGAAACACTTCAAAGAGACGAGATAGCATTCCCCCTTTCGTCAACCGTATAACTACCCAACAAAAGCAGCCACAACCCCCTGTCCTTCAAGGCTTTCCATTGTCCTGTCCCATTGCGATCCACCAGTGAACACTTGGAGCATGTCACCCTGTTCAGGCAACAAAAAACCCCCTCCACATTTCCGTGGAGAGGGTCCGTTGCATCCCGAGTGAGAGATTTAATTTTATGAAATATTTTCTATAAGAAAGAGCGGAGAAGTAATAATTCTTCGCTCCATATATCGCTGTCCGGGGTCTCCAGAACCATGGGGATCTCCTCGAACCGGTGGTCGTTCATGATGTAGCGAAACACCTCAAGGCCCAGCATCCCCTTGCCCAGGGACGCATGGCGATCCACCCTCTTGCCAAGCTCGGGCTTGGAGTCGTTCAGGTGCATGCCCATGAGATACGAAAAGCCCACAACCTTTTCAAAGAGGGCAAAGGTCTCGTCACACGCCTCGGCCGTCCGGAGGTCGTACCCGGAGGTGAAGGCGTGGCAGGTGTCCAGGCACACGCCCACACGGGATTTGTCCTCCACCTTGTCGATAATGTCCCGCAGGTGCTCGAAGCGATACCCCAGATTGGTGCCCTGCCCCGCCGTATTCTCAATCACCGCGCACACCCCGGGCACCTCTTTGTGGGCCAGGTTGATGGATTCTGCAATGCGCGCAAGGCAGTCCGCCTCGTCCATCTTCTTTAAATGGCTGCCGGGATGAAAGTTCAGGCGATCCAGGCCCAGCTGATGGACCCGGGCCATCTCGTCCACAAAGGCGTCCCGGGACTTGGCCAGGGCCTCGGCCTCGGGGTGCCCCAGGTTGATGAGGTAGCTGTCATGGGGCAGGATATGCTCCGGCAGGTACCCGTTGGCCTCGCAATTGGCCTTGAAGGCCGCAATGCTCTTCTCCGTAAGGGGCTTGGCCTTCCACTGCCGCTGGTTCTTGGTAAAAACGGCAAAGGCCGTGGCCCCGATGGCCGCCGCATTCAACGGGGCATTCTCCACGCCCCCCGCCGCACTCACATGGGCTCCGATTCGTTTCATAGTGTCTGCCTTTTATATGGTCTAACCTTGAAAACGGGTTCTTGCTGTGTTTCCCCTCAGTCTTCATGGGAAACACAGCAGCGTTCAGTCATAGGGTAACCAGAGTTACCTTTCGTTCCCAGGCTCCGCCTGGAAATGATACACGGAGGCTCTGCCTCCACAATCAAAGCCGCGTCACCGTGTAAATTTGGCCCATGACAGGTTGCTGATTCACACCTGCAAGGCGGAGCCTTGCAACTGCCCCCCCCCAGGCAGAGCCTGGGAGCCAATAAGCCGAGGCGGCTCACCTCACCGCCGGAGGCAATGCGGTTAAATCCATCATGGTGAAGTAACGACAACGTATCCAGTAGGGTCAAACCTTGTGAGCCGGACCGCACACACCTTCAGCGGTTGTGTCGGGCGAAGGCCCTTGTGCTTTGCCCTGAGGAACGAAGGGTAAAGCACAAGGGCAACCAGCTTTCGAGGTGGCTCACCTCGCCGCCGGAGGCTTGTTTTTGCTCCCGACTTTTTTTCCAAGCTGCCCGCACCCTGCCACAAGGTCTCTGCCTTTGGAGGCGCGGATGCGCACGTAGGCGCCTTCGTGCACGAGAAGGTCACGGAAGCGTTCCACGGCCTCCTGACAGGTGGAGGGAAAGGGGGCTCCGGGTCCTGCG
Source organism: Desulfoluna sp. HI9BLuna (assembly GCF_056829775.1). Classification (NCBI taxonomy): domain Bacteria; kingdom Pseudomonadati; phylum Thermodesulfobacteriota; class Desulfobacteria; order Desulfobacterales; family Desulfolunaceae; genus Desulfoluna; species Desulfoluna sp. HI9BLuna. The sequence continues at coordinate 869,898 of NZ_CP186555.1, forward strand.
TTGAACCCGATGAGGTTGTAGCGCACGGCAAGGGGGGCAAGGACCTTTACCAGGGCCTTGGCGTCCTCTTCGCTGTCGTTGACCCCTTCGATGACGATGTACTCGGCAAAAAGCGCCCCTTTTCGGGCAAAGGGATACCTGGCAAGGGTCTCCACCAGGGTTTTTAAAGGGGTTTTCCGGTTCACGGGCATGAGGCGGGAGCGAACCTCATCGGTTGCCCCGTTCACGGACACGGCCAGGTTCACCGATGAAACAGGTGAGCCTGCCAGCTTTTCGATGCCTTCGGCACTGCCCACGGTGGAGACGGTGATGCGTTTTAAGGGGATATCAAAGCCCCGCTGATCGCTCATGACGCCGATGGCTCCGGCCACGGCATCCAGGTTGTCCAGGGGCTCTCCCATGCCCATGAAGACGATATTTTGAATGGAATAGGAGAGCACATGGCGGGCAACATAAAGCTGGTCCAGAATCTCCGTGGGCGTCAGGTCCCGCACGAACCCCATCTTGGCCGTGGTGCAGAAAAGACAGCCCCGCTTGCACCCCACCTGGGACGAGACGCACAGGGTGTAATGGTTCAGCATGGGAAGCACCACGGACTCCACCTCGTGGCCGTCGTGGAGACGGATGGTGAACTTCACCACGCCGTCGGCCTCTTTAACGGTCACCAGTTCAGGGGCGGGGAAGGCCAGGGCACCATGCACGGCCTCTGCCAGGCCTTCCCGCCGGGGGAGACGCGTCAGGGCCGAGGTGTCCACGGCACCCGACCGGACGGCCATGGTGTAAAGTTCGGCCGAGGCGTACCGGTCCAGCCCCAGGCGCTCCACCATGGCGTGACGAAAGGCGTCATAGGTTAACGAAAAAGGGTTCACCGGGCCCAGGCCCTTGAAGGCGTGAGGTTCCATCATAATCCTTCCAAACCCTCCCCCCGTTTTACAAGGGCCTTCAAATCGTCCACGGCGTGTTCCAGGTGCCCGCAAATGTTGGCCAGGCGCTCCACAAAGGGATCGGCCTCGCCCAGTGCCTGAACCGACTCCGACAGGGAGCCGTGGAACAGGGCCTTTCTCTCCTCCACCCGTTTTAAAAGGGCCTTTCGCACGGCATGGCGCTGACGCTCGCCTTCGATGAGCTCGCCAAGCCGCTGGATGGAAAACTCCACCAGGGCATCCCGTGGAGCGCCGAACCGGCGTGAGGCCATCTCCAGGGCATCCAGGGTCCTGCGGCTGATCACAAAGGTTTTCTGTACCCGGGGCACCTCTTTCATGGCGTCGGCGGACAAGCTGTCGGCAATGGCGTTCAGGGCCTCTGCGTCTTCCACAAGGTGATCGAAGAGGGATTTCTGCTTGATGCCGAAGTGTTCCGCCACCACGGCCATGGACTCGATGGCCCGTGACGAGATGCGGAAGGTGGCCCGCACGGACTGTTTGCCCATGAGGTCCCGCAGGGATGCCCCGCCGGGATGTGCCATCCTGTTCAATGGATCGTTCTTTTTATTCATATGACCTCCTCTTCTTTCTATACCAAAGATCACGGCATTCGTCATTCTCATTACCATTAATCTAATTACGTTTTTGGTAATGACAAAAAAATATCATATTCTTTTGTTGACACGAATCAGATCATGACTATTTTTGTTTCAAACGAAAGAAACACCAAGCAACAAAAAAGCATGACACGTACAACTCACAACAATGGAGGACACATCATGGAACTTGTCAGATTTAACCCCTTTGCCACCGCACCTTCCGTCAACAGCCGCCTCAACCGTATGTTCGACGATTTTTTCAACGACTCCGGGCGCCTTCTCTCCAACACGGCCAAAAACTGGAGCCCCGAGGTGGACATCTTTGAAGAAGACGGAACCGTGGTCATCAAGGCCGACCTTCCGGGCATCGAGAAAAAGGACATCACCATCAACGTGGAAGACGACGTCCTGACCCTGAAAGGTGAGCGCAAGACCGAAGAGGAAAGCGACGACAAAACCGTCTACCGCCGGGAACGATTCTACGGAAGCTTTGAGCGCGCGTTCCGCCTCTCCCCCAAAACCGACCCGGAGACCATTGAGGCAGAATTTAAAAACGGGGTGCTGCACATCACCATCCCCAAGGCGGTTCAGCCCGCCGGAAAACAGATCTCCATCCAGTAAACCAGGGGCTGCGGCCCACAGGTTCCTCCTCCCCGGCGAGTGCCCCAAGGGGCACTCGCCCTTCCGGCGGAACCCGAGCCTCCCCACAGGTAAAAAAATCACATGGCGCCATCCCCCACAATCCGGCGCATCACAACACGTTCCATCGCAGAACGCAGAAAACCGGGCCTCCCACAGGGAGCACCCGGTTTTTGTTTTAAAAGCCTGCCTCCGGCGGCCAGGGGATAAATCCCCTGGACCCCAGGATCGCAAATGTTCCGGGGCTTCGCCCCTTCACATTTGCTGACGGGCTTCGCCCGTGAGTAACAGCTTTTGTCCCACTTCGTCGGATAACCCGAATGCATAGACAGGCATTGTCACAAAGCCTCGCCCCACTCACTATTCACTATTCACTATTCACTATTCACCACTCACTACTCACTACTCACCATAACCCATTCCCTGCCTCTTACCCAATCACCTCAAACCCCTCAAACTCCCCCCCGAAGGACGAGGTGGTCACCTTCACCCCATCGACTTTTGCCATGGGTGGCCCGATGCGACACCAGCCCATGAAAGTATCCACTGCGGCGGCTTCGCCTTCGGCCAGTGCCATCACCGTGCCATCGGAAACATTTCGGACCCAGCCGGTAACGCCCAGGCGCCTGGCCTCGGCCACGGCGTGGTAGCGAAAGGCCACGCCCTGAACCACACCGCTGATTTTCAATGTCACGCGTTTCATTCGTACCATGGGGGCTCCATAGAAACAGGGGAAAGGGTTAATGAGGGCTAAGGGCTAAGGGCTAAGGGCTAAGGGCTAAGGGAGCATAGCCTGACGCCCGGGCATGTCAATACGCAAGGATGGCCGCTGTCATGCGGATGGCCGAGATCAGGGTATCCTCGCCGTCGGTGACACGCACGTCCCAGACGTGGTTGCGGCGCCCCAGGTGAAAGGGCCTGCAGGTGCCGTACACCCAGCCATCTTTGGCGCTGCGGATATGGCTGGCGCTGATTTCGGTGCCCACCACCCCGTGGGTGTTTAAGTCGACGCACAGGGCAGAGGCAATACTGGCAAGGGATTCGCCCAGCACGCAGGTGGCGCCGCCGTGGAGGAGCCCGGCGGGCTGACGTGTCCGATCATCCACGGGCATGCGGCCCTTGAGCCAGTCATCGCCCATGGCCACCAGCTCAATTCCAAGGTGGCGGAGCATGGCCACCTCCACAACGGGTTTTACCTCCTCAAGAGTCACTGCCTGATGCCAGATATGCATGGTCTCCCCCGATTTCAAATGGTAAGTGCGGCCCAAATCCTCCTTGACACCCGCCTTGCGATTGGTAATAAAGGTCTGTTGCGGTTTTCCATCATGAATCGGTTTTCCTTTTTTTTCAACTATTAATGATGGATCCTCCCCGTATCCTGCAGGCCGGTTTCCGCTCTATTTATTTCGTTTTCCGGAAATCCGGTGCACCAAGGACATCACGAGACCATGAGTCAGAACATATGAGTCAGGACACGATTTACTCCAAAAAGCTGCCCTCCGTGCCACCCTTCGAGTTCAACGAAAACGTGGCCGGGGTCTTCAACGACATGATCCACCGCTCGGTGCCCCTCTACCGGGAGACGGTAAAACGACAGGCCCAGCTCGCCGCCCGGTTTTATAAGGAGAACACGTCGATCATCGACCTGGGTTGCTCAAACGGCAACTTCGGCATGCGCCTGCTCCACGAGATGGGCAAGCGCCCCCTGCGCATGGTGGCCGTGGATAACTCCGCCCCCATGCTGGAGATCTATCAGGAGCGCCTGGACAACCATCCGGCTGGAGAGCAGATCGAACTCATCCGAGCCAACATCCAGGACCTGGACCTGGAGCCCGCTTCGGTGGTGGTGCTGAATCTCACCCTGCAGTTCCTTCCTGTTGCCGAGCGAGACGCCCTCATCGCACGGATCTACGACGCCCTGACCCCCGGCGGGATTCTGCTCATCACCGAAAAGGTGATCCATGAAGAGCAGGTGCTCACGGACCTGCAACAGGAGTTCTACTACCGGTTCAAAGGGGAGAACGGCTACTCCAACCTGGAGATCAGCCAGAAGCGGGATGCCCTGGAGAATGTCCTGATCCCCGAAACCGTGGAGACCCATACGGCGCGATTCAACGCCGCCGGTTTCACCAAGGTGGACATCTGGCAGAAGTGGTTCCACTTCACCAGCTTCATCTGCTTGAAAGACGAGAAAGAGACGTAAAAGATGGACGCGTTGCTGCACGACCTGACACGACTGGGCCTGGAGCAGGCCCGGGAGGGCCTTTCCGCCCTTATCGAAGAAAAAATGGCCCTGGTGGGCCGAGACTTCGGCAATGAGAAGAAATTCCGCGCCATTGTGGAATCCCTGCCCGACATGTTCGGAGAAGGCATCGACATCACGGGCAGGCGGGTCAGCGTGATCCCCAGGGACGACCACGCCCCGGAGGAGATGGACGCCCTGCTTACCGGGCTCCGGGACTTAAGGCCCTGGCGCAAGGGCCCCTACGGCCTCTTCGGCATCGACATCGACACCGAATGGAACTCAGACGTCAAATGGGACCGGCTGGCGGATCACATCGCCCCCCTTGAAGGGCGGCGCGTGCTGGACATCGGAGCCAGCTCCGGGTACTACATGTTCCGCATGGCCGCAGGCCAGCCCGAGATGGTCCTGGGTATCGACCCCCAGATCCTCTTCTACTTCCAGTACCTGGCCCTCCAGAAATACCTCCAGATCCCGGACCTCTATTTCATCCCCGCAAAGATGGAAGAGCTGCCCCCCATGGGCCGCTACTTCGACACCATCTTCTGCATGGGGGTCATCTACCACCGCAAGTCCCCGGTGGATACCCTGCGGGAGATCCGCAGCTGTCTGCGCCCCGGCGGCGAGCTGGTCATGGAGACCCTGATCATCGAGGGCGACTCCGAGACCGCCCTCTTCCCCGAGGATCGCTACGCAAAGATGCGCAACGTCTTTTTCATCCCCACGGTCCCGTGCCTGGCCAACTGGCTGAAACGTGCCGGGTTCACCAACATCCGCTGCGTCGACGTCTCCCCCACCACCCTTGCCGAGCAGCGCAAGACCGACTGGGTAACCACCGAATCGCTGGAAATGTTCCTCGATCCCGAGGACCCCACCAAAACCGTGGAAGGCTACCCCGCGCCCATCCGGGCCGTGGTCCTTGCCGACGCCGAATAAAGGAGCCCCATGTCCACAGCAGAAAAACGGGAAGAAACCCTTCAAACCATGAGCGAAAACCTGGCGGCCTTTGCCGTGGACCGGGAGGACCTCAAGCAGCTCCTGGCCACCCTGCCCGAAGACGACACCATCAAGAAGGTAACCGTGGAGTATGAACTGCAGCTCCTGAAAATCATCAGCGCGGGGTGGGCCGTCAGCGTCTACATGGACGGCAAAAAAGAGAAGGATGCCCTGGCCGAACGGTTCTGGCTCATCATCCGCGAGTTCTCCAAGACCCTCAGCGAGACCCTGCACCTCACCACCGGGGCGGACGTGGACTACTTCGAGACCCTGAAGCAACGGTTCGACACCTACCTGGCCGCCATCAAAAAAGCAGGCAAAGGAGAGCCCACCCAGGCCGTAGGCCCCGAGTTCGCCAGCCTCTGCGACTGCCCGGACAATCCCTTTGTCACCTTGAACGGAGCCCGCATCTTCCACCTCACCGTCACCGCGGTGCAGGAGTACGTGGCCACCGTGACCATTGTCCCCGAGTCGTCCTGATCCCCTCAACCTTTTACCTTTGGCCTTTGGCCCTTAGCCTTTAGCCCTTTTACCTTTAGCCTTTAGCCCTGTTTACCCATGACCTTTAGCCTTCAGCCCCAAACTATAGAGGTATTATGTACGCCCGCGACCACGACCACCTCCTCGACCTGATGCGCGAACACCCGGACGCCACCCCTTCCACCTTCCTGGCGGACAGCTCTTACGCATCCTGGCTATACGACCACAGCGATCTCCGACGCTTGAAATCCGCCATGCAGGGGGATCCGGACCCCGAAGCCATGAACCGCTGGGACCTCTCCCCCGGTCTCTGGCGGGAACAGGTGGCCATGGCCCTGCTGGCCCTGACCCGCAAACCCTGACCCAACCACGGCGAACACATGACCCTTTTTGCCTTCGACGAGCCAGTCAGGCAGCGACACGCTTTTTTTACAGAGACGAAAGAGAGACATAATGTCGGCAGTCAGCCAAAAAATCGGTGCCTACTTCGTGGCCATGGCAGCCATGATGTGGGGATTTGACGCGGTGGTGCTCACACCCCGCATGTACAACCTGGACGTGGCCTACGTGGTCTTTATGCTCCACGCCCTTCCCTTTGCCGTGATGCAGCCCATCCTCTTCCGGGAGTATGCCTGGCTGCGCAAAATGCGCCCCAGTGATCTGACCTTTCTCTTTCTCGTCTCCCTCTTCGGCGGTGCCATCGGGACCCTGGCCATTGTCAAAGCCCTGTTCCTGGTGGAATTCAAGCACCTCACCGTGGTGGCCCTGCTCCAAAAGCTCCAACCGATCTTTGCCATTCTCCTGGCCCGGCTCGTGCTGAAGGAACGCTTCAGCAGGCACTTTCTTCTCTGGAGCATTGTGGCCATCATCGGCGGGTACTTTCTCACCTTTGAGTTCCACGTTCCCAGCCTGGCCCACAACGGCAAGATGCTGCCCGCATCCCTGTTTGCGCTTTTGGCTGCCTTCTCCTTCGGCAGTGCCACGGTCTTCGGCAAGCGGATCTTAGGGCTTCTCCCCTTTCAGACCGCCCTGTTTTTCCGCTACGGCCTGACCACCCTCATCATGCTGGTGATGGTCCTGTCAACGGGGGCCCTGTCCCAGCTTGCCGTCACCACCCAGACCAACTGGATCTTCTTCTGCATCATCGGCCTGACCACGGGAAGCGGGGCCATTTTGCTCTACTACTACGGCCTGCGGCACATCACCGCCGGAGTGGCCACCATCTGCGAGCTGCTCTTTCCCATCTCCAGCATCCTTTTCGACTACGTCTTCAACGGCAACGTCCTCTCCCCCGTCCAGTGGGTGAGCGCCTCGGCCATGCTCTTTGCCATCTACCGCATCGGCACAGCGCCCCCGGTCAAGGCATCACACACCGCGTCGACCTGATCCCGCGACACACGCCCGGACCACCTCTTTTTCCCGCATCAGATGATGATGACAGGCGCGGCAATAACACGCCGCGACCTGTTCCCGTTGGACGACGCCGTCGCCCGCTGCCAAGCCCATTCCCATTCCCGCCCCACGGCCCCGACCGGCACGCCCCTGCCTTCGATGGTCAAAGTCAGCTCAAAAAGCGTATCTCGGACGCTCAGCGGCCATGTTGACGAAATCATCGCGCCCCCGCGATTTCATTTAAACTGAATATCACGCTAAAACCACAACACAGCTTACTAGCTTTCCTTACACCCGCACAAAAATCTACCGCCCGTTTCAATTTCATATTCAGCAATCCACATGCCTCGCCGATATACACCCCAATGTCTTGAAGCGCCCTGTGCCCTTGCGTTAAAAACACGTTTAAATAAGCGGATTATCGGTTGACAGACCTGTTGTTTTTTCCAAAAAAAACGTGCCGTAGCCCAATGCAAGCTTCGACATAAACTAGGACAACCCGCAAGAAAGTGCTTCGGCATATCATGTAAAGGAGAAAGGCATTCATGCTGAAAAACATCAAGCTTGGCCCCAAACTCGTTTCCGTCTTCCTGCTGGTGGGCGTCATCCCCCTTCTGCTTGTGACGTTCCTGCTTGCAGATAGAGCTGATACCGCCCTCTCCCGCCAGGCCTTTGATCAGCTCACCAGCCTGCGGTCCGCGAAAAAAAAGCAGGTGGAGGCCTACTGGACGGAAAAGCAGAATCACATGCAAACCCTCCTGGAGGTGGTGGATGCCAATTACCAGGCAGCCTTTGACAAGCTCGACAGCATCCAGGAGTTAAAGCGCTCCTGGGTCGAATCGTTTTTCAATGGCGTCCGCCAGGACATCACCGTCTTGTCCGGCGGCAGTGACGTGAATCGGGCCCTTTTCGGCTTTTTATCCTATGGCCTCAACCAGGGTGTGGAGGCAGACGGATCCTTTCCCGTGGAGACGCCTGCCTACCAGGCCATCCGAAACCGCGTATCCGGTCCCCTCACCGAGTTTGCACGTACCAGAGGGTACAGTGACCTCCTTCTCATGGACGCCCGAAGCGGCCACGTCGTGTTCTCCGTGGCAATGGAGCCGGATCTCGGAACCAACCTCCTCACGGGCCCCCATCGGGACCAGGGGCTCTCGGAGCTTTTTCGCCGGGTCGTTGCAAGCGGAAAAACCGCGGTCAGCGACTTCTCCCCGTACGCCCCCAGTGGCGGGGCCCAGGCCGCCTTCATCGGTGCTCCGATCCACAACGCAGACGGTGACATAGCTGGGGTGGTGGCCCTTCAGATCCCCCACGATCAGGTCAACGCCATCGTGCAGAAAAAAAGCGGAATGGGAAGCTCCGGTGAGACCTACCTCGTGGGTCGCAGCGGTGGCCAGACAACTTTTCGCAGCGACATGCTCACCATGGGGGACGGTGCGTATGTGATCGGTGCCCCCATCGACACACCGTACATCCACATGGTGATGGAAGGAGAAAGCGAGCGCGGCGTCTACACCGACTCCAGGGGGAAGCTGGTCATGGTAGCAGCCGACCCCTTGCGCATCCCCGGCCTCTCGTGGGGGTGCGTCACCAAGGTCGATCTGGAGGAGGCCATCACCCCGGGAGACACCGAGGGCCAGGGTGACTTTTACGCCCGATTCACCCGGGAATACGGTTACTACGACCTCTTTCTCATCCACCCCGAAGGCAGCATCTTTTACTCCGTCACCCATGAAGCCGACTTCGGCACCAACATCCTCACCGGCCCCTATGCAGACAGCGGCCTGGGCCGCCTGACCCGAAAGGCCATGGACACCAACCGGTTCGCCATGGAGGATTTTTATCCCTATGCCCCCAGCAACGGGGAACCCGCCGCCTTCATCGCCCAGCCCGTGGTGCACGGGGGAAACGTGGAGCTGGTGGTGGCCCTTCAGCTCTCCATCCACCGCATCAACACGATCATGCAGCAGAGAGAAGGCCTGGGCCAAAGCGGAGAGACCTACCTGGTGGGCTCTGACCGTCTGATGCGGTCCGACTCCCGACTGGCGCCGGAGACCCACTCGGTGAAGGCCTCCTTTGCCGACCCGGCCAGCGGCAGCGTCAACACCGAAGCCGTAAACCAAGCGCTTTCCGGCAACTCGGACACCCACATCATCCACGACTACAACGGAAACCCAGTGCTCTCGGCCTGGGCCCCGGTCTCCCTGGGGGACATCACCTGGGCCATCATCGCCGAGGTGGATGAATCCGAGGCTCTGGCCGCGGTTTCCACCATGAAGCGCCTCGCCCTTCTTATGGCTGCGGTGGCAACCGGCCTGGTCATCCTGGCCGGAACCCTCTTGGCCCGTTCCATTGCAAAACCCGTTGCAGGGGCGGCCACCTATGCCGAAACCCTGTCCAAGGGCGACTTCAGCACCACCCTCGACATTCACAGAAACGACGAGGTGGGCCAGCTTATCCGGGGGCTCAACGGCACGGCGGAATCCCTTCGCACCATGGTGGGCCGGGTGATCAATGGGGTGGGTGTCCTTGAGAGTACGGCCACGGACCTTGCGGGGATCTCCGATGCAACCACCCGGGACGCAGCCGACACCAACGACCGCTCCTCCACAGTGGCCGGAGCAGCCGAAGAGCTCAGCACCGGGCTCTCCGGCGTGGCCGCCGCCATGGAGCAGTCCACCACCAACATCGGATCGGTTGCCACGGCCACGGAACAGCTCAACAGCACCATCACCGAAGTGGCCCGCCGGTCTGAAGAGGCCCGATCCACCTCGGACAGCGCCGTGGAAAAGGCCAGGACCTCCTCAGCGCGCATCGGAGACCTGGCCAATGCCGCAGACAACATCGGTCAGGTCACCGACGTCATCGCCGAGATCTCCCAGCAGATCAACCTGCTGGCCCTCAACGCCACCATCGAGGCGGCCCGGGCCGGAGAGTCGGGCAAAGGCTTTGCCGTGGTGGCCAATGAGATCAAGGACCTCGCCGCCCAGACCGCGGATGCCACCCAGCAGATCAAGGAGCGCATCGACGAGGTTCAGGACTCCTCGGCCTCCACCATTCAAGAGATGGAAGGGGTGACCCGGGTCATCGAGACCATCCACGACACCGTCGGCTCCATTGCCACGGCCATCGAAGAGCAGTCCATCGCCACCGGGGAGATCGCCGAAAACATCAGTCAGGCATCCCAGGGGATCGACGAGGTCAACGAAGGGATTGCAGGCTCCTCCCTTGCCGCCGGGGAGATCACCAGGGACATTGCAGGGGTCCACGCAGCCGCCGGAAGCATCGACGCGGCCAGCCGAAGGACGCGAGAACGTGTCTCCGAGCTGGAATCCCTCACCGCCGAGTTGACCCAGATGAGCCAGGCGTTTAAAATCAACTAATCGCCATAAAACAACACGTCAGTTGCCTCCGGCGGCGAGGGTGGTGAAACCACTATAGCGAAAACACCTCGAAAGCATATAGCCCTTGCGCTTTGTCCCTCGTTCCTCGGGCCAAAGCGCAAGGGCCTTCGGCTCGGGCTTCGCCCGACACAAACGCCGATGGTTTACGCGGGTTGGTTCACAAGCTTCGAGGTAACAGGATACGTTGCTGCTACTTGTCCATTGTAGATCTACCCGCACGGCCTCCGACGGGTCGCTTTTTGAAAAAAACTCCGCAAAACGTTCCGGAAACCAAAGCGTCTATCTTCAGTCGCGGCAAGACTGAAGATAAACGTATAGCGGTGGCCGCCCCGTTGCCTCTGACCCTGCCCCGTGGTATGACACAGACACAACCACCCACCCATGCCCAAAGGGGAAAAAACATGCCCTGTGACCCGCTCAAAGACGCCGTCTTCCAGGCCATTGATGCTGAACAAGAGACCCTCATCACACTGGGGGAAACCCTTTACGCCCAACCGGAACTGGGATACCGGGAGCATGTTGCCACCCGTGAGGTGGCAGGCCTTTTTAAACGCCACGGCTTTGAGGTGGAAGAGAACATCGCTGTCACCGGGATGCTGGCCAAACCGAAGGTCTCCCGGCCCGGCCCGGTGATCTCGGTCCTCGGCGAGCTTGATGCCATTGTCTGTGCCGAGCATCCCCATGCCGACCCGGTTACCGGGGCTGTCCACGCCTGCGGACACCACATCCAGGTGGCCATCATGGCCGGCGTGGCCCTGGGCCTCAAGGCCGCCGGGGCCTTTGACCTCTTGGACGGATCCGTCAACTTCATGGCCGTTCCCGCCGAAGAGTTTGTGGAGATGGCCTTTCGTGCCCGCCTGAAACAGGAAGGGAAAATAACCTGGTACGGGGGCAAGCAGGAGCTGATCCACAAGGGCTATTTCGACACCACGGACATCGCCATGATGACCCACGCCCTGGACCTGGGCCCTGGTCCCTCCGCCGTCATCGGGGCCACGGGCAACGGGTTCATCGGCAAAGAGATCCGTTTTACGGGCAAGGAGGCTCATGCAGGTGCAGCGCCCCACGATGGGGTCAACGCCCTCAACGCCGCCATGCTGGCCATGATGAACATCCACGCCCAGCGGGAAACCTTCCGGGACGAAGACCACATTCGCGTGCACCCCATCCTCACCAAGGGAGGAGATGCGGTCAATGTCGTTCCGGCGGACGTGTGCATGGAAAGCTTTGTCAGGGGCCGCACCATTCCCGGCATGCAGGATGCCTCCCGAAAAGTGGACCGCGCCATCCAGGCCGGGGCCATGGCCGTGGGCGCCGCCTCCACCATCCACAGCATGCCCGGCTACCTGCCCCTCCTCACCGTGCCCGGGCTGGACGCCCTGTTCAAGGAAAACGCCCTCCCCTTCTGCGGCCCCCGCATCATCGACGGGGCGGAATTTGCAGGTTCCTTTGACATGGGGGACCTCTCCCACCTCATCCCCTGCCTGCACCCGTTCACCGGCGGGGTCTCCGGCAACATCCACACCCGGGAATTCCAGGTCACGGACATGGCCTCGGCTGTCCTCTTTCCGGCCAAGGCCCTTGCAGGGACCCTCATCGACCTGCTCCGAGACGGCGCAAAAAAAGGAAAAGCCATCATCGACGGCTTTTCCCCGAGACTCACCAAAACCCAATACCTCAACTACCTGAACACAACCCTTAAAACACGCCGAATGGACGGGCCCGCAGACAAAGAAAAAAAGGAGCCATTCAGCTAAAAAAGCCTCCGGCGGCCCTGCCGGGGGCCAAACGTTTAAAAAGTTTGACAAACAGGTTTTACGAACGACGTGGATGGGCCGAAAGCTTTCGGCAAGCCGACTGTTTTAAACATAACGGACATTCAACCGAAACGTTTTTGCGGAGCTTTTTTCAAAAAGCGACCCGCCGGAGGCAACTGAATGGTTACGAAAAAAAGAAGCCACTCATGGAATCTCAATACTTGAATCGCAAGCCTGTTCCCACCCCCCAGTCATAGGGCTTGTCGCCCCCGACCCCCACAAGGCCATCCAGGTACAGGGCAATCCTTTCATTGATGTGCTTGCCGAGCTGCAATTCCGCATTTGCCGGGATGGCTTCATCATTTTCCCAGTCCACAGGGACCTTGGCATCCAGCTTGATCCATACTTGTTTGGGCAATGGCCTCAACACGATCACGCGGAAGGCCGTGGTGTTCACGTCTTCCCCACTGTAGCTGAGATAATGCTGGACCAGGGGAATCAACATGGTGCCGCTCTGGAAGCCCAAAGCGATGCCGGCAAAGGGACCGATCTGATCGGCCCCTGTACCGATGCCTTTATCCAGATCTCCCAGATCCACGATCCAGTCAAAGCCAAAGGCAATGCGATACTTCAAATCCCCCCAGATCCCTTCCGACGGGAAAAAGATCCCCTTCACCAGGGCGGACTCGAAATCCTTCTCGCTGCTCCCGGTCACGTTGGTCTCCCAGTAGTGGAGTTCGTACTTGATCTTCACCTTCTCGTGGGCCATGAACGCGCCGTCAATGGAGAAATCATTCACGTGACCGCTGTCCAGGTCCAGGTACTGCCACCTCAGATCGGTGTTCTTGACCTTTGCAAGGGGGTTACTGGCGTTTTCCCGTTTCGCCTGCTCGGCAACCGCAACCAAGGCACTCGACAAAAGCAGCGCACACACAGAGAAAGAGGCCACAAAGCATCGAACCATGCGTCTTTTCATGGGTATTCTCCCAGTCAATCGGATGTGATGGCGACATTGACCAACGCCACGCAGATGCCGCTCTGTTGTTGACCAGGGCGTTCAACGCCCCCAGCCCGGTGCCCCTTCCCATGTGCGGCAAAGGGTATGCCGAACACCGGAAGGGGCGATGCAAAGGGCGATTACAGGCCGCCTTCACCCTGGTTTCCCCGCGCCTCAATTCAGGCAAGGTCAAAGCGATCCAAGTTCATGACCTTGTCCCATGCAGCCACAAAGTCGTTCAGGAACCTCTCCTGGGAATCCCCGCACCCGTACACCTCGGAGATGGCCCGAAGCTGGGAGTTGGACCCGAAGACGAGATCAACCCGGGTGCCCGTCCATTTCCGCTCTCCGGTTTCCCGGTCCACGCCGTCGAACACATCGGCGTCGTCGGAGGTGGGCTTCCACTCGGTTCCCATGTCCAGCAGGTTCACAAAGAAATCGTTGGTGAGGGCCCCAGGCCGATGGGTAAAGACGCCGTGGGAGGATTGACCCGTGTTGGCCCCCAGAACCCTGAGACCGCCCACGAGCACCGTCATCTCCGGTGCGGTGAGGGTAAGCAGTTGGGCCCGGTCCACCAGCAGCTCTTCGGCCCGCACGGAAAATTTACCTTTAAGGTAGTTGCGGAACCCGTCAGCAACCGGCTCCAGCACCGAAAACGATGCCACGTCGGTCTGCTCCGGGGAAGCGTCAGTGCGTCCGGGAGAAAAGGGAACGACAATCTCATAACCGGTTTTCCTCACCGCCTGCTCGATACCGGCGCAGCCCCCCAGCACGATCACATCGGCAAGAGACACCTTTTTACCGCCGGACTGGATAAACGCCTGCCGGACCTCCTCCAGGGTGTCCAGCACCCCCTTCAGCGCAATGGGCTCATTGACCGCCCAGTCCTTCTGGGGCGCAAGGCGAATCCGAGCACCGTTGGCCCCGCCGCGCTTGTCCGAGCCCCGAAACGTGGACGCAGAGGCCCAGGCCGTTGTCACAAGCTGGGAAATCGACAAACCCGAGGCCAGGATCTTGCCCTTGAGGGCCTCGATATCCCGGTCGTCGATGAGCTCATGGTCTACGTCAGGCACCGGGTCCTGCCAGATAAGGGCCTCTTCCGGAACCTCGGGACCCAGATAGCGGGAACGGGGTCCCATGTCCCGGTGGGTCAGCTTGAACCAGGCCCTGGCAAAGGCGTCGGCAAAGGCCTCCGGGTCTTTGTGGAACCGCCGGGCAATGGGCTCGTAGATGGGGTCCATGCGAAGGGAAAGGTCGGCGGTTGTCATGATGGTCGTCACCCGCTTTGACGCATCATGGGCTGACGGGGCCAGGTCCTTTTCATCGGGGTTGACCGGTACCCACTGCCAGGCACCGGCAGGACTTTTGACCAAGTTCCAGTCATAGCCGAAGAGCATGTCGAAATACCCCATGTCCCACTGGGTTGGTTTCGGGGTCCACGCCCCTTCGATGCCGCTGCTGATGGTGTCGTCCCCGTGCCCGCTCTTGAACCCGCTCTTCCAGCCGAGACCCTGTTCTTGAATACCCGCGCCTTCGGGTTCCGGCCCCACATGGGTGGGGCTGCCCGCGCCGTGGCACTTACCGAAGGTGTGGCCGCCCGCCACCAGGGCGACGGTCTCTTCGTCGTTCATGGCCATGCGCGCAAAGGTCTCGCGCACATCGTGGCCGGAAGCCACGGCATTGGGCTCGCCGTTGGGCCCTTCGGGGTTGACGTAGATCAGGCCCATCTGCACGGCGGCAAGGGGGTTTTCCAGATTCCGCTCACCGCTGTAGCGGGTATCGCCGAGCCACTCGGTCTCGGTGCCCCAGTAAATATCTTCTTCCGGCTCCCACACATCCTCGCGCCCGCCGCCAAACCCAAAGGTCTTAAACCCCATGGACTCTAAGGCGCAATTGCCTGCCAAAATCATGAGGTCCGCCCAGGAGAGCTTCCTGCCGTACTTCTGCTTGACGGGCCAGAGCAGACGACGAGCCTTGTCCAGGTTCACGTTGTCCGGCCAGCTGTTGATGGGTGCCAGGCGCTGGTTCCCGGTACCTGCCCCGCCGCGGCCGTCTCCGGTGCGGTAGGTCCCTGCGCTGTGCCAGGCCATGCGGATGAAAAGACCTCCGTAATGGCCGTAATCCGCAGGCCACCACCCCTTGGAGTCGGTCATCAACGCGTAGAGGTCTTGTTTCACTGCCGCAAGGTCCAGTGCCTTGAACTCTTCGGCGTAGTTAAACGCCTCGCCCATGGGATTGACCAGATGAGAATTCTGATGAAGCATCTTCAGATTCAGCTGATTCGGCCACCAATCCTTGTTGGATGTTCCTCTGCCCGCAGCCGGGCTGCCGGTTTTGCCCGTCACCGGGCACTTGCTGGCGTCGCTCATGATCCGTCTCCTTTAAGGCTGTTGGTTGGACACGCATGGTTATTGATCCATGATTTGTGCATCATCATCCGTCGAAAGAAGCAAAAAAAGCGGTGGAAGGTCCCAGCAGAGAAGCCTGGGTTTATTTAGCGCGAATCCCATATGGGCAGAGCAGAGGATTAAATGGACGGGAGGCCTTGCCTCCCTGAGAGGAACTTTAGAAACGGGAAACGTTTTTTGTATGAAACCGGTAAGAACCCGGGTGGTCGGGTTCGGTCACAGGGCGTCCCCGGGCGCGGCATGGCAGTGAAGAAAAGCTGACGGCCCCGGAGCCCTCCGACCGGGTGGCATATGCCCTGTTACCGGACGGAAGCCGTGCAGCACTGAAGGCATAGTATCACATTGATATAGTGGGTTAAAACAGTTTAGCCCACAAAAACGCCCAAAGCACATTTGCTGACCTCACAAAAAACACGTGCCCCTCGGAACACCGAACGGCACGTGTTGGTCAGTTTTCAGAACCCATGGGGGATTTGCTGCCGTTTATTTGGCTTTTACCCGCTCCTTCTTGGGATCGTAGACGGGGAAGGACACCACCGTACCGGTGCAGGCACCCTTTTCTCCAACGATCTCCACCCTGGTGCCCACGGCCGAACATTCGGGTTTCAGGCAGCAGAAGGCCAGGGATTTGTTCAGGTTCACGGAGTAAGCCGGCTTGCCGTTGACGCTTCCCGCCTCCTGGCCGTCCACCAGCAACGTTTCGCCGCCTTCAAGGGCTTCGTCGATATCCGCTTCAATGCCGCACAGAAGGAAGCGCTCTTTTCCCTTGGCTGCCAGCACGGCCTCTTTGCCGCGGTAGTCGGCCTCTTTTTCAGGATGGATCACCCAGCCCAGCCCCACTTCCCAGGGGGTCTTCTCCATGAGGTCGAACCTTCGCCAGACAAGGCCCGCTTCGATGCGGAGGGTAAAAATACTGGAGAGGGAGCAGGGAATGATCCCCAGGTCCCGTCCCTTTTCGTAGAGGTTGTCCCAGATGGTGCAGATGGTGTCGGGGCGGGCAAAAATCTCATACCCGCGCTCGCCGGAGAAGCCCGTACGGGAGATGACGCAGGGGCAGCCGAAGAGCTCGGTCTCCTGATGGTTGAAGTATTTCAGGGTGGGAAGGTCCATGGGGGTGTATTCGTTGAGAAACTCATGGGCCATGGGGCCCTGGACCGAAACCAGGTGAACGGCATCATCCACATCCACCTCAGCGTCCAAGCCCTCACAGGAGGCCTCCACCATCTTGCGGGCGCACCCGTCACCGTGCCAGACCAGATACTCATCGTTGCCCATGTTAAAGGCGATGCCGTCGTCACAAATGGTCCCGTCATCCCGGAGGAAGGGGCCGTATTTGGAGGTGCCGGGCTTCAGCCTGGTCATGTCGTGGGTCATGGAATGGTTCAGTGCTTTGACGGCGTCTTTTCCCCTGACGTAAAACTTAAGGAACGCGGTCAGATCGTACATGCCCGCCTTGGTGCGCACCGCGTTGTGCTCATCTTGGGGATCGGTGCTGTAGGACATGGGAACGGCCATGCGGATATATTCCTGGAGGCTGCCTCCCAGGTCGATATGGCGGCAGGTCAGTGCGGAAGTTCTCATGATTTTGGTCATCTTTTACTCCTTGTCTGATGGTGCGCGTTACAGGCGTCACACCGGGGTGACGCCGGTCGTTCCTTTGATTGGTAAGGTGCGGCACTACGGGCAGATGCCGCGATGCCGGGTGAATCCCCGGCGGCCAGGGGAGCTCGCCGGGGATTCGTGTTCATCGGCTGCCGCTAAAGGATAGTCGGGGAAGGCTGCCGTCTGTGGTGCCCCGGGACGCCGACCGCTTGTTGCGATGCCGGAGCCATACGGAACGTGGATTGAACGTAGGTGGCACCCCCATGGTGCCGGGTGCACCGAAGATGCTCCGCGGGCAAAGAAAAGCCGCCACGCCTTAGTCGAAAATGGCAGCAGCCCGTGGTCCCGGTGCGTGATACCTCAAGGTAATATGCACGGGACGTGCCACGGACCTTATCCATCATATCTCGTCAAAATATCAAACCCTTACAACACCAGGACCAACCAAGATCAAAACCGCCGATGCATTTGTGCAAGCCTTGGCCCTCACCGCCTGCGTGTGCTGTGGGCACCAGACAGCTGAAAACCCCTTCAATTTGGCAGGTTGGAGCTCACATCACCACAGCCGACCAGGCGCAGGGAACAAAAGACAGCTTGCAAAAACGCATCGGCCTGCCATGGAAGAGCCAAACGCCCTTTGAGCCAAGGGTGTTGACGATGCAAAAACCCATCGCCCCTGCAAGCCGACTGTGCCCGCCCCCCCCTTCCTTATACCGACCAACCCAAAAAGCCTTCGCCGTCACGGGCTGCGTTCTTTATGCAGCACCCGTGCGGGCGAAGGCTTTGTATACACTTTTCTGGCTCGACGATTCGGATCAGGCCTTGATCTTGCCCGAGCGGGTCCCTTTGAGATAGTTCATGCAGAAGGTGTCGTTGCCCCTGAGCATCTCGCAGGTGTCCAGCACCGCCATGAGTTCGGTATCCAGGGGGTCCATGATGGCCGAGTCAAACCCGCGGGCCATCATCATGGCCAGAAAGTTCCGGTTGACCATGCGGCGCTGGGGCAGGCCGAAGGAGATGTTGGAAAGGCCACCCGTGGTGTGTACCCCCTCAAGGTCGGTCATGATGGTCGCCACGGCGTCCAAGGCCATGGTGCCGTTGTTCACATCGACGCTCATGGGCTGAATCAGGGGATCGATAAAAATATCGTCCCTTGCCATACCGATGGCCTCCAGCTCGGACACGAGGGTTGTGGCCCGATCCACGATGTCGGCTACGGTGCGGGGCATGCCCGAGTCATCCATGCACAAAGCGATGATGCTGCACTCCTTGCCTTTAAGAAACGAGATCATGGGGTCGAACCGGTCCTTCTCCAGGCTGATGGAGTTGATCATGGGCTTTTTCTCGGCCAGGCCGTAGGCCATCTCCAAAACCGCGGGGTCCGGGCTGTCCAGACACAGGGGAAGAGAGGTGGCCTGCTGCACCACGTCCATGAGCCAGCGCATGTCCTCCTCTTCGTGGCCGATGCGGGCCCCGGCGTTGACATCGATGCAGGTAGCCCCACAGGCCTCCTGCTGCCTCACGTCCTCTATGATGTAATCGACGTCCCGGTCGGCAACGGCGGCCTTTACGTTTTTCAGGGTGGTGTTGATTCTCTCTCCGATGACGGTAAACATGTGAGGGCCTCCTGGTGGTATGCCTAATCAAGTGTGGATGGATTTATTGAGTGGGAAACAGCCTCCGGCTGGGTCTCTTTTTGAAAAAAAACGCCGTAAAAACGTTCCGGTTGCAAGGCATGTTCACGGGCAGAGCCCCGGAGCATGTGCATACCCGGGGCCCGGGAAATCACCCGGCGGCCATGACGGATTTGGCCAGCTTTGTGGCGGAACCTGCATCCGGGGCGTACCCGTCGGCGCCGATTTCATCGGCAAACTCCTGGTTCACCGGGGCACCACCCACAAGGATCTTGACCTTATCCCGGAAGCCGGACTCTTCAAAGGTCTGGACGGTTTGGCGCATCATGGGCATGGTGGTGGTCAGCAGAGCGGAGAGGGCCACGATGTCTGCGTTGTGTTCCTTGGCCGCTTCGACAAAGGATTCCGGGGCCACATCCACACCCATTTCAATAATATTGAACCCGGCGCTTTCCAGCATCATGTGCACCAGGTTTTTGCCGATATCGTGGAGGTCTCCCTTGACCGTGCCCAGGACAATGGTCCCGGCGGCCGAAGTGTCCTCCTCGGAGAGCAGGGGCTTCAGGATCTCCACCGCGCAGCCCATGGCCTGGGCGCTCATGATCACTTCGGGGATAAACATCTCCCCGGTCTCCATCTTGCCCCCGATCACATCCATGCCGGCGATGAGCCCCTTGTTGAGAACCTCGTGTGCCGGCATCCCGCCATCAAGCATCTCTTTGACCAGGGCCACGAGTTTGTCCCCGTCCCCTGAGAGCATCATGTCCAGAACCGGTGTGTAATCAGTCATTGCGTACTCCTTCTCAGTGGTTGTGGTATGCCGCCTCCCGGCAGGGGCGGAAGGGCTCCACGGAGCCCTTCCGCTTCTCGCCTCGATGGGGGCGTTATGGGTTGGTTCGGTGGTGCCGGGCACCTGCCGAATCATGCGTTATCGGTTTCAAGCGCCTTGGCTTCCTTAAGAGCCGGAAGTTCGTTCTGGATCAGGTCTTTCACCAGGGCCACGATGCTCAGGACCATGATCATGAAGTAAGGCACGGAGCCCACGATGGTAGCGGTCTGCAGCCCCTTGAGGCCCCCGGAGTAGTTGAAGACCACGGTGAGCAGGCCCAGGATCACCCCGAAGGTGACGGTGAGCCGATGACCGGCCTTGGGATCTTCCACGTCCACGCCGCTGGTGGCAAAACGCGCGGCAACGTAGGTGGCTGAATCGCAGGAGGTGATGAGAAAGGAAAAAATCAGGATCAGGGAGACGCCGGTCATGACGTGAAAAAGCGGCAGGTGTCTCAGGGTCTCGAAAAGGGCCATGGCCAGGTCCTGGTTGATCACCTCGCTGACGTTGATGTCCTGAACAAATTGCAGGTGCAGGGTGGTGCCCCCGAGGGCGGCGGAAAAGATAAAGGAGAACAGCGGGGGCAGGATGACCACGCCCAGGATAAACTCCTTGATGGTGCGGCCGCGGGAGATCCGGGCGATGAAGGCCCCCACAAAGGGCGCCCAGGCGATCCAGAAGGCCCAGAAGAAAACGGTCCAGCCGCGGGTCCAGCCGTCGTTTCCGAAAAGGGTGGTGGCAAAGGAGAGCTTGGGCAGGTCGGTCATGTAATCGGAAAAGCCCATCCACAGGGTTTTAAAAATGTAGGCGGTGGGGCCGAAGACCACAAAAAAGGCGATGAGGACAAACATCAACACCACGTTGAGGTTGGACAGGTGCTTGATGCCCTTGGAGACCCCGGTGATGGCCGAGACCACGAAGGCAAGTGTCACCAGAAGAATAAGAACGGTGGTGGTGTTGGTTCCGCCGGGAATGCCGGTGAGGGAGCTGATGCCGCTGGCCATCTGCATGCCCCCCATGCCAAGGCCGGTGACCACCCCGAAGATGGTGGCCCAGGCGGCAAAGGCATCCACCACGCGCCCTGCCATGCCGTTGGCGTGCTTTTCACCGATCAGAGGAATCAGGGACCGGGAGATCATGGCGCCGTGGCCCCTTCGGTACTGAAAATAGGCAATGGCAAGGGCCACGATGGCGTAGATGGCCCAGGCGTGAAATCCCCAGTGGAAGAAGTAGATCTCAAGGCCGAGGCGGGCTGCGGCAAAAGTGTTGGCCTCACCCGTGGGGGGTGCCGCCATGTGGACCAGGGGCTCGGAGACGGACCAGAAGATCAGGCCAATGCCCATGCCTGCGGAAAAGAGCATGGAGAACCAGCTGAAGGTGGAGAACTCCGGCTTTTCATTGTCCCGGCCCAGCCGGACCTTGCCGAAAGGAGAAAAGGCGATGGCAATGCAGAAGAGGAGGATACCGGTGACACCGAGCAGGTAGGTGGATTGAAACGCTTTGAAGACGAAGCCGACGGCGGTGTTGCTCACCGTGGCCAGGGCCTGGGGCCAAAAGGCCCCGAGTACCACAAAGGGCACGGTCAGGGCGATGATGATATAGAAAATTGCCGGATCGAGCTCTTTTCCGAAGTACCGTCTCAAAAATCCATCGTTTGGGTGGGGACCTACTTGATTCATGGTATCTCCTCATTGTGTGGTTGATGACACCGGATCTGTGTGCCTGGAAAAGAGACCGGCATGGAGGCAGAGCCCCGCGTGTACGGCGGCCCCGGCCATGCCTGATCGGGCAGGGTTTCTTTTCGAAGGACAAAGGTCCGTATGGATCTGGGACATCTTTGGCCCATATCTTCTTTCATGAATCTTCCGTAACGCCGGTGCTTGCCTTGTTCACAGCACAAGCCAGCACCGGTTCGAAAGTTGTTAAGTTATGCGGCAAACTCTCCTTTGTGTATGTACTGCCTCAAGTCATTTTCAATGGTCGGGTCGATGTCGGGCTTGACGTAGGCTTCGAGCCGTTTCTGGACCTGGTTGGAGGCATTTTCAAAAAAGGCGTCTCTGTCTTCGACAGCCCATTTTTCATAGGAGGTGCGTACGGCGACATCGGGGATATAAAATTCGGTGCGGCAGCGTTTGGCCGTCATGGGATCCATGATGTAGGTGCCACCGGAGCCGATGCGGTGGATGGCGTCCAGGGCCAGGGCTTCATCGCTCAGGTCCAGAGGCGCCATGGCCCGTTTGAGCATCCCGCCGATCTCTTCGTCCATGATAAATTTCTCGTAACTCAAGGCCGTGTAGGCGTTTAAAATACCGCAGGCCTGGTGCATGTAATGGACCCCGGAGAGCAGCCCGGCCATGATGGTCATGGCAGACTCAATCCCCGCCTGGGTATCCGGGAAATGGGCATCGCTGAGGCCGCCCCCGTACCGGCAGGGCAACCCGTAGTAGGCGGCCATCTGGGTGGCGATGCCCAGGAGTTTCAAGAGTTCGGGGCTGCCGATGCTGGCGCTGCAGAACCTGAGGTCTGCGGCGCAGGAGGTCCCACCGCAGACGCACGGGGTCCCCGGCCTCACCAGCTGCGCCAGAACAATGCCCGCCAGGCTCTCGGCCATCTCCATCACCGCGGTTCCTGCAAGGGTGATGGGCCCGCTGACCCCTGCCATGACCATGCTGGAAATAAGCAGGGCCTGCCCTCCCCGCGCATAGGTGATCAGGCCGTCGGCTGCGTCGGGATCGTAGGTCAGGGGCGAGGTGGGGTTCACCGAGATAATGGTAAAGGGGGCTTCACTTGCCGCTTCCCGGCTTCCCCACACAATGGCTCCCATGTCCATGGCGATGAGGGCGTTGGCCTTGCAGCAGGGGTTGCCGGTCATGGGCATGTCCGTCAGGGTAAAGGCGGCGGCAAGCTGCTCGGCAGAGGCTGTTTCCGGGGGAAGGTCCTTGGCAGGGACAATAGAACTGGCCGTCATGTCCAGAAAAGGCGAGGTTTGAACCAGCTTGGTGAGATCTGTGGAATCCTTCCAGGTGGCGTTGCGACGGGTGCCGGAGGCATCCATGATAAAGGGAGCGCCCCAGCCCGGACTGAGAACGAAATGGTCGCCGCCGATGCGAACGGACTTCTCCGGGTTCCTGGCCCGGATGGTAAACTCCGACGGAGCAGTCTCCAGGGCTTTCATGACCTGGGCCTCCGTAAAGAACACCTTGCTTCCCTCCACCTGAAAACCATGGGCCGTAAAGATCTCGAGGGCCTCCTCGGAGTTGAAGACGATGCCGGTGCGTCCCAGCACGTCCAAGGTGGCGTGGTGAAGGCGCTCGATTTCCTGATCGGTAAGGGACTGAAGTCTGTTCTGCATGGCTGAGTACACTCCTTTGCATGGTGCCACACACCGTGGCTGTTACTGATCCGGACATTGGGATGTCGTTGTGAAAGAGCAACTTGTATGCCATCAGGGGGACTTCGACGAGGAATGGAGCTATATCAAGGGCGTTGGAAGCCGTTCTCACGGGGGGCCGCGGGCAAAGCGATGCGAAAACCCATCGTCTTTTCCCGCAGAGATTGAAAAAACAAGTGGTTATGCAAGGCGGCATTGGCGATGGGTTTTTGCATCGGCACCGAACATGTGAAAAAACACCGTTTTGCAGAATTTTCGCGGTTTCGAAAATGTAAAAACGCATCGAAAGAAAGGCAGCCCCTCTAAAAAAACGCCCGGCCGTGGAGGCAACTCTCCACAGGTCCGCCGGAAGGAGGTCATGAGTGACCACTGTTTGTTTATGGGACCCGGGTTATTGACTTTGGGGGCTCCGGCACGCTATGTATTTGGCATCACAGTCAGGATTTCAGCTTATGGTTTGCTTTATTTTCGTCTCTATTACTCGTTTATAGGCATCGAATCCTGATGGGGAGGGCATTGGTGATGGGAAGCATTTTAAATTCCGCACCCCACGGGATCTGGGTGTGGGATGGGTTTGGCCGGGTGATCGCCGTGAACAAGACGGCGGAGAAATACGGCAGGGTTGACGAGAAGTCTCTCATTGGAAAGTGTTATCTGGAGCTGATTCGGGACGGGCTTTACGACCGATCCGTGGCCCATGACATTTTTCGGACAAAAACCCGTGCGTCTGTCAATTCACGTTCCATGCGCACCGGGCTCCTGACGCGCAACACCGGCATTCCGCACGTGGATGAGCGGGGTGAAGTCTATCGCATTGTGGTTACGGAGACCCCTGTCAACGGAGCCGGTGAGGTTCGGCCCCTGTCGGACTCCGAAGCCATTGACGCGCTGTTGAACGAATCCTTTCACGACCCCACCATGGTTCGGGTGGGAAGCTGTGAGGTCGTGGCCCGTAGTGAGGCCTACCGCAACACCCTGAAAAAGAGTTTCAACCTCGCAGACAAAGGGGTATCCCGGATCCTCATCCTCGGGGAATCGGGTTCAGGCAAGGGGCTCCTGGCACGCGTTATCCATGAGAGAAGCGCACGAAAATCACACCCCTTTGTCCAGATCAACTGCGCTGCTGTTCCGGAAAACCTCCTTGAAGCCGAACTCTTCGGGTACGAAGGCGGTGCCTTCACCGGAGCCAGGGCCCAGGGCAAGGCAGGCCTTCTGGAGAAGGCCAACGGCGGTACCATTTTCCTTGATGAAATCGGAGAGATGCCCCTGTCGCTCCAGGCAAAGCTGCTGAAGTACTTAGACGACTTCCAGGTGATGCGCCTGGGCGGGACCCAGGAGACCAAAGTGGACTGCACCCTGATCGCGGCCACCAACTGCGACCTGGCCACCCATGTGAAGAAGGGACGGTTCCGTGAAGACCTTTATTACCGAATCAACGCCTTCAGCGTCCCCATCCCGCCCCTGCGGGAACGCCCGGAAGACATTCCCGTCCTCTTCGAGCATTACCTTGCGGCCTACAATGAGCGGTACGGCTCCAAATGCAAGCTCTCCCCCCTGCTGGTGGAGAGCCTCCGGAGCTACCCCTTCCCCGGCAATGTCCGGGAACTGAAAAACATCGTCAAACGGGTGGTCGTGCTTGGGGAAACCGAGGCCCTGGATGGGCAGGTGGCCGCCTTTATCAGGCAACGGCCCTCTTCCGACACCTCACAACCCCTGAAAGCCCAGGTCGAGGCCTTTGAACGTGAGCTTTTGAAAAAAGCCATGGTCCTTCACCCCACAACCCGGGCCCTGGCCCAGCACCTGGGCATCGACCAGTCCAGCGTGGTGAGAAAACTCAAGAAGCACGGGCTCAATGCCGGGCGCCAGGGGTAGCTGCACGGTGAGCCGCCTTGAAAGCTGGCCTCAGCGAAGCTGGCTGTCCTTGCTGCCCCGCCGGTTGATGGCTGAGGCACGTGTCTGGCGCTGCTCTTCCTCCTGCTGGCACGCAACGCACAGGGTAACGCCGGGTATGGCCTTGCGCCGTGCTTCCGGGATCTCCTCCTCACACAACGCGCAATGGGTGAGGCCGGGTCCCTTGGGCATCATCTCGCGGACCCGCTTTACCTCATCGCCGATACTGGCATCGATCTGATCGTTTACGGCCCCGTCACGGGCCCATCCAACAGCCATCATCCCTCCTTGCATCACACCATGGTTTCCAAGCCTTTTCCTTAAGCAATATCCCCAACAAAAACAAGCCTTGGGCCAATAAAAAACCCCGAACCGTTAAGGGCCTCGGGGTTTTTCGTTGTCACTCTCCGGTTGCCTTCGGCAAGCCGGGGCTTACTTCATGGCGGCGTTGATCTCTGCTTCGAGGGTCTCGCTGGTGGGGATCAGGGAGACGTGCTTGATCTCACCGTTTACCAGCATGGCCGGTGCGTTGGCAAGGCCCACCCGGTTCATGAAGGCGACGTTTTCGGGGTACATGATGGAGCGTTCCACCACCTTGACCTTGTCACCGAAGGGAGCGGCGGCGTCGTTGGCGGAGGCGACCATGTAGCCGCAGGCCGCGCAGGTCTTGGAGTCAATGGTGACCACTTCGATGAGGACGTGGTCGAGGCCGGCGTAGTCCGGCAGCTCGATCTCCGGGAGCTCGTCCTTTTTCACATAGGCCTCAAGGGCCTTGCGGGTGGCCTCCTTATTATGGACGGCCATGCCGATCCCCACGATGTTTTCCGGGGGAACGTTGAAGGGCACGTCGCACCCGGGGGCCAGGATGAAGTCCTTGGTGCCCAGGGCGTCCATAAGCTCGATGGCGGCCTTCTGGTTGTCCTGCTGGGTGCCGAAGAGCATGGTGATGGTGAGCTGGAGGTTGCCGGAGATGAGGATGCCGTACTCGTCGGTGACCTTCTTGGCTTCCAGGATGTCCACGTTTTCATCGATGGCGATGGCATCGGGCCGGGTCTCGCACATGGCGGAGATGCTCTTTGTGGCGTCACCGCACACAAAAAAGGTGGAGGGCACGCCCTGGGTCTTGAGCTTGTCGTAAAAAGCCGTATAGGGCTCGGTCAGGAACTGCTTGAAAGAGACCGGGGAGATCTGGGAAACCAGGGGATCCACGGCACCGATCACATCGCATCCTGCTTCAATCAGGAACCCGGCATACTCGCTGACCACCTCTTCGCAGTAGTTGATGAGCTCTTTAACCTTGTCGGCGTCGCCGTACATGTCCATGAAGATGTTGGTACCGCGCAAATGGGACGCCAGGGTCAGGGGGCCGCACACCAGGCCGTAGAGGGCAATATCGGGACGGGCTTCCTTGAGACGTCGGGTGGCCTCCATGATGATGGGAATGCGGCCGTCCTCTTTGGTCAGGCGCTTGGTGGGAATGGTAAAATCGTTGGCAAGGGGGTGGCTGCACACCGTGGGCGGGGTGTTGGGGTACCACTTCAGGTCGCATCCGAGGATCTCGGCCTCCACCTGCAGGTCGAACATCACGGGCAGTCCGTCCGGCGCATACTGCGCCACCGCTTCCAGCAGGCACTCGACGAGCTTGTCTGCGTCCTTGAAAATTTCATCTGCGGCATAGCCTTTGAGGTTCGCGATCTGGGCACCGGTGTAGGGGACCCAGGGGGTGCGGGGGACATCGTTGTGGTTAAGGGCGTTCAGAATCAAGGACTTGCCGTCCATGGGGTACCTCCGATCAAAAAAAACATGTATGTACGGGCCAGAAACAAAATCCGGCGATGTTGCTTAAAAATACAGGGAGCCTGCCGCATCCACGCCTGTCCCAAAGGGATGGGGAAAAAGCGTGGATACAACAGGAAAAACGTCACTGTTCAGCTTATGCCTCCGGCGGGTCGCTTTTTTGAAAAAAAGCTCCGCAAAAAACTTTCCTGATACAAAATCAGGCAAAACTATTTCGGCAGGTCCGCCGGAGGCGTTTTGGCGCTAAACAGTTCCATACGCCATTGCCTTGGAGCATTCGGATTAGTGAAGAACCAGCTGCCGGGCGACCTTTCCGGCGTCTCCGGCATCGGCGGCAAAGGCGTCCGCCCCGATGCTTTCGGCATACTCCTGGCTCAAGGGGGCCCCGCCCACGAGGATTTTCACGGAGTCACGGATACCGGCCTCTTTGACCGCTTCGATGGTTTCTTCAACGTTGCACATGGTGGTGGTCAAGAGGGTGGAAAGGCCGATGATGTCTGCGTTGTGCTCTTTGGCCGCCTCCACAAAGGCCTCCTTAGTGATATCCACGCCCAGGTCCACCACATTGAAGCCCGCGCCTTCCAGCATGATGCACACCAGGTTTTTCCCGATGTCATGCAGGTCCCCGTGGACCGATCCGATGACAATGGTGCCGATTTTTGTGTCGGCCTCACCGGTGAGATGGGGCTTCAGGACCTCCACACCGGTTTTCATGGCCTGGGCGGACATGAGCATCTCCGGCACAAAGGTCTCCCCGGCGGAAAAGCGCTCACCGACTTCATCCATGGCCTTGATGAGTCCCTCCTGGAGGATGGTGTTTGCGTTGGTCCCTGCCTCGAGTTCTCCGTTGACTTCGCTGACGACTTTGCCGGCATCAAGGCCGATGACGGCCTGGAATATATCTTGGATAGCCATTTTTTTATTCGTACTCCTTGCAAAAAAAAGACAAAAAACACCGGGGCGTGTGGTTGGATGGCCCCGGTGCGTGGTGCTTGGTTATTCGCTGTGGGAGGGGGCGGCCACGGCCTCCCCTTCTGCTCGTTCGTTTTGAATCAGGTCTTTGACCAGGGTGACGATGCCCAGGATCATGACGATGAAAAAGGGCACGGACCCCAGGATGGTGGCTGTCTGGAGGCCCTTGAGGCCGCCGGAGTAGTTGAACACAACGGTCAGGAGCCCCAGGATAAGCCCGAAGGTGATGGTCAGGCGGTTGTTTGCCTTGGGATCGGAGACGTCCACGCCACTGGTGACGAATCGGGCGGCCACGTAGGTGGCCGAGTTGCACGAGGTGATGAGGAAGAAGAAAATCAGCACCAGGGAAAGCCCTGTCATGAAATGAAAGCAAGGCAGGTGCTTCAGGGTCACGAACAGCGCCATGGCAAGGTCCTTGTTGATGGGATCACTGACGTTGAGGTGCCTGACAAACTCCAGGTGCATGGTGGTCCCGCCCAGGGCCGCCGAGAAGATAAAGGAGAAAACAGGCGGCAGGATAATAACCCCGAGGATAAACTCCTTGATGGTTCGCCCCTTGGAAATACGGGCGATGAAGGCACCCACAAAGGGGGCCCAGGCAATCCAGAAGGCCCAGAAAAAGACGGTCCAGTTACGGGTCCAGGTGTCGTTGTCGAACAAGGTGGTGGCAAAAGAGAGCTTGGGAAGATCAAGCATGTAGTCGGAAAAGCCCATCCACAGGGTTTTAAAGATGTAACCGGTGGGTCCGAACACAGCAAAGAAGAACATCAAAACGATCATGAACACGACACAGAGGTTGGCCACGAACTTGATCCCCTTTGCCACGCCTGTCACCGCTGTGGCGATATAGGCAAAGGTCACCACCAGAATCAGGGCCGTGGTCAGGTTGGGCCCTCCGGGAATGCCGAACAGGCTACTGATGCCGCTGGCCATCTGCATGCCGCCCATGCCCAGGCCCGTAACCACACCAAAAATGGTGGCCCAGGACGCGAAGGTATCCACGAGGCGGCCCACCAGGCCGTTGGCGTGCTTCCTGCCGATGAGGGGAATCAGGCAGCTGGAGAACAGGGCGCCCTCCCCTTTTCTGAACTGAAAATAGGCCAGGGTCAGGGCCACGACGGCGTAGACCGCCCATGCGTGGAAGCCCCAGTGAAAAAAGTAAAGCTCAAGGCCCAGGCGGGCCGCTTCAAAGGTGTTGGCCTCACCCGTGGGGGGAGCGGCCATGTGCACCAGGGGCTCGGCAACGGACCAGAAGATCAGGCCAATGCCCATGCCGGCGGAAAAGAGCATGGAAAACCAGCTGAAGGTTGAAAACTCCGGTTTTTCGTCGTCCTTGCCGAGGCGCACCTTGCCATAGGGTGAAAAGGCAAGGGCCAGGCAGAAGACAAGAATCCCTGTGACTCCCAGGAGGTAGGTGGACTGAAAGACCTTAAACACATAGCCCACGGCGGTACCGCAGACCTTGCTCAGAAGGTCCGGCCAGCCGGCGCCTAAAACAACAAAGGGCACGGTGAGGGTAATAATAAAATAAAAAATGGTGATGTCTAACTCGGCACCGAAGTACCGCTTCAGCACGCTTTGGTTTTCCTTACATCCGTCCTGTAACATACAATGTCCTGTCATAGTGGTTGGAATGCGCGGCCGCCTCTCGCTCCATACAAGAGGTGCGGCCGCAGTATGATTGGATGACCCGTAGCCCGGATATGTCATGTGCCGCCTGATTCCACGGTCACTGGCATCAATTCATCGGCGTTGCGTTTTCCCATGGGATATCCGGGTGAGCCCTCGTCTTTCACGGGTCGAGCCACCCTTATGTCTCATGAAATACCCGGGTCAGGCTGCGGTGGTGGCTGAACCGCGCCGTGTTTCGATATAGGCCATCAGATCCTTTTCAATGGCAGGATCCATGTCCGGCCTGGTGTAGGCGGCAAGGCGCTCCTGAACGTGCTTCGCGGCGGTATCGAGCATCTGAGGGCTGCCCTCCTGCACCCATTTGGTGTGGTTGTTGCGATAGGCCAGGGTGGGAAGGAAAAATTCCGTGCGGCAGCGCATGGCTGTCATGGGCTCCATGAGGAAGCTGCCGCCGGCCCCTATGCGGGTAATGGCATCCAGGTTCAAGGTCTCATCGGTGAATTCCACGGGTTCAAGGGCCCTTCGAACCATTCCGGCCAGCTCTTCGTCCATGACGAATTTCTCCAGGCTCATGGCGGTGTAAGCCCCCAGGATGCCGCAGGCCTGGTGCATGTAGTGGGTCCCGGCAGCAAGGCTCAGGGCCATGGTCAAAGCCGACTCCATACCCGCCTGCATGTCTGAGCAGTGGGCATCGGTGAGCCCGCCGCCGTAGCGGCAGGGAAGGCCGTAGTAACGGGCCATCTGGTTGGAGATGTTCATCAGCTTCAGGAGCTCGGGGCTGCCGATGGTGGCGGCGCAGAGACGAAGATCGGCCCCGCAGGAGGTGCCCCCGCAAACACAAGGGGTACCGGGGCGCACAAGCTGGGCAAGGACGATGCCTGCAAGGCTTTCGGCCATCTCAATCACGGCGGTTCCGGCC
This sequence comes from Desulfoluna sp. HI9BLuna, assembly GCF_056829775.1. Lineage (NCBI taxonomy): Bacteria > Pseudomonadati > Thermodesulfobacteriota > Desulfobacteria > Desulfobacterales > Desulfolunaceae > Desulfoluna > Desulfoluna sp. HI9BLuna. Next base: position 900,401 of record NZ_CP186555.1, read on the forward strand.
AGGGTGATGGGGCCGCTGAGGCCCGCCATCACCATGCTGGAGATGAGAAGGGCCTGGCCGCCGCGGGCAAGCTCGATGACGCTGCCGGCTGCCTCGGGGCCATAGATAAGGGGAGATGTGGGGTTGATGGAGGTAATGGACACCGGGCTTTTGATGACCTCCTCGCGGCTTCCCCACACAATGGACGCCATCTCCAGAAGCTCCACGGAGTTCTGCCGACCGGAGGGGTTGCCGGTGAGGGGCTTGTCCGAATAGATGAAGGTGGAGGCCAAAAGTTCGGCCGATGCGGATTTGGGATCAAGATCCGGAGGGGCCACCATGCCGCTGGCGGTCATGTCGATATACTGCGATCCCTGCACCAGCTTGAGGAGGTTCTCCACATCGCCCATGGTGGCCGAACGCCGGGTGCCGTCGGCATCCATCACAAACGGGGCTCCCCAGCCGGGGCTCAGGGCAAAGTGATCCCCACCGATGCGAACGGATTTTTCAGGGTCCCTTGCGCGGATGATGAACTCCGACGGAGTGGTCTCCAGGGCTTTTTTCACCTGCTCTTCCCGGAAGAAGACCTTGTTCCCCTCCACCTTGAAGTCGTTTGCCTTGAAGATCTCGAGGGCCTCATCGTCTTCAAAGATGACCCCCGTGGATCCCAGCACCTCCATGCAGGCGGCGTGAAGTTTCTCTTTTCCGGCGTTATCCAGTGTTTGGAACCTGTTCAGCATGTCACCACACTCCTTGTATCTATTCTGTCGACCTTGCGGTTGATTGAAATCAGAAGAATAATTTATCGAAAACCGGATAACAGCAAGACACATGCCAAATTGAAATAAAAAAATTTGATAATGATAATCAGCGGGTTTGGCGGCGGGCTATGTTACGGCAGAAGGAGCGTTGATGCAAACATGCATTTTATTTCATGCAACAGGCCGGATTCTTGGCATTTTATCTGCTTTGATGTGCCAATGCATTTTTGCATAATCTCTCAACAGGGCGTGTTTCAAAGGGTTTTTCCATGGAAGGGTGGCGTGCCAATGCAGTTTTGCATTAAATGTGCCCCACCGGAGACCGCGACCACGGCCTGCCGGCCCAATCCCCCCCCCTGCCCTGATACCGCGAAAACGGATCCTCCCCCTCAGAAATAAGGACCATCATCGATGATTTCGTATCCATGCATAGCCCGGTTATTTCACGAGTCGAGTGCACCCATATTCAAGGCATCAGAGCTGCAGATGTCGTGGTTTTATAAAAGCCCTGATAACGCAGAAGATGGGTGCACTCGGCTCGCCAGAAGGGTGAGTAGACCCTCTGCTTTGAAAGGCTCTGCCCCAAACGGATACGGTCCCACCGCACCCATAGTCCACACATCAACGATACAATAAAAAACCCCGCTGCATGTAAATGCAGCGGGGTTTTTGCTGGTGCCGAGTCTTTTGCATATGAATGGGCTAAACCGAAAGCCCGCCGCAGAACCGGCTGTATCAGCGTACCCTTTCATTCACTCTAAAAAGACATTTCGTATTGACTATTTCAATTGCTCATATTAACGTCCTTGGAGCCAAAAATAAATTTCGACACCCCAAACAAATCATCCCCCCCGCCACAGTGACACTGCGTAAATGCTGGGGAGTTGACCCACACCAGGCCTTTTCCATGGGGAGGGGAGGTGGGAATACCGTTTCCTCTGCTGCATCACCACATGCCGGCCCAGCCATACCGAAAAAAGGAATTCAGACACATGCGCACCACCATTCTCCCAGCAACTGCTCTCTGTTGCCTTTTGATTTTCGGCAACGCCTTCGCCCACGACGACAACACACCCGAACCCCGGGCATTGAAAGAAGTGGTAATCACCGCCCAGAAACAAAGTGAAGATCCCCAGGCTATCCCCATCAGCCTCACCCTTCTCGACACCACTGACGTGGAGGACCGGGAAATAGGCGTCCTCCGGGACGTCAGCAATTACACCCCGTCTCTCATGATGTTCGACCTGGGTTTCTCCACCACCTCCCCCCCTTCCATCCGGGGCCTTTTTGCCGACGCCATTACCCTGGAGAGCACCATGGGTGTCTACGTGGACGGCGTCCCCATGACCATGGGCATCGGCATCAACGACCCGATCCTGGACATTGAGCGCATCGAAGTCCTCAAAGGCCCCCAGGGGACACTCTACGGCAAGAACACCGAGGCCGGCGTTCTTAACATCATCACAACGGAACTGGACAACGAACCCACCCGGAAGGTGAGCGTGCGGGGCGGCAGCGACAACCTGCGCGAGGCCTCTGCCTCCATCGGGGGCCCCCTCATTCAAGACAAGCTATTCCTGGGCGTCTCACTGCGCCACTATGAAAAAGACGGGTATGTTAAAAACGTTCTCACAGGGGATGAGGTGGATGACCGGGAACACAACTATGGAAAAGTAAACCTGCGTCTTGCCCCCACCGACGCCCTGGACATCACCCTGATCAAGAGCATCGTGAGCTTCGACGATGGCGCAGGAAGCCTGGGGAACACGTTCCAGCAGGACCGGGAGGTATCATCCGACCTGGAGGGAGAGAACACCTCCAGCAACGACCTCACCAGCCTGAAGGTCCATGGGGACCTCACCCCGGACGTGGCCATCGATTCGGTGACCACCCATCGAAGGTTTCACGGCGAACAGGTCCAGGACAACGACTTCACCTCCAACCCCATGCTGGAGCGCCACCTTTTTCTGGACAACGTCTACACAAAAAGCTCCCAGGAGCTTCGTCTCAGCGGCACCTCAGGTGCCCTCAGCTGGCTCATGGGGCTGTATGGAGACATCTTTGAAAACGACATCGATGAACGGTGGACGGGCACCATGCCCATGACCGTTCTCCAGACCATTGACGGGGACTCCCTGGGCATCTTCGGCCACATCAACTACGGGCTCACACCCCGCCTCAACATCATCGCAGGCCTCCGCTACGACGATGAAAAAAAGGAGCTCGACGACAAGACCAAAGGCCTGACCGAGAAGAACACCTATGACGAAGTCTCCCCCAAGGTGGCTGTCAACTACCATATCACGCCGGACATCATGGGATATGTCACCATCGCAAAGGGGTACCGCTCCGGCGGATTCAACCCATACGCCGTTGCCGGCTACCCCACAACCTATGACGAAGAGACCCTCTACTCCTATGACATCGGGTTCAAATCCCGGCTCCTCCAAAAGCGGCTGACCCTTAACGCCAACCTCTACTACATGGATATTTCGGATATGCAGGTCACGGCCCACATCTCCAAATCGAGCCCGACCCATACCTACACATCCAACGCGGCTGAAGCCACCTCCCAGGGCGCAGAGATCGAATTCACGGCACTTCTGGGAACAAGCTTCACCCTCTTCGGCGGCCTGGGGCTCAATGAGACCACCTTTGACTCCTTTGAAGACGCCCTGGGCAACTACAGCGGCAACGAAAACCGGTTCGCCCCCAGATACAGCTTCAATTGCGGCCTGGCCTACCGCGACGCCCGGGGCCTCTTTGCCCAGGTCGATGCCACCGGCTACGGCGACATGTACCTGGACAAAACCAACACCACAAAGCGGGATGCCTATGAACTGATCAACGTCAAGTTGGGTTACGAAGCCCAGTCCTTCGATGTCTATCTCTACGGCCGCAATGTGTTTGACACCACATACGACACCTTAGGCTTTGCAGGGATCTACAACATCTACTCTCCTCCGGCCGAGTGGGGGGCCCGTGTAACCGTCCGATTTTAGCCTACGCCGGATTGAACATAAAAACGGCACCTGTTTCAGCGCCCGTTGCCTCCGGTAATGCTACCGGAGGCCAAGCTGTTGAAACGTTCCGGCACACTCAATAGATTCGATAATCGGGACCACAAGCGCAGACAACAAGCCAGCCCCAGCTACCACGCGCGAAAGTAGTAGAATACGTCGTGCACACCGAATTCCCGCCAATCCCACCACTCATTTCTTTACCTACCTGCGAACAAAATGCAGATTTCCTCCACAGGTAAAAAACGACCCATTCCTATTCAGATCTCAGATGACCTCATCAGGCTGAATGATGGAATAAAAAACCCCGCTACCTTTGGAGGCAGCGGGGTTTTTGCTGGTACAACATCTGTTACGATATACAAAAAAAAAAGGATCAGCCCTATAAATACGAAGAGTGCAAGGCCCGACCAACCAGAGAGTGTAAATTTATCTGTGTATCTGGCTGTGGTATTAACCTCCTGAAAGGAGAATGTCACCATGGCCAAAAAGCAGATGTAGATGGTCGTTATAAAGTGTACCAAAAATGGTCGTTTGAAAGTGTACCACTTAGGAGTGGTCTGGTAACAAATTTTTCCAGACACATGTTCGGTCGAAGGGTGCTAAAAAGAAGCTTTTGCCCGAGACCGACAGTGGAGTACACGGAATGAAAAAACGGTGACAATTTTGGACATCAATAGCCTTCACAAGCAAGGGTTCTCCAAGCGGAAAATTGCAGAAAAGCTCGGCATCCATCGTGATACAGTAACCAAATACCTTAACAATCCCCACCCCATTTCATCAAAGTCATCTTGCCCTCGGAAAAGTAAGCTAGATCCCTTCAATGCCCACATTGAGGCGTGGCTCGAAGAGGACAATGAATACAAGGCCACGTTGATATACGAAAAACTGACAAAGATCGGTTTTACAGGAAGTTATGAGATTGTCAAAAGAAGGGTCCATGAACACAAAAAGCGTCGTTTTCAAATCGCGTATATGCGGTTTGAGACTGAGCCCGGCCTCCAAGCCCAGGTCGATTATGACGAATTTCATGTTGAGTTAGCAGACGGGACGATAAAGAAACGTTATCTTTTTACCATGATTTTGGGCTATTCAAGGGAACCCTATGTTGAGTTGACGTCCAACTGTACATTGCCCTCTTTTCTTGAAAACCATACTCGGGCATTTGCGTATTTTGGCGGGGTACCCGCTGAAATTGTTTATGATCGAATGAAAAACGTGTACATCGGCAAGTTTGCCGGAAAGACCAAGTTCAACAGCAGCCTTGAGGCGCTTGCTCTTCACTACAACTTCAAGCCAAAGGTCGCGCCAGCTTATGCGGCATGGGTCAAAGGGAAGGTTGAACGCCCCTATCACTACATCCGTGAAGGTTTTTGGAGAGGGTATACTTACACCTGCCTGGAGACAGCCAACCGTGACTTGAAAGCCTGGGTGAAAGAAAAGAGCCAAAGAGTTCATGGCACCACGCATGAGGTCGTTGCCGAACGATTCCTTCGTGAAAAGCCCTACTTGTCGCCCTTGCCCCTCCTAACCTTTGACGCGTCATACAGGGTCACCCGAACTGTCTACAAGGATTGTACAATCCGATTCGAAGGTAACAGCTATGTTGTCCCCCATACTCTTGTGGGGCAACTGCTGACCCTGCGAGTGAAAGATAAATCGATAAGAATATTTAACGACAACACCCTTGTTGTCTCCTACGAGATCCCGAAGGGCCGTGGGTGCTTGGTCCAAGACAAAAAATTCTATGAAGAATTAAAAAAGGACAGGGCCATGAATGCCCGAAAATACGCGCACTTGAGAAAGGCCAAGGGCAGGGCAAAACAGACAATCAGCCCAGCCAAACCCAAGTATGAAATGGATGTCGAGGTTCGGCCCCTCTCCGTATACGAGCAACTCGCAATGTCGGAGGCAGTGGCATGAATGATCGCGTCGTTATAGAACGGATTGAAGCCAATCTGGACAGGTTGAAACTACCTCGAATCCGGGAGGTTCTGGACGCGGTAACACAAGTCGCGATGGATGAGAAAAAGAGCCACTTGACCTACCTTGCTGAGTTGCTTGAAGAAGAGGTCGTCCAAAAAGAGCAACGGCGTGTCGATACGGCGTTAAAGATCTCAGGGCTGCCGTACCTCAAGAGCATTGATGAATTCGATTTTTCCTTCCAGCCACACCTGGACAAGCAGCTTGTAATGTCCCTATTTGATCTGACATTTATCCGAAAACACGGGAATATCATATTCCTTGGCCCTCCTGGTGTGGGGAAGACTCACTTGGCCGTATCCCTGGCTATAAAGGCCTGTCAGGCGGGTTTGAGCATCTACTTCACCAACATGGAAGACCTTATTGCCAAGCTTAAGCGGGATCATGAAGCGGGGAGACCAGGCAAAGGCCGAAGTTACCATAAGTCCGCGCTGGTCGTTGTTGATGAGGTCGGATACACCCCGATAGACCGTGAGGAGTGTAACCTTTTCTTCCGTTTTATCGCCAATAGATACGAGAAGGCATCAACCATTATTACCTCAAATAAGGCTGTTGGCGACTGGGCTGAACTCTTCCATGACCCAATTATAGTAACCGCCATACTAGACCGTTTATTGCACCACAGCGTCGTTGTAAACATCAAGGGACAGAGCTTCAGATTACGGAAAAAGTCTGGAAGGGAGGTGAGCTGACAAGTAAATCAATTAATGTCAAAGGTGGTACACTTTTGACGACCGAAAATGGTACACTTCCTCGCGACCGTTGACATATGTGAAGCTGAATCCATCCTGAACCAGCCGCCCCACTGTTTCCGCCCCCTTGAAAAACAACTCTTCGGTAAGGTCCGGTGCGGCGTTGCCGTGGATCTGCCATTGCTTCTGCTGGTACTTCTCAGCAAATTCCAAAAATTGGGGGGTGATATATATATATTATTACTTTCTTTAATAGGTAATTGCTCATCGGTTGTTCGCTGGTTGCTCGCTCTCTTCGGGTGAGGCTTGGTATGTATCCCAATTCACAACCGTAATCAGACAAAATCGGTTGCTCACGTTCTCCGTTTTGATGAATTCATCCTCTTCGAGGGCCTTAAGCATGCGCTGCAGCTTGGGCCGGGTGATCCCCTCGCCCAGGGCCCACTCAGAAACGACGATTCCAAATGAACCGGCGGGTACGTGGTGCCCCGCAAAATAGACCGGCTTAAACCTGACCCGATTCAGAATGCTCCACATCAGCCCTCGGTACTCCAGCCCCCTGCTCCAGGACACAGAATCTTCAACTTTGCGCCATGCCTTCAAATAGCCTCTCTCCACGTGATTAACCCTTTCTAACAACACAACTTTTTACTTGTGTAGAACGACGTCGTGTGTTATTTTTTGCTCATTGCTTTGGTAAAGAATTAGAGCCTCGGCAGCGCCCACTGTCGGGGCTCTCTCATTTTCCGGTCAATTTTATCGATTTTCTATTTTTGTATTTGCTTTCATTTCAGCACGTTCAATAAATTCAAATCTGCTCATGCCATCAGTATTGGCAATGTCCGGGGTATTCTCTCCTCAACACCGTCAAGCTCTTCAGTTCCCCGTCCTCGCCTCTTCCCCTGTCAAAAAAGAACATGTGCACGGTGGCTTCATAGATCTGCCGCGACCGTGTCTGACTCACATTGAAAAGCCGCCCGGCTTCCGCAAAGCTCTTGCCTCACAGTACGGCGCGGGTAAGCTTGATGTTTCGGGTCTTCTGTTCTGGCTTTCCCATTGCGTCCTCCTGCCCCTAATTTCCACCGTCACGCACACGCCCAAGGATAAGGGCCTCCAGCTCGTCCAATTTCCTCCGGCAAATCTGAAAGCTTGCCAGCAGCTCCAGCTGGGCGTTCTTGGTGGGCTTGCCGTTGGTCAGCAGCTCCTGGGCCTTCTCCCGAAGCGTCGAAATGGCCGACACCACGTCAAAGGACTCCTTGTCCCAGTTGTCCGTGGGGGAAAAGACTTCCTCGGTGGGAACGAGGCACATGCCGTCTGGTTCGAGGTATTTTTTGAGGAAGGGGTCTTCAGTCACGGCCACCACGGCCTTTAAAAAGCGCAGGTTTACTTTGATGCGGCCTGTCAGGTAGTCGTAAATGGTTGCCTCAGACAGAGACATCCGCTCCGCAATGCGCTTCACCACCTCCGACTTTTTGCATCGGTGCTTCACCGCTGCATTGGCTTCATTGGTGATTTCATCACGTTCTGTGTCAGCTAATACCATTCCCTAAATCTCCAATGGAAATGTCTGTAGCCCAACCGGGTTGAGAGGGGGTACAGGTAAAGTGGAATTTTATTTTTCAAAAATGATTTTTTTTCTGAGAGAGGGGGCTGAAGCTGAAAGCAGAAACAAAAATAGCCCATGCCTTTCGGCTATGAGCTGATGTAAGGACCGCCGGGCCTTGTCTCCGGCCTGTGCGGGTGGTGCTGTGTGAGTAATTTACTCAAATAGTAGATTGGGAAATAGCTGTCAACGAAAAACGGGAAGATGTATCCAAGAAGAAATAGCCTCCACCAACCTTACCTATAGTCAAACTCTTGAAACATAAGACAAACAGACCAGAGTTACGGTTTGGCGGAATCTGGCGTGGCCATTTCGCTTTCCCATTGACGTGGTACCAAAAAGTGATACTATGACACAGATAAAACGAAAGCATCAAAAAACATTGGAACGAATCTTTGCCAGGCCGGTAAGTGGCAACATCAAATGGACCGATATTGAGGCGCTTCTTAGGGAGCTGAGGGCAAAGGTTAGCGAACGCGAAGGCTCCCGCATCGGGGTGGTGCTTTTCGGCGAGATCCAGATATTTCACAGACCGCACCCATCGCCGGACACAGACAAAGGTGCGGTTGCTTCTATTCGAAAATGGCTTGAACGTAACGGGATAAAACCATGAAGAACGTGATGACCATAAACGGCTATAACGCCGTGATTAAATATGACCCGGAGATCGATAGCTTCCGTGGGGAGTTTGTCGGCCTTAACGGTGGTGCCGATTTTTACGGAGCCACTACAAATGAGCTTCGCAAAGAAGGGGAAATTTCCCTTAGGGCTTTCCTTGAGATGTGTGAAGAGGAGGGAATCAACCCACGCAAGGAATATTCTGGAAAGTTCAACCTGAGGGTCCCACCTGAATTACATGCCGAAATCGCAACCAGGGCGGCAGCTGAAGGTCTAAGCCTGAACCAGTATGTGACAAATCTGCTCAGGGATCGAATGTGACGCCTTTAAGCGCGGTGAAACAGTTGAATACCATAGGGAAAACGCATGAAAAAGCATAACCCAACCCACCCCGGAGAAATCCTTCTCAAAGAGTTCTTAAAGCCTTTGAGAATCACCCAAAGACGCCTGGCAAAGGACCTGGTCGTCCCGGCCATGCGTGTGAACAAAATCGTCCATGGAAAAAGAGGTCTCAGTGACGACACCGCCCTGCGCCTGTCCCGATACTTCGGCACATCTGCCGAGTTCTGGATGAACATTCAGTCCCATTATGACCTGGAGATGGCAAAGATCATTATAGGCGACACACTGACCGAGGTGAAAATTTACGCTGAAATACCATATAAAAAAGTCCCCGCTCGATAGAGCGGGGACAGAAAAGAACCATAGTCATCCATCTGAATAGAAGAAATGGCTATGAATTATTCAGGGCTGGCAAATCTGGCAAGCCCTGTAGCCCGCTGAAACAGCTTCTTCCCTTGTTTCAAAAACAACCGTACAGTTTTTACACTTGTAATATCGGCAAGAGGACTGATGGAACACATGGGACCTTTTATTTCCGTGGTAGGGCCCCAAAGAAGCAGCCGAGAGACCGATTGTCAAAAGCATCAAAGACCCAACCAGAAAAAGTAGCCAACTCTTTTTCTTCAAAGCCGCAAATGCACCTTTCATATGACCACCAGCCTAACTTTTTATCCAACCCATCATCACCATGCCAATAACTGCCATTTCGCTAACTTTTTGGTTAGCATACATTTTCTCATTTTGGACAGGATCAGGATTCTTTTCCGTTGCCTTATCCATAAATACGACCAACTCTTTTGCGTACGGCTTCATGTCATCCATAGATCGAATTTGATTCTGAATCGCCGGAATGAAGGCCTCTTCGTTCCATAAAGCCGCGAACATACCGCCTGCCGTGGCTAATTTATTCGCATAATCAGCATCTTGCCAACCAAGAGCACTTCCAGAATTCAAGTTACCACCGGTGTACCATTCTTTTTAGGGCGCTGGGTTTGTTGCTGTCGTATTCGTGGACGTATTCGTGGGCGTGGACGTGGACGTATTATCCGTAGCAGCAATCAAAACAATTAACGCCACAGCACACGTTAAAAAAACCTTCGCCTTCTTATCGAATTGCTCGCTCTTCCAAAGTCCGTAAAGCCCCACAGGGAAAAATATAATCAAAAATAAAACCACTTTCCCCTTCTGTTCATACCATGGGAGGCCATCCCCCCGTGGTATATCCCACTGGGGCATAGACGCATTGGCCTGATCATCAACTTTCTTTCCAGATTGATTCATTTCAACTCCTATATTCCAAATTCAACAAAGCCCAAAAAACCGAACTGCACCCGTAGCCCGGCCTCACATAAAAATTACTGCATAATAATCTTCTGATTTATAAAGCTATTGACCTTCCCAAAATTGATACCTTCTGCAAATACAAACTCACAAGTACCTAAGCCCAGCCCCCAGAATTTCAGAAAGAATCCTCCATCAGAAGGCGCTAAACTTCCTATTGTAAAACCTGCAATGGATTTCCAGGGGGCCGATGTTACAGACACCCTTGTCGAACGAAAACCCGTAGGCTCAGTATCTATGATAAGCATTCGAAAATTCGTAAAAACAAGGGCATCTTTATCCAGCATAAATTCCATCTGGGATGTCTCATTGTCGACAAGGAAATTTTCATAAATGCTTCTGCACGTTCCAATTTCGACGTCATCAGCCAGATACTTTCTATTAAGAAATTCACCTATTTTTTTTGCCAAAACCAGACTCCTCTAACACAAGATACATATAACAAAAAACCGGGCCACACTCGCAGCCCGGCACACACCCACTACCTATTTATAATGTTCCTTCAATGCGAACATTGTTCCCTTTCGGGGTAAAAAAAATGCACCTCCGCCTTAGAGCGATTGTGCCTGGGAATCACACGGCCGTTTTTTTTTCAGGCTTTGACGGCTTGTCTTTGGTCTCCGCCTCCCGCTTAGCTGTTTCCAACTCGCGGTTTCGTTCTCTAAGGTAACCGATCTCTTCACGCAATGCGCTAAGCTCAGCCGTGTTCGACTCCAGCATCACCTTATAGTGCTGAAGAAGCTCTTTCAGTGCTTCAACTTCCATCTTCTTGCCAACCTTCACTTCTTTGGTGGGTACATCTTTTGTCAGGTTGGCGTCGCTGTTTTTTTTGGGGCTGCCTGGGGCTTTTTCGGCCAGCAGCTTACGTCCCAGGACGAGGAACTCATCGTATTGGTAACCGCATGCCTTGGCTATTGCCGTTTGAGCTTTAAAACCGGCGGTCTTCTTGCCATTAATAATTTCACTTAAGAAGCCTCCTGAAATATTTGCCTTATCGGCCAACGCGGTTCGTTGACGATTCCACTTTTCAGCGGCTTCCCACTTAAGTGCTGCCAAAAAATGAGTGTACTCGTCTCCAGCCAAAGAAGCCCTCCTTAGATCAAAAATAAAAATATGTTCGCAATGAGCTAAGAAAAAAGCAACCTCTTTAAGTTAGACCATTGCGAATAAAGCTTAACATAAATATTCGCCAAAGCCTAAGTTATGGGGCATGAAACGTGGAACGCAAATAAAGATAGCCAGAAAGGCGAATTTAAGTGCAGGCTTTATGAGCGAAATATTCGCTGAAAAAAAGCGGCCATCATGGAAAAAAGCCAAAGAATTGGCTAATGCCACCAGCACCAACCCTATTGTTTGGCTTGAAGGGACACCCGAAGAGATCCAGGCAGCCGTAAATAAAGCAGCGACTCAACCTGACCCACTGCCTTGATGTTGCTTGATGGATTTTTTCAGGAAATAGACCACCTGCCCGGAAAGGGTGCGCTCCTGCTCTTCAGCGATCTTCGTGAGCTGCTCCTTCAGGTCCCGGGTACACCGGATGTGAATGTGTGTGGTCTTTTCCATCTTATCCATGGCTTTCCCTTAACAAGGAACACGCAACGGCGCAATGCAATAGGCTGGAATCAAAAAGAAACGTGGTCCACACGAGACACAAACACAACACCCTGTAACACACGAGATTTCCCACGGGCCATCACAGGGACCAGTCCGCCCCTCACTGACAGGCCCCACGCCACGTATTAATCGCGGTATCAACGTAATCCAGGAGGCAAGAGCCCTCTACATAAAAAAAGGAGCAGAAATCATGGAAGATGAATCAGGAGATGTAATGAAAGAACAGGCGATGACGCTACTCGAAAATCATAGCACCACAATTCCCAAGCGCATCGTTCCCCTTTCAGCGGTGGCCCTCACATGTGGGATCACCATGTGGAAGGACCGCTTTTGCTATGTTGTCAGGGCCTGGGGCAAGGACCTCACCAGCTGGCTGGTTGAGTATGATTTCATCTCTAACTGGGTCGAGCTGGAGGAGCTTATTTTCAATACCCGGTACCCGATCCAGAATGCATACCCTGAAACCATGAGCATCTTCCGAGCAGCCCTTGACCTGGGCTGTATGTGTGGTGACGACGAGGACGGACAAGCACGCATCGATACGGCATACGAATGGCTGAGAGAAAAGGGGCAGAGTGTGGTTTTCGGTGTCAAGGGCTCATCCAGGTCACAGTTCCAAAAGACACAGGTCAAAATGGTTGAGGCTCTTCACAGGAACGGCGCATTCAGACCTCAGGAAATCCGCACCGTGGACATGGACCAACTCAAGGACCTTTTTCACTACCGCCTCACCCGCAAGGATAGCGACTTTCAAAGGCTCTACCTGAACGCAGATACCGAACCGGCATATGCCAGGATGCTCCTGGCCGAAGAAAAGCGAAGGGACCCCGACTCCAAAAAGATCCGATGGACGCCCATCAAAGGTGAAGACTCTTACTTCCGGGATTGCGAAATGTTTGCGGCGGCCTGCGCGGACTCATCATGGGAACCCAGCCTCCGTTCTCTTGCAAAGCTGCTGGAAGATCAGGGTGAGGCCCTGCCTGTCGAAATACCAACGGAGGAGATGATTCTGGAGCAGCTTATTGCCCTGAACAAAACAGTGAATAAAATCGCCGGAGGCATCGACCTCCGGCAAAAAAAATAACTCTTATTTGTTGGGTCTAATACGCGAAGCGATGATCTTCAATGTTTCTTCCAGTACGTCCTGAGGATCTTCATCATCCACATGGAGCGTTTTTCCAATACTGGAAAAAGCGGCAAAAGTGTCGGCGGAAAGCGTTTCTATGTCCCCTATAATTTGAATAAACAGTTCAGCTTTTTCATCAAGAGACATGGCAGAGTCATCTTTTATCTCAGATCGCCAGATCCCATAGACAATGGCTGTAAGTATTTTAGATTCAGATCGGGTCATGTGGTGTTACCTCCCTAATTAAGGTGAATAAATGTATGTACGGCGGCAATACCACATGGCCCTTTTCAAAACTACATAATTACTAAGGAACAATTTATGTACCGGGAAGGAACCACCCAATGGAACCACATGCACCCCGTCAATACACCCGTTACCGTGGGTAAAAAGACAGTAACCCTCACACGCTCTGACGCCTTCGTTTCGCGAAAAGGCAACAGCATGGTGTGGCTTGTCGGCTTCCCCTTCCCCGTGAAGCTGACACGGATCAAGGCCCTGTAGAACAGTTTAGAGAAGAGTCGAAACTCCCTTTTCCGGGAGTCTGCACGGGACTGGCCGCCCGGCACTGATGAGACAGGCTGAACAAATGAGCTGATGGATGGCTGCTGTGTGAGACTCCGGCCACAACATCCAACGACAAAAAGACTGGCAAAAAGGGCGTTTCCCGTCACGGGTGAAGTGCGCCCAAAATCAGGAGAGCCATGAAGCGTGAAAAATCGGGCCTTACGGCCTCGGAAAAACGGAAAACACCGGCAACCCTACTCGGTAAGCCCCACCCCATCTTTAAGAAAAACGACCCTGTCCGATACCACCCTGTCATCGGCGGCCCCGACGATGGCAAGACCTACACCATCCGGGGGATCGGATGCCTGCCCGGCAATCGACATGTGGCGTGGCTGATAGGAAAGGTTGGGTACGTGCAAGTGGAGGCCTTAAGCCTTGTGGTGCGGAAAGGCAGCCATGAATAGCATACCGATTTTAGACGTAACATGCGGCAGCAGAATGATGTGGTTTGACAAGAAAAACCCCAACGTTCTCTTTACCGACAAAAGAAATGAAACCCACATTCTCTGCGACGGAAGAGCCCTGGAAGTCTCACCGGATACACTGGCAGATTTCACGTGCCTTCCATTTGCAGACAACAGTTTTAAGCTTGTTGTTTTTGATCCACCACATCTCAACAAACTGGGCAAGAACTCGTGGTTGGCCAAAAAATACGGGGCCCTCTTCCCTGGCTGGGAAATCGAGATAAAAGCCGGATTTGATGAGTGCATGAGAGTCCTCGACCTACACGGTATTTTGATTTTCAAATGGAACGAAACCCAAATATCAATCCAGCATCTGCTGGACTTGCTCGGCACGCAACCCCTATTCGCCCACCCAACAGGCCGAAACGGGAAAACGATTTGGTGCACGTTCATGAAAATGATTCCCCCTGAAGCAATACCCCAAAATTCCACAACGCCCACCTGCCAAAAGCATCAAGGAGGTCAAGACCTGTGAACATCACCTGCATCGCAAACCAAAAAGGAGGCGTGGGCAAAACCACCACCGCCATCAACCTGGCCGCCGGGCTCGCCCTGGAGGGAAAGCGGGTTCTCCTTGTGGATCTGGATCCCCAGGCGAACCTCACCAGCGCCGCCGGAATCTTTTCTTCGGGCTGTGCCTACACAACAAGCCATGTGCTCCACCAGGAGGCGGGGATCCCCAAGGCGGTGGTGAAGGATGTCCTGGGCGGCCATGTGGATCTGCTCCCGGCGGACGAGACGTTGAAGCGTGCCGAGGATCTGTTGATCCCGGAGCTGTTCTCCGAGTCACGGCTGGCCAAGGCCCTCCAGGGGCTGGACTATGACCACGTTCTCCTGGACTGCTCCCCTTCCCTGGGCCTGCTCACTATCAACGCCCTGGTGGCGGCCACCCATGTGTTGATCCCCTGCGACTACGGGAGTTTTTCCATCGGCGGAATCGCCAACATCCATAACAAGATCGCCGAAATCGGCCTTGCCGGAAAGACCGTGCGCCTGTTTGTCACCATGTACCGCAGCACCACCACCCGCACCAATGAATGGGCGGAAGGCGAGCTGGCGCAATACCGTGAGATCATGCTCCAGACAAAGATCAGAAAAACGGAGCCCCTGCTCCAGGCGGCCATCGAGGAGCAGAGCATTTTTCAATTCGCACCCAAGGGGATCGGGGCCGAAGACTATGCCGCCCTCACCGAGGAGTACCTGGCCCTATGAAAAAGCTCGGAGCCAACAAAAAGGTGAAGATCGCCGCCGGGTTCGGCGGGGAGACCGGTACCTCATCCCATGAGCTTCTGCCCCAGGGCAGCTTCCTCAACGTGCCGGTGGATGCCCTGAAACCGAACCCGTACCAGCCCCGGCAGGTGTTCAACCAGGAGGAGCTGGAGGCCCTGGCCGAATCGATCCGGCACCAGGGCGTCATCACCCCCTTATGCATCTTCGTTGAAAAGGACCAATACTTTATTGGGGGCGGTGAGAGGCGGTGGAGGGCGTCCAAGCTGGCAGGCAAGGCAACGGTGCCCTGCTACTTCACCACGGGAAGCCCGGCGGAGATCGGCCTCATCGAAAACATGTTCCGGCAAGACCTCACGCCCATGGAGGAGGCCGAAGCTTATGCCCGAATGCAGAAGGAGTTTAAGTACACCCACCAGGATCTTGCCCGGGTTGTGGGCAAGTCCCGCAACAACATCACCGAAACCCTGGGCCTGAACAAGCTGCCGGAGGCGATCCGGGAAAAATGTCTACGCGTAGTCATCTCAAATCGGGCCCTCATCGCCATCTCCCGGATGGAGACTCCCGAGGCCATGGAGGCGGCATTCAACCAGGCCACGGGCATCAAAACCAACGAAACGGATGAGCCGAAGCAACCCAAGGCGAAAATCTCCAAAGCAACCAGAGCCACCACCCGGGTGGAGAAGCTGACGGACGAAATCCGAAAAGTGAACCTGACCGAATGCAAGCCGGATGAATCCGCAGCCCTGGTCCTGGCCCTTCGGGACCTGAAGACGGAGCTTGAACGGATCCCGAACATGGCGCTGTCCATGATGAACCAGGAGGAAGGGCCTCTGAACCTCACTGGCTCATGCCGGGTCAAGCTCCTCAATGCTGGCTTTCGGATTTTCCGGACGCTGGGCTACGGCAATGTGATCAAAGAACTCAGCCACACCGGCGGCTGGAAACTGGTGAGCAAGCATAAAACAAAGAAAGCGATGAACGAGGCCCTGGAGGAACTGCTCCGGGATCCCATGTGCATAAGAGATTAAAGGAGGAAGCATGCCGAGAATTGACAACGAACAACTGGAAGCGCTGGCGGACATGGTGGCCATGAAGGTTAAAGAGACGGTTCAGGAGGCGGGATCCCAACCCAAATGGCTGACCATGGAAGAAGCGGTGGTGTACGCCAAGACCAGCATGCGCAAGCTGCGCACGTGGGTGGATGAGGGGTATATCTACGGATTTAAGCGAACGGGCCGGTATGTGGTGGACCGTGAGTCCATCGACCAATGGTACAACTCAGAACGTTTAGAGATCGGGGGCATGTAGAATGGCTGTGAAGGCAAATTACCATACTACCCTTGCCCACCTCTGGAGACATCCGACATACGGAGGCTTTTTCGCGGAATGGGAAGAGGCCAAGCCTGCCATGTCCAAAAGCAAGAGCAAAGGCAACACAAGGACCCGGCGGAAGGCTCTCTGCCTTCCCGGGAACAGCCGGGCCACAAAAGACCCGAAGCTTGCAAAGAAGCTTCTCAACCAGTTCAACCAGCAGCTCCTCATGGGAAAGGTAAGAACCAAGGATTCCCTGATGGAAGTTGCCTGGGGGAATTACAAAGAGGAACTCCTTGATTACATCGAGGCGACCCGGGCCGATGGGACGTTCAAGCTGTATCAACAGGCCCTGAACAAGGCCAGCGAATGCTGGGGGGACCACACCGTCGTCAGCGAGATCAACGGGCGCCATATCGACCGGCTTACCAGCAGCCTTCTTCAGGACGGGTTGTCCTCGGCCTACGTGGCCAAGGTGTATCGGCACGTCAAGGCGGCCTTAAAAAAAGCCACGGAATGGGGCTACGCCAAGCCATTGATCTTTCCAAAGGCACCGGCGGTACCGAAAACGGTACGCTACATCCCAATCCCAGAGCTTACTGAGATCATGGAGAAGATCGAAGACCCGGAATTTTACGATTTCTGCACCCTCACGGCCTACCTGGGGCTGCGTTCCGGTGAGGCTCTCCGGCTTACGCCCCAGGACATCGACAACCCCAAGGGCTTCCTGCGGATCTCAGCCAAGCAGAAAAACCGGCAAGAGTCCCGGGTTCCCATCAACAGCACCGCCCGGGAGGTCCTGGAGCGCTGCATCACCCGGATGGAAAAGGCCCCCGTGCGTAAAACCCTCTGGAGATGGACGACCGTCACGTATATCGGGCAGATGTTCAAACGAGCCGCACGGGCCGCCGGATATGAAAAGTACCACTTCCATGACCTCCGCCACACCTTCGCCAGTGTCATGGCCATGCAGGGCGAACCCCTCAAGGCCATCCAGGAACTGATGCGGCACAAGTCCATCACCTCCACCATGGTTTATGCCCATCTTTCCCCGCAGCACCTGGTCGAAGCGTCGGAAAGGTTCACATTGGGGCCAATCCAGCCGCCCAAAAGCCCCGACGATGAATAGCCCACTTTACTTTGAAATATTTAAAAATATTGATGACAAATTTTTACCATGTAGCATATCATCAAACAATTTTTTAACAAATTGTTGTATGTTAGTTGCAAAACATTGCAGTACTTCACAAACGACTAAATACTACAAAATCTTAGCCGCACATTTCCCGTAAGTTCCCAGCCCCCCGAAACTATACAGAAACTTTACGGGAACTGTACGGGAATAGCGTAATGACAAGCATTTTGGGACCTATTCCAGAACATTTGACCAAAAAAAAGGGCCTCTCGATTTAATCGAGAGGCCCTTTATAATTCCCTGAAATTCAATGATTTTTATGGTACCCGGAACGAGAATCGAACTCGTACAGCCTTGCGGCCGAGGGATTTTAAGTCTCTTTAAATACCGTATAATATTATATAGTTAAAGACAACCGTAACGAAACTGTAATAAAAAACGACAAAAAAAGTCACGAAGAGCCCATGGTCAACCTTTCCTCATGGGGTGTCGAAAAATATCGGATGACCTAAGCCCCCCCCTATACAATCTATATCAGGGCCATTCACAACTGAAGCTGGAAATATCGCATGAATACTTAAACACCCCCTACATCCAAGCATATGAATCGATTAATACACTCGAGAATACACGGCCCATTGTATGCAGTATCATAATTTTTGGCGCAATATATTTTTCATTCCAAAAACTGAATAGCCAAAAAGTTATTACTAACATAACAAATTCAATATCACTCACGTTTAAGAACGATTAAGCATATTCAACCTATTAGGATCTTCTTCTTTTACAAAGAAGCCTTTATCAAAATAGGCCCACCCATTCGATTGAAAGCTGTAAAATTTATTATCTAAGTGTTTTCTTTTTATAATCCTATTACTTCCGACAACCACACAATTATCTGGAACATCTTTATACACAACAGCATTGGCACCAATACGCACGTTATTCCCTATAGTTATAGCGCCAATAATTTTTGCACCAGAACCAATATAACAATTATCACCAATTTTCGGTGCCCCGACTTTTTGCGTATCAATCAAGGTATTTGACCCAATAGTAACCTGCTGAAATATAACACAATTATCCCCCACAACTGTCCCCCCTGATATAAAAATACTTTTCATCCCATGGGGAAAACATGCAGGAGATTTAAATTTTGAGTTATAAGCAATTGAACTTCCATAAGAAGTTTGCAAATACAAATACAATTTCAAATAAAAATTATACCTATTTGCTTTTTGTTTAATATTCCAATAACCACCGAAAATTTTGTTTAAAACATACCCCAGCACAACTACCTCCAACCCTCATTAGCTAAACTCTAAACACTAAACTATAGCAAATCAAGCTACCAAGCAAAATGACCTCAAATTAAATCATAACCTCCCGTCGAACGGAAGGCTTGAATGTTAATCGCTCAAAGCGGTCTATTTCTACGCCTAAAGGTGCCAATGCCCACTATCGGTTAGGTTTCTTTTTGGCCTTAATCATCGTTTCGACCATCAGCGTGTTTTCATCACCATTTAGTCCCCCTTGATCCCTGGAGCGCCTCACTCTGGTGGGGCATGGGTAACAACAGACTAAAAAGCAGCACAGGAGTGCGGCGCTCCGTTCAATGCGTCTCGCATAGTGTTATAAACCGTTAATATTTATAAAAAGTTATCTACTCCCACTGGTAGAACTGTCAAACTTGGGGAGCCCCCACTAAAGGTGGGTTTTACCCTCTATATTAATGTTAACCTTTTTTTCACAACATACTCTCGCATCAAAGCATCAAAGTTCACATACTTTTTTTTCAAAAAAACTCTCTCCTGGACTTTATTATATCATCAATAGATCAACAGCCTGATTCAATTAACTCACTTATAATTAAGTAATCAAGTTAAATTATTGATCCTCCGATTTATTTTCAAAAGCACCCTCTCCATTGCCTTCTCCCGCAATCCCTTGCAAACTCTGCAAACCCCGAGAACCTACGGAAGCTCAATAACAACGGACTTCCAGCTCCCCTTTGCACCCATCCCATTAGTTGCAAAAAAACGCACCAAAACCATCGAAGGTGAGGTGTGGAGGAGTAAAATTTTTCCCGGGTCTGGGATTTTTCACGGATGGCGGGGCTTTGGGCGGTTTCCCGTCGGCGCTAAAAAAACGGCACGGGGATTTCACCCGTGCCGTGGGCTGAGGAGCCCGTTGTTATTGGGGGATCACAGATTCGGGGTGTGGTGGAAGGAGAGGTGCTGGCGGCTGGATCAGCCGCCGGTTTGCGTTTTAGCCCTGGATGGAGTCGATGTCGGATTTTGCAACGCCCACGGTGGTGGCCTTGGCTGCCACGGTGCCGGCTGCAGAAGACTGGCCCACCCCGGGGTGGGTGTGGCTGGCCAGGGCGGCCAGGGCATCCTTGATGGCGCCCAGGGCGCTGGTCAGTGTGGGCAGGAGAGAGACGCCACCCGGGGCCCCGATGGTGATGGCCGGGGCGGCCAGGGTCACGGCGGCGGCGTTGATGGCCTTGGGGCCGGTGACGGTTTCGGTGGAGGATCCGCCCACGGTCTCGGCATGGGTGCCGGAGACGGTGACGGTCTTTTCTCCGGACGACTCGGAGCGGGTCCCGCTTGCGGTATCGTCCACGGTCTGGGCCTGGAGCTTTCGCAGGGCCGTGGCCACCTCCTCGATGTTCCGGGCGGCGTCCAGGATGTCCTGGTCTGTTGTCCGCTCCCAGTTGCCTGCGGCATCGTGGAGCTGGTGAACACCCGGGCGCTGTTGCCAGAGTCCGGAGCCATCCGGCACGCCCGGCATGGAGAGCCCCATGGGGTAGACGTGCTGGATCACCGGGTGATCGGGGCGACCCTCGACCCACCGCACGGTGACGATGGTGCCGGGCCGGGGCCAAAGAAAAAGCCCGGCGTCGGGCCCTGCTGCCGGAACAGGCAGGGGCACGGCTTCGAACCGGGGGAAGTCCGGGGCGGGCTCGCCCTCGGGGGTCAGGATCTCGATGTCCGCCGCCCAGTAGGGCCGGAACCGATCACAGGTTGCACCGGCCACGGGCGGGTCAGAGATCTTCACCACCCGGGCGTACCGGTCCAGGTGATAGCCTCCGGAGAGCTCCGGAAACATCCGGAGCACTATGCGTCTAATCGCTTCGCGCATGTCACCACCATAAAGTGTTCTTTGAGTTGCAGGCTTGTGATGTACTGCCCGTTCATCTGCACCCCGGGCCGCAGGCCGGGGACGGCTTGAAGTGTCTTGGTGCCGTCGAGCTGCACGTCTTGGAAGAAGGTCTCCGGCACGGTAAAGGGCTTGCCCGCCCACCGGCTGTCCTCCCAGGCCCCCACAAAGACCTGGCCATCGCCCTGCTGCTGCCAGATGTAGTTGGGGATGGAAAACACGGCGCCCATAGAATCCAGGCCATGGATGCCGTTGGCGATGGTCTGGAAGGCCGGGGACGGGGTGGCCGCATAGCCCACCTCCGGAACCACGAAGGAGAGCCCGGTTTTCCGAGCGTAGACGCCCAGCACGTCCCGCAGGGAGGCGTTCCGGATCGAAACGGGCAAGGAGCCCCACAGCACCGCCGAAAGCTCCCGGCAAAAAAGGCGCTGCTGCCTGGCGTCCACCGTGTGGCTTCGAACCACAAACCCGGTGAAAAACGCCACCGGGTCCTTCCGGGCATCGCCCATGGCCATCTCCACAATACCTGAAAGGGGCTTGTCGCTGATCACCGTGAAGTCGGCCCGGCCCGGCGTGGAGATATCCAGGCTCACGTGCTCCCGGACCAGGGGCACCGGTTCCCCGGCCACCATCACTATCTTCTCCAGTTTCACGTCAAGGCCTCCGCGTTTTCCAGAACATCATCAAAAGAATCAGCCCCACGGCCATTCCTCCACGACGACTGAAGCTTCACCGGCTTGCGCACCTCCACCCGCTCCGGGTTGCTTTTGCACTCCCGAAGGGTAAAGGAGACCTTCCACATCTGAAGCCCCCCTGCCTCCTCCCAGTTCACATGCTCGGCAAACTGCACCTGGCGAATCCCCACGGCATTGGCCGTGGGGTGGGTGATGGTCCAGATCTTCCGGGCTCCTTCTTTGTTTAAGGTCTCGGCGGTCTGAATCAGTCCCCCCAGGTCCGTGGCCCTGGTAAAGGGGATCTGAAGCGACACCCGCAGGATCTTGGGCTTGGTCCCCTTCTCCACGGCATCGGTCCCCGATGTCTCACCGGCGATATCCTCCGTGCGAAACTCCAAGTTGCCTTTCACCACCAGGTTCTTGCCTGGGACCTTGAAATCATCCAATTGCATCATGGGGCTGTGTACCTCGTGGGTTTGGGGGGTTGTTCGGTCCAAAACACTTACTCCCCCTCGGGATATGGGTTTGCCGCCTGAATCTCTTGCCGTCTTTCCCAAATAGGCGCAATGGCTGGATCATCTTTAAACTTTTTGAGCAGAGCTTCGAGCAAAGCCTTGTCCGTACCATCCGTACCACCGTATTCCGCAGCCCGGGTGGTAATGGTATTTTCTTTGTCTTGGGAAAGCTTTTCCTCCGCTCTCTGCTCAGCGGTTTTGATCTGTTCGTAGTCTATTTTCCCCATAAGACTTCTCCGTCTTCGTATATTTCCAATGATTGTGGGAACCGTTCTTCATGCGTGGCATTAGGGCCGTGTGGGGCAAGGATCGTCAAGACGATCTCCCCGTTTATTCGCTCAACATCCGAGATGATCACATCGGATTCGATTGCATCTTTGGGGAGGATGCCGCCATCGGGGATCGGCGAGAAATCATAGGGTTCACCATTGATTATCATCGTGTCACCTTGCCTCTTGATTGTAAGGGATTTGTCTGCCCGAATCGGGCTCAGATTAATGAGCATTTTAGTACCACCTCCCCGTCGCCTTTATAAAAAAGTTGGGTGCACCCGTTGTCAATTTGCC
The DNA here is from genome assembly GCF_056829775.1 of Desulfoluna sp. HI9BLuna. Classification (NCBI taxonomy): domain Bacteria; kingdom Pseudomonadati; phylum Thermodesulfobacteriota; class Desulfobacteria; order Desulfobacterales; family Desulfolunaceae; genus Desulfoluna; species Desulfoluna sp. HI9BLuna. The sequence continues at coordinate 923,104 of NZ_CP186555.1, forward strand.
ATAGAATGCCGCCATATATGCCGTTGTAATACTATGCCCACGCTGCCCAAGCCCGACCCAGTGATGACTTAATCCGCCATATGGACAACCTTCCACGGCAGGAGTCGCAACAAACGATGCCGGATAGTTCCACTCTGCCGTCGATGACAAGCCTACGCCGCCAAGGGCGATGTTCATTGCTCCAACCTGACACAGTGGAGAAATGCATATCTGAGTTCCCTCAGCCCACCGGATATACTCGCCATTTGCATTCGAGCCTCGTTCGATGATCGCACCGATTGGAACACCGTCATTCATCGCAACTGTGCCTAAAAGCTCCCTGTAAGCTGCACTGCCAAGTTGACTCTTGAGACTTGCCAAGGCTCCTTGTTGCGCGGCGATCTCGCCCACAGCCGTTGCATACGCGTCCCGGATATCCTGATGCGCCCCCCCATCCCCATCATGCTCCTCAATCTTCGCCACCATCCACGTCGTATAATCAAACTGCCACGTCTCCGCCGACACACTCACCCCGGTCAGCGCCTGGGCATCCTGGAACCGCATCATCACGTTCCGGGTGATGTTGTTCCCGGTGGTATTGCTCGCCAGGTCGGTTTTCCTCTTGGGCGTCTCCGGCGTGGTGGTCACTGTGATCACATTGCCCGTCACCGCCTCCACGGTCCCGATCCAGTTAAAGGAAAAATCGCCCACGTCGGAGCCCAGGATCATGGAGTAGACCACCTGGTCCGGGTTCACGTAGCCCTTGTGGGCATCATCGATGGTGTGGGTATGGACGATATGCTCCCCACTCGGCATCTGCTGGTTGCGGTCCACGGGTTGGGATGGGTCCAGGCCGGGGACCAGGGCAAGCATCATGCGATCGATGACAAGGGGTTTTTCCTCGCCCCGTAGCTGGTTGATGCGGGTCTGGCCCAAGGCGGTGATTGCACTGCTCATGGCTCCTCCAATATGGCTGTTTCGGTCAGGTGATCGTTTGAAAACTCCACCACCTGGATCTCCATGGGGATGGTGGTGATGATCTTCCATTCGTAGCGGCGGCAGGTCCTGCCGTAGTGTTGAATCAGGGTGGAAAGTAGGCTTTCGTTTTGGGCCAGCTGGTTGTCGGAGAGGCGGATGGCCACCACGTCCCAGTCGCGGCCCGGCATGCGCTCTTCCAGCTCCACGTAGCCCACGCCCAGGCGCTCGAAAATCTGTTTGAAGCCCTCCACGCTTCCGGCGTCCCGGGCGTTGGCGTAGGCGTGGCGAACGCGCAGGCGGAAGAGGTCCAGGGGCTCGCCCTTGAACCGGGTGATGTCGCGTTGCCAGGCGATGAGCTCCAGCACGGCCTCCCGGCAGGTCATGGGGTCCAGTTGCTTCAGGGGCCAGAGGGCCCACTCGCCCAGGCGGGTGAACCAGCGGTGGGCGGCGGCGGCCAGCTTGGCCACCTGGCCCTTGTTCATCCAGACGGGCAGGTCAAAGGCGGGTAGTTCGGTCATCAGGCCACCTCCGTGTTGACGGTGAGGGAGGAAAGCGTGGGGATCTCCATGGCGCTCACGATGTCGCCCAGGCTGAAGGATACGGACTTTAAGTCCGGAAGCTGCTGGTGAAGCTCATAGGCCAGGGTGGAAAAGGAGAACCGGGAAAAGGGCATGGTCCGGGTGATTTTGGAAAAATCCTGGTTCTCGCGAAAGGCGAACCGCACCCGGTCCGACACGGCCTGGTTCAGGGCGGCGATTCTCTCTCCGGAGAGAACCCCGTCGTGGTACACAGTCACCACCAGCGCCGCCGGTTTTTCCGGCATGGGAAAGCACAGCATGTCGTCCCCATGGCCGTGGTGGCCCTGGTCCCGGATATAGGTGTTGATGCCGTCCACAAAGGACTGGGACGGCTGGCCGGAGTCGATCATCACGAAGGCGTTGGCGCTCCCCGGGCCCCTGGGGGCGTCGTGTTCGAACCAGACAAAGTCGGGCTGGATACCGGCGAACAGGGAGATATCCGCCCGGTATGCGGCGTCATGATGATACTGGCCCACGGCGGAGAACTGGTTGCGGCATCGCAACCGGAGGGAGTCGTCAGACTCGGCATCGGCCCCGGCGATGGTGATCCATTCCACCTCGTTGGTGACCGTGGCAATCCCGGACACAGGCTCCGGCAGCACGGTGAAATAACCCGGCCCCAGGTTGTGGGCCGTGCCCGGGATCTCCGCCTCCACCGGCACCTGGGCGGAGATCACCCCGTCCGGGATGGTCACCTCCTGGGTGGTGCGCACCCGGTAAATCTTCGTGTTGATGGGCGGCGTGGCCACCAGGATCCCGGCCTCCACCGTCACCTCCCCGTCGGCGGCCTCCCGGGTAAACACGAGAAAACCCCGGGTGGTCGCGGCTTTTTTCCTCTCCAGATCCACGGCCCAGGCCAGCAGCTCCAGCCAGGCCCCGGTGGCGTCCTTCAGGAAGAAGTTGGGAAGCACCTGGGTTGCCAGGAGCTGCACCAGCCACATGGCCGGTTTGGTGGCGATGGCCGTAATCAACCGCCAGAAGGGGGCCCACTCCGAGTCATTGGCGATGCCCACCTCTTCCTCGGCGTTGATGGCCCGCCATTCGGTTTCCATGGCCTCCTGGGAGACGGGGATCCCCGCGTCCACCAGCATCTGCTCGTATACGTCCGTCATCACACCTCCAGCGAAAAGCCGATGGGGCCAAAATCCATGGTCTCGGCCCTCAGATAGAATTCCCCGGGTTTCACCTCGTCAATGGCGGCGGAACCCGGCACGATGCGCACATCGTTATCCACGGCCAGGGTGATCATCATCTTGGTGCGATCCACCAGCCCCCGGTTGCGGTTGCCCACCAGGGGCGGCAAAAAGCCCTCCTCCCGGATCATGTGAACCAAGTCCTGGGCGATGACGTCCCGATCCGTGATGGTGGCCGGGTTGCCCCCGGCGTCCAGGACCAGGTCGTCGTCCTCAATCAACAGGTCAAGATAGGTTGCCATTTACGATGCCATCACCAGCTGGCTGGTGACCTCCTGTGCGTTGATGGGCCGGGATGTGACGATCTTCCCCACATGCACGGTTTGAGATGAAGTTGTGCTGGTGTTGGAGACGGCCGTGGCAATGGATTGAGACACGCCCCCCGCAGGCACCGCCGCCTGCCTGGGCGCCTCCAGGGAAGGCGATGTCTTGGGCGCCTCGGCCACGGGATCGTCCCCCACCCCCGGTATCCAGGAGAATTTTCCCTTCACCCAGCTCCAGGCGTCCCCCAGCTTGGCAAAGCCCCCCATCACCCAGTCGATGCCCCCCATGATGGCCTTGCCCCAGGAGGAGTCCATGAAGGCGGCCTTGAGGTCGTCCCAGTAGTAGATGGCGGCGGCAATGGCCCCGGTGAGAAGCACGACGCCTCCGGCAATGAGCAGCACCGGGTTTGCCCACATGGCTGTGTTCATGAGCCACATGGCGATCTGCCCGGCCACCATCACGCCCCGGAACACGGCCATGATGCCGGACACCGCGCTCACCGCCACGCCCCAGCCCATGGTGGCCATACTGGCCACGCCACCTGCCATGGCAAAGGCGGCCAACCCAGCGGTGAGGCCCGCCACCCCGATCACCGCGTAGCCGATGTATTTGGTCAGGGTGGGATACTCCTGGGTCCATTGGTACATGGTCCCCGCCCCTTCGGCCATGGTCTCCACCACAGGGATCAATGTGGGCAGAAGGGCCTGGCCCAGGCCGATGCGCAGGGCCTTGGTCCCCTGGTTCAACCGTTGAAAGGGATCCACCATGGCATCGGCCATGGTCATGGCTTTTTCCATGCCCTTCACCTTGCCCAGGGCGTTCATGTCGCCTTCCAGCTTGCCCACCTTGGGCAATAGCAAATCAATCATGGCCACGGCTTCGTCGGAGCCGAAGGCCTCTTTCAATGCGTCGGACTCGGCCACGTCCAGGGTGCTCCCGAACTTGCCCCGGATCTTCTGCAGGATGTCCACCATCCCCAGCATGCGCCCGTTGGCATCGGTAAAGGAGAGCCCCAGCTTCTCCTGGGCCCCGCCGATCCCGCCAAGGAAGGCCTTGTACTTGGTCCCGGCCTCGGAGCCGGACATGGTGGCCTGGAGCGATCCCAGCACCGCCATCTGCTCGGCCTGGTCAATGCCCGCCGAAGTGGCCTTAGCCCCCAGGGCGGAAAAGGATGCGGCCATCTCGGAGCCCGTGGTCTTGAACATCTGCACCGCCGTGGCCGTTTGCCCGGTGAGCTGCTCCACCCAGTCCGCCTTGCCCATGGCGTTGGCGGAGTCGGCGAAGATCCCGTACATGGTGCCCATGTAATCGGTGATGGTTGCGGCGTCGGATTTCGTCCCCTTGGCAAGGATGTTGGAAGCGTTGGTGAAGGAGGAAAGCTCCTCTCCGGAGAGCCCGGCAATGGCTGACTGGATGTCGTAGGACGACGACACAAAGTCCTTTGCCGACTCCCCGTACTTCACGGAAAAAGCGATGGCCTTGTCCGCCAGCATGTCCAGGGAGTTCTGGGCAACGTCCAGGCTTCGCACCTCGCCGATGGCCATGTTGAACTCCTGGGCCGGGGCGGTCAGGGCCGACACCGCGTAACCGGCGGCAGCCACCCCGGCGGCCCCGCCCGCCACCTTGCTGAAGGTGTCCGTCACGCCCTCCAGGGAATTTTTGATTTTCCCCGCCGGGCCGGTCACCTTGTCCATCAGGTCGATGGTGAACATCAGTTTTTGAAGCTGGTTTGCCATGCATCACCTTCCGTTGAACGCCATGGCCACGCCTGCGGCAGTGGCCATGCGCTGTTTTTCCCAATAGTCCTTTTCCAGGAAGAGCGCTTCCCCCATGGCCCTGGGCGTCACCTCACGCCCCGGGAACCACTTGTGGGAGAAGGCCGTCATCTGGGATAGAGCGGAGTTCTCTATCCCGGCGGCAATCCGTTCTACTCCCCCACCGCCACCTCGATGGCGGGCACCACCTTGTTGATCAAGTGGGTGCCGATGGCCATCACGTGGGTGGGGTTCTCCAGGAAGGGCTTCAGGGCCTCTTTGCTCTCAGGGGTCACACAGCGCACCAGGAAGTTGTGGGTGGGCTGCACCTTGTCGGTGGGCTGCATCTCGTTGATCAGGCGCTCATGGTGGGCGGGGGTGACGTCAAAATCAATGGCGGTGCCGTCGATGGTCAGGGTGATTTTTGTGCTCATGGGTCTTTCTCCTTACTTTTTGATGATCTGTTCAAACATGGAAAAGCGTTCGTCCAGGCGTTTGTCGAATCGGGTTTCAAAATCAGAGAAGCGCGCGTTGAATTCCGCGAACATCTTCTCGATGTCGGCCTTGGAGGTGTATTCCCGGGCTATCTTCAGCTCCAGCTGAGACATCTTCAGCTGAGTGTTAAAAATCTCTTCTTTGGCCTCCAGGGTCTGGGTGTAGGTAAAAACGCACCAGCACACGATGAGGGGCCAGACGTAGCGTGCACCCAGGTCGACCAGGTCACGAAAAGACAGAGGTTCATTTGTCGGGTGTGTCACAGCTCTTTCCCCTCAAAGTGGCTTGTGGTTATTTGACCAGGGCCTTTTCAGCCTCGGGCAGGTCTCGGGTGGTCAATTCGTCGGCCACGAAGGCCACCAGCTCATCATCCACCGTGTTGGTGGTCTGTTTAGCCAGCTTCTTCAGCCCCAGGATCACCAGGCGGGTGAGGATCTTTTCACTGGCAACGGCCAGGGCCATGCGGCCAAGGATGTGGGAAGCGGAACTTGCAATGGCTGTCAAAAACATGGGCGTCTCCTTTTTTAGGTGGTGGCCATGCGGATCCCCGTGGCGATCTGGTCGTCGCTGTAGGGCATCTGGCCGTTTTCGTGTTTGATGATCACCGGGATCAGCCGGGGCAAGACCTCGATCACCACCAGGGGCTCGTCCGGATCCACGCCCACCACCTGGGCCACATGGTCCACGTAGGCGTCGGTGTCGTTCTCCTTGGGAGGCGCCCATCGGGTGATGATGCCCCGCACGGTCTTGATGCCGTGACGGCGCTGGTAGTTGGTCAACACCCTTGCCATGGCCCGGATGCCGTACTCCGGGGTTTTGAACAGGCAGAAGGCGGGGTCCGGCTGGACCTTGGCCAGGCCGTCCCAGTCGTCGCCGTGGCGGATGTTGCCGGGGTTGTTGTTGCGAATGCCTCGTGTTGCTTCCATCACATGGTCTCCAGTTCTTCCTGACAGTCCCGACACAGGGTGCAGCCGGGCATGGCCTTCCTGCGCCCTTCGGGGATCGGTTCTTCGCAATGCGCGCAGATCGCAAGGCCCGGCCCCGTGGGAAGGGCGGCCCGGGCGCTGGCCACGGCGGCGTTGCGCTCGCGGGCTTCAAGGATCTGTGCGCGGTCCAATATGTCCATCAGTCGGTGAGCCCTTCCACCCTGGCCGGATCGAGGTAGGGTATGCCGTTGATCTTCACAAAGTTGGGGCTCGTCACCTCAAAGCCGATTTTGACGGTGGCCTTCTTGTCGCTGGTGGGGTCGTAGTCCATGATGTCCTTGAGGTTCAGAAGGCACCCGAAGGCCTCCACGTTCTCCTCCTCCTTGGTCCCCTTGGCGTAGAACTGAAGGTCCACGGGCTCGATGCCCTGCCAGGAGCCCTTGGCCGCCGCCTCTTCCGCCAGGATGGCCATGGCCGTGGCATCCAGCTCGATGTCTCCGGAGGCGCTCACCGCCCCGGGCACCCACCCGTTGGGCACGCCCCCGTCCTGCACGGACTTCCGCCCGTCTTCAATGGAGAGGGAGGCCTTCTCCGCCCGCAGGCGAAAATCCCCCAGGCTAAATGAAAAGCTGCTGTTGCTGATTCGCTTCATGGGTCACTCCTATGCGTTGGTGCTGAGATCCAGCATCAGGTTCACGGTGATGTCTTTGGGGCAGTTGTAGGGCCGCGCCTTCATGTAGATGCGCACGGAGTCCTTATCCACCCACTGGATGGTGATGGCGTCCCGGGCCGGGGGGTGGATCTCCCCGGGGAAGATCTCCTTGCCGATGCGCGACCCGATGGACATCGTCCTCAAGGGCCGCATGAAGTAGCTGGCGTTCTGGGCGATGGACTCCGGCGTGGAGTTCAGGCGGCGGTCGCCGATGCGCGCCACGGTCAGGGGATACACCTGGCGCATGGCCTTCTGAATGACGCGAAGGTTTTCAACAACCTGAAAATCACCCCCGGGCACGTCCAGCATGTTGCAGTCGCCCCAGTACACCCCGGGGTAATCCGGGTACCACTGGGGAACAGAGAACCGTTTCGCGTCCAGGGCCTTCAGGTGAGCCATGGAGAGCATCACCCCGTCCTTGTCCGTGGGCCTTTCGCCGAAGGTGCCGATGAGGGGACCGGTGGCCACCCGCATGGGCGTGTCGGCCACGGTGACGGCCCGGTTGCACAAACGCCCGGCCAAGGTCCCCTGGTCCGGTCCCCACAGGGCAGGCACCACACACACCTGGTCGGCGGCCACCCCGTCGGTGATGGGCTCGATGGCCGCGATGTAATCGGCCCAGCTCTCGTCCGCTCCGCACCCCCGCACGCTGGCCATGAAGAAAACGGGCCGCATGTAGGTGGCCAGGATCGACTTGGCCTTGGTGAACATGGCCTCAATGTCGGTCTTTTGGGTAATGGGATCGGTGATGACGATGGCCTCGCAGCTCGTCACCTCCATGGCGTAGTCCACGGCATCGGCCCAGGACCCGTCGGCGGCGATGGGCAGCACGCTGGCCCCCCAGTTCTGCCCGGCGTTGACCATGGCGGCCTCCACCTGGGTCTTGAGGTTGGAGGCGTCGGCCCCCAGGGCTTCGTCCAGGTCCGTGGCGTTGCTCACGGAAAGCACCTTGCCCACGTTGACGGTGCCCTCTCCAATAAACAGGAAATGGCGCTCGATCTCGGGCAGGGGTCCCTGCATGAGGTTGAGCCGGTTAATCTGAATCGTTCCGAGTGACATATGAAGGTCTCCTTATGACGGTTGCCCTATGCTTTTCTAATGCGTTGTAAGGCGGTTTCAGCCATTTCGGTAAGGTAGGCGTCGGCGTCTTCCTGTGTAGCGCCGAGGAATGGTCGGGCAGGAACTTTCACCTTCCACCTGTTTGGCTTTCTGGTTTCACCGTTGTGCACCAAAGCGTTCTGAATCAGTCCGGCCTGGCCAAGGGTGACGTTGTCCTTAATCCACCGGGTTGTGGCCCGTCGCCAAACGGCCTTGCCATGCTTTCGGGCGATCCGTCGCCTGAAACCATATCGTTTCAGGGCCCGGGCTTGCTTGATCGTCAATGGCTTTCTGAAATAAGAGGGCGAATGTCCGGTATGCATCTTATTTTCTATGGAGTTGCATTCAACGGTCGCCCCATCCTGGTGCGTTTTTGCAATAGCGGCAGGGACGTGATGCGCCCACCCCACAACACCCCTGTGGTCATTCTTGAGCTTGGTGCTCAGCTGTTTCGTCAACCCCATGAGCATGCGGCGTCGGGACTTAGAGCGCTTGGTTCGAGGGGTGAACTTTTGCCCCGTAATGGTCTTCTGAGATGCAGTGTTGCGCCGGGACTTGGTCCGGGTCTGGCCCATCATGCTCCTGATTACCCGCTTTCGCTCGCGGGGCTTCATGCTCAGCACATCCAACTGATCCAGAAGCCTCAAGGTGGCCCGTTTGTCTTCCTTGACTTGAACGTCCATCAGACCGCCTCCAGCCCCGCCAGGTTCTCGGCCACGTTCACCTCGGCATCGCCCACCCGCCACGCCTGCCCATCAAAGGCAAGGGGCCCTTCCGGGTCCGGGACGATGACCAGGGGCTCGTCAAACTCCACCGAGATATCCACCCCAACGGTCTGGTCATCCAAAGGCGTGACGTCCACGTCGGGCTCGGCCAGATCCAGGACATCACGCTCGGGGTCGTTGGCATCCAGCCAGATCAACAGGGTGGAGAGAAGCTGCTCAGCAATCTCAGCTCGACACCGGTCGATGGAAATCACCGCCTCGTATTTAAAGCGGCCCACCTGGAGGCCGTAGCCCAGGTCTTTGCCTTCGGAGATCAGTCTCCCCTGATCGGTAAAGGCTTCGATCTGGTCCCGGGTAATGCCGGGAAGGGTCAGCATGTGGGTTGTAAGGGCTGAGAGCTTTTTCATCTGTCCTCCTTAAAGGGCCTCCACCATAATGCTCAGCGACTCGCGAATGTGTGAAAGGGCTGCAAAGGATTCACTTCGCCAACGGTCGGAAGCTTCAGGGGATTCCATGGTGTCTGCCTGGGCATCATTCCTTCGGTGCAATGTGGCGTAATCTGCGAGCAAGAGAGCCTTGGCGTGGCAACAGACCGCACGGGTGTAATGCATCACCTTGGGGTGAACACCTCCCAGTCTCTCGCCATCGTCCACGGGGACCTCGTCAAGCGTTTGCACCCCGGCCTGCTGCTGTTCGTGCTGAAACCCTTTCAGCTCACCGTTGGCCCACAACATGGCAAGGCTCAGCCGATCCTTTAAAAGCCCATCGCTGTAATCGGGGGGCAAGCGATACGCCGCCTGGAATTCGGCCAGATTGATGTCGGGCCAAAAGGGAGCATTTTTCACAACAGTGGTGGGGTCGATCTGATTTGAGATTCCGGTAAAACCAGGCATAAATTATCCTTTCTGGGTTTGGACCGGCCCCCGCCTGGGTCCGAAGCGTTTCACAAAGCGTGAACGCACGGCTCGGCGGGATCGGCCGGTGGTGTGGGAGCTTTATTCGGTGCCGTCGGCTTCCGCCCCGGAGGCCTCAGCCGGTTCGGCGGGCTTCTCCTCGGCGGGTTTGGCGCTCTCCAGCTTCTTCCGTGCTTTGCCCAGCACGGTTTTCACCTTGGCGCCGTACTCCTCGGCACGTTCAAAATGGGTTACGGCCTCGCTCCAGGACTCCAGGTCCATGGCCACCAGGCCTTTCAGTTTAAGCATTTTGGCGCTCACCTCGTCGGGGATGTCCCAGCCTTCGGCCAGCTCGCACACCTGGCCGAAGTAGGGCTCCACGGATCGCCCGGCGTCCTGCTCGCCTTCGGCCCACTCGGTGATGGTGTCGCAAAGGTAGATGGGCAGGTCCCGGCGGAATCGCTCGGGCATGGGCACGCCGTGCTCGATGCAATACAAGGCCAGGGCCATGGCCCCGTGGATATCGGCGATGTCAAAGAGCCACACCAGGATCTGGCCCAGCAGGGGGTGGTCGGACCCGGACGCCTTCAGGGTCTCCACCACGGGCAGGTACTTGGGCACCAGGTGCGCGGCCTTCTCGGCCTCTTTCTGCTTCTTGCTCCGAATCAACTTGAGCTTGGCCAGGTCGTCCGCCAGCTCCTTTTCAAAGCCGGTCACGGCCTGCTGTCTGGCGATGGCCGTGGTGGGCATGGTCCCCAGAACAGCGAAGGACTCCCCTTCCCCGTAGCCGGGATTTTCTTTTTTCTTTTCCTGAAATCGTTTCATCAACGACATGGGTTTTCTCCTTCAATGAAGTGGGGGCCAGGGCCAGGAGGGATGCCCCGGCCCCCGGTCATACCCGGGACACGCCCGGCGTGTTATGCCCAGGTGGTCCCGTCGGGCTGAAGGAGCTTCACCTTGTCGAACTCCACGGCCACGAACTTCTCCGGGGTCTCCACCACGTAGCCCTCGTTCCGGCTGTTGAAATCTTCCACACGGTCCTTCTCGGGCTTGTCCTTGATGTGGCGCCTCCAGGAGCCGGACTGCAGATAGATAGAAAGGTTGTCATGGCTGGTGATCACAAGGCCCCTGCCGGGGAAGTTGCTGGGGGTCTCCCAGGGCAGTCCGCCGAAGGTGGCCAGGGCCGCAGGGGTGAGGATCTTTTCGGAAGGGGTCTGGCCCTGGGCGATGGCAAGGGCTGTTTTCTCCCTGCCCACCAGCTCCGAGCCGACAAGGGCCACCAGGCCCTGGCGGAGATACGGGGGGATCCCCTCCACCAGCTCCAGCACGGCGTGGTCCAGGTTGATGAAGTCGCCATCGGGGCCGATGCGGATCTCCCCGTCCTGCTTCTCACCGGTGGTGAGGATGTTGGCGCTCATCTTCTCCCGCATGTACTGAAGCCACCCCTTGTTCACGTCTTCCATCATGGGGTTGGCGTCCAGGTCGGTGTCCGGGGCCGCGCTGGTGCCGTGCCAGCCGATGATCTCCCGGTCCGTGGCCATACGCTGCTGCACGTAGCGCTGGTAGCGCTCGGGAAGATCCTGGAACTTGGCCCAGGCATCCATGGTGGCGTAGCGGATGTAGGTGTCCGTGTTGGTCTGATAAAGCCGGTAGCCGGACGCGCTCAGGTTCAGAAGGTCTTTGGGCTTGCGCTCGTTGCCGTCCACGCTGGTATCGGTGCGACCGGAGGCCGGACCGGCAGCGCCGCCCAGAATGTTCTGGCCTTCCAGGTCGTCAACAGTAATGACGTTGATGTTGGGCAGGAAGGTGGACTGCTCCACGATCTTGTCCTGAAGCTTCTGCTCCAGGGTGGGTTCCACGGTGAAGGTCTCATGGACGTTTTCAACGCCGTAGGTCTTCGCCAGCCGGTCTTCCATCTGGTGGAATGCGAGGCGAGATGTTTTGTTCATGGTCGGTGCTCCTTAATACGTATGAAGTGAAGGGAAGACGATCTCAGGCCATCAGAGAAGCTCGTCGTGCTCCCCGGAAGGGTTGGGGTTCTCCCGGAACTGGGTGCCGGGCACGCGCTGTTCCATGCGCTCGGTCATGGTGTTGAAGGCCTTCACCATGGTATCCACGCTCGCCTTCAGCTCCGTGTACTGGGCCTCGCCTGCGGGTGCCGGGGTCTCCTCTTTTTCCCCGCCTTCGCCGCCCTCTCCTTTTCCGCCATCTGCCGGGGGCGTCTTGAATGTCTCCATAAAGGTCTGCATGTTGCCGGCAAGGCCTTCCACGGACTGCTGGGTTGCCTCAAGGGTGTCCTTGACGGCTTCGAATTGCTCTTTGTTCATGGGGTCGTCTCCCGTCTCTTCGTCGTGGTTTTCGTCTGTAAAAAAGTGGGCAAGCTTTCTGAAAAAGGTGGTCATGAAGCGGTCCTCATCGCCCATGAACTCTTTGCTCAAATCCGGCACCTCCTCCCCCGCGTACCGGGCGGTGAACTCCCGGCCCTTCATCTTGTTAAACCGCATCTCATCGGTGCCCAGGGACGCGGGGGAATCGGTCATGGCCAGGCCCGTCAGGTAGGTTTTGCCCGTGGCCGCAAAGTCTTCCGTCACCTCAATGGAAAAGTGGAGGTACTCCTCCCACACCTGGTTCATCTGAAGCAGGGAGCGGTTCGGGGAGATCTTGGCGTAGAGCTTCAGCACGCCGTCCACCTCTTCGGTCTTCAGCTCCCGCACCGATCCGTAGGAACCGCCGCGCATGTGGTCGATCCAGATCTTGGCGGTGTAGGTGGCGGGGCTGTAGGTCTCGGCCATGTCGGTAAACCACTGGGGCTCAAGCACCCGGCCGTCCACGGTGGGGCCGGAGGTGGCGACACATTTCCAATCAGTCACAAGGGAGGAAGGCATTTTTTTTCCTTGGTTGCAGGGGCGGTTCTCATGGGTTTCAAGTCATCAACACCCCCAACATAGGTGGCGGGAAAAGGACTGTACACGAAACCAATTCCGATTTTGGCGTTATCGGAATGGAAGTAAATCGGGCTTTGGGTTCGGGCTGGTATGCTCACGGCATGAGCCTTTACACACAGGAAATAAAAGACGCGGCCAAGCGCCTCTACCTTCGCCACCACACCCCCAAGGAGATCGCCGCCATCGTCAACGTGCCCCTGCGCACGGTGTACGACTGGCGCACCAAGGGGGAGTGGGACGACCTCCTCTCCACGGAAAGCGTAGAGGAGGCCATGGGCAGGCGCCTGGCCCTCCTCTCCGAGCGGGACGAAAAAACCAAGCTGGAACTCACAGAAATGAACAGCCTGGTGGAAAGCCTGGTGAAGCTTCGGCACAGCCGCATGCTCATGGAAGGAAAGGGACAACCCGGGGAAGGGTCGGAAGGGAATAAAAGGAAGGGCGCCTCCGGAGGGAAGCGCAAGCGGGGCAAAAAGAAAAACGACGTCACAGGCATCAAGGAAGACGACTTCAAAGTCAAGATGCACAAGCACTACTTCAGGTATCAGATGGAGCTTCGGGAAGCCCGGCACCACCGGTTCCGCATGCTCTTAAAGTCCCGGCAGATCGGGGCCACCTGGTACTTCGCCCAGGAGGCCTTTGAAGACGCCGTGCTCACGGGCCGGAACCAGATCTTCCTCTCGGCCACCCGGGCCCAGGCCGAGGTGTTCCGGCGGTACATCGTGGGCATCGCCCGCCAGCACTTCGACATCGACCTGTCCGGCAACCCCATCATACTCAACACGGAAAAAGGCCCGGCGGAGCTGCACTTCCTCTCCAACAACTCCAAGTCCGCCCAGAGCCATACCGGCAACGTGTACATTGACGAGTTCTTCTGGATCCAGAAGTTCAACGAGCTCTACAAGGTGGCCTCGGGCATGGCCTCCCAGAAGCGATGGAGAAAGACCGTCTTCTCCACCCCGTCCGCCGTCACCCATGAGGCCTACGACCTATGGACCGGGGACCGGTACAACAAGCGGTTCAAGAGAAAGCGGGTGGAGTTCCCCGGCTTCAAGGAGATGCAGTCCGGCATCCTCTGCCCGGACAACGCCTGGCGCAAGATCATCACCCTGGACGATGCCGAGGCAGGGGGCTGCGATCTGTTCGACCGCAAAGACCTGGAGCTGGAGTACTCCCCCTCAGAGTTCGCCAACCTCTTCGGGTGCCAGTTCATGGACGACACCTTCGGGGTGTTCCGCTTTGCCGACCTGGAGGAGTGCCCCACCGATATCTCCCAATGGAAAGACCTTGATCCCACCGCCCTTCGCCCCTTCGGCAACTGCCCGGTCTGGGGCGGCTACGATCCCTCGCGCCACCGGGACGATGCCAGCTTTGTCATCGTGGCCCCGCCCTTGAAACCCGGCGGCACGTTCCGTGTGATCAAGCGGTTCAAGTGGGTCAACAAGTCGTTCACCTGGCAGGCCGCCGAGATCAAGAAGCTCTGCGCCATGTACAATTTTACTTATATAGGCATCGATGTCACCGGCCCGGGCATGGGTGTGTTCGATACGGTGAAGACCTTCTACCCCCAGGCCACGCCCATCCACTACTCCGTGGGCAGCAAGACCCGCATGGTCCTGAAGGCCCAAGAGATCATCACCTCAAACCGCCTGGAGTGGGACGCCCAGGAGACCACCATCGCCCACGCATTCCTCACCATCAGGCAGACCTACACCCCCAACGGCCAGGTGACCTACTCCGCCAACCGAACGGACACCACCGGCCATGCCGACGTGGCCTGGTCCATCATGCACGCCCTTATCAACGAACCCATCAGCCACGACCAGGCGCAAGGCGCTTGCGTGGAAGTTTTATAATCCGGAGGCAACACCCATGGGAAAAAAAAGAAAACAGAGAAAGGACCACATGACCGACCAGGGCGGCACCGCCGAGGCCTTCAACTTCGGAGAACCCACCCCCATCCTGGCAAGCCAGCTCCAAGATTACGTGGGCGTCTGGCTCCTGGACAACGGCAGCTATTACAGCCCGCCCGTCTCCCTGGCAGGCCTGGCCCGGCTTCGCGGGGCCAACGCCTACCACGGCCCCCTGCTGGAGTTCAAAACCAACATGATCATGCGGGCCTTCAAGGGATCGCCCGCGGTGCCCATGCTGCAGATGCTCCCTTTTGTAACGGACTACGTCACCTTTTTGAACGCCTACTTCCAGAAGGTCACCAACTGGATGGGAGAGGTCATCGCCCTGGTGCACCTGCCCGCCATCAACATGCGCAGGATGAAGGAGCCAGGCCAGTACTGCATGCTCAACGTGGACGGCAGCCGCACGGACTTCCAGCCCGGGGAGGTGATCCACGTGAAGAACTACGACGTGGCCCAGACCATCTACGGCCTGCCCTCCTACCTGGGGGCCATCCAGTCCATGCTCCTGAACGAAGACGCCACCCTGTTCCGGCGGCGCTACTATCTCAACGGGGCCCATGCCGGGTACATCTTCTATTCATCCGCCGCCACCCTGGGGGACAAGGAGCAGAACGCCATCCGGGACGCCGTGAAGTCCACCAAGAAGCTGGGCAACTTCCGCAACCTCTACCTCCACGTGCCCAACGGGGGAGAAAAGGCTTTCCAGATCATCCCCGTGGGGGACTTTTCCACGAAGGACGACCTGGAAAAAATCAAAAACATCTCCCGGGACGACATCATCGCCGCCCACCGCATCCCCCCTGCCCTGGCCAGCGTGGTGCCCACCGAAGCCCGGGGCGGGTTCGGCGACATCACCAAAGCCGACCAGGTCTATGAGAAAAACGAAATCGAGCCCATCCGAAAGATCCTCCTGCAGATCAACGACCATTTGACCGGCACCAGGCGGATAGCCTTTGACGAACCTGAATATGCACCATAAATTAAGGCTGAAAGGAATTAAGCCATGCGAATCAAATGCAATCGATGCGGCCAGGCCGCCACCATTCAGTCCAGCACCCAGATCTCCGACGAGTTCAAGCAGCTCTACTGCTCCTGCACCAACACCCTGTGCGGCCATACCTTCGTCATGGACCTGGCGTTTTCACACACCCTGTCGCCCAGCGCGGTGGATATCCCACCGGAGGCGTTGGCAAAGATCCGTAAAGGGGCGTCGAGGTGTGAGCAGAGGGAGATGTTTCAGGTGTTGCAGGCGGGATAATGAAATAAAAAAACCCCGGTGCCTTGAAAGGCAACGGGGTTTTTGGTGGTGCAAAAATAGATTCAAGGGGTGGGGCGAAACTGAAGGTCCAAGGTATACCCGGCAGCTTCCGCGTAACTTTTCAGGGTGGACAGCTTGGGAGAGTGCTTCCCACTGGCGCTTTCGAGCCGGGAAATGTTGCTCTTCTTGGTCCCCATCCGCTTGGCGATCTCTTCCTGGGTGAGGCCTGCGGCCAGGCGCATCTCAATCAATTTCCTGCGAAGCTCGAACTCAGGTGCCAGTTCATCGTAGGCTTCCTTGACTTCGGGGTTCTCCAGGGCCCTCTTTTTAAAATCATCGAAAGTCGGGCGACTCATGATTTCACCTCCCTCAGCCGACGTCTCGCCAGCTTCAATTCTTTGTTCGGTGTCTTCTGTGCCTTTTTCAAGAACGTATGTAGAATGATGAGCTCCTGCCCCTTCATGGCACAAAAGAAAGATCGTGCGTTTCCGTCCAGGGCCTTGGCCCGAATCTCATAAAGCCCGTCTCCCATCTGGCGCACATGTGGCAAGCCGAGCATGGGGCCGTAGCTTTCAACCATCTCCATCTGGTGAATCAACTTGGCCTGGACTTTGGGCGGCAACTGGAAGATTTCGTCCCGTACTTTATCGTTGTAAAAGGTTACCGTCCATTTCATGACTTTAATGTTATCATTCTTGATTACTTTTTCAAGGGAATTATTTTGAGATTACAGCTTTTGTCAAGAGTGTAAGCCTGAGCTCCTTCACAGGTAAGCCTGACCGGTTAACTTATTGTATTACATTACTTTGCAAATTGTGTTACACTTCATAGAAAGAATATAAGTTATTATATTGAATTTACAGAATATACAGTTAACATTTCAATTGTCAAATGGTGCAACATGAATGAATACATGACATTAAAATCTGGCAAATTCTACTTCAACGAAAAGTATAATGTTCAAAAAGTAAACTCCATGCTTATAAGAGCGATGGTTCTCAATGAAACAATTGTGGACCTGCCGATTTTACCCGCCCTTGCTTCACAATTAGAACCAGATATTATGTACAGCTCAATTTCTGGCACAGCCGCAATAGAAGGCAACCCAATAACTGAAGATGATGTAAAAAAAATTGCTCAAGGACAAGATATCGATGAGTATACAATTAAACACAAGCAAGAAATAAAAAACCTTATCGAAGCCTATAAATATTTATCTAATCCTGAATACCAAAAAGGGCCTTTATCTCTTAGTGAAGAGCTGATTCGTGAACTGCATAAAGTCATTACACATGATATTCCACACGAAAGAAACACACCAGGAAATTACCGTAATGGAAAAGTCGAAGTGGGGGATAAAGCGCATGGAGGAGTTTATAGGCCGGCAAAATGCCTTGCCGATATTAAAGGACTAATGAATGAGTATATTACATGGATAAATAGTGAAGAGGTTATGAAACTCCCCCCTTTAGTTCGGGCACCAATGGCGCATTATTACTTTTGTGCCATTCACCCCTTTTGGGATGGAAACGGAAGAACTGCAAGATTAATTGAGGCCTTAATTTTACAAGCAGG
Organism: Desulfoluna sp. HI9BLuna; assembly: GCF_056829775.1. NCBI lineage: Bacteria > Pseudomonadati > Thermodesulfobacteriota > Desulfobacteria > Desulfobacterales > Desulfolunaceae > Desulfoluna > Desulfoluna sp. HI9BLuna. The sequence goes on from NZ_CP186555.1 coordinate 940,390, forward strand.
AAATGTAAAATATATGCCAAGAGAACTTTCTAATTTTTATTATAAAAATATTGACGAATATTACATAGCCTTTTCCAAAACAAATAAACTTAAAACAGATTTTACGCCTTTTTTGGAGTTTTTTCTGGAAGCAGCTGTAAACTCTCTAAAGAGAATCAAAGAAGCAATCATCTATTTCATTAGAATTTTCAGCCTTAGAGACTTTTATACATTTAAATGCCAAAATCGACACATTACAAAAAGACAATTTGAACTATTAAATCTTTTATTAGATTATCCATCAGATTTTACGTTTACTTTAAAGGATTTGTCATCTCAGACTGCATTTAAGATTCTATATAATAATGTCACGAATCAAACAGCAAGGAGGGATTTAGCAAAACTCTCAAGTATTGCGCTACTAAATACTGACGGTAAAGGTCAATATTCTTTAAATTTGCGTATTTTGGGATAGAGGTTACAAAGGAAAGAAGGGGTCACACCTGCTTGTCAGATGTGTAGGTCTGACCCCTTCACACGTGACCCTTCACGCAGGGTGATGGGGTTTAAAATGGGGGTGGGAGTGGAAGGGGCTGTGTCAAATATTAAGATGCGGCCCTTTTTCCTTGTTAAGAGTGTAGAGCTGACCACCTACACAGGTCTGGCCTGAACAAATGGCAGGTGTAATTACTAATTTTTACTTGTCACATGCAATATGTAAGATCTACACCAATAAGAAATTTAATTTCTTTACAGGTCTGAGGATTAATCAGAACTATATCTTTAATACTCAACTCAACAAACCGCAACCTTACAGCTTCCATACCTTTTATGCCCAATTCTGAAACTCGACTATCATTAATCATAGTATCACTACATTCGATATTTTTTTCCTTTAAATATTGTTCTCGGTAAAGCTGCTTCACAATTTCTGACTCTGCATAATCCCAATTTCTATCGAGCCATAAGACTGCATATAAAGATATCCACTCTGCATGACGTCGATAAAATGGAGCAAAACCCTTAGAGCCGTATTTCTTCTTAGGTATAATTTTTTTCTCGTTGTTATATGATTCTACCCAGCCGTGACAAATTAACCAATCATCAATAATCGAGTCAGCGACACTTGTCATAACAAAGCTTGCAGGTATGCTGCCCGAAATAACGGCTAATCCAAGGTTCTGAAGAGCATCTGCTGTATGATACGCTATTTGGTTTTGCCACGGATAGTCTGGTGATTTTTCTTCTTTACTATTTATTGAGGCTTTCTCATTCCAATCAACAGGTGAAGACAAGTAGTTATCTTTTGCGATGGTACGGGCGACTCTGTAACTAAATTTTTTTTCACCAATGCTTAATTTAAACTCAGGACTAAAGCCACCCTCAATGTAACCTTCATACACATAACTTTTGTAAACTGATAAATCCTGATTGCTTTTATTAAACAATTGTGCAACTTGGTTTTTACGATATGTTACGCCAGAAAATAAGACAGCAAAAAAAGAAGCTATCAAACTAACAGATTCATATAACTCCATCTAAACTACTCCATATTTAAGCATGATACTTGTTTACCACATATCGCTTGAGTTGTGGGACCGCCGAGCGAGGGACCTATCACGGAATAGCAGTAAGAACGAAGGGATTAGACCTACACACCTGACAATCTCACAGCTTAGGTCTGACCCCGTTACCTCCGTGGGTGAGGCCTGAGGCCATACGAAGCTCATACTCAATGAAGGGGTCCCATCAGTTTGTCAGAGGTGTAGGTCTGACCCCTTCACACTATTTTTTAAAAAAACGATAGACTGCGAAATTACCTGGTGCTCCGCGAATGATTTCGATGCATCTCCTGAATTGTAATTAGAGATTGCCAAGTAAGCCTCTAAATAGTCTCTGACTAACAGCCAAGAACCAACCGATTTCGTATATGATAGCAGTACATTTGAAACGTATCTTAAACAACTCAGCAACTCGAAAGCTGCTTTATGCTCTGACTTGCCAGACGAAAAATACTTAAAAGCAAAATGATCTTCAATTTTAACTAACTTCAAGCTATCTATATCATCACCCAAAAGAGTTGATTCTATTTTATCTTTTAGATATTTCTTAACATCATCACCTGTCGTGTATTCACTAAAATCGAGGCCAAACTTTTCTACTACTTGCACATGGTCATTGTATCGATTTAAATTCATAGACCAGTCATTTTCGATATCTTCAAAAAAAGATACTATGGATTCCATTTTTGGTATTATTCCTTCAAAAAAGAGAAAGAAGAAGCTCTACAAAGCTTGACAGCGAAAGAAGGGGTCACCCATTACATAGACTTCCTCTTTAGGCAATCTTCAAATTTTGTATATTTTTCATTATATTGCAATCGAATCGTTGCAATTGGAGCATTTCTATTCTTAGCAAGAATAAATTCAGTCATTCTTTTATTATAATCATCTTCGCCATGATGATATAAACAATCACGATATAGAAATATTATTGTATCAGCGATATAAACGAGTTCATCATTAGGTAGATCGCAAAACAAAGGTCGCTTATCAGCCCGCAGTTCTAGCTGATTTCCAACTTTTGTAACAACGACAATAGGTATATTCAACTCCTTGGATAATTGTTTTAATCTTTGACAAATTTTCCCATAGCCATCATTTGTTGTTGTAATTAAATCAAGGTTATCAATTATTGCCAAGCCAATGTTTTTGTCACTATGTATTTTGCGTATTCTTCTGATAATTGTGTTGCCGGTCAAATTGTTCGAATTATCAATAAATAAAGGTGAATTGGAAATTCTATTGATTCCATCTTCAATTTTTCTCCAATCCTCAGAACTAAGGCGGTTTGATCTATAGCGCACAGAATCTATTTCACATTCTGCACAGATCAGTCGCATTGTGAGGTTTTCTTCTGACATTTCAGTAGAAAAATAAGCAACGGGAATGTTAGATTCAACGGCAACATTGCTTGCAATATTAAGACAAAGAGAGGTCTTCCCCATGCTTGGCCTTGAGGATATAACCGTCAACTCAGACCCTTGTAACCCCCCAGTTATTTCATCAAACCCAGTAAACCCGATAGGAATCCCACTAATCTCATTATCACTTGAGCTACGGCGCTCCATTGAGTCTATTTGTGTATCGATCAAACTACCAACCTGAAACGAATCAAATAAGTTATGTTCAGATTCATGACAGTTAACGCATAATGTAACCAATACATCATCTTCATATTCCCAGGGTTCTTTGCCCTTTTCATATGATTTATGGTGAACCACTAACTCTTCTTCGCTATTCCCACATTTCTGACATGTCCAATTGTCGCGGGAAAATATTTCAAGCCTTCTTTTTTGCCATTTAGGATTTTTCAATTTATCTAAATACGAATTCATTTATACATACCCTCATTCATATTTGAGTAAGAAGGGGAGAAGCTCCTCACATCTGATTGGTGGGATATTTATCGAGACGTTGACCAACCTTTCATCTTTCAACATTTTCTTTCATTAAGACTTTAACAGTGACCAAAATGGGCAGATATTGACTTAAATAATATTGAAAAGCCACAAACTGAAAGCTCACTGATGCTACAAGAAAAACAATCCCAATGAGGGAATCAAGATAAAATCCAAAATACAATGTCACCATACTTATTAGACCACAATCAAATAATACCTCGCTAAAGGACCCCATCTTTTTTATATGGCCCAGCCTATCCGATAACTGATCCTCAAAGCTTTTTGCTAAAAGATAGTCCATGTAGTCACTTTCAGTTAAATTCTGTTTAGATTTGCTTTTAAGGGTATCGATATACGCATCCAATTTTGAAATACGGGCAAAGAAATCAAATAATCGTCTTTTAGAATAGTTAAACACACATGAAAGGGAATAAATAACCCCAATAGAAAGCAAGACACATAGCAGTGTAATCTTAGATATTACACCTGTATCAACAGAAAAAATATCTTTCATTGTATTGCAACATATCATTCTCCAGATGCTTTTGGGGTCATCCCAATACATAGTTACTTTTTGGATTGACGGTGTTTTTTTTATTTTCTTTTTAATTATTTTTTTTTCAGTTAATTTTTCTTTAATGGTTGTCTTTCTTGATTTATCGTTTACTACATAAGATTCTGCAATTGTTTGATTTTCCGAAACCACAGAAATTGTTTGACAAGTTTTTAGAATCTGAATTTGATGAATAAATAAAATAACAATGACCAGGGACAAAAGTTGATGAAGGGCAACGCTATTGGTTACCTCATTAATAAATTTATCTTTTATTGTAGTTATTAAATCCATTCATTCGCCTGTTATACTAAGTCTATAAAGTATATATCCCCAGCTTCAGTATCATAAGCGCCGTATTCGATGACAGGAGAGCCAACAAACTTTATCTCTTTTTCTCCGCCTAAATACTTACTAATCTGAACAATATCATCTTCTGAAACAAATTTCATAATGCAAGTTTTTTTAGTTACAGCATTGTAAAACTTCCCATTCAAATTTGTGGTATCCAACGCTTTAATTTCTCCAGTGTAGATGATCGGATCTCCAACTTGTTTACGGGTTACAACATGATGAAATTTTTCACTACGAAGTCTGTCAAAGGCATATTTCCTTGTTGAATCAGTTATTAAACTTAAATCAAAAGTGCTATCACCCAGATGCCGCGACCTTATCGGAGATAAAATCATATCTATTTCTTTAACTATTGACCTGTCGCCATACTTCCTAATGATCTGTGGGTCTGGGTTTATATACATATCGTTAAACTGTGTCGGCTTAATTATATCGCTTTGAATCTGAGTCTTGCGTGACTCGACCTGAGATTTCAAATCACCCATATTGGCAATACCTTGCTGTTTTGATTTTTCAAAGGCAGAGCCCACGGCAGAGGCCATTCTATTGATGATTTCATCAGCACGTGACACTTTTGAAACCAAATCAAGAATATATCCTCCTGGTCTCGGATCACCCACAAAAAACAGCAACTCGTCATATTCTTTTGCCGCAAGACGAGCATTTTTCCATACACCTTGAGGTCGTGTAATATCTAAATATGACCGACCAATTGCTTGCTGCATATGGTTCAACGTCAGTGCCAATATCTTCAATGGAATCCTGTGATCACGTATAACATCACCATCATAATGAAATTCAATAGCAGACATTCTTCTCTCCCAATCCGTTTAATATATAAATACAGTAGATGATATTGTCCGGTGTATAGACCCTTTACCACAAAGACCATATACCGAAACTAAACAATTCATCAACAGTATTTCATATCAATACTAAACTCATGCATCATGCCCCATACTTAGTCCCATGGTTTCATTTTCAATGAACAAAAAACGGAAACCTATATCAAAGAACCTCTCCCGCCGGATACACCACCTCGATCCGCTCCCCCGCCCCCATCTTATCCCGCATGTAAGGCTCGGCCAGTCTGACCACATCAAGGTATTTGTAATCTTTGCCGGGCTTGGCCCCGGCCTGGATCAGCGTGGTTTCAATGTTGTAGGCGATGGTGTATAGTTCATCTGCAAAATCGCCTTTGGCCATGGCACCTTCAAACGCTCCAAAGAGTCTCTTCTCGGTCATTTCCTAAACCTCCACATCAGATCTATCTCAACAAAAGAAGCCCCCCTCGTGGGGAGAGGTAATTTGGGTAATGCACAAAAAAATCAGCATGAGAACAATTGATTATCAATATGTTACGACCCATTTCAAAATGTAAGAAACAGGGAAGATTGGGTAAGGATTCTTTCCCAGAAAAAATAAACCCATTTAATTCAAAATGTTGTGCGCATAGCGACAACACACAAAAAGGGGTGTAACAGAGGTATGAAATTATACTTGTTATTACCAAATACTTACCATTCTAAAAACGAATTATCTATCTGAAAGCATTGATTATTTTCTTGTCACCCTGAGGCCCTTCCCTAAATTACCTTTTCCGCAGCCCCCCTACCACTTTTTTTGGTTGCCCCATTCGCGTGCACACATGCGCGTATTAATATCATACGCAACCCTTTCCAATCACAACCGATCCTTTCTGTTACCTTCTTCCCTGCGTTAAGGCTGAGGCCTTTGGGTGGCCATCACCCGCCTTGCCAGTGCAACCGTTGCGTTCTGGCCTTCGTCTGTTGTGGCCACATCTATTATATGGAGAGGTATCCTGGACACAAAAAAGCCCCTACGAACAAGATACGTTCGTAGGGGCTTTAAAGTTCAGAGTCGATGACTATAGGACCTTCAATCGAATTTTATTTCAGCGTCATCATCTATCTGAAAAGTCCCCCCGCATTCGTCGCACTTAGCAACATCCCCTCTTGGGTCACTTACCCAACCTGTTTGTTCAGCCCCACAAATAGGGCACTTAACCTCGACTTCGCATGAAGTAACCTTTACGCGCATGACTGTCTTATTTCCCATCTAACCCCCTTATTTTTCTTTCACATCAAGTAACGCATCACGCATCGCTTCAAGCCGATCGATGTATTCCTGGACGTCTTCAGGATCTGACAACAGCTCCGTGATAGGTATTGCTGTTACTTCTTCACAATGTTGCTCGCTGTTTTTTGCGGATTGTTCGGTGTAGAGTTCTGCCAGGAACACGCTTGAGACATAGCCGCTGCTGTTATGAGCATAGAACAAGCCGTGTTTCTTCAGCACATAGGGAATCTCTTTCATGCAACCACCTCCCTATCTTCAGGAAAACCCCATCTTTCAAACCGCACTGGATCCTTCGGTTCAAGTGACTCAAGGAGTGCAACAACAGCCGTGTGAATTTCTGTTTCTGTATCTCCGACAAACCGAAAGTTGTCGATTACTTCAATGATTCGTTGTGCGAGTCTTTCTTTTGTCATGCCTTGATTCCCCTTGTTTATGCTTCAAACACCCAACACTTCAGCGTCTTTTTTCGATCCCCATTCCACACGGCTCGGTTACTCTCAACAAACTTGTGCCGGCGGGAACTCGGCAACAGCTTTTTCAATTGGGTAATGTCCATGAGTTCCTGGCCACGGGAAAGGCATTCGGCCCGAAAGTCGTTCAGATTCACGGCAATGATGGCGGGATCTTTTGACATGTTCATGCTGGAAATCTGGGAGGCCGAGCGCTCGGCTTCCATAAAGTAGAAGGCATCCCAGAACCGCTCGACCATGGGGTGGTCGCTGGCCAGACGCCCTTCACGGTCCTTGGCCCGTTCGATCAGGTAATCGGTGAGCTGCTTTTTTACGTCGCTTGTTACGTCCGGAAAGATAACTGAAAGAGCATGGCCACAGGCGGCCACCTGAGCGTGATTTTTGATGAGTCGTTCGTTCTTGATACCGGCCTTTTGGAAAACAGGTTCAAGCTCATCGAACGCCTTGAAGTAAGCATCGAGGATGCGCGTCTCGTTCTTCAGCGCCACCGTGAGAAAGCCACTGACTGTAGATGAATCCTGCCGCTCGAACCATCGGGCGATCTCACGGGTGCCTGGGCCATGATGGCCTTTATCCACATGGCAATGGACGATACGTTCCAGGAGGGCCTTGGAACCGTCCACCGTGGCGTTCTGGGAAAAGATAATGGTGCCTTTGAATAGCTGCTCGTCTGTATCGTTGCCGCGCTTGGCCACGCCCAGGGTACCTGTGGCGCGTCCATTAAAGAAGGGCTTGAACTCGTCGAAGTTTGCCTGCTTGGCTTTCTTGTCCATATCGGGATCATCGCGGTCCGACTCAATCAGGACCACGGGCAGATTGGACATCTGGTTGAACGCGCGCCGTCGACCGGCCTTGGTCGATTTCAGAAAGTCAAAACCTTCTTCATCGTCTCTGCCCACCAGCTTCCAGACGAACTCAAGGTTTGTGGATTTTCCTGTGCCCGGATCACCGGTGACCTCCAGGAATGGAAGGCTCTTGTGTACGGCCCGGATCTGCTGCGCAAAGAGGGTCCCTAACCAGAAGCCCAGCAAAGTCACACCGTGCCAGTGAAAAGCCTGCTTGTAATTGTTGAACCAGTCGGGGCTGAATTCCCCACCTGTGTTAAAACTCGGACTCGTCAAGTTGGTTTTCATACCCTTCCCCTGTGTTTCGAAGTAGCCGTGCTCGTTCAATTTGATTTCCTTACCCCGGTTGTATGCATGTTTTTGGAACACCCATGTTTTGGACTCCGCGTCATACCCTACAAATGATAGGGCCCTGATCCTGAGAAGCTTCCGGTCAAGCCACCTCTTGGACAAAACCGAAAAATCACGACTGCCCCCGAGAAAGCCTCCGCCCACGGTGTTGTTCAAAAGGGCATTGTGAAGGGCCAGCTTTGATGAAAGGCAGGTACCTTCCAGCTCGATTAAATGCCCCGGCGTGCCATCTCGGTATGTCACCTGAAACACGTATTTCTGTTCATTCAGCACCTCGTCTTTGGTGACATACAAAAGCTGAGGAGACATCTTGCTGATCCGGTCTACCGTCGTATGGTTGGAAAACACCTCCCTCCCTTCCTTTGAAAAAACATCAACGCCTCTCTCCTCAAGGTCGTCGTCAAGTTTGGAGTCTATGGAAACGGAATAAAGGGCGTCTTGGAATTCCACCAGATGATAGTTGTTCGGAAATTTTTCATAGAGTCGCCGAACCTTTTCTCCCACAGATGCCGCCGTAAAAAGAGAACCCTCATAGATACACTCTTCAATGAACTTGTCCGTCAGCGCCCTCTCCTGCCACAGGTCGTCCCAGTCCTTTTTCCCATCCTTGAGAAGACACACCTCCACGTGCTCCCCCATCTCCTTTAATGTCCGGTAGTGCTTGCGCATGTACTTACGCCCGGCGCTGTCACCATCCAGGGCAAGCACCCACACGACGCCACGGCCCTTATGGACTTTAATAAGATTGGCAGGAAAGTTGTTGCAGCTTATGGCCGCAACCACCTTGCGACCTGTGTGCTCCAGCGCGATGGCATGAAAAACCCCCTCAGTGATGAAACATTTATCCCCTTGTTCCAGAATCTGATCGGGGGGCATCCAGACATCTCCACGGTAAAGTGACCCGTCTGCCTTGCGCTTCCCACCCATGTGGGCCTTCTGCCCATCGGCCTTGGTCTTGCCGATAAGCCGCTCCCAGAATCTTGTGCGCTCGGCGTCCAGATAGAACCTGACCGTGGGCACCCAGCCCCCTCCGTCTTTCAGGTGATGAGCCTCCTGGTCGTACCACTCAGAGATGCGCGACGGTGTGAAGCCCCTATCCTCCATCAAATAGGCTTCGGCCGTGGCCTTCGGATTTTCCGGCGTAGGCGGGAACCGCTTTTCGTAGTTTTCAAAGAGATGGGGAAGCAGCTCCTTGGCCGTCCAGCTCATGCCGCAATTGTTCTCTCGACCACACGCTATGCGAAAGGGCTTCTCCTTGCTGACATACAATTCTTTGTGGCCGCAGTTGGGGCAGATGCCGTACCGAAGGTAACTTCCCTGCTCTTTGAATTGAAAACGCGCATCCTGCCTGAGGGCCCCGACGATCTCCTGGGCCCGGTTGTTCGAGGTGTGGCCATCATACATCGGTGGGTCCTTCCATCTCTTTCTGTTTCAGCTCCAGGTTCTCGCGCATTTCTTTGAGCAAAAGGCCTGCTTCATGTTCAATGAGTTCTCCCCAGACCTTGGGTCCGGCGATCTGGGTCCAGCCGCCGTAGGGGGTTATCCTGAAATCCTTCATCACCTCTTCCAGGGTGGCAACGATCTTGTGGCCCCAGGCCTCGATCATTTCCACCTGGTCTATGTGTTTCCCAAGCTGCATAACTTCCGACTGTTGATTACACATAGCGGCCCTCCGTATCCAATCGGTTGAGGCACTCCAGGATATCCCCTCCCCACTTGCTTTTCAGCCAGTCTATGTCCTGGCTGTTGAGGGTTTCCCCCCGGTCGATGATCCCCACGAGGTATTCAATGATGGCCGACCCTCGTTCCAGGGTGGCCTGAATTTCCTTTATCGTGCCCACTTCGTATGTGATCTGGTTGTCCATAAGAACTCCTGTGTAAACCGTGCCGATGGCTGTGGCTCTCACCCCGACAAACATCGACCCATATTCATTGTCTGTTACTGACTACGCATAAATGGTTTGTGATTTGGCGATCTCGGTTTTGATGGCCAGGTACAACCCGGCAAAAGCTTGAAGCGCTTCCCAGGTCTCTTTCTCGCACTCGGCCAGCTCGTCATTGTCCAGGCGCCCGTCATCGCTCAGGCCATCGGCCAGGGCTTTGATTGCCTCGGCTGACTCCTTGGCTGTGGTGGCGCAGTACTGCATCCAGCTCACGGGGCTGATCTCGCCCTCGTCTTCGGGGATGGGCAGGCTGATCCGATTGAAATGGCGGTTCACCTCATCCAGGCTGTTGAGGTTGTCGGTCTCCTCCAGGATCACCATCCAGTCCAGGAGGCCCAGCTTGTTGGTGCGGCGCCCAACGGAGTGGGGATCCACATCCGCATAAAGGGTCTGGGGCCGAACCGACAACCGGTTGGCCAGCAGCTTCACCCCATGGCCTTTGACATCCCGTTGAACGCCCCGTAAAAGCTCAATGAATTCCGATCTATACATGATTCACCTCTTCACATTCCTGTTATCTATTCGATTTAAAAGTGCAATCCTGGCTTCACAGCCAGCCCGCCACTAAACTTTTTTGCTTGCGCCACTCAACAATTGTGGCAAGATGGGAGCACTTAACATTTTGGGGGCCAGATTTCTGACGGCTTCTTGTCGAGGGCCTTGATAATGAGCTCCCGGACAGGAGAACTTGGATAGGCACCATCCATGACTTGGCTCACCATTGAGCGCGTAACCCCTGCTTTTCTTGCGAGATCAACTGGCTTGATCCCTTTCGCTTTTAAAGCTTTTTTGATTTGGTCTTTGGTCATGGTCACCCTCACTAATTTCAATGTTTGTTTAGTGAGCTAAACTTTATTGATGGTATATACATATGTCAACGGTAATCGTAAAACTGTCGACGCCACAAGAGCGTCTAAAATACCTCGTAGACCTAAAAGCTAATGGAATTGCTGCGGATTTTGCGAGAGAAATTGGCGTGCAGCCAGCCACATTTCACAACTATCTTAAGGGGCGTTCACCCTCTTTTGATGTTCTTGTCGGCTTAAGGTCCGTCTATTCCATCAACATAAATTGGTTCATAGATGGTCATGGGGAAATGTATGGCGATGCCCCTGGCTCGTCTGAAGATCTCCAAATGGACTTGGAAGTCCTGCACCGAATCATCAAATGGGTGGAAGAGTGGCTGGACAGGGAGGACAAAATGCTCCCCCCAGACAAAAAGGCCCGATTCATTGCCCTGGCCTATGAATATTTTACGACGCCCAAGGAAGGCGAAGCAGGAAGGGATGTGGACGACAAGGCCATGAACAAGTGGATGAGGTTGGTGGGTTAGCGGATGGAAGATCTTGCAGCACTCAAAGCTTTCATTATTGGGTCGATTCTTATTGTCTTCCGAAACCAGATCGCTGTGTATATTGAAAAATTCATGACCTGGTTCCCGAAGTATGAGACAGAAATATTCAAATGGAAGTACTCTGTAAGGCCCGGCTACCTGGTTGTACTGGGGATTGTCTTTATTTGCCTTAGCTTCATAAGCCTTTATGTGCGGTTTTTTTCATAGCCGCGGTTCGCCTGCCTCTTTCTGTACGCCATGCAAGTTCACTGTGAAACGAGTTGAGTCTGCCGAGATGAGCCACGCCAAAAAGTCCGACAAGATTTTCGAGCGCCAAAGGTTATCCTCAAAAGGTACACCGATCTTTAAATACATTTTTTGTTGGGTGTACTACCTGGGTGGTGCCCTCACAATTCGATTTTTCATCATCGGTGATATCGATACGTTTAACATTGCTTTCTCTATCTTTTGGTGGGGGATGTTTCCCTTCGTTGTCACGAACTTTCAATTCGCGAAGGTGGTCCATTTAAACGAAGACAGGCTTGAGTTTCGTCACTGGCTCAAACGTAAATCCATCCCGATGGACAAGATACAAAAAGTAGAGCACTTGCGTCGGAGCAGAACAGAGAAGTGCACTATAAGGTTCGTGCCTGGGGCCAACCCGAAATCGATTTTCTTTTACATGCCATCACGGCTTGAGAGGTATGAGGCTCACCCGGTTATCAGGTTCATCAGCGACAGATACAAAGCCAAAACAAAACGAAAACTGACCATCCGCGAAACGTAGCCCCATAAAAGGCAAAGGCCCGGCATCCACATGCCGGGCCTTTTTTATTCCGCACCCTCCGCCCCTTGTTGCACGCCGCCCAAACCTGCGATACATCAACATCCCTTTTTAAATAGATGGAGATGTTGCAGACATGAATCGCGAAGCCATTGAAGCCCGGCTGCATGCCCTCATAAACGAAGCCCCCCACCAGACAAAAGACTCCAGCAAACCTGCTCGACCCGTCACCCCACAGAAGACATACAGCAAGGCCACCATGGCCGCCCTGATCCTGGGCGGGGCCATGCTCGGCGCCCTGGCCATGGGGATCTTTCGGGGTGATGCCGTGCCCCGGGCGGCCGTGCCCGAGGCGGTGGCCGTGGCGGGTGATTCCGGTGAGGCTTCCGGGATAGACACCTTCCTCTTGTACGTGGGGGTGGGCCGCCTGCGGAAATAAGACAGACCATAAAAAAACCACCCCGAATGCCGAGGTGGTTTTTTTGTGTTGTTCCTGTCGGTATATTCGGCTACCTTGAAAATCTCTCACCCCGATAAACATCGGCCCATATCCGGTCCTTCCGGCATGGGCCTTTTGTATTGGCCCCGGAAGGCGTTATTCGAAGCTTTAAGGGGAGAGATCATGACCCACACCATTTGCCACACCCAGGCCGCGGTTCGCGGCCCCAAATCCACCCTGCCCCTGGAGGAGATCCAGCGCCTCCTGGACGAGGGCCACAAGCAGACCGACGTGGCCCAACTCTTCGGCACCAGCCAGCCCACCATCAGCCGCCTTTGCCGAAACACCCACTCGGCAGCGGCCAGGAAAAAACCCAAGGACGGCCCCATCTGCACCTGCTGCGGCCAGCACACCGTGGCCAAGGGGAACCGGTTTCTCTGTTCCTGGTGCTTCACCCACGCGGACACTGCCGGACCTGCGTTTTCCGAACACGCCCTGGCCGTCTGAACCGGGGACACCCCTTCAGATGGTCTATGGATAGATCCCCTCAATACAATGGAGTTGGTTTCATGGAGTTGACACACAGTGACATGGAGGCGATGGCGGCGGCCATCGCGGGAAAAGTGGCGGACACCCTGCGGGCGGAGCAGACCGTTCAACGGTGGCTCACCCTGGAGGAAGCGGCGGGGTATGCCAAGGCGTCCAAGAACACCCTGCGCGGCTGGATCAATGCCGGGTACATCTACGGGTTCAAGCGGACGGGAAAGCTAATCGTGGACCGGGAGTCCATCGACGCCTGGTACGCATCTGAAACAATTCAATTTTAACGCGAATAGCATCCACGGATTCAGATTGACATGGCAGTTAAGCTCTCTTACGGTGTCACCATGCCCAGGCTCTGGAGACACACCGAACACGATACCTACTACGCACTCTGGCAGGAGAACGGCAAGCAGCGCCGCAAGGCCCTGTGCGTGCCGGGGTCCAAGCGCGCCACCAAAGACCCGAAGCTGGCCCGGAAGCTCTTCACCCAGTTTACCCGCCAGCTCATGACCGGGCAGGTGGCCGCCATGAAAACCAGCATGGCCAAAAGCTTCGGGGATTTTAAAAAGGAGTTTCTGGACTATGTGGAGACAAACCGGTCGGAGGGGACCTTCCTTGCGTACAAGCAGGGACTGAACAAGGCCTCCTCCTGCTGGGGGGATACCACGGATGTGAACCAGATCAACACCCGCCACCTGGACAAGCTGGGCAGCGACATGATCCGGGCGGGCCTGGCCCCGGCCACGGTGAACAAACACTACCGCCACGTGAAGGCCGCCCTGAAAAAAGCCCGGCAGTGGGAGTACATCGACCACCCCATTATTTTCCCCAAGCCCGTGAAAGAGCCCAAGAGTATCCGCTACATTCCCAAGGAGCACATGGCCCGGATCATGGCCCACATCGAGGAGCCGGAGTTCTACGACTTCTGCACCCTCTCCTGCTACCTGGGCCTCAGAAACGGGGAAGCCCTGCGCCTGACCCTGGCCGACGTGGACAACCCGCCCGACTACCTGCGCATCGTGCCCCTGCAGAAAAACCGGAAAGAGTCCCGGGTGCCCATCAACGCCACGGCCCGGGAAACCCTCTCCCGATGCATGGCCCGGGCCAGGGAGAAGAAGCGGCAAAAGATCTTCCACTGGACCTCCCGCACTCACACCGGGCACAAGTTCAAGCGGGCCGTCCGGGCCGCCGGGTTCGAGAACTACCGCTTCCACGACCTCCGCCACACCTTCGCCTCCTACCTGGCCATGGGCGGCGCCAACCTCCAGGCCATCCAGGAGCTCATGCGCCACGAATCCATGGCCTCCACCCTCATCTATTCCAAGCTCTCCCCGGATCACCTCAAGGCCGCCTCAGAACAATTTTGCCTTACCTTAGGCCCCATGCCCCTCCCCACCTGCACAGATGAATAAGAAAAGGTTTTGCCCCAGGGGCGCACATGCTCCGGGGCATCGCCCCTTCCCATGTGGTGACGGACTGCGCCCGTGCGTGACTTTTTTTGTGAGGTGCCACGGCGCGGCCATGGCAAAGGGGGAGCATTGGTTCAAGGAGAGGGGGTTCGGCGGGGCGTGTTCATTTTTCAACTGTAATGAAACTGTAATGAAAAACGGCCGATTTTGGCCCATTTTGTTACAGTATGAACGCAAAAAAGTTTCTTACCCATTGGCAAGAAACTTTTTATAAGATACCGAAATCGCATATGAATTTTTATGGTACCCGGAACGAGAATCGAACTCGTACAGCCTTGCGGCCGAGGGATTTTAAGTCCCTTGCGTCTACCAGTTCCGCCATCCGGGCAGAGCATAAAAATGGTCCTGTTCGACGTGTGTCGAAAGGACTGTATCTCTTTACTCGATTTTTTTTTGAATGGCAACCGACAATTTGGGGCTGAAAGATTTTAAGCTCCTTCGTAGCCTGAAAGGGGAAAGAAGCGCCCCGGCCCTCTGATGGCAAGGGGATGCGGCCACGCGGCTTATTTTACGGTGCGCCTTGCAACCCGGATTTATTTCTGCTACAACCCCCGAAATGAAAGAAAATCAACATATTGATACCCAACGACTTGTCCTTGCATCACAGTCTCCCCGACGGAAAGATCTCCTTGAAGAAGCCGGAGTCCTTATAGATATCCTCCCCAGCTGTGCCGATGAAGTCCTGCCGGAAGGGGTGGCGCCTTCGGGCTGCGCCATGGCACTGGCCCGGCTCAAGGCGCGGGACGTCGCCGAAACCCATCCCGAACGATGGGTCCTGGGGGCCGATACCATCGTGGTGGTGGATGACACGATTCTCGGCAAGCCTGACTCAGCAGACGACGCACGGCGCATGCTGTCCCTTTTGTCCGGGCGCAGCCATCAGGTGTGCACCGGATTCTGCCTGATCAACAAGGCCCTTGAGCGGGAAATCTGTGACGTTGTGGTCACCGACGTCACCTTCAAAGCGCTGTCCGAAGCCGAGATAAGCTGGTATATTGGCACGGATGAGCCCTTTGACAAGGCCGGTGCCTATGGAATCCAGGGCAAAGGAGCCTCCCTGGTCAGGGAGATCAAGGGCTCATACACCAACGTGGTGGGACTGCCCGTCTGCGAAGTGGTGGAACATTTAAAGGACATCGATCTGGTGGAGTTCAGATAGCACGAGATGAAAGATCGCATTGAACGTATTGAAAAGCAGATAAGAGAAGCCGCCGAAAAGGCCGGACGCAACCCCGACGAGATCCGACTCGTTGCCGTCAGCAAAATCAAACCTGCGGACATGGTCAGAGAAGCCAGGGACGCCGGTCAGACAATCTTCGGCGAGAACTACATCCAGGAAGCCGTTGCCAAAATCGAGGAGCTCGGAGACGACAGTATCGAATGGCACTTCATCGGCCACCTCCAGAGCAAAAAGTCGAAGTACGCAGCCGGGGTATTTACCCTGATCCACTCGGTGGACAGCCTGAAGCTGGCCAAAGAAATCGACAAACAGGCGGCCAAAAAAGAAGTGGTTCAGCCCATCCTGATCCAGGTCAACACCAGCGGCGAAGAGAGCAAGTCCGGCACCACGGCCGAGGAGGTCATTGAGCTGGTCCGAGACGTGGCCAACCTGGAACACGTTGCCGTCAAAGGCCTCATGACAATGCCCGCCTTTTTTGACGACCCGGAAGGGGCCCGGCCCTATTTCCGCCAGTTACGGCTCATCAAAGACCGTATTGATGCCCTGGGCATTCCCGGCGTGGAGATGAAGGAACTTTCCATGGGCATGAGCGGGGACTTTGAGGTAGCCATCGAAGAGGGCGCCACCCTGGTACGTGTGGGCACGGCCATCTTCGGTGCGCGGGACTATTCTGCAAAGTAAGACCATGTCGCCTCCGGTGGCCCCCGCCGGAGGCCAAACTTTTCAAAAGTTTGACAAGCAGGTTTCAAGGGCTATTTTGGTTTTTTCGAAAAGAGTTGGTTTACCGGTGGCCTTGTTTTAGCCTTCCGCCCCGTTGGGGTTCAGGGGGCAAAAGGGAATATTACCAAAAAATTTTTGCGGCGCCCTACGCCGCAGGCTTTTGCACAGACGGGACCTTATATTTAAAAAAGCGCCCGCAGGAGGCACTGAGCGACCATGAAAATTTTGATGCACACATGCTGCGGCCCCTGCGCCATCTACCCAACACGGGTGCTTCGCGAGGCAGGCCACACCTTGATGGGCTTTTTTTACCGCCACAACATCCACCCCTTCACCGAGTGTATGAAGCGTGAAGAGGCCATGCAGCAGTTTGCCGAATCCTGTGATTTAAGGATGATCTACCAGGAGGGATACGAACTGGAGGCCTTTCTCCGGGGCGCCGCCTTCCGGGAACAGGACCGCTGCCGGGTCTGCTATCACGACCGGCTCCGGGCCACGGCCCTTCTTGCCAAACGCGGGAAGTTCGAAGCGTTCACCTCCACCCTTCTCTACAGCCGTCACCAGAACCACGAACTCATCCGAAGCATCGGCGAGTCACTGGGCAGGCAGATTGGCGTAAAATTCTACTATGAGGATTTTCGCCCGGGCTGGAAGGAGGGCATCGACACCTCCAAAGAGATGGGCCTGTACCGGCAGCAGTACTGCGGATGCATCTACAGCGAAAAAGACCGGTATGCGAAAGAGATAAAATATGGGGCTAAGGGCTAAGGGCTAAGGGCTAAGGGCTAAGGGCTAAGGAGTTTAGCGTCTCCACACACTCGGGGCAATAAAAAAGGGCGACCTCCCGGTCGCCCTTCACTATTCACTATTCACCACTCACTACTTAATACACACCTTCCTCACCTGCAGCAGATCACAATACCCCTGGAAAATCTTGGCAATGCCGTCCTGCTTCAAACTGGTCATGCCGTCACGGACGGCCTGGTCCCGCAGCTCCTCCATGCGGGCGCTGGTCTGGATCAGCTTGCGCATCTCATCGGTTCCTTCCAGGAGTTCATGGATACCCATACGGCCTCGGTAGCCCGTGTTGCTGCACTTGTCACAGCCTTTGGGGCGATGCAGCATCAGGTCATCCGTGTAGGGAATGTTCAAAAACTGATCGAACTCCTCCTGGCTGCCAAACTCCCTCACCAGTTCATCGTACTCGTCACGGCTGGGGTGGTACTCCTCCTTGCAATCCTTACACAGGGTCCGCACCAGGCGCTGGGCCAGAATGCAGAGAATGGCGTCGGCAAAGTTGAATGGGTCCATGCCCATGTCGAGGAGACGGGTGATACTTTCGGGCGCGCTGTTGGTGTGAAGGGTGGAAAAAACGAGGTGACCTGTGAGGGAGGCCTCGATGCCGATATGGGTGGTCTCCCGGTCACGCATCTCCCCCACCATGATGACATCGGGGTCGGCCCGGAGAAAGGCCCGCATGGCCGCAGCAAAGTCGAAACCGATCTTCTGCTGCACCTGGACCTGCCTGAGGCCCTTCTGGGTAATCTCCACCGGGTCCTCGGCCGTCCAGATCTTTCGCTCCTCGTCGTTGATCTTGGCCAGGGCGGAGTGGAGGGTGGTGGTCTTGCCGGAGCCCGTGGGGCCGCAGACAAAGATGATGCCGTAAGGCTTGTTGATCATCTCCACGAATTTATCAAAGTTCCGGTCGGAAAAGCGCATGTCCTCCAAGGGAATGGGCTCTCCGGCCGCCAGGATCCTCAGCACCACATCTTCCATACCGCCCTGGGTGGGCACGGTGGCCACACGAAGCTCCACATCAAGGCCGCCGTAACGCTTGAACTTAATCTTGCCGTCCTGGGGCTTGCGGCGCTCGGCAATGTCCAGGTCACACATGATCTTGAGGCGTGATACGATGGCATTCCGGTACTGGTAGGGAATGGTCTGGTAGACCGCGCAGGCACCGTCGGTACGAAAGCGAACCTTGGTGTTCTCCTTGCCCGGATAGGGCTCGATATGGATATCCGAAACCCCTCGGTTGTAAGCATCGATAATGATCTTGTTCACCAGCTGGACCACCACGCTGCTCTCTTCGCTCAGGCTGCTTTCGGCCTCTTCGATCTCATCTTCTTCATCGGCCAGCTGAGAAATGATGTCGTCAATGGAGGATTGCTGTTTTTCGTCTTGGGTAAACAGGGTGATGTAGTCAAGGATATCCTCCCGAAAGGAGATAAAGGGTTCCAGCTCCCTTCCAGGGAAAAGCACGCGAATCTGCCCCATCTTCTGGGCATCGTGGGGGTCGTCCACAATGATCACCACCTTATCCCCCTCGGACCTCAGGGGCACCCAGTGGTTGTTGCGCATAAAGGGTACCTTCAGGTCCTCTAAGAGCTCTCCGGGGATGGGCATGCTGCTGTTGTACTCCACAAAGGGGGCCTTGTAGTAGCGGCTCAGGGCTTCGCCCACGTCACCTTTTGGAATGTTGAACCGGGAGAGGAGCACCTTCTCCACCGTCTCGCCGGTCTCCCTGGCCATCCGTTCGGCCTGGGACAGCTCCTTCTGGGTCATGATGTGATTTTCCAGGAGGTAGTCAAACTTGCTTTTCTTGTTTCGCGCCGCACGCTTCTGGTTGTACAGGGCGATCCCGATGATCTTGGCGATCTCCTGGAGGTTCTCTTCGTCCTGTGCGGTAAAGACATCCCCCTGCTTGCGGTTCATAAGCTGAACAGCGCCGAGGAGGTAAGTTTTGTAGAGGATGGGAACCACCAGCATCTGCCGGGTCACAAAGCCTGTCCTGCGGTCCCAGCTGGAATCAAAGGTGATGCTCGGGTCGATGGCGGCCAGCTCCTGGTTATCGTGGACATCCTTGATGTTCAGGAGGCTCTTTTTAAGGACACTGTAGCCGGCGATGCTGGAGGTGGTGATGGACAGGCGGATCTCGTCGATC
The DNA here is from genome assembly GCF_056829775.1 of Desulfoluna sp. HI9BLuna. Classification (NCBI taxonomy): domain Bacteria; kingdom Pseudomonadati; phylum Thermodesulfobacteriota; class Desulfobacteria; order Desulfobacterales; family Desulfolunaceae; genus Desulfoluna; species Desulfoluna sp. HI9BLuna. Next base: position 959,860 of record NZ_CP186555.1, read on the forward strand.
TCCGTTCCGGTCTTGAACCGGGAGACGATCTCCCGTTTGACCCCGTCCACGTAGTAGATGGTGATGCGTTCGGCTTCAAAGAGGGACTTTATCTCATCTTTGAGATGAATGATGATGTCGTCCAGGTTCACCGCAGCGTAAATTTTGTTGCAGATGTCCTGAAGACGGGTACGGTAGGTCACTTCCTGCTGAAGGTTTTCGACTTCGCTCACCCCGTTGGTCGCTCCGCTCACAGCCCACTCCTTTGCTAATCACCGCATGGGCGACCCTGTAAGGGCCCTCGCAACGGAAAAGGGGACGGCACTTGGGGGGGGGTCGCCATCGACATGAAAATCTATGATTTGGTGGATGAAGGTTCGTACCGCTTCTTTATGGGGATCGATCCGGTGTCTTAGGTGTCCCTGATCCCGGGTGCAGGGTATCGGCGGGATGGTATCGCCCTCATGTCACATGTTTTTTCCATGTGACGCCGGTACGAACAACTCGTTTAAGGTTAATGCAAACCTCGGAAGATATAAACCTTTTTTATTTTTCGGACATCCTTACCCTTCACAGGACCGGGTCAGGAATCTTCGTCTGTATTTCCCTTGAGCTTCTGGATGCCGCCGCCCATAAGAAGGATACTGATGAGATAAAAACAGAATTTCATCAGCAGGACCGTCCCGCCGGATAGCTCCCGGATTTCCTGAATTTGCCGCGCTTTGGACGGAATGGTAAAAAACATGGCCAGCCCCATCAGCAGCAGCATGGCACCCCAGACTTTTTTCATCGCCTCTCCCCCTTATCGTCTCCACTCAGATACCCGCCGGACGGCCCTTTCCGGCCCTACACCGGACGCATTGGCAAAGGCCCCTGTCACGCAGCCCCCGCAATCTCTTGCCGCACCAGCTTACACAGCGCCGCCGAGTTCTTCAAGCTCCGCGTTGAACGATGCCTCCAAGCGGTCCAGCTCATCGGACAGGGTCTCAAGCACCTCAAACCCCTCGTCGATGACGGCATTGTGATGGTGCAACTCCTTGGACAAAGAGGTAATCAGGGCCGAATCACCGCCCTGGGTGGCTTCAAGCAGAGCCTCATTGATCCGGTCGATCTCTTTTTCACTGGTATCGATGGCCTCCTCGGCAGCGGTCATCTTCTTTCGCAGGGGGGCCGTCTCTTTGTTCCGCCGTGAGATGATGGCGGAACGCAACTTGCGGCTCTCTTTTTTTCCCACGGATTTCTTAGGGGCCTGCGCCTCCGCCTCATTCATGGCAAGGGTTTCCGATACGGCGCCTTCGGGCTCATCGCCCCAGCCCACTTTGTTGAGGAACTCGGCGTAGGTACCGTCAAACACCTCCACCCCGCCGTTGCGGAACACCACCAGACGGGTCGCCACCGCGTGGAGAAACATCTCGTTATGGGTGACCATCACCACCGTGCCGTCAAAGTTGTCCACGGCGGCCATGAGGGAATCGCAGGACTCCATGTCCAGGTGGTTGGTGGGTTCGTCCAGAAACAGAAGGTTCAAAGGCGTCACCAGCAGTTTGCCGAGCATCACCCGGCTCTTCTCCCCACCGGAGAGCACCGAGCACTTTTTCAGTGCCTTGTCCCCTTCAAACATCATGGCCCCGCAGATGTTTCTCGCCTGTTGGCGTTCCACATCGGGGTGGGCGTAGAGGATCTCTTCTTCCACGGTACGCATGGGGTTGATGCTGCTGACGTTGGTCTGCTCGTAAAACCCGGGGGCTGCAGAGGGGTGATGGGTGATGGTACCGGTTTTGGGGGCCAGCTCCCCTGCCAGGAGCTTCAACAGAGTGGTCTTGCCCCGCCCGTTCTGCCCCACCACGCAGATGCGATCCCTTGCCCCCAGGGTAAGGGAAAAGTCGCGGATCAGCTCCGGCCCACCGTCGTACCCGAAGGAGAGGTTCTCGGCCGTGTAGAGCTGCTTGCCCTTGATGGGGCAACTTCGGAAACTGAACCCCAGTGTATCCAGGGAAGCCAGCTTGTCTTTTTTCTCCATTTTGTTCAGGGTCTTCACGCGGGACTGCACCATGTTGGCAAGGCGCGCCTTGGCCCGGAATCTGGAGATGAAAAGCTCCATCTCTTTTCGCTTTTTCTCGTCGTTGAGACGGGTCTTCTCGTAGATCTCCTCTTCCTGGGCGATCTGGGTGTAGCAGGCCTCGGTGTTGCCCGTGACCTTGCGGGCGCGGCCCCTGTGGATCCCCACCGTATGGCTCACCACACGATCCATGAATCCCCGGTCGTGGGTGATGAGCAGCAGCTCACGTGGCCAGGCCTTCAGAAAGCCCTCAATCCAGCGGATGGAGGTGATGTCCAGGTAGTTGGTGGGTTCGTCGAGGAGCAGCAGGTCCGGGTCGGAGACCAGCACGCGTGCCAGGTTCAGGCGCACCTGGAACCCTCCGGAAAAAGAGCCGGGATGTTTTCCCATGGCTTCCTGGGAGAACCCCAGACCCGCCAGGATCTTCTCCACCTTCCAGAGCTGATCCGCCTCATGCTCGGGCAACCCGAGGGCGGCTTCCGCAAGGACCGTCTCTTCGGTAAAGCGGATGTGCTGCGTTACGTAACCGAGGCGATAATTTTTCGGAATGGTCACCTGGCCCGAATCGGGCTCTTCTTCCCCGGTAATCAGTCGAAAAAGGGTGGTTTTTCCATGGCCGTTACGGCCCACCAGCCCCACACGTTCCCGTGTGTTGATCTTGAAGCTGACGTCATCAAAGAGTTGCTGCCCACCATAACTTTTGGTGATATTTTCGAGGTTGACCATCGTTGTCCCAAAATTGCCTTTCGTTCCGGTTGATTCCAACGCTTCCGCAGAAAATATGCGGGTTATATCGGAGGGCTGTCCCCTTGTCAACGCCGGGGCAGGATCCCGGAGTTCCGTCAAACGTCCCGGTCACGCAAAAAAGCCCCCGGTTCCCCTGCGTTAAGGCTTGGGGTAACGGGGGCTCTCATGGACACCGGCCTGTGGCGGTGATCCGTCAGGAGGCCTTTGCCGCTCTTTTTTTCATGGGACTCATCAGGGCGGTCCCCGTGATCACCACGGTGCCGTCCTGATTGGTGCAGACCGTCTCAAGGATAACGCGATTCTTTTCGGCCATCACCTCCACCACCTCGGCCCGCGCCGTGATGGTATCGCCGATGTACACCGGCGCCGTAAACTTGAGTTCCTGACTCAGGTAGACGGCCCCCGGCCCCGGCAGGTGCGTTCCCAGCACATTGGAGATAAGGCCGGCCGACAGCATGCCGTGGGCGATGCGCCGCTTGAAAAACGTCCCGCTGGCATAATGCTCGTTCACGTGGGCCGGGTTAAAATCCCCCGTCACCCCGGCAAAGGTATAGACATCCGATTCAGAGATGGTCTTGGCCACCTCGGCGTGATCCCCCACGGCTATGTCATCGATGCTTTTCCCGTTCATGCCCTCTCCTTGTTCGCCTTACCGGTTCACCGCAGGCAAGGCTCTCCACAAGAAAGCAGCCTTGCCGGGGCTCTTCTGGCCCTGACGTGTCAAGTTGCAGACGTCCAGGCCGACAGGCCTCGTCCGGTCTCCCGGTCGGCCAGCCACTGGATAATCTCCGGCGCAAACTCCTTCTGGGACCTGGAGCTCACGTAGATACCGATGTGCCCGGTGTCGATGCAGAGATCCCGGGCATCCCGGCTTCCCACGGCACTGATCAACCGGTTGCAGGCCTCCGGTGGCACGAGGTGGTCCTTCTTTCCGTAGATGTTGAGAAGGGGCATGGTGATGTTTCTTAGATCCACGGTCTTGCCCCCCAGGACCATCTTGTTCTGGATCAGCAGGTTTTTCTGATAGCAGTCCGTGATAAACTGGCGGAAGGTGGCCCCGGGGACATCGGGGCTGTCGAAAATCCATTTTTCCATCCGCACGAAGTTCTCGACAAAATCCCTGTCCCCCATGTTCCTGGCAAAGTTGTTGTACTTATCCAGCATGAGACGGGCCGGATTCAACAGGAGAAACCCCAGGTTCATGACATCCGCCGGCATGTTCCCCCAGGCGCCGATGAGCTTGTCCACGTCCAGTTCCCTCATCCAGCTGTGGAGAAACCCGGCATCGGTGTCGAAATTTGTGGGGGTAACGGTGGTGATGAGGCTGTTGACTTTTTCAGGGTGAAGCGCCGCATACATGGTGCTGAAGGTCCCCCCCATGCAGATCCCCATCAGGTTCAGGGCGGAGAGTTCCTCCCTTTCCAGCACCACGTCAACGATCTTGTCCATGTACCCGTTCACATGATCGTCGATGGTGAGGTGCTGGTCCTTGCGGGTGGGGTAACCCCAATCCACCATGTAAACGTCCAGGCCGCTCTCAAGGAAGATCTCCAGCACACTGCGTCCCGGCTGAAGATCCAGCATGGTTTCCCGATTGATCAAGGCGTACACCACCAGCAGGGGCCGCTGAAAAGCCTTCCGCTTGGTCTGTGCACGGTAGTGCTTCAGCTTCACGCGGTCGATCTCGAACACCACCTCAAAGGGCGTATCGGCAATGGTCGTGTCGAGCTCCGACTCAAAGACCTCCATCCCCCGGCGTGCTCTGTCCAGACTGTCGGTACCGTACGCCATCAACGAGGTGAACGCATCCACCACAGGGTTTGCCATACCTTCCATGGAAGCGCCCTCCTATGGGGTTTTCCCGGCTGGTTTCGCCGTTGGTTTTGTCGGTTTTGAGGCCTTGTCCGGACTTTTCGCCGTCACAGGCGCAGACTGTTTCCCGGCGGGGGTCGCAGTGCGGGGCGTCTCTCCGGGCTTGGCCGGGGCCGACGGCGCCTTGGCTGTCTTTGCAGCCTCTTTTGGCTTCACAGCCGCTTTCGGTGCAGGCTTGGCTGCCTTGGGGGCGGCCTTGGGCTTTGCCGCTTTTTTTGGGGCGGGTTGCTGGGCTTGCGCAGCCTGAGTCAGTGCCTCCACAGAATTCTCAAGGGATGAAAGCGTCTTTTTGATGCTGTAAAGGTCCCTGTAAAGGTCGTCCAGGTCGTTTTCCGACGGGACGCCCATCAGTTTTAAAAAATCGCTGATGAAATTCTGACGAGCCATGTTGAACTCTCCCATGGCCGAAACCAGGCGTTTCAGGAGCCCCAGGTACTCCTCGGAACCGTACAGAGTGAAGTAGCCCTGCTCCAGCTCCTTGAGCCATGTTTCGTACACGGATTCAGGGGTCAGGGTGCGACGCTGCTCGTCGGTGAGCCCCTCAATGGTGACCTGCACCATGCGCATGGACTGCTCCAGGGGGGAGAACATGAGGAACATGTACTCGCCCAGGGTCAACAGGAACTGGTTTCCCTTCTCCACCACTTCAACAACCTTCTCCTGGTAATTTCGCGAAAGCCCCAGGGGAGGAATGGAGATGAACCGGTTCATCTCACCGGACATCATCTTGAACATCTCTTTAAAGGTGCCTTTTCCGCTGAACATATCCGGAACGCCCATGCCGAAGGCCTGCTGTCCCCATCCCATGGAGGGGCTGAAGCCATCGCCCATGGAGACAAAATTCTCCCAGCCACTCTTGGCCATTTTCTCAAACTGTTTGAAGCCCTCTTCCCTTACCTTTTCAAACTGACCGGCAAAGGTCTCCGGCGTACACGACTCCTGAAACTGTTTCCATGCGTCCATGGCTGGTTCCCAGGGCTCCCAGGGGTTGTACTCACCGGATCCCGTACCGCCTGCGCCAGACTCCTGGCCGGGCCAGGTAAAGCCCGCCATGCCCTCCCAAAATCGCGTTGAATTCCTGACCACCGCATCCATAAACTGAGAGGGATCCATTCCTTTTGAATCTTTACGGGTCATGTCCTTTTCCTTCTTTCATTATGCAATCAGGTTAACGTGCTGAGACCAAAGCAAAGGAAACAGCCCAGCCGAACAGAAAGGCTCGGGCTTTCCTGTGTTCATCGTTGGGCGTGGCAATGACGGATTGTGTGGCTGAAAATCGTAAAGCGCCTGCCGGTGAAGGCCAGGAGGTTGCCGGGGTCGAGAATGGGAAAAGAAGGAAGGCGAGCAACTATGGGTTCGAATCGGCGAAGCATCCCCGGGAACCTGTGCACCGTTTATACCACTAAAAGCAGGAGCCCTGTCCATAAGGCCCACATCTCAATTTTTCGTGGAGATCTCCCAGGCGAACGAAATCACGGGACAATCCCCCGAAAATAGCGGGATAATCCTCCGGGAAATCATCACAGCCCGCTACCGGTCGCTGCGAAGGCCCTTGTCCGACGCAGGGTGACAGGTGCGAAGCGTCTCTTCAAGAAAGTGAAGCTCTTCAGACGTAAACACTTGTTTGGTTCGACAATATTCTGACTGGCGGGTGGCCCCGGGGCGGGGAGAGGGATCGGCGGCGAGTTTTTCGACCTGCTTCAAGGCATCGTCAATCACCTTGATCAACGCTTGCTGCCGTCTCTCGTCGAGGGGATTGGAAGCATGGACGGTGTAGGCTTTACGGCCCCCTGACAAGCGGGCCGACCTCTCCCCGTCGTTTTCGGAGCACGGCGGATCCAATTCGTTGATGAGACGCTGGCACGTGTCCATCAACGTATGAAACCGACGGGAGAGAAGGGTTGTATCATCCATGTTGTGCGGCTTGTCCATCAGTCCCTGGCCTTGGTTATGGGGTCAACCGGCTGTTGGTATGGAACGGAAAAACTGACAACTGCAATTCTAATGAAACCGGGTACAGGCGAAGAGGCGTTTGATTTTATATCGTATTATTTGACCCGTAATCGTTGACCGACATAGATACGGGTTTTGTCTTTCAGGCCGTTCATGTGGATCAGTTCTCGCTCGGAGATGTGATATCTCTTGCTGATCCTGTATAGCGTCTCGCCTTTTTTTACGACGTGATAAGAAGAACGCGATGAAACCACGGGCCTGACGGGCAAGGCCCTTTTTTCTACTTTTACTACGTTATCTTTCGTTTTGACGGGATTGTCAACACTTTTTTCATGGCGTTCCAAACGCTTAGCAACCCCCACCACAAGGGATTGGAGTCCGTGCATCTGCTGCTTCAGGGTAGCGATCTCCCCCGGGTCACCCTGCCCCCCTTCAGCCAGGAGGCTTTCAAGCTTGAGAAGCCGGGCATCCAGCTCCCTGACCTGTGCAGCCAGCGCCTCCGAGGCGCCACCCGCCGCCACGGGACCTGCCCCCTCCCCGCCTCCGCGGGATACCAGAAAAATCGAGCCCATAAGACAAAAAAGGCCGACACATACCAGGCCCACAGTTTTCAACGAAATAGACTTAACCATCACTTCCCCGATCGATCTGAACATTCTTCGCCCTTCAACAAGCATCAATCCATTGCCGCACATCATCATTATTTTGGGCACCATGCCTCTTTGGGCTGGTATTTTGGCAAGGCCCCCGGTTATGATAAATATGTAGCACAGCACCGGCTTCAAACCCAATTGAAAAGGGAACAGGGAGCCGAACCGCCGGCCCGGATAGACACGCCCATAATTATTTCGGCCTCTCCGGCCCCCGGGTAACAAGACATGAAAAATCAGACAACCCATCAGGAGTAACGGCTTCACCATGAGCAAGCATACTTACCGTTTTGTTGAAGAATATACTGGAATTGCAATGTATGGATGGGATCTCGAAGGAGATCTCGACACCCTTAAATACTACCTTCAGAAGTTTTCCGACGACTCCTTCCTTGATCTGATCATGAAAAAGCTGGACCAGGAAGACCGCGACGCCATCTACAGCCTCCTGACGTCCCTTCTGAAAAAACATCTCACTGAACCGGAGTACCATCGCCACTTCCTCAAAGACGGCACCCATTGACACCGGTCGGCCGCCACCGACAAGCCCATCAATCACACTGTGGAGGTACCCCTTCCGGCCGGGAGATAATCCCGATCCGACGGGGATTCCACGGGGTTGACAGGCGGTTTTCCCCAACACCCTGAAAAAACCGACGGGAGAAAGACAATGCACCCTGCCCCCACCTCATCAACGGGCACCTACACACCGGGTCTCGACCCGGACACCGATGCATGGTTCACCACCTTTGTTCTTGAAAATCACCTGGACTACTTTGCCTATCCCGGAGAGGTCGCCACCCCGGAGCAGGTGAAGTTCATGGTGTTCCTCGATGAAAAGGAACGTTACTTTCCCTGTTCGGAGGCCACGTTCCGGGAGGTGATGAGCCGCGATCCTTCTCCCTACCTCCAGCAACGATATCTCACCGCCTTGAACCACATCCTCGACCTCATCGACGCCACCATCGAGGACCCCAAGGAGAGGGCCTACCTGACGACCCTCATCAAAACCAAATACGCCCACGAGACCCGTGATGAAATCATGATCCCCTCCCGGGTAGAAAAACGGCTCCTGCGCATCTTTCTCAACCGCACCCACATTGCCGATCCGTTTCAGGAAACCAAGATCAAGCGCAACGAAACAGCCGCAACATTCCTGGCTTCGCCCCTCTTCCGAGAGGCGTTCCAGCACATCGGGGATGCGGACATGACCCCGGCCCGGGCCATGACCCAGGTGCGGACCCGCCTCGACCACATGGCCGTCAGGCGATTTTTGAGCCTCCTCACAGCCCCTGAGATCTGGACGGGCAACCAGCCCTGCCCGGACACCGAAGAGGCTATTCAGGCCCTGTTCCAAAAGCCTGTTTCGGGCAATGCAGCCGACACGTTCTTCGACTTTCTCGGCATCCCCGCTTCCGGGGAACGCCACCAGGGCACCGAGCGGCGCACCCTTTTGTGGCTTGCCGACGAATCCGGCGAGGTCATGGTGGACCTGGCCCTGATCCGCTACCTGGTCAACCTGGGCCACAAGGTGGCCGTTGCTTTCAAGGCAGGCCCCCTCTTTTCCAAGGCCGAAATCCTGGGTACACAGGAAGACCCCACCCTCATGGAGGCCCTGGACGGCTCGTTTTTCATCCGCAGCGACTCCCTGACCAAAAACCAGCTCGTGGATATCCTGCGCCAGGAAAGCGACCTGCTGGTCCTCTCAGACGGGACCCACGAAAAACTCAACCTGCTTCTCACCTCCACCACCTTTGCCCGGCTGTTCAAAGAGGTGGACTGCATCGTGGCTCGCGGGCCGGAACAGAAAAACCGCCTCTTCGATACCCCCTTCCATTTCACCCAGGATGTCTTCAGCATCTGTGCCGACACCCGGGGGGTGACCATCGACTTCAACCCCAAGTCCCCCCAGGCCATCAAATTTTCCCACAAGGACCTGGAACGCAAAGCTCAGACCATCATCAGCGACATGAAAGCAGCCAAGAAGAAGGGCATGGCGGTCTCCTTCTACAGCGGCATCATCGGATCCATCCCGGGCAAAATCGATGTGGCCAAAAAAATCATGACCGTCTTTATCGCCCACCTTGAAGAGCAGTTCTCCCAAACCCACATCATCAACCCGTCCCTCTACTATGAACCGGGAATGGACGCAGACGACCTGATGTTCATGTGGGAAATCGTGCAGCGGAGCGGCTGCATCGACATCTGGCGTTTCCAGACCTACCAGGACATCGTCACCGCCTTCCAGCTCATGGGCCAGAAGGTCCCCCCCGAGTGGGTGGGCAAGGACGCCACCTACAGCACGGGGTGCACCAAGGAGATGAAAATCGCCATGGAAGTCCAGCAGGTGCACCCGGAGATGCAGATCATCGGCCCGGCCACGGAGAAATTCATGCGGCGCCGGGACTACGGCATCGGAAAGATGTACGACCAGCGCCTGGGACACGTGTCCCACGAATAAGGCGCCCCCAAATAAAAAACGGCGCGTTCGATTGACTCGAACGCGCCGTTGCATGTCTGTTTCGCCCTCCCCCACGTTGGGGGCTTTACTCCTTCCAGAGCTCCACGTCAATCAGGCCAAGCCGGGCGGCATACCGCACCAGCTCCATGGTGGAATGGATACCCAGCTTCTTCATGATGTTGGCCCGGTGATTCTCCACGGTCTTGGGGCTGATGCACAGCTTGTCGGCGATCTCCTTGGGGGTGGACCCTTCGGCCAGAAGGCGCATCACCTCCTGCTCCCGGGGTGTGAGGGAACCGTAATCCGCATCGGTGATCTTGGCGTCCTTCACCGGAAACTTCATGAGCTTCTCCACCACCTGGTGGGACACGGAGCTGTCCAGAAAATATTCACCCTTCAGCACGGACTCAATGCCCTGAATCAACCGATCCGAAGCCGAATCTTTGGCCACGTACCCCGTGGCCCCGGCCTGAAAGGCCTCGGCAATGTAATCGATTTTGGAGTGCATGCTCACGATCATGATCTTGGTCTCCGGCAGGTAGGAGCGCATCTCCGTCGCCACCTGGACCCCGTTGATGTCCGGCAGCGATATATCCACCACCGACAGGTCCGGCTTGAGCTGGCGGGCCATCTTCAGGCCCTGTCGACCATTTCCGGCCTCTCCCACCACTTTAAAACGCTTGTCCCGTTCCACAATGGTCTTCAGCCCCTCCCTGAACAACGGATGGTCATCAATTATCAAAATATGTTTTGTCTGACTCACGGACGCATCTCCTCTGACTGTTCGGACATGTTGGCCCTTGCAAGATGGGGAAGTCGGTGGGGTCTTCCGTCAATTCGCATATTGCGAACGTTTGATCTTCTAAAAAAAACTTGTTTAGTAATAAAAAAGAGGGGGGCAACTGTCAATAGAATAAATCGGGAGTCGGAGCCCTACATTGTGATACCAGGCACCGCAGGGCAATCCATGCGCCTTTGTGGTCGGAGTTAATTGACCGTATGGGACCTGACGGAAAACCCCATTTCGCTTTCAAAGAGCCCCACCATCATGTCGAAAGTGGTCTCGTCGAGGATGGAGGGCGGCCACCCGCGGCCCTCCATCGCCTTGTTGACGATGGCCACGGTAAAGCTCCCGCCGTCCCGGATCACCTGGAACACATCCTTGACCATCCGATGAATCTCATCCGGAGAGTGCCCTTTTTCAGCAAGGTGCCACAAAAGAGAGGTACACAGACGGGCCCCGTCCTTGGCTTGCCCCCCCTTTCCCACAGGAATCTGCCCCATACCCGCTCCTTTCATACCGGTTGCGAAAACGTTTACAACCCGCCCCGCTTCGCCGGTATCCGAACGTATCGTCCGTGATTGACCTGAGTCCTTCGGTGCCACAGGCGTCAAAGCACAACAGCACCATTCCGTATCGGCGAAATAACAAAACCGCCTCCACGATAAAAAGGTACCAATGCGACAACAATCTCCATTTTCCCGAAGTACCGTGATGTCAAAAGAAAATTTTGAGGTGATCGGCGTCGTGCAGCAAGAGGTTGGGGCACGGCCCCGGAGAAGGGATCAATGGGCGAAATTCGCAGCAGAGATTGACGCTCACGATCATACGATTGAATGATGACGTTTATCCATGAGACAACCCCATCAATTCAATGGGGGCTTCTCCCGAAACTGCTGGTAATATCCCGCTTTACATTATAATCTAAAGGATATATATCTGGGGTCCATAAGACACAGGTGAATTGAAGATTGTTCTCCCCAATTCAACAGACGAACCAGAAACGCCCGGTTCTCCCGCTATTCGCAACAACACTCCTCCGGCGTCAACGGTATAAGCAACATCAATCGATTCATCCCGATTTACAATCGATTCATCGTCCGCCCGGGCTTTTCCCGGCCTGTGGTGGGACGACGGTACACACCGACATGGAGGTACACATGAGTGAATTCCTGAAAACCGTAAGAAACACACAGGGACGTTATCCCGGTAAGCGCGGCGGGAACTATACCGCCGGAAGCGGATACTATAACCAGGACCGCCGGGGCAACGAAAGACGCGGACAATCCCCACGGGGACGAGACCAGGACAACCGGGGATACAATCGTCAGGACGACCTCCTGACCCCCATACGCCAGCTCCTTGAGCAGGTCACGGAAAACCAGAGGATCCAGGAAGGATTTCTCGAGCGACAGACCATCGCATCCGAAGAGGTCGCCGCAGCATTCATCGACATCGTCAAAATCCTGGAACGACTCACCGAAGGGGCCCCCATGCCGGCCCCCCAGGAGACGGCGGCCCCGGCAGCACCGGTGAGCCTGACCCAGCTCACCGACGACCAGCTGCTCTCCCCTGCCGACGAACGCAGAGAAGCCATCAAGATCATGAAGAAGCTGAGGAAAAAAGGGGCAACCTACAAGGAGATCGCCCACTTCCTCAACGAAAAGGAGATCCCCACCTTCTCAAACAAGGGCCACTGGCACGCCCAGACCATTCACAGGCTCTGCAACCAGTAGGGCCTGGAAACAGGAAACCATCCAACCCCAGGGAGACGGCCACCCCGGCCAATGCCCTGAGGTTGCGGTTTCCCCACCCCGGATATCGGTCTGGTTGGGCCTTTGTTTCACCGGCAACCTCACCCCGGGCACCGCGCCCGGGGTTCTTACCCTCCAGCCTGAAGAACGCCCCCTTAGGATTCACACCCCATTCCCGTCACAAGCGATGCTGCCACCTGGGCCAGTTGCCGGTAGCGCAGCCTGTCTTCGCAGGTCACGGACTGAATCACCAGCCCGTCGAGCACAGCCACCAGGAGCCGGGCCAGGCCGTCGGGAAAGGGGCGACCGCCCGCCATGCGCAGATACCCGTCTTCCACAAGCTGAAACCACTGCATGTACGTGGATTCCAGGCGTTCCCTTAAAGCGGGGTTACCGGACAGGGATTCGTTGATAAGGTAGAGGTGCAGTCGGCTTCGGGTCTTGGAGCCCAAAAGCCCTTCAAACAGAATCCCCAGGACGTCTTCCCACACGGGATGCTCGTCCCCGGTCTCCATCATGGCAAACACCTTTTCCGTGATCTGGGCCATGTGGATGCCCGCGATATCAAAAACAAGATCGTTTTTCGTGGGGTAATAATAATAGAGGGTGCCCTTGCTGATGCCGGCTCTGCGCGCAACCTCAGACAAGGTGGTCTTATCTACGGATTTTTCACTGAAGCACTGCTGTGCCGACGCGATGATCCGATCTTTGCTGTCGCCTTCCTTCAGGCCCTGTTTCACATTCACCTGCCACCGAAATACCCTGCACCCCGAATGGAAGACACGGAGCCGCCCAGGGAATTACAGGCTGTTGATATAAGATTTCAATTTGTCCAGTTCCATGGTGTTTTCACACATAAAGCGAACGGCAAATCCATTGTTTCCTTTTCTTACAACATCACCGGAGAGCTTGACAAGGTCCACACCGGAATAGTCGGAAAAGAGCATCTGGACCCTCTCGCCCGTGGCCGGCCCGTTATCCGATTCGATAAAGACCCCGCCCACGCTGATATCCCGGATGGGATCTGAATAGACCCCTTCGGAGAGGGCATAATCCACATCGGTAAAAAAACAAAGTTTACGGTCATAGGCCCGCTTGGCAACCCTGCCGTCTCTGTCTTGTGTTGTCATCGGAACACCCCGCTTTGTCTTGGTAAACGGTTATGATGCGATGCCCCGCAAGGAGAATCGCTGCGCCCCGTGCCCTGAGGCACCGGAGCGATGACTTCAGGTGCCGTTGACGACCGCATCAACAGTCAGGCGCATCGCCGGGAAACGCCATGGGCCGATCTGCGCGACATCACCACGGTGTCGCAAGGCGTCCGTTGCCAAACCGGCCCGATGGCACCTTATGCATAAAAGTATATAGAATTCAAATTGTTGTGTCCACTCTCAATTCAGAGAATCAGACGCCGGCCTCATCCTCAGCCTTGAGTTCCTCAAGGGTTTCCCAGCGGCTGTACAGGGACTCCACCTCTTTCTGGGCCTCGCCCAGGGCCCCGCAGGCCTCCTGGAGGGCCGCCGGATCCGAGGCAATGGCAGGATCGTTCACCCGGGCTTCGAGATCCGCGGCCAAAGCCTCGGCCTCACCGATCTTCTCCTCGATCTGCTCCAGCTCATACTTGTGCTTGTAGGTGAACTTTTTCTTTGCCTTGGGCTCCTGCCGCACCTTTTTCTCCGGTGCCGCCTTTTTCTGCACCGGCTTCGGACTGTTTTCCCGCCCCCATTGCTCCACCCCGCTGCAGGCAAAAGCGCCCCCCTTGTCCAGGAATCCCAGCATGGACGAGGTGACGGTCTCCATGAGGTACCGATCGTGGGAGGCCAGAACCACGGCCCCCTGGAATTCACGGAGGCTCTCCTCCAGCATCTCAAGGGACGGGATGTCCAGATCGTTGGTGGGTTCGTCCAGAAGCAGGACGTCGGCGGGCTGGCGCATGAGGCGCGCCAGAAGCACCCGGGCCTTCTCTCCGCCGGAGAGGCGCCCCAGGGGCAGATCAAGCTGGTCGGGGGTGAAGAGGAATTTCTTGGCCCAGGTAACCACATGCAGGGGGCGGCCCCGGTAGATCACCGAATCGCTGTCCGGGGAGAGCGCCTTTCTCAGGGGCATCTCAAGGTCCAGGGAGTCCCGCTCCTGCTCAAAATGGACGATACGGAGTCCCTCGGCCTCGCGCACAAGCCCCTTGTCCGGGGCCTCCTTACCGCAAAGCTGACGCATAAGGGTCGACTTGCCCGTGCCGTTGTTCCCCACCAGCCCCAGGCAGGTGCCGGGGGAGAGCACAAAGGAGAGCTCCTCAAAAAGGGTCCGGTCTTCAAGATGGCGTGCAAGGCCCTTGGCCACCACCAGCTGCCGGGTCTTGCGCTGGGTGGAGGTAAAATCCAGGTCCATCTCCCGGTTGCTGCGGTTTCGGGTCCTGACGTCGGCCAGTTCCTCTTCCATGCGCTTTGCATTGTCGATGCGGAACTGGGCCTTGGTGGTTCGCGCTTTGGGACTCCGGGCAAGCCACTCCTTCTCCCTGCGCATCACCGATGCCAGGGCGCTCTCCTGTTTTGCCTGGCTGGACAGCAACTCGTCCCGGCGACGCAGAAACTCCTTGTAGTTGCCCTCAATCTTTAAGTACCCACCGGGGTACTGCTCACCGAGTTCCACGGTGATTCCCGTGACATTGGAGAGAAGGGCCCGGTCGTGGGTAATCATCACGTAGGCAAAATCGGCGCGCTTCAATAGCGCCTCAAGCCAGAGAATGCCGGAGAGATCCAGGTGGTTGGTGGGTTCATCCAGAAAAAGAAGATCCGGCATCTTGATCAGAGCCAGCACCACGGCAAGACGTTTTTTCCACCCCCCCGACAGGTTCTCCACCGGTGCGGACAGGTCCGGAAATTCCACCTGCCCGATGAGGTGCCAGGCTTTGCCGTAGGCCTCCGTATCCTCGGCGCAAAAGGCGTCCAGGGTCTCGTCGATGAGGGCTGAAACGGTTTTCCCCTCCTCAAAGTGGCTCTCCTGGGGAAGGTAAACCGCCCGGAAGCCCTTTTTGATGGAGACCTCTCCGGCATCCGGGGATATCACCTCGGCAAACACCTTGAGCAGGGTTGATTTTCCGGCGCCGTTGACGCCGATGAGGCCGATGCGGTCGCCCTCGTGGATATTCATGGATATGTCGGAAAAAAGGGTCCGGGCCCCGTAGGATTTGCCCAGCCCCCTGTATTGTGCGATGAGGGACATATGTCTTTTGCGTCTCTCTTTGTCCTTCGGCCTCCCCGGCACCTGAGATAAACCACCGATACGTGGGAAGCCCTAAAAAAAAGAAATCCCGTCTCCCCATGCAGTTCCCCAGTGGTCAACCACTGCCGCATGAAGGAAGACAGGCCGGTCCGTGTCCAGATGCCTGAAAAATGCCTTTTGTTTTTCTTAAAAGAGTACTACTGTTTTTGCTTTCACCATTTGGTTTTGTCGCTTCTATAGGGGGGACGCGGTGTCGATACGCATCCCACAGCCTGCCACGAGCCCGCTGACTTTACGGGCACTTGGTTCGGACCCGCCCCCCACGGCGACATCAGCGGGGACCCGACAGCAGAAGGCAGACCGGAATGGACAAGAGTAGCAGATATATCGACATGTGCAAAGGGGCCAGGGAGATTCAGGAAACCTGGCAACACAAAACCGGGGACATCTTTGCCACCGAGGAAGGAGAGGTGCTTTTCTGGGTGCCGGGAAAGTACGGCGCCCCTGAGATCAAAAACGGTTTCGGCGTCACGCGGACCGATAAAGTCGTCACCCTTGCCCGCTACACCTGGCTGCCCCGATACAGCCAGCTCATTGAGATTGCCCAGGAGGGCTCCGCAAGCAGCTTCCGGGACGTCACCTTCCACTTCTACACCTGGCTGGACACCCCTTATGGCCCTGAGGCCGCACAACAGCCCAAAGAACTCTTTGCAACCAACGAGCAGGTATGGCTTGCCTATATAATGGAGAAACGCCACCAGAAGGTGTGGGAAGAGGCGGGATGGGTGGAAGCGGGGCTAAGGGCTAAGGGCTAAGGGCTAAGGGCTAAGGGCTAAGGGCTAAGGGCTAAGGGCTAAGGGCTAAGGGCTAAGGGCTAAGGGCTAAGGGCTAAGGGCTAAGGGCTAAGGGCTAAGGGCTAAGGGCTAAGGGCTAAGGGCTAAGGGCTAAGGGCTAAGGGCTAAGGGCTAAGGGAAAAAACTGGAAAGAAGGTCCTTTGTCAAGGAAATACGTGAGCCCCGGTTCACCTGCCCTCTGCCAGGCAGAGCGTGTTTCACGCCCGATCAATCGGCAACCGCCATGCCGATTTACCCGGGGTACAAAAGGTAAATCGACATGGCACTCTGCGTTTCCGCAAGGCAATAGACAGCCCGTTTATCAGGCCACGTCACGGGTGACCAGGGTCACGGCGTCGGCGGGGCAGTCCTCCACGCAGAGGCCGCAGCCCAGGCAGGCCGAGAGGTCTCCCATCTCAGGATAGCCGTTGGGGTCCTTGCCCTGGGGCGCCCCTAAGGCAAGGCAGCCCGTGGGACAGGCATCCAGGCAGATCACGCAGGCCATGCAGCGCTTCCGGTCAAAGACCGGGGCGAGCCACTGGCTTTTTTTGATACGAAGGACCGGGATCCCGAAGGGATCGGCCACGGCCCCGGCCGGGCAGACCCGTCCGCAGCTGCCGCAGTCAATGCAGAGATCCGCCTTGATCTCGTGCGTCTCTTTCTTTTCTCCGGTAATGGCACCGGTGGGGCAGATTCGGCTGCAGGAGCCGCACCCCGTACAGTTGTCGGTAATGGTATACGCCATCTCTTCTCCCCCTTACATCGCCGCTTCGAGTTCCCGGATGGTTTCATCCAGGGGTTTTCCGGTTTCGGGGTCCCATCCGAACTGTGTCCAGTAGTCCCGCATCATCTCCTCAATGGCCACGGTGCGTCCCTTGTTGGCCCCTTGCGACTGCACCGGTCGCCCCAGGGCCCGGTCCGAAATCTTGAAACTCTTCGGTTCGATACCGTGGCGCACATTAAAGGCCTGGCGCAGGGTCTGCACGTTGGCCCCCACCTCCATGTACTCGTTGGGGGTCAGAGTCCATCCCGTGGCCGCGTTGAGCCAGTCGAACAGCCGTACGCGGCGGGCCCCCAGAAAGGTACCGAACAGGCAGGCCCCGGAGCCGTTGACCACGTTCATGAACCGGCTGTTGGCCGCCCCGATGACGGCCTTCTCCTCATCGGCTTTGTACTTGCTTCCCTTCATGTACAGAGGGGTGACCTTGGGCAGACCGTCCACCACCTGCCAGAGTTTGAACATCTCGTAGTAGAGCCCCGAGCCCACGGTGTGCTTGCCCGGTGAAGGCTCCACGCTGTAGTGCAGGGCAAAACCGGGGTCATTCCGGGAGTCGTGCATGGCCGGCTCCTGCCCCCCTGCGTGGACGGCAAAGGCCTCGGAGCCCTTGCCGATGCGGTGGGCCGCCTGTTTGACCCCGTCTGCCAGGATGTGGCCGATGCCTTCACGGGCCACCATTTTTTCGATGAGGGTCACGATGGTCTCGCTGTCCCCCCAGCTGAGGGTCAGGCCCCCGGTGTCTTTTTTGGTGAAGACCCCTTCCTCATAACACTCAATGGCAAAGGCCACGGCGTGCCCCGCGCTGATGGAATCCATGCCCGCACGGTTGAGCAGCTCGTTGAGGTAAAAGATGGAGTCCATGTCCTTGTTGAGGAGCAGCCCCCCCAACGAGAGCACGGTCTCGTACTCCGGCTTGTGGGTCTCTTTGTACTTGCCGTCTGTGCTGCAGATGCCTCCGCATCCCAGGGGACAGGAGTAGCAATGATACTTTACCTGTTCGCACTTGGTAAAGGCCGACGGGCTGGAGCTGCGGCTCTTGAACATGCCCCAGTCCTTACTCGACCCCTTCCAGTTCTTGATGGGGGAGTCCCCCATCTCCACGGACATCTGGTTCATGGCCACGGTGCCCCATTTCTTGAGCATGATCTTGTACAGGATCCCGTCCTGGGCCATGACGCTGGGAAGCCACCGCATAAGGGCCCCGGTCCCCGCCATCATGGGGGCGGACATAAAAGGAGGCTGAAACTGAACCCACTTGTTGCAGATGGCGCTTAAACGCTTCATCTCCTTGCGGTTGTGGGGGACGATGCGTTTGTTCCCGGCCAGCACAAGGGCCTTGAGGCGCTTGGCACCCATCACCGCCCCCAGGCCCGACCGGGCCGCCATGCGCCCGTAATCCGTTGCCACCCCAGAGATCAGGGAGACGCTCTCCCCTGCCGGGCCGATGCAGGCCACACCGATCCTGCGGCCCTTTCTCCCCTGCCGGAAATGGGTCTCCGTCTCCACGGTGTCCTTGCCCCACACCTCGGAGGCGTCACGCAGCTCGGCCCCGTGATCGTCGATGTAGAGGTAAACCGGGGTCTCGCTGATGCCGCGCACAAAAATCCCGTCGTAGCCGCAGCGCTTGATGGCAGGGGAAAAGGTGCCGCCGCAGTTGGCGTCCCCCCAGGCACCGGTAAGGGGCGATTTGCCCACCAGGGTCCAGCGGCCGGTAAATAGGCTCCCCGTGCCGGTGAGGAGCCCGGAGACAAAGCCGATCATGTTGTCCGGTCCCAGGGGATCGGCCCCTGCCGGAATGTGCTTATAAAGCATGTAGGCTCCCAGGCCCATGCCCGAGAGGTACTGCCGGTAAACCCGGTCCGGGATCTCTTCTTCCCGGACGCTTCTCTCCCCAAGATCCACGATGAGGACCTTGCCCATGTATCCGTTACCCATAATGTCTCCCTAAAAAGGCTACGAAAAACAGCCTCCGGCGGCCCTGCCGGGGGCCAAACTTTTGAAAAGTTTAACAAACAGGCTTTAAACCATCATTTCGAGGCTCCGCAAAAACAGTCCAGACACGTTCTCATTAGGAACATTTTTTGCGGAGCTTTTTTTCAAAAAGAGACCCGCTGGAGGCAAACTTTTCCATGCAGGTTAAGCATAGATGGCATTTTTCCGACAGGAATCTGCCCTAAGCTGTCTTCACACGGCTCAGGTCCAGGGGGTCTCCGGCCCAGGATGCTTCCATCACCATGAGGGCGTCGTCGTAGTCCACCTCCTCGGGGTTATAAAAGATGGAGCCGTCACCCAGGGCTGTCCGGGCGATGGCGGGCAGGTGCTCCCGAGTCACCGCCGGGTTCCCGTTGCGATCCGTCACCTCTTTGAAGAAGCGGCTGTGGCGGCCGTCGGTTGCCTCGTACAGGGCCTGGTTAAACTCACGGATGCACGCCACGGTCTTTTCCGCCCGTTTGTCAGGGGCGGTGGCCGCGTAAACAGCCTCCCCTGCGATGGGGTAGAGGAGCTCGCCCGTCCACCGGCCGTTTTTGTGCATGTTGTACTCCAGGCCATAGGGAAGCAGGATGGACATGCAGGTCCCGTGGGCCACATGGCAGACGCCCCCCACGGAGTGGCCCAGGGTATGCACCATGCCCACCATGGAGTTGGAAAAGGCAATACCGGCCAGGTTGGCCGCCGTGGCAAGGGCCAGGCGTCCTTCCTGATCCTCGGGGCGCTTTACCACGTCCATGAGGTTCCTGGAGATCAGGGAGATGGCTTCCACGGCAAAGGCATCGCTGATGGGGTTCTTGGAGAGGCAGGTATAGGCCTCCACGGCATGGGTCATGGCGTCCATGGCCGTTGCCGCCGTCAGGTGGGGCGGCAGGGTCAGGGTCATGCGAGGGTCCAGGACCGCGATATCCGGCAGGAGAAAATGGGAGGAGAACAAAAGCTTCCGGTTCACCGACGGATCGTTGATTACCGCCACCAGGGTCACCTCGGAGCCTGTCCCTGCGGTGGTGGGTACGGCCACCAGGGGCTTCAGGGGACGCTTGAGTACCCCGGCCCCGGAAAAATCAAGGAGGCTCTCCGCCTCTTCGGAGACCATGATGTTAACCCCCTTGGCCGTGTCCATCACCGACCCCCCGCCCACGGCGATAAGGGCGTCGCACCCGGCTTCACGGTACACTGAGGCGATGCGGTGCACAGTGCCCACATCGGAGTCCACGGGGACATCGTCCTCCACGGCAACAGCGGGCATGCCCGAGGCCAGGGCCTCTTCCACGATGGAGACAAGGCCTGCGGCCGCCACGCCCTTATCCGTGACGATCATGGGCTTTGAAGCCCCCAGTCCCTCAAGCAGGGCGGGGATACGCTCCAGCGCCTCATGGCCTGCCACGGTCTTTACGCCGCAAAAAAACTCATAATATCCTGGGTTGTACATTAGGACACCTCCTGTGTGGCTCGGATGGGCTGGTTGTTCGGGTCGGGACGGGTCCCGTCCCAGGCGGAAAGGAGAAGGCTCTCCACCTCCTGGCGCTGCCACCCCTCGGCCATGGCCGCGGCCTGCTCGCACAGCCCCTGCAGGGTCTCCTTCTCCAGGCCTGCTTCGGCAAGGCTCCGCGGAAGCCGGGCTTCGGAAAAGATCCAGAGGCGGTTGATGGTCTCCCGCACCATGGCAAGGGCGGCCTCGGCCCTCTGGTTCACGGGTGTGGCGCACAGCAGGTCCAGATCCGCCAGGGCGGAGAGCAGGCCGGAGAGATCCTGCCCCCTTACCCGGCTAATGTACTCCAGAACCGTGGGCAGCAATACGGCGGCAAGCACCTCACGGGAGGTCCCGGCCGCAGGAGAGAGCACGTCTGCCAATACAAAGGTCAGGCTTTTCCGTGCTTCGGGAAGCAACCCGCCGGAAACCGCCATGGCCGTCACAAAGGCCACCTCCTCCTCACGGGGCCCACCGGTGCCGAACAAACGGGAAAGGCGTCCCCGGGGCGCTTCCGCACGGGTCAGAAGAGGCATCAGCCCTGCCACCACCTGCCGGGCAGTAAGGCGTGCATAGGGCAAGGCCAGGGGATTCGCCTCCACCGGTTCATAGAGGCAAAGGGCCGCGGCCAGGGCACCCAGGCCTGCCTCGACCAGTCCGGCACCGGCCTGTCCTTGAAGCATCCGCGGGTCCACGGCGATGAGATTGGGGCACAAAGACGTTCCCCGGATCACCTGATTCCCCAGGGCAGCTTCCGGAGCAGCTTCCCGGCCCGTCAACTCCAGGGTGGGAACCCAGGCAAAGGGAGCCGTCGCCGAAGCCGTCCCCCCACCTGCCAGGAGCTCTCTCAGGGCCTCGGGCCCTCCCTGGGCAGCCACGGCAAGGCACTTGCCCACATCCGTCACCGCGCCGCCCCCCACGGCAATGACGGCATCAAAGCCTCCTTCGTTGTAATGTCCCCAGACCTCGCGGACGGTCTCAAGGGTGGGCATATCCTCCACGGCATACACCCCGTAGGTAAGCCCTGACCCTTTGAACGCAGATTCCAGGGGCTTGAGCCCGCCTTTGCTGTCCAAGGCCTCGGCACACACCACCATGGGGCGTTGTGCCCCGAACCCGCCCAGGTCAAAGGGCAGGTGTTCCAGGGCCCGTGATCCGGCCCCGATCTTCGACGGAAATATAAAATCCCTCACACCCGTATCCATAACGTGCCTTCCTCCCTCCAGGTTTATAACCCGGTCACGGTTCTCAGATAGACCTTGCTCCGCCCCAGAAGATGTCGGGACCAGGGCCAGGCGGGGTAGCGCTTGACGGCCAGCTTTGCGATGAACTTCGGCAGCAGGTAGACCTGAACGATATCCAGGACCCTGACCACGGCGCAGGCCTCGGGCACGCCGCCGTCCACGTAAAGCCGCGCCCTGGCATTGGCCGTGGGGGTGCTCTCCTGAAACGAAAAGATCATGAAAAAGGCCTGCATGTGCTTGATGGTCATGTCCAGATCAATGGACTCGCCCTTGCCCTGACCGAGGTAGCGTACCTTGCCCCCTGCCTCCTTGCGCACCACCATGCGGGGGCCGTCGGGCAACACCCCCAGGGAGAACGTCAGCCCGTCCGGCAGCGCCTTGAACTCCCGTTTCACGTCCTCATCCACCTTGGAGGCCGCCACGATGGCTCGGCCTACGAACCAGAGCATCAGCGTGATATAGAGTCTTTGAAACACCCTGCGCCCCGCCCTAACCTCTCTGAATTGTCCCATACCTGCTCCTTGAATTCTGTGGTCT
Source organism: Desulfoluna sp. HI9BLuna (assembly GCF_056829775.1). Classification (NCBI taxonomy): domain Bacteria; kingdom Pseudomonadati; phylum Thermodesulfobacteriota; class Desulfobacteria; order Desulfobacterales; family Desulfolunaceae; genus Desulfoluna; species Desulfoluna sp. HI9BLuna. The sequence continues at coordinate 982,187 of NZ_CP186555.1, forward strand.
GCCTGAACCGGCTTACACCCTGACGAACTTACCGAGCCGAGAACAATGTTCGCTTTTTAGCTAAAAAAATTTACTCTCCGGCCCTCTCCACACCTCTCGGCCAGCTGGCCGACTCCATGAACATATAGCAAAGCAACGAGTACTGTCAAGGAAGCCCGGCATGCCCCAAAAACAAAAAAGCCGACCATCCGCCCTTATTCGGGCGGCATGGCCGGCTTTGCTTCATACAAAAAGCACGTGGTGACTCACTTGCCGAGGCCAGGGCCTCGGCATGACTCTCCACCTGAGACGGAGCATCAGATGGATTCCAGGGACGCCCCTTCGCGCATGATGAGGAGAGCCAGCTTGTGCATGTACTCGCGACGCTCGGACTCGTTCCTGCCCGGGTAGTTGCGAAAGGTCATGACAATGCCTGCAAGGGAGGCGAAGAAGGCCTGGCTGTGGAAGCGCAGGGGGGTCTCGCCGTCGGACTTTTTGACCACCTCGTCGAACATCTTGGTAAAGTAGAGGAGTACCGCGTTGAACTTCTTCAGGGCACGGGGGTTTTCCTCTCCGCGCATGAGGAAATGGCACATCATCTGAAAGGTCGCTTCGTTGTCGATCATATAATCCACAACGGCCACGGCAAGGGATTCAATGGTTCCACCTGCCTTGAGACGGGTCTCCAGGAGCTGCTCGATCTTGTTGATGTCCCGGATCAGGGCCTCCACAAACAGGTCGTCGCGGCTGGGGAAATAGCGGTAAATGGATGCCGCGGAAACACCGGCTTCGCTGGCAATGTCCCTCATGCCGATCTCGTGGAAATTCTTGGTTTCGAACAGCTTCATGGCGGCTGAAATGATCAGCCCCTTTCGCACTTCTCGTTCGTTCTCTCTGAGACGCATGAACGTGGACTTGTCTGTCATTTTATATACCCTCCAAACTTCTCGGTACCGCCCGCTGGGCCGGGTACTCGTATTTTTTTAAGCAATGGCATGCCGCATCAGAAACATCGTTTTACTTCACAGGATATGACCGCCTTCCCGGAGGGGCCGTTTTCACCGATGTGCATCCCAAAGGTGGCGCAACCTTTGAGACTCCTTGAGGTAACTTGATCTGGACGACACAAAACAAAATTTACTTTAACAAATTTCGATATATACTACTGTTCATTTGGCATTGCAACACCTTCTCCCTTTTTTTATACGATCGGTATACTTCCTGGAGTAAAGGGAAGAACCGCCTTTTTCCATCCCGCTGTTTTTCAGGTGTGTTTTCATCATGTTGCCACATCAAGACCGGCTCATCACGGAAGAGGAGAAAAACCCGTCAAACGGATTTTCCCTTAAGGGGAAGGGTCGGTGCCTGGCAAAAACAGCACTGTGCAGGCCTTTCGCACCGCCAGCAAGGGACTCACAACACAATGCCCGCACATGGACCGCCGGCATCAGCCACAAGCCGCCGGGATGGCACGGCTTTTTACCTTGAGGCAACGCCAACGGTCATGAAAAGTGTATCAGATCACGGGCCCGCCATCAAACATTCAACCGGAAACCCGTTCATCGAGATACACTTATCACACACAAAACATCGTTCAATACCAAAAATAAAAAAAAGGAAACTATTCAACTGAAAAAGCCACCGGCGGCCCTGCCCCGCGCTTCAGGGCACGGGGTAGGCAACGTCGGCCATAAACCGGTTGATAACCTCCCGCAAGGCGTTGATGGAGATGGGCTTGGAGATGTAATCGTTCATGCCCGCCTCCAGGCACCTGTCGCTGTCCTCTTTCATGGCGTGGGCTGTCATGGCCACCACAGGTACCCGGGGGTTGCTGACCCCGGTTGCCGGATCCCGGATCAGGCGTGTGGCGGCAAGGCCGTCCATTTCAGGCATCTGCACGTCCATGAGCACCAGCTCGTAGCTTTTAACCTTCAGCAGCTCCACGGCATCGGCCCCGTTTTCCGCCACATCGGCTTTGAGCCCGAGCTTGGAGAGAAACTTCTGGGCCACGAGGCGGTTGGTGGGGTTGTCCTCCACCACGAGAATGGGGTTGTCCGGGGCCTGTCCGTCCTCTGCATCTGCGGCCCCTTCGCCCCCAGGGCCCTGCCCGGCTTTTCCCGGGGATGCCGACTCCATGGCCACGGCAAGGCCGTCCAGGAGCCCCTTGACCTTCACCGGCTTGGCCACCATGGCGTGATAACCGTCGCCATCGGCCCCGTCGGTCTCCGGCGCCTTGCCCCTCTGGGTCAGAAGCAACAGGGGAATGGCGTCTCCGCAACGTTCTTTCACCCGGCGGGCCAATTCCCCGGGCTTCATGATGGAAAGCTCGCAATCGATAATGACCAGGCTCACCGCCCGCACAGCACCGCCTGCCCGTAAAATTTCCAGGGCATGGTAGCCGTTGAGGGCCTCTTCACACCGAAGCTCCGCCGACTCAAGCAGGTTGCGAACCGACTTGCGGGTGGGGAGGCTCTCGGCCACCACAAGGTATTTGCCCTGCCGAACCCTCTCGGGCACGGAATGGGGCCGGGCTCCTGCCTGGCCACGGGAAAACACGGCGGTGAACCAGAAAAGGGCGCCCCCGCCTTCGCGCCTTTTGGCGCCGATTTCTCCGCCCATCATCTCCACGATCTGCTTGCAGATGGAGAGCCCGAGCCCCGTGCCCCCGTACTTGCGGGTGACGGAGACATCCTGCTGGGCAAAGGGAGTAAACAGCTCTTCCACCTCCTCTTCGCAGATCCCGATGCCGGTATCCGACACCTCGAATTTCAGCACCACCTGGTCCGCGCCTAAGCTCACCGGTGAAATGGAAAGCCCTACCTCCCCTTTTCCCGTAAACTTCACGGCATTGTCCATGAGATTGGTCAGGACCTGCTTCAGGCGAACCGGGTCACCGGCCAAAAGCGAGGGAACCTCCTCGCCCACAGACCCGTGGAGCGCCACATGCTTTTTGGCGGCCCGCACGGTGATGAGGTCCATCACGTCCTCCACCGCGCTTCGCAGGTCAAAGGAGATCTTCTCCAGATCGAGCTTGCCCGCTTCCACCTTGGAGTAATCCAGAATGGCATTGATGATGGTGACAAGGGAGGTGGCGCTGCTGCGGATGATGTTGACGTACTCCAGCTGCTCGGCCCCGAGGCGGGTGCCCAGGAGCAGCTCGGTCATGCCCACCACCCCGTTCATGGGGGTACGGATCTCATGGCTCATGTTGGCAAGGAAGGCGCTCTTGGCCCGGTTGGCCGACTCAGCCCGTTCGGCAAAGAACTTCAGCCGCTCCACGGCCTGGCGCAGTTCCAGGGTACGTTCCCGGACCTTTTCGTCCACCTCTTCGCACAGGGCCCGGTTTTCGCTGTCGAGAAAGCCCATGCAGAGGGCCTCTTCCATCCAGATCCCCAGGGACTCGGAGGCGTCGTCTCCCGAGCACGCCACCGAACGGACAAAGGGGCCCTTCGGGGCACTGCCGCCGGGGTCGTCCAGAAGGTAAAACAGGTGCACTGCGGCATGGGAGGGCACGTTTCGAAGGCATGCAGCCACCTCCTCGCTCCCCGGGGCCCCCTGCCGGGCCACCATGGCCACAAGGTTTCCACAGGTGGAGGATGCCGCTTCGGCCTCTTTGGGCGTGGTGCACCGATACAAGGTGGTGATCCGGTCCTCGAGCCCGCGGCCCCTCAGGGCATTTGTCACAAACGCCTCGGCCTCGGCATCAAGGTCGTAGAGCAGCAGGCTGCCCCTGCCCTCAACCGGAATCAGGGATGTGGATGGATCATTGGATTCACAGGCGCCGGATGACATGGAGGTGCTTCCCATAGAACCGCCTTTTGAAATTTGTTTCATGTGCCGCCGAATTTAACCCGCATATCAGGGCCGCGGCCACAATAAGAACCAATCGGTTTATGAATGGATTGTCGATTCATAACAGGTGCCGGACACACGTGTCAACAAGCCGAAATCACACAACTCAAGAGGCCCGGATGTCCTATGCGGCAGAAGGTCTCTGACTGAGAAACACCCCGGCAATCACCATGGCGCCTGCGCCGAACTGAATAGGCTTGAACACCTCCCCGAGCATCAGCCACCCGAAAAAAAGGGTCAGCACCGGGATCAGGTTGATGAACGCCGTGGCCTGGCCCGCAGGCATCCGGCCCATGGCAAAGCTGAAGCAGAAGTATGCCCCGAAGGTCACGAACACCCCGAGGTAGACAATGGTCCATACCGCCTCCATGGGAATGAAATCGGGGATGGGCACCTTGAGCCCCCAGATGAGCAGAGCAAAAAAGAGGGCCCCCACAACGGACTGGACAAAGGTGAGGAACAGCGCGGTGTAACGGCAGGAGAGCCGCTTGAGAATCAGGGTATACCCGGTGGCCGTTACCATGGCCAGAAACTCATAAAAGTTGCCCAGGGCGGGATTGGGCGCAGATTCCGTGGCCTCTCCGGTGAAGGTCAGCAGGCAAACCCCTGACAGGGCGACCACAAAGCCCGACGCGGTCCGCCACGTCATGGTTTCGTTGAAGATCATCCACGCCCCCACGGCCACCATCACCGGGAGCAGGGCCGTGACCATCCCCGCCTGGGAGGCGGAGGTGAGCATCAGGGCCTTGGCTTCAAAAACAAAATAGAGGCAGGGCTCGAAAAGCCCCAGGGCCAGAAGGTACACCCAGTCCCCTTTCCGATAGTCGGCGCGCCGGATCTGTCGGAAAAACAGCAGGGCACAGCAGGTGGCAACCGCCATGCGGCCGAAAATAACCAGATAGGGGTCGCAACTCCTGAACGCAATCTTCAAGGCCACAAACGACCCGGCCCAGAGCACGATGGCCCCGAGAAGCGTTGCCACGGCAAGCCCTCTTTCACCCTTCATAACCGTTCACCTTTCACCCCCATTGCAAGTCATCCCGGGGATGCGGGATATCCATCGTGTCAATCTCTGCGGGGAGGGCCGGGCAGTCCGTCTATCCACGGCATCGTCTCCCTGGGGCACCCCGTGCTGCATCGGGTGCGCATGGAGCTTTATCATCTTTTTATACAATTTGGAAACCACAAGGGATCCGCCCCCGCCTGCGCCCCCGGTTTTCACGTGCCCGCCCCCCCTGATAATGGTATAGTAGACCCAACGATAAAGGCCTGAACTCGGCTTCCTTCCACGGGGCTCCCGCCCCTCACGGCAGCCGGTGCGGCCTTTGTGCGGCCCCCGGGCCATGCATGGGCCAGTTTTTTTTAATAAGGTGCGCTTTTTTGCCGCCACCCGAGGAGTTATTGTTATGCCGTGGGACCAACCGTCCAATACAGCGCCCCTTCCCATCAAATCCTGGTGCACCGACCTTGAAGAGGACGCCCTGACCCAGGCCAGAAACCTGCAACGCCACCCCGCCCTGGTGGGACATATCGCCCTCATGCCCGACTGCCACCAGGGCTACGGCATGCCCATTGGCGGTGTTGTGGCGGCTGAAAATGCCATCATCCCCAACGCCGTGGGGGTGGACATCGGCTGCGGCATGGTGGCCATGCAAACGGACCTGGCCTGGGATACCCTCTCCCGAAACGAACTTCGCCAGCTCCTCACCCGGGTCAAGGAGAGGGTCCCCTTGGGGTTCTCCCGCCACAAAAAAGAGCAGCCCTGGGAAGGTTTTGCGCGGCATCGTCCCCGGTTCATCAAGGACGGAGCCTGGAAAACCGCCCGGGAGAGCCTGGGTACCCTGGGGGGAGGCAACCACTTTATTGAGGTCCAGAAAGGGGACGACGGCAGCCTCTGGCTCATGGTTCACACGGGCTCCCGCAACCTGGGAAAAACCATTGCAGACCACCATCACAGGCGTGCCCTTGCCTGGTGCAGGGAAAGCGGCATCCTCCTTCCCGACGACGACCTGGCCTTTTTTCCCACGGAGACCCCGGAGGGCCTTGCGTATATCGAAGACATGGGCCTGGCCCTGGCCTATGCCATGGAGAACCGGAAACGCATCATGACGGCCCTGGCCCACGCCCTGGAGACCCAGTTCCCCTTCAGCGAAAAACGGCTGGTGAACATCCACCACAACTACGCCGCCCCGGAAACCCACCAGGGCAAAAAGGTGTGGGTCCACCGAAAAGGCGCCACCTCCGCGGGCAAAGGGGAGGCAGGCATCATCCCCGGGTCCATGGGCACCGCTTCGTACATCGTGGAAGGCCTCGGCAACCCGGCAAGCTTCCGCTCCTGCTCCCATGGCGCCGGACGGGTCATGGGCCGCAACCAGGCGTCCCGCATCCTCGATGCCGAACGCTGCAATGCCGCCATGGGGGACGTGGTGTTCGACCGCTGGCACACCATCCGCCGCGGCAAGCTCAAAGGGCGCCCCGACCTCGGGGAAGCGCCCCAGGCCTACAAGGCCATCGACTCTGTCATGGCCGCCCAGGCAGACCTGACACGTCCTGTGGTCCGTCTCTTTCCCCTGGGCGTCGTCAAGGGATAGAACCCAACTCACCGCCTCCAGCCCTGTCGCCGGGGACACCCCGGCATCCGCCACCTGAAACGCCTCACCGCACACAAACCCGCGGTTGGTTTTTTCACGCAGACGCGTTGCAGCCCCTTCCGGTTTAAAAGGCCCTCAACCTCCACCGGGTTCCCGCCGATAAAAAATATCGGCGCTCGGGGTTGACAAACGGTATACGCCCTTTTAATTTGCGCCTTTCCAGACAGATACACCAGAATCAGGCATACACACCGACCGGAGCGACGGCGCACCGGCCGGATTAACATCACCCGCAAACAGGCACGGTCCCCTTTGCTTATCGGTACTTATCCAAAGGGCACCCGGGACAGCGATCATGGAAAAAAAACGAGAAACCCCCTTTTCCGCAGGCGACCACAACAGGGCCCCCTGGGCCGGATTAACGTTTCTGGTGGCCCTTGCAGCCCTTTTTGTCGTCTTTTATCCCGAGCACATGGAGCCGAAAACGCCCCCTGTCCAGCCCCTGCCCCGAATCACGCCCCCGGTGGCACACACGGCCCCGGCCCTGCCCGATTTCGGTGCCATCCCCGTTGTGGCTGAAAAAAAAGAGGCTTTCTTCTCCTACATGCGGCCCATCGTCATTGCGGAGAACAACGCCATCCTCACCCTGCGCCGCCAGCTCATCCTTCTCCACGAAGCCGAGGTCCTGGGGCCTGAGGAGAGCACCTGGCTCAGCGAGCTGGCCACCCTCTACAGGCTCTCTCCCTTTTCGGCCCAAACCCCCGAGGACCGGGAGTCCCTGCTCACCCGCGTGGACATCATCCCCCTCTCCCTGGCCCTGGCCCAGGCCGCCAACGAGTCTGCCTGGGGCACCTCCCGTTTTGCCCGTGAAGGCAACAACCTCTTCGGCCAGTGGGTCTTCGGCAAAGGCAAAGGCATGGTCCCCAAAAACCGGACCGAGGGCGCCAGCCACGAGGTGGCCCGATTCGATACCGTGGCCGAGTCCGTACGAAGCTACCTCCACAACCTCAACACCCTCTGGGCCTACAAACCCTTACGTGATATCCGCAGGGAGCAAAGGTCCATGGGGGTGGAACCGGACGGAGAGTCCCTTGCGGCGGGCCTTGTACGCTATTCCAGCCGGGGTGAGGCGTACATCCGGGAGATACAGCAACTTATACGCACAAACAACTCTCTCTTGAGCAAAAGGTAGACACACGAAGAAGATTTACCGTTGAAACCTTTGTTCAACCTCCAGACATTTCATTTCATTCATCAATCACGCGACACAGGCCACTTTTGCGTCAAAATGTTTATTTCAGTTATTGTGGCAAACTGTGTTTTATACTATGAGATAAATCAACCACCCAGATCAGGAGCATGATCATGAAGTTCCATACCCCATCTGTCATGGCAAAGGGGTTTCGCTGCGCCAGCATGAACTGCGGAATCAAGGAAGAGGGAAAGGACCTCTCCCTGTTTCTTTCCGACGTCACCGCCAACGCCGCAGGCGTCTTTACCCGCAACCTCTTTCCCGGGGCCCCCGTTGTGCTGGGCCGTGAGATCATCCGCAACGGAAAGCTCCGTGCCGTGGTGGTCAACAGCAGGGTCAGCAATGTCGGCACCGGCGAGGAAGGCATCGAAAACGCCCGCCGCATGGCCCGTGCCACAGCACACGCCTTTGATATCCCCGAGCAGGAAGTGATCATGAGCTCCACCGGCGTCATCGGGCGCCAGCTCCCCATCGAAAAAATCGAAGCAGGCCTCACCAAAATCGGAGAGGGCCTGACCACAGACCCCCTGGTGGGGGCCGAAGGGATCATGACCACGGATACCTATGCCAAGGCCATCTCCCTTGAGGTGGAGGGCGCCACCCTCACCATCATCGCCAAGGGTTCCGGCATGATCGAGCCCAACATGGCCACCATGCTGGTGTACATTCTCACCGATGCGGAGATCCCGGTCCCTGCCCTGGACCGCATGCTCCGCGAGGCCGTCAAAGACTCCTTCAACATGCTCTCGGTGGACTCGGACACCAGCACCTCGGACACCTGCCTGGCTCTGGCCAACGGACTGGCCGGGCCCGTGGACCACACCCTGTTTGCAGAGGCCCTGAAGGCCGCCTGCGTCGAAATGACCAAACTCCTGGCCCGGGACGGCGAAGGGGCCACCAAGCTCCTTACCGCAACCGTCACCGGGGCCGTCAACGATACCGAAGCCCGGTTCATTGCCAAAGCCCTGATCAACTCCCCCCTGATCAAAACCATGGCCTACGGCGCCGACCCCAACATCGGCCGTATCCTCATGGCTGTGGGCAAGTGCACCCACTGCACGGTTGCACCGGAAAAGCTCTCCATCACCATCAACGGCACCCTGGTCTACGCGGACCATGCCCGCGTGGACTTCGACGAAGCCAAGGTCCGCAGCCTTCTTTCGGGCGAGCATGTCGCCATCGTTGTCTCCCTTTCCACGGGAGATGCCTCGGCCACCGCCTACGGCTGCGACCTCACCGAAAAGTATATTGAAGAGAATGCAGCCTACTATTCATCATGACAAGGGGAGACGTGAAGCGATGCATGAAATCAGAGTGGATCTCGAGAAAAACCGGCTCTATTTCACCCTGGGACGGATCAATCAGGCGGATGAACTTGCCGAGATTGTCCACAAAATGCAACGGGCGGTACACCAATTGTCCCGGGGATTTACCTGCATCACAGACCTTCGGCACTACATGCTGGCAGACGGTCTCTCCGAGAACTTCATGCGCCACTGCCAGGAGGCCCTCTGGGACTCGGCCATCGGCCGGGTGGTTCGCGTCAAGGCCGCGGAGCGGACAACGCCCCACTTCCCCCATGAGCACCAGAGCCTGGTCTGGCCGGCTTACAGTGTGACCTCGGCCTTAAGCCTGGAAGAGGCCGAGACCATGCTGGACCACTCCGTCTGATTTTTTCCAAAAGCACGTCGCCCTGCCTCCGGCAGGGCCCCCGTCACACCCCGGCACACCCCGGCAGGCTCCGTTAGGCCTGCCGGGACCGCCCCCTCCTTTTTGCCCCCCTTCCCTTCCTGTTCCGTCCTGTCATTGTGCTGATGCCTGTGATAAGGTAGCTCTCTTTTTCGCCTTGATTAATAAGGCACGGCACCACAACACACGCGACCCAAGCCAAGGGCTTCGGTCTGAGAACAAGACGAAGGATGGACCCCATGAACACACCCCACCGTTTTTTACCCGCCACCCGCAAGGAGATGGACGACCTGGGCTGGGAACGCCCCGATGTCATCCTGGTGACCGGAGACAGCTACGTCGACGCACCGGCCATCGGTGCGGCCGTGGTGGGCAGGGTCCTGGAACGGGCCGGATTCAAGGTGGCCATCATCGCCCAGCCGGACATCCAGAGCGACCGGGACATCACCCGCCTGGGAGAACCGGCCCTCTTCTGGGGGGTCACCGGCGGTTCCTTGGACTCCATGGTGGCCAACTACACAGCCTCGGGCAAAAAGCGCAAGCGCTGCGACTACACCCCGGGGGGTGAAAACATCCGCAGGCCCGACCGTGCCGTCATCGCCTACACCAACCTCATCCGCCGCCATCACAAGGGGAGCCCGGTTCCCATTGTCTTAGGGGGCATTGAGGCAAGCCTTCGACGGGTCCCCCACTACGACGCCTGGCAGAACCGCATCCGCGGCTCCATCCTCTTTGATTCCAAGGCAGACTACCTGCTCTACGGCATGGGGGAACGCAGCGTGGTGGAGCTGGCCCGCGCCCTGGCCTCCGGGGACTCCCCCCATGACATTGCCGGCCTCTGCCGAAAATCTGACACCCCCGTGCCCGGTTACCTGGAGCTCCCCCCTCTTGAAGAGGTCAAAAAGGACAAAGGGGCCTTTGCCCGCATGTTTACGGCCTTCAAGGCCAACGCCGATGCCATCACGGCCCGGGGCCTCATCCAGAAACACGACACCCGCTACCTGGTACAGAACCCGCCCCAGCCTCCCCTTTCCGAAGGGGAACTGGACGACGTCAACGAGCTTCCCTTCACCCGGGAGCTCCACCCTCTGTGCAGCAGCATGGGCGAGGTGCGGGCCATGGAGACCATCCGGTTTTCCATCGCCACCCACAGGGGCTGCTACGGGGATTGTAACTTCTGCGCCATTGCCCTCCACCAGGGCCGCACGGTCTCCAGCCGCAGCGAGGACTCCATCCTGAGGGAAACAAAAACCCTCACCACCCTGCCCGGCTTCAAGGGGTATATCCTCGATGCAGGGGGCCCCACGGGCAACATGTACGGGTTTGAATGCGAGAAAAAGCTGAAGAAAGGGGCGTGCAGCGACCGGCGGTGCCTCTACCCGTCCGTCTGTCCCGCCCTGAAACCGGACCACTCCCGGCTCATCTCCCTGCTTAAGAAGATGCAGCGGGTGCCCGGCATCAAGAAGGTCTTCTCCGCCTCGGGGATCCGGCCGGACCTGGTTCTGGCCGACAAGAAAAAGGGAGACCTCTACCTCAAAGAGGTGGTGGCCCACCACACCTCGGGCCAGCTGAAGATCGCACCGGAGCACACCAGCGACAAGGTCCTCTCCCTCATGGGCAAGCCCCAGACCGAGCTGATCCGGTTTCGGAACCGCTTTCTGGAACTCACCGAACAGGCGGGCATGCCCCAGTTTCTCACCTACTACTTCATGGCGGCCCACCCGGGCTGCGGCCAGAAAGAGATGGAAGAGCTGGCCCGATTCTGCCGCACCGAGCTGCACACGCGCCCCGAACAGGCCCAGATCTTCACCCCCACCCCGTCCACCCTCTCCACCCTCATGTACGTGACGGAAAAGGATCCTGAGACCGGAAAACCTGTTTTTGTGGAAAAACAAAAGGAGGCCAAGGAGCGCCAGAAAGCCGCTCTCAAAGGCACGGGACAGGGACACGGACGGGACAAAGGCAGAAAGCCGGCAGGGGACAGAAAAAAACACGCCCCGGGCCCCGGACGAAAGCCCGGCATGCACAAGGGCGCGCCACGGAAAAGAAACCGTTAAAGCGGAACGATTCGACTCAAACAAGCCTCCGGCGACCTTGCCGGAGGCTTTCTTTTTGGACCGGTGTTGGCCATAGTAAGGCCAGCTTCAGGAAGTGACCCGGTCCAGGACCTCGGCCAGCTCTTTCAGGGTAAAGGGCTTGAGCAGGATCTCGGCCCCCTCCACATGACCAAGGGAACTCCGTGTCGTGGACTCGGGCCGCCCGGAGGTCACCACCAGGGGCATCTCCGGGGCATGGCTCCGCACGGAGCGCACCATGTCCACACCGCCCACGCCTGCCGTGAACAGATCCATCACCACGGCCTCGTATTTCTCAGGAGACCCTGCAAACACCTCCAGGGCCTTCTGCCCGTCTGTAAAGGCTTCCACCTCATAGCCCAGCCTGCCCAGAACCTCCCGGGCCAGGTCAATGAGAATCTCCTCCTCATCCAGCAACAGCACCGTGCCCTTGGCCTCATCCGTGGCCCGAGCCCCTTTCGCTCCGTCGGACCCGAGGGGAGTGATGGGCAGGTAGACATGGAAGGTGGCCCCTTTTCCCCGCTCGCTCTCCAGGCTCACGGCACCGCCGTGATTCAGGACAATCCCGTGCACCACGGCCAGCCCCATGCCCGTTCCCTTGCCCACCTCCTTGGTGGTGTAGTAGGGCTCGAAAATCCGCGAGGCGATCTCCGGGTCCACCCCGTGGCCTGTGTCCGAAACACTTAAGCGCACATAGGGCCCTTCCGGCAGGTGCAGGGCCAGCGAGAGGCTCTCCTCCACCGTCACCTCCTCGGCGTGGACCCAGATGGTGCCTCCCCCTTCGCCGATGGCGTGAAAGGCGTTGGTGGCCAGGTTGATGATGATCTGATGGATCTGCACGGCGTCGGCCACCACCCGCAGCTTGCCCTCCCCTGCCGTAAACCGGACGTCGATGGTGGAGGGCAGGGAAGCGCTGAGAAAGCCCACCGTCTCCTTAAGGTGCTCCCGAAGGTAGCAGGGCTCCCGTTTCTGCTTGTTCCTCCGGCTGAAGGCAAGGATCTGGGCCACCAGGTCCCGGGCCCTCTGGCCCGCCTTCTCGATCTGCATGATCTTTTCCCGGGCCTTGACGTTCTCTTCGGAGATGTACATGAGTGCCAGGCGCGTGTAGCCCATCACCGCCATGAGGATGCTGTTGAAGTCATGGGCGATCCCCCCTGCCAGCACCCCGATGGACTCCATCTTCTGGGCCTGCCGCAGCTTGCGCTGAAGGGCTTCGCGCTCCCGCTCCAGGTGACGGCGCTCCGTGATGTCCCGGGAGACCAGCAGGATCTCCCTCGCCTTGCCCTCCCCGTCCCGGAGAAAACGGGCCGACAGCTCGCTCCACACCGGGGAGCCGTCCTTTCTGGTGAGCTCGGTTTCAAAAATAAAGGCATTGCGGGAATGACCGCCCCGCACAGAAATGGCATGGCTCAGGACCGAGCGAATCTCCCGCTCCGACTCGTCGGAGAGCACCACATCCACCCCCTGCCCGATGAGCTCTTCCCCTTCATACCCCAGGTGCTTGACCACCGAAGGGCTCAGGTAGGTAAACTCCAGGGGATCGATGCTCAGGATGCCGATGGTCTCCATGACGTTGTCCGCCAGGAGCCGGGAGCGCTTCTCGCTCTGCTCCGCCTCCTCCTGGGTCCGTTTTCTCTCGGCGGCCTCCTCCACCAGGGCCCCGGTATGCCGGGAAAGCTCCTCCTGGAGGCGGCTCAGGTTCTGGTAGACCGTGGAGTTGTACAAGGCGATGGAGACAAACTCCTTGATGCGGCTGACAAAACGCTCCTCCCCGAGGGTCAGACCCAGCCGCGCCGATTTCTGGGGGAAGAGAACCAGCCCCAGAAGCTCCCCGTACCGGGAGAGAGAGACGATGTACCCGCACCCGCACTGGTCCAGAAGGGCCACCACCTCCCGGCGGACCTCCGGGTTTCCGGCGCGCCGCTCCACCTCCCGCCGGTCCAGCGGGACCTGAAGCAGCGAAAGCCAGCGATGGGTGGCCTCGGACAGCTCCAGGGCCCTGCCCGTATCCTCCTCCAGAAACCCCTCCCCTTTCCGGGTGAAAAAGACCATGCCCCGGATGCGCAGGGTCTCCCCCACGGTCCGGCGGAACTCGTTGATCATCTCGTCGGTGCGACGTAACAAAAGGATGTTCTCGGAGAAATGGGACTCCACCTTTTTCAGGTCAAACCGCTGCAGCCCCTGGATCCCGTGGATCACGGGCAACATCACCAAAAGGGCCCGGTAGTTGAGATAAAACCAGCAGAGGAGAAAGAAAAAAAGGCTCAAGGGATCGATGGAAGAGAAGTAGGGGTGGATCAGGTAAAGCAGGCCCAGGTTCGGGGCCAGAAACACCACCGCAGCCACGCCGCCTGCCAGCAGAAACCGGACCACGGCGCAAAGATTCGGCAGACGATCCCGAAACACGGCGCAGGCAAGGGTCGCCATGGGGAAAAAGAGCCAGTTCCCGGGGGCGTAAAGCGAAAACCCGGACAAGGGGACCAGGTTCAGGACAAAAAGCACCACCGCGCACACCACGGAGCCCACGGCAAGCCGGAGACTCCGTCGCTCCTCCACGGAGTACACCCACCCCATGCGGCCGCTGCTGAGCCGGACCAGGTACCCGGCGGTCAAGCCGCACACCAGCAGGTGAAGGCAAAAAAGCGGTCCGGTGTCCGCCACCACCCCCCAGGGATACCGATGCACCCCCTGGACATACCAGGGGGTCAGGCTCGCCCCCGACACCACCAGGGTCAGCGTCAGGCCGATGCGCTCCATCCTCTCGTTCCTGAGATCGAGCCAATTGTAGAAAAAATAGAGATGGGCCAGGGAGACCCAGGCCAGGAGCAGGTAGTGCAACCGCTCCGCCACCACGGACAAAGTCACCGATACCAAGGGCTGGACAATAAAAAACAACGCATCCAGGGACCAGAGCAGACAGATAAAGGGAAAAAACGGGTTTTCCACCCGGAACCGTCCCTTGAACCTGGAGGCAACCGCCAGGAAAAGGCCGCAAAACACCGTCATGACTGCCGGTACATAGAATATCAATTGCGCATCTCTCATCATCGTCCTGTCTGTTGCAATGCCGACTCCGGCACCGTTCCTGCCTGAAAATACTCAGACGACTCCCTGTCCGTGGGCCCCCGCCCTGCTGCCTGCTGGCCGGCGCGGACCGCGTGAATGGCCTCTGCAAGCTCCTTCATGGGCACCGGCTTGAACATCACCGCCGACACCCCCATCTCCTCGTGGCGCCTGCCCACCAGCTCGTTGCTGAACCCGGTGCAGAGAATCACCGGCACACCGGCATTGAGGGCCCGCACGCTTTCGGCCAGCTTCAGCCCGGACATCCGGGGCATGGTCATGTCCGTCACCACCACGTCAAAACCCATGGGATCCTCTGTAAAACGGTCCAGGGCCTCCACCGGGTCCTCCAGGGCCACCACGTCAAAGCCCATGCGGACCAGGGCTTCATCGGCCAGGGCCACCAGCATGGACTCATCGTCCACAAACAGCACCCGTCCCCTGCACACATCCCCCGGGTCCCCGCTGAGAAGGGCCACGTCGGTCCCCCCTTCGGCCCTGGGAAGGTAGACATCCACGGTGGTCCCGCGCCCTTTGCCGGAGTCCACCACCACGGCCCCGTTGTGGCTCAGGATGATGCCCTGGACGACAGCCAGCCCCATGCCCGTGCCCTTGTCCGGCTCCTTGGTGGTGAAATAGGGTTCGAAAATCCGGGCCCGCACTTCGTCATCCATGCCGCCCCCGGGGTCCGAGACACGCAGAAGCACGAAGGCTCCGGGTTCCAGCCCGTAACGCCGCGCCTCCCCCGCATCCAGGGAGGTCTGGCTCACCGACACGCGGATCGCCCCGGCCGCCTCTTCCATGGCATGGGAGGCGTTGGTAAACAGATTGACCACGATCTGGTGGATCTGCACGGGGTCGGCCACCACCATCATGGACGTATCCGGGAAATCGGCTTCGATGGAGACCCCTTCAGGAACCACGGGCCGCATGAGGGAAAGGGACTCCCGGGTGATCTCCACCAGGTCCACGGCCTTGCGGGCCTGTTCGTCCTGACGGCTGAAGGCCAGGATCTGGGAGACCAGCTCCTTGGCCCGGACCCCCGCTGTTTCGATCTGTGCCACCACCTCCGGGGCCTTTCCGTCTGCTTCCCCAAGGTACATGCCCCCAAGCTGGGCGTACCCCAAAATGGCCATGAGGATGTTGTTGAAGTCGTGGGCAATGCCCCCGGCCAGCACCCCGATGGACTCCATCTTCTGGGCCTGCCGGAGCTTCTGGCTCAGCTCCTCTTTCTCCATCTCCGCCACCCGGCGCTCGGAGATGTCCCGGGCCAGGCCCACCACCTCCATGCGCCCGTTTCCGGCGGCGATAAAGTGGCCGGACACCTCCAGCCAGGCAAGCTCCCCGTCCTTTCGACGGTGCTCAAGCTCCACCAGAAAAGCCGCCCCCTCCTCCGGGGGAGGAAGCACCCGGGCCAGCTCCCGGCCGGAACTTTTGGTCAGAAAATCCCTGAAACGCGCCCCCACGATCTCTTTGGGGGTATACCCGCTGATTTTAAGGCAGGAGGGGCTGGCGTACTGAATGGTTTCCCGCTCCACCTCCACCACCACCAGGGTGTCGAGAATGTTGTCGGACAAGAGCCTGTAGTGCTTCTCGCTTCGGCGGAGGCTCTCCTCGGCTCTACGGCGCTCAAGGATCTCCCGGGACAGCTCCCGGCGCCTGAGCTCCAGCTGGTCCTTCACCGAGGTGACGGCCTGGTATACCCGGGAGTTGTACAGGGCAATGGAGAGGTACCGGCTCACCTTCTCCAGGAACTCGATCTCCACCGGGGTCACGGGCACGCCCCCCTGCTTGTCGGAAAACACCACCAGCCCGATGAGCTGATCGTACTGGACCAGGGGCACCGTGCACATCCCGTTGCAGGCCTGGAACAACGCCTCCACATCGGCGCGCACCCCTTCGTCGGACATAAGGATCTCGTTGTTCAGGAAGTAGTGGTCGATGAGGCAGTCCTCGGCCACAAGAAAGGCCGTGGTGGCCTCATCCAGAAAGATCTCCTCCCCGTCCATGTCCATGAGCCGCCCCGGATCTTCCACGGGGGCAAAGAAAAAACGGATGGACCGGAACCGAAGGGTGGACCGCACCAGCTCCCCGAACTCATCCACCAGGCTCCGGGTATCACGCAGTATCAGGAGGTCACGGGCAAATTTACTCTCCACGGTCTTCAGGTGATGCCTGTAGCGATTGAACCGCCGACTCACCTTGGGGTGCAGCCTTGTAACCGCCAGATGGTTGGCCGCATACCAGCCGAGCAACAGTGGGGCCAGGGGAACCATTTCACCGCCGTACAGCAACGGTTTGATCAACGAAAAAATGAATAGGTTGGGAAGGAGAAACACCAGAGCATAGGCCATCCTGTAAAAAAGGAACCGGGCCACGCTGAAGATATCCTGGATGCGATGGCGGAGCACCCCGTATGCCATCACCCCCATGGGCACGAACATGAAATTGGAGGCGGGGTACGTGGGGCTGCCGGTAAAGGAGAAGGCGGTCACCAGGATCAGGCTCGGCCCCCCCACAAGGGCGGCAAACAGGTAGTGCTGCTTTCGGCGCGTATCAAGATCCTGCCGTCCCTTCATCACCGACACGATGCAAAAGAGGGTGTACCCGAAGGAGATCACGCCATAGGCCACATACACAGGGAACAGGGGGCCGGCCTTGCCGATGACGCCCCAGGGATGGGTATGAAGCCCGGAAAGAAACCACGGCCCGAGGCAGGCTCCGGCCATGAGAAGGCTGAGCGCACACACCCCGTACTCCAGCCGGGGTTTGCGCACCTTGAGAATGCGATGGAAAAAAAGGACCCCCACATAGGGCATGAGGGCATAGGCCATGAGGACACACCTCTCCATAAAGAGCAGCATCCCGGTGTCCGAAACGACGTGCTGGAGGAGATATTGAATCGGCCTTACAGACGCCAGCAGAAACAAGATGGTAAAAAGAACGGTCTCCTTCTTTAACCGGCTCCTGAACAGTGAAAACAAAGAGAGACACACCCCAAAATAGACAGACAACAGGGGCGGTATCAGCCTCACATCAAACTGATCCATCTGCATCCCTCCTTCTGCGGCATGACCGACGCGGACCTGACCGTCGGTGCCCCTTCCACCATGTAATCACTCGTTTGACTCGTTCCTGGCGTTCATATATACTACCTTCATCGGCAAAACCGACGACCGATTTAATATTTAAAGAACAAAAAGCCCCCGGCAGGCGTCTTTTCGCCCGCCGACGGCTGTTTCACGATGATTTGAGATAATACACTTTCGAGTGGCTATCAACCATTCTTACGCTTTCAACTCAGAGGTTCCCGGGCGGATACCCCTGCAGTTTACCGTTGATGGAAATTGGAAACATTCCCCTCTCCTGATCCGAAGACTGTACCCCGACCCCGCCACGGCCCTGGCCGATCCGGACATTATGGACACAATCAACGCCATCTTCAGCAGACATCCGGCCCTCCTGAGCCTCTTTGTCATCACCCCCGACGAAACCGTGGACCACTCCCGGTCCAACGGCACGAATCAGGCACCGTCCTGCCCCCTGCCCCGCCTCAACAAATTGTACCATGAGGCTGTGCGGCTTCTCCCCGAAGGCCATGAAGTTCATCTTTCCCTGGGGGACACCGGCCTGACCCTGCGACAGCTGCCCCTCTCCTGGGTTCTGGCCGTACACCACCAGCCCGACTGCGGAACAGCCCCCATCGACGCCCTTGAAGAGGCAACCCGCAGCCTGCCCAAGAGCCCCGAGGCGCTCCAGGAAGAGACACTGTCCATCATCACCCCCGAAGCCCTTATCGCAGGCCCCATGAGCCCCTGGCTCCTGCCCCTGATGAAGCTCCTGGAGCAGGTGACCGGCGCTCCGCCCCAGGCCCCCTTCCACGAGGCCCTCAACACATGGATCGACCGGGAGGACCCGGACCTTAAGGGGTTGCCCCGCTTTGCCGCCATCCTGGCCAAGGCCATCACCGATCCGGGCCAGCGGCGGGTTTTTGCCGAAAAAGCTAAAGAGATCTTCACTTCCGGCGAAAAACCGGCTAAAGGAAACCGGACACCATGACCACCATACTGGACTTTATCAAAATCGCCCGCATACAGGGTGTGGACTCCTATTGCCTGGTCTCCGCCAACGGTCGCCGCATGGCGGGCAACACCGCCCATAGCGACGCCTTCTGTCAGGAGCTGGCCCGGTTTGCCGAGGAGAGTGCGCGGGCTACCGAGAACACGGCCTTTGCCCCTCCGGCAAGCGTCTCCATCCGAGGGCCGGAGACCTCGCTTATTATCATTCCCGTGGGCGGATACGCCCTGGGCATCACCACCGCGGCAAAGACCCCGGAGGGCCCCCTCATCGACGATGTCATGGCTTTTCTCCGGCGCATCCGTCACCAACATACAGTCAGCCAGAAGAGTTAGTCTTGCCATGCCCCGATTGATCCTGCCGCTTATCGCTGTGTTCCTGCTGGTCACCCCCTGCTTCGCCGCCGAGCTGCCCGATGTCAGCTCCCGGGTCCTGCCCGACCTCACCGAAGCCCTGGCGCGATACCGGGACCTGAGCCGCGCCCTTGACGAGACACGCCGGACCCGGCTCCAGGAGATTGAGCGCGCCTATTACCTGAAGCTCAACAGCCTCAGGCTGGAGAGCCCGGAGCCCCCCAAACCCAGGGGCATGTTCGAGACCACCGAAGAATATAAGGAGCGCCTGGCCAGCTACCGCAAGGAGCTCGACAGGGTACGCACCGCCAACCACGACACCCTGGCCGACATAGAAAAGCGGGGCGTCCTGCGCATCCAGGTGGCCGAGGTGGAGGTCGACTGGCTCGAATCCCAGCTCATTCGCCTGGCCCCCCTGGCCGAAACCATCGACCTGCTCCAGGAGAAAGGGTGCATTGTCTCCCGGGACTCCGCCACCATCACGGTGCAGCGCCCCGACGCCGACACCTTCCGCTTTCCCGTCACCATCAATCACAACGAAACCCTCTACCGGGATACCTGGACGTACCCGGACCGTGACCGCGCCGAAACCATCTGGCGCCTCCGCCACGATCTCAAGGTGTTTCCCTACTACACCCCCGTTCCCGCAGAAAACGGCGGCATTGAGCTGAACCTCACCGCCTTTATCGTCACCGGACCGGACAACGCCCCCCTGATGCGCTTTCCCGTGGGTACCTCAAAACCCTTTGACGAGGTGAGGCGCCTTGCCCGCATCCGATCGGACGAGCTCCCTGCTGCCCGGGTGCTCCTGGCCCTGAGCAACGCGGTGGAAGGCCCCCTGCCCGGCATGCGGTTTGTCTTTATCTCCCCGCGCTCCTTTACCATGGGCAGCCCCAAGGACACCCCGGGCCGCCTCCCGGACGAACGACTCCACAAGGTCCGGCTCACCCGCCCCTTTTACATGCAGACAACCGAGGTCACCCAGGCCCAGTGGGAGACCGTGATGGGCGAGAATCCCTCAGCCTTTCCCTACTGCGGCGGGGACTGCCCGGTGGAGAACATCTACTGGCAGGATGTCCAGCGCTTTATTACCCGGCTCAACGCCCGGTACAAAGGCAAGGGCCGCTTCCGCCTTCCCACGGAAGCCGAATGGGAGTACACCGCCCGCACCGGCTCCTCAGACCCCTGGGACCAGCCGGGCGGTGACGCAGGGGCCTACGCCTGGTTTCGCTCCAACTCAGGGGACGCCCCTCACAAAGTGGCCACCAGGCGATCCAACCTGTGGAACATCTACGACATGAACGGCAACGTCTCGGAGTGGTGCAGCGACTGGTACGGCCCCTACCCCGAGCTTCCCATGGCCCGCAACCCCAAGGGTCCCGTGCGGGGTGACTTCCGCGTCAGCCGGGGCGGCAGCTGGTTCCACGGCATCGACAGCATCCGGGGCGCTCACAGAAACAGCGACAACGCAGGGGACAAAAGCGGGTACATCGGTTTCCGCCTGGTTCTGGAGATCCCCACCGAGGCCCTGAGCCACACCCCGTGATCATCCCCCGATCGACCCGGGAAACCGATCTAAAAATCGGGAATTTCCCCTATAGACATCCCGACCACCCCAGACATACAATCCACCCATGCACTGAGTTTTTCCCGTGTCTTCAGATGAACAAGACGGATCTCCCGCGCCACAGGCGCACCCCAGGGCCTTTCAGGCCCTTTTGGCGCGGGATCACCCTTTGACGTTTTCGGAGGCCCCATGATCAGCAAAGCAGCCATCGCCTCATTCAAGCTCCCGCCCCACACCATCCGATCCTGCCGGGATCTTTATGAAGAACTCTCTCGGCACCCCAAACGCTACCAGTCCCTCAAGGAGACCCTCGCCCACTTCGAGTCCGATCCCCAGGCCCTCAACAAGCTCTGGTGGGTCCTGAACTACCATTCGGAAAACTTCGACAAAACCCGCAAGCTCCGGGCCTGGGTGGAGGCCCGCCTGGAAGAGCTGGCCGCCGACCGAAAGCGCAGTCATCCCCTCCAGGCCTGAGGCTTCGGCACCACGGCCCGACGGAGCCCCAAGACACCACCCGTCAAACGGAATATCCCCTTTCCCCGCACTTTTTGCTTCCTTTTCCCTTCGGCAACGACTACCTTAATAAAACAATGATCACCCGAACGGTGGCGAAACGGACGTCACCGTTCGGCAACCGTCCCCGCCCCCTGCGGTGTCGGCTGGCTGCCCTTCCCTTTCCAGTGAGACACGTTGCCCATGGTACGAGACTACTCCACAGTGCTTCAAGAGATGATCGTGACCCCGGAAGTGGCCTTAGAAGAGCTCGAACCCGGGATGAGTATCTTTATCGGCACCGGTGCGGCCGAACCCCGCACCATGGTCCGGGCCCTCCTGGCCTCTGCCGCGCCCAACATCCAGGACCTGGAGCTGATCCAGATCATCAGCTTCGGCGATGCCGTCAACTCCAAGAATTTTTCGGCCGACCGCTTTCGCCTGAAGACCTTCTTCTCCGGATGGGTGGCCGACGACGCCATCTCCAAGGGCCATGTGGACTACATCCCCAGCCGTTACTCTGAGATCCCCAACCTCTTTGCCTCGGACCACATCGACGTCCACGTGGCCATGATCCAGGTCTCCCCGCCCAACGACTCGGGTTATTGCAGCCTGGGCACCGCCGTGGACGTGGCCCGGCAGGCCATCGACAAGGCCACGGTGGTCATTGGCGAGATCAATGAAAACGTCCCCCGCACCTTCGGGGACACCTTTGTGCCCATCTCGGATTTCGACTGCTTTGTCCTCTCCGACGACCCGCCCTTCACCTTTGACCGCTGGCCCGTGGACAAGGTCTTTGACGTGGTGGCCCAGAAGGTGGCCTCGGTCATCGAGGACGGCAGCTGCATCTCCTACTCCATCGGCCCCCTCTTCGAGGCCCTTCCCCGCCACCTGCGGGGCAAAAAAAACCTGGGCATCCACAGCCCCTTTGTCACCGACGCCCTCATGGACCTCATCAACAGCGGGGCCGTGACCAACCGGAACAAAAAAATCTACCAGGGGAAATCCCTGACCTCCTACGCCCTGGGGTCCAAAGAGCTTTTAAAGTGGCTCGACGGCAACCCCATGGTGGAGTTCCAGGCCATCAACCGGGTCTTCAGCCCCATGCAGATCGGTAAGAACCCCTCGGTGGTCACCATCGTCCACGCCCGAAAGGTGGACTTAAAAGGCCGCTTTGCCCTGCACACCGGCAAAGGCAACGTTGCCACCGGGCCTTCGGAGGTCATCGACTTTTTCAACGGCGCCGAGATCTCCCGGGGCGGGTGCACCATCTTTGCCCTGTCCAGCAGAAACCTGGAAAGTAAGCCCAACGTCATCTGCAGCGTGGACAACTACCCCAACCAATTCTCCCTCCACGAGTCCGTGGACCTGGTCATCACCGAATACGGGGTGGCCAGCCTCAAAGGGCGCACCGTACGGGAACGGGCCCAGGCCCTCATCGAGATCGCCCACCCCGACGACCGCGCCGCCCTGGTAGCCGCCGCCCGGGACAGCCACATCCTCTACCCGGACCAGATCTTCCTGGAAGACTCCGCCCACTCTTACCCTTCGGAGATCCACCGCACCCGGACCTTCAAGGGAGGCAAGGTAATCCACTTCCGCCCCATCCGCCCCTCCGACGAAGAGGGCATGAGAAAGCTCTTCTACCGGTTTTCGGACACCGCCGTCTATTACCGTTACTTCACCCCGGTAACGGCCATGCCCCACGCCAGGATGCAGGAGTACGTCAACATCGACTACACCGACACCATGGCCATCGTGGGCGTTACGGGCCGGGCCGACAAGGAGCGCCTGGTGGCCGAAGGCCGGTTCGTGAAGGGAAGGAAAGAGGGGTACGCCGAGGTGGCCTTTGTTGTGGACGAAGCCTTCCAGAACATGGGCATTGCCACCGGCATGCTGGACATGCTCACGGACATCGCAAAAAAAAGGGGACTTAAAGGCTTTACCGCCGATGTACTCAGCTCCAACCGCCAGATGCTCGCCGTCTTCAAAAAGCTCGGGGAGAGCTGCAAGGTGACCATGAGCGACGGAGTGTATGAAATCGCCGTGACGTTTTGAATTTACGAGGATAATGCCCGTCATGCCCGACACAGCCCCGCGCTGCCGGGCAGGCGGCGCCCCGCAGTGTGTTCCCTGTCCGTTCCGGCGTCTCCCGCCGTGACGTTCCGTTGACAAGCCGTTCATAAACAGCCCCGCCTCAGCCGCCCATCCCTTTGATCTTGCAATGTTCCTGATAACCCCATAAAGTGACAAACCATGTGTCGCAGCACCGGGAACACGCCCACGTGATAACGCCCGGCAGCACCTGCCCATCTGCCCGGTCTGTGCCACCACGCCGATTTTATCTGTCACACACGTTTGTGTCGGCCTCCGTAACTCACACACTTGCACTGCATGCGCTCGGTGCACCCCATGCCCATCATTCCGGCGCGCATGTTTAACGTCTGCTACTTCGGTGTCCCATGTATTTCCTGCTCTTAGCCATCCTCGCGATCTGCGTGTTTACACGGCTCAATAACGTCAACAAGCAGCTCTCCAGGCGTATCGATGCCCTTGAAACAGCCCTGAAGGACTTGTCTGCCGCAGAAGCGGCCCATGAAGTAAGGACGCCCCGGGCGGCCACCGCCCCACAGGCGCCTTCCCATGACGAGATTCTGGACGAGATGCTCCTTGACCTTCCACCGGAGCCCCAAAGGGCGCCATCGGAAAAGAAACCGGCCCGCCCGCGCTATCAAAAGGGCCGCACCCTGCTTGCGCCGCCCGCCCTCTTCATCAGGGAGCCCCAGGCAACACCTGCCGCGCCCAAGCCCGCCCCTGCCCCCAGCCCCACCCTGCGCAGCACCTGGGCCGCCCAATGGCAGCGGTTCAAGGAAAACGTGGACTGGGAACTCTTTGCAGGCGCCCGGCTCTTTGCCTGGCTCGGGGGGCTGGCCCTCTTCATTGCCGCCGGGTTCTTCGTCAAGTACTCCATCGACAACAACCTCATCCCGGCCCAGCTTCGCCTGGCCATCGGCGCGGCCACGGGCACGGCCCTGCTCATCGCCTCGGGACGGGTCAAAAGCCTGCGGTTCGATATCCTCAGGCAGACCCTGGCGTCAGGGGGCATCGGGGTTCTGTACAGCGTGGTTTTTGCTGCCACCCTCTATTATCACTACATCCCCAATCCCATGGGCTTCGGGATCCTCTCCCTTATCTCGGCAGCGGCCTTTGCCCTCTCCGCCTTTTACCGGCGCATCTCCATCGCCATTCTGGGAGCCGTGGGCGCCTATGTCACCCCACTGCTCCTGGGCAGCGGCCAAGGGAGCCTCATCCTGCTCTTTGCCTACCTGGCCGTGGTGGGCGTGGGACTTCAGAGGGTCTCGGCGTTCCTTGCCGCGCCCTCCCTTCTCTTTGTGGCCGCAACAGGTACCCTCATCACCGCAGGATGTGCCACCTTCGCCACCCTTGGCTCAGGCCCTGCCTTTCCCATGGCCGTGATGTGGGGCGCCATTCCTGGGCTGTTCGCCTTCTTTCTCGCACAAAAACAGCTCAACCCCGAAACAGACCAGTCCGTCAGGTGGGCGGGGTTCCTCTCCTTTTTGCCGTCCATTGCCGTGGCCTTGCTCCTCACCTTTGCCAAACCGGGCTGGGAGCCCCTTTTCATCCTCACCGCCACCTCGGCTGCCGCCCTTGCCCTGGGATTTTTCAACAATGCATGGCACCACCGGGTTGTCCCCTGCATTGCCATTACCTTTCTTCCGGTGCTGGCCTGGGTCGCCATGCGGTTTGGGGCAGAGACCGCCTCGGCAGGCACCCTTCTCCTGCTTGTCTACGGTGTGACCGGAGGCCTGGGGCCCGTGGCCCTTATCCTGCGCAACGGCCACTCCGACATGATCCTCCGCTGGCTCAAGCTCTTTCCCGCGGCTGTTGTGGCGGCAACCGTCCTGGCCCTTGCGGGAACGCCCTTTGCCGGGCCCCTCTTCTGGCCTGTGCTGCTGATCCTCCAGATCGCGGGTATTGCCATAAGCCTTCTTGTCGGCGCCTTTCTCCAGGTGCTGCTCCTTCTGGGACTTTTTGTCGGAGGCGGTCTCTACTGGCTCTTTGCCGTGCCCACCTCCTTCATCGGCTTCGGGTTCTTCGCCTTTGCCCTCATGGCAGGCGCCCTCCTCATGGCCGCCATGATCCTTTTGATCAGGTCCATGCCCGCCCTTTTGGCCCGGCTGGACCTTCCCCCTGCCAAAGGCTTTGCCACCCCCTTCTTCAAACTGGAGGAGTGGCTCACCGCAGCACCGTCCGTGGGGCTCTTTCTCCTCATGGGAGCCGCCTTTGCCGTGCGCCATCCCCACTATCCCCACGCAGGCATGGTGACCCTTACGGCCTTTCTGGGGCTCTGCCTGTTCATGTGCAGACGGACGGGCTTTCAGCCCACCGGGGCCATCGCCCTTGTGGCCACGGCCGCGGCCCAGTCTGTATGGGTCTTCAGCCAGTGGGGCGCCCCCCTTCTCTTTTCCGCCGTTACCTGGTCCTCGGTGCTCTTTGTTGCCGCCCTGGCCCTTCCCTTTCTCCTGTTCTCTCAGCAGAAGAAATGGCCCGTGGTCTGGCACGCCGCCGCCCTCTTTGAGCTGGCCCAAATGCTCTTTGCCCTGTATGCCGCAAAGCTCCTCTGGCCCGGAGACCTCTCGGGCTGGCTGCCCCTGGTCCCTGCCCTTCTTAAAATTGGGCCCGTTGCCATCCTGTTAAAACGGCTGGAGGCAAGCCCCCACCGCAACAGCATTCTCGCGTTTCACGGCGGGGTCCTTCTCTTTTACATCTCCGCCCTGCCCGTGCTCCTGCTTCCCCACGGATGGCTCGGGGTGGCCCTTGTCTTTGAGTCTGCCCTGCTGCTCTGGCTCAACAGGCGCATCGAACACCCGGGCCTCAGATGGGTCTCCCTGGGCCTGGCCCCGTCCGGGCTCCTGGTCCTCTACACCGCCCTGCCTCGGATGAGCGCAGAGGGTGTCCTGCCCTTGCTCAACCCGGCCTTTTTCTCCGTGGCAGCCTGCACCGCGGCCCTGGGAGCCGCCGTCAAACTCAGCCCCTGGCCCGGGCGCAAGCTGGGCCGTATGGACCTGCCCAACGTCTTCCTCTGGATGAGCCTTGTCACGGGATTCTACCTGGCCAACCTGGCCGTGGCCGACCTCTTCTCCGGGTCCGGTTCCTCCCACAGCCTCATCCCCGACGGCTCCTATGCCCACTGGGCAGCCTGCGCCCTGGCCTGGGCCGGGTTCGGCGCCGCCACCTGGCGCGTGCCGCGGCTTCACATCGCCATGCGCCTTGCAGGGCTCCTGCTCTTTGTCTCGGGCAGCACCGGTCTTGTCCTGTTGCCTATTTTCATGCCCAAGGCCATCGCCACCATGGGTCCCTGGGCCAACCCGGCCATCTTTGCGTGCCTGGCCCTTGTGGCCATGGCCTGGTTCACCTTTAAAAAAGAGTCCCCGGACGCCTTCAACGGCTATTCCCGCAACCTGCTCCTGGCCGTGCTGCTCGTGGCAGGGTTTGCCCTCCCGGCCCTGGCCTTGAGCACCGGTCTGGCCACGGGACGGCCCTTCACCCTCTTTTTCAGCCAGACACCTTACCGAGCCGTGGCCTCGGCCGCCCTGTGGATCCTCTACGGCACGGCCATGCTCCACTGGCCCAAGGCCCTGGATCGCCCCTTTCGCCTTGCGGGTCTCGTCCTGACCATCATCGGCCTGGCCAAGGCCCTTCTCTTTCCCCTGCGGTTCAGCGAGGCCTTCGGTCTCATGACGCCACTGGCCAACACCCCCACCCTCCTTTACATCGGAGCCCTGGGCCTGTTGACCTTTCTCACCGTAAAGCCCCGCCCCACCCCCTGGCCCTTGCCCAGGCCTGAGCCAAGTGCATTCTGGGGTGTGGCCCTTGCCGTCACGGCCTTTGCCATCCTCAACATCGAGATCGCAAGCGTGTTCGGAGGCCCGGATGAACCCTTCAGCTTCCTCACCAATGGAAGCCTCCCCAAACAACTGGCCTACAGCATCGGATGGATGCTCTTTGCCATTGGCCTTCTGGCCGTGGGCGTCAGAACCAGGAACAACCAGACCCGATGGGCCGCCATCGCCCTTCTGGGCGTCACGTCCCTCAAAATATTCACCCGGGACCTCTGGTCCCTCGGCCACCTCTACCGCGTGGGCTCCTTTGCAGGCCTGGCCGTGGTCATGATCCTCGTCTCCGTCATCTATCAGAAATTTCTGGCCGGTGAAGACAAAGGCGATGGATAAATAAGGAAAAAAAGCCTCCGGCGGCAAGGTGTGCCACCTTGAAAGCAGGTAGCGGATGCGTTTTGCCCCTCGTTCCTCGGGGCAAATCACACCCGCCTTAAAACGACATTCATTCAAACGGTTTTTTATAATCTGTTTGTTAAACTTTTTTTTAGAAGCTTAGCCGCCGGCAGGACCGCCGGAGGCATAAACTAAATAGATTTTTCTCGTTCTCAGGAGTTGATATGAAACCGATTCATGCCCTTATCCTCTGCGTTGCCCTTCTTGGGGCGCCCCTGTCCCTCCATGCGGCCGACACATGGGAGAACCGGGCGTCGGTCCTTGTGCCCGAGCCGGGTATTGCCGAAGCCGTCCTGCCGCCGGAGTTGATGGAAAAAACCGGCCCCAACGCCGTGGACCTTGCCCTGGAAGGCCCGGACGGCAACCGCCGCGCCTTTGAGTTGTACTGGCGGGAGCCGGACACCACGAATCGGTACGACTTAAGGGCCTACAGCAAAAAATTCAACGACAGGGGGGAGTTTATCTGGCGGTGCAACGCCCCGGACCATGAGGTGAGCGCCCTTCATGTGACGTTGGACAATCCGAGAATAATGGGCAAGGTGGAGGTCAGGGCACGGGTTAACGACATCTGGATCGTCCTGGTCAAAGACGCAGCCCTTGTAAGGTCCGGCAGGCAGACCCGGAGCGAGATCCCCATCAAGCCCGACACGTACCAGGAGTTCGGCCTTATCTTCAAAGGCTTTGACCGTGACTTTGAAAAAAAAGTGATTTCTGTGGAGCGCGTCACAGCCCTTTCCGTCACCGAAGGCACGGACTACGCAAAGCAGAACGTCACACCGAAATTCCAGGTGTCCGAGTCCGGCGACATCACCGAGCTTCGTGCCCTGTTGCCCGGCTCCGGCCTTTATATCGACTCCCTGCGCCTCACAACCGAAACCCAGTTTCTGGGCGACTGGCTGGTCGGCAGGGAAGAGATCCGCAACGGTCAGCGCACCTTCGTGCCCATGGCTGAAGGCTCGGTAAGGCACGTCTCCGACAAGATCCATGAGCTCACCCTGCCCATCAGAGACAGGTGGGAAGGCAAGTCCCTGGTCATCAAACTGGATCCCAAGGGCCGCTACCTGGGCAGCCCCTCCGCCCTCTCCGTGGAACTTTTTCTCCCCCGACTCGTCTTCTCTGCAGACAAAATGGGTTCCTACACCGCCCTTTCCGGCACCGGCTCCGAAGCCCAGATCCTTACCAGCCTCGGATACAGGAACCGGGCACCCTATCAGGTCGTCTCCTTTTCAGAGGCCAAAGCAAACCCCGATCTCACAAAACAGGCCCTCACCGACACTTACAAACTCAAAGGCGGACCCTTTACCAACGAGGGTTTTACCTGGGCTGCCTCCGTTGCCGTAAATGCCCCCGGTTACTACCGGCTCCCCTTTCCCATGGAAGCAAGCCTTTCCCCCAACCGTGCAGGAATCCGCCTGGCAAAAGGTGAGACCCAGGTGCCCTTTTTCATGGACCGCACCGAAAACGTGCCGGCCCCCCTGCCCCTTACCCCGGACTATGACAAAGCCCAGAACAGGACCACCTGGGACCTCACCCTGCCCCAGCCTTCTCCCTGGTGGGTGGCGCTCAACCTGTCGGCCGAGGGCATCTTCAGGCGCACCGTGACCATCCAGCTTCCCAAACCCGGGCAGGTGGGCTGGGAAACATGGAAGACCGTCACCTGGAGAAACACCCTCGACAGCGAAACCACCCTCAGGATCCCCCTGGCCCGTCTCCCCGAAGGCCAGAACAAGATCCGCATCCTCATGGACCACAACGACAACGAGCCCCTTGTCATCACAACAGCCGAGGCTGTCTATACCGCGCCATCCATCTGCTTTCTTGCCTATGAGCCCGGCCCCCTCACCCTCCACGGCGGACACCCGACCCTCCCCGCACCGGACTACGACCTCTCCCTGGTCCGCACAAAGCTCATGGAAACCCTGCCCACCCAGGTTACGGCCCAGCCCGTGGCCCCCAAGGCAACAACCTGGTCCGGCAACTGGATCAAACACTTCCAGGCCAACGGCTGGGGCCTCTACGCCGCCCTGGGCCTCGTGGCCCTGGTGCTCCTCGGTATCATCGCAAAGATCCTTCCGGCAGCTGAGGCAGGGAAGGAAACCGAATAATAAAAGCCTCCGGCTTAGGGCTGAGCCCTTGGATCCCAGGTTCGCACATGCTCCGGGGCTTCGCCCCTTCGCATGTGCTGACGGACTGCGCCCGTGATATAGATCGGGGGTAAGAGGCAACAAAACGTATCAGGCTATCTTTCGTTCCCAGGCTCTGCCTGGGAACGATTCACGGCGCTCTACCGCCATACGGCACAACGGGCGGAGCATCTCACCCCTCAGACGCTCGAAAGCCATGATCACCCCGAACTCTGCCCCCCGCCCTTTCATCCTCTCCTGC
Organism: Desulfoluna sp. HI9BLuna; assembly: GCF_056829775.1. NCBI lineage: Bacteria > Pseudomonadati > Thermodesulfobacteriota > Desulfobacteria > Desulfobacterales > Desulfolunaceae > Desulfoluna > Desulfoluna sp. HI9BLuna. The sequence goes on from NZ_CP186555.1 coordinate 1,011,876, forward strand.
TCTTCTTTGTAAATGGCCGCCATGCGGTCGATCTTGGCATACTGCCGGGCCAGCAGATCTTCAGTGATGGTCCGAATCCCCCACCGCTTGAAATCCAGTTGCAGGCCGTTGCCGCCAGGATCTTCGGCCCCTTCCAGCTCCGCAATAAAGTCACCCACAGATTGCAGCAACCGGTGTATATCCTTGACGGAATCACACAACTCTGAAATCTCCGACCCGGAAAACATGCCGGGGGAGTGGCTGTTTGATGAGGTCATGGTGGAAACCTTTTTTAGTCAGTAGTGATTGGGGAGTAGTGAATAGAATGTGAAGCAACCGTTTCATCCATCGACAAATAACAACAAGCCACCGGCCCTGAAGAGAAATAGTGAAAGAAGTCACCCCGGTGGTACTCAGCCCTCCAATACCCCTCAGCCCGTAGGGTGCACTCCGTGCACCAGAAGAACCCACAAATGTCGATCCTTCAAAATCACGCCATGCAGCACGAAGCCTCCGTTTCACCTATAAGCTGATCAATCCCTATTCACGGATCCTGATTCCCCGCATAGATATCTTCATAAGATTTTGTGGAAAAAAATCGCCCTGCCCGAAAACAAAAGGCCCTGCTCAGACATCAGGAAAAGGAAAACGCACCTTCGGCAAAATGCAGGAGGAAACCAGACGCAGCACCGCTATTACCCATTCTGTTTGAACGCACGCAGAAATCCGAAGGGGCGTTTTCCCGCCCATCAGTCAGAACCACCTGTGTTCATGGGCCATTTAAAACGGCTGTACCGCCTGTTGAGGGAGCGCAAGATTGCGCGTGGTGAGGAAAATACGACTTGAAAAGGGGGTGAGTGTGGTGTAAAAAACCGTGTAGCCATGACGACCTCCGATGAAGGTTGTTTTTGGTCAGGCCTGGCAGGATGGTAGGACATCCTGTCGGGTCGCTTCATGAATTCCATGATCTCCGTAATAACTAGTTATTACGCCCCACCCTAAATCCATCTTTTTCATGTGTCAACACTTTTTTACTGACAAATCCCATGGTTATTCATTTCGAAATAAGCAGAAGTATCGTTCATACGCCTTTATGATAATGGCCACAATTGCATGAACTCTTCGCTCTCCCACCTCGGCCACAACACGACAAAACATTCCATTCATTTCATGAAAATTATCCAAAGTTCTCTCTCAAGGAATGACAAGTTTTTTAAATTGAAAAATCAAGATGCCAGGGGTATGACGTAAAAACGTTTGTCTGGAATGCCGGTGCCAGAATCACAGGGGCCAGCCCCGTGGACAGGAACAGTTCGCGCGCCCTCGATACACTATATTGTACGCGAAGACTTCTGTAACTATAGAATTTTAGTGCTTGGGCACATTCTAAACAAGTTCTGGCACAGCAGACGAATGGGCACCATTAAACTAATTTTTTCACTCAATATCAGGCGCTTAAAGTGTTAAATCGGCTTACTTTAAATAACCGGGCCAAGATTGGACTACAATGCAAACTATTTGCAATGGTTCACAACATAGGGAATTCGGCTCGCTATGCTTGGTGTAGAGCGTGATGGGTCTGGTCGAAAAGCTCCAGACAGTCACATCGATAACAACAAAAGGGAATATAGCCTGGAAAACCAGGTTCTATATAGATCAGATATGGTGAAAGTTGTGGCATTTGCCTGAAGGATTTCTTTAAAATCAGCCGAAGAGGCATTTATGGAAATGGTGTTATTTTAGAGACTTCTTAGGATTCCAAAAATCGAAATATCCATAATAGAGCTTTTTCAAGCCTAATATCAAAAAGCTCATCGTAATAATTGATTTTCGTTTTAGCGTTCACAGTAAAGGAGTAATTAATGAGTGATTTTGATGTACAAGAAGAACAAAAAACCATGTCAATATTTTCAGCATTAGGAATATATACAGCACTATTAATAGTTACATTTTCCAACTTAGATTCTTCATTCGTCTTATTGCTTTATTTGGCCTCTGGTTTTGTTATGAATCGAATTGTTTTACGAAGGCTTATTGATTGGCATCCCGTCTACAACACATTAGAAAATGTATCTCGAGGAAAGCTGAGCATGTTTCTATTCTGGCCACTTTCCTATATTGTACTTTTTGCCAGAATTGCTATAGTTAAAATCCTGTAGTTCCAAGAAGGGAGAGTCCTCCAAACGGGACAAACATATACCGGACGAGTCATTTTGCGCCTCAATGAGGTGCTCATAAAACTCGTGGTAAGGGTAAAACTCCAAGCCTCAGGATACGACAGCTCGCCTTGCAATAAAGGACAAGCCGAATTTCGCTGCCTTGACAGCAGGGCTCCCTGTCGTTTGAGGTAGCTGCGAGTAAGCCCCAAAAAGGAGGTTTTTCCCACCTTAACTTTTCCGTTTCGTGGTCAGGATGAAGGGGCAAGTCAAGCCTACACCTTTGACATTTTTGATTCTGAAACAGATTTGATCTGATAAAATACAGCTCCTGCGGCAACAGCTGCATGAAAACCATACTGAAGTTTTCTTTAATTGAATCGGTTTCCCAGATGGGATAGACCGATGTAAAGGGGTCCGGGCTCGAAAAAGTGACCCAATCAATATTTCACTAAGTACAGACGGTCAGTGAGAAAAAATGCGAAGTATAAAAAACTTATTTGTTATCTTTATTTGTTCAGCTTTGTCTGCTTGTGCTACATCTCAAAACATTAAGTGGGATCATACAGATAATTCATACAAAGACATAGAGAACAATGCCTCTTTCCGGGCTCCAGAAGGTTACAAACTTTACACCCCCTACAATGCACCAGGTGGTTTAAAAGATTTGGCCCAAGCACAGAGTGAAGACCACGCAATAGTCCTTTACAATAAAAATACCAGAATCAGTATTATTGCTGAGATAAACATACAAAAAGATGTATCCTACAGCAATCAACTCACTTCTTTTATTGACAATTATGACCAGCATCAAAACCCGACCAAAGTCTTTAATGAATTTTATTGGGAGCATGAACAAAAGGATTGGATTACTACTGTTAGCATAACACCTATACAAGTTGAACCATTCAACTTAATTGCAGGTATCATCCAAGCCATGTCTTTTGAGTCATTTTTTAGTTTAGGATATGCGTCTTTTATTGATCACAACAAAAACGACAAATACATATCTTATGTTTTGATTTTATCACCACTTACATGCTATGAGACAGCTTTGAAAGATCTAAATTATTTCCTATCCAGCATAACTCTCAGATCAAACCAGTAAATACGACAGAAACAAACGAAGCCTCTGAACCTATACATCTGATATTTTGATTCTTTTAGTAGCTCTTTATGTCCACGGAATATGCCAATAAGTCGAATGATTCAGCTCTCAGAAACACCAAAAAGCAGGTTTTGGTACAGCAGGCGTCTATACACCATAGAACCGGTCTTCGGTAACATCAGGAGCCCCCTCAAATTGAATCGATTTACCCAGATTTAGGAGAGGTCAGGTTAATACGTAGTGGATGCTCTTTGCAATTGCCGACAAAATAGGAAGCTTGAGGCACTATGCCTGATGAGTCTGATCGAAAAGCTCGCGGCGGTCGTATCGATGACCAAAATGTGGCGTGAATATTTTCGTTGACTGAATTGTGATGAATGCGAAAAAACTTTCTTTGAAATAAGCTTGGAAAGATATTCTGAAAAAAGAATTAATCTCCAAGGCTCGTTAGGCCACAAGGATGGATATAAACAAAGCACTTGATAACTTTAGAAATGCCATTGATTCGATATGGGACAATATAGGGGTCGCCAATATATCACCTGGAGATGATGAATGGGATGATATTACAGAAACTCTATTTGCCAATTTGGTTTGCATCCCACTCGATAAAGACTTTGGTCGGTATGCCTTTTACAACGAGGAGACCAAAAGTAAGATCATTTTGGTAATTCCTCATGATGTAAAAGTTCTTATTGGTACAGACGATAAGTCAGATAATGGATTATCAAACATGATAGTATGGAAAACAGATAAGTTTAATGATGATAATGAGTTTGTCTTCCGGGAATTTACAAACCCAAGTGAGCCATATTCGAAAACCAGTTTATCATTTGTCACTGGTCAATGCCTTAAAACAGGATTAATAATTTCCGCCCCTTATAGAGACGTATCTTTCAAAATTACAGAGACCTAACAAACGAATAGTAAGGAACCGCTGGTGCTCCGCGCCACTGCCCTCGATTCGTTCAGCGGCAACACATGCGCTGCGTTGAGCCTGTAGAATAAGTAAAATTTCAAGATATCAAGCGGTATTTACAGCTTAATATTTGCTATGCTCTCTTCAGATAAAACAGCGAGGTGAGTATGGTTCGATACAAAAGTTATTCTCAAGCCCAGTCGATGTTTATTCCAGTCCGGTTCGATGAGCAAATCATACCCGGCACGTTCGTTCATGCCATTGATCATTTGGTGGATAACGAACTTGACCTTTCGATCTTTGACAAGCATTTCAGCAACGACAAGACGGGTGCTCCGGCCTACAATCCTGCCGTTCTTTTAAAAGTCATTTTGTATGTTTATTCTCTGGGGATTATATCCAGCCGCAGGATTGCATCTTGTTGCGAGTGTCATGTGACTTTTATTGCCTTGGCCGGTGATACCCGGCCCCATTTTACAACCATTGCCAAGTTCGTTTCTTCTCATGGGGATGAGATTTCTGTGCTTTTGACCCGAGTGGTTGCAATCTGTTCCATGGAAGGGTTGATCGGCAAAAAGATGTTTGCCATTGACGGATGTAAGATCAGCTCAAACGCCTCTAAAGAGTGGAGCGGAACCCGTAAGGATTTCATCCGTAAAAAGGCAAAGATCGAAAAATCTATTCAGTTGATCCTTAAAACGCACCAGGCCCAGGACAAAAGTGGTGACGAAGGGTCTGATATGACGTCAAAAGAGAAAAAAGCCGTCAAAAAGCTGAAGAAGAAAGCGAAAAAGATTCAGGCTTGGCTGGACGAGGGAGAAGAAAAAATCGGAGTTCGTGGCAAGCCTATCCAAAGTAACCTTACGGATAATGAAAGCGCTAAGATGGCCACGTCACATGGTGTAATTCAGGGCTATACCGGTATTGCTGTCGCAGATGAAAAAAAGCAGGTCATTGTCCATGCTGAGGCCTATGGCTCATCAACAGAGCACTTGTTTTTAAAGGATATGATTGATGGTGCCCGAGACACGATGAACCTGGCTGAGGGAGATGCCGATGCCCTCGAGGATACTATCATCACGGCAGATACCGGCTTTCATTCATCCGATGGGCTCGAATGGATCGAAGAAGAAAAAATTAAAGCATACATCCCGGACAACCAGTTCCGAAAACGTGACCCCAATTTTGCCACAGCAGACAGACACAAAAGGCCGATTGATAAGCGGAAAACCGTCAAAAAGGCAAAGTATTTTAAGGCCAGTGAGTTTGTGTACGACCCTGAAAAGAAAAAGCTCATCTGCCCGGCCAGAAGTGAACTCTATGTTGAAAACAGCAACTTTAAAGACCAGAAAGGTCTTAAAGGAATCACATACGCGGCAAAGAAAACGGATTGCAGAGCCTGTGAGCTTCGAGCCAAATGCATTCGCGGAATAAAAGTCGAACACAGGCATGTAACCGTCTTCACCAACACCATGCGTCAGATGGATACTCCTATAAGGAGTATGATTAAACGTTTTGACACACCCAAAGGCAGATTCTGGTACAGCAGACGTATGGGCACCATTGAACCGGTCTTCGGTAACATCAGAGGCACCCTCGGGCTGAATCGGTTTACCCTGAGAGGACGGGGCAAGGTCGATACGCAATGGAAACTCTTTGCCATGGTTCACAACATAGGGAAGCTGGCTCGATATGCCTGGTGCTGAGCAAGAGGATGCTGGCTGAGAAGTTCTCAGTGGACACTTGATCGCAGCAAAATATGGTCCTGCCCCGCAGATCGGGGTTACATAAAGTTCAGATATGGCGTGAGTATTTTCGTTGGCTGAATTGTGTTGTCGGCTGAAAACTTTACTTTAAAATCAGCCTGAAGAAGCATTCCTGAAAAAGGGGTTATTCTACAGGCTTGTTAGCGTTCAGTTGATATGGATGTATTGATATGATTTCGATTGCTAAGGCAAAGTTATCGGATGCTCCTGAAATTTGGAGAATCCAAAAATCCTCATTTGAGGGGCAGGCAAAAATTTACAACAATTACAAGTTGCCACCATTGGTCCAAACTTTGGAATCATTGAAAGATGAGTTTGAAAACAAGGTGTTTTTAAAAGCCGAATTTAATGGCAAAATAATAGGTTCTGTACGTTTCACGGTTGATCGTAATGAAATTGAAATAGAACGTCTGATTGTAGATCCAAATTTTCAGAATCAAGGCGTTGGGACAGTCTTGATGAAACGAGTTGAGCAAATTGTTGATAAAAAAGTTACCTTAAAATTATTTACAGGAATAAAAAGCAGCCGAAACATCCATCTTTATCAAAAATTGGGTTACAAAATTTATACCCACTCAGAAACATCTCAGGGCGTTGGACTGCTTTATATGAAAAAATCGCTACGCTAACAATTGCTTGCACGCTGAGCGGGTGCAAGTGCGGTATTTTACTCGTCTTCGTCTCCCGACTGTAATCAAATATCATACCCTGTCGTGCTTCGGCACCTGTCCGGTAAAGCACGCGTTATGCTTTAAAATGAAAATATAATTGTAATCTGAACAAGGAATTAAAAACATGTTTGATTATTCTCTTGCCCACTGGGCAACCTTTTTTACAGCAGCTATTTTGTTAAACTTGTCTCCAGGCCCAGATATAGCTTTTATTCTTGGCCAAACAGTAAAAAGGGGTGTTCAGTCGGGATTTTCAGCAATGTTTGGTATTTGGACAGGGGCATTTATACATGTTATTTTTGCGGCATTAGGTTTGTCTGCTATACTGGCGACTTCTTCGATTGCTTTTTCAGCAGTCAAGTGGATTGGTGCTGCTTATTTGATTTGGCTTGGTATACAGGCATTGCGCTCAAAAGGTACCAATTTGTCTGTAAATGGCCAAATATCTTCAAAAAACTTGATAGAGATATTCAAACAGGGGGTGTTGGTTTCGGTATTAAATCCAAAAGTTGCTATTTTCTTTTTAGCATTTCTTCCGCAATTTGTTGAGACGGGGGCAGGCCCTGCTAGTGCACAGCTGTTTCTTCACGGTATTCTTATCATTGTCGTAGCTGGCTTCATTGAACCACCCTTAATTCTTGTCGGAGGCAAGCTAACTGCTTATCTCAGCAACAACACACATGTATCACGTTGGATGGATCGTGGACTTGGAATCTTATTTGTTGGGTTAGGTATCAAATTGGCCACAACCGATTGAAGGTTAAGAAATTTTGCGTAATCGGGTAGCCGGGGATTTTTCTCCCCCAGACCCCACACCACCCGGCGGTTCACAAAGATATCCGGTCCGTAGCCAGGAAAAAGTGTTAAAATCGAATTTTATACCAAGATGACGGTTTCCACTTTTAACCCTTCAAGGGCATGTAACCCACGCCGCGCCTGTTCCATAATCCTCCTGTCGGATTTATTGTAGCAACAGAGCACATGGTTGCGACGTTGTTCGTCATGTTCGGTCCTTCGGCAGGGTGAGTCCTCCAGCGATTACCTCGGGGTGTCACGCGGTCGTTTCCATAAGTCACTCCGTCAATGACGTATTCCTACACCTACTATGACCTCTGCTGATTCCTGTTCGATCACTGCCTGTGTTGCCACAACCAGCGTTGCCATACAGGCGCAAAGTCGAACAGACCTCCCGGACTCTTTTCAGTCCCACCTTGAGGGGCGTAATTGCGTCATCTTTCTCTACACATACGTAGCATTTACCATATCTCCTCGAATCCTGGACTTCGTCATTTTGTGCTGACTCAGCCAGAGACTTGGCCTTGTATGCTGTTTCTGTTCGTCGGCCCATAGATTTGCCGTAGAGTGACCACTCCCTTCGGTCGTTCTCGCTGACGCTCATGATTCCGCTCCGCTCCATCTCCTCCAGACGGAACCTCACGGCGCCGCCCTTGTCTTAGACTAGTACTTGTGCTAAACCGTTGTTTGGTCAGTAGGATTCACGTACAGAGGACTTTCCGAAAAAAACTTTCGGGTCACCTCATAAGATCACGCACATGCCGGGCGTACACAACACGCTGCAAGGGACGCCAAAAAGCTGCGCTCGTTTCTCGCTCCACTTTTTGACGCCTCTGAGCGTAGCGTTATTCATAAGGAACGAAGATGAAAGTACTTATCACTGGAGGAAACCGAGGGTTAGGTTTTGAGCTCGTCAACGTTTTCTTAGAATCAGGCAACGAAGTCGTGACAATCGTTCGAAGTGAGTCGGCAAAGCAAGTTGTTCATAAACATTTTCCGCAATGTATCGTGTTGGTTGCTGATATTACGAACTATTCTGAGTTAATAGAACTCGAATATCTGAAAAATAATAAAATTGATATCCTTATAAACAACGCAGGCAAAGGAAGCAGCGGTTCTTCAGTTAGAGATACTTCGTCTTATGAAATCGAAATGCAAATTAGGATTCATTGTGTTGGAGCATTCAATGTTGCTAAAGTTTCCTATCCCGCGCTTGCCAAATCTAAAAATCCGATCATTATCAATATTTCTTCGCGATTGGGTTCAATGTCAAGAAATGCGCTTGGGGAATTCGCAGATAAAGGTTTTTCCTATAGTTACCGAATAGGAAAAGCCGCTCAAAATATGCTGACGCAATGTTTATCACAAGAACTTGGGCCTAATGGCTTCAAAGTTTGTGCTTTGCATCCTGGTAGACTTCTCACATCAAGTGGTGCTTCTGACGCGCATATGACGCCTTATGAATCAGCTCAAAAAATTTATGCTCTGCTAATTGAAAATAAAATAGAAAATGGCGGTTACTACTGTATTGAAAGCGGAACCATGCCGTGGTGATTACATAAAAAACACATAACAATTGGATCATGGCCGCCCCCAAAAAGCTGGCCACGGCTTTCGAAACTTCAACTGCTGCACCTATCAGCTTTTTGGATCGGCATAGCCACGCGTCACCTGTATAAAGTGTAAATTTTGAATGATTTTGAACTAATAGTATTTAAACTTATTGCAAGAAAAATCGAAATAACAGATTTTGAGCGATGGGTGTATTCTGAAAAGGGATTAGAGGGCCTGCTCACTTCAGAAGAGTACTTAGATTTAATTTCGTTGGCGTACAAATTACCGTCTTCGCTTTATGAAGCTGAGAAAATTCTGATACGATACATAGACCGTGGCAAATATTATGAATGGCGACTGCGGCGAGTACTTAAGAAGGTTATTGAAAGACCACCTAATGCTCATATGTACATTGAGCAATGCTATGATTTGTACTGTGATGGTTATAGTTTTTTGGATAATCTGGGTTTAGGCTACGGATTGGCCGTTACTGTTCCTCCGAAAAATTATGATGCTGATACTTGGGAAAAACTTGAGTCGCCTAAACAAATAGAGTTAATTGATAGTTTTTACCCCGAAGTACGTAATGAAGCAGGAAAGGTACTGTATTGGTTAGATTCAAAAAAGATCATATTAACTGGGTATAATGATAATTTTCAAGGTATTATCTATCAGGACAATCGAACAGAAGAAGAAAAGCAGCCTACTGGATATAAAGTAGCTACACCATATAAAAAGAAATGGTGGAAGTTTTGGTAGCGATACAGGTAGTCGGGGGTTTCTCTCCCCCAGCCCCACATCACCCAGCATGCGGGTCCGCACCGGGCGGTTCACGAAGATAACCGGACCGTAGCCGGGTAATGAATATTCACCCACTCATCCCTAATGGAGACAAGTCCCTGTCTTGCAAGCCACTTGTTGTTCATTGCGCGTTGCATGGCAAACGTTTTCGATAAATACCATGGTCCTTTCCGGCTCATTCCAACGGAAATCGCGTCGTCCAGCGGGCAACCAAGTCTTATGAGGTTTCGAACACGGGCACGGCATCTGGGCCACTGCTTCCAGTAACACATGTAACCCTAAGCCACCGTCTTCAGTCGGTGGGGTATGCATAAAGGCATAAAATGCATTTTTTTATTATTATAAACGTGTTTTTTTTAATTATGCTCACAATTATAGTAAATAAAAATATTACTACAGGATTTGATGAAAAGGTTCTTGCATGGTTTGATTCTATAGAAAGTTTAACTCTAAACTCGTTTTTTAATCTTATTACTTGGCTTGGATCACTTTGGATTTTGTTGCCCACATTGGCTGGCATAACAATAGGGTTGATATTTCATGGTTATCGCATGGCTGCCATTGTGTTCAATATAGGCTTTATAGGCGCAGTATCCACTACTTATATCATGAAGTCCCTCATAGAACGACCAAGGCCTGAACTATTTGAAAACAAGATGACTATGCCTTATGATTCTTCATATCCAAGTGCGCATACGACACAGGCTTTTGCCTTTGCATTGATGTTGTCACTATTAGTTTACTCACTGGATACCTCTTTTAAAACGTCTTTCGCATCACTGTTTTTAAGCTTTGCTGTCATGGTTGGGATCTCCAGGATGTATCTTCAAGTTCATTTCCCCAGTGATGTGATAGCAGGCGTATTGGTAGTATCAATATGGACTGGCACCGTTATATATCTCATAGACTTGGGGGTTCTCAAATGAAAAACAAGCTGTTAGGCACAGGGGAGGAGGGATATAATCCTCTTCGTAAGTTCAAGGTGATTATGCAAGGTTTGCGTTATTCTGCATCTGATTTTTCTGTTTTGCACAAGTTTATGATTTCGGTTGTCATTTTAATACCTGTTGTGATTTACAATGGTGCCTTAGATGCGTCTATTATTGTATTGGCTACGGTGTTTATGTTGAGTGCAGAGATGTTCAATACCAGTATAGAAGCCATTTGTGATTTCATCCATCCCGAGTATCATGACAAAATCGGGATCATCAAAGATATCGCAGCAGCAGCTACAGGCTTGGCTATTTTTGCCTGGCTACTTGTATTGGTTGTTGAAATTGTTGAGGTTGTTGGACATATGTAGGGTCTTCTGAAACATTCAGCGATTACCTCGGGGTGTCTCGCGACTCGTTTCCAAACGGAACTCCGTCCATGAAGCGGTCCTACACCTACCATGACCTCTACTGCCTCCTGCTCGAACACTGGCTGTGTTGCCACATCCTGCGCTGCCATCTAACCGCAAAGCCGAACAGGCCTTCCCGAACTCTTTTGAGTGCCCCTTGAGGGGTATAAGAACGCGATCATTCTTTACACAACCGCAGAATTTTCCGTATTTCTTCGAATCCTGGACTTCGTCATGTTGTGCTGACTCATCCAGAGACTTGCTCTTGTAAGCTGGTGACTCAGAACGTCCTGCTACCCACCCTTCGGGCCCGAATCAATACGCCCCCCTTGCTCCTGTCGGTTTGTCTGTTCGTCGGCTCGTAAATTTGCCATAGAGTGACCACTCCCTCCGGTCATTCTCGGTGATGCTCGTGATTCCGCTCTGCTCCATCTCCTCCAGACGGAACCACACGACGCCTCCCTTGCCTTAGACTAGTGCTTATGCTAAACCGTTGTTTGATCGAAAAGATTCACCCACAGAGGACGTCCCGGTTAAACTTCCGGGTCACCGCATAAAATTGCCCCCATGCCGGATGTACACAAGTCATTGCACCGGACGGGTTTACAGCTGGGCGTTTCCAAGCGCTTCCGGCTCTAACACAGTATAACTTATTCACCGTTGTCGGTCCTCGTCGCACACCCGGCGAATTCCAGTATTATCAGCCAACCATCATGAACATGCCGAACTTCAAAAAGGTTATTTACAGCATTGCCCAAGCGCAGGGCATGACAGTTGGCACATTCCATAAGGCCAGCATCACCCCCAACTTCCACGCGTGTCAACTAAGTCATCCACATGGCCTTACACTATTTGTGTTGTGCTCAATCAATGATGATTGGGCATTTGCTAAGACGTTCCACCCCATGACATGGGGGCTCGAATTCACGGATCATTCTGGCCTGGCAAGCAGTCTCCGTGAAAGCTATGGTATCGAGGTATTGCTAAAAAAGGAACTTGATGGTCCATTCTCAAGCAGGCCATATCTGCATAACTACGATATCAAACACTGGAAGCCGAAAACCCTGGGTGAGGGATTATTCAATTGGTGGGATTAAAGAAAAAGGGGTCGAAGTCAAGAATATCGATGTAACTGTTGGATCGGATTTCCACCTTAACTCTATCCAAAGGCATCTTCATGGCATGCCCCTTAACAGATTGTCTTTCCCAGAACGTTTTACAATCTGACATTCCGACTAAATAACGAAAGATTATCTGTGAGGATCGATATGATAGCTTTTACCCCTTAGCTGGATAATTCTGTCCAATGTCAAGACGAGACCATTTCTTTTGTTTCGCTGAAGTAGGTGGGCAGCGCATATTTCATGTAAGGATTCAATAAAATGCCTTTAGTAAAAATCAGCATCCTAAAGAGGTGATCTGATTCTAAAAAAAGATATTGCTGAATACCATTCACTCATCTTTGGTTGAAGCACTCAAAATTCCGGATCAAGACAGAGTACAAAGAATTATCGAGTATGATACCGGTTCTTTTTGAAGTTCCAAGTGACAGAACAAATAAATTCACAATTATCGAAATTACAATTCTACCCTGCAGGTCGGCTGCTGCGAAGAAATCATTATACAGGCTAATATTCAGTGGGTTAAAGGATCTCGGTTATCAAGACAATGGTGCCGTCGTTGTTCTTTATGAACCTGAACTGGATAATTGGGGCGTCCGTGGTGGCGTTCCGGCAAGTGAAATTGATTTGGGGTTTGATCTAAACGTGTGAGAAATCACGCGATAGCAGTAATAGAGCCGCATAGCAGCATCTTTCTTACAATGTCAAAGGCTAAGGAGCTGCGCCTTCACCCCTCCGGCATGTGGCCCCACAACACGATCGAGAATACAACGTTTTATGTAATATCACAGGGTATTGCAACGCCATACGGTGCGCACGGCGCACCCTACCATCAAAAACCCGAGTTCACCCATTTCTCGAATTCTCAAAGATTTAAAACATGCAAAATTTTCTTTTAGGACTATCCTTCATCATCCTCGGGACAATTTACTATTTCGATGAGTGGGATTACAAATATGGGTTTATGGTCCCAAAAGAAACTGGCTATTGTCTCATTATGCTGGGGTCCTTCATTCTAATTTTTGCCTTCATTTATGGATGCATCAAAGAATACAACTCGGAAAAAAGTTGCAACATACAGGAATGGCGTGTGTGTGAGGGTTGCTTGGATGTATTTCCCAAAGGCCAAGTCACCTTAAAAAAATGCCCGACCTGCGGTGGTGCCATCTTGGATTTGGCATATTTAGTAAGAAACCGTCCGGATCAATGCCATGAGATCAGACAAAGAATTCTCTCCTGGCCGGATGAATAATCTTTGAACATCCCAATCCATTCGGTCCCGATATCGCTCCATGCATTCAAGACTGGCCTTCCTGGATTCCTGATAGTTGGAGTGATGGTAGGGTTAGATAATATCTCTGGAGTACCCACATAATCCACACAGGACACCACAAAACATGATGAATAAACTCATTCTCACTCTGATCTTTGTCTTGAACGTTCACACCGTTTTTGCTGAACCGGACCTTGAGACGTTCCTGTTACTCAACCTGCCTTCCAGCGATATCGTCCAAGCAGATGCCAGGAAAATGGATTCAAGGGTTCAGATATACGCAAAAAGCCAGGTATCTGAAGATGTGGTGGTCGTACTGTATGCGGCAACCCAGACCGGCCCCCATCCTGAAGACAAGGGCCATACCGCCTACCTGTCCACCGTAAACATATCCGGGGACTCGCCTGCGGTTCTGTCTTCCATGGACATCACCGATCGTCTGACATCGTATACTGAGTATCCCGGCCACTTTTCCGAGATGGACGGCGTCATGGAATCATTTGAGATACCGGAGGGCAAGAAGGGGATCCATGTCAACCTGTGGTCTGTGCTGGCAGGGTCCGGACACCTGAGCTCATCCTCAGACCTGTTTGTGTCGATTCTGCCGGACTTCTCCTTTCAGCCCGTTCTGTCATTGCCTGGCTCAAGTACCTTCTCCAAGGAAGGATTTAAACTCTTTTCGTCAGGCATAACATATCTGTTTTATGGAGACATCGACGCAGACAGCGGTAATGAAATCCTTGCCTTGGACACACAGTATCGTTCAGAGGTATCCCATGACGCGTATATCACGTTGAATCCCACCATGCGGGTGTTTAAATTCAATGGCCAGGAATATGTCCCTACCGGATCCATAAACATGTTCGAAGAAACGAAAATCGACGTAAAGCCATTTCACTTTTCGAAGAAAATCATGTACTCCAGTGTGCCTGCGGCTCTGAACTCTTTGTTTGACTGCCAAGGCAGCTAAGGTAAAGAGCTAATAGAGCCTGTCCCCATACGGTTTTATTGCACGAGATGCTGTGGTAAAGAGGTGGAGCAACGGGCTGGCACATGGCCCGGAAAGGATCTGCCACCACCCATGAAACTGTCACAGCGGATGCTCAAGGCTGGATGGAACATCGTCCCTGGACGGGATGGTACCTACACGGTGCATGCATCACATGCCAGGCAATGCACCTTTTCATCGGCAACGGGCCACTGGTCCGTCCCCCTTGAGCGCATAGAAAAGGCCCTGGCAGCAGACCTTGCAAACATGGCCTCCCATGCCCACGCCCCCATGGTCACCGCTTCCAGGCTCACGGCCCTCGACCATTCCAGGCGATCATCCCAACCCCTTCGATACCTATGCGACCAGGGCCTTGTGAGGGGCCGCACGGTATTGCACCTGGGAACCGGTCGCGAATGCATGGCCCGTAAGGACCTGCTGGCTGCAGGAGCTCGTGACGTGGCGGACTATGACCCCAACTTTTACCCGGACAGGGACGTTCTGAAACGGACGTACGATGTCATCATCGCCAGTTATGTTCTCAATGTCCTGCCCCCTGAAGACCGCGCCGAAGCCTACCGATGCATCGAGGGGTGCCTTCACACCGGGGGAACCGCGTACCTCACGGTCCAGGGAGTGTGGCCAGTGGAGCACAAATACAAGATAATCGGCAGGCACGAAGATGGTTACCTCATCCAAACCGGGTACAACACCACCTTTCGGAAAGGGTATGCCCCGGCCATGTTTGTTGATGAACTGCGCAGAACCCTTGGAGGCACCCCCAAGGTCCTCAGGATGTTTTACAGCAACACCCTTGCTTCCTGGACAAAGGATGACCGCTAAAAGGATACCAGGTCCTGATGCACTTGGTTTGCCTGACCCGCTTGCCTACGGCCACTAATACTCACTTGCAATTATTGAGATCAAAAGGTAAGGATTCATCCAGGCTATCCAATGGCGTCCATGTAGCCTGCAGGCCCGCCAACCCTTTGACGTGATGCGTTCAGGGACATTGTCATCAGGATCAACGTGCATAAAAAGTAGAAAGACAAGCCTCACTATGTTTGGTAGCAAAGATAACACCCAGGACATTACCGCTGAAATCATTGAAAAAGTGAGACAAACAGATCAGCAGCAGAAACTGGAAAATGAGCGAAAAGAGTCCATCGACAGTGTCATTGATGTGTTGGAAGACATGGTTGACATGCCAAGGGATCAAATCGAAAGCCTGGCTCGTGAGGTAGCCGAAAAGCATGAAAACGACCCGGAGACCCATCCAGACAGCATCGACAGCGGCACCAATTGGTATGATCATAACTGGAAAGTGGTTCTGCTTTTGATTTTTTTCTTTCCACTTGGGCTCTATGGGCTGTGGAAAAGCCCTCACTTCAAAAAGCCGACAAAAATCATTATTTTCATCACGTACTTCATTGGTCTTGTGGGCTCCTTGTTGAGTAACCCCACCTGAGAAAATCAAGACCTATTCTTATTTTTTTCCAAATCTGGCCAACGGAAAACCCCAGAGGGTCTCACCTCCCTGCCGGTCACCGGCACGGGCTTATCCCTTGGCCAGAGCCATGTTTCACACCCCTTCCCTGCCCGCCATTCCTTGAGCCCTCCTGCCTGCATTTCTAACCAGGCGTCTGCCTTGTTATTTTTATCATTGTTTTTTACTCTTGATTGTGCTCAATTGTCGCGCTGGAATTGACTATTGGTGATTATTTGCGTCGCTGTGAGGGCTGACGCCAACAACATATCAACACAAGGACACCATGAATTTTAAGATAAAAACACACCACTATATCCTGGCGGCATTGATTGTATGCGGAACCCTGTTCCTTTTGGGCGTTTTTCCCGAGGAGGCCATGGCAAGGGCCGGAGGTGGCGGCGGGTTCGGTGGGTTCAGCAGCTCCAGGGGCGGTGGTGGAGGAAGATTTAGCATCTGGGGCATTCTTTTGACGCCATTTTTCATGATGTACTCCGGCATCACGACCACCATGCTCGTCAAGAAAAACAAGCAATGCAAGGGCCTCATCGAGCAGCTCGCCGCCCATGATGCCTCCTGGGACATGTCCAACATCAAATCACGGGTGGAGATTGCCTTTTTCAAAGTTCAACAAGCGTGGATGGAGCGCGATCAGGAGGTAGCCCGGGACTACATCAGCGAACGGCTCTACCTGAAGCACAAAACACAGACCGACATGATGATTTCCCAGAACAGGCAGAACATCCTCGAAGGCATCAACCTTGAAGAGGCCAAAATCGTCGAAGTTGCAGACTACAAAGACGATTCACGGGACAGGTTCTGGGCCCATATCAAGGGCCGCATGGTCGACTACACCATCGACACCACCAGCGGGGAGCTGATTTCAGGCAAAAAAGATGCGCCCGAAGGGTTTGTCGAGTTGTGGAAATTCATCAGGGGCCCCGAAGGCTGGGTTCTGGATGAGATCGACCAGACGGTCACCATGTCCGACATGAAAGGGTTTCATTCCTTCAGCGAAGAACTGAAATAACAAACTTGGGTAGTCCCCTCAGCCCATAGCCCACTTAAAGCAGGGCTGTTTTTGCAGCAAAGCACCTTAAGCACGACCACTGAAAGACGATTTAGAGCATAAAAGGATACCGCATGTTAAGCAGCGATATATATGACACCCTCACACTTCCAGAGGACGCCAAGAGCTACATTGACGGCCTGGATGACTATGATGATCCCTACTTCATCTGTATCAAGGTAAACAAAGACGAAAAACAGGCGCCAGGCCTCTTAAAAGAAGCCCTGAACAGCAAAAAAGAGGCGTTTTACAGTGTCGCCGCCTTTGCCATCGGTGATGGGTTGTTCCTCCTGTCCATCGACGCTGAAAAAGAGGACATTTCAGGCTTTGCAAACGAAATGAAAATCACCTGTACCGACCATGGGCTCGTTGCCCACATCTCCGTGTTTCGCCACAACTGCCTTGGAGAAGCCATGGAAACATTCAAATGGTGCACCCAGTTGCTGGAAGAGGTGATGAAAGGCTCCCCGGATGCGTCCGCCATTGGGGTGAATGACTTTACGGACAGAGGCAACTGGCCGGGTATCGCTGCATACCAGGGCCAGTAGGCCTTCATAAACCGTTACGCCTGGATACCATAAACGTCCGGGCGTAACGGTAAAAAGCCAATTGTCAGTATTCGGTTGATACGAAGCACCCTACCCTTTGAAAATCCGCCTTCGGCTCATTACATCACTGAAATACCAGCCTTCTTTCATCCTCTCCACGCTGTTTATTTTCCTGTTGCACCCCATCACAGACCGTTTTACGATCATTCACGCATCCCATGACACGAAAAGGGGGGGACAGGTGAACCATCTCAACTGGAAAAGATACTGCCACAAGACAAACGACATACCTCCCAGGCCTACGCTTGTAAAAGCGCTGTCTTTTTTTGACCATGAGCCCTTCCATGGCGCAGAAAAAATCGCTGTAGACCTGGGGTGTGGTGCCGGTGGTGATTCCCTGAAGCTCCTGACTGCGGGGTGGTCCGTCTTTGCAGTCGACAAGGAACCGGAAGCCATACGCGCGGTTGAGGATAAAGCCGCTCCCCATGCGAACCACCTGAAAACCCGCGTGTCGATGTTTGAAGAAATTCAGTCTTTGCCAACCGCTTTGCTGGTAAACGCCAGCTTATCCCTCCCATTTTGCAGACCGGAGGCATTCCATACCCTCTGGAAGATTGTTGCCAGTTCCATCCAGCCTGGTGGTCGGTTTGCCGGGACCCTTTTCGGTGACCGCGATGAATGGTCGGCCAACACAGCCATGACCTTCCTGAGCGTGGATCAGGTCTACGGCATGTTTTCCGGCTTTAAGATGGAGTATTTCCATGAACGCGACGAAATGGGCCCAACAGCCACGGCAGGCGATAAGCACTGGCATTCCTATTCTGTCGTTGCAAAGAAAATACACGTCATACAAAAATGACTTAAATCAAATTCGCATTGTGGCAATTTACCGATCTATACATCTGAAAGTATGTGCACCCCGCCTCTGTACTCGCGAAAAAGCAATCACAAATACACACCTCATTTTTTTATTTACTTTTCTTTTAAAAAGTATAAATATCTCAAAAAGTGATTCGCCATACACATAGAAATGACCACCCAGCGAACGTATCAATTCAACCCCATGGGCATAGCCCCAACACTGTTCACAGCTAAGCGCTTCAGCATTATCCAGCAAGCATTCAGAAAACAATTTCAATGTTATGGAGGTAACCGCAGTGGATGTATCGTGGAAAGTAGCAATTAAAGTCTGGTTCAGCTTCCTTTGGAGAACCATTGCCTTCTCTGTTCTCATCGGAATCATAGTAGGCCTTTTCTTCGCCCTCATTGATGTCGGTGGAGCCATCATGTTACACGAACGTTCCATTACGGCAAAATTTCGCCCATTTATCATTTGGGCCTCCATGATTCCTGTTCAAATTATAGCGATAAAGGGAGCCCTGAAGGCAGAGTACAGCGACTTCCACATCAGCCTCGTAGATATCAAACAGGGTTTTTCAAAAAAAGTACTCATTAAAAGCCCATCCTGATTCCATCGTAGACATCGGGCACAGCGCATTGGCTTCAGCAGCCTGCCGTGCCCGATTCCGAAAACAACCGCGATGCGTCCAGCACCCCCACCCGTTGCCCTTCCGAAAACCAGTCGCCCCATCCCCTTCCGGACGACCTTGTCCCACACCTACCAGCCAGTCACAATTTTTAGAAACAAATTGACTAAATATATTGGGCTATAGTAGTACCCTTCGATTCTGGGTTGACATTGTGTTGTTCCTTATTGCATCGAATCCGAGGGGGTCGTATGAGATTTTGTTTTATTAAAAAATGCACCATTTCTGTATTTTCCTGTTTTTTCATTTGTATCCTGATGACATCCTGTGCATCCAAGCTGAAAGTGCCGCGCCTAAAGCCTGCTGAGATCAACCTTTCATCATACAAAAATGTCACGGTCTTTCCCTTTAAGGGGACCCATGGCCGCGAAATCAGCGACACCCTGACGCAACAGCTCTTCGAGAGCGACCGGTTCCATGTTCTGGACCGGACGAACCTGAACCGCATCTTAAAAGAACAAAACCTCTCCATGTCCGATATTGCCAACCCAAACAACTCCGTCAGGTTAGGTAAAGTCATGGGCAGCAGTGCGTTGATCTTCGGGCAGGTGTACAAACGAAAATACTCCCAGAAACGAAGCTCCTCCAAGGCAACCTGCCGTGAGGACGGGAAAAAATATTCATGCCGCCGCTACAAGGTAAAGGGCAACTGGCATCTCAAGGTGGGCTTTAAAATGGTGGACACCTCCACCGGTGAGATCATCGCAACCAAAGTAATTGACGAGACCAAGTCCAAATCCAAGTCGCGACGGGAAGAAAGGCCGGAGGTCACCTGGGACAAAGAGAAGGTGTTCACCTCTTTGCAAGATAAATTGATCGGCAAGTTCATGAGAATGATCGCACCTTACACCGTTTACAACAGCGTGAAACTCTATGACGACGATGACCTCCCCTGGCTTGAGACCGGCATTAAATTCGCCAAAACTGGGGACTGGGCAACGGCCATCGAGATGTTTGAAACCGCGGTTGCCGAAGCAGAGAGAAACCCCGACATCGATGAAAAACTTCGGGCACGGGCCCATTATGACCTGGGCGTGGCCTACGGCTACAGCGGCCACTACACCAAAGCCCTGGAACAGCTGAAGCGGGCCTGCACCCTCAGCCCCGACGATGTATTTTTCAAGGAGCTCGAAAAAATCAAACAGTTCAGGCTGGACGACAGGCTGCTGAAAGAACAGGGCGTCACATCGTCGCGCCGTTGCAATACGGCGCATCTCACCATTGTGACCATGGCGTCCTGATACGCTGCTGACTGGTATTCTGGGCTTCCGGGTCAGCAAGGGCGCTTGCACCCTGCCTCGGAAACCCACCACCCATTTCGGAGATCATCATGTCCATGAAAAAACTGATCCCTGTTGTCCTTCTCATCCTTGCGGCAGGCTGCAGCGCAGGGCAGCCCGCCTGGGTGACAAACAGCACACACCCCGGATATGCACCGGACCAATTCCTTGTGGGGGTGGGCCTCTCCTCCCGATCGCGGGACCCGCAGGCAGATGTGCAGAAAGCCGATGCCAACGCACGCCTGGAGGTGGCCAAGCAGCTGAGGGTCAATATCCAGAGTAGCCTCAGCTCACGTAAAAAGCAGAAAACCAGAGCGTCTTTGCCCCAGACCTACATCTCGGAGACAGCCATCGACTCAACGGAAAACGTCGACATCCTGCTCCAGGGAATCACCATCGCCGATCGCTATTACAGCAAAAAGGACCAGCTCCATTACGCCATTGCCGTGCTGAATAAACCGGAAACTGCCCACCGGCTGGCATCGGAGATGACTCGTCACAGCGCCCGTGTCTCTGAATTATCCCGCCAATGCAAAGGGCTGTTGGTAAAAGGGGACACCATCGGCGCCCTGCACAAGGGAATCAAAGCCCTGGACCATTACCGCAGGTACATGGACAACAGGCAGATGATCGCCGTCCTGGCCCCCATGGCACCGGCGGGCAAGGAGACGCCTCCCCGCGACCCGTACGATGAAGTGGCAAAGATCAAAGGCAGCCTGAGCCTCATGGGCCTGGGCGGAGACATGCAAACCGCCAAAAAGGGCAGCGGCCTTGCCGAGCCATTGCGCGTTAAGGCCATGGTCCATGGCACCACGCCCCTGGCCAACCTGCCGGTAAAGGCTACCTTTTCACCGGGATCGACGAGTAAAGCCCAGGCCGTTGTCACAGGCCCGGGCGGCAAGGCTGCCGTCCGTATCCTGGAGGTGACCGCCACCCAAACACCCCTCAACCCGGTTGAGGTAACCGTGGACTGGAACCGCATCATCAAAGACGCGTTGGGTGAAAAGCCCGCCCCCTCGTGGGAGGGGGTTTTGTCCGGACCTTCGGTACGGTTTACCTATGCGTTGAGAACGCCCGAAACATCCTGTGTGCAGCTCAAGATCCACACCCGTCAGAACGACGCCGGTGTCGATGCAACCTCCATACTCTCTCCGGTGAGTGCCGACCTTTTCAGGAAAAAGGGGTTTCAGGTGCAAAGCCGTGGCCAGCATAGTGACAGGCCCACAAACGGTTCAGGGTCCAAGGCAACGATCCTCGTCGTTGAAAAAGTCGACGTGCAGTATTCCGGCAGGCGCGGCCGAGGCGTTGTCTACCGCGCACGCATGTCGGTGACCGCCTACGACACGGCCAGCCGCAGCATCATCGCTTCCGCCCACGGGACGGCCCTTGGCGGCGCGAGCAGCAGAAAGGCTGCCGCCGAAAGGGCCATCAAGGACGTGGCAAACGATCTGCTCCCTAAGCTTGCTGCCCGCATGGCCGAGGGTCTGTAGCGAGTGGAATAACAAAAATCAAAAGCAATGCCTCCGGCGGCGAGGTGTGCCACCTCGAAAGCAGGTTGCGAATGCGCTTTCCCCTTCGTTCCTCAGGGAAAATCACATTCGCTATTGATTCAGATTAAGCCGAATCTGTTTTTAAAACCTGTTTATTAAACTTTTTAAAAGTTTAGCTCCCGGCAGGGCCGCCGGAGGCATCTTTAACCTGGCTGCCTCCGGCGACGAGGTAAGCCACCTAAAAAGCGGGTTGCCGCTGCACTTTTCAGCACCGCGCATATTCAGGAGTACCCATGAATAACGAGAATCAATGGGAGGCCATTGCCCTCCGCTACCCGGAAGGGCAGAAAGTCCGAGGCCGCGTCACCCAACTGCAGCCCTACGGATGCCTTGTGGAATTAGAAGACGGTGTGAAAGGATTGCTCCACGCCACGGACCTGCACTGGACCGACAAGACCCTCCGCCCAGCCGACATGCTCAGCCAGGGGGACCTTGTGGACGTGATGGTCCTGCGGGTCAACACAAACAGCGGCGCCATCTCCCTCGGTCTCAAACAATGCGGGGAGAACCCGTGGGAGGACCTGGCCGCACGCTGCCCGGAGGAAAGCCGTGTCCGTGGTCGCGTCACCCGGATCGTGGACTACGGGTGTTTTGTTGAAATCGAAGATCGCTTCGAGGGCATTGTCTATGTCTCCGAGATGGACTGGACCAACACGAACATTCACCCCAGCAACGTCGTTCAGGTGGGTGACACCATCGAGGTCATGGTTCTGGACGTCAACGCGCATAAGGGTTCCTTCTCTTTGAGCCTTAAGCAGTGCCACCCCAACCCGTGGGAACAGTTTGCCGAGACCCATAAGAAAGGCGACAGGGTCCGGGGCACCCTCTCATCTGTTAGCAACATCGGCCTTTTTGTGACCTTGGAAGGAGGGGTTACCGGCCTGACATTCTACTCAGACAGCCCGTACGAAAATGGTGAAGAAGCCATCTCCCACCTCACCGAAGGGGATGATATCGATGCCGTTGTGCTGAGCATCGACGCCGAGCGGGAACGCATCTGCCTGGGGATCTCTCTGCCGTGCAAGGATGACAACAGGTAATACCGTCCTGCGCTCCGGGAGAGAGGCATGCGCCCTTTTCGAGACCTGCGGGCCCATCTGCCCTCTCCCGGCCCGCCCTCTTTTGCTTCAGACAAATCCCCTTCAGGGTGAACGCATTTAGAGTTTGGCTTCCGGCGACCCTGCCGGGGGCCAAACCTTTGAAAAGTTGGACAAACAGGTTTTATTTCTTAAAGATTCGTCCCTGCAGGGCATAGCCCATCTTCTTTTTCTATTTATTATCCGGAAAGGTTTTGCGGAGCTTTTTTCAAAAAGCGCCCCGCCGGAGGCAACTGCATTTTTAAATGCGTTGGCCCTGAAATCCCCTTTGCCTCACCTTGTTGCCTGTGGTACCCATCGAATACGTCATTTTACGATGCCCAGCGCTGAGCCCCCGGCCTGTTTCGCGCATCTTCGAAAAAACGCATACCATGGGAAATCCGACGCATATGATGATCAGCCAGGAAGCCATCAGAAAAAAATTCGGCGACGACTACACCGCAGACGAGCGCACCTTCATCATGGGAATCGATGAACGCTTCACCTCACACTTTGCGAAGCGGTTCTCCGGCCGCTGTGTCCTGGAGACATGCAGCGGTGCGGGATTCACGACCATCTCCCTTGCCAGGACAGCGGCCCGGGTAACAACCGTTGAAATCCATGGACCCACCCGGGAAAAAGCCATCCAAAACGTTCATCGGGCAGGGCTTTCGGAGCGGGTGTCCTTTGTCTCAGGAGATATCATGAACCCTGAGACCATAGAGACCCTTTCCATGATCGACGCGGTGTTCATGGACCCGGATTGGGCTGTCACCGGTCCCGAGCATGTGTATCGGTTTTTAGGCTCCAATACACAGCCGCCTGCGGACGTTCTTCTGGGTAAGATGCTATCCATCACCAAAAACGTGGCCATGGTGCTGCCGCCCTTTATCGACACGCGGGAGTTCGAGGGCCTTCCTCCCCATGAGCGTGAACGCCTCTTCCTGGGGGACAGCCATGAGCTTTTCTGCCTCTACTTCGGCGACCTGGCACAAACCATCGGCACCACCGACTTTCGGGTAAAAGAGACCTCGGCGTTGCCGTGAGAAGGGACCATGTGATGGGGAGATTGCGAATCACGGCTGCCGCCTGCTTCCTGCTCGGCATCTTGATGGCCGCCTGGCTCGGAGAAGTGTCGGAGACCATAGCAGCCGTCTATCTTGGCGGAAGTATCGCGGCCTTCCTGGCCTATGCGCTGGACAAATCCGCTGCCAAGGGAAGCAGGTGGCGAACCCGGGAGAGAACGCTTCACCTGCTTGCCCTTGCCGGTGGCTGGCCCGGAGCCATCATCGCCCAGGAATCCCTTCGCCACAAAACCAGGAAAAAATCGTTCCGCGCCCTTTTTTGGGTAACCGTCACCCTGAACGGCTGCGGCCTGTTTTTATACCTCAGGCCGGACACCGTTCAACGGGCGATGCTGAGCTTTGAAAGGTACCTGACACGTTAGCCCGGTTCGCCCGAAGGGTGAAAAACGCGATAAGAAAACGGTGAAATACATTTTGCATTTTTAAAATATCGTAACTATTCAGTTGCCTCCGGCGGGTCGCTTTTTGAAAAAAGCTCCGCAAAAACGTTCCGGTTGCCTCGCCTTCAGCCGTCCAGCCCCGTTGGGGCCGGACGGCTGAAGGCGAAGCATATCCGTTATGTTTTGAAGAGTCGGCTTGTCGATAACTTAAGGTCGTCCCAAGTCGCTCTAAAGACCTGTTTGTCAAACTTTTTAAAAGTTTGGCCCCCGGCAGGACCGCCGGAGGCGCTTTTGAACTGAATAGTTACAAAATATCCACCCTCCCCGAAGAACAATCTGTAATAACAGCCCATTTATCCAGTCTGACCGTTTCCTCATGAAATATCCGGGTTAGCAGCACACACAATCCCTCCCTATTGAGATACGGTTCTGTTACCCGGCGTTGAAACGCGCCGGCACAAAGGAGAACAGCAACATACCAAACACGGTACCAAAAAGGTACGGTTCCGCTCAACCGCCCGAATCGTTGCCCGAATTTTCAACCCACGCTCATAATCCTACCGAATATTTTTTCAGAATTATAAAACATCCAAATCTTTTCACACGAGCCATCAAAATGTTTGACTGGCGAAATAGATCCCTATACGGTCAACTTTACTCTCGCGAAATACCCGGCCCAACCTGAGGGGCCCTGGATTTGGAACAGCCTGCCTTATTTACTCTCATTATTACGAATATTTATCTCCGATTTATCGCAATTAAAATCGCGTTTCGTTTTCCTGTGGCCTGGTCCACCGATCTTTTTATCGTTTCCCGGATATATCCCTGAGAGGAGTACTCCTTTTTCAGGGTTCACTCAAAGCCCTCGTTTATCAACAGTCGAGGGGCTCACCCACAACTGAAGCAAAGGAGAATGTCATGACAAAACGATTGGGCATGGTTGCCGCGGTCATCATCACGTATGTCCTTTCCGCTGTGGCTGTCCAGGCGGGAGACGGATTTGACGTATCCCTTCTCCGATCCACCCCCCAGGAGATCGTCCTGGAGTTCACCCTGGGGGATTACACCCTCAACTCCGTAGATAAAAACGGCACCATCTACACCGAGATCCTCTTTCCGGGCAAGGTCACGACCAAGAAAAAGGGGTATGCGGAGCTGCCCTTTATCCACGCATCCGTGGCCCTTCCGGCAAGCGGGGATCTGCGCATCTCCGTAGAACCAGGGAACGTCACGGAGATCCCCCTTGCCTACCCCATGCTCCCCTCCCGCGGGGTGATCTACCGTAACCAGAACCCTGCCGACATCCCGTACGAAACCGCGCCGTCGGCACGCACGGGCCGCTGGTACCCGGACAAGGTTGCCACGGCCTCCGAGCCCTACATCCTTCGGGATGTCCGGGGGACGGACATCCACGTCTATCCCTTCAGGGCCCATGGGACAAAAAACATCCTGAAAGTTTACCACTCGGTGATTGTCACCCTCTCCACGGGAAGCGGTGAAGGAGCCAATGCGTTGAGCGCCCCGATGCGCTCCGTGGCACCGGAGATGGAGGCCATCTATCGCGACATGTTCATCAACTATGCCCCGACAACCCGGTCCATCGGAGAGGCAGGCGAACTCCTCGTAATCCACACGGCACGCGATGCATCCGTCATCCTCCCATACGTCACATGGAAACGGCAAAAAGGAACCACCGTCCACACCCTGGAGGTGGCCACGGGCACCTCTGTCAAAAACAGCATTTCCCAATTCTACGCATCCCACCCGTCCTTGCTCTACGTGCAGCTGGTGGGGGATTGGGCAGACATCAAATCCGAGCTGGGGACCTCGGCCAACGCCCCCACAGACCCCATGCTGGGCTGCGTGGCCGGCAGCGACTATTACCCGGACCTGATCATCGGTCGATTTTCCGCCAACAATACCTCCCAAGTCACGGTACAGATAGATAAAGCCGTTGATTACGAGAAGACGCCCCAACTCTCCGCCAACTGGTATACCACGGCCCTGGGCATCGGTTCCGGTGAGGGGAGCGGCAGCGGTGACGACGGCGAAGCCGACTACGAGCACGTTGACGTCATCAAGGATTACAAGCTGCTGCCCACCACCTACACCACCGTAAACGAGGTGTACCAGAGTGGTTCTGCCTCCTCTGTCAGCGGGTATGTCAACGGCGGTCTCTCCCTGATCAACTACACCGGCCATGGTTCCCATACATCGTGGGGCACCTCTGGCTTCAACAACGACGATATCAATGCCCTGACAAACGGCTCCCAGCTCCCCATCATCATCTCCGTGGCCTGCGTCAACGGGGAATTCCATAACGGTGGTCAATGTTTTGCCGAAACATGGCTGAGAAAAAGCGGAGGCGGGGCGGTTGCTACGGTGATGGCCACCATCAACCAGCCCTGGACGCCCCCCATGCGCGGTCAGGACTACATGAACGACCTGCTGGTAGGCGGCTACGACTACACCACCAACCCGGGAAGTGGCACCTCCACCACCGAGGGTCGTTCCACCTTCGGGTCCCTTGTGTTCAACGGTCTCATCCTCATGTACGCCGAGTCCTCTACCTCTTCGGATCTGGACACCCTGAAAACCTGGACCATCTTCGGCGACTCCTCCCTCCAGGTACGCACGGCATCCCCCCAGCCCTTAGCCCTCTCTGCCACAGAAGCCCAGGCAAACACCCCCTTTGACTGCGTGGTCACCTCAGGCGGCAGCCCTGTCCAAGGGGCCACGGTCTCCCTATACCAGGGAGGCACCTCTGCCAAAGCCGTGACTGACGCCAACGGCGCGGTCTCCATTGCCCACACAATCACCGCCGGAGAGTACACCCTGGCGGTCACCGGGCAAAACCTGGAGACCAAGTTCTACACCCGTAACATGGGAGGCTCGGCCAACCAGCCCCCTGATGCCTCGTTCTCCACGGCTGTCAGCAACCTGACCGCCACCTTCACCGACACCAGCCAGGACAGCGACGGAACCATCGCATCCCGCCAGTGGGACTTCGGCGACGGAACTTCCTCCACCGCCACCAACCCGGCCCACACCTACGCAGCAGCCGGATCCTACATCGTCACCCTCACCGTCACCGACGACGACGGTGCCACGGACCAGGCCACTGCATCGGTAACGGTCACGAACCCCGACACCGTTCCCGTTCTCCAAAACGGCGTTGCCGTCACCAACCTTTCGGCAGCACAGGGCGACTGGCTCTACTACAAAATCGTGGTCCCGTCCGGCGTTTCGAGCCTGACCATGGAGATCAGCGGTGGCAGCGGAGACGGCGACCTCTACACCCGCTTCGGGGAAAAACCGGACACCTATACCTACGACTGCCGCCCCTACCTCTGGGGCAACAACGAAACCTGCACCGTCAGCACCCCGGCGGCAGGCACCTACTACATGGGGATTCGCGGATACAACGCTTTTTCAGGCATGAGCCTGACCGCTTCGTTTAATTAACCTTTACGTTTTGTAGAGAATTTCTTAAGTAAAGAGTCGATATGGCCCCCGGCAGACTTGCCGGGGGCCAGCATATCTGAGCATACGGAATGTGGCCCTTCACAGGGCTGAAAGAGGCGGGAATGTTCGGA
The DNA here is from genome assembly GCF_056829775.1 of Desulfoluna sp. HI9BLuna. Taxonomy (NCBI): domain Bacteria; kingdom Pseudomonadati; phylum Thermodesulfobacteriota; class Desulfobacteria; order Desulfobacterales; family Desulfolunaceae; genus Desulfoluna; species Desulfoluna sp. HI9BLuna. The sequence goes on from NZ_CP186555.1 coordinate 1,039,966, forward strand.
AGGGAGAGCCTGCTCTTTGCGCAAGAACGTATCTAATAGTGATACCGAAGCTGTGCGATCAAAACCGATTCGTTTTTAATTTTATACACCAATCTGTGTTCATCGTTGATTCGACGGGACCAATAGCCTGACAAAGCGTGCTTCAAAGGCTCTGGTTTTCCAATGCCGCCGTACGGCGTTCGCTTGATATCTTTTATCAGATCGTTGATTCGACGAAGAATCCGTTTATCTGTTTTTTGCCAGTACAGGTAGTCCGCCCATGCATGATCTGAAAAGATAAGATTCATTCGATGAGATCCCTTTCGGCCCCTCCGCCGGCTTCCAGTTGGGCCATGGATTCGATCAGGCGTTTCATATTCTGTGGAGACCTCAATAGATACGCCGTCTCCTCAAGGGCTTCATAGTCTTCCAAAGACATGAGAACAACGGACTTTGATGATTTTCGAGTAATGATGACGGGCGAATGATCTTCGCACACCTTATCAATGGTCTTTGCAAGGTTTTGCCTTGCAGCGGTATATGTAATTGCGTCCATGTGGCACCTCCTGATATGTACAACTTATTGTACAACACCAAACAAAAATGTCAAGACATTACAGGGCCATGGCTCAGGCCATTGGGATAGCGACAATTCCCTGTATAGAATCCGGTAAAAGGCCTTGTCCGCCTCACTCGAATAGCCAAAAGATGGCAACTGTTCGCTTTTTCGAAAAAAAGATCTACAAAAAATGTTCTTGATGAGCCTTGAAACGTTTACTTCAGACCTGGTTATCGTTTCTTATGAGATATCCGGGGTAACCCAGCTTACGATACGCGAGGAACTTGAATGAAAAAACGCTCCGTCACCCTCCCTGCTCTTGCCGCAGCTTTGTTTCTTTTTTTCACGGCCTGCGCTTCACACCAACCCGCAGCGTTGCAGCCCGCCGCCCCCTTCAACGGCGACATCGTGGATTTAACTCAGCCCCTGACCCCGGACATTCCCATCTGGCCGGGCGACCCCGCCTTTGAGATTGCGTCATGGGCCACTTATGAAAAAGATCAGTACTTTATCAATCGAATTGCCATAGGAGAGCACAGCGGCACGCACTGGGGCACCCCGAACACCTTTATCAAGGGCGCACGCAGCGCTGAGATGTTTGAAGCCCGGGAGCTGGTGGTACCCGCTGTTGTCATCGATATCCGGGAAATTGCCGAACAAGATGCGGACCATCGCTTTTCCATCGACGAACTGAAGGCCTGGGAGAAAGCACAAGGCCAACACGTACCGCCTGGAAGCCTGGTGATCCTCTTCACCGGATGGCAGGACAAATGGCACGACCCTGAGGCTTTCCTCGGAACAGACAAGGAAAAGACCCTGCACTGGCCCGGCTTCGGCGCCGACACCGCCGAATTCCTCGTCAACGAACGCGGAGTGGTGGGGCTGGGGACAGACACCCACGGCGCAGACCCGGGCAACGATACGGAGTTCGGTGCCAGCTTTGCCATGTACGACGCCGACGGCATGATCCTGGAATGCCTCACCGGCCTGCACCGCCTGCCTCCCTTCGGCACCGTGCTGGTGATCGGCGGCTGGCCCGTGAAGGGCGGCTCCGGCAGCCCGGCAAGGGTCTTGGCCTTTGTGCCCTCCCCCAAGGATTCCGTCGCCTTTAGGAGTCAGCATGACGTGTACCGTTGAAAATCTCTGCATCGTCACGGATGCCGGATCGTTTCATGCAAAAAAATGGACGCCACAAAACCCATCGTCATCCGTCCCCATGGTGCTGCTTCATGACTCCCTGGGATGCGTGGACCTGTGGCGCCATTTTCCCCTTACACTTGCCGAGCGTTTATCTCTGTGTGTCATCGCCTACGACCGGTTGGGTTTCGGTCGATCCACTCCGCGAAATGAGCTGCCCTCCATCCATTTCATCGAAGAGGAAGCCACCGATTACTTTCCGTGGGTTAAAAGGCACCTCAACTTAGAGGACTATATCCTCTTTGGCCACAGCGTGGGAGGCGCCATGGCCGTCAACATCGCTGCCCGGGACAAAAGATGTGTGGCGGTGATAACCGAAGCATCGCAAGCGTTTGTGGAGGATCGAACGGTGGCAGGAATTAAAGCGGCACAAAAGGCGTTCCAAGAGCCGGGCCAGATGGACCGCCTGAAAAAATGGCACGGAACCAAAGGGGAGTGGGTGTTCAGGGCCTGGACCGACATCTGGCTCTCCAGCGCGTTTTCCGGCTGGAGCCTGGACGCCTGCATGGGCGAGGTGACATGCCCTGTCCTTGCGATCCACGGCGACAACGACGAATACGGCTCCACCGCGTTTCCTGAATTCATCGCACACAAGGCAGGAGGCATTTCAGAAATGGCCATCCTGAGCAACTGCGGACACATCCCCCACAAGGAAAAGCCGGAAGAGGTCGTCAACACGGTAGAATTGTTTTTAAACAAGAATGCAGTAACCTGATCCCCTGATCACCCCGAAACCCCTTGCGCAAGGCGTTTTCTTTCCTTCTGTCCTCACCTTTCCATTGCACTGTAAGAACAATCTGATATAAGCCAATTCAGGTATTCGCTTAGGAATACTACATACCTTATTTCAGGAATTTTCCAGCGGTCGGTTCTTCGGCAAGGCCTGGAAGCCATGGAGCAGCAATGAAATCATTCAGCATCGTTCCCATCATCATGGGTATCTTTTTAGTGATCGGGTGCCTGGGCCTCAGGGAGTCACACCAAAACTACCAGGACTACCGGTCCGTGGAAGCGTTCAAAGCCAGGGCGATCTCCACAAGGGCCGAAATCATGAGCCACATCACCAACAGCTCCAGAGAAGAAGGGGTATCCTACGGATTCAGCGTCGAGTTCACGGCACCTGACGGCAAGCTCATCCACACCGAAACCGTACGGCTGCCCACCAGGCCCCAGGGAGAAACCGGAGAGCTCATTGAGATCCTCTATGATCCCCAGCACCCCGATGAACCACGCCTCCCCCCCGTCGGCATTCCCTTGAAAAAAACCCTGGTCCCGGGCGCCATCGGTGCCGGCTTTATCGGTATGGTCTTTCTCTACGCCATGGCCGCCCTCATGAAGGCAGCACGCACCGCACGACATGCCACGGCCAAATACCAAGGCCAATCCGCCCGGGCACTCAACACCTCGTCCTCCAGAGACAGGCTCGTCGCAAAGTACCAGAAAAGCCACGGGCGATTCAGTAAGTCCTGACAAGCCATCAGAGCAAAAACCTATGGCCCCTGTCCCCTCCGGATAGTCCTTTGCCAGGCCTGATGCCATCTCTTGTTCCTTATTTATGAACAGTCCTCTTTTCCATTGAATACGGGGCTCCGAAAGAGTATTTCTATTCTCAAATTATCTGGACGTAGTATAGCTGCGTGTCATAAGCCAACGAGCTTTTGAAGCAGGTGCTACAATGCTGATATGAGATTGAAACATGGTGCTGAGGATATGATGATGAAACGTATGATTGTGGCTGTTGTATTGGGATGTCTTGTTTTAACCGGTTGTGCCACTCGCCAGGTCACGACAGCTGAGCACGGACTGTATTTCAGCGCCATGCCCAGATTCAGCCTCGAAGCGCAGGACCCGGGCCTCGTGTTTATCGGAAAAACGATTCAAAACCAATCAGGAAACACCGACCGAGGAACGCCGTGTTATGCCACGGAAGAGACCTACGTATATGCCAAAAAAGGTGGCAATACCGCCGAAAAAATCGTGATTGTAACCGTAACCACCATGGATTCAAACCGGGTGCTGTTCCTGCCCAATATGTTTAGTCACCTGACCATACCACACGAACTGATACGCGAAACCATTGACGGCAAGTCCATGCAAAGCTGTTTTTGCGTTGCGAATAGTCCGAGCCCCTCTGAGGAGACCCTCCTTATGGAAAAAGGAATGCTTCTCAAACCGCCGTACGCGGTCAATATTTTGGGTGGCTTGTTGGGGGGAACCAGCAACGGCATGATGACTATCCTGTACATGGAAGCAATGCCCGAAGGCGAGACGCTTCCCAAAGAGGCCATGATTGACCATCGAAATACCGCCTTTACCCTGAAATTCAAGACTGCTCCCATAATGGATAAAGACATATGAAGAAAATTCTCCGTCTGGCATTGTTTGCCCTCACATGTTCGGGGCTCTGGGGGTGTTCCATGCGCCATGTGGAGTATGGAGACACGGGCGTCATCTCCACAAAAAAGCCTCAGATTACCTTGTCGAACAATGCACCGGACCTCAAATTCATTTACCATGACACTCAAGCATACCCGTTCCATGAACTGAACGGTGAACAAACTGTACCGGGAAAGATTGAGTTCACCATCTTTGCAGAAGAAGATAATGATCAAATAAAGCGCATTCTTCTCCTGTGCTTTCCCAAGTCAAGAGAGTTGCTGTTCATAAACAATGCATTTTCGTCAGTGAAGGACAAGCTGGACTACGAAATTTTGGAAATAGCGGGGAAAAAATGTGCGCATGCTGTCTTTTTCCTGACCCCGGAAGACCTGGATTTCTTGATGCATAAAGAAAAAGGCCTCGGCCGGCAAACCTTCATGGTTTACGGGCTCAGTCGGAGTGATGGGCCACCTTATGGCCACTCGTGGATTCTCATGTATATGGAGCCATTCTCCCTCATGAGCCCTGAAGGGGGCCCGGCCCCATCATGGCATAAAAGCGATAATGACTGGGTAGAGGCTTTTAAAAAAAGAGCTGAATCAACGTTCTCGATTTCATTTCCAGACAACGCGATAACTGAATAGCCATAGCTCAAAAAGGGAACAGAACCAGACAGCTGAGGTACCAAAACGCATTATCGACATTGCGTGTCGCTAACGGGATATCCACAATATCCGTTTTGCCCTTGGCCTGTTGCTATCAAATAGACATGTGCTGTATCGAATCGTTTTCAGAATAATCGTTTAGCCGGTTAGACCACGCTAAAAAGTAACCCCTGCAGCCAGGGCCATCACCACCATAAGGGGTGCCGGAACCTTTCCGGTGGCAAGAATAACCACGGTAGCGGCGGTCATGGCCAGGTTGGCAAATCCCACGCCGTTGGCCTGAATCAGGATAATCGCCGCAGCCGTGATCATACCACCTGCCACGGCGTTGACTCCATGAAGGGAGATCTTGATGGCTTTCACCTCTTTGATGCGCTCCCACACGGGACAGATAAAATAGATAAGCAGAAGGCCCGGCAGGAAGATCCCGATGCCACCGGCAAGGGCTCCCATGACTTGTTGAAGGGTGGAGCCGTGGCGTGAAGCCATACCGCCCGCATAGGCTGCAAAGCTGAACATGGGGCCGGGCAAGCCCTGCACCAGCCCATAGCCGGTGAGAAACTCTCCGTTGGTCATGTACCGGTTCACCTCCACCAGCTCGCTGTGCATAACCGGCACAACGACCTGCCCCCCTCCGAACACCAGGTACCCGTACCGGTAAAAACTCTCGAACAGTTTGAAAAACCGTATGTCCGTTGCAAGGGAAAGCACGAGGGAACCGGCCGTGCAGAGAAGGAACAGGGCCAGGTAGCCCCAGGGCGGATTGATGCGGGGTTTGTTCCAGATCGCCTTTTCCCGGGAGGCAAGGATACTTGCCGCTCCCCCCGCCACAAGCACCAGGGGAAAAATCCAGGGTGTCCTGACAAGGTATGTACTCACCGCGCCAAAAACCATCAAAAGGCATGTCAGCTTGTCGGTAACGACTTTTTTGCCGATGCGCCAGGCCGCCAGAAGAATGAACCCCACGGCCATGGGGCCGATGAACCGCAGGATCTCCGACGACACGTGGGCCGTCGCCAAAAGGGCATAGAGAAACGACAGGGCCGTCATGATAAGCAGCACAGGCGCGGCCCAGACCAGCATGGTAAGAAAGGCAAGCAAGGGGCCGCCTTTCTTGTACCCCACGGCCACAATGGTCTGGGTGCTTGTGGGCCCCGGAAGAATGCTGCAAAGCGCCAGCAATTCGACCAGTTCCTCTTCCGTCACGTGGTTGCGCCTGGCCACCAGCTGGTCCAGAAACACACCCATGTGGGCTTCGGGGCCGCCGTAAGCCCCCAGGGAACAGACGAGGACGTCCTTGAGAAAGGAGGCCCTGGGCGAGATTGCCGTTTCAACGGTTGCGTCGTCAGTCATTTGCTCTTTCCTTTCTGTGAACCGTTGCCAAGCCAAACCACGGGTCCAAGGTTCTTTCCCCATGACGGCCCGGCCCTTGTCAAACGCCCTAATACCCCCTACACTTCACATCAACGTCACTACAACCAAGAAAAGGACACCCCATGCGTACTCGAAAAGCCCTGGCTGTGGTAGTTTTGCTCCTGCTCTCCGTCAGTCCTGCCCTGGCCTTGAACAAAGCCCGTGTCATCTATGATCCCCCTTCCGGGAAACATGAAACAGCCATCCAACAAGAGGTGAAGGCATCCGGTGCGGCAGAAGATGTGGCGTCATTCATCAACGACCAGTTCAGCCTCAATGTGCCCCTCAGCCTTGTCTTCGGCAGGGAGGACGGACCGTTGTATGACCCGCAAACCCAGGAAATCGTCGTGCCCTACGCCTTCCTTCAAGAGGTGAAGGAACGGTTTGTCGACGCAGGGTATCCTGAAACCGGTGTAAGCGTAAGCGAGGCAACGATGGATGTGCTTATGCACACACTGTTTCATGAACTTGCCCACGCCCTGATATTTACCTGTGAGCTGCCGGTGGTCGGCAAAGAAGAGGACGCCGCAGACGGCCTGGCAAGCGTGTTGCTCATCGAGTTTTACGAGCATGGTGCGGAGATGGCCCTCAGCGCCGCCGACCTGTTTGACCTTGAAAGTGAAGACATCGAAACCTTTGCCGACGAAGATTTCCAGGACGATCACAGCTTGGATATCCAGCGGTTCTACACCACGCTCTGCCATGTCTACGGAAGCGATCCCGAAACCTACGCCGACCTGAAAACCGACGCAGGCTTTTCCGAAGACCGGGCCCAAGGGTGTATCGAAGAGTATGAGCGCCTGGCAAAAAGCTGGTTTGCCCTGCTGGAGCCCCATCGCAAGCAAGGCGCTAAATCCCTGTGATTCGCAGTATCACCGGGTTCACACGGCATTCGCAATGACATGCCGCCCTTCCCCAGCCGTGTCGTCCCTACCTGTTGTCCTGATGATTCAAAAACTCGTCGAATTCAATGCTGTAGATGTAGAGCAGCACCATCGCCAGCCCGAAGATAATGGGGCCGTACAGAAGACCGATGAGGCCGAAGTAGTTGATGCCGCCCAGGATGGCAAAAAAGATCAGGAGGGTGCTCATGTCGGCGGAGCCCTGCATGAACAGGGGGCGCACGATGTTATCGATCATGCCCACCACCACCACGGACCAGACCGTCATGAAGACGGCGTATCCCCAGTGCCCGGAGATCAGCAGAAAGATGGCCGCGGGGATCCAGATCAGGGCGGTGCCCACCAGGGGAACCAGGGACGCAAAGGCCATGGCAATACCCCAGAACAGGGCCGGGAGTCCGGTAATCCAGAAGGCGATGCCACCGGCCAGCCCCTGGGCAAGAGCCGTCACAAAGGTCCCGAGAAGGGCGGATTTGGAGACGGTCTTAATTTTGTCGATGATACGGGATTCCTGGCTGGAGCTTAAGGGGATGAGATGAAGAAGGCTGTCGAAGATCACCTCTTCGTCCCGAACGAAAAAGAAAAAGGCAAAGAGCATCAAAAAGAACTTGCCCACAAAGGAGGTCAGGCCTCCGGCCAGGTTGCCTCCCTGATTCAACAGGGCCTTGCCGATGGTGCGGGTGACATTGAGGATGGCCTCGTCAAAGCGGAGGGCCTGCAAATTAAAATCCGGGAAAAACCGTTCAATGTCCGGGAGCACGCCCTTGCCCCATTCAGCAAACCGCATCACCAGGGGATGGTTTGACAAGGCCTGGTACTTGCCGGTTTCCACCCAGGTGTAGATGGCGTCAAAGGAGTCGATGCCCTGCTGGATAATGGCCAGAAGCATAAAGAGCACCGGCAGGACCACCACCAGGGTCAGCAAAAGGCACGAAAGCGCCGCCGCTGTGTTCTTGCGGCCCTTGAGCCACCCCTCCAGCTTTTTGTTTACCGGGGTAAAGAGCACGGCCAGGATCATGGCCAGGATGATGGTGTGCAGGTAAGGCCTGATGATGTTGTAGCACCCCACGAGCACGACGATGATCAGGACAAACAGAAAATAGTGGGCATTCATAAACGCCCGGCCCGCTTCGGAGGCAGGTTCCGATGTTTTTTTCACCTCGGGGGCTGCGGCCTGGGGGCTCTTTTTTTTCTGTTCTTTACCGGTGGATTTCGCCTTTGCGGCTTTTCGCTTTTTTGCCATAGGGGGACCCTTATCTGTGGTTTTGCCTGCTGGATAGTTTTTCTGGAAGGGTTCGGGGACATTGGCCGGCGCCGGGCGGGGACTCTGCTCCGGCAACACATGGCCTTTGACACGTTATACATGGCCCTTGGCCATTAGAGAACCCTTAAATTGACCATCGGCGACAGGGCACCGATGATTCCCACGGCTGCCAACCATTTCAAGCAAGGGGACTTGGAACGTCGCCTTACTTGAATCGGAATACCTCAAAGGGCCAAACGTTTGATCCGGCTTCACCCAAGGGCTAAAGCGCGATAAGAAGGTTCGTCATTCTCCCCCCAAAAAGCCCCGCGGAGTGCGGCGCTCCAAAAACGACCCCATGCCTGTGCGGCATCCGCGTGGCAAAGCGATGACGGGCCATGCCTTCGGCATCAGGCAATCAATGCAGGAAGCGCCTTGATTACCGGAACGTTTTTGCGGAGCTTTTTTCAAAAAGCGACCCGCCGGAGGCAACTGACTTGTTACATGGCCCTTACCGGTCCCTTCGTTGACAGCGCCCCCTTGCAGTGCTAAAAGCCCATTCGTCCCAGGCACTTTGCCTTTTTACCCATTTCAACGACGTTGCGACGCATCCTTATGAAGACAGATCTTGAGCTACTTGCACCCGGCGGAGATATCGACGCCATCAAAGCCGCCATTGCCGCCGGTGCGGACGCGGTGTACTGCGGGCTGAACAAATTCAACGCCCGGGACCGGGCCACCAACCTCTCCGCCGAGGACCTTCCCGGCATCGTCAGCCTTGCCCACAAGCACGGTTGCAGCGTGTTTGTGACCCTTAACATCATCGTCGTCGAAAGCGAGATCCCGGCCCTTATCCGCCTTTTAAATACCCTCGTCAACACCCGCATCGATGCGGTCATTGTCCAGGATTTCGGTCTCTTCTATCTTTTGAACAAACACTTCCCAAGCCTGGTCATCCATGCCTCCACCCAGCTCACCACCCACAACGAGGGACAGATCCGGTTCCTCAGTGCTCTCAACGCCACCCGGGTGAACCTCTGCCGGGAGCTGAACCTGGAAGAGATCAGGGCCCTCACCGACGCCAGCCGCAAGCAGAACATGGACACCGAGGTCTTTGTACACGGTTCCTACTGTGTTTCGTTTTCCGGGCTCTGTTACTTAAGCTCGGTGCTCGGAGGCAAATCGGGAAACAGGGGCCGGTGCAGCCAGCCCTGCAGGGACCGGTTTGAAACCACCCCCGCAGGCAGGGAGTACCCCCTGAACCTCAAGGACAACTCGGCCTACGGCAACCTGAAAGAGCTTGCCGAGGCAGGGGTGTACTCCCTGAAGATCGAGGGGCGCATCAAAAAATTCGACTACGTCCACACCGTGGTCTCCTGCTGGAGAAACCAGATCCAAAGCCTCAGCGAAAAAGACCGCCTGCTCACCGACACCGGTGACCTTGCCAAGGTCTTCAACCGGGACTTTTCCAACGGTTTCCTGGCCGGAGAGATCACCTCGGACATGTTCATCGACAACCCCCGGGACCACTCCATCCGGCAGGTATCCCAAAAAAACCCCTCCTGCCCCCAGGGCACCAGGGAACGCTTTTACGAGGACAAGGCCGCCCTGTCCGCCAGGGCCCGCCTCGCCGTGGGCCAGCTCCGCATCGAAAAGACGCCCCTCACATTTCGCATCCATGGAGAGCCGGGTGCGCCCCTGGGTGTGTCGGTATCCAGCCCTGAGGCCTCCTTTTCCGTGGCGTCTGACTCTCCCCTTGCCCCCAGGCGGGACACAAGCGCCCCCGGGGGCCTCAGCCGCGCCGTACTCCTTGAAAAATTCAAGCGTTTCGACAATTCAGAATACCGCGTCGATGCCGTGGACACTGAAAACCTGGCCCCCGGGCTCTACCTCCCCTTCAAGGAGCTCACCGCCCTGATCCGGCGCGTTGCCTTTCTCTTGAACGGCTCCCGGGAACCCGTGGCCCCGGTGGCGGTCCCCTCCCCGGGAAAACCAAAGCCTGTGGGCACCCCGCCTGTCCTCTCCGTGGTGATCTCCTCACCCGGGGATATTCCCCTTTGCGAGGCCACCCCTGCCGAGATTTTTTTCCGGCTTCCCGAGGCCCTTGAAAACCGGGAAGACGAATTTATCGCGCTGTTCAACCAATTCCCGGAGCTCACCCCCTGGTTCCCGCCCGTGCTCATCGGAGAGGACTACACCGCGGCCCGGGCGATTCTGGAAACCGTCAAGCCGGCCCGCATCGTAACAGACAACTCAGGCATCGCCTTTGACGCCTTCAGGCAAGGCATTGCCTGGATGGCGGGGAGCTGTTTCAACCTCGTCAACTCCTTCGGCCTGCGCTGCCTCAAGGAGCAGTTCGGCTGCTCCGGTGCCATTGTGTCCCGGGAGATCAAAAAAGAGCAGCTCAAACGCCTTGTGCCACCGGAAGGCATGGAGCTGTGCATGGGCATCTTCCACCCCGTCACCCTGATGACCAGCCGCCAGTGCCTGCACCAGGGAGTCATCGGGTGCTCCAGAAAGCGATTCGACAAAACGTGCCTTGAAGGGTGCGACAAATCGTCATCCATCACGCACGCAAACGGGGCTACCCTTCACGTTCACAAGTCCGGGGGCAACCACCACCGCCTCTACCATGAGACCCATTGCCTCAACACCGAGGTGGTCGCGGACCTGCCCCACACCTTTTCCCGGTTTTTCATCGACCTGCGGGACATCGCCACCCACACAAAAACCGACACGGACAAAGCCGGGCTCATCGCCCTGTTCCATGACCTCCTCACGGGGGTTCCCGGAGCCGAAGCCGCGCTTCACCGAACAATCCGCCACACCACCAACATCCAGTACATCAGGGGAATTTAACCCCTTCCCCCAACGCCCTCCAAAAACGAAAAAACCGGCCCCTGCAAGGGGCCGGTTGCGTCATCTCACGGGGCCGTGATCACCCCGCAAGGCTCATGGCCACGTCTGCGCGGGGCACCAACGTCCCTCTCCAGATATTCATCTTTTCCGCCTCCCGCATGAGGCCCTCCCGGAAATCGGGGTGGGCGATGCCGATGAGGGCTTCGGCCCGCTGCCAGGTGCTTTTTCCCTTGAGGCTGGCCACGCCGTACTCGGTCACCACGTACTGCACGGCAGACCGGGGAAGGGTGACAATGGTGCCGTGATCCACAAAGGGCCGGATCCTTGAAGTGAGGGCCCCTTCCCTGTCGGTCTTGGTGGATGCCAGGCAGATAAAGGCCTTTCCTCCCTTGGAATGGTAGCTTCCGTAGGCAAAATCAAACTGCCCACCGGTTCCGGAGATCTGCCTGAACCCCGATGACTCGGAGCAGACCTGGCCGTAAAGGTCCACCTCCACGGCGTTGTTGATGGAGACGGCACGTGGGTTTGCCGCGATGCGATGAAGGTCATTGACGTATCCCACGGGATAGCTGGCGCATGCCGGATTCCGATGGATAAATTCGTAAAGTTTTTCACTGCCCAGGGCAAAGGTGTAGACCATCTTCCCAGGGTTGTCGGCCTTCTCCATGTTGGAGATCCTGCCCGCCCGGTACATGTCCACATAGGCGTCCACCAGCATCTCCGTGTGAACCCCGAGGTCCTTTAAATCCGAATCGGCGATCATCTTGCCGATGACATTGGGAAGGCTCCCGATGCCCAGCTGCAAACAGGAACCGTCTTCAATCTGTCCCACCACATGCCGGGCGATGGCCCGGTCCACATCGGATATGGGGATGCGGGGCAGAGAGACCAGCGCCGTGTTGGTCCCCTGGACCACATAGTCCACCTTGGAGATATGCACGGCCTCGCCATACCCGCCGTAGCAAACCGGCATGTTGTCGTTGACCTCAACGATCACCGTCTTTGCCTTGCGGAGCTGGCTGTACTGGCAGGAGTTGGCGATGCCGAAGTTAAAAAAACCGGAATCGTCCATGGGCGCCACCTGAACCATGAACACATCGGTGGTCAGGTCCCCGTCATCGTAGATCTGGTTGCCCTCGTGGTAGAGAACCGGGATGTAACTGCAGCCGCCCCTGTCGTGGAGATACCGCTCACCACCGCTGAAATGAAAGCTGTTGTAGTTGAAGCTTCTGCCCGAAGGATCGGCCAGGGCCACCTTGGGAATCCCCGGGTACCCCACCCCGCGCACCTTCACCGCCTCAAGCTCCCCGGCGCGATGGGCAAGGGCCTCATCCAGGTCCACGGGGCTGCAGAGAAAATTGCCGTAATCCACCCAGTCACCGGACTTGACCTGTTTTACCGCTGTGGCCGCATCCACGCATTTTCGCCCGTACTCGCTTCTGTACATGCCCACCTCCCGGTTCCGTTAAGGGTTATCTTTCCGGCATGTTACTTGAGCAAAGGACGTGCCACAGGCATCATTGCAAAATCTAACCAACTGGTTTTACCTGCTTTCACAACAAAACAGACAAGACATGGGCGGGTAAGGAAATGCGACAGGGATGTCGCATAGCAGAGCCATAAAACGCCAGACAGCTCTACATCAGGGGCTTTTCAACCATGCGACACCAACGCCGCACTTTGCGACACATCATTCGCATGACCGGAGTCGGTGCAGTGCCATCTTCCGCTCAAGGGTCCGTCGGTTAATGCCCAGGCGGTGTGCGGTCTTGCCTCGATGCCACTTCATCTCCTCCAGGGTTTTGAGGATGTGCGCCCTCTCGGTTTCGGCCAGCAGGGACTTCAGGTCCCTTCCGTGATCGGACACGCTGCGGTACCTTTTGTCCACCGAGGGCATGGCCCCATCTGCTGAAAAGAGTTCCGTAAAGTCCAGTTTTTTGAGGGTCACATAGCGATGCAGCACATTTTGCAGCTCCCGGACGTTTCCCGGCCATCGATACCTCTGAAACGCATCCAGAATAGCCGGGGTAATGGGGGGGACCTCCGTTGCACCGGGGTACTGTTTCAAAAAATGATCCATGAGAAGGGGGATGTCCGATGGCCGCTTTCGAAGCGGGGGAAGGTGGATGGGAATGATATGAATGCGGTAAAAAAAGTCCTCCCGCATGAGGCCTTTGGTGATGAGGTTGGTCAGGTCCCTGTTGGTTGCGGCGATGATCCTCAGGTTCGGCTTTCGGACTGTCTTTCCCCCCAGGGCGGTGTACCCGTTGCCCTCAATGGCCCGCAACAGCTTGGCCTGCATCCCCAGGGCGATCTCCCCGAGCTCATCGAGAAACAGGGTGCCGCCGTCGGCCAGGTCCAAAAACCCTTTTTTATCCTGAACCGCCCCGGTGAAGGCCCCTTTTTTGTACCCGAAAAACTCGCTCTCCATGAGAGATTCGGGGATGGCTCCGCAGTTGACGGGAATAAAGCCATGGTCCATGCGATCGCTCAACCGATGGATTTCCCGCGAGACCAGCTCCTTGCCCGTCCCCGACTCTCCGTAGATAATGATGTTGGCATTGGAGGCGGCGGCATTCAGTATCACCTCGTAGACCGCCTGCATTTCCGGGCTCTTCCCGATGAGATCCCCGAAGCGGGAGCGTGCGGTCATGGTGGATTTCAGGCGCCTGTTCTCTTTGCGCAAGCTGTCGGCACTGTCACGCAGGCGCTTCTCCTTGAGTTTCCGATCGGTGATATCCGTAAGCAGGGTCTGCTGTTTCCGCACGCTGCCGTCCATGGCACAAATGGGGGTTGAGACCGCCGCATACCACCGGTGGTCACGGGGGTTTAAAAACTCGGATCGCACGGTTTCCCCCTTGAAAACATCTGCCGCTCCACACCACGGGCAAGGCGTTGTCCGGTCATAAATGGCGGAATAGCAGGGGTCCCCCACGGCCTCCCGGCCAACCTGTGCCCTAAGGTGGCCATTCATAAATTCAAGGGTGTAATCCCTGTAAGAGGTGTAGAGATGACCCGGAAAGTTCTCAACGATACCCCGCAACTCATCTTCCCTGAGTTTCAGCTTTTTTTCCGCCTCTTTTCGAGAGGTCACATTCACCAGGGTGGCCACGCTGGTTGAGCCCTGGACCATGTTCAGCTTGATCAGGATATCATAGACGTCCCCATCCCGGTCCATCAGGCGACACTCATACTCCTCCGGAGCCCATGAAGGGTCCTGACGCCGCCTGTGGTGGAAGTGCGTCATCCGCTCCAGGTCCTCTGGCACCACAAACCGCGTCCATTTCATTTTGCCTTCAAGCTCCGCCCGTGAATACCCCACAAGCTCTTCGAGCTTCTCATTCATCATGGAGATCGTCAGGTCCTCTTCGAGAATAACCGAAGGGGCGGTGGATTTTTCAAAAACCCGGCGAAACAACTGAGCCCGGCTTCCCAAAGTCTCATCTCCGACAAGGCTCTCACCCGCTGGTTTGTCCCTGTTCCCGCACACCTTGAGTTCTGTCATCGTCCGCCCCCTGCCATGGTAAATGAACCCTGCCTGCCCCGCCGATCCCGCTGATATGACACGGGACCAAAAATACTCGTGTGTTATCTATCCAGGGGTTTGCAGGACGTCTCCGCCTGTTTGCGTTACACAAACAGTGGTTGCCAAAAAACAAAACGATCCATTGCTAAACATGGTTATTTTGTGCCCCAGCCATTGCCTTCTTGCAAGTATAAACTGGTTTCAGGATCACACGTTTGGTTGCGAGGAATGGCTTTAGCATGTATATATCTCGCAGCGGCTTAAGATAACGTATCATCACGTAAAAGCCTCAACCAACGCCGCTGCCTCCGCCAACCGGAACAAACCGCAGCCCCAAAACTCCGCAGGTTCGGCTCCCGCTCCGCAGACAGCACGTTCACATGCATGCACCGGAATCTGCCCGCAAAAGAGGGTGGCAATGTGGAACTCACAGCGACAGACAAAACGGAAGGTTGTTGCCTCCGGGATCGGGATGGTTGCCGTTCTGATGCTTCTGGTCGCGGTGGCCGGGCGCTTCTGGCTCACCTCGGACCACGGCCGCCATTTTCTTCAGGATCGCATCAACAGGGCCATTCCCGGGAGCCTCCACTGGGACGACCTGAGCCTTTCACTGTTCGCAGGACGCATCGAGGTTACCAATCTTCGGCTCCACGACCCGGAGTCTGCCCCCCTTGTCTCTCTGGACCGGCTTGTTGTGAACCTTGCATGGGCTCCCCTTTTGGGCAACACCCTTGCCCTTGAAAACGTCATCCTTGAATCACCGAAGGTCCTGCTGGCCACGGATGCCTCGGGCACATTCAATATCCTCACAGCCTTTCCTGCCCGGGAGCCCGCCCCCCCGACACAAGACAACGACTCGGGGGAATTCCCCTTCAACATCCGAATCGACGCCCTCTCCCTCACAGACGGCTTTTTCCAATACGAACACCGAAATGCCCCTGAGCCCCAGGCACGGATTGTCGCAGGCACCGTCGGCCTCTCGCTGGAGGATGCAGATCTCCGGGAAAAAACCATTCGGGCCTCCCTTCGCCTCGGAGGCGGGGAAATCAACATGGCGGGCATCACAACAGGGATCGATGCCCTGCGGATCGACGGCCATCTCAACGGCGACCGCCTGAAGTCCCTCGCCCTGGCCCTGGAATCTGACCTGGTGGCCCTGGAGGCCAAGGGTCAGGCCGAAGACCTGTTCGAGAGCCCCCTCTTTGATATCGACCTCACGGCCACCACTGCCCTCACCACCGTGAAAGAGACCTTTCATCTCCCTGCCACGCTCTCGGGCCCGGTCACCCTCAACCTGGCGGCCCGCGGAACCACCGACAACCCCAGCGCGCACCTGACCCTCTCCTATTCCGGGGGCGAGATCGCAGGTATCCAGGTGGACCGGGCCGGCCTGGCCTGTGACCTTGAAGAGAAACAGCTGGCCCTCAAAAAGCTCACCATCGATGCCCCCCTGGGCCAGGTCAAGGCTACCGGGAGCCTCGACCTCCGGGAAGCCTTCCCCCAGGGGTTCACCGCCCAGCAAAAAAACCTCGACGCCATGGCCTGGCACCTGGAACTGAGCCAGACCGGCACCGCCTTAGAGGCCTTTTCCCGCAATGTACCGGGCCTGGCCGGTGCGCTGCGGTCGGAGCTCACCATCGACGGTACAGGGGCCTCACCTTCTGTCATGTCCGCGGAGGCTCGGCTGGACGCCTCAATCCAAACGCTTACCCTGGCCCAGCTCCCCGACCCCGTGGACCTCGACCTGAAAACCCGTCTCACCCTGGACGACAACCGCCTGGCCCTTCGCCACCTGAGCATCAAAGCCGGAGAGGCCTCCGTTAACGGGACCGGAAGCTTTGACCTTGCGTCCTCAAACATTGAAACCGAACTCTCTCTTGCCATCCCAAATCTTGCCGACCTTCGCCTGGCCCCTGAAGCTGCCGGACTTACCGGCCGACTGACCCTGGACGTCGGGATAACCGGAACCACTGCCCACCCGGTGGCCGAGGCCAGCCTTCAGGGAGACGCATTAGAGCTCGGGGGTCATGCCCTCGGCACCCTTCGCATGGCAGCCGGCCTGGACCGATCCGGTCAGCTCACCATCCACGAGCTGACCCTTGAGGAAGAAGACTCCCGGCTCCGCGCCCAGGGTTCCATCCATCTCCTGAAAAGCAGGTTGGAACCCGGCTCACCGGCCCAGCTCTCCCCCACCCTCCCCGTGGACCTTGACCTGGCCTTTGAACACATCGACACCGAGGCCTTCCTGGCAAGCGCCGGTGTCTCGGGAATTCTGGACGGGACCCTCTCCTGTAAGGGTCCCCTCAGGTCTCCCTCGGCCCGCCTTGCTCTCACAGGCCGCTCCCTGGCCGTTACGGACTATCGAATCGGAGACCTCGAAGTCCTTGCCCTGCTCAAGGACGGCATGCTCTCCATGGACACAGCCCGGTTGACAAATGGCCAATCCCAACTGGAACTCTCGGGAACGGCACGCCTTCTCGAACCTGAAACCGGGGCCGTGGTGGCCCACCCCACCTTTGATGTCACCCTCAAGGCCGAAGCCTTCAACTTAAACGATGTCACCCCCCGGATGTCGGGACAGGTCTCCATCGACGCACGCCTATCCGGAAACACGACTGCCCCCCGGGGCAGCTTCTTTCTTGGGGCGAAAAAACTCAACCTTGGCGTTCAGACACTCCACGAGGTCACCCTGGCCTCCCGCATGGAAGACAACCGGGTGATCATTGAGGAGCTCACCGTGGTCCTGACCCCGGGAGAGGAGCTGAGAGCAGACGGCTGGTTTTCCCCTGCCGAAAAGACCTACGCCCTGCAGCTCAAGGCCCGGGACCTGGACATTGAGGAGATCGAATTCATCGGTGAAAAAAACGCAGCCAAAGGCCAGCTCAGCCTGGACATCACCGGGGAGGGGAGCCTGGACAATCCCCGGCTCAAAGGAAACATGGGCGTCACCGACCTGTTCCTGAACAACGAGCCCTTTGACGACGGCAGCCTCGAATTGACCCTCAGGGATCAGGAACTCCGGGTCCGGGGAGACCTCGTGGCGGAGCTGTCCGGCAGTTACAATCTCGTCACCCACCTCTTCTCCGCCAGCGCGCGCCTGGAGCAAACCCGGCTGGAGCCCTTTTTCAAAATGGCGGGCCGCAGGACCCTTACAGGGACCGTCACCGGCCTCATCGAAGCCCGGGGAGACGCCACCTCCCCCAAGACCCTCACCGCCGATGCAACCGTGACAGAGCTCACCGCCTCCCACGACGGAACGGCCCTCATCACCAAAGGGGCCTGCAACGCCTCCTTTGACAACGGCACCCTGCGGGTGGAGGCCCTGAACCTCTCCCTCTTCGACCAGGGACACCTTGACATCAACGGCACGGGATCACCGGATGGCACCCTGGATTTTTCCCTGGACGGTGCCGTTCCCATGGAGGTGCTCCACCTCTTCACCGAAAGCCTCGGGGACATCACCGGAGACATCACCCTTTCTGCCCGCCTCACCGGCACACCCAAGGAGCCGGACTTTAACGGGGACCTCGTCCTTAAGGAGATCGGCTTCACCGTGCCGGTCCTGGGCCAGAAACTCCAGAACCTCAACGGTCGCATGGCGATCACGCCCAAAGCCCTCACCGTTAAGACCATCACCGGCAATCTCGACAAGGGGCAGTTTGACTTTTCCGGCACCCTGGGGCTGGACCATGTGACTCCAAAGGCCATCAAGGCAAGGCTCAGGGCACAGGCCCTTCCCCTGACTCTGCCGGGCACCATGGAGCTTTGGGTCAACGGCGACCTGACCTATGAAGGCACACCGGAGCACGCCCTCATCTCAGGGGAGATTATCCTGGTGGAGGGGCGCTACTTTAAAAACGTCCGGCTGGGGCTCATCGACAACCTCGGCCAGCGACGCCGGGAGCAGTCCCCTGTCACCCGAAGGCGCGACACCCCTATTTTGAACAACACGGAGCTCAACATTTCCATCCGACACCGCTCCCCCTTTGTGGTGGACAACAACATTGCGCTCATGGACCTGAAGCCCACCCTCACCGTCTCCGGCCCGTTGAGCCGGGTCCTTGTCAATGGACGGGCCGAGGTGGAATCCGGCACCATCTCCTACCTGGGCAAAGAGTTTGAAATCAAAAAAGGGGTGGTGGACTTTATCAACCCCTACAAAGTCGAGGCGACCATTGACGTGGACAGCGAGATCGTCATCAGGCAATGGACCATCACCCTGAAGGTTTCGGGGGTGGAGGACAACCTCAAATTCGAGATGAGTTCGGTGCCCGAGGAGAGCGACTCGGACATCCTCTCCCTCATCGTCTTCAACAAAACGCACAACGAAATGGTCAGCGGAGAGGGCGGATCCAGCCAGTCCACCAAGCAGATCCTTGCCGACATGGTGACCCGCACCCTTGAGGGGAGCCTCAAGGAGGCCACCGGCCTGGACACCATAGAAATGACCTACACGGAACGCACGGACCAGGATGATGCCGACGATGTCAACATCACCGTGGGCAAAGAGCTCTCCAAACGCATGACCCTCAAATACGGGGTGGGAACCAAAAACGGGGTCACGGTCCAGAGCGCCATCACCGAGTACAAGTTCTACGAAAGCCTCCTGATGAACGCCTTCCGGGACACGGACGGGGACTTCGGCGGCGAGCTGGTCTTCCGGCTGGAGATGAGGTGACCATGATCGCATCACCGCCCACATGCGCCCGACGAAACGGCCCCCGCTCTGCCCGGCACTGGATGTGCCTTGCCCTTGTGCTCTCAGCCGTCCTGATGCCTCGGCCCACCGTGGCCGAGCCCAGCGCCCCCGTCATCTCGGAGATCAACGTGGAGATCGTGGGGACCGTCACAAAACCCGCGCACCTTGCCGCCTTTGCCCGCCGGATCATCCTCCTGGAAGAGGGAGAGCCTTTTTCCGCCGAAGCCCTTGAGAAAAGCCTGGAGCTGCTCAAGAGCACCCGGCTGTTCCAGGCCATCGACGTACCCGACCCGCCCGAGGGTGAAGGGGAGATGGCCCTGACCTTCCGGCTGACCCCGTTCCGGAGGATCAAGGATATCCACATCAACGGGGCGTTTCCCCTCCTGGAAAAGGAGGTGCTCAATGCCATGACCATCTATACCGGTGACGCCTTTGTTTCCGAAAAGCTTCAAAAACAGGAAGCACTCATCAAAAAAACGTTCAAAGACGAAGGGTACCCGGACGCCACGATCCGGGTCACGTCGGAGGAGGACCCGAAAGACGGCCATTTCGAGGTGACCGTTTCCATCCACAAGGGGGACTTCGACCGAATCCACCGCGTGGAGCTCATCGGAAACAACGGTTTTTCCGACGCACGGCTCAAGCTGAGACTCGACACCTGGAAGGTCTCCCTCTTCGCCGGAGAGATCCCCCGGTTCATTCAGAAAAAACTCGATGAAGATGTGGACAACCTCCGAAAATTCTACCGCGCCAAGGGGTATGGAGACGTGGAGATCACCCCGGAGGTGGAGCACCTCGCCGATCCCCACGATATGGTCATCCGGTTCAGGATAGACGAAGGGAAAAAATACGTGGCCCTCTTTGAAGGGAACACCGAGTTCTGGGGACTGACCCTGAAAAAAGAGCTGGCCTACCTGAAAGAGGGAAACCGAAGCGAACTGGGCCTGAAAAAGAGCCTCAGAAACATCCGGACACGCTATCACAAAGCCGGTTACCTGGATGTGCAGGTGAGCATGGAGGAGTCCGACGTCACCGTCGAGGGTATCAGGGAGCGAGAGCTGCTCTTTTCCATTGACGAGGGACCCCGTTACATCGTCCAGGCCTTGGACATCCAGGGCAACACCGTCTTCGACCGGAAGCGCATCGAAAAGCAGATGCTCACCCGCCTGCCCGGCACCTTCAGCGCCGGAGAGTTCGTCCCCGATGTCCTGGACGAGGATATCAGCGCCATCCAGTCCCTCTACCTGACCAAGGGCTACCTGGAGACCACCGTGGACCATAAGGTGACCTTCATAGAGGACCCCGAAACCAACCGAAAACTCGCCGATATCTCCCTTTCCATTCAAGAGGGCATACAGACCCGGGTGAGATCTGTTGCCTTCAACGGCCTGCAGGCCCTCACACCCGATGAGGCGCTGGACGCCATTGCCCTGAAGGAGGGAGAGCCCTTTCGGGAGTACATGATCGAAAGCGATGAAAACACCCTCTCCGGGGCCATCTCTGAAAAGGGCTACCCCCATATCACCGTCACGGGGCAGACCCGGGTCGAGACCGATGACGAGGGGGCGGGCCGGGCCGAGATGGCCTACGACATCACCGAAGGGCCCAACGTAACAACCGGCGAGGTCTTCTACACAGGCAACTTCCGCACCCGCGAGCGCATCCTCAGACGGGAGGTCGAGCTCACCCCGGGGGAACCCTTCTCCCTGACCCAGGCCCTGGAGACCCAGCGCAACATCCGGAACATCGCCGCCCTCTCCGCGGCGCACTTCCGGACCATCGGGCTTAAAGAAGAGGAACCCGAGGTGAATCTGTTGGTGGAGGTGGAAGAGAGAAAGCCCTACTACTATGAGCTCGGCCTCGGATACGACACCCGGCGGGAAAAATATGCCCACACCCGCCTTGGGGACCGCAACCTCTTCGGCCAGAACAAAGACGGCTGGATCGCAGCCGAGGTCAGCGACATCGGATACCGCACCGAGCTGGGCATCACCGAGCCCCGCTTTCTGGGCACCCGGATCAACGCCACCTTCAGCATGTTCGGAGAGAAACTCGAAGAGTTCAACCAGGATTTCGGCACACGCACCTACGGTTCCTCCCTGACCTTCAACCGACGGTTCCTCGAAAATTTCAACGCATCCCTCAACAACCGCTACGAATACAGGGAGCAGTACAGGCTGAACGACACGCCCATTCCCCCGGGGGATGAAGAGCAATACGAGCAGCGAAACATTGTGGTGGTCACCCCGTCCCTCACCTACAACTCCACCGATTCCTTTGTGCGCCCCCGAAAAGGCATGATCGCCTTCGGGGCCCTGGACATCTCCGCAGGCGTCGGAAATTCATTGGACGACTTTTTCAAATACCGCTACGAGCTGCGGTTCTATAAGACCCCCGTCAACCGCCTCACCTTTGCCCTGAGGGGCAGGATCCACCACATCGATCCATACGGAAGCAACAACAACATCCCCGAAGACCAGCTCCTCTTCCTGGGTGGAACCACCGACATCCGGGGCTACAGCGAGAACAAGTTCCTTATCAACGACAGCGGCGAAGCCGTGGGCGGGCGCACCACCCTGCTGGGAAGCGTGGAGGCCCGCATCGACCTGGGCTTGAATGTGGAACTCACCACGTTTTTCGATACAGCAAGCCTCCGCAATGCCTCCCAGCCCGATCTCTCCGAGTCCTTTCGTTCCAGTGCCGGAGCAGGCCTGCGCTATATCACCCCCATCGGCCCCGTGGGATTTCTCTACGGCTGGAAGCTGGACAAACAGCCCGGGGAAAGCTCCGGTAATTTTCATTTTTCCATCGGATACACCTTCTGAATTCCCCACATAAAACAAGCAGCAGCCCCTGATTCCGGTTATCTCTCGAATCGGATGCACACGCCACCGGGTGATCGTAACCCTCCTTTCCTCCTCACCAAAAGTCATTTTTTTGCGTTGTTACCTACAAAAACCTTGCGTCCGATTCAAACATCGTTTAAAACCCTTTTTTATCGATGTTTCAAACAGCGTTTAAAATATTTGTTTCCCACACAACGGACCCCTTAAATGGATACCAAAACCAAAATACTCGATGCCGCCGAACGGCTCATCGTCGAACTGGGCGCAGACAAGGCGTCCATGCGAAAAATCACAGAGGAGGCCGGAGTCAACGTGGCGGCCATCAACTACCACTTCGGCTCCAAGGACAACCTCATCTCAGCCATTGTCACCCGGTTTCTCACCCCCCTTGAAGAGGAGCAGACCCAGCGCCTGGAGGTGGTGATGGACCGTGCAGGAGACAAGGCCCCGGTTCTGGAGGACCTGCTGCGAAGCCAGCTGGCGCCCCTTCATGAGTTCACCGTCACCCACCCGGACTGGATGAACGTTTTCCACCAGTTTGCCGCGGCCTATGAAAACGAGGATTTCTTCAAACAGAACCTGAAAAACATCCTGGAGAAAAAACTCATCTACCTGGTCGACTGCATGGCAAAGGCCCTGCCCCAGATCCCGAGGATGACCCTGCTGCGCCGCATTGCCTTCTTCCGCATCTCGGCCTTCGGCATCATGCAGGGGGAGTGCATCATGGAGGAATCCATTGCCATCCTGGGTATCGACCGGGATCCCGATGCCATGCTGGAAGAGTTGATTCACTACATCTCAGCGGGCCTCCGGGCGGCCCCCATACCCGCCTGACAGCCGGGGCCTGAAAAAAACGTTTCCCCACCGCAGGAAATCAGGTGGTGTTGCGTTTATATCTAAATACCGGTTCAGAAGAATAAGAAAACGGGCCCTTCACCTTACGGTGGGCCCAAAAGAAGACAACCCGACCTTTCGGGGTCCAAACCGCAATCTCCGACGGGACGGCCGCGCGTTAACTGCGCAACTCCTTAGGCCACCGCTTTTACCGACCATTTTTTCCGAGTAGCGAGGTACATCAATGAAAGCTATGAAATGGATAACCGTCATCACCCTGCTTGCCCTGCCGGTCCTCTCGTACGCCGAGGGTCCAGCCCAGCCTCCGGCGCTGGTGGTGACCAGCCAGATTCACCAGAAGACCATCGCCAAGACCCTGGATGTGGTGGGAACCCTCCAGTTCGACCGCGTCTCCGCCCTCTCTCCCGAGGTGAGCGGCCAGGTGGAGGCCGTTCTGGTCAAAGAGGGTGACCAGGTCACCAAGGGAGCGCCTCTGTTCCGCCTGAACCTCGATTTTGTGAACAACGAGATCGGCACGGTCAGGAAAAAAATCGCCCAGGTGGAGATCCGGCTGGCCCAGGCCAAAAAGGACCTGACCCGCTACGAGACCCTCTTCAAGCAGCAGGCGGCCAGTGAGCAGGAGTATGACAACATGCGCCTCTCCATGGAGGACCTTGCCATGCAGAAGGCCACCCTCCAGGAAAACCTGGCCCTGGCCCTCCTGAAAAAGGAGAAGAGCGTCATCCGTGCCCCCTTTGCCGGCGTGGTGCTGGAGAAAAACGCCGATGAGGGCAACTGGGTGGTCCCGGGGAATCCCGTGTGCCTTTTGGGCTCCATGGACGACCTCTACGTGAAGGTGCCCATGCCCGAAGACCTCCTGGTCTTTGCCAGGACCGGCGAGGAGCTGGACGTCTCCATCACCGCCCTGGGCCTCACCACCCGCGGCAGGATAACCGGGTACATCCCCGTGGCGGACACGGCCACCAAGAACATCTTCGTCAAGGTGATGCTTCCCAGGCTGGAGACGGCGGTCCTCAACATGAGCGCCACCGTGGCCATGCCCGCCAGTGACAAGCAGGAGATGACCCTGGTCCCCAGGGATGCCCTGGTCACCTTCAACGGCCAGACACTTGTCTACACCATCAATGAAGGGGCAGCAGCGCCCCTGCCGGTAACGGTCCTCGCCTACGTGGAGGGCGCAGCCGGCATCGCCGAAGGGCCCGTGGCCCCCGGCATGGACGTGATCATCGACGGCAACGACCGGCTCCAGCCCGGCCAGCCCGTGACGGTCATTGAAGCAAGGAAGTAAACCGAATCTGAAGCACAGCCGTGCCCCACTCCCCCGCAAGGCGCCCGTCGCCTTGTGGCCGCACGAGAAATGCCGAGGGCGTCGGGCCTTTTCTGACATGATGAAACCAGGGATACCAAGCCACCCATGGATTTGATTAAATTTTCCATCCAACGACCCGTCACCGCTGCGGTGATGGTGATCATGATCGTCCTGTTCGGCATGATCGGGCTCTCCAAGCTCCCCGTGCAGCTTGCCCCCGACACCGAGCTGCCGGAAATCGAGGTGATGACCTCCTGGCCGGGTGCCAGCCCCAGCGAGCTGGAGACCGAGGTCATCGAAAGACAGGAGGACAACCTCAAGAGCCTCCAGAACCTCCAGAAAATGGAGAGCTCCAGCTACAACGACTACGCCACCATCACCCTCACCTTTGACCTGGAGACCGACGTGGACACGGCCCTTCTCCGGGTCTCCAACAAGCTCAACGAGGTATCGGACTACCCGGACAACGTCTACGAGCCGGTGATCTCCAGCTCCGGGGGTTCCGCCAACCCCATCATCTGGATGCAGATGCGCGCCCTTGAAGGAAGCAACACCGACATCCGCACCCAGCGCACCTTCTTCGACAACGAAGTCAAGCAGTACATCGAGCGTGTCGACGGCGTGGCCTCTCTCTTGGTCTTCGGAGGCACCAAGGACCAGCTTGAGATCGTTCTGGATCCTGAAAAAATGGCCCGGCGGGGCATCACCATCAACCAGGTCATCGCCCGGGTTACGGCCGCCAACAACGACATCTCCGCAGGGGTGCTGGGCATTGACCGGCGAAACTACCGCATCCGCACCACGGCCAAGTTCCAGAAGGTCACCGACCCTCTGGACGTGGTGATTATGGATGACGGCATCACCCGCATCCTCCTTCGGGACATCGCCACCAGCCGCATCGGCTACGAACCCCAGTTTGTCTCGGTCATGGAAAACGGCGCCGAAGGCATCGTCATCGGGGTGAAAAAGCAGAAAGGGGGCAACGTCCTGGAGATCGTGAACCGGGTCCACGCCGAAGTGGACCGCCTCAACGAAGGCATTCTGGCCAAAAGGGGCCTGTACATCAACTGGTCCTACGACGAGGCGCCCTACATCATGCGGGCCATCTCCATCATGAAAAAGAACGTGCTCATCGGGGCGGCCCTGGCCATCCTGGTTCTGGTGACCTTCCTGCGCAGCGCACGGTCCACGGGCACCATCGGCCTGGCCATTCCCATTTCAGCCATCGGCACCTTCACCTCCCTGTGGCTCATGGGCCGCAACCTCAACGTGGTGAGCCTTGCGGGCATCTCCTTTGCCGTGGGCATGCTGGTGGACAACTCCATCGTGGTGCTGGAGAACATCGACCGGCACCTGAAACTCGGCAAAAAGACCTTTGACGCTGTCTACGAAGGGGCCACCGAGGTGTACGGTGCGGTCATCGCCTCCACCCTGACCACGGTGGCGGTTTTCCTCCCCGTCATCTTCATGAAACAGGAGGCAGGACAGCTCTTCCGGGACATCGCCATCGCCATCACCACGGCCATCCTCCTGAGCCTGTTTGTCTCCATCACGGTGATCCCCTCCTTCATGCACCTGATCTACCGGAAAAAGGGACCGGCCCAGAAAGAGGGCGGCGCTTTGGGCAAGGCCGGG
Source organism: Desulfoluna sp. HI9BLuna (assembly GCF_056829775.1). Lineage (NCBI taxonomy): Bacteria > Pseudomonadati > Thermodesulfobacteriota > Desulfobacteria > Desulfobacterales > Desulfolunaceae > Desulfoluna > Desulfoluna sp. HI9BLuna. The sequence goes on from NZ_CP186555.1 coordinate 1,066,032, forward strand.
GATCTTTTTATCTCCAGCATCATGGGCGTGGCCAACGCCTGCCTGAAAAACACGGTCACCCGGGTGGCCTGCGTGGTGTCCTTCACCGCCTTTTCCCTGCTCATCGCCTGGGCCCTCATGCCCAAGGCCGAGTACCTGCCCCAGGGCAACCAGAACTTCATCATGAGCATTCTGGTGCCGCCCCCCGGGTACTCCGCCGAAAAACGGCACGAGGTGGGTGAATACATTTTCGAGAAGACAGACACCTACCGAAAAGACACGGGCGAGGGCCTGCCCAAGATCAAAAACGTCTTTTACGTCTCTGCGGACATGATCAGCATGTTCGGGGTGGTCTGCACGGACGAGGACGAGACCCGGGCCGGTGAGCTGATTCCCTCCCTGACCCAGATCATCTACTCCATGCCCGGCATGTTCGGCATCAGCCTCCAGCCCGGTATCTTCGAAACCGGCCTGGGCAAAGGGCGCACCATCGACCTGAACATCTCCGGCGAAGAGATGGGCTCCATCGTGCAGGCGGGCTTCACCCTCATGGGTGCCGTGGGTCAGGCAGTGCCCAACTCTCAGATCCGGCCGGTGCCCTCCCTTGAAATTGCCTACCCCGAGGGGCGCATCATCCCGGACAAGCAGAAAATGGCGGCCAGCGGCCTCACCGAGCAGGAGCTGGGGATCTACGTGGATGTGCTCATGGACGGCCGGAAGGTGGCAGACTACAGCCCCGACGGCAAGGACCGCATCGACCTGGTGGTTCGCAGCGAGGAGGCGGACTTCAAGACCCCCGAGGCCATCCTGGAAGCCCCCATGGTCAACAACCACGGGAAACTGGTGCGCGTTGGCGACGTGGCCTCCCTCTCCTACGAGCACGGCATGACCCAGATCGACCGCCTGGAAAAACGCCGCAACATCCGCCTGGAGATCACGCCCCCCATTGACGTGCCCCTGCAGGAGGCCATGGAGACCATCCGCGCCAAGGTGGACGGCCTCATGGAAGCCGGTCAGCTCTCCGGGGTTAACGTGAAGCTGGGCGGCAACGCCGACAAACTCATGGAGACCTTCCATGCCCTGAAGTGGAACCTGGCCCTGGCCATCCTCATCACCTATCTGTTGATGGCCGCCCTTTTCGAGAACTTTCTCTACCCCTTCATCATCCTCTTCTCCGTGCCCCTGGCAGCCGCCGGCGGGTTCATCGGACTGAGGCTGGTGGACCTTCTCGTGGCCAGGCAGCCGTTGGATGTTCTCACCATGCTGGGATTCATCATCCTCGTGGGCACGGTGGTCAACAACGCCATCCTCATCGTGCACCAGTCCCTGAACAACGTGCGACTGGAGAACATGTTGGGGATGGACGCCATCAAGGACGCCATCCGAACCCGTATCCGGCCCATCTTCATGAGTGTCTGCACCAGTATCTCCGGCTTTCTGCCCCTGGTGCTGGCCACGGACTCCGGGTCCGAGCTCTATCGAGGGATCGGCAGCGTGCTGCTGGGTGGCATGGCATTGTCCACCCTCTTCACCCTCTTTGTGATCCCCGCGCTCCTCTCCTTCTTCATCGGTTTCGAAGAAAAAGGCCGGCAGGCCTCGTCGTCAAACGAACCCCTGGAGCGCTACTCAGCCTAACACACACCATGGGGGCCGGAACGTCCGGCCCCCATGTCGAGCAGTGAGGTATACGACATCATGAAACGACTTCTCGTTCTGGCAGCCCTTTGCCTGGTTGCCACCCCCTTACACGCCCTGACCCTGTCCGAGCTGCAGCAGGAGGCCCTGGCCGAACGCCACGCTGTCAAGGCCAGCGAGGCCACAGCCGCCATCGCCGAAAAAAAGGTCCAGGAGGCCAGGAGCCCCTTTCTCCCCAGTGTGGACGTGGGCTACGAAGCCAACCGCTACAACCACGACACCATCACCGAAATCCGGGAAAAAAATGACGGGTTCACCGGCAGCATTGCCTTAAACGTCTTTGCCGGATTCAAGGACGCCTACTCCCTGAAAGCCGCACGCTTTGGTGCCGAAGCCGGGCAACTCGACCTGGCCTCCACGCGCCAGGACGTCAGCCAGAACGTGGCCCTGGCTTTTCTGGGGGTCTACCGCAGCAGGCAGAACCTCACCGTGGCCCAAGACTCCGTGAGCCTCTACAAAGACCGATACCGAGAGATGGAGCTGAAGTACAACGTGGGGGTTCTTAAAAAGCGGGACCTTCTCACCGTCAAGGTGGAGCTGGACAACGCCGTGCAGACCGAGCGCCGCACCTTGGCCAACATCACCGCCTCCCTCAACACCCTGGCCCTTGCCGTGGGTCGCCCCCTGACGAAAGCCGAAGCCGAGGCCCTGGACTTTTCCGTGTTCACGGAGCTCCCCACGGTCATGGACGCGGCCGAAGGCAAATCCGTCCTTCTGGCCGAAAACAGCCGGATCCTCTCCCTCAAGGAGACCCTCTCCGGTGCGGGAATGGAGAGGAAGGCTGCCCGGGCCGCCTACATGCCGCGCCTGGACCTGTCGGCCACCTACACCAGCCGGTACCTGGACGACTACAGCTTCGGCTCCTCCGAGGTCAACGGCGACGATGTCCGCCTCACCGCCTCGGTCACCATGAACCTGTTTGACGGCCTCAAAAAAGAGTCGACCTTAAGCCAGGCCTCCCTCAACGAAGCCGCCCTTCGCCATCAGCTCAGGGAGCTTGAGAACAGCCTCTCCACGGACTTTGACAACGCCGTTCTCGACCGGGACGTGGCCATCGACAACCTGGCCGTGGCCCGCTCAGGACTTGCCGAGGCCGAGGAGAACCTCCGGGTCACGGACCTGGCCTTCGAACAGGGGGTCGCCACCTCCACCGAGGTGCTGGACGCCATCTTCAGCCTCTCCCGCGCCCGGTTCAACAACATCTCGGCCCTTACCGACGTGTTTGCGACACACTATACCCTGCTGAGGCTGACCGAAGGGTTTGAGACAGGAAAATCAGGAAATAGGTCATAGGTAATCAGGTAATAGGGCAAAATGGCAGGGAACAGACCTCTCCTGCCGCCTTCGTGTTTCAAGCGCAGCGACACCCTGCGCCGGCCTGATCGCACGCGCGACTGCGATCAGGCCGGTGTGCGGGGGAAAAACAGGTGATAGGTGATAGGTGATAGGTGATAGGTGATAGGTGATAGGTGATAGGTGATAGGTGATAGAAACAGATCACTCAGCGAAGTCAATCATTAAAAAGAAGGAAAACGGCTTATTGGCGGTGCGCACGGCGCACCCTACGAGGTATCGGCCTTTTGCCGCCATGACATAAAAACGATACCCGCCCCCCCCCCCAACCATACCCGACCCGCGAAGCGTAGGGTGCGGCCCCCGCACCGCAAAACGTGACGTAAGGCCAACGGCTTTTGCAGAAGCCCACACCATCACCAGCAATCTTAAACAACCAGCTACCAGCTTTTTTGGGGCAATTGGTAATGCGCACGGGCACCATAGGAGACATCGGCTTTTCGCCACCATGACATAAAAACGATTCCCAGTTCACACGCCCCCCAACCATGCCCGACCCGCGAAGCGTAGGGTGCGGCCCCCGCACCGCAAAACGTGACGTGAGGCCAACGGCTTTTGCAGCAGTCCACACCATCACGAGCGACCTTAAACAACCAGCTACCAGCTTTTTGGGGGCAATTGGTGATGCGCACGGGGCACCATAGGAAACATCGGCTTTTCGCCGCCATGGCATGAAACCGATTCCCGGTTCACACGCCCCCCAATCATACCCGACCCGCGAAGCGTAGGGTGCGGCCCCCGCACCGTTTTCGCCACAGACCACCGCAATGCCCATCAAACAAAAAAGGCCATCCCCACAGAAGCATCCCGCCCTGTGACCGATGGCCTATTCCCCTATTTATCACCTATTACCTATCCCCTGATTTACCTGCTTTTCCTATTTTCCCCGCCTTACCTTTCACTCCCCCAATTCAAATACTGCCGAAGCATCTGAATGGCCCCGTCCAGGCAAAAACCCAAAACGCCGATGGCAAGGACCGTGGCCATGAGCAGGTCGTACTCCATGGTATCCCGGGCGTCATTGATGATGTAGCCGAGGCCGCTTGAGACCCCCAAAAATTCAGCGGGAACAAGAACGATCCAGGCCACGCCCAGGGCCAGACGGAGGCTGGTGAGGATGTAGGGAACCGAGGCGGGGATGATGATGCGGGTGAGAAGCTGACGATCTGTTGCGCCCTGGTTTCTGGCCATCATGATCCAGCCGGGGTTGACCCGCACCACGCCCAGGGAGGTGTTGAGGATAATGGGCCACACCGTGGCCATGGTGATGATAAAGCAGATGGCTGTCTCAAAACTGGAGAAGATGAGAAGAGCGATGGGCATCCAGGAGAGGGGGCTGACCATGCGGAGGAACTGCATGGGCGGGTAGGTGAGGACCCTGACGGTGCGGTAGAACCCCAGGAGCAGGCCCACGGGAAACCCCACCACAAAGGCGATGAGAATCCCCAGGCAGACCCGGGAGAGGCTTGCCCCGGCAGAGGCCCAGAAATGTGCGCTGCCCACCAGGCGCACCAGCCCCTTTAAGGTGGGGCCGGGCAGAAAGCCCTGGAACTGGGCCAGGTCCGTGCGGCTGAAGAGAAGGGTCCCTCCTGCCGCCCAGAGGGCGATGAAAAAAAGGAACCCGGCAAGCCCCATGAAGAGGCCGCTGTTCATCATTTTTTCCGCATAGGGTTGCCTTGCGTATACAGACTGCTTTTTCAAATATCTCTCAATCACATTCATAGGGTTTGGGTTCTCGGCAACGCAAGGTGGGCCAAAGGGCCAATGCTGGCGGCAGGAAACGTTAGTGGCCCTGACGCGGGTTGATCCGGTTACACGGAGATGATCTCCTCCCGGTGGAAGGGATCGTCCAGGCGGCCGTACGAAAATTTTCCCGGCCCGCCCACGGCTTCGATGGCCCGGGTGACATAGCGGTCGTCCACGAGCTCGGCCGCAGCCACTTCAGGATCCAGGGAGCGGAGGAAAGCGGCGTCCCCCTCCACAACGGTTCGCCCCAGCTCGCCCACAAGCAGCCGGGTGGCCGACGGATAGGGCCAGGGCTGGAAGCCGATGCGCTCCAGCTGCCACTCGGGATGATGGATGGCACCGGTGCCTCCCATCTCGCCGTAAACTGCGGGATCGTAACCGGTAAAGGCCCTTAGCAAAATTTCTTCGTCCACGGGGAGATAGTTCCCTCCCTGGCGGCTCAGGATGCGGGCGGCATCCCTGCGGTTCTCCGTGATCCAGAGCTGAGCACGGACAATGGCGTTCATCACCTTCTGGGAAAACACCGGCTGCCGGGCCACCAGCCCTTCGTTCATCACCACCACACAGCAGGGATGGTTCTTCCAGATATCCCCGGTAAACCGCATGATACGGGCCCCGGTCTTCACCTCGCTGATGGCGTTGATGGGGTCGGCCACAATATAGCCGTCAATTTTCCGTCCGGCAAGGGCGGCGGGCATCTCCGGAGGAGAGAGCACAAAAAGGTTCACCTCGTCCGGGGCAAGGGGAGCGGTCTGGCGCTGGATCACCGGCTTGAGACCGAATTTCCTCAGGCCCATCTGGAGGATCACGTTGTGGGTGGAGTACCAGTAGGGCACGGCAATCTGGTGGCCGCCCAGATCGGCAAACGATTGAATATCCGAATCCCCGCGCACGGTAATGGCGCTGCCGTTGGTGTGGTTCCAGGCCAGGACCTTCACCGGCACCCGGTGCTTGAACCGCATCCACACCGGCATGGGGAGCAGCATGTGGGTCAAGTTGAATTTGCCGGAGAGAAAGGATTCCATAAGGGTGGACCAGCTTCGCACCCGCACCGGTTTTTTAAGGCGCAGCCCCTCTTCCTGAAAATACCCCAGGGCATGGGCGATGAGGAGCGGTGCCGAGTCGGTGATGGGCAGGTAGCCCACCCGAAGCTCGGGTTCGCCTGCGGCCCGGGCCAGGGCAGGCATACCGGCCACGCCCAGGGCGCTGCCTGCGGCGGCCATCCCGGCCTGTTTCATAAACTCCCTGCGTGTCACGATACGGCTCACAGGCCCTCCTCCTGAAATCGATCCATAATGGCGCCCTTCATGTCCCGAAGGACCGGATCGGCCGGGTCCCGGGGGTACGCCCTGTCCAAAGCATACTCCTCCATGATGTGACCGGGCTCGCCGCCCAGAAGCACCACGCGGCTTCCCAGGGCCAGGGCCTCGTCCAGGTCGTGGGTCACGAACACCACGGTGATGTCGGTTTCCAGGCGGATGCGCACCATCTCTTCATGGAGCCGGGAGCGGGTAAAGGTGTCCAGGGCCCCGAAGGGCTCGTCCATCAACAAAAGATCAGGGTGGCCCATGAGGGCCCGCGCCAGGCAGACACGCTGCTGCATGCCCAGGGAGAGTTCTCCGGGAAGATAGCTCTCGTGGCCTGCCATGTGCACCCTCTCCAGCCAGCGCCTGGCCCTTGAAAGGAGATGATCGGTCTCCCCCCTGAGCTTGCACCCGAAGGCCACGTTCTCCAGCACGGTAAGCCAGGGCAGAAGCATGGGCTGCTGGGTCAGGAGAATGCGCGAGGGATCGGGATGCTCCACCGCAGCGCCGTCCACGGTCACCTCCCCGGACGTGGGGGGCACCATGCCGGCCACGATGTTGAGCAGGGTGGATTTGCCGCACCCCGACCTGCCGAGGACCACCACGAAGTCCCCTTCGGAGACCGAGAGGCGCACCCCACCCAGGGCCGCCTTGCGCTTGCGCCCGGAGAGCTTGAATACTTTTGAGATGTCGCTGAGTCGAATCTTTTCGGTCATCTTGCCTGCCTGGTTCCGCCGTTGCCGCAAAGGGCCGATGCCCTTTTCCGGAATGAGATCCCCCTACACTGTGTTTTTCGGTTGTTCCCCCCAAAGAGTTAAAGAGAAAAACAAATGACAATCGGCGTTTTCCGGGCATACCTCTTATATTATGTCTATTTCGGCACTCAGAATTTCCACAGTCCGCAGGGGCGACGCCGAGTGCCGCTGTCATTCATGACACCGTTCCCCCGGTTGTCACGCTGGTTATCGCACCCGTTGTCACCCCTTGTATTATCTGCGAAATACGATACAATATCGGCTTATTAACCCCTGAACGAGGTGCCCCATGCCCTTTCCTCAGTACGATGCCGTCCGTGTCATCTCCGACATCCATTTGGGGGGCTCCCCCGGCTTCCAGATCTTCAACCAGCAAAAAGCCCTGGCCTGGCTCATCAACCACCTGGCCGCCGAGCCCGACAACCGAAAAACAGCCCTTGTCCTCAATGGCGACATCGTGGATTTTCTCGCCGAACCCGCACCGCCCAATGAAAAAGCTTGTTATTTCCGCCCCAACCATGCAGCAAAAGACCTCACCCGCATCATGAACGACCCGGAGTTTACGGAGGTCTTTCAGGCCCTTTCCACCTACACCCGGTCTGAAAACCGCACCCTGGTCATCGTCCTGGGCAACCACGACGTGGAACTGGCCCTTCCCGACGTCAGGGCCCTTCTGGCCGAAAGACTCTGCGAAGGATCCGACGCGGCACGGGGCCGCCTCATCTTTGCCATGGACGGCACCGGCTTTGCCTGCCGAGTGGGGGAGAAAAACGTGCTGTGCATCCACGGCAACGAAACCGATGCCTGGAACCCCGTGGACTACAGGGCCCTGAACCGCATCCGGGCGGAGAAAAAACGCCGTACCCCCCTGACCCCGTGGACGCCCAACGCTGGCACCAAGATGGTCATCGACGTCATGAACGGGCTCAAGAAAAAATACCGGTGGGTCGACCTGCTCAAGCCCGAGACCGAGACCATCCCCGCCCTGCTCATGGCCATGGACGACCATGCCGTCACCTGGTCGCGGCTCAAGAGCCTCTTTGGTGTCGCCGCGGACTTCATGCGAGACAAACACCGGGACCCGGACAGCTTCCTCGGACTTCAGGGGGAACTCCCCGGCCAGGAGGCGTCCGAGGACACCGCCTTCCAGCGGGTCATGGCCTCCAGCTATCCGAGCCTGGTCAATACCCCGGCCACCGGCACAACGGACATGGACAGCCTCCTCCACGAGATGGACGCCCACCTGGCCAGGGGCACTTCCCCGGCCTCACTGGCCTCGTCCCCGGAGCAGGCCGACTTCTTAGGTGCCTGGGGCGCGGTGTGGGACAAAATACGGGGCCGCTCCCCGGAGGAGAACATGCGCGAAGCCCTCCAGGGCTGGCTCAAGGACGACCCCACCTTCAACCCCAAAACCGAAGACGACACCTGCCGGAGTGTCCGGGAGCTTGTGGGTCCGGAGGTGGATGTGGTGGTGGCCGGCCACACCCACCTGCACAAAGCCATCAACTCGGGCACAGGCCCCGCTTACTTTAACTCCGGCTCCTGGATCCGCCTCATGCAGCTCACCCCGGACCTGTTGGAAAAAGAGCCCTTTAAAAAAGTGTGGGCCATCCTTGAAAAGGGCGACATGAAGAGCCTGGACAGTGCCACGGTCAACGGCAGGCCCCTCATCCGTCACGTCCGCTCCGTGGTCTCTATTGAAAAAGAGGACGGCGGAGAGGTTTCAGGGGCCCTTGCCACCGTGGAAGGGACAGACGGCGCCTACAGCCTCTGCCCGGTGCCCGACGGGCGACTTGCCTGCTGACCGCCGGAATGTTTTTTTACCCGGCTTTTTTCCTAACGATACCCATGGATCTCACACAGGAGCCCCCATGCCACACATTCGATCGGTGAAACTGGAGTTGTTGCGCCATGGTCCGCCCCACAACCAGCTTATCTCTCCGTTGACGCGCTACATGGGCCTCAGCGGTCGCCACGAGCCCGTCACCGTCACCCTGCCCTACGAGCAGCAGGATGTGCTCACCCTGCTCAGGGCCCTGCGTTACGGGGAAAAGGACACCCCCACGCGAAGAGCCCAAATCCGGGAGATCTCGACGGCCATGGGGCAGATCATGGAAAAGGTCCCCGGCCTCATCGCCGACCTCTCCCTGGAGGGAGACGAAACATTCGTCCAGCTGCGCCTTGTCTTCTCGGCATCGGAGCTGGCCCTGCTCCCCTTTGAAATGGCCGACGCAGCCCGCGGCTTTCCCGGTGAAGGCTCGCCCCTGGCCCTTCAGCAGGAGGTGCCGGTGGTGATGACCCGGGAGATCCGGGGGGCAGACGGACGGGTCCAGCCCTGGGACACAACGCCCCGGATCCTATTTGCCGCCGCAGCGCCCCCGGGGGTTGGAACCATCCCCTTCAAGGCTCACCTCCTCGCCCTTCGGGAGGCTGTGGGGCCCTGGCTTCCAAGGGCCTCGGCCCACGAATCGCCCACGGAACGCCTCTCCCCCTTTCTCACCATCCTGCCGTCGGCCACCCTGGCCCAGATCCAGGAGGCCTGCGCCGAAGGCTCTTACACCCATGTGCACATCCTCGCCCACGGGGTGCCGCACCCGGACGCGTCGGAGGTCCGCTACGGGCTGGCCCTGTGCGACGATACCAATCCCTCGGGCATGGACGTGGTGGATGGAAAGAGACTCTCCGCGGCCCTGCGGGTCAAGGCCCGGGGCGAAGGATTTTCCTCCCCCCTGGTGGTCACCGTCGCCAGCTGCGACAGCGGTCAGCAGGGCTCGGTGGTACTCCCCGGCTCCAGCCTGGTCCACGCCGTGCACAACGCAGGGGTGCCCCTGGTCATCGGCTCCCAATACCCCTTGACCAAGACCGGCTCCGTCACCATGGTCCGGACCCTCTACGGGGGCCTCCTCTGGGGCAAAGACCCCCGCGCCTGCCTTTACGAGCTGCGCCAGCAACTCCGGCGACAGGACCGTACCACCCATGACTGGGGCAGCCTCATTACCTACGCGTCTCTGCCCGACGACATGGAATCCCAGCTCGGTGAGTTCAGGACCATCCAGGCCCACAGGGCCCTCACCGCCTCCATGAACCGCGCCCACAACCTCACCGAGCGGGGGATCAAAGGCATTGACGGCGACTTCACCGAGGTCATCGACGACATCCGCTACGCCATCTCGGTGATGCCCGACTGCGATCCAAAACCCGACGCGCCTTTCCTCGCTGCCCAGGAGAACCGCATCGCCAAGCTCTGCATCCTCGGGTCAGCGGAAAAGCGTCAGGCCCAGGCGCTTTACCTTCAGCACAACGAAAACAAGTCCCCCGAGGCCCCTCGTCTCTCCGACGACGCCCTCCTGAGCCTGGAACGGGCCCTTGCCTTTTACCGACGCGCAGCAGCCATCAACGCCCACGCCCACTGGCCCGGCACCCAGGTGCTGAGCCTCTCCATGTTCCTTAAATATTACAAGACAAAGAAAATGGAGCTGGAGATTCCCTTGTGGGCCTTTCTGGACGCCTCGGCCCGCTTTGACCTTCACCACCCCGATTCATCCCAGAGGCTCTGGGCCTGCGCCAACCTGGCCGAGCTCCACTTTCTGGCCCTGGTTGCAGGACCGGTTCGACCCGGGGACCCGAGGCCGTCACCCGAGCACTTCATCGCCCGGCTTCTGGAAGAGGCCCCCACCAATGCGGTCCAGGTCATCGCCCTGCGCTGGCAGCTGCATCGCTACACCCACATCCTGCGCTTCGACGACACCTCGGCCAGCCATGCCGAACGGCTCACCAATATGCTCACGGGCCTTGCGGAGGAGAACACCACGTGCGAACCGATCAGCCAAGCAGGACAGCCCGCAAAATCGCGTTGAACATCGTGAGCCTGGGCGCCACACCGGACGCTGCCGACGCCCTGCCGGCGGGCATGGCCGATGCCACGGCCCGCCTCCTCGTGGCCTCCGGGGCCGCAGGCCCGGCCCTGGTCCGGTGGTCCCGCTCCTGGCAGATGGTCAGCCTCTGTCACCTGTTTGACCCGCTCATGCCCGGGGAATTCGAAGGGATCGGGCGCCGAAAAGTGTTCTGCGAGGAGCAGGTGCGGGACGCCGTCGAAAATAGATGCACCCAGGTCCTCGTCCTCGGGGCGGGGTACGACACCCTGGCGTGGCGCCTGGCCCACGAGTTCCCCGGCGTCCGCTTTTTCGAGATCGACCATCCCGCCACATCCCGCCTCAAGCGAAAAGGCATCGCGGCCATGGGAAGGCCGGGCAACCTGCACCTCATGGCAGAGGACCTGGCCCACACCCCGCTGGCCGAGGCCATGGAGGCCGATCCGTTGTGGGTCCCAAACGCCCAGACGGTAATCCTGGCCGAGGGCCTGCTCATGTACCTGCCCGAAAAGGCGGTAAAAGACCTGTTTTCGCACTGCCATGACATCACGGGCCCCGGAAGCCGCATGGTCTTCACCTACATCGGCACCGGTGCAGGGGGCAGGCCGGATGTGGGGTGGCTCTCCGGGCTCCTGCTCTGGACCATGGCCCTGGCCGGAGAACCCTGGCTCTGGAGCCTCCGCCCCGAACAGATCGGCGCCTTTCTGGCCGACACGGGCTGGGAAGCGTCACCGTGCGCCCCGGAATCACCTTCAGGCCACGGGGTGGAGTTTTACGCGGTGGCAGAGAAACAGAAGATAAAACAAGAAAGGTCACCATTCAGCACCCGTTTGCCCCCGGCGGCAAGGTGAGCCACCTTGAAAGCAGATAGCAGATGTGTTTTGCCCCTCGTTCCTCGGGTCAAATCACATCCGCCTTTAAAGTAAAAATTCACTCAAAGAACCGAAGGTTTGACGCATGAGCGCCCGGATGACCAGGATCCCCCTGGCCGCCGGCACAACCGACATCACACCAGATACGGAGATCGCCATGATGAAGCCCCAGGAATCGTTTCTCGCAAAATTTTTCAAAATGGAATCCGCTGGCGGCATTGTCCTGATGCTGGCCGCCACCCTGGCGGTGGTGCTGGCCAACACCCCGTTGCGGACGTATTATGCCCTTTTCATCGACACCCCGGTGGAGATCCGGGTGGGGGCCATCCACATTGCCAAGCCCCTTTTGCTGTGGATCAACGACGGGCTCATGGCGATCTTCTTTTTCCTTGTGGGCCTGGAGTTGAAGCGGGAGCTTCTGGAAGGCGAGCTGGCGGACAAGCGCAATATCATCCTGCCCGGGGTGGGAGCCATCGGCGGCATGGCCGTCCCCGCGCTGATCTACGTCTATTTCAACATAAACGATTCCGCGGCCATGAAAGGGTGGGCCATTCCGGCGGCCACGGACATCGCCTTTGCCCTGGGGGTGCTCTCCCTTTTGGGATCGCGTGTTCCCATCAGCATCAAGGTGTTTTTAACCTCCCTGGCCATTTTCGACGACATCGGGGCCATCGTCATCATCGCCGTCTTCTATACGGAAAACATCTCACCGGTGGCCCTTGCTGTGGTGGGATTCTGCATCCCGGTCCTGGCCCTTCTCAACTGGAGGCATGTTGAGCCCAAGAGCCTCTATATCGCGGTGGGGGTCGTCATGTGGGTGGCCATGCTGAAATCAGGGGTGCACGCCACCCTGGCGGGGGTCTTGCTGGCCATGTTCATTCCCATGACTTCCAAAGAAGAACCCGGGACCTCGCCCCTCAAGAGCCTGGAACACGATCTGCATTCGGTGGTGGCCTTTGTGGTGTTGCCGGTCTTTGCCTTTGCCAACGCCGGGCTCAACCTGGCAGGCATGGGTATGGAGCAGATCTTTCATCCCGTCCCCCTGGGCATCGCCCTGGGGCTCTTCGTCGGAAAGCAGGTGGGGATCTTCAGCTGCTGCTGGGCCGCCGTGGCCCTGAAGCTCACGGACCTGCCCAAAGGGGTGTCCTGGGGGGCCCTCTACGGAGCCGCGGCCCTCTGCGGTGTGGGCTTTACCATGAGCCTGTTCATCGGCTCCCTGGCCTTTGAGCAGACCTCCGTCAACCTCCTGTTCGACGAACGGTTAGGCATCATCCTGGGCTCTCTGGCCTCAGGTGCCGTGGGCTACCTGGTCCTCAAAGTGACCCTGCCTGCCAGCATCACCGAAGACGCGGCCGAACCGGCCTGACCTTCCGCCTGTCATGGGCCGCACCAACCCTGCAACGTCACCAGGCCGTTTGCCCAGAAACGCAAAAGCTCCGAGCCCTCGTTACTCAGGCTCGGAGCTTTTTTGCAATAATCGACCTGCCAAGGCAACTGAACTGTTCTCAGGCCCCCTCAACAAACTTCAGGCATTCGCCCTGAGTCCCCCATTGCGACGGGTTCGGCGATCTGGTATCATCTTAAAAAATCACGTATTTTCTTACAGCACCGGGCCAGACAGCAGCGCCGCTTTTTACGACCCCGCCCTGACAGCGGCCATTGACCGATGTTCCATCCCTTCCTCCGGCCCCACCGCACCCCCGCTGGTTCGCGTGCCAGCACCTCCGATCCTCACCCCGTCCCACCCAAAAAGGAGAACACCATGGATTCAAGCACGTACAAAATCATCGAAGTTGTCGGCTTGTCGGAAAAATCCTGGGAAGATGCGGCCAAAGTCGCCATTCAGACCGTGGACAAGACCCTGCGGGATATCCGCGTGGCCGAGGTCGTGAACATGGACATGCGACTCGAAGACAACCGCATTGTCGCGTACCGCACCCGCCTGAAGGTGTCGTTCAAGTTCGACCAGTAGAGCGTGACACCTTCCCTTCACACAGAGCCGGGGAGCCCGCGACTCAGGGCTGTGCAGCCCGCTCCCCGGCACCGTCGCCAAGGGTCGACGCCATGCGCCTCAGGAAGAGGGAATTGAGCACCACGGTAATGGATGAGAACCACATGGCGATGCAGGCCATCTCCGGCTTCAGGGTCAGGTTGAAGGGAGCATAGAGAATGCCTGCGGCAACGGGAATCATGAGCACGTTGTAGAAAAACGCCCAGAAAAAATTCTGCTTGATGGTGGCAAGGGTCTTTCGCCCCAGGCGAATGGCCCCTTCAACGTCCAGCAGGCTGTTGTTGACCAGAATGACGTCCCCGGTCTCCCTGGCGATGTCGGTGCCCGAACCTATCGCCAGGCCGATATCGGCCTGGGCCAGGGCCGGTGCATCGTTGATGCCGTCCCCTGCCATGCCCACCTTGAAGCCCTTTTCCTGCCACTTTTTCACGATCCGGCTTTTTTCTTCCGGAAGCACCTCGGCCTCCACCTCAACAATCCCCACCTGATCGGCCACGCTGCGGGCCGCGCGCTCATTGTCCCCGGAAATCATGGCGGTCTTCACGCCCAGGGCCCGAAGCCGCTTTATGGCCTCGGCAGAGTCGTCCTTCACCTGATCGGCAAGGGCGATAACCCCCATGACCTCGGTGCCATGCCAGACATAAACCGTGGTCTCCCCGGCGTCGGAAAGCTTTCGCCCCAACGCTTCGGCCTCGGGGTTTCCTTTGAGGTCCGCGTCCACAAACAGGGCCCTGCCCACACCGGCGGGCTTGCCGTCCAGCTCGGCTGAGAGCCCTTTGCCGCTGACTTCCGTGGCCTGGTCGGTCTTGCGGAGTTCCAGCCCCTCGGCCTTGGCCCGCGCAACGATGGCATGGGCCAGGGGGTGAGACGAGTTGGCCTCCACGCTGGCAGCCACTGTCAAAAGCGCTTCTTCGGAAACGCCCCCCACAGGGTGGACCCCGGAGACCTCGGGCATGCCCCGGGTGATGGTACCGGTCTTGTCAAAAAGGATCACGTCGAGCTTTGAGATGGACTCCAGAACCGAGGCCCGTTTAAAGAGGATCCCCCGGCTCAGGCCCACCCCGCTGCCCACCATGATGGCTGTGGGCGTTGCCAGACCCAGGGCGCAGGGGCAGGCCACCACCAGCACCGCGATCATAAGCTGAAAGGAGAAGAGAAAACGCGTGGTCCCCGGGGGAAGGGCCGTGTCCACCAGCCCGTACCAGACGGTAAAGGTCACCACGGCGGCCATCACCACCATGGGGACAAAGTAGTTGGAGACCGTGTCGGCCAGGCGCTGGATGGGGGCCTTGTCGGCCTGGGCGTCTTCCACCATCCTGACAATCCTGGAGAGCATGGTGGCGCTGCCCACATGCTCCGCCCGAAAGGTCATGACGCCGGTGAGATTGATGGTGGCACCGGTCACCTTCTCGCCCCTGCCCTTTTCCGCGGGGATGGGTTCACCGGTGATCATGGACTCGTCGATGCTCGTCTGGCCCTCGATGATCTCACCGTCCACGGGGATCACCTCCCCCGGGAGCACGCGGATAATGTCTCCCACCTTGACCATGGCGGCGCTCACCGTCTTCTCCGTCTCCCCTTCCACAACCCGCGCTTTGTCCGCCTGAAGGGAGGCGAGTTTTTCCAGGGCCTGGCCTGTTTTTCCCTTGGCCCGGGCTTCGATGGTTTTCCCGATGAGGATAAAGGTGATGATCATGGCGGCGCTGTCAAAAAAGGTGTGGGCGGCCGGATCCAGAAAAAAGAGGGAAAACACGCTGTAAAAGTAGGCGGCGGAGATCCCCAGAGTGACAAGGACATCCATGTTGGTGGACCGGTTTTTCAGGGAGTGCCACGCCCCTTCAAAAAAGGTGCGTCCCGACACAAAAAAGACCAGGGTGGCCAGGGCGAACATCACATAGTTGGTGGTCACGTGGCCGAAGGGCATGGTGTACATCAACACCACCAGGGGCACGGTCAGGGAAAGGGCAAAGAAAAAACGGAACCTCTCTTTGGCCGCCAGGGGAGAGGCCTCGGCCTCAACGGATTCGGGGATTCCCCGGTACCCTGCGGCCTCGACGACCCCGAGCACGCCCTCTTCATCGATCTGCGTTTTATCAAAGGTCACGAACCCCTTTTCCATGGAAAAGTTCACCGAAACCCCGGTGACCCCCGGGGCCTTCTTCAGTGCCTTTTCAACGGCTGCCGCACAGTTGGCACACGACATCCCCTCAATCCTGAAGGTGGTTTCTCCTGTGGGCGTGTCATCGTGAACACGGGCCTCAAACCCGGCTGAAGCCACCTTCTCCTGAATTGCCTCAGGGGTTACCGCGGCCTCATGCTCCACGGCCAGGCGCTCCACGGCAAAATTCACCGACGCCCGATGCACCCCGGGGTATCCGGCAAAGGCCTTCTCCAGCCCTGCGGCACAGTTGGCGCAGCTCATCCCCGTCACATCGAAATGCGTGGTGATCACCTGGGGCACGTCTGCCATAAGGGAGATACCCCCTTCCGTACCGTGGCCCGAAAGGCCCGGCTCCGGGGCGACAAGGCTGAAGCCCTTGCCCGTGATGACGCGCTGGAGCCCTTCAAGGTCGGCCCGGGTGTCGTCAAAGGTTACTGTGGCCGAGGCCCCCTCAAGGGAAACATCGGCGCGCTCAACACCCTCTGTCTCTTCTAAGGCCTCGGTGACCGCTGCCACACACCTGTGACAGGACATGCCGTAGACAGGTATTTTCTCAACACAGACCATGGAATCCTCCGTTCATTTCTTGGAATACCGGTAGACCGTATCAATCAACTCGTTGATCTTCTCCTGGCCCTCGCCCTTTAAAATAGCCTCTTTCACGCAGCTCTCCACGTGGCGTTTCATGACGATACGAGCCACCATGTTCAGGGCTTTTTCAGCGGCAGTGACCTGATTGATGATGTCGATACAATACTTCTCACCCTCCACCATCCTGGCGATGCCGCGCACCTGCCCTTCGACTTTTTTCAGCCGGAGCAGGGCGTCTTTTTTCACCTCTTCGTTGATCATCGATGCCTCCTCATGTGTTATATACCCTACCCCCGTAGGGTATGCATCAGGCAAACCGATGTCAATGCATTTTTTAGGCATGCCGTACTTTTTATGCACCAACAACACCGCGTATCGACGCCGCATATTGCCGACCAAGCGCCACCAAACGACGGAAACGCTGTGCCACCCTGACCCGAATACGCCATCAGGGATGGCGGGACCGACAATGCATAAAGAAAAGGGTGGTGTAACTATTCAGCCCACAAACAGCCTTCGATGGTTAAAGTGCATGGAAAAACCTGCCTCCGGCGGCGAGGTGAGCCACCTCGAAAGCTTATTGCCATTGCGCTTTGCCCTTCGGCTCGGGCTGTGCCCGACATGAACGCTGATGGTTTATGCGGACTAGATCGCAAGCTTCGACGTTACAGGATACGTTGTCACCACTTGCCCTGTGTTGATTTAACCGCACGGCCTCCGGCTGCAAGGTGGGGGCACCTTGAAACCCTGAGGCGAATGCATGGAGGCCGTCATTCTACCTGCGTTATCGGGGCATTGGCGTGATGTGTGACATCTGGTAACCGTCTTTGCAGGAGAGGTCCATTTCATTCTTCTAAAAACACAATGAAGAACTTTTGGGATTCGTTTGACTTTAACCGGAATAACTCCGGCGGCCAAAGGTTTAACAAACAGGTTTTACGAATGACGAGGCCCGTTGCCGATAGCTTTTTCGGATTTTTTTTTCAAAAAGCGACCCGCCGGAGGCATGTTTTTCCTGCCCAGCTTAACCATAAAAAGCAACTGAATCGTTACAACGTGGTCAGGTTCAAAAACGTCACGATCCGGGTGCCGCGGCACCTTGGCCCTTCATCCCCCTTTTCTTCATCTCGCGCTGGTCCCGGCGCATCACGTCGTAGATTTCCCTGGGGGCTGTGTGATTTGCCTTTGCCACCTCAAGGAGACTCTGCTTTCCGTCGGCCGCCGTCATCCCGCTATCCGTAAGATTCCGGACGCTGATCACCGGGTCCAGCCCCATTCTCCGGGAAAGCACCTCAACGGACGACAGCTCGGCATGACCGTAAGGGGGCGTGCCATATTTTTGTTCGCCGCGATCCTTCAGGGCGTCGCTCAGCTCCAGGGTCAGGGTAAAGGGAGGGAGCATCATTACCGTCCCCACCACCACGGCAAGGGTAATGCCAAGGGCCCCGGCGCACTCTCCGGACATTGGCCGTCTTGCCCCCTTGGCTTTTTTGCGGACATAGGCAAGGACCAGGGCCCAGTTCAACACCACGTGAAGACAGGCCGCGGCCAAAAACAAGATGCCGCTGTTGATGTGGATGTTGTCCCAGTCCGCCTTGGCAAGCCCCCAGTAATGCCAGTCCGCCCAGAACGCCACCCGGCCGTGGGGCATGACATACAGTACAATGGACGACACCGTCAGCACGACAAAGGAGAACAGCAGGGTCAACGAGGTTATCTTCTTAAGGGACATACACTCTCCGTACACCGGGCTCCATGGGCAGCCGGGTGATGTCATGTTCATGTTACCGAACCAACGTGAGAATCACCCTGCAGGCAGGGCTTCACCAGATTGTTCTGATGAGTATAACGATTCAGCTCAAAATTGCCTCCGGCGGCCCTGCCGGGGGCCAAACTTTTAAAAAGTTTGACAAACAGGTCTTAAGTAAGCCTTCCAAACAATTTCGACATTTTCGCACCCGCGCTACGTTTTGCTCGCCCTGGAGGGCGATCAAAACGTAGCGCGGGTGCCTTAGAAAAATTTTTTGCGGAGCTTTTTTTAAAAAAGCGACCCGCCGGAGGCATAGCTGAATAGTTACTGATGAATCGTTTTCTCATGAAATATCCGAACCAGGAGCACCGTTCCTCTTCGGGGCAGCAAAATCCACCACAAACCGGTAGTCCTTTCCGCAGCGGACCAGAATCTCCTTCTGCCCCTTTTTCAAAAAACGCATCTCAAGCTCCATGCGGCCGTGGCCGTCATGATGAAAAAGGTCTTCGTACAACGTTTCAATGGTCTTGAGTATCTGGCTGTGCCCTTCAGGTATCATCCGTCCATTCCTTGCGATTCAGTGCGTTGGTTCATCCGGGGCAAAGTGGAGAAAGCGCCCCGCTGTGTGCCTTGTTTTTCTCCCCGACATCTCGAATAACTTCATTACCCATGCCAAGTATGAAGTGTCAAGTATTTTTTGCCTAACCAAAACAATATCAAGCACCCAAAACCGGTTTTTTCCACCCCCGAAATAAAGGAACAATATATTGACACACGACCACTTTTTGTCTGACACCACCATCCGGAGTGCATATTACTAGTTTATAAACACCAACAAAAAATGATACACAACAACCACGTCAGAGTTCTCCATCCTCCCCCCACTTCAGGCCCTGACGAATGCGCCCCGTTACAGAGCCGGCAATGAAAAGGCGTTCCACCGTTCAAAACCATGGTTCTATCCGGATTACGGAAGAAAGGAGACACCATGCACCTCCCGGACATCACCGCCCCATTTCGCCCCATCCATCACATTGTCGCCGCCGGGTACGGCCACCGAATCCTCTTGGGAGCCTTGGAGATCGGTCTCTTTGACCAACTCGCCAAAGGCCCCGCCACCGTCGAAAAGCTCACCATGGCCCTGGACGCGGGCCCCGTCCAGACCAAGGCCCTGCTGGAGACCCTTGTGGCCCTGGCACTCGTGGAAACCGACGGGAAAAGCTACCAGAACACCCCTTCTGCTCAGCAGTACCTTGTCCGCGCATCGGACGCCTGCCAGGCCCCCTTTATCACCATGCTTACCGGACTCTACGAGACCGCCCTGGCCGACATCCCGGCCCGCATGAAAACCTCGGAAGCTGAACAAAAAAAGACGGAAAGCCTATGGGCAAAGCCCGAGGCCCTGGAGGGCATGGGGCGAGCCTCCCTGAGGGGCCCCGTCCAAAAAGCCCTTGCCTTCATCCGTGACCTGCCCGGCTTCGACGGGTTCTCCACCCTGTGCGATGTGGGAGGAAACCACGGTTTTTACAGCATGGCCCTTTTGGACGCCAACCCCGGATTGACAGCCACGGTCTGCGACCTTCCCCATGTCACGGGACCGGCCGCCGAGCTTCACAAAGAATACGGCTACAGCGAGCGCATGACGGTGCAGGACCTGAACCTGAACACCGACGCCCCGGAAGGGACCTACGACATCGTCTTTGCGTCCCACATCCTCTACGCCTGGAGCGGTCGGCTCATTGAGGTGATCAGGCGCCTGGCCCAGCCCCTGAAGCCGGGTGGGTGGCTTGTCCTTAACCACATGGCCCCCACCGAGGGCAGGCCAAACCTCATCAACGCCCTGATGAACTTCCACGCAAGCCTGTCCGGGTATCCCGCCCACGTCCTTGATTCCGACGAACTGGAATCCGCCACTGGGGAATGCGGCCTCACAGCGCCCCGAACATCCCTGGACCATGACACATGGGCCCTGCTTTTTGCCGTGCAAAAGCCTTCAGGATAGAAACATCGGCCAGAAAACAGTGACTAAAATATCCGGGTCAGGAGTCCCCGGCAGGAGACTGCTGGATGGCCCCGGGGGGGGGGATTCCCGTGTGGCACAGGCCACATTTTGGCCTGTCAATTCCTGAGCCCATCGTGTACGTTCAAAGGAACACGCCGGACTCCCCTTTTCACTGTTCACCGCCCCCACCACCCTACCCTGTTTCAGCTCCAAGCAGGCGGAGTCCCCCACCCATCTTCATTGAGGACCCTGGACATGATCAACCGAAATCATCGAAGTCTGCGGGCCTGGGCTCTTTGCCTTCTTCTGCTGCTCGGTTTCGGCGGGTGCGCCACCCGCTCCGCGCCCCCGGCACCCCATGATGTTGTGGCCTTCATGCCCCCCGAGGACAGCACGCTCCTCAGCCGGTACGCACCGGCCTTTGTCGTCGAAGAACCCGAACAGTTTTACAACCTCGTGGGCACCCCCACGGCCGGGCTCGGAGGCGACGGCACGGAAGAGATCCGGGTGGACCCCTGGCGGGCAACCGTCTACACCGAAACCCGACGGTTCGACACAGGCAACGGGAGCTGGACAAACCTTGTCTACCGCGTCCACTTTCAGGAGGTTCCCGGCGGGCTCCTGCCCTATTACCTGGGAAAGGGAAAAAACGTCGGACTCTTGGTGGTGGTGACCCTCAACCGAGAGATGAAGCCCGTTCTCTACACCACGGTACACACCTGCGGTTGCTACCTGGCCTTCGTGCCCACCAACCTTTTGCCGCAGAGCGCGCGCCCCGCAGGCTGGCCCCAGGACCGACAGACGGTTCACTCCGAAAACCTCCCCGCCCTCATCCGCCTGGGAGAAAACCCGGAATCAAAGCGCCTCATGGTCCTCCTCCGGGACGGCACCCACCGGGTCAAAGACCTGTGGCTGGAGCCCGAACATGCCCTGATACATTACCGGCGCATCAAAACCGAAACAGCCCCGCTCTCCTCCCTGGAGGCTTTGCCCCTGCCCACGGGGGGAACCACCTCGCTGTACGAATCCACAGGTTCCCGCTCTGGCTATGTCAAGGGAAGCCAAAAACCCAGGGAGCGGCTGCTGATGAGCTGGTGGGCCTTTGACTGGCGGGTGGGCGAAGACAAAAAACTGGGGGCATCCAAAACCGACGGCACCCTTTTTTACACCAGCCTCAAGCCCTGGGCACGGGACCGGTCGGACATGCGGGATTTTCCCACATTTCTGGCGTACTGGGGCTGGCGTCTGTAAGGGCAATGAATAGAATAAAGACACATGACGGGATCATCCCATCAGTCCTCAGCAGGGTTTTTTGATCGTTGCTTCGATACATAACGAATTTGAGGCGGCGTATCGTTATGTCTTATTATTTTGTAACTATTCAGCTCACACATAAAATGTATTGAACTGCATTTTTTTCTTGACAGGATTTTTGATCAAATTTTTCATTTTGACCTGCGGATCTCTTACTCCGTTATTCCGGTGCTCAGGCCTGGCTATGAGGACCATAATTCATCTTATATGAAGGGCTATACGACCCGGCACCCTCAAATTTTTAAAGCCTGAAATTCGAAAGCTCAGGAGCCAAAATTCCGTTTTCAAAACCTGTGGTATACTATCCTCGTCAAAAAAAGATGAGGAGACAGGGTGAAGATCGAAAGCATTGATATTCAAGCGGCGACAGACAACGCAAGGAAACTGATTCAGCAGGACGAGGACCTCTCGCCCGCAGTTGCAGCTGTGATCGAATTGCTGCTTACAATCATCACCCTTTTGGCGAACCGTCTAAATCTCAATAGCAAAAACAGCAGCAAACCGCCTTCTACCGATCCCAACAGGAAGAAGGAGAAAAAGCAAAACACCGAAGGAAAAAAGCCCGGGGGCCAAAATGGCCACGAGGGAAAAACTCTTGAGCCCGTAGACAAGGCAGATCTCGTATTGCCGTTGAAACTCAATATGACCGAACTGCCACCGGGTGACTATCGCCACGTAGGTTACGAGACCCGGCAGGTCATTGATTTGAAGGTTGCTCAATACGTTACTGAGTATCGATCCGAGATTCTTGAGGATGCCTTCGGTAATCGATATGTTGCTCCTTTCCCGAAAGGAGTAGATCGACGCGTCCAATATGGCACGGGTCTCAAGGCTCACGCGATCTATCTTTCCCAGCATCAGCTGGTCCCCTACGAAAGAATCTGCGAGCACTTTCGGGATCAGGCCGGTATCCCAATCAGCGCAGGGTCGATTTTCAACTTCAACAAAGAAGCGTTTAACGCGCTTGAGGCGTTTGAAGAAATCGTCAAAGCCAGATTGTCCGGCTCGTCCGTCTGCCACGCAGATGAAACCGGCATCAACATGAACGGTAGTCGATTTTGGCTGCACTGTCTGTCGAACGATCTTTTCACTTACTTTTACCCGCACGAAAAGCGTGGCAGAGAGGCTATCGATGAAATGGGAATTATCCCAAGCTTCAAAGGCGTGTTGTGCCACGATCACTGGAAACCCTACTTCAATTACGACTGCCTGCACGCATTGTGCAACGCTCATCACTTAAGAGAGCTGGAGCGGGCTTGGGAGCAGGACAGTCAGCAGTGGGCCAAAGACATGAAGTTCTTGCTCCTTGAGATCAACAAGGTTGTGAACGAACACAGCGGCAAGCTTCCATCGGATATTGCCGGGGGCTTTCGAAAGCGCTACCTGAGCATCCTGGAAAAAGGAAATCTCGAATGCCCGCCCCCGGATGAAACGAAAAGGAAGAAGGGACAACGCGGGCGGATGAAACGATCAAAAGCGAGAAACCTTCTCGAACGGATGGAAGACTTCGAGAACGAAACCCTTCGTTTCATGGACGACCCGCTGGTTCCTTTCACTAATAATCAGGGTGAAAACGACATCCGGATGACGAAAGTCCATCAGAAAATTTCTGGGTGCTTCCGATCTATGGAAGGGGCCAAGATCTTCTGCCGAATACGCAGCTACCTTTCTACATGCAAGAAAAACAACGTGCATGCAAGCGACGCATTGCGCCTGTTGCTTCAGGGTGAATTACCCTCCTTTTTTGAAGCTGATTAACCCCTGTCGGCGAACCTACAGCTGAATAGTTACATTATTTTAAGACATAGCCATAGGCCAAAACGCCCGGCCCATTTTCTCCCCCGCATCCCCAGGGCTAACACATTTGGATTTTGCCTCCGGCGGCCCTGTCCGGGCCAAACTTTTAAAAAGTTTGATAAACAGGTTTTGTTTTTTGAGGATGCGTCTCTACACGGTATAGCCCCTCTTCTTTTTTATTACTGGAACGTTTTTGCGGAGCTTTTTTCAAAAAGCGACCCGCCGGAGGCAACTGAGTTTTTAAATGCGTTGACCCTGCCCGCATCCCACTTTCCTGTTGACATGATTCGGCTTTATTCATAGTAAACGGTGATACGTTTACTAACTGGAGTTCCCCCCAACCGCACACCCCGGTCCCAAAACTCCTGAACCCCAGAAACTGCCGCGACAGAGAGCTTTGGCTTTTGCGCCGGCCCACAACCCGTTTGGCCCCTTTCTCCACCCCTGTCCGCCATGGGACAGATGCTGAATCAGGAGCCGTTTACGTTTTTCGGCTCCCGGAGTAAGGCATGAACTATCGCATCACCGGTTCCTGGGCGATCCCGACCCTCCCCCTTCTTCTCTTTGCCCTTCTTATGGGCACAAGCCACTACGTGGTCAAACGCGAACGGCAGCACCTCCGGGATGTGCAGTACCGCAAGGTCTACGAACACGCCGGAGCAATCCGCACCCGGATGGAGGTGGAACTCAGCACCACCCTGAATCTCTGCCTCGGGCTGGCGGCGGTCATCCACTCCCAGCCCGATTCCCCGGACCGCGCCTTTGAAAATGTGGCCAGACACATCATGTCTGGGGCACCCCACATCCGAAGCATCACCCTTGCCAAAGACAATGTCATCACCCACATCTTCCCTGCTATAGGGAACGAAAAGGCTTTGGGCCTCCGTTACGCAGACCATCCCGACCAGTGGGCCACGGTGGAGCGGGCCATGATCTACCGTCAGCCCCTTATGGCTGGCCCCATGCTCCTGGTTCAGGGGGGCAGGGCCTTTGTCTGCCGTATCCCCATCTATCCCCGGGACAACATCTACTGGGGCGTGGCCAGCGTGGCCATTGATGAGAAGTCCCTCTACCGCCTCAGCGGCCTTCTGGAACCGAATCCCACGGTGCAATTCGCACTCAAGGGAAAAGACGGCCTCGGCATGTCCGGCGATGTGTTCTACGGAGAGCCTCAACTCTTCGAAGATCCACATGCAGCGGTGCTCCCCGTCAAGCTCCCTGCCGGCACATGGCTCCTTGCCGCCGTCCCCGCCACCGGGTGGGTGGAAAGCACCTCCGTACTGTCCGTGATCCGCTGGGCGGGCCTGCTGCTCTCCCTTATCATCTCCGGTCTTGTCCACGCCCTGCTGCGCTCTTACCGGCGCATTCATCTCATTGCCCTTGAGGACCCCCTCACCGGCCTTTCCAACCGTCGCCTGCTGGAGGAACACCTCTCCCAGCTCATCCTCCTCTCCCGCCGAAAGAAAAAAGGATTTTCCCTCCTGTATGTGGACCTGGACCGGTTCAAGCCCATCAACGACCGATTCGGACACGAGGCCGGCGACGCGGTTCTCACCACCCTGGCCCGCCGCCTGAAGGACAACCTCCGCCAGTCGGATATCATCGCACGGGTCGGCGGTGACGAGTTCATCCTCCTTTTCCACGACATGGTCACCAGACACGACGCCCACGCCATGGCATCCAAGGTGGCACGTATCATCCAGGCCCCGGTGGCCCTCTCCTGCGGCAGGGAAATCTCCGTGGGCGCCAGCATCGGTGTCAGCCTCTACCCGGACGACGGCACCTCCGGCGAGGCCCTCATCAGCCATGCCGACCTGGCCATGTACTCCCAAAAGAACCAGTAGCCCCTGCCCCGACCGCCCCAAAAGGGGTCGCCTCATGCCCTCCACGAACACAAAAATACCATTGACAGGAACACGTCACTCCGCTAATTATTGACATGTCAACATTTGACATATCAACATTTATAATCACCCCACAGGAGCGGTCATGAAACATCCCGACTCACGAAAAACATCCTTCGGTTACCGTTTTGCCATGATCCAACGGCTCCATGCCGCCCTGTCCCGTGACGGAATGGCCGCCCTGGGTATCACCACAGCCCAGTTCCCCTTTCTGGCAGAGTTGTTCCACCAGCAGCGCCCCGTCACACAGAATGAACTCTCCATAGCACTCTGCATTGATCCGGCGGCCACGGCCCGGGCCCTGGACCAGCTTGGGAAAAAAGGGCTCGTCACCCGGGAGGTCAACCCCGACAACCGCCGCCAGAAGCTTGTGGCCATCACCCCCCTGGCCCGTGAAATGGAGCAGGATTTCTACAAGGTGCTGGGCAACGCCTCCAACACCCTGGTGTCAGGCCTCTCCGAACCGGAAAGACAAGCGGCCCTCACGCTGTTAGACCGCATCATGGCAAACGGAATCGCCGCACGGTACGGAACAGACGACAACCAGAGCACATCGGGGCATCCCCCCCGCAAAACCAGATAAACGACGCATCCATCGATGCTGAAAGGAATAGAACAGCGCATCATGCAGACACACCCCCCTGAACAAACCATCTCACCTGCCGTCACCATCTTTGTGGTGTCGGTGATCCAATTCCTGACCCCGTTCATGATGTCCGCCGTGGGCGTGGCCCTGCCCGCCATCGGCCACGAGTTCTCCGCCGGTGCCGTACAGCTCGGCCTGGTGGAGATGGTGTACATCCTGGCCGTGTCCCTGATCATGCTCCCTGCAGGGCGCATGGGCGATATCCACGGACGAAAAAAAATCTTTGTCTCCGGGTCGGTGATCTTCACCGTGGCCACCCTCTTTCTGGCCATGGCCCCCACCATCGGGGCCTTCATCCTCTGCCGATTTCTCCAGGGTGCAGGCGCCTCCATGGTCACGGCCACCAGCGTGGCCATCCTCTCTTCGGTGATCCCCCCGTCCAAAAGGGGAAAAGCCATGGGGATCGTTGTGGCGGCAGTCTACCTGGGTCTCTCGGCAGGTCCCACCCTGGCAGGGTTCATGGTCACCCACATGGGATGGCGATGGATCTTTTTCACTGCCCTGCCCCTGGAGCTTGCCTCTTTGGCCCTGACCCTCACCCGCCTCAAGGGTGAATGGAAAGGGGCAGAGGGCATGCCCTTTGACTGGACGGGCAGCCTTCTTTACATGGGCTCCCTGTTTGCCATGATCTTTGGGGCCACCCACCTGAAGGACGGATCACTCCACGCAGGCCTTCTTATCCTGGGCCTTGGGGGCATGGCCGGTTTCCTCGCCTGGGAGGCCAAAAGCGACTCCCCCATCCTCAACGTACGGCTCCTCATGGAAAACCGGGTCTTTGCCATGAGCAACATCGCCACCTTGATCAACTACGCGGCCTCCTTCGGGGTGACCTTCTTTTTCAGCCTCTACCTCCAGCAGGTCAAGGGGCTCTCCCCCCAGAGTGCGGGGCTTATCCTCGTCACCCAGCCCATCCTCCAGGCCATCTTATCCCCGGTTTCCGGCAGACTGGCCGATACCCTGCCGCCCGCCCGCATCGCCACCTTCGGCATGGGACTCTGCACCGCGGCCCTGGCCCTGTGCGCCACCATTCGCATGGAGACCTCCATCCACGCACTTTTGGGCATCCTCGTACTTTTAGGTATCGGCTTTGCCCTCTTCTCTTCGCCCAACATGACCACGGTCATGGGCAGCGTTGCCCCCAAAGACTACGGCATCGCCTCCAGCCTCATCGCCACCATGCGAACCGTGGGGATGCTCACCGCCATGACGGTCATCACCTTCATCCTCACCCTCTTCATGGGCGATGCCCCGGTGACCCGTCAAACCGCAGATGCCTTTGTGGAGGCCATGGGCACCGGCTTTCTCATCTTCACTGTCCTGAGCGTCATCGGCATCTTCTGCTCCATGGGACGCATGGAAAAAAAATCCGACGAGGCCCTGCTTGAGCCACGGCATTAGGATACACTGACCTTCCATGGGCCGCGGTGGCCCGGACGGGTGAAAGTCGACCCGTCTTGAGCCTCCGCCTTCCACCCGATGGATATTTTGTGGTATTCTCAATACATCCACCCACCCCAAGCGGACAGAGGACCCATGGCCCACACCCCATTGCCTGCGGCCGAACGACGGAGGCTCCGCCGCCTGCTGCTGGTCTTCATCGGCCTCCTTTGCCTTTCGGCCTGCCGGACTGAATCCCCCCTTCCCCTGACAAAGGAAGAGCAGGACTGGCTTGCGACCAATGGGAAGCACCTTGCGGTCCTCCTGCAGGAGGATCGCCCCCCCTTCACCTTCCGCGACGAAAACGGAGCCTATGACGGCCTGTTCGTGGACTACCTCCGTGAAATAGAAAAAAACCTGGGCCTGCAGCTGCCCATTCGTCCCTTTGCCCGGTGGGGCGATCTTCTGGCCCATGCCGAGCAGAACCGCCACGTAATCATCCTGGCTGCCAGCCGGTCCAGGGAAGGGCCGGAAAACCTTTTCGTCACCGCCCCGATAGTCAAAGTGCCCTACGCCATCATCACCCGTAAAACCAGCCACGCAACGGGCATCCCGGAGTTTGCAGGAAAAACCCTCTGCGCGGTGGCCCACGACACGGTCCACACCACCCTGGCACGCCACTACCCCCACATCGCCATCACTGGAGTAAAAAGCAGCATTCAAGGTCTCCACGCGGTCTCGTCCGGGACCTGTGATGCCATGATCGCCAACAGCATGGAGGCCTCTTACCTCATTGAGGCCTTAGGGCTCACCAACGTGCACATTGCCGGCAGGACCCGCTTTCTCAACCGCGTGGCCCTGGCAACCTCCCCAGATACCCCGGAGCTCTTCGACATCATAGAAAAAACCGTGGACAACATCCCGCCGAACCGCCGCAGGGACATTTATCGCCGATGGATCAGCCCGGGGGACAGGTGGGTGCCAGACAGCCTGGTCATCAGCCTCGAAGTCATGGCGGGCATTGTGCTCTCCATTATCTTCCTGCTATGGGCCTGGACCACGAGCCTGAGGAAACAGGTGGGCCGGCAAACCAAAAAACTCCGGGACAGCAGGGAGAACCTGCGCATCACCCTGGACTCCATCGGAGACGGGGTCATGGTCACCGACACCGAGGGCACCGTCACCCGCCTCAACCCTGCTGCCGAAATCCTCACCGGCTGGTCCCTGGCCGATGCCTGCGGCAAGCCCATGGCCGAAATTTTCCGGCTCAGGGATACCCACACGGCCCGCCCCCTGCCCCCTCCGGATCTCAGCGTCCCCGCGGCCCGGCAGCCAACGGACACCACCACCGAAGCCGTCCTGGTATCCCGCAGCGGCGCCCCCTTCAGAATCTCCTGCAACATGGCCCCCACCCGCGACGAAGAGGGGCTTATCACCGGCGCCGTTTTTGTTTTCAAAGACATCACGGACAAAACAAAGGCCGAAGAGGAGGCCCTGCGGATGAAGAAGCTCGAATCCCTGGGAATCCTTGCCGGCGGCATCGCCCATGACTTCAACAACCTGCTCACCGGGCTCTACGGCAACGTCTCCATGGCAAAACTGGCCCTGCCCACAGATCATGAAGCCCTGACGTACCTCTCCTCTGCCGAGGAGTCCATGGAAGCGGCCGTTGCCCTTACCGGCCAGTTTCTCACCTTTGCCAAAAACGAAGCCCCGGTGAAAAAAATCATTCACGTGGGGAAAACACTCAGCGACGCCGCCACCTTTGCCACCCACGGGCTCAACACCCGGCTGGAGACAGCCATCGACGACGATCTGTGGCCCGTGGCTGCGGACAAGGGCCAGCTCAGCCAGATCATCGGTAACCTCATCATCAACGCCCATCAGGCCATGGCCACCGGAGGGATCGTCACCTTAACGGCAAAAAACGTCCGGGCAACAGGCGGCCGAATCGTCCGCATTACGGTGAGGGACACCGGTACCGGTATCGCCCCGGAACACCTGGACAAAATATTCGACCCCTACTTTACCACCAAGACAACGGGCAGCGGCCTGGGCCTGGCCACCACCCATGCCATCGTCACCAAGCACGGCGGCACCATCTCCGTGGATACCGAACAGGGCAAGGGCACCGTCTTCACCGTGGACCTTCCCGCAGCCGACATCCGCCCTGCCGAGGCCCCCGGTAAACAGCCGGAGCCCCTGGGCGACACCAGCGCCGAGGGGGCCCGCGTCCTTATTCTGGATGACCAGGCAGTGATCCGAAAAATCATTGAGACCATCCTGGGCAAGATGGGCATCGTCCCCACCTTCACCGTGGAAGGCTCGGAGACGGTCCGCGCGTACCGAAACCAGTTCGAAGAAGGAACGCCCTTTGACGCGGTAATCCTGGACCTGACCATCCCCGGAGGCATGGGGGGACGGGAGGCATCGGAGCAGATCCTGGCCATGGACCCCGAGGCAAAAATCATTATCTCCAGCGGCTACGCCAGCGACCCCATCATGTCCCGCTACGAAGAGTTCGGTATCAAAGCCATTGCCGTGAAGCCCTACCGGTTTTCCGACTTTCGGAACATCCTCCTGGGTGTACTGAAACCCGACGCCTGATATTTCCCCCATGGGGCATTGACATCTGTTTCGCCCCGCACAATACTGCACCTTAAAAAAAAGTTATCGACCACCCGGTCCATGTCGGGCGGTCTCTCATGTGCAAAAGGATATAAGGATACCCATCATGAAGGTCACCCTCACCGCCCTTGTGGAGAACACCCTGGGCGACAATCCGAACCTGGAAGCCGAACACGGCCTCTCCTTTCACATCAAGGCCGGAGACACCTCGTTTCTCTTTGATACCGGGGCAACGGGCCTCTTCCTCAAAAATGCGAAACGCCTTGGCATCCAAACCGATGCCGTGGACTCTGTCTTCATCAGCCATGGTCACTACGACCACTCCGGCGGGTACAAGGCCTTTGTGGAACTGGCTGCCGGGAAAAAGACGAATCTTTTTGTGAGGCCCGGTTTTTTCGACAGGAAATACGGTTTCAGGGAGACGGGAGAGGCCTTTCTCGGCAACGCGTTTTCGAAAGAGGAGCTTGAGCAGGCAAACGTTACCGTAAACGAATTAGAAGGGGGCACAAAGGAAGTTTTCCCGGGGGTGTTCTCGGTGACAGGCTTTGAAAGGACCAGCCCCTTTGAGAAGATCAATCAGCGATTTGTGGTGGAAAGAGATGACGGCCGCGTGGTGGACGACTTTTCCGAGGAGCAGATCCTCGTGCTGAAAACCTGCCGCGGCCTGGTGGTCATCCTGGGCTGCTCCCACCCCGGGGTGGTGAACATCCTGGAAAAGGTCAAAAAAGAGTTTGGCGAACCCATCCATGCAGTCATCGGCGGCACCCATCTGGTGGAGGCCGACCCTTCCCGCATCGAAAAAACCACCGACTACTTCATAAAAGAAGCCATCCCCCACATCATGATCTGCCACTGCAGCGGCGGGCCCGACCACCTTAAAGGGCTCATCTCCCGGCTGGGAGATACGTATCGTTCGGTCCACACGGGGACGGTGATCTCCTTTGAATAGATCGACGTAGTTACCACGCAGGAATGCGGCATTCCAAACGACGTTCGTTTTTGGAGCGCCGCACTCCGTGGGGCTTTTTAAAAATTAGGGCAAGCCCATCCACGGCCATTCATGGGAAGACCCCACAAGCCCTGCATGTACAGGGTTGTTGGCGATATATTGAAGGGCCGCTTCATAGTGGTATTCATTTCGAATCAACCGATCCCAAAAGCCGCGTTGCCAAATGTTCTCCGGCAGTGGCTCCCCATATACTTCCCTGATCTTCTTTGAGGTAAAGACCTTCCAGCTTCGAATCACCCCACCCAGGGGCCAGCCCTCATATTGCCGGATAACAAGGTGAACATGGTTGGGCATCACCACCCATGCGATGAGTTCATAACGCGTTTGATGAAAATACCGAAACGAGTCGGCAACAACTGTCGCGCATTCCGGATGGTTCAGAAGACACGACCCATACCCTGTATCGAGCCACTCATTGATGCGCCGGCGCAATCTACGGCTCTTTTGGCCGTCAGGTGATGCCGCAACGTCTCTTTCCATCTTCTTCAACACATCAAGGGGAAGGCTGTCGGCAAGACGAAAGGTTATGGCCTGCAAAGCGCCCGGTGCATCGCAATGGGGAAGGTACCCCCGGGAATACCACCCAAGGTGCGTCATGCTTCCTCCTGTGCCAGGATGATCATGTTGACCGCCCGATCTGAAAGTATGGTTCGGGATGCCATTGGTCTGCCAATGCCGCACTGGAGTGCGGCGCTCCAATGGCGTCGGCTCGGTTATGGAGCGCCGCACTCCGTGCGGCTTTTTTAGACTAAGACATGAACGTTCTTATTGCTAAGTAGCCATATTGCCAGACTGATCCGAAGGCCTGGCCCGAAATACCGTTGGCCTTCGAATGCCGCACGGGAGTGCGGCGCTCCAATGACATCGGCTCAGTTGTGGAACGCCGGCTTTTTCGAGCTAAGAAATGAACCGTCTTGTTGTGAAGTGACCCTATTGATTGCCTGGTTCAAAGGCATGGCCCGGGATGCCGTTGGCCTGCCAATGCCGCACAGGAGTGCGGCGCTCCAATGGTGTCGGCTCGGTTGTGGAGCGCCGAACTTTGTAGGGCTTTTTCGGGCAACAGGGTGAACCGTCTTTTTGTTAAGTGATTCTATTGACTGCCTGGTTCAAAGGCATGACCCGGGATGCCGTTGTCTTGCCAATGCCGCACAGGAGTGCGGCGCTCCAATGGCGTCGGCTCGGTTATGGAGCGCCGCACTTTGTGCGGCTTCTTTTGCGACGAAACAAGCCTTCTTGTTGCGAAGTCATCCTATTGACTACCTGGTTCAAAGGCATGGCCCGGGATGCCGTTGTCTTGCCAATGCCGCACAGGAGTGCGGCGCTCCAATGGAATCGGCTCCGTTGAGGCTTTCTTTGCCACCTCAAATAACCCCGACGCTCTCTTTTTTCACCCAGCCGATCTTGCCCTGGGCAAAGGCGATGCGGACCCAGCCGCTCCGTTCCTGCTCCACGGTGACCCGGCTGCCTGCGTGGAGGACAAAAAGCTCGGTGGCGGTATCTGAAAGGCCCGAACGCACGGAGACGGCCTGGGGAAGGACCACGCCCCTTTGAATGCGTGCGTCGGAAACGGTGTCCCAGAGGGCCGTGGAGGCCAGCAGAAAAAACAGGGCACCACATACGGCAGCTGCGGTTTTAAGAGGTGTCTTGCGTAAAAGAATCGCCAAAGCCAAAAGGCCCCAGAAGAGCACCCCAAAACCCACGGCAAGCTGCTGGAGGGTTTTCAGGGAGAGCCCCTGCTTCCAAAAGAAAAGAACGGACACCACCGGGTTTTCCGTCTCCTCCTGGCGGTCTTTCACCTGGGAGAGGGCCTGGTTCCGGTTGAAGGTCAGGTCCGGGTCCCCGGGCATGAGGCGGTGGGCCCTGTCGTACCAGAGGACGGCGCGGCCCAGGTCCCCTTTCTGCATGTAGGTGTTGCCCAGGTTGTAGGCAAGTTTGCCGTTTTCAATGCCCTGGCGGGAGATGGAGAGAAAGCTCTCCAGGGCGTCGTCGTAGCTGCCCTTTTCGTAGTGGGCGATGCCGTCGTAAAAGGCCTTGGAGGATTCGCTGCCAAGGGCCACGGCGGGGATCAACAAAATCAGGATACACAACAGACGCTTCATGCCTTCACCTCCTTCAAGAGCTGCGCCAGGGCCCGGACTTTTTCCTTGCGGCCCCCCTCTCCTTCGGCGGCGCCGCCGTACCGGGCGGCTTCCACGGCCTCCAGAATAGCCACGCTCGATTCAGCGGCCTTGGGATTCCCACCCGCCCGGGTCACGATCTGGCGGATATCATCCCCGGTCAACCCTTCCACGGGGCGTCCTGCAAGGGCTCCCATGACGGCCACCAGGGCGGCGTGAAGGGCGCCGTAAAACTGATCGGTGTCGCCCACAGATTTTTCCGCTTCTTTCAGCTTACCCGAAGCCTTGCGCCCCAGGGCCTGGCCCACGCTGAGGCCGCGGGCAAAGCGCTTGAGCCCCACCACAAGAATCAAAAACACCCCAAAGGGCCCTGCCAGCAAGGCCAAAAGGGTAGTCACATCCATGGGCGCCCTGTGAACAACGGCGTCCGGGTCCACGTTTAAGGGCAGTATATCACGCCCTTTGAGGCGGACAGCCTGTTTCTCCGGCGCCAACGAAGGGGCATCCCCGCTTCCTGCCTGAAAGACCTCCACGGCCTCGGCGGCTGTGTTTTCCGTCACGGTAAAGGTGAGGGGCCCGGATGTCTCGGTGCGATAGGTTTCGGTCTGGGGATCAAACCACACCAGGGAGACGGACGGGATGGTCACCTTTCCGGGCTTGAGGGGCACGATGGCTGTTTTAAAGGTCTTTTTCCCCTGCCATCCGGAGGGTCCCATGGCGATATCCTCCACGGGGGTGTCCCCGTACTGCTTCATGCCCTCGGGCAGAAAGACAAGGGGGGAGGCGGCATCGCGGATATTGCCCGTGCCCTGGACCGTTAAGGTGAGGGTCAGGGGATCCCCGGCTTTGACCTCCTCGTTTTCAAGGGCTGCGGTGAGGGAAAAGTTCCCCACAAGCCCTGAAAAAGGAGGATTTCCCGAATACGGCGGCAGGGGCCGGACCGTAAGGGCAACGGCTTCAGTGGTGAGAAGCTTCTGCTCCATGACGTTGCGGGTGGAGAAAAAATCATCGAAAAGAGGATCCCGGGACCTTCGGGAGCGCCCCGTGACCACGGAGACAGACAAGCTTGCCGGCTGGATCTCAAAAGCACCTGCTTTCTGAGGGGTGAGAAGCTCGGTGACTTCATGGATGGCATAGCGCCTGCCGTTGATCACCTGTTCAAAGGCCCGGCCTTCCCCCATCTCGTCCGAGGAGAAGCCGTTAAAATCGGGTTTTCCCAGACGCGCATTCTGAAAGGCGGCCGCGGTTTGAAACCTAAAGCTCCAGACCACCTGCTCTCCAACGTATGGCGAGGTGTTGGAGACCTCGGCCGTCACCGACCAGGGCTGATCCGAGGTTGACGCGGCGCTGCGCTCGTCCACCTTGACCACGATGGGCCGCGTCACGGCCTGCACGCCTCTTCCCCGGACGGGGATGGCCGGAATGGTAAGCTGGCCGGTTCGCAAGGGGATGAGCAGAAAGAGGCTCTCCACCTCACGGGTGGTGGTTCCATTGATCATCTGAACCCGGGAGCTGGTACCCCTGGGCGACACGCGAAAATCGGCCAGATCGGGCATTGCCACCCGGGCGTCGTCAAAATCGGCGATGACGCGAAGGGTCAGGGATTCCCCCAGCCGCAACCGGTTGGTATCCACCACGGCCCGGGCCCCCTGGGCCTGGACACCGGAGGCCGAAGACCCCAAGAGCAGTATCGTTATCAAAAAAAGAAACAAGCGTTTCATCTACCAGTCCTTTTCCACACGTCGTTTTTCGGCGCGCCGCATCATGACGCCGCCGGGTTTGTCCTTCAATCTGTTGAGGGCCGAGGCGGCCTGCTGCATCTCCTCATCCCCGGGTTCGCCCTGGCTGCCCATCGCCTGATTCTCCTCCGTGCCTGGGGCTTCATCTCCAGGCTGGCCGCCTGAGGGGTTGGCATCGGCAGGATCGGGGGAAGAGGCCTGTTGCTGTTGACCAGCCTTCTCGTCCCCGGATTTTTCCGGGTCAGGGGATGGCTGCTGATCCTGCCCCCCCTGGGCCCCCTGTTGCCCTTGATCTTTCTGGCTCTGGTCTTTCTGCCCCTGGCCCTGCTGGCTCGGATTCTGGGAGTCTTGTGACTCTTGCTCTCCGTCCTTTTGGGGCTGGTTGTCGCCTTTCCCCTGCTGGTTTTTAGGCTGCTGTTTCATCTCTTCCAGCCGTTTCCGCGCAAAGTCCAGGTTTTCGGCGGTCCGTTTGTCCTCCGGGTTCGCTTTAAGGAGATTCTCCCAGGTCTCGATGGCCTCCTTGACCTCGCCTTTTTTGAACCGGCTGTTGCCCAGGTTGTAGAGCGCCTTGTTTTTAAGGGAGGGGTCTTCGGAACGGGCGGCCCGCTCAAAGCTGTTGGCAGCTTCGTCGAATTTTTCCAGGCGATAATAGGCGGTGCCGATATTGAAATCAATGGCCGGGTTGTCCGGGTCGTTGAGCTGCCCGTCGATGAAGTGGGTCAGGGCCCCCTCGTAGTCCCCGGCGTCAAAGGCCGTCACCCCCTTTTCCAGAGGAGAAGCCAGATCCAGGGCGCTGGCGTATCGGGGCAGAATCAGGCACAGGGCCACCAGGGCAACAGTGCCGTTTTTCCTGGCGTCTCCCAGGCCAAGGTAGACAAGCAGGAAGGCAACAGCCGCCGCCAGAAACCACTGGTACCTGTCCTCCCACACCTTCTTGCGGGAGCTCTCCAGGGACCGGGCCTCCATGGTCTTGCGGATGCCCTGGGTGTAGATGACGTCTAAGTCCATGTCGCCTGCCACGGACCGCACAAAGCTGCCCCCGGTGATGGCGGCCATGCGCTTGAGGGTGGCGGCGTCGAGCTTGGAGAGCAGGATGCTGCCGTCCCGGTTCTTCTTGAACCCGCCGCCTGCATCGGGCACCGGCACCCCTTCCCTGCTGCCCACACCAATGGTAAAGACCTTGATCCCGAGCTCCGCCGCCTTTTTTGCCACCTCTTCGGGGGTGCCGTCGGTGCTCTCTCCGTCGGTGATGAGGATCACCGCCTTGTCCGTGGCGTCTTCCGTCTTGAAAGCCTCCATGGAGACGGCAAGGGCCCCTGCGAGGTCGGTGCCGCCCACGGGCAGGTATGAAGGGGTCAGGGCGTCCAGGAACATATTAAAGGAGCTGTAGTCCAGGGTGAGGGGGCACTGCAGAAAGGCTTCTCCTGCAAAGGCCACCAGCCCGACGCGGTCCCCTTCCAGCATGGCCAGAAGGTCGATGATCTCCCGCTTGGCCCGCTCCAGACGGGAGGGCTTCACGTCCTCGGCCAGCATGCTCTTGGAGCAATCCAAGGCCACCACGATGTCCACGCCTTTTCGCTCCACCTCCTGCCAGACATACCCGTAGCGCGGCCCGGCCAGGGCGAGGATGAGGCTTAAGGTAGTCAGGACCATGAGGGTCGCCTTGACCCGCCGGCGACCCGTTGTACGCTCCGGGAGCACCGAGGTCCGGCTTTTTTCCGAGGCAAAGGAGGAGAGAATACGCCTGCGCCGCATGCCGCCCCAGGCGAAGAGCGCGGCCACGGCAGGTACGAGCCAGATCAGGTAAAGCATGTGTGAGTCTGCAAAGGTCATGGTACCCTCAAAAATCGTGTGTTACCCAGGATGACGGAGGCCAGGAGAAGCGCCACGGCCAGGAGAAGGGGAATGCGGTAGTACTCGCGATACTCGGTCCAGGAGGTCACCTCCACCTCGCTCTTTTCCATGCGGTCGATGGTGGCCCAGATCTGTGCCAGTGCCTCGGCGTCCTCGGCCCGGAAGTAGAGACCGCCGGTCTTGGCCGCGATCCCTTTCAAGGTCTCCTCGTCCATGGAGACCTCCTGATAGACATAGCGCTTACCGAACAGGGGATGGTTCACAAGGAAGGGCACCTTGCCCTTGGTGCCCACGCCGATGGTGTAGACCTTGACGCCCCGTTTGGCGGCCAGCTCGGCAGAGAGCATGGGGGTGAGTTCCCCTGCGGTGTTCTCTCCGTCGGTGAGGAGCACGATGACGTTGGAGGTGCTCTCGATGTCTTCCAGACGCTTCAGGGAAATGCCCAGGGCATCGCCAATGGCCGTCTGCTCCCCTGCCGCGCCGATCTCCACCTCTTTAAGGATCGAGGAGATGGTGTTGTAATCCCGGGTCAGGGGTATCTGGGTGAATGCCTCGGTGCCGAACACCACCAGCCCGATGCGATCCCCGTTCCGGCCGGCCACGAACCGGTCCACCACCTCTTTGACGGCGTCCAGGCGATTGACGGTCTTGTCCTCACGGGTAAAGTCCAGGGCGGCCATGCTGCCCGAGGTGTCCAGGGCAATAACGATGTTGACCCCGGCGGTCTTTACCATGCTGTGCTCAACACCCATGCGTGGCCGTGCAAGGGCAACGATCATCAAAAAAAGGGCCACAAAGGCACACAAAGGCACCAACTTCGCGCCGGACACGGCCCAGGACCGCTCCACCAGAGAAAAGGAAACGGTGGTGGACACCCTCAGGGCCGGCGCTTTGCGCCTTCGCCCCGCCCACCAGAGGATCGTAAAGGCCCCCATCAAAAGAAACGCCCACGGCGTTGCAAACTCAAACATGTTATGCCTCCGGCAGGTCGCGTGAAAGCGCCCCGCAAAAACATTTCAGGTGCAGGACCCACTCAGTCGTTATCTGGTGCATCCTCGTCAGGATCCCGGGCCGTGTCCGTGACAAACCGCCGGATGGCGGAAAAATCCCCGGCCATGATCCCGGCGTCGGGCGCGATGCCGGCAAACTTCACGGGCTCGGCGTGGGCAAACAGACCGGAGACCGTTTTTTTCTGGTCAGGAGTAACCGGCAGGCCGGACAAGGCCGGAAGCAGCTCTTCTGCGGTCATCTCTGGGGCATCCAGGCCAAAGCGCCCCTTGAGGTAGTGCTTTGCTGTTTCGGAAAGCTCAAAGTAAAAGGCCTTGCCGTCCTGTGTCATAAGGGGCTCGATGCGATCCAGGGCCATGAGGGCCAGGGCGTCCGGCGGCTGGTAGATCTCCGGGGCCTTTTTCGGGCCCTGCTTGCGCCGGAACCAGAGCCAGAGCCCTGTAAGCACCAGGACCACGACCCCAAGGGCAAGACCGCCATAGAACATGGCCTTCTTCACCCCCGAGGAGAGCCCGGTGAATCGAGGCGGGGCGATGTCGTGGATATCGGTCATGGGGGCCTTGTCCGGGGCCTGGGAAGCGATGGCCGGGGAGTCAGGCGCAAGAGGTGCGATGGACTGCGATGCCTCATCGGCGTGCAGGCAGGTCACGGCCAGGCCAAACACCAGAAACAGGGCCAGGAGAATCTTTTGAATCGGGGATGTCATCAGCGCCTCCTCCCTTCCCGCCAGGTGAAGTACCGGGTAAGGGCGTCCGTGGTGGAGGCCTCGGTGGAGAGCTCAATGACGTCCAACCCGGCGCGCTTCATCTCATCCATGATCTCCGCCTTTTCAGCCAGCTTGACCTGGCGTACCTTTTCCCGGCACCGGCGGTTGGACACATCGAGGACCACGGTGCGGCCGGTCTCGAAATCCCGAGTGGTGAGGAGTCCGCCCGAGGGCAGCAAGAAATCCCCGGGATCGGAAAGGAGGATGGAGATGAGTTCGTGTTTTCTTCCCACAAGACGCAGGGTGCGGGTGCAGGGGTCGGAGAGGAAATCGGAGATCACGAAGCTTACCGTGCGCTTGCGGCAGACCCTCGCCAGAAAGGCCACGGCCTCTTCGATGTCGGTGCCCCGGGATGATGGGGTAAAGGTGAAAATCTCCCGGATAACCCGCCAGATATGGGCGGAGCCGTTCTTGGGGGGGATGTACTGCTCCACCCGGTCGGTGAAGAAGATCGCCCCCACTTTGTCCCCGTTTTTGATGGCGTTAAAGGCGATGACCGAGGCTACCTCCGCGGCCTTGTCCACCTTTAAATTCTCGCCGGTTCCGAAAAACCCGGAGCGGCTCATGTCGGTGAGGAGCATCACCACCATTTCGCGCTCTTCGCGAAACTGCTTGATAAAGGGGCGGCCCATGCGGGCGGAGACCTTCCAGTCGATGCTGCGGATCTCATCTCCGGGGGTGTACTCCCGCACCTCTTCGAACTCCATGCCCGCGCCTTTGAAGACAGATCGGTAGTGCCCCGCCATCATGGTATCGGCCATGCGGCGGCTTCGGATATGGATCCGCTTGATTTTTTTCAGCACCTCGGCAGGCAGCATATCAGGGCACCTCCACCCTCTCGAAGAGCCGCTCGATGATGGTGTCTGTGGTGATGTCCTCTGCTTCCGCCTCGTAGGAGGCGATGATGCGGTGGCGCAGGACGTCCGGCGCGATCTGTTTGACGTCCTGGGGGGTCACGTAGGTGCGGCCCTGGAGAAAGGCCCAGGCACGTGCCGCAAGACTAAGGAAAATGGTGGCCCGGGGAGAGGCGCCGAACCGGATCCATGCAGCCAGGTCGTCGTCCACCTCGGCAGGCTCGCGGGTAGCGCAGACCAGGTCCACGATGTAGTCCCGGAGCTTTTCGTCCATATAGATTTCATGAATCAGGTCGAAGATGGCCGAAAGGTCTGAGGGGGAGAGGACCGCGCGGATCGCTTCCGGGACCTCGAACCCCACCCGGCGCATGATCTCTTTCTCTTCGGACTTGCTGGGGTACTCCACGAGGAGCTTGAACATGAAGCGGTCCACCTGGGCTTCGGGAAGAGGGTAGGTTCCCTCCTGCTCAATGGGGTTCTGGGTGGCTAAAACGAGAAATGGATCGGGAAGGGGGAAGGTCTGGTCTCCGATGGTCACCTGGCGTTCCTGCATGGCCTCCAGAAGCGCGGACTGCACCTTGGACGGGGCCCGGTTGATCTCATCGGCAAGGATAATATTGCGAAACAAGGGCCCTTTGCGCGTGACGAAATCCGATGACTGGGGGCGGTAGATCTCGGTTCCCACAAGGTCTGCCGGCAACAGGTCCGGGGTGAACTGAATGCGCTTGAATTCAGCGTCCACGGCGTCGGCAACGGCCTTCACCGCGCTGGTCTTGGCAAGGCCCGGCACCCCTTCGATGAGAATATGCCCACGGGTGAAAAGCCCCATGAGCAGCCCGTCCACCAATTTCGTCTGTCCCACAAGCACCTTGCCGATCTCCTGGCGAACGGCGTTGATACGGCCATGGGCCTCTTCCACTTTTGCTTTGAGTTCTTCCATATGTAGTTTCTCCGGTCAGCTCAGACATGAGGTTCAACCCGAACACGTTTGGGGCTCAACACAATCACGCGGCAGTCATCGTTTTTTCCAGGTCCGCTGCTCCATTTCAGGATAACAGAGTAAACAAGCTCCGACGACGAGGGTGGCAAAGCCACGGTAGCGGCATGTTTCTCGAAAACAGGTTGCAGTTTCCCTGTTACGGGATTCCAGAGGATCGTCCATACAACACCCTGCGATCGTTTCCTTTACCAAAGCACGCAGGACGTCAAAATACGGCCCCATTGCTTCAAAGAATGGCAGCAAATATATAATCATTTTGGGGTCAGGTTTCAAGGGGAACAAAACCGGTACAGACCCCTGCCGAACCACTTTCCATAAGGTTCACACAAAAAAAACCGCATATCTCCCAAAGGGAAACATGCGGTCACTTTACACCCCGTCACAACAGCAGAACAAATGACTTCTTTGTAATGTTACGCCGACGGAAACACATCTGTTTCCGGTCCCTGTTCAGGGGACGAGGCAGCAAGCATGCCCGTGCCTTGTGGCCTGGGTCAGTTTACTCCTCTTCCGCACCAAACCCGTGAACCATGATGTAATCCTGATCCACCATGGAGGCATGGCAATCGATGCATGCCTGGGGGCGCCCGAATTTTTCCGCTTTCCCCTCGGGGCTGTACTTTACCCAGAACCAGTCGCCGGCCTCGGGATTATAGCCTTTGACTTTGTACATGATCGTGACGGCTTTTAAATCCTTTCCCATCTCATCACCGTAATTTTCTTTGACAATAAGGGTGCCGTACCGCACGGGGGGCTTTTTGGAATCAAGGCCCAGCTTGTTCACGAACACCTTGTGGAAGGGTCCATGGGGTGCGCCCCCGGCTTGGAGCCCGACGTGATCTCCCCAGAATCCCCAGGAATCATAGGCGGACACCTCGGTGATGTATCGCCACAGTTTATCCGGATCGGGCTCCGGTTTCATGGCGTTGACCACCCCCACACCGATAATCATCCACACGACCACAGCGGCAAGCATCCATCGTTTCTTCATGGCGGCTCTCCCTCTTCTGGTTGGTATCCCTGTTGTTGGTGTATACGTTGCGTGAAGCCCCGTGTTTGAAGCACTCCGGGGCGCTGTTGCCATGATGGGCAAAACAAAGGCGATGCCTCAGGCTCAGAGTCTTTTCAGGATCGGTGGGAAAAAGGAACGCGACAGATATAACCCATTGAGGATTCATAACATTCAACCATCACACTATACATCATTCTTCATCTTCTGCACAATTTTATTTTCTTTAGGGGTCAGGCAAATGTTTTTAAAAACCGTTGAGTATGGTTTCGGTGCCAATTGAGGAGAACGAAAGGATGGATTGGAAAACAAAAAGGGTCAGGCAAAAAATTGACAAAAAACAAATCCGTTCTTCGAACAAATATGCAGACGGCTTTCCACTCAGCCGGCAACGCTTATGGAAGTAATTCTCGTTATAAAAGAAACTAAATTATCATATGCCATCAGGCAAACAACCGTCCCGGTAAAAATACGTGTAGCGTCCCCTCAAGATCCGCCTTTCCGTTTACTGCTCTTTATCAAGAAGACAAAACCACGACGCCACCGGATGCTCTCACGTTGCCCTCCGATCCTTTCTGCACGCGCACGTCCCCTTGCCAACACACCCAGCGTGAGTCCGCCATAAGCCAAACCCTTCAGACACGGCTCAAGCGTTTCAGTGTAAACAGCCCCTCGAACCCTGATATTTCACGGGGAACCCTTTTTCGCTTTGCCGGAACAGACGATTTGAAATGATGAATCATCCCTTCAACAAAACTCTGGGAGCCGATGACACCGGAATCCGTAAAAAGCCTTGCACGATATTCCAAGCACTTTGCCTTACCTATTCGAAAACCGCTCTTAATTTCCTTTTCAAGGATACTGCTTTCAATTTTTGCAGCTCCCACTTTATCAATGGCACCGGCATGGTAGACATATTCACGGTACCTGATGAGTCGCTCGTCCGAAGAAAACGTTCCGAATTCCAAAAGGCCAAAATCATCGCACAGAAATTTGTCCTTGTTCCCGGTCTGCGCATGGTACCCCAGCGAGCACCAGCGATAATCCTCAGGACGATTGACGATCCCCGCCCTCACGGGATTTAGGTCTATGTATGCCAGGCAGTTGAGCATCGCGCCACCGTCTTCGACAATGACGCTTTTAAATCGATCCCCCCACAGCGTCCCTTTTCGGTCCCTTCTCTTGTTATAAAACCTCGAAAACGTCTGTTTTACCTCTTTGACATATTCTGAAAGGTTGCACCATTTCGACTTTAACCGTGCCATCTCCGACTCTGGAAACACGCGTTTGGAACCATACCGCAAAACATATCGCCGCCTTATTTCAGCATCGGTTGCGGCAAGGTCAGGGTGCATAACAACGAGGATATGAAAATGATTCCCCATGATGCAATACCCCTGAACATCGACAAAATAGACGGTGCTGAGCCATTTGATGAGCCGTACCAGCTCATCTTTGTCCCGAGGGTCAAAGGGAAGCCCGTCCAGGGCGGTTCGAGAAATAATGTGATAGGCACAGGCCCGATCCGGCACAAGCATTCGAAGGCTGCGAGGCATACATAACCTCCTTATCGAATCATATGGCATCGAAATGACGGGATGCTGGTTCTGAGTTGAAAAGAATGATGGCAAGAGATAAAAAATATCGTGCAATTTTCAATACATAATCATGTGACATGATACAAGAAGTTTTGTCAAGTTAATTTGCCTGACCCTTTTTTGTTCAATAAGCGGTTGGGTAATGAGCCCAAGCCTGAACCCCTACCGGTGATGAAGAACGATCAATTTTTCCTGGGTCATCTCACGCATGGTATAGCCGATGCCCCCGACACCCAGGCCGCTCTCACGCCTGCCGCCAAAGGGCATCCAGTCTACCCTGAAG
The DNA here is from genome assembly GCF_056829775.1 of Desulfoluna sp. HI9BLuna. Lineage (NCBI taxonomy): Bacteria > Pseudomonadati > Thermodesulfobacteriota > Desulfobacteria > Desulfobacterales > Desulfolunaceae > Desulfoluna > Desulfoluna sp. HI9BLuna. Next base: position 1,109,026 of record NZ_CP186555.1, read on the forward strand.
GCGGTGTGGTCGTTGATCATGACAGCTGATGCGTCAAGGTGACGGGCAACGTGCATGGCGGTATCGATATTCTGGGTAAACACCGAGGCCTGGAAAGCCATCTTGACGCTGTTGGCGCGTCGCACCGCTTCGTTTACGTCCTTACAGGGGTAGACACAGATCACCGGCCCGAAAATCTCTTCCGTGGAAACCCGGGCCGCTTCGGGGGGTGCCATAACAATCGTCGGGGCGTAGGCGGATTCGGCCACCTTGACGCCGCCACACAGCACCTGGCCTCCGTCCTTGACCGCATCCTTCACCCACTCATCTACCCGGTCTGCTTCCCCGGAATGAATCAAAGGCCCCACATCGGTGGTGCTGTCGGTGGGATCCCCCACAATCAGTGTCGATGCGGCCTGGGCCATCTTGGCTGCGAGCTCCCCAGCAATGCCCTTCATGGCAAAGACCCGTTGAACCGACACACACACCTGCCCGGCATGATAGAAGCCCCCTTTCATAAGGGGAGGCACCAGAAGGTCCAGGTCAACCCCTTCTCCCACAACCACGGGAGCCGCGCCCCCATGCTCAAGGCCGCACCGGGTCCCCGGCGCCAATTTGCTTCGCAACCCCCACCCCACCGTTGCCGAGCCGATGAAACTGAAATAATCAACGCGGGAATCCGTCACCAGCGCTTCTGCCTCTGAACGGCCGAGGAGCGCCACCTGGCACCAGGCTTCGGGAAGCCCGTTCCTGTGCAGACACTCCACCAGCGCCAGGCATGACAGAGGCGTCCGCGTGGCCGGCTTGACAATGACCGGACACCCCGTGGCCACCGCAGGCATCACCTGGTGAACAATCAGGTTCAAAGGATGATTGAACGCGCTCACCGCCACCACCACGCCGATGGGTTCCCGGATCGTCACGGCAAGACGTCCGGTGGAGGCAGGAGTCAGCCCCATGGGCACCTCCCGACCGGACATGCGGCCCATCTCCTCTGCGGCCAGCTCAATGCCGCCGATGGCACGGGTCACCTCCACCCTGGCGTCCATGAGGGGCTTTCCCCCTTCCCTGGCAATAAGAAGGGCAAACTCCTCATGCCGCGCCTTCACATCAGCCGCGGTTTTCAACAGGATCTCCCGACGCTCCCACACGGGAAGCCACGCCTTGCAACTCCGAAGAACCCCCGTGGCCTTGTGCAGCAACTCTTCCACATGGGCTATACCGCCCATATGCAACGTTTCCAGAACCTTCCCATCCCATGGGGACCGCACCTCCACCTTCATATCGCCCTCCTCATAAAATTCTGTTTATTGATCAATGAGTCCGCCCCATAAAGCGACGCAAAAGGCTGCCCGCCGTCACCAATCACAACAGGCACACCCGGGCGGCCAGCTCATCAATCAAGACCCGCTGGTTTTCCGAATAATCCACCGGCACCTCAATAAGGTGAACCCCTCCCCGCTCAAAGCACGCCTCCATCAGCGGCAACAACGCGTCAGCTTTCGCCACCCGGTGGCCGCCTGCGCCGTATGCCTTTCCATAAAGCACAAAATCAGGGTTCCCGTATTCAAGGCCCCAATCCGCATACCCGACCATGGACTGCTTCCAGCGAATCATTCCATAGGCGTCGTCCCTCAACACCAGAACAACCAGGTTGAGGCCCAACCGAACGGCCGTTTCCATCTCCTGGGAGTTCATCATGAACCCTCCGTCCCCACAGACGGCCATGACCCGTCGGCCAGGGTTGAGCATGGCCGCCACCATGGCCGAGGGCAAGCCAGCCCCCATGGTAGCCAGGGCGTTGTCCAGCAAGATGGTGTTGTCCATGTTGGTCCTGTAATTTCGGGCAAACCAGATTTTGAAGATACCGTTGTCCAGGGCGACGATGCCGTCCGGCGGCAACACCTTGCGAACATCCGCCACCACCCTCTGGGGCAACAAAGGAAACCTGGGAGAGTCGGCGTCCATCCCCATATGCCCGAGCACCTCCTTGCGAATCTTCATAAAGTAGGAAAAGTCGTGGTGGTCACTCCTGGCAAGCCTCTCCGTAAGTCGCGTGAAGCTGTTGCCGATGTCCCCCACCACATCGTGCTGCGGAAAATAGACTGTGTCCACCTCCGCCGGGCTGTAGTTGACATGAACCACCGTCTTGCCCCCGGGCACCATGAAGAAAGGCGGTTTTTCCACCACATCATGACCTGCGTTGATCACGAGATCCGCGCGGTCGATGGCACAATGCAGGTAATCGTTATCCGACAGGGCCGCGGTGCCGATATACAACGGGTGGGCCCCGCCAATAACACCTTTGCCCATCTGGGTGTTGAAAAAGGGGATCCCGGTCTTCTCCACGAACGCCTTCAACGGCTCGATCACCTGCTTTCGGTTGGTCCCGGCCCCGATAAGCAAAAGCGGCGAGACAGCCGCCTCAATCATCTCAGCCGCTTTTTCAATGGAGGTACGGGACGCACAACTAAGACAGGGTGCCCTTCGCGGAATCAGGTGCCAGCCCTCCACCATCTCGCCTGCAATGTCCTCGGGCAGTTCCAGGTGTACCGGCCCGGGCCGCTCCTCCTCGGCAAGGCGGAAGCATTCACGGACAAGGGCAGGGACCGTATTCCCATGGACAATCTGACGGGTAAACTTCGTCAAGGGGCGCATCATGCTCACCACATCCACGATCTGAAACCGCCCCTGCTTGCTCCGGGTAATGGGCTTCTGGCCGGTGATCATCACCATGGGCATGGCACCAAGCCGGGCATAGGCCGCACCGGTCACGAGATTTGCCGCTCCTGGGCCGAGGGTGGCAAGACACACCCCGGCACGACCGGTGAGCCGTCCATACGTCGCAGCCATAAAGGCAGCGGCCTGCTCATGCCGGGTCAAGACCAGCTGGATGGTGGACGTGCGAAGGGCTTCCAGAAAATCGAGGTTCTCCTCACCCGGCACGCCGAACACATGCCGAACGCCCTCTCCTTCGAGGGCTTTCACCAAAAGCTCCGAGGTTTTCAAGGGAATGCCGGAAGGGGACATGAGGCTTCTCCCGAAAAGGTTTGGCTTCCGGCACCGCGACACCGCCGCAAGCAAAGAGAAATCCCACAAACAAAACATTGATCAGGCTGCCGGGAAAACAGTTCGTCCTTCAGCTTGCATGAGGATTAAAGACCTTGTGACGCGATGCAGCCCGTTCCTGCCTTCTGTGGTTCAAGTGAATGGAAAAAGCCTGCCTTCGACGGGCCTGCCGAGGAAGGGCGGTAGGTGCGTTCTTATGGGCTGGCTGTATAGTAAGGAAGGGAAGACTCGGTTTTCGCAGATGTCGGCGCAAAAAGAGATGGAAGGACAACAATTTATTATGACACCAAATTATCACAGTTACCCTGCCGGGACAAGCAATGCCCCGGCAGGGCAACCTTAGATAGGGTGACCCATGGGGAAATGGCAGGGCAGGAACGGCTTAGCGCGACATGCCGTCCCAGCTACGGGTAAATTCAATGAAGGCGGTGATGAGCGAGCTCATGAACTTGTTTTTGTGCCAGATGGTATAAAAGGACCGCGTAAACGAATACCCTTCCACGGGGAGCCTGAACAAAAGGCCGTATTTCAGCTCTTTTTGCACACTGTACCGGGAAAGGCACGAAACCGTGTCCCTGTTGGACAGAATCGATTTTACCGCACCGGTATGGTCCAGCTCCATATAGACGTTCAGCGCTTTGGACAGATCACCCAAATGGCCCATGAAGGTCTCTCGGGTACCGGACCCCTTTTCACGGAGCACCCAGCGCCTTCCGAGAAGCTCCTCCATGCGGTAGGGCTCCTCCCGCACCAGGGACGCATCCCCGGTGACAATGTAGAGCTCATCCTTGCCGAGGACCTCGTGCTGGATATCCAGGCCGTCGTACTCCCCTTCGATGAACCCCATGTCCACACGGCCGCTTTCAATAAGAGAGGCCACCTCATGGGTGTTGCCCGTCTCCATCTTAAAGCTCACCCCGTCGTGGGTCTGCATGAAGCTGTAGAAGATCTTCGGAATAATATAGTTTGCGATGGACGAACTCACCCCCACACGGATCTCTCCATGAAGGTGCTCATCCCTGAAGATGGACTCCGCCTCCTTCAGGCCAAGCACAAGGTGCTCCACCCGCCCGAGGAAAAGCCGCCCGTTTTCATTCAACACGATCTTTTTGTTGATCCGATCGAAAAGCCTCGTCTCCAGAATCTCTTCCAGGGACTTGATGGCCATGGATACGGCCGACTGAGTCAGCCCCACCTCTTTGCCCACTTCCCCGATGTGCGGCCTCTTTGCCAGAGCCAGGAACAACTCCAGCTGCCGTAATGTCATGCGCATCTGCATGGTAACATCATCTCCTTGATATAGAACCGAAACGTGCCGGTATGTCTGCTTTTCCCCCGGCATTGAACGCTTTTCCGCGAAACAACACCTTGAATTTTAAACCAATCACCCACAAAAATCAAATATTTTTATGAGCTTTTTAAATACAATGAATTTGACTTATCACAGCCCTATTCATAAAACAAGCTCATCTCCTTCACGGAGTGGAGCAACAAAAAAAGCAGTCTGTATCTCCACGGCACCGGGCGGCGCGACACGTGCACGTCCTCACCGCCCGGTGCCCGATACATCCTGAAAATAACTCCACCCTTCGGGACAGAAACGCATGGCCGGATACGTTGGGTTAAAAGCCATGCAAAACACCCTGACTCACGTTCGTCTCCCACACGTTGAATAACGCCGGATCCTTGCCCATGCAAGGCACAGGAGAGGTGTTTCTTCACGCCACCGACGAACTGACACAACGTATCGCACACGATTTCGGCCCGTTAAACGGACCACTCAAAGCAGGACACAAGGAGCGGTAACCGATGTTTTTTCCAGCAGAAAGTCGTAAAGATGCCATGAACGGCCTCCTTTTCGTCACCCTTTTCGCCACAACAGCTATCTACTGTTCTGAATTTCCGCCCATCAAAAGAATGGGGGTCAGCCCCCTGATCATCGGGATCATGCTCGGCATGATTTACGGCAACACCCTGCGCATGGCACTGCCCGCCAGGTGGGTGCCCGGCATCGTGTTTGCCACCCGTACCCTGCTGAAGCTCGGTGTCATCCTCTACGGATTCCGTATCACCTTCCAGGATATCGCAGCCGTCGGAACCGCCGGGTTTGCCGTAAGCGTCACCATGGCCACATCGACCTTTCTTATGGGAAGCTTCCTCGGCATCAAGTTCTTCAAGCTGGATTATGAAACGGCCATGCTCACCTCCATCGGCAGCTCCATCTGCGGTGCGGCGGCCGTCCTTGCCACAGAGCCTGTGCTGAAGTCCGATGCCCATAAAAGTGCCATGGCCGTCTCAACGGTTGTCCTCTTCGGGACCCTGACCATGTTTCTCTACCCGGCCCTCTACAAAGCCGGCTTCTTCGACATCAGCGAAAAGCTCTTCGGGATCTATATCGGAGGCACCATCCATGAGGTAGCCCACGCCGTGGCCGCAGGAAACGCCATCTCCCCGGAGGCCGCATCCTCTGCCATCATCGTGAAGATGCTCCGTGTCATGCTCATCGCCCCCTTTCTCATCGGGATCAGCATCTGGCTGGGGCGCCGTAAAGGGGCCGAGGAAGGTAAGCGCGGCAAAATCACCATTCCCTGGTTTGCCGTCCTCTTCATTGTCGTGGCCGGTATCAACTCCATGAATGTGATCCCCACTCCCGTGGTGGCCTTCTGGAACAAACTGGACCTCTTCATTCTCACCATGGCCATGTGCGCCCTGGGTATCGAAACCAACTTCAGCCGCATCAGGGGCGTCGGCATGAAGCCTGTATGGCTGGCCCTGATCCTCTTCGGGTGGCTGACCATCGGGGGCTTCGGTGTCACCCGACTGATGTCCGCACTCTTTGCCTGATCAGCACCAGAAAGTCATGCAACGGGCCGTCGTCCTTAATACAGGAAGGCGGCCCGTTGTGGTTTCGGCCCCTGCAACCGGAAAGCCCGGGCGGACAAATCAATCATATTGATAAACTTCTTAAATACGTTGAATTTGACCTGATTTAAAATATCTTATACTTATGCATCAAGATGTTGTGCGGTTCCTGATGAAGTTGTTCGTCCCTTCTTCATCACTTCCAAAGCCGGACTCCATCAACGAAATACCTCGAGCCCCCATCCGCGTTGGGGGTTCGAAGGGGAACAAACAAAGGTTGATGGTCCCAAAAAGGCTATACCTCCCTGAAAATCATCAACCGGTTAAAAAAAGGCCCGGATCCAACTTCCCAAACTTCCCAACTTCCTCCTTACGGGCCTTTCCTCCCCCTCTTTTTTCAGGGTTATTTTCATCCACACAACGTCCCTTACTTTGTCCTTTTTAATCCCGACCAGCCGGAGCGGACTTCTCCCATGAAGACAGCCCTGGACGCTAAGGCTTAAAAAAACGTGTGGATGAAAATGCCCACCCTTTCAGAGGCATTACCCGTAAAGTAACTTCGAAGTGTAATACACCCGTTCTCCCGTTGTCAAATGTTCCCCGGCGAAAGCGCGTCGCCCCCGCCTCCCCTGCGACCACGCACCGAATTCATTCCAGACACCATGCAGGCATAAATCATCAGAAAAAGCCAACACCAGGCGCATCTCCTAAGTTTTCCCGGCACAGCAAAGGGTAAAAGCTCCGATAATTCGCTGAATACCTTTCACACGTGTATTCCAAGAGCGGATAATCACCACCCGAATATGTCGGTATGCCACCTCTCCCTACCTATGACCTGATGAAGCGTTTTTTTGCCTGACCCTTTTTTACGTTAAATGTAATTTTGCCTGACCCCTGTTTTTCTGCATTGCATTGCATAAAAAAAGAGCCGCACCAGCATAGATATGCGGCGCGGCTCTTCTCCCACGTTGTACCCTTTGGAATTCAGACAATCAGGGCCTGGATCCTCTGCATGTAATCGTTCAGGTTGGCGGCGTACTCGGGAGAGCCTTCCACGGTGACGAGCTGTCGCCCCAGGGCCTCCACAAACTCCACATCCCCCATAAGCACCGGCAGGGCCCCTTGAATCCCGTTAAAGCAGATGTGAACAAAGGGGCGCCTGCGTGTGTAGAGCCCTCGACCGGCCTTGGTCTTGCCCGCCTTGACCCGGACGTAGGCGGCAATCTCTTCGCCGTCCACGGACATCTGGTAAATGCGATCGGGCTGCTTTCCGGTCCACCGGCTCATCTCCGGGTCCCCACCCTTGTTGTACTGGCTCAGGGCGGTGGTGATCATGTAGAGGATCATCTTCACCTTCAGCCGCTGCTTTGCCTCCTGCTTTGGCCGGGCATCGGGCATGAGAATCTTCATGGCCAGGAGCAGCGAGACCATTTTCCCAATGAGAATGGGATGCCGCCAGCCCCGGATTCCCGGAACCACTGGCTTTCCGGCCATGAAGGCCTTGAAGCTCTCCGGGCTCTTGAAGCGAAAGGAGACATCCGCAGCCCCCTCCATGGCCCCGTCCACGGAAAGCGCCCCGTCCTCAAACACCACGTCGGTGCCCCAGGGCCCGCCGTCACCGGCCACGGCAAAACGCACCCGTGCCGATACGCCGTCAAAACGCCTGTTCATCTTCGGGTCATCGGCCACCACCACCTTCATCACGGGAAACAAGGCCTTCAGCAGAATACGCGTCGCAAGATGCGTTCGGTTTTCGGTCATGTCACACCTCATCTTCCCAGTCTTCGTCCTCTTCAAAATCCCGGCCCATGACCTCCCGCACCTTCTCGATGATGCCGTTGGTGTCGAGCTTGTAATGGGCGTAAAGATCTTCGGGATATCCCACCAGGGAAAAGGCGTCGGGCAGCCCCACCTTTTCAAAGGCGCACCCCTTGCCGCTTTCAGCAATCACATCGGCCACGGCGCTGCCAAGCCCTCCGTGGACCGTGTGCTCTTCAAAGGTGATGATACGCCGGGTCTCCTGAACAGCCCGCAACACCGCCTCTTCGTCCAGGGGCTTGATGGTGTGAAGGTTCAGCACCCGAACGCTCAAGCCGTCCTCCTCCTTCAGGGCCTTGGCCGCTTCCGCAGCCTGGAGCACTGTTACCCCGCAGCAGATCAGGGTGATATCGGTTCCCTCGCTTACGGTAACGGCCCGGCCGATCTGGAACCCGTAATCTTCGCTGTGGTACCAGGTGGGCTCAAACCCTCTTCCTACACGGATGTACACCGGCCCGTCCCAATCCACGCAGGCACGAACCGCGTTGGCGGTTTCGATGCCGTCTGCCGGGATGATCACCGTCATGTTGGGAAAGGAGCGCATGATGGCCACATCCTCCTGGGCGTTGTGGGTGCTGCCCGCCGTTCCAAAGGAGATACCGCCGTGGGTGGCGATGATCTTGCAATTGAGGTTCTGGTAGCAGATATCGGTGCGCACCTGCTCGCAGGCCCGCATGGAGGCAAAGGCCGCCATGGTTGAGACAAAGGGCGTCAGGCCGGAAAGGGCCATGCCCGCGGCCACGCCAAAGAGGTTCTGCTCGGCAATGCCCACGTTAAAAAAACGATCCGGGAATTTCTCTCCAAAGAGCCCGATCTTCGTGGATTTGGCCAGGTCTGCCGTAAGACCCACAACATCATCCCGCTCCTCACCGATCTCACACAGCACATGGCCGTACACCTCCGCCTGGGTCATGGAGTTGGCGTCATAAACGGTCCAGGTGGTTCCGGTCACTTCACTCATGATCTCCTCCTTAAGCCTTGCCGTACAGACGGTCCACAGAAGCCCGGGCCTTGTCGGCCAGGGTGGAATCGATGCTGCCGTAGTGCCACTTGACGTTGCCTTCCATGTAATCGACCCCCCGCCCCTTTTTGGTGTGGGCCATGATCACGCACGGCCCCTTGTCACCGGAAAGAGAGGTGTCGATGGCTCCCGCAAGATCCGCAAAGTCATGTCCGTCCACCTCCAGCACATGGAACCCGAAGGCCCGCCACTTGTCGCTGAAGGGCTCAAGGGCCATCACCTCTTCGGTGGCCCCGTCGATCATGTAGCCGTTGCGGTCCACGATGGTCACCAGGTTGGTCAGCCCGAAATGGGACGCGGACATGGCCGCCTCCCACACCGCCCCCTCGTTGCACTCCCCGTCCCCTAAAATGCAATACGTTTTCCACGCCTTGTTCTGGGCCCGCGCCCCCAGGGCCAGCCCCACGGCCATGGAAAACCCGTGCCCCAACGAACCGGTGGAGGCATCCACACCGGTCACCTTGGAGGCATCAAGGTGCATGCCAAAGGGCGACCCGAACTGATTGAAGGTCTTCAGCGCGTCAAAATCAAAATACCCGCGGCGCGCCAGCACCGGAGCAAAGCCCACGCCCCCATGCCCCTTGCTCACCACCACCCGATCCCGATCCGCCATCTCCGGCTGACCGGAGTCGATGTTCAGGTACTTGAAGTAAAGGAGCACCAGGATATCCAGCATGCTGAGCCCCCCGCCGATGTGGGCCCCACCCGCCCACACCGTCACGTTGATGATGTCGTGCCTGATCTGCCAGGCCTGCTCTTCCAGCTCCCTGATCTCCGCACCGGTCAATGCCATGGTCCATCTCCTTTATTTTCGGAAAAAAAGTACACAACGAAGATGCCTCCGGCGGCCCTGCCGGGGGCTAAACGTTTAAAAAGTTTAACAAACAGGCCAAAAAAACAGATTCACGCCAATCAAGCTCAAGGGCAAATGTCATTTTTCCCGCGCCCCTTCTGTAAATAGCCCGCCATCACGAGGCCAGCCGCCCTTTTTCTGCGGCATCTTTGATTACCTGAAAGGCTTCGTCGCAGATGGCAAGGGTCCGGGCCACCACCTCATCGTCGTGGGCCGTGGAGATAAACCAGTTGTGGTGGGAGGCAAAGAAAGCGCCCCGTTTTGTGCATTCCGCGCACCAGGCCTGGTGGAGCATCCCGCTGGGATCGTCGGTCAGGCGAACATTGGGCATGGAGGGCTCGCCGGTCACCTTGAGGTGAAAGCCGTAACGAGCGGCCATGGACTCCATCTTGCCGAAAAGATCAGCCCCTTGCCTGAGCATCCAGGCAGGGGCATCTAACCGCTTGAGCTCCTCCAGACAGGCCAGGGCCGCAGCCATGGGCACGGCCTGGTACCAGTAGCTGCCGGTGTAGAACACCTTGGCCGCTTCGTTCTTCATGGCTTCGGTGCCCATGAGGGCGGAGATGGGGTACCCGTTGGCCAGGGCCTTGCAGTAGCAGACCAGGTCCGGGGTGAACCCGTAGTGCACGTGGGAGCCCTTCATGTTGAGGCGAAAGCCGTGGCGGATATCGTCCACGATCAGCACAATGCCCTCTTTTCGGCAGATGGCCTCAATCTTCTGCCAGTATCCGGGGTCCGGGAGGACGTTGTCGTAAAAGGTGGGAACATGGTAGGGGGTGGCGATGAAACCCGCCACATTGCCGGGGTGTTCGGCGATCACCTTCTCAAAGGCCGCGGTATCGTTCCAGGGGATGCGCAGGGTGTGGGCGTGGTCCTCTTCGAGAATGCCGTGGTGCCCCAGGGCCTGCATCCAGGGGGCCACCCCGTGGTACCCGCCCTTGATGGCCACGATCTTTTTCCGACCCGTGGCGCTTCGGGCCACCATGGCGGCGTAGTTGGTGACGTCCCCGCCATTTTTGGCAAAAAAGGCCCAGTCCATGGCATCCACCGTGTCCACCAGGGCTTCGGCCAGCTCCACCATCTTGGGAGATGCACACATGGTGAGATCCGCCTCGTCGGCCTGGCGTCGGGCCGCCCCGTCCACCACCGGGTTTCGGTACCCCAGGATCATGGGGCCGTACCCGCACATGTAATCGATGAATTCATTGCCGTCCACGTCCCAGAAGCAGGCACCTTCGGCCCTGGCCGCATAGATGGGATAGGCCGAGGGCGGGATGTTCACGGCAGGGCTCATGTGGCCGGGCACGCCGCAGGGAATGACGTTTACGGCCCGCTCAAAAAGGGCCTGGGACTGCTTGTAGCTGTAAGTATCCATGGCCTCCTCACACGTTTTGGTTGGGTTACCCAAGGTAATGGGGGATACGGTCCATCAGGAGGTTGGTCGCCTCGATCATGGGAATGCTGCCCTTCATGGAGACATCGCCCTTGGCCAAAGCGGCAAAAGCGTCGCATTTGCCGTTCATCAGGTCGCATGCAACGCCCATGTCCCGGAAACTCATGATGGCCATGGGGTTTTCCGGACGGGGGGCTCCCACGGCATAGCTGCCCTTCTCTTTTACGATGGAGACCGACGGGCCGTCGGGCAGCACGCGGATGGCCAGGGTTCCGTCGGGCATGGATGCGGCATTGAGGGATCCCATGGGATCCGAGGTGGCAAGCTCTCGGACGGCATAGGCGGCAACCCCCAGATTAAGGCGAGTGTTGACCTCCTGATAGGCGGTATCGGCAAGGAGGGTGTCGTCGGGTTTAAGGAAGTATTCGAGGCGATCGGTAAGCTGGGGAAACTCCTTGGTCAGAAACGAGAGATGGGTCAGCCCCTTAAGGGGAATGGGCGATCCCTTGCCGTCCATCATGCGGTTGAGATGGCCGGCCGAAAGAAAAAAAAGACGAACATCCGGCGATGGGTGCGCCCCTTCCCCTGCCCTGCATCTGCCGTTGTGAAACTCAAGGAAAAGGGTGGGCCCCCGGAACACCGAGAACTGAAGGGTAACCTCCCACCCCTTGATCAACTCGGCCGATGTGCCGTCGCACGCCACAAGGGTCTCCAGGTTGCGCAGGACCGCATAGAGATTAAGATTGGCTTTCACGCGCTGGTACTCCATGGACCTCCCCTCCTTTCCGCTCTTTTTATGAAAGCGATTGAAAAAGGCTACGGGACCCGGGAACACGACCTCGCACTTCTCACCATGGTCTCGGCACGGCGGTTTTCATTAAGACGGCCGCCTTTACCTGGAAACCGGGCCATGCTATTGTAGGTTGAGTGAGCGATCACTCACTTATGAATCATTGAATAAATATCGTATGTTGTCAATACCCATTCACTAAAATGAGACCTCACGAACCACAGGCCCCGGGGGCACACCGACCGCCTTAGACGTCAGGAGCGCGCAACCATGACCCACGCCTTTCCGGCATCCGACATCATTGAACAGCTCAAGGCCACCCACGCCAAACCGGCCTTTGAAAAAATTCCCATTGAAAAGCGGGAACGCATCTTAAAGGCGGCCGCCAAAGAGTTCGCCGGGCAGGGGTTTGCCTCGGCCAACATCAACGTCATCGCAAAAAAAGCCGATATCAGCATCGGCTCCATGTACAACTACTTTGAGTCCAAAGAGGCCCTGTTCCTCACCATCAACGACCTGAGCTACCACCTCATCGATGCCATCCTGGCCGCAACAGACTTAGAGGAGGGATCGCTCTTCGACAAGTTCGAACGGCTGCTCCGGTCGGTGCAGGTGTATGCCCGCATCTACCCGGAGTTCAATCAGATCTACCAGGAGCTCACCTCCGAAGGGCTCTCCCACCTCTCCCGCCAGCTCTCCGGCAAGCTGGAGACGGTCACGGCCCGGTATTATCGCAAGCTCCTGCGGGATGCCCGGGACAAGGGGGACATCGCCGCGGATACCGACGAGTTCACCGCGGCTTTCTGCATGGACAACCTCCTGGTGATGCTCCAGTACGCCTACTCGTCTAACTACCACTCCCAGCGCATGAAAATTTTTGCAGGCGAGGACGCCCTTGAAAACGATGAAAAAATGATCCAAGGTATCATGACGTTTATCCGCAGAGCCCTGACCAACTCGGAGACATAGATGCACGCACCGAACACCGACCACACTCTCCGCCTCAACCGCGCCCTGGACCACATTGACGCCCACTTAAGCCAAAGCCTCACCCTGGATGATGTGGCAGGGGTTGCCTGCTATTCCCCCTACCACTTCCACCGCATCTTCAAGGCCACTGTGGGGGAGACCCTCAACCGGTACATCCAGCGCCTTCGGGTGGAAAAGGCAGCCGCCATGCTCCTCTTGTCAGCTGAGACGATCACCGAAATTGCCCTTGCATGCGGGTTCTCAAGCTCTGCCACCTTTGCAAGGGCCTTCCGGGACTTTTACGGAATGAACGCCGGGGAGTGGAGAAAATCAGGTGATCTTCGAAACAGCAAAAAATGCAAAACAGACCACAAGATCAGGAAAGCCGCCGTTGTCAAAGCTGTTTATGATGCCTCAACCCTACACCAATGGAGGCTTTACATGGACGACACACTGAACACGACGATACGAATTGAACCGCTTGAAGAGATGGAGGTGGCCTATGTTCGCCACATCGGACCTTACCAGGGCAACGGCGAGCTCTTCGACAGACTCTTCAATCGGCTCTTTACCTGGGCCGGCCCGAGGCAGCTCCTAAACTTTCCCGAGACCCTGACCTTAAGCGTCTACCACGACAACGAGCCCCTCACCGAAGACGACAAGCTCCGCTTAAGCGTCTGCATCACCGTCCCCGAAGGCACCCCTGCCGAAGGCGACATCGGCCGCATGACCCTGGCCGGCGGCACCTACGCCGTGGCCCGGTTCAACCTCTTCCCCTCGGAGTACGCCGCAGCCTGGGACGCGGTCATGGCCGACTGGCTCCCCCAGTCCGGATACCGCTCCGACGACCGCCCCTGCCTTGAGATCTACCGAAGTGCCCCGGGCGAACACCCCGACGGCCGCCACACCGTGGACATCTGCGTTCCGGTCAAGCCGGCATGAAACAATTAGGTCAATAGGTCATAGGTCAATAGGGGTTCAATAGGGGTCAGGCAAAAAAAAGAAGAGCCGGCGGGAAAACCCACCTGCTCTTTTATATTCATAGGGTATCAAGGGCAAGAGCACGGCTGCCCAGACCCGAACTTTGGCCTGCTCCCTTTTCAACCTTTGGCCTTTTGGCCCTTCGCCTTTCGCCCTTATAGGTAGGGGTCAGGCAAAAAAAGAGCCGGTGGAAAAACCCACCGGCTCTTTTATATTCATAGGGTATCAAGGGGCACTGCTGCCCAGAACCAGACCCGAACTTTGGCCTGCTCCCTTTTCAGCCTTTGGCCTTTTGGCCCTTCGCCCTTCGCCTTTATTAGGTAGGGGTCAGGCAAAAAAAAGAGCCGGTGGAAAAACCCACCGGCTCTTTTATATTCATAGGGTATCAAGGGGCACTGCTGCCCAGACCCAGACCCGAACTTTGGCCTGACCCTTTTCTGCCTTTAGCCTTTTAGCCCTTCGCCTCACCCTTCCCTTTTACCACTTAAGACCTGTAACGAAAATCCACCCGATGGCCGCAGGGGCCACCACGCAGCAGATCACGCGCCAGGCGGGATAGATGGCAAGAGGCTTTCCGTCGGAACCGGAGAGTTCCTCTTTGGCCATGGCGTGGAGTCCCCATCCGGCGAGAAGGGCAAAGCCCATGCCGCCTAAGGGCATGATCATGTTGGAGGCCATGAAGTCCATGGCGTCAAGAAAGGATTTTCCGGCAATATTGAGGCCGCCCCCCAGGCTGATGGCCGAAGGGATCCCCAGACAGAACGTAAGACAGGTTACGGTGAGGGTCGCCTTGCTGCGGCTCCATTTGCGATCGTCCACAAAGTAAGCGCAGATCACTTCAAGCTGGCTCATGGACGACGTCAACGAGGCAATGACCAGAAGAAAAAAGAAGAGCACGGCAAAAAGGGCGCCCCCGGGCATCTTGCTGAACACCGCAGGAAGGGTGACAAAGGTGAGGCCGGGACCGGAGCCGGGCTCAAGGCCGAAGGCAAAGACCGCCGGAAAAATCACCAGGCCTGCAATAAGCGCCACAAAGCTATCCAGAAAGCAGATCTGAAACGCCGGGCTGACGATGGGCTCGGACTTCTTCAGGTAGGACCCGTAGGTCAGCATCACCCCGATGCCGATGGAAAGGGAGAAAAAGGCCTGGCCCAGGGCGGCGAGAATCATGGCCCCGTTCACCTTGGAAAAATCGGGTTTCAGGTAAAACGCCAGCCCTTCGGCAGCTCCGGGAAGGGTCACGGACCGCACGGCAAGAACGATGAGGAGCAGGAAAAGCACGGGCATAAAAACGGTGCAGAACTTTTCGATGCCGTTGCCGATGCCCCGTGCCACCACCCCGAAGGTTCCCAGCATAAAAAGGGCCTGGTAGAAAATGACCATCTTCGGGTCTTTTACAAAGTTACCGAACACCGCCCCGGCCGACGGCACGTCCGTGCCCAGGGCCCCCATGAGGGCATCCACGGTGTACTTGATGGTCCACCCACCCACCACACCGTAAAAACTCAGGATAACGATGGCGGCAAAGATCCCCATGCCGCCCAGGGGGGTGAAGAACTTTCCAGCAACCCGCCGAAGGGACCCCACCGGGTCTCCCTGGCCTCTCCGGCCCACGACAAATTCGGCGAGCATCACCGGCATGCCGATACAAAACACCAGCAGCAGATAGATGAGCACAAAGGCCGCGCCGCCGTTTTCACCGGCCACAAAGGGAAATCGCCAAATGTTGCCAAGCCCCACCGCCGATCCGGCAGATGCAAGGATAAAGCCGATACGGCTTCCGAACTGATCTCTGTTTTCTACCTCTGACACGAATGACTCCCGGCCTTATTCAACCGTGATTAAATAAGGACATGCTTGATCCTGGCCCGCAGCGTCACGGGCTGTTTATGTTAAAGCCTTAAAAAAACCGAAACACACCGCGGCGACCACGCTGCCTGCGCATGGTTCACCGCACGCACCATGTGCCGGTGCGGTCTTCGGCCCCTGGAAGGCCCTTATTCGCTTGAGATGTGAATGCATGAACGACGTGATACAACTCTGAAGAGAAGAACAGCGCGAGAAAACACACAAAGGGGATGCATCGCAAAACGAACACACTCAACCAAACCCGTGACATCTCTACGTGAACGCAACCGGGTTGGTCAAGAATAAAATGGCGCACCGGACGATCCGCCGATTTGTTAAAACAAAGCGCCCGGAGCTATGGATATCTATAAAACCGCCCTTTATTTGTGCTTGGTATTGGACGGCAGGCGGGCCCGGGAATACGCATCATCGTTCAGCCCCAGGGTACTCCCCTCCATAAAACGGTGGTAGCCGATGGCACCGATCATGGCTGCGTTGTCCCCGCAGTACTTAAGCTCCGGGGTATGAAACGAAAGGCCCCGACGGGACGCCGCCTTTGCCACCATGTCCCGCACTCGGGAGTTGGCCGCCACGCCGCCCACCACGGCCACATGTCGGCATCCCTTGACCTTGGCCGCATACATCAGCTTGTGGCAGAGCACCTCGGCCACCGACTCCTGAAAGCCTGCCGCAATGTTGCGGAGACGCTCCTCATCGGGCTCGGGGAACTCTTTGAGATGACGGCCCACAGCGCTCTTGAGACCGCTGAAACTGAAGTCAAAGGCCTTCTTGTCCAGATAGGGCCGGGGAAAGGAGATGGCCTTGGGGTCCCCTTTTCCTGCCAGGCCGTCGATGACCACCCCACCGGGGTAGCCGAGGCCCAGCATCTTGCTCACCTTGTCGTAGGCCTCGCCCACGGCGTCGTCCCGGGTCTGACCCATGAGTTCGTACTCGGTGGGCCCGGTGACGTAGTAAAGGCTCGTATGCCCGCCGGACACCAGCAGGGCCACATAGGGGAAGGAAGGCGGGTTATCCCCCAGGAAAATCGAGGACATGTGCCCTTCCAGGTGGTTAACACCCACACACGGGATTCCCAGGCCCCAGGCAAAGGCCTTGGCATAGGAAAATCCCACCAAAAGCGCTCCCACCAGGCCGGGCCCCTGGGTTACGGCCACCGCATCCAGCTCGGAGCGGTCTATTCCTGCCGTCTCAATGGCCTCCCGTACCACGGGCACAATGGCCTCCACATGCTTCCGTGAGGCCAGCTCCGGCACCACGCCTCCGTAGACATGGTGCACAGCCACCTGGGAAGCCACCACAGATGAAAGGACGCGGGTTCCGTCCTCCACCACGGCAGCGGCGGTTTCATCACAGGACGACTCGATGGCAAGTATCTTCATGGGTCACTACACTCCTCATTTCCAAAAACAAAAGGCCATTTCCATCGGGCAAACCGGTGAAAATGGCCGCATCATCATGTTGTGTTCACGCACTCCGAAAGCTCGTTGCGCGGCTTATGGCAGACAGGGACGTCGGACTTAGACCCACTCCACCCGGGGGGCTCCCTCTTCACGCGTGTCGATCTCGCCGATGATCCAGGCCCTCTCTTCCATGGCCTCCAGCATATCCAGCAGCGCCTGAGCATACTCTTCGGGAACCACAACGGCAAGTCCGATGCCGTTGTTAAAGGTTCGCATCATCTCGCCATCGGCCACGTTACCCGCCTCCTTGAGCCAGGTAAAGACCGGCGGCACCTCCCAGCTGTTGCGCTTCAGCACGGCCTTGCACGCATGGGGAATGACGCGGATGATATTTTCGTCCAGCCCGCCGCCGGTGATGTGGGCAAACCCGTCCACCTTGATGCTCTTAAGCATCCCCTGCATGAGATCGGAGTAAATCCGTGTGGGGGTGAGCAGCTCTTCGCCCAGGGTCTTGCCGAATTCGGGCACATGACTCTCAACGGTGAGCTTCATCTTCTCGAAGCAAATCTTGCGCACAAGGGAAAACCCGTTGCTGTGCAGGCCCGTGGAGGCGATACCGATGATCTTGTGCCCCACATGGATTTCGGAGCCGTCCACAATCTTGTGGTCGTCCACGGCCCCCACGGCAAAACCGGCAAGGTCGTATTCCCCGACGCCATACATGCCGGGCATCTCGGCGGTCTCACCGCCGATGAGGGCGCAGCGCGCCTGGCGACAGCCCTCGGCAACCCCTTCGATGATGGCCTTGGCAATGTCTGTATCCAGGTTTCCCATGGAGATATAATCCAGGAAAAACAAGGGCTCAGCCCCTTGCACCGCGATATCGTTGACGCACATGCCCACCAGGTCGATCCCCACCGTGTCGTGCTTGCCCATCTGAAACGCAATGTTAAGCTTTGTCCCGACGCCGTCGGTGGAGCTCACCAGCACGGGCTTTTCCATGCTGGACAAATTGGGCGAAAAAAGCCCGCCGAACCCGCCGATGCTTCCCATCACACCGGGCCGATTGGTCTGTTTGGCGATCTTCTTGATGGAGTCCACAAGGGCATTGGCCTTTTGGACATCAACCCCCGCATCTGCATATGTTAACGACTCACTCATGGTATGAGGACACCTCCGGAAAATTGATCACCCGCGAACCGCTGATTTAAGACGGCCGGATCAAGGCCCAAACCATCGTGTTCCCCGCGCCCCCCGCGCATCACGATCCCTTGTAAAATCCGTACTCGCGGCTGTCATTGTAAAATCACATACCTAAACAGATTCCTTTAAAAAGTCAAACCAAAAGGGTGCCCGCAGCGCCGGTTTTCCCGGCCGGAACGTTTCGTGGAACGCCTGATTTTTCAACACAACCTCAAAGGACACGACCATACAACATCCTGTGGTTCCACCCGATTTATCCATAATATATTGTTAACCCCTTGGCGTTCCCCCCCTTGTCATCGGGCCTGCCGCACCACCCCCAGATTTTTTTTTGACATCAAGGGCCGTTGTATTGTACGTTTGCCTGTATTTTACATGGTTTTCCATCGAACGCGCCAAGAGAAAAGAGCGTTGTAATATCAAAATGTTACAACACACTTCCCTGGGCCTGTATCTCAGACTATCACGTTTTGCCGCTGCCTCAAAGGAGCTCCCGCTTATGAAAACGATCAAAATCGGTATCCTTGGACTTGGAACCGTGGGAACGGGTGTGGCCCGCATGCTTGAAAAGGAGAAAGACCTCATCTCCTCCAAGCTGGACGCCGAACTCGTCATTGCCAGAATTGCCGACCTCGACATCGACACCGATCGAGGCCTTACCATATCCCGCGACCGCCTCACCACCGATGCCTTTGCCGTTATCGATGATCCCGAGATCGACATCATCGTGGAACTCATCGGCGGAGAGACCTTTGCCAAGGAGTGCTTCGAACGGGCCATCGCCAAAGGTAAACACATCGTCACCGCCAACAAGGCCCTCATCGCCGCCCACGGAAACGACCTCTTCCGCCGGGCCGCGGAGCAGGGCGTGGACATCGCCTTCGAAGCGAGCGTGGCAGGCTGCATCCCCATCATTAAAACCATGCGGGAAACCCTGGCCGGCAACACCATCCACAGCCTGGCCGGCATCATGAACGGCACCTGCAACTACATCCTGACCAAGATCACCTGCGAGGGAAGCAGCTTTGAAGATGCCCTGGCCCAGGCCCAGGAGAGCGGCTTTGCAGAGGCCGACCCCACCCTGGACATCGAAGGGTACGACACAGCCCACAAGCTGGCCATCCTGAACTCCCTGGCCTACGGCATGAAGGTTAACTTAGACGACATCTATGTGGAGGGCATCACCCGGGTCACCCCGGAAGACATCCGGTTCGCCGATGAATTCGGCTACCGCATCAAGCTGCTGGCCATCGGCAAACGCACCAACGGTGCCGTGGAAGCCCGTGTCCACCCCACCATGATCCCCAAGGACAACCTCTTTTCCAGTGTCAACCACGCTGTCAACGCCGTCAATGTCTGCGGGAGCGCCACCGGGGACATGTTCCTCGTGGGCCAGGGCGCGGGCATGCTGCCCACGGCCAGCGCCGTGGTAAGCGACCTGGTGGACATCGCCCGAAACCTCATCACCGGGGCCGGCCAGCGGGTTCCCTACCTGGCTTTTACCAGCGAGCGCATGAACGACCTGCCCATCCTGCCCATGGATGAGGTAACCTGCCGTTACTACGTCCGGTTCAAGGCCATGGACAAGCCCGGGGTCCTATCCCGCATCTCCGGTATCCTGGGGGAATACAACATCAGCATCCGCTCCGTGCACCAGAAAGAAGGTGGCCAGGGCGACGGCTCCGTCCCCCTGGTCATGCTCACCAGCGTGGCACGGGAAAAAGACATGAGGCAGGCCCTGGCCGACATCGAGTCCCTGGACATCATCCAGGGCAAGGCCGCCCTGATCCGCATCGAAGAGTAAGGTACCCGGGCCCGTCCGTAAAAGATATGGGCGGGCCCGTCCCTTTTTCATAACCCCGCCTCATGGGCGTACCCACAAATAAATGGAAACCGCACACCATGATGAACATCATCTGCTCCGACCTGGAAGGGGTCTTCATCCCTGAAATCTGGATCAACGTGGCTAAAAAAACCGGCATCGAAGAGTTGAAACTCACCACCCGGGACATCCCCGACTACAACGTGCTAATGAAAAAACGCCTGGGGATCCTGGACGCCCACGGCCTGAAGCTTGCCGACATCACCGAGGTCATCGACACCATGGACCCCATGGAAGGCGCCGCCGACTTCGTGGCCTGGATGCGTGAAAATGCGCAGCTCATTATCCTCTCCGACACCTTCGAGCAGTTCGCAGGCCCCTTCATGCGCAAGCTGGGCATGCCCACCCTCTTCTGCCACCAGCTGAAAATCGATGCGGAAGGGCGGGTCACGGACTACTGCCTTCGTCAGCAGGATCAGAAGAAAAAGGCGGTCATGGCCCTCAAAGGGCTCAACTACCATGTCACGGCCTTCGGCGACTCCTACAACGACGTCTCCATGCTCAAGGAAGCGGATCAGGGTTTTCTCTTCAGGCCCCCAGCCAACGTCATCGAAGAGTTCCCCCAGTTCCCGGTGACCACCAGCTACGACGAACTCAAGCCCCTGGTGGCCGCCTCCCTTGAAACAGGGGCCGCACGCTGATCATGTTTGCCGTCGAAGAAAAAAAGGGGGATCTCTTCTTCCGCATCTTCGTGCAGCCGAAGTCCTCAAAAAACATGATCTCCGGCATCCACGGAGACGCCTTGAAGGTGAAGATCACGGCTCCTCCCGTGGACGGTGCGGCCAACGCCATGTGCATCAAGTACTTCGCCAAATTTCTAGGGGTCTCCAAATCATCCGTGGAAATCGTCTCCGGACAGACAGGACGGAACAAACGGGTCCGCGTGGAGCTTGGGGCGTCCCCCGGCGATGAAGAGAAACGGCGGAATATCGTGAAATTACTCACATCGTATGCTTAACGGCGATTTTTTTACGATCCCTTCCTTGACAAGGGCCCAAGGCCCATGTATATTCCCTCACATTGTTGCGGGGTGGAGCAGTCTGGTAGCTCGTCGGGCTCATAACCCGAAGGTCAGTGGTTCAAATCCGCTCCCCGCTACCACCGCTTTCAAAAAGCCTTGAAGGATATTCCTTCAAGGCTTTTTTTGTTTTGGTCCGCATTTTCCTTCGACGCCTCTTTCTCTCTTATCCGGGAGGACAAAGGGGATGCCATCCCACCCTGTTTCTGATATGAACCACACAGACATGCATAACGCTGTCCCATGACGCCAAGAAACAGGAGCCGTTGTACCGCCCATGCACCACCAGCCCCCGGAAACCATTCTAAAAAACGTCTTTGGTTATGAAGCCTTCAGGGGCAACCAGAAAGCGATCATCGATAACCTCCTTTCCGGCGGCGACGCCCTGGTGCTCATGCCCACGGGTGGGGGAAAGTCCCTCTGCTATCAGATCCCGGGGATCCTGCGGCCCGGCACCGCTGTGGTGGTCTCCCCTCTGATCGCTCTCATGCAGGACCAGGTGGAGGCCCTGCGCCAGAACGGGGTCAGGGCGGGCTACCTCAACTCCTCCCTGTCCCAGGCCGAGGCCCTGCAGGTGGAACGGGCCATGGCCCAAGGGGAGATGGACCTGGTTTATGTGGCCCCGGAGCGACTCATGACACCCCGGTTTCAGGAGCTCCTCACCCGGACGCCCCTGGCCCTCTTTGCCATCGACGAAGCCCACTGCGTCTCCCAATGGGGGCACGACTTCCGTCCCGAGTACATGCAGCTGGCCATTCTTGCCGAACGATTTCCCCAGGTCCCCCGCATTGCCCTCACCGCCACGGCCGACCCCATCGTACGGGAGGAGATGGCCGAACGCCTCCACCTCACACAGGCCGAACGCTTTGTCTCCAGCTTTGACCGCCCCAACATCCGCTACCGCATCGTGGTGAAGAACACCCCCAAAAAGCAACTCCTGGACTTCCTGGAGCAGGAGCACAATGAAGACTCGGGCATCGTCTACTGCCTGAGCCGTAAAAAGGTAGAATCCACCGCAGCCTGGCTCTCGGACAAAGGCTTCACTGCCCTGCCCTACCACGCCGGGCTCCCCCAGCAGACCCGGGCCGAGAACCAGCGCCGATTCATCACCGAGGAACAGGTGATCATCGTGGCCACCATCGCCTTTGGCATGGGCATCGACAAGCCGGACGTCCGCTTTGTGGCCCACCTGGATCTCCCCAAGAACCTGGAGAGCTACTACCAGGAGACCGGCCGGGCCGGACGCGACGGCCTGCCCGCCGACGCCTGGATGGCATACAGCCTGGGGGACGCCGTCTTCCTGCGCCAGATGCTGGATTCATCCGAAGGAAACGAGCAGTTCAAGCGGATCCAGCACCAGAAGCTCAACGCCATGCTGGGCTTCTGCGAGATCACCGGGTGCAGGCGCCAGGCCCTCCTCGCCTATTTCGGCGAAACCCTGGAGAGCCCCTGCGGCAATTGCGACACCTGTCTCTCCCCGGTGGACACCTGGGAAGGCACCACCGAAGCCCAGAAAGCCCTCTCCTGCATCTATCGCACCGGGCAGCGCTACGGCGCCGGGCACCTCATCGACGTGCTCCTGGGCAAAGGCACCGACAAGGTAGAACTCTGCGGCCACGACTGCGTCTCCACCTTCGGCATCGGCAAAGAACTCTCCGACGCGGAATGGCGCTCCGTCTACCGGCAACTGGTGGCCGGGGGACTCATCAGCGTCAACGCCCAGACCGGCGGGTTCCGGCTCAACGAAAAGTCCATGCCTGTTTTAAAAGGCCAGCAACAGGTCAGCTTCCGCAAAGACCCCACCCCAACGCGCAGGGGCAAACAGGCCGGACGACGCTCCAACGCCTCCCGCCTTATGGAAGAGGTCTGCGTGGCCCCCGGCGCCCGGGCCCTCTGGGACAAACTCAAAGCCTACCGAAAAGAGACCGCCGCCGAAGCCGAAATCCCTCCCTACCTCGTCTTCAACGACGCCACCCTGGCCGACCTCATCGACAAAATGCCCACCGACGACCTGGAACTTCTTGCCGTTTCCGGCATTGGCCAGCAAAAACTCTCCTCCTACGGCGACGAGATCCTGGCGATTATCGACGAGCATCTCAAAGATTTTATTTAGATAAACCTCACAGTTCAGTATTTAAAAAATGGCAACGACTCATCATGCCTCCGGCAGCCAGGTGGGGGCACCTGGAAACCCTATGGCGAATGCATGGGAGCAACCAGTCTACACGCATTATCAATATGCATTCGCGTGATGTGTGACATATAGCAACCACCTTTGCAGGAGAGACCCATTTCATTTTTCTGGAAACACCATGAAATAAACATTTGATTCGTTGGACTTTAACCGAAATAACTCCGACGGGTCGCTTTTAAAAAAAGCTCCACAAAAACGTCCCGGTAAAAATGAACAAATGAAAGGGGCTATGGACGGCAGCTACGCGCAAAAAAAATGAAACCTGCTTGTCAAACTTATCAAAAGTTTGGCCCCCGACAGGGCCGCCGGAGGCAAAATCTAAATGCGTTTGCCCCGGAAGGCTTGCCATTTGCCATGGCTTGGTGTAAATTCCCGATCTTCAATTTAAGAAGAAGCCCCCGGCCGGTGCACAAGTTCCCTTGCGCACCGGTTTTTTGTGATAAGGCCTGCGGCACGTCCCCCAGGGCAGCCCCGCGCCTATGTTTCGAGGTGAAGCGTATGACGTCTGTGGTATTCGGACTGGATTTTGGAACCAGCAACTCGGCCCTTTCGGCCAATGTCGACGGCAAAGTCTCAATGATCGACATCGACCGGTACAACGAAACCGGCAACACCTTGAAATCGGTCATCTACTACGATGACGAAGAACGCCAGTTCTTCTCCGGCCAGGAGGCGGTGAACCAGTACATCGAAAATGACGCCTTCGGCCGCTACATCCAGTCCATCAAAAGCTTTTTACCCGACGCCAGCTTTGAAAAAACCGAGGTGGGCAACAAGACCTACACCCTGGAGCAGCTCATCGGCATGATCCTGCGCACCATCCGGGAGCGTGGCGAAAAAGCCGTGGGCAAACCCGCCGACAGCCTTGTGCTGGGACGCCCGGTGGTCTTTTCCGAAGACCCAGAGTGCGAGGAGCTGGCCAACCGCAGGCTCTTAAAGGCCGCAGAGCTGGCCGGGTTTACGGACGTGCGTTTCCAGCTGGAGCCCATTGCAGCGGCCCTTGCCTACGAGAACACCCTGGCAGACGGCGAGGAAAAAACCGTGCTGGTCGGTGACTTCGGGGGCGGTACCTCGGATTTTACCATCATCAGGGCCAGGGGCGGCAACACCGGAAAAAACAAAAACCGGCGCGACGACGTGCTGGGCCTGGGCGGGGTCTACATCGGCGGCGACACCTTTGACTCGGCCATCATGTGGCACAAGGTGGCCCCCTATTTCGGCAAAGAAGTGCGGGTCAAAGCCCTCTACGACGACTTCACCCTGCCCGTCTCGTCCCTGATTCTCTCCAAGCTCAAGCAGTGGCACCAGATCCCCCACCTGAGGCACCCCAAAATCGAGGCCATCTTAAAGGATATCCACCACAGGGCGGACAATCCCCGGCTCATCGAAAACCTCCAGAACCTCATCGAGGACAACTACGGCTATTTGCTTTTCCGGGCCATCGAAAAGACCAAATGCAGCCTCTCCACGGACGAGTCCGCCCTGATCCGGTTCAAAGAGGGCCAGCTGGCCATCTCCGAGCCCCTTGCCCGCGGCGAGTTTGATGAGATCATCCACGGGGACGTGGAAAAAATCGAAGCCTGCGTGGATTCCGTCATGACCCAGGCAGGCCTCGGCCCCGACGACATCGACACCATCTTCCTCACCGGTGGGTCCTCCCATATCCTCAAGATCCGGGACCTCTTCGTGCGCCGCTTCGGTACCCAAAAAATCGACAGCCAAGACGCCTTCACCAGCGTTGCCTACGGTTTGGGGTGCAGCAGTTACCTCACAGCCCATTAGGGCCGATGACACACAGCCACCGGGAGCGATAACCGGAGTGTGTAGGATGGGCAAAGGCAAGCCCGCACCCGTTGGGATTACGACGCCTTTCGTGCCGTGCCCATCACGTGTGCCGAAAAGGTTCTGTGGGGTGGGAAGGTACGGGTTCTTCGTAAAAAAGATGGGCACGCTCCGCTTTGCCCATCCTACGGGTGGCACTCGGCAAATGAGGATAATAACCCGGGGGGCGTAGGATGGGCAAAGGCAAAGCCGCACCCGTTGGGATTACGACGTCTTTCGTGCCGTGCCCATCACATGTGCCGAAAAGGGTCTCTGAGGTGGGAAGGTACGGGTTCTTTGTAAAAAAGATGGGCACGCTCCGCTTTGCCCATCCTACGGGTGGCACTCGGCAAATGAGGATAATAACCCGGGGGGCGTAGGATGGGCAAAGGCAAGCCCGCACCTGTTGGGATTACGACGCCTTTCGTGCCGTGCCCATCACGTGTGCCGAAAAGGGTCTGTGGGGTGGGAAGCTACGGGGTCTCCGTGAAAAAGATGGGCACGCTCCGCTTTGCCCATCCTACGGGTGGCACTCGGCAAATGAGGATAATAACCCGGGGCGTAGGATGGGCAAAGGCAAGCCCGCACCTGTTGGGATTACGACGCCTTTCGTGCCGTGCCCATCGCGTGTGCCGAAAAGGGTCTGTGGGATGGGGAGCTACGGGGTCTCCGTGAAAAAGATGGGCACGCTCCGCTTTGCCCATCCTACGGGTGGCATAACCCGGGGGCGTAGGATGGGCAAAGGCAAACCCGCACCCGTTGGGATTACAACGCCTTTCGTGCCGTGCCCATCACGTGTGCCGAAAAGGGTCTGTGGGGTGGGAAGGTACGGGTTCTTCGTAAAAAAGATGGGCACGCTCCGCTTTGCCCATCCTACGGGTGACACACCCCACAACCAGGGTGATAACCTTTTTTTCCGTGTTCCCACGAAATGCCTTGACTTCAAAGAGCCCCCCATGTAGTGTCTGCCTCGTTGTTGCGGGATGGAGCAGTCTGGTAGCTCGTCGGGCTCATAACCCGAAGGTCAGTGGTTCAAATCCGCTTCCCGCTACCACTAAAAAATACAAAGGCCCGGAAGATGATTCTTCCGGGCCTTTTTTGTTTTTATCAATCCCACCCTACACCAGCCGATACACCCCGCGGGACGGGCACGTCACCCACCCTTTCTGTTTCATCTGATACAAGGTGTTGCGCACTTTCTGGGGCTCCATCTTCGAGGCGGCGATCATCTCGGCCACGGGCACGCCGTTCGTCTTTTTTTGCAAGAGGGTTGCCAGCTTCTTCATGGGGGCGGTCATGCCGTCGGGCAGCGTGGCCTTTTTGGCCGGGCGTTTTTTGGGCGCGGTCTTTTTCCCGGAGGCAGCCCGGAGTTTTTGGGCCCTGACCCCGGCCTTGGAAACGGCTGTTTTTTTGCTCACTGCCGAAGGCGCCTCCCCGTCCCCCAGATCAATACCAAAGAGATCCGAGAGCCCTTCGGTCTTTTTAAGGGCCTTGTCGCTCTTTTTCACGGCTTTGCGACGCAGGGTGCCCCTGGCCCGGTTCATCTTTTCGGTGATGAGCTCCTGCAGCTCCACCTTTCTGAGCAGAAACAAAAGGGAAGGATCCTCGTCCAGGCGAGCCCCTACCCCGTAGAGGCAGGCGGCTACGTGCTTGCACATGGAGGCGCTGTCCGGGCAGCTGCAGGTAAAGGAGATCTCTTTGGGGGTGGGAAAAAGCCCTTTACCCTTCTGGGTGAGCAGCTCCCCTACAGCCTTGGGCATGCGCCCTGCCATGAGGTCCTGCACCGAGTCCATGGTGCCCACGGCGGCCTCCTTCAGGGCCAGCCAGTTCGGCACGGAGATGGCCCGGATGCGGACGCTCACTTTCTAAGGGTAAGGCTCGCTGCCGATGACCAGGGCCGTCACCTTGCCGGCCTCAACCTTTAGGTCCAGGACCGCCCCGTGCCGCACGTAGCTCCTGCCCCTTCCCAGGCGATTGGCAAAGTCGGCGTACCCTTCCAGATTATTGTTCCACGCCTTGCCCCACCAGCTCGACGCCAGGGCCTTTCCCTGGATAACCACAGGGGAAATATCCGGATGCTTGCGCTTCAGCTGCTTGAGTTTCTTTTCGGCCTTGGCCCGTTTCTCGGCCACCGACACGTATTTTGGAAATCCGTAGTATCCCATGGGGACCCTTTGTGTAATTATCCACGTCACTGTTGCCTCCGGCAGCCCTGCCGGGAACCAAACTTTTAGAAAGTTTGGCAAACAGGCTTCAAGAACAAGTTCGGTTTCATCTCAATCAATAGCGAATGTGATTTTCCCTGAGGAACGAAGGGGAAAGCCCATTCGCAACCTGCTTTCGAGGTGGCACACCTCGCCGCCGGAGGCATTATTTTTCCTGAGCCCTCTTAACCCTGCGTCAGCCATAGAAGGCAAGCTGAATAGCTGCCTTGTACCCATTTTGTTCAGATTACGATGCCAAGGTAAAAAGTTCCACCAGCTCCTCGCGGGACATCTCCGTCATCAGGGCCTCGCCCGACGGAGAGACCACCTGGTCGGCCAGATCGCGCTTGGCTTCAAGCATGGCGTCGATTTTCTGTTCCACGGTGCCTTTGGTGACAAAGGTGTGCACCACCACCTTTTTGGTCTGGCCGATACGAAAGGCTCTGTCTGTGGCCTGGTTCTCCACGGCCGGGTTCCACCACCGGTCGAAGTGGACCACGTGGTTGGCCCGGGTAAGGTTGAGGCCCACGCCCCCGGCTTTGAGGGAGAGCACCATAAAGGGGCAGTAGGCGTCGGCCTGGAAGGTGTCGATGAGCTCGGCCCGCCTGCCCACGGGCACCCCGCCGTGGAGCACCAGGCCCGGATGGCCGAAGACCCCTTCCAGAAAGGCCCGAAGGGGTTCGGTCATCTCTTTGAACTGGGTAAAGACCAGCACCCGCTCCCGCTTCTCCAGGATGGTCTCGCAGATCTCCCGGAGCCGCTGGAACTTGCCACTCTCGCTCTCCTTAAAGGCCCCCTCGCCCACGTACTGGTCCGGGTGGTTGCAGAGCTGCTTGAATTTCATGAGGGAAGAGAGCACCAGCCCTCGCTTGGCGATGCCCGTGGCGGTCTCCAGGCGATGGGCCAGGTCCGCCACACCTTTGCGATAGAGCACCACCTGTTTTTTGGAAAGACCTGCGTAGCTCTTCATCACCACCTTGTCGGGAAGGTCCGAGATGATGGAGGTATCGGCCTTGAGGCGGCGCAGGACAAAGGGGGAAATAAGCTTTCTCAGCCGGGCGTAGCCCTCGGGATCCGACTTCAGGCTTTTGGAAAACTCGGCGAACTCGGTGCGCGTACCCAATAGGCCGGGGTTCAAAAAATCAAAGAGGGACCAGAGATCCCCTAAGCGGTTCTCCACCGGGGTGCCGGTCATGGCCACGCGCTGGCGGGCGTTGAGCTCTTTGACGGACCGGGTCTGACGGGTAGCAGGGTTCTTGATGGCCTGGGCCTCGTCTAAAATCAGGCAGTCCCAGGCGTGCTCTTTGAGCCAGGCATACTTCTGCACCAGGGTGTAGGTGGTGATCACAAGGTCCAGACCGTGGAGATCCTCCGGCCCCTCTGCGGCCAGCCGTTTTTTCTCGGAGGCCAGGGTGCGGCCCTCCTGCGCGGTCACGTAATCGGGGTGGGCCGTGAACACCCGGAGGTCCGGGGCAAAGGTACGGATCTCGTTCACCCAGTTGGTGACAAGGGAGGCTGGAAGCACAAGGAGGGACGGCCCGGTTTTCTCTTTTCGGCTGCTCAGAAAGGCCAGTAGCTGAACCGTCTTTCCCAGGCCCATGTCATCGGCAAGGCAGGCGCCGAAGGCAAGCTGATCCAGAAACCCCAGCCAGTTCAGGCCCTGCTGCTGGTAGCCCCTCAAGGTGGCTTTGAACCCATTGGCCACCGGGGTCTCAGGGGCCCGGCCCGGATGCTCCAGCCTGGCCAGGGTGGCGTCCAGCCACTCCCCCCGGGAGACCTCGCACGGCACCTGGCCCAGGGCGTCGCCCAGGAGGCTGTCGGGCCGAAGCTGGAGGCGCATGGCCTCGGACATGGTGAGCCCGCTCTCCACGAGGTCCCGGGCACGCTCGCAGGCGTCAATGGCCTGGGCCAGCCTGGCATGATCCACGGCCACCCAGCGGTTTTTCAAAAAGGCCAGACCTTCGCTCTCCAAAAGGATCTCCCGGGCCTCCTCCTCGGTGAGGGCAAGCTCGCCCATCATGATGCCCGGTGAAAAGGCAAGGAGCGCCCCCTTCCCTACCATGGGCGGGGCCTTGTCCCCCAGGGAGAGGCGAACCCCCACGCGGGACGACGACGGCTTCCACCAGTCCGGGATACGGCAGATCACCCCGCAGGATTCGCATACGGGGACCTCTTTTAAAAACGCGAAAGCCTCGTCCGCCCCCCAGGCCAGGGGATAAAAGAGCTCCCCGCTGTCCACGAGGTCCGCCACCAGCTCGCTTTTGTCCGAGGCCCGGTAGACGGTTGTCAGAAGGGAGACCAGGGCGTCGTCCTCGAACTCATCCAGGGCGCGGGACATGGGCAGGTGGCGGGTGCCGTTTTCACCCGCCTGGGAATAGGTGGCCATAAAGGCAAAGGGTTCGTCGCCATTGCGGTTCTCAACAAGGTGGAAAAAGACCCGACCGGCAAGATGAATCCCGGGGTTGAGGGTCGCGAACAGCTCTGCCACGCTTCCCTTGTGATCAGCCATCAGTGAGGAAAAACCGGCCTCCAGCTCATCCCACATGGACGCCAGCAGGTCGTCGTTTACCCGGTCCGCCCCCACCATCATGGGAACCGAGGCAAGGTGTACGGCCGTGCGATGGGCCTCTGCGGGCACCCGGGCCGAGCCGCGGAGGGTCTCCAGATCGGAGAGGCGAACCAGCCCTCCCACATAGTCTTTGGCCACGGCAGCCCCCCAGGAAAGAGAGGGATCGGCCCCGGCCGGAACCTCAAGACACCCCAGGACAAAAAGCCAGCTCTCCTTTGCCTCGACAAAGCGCCGGTAAAGGTCCTTCTGGAACCGTTCCACGGCCTTGGGGACAGATCGTTTCGCCTCGGCCCACTCCGGGAGAAGCCCCCCGTCGGGCATGACGGCCAGTGTTAACATCGAACCCATCGTTATCGCTATCACTCCGCTTCCATATCATCGCTATCAGGTGAAACATCCCCTTATATACAGGCTGTTTCGCCATGCTTCATTCCATGGCGGCCACTTTATTTTCAAGGTCCCTCACGGGTCAACTGTTTTTCCCAAAAAACAAAAGGCGAAGAGCATCCCTTCGCCCCTCGCCTTTTGCTTTTTTACCCTTCAGCCTTTAGCCCTTCAACCTTTTGCCTTTTAGCCTTTAGCCCTTTAACCTTTATGCCTCCCCCTTACATCACACCTTAAACCGCCCCACCAGTGCCTTCAGCTCATCAGAAAGCCCCTTGAGCTCTTCGGCGTTGGTGTTGACCCTGGCGCTCACCTCGGTCATCTCGCCTGCGGTGTGGTTGACCTCGGCGATCTCACGGGCCATGTCCCGGGACACGCCGGAGCTCTCCTGCACCTTCTCGGTCATGGCCTGGATGCCGGTGGAAGTCTGGTTGACGTTGCCCGAGATCTCCACGGTGGTGGCGGACTGCTCTTCAATGGCCGCGGCGATGGTGATGACGATCTGGTTGACGCTGTCGATGACCCCTGCGATGGCGTCGATCTCGTTCACCGTGTCGTCGGTGGAGGCCTGCACCCCGCCGATGCGCTCCTTGATCTCCTGGCTGGAGGCGGCGGTCTGACGTGCCAGCTCCTTGATCTCGTCGGCCACCACGGCAAAGCCCTTGCCCGCCTCCCCTGCCCGGGCCGCCTCAATGGTGGCGTTCAAGGCCAGCAAATTGATCTGCTCGGAGATCTCGGCGATGGCCTCGGTGACCTTGCCGATTTCCAGGGCTGCCTCGCCTAACGCCCCGACCTTCTCTTTGGTTCGCCTGGCCTGGGTGACAGCCTCTCCGGTGATGGTGCGGGCCGACTCCGAGTTCTGGGCGATCTCTCCGATGGTGGAGGTCATCTCCTCGGTTGCCGAGGCCATGGAGTTGATGGCCGAGGCGGACTGCACGGTCTCCCTGGAGACATCTTCCATGTTGGCGCTCATCTGCTCGGCGGCCGCGGCCACGGCATGAGACTTCCCGGAGGTTGCTTCGGCACCCCCTGCCATCTGGGCAGCCAGGCCCGTCAGGCTCTCGGAAGAGAGGGCCAGGGTGCCGGAGTTGGCGGCCACCTCTCCGATCATGGCCTGAAGCCGGGACACAAAGGCGTTGAACCAGTGGGCCATATCTCCCAGCTCATCGTTGCTTGAAACGGAGAGGCGCTGGGTGAGGTCCCCTTCCCCTTCGGCGATATCCCGCAGCATGGCGCTGGCCTGTCGCAACGGGGTGGTGATGGACACGATGAGAAACGCGGCGGCCCCCACGGCCAGGCCCACCCCCAGGACGATGAACAACGCGATGACCATCTTGCCCTTGGCGGCCGTGTCCGCAAAATCGGTTCCGGCCTCTGCAGCCATGGTGCCCATCTTGTCCGAGAGCTCTTCGATGACGTCCCGGGCGTCACTGCCCACCGTTGCCTCCAGATGATCTTCCGCCACATAATCATCCCAGTGCGCCATGTAGCCCTGCACCGCGGTTTTCATGAGCTCGGTGGCCGAGGGAAGCTCCGTGAGTTCCGAGAGAAGCGCATTGACCCTGTCCGCTGACCCACCGCCCACGATGTAGTAAAGAACGGCCAGGCGCGCCTCGTTGAGCACGGATCCCACCCGGTCGATCTCCTGGAGCTTTTGAAAGCCGTCGCCAATGACCCCGCCCAGCTCTTTCCCGGCGGTCTCGATGTCGTCCACGTACACTCCGGCGCAGATCACGATGTCCCAGGGTTTAAAATATTTGGCCACCGTCACCTTGGGAAACACCGCCTCCCCCATGCCAGGCTTTGTGAAATGGTACTCGGTTACCGAAACCCCTTTTTTTACCGCCCCGTCCACGGAGGTCACCACAAAGGCCTTGCCGGTCTTTGGATCGGTAATCTTGGAGTAGTCCATGCCCTCCAGGGCCCGGTTGCCCCCGTGGGTGACCAGGGTGTACGAGGAGTCCACAACGAAAAAGTAGTTGTTGCCGTCAAAGCGCATGTTGCGGATCATGGCCAGGGCCTCTTTTTTGGGACGCCCCGAAATAAGCATGTTTTCCACGGCCCCGTGGGCCACGTCCACCAGGTTTCGCACCGACGAGAAGGCCATTTTTTTCAGATAATACGAGCTGCTCTCCAGCACCTCCTTCCGGATGGCTTCCTGGGCAGCCACCGCCTCATCGGTGACCACGGCGTGGACTTCACCGGCACTCTTCTGGAGCTCCAGGAGCAGGGCCGCCTTGGTCTCCTTGGCCTTCTTCAGGGACGCAAGGTGGGTGACGTAGGCATCCCCGCCGTCCTTGAGATTTTTGACCGCTTCTGTCTGGCCGAGAGCCTCCTCCAGCTCGGACACCTTTTCCCCGGTGCTTTCGATCCCCCGACTCAGGGCATCGTACTGTTCGGGGC
Source organism: Desulfoluna sp. HI9BLuna (assembly GCF_056829775.1). NCBI lineage: Bacteria > Pseudomonadati > Thermodesulfobacteriota > Desulfobacteria > Desulfobacterales > Desulfolunaceae > Desulfoluna > Desulfoluna sp. HI9BLuna. The sequence continues at coordinate 1,141,708 of NZ_CP186555.1, forward strand.
TGCCCTCTGCCGTATAGGCACTCTGCTTGCCGCTCAGGGCATTCATGGCCACATCCAGTTCCAGGGTCATGCTCCCTTCACGCGCCTTGTGGATCACCCGGTTCAAACTGAAATATCCCGTGAGGCCCACCAGCAGCAGCACCCCGACAACCAGCGTAAACCCTGCCATCAACTTCTTCTTAAGCCCGACTGTCACAAACATCCACGATCCTCCATTGCAGCGTTCTCAAGGTGGGTTGTCGGCTGACGGCGCATCACCGGTCTCCTGATGCCCCTGTCAACGCGCGAACTCCGCACTGAACCACCGTTCAGGCACCACAACATCGATCACAGAAAAATGAAACGGGGACAGTAAACACTGCGTCGTCGTCAACAAACCCGTCGTATGCCTTATGTATCGGCATCGCGCCGCAAAACTTAATACTGAGTAATAAGAACAGACAGCATCAAAAACCGGTAAATCCCCTTGTAATTCATTGATGTTTTCTGAGCGGTATCGCAGGTTCGCAACATTTCACCGCTTATCGCACAAGTAAAACCCTCTCTTATTCAGGCCACATACAACGCCTCCATGGAACCGTCGCACCCTTGGCCCAAACGCAAAAAAGCCCCCGGTAAAAAACCGGGGGCTTTTTTAAAAAAAACAGACAAAGACGCTGCATGCGTGTGTGGGTGAGAAAATCGCAAGAGGCCTTCCGGAGCCCTGGCGGCATCCGAACAAGGCACGAGCGTTCCTTAGTCTGTCTCTTTCAAACCAGAGCACCTGAAAGAAGGTGCCGCGCAGGCGGCATCTTCTTTCAGAGTTATGTTTCACGCCGGATCAGAGGATCCGGTTGGTCTTGAGCAGGGGCATGGGGTTCACCAGGTGGCGACGGGCCCATTTTTCAGCTTTTTCTTCCCCCGAGGCAAATCCGGCCAGTTCGGGGATAAAAAAGACAGGGAGCCTGTTCTTGGCGGTGCCGCGCATCTCCAGGTTCACCTGGCACAGGGGACAGAATGTCACCACGCAGTTGGCCTTGGCCTGGTTGGCCTGCTCCAGGATGCGGTCCACGAGACGATCGGCCAAGTCCGGCCGGGAGACGGCCAGGTGAGACCCGCAGCAGCGGCTGGAAGCGCCCCAGTCCTGCACCTTGGCCCCGGTGTTTTCAACGAACTTGATGATGCTGGACTCGTAAGTCTTGAGGTCGAAGCCGGTGACACGCTCGGGGCGGGACATGAGGCAGCCGTAGTAGATGACGGCGTTGAGCCCTTCCAGGGAGTGGTTCATCCGGTCTTTGAAGATGGCTTCGTCTCCGGGCTCCAGGGCCTCAAGGAAAAAGCGCACCCTTACCTCGCCGGTGTACCGGGTTCCGTAGGCTTGAAAGAGCTTGTCGCGCAGGGCTTCGTCGTTGGCCAGCTTGTGCATGGACTCCTTGAGTCGGATGTAACAGCTGGGACACACCACATACAGGTCTTCCACCCCCTGCTTCTGGGCAAGGATGAGGTTACGACCGGACAGAAGGGTGGCGTACTCGGGATTGACGCTGTGGGCGGGTGAAGCGCCGCAGCAGTTCCAGTCCTTGAGTTCCTCCACCCACATCCCGGCCATTTTGGCCATCTGGAACAGGGCGTCGGCAAAGTCCCGGGAGCTGGCCGTCAGAGAACAGCCCGGGTAGATACAGATCCGTCTTTTCCCCACGGGAATCGTGCGCTTAACCGCCTTAGACATGACACACCTCATTGAGTTTTTTCATGTCCACGCGCTTGTGGATACGCTCGGGCAGAAGGCTCAAGCGCCCTGAAAACATAAACTTCATATAGTTGGGGATATCCCGTAAGGCCGGCAAAGATTTCATGCGGTAGCGCGCCATGAAGCCCAGCTCGTACAACCTGCCGTAGCGCTTGACCTGACCGAGAAACTCCTGATGAAACGCAACGACTTCGGGCTCCCTGACCTCCGCCTTTTCTTCAAGGGCGATCTGGCGCAGGGTATCCATCATTTCCGGAAGACTGATCCCGTTGGGGCATTCGGACACACAGGCAAGGCACCCGACGCAGAGCCATACCGACCGGCTCTCCAGGACCTCTTGCTTCAAACCCAACTGGACCATGCGAATGATTTCGTTGGGCAGGTAATCCATCTCCTCAGCCATGGGACATCCACCCGAACAGCTGCGGCATTGAAAGCAGGAGCTGAACATCTGTCCACTTCTTTCCGTGACTTCATTCATGAAGCCCGCCTCTATGCGAATGGGTTCTGTACTGTTCATCGTTGCTGACCTCTTTTCCCGAAACATCATGCCAGGCACGACCCCCCGAGTATCTGACAGCACCCGGGACCCTTGCCCCGACGGTGCTCGTATTTTTATCCGAATGCTCCATTGAAAGCGCCCAAGGGCGATTTCCCATCTCGACCGGGAACACCGGACCTGTGATTCTCAACCCAACAAAGCGCCCCGAAGCGTCACCTTACGGGGACCGGCCGAACGGAGCCGGAACCTTGCATTGGATTGTCCCTTCCTTGCAGGCTGACAAAGGCCCGCATCCAACATGTTCAGCATCTTACCCCTTTCCCCGGGGCGGATGTCACGCGACCAAAAATCGTCGCGAAATACCGTCTCCGAAGCTTCCCGTCGGATAAGGCGCTGGTGGGCATTTCTGCCCGAATTCGACCCTTCACCCTGATTTCAGGACGAACGCCACCTCTCGGTGCATCGCCGATGCATCGCATGCGAAGGATCACTTTTTTTGTTCTGGTCTTTTCAGTCGTCCGTCTTCGGTGACGTCGGAACCGCCTCCCCACGCCCTTCCCAAAGCGTGGAGGAGAGTTTCCCCACCGGTATATATCAAGACAAAAAAAGCCCGCAGAAGGAATCGTCAGTCTTAAGTCCCTTCAGCAAGCTTCATCGCCTTTACAGCGCCACACATCGTTGTGAGCGTTACTGCTTGTAGAGAAGGTCTTTTATCACGGTTTACTCATAGAATTCAAGCCTTTTCTATGGTTACACCTCTATTTTTTCTAACAATCCATGGAGCCATGCCGCTCTTGCTCACCAAGCAAAAGGATGCCCGCCTGCAAAAGCGACACAACACGGTCCATGGTGCCTTATACGGGGGAAACCCAGCCCGCCGTACAGGCCGTCGACAGCTTGCCTATGCCCTTGCGGCTACTTGCTGTAGTCGTAAAAGCCGCGCCCGCTCTTTCGTCCCAGCCAGCCGGCACGCACATACTTCTTGAGCAGGGTGTGAGCACGGTATTTGGGATCGCCGGTTTCAACCGTCAGGACATCCATGATGGCCAGGCAGACATCCAGACCGATGAGGTCACCCAGGGCCAGGGGCCCCATGGGATGATTCGCCCCGAGCTTCATGGCGCTGTCAATGTCCTCAACGGAGGCCACGCCCTCTGCGTAGATCCCGATGGCTTCGTTGATCATTGGGATCAGGATGCGGTTCACCACAAACCCGGGGGCTTCGGCAACCTCCACCGGAGTCTTGCCGATCTTTTCGGTCACCTCCTTGATGATGGCATAGGTCTCATCGGAGGTGGTCATGCCCCGGATGATCTCCACCAGCTTCATGATGGTGGCGGGGTTGAAAAAGTGCATCCCGATCACCTTGTCGGGCCGTCCCGTGGCCGAGGCGACCTCGGTGATGGAGAGCGACGAGGTGTTGGTGGCAAAGATGGTCTCTGCCGGGCAGACCCCGTCCAACTCCTTGAAGATCGCCTTTTTGATCTCCATGTTCTCCACGGCCGCTTCCACGATGAGGCCGCAGGAGGCGGCGTCCGCGATATCCACGGAACCCGTCACCCTGGAGAGCACCTCGTCTTTGAAAGAGGCTTCGATCTTGCCCTTGGACACCAGACGATCAAGGCGCTTGGTCATGCCTGCGAGCCCTTTGGCGACGGCCTCTTCGTTGATATCCCTTAACACCACGTCAAAGTTTTTCTGTGCAAAAGCCTGAGCAATTTCTGCGCCCATGGTACCGGCGCCAATAACCATAATCTTCATAATCTCACCCAATCTAAATCGAATAATTGTGTCACCGGAAATTGAACCACCGACTGCGTTATTTCAGTGCGAACTGTCCGGGTCAGATCACGTGTTCGTAAGGCTGTGGCCCCCACCCCTTGCGTCGGGTCCCCAAAGGGACCCGTCGCTCGGAGCGGGGGGCCAAGCTTCTCCTGCCGGGCTAACCGGGGGTGCCTGCGTCAACACACCCGATCCCAACACGAACGTATGACTTGTTACGATTCAATCACCATGGCCATGCCCATGCCGCCACCGATACACATGGAGATCAGGCCCGTGGACAGACCTTCCCTCTTCATGAGGTTCATACCGGTGACCATCTGACGGGCGCCTGTGCACCCGATGGGGTGCCCGAGAGAGATCCCGCTGCCCAGCTGGTTGGGCTTTTCAATGGGGATGTTCAGCTCTCTCATGCAGGCGATGGCCTGGGAAGCAAATGCTTCGTTGAGTTCAATCATGTCAATATCGGCAATGCCCATGTTCAGGCGGCCGAGAGCCTTTCTTACGGCGGGGATGGGCCCTAAGCCCATGTACGCCGGGTCGAGGCCGCCGGAGGCAAATCCCTTGATTTTGACGATGGGGGTGAGCCCCAGTTCCTTGGCTTTCTCCTCGCTCATGACGAGGACGGCAGCCGCGCCGTCGTTGATGCCCGAGGCGTTGCCTGCGGTGACCGTGCCGTCCTTCTTGAAGGCGGGGCGCATCTTGGAGAGAACCTCCATAGACGTCTCCATGGGTCGTTCATCCACATTGAAGATGGTATCTCCTTTGCGGGACTTGATCACGATGTCGGTGATCTCGTCTTTGAAGACCCCGTCCTTGATGGCCTTGCGGGCACGGTTATGGGAGAGAAGAGCAAGCTCATCCTGCTCTTTACGGGTGATCCCGTATTTCTCCACGATATTTTCAGCAGTAATCCCCATGTGGTAGCCGTAAAAAATCTCATACAGCCCGTCAAAGACCATGAGGTCGGTCACTTCACCGACGCCGGTGAGCTCCATGCGGTGTCCCCAGCGAGCTTTGGGAAGGGCCAGGGGGGCGTTGCTCATGGACTCCATGCCGCCGGCCATGACCACATCGGCCTGACCGGTCATGATGGACTGGGCGGCAAGGGCGATGGCCTTGAGGCCTGAACCGCACACCTTGTTCAGGGAGAAGGTGGGAATCTCCTTGGGAAATCCGGCGCGAATCATGGCCTGGCGCGCAGGGTTCTGCCCCTGGGCGGCCTGGAGCACGTTACCCATGATCACTTCGTCCACCTCAACGGGAATAGCACCCTCGTCCCAGTCACACCCTTTGGCTTCCAGTTCGGTGAGCCCCTGATCCTTCAGCGCATCAGGACAACAGGCCCGCATCTCATCACTGGCAACCGGACGAAGCCCCGCCTTCTTGAACAGGTCTTTCATGACCGCGGCTCCGAGATCGGCAACCTTGACACTCTTGAGACCGGCACCGAAGGTCCCGACAGCGGAACGCGCTCCACAAACAATCACTGCGTTTTTCATAAATCTCACTTACTCCTTACATGGCACCCCACCGCTTTCGCAAAAATAAGGGGCCATCACTGGATCCGCACCGGCTGCCACCTGATGTGACGCATGCGCCCTGCTGCTTTCGCCGGCACGTGGGAGTCCGGAAAACAAAAGCGCCAGTGCACATCACCGTGTACGAATGATTCTATGCCTCGCATCCGCACGGGCCGTCCAAGGGGCCAGGGTGCGAATATCTGTCCGGGGCGCTCCGTTGCGTCCCGAACCACCCGTGCGACCTGGCCTGACAATCGGCCGGGGAGCAGCTCCTCCCCGCCGGGTACCTTCGGGGTCTTCCCCCCGGCCGGCGCACGTGCATTACAGTCCTGAGGTCAAAGCAATTGTTGTGCCATATCAGCCAAACTTCCTCCCCTCGGTCGTGTTATCAATTACTTAACGCGATTTTCCATAGAATACACGAATTCCCCGCTATCATGGGCCTGTAGCGACGGCGATACCACGTATCAACCCATCGATACCACAGGACAATCCTCACAAAGGCACCGATACACCAGTAAAATCAGCGAATTCCTGTGGTATCCTTCCCTCGCCTGTGGTAAAACCCGATGATTCTTCGAAAAACATCGTCCCCTGCCCCATGGGGGGAACCGGCGCCTCCCGAAAGGCACAACACACCGGGAACAGACGCAATACCGGGCAGTTAACCCCGCCCATGGCATCATAACAGGAAAAAGAGCTTTACACTGTATCAAAAATGCGACATATAGCATCCATGATACACCCAAAAGTGTCGTAAAAAAGATACAGATGGGATCCGGCAAGGGTCCCCACAAGGTTTGAAAGGCCTATGCAACGCGATAACGACCGAATCATTGAAGAGCTCCAGGAAGAGATCGACCACTACCAGCTGATTTTCGATTACACCTACGGTGCCACCGTGGTGGTGGACCCGGACGGCTACATCATCGACATCAACAAGCCCTATCTGGATTTCCTGGACGTGTCCTACGACGCCATCATCGGGACCCACTGCACCAAGATCCTGGGGGATTCCCGCCTGCATATCGTCGCCCAGACCGGCAAAGCCGAGATGAACCAGGTCCAGACCATCAACAACCAGCAGGTTCTGGCCCGGCGCATCCCCGTCAAACGAGACGGCAAAGTGGTGGCTGCCGTGGGGCAGGTCATCTTTGAGGACATCCGCCAGATCGCAAGCCTTGCCCGCAAGTACTCCCTTCTGGAGTCCAAGGTAAAGCACTACGAGCAGGAGCTTCGCCACCTGCGCTCCACCCGCTACTCCTTTGAGAGTATCGTGGGGGAGAGCAAGCCCATGCACCGCATTAAAAAAGAAGCCTTGACCGCCACCTCCAACAGTTTCCCAGTGCTCATCACAGGGGAGAGCGGCACCGGCAAAGAGATCTTCGCCCAGGCCATCCACCATGAGAGCAGGCGAAGCGTCCACCCTTTTATACGCATCAACTGCGCGGCCATCCCCCGGGAGCTCATGGAGTCCGAACTCTTCGGCTACGAGAAAGGGGCCTTTACCGGGGCCCGCAACGACGGCAAGCCCGGAAAATTCGAAATGGCCCACCGGGGCACCATTTTCCTTGACGAGATCGGGGAGCTTCCCCTTGAGATGCAGCCCAAGCTGCTGCGGGTCCTGGAAGAGAAAGAGTTCGAACGCGTAGGGGGCACCCGGGTGATCCGCTCGGACTTCCGGCTCATCGCCGCCACCAACCGCAACCTGGCCCAGATGGTCAGCGACGGGAGCTTCCGAAGCGATCTCTACTACCGCATCAACGTCATCCACTTGCATCTGCCCCCTTTGCGCAAGCGGCGTGAAGACATCCCCCTGCTCAGCCGCCACCTGCTGGCCATCATCGCCGACAAGGAAGGTCTCCACGGCGTGAACCTCTCGCCTGACGCTGAAAAACTCCTCTCCGGCTACACCTGGCCGGGCAACGTGCGGGAACTCTCCAACTGCCTGGAACGTGCCGTGGCTTCCATGGCAGGAAGTGCCCTCACCGAGGACGACCTGCCCTTCTGCATGCAGCAGTACAGCGAGCGTAAAGAGACCCTTCGCCACTCCTCCCTGAAAGAGGCCTTAAACGACGCGGAAAAGAACATCATCTCCGCCACCCTGCGGGAGGAAAGCTTTAATAAGGCAAAGGCCGCCCGTCGCCTGGGAATCCACCGCACCCTTCTCTACAAAAAAATCGACAAATACGGCATCATCGCCAAAAGCGCCTAAGGCCCCTCACCACCCCACGGCCCGGAGCATGGGCAGGAAACGGTGCCCGCAGGTATCCATCTTGCCTGCGGGCCGTGGACACCGGTCTCCTCCACGTGGCGACTCCCCGGTTGACACGGCTTGAGCAAACAAGGTAGCCTGCCTTTTTTACATTCGGTCTAAAACAGCCGCAAACCCGACTCCGGCAATTGAGGTGACAGATGGACACGACACAGGCAGGCACCGAGGATTTCCAACCCTCGCGGGAAGAGATGTGCGCCCTCTGGGCGCTGGTCAAAGACGAGAGGCTCGATGAACTCACCGGCATGAAACGCTTCTATGCCGACATCATCCGGGATCACGAAGCAATGTTCGCCAAGGAGGTGGACGGGGTGGATCACCCCGAGACCCATGAGTACCAACCGGGCCAGGGCGTGAACCCCTACCTTCACATCCTCCTCCACGGCCTTGTTCAGGTCCAGGTGGTCCGCAAGGACCCGTTGGAAATCGTTGCGTTCACCAACGCCATGAAAAAGCAGGGGCTGGACTCCCATACCATCCAACACCTCTTGTGCGCCGTCTTCTTCCCCCTGATCCTGGAAGGCAAAAGCCAGGGCGGAGAACCGGACATGAAAAAATACAGCCGGCTGCTGAAAAAATACAAAACCAAGACGCCGGAAAAAATCCACGCGGACCTGAACAGGGAATTCGTCCAGACCGTGTCCTGACCGATAAAAAAAAGCCCCGCCTCCCTTGCAGCGGGCGGCGGGCCGATCTTCATATCACAAGCCGTCTTTCATCGTCTCCCCCGTTCAAGGGGCATGGGGCCGGGGGCCTTCCTCGGGTCCGCGGGCCTTTTTTCATCCTTGCCGTAAAACCAACCGTCTCACAGGTCAGCTGGTAAAGATCACCCCCACGCTGTATGCGGGGTTCTCCCGAGTGGTCTGACTCATGGGCCTGCTCCACACGACCTTGGCGTTCTGCATCTGTGGGGCCTTTCGGTTGGTTGACCGAATCACCAGGGGCGTCTCGGGAAGGTAGGGGCAGGTGCTCCGAAAGCAGAGCCCCCTGTCCGTGCAGTCCAGAAGATCGGCATCCATGTAGTCACCGGCCGGGGGCCTGGAGTACTGAATCGTTCCTGGAATGTGCATGCGTTTGTTGTGCCTCTCATCCGTGAAGACATTCATACAACACCTCCGTCCTCCTCATAGAAAAGGCAGGTATACCGGACAGCAAGGGGAGTCGCCGTCAGTGGGGACCGTCTTCGCCCGCAACCTCTGCGGGCCGGGCTTAACGCTGCAGACCGTATCCATCACACCTGTACTCCATGCATAACGGCCGAATGCAGGGATTTTTCATCCGTCGCATCATCTGCCGTGGTCACCTTATCCCGAGTGGGCGTAAGGGTCCCCGCCGTGTTCGACGTGCATGGGAAGTCGCATGGGGTGCGACATCATGATAGGAGCGCATGGGAAACGCGCACACGCAGGGTCAAGGGATCATCGTGGGGGACCTGCCGGAAAAAACAAAGCCAGGGGAAAACCGTCATATGTAACGTAAGTGAATCAGGCGGGATCAAACCCATAGAAAAAGGGGATGTGTCTGTCCTGTCGCACACCTGCCTCTATGGAAGAAAGTATACCATACCCCAACCGGGGCCACAAAAGATTCTTCGATTTTTTCAGTACCTTGAAACCGACCCGTGGGTCGAGCGTTCCCAGGTATCAGAGCCCGTCCACGGCCTCCCGAACCCCCAGAAAAGCCTCCTCCAGGGCATCCACCCCCGCAAGGGCCTCGGCTTCATGGCCCGTCTTCAGGACAAACTCCAGCTCCCGGGCCATGGCGAACAGAAAGGTGGCGGAGATGTTGGACGACGCCCCCTTGATGGCATGCACTTCATGGGCGGCCCGGGAGTAATCCCCGATGCTGACCATGGCACGGATCTCCACCAGACGGTCGGTGTAGAGGGCCACGAACTTCTCCACGATGGAGCGATAGATCTCATGGCTGCCGCCGATACGCTCAACCCCCTCTTCGACATTCAGGACCGGCAGGGAACCCGTGTCCCCGGAAGTCCCGGAAGCCTTTTGAGGCGTGGGGTCATAGGACGAGACGGCCTCGTGCACCGCATCACCGGAGGCACGGTTCATGTGCAGGGAGAGAACCTCCATCAACCGCTCCCGGTCGATGGGCTTGGGAATGTAATCGTCCATGCCCGCCTCCAGGCACGCTTCACGGTCCCCCTCCATGGCATGGGCGGTCATGGCGATGATGGGCACCCGTGTAAACTTAAGCTCGTTGCGGATGATCCGCGTGGCCTCCATGCCGTCAAGCTGGGGCATCTGCATGTCCATGAGGATGGCGTCGTAGGTCTTCTCCTTGACCCGTTCGATGGCCTGGAGGCCGTTTTCGGCGATCTCCACACGGATACCGGAAAAGGTGAGGATCTCGGTGGCCACCATCTGGTTGATGCGGTTGTCCTCCACCAAAAGGACCGTGGCCCCTTCCACCCCACCGAAGTGACCGGAAAGGCCAGACGACTCGGCAAAGGAGAGGTTGCGTGAGACCACGGCCTCCCCAAAGGTCTCCATGATGGCGTCAAACAGGGTGGAAGGCCTCAGGGGCTTGGTCACCACCCGGTCGATGCCGTACCGGATTTTTCCGTCAAGGCTGGCCCCGACACTGAAGGCATCGAGGAGAATCACCCGGGGACGCCTGCCTTCCTGGCGGGCCAGGGTCCGGGCCAGGGCCACCCCATCCGTATCGGGCAGGTTCATGTCCACGATGAGAAGGTCGATACCGTGGGTGCCCCCCAGTCGACTGAGGGTCTCCTCGCCGGTCTCACAGCTCTCCACCCCGAACCCGAAGGAGCCCAGCATCCGCTCCAGCACCCCTTTCAAGGTCATGTTGCCTTCGGCCACCAGCACCTGCATGGTCTGAAGGTGGCTCGGCATGTCAAAGGAGGATGCCGCGGGCGCGGACGTATCCCGGGCCATGGGAGCCGTAAAGGCAAAGGAGCTGCCCTCCCCCGGGGTACTGGCGACCTCAATGCTTCCCCCCATCATCTCCACGAGGCGCTTGCAGATGGCCAGCCCCAGGCCCGTGCCCCCGTACTTCCGGGTGGTGGAGCCATCTGCCTGGGCAAAGGCGTCGAAGAGGACCGCGCTGGTCCCTGCGTCCAGGCCGATGCCCGTGTCGGCCACCTCAAACATCAGGGTCACCTCCGTCTCGCTCTCCCGGGTCACGGTGATGCGCAGGGTGATCTCCCCTTCTTCGGTGAACTTCACGGCGTTGCTGGTGAGGTTCACCAATACCTGCTGAAGACGAAGGGGATCCCCCACCAGACGCTCGGGAAGCCCTTCACCGATGTCGATGATGAACTCGAGCCCCTTTTCATTGATCTGGTCCAGGAACATGGAAGAAATGTTCTCCACCAGGCTGCTGATATCAAAGGGAGTGGCTTCAAGGTCCAGCTTGCCCGCCTCGATCTTGGACAGGTCGAGGATGTCGTTGATGATTCCCAAAAGCGAGCGGGCCGAGGTGCGGATGATATCCAGGTACTCACGCCGCTGGTCCCGGGTGATCTCTTCGTTCAGCGCCAGGTCGCTCATGCCGATGATGGCGTTCATGGGGGTCCGTATCTCATGGCTCATGTTGGCCAGGAACTCGGTCTTCACCCGGGCGGACTGGTCTGCCGCCTCCTTGGCCTGGGAGAGCTCGTCGTTCATGCGAACCAGCTCCCGGGTCCTGGCGTCCACCCGGAGCTCAAGCTCGCCGTGGATCTCCCGGAGTTCCCGGGCCACCTTTTTCCGTTCCTCGATCTCGGCGCGAAGGTTTTTGTTGATGGTGGCCAGCTGGGCGGTGCGCTCCTGGACCCGGTGCTCCAGCTCCAGATTGGCCTGACGCGCCTTCCATCGTTCGTTTTCAAGCTGACAGGAGATGCAGAAATTCTTGCGGTTGAAGTACTCGAACATGTAGCTGGAGGCCATCCCCACGACATTGGCGGTGACGAAAAAAAAGTTGTTGTTGATCACCACTTTGACCGGGACATCCGAAAAGAAGAGGGCGGCTGCCGTGTACAGCCCCGTGAGGAACCAGCAGGAGAGGCTGGCCCAGAAAAACGAAAGGCGGCCGAAGCCGTAACCGAACATGAACACCAGGATCAAGCCGGGGAAGTAGGTGTACCCCACCGGGGAAGGGGCCCGGATCAGCATCATGATGATTCCCGTGCCCCCGGTCAGGAGAACCGCCACCAGGAGCGGCTGCTGAATGCGTGCAAAAAGCCGGGTAAAGGAGACACAGAGCACCAGCACCACCACCGGCAGAAAAAACGCAAACCGGATCATGAGAAACGTCGGCAGCAGCTCCGGCACCTGCACCACATCCATAAACCCGAAGAGGATATAGAAGATGGCGGCAAGGACCAGGACAATGCGAACCTGCCAGATGTACTTCTCGTGATCCCTGGCCAGGTAAGCCTCTTCAAGCTGGGCGTCCTCGCCGGAAAATGTAAGGGTAATGGGATTTACTTTCATGCAGCCACTGTTTTAGCTGAATTCCGGAAGGCACCGGAACCCCGGGAGAACAACCAGTTTCATAAAAGCGTGCGAAGGCACCGACCCATGAACATTGACCATCCCAGGCAACCCGGCCACACCTCCGCCGGACACGAAAAAGAAACGATGGGAACATCGGAAAATCACTCACGCGTCCGCAGTTCTGCCCATGGCGTGGTCAGACGCCTGCCCGTCACGCGGTACGCGGCAGCAAAGCCCGTTCACAGGAGGTGTGTTGACATGCAGACCCCGGAAGGATCCGCCTGCCCTGCGGACGCTGATCAAAGAAAACTTACCTGAAAAGGTATGGCATATGAGACAGGTTATTTCAAGAGAGATCGATCATTCGGGTATCCCCGGTATGCCCTCTGCCACCCCGTCCCACCGGGATACGGCCGTTACCCGGTATGGCCATTGAAGGCACCCTCGACCCGTGACATGCCCGGGCCAGGCTCAGGCTTTCATCGGCAGCCATGCCCAGCGTTTCCGGGGACAGCCCCATGGCCAGCCCCAGCAGCTGGGGATAGACCACCGGACGGGGCAGCCCCTCTTCCGCGTCGGCCGCTCCGGCAAACTGCAGGTGGCAATACGGGCACCCCGTGGCCACGAGTTCACCCTTCGCCTCACCGATGGCCCGGAGCTTGTTCACCGTCATTTTTATGGAGAGAGCCGAGTTGATCCCGTTGAGGGGGGCGCCGCAACAGTCGTACTTCCTCGCGTAATCGACGCTCTCCATGCCGATGGCCTTGACAAGCAGATCAAAAAACTCCGGCACACCGGTTTCGTTGAACTCATTGATGTTGCTCGGCCTCAGCAGGTGGCACCCGTACTGAACCCCTGCCCGTACCCCGGTGAGGGGAGCAACCACCCGCCGGCGAATGGCATCCAGCCCCACCTCGTGGCGCAAAAAGGAGAGAAGGTGAGAAACGCGCACCACGCCCCGATAGACCAGCCCCTCACGCCGCAAAATGGCGTTTACCTCGTCCCTTAAGCGCAGGTCCTGATTCAAGGCGTTCTGGGCATGCTTGAAGCTGCCGTAGCAGCACTTGCACATCACCAGGATATCGCGTCCCGCCTTCTCCGCCAGGGCCAGGTTCCGTGCCGAGGACAACAGGTAGATCTCCCTGTCGGTGTTGCGAAGCGGGTACCCGCAGCAGTTGAACCCCGCAGAGTCGGTATAGTCCACACCAAAGGCATCCAGGACCGCTGTGGTGGCGTCCCGGTATTCGGGCAGGCGTGAAGGGATGGTGCATCCCGAAAAAAGTGCATAGCCCATGATTTTCTATCTCCTCAAACCCGAGCGATGGCCCGACGCAAGGGACCGGCCCTCGCCGGTTCGCCGGTAGGCCCGGTTTTTCAATTCATAAAAAAGGTCCGTCACGCAAACCCCTTGGGGACACGACTCCTGGCACTCGTAACAGGTGAGGCAATTCCAGAGCATGGGCGCCCCTTCGGCCATCTCCTCCTCCCCGAGTTTCAAGGCCTGCACCACCTGGTGAGGCAACAACCCCAGCTCCTTGCGGGGGTCTGCCACCGCACCGGCCACAGGGCAGACGCTGGAGCAGCCCCCGCACTGAAAGCAGGCGTCAATACCAAAGGAGGCCAGGGACCGGTCTGCGGGCTGTCCCCCCACACGGATCACCCGGGCCGGGTTCGCAAGGTCCTCAAATCGCCCGGCAAGGCGCTTTTTGGTCGGTTCAAGCTGTTGGCTGTCCACCCCGCCCTCTTCCATGCAGGAGCCAAAGGCAAGGGGAGAGAGAAACATGGGGTCGCCCTTGCCCGCGTGGAGCAGGTCCCCTTTCATGTGCTGCCAGAGACTCGGCAGATCAATGCCTGCGGTGCAGACCCGACCGCAGTTGCCGCAGTCCGTACAGAGGGTCACCCCCTGCCGTGCCCGGTCAAACTCCTCCCCGGAGAGCTCTCTGTGCCCGGCCCGCCCCTTGAAAAAGGCAAGTTTCTCAGAAGGGAGCACCAGAGGGTTGCCCGTGATCTCATAGGCCGGGCGCACCGAGCAGTACTGGCTGCAGGTGCCGCACCGGGTGCAGGCATCCAGGGCCAGGGCCCGCCGGATGGCAAGGGCCTCTTTGCCGCCCTTTTTTCCGGTGACGGCGTTGACGATAAGCGCCATGGGCGTGGAAAACATATGGAACATCTTTCCGTAGGGAATCCATGCCAGAAAGAGCACGCAGCTTACGTAATGAACCCACCAGAAAAAAGTCACGGCTCCGGCCCGGTCCAGGCGAACGGCCGTTTCCGTGCCGAGGCCCGTGGCCAGGGGATAACCGGCCACCGCCCACCGGGAGTCTGCATGGCACTCCATGCAGCTCTCTTCGTGAATGGCCTGCCCTCGCTCAAGCTGCAAGGGATCCGGGTAGGCCCTGTGCCCGGGGACAGCCACACCGAACTCTTTCTCCCAATAGGCCTCAAGGGCGGCAATGTCCTGCTCATCGTCCAGCATGCCGTACTCATCCACCATCTCCCCGAACACGGTGTGGGACGAGATCTTCACTGCCTCAAGGAGCATCCCTGAAACAACGATACCAGCAAGAATTGCGATGGCACCGTAATCCATGCCGTTTGAGACCAACCCCTTGCGGCGCATCATCACCCGGCGTCCCACGGCCATGGCAAGCCCTGCCAGCACCAGGAGCCCGAAGGCATCCCGCAGGAAAAAATAGGGGTTCACCGTGGCATAATAGTCCGGAAAAAAGCGCTCACTGACGGCCTCTTCAAAGCCGTGCATCAGGGTCAGCCCCATAAACCCGACAAAAATGAGCATGTGCATGGACCACCGGTACCCATCGGCCTTGAGGACTTGCAGCTGCATCACCCCGTGCCTGAGGCACTGCCAGATCACCTGGAGCAGAACCCGCCCCCTCCTGAGCCCGCCGACACCCCTGGCAAAAGTCTTGAGGCGCGCAAACGGCCCCGAGCCATCGTCCCTTGCCCGTGAAAGGAACCAGACATCACGGGTAAACCAGGCCGAGACCCGGTGCATGCAGCCCAGGGTAAAAAGCCCCACGGAGAGATAAAGCATCCATGTGTCCATAAAGCGTCCTTTTCGTCTGCGGGTTATCGTAAATACGCCCTAGGGCCATTGCCTTCAACCAGCCCTCGGGCTCCGAGGGGAGAATTGTACGGAGCCATCCTCCCAAAGGCATTGACGAGAGCCTATGCAAGCATGGTGCCACCCGCCCACACATCCAACAAACACCATAAGAAAACAAACCCTTAAAATCACACACCCCATCAATTCACCTCAGCACTGATCGGAAAAAGTCTCGAAAAAAGGACCCGTCCCAGGTCCCCCGGCAGACAGGAAACCATGCCAGACCTTCCGGGAGTCACGGGGCTGGGCCGGGTTGATTTGCCCCTGGGGCACACCCAAGGCCCGGGATAGGGATTCCGGCTGATTTTTTATGCGCGCATGCGTATTGCCTTTGGAGGCTCCATCGGTTATACATTCAACCTGTTGCCAGCGTAGGACCCGGGGCAAAAGGGACCCGAAGCCCTGTCTTCGACACCCCTTAAGGCCATGGCACCGCGCCGCAGAAGCGGACAGGAACCCGGAGACGTTTCCATAGAGACCGCCCCCCTTCCCAACGCTTTGTTTACGCGCCCCGACACGTTTTTGGATCAGCGCACCACCTTTATTATCCTTGGATAGCGACCCATGATACGAAAAGCCACCATTCAGGACATCAAACAGATTCACGCCCTCCTCTCGGAATACGGAAACCGCGGGGAACTCCTCTCCCGCCCCTTGAGCGAGCTCTACGACCATGTGAGGGATTTTTTTGTGTACGAGGACCGGGAAGCGGGAATCATCGGATGCGGGGCCCTGCAGTTCTGCTGGGAAGACCTCGCCGAGGTGCGCTCCCTTGCCGTCCACCCCGATCACACCGGCAAGGGCATCGGCAAGATGCTGGCCCAGAGTGCTCTGGACGAGGCCGTGGCCTTCGGTATCAAGGATATCTTCACCCTCACCTACCGACCGGGATTCTTTGAAAAGATGGGTTTCGGCATCATCGATCGATCGGAACTTCCCTTAAAAATCTGGAGTGACTGCATCACCTGCGTGAAGTTCCCGGACTGCGATGAGATCGCCATGCGCCGCCACCTGATTTAAAACCGGCAGCAAGAAGCCGTTTTCTATAAAACAAAAAAAAACGCCCCGTCGACAACCTTTGTCAACGGGGCGTTTTTTGTTTGTGGGTATCGGAAACCGGACCCTTTTCCGGGCCGGAATCAGGTGTAGACCACGTTCACACTCAACAGGGGATATTTCCACACACCGGGCTTGGGCATGATCAGCTGATTGCAGATGGTGGTCCAGGCGGTCTCCGCCTTGATGGCACGGATCTTTCCGTCCTGGGGAGGCCTGGCCGGCGGTGTGTGGTCGTAGTCCACGCGGAGGATGCAGACCCCGTCCTTCTCCTCGTAATCGATGACATAATTGCTGGTGAAGGTCTCCAGATTCATGGAGTTCTCTTCGGACACCTCGAGCATCTCCTGGAGAGTGAACCGCACCAGAATGTACCGGGAAATACCCCGCTCGGAAAATCGCAGCACGGAGCGCGACTCGCTGCTGGAGACGTAAACCGTTGAGATGGAGTTGAGCCGCTTCAGGTACTGGGCCGCCACGCTGGCCGCCGTGCGCCGCCCACCCGCCATGATGGGCAGGCCGTACATCTCAAAAAACTTCTTCTGGATATCCTCGGCGGTCTTGTCGCCGCGCTCATAAAGATCCTTGATGATATAGCGCAGGTCCTTGCCCATCTCTTCGGCAGCCTCGGAAATGGGCCAGTCGATGCGCACGTGGTAGTGGGAAAGGGCGTAACGGTCCGTGGCACGGGAGACCGGGTCCCTCTGGATAAGCAGGGCATAATCCACGGGGAGCATCTTGCGAAGGAACCCGCTGAATCCGATGGAGTCCAGGTACTTCCAGCCGCGGTCGAACTCGTCCGAAAGGTCCAGGACCCCCGAGGCGATGAGGTTGCTCTTCACCGTCTTGTTGACATCGAAAAAACGGATGTACTTTTTATAGGACGCGGGAAGGGTGTCCTCGATGAAGATGATGAGAAAAGCGTTGTGCTCCTCATACTCCTGACCGGGAATACGCGCCCTCGGTTTGAGCTCTCGCCGCTCGACAAAGGGGTAATCCATGTTGTTTTTCTTAAAATTATCGTACGACTCCACCAAGCCGTATTGCAGGACAAACTCATCCAGATCGTCCCGCAGCACTTCGTAATAGACGCGCCTCAGTTTATGGGCGCGGCTGAGCTCTTCCCTGTAGCCCCAGTATCCCAAAGGACCCCCCGTCAAAGGTGTATCGCCCGACCCCGCCTCGTTGCAGGGTGAGCGTCGTTCATGTAGTGATCCGCGACAACGTGTTGTCCGAACGCCTGTGACTCGGCAAAGCGAAACGGACACGTCCCCGGACGCATAAGCATAATTGAGGTGGCAGTGGTGTCAGCGACTTGTCAACACGGCAGACTAAGAGGCCGGAAACGAAGGGAACGCAAGGGAGGCGAAAAGGCAGATCGCCCACTCGGCGCGTCTGTTGCCCCCTGGCCTAACCTGCTGAATTCTTTCTGTGTAGGGAAGCCCCTGCAGGTACGCAACGCGCGTTCAGAGCCCTTGAAGTGCCGGAGCAAGTCCTGTGATCCGAAGTTTTAGCGGTTCATGGCTGGACACATCACAACATCTTGTACCATGTTTCCTGGGGAGGGTCAACCGGATTGCGCACAGAACTGAACGTATAGGCTGCTATTTCAGCGTGTTTTAAAGCCCTTTCCGTCCAACAAAAACGGCCCCGGCTTCAGCAAGGAAGCATCGGGACCGTTTATTTTCGCGCATTATCGCTTAAAAATGGTGTTTTTCAGCGACAGGCATGGCTGACAAATGCCACCTTTATCCCTCAAGGTAGGTCACGCCGGGCAGGGGCTTGCCCTCCATGAGGGTCAAAAAAGCACCGCCACCGGTGGAGACATAGGAGACCTTATCCACGGCACCGGCCATGTGAAGGGCCACGTCGGTATCCCCCCCACCCACCACGGTAAGAGCTTCAGCCTCGGCAACAGCGGCCACCAGCCCCAGGGTCCCCTTGCTGAAGGGCGCCATCTCAAAGGCCCCCATGGGACCGTTCCAGACGATGGTCTTGGCCTGGGCCACCACCTGGGCGTAGGTTTTGACGGTTTCCGGACCAATGTCCAGCATCATGGTGCCGTCGGGAATGGAATCCACAGGCACCGCCTCGAAGTCGGCCTCGGCGCTGAACTCTTTTGCCACCAGACCATCCTCGGGCAGGTACAGGGGAATCCCCTTCTCCCTGCAGGTGGTGATGACGGCCCGGGCATTTTCCAGCATCTCGTCTTCCACCAGGGAGTTGCCCACGGAGAGGCCCTGGGCCTTGAGGAAGGTGTTGGCCATGGCACCACCGACGATCACCTTGTCCACGACGTTGAGCATGTTGGTGAGGGCCCCCAGCTTGCTGGAAATCTTGGCACCGCCGATGATGGCCACCAGGGGACGTACCGGTTCCCCCATGGCTTTGTTGTAGAAATCAATCTCCTTTTCCAGAAGGAGGCCTGCGGCCTTCTCGGCCACCTGCTCGGTGATGGCGGCCACCGAAGCATGGACCCTGTGGGAGACGGAAAAACCATTGTTGATATACACATCGCAAAGGCGGGCGAGCTTGGCGGCAAAGGCCGCGTCGTTGGCCTGCTCTTCGTCGTAGTAGCGCAGGTTTTCAAGGAGCAGCACCTCACCGCCCTTCATGGACGCCACCATGGACTCCACCTCGTCTCCCACGCAATCCGGGGCCATGGTCACCTCACGACCCAGAAGGCCGGAGAGGTGCTTGGCCACAGGGGCCAGGCTCATCTCGGGAACGCGCTTGCCCTTGGGACGGCCGAGGTGGGAGGCCAGGATCACCTTGGCACCCTGCTCCAGGGCGTAGGTGATGGTGGGCAGGGAGGTGCGCACGCGGATGTCGTCGGTGATGTTCAGCCCGGCGTCCATGGGCACGTTAAAATCCACACGGATAAAGACCCGTTTTCCTGTAATGTCCAGTTCCTTGATTGTCTTCATCGATTTTTGTCCTTAAATAGAAATTGAGTGGAAAAAAGCGACCCGGCGAACCGTTGCGTCGCCGAAAAGGTGCTTTATACTTTTCCTTTTTTCCCTTTACCGGCCAGGGCCTTCTTCCTGGACCAACGCGCCAGAAAGGAGAGGTTCCCCGCATCATAGGCCCTGTCGATGCGCTCTTCACGCACGGTGTCCGCATCAGGGTCGGACGACAGGGCAGACCGCAGGCACTGGGTTTTATGGGGGCAGGCCATGCAGCGCTCCGGGGAGTGGCGCAGGCCGTCCTCGCTAAGGGGAAACACCTCCTCCATCACCCCGTAACACACCGGCTTTTTGGGTTCGTCGCTCACTACAGGCAACTCCTTATGGTTCAGGGCCCGGAGGCCACCGCCTCGGCCTCCCGGACGAAGCGGTCAATGTAGCCGTGTTCGGCAAAACTGTAATGGCCGGAGGCGCCGATGACCAGGTGTTCATGGACCGTGATGCCCATGACCTGCAAGGCGCCCACCAGCTTTTTGGTCACACGGATGTCTTCGCCGGACGGGTCCGGCTCCCCGGAGGGATGGTTGTGGGCGAAGATCACGGCCGCTGCTTTGTGGGAAAGGGCCGAGCTCACCACCTCCCGCGGATAGACCGCGCTGGAAGTAAGGCTCCCTTCAAAGAGCACGTCCGATGCCACCACGCGGTTCTTGGCGTTCAGGTACACCGCCACAAAACACTCCCGCCGCCGATGACCGATGGTAAGGGTCAGGTAGTCCATGAGCTCCCGGGAGTTGAGAATCCGGGGCTGGTGGACCATCCGCTCCTCCAGGTAACGGCCCGCCACCTCCTTGATGAGGCGCAGGCCGAAGAGGTTCGTGGCACCGATGCCGGGTATCTCCATGAGTTCCCTGTCCTCGGCCTCAAACACCGCCTGAAGGGACCCGAAGCGCGCAAGGGCCGCCTTGGCAGGCCCCTTGCAGTCCCTCCGGGGCGTTGCCAGGGTCAGAAGCAGCTCCACCACCTCGTAGTCGTGAAAGCCTTCAAGGCCACCTGCAAGAAAGCGCTCCCGCAACCTCTGCCGATGCCCCTGCCGGTCATCCGTCTCCCCTGTCGCCATCTTAAAACCCTCCTCAAGTCCGCACATGCTCAAGGGCCCTCGTCCCTCGGGCTTGTCACATGTGCTGACGGGCTGCGCCCGTGTAAGCCTCCGGCGGCCCTGCCGGAGGCTAAACTTTTAAAAAGTTTAACAAACAGGTTTCAACATCCGTTTCGAATGGATTCTGCTTTAAAGGTGGCTCACCTTGCAGCCAAAGGCATCGCCTTACAGATCCATCTCGTTTTTCAGGTCCCGGGTCATGAGGCGACGGATGGACTCCGCCGGGTCCCGGCCGTCAAAGAGGATATGGTACACCTCGTTGCAGATGGGCAGCTCCACCCCCAGTTTGTGGGAGAGGTTGTAGACCGAACGGGTGGTCTTCACCCCTTCGGCCACCATGCGCATCTCATCCAGGATCTGGTCCAGGCTCATGCCCTGGGCGATCTTCATGCCCACGGTGTGGTTACGGCTGAGATTCCCCGTGCAGGTGAGAATCAGGTCCCCCACCCCGGCAAGACCGGAAAAGGTCAGGGGCTCGGCACCCATGGTCAGGCCCAGGCGCTTCATCTCGGTGAGCCCCCGGGTGATCAGGGCGGCCCGGGGGTTCAGGCCTGCGTCCATGCCGTCGCACATGCCCGCGGCAATGGCGATGATGTTCTTCATGGCCCCGCCGATCTCCACGCCGATGGGGTCGTTGTTGGCGTAGACCCGGAACACGGGAGAGGCGAAAACGCTCTGGACGGTCCGAGCCACCTCGGGGTCCTTGCCGGCCACGGCCACCACCGTGGGAACCTTGGCGGCCACCTCTTTGGCAAAGCTGGGGCCGGAAAGCACGGTGATCTGCCCTTCGGGGACCTGGGGGAGGCACTCGGCCAGAACCCCTGTCATGGTGAGGTGGGTCTTGTTCTCAATGCCCTTGGAGGCGCTCACCACAATGGTCTTTTCATCCATAAAGGGAGCCATCTCCGTGGCGATATTCCGCATGTGATGGGAGGGCACCACCACAAGGACCAGGTCCTTGCCGCCCACGGCCTGCTTGAGGTCGCAGGTGGGGGTGATGATGTCGGGAAGTGTGGCACCGGGCAGGAACACCTTGTTCTCACGATCCGTCAGAATCTGATCCCTCACCTCCTCTTCAAAAACCCAGAGATCCAGCTCAAATCCATTTTCCGCCAGCAGAAACGCCAGGGCCGTCCCCCAGCTTCCGCCGCCGACAACCCCGATCTTCATTGTCTTGTTGTCCATACAGTCCTTATCTGTTGCTTGTATCGCCCCGTCGATCCGTCGTCGCCCGCGTTTTCGTGCGGACGGAGCATCCAGAAAGCCCTCCGTGGTGCGGTGGCCGGAGGGCTTTGGTGCCCATGATGGTTTACGAACAGTTCGCAGGATGGTTAAAGAAAAAATGTCCTCAAACGAAAAATGGCGGGGCAAGCCCCGCCATCTTTATCATAATCTATGCATCATCGGTGGGCCCTTGAGCCTCCCCCGAATCCTCTTCCGGGGCATCGGGCTCATGGGGTGAGCCCTCCTCGGAAGCATCGGCCTCGGGGGCTTCGCCCCCGGCCCCCTCAAGGGCCTCGGCCTCGTCGTCTTCTTCCTCTTCCTGCCACGGCAGGCGAACCGCCCCGGCCACATGCTCCCCGTCGTCCAGACGGAAGAGCTTGACGCCCTGGGTGTTTCGGCCCACCACGGAGACGTCTTTGACCTTGATGCGGATGAGTTTGCCGCTGTTGGTCATCATCATGACGTCGTCCTCGTCGTCCACGAGGAGCAGGGAGGCCACGTTACCGTTCCGCGCGGAGGTCTTAATGGAGATAACCCCTTTGCCGCCTCGGCCCCTCAAGGGGTATTCCTCGACGGGCGTACGCTTTCCGTAGCCGTTTTCCGTGACCATCAGCACCTTCTCCCCGGGATGGAGGACCTCCATGCTCACCAGGTAGTCGTCATCCACGAGCCGCACCCCGCGGACACCCTTGGCGCTTCGACCGGAGGCGCGAACATCGGTCTCTTTGAACCGCACCGCCTTGCCCTCACGGGTGGCCATGAGAACATCCATGGCACCGTCGGAGAGACGGGCAGAGACCAGTTCGTCGCCGTCGGCAAGGCCCACGGCAATGATGCCCCCCTGTCGGGGACGGCTGTAGGCCATGAGGTCGGTCTTCTTCACCGTGCCGTTGCGGGTGGCGACCACCACAAACTGCCCATCTTTGAACTCGGGCACGGCAAGCACCGTGGTGAGCCTCTCGCCTTCCACAAAGTTGAGGAAGTTGACGATGGCCCGCCCCTTGCTCGTCCGGCTCGCCTGGGGAAGCTCGTAGACCTTGCTCCAGTAGACCCGGCCGAGGTTGGTGAAGAAAAGGAACATATGGTGGGTGGAAGCCACAAAGAGCTTCTCCACGAAATCGTCATCACGGGTGGCCATGCCCACGCGGCCCTTGCCGCCCCGGCGCTGGCTCTCATAAACACTGATGGGCGTTCGCTTGATGTACCCGCGGGTGGAGACGGTCACCACCATGTCCTCTTCTTCGATGAGGTCTTCCAGGGAAATATCGCCGGTGGCCTCCACGATCTTGGTGCGGCGCTCATCGGCAAACTCTTCCCGGATGGTGGTCAGCTCGTCTTTGATGATGTTGAGCACGATGCGCTCGCTGCCCAGGATCTCCTTGAACCAGGCGATGTCCTTCAAGACCCCTTCGTACTCTTCCAGGATCTTTTCGCGCTCCAGGCCGGTGAGGCGCTGCAGTCGCATGTCCAGAATGGCCTGGGCCTGAAGGTCGGAAAGGCCGAAGCGGCTTTTCAGCCCCTCTTTGGCTTCCACCGGGTTCTTGGACTTGCGGATCAGGGCCACCACCTCGTCAAGGTTATCCAGGGCGATCTTGAGGCCTTCCAGGATATGGGCGCGGGCTTCTGCTTTCCGAAGGTCGTAGACCGTCCTTCGGACCACCACCTCTTTTCGGTGCAGCAGGAAGTGGTCGAGGAGCTCGCGAAGGGTGAGGAGCTCGGGCCGGTTGTTCACAACCGCCAGCATGATCACCCCGAAGCTGCTCTGCATCTGGGTGTGCTTGAAGAGCTGGTTGATCACCACCTCTCCCATGTGGTCCCGCTTGACCCCCATGGCGATGCGCATGCCCTTTCGGTCGGACTCGTCCCGCACATAGCGGATGCCCTCGATGACCTTGGCCTTCACCAACTCGGCGATCTTTTCGATAAGGCGCGCCTTGTTCACCTGGTAGGGAAGCTCGTGGACAACGATGGTCTCGCTGTCGTCTTTCTTGGCCTTTTCAATCTCCACCTTGGCGCGGATCTTGATGATCCCCTTGCCGTTTGTGTAGGCTTCGCGGATCCCCTTGCGGCCGTAGATAATACCGCGGGTGGGAAAGTCCGGCCCGGGGATGTACTCCATGAGCTCTTCGCTGGTGAGCGTCGGGTTTTCGATTAAGGCACACACACCGTCGATCACCTCCCCCAGGTTGTGGGGGGGGATGTTGGTGGTCATGCCCACGGCAATCCCTGAGGAGCCGTTCACCAGAAGGTTGGGGAACTTGGCGGGAAGCACCGCGGGTTCAAGAAGGGATTCGTCGTAGTTGGGAACCCAGTCCACGGTCTCTTTGTCGAGATCCGCCAGCATCTCATGGGCGATCTGCCGCATGCGCACTTCCGTGTATCGCATGGCCGCGGCCGAGTCACCGTCGATGCTGCCGAAGTTGCCCTGGCCGTCCACCAGGGTGTACCGAAGGGAAAAGTCCTGGGCCATACGCACGATGGTGTCATACACGGCCGTATCGCCGTGGGGGTGATACTTACCGATGACATCACCGACGATACGCGCCGATTTCTTGTAAGGCTTGTTCCAGTCGTTTTTCAACTCCCGCATGGCAAACAGAGACCTGCGGTGTACCGGTTTGAGTCCATCCCGGACATCGGGAAGGGCCCGGCCGATGATGACGCTCATGGCATACTCGAGATACGATTTTTTCATCTCGGTCTCGAGGCTGATATGAGGAGAGCTTTCCAGTTGAGTCATAGGGTTCACTACCTTCATCTGCTAACGTGCATGTCCAAAGTCGCAATGGCACCTGTATCCGAAAAAACCGACAATCGGAAATTCGTGACGGCCTCGCAAACGTTGGGGACCTTCGGGAAAAACCCCCATGCAGGGAAACCGGCCTTTGGGGCCGGCCCGCTGATCGGTGTATGTCGGGCCGGAGAGTACACCCCTGCCCGCCTGGCCGGCACACGTCACGAATGGCCGACCCGTTTTTTTCCTGAAGTCCCTTGCATTTAAAATTCATCGCCTCGGGGACCCGAAGCGCCCGGTTTCACGGGCTATACAGGAAGAAGCCATCCTGTGGGGGATGGCTACTCGTCAAGGTTTTCTTCCGAGACCTCATCAAGGTGGATCCGGGTTTGTCCCTCGGGCTCCACAAGGCTTTTGTAACTCTTATTATATATATCCGATAAGGTCAAAAAAAAGGTGACCACAAGAGGGCCGTAGATGATCCCGAGAATCCCGAAAAGCTGGAGTCCGCCGATAATCCCCAGAAAGACCAGGAGGGTATGCATCTTGATGCGCTTGCCCACCACCGCCGGTTTAAACAGGTACTCCACCCCCCCGGAGAGAACCCCGTAGATCACCAGGACGGCAATCCCCGCCCCCATGCGCCCTATGACCATGAGCCAGACAGCCACGGGCAGAAAGATGATCCCGATGCCCACGATGGGCAGAAAGGCGAAAAAGGCCATGAGCACGCCCCAGAGAACCGGGGAGCGAAAGCCCAGAAACGCAAACACCACCCCCCCGACCACGCCCTGGATCATGCCGCTGATACCGTTGACCACCAGCACGGCCCCTGCCATGTCCTTGAACTTCACGAACAATTTGGTGTCCTGGTCGTCGGGCAGCGGAGACAGGTCGATGATGTACTGAAGCAGACGGTGACCGTCCAGAAGCAGGTAATAGATGATGATCAGCATCAGGATAAAATTGATGACGAACTTCAACAGGTTGGAAGCAACGGCGTTGGCCTGGTTCAAAAGCGTCAGCCCCACGGACTTGCCCATGTCCGTGATGGGCTGGATGAGCTCGTCAAAGGTGAGGCTCAGGTCGAAGTTGGCCAGGATGCTGTTGATCCGCCCCAGGATGTTCCGGGAAACGAAAAACTGCTTGACCGCATCCACCACCTCCGGGCTCACGGCCCTGATATAAAAGTTGTGGACCTCGTTGGCCAGAACCCCCACGAACAACACGATGGGGACAAACAGCACCAGAAAAATAAGAACACAGGTAAAAAACGAGGCGTACCCGGGAGGCACCCGGCGTTTGAAAAGGGTGTACACGGGAAAAAAAATACCGCTGACCACGGCCCCCATGACAAGCACGGAGACAAAGGGCCAGAGCAGTTTTCCAAGCAGAAACAGCGAAATAAGAAAAAGGATCAGGAAAAACCAGAGAATCAGGTCGCGGGGTGTTTTGTCCAGCATAGAAATAAAGATCCACACCCCCGGGCATGGCCCCGGCTAAAGGGCTCATCGGGGTGTCATGGGCCGAAAAGGGGCGGGGCCGACATATCCGGCCTTGCCGCCCCCCGGCTGAAATGGGCTACTTCCGAAGGATCGAGAACACACCCGCAAAGAGCAGGGTTTCATAGATCACAACGGGAAGTAATGCGTGACCGAAAAGGGCAAAGACGATGCCGCCGCCCATAATGGCGGGAACACCGGAAAAGATCATGATACCAGCCTTCTGTGCCTTGTCCATCGTATCAAAAGCCTCCTTGGTTTAAGCAGCATATCGCAAAATCAATCGATTTTCCCTTAAATCGAGTGATTTACATGTAACAACAACGCCCTCCCAAGTAAAGCAAAAAAGCCCCGGGCAAGGGATCTTGACGAGATGTCAGAAGGGCAAAAAGGGGTGCGCATCCCTTGCCGACGGCCAGCGGCCGCTGACACACAAGAAAACCGCCTGAAAAAAAGGGCAGATACCTGCAGGGACGCCCACACACAAACGCCGGGGCGCGTCCGGCCTGTGAAGCAGGGCCGAAGCGCCCCGGCGCAAGATGCCGCAGGCAAAAACACCCAGGGGCGATTTTGTGCTCACGAACTTACCGCTCGATCACCATGGCCATGCCCATGCCGCCGCCGATGCACATGGAGATCATGCCGGTGGCAAGATTTTCCCTCTGCATCTGGTACATGCCGGTGACCATCTGGCGGGCCCCGGTGGCTCCGATGGGGTGACCCAAGGAAATACCGCTGCCCAGCTGATTGGGCTTGTCCACGGGAATGTTCAGCTCCCGCATGCAGCCGATGGCCTGGGAGGCAAAGGCCTCGTTGAGTTCAATCATCTCGATGTCGGAAACGCTCATACCCAGGCGCCCCATGACCTTCCTTACAGCCGGGATGGGCCCCAGGCCCATGTACGCGGGATCAAGGCCGCCGGAGGCAAACCCCTTGATCCTGACGATGGGGGTGAGCTCAAGCTCTTTTGCCTTCTCTTCGGTCATCAGAAGAACCGATGCCGCGCCGTCGTTGATGCCCGAGGCGTTGCCCGCTGTGACCGACCCGTCTTTTTTAAAGGCAGGGCGCATGCGGGCCAGTTTTTCCATGGAGGTCTCCATGGGCCGCTCGTCCACGTTGAAAATCGTGTCCCCCTTGCGGCCCTTGATGACCACATCGGCGATCTCGGGTTTGAACACGCCGGTCTTGATGGCGCCCAGGGCCCTGTTGTGGGAGAGCAGGGCCAGCTCGTCCTGCTCCTGGCGGGTGATGCCGTATTTTTCAACGATGTTCTCGGCCGTGATTCCCATGTGGTAGCCGTAGAAGATCTCGTAGAGGCCGTCAAAGACCATGAGGTCCGTAACCTGGCCCACGCCGGTGAGCTCCATGCGATGACCCCATCGCGCCTTGGGCAGGGCCATGGGGGCGTTGCTCATGGACTCCATGCCGCCTGCCAGCACCACCTCGGCCTGGCCGCACATGATGGACTGGGCAGCAAGGGCAATGGCCTTCAGGCCGGAGCCGCATACCTTGTTCAGGGAAAAGGTGGGGGTCTCCTTGGGAAACCCGGCACGGATCATGGACTGGCGCGCAGGGTTCTGCCCCTGGCCCGCCTGGAGTACATTGCCCATGATCACCTCATCCACGACAACCGGGGTGGCGGACTCATCCCAGTCGCGACCCTTGGCTTCCAGCTCGGTGATGCCCTGGTCTTTCAACGCGTCGGGACAGGCAGCGCGCATCTCATCGCTCAGGTCGGGGCGGAGGCCCGCTTTCTTCAGGGTCTCTTTCATGACCACGGCCCCCAGATCGGCCACACCGACACTCTTGAGTCCGGCACCAAAGGTGCCGACGGCGGTCCGTGAACCGCTGACAATCACAACATTTTTCATGGATTCCTCCCGTTTGTATATTTTGTCATGACTCTGCGAACGTTTCTGCTATGATGAAAAGCTTGATGATCACGTGCGAAAACAAGCGTCGCAACGGCCTGTTTTATCGCACCAAGATGTAACAGAACCGCTAACAAAAGACAACATACGTCATGTGCCTGATCCTTGTTTCCCTAAAGAGCCACCCGTCCTTTCCTCTTATTATCGCCGCCAACCGCGATGAGTTCTATGCACGCGAAACCGCCCCCATGGCCTGGCACGACAGTGCTCCGCCCGTCCTCTGCGGCACCGACCTTAAAGAGGGAGGCACCTGGATGGGGATTACCGAGACCGGCCGGTTCGCAGCCCTCACCAACCACCGGGACCCCTCCCGCATCAAGCCGGACGCAGCCTCCAGAGGCTGGATCGTCTCCGAGTTCCTGAAAGGGACAGACGACGCACCGGCCTTTGCCGAAGCCCTGAGCCAGACACGGCAAAACTACAACGGCTTCAACCTCCTCTTCGGCACCGTGGACCGCCTCTACCACTACAGCAATATCTCCGACACCCTCACCGAGCTGCCCCCCGGGGTCCACGGCGTCAGCAACGCCCTACTCAACACCCCCTGGCCCAAGGTGGAGACCGGAAAAAAAGAGCTGGGCGCCCTTGCCCACCCCGACGAAGAGGCCCTCTTCTCCCTTCTTGCCGACCAAACCGTGCCCGAGGACGCCCTCCTCCCCGACA
Organism: Desulfoluna sp. HI9BLuna; assembly: GCF_056829775.1. NCBI lineage: Bacteria > Pseudomonadati > Thermodesulfobacteriota > Desulfobacteria > Desulfobacterales > Desulfolunaceae > Desulfoluna > Desulfoluna sp. HI9BLuna. The sequence goes on from NZ_CP186555.1 coordinate 1,170,275, forward strand.
CCGGAATGACCCTGGAATGGGAACGCATCCTGGGCCCCCTGTTCATCCACAGCGAGGTCTACGGCACCCGCTCCAGCTGCCTTGTCACCCTGGACACAGACCGCACCCTCACTGCCACGGAGCGCACCTACACCCCCGCCGGTCCCGCCGACATCAACGGTGAGCGACGGTTTCAATTCTCGGTATAAGACGCCTCCGGCGGCCAGGTGGGGGCACCTGGAAACCCTATGGCGAATGCATGAAGGCAGCCATTCAGCTTGCGTTATCGGGGCATTCGCGTGATGTGTGACATCCGGCAACCGCCGTTGCAAGAGAGGCCCATTTCATTCTTCTAAAAACACGATGAAGAACTTTGGGGTTTGCTTGACTTTAAGCGGAATGACTCCGGCGGCGAGGGTGGCGAAAAGAGACCTGTTTTATTCTTCGAAAAACAGACATGGGTCTCTCAGACAAAAAAGGGCACCGAGGGCTAACCGTTGAAACAATAGCGAATGTGATTTTCCCTGAGGAACGAAGGGGGAAAGCGCATTTGCAACCTGCTTTCAAGGTGGCACACCTTGCCGCCGGCAATGCGGTTAAATCCACAAGGGACAAGTGGCAACAACGCATCCTGTTACGTCGAAGCTTGTGAACCAGCCAGCATAAACCATCGGCGTTTATGTCGGGCGAAGCCCGAGCCGAAGGCCCTTGCGCTTTGGCCCGAGGAACGAGGGACAAAGCGCAAGGGCTATATGCTTTCGAGGTGGCTCACCTCGCCGCCGGAGGCACGCTTTTTACCGGTCACTTTAACCATAGATGGCATCTTCTCTTAGCGTTTCTTTTTTGTCCTTGAAATCATCTCTTTCCAGGCGGAAAGGCGGGGACCAACCACGGACTCATAGCCTCGATCGGTGGGGGTGTACCAGCTCTTATCGCTGATCTCGTCGGGGAGGTACTGCTGGGGGACGAAGCCTCCGGGGTAGTCGTGGGCGTAACGATAGCCCTCTTTGTAGCCCAGGTTCTTCATGAGTTGGGTGGGGGCGTTGCGGATGTGCTTGGGAACGGGAAGGGAGCCGCCTCTGTCCACCTCTTCCCGCACGGCGGCAAGGGCGGTGTAGACGCTGTTGCTCTTGGGAGCGGTGGCAAGGTAGACCGCGGCCTGGGCCAGGGCGCGCTCCCCTTCGGCAGCACCCAAAAATTTGTAGGCTTCCATGGCGTGCAGGGCCATGGACAGGGCGGCAGGGTCGGCCATGCCGATGTCTTCGGTGGCCACGGCAGCCATGCGGCGGGCAATGTAAAAGGGATCTTCCCCGGCCTTAAGCATGCGCACCATCCAGTAGAGGGCCGCATCCGGGTCGCTGCCCCGCAGGCTCTTGTGAAAGGCGGAGATAAGGTTGTAGTGTTCGTCGCCGCTCTTGTCGTAGCGGACGGCCTTGCGCTCCAGGAGGGTCTCGGCGTCGGCCAGCACCACACGGCAGCCTTTACCCGCCTCCATGCGCTTTTGCTCCACCATGATCTCCAGGGTGTTGAGGGCCGTTCGCACATCGCCGTCGGCCATGCGCACCAGGTGGTCCAGGGCCTCGTCGTCCACGGCCACGTCCATGCGGGCCAGCCCGCGGTCCTTGTCCTCCATGGCACGTTTCAGCACCTTGAAGATGGTCTCGTGGGACAAGGGTTTCAGGGTCACCACGCGGACACGGGACAAAAGGGCGGGGATCACTTCAAAGGAGGGGTTTTCCGTGGTGGCACCCAGCAAGGTGATGAGCCCGCTCTCCACATGGTAGAGAAAGGCGTCCTGCTGGGCTTTGTTGAATCGGTGGATCTCGTCCACGAACAGAACGGTCTGACGCCCTTTGAGGTTGCGCTCCTTCTTGGCCTCGTCGATGACAGCCCGCACGTCCTTGACGCCGGAGAGTACCGCCGAGATCTTGATGAAGCGGCACTTGGTCTCAGAGGCGATGATGGAGGCCAGGGTGGTTTTACCGCAGCCAGGAGGGCCCCACATGATCATGGGGAAGATGTGGTCCGTGGCAAGGGCGCTTGAAATAAGGCCCCCTGCCCCGGTGAGATGCTCCTGGCCAAAGACGTCCGCAAGGGTCCGGGGACGCATGCGCTCGGCCAGCGGCGCGTTTAAGTTGCCGTGTTCCTCATTTCTGTATTCAAACAGATCCATACCCACCCAAATGGCTTTCCCGATGTCGGACGTGTTGTTCGTTAGGAATGGGACAAAAAACAATGCCTCCGGCGGCCCTGCCGGGGGCCAAACTTTTAAAAAGTTTGACAAACAGGTCTTATGAACGACGTGGACCGGTCGCAAGCTTTCGGAGAACCCACTGTTTCAAACATAAGGGACATTCAACCGGAAAGTTTTTTGCGGAGCTTTTTTCAAAAAAGCGATCCGCCGGAGGCAAGTTAAATAGTGGCGCATTTTTTATCCATCCCCTTGTACCGGCGGCACCACCGCCGGGCCCCTCGTTTTCCGCCTTTAAAAAAGCGGAAACCGAAGGGACAAAGGGCTTATCACTGCCCGTCGCGTTTCAGTTTCTTGAGCCGCTGCTTTTCCCGCTCTTTTTTCTTCTGGATCTTGTTGCGGCTCTCCTTGTCCTTGTGCCCCTTGTTCCGGGTGTTGGTGTTCTCCTCGGGCTTGGGCCCGAACTCCATGCGCCCGGTCTTTTCCCGGAAGATATGTTTGATGGGCGTCTGATCCAGGCCCGTAAAATCACGAATCTGGTTCATGAGGAACCGGCGGTACGAGAAGTGCACCGCATCCGGGTAGTTCACAAAGGAGACAAAGGTGGGAGGCTTCACAGACACCTGGGTGTTGTAGAAGAACTTCAGCCGCTTGCCCTTGTGAAGGGGGGGCGGGGTCCGCTCCGTGGCCCACTCGATGATGCGGTTTGCGTCCCCGGTGGAGACGCGGGTGTTGTACTGATCGTACACGCTTCGGATCTGCCCGAAGATCTTCTCCACGCGCTGGCCGGTGAGGGCCGAGATGGTGGTGAAGGGGGCAAAGGAGAGAAACTTGGCGCCCATGTCCAGGCGTTCCTTGAACAGTTTGGGGTTCTTCTCCCGCTCGGGGACCAGGTCCCACTTGTTGAAGACGAAGATCACCCCGCACCCTTTTTCATGGGCGTATCCGGCCACGGTGACATCCTGGTCGGTGACCCCTTCGGAGGAGTCGATGAGAATCAGGGCCACGTCACAGCGGTCCATGCTCTTGATGGCCTTTAAGACGGAGAACTTCTCCAGCTTGTCCTTGACCTTGCCTTTTCTCCGGATGCCCGCGGTGTCGATGAACCGGTAGAGCTGGCCGTCGCGCTTGAGCATGGTGTCCACGGCGTCCCGGGTGGTACCGGCCACGTCGCTCACCACCAGGCGCTTCTGACCGGTGAGGCGGTTGATAAGGGATGACTTCCCGGCGTTGGGGCGCCCCACCACGGCCACGTTGACGATCTCCTCTTCCTCTTTGGGGTAGGCCGCCGCCTCGGGAAAGGAGGCCACCAGGTCGTCGAGGAAATCAGGCACGCCGTAGCCGTGCTCGCCGGAGACCGGATAGGGGTGATCGATGCCCAGGGAGTAGAAGTCGTAGAGGTTCTCCTCCTGCTTCTCTCCGTCGATCTTGTTGACCACATAAAACACCTTGGGATGAGACTCCCGGAGGATGGTCACCAGGTCACGGTCGTAAGGAGAGATCCCCCCTTTTCCGTCCAGGACCATTACCACGGCGTCGGCCTCGGCCACAGCCTGGGTCACCTGGTCCCGAATGGCGCCCGCAAAGGCGTCTTCGTCGTCGATGAGGTATCCGCCCGTGTCCACCAGCAGAAACGGGGCGTCGTTCCAGAGGGCTTCGCCGTAGTGGCGGTCCCGGGTGACACCGGGCATGTTGTCCACGAGGGCCGTCCGGCTTCGTGTGATGCGGTTGAACAGGGTGGATTTGCCCACATTGGGGCGTCCAATGATGGCGACGATGGGTTTCATGGGTCTTGTCCGTATGGAATTAATCTGGGAGGGTACCGGCGCGGGCGCCTGAATTGAACATACAGGGTTGCATGGAACATGTCACCCTTTTCCAACTGGAAAGGAGCTGCCCAACCCGGTTTTCCCCACACAAAAAAGGGGCTGACTGGATTTTCAGTCAGCCCCTCGTGAAATCAAGTGGCGTCCCCAAGGGGATTTGAACCCCTGTCGCCGGCGTGAAAGGCCGGTGTCCTGGACCAGGCTAGACGATGGGGACATCGTGGTGGGTCGTACTGGGCTCGAACCAGTGACTCTCTGCTTAAAAGGCAGATACTCTACCAACTGAGTTAACGACCCATATGTTCTTTGATCGGGTCTTAAGGCGAAATGGCGTCCCCAAGGGGATTTGAACCCCTGTCGCCGGCGTGAAAGGCCGGTGTCCTGGACCAGGCTAGACGATGGGGACACATGGTGGGTCGTACTGGGCTCGAACCAGTGACTCTCTGCTTAAAAGGCAGATACTCTACCGACTGAGTTAACGACCCGTAATGCGCCTTAAAAGACTCTAAAATGCAGTGTGGCGTCCCCAAGGGGATTTGAACCCCTGTCGCCGGCGTGAAAGGCCGGTGTCCTGGACCAGGCTAGACGATGGGGACGCATGGTGGGTCGTACTGGGCTCGAACCAGTGACTCTCTGCTTAAAAGGCAGATACTCTACCGACTGAGTTAACGACCCGCTGCGTCTCAAAGACTCGAAGCTTATACTCAACTTGTGACGCAGGTGTCAAGCCGAAAGTCACATAAAAATGACGATTCGTGCAGACACGCGACACAGCACCGGCCTAAACCGGTGCATTCACCCCAGATAGAGGCACACCCCTTTTATTTGCGCCAGAACTCCGGCACCAGAAAAATGATGACCGTATAGATTTCAAGGCGCCCAAGGAGCATGCACCAGATAAGGAGCCACTTCCCCCCCTGGGGGATCAGGGCAAAGTTTTCCGCAGGCCCCACCAGGCCGAAACCGGGCCCGATGTTACCGATACAGGAACCCACCGCGGTAAACGCCGTGACAAAATCCACACCCATGCCCGCCAGCACCGCAGAGCAGAGGGCAAACAGGCCCACATAGATGCACACAAAGCCGATGATGCTGCGCATGACGTCCTCGGAGACCGCCTTGCCACCCAGCTTGATGGTGGCCACGGCCCGGGGATGGATCAGCATGTAAAGCTCCCGATAGCAGTACTTCAGGCAAAGCATCACCCGCACGATCTTCATGCCGCCCCCGGTGGACCCTGCCGAGGCCCCGATGAACATACACAGAAAGATCAGCACCTGGCTCAGGCCCGGCCAGAGCTCGTAATCGGCGGTGGCATAGCCCGTGGTGGTGATGATGGAGACCACCTGAAAGGAGCCGTAACGAAAGGCCTCGGGAAGGCTCTGATAGACGGTGCCGTAGATATCGAAGGTCACCGCAACCGAAAGCCCCAGCACAATAATAAGGAACCATCGGCATTCGGAATCCCGCCAGAAGATCAGGGTCCGCCCCCGCAGCATCTGGTAATGAAGGGAAAAGTTGATCCCGGCAAGCACCATAAAGACGATGATCACCCCGTCGAGATAGGCGCTGTTAAAGCCCGCCACCGAGGCGTTCTTCGTGGAAAAGCCCCCCGTGGGCATGGTGGTGAAAGTGTGGCAGAGGGCGTCATAGAGATCCATGCCCCCGAAGAGAAGAAGCACCACCTCCACCACGGAGATCATGGCATACACCTTCCAGAGGATGGAGGCGGTCTCCGAGAGCCGGGGTTTCAGCTTATCCGGCACCGGGCTCGGCACCTCAGCCTTGTAAAGCTGCATCCCCCCCACCCCCAGAAACGGAAGGATAGCCAGGGAGAGGACGATAATCCCCATGCCGCCGAGCCACTGGATCAGGCTCCGCCAGAAGAGGAGCCCCTTGGGCACCGCCTCAATGTTGGTCAGCACGGAAGAACCCGTGGTGGTGAAACCGGACACCGACTCGAAAAAGGCATCCACAAAATGGGGAAACGCCCCGCTTGTATAAAAGGGAAGAGCCCCGTAAAGCCCCACCACAGTCCAGCCCACGGCCACGATGGCCATGCCTTCCCGCTGGCTGATGTTGTCGAAGCTGGTGTCCCGGCAAATAAGGATGGCAATGGCACCGGAGACGGTGGTAAAGCCCGCGGAGACTGCCAGGGCGGCAAGGTCCCCGCCTCCGTAAATCACGGAACAGATCACGGGCAGGAGCATGCAGAGCCCCAGCGCAAAGAGAAGGAACCCGGTAATGTAGGTCACGACAGGCCAGCGCATCAGAAGAACTCCAGCTTGACGGTGAGCATTTTTTCAATGCGGGGAACGGCTTCGCGCGTGGCAAAGATAATCACCCGGTCTTCGGGCTTGATGACGCTGTCCCCGGACGGAATGATCACCTCGTCATCGCGGATGATGCAGATAAGCAGCGCGCCCCGGGGGAAGGAGACCTTGCTGATGGGGGTGTCCACGATGTCCGAGGTCTGCAGGGCCACGGCCTCGATGACCTCGGCCTGCTCGCCGTGAACGCTCATGGCCGAAAGTACCTTGCCTTTTCGGATATGCTGCAGAATGGAGTTAATGGCCGAGAGCCGCGGGCTCACCACCTGCTCCACGCCGATGCTTGCCATGAGTGGCATATAGCTGAACCGGCTGATCTTGGTGATGGTGTTGTCCGCCCCCACGCTCCGGGCAAGCAGGGAGACAAGGATGTTGGTCTCTTCGTCGTCGGTCAGGGAGACCACAAAGTCCATGTCCTTGATGTTTTCTTCCAGAAGCAGGCTCTGATCGGAGCCATCCCCGCAGAGGACCACGGCGCGGTTCATGCGCTCGGCAAGGTACCGGCAGCGCTCCGGGCTCCTCTCCACGATCTTGGTGTGGATGTTCTTGCTCTCCAGAAGGTCGGCCAGGCGCGTCCCGATGAGCCCGCCCCCCACGATAAGCACCCGATTCACGGGTTTCATACGGCGGTTGAAAAATCGCAGGACATCATTGAGCTTGGTGTCTTCACTGATAAAATAGACCAGGTCCCCCACTTGGAGGACATCGTTGCCGTGGGGCACAATGAGTTGCCCCTTGCGCACGATGGCGGCAATCAGAGGACGCACGCCTCCGAGCCGGGAAGAAAACTCGGCCAGCCTGAGGCCGTCCAGGGGGCTCCCCTCCTCCAGCCGCATGCCCACGATCTTCACCCGACCGCCTTCGAATTCACCCACGTCCACGGCGCCGGGCACCCGCATCAGGCGATAGATGGTCTTCACCACCTCGATCTCGGGGTTGATGATGGTGTCGATATGGGGCGCACTGGTCCTGAAGTGCTCATGGTAGGCGTCGTAATCGCCCAGGCGGATACGGGCCAGTTTTTTGGTGGCGGGCGAAAGGATATCGCAGGTAAGGCAGGCCACCAGGTTGGTCTCATCGCTGTCGGTAACCGCCAGCATGATATCCGCCTTTTTCACTCCGGCGTCAATGAGGACCTCGGGGCTGCTGCCCGACCCCTTCACAACCTGCACGTCCAGATTCTCAGAGACCCGTTTCAGGGCCTCGTCACTGGTGTCCACCACCACGACATCTTTATTTTCAAGGGAGAGGCGACTGGCGATGTGAAAACCCACCTCACCGGCTCCTACAATAACGATCTTCAAGCAGTATCTCCTGATCTCATTGGTTTCGGCATTTCCCCCCCGCGCGCCGTCGCCCCCCTCCGGCCTGTCCTCAAACAGGCCCGGTGCCGTCAAGGCACCGATGAGCCCTTACGGCAGCCACCAACAAAGACACCCGCAGGGCGGGTGGTGGGTTGCGGCTGGCCCGTAAAACGGCAGCACGTGCGTTATTCTCCATAGCCTTCAGGAGGTTGCATGGAAAAACGCCTGCAATATATCGCTATGTCATAGCCGATTCGCCAGCCGAGGTCAAACGAATGACCACATGGAACGTTTTTGCAGCACAGCCGAAAACAAAGCCGGGGTTTTCATCAGGACGTCGCCAGAACCGTTTCCCCAAACAACACCCCGGCCAATGACCACGGATCCGGTTCCCCCACCCTTGCGCCTGACAACCATGGAGCATGGCCCGGGGGAACGTCCCCGGACCATGGTTTTTAACCCATTCAGGGCTCCCGGTGCCGGATCACCCGGCCATGGTCCCCGGTGACCCGTTTTCCGCCTTCGATGACAACCTCACCATTGACAAGCACATGGCTGATGCCGTCCGGGTACCTGTTGGGTTCATGGAGGGTGGCCCGGCAGGCGATGGTTTCAGGAGACATCACAGTGATATCCGCCTTCAGTCCGGGGTGAATGCGCCCCCGGTCCGTCATGCGCATGCGATCAGCCGGAAGGCTGGTGATCCAACTCCCCCCGGAAGACATTGCACGCGGCGATACCGATGGCCAGGTGGAATTTTCCCAAAAAATGGACCGCCGAAGAGGGATAAATCCCGGAGAGGTCCTTGTAGCACCTAAGATTCCAGACACAGGAGCCGGGTCTACTCCATTGTAACAGTACAGGGAGGAGAGAAACATGGCGGCGATACAGAGGTTATCGTTGCCCACGAGTTCGTCAATGGTATCCTGGCTCTCCATGAACGACGGCAGGGCCTGAAAAGAAGAGGCGAATGGAAAGGGAGAGGTTCCGGGCCAGATAAAGGCTGAGCCCGAGGATGGCAATGGCAAGCTCCAGAAACCGGGAGAGCTCTTCCCGGGATTTTTCCAGGGTGCGCTCTTCGTCGCAGAAAGCCAGCATCTGCTCCAGTGTCTCGGTGAGGAGCACCCGGAGCCCGGCCGTGACCGAAACCTCCAGCCGGTTGGAGATGTCGGCCACCAGGGCTTCAAACACAGCGATCTCGTCAGGGCCGCGGAGCCGATCTATCTCGGAGAGAAGCCCTCCTCGGTAGGCCCGGGCCTCCAGGGTCGGGAGGTGGGCCCTGATTTCAGCTCGACTCAGCCCATCCGTGGCCAGCTGCCAACACGCTGACCCACAGGCGTGTGCGAGCCCGGCCCCGTGGAGCCCCCGAAGGGCAAGGGACGTCTCCCGGATGGTGCTCCCCGTCCATTCGGCAAGAACGGACTCATGAATGTGGGACCTCACAAACGCCAGCACACTCAAGGCGACAACCTGATCTTCCGTCAATGCCGATAAACGATGCACAGCTCTCCCCGCTCTTAAACATTGCCTGCACCACGGCATAACCCGAAGCAACGCCAAGGGGCGCAGGTTTTCATTTACAATAAACGTATACCCCCGACGATATGGCACTTCAGGGCCCATCGTCAATAGCAGCCTTCCATGGCCAAAGTCCGTGCCTCCGACGGCGAGGTGAGCCACCTCAAACACGCATTTCCATGATCGATTTATGCGCACAAAAGACAATGATCCGAAACATGAGCCACGCTTCCGTGCAATCTGAACAGAGATGACCGCATGTACCTGTTGTTTATTTGTAATGGCTTTTACATACAAGCTGTTGTATTATCTATATCAGTACGTTGTTTACTAAAACGCCGCATCGAAACACATTCTGACATCGTTCCCACTCTCCCTGGACGGAGTCCTTCCCCGCACCCCCTTGCCGCTGACGCACCGCCCGAACACCAACACCCCGAACAACCCGTTGATCGCAAGATCTGATCGTTTCCTTATATTAGGGAGGACACCATGCCATCCACCCATCCCCTGTACCGAACCCCCGACCCCTCTTCGCCCCTTGGGCGGGAAGAGCTTGTCCGCATGTACGACGACGCCATGGACCACCTCACCCTTGCCCGTTGCAGCGGAGCCGAGGACCAGAAGAAAAACATCTCCACCGTGGTCAAGATCCTGAACCATCTCAAGGAGGCACGGGAACACGCCCCCTCCCAGGGAGAGGACGGTACCGACCTTTCGGCCCTGTTCGGTTACATGATTGACCGCCTCTCCATCAGCCACTCGGGCCTCGGCATCGACCCCATCAACGAGGTAAGCTGGCTGATCCGCAACCTCAAAGAGCTCTCCACTCCCACGAAAAAGCCGGATCGCCCCGCAGATATCCCACACTCTTAAGTCAATAAGGGCCAAAAAAAATGCCCCGGCCCAACAGGACCGGGGCGCCCCAAAACATTGAATTTCAATTCTTTCGCACCCAAGCCCCGTCATCCCGCCCTATTCCTTCCTTGTTTTTCAACAGCCCATCGTCATTTTTATTTAAAGAATACGAAAAATCCTCCGATATGTTTTTTATACCGCGGGTGACCCGGCACCAGCCTTTGGAAAAAGGATTTTCCAAAACCACACAGGGCGCCCCAAACGGTATACGACAAGTTGACTTCACGGCACGGATGCCGACCATTGAAAGTTTATTTCACGGAGGAAATCACATGGCACTTTCAATCAACACCAACGTCACCTCTCTCACCGCCCAGCGTAACCTGGGTAACACCGCGTCAGGCCTCAATAAATCGCTCCAGCGACTCTCTTCCGGCCTGAGAATCAACTCTGCAAAAGACGACGCCGCCGGCCTGGCCATTACCGACCGTATGACCTCCCAGATCCGCGGCCTGAACCAGGCGGTTCGAAACGCCAACGACGGTATCTCCCTGGCCCAGACCGCTGAAGGGGCCCTCCAGGAGACCACCAACGGACTCCAGCGAATCCGCGAACTGTCCGTACAGGCGGCCAACGACACCAACACCGCTGAAGACCGGGCATCCATCCAGCTCGAGATCGACCAGCTGGTTTCCGAGATCGACCGAATCGCAGAAGCCACCACCTTCAACAACAAAAACATCCTCAACGGCAGCTCCGGCACCTTCACCTTCCAGGTGGGCGCCAACGCCAACGAGACCATTGGTGTGGACCTGGTCAACGTCAAGGCCAACGCCCTGGGTCAGCAGCCCGGCATCGTACAGTCCACCGCCTCCCGCGTCTCCCTGACCAACGACGCCGCCGACGCCGGCAGCATCGGTATCCAGGAAGGGGCCGTAGGCAGCACCCTCACCGCCGGGGACGTCAGCGTCCAGGTGGACGGTGCCTCCTCTGTGGACATTGCCCAGGCCAAGTACGGCGGCGACATCACCTCCGCCTCCACGGCCGACCTCAAGGACACCAACGCAGCCAACTACGGCAGCGGTAGTGCAAAGGCCATTGCCGATCGAATCAACAACATCCGCGAGATGAACGAGGAAGATCCCGGCGAAGGCATGGAAGGCACCAGCCTTGAGGGCGTATACGCCAAGGCATCCACCAGCTTCCAGGCATCCGACATGGACGCCGCCGACTACTCCGGCTCTGCCGTGGCAGGGGATGGCCCCAGCAACGTCGGCGTCGGCCGCATCGGCAACAGCGACCTGATGATCAACGGTGTGGGCGTGGGCCCTGCAGACTTCAAAGAGAACGACGCCGACGGCAGCCTCACCAACGCCATCAACGCCAAGAGTCACCTCACCGGCGTTACCGCCAGCGTGGATGACGACGGCGAGCTGACCCTGTCTGCCGACGACGGCCGTGACATCGTGCTGAGCACCACCAACGCGGAAGTCACCAACCTCGTCTTCGGCGGCGGCGTGAAGTCCACCTCCTTTGACTCTAACTTCAACGACCTGCGCATCACCGGTTCTGTCTCCCTGACGGCCTCAGACACCCTGAGCCTGTCCGGTACCAACGCCACGGACGCCGGTTTCGCAACCCTCTCCGAGGACAACGTCCAGGCCAAGGGCTCCATTGCCAACGCCGACGTCTCCACGGTGGAAGCGGCCAACGAAACCATCAAGTCGGTGGACAGTGCCATCCGCCAGGTGGACGACATGCGCGCCAACCTGGGTGCGGTCCAGAACCGTTTTGACTCCACCATCCAGAACCTCTCCAACGTTTCTGAGAACCTGAGTGCGTCACGTTCCCGTATCCTTGATACGGACTTCGCCTCCGAGACGGCCAACATGACCAAACTCCAGGTCATGCAGCAGGCCGGTACCGCCATGCTTGCACAGGCGAACCAGCTGCCGCAGTCCGTTCTCAGCCTGATCGGGTAACAATAAGGAACCGTCTCACCCTCAGTAAGAGAAGGTTTGCCTTTATCCGGTTGTTCAGGATAAAACGAGTGCACAGGGAACCTGCATAGTCAAAAAAGCCCCTGGGCGATCCCAATCGCCCGGGGGCTTTCCCGACACCTTTTGCAGGAACCGTGTTCACCGAAAAACGTTCACAAAGGCATCGGGCCGCCCCACGGCGGATGCCAAAGGAGCAGGATCATGGGAGTGTCGGTAGGCGGCATCGTTTCGGGGATCGATCTCGACGGCATCGTCGAGCAGATTACCGAAGTGGAAAAGAGACCCGTCAAAGCGTTGGAAGCGAAGAAAGAGGACTTCAAGGTCCTGATCTCCGCCTACGCCAACCTGTCGAAGGAGCTCTCCGGCCTCAGCAACGCTGCCCGCTCCCTCCGGTACCCCAGCGCCTACACCGCCCGCACGGCCACCAGCCCCGACCCCGAGAGCTACACCGTCTCCGCCGGATCCTTTGCCCGGACCGGAACCTACAGCCTGGAAGTCCATCAGCTGGCCACGAGCCAGAAGCTGGCTGCCGGGCCCTTCACGGAAGACGCGCTTCCCGGTGGCGGGACCCTGAGCATCCAGGTGGGCGACGGCGATCCCATGGAGATCACGGCAGGGGCCAACTTCTCCCTCCACGACCTGGCCAACGCCATCAACGCCGAAAAAGGCGCTGTGACGGCCGGGGTGATCTTTGACGGCACCCATCATTTCCTGACCCTGTCGGCCAACGACACCGGAGCGGCCAACACCATCTCCGTTGACGTGATCGAAGACGAAGACGGGGACACAGGGGATAACGCCGGGCTCTCCGCCCTGGTGGCCTACGGAGACGAGGAAGGGGAAGGAGCCGGAGACAAGGCCTTTTCCGTGACCCAGGAAGCCAAGGATGCCATCATCTCCGTGGACGGGGTCCAGGGAATCCACCGGCCCTCCAACACCATCGAAGACGTGGTCAAGGACGTTACCCTGACCCTCTCCGGGACAGCCCCGGCCACCACCTTCAACGTGGCACTGGACCAGGGAGCCATCTCCGAGAAGCTCGAAACCTTTGTGGAAAAGTACAACAATGTCCTCACCTTCTTCTTCAACAGCCAGAAGTACAACGGCGAAGGGGAAGAGCAGGGCACCCTCTTCGGCGACCAGACCGCCAACCGCATCAACGGCGCCCTGACCCGCTCCACCGCGGGCACAGTGTCCGGAAACGACAGCTTCCGCTATCTTTCCGATGTCGGGGTGACCATGCGGCGGGTCACGGACAAAGAAGATCCCGAGTACGGCAAGCCCTATCTGGAACTGAACCAGGAGACCCTTTCCCGAGCCCTTGAAGAACACCCCGACGACCTGAAGCGGTTTTTTACCAGCATCGACGAAGGGGAAGAGGGATTTGCGGTTCGCATGTGCACCCTCATCGAAGGGTTCAACGACCCCACAGGCGGCATCTTAGCCTCCGGGAGCAAGGGCCTCAAAACCAAGATCGGCAGCATCGACAAGCAGATCACGCGCATCGGGGACAAGGCGGAACGTTCCGAGGAGAGACTTCGGAACAAGTTCAACTCCCTTGAGAGCCTGCTTGCCGAATACAAAGTCACAAGCGATCACCTCGCCTCGCAGTTGAAGGCTTTGCCCGGGGTATCCAAAGAGTAGAACCGGAACCGGTGCCACTCACCTTAGTTTCCGTTACAGTTGAAGGAGTTCACACCCATGACACCCATGACCTACAGTGCATATGCCGCATCGGCCGCCCGAGAGGACCTTCCCCAGGACCGGATCCTCATCATGCTCTACGAAGGGGCCATCAAGTTCATCCACCTGGCCGTGCGGGGCATCGAGGAAAAACGACCGGCGCTCAAAGGGGAGTACATCTCCAAAGTCCTGGCCATCATCACCGAGCTCAGCACCGCCCTCGACATGGAGCGCGGTGGGGAGATCGCCGAAAACCTCGCAGCTCTGTACGACTACATGGTCCGGCGCCTCACCGAGGCGAACATCCACAACAGCACCGAGCCCCTCCATGAAGTGGAGGCCCTCCTCGTAAGCCTCAACGAAGGCTTTACCGAGGCCTCGCGCACCCGACGCCAGTCGTCGGTAAGGCGCCCTGAAAAGCCGAGGGAGAGCTGTGGTGTCTGTGTTGCCATCTGAGACCCCGGCCGATGTCATGGCACGCATGGAGGCCCTCATGGACCAGGTGGAGACGTCCCTGACCTCCGCCGACCCCGAGGCCCTCTTCACCCTGGCCCGGCGCCAGGCCGACCTGGTGGGCAAGCTCAAGGAGCTGCCCATGGACAGGTCCCACGCCGATCTCCTTTCCCGCATCCTGGAACGGAGCCGGCACCTTGCCCTGCGCATTGAAGAAGAGATGGGCGCCATCCGGTCCCAGCTCACTGCCTCGGCAAACAAAAAGCGAATCCGGGGAGCCTATGCCTCCCCGTATTGACACAAGGCGGCATCGACCCTGCCGTCACAAACCTTTGGAAAAACCAGGCCCTGCCAAGGCGAGCCTTTGCACCCTTCAGGGCGCATGGATAAAGAGAGTTCACCATGATGCAAACCGTATCGAACGTTCAACCCCAGATGCCCCAAAGACGGGATGATGTCTCTGCCGCGGAACCCGTCCGCAGAGCCCCCGGATCCGAGGCCACCTCGGACAACAAGGCCAGCACCGAGGAGCGCCAGGAAAAAGTGCGCAGCGACCGGGAAGACCGGCTTCGCGAAGAAAACCTCTCCCAGGAGACCCTTGACGAAATCTCCCGGGACCTGGACACCCTGCACGCCGTCGGCCTGAATTTCACACGACATGACGAAACCGGTCGCACCATGGTTCGGATCACGAACCGCGATACCGAAGAGGTTATCCGTGAAATCCCTGCCAAGCAGGTCCTTGACCTGGCAGCAAAAATCGAAGAGATGGTCGGTATCATCTTCGACGAAAAAGTGTAACGGCCCACTCCCCCCCACACCCGATTCTTGCCCGTCACACCTCCCTTTGAAGCCGGTCTTACCGGAACAGGAGACATGCATCTTTTTTCCGCAGCGTCCCCTTCCCCCTCGCCTAACGGGCGGCCCCTGCCGATTTATGTTCCCCAGGCTTTCACTTTTTTTCGGAATCGGGGTCCTGTCTCCCTGGTGTTTTCTGTGTCATCTCGCCGAGATAATGGACCATCATCGCCCCCCAAACGCACTGTTACCCCCTAAGAACATTGTTGAATTCATTTGCTTTTCATGTTTTTTTTTGCTAATTTTTACAACTTAACCCTGGTATGGTGCTAGAATAATAAGTCATTTCATACCGGAGGCACACCTAAGCGAAATACGGCACACGAAGCGATTTTGGGAAGAGACAGCGGATCACAGCACCGGATATGCACCGGCGCTTTTTCCGCAGCTGAAACAACGACCGAAGCTCCGCACATGTCCCCTACTCCGGGACACCCTGCCCCTCCCCACGGAGGACACAGCGGAGCCTACGGACCGTTTTTTTAACAACACACTAATTTCAGGAGGCGTGAATGAGACGAATACTGGCACTGACATCCATCCTGCTCATGGGAGCGGCCCTTTTGGTATCGGGATGTTCAAAACCGGAAGAAGAAGTAAAGACAACGTTAAACACAACGGTCCATCTTGCCATGGACGCCGACCCGGTCTCCCTGGACCCCCATATTCAGCTCTCCGGAGGCATGCTGGCATACTCCCACGTGGCCTTCGATCCCTTGGTCCGCTGGACCCGCGACATGTCCATTGAGGGCAGGCTCGCAGAAAAGTGGGAGCGCCTGGACCCGTTAACCGTCCGATTCTGGCTGAGAAAAGGCGTTACCTTCCACAGCGGCAACCCCTTCACCGCCAAGGACGTGGTCTGGACCTTCAAGCGTCTCCAGAAAAGCATCGACTACAAAGGCCTTTTCGAGCCCTTTGAGAGCATCAACATCGTCGACGACCACACCATCGACATCGTCACCAAGCGTCCCTATCCCCTTCTCCTGAACATGGCCACCTACATCTTCCCCATGGACAGCGTCTTCTACACCGGCACCGATGAAAACGGTCAGCCCAAGGACGCCCAGGTCAAGAGCGGCCCCTCCTTTGCCCTCAACCACGAGTCCGGCACCGGCCCCTTCCGCGTCATCTCCCGTGAACACGGCGTCAAGACCGTTTACGAGCGCTACGCCGATTACTGGGACAAGGCCTCCCCCGGCAACGTGGAAAAAATCGTGCTCACCCCCATCAAGAACACCGCCACCCGCGTGGCCTCGCTGCTCTCCGGAGACACCGACTTCATCTACCCCGTCTCCCCCCAGGACTTCAACCAGATTGAAAGCAACGAAAAAACCAAGCTCGTTACCATGGGCGGCACCCGAATCATCACCCTTCAGCTCAACCAGACCCGGCGCCCCGAGTTCAAGGACGTACGCGTTCGCCAGGCCATTGTCCATGCCATCAACAACGAAGGCATCGTCAAAAACATCATGAAAGGGTTTGCCACCACTGCAGGTCAGCAGAGCCCCAAAGGCTACCTGGGCTACAAAGAGAACCTGGTGCCCCGCTACGACCTGGAAAAGGCCAAGGCCCTCATGAAAGAAGCCGGCTACGAAAACGGCTTCGAGTGCTCCATGATCTCCCCCAACAACCGCTACGTCAACGATGCCAAGATCGCAGAAGCAGCAGCCAACATGCTGGCCAAGATCAACATCAAGGTGACCTTGCAGACCATGCCCAAGGCCCAGTACTGGGATGAATTCGACGCCAAGGTGGCCGACATCCAGCTCATCGGATGGCACGCGGATACCGAAGACTCCGGCAACTTCACCGAGTACCTCACCATGTGCATCAACACCGAGACCGGCTACGGCCAGTACAACAGCGGGACGTACTGCAACGCTCGCGTAGATGAGCTCACCCTGGCCGCCCAGTCCGAGACCGACACGGCCAAACGTACCGCCATGCTCCAGGAGATCGAGCAGACCCTTTACGACGAGGCGGCCTTCGTGCCCCTGCACTGGCAGAACCTGGCCTGGGCCTCGAAAAATAACCTCGACATCGAGCCCATTGTCAACACCATGAACTTCCCCTACCTCGGCGATCTCGTCGTCAAGTAAGGGATGTAAAATAGACGCTCCCTGGCCGGTTCCACCGATATCTTCCGGTTGAACCGGCCATTTATTTTGGCGGATTCATTTGCATTTCACCGCCCATGTATGCTTGAATACGAGCGTTTCGTTTACCGGTGAGGGAACATATTCCTCGCCAGCTGTACCCGCTGCCTGCCGGTGCCCGCACAGGACACCGGCAGGCAGCGGGTAGAACGCCCACGGGAAGCGTTGCGGCTCAGTGCCGCACCAACGCACGCCCCTCGCACCGTGACAATTAAGGACGCGACCATACCCATGTTTGCATTTACCGTAAAACGCATTTTACAGGCACTGTTCGTCATGCTGGTCATCAGCTTGCTGGGCTTCTCCATCAAACACCAGTTCGGCGACCCCGTCCGGGACATGGTGGGGGTCCGGGTGTCGGTTCAGGAGCGCGAGCAGCTCCGGGACCAGATGGGACTGAACGACCCCTTCTTCACCCAGTACGGACGGTTTCTCAAAAACGCCGCCCACGGGGACTTAGGCACCAGCTTCATCCACAAGAAACAGGCCTTACACGTGATCCTGGCCAAGGCACCGGCCACCATTGAGCTGGTCTTTGCCGCCAGCCTCATCGTGATCCTCATCTCCGTGCCCGCAGGCATCTTCGCCGCCATCAACCCCCGCCACTGGTTTTCACGCCTCACCATGGGCACCAGCATCGTGGGGGTCTCCATCCCGGTCTTCCTCACCGCCATTCTCATGATCTACCTCTTTTCGGTGACCCTTGAATGGTTTCCCTCCTACGGCAGGGGGGACACGGTGAACCTGTGGGGATGGCAGACAGGCCTTCTCACCCTGGACGGCCTGAAGCACCTCGTCATGCCGGCCATCGCCCTCTCCTCCATCATGCTGCCGCTCTTCATCCGGCTCATCCGCTCGGAGATGATGGAGGTCCTGGAGACCGAATACATCCGGTTTGCCTACGCAAAGGGCCTCAAAAAGCAGCGCATCTGGTTCGTGCACGCCTTCAAGAACACCCTGCTGCCCGTCATCACCGTGGGCGGCGTCCAGCTGGGCATCATGCTGGCCTACACCATCCTCACGGAAACGGTTTTTCAGTGGACCGGCATGGGCTTTATGTTCCTTGAAGCGGTCCAGCGCTCCGACACCACCCTTCTGGTGGCCTACATCATCTTTGTGGGCGCTCTCTTTGTCGTCGTCAACACCATGGTGGATATCATCTATGGTCTCGTCAATCCCACCATCCGGGTATCGGGGAGAAAATGAAACAGTCACTTAGAAATTTCAAAGATTCGTACTTTTTTTATAGCTTCAAGCGGGACAAAATCGCTGTGGTCAGCTTCGCCATTCTGCTGGTGCTCATGATCGTCAGCTTCTCGGCCCCCCTTCTCGCCCCTTACAACCCGTACGACTCCGAAACCATCGACATCTTGAATTCGGAGCTTCCCCCGGCCTGGATGGATGGCGGTTCCTCCACCTTCCTCCTGGGCACGGACCAGCAGGGTCGGGACCTTCTTTCCACCATGATGTACGGCATGCGCCTGTCGGTGCTCATCGGTCTGGGAGCCGTGGTACTCCAGGCATTTCTCGGAATCACCGTGGGGCTCTTTGCGGGCTATTTAGGGGGCAGGCTGGACAACTTTCTCATGCGCATGGCCGATATCCAGCTCTCCTTTGCCACCATGATGGTGGCCATCCTCATCAGCGCCATCTTCCAGACAGTGTTCGGTGAGAACCGCTACAACGATCTGGCCGTCCCTTTGCTGGTGGTGATCATCGGTATTGCCGAGTGGCCCCAGTACGCCCGGACGGTCCGCGCCTCGGTGCTGGGCGAAAAGGGCAAGGAGTACGTGGAAGCCGCTCGGGTGGTGGGGCTTTCCCGCCTGCGCATCATGTTCCGCCACATCCTGCCCAACACCATGAGCTCGGTGCTGGTCATCTCCACGGTCCAGGTGGCCAACGCCATCATGAGCGAGGCCGCCCTCTCCTTCCTCGGCCTGGGCATGCCCGTGAACCGACCCTCCCTGGGCTCTCTGATCAACGCCGGATTTGAATACATCTTCAGCGGTGTCTGGTGGATCACCCTCTTTCCCGGCCTCTTTCTCGTGGTCCTCGTCCTTGTCATCAACCTCCTCGGGGACTGGCTCAGGGATGTGCTCAACCCCAAGCTTTACAAAGGATAAAGGCGACACCCAATCATGGAACCGATACTCGATATACAGAACCTTGACGTCAAATTCGCCCTTCGCACCGGAGAGGTCACGGCCATCGACAACCTCTCCCTCTCCCTGGCCAAGGGGGAGCGCTTAGGGATCGTGGGAGAAAGCGGGGCCGGTAAATCGGTCATGGGCTTTTCCATCATCAAGCTGATCCGAAAGCCCGGCTTTATCGCCGGAGGCACCATCCGCTTCCGCGACTCAGAGATCTCCGCCTACTCCGAAGAGAAGATGCGGGACATCCGCGGAAACCGCATCAGCATGATCTTCCAGGACCCCATGATGGCCCTGAACCCCGTGCTGACCATCGGCACGCAGATGACCGAGGCCATCCACGCCCACATGGATGTATCCAAGGAAGAGGCCGAGCGCATCGCCCTGGAAAAGCTGGCCCGCGTGCACATCCCCTCCCCGGAGAAGCGCCTGGCCCAGTACCCCCATGAGTTCTCCGGGGGCATGCGCCAGAGGATCATCATCGCCATCAGCCTGCTCACCGACCCGGACATCATCATCGCCGACGAGCCCACCACGGCCCTGGACGTCACCATCCAGGCCGAGATCATGGACCTGCTCATCGAGCTGTGCGACTCCGACGGCATGAGCCTGATCCTCATCACCCACGACCTTGGGGTCGTGGCCGAGGTCACCGATCGCATCGCCGTCATGTACGCAGGGCGGGTTATTGAGACCGGGCCCACCCAGGCCATCATCAACACCCCGAAGCACCCCTACACCCAGGGCCTCATCAAGGCCCTGCCGGAGAGCCGTAAACCCGGGGAAGCCCTCTACCAGATCCCGGGAATGATGCCCACCCTCACGGACATTCCCAGCGGCTGCGCCTTTAACCCCCGCTGCCCCATGAAGGGAGAGATCTGCATGACCAAACGGCCCGAGGCGGCCCTTGCGGATGAACAAACAGGCCACATGGCCGCATGCCATTTAGTCTCGGGAGACCTTGCATCATGACAACAGAATCCACCAAGCCCATTCTTACACTGAAAAACGTCGTCAAGCACTTCGACATCTCCGGAGGCTTTCTGGAAAAGCTTCGCCTCCAGGGCGGAAAGCTCAGCCTCCACAGCACGGTGGTCAAGGCGGTGAACAGCATCAGCCTGGATATCCTGGAAGGGGAGACCTTGAGCGTGGTCGGGGAGAGCGGGTGCGGCAAGTCCACGCTGGCGCGCTGCGTCATCGGCATCCACCAGCCCGACAGCGGAGAGATCCTCTTTCGGGGCAACCGCATCGACAACCTCTCGTCCAAGGCCATGATGCCCTACCGGTCCAAGATGCAGATGGTGTTCCAGGACCCTTACTCCTCCCTGAACCCCCGGCTCACCGTCAAAAAGACCCTGGAGGAGCCCCTGCGGTTCCACAACCCCGGCATCAGCAACGGGGAGGTCAAGGACCGCATCGCCGAAGTCATGGAGCAGGTGGGGGTGGATCCCATGTGGGCCCAGCGCTATCCCCACGAATTTTCCGGGGGCCAGCGCCAGCGCGTCAGCATCGCCCGGGCCCTGGTTGTGGACCCCGCCTTTATCGTGGCCGACGAGCCCATCAGCGCCCTGGACGTCTCTGTGCAGGCCCAGATCCTCAACCTTCTCATGGAGACCCAGGAAAAACGTGGCCTCTCCTACATGTTCATCTCCCACGACCTCTCGGTGGTACGCCACATCAGCAGCCGGGTGGCCGTGATGTACCTGGGTAGCCTCTGCGAACTTGCCGATGCCGAGACCCTCTACACAGAGCCGCGACACCCCTACACCAAGGCCCTTCTCAGCGCCATCCCCAAACTGAGCGGGAACAAGAGCCACATCAGCCTGAAAGGGGAGGTGCCCTCCCCCATCAACCTGCCCACGGGGTGCGTGTTCCACGGACGGTGCCCCCACGCGGATGAACGCTGCATCCGGGAGATCCCCAAGGTGAATCCCTGCGGTACAGGCCTTGTGGCCTGCCACCGGGTGGAGGAAGGCGTTCTTTAGCACGCACACCCCAACCGCACAAAAAAAGGGCGCACACGAAGCAAGCTTTCGTGTGCGCCCTTTGGCGTTTTAACAACAGTTTTCTTAAAAAAAACTACCCGGCCTCAACCTCCTCCTGCTTGGAGGTGCGGTGAGCGATGAAGTATTGGAGCTGAGCCTTCTGGTTGGCGCTGAGATCTACGAACCGCACCCGCCGCTGGCGCATGATAATGGAGGAGAGGGAAGAGGGGTTGTCGATCTCCACGTCTTCCACAGTCTCGTAGGGCATCTTTTCCAGGTAGAACCCGTTGTCCCCCACGTAGATATGGGTTTCCACAGGCTCCTTGGGTTGCTCGGCGTGGACAATATACCGAAAACAGAGCCCGTCCATGCTGATATCCACAATGGGGCCCACCTTACTTGAGGCCGGAGACAATGCAGCATAAGCCCCGTCACCGGCGCGGTAACGCCTGTGGGCACGTCTGTCAGCCATCTCCTGGGATTGTCCGATCATTGCGGCTCCATGGGCAAGTGGGGAGAGAAAAGGTGGTATCGGACAGGCGCCCACCCTGAGGCGCCATTTTCCGTATGCGGTTAGCCGGAGTTCTGTTGTAGCACAATCGCAGGTCCAAGGCAAACCGAAAGACTACCCGCCGCCCCCAAGACAGCATCCACCTTTACTTGCAAAATAGCACAATTCAAATGCATTTAAAGACAGTTACGCTAAAACAAAGCCTGTCACCCTGCAGAGCGTTCTATGGAAAGAGGAAAACGGGGGAGAAAAAGGGACGCGAGATCCAGGTCATCCGGCGTGGTGATCTTGATGTTGCACCGACTGCCGGCCACCACCTCCACGGTGTGCCCCAGACGCTCCACCAGGGAGGCGTCGTCCGTACCCAGCACGCCCTGGGTCCGGGCCTCATCATGGGCGTGGAACAGAAGGTCGGCATGAAACACCTGGGGAGTCTGGGCCATCCAGAGGCCGTCCCGGGACAGAGTCCCTGCGATGGCCCCTCCCCTGCCCACCCGCTTGAGGGTCTCAAAGGCAGGCACGGCCAGAATGGCGGCTCCGCAGCCTGAAGCCGCTTCGCACACCCTCAGGATCTCCTCTTCAGAGACAAAGGGACGCACCCCGTCATGGACCGCCACCAACCCTTTAAAATCAGTGCCCAGGGCCTTCAAGCCATTGTACACGGACTCCTGGCGCTCGGCCCCGCCCGCGGCCAGGACCACACGGTCCCCTCCGGGCAGCAGAGAAAGAAGCTCTGATCGGATAAACGGAAAATCATCGGCCGGAGCGACCAGGATGATGCGATGGATTTTCGGGCAGGAGAGAAAGGCGTTCAGGGTCCGCACAAGAATGGGGACCCCGTCCAGCTTCAGGTATTGCTTTCGGGTCTCGGCCCCCATGCGGAGCCCCTTGCCTCCGGCAACAATAATGGCGGCGATCTGCATTGCCCCCCCTTTTTTCCGAAGCCGGGCTGCGGCTATTTCAGGTATTTCAACTCTTTGGGAAGGGGCAGCCCCTTGCCCATGGAATCTTCGGCATAGTTAACCGCGGCGAGGATTTCGATGTCCTTGAGGGCCCGGGTGTCTCCTTCGAAGATCACCTGGGAAATCTCCTCTTTCTGGATCTTGCCGCCGGCCCACTGGATATCCAGAACGCTGCTGGCGTCGAAACGGTCCCCGTTGACCACCATCTCCACCTCGCCACCGTAGTTCTGAACAATCTTGGCCACCATCAGGCTGGGCCGGGCATGGAAGCCTCGGGTCTCGGGGATACCCACGGTGATGATCCCACGCTCAATGTTCTCGTTGAGGACTTCCTTGGCCAGGCGTTTGCCGCAGCTCATAAAGTGGCAGGCGTAAAAGAGGCAGTAGTTGACCGTGCGATCCAGGAGTTTGTCGATGTCCACAATCTGCGCGAGGCTCTTTCTCACCTCCCGATAGGTCTGGATGGTACCCACCTCGTGGAGATGACGCTCATAAAAATGGAGCAGGCGTCCCTGGACCTCCATGAGATGAAGCACCACGGAGAAGTGGGCGCGCAGCTGCTTGAGCTTGCGGTCACCGTACCGGAATCCACCTTGAATAACATAAGAGTCGAAGGAGGACTGGAGGTTGTGCACCACCATCTCAAAGCCCCTGATCTCCACCTCGTTGACCTTGGCCGGAACCATCTCCCGGATCGCTTCAAGGCTCTGCTCCTCGTAAAAGGTAAAGGGGGCAAAGAGCTTGGCGATATTAAGGAACTCACTGGAAATTTTGACGATGTGCTTGCGCTGATCGTGACCCGAGTCATCATCGATGTTGTACTCCAGCATTTCGCCGGAGACCACCCCGGGGAAGTTGGCCTGGTCGTAGCCCCCTTCCGGCACCCGGATATCCAGGCGACGGGCCTCTTCGATGATAACCGGCACGGCTTTTCTCAAAATGTCATTGAGGAAATCCAGGGTAATACGCCCCTGGGCTTCGAAGTCGGAGGTATCTGTGAGATCGTAAAAGGGGATGCGGTTGGCGATGTGGCGTTGGGCGTAGCAGCTGAGGCTGATGTGGCGGACAAGGGAGGCGAGCTCCCGATAGTAGAACCAGTCCCGGTTGTTCTTGGCCCCGTGGAGGTCCAGGAAGTCTTCCAGCAGGTGGCTGGTGGCCGTCATGCGGGAGTAGAGCTTCTTGGTGAAGGGGTTCTCATCCCTGTCGAACCTGGCGATGTACACACAGGCCTTGAGAAAATCGTGGGAATAGATCTGAACCTTTTCTTTAAAGGTAATGGAACATGCCGACTGTTTATCTGCCATAAAGCCTGTCGCCTGCCTCTGGTCTGTCGTAAAAAGGAGTGGATGGCTTTTTACGGGTCCATCAAAAAAAACGAAGACGGTTGAAGGGGCACGTAAGCCGAATTTTGTTCCCCGTCCCGGTTACCCGGAAACGGGGCGATGATCATTCATCTAGGATGCCGGTTACCCGACACCTCACGCGACCTACCCGGAAGCTCGGACGGGCAGCCCTCGGACACTTCCCTATTTGGTCTTGCACCGGGTGGGGTTTACCCAGCTTCCCCGGTCACCCGGAGAACTGGTGCGCTCTTACCGCACCCTTTCACCCTTACCACGCACCCGAAACGGATGCGTGGCGGTCTACTCTCTGTTGCACTTGCCTTCGCGTTACCGCGACTCCACGTTATGGAGCACCCTGCCCTGTGGTGTTCGGACTTTCCTCCCGGTTGCCAAAGGCAACCCGGCGATCATCTGTCCCCCTCCAACCGTCTTCCGATTGTGTGCCCGTGTTATACCTCAAAACGACAGAAAGGAAAACGACCATTTTCACCCCTGCCCTCAGGCGTTGGGTTCGCTCACCAAAATGCGATGACACCGGGGGCAATGGTGCAGCCCGCCCTGCTGTTGAACCTCAATGGCCTGCTGGGGAGGGATGTTCATGAAGCAGCCAAAGCACACCCCTTTGGAGACAGCCACAACAGCCAGTCTTCCCGTGGTCTTAAGCAGTTTTTCGTAGTGGGCGAACAGGGCCGGGGGAAGCGCCTTGATCACCTCTTCACGCTCCACGCTCATGGATTCAAGGGTCTTTCGCTCCTCGGCGGTGTCGTTGTAAATCTCCTGCTCGATGCTCTTGACCTTTTCGGCCTCTTCGTCGTGGACTGCGGCGAGTTCGGCAATCTGTTTCTTTTGCCCTTCCAGCTCGTCCAGCATGGAAATAAGGACCTCTTCGAGCTCCCCCACCCGCTTGGTGTTGTCATCCACCTCGCGGCGAAGCACCTGGTAGTCCTTGTTGTTGGTCACCACGCGCAGGTACTCCTGGCTTTTGGCCACACGGGTGTTGAGTTCGGCCACCTCTTCTTCAATGGCAGCATACCGTTTCTGCTCGCCGTCCAGGGCCTCGCGGGCTCCCTGGAGCTCGACGTCGAGTTCCCTCAGGCGTGCTCCCTGCACGGAGGCCTGGGATGTCACCCCTTTCAACTTCTTTTCAATCCGTGCAGACTCCGACTCAATGTTCTGAAGTCTCATCAGGGTCTGGATCTGCTCCCGGGTCACATTAAGATTACGCATGGAATTTATCAAGCCTCCAAGGTCTGTGGACCGGCCGTAGCCGGTGTATCATTCATTGCCAGATCGACGGTGTTGCTGTTTTTCTATGGGACAGGGCGCGTCTTGGGCCCCGTCATACAAAGGCAAAGGGATCCTGCTCGCATCGGCTTTCCACCACCTCCACGTCAAGCCCCCTTTGCCGGATCTTCTCGTTAAGGGCCCGGGCCAGCAGGCCACAGGCAAAATATTCCGTACCGAAATGGCCGGCATCCACAAGCCCCTTGCCCTTCTCAAGGGCGGTCTGGGCGTCATGGTACTTCAGCTCGCCGCTGACATAGACATCTGCCCCGCTCCGGTAAAACGCCTTCATGAGCGAGCCCCCGCTGCCCGTACAGACGGCACCGCGCCGGACCGCCATGCCGGGATCCCCCACCACCCTCACGGCGGGGAGCCCAAAGGCCTTTTTGACCCGTTCGGCAAGTTCTCCCAGGGTTACGGGCGAATCAAACGCCCCCACCCGGCCCAGGCCCGCGCCGGTTTCGTCGGCATCGGCCGTCCTCAGCAGGGGGTAGATGTTGTACTCCATGGTCTCGTATGGGTGCACCTCCCGCACCACCTCCAGCACGTGATCCAGCTTCGAGCGCCTGACCACCGCCTCCACACGGACCTCCTCCACGCAGCTCATCTTACCCGCGCTGCCTTCAAAGGGCTCGGCACCGGCTGAGGGCATGTAGGTTCCCCTTCCGGCCGAAGAAAAAGAGCAGCAGCTGTACTTGCCGATGGCCCCGGCCCCACCGGAAAACAGAGCCTTCATGACCTTATGACGGTACTCTTCCGGCACGAAAAATACGAGCTTCACCGTTTCCGAATCTGCAGAGGGCACCAGGGGGCCTTCGGGGGTCATGCCGATCATACGGGAAAAGGTGTCGTTGAGTCCGCCGGGGGCGCTGTCGAGGTTGGTGTGGGCTGAGTAGATGGCAAGGGGGGAAGAAACGGAGCGGGCGATGATGTCACCCAGGGGGCTGGCGAGGTCCAGGGTCTTTAGGGGGGAGAAGATGAGAGGGTGGTGGGTGATCAGCATCTCCGCCCCTTCGGTGCAGGCTTTGGCCACCACCTCCGGGGTGGGATCGAGGGCGATGTGAATCCGAGTGACCCGGTGGTCTCTGTGCCCCACCTGCAGCCCCACATTATCCCATTCTTCGGCAAGGGATGATGGGGCAAGTTCCTCCATCATGGAGATTATCTCAGATACCGTAGCGCTCATCTCTCCTCCAATCGTCTCTTAAGGGGCTTAAGGATTCCGGGCCGGGCGGCCCGAAAGCACCCCTTCAACAAAAAAGGCGTGGTGGCCTTTATCAGCCAGCACGCCTTGGTGTTTAAAAACTGTCTCGGCATTTTGTTGCATCGTTCATGGTGCATCATCCGCCATGGTTCATGAAAAGTGAGTTATTGGCCTCACCTGTTGGGGCATCTCCCTTTTCACGGTGTGTTGAGCTGGTGGGCCCACCTGGATTCGAACCAGGGACCGACCGGTTATGAGCCGGTGGCTCTACCAAGCTGAGCTATAGGCCCGTGCATCAAGGTGAGTATCCTTACCTCCGGCGAGCCCCTTTTGTCAAGTGTTATCCGCCCGACAGCAGGGGCTTTCGGGACGCCCCGTTCCCGGGGCGAACCAGAGGCAGGGTACGCCCCTAAATCTCGATGAAGCTCTTGAGCTTCTTGCTCCGGGTGGGGTGCCGGAGTTTTCTCAGGGCCTTGGCCTCGATCTGCCGGATACGCTCACGGGTAACGGCGAAATCCTTGCCCACCTCTTCCAAGGTGTGGTCGGCTTTCTCTCCGATACCAAAACGCATCCTCAGGACTTTCTCCTCCCTCGGTGTGAGGGTGGCCAGGACCTTGCGGGTCTTCTCCGCCAGGTTCATGTTCACGGCCGCATCCGAGGGAAGCATAAACTTCTTGTCCTCGATGAAATCGCCAAGGTGGCTGTCCTCTTCTTCCCCGATGGGGGTCTCGAGGCTGATGGGCTCCCGGGCGATCTTGAGAACGCGCCGAACTTTGTCCAGGGGGATCTCCATCTTCTCGGCGATCTCCTCGGGAGAGGGCTCGCGCCCCAGCTCCTGCACGAGGTACCGGCTGGTTCGGATCAGCTTGTTGATGGTCTCGATCATGTGCACCGGAATACGAATGGTGCGCGCCTGGTCGGCAATGGCCCGGGTGATGGCCTGTCGAATCCACCAGGTAGCGTAGGTGCTGAACTTGTAGCCCCTGCGGTACTCAAACTTGTCCACCGCCTTCATGAGGCCAATGTTCCCTTCCTGAATCAGGTCGAGGAACTGCAACCCGCGGTTGGTGTATTTCTTGGCGATACTCACCACAAGGCGAAGGTTGGCCTTGACCAGCTCGCTTTTGGCTTCCTTGGCCCGAACCTTGCCTTCCTCGATGGAAGAGGCAATGCGGGAAAGGATCCGGCCGTTGGCCTTGATGCCGAGTTCGCGGCTTTCGATCTGCATCTGGAGATAGGCAAAGTCCGGGTAGATGGCGCGGAGCTTCTCTTCGCCCATGGCGCTCTTCTCCACGGCCCAGGCCATGAAGGTCTCCTCATCGCCGAGCTGGCTCCTGAATTCGGTCACCGAGGTGCCGAAGGTGTCGGCACAGCGCCCCAGGATCTTGTTCATGGCCTCGAACCAGGCAATGTTCTCCAGGATCTTGGCGTCGATGATGTCCGAAACGCTGACCTCCAGGCGCCACTCCTTGAGGAGGTTGAAGATCTTTTCGGTGCGACGGCTGACGGAACGCCTGATCTTGCGCTGCTCATCCGAGGAGAGGTCTTCGGTGAAGATGCGGTACCGCAGACCGGTATTCTCCTCATGGATGGTGCGGATCTCTGAGATGGTCTCCAGGAATTTGCCCACCAGGTTCTTCTCGTCGACGGCCCCGTCCCCTTCATCCACGTCCCGAAGCACGTTTTTTGGACGAAGCTTGCCTGCGGCAATGCCGTCGGCAAGAGAAAGGATATACCCCACGGCGATGGTGGTATCGAGCTGGTGCCTCAGCACCTCCTGATCCCCCATCTCGATCTTCTTGGCGATCTCGATCTCCCCTTCACGGGAGAGCAGGGTCACCATGCCCATCTCACGGAGATACATCTTCACGGGGTCGGTCACGGTGCCGTAATCAGCGGAGCCGGTTTCGGACTCAAAGACCGCCACCTTCTTTTTCGGGGACTCTTCAGAGGCCATGGGGAGCTCGGAGTCCAGTTCGGCGGGCTCTTCCTCCTTCTCTTCGGCTTCGTCATGCTCCGTGTCGCTTTCCGCAACCACTTTGATGTCCATCTCCTGAAGCATCACAATGATGTCATCCAGCCGCTCCGAAGAATCTACCTCATCCGGAAGCGCCTCATTGATCTCATCATACGTAAGAACGCCGACTTTTTTTCCCTTTACAAGCAGAGCCTTAAATGCGGCTTCCTGACCCTTCTTGCTCTTTTCGGGAGAGGTATCGGACTTGTTGGTCATATGGTTTTGCCTCCTGCAACCCCGGATTGATGTTTAACCTTCCTGGCTTAATGCTGACGTCTCTTCAGGTCCTGGGAAAAGCGTCGTTTCTCTTCCAACAGCGACAGCAAAAGCTCGTGGTTTCCACTGGCTTCCGCATCCCTGATTCGTTTTGAGAGGTCATCGCCCAATCTGTTTCTGTTGCGGACATACTGGTCAATCAGAGTAACACACCGCTGGTGAATCACCGGGAACTCGTCAATGGCAAGACGCGCCACGAGCTCCCTTTGTCCCTCCTCCCGAAGGTTCGTCAGAAACCAATCCGTCATGGCCTCCGGGGGTCCGTCGTAAGCCAGGGCAAGGGAGCAAATCTCCTTGAGCCCCGGCTCTTGAAAATAGTCTGCAATGCCCACTTCCCTGCAGTAGGCATGGATACCTGCATAGCGTACCAGCATGGAGACAATCTGGAACTCCAGGCTGTTCTCTTCCTTAAGGCGGCCCAGGGATTTTACCGGGGCGTCCTGCCACGGTTCCGCCACCTGGGGCCGGGTATTGGCAGCCGGGGCATTGTGGATCTTCTCACTGACAGCCCCTTCGTCGATGCCCACCTTGTCGGCCAGCACGCGGATATAAAGGGACCGGGCCACCCGGTCTTCCATGGCAAGGAGCGGCTCCCTCATGTCTCCGAGGACCTTCAGGCGCCCCTCCACAGTAAGCCCATGGCGCCTGATGGCAGCGTCCATGAGAAATTCCAGGAGATCCATGGCCTTGTCCGCCAGGGCCAGAAACGCATCGGCCCCGGCTTCCCTTACAAAGGAGTCGGGGTCATGGCCCGTGGGCAGCACCAGCACCTTGGCCGTCATGTACTCTTTCTGAAACACGGGCACGCTTCGCAGGGCAGCCCGTATCCCCGCGCCGTCCGAATCGAAGACCAGGACAAAGCGCTCGGCGCCGCACCGCGACAGCAGGCGCACATGGTCCCGGGTCAGGGCGGTGCCCAGGGTGGCCGCCGCCTGGGCAATGCCGTTCTGGTGCAGGGCCAGGGCATCGAAATACCCTTCAACGACAAAGGCCGTCCCACTCTGCCGGATCCCCTCGCGCGCGGCGTGGAGTCCGTAAAGTGACCGGGCTTTATGGTAAACAGGTGTCTCCGGGGAGTTCAGGTACTTGGGCAGGGCGTCATCCATAACGCGCCCGCCAAACCCCGACACCTGCATGGCTGTATCAAATATCGGAAAGACGATGCGATTCCTGAAGCGATCATAATACCGCCCCGTCTCTTTGGCGATGAGAAGCCCGCTCCCCACCGCAATATCCACAGGCACCCGATGGGAGGAAAGGCACCCCGACACCGCGTCCCAGGAGTCCGGGGCAAACCCGAGCCCGAACTTCTCGATGGTCTCATCGGTGATTCCACGGTTGTGCAGGTATGCCAGTGCGCCGGTACCTTGGCCCCCTTTCAGGGTCTGTGAAAAAAAATCGGCCGCCAGGCGGTTGGCCAGGAAAATCTTTTCCCGAACCCCGATCTTCTCTTTTTCTTCGGCACTCAAGGCCCGCTCCGGCACCTCAATGCCGCATCGACGCCCCAAAGAACGCACGGTTTCCGGAAAGGTCAACCCGTCACGCTTCATGACAAAGTTGAAAACGCTGCCTCCGGCTCCGCATCCGAAGCAATAGTAAATCTGTTTTGTCGGGCTGACAGTAAAGGAAGGGGTTTTTTCGGAATGAAACGGACAAAGACCTGCGAAGTTGCTTCCCGTCTTCTTGAGCTGAACGGTTTCAGAGACAACCTGAACAATATCGGTCGCATGCTTAATGTCTGAAATCACTTCTTCGGGAATCAAGTGCACAAAGCTCCTGTCCGCGAGAGTCCGGTATCCAATCCGAGAAAGAACCACATCGATGGCCCCTTGCGCGAGGGTAGCCGAACCATCGGCAGGCCGTCTGTCATACCATATTATATAATGAAAGCCTCCATCCGGTACGGGATGAAAGCCGAACATACTGCCTAAAGCGCCCGTCCCCCAAGGGGAAAGACGCATCCACGGTTCCTGAAACGATGGCCGATACGGCCCGAAGAGAGTGCGGTACCGGAAAAACCGGCGCAACAGCCCTTCATGCTCGCCCAAGCAGGTGCATAAGTTAATGCCAAAACCATGTTTGTCAAGAACTATTTTCGGGCTTCCACCCCAACCAAGGGGGAACACTCCGAAAAACAAAAATCATCGTCATGGCTCCGGCTCGCCCTCGGGGCGTGGCCGTCCCCCCGACAGGACCATGGAGTCCACCAGCCCGTTGAACCCGGTTTCGGCAAGCTCCGCTGCCGTGACCCAACGAGCCCTGCGAGACACAAAGGTCTTAAAGGTCAGCAGGTTTTCACTCAAAGGAAGCTGGGTCTCATCAAAGGAACCCTTCCAGAGCACCCGGCCCGTAGCAGCTTCCATGAGAATCACCTTAAAGGCCACCGACGCCGGTCGGTTCACCGACCAGTCGGAGCCGATGCGCTCTTCATAGCGTTTCACGCGGCCAAGGGCCACACAGGAATAGCCCTGGGCTTCAAGGGCCGCCACCTGCCCCCGCAGGCTGTCGGTACCATCCACGGAAACCGCCATGGCTTCCACGCCGCGCTCCCTGAGGCTCACGGCTAGCCGCCTTGCCAGTTCGGGCCCGGCAAAGGCGGAGAGGGACGGCACGTCCCGCCCCTTTTCCCGTTCACTCTCGATGTACACGGTGTCTTCCGGGGCCGCCCAGTCAAAGGGAGGAACCGCCACCTCGTTGCAGGAGAAGAGGGTTACGGGCACCGCAGGTTTCGAAGGCTTGGAGGACTTGTGCGCCGGGGAACAGGCACACACCAGCACCACCAGCATGGCAAGGAGCCACACAGGCCTTCCCGCAGGAACGCCCCGCATCGGATACCCCATACACACCTCCCTGATTGGGCTGGCCCCGAGATGATCCGGAGCCTTCCTTAAGATGGTGGTGGCGCCCCCGGCCTGAGGCCTTAGATCACGCCCTTGGTGGAACGCACCCCTTGAATACGCGGGTCGATGGTCACCGCCTGATCCAGGGCACGCCCCAGGGATTTGAAAACAGCTTCGATGATGTGATGGTCGTTCTCGCCATAGCGGACATTGATGTGCAGGTTCATACCCGCCTTCACCGAAAAGGCCTGAAAAAACTCCCGGGCAAGCCAGGCATCGAAGTTACCGTCCCGAACCCTGTGGTCCGGAAAGTCATAGACCAGAAACGGACGGTTGGACAGGTCCAGGGCCACCTCGGCAAGGGTCTCGTCCATGGGGGTAACGGCCAGCCCGTAGCGCTTGATCCCTGCCCGATCGCCAAGGGCGTCGGAAATGGCCATGCCCAGGGCAAGGCCCGTATCCTCCACCGTGTGGTGGGCGTCGATCTCCAGGTCCCCGTCGACCTTCATGGTGAGGTCGAAAAAACCGTGGGCGGCAAACAGGGTGAGCATGTGATCGAAATAGGGAATCCCGGTTGTCACCTCTGCCCGGCCGCTGCCGTCCAGATCAAGTTCGATGGAAATACGGGTCTCTTTGGTGTTGCGCGTGATGGTGGCTGTGCGTGTCATAGTGTGATGCCTGTGAAGTATCGGAGTTGAGGCGCGTTGCTGAAGGCAGTGGAGGTGGTGGTGGCTCTGCCTTCCCGTGTGCAGATAATGGAAAGGGCGGCACCGGAAATTAGGTGCTCCCGCCCTTTGAATATCCCCACCCAATTACCAGATTGCCGCTGGAGGGTCAACGTAAAAAAGGCTTTTCACTTCCGCATGTTGTATGGTACGAAGATTGTTTTTTCATGCATCGAACCCGGTCCCGGATAACCGGGGGGAACCACACGAAATCCCCTGTTTCCTTGATTCTGATACCGGGCGCTGCATGATCACCGCAGACCAAAGCAATCATCCATTCCCGGAGCCACCGGGAACCCATGGGAAGGACGTGTTGTATGAGTGCCGGAATAGTATTGAACGATGCCATCAAAAGCTGCACCGCCGATCAGGACAAAGTGATTTCCCCCCAAGAGACCGTAGCAAGATTCAAGGAGAAGGCGAAAAACCTCTCACTGGACATTCTCAAGGAGACGAGCCGCATCGACAACGGCCGGCTCGACATTCCGGTCTTTTTCAGTGTCTGTGGTAAGGATGCCTCGGCCCTGACGGGAACGGCCAAGCAGATGGGCAAAGGGGCCACCCCTGAACAATCCGAAGCCAGTGCCGTCATGGAACTTGCCGAGCGGTTCAGCTTCTTCGCCTTCAAGGCAGACGAAAGCCGTTTTGTCACCGACACCTACGCCAACGTCAAGGACAGGGCCCTTCCCTTTTCTCTCATTGCCCGATCGGTGCACGACGACACGACCCCTCTGGA
Source organism: Desulfoluna sp. HI9BLuna (assembly GCF_056829775.1). Classification (NCBI taxonomy): domain Bacteria; kingdom Pseudomonadati; phylum Thermodesulfobacteriota; class Desulfobacteria; order Desulfobacterales; family Desulfolunaceae; genus Desulfoluna; species Desulfoluna sp. HI9BLuna. The sequence goes on from NZ_CP186555.1 coordinate 1,203,464, forward strand.
CACAGCCGAAGCCATCTTTTCCGATATCCCCCTGAAGTGGGTCCCGGCCCACAACCTCACCACGGGCACCGACATGCTCATCCCCTTTGACTGGTTCTTCGCCATCAACGAATTCAACGGCCCCTCGGCCGGCAACTGCAAGGAAGAGGCCATCTGCCAGGGGATCTCCGAAATCGTGGAGCGCCACGTCTGCTCCCTTGTGAGCCACGGCAAGCGGGTCACCCCCACCATTGACCCGGACACCGCCACAGACCCCGCCGTCAGGGACATGCTCGTCAAATACCGGAAAAACGGCATCAACCTGGTCTTTTCCGACCTCTCCCTGGACACCGGCATCCCCACGGTGGGTGTCCTGGCCTGGGACCCGGCCACCTTCCCCGAGTCCAGCGAGCTGGTATGGACCGCAGGCACCGCACCGGACCCGGAAAAAGCCATGAGCCGGGCCATGACCGAGGTGGCCCAGCTGGCCGGGGACTTCAACACCGACGCCAACTACGTGGCCAGCGGCCTGCCCAAGTATACGGACCTTGCCGAGGCCGAGTTCATCACCCGTGCCCAGCCCGCCGTGCCCCTTGCCAGCCTGCCCGACCTGTCGGACGCCAACATCAAGGTGGAGATCGAGCGCTACGTGGCGGCCCTGAAATCCATCGGCATGGAGATCTTCACCATTGAGACCACACACCCGGAGCTGGGAATCCCCGCCTTTTACACCATCATCCCCGGCGCCCATTTCCGGGAGCGGAGCCTGGGCACCAGCGTGCCCCTGTTCGCCGCACGGCTCATCACCGAAACATGCGCCCCCGACGACGCCCTTGCCCGCATCACCGGCATTGAAAAAGCCGTGGGAGAACGCTACTACCTCCACTTCTACAAGGGCCAGCTCCTGCTGAACCAGGGCGCCTTTGACGAGGCCACCGCCGCCTTTGAAAAAGCCCTTGCAAGCCACCCCGACGAGCCGGAGATTCCTTCCATCTGCTCGTGGATGGGGGTCAGCCTCAAGGAGACGGGCCGCTACAGGGAGGCCCTGAAGGTCCTTCAGGCCGGTATCGACATCGACCCCGAGCGCGAAGATATCTACAACCTCATGGGCTTTTGCCACTACATGCTGGCCGATCACAACAAGGCCATCGACGCCTTCCGGGAGGTGCTCCGCCTCAACCCCAACTCCGCCATCGACTACGCCAACATCGCCTCCAACTATCGGGAACTCGGCAACACGGACAAGGCCGTCACTTACTACCGGATGGCCCTGAAGATGGACCCCTCCATCGAATTTGCCCGGACCAACCTGGAAGCACTGGCCGAGACCGCCTGATCCATAGACGAAAAACCTGCCACCGCGGCCTCACGATGAGGCCGCGTCCCCTTTCGGCTTTGCCATCCCGGCATCCCTCCGGCTCCAACTGAAGGCGGCCCCGGAGTTCACCATCTCGGCGCTGCCGTTGCAGTTGCCGTTACGGATGGCCAGGAACTCGTCGAAGTTGTCCAGCACAATATCGGTAAGATCGGGGTCAAAGTGCTTCTCCCTCTCCCCCTGCATAAGACCGTAAATCACGTCCGGCGGGTACGGGTCCTTGTACGGACGCCGTGTGGAGAGCGCGTCAAAGACATCGGCGATGCCCACAATGCGCCCTGCCAAAGGGATCCGCTCTCCGGAGAGGCCCTGGGGGTATCCGGTGCCGTCCCACTTCTCATGGTGGGAAATGGCGATCTGCTGGCCGCTGCGCAGCACGTCGGACTTGGCATTGGCCAGGATCCGCGCCCCGATGGCCGGATGGGTTCGGATCACATGGAACTCGTCGCCGGACAGCCTGTCCGGTTTCATGAGGATATGATCGGGAATGCCGATTTTGCCGATATCGTGCATGACCGAACCGTACCGGATACGGTCCACCCAGGCCCCGTCCATGTTCATCTTTTCCGCGAGAAAGGCGCTGTAGGTACTCATGCGGGTGATGTGGCTCCCGGTGTTTTCGTCCCGGTACTCAGCTGCGGTCACCAGCCGGTTGATGGTATCCAGATACGAATCCTTCAGGGCCTGATGCGTCTCCTTGAGCCCCTGGACAAGACGGCGCTCCCGAAGCACGCGCTGCACCCTCAGGACCACCTCCCCCGGCGCCATGGGCTTCAGGATAAAATCCACGGCCCCGGTCTGGATGATCTGCTCGTAGCTGAAATCGTCGATGTGGCCGGTCATGACGATGGGATCGGCGGTGTGCCTGGCACGGATCTGCTTCACCAGCTCAAGGCCTCCCATCTCGGGCATGTCCACATCTGTCAGGACAATCTCCACCGGATGCTTTTCAAGCACGGCCAACGCCTCCACGCCGTGGGAAGCCATGTGACAGACAAACCCCTGCTTTTCCATCACACGCCTTAAGATCATCCGAATGGTTTCGTCGTCATCGACAATCAACAGGCCGGGCGGGTTCTTTGTTTTCTGCTTGGTCATAGGTTGTCGCTCCCAAAGGCAAAACCGGGTGAAAGGGGGGAAGGGTTGCCGAAAGCCGAAACCAAAAGGAGGGAAGCGTATCAACACAGGACGGAGGTCGAAGGGCAGGGGTTCTTTTCAGCAACATGGGGACCCAGACGGCTCCTGATCCAACCCGGAGCCGTCGTATTCCGGTGCGTCTGATGCGTCAATCTCATTCCGAGCCGCATAAACTCATGAATACAATGAGTATACCCCAAAGCCTGACTGCCAACAACCGTGAATCCGAGGCCCCCGTTGCCGGGCGTCAGGCCGATTCGGCATCGCGGGTCTCCAGCACCAGGAAACTGGCCGTGCCCAGGGCGGCGACATCCCCCTGGGCGTTACGGACCTCGGCGGCCATGTGAATCTGGCGGCGCGACCGGGCCGTTACCCGGGCCACGACGGTAACATGGGACTCACCCCGCCCCACGGGCTTGACAAAGCTTGTGTTCAGCTGTGTGGTCACACTGGTGGTGCCCAGCAGCACGGTCAGGGGCCCGAAGGTGTTATCCATGGCCGCAACGACCATCCCGCCCTGCATGGCCCCCATGGGGTTTCGGTACCCCCGCTTCACGGGAAAACGTACCTCAATGGTCTCTTTTTCCGCATCGAAGGTTACAATCTGCGCGTCCATCTCCCGAAACACCTCGGGAGGGTCAAACCTGTACCCCATCACTCCTCCTGACGGCACCCACGGGAAGGAAAAGGGACGTCCCTCCCCTGTTGCCACCTGTCTGCATTTGGTTTAATATAAATCCATTATCAACAACCCGCCACGAGACACCGATTGCGCACAGCCCCTGCGCGACGGTCTTCCACCTGCGCCATACGCATGGATCACCACCTGATCCGCGTCACCCGCCCCTTGGGACGACCACCCGTAACCACGCCCATGCCAAGGAGCGCCTGTTCATGAACCGTCCATACGATCCACACCTTGAAACCCTTGGTAAGATCGCCGAGACCAAACGCATCTTCACCGCCGTTCAAACCGCCACCGACCGTCAAGAGCCCCTGTGCGTCGTCGTCACCAGCGGTGCCCGGGGGGAAGGGAAAACCACCGTGGCCACGGGGCTTGCCATCGCCGCCTCCCGTGCAAAACGGCGCCGCACCCTCCTTGTAGATTACAACTGGTACGCCCCGGCCATTCACACGGCCTTCCAGGTGGAGCCCATCGAAAGCCCCGAAGCCTTTTACCGGGCAAGCGCCATTGAGGATCTCATCGTTTCCAGCCGTTCAGGCATCGACATCCTTCCCGCCGCCCTCATACCCGAGGAGGCCCGGGGGGCCATGCCCGCCGTCGAAGGATACGACCACCACCTCCTCCAGGAGGCCAGAAACCGATACGACACCATCATCGTGGACACCTCCGCAACCTTCCCGGAAAATCAGAACATGCGGGACCCCATCCTGCTTTCCGGCATCGCCGACGGCGTGGTGCTGGTCTTCATGACCAACCGGACTCCCCGCTCCACCCTGAAGCGCACCACCACGGCCATGCGCATCAACGGGGCCAAAATCATCGGAGTGGTGGCCAACCAGTGGAAAAACCCCATCATGCACTAAGGAGCCTGCCATGTCCTACCTTGTCAAACGGTACACCCACGGCCTCAAGCGCTACAACGCCTGGTTCCTCCTTGCCTTTCTCATGCCGGGCCTCTATCTGCTCTCCGCGGCCATCACCCCGGACCGTCACCAGATCTGGCAGGATGTCCGCCTTCCCCTGGAGACCCCGTTTACCTCCGCCTCCTTCAACAACGTCGCCGAGGTGGTGGACGCCCAGGCCATCTTCTTCCGGGATAACTTCGACGTCAACCGATACTTCAACCTCACCGAGGCAGACATAGGTCAACTGGAGCCCAAACACTACCGAAACGTCACCGCCGCCGTCAGCAACGACATCACCCTCTCCTACGACCGGGGCATCGCCCGGATCAACTACCTGGGCAAAGACGCGGAGATGGGAAAACGCCTCGTGGACTACTATGCCCACAGGCTGGTAAGAAAAGCCCGGGAGGGCATTTCCATGAGCGGCATGCACATCGCCCGGGAACGCCATCCGGAGCGCATGGGAGCCATTGAAACCAAGCCCCTGCGGGCTCTCTGGCGCCCCGGCCGGTTCCTGCCCCTCCTTTTTTTGTTCATTGCCTCGGTGCTGGCGGTCATGGCCCTCATCGCCGCCCTGGAGTGGAACGACGCCGCCCTGAAATCCGAACGCCAGATCGCCCGATACGTCAACCTGCCCGTCCTGGGCTCCCTGCCGGATCTGAACAAGGTCTCCCAGGCCCTGAGGGACCCTCCGGAGGGCAAGCCTCCCCACCCCTGACGCCCCTGCACGGCCATTTTTTGTATTTTCCGTGGTCCCGCCTTGATGTATACATATTTCATCACATGGGCACCTTTTCAATGAATGCCGCCATGATGGCCCTCGGATACGATGCGCACGGGACTGCGGCGCCACCTCTCCGTGCACCATTCCATCGCCCATCCCGAAGTCATGGCCCCAACCCCTGACACAAAGGACACCCCATGCAGTCCCCTTCCGGCGTACCGGCCAGAGCCGGCATCCTCATCTCCATGGCCTGTTTTGTCGTTGTCGTCAAAGGCATCCAGGCCGCCTCCCCGGTTCTGGTCCCCTTTTTCCTGGCCGTGTTTATCGCTGTTGCGGTCTCCCCGCCCATGTTCTGGATGGAGAAAAAAAAGGTCCCCACAGGCTTGGCTGTCCTTGTCATCGTTCTGGTGGTCCTCATGCTCTTTCTCCTGCTGCTCAACATCATCACCGGGGCCATCGAAGAGTTCACCAGAAGCATCCCCGCTTACCAGCAACGCATGGAAGCCCTGGTGAGAGACGTGGTGCCCCTCCTGCAGGGGTGGCACATCGACATCACCAGCGAGACCCTGCTCAACGTCCTCAACCCGGGCCGCATGATGGCCTTTCTGGGGGGACTGCTCTCTCGCCTCGGCGGGGTCTTTACCAACACCTTTTTTATCGTCCTGACGGTCATCTTCATTCTGATGGAAGCCTCGGGATTCTCCGTAAAGCTCCAGGCCGCCTTAGGCAACGGCAATGCTTCCCACGAGGGATTTCACCGCATCACCGAAGGCATCCGCCACTACCTGGCCATCAAAAGCACCACCAGCTTAGCAACAGGCGGTGTGATTTACCTGGGCCTGACGGTCATCGGGGTGGATTTTCCCGCCATCTGGGGACTCATCGCCTTTATCTTCAATTTTGTGCCCAACATCGGCTCCATCATCGCCGCGGTGCCGGCCATTCTCCTGGCCATGGTCCAGCTGAGCAACGCCAAGGCCCTGATGGTGACCCTGCTCTACCTGCTCACCAATGTAACCATCGGCAACCTCATCGAACCACGGGTCATGGGACACGGTGTGGGCCTCTCCGCCCTGGTGGTCTTTCTCTCCCTGGCGTTCTGGGGCTGGGTCATGGGCCCTGTGGGCATGATCCTTTCGGTTCCCCTGACCATGGCCCTTAAAATCAGCCTGGAAGCCCGGGAAGAGACCCGGTGGATCGCCATCCTCCTGGGACCGGAAAAAGTGGCGCGAAACATTCTGAAGGAGACAGCCCAATGAAACGCCCCATCCATGTAACCATCGATGAATCCCTGTGCACGGGCTGCGGCGCCTGCGTGGCCATCTGCCCCCACGACACCCTCACCCTGGTGGACGATACGGCACGGATTACCGGGGACGACTCCCTCTCCTGCGGCCACTGCCTGGCCGTATGCCCCACCGGGGCCATCACCCTCACCGGCCACCGGCCCATGGGGCAGGACTTCCAAACCTTTTCCATGCCCGACGGCTGGCTCGCCCCCGGAGACGTTGAGGTGGAGACTTTAGCCTGGCTCATGGCCTCCCGCCGGTCCTGCCGCCACTTCACTCAAGATCCCGTCCCCGTCACGGTCCTTGAAGACCTGGTGCGCATCGGCACCACCGCCCCTTCCGGCACCAATGCCCAGGCCTGGCAATTCACACTGCTCCCCGACCGCGCCTCGGTGAAAGGGTTCGGTCGAGGCGTCCTCTCCTTCTTTCAGAAACTCAACCGCATGGCCCGCATCGCGCCCCTCAGGGGCCTACTTTCCCTCCTGGGCAAGCCGGAGCTCTCCCGCTATTACACTGAGTATCACGACCGCATTGAAGAGGGCATCGCCTGCTGGACAACCCAGCACAAGGACCTCCTCTTCCACGGCGCCCCGGCCGCCATCCTCGTCAGCTGCTCAAAGGAGGCCTCCTGCCCAACCGAAGATGCCCTCCTCGCATCAGGCCAGATCCTGCTGGCGGCCCACGCCATGGGCCTGGGCACCTGCCTCATCGGCTTTGCCGTGGAAGCCCTGGCCCGAGACGCCGGGCTGAGGCAGCGCATCGGCCTTTCCAAAGACGAAACCGTCCACGCCGTCATCGCCATTGGGCACCCGGACGAACCTTACCGTCGCCCGTCGGTACGCAAACCCGTGACGCCGCGGGTGGTCCGCCTGTCCCAAAGCTGACCAGGACGCCACACAGAACACAAAAAAAGCCGCCAACGGCCCCTTGCGGAACCGTGGCGGCTTTTCCGTCATGTCATCGCGCCCCCTTGCCCAGGGAAACGCGCCGAGTCGCTATGCCGACAACCCGAGGATTTTTTTCATCCGGGCAAGAAGCTTGGCCTCTTTCTCGTTGATGTCATGGTCTGCCAGGGCGATATGGTTGGCAAGCTTCAAGGCCTTCTCCCGATCCTTGTTATCCGGCAGCAACAGGGGAAGCGCCTCAAGGGCCTTTGAAAAATCCGTTTGCAGGATACGGGCCTGTTCCTTGGCAATCTTGTGGAGCTCCCTGGTGGACAGGCGCTTCAAGCGCCAGCTGGCCTTGACAATGCGACTCCCCATGGCCATCTCCGCTTCATCCACGGAACCGTCGACACTGGCCATGGCGATGATCATACGGACGGCCCCTTCCGGGTACCCCCCCTCTTCAACCATGGAGAGCCACTTGCGGCGGTCCTCTTTTCGCTCTCGGGCCTCGGACGCCCGGGTTGCCTTCGCCTCTTCGGGGGAGGGGCCTCGGTCCATGCCGTAGAGCCAGGCCAGGACCGGATTGTCGTACATCATGTGAAACACCTTCTCCTGGGTCATATCGCTCAGGGACTGGCTCCAGTCCAGGGCGGTCACCACCATATCGGAGAGAGCCCGCTCTGCCTGGAGAAAGGGGTTTGTCTCGGACACGGGCCGCCTTGTCCGGCGGACATACTCCGCCGCCTCTTTCACGGGCCTCACCAGGGGGTTGCCGTCGGTAATAAGGCTTCGCTGCAGGCGCATGGGGTGCGTCTCAAGCATCCACTCCACAAACAAAGGGTTAACCATGGCCCGCACCAGAGGACTTATCCAGGTGCTGTACATGGCGCTGTTTCGCTCGGAAATAGAGGCCACCAGCTCAAAGGCCTTCTCGTCCTCCACGCCATCGTCATAAGCCAGGATGTCATCGATGGTGCGCTCGCTAAACTTCACCTTGTAGTCGTTGAGCCACTCCTTGGACGGCGCCTCCACAATCTCCATTTCGTAGAGGCCGGGGGCGAGAAAATTGATCATCTCCACGCTGCCGATGATCTCCTTTTGCTCCTTTCCGGCAATGGAACTTGCCACAAAGATGCCCAGGTGGCCGATGGTGGGATGCACGATATAGACGATGACCTGCCCCAGGCGCTTGATCTCGTCCACGGACTTGTAGACCATGGGTATCCAGTTGAGGGCCTGCTGGGGGGGCGTGATGTTGTCCCCGCTTGATGCAAACACCACCACCGGATCGCTGAACCGCTTCAGGTTGATAACGGGGCCGTCATCAAGCTGCAGCTGCCCGTTGGCCAGGCGATTGCCGATGAACAGGTCCGCCACAATGGTGTGGATCTCCTCTTTCGTCATCAGGAAAAAACCGCCCCACCATCTCTCGAAATCAAGGAAACGCTGCTCTTCGGTGTCCACATTTTTGTAGAGGTTGTACTGCTTGGACCAAAAGGTGTTGCCCGGGTTCAGCCCCTCCATGCTCATGACCAGATTGGCCCCGTCGAAATGTCCCCCGCCGAGATCGCTCACCAGGTCGTTGATCCAGACGCCCCCCAAAAGCCCTCCCTTGTACCGCATGGGGTTGGTCCCCCCCACGCCGGACCAGTAGGAAAGCGGAGCGCCGTTCAGGACAATGGGGCCTGCAAGGTCGGGTCGTTCGGCGGCCACAATGGCCGTGGCCCATCCCCCCTGGCAGTTTCCGATCACCACCGGCCGCAGGGCGTCCGGGTGCCGCCTGGCCACCTCCTCCAAAAACCGGATTTCCGCATTTTTCACATCCCCCAGGGTCTGGCCTTCCATGGGCTCGGTAAAAAACAGGACAAAGTAGACAGAGTGGCCGTTGGACAAGGCATGACCGATCTCCGACGCCTCCTTGGACCCGCCGATGCCCGGCCCGTGACCGGCCCTGGGGTCGATGATGACGATGGGGCGACGATCGGGCTCCGAGCGGTCCCCGTCTTTGCCGTCTCCCCTCACCCTGCGGTCCGCCCCACCCGTAAATCCGCGGCCTTCGGGGCCACGCTTCCCGCGGATCAGGGCAAGGGCGTAGTTGGCCGGGCGATCAAAGGTGCGGGCGTCGCAGATAATCTCATAGTCAAAAATCAATACCGGAGGCTGTCCCTTATCGAGGTGCTCCAGATAGTTATTCCCCCGTTTTCGCAGCACATCCCAAAACAGGATGGACCGCTGGGACGTATCAATGGCATATTCGGAAGCATGGGCAAAAAAATCAAAGGCGGATGACATGGTATTGACGGCTGCAGCGTCCATAACCCCTCCTGAATCACCTTGCCGTCGGCAAAACGTCAAGAACAGCTCATGAAACCAGAGAACACACAGGGCCCGGCAAGGCATGGTTGATGTGTGGTACGGCAGGATCGTTCCAAAGAGAAAAAGGCCCCGGTGCGCCCCGAATCATGCGGGCAAAACAGACAGGCAAAAAACGAAGACACGAAACGTAAGACGGGACCTTGCCCGGGCACGGTTGCCGGGGCATCGCAAAGGCAAACAAGAGGTATTATAGCAACATCATCCCTCTTATCAAGACGTTATTAGGGCAAAGAGGCAATAAAGGCCGTCCATGGACCTGAGTCGCTGTGGGCGTCAAGGGCGTCGGCCCAGCGGATCTCCTCCACAAAGGCAAGGTGGGCGGGGGTATAAAGATGGTATTGGTTAGGGCGCCCGTCAAAGACGGGAAAATAGACGGAAAGACCGCAGGCCTTTTCCGGGTGCGTGGTGTCATTGTAAATCACCGCATCGGAAAGGGCTTCCCCCAGGGCATCCCGGGTCTCGACAGAGGCCCCGAGGACCTCGGCGAACTGGCGCAGGTCCACGCAGGTGTTGTCGTTGTAGGAAGCCGCTCGCAGGTACCGCGCCCCAATGACCGTATCGGAGTCAAAGGCCATCACCTCCGAGGCCAACTCATCCACCGCCGCCCCCAGGGGAGCCAGGGCCGTCAGGTCCACCACGGAAAGCCCCACGTCCATGCCCCCCACCCCGCTTGCCATATAGGTCTCCACAATGCATCGCCCCAGGGCCGCAGGGCTTTTCGACGAGGCGGGCAGTTGGGAAAAACGGGTCAACAGCCCGGTGTAATCCCAGCCGGAGGAGGGCACCAGCCCTTCGGACGCCACCATGAACCGGGCCCTGTCCTGAAGCTCCCACGCCACCTCCACCTCTGCCATCAGGCAGGCGTCAAATCCAAGCAGGCTAATCCCCTGCCCCTCAAGGGCTGAGGCCACCTCCTTCACGGAAAGGGCGTCATTGAAGCTGGTTTCGTCGGCGGCGATGAACTTGGTCCCCGGGGCCGCAATGTCCGATGCGGCAGGGGCCCAGCCGCTGCCGTGGTCCCAGAGAACCAAAGCCGTGTGATCGGCAGGGTACATCGCCTTCCCAAAGGCGACAAACCGCCGCAGGGTCTCGGCACTTCCCATGTTCAACTCGTCGTCCCCGTCCCCGCTGAGGCCAAGCCAGGTCGTGTCGGTGAGCCTTTTGGAGGCAATGGCCGAAGCATTGGCGTCGGGGCGTATCTCGTAAAGCCGCGTCTCCGACCAATTCCCCTGGTCCTGCACATAGCCGCTGCTGCGATCAAACAGAACAATGACGCGGGTATCCGGGCTTAAAGCCGCCGCTTCCATCTCGTTAAAATCAACCAGGGCATCGGCTTCCAGATTGTTATCGCCGTCCAGGTAAACCATCACGGTCCAGGAGGTCCCCCCCTCACCGTCGGAGCCGCTGCTGCCGCCACAGGCAGACATCAGCAGGGCCAGAAGGGCCACGCACACGACACGAACCGCACCCCACGTCCTGTATACGCTCAAAGTGGTTCCTCCGAAGGGGAGTTGAATCAGGCAAGCAAACCGTTCAAGATGAGATCAAAGGCGGTGTTCAGGTCACGCTGCGACGGGATATTGCCGGGCACAACATAGCGCTTGATCACCAGCATCACGTAAAAGGAATAGAGCAGTTCCGCAACCCCGGCCACCTCAAAGGGACGGAATTCGCCTGTGGCGATGCCCTCTTCAAGATAGGCCTGGAGAATGTGCCGCGAAGCCCGGTTGATCTCCTGAAAGCGATCTTCCGCTTCGATCAGCGGGAACAGGGCCTGATCATGACGGATCAGGTGACGCAGGACCGGGTCCGACGCCAGATAGCGGTACCCGGTGATGAAGTAGGTGTAGATCCTGGCCGCACAACTCTCCTCCTTGTCGGCCGCCTCCTTGGAGTTCTGCTGCCAGTTGCGAAGGGCCCAGGCCACGGCAGACTCGTAGAGGTCTTTCTTGCTCCTGGCATAAAGGTAGAGATTCCCCTTGGTCATGCCCAGGGCATCACCGATGTCTTCCACGGTGGTCTTCTTGAAACCGTACCGGGAAAAGAGCAGGAGAGCCGCCTCATACACCCGTTGTCGTTTCTCCTCTTTGCCCATCCCTTTCTCTTTCCTTTCCCCGGCCGCACATGCCGTGCTGGGCTGTCTTGAAACCGATCATCCGGCGCTTTGGGGGGTGCGCCGAGCCTCAGGCCATGCCCCGCTCTTTCTTCACATGCTCCCAGGCCTCCTGAATCTCGCGGAACTTCTCTTCTGCAAAGTGCGTAAATTCATCGGGAAGCCCCTTGGCTGCAATTTTATCCGGGTGATACTCGTTGACCAGCTTCCGGTACTGCTTTTTCACGAAGTCGTCGGAATCTCCCCGGTCGCACCCGAGCACGGAATGGTAGGTATCACTCTGGTCCACGTAGCGGGCCTTGAGTTTTAGATAGCCTTCAGAAGGGTAATTGAAAAGGTGCACCGCCGACAGAATCAGCTCCTCTTCCTGGGGGCTGAACTGGCCGTCGGCCGTGGAAACCCGGAGCATCACGTCCAGCATCACCTCAAGGAGGCGGGGCTGGTTCCGGAACGTGGCGTAAAACTGGCGGGCAAACCCCTCAAAGGGCTCAGGGGAGTTCACGGCTTCCCTGAAGATGTCGATGGCGATGTTGCGGCTCTCGCGATTCAGGTGGAGATCCTGGGTCATGAACTGGTCGATGGACTCGATCTCATCCCGGCTCACGCGACCGTCGGCCTTGGAGAGCTTGGCCAGCATGGAGAACGCCGCCACAAAAAAAGTCATCTGGGCCTCTTCGTTCCCCGAAAGCTCCCGACGTTCGTCCCGGTTGAGTTCACTGCCGTCTTTGTCAAAGGCGTGTCCGAACACCGCCCCGGCAACCGCACCCACCGGACCGCCCAGCGCAAATCCGATGGCACCGCCCACCACTTTTCCAAGCCAACCCATAATAACCTCTATGCCTCTTTTGTTCGTCTTCACGGCGCCGCATCAACGCGGGCCATTGATTTTCTTTGGACGGGGATCCCAAAGGCCCCGAATGATTTCGCACCCGCACAGAACATCTGCACAATGGTCTAAAGTAACACGCAATCAGGGGGTGTCAAGGCTCATTGCCGCCACCGAAAACGTCGCCACACAACCATGGGGCCCTCCCCGCACCCCACGTGCCCTTGCACAAACCCCATTGAAATCAAGGCGTCGACACCATTCCCCGCTGCCCGCCACGGGCTCTTCTCCGGGACCTTTGAAGGAAAAAACCGGACGGCGCAGGCCCCGCTTCCGGCCGCGGGACCGTTCCCGCCGGGCCACGGTACCTCGACAAGCTCTCACCATCGGTGCTACATAGAAAAAAACATGACACGCCCCTTTGGACAGTCAAGGGTGGCACAGACCCGATGGAATGAAACGGATGAACCTGATCCTTCTTTTTGATGACGATTTTCCCCACAAATCGGACACGGCACGACTCACCGGACGACGCCTCCGCCACGTCAGGGAGGTCCACCGGGCCGAAGTGGGGGACACCCTCACCGTGGGGCGCCTCAACGGCAGCCTGGGTACCGGTACGGTCCTCTCCCTCACCAAAGACGCCATGGAACTGGCCGTTGCCCTGGACGCACCGCCGCCGCCCCCCCTTCCCCTCACCCTGATCCTGGCCCTGCCGCGGCCCAAGGTCCTTAACCGGGTGATCATCGCTGCCACCAGCATGGGGGTGAAACGCCTGGTCCTGCTCAACGCCGTCCGGGTGGAAAAGAGTTTCTGGCAGAGCCCCCGTCTCGCCGAGGAGAACCTCCTCGCCCAGCGTGTCCTCGGCCTGGAGCAGGCAAAGGACACCCGACTGCCGGAGATCCTTCTGAAAAAACGGTTCAAGCCCTTTGTGGAAGACGAGCTGCCGGCCCTGGCCCACGGCACGGAAAAGCTGGCGGCCCACCCCTACGATGCCGTGCCCTGCCCCGTGCGGGCAAAAGGCCCCGTCACCCTGGCCGTGGGACCGGAAGGAGGGTTTATCCCCTATGAAATGGAAAAACTGAAAGAAGCAGGGTTCCAGGCCGTCTCCATGGGGGAGCGCATCCTGAGGGTTGAATCGGCCATTCCGGCCCTTCTGTCTCGCCTGTACCCTTGTTAGCACCGGATACCCGATATTTATTCGCAACTCAATGACTTCAATGAACAGGACCCGCCATGCCCCAGCAGCTGATCATCACGGCCGACATCCACGGCCACCTGCCCACCTGGCGCCGTATCGCGGCCCAGCTTAACCCCGGCGACGGCCTGGCCGTGGCAGGGGACCTCTTTGACACGGTCTACGGAAAAAGCCACCCGGACTACGACCCGGACACCATCCTGAAAGAGTTCAAGGCCCTTGCCGGCCCCACCTGGTATGTCTGCGGCAACTGCGACCACCCGGACACCCTCTCGGGAGACCTGACCACCGCCTTCTCCTGGGAAGGGACCACCCTGCTCCTGGCCCACGGCCACCGCCACCTGCCGGATCTCACCGACTACGACATCGTGGTCCAGGGCCACACCCACGTCTCCCGCCTGGACACCCTCATGGGCAAGGTGTTCCTCAACCCCGGCTCTCCGGCCCGCCCCAGGGGCGGCCACCAGGGGTTTGCCCGGCTCACGGGCACCCGCCTCGAACTGGTGGACCTGGCCACAGGCAAGGTGGTGGACCACCTCGACCTTCCCCGTCTGGGCGAATAGCCTTTCCCAAAGCGCAAGGGCCTTCGGCTCGGGCTTCGCCCGACATAAACGTTGATGGTTTGATATATTACAGAGACTGTTAAGGATACCGCCGTTGTATGCGACTTACGCGTGTTTCAGGGCCTCGAAAAGAGATTTATCCATGGCCTTTTCGTAGGCGGCAGCCCCGGTGATCTTCTTGACCTTCACCAGCTCCATGAGGTGCTGATCCATGGACTGCATGCCCTGGGAGGTGCCTGTCTGGATCATGGAGTTGATCTGGGCGATCTTGCCGCTTCGGATGACGCTGGCAAGGGCTGTGGAGCCCAGAAGGATCTCGTTGGCCGCACAACGGCCCGTGCCGTCGGCGGTTTTGAGGAGCTGCTGGGCGATAACTGCCCTCAGGGATTCGGAGAACATGGTGCGCACCTGCTCCTGCTGGTCCGCGGGAAAGGCGTTGATCACACGGTCCACGGTCTTGGAGGCGCTGTTGGTGTGAAGGGTACCGAACACCAGGATCCCCAGTTCGGCGCAGGTCAGGGCCAGGCTGATGGTCTCCCGGTCACGCATCTCCCCCACCAGGATGATGTCCGGGTCCTCGCGACCCGCCACCTTCAGGGCATCGGCAAAACTTGACGCGTGGGAGCCGATCTCCCGCTGGGTAAAGATGCACCGGCGGTTCTGGTGCACGAATTCCAGGGGGTCCTCAATGGTGATGATGTGGGCTTCCCTGTTCTTGTTGATGTAGTCGATCATGGCGGCAAGGGTGGTGGATTTGCCGCTGCCCGTGGGGCCCGTTACCAGGACCAGGCCCTTGGGAAAATCCGCGATGGTCTTGAGCACCTCGGGCAGGCCGAGGTCTTCCAGGGTGAGGATCTCGGTGGGGATCATCCGGAACACCGCGCCGGGCCCGTTGTGATGATAGAAAAAGTTGCACCGGAACCGGCCCACACCGTCCAGCTCATAGGCCATGTCCAAATCCAGGTTGGCCTCGAACTCCTTCTGCTTGTCGCCGGGAAGGATCTCAAAGAGCACCTCGGTCATCCGCTCCCGGTCCAGGGCCGGGTGGCCGGTTTCCAGCAGCTCCCCTTTCAATCGAAGCATAGGCGGGCGCCCCACCACCATGTGAAGATCGCTGGCCCCTTTTTCCATCAGCTCCGTAAAATAGGTATCAATAACCGCCACAACCCCTCCTGCCGACGGCTCCGGCCGTCCGTATCCGTTCCATGGTCACTCCTTTCATCACGTTGCCGCCCCGGCCTTGAGCCTTCGCTGCAGGGTTTCGGACTCCACATGGGTCAGGGCCGTCTCCACACTGATGAGGCCCTGATCCAGAAGCTCGGTCACCGACTCATCCATCAGCTTCATGCCCAGGCCCTTGCCCGTCTGCATGAGGTTGGGAATCTGGAACACCTTGGAGTCCCGGATCAGGCCCGCCACCGGCAGGTTCACGATGAGGATCTCAGAGGCCATGAGCATGCGGTCTTCCGTGTCCGAGGCGATGAGCTTCTGGGTCACCACGGCTTTGAGGGTCTCAGCCAGGGTGGCCCGGATCTGGGACTGCTCCCCGGGGGGATAGGAGTCGATGATGCGATCCACGGTTTTGGGGGCGTTGGTGGTGGAGAGGGTCCCGATGACAAGGTGCCCGGTCTCGGCGGCGCTGATGGCAAGGGACATGGTCTCCAGATCCCGAAGCTCGCCGATGACAATGACGTCCGGGTCCTCCCTCAGGGCCCCTTTCAGAGCGTTGAGGTAGGAGTGGGTGTCGCGGCCCACCTGCCTCTGGTTCACCACCCCCTTTTTCTTGGGATGGACAAACTCAATGGGGTCTTCCACGGTGAGGATGTGATGGGCCCTGCGCCCGTTGATGAAATCCACCATGGCGGCCAGGGTGGTGGTCTTGCCCATGCCCGTGGCCCCGGTGACCAGGATCAGCCCCTGGTGCTGGTCCAGGACCTTGGCCACCACCTCGGGAAGCCCGGTGTCGGAAAGGGAGGGGATGGATGGAGGAATGACGCGGAACGCCGCACTCAGTCCCCGGTTGTGGGCCATGGCGCTTCCCCTGAAGCGGCCGAGGCCCTTGATCTCGTATGAAAAATCAAGCTGGTTTTCCCGGGCCAGGCGGCCCTTTTCCTCCTCGGAGAGGAGCTCGGTGATGAGCCGCCGCGTCTGATCCGGGGTGAGCCTGGGGGTACGGGTCTTCACCAGCCCCCCTTTTTTGCGCAGGATGATGGGCTCTCCCGGCACCACGTGCACGTCCGAGGCCCGCAGGTTGACACCGGCCTGAAACACCTTATCCAATTCTGCCATGAAAAACCTCCGGGTCCCTTTACGCGTCTTCGTCGGGAATAACCCAGAGATACTGGGTGGTGGAAACAAACACAATGGAACGGACGGTCTCTCCGTCCACAGCAACGTTGGACACCTCGGTGAACATGTCCGTATTCTTCAGAAAATAGTCGGAGACGCGGTCGTACCCGGTGATGTCGATCTCTCCGCTCACCACCTGGCCGTTGGTCATCTTCATCTTCATCTTCCGGTAGATGGCCACCTTTCTTTCGGAAAGGTCCCCGTTTCTCACCTCCACCCAGAGGATGTGTTTCTTGGGAACGATCATGGGGCGGCGGCTCTCGTCCTCCCCGTTGACGGCTTCGTACATCACGATGTCGGACTCGTTGTCCAAAAGAAAGGTCCGGATGTCCCGACCCACAATATTCACCAGCCCGTCAAGCTGGCTGTTGTTGGAAAGGCACAAGGTGATTTCACAGTCTTTTTTCGGGTAGATGCCCATACGCGCTCCTTCCTGGCGAGCAGAACCGGCCGCGCCGTCGCACTGCCCGGCCCGGTTATCAATCCGTTCACGGTAGAGGTCCACTTGGTTGCCACTACCACCCTTATCGTCTCAACCACGGTGAAGATTGACCCTTTTTTTCCGTCTTGTAATATCCCGATAAACCTTATAAATATAGGCTGTATCAAAAAAAATTGTCAATTGTTAAACAATTGTTTTCACCTATTTATCATTGGGAATTCACATGAAACCAGAGGGAACCAGTATCCTGCTCATCAACCCCGGGGACAAGGTACTGCTCATGCTCAGGGACGACCTGCCTCACCTGCCCTGTCCCAATATGTGGGACCTTCCCGGGGGCCATGTGGAGGCAGGGGAAACCCCGGAGGCCTGCATCCGCCGGGAGCTCATGGAAGAGCTGGGGTTCTGCCCCGAAACCATACGGCCTTTCGGGGTCTACGACTTCCCGGACCGCCTGGAATACGTCTTCACCGCCAGGGCCGACTTCGACCCGGAAACCGTGGACCTCACCGAGGGCCAGAAGATCGCCTGGTTCAGCCTTGAAGAGGCCGACGCCCTGGACCTGGCCTTCGGTTTCAACCTGGTGATCACCCATTGGGCGGAGAAGCGGGCCGTCGATTGACACCTTGGGACAAAATACACTAAAATGCGCCGATACAATTGCCGATACTATTAGGGCGGGTGATTGATCATCTCCTGACATCAGCAAATCCATCAGTTGCCACCCCACGGAGAAGGCATGGCCGACGAGAAGCGATACAGTGTGGAAGAGGCTGCAAAGGAGCTCGGAACAGGGGTTTCCACCCTTCTCCTGTGGAAACACATCTACAGCGAGTTCCTCTCCGCAACCGGGGACGCGGGAGACGACACCCTCAGCCGCGACGACATCCACCTTTTTACCTACATTTCCGAATGCACCGAGTCGGGCCTCACCCGTGAGGAGATCCGCCTGGCCTTAAGAAACAGGGCCGCAGGAAAGGGTCCCCTCTTCTCCCGCAGCGCGTTTCGACACGACGACGATGACGACATCCTCGCCCTATTAGACGACGACAACCCCACGCCGGCACTTCTCGCAAGGCTGGTCATCCAGCAGCGCCGCCTGGCTGAAGCCGAAGAGCGCAAAGCCTCGGCCATGGAACGCCGCATTGCCGTGGAAGAGGAGAAATCGCGCAGTCTGGCGGCCATCCTCAACACCCTGCAAACATCGGGTATCCCCCTGGCCGCCATGGCAGGCCAGGCCCCTCAGCCTTCGCCCGAACCGCCGGCCCCGGAGCCCCCGGCAGAAATTTCCCCCGCCCCCGAGGCGCCTGGGATCCCCCCCGAGAGCCCGGCGCAGGCAACGCCCCCCCCCTCCCCGGATAACATCGACACCCTTTCCGAGGAACCGCCTTCCGGTGAAGACACGGACGACCTCTGGGGCCTCGTAAACGACGAGCCGCCAAAGCCATCCCCTGTCATGGAGATGGACAACCTCTGGGATCTGGTGGAGACCCCTGAAGACCAAAAGCCGGACGACCTCTGGAGCCTGGTGGATGTCCCTGCCGAGGAGAAACCCGACGACCTCTGGGCTCTGGTGGACGAATCGCCCGCCGGAAATACCGACGGGGAGATGGACAATCTCTGGGACCTGGTGGACGAAAATCCGTCACCGGAACCCGCCAAAAAGCCCATGAGCGACACGGGCCTGGACGACCTCTGGACATCGGACGAGCCCCCGGCCCATGAACCATCGGCGTCTCCTGCCCCCACAAGCGTCCCCCACGAAGAGATGGACAACCTCTGGGACCTGGTGGACACGCCGCCCCAACAGACTGAACCTGCACCAAGCCAACCCCGGCAGGCAGCCCGCACAGCCCCTGCGGCAGCCGAGGAACACGCCCCACTGCCCTCGGACCCCGAGGCCTACAAAGATTTTATCTTAAAGGAAATCATCGGCATGAAACGCCGGGAAGGGTTGTCCGCCGCCCAGGTGGCTGAGCGGCTCAACAAAGAGGAGCGGCCCACCTTCAGCGGAAAAGGCTCCTGGGGAACCCGTACCATCGAAGGCATCTTCCGCATCATCGAAAAGGCCGGCCCCGCATAACCCATGACCACGGGTTGCGGGGCGTAAAAAAAGGTCCGGTCTCTACCTGGCCCCTGCATCCAAGGCAAACCGGGTGTCCACGAACTTATCCAGATCGATCTTGTCCGTCAGAATCCCCATCTCATCTTTCATGTAATCCTGAATTTTCGCCAGGTCGTCGATGACCGGGAAGAGTTCGTCCGTAGAGATACGCTCCTTGGGCTCGGTGAGGACCTTGTAAATCAAATCGCTGTTCTGTCCCAGGAAATCGGCGCCAATGATGGAGGCGGGCTTGGGCTGGGCCTCCACGGCCATGCCGGAGCGCACCAGGCTGCGAGTCAGCTCATGGACGGCATCCGGGTTCTTTTCGATCACTTCGTCGCGCATCACCAGCACGCAGCAGGGGTGCTTGGGCCAGAGATCGCATGAAAGGTGAATGGCTTCCCCGTTGCCGCTGTTGATCACCTTGGTGCCGATGGGCTCGGCCACGATGAACCCGGCGATCTCCCCGTCTTCATCCAGGTCGATGGCATCGGGCATCTGAAAAGGCGCCACCACCTCCAGGAAGACGTCGGCTTTTTTGTCCCGGGTGGTGCCGGGGTTGAGCCCCTTCTCCTTAAGGAGACGGTGAAACAGCATGTTATGCACCGAAAGCTGGTAGGGGATCAGGACCACCTTTCCGGCAAAGTCTTCGATGCGCTGGATTCCCGCACGGCGGCTCTTCACCAGGATGCTGCCCGATTTGTGGGTAAACAGGATCAGCTTGATGCCCACCCCGGACTTGTAAATGTCCATGGCCGTGGGGGCAAGGATAAAGGCACCGTCAAGGGCCCCGGTGGCCAGGTCGTCGGCCACCTCGTTCCACCCGTTTTTCAACACCGGCTGGAGGGAGCAATGCTTGAAGGTCTCCATTCCCTTTTTCAACTTGAGATCCGTGACACCCAGAATCAGGTGATCGGTAATCCGCAGGTGACCAATCTTCAACACAGGCTTGTCCGTCATACACACACCGCTTAAAACACCAGATGGGTTACCAGGTCCCCTTTTGTAAACCACTGTTTCCCAAAAGGGCCTGAAACACGCCTCCAACTGGCATTGGAGGCGTGCCGCCGGTCATCTCCGGTGCGTCACCCCACCGGAACATACGTTGTTGATGCCCCTTGCAGTCTGCAAGGGCGCATCGGTTCAAGACCAGTCGGAATCAGTGCTTGAAGCTCCGCTGGCCGGTGTAGACCATGGTGGCGCCGTATTCGTTGCACGCCTCAATGGACTGGTAGTCGTTCATGGATCCCCCGGAGTGGACGATGGCGCTGGCCCCCTCGCGGAGGCCCACGTCGGCGCCGTCACGGAAGGGGAAGAAGGCATCGCTCACCATGGTGGCACCCTTGATGCCGCCGTTCTCAGCCTTGACCCTGGCATCGATCTCCGCTTTCTTGTCGGCGTCCGTAAGGTCAACGTACCCCACGCCATAGGTCTCGAAGGCGTAACGGTCGGCAAGTTTTTTGTACGCCTTGTCCACGGCGATCTCGGCAACCCCCACGCGATCCTGCTCACCGGTGCCGATGCCCACGGTCACCTGGTCCTTGACGTAGATCACGGAGTTGGAGGTGATGCCGGATTCCACCAGCCAGCCGAAGAGCATGTCTTCGTACTCGGCGTCGGTGGGCTCCCGGTCGATGGTGTACAGGGTCCCCTTGTACTCGCACTGGGCAAGCTTGAGGTCCTTGCGCGTCCTGGCCTCGGGCACGTAGGAGAGCTGGGTGATGATCCCCCCGTCCATGAGGCTTTTAAAATCCACAACGCGCTCTCCCACATAGCTCTGGAGGCGGTCCATGTTGCCGATGCGGATCACCCGGAGGTTCTTGCGCGCGGACAGGATCTCCAGGCTCCCCTCTTCAAAATCGGGGGCCACAACCACTTCGGCGTACTGGTTGCTGATGGCCTCGGCCGTGGCCTTGTCCACGCTGCGGTTCAGGGCGATGCACCCCCCGAAGGCCGCGATGCGGTCGGCCATGTAGGCCTTGGCGTAGGCCTCTTCCAGGGAAGCGGCCCGGCCGCGCCGCAGGGGTTGTTGTGCTTCACGATGACCGCCGTGGGGGTATCGGTGAAGTAACGCAGGATGTTCAGGGCGTTGTCGGCATCGGTGAGGTTGGTCTTGCCGGGATGCTTCCCGGACTGAAGGAGCTCAATGTCCGAGGCAAGGTAACGCCCCGGCGCGATGGTCTGGGTCTCCCCCACCACCAGGTTGCCATTGGCCAGGCGGTACAGCGCAGCTTCCTGACCCGGGTTTTCACCGTATCGCAGCCCTTTTTTGACCTGGTCGATGGTCCAGGCCACTTTCTCGTAAAAGAGGGTCTGGCGGTTGTCGCCGTCCACAAAGGATATCTCCATGGCCGGAGCAAAGTGGTCGTCCATGATGGTTCGGTACATCTTTTTCAGATCGTCTGCCATGTGCTTTTCTCCCCCCGAAAGGGCCCCTCTGCAGCCTGTCAGAAAAGCCGCCGCGGGTCCTGTCGGGTCCGGATAGGGTGTTTAGGATGCGCTGTAACACCCCGACACGCTCTGCGGGGCCTGTGCTGCGAGATAATCGGCAATGTGCCGGTCGTAGGTGGCGGTATGCTCAAAAGCCTTGGTCGCCAGCTCGTACCTTAAGGACAGGTCTGTTGCCCCGTCATTGGCCTCCAGAGCCGCCACAACGGCCCCGTAATCCGAGGGATTCACCACCGAGGCCACCCGAAGGTAGTTCTTGGCAGAGGCCCTGACCATGGTGGGACCGCCGATGTCGATGTTGCTGCGGGCCTCCTCCACGGTAACCCCTTCTTTGGCCACGGTGGCCTCAAAGGGATAAAGGTTCACAACTACCATATCTATCGGAACTGCGGCGGTTCTCTTTAAGTCTTCCTGATGAGAATCGTTGTATGTTTCCGTCAGGATTCCGAGATAGATTTTGAAATCAAGGGTTTTGACGAGTCCGCCCTGGGTCTCGGGCTGGCCCGTGTAGTCCGACACCTGCACCAGGTGCTTTGCCGCGGCATCGCCCAGGATCTTTTCGATGGCCCCGAAGGTACCGCCCGTTGAAAAAATACGAATGGACGGGTTGCCCCGCACCAGGGCGGGAACCAGGGTGTCCAGTCCCGTTTTATCCGACACGCTGATCAGCACATGATCGACCTTCACCCGGTCGTCAATGCGATCCACAATATTCATCCCCATAGTGTGCTGTCCTGTTTTTTTGTGGTGGTATTTTCTTAGATGAACGGCCGGCGCCCCGACTGTCCGTTATGGTCTCCGCGCCCCTGACGGCCCGTGGCCCCCCAGCTGCGGCAGGTGCGCAATAGTAAAACAGCCCATGGCAAAGATCAAGGTGCATTCCGGACGGGGCAGTGCACGAAAATCACCGTGCTTTCGGCCGTTGCAGGGTCTGTGAGGTTTCAGGGAAACCCGTAAATCCCACGCGGCCCCACAGCACAAAAAATCAATGATAACACCCCAAATCATGCCCTCCGACCCATCGCACATGCCCCCGAGCCGAATCGGAAGGAGACCTGCCTTGCCTTGACTTTTCATGGAATCAGCTTAGTTTTAGGGGCATCACCGCCGGGAATCAAGCGGATCAAACCCGACGCACCCGCCAAGGCAACGAGGCGTCGTCATGTTGACTTTCAACCGGAGGACTTTCCATGAGCACCCTTACCGTGAAAAACTTTGCCGCCTGCACCCACGAAGACGTGGCCAACGCGGTCCTCACCCTTGCTGCGCCCCTGTGTGCCGCCTGCGACGACGACGCCATGAAGCACCACCTCATCTCCCTGGCCGTCACCGGCTGGAACCTCTCCCTCTTTGAAAGCCGGGAGAAAGAAGGGTACAGGTCCCAGGTGGAAGAACGCCTCCCCGCACAGCTCCCCGCAGAGCAGAAGGAGGTCTTCGTCCGCGTTGTTCTGGATCTCATCACTGCCAAACAGTCCAGGTACCCCGCCATGATGAAGGGCATCAAATCCTGGGACCTCCGCACGGACAACGGCGAGCTCACACTCTCGGTGGAGGCCCTGCCCGTCAAACCCGTTTAACCCTCTGGGAGGACATCATGCTCACCCTCACCCAGTTCCGCTACAGCGCCGACAATTTTTCCTATGTGGTCAGCGGCCCCACGTCCGCCGTGGCCATTGATCCCGGAGCCGTGGACGAGATCCTGGCCTTTGTCGACGCCCGGGGTCTTGACCTCACCCACGTCATCAACACCCACACCCATCCGGACCACACCGTGGGCAACACCCCACTGATCCTGCGCTCTAAGGCCACCCACCTGGACATCCCCACCCTTCGCAGGCAGGGGCGGCTGGAGATCGACGGGGAACCCCTTTTCGTCCATTACACCCCGGGCCACATGGACGACTGCCTCACCTTTGAGATCAAGGGACGCCTCATCACAGGAGACACCCTCTTCAACGGCACGGTGGGGACCTGCTTTTCCGGGGACATGGAGAGCTTCTACCGTTCCGTCACCTTCCTGCTCACCTTCCCGGACGACACGAAAATCTACGCAGGCCACGACTATGTTCAGGAATCCATGGCCTTTGCCCGCATCATCGAGCCGGAAAATGAGAAGGAAATCGCCCGCTACCTTACCCTCTACGACCCGGCCCACGTGGTCTCCACCCTGGGCGACGAAAAACGGGCCAACCCCTTCCTGCGGTTCAACGAACCCAACCTTGTGAAGACCATGAAACAAAGGGACCTTCCCGTGGCCACCGAGCGGGACCGGTGGCATTCCGTAATGGAGCTGTACTGATGGACACACGCAACGAAACGATCACCGACCCCGGGCTGTGGAACGAAAAAGCCGTCGCCGTAACCGTCAAAGCCACAAAAATGCTCTGGGGCAAGCACAATGAATCGATTCAGGCCTGGCTCTTTGAATCGGGCTTTGCCATTAAAACCCTGAAAGAGGCCTTCATCGGCTGGCAGGTGAGGAACACGAGAAGGCCCGCAGACTCCTGGGGCACCCAAGGCGTGGACAAAATCCTTCTCCCCGAAGGGCTCACCATCCCTGTGATCCGGGACAAGGAGCTCAAACGCGTCGTCATCTACCGCATGGGCCACGGCCACGACGGGGAGTACCATACCGTCGAAGGCAGCGATGCCGTCCCCCTGGTCCTTTCCGGCACCACCCGCCGCACCGTGCTGGTGCGCAGGGAACTCGACGCCCTTCTGCTCCATCAGGAACTGAACAACGAATGGACCGTGGTGGCCTCGGGGGACCTCCCCCAAGGCGCCCTTGCCACCGCCCTCCAAGGGGCCGAAGAGCTCCGCGTCCTCGCCATGGACAGCGACGCAGAGGCCCTTTCGCCAGTGGAGACGGCCACCCCCGTCCCCGTAAAGGGGACAAGCCTCGTGGAACTGGCCCGTAAGGGCCTGCTGGCAGACACCCTGGCCTCGGTCTTTGAATAAGGGCTATGCCCTAAAATAATAGTAACCATTCAGATCAAAAAAGCCTGCCTGCACAAACACAAAAGCCGTGACCGGTCATAAACACATGACCGGTCACGGCTTTTTTACACTGCAAGTCCCTTGTGGAGGCCTTTAAATGGTGTTGTTCACCGCATCGAACTCCGCCTGGATCTCGTGGGCGGGCTCTCTGTCCATGAGGCTCACCGCCACGATCACAACAATGGAGACCAGAAAACCCGGCACGATCTCATAAAGATCAAACAACCCCAGAAATCCCCCCGTAAGCTGCTTCCAGACGATCACGGTCACCCCGCCCGCCACGATACCGGCCAGCGCCCCGTTGCGGGTCATGCGCTTCCAGTAAAGCGACAGAAGAATGATGGGGCCGAAGGTGGCACCGAATCCGGCCCAGGCATAGGAGACAAGGCCCAGCACGGAGCTGTCGGGGTTCCGGGCAAACATCCAGGCAAACACCGCCACCAGCATTACAGCACATCGGCTCACCCACACAAGCTCGGCGTCCGAGGCCTCTTTTCGAAACAGCACCTTGTAAAAATCCTCGGTCAGGGCAGATGAGGTCACCAGGAGCTGGGAGTCGGCGGTACTCATGATGGCGGCAAGGATCGCGGCCAGGAACACCCCGGCAAGGACCGTGGGCACCAGCTGATCCACCATCACCATGAAGATTTTCTCCTGGTCTCCGGCGGCCAGGGGAACGTCCAGGCAGACCAGGCCCACAAGGCCCACCACCACGGCAAAGGAGAGGCTGGCCACCACCCAGAGCATGGCAATGGTCTTGGCCTTGCGGATCTCGGCGGTGGTGCGGATGGCCATGAACCGGGCCAGGATATGGGGCTGACCGAAATAGCCCAGACCCCATGCGGCAAGGGAGATAACGGACATCACGGCCAGGGGCGCCCCTTTGGTGTCCGTGAAGATGCTTAAAAAGGCGGGGTTGATGGAGCGGATCCCGTCCAGGGTGGTGGCAAGCCCTCCGGCCTTGATGATGCCCAGGGTGGGCACCACGATGATGGCCACGATCATGATCATGCCCTGGAAAAAATCGGTCCAGCTCACCGCCATGAACCCGCCCAGGAAAGTGTAGGAGATGATCACCGCCACCCCGATAAGAAGGGCCGAGTTATAGCTGAGCCCGAAGACGGTGCTGAAGAGCTTGGCCCCGGCCACAAAGCCGGAGGCTGTGTAGATCAGGAAAAAGATCAGGATAAAGATTGCTGAAATGATCCGCAGCAGGTGCGAGGTGTCCCGGAACCGGTTCTCAAAATAGTCGGGCAGGGTGATGGAGTCACCGGACATCTCCGTGTAGTTCCGCAGCCGCTCGGCCACGAACTTCCAGTTCAGCCAGGTCCCCATGGCAAGGCCAAAGGCAATCCAGAAGGATTCGAGCCCCGCCACGTAAGCATACCCCGGCAGGCCCAGAAGGAGCCAGCCGCTCATGTCCGAGGCCTGGGCGCTCATGGCCCCCACCCAGCTGTTGAGGCCCCTGCCCCCCAGGATATAATCCGAGAGGGTCTTTGTCCTGCCGTAATACACCCAACCGATCCCCACCATGAATATCAGGTAGAGGACAAACGAAATCAAAATCGACACACTACTGTCCTGCATACGTCCTACTTTCCGCTCCCCATGATTCATACACACAAAAAAACCGGCGTTGCGCCGGTTTTTACGAACAACCCGTGGTTTTTATCAGAACGGCCCGGTCTTTTCAACTCCGGGCCCATGGACGCAAAAAGGCCGCCCCGGGCGGGAGCGGCCTTTTTTACCCCAAAGCAATGGGGAACGATCAAACGCGCCTTAGAAGGTGTAGGTCAGGGTCATGCCTGCGCCCCAGAGGATGCCTTCGTTTTCGCAGTACACTTGAGCAGGGGCACCATAGGCTGCAGTGTAATTTTTATTAAGCTCGGTACTTCCACCTGTCGTGGAACGCTTCGACGTCGAAATCACGTGTTGGACGACAGCATCAATATTCCATCGTTCATTGATCTGCCATCCCATACCAAGGGTATAGACGTTGCGATCCGTGTCAGGCCAGCCAAACTCAAAGGTCTCATCGGGAACGGGTGAGGGGTCGTAGGTGTAACCGGCACGAAAGACGAACGCCTCAGTGGCCTGGTAAGAAATCCCCAGCTTGTATGCGGTGGTATCTTCCCAGTCACGCTCATGCTCAAAGGTTTTCTCAATAGTTGAAGACCCCACCAGACCGACATAAGCGTCAGGCACATTGATAACGGCATGCTCATCCTGATTCTCGTTGATACTCCATCGGGTCCAGGTAACATCGGCCTCAACCGAAAACTTATTACTGGGCATCCAGCGAATACCTGCCTGAACCTGCTCGGGATGATCATACTCCATCGTGACGGTACCATCCAGATCCTGCGTCCCACCCATGGCACCAGAGATCATCACATCCCCTTCGAAATCGCCATCGGAACGACCTCGGTAGGTCAGGCCCATGGAGAGCTGCTCAATGGGGCGATACATAAGCCCAACATTGAAAGAATAGTTAAAATCATCGGTGGTTTCCATTTTCATGTGAGCGCCATTAAGAAGCGTAGCCGACATTGCCAGCTCTTTAGCCTTCTCCACATCACCGGTGAATTTAGCTGCATTCACTACTGCCTGCCCTAAGGCCACTTCAGGTTCAAGCGTCCCTCCCGCTTTTATATTTATGGCAGTTGCATCGAAATCATCGCTGTATTCCATGGTCTTTCCAGCTTCAGAGATTGAGCGGCCAAGGCTCACCCCAACCCCCACTGAAAACTTATCAGAAACCTTGTAGGACAAGGTCGGGGATACAGCTACACGCCCGTAGTAAGATTCCCAGGCGTAGGCACTGGACGGAGATTTTGCAGGATCCTTATCCCAAGTAACATGAAGACCGTAAGGGGTATACGCAGCCACACCAAGAGTAAGACTATCGGTCACCGGCATGGCAAAGCCCAGGGACGGGCTGACGATGTGCATGGTATCGGAGTCATAATCCGATGGCGCGCCATCCAAAGTAGGGTTGGACCCCTGCGATACCACATTCCAGTCAGACACCTCAATCTTGGCGTTGTAGTACATGGCACCCGCCGATATGGTGGGCTTTTCAATGAGCGAAAGCCCCGCCGGGTTGTAGTAAGCCGCAAACACGTTGTCGCAGTAGGCCGACACGGCGCCCGCCTGGGCCGTGTTCATGGCGCCGATCCCCATGGTTTCGACGTTGGCTGCATAGGCCGACGACGCACTCAGCACCACCGCTGCAAGGACCACCAATCCTTTTTTCACCATTTTTTCCACCTTCATACTTCTCTCCCAAAAAGTTTGTTGTTACCTATATTGTCACCGGTTGTCAGGAGCTAACTAAGTTCACCACAAGCAACCGCGAGTCAATCCACCAGAACAGGAAACTAACTTTTTTTGCACGATTGGAGAGATAGTAGAGACCGTGAAAACCACTTGTCAACTGCAAACGGCATTTACACTCTAAAATTAGAATCACAATTCCATGCGCCGGATTAATACCTTGTTAAAACTCGTATTTTACAATACCGTCGTTTCATGTATGATCCAGCAATCACTTCAAGAAACAGAGTTCTCAAATTGTATCGGCATTTTTTTAGTATACAATTGAATTTTTCCGAGCAGAGCACCAGGTTGTACACCGAAAAAAGAACACCCCCAAAGACAACCAATGCCAACAAACCGGCCCAGGCATTGTAAAATTGAGGTATTTCATTACAGACCCCCTATGGAAATCCTACGCAGCCAGGGGTAAGACAGGACAAAAATAGAACGCACACAATATAAATAGCAGAGCCAAAAACAGCCTTAACCAGACAACTTAGGGAGGAGAGATGGACACGTTGATCAGGGAAGACGGAACACTGCCCTACGGTTACCACCACGGACCGGTGGGAAAACTCAACTTCCTGGACTTTGACCTCAGGTCGGCCTTCGGCAGGCGACGCAGCTTTCTATATAAACGCTTCAAGTTCAATCGCTTCAATTTTGTGGGGTTCATGTCCGACACCTTCATGGCCGGTGTGGCAGTGGTGGATTTGGGACTCATTAAAAACGGCTTCGCCTACCACCTTGACCGCGCCACGGGCGTACTCACGGAGACCTCGGTCCTCACCCCCTTCAAGGCCAGTATCCGCGCCACCCCCGACACCCCCTTGAGCCGCATCAAAACCTCGGACCTTGACCTCACCATCTCCAAAGACGGGGTGGCCTGCCACACCGACAGGCTTTCGATCAAAGCGGCCTTCACCGCCCCGCACCCGGCGCCCCTGCGGGTGGTCTCTCGCACCGGGTACAGGGGCTGGACCTACACCGACAAACGGTCCCCCGTCGAGGTGAGCGGCACCCTCACGGTGGACGGCACCCAGACGGAGATAGCCTCGCCGCAGGTGCTGGCCCTCACCGACTGGTCCGCAGGCTACATGCGGCGCAACACCTTCTGGAGCTGGGCTTCGTCGGCGGCCGTGCTGGCCGACGGCAGGAGCTTCGGCATGAACCTGGCGGCCGGGGTCAACGAGACCGGCTTTACCGAAAACATGGTCTGGATTGACGGAACCCCGACCCACATCGGCCCTGTTCACTTCGACTACAAACAAGACAACACCAC
Source organism: Desulfoluna sp. HI9BLuna (assembly GCF_056829775.1). Classification (NCBI taxonomy): domain Bacteria; kingdom Pseudomonadati; phylum Thermodesulfobacteriota; class Desulfobacteria; order Desulfobacterales; family Desulfolunaceae; genus Desulfoluna; species Desulfoluna sp. HI9BLuna. The sequence goes on from NZ_CP186555.1 coordinate 1,232,461, forward strand.
CGCCCCCTGGCGCATTACCTCCATGGACGGCATCATCGACCTGGCCTTCACCCCGGAGGGCCACCGCGAGGAGAAGGTCAACGCCCTGGTCATGGGCAGCCTCTTCACCCAGCTCTGCGGCCGCTTCACCGGCACCGTCACACCACCCGGCGGCCCCCCCGTAACCGTCACCGATGCACCAGGATTCTGCGAGGACCACTTTGCAAGGTGGTGATTCGACGCGTAACGATTCAAGCCTTAAAAACTGCATTCCACGGTAAAAATCGGCTCAAAAAGCATGCCTCCGGCGGCGAGGTGAGCCACCTCGAAAGCATATTGCCCTTGCGATTTGTCCCTCGTTCCTCGGGTCAAATCACATCCGCCTTTCAAACAAACGTCGACCTTGATCATCGTTTGGGCCATGGGCCTGTCCCTCCGTCGAACACCCTTGTCCCCTGGAGCGCCGCACTCCGGTGCGGCTCGGGTGAAGACAGACTAAAATGCCGCACCGGAGTGCGGCACTCCGTTTCGGTCGATTTTTCACTGTTTTTCAAAGGTCATGGACAAGCGGCAACCAGGGCCCAAGCGCCATTCAAGAAGAGCGATGAATAGTTACGTCGACACAATAAAAAAAGCCCGCCGAACCGGCGGGCTTTTTTATTCATCTCACTCACAAGGCCCCTGTGGGCCGAACATTACTTTTCGTCTACCCTGCACCGGGGCAGCACGAGGTTCAGCACCACGCCGAGGATCCCGGCAAGGCCGATGCCCTGGAGGGTAAACTGACCGGCGGAGACGCTCATGCCGCCGATGCCGAACACAAGGATCAGGGCCACGATGGTCAGGTTGCGGGCCTCCATGAGGTCCTCGCCGGACTTGACCAGGGTGTTGAGACCCACCACCATGATGGCGCCAAAGAGAAGCAGCATGATGCCACCCATGACCGGGGTGGGGATACTGGAGAGCAGGGCCCCGAGTTTGCCCACAAAGGCAAGGAGGATGGAGGTGATGGCCGCCCAGGTCATGACCCCGGCATTCTGGGCACCGGTGAGGGCCACGGCCCCTGTCACCTCGGAGTAGGTGGTGTTGGGGGGACCGCCCAGAAGGGAGGCAAAGCTGGTGGCAAGGCCGTCACCGAGCATGGTGTTTTCGATGCCGGGATCCTTGAGATAATCCTTGCCCGTGATGCCGCCGATGGCAAGAATGTCCCCGAAGTGCTCAATGGCCGGGGCAATGGCCACGGGAACGATAAAGAACACGGCCGCGGAATTCCACTCCGGAAAGGTAAAGTCGGGCAGCGCCAGCCAGGCGGCATCCCTCACCGGGCTGAAATCCACAAGACCGTTAAACAGGGCAACAACATACCCCACCACAATCCCGCACAGGATGGGAATCAGCTTGATCATGCCACGCCCCAGAAGAGAAACCAGCACTGTGGTGGCAAGGGCCGCCATGGAGACGGTCAGGGCAACGTCCTTGGGAATAATGGCCGCAGGGTTGGCCACACCGGTGGCCATCTTCACGGCCACGGGGGAGAGAATCAGACCGATGACCATAATCACCGGGCCGGTGACCACAGGGGGAAGCACCTTCTCAATGATGGCCGATCCCTGCCAGCGGATGAGAAAGCTCAGGGCCACATAAAACAAACCGGCGGCGATGAGGCCGCTCATGGTGCCGGCGATGCCCCACTGCTGCACCCCGATGGAGATGGGGGCGATAAAGGCAAAAGAAGACGCCAGGAAAACCGGAACCTTTCCCCGGGTCACCACCTGGAAAATCAGGGTTCCCACCCCTGCGGTAAACAGGGCAACGTTGGCGTTGAGGCCCGTCAGAATCGGCACGAGCACCAGGGCACCGAAGGCCACGAAAAGCATCTGGGCCCCCAAAAACGAATCCTTCACGTTAAACCGGTAACTGCTATTGCTGCTGCTTGTCATTTCCCCTCCTGAATCAGCACACACATCATAAATAGAAAAAAGATCATAAAAAAGGCCCCCGAAAGGACCCAAAACAAACAAAATCTATGGTGCCCTCTGATGAAAGCGGCCCATGGCCGCCGAAAAAGGGCATAAAAAAAGAGGGGCCGAAGCCCCTCAATAGAACTATTTGGTACCGAATATCTTGTCCCCGGCATCACCGAGGCCCGGGAGGATGTACCCTTTGTCGTTGAGCCGTTCATCCACGGCCGCCACATAGATATCCACATCCGGATGGGCATCGGTCACCCGCTTGATGCCCTCGGGGGCCGCCACATGGAAGAGGCCACGGATGCTGGTGCAACCGGACTTTTTGAGCATGTCGATGGTGGCGATGAGGGTGCCGCCGGTGGCGAGCATGGGATCCAGGATCAGGGCAATACGCTTGTCCATCTCCCCTGCCATCTTTTCATAATAGACAACGGGCTCCAGGGTCTCTTCGTTGCGGTAGAGGCCCACAACGCTCACCTTGGCCGAGGGGATCAGGTCGATGACGCCGTTCATCATGCCGAGGCCGGCGCGAAGGATGGGGAGGATGGTGATCTTCTTGCCCTTCATTCGCTCCACGGTTACGGGACCTGCCCAGCCGTCGATCTCCACCTCTTCGGTCTCCAGATCCTTGGTGGCTTCGTAGGTAAGAAGACGGGCCACCTCAGAGGAGAGATCCCTGAAGTCTTTGGTGGAAATATTCTTTGCTCGCATCAAGCCCAGCTTGTGCTTGATAAGGGGGTGTTCTGCAATATGTACGGCCATGGATCCTCCTGAAGCCAAGTGCTTTCGTGCCACGCGATCTTTCGTGCCACGCTATTTTAGTGATCTTAATTCTTGATCTATGGACAACACCGACCCGCGGGTCGGCCATCCGGTCCCTCCATGTTTTGCCGTGGCGGCCGCAGGACGCATATCCCCCCGGGCCATGGCTACGCTTTACACGTTCGCAGCCGAAAACCACAACCCATCGGACTTTCAAGAAGATTCATCCGAACCCCGCCCTGACCTCACGGCAAAATCAACGAAGTATATAAAAAGCGGCCCGGGATTTCAACCTGTTTTTGTCCCCGGGGCACTGTCGGAGACAAGCCTTTGAAACCTTAAACAAACAGACCTTAAAGCCATTTTAGCCATGAAAAGCCCTTTGATACATAAAAATGTTTAAAGTCCTCACACCGCTGTCCACGGCGTAGCCCGTCAGCAGAGGTGACGCCCCAAGGAACAACGAGTAGAGTATCCGCGAATCCGTTTTGTTTCGCTTTGGGGGGTGACATTTTCTAAGGGCATCATTATAGTGGGGGCGACATCAACAACCCAAGGCCCGCCCCGTGAGCCAGAAACGCCGGGCCGCCTATTTACCCTTACCGAGAGTTCCATGCCCGACGCCACCTGTTACGCCCAGGTCACCGTAACCCTGCCCCTGTCCGGACCCTACACCTATATCGTGCCGGATCACCTGCGTGCCCACGCGGCCGTGGGCTCCCGGGTCCTCGTGCCCTTTGGCCGGCGCACGGTGACAGGTTACATCACGGCCTTTGCACCGCCTCAAAAAAAAATGCGGGTGAAGTCCATTCTGGACACCCTGGACCCCTGCCCTCTGTTTACCCCGGCCATGGTTCCCCTGTTCCGGTGGATTGCCGACTATTACATGGCCCCCATGGGGGATGTGATCAAAACAGCCCTGCCCGGCGGGCTCAATGTGGTGGACCGGCAGGTGGCCTCCCTCACGGACAGCGGAAAAACCGCTGCAGGCGACCCGGCCTGCCCGGAGGCGGACAAAGACCTCCTTGCCCTGCTGATAAACTCACCGGTCCCCTTGAAGCAGCTCATCGACGCAGACCCGCCCGTCCCCCGCGCCCAGATACAGGCCCTTGAGAAAAAGGGATGGATCACGGTGACCCGTGAGCTCAGCACAGCACGCACCCGGGCCAAGATGGAGACCCTGGCCGAGGCGGCCTTCGGCCCCCTCCCCCAAAAAGGGGTCACGGAAAAACGCCAGCTTCTCCTGGACTTCCTGCGCGTCCACGGCGCCACAGCCCGGGCCGACCTCAACCGAAAGCTCCCCTCGGCCAAGAGCACCCTGGGCCCCATGGTGGAGATGGGACTCGTCCACCTCTTCGAGGACCGGGTGGAGAGATCCCCCCTGGGAGAAGAGATCGTGCCCGACACCCCGCCGCCCCTCACCGACGAGCAGCAGGAGGTGGTTTCCACGGTGTCTGCCCAGCTCAAAGAGGGGTATGCCACCTTCCTTTTAAAAGGGGTGACGGGCAGCGGAAAGACCGAGGTCTACATGCGACTGGTGGAAGAGGCCTTGTCCGCCGGGAAGACGGCTGTGGTGCTGGTGCCCGAAATCGCCCTCATCGCCCAGACCGACCGCCGGTTCAAGTCCCGCTTTGGGGACCGCATCGCCGTCCTGCACAGCGGCCTCTCCGACGGGGAGCGCTACGACCAGTGGGTGAAAATCGCCGAGAAGCGGGTCAGCGTGGTCATCGGGGCCCGTTCGGCCATCTTTGCCCCCCTCACCGATATCGGCCTCATCGTGGTGGACGAGGAACACGACGGCTCCTACAAACAGGAGAGCGGCCTTCGGTACAACGCGCGGGACCTGGCCGCTGTGCGGGCCCGCATGGAAGGGGCCGTGGTGCTCCTGGGCTCGGCCACGCCCTCCATCCAATCGGCGTGGAACGCCACCACCGGCAAGTTCAAAGAGGTCCTGCTCACCAAGCGGGTGAACAAAAAGCCCATGCCCGAGATCGAGGTGGTGGACTTAAAGAAATACAAGGACCTGCCGGGCATCCACACCTTTCTCACCCCCCGCCTCGTGGAGGCCATGACCCAGACCCTGGACCGGGACGAGCAGGTGCTCCTCTTTTTAAACCGCCGTGGTTTTTCCGGCGCGCCCATCTGCGCCCACTGCGGCGAGCCCTTAAAATGCCGTCACTGCGACGTCTCCATGACCTTCCACAAAGGCGTAGGCGCCTTTCGCTGCCACATCTGCGGTTACTTTGAACCGGCCAAGACCCACTGCCGCATCTGCAACGGCAACAAGATCAAGCTCCTGGGCAGCGGCACGGAAAAGGTGGAAGAGGCCGTCAAGGACATCTTCCCCCACAAGACCGTGGCACGGATGGACCAGGACACCACGGCCCGGCGCGGCTCCCTCCTTAAGATCCTCAAAGGGGTCCGGGAAAAACAGGTGGACATCGTGGTGGGCACCCAGATGATCGCCAAGGGCCACGACTTCCCCGACATCACCCTGGTGGGCGTGATCTGCGCAGACACCGCCTTGAACCTGCCCGACTTCAGGGCCGGGGAACGCACCTTCCAGCTCCTGGCCCAGGTTGCCGGGCGCGCGGGCCGGGGCGACAAGCCCGGCCGGGTGATTCTCCAGACCTACGTGCCCGATCACTTTACCATCGGCTGCGCCGTGGACCACGACGCCGACGCCTTCTACACCCACGAAACCGGGTTTCGCCGCGCCCTGGCCTACCCGCCCTTTACCCGGATCATCCTGATTCGCATCGCCGACAAAAACAGCCAGCGCAGCCGCGCAGCCGCCCAGAAGCTCTCCGGGCTCCTCTGGGACCGGCGCCCGGACACCGGCGTTGCCATCATGGGCCCTGCCGAAGCGCCCCTGACCCGCGCCATGAACCGCTACCGCTGGCAGATCCTCCTCAAAGGAGAGTCCCCTTCCGTCATGAAAAAAATGGCCGCAGACGCCCTTGAAGCCTTTCGCAAGGAGGGGGGATTTTCCAATGTCTCCGTCACCATTGACGTGGACCCCTATGCACTGGGATAATCTTATTTTATCGGTAACTATTCAGCTCAATAAAAACAGCCTCCGGCGTCAAGGTGTGCCACCTTGAAAGCAGGTTTCGGATGTGTTTTGCCCCTCGTTCCTCGGGTCAAATCACATCCGCCTTTAAAGTAAAAATTCACTCGAAAATATTTTTTAAAACCTGTTTGTTAAACCTGCCTTTATAAAATCAGGTAAACGTTTAGCCCCCGGAAGGGCCGCCGGAGGCATAAGCTGAATAGTTACATTTTATCAAAGGAACACACCATGCGCATCGCCATCATGAGCGACAGCCACGACAATATCTGGCACCTGAAGACCGCCCTTGACCTCATCGCCGAAGCCGAAGCCGAGGCCATCATCCACTGCGGGGACTTTGTGGCCCCCTTCATGCTCCGGCGCCTGGACAAGGCGGGCATCCCGGTCCACGGGGTCCTCGGCAACAACGACGGCAGCGTCCTGACCCTGGCCCGGGCCGCCTATCGGGACCTTGACCACATCCAGCTCCACGAGACCGTGGGCAAGGTGACCCTGGGGGGCCTGCGCATTGCCTTTACCCACCAGCCCGATGTGGGGCGCGCCTTTGCCGCCACCGGGGACTTCGACCTCGTCTGTTGCGGCCACTCCCACACCTGGCACCGGGAAGAGCTTGGGCGATCCACCCTCCTGAACCCCGGGGAGATCATGGGTTCCAACGGCGATCCGAGTTTCGCCCTCCTCGACACAGCCGAAGGAACCATTCGCAAAATCACCTTTCCCCATGCCCTGGGCAACCACGCCAAGGCCGCCCTTCACCTTGACAACACCCGGCGAGAAACATACACTATGCGCCGATGCTGATACCTGATACGCAACGAGTCCGTGCTCTCGCAAAATATAACCGCACATCCTCCGCCCTTTTGGGGGATACGATACATACCAGCCGACACAACGTATCGACAAAACCCCGGCTTCCATGGACGAGCCGCAAGGTTATGTGCTGCCCGAGCCCTCACGCACATCCCCTTCGTCCCCGCGCGACGACAGCAACGTTCGACACTGAGGTGACATCATGTACAAAAAATTAGTGGCGCTGGTGCTTTTCATCCTCTGCATCGCCCTGCCCCTTTCGGCTGCCGAACAGGCCGAAGGGCCTGTTCTCCATATTCCCGAAGCCCAGTTCGACTTCGGCTCCGCACCGGAGGGCAAACGCATAAAGCACGAGTACACCGTAGAGAACCAAGGTACGGAAGAGCTCCGCATCACCCGGGTCCGGCCCGGCTGAGGCTGCACCGCCGCTTCGTTTACGAAGCGAATCGCGCCAGGCGGCAGCGGAATCATCACAATCATCGGCAATACCAGAGGCTACGGCGGACGGGACTTCAAGCGCAGCATCCAGGTGGAATCCAACGACCCCAAACGACAGACCACCTCCCTGATCTTCAGGGGCCATGTGGAAAAAGTCGTCACCATCACCCCGTCCCAGGTTCGGCTCATCGGCAAAGAGGGCCAGGAGCTCACGGCCAAGGTACGCATCGTGCCCAGCAAGGAGTATCCCTTCAAGCTCCTCTCTGCCAATCCCGTGAACCCGAAGCTCATCACCGTGGACGTTAAAGAGGTGGCGGGAAAGACCGGCCGTGAGTATGAGCTCACCGTGAAAAACGTCACAAGCAAAAGCGGGCGCTATTCCAGCACCATCGACATCGATACGGACAGCGAAATTCGTCCCCAGATGAGGATCCAGGTGACCCTGTACATCCGGAAAAAAGCCTGACAAAAAAGCCATGAGCGCCGTCGGGCACCGCGGTAATTCCCGCAATGCCCGGCCGGTACCACCACGACTCGCCTCTCCACGGGCATCCCCCGATGCCACGGATAACCAAAGGCCCCGACACTTAATTTATGGAAGGCCCGCTACGCCCGGGCTGTTAAGGCATGAAATCAAACATCACCCCCGAAGCCATCCGAGTGGTTGCCTTTGACTGTGACGGCGTTATGTTCGACACCGAAGAGACCAACCGCATCTACTACAACACCATCCTCGACCGGTTCGGGATGCCCCCCTTAAGCGACGAGCAGTTCCGGTACGTCCATATGGCCACCGTCAGTCAGGCCCTGGCCTACCTGTTTGAGGGACGCGTGGACTTAAGCGAGGTGCGCGCCGCCACCGCCGCCTTTGATTACGCTTCCCTGATTCCCCACATGAAGATAGAGCCCGACCTGATCCGCGTTCTCACGGCCCTTTCGCCCCGATGCAAGCGGGCCGTGGCCACGAACCGATCCAACACCATGGACGCGGTGTTGACGTTTTACGGCCTTTCGGATCTCTTTGAGCTGGTGGTCACCTCCCAGACCGTGGCCCACCCCAAGCCCGCCCCGGACCAGCTCCACAGCATCATGGAGCACTTCAAGGTGTCGGCCCACGAGATCCTCTACATCGGAGATTCCAGCACGGACCAGCTGGCAGCCCAGGCCGCCGGGGTCCCCTTTGTGGCCTTCGGCAACCCGGACCTTCCGGCCGACGCCCACATGGAACGCCTTGGGGAGATTCCTTTGATGCTGGGGTTGCCCATGGCTTGAATCAAAGCTCCCCGGCACCACCCTGCTAACGTGAAAGATGAACAGTTCAATAACCGTTTTTTTTGACACCAACGTCACCCGGATCCCTTTTGCGACGGGAATCCCAACCAACGACTTGTAAACCAAAGGACACCTTCATGAAAAAAAACCTGATCTCTGCATCATTTGCTCTCATCATAACCCTGGCTTTCGTGGCCGCCGCTCCGGCCGAAGAAGCCAAGAAAAAGGCCCTCGAATCCTTTGATGAGCAGATCGGTTACACCATCGGTATGGAAATCGGCACCAACCTCAAGGCCAATGCCCTTGAGCTCGACATTGATGCCCTCATCAAAGGGATCCAGGACGGCTTCCACGGTACCGAGCCCCTCATGACCCCTGAAGAGATGACCCAGACCAAAACCACGGCCATTGAAAAGATGCAGGCCAAACGCATCAAGCAGACCGTGGACAACCTTGAAAAAGCCAACGCCTTCCTGGCCGAAAACAAAACCAAGAAAGGCATCACCACCACCGAGTCCGGCCTCCAGTACGAGGTCATCGCAAAGGGCACGGGCGACACCCCCAAGGCCTCTGACAAGGTGAAGGTCCACTACAAAGGCATGCTTCTGGACGGCACCGTCTTTGACAGCTCCTACAAGCGTAACGAGCCCGCCGTTTTCCAGGTGGACCGCCTCATCGCCGGATGGACCGAAGCCCTTCAGCTCATGAAGGCCGGTGCCAAGTGGAAGCTCTACCTTCCCCCGACCCTGGCTTACGGCCCCAACGGCAACGGACCCAAGATCGGTCCCAACGAAGCCCTCATCTTCGAGATGGAGCTTCTGGAGATCGTTCCCGCTGCCGAATAACGGGAGCACCTCCCCCCCTGCCCCGTGCCCTCCGATGCCACCACCTGAGAGAGGCACGGCTGGGGGACCGTCTTGCTTGACGGGATAACACATTCAAAAAATGCCTTTTCCCTGCCGCTCACATAGTGGTATAGAAAGCTCGTGCCGGTATCATGCAAATCCAAGGGTTTCATAATACCGGCACTCTTTTTTTTAAAGGAAGGCCCCGGCTGACCACGCACTCACCGGGGACGTGCCATGTTGGATTCAAGGAGTGATGCCACGGCCCAGCACAAGGCCCTGGCAAATGTTGAGCCCTGTCCGCCGCGTCAGGGATATGTGTGAACCACCAGGAAGGTTACTAAGAAGATGCTGGAAAACTTTTTCAAGCTCAAAGAGAACGGAACCGATGTCAGGACGGAAGTGATCGCAGGCCTGACCACCTTTATGACCATGGCCTACATCCTGGCCGTCAACCCGGACATCATGAGTGCCACCGGCATGGACAAAGGGGCCCTCTTCACCGCCACCACCCTGTCCGCCCTGGTGGCCACCCTTGTCATGGCCCTGGTGGCCAAGCTCCCCTTTGCCCTGGCCCCGGGCATGGGCTTGAACGCCTTTTTTGCCTTCACCGTGGTCCTCAACATGGGCTACTCATGGGAGATGGCCCTCACCGCGGTCTTCATCGAAGGCCTTATTTTCATTGTCCTCACCTTTTTCAACGTGCGTGAGGCCATCATCAACGCCATCCCCCTCTCCATCAAAAACGCCGTCTCCGTGGGCATCGGCCTTTTCATCGCCCTCATCGGCCTTAAAGGGGCAAACGTCATCGTCAAAAGCGATGCCACCCTCGTCACCCTGGGCAACATGGGCGATCATGCCGTCTGGGTGGCCTTCATCGGTATCGTTGTCTCCGGGACCCTCCTGGCCATGAACAAAAAAGGGGCCCTGCTGGCAGGCATCCTTGTCTCCACCCTGGTGGGCATCCCCCTGGGCGTCACCCACATGGAAGGGCTGAAGCTCTTCTCCGCCCCCCCCTCCCTTGAGCCCATCATGTTCAAGTTCGATTTCTCCAAGCTCTTTACAACGGACATGGCCGTGGTCCTCTTCACCTTCCTCTTCATCGACATGTTCGACACCGTGGGCACCCTGGTAGGCGTGGGCGCCAAGGCAGGACTCCTGGATGAAAAGGGCCGCCTGCCCCGGGCCAAGCAGGCCCTCTTTGCAGATGCCATCGGCACCACCTTCGGCGCCTGCATGGGCACCAGCACCGTCACCACCTACGTGGAGAGCGCCTCTGGCGTGGCAGAAGGCGGCCGCACCGGCCTCACCTCGCTGACCACCGCCGGCCTCTTCTTCGTGGCCCTGTTCATGTCGCCCCTGTTTCTCATGATCCCGGGCGCAGCCACGGCTCCGGCCCTGGTCATGGTGGGCTTCTTCATGCTCTCCCCCATCAAGAACATCAACTTAGACGATGCCACCGAGGCCCTCCCGGCCTTCATCACCTTCCTCATGATGCCCCTTACCTACAGCATCTCCGAGGGCATCGTCTTCGGCATGCTCAGCTACGTGATCTTAAAGGTCCTCTCCGGACGGGCCAAAGAGGTCTCGCCGGTGATGTACATCATCGCCGCCATCTTTGTTCTCAAGTTCTTCATGTAGAGCAGGCCGCATAAAAACGAAAAAAGGGAGCGCCCGCCTTGCGGGTCGCTCCCTTTTTTCTTTTCCTTATAAGCTTATGATCTATGACCTGTAAGCCTATCGCCTGTCTCACTGATTCCCAAACCCGTTCTGGGCGCTGCAGTCCGGGCACTCCCAGGTGATGCCGTTGCAGGTCATGCCCCAGAAGTTCTCTTCCATGCAGTCCTGACAGATGGTAAAGCCGCAGCGGCAGCGCCAGGCAAAGGGGAGCTCGCCTTTGCCGCAGCAGTGGCAGGGCGATTCCTGGGCTTTGAGTTTCTTTCGCTTATATGAGGATATTCTTTTTGAAGTACGAGGCATGGTCCACCTTGATACACCGGTTCATGATCACGTCGATGCCGTGATCTGTCAAACGTTCAGCCGCTTCCCTGTTTTCAATGCCGAGCTGCATCCAGAACACCTTGCACCCGACGGCGATGGCTTCGTCCACATGCTGGATGACGTCTTCGCTTCTTCTAAACACATTCACAATGTCCACGGGGCCCGGCACCAGATCAAGGGTTTTATACGCCTTTTCCCCCAGGATCTCTTTCTGGGCCGGGCGTACGGGAATGATGACGTAGCCGTTTTCCTGCATGTATCTGGCCACATCGTGGGAGTCCCGCTCAGGCTTGGGTGAAAGCCCCACCACCGCGATGGTTTTTGCACGCTCCAGCACGTCCTTGATCTGCCGGTCCGAGATGAGGATCTCGCCTTTTTTCTCTGCCATGGTTCACCTCCGGGTGTTTGCCGTTTGGCCCTTTTCATGGTAGGTATACGCCATTGCAGCGGGTTTTTCCGCGCAATGACCTCATCGACACGTAACCCCACACAATCCGACACGTCATCTGCGCCGTGCAAGGGTTGTCCCGATAATAAAGACCCCGCAGGGGCATCGCCATACCGACGCATCGGCCCGCATGATCACATCGCGATATCAGATGCTGAACGTAATGCAACCCAAGGCCCCTGTCAACAGGCCTCGCCCCATGAACCCGGAGCCATCCAGACCATGACCGACAAGAAAAAAATCTACCTCATCGACGGCAGTGCATACATATACCGAAGCTTCCACGCCCTTCCCCCTTTGACCAACGCCGAAGGGCTCCCCACCAACGCGGTGCTGGGCTTTACCAACATCATCGTCAAGATGATGAACGACTTTGCTCCCACCCACGCCGTCATCTGCTTTGACGCCAAGGGCCCCACCTTCCGCCACGAGATGTACGAAGAATACAAGGCCAACCGGCCGCCCATGCCCGACGACTTGAGGGCCCAGATCCCCTTTGTCCACAAGGTGGCCGAGGCCTACCGCATCCCCACCATGGAGCAGCAGGGCCTGGAAGCCGACGACGTCATCGGCACCCTGGCCAAAAAAGCCGAGGCCGCCGGTTTTGAGGTGGTCATCGTCACCGGGGACAAGGACTTCATGCAGCTCGTCACCGACACCTGTGTTATCTCGGACCCGGCCCGCGACGTCTACCTGGACCGGGACGCGGTGAAGGAAAAACTCGGGGTGTGGCCCGAGCAGGTCACCGACATCATGGCCCTCACCGGAGACACCTCGGACAACGTTCCCGGCGTACCGGGCATCGGCAAAAAGACCGCCCCGGCCCTCATCAATGAGTTCGGCTCCCTGGACGGCCTCTACGAGCAGGTGGAGACCATCACCAAGAAGAAGCAGAAAGAGAACCTCATCACCAACAAGGACCTGGCCTTCATCAGCCGGGACCTGGTCACCATCAAGACCGACGCCGACCTCCCCTTTGACGAAGAGGCCCTTGTGGTTCCCGAGCCCGACGGCGAGACCCTTTTAGAACTCTTCAAGGAGCTGGGCTTTAAAAAATACATCAAGATGTTCAGCGCCCCGCAGAAAAAGGTGACCAAAGCCTACCACGCCGTGCTCACCGAAGAGGCCCTGGCAGAGCTGGCGGAAAAGATAAAGGATGCCCCCCTGGTGGCCGTGGACACCGAGACCACGAATCTTTCCCCCATGCTGGCCGAGGTGGTGGGCATCTCCGTTGCCGTGACGCCCCACGAGGCGTACTACATCCCCTTCGGCCACACCGGCCTGGAGTCCGACAAGCAGCTCTCCAAAGAGGCGGTCTTTGCCGTCATGAAGCCCATTCTGGAAGACCCGGCCATCCGCAAGTGCGGCCAGAACATCAAATACGACCTGCTGGTCTTAAAAGGCGCGGGCATCGAGCTTGACGGCATCGCCTTCGATACCATGGTGGCCTCCTATCTCCTCAACCCCACCCGGCGCTCCCACGGCCTCGACGACCTGGCCCTGGAGCTCTTCGACCACCAGACCATCAAGTTCGAAGAGGTGGCGGGCAAGGGCAAGAACCAGCTCCTCTTCTCCGAGGTCCCCCTCTCCCAGGCCGTGCCCTACGCCGCCGAAGACGCCGACATCACCCTGATGCTCGCCCAGGAGTTTGAAAAAGAACTTGAGGCCAAAAACCTCACCGGGCTTTTCGACACCATGGAGATGCCCCTGATGCATGTCCTGGCCGAGATGGAGCACACGGGTGTGGCGGTCAACGAAGAGGCCCTGGTCACCATCTCCAAGACCTTTGAAACCGAGATGGAGACCATCGAAGCGTCCATCTACAGCCTTGCAGGGGAAGAGTTCAACATCAACTCCTCCCAGCAGCTTGGGGCCATCCTCTTTGAAAAGCTTGAGCTGCCCGTCCAGAAAAAGACCAAGAAGAAGACCGGCTACTCCACCGACGTAGAGGTCTTGACCGCCCTGGCCGCCATGCACGACCTCCCGGCCCAGGTGATCCGGTACCGGACCCTGGCAAAGCTCAAGAGCACCTACGCCGACGCCCTGGTGGGCCTGATCCACCCGACCACCCACCGGATCCACACCTCCTACAACCAGACCGTGGCCGTCACCGGACGCCTGAGCAGCTCCAACCCCAACCTCCAGAACATCCCGGTGCGAAGCGACGAGGGCCGCATGATCCGCGGGGCCTTTGTTCCGGCAGAGGGGAATAAACTCATCGCCGCCGACTACTCCCAGATCGAACTGCGCCTCCTGGCCCACTGCTCCGGGGACCCCATCCTCATTGAGTCCTTCAACTCCGGCGAGGACATCCACAAGCGCACCGCCGCCGAAATGTTCGACTGCGACCTCCTCTTTGTCACCGGGGAGATGCGCCGCCAGGCCAAGGCCGTGAACTTCGGCATCATGTACGGCATGAGCCCCTACGGCCTCTCCAAGGAGCTCGCCATCACCCAGAAGATGGCCAAGAGCTTCATCGAAAACTACTTTGCCCGCTACAGCGGCGTAAAAACGTTCATCGACACCTGCATCGAAGAGGCCCGGGAGACGAAAACCACCAGCACCCTCCTGGGGCGTATCCGGCCCCTGCCCGAGATCGCCAGCGCCAACCGCAACGTCAAACAGTTTGCCGAGCGATCCGCCGTCAACACCCCCATCCAAGGCACCGCCGCCGACCTCATCAAGCTGGCCATGCTCCGCTGCAGCGAGATCATCAAAGAGAAGAAGCTGAAAACCCGTATGATCATGAGCGTCCACGACGAAATCGTCTTCGAAGCCCCGGAAGCGGAAGTAAACGAGGTGAAAGGCCTCATGCAGCAGGCCATGGAGAACGTCTGGGAGCTTGCCGTGCCCCTGTCCGTCAACATCGAGGTGGGGGACAACTGGAACGAGGCGCACTAAAAGGGCAGGTTAGAGGCACACCAGGTCATAGGTTATAGGTTATAGGTTATAAAAAAAATGCCTCCGGCGGCCCTGCCGGGGGCCAAACTTTTAAAAAGTTTGATAAACAGGTTTTGTTTTTTGAAGAGACGTCCCTACAGGGCATAGCCCCTCTTATTTTTTGATTACCGGAACGTTTTTGCGGAGCTTTTTTCAAAAAGCGACCCGCCGGAGGCTTTTTTGAGCTGGATAGTTACCGGCGGCCTCTCCTTTCAGACTTCTAAAACCACGATAAAAGGCCGCACCCCATGATGCGTCGTTTTGCCAATCTTTTTCTGATTCTTTTCCTGGCCGACGGGGCCATCTCCGTCCTGGACGAACTCCTTTTGGCGGTAAGCGGGATGCACCTGCTCGTCCAGCCCAGGAATGTCCTCGCATATCTGGTCCTTTTTCTCTCCGTACTTGTTTTCATGGCCATGGGCCTGGACCGACGACTTCCCAAGCGCGTCTTCTTGCCCATGGCGGCCTATGCCCTGTGGGGAGGCCTCCTCTTCTGGCCCGCGCCCCGGTACATCCCGGAAGGGGTGTTCGGCATCCTCATGGCCCTGGGGCAGCTGGGCATCGGCCTTGCAGGGCTCCGGGCCATTGGGCATCAATCGGACCACCCCTTTCTCATGAGCCCCTCCATGTTTCAGGGCCCCTGGTTCAGCGCAAAAAACACCATAGTGTATGTATCCGTAACCACCCTGGCTGTTCCCGTGCTTCTTTTTTTCATGGGGCTTTCGGCATTTTCTGCCTTTGTGGAGGCCCGCACCAACGGGTTCATGCGCATCAGCTTCACCGGCCTTTACATGAACGAAAAAACCTACGGGAAAAACGGAAAGACCCTGCGCCTGATTCCCATGATCCACATCGGCCGCACAGCCTATTATCATGATATTGGAAACTCCATGACCAACGGCAGGACCCTGATCCTTGCCGAAGGGGTCTCGGACAGACAGGGGCTCCTCAGAACCCACTTTTCCTACGACAGCCTGGGAACCCTTTTGGGCCTCGACACCCAGGAACGCATGACCCTGGACGCCACCAGCGTCTCTGACGAGTTCAAGCCCCTTGCGCCACCGGATGAGGCGGCCCACAAGCCCCATATTGTCTCCGCAGACATCGACCTCTCCGAGGCTTCCCCGGCCACCGTGGCCTTCATCAACACCCTGGCCCAGGTCCTCTCCGAGGCCGATTCACCCGCAGGTGCATGGCGGGGGTACACCGCCTGGCTCGAAGCCCAGACAGATGACGAATCGATCCTGGCCGACATCACCTACGACATCTTCACCCGAAGAAACCAGGCCGTGATCTCCATGATGGCCAAGGCCCTGCCCCGTTACGACACCCTCATCGTGCCCTGGGGCGCCCTCCACATGGCCGATATTGAAAAAGAAGCCCAAAACATGGGGTTTGTCTTGCTCACGGAAAAGGAGCGGCTGAGCGTCAGCTTCCGGGAAGCCCTCGCCCACCTGAAACGAATCCAGGCCAGTGAACCTGCCAGCCCCGCCGATTCTCTGTAAGGGAATCATGCCTCATTTTCCGTTGACCGGTTCAGGGCATTGGCATATGCCTAATTCTCAGCATAACAAGTCATAGAATACCCCTTTCACCAAACCGGGAAAGGGGCTGCAACAACCCGCCCAGAACCAAAGAAGAGATCCCATGAATCCTTGTGACACCCAAAGCGTATCTGATCCATTTGTCAACAACTCCACCCACGCACCCTACGCCCCCGGGGCTTTGGACGGCCTGACCTTTGCCCTGAAAGACAACATGGACGTGACCGGCGAGATCACGGGCTACGGAAGCCCGGGATGGAAAGAGACCCGTGCAACCGAGGCGGCGGCCCATGCCATCTGCATGGAACAGCTCCTGGGGGCCGGAGCCATCTATAAGGGAAAAACCATCTCCGACGAGCTGGCCTACAGCCTTTTGGGGGTCAACGCCTTTTACGGCACCCCGGTAAACCCCAAGGCCCCGAACAGAATTCCCGGAGGATCCTCCAGCGGCTCCGCATCGGCGGTGGCAGGGGGACAGGTAGACTTTGCCCTTGGCACGGACACGGGCGGTTCGGTAAGGGTTCCGGCGTCCAATTGCGGCCTCTGGGGATACAGGCCGTCCCACGGGCTCATCTCCCTGTCCGGGGTACTCCCCCTGGCGCCGTCCTACGACACCGTGGGTGCTATGGCCCGCACCGGAGAGGTGCTGGAAAAGGTGATAAGGGTTCTCCTGGCCGACGACGGCCACACTGCCACACCCCACCCGACCATCTGCTTTGTGGAGGATCTGTTTCAACTGGCCGACGGGGAGATCTGCAGCGCCCTTACGCCCATCCGCAAAAAACTGGCTGAAACCTGCCCCACCCGGACCGCCACCATGGCAGACATCACAGCTCCCCATGTCAACTGGCGCTGGCTCTTCGAAAACCTGGGGTACCTGCTCTCCATTGAGATCTGGAACTCCTTCGGTGCCTGGGTCACCCATGAAAAGCCAACCCTGAGCCCCGGGGTGGAGTCCGCCCTTCACGCGTATGCCAAAGGCTCGGACCGCAAGGATATCCAGCGCCGCCTCACGCTTCGGCAAACCTTCCAGCGACAGCTCAACAATTTTCTGAACGACGGAAACATCCTCTGTTTCCCCACCACCGTGGACCCCGCCCCCAGGATTTCTGAGATCACCCCGGCGTTCTACGAAGGGGAGTACATCCCGCGAGCCATGGGCGTCAACGCCATCTCAGGCATGTCATCCACGCCCCAGATCACCATGCCCGTGGCAGAGGCAGACGGAATCCCTGTGGGCCTCTCGTTTGTCGCCGGGTACGGTCAGGACACAGCCCTCATGGCCCTTTGCAACGACCTGTACTCCCGGTGCGCCGGTCACTGACATCTCGGATGCCCCCTTCTGCCGTCCATAGGCTGCATCAAACGTACCCATTGGACTTGCCTCCGAAAGGCCTCCTTTTCAAAAAAACGCCCCAAAAATTCCGGTTACGACAGCTCTTCCCTCAGCCCCTGAGGGAAGGGCCACCGGAGGTCAATTTAAAATGAGTAGTGACCATCAAACAAAAAAGCGGCCCGTTTCGGGCCGCTTTTTAGCGATATAGGATGTAACGTATCTGTTTTTACAGGGGCTATGCCACCCCGTTGACAATCTCAGCAATTTTCTCGTCACGGATGGCGTAAAACTGGTAAGCCATATCCTTTTTTACGGTCTCCATGATTCGATTCTTCTGGTCGTCATCAAGGGCCCACGCTGAAAAGGTGGTGTCGGCCCCGATTCTCTGCTGAAAGTCTTTTAAAAACGCCACCACCGACGCAAGGGTTCGGGCATCGTCTGCTTCGGGCATCAGCCCCAGGGCCGAAGCCAGCTTGCCGATTTTCGGCTGATAAAACTCGGGCAAGGCCTCGATGACAACGGGCATCAGGACCGTGTTGGCGTCCCCATGGGGAATATGGCCCACAGCCCCGAAAGCGTGGGCGCAGTTGTGGATGGGAATCCCCCCGAGGGAAGAGTAGAAGGCAGAAATGGCCATGGTACTGGCCTGCAGCAGGGCACCCCGGGCCGCTG
Source organism: Desulfoluna sp. HI9BLuna (assembly GCF_056829775.1). Taxonomy (NCBI): domain Bacteria; kingdom Pseudomonadati; phylum Thermodesulfobacteriota; class Desulfobacteria; order Desulfobacterales; family Desulfolunaceae; genus Desulfoluna; species Desulfoluna sp. HI9BLuna. The sequence goes on from NZ_CP186555.1 coordinate 1,250,551, forward strand.
TGTCCCCGGGCGCCTCCAATGCCCTTGGCAGGTTGTCGATGATAAGGCGTGTCGCCTGCATGGCATAGGCGTCCGTAAAGCTGTTGCTCAGGGGCGAAACCAGGGCCTCCACGGCATGGGTCAGGGCGTCAAAGGCCGTGGAGCGGGTAAGCCCCTTGGGAAGTCCGGTTGTCATACCTGGGTCCAGAATGGCGATATCCGCCTCAAGGCCCGAAGCCACAAGACTTGCCTTGATGTTCTCCTCTTCGTTAAAAAAAACGGCAATGGGAGAGGCTTCCGCGCCGGTGCCTGCGGTTGTGGGCACGGCAATATGGGGGGTATCAAAGCCCTGAGACTCCGGCCAGACCTCCAGCCTGCCGCCACCAGCGATGACTCCGCGAATGTCGGAGAGCCCCCGGTCCAGAGCATATTTAACCCCTTTGGAAGCATCGATGACGCTTCCTCCCCCAACGGCCAGGATGGCATCAGCCCCGCAATCCCTTGCGTAGGCGATGGCCTCATTGATGTTCCGGCAGGCTGCATCGGGTTCAATGGCGGTAAACGTGCCGGCAAGGGTGACATCTGCCTGGCGGTTGAATATATCGGCACACCTATCCACGACACCAAAGACTTCAAGGCCTTTGTCGGAGAAGAGGACAACGCGCTTTGCGCCCATGTGCCGGAACAGGGAAGGTACATTTTCAATGCCGTTTTCCCTGGCGTGAACGATGGTTTTCATCTGGTAATCAAACGGGTGAGACTTCATTGTTTCTATTCCTGATTTATTTAAATGCCCTTCATGGATTTGGGTGAAGGGCTTATTTTTCTCTACCGGTCCACTTGCCGGTTATCGCAACATGGCCTCCATTACGGCCTTTTTGAACTCATTGTCTTCCCTTGCGAAAAGATGCTTTATGTTGTGTTCCGTTCCCGACGTCATCACGGTTTTTGAATGAGACATGGTCAGAAAACCTTCAAACCCGTGATAGTTGCCCATTCCCGACGCACCGATACCGCCAAAGGGGGCATCATCCACCGCAAGGTGAAACACGCTGTCGTTGATGCACATCCCACCTGAATGAACCGTGGTTTTCACACGCTGCTGAAGGGCCTCGTCATGGGTCATCAGGTAAAGGGCCAGGGGCCTCGGGTTGCCCTGGATATGGGCTATGGCTTCCTGAACATCCCCATAGGTGATCAGGGGGAGCAACGGGCCGAAGATCTCTTCGGTCATGACCTTGGCGTCTGTTGCCGGGTCCACAACCATGTGGGTGACCAGTCGGTTTTTGGCGCTGTCCATGCTGTTTCCGTGGCAGGCTTCGATGCGGGTCTGTTTCTCCTGCTCGTCATTTAAAAGCCCTTCGATGCGCTTGAACTGACGGGTGTTTGCCATGGAAGTAAGGTTTTCGGAATCCACTCCCTGGGGAAAAAGGCCTGCGTACTGCTTTTTGTATTCGGCAATGAACGATTCCAGCCTGCCCTCGGGCAGGAATACATAGTCCGGAGCCACGCAAACCTGACCGTTGTTAAGGCTTTTCCCGTAGATAATCCGCTCCACCGCCATCTCCATGGAGACATCCTCGCCCACGATGACCGGTGATTTCCCACCGAGTTCAAGGGTTACCGGGGTCAGGTTGGACGCAGCCGCCCGCATGACATGGCGCCCCACCGTGGTGGAGCCGGTGAACAGGATGTGATCAAAGGGAAGTTCCGTAAAGGCTGCCGAAACCTCGGCCTCCCCTTCAAACACGCTCACATAGCTGTCATCAAACACCGATTTCAGCATCTCTGCGAGGACCTTGTTGGTGTGGGGCGTAAATTCACTCATCTTGAGCATGGCGCGGTTACCTGCGGCAATGGCGGAAATGAGAGGCCCGATGGAGAGCATAACGGGAAAATTCCACGGGACCACAATGCCCACAACCCCCAGGGGTTGGTAGATCACCTCCACGGATGACGTGTTGAGAAGGGGTCCGGGGTCTCTCCTGGAAGGCGCCATCCACTCAGACAGGTGGGCGATGGAGTGATTGATGTTGCCGATGCAGGGGGTGATATCGGCGATAAGCGTATCCAGTTCACTTCGCTTTCCATAGTCATCGCTCATGGCGGTGCTGATGTCCCCCGTGGACGCCACCAGGGCGGTTTTCAGCTTCTTGAGCATCTCGATCCGTGCATCGAGGCTTGGCATGGGGCTGCTGTCAAAGGCCTGCTTCATGGTGACCAGGGTGGTCTCCATTTTCTTTATCTCATGTTGAATGTCCATGGGTCTGAACGCTCCTTTTTGGGGTATTCATTTCGAAAATGATGTTTCGTTACGTGCAGGTTGATCGGTGATTGGGCACGAAATGGCAGGTACGGGGGGATAACCTCGCGCACTTCAATCGAGGTTTCTTCAATTATATTAAATTATTAACCCACACAAAACAACCTGCATCATCTTTCTGTCAATGGATGGAACCAGCGCTCAGGTTCAATGGCATCCTACCCACAGGATGCGATGCCCATGCCCCGGACCCAGTCCGAACTTGGGCTAAAGGATACTGAAATAATTACCATTCATGTAGTCCCTGTTATTGCATTTTAACATTGCAAAATTTACAATCCTGGGTAGAGATTCAGGGTTCCAGCACCACAGCGCCGGTGGCTGTGCTGGGCAACCCGGCAAGGACACGTGGAGCTCTACATATCGCTTCAGGGAGGAATGCATGGAGTCAGCGGAACGGATTTTCCTGCGGGTGGTGGAGGCCGGAAGCTTCAAGGCCGCGGCAGAACAGCTGGGCACCGACCCGTCAGCGGTGAGCCGCAAGGTCATGGCCCTGGAAGAGCGCCTGGGGGTCAAACTGTTGCAACGCTCTCCCCGCCGCTCCACGCCCACGGAAACCGGCCTTCTCTATTACGAAGGCATGCGCAGACTTGTGGATGAACAATCCACCCTGGAGTCCAGGGTCTCCAGCGTGGCCGATACGGCCCAGGGCCTCCTTCGGGTGAGCGCGCCCCTGGAATTTGGCCAGGCCTTTGTGGTGCCGGTCCTGAAAAACATGGTGAAACAATACCCGGAGCTCAGGGTGGAGCTTCGCTTCAACAGCGGATACGCCGAAGCCCCAACTGCACACTTTGATGTGGAGATTCACGTGGGGGACCTCCCCGACTCCAACCTCGTGTGCAAAAAACTTGCGGACATGCCCATGATCCTCGTTGCGTCCAGGGGCTACCTTGAAACCCACCCGCCCCCCCAAACCGCCCAGGATCTCAAACACCATCATTTTCTGCTTTTTTCAAAGCAACAGCGGGAGCTCCCCCTGGAACTGCACCGCCAGGGAAAACGGGAACGGGTCCACGTCACGGACGGAAAATTCACGGTAAACAGCCTCACCGCCATTCGGGATCTTGTGGTGGAGGGGTTCGGTATTGCCCTGGCGCCCATGTGGCCCTACCGGAACCTACTCGAAACCGGTGAGGTGGTGAGGCTCCTTGAGGGCTACCAGCTGTCCCCTTATCCCTGGTACGCCCTCTATCCGGGGGCTGCCTTTGTTCCGGCCAAGACGCGCCGCTTTCTTGACCTTCTGGGCCAGATCGAATTTGAATTCGACCATCGGTGAGCAAAGCGCCAACCATTCACAGGCTTAACGCATTCAGATTTTTGCCTCAGGCGACCCTACAGGGGGCCAACCTTTTGAAAAATTTGACAAACAGTTTTTTTTGGGGAGGAATGCGTCCCTACAAGGCATGGCCCCTCTTCTTTTTTTTATTACCGGAACGTTTTTGCGGAGCTTTTTTCAAAAAGCGACCCACCGGAGGCAACTGAATGTTTAAATGCGTTTCCCCTGCAACCATTCACCTTGCCTGGGGCGGGATGTTGATATAAACGATATCTTGGACCCGATATTGATCACTCTTCAGGAAAGAAACTGTCTTATGCATGAAAAAATCATTGATATTGACTCATTGCAAAAAGAGGTAAGGGCAGGAAAGCGATTCGACTACCTCTTCTTCTGGGGACATCAGCCAAGAAAGGACGGTCGCACAGGCAAGCAGTGCTTCAGCCAGTGGTGGCAGGCCCCCTTTGACCTGGACGGCATCCGCTACACGTCGGCGGAAGTCTACATGATGGCGGAAAAAGCGCGGTTGTTCAATGACAAGGCCATGCGGCGCAACATCATCGAATGCGCACACCCCCGCGAAGCAAAAAAATGGGGCCGCAGCATCCAGAACTTCCATGAAGCGGAGTGGAACCGGCATCGTTTCGACATTGTGGTGCGAGGAAACAAAGCAAAATTCGAACAGAATGAAGCACTGAAAGCATATCTTCTGGGCACAGAAGATCGCATTCTGGTGGAGGCAAGCCCGGTGGATACCATTTGGGGAATCGGCCTTGCCCAGGAAGACCCACGCTGCGCGGACCCGGAGCAGTGGAAAGGCCTTAACCTGCTGGGTTTCGCCCTCATGAACGTACGATCGACCCTGAGACAATCGTGACCCTCCGCTTTGAAAAAGAGCCTGCGGCGTCCCCAGGGTGACGGCGGGTTTTGATCTGGTTTTCCAGAAGCGACTCGCCGACGGGTAATCCATTACACGACACCATCCATGTGTCTCCCACAACGCCACGCGGTATATCCTGACCAAAAGCCAGCCAAAAAAATCCGTAATACCTTTCCTGACATCAAAATACAGAATCACGCCCACAGCTCTGATCAACACAGTATGGTTGCCTCATCAGCCACACTGTGTTAACTTTTTTTCCTTACTTTTTCGTTCTAAGGGAGGAACACCTGTGGAGGAAACCTCCCAACGTCTCAATGGAGAACTGCCCATGACATTCAGAGATATCGGCATCAAGTGGAAAATCATCGCTATTACGACCCTGGGACCTTTGGTCATCGCTCTTATCCTGGGTGTCCTGCGGGTTTCCGACATTCGAAACAGCGCTGTGGACGGCATGGTGCAAAAAAGCCGGGCCATTGTCCTGATGGCCGAGGCCGCCCGTAACGAGATGGCACACAAGCTCACCCAGGGGATCATCCTCCCCTTTGACGAGATCCCCAAAGCAAAACTCATCGAAGCCGTGCCGGTGGTCACCGCCATCGACATGGTTAAGCTGAACGCGGACTCCACCGGGTATACCTTCCGGGTGCCGAAGATCTCCCCCCGAAACAGAGCCAACGAAGCCAACGCCTTTGAAAAAGAGATCCTGGCTGAAATCAAGGCCAAGGGCCTTACCGAGAAAATCGTCATCGAAGACGATGCAATCCGTTATTTCCGGCCCATCAAGCTCACCTCAGACTGCATGGTCTGCCACGGATCGCCCCGGGGATCCAAGGACCCCCTGGGCGGCATCAAGGAGGGATGGAAAGCAGGAGAGGTCCACGGCGCCTTTGAACTCACCATGTCCCTGGCCGAGACGAACCAACAGCTTTTAAAGGCAAAGCTTAACGTGGCCTTTCTCACCTTCGGCACCCTGGCCCTGATCCTTCTCATCTCCTGGCTCATGGTCCGAAAGAGCCTGCTGGCTCCCCTGGCCGCCACCGGCCGGTTCATCAAGGAGATTGAACAGGGCGATCTCTCCGGGGCGGTCCCGGTGAAAAGCAACGACGAAATGGGCCGCATGATGAGGCGCCTCAACGCCATGGTGGCGAGGCTCAAGGACATGATGGAAAACATCGGAGGTGAAGGGAACCGGCTTCTGGAGGCATCCACCCAGCTGGAAGGTATCTCCGGCACCCTCTCCAAAAGCTCGGACAACACCGCGGACCGGTCCCGCACCGTGGCCGCGGCCTCCGAAGAGATGAGCACCAACATGAACTCCGTGGCTGCGGCCGTGGAAGAGACCGCCACCAACGTCAGCCTTGTGGCCGACGCCGCCGAACAGATGACCGCCACCATCAACGAGATTGCCGAAAGCACCGAGACCGCCCGGAACATTACCGGAGACGCGGTGGACGAAGCCACGCGGGCCTCGGAAAAAGTCGGGGAACTGGGCTCGGCTGCCAGCGAAATCGGCAAGATCACCGATGTGATCACGGACATCTCCGAGCAGACCACCCTTCTGGCCCTGAACGCCACCATTGAAGCGGCCCGTGCAGGGGAATCCGGCAAAGGGTTTGCCGTGGTGGCCAACGAGATCAAGGAGCTTGCCCGACAGACCTTTGACGCCATCGAAGAGATCAAGGGAAAGACCCAGGCCATCCAGAGTTCCACGGACTCCACCATCTCCCAGATCCATCAGGTCTCCAATGTGGTGGGCGAGGTCAACAACATCGTCAGCACCATCGCCGCCGCCATCGAAGAGCAGACAGCCACCACACGTGAAATCGCCGACAACGTCTCCCAGGCCTCCCGGGGCACCCTGGAAGTAACGGAAAACGTGGCCCAGGCATCCACCGTGGCAACGGAAATCGCAAGGGACATCGCCGATGTCAACATGGAAGCCAACGCCATCTCCACCCAGAGCTCGGAGGTAAGCCACAACTCCCAGCGCCTCAAAGAGATGGCCGAAAAACTCCAGGACCTGGTCAGCGCCTTTAAGCTGTAAGAAAAATGGCAACTCGAAAAAGCCTCCGGCATTCCTGTCGGGGGCTTTTTTATTTTGAAATGAGGGAAAACCGGCCTGACTATGGGTTGGCCTGACGAATCCGGGCTGCTTTTTCGTGGTAGGTCTTGATCATATCCGCCTCAAACGCTTCGTTGGAGGCGTAGCTGCGCCCGAACACCGGTTCCCAGAGGTCGATGTGCTCCATGCACATGTAGAAAAAAACGGACTCGTGCCAGGACTGGGGAAAGGCCTGGTACACCGTTGAAAACAGGTCTTCTTTGATGGAGAGGGGGTAGCTCAGTTTCCCGGCGCACTCTTCCATGGGCATCTGGAGGATGGAGCTGTCGGGCATGCGCTCCCGGATGCGCTTTAGCACCGGCTTGATAAAGGTAAGGGTCCCCAGGGAGACCATGACAAGCTCTTCGGGGCGGAAGGTCTCGACCAGCCGTGAGACCACCGCCAGGTAGTCCTCCCGCCAGCCCTCGTACCAGACAATGGGATGGAAGTGAAACCCCACGGGAATGCCGTGATCGGCAAGCTTCCGGGCCCCTGCGATCCGTGTCTCCAGGGAGGCGGTCCCTTTTTCTTCGTGGTGAATCACCGTGGGGGTGTTGAGGGACCAGGTAAAGACCATGTTGGCCGGGGGCCGGTGCTCCTGGAAATAATCGACTCGGCCGCTCTTGGACTTCATCTCCAGGATCACGTTGGGGTGGGCCGAAGCAAACCGGTACAGGGAATCCAGCAGCCCGAAGCGATTGCCCCACATCAGGGAGTCCGAGGACTGGCCGGTTCCGATGTGATAGGTCTTCTCTTTGTCCAGCTCCAGGGTCTCCAGGTGGGAGACAAGGTCCCGGATAAAGCGCACCTGGTTTCCATGGTAAAAGGACTGGATGGAGCAGTAGCTGCAATCAAAGCCGCACTGCTGCACCGCATCCAGGGTGGTGAGGTTACAGCAGCGCGTCTTTTCCGAGGCCACCGGGCACCGCCCCATGATATTCCCTTTTAAAGGGACCTCCACCATCTGTTCATCAGGGAATTTCCGTTCTGCAGCCGAAAAGCCTTCATCGCCAGCGTACCTTTTCTTCCCGTTCTTCAGGGCCTCATACCCCTCCCGAAACTGCTGGAACACCACTGACGCCGCCTGTTTTCCCTTGGCCTTGCCCACCGCCTCCGGGCGATAAAACTGCTCCAGGGACCCCACGCGCCAGCAGATGAGATCCGCGCTGTACTCGGTGAGCATCTTGAGCTGTTGAAAAGAGAAGGCATAGGCCTCGGCCATGGTGAGCAGCCACTGCTGCTGCGCCTCGGGAAGCTTATGAAAAAGGGCCGTCTGTGTAAGTTTCGTGGATGTCATGGCGTCGTTATACCGAAAAAAAAGGGTTCCCGCCAGTGGGCAGGGCAAAGGCGTTTAGATTTTGCCTCAGGCGGCCCTGCCGGGAAAAAAACGTTTAAAACGTTTGAGAAACAGCCCTTACGAATGGCCAGGTCCGGCTCAAAGCGTCTGGCGAAACGAGTGTTTCAACATAACGAACAGTCTACCGGAACGTTTTTGCGGAGTTTTTTTCAAAAAGCGACCCGCCGGAGGCATCGCCTTGGGTTCTGTTTCTACCCGATGACGCCCAGTGCTTCAGAAATTTCGGCGCCGTCCTCGGCCAAAGGGAATCTTGAGCCTGCGCATGCGGTGCCTCAGGGTGCTGTGATTCACCTTCAGCAGCTCTGCTGCCCCCCCCTCCCCTTCGATTCGCCCGCCCGTCATCTCCAAGACGGCCTCGATATGCGTAGCGATCACCCGGTCCAGTTCAAGGTCCCCTCCCCCCTGAACCGCCAGGGGCTGAGTACCCTCGTCCGTGAACGAAGGAGGCAGGTCCGAAAAATCCAGGGGTGCGCCTTTGGAGAGGATCAGGGCGCGCTCCACCGTATTTTCCAGCTCCCGCACATTGCCCGGCCAGGGGTAAGCCTTGAGCCGGTGCATGGCCCCCGGGGCAAGGGACGGCATCATCCCGAGCCCCATCTCCCGGCTCTTTTTGGTGATGAAGTGCTGCACCAGGGCCGGGATGTCCCCCAGTCGATCCCGCAAGGGCGGAATGGGAATGGGAAACACCTGGAGTCGGTAAAAAAGGTCCTGCCGGAAGCGGCCGTCTTGGATCATGGACTCCAGATCGCGATGGGTGGCGGCAATGACCCGGATGTCCACACGCACGGGCCGGGTTCCTCCCACCCGCTCGAACTCTTTTTCCTGGAGCACCCTTAAGAGCCTCACCTGGGCCTCTAAGGGCAACTCGCCAATCTCATCGAGGAAAATCGTCCCGCCGTCGGCCCGCTCAAAGCGCCCCCGCTTCTGGGCCATCGCCCCTGTGAAGGCCCCTTTTTCATGACCGAAGAGTTCACTGTCCATAAGGGTCTCGGGAATGGCCCCGCAATTGACCTTGATAAAAGGGCCCCGGTGCCTTGGGGACAGGTTGTGGATGGCCCGGGCAATGACCTCCTTGCCCGCCCCTGTCTCCCCGGTAAGGATGACGGGGCTGGTGAGTTGCGCCACCTGCCCCACCATCTCCATGACCCCCTTGAGCCCGAAGTCGGCCCCGATGATCTCCTCGCCGGTGATCCGCCCGATCTCGTCCTGGAAATACCGGTTGTCATCGGCCAAAAGGTCTTTCAGCCTCAAGACCTGCCGATGCTCCAGGGTGTTGGACATGGCGATGGTAAAGGGCTCTCGCAGCAGGGCAAAGAGGCGGGCATCTTCGTCGGTAAACCGGTCCACACCCTTTGCGATGAGGGTCAGGGCCCCCATCACCCGGGTTTCTGCCGCAAGGATGATCCAGAGGATGGAGCACTCTTCCGGCTCCTGGAAACGCTTGAGCAACACCTGGGAAAGGGGATCTTCCTGGGGCCGATTAACGCAGAACACGCGATTGAGGTCCGAAGGAGCCGGAGACTCGATGCTGCCGTCCAGGGTGAGGGCCTCCATGGGAGTGAGGACATCACAGGGCGTTCCCTCGTCCTCCGTGGCCATGGCCATGGTCCTGAGCGCCCCGAGGTCCGGCTCGTAGCACTCAAGGAAAAGCTTGTGCCCGGGCATGTGGTTTCGCATATGCCCCAGGCAGGCAGACATCCCCTTTTCAATGGCAAGGCTGCTGCACAGCCTCAACGTTGCTTCACGGAAAAATGCATTTTCATCCACGGCCATGGTCTCTTCCTTAGTATGGTTACGGCTACATACTGTCTTATATAAAAGTTTAGTTCAAAACTGTCATTTATAAAAGGCACAATCTTTCACATACAACAGTTTTACGCAACATCCCTGCCCCAGAAAACAACACCCAAAAGCAACCACCCAGAATCAAAGCACATTTCCGCACCCGATTCCATGGCATGGCTTTTGCCATACCTGTCAGAAGAAGCGGCGCATCACCAGCACTGTCCTCTTCCTGAAGGGGTCTTTCGCGGATGCCTGCCGTTTCACGTAATCGGGCCCACCGCGGCCCTTCTCACCTCGGCCATGCCGAAAGGATGACACAATGCGCGATAAACTCCTTAACCTGCTGATGCACCTGACCCTCTGCCACCGGCGGGTCGTCTGGGGCCTCACCCTTGCCTTCACCGGCCTGTCGGTGTGGGCCGCCGGACTCATCGTCCTGGATGTCCGATGGTCCTCCCTCCTGCCGGAGTCGGACCCGAAGGTCATGGAATACAAGATGATCGACCGGGCCTTTCTGCAGCCCGGCAACATGATTGTTGCCATCAGCGGACCCGATGAGGCAACCCTCGAACAGATCACCGACGAGGTGACGGCCATTCTCGAAGCAGAGATGCTCGCGCCCCCCGGCGCCACCCTGGACGAGATCAAGCAAAGTGAACGGTACGCCCGCCACGTCTTCGGCAGATCCCCGGACGAATGGGTCAACGAGCACATGCTCTGGCTGGCCAAGCCCAAGGATGCCCGACGGTTCCGTGACCTGCTGCGGGACTCCAGACTCCTGCCCTACCTCTCCCACCTCAACGACGACTTTGAGCGGGAGTATACGGACAGCGAAAATGTCCAGACCAAAGAACGGGAGATTGTGGCCTCCCTGGATGCGGTGCAGGGGATGGCCGACACCCTGATGGCGGCGGCCTCCGGCTCCGTAGACCCAGGGCGCATCCGGCGGGTGGTGCGGGACCTCACCGTGGGCCGCCCCTACATGTTCTCCCTGGACAACACCATGTCCCTTGTCTTCGTGGCCTCGGCCGTACCCTCGGATGACTCCCGCACCGTTCCCCTGGTGGACAAACGGGTTGAGTCGCTCCTGGCCCCCATCCAGGCCCGGTACCCGGACTACCGCATGGAGCGCACGGGCCTGATCCCGGTGTACCGGGACGAGATGGACGCCGTGGGCCCCCAGACCCAGGCCCTCACCTTCCTGGCCTTTGGCCTGGTGTTCCTTCTTCTGGCCTGGAATTTCCGAAGCGCCATGATCCCCCTCATGGCCCTTACCCCCATTGTCGCGGGAATCATCTGGACCATGGGGCTCATCGGCCTGGTGCTGGGCTCCATGAACATCATCACCGTCATGATCATGGTGGTGCTCCTGGGTCTGGGCATCGACTTTTCCATCCACCTGGTGAGCCGCTTCTTCGAGGAGCTGAAAAAAGGCCGGAACCCGGAGGCGGCCCTGAGGCTCTCCGTCGAGGGAACCGGCACAGGGGTGATCACCGGTGCCGTGACATCTGCCATCGCCTTTCTCATGCTCATGGTGGCCGAAACAAGGGGCATATACGAATTCGGGTTCTGCGCCGGGGTCGGGGTGCTGGTCCAGCTCACCGCAGTCTTCTGGATGCTGCCCTCCCTGATGTTCACCTACGCCCAACGGCGGGTGCAAAAAGGCAGGCCCATCCCCGAAATTCGGGAAATCGCTTTTTTGAATCCGGTCACGCGGCAGGTGGCCAGACACAGAAAATGGATCACCGGGGTGTCCGTGCTCCTGATCTCGGCAGGGCTTTTTACCGCCGCCCACCTCACCTGGGAGTGGAACTTCATGGAGCTTGAACCCAAGGGCCTGCGCTCCGTGGCCCTCCAGGACGAAATCGTGGACAGGTTCAAGGTGTCCCCCACGGTGAGTTGGTTCACCGCACCGGATGTGGAAGCATCCCGGGCGTACCGAAAAGAGCTGAAGAAAAAGAGGCCCATCGGTGACGTGGATGACATCTCCCGGTGGGTGAGCAGGCCGGACGCGGAGAAAAACCGGTCCTTCATCCACGCCTTGCGAGCCCACAGCCGTCAAGACAGACCTTTCCATGATTACGCCACCCCATTTCTGCAGGCCCGCCTGGCCGATGAGCTGGACCGCCTGTGGGCCAACCTGGTGGAAATCCAGGCCCTGTCTATCACCGGCGGCCAGGACCGGGTGGTGGAAAAGACCCGGCGCCTGGTAGCCGAACGCGGTACCCGGGATAATGGCCTGCTCTTTAAGCTGACCACTCGCTACAAGGATCCGGACCTCGTGGACTGGACCTCGGTGGCCACCTTGGCAGACCTCTTTCAAGGGGCCCTGACCGCCCGGGTGAAAAAAGCCGTTATGCGCGATGAGCCCGTCACCCTGGCCCAGGTCCCGCCAAAATATCACGCCCGCTACGTCAGCGATGAAGCCCCGGGCTACCTTGTTCGCATCTTCCCCAAGCAGAACCTCTACCGCAAGTCGGAGATGGAGGTGTTCCAGAATGTGGTGACCCGGACCTCCGAGACCGTCACCGGCACCTCCCAGATGATCTTCAAGATGAACACGGAGATGATCCGCGAAGGGCGTATCGCCTTTATCTTAGGGGCTCTGGTGATCCTTGGCGTACTCTTTGCCGACTTTCGTTCCCTGGGCAGGGGCCTTGTGCCCATGATCCCACTGGTGGCGGGACTTTCCCTGCTCACGGGCCTCTTCTGGGTGTTCGGCCAGAAGCTCAACTACATCAACGTCATCGGGCTCACCGTCATCGTGGGCATCGGCGTGGACAACGGGGTCCACATCCTGCATCGGGCCCTGAAGGAAGGACCGGACCGCCTGCCCGAAGCCGTGGCCTCCGTGGGCCGGGCCGTGATCCTGAGCTCGCTGACCACCATGATCGGCTTCGGCAGCCTCATGCTCTACGTCATGCGGGGCATGGCCTCTTTGGGCCTCCTCCTCTTTGCAGGGGTCGGGTTTTGCCTGCTGGCGTCCTGCATCCTCCTGCCGGCGGTCATCGCCTTGTGTTCCAACCGCATGTACCCCAACGAAATAACGGGAGACTCACCATGAAACAGATCCTTTTTTTAACCTGTACCTTCCTTGTTGTCCTTACCCAGGCCCTCGGTGCCGCCCCCGGGGACAACAACGCCGCCGACATCATCCGAAAGGCCGATATTGCCGAAGGGTACCGGTCCGCCTACTCCGAATACGACCAGGTGATAACCACCACAAGCGGGGCAAAACGGACCCTGGGAGTCCGGGCCTGGGCCAGGGAAAACGGGGACCGCCAACTGGCCGAATACCTCACCCCTGCCGACATCAAGGGCCAGAAGATCCTCATGACCGACGACGGGGACAACATCTGGATGTTCAACGCCGAAACCCGGCGAACCCGAAAGCTGGGCAGCCACATGAAAAAAAAGAAAATCATGGGGTCGGACTTTACCTACGAAGACCAGGCCGGGGGAACCCTCAGCGAAAAGTACACCGGCCTCGTTGTGGGCCAAGAGCCCCAGGAGGGCCACGACTGTTTTGTCCTTGACCTGGCCCCCACCCCCGAGGGCCCGAGCTACGACAAGATCCGCACCTGGATCTCGGCCAGCGATTTTGTCACCCGACGGGTGGATTACTTCCAAAATGGTGAAAACACGCCCTTTAAACGGATGACGGCCACAGACATCCGGCGCGTTCCCTGCCCGGCAAGCGAAGGGGCCGAAACCAAAACCGTCCCCTTTACCGTCGTGATGACCAACCTTGAGGACCGAACCGAAACCGTCAACCAGCTCAAACGCATCCTCTTCGGGGCTGAAATTCCCGAAACCGTCTTCAGCCCTCGAACGCTGAACCGTTAGTAAGGACACACCCATGCAGAACCCAGCAAGCCCCGGCTCACCACGTGCCGGCTCCACAATCCGTCTTGCGGCCCTCTTCCTTATATATGCAGCAGGCATCGCGCTTCTCCCCGGGCCGTCCCTGGGAGACGAGATCCCCCTGCCCGGCGGGGGCGCTGCCATGCCCCTGCCGGGGGCAGGAACGGACTCAGGTCTGCCCAACACAGGCCCCGGCTTCTCACCCACCGTCAGCGGGTATGTGGAAAACACCCTCAATGGTGAGCACATGACAGAGGACGACTCCGTCAACATCCTGAACAACACCAAAGTGCGCCTGAACGCAAGCGGTGAGGTGTCTCCCCATGCCAGCTTCGGTCTGGGCCTTATCGGGGAGGCCAACACAGGGGAACGCACCTATCGCCTCACCGACTACCTCCCCGAAAAAGACAAGGCCACGATCCCCGAAGGCCAAAGGGAGGCGTACACAGAAGAGGTGGACAAAACCGATGCCTATGTCCAGGAGGCCTTTGTAACCCTCTCCGTGCCCCGGGCCGCCCTTCGGGTAGGGCGACACAAATTCTATTCGGGCACCGGATACGCCTACAATCCCATCGACCTTTTCAACAGGAAAGATCCCCTGGACCCCACCTACGAAACCCGGGGCCAGGACGCGGCCATGCTTATCCTTGGCCTGTCCCCCGTCACCGAGCTGGAGCTGACGGCCCGTACCGATGAGGACCACCGCAACACAGACGGCCAGATGCGTCTCACCCATTACCACAACGGCTGGGACCTGGCCCTGCAGTACACCCGATTCACCGACACCCGCATCAACTGGGAAGGAAACGGAGAATCCATAGACTTCACCTGGGACCTTGTGGCCGCTGAGTTCTCAGGGGAAATCGCCGGAGTGGGCCTCCACGGGGAGGGCGGCTACGCCTTCATCGACGAACCCGGGGATCCCGGCACCCTCTCCCGGGCCGGAAAAAGCCACGAACGGTTTCTCCTGGGCATGGACTACACCTTTGACTGGCAGCTCTATGTTCTTTTCGAATACCTGCGCTTCGGCCAGGGAAGGGACAATCCCGACGACATGACCCTTAACGACAGGTTTGCCTATTTAACCGGTGAAATCATCACATCCAACAAAGACACCCTTTACTTAGGGCTTACCTACCCCATAACGGACCTGACGGACATCTCACTTTACTCCATCGTAAACGTCAACGATCCGAGTGCCACCTTCAGCCCTTGGCTGAAGTGGAGCGCCTGGCCTGGGTGGGACGTCTCCCTCTCCCTCAACATCCCGGCCGGGGCGGAAGACACGTCCCGGGGGTGTATGGGCACCTCCGGTTTTCTGCGGGTGCGGGTCAGCTTTTAGCCCGAAAGGTGGAAAAGCCATTTAACAACTCAGCCCCTCCGGTGGATCGCTTTTAAAAAGGAGCTCCGCAAAAGCCTTTCGGTAGTCAAGGCATAGATACTGGCAAAAGTTTGGTCCCGGCAGGCCCTCTGAAAGCAGAAAACGAAATGCGTCAGCCCTGGTTCGGCCTCTGTGGGCCATTGATTTATAGCCCCATCTCCTTTATGGTTGCGGGGTTGAACGGCCACGGCCCTGTCCGGCCCCACCCCCGGAGGTGAGCCGCCAAGACGTTTATGTCAACCCGCCAACCCCGTTGGCCCATCGTTACATCCCAAGGACAAACCATGCGGTATTTTGACGACCCACTGTTTAAAAACATCAGCACCCACACCCCGGAACCCGCTGTGCTGGGCATCGGGGCCAGCCCCAGGGCAAAGGGAAACTCAGACCTTTTGCTGACCCAGGTCCTCAAAGGAGCAAGCCAGCAAGGCTCGGCCACCCGGAAAATTCACCTGAGGGACGTAGAGTTTTCCCCCTGCATCGGCTGCGAGCGGTGCAGGAAAGACCGCATCTGCACCGGCCAGAGAGACGGCATGTCCCTTCTCTACCCGGACATCATCGCCTCCAGGGGGCTGGTACTGATCTCCCCCACCCACAACTACAACATCACGGCGTGGATGAAATCCTTCATCGACCGGCTTTACTGCTTCTACAACTTCACCTCTGAGCGACCCGGCCCCTGGTCGAGCCAGCTCGGCGGACAGGGGAGAAAGGCCGTAATCGTGGGGATCTGCGAACAGGAAACCAAAGCAGACATGGGCTTCACCATGGAGGCCATGGGCCTTCCCCTCAAAGCCCTGGGCTACGACATCGTGGGAGAGCTCCCCGTCCTTAACGTCTTCGGCAGGGGTGACATCAAGAAGAAGGAAGATACCCTTGCCCAAGCCTTTGAGCTGGGCACCACCCTGGCCCAGACCATCGCAGGGGTGTAGGCCCCGGCCATGGACGTCATCAAAAAAAACGGCTCCCGAAGCATCTTTACCGTTCTCTCGCCCCCGGCAACATCTGCACCCAGCACAACCGGGGGTGGTCTCGGACGACGAAACCGCTCAGCGGAACGCCTTGCAAGGGCCTTCCTGTCCAAACGACAAAGCCCGGTAACCCTCTGGTCGGCACCCCACAACCTCGACCCGAACCTGGTCCACATGGCCTGCCCCTTTGACGTGCTGCCCCGGTTCACCTATTCCAAAAAGGTATCGAGGGATGCCAGCGGCAACGCTCACCCTATCCACCTCACTTTTACCCTGGCCGGGACCCCATACGACCTCACCATCCTTCCGGCCACCATACGGGACAAAGGGGGCATACGCTCCTGCCTACCCGGCCTGAAGGAGGAGCTCATTGAGGAGGTCCTGCGCAAGTGGTTTTCCCAGGGAGCCGGGGTTTCCGCGGACAACGCCGCCGGGGTCTTCTTCACCCTGTACGATCTGCGCCGGGAGCTGATGCGCTCCAACCACACCTACTCCTTTGAGCAGCTGAAGCTCGGGCTCAGGATCCTGTGTGGAGCTCAGATGACCGTCAAAACCAAAGGCCACTCCGTTGCCCAGGGGGCAATCCTCACGGCCATCGTCTGGAACATCGACAAAACAGCCACCGGCCCGGAGTCCCGCCATCGCTGCCTGTGCGTCTTCCACCCGGAGGTGCACCGCATGCTATCCGTAACATCCCCGGCAGGCATCGACCACACGGCTTTCATGGCCTGTCGATCCGGATTTTCCCGATGGCTCCTCCGATGGCTCTGCCTGATGCCCGATGCCCGAGAACAGGCAATAACGCTGCGCCTCAGCGATCTCCTCTCTTTGGGCATCCTGAAAAACAGCCGGTTCAGGGACAACATGGCCTCGGTGCGCCAGGGCCTGGACGAATTGGCCGCCATGGAGATCATTCGCACGGATTATGAAATGGAAAAAGTGCTCGACGGCAGGCGCATCGTGGATGCCGAGATACGCATCGAAGCGGAGTCCCGCCTCGGCCACATCCGCCATACGTTCAAGACCGAGCGACGAAAGCTGGAATACAGTCGCCTCATCTACCACACCAGCGGGTTTGAAGAGCTGGCGAATCCCGACGGCCCCTCCAAGCTTCGCCACTTCTTCTCCGATCCAAAAATCCGAGAACTCATCGAAGAAAACATCAAGCTCAAAAAAGCCTTAAAGGAAAAAATCTAAAAACTCTTCCCTGCCTTTCCTGTGATGCCCCATCAGGCCCTCGCACCAATCACGCCATCATAAAAAGCTCCCGATCCCCCATGGGTCCCTTCTCTCCTCCCATGGTGGGATTCCGCAAGCACGCGGCCCTTCGATTTCCACTCACAGCGCACCACGTCACGTTTCATCTCGCAAACGCCCTGCAAAGCGACGTTTTTACCCGCGCCTTCAAAAGCACTGCACGTTTTACCACGCGCCTTAAGGCCACCTTCCACGTTTTAGCTCGCGTATGTTTTTATATACTTCCTAAATTCAGATAAATACGCATCACACGGGTCATGTGTTTGACACCAAAAAGAGTGCGACTATAAGCTCGATTCACGATCAGATCAGCTGCCGGATGCACGGCACGGTACCTGAGCGGGGAGCACGCCCACACGTGGTTCCAGAACCCCGCAAGCGTCATCGCCAAAACCCATTCAGCGTAAACGCATTGGGTGCGAACCCACTCAAGGTACCGTTTCCTGCCCCCGGAGTCCCGCCCTTCACTTCCTCCATCCCAGGGGACGGGAATCCTCCATCCGGAGGGCAGGAACCTATCCGCCACGCAACGGAGAGGGCCCCGGCATCGATCGGTCTTTATGAACAGAATCATGCAACAAAGGAGTCATTATGTTTTCAGCAACGGGTGTTTTCATTTCATTTGCCAGCGGTATTTTAGGCGCAGCCTTTGGGGCCGCCACCTCATTTTCCCTCGTGGGCTTCCTTGTCCTGGGCGGGGTCTTCATTCAAGCGGCATCGGGTTCCGGTGACTTTCTCTCCACCATCTCCTTTGGTGTATGGGGTCCCCATGTGGGAGGGTTTGCAGCCGGTGTGGCAGCGGCGGCCTATGCCGCCAGCAAAGGTGAGATCAACGGCGAGGGCAAGGACCTCAACAACGCCCTCATGGGCCTGAACCGGCCCGACGTGCTTCTGGTCGGCGGCATCTTCGGCATCGGCGGTTATCTCATCAACCAGCTTGTCTCCATGCCGGGCCACTGGACGGATACCGTGGGCCTCACCGTTGTGCTCTCCGGCATCGCCAGCCGCCTCCTCTTTGGCTCCAGCGGCCTTTTTGGCCAGGTCCCCAGCGATGAATCCCGCTTTAAGCCCAAAGACGGCCTTACCCCCCTTCAACTGGCCCTCATCGGCCTGGGTGCAGGAACCTTTTCAGCCTACGCCGCCCTTGAGGTGGCTAACGGCGCAGGGATCCCCCTCTGCTTCGGCCTTGCCGCCGCAAGCCTTCTCTTCGGCCAGTTCGGCCTCAACGTACCGGTGACCCACCACATCGTCATGCCCGCGGCTGTGGCCGCCGCAGCCAGCGGAAGCGTTGTCTGGGGAGCGATCTTCGGGGTAGCTTCCGCCATCCTCTGGGACATCATCGGCAACCTCTTCAACACCTGGGGCGACACCCACATCGACCCCCCGGCTTTCGTTATCTTTACCATGACCACCCTGTCCATCGTGTTCCAGAACAACGGGGTGTATGCCATGTTGGGACTCTAAACGGCCCTCTTTGAGGACCGGCCCCGACATACAGGTATGCCCCTCCGACCGCTGACACACACACCACAGGCGGCACGGAGGGGCATACCACATGGAAGAGGACATGAAAGCATCCATACGTCCACAAGGCCACACCCTTGATTTATCCCCTTTCACATGAGATAGTTACAGACATCCCACACCATTCAAAGACGACCATCCCCACCGCACAGAGCACCACCCCAACCCAACCCTTTCCAGCAAGGAGTGTACCCATGCCGTCACAGACTATCATGAATCTTGCCTGGCCGGAGATCAGCAGCACCCTGTCCATCGCAGCCCTCGTGGTGGCCCTTGCCGTGTTTGTCTTCGGATTATTCAGCGGCGTGCGGGCCAACAAGGGCCGCATCCTCGTTGCCGTGATCATGGCCACCCTCATCGCATGGTGTACCATGCCCCTTGCCATCAAGGCTGCCGAGGCCATGCATATCCTGGGTACAAAGGCCGGGGGAATGATTCTGGTGACAACCATGATGGTTTTCGTCGCAGTCATTGCCACAAGCATCTACGAAATCATCACCGTCACCTTCCCGGACATCGGTATGGCACCAAGAAAATAAGCTATTTCTGTTTCCCGAGGTTTTCCCCCAATGTCCTTCCCCAAGGCACCGGGGCCCGGGTTTTACCACACGAGTTCAACCCGAGGGCCCGGTGGTCAGAGCCGTACTTTCCGCACCACTTCGTCGTAAAGGGGTGGTCCAATCCCTGCGGCGTCTCGTCCCTGCCATCCAAAACACCCGCAAAGAACTATTTAGGTATTCTAATCTTATTGCCGATATATCAGTTTAAAGCATAGAAACTGTCTCAAAAGGCGGCAAATTGCCTCGAGACCAAAGGCAGGGCCCACAAGATGGCCTTGCTGTGACACCGCCATGAAGCAAAGATCTTCCCGTTTACGGGAATGCTTTTCAGCGGCAGGAGGATGAGATGGCTTTAGGCAAGAGCGGCTTACGAAGAAAAATGCTGGTTGTGTTCTGTTCGGTGGCGTTGATTCCGTTTATCGCCGCGGTTTTCTATATCACATACAAGGCCGGGACGGCCTCCGGCCAAGAGGCCCGTGATAAAGTCGCAGAGATCGCATACCGGTACGGCAGTGAAATGCAGCGCGCACTGGACAAGGCCATGGACGACACCCGCACCCTGGCCCGGATCATGGAAGGGGTGGTTCGCCACCGATCCGCCGTTGATCGCGACATGCTGGATGACATGCTCAAAAGCCTGCTACAGGATGATAAGCGCTACCTGGGAATCTGGGCCATCTTTGAGCCGAACAGGCTTGACGGCAGGGACAAGCACTACGCCAACACCACCTGGCACGACGACTCGGGGATCTACTACCCATACTGGTACATGGAAGACGGCAGGGTTGCCGTCACCGTCAACGACGACTACACCGAGGCCGAGTACTATCAGCTCGCCAAGGTATCGGGAAAAGAGACCGTTCTTCAGCCCTATGCCGAAGAGGATACGGGAAACATCCTCATGACCAGCGTTGCCGTGCCCGTCAAGGAAAACGGAGCGGTCATCGGCGTCGTGGGCATCGACATTGCCCTCACTGAGCTGGAGCGGGCCATCTCCCTCATCAGACCCTTTAACACCGGCCACGCAGTGCTGGTGGAATCCAACGGGGTAGTCATTGCCCATCCCGACAAGGAGTCCACGGGGACGAGCCTTGCCGAGGCCGGGGCACCGAAAGAACTCCTTGCCGCCGTCCGCAAGGGAAAGGAGTATGCCCTGCCCGGCACCCAGGCTGGATACGGCCACGGAGCCTACATGTTCTTCTCCCCCTTGCGCATCGGCAAGGCCGATACCCCATGGTCCTTTGCCATCAGCGTGCCCCTGGCCACCCTCAGTAAAGATGTCCGGCAGATCAGGCGCATCGGTTTTGTCTCCTGCCTGATCTCTGCCTGCCTGGTGGTGGGGGCCATTGTCCTCCTGTCCGGTGGCATTGTCCGCCCCATCAACGCCGCCTTAGAAGAGCTTAAAGACATTGCCGAAGGAGAAGGAGACCTCACCCGAAGGCTCCAGGTGGACTCCCGGGATGAAACCGGCCGGTTTGCCCGGTGGTTCAATGTCTTCATCGACAAACTCCAGGGCATCATCACACAGTTTAGCCATTGCACCAACGCCCTCGGCAGCTCGGCAGGAGGACTGCTTTCCATCTCCTCGGAACTTGCGTCCAACGCCGAAGAGACGTCCAAAAGCTCCGGCCTGGTTCTGACTTCGGCCAACGCCATGAAATCAGACCTTGAGCAGGGAGCAGCCATGATCAGGACGTCGACGGATAACATGGCACGGGTCGCCGCAGCCATCGACGAAATGGCCGCTACGGCCACGGGCATCTCAGCCCATGCCGAGAATGCCACAACGGTCTCGGAGAGAGCCGCTTCCCGGACCCGGGCAGCTTCGGACACCATGCACGACCTGACCCTGGCCGCCGAAGAGATCGGGAAGGTCACCGACGTCATCACCAAGATCTCAGAGCAGACCAACCTCCTGGCCCTCAACGCAACCATTGAGGCGGCCCGGGCCGGTGAAGCGGGAAAAGGATTTGCCGTGGTGGCCCATGAAATCAAGGAACTCGCCTCACAGACGGCCCTGGCCACCGACGACATCAGGGGAAAAATCGAGGGGGTCCAGGGGCTCGCAAGGGACGCAGCCCAAGGTACCGATGAGGTCACAGACATCATCACCACCGTCAACGAAACCATCACCGATATCGCCGCAGCCGTGGAACAGCAATCCAGCGTTACCGCCGAAATCGCCGAACACATCGCCCGGGCATCCGAGGGCATCGAAGACACCGCCCGCCGCGTAACCACCAGCAGGGATGCTTCGACGAGCATCACCCGGACCATCTCCGATATCACCCTTTCCTCACAAGGAGTCACGGAGATCAGCGCAGCCGTCAAGACCCGGGCCACAGAGCTCAACGCCCTCACCAAAGAGCTGGGAGAAATAGCCGACAACTTCAAGATATAACTTACAAAAGGCTTTCAGATTCCGTTCCGGAGGCCGCTGTCTCCGTCATCCGCCCCTTCGGATTTTCGGTGGCAGACACGGAGATATGGCGGCCGTGGCCCGGAATACGGCTCTTTTTTCCTGTTGACAGGGTTATCAAAGTATGAACAATTGTTTTGTACTCAATACTCATCAGGAAGATGAGATGTTTTATCGCCGTTCCTAAGCTGTTTTTAGTTTTCGTACACATACATTACGCATCAAGCCAACCAAGCCACGAAGGCAGGCGAATTCTAGTTCGCCCTGATTTCGTGGCTTTTTTATTGTTTGCCCGCATGGCGCGGGAAGCAGGTGAGGTTCCTATGGTGTCGTTTCTCTTGAAAGGCGGTGTTCTGGTCATCCCCATCGGGCTCTGCTCGGTGGTGGCACTGGCCGTGTTCCTGGAGCGTTGGCTCTTTTTTGCCCGGCTCCGCACACACGATAACGGGCTGGTGGAAGCCCTGTGCAAGACGGCCCACGAACAACAGGTGCCCCGGGGCGCCGACCGTTCTGGTCACACCCGGAGCGCCCTGGGGCGCCTGCTCACCGAAGTACTCTCCGTGCAGGGCTGCGATGAGCCCACGCAGCAGGCCGCCATCCGCGAGGCCTACGCCCTGGAGAGCCGCCTGCTGGCATCCCGGCTGCAGCTCCTGGCCACCATCGGCAACATCGCCCCCCTGCTGGGCCTTCTGGGCACCATCACCGGAATGATCAAGGCGTTTATGGTCATCCAGCAGACCGGGGGCAAGGTGGATGCCGCAGCCCTGGCCGGAGGCATCTGGGAGGCCATGCTCACCACGGCCCTGGGCCTGGCCGTGGCCCTGCCCGTCATGGTGGCCCACAGCTACCTTGTGACCCGCAAAGAGAGTCAGGAGGCCTATCTCAAACGCGGCATGGTCCGTTTTTTAAAAGAGTTGAAAGGGACGGGCGCCCCATGATCGACCTTGCGGACACTGGAGCAGAAACCGGGTCGGTACAGCCGCCCTTGACGGCCCTCATCGACATGGTCTTCATGCTCCTCATCTACTTTCTCCTCACCATGGGGTTCATGACGGACGAAGGCATCGGCATCAAACTGCCCGAGGCCAAAGAGGCTGTACAGACCCTGCCGCGGGACCTGGTGGTGGCCGTCACCGAAGACGGGGCTTACCTCTGGGAAGGGAGCCAGATCACCCTCTCCGAGCTGGAGAAAGCCCTGATGGCCACCCCGGACCTGACCCCTGAAACGCGCCTGGTCATCCGCGCCGATCGGGGCGCCAAAGTCAACAGCGTGGTCCGGGTCATGGACCTGGCCAAGGCCGTGGGGGCCGCGAGCTTCTGCCTGGCCACGGAGACCGAGCCATGAAAAAGCACACCCAGACCACATGCACACTGGCCCTCTCCCTTCTTCTCCACGCAGCCATCCTGTGCATCCGGGGGCCTGAAAGCCTTGAGGCGGAGAAACTCCACGTAACCGGGGAGTTCGAGCTTCTCGCCCTTCAGAAAGAGACAAAGTCCGGGCCCAAGGCCCCAAAACCCCACACGGCTCCGCCCCCAGAAGAGCGCCCCGTCAAAAGACGCCGCATGGTCAAAGCATCCCTTGAAACACCCGTGATGCGCCCGCCGGACCAAGCGCCCCGGGTGGCCCAAAGCACACCGGTTCCAGAGCCTCCCCAGCACACCTGTGTGGCCGAGGCATCGCCCACGATCCCTGCCGCCGAACCGAATGCAGAATCTACCGACACACCACCATCAAGCCCTGCGGTGGATATGTCCGGGCCCTCCCGTGCGGAGCTCCTCAGCCTCTATGCCGCGCAGGTGCGCCATCGCATTGAGTCTCGAAAAACCTACCCGCAACGGGCCAGAAGGCAGAGCATGGAGGGGGCTGTACGGCTGCGGTTTGTCCTCTCCCCCACAGGGGACGTCCAGAAGATCACCATCATCCGAGGCAGCCGGTTTGCCATGCTGAACACGGCGGCCAAAAAGGCGGTGCTCTCCGCCGCGCCGTTCCCGGTGATCCCCGGAGCCATGCAAAAAGAACCCATCAGCCTGGAGGTGACCCTGTGTTTTGAACTGACATAAAAAAAAGGAGACAGTCCGGCTCCGGCAAGAGATAAGGACTGCCTCCTTCTAAGAATCAGACACTCTCCCCGAGGGGAGGGCCCGGATTATTCCTACCATCCGTTTCCTCCCTTCGTCAATCCATGATGACCCAACTTATCGCACCAAGCGATGCGGGAGAACTGCGTCCGCACCACCGATAACGGGACCTGGGGCCCGGGCTTTTTTTCTCGGGCATGCCGAGGCCTTACAAACGGCAACGATAAACGGAAGAGAGGACACACCATGAACACTCTGGAAGACGATGTCAGACGATGCGTGGATTTTCACGGCCACCTCTGCCCGGGCCTGGCCCTGGGCATTGTGGCGGCCCGTGCAGGCCTTGAGGAACTGGGCGTGGACCGGTCCCATGACGAAGAGGTGGTTTCCTGCCTGGAGACCGACGCCTGCTGCGCCGATGCCGTGCAGGTGATCTCGGGCAGCACCTTCGGCAAAGGCAATTTTATCTACAATGACGTGGGCAAGGTGGCCATGACCTTCATCAGCCGGGACAGGAAGGCCTCGGTGCGGCTCTGTCTCAAGCCCGGAGCCATAAGGCTCTCCGACGCGCACCGGGCCCTCATGGACAAGGTGATGGGCCAGGGCAATCCCACGGAGGCCCAGCACAAGGAGTTCTGGCGACTCCACAACCAGCGCGCCGAGGAGATTCTCCGCACGCCCTGGAGCGACATTTTTTCCATGACCACCGTTGCACCGGCCATCCCTCCCAAGGCCGTCATCGAACCGTCCGCCCTCTGCCACCGGTGCGGCGAACCGGTCATGACCTCCAAGCTCAAAGAGATCGACGGCCGCGCCCTCTGCCTCACCTGCCGCAGCGCCTGACCTCCGGGCAATGCGGCAACCCTTTTCACTCACCCAACACGGAGGCTTTGTAATCCCTTGAAACACGCAACACAGATCGGTTTGACAAGCTTGTGCCTGGCCCTTTTGGTGGTCCCGTGCATGGCATGGGCCGACGGCCTGAACGATTCCGCCCCCCTGGCCCTGGAGGACGTGACGGTTCAGGCCCCCCGGCCCGCCACCGCCAAGCCCGAGATCGTCACCAGAGAAGAGATGGAGAAACCCAGCGTGTCCGACACCGTCCTGGAGGACCTCATCCGGATCCCCGGCCTCCAGCTACGGCGCACGGCTGTCTCGGGCAACGAAAGCGGCCAACTCCGCATGCGCGGATTTGACGAGACCCGGCTTCGCATCCTGAAAAACGGCGTTCCCATCCATCGCGACGGCTCCTACGGCAACGGCCCGGTGGACTGGAGCACCCTCAACCCCAACAGCGTGGAGAGCGTCCAGGTATACAAAGGCGCCGTCCCCGCCAAGTATGGCAACACCCTGGGGGGCGTGATGGATATATCCACCCGATCCCCGGAGGAGGGCCTGGAGACCGAAGTCCGCGGACTCTACGGCAGCCATGCCACCCATGAAGAGGTCCTCACCCACATGGGGCGCAACAACTACGGAAGCTGGTTCGTCTCAGGGGGCCACTACGAAACCGACGGGTTCCTGAGAAACAACACCGTGGACCGCAACCACGGGGAGCTGGACCTCTCCGTCAACCTGCCCATGGGCCTCAGCGCGGGGGCCGGTGTCTGCTGGAGCAAATACGAAACCGGGATGCCCGTTTACAACCGACCGGACAGTCCCACCTACGACGGGGGAGAGCCCGACGCAGACGAGCGGGAGCTGGGCGGCCCCTCCATCTCCAGCAGGCTCATCAACGGCGCCCAGACCTGGGGAGACGGCAGCTTTGCCGAGGATGAAAACACCCGCGTCACCGCCTGGGTGGAAAAAGAGATCCAGCGCGGCCACCTTCGCCTGGACTACCTCATCTGGAGCCAGGACCGGGAAGAGACCTACGTGGATGCCACCGACCCCTCCAAAGTAATCTACAAACGGGAGACCGAAGCCGAACCGGGCAACTGGTCCCTCCAGGCCGAAGGAGAGCTCACCTTCGGCAACCACACCATCGAGACCGGGGGCGAAACCCGGAGCCTTGGCTGGGGAGACCAGACGGTCACCGAGATCGACACCAGCTATTTCAACGGCTCCATCCACTCCCCCTATTTCGCCTTCATCAAAGAGGGTTTCAAGGGCCAGGAAGAGGTCATCGACACCCATGCCCTCTACCTCCAGGACACCTGGCGCATCTCACCACGCTGGACCCTTGAGGCGGGTCTGCGCCAAGAGTGGTTCAAGGCCGATGCCATCGCCCCGGAAGCCTTCGGGTTTCCCGCCGCAGCCACCCCAACGGACCTCTCGGAGTCCAACCTGGCCCCCCGGGCCGCCCTCTCCTTCCGGCCCTGGAAAGGCGGCGAGCTCTCCTGCCGCCTGGGCATCGCCCATCGCTACCCCACCTCGCCGGAGTACTTCTGGTGGTACCTCAACCGCAGCACCGGCTTTTTCAACACCGAGCTTGCCGTGGAAGAGGCCAGGCAGGCGGAACTGGGCTTCACCCAGGAGATCGCCCACGCCATCACTGCCGAGATCCGGGGTTACTACTACGACATCGACGACTACATCGCCTCCACCATGGTCCCGGGCACGGGCACCGTCATCTACAACATCGAAGAGGTCACCATCCAGGGCGCGGAACTCGCCCTGTCCGCCCCCCTGCCCTTTAACCTCTTTGCCTGGGGCAACCTCACCTGGCAGGAAGGCGACACAAAAGGCGATCCCTGGGACAGGGAAAATCGCCTGGAAGGCCAGATCCCGGATTTTCCGGAAATCATGGCCAACGCAGGCCTCGACTACCGCCTTGACGACCGCTTCACCGCAGGCGTAACCGTCCGTCACGTGGGGGAGCGGGACCACCTCACAGGAACCACCCCTGAAACCCTGGACGCCTACACCGTGGTGGGGCTCAATGCCTCCATAAGGCTCTTCCACAACAAAATCACCACCTGGCGCCTCCTGGCCTCGGCAGACAACCTCTTTGACGAAGAGTACGAAGAAGAGGCCGGCTACCCCATGCCCGACGCCACCTACACCGTGGGGCTGAGCGCGGTGTTTTAAAGCTATTCGCCGGAAAAAACCTGCCTCCGGCGGCGAGGTGAGCCACCTCGAAAGCATATTGCCCTTGCGCTTTGTCCTTCGTTCCTCGGGCCAAAGCGCAAGGGCCTTCGGCTCGGGCTTCGCCCGACAGAAAAACCAAAACCCATAAATTCCTACTATCCTTCAGCCCATTGAGGCTGGGCGACAGGAGGGATGCTACTGGAAAGTTTTTGCGGAGCTTTTTTCAAAAAGCGACCCGCCGGAGACCATGTTGAGATGAATCGTTATTTGTAATCAACGCATGCCTAAAGGAGAGAAAACATGAAAAAATGGTGTATCGCAATGCTTGTCTGGTGTGTTGCAACGGGCCTGAGCGCCCTGTCGGCCCATGCCATGGGGGGGCACCAGCCCACCCTGGGGCAGCGGGCCCTGATGCTGGCCATGACCACCTTGGCCGCCTCCCCGGCCGACGAGGGGCTGGCTCTGGTGACCAACGCGGGATACGTGGACCACCAGGGCGAGCCCACGGGAGAGATCCTGGACACGGTGACCCGCCTGAGCGCCATGGGCAGGGGCAAGGGAAACCTCTTGAGCGTCCACGCCCGGCGCGATGCCCCGCTGTTCATGGTCTTCGTGCATCAAAAAGGGCCGGAGGAGCTCGCTGCGGTCTCCATCACCGCCACCGGGGACCAGCTTGAGGCCTCGGAGGTGTTTAACCTGTGGGTGGGCGTGGGCACCTCCTTTGAGCCCTTCACCAGGATCCTGGGCTCCCGGGCCTTTGCCGTGGCCACCCTGGCCAACGCCTTTTACGACGGCATCCCCGAGTCCCTGGTGCAGGCCGCCCTCTTCCACGATCACTTCTGCTGCGGTGTGGCCTCCGGCTACTTCACCGCAGGGTTCATCCTGGACCAGCGCCCCTTGCGAGACGGTGAGTCCTACACCTACATGGGCATTCCCACCTGGTGCCAGGACGACTACATCACCCACGCCCTCAACCTCACCCCGGGAAAGAGGCGCTACCTCTCCATGGCCTACCCGAGCAGGCGTCCTTGGCAGACCGAAGAGGGCACCTGGGAAAACATCGGCGGCATCATCATCCGCTTCAACAAAGCCACCCAGAAAGGCGATGCCACGGTTCTGCGCTATCAATGGCAGACCGACGCCTTTGTGGAAAGCCTCGGGCTTTCACCGGACGAGCTCGACTGGCACAAAGATCTCTGGCTACACGCCTGCTACAACCGCTACGTCTTCCAGAATCCCCACGCCCCCGAAGATTTCCTCTCGGTGCACAAAACCGTGGAACTCACCTCCCAGGCGGATTTTGACCGTCTCACCCGCCTGGGGGCCAACCCCCTGGCCGTCATCCTCGGCAAAGACACCGAGTGGTAAGGAGGCCCCATGATCTTAAAACCGTTCATGCGGGAAGGCATCATGCCCCTTCCCGTGAGTTTCATCTCCACCGTAAGCGCAGACGGGGTGAGGAACATCGCCCCCTACTCCTGCATCATGCCGGTCTTGAGGCCCCTGGACCTCATCTGCTTTGCCTCGGCCGAAAACCGCGACACCCTGAAAAACATCCGGGACACCGGAGAATTCGTCATCAATCTGCCCGGCGCCGACCTCGAAGACAAGGTGATCCCCACAGCGCGGATGAGCGCCCCTGAAATCGATGAATTCGACGTGGCGAATCTTTCGGAAAAGCCCTCCCAAACCATTAAAGCTCCTGGCATCAAGGGATGCTACGCCTGGATGGAGTGCCGCCTGGAAAAGGAGTTCAAGGAGGAGAGATACAGCCTTGTCATGGGCAAGGTGCTGCACCTGGAGGTGGCCGACGGGGTCCTGGACGACACCCTTCACCTGGACCCCATGGCCGCAGCGCCCCTGATGATGACGGGCAGCAAACAAGGGATGCACTTCTGCACCATCCGGGAAACAAAGGGCTTCGAGCCCTTTTCCGCCATGTTCCCGTCGGGCGTGGACCCGGTCAGCACAGCAGGGTAGCGGCAATAAAACAGACTCAGTTTCATCGCAACCAGCTTTCAAGGTGGCACACCTGGCCACCGGAGGCAGCTTTTTTTGAGCTGACGACTTATAACTGACCATTGACAAAAAAGGAGACACCATGGCCCAGGTTCTGAGCATGAACGAATACGATGAAATGGACCGCCCCAGGATCCAGACCCTCCCTGGTTTTTACGGCGAGTCCCTCATCGAGGGAGTCGTCATCAAATCGTTGGATGTCTTTTCCGATGAGAGGGGATACCTCATGGAGATCATGCGCTTTAACGATGAGTCCATGAACGCCGGGGAAATCAAGCAGGCCATCGCCTCGTATTCCCACCCCGGCATGGTCAAGGGCTGGCACCTCCACTCCGTGCAGGAGGACCACCTGGTCTGCGTCACCGGCATGATCAAGCTCGTGCTGTACGACTACCGGGAAGCCTCCCCCACTTACGGGGTGCTCAACGAAATCTTCATGGGAGAGCGCAACCCCCGGGCCGTCTTTATCCCCCCGGGAATCTTCCACGGCACCAAGAACATCGGCAGCGGCATATCCCTGGTCATCGGCATGCCCTCGGTCTACTACGACCCGGACAACGTGGATGAACGCCGCTTAAGCCCCACGGACAACGACATCATCCCCTACGACTGGGAATGCCGCCTGGAGTAACGGCGTAAAGACTCGGGCATGGTGCCCTGGGTGCACCATGCCCGGAAGTAAAAAATCGGAAGAACTGTTCAGTTGCACTCTATGGTTAAAGTGAATGCATAAAGCAGGCCTCCGGCGGCCAGGTGGGGGCACCTGGAAACCCTATGGCGAATGCATGAAGGCAGCCATTATGCAACGTTATCGGGGCATTCGCGGGATGTGCGACATCTGGCAACCGTCTTTGCAGGAGAGGCCCATTTCACTCCTTCTAAAAACACGATGAAGAACTTTGGGATTCGCTTGACTTTAACCGGAATAACTCCGGCGGATCGCTTTTTGAAAAAACGCCGCAAAAACGTTCCGGCTGAATGTCCGTTATGTGGAAACTTTCGGCCGGTCCACATCGTTCATAAGACCTGTTTGTCAAACGTTCTAAATGTTTGGCCCCCGGCAGGGCCGCCGGAGGCTGTTTGTTGGAGCTGAACAGATACAATCACAGCCATAAGGAGCTCATCATGCACACACCCCGGGGATTCTTCGTGCTTTACCAGCCCCCTTACCGAACCCCTTGCGTTTTCGATCTCAACGCCCGCGGCATGTTCCCCCAGCGCCCCCCGGTGACCCGGGCCTGGGGCATGCGCGCCGTTGTCGCCGAGGACCTTCGGGTCGCACTCCAGGTCCTTTACCTTACCGAAAAGAAGGCCGTGGACCCCACCACCGGCCGAACATACCCCTGGGCCGTCACCGAGATCCTCATGGACCTGCCGGGCGACCTCGCCCTGTCCCCGGAAGCCATTGAAGAGAAAATCACGGACAACGCCCTCCGCCAGGGCATCACCGATGAGTTCACCACCTGGCGTACCGGGTACGTCCCTGCAGGGGACAACGGGTCCCCGGACATGGAGGCGCTTTCCCGCAAGCTCAAAGCCGGCCTTACCGAAAACAAGGACCACCTGCGCAGCGAGCTGGCGCGCCGCAATGCCCCCTGGATTTATGCGGCGCTGCCCCGCCTTGTCCAAGACTTCAAACGCGGCCTCTACCTCCGCGTGGCCGACACCCTCTACCCCGATTACCGCAACCGGGGCGGCGAGGACACCGAAGAGGCTTTCCTCAAAAAGGCC
Source organism: Desulfoluna sp. HI9BLuna (assembly GCF_056829775.1). Taxonomy (NCBI): domain Bacteria; kingdom Pseudomonadati; phylum Thermodesulfobacteriota; class Desulfobacteria; order Desulfobacterales; family Desulfolunaceae; genus Desulfoluna; species Desulfoluna sp. HI9BLuna. Next base: position 1,281,093 of record NZ_CP186555.1, read on the forward strand.
ATGCTCTTTCAACGGATTTACGACACCAACGGCACCCCGGGGACCAAGCCCGACGGGACGTCCTGGAAAGATGACGACGAAGCCTGGGAGTGCTGGATCGGCTGCGCCGGAGACGAAGAGGAGGCCAAACGGGTCTGCCAAACCCTGGAGGCAATCCTGCGCCCCCTGGAAAAAACCCTGACAGCTTAGCCCGGGCAATTCACAGAGCGAGTGCCCCATAGCCAGGGTGACATCATACGTGTTCACGATTAGCCGTTTTCCCATAAACGATCCGGAGAGGTGCCCTCCCCCCTTTTTGACCGGGAGTGTCGCCAGGAAAAAGCCCTTCGAAAATCCGTTTGCAAAACAGGGGGGCCTGGTTTATTGCTTAACCAGCCCGGGACGGTCCGTTGCGACCTTTGCAGACACCCGGGGAGCCTTGACAACACCCTACAGGGCTCCCCACCACACGGCACACACGGAGGGTTGCCCCCATGGAAGACAACGCAAAAAAAACAGCGCGCAGACAACCCAGCTCGGATTTCACCGACGCCGTCCTCTCCAACAAACGGGGTCTGCCCCACCTGTCGGAAAAGCTGGCCGACATGCTCAAATCCAGCGAAGATGCTAAAAAACGCAAAATTTCCTACAGCATCTCCTCCCTGTCCCAGACCCTCATCAAGACCCTCTCCGATGAGGCCGGGGCCACTCAGGGACACCTCGTGGACCTGGCCCCCTTTCTCTTCGGCGCTGTCCTTGAAGATGCCATGGAGCGGCGCAAAGAGGCCCTGGACACCCTGACCCTCCTCACCGGTCAGATCAAAAGCAGCCTCAAGGCCTTTTCCGCACAGGCCCCCCACCTGGCCCCCTATACAGAGCACATCGCCGCCATGGTCACCGAGCTCTGCGCCATGGAACAGGACGCCGTGGCCTCAAAGAACCATCAGGGCGTCTCACAGGAGAACCACCCTCTCCTGTCCGCTGTTACCCCCGGCGACACAAAGCCCCCCTACTACAAAGAGATCGAGGCCCTGCTCTCCAGAGAGAGCCGCCTGGAAGCCCTGTTTCAAGCCGCCACCCGCGATACCGATTAGCCCCGTTCCACACCACCTCCCGCCCGCCCCACACCTTCATCCGGTCACACCGACCAAGCCGCATCACCGCCCATTGGTGCGACCAAACACACAAAAAGCCACATTTAAGTGCGAAAATAATCTTGACAAGTCATTACACCTCACCTTAATACTATCATAATTGAATTGCAGATATTAATTTTGACCCGAACGCGCAGACCACAGTAAGCAGAAGCCCGGACAAACAGCCATCCTTCGCACTCACCGATCCCATTAAACCATCACCGGTGCGACAGGTTCAAGAAAATACCGTTTACAGGGCACTCCCCACGCCCCAGACAAACAGGAGCCCATCACTTTTTTTAACAGCCACCGCATCACAAGGAGACCCCATGAAACGTCTTACCCGTTCCCTTCTTATCACCATTACCGGCCTTGCCCTTTCGTGCGCTTCAGGGACAGCCCTGGCCTGCACCAGCTTTGCCGTCGGCGGCCCCCGCCCTATCTTCGGCATGAACTTCGACTACGCCCGATTCCCCATGAAACTCCTGTTGGAGGACAACGGGAACCTGCGCACCTTTCACCTTGCCTTTGAGAGAGTCATCCAGGGAGAGCCCATCTTTGTAACCACTGGCGGCATGAACAGCAACGGCCTCTTCTACGCCTGCCAGGAGCTCCACCCCCAGGTTCGCACCCTTCCCCCGCCCCGGGAAGGCGACATGCCCCTTTATCTCCTCAACACCATGGTGGGCCGAATAAGCACCGTAAATGAACTCGATGCGGTGTGCGCCAAAGTTCACCTGACCCAGATCCCGGACGTCACCTGCCACACCCTGTTTGCGGACAAAACCGGGGCCGCCCTTGTGGTGGAGACAGACACCGAAAAAAATCTCCTTACCCCCATGACCGGCCCCTATCTGGTCATGGCCAACTTCGCAAGCCACGGCATGAAGGGAAAGTCCTACCAGGAGGCCCGGGGGTGCGGGGACGATCGCTACAAAGTCCTCTGTGCCTACCTGGAAAAAAACAGCAGCCACTTTGATGTGGACCACGGCCTGTCCGCCCTGGAGCAGGCCTACAACCGAAACCCAGTATACCCCACCAGCTGCTCCATGGTCTTCGATCCCGGTGCCGCCGAGGTGTTTCTGGCGTTTCACCGAGATTTTTCCAAAGTCTGGAAGGTCTCCCTAAAGACGGGCACCGTAGAAACCTTCCGGGGCTTTGACACCGCCACCAAGCATCAGATCGGCAAAAACGGAATCCTGGTCTCGGAGCTTACGGGCCCACAAGCCAAAACACACCCACAGCAATAGCCAAATGGAGAGAAAAGCGATCAGAAAACGATGAATGACATTTTGCATTTTCCAAATACCTAATTTTTTTTCAGATAAAAACCTGCAATCGTACATTATTCACCTGTTTTTTATCGTTTTATCATGAAATATCCGGGCTAAAAGGCGGCAGAGTAGAACCATGCCGTCATCAGTGGCAACCACACCCTTTAACCCTGCCTACGGGGGCCAGCCGGAGGTACGCTGACATGTCGCAGTGAGAGCGTCATGAAACGATTTTTCCGGTCTGTCATGCAAGGAGGTCAAGTGAATACAATTCAACACGGATTAAAGCAGGTAATGATGTCGTTGATCAGCTTTTTATCGTATGGAAAATAGCAGTTTAAAGAAGCGTACAATACGATTTACCAGGGGCAGAATAAAAGCAGCCAATTTATGAGCATTGTAAAAGACGCCTTTGGTGATGAGTTCCCGGAAGATACCGATAATTTCAGTTATGTCACGTTGACCGACTTGAACAATATGGCTGACTTTTCCAAGCTTAAAGAGGGCGATTGCTTTGTCGATCTGGCCTGTGGCCGTGGCGGTTCGGGCATGTGGGTCGCACGTAAAACGAAGGCAAGTCTGACAGGTATCGATATATCCGAAGAGGCGATTACCTCTGCAACTCGACGGATCCAAGAATTCGGATTGGACGGCAGAGCCGAGTTTAAAACCGGCACCTTTGAGGATACCGGTTTGGAAACAGAGAGTTGCGACGGTGCGATCTCAGTGGATGCATTGTGGCTTGCACCGGATAGAAACAAAGCATTCGTCGAAATTGCACGTATCCTGAAACCAGGTGCACGCCTTGTTTTTACGTCTTGGGACGGAAATATCCCTTTTACGCCAAGCGATCACAAAGGTGAGCTTGCTGATTCAGGATTTGAGGTTGAAGTTTATAAAGAGACCAAAGGTTGGAAGGAAAGGCAACTGGCTGTCTGTGACGGCATTTTGAAATCAAAGGACCAGCTGATAAGGGAGATGGGAAAACGCTGCGCCATGCCCATCATCAAAGAAGCAACATCGACTCCGCCCGTCATGGAAAAAAGCACCCGAATTTTCGTGGTGGCGCGAAAAAAATAGCCCATGCCGGCCCCCCTCCGACACAACGTAAAAAGCCTCCGGCGGCCCTGCCGGGGGCCAAATTTTTGAAAAGTTTGACAAACAGGCTTTGATTACCGGAAAGTTTTTGCGGAGCTTTTTTCAAAAAGCGACCCGCCGGAGGCAACTGCATTTTTAAATGCATTGGCCCTTTCGCCCTTCACCCTTAGCCCTTAGCCTTTAGCCCTTAACTTATCACCACCGCCCCCACGCCCCTCACCACAAGCTCCCTGAAAATCCACTTCTTTTCAAGGGAGATGGTAATGACGCGATCCTCGGGCTCCATACCCTCGGGATGCCAGACAGTAATCCCGGAGACACGGGTGGTGGTATACGACTCAGTATGCAATGGGGTTCCCCGACGGACCGCCGGGGTGCGGGTGGTGACCTGCCGCATGGCGCATCAGCCCCCCGAAGCGTGGTGGGTCTCCATCCAGACCGTGACCTCACGGCCCTTTTTGACAATGTAGTCCTGTGCGTCCGGGGTGATCTCAAACATAAAAGGTCTCTCCTGCATCAAGGGGTGTAAGCCTCAAGGACAAATCCTGCGAGAGCTGATTATAGGCACACACGCAAAAAAAGAAAACGCCTTCCCCTTTTTCAAGGCAAAACGCCTCCCTTCAAAGAAAAAAAAGGCTCTTCATCCGTTCGCAAAACAGATTTAAATCCCGATGGTTACATAACACTCCCGAACACCGTTGCGGCAACAACCCTCTTTCCCCTTTCCATTGCCCGAAACCGTCTGTATATACCAGCCCATCTTCCGTTGCTCCCCCCTTGAAAAGGGCCGGGTAACGACCCTGTTCAGAGCCCCCTTCGTTGCCCCCGAGTATGAAATGGAACCACCGAACCATGACTGACCGAGCCTGGATAACCACCGGAAAAGACGTTGCCAGAAATGTGTGTCTCCTCACCCTGGGAAGCTGCCTTTCGGCCCTCTCCATCAACGGAATCCTCATCCCCAACCACTTCCCCTCAGGCGGCATCACGGGCCTGGGCCTGCTTCTGCACTACCAGTTCCCCGAAATCCCCTTTATCCTCTTCTACCTGATGTTCAACGTCCCCCTGTTTGCCGTGGCCTGGAAATACGTGGGGCGACGGTTTTTCCTGTACAGCCTCCTGGGGCTTACCATCTTCTCCCTGTGCGTTCACTTCATCAGCGTCCCCATCCCCCTGCACGACAAGATGCTCGACGCCCTCATGGCGGGAATCCTCTCGGGTACGGGCCTCGGCATTATCCTGAAGTCCTACGGCTCCTCGGGGGGGACGGACATCCTGTCGGTGCTCCTCCTGAAACGGTTCTCCGTCCGCCTCGGCAACACCACCCTTGCCCTGAACATCCTGGTGGTGACCCTCTCCTATGTCCTCTCCACCCTGGACATCATCGTCTACACCATCGTCTTTCTCTACGTGAACGCCAAGGTCCTCAACGTTGTCTTCATGGGGATGAGCCACCGGAAAATCGTGCTGATTATCTCGGAAAAATGGGAGGGACTCTCGGCACGGATGCTCAAAGAGTTCAGGCGGGGCCTGACTATCATCCACGGGGAAGGGGCCTATTCGCACCGGGACGAAAAAATTCTCTATGCGGTGATTACCCTGCGGGACCTGGGCCGGGTCAAGGACATCATCCGGGAAGTGGACCCCAAGGCCTTTGTGGTGGTCACCGAAACCCTGGACGTCATGAACCCCCGGGTAGGCAACCAGCCTCATTGGTAATGGGGAGCCTCCGGCGGAGAGGTGAGCCACCTCGAAAGCTGATGGTTTGTGCGGGCTGGATCCCAAGCTTCGAAGTAGCAGAATACGTTATCGCTACGTGCCCATTGTCTATTATGGTTTTCATTTTTGGGTGTTTGTTTTCCCATGAAACATCCGGGTTAGAACAAAGTCACCCGGGTGGGCTCCTTCACCGAGGCCCGAATCTGTTCGGCCTTTTTCCGCTCTTCCCACAGGAGCTGGGCCGACTTCATGGAGCGGCTCTTCTTGAGAAAGGCGTCCCCGGTGCGGGTATGGAAGATAAGGTTTCTGACGTAGACGCCCCCCAGGTCCCGATTGACCACCGGGATGCCTTCGTTTGCCAGAAAGGTGAGGACAAACTCCGAGAGCTTTTTACCCACTGCCTGGGCTTCAATGAGGCCGGGGATGACGCTGGCCCCGCCAAAAACCTTGGCCCGGAGGTTGGTGCGCTGCCCACCCCGGGTCATGACCGCGTTGATGAGAAGCTCCATGGCGTTGATCCCGTAGCGTGCCGACAGGTTGAACCGCGTCAGGTCGGCCCGTCCGGGCAACAGGATGTGGTTCATGCCCCCCACCCGGGACACGGGGTCGAAGAGGCACACCGAAACGCAGGACCCCAGCAGGGTAGAGATCACGGCTGGCTCCCAGCTGGCGTAGTACTCCCCGATGGAGAGGGTCACCCGCTTCACAGCCCCCGTGCCGCATGGCATGACGGCCTTTTCACGCATGATGGGTCTCGGCGCAGCATGCCAGGACCACCCCGGAGATCTGCTCCAGGGGAACGACCCGGTCCACGCCCCCCAGCTTGATGGCCTCATTGGGCATGCCGAAGACCACGCAGGAGGCCTTGTCCTGGGCGATGGTCACGGCACCTGCCTGCTTCATCTCCAGCAGGCCCTTGGCCCCGTCATCCCCCATGCCGGTCATCAGGACCCCCACGGCGTTCTTCCCTGCATACCGTGCCGCCGAGCGAAAGAGCACGTCCACCGACGGCCGGTGGCGGGACACCAGGGGCCCTTCTTTCAGCTCCACGTGGTATCGGGCTCCGCTTCGCTTCAACAAAAGATGCATGTTGCCCGGAGCGATGAGAACCCGCCCCCGCATCACGGGGTCCTTGTTCTCGGCCTCCTTCACCGACACCCGGCACAGGGTGTCCAGGCGCTTGGAAAAGGCCTTGGTGAAGTGCTCGGGCATGTGCTGGACGATGACCATGCCCGGTGCATCGAGGGGCAGCTGCTCTAAAAACACCCGCAGCGCCTCGGTGCCCCCTGTGGAAGCCCCGATGGCCACCACCTTTTCCGTGGTCTCCAGCATGGCCCGCGTGGACTTGCACAAGACGGCGTCCGCGCTGAGCTTCGGCTCCACCGACCGCAGGGTCGGGGCCTTTTTCACATGGGCAAGGGCCGCGGACTTCACCACGTCACAGATCTGGATGCGCGCCTCCGAAAGAAAGGCCTTGGTGCCCAGGGTGGGTTTTCGGATGATCTCAACAGCCCCGAGTTCCAGGGCTTTCAGGGCCGTGGCCGACTGCTCCGCCGCCAGGCTGGAGCACAACACCACGGGGATGGGGTGCTGGGCCATCAGTTTTTCCAGAAAGGTGAGGCCGTCCATCTTCGGCATCTCCACATCCAGGGTAATGACGTCGGGCACCGCCGCCCTCATCTTTCGGGCGGCGTCATAGGGATCCGAGGCCGTGGCCATCACCTCGATATCCTCATCGGTTTCGAGGATTTCGCACAGGGTTTGACGCACCAGGGCGGAGTCATCAACAACCAGAACCCGTACCTTCTTTTTCATGCGTTCTCACTTTTTTATATACGGTGGGCGCCACCGGGACCAGGGGCAGCATCTTGCAATCCAGGAACTCCGAATGCCCCATGAACAGGTGCCCCCCCGGGGCAAGCCGGTCACAGAGTCTCAGCATCAGCTGCTGTGTGGTCTCCGTGTCAAAGTAAATGGTGACGTTGCGGCAGAAGATGATATCCATGGCCCGGTCAAGCCGGTACTCCGAGTCCATGAGGTTGAGCTGCCGGAACATCACTTTTTTCCTCAACCCGGGCACGATCCTCACCTGGTGACGCCGGGGGTCCTTGCTCTTCAACAGGTACTTTTTCCTCAGGGCCAGGGGCACGGGGGCGATCTCCGAGGCGTCGTAAACGCCCCTGCGAGCCACCTCCAACACGCGGGTGGAGATGTCCGTGGCCAGGATGGAGAAGTCAAACCCCGGGTTGCTCCGGGCAAACTCGCTCAGTACCATGGCCAGGGTATAGGGCTCGTCCCCCCGGGAGCAGGCGCAGCTCCAGACCTTCAGCTTATGCCCCGCCCCCACCCGGCGCGAGCCCATGATGCCGGGCAGGACCTCATCCACCAGGCAGGTGAAGTGATTCGCCTCCCTGAAGAAATCGGTTTTGTTCGTCGTCACCTCATCGATGAAGTGCGAGAGCTCCTTTTCCATGCCCTCGGGGCTGAACAGGTAGTCGCAGTACTGGGCGTAGGACCCCATATCCAGGCGGCTCAAACGCTTGCAGAGGCGCGCCTCGATCATCCCTTTTTTCACATCCGGCACCTTGATGCCGAACCGCCCGTGGATAAAGCGTGCAAGAACCCTGAAATCCCGCGTGGAAAGATGGGGATGAAACGAGGCCCTGCGACGTTTAGAGGCCATGGGCGGCTCCTCTCCCCGGTCGGTCCCCGGGAGATGGTCTCTGGTGAGGTTCATGGGCGTCAGGTCCTTTAGGCTTCGGCCGCAAGGCCGGTCTCCTGAACCCCGGAGAGTTCGTCGGCGGAAAAGACCCTGTCAATGTCGAGGATGATGATAAACTCCTCGTTTTTCTTGCCCATGCCCTTGATAAATTCGGTCTTCAGGCGCGTGCCGATGCGCGGGGCCGGCTCGATCTGATCCGGCTCCAGGTCCAGGACCTCCCGCACCGAATCGGCCAGGGCGCCGATGAGGGCCCGATCCCCGTCGATGTCGGTTTCCATGATGACAATGCAGGTGTTGACGCCCTTTTCCGTTGCCGGCATGCCGAACTTGAGCCGCAGGTCCACAACGGGCACCACACCGCCCCGCAGGTTGATGACGCCCCGCATAAAGTCCGGCATCCTGGGCACGGTGGTGATCTCCGTGTAGTCCAGCACCTCCCGGACCTGCATGATGTCCAGGGCATACACCTCCCCGTGGAGCATGAACGCCAGGAAGCGGCCTGTCTCTGTGATCCCTTCGATGGTCATAATCTTCATATCTCTCGTCAACCCGTTTCACGGTGCGGGCCTGCCCCCTGGGCTTTCGGGGAGCAGGGCCTTTCCGGTGCGTCGCGCCCGGCGCGGCACCGGAATAGGCGACCCGCATCGTCAAACGGTGGTGTTGATCCATGCCCGAGTTAGTACTTCTCGAACTCGTCGTCCAGGGCGTCCCCGTCGGAGCCGCTCCCAAGGTCCAGGTTCACCCCGGTAACGGCAGGCTCCGCTTTGCGGGGGGCCGGAGCTGCAGCCACTTTCTCGGCCGCCTTGGAGGGTATCTTGATGCCCGCAGGCTTGTTGGGCTTTCTGGTTTTACCGGATTCACCCACCTGCTTCACCGTAAAGAAGTCGATGGCCTCCTGAAGCTGCTCGGCCTGGGCAGACAGCTCTTCGGCGGTGGCCGACATCTCTTCGGACGCCGAGGCGTTCTCCTGAATTACCTGATCCAGCTGCAGGATGGCCTGGTTGATCTGCTCGGCCCCGGTGTTCTGCTCGTTGGAGGCGGCGCTGATCTCCTGAACCAGCTCGGCGGTTTTGCGGATATCCGGGACAATGCGATCCAGCATCTCCCCGGCCCGCTCAGCCACCTCCACGCTGGAGGAGGAGAGTTCCCCGATCTCGGCCGCTGCAGACTGGCTCCTCTCGGCAAGCTTTCGCACGGCATCGGCCACCACGGCAAATCCCTTGCCGTGCTCCCCGGCCCGGGCCGCCTCGATGGCCGCGTTCAGGGCCAGCATGTTGGTCTGGCGGGCGATCTCCTCAATAATGGAGATCTTCTCGGCGATCTCTTTCATGGCCGAGACCGTCTTGCCAACGGCCACCCCGCCTTTTTCCGCGTCCCCTGCGGCCTGGATGGCCAGGCGTTCGGTCTGCTGGGCGTTCTCGGCGTTCTGGCGGATGTTCGATGCCATCTGCTCCATGGAGCTGGAGGCCTCTTCGGCGGCGGCTGCCTGCTCTGTGGCCCCCTGGGAGAGCTCCTCGGAGGCAGAGCTCAGGGCCACGCTGCCGGAGGCGACGTTGTCCGCCCCGGTCTTGACGTCGGTGACCGTGGAACTCAGGTTGTCTACCATGTGGGTAAGGGCCCGGCCCAGGATGTCTTTGTCCGACTGGACAGCCACATCCACGGTCAGGTCCCCCTGGGAGATCCGCTCGGCCAGGTTGGCCGTGGCCTTGAGGTTTGAGACCATGAGGTTCAGGGCATCGGACAGGGCGCCCACCTCGTCTTTCTGATCCACGTCCGAAGTAACGTCCAGATCCCCTTTGGCAACGGCCTTGGCAACGGCCACGCCTTTGAGCACCGGCGTCACGATGCCGCTTGCAACCACCAGGGCAATGACGGCCACGATGGCGGCCATGACAACCCCCATGATCAGGATGGAGAGCAGCAGTTTGTTGATGGGGGCCACCACCTCTGCTTTTTCCACCTCGGCCTCAATGGCCCAGACCATGCCGTCGATATCAACGGGGGCAAAGCTGCAGAGGACCCACTTGCCCCGATAATCTTTGCGCAGCATCCGGCCTTCCTCTCCGTTTAAAGCGCGCTTGACGGAAGGGGTATCCACACTGCCTTTAGACGGATTGGCAAAGGAGGCGGCAACGGAATAATTTTCGGGGTCGATGAGGGAATCCGAGCGCATCAAATGGTCGCTCCCCACCAGAAAGACCTCACCGGTCTCCCCCATGCCCGTGCGCTCGTTCATGATGGCGTTGATGGCGCTCACCGAGAGCTGAAGGGCCACGATGAGTTCCACGTCGCCGTTGTGGTTGATGACAGGCTGGGCGATAAAGGAGCAGGGTTCGTTGTTGCTGGGCTCGTAAGGCTCAAAATCGGCGATGTGAAGGGCCTTGTTTTTAATGACCCGACGCACGAGCTTGCCGAGGCCGGAGCCCGCGTATTTCCCGGAGACCATGTTGGAATCGTAGTCGGCCCGTCTCTGCACCGAATAGAACACGTTGCCCTCGGGGTGGATCAGGTAGAGGTCCTGGTACCCGAACTTCTTGAGGTACCCGGTGTAGTAGTCCTCAACCTGGCCGGTGAGCCTGGGGGCGATGGCCTCTTCCAGGTCCTCCTTGGAGATCATGGCCCAGTTGAGCCCCTGGATATCAAGGGGCTTGTAGCTCACCATGGTCAGTTTTCCCGTGGAGTCGGTGTAGACCCCGGAACCGGTTTCGCCACCCAGGGCTTTGCCCATGTAGTCGGTGACCTGGCTGGTAAAGTCGTGGCCCATGCCGTAGAGGGTCTCGCCGCCGGCCATGATGGCACTTCGGGCCAGGGTTTTGCCCCCCTGGCGTCCCAAAAGATAGGTGGTTCCGCTTTTTCCCATGCCGTGACGGCTGTGCACGATGGCGTTCAGGGGCCCTTCCGAGAGCCTCAGGGCCACTACCGCCACCACCGAACCCGACTCATTTCGGACCGGTGCACCCACAAAAGCAACCTGTCGGCCCTGGTCCGGGGTGTAGGCGGAAAAATCCTCCATGACCACGCCCTTGGTCTCCACCACGCGGGCCCAGAGTCGTGCCAGCCCCTCCCGGTTCTGGGGCCCGCTCACCAGGTTCGTGCCCAGGTCCGGGCCCTGGGCGCAGGTGAACATCACCTGCCCGTGATCGGCACTTAAGAGGAGCAGATCATCGTAACCCGACCGCTTGAGATACTCGGTAAGAAACCCGCCGCGGGTGCTCACCAGGGCTCGGTACGCCTCGGTGTTCACGGGAAAGGGCTGGGCCGGGCCTGCCTTGGCAGCGTCGCGGTAAGCGGAGAGGGCCGTGTAAAACCCCTTAACATCCTCGCTCGCCGACAGGGCGGCCATCTCATTTTCCAGGGTGTTGATGAAGGTCTCCATCTCCCCGGCCTTGAGGGCCTGCACCGCGTTGAGTTTTGCAAAGGCGTTTTGCTTCAGGACGTCCACGGACTCCACCAGGCCGCTGATATCGGCCTTGCGGCCGTCAAACAGCTTTGTCACCTGCCTTTCCCGAATGACGCGCACCGCCTCCAGCTTGTTAAAGGCCTCTTCGGTGAGGGCCTCGCTTGCCAGGTGTCCGGCCCACCACCCGCCGATGGCCATGGGAACAATGCCGATGAGTAAAAACAACCCGATCAGCTTGGGCTTCAGCCTGATGTTTTTTATTTTAAGCATCTGGAACTCCTTTATCTTAAGAAAATCCGATTCACAGCTTTGAATCCAACAACTTGTTGACATCCACGATCAAGGCCACCGAGCCGTTGCCGAGAATGGTGGCCCCGGAGATGTCCGGGGCGTTTTTAAACGCGCTCCCCATTTTTTTGATGACAGCCTGCTGGCTGCCCACCACGGAATCCACCACCACCCCGACCCGCTGGCCGCCGGCTTCCATGACCACCACCTGCTCCAGGTCGGGCTTGGCAGCATCCACGGCGTACTCTTCCCGGAGCCGGATATAGGGCACCAGCTCGCCGCGAATGCTTAAAAAGCGGGTTTCCCGGGTCGCCTCATCCGGGGGCAGCTCCACGCACTCCTCCACAGCGGTGAGGGGAAAGATAAAAAAGCCCTCTCCCAGGGTCACCAGCAACCCTTCGATAATAGCAAGGGTCAGGGGGAGTTTCAGGGTGATGGTGGTGCCGACGCCGGGAGTGCTGTCCACATCGATGGTGCCCCGCAACTGCTCGATGCTCTTTTTCACCACGTCCATGCCCACCCCGCGGCCGGAGATGTCCGAGACCTGACTGGCCGTGGAAAACCCCGGGGCAAAAATCAGGTTGTTGACCTCCTTGTCCGTCAGGTCGGCGTCCGGCAGGATCAGCCCCTTTTCCAGGGCTTTTTGACGGATCGCCTCGGGATCGAGGCCCCGCCCGTCGTCGGAAATGCGGATCAGCACGTTGCCGCCGGAGTGCTCCGCCGCAAGGTGAATGGTGCCGAAGGGCTTCTTCCCCGCCCCTTCGCGCTCGTCTGGCAACTCGATGCCGTGGTCGATGCTGTTGCGAAGGATATGCACCAGGGGATCCTTGAGGTGCCCGATGACCGTCTTGTCCAGCTCGGTCTCCTCACCGGAGGTGGTGAGCTCGATCTTTTTGTCCAGCTCGGCCGAAAGATCCCGTACCAGGCGCCGGAACGTTGAAAACGTGGTCCCGATCTGCAGCATGCGCATGCCCATGGCGTTGTCCCGGAGGCTGCCGGTGAGCATCTCGATCTCTTCGGCAATGGAGACCAGGTCCACGTCGTTGGCGGCAATGGCTTTCTGGCTGAGGCGGGCCTGGGCGATAACAAGCTCTCCCACCAGGTCCACCAGGTCGTCGAGCTTGTCCGCCGACACCCGGATGCTGGTGGCAAGGGCCTCCTCCTTTCGCCTGGAGATCTGTTTCCTTGCCGCATCCTGCTCCATGAGGGCGGAACTCACCGCCGCCTGGCTGGTGACCTTCTCCGCCACCAGGATCTCCCCCAGCAGGTTCTGCCGTTTGAGGGCCTTGTCCAGGTCCTCTTCGGAGAGGTCCCCCCGCTTGAGGAGGATCTCGCCGATCCTGTCCTCGGCGTCGTCCTCATCAATGCGCCCGATGACAAGATCGCACTCGTCCTCCACAAAGATGAAGACGTCCCGGATGGCATTCTCGGCCTGGTCCGTGGTGAGGACAATGTCCCAGAAGACGTAGCAGGACTCCGGGTCCATCTCCGATAAGGTGGGAATCTTGTCGGTGTGGGCCACCACACTGCACTCTCCGAGCTCCCGCAATTCGTCGATGAGGTGAACGGGGTTGGTGCCCCCGGCAAAGATCCCGGGATCCGGGCGAAACCGGATACGGTAGGAGGTCAGGACCCCGGAAGGAACCGGCCTTTCCTCATCCTCCGCAGGGGCCGCCTCCACGGAACTCTCAGGCTCCGGGATCAGTTCCCTGAAGGCACGGATGATCTCCTCTTCCCGGAGAGCATCCCCCTCCTCCTCCGACTCCAGAAGGTCCCGGATGTGGTCCCCTGCCGAAAGGGTGAGGTTGATGAGTTCCTTGGTGACACACACCTTGCCCTCCCGCACCAGGTCGAAAACGGTCTCCACGTTGTGGGTAAAGGCGGCGATGGCATCAAACCCGAACATCGCCCCAGACCCCTTGATGGTGTGCATGGCCCGGAACACGCGCCCGATGAGCTCCATGTCTTCGGGGTATTCCTCAAGCTCCAGCAACGAGGCTTCGAGTTCGGCAAGCAGCTCATAGGCTTCCGTTTTATAGGCTTCTTCTTGTACATCCATGACGCAACTCCTGATGAGCCTTGGTTACCTCAGCACTTTTTTCACCACGCCAAGAAGCTGCTCGGGCTTGAAGGGCTTGATGATCCACCCCGTGGCCCCGGCCTTTTTCCCCTCTTTCTTTTTTTCGTCCTGGGATTCGGTGGTCAACAGGATGATGGGGATGAATTTGTACGGTGCCATGGCGCGGGCCTTTCGAATCAGCTCGATGCCGTCCATGCCGGGCATGTTGAGGTCGGTGATGATCATGTCGATCTTTGACGTTGACAGCTTGGCCACGCCCTCCCGGCCGTCGGCGGCCTCCACCACCTCGTAGCCCGCGTTTTTCAAGGTAAAGCCAACCATCTGGCGAACACTTGCCGAATCGTCCACTGTAAGAATCGTCTGAGCCATTATGATACGTCTCCTTTCCAAAAACATGTCTCGCACCGTTGCTCGGCGCAGATTCCCCGGCGGTAGAACCCCGCCTCCACAAGGGCCTCGCGAATCACCTCGCTGTCCGTCCGTTCCTGCTGCAGCCTGGTCCCCCCGTCTTCCGCCGACCGGCACGCCGCACAGAACAGCTGGATACCCGAAAGGTCCAGTTGCGATATATTTTCCATATGGACAACCACCTCGGTTGCCTCTGAAACCACATCCACAAGAAGCTCTTTGAGCTCTGCCGCGTGGGCGATTGTTACGCTGCCTTCAAGGGTCACGGCCGCAACCGTACCCGTCATCGTCACCTCGTGGTGCATCTGCCCTCCTTCCATGAATCAGAACAGCTCGATATTGTCACCGAAGTCATCATCGTCCCCCGATTCCGCCCCTTGGGAGCCGAAGGAGCCACCCCCGTCCGAAGCTGCCGTGGCAGCGCCTGTGTCCCCGGCCATGCAGGCCATGTGAACGCTGCGCTCGGTCTCCATGGTGTATCGGTCCACCAGGCAGTGCTCCGGGATACGGACCGTGGCCGTCTCCTCCACCCAGGGGGCCAGCAGCCCCCTGGCTTCATCCAGCTGGTCCTTCTGACGGGTCAGCATCTCCACGAGGCTGGGCAGGAAGGTCAATGCCTCCCTTGCCCTGGCAAAGGTGGTGATCAGCTTTGTGGAGACCTCAAGCAGGCCCGCGGTGCGCTCCTTGATCTGCTCATACAGACTCAGGGTCATGGAGACGATGCTGTCCAGGGGACGCCCCGCCTCCGAGGAAGGATCATCTTCCCCTGTGTTGAAAAGCGTCTCCAGCTCCACACCCTGGATGGTGTCCACAACCGACGAGATAACCGTCTCCACGGCGCCGATGGACTCCTCAGCCTGGTTTGAGAGGGATTTCATCTCCTTGGCCAGCACCGACAGGGAGCGCCCCTCGGTGCCCAGGTGGTTGGCGGCGATGATGGTGTTGAGGGCCTTGTTGTGGGATTCCCGACTGATGTTGTGCAAATCGTCGGTGAACGACGAGAGGGTGGAGACCGCCTCAAAGGCCTTCTGGTAGATCTCCCCCAACCGGCTCTCAAGGTCCGCGCCCCGCCTTTCCAGGCTCCGGATGTTCGAGAGGTCCGAGGAGAGCATGCCGAAGGGGTCCTCCGACGCGTCCCTGGAGGTCTCCCGGGCTGCGGCCGGATCCCCCATGTTGGTGAGGTATCGGGTCAACTGGGTGATGTCCCCGACGATCCCCTCCATGGCCACCCGGGTCTGGCCGTACACGGCATCCACATCGGCGATGAGCTGCTCGATCTGTGCGCGTTGCAGGCCGATGAGGGCATGGGCGGTGGCCACATCGTCGGCGCGGCCCTGCCCGCCTTCCAGACAGGCCGCTTCCGGGTTGCAGAGCCTGTCCACTTCGCTCAGGCCCGACACGACATGTTCGATGCGCTGGCGCATGGAGTCGTGGAGCTGAACCCCCACCACAATCTTTTCCACCTCCCGGAAAATCCCCCGCGACATGCGCTCGGCATCTTCCACCAGGCCGAAAGAGTAGCCCATGAGCTCTTCGATTTGTTCAATGGAATTTCCAGCGGAGTGTTCGGCCAGGTCGGCCAGACCGGTGATCTCGACGATCCCGCCCGAGATTTCGGTAAACATGGCCTCGAAGCGGTTTTTGGAGGCCACGGTGAGTTCGTGGATGCTCTTTGAGACACGGATCATCTCTTCGGAGAGGGTCTTGATCTCTCCGGCGATGACGGAAAAATTCTCGTCGGAGATATCGGACCGGGAGGTCTCGATGAAAATATTCAATGCAACGGCCCTGAGGTACCGTGCCACCCCGTCAATCTCCCCCCGCCTCGCATCCAGCTGTTCAAAGGAGCCCAGGACCTCCTTCACCGGATTGGACTTGGACACGGCATTGTCCCGGCACCGTTTGAGAAGGGCCAGGGACTGGTTCACCGAGGCCCCGACGGACCTGAGGGAGTGGTCACCGCTGTCGTCACCGATGAGCTCAGCCACCCCCACCGCATCCCGCATCAGCACCGTCACATACTCGTAACCGGACTGAAGCCCTTGGCCGAGCCCCATGAAGTCGGCCTCGGACCCCGTACTGGCGGCTTCAAGCCCCTCTTTTACGGATGACACATGGCGAATGACGCCCGGAAAAATTTCTTGTTGCACGGTTTGCCCATCATCAACAGCCAGAACAATCTTATCACTATCTTTCACATACATCTCCAAACCCAGCCGTTATCAATTCCACCATGGATACGCGGGTGCCACCGTAAACCAACCCCTTTCCCGTTTTCTGTCAGAAAGCCATGGACCGCCTTCCTGTCTCACCCTGTACTCAAGGCCGCCGGCACCCCCTTCAAGCCACCGGCTGGCCTCATCAGATCCTTCTCGCCATGTCTGCGCCCTTTTCTTAAGCAAAACCAGGGCCACCTCAGACAAAAATACGTTAACGTATTGTCGAAAGAGACAATATGGGTCAAACCATAGAACAGCCGGAGCGTTTTTTTCTGCCTGGATTGTTTTATCGGAGAATGAAAGGTGGCCAGCGGGCAAGGCGAGGGAAAGCTAAGTCATGGATGAAACAGACCCTGAACGGCGTTCAGGCGTGGAAAAACAAAAATTCCTTTATGGAAGAACCATTCTCAAATAAGAGAACGAAATCCCCCCACAAAAGGAAAGGTTACAATATCAGGTCATTGGCAGGGTCACCGGTTCTCGTCACCCATGCCAACCCCATGCTGTTTGAGCAGTTTATACAAATAGGACTTGGAAAGCCCGGATATCCGGCAGGCCCGGTCCTTGTCTCCCCCCGCCGTACGAACCAGCCGCTGCAGGTACGCCCTGGTGCTGTCGGCCTGGTGCTTTCGAAAACTGGGCAAGTCCCGGAGATCACCCCTGCTCCCGCGGTCTCGCATGGCGTGGCCCACCCGGGAGAGGCGGACAAAGGGAGGCAGGTGAAAATCGTAGAGCAGGTCGTAGTTCCAGGCACTGGCAAGGACCTTGTCCATGACAACCAGCAATTCACGGACATTGCCCGGCCAGTCGTAACTCAACAGGGTGTCCACAAAACAGGGGGAAAACCGCTTCTCCGGCAGGGACCTCTCCTGGCAGAACCTTTCCGCGCAACGGGCTGCGATGGCTTTGATATCGTCCCGGCGATCCCTCAGCGGAGGCACCTCGATGTCGACACCCTTGAGGCGATACATCAGGTCCGCACGGAAAGAGCCCTCCTTGACCATGCGATCCAGGTCCCGATTCGTGGCAGAGATGAGCTTGAACGACGAGGTGATGACCGTGTCCGATCCCACCGGGCGAAATTCATGTTCCTGAAGGAATCGCAGGAACTTTTTCTGCACGGACAGGGACATCTCCCCCACCTCGTCCAGAAAGAGGGTGCCCCCGTCGGCATGGCGAATGAGCCCCTTGCGGCTGGCGTCCGCCCCGGTAAAGGCCCCCCTGTCGTGCCCGAAGAGCATGCTCTCGGCCAGGGGCTTGGCAATGGTGGCACAATCCACCACCACAAAGGGTTTCTCACGTCGGGAGCTGTTTTCATGAATCGCCCGGACAAACAGCTCTTTGCCCGTGCCGGACTCCCCGGTCACCAGGACATTGGCGTCGCACTCCGCGGCCTGTGCCGCAAGCTCCAGGGCCTTTCGGATGGGGCGGGAACTTCCCACGATGCCTTCCCTGTTGAACCGCACCTCTTTGTTTGCCAGAAGCTTGCGCCGCCGATACTCCGAAGCACGGGCCATGACCAGCAGCAGCTCATCGCTGGAAAAAGGCTTCTGCATGTAGTCCCAGGCGCCGTTTTTAAGGGCTGCTTCAGCGTTTTTCATGTCGGCATTTTCCGTGATGACGATCACCTCGGGCTCCGACGGAAGATCCAGAAAGGCCGCCACGGGATCCACGCCGTGGCCATCCGGCGCCACTTCATCAAAAAGCACCAGCTCCACCTCGGACGTCGCCGCCGCTTTAAGCCCGTCTTCCACCGTTGTCACACAATCGGCCGTACCGCCGAAGCACTCCAACGCGTTCATCAGATCATTGTCCCTTGAACAGCCGCAATCAACAACGAGAACCTGCACCGTCACCTCACACCCATCACTCCGCAGCCGGGGCACGCCCGGACTTACCATCTTTTTTCCTAATCAAGAACGCCTCCCAAACCCGGTCTGCAGTACTTAATACAAACGCAACACCCGACCCGGATATCGTCATCTTTTACTAAAATTATCTTCAAACATAAATGTTAAAAAAACGCTGACAGCCAGTTCCCGGCCGCACACCCTGCAATGCCTTTGCGGCTTCGCGCTCTTTCCCCCCGGGCTTCAGAGCCTGAAGCGCTCCACCACCGCCGAGAGGGTCTCGGAGAGATGGGCCAGACCGTCGGCGCTGGAGTTGACCTTGCTGCTGTTTTGCCTCATTTCATCCACGGACCCGTCCACCTGTCCGATCTCGGCGGTGATCTCACGAACGACGGCCAGGACCTGTGCCATGCTGTCGTTGACCTGCCTGAACCGCTCCGTGGCCTCGGTGACGTTACCCGAAATATCCCGGGTCGCCGCCGACTGCTCCTCAATGGCCGTGGCAATGGTCAGGGTGATGTCGTTTACCTCGTGGATGGTTGTTGAGATATCCCCGATCTCGGAAAGGGCCTCACGGGTCCCCTCCTGGATTCCTGTGATCTTGCCGCGAATCTCCCCTGTGGCTTCCTCGGTCTGCCTGGAGAGGTCCTTGATCTCCCCTGCCACCACCGCAAACCCCTTGCCCGCGTCCCCGGCCCGGGCCGCCTCAATGGTGGCGTTGAGGGCCAGCAGGTTGGTCTGCTCCGAGATCTCGGTGATGGCTTCGGTGACGTGCCCGATCTCTCCGGCGGCCTCACCCAGGCGGCCCATTTTATCCGACGCGCTTCCTGCATTGGCCACCGCCTTTTCGGAGATCTCACGTGATTTAGCCGAGTGATGGGCAATCTCATTGATGGTTGCGGTCATCTGCTCCGTGGCCGCGGCGATCATGGCCATGCTGGCCGAGGTCTCCTCCATGGCCCCTGCAATGGTGTCCATGCTCTCCATGGTGCCCACGGAGGCCGTGGTGATGCGATGGGCCTGCTGGGCCGTCTCCTCCGCACCGGAAGCCATCTTCTCGGAAATGCCCAGCAGATCCCCGGAGGCGCTGCCCACGGCATGGGCGTTGGAGGCCGTGTCCGTTACAACCGCATGGACAGATCCCCTTCGCCTTCGGCCATCTCACTGAGCCCCCGGGCAACCCGCCTGACGGGCCGCACCATGGATTCGGCCAGGAAAAACGCGAAAAAGACGGACACCACGAAAAAAAACGCCCCCACAGCGGCAAGGGTCCCCAGCATGCCCCGGGCATGGGAAAGGATCTCCCCATGATCGATGACGCCGATGAGTTTCCAGCCGGTCCGCGGGGAGGTGTACACATTGATATCGTAGTCCCCGCCCTCACCGTCGCTCCTCAGGTGGCCCGAGGCGGTGTCCGCAATGTGTTCGTAGAGCGCCACACCGCTTCCCGCAAGACGCGTAAAATTCATCTCAGGATGCCTGGGGTTGGCAAGGATGGTGTCGGTCTTGTCTGCGAGCACCACGTACCCGCTCTTTCCAAAGGAGACGGAACCGATCAATGCCGTAAGCCCGGAAAGCTTCAAGTCGGCAGCCACCACCCCCAGGACCTCGCCCCCGGCCCCTGTGACGGCCTTGAGCAGGCTGAGGTAGACCTCGCCGTCCGAGGCCCTGTACAGGTCGGTCATAACGACCCGCCCAGGATCAGCAAGGGCGCTTTGGTACCAGCCCCGGGTGGTGGGGTCGTACCCGGGCTTCCTCTCACTGACAGGGCACTGCACATACCCGCCGTAACGCGTCCCGAAGGTGAGGGAACCATAGGCGGGATGGGTGTCCAGCATGGTCTGGAAATACCGGAAAATATCGGTTTCAAGCCCCCCGTTATCAAGGGGCGTCATGGGGGTGGGGTCGCTGGTGTGACGGTAGGAGGTAAGGCTGTTGTCGTCTTTGAGGAGGCGAGGGTCCCTGGCCAGCATGGCTGCGTCCGCCGCCACGGCGTCTATCAACAGGGCGATGGTCTCGTCCACCTGCCTGAGCTCGTCACTGGATTCCTGGATAAACAGGGCAAGGGAGCTCTTTGTGAGCCTCGCCCCCGTGATCACGCAGATTGAAACAATGGATACGGCAAGCATCATCACGCAGGCCGCGATGATCTTGCCTTTGATGGTCACTTTCAAACGTCAGTCCCCGGATAAAAAAGTCAGTCAAAAAAACAGTCGCCGGGGCGATGAGCACAAGATGTATGGTGTAGGTGGTTTGTGTTCCGCTGCAAAACAAGAAGGAAACAAGAAGAGGGAGTCCCCTTGCAAAACGTATGGATGACGTTTCAAAGGTTTCACCCGGTGGAATCATCCGGCTCACCGCCCCGCCGATGCAAAAGATTCATTGCACAAGGGGTGCCAGTCTCGCCGCAGATATCGGAACCGCTTCATTTTCACGGTAAATCAAGGGGAGCCCATGCACACCGGGAAGCCCCTGCAGGTGCAAGAAATGGCACAACAGAAAAGAGCCTGCCGGTATCCACATGAAATAACTGAACTTCCCCGACACTGCCGTTTTTTGCACAATTCATGCAGAATTCAGCTGATGGTCCTTCATTTTTTTATAGAAAGTACGGGCGGGAAGGTTCAGATACCTGGCGGTGTTGCCCCTGTGCCACCGGTTTTTCTCCAGGGCCATGAGCAGCAGCTTCTTTTCATGGCACTTCATGGCCGCCTGCAGGTCCCGGACCTCTTCTTCCACTGTCCCCGCGGCCTCCATGGAACTCGCCCCTTCAAGCTGCAGGGTCCCCAGGGTGAGGTATCGCCGCACCACATTCTGAAGTTCACGGATGTTCCCGGGCCATCCGTACTCCAGCAGGGCATGCATGGACCGGCCGTCCATCACGGCGGCTTTACTCCCCACGCCCTGGGCGTTGGTGAAGTACTCCACCAGCAGGGGGATGTCTTCCCTTCGCTCCTTTAACGGGGGCAGGTAGATGGGAATGATGTGGATCCTGTAATAAAAATCCTCCCGCATGGAACCTGCGCGTACCAAGCCCTCCAGATCCCGATTGGTAGCAGCAATGATACGGATATCGGGCTTTTTCACGGCCACGCTCCCCAGGGGAGAGTACCCGCCGCCTTCGATGGCGCGGAGCAGCTTCACCTGGATGTTCAGGCTGATCTCTCCGATCTCGTCCAGGAACAGGGTGCCGCCGTCCGCGTGATCCAGGTACCCCGGCTTGTGACTGTGGGCCCCGCTGAAAGCCCCCTTGGCGTACCCGAAAAACTCGCTCTCCAGAAGCTCCTCGGGAATGGCCCCGCAATTCACCGGAACAAAGTTGTTTCCCCGGCGATCACTCATGTCGTGAATGGCCCTGGCCGCAAGCTCCTTGCCCGTGCCGGACTCACCGTAGACCACCACGCCCGCGTCGGTGGAAGCGGCCTTGGCCACCAGCTCGTAGACATGCTGCATGGGCACGGACTTGCCGACCATGCCCCCCAAGCGGTAGCGATCCTTCATGGAGGAGCGCAGGAGCCTGTTTTCCGTTCTGAGCAGGGCAGATTCCTCCTCCAGGCGCCGCTCCTTCTCCTTGACCTCGGTGATGTCCCGTACAGTGAGCAGCACAGCGTTGCTCCCCTGCCAGGTAATGACCCGGAGATTAGCCCCCACCCAGAACGCCCTGCCGTCCCCCCCGATGCATTGTCCCTGGAAGGAATCCGGCCCCCCCTTGCCCTCCTCAAGCTGGCGTACCCAGGTCAGCACGGCCTCACGCTTTTTCTCCACAAGGTGGTGAAAGGCCTGACGCCCCACCAGGCACTCGGTGTCCGGGTACCCGAAAATCTCGGCAAAGGCACTGTTGACAAAGAGGTATTGCCCGTTCTGGGTCAGGGAGATGCCGTCGGCGATCTGCTCGGTGAGGAGCCGGTACTGCACCTCGCTCCGGTCCAGGGCCCGCTCCACCACCACCTGCTTCCTGCGGTTGGCCGCATCGCGCAGCTCCCGCTCAATGGCCGGAACAAGGCGATCCAGGCGATCCTTGATCAGGTAGTCGTGGGCCCCCTGCTTCATCACCTCCACGGCCACGTCTTCCCCCAGCACCCCGGAGACCATGATAAAGGGAATGTCCATACCCGACGCCTTCCAGAGCTCCAGCGCCTCAATGCCCCCGAACCCCGGCAGGTCGTAATCGGAGATAATGACGTCCCAGCGGCGGGAGGCAAGGGCCCCGCGCATCTCCGCCTCGCCGTCCACCCGCTCGCAATGGGGACGAAGCCCGTCTTTTCGGAGCCTGCGTATAATCAGAAAGGCATCGTCTTCGGAATCCTCGACGATGAGCACGTTCAGTGGGTTGTTCATCCGGGTGTGTCCTTAAAGGGTAAAATAAAACGCGGCGCCGTGACCTGGAGCGCTCTCCGCCCAGATGGTTCCCCCGTGGCGGTGCACGATCCGCTGCGCCGTGGCCAGCCCCACCCCCGAGCCCTGGAACTCATCGCCGGAGTGGAGCCGTTGAAACGGCCTGAACAGCTTGTCCTGCCCTTTCATATCGAACCCCACCCCGTTGTCCTTGAAAAAATAGACCGGTTTTCCATGCTTCCGGCTCCCCAGGGTGCCGAACTCAATAACCGCATTTTCCTTTGGTGCCGTGAACTTCCAGGCATTGCCCATGAGGTTGGCCAAGAGAATATGGATGAGGCGGGGGTCCCCCTGGCCCGACACCCCCGGGGCAACAATGAGTTCCACAGCCCGGCCGGGATGCTGACGATCCAGCTCCTTGTGTGTGGACACCACCAGGCTGGAAAGGTTCAGGGGCTCGGTGACCATCTCGCAGCGGGTCACCCTGGCCAGATGGAGGATGTCGTCGATGAGGCCCGCCATGTGACGGGCGGCCCTGCGCACCCGGCCCAGGCAGGCCGTGCCTTCAGCGCTCAGACGAGCCCCGTGGTCCTCCTCCAGGGCCTGGCAGAACCCATCGATGCGACGCAAAGGGGCCCGCAAATCGTGGGACACCGAGTAGGAAAAGGCCTCCAGCTCCCGGTTGGCCGCCACCAGGGCCCGGTTGGCGGCGGCAAGCTCGCGGGTCCGCGTCTCCACACGCATCTCCAGTTCCCCGGTGTTTTTGAGGATCTCGGCATGGAGCTGGGCATGGTAGATCACCGTGGCCAGGGAGTTTGCCGCTTCCGTCACGATGTCCAGGTGCTCCGGAAGAAAGCCCCCGGGGCGCTCCTTGCCCACATAGATGGCCCCGATCATGCGGCCCTCGATCACCATGGGAACCCCGGCGCACGACCGAATTCCCCTCAGCGCAAGCTTTCGGGCCACATCGGAATCCTGTTCCGAGGTCGCTATGTCCTCCATCACCAGGGGCTCCCCGCGGGTCATGGCCGGAGACACGTAAAAAGAGGAGAGGGGCATGCAGAGCCCCGCGCCGATCTCGGTCTCCTGCCGCGAATACATGGCCTGAAGGGTCCCGGTACCCATCTCTGCATCAAAGGTCACGATGGTGGCCCGGTCACACGGCACCATATGAAGAATGTGATGCATGGCAGCCTGGGCCACGGCATCCGGGGATCGCACCCCCAGGATGGACTGGTCCATGCGGTGGAGAAGGTCCAGGCGCTCCAGGTACCGGTGCTGCATCTCCTCGGCGCGTTTCCTCTCGGCCAGAAGCTTTCCCAGGAAAAACACCCACGCCGTCAGGGTGACAAGGGCCATGGAACAGAGCACCACGGTCAAGGCAATGGCGCGATGGTAGGCCGAGATGATGCGGGACTGAAGCCTGGCGATGATGGCCGAGACCTTTTCATCAAAGAGAACGGAGAGGCGCTCATGCTCGATCTTGGAGAGGGTCCGGAGCACCTTGTCGGCATGCATGCCCGCCTCGCCGTAGGTCAGGCGGATGATCCGGTCGTAGGTGGCCCGGGCCGAGTCAAAGGTATCCCTGGGCAACCCGTAGGTGTCGATGGTTTCCGAGATGGAGTCCATGTCCGCGTTGAACTGAGCCTTGATGCAATCGATCTGCTCTCGGTCCCCGGGGCTCACCAGGTCATAGATATAGATACGCGCGTGGTTCAAACGGCCCTGGATCATCTTGAGCTCCAGGATCCTGTCGTTGGCGAGCTCCACGGTCCGCATCACGTTTTTGACGTTGTAGCCCCCCACAAACCCCAGGCAGACCATAAAACAGATCACACACAAAAATGCCAGGAACAGCCGAGACCCGATGACGATGGCCGTCCCTTCGGTCATCTTCGCACCGCCCCTGCTGATTGTCGCCGTCCCTTTCAAGAAAACCTCCGACTGATATTCGCGTTCACATTGTCGATGCCGTATCGTGGACCGGTATCCCCATGACACTTACCACCAATGTCTCACAAGCGAAACCACGGCCAGCCCGCTCAGGGCATGAATTCAGGGGCCCTCCGGCCCCGCTGCCCCATCGCGAATTTCTCCGGTGGTCTCATTGCCACTTGACAGCCGCATTTGAAATCATTCATGATTAGTCATCCTTAAAGGCCGTTCGTTAATGACTTGTTGATTTCCTTCTTACCCGTTGCAAGCAACCCCCCATGTCCTGTTTTACTTAATAATTTATCGGCCCGTCCTTATCCCCGGCCGGTCCCGCAGTTCTTCCGATCCGGTGCCGCCGGTTCCCATATGAAGTGATGCGACTCCGCCCCCGGAGCAGGCCTGCACACCACCCGAAAGGATCGCCCATGTCGCTGCTGTTCACGCCAGGAAAAATCGGATCCCTTGAAATCAAAAACAGGTTTGTCAGAGCACCGGTCTATGAAGGGCTGGCCGAGGCCGACGGCTCCATCGGCGACGACATGCTTGCCTGCCATGAACGCCTGGCCAGAGGCGGGGTGGGTCTGATCTGCACCGGTTACATGTTTGCCTCCCCCCTGGGGCGGGCACAGAAACGGCAGGCGGGCATCCACTGTGACGCCATGGTCCCGGGCCTCAAAAAACTGGCCGACACCGTCCACGCCCACGGAGCCAGAATCGCCTTTGAGATCTCCCACGCCGGGCGCCAGACCGAAAAACACCTCATCGGTCGCAACCCCCTGGGCCCGTCCCGCATCAGGCGGGACCCATCCTACTTCATCAAGCCCGACGAAATGAGCGATGCCATGGTCCAAGAGACCGTGGACGCCTTTGTGGCGGCAGCGGGCCGGGCCGTGGAAGCCGGTTCCGACCTCATCTACCTCCACGCCGGGGGCGGCGACCTCCTTAACCAGTTCCTCAGCCCCTTTTTCAACGTAAGGAAAGACCGCTGGGGCGGCTCCTCCGAAAACCGGTTCCGCATCATGCAGGAGATCATCACCGGCATCAAAGAGAAGGTCTCCAAAGAGATCCCCATCCTCGTGAAGATGAACTCACGGGACCTGACCCCGCAGCAGGGCATCACCCTGGAGCTGGCCCGCACCTACACGGCATGGCTCAGGGACTCAGGGGTCAGCGGCCTGGAGCTGACAACCGGTGTCAAATTTTACGATCACATGAGCTGCTGGCGAGGGGGCGTCCCGGTCAAAGAGATCGTCCGGGCCCTGCCCGCGTGGAAAAAACCGGTGGGATGGCTTTTGATGAAACAACTGGAAGGAACCCGCGACCTCATCGAAGGCTGGAGCCTGGAAGACCTCAAAGCCGTAAAGGAGTGCGCCGGAGACATGGCCCTGGTCATCGTGGGGGGTATGCGCAACAAGACGCACATGGAAACTGTCCTTGCGGAAGGCCACGCCGACTTCATCGCCCTTGCACGGCCCCTCATCCGGCAGCCAGCCTTTGTCAACCGCCTCAAGGAAGGAAAAACCGAGGCATCGTCATGCATCTCCTGCAACCGATGCATCGGAGCCGTCATGAACCAACTGCCCTCGGCCTGCTACCGCAACGGCCTTCCCGGCGGAAGCGCAGGTACAAAAAAAACGGACTAACACCCAACCTGAAGGAGGCCTCACCATGATCCCGTACCCTCAAATCAACTATCCCTGGAGCGGAGATGTCGTCCAGAGCATCGACCCCGATGTTTTTTTCGGCGCCATCCCCGCAGAAGCCGGAGACGGCCGGATGGAAAAGGCCATTGTCAGCAAAGCGTCCTACGGCAGGCAGCTCGGCCTCATCACCGAGGTCCTCATTTCCCTGGTGGAGGAGGTGGGAAAAAAAACACAGAGCAAGGACGCATTCAAGGATCTCAAGGAGGTTCAACAAGATACGGAAAAGATAAAAAAAGAGATGAGGGTGGCCACCCGGACCGCCGCCCGCAGGATCCTGGAAAGTCTCAGCCAGAGCGACCCCGACGCGTTGGATCAAATCTTGAAGGAGTTCAGTGCCCGATCTTAGCCCGGACATTTCATGAGAAAACAACCATTCAAAAGAAAAACACCATGATTTTAGCCACCTACAATAAAAGTTCCAGCTATTTTGAAAATGCAAAATGTAAATCAGCGTTTGCCGTTTGATTTTCTCACCCTTCGGGCGAGACAAGTGCACCCATCTTCTGCGTTATCAGAGCTTTGAATGTGGCTGCACTCGACTCGTGAAATATCCGGGTTAAATGAAAGGAGCGATCCATGAACGATCATGCCTCTTCCTCCCCATCCCTCTGGACCGATATGCGAAACTGGATCATCGGGCTGACGGCTGTGCTTCTCGTGATCCCTTCCCTGGTCAACGCCGGTCTGGACATCTACAAATCCCTCATCAATTTTCCCAAAACCCGGTCGGAACAGATCAACAACCGCCTGTTTTCGGACAACTTCGGGAAATCGCCCATCGTCACCATTCCGGTGCCCATCAAGACCCGCCACAAAACCGTCAACATGAAGCTCTCCATCTATGAGGGCGGCGACATCTTTGCCGAGTACGGCAATTACTCCCAGTGGTTTCCATTCCCCACCGAACAGACCGGTGCCCGGTCCTGGGTTCCGTCTGCTTATGCCGAGCCAGCAAAGCCCGTGGATGCCCCCCGTGAATACACCCAGGTGGATACCCTCAAAGGGAAGGTTATCGAAAGGGAACGGATCTACTCCGACGGCACCACCGAAAGGTACACCATCAACCGGAACACCGGAAAAATCCAAAACAAAGTGATCAGCCAGGAGACCCCGCCGCAGTCCGACACAACCAAGCCCCAGGTTCACATCATGCCCTTCCCCACCGTGGATCTTGAGGCATTGAAAGAGACCGCAGAGGCGACACCCCATGACTGCCCCAAGCCCTGACGTTCCGATAACACAGCCACGCACCGGGTCCCCCATGGCACCATGGGGGACCCGGTGCGCCCTGCCCCGAAGGATAAGAAAACCAATTTATCCGCAAAGCCGCCCGGATCAAAACTGAAAGGGCTGGCTCACCATCATCTGCACCCCCACCGACTCTTCGGAAACCGCCACATCCACCCGGGCCACGATCCCCTTGGCCCACACCCTGAATCCCAGGCCCACATCAACCTTCATGTCCGAGTGAAGCTCGGACAGGTCCCAGGAGGGCCCCACCCTGCCCACTTCCACAAAGGGGACGAACTGCACCCAGGCCACCCCCACGTAATGCTGGAGCCAGGGCCAGCCCTCAAAGGGATTCCAATACGGAATCATCCGAAGCTCGGCGGCGTAGTAAACGGCGGTCTTGTCGCTGAAACGATTCGACGGATAGCCCCGCATCCGCCATTCACCGCCCAGGGTGGCCCCTGAAAATGCCGGAGGGCGATTCTCGATCACCCCGTCTTCGATTTCGTTCCAGGATGGGGAGTAGGCGGTCCAGGCATCTAAAGCCAGAACCGACTGGCGAAACGCAGGGGAAAGGGATAAAGGGATGTAGTGGTCGTATTCGGCGGAGACCGTGGTCCAGGACTCGGTGCTGTTCAGCCACCCGAAGTCTCGGGACAGCTCGATATTCAGGGCATTTCCGCTGGAAGGGTTTTGATGGAAATCGCGGTTGTCCCAGAACACCCCCACATCAAGGCCGTTGGTCTTCAGGTTGGATTCGATGTCGTCCCCGTCCACCTGCTGGGACCGGTAGAAAGGGGTCAGCTCAAGGTAGATCTTGCCGCTTGACAGCGGGTTCCATCGCGGCTCCTCCCTGGGTTTCAAGACCGGAAGCCCCTCCTTCAGGGCTACGGTGTCAAAGGAGACCACCTTGCCCCCGGCGATGGGCAAGAGATACTGGAACCGAAGCCGAAAGTAGTTATCCCACCCGTCCCCGGTGACAAAGTTGTCTTTGTCGGACCCGTTGCTCCCCGCCCGTTCCCCGGTGAAATTGGGATTCCCGTCGATATAGCTCTCATTGTCTGAAAAATACCCCACCGAGGCAATGGGATCGAACAGAAACCGCTCCGTGTTAGGAAGCAGGATGTCCTGCCCGTACAAAATGGCCATGGCCGATCCCTGGGTCCCCACCATGGCGGTGCCCAGGAGCCCGGCCTGCTTCTGGGGATAACCGGTGACACTGTGCACATACCCCACCGCAAAACCAAAACTGTCGTTGTAAAACCCGTACGGAATGCTGATGGTGCCAAGGGAGTCAGCCGTCCCACCCAAAGGAGATGCCTCCTGCCCGGCAAAGGCCAGCCCTGTAGACAAAGCAAGTGCCAAGCCCACCACCAGCGCCTGGGAAAGCAGAACGATGCGCATGATCCGACCCCGTCTCCATTGGGTATTCCGTTGACAAAAACGGTCACAACAACTTAACCGGCTTTTTTCGATGATTGGCACACGGCAGGAGGGGCGGGGCTATGGCAACACGCCAAAGCCCACGCCAAAAGATATCATTTGAACTATAGCATCCCGGAAGAGAAACAGAGAATCATTTTCAGAGCATGTCGCACCAGACGGAGAACGCCCGCGGCTACATGATGGGAACAGTCCCGTATCCCTGGGCCTGGTACCCGATAAGAGAAATGAACGTATTGCCCACAACCTTGATTTCAGGAAGAACCGTGCCGTTATCCACACCGAAAAGCTTGGTGGCAATGGCACAGGCTTCAAAAGAGACCCCCATGGCCTTCAGCTCACGAATCTGGTCGGCAATCTGTCCATACAAAAGGGCCTGAGCGTCATTGTCAGCATGGGCTTTGCCGGTAATAAACTGAACGGCGGGCCCCCGGAACGCCACGACAAATTCAGGTGTGACGCCCTGAGCCACCAAACCCTGATGGGTCATGCCGATGACCTTAAGGTACAGGGGCATGCTCTGGGCATCGCCCAGGTTGACGTCAAAAAGGGCTTTACCACGGGTCACGCCCTTGAGGGCATCACGGTCATCCGGTCCCCCGGCAAAGGCAGGCGAAACCGCGGCACAGACAAAAAGGGCCAGGGCACAAACAGACAAGATGTATTTTTTCATTGTTTTCATAAGAACATACCTCCATTGCACATTGAAATGGCTCATTAGAACGAACATTCGTTTTAACTAACAGACAAAAAAAAGGGCACCGCCGGGCTCTTCTGCTGAGGGGGCACCCAAAGGGATACGGTGAGTGCCTTTTCAGCCCCTCACCTCTCTTCGCCTGGCCCCCCGGTGGCAACGGAGCGCCACGCACACGACCAGACATCGTCAAGGTAGGATTCCAGCGGACGCACCAGCACCCCGTCCAACTCCAGATGGATCATACGGATGGCACCTCCATACAAAGCGGCAGACGCAACGGTCACGTCCATCCTTCGTATCTCTCCCTCATCCATCCCTCGTTTCACCATCTCTTTCATCTTCAGGAAAGGACCGGACGAACAGATGGGCTTCTCGTCGGGAAGGAACTCCCGGTGCCTGGCGTACAGAATGAACTGCATCACCGCAGGTGAACGCCGGGTGAGTTCCATAAGCCAGGCCAGAACTGCCCGACAGCGGTCATGGGCCGAGGCATACTGGCTGTCGATCCGGCCCATGCCCTCGTCCATGGACTCAACAAGGCCGGTAAAGAGTTCCCGGGCGATCCCTTCCTTGTTTTTAAAATAGTGGTAGATTGATCCGATGCTGACCTTCGACTCGCGCTGGATATCATGAATCGATGTGTTGAAATAGCCACGCTCCGTAAACAGGCGCAGCGAGGTGACCAGAATCTGCTCTTGCCGATTCAGCCGGGACGGATCCTCTACATCTATCAAGGTAAGCATCAACTGGGCTCCTTTGATTCTCCACAATTAAAACGAACATTCGTTCTAATACCCCCGAGAATCGATAACTGTCAACTGAAAAAGCAGCCTCCCCACGGAACATTCATCCCACCCCCACAGCAAATCTGTCCCTTCCCGGGCGGAAGGCTCACCAGGCGGCGACCCCCACCGGAGCCAACCGCCTGCGGCCTGAACCGAGGGACATAATCCCCTTTAAATTTTCACTGAAAACTGATAATGACCACGGAACAATCCGATACTGATATATAAGCGAATATGAGTCCGGACCATAAACACTGACCGAATCAGCACCCCCCGTTGACCCCACGGCCGGTCCCCGGCAGGGGCTGTTCCCCTGTGCCGCGTTCTTTTCCAGTGTTCTGAGTCTGAACTCAGCGGTTTATCCGGCTCCTGGCGCCTCCGTTAGGATAAAAAGGGTGCCCCGCATTGATGAGTGAGAGTGAGTTATGGCACAGTTCAATTGGATGGGTGAATTTCAGGACCCTGAAACAGAGAAGCACTTCCGGGACGAGCAGTGGCCCCGCATCAAGCACAAAATGCAGTTTGTGTACGCCGTCACCGCCATTATCTACCTCCTTGCCGGGTTCGCTGATTTTTGTGAGCTCGGGGTGGGCCCCGAACTGAACATCCTTCTGGCAGGCAGGGCCCTTGCAGCCATGGCAGGACTCACCGCCTTTTATCAGCTCTACCTCGACAAAAAAGATCTCGTCCGGCACACGGCAACGGTCTGCGCGTACATGTCTGTGGTCATGGGAACGGAAATCATCGAGCTCATCCTCAAGGCCCCCGTCACGGGCACCATGACCATCTCCGCCACCTCCTTTGTGGTGCTCATCTGCTATCTCTTTTTCCCCCCGCGCCTCATCGCCCCACTCATCGGCGGCCTGGGCGGCTCGGTGCTGTACATCGCGGCCATGATCTTCTTCACGCCCCTGCCCTTTACCTCCATGTCCACCACCATCCTCTCCTTTTGCCTGGCCAACTGCTGCGGCATTTACTTTTTCATCCACATGGAGAAAACCAAACGACGCGAATTTTCAGCCCTTGCCGAGCTGAGGAACCTGGTGGAAATCGACGAGCTCACCCAGGTATTCAGCCGAAGAAAGGTCCTTGAGATGGGGCAGTTCTTCTTTAAATCCGCCAGGCGGTTCCACACGCCGGGCTCCGTTCTCATGGTGGACATCGACCATTTCAAACGCTTCAACGACACCTTCGGCCACCAAACCGGCGACCTGATCCTGGCCGGAGTGGCCTCCCGGTGCAAGCATGCCCTGCGGGAGGTGGACTCCTTCGGCAGGCTCGGCGGAGAAGAGTTCATCGTGTTTCTGCCCCAATGTACCCTGCGACAGGCCCTCATTGCGGCCGAGCGCATCCGCACCACGGTCTGCAACACCCCCTTTCACACAGACAACGGGGAGGTTCTGGTCACCATCAGCATCGGGGCCGCCGAGCTGCAGCCGGACCACGCCGACCTCTCCTGCCTCATCCGCGACGCGGACATGCAGCTCTACCGGGCCAAGGCCAAGGGCCGAAACCGCATCATCCACGCAGCAGCGTAAAGCACCACACCCACCCGAGGCTTGCAATAGAACATCTCGATAGCCGCACCCCATCCCCATCAATATTATCTCTTTGACGCCCGTCTTTCCTGCACATACAAAACAAACCCATCGCAATCCATCGCACACAAAACCTGCCCTTTAAACGGACAGGCGACATGTTTTTTTGACAGACACAGGATGGCCCCATGATCTCTGCAGGCATCGACATCGGCTCCCGTACCATTAAACTGGTCCTTTTGGAAAACGGCACCCTCACCCACACAGCCACCACAGACACCGGCTTCCAGCCCATGACCCGCGCCCGGGAGATCCTGGCCACAAGCGGCATGACCCCGCACCGGCTCACGGCCACCGGCTACGGCCGTACCCTCTTCGAGCAGCAGATGGAAGCCGACACGGTCACCGAAATCAAGGCCTGCGCCGCCGGTACCTTTCACCTCTACCCCGAGGTCTCCACCATCCTCGACATCGGGGGCCAGGACGTGAAGGTCATCCGCGTAGGGAAAAAAGGCCGGGTGGTCAAATTCGAGATGAACGACCGCTGCGCCGCAGGCACCGGAAAATTTTTGGAGATCATGTCCGACAACCTGGGGTTTTCCCCGTCAACCTTCGGAGACGCGGCCCTTTCAGCTGAAAAGACCGTGGAGGTGAGCAGCATGTGCACGGTCTTTGCCGAATCCGAGGTCACCTCCCTTCTGGCAAAAGGCGAAAAACCCGTGCACATCGCCCGGGGCCTCCACGAATCCGTGGTACGACGCGCCGCCTCCATGATCCGCCGCGTGGGCCTGGACGGCCCCTTGTGCTTTGTGGGTGGGGTCGCCAAAAACCCCTGCATCCGGGCCCTGCTGTCCGACACCCTCAACACCGAGGTGGTGGTGCCGGACTCTCCCCAGACCGTGGTGGCCCTGGGCGCAGCGCTTCTCGCAGACGATCAGCAGTAACGCGGGCTCCCGCCCCACACACACATAAATAATAAGGAAACACGACATGATCAAGCGACTCCTGACCCTTGCCCTGCTCCTTTTCACCGCCGTTCCCCTTGCCTCGGCCGCGAATATGCCGAAAACCGGCGAGGGCATGCACATCTGGTTCGACACCGGCGGCCCCGTGGGCGGCACGTACAACACCGTGGTGTATAACGGTGCCAAAGCCGCAGCCAGCGACATCGGCGCACGCATCAGCTTCGTCTACTCGGACTGGAGCCCGGAAAAGATGATCGAAAACTTCAAAAAGGCCCTGGCCGAAAAGCCCACGGGCATTGTTGTCATGGGTCTTCCCGGTGATTCGGCCTTTGCCCCCCTCATCAATGAAGCACGGCAAAGCGGCATCCTCGTCACCACCGTGGACACCCCGCTTCCCAAAACCCAAGGCAAATACCAGGCCGAAGGGTTCGGATTCATCGGCCCGGACAACTACACCCAGGGCAAGAGCATGGCAAACGAGTGCCTTCAGCGCTTCGGCCTCAAAAAAGGGGACCGGGCCTTTGTCTGGGGCCTCAAGCGCCTTCCCACCCGTGGCCGCCGTGCCGTGGGTATCCTTGAAGTCCTTGAAGGCGCAGGCGTCACCGTGGACTACCTGGAGATCTCCCCGGAGATCGACAAGGACCCCTCCCTTGGCACCCCGGTGGTCACCGGCTACCTGGCTTCCCACCCGGACTGCAAGCTCATGGTCATCGACCACGGCGCCCTCACCGCCCAGATGGAAAATTTCCTGAGGGCCGCAGCCGTGAAACCCGA
This sequence comes from Desulfoluna sp. HI9BLuna, assembly GCF_056829775.1. Taxonomy (NCBI): domain Bacteria; kingdom Pseudomonadati; phylum Thermodesulfobacteriota; class Desulfobacteria; order Desulfobacterales; family Desulfolunaceae; genus Desulfoluna; species Desulfoluna sp. HI9BLuna. The sequence goes on from NZ_CP186555.1 coordinate 1,314,671, forward strand.
CGAGATCAACGTGGCCGGTTTCTCCCTCTCCCCTGCCACGGCAACGGCCATTCAGAATGGCTTTGTGGACCTCATCGGAGACGCCCAGCCCTTCCTTTTGGGCTACTTCTCCGTGCTCCAGATCGCCCTCACCGAAAAGTACGGGTTCTCAGGCCTTAACATCGACACCGGTGGCGGCTTCATCGGAGCGGACAACCTCTCCCTCATCGCGCCCCTGGCGAAAAAAGGGCTCAGGTAAAATTCATATGGCGCCCCTTATCGAACTGTCCGGCATCACCAAGTCCTACGGCCACGTGGATGCGCTGAACGGCGTCGACCTGACCCTGCATGACAACGAAATCATCGGCCTCATCGGGGACAACGGCGCGGGGAAATCCACCCTCATCAAGATCCTCTCCGGTGTGGAGACCTTTGACAAGGGCACCATGCGCATCGGCGGGGCCGTTGTGGACCCGGGCAGGCACACCGTCAAAACCGCCAGGGACATGGGCATCGAGACCGTGTTCCAGGACAAGTCCCTGGGGGAGTCCCAGCCCATCTGGCGGAACTTTTTCATGGGGCGCCACCGCACCAACCCTTTGGGCATGATCCGGGTGGCCCATGAAAAAAAAGAGGCCATGAAGGTCCTGACAAAGATCATCGGCCTCAAAGGGGCGGGGCTCTCTGCCGACGCGCCGGTCTCGGTGCTCTCCGGCGGAGAGCGCCAGGGCCTTGCCATCGGGCGGGCCATGTACTTCAACGCCCGGGTGGTGATCCTGGATGAACCCACCACGGCCCTGGCCGTCAAAGAGGTGGACAAGGTGCTGGGCTTTGCAAAGGCCCTCAAGACCGAGGGGAAATCAGGGCTCTTCGTCTCCCACAACCTCCACCACGTCCATGACGTGGCCGACCGCTTCCTCTTTCTCCAGCGCGGCCGGGTGGTGCACGAAGCCCGCAAGGCCGATGAAACCCCGGAATCCCTCATGGCAACCCTGATGAAATGGTCCTGATATGAACGCAATCCCCTCTTTTCTGCGCAACAACCCCGTGCAATGGGCCATTACCCTGATCTTTACGGTGCTGCTGGCAGGCTTCATGGCCCTTGCCCCCCACACCTTTCTCCACGGCCGGATCTATATCGCCTACCTCTCCACCATCCCCTTTGCAGGCATGATCGCCCTTGCCATGACCCTGGTCATCATCACGGGCGAGATGGACCTCTCCTTTCCGGCGGTGATGGCGGCCTGCGGCTTTGCCTTTGCCAAGGTCTTTGCCATCACCGGCAGCCCGGTGACAGGGCTCATGGCGGCAGTTGCCGTGGGCGCCCTTGCCGGATGCCTCAACAGCCTGCTGGTGGTGGGCTTCGGCGTTCCCGCCATCATCGCCACCATCGGCACCCAGTTCTTCTGGCGCGGGGCCACCGTACTCCTGGCAGGAGGCCTGGCCGTGAACATGCCCGAGATCAGGGAAACCGCCCTTCACCACCTCATGGTGGGCCGCTGGTTTGAATTCCTGCCTGCCCAGGCGGTCTGGTTTGCCGGGCTCACCGGCCTCTTCTGGCTGGTTTTAAACCGCCACGTGGCAGGGGACCACCTGCGCTTCTGCGGAGACAACCCCGAAGCCGCCCGTATGATGGGCATCCCCACGGCCAAGGTCCGCACCGGCGTCTTTGTGCTCATGGGCATGGTCACCGGGCTCTCCGGCGCCATGGTCTGCATGGAGATGGCCAGCTGGTGGCCCACCCAGGGAGAGGGCTACATGCTCCTCGTCTTTGCCGCCGTCTTCGTGGGAGGCACCTCGGTCTTCGGCGGCACAGGCACCATTTACGGCACCCTCATGGGAGCCATCATCATCGGCATGATCGAGGCAGGCATCATCAGCATCGGCCTCTCCGGCCTGTGGACCCGCATGGTCTACGGTGTCGTTATCATGGGCGCGGTCTCCGTCCACGCCCTTCTCACCCCATCTTCAGGAAAACAGTCATGACCCGTACCACCCATCCGGCCATCAAAGCGGCCCTGAAACCCTTTACCCTCCTGTCCGAACACTGCCAGCGCCACCTGGCCGAAGCCCCGGAAAACGGCATCAAGGTGGCCGGTATCTACTGCGCCTTTGCCCCGGAAGAGCTGGTCCGCGCCGCCGGCATGATCCCGGTGAGCCTCTGCGGCAAGGACGAAAAGCCCATTGCCGTGGCTGAAACCGAGCTCCCGGCAGCCCTTTGCCCCCTCATCAAGTCCAGCTACGGCTTTGCCCTCTCCGACACCTGCCCCTATTTTGCGGCCGCCGACGTCATCATCGGGGAGACCACCTGCGACGGCAAAAAGAAGATGTTTGAACGCATGGCATCCCTTAAACCCGTCCACGTGATGCAGCTGCCCTACGCAGCGGACAGCGCCCCGGCCAAAGAGTTCTGGCGCAGCGAAGTCCAGCGGCTGAAGGCCTTCATCGAGGACCACACAGGACGCGTCATCACCGACGAAGCCCTGGCTGAACAGACAGATCTTCTCAACACGCGCAACGAAGCCCTCATGGCCATCTCCAAGCTCATGGAAGGACCCGTGCCGCCCCTGACAGGTCGCGAGATGCTCATGCTCATGGAGTCCCGCAACGTGGCCGTGGACCTTCCGGCATACAACGCCATGCTGAACGACCTCCTTCAAACCATCCTGGCCAACGCCCCCGAGGAGTCCCAGGGCAAGAAAAAACCACGGGTGCTGGTCACCGGCTGCCCCATGGGAAGCGGGTCGGACAAGGTCTTGAAACTCGTGGAAGAGCTCGGTGGGCTCGTGGTGGCCCAGGAACACTGCGGCGGCCTTAAAAGCATCTTCCGCCCCGTTGCCAAAGAGGCCGACATGGTAACCGCCCTGGCCGACCACTACCTGGGCACCCCCTGCGCCTGCATGAGCCCCAACACCAGGCGCCTGGACCTGCTCAAAGACCTGGTCACCCAGTTCCGCGCCGACGCCGTGGTGGACGCCACCCTCCAGAACTGCCACCCCTACACCGTGGAACACACCACCGTGGCGGAAACCCTGGAAAACGAGTGCGACATCCCCGTCCTCCACGTCAACACCGGCTACTCCTCGTCAGACACCGAGCAGATAAGGATCCGCGTGGAAGCGTTTTTGGAAATGATTTAACAGGGTAAAAAAACAAAAGCATGCCTCCGGCGGGCAGGGGCTACAGCCCCTGCACCCCAGGTTCGCAAATGCTCCGGGGCTCGTTCCTCGCCCCACGCATTTGCTGGCGGGCTATGCCCGCGACCCAAGCTGGAGATTGTTCGGGCATTATCAAAAGAGACCTGTAGCGTGCCTCTGGGAGGCAGGCGCTGTAGCCCTTACACGCATAAAACAGCAAGACCTCCGTTACCTATGGGCGCAGCCCGTCAGCGAATGTGATCGGCCTGAGGAACGAAGGCCGGAAGCATTCGCGCCCCTGGTGGCCTGCTTTTTTCACCTAATATTGACAAGACATGAACACCCAACCCAAAGGAGCTTCCATGACCACCGATCACACCCCCATGTGGAAAAACCTCGGCCTTGACATCGAGGCCCACGATGCCCTGCTCAGCGTGCTGGGCCAGGCTTACGGCGACATCTACCTTGCCCAGGAAAACCGCCCCGAAGGAATGGGGTACTTTGACTTTGTCATGAGCGAGGTCCACGGCCAGCGCATTCAGGAGCTGGTGGATGCACAGGCCACAGGCCGAAAAGTCATCGGCTGTTACTGCGTCTTCGTGCCCGAAGAGATCTCCCTGGCGGCCGAGGCCATCCAGGTGGGGCTCTGCTCCGGCGCCGACTTTGCCATGGACGAGGTGGAAAAATATCTTCCCCGGAACACCTGCGCCCTCATCAAGTCCTCCCTGGGCTTCAAGCTGGCCAAGGTCTGCCCCTATCTGGAGTGTTCGGACCTGGTGGTGGGGGAAAACACCTGCGACGGCAAGAAGAAGGCCTATGAAACCTTAGGGACCCTGGCCGACAACCTCTACGTCATGGACCTGCCCCAGGTAAAATCAGACGAAGGCCGGGCCCTGTTGAAGGCGGAATTCATCCGCTACAAAGAGGCGGTGGAGGCCCTCACCGGCAACACCATTGACGTGGCCGCCCTGAAAAAAGGCATCGCCATCGTCAACAACAAGCGCAAGGCCATGGCCCGCCTGGCAGCGCTCAGGCACAACCCGGTGCTGCCCATCTCCGGCCTGGACGCCCTCATCGCCAACCAGGTCTTCTTCTACGACGACCCGGTCCGCTTCACCGATGCGGTCAACGCCCTGTGCGACGAGCTGGAAACGCGCATTGCAGAGAAAACAACCGTGGTTGCCGACGGCACCCCCCGCATCCTTGTGTCGGGCTGCCCCATGGCCGTGCCCAACTGGAAGCTGCCCGCCGTCATCGAGACCTCCGGGGCGGTCATCGTGGCCGAAGAGTCCTGCGTGGGCGAGCGCGGCTGCCGCAACCTCACCGACGACTCCGCAGACGACCTGGACGGCCTTCTGGACGCCCTGGTGGACCGCTACCTTGCCATCGACTGTGCCATCTTCACCCCCAACACAGAACGGTCCGGCCACATCAAAGAGCTGGCCGCAAAATCCAAGGCCGACGGCGTGATTCAGTACACCTTAAACTTCTGCCAGCCCTACGCCATGGAGGCCATTCCCCTGGAAAAAGAGCTGGAAGAGACGGACCTGCCCACCCTGCGCATTGAGACCGACTACAGCCAGGAGGACATGGGGCAGCTCAAGACCCGCGTGGAAGCCTTTGTGGAGCTGCTCAAGTAAAGCCATCTCGTGACACGAAAAACAAAAAAAGGCCCGCCTCCATCATCGATGAAAGCGGGCCTTTTTGCGTCTCTGCCCGGAGTTCGAAGGTAACACCCTCGGACAGGAGTCGTTATCCCTTGGTAAAGGGCTATTGGTGTGATAAAAACATCAGCATAGTTCTTTTGGAAGTTACCTATCTGTGTGCTACCCGTCACACGTCTGAACCCTCCACCCAATATAACGGTGCAGATTCACCATGAAACACACCCTTGTTAACTCCGTAGAATTCAAAATCCTGCTTATGGGCTGTCTATTGACCGTCCTGCTCCTGGGGTACCTTGGATACTGCGCCTTCACAGACTACAAGCAAGCCGAGACCCTGATCCTCGTATTCGGGGCCCACACCTTCGGGGGACGGGCAGCCGGTGTGGGACTCTGCATCTTCGCGGGAATGGGGCCCGCCATGTCCATCGGCTACAACTTTTACATCGAGGTGCTCATCGTCTGCTTCACCTACGCAGGGTTCGTTCTCAGCACCAAGAGCTACCTGAGGATCCCGTGGATCATGAACGCCATGGACCGCCTCACCGAAAAGGCCCTGCAGCACAAAGACAAAATCGAGCCCTACGGCTGGATCGGAATCTTCCTCTTTGTCATGGCCCCCCTGCCCGTCACCGGCCCGGTCATGGGCTCCATCATCGGGTACATGCTGCGGCTGGGCCTGGTACGCAATTTGTCCGCCACCCTCCTGGGCACCCTCACCGCCATCGGAATCTGGTTCTACGGTTTCGATTTTTTAAATGACCGGTTTCAGGTTATCCAGTATATCTTCATCGCCATCGTGGTCATCGTGGTGCTCCCCCATCTGAAGAAAATCAAAAACTTTATCCTCTACATCAAAGGGTAAAAAGGGATTCCGGGTACCTGATCATTGCCAGCGTGATCAGGTGCCCGGCTGCCGGTTATTCGTACCAGGTGGTGACCGCCTCCAGCTCCTGGCGCGTCTTTGCCATGGGAGCCTCCTTGCGATACCCGAAGCCCACGGCGCAGGCCAGTGTAAATTTATCCCTGTCCATGCCCAGCTCTGCGGCAAGCAGGGCGTCCATCTTCTCCCGGTCAAAGCCTTCCATGGGGCAGCTGTCCACACCGATGACGGCGGCAGCGGTCATCATGTTGGCAAGGGGGATATAGGTCTGCCGGGTGGCCCAGTCTGTCATGGCCCGCTCACTCTCCAGCAGGTTGAAATCCGTGGACTGAAAGGCCTCGTAAAACCCTTTGCGCATCTCCACAATCTCCGGTGGCAGCTTCTGAACGTTTACCATGAATTTGTCGACATACTCGCTGTCGTATTTCATGAAGTGACTCTTCCGGGCCAGGATGAAGACCAGGTGGCTGGCCGTGGGGAACTGCTTCTGTCCGCCCCAGGCCACCTTTACCAGGGTCTCCCGCAGGGCCTGGTTCTGGATCACCAGAAAATGCCAGGGTTCAAGGCCGAAGGAGCTGGGGGAGAGGCGCCCTGTCTCCAGGATAAAGGAAAAGTCCCCTTCGGATATCTTTTTCGTCGCGTCGAATTCCTTGCAGGCGTGCCGGAACATAAAGGCGTCGAGAATCTCTTGTTTTTTCATGAAATCGTCCTCCGTAAAGATGTCGTTTGTGTGTTGACAACCAACCTAAGGACAAAGTATCTTTTGGTCAAGTAGGTACAATTTTGTACTATAGTATCAATTTGTATACCATGGAGGCACGTATCATGGCCGACAGAGCACCCAACTGCCCCGTAGAACAAGCCCTCGGCATCATCGGCGGAAAATGGAAAGGCATCATCCTCTACCACCTGATGACGGGAAAAAAACGCTTTGGTGAGTTGAGAAAGCACATGCCCTCGGTGACCCAGCGCATGCTCACCAAGCAGCTCCGGGAACTTGAAAACGACGGCCTCATCCACCGGGAGGTCTACAAGGTGGTCCCGCCCAAGGTGGAGTACAGCCTCACGCCCATGGCCGAACCCGTCAAGCCCATCATTTTGGCCCTCAGGGAGTGGGGTTCCACCCTTCCCAATCCCGATATTTCATAAAAATGATCCACCAAACACATCCAAATCATGTGCAAAAGGCTCAATCTACGCCATATTAAAAAGCCCACATTCCCGTTCAGCTTCCCGTGTAGAAACCGTCAACACCGTGAAAAGCCGCAAAAACCGTTTCGGTTGCCTCCCCTTCCGCGCCATCCCTCCAACGCAAGCCGCTTGTCCTCACCCCGATCTTATGTCCCGGCCTTTTTATTATTGAAAATCGATAATAAATGATTGACACACATAGAGACATTACGCTACCGTCACTTATCGTTTTTCGATAATAAATGATTGATGTATAAGAACCCCATAGATGCTTATCGACAACCCGCGCCAAGGAGGCCTGTTGTGGACAACCTGTCAAAGATCAAAAAACACAGTAAGCGGTTTCACCTGCTCATCACTTTTTTCATGGTGGCCATTCCCTTGTATTATCTCCTGTACTGGATCTTCATCAACCAGCTGCCCAACGAGATCATCAACGTCAACACCACGGCCACCCCGCTGATCCCCAACCACCTGCCCGCCTTCCTTCGGGCCCTGGGCCTTCTCTGCAGCCTGCTTCCCCTTTCGGCCCTGACCTACGGGCTCATGAACCTCCGCAAGCTGTTTGCCTATTACAACAAGGGAGAGATCTTCTCCTTTGAACACGTGCGGCTGTTTCGAAGCACGGCCAAGGCCCTGGTGCTCTGGGTGGTCTTTTCCATCCTCTACGAGTCGGCCAAGAGCGTGATCTTCACCATGGGCAACCCGCCCGGAGAGCGGGTCATCAGCGTGGGGTTCAGCTCTCCGGAACTCACCTCCCTGGTTCTGGCAGGTATCGTCTTTTTCATTGCCTGGGTCATGGATGAAGGAAGAGCCCTTAGCGAAGAGAGCCAATTCACGGTATAAGGATTCGGGCCAACCCTGCGGCGGCAGGGCCAGCCCCATGTGATGTAAACAAACCCAACCGGAGAGATCATGCCCATTATCGTGAATTTAGACGTGATGCTGGCCAGGCGCAAAATGAAATCCGTTCAGCTTGCCAGGGCTATCGGCATCACCGAACAGAACCTGTCTATTTTAAAGACCGGCAAGGCCAAAGCCATTCGCCTGTCCACACTGGATGCCATCTGCGAGCACCTGTCGTGCCAGCCCGGCGATATCCTGGAATTCAAAGAATCGGAGTAACACGGCACCGCCATGGAATCGCAGCGCACGACCGAAACCAGCCTGGAATCACAACGCACCCTCTTCTCCTTTGACCACGCCCCGGTGGGCATTGTCTGGCACGACGCCGACGGCAAGATCATCCGCGTCAACCGATACGCCGCCCGTAAACTGGAGTACGCCCCGGAGGAGCTGGAGGGGAATTATCTCTACAAATTCGTTGTTCTGGACACCCAGAAGGAGAGGGGCTCCTACTACGGGGACGATCCAGGGGCAGGGACATTGCACAACCTGTTTACCAAGCACGGCAAGGTGATCCCCGTAAAGGTCCTGGTCTACGGAGCCGATGAAGGCCATGGGGACTTCGGGTGCGCCTTTTTCACGGACCTCTCGGAGACAGTGCGCCTTGCGGAGATGCTCCGGGCCTTTCAGGAAAAGTACCCCTCCCATGACACCGAAGGCGACCCGGCGAACCCTTCCGAAAAACCCCGGGAGGTTTTCCGGGATTTCATCGGGCAGAGCCGGGCCACCGGAGAGCTCTTCCGGCTCATCTGCAGCGTGGCCCCCACTCCCACCACGGTCCTCATCTCCGGGGAGACCGGCACGGGCAAGGAGCTGGTGGCCCGCAAGATCCACGAGTTGAGCGGCAGGGCCGCAAATAAACTCGTCAAGGTAAACTGCGCCACCCTGCCTGCCCAGCTTGTGGAAGGGGAACTCTTCGGCCACGAGCGCGGAGCTTTTACCGGGGCCCACTCGAAAAAACCCGGCCGGTTCGAGCTGGCCCACGGAGGGACGATTTTTCTGGACGAAATCGGGGAGATGTCCCTGGAGATCCAGGCCAAACTCCTGCGGGTGCTCCAGGAAGGCGAGTTCGAAAGGCTGGGCGGCACCGACACCCTCAAAGTGGACGTACGGGTCATCGCAGCCACCAACCGGGACCTTCCGAGCCTTGTGCGCACGGGCAGGTTCCGATCTGATCTCTATTTCCGCCTCAGCATCTTTCCCATCCCCACCCCTCCCTTAAGGGAACGCAAAGAGGACATCCCCCTTCTCACCCAATTTTTCACGGAAAACTTCTGCACCACCCTCAACCGAAAACCCAAGACTGTCCCAAAAGCATTCACCGACATTCTCAGGGCCTACCACTGGCCGGGCAACGTTCGGGAACTCCAGAACGTTGTGGAGCGGGCCTGCATCCTCAGCACCGACGACAGCCTGGACCCGACCTGCATCTCCTTTGCATCGGTGCCGACCGCCGACGCACCGGACTCTCCCCTCTCCTTTGAAGAGAACGAGCGCCGGTACATCGCATCGATTCTTGCCACCACCGGCGGCAAGGTGTTCGGACCGGACGGGGCCGCGGCAATCATGAAACTCAACCCCCGCACCCTGATGTCCAAAATCAATAAACTGGGCATCCCCAGGCCCAACGCCTCGGGCCGTGACCAGGAATTAGGCCCCCAGGGCAAAGACATTTAAGGCTCAGTGCCTCCGGCGGGTCGCTTTTTGATAAAAGCTCCGCAATAACGTTCCGGTTGCCTCTCCTTTCGTTGCCCAGCCCGGAGCGCCGGAGGCATAAGCCACATGCGTTGCGACCAGCCACAGCCCGCCCTCACGACGACATTAAATCCCAAGGATGAAATATCATCCCCAAAGGTTCACCCATCAAGATCACTCCGTCTCCCACCTGAAGACACATCCTCCATGATGTTAACCAACTAGCCTGCCCCTCCTCAGAGCCTCCACATCCCGGCATGCTTTATGCTGATTTACGGACGTATCGCAGCGCCCCACGCACGTCTGGGCCGCGCACCCAATCTGGAAACAAACAGCCCCGGCAGGACGGCGCCGTCACACGCCAAGCCCATGCCGGGGTCCGACCACTGGACGTATTTAGGAGGATCCATGGATTCAGGAGAAGAAAAAAAGGTCGATCTCAAGCGACGAAACTTTGTGAAGCTCGGGGCCGCATCCGCCGTTGCGGGCGGAGCCCTCATGGCCGGGCTGCCCTCCCAGGCCGCGGCGGGCCCTGCCAAGGGGCCCACCGCAAAAAAAGAGCTGCCTGAACTGCCCGTCACCATCGACAAGGCGGTCTATAAACGATTTCACCAGAAAGACACCGCCTTCTGCCAGGCCATCTCAGGTGCCTTTCCCGAAGGACGCCAGGCTCTGGGGCAATTGGGCAGTACCTCGGCAGATCTCGGGCAGCGCGTTCTGGACAAGGCCATCTCCGATGCCGGGTGGTACATCGACTCCCTCATCGCAGACGGTGCATCCACGGCAAGCCCGGACACCGTGGCCTACGCCCGGGACAACGAGGTCTCCCCGGACCGCTACGATTTTGCATCTGCAGAAGAGGCCTCCCTTTATATCAAAAAGGCGGCCCGCTTCCTGGGGGCCGACCTGGTGGGTATCACCCCCTACGACGAGCGCTGGACCTACGCCTCCTTTTACAACCCGCAAAAAGGAAAGAGCCTGCCACCAGACCTGCCCTTTACCCCCAAATCGGTCATCGTCATGGCCTTTGAGATGGACTACGAGGCCATGACCACAGCCCCGTCCGGTGTCTCCGGCGGTGCCGTGGGCAAGGGATACTCCCAGATGGCCATCACCGGTGCGTCCCTGCGCCGGTTCATCACCAACATCGGCTACAAGGCCTTTGCTGCCGGTAACGACGTAGCCTTGAGCGTTCCTTACGGTATGGCCGCAGGCCTTGGAGAGGCGGCCAGAAACGGCATCCTCGTCACCTACGAATACGGCCCCCGGGTGCGCATCGGCAAGGTGTTCACCGAGCTGGACCTGGCCTGTGACAAGCCTGTGAGCTTTGGAGTCCGCCACTTCTGCGAAACCTGCATGCGCTGCGCCGACGCCTGCCCGGGCCACGCCATCTCCACGGAAAAGGAGCCATCCTTTGACGTCCACAACGAGTGCAACAACCCCGGGGTGGCCAAATGGGCCATCGATGCGAAAAAATGCCTCCTGGCCTGGGGAAAGACCAAAAGCGACTGCGCCACCTGCATCACCAGCTGCCCCTACAACAAGCCCGATTTCTGGCATCACCGCCTGGTGGACAAGATCAACCACCTCATGCCCGGCCCGGCCCACTCCATGATGCGGGAGATGGACAAACTCTTCGGGTACGGCAACTCCTTCGACAAAAAAGCCGTGACCAGTTTCTGGAAATCATAACCACCACAAGGAGACAGACATCATGGGTGTATTCAACGGCATTGAAACCCTCTTTTTCATCCTCGGGGCCTTAACCACCCTGGGCATCATGGGTATCGTTTACCTGAAAAAAACACGCGGTGCAGGAACCCAGAGCCTGGTCCTCGCCGCGCTCTCTCTTTTTCTCTTTCTCTTTGCCCTGGCCTGGTCCGTCAGCTCCATCCTGGAACACGAACACCAGGCCGCCAACATGGGCCTCCTCTTCTTCGGCCTGCCCGCGATCCTCTTAGGGGGCATGGCCTGGAAGAAGCTGCCCACAACCGGCAAGGAGTCGGCTTAAAGGGCAGGCCTTCGGCGGCAAGGTGGGGGCACCACCAAGCAGCCCCATTTGCCGCTCAGCCCTGATGCGTTGAGCGGCAAATAGGGATATAACCTCAACGTTTTTTTAGACATTTTGCCCCCAGACTCCGCCTGGAAATGATCCACGGAGGCTCTGCCTCCACAATTGAGATCGCTTGCCCCTGCAACTTTTAGCCATGATGCCGCCATGCTTCACGCCTGCAAGGCGGAGCCTTGCAAGCGAGAAGACGCGGCTGAAAAAAGCAGGCCTCCGCCAGGCAGGTGGAAAAACCTGCATGTGGCGAGTACATCGACCAGAGACAAAAACGTATGAACATCAAAAAAACACTCGCACTCCTTGGTATTCTTGCACTGGCAGGGGCCCTGGCCTACGGACGGGTGAGCCGGGAAAACAAGACCATCCAGTTCCTCAGCGACCATTTTGCCCCGGCTTCCGTTGAAAAAACAGGAACCTCCCCCGAGGCGTACCGGGTGGTGGAGAACGGCGAGACCCGCTACCTCATCTACCCCTCCCGCACCACGGGCTGGGGCGGGCCCATGACCGTGGCCGCGGTGATGACGCCCAAACTCGTCCTCACAGAGGTCCTGGTGCCGGAACACCGGGAGACGCCCCTGTTTTTCGACTACCTTGGCTCCAACGGGTTCTTCGATCAGTTCACGGATAAAACGCCCCGGGAGCTTCCCAGCATCGGGAAAAACATCGACGCGGTAAGCGGGGCCACCATCTCGTCCAAGGCCATCACCCGAGCGGCCTGCGATGCCATGGCCCTTGCCGGCGAAGACATCCTGGGCATCAAGGGCCCCGAACGAACAGCCCCGTGGCACGTGGGAAGGGATGAACTCCTTCTCCTGGCCCTGTTTGCCGCAGCCTTTGCCTGCGCCCGGTTCAAGGTCAACAAGGCGAGGGTCCCCCTGCTGATTCTCAGCTTCTTTTTTCTGGGGGTGATGATGAACCGACCCGTGTCGGTCTCCAACATCGCGGCCCTTTTCATGGGGCACGCCCCCTTCATCGGCGACGACCTCTTCTGGTGGCTTCTGGTGCCGGGAAGCCTTGTGCTGGTGGCCCTTTCCGGAAAAAACCTCTACTGCACCCGGCTCTGCCCCTTCGGGGCCCTGCAGGAGCTCATCGCCCGCACCGGCGGGCTCCGGGTCACGGTGCCGAAAAAGCTTCAGGAAGCCCTGAGGGACGGGGCCCTGGGCCTCACCTGGCTGGCCCTGATGGTGGCTTTTGCTACGGGCAACGCCGCCCACGCGGCCATCGAGCCCTTTGCCACCCTCTTCGGCCTCAAGGGGACCACCGTGCAGTGGTACTTGGTCTCCCTGGCCCTGGGGGGATCGTTTGTCATTCCCCGGTTCTGGTGCCGGTTCTTCTGCCCGGCCGGAGTCTGTTTCAGAAAAGCGGCAGGGATTCGCAAGACGGTCACCAAGGGCATCACCATCCAACCCCGCATGGGAAAGGCACGCCATGAAACGCCCACACATTAAAGAGATCGCCATCCTCACCGGTGCCCTCCTCGTCCACGGGCTCCTGTTGATGAGCCTGCTCACCCACCTGTAAGCTCAATGAAAAACAAAAGGCTCGGAGACCAACGCCCTCCGAGCCTTTTGCGCAACACACTCTTTTTTCACCCTTTTTGCCTGTTCTCCCGCTTGATTTTTCAACCGATCTGTGAAACGATCGTTTTGGCCTGCAACACATCTTATTTACAGCCAATCCCCACAAGAGCCCCAACGGCATCCCACCAACACCCCAGCGTATGAAGGCCATGGCCTGCCCGTACAATGATCGTCACCGGCCTTTGATGCCCGGTCGCGTCACGTCCCCGGAGCCATACCCATCCCAGCACCTTCTTTCGCAGCCGAGACAAGGCCCGCAAGACATCCAACAACCACGCGCGCGAACAGCCCGGCCCCAGGTTCTCCGCCACTCCTTGAGCACTAGATAGGCTGCAACCCTGCTCCCGCGCCCTGTCAACGGCCTGCGCCCCGGTTTTTGCCCTTCACAAGGGGCCGGGCCCACCTTGAAAAAGGAGGTCCCATGAGTTCATCATCCATGCAGTCAGACGCTGCCACCGGCGTCGGAAGGCTTAAATTCTGTGGCGTCGTTCACCCGAACAGCAAGTTCCACATCCTCAGAGAGAAAGCCCCGCAAGACCATGTCATCGCCCCCAACTATGTCTTTGTGGAGGGCGTAGGCAGCGTCCCGCAGTACGCCCCGACGGTGTTCGGGAAATCCACCGCCTACGACCCGCCCCATGACTGCAAAGGCTACTTCATGTCCGCGAAATACCAGCCCAACAACAACTGCTACGCCTACGGCTGCGTCATCGCCAGCAACTCGTTTCCCCAGCCGGGGCGCCTCAACGGCTACACCCTCCCCAAAAAATTCACGGGCTCGGATGTGGCTTACGGAGCCGAGCTGGACGGCCTGTCCATGGTGGGCCAAACCCTTGAAGCGGTCTATTCCCATGCCAAAGATGAGGCCCCGGGCCATTACGTGGCCCTGCTCATCTCCGAGGCAGACCCCGGCATCGGATGGACCGGCGACTACCACTGGGTCCGTTGCGACGACCTGGCCACCTCCACGTGGTCCCAGAAGGATGGCTCCGACCAGGTCACGGACTTCGATTTCGCGGGCAACCCCATCACCGATCCTGCCACGGCCAACTGGACGGTAAACCAGGGCCCCATCAGCAAGACAGACACCAGGGAGATGGTGGTGAGCTACGATTTCTACGCTTACATGTTTGTGCCCCGCGACGGGGTGGACATCATCTGACCGGCGAAAGCCATCCACACCAACGGCATCAAAACAAAGGAGACATCGCACCATGAAGCTTTACATCCTTTACACCGGTGGAACCATCGGCTCCGTGGGAACGCCCTTGGCGCCCATGTCCGGCGAGGATTTCAAGACAGCCTTCACCGCCCAGGTCACCCCCATGATCACGGGCCAGACCGCCATCACCGACGTGGAGATCGCCTACTTCGACCAAACCCTGGACAGCACCAACATGCAGCCCTCGGGCTGGGTGATGATCGCCCAGAACATCTTCGACAACTACAAGGACTACGACGCCTTTCTGGTCCTCCACGGCACCGACACCATGGCCTGGACCTCGTCGGCCCTCTCCTTCCTCCTGCCCGGGACCACAAAGCCCATCACGGTGACGGGCTCCCAGCTCCCCCTGTTCGTCCAGGAGGGGAGCGACCCCTCGGCCTATCCCTTTCTCTTTAACACCGACGCCCTGCGCAATGTCCTGGGCAGCGTCCAGTTCCTCACCATGGGGGTCAACGAGGTGTGCCTCTACTTTGCCGACACCCTCTACCGCGGCAATCGGGTGGTCAAGACCAACGCCAGCGAGTTTGTGGCCTTCTCCTCCCCCAACTACCCTGCCCTCGGAGAATTCGGCATCCTGCCAACCCTCTACAACCAGTTCCTCCTGCCCTTGCCGGGCGCAGACGCCCTCGACGCCAACTACGAGCAGGTGGGCGCGGACCTTGCCACCATCACCGCCAATATTACCAATAAATCGGTCATCCAGTTCCTCATCTTCCCTGCCTATTACAACGAAGACACCGGCGGGGACCCGTCCCTCATGACCTCCATGCTCACCCAGCTGAGCCAGGTCTCCCCACCCCTTGCCGGGATTATCTTCGAAGCCTACGGTGAGGGCAACATCCCCAGCTACCAGACCATGCAGACCCTCCTCGGGAAGATGCACGATGATGGCATCATCCTGGTGGACTGCACCCAGGTGCTGGCAGGGGACGTCAACTACAACGCCTACGCCACCGGGGCATGGCTCAAGGAGGCCGGGGTGATCAGCGGCCACGACATGACCCCCATCGCGGGCCTTGCAAAACTCATCGTACTCCTTGCAAGGGATCCGTCCATGGCCATGGCCGACGTGGAGAACCTCATGGGCCAGAGCCTTGCCGGAGAACTCACCCCCTACTACGCCATTTCTGGGTACCAGAACGCCTACCTGGCGCCGGGAGAGAACCTCTTCTCCATCAACGGCAACTTCCAGTTCCAGAACACCACCGACGGCACCCTGGCCATCTACGATGTCAGCGACGCCTCCAACCCCACCCTGGTCTGGCACCAGGACATGGGCGCCCAGGGCAGGCTGGTGATGCAGTCCGACAACAACCTGGTGTTCTACGACATGAGCCACACGCCCCTCTGGGGCACCAACACCGCCACCATCGGCCACAACGCCTACCTCCAGCTCGGCAACGACGGCTCCCTGGCCCTGTACAACATGGACACAAACCAGGTGTTCTACACCATCTACGACCCGTCAACAGAGGCTGCGGCCGCTGCCGTGCCGTCAGTACCCGAAATCCTGCTGCTCTCCACCATGGCCCGCAGGCGATGACAAACGCCCCCCGGTGACGCCTTTTTACCGCGGGTTTTTGACCGTTGTCCCCGGCATTTCCCCCGGGTCCGGGCATGTTGCTCCCGGGTCCCGGGGCCCCGCTTTTTTCCGCCTACCCCAACCATGAAAGGAGAACCCCATGTGCACCATTGGAACCGTGTTTGACGCATCCGTTGTCCGATCTTTCAAGCAGTGCGACCTCACCGACCCCACCACCTTTTATCCCCCGGAAGAACGGCAGGGAAAAGCCGGGACCTACCTGGCCCTCACCCGCCTGGGCAGGCCGGGCCTGTGGGCGGGGGGCAATACGAGCGGCGTTACCTTCACCGCCGCGGACAACTACACGCGAGAAATTACCGCACGGGAAAGCAACGCCCCCTTCCGCCTGGTCCGCACCAGCACCTACCAGGATCCGAACAGCTCTGTGGACTCGTTGTTCCTGGCCTACGAAAAGGCCGTGGCCGATTACGACAACGCCCAGGATGCCGCCGACTCCCTGGCGGACTTCTACTTAAACGGCGACGCCGAACACCCGGGGCCCTTTGAGTCAGCAGACATCGCCATGTTCTCCGACACAAGCCAGGCTGTTTACATGGAGTACTCCCCCGTCGGCAACTTTAAATTCAACGGCCTGGGAGATGTGGTCGGCCAGACCGGGAAGCCCGAGGTCCTGACCCTCTCCCCCAAGGCCGATTACTTTGCCAACACCAACAACTGTCGCCTCTTCAACACGTCCGTAACCTATCCCATGAACCTGAGCACCTTCCTGCGCCTGGAACGGGCCGAGCGGCTGTTGCTGATCCAACCCAACCACGACGGCATCCACAAGCTCCTGCGGGATCAGTACTTCGGCGAAACCGAGCTCTCGATCTGCCGGGTCGCAGTCAAGCCCGGTGAGTTCTACACCCAGGCCTCGGTGATCTTCAGCACCCAGGAAAACGGCCTGATGTGCGAATACGTGATCAACGGGAACCCCCGGACCAAACCGTGGCAAACCATGACCATCACCAAATAAGGAGACCAGAGCCATGCTGACCCTCAAACGCACCGCCTCCACCCCCACCACGACCCTTCCCCAAGGGTTTCACTACGTCAGCCAGGACAATTACTGCCTGGTTCGCCTCAACGACACAGACAAAAAATACCTCTACTCGGACAGCGCCACCTCCTGCATCATCGTGGTCATGGCCGGTCGCAACGCCGATGACCAGGAGATCGTCATGCTCTCCCACCTCTCCCGCAAGGTTCGCTACGACTACTTCTTCAATCTGGTGGGTGCCCATTTCGTGGGGCCGGTCCACATCTGGGGCCAGGGGGGCAACCCGCCCCTGGCCGAGGCCTCCAACGACAACACCCACACACTCATGGGGTGGCTCATGACCCACTCCCTGGATAACTTCCGATACAACGCACCGGCGGACAAACCGAGCTGGTGGGTGGAACAGGTCACCCTCAGCCTGGGCCAGGGCGATCCCAACCAAGAGCACCGTGACGACTTTGGGGTGGACCTGACCACCATGGTGGTCAGCAACCAGGCCTTTAACCTCACCCCGGAACAGAGGGATCCCACCGGGGGCGTCCAGACCCTTTTTGCCGTCTTCGGCATGAAAATCTACCCGCCGGTGTGGCTGTGGAAATCCACGCGCCCCTTTGACGACGCCCTCATCTCCCGCCTGGTGAACGCCGCCAACCAGGACAACTGGACCCAGATCCTCAGCATGACCGACGAGGAGATCCTCCACACCTACTCCAGCACCCCCGAATGGGAGGTGCCGTGGTTCGTGGACACCCTGAAGGAGTCGGCGCAGTTTGTGGATAATTGGAACAAGACCCATGGAGGGTGAGCCTTACTTTGCATACCTCAATGACGCGGCAAGCCCCACCACCAGAATGGATCCGATGTTGTGGGCCACAGCCCCCAGGATGGGGGTGAGCACCCCGGCAAAGCCCAGGAGCACGGCCACAAGGTTGATGCCGAAGCTCAGGGCGATGTTGGCCTTGATGGTGCGGCTCATCCTGCGGCTGAGGTCCACGAGGAAAGGAAGGGTCTCCAGCTTGTCGTTCATCAGCACGATGTCGGCGGTCTCAAGGGCCACGTCCGATCCGCGGAGGCCCATGGCGATGCCGGTACCAGCTGCTTTCAGGGCCGGGGCGTCGTTGACACCGTCTCCCACGAAGATCAGGCCCGAGCCTTCATGGGACTCGATGAGACCCAGCTTCTCATGGGGCTTGCACCCGGCGTGCCACCGGGAGATCCCCACCTGGTCTGCCAGGCGCCGGACCGCCGGTTCCCGGTCCCCGGAAAGGATGCGCACATCCCCGAGGCCCTTGGCCTCCACAGCCCGGACGACCTCCTGGGCCTCGGGGCGGGCCTCATCATCCATGCCGAGATAGCCCCAAAGCTCGCCATCCACACGCACCTCCACGGTGGTCAGGCCCGTCTCGCCCCTGGCACCGCTGGAGATCACCTCAACCCGGGCGTCCCCTACCTTACCCGAAACGCCGCGCCCCACCTCAGACTGGATCTCCCGGGCAGCAGGAACAGAGCAGCCCAAAGCGGTTGCCTTGGCAAGAATCGCATGGGCCAGGGGGTGGGCGCTCCCCGTCTCCAGGGCCGCTGCCATGGCAAGAAGCTCTTCCGGCCGCCTGTCCCCTTGGGGCAAAACCTCCACCACGCCGGGCTCCCCTTTGGTGAGGGTGCCGGTCTTGTCGAAAAAGAGGGCATCGGCTCCGGCCATGGTCTCCAGAAACCCGCCCCCCTTAACCAGCACGCCCTCTTTGGCCGCACGGCTGATGGCGGCCACCGTGGTCACAGGCCCGGCCAGCAGAAACGAGCATGGGCATCCCACGATAAGGACGGTAATGGCCCGGGAGATCTCCCCGGTAATAAGCAATGCCAGCACCGCACCGGCCAGGATCACCGGGGTGAACCACTTGGCATATTCATCCACGATGCGGGCGCTCCGGGTTTTCGACGACTCGGCGGCCTGAATCATCTTGACGATCTTTCCGAAGGTGGAATCTTCGCCCACGCGCAGGGCCTCCACCGTCACGAACCCGTCCACGCATGTGGTCCCGGCGTAGACCTCGTCCCCTTCCGAACGGCTCACCGGAATGGACTCCCCGGTGATGGCGGCTTCATCCACAAAGGTTGCCCCTTCACGGATAACCCCGTCCACGGCGATGGTTTCACCGCTTCGCACCACCAGCCGGTCCCCCTGACGGATGGACGACACCTTCACCTGCACCTCGCCGCCCTCTTTGACAAGGGTTGCGGTGGCCGGGGTCATCTCCACCAGCTCTTCGATGGCGTGCCGGGCGCTGTCGCTCACCGCCTCTTCAATGAGTGCCCCCACCACCATGATGGCGCTGACCACGGCAGCCTCCAGAAAATTGCCCGTGAGCATGCAGGCGATGATGGCGATGCTCACCAGCTCGTCCACATTCACCTCCCGGGCCATGATCCCCTTGACGGCGTCCACGATAATGGGCAGGCCGTTCAGCGCCACCGACAAAATAAGAACCAGGTCCCTCAGGTTCAGCGAGGCCACCAGCCCCTGCTGGTTCACCATGCCCGTCAACAGGGCCACGGGGATCAGAAGCGCCCCGCCCGCCACACGGATAAAATCCGATGATTTAAAAATCTCCTGATACACATTGAGTTTTGCATACCGTCCGATCATAGCTTTTCCTCTTTTTCGCGGTCTGTTTTCTCTCTTATCTATCGTCGCAGAACATGCATGTCATCTGTGCCGGCGCAGGAAAAACAATCCCGGCACACCCTCTCTATACCGGCCATTCATTTGAAGATCAAGTGTTTTGAAAATCAAACTAAAAAAATTCACAGCGCCACACACCCTATCTATAAAGCCTGCCCAATCAGGATCATACAACCCACCCGACCAAAGTCGGCCCTTGTTCCTTTTCCGGGCCTGACGTCTGGCGGCCCTTAAACACCGCTCCCTTCTGCCGTCAAAAAGCTGCGTTGCAACCGGACCCCGTCTCGACTATCATTTGCTATGTTCATGTCTCATGCAAGGTAACGACGAATGGGGCCTGGCATTATCTTTTCACTCCGGCACGGCCCATGCCCTTCGTAGTATGAATTCAAGAAAACCCCATGCACATTCGCTCTGCGAACCCCACTACACCCCAGAGGCCATTGCCGGGTGGACAGGACTTTTGACACCCGATATTTACGGGCACGCCATACGCGAAAAGATTATGGCCGTGGCTGAAGAGAATGAAAGGATCCTTGGCCTGGGCATCCTGGACCCGGCCCGTCGGTGCCGGTGTCCATGAGTTGACTTTGTGTGCCACCCTCAACGCCCAAGGCTTTTACCGCCACTGCGGGTACAGTCACCGGAAAGAGGCTATTCACGAGTTGCCCAGCGGACTTCAGCTCGCGTGCCTTTGGATGGCAAAGCTCCTGTCTCCCATCAAGACCGTTTCGTCGGCACGGTGCGAAGCCTCGCGTATTCCCAGCCCTTTAAAAGCGATGTCTGGGGACATGCGGGTAATTGGACCTGCTAACCGCGGATCGCCTCGGCATGGCTACACCACCTGTCTTCGATGATAAACTGTTTACAAAAAACTCTGAATTTGCTCTTAAAACCCACTTGATTTATTATATAACAACGACCAATCACAAACATTCCCCACCCCTTTCTTTTCGCATCTCCGACTCGAAACAGACTACCGCCACGCTCCGACATGTATCACGTTCTCCTCGCCCCCTGTGAACCGCACCGAGTGCCTGTTTGCCGTGTTTTTGGGATTATGGACTTGTCCCCCATTTGTAAGCTTAACCGTCCATGGGAGGCGCAAGAATGCACCTGAGAACCCAAAGATTAATTCCCCATCCCCATGCAAAGCCCCATACCGTGAAGAACATCCTGCTCTTCGTCGTCGCCCTGCTTGTCATCTTGACCCTGTCGGGCCTTGCCCTGCGTGGCATAAAGGCCCAGGTCAGGGAAGGCATCAAGCATCAGCTTTCCACCACCCTGAGGACCAACCACACCATCATGACCAATTGGTTCTCATGGAAAATCGACGAACTCGAGACCCTGGTCAGCCGTCCGGACACCCAAGAACAGATCACCAAGCTGCTTTCCGTCTACAACGAGGGAAGCTCTCCCCAGGAATCCGTGGCTTTGGACCGTTTGCGAACCATCCTGACACCATGGTTGAAAAAACACGATGCCAGGGGCTTCTTTGTGTTTGCCCCGGATCGAATCAGCATCGCGTCATCCCGGGACATCAACATTGGCTCCCTGACCCCCGTTGCGACACAGGGAACTTATCTGAATGACGCCTTCAAAGGGGTCTCACGAGTGGTCCTCCCCTACCCTTCGGAGGTCGAGCTACGGGATCGAAGCGGGCGGCTCCGGCAAGGGGTACCCACCATGTTCATCTCCACACCGGTCATGAACCCAGAAGGAGAGATCATCGCAGCCTTTGCCGTGCGCCTGGACCCCACCGACCACTTCTCCACCATAACCGACATCTCCCACACCGGAAAAACCGGAGATGCCTATGCCCTCAACCGGGCCGGCCTTGCCATCACACGGGTACGCTTTGAGCAGCAGCTCTGGGACCTCAAGCTCATTCCGCGGGACATGGCCCCCCCCTTAAACCTTTACCTCCGTGATCCCGGAGGGGACATGACGCGGGGGTTTCGCCCCGAGACATCCCCGGAAAGCCTTCCCCTGACCCGCATGGCCGCCTCAGCTGTCTCCGGTGAAAACGGCATGGATCTCGACGGCTACCGTGACTACCGGGGGGTACCGGTTGTCGGGGCCTGGCTGTGGAATGAGACCCACAACCTGGGCCTTACCTTTGAAATCGACGTATCCGAAGCCTATGCCCATTACGTCTCCATCCGGCGCATCGTGACGGGGGTGCTGGGCATCATCATTATCCTGGCCGGCGCCGTCATCATCACCCTTGAAAACAAGCGCCAGACAGCCAGTGCCGCCCAAAGTGCCCTTGCAGCAAGTGAAAAAAAAATCACCACCCTCACCAACAACGTGTCCGACGCCATCATCATGATCGACGATGACGACCGCATTCAGTTCTGGAACACCGGCGCCGAGGAGATGTTCGGTTTTTCCAGGACCACGGCCCTGGGCGCACGGCTCCACGAAACCATCATCCCCAAGCGGTACCGTGCCGAGGCGGCCGAGGGTCTCAAGCACTACTGGCAAAGCGGAGATGGGCCCATTTTCAGTGGGCTCAGGGAGATCACCGCCATTACTCATGACGGGTCAGAGTTCCCTGTGGAGCTGAGTATCAGCCCCCTTGCCATGGGCGACCGGTGGTGGGCGGTGGGGGTGATACGGGATATCACCGATCGGAAAAACCTTGAGAACGAGTTCAAGCAATTACAGCACCGCCTGACCCTGGCTGCCTCCGCCGCAGGCATCGGCATCTGGGACTGGAACCTCACCAGCAACGAGCTGATCTGGGACGACTCCATGTTCCGCATCTACGAATTGTCCCCGGGAACCATTCCCAACACCTATGAGGCCTGGCGCAGCAAGGTGCACCCCGAAGACATCGACCAGGTGGAAGCGAAGCTGGAAGCCTCGTTCTCCGACAACGAAGACTTCTCCAGCGCCTTCCGGATCATCCTTTCCGATGGTACCACCAAGCACATCAAGGCCAATGCCGTCCTCTACCGGGATGAAAACGGCAAGGCCGACCGCATGGTGGGGACGAATTACGACATCACCGAACTGGTGGAGGCCCAAAACGACCTAAAAGAGCTGAACAGGGAGCTGGAAAACAGGGTTGAGGAACGAACGAGGGAACTTGAAAAATCCAAGGACGAGGCCATTGAACTACTGAACGAGTCGACCCGGCAGCGAAAACGGGCGGAATCTGCCATCACCAAGCTGGTGCGCTCCCAGGAAAACCTGAAAAAAAGTGAGGAGCGATTTCGGGAAATCGTGGAAAACACCCAGGACATCATCTGGGAACTGGACCGGAACGGAACCATTACCTACATCAGCCCCTCCATTGAATCGTCCACAGGGTTTAGCCCGGAAGAGATCATCGGGAAAAAGGTACGGGATTTCATCAACCCCGAGGAGCTGCCGAAATTCAAAAAGATCTTCAGGAAAACCGCTGAAAAACAGATGATCTTCAAGGGCTTCGAATACACGGCCTACCACAAGGCCGATAACCGTCGAGTCTCGTTTGAAGCCAACTTTCAGCCCTATCTGGACGCCGAGGGCACTCCCATCGGGTTCCGGGGAATCAGCAGAGATGTGACCAAGCGCAACGCGGACCAGGCAACCGTTCGCAAGCTGTCCCAGGCGGTGGAGGCAAGCCCCATGAGCGTCATGATCACCGACCCAAACGGCTGCATCGAATACGTCAACCCCCGTTTCACGGAAGTGACGGGGTACACCGCAGAAGAGGTGGCAGGGCAGAGCCCCAGCATACTCAAGTCTGATCTCATGCCCCCTAAGATCTACGACGAACTCTGGAAGGCCATCTCCCAGGGCCGAATCTGGCATGGCGAGATGGCCAACCGACGGAAAGACAACACCCTCTTCTGGGAAATGGTCTCCATCTCACCAATCACCTCCGACAACGAGGCCATCACCCACTTTGTGGCGGTCAATGAGGACATCACGGCCCGCAAAGACGCTGAGCGCCAGATCCAGGAGGCCCTGGCCCGGGCCGAGGAGGCCAGTCGGGCCAAGAGCGATTTCCTCGCCAACATGAGCCACGAAATCCGAACCCCCATGAATGCCGTCATCGGTCTCTCTCACCTGGCCCTGTCAACGGAGCTTACCCCCAGGCAGAAGGACTACCTCCAGAAGATCAACAGCTCTGCCAACTCGCTTCTCACCATCATCAACGATATCCTCGACTTTTCGAAAATCGAGGCAGACCGCCTTGAGATCGAGTCCACCCCGTTCGACTTTCAGGAGAGCATCGAAGAGGTGATGACCCTTTCTGCGGATATGATCTACACAAAGGACATCGAGCTGCTGCTGAATATCTCTCCGGAGATCCCCACCCCCCTTACCGGAGACCCCGTGCGCATCAACCAGGTCTTTACCAACCTGATGAGCAACGCCATCAAGTTTACGGAGTCCGGTTACATCCGCGTCTCGGCGCAACCTCTCTCCATTGACGGGGAGACGGCCATCATCGAATGCACCGTGGAGGATACGGGGATCGGCATGACTCAGGAGCAAACCGACAAGCTCTTCCAGAAATTCAGTCAGGCCGATACCTCCACAACACGAAAGTACGGGGGCACCGGCCTCGGCCTTGCCATTTGCAAAAAGCTTGCGGAGCTCATGGGAGGGACCATCCAGGTCACCAGCACCCCGGACAAGGGCAGTGTCTTCACATTCACCGTGGCTCTCGGCATGGAGCTGGCAGCCCGCAGCCCAGGCGTCCCTACCCTGCCCCTGGACCTGAAACACCTGAACGTGCTGCTTCTGATGCAGCACCCGGTTCCCTTGAGGCATATGGCTCAGATGCTGGAGGCCCTCTCTTTCAAAGTGACCCCCGTCGCCTCCATTGAAGATGCCCTAGACGCCCTGAAACCGGCCACAGATGCCGCACCACCGGTGGAACTTCTCATCGCCGACTGGAAAACCCTCCAGGATGAGGGGCTTAAGCCTTCAGAATCGCTGCTGTCCCCCGAGATTTCAGGAGACAGGCCCCTGCTGGTCAAGGCCTCGCCTTCCAACATGGAAAAGGCGGAAAAATTCATTCGGCACCACCAAAGGGCCTCTGCCCTGGTCAAGCCGGTCACCCCATCCCGTCTCTTTGACGCGGTGTCCGACATCTTCGGCTGCACAGCCCTTAGGGAAGGCCCCCGGTTTGGAAGCCGCACCGATCTTCCCGAAGGAATGGAGACCGTCCGCGGAGCCCGCATCCTCCTGGTAGAAGACAACAGCATCAACCAACAGGTGGCCACGGAGCTCCTCGCTGGCGCCGAGGTCTCCGTCACCGTTGCTACCAACGGCAAAGAGGCCGTGGAGATGGTGGCATCCCAGGTATTCGACCTGGTCTTCATGGACATCCAGATGCCCGAAATGGATGGCCTGGAGGCCACCCGCACCATCCGGTCCATGGAGGCATCCGAGCAGGAACATGAAACCCCGCCGCCTCGGCTCCCCATCATCGCCATGACTGCAAACGCCATGGCAGGAGACCTGGACAAAAGCCTGGAGGCGGGCATGAACGACCACATCACCAAGCCCATCTCACCCGGGGCCCTGTACAAAAGCCTCCTGCGATGGGTCCCCCCCGCCAACAACCGACCAAAGACACCTCCACGCCGGGAAAGGGCACAGCACTGGCCGAAAATCAACTTACCCGACGGGTTCCATCACGCCCTGGCTGGAATAGACGTTTCATCGGCCCTGGAACGCATGGGAGGAAACCGCACCCTCTTTCTGGACGTTCTCGGGGACTTTTACGTCGAGAGCCGAGACATTGTCCAAAGCCTCCGCAGCACCTTGGACCAAGGCCATGTCGATGAAGCGCTCCGCAAGGCCCATACCCTTAAAGGGACCGCCTCTACCCTGTCTGCGCCCACGGTTCAGCAGGCAGCCGAGGCCCTGGAAGAGGCCCTTCAACACCGCACCGAGACCGTTGCTGAACACCTGTCGACCCTGGACGCATGCCTGTCTCCCGTTCTGGCAGGAATCCACAACGCCCTTGCAGCCCTCAAGCCCCTTGCGGAGACACCTTATCCCACGGTGGGGGCCCCTGATACCCTGGCCTTGACCCGGCCCCTCACCCAGCTTGCAGAGCTCCTCAAAATAAATGACATGATGGCCCACAAGCTCTTTGAAGAGACACGTCCGCGCCTGGTTTCGGCCCTTCCGGAGGAGACAGACCAGTTGGCGGCCCACCTGCGGGCCTTCCGATTCAAGGAAGCCCGAGGCACCCTCCTGGCCATGTGTGAAATCTTGAGCATTCCATTAACCAAAGGAGAGACCCCATGATGAAAAACAAACGCGTCCTCGTCGTGGACGATACACCCTCCAACATCAAGATACTCAACGACCTGCTGCAAAAGGACTACGCCATAAGCTTTGCCACCAACGGGCCCGACGCGCTGGAGCTTATCCGCTCGGAACCACCCCCAGACCTTATCCTGCTGGATGTTATGATGCCCGGTATGGATGGCTACGAGGTGTGCAGGCGCCTCAAGGAAGACGCCGTCACCCGAAAGCTCCCCATCCTTTTTATTACGGCCAAGGGAGATGCAACGGCCGAAACCGAAGGGCTCACCCTGGGGGCCGTGGATTACATCACCAAACCCATCAATCCGCCCGTTGTCCAGGCCAGGGTCAAAAACCACATGGAACTTCACCTCTACCGCGAAGAGCTGGAAAAACGCGTTGCAGAACGCACCGAGCAGCTTCGCAAGGGCTATGAAGACACCGTCCATCGCCTCGTCCTGGCCTCTGAGTTCAAAGATGAAGAGACCGGGGCCCACATCAAGCGCATCAGCCATTACACCTGCGAACTCTCCAAGGCCCTTGGAATGCACCCCGGCTTTTACGACACCATTTTCTACGCCTCCCCCATGCACGACATCGGCAAGGTGGCCATTCCCGATGCGATCCTCCTGAAAAAAGGGCCACTCACCCCCGAAGAGTGGGCAGTTATGAAAACCCATGCGGAAATCGGGGCCCGGATCCTCCAGGGGTCCGACTCTCCCTTCCTGAAAATGGCCGTGGACATTGCAGGCTGCCACCATGAACGATGGGACGGAACAGGTTACCCCAAAGGCCTCAAAGGCGAAGACATCCCCCTGACGGCCCGCATCATGAACATCACAGACCAATATGAT
This sequence comes from Desulfoluna sp. HI9BLuna, assembly GCF_056829775.1. Taxonomy (NCBI): domain Bacteria; kingdom Pseudomonadati; phylum Thermodesulfobacteriota; class Desulfobacteria; order Desulfobacterales; family Desulfolunaceae; genus Desulfoluna; species Desulfoluna sp. HI9BLuna. Next base: position 1,341,379 of record NZ_CP186555.1, read on the forward strand.
GCACTGCGCAGCAAGCGGCCTTACAAACCCGCCCTGCCCCATGAAACAGCGCTGGACATCATCACCAAAGGAGACGGCCGAACCCAACCCATCCACTTCGACCCGGACGTCTTGGCTGCCTTTGTCAAATCCGCCAAACTCTTTGAGGAAATCTTCGAAACCCACAAGGACGACTGACCCCTTAACACCTTCACACATTGCGATAAACAAAGATAAAACCTGACAAGATGGCCCGATCATTGTGTATGATGGGCAACGCGATGGTGTTTGATTGGCAACCAATGCGGGGAATGCGGCACTACAGACTCATACCCACGCGTCGAGGCATGTTCACATGAATGAAACAGTCACATTCAATGTGTTTGGCAGGCTTGTTCTGGCCATACACGAAGAGAAAAACTGGTCGTTGTTCTATGTTGGACCGGATGGGAAACGCCGCCCGGCCACAGACCTTGTTGTGCCTTCCGGCCTCCAAAGCTTCGAGCTGGAACAGTACCTGAGCGACCTTTGCCACGAGTGGGCCACCGAAAAGCATCCCGATATTTTCAGGGTCTCGTGATCTAAGGCGCTGCCTGCATCACAATGAACAAATGGAGTAAGGGGAAACCGCCCCCATAGCAGTGGCTTGGGTTGAAATCTTTTGGGTTTTTACGGGCAGCTCTCCGGCGGCTGTCGGTACCCATGCGGGGCTGTCGGTACCCATGCGGGGCTGTCGATTGAAACTCTTTTCGGTGCGGGGGCCGCACCCTACGGGGTGACACGGTCCGGGCGATTACGTGGGGCGAGATATTGCGGGGATTGACGGGCGGCTCTTCGATGGCTGGCGGTATCCATGCGGGGACGTGAATTGAACCTTTTGCGGTGCGGGGCCGTACCCTGGTATCATTGCCCTCCTAACGAAAGCAGAGATACCGACACTAAGGGAAAGATCTTTTGTAAAATTCACGAAAAACCCCAGAATCATTTTCAATCTATTCAGGGGTGATTAATCGTTGGGAACCCTTTTATGTCAAGCAATTACACGTGTGGGCAACCATTTATAAAATTTAATATCCACTTTCTTATTGACAACTTACGCAAACACATAGATAGTGCGCCCGTTAGTGCCTCATGTGGAGGCTTGTGTTTCGTTATCAAAGGAATTTCCATTTGAAGAAGTGGCCAGACCTGAAAGTTTCGAACATGCAACAAACATCATTTAATTTTTAAGGAAACGTCACAATGAACAATGGAATCGTAAAATGGTTTAACGAGAGCAAGGGTTTTGGATTCATCGAGCAGGAAAACGGCCCCGATGTATTCGTACACCACTCAGGCATCAATGCTTCAGGCTTCAAAACCCTCAACGAAGGTGATCGCGTTACCTTCGACATTGAGCAGGGTCAGAAAGGTCCTGCGGCTACCAACGTCACCGTTCAGTAGAAAAAAAAATCATGCTCCTTTAAAAGAGTGTAGCGTGATTTAATATATGAAAGGCCCCCTGGATTTATTTTCAGGGGGCCTTTTTTTATCCCTTCTGTTGATTCTCTGCCACAAGGGGCCCACCGAAACCCAACCAGGGGAACGGGCTCTTTCTGCTGGACTTTTCCCGGCCGTCTGTGAGATGGTAGAGACAACTTGCAACAGCCTGCAATCATATCAAAAACCACAACATTCCATCACAACAACCAGTAAACCCGGGGTGGGGCAACCTCCCATCGGTGCTGAGGATCTGTGCCGCCTTGCGGTATCCACCTGTGGCAACCGCACACCGGACCTTCGTCTGAAGGTTCGTTCCCCCCCTTACCTGATCATCCCCTGAAACGTAACGGGGCAACGATTCCGCCCCGGAGCGCGCCTCCAAGGGGCCCGAAAAAGGTGCATATGAAACGATGGTTACAGGAAAAACTGATCTGTCCGGACTGTGCTTCTGAGGAAAACCCCTTAACCCTTACCGTCACGCACGAAAAGGACGATGATGTTCTGGAAGGAGAACTCACGTGCGTGGCCTGCCGGAGGACCTACGGAATCCGCGATGGCGTGGCCGTTCTTTTACCGGAACGCAGCATGGGGTTGCTGTCCGATGATGCAGGATACAACTCCAAGGCCATGCTCTCGGCGTATCTGTGGAGCCATTTTGCCGAATTTTTCAACGGAACCAATGCCACGGATGCCTACAGGACCTGGTCCTCGTATTTCTCGGAGAACAACGGCTGGGCCCTTGATATCGGATGCTCCGTGGGACGCCTATCCTTTGAACTGAGCAGGACCCACTCTCGGGTGGTGGGCATGGACACCTCCCTGCCGTTTATCAAGACAGCGCGGGAATTGCTGACTGAAAAGCGCCTGGAGTTCGACCTCATCGTGGAGGGGCACCTCACCGAGCGCAAAACCTGCGAGCTCTCCCCGGCCTGGCACGACGACAGGGTTGAGTTTGTGGTGGCCGACGCCATGGCCCTGCCCTTTCGGGGTGCCCTTTTTTCCACGGCCACCTCAGTCAACGTCCTGGAAAAAGTGCCCCACCCCATGCAGCACCTGGCCAACATCAACCACGTGCTCAAGGACGACAACGCCATGTTTGTCTTCTCCGACCCCTTCTCCTGGGACGAAGCCGTCTCCCACCCGGAGCTGTGGATGGGCGGCCGGACCGAAGGCCCGTTTCAAGGCCGGGGCATCGACAACGTTGTCCGCCTCATGTCCGAAGGGGGCGAAGCCTTCCACCCGCCTTTTCAGATTGTTGACCAGGGCCATGTAAACTGGAGAATCCGGAAGACAGAAAATCTGTGGGAACACATCACCTCCCAATTCGTGGTGGGGGTCAGACAGTAAAACAGGAGATGAGCACAGTGGATCCAAAACCCGGAATTTGCGGCATCTGTTTCCATAGCCCCGGTTGCGGGGTCATTGCGCATTTTGATGAAAACAACAGGATCGACCGGCTGGAGCCGGACCCTGAAGCGCCTCTGGGCAGCATCCTGTGCCCCATAGCAGACAGCGTCAAAGAGATCATCTATTCCGAGCGGCGGCTCACGCATCCCCTTAAGCGGGTGGGCCCCAAAGGCACCCATGAGTTCGAGAAAATCAGCTGGGACGAAGCCTTTGATATTATCGTGGACAAGCTCACCGAGACAAAGAAAAAACACGGCCCTGAGGCAGTGGGATTTTATGCGGGGACAGGGACCTATGAGCGATCCTTCAAAGACATCTTTCAACTCAAGGGCTCGGAGATCTACCTGGCCAGCAGCGTGCTCTTTCCCTTTGGCTCCCCCAATTCTTTCGGCGTAGGAGCCCCTTGTTATACCGCCCTGGGCGTTCTGGCCCCCAAACTCACCATGGGCTGCCTGCACATCGATATGTTCTCGGATGTGGACAATTCGGACCTGATCCTCGTGTGGGGGACCGACCCCTCCTCGTCCACACCACCCGAAATGTTCGAACGGCTTAAGACGGCCGCAGAGGAAGGAGCAGAGATCATCGTCATCGACCCCAGGCGGACCAAGGCCGCCGAGCTTCCGGGCAGCACCTGGCTCCCCATCCGGCCCGGCTCCGACGGGGCGCTGGCCCTCGGCCTTGCCCATATCCTCATACGGGACAATCTCTACGACGAAGAGTTTGTGGCAGACTGGACCCTGGGGTTTGATGAGTTCGCCGCGTATGTAAAGGAGTTCTCGCCGCACCATGTTGCCGCCGTCACGGGAATTGATGAGGAGACCATCGAAACCCTGGCCGAAAGCATCGCCGACGCCGAAGGCGCCAGCTACATCATGTACACCGGGCTGGAATACACCAAAAGCGGGGTACAGAACATCCGGGCCGTCATGGTATTGTGGGCGTTGGCGGGCCAACTGGATGTGGAGGGGGGGCGCTGTTTTGCGAGGCGGGAAAATCGCCTTCACCTGAACCGAAAGGGTCAGCTGGAGACCCCCGGCTATGACAAATCCATCGGCAGCGGGAAGTTCCCTGTCTATTCCCATTACTGCGGGGGCGAACCCCACGCCGCCCTTCTGCCGAAATCCATCCTGGAAGGGGAACCCTATAAGATACGGTCCATGTTTGTCATGGGGGCGTCTTTGATGACCTCCTGGCCCGATCCGGGGGTCTGGAAAGAAGCTCTGGAGGCCCTTGATTTTTTGGTCTCCATCGATCTCCAGCTCACCCGGGACGCGGCCTACGCCGACATCGTACTGCCCGCAACCACAGCCTTTGAACAGGAGTCCTACTGCTACTACGGCAACGCCATCCGGCTGAGGGAGAAGCTGACAGACCCCGTGGGCGAAGCCCGGCCCAATTACCAGATCCTGGCAGAATTGGCCCATCGCCTGGGGTACGGCCACCTCTTTCCCCAGAGCCAGGAAGAGCTCTTGCACTACATTCTGGATGGAACCGGCTTTACCGTGGAGGACTTGAAACAGGCTGACAAACATGTGCTCCGCAACGGCAGAAAAGAGATGGCCTACCGAAAATGGGAAAAAGGTCTGCTGCGGCAAGACGGGCAACCCGGATTTGAAACCCCATCGGGCAAATTCGAGATCAAATCCACGGTGCTGGAACAATACGGGTACGAAGGCCTTCCAAAGTATGAGGAATCCGTTGAGACCCCCGTCAGCAACCCGAAGCTCCACAAACGCTATCCCCTGATCCTGGGCACAGGCCCCTTCAAGCCCGATATGAAATCCTGCCTGCGGGCCATCCCGAGCTTCATGGAGAAATACCCCTACCCGGTCATTGAGATGAATGAGGCAGACGCGGAAAAACGCCGGGTCACCACCGGAGACACCGTCATCATCAAGACGGCCCGGGGATCGGTGGTGATGCGGGCCTATGTCACCGACAAGATCATGCAAGGGTTTGTGTACGCCCCCGTGGGCGGCGGCGGCCCCCTTGGGACCGAGGCGTGGCAGAACGCCAATGTCAACGTTCTCACCGACCTGGATCAATACGACGAGATCTCCGGGTTCCCGGTCTACAAGACGCTGCTGTGCCAGGTGAAGCACAAAAAACGGGAACGCAGGCGCCCGGCCGCCCAGGACCCGAGCCTCGGGTGTGTGGGGTAACGAGCAGACCAGAAAGTTGCCCGGCTCACCGCAAGTGCCGCCGACATGCCACCGGAGGCTTTCCTTGGCACACAAGCTGTAAACGACGAATTGCGACATACCCGAACACTTCAGCTCAAAATTGCCTCCGGCGGCCCTGCCGGGGGCCAACTCTTGAAAAGTCAGGCAAACAGGCCTTACCTAAGCCTTCCTGTGCTCCGCCTGAACAACTTCAACATGTTCGAGCCTGCTCTGCGTTTTGCCCGCCCCGATAGGCCAATCAACGGGATCAGAAAAATGAAAAGTCCCCACCTGGTCAAACATCGACCTTTTACAGTGCACCCGCATGGCTCACTCTTCTATTTCTACATTGATCACAGGTGGTATTTTCCTTATAGAAGCTGCTTGGAAACGAGTCGGCATCAGAACCTTTGGAGAACCTGTTTCTTTTCAAGGCATCAAGGGGACAACATTCCATGTCGGCATTTTAAAAACTGAACTGTTGAAGGGCCATTCCGAATGAAACATGTTACACGCCGTTGTATTTCTCTTGCCGGTATCTCCATTTTCCTGCTCCTGACCGGATGCGCAACCATCGTAAAAGGCCCGACCCAGGAGGTGAGCTTTACGTCCGTTCCCGCCGGGGCGTCTGTCATACTCGATGGAAGGGTCCTTGGCCAAACCCCTTTCACAATGCTGCTCAAGAAAAAGCCGGGCCAGGCCATTGTCTTTGAAAAACAGGGATACAGCCCGCAACACATGACCCTGACGACACGACTGGACAGCTGGTTCTGGGGAAACATTGTCTTTGGCGGGGTTCTTGGCTCCGTGACGGACGGATTCTCCGGATCGGTCACCGAATACTCGCCGTCTCAATACTTCATTACACTCTCTCCGGTCGCCTCCGGGGAAACACAACCCATCAGCAAAAAGGCCGAAGCCGAAAAATTCATCGTCACGGCATATCAGAACATCGTCACGGAACTGAACTCCGACACAGGCGAGTATGTGGCATCACTGTTCACCCTGTTGGATATTCCGACAAAGGATCAACCACAGGCGGTGGCGCAGATACGGGACTTGTCGAACCAGCACGCATCTATTCCTGAATTCGCAGATCAGGTGACCCGCCTGTACCTCAATTAACGTCCACACTAAAACAGGACGTCAGGGCAGGAAAACAAGGCTGCATTTTTCCTGCCCCACGACCACCGGCTTGGATATGTGTCCATGCGGCACGAAAATAATCCAGTGGGGTGGCGTTTCCCTTCATTTCTATTGAAAATACGGCTATTGAGACATAACCTGGATATTTCACGAGTCGGATGAGAAAATTAAACAGCAAACCCTGATTTACATTTTGCATTTTCTGAATAACTGACTTTTTTTTTATTATAGCCTTCCTAAATCATTTGATTTTCGCTTTGGCTGGTTGTTTTTTAATAAAATATCCGGGATAAGGGTAGTCTTGTTCTTTGTAAAACCTGCTCTCGGCAAGACGGGCGGCATGAAACCCGGTGCATCGTGAAAGGATAGAGTGATGACAGTCAGAGACATTCTTATGCTTGGCAATGAGACCCTCAGAAAAAAATCGAAAGAGATTGATTTTGAGCGGGACAATGTGGAAAGTCACATCGCAGACCTCAGGGACACCCTCCGGTTTTTCCAGAAGAAAGAGGGCATTGGCAGGGCCATTGCCGCACCCCAAGTCGGCTGCCTGAAACGGATAGTCTACATGGAGTCCGAGGGACGGACAATCGTGATGATCAACCCCAGGATCGTTTCCCAAAGCCCCGAAACCTTCGACGTCTGGGACAGCTGCTTCAGCGCCGATGTCGCTTTCTTCTGCCGGACCCGCCGACATCGATCCATCCACGTTCAGTACTGGAACCAGGACCGGGAACAGATCAATGAAACCTTCACGGACGATTTGTCCGAACTTTTCCAGCATGAAATCGATCATCTGGACGGCGTCTTGTTTACGGACCACACGATTGACCATCACATCATCATGAGAAGTGAATGGGAAAAGTTGACGGCGGTTTAAAGGCACAGGAATGAATATTGATGTAACGTCAAGCTGCGAGGGTGTGGACTGGAAAGCCTTATCGGACACATTAAAAAGCGTCAATATGGCTTTCTACGAACCCGAAATCCACCAAAAGGCATTTGAAGCCAGCCATACGACTGTGTTTGTTTATCATGAAACGCGGTTAATCGGGTTTGGCCGCGCCATATCTGATGGTACCTATCAGGCAGCCATATATGACTGTGCGGTTCGTGACGAATATCAAGGCAAGGGAATCGGAAAAATAATCATGAATGCTCTGTTAGCCGAACTATCGCATTGCAACATCCTTTTGTACGCGTCGCCGGGCAAAGAAGGATTCTATCAATCCCTCGGGTTCCGGAAAATGAAAACGGGTATGGCATGCTTCCAGAAAGAAAACGTGATGCGAGATCGCGGATTTATCGAGTAATCATCACTCGCTCAAAAACGAACCAGCCCCGATTAATTAATCGTGCGCCCCCCCCTTACCAGCCCTTTGTTCTTTTTGTGGATATGCGGTAACGTAGAGACGATTCATATGGCTAAACAGCGCACAGCCCTTCCCCCACTCATCCACCATGAAAGCCACGGGCAACCAGATTGCCTGTGTGGCAAAGGGCGATCATGATTGTAATCAAGGCAATACTTCAGGCAAAACCCGGAATGGAACGTTCACTCGAAGAGCTTCTCAAAGGCATTATCCCCAGCGTCCAGACAGAAAAAGACACCATTGTGTATACCCTTCACCGGTCCCAGGAACACATGGGCCGATTTTTGTTTTACGAGAAGTACAAAGACCAGCAGGCCTGTAACGACCACATGACAACGCCATACCTCCAGGACCTCCTGAAACAGTGCAGAGACCTCTTGAGCGAGGCCCCGGATATTGAACTGTTTGAGGAAATTGCAGGATTTACGCGAACAATAAATTCATAGGTTGGTAGTGCGAAGGTCAGAGGGTGGGCTGTTGATACACTCGCCGCAGGGTTACCCCGCAGGCCCGGTGGATACTTCATCAAGGTTCCATGTGGACTGCTACGGCCATGTCCACCTCTGCCAGGGACTAAGCATGTCACAACAAACCCATCGAGACACAAACGGCATCTTATCCGCTATGTCTCCAGCATGGCCCACCCGGTCAACTCTTCTGATGAATAGGCGGCCATCATATCCACGAATCGCCGGATCTTTGCAGGGACAAAGGCCGTGGACACATAGGTGGCATAAAGGGGGTACGGCTCCAAAGAGTACTCCGGCAGCAGCTGAACCACCTCCCCGCTGTCCAGAAGCTCCTTGAAGGCCCGGGGGTTGCCGACGCTGATCCCGAACCCGGCCCGGTTGAGCTTACGAATCACCGACGCGCTGTTCACCATGAATTTAGAAGACACCTTCACCTTCTCGGGGCCCTTCGGCCCAATAAACTCAAGGGGGGTATCTCGCTGGAAACGAGTGAAAAAAAGAAAGTCGTGGTCATGAAGATCCGAGGGTTTGCGCGGGGTGCCCCGCTTAGCCAAGTACTTCTTTGAGGCGATGAGCAGCACAGGCAGATCGATCAATTTGCGACAGATGAGGTTGGAGTCGGGAAGGTGCCCGATGCAGATGGAAACGTCAATGCCCTTCTCGCTCATATCCGGGACTTCTCCCGTGAGGATAAGTTCGACCTTCAGGTCCGGGTACATCTCCGCCATGGACGTCAGAACCGGGGCCACATGCACATCACCTATGTTGTTCGGTGCCGTGACACGAAGGTACCCCCGGGGTATGTCGGTCTCACGGGCAACACAGGCCTCAAGGGCTGCCTGTTCATCAACGAGCCGTCGCATGCCGTCGTAGTACTTTTTCCCGGCTTCCGTCGGAACGGAGCGGCGAGTGGAGCGTTGAAGCAGTTTCACACCCAGGCGCCCCTCCAGGGCTGCCACCTTCCGGCTCACGGACGAGGGGTCCGTCCCCAGCTGTTCAGCTGCTGCCTTGAGGCTCCCTGCCTCCACCACCCTTAAAAAAACCTGCTCATTGCTTTCCATTGCCATGCCGCTCCCGGGATAACGCCCCCACTTATGTTTCGTTCACGTTTCCGCCCAAATGCCCTGGGCCATGCAGTGTCACGCCTTGCCAGCAAAACACCCCTGTCAGGCCCATTCCTTCTTCCCTCCGATGCTGCGACGGCTCCTAAACCGATCCATCCTGACACGGTCATCATCCCCCTTGGCCAGGAACACATCTGTGCTTGCCAAGCATTTCAACACGTTGCAGAAGACGCCCCATCTCACCGGCATTAATTGCAGAAAACGCAATTAACAAATGATTAATTACCCCCTTCATGACAACAAATCAACCACGTATAACATCACCCAGGTTGGCAACATGCCACGTCAATCACCGCATATCGTCAAAAAGGTACGGCACGGTTTTAAAACCCTGCCCTGGCGATACAGCGTTTAGATCACCCATAGAACCAGGAGGTTCACAACCATGACTACACAAGCATTTAAAAAATCAGGTCTGGCGTCAGCCCTTTTCGCGCTCTGCGCCTTCACCCTCATCACCACCCAGGCTTACGCAGGATGCATGGGCGCCATGTTCGGACGCGTGGCCCAGGAAGGGACCCAGCTCCATGAGCTGGCCATGGCCTCCCTGAACCAGAACGGCGGTGCAGACACCTACTTCACCAACGGCGAAGGCAGGGTCCTGGATGTCAAGGCCAAACAGTGCGATGACGGACGCGTCCGTGTCTCTGTTGAGCGCGTCTACATCCCCCGAAACTACATCACCGGGACCCATGACGGCACCCTGGCCGTTGAGGCAACCTACGACCACCTCCATGAGCTGGCCCAGACAGGCGACAAACTCGGTGGGTATACCCTGCTCCCGAACTCTGTGGGCGCCGATGCTTTCCAGTGCGGCACAGACATCGCCATGGCCCTGGACGCCGAATAGCCCATTGCCGCACAACGTGCTGTTCACTGCCAGGCCAATGCATCAGCCCTGAATAAAAAAGCAGTGACACCAAAGCACAAAGCCCGTTTCCGTTGTCACCATGGAAACGGGCTTTCTTTTATTACCCGATTTCACGAGGTGGGGTACAAGCATTCACTCCGATCGCCCGAAGGGTTAATAAAGCAAGCCAAAACGGCGAATGCCAAGTGGCACTCTTGAATTAACTGATTTTTTATCAGCAACCGTGTGTCATACTGACTTATAGAGGTAAGCCTGTCGTTTTCCCATGAGATATCCGGGATCAGACCCACAAAACACCCCCCCATGACCTCTGGCGCAAGGCCAGAGATCACCCCCAATATCTAAGGAATACCCGTTTCCCATGATTCGTTTTATTCTGTTACTGGCTATTCTGGCAGCGTTTCCGCCTCTGTCCACCGATATGTATCTACCGGCTATTCCATTTCTTCAAACCCTCTGGAATCAGCCCCTGGCCATCATCAACCTGACCCTGGTCCTTTTTTTTACGGTCTACTGTGCCTTCCTTTTGGTATACGGCCCTCTGTCCGACCGCTACGGCCGCAAAAAACCGTTGATCACCGGCATCCTTATTTTTATTGCAGGCAGCATCCTCTGCGCCCTGTCCACAGGCATCCACATGCTCATCGCAGCACGCATCATCCAGGCTGCGGGAGCGGCCTCGGCATCGAGTATCTCCATGGCAATAGCCAAGGATCGCCTGGAAGCCAGAGAGCGGGAGTCGGTCATGGGGTATGTGTCGGTCATCATGGCCCTGGCGCCCATGATTGCCCCCATGGTCGGGAGCCTGATCATTACCCGGTTCACCTGGCCATGGATTTTTATGGCCCAGGCAGCCATGGGAGGGGTGGCCCTTATCGGCATGCTGTTCACACCCGAGTCCCACCCCAACCCCACGGGCGTCCCCGTAACCGAACTCATCAAAAGCTATGGCCGTCTCCTGACCAACGGGCGGTTTATGTCCGTCGTTATCTGTACCTCCATGACAGGCCTTCCCTTTTTTGCACACATCGCTGCGTCATCGAGCATTTACATCACCCACTACCATGTCAGTGAAAACACCTTTGCCCTCTTTTTCGGTGCCAATGCCCTTTGCTTTATGGCAGGCGCCATGATCTGTGCACGGTTCGGCAGAAGGATAGGCAGTGTGACCTTGATGTCCACAGGCCTGACAGGAATCGCTGCCGGAGGGCTTGCCATGGCCCTTCATATCTTTCCCGGCCCCTGGGCCATAGCGCTCCCCATGGGGTTTATCACGTTTTGTATCGGTATCAGCCGCCCTCCGGCAAATAACCTTGCCCTGGAGCAGGTTCAACGCGATGCCGGTGCGGCATCCTCCCTTCTCGTGTTTATCTATTTTATCCTGGGGGCCGCAGCCATGGCTGTTGTCTCCTTTGACTGGCACGACAAGGTCACCTTTATCGGGATCCTCGCCGTTGGTACGGGAGGCTTGGCGTCCATTTTATGGTGGTTTATCAAAGCCAGGATTCAATTGCCTGAAACGGCGGTCCGGCAGGTTTGCGTTGAGCAGCGTGAAGCCGCATAGACCGGGTATTTGATGAGCGGGCAGCACCCATGTCAAGGCATCAGAACGCCAGATGGCGCCGACATGTGAGGGAGGATGCCGCCAACCAAGCTGTCAAAGTAAAAAAGCCCGTTTCCGTGGTCACCATGGAAACGAGCTTTTTTATTGTCTGCTTTCGTAGGGTAGTATAAAAAGACCCGAATAAAAAAGACAACAAGCATAGGGCCTGAGACAGGCCCCCAAACCGAAGGAAGGCAACACCATGGAAGCCATTTTACAAAAAGCGGAACGCATGCAGGAAAAAGCCCGGGCCATCATGGAGGACACACAGGTCCTCGACATATGGACCTCCATCGGAGCGACGATCAACCTGGTGGGATCGCTTCAAACAGGGCTTTTGATCAACAACCGGGACATCGATTTCCATATCTACTCAGCCCCCTTCAGCCTCTCGGACAGTTTTTCAGCCATGGCACGGCTTGCCGAGAACCCTCGCATCAAGTCCATCTCCTACACCAACCTCATCGAGGCAGAGGACAAATGCATCGAGTGGCACGCCTTTTACGAAGACGACGAAAACCAGTCCTGGCAGATCGACATGATCCACATTCTGGAGGATTCTCCCTACGTCGGTTACTTCGAGCGGGTTGCTGACCGCATCTCCCAGGTGCTGACCCCGGAAACCCGCAGCGCCATCCTCTCCATCAAAGACGCCATCCCGGAAGAGAAAAAGGTCATGGGCATCCAGATCTACAAAGCCGTCATTGCTGACGGGATTCGGGATGTCGACTCGTTCTGGCGCTGGAAAGACGCCCAGCCCGACGAAGGAATCGTGACCTGGGTTCCTTAAAAAAAGAAACAAATCCGTTTCCCTTTGCCCCCGGCGGGTCGTTTTCCTGAAAAAAACCTGATACACCCGCGCTTCGTTTCGATCGCCCTGAAGGGCCATCAAAGCGAAACGCGGATGCGAACATATCGTCTTGGGAGTACCCCGAAAATGGTTTTCCCTGGCCTGCCCACACGTGATACCCCCAGGCTTTACACCCACACCCAAGCCACTGTATATTTACCTGGATGCATCCTTTTCACATGCCGCCCCCCAGAGCCCGCTCTCGCCCAGACACCCCCATCATCATCCAAGGAGAAAACCATGCCCGACACCCGCCAGGAAACCGATACCTTCGGCCCCGTTGCCGTCCCGGCCGATGCCTATTGGGGCGCCCAGACCCAGCGCTCGCTGCAGTACTTCAACATCGGCAACGAACGCCTGCCGCGTTCCATGATCCGGGCCCTGGGCATCGTCAAGCTGTGTGCGGCCCTTGCCAACCTCAAGCAGAAAACGCTCCACAAAACCCTGGCAACAGCCATTGTGGATGCGGCCCGGCAGGTCATCGAAGGCGGGCTGGATGATCACTTTCCCCTGGTGGTGTGGCAAACCGGCTCCGGCACCCAATCCAACATGAACGCCAACGAGGTAATCTCAAACCTTGCGAACCAGCGGCTCGGGGGTGCCCTTGGAGCCAAGGACCCCATACACCCCAACGACCACTGCAACCTGGGACAATCTTCCAACGACACCTTTCCCACGGCCATGCACATCGCCACCGTGGAAGAGATCCACCACCGTCTTCTCCCTGCCCTGGACAGCCTCCACGCGGCCCTGTCCAGCAAGGCCAGAGCCTGGGACGGCATCGTTAAAATCGGGCGCACCCACCTGCAGGACGCAACGCCTCTCTCCCTGGGCCAGGAGTTTTCCGGCTACGCCGCCCAGGTAAGCCTCGGAACAGACCGCCTGCAAGACAGCCTCAAGCGCCTCTACTCCCTGGCCCAGGGGGGCACCGCCGTAGGGACAGGCTTAAATACCCGTGTGGGCTTTGCCGAGACCTTTGCAGATGAGGTGGCAACCTATACGGGGCTTCCCTTTGTTACGGCAGGCAACAAGTTTGAAGCCCTGGCAGCCCACGACGCCATGGTGGAAACCTCCGGCGCCCTCAACACCCTGGCCGTCAGCCTCAACAAGATCGCCAACGACATCCGCTTCCTCGGCTCCGGTCCCCGCTCCGGCCTGGGCGAACTCTCCCTTCCCCAGAACGAGCCCGGCTCCTCCATCATGCCGGGCAAGGTCAACCCCACCCAGTGCGAGGCCATGACCATGGTGTGCGCCCAGGTCATGGGCAACCACGCCACTGTCACCATTGCAGGGGCCCAGGGGCATTTTGAACTCAACGTCTTCAAGCCGGTCATCGCCCACAACGTCCTGCAGTCCATCGGACTCCTGGCCGATGCCGCAAGCAGCCTCACCCGCCACTGCATCACAGGCATTGAGCCCAACACACGGCGCATCGCAGAACTCATGGAGCAATCCCTCATGCTCGTCACCGCCCTGGTGCCCCACACCGGCTACGACAAGGCCGCCGCCATCGCCAAAGACGCCATGGCCCGGGGATGCACTCTTCGGGAAGCGGCCCTTTCCAGCGGATGGGTCACCGAAGACGCATTCGACGCACTGGTGAGACCCGAAACCATGATCGGGCCCCGGGACTGAGGGCAGCTCACCGTTCATTGATGGCCCGCGTTACGCCTGGCGACCCTACAATTCACGAGCGCATTGATGGCTCGTAGGGTGCGCCGTGCGCACCGCAAAGCGTGTCGAAAACCGGTATCGATAGCGGTGATGGGAGACACCATGAAAAGCAAAAGCCGGTGGCACGCGTTACGCATAGCGGTGCGGGGGCCGCACCCTACAATTCACGAGCGCATCGATGGCTCGTAGGGTGCGCCGTGCGCACCGCAAAGCGCGTCGAAAACCGATATCCCTTGCGGTAATGCGAAAGACCATTTGCCTTTAGCCTTTCCCCCATCCCCCTCAACCTTCAATCCCATACTCCCGAATCTTCCGATACAAGGTCGCCACCCCGATCCCCAAAGCCGAGGCCGCGGTCCGCTTGCCCTTGGTATCGCTGCCGAAGCGCTTGACCGCCTCAATGATCACCTGCTTTTCCACCTCTTTCAGAGGTAAAACCGGAGACTTTGAAACGCAACGACCGCAGGCGCATTCCGTTGGTGTCTCCAATACTCGAGGGGGCAGCAGGGAGTCGTCGATGACCCCGCCTGCAGGCATCATGTTCACCATGAATTCAATGATGTTCTCAAACTCCCGCACGTTTCCGGGCCAGGCATAGCTGCGGAGCCGGTCCATGGTGGAGGGCTCGATCCTTCGAAACCGCTTGTTGAACCGACCGCTGTATTTGGCCAGAAAGTGCTCTGCAAGCAGGTCGATATCTTCAGGCCGCTCGCATAAGGGGGGAATATCCAGGGGGATGACGTTGAGGCGGTAGTAAAGATCGTTCCTGAACATGTTTTTTGCGATGAGTTCAGGCAGGTCGTCGTTGGTTGCGGCAATGACGCGAATATCCACGTCAATGGGCTTGTTGGCCCCCAGGCGCTCCACCTTGCGTTCCTGGAGCACCCGGAGGAGCTTGACCTGCAGATAAAGGGGCATGGAGCTGATCTCGTCCAGAAAGAGCACCCCTTTATGGGCCAGCTCAAATTTCCCGATGCGGCCCCCGGGGCTTGCACCGGTAAAGGCCCCGGAGGTGTAGCCGAAGAGCTCGCTCTCAAGGAGGGTGTCGGGAATGGCCCCGCAGTTGATGGCCACAAAGGGTTGCTCCCGCCGGTCGCTCTCATGGTGGATGGCCCGGGCGAACATCTCTTTGCCCGTACCGCTCTTGCCGCTGATGAGCACCGTGGAAGACGAAGTGGTGATGGCCATCACCTGCTCTTTGAGCTGCCGGATGGCAGGAGACATGCCAAGGATGGCATCAAGGCCCTCACCGGAGGCAGACGACGTAAGGGTAGACATCTTTCGTGTAAAATCGGTCTGGGTTTCAAAGAGCATGACCCTGGAAAACCTGGGATCATCCTTTTGCAAATCCACCATCTGCCCCATGATCACCAGGTGATGCTCACCGAAGTGCAGCTCGTACTCCTCGGCGTCGCCCACGGTGTTGCCCGTGGGAATCAGCTGGACCGACACGGTATCGCCGGGTCCCTCGATACCCAGCTCCTTTCTTGCATGGGCGTTGGCGTAGGTGACGCTGCCGTCGGCCCCAAAGACAAACATGCCCTCGGCATGCACATCCATCACCTGCCGCAAGACATCCAGTGTCTGCGTGGTCTCCGCAATGTGGCTGTAATCCTCGGCCTTGGCCGCAATAAGGTCCGCCATCATGGAGAGAAAGGCACCGTAATTGTTTCTGTTTTCCAGAATGGTCTGCTTGTCCTGCTCCGTAAAACAGATAATCCCGATAACCCCCAAGGCTTCCCCATCACGCAAAATCGGAGAACAAAGGGTCAGCTTCTCCTCGCACCCGTCCCTGTTCTTGCAGTTGAAACAGATGGGGTCGTTCTTGGGGTTGTCGATGCACACTGGCTGCCCGGTCTTCAGGGCATGGCGGTAGACCTCCCCTTCGTCTTCGATACTTTTCCCGTCCCCTTCCGCATACCGTCCCGTACCGGCGATGCGCTTTAAGTCCG
Organism: Desulfoluna sp. HI9BLuna; assembly: GCF_056829775.1. Lineage (NCBI taxonomy): Bacteria > Pseudomonadati > Thermodesulfobacteriota > Desulfobacteria > Desulfobacterales > Desulfolunaceae > Desulfoluna > Desulfoluna sp. HI9BLuna. The sequence goes on from NZ_CP186555.1 coordinate 1,357,475, forward strand.
CCCCCACCACCTCCACATCAATGCCCACCACCACAGCGATGACATGGGCAAATTTTCTGATGGACTCCTCTATTGCATAAAGCATTGTGATCCTTTCGCTTCTCTTATCACACGGGACAGTTGCACCCGTTATTACTGAATTTCATATTGACCATAAATGATCTTCCAGCGGGTCCCGCCAAAACGGGGTCACCGATCACAATCCACGGAGGGAGCTTCATCGGGCCGAACCGGAATTATCATTTTGATAGCATCCCCGTTTTCAGACGCTGCCATAGAGACATACCATCAATCCCCAAAATTCAGAAGACATATCAAGAAACAACCCTCTCCCCGCCTCAAAAAGGAGTGGCGCCCTCGAAATTATCATTCTGGTAATTTTTATCAAAACGATAATGGTTTTTTCACCCACCACCAACAAAGCAGCCCGGCATTAACTAAAAAAAGAAAATCATTTCCAAGAACTTATAAACTAATTCTCATTTTTGGCCCGCGAGTTGCTTCGGTTGGTTCCCACAACAAAACAAAATCAACACAACAAACCCAAGCCACACAGGAGGATCGCATGAAGAAAAAGATCGTCTGCTCACCTAACGCCCCCAAGGCAATCGGCCCCTATTCCCAGGCCGTCATCAAGGGAGACACCCTCTATGTCTCCGGCCAGCTTCCGGTGAACCCCGAAACGGGCGAACTGGCAAAGGGCATCAAGGACCAGACGCGCCAGAGCCTTTCCAACATCAAGGCCATCCTGGAAACCGCGGGCACCGATTTTTCCCGCGTCTGCCGAGTCGGGGTGTTCATGACCGACCTGGCTGACTTTTCCGCCATGAACGAGATCTACGCCACATTCTTCGACGGAGACTACCCTGCCCGCTGCTGCGTGCAGGTGGCCGCCCTCCCCATGGGAGCCGAAGTTGAGATAGAAGTAACTGCCGACATTTAAGGACCATTCATGACCACATCCATCGATTTTATCGCAAACCCTTCCGCACGCACCAAAGGAGACAAGGCCGACACGGCCTTCCTTTCGCCCGAGCGCGCCGACGTGGTTCGCCGTTATTTCAAAAGCTTTGACGAATACGCCCCAACCCCCTTGGCATCGCTGAAGGGGCTGGCAAGCACCCTGGGCCTGGCTGGCGTCTACGTCAAAGACGAATCCAAGCGCATGGGCCTCAATGCCTTTAAAGTCCTGGGCTGTGGCTTTGCCATCGCCAGCGTCATTGCCAAGCGACTCGGCATCGACATCTCGGAGCTCACCGCCGAGACCCTGCGCTCCGAGGAGACCCGCAAAAAAGTGGGAGAGATCACCTTTGTCTCGGCCACCGACGGCAACCACGGCCGCGGTGTGGCCTGGGCAGCGCGCCAGATGGGCCAGAAAGCGGTCATCTACATGCCCAAGGGTTCTTCCCTGACCCGCCTTGCCAACATCCAGGCCGAAGGGGCCGAAGCCTCCATCACGGACATGAACTACGACGATGCCGTGCGCCTGGCCTGGAAACAGTCCAAAGAAAAGGGCTGGGTCATGGTGCAGGACACGGCCTGGGAGGGCTACGAGGACATCCCCGCCTGGATCATGCAGGGCTACATGACCATGGCCCATGAGGCCCTGGAGCAGCTGGCCGCCATCAAAGAGAGCGCCCCCACCCACGTCTTCCTGCAGGCAGGGGTCGGCTCCTATGCCGGCGGCGTCCAGGGTTTCCTGGCCACGGCCTTTGGCGACGAGCGCCCCATCACCACCATCGTGGAGCCCCACAAGGCCAACTGCATCTATAAATCCGCCGAAGCAGGGGACGGTAAACCTCGGTTCACCACCGGCGACATGGACACCCTCATGGCCGGCCTGGCCTGCGGGGAGCCCAACATCATCGGCTGGGACATCCTTCGGGACTACGCCGACGGCTACATCTCCTGCCCGGACTGGGTGGCGGCCAACGGCATGCGCATCCTGGGCGCACCCGTGTCAGGCGATCCCCAGGTGATCTCCGGAGAATCCGGGGCCGTCACCGCAGGACTGCTCCACCTCATCATGACACGACCGGAACTGTCCCATATCAGGGAACAATTAAAAATTGATTCCGATTCGCGCGTGCTCCTGATAAGCACCGAAGGCGACACGGACCCCGACATCTATCGCAACATCACCTGGTTCGGTGACCACACCGAAAAGGAGGAAGAAGCATGCTGAGTGAGACACACAAGGAACAGGTTATCGGACTTTGCAGGGACATGATCAAACAGCCCAGCGTTTCGGGCGAAGAGGCAGGGGTTGCCGGTGTCCTGAAAGCATTCATGGAAGCCAGCGGCTTTGACGAGGTGTTCGTGGACCGCTACGGCAGCGTCACCGGCACCATCCGCGGCAAGCGCCCCGGTAAAAAGGTCCTCCTGGACGGCCACATCGACACGGTGCCCGTGGACGCTGACCGCTGGACCAAGGAACCCTTCGGTGCCCAACTCATCGACGGGAAAATCTACGGCCGAGGCTCCTCGGACATGAAGGGCGCCGTGGCCGCCATGGCCTGCGCCGCATTAAAGGTCGCTGAAAAAACCGGCAGGGATTTCGACGGCGAGATCCACGTAGTGGGCGCGGTGCACGAAGAGTGCTTTGAAGGCGTGGCCTCCCGAGAGATCACAAAGCGGGTCGCCCCCGACTACGTTATCATCGGCGAAGCCTCCCAGCTTAACCTCAAAATCGCCCAGAGGGGCCGCGCGGAAATCGTGCTGGAGACCCAGGGCAAGCCCGCCCACTCCGCATCCCCTGAAGAGGGCATCAACGCCGTGCACAAGATGATGGCCCTCCTGGAAAAAGTGGAAGCTATTACCCCGCCTGAGCACCCCGTGCTCGGCAAGGGCACCAACGTGCTCACGGACATCAAGTCCGCACCCTACCCCGGTGCATCGGTGGTGCCCTCCTCCTGCCGGGTGACCTACGACCGACGCCTCCTGGTGGGCGAAACCATTGAAAGCGTGCTGGCCCCCATCCACGACGCCGTGGCTGCCTGCGCCGCCGCCGATCCTGAGTTTTCCGCCACCGCGGGTCTGGCCACCGACCAGGCTGCCTGCTACACCGACGAAACCATCTCCGCAGAACGATTCTTCCCGGCATGGCTCTATGAAGAAAAAGAGCCCTTCGTACAAAAGGCCCTGGCCGGGCTGAAAACCGTGGGAATCGACTCACAGATTTCCCACTACGCCTTCTGCACCAACGGGAGCCACTACGCAGGGGAAGCAGGGATCAAGACCCTGGGGTTTGGACCTTCCCTTGAGACCCTGGCTCACACCGACGACGAGTACATCACCACCGACCAGCTTGAAAAAGCCGTGGTCGGGTATGCCGCCATTATCGAAAGCCTGCTCAACGACTGATTCCAAAAAGGGGGAGTATCATGACTAGCACGTTTTACATCATCATCGCATACATGGCAGGCATGGTCGGTATCGGGCTCTGGGTTGCCAAACGCAAAATCAAGGAATCCAGCGACTTCATGCTGGCCGGTCGGCAACTCGGTCCCCTGATGGTGGCCGGAACCCTGGCCGCCGCCGAGATCGGCGGCGGATCCACCCTGGGCGTGGCCTCCAAGGCTTACGGCGAATGGGGCCTTTCCGCAGGCTGGTACGTGGTCTGCGCGGGCATCGGGATCTTCCTGGTCTCCTTTGTGGCTCCTTTCTTACGAAAGTCCATGGCCACCACCGTCCCTGAGATCATCGGGCGCCGCTACGGCAAGCCATCCCACATGATCACCACCATCCTCTCCATCTCGGCGCTCTTTTTTGCCACCGCCGCCCAGGTGGTTGCCACCTCCTCGGTGATCCACGTGGTCACCGGAGCCGACCTCAAAACCGTGGTGGTCATCGTCGGATGCGTGGTTACAGCTTACACCCTCATGGGTGGGCTGGTTTCCGTGGCCTACACCGATATTGTCCACATCTTTTTCATTACCGTGGGGATGGCCATTGCCATGCCCATTATCCTGAAAAACGCCGGGGGCTGGAACTACCTGGTGGAAAACCTGCCTCCGGGACAGCTTGGCCTCACCAAGGTGGGCTGGAAAACCATCGCCGGTTTGATCCTCATGTACTTCATGACCTTCTCCACCGGTCAGGAAGCTGTTCAGCGCTACTTTGCGGCGAAAAACGCCAAGGTGGCCAAGGCAGGCTCTTTCATCTGCTCCCTGCTTATGGCCTGCTACGGCTTTATCCCGGCCGTCATCGGCCTGGTGGCCCTGGCCCATTTCCCCGACATCTCGGCCAACAGCGCCCTGCCCACGGCAGCCCAGCACTTTGCCCCCACCATCATCGCAGGGCTCGTGCTGGCATCGGTTGTGGCAGCCACCATGTCCAGCGCCTCCGGCAACATGCTGGCCGTCTCCACCCTGTTCACCAAGGACGTCTACCAGGCGTACCTCAACCCCAAAGCCGCCGACAAAGACCTCATGACCTGGAGCAAGGGGGCCATCGTGGTGGTGGGGGCAAGCGCCATTGTCATCGCCTTAAACGACTACCCCATCATCTCCCTGCTCATCCTGGCCTTCACCATGCGGGCGGCAGGTCCCTTTGCGGCCTTCGTCTTCGGCCTGGTCTATGAGAAAGCCACGGTGAACGCCGGCCTCTGGTCCATCATCCTGGGCTCGGTGGCCGCCATTGTCTGGAAGCAGATGGGCGAGCCCTTCGGCATCATGTCCATCATCTTCGGGTCCTTTGTGAGCACCGCGACCTTCTTTGTCATCGCCAAGATCGAGATCGCCATGGGCAAACCCTCCGCCCCCCTGGCCATCACCGATGAACACGAGGCCATGGCCAAGGAAGACGCGGCATAAGGCCAACGGCTACGCCGGTTCGCATCATCCCGGATGGCGAGATGATGCGGACACGGCCGATGCCTTCCCCGGTCTGAAAAAGAGCAACGATGCCCTTTCCGGCCGGGAAAACCACACCGAATCAATACAATAGAGCCTCGGTGCCCTTAACCCGGACATTTCATTAGAAAACGGCCCGATTGCAACAATGAAAAATTATTACAATCGGTTATTGTGAAAAAATCAGGCATTTCAAAAATACAAAATGTTATTCATGATTTTTTGCTCGATTTTCTCACCCTTTGGGCGAGCCGAGTGCACCCATCTTCTGCGTTATCAGAGCCTTGAGGTAAACCACTACATCTGCAGCTCTGATGCCTTGAATATGGATGCACTCGACTCGTGAAATATCCGGGTTTAGGCACCGAGGCCTCAGCGCGGCCGGGTATCGGGTATTGCGCAAAAACCCTCCGGCAAGCTGAACCCTGCTTCACACACGATACGTATTCAAGGGAGACCTGCATTGAAACGTCTTATCAAAAACGGAACCATTATCGACGGAAGCGGCGCTGAAGCCTTTTCCGGCAACCTGATTATTGAAGACGACCGCATTACGGCCGTAGCAGAGGGACCTGCACCGGCAGGAACCTTTGACGAAGAGATCGATGCCGCAGGCCAGGTGGTCTGCCCGGGCTTCATCGACTCCCACAGCCACTCCGACCTTCTCCTCTTTGAAGACCGCCTGGTAGAAGCAAAAACCCGCCAGGGGATCACCACGGAGATCCTCGGCCAGGACGGCATCTCCGCCGCCCCCCTCCCCGAAGAATTCATCAGCCCCTGGCGCAAGAACCTGGCCGGCCTCGACGGCGACGTGGAAGACCTGGACTGGACCTTCAAAACCACCGACGGCTACCTGAAACTCCTGGAGGCCAACGGTTCTGCTCCCAACGAAGGCTACCTCATCCCCCACGGCAACGTGCGCATGGAGGGCATCGGCCTGGACAACAAGATCGGCACCGACGACGACCTGGCCCGCATGCAGGACATCCTGAGGCGGGAACTGGACGCCGGCGGCATGGGCCTTTCCACCGGCCTCATCTACATGCCCTGCGCCTACAGCGACACCCGTGAAATGGTGGCCCTCTGCAAGGTCTGCGCAGAGTTCGACCGTCCCCTGGTCATCCACCAGCGAAGCGAAGCCGACACCATCCTGGACTCCATGGAAGAGGTCATCACCATGGGCCGCGAATCCGGCGCCAAGATCCACTTCTCCCACTTCAAGGTGTGCGGCAAAAACAACGCCGACAAGTACGAAAAAGTGCTCGAACTCCTGGAGAAATGCAAATCAGAGGGCATCCGGGTCTCCTTTGACCAGTACCCCTATGTGGCGGGCAGCACAATGCTGGGCGTCATCCTGCCCCCGTGGGTACACGACGGCGGCACGGACAAGCTCCTGGCCCGGCTGCGCGATGCAGACCTCCGCAAGAAAATGGTGAAAGACATCAAGGCGGGCATCCCGGGATGGGACAACTTCGTGGACTTTGCCGGGCTCGACGGCATCTTTGTCACCGATGTCAAAACCGACCTCAACAAGGACGCCATCGGCAAAAGCCTCACCGAGCTGGGCAAACTGAGGGGCAAAGACCCTTACGAAGCCACCTTCGACCTCCTGCTGGCCGAAGAGAACGCCGTGGGCATGGTGGATTTCTACGGACTGGAAGAGCACGTGGAAGGCTTCATGAGGCGTCCGGAGATGAACGTCTGCACCGACGGCCTCCTGGGCGGAAAACCCCACCCCAGGGTCTACGGCTCCTTTGCCCGCGTTCTGGGCCGCTACGCCCGGGACAAAAAAGCCCTCTCCTTAACCGACGCCGTCCGCAAGATGACGGGCCGCACCGCCGAGGTCTTCGGCATCGACAAACGGGGCCTGCTCAAACCCGGCTACCATGCCGACGTCACCGTGTTCAACCCCGAGACCGTCTGCGACAAAGGCACCTACACCGACCCCTGCCAGCACCCCGACGGCATCTCCCACGTGCTGGTCAACGGCACGCCCGTGGTATCAGAGGGCAAAACCACAGGCAAGGCACCGGGACGCGTGATCCGCATGTAATACAAAACCGAACACCTTGCCATTGCCAGGCATTGCCGCCTCAAAAAACGAAAGCCGCCGCGCGTTGATCGTAGACCACGTCAACGTGCGGCGGCTTTTGTCTTTCTTCCTGAAGCACCCACCGTTATTAAATGAAGACTCATATCATTCGGCCTCCGTCACCCATCGCAAAGCGGTGCGGGGGCCGCACCCTACGATTTGCGACACGCTTCGGGGCCCGTAGGGTGCGCCGTGCGCACCGCAGAGCGTCTCGAAAACCGGTATCCATTGCGGTGATGGGAGAGACCATGAAAAGCAAAAGCCGGTGTCCCGCGTTGCGCCAGGCGGTGCGGGGGCCGCACCCTACGATTCGCGACACGCTTCGGGGCCCGTCGGGTGCGCAGTGCGAACCGCAGAGCGTCTCGAAAACCGGTATCCATTGCGGTAATGGGAGAGATCATGAAAAGCAAAAGCCGCTGGCCCGCGTTGCGCCAGGCGGTGCGGGGGCCGCACCCTACGATTCGCGACACGCTTCGGGGGCCCGTCGGGTGCGCCGTGAGAACCGCAGAGCGTCTCGAAAACCGGTATCCATTGCGGTGATGGGAGAGACCATGAAAAGCAAAAGCCGGTGGCCCGCGTTACGCCAGGCGGTGCGGGGGCCGCACCCTACGATTCGCGACAGGCTTCGGGGCCCCCGTGGATGCGCTGCATTACGAGCTTTTCTCCTCCAGCCAGCGTGAATACAAGGCAGAGGCACAGATGGTAAGAAACTTGACGATGTCCGAATCCGAGCGGGAGGTGAGGATGATGGGGGCGGAGGCGCCCAGGACCACGTTGGCCACTTCGGCGCCCATGGTCATGGCCCAGCTTTTGTAGAGGATGTTGCCGGTGGCGATGTAGGGCACCACGAGGATGTCTGCCTTGCCTGCCACGGGATCACCGGTGATGCCCTTGGCTTTCACAAAGGTATCGTAAAGGGCGAGATCGTAGGAGAGAGGGCCTGCCACGTCGGCGTCTTCCCACACCATCTCCGAAAGGTTCCGCTCGAACACGGTGGTGGGGATGCTGTCCGTGGGCACCTCGTTGGCGTCCAGAAGGGCCACCTTGGGGCGGGCCACGCCCAGGGAACGAGCCACGTCGATGGCATTGCGGACAATATCCACGCCGCTGGCCACGTCGTCCCCCACAAAGAGCTCGGGGTTGATACCCGGATCGGTGAGCATGAGAAGCCGGTCCACGCCGGGCACTTCGAAAATGCCCACCAAGGAAAGCCTTCGGCCCGTGCCAATGCCCTCGTTTCTGTTCAGGATGGCTTTTAAAAAGGCGTTTGTGTTGACCTTCCCTTTCATGATCATGTGACCGAGGCCCTTGCGGATAATGGCCACACCGGCCCGGGCCGCCGCCGGTTCAAAGTCATCGCCCTCGTCGGCAACCTCCACGTACTCGTAGGCGGAGGGAAAACGGAGTTCCCCTTTGCACTGCTCGTCGATCCAGGCCCTTTTGCCCACGAGGTAGGCCTTGTCGATGATCTCTTCTTCAATGGCAATATTGATGGCGGAGATGGCTGTCTTGTCCGGCGAGATCACCACGATGTTGCGGCGGGTCAAGAGCTTGGCAGCCTCGATGATGGCCTTCATGCGCCGCCCCCGCGTGCGGTGGACCATGGACTCGCCTTTGTAGATGGAGGAGACCAGCACCACCTTGTCCGTTACGGCGTTCACCGAATGGGGCAGACTGGAGTCAAAATAGAAGCTGTCCCCCTCTTCCAGAATCTGTGCCTCACCGTCCACAACGATCTTCAAGGTGCCTTCGGTGATAAAGAGAAACTCCTCACCGTCATGGCGGCTCACCTCCACCTCGGCGTCGTCCCTGCGGTAGATGGTCACCAGAAAAGGCTCCATGCTTCGCCCCACGTAAGAGGGCGCCAGGCTCTCGTAGTCCAGGGCCCTTTCGTTTCGCACCACCACCCGGTCGGCCACCGAGGTCTTGATCGCCTTTCGCTCCCTGTACTCCTTGCCGTGCAAAAGGGCTGGAAGGTCGGTCTTCAACAGGGTAGCCAGCTTGAGCAGATCCGAAACCCCCAGGGCCAGCTCACCGCTCTCCAGCTCGTCGAACTTGCCTGGGTCCGCCCCCAGGGTCTCCATGACCTCCGCCTCGGAGACCCCTTCCCGCTCCATGTACCGCCTCAGGTGCTTCCCAATATCCATATCGTCCTTCCTGATTTTGTAGCTATTCCGTTCATCTTTGCCTCCGGCGGCCCTGCCGGGGGACAAACGTCTAAAAAAGTTTGACAAACAGGCCTGAAGCAAGTTTTATCAGGCTCCGCCGAAACTATGTCGACATTTTTGCGGAGCTTTTTTTCAAAAAAGCGCCCCGCCGGAGGCAAGCTGAAATAGGTAGGGTTTAGCAGACGCTTTTTTTAAACCTGTGTACCCGACCATGCCCAAAAACGCCACCACAGTTCAATGCCCCCACCATTCACTACTCACTGTTCACCATTCGCTGTTCCCCCGTTTCATACCGCTTGATCTCCTCTTCCCCCTTCAGCACCCTCAGGGCCCCGTCGGCAAGGGCTTCCAGCTCAAACTCGCCGGGCACCACCACCACGTCAGCGATGAACCCGGTTTTTTCCGAGATGGCCTCGGTGAGACGTCGGCTATGGGCCATCCCCCCGGTGAGGACGATGGCGTCCACCTCTCCGTCCATGGCCGCGGCAAGCCCACCGATCTCTTTGGCTATCTGGTAAACCATGCCGCGCCAGACCAGCACCGCTTTGGAATCGCCCTCGTCCATGCGACGTTCCACCTCACGCAGGTCCACAATGCCGAGATAGGAAAAAATCCCCCCACTTCGGCTCACGGTACGCACCAGGGAGTCCGGGGTGAATCGGCCCGTGCGCAGGGCCTCTGCCATGCCGTCCACCGGAAGGGAGCCGGAACGTTCCGCAGCGTAAGGCCCGTCGCCGTCCAGGCCGTTGTTGACGTCCACCACACGCCCCTTTTTGTGGGCCCCCACGGTGACGCCGCCCCCCATGTGGGCCACGATCAGATGGGCCTGATGATAGGAGCCGCCCCTCTCTTGGGCCACGCGGCGGGCCACGGCCTTCTGGTTGAGGGCGTGGAAAATGCTTTTGCGCTCGATGCCCTCAAGGCCGGAGAGACGGGCCACGTCGTCGAGTTCGTTCACCACCACGGGATCCACGATAAAGGCCTCGCACCCGGAGGAGGCGGCAAACCGACGGGCCAGGATCCCGCCGAGGTTCGAAGCGTGGCTGCCGCTGACACCCTCCCTTAAGTCGGCAAGAAGACTGTCGCACACCCGGTAGACACCGCCTGTGACGGGCCGTATCAATCCGCCGCGCCCCACCACGGCGTCAAACCGCACCGTACCGAAACCGCGGGTTTCAAGGGCCCTGGTGATGCAGGCGAACCGCATCTCTTCCTGCTCGTGGATCTCTGAAAATGAATCGATCAGGTCCCGGTCGTGATCCATGCCCTCCTGGATCATCTCACCGTGGGTAAACACCCCGATTTTTGTCGATGTGGAACCGGGGTCAATGGCCAGTATCTTCATACGCCCTCCGGTAAAGCATCAGAACATGAACGTTGACAGTCCGGCAGGCTCGGAGCTTCGTGTTGTCCCACCGGCGATTTTTGAACTTTACGTTAACGTAAGGTTTATCTTTTTGTCAAGCAGGAGATAAAACCATCACCCCAAACACTAACACCGTTCAGCCCTGAGCTGTATCTATTTACAGATACAGAGCAAAACTCCACCATGTATCGCCAGATCCTTCTCAGACCTAGTGCACCCGCTCTTTACCATCTTCCTGCCAGGGAAACAGGGCGTTACCAGCCCACCACCACGCCTGGATTAACAACCTATTCTGTATTATAACGGGTGTCCGGGCCGGGGGTGGGACCCCCAGCCCGTCACCCTTGCAAAGGACACCACATCATGGTTTTCAACTCAGCCCACCGAGGCGCCCGAAGCCTCGCACCGGAAAACACCCTGGCCGCCATCGAAAAAGGATTTCACGTGGGAGCCCACCTCTGGGAAACAGACATCTCCGTCACCCGGGACGGCGCCCTTGTCCTCTTCCACGACAACACCCTGAAGCGCACAACCGACGCCCTCACCCGGTTCCCCGGGCGAAAAAGCTACGCGATCTCGGACTTTACCTTGGACGAGCTCCGGCAGCTCGACGCCGGCTCCTGGTTTGTCCGCACCGACCCCTTTGGCCAGATCGAATCCGGTGCCGTTTCACAGGAAGAAGCCGCATCGTTCCGGGGCCTCACCATCCCCACCCTTCAGGAGGGCCTGGCCTTTACCGCCTCCAAAAACTGGCCCGTCAACCTGGAGATCAAAACCCTTCTGGGGTCTGCCGTGGGCTTTCCCGTGGTGGAAAAAGCCCTGTCGGAGGTTCGCCAAAGCGGCCTTGAGCCGTCCCGGGTCTTCTTCTCCTCCTTTGACCACAGCCTCCTGGACGAGATCAAAGACAAAGCCCCTGAGTTTGCCGTGCAGGCCCTCATCGGGGACACGGGCGGCCCCAAAAACAACTGGGGTGACCTTGCCTACGACACCTACAACGCCAACCAGGACCTCATCACCCCGGACGAGCTTCGCGACATTGTCGCCAGGGGGAAAAATGTCAACCTCTGGACTGTCAACGACCCCGAGCGGATGCAGGCATTCATTGAGGCCGGTGTCACCACCCTGATTACGGATTTCCCCCAGGTATTGAAAGCGATTCTCGAAAACCAGTGAAAGAAGACGACCTGACGGGTTCCTTCGGCGGAGAGCCTGCAAACGGCGAATTCCGGTTCACCCGGGCCTGGACCCTTTCGGAGTCCGGCAACTGGCAAGTTGCCACCGCCCATTCCACCCTCATTGCGTAGCGGCCTCCCCCTCCCCGCCCATACCGGGGAGGGAAAAAAACACCCGCCTCAGCCTGTTTCTTTTCGGCAACCTGTTTGCCAAAGGGCCATTAAAATTGGTATATTAGCAACAACTCCTTTTCCCGCACACATCCTGAAAAATCACCAAAGACCTCGCCTCCGCCGCTTCTGTGGCACTTATTATTCCGGGGCATTCGTCCCGACACAGCGCCATGTATCAACGCCCTGCCCGCACCGCCCTCCTGTGAGGGCTGTATCATTGACACACCCATAACCGTTTTTCCATTTGAGGAGGCTACGATGACCGCATCGAAGACCATTGGCGATTACCTGATCGAACAACTCCAGGGCCATGGCGTCGACCATGTGTTCGGCATTCCCGGAGACTATGTCCTCTCCTTCTTCGATCTCATGGCCCGCAACGATACCTTAAGCCTTATCAACACCTGCGATGAGCAGGGAGCCGGATTTGCCGCCGACGCCTATGCCCGGGTGCGCGGCCTGGGGGCCGTCTGCGTAACCTATTGTGTCGGTGGACTCAAGATCGCCAACACAACGGCCCAGGCTTACGCCGAAAAATCCCCGGTGGTGGTGATCAGCGGTGCTCCGGGCGTGGAAGAGCGCCTCAACGACCCCATGCTCCACCACAAGGTCAAGGAATTCGACACCCAGCTCCGCGTGTTCCAGGAGTTTACCGTGGCAACGGCCCTATTGGACAACCCGGACACGGCCCCTGCGGAGATCGATCGGGTGATTCACGCGGCCTTGAGGTACAAGCGCCCGGTCTACATTGAGATTCCCCGGGACATGGTGACAAAGGAGTGCCCCGCACATCACACCCACCCCCAGGCCGAAGAGACGAGCGAGCCGGAGAGCCTCAAGGAGGCCCTGGCCGAAACAGCCGAACTCATCAATGAGGCCGAGCGCCCCGTGATCCTTGCCGGGGTGGAAATCCACCGATTCGGGTTGCAGCCCCAGCTCCTGGGGTTTGCACGAAAAATGGGGATCCCGGTGGCATCCACCATCCTCGGCAAATCTGTTATATCGGAAAAATCTCCGCTGTACTTAGGGATCTACGAAGGGGCCACCGGGCGGGAGGAGGTCCGCGAATATGTCGAATCAAGCGACTGCCTGATCATCCTGGGCGCGTTCATGACCGACCTGAACCTGGGGGTCTACACCGCCGACATCGACCCGGGCCGGTGCATCTATGCCATCAGCGAGAGGGTCAGCATCAAGCACCACCACTACGACGACATCCTCTTCGAAGAGTTCGTCAGCGGCCTCTACGAAACCAACATACAGCCCAGAACGCCAGAAGCCCTGCCCCAACCTGAAGAGCCAGACCCGGTACCTGCGGGCAACGGCAACGACCCCATCACGGCCAAGCGGCTCTTTGAAAGGCTCAACAGGTTCCTGAAAAACAACACCGTGGTCATCGCCGATGTGGGCGACACCCTGTTCGGCGCCAACGACCTTCTCATCCACGAAGCCACGGAGTTCTTGTCCCCCGCCTACTATGCGTCCCTGGGCTTTGCGGTTCCGGCGGCCATCGGGGCCCAGCTGGCCAACCCCCGCCACAGGCCCCTGGTCCTCACCGGCGACGGGTCCTTCCAGATGACCGGCATGGAGCTCTCCACCCTGGCCCTCTTCAAGCTCAACCCCATTATCGTCGTGCTCGACAACAAGGGCTACAGCACGGAGCGCCCCATGCTGGACGGCCCCTTCAACGACATCCTGCCATGGAACTTCAGCCGCATCCCCGAGGTCCTGAGCGCGGGAAAGGGTTTTCATGTCACCACCGAAGCCCAACTGGACCGAGCCCTGGACAATGCCGAGGCCTATGAGGACGGGTTCTCCCTGATCCATGTGTCCATCGGCCGGGACGATCGATCCCCCGCCCTCCTGCGCCTGAGCGAACGCCTGGCCCAGCGTGTACGGAAATAAAAAAAGCAATGGGCCTCCGGCACAATCGCCGGAGGCCCATGTGATGGCCTGCACCGTTGTTTTTCGTTTTGCCCCGCCCAACGGGAAACCTTCCCGTTGACCTTCACCCGGATTTCCTGGTAGAAAAAACTTCCCACAAAACAAAGAGAATTTAACAACACCCGAATATATGTTTTAAAAATTCTATGCCCATTTACTATGCATTAATAAATGCCGCCAAAGCAAACAGCCAACTTTAACACACAAAGAGATAAAGCAGGCTTCGACAGGGTCACCGGCGGCAAAATGAGCTGAACCGTTACCACGATTTTTATACTCACACACGAGGCGACACATGCTGCGCAAACACCTCACGGCAACCGACGGGTTTGTCCTGTACACCACCTCTGTCCTGGGCCTCGGCATCATTGTCCTGCCCTCCATCGCGGCCAGGCTGGCCGGCCCCTGGTCCATCGTCATCTGGATGGCCCTGGCGGGAATTTCCTACCCCATGGCGCGGGTCATGTCCGAGCTGGCCCGCAGACACCCCTCGGCAAGCGGCGTCATCGAGTTCATCTCCCACGGCCTGGGAAAAGAGATGGGCCAGTTGACCGGGGTCCTCTACCTGACGGCCATCTTCGTGGGCGCCCCGGCCACCGCCCTCTTTTTCTCCGAGTACCTGACCAAGCTCATGGCACTGAGCCACGGCAGCCAGGTGCTGGTTGCGTTCTGCTTCCTCGCGGCCCTCATCGGCATCAACCTGGCGGACGTGGAAATGACCATGCGGATCCAGCGCTACACCTTCATAGGTTTCCTGGTACTGGTGACCATGGGCATCCTCCTCTCCTTTGCCCACATCGACCCCGCACGGTTCACCGACATCAAAGGGGTGGGCCCGAGCCATATCCTGAAGACCACCCTCATCTGCTTTTTTGCCTTTGTGGGATGGGAAACCGCGGCCTTTTCCGGGGAAGAATTCCACGACCCCAACGACATGGTCAAAGCCCTGGGGGCATCCGTTGCCGTGGTAGGCGTTCTTTTCACCATGCTCTCTATTGCCATCGTGGGCGTTCTGTCCAGAGCCACCCTGGCATCGAGCAACGCATCCATCTCCGACCTGTTGCGCGTCTCCATCGGTGCCCATGCGGAATGCATCTCGGCGGTGGCTGCCATCTCCATCATCTTCATCATGATGATCTCCTGGGTCCGAGGGGCCTCCCGCCTGGTATTCGGCCTTGCCCGGGACGGCTCCTTTCCCGCCTGGCTCTCAGAGGTAGACCCCAGAACCCACACGCCCCGTCGCGCCCTCCTGGCCCTGGGATGTATCTGGGGCCTGTCCCTTCTCCTTTTTTGGGTCTGCGGCTTTGAGGTGGACGACTACCTCAAGCTCGCCAGCGCCAACTTTCTCACCACCTATGTCATCATCATCCTGGCGTCGTGGCGCATGCTGGTGCACGAGCCCTTCAAAATCCAGCTGACCCTTTCCAGTCTGGCCTTGGTCATCATCGCCATGGGGGGCTATCAGGCCCTGTGGTACCCGGCTGCCGTTGCCGCCCTCTTTCTGGGGGGCCGCCGCATGGTCCCGGCCCTCACCCATTGACAATGTCGTCGACCAAGGACTTACGATGGCGCCATGAGCTTAACGATGTCCTGATACCGTGTCATGCCAGTAACCCAGGCATCCGGAATCTCAGAAATCCCGTGGCGCGCCCCCAGAACCAGCCCGGTAAGCATGCCGCGGGCTGCGGAATCGCCTCCGGCCATGACGTTTTCGACGAGGGCCTCTTTCAGGCTTTTTTCATGGCGGGTGATCAGATGAACGGTGGAAGGAAGAGATGCCTCGATCTCGCACATCTGGCCAAACTCGGCGATGGCTTCACGGGTCGGGGTCTCGCGGCTCTGAAGACCCATGGTTACCCCCTCCCTGAGTTCGGCGCCGCCTCCGGCTTCATCCAGGGACAGGCTTAAGGCCTCCACCGGCCCGCATCCGTCCAGCACGAGGCGGGCCACGCAGGCAAAATAGGCCGCCGCATCGGTCACGGCCGTGTTGGCGTGGGTCAGGGCTGTCTCGGACGTGGCCAGCTGCGCCAGCTCCCCGGCCGATGCATGGTTGCCGAGCAGCAACGGAGCAATCCGAGCCGCCCCGGCCAGGTCCGTGGAGTCCGATCCAGCCCCGTCAAAGGCCGCCCCCGCATCAAGATTCTCCAAGGTCGCCTGGGATGCTTTATCCAGGTAGCAGGAGCCCCCCTTCATGAGCCCCACCCAGGCAGACATGAACCCTTTGGCATCAAATCCCCCGTTTTGGGCCACGGACTCCAGAAGCACCATCATCTGATCCCCGTAATGGGTAAATTCGCCTTTGGCCTTGCCCTTGTGAAACGACGCCAGCTCCGGGGCCAGAAGCTCTTCAACACGCCCGTATTTCCGGTCAATGACCCGAACGTTGTAGATCCAGTGGACTCCCAGCGCTAAGGCATCCCCCACAAACGACGCCATCACGGCATCCCTGATGCGATCTTCCATGGTCTCCTCCTTGACGGTTTGTTAACAATACGGCCGAGGTTACCCGGGACCAGCATGGCCCGGATAGGTTCGCACGGGCGACGCCACACGTCGCCACACCATACCCACCGAGTATAGCAGGAGACAGCACACACCTCATTGATATTTTGGTAAATTTACGAGAACCTCCGGCGGATTCGCCGGAGGCAGAATGAAGGAGGATCGCTACATCGCCCGAAGAATGAGAAAATTGTGCAGAAAACGGTGAATTACATTTTGTATTTTTGGGGCGGTCGTTTTCTCATGAAATATCCGGGTCAGGCAAGGGCCAAGCCAAAGCGGGACGCCAGGGCCAGGGTGGCGGGGATGGTCACGACACACAACAGGGTCGACACAAGGACGGCTGCCGAGCTTCCGTCTTCGTAGAGCCCGTAATCTTTGGCCACCAGATAGGAAACCATGGCCGTGGGCAGCCCGGAAAGGAGAATCCCCATAATCAGCCAGTCCCCGGAAACGTGGCACATGACGAGAAAAAACGCGGCCAGCACGGGCTGGATCACCATCTTCACCACGCTCACGGACAAAAGATCCATGGGAGAGACCGACAACCCGCTTTTGCCGATGACCATGCCCATGGCAAAGAGGGCGCACGGCACGGACGCCATGCCGAAGTCGTGAAAAAACAGGGTGAGGGATTCGGGCAATCCCAGCCCGAGGCAGGACCAGAGAATCCCCCCCACAGACGCACCGATAACAGGGGTTTTCAGCAGGGAAAAACAGACCGTCCCCAGGGTATGCCACGAAGATCGCCCCTTGTCCGCCCGGTGAAACTCCAGCTTGCCGATGGCCAGCATCAGCACCAGGGTCGGCATCAAGGTGGCCAGGGTCACGGCGATGACCGCATGGGAGCTCCCCTCAAACAGGGACAAAAGAATAGGGAACCCGAGATAGGCTGTGTTGGGAAAGCTGGCCGCCGTGGACCGAAGGCCCCCTTCCGTGAAATGGCATTTAAAGGAAAAACAGGAGATAAGAAAGGCCACCAGATAGGCACAGAGCATGGCCAGGGCAAACCCTTCCATGAACTGCCATTGAAAGATCTCGGCGGCCGGAGACGAGGCCAGGGAGCCGAAGATAAGGCTCGGCAGGGTAAACCTGTAAACAAAGGTGTTCAGAATGGAGGAGCTTTCTTCCGGCAGCATCCCCTTGTAACCGGCCCCAAGGCCGAACCCCATCATCGCAAACAGAGGCAACAGCGTATTGATCATAGTCGTCAGCATACCACACCTTCCCAAAAGATAATGTCTCCCGGCTTGCACGCCGGAAAACAAATGAAAAATTCACCATGGGTCGGCATCTCTGTATGGGTATATCGGGGTGTCAACCGCAGCGATCGGAAAAAACGGTGCAAACCATAAGAGGCCGCGACGGAAAGCTCAAGTCAGTAATCGTAACCGAGTTATTAGAAAATCTAATCCGTATCCCCTGTTGGCCGCCCCCTTGCTGGGGCGGCCCTTTATATCTCATTTACGGGTATTTCATGATCAAAGGATCAGATCAAGCCAATAAAACAGCGCCGCAATCTGTTACCTGCAAAAGATTCAATGACTTGAAAAACACAACATGTCATTCATCGTTTTCTGATCGCTTTTCTTACGAGCCGAGTGCCCCCATCGTCTGCGCTATCAGAATCTTGAATAAAGGCGCACTCGACTCGCGAAATATTCAGGCTGTGGGCCACATCAAAACCGGTAGTTAAACGATACGCTGACCGTCCTCGGATCGCCAACGGTTCCCATATACCCAATTGTTGGATCCTCGAACACATCGAGGAGGTACTGCTCATCAGTAAGGTTCCGAACGGCAAGGGAGAGATCCCATGTCTCTCTTTCGTAACCCATTTTTACATTGTACAGAGTGTAGGGTTCTTGCTTTACGCTATTGCTTCGGTCCAGATAGCTTTCCCCCGTTCTCTGCATCTCAACCCTGGCCATCAACCCCCAGGGGTTGCGGTACTGGAGAAACACGCCCAAGTCGTACTCAGGAATCAGGGAGACATGGTTGTCACTATAGCTTTCTTTCGTCACTGGATCGATATAATCCTCATATGTCGCATGGGTGTACCCGAAAACGGCATTGAGTGAGAGATAATCCGTGACGGCAAAGTGGGTCTCCAGTTCAGCCCCGTAAATAGACACTTCTGCGGCGTTACTCTGAAGAACATTCGTGGGGTCAAGCATCACCCTGTCCTGGTAGTCATCCACACAGGTATAGAAAGCCGCGATGTTTGTACGCAGCCCGATGCCTGGAAAATCGCTCTTCACACCAACCTCATAGGCCAGGGACGTCTCTGGGTCAAAGGCCGCCAAGTCCGGGTTGTCTGCCGCATAGGAGAAGCCCCCCGCCTTGTACCCCCGCGATACGCTTGCATAGGTCATGACATCATCGGTGGGACGATAATCCATGGCAAATTTTGGAAGCAGCTCCGAGTACGTCTTTTCAAGTCCACTCATGGCAGGGGCTGTCTCGATTCCTCCGAAGGTATGGGTTCGATCCATGGTGCGTTTCGCCCTTTCGTATCGAAGGCCTGCCGTAACACCCACAGATTCATCGAGGAATCGCAAGGTGCTCTGACCAAAAACAGCGGAATCCCGTGCTTCCAGATCGGCGGACATCAAATCTTCAGTACCGATGGGGACCCCATAAAATGCCGCGTAGCCTTTGCCCATTCGGTACCCGGTCTCCACATCCACCGCCTCGTCAGCATAATAAAGCCCGAGAAGCCATTTCAAACGGGTATTCTCAGGCTTGGACATCAACCTCATCTCCTGGGTCCATGCGTCAGCATCGTGCTTGTTGAAACCGATAGCCAGGTCAGCCGGTGTAAAATCTCCATCCAGTGTCGAATCCCCCTCATTGCCACGGTACCCCGTAACCGAAACCAGATCAAAAAGGTCCTGCTCGTACTTCACCCGAAGTGATGTGTTCCTGCTCTCTGCTTTGCTTTTCCCTATATAATCGTAACCCACCTGGAAATCATCCAGGGAGGTGATCCCCGTACCCGCCTTGTATTTCTCCTTATCCTTTGGGACCATGGGAAACCCGCCGTCGTCATCATACCGGCTCAGACCCAGCGTGAGGTTCAGATCCAGGTTACCGGTTGGCTTCAGGATCACGCTTGCTCTTCCGGCCAGGGTATCCTGATTGTCCACATCACCATGAGTGACAACATTTTCAACATATCCGTCCCGCGATGATTTCAAAGCCGAAAGCCTCACAAACACCTTATCATCCACCACAGGGGCATTGATCAGGCCGTCTATATAGCGTTTGTTGTAATCCCCCGCCTCAAGTCTGACCTTTGCCTCCACGTTGTTGCTCGGCTCCTTGGTCAAAATATTGATGGCACCTCCCTCGGTGTTCTTTCCATAGAGGGTTCCCTGCGGGCCCTTCAGAACTTCGACCCGTTCCACATCGTAAATCGGCATGTCGAACAGATAGACATCAGCATAAGAGACATCATCGAGGTAAAGCGCCACAGCTGGATCCCCGATGCCCGTGTTGGAGATCCCCCGAATGGAGATCCGGCTGAAGTAATCCCGAGAGCCTGAGTGCAGTGTGCGCATGTTGGGCACATATCCCTGAATATCCCGGGTCGTCTGTATTTGAGAGTCCTCAATGGCGACGTCCGAAAGCACCGTAATAGAGCTTGTCACCTTTTGAACATTCTCTTCACGCTTCTGGGCGGTCACGGTGACACTTTCCAAGCGGTGTCCGCTCATCTCTTCTCCTGCCGCTCCGGCCATGGGGGCCTGAACCGCCATGAAACAAAACAACGCAGCGGCAAACATACCGCCCCTTCTCTGGCTCAACATCTCTTCAATCTCCTCATCAAAACCGCTTAGGGCTCAGGCAAATGGCCATTGCATGGTGGGGTTGGTAGCCACAGCCAAGACTCTGAATGGCGAGGAATACGCGTCTATTTCACCGTTTGCGGCATGGCTGTTTTTGTCTGCCGAAGCCCTTATCCAAAAATTTCATTCACAACGGATGTGATTGAACAACCGGACCCGATCTTATCAGGGGCATGATGACAGACGCTAACGTCAGACCAACAAAAATTGACGCCACATAAAATTTTTGCCACCCCTAAAACCCACAATCAAAACCTGTCCATTGAAGGAGACCACCTATGCCGACCCTCCATGTCTATCCATGGGTCCTTCACATGTGAGCCTGATGATTCTGCACAGGGAAAAATGGATGCAGGGCCTGGGCTGGTCTGTGGCAAGAGTCAACCTGATGGATTGACACACGATGGCCTTGAAACATTCAGGGCCGCAAACGTTGCAGAACTGGCTTTAATTGTTTTCTCATGACGTATCCGGGTTGGACGAAGAGATGCGCTTCACTCCGACGACTCCGGCAGGCATGAAAGCCGTTGCTGCCGTCTTCATCACGTCGCGCCGCAGAGAAGGCCTGCGTACACGTTTCACCTTCGGCAGTGGTCTCCGGGAGAGATACCGAAACGAGCCCTGTAGGCCTTGGAGAAATGACTGAGGCTGGAATATCCCACGGAAAGTGCCGCTTCCGTTACGTTCCTTCCCTCCTCAAGGAGTCCCTTTGCACACTCGAGGCGTTCATGCCGCAGAAATTCAAAGGGAGTTACCCCAAACATCACCTTAAAGCACCGACTCAGTTTTGGGTGGGACATACCCGCCATTCTGGCAAGTTCGAGGTGATCAGGTGGGTTATCTAAGCGACTTTCAAGAAACTCTCTGGCCTGGAGAGTCCGCAGGCGATCCTGAGGATGAAGCACACCGTGTGATGCCGTTGCCTTCAACTGTGTGCTGACTTGGTCCAGGTGACATGCGACCAGCTCCAGGGCCCGGCTTTCAAGGTAAAGCCATCTGGCCATCCCACCATAGGGACAATGAACCAACTGATTTAATGCGGTTCGCATGGCAGAAGTCATAGGACCGGTGTGCTGGTAAGATTTTTTGCGGTTCTTTTTCAAAATACGGTAGAGACCTGCAGGCAACCGCTGCAGCCCCTCTTCATCATAAGCAGAAAGAAGCTCGGGATCGACCTGAACAGTGACGCATTGAAACGGCTGCCCTGCAAGGGCCCACCCCGTCTGCCCTTCATCTGGAAAGAAAAAAAGGCCATGCTGACCGCAGGAAAATTCTGATGCATCCTCTGATGAAGGGTCCGATGCAACACAGGTCCCCGACAGCATGAAACTGAAACTCAGAAAGGACTGCTCTCTTTCGGTATGAAAAACCGTCTTCCTGTCGTATATGCAGTCCGAAAACCAGAGGAGCAACCCTGGCCGAATCATCACCCGGCGCAGCGTGCAGCACCCATCTGGACCGGAAACACGGCAGAATGCCTCCCGCTCATTGTCCCGTGCGTCCTCTGAAGAGCCGCCCCCAGGGGGGAGGTCCCGATCATCAAAACGAATGGCCACAGCATCGGACATTTCAGCTCTCCATTAACGAAAAATGATTCATGCCACGTCCCCTTAGGAAAACCGGCGGGTCTTGGAAGGTCCTTTTTATAGAGGGGTGTGAAACGGGCGTTTTCGTGTAAGGCTCAGAAAAACCACATTGCCATTTTCTTGATACCCTCGATGCCCCTCACATGCCCCCCCCACAGTGCATCTAAAGCATTCAGAAGAAGACGCTCCATGTGCCTGTGTAAATTCTTTGCAGTGGACATGGAGCGAGTAGGTGCATGCTAAAAACACCCCAAAGGCAAGTCAAGCTTTTTTTGGTTTGACTAACATTTTATTTCCTCAAAGATTACCCGCATATTTACGGTATCGGCCTTGCAACCAGACAACTGTCTCGGCTTACCCGAACAAGTCGGGGGATTCTCCATAAGCCTGCTTATGGCGTGTTGATGCGATTGCGCGGTATTCGCGCAATCGCAAGGTATGAAGCCCAAACCATAACACCAAAAAGGAAAACCTTAAATTTTCATATTCATTGACAAAACAGCACCAATAAGCCTATGTAAATTACTTGCCGCAACCATAAAAAAGCGCATACATTCCACCATCAACCCCACACACGAGACATAATGAGCAGGCACCGGCAAACGTATCCCCCACAAAGCCATGCTGCCTGCTCAGGAATTTTCATCATAACGCGAAGTTGAAAGCAGAAAAAAATGAGGCTGAACCATGGACACTGTGGATCTGGAACCGACTGAAGATGCATGTGACTTGATACTTACCGACGGCGTTTACGATTACCATGTTTTGGATCCCGACGGCTCGGCGGATTCCGAGGCCGACGTCATGCGCCTTGCATCCACCCGTGAGGCGGAAGAGCTGATCCAGACATCCATGGGCTGCACAGGGGACACCCACGAACTCCAGGGTTTTGTGGCCAGGCACCATCACGGCTCGGCCTGGATTTCATCGGACATGACCCTTCGCCAACAGGCGGCGGAGCTCATCGTGGAACGGGACATCGCGGTCTACCCCAGGGCAATGACAAACACCGCCCACGGCATCACCGCCAACCATGTACCGACCGAAACACTCACCAATGCCTTCAGCATGGGCAGTAAGCTCCCTGACTATGGGAGCGCCACCATCACTTACAAAATCGTGGAAGACAGACCCGGCGATATCCTCCCCGGGGTGCGGGTCAACGTCACCCTCACGGAAGACCGCCACAAGGAGCTGGTCTCGGCCAACGACGGCAAGGTGATCCTCAAAAACGTCAAAGGCAAGACAAGCGGTTTTGACCTGAGCACATCCAGTCTCTTCGGTGCCACCCTGGACAACACCTTTGCCTACGTCGGCATGGGAACCTCTCCCATCGAAGCCGAAGCCAGCGACCCCGGCGCCACCCGGGTCCATACCCGAAAAAAAGAAAACGCCAGACAAAACATGCGCCACATGGCCCATATTACGGAGCACAAGGTCACGGCAGGGGAAACCTTCACCTCCATTGCCAGGGACAACAACACCACCTTTCGGGACCTTGCCTTTTTCAACTGGGGAACCTACGACAGGAAAAAGGTCCTGGCGCGCATGGCCCACGACGTGGGCTGCAAAACAACACCCCCGGACGGCCGGGACCTTCGCTTTACGGGCGACGAATCCCCCGGCATTGTCTACATTCCCACGCCCCTGACCATCTCCGACCTTCCCACAAACACAGAGCACACCATCCGGGTCAAAAAAACCGGCTACGACCTGACCTACATGTACAAAATCGACCTAAACGACCCGGAAGTAAAAAACGACACCGTCACCCTGGTCAGCGACGACAACACCTGGAAATACACCCTGCCTTTGAACGACCTCCAGGAGGTCGAAGAAGACTGGGTCCGGCTTACCTTCCCGAGCCCTCCAAAGAAGAAAAAATACTCGCTCATCCACAACCCGGGAGACACCAAGGACGCTGTGACTATCTTCGAGAGCCTTCCGGAGGACCGGTTGCGTTATGACGTTACAAAAGCCTTGGAACCAGGGGAATTCGCATGACAAAAGGGTGCGTGCCGGGCAGCAAAAGCATCATGCAGGTATCCAACACAACCAGCACGAAGTATCAATTCCACTTCCAGGCCCCCACCGACTACTCAGCCGTGGAGAAATGGAAAGGCATCGCGTCCATCGACTCATGGGTCGGGAATATCCCGAGTAGTATTGATGCACGATAACCCGTCCCCCTGTCGTTCAGCCAAACGCAAAACAAAGCACTGCCGCCAGGATAAAAATCACATGGATGATCAGGAATATCAGCAGATAGGCGAAAAACACACCGGGAGTGGCGTCCCCGGTGTTTGAGCGATCTGTTGCCATATCCCAGGTGAACCAGCCTATGGATACGGCGTGGAGTACGGGCACAAGGGCATAGAGCCAGTGGGAGTGAAGGCTGAGTTGAGCCGTCAGCGAGATGGTAAGAACAAGTGGCGCGGCTATGATCAGAAGGATCAGGAAGGAGTCCATGGGTGTTCGTCGCTCCTTTATTGGGTATGAAGACATCCCTACGCGAACCGTCAGCTACCCGGATAGTTCATGAGAAAACGGTTCAACCAAAATGATGACCAAAGACACGTGCAATCATTCTAACGCAGCAAAAACATAAACCACAGTTTTCTTGTCAATTTTCTCACTCTTCGGGCGAGCCGAGCAAGGAGGTTAAAATGAAAATACTCATGGCGACGATACTCACCGTTCTCTTATGTGTTGAGTGGGCTGCGGCCCAGAGTGAAGAACGCGCAGACACCACCTTCAACCTGGGGTCCCGATGGGTACTGGAACTGGACCCGAACGATCAGCCCTACCCGGACTACCTGGCCGATCCGCGGCGCCCACAAATGCAGTTGGGCGTATCCGTTACCGACAGCGAAATTCCGGAAACCTCATCCGGTCGTGTCATGTGTGATCTGGGGACGCGCTACACACTGTTCAAAGTCAGCCCCACAAAGGAAGGAAAAAACGAATTTGCACTGGACGTTGAGGGCTGCCTCTTCACCCAGTTTGATCCGGGCAACAATCTGGACAACATTGGCTGGGACGGTCGCTACGGGATCTTTGGCGTCTGGGACTGGAGTGACAAGGTGGTGGCACGAATCGGTTACCGTCACATTTCAGCCCATTTAGGTGACGAATATATCGAGGAAACCGGCCGGGAGCGCATCGGTTACACCCGCGATGACCTGGCCTTCGGCATGGGCATTTTCCTGAATCAGGAGATCTTTATCTATGTCGAGCCCAGCTGGGCCTGGTCGCTGGGCAATGACGACCTTCAGAAGCGATGGGCAGCCGAAGGCGGCATCCAGTATCAGGGGCCGCACAACCTGTGGAATAACTCCACGGCCTTTTATGCTGCCGCCCATGTAAGGACGTTTGACGAAACCAGCTGGGAACCCGGAGTAAGCTTGCAGACCGGTTTTCACGTGACAAGGGATCAGAGCAGCTCGAATCTGCGGATAGGCCTGGATGCCTATACCGGAAGGGCTATTTTAGGCGAGTTCGCCCTGGATTACGACGAATCCTACCTGACATTGGGCATCTTTTTTGATTTTTATTAAACGCCAGACACATACCCGGCCATGGGTTTTCATGACCGCTACGCACCTTCCACGGTGCACAAGCGCACCCATCGCCCCCCCGCGTCCCCGTGTGCCCCGTAGGATGGGCAAAGGCAAGCCGCCACCCCCGCGAGTAACAAAAGCCTTGGCGCCGTGCCCATCTTGTGTAACGAGGAATTCTCACCGATCGTTACTTTCATGACCGTTACGCACCTTCGACGGTGCACAAGCGCATCCATCGCCCCCCGCATCCCAGCGTCCCCCGTAGGATGGGCAAAGGCAAGCCGCCACCCCCACGAGCGACAAAAGCCTTGGCGCCGTGCCCATCTGGTGTAACGAGGGATTCCCACCGATCGTTACTTAATCGGTGCGGGAGCCGCACCCTACCTCACCGTCCGGACAGGGCTGGAAACGCGTCATCCCCGCACCGGCTGAATCGTAATGAATTTATCAACATGATGCGTGCAGACGCACCTACCCCGCCCTCTTCCCCAAAAACACCGCATGGCGATACCCGCCCTTGCCCGGCCGCTCGCAGGTGGCTTTAAAGCCTCCCTTGGTCATGCGCTTTAAAAAGGCCTCGTCAAAGGTTTCCCCCCACACGGCAAAGGTGCCCCCGGGCTTCAAGGCCTTGCGGGCGTTGGCAATTGCCCCGGTGCCGTAAAAAGGGTCGTTGGTTTTGTCGGTTTTGGGATGGGGGCCCCGGTAGAGATCGATGATGATTGCATCAAAGGGCTTTTCCCCTGTTCCGCATGCGGTTCCGCCAATAAGGGCTGCCACGTCCCCCACGGAGACCGTCACCCGCGGGTCGGAGACAGCACCGTCGGTCAAAGGGGCCAGGGGCCCTCTACACCACTCCACAATGCGGGGGTTGAGTTCGGCCACCACCACCTCGGCTGTTTCGGGAAGGGCGTCTAAAACGGCCCGGAGGGTACAGCCCATGCCCAGGCCGCCGACGAGGACCCGTGGGGCGGCATGGTGTTCGAGGCCCCTGCATCCCATGGTTCCCAGGGCCATCTCAGATCGCTGGGCCATGCTGTTCATGAGCACCTGGGAGCCCAGGGTAATAAGAAAATCCTTTGCTCCGCGCTGGCGCAGCTCCAGGGTTTCGTTGCCGTCGGTAAATCTATCCAGGGTTTTCCAGGGTAAAGCCATGGGGTTCCTTTAACTAATCAATGTCCATAGAATGCCGCTGTGCTTTGCCCCTTGTCCTCTGGAGCGCCACACTCCTGTGCGGCATGGGTAGCGACGGACGAAAAAGCCGCACCGGAGTGCGGCGCTCCGGTGCGGTTGATTCTTCTCATTTTTTTTTGATGGTCGCGGCCAGACGAAAGCCAAGGCCCAAACGTCATTCAAAAAGAACTATGGAGGCAAGGCACAGAGGTCATGCCCCCTGTCTCCTTGGAAACCGAAAAAGCCTCCATGGAAAACTGCACCCTCTCCGAGGCATTTTTTTCTTTTGCCCCCTCCGCGTCCACACGATCCACCCGGGGTTGAAGACCATACCCGTTGGCAATCTGAATGGCAAGACCGGGCCGGGCGTTGAGTTCCAGGATCATGGGGCCCTTAAGCCGGTCCAGAACGATGTCCACCCCAAGGTACCCCAACCCGGTGATCTCGTAACACCGTGCGGCAAGGTCAAGAAAATCGCGCCATTGGGGCACAAACAGGGTGGAGAGTTCTTTTCCCGTGTCCGGGTGGTGGGTCACCTGGCGACTGAACTGCACGGCTTTCAGCGCCTCACCCGTGCCCACATCAATGCCCACGCCCACGGCGCCCTGGTGGAGGTTGGCCTTTCCATCGGAAGCTGCGGTGGAGAGCCGGGTCATGGCCATCACAGGGTACCCTTTGTAAACGATCACGCGGATGTCCGGCACCCCCTGGTAGGAGAAGCCCTCAAAGGCGTCGGAAAAATCCACCATCTCTTCGATCATGGCCACATCGCTGTGGCCGCCGAGGCTGAAGAGGCCGCTCAGGGTGTTGGAGGCATGGCGCTTGATCTCCCCGATGGTCACCCGATGCCCGTCGGGTTTCAGGAAATCCTGCCCGTGGCGCCCGCTGATGACGAGGATCCCTTTTCCCCCGCTGCCCCGGGACGGCTTGATGACAAAGGGCGGGCAGGTGTCCAGAAAGGATTCGAGCTCACGGACGTTGCCCTGGGTTTTGACCACCCCCAGGAGCCGTGGTGCGGAGATCCCCGCCTCTGCGAGGAGTCTCTTGGTTTTGAGCTTGTCATCCACGCTGGGGTAAAGCTGCCGCGGGTTGTTCCGGGCGATGAGCACCACGTTGCGCCGGTTCATGCCCACGACACCCGCTTTTTTTAATTTAAAGGGCGAGGTGAACATGATCACTCCCCCCCTGCAAGTGGCTCAAAGCGCCTCAACTCGGTGAGGCGGTAGCCGGAATAGCTCCCGATCATGATGATCGCGGCGAGCACCACCAGCAACAGCTCAGGAAAGGAATAGGTCAGGTGGCCGACGACCCTGTTTTGCATGACAAGGTAGACCATGGACGCGGAAAAAAGGCTGCCGCCGCCCTGGATAAAGACATCTTTGGGCCCCTCCTCCTCCCAGAGGACGGACATGCGCTCGATGGTCCATGAGATGATGATCATGGGGAAAAAGGTCACCATCAGCCCCGCCTCGAACCCCATGCGGATGCTGGCGACGCTCACCCCCACATAAATGAGGATGACAAAGACCAGGACCGCGGAAATCCTGGGAACAAGGAGCAAGTTCAGGCTGGAAAGATAAGACCGAAGGATCAGGCCGATGCCCACAATGATGACAAAAAGAGAGAGCCCCACCAGCAAATGGACCTGGAGAAAAACCAGGGCGATGAGGATCGGCATAAACGTCCCCGAGGTTTCAATCCCCACAAGGTTTCGGAGGATGACGATGACAAGGGCGCCGATGGGAATGAGAAGCAAAAGCTTGAAGACGTTCTGCTGGGCAATGGGGAGGCTGTAAATAGAAAAATCGATGAGCACATGGCCGGTGTATTTGCCATGCTGCACAGCAGCCTTCTGGGCGGCGATCTCATCGGCGATAACGGAAAACGAGATGTCTCCGCCGCTTCCCCCGATGATCTCAAGGATGGACTCCCCGTTCTGCTGCCATGCCAGGAATGCATCCCTGTTTTCCAGCTCTGCCGTTCGCGGATTGAACAGTTTGAACCCGGAGCCATCCTCTATTTCGACATAGCTTTTCAGCTTCTGTTTGGGCTTTTCCTCGTCAAGGTTGAGCCCTTTCACCATGCGGGCTTTGACCCCGGCTCTGGCCATCAGTCCACAGGCAAGGGGCACAACTCCCCCATAGGTATCGGCGTCGGTAAGGAGCAGTGAGGCGTTGTTGTTCATGGGGTCATTAAAGGCCTTTAAAATCGCCCTGGCCACCGCTTCACCGGAGGTGTTTTCACTTTGAGCGGCAAAGACGATGCCGTCGGCGGCCAGCTCATGGGGCTCTTTGAAAACTGGTGCCCCGGGGTATGTAACCTTCCCGCGGGGCGTTGCCTCACCGCCGCTGCGACGGTAGGTGGTGGACCTCAAAAACATTTTCTGGGGCCCATGCCTGTCTTCCGCTTTCCAGACAGTCCTGCCCCCTTTTTTCGAAACCACATACCCGGGGGTGACGGATTTTTTCTCCAGCACAGCCATGGTGTCGCTTCGATCGGGCCTGTTCACCGAGACCTCCACCGGGCCACCGTCGGCCACAAAGGAGATCGTTGCCTCAACGGTCCAGGCCCTCTGTTTTTCACCCGGTAAAAAAGGAAACCCCAGTTTGACATGTTTGTATACGGCTGCCCCCACACCCACAACAATCAGCACAACAACAATGGCGATGATCTGAATCCGCTCTTTCATTTTAATTCTCACTCATGGGGCTGGTTACATTCTTGCGGTTCACATCAACGACAAACTCACCCTGAAGATAATTTCGGCCGATGAGAACCTGGTACGAAAAGTCCGATCGATCGGTCAGGGAAAATTCATGATCAAAAGCAACTCCGCCCATCATGGTCTTAATCATCACCACGGGGCGTCTGAGGGACTCACCCGCATGACTGATGATGTTGACGCGCCGCAACACCGGGCACTGCAGGGGTACTTTCTCACCGCTGCGCCTGTCGGCCACCACAAAGCGCACCCATTTTTTTCCGTCACGCTCAAAGGGTTCGATCTCCGTGGCATCAATGGAAGAGGTGGTGGCCCCGGTGTCGATGCGTGCCGGCATGGTCACCCCGGACGGAACCAGGGTCACCGGCTCCACTTCTCCGATGATGCGAAGGCCGGAAAGGAGGTCAACGGCTGGGGCCTCCTGCGGTGTCAGAACAGGCGTCTTCGGTACCGACTTCTTGACCACAGACCTCTTGACCGGGGGCTCGTCAACTGATTTTTCAGGTGGATTCACTTCGGGAGAGACATCCGGTTCAGCCTCAGCTTCGGGCTCAGGGCTGACAACGGGCTCGATCACGGGTTTTATCACAGGTGCCACGGGCGGGCTGACCGTTGTGCATGAATAAAAAAATACCGGCATGAACAGAATGAAAAACACGCTTCGCCACGACAAGGGCATTTGATCCATTTTAATCCTCATAACCTTGGTACAACCAGTTCCTGTACAGATGCCCCCCACAATGATCCATCCGAAACGACGTAACCTTTCAAGGAACGATAATACACTGTTGTTCAGAGCCCACCACACCGAGGCCTCACGTCTAATTAAGCGGCTACACACCGAAATCAGCACTGACCTAAATGCCCCCGGCGATCATTATTGTCAAGGAACAATTGGCAAATCCCCCCCACGCAACCGCGTCTGCAGTGGAATAGCAGCCCTTCCCACGCCCGCATGGGGGATAAAAAAAACACGCGACGCGTCCCATGGAACACCCGGTGCTCATTTCCCGGTGCACCTGCACCAAAAACCATCACAAACCCGCCTTTTCTCAACCCCTGGATCACTCTCAACAATACTTCCCCATTTACCGCTTAAAAAAACCATAGCATGTAAAAGTTACCAATGTTCCCTCTTGACACCAACTCTATATTATCATGATTCTAAACGGCTTTCCGGTAAGGCCCTATTCCCCGGATCGCATACAAATGGTGTAAAGGCACAAGGGACCAAGGCACGTTGATAGACAAACAAGGAACCCGCGGTATGCTTTTAAAACTGCAGAAACAGATACAGTATTACGCCGAAACCATCTCAACGGTGACGGGGCTTGACGTGGATGTTGTGGACACCGACCTGATTCGCATTGCTGGAACGGGAAGGTGCGCCAAAGGAATTGGCGAGAGCATCAAAAACGCGGGCAACCTGCTCAAGACCACCCTTAAAGGGAGCAAGCCCCTTTTTATTGTCAATCCCAGGGAGAGCGAAATCTGCAAAGGCTGCCAGACCAAAGCCGACTGCCATGAACTCCTGTCTGTGTGTGCCCCCATTTCCGACGGCAAAACCACCTTCGGAGCCATCGACCTCATCTGTTTTTCCCAGGAAGCCCGGGAGCGGGTCCTGAGCCAGCGGGCCATCTATTTAAATTTTCTTTCCCTTCTTGCCATCAGCATCGCGGCCCGCGTCAATGAGCGCCAAGAGTTTGAAGACATCAGCGACCTGCTGGACATCATGAGCCAGGTGGTCAACACCAACAACAAGGGTACCCTGATCTACGATGCCAAGGGGGCCATCGTCTACCATAACGAACGAGCAAGGGAAATCCTGCACAAGACCCTGCCTTCGCAATTTGAGAATTTTTCCATTACCCCCACGGGGTGCACCTTCTCCGACCTGAACGAATACACCGTGGAACAGGAAAACAGGCAACAGCTCATCGTGGGCAAGTACGTGGAGCCCAAGTCCGCTGCCAGCCGGTTTTCCAAGGTCTTTGTCTTCGACACCATCCAGTCGGTCATATCCCACAGCCCCCAGGGATCCGCCCCCAGCTTCGACAGCAGCCTGGACAACATCATCGGTCAATCCCCGCTCCTGCTCCAGTTGAAAGAGCAGATCACGGCCACGGGCAACACCCGCTCCTCGGTGCTCATCACAGGGGAGAGCGGCACTGGCAAAGAGCTTGTGGCCCGGGCCATCCACGCCATCGGGGACAGGGCAGACGCCCCGTTTATCGCCATCAACTGCGGGGCCATCCCGGACACCCTGCTGGAAAGCGAGCTCTTCGGCTACGTGGGCGGCGCCTTTACCGGGGCCTTGAGCAAGGGGCAGATCGGCAAATTCGAGCTGGCCGAAGGGGGGGTGCTCTTTTTGGACGAAATCGGCTCCATGCCCCTGTACCTGCAGGTCAAGCTCCTTCGGGTCCTCCAGGAGCGGACCATCACCCGCCTCGGGGCCACCCGCCCCGTCTCCGTGGATATCCGCGTCATCGCCGCCTGCAACGACAACCTTCAGGAACTCATGGCCCAGAACATGTTCCGAAGCGACCTCTATTACCGCTTAAATGTCATCCCCCTGCACACGCCCCCTCTGCGCCAGCGCCTCGGGGACCTGGACCTGCTCGTGGACCACTTTATCAGCAAATACTGCACCCTCTTCGGCAAAAAGCGGTTTACCCTGCCCACCCCCATCGTCCAGAAGATGCGGGACTATGACTGGCCCGGCAACATCCGTGAGCTGGAGAACACCATCGAATACCTGGTCAACATGGTCTCGGACCAGGGGGAGATCAACCAGTCCACCCTCCACGCCGGTTTTTTGCAAAATGAGAATCTTTCTCCTAAAGCGCCCCCTGAGCCCGATCCCCAGCAGCCCGTCATCCCCTTGAAAGCCCTTGAGCACCAGGCCATTATGCGTGCCCTGGCCTATTACGGAGACACCACAAAGGGGAAAAAGCAAGCGGCCAAGGCCCTGGGGGTCAGCCTGGCGACACTCTACCGAAAAATTGAGAAATAGGCGCCTTGCCCCACAACGATTCGCAAGATGAGAAACTTCTCAGATTGCGAATCATGCCCGGCCCGTCAAAAAGGCGCTCAATTTCGTTTAACCTATTGAAAGCGCGAAATATCTCCTTCGAAAGCCTGATTTGGCATACTCTCTGCAATACTTCCTTGCCGTTCACAATCAAGCTTACCAAAAAGGAGAAACACGTTGTCGAAAGTCGATATCAAGTTTAACGAGAATCCAAAGGCTCCCGACGCCGGAGCCGATGTCTCCATATTAAGCCGGGAGATCGCAGAGAAGGTGCGCAGGTTCCACAGCACCTTTGACACGTATGCCCCCACCCCCCTTGCACGACTCACCCACCTCGCCGACCACCTTGGTTTAGGGGAAATCCTGGTCAAGGATGAATCCTACCGGTTCAACTTAAACGCATTCAAGGTCCTGGGCGGCACCTACGCCGTGGGCAAGCTCCTCGCCCAGAAGCTGGGCAAAGAGATCGACGAGGTCAGCTGCAACGAGCTGCGCTCCGAAGAGACCCGCAAAGCCGTGGGCGACATCACCTTTGCCTCCACCACCGACGGCAACCACGGAAGAGGACTGGCCTGGGCCGCCCAGCAGTTCGACCAGAAAGCCATCATCTACATGCCTAAAGGGTCCGACCCCATCCGGCGGGACAACATCCGCACCCTGGGCGCCGAGTGCACCATCTCCGAGCTCTACTACGACGACTGCGTGCGCATGGCCTGGGACACGGCCCAGAAAAACGGCTGGCTCACCGTCCAAGACACCTCCTGGGAAGGCTACGAAGAGATCCCCACCTCCATCATGCAGGGATACACCACCCTGGCCCTGGAAGCCCTGGAACAGATGCAGGCCATGGGCGTCAACCGCCCCACCCACGTGCTGCTCCAGGCAGGGGTAGGCTGCTTTGCCGGGGCCATGCTGGGCTTTTTCATGTCCGTGTTCGGAAAAGACGCCCCCACCTTCATCATCGTGGAACCCGAGGCAGCCAACTGCTTTTACGTCTCCGCCTGCGAAAACGACGGCACCCCCCACGCTGTGACCGGTTCCCTTGCCACCCTCATGGCGGGCCTGGCCTGCGGCGAGCCCAACATCACCAGCTGGGAGATGCTGCGCGACTACCCCATGGCCTATGCTTCCTGCTCCGACGACATCGCCGCCAAAGGAATGCGCATCCTGGGCGCTCCCATGAAGGGCGACCCCCAGGTCATCTCCGGAGAGTCCGGTGCCGCCACCACAGGGTTCCTGCAGTGGGTGATGCAAGAGGAAGAGGGCCGGGAAGCACGTGAAAAACTGGGCCTTACCAAAGACGCAAAGGTCCTTTGCATCAACACCGAAGGAGATACCTCGCCTGAGACCTACCGCGACGTGGTGTGGTTCGGACGAGACAACTAATCCACCAGAGTGATTTTAGGATAGAAACGATGAGCATACTCGAATCTGGATTCACCGCTGAAGAGTTTGAAACGCGTACCGCCCGCATGCAGAAAGTCATGCAGGAGAAAAAGCTGGACGCCGTCTTTCTCACCACCGAGGCCAACGTCCGCTACTTCACCGGTTTTTACACCCAATTCTGGGAGAGCCCCACCCGGCCCTGGTTTCTGGTCATTCCCCTGGAGGGAAAACCGGTTGCCGTGATCCCCGGCATCGGTGAAAGCGGCATGCGCAGCACCTGGCTGGACCACGTCCTCACCTGGTCCTCCCCCAACCCCGAGGACGACGGCATCTCCCTGGTGGCGGGTGTCGTCAACTCCCTGCCCACCCGCTTCGGCCGCATCGGTGCCACCCTTGGCCAGGAGTCTTACCTTCGCATGCCCACGGCGGATTACCTGAAGCTGGCCTCCCTTGTGGACGGAAAAGAGTTTGTGGACATCGCCTATGAGATGCACCACCTGCGCGCCATCAAGTCCCCGGCGGAGATTGCCAAGATCAAAAGGGCCTGCGAGATCGCCGGCCACGGCTTCGACATGCTCCCCACCCACGCCAAAATCGGCCAGACCGAGCAGGAGATCTGCCGCCAGATGCGGATCAACATGCTGAACCACGGCGCCGAATTCGTCAAATACCTCATCTCCGGCTCCGGCCCCGACGGCTACGACAGCATCATCATGGGCCCCACCCCCCGCCGCATTGAAGAGGGTGACGTGCTGATCATCGATGTGGGGGCGGTGCACGACGGGTATTTCTCGGACTTTGACCGCAACTTTGCCTTCGGCCACTGCAGCGACGAGACCCAGCGCGCCTACGACTGCGTGTATGAAGCAACGGAAGCCGGCCTGAAGGTGGCCCGCCCCGGAGCCACCACCACGGATATCTACAACGCCATGTGGAGCGTCATGGAAGAAGGCGGCGCCCTGGGCAGCGGCGTGGGACGCCTCGGCCACGGCCTCGGCAGCCAGCTGACGGAGTGGCCCTCCAACACGGCCACGGACAACACCACGCTGGAGGCGGGCATGGTCATCACCCTGGAACCCGGCATGGTCTATGCCCCGGGCAAGGAGATGGTGCACGAAGAGAACATTGTGATCACGGAAGATGGCGCCGAACTGCTCTCCCCCAGGGCCGCCGAACACATGGTGATTATAAAATAGGAATCGTGATGTCTGATATGTATGAAAAAATCGTGTCCCGCACCGAGGATTATGCCCGGAACATCTGTGAGTTTGCCAGTGAACTCATCAAAACCGAAAGCCTCTCCGGCAACGAGCAAGGGGTTGCCGCCCTCGTTGAGGGCAAGATGCGGGAGCTGGGTTTTGATGAGGTTACCGTGGACCCCATGGGCAACGTCCGCGGCTCCGTGGGAACCGGCAAGACCCTCATCGCAGCGGACGGGCATATGGACACCGTGGGTGCGGGCAACCGCGACCAGTGGTCGCGCCCTCCCTTTTCCGGTGAGCAGGACGACACCTGCCTCTACGGTCGCGGGGCCTCGGACATGAAAGCGGCCATCGCGTCCATGGTCTACGCGGGAAAGGTCCTGCAAGACCTCTCCCTCACCGACCAGTTCACCTACATGGTCTGCGCCACGGTGCAGGAAGAGCCCTGCGAGGGGCTGGCATGGGAATACCTCATCGAAAACGAAGGGGTGTCCCCTGACGTTGTCATCATTGCAGAGCCCAGCGACGACCGGATCTCCCTTGCCCAGAAAGGCCGCATGGAGCTCAAAATCTCCGTCACAGGCAAAAGCGCCCATGCCTCCGCCCCCCACATGGGGGACAACGCCATCTACGCCATGGCAAAGATCGTGTCCGAACTGGAAGCACTGAGCACCAACCTCACCATCGAAGACGAGGACCTGGGCAAAGGCACCCTGGTGGTCTCGGAGATGATCTCCGGCGCGCCGTCCCGCTCCTCCGTGGCGGATTACTGCGAACTGACCATCGACCGGCGGCTGACATGGGGGGAGTCTCCCCAGTATGCCCTGGAACAGGTGCAGCAGCTGCCTTCGGTTCAGGCGGCCCGGGCAACCGTTGAGTTCCACACCTTTGAAGAGCCGTCCTACACAGGGCTTGTCCCCTGCAAAGAGTGCACCTTCCCCGCCTGGAAAATCGAAAGGGACCACGTGGTCACCCGCAGCACGGTCAAGGCCTACGAGGGGCTGTTCAACACACCGCCCACGCTGACAACCTGGCCGTTTTCCACCAACGGCGTCGCCATCATGGGCAAGCACGGCATCCCCGTCATCGGCTACGGCCCAGGTGTGATCGCGGCATGCCACGTGCCCGACGAATACGTGGAAAAAAAGCAGGTGCTGCGTGCCACCATGATGTACGCCGCCATGTGCGCAACCTACGCAGCCGAGATCAATAAGGAGGGCGTATCCCATGCTCAGCCAGTCTGATTACGAAGCAAGTGAACTCTTTCTGGACCATACCAAGGCTCCCCGCCCGGACAAGGTGCATATCGGGCTGGTGCAGCTTTCAACGGACCATTCCATTGAAAGAGACCTGAACATGCTGGTGGGCTCGTCTGCCATGGTCTTCAGCAACCGGGTCTACTACTCAAGCTCCATGACCAAAGAGGCCCTGGCTGAGATTTCCCGGGGCATCACCCAGTCTGCCGAACTCATCGCAACCGGGCTTCCCATGGACGTCATGGCCTTCGGCTGCACCTCGGCCTCCATTGTCATCGGCAATGACAAAATCCGGGAGCTGCTCACCACAAACAACCCGGGGATCCCCGCAACAAACCCGTGGGCCGGAGCCCTTGCCGCCTTCAAGCATCTGAAGGCCAGGCGGGTCTCCATCTTTTCGCCCTACCCCACGGAGGTGAACTACCCGCTCTATCAGCAGCTTGAAGCAGAAGGCCTTGAAGTGCCCACCATCGGGGCGCTGCGCATCGAAAAAGACACCGACATCACCACGGTCTCCTTTGACTCGATGCTGGAAGGAGCCAGGCGCATCCTGGCCCAGGCCCCCACGGACGCCCTGTTTATGTCCTGCACCAATTTGCGCGCATTAGAGCACATTGAAGAGATTGAGGCTGAAGTTGGAGTTCCCGTTGTCACAAGCACCCAGGCCATGTTCTGGCATGCCATGACCCTTGCGGGAAAACAGCCCGAAATAAAAGGATTCGGACAGTTGCTGGCAGGTTAAAGCAATGAGGCTTTGACTGCCGTACAACCTGTTTTTGGTAAAGATACCATGTGTAACGTACCCGAGGGGAATGGGGTAAAGAGGAGAATGCATGAAACTTTTTTGGAAACTTGACGACCTCATTGCATTGATTACGGAGTGGGTCCTGGCCAGCGGCGTTTTGTTCATGGCCGGCCTCCTGATTTGCAATGTCGTCTCCCGCAAGCTGTTTATGAAAAGCATGGCGTCGGCCGACGAGCTCGGCGGGTCGCTGCTTATTCTCGTGACATTCAGCGGCATAGGCTATGCCGCCCGCAAGGGACGCCACATCCGCATGACGGCGATTTTCGACACGCTGTCCCCCAAGATTAAAAAAGCACTGATGATCTTCATCTCGTTTGTGACCATGGCCACGTACATCTACGTCTGCTCCATCGCTCTCGACTACATTGAATACACCAAGATGCTGGGCAAGGTGACCTCCGCCCTTGAAATGCCGGACTGGATTCGCGCCGCCGTCGTACCCGTAGGGTTCGGCCTCGGGGCCATCCAATACCTGATGAACATCATCATCAACATCAAAGAACCCGAGCTCTACGTGGGAACGGAAAAGCCCGAGGGGGAGGACACAGAATGCTGATTCTTTTTGGTTTAATGCTTCTCTTGCTGCTCATGGGATTCCCCATGATGATGACCATGCTTCTTTCCACCATTGTGTATATCAGCCTGTACACGCCCATGGTTCAGCCCTTCATCATCGTTCAGCAGATGATCCTGGGCGTTCAGGCACCGGTGCTCATGGCCATCCCCATGTTCATCCTCGCCGCCGATATCATGTGCAAGGGGCAGACATCGGAACGTCTGCTCGATTTTGTGGAAAGCCTGGTGGGTCACCTGAGCGGCGGCCTGGCCTCCACCACCTCCATCACCTGCGCCCTGTTCGGCGCGGTGTCCGGCTCCACCCAGGCAACGGTTGTGGCCGTGGGGTCTCCGGTTCGGCAAAAACTCCTGGACAGGGGCTACAGCGACAGCGAAGCCCTGGCGCTGATCATCAACTCCAGTAACCTGGCCTACCTCATTCCCCCCAGCCTGGGGATGATCGTCTACGGGGTGGCAAGCGGCGCGTCCATCGGAGAGTTGTTCATCGCAGGCATCGGTCCCGCCGTGGTCATCATCGCCCTTTTTGCCGCGTACAACGTGTTCTACGCAAAGCGCAACAACATCCCCCGCCTGCCCAAGGCATCCGCCGCAGAGCGCCTGGCAGCCACCAAACGCTGCATCCTGCCCTTCGGCTTTCCCGTCATCATCATGGGCGGCATCTACTCGGGTATCTTCAGCCCCACGGAAGCAGCGGCCGCAAGCGTCCTGTACGCGGCCTTTGTGGAGATGATCATCTACAAATCCGTCAAAATGAAAGATCTCTACGAGATCGCCCTTTCCACCGGCGTGCTCACCACCGTCGTGTTCATTCTGGTGGCAGTGGGCCAATGCTTCTCCTGGGTCATCTCCTACGACCGTATCCCCCAGATGCTGACCCAGGGCCTCCTCGGGGAGTCGGCCTCTGTCTTTCTCATCCTGCTCACCGTCAACATCGTCTTCTTTGTCGGGTGCATGTTTGTGGAGGCCGTGGTCGTCATCCTGATCCTGACCCCCATCTTTGCCCCCATCGCCCATGCCGCAGGCATCAACCTGGTGCACCTGGGTGTCCTGATTACCCTGCAGGTCGCCATCGGCTCCGGCACACCGCCTTTCGGCACAAGTATCTTCACCTGCTGTGCCATCTTCGACAAACCGTACCTTGAAGTCATTCGAAACGAAGGGCCGTATATCGCCATCCTGCTCTTTGCCTGTTTCCTGATTTCCGCGTTTCCCGAAATTTCATTGTTCCTGGGAGGGTTGATGAAGTAATTCATCAATTTGAAATAATAGATCATTTACTTAGGAGTGAGAGATGAAAAAGTTTTGTACGCTTGGTTTGATGCTGTTGATTGTGTTTGCCGGTGCGCTTCCCGCATCTGCCAAACGAGGAACCTACACCTTTAAGATTACCCACGAAGAGTACGCGGACACCGTACCGGACAAATACGCCAAGGAGTTTGCCCGCCGCGTAACGGAAAAAAGTGACGGCCGAATCACGTTTGAGATTTTCCAGGTGGGCCAGCTTGGCGTCGGCGTGGACCTGGTGGAGCACCTGCTCACCGGCTCCACCCAGATGGCCATCGTCAGCCCCGGCAACGTCTCCACCATCGTGCCCGAAGGCCAGATGTTCGCCCTGCACTTCCTGCTGCCCTCCAGCGTGGAAAAAGCCTACGAGTTCCTGGCCAAAAGCCAGGTGGTCAAAAAGGACCTCGCCGGTGCCTACGCTGAAAAGAGCCTGCGCCTCATGGACCTGTGGCCCCTGGGCGCAAGCGACTGGCTGAGCGACAAAAAGATCATGGGCCCCGCAGACTTCAAAGGCCTGCCCTTCCGCACCATGGACACCCCGCTCATCATCAAAAACTACGAAGCCTACAACGCCAACCCCACGCCGGTCTCCTACACCGACGTGTACAGCGCCCTTCAGCTGAACATGGTGGACGGCGTGGAAAACCCCCTGGGCGCCCTGGTGGACATGAAATGGTACGAAGTTCAGAAGTACCTCATCATGTCCAACCACATCATGTACCTCGAAGGCGTGTTCATGAACGACCGCTTC
Organism: Desulfoluna sp. HI9BLuna; assembly: GCF_056829775.1. NCBI lineage: Bacteria > Pseudomonadati > Thermodesulfobacteriota > Desulfobacteria > Desulfobacterales > Desulfolunaceae > Desulfoluna > Desulfoluna sp. HI9BLuna. Next base: position 1,396,926 of record NZ_CP186555.1, read on the forward strand.
TTCAAGTCCCTGCCCAAGGACCTGCAGAAGATCCTCACCGAAACCGTCGCCGAGATGCGTGACTACGCCTACGACCTCCAGAAGGAAGCCAACGAAAAAGCAGCCGAGGTCCTGGCCAAGCACACCGAGCGCGTGGACCTGACCCCTGAGCAGCATGAAGCCTTCCGCAAAGCAGCCCTGCCCGTCCGCGACTACTACAAAAAAGCGCTGAGCAAGCGCTGCGCAGCCATGCTGGAAAAACTCGAAAAAGAGCTGGCTGAGTTCGAATAACCCCCACTCCATGTAAACCAGCCGGGGTATGCCATCATACCCCGGCTTCGCCACCCATTTCGCCGAAAACTGCCAAGTGAACGATGCCTCCGGCGGCCCTGCCGGGGGCCAAACTTTTGAAAAGTTTGACAAACAGCTTTTAAAAAAAGATTCCGTTCGAGCTAAATCAAAGGCAAATGTGACTTTCCCTGTGCAGCGAAGAGAAAAGCACATTCGAAACCAGCTTTTCTCGCTCCCAGGCTCTGCCTGGGAGTGTCGTTTGCAAGGCTCCGCCTTGCAGGTCTGTATCGCTGCACAATGAACAAATATACAGGGGTTATGCGAGCTCAATCGTGGAGGCAGAGCCTCCGTGCGTCATTCCCAGGCGGAGCCTGGGAACGAAAGTTAGCTTCACGGCATCCTGTTTTTTCTCGCTCCAAGGCTCTGCCCGGGGGTGTCCATTGCAAGGCTCCGCCTTGCAGGTGTGTATCGCTGCATATATGGACAAATATACAGGGCTATGCGAGCTCAATCGTGGAGGCAGAGCCTCCGTGCGTCATTCCCAGGCGGAGCCTGGGAACGAAAGCTAACTTCACGGCATCCTGTTTTTTTCTCGCTCCCAGGCTCTGCCTGGGAGTGTCCCACCGCCTACCGGGATACCTCCCGCAGCGCCTCCCTGAAATACGACTGGGCTGTCTTCTCCGTAAAGGTGGGGACCTTGTCCTGGAGCTGGACCAGGGAGATCTTGTTGACGATCTCCCGCTTGCCCGTGCTGACGGGGATGACGGTTCCCTGCCGGAGCTGGTCCCGGACGGCGTTTCGGGTCACCACGCCCAGGCCCATGTCGCTTTCGATGGCCGAACGCACGGCCTGGACGCTGTCCACGGTGAGGACCACGTTGGGTCTCACCGACTGTTTGCCGAAGTGGTGCCGAAACCAGCCGTTAAGGGCCTGGTGACTGCGCTCGTAAGAGATAAAATCCTGGGAGAGGATGTGGTCCGGGGAGAGGTTCTCCTTGAGACGGGTGTGGAAATAGACCGCCGAACAGGCCAGAATCACCTCCTCATCGATGATCGGCTCCACATGATAGGTCCCCAGATCCGCCACGTATTTCCTCTGGCTTGCAAAAAGATCCACCATGGCAAAATCGAGCTCCCCGCCCTTGACCATGGCAAGGAGCCTCTCGGAATTGCCCAGGGTCAGGGAAAAGGTCACCTCTCCGTATTGCTTCCGAAATGACGCCATCACCTTCGGGAAAAAGGCCTTGCCGAACTCCACGGGTGCCCCGATGCGCAAAAGCCCGGACGGCTCATCCTTCCCGTTTTGAAAAAGCGTCAACCCCGCCTGCAACTCTCCTAAGAACGGCTTGAGGATCGCAAACAGCCTGTCCGCCTCCACCGTGGGCACAAGCCGTTTGTGCATCCGTGTGAAGAGCCGCACCCTGATCTCCTGCTCCAGCTTTTTCAGATGCTGGCTCACGGCCGACGGGGTGACGTTGAGCTCCTTTGCCGCCCCCCCGATGCTTTGCCTGCTGTAGATGCAATAAAACACCTTGAGTCGGTTGAAATCGATATCGTTTAGCATAACTTAACCTATGGTTTAATTCGTTTAAGTTTACTTGATTATGCATGTGGGGTAATTTGTCAATTGAAAAACGGCGAACACTTAGGCTAAAACCGATGCGTGCACTTTCCCGCCTCAAAGGGAAACCTACGGCAATAACGATTCACCACGCTTACACGGGATGTTCATATGGATACGACACGCTGGAATATCGAGACAAAGGCAGTTCAATGCGGGTTTACTCCCAAAAACGGAGAGCCCCGCGTCACCCCCATCGTACAGAGCACCACCTACAAGTACGACACGTGCAAAGAGATCGCAGACCTCTTCGACCTCAAGGTCCCCGGGCACATGTACTCACGCATCAGCAACCCCACGGTGGAAGTCCTTGAAAACAAAATGGCGGCCCTGGAAGGCGGCGTGGGGGCCCTGGCCCTCTCATCGGGCCAGTCCGCGTCCACGGTGTCCATCCTCAATATCTGTGAAGCGGGCGACCACTTCGTGGCCCTGTCCACCCTCTACGGCGGCACCTTCAACCTCTTCAAGCACACCCTGAAGAAAATGGGCGTCGACATGACCTTTGTGGACCCCGCCGCCCCTGTGGATGAGATCAAAAAAGCCTTCAAGCCCAACACCAAGCTGCTCTTCGGCGAGTCCTTGTCCAACCCGGGAACCCAGGTTCTGGACTTCGACAAGTTCGCCGCCATCGCCAAGGCCATGGGCGTCCCCTTTATCGTGGACAACACCTTCCCCACGCCTTGCCTGTGCCGCCCCCTGGAGCACGGGGCAGACATCGTGATCCACTCCACCACCAAGTACACCGACGGCCACGCCACCAGCGTGGGGGGCATCATCGTGGACGGCGGCTCCTTTGACTGGAACAACGGCAAGTTCCCCGGCCTCACCGAACCCGACGAATCCTACCACGGCCTCAGCTACACCGAGACCTTCGGCAACCAGGCCTATATCGTGAAGGCGCGGGTCCAGTGGATCCGGGACCTGGGGTGCTACATGTCCCCCCAGAATGCCTTTCTCACCAACAAGGGCCTGGAGACCCTCCACCTGCGCATGGAGCGCCACAGCAGCAACGCCCTGGCCCTGGCCGAGTTCCTGGAAAACCACCCGTCCGTTGAGTGGGTCAAGTATCCCCTCCTTAAAAGCGACCCCAACCACGACCTCTGCAAAAAGTACATGAAAGCGGGCAGCGGGGTCCTCACCTTCGGTCCCAAAGGGGGCAGAGACGCCGCAGAGCGCCTCATGAACAGCCTTCAGCTGGCCGAGATCGTGGTCCACGTGGCCGATGTCCGCACCGGCGTCCTGCACCCCGCCAGCATGACCCACCGCCAGCTCAGCGACGAAGACCAGATCAAGGCCGGTGTCCTGCCGGAGTTGATCCGTATCACCGTGGGCATCGAGCACATCGACGACATCATCGCCGACTTCTCCCAGGCTTTGGACAGCATGGGTTAAAAGGAATGCCTCCGGCGGCAAGGTGAGCCACCTTGAAAGCAGGTTACCGCCGGGCTTTGCCCCTCGTTCCTCGGGTCAAATCCCAGCGGTATTCCGGGGACCGATGGCTTTCGGGGTTACCGAGGCACCCGCGTGAAACGGACACATAAAACGAAAAGCATCTTTAATTAGTTGGGAACAGTGCATGTTTATCTTTGATCAACCCTACATCTCCGATGTGGCCGAGAACTACCTCATCGAGTCCCAGGCCCCTCTCCTTGACAACGAGTTTGCCCTGAAGTGCGTCTCCCCGTCAGCCAACCATATCTCCGATGCCGAGGCCGTCAAAGAGCTGGAGCGCGATAACTTCCGCTGGCTCTACAGCAACAGCGAAAACGCCATCGGCTGGATCGTCGAGACCTTTGGGGCGGACTCGGAGCTGGCCCTGAAGATCGACCTGTTCAAGAACAAATTCAAGTTCCGGGAGAAGACGGCGGCCCTGTTCCCGGACATCGCCTTTTTCAAGCTTGCGGCAGATGAGATCGCGGACTTCACCTTTGAGCGTGTGGGCGCCCCCTTTATCATCAAACCCATGGTGGGATTTATCAGCGCGGGGGTCCACAGGGTAAACACCGCCGACGAGTGGGAAACGGTCCGGGCACGGCTTCTGGAAGAGACAAAGGAGACGGCCAACGCCTTTCCCGAAGAGGTGATCAGCAGCGCCTTTTTCATTGTGGAGTCCGTCATCGAAGGGGACGAGTACGCGGTGGACGCCTACTTCGACGACGACAACAAACCGGTGGTGCTCAACATCCTAAAGCACCGGTTCAGCGGCGAGCAGGACATGAGCGACCGCCTCTACATCACCTCCGCTAAAATCATCTCATCGCGCCTTTCAGCCATTGAAGGCTTTCTCTCGGACCTGGCAGAGCTCGGAGACTTCAGGGGCCTGCCTGTCCACACCGAGATCCGCATCGATGAAAACGATTGCATCCGCCCCATTGAGGTGAACCCCCTGCGCTTTGCCGGGTGGTGCTCTACGGACATTGCCTCCTACGCATACGGCATCAACGTCTATGACTATTTTGCCCAGAAGAGAAAACCCGACTGGAACGCGGTGCTCGGCACAGCCGGTGACGACACCTTTGCCATGGCGGTCATCGAGCGCCCCATTCCCCTTCGGGACGACCAGGACTTTGACTACCGGAAGCTGGCCGAGGGGCTGAGCACCATCCTGTGCCTGCGCAAAATGGATTACCGCACCTTTCCCATGTTTGCCTTTCTCTTTTTCAGTGTCACAAAAGAGACCGAACACGAGCTCGACGCCATGCTTGCCCTCAACCCCGAAGCGTTTGTTGTGGACGTTGAGCAGGCGGGATAAAAAAAGCCGCACAGGTGTGCGGCGCTCCTTGGAACGGCCGTGACTGAGCGGCACGAAAATAAAAAAAACACCATGGGCGACATGTTGCGATGTACCCATAACCATCGAAGGACGCGATGAAAACCGATCTTTACCCCGACTCCGTGGGCTTTGTGGAAAAACAGTTCTTCACCTTTGGTGACGCAGGCGATGCCCTGCCCCTGGAGGCAGGCGCCCACATCGGCCCGGTGACCCTGGCCTACGAGACCTACGGAAAACTCAACGATGCCCGGGACAACGCCATTCTCATCACCCACGCCCTCACCGGGGACTCCCATGCGGCGGGGTATTACGACGCCACGGACCGAAAACCCGGCTGGTGGGAGAGTATGGTGGGGCCGGGCAAGGGCATCGACACCACCAAGTACTTTGTCATCTGCTCCAACGTGCTGGGGGGCTGCATGGGCTCCACCGGCCCCTCCTCGGAAAACCCTGAAACGGGCAAAGCCTATGGCCTGGACTTTGAGGTCGTCACCATCGCGGACATGGTCAACGCCCAGAAGCGCCTCCTGGACCACCTGGGGATCGAGCAGCTCGTCTCGGTTATCGGCGGCTCCGTGGGAGGGATGCAGGTGCTCCAGTGGTGCCACGCCTATCCCCACATGATGCGCTCGGCCGTGGCCCTTGCCACCACCCTGCGACACTCGGCCCTTGCCATCTCCTTTAATGAAGTGGCCCGCCAGGCCATCATGAACGACCCGAACTGGAACAACGGGGCCTACTACGACGGCCCAAGCCCGGACACCGGGCTTTCCCTTGCACGCATGGTGGGCCACATCACCTACCTCTCGGACGAGGCCATGCACAGAAAATTCGGGCGACGCCTCCAAGACCCGGAGACCCACGCCTCGGCCTTTGAGGCCCCTTTCAAGGTGGAGAGCTACCTCCACTACCAGGGCGCACGGTTCGTGGAGCGGTTCGACGCCAACTCCCTGATGTACATCACCAAGGCCGCGGACTACTTCGACCTGGAATCCGCCTTGTCCGCACCGGTCTCCGGCACCAAGGCCAAATGCCTTGTGGTCTCCTTCAGCTCGGACTGGCTCTACCCGACCTACCAGTCCAAGGCCATTGTCAAGGCCCTCAAAAAACGGGGCAACGACGTCAGCTTCTGCGAGCTGGAGTCCACCGCAGGCCACGATGCCTTTCTCCTGCCCAACGACAGGCTCTCCCGCATGATTCGCGGTTTTTTAAAGGGGGTGTGCCATGACGGATAGCCAGGCTCCCATTCGATACGACCTTCAAATCATCGCGTCATGGATTCCTTCGGGATCCAAGGTCCTGGGGCTGGGATGCGGCGAGGGGGATCTGCTCCACTTCCTGAAGCAGCATAAAAATGTCTCGGAGACAGGCATCGAGATCGTTGAATCTAAAGTATCGGCCTGCATTGAAAAGGGCCTCTCCGTGATCCAGGGGGACATCAGCACCGAGCTCAGCGACTACCCGGACGAAAGCTTCGACTGCGTGGTTCTCAGCCAGACCATCCAGCAGACCTTCGACCCGGTCTCCCTCCTTGCCGAGATCATGCGGGTGGGCAAAACCGCGGTGGTGAGCTTTCCCAACTTCAGCCACTGGAAGGTCCGGACGCAGTTTCTCTTCTCGGGTCACGCCCCCAAGACCGAGGTCCTGCCCTACTCCTGGTACGACACGCCCAACATCCGTGTTCTCTCCCTGCGTGATTTCAAACACCTCGGCCAGGAAGCCGGTTTTGAGATCATCAACGAAATGGCCATCAAAACCTATTCGGCGGACCGATACGGAAAGACCATCACCTTCCTGCCCAACCTGCGGGCAACCTACGGGCTGTTTCTGATCAGAAAGGCTTAAGACACACAAAAAAACGCCGCACAAACGTGCGGCGTTCCACAAAAAGGTTCCTCCCGTGCCCCATGGGCACTGGAGAGTCTACTTCACCACCACCCTCACGACATTGCCCGGAAGCAGGGTTTCATCGTGTTCCACGGCCACATGGAAATAGACCGCGCTCACCAGCTTGGGCAGCTTCTCCCTCAGGACCTCCGGCACCCGGAGTTCCACGTTCCCCATGGCCGTCAGCGTTGCTGGAACGGATTCACGCTTTCCGTCCACGTACAAAAGGATCTCCTTGTCCTCGGTGAGCATCCAGGCTTTGTCCGGTGCCACATAGACGTCCACCCACAGCCCGTTGAGGGAAGCGCAGGATAAGATGGGTTCTCCGCCTCCCACCAGGGAACCGGCGGAGACCTTCACCTCTGTGATGATGGCATCAAAGGGGGCCTTAAACCCCGCGGAGCCGTACAGTTGGCGCAGATGGTCCCGATAGGCCCTTGCACGCTCGATTTCGGAGAGAAGGTCGTCCACATCCGAGTCTTCCTGAATACCGCTTCGATTGAGGGTGGACATTCTGGCCCGGTAGTTTTTTTCCGCCTCGGCTTCTGCGATGCGGTTGGATTCCACCACATGGGTGTAGTGGTCCCGGGCCAGGATATATTCGTGGTAACGAAGCTCTTTCTCTGTTTCCGCCGCCCGGACCTGGCTCAGGGTGGTGGCATCCAGCCGGTAGAGTTTTTCCAGGTTCTCGTGGCGCTCTTTTTTGGATTCATACAGGGTTTTCAAGCGCCGCGTCTCAAAGCGGGCTTCGGAGAGCATGCGTTCCCGGGCAAGGGCGCTGCCCTGCTGTTCCAGGTCGAGGAACCGGAGCTTGTTTTGCAAAGGGGCGGCATAGTCCCGCTGATCCCCCGACTCCCCGGCAATAAGATCGTATGTGGAAAGCTTGGACTCCAGGACGGCCTCGGCCTGCCTGATCCGCTTTACACCCTCCACGGAGTATTGTGTGAAGAGCACATCCCCTTTTTTGACGATGTCCCCCTTGGAGACAAACAGCTGCTGGATCTCGGTGGTCACGTCCGCTGTAAGTTCCAGGGTCTCACCCGTGACCATCCCGTAGGTATACAGGGTGTTCCGGTTGTAAAGCATGATGCCGCCACCCACCAGTATCACCACACACAACACGGTCAGCACCACCTTGCGCACAGGGGCTTTCCTTCTCTTGTGCTCCCGCATCCGGGGTTGGGCCGGTGAGACCGGCTCCTGGGATTCACCGCCTTTCCTGAACGATATTTTCATCTTACTCCTCCCCCCCTTCAAAAATCTGCTTTAAAGCCGAGTAGTCGTGGAACGAGAGCCCTCGATACCCGGGGTTTTCCATCCATTGGCGCGATAAATCCTGTTCAACCCGGTCCCACCCGGCTCTGTCCAGGGGATACAGGGTATCCGAAGGCGGTGCTTTACCGGAAAACTCCAGGCCGACCTCCAGGGGTCCGGCCGCATCTTCAAAGACCTTGGCCACCACCCGGCTTGTGGTTTCCGGTGCGTTGAAATAGGCCATCACCGTGATGCCGTCGGTGAGGCGCGCCGTTTGCCGCATCAGGGGCCGATGCGCCTCCTGGGTAAACCACTTGACGGGCCCGTCTACCCACAGGGGCATGTCACCCGTCATGCGGCTCTTCGCCTTTTGCAGGAGCCGGAGAAAAGAGACGTTCAACTCCTCCCTGAGGGCAGGATCTGTCTCCCACCCCGGCACGGAGTGGGGCTCCAGATCGATCTTTATGCCGGAAATTTTGGGTTCGAACCCGCTTCTGGAGGCGTTAAAGCGGTTGATACGATCCACGCCCCGGCCCAGCGCCAGCGCCCCGTCAGGCCCTGTGAGCCACTCGGGCTCTCCCAGCAACGCCCACACCTCGATATTCGCTTGTACGCACGCGTTTAAAAAGAGGATAAACCGCTCCCGGTCCATCATCTCCGTAAGGAGCCGGGAATCAGAATACAGGTAAGCATAAACCCGGTTGACACCAGCCTCTTTTGCCGTGGTCACAAAGGCATCCCGACTACCCTTTGTCTCCATGGCGGCCCGGGTCTCCCACAGCCAGACAGAAGCTGTCCGCCCCTCCATCTTCAGGTCGGAGTAAGCCCACAGGTTGTCGGCCAGGAGCCTGGACCGCCCGGTCTCCCGCCAGACGTTGACGTACCGGATCCCCAGGTCCCTTTCCACCCGGGCCTTCCTGGCCACGGCACTCAGGTACTCCTGCTCGGCGGTGATCACGGCCAGGGGATCGTAGGCATCGGCATCCCCCGGGGTGTCAATGGCCTCGTAGAGCCGGGCCACCCGCACTTGTTCCAGGGCATACCGCGTGTCCAAGGCCTTGGCCCGGCTGTCGTCCTGTGAGGCCTTGAAATCCATGAGGGCCTCGTCCAGACCCTGGCGGACCCTTCCCGCCACCAGGCCCAGCTCAATGCCCAGGGCATCCTTAACATGACGCCAGTACGCGGTGTGGAGCCTGGCGGCCTTGCCGTGGGCTGTGGAGATGCCGCCGCTGAAGGTCAGGTTGATGATATCGGTCACCGCGTTGGACGTGCTCTTGCCGGTGTACTCGTACTCCGCCGCCACATTGAGAATTCCCCGTACCTCAGGCCCGGCCGCCTCCAGGAACCGCGCCTTTTTCAGCTCGGCGTTAACGCCACGCACCTGGGGGTGGTTCAGGACCGCCAGCTCCCTGAGCACTGCGGCCTCTTCAAACTCGGCCTCCCTCAGGTGAAAGGCGTCCGGGGCCAAGGAAACCTGAACCTCCCGGGCAAGCCCGCAAAGCTGCTTGAGGCGGTTCATCAAAAACTCGCGTCGGCGCCGTGTGTGGGCCTTCTCCGAGGCGGCCGCCACCATAATTTTCTCTGCCGCCATGTGTTGCAGCCTTAGGGTGCCCCCCACGGTATCCAGGGTTTCGTAATAGGCCTGGCGCTGTCCATACACTTCCAGAAGCGACTCCTGAACGGCCTCCAGCTCGTCAAGGTAGGCCACTTCAAAGCAGAGCTTCACCGCCTCGGCCACCCGTTCGTTGACCTCGTTGTCCAGACGGCTCCGGGCCGCCTCAGCCGTCAACTGAGCCGCCCGCCAGAGTTCCCTGTTTCGCCGGATATCGAGCAGGGGTTGAAACAACCCGAGGAGCCCGTCGATGAGGGTCTGGGAAAAAAAGCTGGTCTGGTCGTTGAAGAGCCCGGCCTGGGACACCGTGCCCAGCTCAAAGTAGAAAGAGGGGTAATTGGGCAGGGTGGCAATGCCCACCTCCACAAGGGAGGCGGCCAGCTCTGCCCGCTTCAGGCTCACCTCGGGGTTCTGTGCCGTCACAAGGGCGGCTATCTCCCGGACCCCGAGGGTCTCCGGAACCCGGACCACCACCGGAGAAGCGGTGCCGTCCACATAGCGGCTGCGCAGGATGTAGCGGCTGTGCTCCCCGGTTTCCGCCTCAAGACGGCGGTAATCCGCCACCTCTCCGGTAGCAGGGTCCAGCCTGTAGAGGGCCTGGTAGCCGGGTTTGTCTGATTCAAAGACCAGGGTACTTCCGTCATCGGTGTAGATCCGGCTGATGGTACCGGCCCCTTCTTCAAGATGGGTGGACAGGTCCTCTCCAGACTCGTCCACGGACATGAGGGTGGAGGCGCCCTCGTTGTCCCGGCTCAGGAAAAAGACCCTTCCCGCGCCCCGCAGGTGAACGGGCAGCACGGGTTCTCCGGGAATGTCCCGGACCTTCTTCTTGCCTGCAAAACGGATCTCCCCTTCGGCATCCACCTCAAAACGAAGCCGCACAAGGGACAGGTCATGCTCGCCGGGGAACCATCGCCCGGTGCGGTCCAGGGCCTTGAACACCACAAACGAATCCGTGGCTTCGGAAGGCTTGACCTCCGGAAGGGCTCGCAGCTGGAAAGAACGGGAATCAAAATGGTAGAGCGACCATCCCTCCCCGCAGTCATCGGGGATCCTGAAAAACACCACCCGCGCTTCGGACCGCACCCGGGGAGCGGTGCCCGGCTCCGGGATTCGCTTCACCGTCTGGCCGGTCACCTCAAACACAACAAGCTCGTGAGCCGTGGTCCCCAGGGCAGCGAACAGCTGCTGCTGACCAAAGAAGACCGGGGCCGTCAGCTCACGCACCAGGGCCATGTCGGCCTCCTGCTCCACGGCCTGGCGGTTGCGCATACCGCACCCCAGGCAGCACACCATCACAAGGCATCCTATCCACGGGACCACGCCCGCCATACGTCGCCTATCCATCCGCAAGATCCGCCATGGCCAGAGCGATGAGGTCATCCACTGTCTGGTGGGAAGCGTCTCCCTGGACCACACTGAAGGAGACCTCGGGACGACAGATGTCAAACAGGTATTCCAGCTTCTGAATGGCTTCGTGAATCCGGTTCACCACCACAACAGCCCCGTCAAAGTCGGTTTCGGCAAGGATAAGCCCCAGGGTCTGGGCATCCCAGACGCAGGTGGTGTCCAGCTCCCTCAAGCCCTGGCTCAGGGCCTTGAAAAGATTGTTCACGTACCAGGCAAGGCGGTCGGGGTGGTTTTTCCGAATCTCCTCGATTTTTTCGATGCGGGCCAGGATCAGGGTAAAGGGTGCGTGGTAGCGCTTCGTGCGAATAAGCTCCCGTTTGAGTTCATGCTCGAAAAACTGTTTGTTGTAGAGATTCGTGTGGTGATCGTAAAGCAGGGTGCCCAGGTCCACGCCCTTGATCTGTCCGCTTCGCACCGCCTCCCACGCATGTTGGGTCATCTCATAGGCGTAGATATTCTTCTCCACGGTTTCGTCGGGTCGGCAGACCTGGCCGCACACCAGGCATTCGAGTTCCACCACCGGTTCGGGGACGATGGTCTGGCACTGGGCGCACTTGAAGTAGTCCGTGGGTTTTTCGTAGTCGATACCGATGTGACGCAGGGTCTCTTCGCACTTGGGGCAGACAAGGTCCGCACCCTGCCTGAAAGACTCTATGGAGTCCACATGACCGCAGGGAAAGTGGTGAACCATCTGCCCCTTGACGATGTCGATGGAGGAACAGGCCGGGCACACCTCCCGGTAATTGATCTGGTAGGATTCGCACATCTCGCAGAGGCGGACCCGGTTTTTGAGCTGCTTGGTGAAAAACCCCCGTTCGGCCAGGGCCTCCAGGTAGGCTTCCTCGTTTTCCAGCTCTCCGGTGATCTTCAGGACATCGGGATAAAAATGACCCGTGGGCTTAAAGGGAGAGGGAAGGGGCTCAAGGACCGAAGCGCCGCCGTCCGCCACGTCACGTAAAAATGAGAGGACAGAGGCATCGGAGAGGTTGGCTTCCCGGTATTTTTTGGAAAAAAACAGAACATTTCGGATGGCGGGCAGGAGTTCCGCCCGGAACAGGGGACGAAACAGGACGTAAGCAGCCCCTTTTTTAAAGGCTTCCAGAAGAATGCCCTTGCCGTAACAGGAGGTCACAAAAATGGTTTTGTTCACAAACACCGGCACATGGCACTGCTCGGACTCCTCCTCTCCCTGGCAGTAGATCATGAGATCGGTCTGTCCGGAGAGGCGTTGCATCGCCGAAACCTCGGCCCTGGAAATGGAGAGAGAGGTCTCAAACCGAGCGGACTCCAGACCCGTTTCAAGGATTCGATACTCTTCCTCCCTGGCACCGACAATGACCACGTTAAACACTTTTTTCATTCACACCTCACCATTTCTTTGTATTGCGCCATGCAGACTCAGGCAGGTAGCCTTCCTGATAGTTAATCCTGAAAAATTCCAACATCAGCGCCCCGAACCGTACCCAGCGGAAAAGGGCTTTGTATCCCGGAAAGAGGAACACCGTGGGGATCAGTGTCACCTCCTGGGCTTTGCGCTCGCTGAAGACAAGGGCAATAGCAAAACAGAAGAGAGTCACCCCGACGTAAATAAGATAGGCCAGGCACCAGACAAAGATGAGGAGCCTCGGGTAAAACCAGAGCATCAGCACCAGGTACAGGGCATAGACAAAGGTCAGGAACACCGTAAAGAAAAACTCCAGGGAAATCTCAAAGGCGTTGCGCCAGTCGTACTGCCAGAACTTCAGGATGTCGGCGTGCTTGCGAAAGTAGGTCCTGAAGCCCCCCTTGTCCCATCGGAACCGCTGCCCCCTCAGCACCCGCCATGTTTCTGGGGCGTTGGTCATGGCGATGGCCGCCGGGGCAAAGACGATCTTCCAGCCCACCTTCTTGATCTTCAGGGTCAGGTCCGCGTCCTCGGCCAGTTCAGGGTCCCAGGCGCCGAAGGAGAGCAGGGCCTCCCGCCTGAAGGCCCCGAAGGCCCCGCTGACCTGCATGCCCATGCCCAAAAGCCCCAGCCATTGCTTCCATATGGTGATGGACAGGGCGTACTCCACGGCCTGGAGCCGGGTCCAGACAGAGGTCCCAAGGTTTCGCACCTTGATGTTGCCCGCCACGGCCCCCACCTTGGGGTCGTAAAAGGGACCGATCATGTGGAAGAGCATGTCCCGGTCAAAGGAGGTGTCTGCGTCCACGGAGACAATGTAATCGCCGGAGGAGAGGTACAAGGCCATGTTGGATGCGGTGGGGCGTCCCGATCGCCCGGTGGCCGCGCTGTTGCGGTAGAGTTTGACCTGCCCCCTGTCGGCAAAGGGCCTGGCCTCCTCATACATGCGGTCCTCCGAGTTGTCGTCGATGACGATAATCTCAAGGTTGGGGTAATCGAGTTCAAGGAGAGAACGGATGGCGTTGGCCACGCTGGCCTCTTCGTTGTAGCCCACGAGAAGGACGCTCACCGAAGGCGCCGTGGCAAAAAATGTTTTTTTTTCACGGTCGTCATGGGGAAGGCGATCGGCCACTTTGGCCCCAAGGAGGAAAACGGCAGGGAAAATATACCGGGGGAACTCCCCGAAGATGAAAACGGGCATGAAAAAAAGGATCCACTCCCACAACGCCCGGGTGGCAAACTGGCCTTCGATGAGATGACGAAAATCGACCAGTGCGAACAGCATGTGATTCAGGAGATCTGTCATATGACACCTTGAACTCCCAAAACAAACAACCCACCAAAATCATTCAATGCAATACCAACCCTTGTTCACACAGAAATGCGACAGATTATGAAAACGCAGACATCTTTGAGACCAAAACATTTTTTCCTGGAGATGTGTTCATCATAACATACAGGTCGATATTTCGCACCTTATAAAGGAATAATCATTTGTGGCGATATGGCTCGGGGTCGATGCCGTAACGTTTCATCACCTGCTGGAGAGCCTGGCGCTCCATGCCGCAAAGGCGGGCAGCCCGTGCCACATTCCCCGCGGTTTTCTCCAGAAGAGCCCCCACATAGCTGTCGTTAAACCCTTTGAGGCATTGCTCCTTGGCCTCCTTGTAAGGCAATGCCGTCAGGTCCGGCGCCGGGGAGTCCCTTGTGGCCGCGGCCGGTGCCGAGGCAAGAACCTCCCGGAGGTCCTCGGGCTCCATCATCTCACCCGTGGCAAAAAGAAGCCCCTTCATCACGAGACTCTCCAGCTCCCGGATGTTGCCCGTGAGGGGAAGCTCCATCAAAAGGGCCATGAGCTTATCCGAGACGGGGAGAGGATCTCGCCCCATGGTGTCGGCATGCTTGTGGATGAAATGACTCACCAGGGCCGGGATGTCTTCTCGCCGCTCCCGCAACGGGGGCAGGCGCAAAGGAAGCACGTTGAGCCGGTAGTAGAGGTCCTGACGAAACTCGCCCTTTTCAATGGCTTGCACCAGGTCCTTGTTGGTGGCCGCGATGATGCGCACGTCCACAGGCACGGACTTCGTCCCCCCAAGGGGTTTTATCTCTTTTTCCTGGATCACCCGGAGCAGTTTGGACTGAATGGCCGGGCTGATCTCTCCGATTTCATCCAGAAACAGCGTGCCCCCGTCGGCCGCCTGGAAGAGCCCCTGGCGATCCGAAGACGCCTGGGTAAAGGCCCCCTTTTTGTAGCCGAAAAGCTCGCTCTCCAGAATCTGCTCGGGAACTGTGGGACAATTCACGGTGATGAACGGGCCGTTGCGGCGCTCGCTCTGGGCATGAATGGCCCGGCAGGTGAGTTCCTTGCCCGTGCCGGATTCTCCGGTGACCAGCACGGTCATGTCGGTGCGGGCCACCATGCGGATGGTCTCGAACACCTTGAGCATGGCAGGGGAACTGCCCACGATGTTGTGGAAGGTCTCCTTCTCGCGAAAGGCCTTGTGCAGGCGGATGTTCTCGCTGATGAGCCGGTTCCGCTCCAGGGCCTTTCTCAGCCGGAACACCAGGGTGTCGTGATCAAAGGGCTTGGCAATAAAATCATAGGCCCCGGCGCGGATGGCCTCCACCGCCGAGTCGATGGAGCCGTAAGCCGTCATCATGATCACCGCGATGCCACGCTTCAGCTCCTTGATCTGCCGCAGCAGCTCGGCCCCGCCCATGCCCGGCATCTTCATGTCCGAGAGCACCAGGTCAAACCGCTGCTCCTGAATCATGGCAAAGGCCTCCTCACCGGATGAAGCGGTCTCCACCCGGCAGCCCAGGTCCGGCTCCAGGCTCCGCTTGAGGAGCCGCAGCATGTCAATTTCGTCGTCCACGATTAAGATGCGATGTGTCACTGTTTTTCTCCGAAAAAGGGCTAAGGGCTAAGGGCTAAGGGCTAAGGGCTAAGGGCTAAGGGCTAAGGGCTAAGGGCTAAGGGCTAAGGGCTAAGGGCTAAGGGCGTTTAGCTGAACGCGGCCCCCGGGTCAATGAAAAAACATAAAAACGTCATGTCCTATTGTTCTCGTTCCCAGGCTCCGCCTGGGAATGCCCATCGGAGGCTCTGCCTCCATGCCTGAAGCCATGATAACCTGGGTTTAGACCCTGCACCACGGTATCCCGTACCGGCAAGGCGGAGCCTTGCACAACACACTCCCAGGCAGAGCCTGGGAGCGAATCAAAAACGTCACGTCCTGTTCACTATTTACCTATTTTCCCTATGGCCTGATTTTCCTTCATCCCCCACCGTCGGCAAATGAACCGTAAACGCCGTCCCCTTCCCCGGCGTGCTGATCACATCGATCTCGCCCCCGTGATTTTTAATGATGCCGTAGCTCACCGACAGGCCCAGGCCGGTGCCCGTGCCCGTGGGCTTGGTGGTGAAAAAGGGGTCGAAGATGCGGGAACGGGTCTCGGCGTCCATGCCGGAACCGGTGTCGGCAACGGTGACAAACACGGTACCCGGCTCCTCGGCCCCGGTGGTGACATGGATCTCGCCCCGGCCGTCGATGGCGTGGACCGCGTTGATAATGAGGTTGATGAGGACCTGCTTGATCTGTTCGGGGTCGGCGTGGATCTCCGGCAGGTCCGGGGCCAGCTCGGTGATCACCTGGATGCCGTCCATCTCGGCCTGATGCCGGGTAAAGGCAAGGACCTCTTCGATGATGGGGTGGAGGTGGCAGGCCCGTTTTTCCGAGGGGCCGCTCCGGGCAAAGTTGAGGAGAGACTCCACCACCTTCTTGCAACCGATGACGTGCTTTTCGATGACGGAAAGATCCTCTTTCAGGCTGCTCTTGTCCTCGGCGCTGCGCTTGAGGAGCTGGGTATAGCCCAGAATAATGCCCAGGGGATTGTTCACCTCGTGGGCCACGCCCGCCGAAAGTTCGCCCACTGCTGCCAGCTTCTCGGTGGTGGCCATCTTCTCCCGCATGGTGAGGGTCTCTTCCACGTCCCGGACCATGAACAGGACCGCCTGCTCCCGGCTCTCCATGTCGGTGACGGTGACCCCGCTCACCAGGGCCCGAAAGGACCGCCCGTCCACATCCTTCAAGGCCGCCTCGGTGTTTCCCACGCGCCCTTTGCGGGAGACGGTCTCCATGATCTCCCGGAACTCATCGGCGTCGGCAAAAAGATCCCCGAGGGACGCCCCGGTATCAAGGCGGTTTCCCGCCGCCGGGTTCAGGGCCAGGACATTGCCCTCGCCTGTGGCTATCAGGATCATGTCCTCTGAAAGCTCAAACATCCGGCGGTATTTTTTTTCGGAAACGGCCAGGGCTTCGGTGCGCTCGTCAACGAGCTTTTCCAGGTTGCGGTTGAGCCAGGAGAGCTCTTCGTGGGCCTGACGCAGGGCCCGCCTGTCCCTTAAAATCGCCCGGTTGATCACCCAGACCCGCTCAAAGAAAACCGTCACCGAGGCCACCAGAATAAAGGTCAGGGTGTTCACCGAGCCGCTGAAAGGGCGGATATGCCCCCACACCCCCGTAAAATCGAGAAAAAGCAGCAGTTGCTTGAGAATATGCCCCGCCGACCGGGAGACGGCAAAAATGGAAAGGGCCGCGCACACAAAGAGGAGATAGGTCCAGAGAATGTTCTCCTTTTCCAGGGTGGTGAGCCGCACCATGCGCCCGAAACAGAAAAGGGAAAACACGATCATCAGCATGGAGCCGACGAGATCGACAATGAATATGGGAAAGGAGGAGACAATCATGATGCGTCCCCCTTTTTACGGCGTGTTTCCGCCTGGGTCAGGAGCTGACCGAGCCCCACCCAGAGAAAGGCGATGGCAGGCACACAGAGGAGATGGTCCAGCTTGGCGATGTAATACATGACGGCAAGGCCCGGCACAGGCGAGGTGATATGGAGCTGCCCCGTGGCAAGGCGTTCCACCGTGACCAGCTTCACCTGCTCGTCCACAAAATGGACAAAGATCGTGTCCACATTCCAGAGGATAAAAAGAATGGCCGCATACTGGACGTTGCGCCACCCTTTGCGCACCGGCAGCTCATCCCGCTTGATACGAAAGGCAAGGAATCCCATGGCCAGGGCAAACAACACATGGGCCGCCTGATGGACCAGGATCCCTTCGATGCCCCCGTGCCCCTGGGTAGCATGGGCCGGTGAGACCACAAGAAAAATTAAAAGGAATAAAAAAACGACAATGCGTACCATGGTGTGGGGGTCCTTTCAACGCCGGCACAACGAAAGCCCCGTAGGATGGGCAAAGCGCCAAGCGTGCCCATCTTTCACCGGGAGGCCCGAAGCGGTGATGATATGTTACATTCCGGCAAGCCGATTCCGGCCTCCCGCCTTGGCCGGTTATTCCCGCGCCCGATGGGCACGGCACCACCTTTGCCCATCCTACCGAATTTCGCCCTTCGCCCTTCGCCTTTGGCCCTTAGCCTTTAGCCCTTAGCCTTTTGCCCTTATTGCCTTTCACCTTTTTCATCCCCCACCGCCCCAACGCCGTCGTAATCAACGTCACGTTGTAAAGGTAGAGGTAAAGCGCCCCCGCCCCCACGGCCTGAGAAATGCCCGGCAGCATGAGCCCGCGGCTTCCGGTCAGCGCTTCCAGATGGTCCGGCGTAAAGGCGTGGTATTCGACCCAGAGCAGAAAGAGGAACATGGGAAAGAGGTAGGTAATCCCCATCTCGAAAAACTTGTCGAGCATCAGGTGTTCATAGGCTTCGTCGGCTTCACGGTCCAACCCCTTGTATACCGCACTTCGCACTGTTTTGTCATCAATCTCCCGGGCCTGCTGCTTTGCAGAGAGGCGCCCTTTGAATCGCTTTGCGGCAGAGGTGGCGGCCTTGCCCTTTCTCATGCGGGTCAGGCCCATGGAGAGCAGGGCCCCGACCAGGGCTGCCACGCACACCTGCAGGGCGGGCGAAGCCCCCGACAAGGGGGAAAAGCAAAGGCTGATAAACGAGGCAAAAGCCTTCATCAGGGGAATCACCACACCGCCGAAGATCCAATCGGCGGCCAGGTCCAGTATGTCGTTCAATGCATCCATACACACCTCATTGCATGCGTCTTACAGAGCCATCGGAAGCTCTGCCGGAAAACGCAAAAAGCCGCACAGGCGTGCGGCGCTCCACCCTGCATTCCGATGCGAGACGAGTCGACGGGCGACTCGTCTCGCAACTGAGCCTGATGCGTGGCGGGGTTCTTACTTTCCGGCCTTACTCTTCGACCTTTTCAAACTTCACCATGGGACAGCCCGAGCAGACATCGAGGCCGGGCCAGGCCTGACCGCCCTTGCCGAGGAGGGAGGGGCCGCCGGTGGTTTCGATGCGCTTTTTGAGCTGAGCCGCGGTGTCCAGGATCTGGTTTCCGGGGACAAAGACGTTCATGTAGTTCATCTCGGTTTTGCCGGAGGCCTTGGAGCCTGCGCACATGGTGGTCATGTTCAGGGTGTTGTTCTTGTAGGCGTAGACGCTGCCCGAGCACACCGCGGAGTTGGGGGTGCAGAACAGGGGCAGGTTGCACTTGCCGGTGCCGCCCATGTAGTCGTTCATGATGTGGTAGGCCTGGAAGGGAACCACCATCATAAAGACCACGTGGGGCTCAAGGCCTGCCTCGTCGAATTTGTCCAGTGGCGCCATGAAGATGCCTTTGCAGGCACCCACGTCGAGCCTGGCCTTCTCCTGGGGAGCCTGCCAGGAGAGATCCGGGTCAAGGAGATATTTTTCATGGTTCTTGCCGTCCACGTCCCGGGTCAGCTCACGGAATCCGAAGACGGGCTGGGCGTTTTTGCACTGGAGGCGCTCCGGGGGCATGAAGAAGCTGTGACGCGCGGAGCGGGCAGCGGCCAGGTACATGCAGTAGGAGATCTTGGCCTTGGATTTGTGGGTGACGGGCAGGCTCTCAATCTCGTCTTCGTCGAAGATGTAACGAATGCCGACGGGATCGTAATCCAGGCGAAAGTTCCAGATAAAGGCGTTGTGGGCATCTGTATAATTCATGGCAAAACCTCGTGATGACTTAAGGCCCCCAGCGTGCCGGGGGCCGTGTGGTTATTTTTTATAAGAAAGCCGCCCTTACCTACCGGAGGAAGGGAATCGCATTGGTATACTTAAGAAATACGATGAGAAGAATCAATGCCAGAGCACGTTTCAAAAAGATTTCCGGCAGTTTCTTCTGAATCTTGGGCCCGATCTTGCCGCCCATGATGGCACCGGCTGCAATGAGGGCTGCCATGATCCAGTCCGGAGAGTAACCGGAGAGGATGTAACGGGAGATACCGCCCACGGAGGTGCCGAAGGTACCGCACAGGGAGATGGGAACAGCCAGGTACATGGGGTAGCCCATGACGGTGGTCATGAAGGGCACGAGCATGAACCCGCCGCCCACACCAAAGGCAGAAGCGATGCAGCCGATGAGGATCCCGCCGAAGAACAGGGCCACGGGATTGGCGCGGAAGGCCTCACCCCAGAAGGAGAAGCTGATGTTGGTGGCGTGCCAGCCTTTTTCCAGGACCACCTTGCCCATCTCAGCGGCACGGCCCTCTTTCTTGGCAGCGGCCATCTCCATGTCGAACTTCTTGACGATGGCTTTCACGGCCTTGTTCTTGTTGATGGATTTCTGGGTTGATTCGTACCAGAGCTTGATGAACAGAACGAGGCAGAAGAAGCCCAGGTAGAACTTGTATGCCTTCATGGGCAGGTACTTGGCAGAGTATGTGGGACCGATCCAGAAAGCGCCCAGAAGAATGCCGGACACGAAGAACAGGGCCACGGGCCAGGCAAAGCGTCCTTCTTTAAAGTAGGAGTAGACCCCGGTGATGGGAGAGCAGAGGGTCAAAAACAGGTTGGTGGGCTTCACGGCGTTGGCGGCGTTGACCCCCACCATGCCCTGGGTCCCGATGACGGTAATCTGGAAAGCAGCGGTAAAGAGACCGCCCGCGGCCCCCACGATAACGAACATGCACCCGATGACAAGGGCTCCAAGAAAGACCACCAGGGGGTTCATGTAGGTGCCGCCGATGCGGAAGTAAAAACCGCGCTTCTGCACGGACGCTTCACCGGCTTTTTCCCCGTTAACAAAAACGTCCAGGCCGGTGTCCGGTGCGATGCGCTTGCTCACCTTGAAGGAGGCTGCAAACTCACCGGTGGCCTTGTCCAGGGTCAGGGACACGTCCTTGTTCCAGGTTTTGGACACGTCGCCGCCCATGACCATGCGGGCGTTGCCGCCGCCGATGGGGCGCTCTTTGGAGATGGTGTTGATCCCGAACTTGTCCTCGTGGGTGAAGGTGAGGAACTTCCACTGCTCAGCGGTCTTCACGGAACCGAGCTTGCCCTTCACGTCCTCGGGGATGGTCTCCCAGGCGTTGATCTTGTTGACCTCAATGTCCCACTTAAAGGGAGCAAACCACTTGCCCTTGGAAACCACCTTGGGGGTGGCCAGGGCCGAGGGGTTGGTGGTCACGGCGTAGAACACCGGGGGAATCTCGGTGTCGCCGAATTTTTTGCCAAGCTTGGCCGCTTCCTGGGAGCCGATGGAGTCCTCGGCCTTGAACAGCTCGGAAGAGCTCACCACCAGGTAGAGATCTTCGCCCGGAGCAATCTTCCCGGTCACGGTCAGGGTGTCTCCGGCCTTGGGGGCCGGGGTGTCAATGGTGGCCTCCGTCGCCGCAAACGACGTAGCGCTCCACAACAGCATCAGGCCGGTCAGCACGGCCATGGTGATCATTCGTCCCTTTTTAAACATCGCAACATCCTCCAATCACGAATAAAACGCTTTATTAAACAACAGTGGTTCATCAAATTTAATTGATGATAATCATTTATTCTCTTGGCTGCTCGGTATTACAAAGGGCATGCCAAAAATGGAGCGGGACGGATTTTTTGTCATTTTCCTTATCATCTTAATCAGTTCAGCTCATGGAATTTTTCAGCACACCAGGAACATCCGGCTGATTTCGCAAGCTTTTGAATGCGTCGCAATAAAATTATGGCGCATTATCTTTATGCCGCCACCCCATCCCAAGGAACAAAAAGCTGACATGTTGATCTTTGGGGGAAGCGTAATAAAGCAGGTGATGGGAAATAGGAAATAGGTAAGAGGGGATAGGGTTAAGGCGAAAGGTGAAGGGCTAAAGGCGGAACCCGGAATGGTTTTGAATTGGCGTGGGGCCGGTGGTTCGCGTTACGTCAATCGGTGCGGGGGCCGCACCCTACGCGCCACCCAACCGAGATGATACCTCGTAGGGTGCGCCGTGCGCACCGCGAAACCCCGAAATGCCCGGTGGTTTTGATCAATCGGAGCCCCGAAACGGGGTTGAATTGGCGCGGGGCTGGTGGTTCGCGTTACGTTAATCGGTGCGGGGGCCGCACCCTACGGGTCGCGAAACCAACGGTGAAGGCCTGAAACCATCTTCGGCAACCGTCATGCCCGCCTCACCCGTAGGATGGGCAAAGGCAAGTCGTCACCATCCCGGATGATGAGAGCCTCGGCGCCGTGCCCATCAGAAAGGGCGAAAGGGTAAAGGCGAAGGGCGAAACCCGGAATGATTTTGAATTGGCGTGGGGCCGGTGGCTTGCGTTACGTTAATCGGTGCGGGTGCCGCACCCTACATGTCGCGGCACCAACGGTGAAGGCCGGAAACCATCTCGGCAACCGTCATGCCCGCCTCACCCGTAGGATGGGCAAAGGCAAGTCGTCACCATCCCGGATGATGAGAGCCTCGGCGCCGTGCTCATCAGAAAGGGCGAAACGGTAAAGGCGAAGGGCGGAACTCGGAATGGTTTTGAACACTCCCAATTGGGCTGGTGGTTCGCGTTACGTTAATCGGTGCGGGGGCCGCACCCTACGTGTCGCGGCACCAACGGTGAAGTCCGGAAACCATCTCGGCAACCGTCATGCCCGCCTCACCCGTAGGATGGGCAAAGGCAAATCGTCACCCACCCGAACGACAAAACCCTTGGCGCCGTGCCCATCAAATGCAACGATTCCCCCCACCGTTCAAACCAACCACACCACACATTCACCGTACCGAATACCCACTTCCACACCCTTTTCTCGGCATACCAGCCAATCTTCATTACTCTACAATGAATTTGACAACGAGCATCACACAGAGTATCTATCAATAACGCCTCACCAATTACCTCCCCGCAATCATTAAATTTACCAACAAAAACGAAACACACATAGCCTTAGAAAAGCAATTCCTAACAAACAGGAATCCACATCTATGACTTTTGAAGAAAAAGAAAAATGTGCTCAAATCTGGGAAATGCTCACAGGGGAAAAAACAGATGCAAATGCATGGTGTGATCAGGCAGGAGACACCCTTGCCGAAGCTCTCGCCTCTATCCATTCCTGTTCGCACGCCATGAAACACGTCCCAAGGCCCCTTAGCTCCAGACCCGGTTACGGGTGGGTCGTAGGCTACGTATTCACCGTAATGAATCAACGCTACGGCATGAATAAAGATTTGGTTTTCAGTTCTTGTGAGACGGTTCGTCTATGGCAGTGGAAACATGCCATTCAAATCGAGTTGGGAGCATGCCAACGTTAACAGGTACACGCCTATACGGAGATCCCCCATGAAAAAATGTTTTCTGGTCCTATGCCTCATCTCTTTATGTGCCACCTGTGCCTTTGCTCTGGATGGCACCCTTTCAGATTTCTCACATTACCGATCCTCACCCTTCCAGTGGGTCTACCCAGAATATTTCTATAAGGCCGATATTGTATCCGTGGAGTCGAAAAGCGATCGGAAAGAATCCGTGACCCGGATTGACTTTTTCGGCCTGTCGGCATGCATTCCGAATCACTATGTGAAATCGCCCCAAAACATTTCGAAAAACACAATTTATTATCATTCAAAAAACGATAAGAATGAGATGTTCTTCTTAACCCTCAACGATGAAAAGATCCTTACAGGTCCTGAAGCAACAAGGGAAAAATCCAAGGATTTTTTCTCTGCGTTCTCCTCCGCTGAAGAGTTCCACAACAAAGTCTTCACCCTCACACCCGACGTAATCGATGAAACAACCCCAACAGGCGATCTCTGGATGATCCATGCAAAAGGTATGCTCTTTGAAGACACTCAACGTATAAAAATTATCAAAGGAGACAGGTTCACGGCCTACGCCAGAATGTTCAAAAAAGAGTACCCGCGATTAACTGAGGACCTTGCCTTTTTTCACAAGCAACTTCCCGAAAATAAATTCCTGACCATGGGGTTCCGAACACACGACAACACGCCTGACATCATTCTTTCGACTATACAATGACAGGGAGGAACGCTGCCCACCGGTGTTTTTCATAACTCGAAAAGCCGCAACGACAATTAGCCCCCGCAAAACCAGCGGCTCGCGTTACGCATATCGGTGCGGGAGCCGCACCCTACGCCCCCAACCACAATCATCTCAGGTCACGATACCGCGTAGGGTGCGCCGTGCGCACCGCGAATCACGAAAAAACCCCGGTGTTATTCATCTGCCGAAACGCAAAAAAACTACTCACATCCCCACATTCGCCCCCTTCATCTTCTCCTGCTCCTCTTTATAAATGGCCATGATCCGATCAATTTTTTCATACTGCCGGGCCAACAAATCTTCGGTGATGGTTCGGATCCCCCACTTTTTAAAATCGATCTGAAGGCCGTTGCCGCCCGGTGCCTCGGCCTGTTCCAACTCGATGTAAAACGCCCCCACTGAAGACAAAAGCCTGTGAACATCTTTGATGGAATCGCAAAGCTCTGATATTTCCGACCCTGCAAACATGCCGGGGCCGGTCTGGGTATCCAAAGAGGCCATGGTGATCTCCTTTATCCGGGTTGCACATGAAGAATAGAGAAGGATCTGGGAGAAGCCCGGGCGGGCCTCCCCCAGTCCTTTCCCCCCTTCCCTCCTCACGCCACGGCACGCCGTATCGCCCAAACATGCAGAAGAGGCAAAGGCGCACCGCAACACTCCCGTGCCCGGGCAAGGCAAGCTGAGAAAAGGGCACCAGTGGTGCCTTGCCCGGATAAAACCGCACGAAATACTGCTCAGCGAGCCACGAGAGGCATTTTTTTACAGGACGGCCGTCACTCGAAACGAGCATAAAACCACCCTGAAACCGGGCCTGAAACAGGCAGAATAGGGACGCACCTTCGGGAAAAGAAAAAGGGAGAAAAACCGGCCACGACCACAAGGGACAGGGCTGTCCGTCACCACGCAGGAATCCCGAAGGGCGTTATTCAGCCCGTCAGGCAAAAATGCGTTTGTTTATGGGCCATTTGAAACGGCAATAGCGTTGATAGAAGGGCCGCGGGTTACCGCGTTGCGAGGAAAAAACGTCTTGAAATGGATCGGGGCGTGATGTAAAAAACCGCTTAGCCATGACGACCTCCTTTGAAGGTTGCTCTGGTCAGGCCTGGCAGGATGGTCGGACATCCTGTCGGGCTGCTTCTTGAACTCCATGATCTCCGCAATCGCTAGTGATTACGTCCCACCCTAATTTCATCTTTTTGATGTGTCAATAGTTTTCTGTCGTTAAATCTGCGAGTTATTCATTTCGAAATTTATAGAAATTCGGATAGCAGGATCGATAAATTGGATTCTGGGATCTTTTTGGCAGGTGTGTAGGTTTGCCCCCTTCACACAGTTCACTACCGGAATCAACACACGAAACTTCGAAATGCGGTATAATTTGAGTCCGCTATTGCCAACAAGGGTCATCTGTGGATCAGCTGATGACGGAATCATTTTAAAAGAACATGAAAAGCCAGATGCAAAGACCGAAACAAACATCCCTGATGTTTGGAAAAAATTCATGTTATAAAAACAACAAAAGTGATAAATTATCTGTAACATTTTGTTTTTCTGAGACTCTTCGTCATCTTTTCAGCGTGTATGATTCCTTTATGGCCTTTGAGGTAGCTGTTAGTCTATTCCCGGACGGGCAGATGAGATTGTTCTGTAAAGGGTCGTACACAACCCCACTGGCTTTGAACTATTTTGCCTCTTTGACGGTTTTTCATTTGTCAATCGGTCCTTTGTACCTGTTTGCTGTTGCAAAATTGGAATCTCGTTTTCGAAACTGATTATCCGGGATGTATGCTTTAATTTTTTTCTTCTTCGATCCATTCAAGCCCATCGGATGAATGAAAGCTGGCATCTGCCGTGATGCTATAATTCTTGAGGGCATCGGTATCTCCTTCAGCAAGGTTCATAGTCTCTCGTGCACCATCAATCATAGCCTTTAAAGACAAGTACTCTGTTGATAAGCCAGAGGCATCAGCATGTGTAATGACTTGTTTCTTTTCCTCTTCAACAGCAATTCCGTTATAGCCCTGAATCACACTATGTGAGGTGACCATATTGATGCTTTCATTATTCGTAAGGTTATTTGGATAGGCTTGCCACGAACTCCGATTTGTTCTTCTCCCTCGTCCAGCCAAGCCTGAATCTTTTTCGCAATCTTCTTCATATTTTTGACGGCTTTTTCTCTTTTGACTTCATATCAGATATTTCGTCACCACCTTTGTCTTAGGCCTGGTGCTTTCAAAGGATCAACAGAATAGATTTTTCGATCTTTGCCCTTTTACGGATGAAATCCTTACAGATTCCGCTCCACTCTTTTGAGACGTTTGGGCTGATCTTATAACCCCAATGGCAAATATCTTTTTGCCGATCAGCCCTTCCATGGAACAGATAACAACCACTCGGGTCAAAAGAGCTGAGATATCTTACCCATACAAAAAAAATCAATTTTGCAATGGTTGTAAAGGCTGGCATGACGTACCATTGGTATGCTCCTTGTTTGGCGCGGTCATCGTTGGCAAACTAAACCATCACAAATAAAGAGCATCTTTTCCAATTCTCACCAGTTTACTTCCAGCCAAATCCTATTTCGGACAACAATGTCATAATAGTTTTTCCCAAGCTGCTCAAGTTAAGGCAACTGTTGGGTGTATGGCTTGTCGGGCAACCTTGAGCAAAGTCGATGGCAGTACCATTCCATTCAAATTGTACTGGTGAAAAGAGACATCACTTCAATAACTACTTTTCACTGCGCGGAAGGAACCCCCAATCAAGATTCCCTAATCGTAGATCAGGCAAGAGACAGAGAATGAACAGCGGTAAAAAAGATTATTGCAGTTAATCAAAACAAAAAGGAGGACTATCATGAGGTTTCTTTTTACGTTAATACTTATCCCTGCATTTGTGTTTATCTTTGTCGGGACACCCCTTGCCAGTAAATCAGGAAAAATCATTCATGATGCAGAACACTATATCCTCGAAGCCCAACATGGAAAAAAATGGGCTAAGGAGGATAAGGCCATTGCCAAAAAGTTGACCGAACTCCGCAAAAAGCATGGGACTCCGCCGAACATAATTCATATCATGTGGGATGATACGGCCCTTGGCGAAGTCGGCATACCCGAAATTCAAAAAGTCCGTGGGTTTGAAACACCCGTTATGAACAAGATGGCCGAGGATGGAATTAACTTCATGCGCATGTACACCGAACCGGCCTGCACCCCCACTCGGGCCGCCTTTCAGACCGGTCGCTATGCCGTGCGCAGTGGAATGCACACCGTATCATTTCCGGTGGAAAGAAACGGCATGGATGCCGAAGAAGTAACCATCGCCGAGGTTCTGGGCGAAGCAGGCTACATGACCGGTTTTTTTGGCAAATGGCACTTGGGGGACACCGAATTTAGTTACGCCCACAATCAGGGCTATGACGAGGCCTTTTTCACGCCTTATAACCAAGTACCTAGCATGTGGACAAAAGAAGCCGAGTCGATGAACGTAATTACCGGCATGTACCCCGAGATGTATGACAAAGATAAATACGACATCGACAAAACTTGGCAGCCCCTCGGAGCGGTGTGGTTTCTTGAGGGCACCAAGGGCGGCAAAACCTACGAGTGGGGTCCACCGCCCAAAGTCACCAATTATTGGGATGGCATCACCGAATCTGAAAAGCGAACCCTGACCTTCATCGACAAGGCCGTAGAAGCTAAGAAGCCTTTCTTCATCGCTCACCAACCGATCCTGCTGTCTTTTCTCCCTGACCCGCGTAATCCGGTAAAGGGTACCGCGAACAAAAACCCCCTTGCTGAGGCGCTTGAACGTCTCGACGTCTTTGTGGGCAAGCTGCAGAAACATCTTGAAGACAAGGGCATTGCCGAAAACACCCTGATCATGGTCATGGCCGATAACGGGCCTTTCATCCACTACGGCCCACGTGGCATGGTGGAGACCCTTTATACCGGCGGTAAGGGCGATTTCACCGAAGGCGGAGTGCGGGTGCCCTGTATCGCCACGTGGCCGGGGGTGATCAAGCCCGGTCAAATCGTCGGCGATATCCTGCACGTCAGCGACCTTTACACCACCTTCGCCCACTTGGGGGGTGCGATGAAGAACATCCCCACTGATCGTGTCATCGACGGGGTGGATCAGACTTCACTCTTCCTCAATGGCGACGGCTACAGCCGTCGCGACTACGTCATGATATACCAGGGGCCCAAATTGGCTGGCGCTGTAAAAGGTCGCTTCAAACGTGACTGGAAGAACGCAACGCCCGGCCTCTCTAAAAACGAGTTCTACGACCTCTACACCGATCCACGTGAACGCACCGGAGAGATGATCGAAATGTTCCACATCAAGAGCATGTTCAACCATCAGCGCCAGCGTCACGAGCTGTGGGTAAAGAAATATCCGAATCGTCCCAACCCGACTTGGGGGCCAGCGATGACCGGTATCAAGAACGAGCGTCCTGAGACCCGGGAAATATACGAGGGGCCGGTTGATCCAAAAAAATTGCCATTCGACCTTAAGGATGTTTGGATGCAGGATCTACCGTTCACTTGGAGTGACCTGTAAATACATAGCAGAAGCTTAAGTAAAGTATTTAAAAACCGTCCGATTTCTTATCCTTAGAACGGAATCGGACGGTTCTTCTAACTCTATAGTGGGGATCGACGAGTGCTTTTTCTCAAAATCCTCGTTTCGATTCTCATTATTTGTATTTCTGTAATGCCGTTGCTTTCCGATGAGTAAGAATTAGCTAAAAAATCTCAAACCCAGTAGGCGATATCACCTGCCTGCCTTTTGAATACTGGCATCATGACGGCATGGCAGAAGATGGCAATGATCTTTGATGAAATCGATATCCCGCCAAAACTCACACGGGAATCCGGTTTTGGCAACATCCAATATCAAGGCTTCATTACTCCCGCTGAACCGGGGAAGGTCATCTGCGGTGTCGGACCGGTGTTCGAACTGCCGACGAACACCAACGGACTGGGATGGGGCAAATAGTCGGCATGTCCGGCAGCAGTGGCATTGGCCATGCCAAGGAAATGGGTGCTGGAGACCTAATCCAAAATATCTGATCTTTTGCCAGCCCAGCAACGATACGGATGTCAACAAGCTCACCTTACAATACTTCGTTAACTACAATTTGGACGATGGATAGTATCTGACCTCGACCCCGGTCATTACCCCTGACTGGAATAAATCCAGCGGTAACCAATGGACCGTTCCCTTTAGTGGCGGCATCGGGCAGAGGATGCATTTTGACAAACTGCAGGTCGATTTTAAGTTGCAGGCCTTCGGCAACGTGGAAAAAAGTCGGCAGGGCGGATTGGAGCATGATGTTAGCAGTGAAATTTTTGTTCCGCGAAAAGCCCCCACAATAAACGAGGTTCATTATGGACGAAAAAACTATAGATCCCCGAAATTCGATAACCCTGTCCCGTCGCAATTTCATAAAGGCAACGACGCTTACCGCCGGTGCGGTAAGTGTCGCCAGCACAATCGGAGCGTATCGTTTAGCCAGGGCCAAAAATGGTGCAACATCAAACGGCCTGCCGATCACTATGGCCGGATACAATTTAGACCGCACCAAAGCGCTCTTTGACGGACGAGTCAACGTCGACGGCTGTGACTTTCAGATCGAAGAGCAAGGTATCGGTGACCTGAATACCCATGTGTTCAGCGGGCCGCAAACACTGGACGTGACCGAAATCGGCCTGCACCCATTTATGCTGGCCTATACCAATGAAGGATTCCGGGATTATTCACTGCTGCCCATTTTCCCGCTTCGACTGTTCCGGCACAAAAGCATATTCATTCGTACCGATCGAGGTATTGTAAAGCCTGAAGACTTACGCGGTAAAAAAGTTGCAACACCCGGCTTTTCATCGACATCCTTAACCTGGCTACGCGGCATTATGCAACATGAATATGGCCTCCGCGCTGAAGAAATCCAATGGTACGTATCGGCCAAAGACTCATCTTCAGAAGCCGCTGGCAAAGTGTCCCAACAGGAAAACATGCTGCCCAAAGGCCTCTCCGTCAGCCAGGGGCCTGAGGGAAAAGATGAATCGGATCTTCTCGAATCCGGTGATGTGGACGCGCTATTTCATGCCGCCGAGCCCAGAGCCTACATAGAGGGTCACCCCAAGGTTGCCCGGCTTTTTCCCAATTTTCGCAAGGCCGAGCGTGCATACTTCAAGGAAACGGGAATTTTTCCCATTATGCATGCAATGGCTATCCGCAATACATTGATCAAGCAACACCCCTGGCTGCCAGAAGCGGTGTTCAAAGCTTATTCACAGGCTAAACAGATCATGTACGACCAGTTGAAAAAAATGGGCTGGGCTACGATTTCACTGCCATGGGCAGCCCAGGAGATTGAGGAAACACGGGCGTTGATGGGTGAGAATTTTTGGCCATACGGTATCGAACCGAACCGCAAAGCGCTGGAAGCATTGTTTCAGTATTCTCATGAACAGGGGTTATGCAGCCGCAAGGTTACCATTGAAGAAGTCTTCCACCCCGCGAGCCTTGATTTTGCCGAAAAGACGAAATAAACAATACCCTGAATCCGTATTACATTCTTTGCAAGACAGCCTAAAAAGCATTGATAATGTAATCATTTTCTAATTAATTTCGTGGCAACACTTTTCACTCAGGAGGTGCGCAGTTGAAGTCACAGTAGATCCAGATCAAGCTGTAAATTCAAACACTTGCAATCTATAGTGTTTTACTTTTGGTCGGTCGTCTTCTGACATCATTGAACCTTAATACGTACCTTCAAGGTATACCTGATGTAAGATGCAAAAATCGGGATTTTTCTCATGCTCAGGTTCGAGGTATCGGGAGGCCCTATATGCGATACTCGAAAGTCCTACTTTGGAGTTTAGAGACAGACACGGAAAAAAGGAAGCCGGTGGTGCTCCCAATAAAAGATGGGCACGCTTCGCTTTGCCCATCCTACTTGGGCTTCATGGTTCCGGTGATCATTTGTTAAATTCCTGACATCTCAGTTTGAGTCTA
The DNA here is from genome assembly GCF_056829775.1 of Desulfoluna sp. HI9BLuna. Lineage (NCBI taxonomy): Bacteria > Pseudomonadati > Thermodesulfobacteriota > Desulfobacteria > Desulfobacterales > Desulfolunaceae > Desulfoluna > Desulfoluna sp. HI9BLuna. Next base: position 1,427,462 of record NZ_CP186555.1, read on the forward strand.
CTCAGTTCAAACCTTTTCCGGTGGATATGTTTTTAGCCCTGTAGGATAGGCATAGGTGGTGCCGTGGCCATCGAGAACAAGCCTACCCAATTACTCGGGTGTGAAGTATCAGCCCTTCAGTATGTTTCAGTATGTTGCCGACAGAATTAATATTTGCTATTTTACGAAGCATTATGCGTTGCACACGGCTCCTAAGCATCCCATTGCCCATGAAAAATTCGACAGTTGGCCGACACTGGGTAATCTAATCCTAATTACGCCGCTTTGTAACGCGAGTATTTAATCATTATTTTCGAACCAAATAGAGACTTATGAAAGTATACTTGGATGATGAAAGGGAAACACCCCGTGACTGGAAAAGAGTTTATTGGCCAGAAGAGGCCATTGAACTCTTAAAAACTGGCAAGGTTGAAGAGATTAGCCTTGATCATGATCTAGGGGATGATGACCATGGTACTGGCTATGATGTTATACTGTGGATTGAAGAGGCCGTCTATACAACTGACTTTCAAGCACCAGTTATAAAAGTTCACTCTGCGAACCCTTCAGCAAGAGAGAAAATGGAATCGGGAATTAGGAGCATTTTAAAGCGGTCAAAAGAATCAAAACAATAACCCTTTGAAAACGGGTTGCAAAAGACTGCCCTCGTTACTTTATTCACCTTTTGAACGGGGAAAGTGAATCGTTATGCATGAGAACCAGAGCCACAATGTCTAACAAATCACTAATAAAACGTATTTCAGACTCTCTTGAGAAATTCAAAGCTGGTACCATTGATATCAACACACTCAAGCTCTTAATCGAATTAAACGGTCGTGCTCTTAAAATGATGCCATTTGAATTGATTAAACAAATTGATGAAATAGAGTATATGCTTTCAGTTTCGCAGTTTGCTATGGACGAAGACTGCTACCCTGATATGAACGAAACGCTTCAATTAATCGAGGATTGGCTTTCTAACTTACCACTTGAAAGAGAATAGTAGTCACGTTTTTTCCTCCTATCATCCATACCAATACCAGACATAGTAGAGATTGCGATAATCGAAAGCCCTATTTAGGAGTTTAAAGACAGACACTCATAAAAAGGGAGCCGGTGGTGCTCCCAATAAAAGATGGGCACGCTTCGCTTTGCCCATCCTACGTGGGCTTCGTGGTTCCGGTGATCATTTGTTAAATTCCTGACATCTCAGCTTGAGTCTACTCAGCTCAAACCTCTTCCGATGGATATGTTTTTACCCCTGTAGGATGGGCAAAGATGGTGCCGTGCCCATCGGCCGGGCACCTAACCGATTGCTCAAATTCGAGGCATCGGAGATTCTATATCTTGCCGCTTTCATCGGCGATGTGTGTCGACCAGAAAGAGGGGGAACTGAAGCTGATGGTATTGCCCCTTATAAAATGCAGGGTTAGCTTGCGTATCTTTCACTCCAACGCAAGCCACCTGCCTCCCACCCATTGCCTCAAGACGTTTTTCGCGGGTTAATACTTCCTGTTTTCGGGACGTTTGGCGGTGCGCACGGCGCACCCTACCCAACCTCCCCTACACCGTCGGCCACGCGTCACCCCGCAGAGTGTTTGCCCGGTAAATCAACACCCTTTGCCATGGCTACTGGCTGCAAGGGACGTGCAAACGCTTCGGTTTCCATGATTGTTTCCGTGCTTCGACGGTGCGCAAGCACACCCTACATTTCCACCCCACCGGTCACGCGTAACCGTTCTATCGCCCATCAAAAGGTCTCGCCCCCTCCCACATCGACAGGTCAATACCGAGGCCAATCCTGAAACGGCAACGGCTTCTGGTCCGTGTTGTAGGTCAGGAAATCGACAATCTGAGACAGGTAAACCCCAAGGTTTTTCCCGAACCGCATGATTTTGTCATTGGGGCTGCGGGTTACCAAGGTGCAGATCAACTGGAACAGGGCAAGGACCACAACGATGGCCAGGACGACCCGTGATGCGATCCAGAACGCCAGCATGAAAAGAGCCCGAATGCCCTGGGCTACGCGGCTGCTGTCACTGTCTGATTTTGTTTCCATGGAGTTCTCCTTTGATTGGTATTCCGTGCTTATTGTTAGAAGTTACAGACACCCTCTTCAAAATCTACAATGGCGGCATGTTTTGACGCACTCCAAATCACATCCAGATACTCTTTCTTAAAGTCGGCGGCGGCTTTGCTGTCCTCGACGATGAAGCCAAAGTCCTGCAATGTGGCGGGGTACAGGTTTTTTGAACCGATGTAGAAGGCGGCGTCGTCCACACAGATGACTTTGGCGTGGTTTGCGATGCCCCTTCCATTTGCCCAGGTGTCGACGTTGTCTGCGATGCGTATGGGGGCAAGCTGCAGACTGTGGCAGATGATCTCTTCGGCGGTGGTTTGGTCCACATCTGCCCGGGCCCGGACTTTTCGAATCAGGATGTCGGTGATGTCGGTCATCTGATCCATGTTTGAGTAGGGAGCGGCCAGGCTCTGCTTGGCTCCGGGGGAGCTGACAATAATTTTTACGGGGATCTCCCGGATCAGCTTGTCGGCAAGTATATCAAACAATCTGGCATCGTAACAGGAGTTGGACACCGGGGGTGCACACACGGCAAGCAAATCCTGCTGGGAGATGAAGATGCTTTCCGTGGCGCTTGCGATCAGAGCCCGCAGGCCTGCTTCCTCGGGGTTTGCGACGCTGTATTCCGCGTCATTGTTTACGTAATCGGTGTGGAGCCTGGAGCAGGTCGCCTCGCTGTCATTGGCGGGTTCAAGGCCACCTGCCGTGCCGCCGGGAACGTCCATGCCGAACCCCAGGCCGCCCAAGGCCAGGACAGGGGTGTCCCCTTCGGCCTGTGAGGCGGAGACCTCGTGGGGAGTAGGAAAACGGCTTATGGAGTTGAATCCCTCTCCTTTGACAACCTCCACGTAGAAAAGGCGTGACCACCAGTCCTGGCTCCAGGTCTCGGCAAAATCCCACAGCAGGTCGGCAAAGGTGTGGGCCGATTCGGCGGCAGGACCCGTTAAACGCATGCTGACATCGCTCACCGGGTTCGGCCCGCCTGCATAGGCACCTTCCCAGAGATTGTGGCCACCTGTAATGACCGTTTTGCCGTCCACGGCGACCATTTTGGCGTGATTCCAGGAGTAGAGCCAGCTGGTCTCCACACCGGCCACGATGATGCTGGCGTTGTCCGCAGACGACCCCAGATCCGCTTTTAAGCGCTCCATGTAGTTGGAGGCGGTTTCTGTTAAGCCCGTATCCACACTTCCCATGACAGGGGGTGTGCCCCCCAGGACGCGAATGGTGATGTCCGGGTTGTGGGTAAGGGCCTCTTTGAGGCCGCTTACGATGGCTTCCTGGAACATGCCGTCCGGGTAGGTGACCAGGGTGGTGATATCCACCCATTCAAAGGCTGCCGCGATATCGCTGCGGATGGCATTGGCAAGCCTCTGGGCACCGGTGGCGCCGGAGCAATCCCCCTGCCCCCAGCAATCAGGAGACTGCAGCAGCCAATGGCTGCCGTTAACGCCGTGCCCGGCAATGAGGTTGCCGTCTGTGCGCTTCCAAACCGTGCCTTCCGAACCGGGGGCAAGCTGCCGAAGCTGTGCTTCAACGGCATCAAGGTGCGGTGTCTCCGCACACGCGGCGGACACAAGAAAATGAGAAAGAAGCAAAATCGCGAGAAGTGATAACCGAAAACACCTGGGAAAAGAACTGGACATGGTACGTCGAACCCCCGTTGAGAGTACTTGAATTCAAGGAATTGCCTGTCTTTAAATGCTATCGTTTCAATCAAACAGGGATAATTTATTATTCTAACCATGTCAACATAAGAAAATACGAGAAAAAGGGTGGAGCATTGGCCATTGCCCCACCCTTTTTCATGGTGTCTTGATTTGTCATTCAGCGCTTCGGGGCCGAGCCCGGCAATGCAACCTCTATCCCGGCCCCTTTCGCTTTTACTGCATCATGCCAAGAGCTACTTCACATCTTTCACCGCAAGGGTGATCTTATGGATTTCTCCTGTAAAACGGGTCTCTTCGCGCCCGATGCCGATGTCTTCGGCCACCGGTGTCTGGTTGTCCAGGCCAACGTCAGCCGTTTCATCGGCGGAGAAAATCAAGGGCTGGGTCTTTTCGATGCGGCCATTGGCCACGGCCTTTCCGTTGACGGAGAGAGTCGCCTTACCGCCCTTGCCGAGCCCACCGCCGTCGTAGACGAAATCGAGTAAAATCGTGGCTTCTCCCTCGGGGATTGCCTTTTTGGATTCCACGGTATATCGCTCAAGCCCCAAAAAGTTGTAGGTGTAGATTGGCTTGCCGTCTTTCATGTAAAGGGACCAGCCCCCGAAGCGTCCGCCCTGGGCAAGGATCACGCCATTTGCTCCGCCCTTGGGGATGGCGACCTTGGCCGTGATTGTCTTGGAGCGGTTCTTCACATTCATAAAGGTGTTCTCCAGCATACCGTCCATTCCGGGGTAGAGCGTCAGTGTCATCCGGTCGCCCAGGATATCCGGTCGGCCCGCAATGGCAGGGTTCATCCGTTCAATCACCCGGTCATCAATGGGCAGGGCGTGGTATTTTTCAGCCTCCTTCATGAACAGTGCCTCCAGCTCGGCAACCTTCTTCGGGTATTTGTCCGCCAGGTTCTTCGCAAGGCTGAAGTCCCTTTGAACGTTGAACAGCTCCCAGGTGTCCGACTCCAGGGGAGGCATATCCACGGTCTGCCAGGGCGCACGGTGAATCGTCCGCGCGAACCAGCCTTCATGGTAGATCGCCCTGTTGCCGAACATCTCGAAGTACTGAGTGGTATGCCGCTCTTTGGCGCCTGCATCGTTGAACGAGTACAGCATGCTCGTGCCTTCCATGGGCGTTTGAGGCGTGCCGTTTACGCTCTTGGGCTCGGGGAGTCCGGCCGCTTCGAGAATGGTCGGCGCAATGTCGATGACGTGGGAAAACTGGCGGCGTAATCCGCCCTTCTCCTTGATGCCGTTCGGCCAATGGACGGTCATGCCGTTGCGGGTGCCGCCAAAATCCGAGGCCACCTGCTTCGTCCACATAAAGGGGGAATCAAAGACAACGGCCCACCCGGCTGCCATGTGCGGGAAGGTCTGCGGACCGCCCCACTCGTCGATGAGGGGGAGCAGGTCTTCAACCTTCTCCGTGACGTTGTTGAAGTAGGTCATTTCGTTGTACATGCCCACAAAACCGCCCTCGGCGCTCGTGCCGTTGTCACCGGCAATGTAGAAGATCAACGTGTTGTCCATCTCGTCGATCTCTTCGATGGCAGCAATGAGGCGACCCACTTCGTGGTCGGTCTGCTCCAGGAATCCGGCAAACACCTCTGCCTGACGGGTGAACAGGCGCTTCTCTTCGTCGGTGAGGTCATCCCAGTCTTTGATGTCCTTGGGTTTGGGGGGTAATTTGGTGTTGGAAGGAATTATCCCCATCTTTTTCTGGCGGGCCATGGTTTTTTCGCGAATTTTGTCCCAACCCTCGTCGAACTTGCCCTTGTACTTTTTGATCCACTCCTTGGGAACATGGTGCGGTGCGTGAACCGCGCCGGTGGCAAAGTAGATGAGGAAGGGCTTGTCCGGGGTCATGGACTGCTGGGCCTTTACCCACTGGATGGCCTGGTTGGTCATATCAACCGTGAAGTGGTAGTTCTCCGTCTTCGGCGGCGTCACCTTGATGACCCCATCGTAGATCAGCGGATACCACTGATCCGTCTCCCCCCCGATAAAACCATAAAACTTGTCAAACCCCTGATGGGTGGGCCAGCGGTCAAAGGGGCCGGAGACGCTTGTCTCCCAGGCAGCGGTTTCATGCCACTTACCAAAGGCCCCCGTACTGTACCCGTTAAGGCGAAGCATCTCGGCAAGCGGCGCAACGCTGTTGGGCACCTGGCCGGTGTTCCCGGGAAACCCCGTTGAGGATTCCATGATGGAGCCGGTGTTGGCGGTGTGATGGTTGCGCCCGGTTTTAAGGGCATTCCTCGTGGGCGAGCAGAGGGCCGTGGTGTGGAAGTTGTTGTAGGTGATGCCCTCTGCGGCGAGCATATCCAGAGTCGGTGTCTGAATGGGGCCGCCGAAGGTGCTGGGGCCACCGAAGCCTATGTCGTCGATGAGCACAATGACGATGTTGGGGGCTTTTTCGGGGGCCTTGACCTCAAATAAGGGGGGTGTTTCCACGTTACGCACATCGAGTTCGCTGTAGGTTGACCTTTTCGGCTCCTGGATCGGCAGGACCGTGCGATCAAGGGCCTCCCGCGCTGAAGCCTGGGTGGTCAAACCGGCAAACAGTGTCAAAGTCATACAGAATATGGTGATAACCGAATATCTCATGAACTGTCCTCCTGTGTTTGTAGCGTGTCAACGTCGTGGCGGGAATGCCGGTTCCCACACACACAGATCCGAAGCAAGGATTCCCTCACCTGAATCCTCCATTGAGCTTGCAATCAGCCAAAAAGAGCCATGCCTGTCGATTGGCATGGCGCGCCCGGACACCTCTGCGGGGTCGCGATTACGGAAAATTAAGCGCCTCGAAACAGGAAAAATCCTGCAAGGCGATGCTGAGAGATAAAGAGACTTGGTATGGCTGGGTATTGAATGTGCGAGGGACGTGGCCCGTTTTTTCGAAGAGAGCTTATGGGGGAGGGGCCGAAGGGGACAGAGTTGAGGGTCTCACCAATGATGAAACACCGAATATAATGACAGATTTTGGCGAAAAATCAAACAGATCCTGGTTCAGTCAGAACGCCGGCCACCATAAATAAAAGCGGAGGGACGTTTCTCCTTTGGTTCTGCAAAGGATGATTCCGCCCCTCCCCTTTTTTGGTTCCCCTTTCATGCACAGTGCATAAAGGGCGTGCTGACATGGCCTTTCCACCACCTGCCTTTATGATGCTCAGCACCCCTTTCAGGCCTTTGGCTCCTGCTGGGTGGCGCAATGGATGCTTCCGCCCCCGCTGGCGATGCCGTCAATGGAGATCTGTTCAATGCGGTGATGGGGGAACGCCTTTGCTATTTTTTCCCTGGCCACGCGGTCGGCTTTTTTGTCCCCGAACTTCTGCATGACAATGGCACCATTGCACGCGTAGTACCCCACGTAACCGGCCGCAAAACTTTTTGTTCCGTACGTCGTATTGATATCCCACGGTGTATCAAGAATAATCATTTCAAATGGGTTGCCGTCGGCATCGGTGGAGGCTTTGAGGATGTCGATGTTTTCCCGTGTGACCCGATAGTCATAGGAGGCTTTGTCTGAATCGCGGCTCACCACCAACACACCGGGCCTTGCAAAACGGGCATAAAAATCGGTGTGACCGTCCGTGATATCTCTGCCTTTAATGCCTTTGAGCCAGATGATTTTTCTCAGCCCGAGCAGCTTTTTTAACTCATCTTCAACTTCTTTTTTGCTTTTGCCCGGGTTCCGGTTGTCGTTGAGAATACAGCTCTCTGTCATGATGGCGGTGCCTTGTCCGTCCACTTCGAAACAGCCGCCCTCCATCACCACGCTGGACCGGACAATGCTCACCCCCGCCTTTTTGGCCACAAAGTCAGCGACCTTTGCGTCACGTTCATAGTCCTGATCTTCTCCCCAGCCGTTAAAGTTGAAATTAACGGCCGATTTTTGCCCCTTCCCGTTCACCACAAAGATGGGCCCTGTATCGCGTATCCACAGATCATTCATATCGAATTCGATCAGCTCGATGGGGTAGTTGTGATCATTGGGGCCGCCAATAAGCTCTTTTGCTCTGCCCATGTCCTGCTTCCTCACAAGCATGGAGACCGGTTCATATGTGGCGATGGTCTTGGCGATGGTTGCCAGGTTGCGCTGCACCTCGGGGATCTGCTTTCTTGACCAGATGTCCCGGCTGGCGATAAAGGCCAACCAGGTCCGCGTGTGGGGCTCCCCCTCTTCGGGCATATACCAGCCCTTGACATCCATGGCGTTGGAGGTCTTGATTTGAAATGTCGGGAGGAGCAGGCTTCCTCCGGCGATCATCGTCCATTTGATAAAGTTACGTCGTGATAACATGATGTTTTTCCCTTGTGTGTTTCCGTGACCATGTCAGGTCGGCTTTGCTTCAGGCGGCCTTGAGAAAAAGCGTTTTGGCTTACTGCCCCTTTGCAATCCGTCATGGCTTTTCAACGGGGTAACAGACCCTGGTTACATACTCGTGCTCCGAAACGGCCGATTCCGTTGAGCGAAGAAAGACCTCATAGGGGCTGCAGGATTGTTTGTAGCCCGACTGATCGATCCATGTTTCGATGGCATGCCAGGCAAACCCGATGTCGTCATACCGCCCTGTGTGAAGGGTTGTGACCACGGTGTGGGAGGGGATGACAGCCAACTGGTGCTCCGGCCACGGGTTGCGGCCCGAGGGTTGCGGCTTCCCCGTTTTGTTCCTGAGCGGGACGAACACCTCCACGTCCACGGCATTCCGGTCATGGTCTTCGCCATGGTACACAGCCCCTGACAGGTTGTACGGGAACAGCCCCCTGTTTTCGGCGTCCTCGTGCAGGTTTTCAACGGTTTCGTCCATCTCGTCTTCGGCCATGACAGCTCGCTTGCGGAGGACATACCGCTCCGGCTCCACCCCGGTATACATCCCGTATGCCTCAGCCTGGACCATCCTGCCCAGCACATCATCCCCCTGGCTGAGAAGCTGCTCCATCTCATCGATGATCGAGTTCCCTTCCCTGAGGAGCTGATCCGACGTCCGGATCTGCATACGCAGCATGCTTCGGAAATGCTCCGGGTCATGGTTTTCAAGGAGCCCCTTTATCTGCTCTAAGGAAAATCCGAAGCGCTTCAGCCGAATGATCTCCATGGCATCTTGAAACTGGGCCTCTGCGTAATACCGGTACCCTGACTCCTCATCCACATGCTGCGGCTGCAACAAGCCAATGCTGTCGTAATGCCTTAGCATTCGGGGGGATAATTTGGTCTGTTTTGAAAAATGGCTTATTTTGTACATACAGGGTAGCTCCCTTGAAGCGTTTCCATATCATTTTGAGCCCCCATTCCATGGGCCCACCCAGGCATGCCTGACAAATCGTCCTATGATAACAGGCCCCTCTGCCTTTCATAGCACCCTAAAGGTTCACATCATGTCAAGGTCAAGGACAAATGCAATGGGGCAAATCACGATTGCCTCCGGCGGTTTTATATAGATGCCAAACACCTGAAAATCTTATCAAACGTGTTTTATAAATAATTTAAATCTTCACGAGAGCATTCGACGAGCCGACGTCTTCAGGCTTCCAACGGCCATGCAACCGGAACGTTTTTGGAGCGCTTTTTTCAAAAAGCCAGCTGCCGGAGGCAATGGTTGACTTGCGTACCGGCCAGGTTATATGAATGGTTCCGATTTTTCTTTTTTTGTTATGAAAAAAGATGCCTGACCCATGCGAGGGAACCTCGCGTTGCACCCGGAAAGAAGGAGAGACAAGATGAAGTGGACTGGAAAAGCCTGTATCGCCGTCCTGGCAACCCTGTTGACCGTTGCGACGGCTGCCGCGGCCAGCGATGCCCTCCCCGACCTCAAAGGCAGAAAGGTCGCAGCCGTCACCGGCAACGACTACACGCCCCTGAACTTTGTGGACCCGGCAACCGGTAAAGCCGTGGGATGGGAATACGATGCGGTCAATGAGATCGGGCGCCGCCTCAACTGCGAGATCCAGTGGGATGTCTGCACCTGGGATACCATGATCTCCGCCATCCGCGAGGGCCAGTTCGATGTGGGCATGGACGGCATCACCATCAACGAAAAGCGCAAAAAACAGGTGGACTTCTCCGTGCCTTACATGGTCACCCAGCAGTTCATGCTGGTACGCGCCGATGAAGACCGCTTTGCAGACGAAAAGGCGTTTGCCGCAGACAAGAAACTCCTCATCGGCTCCCAGGCCGGGACAACCAACTTCTACGTGGGTGTTTACAGCGTTCTGGACGGCAACGAGGCCAACCCCCGCATCAAGCTGTTTGAAAACTTCGGCGCCGCGGTTCAGGCCATGGTGGCCGGAGACGTGGACATGGTCCTCATGGATGCGGCCTCCAGCCGAGGCTACATGGGCGCCATGCCCGGCAAGCTGAAGATCGTGGGCGGCCCCCTGGGCACCGAAGAGTTCGGGTTCATCTTCACCCCGGGCTCCGATCTCGTCGAGCCCTTCAACCAGGCCATTGAGTCCATGACAAAAGACGGCTTCCTGGACAAGCTCAACACCAAGTGGTTCTACGAGTACAACAAGTAGCTCGCCTTGATGCAGCGGCCCGTCACCCCATGGGATGATGGGCCGTCTGACGTACAGACCACTCTTCCCTGTTTTTTGGAGCCCCCATGAAAGCTGCACATCGGCGTTTCCCCCTGTTCTCGTCCATCCCCTCGTGGCTGCTGGCCGCCCTGTTTTTCGGCTGCATCGCCACCTGGCACATGGTGCGGAGCGAATCCTACGGCATCATCTTCTCCGCCCTCACCCGGGGCCTTTACACCACCCTCTATGTCTCCCTCATTGCCTATGCGGCAGCCACCGCCCTGGGACTCCTCTTCGGGCTCATGCGCATCTCCTCCAACCGGGTGATCCGTGAAGTGGCAACCTTTTACATAGAGATCGTCCGCGGCATCCCCATGCTGATCATTCTCTACTACATCGCCTTTGTGGGGGCCCCGTCCCTGGTCAAAGGCCTCAACTGGGTCGCCTCGCCCCTTATTGAGGCGGGCCTCTTTGAAAAAATCAGCGTCCGGGACATCAGCTTTGTTGTGCGAGCCATCCTTGCCCTCACCCTGGGCTACAGCGCCTTTATCGCGGAAATCTTCCGGGCGGGCATCGAGGCCATCCCCTCCGGTCAGATGGAAGCGGCCATTGCCTCGGGCATGAGCCGCCGCCAGGCCATGCAGCACGTCATCCTCCCCCAGGCCATCCGAACGGTGCTCCCTCCCCTGGCCAACGACTTTGTGGCCATGATCAAGGACTCCGCCCTTGTCTCCGCCTTAGGGGTCCAGGACATCACCCAGCTGGGGAAGGTCTACTCCGCCTCCACGTTTCAATTCTTTGAAACCTACAACGTGGTGGCCCTCCTCTACCTCGCCCTCACCCTCTCGCTGACCTTGGGCGTCCGCGTCCTTGAAAAAAGGCTCGACGCCTCACGGTAACAAAAAAAGGGTTGCGCCATTTAAAAAAACGGCACAACCCTTGTTCGTTCATGCACGGCCCCCCACCGGGGTTATTTTGAATCGAGGATTTTATTCCACGCGGCAATGTGCTCTTTTTGCTGCTCAAGAAGGGCGCGTGTGTCGCCTGAAATGGAAACCTTGATAATACGGTCCCCGCGCTTGATCTTGTTCACCACCTCCTGGTCTTTGTCGCTCACCACATGGCCGAACACGGAATGCCTTTTGTCCAGCCAGGGGGTTGCCACGTGGGTGATGAAAAACTGGCTGCCGTTGGTGTTGGGGCCCGCATTTGCCATGGAGAGGGTGCCGGGGCCGCTGTGGCGGAGATCGGGATGGAATTCGTCCTGGAACCGGTAGCCGGGGTTTCCTCGTCCTGTGCCCTGGGGGCATCCACCCTGGATCATGAAGTTGTCGATGACGCGATGGAAGATCAGGCCGTCGTAGAAGCCGCGGTTGGCAAGGTTCACGAAGTTGGCCACGGTGACGGGGGCTTTGTCTGCGTAAAGGGTCAGGTTGATCACGCCCTTGCTGGTCTCCATGGCGGCCCTGATTTCGCCGGTCGGGTTGGTTCCCGTTGCTGTTTCAGCGCCAAAGACCAGTGAGCTTGAAGCAAAAAGAACAATCAGACTGAGCAAAAGGGATGTCGTGGTTTTCATGGAATCTCCTGGATTTAAAAAGAATGAATCGGTCTTCTGCTGCGTTATCAGAGCGTTGAGATAAACCACTACATCGGCAGCTCTGATGCCTTGGGTGTGGGTGAACTATCCGGGCTAACCATATTTTCTTAAGGCCTGTTTATCAAACTTTTTTGGTAACTATTCAGCTGTAGGTTCGCCGACAGGGGTTAATCAGCTTCAAAAAAGGAGGGTAATTCACCCTGAAGCAACAGGCGCAATGCGTCGCTTGCATGCACGTTGTTTTTCTTGCATGTAGAAAGGTAGCTGCGTATTCGGCAGAAGATCTTGGCCCCTTCCATAGATCGGAAGCACCCAGAAATTTTCTGATGGACTTTCGTCATCCGGATGTCGTTTTCACCCTGATTATTAGTGAAAGGAACCAGCGGGTCGTCCATGAAACGAAGGGTTTCGTTCTCGAAGTCTTCCATCCGTTCGAGAAGGTTTCTCGCTTTTGATCGTTTCATCCGCCCGCGTTGTCCCTTCTTCCTTTTCGTTTCATCCGGGGGCGGGCATTCGAGATTTCCTTTTTCCAGGATGCTCAGGTAGCGCTTTCGAAAGCCCCCGGCAATATCCGATGGAAGCTTGCCGCTGTGTTCGTTCACAACCTTGTTGATCTCAAGGAGCAAGAACTTCATGTCTTTGGCCCACTGCTGACTGTCCTGCTCCCAAGCCCGCTCCAGCTCTCTTAAGTGATGAGCGTTGCACAATGCGTGCAGGCAGTCGTAATTGAAGTAGGGTTTCCAGTGATCGTGGCACAACACGCCTTTGAAGCTTGGGATAATTCCCATTTCATCGATAGCCTCTCTGCCACGCTTTTCGTGCGGGTAAAAGTAAGTGAAAAGATCGTTCGACAGACAGTGCAGCCAAAATCGACTACCGTTCATGTTGATGCCGGTTTCATCTGCGTGGCAGACGGACGAGCCGGACAATCTGGCTTTGACGATTTCTTCAAACGCCTCAAGCGCGTTAAACGCTTCTTTGTTGAAGTTGAAAATCGACCCTGCGCTGATTGGGATACCGGCCTGATCCCGAAAGTGCTCGCAGATTCTTTCGTAGGGGACCAGCTGATGCTGGGAAAGATAGATCGCGTGAGCCTTGAGACCCGTGCCATATTGGACGCGTCGATCTACTCCTTTCGGGAAAGGAGCAACATATCGATTACCGAAGGCATCCTCAAGAATCTCGGATCGATACTCAGTAACGTATTGAGCAACCTTCAAATCAATGACCTGCCGGGTCTCGTAACCTACGTGGCGATAGTCACCCGGTGGCAGTTCGGTCATATTGAGTTTCAACGGCAATACGAGATCTGCCTTGTCTACGGGCTCAAGAGTTTTTCCCTCGTGGCCATTTTGGCCCCCGGGCTTTTTTCCTTCGGTGTTTTGCTTTTTCTCCTTCTTCCTGTTGGGATCGGTAGAAGGCGGTTTGCTGCTGTTTTTGCTATTGAGATTTAGACGGTTCGCCAAAAGGGTGATGATTGTAAGCAGCAATTCGATCACAGCTGCAACTGCGGGCGAGAGGTCCTCGTCCTGCTGAATCAGTTTCCTTGCGTTGTCTGTCGCCGCTTGAATATCAATGCTTTCGATCTTCACCCTGTCTCCTCATCTTTTTTTGACGAGGATAGTATACCACAGGTTTTGAAAACGGAATTTTGGCTCCTGAGCTTTCGAATTTCAGGCTTTAAAAATTTGAGGGTGCCGGGTCGTATAGCCCTTCATATAAGATGAATTATGGTCCTCATAGCCAGGCCTGAGCACCGGAATAACGGAGTAAGAGATCCGCAGGTCAAAATGAAAAATTTGATCAAAAATCCTGTCAAGAAAAAAATGCAGTTCAATACATTTTATGTGTGAGCTGAATAGTTACCTTTTTTGTTTTCATTGCCCGCCTCCTGTTTCCAGACCTTTTTTCATCCCCCCTCTTTTGGCCGGGCAAAAGCCGGTGTATGCTATCCATGGCACGACTAAAACAGCAACGACAGACAGCCGTTCAACCCAGGAATTATAAAAGCGAAGGACAATAGAGATGTTCAGAGAGTTAAAACGCGCAAAAAAAGGCCTCAGTCATGAAGACTCCATTGAAATCCTCAGGGCCGGGGAACACGGCGTCCTCTCCACGGTAAGCGAGGACGGTACCCCCTACGGAGTTCCCCTCAACTATGTGCTCCACGACGGCCGGATCATTTTTCATTGCGCCCCGTCAGGACACAAACTGGACAACATCACCCACTGTCCACAGGTCTCCTTCTGCGTGGTGACACAGGCCGAGGTCGTGCCGGAAAAATTTACCACCCGGTTCCAGAGCGTCGTGGCCTTCGGCACAGCCCGCATCCTTGAGGGCGACGAAAAAAAAGAGGGACTCCTGGCCCTTGTCCGCAGGCTCTGCCCCGACCACATCCCCGCCGGAGAGACCTACATCAGCAACGCCTGGGATAAAACAACGGTGGTGGCCGTGGACATCGCCCATCTCACCGGCAAAGCCGCCCCGGCCCCCGGTGGTCGGGAATAAGCAGGCATTGGCGCTGCACAGTTGCTAAGCGCGTGCAAATTCCGTATACTTTGAGTCGATTACATTCACAGCCGCCGCCCGCCCCCACCCTTCTGCCACGCGGGAGAAGGGCGGCGCCCCCACCTTTTCCGCCCATCCCATCCTGAGACGCATCCAAGCAGGGCAGATATCCCGGCAGGAATCGCCCTGCCCAGCCTCTTCCATGCCATGTCAGCCTGCCCCAGGCATGCACAGGTTCTGTTGTTCCCCAAAGTTATTGTTGCGGATTCCCTAACCTTCAACAAAGGAAAGCGCCATGATGTCACTCAAAAAACGTTGTGTATGGGCCCTCCTGGTCCTGGTTGGTTTTCTGCTGTCAAGCACCTGCTCGACCCTCGCAGCCGAAAGCAAGCTGCTTCCCCTGGAAACCTTCGACCTCACCGCCGAGCAGATGGATCTCATAGGGGATACCATTGAAGAGTACATTGGCAAAGAAAACGAGATCATGACGGAGATCGAGTCCAAATTCTCCGAGCTCACCACCATACTTCGTCAGGAGGATCAGGTCACAACGAGCCGTGAGGAGAGAAAAACAGCCAGGAATGTCAACCGGCTGGTCACGGACATCAGCAAACTCTACGGAAAAATGATCCGGACCAAGGTGGAGTACATCCTCAAAATCAAAAACGTCCTGACCCAGGAACAGCGCTTCCGCCTCGTCCACAGCCTGGAATTCGAGGATGAATATGCGGAAAGGGCCCTTCCAACCTATGTTCACTTAGACGACCTCATCGACCTCTTGGGGCTCAGCGACAAACAGGTCAAAGAGATCATCAGCAACAGAACCCAGATGATGATCAATGAACTGAAAATCAAGCGAGATATCAAGTTCAAGGTCATCGACCTTGAAAACGAGCTGATCAACGAGGAAGTCGACAGCGACAAGGTGGACAAGCTCCTCCTGGCCATCACCGACCTGGGAACCAAGCTCATCGACAACAAGGTAAAATACAAGCTCAAGTCCAAGGATGTCCTCACCACGCCCCAGAAAAGAAAACTCCTGCACATGATCCTGCTGACACGCCCGTCATCACGATGAGGCTGACCAGGCCCCGAAAACCTGACCTAACCCGGATATTTCATGAGAAAACGACCCATCGGCAATAATAGAAAATTATTGCCGGTGGGTTATTATGAAGAAATTAGACATTTCAAAAGTACAAAATGTAATTCACGGTTTTCTCACCCTTCGGGCGAGCCGAGTGCCCCCGTCTTCTGCGTTATCAGAGCCTTTATAAAACCACGGCATCTGCAGCTCTGATGTATAGAATATGGGCGCACTCGACTCGTGAAATATCCGCTCTAAAAAAAGGGCGTTGACGCATGAGACTGCGTCAGCGCCCTTTTTTGCACTCTGCTGAAGACCAAACAGACAGGCAGCGATCGTGCTGCCTGCCCTTCGTACTCATGGGAATAAGATTAGCTGGCCATCTTCTTGCGCCTCAAGCCTGCAAACCCAAGCAACCCTGCCCCAAGCAGAAAAAACGTTGCGGGCTCGGGAACGGGCGCTGCAGCATCCACAGGAGAGAATTCTGCATAGGCGCCGCCTGAGGTAAAACCGTCAGCCAGTGCCGTCACGAAGAAGGTCAGGGTATGGGTACCGGCCGTGAGGAACAGGTCGTTGTACAGACCATGAAAATATCCGCTTCCGTCCACATAGGTTTCATCCCAGGCCATTTCGGCACCGTCCACGTAAAAGGCAAACTCGTCACCCACCGCAAAATCGTCCCAGGCCGTGGCAATCTCCATGACGGAATCTTCCCCAACGGTGATTTCCCACTCGTTCTGAGTCGAATCATTATTGATGCTGTCGATCTGGCCCAACCCATCGAACCATGAAAAGTACCCGGTCCAGCCATCGGTGGGGTCGATGGTTGTCGCCCCCAGAGGACCGGCCAAAGCAAACACCAAAAAGCATAACATACATAAAATCTTTCTCATTTTCTGCAGTCCTTTGCTTTTGCGGCAAGAGCAACCCGGCCATCTCCCCATGAGACCCGTGGGCTTTCCGTCCCCGACTCACATCGGGTTTGGCTTTTTCTTGTGTAGACCGCCAAAATCAGCAAAAAACATACCACCAACATGTAGTGAATCAAGCAAAACGCGAACACCACATATGGAACATCACGGGTAGATTTAGGGAATTCAGGTTATAGCATGGCAGGAATGATGTAATGAATTACATCATTTGGTGGGCAGGCCCTTTGCTCTTTATGGATTCGCGTCAAGCCATTCGTCAAAGGATTTCCTGGCAGCGTTTGCAAGGACCCTTCGAAAGGTTGTTCTGTTCCCCAGGTACAGGCAATGCCGAATGACTGAATAGGGGTTAAACCCCTCAGTCTGATTCTTTTTTATAGAATAATCATTGTAGGCCTTTACTTTGGTAATATTCTTATTTATCAGCTTATGAAATTTCGCCCGCGTTATGCCCGGGCACAGCTCATGGACATTTTGCACAAACCCATCCACTTTATGGGTTTCAAACTCGTAGTTACTGAAAAAATGCCCACCGATCCTAAGAAAGTTGAACGCATTGAGTTCATAGACATTTTTATTCTTTTTCGTTTTCTGTTCGGGTTCAGCATCAGATGTGGGGGAAGGGATGTCTTCCTTGCTGGCCTTTTCAATCTCGGCAAGGGTGGCGTCCCGTATCTCTCTAAATTCGCTATCTGCCAATTCGAACAGCGCAGAGAGAACATTGATTCTTCTTTTTAGATGCTGGGGAATTGATTTTTTGTATTTGATTTTGTGGTCAAGGGCACTCCAGGAATCCTGGATAATGGTTCGTATTTGAATTTCAAAATTAAATTCACTATACGGTTTGTATTCAGGAAGGTTTCTCCTGTCTTCATTTAATCGGAGATCCACGTGAAGCCCTTTGTAACCAAAGGAGTCTTCCGTACTCTCCAATTCAGAGATTTTATCTGTCACGTCAATCACATCGAAGTGTTCATTGAGCATGTCTGATAATTTTTCTATATCGTCCTGATACAGGCACACCACCCTTAACCCTATCAAATCCGTGATGTATTCTTTTATTTCATAGTGTGTCTCTGTTTCTTCAAGCTTCGAGCGATATTTACGCGAAAATTTCTTAATGCACTCTTCTTTCTGTTTCACACGCCCGTAGACAGTGGAACCCGTAAGGGAAGAATCGTTTGTTATCAGTGCCTTTACCAACGTGACAAAGGATTTTCTTGCCTCATCGAGTATCTGAAAATTCTGATCGTAATATGCTCTGAAAGTTTTTTTTTCTTTTTCAAAATCGAGTGAAGGCATTGAACAGTCCTTGTGCTTATACAGCCCGGATGTTTCATAAAAAAACCACCCGAAAGGAAAATGATATCATTTCGGAAGGCTACAATAAAATGTCAGCTATTTTGAAAATGTAAATCAGCGTTTGCTGTTTGATTATCTCACCCATCGAGTGAGCCGGGTTAGACACGGCAAACTGAGTAGCCAGAGATCCCTTTGGATCCACCGCCCCTCTCAAACTAAATGCCGATCCAATTGTGATCCCACAGAGTCCTATCAAACCATAAAATGCGAAACAAGAATAGCCGGTATTTTATAGGGAACACGTCGGCCCACATCTACCCGGCCACGCGGACATGTGGGCACCATGGCAGCAGAGCCCTGGTAACGGGATGCAGCATGTAAAAAAGAAAGGAGGGAGACACACGCCCATGTCAGGACGAAGCCCTCTCACGACGTATTTCCGGCAAAACAACCGCTTGAGCAACAATGACAACTTTGCCGTTGTATGTGGCTGACGGAGAGCCATACAGCATGTATCCCTCGTCAATGAGAGCTGAAATCCTCTTACAGAAACCGGCATCATCCTTTCCGGTAATCAGGCGGTAACTTAACTTCTTGTCCGTTGGAGAAATACCTCCCACTCGCTGATGAGACGAGATTAATCGTGCCTCGCCCGGTTGTACTGATCATATGTAGGGATCTCTTGCCCGGGTGAAGGCGCATGACACCGGTCCGTTTCCTGTATTTGCCTGGAGCTTTCGTACATACCGCGCATCACATTATCACCGGTATTCTCGCTTGTCGCACAGGCACACACAAACCCCATAAGGCCCACCACAACAAAACATCGCAATGCAAGTTTCAAGGTCCTCTCCTCACAGTCCAAATTGTCAGAAAATAACGACAGCATCAAATATCAATGACTAAGGGGAACACGCTGTTGAGACGTGCGTCGGATTTTTGAAATCCTGGTTCGTCGAGGGTCAGGTCGTGTCCCCTGCGTCCTCCTCCGTGGTCTGGATGTACGTTCCGTTAACCAGATCGCTTGTGTGACTCTTCAATTCCATGCCCTTATACAGGGTCAAGGCAATGATGGCGGCACCGAACAGGGCGAAGAAAGTCCCTGGGGCTGCTTTCTTTACAACCAGTTTGGTATCCCCAAATTCCGTTTCAAGCTCGCCCGCGTTTCCCCAAATATTGGCCATAAACAGGCGAAACCCCAGAAGGGCGAAGAGGCTTCCCACCGAAAGAGAAGCCAGTTTGTAGAGAGTAACAGAAAGAATAATAAGTGAATTTGAACTCATACCTGCTCCATGGTTTTCACATAGACCCCGCGACCTGTGAATGCAAAAGGCGGCACCACCTTTTCTCGAACGATCAAAAGCAACATCGAAAAATCGACTCGAAAGCTGGCAATTACAATTTACGCTTTTGAACCACCTGATTTTCATCAGTAATCTGATGTAATAAAGGTCTTATTGATTTGTCCCGGTCGTTTTATCCCGAAATATCCAGTTCAAACGGATGTGTCAGCTATACGAGAGATACCACCCGATGATCAAGGAAGAAATAGCAATATTTACTGACCAACAACACAAGTCATCCCCACGATTGAAGAGCAGGTGCAGGACCGGGGATGATCCCGGACGTTTCTCGCACCTGCTTTCAAGGGCCTCTCCCTGCCGTCCCCTTGCCTTGAAACCGAAGAGCCCCAGGCATCTGCAACAACTGCTTTCCCGTTACCGTTTTTCCGAAAGCACACCCTAACCCACCGCATTTTTGGTCCTCCTTTCGCCTGCTCTGGGAAACAAGATTCGTCCTTGCCCGGGAACAGTTGAAAATTCATTGCTTCCGGCAAGCAGGCAAGATATGAACTATTCGCCCTGCATAGAGAGTTCTTTATTCCTACAGGCATTGATAACTGATTTTATCGCGTGGGCGTATCAAGAGAATAAAAGCGGAAAGCACCAGCCACCGCTGATTTCGCATTTTAATTTTGAGGGATTTATGTGTGAGTATTTCTTAAGAAATAACTCAATTGGTGTTTTGAGATCCCATAGAAAAACACTGATCATAGCTCTCAACATCACCACAGAACGGGTAGCCGGGTTCGCAGACGAGTGGTCTGTACCCCGGGCCTTTTTTGACTGTCAGAAGGGGAAAAAGTGAAGCGTCAGTTCCTGAGTTTTTTTGTGTCGTGTCTTTTGGTAATGGCGGCTGCGAGCTCCGCATCCGCCGCCGGTTTTGCACTGTATGAATGGAGCGCACGGGGCAACGCCCTGGGCGGTACCCTGGTTGGACGTGCCGACGATCCGTCTGCGGTGGCCTTCAACCCTGCGGGTCTGACCCAGCTTGAGGGCACCCAGGTCTCCATGGGAGCCACCTTCGCTCACCCCATCTGCGAAGTGGAAACAGAAGATTCGGGTGTCGTCACCACCTCCAAAAGCGACAACAGCGTCTTTGTCATCCCCCATTTTTACCTGACCCACCGCATCAACGACAGATGGGCCGCAGGCATCGGCGAATTCTCCCGGTTCGGCCTGGGTTTCGAATATCACAACGACTGGCCCGGAGCCTTTAACGTCTTTGAGGCCACCATCAAGAGCGCCTCCCTGAACCCGAACATCGCTTACAAAGTGACGGACCGACTCTCCGTGGCCGTGGGTGTGGAGTATGTCTATGTTGATCTGGACATCAAAAAAAGGGTTGATATGCGCGATGGTAATAGCCCTGCAGCCTCTCCCATCTCCGCCCTAACCGCCGACGGAGACGGCACCGCCCTCACCGCCGGGATCCACTACAAACTGGACAACTGGCGCTTCGGGTTCGGCTACCACAGCCAGGCCAAGATCGATGCCAGCGGGGATACAACCATTTCTGGCATGACTGGCCTTGCGGCCGCACGAAACGGTGCGCATAACACAACCGGTTCCGTGACCCTTCCGGACATGCTCAACTTCGGCATCGCCTGGTACCCCGCCAAAAACCTGAGCGTGGAGGTGGGCGCCATTCAAACCCGCTGGTCCACCTACACCGACCTGGACCTGGACATCGATGGCCAAGGCCATATACCCCAGCCCAAAAACTATGACGACGTCTGGCGCTACAATATCGGCGTGGAGTACGGCATCACCGACAACTGGGACCTTCGGGCCAGCTACTGCTTTGATGAAGCCCCTGAAGACGCCCAGTACGTGGATTACATGATCCCTGCCGATGACCGCCACCTCATCGGGGTGGGCACGGGCTGCACCTTCGGCAACTGGACCCTGGACCTGGCCTATACCTACATCAAAGCGGAAAAGGTCACGTACAAGGAAGCAAACAACGTCGACGGCATCCTTGACGGCTCCTCCAAAAACGGGGTGACCCACCTGGGTGCCGTCACCTTGGGGTATAAATTTTAATATAACGCAATAAGACAATAAAACGGCTCAAGGTATCCTTGAGCCGTTTTGTTGTTCTCCATCGAGTACATAAAAAAGCAGTTCTTCTGCTTCTTTTCCCCTTGCAAAACCTTGCCCGCCCCCTCGTTTTGACTCATCCGAATGGCCATGTTATACATACATTTTTATCAAAATACCGGGTTCAAGGACATATCAATGACCAAGACAAAATCAGTCAGCTGTTTATTATTCATTTCAATAATATTCCTATTATCGGGCTGCATGAAAGTAAACCTTGCATCCCTTCCCCCCATTCCGCCCGAGTCCAGCCTGCCCACAAGGAGTGATTTTTCCCTTTACGTTGATTCTGTTAAAGTCAACAGTGCCGATCCTGTAGACCAGGACAAAATCGAGACCAATTTTAAACACTACCTGAACCAAGCCCGCTATTTTTCCGATGTCCTTGACTACACTGAGGTGGACACATCCCGTGGGGAAAAGTCACTCATCATCAGGACGGTCATCACCCCCAAAGAGTCCCACCACTTCAACTGGTGGTTATCCTGGCCCGCAATCTACCCGATGCCATTATACTGGCCTTTTCAACCGAAAAAGGGGGAGGCCTATGTCTCAATATCCAGCCATGTGTATGATCACACAGGTAAACACGTAGCGCAGTTTGACGCGGATGACAGTCAGCCGTTTTCAGTTACTTTTTATGGCTTTTTCCGCAACGGAAAGGCCGTTTCAGCTCTGAGGAGTTGCTATAAATCCGCCTTCGAAAAGATCACGAACCAGCTCACAACGGACAAGCGGATCATTGCCTTGACCCAAGCTCCCCAACAGCCCCTCGCCCCCCTTAAGCCTGAGGCCAATGAACCGACCGTCGTCCCGGCCATCAACTTCGGGACCTACCACGCACTTGTCATTGGCATCGACAACTACCCGAACCTCACCCATCTGAAAACCGCAATCAATGACGCCCGGGTTGTCTCCGACATTCTCCGTCAAAAATATGGGTTTGATGTCACATTTCTTAAAAATCCGGGTCGGTCCGACATTATCACCGCCCTCGGGAACCTGAGAAATAAACTCACCAGCCAGGACAACCTCCTCATTTATTATGCCGGACACGGCTGGCTGGACAACAAAGCAGACGAGGGGTACTGGCTCCCCGCGGACGCAACCCTTAACGACGAGTCCAACTGGATCTCAAACTCAACCATCACCGCCTCCATACGTGCCAATGAAGCGAAGCATGTGCTTGTCGTCGCCGACAGCTGTTACTCGGGAAAACTTACCCGCGCAATCCATATCAACCGCAAAATACCGGACTATCTAAACCGGCTGTGCAAACAGAAAGCCCGTATTGCCATGGCATCGGGAGGCCTTGAGCCCGTAGAAGACAACGGCAGCAACGGCCACTCTGTCTTTGCGGCTGCCTTCATCAACGCGTTGAAGGCCAACAACACCGTCATCGAAGGCACGGAAGTATTCTCTCAACTCAGACGGACGGTGATTCTGAACGCGGACCAAACCCCGGAATACGGTGACATCCGAAAGGCAGGCCACGACGGCGGTGATTTCCTCTTTATATCACAGAACTAACCCGTATATTTCACAAGTCGAATCCGGCCAAAAGGAAGAAGCAGCCCCTTGAGGGGCTGCCTGTGTCAGGGGACAGCATCGTCACTGTCGGGGAACAATCGGGAAGGAAGGAGGTAAGGGAAGGGTACAGAATAAGGCTACGCTGCGTTGCGCTTCTCTTTACAGCATGAGCCGCCACAACATGAGCTGCCTCCGCCGCAGGAGCCATCGCCGCAACAGGAGTGAGACTCCTCTTCCGGGATGATTGAGCTGGGATCGGGGGATTCCGAAAGGACCGGCTCCTCGGCGTGAATGATACCGGTGCCGCTGCACAGGGGGCACAGCCCACCGGAGTGAAGGATACGGGTTACGCCACCGCCCAGGGGCACCAGCTTAAAGGGAACCCGGGATTCGGCAAGGAAGCCCACCAGCCACTTGACGAAGAGGTCGTTTTTCAAATCCACGGAGTCGAATTTTCCCTGGGCCAATTTTGTCATCATCTTAATCTGAAACGAACGCATGACCTTGGATTCTCTCTTCGTCATCGTACAGCTCCTCCGGCATATCGCCTTATCCATAAGTGGTAAAAATCACCCGGGGCCCCAAGGCCCCGGGCCGTGAACGTTATGCTGCGGCCACCTGCTCGGCCCAGGCGTCGATTTCTGCCTCGTAATCGTCGGGCTCCCCGTCGATTTTGAGGCCCTCGGCAACCAGCTTTCCACCGATCTGCCGGACTTTCTCTTCAATGGCGTCCACCGCACCGCAAAAATAGGTGTAGGCGCTGTCTCCACAACCGAAGACCCCCACCTTCTTGCCGCTCAAGGCCGCCTTGTCCATGGCTTCGTAATAATCGATGAAGTCGTCCTGAAGCTCAATCTCATCCTCGCCCCAGGTGGAACATCCGTAGAGGACCAGATCATAGTCGGCCTCGTTGCCCAAGGTGACGTCGCTCACATTTTCAACGGTTACCTCAAGACCTTTGGCGCTGAGGATTCCGCCGATGCGTTCTGCCGTGTTTTCCGTGTTTCCTGTGGTGGACCCAAAAATAATCAGTGCGCGTGCCATATGCCCTCCGCATGGTTGTATAATAGCTGTCATCGATACAGGGCATGTCCTTTCCCCCCGTGGGGCGAGAACATCACTCTCGAACCTGGGCTATACATAATCCCAAATATTTTTTGGGTCAACTAAAATTTTAGGCGCGCCTAATTCTTTTATCGTTCCAAAACACACCTCAATCCCCACCGGACCTTACCGGGCCCTCTTTCCACCGCCCCCCTGCCCTTCCCTTTCCCCCTTGTGTACCGCGCCCTGGGATCAAGCATACGGTAGCGATGAGCCCTTTCTGACCACACGGCCCCCGCACCCATTGCGGGAACAACCATCCATAATACTTCATTTATTCCGAGGTGTTATTGACAGATTTCTCAAGATCAACTATCCGTATCTTAAAACCGTCGTCATCGGGATGAACAGTGGTTAAACCTTTTATCTCCTGCGGAGAAAGACATGATCACCCTCACCTGCTCAGACAAGCCCTGGCTGGCTCACTATGACAAAGGCGTCCCCCCCGTCATCGATTATCGCCGCCTCACACTGCCTCAGATGTTCCAGACCACGGTGGGACGATACCCCCAGCACACGGCCCTCATCTATCAGGGACACCATATCTCCTACGCCGAACTCCAGGTCCTGGTAAGGACCTTCTCCATCACCCTCACCACCCTGGGCATCCGCAAAGGCGACGTGGTGGGGATCTGGCTTCCCAACACCGTGGCCACGGTGGTCTCCTACTATGCGGCCCTTACCATCGGTGCCATCGTGGTGATGGCCAACCCCCTGGCCAGCGACCGGGAGCTCACCCACCAGATGAATGATGCAGCTGCCAAGCTTCTCATCACCCTGGACGTTCTTGCCCAACGAGCCATTGCCCTTCGCGACAACACCCAGGTCGACGTCGTGATTTACGCATCCCTGGGCGACTTTCTTCCCACACACCTCAAATGGGTGTTTTCTTTCAAGTCCGGAAAACAGGGGCTTTCCGCTAAAGTGCCCTCAACAGAACGCGTCTACAGCTGGAAAGAGGCCATGGCCTTGCGGGGAACCCCCATCCCGGAGCCAGCCATCCACCCCGACGAGGTGGCGGTCTACCAATACACCGGGGGCACCACCGGACGCCCCAAGGCGGCCATGCTGACCCACACCAACCTCACCTGCATGACCCAGATGTATGAGGCATGGTTCCAGCTTGACAAGGCCGATGAACGGGTGTTGGCCGCGCCCCCCTTCTTCCATGTGCTGGGCATGTCCACGGCCATGAACCTCCCCGTCCACATGGGGTGGTCCGTGGTGCTGGAGCCCAGGCCCAAACCGGGCAAACTCCTTGATGCCATCCGCAAGTTCAAGCCCACCCTGGCCCCCATGGTTCCCACCATGCTCTCAGGCCTCCTGGAAGAAAAGGCCCTTGCCGGAACGGACATGACCTCCTTCAAGCTCATCACGTCCGGCGCATCCTCCCTTTCCGAAGAGATTTTCCACCGATTCAAGGAGCGCACCGGCATCACCATCAATGAAGGCTATGGCATGACCGAAACCTCCCCCCAGACCCACCTCAACCCCCTGAAAGGCAGAAACAAACCCGGAAGCATCGGCATCCCTTTCCCCGGAACCGAGGTGCGCATCATGGATCTGGAGACCGGTACCCGGGAACTCGCAATCGGCGAGGCAGGAGAAATGTGGTTCAAGGGCCCCCAGGTCACCTGTGGCTACCTGGGCCAGTACGGGGAAAACGAAACGGCATTCCAAAACGGATGGCTCATGTCCGGGGATATCGCCTGGATGGATGAAGACGGGTATTTTTACATCGTGGACCGTAAAAATGACGTCATTATCTCAAGCGGCTACAGCATCTACCCACGAGAGGTGGAGGAGGTGCTCCAGGCCCATGGAGACGTCCTCAAGGCCGCCGTCATCGGTGTTGCCGACACCCGGCGCGGAGAAAACGTCAAGGCCTTTGTCACCCCAAAGCCGGGCAGGACCCCGTCGGTGGAGTCCCTCATGGCCCACTGCCGCAAAGAGCTGGCCAAGTACAAATGGCCCGATGAAATCCACATCATCGACGCCATGCCCGAAACCTCCGTGGGCAAGGTCCTCAAAACCGACCTGAAGCGCATGTCGGCCTGAACCGGCAATAAAAGCCTCCGGCGGCCCTGCCGGGGGCTAAACTTTTAAAAAGTTTAACAAACAGGTTTAACAAAAACGGTTTGAATGAGTGCGATTTTAACGGACATGGCTTGTCCCGAGTGGACGAAGGGCAACATGCTTTTAAGGTGACTCACCTCAAACCGGTCTGAGGGCCTGAAGGAGCTCCCCCTCTGTCAGGCAGGTATCTTGAAAGCCAAGCTTGCGCCCCAGGGCCAGGGCATCGGGGAGGGGAAGATCAAGGGAAGGGTCGGTAAAAAGAGTGCGGGGGTCTCCCACGGCACAACCGCCGCCTGGCCCGAGGAGCAGCATGGAATCAAAGAACGCGGCAAGGTTCATGTCGTGGGTCACGGCCACCACCGAGCTGCCCCGGGCCCTTAAGGCATCCGTCACCTGCATCATCACCCGCCGCCCTGCCGCATCCTGGCCGGAAAGGGGCTCGTCCAGGAGCACCAGGGGGGTCTCCATCATGTAAACCGACGCCAGGCAAACCCTCTTGCGACGGGCCCGGGAAAGATCATGGGGGTTTCGATCAAGGTCTTCCCGGATGCCGCACAGCGCAGCCGCACGGTCCATGCGTTCGTCGATAACATGGGGCGGCACGCCCGCCTGCAACGGTGCAAACCGCAGCTCATCCCGTACACAGGTCGCAAATATCTGATCATCCGGATTCTGGAAAAGAATGGCCACATGGCGCGCCCGACGGGAAGGACGCAGGGTATCGATGGGAGAGCCTCCAATGAAAACGCTCCCCCGGCGGGGAGAGAGCAAGCCCGCAATAAGGCGCAGCAGGGTGCTCTTACCCGAACCGTTGGGCCCAACCATCGCAAGGGATGCCCCGGCCGCCAGGTCAAAGGAGACCCCGTCCACCACCGAAGGTCCGTCACCGTATCCATAGGTAAGGTTCTCAGAACGGATCACAGTCGCCACCCCCCTTCTGCGGCATCAATGTCCAGGGGCAAGGGGCCTGCGAAGAGCCCACGCGTCCGTGCAACCCGGGCAACACGGGTTACAAGGGGCAGGGTCAGCCCCCACCCTTCGGGGTCTCCGTCTTCGGTCAACGCCGCAAGAGGCCCATCATACACCAGCCCTCCCGCCTCAAGGACCACGGCCCGGTCCGCAAGGCCAGCCACGTCGCCCAGATCGCTGCCCGAAACCACCAGGGTTGCCCCTTGGGCCTTAAGGTCACGAAGCAGCTTTTTCACCTCATCACGGGACGTGGGATCCAGCTGGCCAAAGGGCTCGTCAAGCAACAGGAGGTCGGGAGCACCGGCCAGGAGCACGGCAAGGGCCACGCGCCTGGCTTCCCCGCCAGAGAGGGTAAAGGGGTTGCGATCCACAAGGTGGGCTGCTCTCACACGCGTCAGAAGCCGGTGGACTGCTTCCCCGCGCCTTCCCATGCCACCGTTCCCAAGGGCCAGAGCCACCTCCTCAAACACGGTGAAGGCCACCCCCGAGAACTGGGCGGTGGGGTCTTCCAGAGAGAGCCCCGTGCTTTTGGGACGCTGACCCACACAGCAGCCCCCATGCACGAGGCACTCTCCGGTAAGGCGCCCGGGATAGAACCGGACCATGAGCCCTGCAAGAAGGGACAACAGGGTCGTGCGCCCCGATCCGTCAGCCCCCAGCACCGCAAGGCACTCCCCTTCTTTCAGGGAAAAACTCACGTCCCCCAGGCTGGGGCTCAAGGCCCCCGCATATGTAAAGGAACACGATTTTAACCGAACAACATCCATACCCGATACCCCATCGCACCACCCACCATGGCGATTGAACCCAGTCGAAGGCCCCATTCACCCGACTGTTCACGAACATCCTCCACCGGATACCGCCTCAGCCCGCCACGAAGCTCCAGGGCCATGGCCCGCTTCTCCACATCGGCAAGGGCCCCCAGAATCAGCGGCCCCACCAGGGGCACCAGCCGCCGTGCCCGGACCAGAACGTGTCCATCAACATCAAGGCCCCGGGCCCTCTGGGCATCCAACACACAGGACGCGCGATGCCTGAGCAGGGGCACCAGGTTCAAGGTGGTAGCAAGCACATACACAAGAAACGGGGAGGCGCCGCGTCCACGCAAGTCGGTCAGGAGCTCAGCCCCTGTGGTGGAGACCGAAAAAAGGCACAAAGAGGAGAGCATCACCCCCACCCGGGAAAAAACGGATAAAGCCAGAAAAACATTTTCCCGGCCCACCTCAAAGGGGCCGCAGGCCCAGAGGACATCCCCGGAACGGGGCATGGCCACAAGGTACGTCAAGGCAAGGAGCACGGCAAAAGGCACCAGAAGGGCCAGGGTCCGAACCGCCCATTTTGCCGCGACACCGCTTGTGGCCCCCAGGGGCAGGACCACGGCCAGGGGCAACAGGCTCAAGGGCGGCTCAAAAAGCAGAAAGGTCACCGGCACCATGCCCGCCAGCAGGCAAAGGCGGGTCCAGGGAGCCCATGAGAAAAGAAGAGACGGCATAGGCAAAAGCTACGCTGAAAACCGGGGCAAACGGGCCAGCATCCGATCCGGCAGGGACCGAATCAGGGCAAAGGCCACCAGGGCCGTGGGAACCTTGTCCAGGGGCTCCACCATCAGGTTCTTGTAAAACGCGGCCGAGGTCACCTTGATGCCGGATTTCACCAGCACAGCGGTAATAAGGGACGCGCCGCTGCCCTCCACCCCGCCGTAGACAAAGACCACAATGGGCGTCGCCACAAAGGGGGTTGTCACGGCAACCACCACGCCGGACAGAGTAGCTTTCCACCAGGTATCGGCCAGGCCCCACCGGGCGCAAAAACCGGCGGCAAAACCGATCCAGGCCGCCACGGGAAAAAAGGGCAGCGCCGACGGAGAGAAAAGGCCCCAGGCCAGATTGGAAAGCCCCCCGGTCAGCGCCCCGGCAAAGGGTCCGCAGGCAAACCCCACCAGGAGGGTGCCGATGCAGTCCAGGTAGACCGGAAGTTTCAGCAGGGCCACGAGCTGGCCCACCGCGATATTGACAGCCATGGCCACGGGAATCAGGGCCACCGTAAAGGTCGTGAATTCGTCTTGGATCTTCATTGTTCCCCCTTCATATGCAACGCATCATCCATGCGGCCCAACGGGCCCCGCCTCAGGTTCCGCGATTCGTACCACCCGGAATCACAGGGGGTCAAAACGATAATTTCAATATTCTCCTCAAAGATCATTGATCACCCAAATATCCCATACCGGATCCAGACGCCTCCACGGCCAGGGCATTTTATCTTCGCCCCCGGGCCCCAGACTGCCAAGGGCCCCTATTGAAAAAGCACTTACAATAGTGATATATTTCATTAACTATTCCAGGCATCTCGCCACCGAATCCCAATCCACAACATCTGAAAATTACCCATCCCGAACGACACACACCTCAATGCGGTCACATCGGCAGAGAAAGCCTGCAAAAGCCTGAGGAACCGACACTCGTATTTTCCGTTATTTCGCATCACCCGCTAAAACCCGGTCACAAGGCCACACCCCGCATGATGCGCCCCGTCGGGAATGGGGGTGCATACACCCACCATCAACCAGGGAGAGATCACATGAAAAAGGCTACAGGACTTCTGATTGGTTTTCTGATCACCATGTACGGCATGGGCTGCATGGGACAGATGGGCCTGACCCAGAAAGCCATTGGCGTCAACCTCAAACTCGTTGACAACCGATACGGACGAGCCGGTATCTACATCCTCGGGACACCCGTCTATGCGGTCACCTCCGTCATCGACCTCTTCATCATCAACAGTATCGAGTTCTGGACAGGCACAAACCCCATCACCAAAAAAAAGCCGGCCATTGTCGATACCCCCGTGGATGCCTGGATGAAGGTCGACGATAATCTGGATCCTGCGGCAACGGAAGCCCCCCTCTCCTTTCTGGGGATGCCGGTGGAATCCATCGACATCACCACACCGGACAATGATTCCATAAAAATGGACCTCCGGTTTGAGGACGGCACGATGCAATCCGTTGTGGGGCTCCGGTCGCCTGAAGGGTACGTCAACATTTTCGTGGATGACCGCCTTGTTGCCTATGCAACCCATGAAGCCCTTGAAACGTATGTTGCGGAGATTCGCCGCACTCAACCGGTACCCATTGCGGCACAAAGCTATAGATAAGCCTGTGGCTTCAGGGAGCAGGCGGAAGATTTTTCGAAAAGCGACCCGCCGGAGCATAGCCCGGCAGATACGTTTTGCATTTACCGGGGCTCGTAGTATACAACCCACCCATGAGCCCGACACTACCCATACATGATGTTCTGGACGACATTCGCGATGCCCTTGAAGCAGGGCCTTCGGCCGTAATACAAGCCCCGCCCGGCGCGGGAAAGACCACCGGGGTCCCCCTGGCCCTGTTGGAGGCTCCGTTCCTGGCCGGACAAAAAATCGTAATGCTGGAGCCCAGGCGCCTTGCGGCCCGAGCCTCAGCAACACGCATGGCAGAGATGCTCGGCGAACAGGTCGGAAAAACCGTGGGGTATCGCATCCGCATGGAGAGAAAAACCTCGGAGGCCACACGTATCGAGGTGGTCACCGAAGGGATCCTCACGCGGATGATCCAGTCGGACCCGGAACTCTCGGGCATCGGCCTGGTGATCTTCGACGAATTCCATGAGCGGAACCTGAACAGCGACCTGGGTCTGGCACTCACCCTGGAGTGCCAGGGGGTCCTGCGGGACGATCTGCGCATCCTCATCATGAGCGCCACCCTGGACGCTGCTCCTGCGGCCGCGCTTCTTGGAGACGCCCCCGTCATCACCTCCGAAGGTCGGGCCTTTCCCGTTACCACCTGTCACCTGCCCTTAAAAGAGCCCACCCCCACACGCCGGGACATTGAAGCGGCCTGCGCCCGAGCCGTGGCCAGGGGCCTTGCCGAAGAAGAGGGCGACATGCTCGTCTTCCTGCCCGGGGCAGGGGAGATCCGGCGGGTGGAAGAGCGGCTTCGAAAAATAGACCTTCCGCCCCATACGGACCTCTATCCCCTGTTCGGTGCCCTCACCAAGGCCGACCAGGACAAAGCCATCAAGCCGTCCCCCGCCGGACGCCGCAAGGTGGTGCTTGCAACGGCCATTGCCGAGACCTCCCTCACCATCGACGGCGTCACCCTGGTGGTGGATGCCGGGCTCATGCGGGTCTCCCGGTTTTCACCGGGATCGGGCATGGACCGCCTGGTGACCCTGCCCGTCTCCAAGGCCTCGGCAGACCAGCGGCGGGGACGTGCCGGGCGAACCGCCCCGGGCACCTGCTACCGCCTCTGGAGCGAGGCCCGCACAAACACCCTCACGCCCTTTACCGCACCGGAAATCCTTAGCGCTGACCTGGCCCCCCTGGTGCTGGAGCTTGCCCTCTGGGGAGTCACCGACCCTGCAGAACTCACCTGGCTCGACGTGCCCCCCCAGGGGTCCTGTGCTCAGGCCCGGGACGTGCTCCAAAAGCTGGGCGCCCTTGATGAGGAAGGCCGCATCACGGCCCACGGCAAGGCCATGACGCGCCTCGGCGTCCACCCCAGGCTGGCCCACATGATCCTTATGGCAAAGGAGAAAAACGCGGGCCCCGAGGCCTGCCTCCTGGCCGCCCTGCTCACGGAACGGGATCCCCTCACCGGGGGCCGAAACGAAACAGACATCCGCCTGCGCATGGAAGCCATGATGCAAAAAGGGTCTCGGGCTCAAACGCTCAACCCCGGGGCTGCTGCCCGCATCCGGGAAACGGCCCGCCAGCTCGGCGCGCGCCTGGGCGTCAAAGGGGCTCCAAAGGATCCCGCCCTTGCCGGGCGCCTTGTTTCCCTTGCTTTTCCAGACCGCATCGCCATGGCACGGTCGGGACGGCCCGGTCACTTCCAGATGGTCTCAGGGGGCGGCGCTGTCATCCATGAGTCCGACCCCCTTGCCTTTGAGCCCTTTGTGGCCGTGGCAGACCTGGACGGCAACCGTCAGAACGCCCGCGTTTACCTGGCCGCGCCCCTGGCCATGGAAGCCCTTGAGGCAGACCACGGCCATCGCATCACCGAAGAAGAGGCGGTGTTCTGGAACGAGAAAAAAGGGCGGGTGGAGGCGGTGACACGCCGCAGCCTGGGCGCCGTGGTCCTGTCTGAAAAACCATTGAAAAAGCCGGATGCCGGTGCCGTCACCGACGCGCTGATCCAGGGTATCCAGTCCCGGGGCCTGTCGGTTCTCCCCTGGAACAAAACAACCCGAAGCCTCCAGGCCCGGGTTCTTTTTCTTCGCAACCAAGCAGGGTTTGAGGAGCTACCCGACCTTTCGGACGCCGCCTTGGAAACCTCCGCCCAAACGTGGCTGGCACCCTTTCTCATCGGTATCACCAGCATGGGGGCCTTAAGCAAAATGGACCTGGCCGGTGCCCTCACCGCCCTCATCCCCTTTACCTGGCACCGAAAAATAGATCGCCTCGCCCCCACCCACATGGCCATCCCCAGCGGCACCCGCATCCCCCTGGACTACGGCACCGGTGAGCCCCCGGTCCTTGCCGCCCGCATCCAGCAGCTCTTCGGCCTCACCGAAACGCCAAAGGTGGCAGACGGCAGGGTCCCCGTGACCTGTCACCTCCTCTCTCCTGCCTCACGTCCCATGCAGGTCACCCGGGATCTTTCCAGCTTCTGGGCCAACACCTACCCCGAGGTGAAAAAAGAGCTCAAAGCCCGCTACCCCAAACACCCCTGGCCCGACGATCCCCTCACCGCCGTGGCCACCAACTGGGCCAAGCCCAAAGGCAGGGGATAAATCCCCTGGTTCTCGAGTGCTCCAACCCTCGCTTGTCGCGCCGTAGCCCAACGACATGGTGCACGTGGTGGTACACAGACAAGGGCGTAGGCGGATGCCTCGGGTTGTCACATTCGCTGACGGGCTTCGCCCGTGGTCAACGGCCGGAGCGTACCATTCGTTCCCAGGCTCCGCCTGGGAATGCTGCCCGGAGGCTCTGCCCCACGGCTGATAACCCACAGCCATCCCATATTTACCTTTACCATGGAGTGCGACCAGGCAAGGCGGAGCCTTGCACCCCTCACTTCCAGGCAGAGCCTGGGAGCGATGTGAAAACGCACCTTGATGCATAGTTCACGTCCCCTGCCCCCCTCAACGGCCATACCCAGGGGCAGGAACGTTTCAAGCTCAAACCGCTCCTTTCGTTCCCAGGCTCCGCCTGGGTATGCTGTCTGGAGGCTCTGCCTCCACGGCTGCTAACCCACAGCCATCCCATGTTTGCCTCCACCATGGAGTGCGACCAGGCAAGGCGGAGCCTTGCACCCCTCACTCCCAGGCAGAGCCTGGGAGCGAAGTAAAAACGAACCCTGGTGCATAAAATGCACCCTACGGCAATCACCTTCCACCCACTCCCTTTCCTTCCTATCAACCTTCTCTCCCCCCATTCACTATTCACTATTCACCATCCCCCCCGCCCAACTCACGATGACCTGCACCCCATGACCTACCCCCTATCCCCTATCACCTTTCACGGCCCTCCCCTTCCCCCTTGAAACAAACCCGAAACCCCTGTATTTTAATACAAGTCCATACCACCGCAGCCGCCCCTCCTTGTGCCGTCGCCCACCCCTCGCCTCAGCGCCTTTCTTCCGAGCCCGGGCCATTGATCCGTCGCCGCACGGCTGCCGACACGCACCACCCACCCGTCAACCCAAGGAGGGCCATCATGAAGATGCTCATGCATGTCACGTTTCCCCACGAGCCGTTTAACACCCTGGTGAAAAAAGGGACCGCCGTCATCCTGCTGGATGAAATCCTTGAAGAGATAAAGCCGTTTTCCGTCTGGTTCACCGAGGAGAACGGCATGCGGGCCGCCGTCCTGATCATCAACGCCACCAACGCCTCGGGCCTGCCTTTCTACTCGGAGCCCTTTCACCTGAACTTTGACGCAGATGTCCATTTCCGCATTGTCATGTCCCCTGAGGACCTGTCCAATGCAGGCTTGGAAGAGTTGGGAAAAAAATGGAGCTGATGCCGGAACCGGCGGATAAAAAAAGAGGAAGAAAAAAATCGTGCGGAAGAGAAGATGGGATGAACGCCGACGTCATGACACCAGATCGCCGAACGTCCATCACAGTTAGCCCTTGGCCCTGAGCCTTTAGCCTTTCGCCTTTAAGCCCTTAGCCTTTAACCTTTAGCCCCTTTTACGCCCTGATCCTCTCAGTGCGCCCATACACCTTCTTCAGGGCCGCCTCGGTGACGGGCCGAATGCTATCGGCACTGCTCACCGACACATCCAGGTCCTGGAGAAGCCCGTTGCCGATGTTGTAGATCCAGCCGTGGACGGTGAGGGGTTTGCCCTCCTGCCAGGCCTGCTCGGCGGTGGTGGTGCGGCAGACGTTCCTCACCTGCTCGATGATGTTGAGCTCGCAGAGGCGGTCGCTGCGCTCTTTGGGGTCGGTGATGGCGTCCAGAAAGTCACCGTGGGTGAACTGGATGTCCCGGAGATGACGGAGCCAGTTGTTGACCAGGCCGCTGGAAGAGTTTGCAAGGGCCTCTTTGACCCCGCCGCAGTCGTAATGGCCGCACACAATGATGTCCTTGATGTTCAGCACCTCCACGGCATACTGGATCACGGACAGGCCGTTGAAATCGGTGTGGATGACCATGTTGGCCACGTTGCGGTGCACAAAGACCTCGCCGGGCATGAGGCCCACCAGTTCGTTGGCGGGCACCCGGCTGTCCGAACAGCCAATCCAGAGGTAGTCCGGGCTCTGCTGGTCGGCAAGTTTTTTAAAAAAATCGGGCTGCTCGCAAGTCACCTGAGCAGACCACTGTCTGTTGTTTTGAAACAGCTTTTTCAACTCTCCCATAACGTCGTCCCTGATCCTGATCTATACGTAACGTTTCAGCCTGCACGGACCGCTTCCCGAACGTTTCCCCACGTTCGCGCGTTTCGGAAGAGGCCCGAGGGCCCGATTCACTCTATTAAGCATACCCATAATTGAACCAACACACCAGCTCTACCGGATTAGATGTAGTTGGTGATAACCACACGGGTCCCCTCGCCCACCCCGCTGGTGATCTCCAGCTTGTCGGCGTTTTTCCGCATGTTCGGAAGGCCCATGCCCGCACCAAAACCCATGGAGATCACCTCGGGCGATGCCGTGGAAAACCCCTCGGTCATGGCCTGGGGGATGTCCGCGATGCCGGGGCCCTGGTCCACCACCTCCACCACGATCCTCTCCAGGTTGATGTCCGCCGTGAGCGTACCGCCCCCCACGGCGTGGGCCACCACATTGACCTCGGCTTCATAAATGGCCACGGTGGTCTTCTTGATGATCTTGGTGTCCACGTTGAGCTGCTTGAGGATGTGCTTCACCTGGCTGGAGGCGGTTCCCGCCTTTGCAAAATCCCCGTCTTCAATCTCAAATTCAAACTTCATAACACCCCTTCATGTTGGGAGGCCCTGGTTAAAAAACGGGTTCGAGACCGGCATCAAACAGCATTGCGCTTGCCCTGAACACCGAGCATTCCACCTCGATGAGGATCAGGCCGGTGCGTTCTGCCAGGTCCTTCATGGCCGGGCTCACCTTCTTGCCCCGGGCGATAACCACACACTCGATCTCGGCCATCTCCGCGGTGCGGATGGTCTGGAGCGTACACAGCCCGGTGATGAGGAGAACGCCCTCCACCTCCAGGGTCAGGACGTCGCTCAAAAGGTCGGCGGCAAACCCATAGGAGACGCGGGTTTCAACCCTCTCCTTGCCGGTGACAATGTTCCCCCCCAAAAGGGTCGCAATATTGGTTATTTTCATTGGTTTCATTTTATATCATGTCATTATGGAGCACGGTGCGCTCATCCAGCCCGGCGCCGATCTCATCCAGATTTTCCCGAATCATTTCCTGAACGGCCCGCATGATGGATGGGTTGGTCAAGGACACCCCGTTCAGGGCCTCTTCCACCTCCACCGTGCTGAACCGGTAGGTTCCCTTGTCCGTGGTGTGGGTGTACAAGAAGACAATATCAGGGGCCGAAGCCGCCGTCATGACGACGCTTCCCGCAATATCCCCGGCCACAGGCCGGTCCAGGTGCGCGTACTCGAACGCCACGGTCACCGTGGTGCCCACGCCGGGGGTGGAATCCACCACAAGGTCCCCGCCGCACTGCTGGGCGCCCTGCTTCAAAAGGGGCAGGCCCATGCCGATACGGCGCTCCTTGCGGGTGGTCATCCAGGGGCTGAAGACCTCTTCCAAAAGCTCCGGACTCATCCCTTTGCCGTCGTCTTCAAACACCATCCTGTAGATATTTTCCCTGGGACTCTCGGTGATGGTCAGCCTCACCACGCGGGCACCGGCCCGCACCGAGTTACCTAAAATATCAAGCACATAATGAGAAATCTCGTTCACACCATCACCTTCCGCCCCCCGCACCCTGAGAAGGCCAGGCGGATCTCACTCAAACCGGGTGTTTCCAATGTAAATTCCGTGGTCACCTTCCCGATGTCTTCGGCGTAATGGGCGTCGGACCCGCACACAAAAGGAAGGGTCGACACCTCGGGAAACCGCGTGCACACCTGTGCCCTGTGGTCCCTTCGGGCCACCTCCAGGGCGTCCGGGCAGAAGCCTTTGGGCATGATTCCCAGCTGGCTGAAGAGGCTGTTCTTCCCCTTGGCCACGTGGGCGCAGACCACCAGGCCTCCCCCCGCCCTTACGGCCTCGGCGGTCTCGTGGATGTCGGTGGTGAGAGACGCGATAAGGAGACGCTCCTCCTGGTAGACCACCTGCTCGTCACGGTCCACCACCACCTGGTAACCAAAGAGCTCCGGCCGGTTTCGGATCACCGTCAGGTGGTCGTCAATCCACCCCTGGAACGCCTCGGCCTCGTCCAGGCTGCCGAAATAGGCCAGAAGGTGCACCTCTTCCCGGGTGGTGAGTTCCACGCCGGGGAGGACAAAAAGCCCCTGTTCCTCGGCCAGCTCCGTAACGATGCGGCACTGCCGGGTGGAGTTGTGGTCCGTGATCCCCAGAAGGGTAATCCCCTGGGCCGCGCAGGAAGAGACAATGCCCGCAGGGCTCATGGAGACGTCCCCGCAGGGCGAGAGCACGGTGTGGAGGTGAAGATCAGCCCGGAAAGTCTGCATCGCCCGCCAGCATCCGGTGGAGGCGTCCCGCCACCTCGAAGGTCTCGGCCGTGGCCCCCAGAAGGGGCATGCCCTCGCGGTTGCTGTCCTCAATGGTGTCGGCATCCGGGGTGAACCCCTTGACCACAATAACACCGGCCAGGTCCTTGAGGGCGGCGATGCCCACCACGTTGCGGTGGGACTGAAGGGTCACCCAGAGGTCTCCCTCGTCGGAACACCCCATGACGTCCGAAAGAAGATCGGACACATAGCCCCCACGGATCTCACGATCCAGGCCAGCTTCCCCGCCGAACACGGTGAGGTTCATTTTTTCAACAAGCTCTTTAACCTTCATTCTTCCTCCAGATCGACGGACGCGCCGTCGAGTCTATTGTCACCCCACACATCGGCCAGGATATTCCCGGCGTCGGTGAGGGTCATCTGTCCCCTCTCCACCTGCTTTTTCTGCAGGAACACACACTGCCTTAACACCGCGTCTCCGTTAACCACATCTTCGGCCAGGGCCTGGCAGTTGGGAGACCCGCAGAGCCCGCAATCCACACCGGGCAAAAACGCGAGAATCTTGCGGAGCCGCTCCATCTTCACCATGGCCCGGCCCATGTCCTCATCGAGCTTCATGGCCGGCCTGGGGTTGATCTTGCCCAGCATGATGTGGTCCACCAGGTACTCCGTGTCGTCGTCGATGTCGTCCCACCGATCCGGGTCTTTCAAAGGGGCGGCCTTTCGCGATCGCTCCGCCCGGTTCCGTAAACGCTCCACGGTGAGAAACCGGTTGCAGCTGGTAAGCACGCCCCCGGCACAGCTCTGGTCGCAGGACCGGAGCTCCAGAAAATCGATATCCGAGATCTCCTCGTTTTCCATGTTCTCCAGAAACTCGAAAACATTGGCAATGCCGTCGATGGCAAGGCTTCGCCCGCGGGCGTATTCGGACTCCCCTGCCGTAAGGAACCAGAGCACCCCCTTCTCGCACAGGGTCTCGGCAAGGGGCTCCGGCGGCATGGCCTTCTCTTCGCCACGGATGCGTTTCCACACCCGGTTGTAGATGTAGTCCATGTTGATGACCCCGTTCAAAATCTTGCGTTCATGGGGATTGGGGGTCTTCACCGCCGAGATCTTGGCGGCGCACGGGGTCACGTAAAAGGTGCCGATTTCGTCGTCGGGCACGCCCTGGGCCAGAAGCTGGCGTCTGTAGAACAGGGCAGCAATGTCCACGGGGGCCTTCATGGGAATCACGTGGTCGAGAAGGGAGGGAAAACGCGTCTGGATCAGGCGCAGGACCGCCGGGCAAAAGGAGGAGATAAAGGGTTTTTTGACCTGGTTGTTCTTGATGTACCGGGCCGTGGCCAGGTGGAATACCCGCCACATCATCCCCACCTCGAACACGTCGGTAAAGCCCATCTCCAGAAGCTCGGCATAGATCCGCTGCTTGGGAATGGTCTCGGGAAACTGCCCCTTGAGGATGGAGGGCAACAGGGCCACCCGACGCGTGTACTTGTAGATCTCGTTGAAGTCGTCCTGCTCCACCCGGATGGCGGACTCCGGGCAGGCCCGGTAGCACTTACCGCAGTCGATGCACCGGTTCTGGAAGATCAGCGGCTTGCCGTTGCGGATCCGGATGGCATCGGTGGGGCACACCGACATGCATCGGCAGCACCCCCTGCACTTCTCCTCATCCACCCGCAGTGCATGATGTATGGCATTGTTGCTCATGGCATCTTCCACGCTATTTCAGTTTTTTTTATGCCCTGCCGTTCGGCATCGCCCGGAACCCGAAACCAACGGCATCGCATACGCAGAACGGGTCGCTAAAAACAAACCCGCCGTCCTGCCTACCTGTCAGGGACCGGCACCGCCCCATCATGGGATGCGGCGGTGCCGGTCTATGTTGAACCGTTCCCCGATGCGGCTCATGCCATGGCACCGGGGAACAAGGGGTGGGACTAGCCGCGCCCCTTATTTGTCTTTGTAGTCGTCCAGGATGTTGATGACATCATCCGGGGTCACCCTGCCGTAGATCTTGTCCCCGACCATGACCACAGGGGCCAGGCCGCAGGCGCCGATACAGCGCAGGCTGTCCATGGAGAACTTCCCGTCCGGGGTGGTCTCCCCCAGGTCGATGCCCAGAAGGAGCTTGAATTCATCCATCACGTCCATGGCACCCTTAACAAAACAGGCCGTTCCTGTACAGATGGAGATGTGATGCTTGCCCCTGGGCTCCATGACGAACAGGGAGTAGAAGGTCACCACACCGTAGACGGTGGAGACCGGAATGTCGAGCTCTTCGGCGATCACCTCCTGCACGTCCGGCGGAAGGTAGCCGCAGAAGTCCTGGGCCTTATGAAGGATATTGATGAGTTCGCCCTTGTCGTTGCCGTAGCTTTGACAGATGGACTGAATCTCTTTTACCGCGTTGCGGGACAACTTGCCTTGTACTAAAGTCATGGCGATTCATTCCTGTATCATGAGATCGTTAGGATGGGCGCCGAAACCTTGCCCGGCGCTTTTTCCGTTCAATCGAATCCTACTTGGTTTTCCTGCCGCTTCTGTCCACGTAATGGGTGTGGAGCAGTTTGTGGGGCTTTTCTCCCAGGGGCTCGCCCAGGTACTCTTCGTAGAGCTTCTTGATATGGGGGTTCTCATGGGATTTTCGGATCACCTTGGCCTCGTCTTCGGTGTACAGGGCCTGCTGACGGGCGCGGAGTACCGACTCGTCACCCTGGTGAAAGGGCTGGCCGCCGCCGCCGATGCATCCCCCGGGACAGGCCATCACCTCGATGGCGTGGTACGGGGAGGTCCCTTTGCGGATTTCCTCCATAAGGACGCGGGCGTTGGCCAGGCCGTGGGCGATGCCGATCTTGATATCGATACCGGCAAAATCCACGGTGGCAGACCGGATGCCGTCAACCCCTCGCAGGGCAGTGAAATCCACGTTTTCCAGGGTCTCCCCGGTGTGGAACTCGTAGGCGGTACGGGCCGCAGCTTCGATGACCCCGCCGGTGGTGCCGAAGATCACGGCCGCGCCGGTGGACTCGCCCAGGGGAGAGTCGAAGTCGTCGTCTTCCAGGCGATGGAAATCGATGTTGGCCCGCTTGATCAGGGAGGCCAGCTCACGGGTGGTGAGGGTGATGTCCACATCACGGTTGCCGTCCACGGCAAACTCTTCCCGGGCGCACTCGGCCTTCTTAGCCACACAGGGCATCACCGAGACCACCACCATGTCCTGGCGCTTCACGCCGATCTTCTCAGCCAGGTAGCTCTTGGCAATGGAGCCGAACATCTGCATGGGGGACCGGGCCGTGGAGGGGTAGTCCAGAAGGTCCGGGAACCGTTTTTCCAGATGGTTTACCCAGGCCGGACAGCAGGAGGTGACAATGGGAAGCTTCACCGAAGTGTCCCCTGCCAGGTGGCGGGTGAGGCGGTCCAGAAGCTCGGAGGCCTCTTCCATGATGGTGAGGTCGGCGGCAAAATCGGTGTCAAAGACGTAGTCGAACTCCAGGCGTCTCAGGGCCGCTGCCATCTTGCCCGTCACCAGGGTGCCCGGGGCCATGCCGAACTCTTCCCCCAGGGCGGTGCGCACCGCAGGGGCCACCTGGACCACCACGGTCTTGTCCGG
Organism: Desulfoluna sp. HI9BLuna; assembly: GCF_056829775.1. Taxonomy (NCBI): domain Bacteria; kingdom Pseudomonadati; phylum Thermodesulfobacteriota; class Desulfobacteria; order Desulfobacterales; family Desulfolunaceae; genus Desulfoluna; species Desulfoluna sp. HI9BLuna. The sequence goes on from NZ_CP186555.1 coordinate 1,467,975, forward strand.
GTCGGCAATGGCGCGAAGCACGGAAGCGGTCTCGTCCTTTTCGGAGAGGGCGCCCGTGGGGCACACGGCCACGCACTGGCCGCAGTAGGTGCACTTGGTGACGTCCAGGTTCTGATCAAAGGCCGTAACAACAACGGACTCAAAGCCTCGGTTAACGGCCGTTAAAACGCCCACGCCCTGGACCTCGCGGCAGACGTTTTCACACCTGCGGCACATGACGCACTTGTCCGGGTCCCGCACGATGGCAGGGGACGAAGTGTCCTTCACGTGGTGGGACATCTCCCCTTCGTAGGAGATCTCGCGGATGCCGAAGGTCTGGGCCAGGTCCTGGAGCTCACAGCAGCCCGCTTTGGAGCAGCTCAGGCAGTCTTTGGGGTGGTCGGAGAGGATCAGCTCCAGGTTGATGCGGCGGGCGTTCAAGACCCTCTGGGTACGGGTCTTCACCACCATGCCGGGGGCAGCCAGGGTGGTGCAGGCGGGAGCCAGGTTGCGGCGCCCCTCCACCTCCACCACGCAGAGCCTGCAGGAGGCGTTGCTGCTGTGAAAACCAATGCCGGAAAGATCCATATGGCACAGGGCCGGTACGGTGATGCCCTGCTCCCTGGCCGCCTCGAGGACGGTGGTCCCTTCGGGCACCTCAACGGGTTGATCGTCTATGGTCAGTTTGATGGATTCCATGGTTTTTCGTCCTTAGCTTTTGGTGATGGCACCGAATTTACAGTTTTCGTAGCAGACCCCGCACTTGATGCAGTGGAAGCTGTCGATGGTATGGGGCTGCTTGCGCACCCCTTCCACGGCATTCACCGGGCACTTCCGTGCACACAGGGTACAGCCCACGCACTTGTCGTGGTCGATGGCGTAGGTCACCAGGGCCTTACACTGCCCGGCCGGGCAGGTGTGGTCGGTGACGTGGGCCAGGTACTCATCGTAAAAGTTGTCCAGGGTGGAGAGGACCGGGTTGGGCGAGGTCTGGCCCAGGCCGCAGAGGGCCGTGTCCTTGATGGCTTCCCCCAGCTCCCGGAGCTTCACCAGGTCGTCCAGGGTGCCCTTGCCCTCGGTGATCTTCTCCAGGGTCTCGTAGAGGCGCTTGTTGCCGATTCGGCAGGGGGTGCACTTGCCGCAGGACTCCTCCACGGTAAAGTCGAGATAGAACTTGGCGATGGAGACCATGCAGTCGTCCTCGTCCATGATGATCATCCCGCCCGAGCCCATCATGGATCCGTTGGCCACGAGGTTGTCGTAGTCGATGGGCACGTCCAGGTGCTCTTCGGTGAGGCAGCCGCCGGAAGGCCCGCCGGTCTGCACCGCCTTGAACTTCTTGCCGCTGGAAATGCCGCCGCCGATGTCGTAGATCACCTCCCGCAGGGTGGTGCCCATGGGTACCTCGATGAGGCCCACGTTGCGGATCTTACCTGCCAGGGCAAACACCTTGGTGCCCTTGGAGTTCTCCGTGCCGATGGAGGAGAACCAGTCGGCCCCGCGGGTGATGATCACCGGGATGTTGGCCAGGGTCTCCACGTTGTTCACGTTGGTGGGCTTGCCGTAGTAGCCGGACTCCGCAGGGAAGGGAGGCTTCACCGTGGGCTCGCCGCGGTGGCCCTCCATGGAGTGGATCAGGGCGGTCTCCTCGCCGCAGACAAAGGCGCCTGCACCGTACTTCAGCTCAATGTCGAAGTTGAACCCGCTGCCCATGATGTCCCTGCCCAGAAGGCCCAGCTCGCGCGCCTGCTCAATGGCGATGAGGAGCCGCTGGATGGCCAGGGGATACTCGGCGCGAATGTAGATCAGGCCGGTCTCGGCGCCCATGGCATAGCCGCAGATGGCCATGGCCTCCAGCACCGAGTGGGGGTCGCCCTCCAGGATGGAGCGGTCCATGAACGCCCCTGGGTCCCCTTCGTCGGCGTTGCAGACCACAAACTTTTCGTCCCCTTCGGCGGCCCGGGCGTACTGCCACTTCAGCCCCGTGGGGAAACCGCCGCCGCCCCTGCCGCGCAGGCCCGAAGATTTCACCTCTTCAATGACCTTGTCCGGGCTCATCTCCAAAAGGGCCTTTCCCAGGGCCTGGTAGCCGTCCCGGGCGATGTACTCGTCAATGTTTTCGGGGTCGATGAACCCGCTGTTGCGCAGGGCAATACGGATCTGCTTGCGGTAAAAGCCCATGTGCTTGGAATCGGAAATACGATCCCCGCTCTTGGGGTCGGTGTAGAGAAGCCGCTCCACCCGGCGCCCCTTGACCACGTGCTCCTCGATGAGGATGTCGGCGTCTGAGGGGCTGACCTCCACATAGAACGTGTTGTCCGGCATGAATTTGACGATGGGGCCCTTCTCGCAGAAGCCGAAGCACCCAGTCTTCACCACCTGGACATCACGCTGGAGATTGCGTTTCTTGATGCCCTGGTCGAGTTTTTGAAAAATCAGATCGCTTTCCGAAGCCCGGCAACCGGTACCGGCGCAGACCAGAATGTGCGTTTTGTATCGTCCCATCTCGTGTGTGCTCCTTCATGTATTTCAAGGACCGGGAAAACCGGCTCGCGCCGATCCGGCGCCATGCGGGCAATCCCTTTGGTGGCCCCGGGCGTTAGTCTTTGTCCACCACTTCGTAATTCACAGGGATGATGCCCGGCAGGAGTTCGCCGTTGGCCACATAGCGGTCCACGATCTCGGCGGCTTTCTCCGTGGTTACTTCGCCGAAGACAACGGGATCGCTTCCAGGAAGCGTCACCTCGATGGTGGGCTCGGCGTAACAGTACCCCATGCACCCGGTCTGGGTGACCACCGCTTCGATGTTGCGGCGATCCAACTGGTCCAACAGGGCCCCGTAGACCTCCTTGCCTCCCGCTGCGATCCCGCAGGTTGCCATGGCAACCCGAATCTGGACCAACTGGTCGCAGCGCTCTCCGTTCTCCCTTAAATGGACACTGGACTGGAGCTTCTCTTTCATTTTCCGTAAATCATCCAGGGACTTGATCTTTGTCATGACTACCCTCCGGTCATTGCGTCTGGCCGAACAGCCGGTGCAAATCAAACTAACGTTTTTGGATAATGGGAATGCAAACAAGCCGAAACTACAGGGTGACGGGGCGAACTGAGCGAAAGGGGGCGCATGGGCGCCCGTGGGAAGGGCGTACGTCGACAAAGCGGGAGAAACCGGGAGGTCCCCCCGGCACGGGGCAAGCCTGTGGAACATGCTGCGGGATGAGAGTGTGCCTGACAAAAACCCGAAACGACGTTTTCCTTTTTTTACTCACTTCACCCAACAGCAAAAGCAAATGCGATTACTTACTGAAAAGCGATGTGTTATCACCACCATAGATTCCGACGAAGAACCATCAATGTAAAAATCAGGCCATTAGTCAAGGGCAAACCCGATAAATTCCGCTGATGCCATAGATAAATGAAAAACACTTTACATTGCCTTAATTTTCGAATATGAACATCCACCCCACAAAAACGCCGATACAATTTTCCCTTCTGATCACCGATGGTTGACAAGAAACCCCGCACCGCTCACAAAGAGGAACCAAACCTTTTCGGTTTGCAACATTCCGGCCCCAAAAAGCCCCGCCATATGATGCTCTGCGAAACCAATCCGGGCCGTGAAAATTGTTTACGAACGCATCGGACACCCCACCGGGTGACAGCACAGGGATCAATGGAAAAATGTCATGGCTCCAGCCGGTATCCCCCTTTGTTGAAAAGGAGATCTCAAATCGTGTGTAAGGAAAATCCAAGCAAGAAAACGCAAGGCATCCCATCGCCCTCCAGAAGCAGGTACACAGGGAACCGTTTGCGCAAAAGGTTCCCTGTCTGATACATTGAACTAAAATCAGTGATCAGGGCGTTGTTGCAATCAACGTTCGGGCCGTGCGGACACCCCGCGCGCCCTCGCCCGCCATGGCAAAATCGCCCGGTGCCTTTTTTGAGGCTCAAAAGCCCCGACAAAGGCACAGACGCAGACATAAAACGGAATAGACTGGGATTTTTTTCATGAAAAAAGGCACACTCATCAACTCGGAACTCAGCCACGCCGTGGCACGACTCGGACACCTGGACGGACTCTGTGTCTGCGACGCAGGGCTGCCCATCCCCGCCGAGACCCGGCGCATCGACCTGGCCTTAAGCCGCGGCATCCCCTCGTTCATCGACACCGTCAAGGCCGTACTCTCGGAAATGACCCTGGACTCGGTGGAGATGGCCGAAGAGTTCCCCGAAAAAAGCCCGGAGCTCCACGACGCCTTCATGGCCCTCCTCAAAGAGGAAGAAGAGGCCCAGGGCAGGGAAATCCCCATCCTTGCCGTTCGCCACGAGGCCTTCAAGCTTGCCACCAAACGGTGCCGGGCCGTGGTGCGCACCGGGGAGTTTACCCCATACGCCAACGTGATCCTCAAGGCCGGGGTCCGATTTTAAAATCAACGGAACACGCCACAGTCCTTGACGCAAGCCCCGGTGACCTTGTCTCGGATCCGCAGCAGCGGACGGTACCCGGGGCTTGCGTTCCTTTAAAACAAGCCGAAATGTGGTATGCTCGAATCATACTGTAATTGACGCCTGACCTGATACGCATCCCCCCCCTTGCTCCCATACCCTGATCCCGGTGTTCCCACACGAAGGCCAGGTGTATCCCATGTGTTCAACCCGATGACATGTTTGGAGCGATCCCATGCCCCAACCCATCCTGCACCTTTCGGGTATCGAAAAGAGCTTTCCCGGCGTCAAGGCCCTGGACGGCGTGAACCTCTCCGTCACCCCCGGCCGCGTCATGGCCCTGGTGGGGGAAAACGGCGCGGGAAAATCAACCCTCATGAAGGTGCTCACCGGCATCTACCGGGCCGAGGCCGGGACGATCACCTACGACGGCAAAGAGGTCTGCTTCCCCGGCCCCAGGCACTCCCAGGAAGCGGGCATCGGCATCATCCACCAGGAACTCAACCTCCTGCCGGAACTCACCATCGCGGAAAACATCTTTCTGGGAAGGGAAAAAACATCCCGCTTCGGCCGGATTCTCTGGCGCGAGATGTTCGCCGAGGCAGACCGCCTACTGGCAAAACTCGGGGTGCCCCACAACGCCAAAACCCGCCTGGGTAACCTGGGCATCGGGGCCCAGCAGATGGTGGAGATCGCCAAGGCCCTCTCCTTTGAGTCCAGGGTCATCATTATGGACGAACCCACCGACGCCCTCACCGACACGGAGACCGAGGCCCTCTTTGCAGTCATCGAAGAACTCAAGGCCGGAGGCCGGTGCATCGTCTACATCTCCCACCGCCTGGCCGAGATTTTCGCAATCTGCGACGACGTCACCGTGCTCCGGGACGGAAAATTCATCGCAGAGCGCCCCGTGTCGGACATCGACGAAGAGACCCTCATCGAGATGATGGTGGGCCGCCGCCTGGACGAGCAGTACCCCAGGGTCCAAACAACCCCGGAGGAAACAAGCCTTACGGTCACCGACCTTGCAGCCCATGGTGTCAACGGGGCCTCTTTTTCCGTAAAACGCGGCGAAATCCTGGGGGTGGCAGGGCTCATGGGCTCGGGCCGCACCGAGCTCATGCGGGCCGTCATCGGTGCCAACCCCGTCACCCGGGGCACCATCCGCCTCTTTGGTGCACCCCTTAAAATCAAAAGCCCCAAGGATGCCATCGACGCGGGCATCGCCTACATCAGCGAAGACCGGAAAGCCGACGGCCTGGTGGCCATGCTCAGCGTCAAAGAGAACATGACCCTGGCCGCCCTCCAGACCTTCAGCACCCCCATGGGAAACCTCGACCACGACGAAGAGCGCCGGGCCGTGGACGACTTCATCCATAGCTTTGCCGTCAAAACCCCGAGCCGGAACCAGGCCGTGGGCAACCTCTCCGGCGGCAACCAGCAGAAGGTGGCCATCGCCAAAGGCCTCATGACGCGCCCCAAGGTGCTCATCCTGGACGAGCCCACCCGGGGCGTGGACGTGGGCGCAAAAAAAGAGATCTACCAGCTCATCAACACCTTTAAAGAGAAGGGAATGAGCATCCTCCTCATCTCCTCGGAGATGCCCGAAATCCTCGGCATGAGTGATCGCATCATCGTGATGCACCAGGGCCGCGTCACCGGCGAGTTCAGCGCGGAAGACGCCACCCAGGAACACATCATGGCCTGCGCCGTGGGCCGCATGGAGACCGATGCCCCATGACCACCAACGAATCAAAGGCCCCCACAGGCGGGCGAGCGACCCTGAAGGACCGGATCATCGAACAGAAGTCCCTCATCGCCCTGCTGGTGATGATCGTCATCGTCTCCTTTTTAAGCCCCAACTTCTTTACCGCGGCAAACCTCCTCAACATCCTGCGCCAGACCGCCGTCAACGCCATCATGGCCGTGGGCATGACCCTGGTGATCCTCACCGCCGGCATCGACCTGTCCGTGGGCTCCATCCTGGCCCTGTCAGGGGCCGTAGGAGCAAGTCTCATCGCCATGGAACTTCCCGTGGCACTCTGCGTGGCAGCCGCCCTTGCCACAGGAACCGCCGTGGGAGCCGTGAGCGGCATCATCATCGCAAAAGGCCGGGTCCAGGCCTTCATCGCCACCCTCGTGGCCATGACCCTGGTCCGGGGCCTCACCCTCGTCTACACCGACGGGCGCCCCATCTCCACCGGCTTCACAGACACGGCCGACGCCTTTGCCGTCATCGGCACCGGCTACCTAATAGGCATCCCGGTTCCCGTCTGGATCATGGCCGCCACCTTCGGCCTGGCCTGGTACCTCCTCAACCACACACGCCTGGGCCGCTACATCTACGCCCTGGGCGGAAACGAAGAAGCCACGCGCCTCTCCGGCATCAACACCGACCGCGTCAAGATCACGGTCTACGCCATCTGCGGCTTCCTCGCCGCCCTGGCAGGGCTCATCATCACCTCCCGCCTCTCCTCGGCACAACCCACCGCAGGAGCAGGCTACGAACTGGACGCCATCGCCGCCGTTGTCCTGGGCGGCACCAGCCTCATGGGAGGCAAAGGCACCATCATGGGAACCCTCATCGGTGCTCTTATCATCGGATTTTTAAACAACGCCCTCAACCTGCTGGATGTCTCCTCCTACTACCAGATGATCGCCAAAGCCGTGGTGATCCTCCTAGCCGTGCTGGTGGATACCCGCAGCAAGACATAGAAAAGACGCCTCCGGAGGCGAGGTGAGCCACCTCGAAAGCTGATTGCCCTTGCGCTTTGTCCCTCGTTCCTCGGGCCAAAGCGCAAGGGCCTTCGACGCGGGCATCGCCCGACATAAATGCTGATGGTTTGTGCGGGATGGCTCACAAGCTTCGATGTAACAGGATACGTTGTCGCTGCTTGTCCATTGTCGATTTAACCTATTGCCTCCGGCCGCCTGGAAACGAAAAAAATCATTACCAAGGAGTTTCATGATGAAAAAAACAACCGGTTTGCTCACAGCCCTTATCGTGGTGCTGGGGATCTCTGGCCCGGTCATGGCCAAAGACACCCTGGCCCTGGTGGTCTCCACCCTCAACAACCCGTTTTTCGTCACCATGAAAGACGGGGCAGAGACAAAAGCCGCCGAGCTGGGCGTCTCCCTCATCGTGCTGGATTCCCAGAACGACCCCAGCAAAGAGCTGGCCAACGTGGAGGACCTCACTGTTCGCGGCGTCAAGGCCATCCTCATCAACCCCACGGACTCCGATGCGGTCTCCAACGCCATCCGCATGATCAACAGGACCAAGACCCCTGTCCTCACCCTTGACCGGGGCGCCAGCCGGGGCAAGGTGGCCAGCCACATCGCCTCTGACAACGTCCAGGGAGGCGCCATGGCAGGTGATTTCATCGCAGCCAGGCTGGGCAAAGGGGCCAAGGTGATCCAGCTTGAAGGCCTGGCAGGCACCTCCGCCGCCCGGGACCGTGGCAAAGGGTTCCTCACATCCGCCAAGGCCAACGGACTCACCATCATCGCCAGCCAGCCCGCTGACTTCGACCGTACCAAAGGCCTCAACGTCATGGAGAACCTCCTGGCCGCCCACGGCGATGTCCAGGCCGTCTTCGCCCAGAACGATGAAATGGCCTTAGGCGCCATCCGCGCCCTGCAAGCAGCCAATAAAAAAGCCCTGGTCGTGGGCTTTGACGGCACCGAAGACGGCATCAAAGCCGTCCAGCGCGGCGACATGGCCGCCACCATCGCCCAGCAACCCGCCCTTATCGGCGCCCTGGGCGTGGAAACCGCTGTGGGCGTCCTCAAAGGCAACGCCGTGGATCCGTATATTCCCGTGCCGTTGAAGGTCATTACAGAGTAAAAAGCTAAACGCATGCCTCCGGCGGCCCTGCCGGGGGCCAAACTTTTGAAAAGTTTGACAAACAGGTTTTGTGAATGAAATGGGCCTCTCCGGCAGAAACGGCCGCCACATGTCACACACCACGCGAATGCCCCGAAAGCCTTCGCATGGTGTCTGCCTCCATGCATTCGCCACAGGGTTTCCAGGTGCCCCCACCTGGCCGCCGGAGGCTGGCTTTTTGAGCCGACGTTAACCATAGAAAGCCAGCTTTTAAGTTAAATACTTGGGAGAGATATGGGATGAGAGATAAGCCGTTGGTTGTGTTGGGCAGTGTCAACGCCGACCATATATTGCAGGTAAAGGAGCTTCCCCGGCCCGGGGAAACGGTGACGGGCCACGGGTATCGGGTGGTGCCCGGGGGCAAGGGGGCGAACCAGGCGGTGGCGGCCGTGAGGCTCGGGGCAAGGACCGCCTTTATCGCCTGTGTGGGGGAAGACGACTTTGGTCGCCGCATGAAGGATGCCTTTCAGGCCAAGGGCATGGACATCCAAGGGGTGATGACCGAGGAGGCCATGCCCACGGGCATGGCCATGATCTTTGTGGCGGAGAGCGGGGAAAACTGCATCGGCATCTCGCCCGAGGCCAACGCCTGCCTGACGCCCGAACGCCTGGCCCCGCACCTGGGGCTCATCCGAAGGGCCTCGGCCCTTCTCATGCAACTGGAAACCCCCATGGAGACGGTGATCATGGCCGCAGAAGAGGCAAAAAAAGCAGGGGTGCCCGTGGCCCTGAACCCGGCCCCGGCCCGCCCCCTTTCCAAAGAGCTCCTAAAACACCTTACCATGATCACCCCCAACGAAACCGAAGCCGCTTCCCTCACCGGCATCACTATCCACGACGCCGCCAGCGCCATGGAAGCCGCCGCCTGCCTCCACGACATGGGGGTGGACACGGCCATCATCACCTTAGGCTCCAAAGGCGCCTTTGTGAGTGCCAAGGGCAGGGGTGCCGTGGTCCCCGGATTCCACGTCACCCCCGTGGACACCACCGCCGCCGGGGACACCTTCAACGGCGCCCTCATGGCGGCCCTCCAGCGGGGCGAACAACTCGCCGAAGCCGTCACCTTTGCCCACGCCGCAGCCGCCCTCTCGGTCACGCGCATGGGGGCCCAGACCTCCATCCCCACGCGCAAGGAGGCCGAGGATTTTCTCCGAAAGCAAAGGTAGTTACCACCCAGCCGTCGGCCACGCGGCTCATGTAGGGTGTGCTTGCGCACCATGCCCGGGAAACCTACCCCTTTGCCATGCCTATGAGATGCAAGGGGCTCACACGCGCATCGGCTTCCACGGTCGATTCGGCCCTTCGGCGGTGCGCAAGCGCACCCTTGTGTTAGCGTTTATGTCATTCTATGCTTCAGAGGCAATTCGGCCAGGGCCTTTCAGCGTCACCCCATGGTGCCAACGAAAGGAGCCCGAAGGGCGACTGGAGTTGGCACCATGGGGTGACGCTGAGCACCTCCGGTGCAGCCAGGCCCCCAAGCAACTTATGGCAATGTATGTCGTGCCACATTTAACTCGGTAATAATCCAGAAAATCGCATGCCGTGCGCACCCTTGGGCACAAGCCCGTGACGTAGATTATGCAGCGATTTTCTTCTCCAGCGAAAGATCGAACAGTATCTTTGGCTCGGTATAACCGACAGCCCGCACTCACAAGGTTGATCACGCAGGGAGGATTCTTTGAAAACAGCTATAGGTATTGACGTTTCCAAGGCCAAGTTGGATGTTGCCCTACGCCTTTCCAACGGTAAATTTCGAAGTAAAGTTGTCAAAAATGATGCCAGTGGTTTCAAACAACTCAGCACATGGATAGCTCGTCAAAAATCTGAGCCATTGCCACATGTTTGCATGGAGGCCACCGGCGTTTACTGGGAGGATCTTGCTGATTACCTACACCAGAAGGGGCATCCTGTCTCTGTCATGAATCCGTTGCAAATTAAATCATATGCAACTTCAATGTTGATTCGGACAAAGACTGATGCTGTGGATTCTCGAATTATTGCCGAGTTTTGCGCCAATCAAAACCCAGCATTATGGACGCCTCCTCCCCTTTCCGTCAAAAAAGTACGTGCTCTCATTGCAAGGCGTGAGGCCCTTATCTCTATGATCTCACAGGAAAACAACCGATTGCATGTTGCTAACGATGCCGTAAAAAGCAGCATTGAGTCTGTTATTCTCCATCTCAAGACTGAGCTTAAAGAGATTGAAAAGAAAATAAAACAGGTCATTGATGATGATCCAGATCTCAAGGCAAAAAAAGACCTTTTTGGATTCAATACCGGGACTTGGGAAAGTCACAGTGCCTGTTCTCCTCTCCATTCTTGCTGGTGCACACAACTTCAAAACAGCTCGCCAAGTTGCTGCTTTTGTTGGGTTAGACCCACGTCACCATGAATCTGGTTCCAGTGTTAAGATGAAGCAACGGATTTCGAAAGTTGGCCATAAATCAATTAGAAAAGCCTTATATATGCCTGCAATGGTTACCATTTACAGAACAGAGTGGGGTGGCCGATTCAAAGAGCGACTCCTTGCATCTGGCAAGGCACCAAAGGTAATCATCACTGCTATGATGAGAAAGTTAATCCATGTTGCATTTGGTGTTTTAAAAAAACAAACGCCTTTTGACCATTCACTACATAATGCGTGACTTTGACAGTATCTACCCCGATTCCCCGAAATTTCCCGCATGACATGGCATATCGGCCCCACCCCAATCATGGGGATACACCCCTTGTGCAACGTACCGATGATAAGTCGACCACGGCCACTTCGAAACCACCTCAACCACGCCATGCTTCACCGGGTTGTAATGGATATAATCCATGTGCGTTTCAAAATCACGGTCGTCGCGGATCCGATGCTCCCAGAACCGCCGTTGCCAGATCGTTCCTTCACCCCGGCGCGACCGCGATTCGGACATCATCTCATCCCGATAAAAGCACGTTTCGCAAGAAGCCGTCACATGCTGCTTGATCTTTGCCCACCGGAGGCTGAAATCCCCGTCTCCCATCGGCAGGGTCCAGATGCAATGCAAATGGTCGGGAAGAAGCACCCACGCGTCGATGGTAAACGGAGAAACAGTCCTCACCCTCTCGATCCCTTCCCTCAAAGCCGTCCGGACAGGTTCCTCACACAAAATCGGCCGACGCATGTGGGTGACCACGGTGAAAAAAAGTGTGGCGCCAGCAATCTTCTCGCGTCGATAATTTGGCATTCTCCCTCCTTTTTTAATACCCACACAAGATACCAGTTTACATGACCGTTTCGGCGCTTCGGCGGTGCGCAAGCGCACCCTACCCACCACACCGTCGGTCACGCACCCTACCCTTCACCTCATTCCCCTTGCCCAACGCCACGCATCATGTTACCTCTTTCATCACAACACATTCCCCCCAATCCCCCCCTTTTTTGACAACATCCCCCTGCCCTTTTCCCACATCAAAGGAGACACCATGAAACGCGCCCTGTCCGTTCTGGCCCTCTGCCTTGTCATCGGCCTGATCCATGCGTCCCCTACCGCAGCTTTTTTTACCCGGGGCACCATCAACCGGGACCTGGCTTACGACCGCCTGGCCCTCACCCCGCCACCTTCGGGGGCGGCAACCTACCGGTCCAAGGCATCAGGGGTTATTGAAAACACCACCCGACAGAAAATTTCTCTCACCGCCGAGGTCTCGTTCTGCAACGTCTTTGGTGAGCCCCTGGGCACCGCCAAGGTTCGATGCACCATCCCTCCCATGAAAAAAAAGGCCTTCAAGGCCACCCTCAAGGGCAAGGTCCCGGTGGACATCAAGGACGCCCATCACGTGGAGTGGACCCTGCTTCGCATGACAAAAGACTGAAACCAAAAGCACGACAAATGAACATTTTATCATTTTGTTCATTTTTTCATTGACACCCAACCCTGAACACCGATAACCATGGAATATCTTATATCCATTCTCACATAGCGAAGTAAACCAAAGGAGGACCAGCCTATGACACCGGCCGCTCAGCAGGGGCTTGCCGCCCTGAGGGACACATCTCATTTTCAATGGACCCTTATTCCAATCCTTCTTCTCGTGATCTATGTCTACTCCGTGGAGATGGGCAAGGAAAACTGGAAGGTGGTCCTGGCGGGCCTTGCGTTCATCGGCATGGATTTCTTTAACGAACTCTGGAACGCCCTGGTCTTTCACTTCACCGGATACGCCCCGGTGTGGGGTGCCCCGGCAGACTCCAGCTACATCATCCTCATCGGCTGGAACATCGAAATTCTCTTTATGTTCATGGTGATGGGCGTGGCCGCGGTCAAGAGCCTTCCCGCCGACAAGGACAAAAAAATCCTGGGAGTCCCTAACCGCTCCTTCTACATCATCCTCTTCACAACGGCCTGCGTGGTGGTGGAATGCGTGCTCAACGCCATCGGGGCCCTCACCTGGGACTGGGCCTGGTGGAGCATCAAGTTTCCCATTTTTATCTTCCTCATCGGCTACCTCCCCTTCTTCGTCGTCTCCTTCTGGGTCCACGACATGGAAACCGACCGGCAGCGTGTCAAGGTGGTCTCCTCCATCCTTGCCTTTGATTTTGCCTGTGCAGCGGTCTTCGGAGGCCTGGGCTGGATTTAAAAAAACCTGCCTCCGGCGGCGAGGTGAGCCACCTCGAAAGCATATTGCCCTTGCGCTTTGTCCCGGGTATCGCCCGACAGAAACGCTGATGGTTTGTGCGGGCTGGCTTACACGCTTCGAAGAAACAGGATACGTTGTCGCTACTTGCCCATTGGCGATTTAACCTCACGGTCTCCTGCATCACGGGTTGATGCCCCAGCTCGGGTCTGGCCTCACCCCTCGATCTCGGGGTGAGGCCAGTCACATGAGTTCATAAATTGTGTCCGGCGTTCGTCTACCAGCTGTGCCGCTCTTCTTTACACCCTGCCAATCCTCCTGACAGATAAATCCCACCGTCACCGAAGCCACAGGCCCTACGCCTCGATTAGCCCCTTATTTCACGTCACTTCCCTCCGCAGAAGCCATGCCCGCCCTTGGTATGCAACTTGCTCACTGGTCAGTCGTAAGACTTGAACGAAATGATGATTGACCATGGTGGAGATACACATGCCAAAGCAGCTTACCATCAGGCAAAAAGCGGTCGTCCTGCTCATCGGTATAACGGTGGGCGTTTCCATTATCTGCATCCATTCCAACCTGGCCATGGGTGGGATCGTTGCCATCGATCAAACCCTGGGACTCCTGGAGGGAATGAACACCCGCATCCTGGAGTGCAGGCGGCAGGAAAAAAACTTTCAACTTCGCGGGTTCAAAGCCCATGGCAAGGACACAAGAAACTCCCTGGAAAAATGGGAAGCCCACTGCAAGATCATCCTGGAGTTGCTGGACCGTGCAGGCCGCGCGGTGCCTGCGGTGTACCGGGAACCCCTTGCCCGGGCCACAGGGGAGATTCATGCCTACATCACCGATTTCCGCCATTTGACCACCCTTTACGGCACCCCGGATTACCAGGTGCGAAAAACCGAGCTGGAACCGGTCATGGTCGCCCATGCCCGGTCCTGCCAGACCATCACAGCCGATATCGCAGCACGGGAAAAAAACAGAAAACAAACCCTTATCACGCGGTCCAGGCGCTTGAACCTGGGCGTAGGAATCGTGGTCATCTCCAGCCTGGTGCTTTTGGGTAGCGTTCTCATCAAAAAACTGGTGCAGCCGGTGCGGGTGCTCTCCGGGGCACTGGAAGACATCGCCTCAAAGGACGGCAACCTCACCGTCCGCCTCCCCGTGAAAAACCGGGATGAGATCGGCAAGCTGGCCCACTGGTTCAACGTCTTTGTGGGCAACATCCACGCCATTGTCGGGGAGGTGTCCAGGGAGACAGACGCTCTGGTCTCTGCCTCGGCCAATTTGGACGCCATCTCCGGTATCATGACTCGCAGCGCCGAAAGCACCGCCAACCGCTCCGGCACCGTTGCTGCGGCAGGGGCCCAGATGAGCGCCACCTTAAGCGCCATCGTCACGGCCTCCGAAGAGGCCACCGCCAACCTCACACGGGTGGCTGCGGCCACCGAAGAGATGCAGGCTGCAATGGACAACATCGCCTCCAAAACAAAAAAGGCGAGATCCATTTCGGAGCGCGCCGTATCCACCGCCGGAGCCTCTTCCTCAAGGATCCGGGAACTCACCCAATCGGCCACGGACATTAGCCACGTGGCCGAAACCATCACCGAAATATCCAACCAGACCAACCTCCTGGCCTTAAACGCCACCATCGAAGCCTCCAGGGCCGGTGCCGCAGGCAAAGGATTTGCCGTGGTGGCCAACGAAATCAAAGCCCTGTCCAAACAGACCGCCGAAGCCACCCTGGGCATCCACGATCACCTGTCGGGCATGCAGAAAACCACCCGGATCACGGCAGAGGGCATCGAAGACATCGCTCAAATTATCCACGACATCGACACCATCATCTCCGACATCGCCACAGCCGTGGACCAGCAATCCGCCGCCACCCGGGAGGTTGTGGGGCGCCTGGCCCGAACCTCCGGACGCATTGAGGGAGTCAACGGCAACCTGGCCGAAGGCACCATCGCCGCCCAGGAGATCGCAGGGGATATCTCGGAAATCGACGGAGCCTCCCGGGATATCCTTCAAACCGCCGTCTCCGTGGGACGGGACGCCGATGCCCTGGCAGACATCGGCTCCCGCCTCAAAAAAAGAATCGCCACATTCAGCATATAAAAAACGGTAACTATTCAGTTTGCCTCCGGCGGGTCGCTTTTTTGAAAAAAAGCTCCGCAAAAAACTTTCCAAATACACCCGCCCTTTGTTTTGATCGCCCCGAAGGGCGATCAAAACAAAGGGCGGGTGCAAAAATAACGAATGTCTTTCGGCGAAGCCTGGAATGATTTTTTTTAAGGCCTGTTTGTCAAGCTTTTCAAAAGCTTGGCCCCCGGCAGGGCCGCCGGAGGCATGCTTTTTCCAGAAACATTGACCATAGACGGCACATCATTACGCCTTGAACCACCAGCGCTGGGCACATCGGAACCCGTCCAGCTCCCAGTTCACCGCCGGCTTGTTGAGCCCGATCTTGCTGCTTGCAGCGGCAATGTCCATGCCGAAGACCGGGATGATGACCCCGCCTTCGTCCCTGACCAGGCGCTGCATCTCTCCGTACTGCTGCTTTCGCCTGGCCTCGTCGAGTTCGCCCCTGGCCGACACCAGGAGTTCGTTGAACCGCTTGTGCTTCCAGTTGGTGTCGTTCCACGCGGCGTTGTCGGCATAGGCGGTGGAGAACATCATGTCCTCGGTGACACGCCCGCCCCAGAAGACGGCGCAAAAGGGCTTCTTGAGCCAGACATTGCTCCAGTAACCGTCGTTGGGCTCACGCACCACGTTCAGATCGATGCCTGCCTTTGCCGCGCTCTCTTTGAAGAGAACCCCGGCATCCACGGCACCAGGAAAAGCGGCATCGGCCACGTGAAGGCCTACCTTCAGGTTGTCCATCCCCGCTTTCTTCAGGTAGTGTTTTGCCTTGTCCGGATCGTACACCCGCTGGGGCAGGTCCCCTGCGTGATACCGGTTGCCGGTGCTGATGGGGTGGTCGTTACCCACCACGGCGTACCCGCGGAACACGGTCTTTACCAGTTGCTCACGATCCACGGCGTGCTTCAGGGCCATGCGTACGTTGTTGTCGGCATAGGGCGCCACGTCCGTGTGCATGGCAAAGGTGTAGTGCCTGTAGCCCGTCTGCTTGATGAGCTGAAGGCCGGGCGTGCGCTCCAGGAAGCGAAGGGTCTTGAGCTCACACCGGTTGATCAGATCCACCTGACCGGTTTTCAGGGCGTTGGTGCGTGCATTGATGTCGTTGATGGCAAGGGTCTCCACTTCGTCGAACCAGCCCCTGTCGTCCCGGAAGTAATCGGCATTTCGCACGGTGAGGCTGCGGACCCCGGGTTCAAAGGCCTTGAGGCGATACACGCCGGTGAAGATCCCGTCGGTGCCGTCGTGGCCTTCGGGGACGATGACCAGGTGGTAGTCCGTGAGGATGTAGGGGAAATCGGCGTTGGGGGAGGCAAGCTCCATGCGCACGGTGTAGGCATCCTCTTTGACGATCTCCTTGATGGGCTTCACAATGGCCTTGGCCGCTGAGGTGCTCTTCTCGCCCCGATGCAGGTTGATGGAGTGGATTACGTCATCGGCGGTCATGGTCTTGCCGTTGTGGAAGGTCACCCCTTTGCGCAGGCGGAACACCCAGGTGGCGGCATCGGCCGAGGCTTCATAACTCTCGGCAAGCTCGGGAACGGCACGCCCTTCGTTGTCGATCTCCATGAGGCTGTTGCCCAGCTGCCCGTAGACAAGGGTCTGGATCATCATGTCCGTCATCACCGCGGGTGAAAGCGTATCCGTGGTGGAGGCGCCCCCCATGCCCACGCGCAGGCGACCTCCCCGCGTAGGTCCCTGTGCGGCCTGTGCCCCCAGGGGAAAGATGGACGGAGCAACGGCCAGGGCAAGCCCCAGTGTTGCTGTGCGTCGCATGAACTCTCGGCGCGAGATGCGCCCCTTCTCCAACTGTGTTTCCAACTCCTTTAATGCATGCATACGTCTTTACAGATTCCTTTCTCCGGTGCGTATCGCACCGGGGTTGACGGCGCTGCCGAAAGCCAACGCCTGAAACATGAGTAAAGGTAACGGTTCAGCTCAATCTGCCTCAGACAGCCGGAAGGACCTTCACAGCGTGTGATGTGATATCCCGTAGTGCGCTTGCGCACCATTTTATCCGAAAACCAAGGTCTTTTGCCTTTTCTGTTCTGCGTGACCCCGGATATGGCTTTACATAACCGTTGCGGTCCTTCGGCGGTGCGCAAGCGCACCCTACCTCTGTTCTGCGTGACCCCGGGTTAGGGTGCGGGCAAAAACAATTGCACAAGAAAACGCTTCAGGCCGAATCCGCGTTCATGCGTATCGAGCCATCGTTTGTGATAAGGGCTATGCCCTAAAATATTTCTGCACCCACCGGAGGCAGGCTGAATAGTTACGTTTATTTTGTCCTAAGCCACGCTCCCTTCGAGGTAGTTATCGAGCCAGTCGGTGTCCATCTCCGGCACGGAAGCAAGAAGTTTTTCAGTGTAGGCATGGTGGGGCGGACTGAGGACGTCAGCCCGCGGGCCCTGCTCCACGATGCGCCCCTTGAGCATCACCACCACCTCGTCGGCGATGGCTTTCACGGTGTTGAGGTCGTGGGTGATGAACAGGTAAGCGACGCCAAGCTCCTTTTGCAGGCGCCGAAGGAGTGTCAGCACGGACTCGGCCACGAGCTGGTCCAGGGCCGAGGTCACCTCGTCGCAGATGATGAGATCGGGCTCGGCCGCCAGGGCCCGGGCGATGCAGACCCGCTGTTTTTCCCCGCCCGAAAGCTCGGAAGGGTAGCGTTGCAGGTAGACCTCGGGAAGCTCCACCATGGAAAGCAACTCACAGACGCGATCCCGCACCGCCTCTTTGTCCATACCGAAATAGAAGACAAGGGGCCGTCCGATGATTTCAAGGAGTGTCTGGCGCGGGTTTAAGGCCACATCGGGCATCTGGTAGATCATCTGGAGACGCCGTAAGGTCTCCCGGTCCCGTTGGGCTGTTTTGGGCTTGAGCAGGTCCCCCCCGAACCGGATCCGCCCCTTGGACGGGGGCAAAAGGCCGGTGATGACCCGGGCCAGGGTACTCTTGCCGCTGCCCGACTCCCCCACCACGGCCACGGTTTTTTGCCGCTCCACGTGAAGGGAAATCTCCTTGAGTACCCGCTCCCCTTTTTTGTACCCGGCGGTGATGCCGTCAACCTTCAAGAGCGTCTCACCTGCCTTCTTTCCTTTTCGATTTTTTCCTTTGTCCAGGCGCACGGAAATGAGATCCCGGGTGTAACTCTCTTTGGGGTCGTCCAAAAGGGCTTCGGCCTCCCCCTCCTCCACGAGGTTCCCATCTTTAAGTACCATGATCCGGTCCGCCATCTGGGCCACCACGGCCAGGTCGTGGCTGATGTAGATGGCGGCCGTGTTCTTATCGCGGATCACGTCCCGGATGGCGGCCAGCACCTCGATCTGGGTGGTCACATCCAGGGCGGTGGTGGGCTCGTCAAAGATGATGATGTCCGGGTCTGCGGCCATGGCCATGGCCACCATGGCCCGCTGGAGCTGGCCCCCGGAGACCTGGTGGGGATACCGGTACCCGATCTGGTCCGGCTGGGGAAGGTTGAGGCGATCGTAGAGCTTCACCGCCTTCTCCTCGGCCCGGGATTTTCCTGCGATGCCGTGCTGAAGGGGCACCTCGGTGAACTGACGGATCAGGGTATGGGCCGGGTTAAAGGAAGCTGCGGAACTCTGGGCCACATAAGCAATACGGGGCCCCCAGAGTTTTCGCCGCTTCGACGGGGACATGGTCATGAGGTCCATGCCGTCAAAGACGATGGAGCCTTTCGTCACTTCGCACCCGGAGCGAATGTACCCCATGGCCGCCAGGCCCAGCGTGGATTTTCCCGCCCCGGACTCGCCGATGAGCCCCAGCACCTCCCCCCGCTTGAGGGTAAGGTCGATGCCGTGGATGATCTCCTCCCGGCGCTCCCCCTGGCCCCCTGAAATATGGATATCGGTCATGGTAAGCATACCATTTTTCTTCTCTTTCTTCTGTGTTGCCATGCGTTGTCTCCTTTACTGCGCTGATTTGCCCTGCCTGTTGAGAAACCAGTCCACCACCAGGTTCACCCCGATGGTCAGGACGGCGATCACCGAAGCGGGCCAGAGGGCTACGGGGATCCCGAAGGTGATGGCTCCGGCGTTTTCCCGTACCATGCTCCCCCAGTCCGCGGCCGGTGGCTGAAAGCCAAGGCCCAGGAAACTCAAGGCGCTGATAAAAAGAAACACAAAGCAAAACCGCATGCCGAACTCGGCGATGAGGGGCGGCAGGGTGTTGGGCAGTATCTCCCGGCGCATGACCCACCAGAGCCCTTCGCCGCGCAGGCGGGCGGCCTCCACATAGGGCATCACCTCCACGTCCATGGCAACGGCCCGGGCCAGGCGAAACACCCGGGTGCAGTCCAGCAGGGAGAGGACCACCACCAGCACGGTCACCGAAGTGCCCATGACAGACAGCACCATAAGGGCGAAAATAAGGGGAGGAAAGGCCATGACGATATCCACGAGTCGCCCCAGGACCTGGTCCACCCACCCTTTCAAGGTGGCGGCGGCAAGGCCCAGAAACGTACCGGAGACAAAAGCAATGAAAGTGATCAGAAGGGCGATGCCGATGGTGTTTCTCGCGCCATAGATCAGGCGCGTCAGCATGTCCCGACCAATATGGTCGGTGCCCAGGAGATGGCCGGGCCCCATGGAGAGCCACACATCCCCCACCACCTCCGTCTCACCGTAAGGGGCCACATAAGGCCCCACCAAAAAGACAAAAAGATTCAGCGCGATGACCACCACCCCGAACAGGGCACTCGGCGGCATGCTCTTCAATGTATTTAAAACCTGTTTCATATCCCCCCCCTATTTCGGATGCCGCAGGCGCGGGTTGCTCACCATGGACAACACGTCCGCCGTCAGGTTCAGGCCCACGTAGGTCACGGCAAAAATCAGGCCGCTGGCCTGCACCACGGGCAAATCACGCTTGGAGACAGAGTCCACCAGGAGTTGTCCCAGCCCCGGATAGACAAAGACAACTTCCACCACCACCACCCCCACCACCAGGTAGGCAAGGTTCAGGGCGATGACGTTGATGATGGGAGCCAGGGCGTTGGGCAGGGCGTGGGCAAAGACAATCCGTCGCCGCGAGATGCCCTTGAGGCGGGCCATCTCGATGAAGGGAAGGTCCATCACATTGATGATGGCAGCGCGGGTCATGCGCATCATGTGGGCCAGGACCACCAAGGTCAGCGTGATGCAGGGAAGGGTAATGGTGTGCAGCTTCACCGCCAGGGACATGTCGCGGGTCAGGGTGGAGATGCTGGGAAAAAGAGCCAGGTTAACTGAAAATAGCGTAATGAGAATGTAGGCCACGAAAAACTCAGGAAAGGAGATGGCGCTCAACGTGGAGATGGAGAGAAACCGGTCCATCCAGGTGTCCCGGTACAATGCGGCGAGCATGCCGAGGCAGAGCGCCAGGGGAACGGCAATGAGGGCCGTGGTCGCCGCAAGGAACAGGGTGTTCTTGAACCGCCACCCGATGAGATCGGCGATGGGTTTTCCGCTGGCAAGGGAGTTTCCGAAGTCTCCCCTGACCACCTCAGACAGCCAGGTCCCGTACCGGACATGGGCCGGAAGGTCGAGGTTCAGTTCGGCGCGAAAGGCCGCTACGGTTTCCGGCAGGGCGTTCTGGCCCAGGACCGATTCGGCGAGATCCCCGGGAAGGGCCTCCACACCGACAAAAATAAGAACCGAGATCACCAGAAGGGTCCCGATACCGATGGCCAGTCGCCGGGCCACCATGCTTACCATTGGATTGTTGATAATACCATTCATAACACGCGCCATACGACCACCACGATCCATCACCCTTTTTTTCATAACAAAGTGGTCGATGCATGACACAAGACCCGGAATCCACCGGACCTCCTCTCTCCTTTCTTTTATGGTTTCCAAAGGAAAGTCAGGGACTTCTCCTTATCGCTTATCTGTAGCCCGGATCCTGGAACAGACACCTCAAAGGCCCAAAAACCATCCACGCAAGCCGCCCCAGAAACAGGACGCAGGAAAACCGGAGGGACCCAACACCGCAGCGATGGTTCCCAGGCTTTCGTGGAGATTTTGTCGCCTCCATAACTATAAACATTGATTTTTAAAATCTACTTAGCATACATAAAAGTTTATTCATTCACAAGGCAGGAACAAACACGCTCAAAAAGAAACCACTTGAACACATCTCCACCAAGGACGACCTTCTCCACCCAAAAACTCACGACGGCACACCCGGCGACAAATCGTTTTTGTCTTTTTTAACAACAACAAAAAGAAGGAAAAAAATCATGAGGAGGACAAAGGTGAGGGGAAAAACGAAGAAGGTATCCATGAAGAGGCGGTCTTGGAGGCCCTGGCCGGAAAGCCCGGGGGCGACAGAGACAAGGGAACGCCGCTCCATGGCGACGATCACGGCGTAAAGCAGGCCCAGGAAGCCGTAGGAGAGATTGTACGCCAGGCCTTTGAAGCTGAGCACCGTGGCCCGGGTTTCAGATGGGGCCAGGCGGTTCAGGTAATGGCTGACGAAAAAAGCCACCATGCTCATGGCCCCGAAGAGAACCAGGGCGGGAACAATCCCCAGGTAAGGGGGAAAAAAGGCCATCCAGGCAAGGCTGGCAAGGGTAAGGACTCCCAGCACCATCAGGTTGTAGCGTGGGGATCGGGTCTCGGCCAGCTGACGGGAGATCCTGGGCACCACGATGCCCAGGGCCGCCACCAGGGCACCGATAAGGCCGAAACTCGCTTCGGGGATGCCGATGACCCGGTAGTACTGGCTTGCCAGGGTGATCACCATGCGCATCACCCCGTCGAAGATCAGGCCCGCCAGGATCACCGTAAGGGCAAAGGAGGTGGTCAGGATCCAGCGCCCGGCTTCCAGGGTCTTTGCAAAAGCCTCCGCCGTGGAGGGCTGCTCTGTGTGATCCGGGTTGGCCGGTTCGGACATGGCCAGGGCACACCCAAGGGTCAGGATCCCGAAGACAAAAGTCAGCACAAGGGGAATGCGCAGGGTCAGGTCCTGGGTCACGGAGATCGCAAGGCCCAGAAAAGAGAAAACCCGCCCCATCACCTCAGGGTCGTACACCAGGCCGCCTAAGACCATGGCCACCACAAAGGCCACGGACTGAACCCGCATCTGGACCTCAAGCACCCGGCCCCAGTCTTCTTCCATCCCCTCTCGCTTGAGGGCATCATAGGCAAGGGCTTCGTCTGCTCCGCTGGCCGAGGCCTCGGCCAGACCGCTCAGGACCCGGTTCACCAGAAAAAGAGAAAAGAGGAGCCCTCCGCCGCGGATGGGGGCCACGCACAGGAGAAAAAGTTCCACCACCATCATGGCCCCGGTGGCCACCAGCAGGCGTTTGCGGCCGAGGGTGTCGGCAAGGGCCCCGGAGGGCACCTCCGACACCACGATAACGCCGGCCCACACGGCGTTGAGCAGGGCAAACTGTGAAACGGTGAGGCCGAAGTCAAGGAAGAGAATCGAAAACACGGGGTAGTAAAAACGGGCGGTAAAAAAAACACGAAAGGCGATGAAAAGACGAACGTTTCTGACGGAAAATGGTGACCTGACCGGCACATCATGCATGGCACATCCCCCTTGCCCGGGCATTTCATAAAAGCGATTAAAAAAAGTTAATACGCCGCCACAACAACCACTTACCCAAACATTTCAAGACATTCAAAAGCCCAAAATACAATTCACCGTTTTAGGTCTGTAAAATACCAGGAATTGGGCGACCCATCGGCAATCCCCGGTTAACAAAGAAAAAAACAACCCGAAAGCCTTAGCCGGGGGAACCCACCCCCTCATACGCAGGCAGATGCTCCACTGAAATCCCGGGGATCCCTTTTCTTCCCAAGACGTTACAACGGATCGCAAATTCAGGAATCGAAAGCCTCATTGCGAGCATGCTCTTCCCTGTAAGAGCACAACCCGCTTTTTCCTTTTCAGGCACCCGGTCAAACCCTGGGTGTCAAGCCGTTGTCATTCCAGACAATACACATAAATACCTTTTAAAATCAAGCAGATTAGCTTTTTGTTATTTATCCCGTGTTCCGGCTGTGGTATGCATGAAGAGATGATAATTTCATCATTTTTTTCATTGTGTTTTACTTTGGAGAGGAACGCATCATGAACAAAATTCTCAGAATCGACACCAAGAGGAAAGAATTTTCCTATTCTGACCCGGACGACCGGTATGCCCTCCTGGGGGGGCGTGCCCTGACGTCCCGCATGGTCATGGACGAGGTCCCGCCGACGTGCCATCCCTTGAGTGCCGACAACAAAATCGTTATCGCACCCGGCCTGCTCTCAGGCACCACCGCCGCCAACTCCGGCAGGCTGTCTGTGGGCTCCAAGTCTCCGCTCACCGGCGGAATCAAAGAGAGCAACGCCGGCGGTCTGGTGTCCCAGAAACTGGCCCGCATGGGCATTCAGGCCATTGTCATCGAGGACAAACCCGAGGAAGCGGACTACAGCCTGATCCATATCACCAAAGAGGGGGTCTCCTTCCTCCCCGCCGATGACTTGGTGGGCATGACCAACTCCGAGGTGATCACCACCCTCTGGCAACGGTTCGGCGAAAAGGTGGGCGTGGCCTGCATCGGCCCCGCCGGGGAACAGCGCCTCACCGGCGCCTCCATCCAGCTGGCCGACCCCAAGGGAAATCCCGGACGTGCCGCAGGGCGCGGAGGCCTGGGCGCGGTGATGGGATCGAAAAAAATCAAGGCCATGGTCATCGACGATACCGGCTGCGAGCGCGTAAAGCCCGCCAACAAGGAGGCCTTCTCCCAGGTGGCAAAAAAATGGGCCAAGCTCCTCACCAGCCACCCCGTCTCCGGTGAAGGCCTTCCCGGATTCGGCACCGCCATTCTCGTCAACGTGGTCAACGAAGCCGGGGCCATGCCCACCAAGAACTTCCGAAGCGGCCGGTTTGACAAGGCAGACAAAATCAGCGGTGAGATGATGGCCGAGCTCATTGAAAAACGCGGCGGCATCATCAAGGAAGGCTGCCACCCGGGCTGCGTCATCAAGTGCTCCCAGGCCTACCACGACAAGAACGGGGACTACCTCACCTCCGGGTTCGAGTATGAAACCGTATGGGCCTTCGGCGCACACTGCCTCATCGACGACCTGGACGCCATCGCCGAGATGGACCGCCTCTGTGACGACATCGGCCTGGACACCATCGACGCGGGCGTGGCCATCGGCATGGCCATGGAGGGTGGCCTCATTGAGTGGGGAGACAAGGCCGCGGCCATCGACCTTCTCAACAAGGTGAAAACCGGCGACCCCGTGGGCAAGATCATCGGCAACGGCGCAGCCTTCACCGGCCAGGCCCTGGGCGTGGACCGCATCCCCGTGGTCAAGAAACAGGCCCTGCCCGCCTACGACCCCCGAGCCGTCAAAGGCGTGGGCGTCACTTACGCTACCACCCCCATGGGCGCTGACCACACCGCAGGATACGGTGTCTGCCAGAACATCCTCAAGGTTGGCGGAGACGTGGACGCCCTGAAAAAAGAGGGCAACATCGACGTGTCCAAAAACCTCCAGGTGGCAACCGCCGTCCTGGACGCCGCAGGCCTCTGCATCTTTGTGGCCTTCCCCGTTCTGGACAGCGAAGAGGGATTCGGCATGATCGTGGACATGATCAACGCCCGCTACGACACCAACCTGACTGCCGACGACGTGCTGGCCATTGGCATCAACACCCTGGAGACGGAAAAAGCCTTCAACCGTGCCGCTGGATTCACCAAGCACGATGATCGCCTGCCCGCCATGTTCAAGGAGAACCTGGAGCCCCACAACGTGACCTGGGACTTCACCGACGACGAACTCGACGGAACCCTCTCCTTCGGGTAGCCGAGGCACCCCTGACAACCGGAGAGCCGCGTCCTTCATCCATAAGGCGCGGCTCTTTGTGTCAGGGCCCCATGGAACCACACCACAAACACGATGAGCCTATGAAACTTGAACTCAAACTCTTTGCCACGCTCCGGCCTTACCTGAAGGGCATCTGTGAAGACGGCACCCTGGAGGTGCCGGACAACACCACGGTGGCCGATGTCATCAAGCTCCTGAAGCTCCCGGAGGAGCAGGTCCGGCTGATCTTTGTCAACGGCAGGCACGCGGACCGAAACCGGGAGCTATGCGCCGGCGACCGGCTTGGCATCTTCCCCCCGGTGGGTGGCGGGTAAGCCCAGGGGGCTTCCTTGCCAGGTATGCCAGGGAGAGCTGTATTTCTTTGTTCACGTCCCCGGGATGCCGTCCTGCCTGTTTGCTCATTCATATCAACACCATGCACGCGCCCGATTCCAGTCTGACCCGATCATTTTTACGCGAATGTTTATACGCCGCCGTAAAAATAGGGTATACTGCCCTGAATTGGTATGTCTTTTCAGCAACGTCCGTTTGACCCGCACCCGGAGATTCTGTTATGCCCAAGTCCCCCTTTGATCAGCCGTCGTTTTTCCAACACATGCCCCCGGAGATCCCTCTGGATAAGTGGCAGCGCCTCGTGGACCTCATCGCCGTCATCTACAAAGCCCCCGGTGCCTGGTTGATACAAGCCAATGAAGCGGGCATGGAAACCCTGCTGGCGGACAAGGGGCCTGAAAATCCTCTGAAACCCGGTGATGCAGTGGCACAGGACGTCAATATCTACTGCCGCCATGTCATCACCCGGAACAAAGCCCTGTATGTAAAAAACGCCGTCCACGACGACTGCTGGGCAGACAACCCGGAGTTCACAGAATACGGGTTCAAATCCTACCTCGGGGTTCCCATCCAGTGGCCCGACGGTACGGTCTTCGGCACCCTCTGCACCATGGACACCGTGGAGACAGACCATCCCCATGAGTATATCGAGCTCATGCACCAGCTGAAGTATGTCATCGACGGAGACCTCAGCCAGCTGGTCACGACGCGCAAACTCCATGAACTGAGCCTGAAGGATGAGCTGACCCAGCTCAACAACCGCCGCGGCTTCATGGACCTGGCCCGAAAAATGGTCCAGCTGGCGCGCCGCAACGGTTTCTCCATCGCCATGACCTTCTTTGACCTCAACGGCCTCAAAAACATCAACGACACCGCCGGGCACCAGGCTGGCGATCGCCTCATCCGGGCCTTTGCCCGGGCCCTCATGGAGGCCACCCGCATCGAAGACTGCGCAGCCCGCATGGGAGGCGATGAATTCGTGCTCCTGGCCCTCCAGAAAACCCTGCCGGAAACCGACATGCTGGTCAACCGGATCCGCCGGTCCTTTGAGGCCATCCTGGAAGGTGACCCCGACATCAAGGCCCCCTCCTTCTGCTTCGGGACCCGGACCTGCACGCCTTCAGAGCCTTACACCATCGACTCCCTGCTTTTGGAATCCGATGCCCTCATGTTTGAAGACAAGAAGCGGTTCAAAGAAGAAAACAGGGAATAGGGAATTAGGGAATAGGGAATAGGGAATAGGGAATAGGGAATAGGGAATAGGGAATAGGGAATAGGGAATAGGGAATAGGGAATAGGGAATAGGGAATAGGGAATAGGGAATAGGGAATAGGGAATAGGGAATAGGGAATAGGGAATAGGGAATAGGGAATAGGGAATAGGGAATTTTAGCCAGAAACAGGATGGATGCCAGAAAAAACCGACCCGTTGGGCCGGTTTTTTTATGCTCACCGACGAAATCGGTGACCCGATTCCAGAGGCCACGCGAGTACGCCGAAAACATGTGTGTGATGACGGCCGCCATGCATTCGCCACAAGGTTTCAAGGTGCCCCATCTTACGCCGGAGATGATGCGTGTCGTTCCTTTATTCCACCTCTTTGCGACAAAGCAGATGCACATAGCGTCCCATGGAGGCAAAGGGCTCTTTGCGGCAGTGGGCCCGTTCAATCTCCAGGGTGTCTTCGTAGCTCCGATCCTTCAGGACATCCTTTCGCATGTATTCGGTGAACACCCTTACCCCGGTTTTCCGAAGCACGGTGAGCCCCATCCCGGCCACCCACGTCTCCACCTCTGAAGGGTCCAGGGGGTGAAGGGGGGTAAAGCTCCGGGAAAATCCGCCGAACTCACCGGACATCACCTTGCGGAAGTTGCCGAGGATGGCGTTGCGATGGATAAGGCAGTTGACGTTGTAGAACATCAGGGAAAGGGATCCCCCCGGCGCCAGAGCTTTCACAAGCGCTTCCAGGGAGGTTTGAGGCTCCACCAGCCACTCCAGGACGGCATGGAAGAGAATCACATCAAAGGCCCCGTTCTTTCCGTTGATGAACTCCTGAAACGGCCCGTGGTGGAAAGTGCAACGCTCGGTCACCCCTGCCTCCGAGGCCATGGTGCCCGCAAGCTCCAGCATCCGCTCAGACAGATCACAAAAATGCACCCGATGCCCCTTTGCAGCCAGCTCGCAACCCATCTGGGCCATGCCGCAGCCCGCATCCAGAATCTCCAGGGGCCGTTCTCCCTCGTAGAGGCCGGGCAGGTTCTCCTGCAGGTCTTCGGTGAGAAGGGCCAGACGGATGCGCCCCTTGGTGGTGCCGTAGATGTTCTTTGCAAAGCGATCGGCCAGGTCGTCAAAATTTCGGTCTTCTCTGGGGTGGCTGTCGTCCATGGGTCCTGTCCTGTGGGTTGGGGTCTATCCTTTCCGGTTATCCTGCTTCCAGATACACCCATTCCCCCCCAAAGTCGAGGCGAGGGCCCCAAAAAAACGCAGGGGCCCCAGGAAGCGCCGGGGGCCAACGCATGTAACAATCCAGTTGCCTTCTATGGTTAAAGTGGGCAAGAAAAGCCTGCCTCCGGCGGCCAGGGGATGATCCCCTGGACCCCAGGTTGCGAATGCCCTCTCCCTTCGTTCCTCAGGGTGAGGACATTCGCGAAGGTTTCTGGATAAGTGAGCAAGACCTGTTTATCAAACTTTTTAAAAGTTTGGCCCCCGACAGGACCGCCGGATGCAAAAATCTAAGTGCGTTGGCCCTGAGGAAGCACCCGGGAGGACTTGCGCGCCGTTGGTTGAGCTGATAGGGTACATTTCTTTTTTTTACCCGAACCCACAAGGAACATCCCATGCTCACCGTCGTTGCAGCCCTTATCCGCAAAAAAGGAACCATTCTTGTTGCGCGGCACCGATCCGGCACCCGCCATGGGGGCCGCTGGGAATTTCCCGGGGGAAAGGTTGAGGACGGAGAGACCCCGGAGGAGGCCGTTGTCCGGGAGATCCGTGAGGAACTGGGCATCCGTACATCGGTCTTAACCTACGTCGGGGAGAGCATCGCCCACACCGGCACCGCCGCCATCCGCCTGCTGGGCTACGAGCTGGAGTGGGAGTCCGGGGACCTTGCCCCCACAGACCATGACCGCATCGACTGGGTATGCCCCCGGGACCTTCTCTCCTACGACCTCCTTGAGCCCGACCTGCCCCTTGCCAGACGATACATGCAGCGCGAGGAATCCCAGGCCAGGTGAAGAAAAGCCCCCCTATTCCGTATCGCCTGTTCTGTGCAAGCCAGCGCACCCTGTTGTGTGAGGTGGCCTTCTCCTTTTCCATGCCCTCCGAGGGCCACGGCCGCGTCACCATCACCCTCACTTACCCGGATCCGTCTTCAGGCGGTGCCACCCGACGCCACGCCCAATCCCAGAGCTGGTTCACAAACAGCCGGGATGAGCTCCTCATGTGTGTGGGGCGATTTTCCCTGCCCGATGCTTTAAAACGACGCGGCATCGGCTCCTGGATCTGGTCGCGCCTCCACGGACACCTTCCCGCCGACGTGCGGGAGCGATTGATCCTCACCGGAGCCCTCTCCTCCACCGACGCCCTGGTCCCGAAGACCGATGGCAACGGCCGCCCCCTCTTGGGCTCCGAGGGGCCCCTTTTCATGAACCAGGTGGCCCTTCGCAATCGGTTCTGGAGCCGGATGATTGCCCCGTTGAGCCCCGGCAAACCGGCTCTCTGGTGCGACCCTGAAGGCAACGGTGCCTTCAGGGGCCGGTTCAAAGATCCCCATGGGGGGCGGGCCTGCCCACGGATCGTCTCCTCTCCCCGCGCATAAAAAAAGGGTGCATGAACGTCATGCACCCTTTTGACCAGACCGGGGCAGCGCCATGGAAACGAGCTGTCACGGCGTCCGCCCAGCCTATCTGTTATCAATTGTCTGTCATCACTTGTCCGAGACGTGGTTCCTGTTGAACTCGGTCTCCACCATTACGCCAAACTTGTAGGCTTCATAGCCCTCGTTCTGGGGCAGCAACGCATACCCACCGACCCAGGGGCTTTCCTCGGCCAGTTCCTCAAGACGGCTGTAAGTCTGCTCGGCCTCAAGGGTTTGGTCATGGTTTTTTGCTACGTAATTCTTGGGGATAAAAACCCGCCGCTTGGTGACGCGCAAATCCCCGCTCGCCATCTTCTTGGCCCGAACTTCCACCACACGGCCCTCGCCGTTGGTAAAATAGGCTGTCCCCCCGAGACCCCGTTCAAGGGCTTCGTTGCCCAGGGCATACAGGTCGCTGCCCGGTTCGGCGACCCGTCCGTACGTAAAATCAAACAACCCGGCAGAAACCGGTCCGGCCACCAGGGTGGCCGCCGTCACCACCAGGGCCACAGCAAGAAAACGGGTCACACATCGTTTGAGAGCTTTCATTTTTTTGCCTCCATTTGGCTCGCTTGTGCCGACATGCATGCCGACGAGATCATTGAACGACCCAGGCCGGATGCGCAGGTCGTTGGGGTTGCCGACCTCGAAAACAGAAGGAAGCCCGCACCATTACGAATGACCACTGTTGCAAGAACAGCTCAATCGGGGAGAAGTCTGGTAAGTATGACCGAAAAGAAGAAAGATTTGGAATGAATGGAATAAAGAGAAGGATATCAACAGGGCATCATCAGATGGACTCCCTGGATTGAATTTTAGTTTACTATACCATGCCGTGAACTGGTGGTTCAAGCCCATTGAAATCAATCTATTACAAAAAAACAAACCCGCGTCGCAAAAGCCCTGCCGACGTTGCGAAAGCCACTGTACCGCGCCGGGCGCCCCAAGGGCTATAAGGTGAAAAATGCCCCTGCGACCCGCACTTTTTTCCATGGGCACCACTCTTTTCGTTTGACGAACAAAGAGCAATCCCATTAGCATTTCCGGGACAACACACCGCGCCGTCCCATGCCGTGTAGCTCCCCCTGTAAGCATCCAGGACAGCGCACCTTTTCAATGCCACACCCCACCCAACCACCGACGGATACGGAGACCGCCATGGAACGACTCACGTTTAGCTGCGACGGACGCATCGGCCGACTCACCCTCAACCGGCCGGACAAGTACAATGCCTTTGACGAACAGATGGTCCGCGAAATGGAGACCCTTTTCGCAGAGCTCATGTACAACGAAGAGGTGGGGGTCCTCATCCTCGACGGAGGTGAGGCCAAGGGTTTCTGTGCAGGCCTGGACATGCAGGGATACGGCCCGGAGATCTTTGCCATGCGCCCTGTCGACGCCTACAACGCCCAGGCACGCATGAGCCGCCTGATGCTGGCCATGCGCCGCATCCCCCAGCCTGTGATCTGCTGTGTCCACGGTGCCGCCGCAGGCATCGGCTTTTCCCTGACCATGGCCTCGGACATCCGCATCCTCGCCGACAATGCCCGCTTCTCCGCCGCCTACATCAATATCGGCTTGGGGGGTGCGGACATGGCCTCCAGCTACTTCCTGCCCAGGCTCATCGGCTCGGGCCGGGCCAACGAGTACCTCCTCACCGGCAACTGGATGGGCGCAGAAGAGGCCATGGCCTTAGGCTTTGCGAGCCGCCTGGTCCCCAGGGAGACCATGATCCCCACCGCAACGGAGCTGGCCACCATCATGCTCTCCAAAAACCCATTGGGCATCCGCATGACCAAGGAGGCCATCAACGCCAACATCGATGCGGGAGGCCTGGAGGCCTGCCTCCAGATGGAGGACCGCAACCAGATGCTCATGGCCTTTGCCATGCACAACCCGAACCAGTAGCCACAGGAGACACCCGCCATGACCTCGGTTGTAATGTACGAAAAAAAAGGAGCCGTGGGGCTCATCACCCTCAACCGCCCCGAACGCCGCAACGCCATCACCCAGCAACTGCTCACGGAGTTGTTCGACTGCGTAGAAAAGGGCGATAACGACGATGACGTAGGCGCTCTGGTCCTTTGCGGACAGGGAACCAGCTTCTGCTCGGGCATCGATCTGGACTGCCTGACCACGGACAACCTGGTCAACCCCAGGGGAGACGGAAAAGACATGGTGGACGTGTTTCAGGGGTGTACCACTCCGGTCATCGGAGCGGTGAGCGGGTACGCCGTCACCGGAGGCTTTGAGCTGGCCCTGAACTGCGATTTCCTCATCGCAGACGACACAGCCTGCTTCATGGACACCCACGCCAAAATCGGCATCCACCCCGGCTGGGGCATGACCCAGCTCCTTCAGCAGGCCGTGGGCCGGAGGCGCGCCCTTCAGATCTCCCTGACCTGCGAAAAGATCCCGGCGGAAAAAGCCTTTGGCTGGGGCCTGGTCAATGAGGTGGTGCCCCGGGAGGCCCTGCTTACCCGTGCTCTGGAGCTTGCGGAGCGCATCACCTCGGTAAACCGTGCCATGATGCACACCGTGAAAGCCTTTATCGAGGTCCAGAGCGGCGCCCATGTGGACGAGGGCCTCGCCCGGGAAAAATCGGCCTTCAAAAGCTTCGCGTCCAAAGCCCTGAAGTGTTGACAGGTTGCGCTTGCCCATAAAAAACCCGTGAACCAGGGGTTCACGGGCAAAGGGCATGCCGTGCCGTTTATCTTTCCGGGCGAAACCGCATCAAAAGGGCTGATAAAAGCCCATCAGGGCCGGTAGGATTCTATTTTTTCCAGGGTTCCGGCCTTGAAATAGAGGATATACATGTACCCGCTGATGGGGCCGTAGACCCACCGTTCGATGTTGAGCTCCATTTTACCCGTGGTTTTGCCGACAATCTCCCTGCTGGAGGGCTCGCCGCAATTGTTCAGGATATCCACATCAAGCATTCCCGGCTTGA
The DNA here is from genome assembly GCF_056829775.1 of Desulfoluna sp. HI9BLuna. Lineage (NCBI taxonomy): Bacteria > Pseudomonadati > Thermodesulfobacteriota > Desulfobacteria > Desulfobacterales > Desulfolunaceae > Desulfoluna > Desulfoluna sp. HI9BLuna. The sequence continues at coordinate 1,500,008 of NZ_CP186555.1, forward strand.
CGATGGTGGACCCGCACCGAAATGAACTGGCGGCAACGGCCGGTAGTGCCGACGCCAGCAAAAAAGCGGCAACAAGGGCAACCGCCAGACTTTTTACTCGTATCATGTTCGCTCCTTATACAGGTTTATGGGGTACCACAGGCGTCTTCGAGGGTTGCCCCATATGCAGGCACAACTCGAAAAAAAGCCATGACATTCCTATCTGACATCGGCAGACAGGCGAATCGACCGGACACAACTGAAAATGCATAAAAAACAGACACAAGAAAACGAAAAGCTCGAAAGATAAGTCTTGAGGGGGAAGAAGGCACCCAATCACCTTCCCATGATACCAGCACCTGAAAAGTACTGTCAACACTTCCATTTACGGAAAATCAGGCTAAGCCGTCCCCTTCCGGCGGCGGCCCCAGGAAAAAGTCCTAACCATACGCTCCGCTCCGGCCTCTTTTCTGGTATGGTGTGCAGGATAAAGGCTCGGACACATCTCAAAGGGCCAAGTCTTACGGTGCGGATGCCCCTGCGATGATGGCTGCCACCAGGCCTTCATGCAATACGTACACTTTTTCCCGCGCTGCCGGGCCCCCGGACCAGGCCCCTGCAACCGCCCCCTGGAGGTCAATCACACCATGCTTGAAATCAAGGCCGTGTTTTTCGACGTGGACGGGGTCCTCCTGGACTCCCTTCCCCCCCACCTTGCCATCTGCAGGGAGCTAAACGCCCGATACGCCCTGGGGCTGAACATCCCGGACAGCAAAGCGTTCAAGCAAATCGCCGCAAGCGGGGTCCCCATCAGCCCCATGACGGCCTTTTTCCGTGCCGTGGGTTTCTCCGAAGAGGCTGCCCGAAAAGGAGACCGGGAGTATCGCGCCGGGTTTACGGCCAACTACCGCATTCCGCTGTTCGAAGGCGTCCCTCGGATGCTCCGCGGCCTCTCGGCCTCTGGCCTTCCCCTGGGCATCGTCACGGCCAACACCCTGGCCAATGTCCAGGGCCCCTTAGGCGATCTGTTCACCCTTTTTCACCCCCATTGCGTCTTTGCCCGGGACACAACCGACGGCATGCCCAAAGCCGATGCCATCCGGCTCGGAGCACACGCCCTGGGCATTCCGGTCACAGCCCTTCTCTTTGTGGGAGACCAGCCCTCGGACCGACAGGCCGCAGAAGAGGCGGGAGCCCCCTTTTTAGGCGTCTCCTACGGATGGGGCCTTGTCCGGGGGCCCGCCAATCACCCGGTGGCCGACTCCCCCTCTGCCGTCGCGGCCTGGGTGGAAGACGCCCTGCAGAGATAATCCTCCGCACACGGCCCGGGGCGTGATATAGAAAAGCTTTGGGCGTGTGCCCCCAACGGGACACACGCCGATACCCGAAACCCATCGTCATCGACAAAGGACAACACCATGGCCAGTGCAAAAGCCCGCCACATCCTTGTGGCAACCGAAAAAGAGTGCAACGACCTGAAGAAAAAAATAGAAAACGGCGGCGATTTCGCCAAACTTGCCAAAAAATTCTCCACCTGCCCCTCCGGTGACCAGGGAGGGTTCCTGGGCGAGTTCCAGCCCGGCGAAATGGTGCCCGAATTCGACAAGGTGGTCTTCTCCGCAGAACCCGGCGTGGTCACAGGCCCCGTCAAAACGGACTTCGGCTACCACCTCGTGGAGGTCATCAGCCGCAAGGCCTGATGCCATGGACCCCACCCCATGCTGATCCCCGCCCCGGGTCACGATATCCACCGGTCCCGGGGCAGTTCATGCAGACCAGGGGCGCACCTGATTTCCACCCGCCAAATATCCTGCTCCTTCGGCTCAAACTGTGTTATGGTTTTGTGATATATCAGATAACACATACGCAACCGGGGCCGAATACGGCCACATCGTCTCAACCTGAGCCACAGGGAGCATCGCATGAACTTAGTGGGGCGCCAGTTCCGCCGTTTTTTTTATGATGTGTGGATTGATCCGCCGGGGTGGGTGGTTTTTTTCAGTGTCTTCTGGCTGGTAAGTCTCTTTTCGGTGAGCACCGGTCTCCTTCCGGCCCTCTTCCTGGGGGGCGGCACGACCCTGGTGCTTTTGGCCGCCAACGCCTTCTTCTCCTGGGCGTCTTCCTCGCCCTATTTTCTAAGGGAGGCCCCGCCTTCCCTTCGATACGTCCTTCCCGTGCTTCGGGGAATGCTCTACCTTCTCTGCGCCTCCATGCTCATCCCCTTTCTGGAGCTTTTCCTGCGGCTCCTTGCCCCGGGACTCTTTTCCCATGTCCAGGGCCTCTCCCCCTATATCCCCATCGGCTGCCTGATCCTCAGCCGGTTCGGCGGCTTCCCGCGCCGTCACCCTGTGCGGGAAGCCCTTGTGGACGGCACCTTCACAGGCCTGGGATTCACCGTTTACCTCCTCTTTGTCGGCCTGGTCACCCAGCTTTTGTCACACTACGGCAAAAACCCCTTTTACGGTGCCGTGGCCGGAGGGGCCCTTCTGGGGCTCATCGCCTATGGGGCGCGGGAAACCAAGAAAAAGAGGGAAGAGCCCTGAGAGAGGCTACCTTCTATGGTTAAAGTCGGCTTAAAAAGCGTGCCTCCGGCGGCGAGGTGAGCCACCTCGAAAGCTGATTGCCCTTGCGCTTCGCCCGGCATAAACGCCGATGGTTTATGCGGTCTGGTTCACAAGCTTCGACGGAACAGGATACGTTGTTGCTACTTGTCCATAGTGGATCTAACCGCACTGCCTCCGGCCACAAGGTGGAGGCATCTCTACACCGGATGCCAGATCCCATCCTCGGATACTTCGGCAAGCCCGGCCTTTTCCAGTCGGAGAAGGTGTTTTTCGATCATGCTCTTTTCCCAGAAAACCACAAAACGAGTGGGGTGGCGGGGATAGATAAGCCGCCTTGCCGCCAGGGCGTGGATATCGGCGGGCTGCTCCCTGATGGCGGCCAGGACCCTCTCTTCCCGCTGCAGGATGCGCCCCCGGAACTCGGAAAGGACCTCTGCGGAGTTGCCGTTGAACACCTGTTTGCTGTGGGATGACACCAGGGCTTTCGGCTTCAGGGCCGCGATCCGATCAATGGAGTCCATAAGCTTATCGATGTCCGCATCGGGATCGGCATAGTTGGGTCCCACCGCCGTTAAGCAGATATCCCCTGCAAAGAGAAGCTCCTCCTCGGGAAAAAACAGGGAACAGTGCCCTGCGGTGTGGCCGGGGGTGTGGAGGACCTCCATGCGGGTCCGCCCGCAGTCGATCACCTCGCCGTCCGTGAGGGTCCCGTGGACCGGGCGCTCGACGTACAGCAGATCCGGGTCCACGGGAAACTCGTCCATGTAATCCTGGAATCCCCCGTCCATGAGGCGGGGCCACCCGCCACTGGCTGCCACGAGGTGCACATCCCCCATGGCCGCCCTCTCGTCGGGGTGAACACACACCCTGGCCTTTGGAAACAACCCGTTGCCCTTGACATGATCGATGTGGCGATGGGTATTGATAATAAGATCAACGCCCTCGGGATCGATTTCCGACAGGCCCTCTTCCCCGCCGGTCTCCACAAGGACCCGACGCTCTCCGTCCACATACAGGCAGTTTGACCCGCCGTACCCCGCATTCACAATCAGGGAGATCCCATCTCCCAACGACACTACCATCCGTATACCTGTCCGTCCGGCGCGTTACCGCGCCTTTATTTCTATCCCCGACAAAATCAGCCCACAGGTCTTCTCAGCCATATGGGACGGATCCATGGGGGTGGTGTCCATCATGTTCACATGCATGGTGAGCCCGGAGACCAGCCCCAGGACCCCCACGGCCGTGGCCCGGGAGTCGGTGTCTCCGCGAAACTCGCCTGCGGCCTTCCCCTTGTCCACCACCGTTTCCAGAATGGCCCGAAGCTCGGCCATGGCACGGTCCATGGCGTGTGCCAGGTCCGAGGCCCCACTGCCCCGCATGGCCATACGCCAGAGGTCCAGCATGTTCACCGTATGGGGCGTCAGGGACGCCACCGACCGGATGGCCTCCGTCACCACCGCCGACAGCTCGGCTGCGGCACCCTGGCCCTCCACAGAACGCACGGCCCCTTCAAACAGGTCCCGCCACTTGCAAAACCGCGTCTCGGCAATGAAGCCCAGGATCTCCTCCTTGGACGAAAAATAGTCATAAAAGGAGCCCTTGGAGATCCCTGCCGCCTCGGTGATGGCCCGAACCGGGGTGTTCTCGTACCCCTCAAGAAAAAAAAGATGGGCCGCTTTCTCGGCGATCTCTTCCCGTCTGGCCTCTTTGTCCACAATCTTCGGCATCTCGCTCTCCGTAAATTATGACCGACCGACCGGTCATAAAAAAAAGAGGAGTGTATCCCACACCATGGAGGGAATCAACCCGTTTCTCCTCCGGTTCGGAGAAAACCCTGTTGCCAACCCCCGAACCGTATTATAGATTGACCGTCACCACTCACAACCTGATGATGTGCCCCGGAAAACCATGCGTTCACGGCGTGTGTCCGTTTTTTTGTGCCGCCATCCACACAATCCCGCGAGGTTCCCATGAGTCACCCGGCATCCAAGGCAACGTCGGTTGCCCTCCACTACCTGGCCTACATCCCCCTGGCAGGGGTCACCCTCTCCGTCATCGTCACGATCAAAGCCCTTATCCTTCAAATCATGCTCGTCATCGACAAGGGGGGCTGGGCCTGGCTTAAAACCCACCAGGCCGCAGACCTTGGCTTTCTCCAACTCATCCTGGACGACAGGCTCTCGGCCATTCGGCGCCAGCTGATCCTGGGGGCAGCCAAACTTGCCAACACCCCGGCCCTCATCGCCTTTCCCCTGCTCGCCCTTGCGTGCTGGCTCATGGGCAAGGGCCTCCAGGCCCTTGCCAAGGGAATGAAGTAACCCGCTACCCTTCCAGGATATAGCCGGAGGCCAATTCCCTGAAGGCGCGTACCTGATCGTCGGCCCAGGCGTTGTCCTTGCCGAGCTCCCCGGCCATGAGGTTTGCCACGTCCGGGGCCGCTTCCATGGCTGCCCGGGCGTCCAGGATCAGGGCCCGTGTCCTGCGGGAGAGGACATCCTCCACGGTGCGGGCCATTTCATGCCGGGCGGACCACACCACCTCGGCCCTGCGGTAGGGCAGCTTCTCGTGGAGAGGCTCGGCCAGATCCGGGGTCTCCTTTTCCAGGCGCTTGATCAGGCGCGCGTCGCTGCCGTAGAGGGTGTAGGGGGCGTTGCCCGCCTCGTCAGCCGACCACCCGTGGAGGTTGAGGTAGGCCGTCCTTGAGGGACGTTCCGGGAGTCCGGCCACCTTTGCGGCATGGTCCACCACGTCTTCCCCCATCTTCCGATAGGTTGTCCACTTGCCGCCTGCAATGGTGACCAGGCCCGAGTTGGAGATCTCCAGATGATGATCCCGGGAGAGGGCCGCGGTCTTTTTGGCGTTCGTTGACCCGATGAGGGGCCGAACACCCGCAAACACGCTTAAGACATCCCTTCGCTCGGGGTTTTTCGTGAGATACCGGGCCGCATGGGTGAGCAGGAATTCGATCTCCTCCTCCTTGGGATCGGGCTCCATGAGGGGCTTTTCAATGGGGGTGTCCGTGGTGCCCACAATGACACAGTCGTGCCACGGCACGGCAAAAAGGACGCGGCCGTCATCGGTCTGCGGGACCATGATGGCGCTGTCTCCGGGCAGAAAGGATTTGTCTAGGACGATGTGCACCCCCTGGCTCGGGGCGATCATGGGCTCCCGGGCGGCGTCGTCCAGGAGGCAGAGCTCATCCACGAACATCCCGGTGGCGTTCACCACGCAGTGGCCCATGATCTCCAGCTCGTCACCGCTCTCCGCGTCCACGGCCCGCACCCCGGACACCAGCCCCTGGTTCTTGATGAGCCCTTCCACCCGCATGCCGTTGACAAGGCATGCCCCGTGGTCCTCTGCGGTGAGGGCCAGGGTGATGGCCAGGCGGGCGTCATCGAACTGGCCGTCGTAGTACATGACACCGCCCTTCAGGTCTTCCGGCTCCAGGGTGGGGATGAGCTCAAGGGTCCGCTGGCGGCTCAAGTGCTTGGACGGCTTGATGCCGAGCTTTCCGGCCAGCATGTCGTACACCTTCATGCCGATGCCGTAAAACGGGCCCTCCCACCAGCTGTAATTGGGCACGATAAAGGACTGGTGACGGGCCAGATGCGGGGCGTTGTGAAAGAGCAGGCCCCGCTCGTGGAGAGCCTCCAGCACCAGGGTGATGTTGCCCTGCTGGAGGTACCGGACACCGCCGTGGATGAGCTTGGTGCTTCGGCTGGAGGTGCCTTGAGAAAAATCCGCCTGCTCCAGGAGCAGGGTGGTGTATCCCCGCGAGGCGGCCTCCACGGCCACCCCCAGGCCGGTGGCCCCTCCGCCCACCACGATCATGTCCCATACGCGTCCGCGTTCTGCTGCCTGAGAGAGCATCCCGGTTCGTTCCATGGTACCTCCTTTTCCGCTGCATTGAGTCGGTTCACACCACAGGTCCGCCCCGGCGCCGGCCTGTTTTTCCCAGCGGTGCCCGGGCATGGCCCGCAAAACAGTCCGTCGCCGAAAATTAATTTGCGCTGCGGCGTAAAGCCATTATATTATGAACAAGTAAGCGCCATTCACTCCTTTCTCATGCCCCCTTCACTCCGCACCGGTCACCATCGGCCCGCCGATCCCCCCATGCATTACCCGGCGCGTTGACATATGCACGACCATCTTATGTCGAAAAGCCAGCCCCGTCAAAACTCTGGACCATCTTCAAGGCGTTCGGCCAGGTACCAGATGTTCAACCATGGATCATTCAATACTAAGGAAAGACCATGAACAAAAAAAGCCAACACGAGGAGCTGACCCGCACACTTCTCGAAGAACTTCGCAGGGGAATCACCCCTGAAAAAGAGATGTCCCACTTTCTGGAGTCCACCTTTTCCATCACCACCCCCGAGGAGTTGCGCCTCGCTTTTAACGATGAGGACCACCCCGACCGGGACATGCTCTTTGAGCTGCTCTTTTTCCCCGACCGCCGGACCAAGCTGAGGCTCGAACCCCTCTTTGACGAGTTCAGGTTCACCGCCGAGGACGAAAAAACACTTCTGGATGCCGTCTGCAAAGAAACAGTGGACGTGAACATCACCCTGGAAGGTGCCACCGAGCCGGTGTGCGTCACCCTGCCCAGGGAGTGCATGGAACTTTTCGTCAAACGGCTCAACGTCAAGGCCAATCCGCCGCAAAGCGTGGTGGACGCCGCACGGGCCCACCTGGCAGGTGGACGGGACGATCTTTTCCTTGTGCTGCTCAGGGGTGAAAAAATGCGATGGACCGACGAAACCACGGGGTTTCTCAATCGGCTTCTCAAGGGCCTTGCAAACCGGGGATCAGACCTGGAGGACCACCTGGTCACCGCCATCATCACCATGAGCTCCTTTGGCGGGGGGCACTCCCTGCAGGATCACTTCATGGCCATCCGGCAGGACATGGAAGCGGCCGCGGAAAAAGCCCATCAGTTTGAAGAGGGGTTAAAGACCCTGACCATGGAAACCATGATGATGCAGGGCATGATCGGGCCGTCCCACACCGAAGAGGAGATGCGCCACAAGATCCGGGTTCTGGATACCCTGATGATGGAAGGTTTCGGTGTGGATCCCACCCTGCTGGAACCGGTCAAGGTGGACTTGGGAGACTTTTCGGGAGGCGACGGAGTGACGGGGATGTTCAAGGCCATGAGCTGAACCGCCTCGCCCGGGGGATAAACCCCAAGGGGTGCCTTCCCCCCCCCCCCGGCACCCCTTGGGATGAGAGACAGGCGACGGGACCTTACTCCGGATTCACAAGGGTTTGGGCAACGTCTCTGCTGAACTCCGCAACCAACCGGCTCAGGGCCTTGGCCCGGGCCGGTTGGCCCTCACCATCCACCACCCCGGTAAGGGAGGTGTGCCGGGTCAGAAGGGTCTCCCTTTTACCGTTTTTAAGCCCCCACCGTACATCCAGCACGGCCTTTCCCGCCTCATCGGTGTCAAACCGCACCACATCCATAAAAACCTGCATGGTGGCCGATGCCTTGGGCGCTTCAAAGGGATAGAGGAACATCTTCTCCCCGCCGGTGAGCTGAGACAGGTTCTCCGCCACGGTCCGGGCGATACCCTCATCCAGGGGCTCTGCCCACCGCTGGTACTCGTTTACCGAAAGGGTGTGGTCGCTTCGGCGGGCCACCATCTGGGGACGATCCAGGTACGAGGGCAGCTCCACAGGTCCCACCACCACGTAGGTGGAAGGATCCCACTCCCCGGCCTCGGCAGGGGCCGCCACGGGATGAAGCAGGTGATAGGTCACCACGGCGGAAGAGGAGGCGCACCCCGCCATCAACAGAAGCGCGCCCACAACAATCAGGTTAACAGTCTTCAGCATCTTTTTTCTCCAGTGGTATAAGCTGTGGAAACAAATCTTTAGCAGGCGTCCGTACGCAAGGCGCATTAGACATAAACCGCATGTCGTTGCGCTACGGCCTTACTCCCGCTTGTTCTTCCCGAACACCAGCGCTTCCGGGTGCCTCTCCAGGTAATCGGCCAGGGCCCGCAGGGCCCGGGCCGCCTCGGAGACATCCCCGAGCATGCGGTTCAAACGATAGGTGACAGCTGAATCAGCTCCCAGGCCTGCATCGAGGCTCTGCATGGTCTTTTCCGCCGTGGCCACCATGGACTGGGAGGAGACGGCCACCTCTTCCAGGGCCTTTAAGGTGCGCTGGATCCCTTCCCCGGAATTCACCGCAAGGCTCTTTGTCTCCGTGGCCGCCCCTTCGATGGAATCGGTGATGGGCTCCAGGGACAAACGGGCCTGGTTCATGAGATCGGTGAACGCCACAATGGCTTCGCTCATCTGCCCCAAGGTATCATCCTCCTCCACCGAGGCGATGAGGCGATCGATGGAGTCCACGGTGGAGAGGAACCGATCGGCGATGGCCTCCACAGGGATGTTCTCCACGGCCCGCGAGAGCTCCGAGATATCGGACAGGACGGTCGGTAACTCCATGACATCCTTTGACTTGCCGGTGAGGGTGTACGCTTTGTTCGGATGGAACCCGATGGCCACGTACAATTTGCCCGTCAGGAGGCTGTCGATCTTAAGCTGAGCCCTGAGCCCCCGTTTCACCAGTTCCTCCCTGAAATCATCCTCATTCATGGACCCCAGGATCATCTCGGTGTTCGCGCCGTAGTCCATCAGCTTGACCCGGTTGCTCTCCACCTCAATGTGAACCGGGGTGGTAAAGGAGAGGTTCTTCATATCGAACACCAGGCCAATGCTTGTCACATTGCCCACCTTGACCCCCATAAACCGCACCGGTGCCCCCACATCAAGCCCTTTGAGGGAATCCTCGAAATAGAGGACATAGTGGTCCTTTTCCTTAAAAAACTCCCCGGCCCCGAAGGTGACCACCATGGCCGAAGCCAGGAGGAAGCCCCCCACCACAAAGGCGCCGATGATGCTGAATTTTGCTTTCTGCTTCATGCCCGCTCCAAACTGAATTAGGTTCCCTTCTGCACGGATCCCGACGACTATCGACTGCCTTCGCCACGGGTCAGGAACCGGACCACCCGCGCATCCTCCGACCGTTCAAGAAGGTCCCTGGGATGCCCGGAGGCGATCATGGTTTTCGTCTCTGCGTCCAGAAAAACAGAATCGGTACCGATGGCAAAAATACTGGCCAGTTCATGGGTCACCACCACGATGGTGGCCCCCAGGGACTCCTTGAGCTCCAAAATCAAGTCGTCCAGACGACGGGCACTGACAGGGTCGAGTCCCGCCGAGGGTTCGTCGAAAAAAAGAATCTCTGGGTCAAGGGCCATGGCCCGGGCCAGGCCGGCCCGTTTCTTCATGCCCCCGCTGATCTCTGCCGGAAGGTGGTCTTCAAACCCGCCCAGGCCCACGAGGGCAAGCTTGAACATCACCAGCTCCCGGATCTCGGACGCCGTGTAATCGCTGTACTGGTACAGGGGAAGGGCCACATTCTCAAAAAGGGTCATGGAGCTGAAAAGCGCTCCGCTCTGGTAAAGAATCCCGATGCGCTGCATCAAGGCACTCTGCTCCCGGGACGAAGCCTCATACAGGGATGTCCTGCCATGGAAGACCTTTCCCCTGGCAGGCTCCTTCAACCCCACGAGATGGCGCAGCAAGGTGCTCTTCCCGCAGCCGCTGCCCCCCATGATGATAAAGATCTCACCCTTTGCCACTTCAAAGGCGAGGTCCCGTTGTATCACCCGCGGGCCATAGGCCATGGTGAGGTCCGTCACTTTCAGGGGGGGATCCCCCGCACGTGTGTTTGTCATGCTACATTCCGATGATGCTGGTGACCACGGCGATGAGGCCGTCGGCGATGATGATGCCCACAATGGCCGCCACCACGGCCCGGGTGGCCGCATCCCCCACAGCCGAGGCGCTGCGACCGCACCGCATGCCGTGATAGCAGCCCGCCATGGCGATGATGACCCCGTACAGGGCGCTCTTAATGATACCGTGCATAAACTGGGTGACGTCAAGGGCAGCCCGGGTCTGGTTCCAGTACTGGACAAGGGGGATGTCCAGCATCCCCACCCCGATGGCCATGCCCCCACCGATGCCCAGGAAATCCGCATACAGGCAAAGCAGGGGCATCATCATCACAAGGGCCGCCACCCGCGGAATCACCAGGTACTCCGCCGGGTTCAACCCCATGGTGGTGAGTGCGTCCACCTCTTCATTGACCTGCATGGTGCCCAGCTGGGCGGCAAAGGCCGCGCCGGTGCGACCCGCCATGATGATGCCCGTCATCATGGCGCCCAGTTCGCGGGCCATGGCAAGGCCCACAATATCCGCCACATAGATCTGGGCCCCGAACAGCTTGAGCTGCACCGACCCCACAAAGGCAAAGATCACCCCGATGACCAGGCTGATGAGAGACACAATGGGCAGGGCCGATGCCCCGCAGTCCTGCAGGAGCAGGAAAAAATCGTCGCGCCTGAAGCGCCCCCTGCCCGTGACCAGGCGGCCCAGGCCAAGGGCTGTTTCTCCGATAAAGCCAAGGGTGTCCACAAGGGCCGCCCACGCGGCCGTGGCCTTCAGGCCCGCCCGCATCAAGAGCGGTTCCCGCGGCGGCTTCACCGAAGCGCCCGCCGCGCCCGCCCCCTGGGCCGCCAGGGCCATGAGCCGGAGCATCCCCGTGGGGAGCCCTTTCTCATCCACGGCCACGTCCCGGGCCTTGAGGTCCTCAACCAGGCCGCTTACAAAGACGGCCAGGCGGGAATCCCAGCTGACAAGCCCCGTGGTATCGAAACGCACCCGCCGCACCGGCCCCAGGGCGAGAAGGGACTCTGCAACCCGAAGGCCCGTTTCCGCCCGGTCCCAGGGACCGTGAAGGGAGACCACACCCTGCCCCTGCTCCGTTGTGATGGTGATACCGCCCTGCTCCTGCATGCCTTTTTTGCTCCCTGTCCCGATCCTTCTGGCTCCGGCCCGTGCCGGAGTGTCAACCATGGGGTCCGAATGTTCCGTGTTTAATCCTCAATGCCAGACAGATATACGAACATTGCACCGATAATTCAAGCGGGATAGCCCCTTCGGAAGGCAATCCGGCACCAAAACGCCCCTGGGCAACCAACGGCTTTGTGATTGCCCGGGTTCCCTTGAATTGAACATCGCTCACCCCAAAAAACTAAGGGTGCCATCTTAATTTGCATTGAAAACAAGAACACATTCGACTATATTTGGTCTTAAACACACAGGATTCATTGATTCCCCCTGAGCTTCACCAGACCACCCGTCACCCCTCTTCCCAGCTTGACGAAATGGATATTCCAACCTGCTGATATTCCTTCCTGAAGTGATTCTGTTTTACATCCCGATGTCCGTACATGCCGACGCATCCACCCAACGGCCCCGTTGTGTCCGGTGGCAGGAGACGTTGTGTTCTTCCGCAACACGCCGTGGCCTGCAGCCCACAGACGGCCGTGAGTGACCATGTGTACGGGCCCGTTGAATGCGTATCTTTTACACATACAAAAACCTAAAGGTACTCCATGGATCGGAAACACAGCAACACGTCGTCCATCCTGAGGGACAGCGCCGAAACACGACGCATCTACTCGGTCGTGTTCGAACAGAAAGGGACGTCGCCCCCCCGAAGCGTTCTCATCACCAGCGGCTGGTGGGGAGAGGGTAAAACGACCCTGGCCTGTAATCTGGCGGCCCTGGCCGCGCGGGAAAAAGGGAAAAGGGTGCTGCTTATCGACTACCACTGGTTCTCACCGGAGGTGCACACCCAGTTCGGCATCCCGGCAGAGCCTCCCCCGAATGCATCCAATGATGTCCTGGACAACGTCATCGCCGTACCCGGCATGGGCGATCTGTCTATCCTCACGGCTGCGGCCTTTGCCAAGTCGGAGAGCTGGAACGACGCCAGCTCCATTCCCAGCCAGGCGGCCCTGATCAACGAGGCAAAAAACAGGTACGACCAGATCTTCATCGACACCTCGGCCGTCTACCCCACCAACCGGAACATGAACGATCCCATGCTCCTGGGCAAAGCTGCCGACGGGGTGATCCTCGTGGCCCTGACCCATGTCACCCCCAAATCCAAAACCAAAGGCGCCTGCTGCGCACTGCAGTCAAGCGGGGCCCAGGTACTCGGCATTGTCGCCAACCAATGGCGGAACCCCCTTTCCCCCTTAAGCCACGGCCCTGCACGCCGGTCCGGGACGGGAAAAGCCGGAGCGCGCCTGGTGCACTCCAACCGCTAACCGCCCTATCATGAGGTCGACCATGATTTTTTACCTTGAACGACTGACGTACCGCCTTACCGCGCATTGGATCTTCTTCTGGATGGTCCTGATCCCCCCCCTGGCGTATGTCGGTTACATGGCCCTGACGCCAAGCGTCTACACCCTCTCGTCTAGTTTTGCCGTGCCCGAGGACGCCCCCGTGGCCCAGACCGGTACGCCCACGGGCGTGGCCCCCCTGGCCCCGCTTCTTTCCAGCCCTTCCCGTTGGGAGGCCTTTATCAAGGCCAATTTCAACTCCCAGCGCATCATGGGATACCCCCGGGGCTACGGCCTGCCCATCTCCCCGAAAAAGACCAATGAGATCTACCGTGAGGCGTTGACCAACCTGTCGATCAAGGTCGAGGACAACAACCTGCGCACCGTTTACCGGGGCTCCGACAAGGAGTTGGGAAGCCACCTGGTCTTCTACTACAGCACCACCCTCCACCAGCGGATACAGGAGGGCTACAAACGGCAGGGAGCCCACATCAAGGCCCCCATCATCGACGTACCCCGCATGGACCCCGTGCCTCCGGCAACTCGCCTTGCCTGGAGCAGCGACAGGGCCATGCCCACGCTCCTGTGGCTTTTGGCCGGGCTCGTGGCCTTTGTGGTGGTCCACATCCTTCTGGAAACCATGGACAGCTCGTACAAATCTGAAAAACAGATCGCTGAAGACACCCGGCTCCCGATTCTGGGCCGGCTCCCCAACCTGAACGCCATCCCCGCTGGGAAAGATGCCTCCCAAGGCCATGAGATATAAGTAATAACGACATGAGACACACACCCGCAACACGAGATCACCGCCCCCGAAACCAACACCTGTACCCATGCATCACCAACGGACCGGAAAACAGGCGCCCCCCCGCAAAACCGGGAACACGCGCCTTTCTCCTTTTGTGGGTTTTTCTTTTTTGGCTCCTCGGCTCCTCCGGGGCCCAGGCAGGGGACGCCGTCCTCACCTGGCCCCCTGCGTCCGAAGCCTCGTATTACGTGGTCTACTGGGGAACCGCTTCCGGGCAATACAACCAGCAGAGCGCCAACATTCCCCAGCCGTCCCCCCTTCCGTCCGGGATCACCCATACCGTGTCCGGACTCACCGAGGGCACCACCTACTTTTTTGCCGTCAAAGGCTTCAACGCCTGCAACGGAAGCTCTGACTTCTCCAACGAAGTCTCCAAGACCATCACCGCCCCCGGGACAAACGTTCCTCCGACGGCCAACGCCGGTTCGGATCAACAGCACCCGGACGCCACCGACGGGTCTCCCACCACCGTCACCTTAAGCGGCAACGCCTCCAGCGATGCCGACGGCTCCATCGTCAGCTATGCCTGGACGCGCATCGACGCGAACACAGACTACTCCTTTGACCTGAAAAACGCCGGAACGGCCACGGCCTCCTTTACCGCGCCCCAGGTAAGCGGAGACGTCGCCTTTGAGTTTGAACTCACCGTAACCGACGACAAGGGGGCCACGGACACCGACCAGGTGAGGGTCACCATCACCGAACGGGTTGTGGAGACCGGAGATGCCACCCTGACCTGGCCCTCTTCGGCCGAGGCGTCCTACTACATCGTTCACTGGGGCACCGAGGCGGGAAATTACACCGAACACAGCACCACCATCCCGCAACCATCCCCCCTTCCGCCCCAGATGGTCCATACCGTGTCCGGGCTGATCCAGGACACCACCTATTACTTTGCCATCCAGGCATTCAACGCCTGCAACCAGCCGTCGGAGTACTCCAACGAAGTGAACAAGACCATCCCCCTGCCCGGCGGGAACACCTCCCCTTCGGCCCATGCCGGGGATAACCAGTCCCATCCGGAAACCATCGGCGGCATCCCCTCGCGCATCACCCTGGATGCCTCGGGCTCCACGGATGAAGACGGCACCATCATCGCCTATCACTGGCGACGCGTGGACGACCACGGCGACATTTCCACCATTCTGTCGAGCCCCACGGCTGTGCGGCCCTCCTTTAACGCACCCAGTGTTTCGGCCAACGTGGACCTTGTCTTTGAACTCACGGTAACCGACGACAACGGAGCCACGGATTCCGACCAGGTCACCGTCACCATCACCAACGTCAACCAGGCCCCCATGGCCAACGCCGGGACGGACCAGACCCAGCCGGAAACCACCGGGGGAATCCCCACCATCGTGACCCTGGACGGCAGTGCCTCCAGCGACCCGGACGGCTCCATCACCGGATACGCGTGGACCCGTATCGACTCCCATGCGGACATCCCCATCTCGCTCCAGAACAGCGACACGGCCACGCCGAGCTTTACGGCCCCGGACGTTTCCGCCAACACCACCTTCGAATTTGAGCTCACCATCACGGACAACAGCGGCGCCACGGCCTCGGACCGCGTACGCACCACCATCACCCATGTGAACCGGCCCCCCGTGGCCGATGCGGGACCGGACCAGGTCCAGCCCGAGACCACCGGCGGTGTTCCCACGATGATCAGCTTAAACGGCAACGGCTCCAGTGATGCGGACGGCACCCTCACCCGCTACGCCTGGGTCCGTACGGACACGAACTCAGGGATTTCCGTCTCCCTCCAGGGGGCCGATACCCCCACCCCGCAGTTCTCGGCCCCTGCAGTTTCCGCCGACACCACCCTGGAGTTTGAACTCACCGTCACCGACGACAACGGTGCCACGGCCTCGGATCGCGTTCAGGTCACCATCACCCACCTCAACCAGCCGCCGGTGGCCGACGCCGGGCCGGACCAGACCCACCCGGAGATCACCTCAGACGGCACCCCCACCACCGTGGTGCTCAATGGTACGGGCTCCAGGGATCCGGAAGGGGGCGTTCTCAGCTACGCCTGGGTCCGTACGGACGCCAACTCCAAGGTCACGGTCACCCTTGAAAACGCCGATACGGCAACGCCCAGCTTTGTCTCCCCCGACGTGGGGTCCCACACCGCCCTTGAATTCACCCTGACGGTGACCGATACGGCTGGCGCCACGGCCCAGGACACCACCAAGGTGACCCTCACCAAGGTCAACCGAAAGCCCAAGGCCGACGCCGGGCCGGACCAGACCGTGGAGCCGGAGGTTGAGGTCACCTTGTCCGGTGCCAACTCCAGCGACCCGGACGGCACCGTCTCAGCCTACACATGGGAGCAGGTGACCACCGCCGACGAGCCCGTGGTAACCCTCACCGGTGCCGACACCGAGACAGCCACCTTTACGGCCCCCAGTGTGGACAAGGGCGGCAGCGCCCTGACCTTCCAGCTGACGGTCACGGACAACGAAGGGGCCACCCACGCGGCCACGAGCCTGGTAAACGTCACCTTTGAGAACCAGCCCCCCGTTGCCGATGCCGGACCGGACCGCACCGCCCGGGAGGGTGAGCCTGTGAGCCTCTCCGGCGTCAACTCGTCGGATCCCGACAACGACCCCATTGCCTCCTATCGCTGGGAGCAACTGGACGGTCCGTCCGTTGAACTCATGGACGCCGATACCGCCGTTGCCGGTTTCACGGCCCCGGACGTGGGACCCTCCGGAGGCAGCCTCACCTTCAAGCTGACGGTCACGGACAGCCGCGGACTCTCGGCCACGGCACAGACCGTCATCAACGTAATCTTCGTCAACCAGCCGCCGGTGGCCGACGCCGGGGCCGACCAGACCCTGAGTTCAGGGGGCACCGTGACCCTCTCGGCTGCGGGCTCCAGCGACCCGGACAACGGCATCGCCTCCTTTGCCTGGTCCCAGACCCTGGGTCCCCCTGCGGCCATTTCCGACACCTCGGCCGTCTCCCCCAGAGTCACCGTGCCTGACGGGCTGCCCGACGGCACCCAGCTCACCTTCATGGTCACGGTCACCGATACGGGCGGTTTAACCGCCACCGACACCATGCAGGTGACCATCTCCACCCTCAACCAACCACCGGTGGCCGATGCCGGTGACGCCCAGACCGTGCCCGTGGGCGCCGAGGTCACCCTCTCGGGAGCAGGCTCCAGCGACCCCGACGGCTCCATTGCCGCCTACCGCTGGGCCCAGAAATCCGGACCGGTGGTGACCCTTTCCGATGCCACGGCTATCGCACCGGTCTTCACCGCCCTTGCCGACAGCCCCAACGGGTCCACCCTGACCTTCGAGCTGACGGTAACGGACAACGGCGGACTCTCGGCAGCGGACCGGGTCATTATCAACGTCACCGACACCAACCAGCCTCCCACGGCCGATGCAGGGGAAGACTTCTTCGCCGATGAAAAGACCACGGTGACCCTCTCGGGCGAAGGCTCTTCCGATGCGGATGACGGCATCAGTGCCTACCGATGGGAGCAAATTGAAGGGCCCTATGTGGCCCTGACCACACCCAACCAGGCTGTGACCACCTTCACGGCACCGGCCGTCTCCACAGACGGGGCCACCCTCGCCTTCCGCCTCACCGTGACGGACAACAGCGGGCTCTTCACCACCGATGAGGTGAGGGTCACCGTCACCTTTGTCAACCAGCCCCCGGTGGCCTCGGCAGGCCCGGACCAGGTGGTGGACGAAGGAACCGTGGTCACCCTGTCGGCTGCGGGAAGCCATGACCCGGACAACAACCTGACCGGTTATCTCTGGGAGCAGACATCAGGCCCCACGGTCTTCCTCTCCGATGCCGAAACCGTGAGCCCCACCTTTACGGCGCCCATCGTGAGCACCGAAGGTGCCAGGCTCCTCTTCAGCGTCACTGTCACGGACAGCCAGGGGCTCACCGACACGGACTCCACCGCTGTGCAGGTCCTCTTTGTCAACCAGCCTCCCGTGGCCAATGCCGGGGAAGACCAGTTCGTCCTGGAAGGGGAGACAGTCACCCTGGACGGATCGGCATCCCTGGATCCGGACGACGGCATCTCCACCTGGACCTGGACCCAGACCTCCGGGCCCACCGTGACCCTGACGCCTCCGGGTGATCCCGTGGTGCACTTTGTGGCACCGAAATCCACCCCGGGCGGCGTGGAGCTGGAGTTTACACTGACGATCACGGACAACGGCGGGCTGTCCCATTCAGACAGTATCAAAGTCACCGACACCCTGGTGCAGACCAACCCCACGGACGATACAGGCAACGCCTCCATCGAAGTCCTCGACAGCGACATGCAGCACCGTGACTGGCTCAGTATCGGCTGGGATGCCTACCGCAAGCACAACAACGAAGCCCGGGTGGCCAGCGGCGATCTGGACGGGGACGGCTATCATGAGCTGGTGATCGGCCTGGGGCCCGTGGATTCGGATCCTGCCATCCCCGGCGGGTACTTCCAGATCATCTCCCATGACTTCAAGCATCTGGCCTGGGGCCAGATTCCCTGGGAAGAGTACAACAACCTGAATGGGGAGACATGGCCGGCATGTGGGGACATCGACGGCGACGGTGTCGATGAAATTGTGGTGGGATTGGGCAAAGGGGGGCAGGGAAAACTGGCTGTCTTCTCTTACAGCCTGGGCAGTGTCGCCCTCCGGCAGTGGACCTCTGTTCCCTGGGACGCCTACAATGAGGTCATCGGGGAAACCCGGCCCGCCCTGGGCAACCTGGACGACGATCCCTGCATGGAGATCGTGGTGGGATTGGGATCGGACGAACGCACGGGCTTTACGCCCAACGGCCGCTACGCCGTCCTGGACAAGGTATGCAACGGCAACCTCAACGATCCCTTTGAACTCATGGCCTGGGGCCAGAGCCAGTGGGACGAGTACAACGCATCCAACGGCGCCACCTGGCCCACCTGCGGGGACATCGACGGCGACGGCCGCGATGAAATCCTCCTGGGCCTGGGTGCCGGTGGTGAGGGACGCACGGAGGTCGCCGCCATGGTGGACGGCGCCCCGGTACACCACAGCTGGCTCACCGTGGACTGGAACGACTACAACAGCATGCAGGGAGAGACGCGCCCGGCCACCACGGACATCAATGACGACGGCATTGACGAGATCATCATCGGCTTGGGCCCCGTGCCCGCAGACGAACACCTGCCCGAGGGCCGGTTCCCGGCCATGACCGCGGACCAGTCCGTTGTGAAGTGGGGCCAGCTGGGGCTCTCCCCCTACAACAAGGCCAACGGAGAGAGCAGGCCCACGCCCTTTATCTCCAACGGCGAACACTTCGTGGCCATCGGCATGGGCCCCTACACCCCGGACACACCGGATGAGCCCGATGAAGAGGAAACCCCTGATCCCGGCTCCGGCTCATCGGGCTGCTTCATCGACACCTCACGGGGAGATTAGCCGGACAAAAGGAAGTGGTTTAACGGCCCTGGCCGAGGCGGCCCCGCTCCTCACGGAGCGTGGGCGCCTCCAGGGCTTCGCACAGGGGGGAGAAGACAAAACCCTGGCCTGCGGCGTAGTCCAGAAACATCTCGATGTCGGCCAGAAACCGCGCCAGATCCTCCTCGCTGTCCACAAAGGGGCTCTTGCCCGGCAGCATGGAGGTGGAGTGAAAGGACATGTTGAGGAACCGGTGGCCGAACCGAACGCACTGCTTCGCCAGCCGGACCATCTCCGCCCCGCTGCTCAGCTCCGGTGAGAGCCACCTGAAGTTAAGGAGCCTCAGCCGATCCAGGATCCCCAGCAGCCGCAGCCTGGACAGGGGCTTCTTGCGGAGTCTCTCCATGAGGGCATAACAGAGGCGCCCGTTTTTCTGATAAAACCCCACGGTGGGAGGCACCTCCAGAAGGGCCCCTTGGGGGTCGGGTACCATGGGGTAATCCGGGTCAAAGGGGTAGGCCTCGCTGAGCCCCCGGCTGAAATCAGGCCCGCTGTAAGCACTCCAGTCCACAAAGGGGCTGATGGAGGTGTCGATGCGGTAGCCCAAAGCCTTGAGGGTCCGCGCCACCTTGGCGTCAAACCCCCACCGGCCCGCCCGAAAACAGACCGGAGAGAGGTGAAACCGCTCTTCAATGGCGCCATGGAGGCGGGTCATCTTCTGTTTCACCAGGGCCTCGGGCAGATTGCACATCATGGAGTGTTCCACCGAAATCTCTTCGTCGTGGGGCGGGGTATTCCAGGGGTGGCAATGGGTCCCGATCTCGCAACGCCCGTCGTCGTAGATTCCCTTCAAGATTTCCCGGGCCCTGTCGTCCGTTGCCACAGGCCAGTTGATGAGGTAGGTTGGGACGGCCCCGTACCGGTCGAAGAGCCGCTGAAGCTCCGGCACCCTCGCCAGGTTCTCCACCGGGTTATCCGTGGCGTGGTAGGTGTCCCAGGAGTCCTCTTCCGTATCGATGGTGATGTACACGTGAACGGTCATGGCGTCCCCTCCAGATACACGGGTGCGTCCCCGGCAAAATGGTCTGTCACCCAGGTAAAGATAATGCCCATGAGGTGCCGTCGCACGGACAGGGCCGTGTAGGTATGGTTGGCTTCCTCGATGTATTCCAGCTGGAGGAGCCCCTTGAAATCCGTGCCCTTGAACATGTCGGTGAACTGGTCCGCGTAGTTGTAGTACCCGGCAATGCCCCCGGAATAGATGGTGAGCATGCGGACCCCCCGCCCCGCCATCTCCGCCAGCTCTCCTGCCACCCGTGCCTTGGGTGGAAACGTCCGTTCGTACACATCCCCACCGCCCTTGGAAGCCCGTAAGGCAGGAATAAGCCGTGCCACGGCCCTGCCCAGGCACTTGGCCAGGAACCAGGCCAGACGCACAGGGTTGATCATGTACGGTGCGTAATCTTTCAGGTAAAACCGCAGGGTGGGGTAGGTAAACCCGTCCAGCATCACAACTCCGGTGACCCGCTCGTCCACACTGGCAACGGCATGGGCGTTGTCCGCCCCGGAACAGAGCCCCACCAGCACAAAGGTCTCAATCCCCTTTTTTTCCGTCAGCAGATCCATGGCATCGGTGATGTCGTCTCTGGACCGTTCGTCGTAGTCGCGGGAGTCGTGGGGCATGGCGCTGTCCCCCAGGCCGGAGCCGTCAAACCTCAGCACATGGAACCCCGAGGCCTCCAGGCCGCGGGCCAGCTCCACATAGAGACGATAGGGGCCCACACGGTGCAGGAGCCCCGCGTTGAGCAAAAGCACCCCGGGCATCCCCACGCCACCACCCTCGGGCTCGGACAAAATCCCCACAAGGTTCCGGTGCTCTCCGAATACCAGCACTTTTTCCATAACTTATCTCCTTTGGGGATAAAAAATGCCTTCGGCGGCCCTTCCGCGGCCAACCATATAATCCACACCGTTATGGACCTTGTGGCACCGCTCGTATAGCCATCAACGTTTGTGGCGGGTGCAGCCCGCGGCGAACGCCCTTGCGCGTTGCCCTGAGGGACGAAGGGCAACGCGCAAGGGCAATCAGCTTTCGAGGTGGCACACCTCGCCGCCGGAGGCAGGCTTTTGCAAGAACTACCTGCTCATGGAGTTGTCAGCCGATCTCCGATGGCCTGGACCATGGCATTGGCCACCAGCACTTCGTCGTGACCGTTGAACTGCTCCCACCCGGCGGGTTCCGGCACCAGGGCCGTGTCCACGGTGGTTCCAGCCGTGGCCAGGGCCTGTTCAAGGGCCCGGTACTCGGACTTTTCTTCGGACAGGGCCAGGTGGACGGGGCCCGGCAGGGGCGGATGAGGAGCCAGCAGGTCCACGGCTTCAATGGAGGTGATCATCTCCGGGGAGAAGGCATAGCCCAGAATCTCCTCCTGTATTCCCCCGGGCGGACGGGTTGTGCCCCCTGCCCGCCGATGGGCGTCCAGATAGGCCTTTCCGTCCACCACCGGGTCCCAGAGCACCAGCTCTTTGAGGCCAGGGATCTCCCCTGCCGCGGCCACGGCCAGGGAGGCCCCGAGGCGCAAGCCCACCACCGAAAGCCGCAGGGCTCCGGAAATATCCTTCAGTTCCCCGGCGGCTGTTATCAAGTCCCGGGTCCAGTGGTTCACGTCCCCCCCCTCGCTTTTTCCGGCGGAGTCCCCCACCCCGTAGTAATCAAACTTGAGCACGTGCCGCCCTGCGGCGGCCAGGGCAAGGGCCAACTGCCGGATCGCCATGTGGGTCCGTATGTGTTCATGGGCCACGGGGGCTGAGAGCAGCACCCCTTCCTGGTGCAGCCCCGCCCCTGCCGGTGGGTAGTAGATTCCGAACAACTGGGTGTCGTGGGCGCCGAAATAGAATGGGACCATGGGTGTGTTTCACCTCTCCTGTGGCAACGTGGTCACGCAGGTCTGTTCTCGTTGACGGGCACCTCCACGGGGTCCCCTTTGGGCTTCAACGCCCCGGCCACCTTCTCCCAGAGCTGGCGGAGCCTGGTTCCCGGGCCGTCATTCTTATCGTCCTTTTGGGCGAAGGGATATCGGGCCGCGATCTGGCCCAGGGTATTCAAAAAGATATCCCTCGGGCTGAGCTTTACCCCGGTCTCCTTGAGCACCCGGGCGATGACCCGGATGGCCAGCAGGGAGTGCCCACCGGCGTCAAAAAAGTTGTCGTGGACCCCCACCTGGGCAATGCCCAGCTCATCCCGCCAGATGGCAGCCAGGATTTTTTCGCTGTCGGTCTCCGGTGCCACGAACTCCCGGGCCGCAACCGCGCCCAGGCTGAAGGAGGCCTGGAGGGCCTTGCGGTCGATCTTCCCGGCGGGGGTCAGGGGCAGGTCGTCGATCTCCACAAAGTGCTGGGGAATCATGTAGTCCGGCAGGGTCTTTCTCAAATGCTTGCGCAGCTGGGACCCCGTGGCCGAGGCCCCCTCCTCGTAGAGAAGGTGAGCCACAAGGCGCACGTCCCCTGCGCTTTCCTCCCGAACCGTTACAATGCCCTGGCGCACGGCCTCGTGATCGGTGAGGCTGGCCTCAATCTCCCCGGGCTCGATGCGGAAGCCCCGCACCTTCACCTGGTTGTCCATGCGGTTCAGGTATTCAATGGTTCCGTCGGGATGGTACCGGGCGAGGTCGCCGGTCCTGTAGAGCCTATGCCCCGGCCCCGATGCAAAGGGGTCTGGGATAAACCGCTCTGCGGTAAGCTCGGGCCGGTCCAGGTAGCCCCGGGTGACCCCGGCCCCGCCGATCAAGAGTTCCCCGGGAACCCCCACGGGCACGGGCTGCATGCGCCCGTCCAGGATGTGAATTTGGGTGTTGGCAATGGGACGCCCCACGCGGATGGGCCCGCCATCTTTGTCCAGGAGGCTGCATGTGGACCACACCGTGGTCTCGGTGGGTCCGTACATGTTCCACACCTCGCCCACGCAGCCGGTGAGTTCTTCGGCAAGATCCGGGGGAAAGGCCTCTCCTCCGCAGAGGATCTTCATGGACTGGGCCCCTTTCCAGCCCGCGGCCAGAAGCAGCCGCCACGTTCCCGGGGTGGCCTGCATCACCGTGGTCCCGGAATTCTTCAGGACGTCCACCAGGGCCAGGCCGTCCCGAGCGGTCTCCCGGTCTGCGATGATCACCTCCCCCCCGACGCTCAAGGGGAGGAAAAGCTCCAGAACGGCAATGTCAAAGGATAGGGTGGTCACGGCCAGCAGGGTGTCTTCCGAAGTCATCCCCGGGGTCCGGGCCATGCTGGTGAGAAAGTTCACCACGGTGCCGTGGGGCACCTGAACCCCCTTGGGCTTGCCCGTGGAGCCGGAGGTGAAGATCACATAGGCGAGGTGTTCCGGGCCCGGGTCCTCCCACACGCTGTCCAGGCCCCGCCCCTGGCCCGTCAAGACATCCCTGTCCAGGCAGATGACCAGGGCGCTGTTCTCCGGCAGGTTGTCGAGGAGGGCCTGTTCGGTGAGCAGCACCGAGACCTTGGCGCTCTCCACCATGTAGGCGAGGCGCTCGGCCGGGTACTCCGGGTCCAGGGGCACATAGGCCCCCCCTGCCTTGAGGATCCCCAGGAGCCCTGCCAGCATCTCCGTGGACCGCTCCACGCAGATCCCCACCAAGACGTCCGGGCCCACCCCGGAAATGCGCAGGTGGGCGGCAATCTCCTCGGCCCTTGCGTTCAGCTCTCCGTAGGTCAGGCTGTCCCCGTTGCAGGAGACGGCCGGAGCGTCGGGATGTGCCGCGACCCGGTTCTCGAAGAGTTCGTGGATGCAGGCAGCCTCGGGATAGGGGGTCTGGGTCTCGTTCCATTGGGCCAAAAGCCCCTGCTCCGTCTCCGACAGCACCGGCAGCCTTGCCAGCTCGGCATCGGGCTCGGCCACGATGCCGGAAAGGAGCACGGCATAGCTTTCAAGAAGCCGCTTCATGGTTTCGGCCGTAAAAAGGTCCGTGGCGTATTCAAAGGCCACCTTGACACCGGCCCCTTCCCTGCCCACGGTGCACATGAGGTCGGTCTGGGCAACATGGGTGGTCACTGGCTCCTCCCGCCACGGCACTCCGGCCATGGTGCGCTCCTGCTCCATGTCCCCGAGAAAGACAAAAAGCACCTGGTACAAGGCGGTCATGCTGAGGTCCCGGTGGGGATTGAGTTCCTGGACCAGGCGTTCGAAGGGCATCTCCTGGTGGTTGTACGCATCGAGGCACACCTCCCTGACGCGCCCCAGGAGTTCCGTAAAGGAGAGGGAACCCCCACAGGCCGTTCGCAACACCAGGGTGTTGGTGAAAAAGCCCACGATCTCTTCGGTCTCCCCGTGGACACGGTTGCCGAAGGGAGAGCCCACACACATCTCCTCCTGGCCGGTGTAGCGATACAAAAGCGCCTTGAACGCGGCCAGAAAGAGCATAAACAGCGTGGCCCCTTCACGGCGCGCCAGCTCCTCCAGGGGGGCTGCCAGGGCCTCGGGGATCACCAGGGTCTCGGTGGCCCCCCGGCCGGAAAACTCCGCTGGGCGGGGAAAATCCGCCGGAAGCTGCAACACGGGTAAATCCCCTGCCAGCTGCTCTTTCCAATAGGCAAGCTGTCGCTGATAGTCCTCACCGGGCAGCCACACCTCCTGCTGCCAGCGGGAGTATTCTGCGTAGGTGATGGGAAGGGGCGGCAACTCAGGGTCTCGCCCCTCTGAAAAGGCCTCGTACAGGGCAAACAGCTCCCGCTGGAAGATGACAAAGGAGATCCCGTCGAAAATACTGTGGTGGGGCATGAAGAAGAGCACATGTTCGTCGGAGGAGAGGGTCACCAGCCCGGCGCGCACCAGGGGCCCTTGGGCCAGACTCAGGGGCCTTGCCGCTTCGGCTTCCAGATAGGTTGCCAGGGACTCCTCCCGCGTTTCTGAAGGAAGGGTGCTGTAATCCACCGCGATAAAGTCGATCTCCTGTGTGGGGGCCACCACCTGCACCGGTGCGCCCCCGTCCAGGGCAAAGGTGGTACGCAGGGCGTCGTGGCGATCCATGAAGGCCTGGAGGCTCTGTCGCATCACCTCCCCGTCCACGGCCCCTGAAAACCGAATGGCAAAGGGGAGACTGTACACGGGGGAGAGGGGGTTGAGCTGGTCGATGTACCAGAGGCGCTGCTGCATGGACGAAAGGGGGGCATCACCTTCCGTTGCCGTGGACCCGGCAAACCCAGCGGGGCCTTCCGTTGCGGCCTCCGGCTCCCGGGTCACGGCCGGAGCCTCTTCAGGGGCAGCGGGCGCACCCTCGGGCCGGGAGGCTTCGATGAAGGCGGCCAGCTTCGGGAAGGTGGCATACTCACCCACCAGGTGGCGAAAGGCCAGGGTAACGCCAAAGGCGCTTTTCAGGCGGTTGCTCACCTGGGTAAGGAAAAGGGAGTCCATGCCCATCTCCAGGAAGGTCACCGACGGGGCAAACGCATCAAAATCGATGCCCGACAGCTCGTGCATGATCTCTTTAAGCTGCGCCACGATGGCATCGGTGCCGGTTGCCTGAAGAGGGGCAGCAGAAGCGGCCACAGCTTCTGCAGGCTCTGCGACAGCTGCTGCCGCAAAGGTCTCCGGCACCTCGGCTGCGGGGGCCTTGTCCGCCGGTTCGATCCAGTGACGCGTCCGTTCAAAGGGGTAGGTGGGCAGCAGGACGCGCTGCCTGCGCTCGGCAGACGAAAACCCTGCCCAGTCCACCTGTCCGCCGGAAAGCCAGTACTCGCCCAAGGCTTTCAGCAGGCAGGCCAGGGCCGGAAGGGTCTCCTTGGCGTGCCCCAGGGAGGCGATGACGGTCTGCTCCGCCGCCCGGTTCGGGTGCTGCCGGGCCGAGGTGCTCAGGGCTGTTCCGGGCCCCACCTCGATGAGCACCCGACCGGAGACCTTCTGCAGTTCACGGATCCCGTCGCTGAACAGGACGGGACGACGAAGCTGGCTGACCCAGTACCCCGGGTCCATGGCCATCTCCTCGGTGATCCAGGTGCCCGTAACGTTGGAGATAAAAGGGATCTCCGGGGGATGGAGTTCCACACCCTCCAGGGCCTCGGCAAAGGGAGCCAGGGCCGGCTCCATCATCTCCGAATGGAAGGCATGGGAGGTGTGGAGTTTCCTGGTGTCGATCTCCCGCTCGGCCAGGGCCTGTTCAAAGGCCTCGATGTGCTCGTGGGCACCGGAGACCACGCAGAGGGACGGGGCGTTCACCGCAGCCAGGGCCACCCCCGGGGTCAGCAGGGGCGTCAGCTCCTCCTGGGGAAGCCTCACGGCCCGCATGCTCCCTTCGGGCATCTGCTGCATGAGTCGCCCCCGGGTGGCCACCACGGCCAGGGCGTCCTCCAGGGCAAAGACCCCGGCCAGGGTGGCGGCCACGTACTCACCGATGCTGTGCCCGATCATGGCCTCGGGCTCCACGCCCCAGCTCTGCCAGAGCCGGGCCAGGGCGTACTCCACCGCAAACAGGCAGGGCTGAGTGAGTTCGGTTCGGGCCAGGCGTTGGGTGGCCTCCTCTTCCTGGCCTTCGGCGGGAAAGAGAAGCTCACGGATATCGAGCCCCAGGTGGGGCTCCAGGCCGTCGGCACACCGATTCAGGGCCTCCTGGAACACCGGCTCGCATGTATAGGCCTGCTCCCCCATGCGGACGTGCTGGGAGCCCTGGCCTGAAAACATGAACACAACCGAAGGATCCCGCCTGCCCGGGGTGCGTGTCATGGTCCACTGGCCCTCTTCCTTGCGGGCCGCGGCCATGGCCTCCTGTGTGTCGCGGCAGATAAAGGCCTGCCGCACGGCCATGTCCTGCCGGCCCACCTGGAGGGTATAGGCCACATCTCCCAGGGGCATCTCCTCCGACCCTGCCAGGAAATCGGCAAGGCGCTCGGCCTGGGCCTCAAGGGCCGTCTCTGTCTTTGCCGAGAGCAGCATCAGCTTCCAGGGACGCTCCTCTCCCACGGGGGGAGATTCGGGGGCCTCTTCCAAGACCGCGTGGGCATTGGTCCCACCGATGCCGAAGGAGCTGACACCAGCCCGCCTCGGGAGGTATTCCGGGGTCCAGTCCATGGCCCGGTCCACCACGTAAAAGGGGCTGTTCTCAAAATCGATCTCCGGGTTGGGGCTCTGGAAATGAAGGCTCGCAGGAATTTTTCCGTGCTTCAGACACAGGGAGGCCTTGATGAGCCCCACCACCCCTGCGGCGGCATCGGAGTGGCCGATGTTGCTCTTCACCGAGCCGATGCCGCAAAAGCCTTTGGCGTCGGTCTGCATGCGGAAGGCCTTGGTAAGGGCCGCCACCTCGATGGGGTCCCCCAAAGGCGTTGCCGTTCCGTGGGCCTCCACGTAGGAGATGGTGTCAGGCTCCACCTCGGCTGCGGCATGGGCCATGGCGATAACCTCGGCCTGGCCCTGGACGCTGGGTGCTGCGTAGCCGATCTTCTGGGAGCCGTCGTTGTTCACGGCAACCCCCTTGATCACGGCGATGACCTGATCCCCGTCGGCCAGGGCATCTTCCATGCGCTTCAAGGCCACCACCCCCAGGCCCCCGCTGAAGACCGTGCCCTGGGCCTTGGCGTCAAAGGGGCGGCAATGCCCGTCAGGGGAGTTGATGGCCCCTTCCTGGTAGAGGTATCCCGACTCCTGGGGAAAAATAACCGACACCCCACCGGCAAGGCAGAGGTCGGAGTCGTAGTTCAACAGGCTCTGGCAGGCATAGTACACCGCCACAAGGGAGGTGGAACACCCGGTCTGGATGTTGACGCTGGGCCCCTTCAGGTTCAGTCGGTGGGAGGTCCGGGTGGTGAGAAACTCCATGCGGTTGCTCAGGATGGCGGCAAACCCGTCCGGGGTTCGCTGGCGAAGCATCCGCTCCAGGTGGTCATGGCTGCGGGTGATGTTGTGCAGGAAATAACTGTCGATGAAACTCCCGCCCCCGAACAGGCCGATGACCCCGTCGTACTTTTCCGGGTCGTACCCGGCCCGCTCCAGGGCCTCCCACACGCACTCCAGCCAGAGGCGGTGCTGGGGATCCAGCATGGCGGCCTCCCGGGGGTTGAAGCCGAAGAAACCTGCATCGAACAGGTCGGCCCCTTCGATGATGCCCCGGGCGGGCACGTAGTTCGGATCGTTTTTCACGGCATCGTAATCCAGCTCATGGGCCTTGAGCTCCTCGTCGGACAACGTGGTTATGGACTCCACGCCGTTTACGATATTGTCCCAAAAGGCCTCACAGCTGGAAGCCCCTGGAAAACGGCCGGACATGCCCACAACGGCAATGGCGTTTGCATACTGGTCCACCTGGCTCATGTGCGATCTCCCGTTCTATTTTTTTTTCTCCTGGACAATGTCTCTTTTCTCTTTTTCAGCCGCGCTTCCATGTCGTCGCGTGCCGGTGCCGACTCCGCCACCGACTGGGGCTTGAGAAAATCCGCCACCGCACGGATGGTGGGGTACTCAAAGAGATGATGCACCTTCAGGTCCGTCTTCAATGTACCGGCCAGCTTGTTGGCCACCTCCACGAGCAGGAAGGAGTCTCCCCCCACCTCGAAGAAGTTGTCGTCCACCCCCACGTTGTCCACCCCCAGGTGATCCTGCCACACCTCGGCGATGACGGATTCCACGTCGCTGCTCGGGGCTGCGTAGAGGGTTCCCACCTCAGGCCTGTCCGTGGTGGGCGGCGGCAGGGCCTTGCGGTCTACCTTGCCGTTGGCCATGAGGGGAAAGGCGGGAAGCTGGATAAAGTAAGAGGGGACCATGAACTCGGGAAGCTTTTCCGAAAGAAAGCCCCGCAGGGCAGAGGCCATACCCGTGGCACCGTCGGCCGCCACCACATAGGCCACCACCTTCTTGTTGCCGGAGGCATCCTCCCGTGCCGCCACCACCACCTCCAGGACATCGGGATGCCCGGCAATGACCGCCTCGATCTCTCCGAGTTCGATGCGCAGGCCCCGCACCTTGACCTGAAAGTCGTTGCGGCCCAGGTACTCGATCTGCCCGTCGGGCAAGTAACGGGACAGGTCACCGGTCTTGTACAGGCGCGCCCCCTGCTCCTTGCTGAAGGGATCGGGAATAAAGCGATCCCGGGTCAGCTTGGGCCGGTTCATGTACCCCCTGGCCACCTGGACGCCGCCGATATACAGCTCCCCTGCCACCCCCACGGGCACGGGTTCCATGTGCCGATCCAGGATGTGAATCTGGGTGTTGGCAACGGGCCTGCCGATGGGCACCACCAGGCCACGATCTTCCCGCCTGCACTCCCAGAAGGTCACGTCTACGGCCGCTTCGGTTGGGCCGTAGAGGTTATGGAGTTCCGCGGGCAAGGTGTCGAAAAAGCGATCCCGCAACTCGCAGGGCAGGGGCTCCCCGCTGCAGATCACCTTGGTGAGGCTCCGGCACCGGTCCCCGTGGTCTTCCCGGAGAAAAAGCTGGAGCATGGAGGGGACAAAATGAAGGATGGTGATGCCCTGGTCCTCGATGAGACGCCCCAGGGCGTCTGGGTCTTTGTGGACCCGGGGAGGGGCCACCACAAGGCGCGCCCCGAAAAGCAGAGGCCAGAAGAACTCCCACACGGACACGTCGAAGCTGTACGGGGTTTTCTGCAGCACCCGGTCCCCGGCGGTGAGTTCGTAGGCCTCCTGCATCCAGTACAGGCGGTTGCTGATGCCCCGGTGGTCGTTCATGACCCCCTTGGGCTTGCCCGTGGATCCGGAGGTGTAGATCACGTAGGCCAGGTTGTCCTCGGTGACCCCGGCGTCAGGGGCCTCGGCGGGCTCACCGGCCACGGTCTCCCATTGGGTATCCAGGCAGATCACCGTTGCCGAGTGCTCCGGCAGCATCTCATTGAGGCGTTCCTGGGTGAGAATCACCGGAACCTCGGTGTCTTCCAGCATAAAGGCCAGCCGTTCGGCCGGATAATCCGGATCCAGGGGCACATAGGCCCCGCCGGCCTTAAGGGTCCCGTAGAGGGCCACGACCATCTCCACGGAGCGTTCCATAAACACGCCCACGCGCTTTTCCGGTCCCACGCCATGTTTCTGAAGAGCATGGGCAAGGCGGTTGGCCCGTATGGACAGATCCCCATAGGTGAGGGTGTCGCCCTCGTAGGTCAGGGCCACCGCATCGGGGGTCCTTGCCACCTGGGCCTCAAACATCTCGTGAAGGCAGACAGGCTCCGGGTAGGTCCGCCCTGTGTCGTTCCACTCGAAAAGCAGCTTGTCGCGTTCGGACCGACTCAAAAGGGGCAGGCGGTCCAGGGCAACGTCCCCTCCCACGGCCACGGCATCCAGAAGCACCTCGAAGCTCTCGCAGATACGCGCCACGGTGGCGGCGGAAAAGAGCTCGGCGTTGTAGACAAAACCGCCGTGCCACCGCTCGCCATCATCACGGACAAACAGGGAGAGATCGCATGCAGGCCCCTTTGGCTCACCCGATCCACCAAGGGAAGGCCCCTGTTCAATGCCGCCGGGCAAGGGGCCGTCCTGGAAGGTGAACATCGCCTGGAAAAGCGGGTGGGAATCCGGGGCGTGGTCCGGGTCCAGGAGCTGGGCAAGGCGGGCAAGGGACATCCCGGCACGGGCCCGCGCCGTGCGCGTGGCCTCGCAAATGCGGCGGTGCAGCGCATCAAAGGTGCAGGGGTCCGACACATCCGCACGCAAGGGAAACATATGGGAAGAGGCCCCACCGTTTCCGGGCCGTTCGCCGTCGGCCCCCGAGACCCCCACCATGAGGTCCGTCTGTCCGGAATAGCGCGTCAACAAGGTGACGTAAGCGGCCAGCAGCAGGGTAGAGACGGTGCCTCCCTCGGACAGGCCACGGCCTTTCAGGGCCTTGATGCACTCCGAGGAAAGGCGAAACCGCTGGGTGCCGCCCCTGAATTCCAGATGGGCGGGACGCGGATGGTCCACCGGAAGCTGGAGTACAGGCAGGTCCGTGCCCAGGGTCTCCTTCCAATAAGCGAGTTCCGCTTTTTCCGATGACCCGCCCGGGGTGGTCCCTGAGCCAAAGGCCTCCCCGGAGCAGTCCACGGAGACTCCGGCCTCTCTCAGGGAGATAACGGTCTCCCGGATAAAGGCGTCGTCGGAGCCGCCCTGGCCGGGATGACGCAGGGATGTAAGGATCACCGGGCGCCCCGTTTCTGCCACCTGCTGGCGGGCAAGAAGCGCCAGGGTGCTTCCTGGCCCCACCTCCAGCAGTACCCCTGCGGGTTGGGTCAAAAGGGTCGCCACGCCCTTGGAAAAACGCACCGGCTCCCTCAGGTGGGACGACCAGTAGGCAGGGTCCATGGCCTGGGCTGCGGTGAGCCAGGTCCCGGTGACGTTGGAAACGATGGGGATCCGAGGAGCCGCAGGACAGACCTTGGTCACGCAGGCCTCAAAGGGGGCAAGGGCCGGCTCCATCATCTCCGAATGAAAGGCATGGGAGGTGCGCAAACGGCTCCACCGGGCCTTTTTGCCCTCCATCTTCATGGCCTTGGCCAACCTCTCCTCCAGGGCCTGGATCGACGCCTGGGGCCCGGACACCACACACCGGGAAGGCGCGTTGATCACGGCAACGGAGAGCCCGTCCCTCAAAAACGGAATGATCTTCTCTTCGGGCAGGCCCACGGCCAGCATGGCTCCCCCGGGTTGCCCCTGCATGAGGCGACCGCGTGCGGCCACCAGTTCCAGGGCATCGTCCAGGGAAAAAACACCGGCCAGGCAGGCGGCGGTGTATTCACCGATGCTGTGTCCGATCATGGCCCGGGGCTGGACACCCCAGCTCATCCAGAGCCGTGCCAGGGCATATTCCAGGGTAAAGAGAACGGGCTGGGTGACGGCGGTCTGTTTGAGCTTCTCCTCGGCCTCGGGGGCCTCTTCCGGGGATGGGTAGATAAAGCGACGGATATCGCAGCCCATGAGGGGTACCAGCCGGTCCGCGCAATAATCCACCCAGTTCCTGAACTCCGGTTCGCCCTGGTACAACCCCTCTGCCATGCGGACAGACTGGGCCCCCTGCCCGGTGAACATAAAGGTGACGGGTGGCCCGGCCGCAAGCCGCTCCCCCTGTTCCCATTCCCAGGGCACGGGCGAGGCCCCTCGCGGCATCTTTCCGCCCGGCCGGTCCCCGTCCCGTCCCAGGGGCATGGGCACGTCCCCCAGGCGCATGTCCGGGGACGCCATGACGTGGCCGAGGCAGCCCTCAAAGGCCGAGGCAAGGGAGGCGACGGTCTCTTCGGAAAACAGGTCCGTCCGGTACTTGAAGACGCAGGCCAGGCTCTCATCGTTATCAACGATCTCCAGGACCAGCTCATACTGGCCCTCCTCCTGGTCCAGGGGGTAGGGCATGATGCCCATACCGCCGAAATCCACCGGGGTTTCGTTGGATGCGCCCATGAAAAAGTCCGCTGCTGGGCCCAGAATCTTGCGGTTGAGCATGTTGAACATCACCTGGAACAGGGGCGAGCGGCTGGGATCGCGATCCAGGCCCAGCCTCTCCACGAGCAGGGGAAAGGGGTAGGCCTGATGGTCCAGGGCCTGGAGAACCACCCGCCTGCTCCGGGTCACGTGCTCTCGAAAACTCATGCTCGACGAGAGGTCCCCCCGCATGGCCACCATGTTGATGAAGTGACCGCAGGCCCCCTTGTACTCCGGCCGCACCCGCCCCACCGCCGGGGTGCCGATGATCAGGTCCCCCTGGTTGCAGAAACGCATGAGGGTCACCTGAAACACCGCCAGCAGCATGACGTAGAGGGTGACATTCTCGGTGCCCACAAAGGTCCGGAGTGTTTCATAGGCCTCGCCGGTTACCTGAAAGGGGTAGCTGGCCCCGGTGAAGCTGGGGGAAGCAGGGGGTGTTCCGTCCAGGGGAAGGTTCATGACCGGAAGCGGGGCCGACAGCCGATCCCGCCAGAAGTGCTCCAGCCGGGCCCCCTCCTCCCCTGCGAGCATCTCCTGCTGGTATCGGACAAAATCGCGATACTGGCGCTCCACCGGGGCGAGCCTCGCCTCCTCACCGGTCGTCGCCGCGCGGTAGAGCTTGCCGAACTCGTCGATGAGAAGATGAAAGGAGCTGCCATCGCTGGCGATATGGTGAATGGTCATCACAAAGATGTGCTCGCCCCCGGAAAGCGTAAAAAGGCACACCCTCAACAGGGGGCCTTTCTCCAGGTCAAAGGGCCGGGCATGGTATTCCCGGACCCGCTCCTTGAGCGCCTCCCCGGAGAGCTCCCGGGCGTCCACCAGGTGAAACTCCGGTTCCATGGTGTCGTGGACGGTCTGACTGGTCTGCCCGTCATGGTCGCCAAAACCATAGGTGGTCCTCAGGATCTCGTGGCGGGCCACCAGCTGCCGGCACACGCCCTGCATCACCTCGGGCCGGACCTCGGTGACGATGCGGCACGACAGGGACACATTGTAGCATGCGGAGTCCGGGTCCATGCGGTTGAGAATCCAGAGGGACTGCTGGTTGTAGGACAGGGGACCGGACCTGTCGTCCCCCACGGAGCCCCCCAGGTGCACCATCAATCCAGGCTTGTTCAGCTTGATCAGGCGACGCAGCTCTGGGGTCATGCGCCCTTTGGGGGCACGATATTTCAGGCCTCCGCCCTCGACCCACAGGTCAATGTCCAGCCGGCTGAGTTTTTCCATGATATACGCGATGCTCATATCTCACCCTCTTCCCATTCCGTGACGTCATCGTCCGGGCCCGTCACGGCGCTCGGGACGGCCTGTGGCTCTTCAGCCAACGCCTCGTCCGGTTCCTTCGGTGCCTCCTGAAACAGCCGACCATGCAGGGTGACCGTGATGTCGTCGAGGCTCTGCCCCTCAAAGAAATCCATCAGGGAGAGGCAGACGCCCCACTGGGACTCCACCTCGTCCATCACCTCCACGGCCATGAGGGAGTCAAACCCCAGGTCACTGACCCGCATCCCGCCTTCCAGGGACTCCGGAGAGGCCCCCAAGGCATCGGCCACACGCGTCACCAGATAGGCCTTCAAGAGGGCCAGGCGCTCATGGGGCTGAGCAGCCATAACCTGATGGGGCCCCAGCCCCCTGCCGGAAGCGAGGCCTTGCCCTTCCCGCCCCAGGCGGTTTTCGGAGCCCGCTTCCCCGTGAAGCCTGGGAATCCCGCGGGAACCCGATGCCCGTTTCTCCCCGCCGGAGACAAAAAGCTGCCTGAAGATGGAGTGGTGCTCATGGCGCAGCACCCGGTGCCACTTCACGGCAAGCCGATCCAGGAGCCCCGAGGGCAGGTACCCCTCCTTCACAAGCTGGGAGGGAATGCCCACCCCTTCGGATTTGAGGAACATATCGTCCCCGGTCACGGTGCTGTGGGCGCACACCACCTCCAGGTCCACATCGGTAAACCCGCCTTTCCTCAAGAGAGAGGGCAGCTCGCGGCCGATGAGGGGGTTGCCTCCCTCGTCGACCCTCAGGCGGCAGTACGCATCGTAGAGATCACTCAACTCCGGGATCTCGGGATGGGTCCGAAGATGCATGGCAAAATCGTTGTCCACGAACACGGCCCGGCCCCCCGGTTTCAGCACCCGATAGACCTCCCGCACAGCCCCCAGGGGGTCCGGCAGGTGCTCCAGCACCAGGCGGGTGATGACAAAGTCGAAGCTCCCCGAGGCAAAGCCCAGCTCCATGATGGACTGTTCCGAGATATCGCACCGCCCGTCCAGCCTCTCCTTGAGGATCGCCACAAGGTAAGGGTCGATCTCAACGGCCGTGGCCCGGCACCCCGGACAGGCCTTCAGGAGGTTTTCGATGACGTGGCCGGGACCGCTTCCGCACTCCAGCACCCGCATGCCGTCCTTCAGGCCGAACCGCCGGTACGCCCTCACCTCCTTCTGCCAGAAGAGGTCCACCTGGGAACGAAGGCGGTTCACCTCGCCTTCCACGTTGGTCGAAAAATCTTTGATCTTATATGAACGTAAACAATTCATCCTCGTCTCCATCCATGGCTGTGATGCGTCGCCGACCTCTTATGGCGACCGCCGTCGGCGGGCCATTGCCCGCTTCTTCTGTGTGGCGCGATCTGAAATCTTGTCCTGGGCCACAGCCGGTTGCGCTGATTCCCCTGCGAGGTAGCCTGCAAAGGCGGCAATGGTGGGATACTGAAAAAGCGCCAGGACGGGAACCTTCCGTTTCAGGGCCTCACCCACCTTGCCCACCACCCGAACCCCGAGCAGGGAGTTGCCCCCCAGCTCGAAAAAGCTGTCTCCGGTGCCGATGGTGTCCACCTTCAACACCTGGGTCCAGATCTCCGAGAGGAGCTTTTCCATATCGCTTTGCGGGGCCATGAACGCCTGGTCCGTCTGGGGCCGACGGGTATCCGGCACCGGAAGCCCTTTGCGGTCCACCTTTCCGTTGGGGGTCAGGGGCAGGGAATCAAGGGGCATGAAGATGGAGGGGATCATGTAATCGGGCAGACTCCCTGCTAGGTGCGCCCTGAGATCGGAGACAAGACTCTGGCCGCCGTTGGTGTGGGTGATGTACGCCACGAGCCGGGCATCCCCGGGCTCAAACTCATGGGCCGACACAATGGCCTGGGAGACTGCCGGATGGCCGGAAAGCACGGTCTCCACCTCCCCGGCTTCGATGCGGAACCCGTTGATTTTGAGTTGAAAATCCGACCGCCCCAGCACCTCGATGGTGCCGTCGGCGCGGTAACGGGCCAGGTCCCCGGTGTTGTACATCCGGGCCCCGGCCTCCCCGGCAAAGGGATCGGGGACAAACATCTCCCGGGTCAGGTCGGGCTGGTGCAGGTACCCTTTGGCCACCCCGGCCCCGCCGATGAAAAGGGTCCCTGAGACCCCCGTGGGAACCGGCTGCATCCAGGGATCCAGGATGTAGGTACGGGTATTGTCGATGGGACGGCCCACGGTCACCCTGGCCTCCCCGTCCGTGATGCGGGCACAGGTGGACCAAACCGTGGTCTCGGTGGGGCCGTACATGTTCCACACCCGGGACGACCGGGACACAAGGGCGGCGGCCAGGTCCGCGGGCAGAACTTCGCCGCCGCATAGGACGTTCAGATTATCTCCCCCCTGCCACCCGGCGGCAACGAGAAGGCGCCAGGTGACGGGGGTGGCCTGGAGCAGGGTCACGCCATGCCGGGAAAGGGCTTCCAAGAGCAACCGCCCGTCGGCCACGGTCTCCCTGGGGGCGATGACCACCTTGGCCCCCACGATGAGGGGCAGGTAGAGCTCCAGCACGGTGATGTCAAAGGAGAGGGTCGTCACGGCCAGGACCACGTCCTCGGATGTGAGCCCGGGCTCCCTGGCCATGCTGGACAAAAAGTTGCCCACGGCGTCGTGGTGCACGGCCACGCCCTTGGGCAGTCCCGTGGACCCCGAGGTATAGATCACGTAAGCCAGGTCGTCGGGGGAGACCGCCACCTCCGGGTTGTCGTCGGACTGCTCGGCCACGGCCCCCCGGTCGGTGTCCATGAACACCCGACGGGCCGTGCACGCGGGCAGGGTCCCTTTGAGGCTCTCCTGGGTCAGCACCACGGAGGCCTCGGTGTGGGAAAGCATGTATTGGAGCCTCTCTTCGGGAAAGGCCGGGTCCAGGGGGACATAGGCCGCCCCGGCCTTCATGGTGCCCACCAGTGCCACGAGCATGTCCAGGGAGCGCTCCATGTGGATCCCCACAAGGTCGCCGGGTTTCACGCCCTGGGTCTCAAGGTACCGGGCCAGCCGGTTGGCCTGCTGGTTCAGCTCGCCGTAGGTGAGGGACTCCCCTTCAAACACGGCGGCCACGGCATGTGGAGCGGCATCCACCTGTGACTCGATGAGCCGGTGAACCACCGTGCCCCGGGATGCCGGCGCCTCCGTTTGATTCCACGCCACGCACAGGGTCTCTTTTTCCCCTTCGGACACCACGGGAATGGCGGCAATGGGGCGGTCACCGTCCCGGAGAACCTCCCGGAGAAGCATCAGATAATTCTCAGACACCTGCCGAACCATGGCCTCGTCAAAAAGCTCCGAGTTGTACTCAAAGTACCCCCGGATCCCGTCGTCCCCTTCCCAGAAGGTAAAGAAGAGGTCCAGTTGGGCGCCCCCGCTGTGTACGGCCACGGGCTCCACCTCAAGGCCCTCTAAACTCATGCCCACAGGGGGATCCAGGGTAAACCCGGCCTGGAACAACGGGTTGTGACTGGAGCCTGTCCTGGGCTCCACCGTGTGCGCCAGAAGGCGGTAGGGTGCTTCCTGATGCCTGTGGGCTCCCAGCATGGCCTGCCGGACCTTGCCCAGGAGGTCCGGGAAGCTGGTCTCCCCGGACACGGTCACAGCCAGGGGAAGAATGTTGACAAAACACCCCAGGGTATCCTTGTACCTGGCCCTGCGGCGATTGGTCAGGGGCACGCCGATGGTGAGCTGTGGGTTGCCGCCGTAGCGGAAAAGCAACGCCGCGTAGGCGGCCAGAAGGGTCAGAAAGATCGTGACGCTGCGGTCTCTGCTGAACTGCTTCAACTCACCCACAAACGAAGGCTCCAGGTGGAAGAACACGGCCTCCCCTTCCAGAGAAAGAAGCGACGGACGCTTTTTCTCCATGGGCAGGTCAAGGGAATCGGTGCGGCCCTTGAGATGCTCCTTCCAGTACACCAGCATGGAGCGGCACTCATCCCCTGCGAGCCAGTCCCTCTGCCACCTCGAAAACTCAGCATAAGGCACCGACGAGGCGGGCTGAAGGGCCGGACGCCGGGTCACCGCCGCCCCGTACAGGGAGGAGAGCTCTTCGGTAAAGAGCTCCTTGGTCCGAAGGTCGGTGATAATATGATGCATGACAATGAGGAAGAGATGCTCCTCCTCCCCTGTCCGAAAGAGCCGGAAACGGATCAGGGGAAGCTCCGACAGGGAAAAGGGCCGCCTCAGCTCCTCACGGACACAGCGGTTCACCGCCTCCTCCCCTTCCGGCACATCGCAGGCCAGGGGAAGGTTCAGGCTGGGTGCCACGTGCTGCACCAGATCGCCCCGGTCCATGGCAAAACAGGTCCGCAGGATCTGGTGGCGTCCGATCATGTCGTTGAGACTTTTTTCCAGGCTGTCGCGATCAAGGGGCCCCCTGATGCGAAATAAAAGGGGAATGTTGTAGGCAGAGCTCTCCGGATGGAGCTGGTTGATGAGCCAGAACTGCTCTTGAATGGCCGATGCAGGATAACTTGCGGCCTCGCTGCTGAAGGTCGTCATAATACAATACCTCCCGGGGTTATGTTGCGGCACGGATTGGGATGTCGGTGTCGGTCTGTCTGTAGATGTAATCCACGATCTTCAGGACCGAGCCGAAGTTATCTCGGTTCATGTCGTCGTCGGCCACCTCCATGTCGAAGGTCGTCTCCATGAAGGTGACGATTTCTACCAGACCGAAGGAATCAATGATCCCCTCGTCAATCATGGAGAGATCCAGCTTGATGTCACTGCGCTCCACCATGAAGTTTCGTGTGATGAATTCCAGCAGCGCCTCCTGGATCTCCTTTTTTCGAAACACGATGGTGTTGGTTCCTTCAGCCCCATTGTCGGGGCGGTCTCCTGAGTTCACTGGTCCCATGGTCAAGTCCCCCCCATCGCTCCCAGGCCCCCGGAACAGGCCTCCTGCCTCCGGGGCTCAAGGGAATCGATGTCGTTGTCTGTCATGCCGAGTTGGCTCATCACCGATTGAAACTGATCAACCGGCTGATCAAATATCTTTTCCAGAGCCTCGTCCCTTGCCATCAGCCCTTTTCGAATGAGGTGACTGAGTTCGAGTTCATAGGGGCTGTATCCGTATTTTATCTGGTGGATATGGTTGTTGAAGGTGTTCAGGCGGCAATTGGAAGAGCAACCGTCCACATCCCCGGGCCTTTCCCAGCCCAGGGGCTCGATGGCCCGCACGATCTCGGCCTCGGTGATGTCTTCGAGGCAGAGCAGGTTCATGGTGTACGGGTAGGAGGTCACCGCATCGATGAGGGACTCCCGGATCCCGTAGTACGCATCCACATCGTCGCCGACGTGGGCCTTGAGGTTGTCCATGGCGGTTTTGCGGCTGTCCATCAAAAAGCGGTAGTTGGTCTTGTACATCACGCCGTTGGCTGGGATCTGGCCCAGGGTGAATCCGGCCAGGATAAAAGGGATGCCTTTTTCAAGGGCCATGGTCTGGGCGGTGATGTTCACAAGGGAGATGCACGCATGGCACCCGGAGGAGATGCGCACAAGGGCCCGGTCGCCAAAGATGTCGTTGAGGGCGCTGGCCTTGACCACGGACCGGAAAAAGGTCGACGACGGCTTCACCGTCACCTGATCCACACCCAGGCCGTCCACCACCCGGTTGATGTTGTCCATGGCCCCGGCGGACAGGAAACCGTTGTCCAGGGTAAAGGAGAGCACCCTCAGACCGTATTTATGCACGGCAAGCATCAGGGTGTAGGTGCTGTCCTTGCCGCCGCTGTAGCACATCAGGGCATCGTACCGGCCCTGGCCGCGCTGCTGGCTGATGGTGGACTCGATCTTCTCTTTTGCTCGGGCAATGGCCTCGGCATCGGAGGTTATCTGGAGCTTGTTCCGACAAAAGTTGCAGACCCCTTCCGCGTTAAACTCAATGCCCGGAAAAGAAGCGGAAAGAACGCAGCTGACACAGCGGTCCTGGGTATGTTCCTTCATGGAATGATCCTCTCTTGGGTTAGGTCAACAATCCTATCCAACAGCCCCTGTGGTTCCCTGCCGGTCGTCGATCCTTACGGTCATGGAAGCCGGGTCCAGCAGGTCCTTTTTCGGGTGCCCCGCCCAGTGATGGGTCATCTGGCACGACAGGATAAAGGTGATGAGCATGTTGTCGCGGTAGCCGATCTCAGCTGGTATCTGGCGATTGAACTTGTTTACCAGCCTTTCCACCATGGTCTCGTCAAAGACCCCGTACTCCCGGATCATCTCCGGGGAGAGGAAATGTGCCGCCTGCTCCGAGAGGCCGCCCCCATGGAAAAAGGACTTCAGATCCGGGGCGGTGTAAGGTTTTTTGGGGCGGTTGACGATGGCATCGGGCAGGTGGTGCCCGTAGGTTTTGCCCAACAGGTACTTCTGGGAAAAGCCCCGGAGCTTGAACCTGTCCTTAAAATAGAAGAGGGCCTCCACCACCCGGTGATCCAGGAAGGGATAGCGCCCCTCCACGCTGTGGGCCAGGGACATGCGGTCCCCCTGGGACGAGAGCAGGTAGCCGGAAAGGAGGGTCTTCATCTCCATGAACTGGTTTTTCTGGAGAAGGGTCCATGACGAAAAGTTGTCAGGGAGCACCTGCCTGGCTGTCTCGATGAGGCGCTCCTTTTCAAACGTCACGGGGTGGTCTTTGTGGAAGTACTTGGCAAGGATCCGGTTGTTGCCGGCGCGGATGTTCAGGCCGGTGAGTTCGTTGTCGTACTCTCCGAGGAACCCCTCGTAGTACATCTTCATCAACCCGTACTGCCTGGGGTTGCTGTAGTGCCGAAGGTGGGGATAGAGCTTTTTGATCAACAGGGGACGCATGGTGGAGGAAGGATCCCGTCCCCAAAACTCCAGGAGCTTGAGTTCTTTAAAGGAGTCGTACCCGCAGAGAATCTCATCGGCCCCTTCCCCGGTGAGCACCACCTTGATCCCGTGCTCCCGGACCTTCTCGGAGAGCATGAAGAGGGGAACCCCGGCCGTGCGGAACACCGGCCGCTCAAAGTGATACACGGCATCGAGGAAATGCTCGTTGATGTGGCTGTAGCCCACCTGAAGGGCCAGGTGATCCGAGTTGATGCGGGAGACCATCTCCCGCTGGAAAAAGGACTCATCAAACTCGGCGTCTTCAAAGGCCACGGAAAAGGTCTTGAACTTCTCGCGGTTCCACACCGAGGTCAGGTGGGTGATCACAGACGAGTCGATGCCCCCGCTGAGGTAAGCCCCCACCGGCACATCGCTCCTGAGCCGCAGGCGCACCGAGTCGAGGAGCAGGGACTCCAGGAGCTCCCCTGCCTCCTCAAGGGTCTCCGGCGACGTCCCACAGGACTCGCCGATCTCGTAATAGCGACCGCCCCCGATCCGGCCCTGGGCCGTGAACCGCTCGAAGGTCCCGGACGATACGCTGCGGATCCCGTTGTAAACGGTGCTGTCCCCCATGGTGTTCCACAACAGGGCATGTTCGAACAGCCCCTGCATGTCCATGGTGCGCCGGAACCCTTCCAGGGTGTCGAAGGCCTTGATCTCCGAGGAAAAGTAGAAGGCGCCCCCATGCTGGAGGATGTACAGGGGACGGATGCCGTAACGGTCCCTTGCCACCACCAGCTCCTTTTTCAGCCGGTCCCAGATCAACATGGCAAACTGCCCGTTGAACCGGGAAAAGGCATCGGTGCCGTAGACCTCAAAGGCCTTTAAGGCCACCTCCGTGTCACACGTGGTCTCAAAGGTGACCCCTTTTTTCTCAAGCTCCTGCCTGAGCTCGATATGGTTGTAGATCTCTCCGTTGTAGCAGATCACGAACCGGTCGCTCATCATGGGCTGATGACCGCCCTGAAGGTCCACGATGGAGAGCCGGGTATGCCCCAGCGCCAACTCTCCGCTACAATAGATACCCCATCCGTCGGGTCCCCGGTGGGTCAAGGTGGAGACCATCGAGCAGATCGCCCTCTCCCTTGACGGTCCGTCCAGGTGACCGCCCAATATCCCTGAAACGCCGCACATAGGCATGATTCCT
Organism: Desulfoluna sp. HI9BLuna; assembly: GCF_056829775.1. Classification (NCBI taxonomy): domain Bacteria; kingdom Pseudomonadati; phylum Thermodesulfobacteriota; class Desulfobacteria; order Desulfobacterales; family Desulfolunaceae; genus Desulfoluna; species Desulfoluna sp. HI9BLuna. The sequence continues at coordinate 1,541,649 of NZ_CP186555.1, forward strand.
TGCATTGTCCGCCGCACCGTTCCCTTCCCTGACGGGATCCCGGTGCGCCGTCGATTTTCATCGAGGTTTCCTACAGCAGAAACATTCCGTAAACCCTCACCTTCACGTGCTCCATCAAAAGCTCCCGGAGATAGGCCGTATCCTCGGAGCCGCCCACGAGGACGGAGACCCCCTGCCCCCGGAGAAAATAGGCAAAGGACTGCCGAACGCGCTTTGTATGGTGTGGCGAGGTGATAAGCAGCAGGCTCTTCCGACGTCGTTCCACCACGAGGGCCGACACCGCCTCAGCTTCGGAATAGGTCCCCCAGAACCCCTCCATGACAGGGACAGCCTCGGTGGCCGAGACGGGAACCCCACGGGCGGTCAGTTGCCTCATCACCCAGGCGTCACGGCTGATGTCGCGCCCCAGGGACCAGTCCCTCACCGTGTCTCCGTCCCGGTGAAAGTAGAGGATCTTTTCCGAGACACCTTGATGGTACAGGCCCGCCGCCCGTTGCAAATGGGCGCGGGTGCTTCGGACGCCCCCGCCCAGAACGTATATTGCGTCCACTTTCCCCGGGATGGGCGAGTCCACATCAATGAGCTCCCGCCCGAGGGCGGCCCGTAACTCCACCTTGACGGCCGGAACAGACAAGGCCAGAAGGCATGCCCCGCACACCAAAAGGCCAAAGCCCAGCGTCCAGCGCCTGACCGTCGCCCATGGAGGGGCGAATCTTTCCGTTGTTGCTTTTGGCCTGTGCACGATAAACGATCCGATCCCCTCGAGCCTGTGGGTGGACGGCATTGACTGATGGCGCCGGTGGGTGCGCTGAGATAAGCGACGATGTCAGCATGAACATGAGGGATACACGGGGATGAGAGACAGGGGTGCTCAAGAAAGACAGAGTACAGAGGTGGCTGGGATAAAGACGGTCTCGGTCAAACGGCTTGTGAGTCCCCGGCAAGCGGACAAGCTGCAGACGCACGGAAACAAAGGCTCGAAAAACGCGGTACGATACCACTTTTCAGCCCGTCATCATCCCTTGCAGATCTGCGCAAGGCATGATGAAAAACAAGGTATGAGGCTGTCACACTCAGCTTATAAGGGATTAAAAATTAAATACATTATAGCATAGAAACTCAATACATCAAGACAATTCAAACCGCCGGTTCACGGGGCTCGTCCCGTGTCAGCTTCCGTTTTTTCTTCACGGGTGCCGTCACCCCGGGCAGCTTTTCGGCGGCATCCCGGACCGTCTGTTTTTCCAGTCGCGTTACCCCCTTGGAGTAACCCACCATCATGGTCATGTCGCAGAGCAGGTTGATCACCCTGGGTGAGCCTCCCGAGTACTGGTGAATCTCTTTGATGGCGCCCTTGGTAAAGCAGTTGGTCTTTGCCCCGGCCTTCTTCAGCCGCGAGGCGATATACCGGTAGGTCTCCTCCAGGTCCAGGGGCTCGATGGCATAGCTGAGGGTGATGCGCTGGCGAAAGGCCCTGAACTTCTGGGTGCCGATGGCAACCAGAAACTCCTGCTGGCCCACAAAAAAGATGTTGAGCATCTTGACACCGTTGTGCTCCAGGTTGGAGAGCATGCGCACGTCATCCAGCAATCGTTCGCTCATCCTCTGGGCTTCGTCAATGATGAGCAGAACGATCTTTCGCCGGTTGAAACATTCATGAAGAAAGGTGCCGAAAACGGTGATGAACTGACCTTTGGAGGAGAAGGAAGCATCAATGCCGAACCCGCGGGCCATAAACCTGTAAAAGTCCATCACGCCCACCCCGGGGTCCGGGACGGTGGCACAGATCACATCCCCGGACAGATCCCCCACAAGGGCCTTGATCAGGGTGGTCTTTCCCGCCCCCACATCACCGGTCAGCAAAAGGATCCCTTTGTTCTCAAGCACTCCGTACCGCAGCATGGCATAGGCTTCCCTGTGCTTTTCCCCGAGCCAGAGAAAGTCCGGGTCCGCGGTGATTTCAAAGGGCTTGGCCTTCAGGCTATAGTGCTCTACGTACATGGCTACACTCCTTGCCAGGATATGTCATGGGATAACAATGACACCAAATCAATACATTATCGTTACAACCGGTTGCTGTTGGGTTTTAGATGGTTTGAACAACCAAAATGCATTCACGGGTTTCCGTGGGCATGAAAGGGCTCCATGGGTGGGACCAATTATGTAATCAGTTACACATCAACACAGCAAACTATGTAAGAAGGTACACATCACCACATTCCATACCAACCCCGCCCGGTGGCATCCCGGGCTGAACACAGTGTATTTACGAATCATCCATACCCTGCGATTCATCAGGGCGTCCTGGCATCATTCCTGCAGTATTTCTCCCTTAAGTTGGAACCTCCCTCTCACCCTCACCATGACCGGATCGCACAACGCCCATCGGCAGCGATTCCAAAACATCTCCATCATGCTCCGCCATATCGTCTCATCGTTTACCCTTCCCACGTTTGGAGACATAATGAAATACCGTTTGACCCCTTGGCTATTGACGTTTTTCGCCATTTTCTTGGCAAGGGAAACTGTTTTTGCCTCACCACATACTATCCATAAGTCCATGGTGGCACCGGAGGCCGGGTACACAACCCCGCCCCTGCTGATAGCCTCCGCCGATACAACCCACTCTCCTGTGGCGGTCACCACGTCCTTCAGCGGGCAGGACACCTCCCGCTCCATGGGCCACGCCGTGCAACCCGTCAGTGGAAGCCTCACCACACCCAAGGCTGACGCAGCGCCGGTGTATGACCCCGCGTCACTCTTTTTCCTCGGTATCGCCCTGTTCGGCCTTGCCGGTATCTGCAGACGACGTCTTGAAGCCAAGAAAGTCCGCTGAGCAGCCTCCCCCCCTGGGGGGGGCATGCCCATGAAAAAAGGAGAATGGCACCCCATTCTCCTTTTTCCATGGACTGCCTCCTTGTTCTTCTTCCACATTGCCTTTACCGCTCCGATGAAGTCCACATCACGATGCGATGCCCGCTCCAGTAAAGCTTCCAGGCCAGGGCAATGGCAATATTCACGGTGACAAAATACCCGGGAATCCGAAGCATGGCATGGGCAAACGGAGCCCTTCTCGCATGCTCGGCGGCGGCAATCCCGTAAAACACAGCCTGCCCCACAAACAGCAGGCAGAAGAAAAACGAAGAGAGCGCAAGGATCAGGTTGGCCCCAAAGGCCACCACGAGGAAAAAGGGAACCAGCCACCTGCAAAGCTTGTGGGCCAGCAGCTGATAGGAAAACAGGCCGTACCTGAAAGGATTCAAAAACCGCCTGTTCTCAAAAAAAACGGTCAGGCCGCGGACCACGGTACGGACCTTCCGGCTCAGCTCTTTGTCCGGGTCTGCGATGTCGTGGTAATACCCCAGGACATTGGGATCGCTCACCCCGCGATACCCCAGGTTCACCGCGGAAAGCAGCATCCTGAAGTCGCTTTGCATCTCCCCGGAAAAATCCCGGCACACCTCTTTCCGGGCGGCAAAAAAAGAGCCGCTGAGTCCCACCACCGAATGAACCAAAGACTCCACCCGCCTCACCCACATCTCATAGCGGACATAGGCCCCTTCCCCGCACGGCTTGCCGTCCCGCGTCAGGAGCCTGTCCTCACTGGAGACACACCCCACCGACGGATCCGCAAAGTTGGCGACAATGGCCCGGATGCCGTGGGGTTCGAGGATGGTGGCCACATCGGAAAAAACCACGATCTCACCGCGGGCACGCTCCAGGGCGGCCTTCTGGGCCCGCTCCTTGCCGCTGCGCCCCGGCATCTCGATGAATTCGACCCCCCGGTCCTCAAAGGTCCTGACAATATCGGCGGTGCCGTCGGTGGATCCGTCGGAGGCCACCACCACCTGAAAGGAGTCTTGCGGGTAGTCCAGGGCAAGGGTGTCCTCGAGTTTTTGCCCGATCCTCTTCTCCTCGTTGTAAGCCGCGATGATAAAGGTCACCGACGGAAGAATGGACATCTTTTGCACCGGGGCATGCCTCGGCCGGATCAGCTTCAGGGACAGGGGGTAGCCAAAGTAAGCGAAAAAAATCATGAACACGGACCCCGCGAACAGCCATGCACTCATCGATCCCCCCCGGGCCGATCCAGCACCCCTTCATACAGTTGATGGTAATGCTCCGCCATGGCCTCGGCGGAGAAACGGTCCTGAACGGTTTTTTCGGCACGGAGGGCCACCTGTTCTCGCAGGTCACCGTTTTCACACAGGGGCACCAGGCACCGGGCAAAATCCCCCGGGTCCCGGGTGGGCACCAGGTACCCGTCCCTGCCGTGGGTGATGATCTCGCCGAGCCCCCCCACATCAGGCGCCACCACAGGCACCCCGGCGGCCATGGCCTCCAGGATGCTCATGGGAATGCCTTCGTGCACGGAGGTGTTGAGGTAGATGTCGATGGACCGGTAAAAAGCGGGCATATCCGTCACATGCCCGGCAAAGGAGAACCGCTCCGATAGCCCTGCAGCCTGGACCCGCCCCTGGAGGGCGTCCCGCAAGGGGCCGTCCCCGGCCAGCCTGAACCGCACCTCAGGCAGGAGGCGCCCCACGGCCTCGGCCGTATCGATCATCAAGGCAAAATCCTTCACCGGGTAAAACCGGCCTGCGGAGCCGATGGTGAGGGTGTTCCCTGCCGGCCGGTGTGCAAGGCCCCCAGAGGGGGTGACCCCATTGTAGACCACACAGGCCTTCCCATCCTTGAGGCCAAAACTGCGAGCCATGGCTCTCCTTAAATCGTCGGAGACACAGACATACCGGTGAAAGCCGTGGGTGAGCAGCAGCATGTTGATCCGTGATACGCATCGTTTCAAAATCCCTGACTCTTTAAGGGAGGTCTCCGGCATCCCGTGCTGGGTGGAGACCAGCCGCGGTCTCTGCACCAGGCCGCAGGCCAGAAAGGCGAGGATGTTCTCCTTGTACCGGTGGGCATGGACAATGTCCGGCGCCGTCTCCTTGAGGATCCTGCGCACCTTCACCAAAAGCGCCCCAAAGGAGAGGGTCTCTTCAGGCACCACCCACACGGGCACGCCCTCTTCCCGGAGGAGGCGGGAGAGCCGCCCCGGGTTCAGGGCGATGACCTGAACGGCCACCCTGCCCGACGCATGCAGGGTCCGGGCAAGGTTCCACGCCATGACCTCGGCACCGGCCCAGAGATCGTCGGAGACAATGTAACAGACGCGCATCATGGCCTTTCGGGTCAGCGTTTAAGAAAAGAGAGGCTCCTGGCCACCAAGTACACCCCGTGATAGAACACATTCGGCACCAGGGCCCGGGGCGTAATGAAACCGAACTTGGTGACGGTGAGCCCCACGTTGAGAGCCACAGCAGCCACCGCTGCCACCATGGCCCCTGCAAAGCGCCCCGTCACCAGCAGGAGAAGGGACAGGCACCACAGAGCGCTGTGGACCGATGCGGCCACGGCCACCTTGGATCGGGTAAAGGCCGCAAAGCTCTGCATGTCCCCGGTGCCGTGCCAGAGTTCCCTTAGAAAAAACGCCTTCACGGTTTTCGGGTACCCCTCGTGGTGGGTCCTGTACCCCGGGTTGATGTGCAGCGCCGCCCCGGCGGCCCGGGCCCTGTCGCAGAAATCCACGTCCTCCCCCGTCACCAGGTCTTCACGAAACCCGCCCACGGCCTCGAACACGGCCCGGGTTGTGATGATGTTTCCCCCGTTGAGGTAGGTAGCGGCGCGGTGGGTCCGACGGACCAGGTGAGCGAACCACACCTCCTCAAGGGCGCTGGGCTCTTCGGAGAGGTCGTACCGGGCCCCGGTCACCACCAGGGGACCGCCCTCCATCAGGGGAAGCTCCTGGCGCAGCTGTCTCACCCACTCTCCGGTGATGAGCACATCGGCGTCCAGAAAGGCCAGGACCGGGGCTGTAGACGAGGCAACCCCGATGTTGCGGGCCCGCGAAATGGTGACGGCCTCGGCAAGGGGGACAAGGGTCACCCCCTCCATCCCCCGGGCAATGACTGCGGTCCCATCGGTGGAGCCGTTGTCCACCACCACCACCTCCTTGAGAAGGTCGTCGTCCAGCAGCTCAAACACACGCCCCAGGGTGGCGCCGATGAACTCTTCTTCATTGTAGGCGGGAATAATGACGGACAGGGATGGACCTTGTATATCCATGGGTCTCCGTTGGCCTTTTCAATATTAGGTTATCAACGATGCCTCCGGCGGCCCTGCCGGAGGCATCGCTGTGATCATTTAAGCCGTGTCAGTTCACCTCAAGGGGACCGACCTCCCCGCCGCCCCAGGGGGCCTCCAGGGTCACGAACATCTTCCAGGGGGACCAGCCCGAGAGGTTTCCCCCTTCGTCGGCCTGTCGGACCCGGGCGTAGTAGGTGGTGCACTGGGCCAGGGAGGCCTGGCCTGCAAGGCTTCCCTGGAAGGCGCCGGAGCTGCTGTTCACCACCAGGGTGTTGCCGGTGCCCGACACTTGCCCGGCCCACACCATGCCGGTCTCCGAAGACGTGGTGCTCACCTGCCCTTCGAACCCGCTCTGGGTGTGGCCCGAATAATCAAAGGCGGTCTTGTAAATGGCGGGGTTCACCGGCGAGCCTGCCATGCCGATGCGTGAGGTGGCGATGACCAGGTTGTCCAGGTACCGCTGCTGGGGCCGGGGGGAGCCACCGTTCCAATAGTTGCCCAAGGAGATCATGTTGATGCCGTAGTCACGCCAGGAACCGATCCAGTTAAGGCCTGTCTGGCGAATCTCCAGCTCCCCGTCAATCCAGAGGTCCTGTTCCCCGTCGCTGTTGCCCGGTGAGTTGAGCTTGACCCGGGACTCGATGCAAATCCAGTGATCGGCGTTGTCCGTGGCGTAGATCTGGGTGCTCCCCGACTTGGCCCCCAGCCAGGTCCCGTTGTTCTGGTCGTTGTAGGTAGTGGAGGTGACGGTGCTGCCGGAGACAAAGGTCTTGGGGTCCGTTCCCAGGGCCAGCTCATTGCCGTGCCACACGTGGGCGATCATGGCCTGGCGCCAGTCCGAGGCGGAAAACACCGAGGCGCGGGTGACTTTTTTGGCGTTGCCCTCCCACCCCTTGGAGAGCTTGATGTAAAACCGCCAGAAGATCTCGTCGAAATCCTCGGAGCTGCGGCTCTTGGAGCCCGCCGGGTTTCGCCCGAAAAAGTAGGAGACCGACCCGGCGCTCACCTGTCCTGCGCTAAACCACTTGGCCACAAGGGACTTGGAGGAGCCGCCGAACCCCTGGTCCGAGGTAATGGACAAGGCGGTGTTGTCCCCGGCGTTGTAGTCGGAGTAGTCGCTGGAAAGGGAAGACGACTCAAAGTCGTCCATGAAAATGGTGTCGTCCCCGGCCACCTCATCCACCACCTCCACGCTGTCCACACGGGGCACCGGCACATTGGAATCGGGAGGATCCGGATCCACGGGTTCGTCCCCACCGTCCTGGGGCCCCACCAGGGGGATGTACGCCCCCATGCTGGCCGCTTCGGATGAGCCGTCCCCGTCCACATCCCGGTTGATGGCCATGTAACCGGCGCTGGAGCTGCTCAAGGCATATCCGGAAAGGGAACTCGGCGAGCTGCCCCCCACGAAGTCCGCGGAGGTGGAGCCCATGAGCTTTGAGTTGGCGCTGCCCCCGGTGTGGCTGCGCCATGCGTTCAGGTCGTAGTTCACCCTGTTTTCGATGACGATGGTCCCGGTGGGGTGCAGGTTCTCGTCCATAACGGAGTTATGGGCCGTGCTCTCATACCGGTGGATGGGAATCTCTTTGGTGAAGACATTGCCCCGGATGTCGTTGTTCCGGGCGCCGTCTGCGTCGTCGCTCAAGAGCAGCTGGGCACCGAACACCGTGTTGTACCAGATCTTGTTGTTGTCCCCGCCGTCCCCGCCGTTTTCGCTGTTCACCCGGAAGTTGGCGTTGGAAACGCCGATGACGTTGTCGTGGATGTAGGCATAGTTGGTGTTGGTGAGGATGGAGTATCGGTTGGCCGTGTCATGGATATAGTTGTAGGCGATCTCAATCTGGGGGGAGTTCGCCGTGTTGGCATGCTTGTAAAAAATGCCGATGGGGGCGTTGGAAAACTCGCAGTGGAGCACCCTGGCCCCGGGGCTGCGGAAGAAAATCACGCCCGCGGTGTTCTGGTGGACGTTGAAGCCGGGCCCCCTCACCGTGCAGTGTTCCATAAGGAGGTTTTCGGCCCGGATTGAAGCCTTCACAAAGGCCACGTTGTCCCCGCCGTCGGTCATCTCGGCCGTGCAGTGGGAGATGGTAAAGTTCGTTGCCGTGGTGTTGTACCCCACATGGAAAAAGATGCCGCCCCCACGAAAATTGATCCCCCTGACGACGTTGTAGTTTCGCTCGATGTCAAACACCTTGGCCGATCCCAGGGTGCTGACAAAGGTCACGTCTTCGTTTTCGTAGTTCCGAAAGGTGATGGGACTTGAGGATGTGCCGTCATTTCCGCTGCTCTTGGTATCGATCTCCGAGGAGATGGTGTAGCTGCCTCCCCGGAAATAGACGGTGTCACCGGCCCGGGCGTTGAACCAGGCCTGCCGGGGCGAGGCCCAGGGATTGTCGATGGTGTTGCTGTCGTAGGAGACGGAATCGCTGCCCCCGGGTGCCACATACAGCGACTTGGCCCGGACCTCCGCGACCCCGGCCCCAATCATGAACAGCACCGCCCACATCACCATGCAACATCGGCCCGCAATCCCCCTTGTCCTTGTCCGTTCGTCCATCATTTTCCTCCATCCACGTTTTTTTTCGACTTGCTTCAAAACCCCATGCAAAAACTCACCGCCGCACGGCCCTCACAAAAGGCCCGCCAACCGACAGCCGAACATCCTGTCCGAATTTGTCATGTCCTCATGCACTGGGACCCTGCTCAATTTGAACACATCACCTCTCCCGTCGTTCCACCCCCACTCGGTGGTCACGGCCGCGGCAAACCCGCACGACTCCACCTGCCGGGCAACGGCGGGATTCCAGTTACCGTTGGGATAGCAAAAGGGCAAAAACCCGGGGTCCACGGCACCCCTGGCACAAAGCTGTGCCATGGAGACAGTCAGCTCCTCGGCCACCTCCTCGTCGCTGAGAAGGGTAAGCAGATGGTGGCCGTGGGTGTGCGACCCGAAGGTGACCAGGCCCGAGGCCCGCATCTCCTCGACTTCCTGCCAGTTGATAAAGGCACGCTTTGCCGGGGCAACCCCCACCTGCCACCTCTCAGATAGAAAGGTGAGCACCTTTTCGATCTCTGCGACGGGCTCTTTTTTCAGAAGGGCCACCGCAGCTTCGATCTGTGCCTCCACGGTCCCTTTGAGCCCCTCCAGGGCCCTCACCCGGCTGTCTCTGCAGGGCTCGGCCTGCTTCGCCGCGCCCTGGCGACCGTAATAAAGGGTTACCAGCCTGTCGGTCCAGAAGGTACGGTTTTCCCCGATGAAGGCGGTGGGCAAAAACACCGTGGCCGGGGCCTTGGCGCGCCTCAGGATCGGGTAGGCATTTTCGTAAAAGTCGATCCACCCGTCATCGAAGGTCAGGACGCAATAGGGACGTCCCGACCCGGCGCCGTTGGCTGAAAGGGCAAGCACGAGGGCTTTTTCAAGGGAGACAATGTCAAAGCGTTCTTTAAGGTAGGCCACATGGGCCTCGAAGGTCTCAGGGGTCACGTACATCCCGGGCTGTGTGGTGCCCGCCGCTTCGGATTCGGGAAGCACGCGATGGTACATGAGAACGGGATAGGCTCCGAAGGAGAGATCGGCCAGCCTCCGGGCCGTCAGCCCCATTCTGCAGTATGCCCAGGCCATGGCCCGCTTCACGGCGCCCTTGGCGCCCGTCAGGTCAAGAAACCCCATGGCTCGCCCCGGAAGGTTCCCACGCCTCGGCCAGGGGGTCTGCGACGTTGACCGTCACGATGATCAACCCCGTGAGGTACCAGAAGTGGGCGTAGTACAGGACCGAAATAAAAGTGGCCGAGGCAAAGAACCCCACCATGGCCACGACAAATCCCAGGCCCAAAGCGCGAAGGAACCCGCGATCTTCGGCTTCATCATCATCCTCTTCGTCTTCGTCCCTGTCCTCATCCCATGCAGATACCCTGATCAGCCAGAAGGCGTCCTTCATATTGGCGTGTACCAAAAGCAGGTAGAGAAGGGTCCCTATAATGCCGGTCTCCGGAATCAGGGTAAACCAGAGGGAGTGGGCGGCACGGCCCCACATGCTCTTCTGGAAATCATCCCCCTGGTATTCGGGAAAACGGATAGGGTAGTTGTTGCCCCCCACCCCCAGGGGATTGTCCAGAAACATCCGCCAGCCCGCGGCCCAGGACTTGAGCCGGGTATCTGCGGTGCTCTCCGACAAATCCGTGATGGTGGCCATCTCATCGATGTACCCGGAGTCCACCCACAACACCACGGCCACGCAGGCCAGGGCCACCAGGGTAAGGGAAAGTGCCCTTCTCTTTGAGAAAAAGCACATGGCAAGACACACCGCCAAAAGCCCCACAAAGCCCCCGCGGGACATGGAGCCCACCACCGTCAGAAGCCCCACCCCCACCCCTGCGAGGAAGAGAAGCCGGAGGCTCCGGCTGCGTTCCGTAACATAGAGGTAGTAGCTGATGGGAAACCACATGTTCATGTACAAAGAGAGGTCGTTCTGATCGTGGAAATAGTGCCCCGGACCGATCCAGCCGTGGGTCATGGAGTAAAAACCGATGTAAATCGACAGGATCACCCCCACCGTCATGACGGTCCGCAGGCGACGGACAGAATCCACGCACACGATAAGGGAAAGCACAAAGGGCATGTAGAGAAGCTGGGTCTTGAAGGCCATAAAGGCGTAATACTGGTTGCGAACAAAGGGAACGTACGCCGCCAGCAACAGAATGAACAGGCCCATGAGCCATATCTGCCGGTACTGAAGGTAGTCTTTGTACCCGTTGATCAAGAGGTAGAAGCACAGAACCAGAGTCAGGATCAGGGCGGGCCGTATGGCGGCGATGGGCAGTACCACCTGGGGCCTGCCGTAATCCACCACAAGGTACATCATGGTGAAAAAAAACCACGACGCGTACTGGGTTCCACGCTCCATGGTTAGCCCGGGTTGCGTTACGTTGGACATAGGCCTTCCGATCCGGTTTCGGGGGGGCAGGGCTCAGGGCCGTGACCCGCTGGTAAATTAGCTTCTGCTCACGCTTCGGAGATCTTCCCCTTCGGGGACTTCCGCGGCCCCAGGTCGGCCCGCGTATAGACCGACAGGGCATAGAGCAAAAATCCGATGGAATAGAAAAACTCGGCGATCTCGGCGTGGGACCAGTGGGCCAGAACCATCATGGCCACCTTTTCGTAAGTTACGGCCACCACAAACAGGGGGACGCAAAGCAGGGGCGCCACGGGAAACCGCAAGGCCTCAAGGAGGGCCCGCACCCTGGGGACCCTCGCGTTCAGCAAGGGAAGGATGACAAAGAGCATGCCGGCCATGGCCGCCAGCACCCGATGGGTGTTGAAAATATGGGAGTACTTGGAGAAAAAAGCCATGTTGTGGACGTTGAGTTCGTTCTGGACATTGATGCTTGAGATGCCCTCCGGAACCTCATAATGAAACATCCACTGCCCCCAGCTCTCCTCTTCCCCGGCAATAAACACAAACATCAGCCCGAAGAGAAGGTAGAACACGATACCCTTGAAAGACCTTTCTACCCGGTACACCTGCCAGGCCCGGACCCAGAACATCAACCCCGAAGCCAGGTAAAGGATCGCCGTCAACAGCTCGGTGTAGGCGCTCTCCTTCACCAGGAGGAGATAGAGCTCCATGTCCGTCACCATGATGATGAAAAAAATCGCCGCCAGACATAAAAACAGCAGCGTCCAGACAAAATACGTGCCGGGTTGATTTGACAGGTCCATTGCCTTTTTCTCGGCCGTGCCGACCCCTGCCCTGTTCATGGTCCCTCCTTCCCGTGGTCTTGCCTCAACGCCACGCTCACATGGCGGCGTTGTAAAAACTCACGACATTGTTGAGGTAGGTTTCCTTTACATGCTCGGTGAACGCCCGCTTTCGGGCGGCCTCACCAAGGACGTCCCTCAAGGCCTTGTCCCCCATGAGCTGCGCCAGTTTTTCCGACAGCTCCGCGGTATTTTCAGGCTCAAAAAGCACCCCGTCCACCCCGTCCCGGATCACGGTGGGGATCCCGTCCACATTGGCCCCGATGCGTGGTTTCCCGGCGGCCATGGACTCCACCAGCACCCGTCCCATGGCCTCCGAACGGGAGGGCAGCACAAAGATGGAGCACCCCCGGATGTGGGCGGGGACCTCCGAGGTCTCCACCGGGGGGTGGTGGAGGATCTGGGGATGATTGCCCATGCATGCCTTAAGCTCCCGGGGGTCCGGGTACCAGCCGAGGATCTTCAGCCGCCACTGGGGGAACTCCGGGGCCACCCGTTTGAAGGCGTCAATGAGGATATCCACCCCCTTGCGCTTGAAGGGGTACCCCACAAAAAGCACCTCGTGGTTCTCGGTCCCGTTTTCCCCGGCAAACCGGTCGATGGGCACATAATTGGAAAAGCTGTGGATGACGTCGGTCTTCATCACCGGTTTGAAGGGGTCCACCTGGGTGGGAAACAGAAGCTTAACCCCGTCGGCCCTTTTGAGGACCCAGGCCTCGATCCTGGGGTAAAAGAACTTCTTCAATTTCACGGAGAGGGTATGGGCGTCGTCCATGTACTCGGCAGGGGATGTGTAGACCCCGTTGACCTCCGGGGCGAACTTCGTGTTTAAGATGGCGGCGGTGACAGCGCCCCAGACCCCGGTTTTCAACGGGTCGTAAGTAACCACCAGGTCGTAGCGGTCCCTTTTCACCCGCGAGGCCAGGGCAAAGGCCACGCAGCGCATGAAAAACAGGATGTTGTACATCAGGTACCGGTCGTACCGGATTTTCGTGAGAATCAACCGAAAATGTCCCGCCTTGCGCACCTTGAGCATGGGCCCGTAGCAAGAGCCCAGCACCACCCCTTGAAAATGGGCCGACAGGTCCTCGTACTTGGACAGTTCCGAAACCTTGCTTAAAGGGCGGGGAACGATAAAGACCAGCTTTTTCCTGTTGCCGTTGCCTTCCATCACACGCTCTCCTCGGTCCATTTTGCTCATGAAATATCCGGGTTAAGGTGGCCCATGAGTTTTTGTGTCAGGGCCTCCCGTGAGAAACAGTCCATGAATTCCTCCACATGATTGTCGGGCAGGGGGCCTTCCGCATACCGGTCCATGGCATCCACAATGGCCCCTTTGATCTCCTCCGATGAGTCCTCGGTGATGACATAGGAGCCGGGGCTGTAACGCCGTATGATCTCCTCAGCCTCACCGGACGGGATGGTGGCCAGAAACGGGATGTTCATGGGGATCCCTTCAAAAAGCTTGGTGCTGAGCATCAACTTCATGATGCGCAGCAGCTGCAAATGGGACCGCTTCATGGCCAGCAGCACCTCGGCGTGGCTCACCCGGCCGTTGACCGTCACCAGGTCCTCCACCCCGTACCGGGCCGCATAGTCGCGAATCGCCCCCTGCTCGGAGCCGTAAAAGAGAAACCGAAAGGTCTCGGGACAGATCCTGTTCTCCTTCTTCAACTGGGCCAGGGCCGAAAAGAAGTTGTCTGCGTACATGTTCAGGGAGGGATTGAACTTGTAGTAGAACTGCCCGGTATAGATGATGGTGAACCTGTCGAACTTCTCCGGGCGATCCGTCACCAGGTGGGTGGCGTCAAAGCCGTTGTGAACGGTCACCACCTTCTCTTTGAACTGGGGGAACTGGGCCGCATACTCACGCCGGGTCTCATCGGTGGTGACGATGAGCAGGTCCGTGTGTTTCAAAAACAGCCTCGCAAAAAAGGCATCGATCTTTTCTTTGGTGCGGCTGGCCTTGGAGCCCTCCACCGTCAACCCGAAGGGGTCGCGAAAATCAAGGACCAGCCGCCTGCCGGTGAGCCGTCGGCAGGCCACGCCGATGAGGGCGGCACTGAAAGGGGAACAGGAGACATAGACGGTATCGATCTTGTGGGCACGGATGAGCTTGACGGCCCGGACAATGGTCAGCGGCACCCACCCCACGAAAAAATCGGGGATGCAGAGGAACTCGTAAAAATAGTTCCGCGACACCCCCCTGTTGAACAGGGAGAGGACCCTGTCCACAAGACCGTTGGCCTTGCCCAGAAACTTGATGGGATTGACAATGGACCGGGTGTAGACCGCGGGCACCCCGTCCGGAGGTGCGTCCGTGCCCAGGGAGCAGTAGTGCCTGTCCGGGTTTTTCACGCTCAGGGCATAGGGGCTCCAGCCGTCCTTTTTCAGGTAGGTGGCAAAGGCAACGCTCCGCTTGCAACCCACATCGGTCAAGGGCGGAAAGTAGTAACACACCATCAAAAGGTTTTTAGATGCCACAGGCGCCCTCAAGAACCGACGTGATCCGCTCACCGGCGTGTCCGTCCCACAGCTCCGGCACGGTGCATGGCTTCCAGCGGCCGGACAGGGCCTTCAGGCTTTCGGTTTTGAGCCTTTCGCCGTCGGATCCCACGATAAGGTTGGAGCCCACATCCACGGTGACGGGGCGCTCCGTGTTTTCCCGGATCGTGATGCAGGGAATCTCAAGGGCCGTGGTCTCCTCCTGGAGCCCGCCGCTGTCTGTGATGACCAGGGCCGCATCCTTCCACAGGTAGAGGAAATCGTTGTAGCCCAGGGGCGGCATGCACAACAGGCCCTCTTTCACGGTGCCGCCGTTGATGGGGAGTTCGCTGAGATACCCGTCCAGGCCGAAGCGCGTGATGTTTTTTCGCGACCGGGGGTGGCAGGGAAAGAGCACTGGCACCTCTCCGGCCAGCTCCCCGAGGGCTGCCAGCATGGCCTCAAGCACTTCGGGGTTGTCCACGTTGGAGGGCCGGTGCATGGTCAGACAGATGTAGTTTCCGCGAATGCTCTGCTTCAGGGTCGCCACCTCCCCCGACACCGCCGAGGCCTCAAGCCTGCCCAGCTGATAAAACAGGTTATCAATCATCACGTTGCCCACGAAATGGACCCGGCCGGGGTCGCACCCAGAAGAGACAAGGTTGGCGGTGGCGCCCTTTTCCGTGGTGAAGAAAATATCGGTGATGGCATCGGTGGCCAGCCGGTTGATCTCTTCGGGCATCAGACGGTCCCCGGAGCGCAGGCCCGCCTCCACATGGATCAGGCTCGCACCCAGTTTTTTGGCCACAAGGCCAGCTGCAATGGTTGAGTTGACGTCCCCCACCACCATCACGTAATCGGGCCGGTCCGTCAGGCAGATCTCCTCGAACTTCATCATCACCGAAGCGGTTTGAAAGGCATGGGTACCGGACCCCACCTCCAGGTTGTGGTCCGGCCTCCGGATGCCCAGCTCCGCGAAAAAGGAGCCGGACATGTTGTGGTCGTAGTGCTGACCGGTATGGACGATCACAGTCTCAAAGGCCGGGGAGGCGTCCATGGCGCGGACGATGGGCGCAATTTTCATGAAATTGGGACGGGCCCCGGCCACGACAAATATCTTTTTTTTCTTCATCTGTTTCACACCCCGTGAAATCAACGGCCGGGCCACGGCATGGCCCGAACCTTAAAAGGATTACGGCTTGGTGGCATCATGGCTCATGCGCAGGCGCTTGATGCCCACCGACACCACCCCGGAGACAGACTCCGCCACCTTGCCGAAGACGGCTCGCTCCAGCTTGAAAAGGACCAGCAGATAGGCCACGCCCCCGCCCACAACGTAGAGGGCCAGCTCAGCCCCCAGGGCAACATCAAAGGGCGCCGAGTCCACCCCGTAGCGCAAAGCCGTCACCCCGCACACCATGGCAACAGACGCCACCAAAGACCCCATGATGTTGGCAACATACGTGGAGACCGGGATCCCGATCTTTCGGATGGTCACAAGGACCCATCCGAGGCAGAGCAGGGGATTGACGGTGAGCCACGGGATGACGATGGCGTTAAGACCGTAAGGGATGACCAGGTAAAAGGAGATGGGCATGCACACGGCGCAGGCCAGCTGGTAGTAAAGCCCCCACTTGGGTCGCCCCTGGGCAAAGTGCACAAAGCTGTTGTTGGCGTTTAAGGCGATGAAAATCTGGGCGATGCACAGGTACCGGAACACATGGATGATGGGGCTCCACTTCTCCGTGAGCAGCAGGGTGACGATGACGTCCCCGGTGAGAAAGCCCCCTAAGAAAAAAGGAATCACAAGGAGCATGGAGACCTTGGTGATGCTTAAGTAAAACCGGTTGAACTCCTCTTTGTTCCCCTGGAGCTTGGCAAAGGCGGAGAAGGCAACCTGGTTGATAAGAGAAACGATCTTTTCCGTGGGGATCTTCGAGAGCTGAAGGGCCAGGGAGTAGTACCCCAGGGTCCCGCTCTGCCACGCGCGCCCGGCAAAGAACTGGTCTGATTTTTCCCAGACATAAAAAACAGACCCGCTGAAGGCCTTTGTGAGCCCGAAGAAAACATAGGGCTTAAGCTCCCGGTAGCTGAAGTGCAGCCGGGGGCAATACCGAGTCTTGGCAAAGACAAAGAAGGTGATGACCGAAAAGGAGATGATCCGCCCCCCCAGAAGGGTCCATGCCCCCCCGCCCCGGGTGGCGATGACCATCATGCCCAGGCACGACACCACGGTGCCCACCATGGTCATGAAGCCCAGGAACTTGAACCCCAGCTCTTTCTTGATGAGGTTCAAGGGGATGATCTGAAGCCCGGACAGGATAAAAATCACGGAAACGGCCTGGGTCAGGGGCACGACCCGGGGCTCCCGGAGGAGATAGGCGGTGAGGTAGGAGAGGGGCACGCAGCTTGCCGCCACCAGGCAGCTCACCCCCAGGGCAAACCAGAACACGCTGGAGAGGTGCTCGGTGACGATGTCCTGCTTCTGGATGATGGCGGCCCCCAAGCCCAACTCGTTAAAGATCTCGGCATAGCCCGTCACAATGGTGGCCATGACCATGAGCCCGTAGTCGTCGGGGACCAGAACCCGGGCGATGTAGATCGTCACCGCCCAGGAGAAGAGCTGGCTGAAGAGACGGAACAGGGCCAGCCAGGAGACGCCCTTGAACGCTTTTTCAACCACTGTCATGATGGGTCCGTCCCGTTCCGCCCGAGATAGAGTGCCTCATACCGTGCCGCCATGGTCTCGGCGCTGAACCGCTCCCAAAAGACCTGCCGTCCGGCTTCCCGGTACGCGGCCAGCCTGGCTTCGTCTTCCAAAAGGTCCGCAGCCTCGGCGGCCAAGGCCCCCGGGTCTGCCGGGGGCACCAGGGAGCCGTTCTCGCCATGGGTAATCACCGACGGGACGCCTCCCACCCGGGTGGCCAGCAAGGGGCAGCCGGCGGCCATGGCCTCGGGGATCACCATGGGCAACCCTTCCCGCAGGGAAGGGAGCACGCACAAATCAAAAAGCCCCAGGAGTTCCGGCACATCCATGCGGGGCCCGATAAAACGGATGCGATCGGTCATGCCAAGGCTCCGGGCCTCCTCTTCCAGGGCCCCCTGCCGGCTGCCCTGCCCGGCAACCACCAGCACGGCCCCGGGAAGACGGGCGGCGATCTCCGGCATGGCCCGGACAAGAAAAATCCCTCCCTTTTCTTCCTCCAGGCGCGCCACAAACCCCAGCACGGGCCCGTCGAAATCCAGGCCCAGTTCACGGGCCTTGGCCCTGCGGTCCACGGGTACGGCGTAGGTCTCCCCGGAGATGCCATTGACGATGGTGGCCAGCTTGGCAGGGGAAATTTTTTCGTAACGCCTCAGGTTGGACACCGTATGATCCGAAACCCCCACCACCTTGTGGGCAACGTGGGAGACCGCCCATTCGGCGGCCATGTACCGCCATTTGTCCGGAAAGGCGCGGGCATGGTCCGTATGGATCCGTCTCTTCACCCCGGCCATGAGGGCGCCCACCATGCCGTCCACAAAGGGCTGGGTGTTGTGGGTATGGATCACCTCGATCTTCTCGCGCCGCAACAAACGCCCCACCTTCATAAACGACAAATAGTCGGTGCCCTCCTTCTGGGGCAGCAGGAAGACGGGGATCCCCATGGCCTCCACCTCCGGGGCAAATTCCCCCAGTTCTCTCAGGCAAAGCACCGAGACATCGAAGCGCTCTTTGTCGATGTGGCGGCACAAATTCACCACCACCTGCTGAAGGCCCCCGATGGCAAGGTCATGGGTGATCTGCATCAACCGAATTTTTTGGTGGACCCCGTTCATGGTACGACCTCCCCACCGGATGTCGCGGTACACGGAAGGACTTTATGAATGCGCTGCCGGTCCCCGTCTGTCACATAGGGATGCACCGGCAGGGTCACCAACCGGCTCGCAACGTCACGGGCCCCGGGGCAGTGGGTGTCCCCGCAATGGGCCCCCATGGGGGAAAGGCAATCCAGGGATCGCGGGTAGGCGGCCATCACGCCCAGGCCAAGACGCTCGCTGGCAGACAAAAGCGCCTGCCTCTGCGTCGGCTCCGACACCAGAAGGGGGTACCTCAAAAGGCCCTCGGCAGGGCTCGTGTGCCCTGCGCCCCTGTCCCCTTGAAGTGCCTCGGCCCAGGCACCGGTATGTCGGCGCCGCGCAGATGACGCCTCTTCCAGCCGCTGTTGCCAGCCACGGGCCAGCCCTGCCTGAAAGCCGGACATGCGTTTTAAGGAAAAATCGGTATCAAAGTGGGTCTCCCCAAGTCTCAAAAACGGAAGGGCCTTGGGAATCCAGAAGAACCTGGGGTCCATGAGCAGAGCAAGGGCTGCAGCCTGCACCCCAAGGTTCACGATATCAAGGGCCGAGTACCCGTCAAAAGACGAAAGCTCATCATTAAGGGCTGCGGCAAGATCCCCGTTGTCGGTGAGGACCACACCCCCCTCCACCGTGGAGAGGGCCTTGCCCCGCCCCAAACTGAAAAAACCCACGTCACCCAGGGTTCCCAGGGGCTTGCCCCGGAGACGCCCCCCCAGGGCCTGGGCCGCGTCTTCGACGACCGTCACCGGGGTCCCGGCCGTGAGCTTTCGCACCTCCGGCACGTCCGAGGCCACCCCGAAGAGATGGGTCGGCATCACGGCCAGAATGTCATCGCCCCGCTCGGCAAGGAGCCGGGAGAGGCGCGTAAAATCAAAATCCAGGGTTGCCGGGTCGATGTCGCAGAGGCACACCGTAAGCCCTGCCCGCTTCACGGCCGAAGGAACGGAGTAGCAGGTGTAGGCAGGGATCACCACCTCCTTGCGGGACGGGTTGAGCCGCTGCAGGGCCTTGAGGATAAGGTAGAGGCAGGCCTTGCCCGACGAGACGAGAATCACGTGGGACGCTCCGTGGTGCGCTTTGAGCTCGTCTTCAAAGCGCCGGAGTTCAGTCTTCCCGCGCATCAGGCCCTTGAGGCCGTTCAGCACGCTTTTCAAGGGCACGGGGGCGGCAGCGGGCGGCAGTGTACGTCCCAGTCTCACAGGCTGATCTGCCCCCTCACCATGGGCCCGATGACCCGGGTCACGGGAACAGGCAGCTTTTTCCAGAAGGCCATGGCCTTGCCGAACCGATCCCGCTCTCCGGCGGGGCCTTCGGATCGGGGCTGTACTCCGGGGGTAAACCTGTACCAGTACAAGGGGTGGGGCTCCGGCCCCCACTGTTTTTTAAACCGGTAGGTCCCCTCCCCCGGGGTGGACCGGCCGAAGTCAAAGGAGGTGTGCCCCGCATCGCAGGCGAACTCCAGCATGCGCCAGTACAAGAGCATGTTGGGGCTCATCTTGTTGAACCGCCTCCGGGTGGAGGCCCAGGGGTTCTGGAGGGCCTTTCCAAAGGAACAGACCATGGCAGCGGACACGGGCTCCCCCTCTTTTTCCACCAGGATGATGTTGGCCTTGCCGGAAAAGCGCTCCATCACTCGGTGAAAGAGCTTTTTGGAGTGCACCGGAGACCCTAAGTCCCGCATGTTCTCGGCAAACACCGTATAAAAAGGGGTCACCAGCTCGTCCCCTCCCACCCGCGCCGAGAGCCCATCCCGGGTTCCCCGGGAGATCTGATTCCTGAGCTTGGACTTAAACGAACTCCACAGCTCCTCGGACGAAGCCGGAAGGGAGAGCACCATGCGCGCCTTGTCCCGGGCCACGGTGAGGGTATACACCCCGGCCCCCATGTCCAGGGTCTCCTTTCCGTCAAAGGACTCTAAGGTTCCGGCCTGCCTTACCTCCACACAGCGCGACCCGGTTTCACGACCGATCTCAAGGGCCCGTGTCACAAGGGCCTGCTCGATCTCCGGGGTGTCGGCCACCACCCCGGCCATGTCCACGTAAGGCATGGAGACGAGCTTGTGGCCAAAAATCCGGGACCGCATGGCCACCAGGGGAAGCACCCCCACCACCTCGTCGGCGCCGTGGCGCCTCTCCAAGGCCGTTAGGCGAATGTCCCGATGGCCGTAAATCTCCCTGACCAGCGCCCCCCATTGGGCCATGGCGTAAAGCGAACCGCTGCCGTGGGCGAACAGGTAGGCGTTCCAGGCCTCCTCCGTGACGGTACGATCCGTCTCTGTGTTCACGATGTGCATGGGGTCCCCTTTAGCCTTCGGTCGAATCGTTGGCGACCTTGTCAAGGTGCTTGGAGCAGGTGGAAAAGACAAACCCGTCGAGGCGCTTCAGGAGGTAGGTGAGTTTGGCGAGGCAGTGGCCCAGGTTGAGGTAATGACGAAACTTGAACATGGGCGAGGCCTGACGGACGCGGGGCTGGTGCGGGTCGATCTCCCAGGGATGGAGATAAAAGTGAAACACCCCGTCCCGCGCGGCTTCAGCCTTGACCCCCCTTAGGTACAGCCCCTTGGGAATCAGGCGGAAAAAGCCCCCGCCCCCCCAGGGCACCGTGCGTCCGGCCACGGACAAATTGCTCACCGGCAGCTCGTAGAGGCCGTTGGCAAGTCGGGCCACCCCCCGGTCCGGGGGGGGCATGTCGTCAAAGCTGCCGTAACGGGCGTTGCCCCCATAGGAGTTGTAGCTGGCATCATAACGGTATCCGCACTCGGCCAGGAGCCGGATCAGGCGCGGCTCGATGGAAAAACTCGGGGCCCTGTACCCGGCCACGGGTTTTCCCAGGATATCCTCCAGGCATTGACGGCTTGCCACCAGGTCTTCGGTGAGCTCATCGTCGGCACAGGTGGGCACCAGCTGATGGTTGTACCCGTGGGATGCCACCTCGTGACCACGGGCGTCCATCTCGCGGATAAGCTCCGGGCACCGGGCCGCCACCCAGCCGAGAACAAAAAAGGTTATCTTCACGGGCTGGCTGCCCCCCAGGGCCTCCAGGCTGTCCATGAGCCGCAGGGTGTTGTCCACCACGCGAAGCTCCCGGCTGCCCCAGGAGTCAAAGGGGATCCAGGGCTTGAAGTTCTCCACCTGGAACCAGTCTTCCACGTCCACGGTCAGCAGGAACACCGGGGGCTCCTGCCCCACGGCATCCTGTGCCAGACCGCTGTGTTCCTGCTCATCCGCCCTTGCCAGCGGTTCGGCCCTGTGCATGGTCCGTCACCTCGCGCCCTCATTTGCTCGGACGCCGATGCCCCTTTGTCCCCGACACATCACAACGTGAAGAGGTTCAAGGTCATCAGCACCCTGTTTTCCTTGTACTCAAAGGTATTGTCCTCGGACTCCCGTGCGCGGAAGGTATAATCCAGGCGCACGACGGCCCGACGCATCAGCTGGTATTCGATGCCGCCCCCCACAATCAGGGAAAGATCCTTGCGGTCATCCTGATTGGGGCGGTTGTCCTCGTAGGCGTCCCCCCGCAACTCGCCCAGTGCGCTGCACCGCCAGTCCTGGGTGAGGCTGTAGAGGCCCGTGGCCCTTGCAAGGGCATAGGTATTGAACCCGGGGTTTTCCGACTCCAGAAACTCCTCTTCGTACCCGCTGGTAAAGGTCAACACCACCTCGCCCCGGCGCCACCCATGGGTGGCCACCACATTGGCCACCAGAGAGGGGTAGATCTCGGTGTCGGCATCATCCTGGTCGTAGACCAGAAAACCGGCCCCTACATCGTACTGAAGATTTTTCTTCTCTCCTGCGATGCCCACCAGGGGGTTCAAGGTGTTGTAGTTTGCCCTGGCGTCCCCGGAGGTGGTGGAAAACCCCAGCCGGGCAAACAGACGCCGTTGCCGGTCGATGCCGCGCTCGGCCCCCACCACGCCGTTGAAGACGTCATAGGTGGTGTCGTCGTCGTACTCGCCGGTGGCGTAGCCCACATCAAAGGTTGCAAAATCCAGGTCCTGAATCCGGTGCCGACCATTGATTCGCCCCTCATACTCCCTGCCGTCCTGGGAGAGGCTCTCCTCATCGTAGTCCAGGTCCTCCCCGCTCACGACAAAGCCCAGGCTCTCGTCCCTGCCGGTAAGCCAGGTACCGGTGAGACTCGAAAAAAAGTTGGTGTAAGGCAGACGGGAGGATCGCTGGGAGTTGAACCGGTCCCGGTTCTCCTCTTCGCTTCGGACAAACCGGGTGTCCAGCGCCAGATTGACGTTGCGGGAGACGTTCCCGGACAGCACCAAGTCCGCATTGTGCCCGGTGAAATCCAGGTCCGTGTTTTCGTCGTACCAGGTAAAGCGAGGCTGGTATCTCAGTTCCGTCAAAAGGCGCTGCCACTGTTTTGTGGCCTCGATCCAGGGCGCGACGCGGTAGATGATATCGTCGGTCTCGTCCCCTTCGTCCAGGAACAGGTTGTCGTTGTATTCCACCTGGGTTTCCAACCCGAGGCGTACATCGGCCCGTACGGGATCCGTTGCCACGCCTCCGCCCAGGGCGACGGCCAGAAACACCAGCGCGGGGACCACCCATTTGCGGCTGTCTGTTGCCGTCCTGCGCGCCCTCATCATCAAGGCACCATGATGGTGTCATCGGCCAGGAGCACGATGTTTCCCTTCAAATCCTTTCCCGAGAGAATATCGTGGTAGTTGATGCGGATCCTGGTGTCCCCCTGATCGTTTCGCCTCAGCACGAAGATATCTTTTTTGTTGGCCCACTCGGTGAACCCGCCTGCAATGGCAAAGGCCTGGAGCACGGTAAGCTCCTTGGCCAGGGGGTATTCACCGGCTTGGACCACCTCTCCCAGGATATAAAATCGCTGGCTTCGGGCTTCCCTTAAGATCACCGTGACCACCGGGTTGTCGATATACCTGCGCAGCGCGCTCTCCAAATTGGCCTTGAGCTGCCGGGTGGTCCTGCCCGCGGCGGTGACGTCGCTCACCAGGGGCAGGGTGATCTTGCCGTCCAGGCGAATCACCGTGTTTTCAAGGGAGAAATCGGGTTCTTTCCACACCAGCACGTCGATGACGTCCCCAAAGCCCAGGGTGTAGCTCTCCGGGCTCTTGGCCTTATTTGTCTCGGCCAGAGCCCCTCCGATACCCGTGCCACATGTCACCATCAGACAGACCGCCAGAATGACCGCCATACGCGATTGATTAGACATAGCTCCGCCCCTCGGGTTACAGAACCCTCTTCAAACGTTGATTTTTTGTTGACAAAAAGCCGCGAAGTAGAAAGCCAAAACGCCTGCTAAAAGGGGGATAAGCCCACCTTCAATATCGGCGATTCAACCATATCGCCAAACGGTCGAAGGCCCGGTCAACGCGCCCCCACACCGAAAAGCACCGTCCTGATCGTGCGAAAAATAATGACGATATCCATGAACAGGTTCATGTTCTTGATGTAAAAAAGGTCGTAGTTGAGCTTTTCCATGGCGTCCTCCACGGAATCGCCGTACTCGTAGCGAACCTGGGCCCACCCGGTCACCCCGGGGCGCACGGTGAATCGCTCCCCGTAGTAGGGAATCTCGGCCTCCAGCTGCTCGACAAAATGGGCCCTCTCCGGCCGCGGCCCCACCAGGCTCATGTCCCCTTTCAGGACATTGAACAGCTGGGGGAGCTCATCCACGCGCCATTTCCGAATAAAAAGCCCCACCCGGGTCACCCGGGAATCGTTTTTCAGGGCCCACACCGGGCCGGACTCCTTTTCCGCGTTCTCCACCATGGACCGAAGCTTGTAGAGCTTGTAAGGCTTGTGCCCCTGCCCCAGCCGTTCCTGGGCAAACAGGAGCGGACCCCTTGAGTCCAGCTTGATAAAGACGGCGGCCACCAGCATCACAGGGGAGAAGAGGACCAGCAGGGTCAGCGAAACCACGATGTCCTCCAGACGCTTGAGCATGCTGCGCAGGCGGCCTTTCCTGAACCCGTCTGAAAAGATGAGCCACCCCGGGTTGATGGAGGAGACCAGAAATTTCCCGGTGAGCATTTCGTAGAAGGTGTTGCCGTCCATGACATCGATGCCGTTCATGCGGCACAAAAGAAGCTCATCCACGGGCAGGCTGCCCCGCTTCTCTTTTAACGCCACCACGATGCGCTCCACCTCAAACTCTTCGGCGGTCGTCGCCAGCTTCTCGTAGGAGTGATGGTGCGGTGTACTCAAGGTGTCGAGTCCGTCCACGTGCTTTTCGGTGACCAGGACCTCCACGCTGTACCCGCAGTCGATCTCGCGTTCGATCTCCCGACAGATATCCACGGCAAAGTCGCCGTCCCCCACCACCATGATCTTCTGGCTGAACATGCCCGTCTTCAAAATGAAGACATAGACAAACCGCCAGGTCGACAGCACCATGACCACCACGGGCACGTAGACGAGAAAGAACTCCGTGGCCAGCCTGGCCCGGCTGAAACCGATATAGATCAGAGCCAGCAGGATCAGGGCCATGCCCAGGGCTTGAAACAGCTTGACGGCCAGGTCCAGGTAGCCGCTGATATCCCTGAGGCTGTAGACATTGTTGCAATAGAGGCAGAAGACACACACCAGGATGATGCACACCGCCTTCAGGTGAAGGCCCGAGTGGTCACTCCAGGGACTCCCACCGGAAACGATGAACCAGGTAAGCAGCAGGCACACATAGAGCAGCAGGCTCTCCAGAAGGACCAGAAAGATATTTCTAATCGTGTAATACCGTTCAAATAGATTGATCATGGAAATACCCGAGCCCCGTCTGATTCGGTTAAGACTTGCTCCCGTTGCCGCGCCCTTTTCGGTAGGCGTAGTACTCGCTATAGCCTCGATCCCGCCCGAAGGGGACATCGTGTCGGTTGAGGACGATGCCGATCACCTTGGTGCGGTCCACCTTTTCCAGCATCTCCCCCACCACCTTTTTGGAGGTCTTGTCGTTTCGAACCACCACCACGATCCCGTCCACGTGTCGGGACAGGGCCACGGTTTCAGGGGCGAACAAAGGGGGCGGAGAGTCGATGATGACGTAGTGGTCCGCATACCTCATCTTCAGGTCATCGATGAGGTGGTGCATGGACGCAGAGGAGATAAGCTCCGAGGGGTTCTCAACGGTCTTTCCGGCTGGAATAACCGAGAGCTTTTCAAGATGCGTGGGGTGGATCACCTCGTCCAGCCCGCAGCGGTTGTTCAGGAAGGCATCCAGGCCCGGAGCTTCACCGGGCAAGGAAAAAATATCCGCCACCACGGGCTGCCTCAGGTCGCTGTCGATGACCATCACCTGATTGTCCAGGCTCCCGGCGATGGCCGCCGCCACATTGGCGGCCACAAAGGACTTCCCCTCGGCGGGCATGGCGCTGGTCACAAGGATCACGCGGCGCGCCTTGCCGTCTTCCGGGAACATGATCGTCGTCTTGATGGAGCGGAACTGCTCCGAGCTGTAGCTCCACGGATCCGACAGGACCACCAGCGGATGCCCGGCGATGCCTAAGGGTGGCGCCTCCGGGGTCCCCTCATCCGGGGTCGCCAGGCCCTCAGTGGCCTCCGGCACGGGTGCCTCAGTCGTGGTCGTGGAGACCTCGGGTTTATCGCTGCGTTCCAGCCCCCTTTTCTCAAGTGCTTTGGAAAAATGCCCCATCATGTCACCCCTTGATAAAGATGAGTCCCAAAAGGGTCCCCAGCAGGCACACCGTCGTCAGGCCGCCCACTGCGGGAATGAATCGTTTCACGAAAAACCGCTTGATCCCCGACCCTTCATGGATGGTCGGGATATTGGCGATCACGGGAAGCGAGGTGTACATCTCCACGGAACCGGTTCCCCGGAAGGTCTGCATGGTCACCTCCAGCAACGCCACGATGCCGCAGCCCAGGCCCAGGCCCCCCACCAGAATGAAGAGAATGAGCTTTTTCATGTCCGGAACCATGGGTTTTTCCGGCACCCGGGCCGGATCGATGATGCGGAACTGGCCCCTTTCTGTTGCTTTTCCATGTTCACGGCGATCTGGGATTCGATCTGGCGGTTCAATAGGGAGTGGTAGGCGCTGCGGATATTATCGTAATCCCGCTGCAGGGAGATCAGCTCCTGCTCCCGTTTGGGGGTGTCCTCCACGCGCTTTTTGTAAAGCCGGATCTGGGCCATCAGATCGTTCCGTTCCTTTTCATTGGCCCGGACCTCGGCCAAAAGCGCGGCCCTCTGCTGCTCAAAGGCCGTCAAGGGCCTGGTCTGCGGCCTTTGGGCCACGGCCCCCTCGTCTGGCTCCGCCTCAAGCTGCTCTATGGCCGACTTCACCTGCAGGACATCCGGGTGGTACTCGGTGTAGCGCTTCAACCGGAAGTTCAACTCCTCCCGCAGGCGGGCCAGTTCCTGCTCCTTGGTCAGGGAGCGCACCGGCACCTCATCCAGGGTCGGGTCCACGGGCTGGTTGGCCCGCTGCAGGAAAATGTCCAGGCGGTCCTTGGACATCCTCACCTCGGCACGTACTTCGGTGAGGCGCTCATTCAGGGAGTCCAGAATGCTCAGGTTGCTCTCCAGCTGCTCGGGAAGCCCGCCCATGTAACGTTCCCGGTACTCCTTGAGCTTGGCCTCCGTTTCAACGAGCTTCACCCGCATGGTCTTGAGTTCGGTCTCCAGAAAGGAGTTGGTCCCCAGGACCAGGCTCTCCCGGAGCTTGAGGTTCTCCTCGATGATGTTGGCGGCCAGGGCATCGGTGATCTGGGTCACCCGCACCGGATCCGTCCCCCGATAGGAGACCGTAAAGGAGTCTGCGGTGCGGTTGCGCCCCCGGGTCAACTCCACGGAGATGCGCTTCCGCAACACGGCCACCTTGTCTTCCATGAACATCTCCTGTTGGGAGTCGCCTGAAAACAGATTGAACTCCCTGATGATTTTTTCCAGGTTGGTCCGGCTCTGGATGCGCTGGGCAAGGGTGGTGATGCGGATGTTGGTCTCTTCGGAGACAATGGTCCGGACCACGTCCGGAGAGAGGTTCCGGGGCTGGACAAGGATCACGGTTTGGGCTTCGTAGAAATTCTGCAGGGTCAACACACGGTAAATGCCGAAGCTCAGGGAAAGGGCCAGGGTGATCAGCACGATCCAGTACCACTTTGAGACCATTCCGATGTAGAACTCCATGTCGTTCTTATCGCGTCGGATACCTTTCATATATCCTCCAGCAGTCGTTGGGCGGCTCCAGATCACAGGGGCCGTTCCGGTGAGCGACGAGGTCCGTTTGTTTGTCTTGTCGATGAAAAATAATGGATAAGGGGACAGCAGACCGTACGTATCGGTAGACAACTCTCCCACAGGCGTGGGAAAGGACAGGTGGGTCCTGCGTGAGCCCTGGCGCACTGGGCAGCCGACGCGAGGCCGGACACCTTTTTTGCAAGCTTCCCGCAATGCCGCGGAACGGCACGGAGCAGACTCATGGAAGAGACAAGTGGAAACGATGAAACAACCGGATAGGAGGAGAATTCAGGTCAAACCAGGCAGGGAAATTTGAGCTTGATATGGGATTTATAATAATCTATTATTTATCAAGATTCAACACTATTCATGATCTGAAAAATGACGACACGGCATGATTTTTCATGCACATGCGTTTACCATCGGCGCCTGTGAAATGATGCGCGCCGCAGGAGATCGGTATTCCTTATAGGCGGCCTTGCCGATGCATCCGTTGACAACGAAAAAGCCGCCTGGAATCGCCTCGCGACCCATGGATACGGGTGGACAGCCCGTCACCCTTCCCTGGCCCTGCAAGGCACCGCCGGTATTAGGGACATTGATCTCACGATGTGTTGCTCGCTTTCCCGACCCGCGCCCCGCTCGGACGTCACCGAGCCTCCATGTCCCGCCGGTTCACCCCGAGGCATGGCCCGCGCCCGTCGGCCCCTCACCCGATGCTCCGCGCCTTATCTCCCCTTCCCCGATACTGCCACGTTAACGCACCCGGACACAGCAAAGAGGGCAACGCCATGGACACTCCCCTTGTGGGCTCCAGCCCCAGTATCCAGAAAATCCGGGAAATCATCCGCCTGGTCTCCCAGGACACCTCGCTGAACGTGGTCATCACCGGTGAGACCGGTGTCGGCAAGGAGGTGGTGGCCCGGGTGCTCTACGAGCTCTCTCCACGGCGCAAAAAAGAGTTCGTCAAGGTCAACTGCGCAGCCATCCCGGACACCCTCCTGGAAAGCGAGCTCTTCGGAGTAGAGCAGGGAGCCTTTACCGGGGCCCACCGCAAGCGAAAGGGAAAATTCGAGCTGGCAGACGGGGGCGTTCTCTTCCTGGACGAGATCGGGGACATGAGCTTTCCCCTCCAGGCCAAGCTCCTGCACGTTCTCCAGAGCGGGGAGTACAGCCGCCTGGGCTCGGAGACCAACATCACCTCCAACACCTGGGTGGTCTCCGCCACCAACCACGACCTCAAGCAGAGGATCCTGGAGAAAAAATTCCGGGAGGACCTTTACTACCGCCTCAACATGATCCAGATCAACATCCCCCCCTTACGGGAGCGGCCCGAAGACATCCCCGAGCTCATCACCCACTACACCCGCCACTATCAGGACAAGTACCCGGACCGGGTCATCGCCCCCTTAAGCACCCACACCTACGGCAGGCTCTGCGACTTCTCCTGGCCCGGCAACGTGCGACAGCTCGTGAGCGTGTTGCAGCGCATCCTCCTCATCGGCTGCGACGACGAGACCCTCTCGGAGATCCTCCACGAACACCCCGCCCCCACCACCCCGGATGCCACCCCGGCCAACGGAAACGGGCTGGTGGAAAAACTCCGCGCCATGGCCGCCGACTCCCCCGAGGCCATGGAGACCTTCTCCCTCAAGGCCATCCGAAAAAACGCCACCGACCTCGTGGAAAAAGAGGTCATTGCCAAGGTCCTGGACCGCACCAACTGGAACCGGACCCACGCCTCCAAGATCCTCAAGATCAGCTACAAAACCCTGCTCACCAAAATCGACCGACTCAACATCAGTGAGCCCAATTGAGACCCTAAAAGCGGGTTGGCCCTGGTCAAGGCCCTGGGCATCACCTTTGCTCACCCGGCCTTTTCTCCCCGTATTATACCTTTAAGGCGAAGGGACGAATTAACCATGCAAAGGCATCGTCAAACAAGCGGCCATTGCGTAAAAACGTAAATCGAGCACGTTGCCCACAGCCATACCACGAATAATTTCGGCGGCAGCCGAAATGAATAACACACGAATTTACCAGAGAAAAAACATTGACAGGCTAAAAAGATGAAATTATGGTGAGAGGTAATAACTAGTTATTGATTGATCCAACCATCTCAATGGTGCGACCCGACAGGATGCTGCAACATCCTGCCAGGCCTGACCAAAACAACCTTACAAGGAGGTCGTCATGGCTAAGCGATTTTTTACACCACCCCCACCCCTATTTCAAGCCGTATTTTCCTTATCACACGGTCCCGGAAAACCCCTTCACAGACACGATTGCTGTGCCCAATGGCCAAGGCAGGCGCGCGTTTCTGCTTAACGATCGGGAAAACGCCCCTTCGGATTTCTGCGCGTTCTCGAACAGCCCCGGCAGTTGTGGTGTTGCGTCCGTTTCCTCTTCCTGATCTCACCTGAGGCGCGTTTTCCCGTTCCCGATGTCACAGGCGGCTCTGTGCTCTTTTTGAGCATGGGCCGCCGCAAAAAAAATGCCTCGTTTGATTTTAAGATGAGGGGAAGCGGCGTTGGGGTGTGCTGTGTATTGGATAGCGATCGCTGCGGCCATTTTCAACTGCCCGACGGTCCCGGGCATGGTGCACGGAGTGCACCCTACGGGCTGAGGGCCCATGCACGGTGGCTTGGGTCTGGGGTGTTTCATAACGGTAGCGCCGCCACTACTCACTATTCACTATTCACTACTCACTACTCACCATTCACCGCTCACCATCCACCATTCACCGCTCACCATCCACCATTCCAAAAAGGAGTCCATCATGACCCTGCCCGATACCCGACCCACCCCTGAAATGTTCTCAGGGGCTGAAATTGCGGAACTGTGCGACGCCATCAAGGATGTTCATCGCCTGCTGACCTCGGTGGGCGGTTTTTTCCATGAACTTCACGGAACAGACAACCCAAGCGGCAACGGCCTTCAGGTCGATTTTAAAAAGTGGGGGCTCCGAACCATTGCCGAAGATCTTTTGACACGGCAGTACGCCAAAATCGATCGCATGGTGGCTATTTACAAGGAAGAGCATGAAAAAATGAAGGGAATAGCGGGGTGAAGGGTTCAAAGAATAAACGCTCTTTGAACCCTTGCCCACAACCCATTGCCATGCCCGGGTTATTTATCTTCGGGCAGGCATATCGCTGATGTGGCTAGGGTTCCATGGTTTTCACCACGGAAAACCCTCCCTCGGTGACCTGGATGATCTGGGCGCTTTTGACGGGGTCGCCACTGCCTTTGAACCGCATGGTCCCGGTGACGCCGGAGTAATTTCGGACTCCTGCCAGACCATGGCGAAGGGATTCGGAGTCCACGCGGCCCTGCTCTGCGATGACTTTGAAAATCAGGCCAAGGGCGTCGTAAATATGGGCGGCGTTGTCGTTGGGATCCTCTTTGTAACGCTCGCGGTAGGCAGCCACGAAGGCTTTATTTTGGGGACTGTCCAGATCCAGGGCGTAGTCGGTGCTGAAAAAGCCCCCTTCCAGGGCGGCGCGGTCTTTTCCGGTCTCGATGCCCCACCAGTCGTCACCGCCGAGAAGGGGCATACCGATACCGGCCTCACGTGCCAGGCGGGCCTGACGGGGCACCTCGTTGCCGAAATTGGGCAGAAACAGGATCTGGGCGCCGCTGGTGCGGATGGCCTCGAACTGGCGGGTCCAGTCCGACTCCCCGGAGACATAGGGTTCAAAGGCCACCACCTGCCCCCCCTTGGCCTCGAACTCGGACTTGAACAGACCGGCCAGGCTGCTGTTGTCATCGCTGGTCACCTCGTACAGGACAGCGGCTTGCCTGGCACCCAGGTCGTGAAAGGCAAACCGGGCGAGGACCTCGGCCTGGAAGGTATCGCTGAAGATGGTCCGAAAACTGAACTGCCTGCCCCGGGTCACCGCAGGGTGAGTGGCCATGGAGGTCACAAAGGGAATACGGCGGCTCTCGGCAAGGGCGGCAACGGGGATGGCCACCTGGCTTCTAGGGGCCCCCACCAGGGCGTCCACGTTGTACCGGGCAATGAGCTTGCGGGCCACGTTCAGGGCGAGCTGGGGGTTGCCCTGACTGTCGGCAAAGGTGAGGGTGACCTTAAGCTTTCGCCCGTCTATCATGAGGCCGCCCTGGTCGTTGAGCCGGGCAACGGCAAGCATGGCCCCGTTCACGTAAGATTTTCCCCATCTGGCGTCCGAATCCCCGGTAAGGGGGGCAATGACGCCGATGCGTATCTCAGGCGGAGGCGAAGGGGAGGAGCAGCCCCACAACCCGCCAGAGACGAGAGTCACCACCAATGCGGACCAGAGCAGGGATAAAAAATAGTTTACATTCAACATGGTCTTTCCCTTCATAACATTGCCGTTGCCGCGCCCGGAAAAGGAGCGTGCAGTCCCTGATACCTGCCGAGCCCAATCCCCCCATGGCGGTGCCGCTTACGGGGCCAGGGTGGAGAGATAGGTTTTGAGATTGGTTTTCTTGTTGTTAAGCCCCAGCTTCTTGCGGATGTTGTGCCGAAAATTGGCCACCGTACTGATGGACAGGTTCAGGTGTTCCGCAATCTCCTTGCTCCCCTTGTCCTGCCGGATCAGGTCCGCCACCTTGATCTCCGTGGGTGTCAGATCCATGTATTTCGAAGAGATGCTGTTGCGGATCGGGACCACCAGCTCATTGAGGTTTGTCTCGATAATCGTCAGCGTGGTCCTGTGCTCCTCCTCCCGGACGGTTCTTCTCATCTGATCAAGGTAGGGAGCCACGTATTTTTTCAGGTTGGCGGCCATATTGTCCTCAATGGCCCGTTTTTCAAGATCCCTGTGGTCCAGCATGGCCTTGAGGGCCTGGTTCACCTCTTCGAGGTGCCGGGATTTCTCCTGCAGCTCCGCCGTGCGCCGGGCCACCTCCTGCTCCATCTGATCATGTTTTTCCTGGAGCATGGCCTCCACGCGCTGGCGTTCAACGATCTCGTGGTGGAGGAGCCTGATCTTATCGTTGAGCTGGCGTTTCAGACGGAACACCCCCAGGTGCGTCCGAACCCGCGCCAGGACCTCTTCAAGTTGAAACGGCTTGGTGATGTAGTCGGCGCAGCCCAGGCCAAAGCCCTTGACCTTGTCCTCGGCGTCATCCAGGGCGCTGATGAAAATCACGGGGACCTCCGCGGTTCGCCCGTCTGCCTTCAACCGGCGGCACACCTCGTACCCGTCCATGCCCGACATCTTGATGTCAAGGAGGATCAGGTCCGGCAGGGATCGCTCCACCGCTCCCAGGGCCAGGGAGCCCTTGGCCGCGGCGTGCACCTTGTAACCGGCCTCGGTGAGCAGCTTCACCAGAATCCTCAAATTCTCGGGATTGTCGTCCACCACAAGGATGTTTCCCTCGGCGTGGTTCCAGTGCCCCGACGTCATGTGGTCCATCTCCATTTGGGTCTCTCCGCATGCACGTGCCCCCGGCGATGCTGCCGGGGGCCAAACGTTTGAAAAGTTGGTCAAACAGGGTTTAAAAAAGTATCGACGGACTCAACACGGCTGAGACCACCCCACCGTGCATTACCCATTGATCAACGCAAGAATGTCATCGTACCGAAAACCATCGGCCAGTTCGGCCAGGGACTCTGCCACGGAGGTATCGATTTCTCTGACCTCCTCGATAATCGTTGCCACGCTGCCCACATCACAGGCCGTTGCCGCATCCGAGAGTCTGGTGATCAGCGCCTCTGGCAGGGTGCCCAGGTCTGCGGCCACAACAGGCCGGGGCGCCTCGTCCCCGGCATCCGCCCCAGCGGTCCCTTGGGCGCCTGCTTCATACAGGTATCGCACACCCAGGTGCCTCTCCATGGCCCCAAAAATATCGTCTTCCCGAAAGGGCTTGCCCACAAAATCATCGCAACCCGCTGCCAGGGCATCGCCCCTCTGCTCGTCAAAGGAGCTGGCGGTCAAAGCAATGACCTTGGCAGCCTGCCCCTCAGGGCTTGCCTTGATCTGCCGGGTGGCTTCGTATCCGTCCATCTCCGGCATCTTCAGGTCCATCCAGACCAGGTGGGGGTGCCATTGGTGAAACAGGTCGACCCCCTCCCGTCCGTTGCTTGCCCCCCGAACGTCAAAGCCCACGGAGGTGAGCAATTTTGTCAGCAGGGTGCGGCTCTCGGGGTTGTTTTCCACAATGAGGACCCGAAAGGCCTGCTGGTCCGGCTGAAGCCCCGTTACCCGCCGGGAAGGGCTCTTGACCTTGACCTCTTCCATATCGGCAGCGTCAAACCGGACATCGAACCGGAAAAGCGATCCTCCGGTATCCAGGCCCTGGGCGGCAATCTGGCCCCCCATAAGGTCCACATACTGTTTGCTGATGGCAAGGCCCAGGCCCGTGCCCTCCCTTTCCGTCTCACCATCCCCGGCCTGGGAAAAGGCGTCGAAAATGATGCCGGCCTCCCCTGAATCAATGCCCACGCCGGTGTCTTCCACCTCAAAAAAGAGACGCGACGCTTCAGGGGCCTCCGTGCCGCGCCGGACCCGCAAGGTCACGCCGCCTTCATCGGTGAACTTCACGGCATTGCCCAGCAGGTTGACCAGGACCTGGCGAAGCTTGGTCTCGTCGCACCTTATATAGCGGGGCAGGTCAACGGAGGTCTCCACCGTCAGGGCAAGGCCCTTGTCCTCGGCCCTGCTGCGCATCATCGATTCGATGCCCTCCAGGGCCAGGTGCAGGTCGAAACTATGCTGCTTCAGGGTGGTCCGCCCCGCCTCGATCTTGGACATCTCCAGAATATCGTTGATAAGGGCCAGCAGGTGCTCCCCGCTCCGGGTGATGGTCTTAAGGGACGCCTGCTGGTCCGAGGTGGTGCGCTCGTCCCGGTTCAACAGGTGCGAAAACCCCAGGATGATATTCAACGGGGTCCGCAACTCGTGGCTCATGTTGGCAAGGAACCGGCCCTTGGCCCTGCTCGCGGCCTCGGCAGACTCTTTGGCCCGCTGAAGCAGGGCGTTTGCCACGGAGAGCTCCGAGGTCCGATCCTGTACCCGCTGCTCAAGGCCTTCGTTCAAGGCCCGAACCTCCCCTTCCGCCTCTTTGCGCACCGCAATCTCATGCTGGAGCCTTGCGTTGGCCTCCTTGAGGTCGGTGGTGCGCTCGGCAACACGGAACTCCAAGTGATCCCGGTGTTTTTTCACCTCTGCGACCATCCGGTTGAAGGAGCGGGCCAGGCGGCCCACCTCATCTTCGGTGGGCACCGGCACCGTGGAGTCCAGATCCCCTCCGGCCACCTGAACGGCCGTGTCGGCAATGGTCCGGATGGGCCGCGCGATCTGGCGAGCCAGGGCGTAGATTCCCAGGGCCAGGAGCCAGGCCGAAACCACCCCCACAGCGATGATGTTCCGGGCCAGCCTTCGGGCAGGGGCAAAGGCCTCTTCCAGGCTCATCTCCACCAGCAGGGCCAGCTGCCGCTCCTCCAGCCAGCGGTACACACCGATCACCTTCACCCCGGCGTAGTTTTCGTAGATGCCCGAGCCGTTGAGGCCCGATACCGCAGTATCGATGCCCTCGGTGTGGATGCCCCTGGGAAACTCCAGACGCCCGAACCGGTCTGCCGAAACAAACACATTAAGCGAATCCACAAGATAGGACTCACCGCTCTGGCCCAGCCCTGCGGCGTTGCGAACGATCTGATCCATGTGCCTCAGGTTCATGTGGGCGGCAAGCACGCCCAGCCGCCGCTCCCCCGCCCCGTCAAAAAGCGGGGTGGCAAGGGTCAGGGTGGGCTTCAGGGTCATGGGTGACGCATACACGCCCTGAATGGCGTTGGCCTGGAGCCCACGGGTAAAATAGATGTCCTTGGGCCGGTACATCCCCTCCTGGGACGAATCGGTGGAGACAAGGATCTGCCCCCCCACGGCCGAGAGGATAAAAATCTCCTCGGGGTCTGACCTTCCGGCCAGAATATCGTCCATGACGTGGGCCAGGTCAGCGTGGGCCTTCCCGTAAGCCGGATCAGACGAAGGGTGCGTCAGGAGAATTTCCGCGGGCCCCCGCACGTCGGACAGGCTGGCAAAAAAGGCCACATCCAGCATGCGGTCTTCCACCCAGCGGTTCAGCTCCCCAGCTTTAAAGGTGGCCACGGTGTCCAGGCGGTCGAACACCGATGCCTTGAGGGCTTCGGTGGCCTGGTGGTATCCGATGTACCCCACCAGGCTCACGATGGTCAGGGACAGAAAGAGAAACGACCCCACCAGACGAGCCATGAGGCTCTGTTTCCAGAGCCCGGGCATAAAACCTGTTTTTTTTACCCCCATGGATCGCCCCTCACCGTTTGGTTCCCTGTCCGACAACACCCGTTTCCCAGCAGCCTACAACCGGCAGCCAGGCGTTCCCGCAGTTCAAAAACCTGGTTGTCAAACACAGACAACAGCATTTTGAACCCTGAAGGGGCACTGCCTGTCCCCTAAATAGCATACCCGAACAGAGCCGAACAACCATCAAGTCCCCTCAAATTGCCCATTAAAAATAGGCACAATGCCTTCGCCTCCAAACCTCAAAAATGATAGAATAGACCGACAGTTAGAACATCCCCTCGAAATCATGCATCTTTCCCCCCACGATTCGTTCCCGTTCAGGCCACGAGGCCGCACCCCTTAATGCCTATTTTGTATAGTCACTTTTTAGATATTGTATTCATATTTAGTTTTGAACCAAAGCCACCTATCATGTCCAATTAAGAAGGTACAGTGTGTTCAATAAGACTCATGACACCTGTCAAAAAGATTCATACAAAGGAGAGAGTGTCCCCTGGTCGGGAACGCGAAAACCCAGGCCCAGCGCGGCGATCGATACATTTCGAAACGCGATGGCCACCCCGCAACCTGACCGACAACGGGGATGGAATCCGGCGCACCGCACGCTTTAACGGTATGCGGCACCACGCCCCGATATGCGTGACGGTACAGCCCGGGAGCTCCGGAGAGGCTCTCGGACATTTTAATACATAAGGAGTTAAGGAGTTCAAGGATGACCAGACTAAAGACCATTTTCGCAACCCTGATGATCGCCCTGTTTCTAACCGCCACCACTGCCGTGGCCGGACCCATCGTGATCAAACTTGCCCACCCCAACGTCCCCCAGCATCCCATGGGCCAGGCATTCGAAAAATTCAAGGAGCTGCTTGAAGAACGAAGCAACGGCGAGTTCCGCGTGGATATCTTCGACAGCTCAAAATTCGGAAACTTCGACAGCGTGGTTCAAGGCCTCCAGTTCAACATGCTCCAGATGGGGTCTGCAGGCACCGCAAACCTCTCCCCCTTTTCCGACGAATTCCTGATTTTCGACCTGCCCTTCCTCTTCCCCGACTATCCTTCAACCGATAAAATCACCGACGGCCCCATCGGCAAAAACGCCAGCAAGGCCCTCGAAAAAAGCGGCATCATCGGCCTCGGATACATCGAGATCGGCTTCCGTAACCTCTGGAACAACAAAAAGTCCGTGGCCACCCTCGAAGACGCCAAGGGCCTGAAGATCCGCTCCACCCCCTCCAAGGCACACATTGCCACCCTGAAAAGCCTGGGCATGAACCCCACCCCCATCTCCTGGGGCGAGGTATACACCGCTCTGCAGCAGAAGACCGTGGACGGCATCGACATCGACCTCAACCTGGCATGGCACAACAACTTCCCTGAAGTCAACAACAACGTCACCATCGTCAACAGCTTCTACAGCCCCCACCTCGTCATGATCTCCAAGCGATTCCTCGACAGCCTCACTCCCAAGCAGAAAGAGCTCGTCCTGACCACCTTCGAAGAGGTCAAGCTCTATGAGCGCAAGCTCATCCGTGACGGCGAAAAAGAGATCCTGGCCAACCTGAAGGACAAAGGGGTCAACGTCACCGTTCTCACCCCCGAAGAGCGTGCGCGCTGGCAGAAAGCCACCGAAGGTGTTTACAAGAAGTTTGAAAAACGTATCGGCAAAGAGCTGATCGAACAGGCCAAGGCAACCATCGCCGAGTAATGAAGAACACCCGGGTATGCCGGTCCTCCGGCATACCCGGCCACAGGAGTTCATCCGCATGATTAAATCGACCAAATCCGTCATCAACCGATCCGAGGAGATCTTCTCCTCGTTGGCGCTGGTTTTGATGACAGGCATCACCGTTGTCCAGGTCTTCAACCGATACGTGCTCCAGAACTCCCTCGACTGGTCCGAGGAAGTCGCACGCTATCTCTTTATCTGGGCCGTTTACGTGGGATGCAGCTACGCCACCCAGATGAACCGCCACCTGGAAGTCACGGTGATCCGGAACATGTTCGGGGGAAAATTTGCCAAGCCCGTCACCATCGCAGCTCACCTCTGCACCCTGGTGTTCTGCGCCTGCGCCACCTTCTGGGGCATCAAGTTCATTCAGTTCCTGGCCACCACGGGCCAGAAAACACCGGCCCTTGAAGTGCAGATGTACTGGGTGTTTCTCAGCGTTCCGGTGGGCTTAGGCCTCATGGCCCTGCGTACCCTGGAGAGACTCTGGGGGGTCATCACGGGCAAGTACGACCCTTCAATCATGGAAATCAATTAAGGAAGACCCTGCCCTATGGATATGGCAATTATTTTAACGTTTGTTTCACTTGCGGCATTTCTCCTGTTGAGCGTGCCCATCGGCATCGCCATCGGGTTGAGCGTCACCGTGGGGATGACCTTCAGCGACCTGCTTCCGTATGAATTTCTCATCCAGAAGATGGTTACGTCCCTGGATGTCTTCCCCCTCATGGCGGTTCCCTTTTTCATCATGGCCGGCGAGATCATGCAGAAGGGCAGCATGGCCCAGAGACTGCTGGCGGTGTCCCGGTCCCTGGTGGGCCATATCACAGGGGGCATGGCTCACATCTCCGTTCTCACGAGCATGTTTTACGGGGCCCTTTCCGGTTCCGCACCCGCCACCGTGGCCGCTGTCGGCGGCATCATGGTGCCTGCCATGGAGGAAGAAGGGTACAGCAAGTCCTTTTCCACCGCGGTCAACACCGCCGCAGGCTGCCTGGGGGTCATCATCCCCCCCAGCGTTCCCCTGATCATCTACGGCACCACGGCCGGTGTCTCCGTAGGCGACCTCTTCATCGCAGGTGTCATCCCCGGCCTCTTTGTGGGTGCCTGCCTCATGCTGTGCAGCTACATCCTGTCCAAAAAATACGGATTCACCGGTTCCGGGAAACGGGCCCCTGTCTCCGAGGTACTCTCCTCCCTCAAGTCGGCCCTGCCCGCCCTCATGGTTCCCCTCATTGTTCTGGGCGGCATTTACGGCGGCTTTACCACCCCCACGGAAGCGGGCGTGATTGCCGTGGTCTACTCCCTCATCATGGAAGGGATCTTCCTGAGGACCCTCAGCTGGAGCAAAATCGCCGACGTGTTCAAGGGCACCGCCCTGACCACCGCCTCCATCTTCCTTGTGGTGGCCACGGCAACGGCCCTGGGGCAGATCCTCCTGTTCTACAACCTGCCGAACCAGCTGGTGGACATCCTCACGGGCATTTCGGACAACAGGTACATCCTGATTCCCATTATCCTGGTATTCCTCCTTGTCATGGGAACCTTCATGGACGCCCTGGCCAACATCCTGATCCTGACGCCCCTGCTCCTTCCCGTGGTCAAGCACCTGGGTATGGATCCGATCCACTTCGGCATCGTCATGATCGTGACCTCCTCCATGGGCTTTTTGACTCCTCCCGTGGGCGTCAACCTCTTCGTGGGCTGCAGCATCAGTAACCTGTCCATTGAAAAACTCAGCGTGGCGGTACTCCCGTTCCTGCTCACCATGGTGCTGGCCCTTCTGGCCATCGTCTTTGTGCCGTCCCTGGCCCTCTGGTTGCCGGGACTGTAAAAAGAAAAGCCTCTATCTTGCGGACGTGTCCCCGAAACACCGGGGACACGACTCAGCGTGCATCTGCCTCCGGCGTCCAGCCGGAGGCAGATTTTGTCGTTTTTTCTCTGTATCGCCTGTGCCGCATGCATAACCGCAGCCGGCACCCCTACTCTCAACAGTTAAAAAAAGAGCCAGCATGATGAAGATTTCCAAAAGCAGCGTATCCCGCGGTACGTTAGGCATCACCGGCCATGTGGGCGCGGGCCATGTCCACACCAACTTCGGGTTTGTCCAGGACGATTCAGCAGGATTTGCCGTCGTCTCCGCCCTTCTGCGAAAAGCCTTTCCCGCACGCACCACCATCGCCTCGGTGGATGCGGACATCGAAACCGGCACCGTCACCGTCACCACAGAAGACGGCGGCACAGGCACGGCCCGGACCCGCCGGGGCATCACCCCCTATGAAGCTACCCTGGCCCGCCTTGCCATCGGCATGGACGCCATCTACAGCCAGACCGTGGCATGCACCGCCTTCGGAAGGATCTACGGCCAGGGCGTCCTGGAGCTGCCCGTGGCCCTTCAGACCGCCGCCTGCCTGGCCGTGGTGGACACCTTTGAAAAAAAATACCCGGGACAGTTCGTCACCGGGGTTGAGGACATGCCCGGCAAAGTGGGAAAAATCATCGGTACCGTCCTGGACATCGACGATATTCCCGTCTCGGTAATGGCCGTCATCAACGCCAGCGAAGGCGGCCTGGGCCCGGACGAGGACCTGGAAGGCAACGTCATGCTCGGAGACAAGGGCCGGGTCATGAAAGAGCTGGGCCTGGACGCCCTGCCCACCTTTGTTCTGGAGAGCAAGGCCTATGCCCCTGCCGTCTTCAAGGACAACCGGGAAGAGATGTTCTGGGTACGCATGAACAAAGAGGTGGACAACCCCTCGGTCTTTGACGCCCTCATCAAAGGGATCAACGCGGCAGGCCTTCCCTGCACCCACTCCGACACCGCCTTTCCCAGGGGAAAAGGAGACATGGCAAAGGGCACCCGTGAGCTGGGCGAGCGCATCGCCGCCCTGGGCAACTCGCTTGCCGAAGCAGACACGGCGCGCGAAAAAGTCCGCATCGTGGGCGAGCTGGCCACCATCGTCAGCCAGGACGCCGGAGGGGTGACCTTCATGTCCTCTGACCTCCACAACCTGGTGGGCGGCGGCGGCATCATGCCCGGCATGTGCGCGGTTCTCTCCATGGTGGTCTCGGAGCAGACCGTCAAGACCTGGAAGATCCCGGCCTTTACCGCCCAGGACGCCGATCACTACCTGGCGATCCTTGAACATGCCGTGCCCGCCCTTGCAGGCAACATCGGCAAGGCCACAGCCGACATGCACGAAAGAGCCGCTTTCAAAGAGGAGGCCTTTGCCTTCCTCTACCCCGAAAAGTAAGGTGCAACATGGGGTCGGGCGGCGTTCACGCCATCACGGCCCGGCATATGGCCTGAGAGCGTATGAACCTTAAGCCACTGCCGCCCGACTCGCCCGTTGTGCCCGGTGTCATCGCGCCCACGCGTTTTATTAAACGCGCGGAAGTGCGATGCTCCGGGCGCCACCATAAAACGTACTCCTCCGCCATCACCTTCCCCCCTCACCCCAGTCCCGCCACCTTGACATCCAAAAAAACGACGATATAATACCCAACGAAATCAAATGCCTGTTGTCATCACGACACAAGCTATAATCTTCCCGCCATTGACTCACGGTATCAGTAAAAAAGCATCACGCCTCCGGCCCAAGAGCCGTTGAAAACCAACGTATAGAGACAAAAAAACCAGGCGCCAGTCCCCATGGCCCTGCCGGTAATGCGAAAACCCATGACGCACATCGCCCTCGGGTCACCGTTACACCTCGCGATGTGCTTACGATCTTTCCCCCCCGATTGTCGTGATGGGTCGAACCCCCATGCATTTGGGCGTCTCCGGCCCATCAAAAAGGTCCTGTTCCACGCACCGGACGCTTAACCCAACGAAAAGGAGATGTGCATGAGATCCAAATGTCTATGCCTGTTTTTCGCGAGTGTTTTTCTGATGACCTTAGGGACCGCAGCCTTTGCCGACCAGGCAAAGAGCGAGGAGACAAGGCGGTACGTCAAGGCCTATTTTACGGACAAAGAGGTCGCCCTTTACGTGATCAAGTCCTTTGAGCCCACCCCGCCGGAGATCAATTACGATGAGGGGTTTCTGGTAATTCATGCCACCGTGAAAGACGAGGCGTACCTCACGTCCCTGGGGTTCCGTATCGAGCCCCACGAAGGGTACATCCTCCACCGGAAAGACGCCGCAGCCCCCATGGCCCTGTCCGCACAATCAGCGGACACCATACCCGGCTACCCCTGCTACAAAACGGTGGAAGCCACCTTCAGCGACGCCCAGGCCATGGTCACGGCCAACCCCAACCTGGCTGAGATCATCGATGCCGGGGATTCCTGGAAAAAAGAGAACACAAGCGGCGGCTACGACCTCTTTGTCCTGAAGCTCACCAACAAGACCCTCACCGGTGACAAACCCAAACTCTTCATCACCAGCGCCATCCACGCACGGGAGTACACCACCTCTCCCCTGGCCCTGGCCTTTGCCCACCGCCTCGTGGACACCTACCAGACCGATGCGGACAGCAGGTGGATCCTTGATCACCATGAAGTCCATCTCATGCTCCACGCCAACCCCGACGGACGCAAACAGGCCGAGGGCGGTGCATCCTGGCGGAAAAACCACAACACCGACTACTGCGCCCACCAGACCCCCGGCGCGGACCTGAACCGCAATTTTGACTTTCACTGGGGCGGCAGCGGGGCCAGCACCTACACCTGCGACCAGACCTACCGGGGCTCTCACGCGGCGTCCGAACCTGAAACCCAGGCCGTTCAGAACTACATGAAGGCCATCTTCGAGGACCACAACGGAGGCACCCCGGGGGGCCTGGTTTCCGACGACGCCTCGGGCCTGTACATCGACATCCACAGCTACAGCGAGCTGGTGCTCTGGCCCTGGGGCGACACCAGCAACCCCGCCCCCAACGGCACCCAGCTCCAGACCCTGGGCAGGAAGTTCGCCTACTTCAACGGGTATACTCCCCAGCAGGCCGTGGGCCTCTACCCCACCACCGGCACCACCGACGACTACGCCTACG
The DNA here is from genome assembly GCF_056829775.1 of Desulfoluna sp. HI9BLuna. Taxonomy (NCBI): domain Bacteria; kingdom Pseudomonadati; phylum Thermodesulfobacteriota; class Desulfobacteria; order Desulfobacterales; family Desulfolunaceae; genus Desulfoluna; species Desulfoluna sp. HI9BLuna. Next base: position 1,584,039 of record NZ_CP186555.1, read on the forward strand.
GCGAACTGGGCATCGCCGGATACTGCTTTGAGCTGGGCACCGCTTTTTTCCAGTCCTGCTCAACCTATGAAAACCAGATCCTCCCCGGCAACCTTCCCGCCCTCATCTACGCGGCCAAGGTGGCCCGGGCCCCATACAAAATCCCGGCAGGGCCGGACATTATCACCTTGGCCCTGGGCGCCAACGGCACCCTGACGGCCACGGCCGTGGACACCCGCTACAGCAGCGCAAACGGCACGGAATCCTCCCAGGCCATCGCCGCTGCCGAATACACCGTGGACATGCCCCCATGGGCCCCCGGTGCCGTGACCCACGCCCTGAATGCCGCCGATGGCTCCTTTAACGCCACCTCCGAAGGCATCACCGGCACCGTGAACACCTCGGGCCTTACCGCCGGCGAGCACATGGTCTTCGTGCGCGCCAAAGATGCAGCCAACAACTGGGGCGCCGTAAGTGCCCTCTTCCTCACCGTGGCCCAACCCGGGGCACCCACGGCATCCTTCACCTTTGATGCCACAGACCTGGCCGTCCAGTTCACCGACGAAAGCAGCGACGACAACGGCAGCATCACCTCCCGTGCCTGGGCCTTCGGAGACGGGGCCACCAGTACCCAGACCAACCCGCAACACACCTACGGCGCGGCAGGATCGTACACGGTGACCCTCACGGTCACCGACAACGACGGTCTCACAGCCACCGCCACCCAGCAGGTGGTGGTAACGGCCGATGACGGGGTCCCGGTCATCGCCAACGGGGAGACCCTCACCGACCTTGCCGCGGCAAAAGGTGACTGGCTCTACTACAAGGTCATCCTCCCGGCAGGGGCAGCCAACCTCACCATTGACATCGACAGCGGCTCAGGCGACGCGGACCTCTACACCCGCTTCGGCGAAAAGCCAACCCTGTCCGACTACGACTGCAGGCCTTACAAATGGGGCAACAACGAAACCTGTACCAATGCCTCTCCCAATGCAGGGGCCACCTACATCGGCATCCGGGCCTACTCCGCCTTCTCCGGGGTGAGCTTGAGCGTGTCCTACCAGTAAGGGACTGTGCAGCCTTGAATATGGATGCACTATACTCGTGAAATATCCGGGCTAAGGCCCCCGAAAATCGAGTAGGGTGAAGCAGAGTGATCAGCTCTGCTTCATCCCTCTCACAGAACCGTGCGTACGGGCCTCGTACACGGCTCCTGTCCAACCTTATCCCAGCATTGGCTGGGGAAGCACTCCCGTCTCTATCTTGTCCATCTGGAACAGTCCGAGTTTTTCAAGCCACTTATTCGATATAGCCCAGTGGCTCAGTTGGCATGCCGCATTTCGCCACGAACTCATCCGGATGTTCTCGAACTCACCGGTGTAGCCCAGTTGCCTGAGTCTGCGGTGAAGCTTTCGAGGTTTCTTCCATAACTTCATCTGGATTGCTCGCAGACGTCTTCGTATCCACCCCATCATCTCCCTGAACCATCCCTTGCAGTTTGCCACTTTAAAGTAGTTGGCAAAGCCCCTAAGAATAGGATTCAGATCATAAATGACTTTCGCAAGATTCACTGGGGTGTTGCGTCGGGTGCACTTCCGGACTTTTTCTTTAAAGGCCTTCTTCCGTTCGGGTTTCACCTGGGTGTACCTCGAACCGATAACCACCCCGAGATACGGTACTCCCTTCCACAGACTCGTTATATGAGTCTTCTTCTGGTTAACCGTCAGCTTTAGCTTCACCTCGAGATAGCCCGTTGCCACTTCCCGTGCTCTTTCTGCCCCTGCCTTGCTCGCTTTGAAGATGACAATATCATCTGCATAACGTGTGATTCGATGCCCCCGTCGCCTCATATACTGATCAAACTTATCCAGATAAATATTGGCTAACAGTGGACTGATGACGCCACCCTGCGGACTACCGACGGTTGTCGGTTCCAGTTCGCCGGAGGTTAACACTCCACCTGTCAGGAACATTCGAATCAAATTCAGGATACTGCGATCTGCTACTTTCTCTCGAACTGCCTGAACAATCAGGTCGTGGTCTAACGTGTCAAAACACTTACTCAAATCCATATCCACAACCCATTTCAGGTTGTAATCGCGCATGAACATCGTTGCTTTGGCGATGGCATCCTGCGCACCTCGACTGGGACGGTACCCATAGCTCGATGGATGGAAGCCCGGGTCGAAGATGGGTTCCAGTATGGTCTTTAACGCCTGTTGGACCACTCGGTCACGAACCGTAGGGATACCGATTTTCCTGATGCCGCCATCCGGTTTGTCGATTTCGACTCGCTTCACAGGAGACGGCAGGTAGCTCTTCCCCTTTAGTTCCATCAGAAGAGATTGGATATTTGTGTCCAGTTCCAAGGCAAAATCTTTGCAGGACTGCCCGTCTATCCCGGGAGCTCCATTCGCCGATTTCACCTTTTTGAATGCCCCTGTAAGTGCCTCTTGATGAAGAAGCCGATCGTAAAGGCTGTACCAGACTCGTTTTCCCATCTCTTCCTCTTGCTTCGCTTCTTCTGTCAGATCGTTCCGGTGATGCGTTTCGAGTCTTCGGCAACGCCTGCCTGCTTTCTATCCGTATTCGGCAATGTACAGCCATCTGCGTCGCTTACTCCGATGAGAGCAGTTTGCTTAAAGAGCCCTGTTCCCAGGGGGACTTCATTACCACTTGCCCGCCTCGTCAGGCGGCTTGTTCTCCGCTCATCTTCACGTTCTGCTTCCAAAGCTTTCGATTAAACTTCACCCCTTCGCAACTGTCGGCGCTTTTGGCTTTCCGGCAGCCTCAACAGTCCATGCTGCTGATCATCTCTGTTTTCTCCTCCACTCCGTTACCGGGCTTCTCAGGCTGAGATTTCATCACTACTACGGGCTCATCTGCCACCCTGCAAAGCATCTCCCCCTCCTTGAGTCTCCTCTTGTCGGGTGATATCTTTTTTTTTTTTTTTTAGAACTCTGCAGGGCTTCCCCGGTTAATTTCCGGTCCCTGTGAACGATCCCATCCTCAATCACTCTTGCAGTCTGTCCGAGTATCGGGCATTGCCTTATTTGGCAGGCTTACCCACTGCACGAGCCGTATCAGGTTCGCTTGCGCTATGTACCGTTCACTCCCTATCGCTTCCTTCAGACCCTTCCGTTACCAGAAACGCCCTTGCGATTAGGATTGATTTCCCCTCGGACGGGGTATCTCTGCTCTCTTTCAAGCAGACGGGGTGCCGGCTTTGCCGGGCAAACCAAAAAACGGGCGACTCCTCCGAGTCGCCCGTTTTGCCTTCTCCGGCAGGCCAACGCCAAAGCCCTTGCCCCGTCAGTACGTAAGAACTGATGACATCCCCACCCTCGGCGACGGATATCGCCACCTTTGCGAAACACTGTAAAGAGCCTTTCCCACACAAACAAAGAGCAGCCCACCCAGACACGCCACATACTTAGCAAGGGTTAACAATTTAAAAAGATAAAACAATATCTTAATAAAAGAGAAACACAAACCGATCCAAAACCCACGTTATGTGGGTCTATCCTTTTTCTGGCGCCGCCCCTTTATCATCATTAAAAAGCAAACAAAATGCTCTTTCTTAAGGGTACCGCCATGCGAACAGGCGAATTAAAAACGTCGTTAGGAGAGATAAATTTTGTCCTTTATCATTTTCTAATTCATGGAACAATTAATTTTAGACATCACACATATGCAGCATCGCCAACCAGATACACACCCTATACAAACAAACAGTTACACACAGCGAAACCTCACCCGTGCCGTATTTTAACTACTTTTAAACTGGCACAAAATCGCCACTCAGCACACACGAAAAGCGCAGAGTAAAAAAGTCATTCAAAATATCTTGACAAAGAAAAACCGTCTCTCTATAAACTGAACACAACGAATAAATGTTCCAGTTTGAGCCTCGCAACACCAGACAAGTACCACCACCAGCATACGCGATTGCCCCTCCTGTAATACAACGATAACGTTGACACCCGTTGCCGGGGCACCTTCTTATTTTAACTTGATTCAAAACGCTTCAGATAAAAAAAAAGGAGCACAGAGTGCGGCCACACCCTGTACTCCCAAGGCATGAGAATAAGAAAGGTATTCTCACTGTTGCCAGTCAATATATAGACACACCCGAGGTGTGTCAAGTTGGCGATCCTTCCTTATTCTCCTTTCTGAAATAAAATCGTTTGTTCCCTGCGATCAGGCCCTTTGCTCAGCCCGCAACCAACGCGAGACAGCAGCCATGACGACGAAGACAATTGCGCTCACCAGCCGGCGCCCCGAAAGATGACTGCCCCAGGGCCACGCCGGCACGCCTCACAGGCCGGGAAAGAGGCATTTTTATTGCCTCTCACAAGTGAGTAAACGCCTTCCTGTCATCAAAGGCCGGAACCTGAAGAGCAGCCAGATGAACCCCGTGGGCTTTGTGCATAGACGGGATAGTCCACGCGTTGAACCGCGGACTGTGTGATGACGTGCCTCATTCATTTTTCATCAACGTATAGCCTTACCCATTTTGACCTTAAACGAAGGAGTCGGATGATGAAACGCGTGTTGTGTATCTATTTTTCCCAAAGCGGCCAGCTGGGGGAGTGCCTGGAATCCCTTACCCGGCCCCTCAAAGCGCTGGAGGGAGTGGAGGTCGAGACCCTGGTGCTCTCTCCTAAAAAGGCCTACCCCTACCCATGGACCTTTTTCCGCTTCTTCGATGTGTTTCCCGAAGCCTACCTCGAAGTCCCGCCGGCCATGGAAACACCCGAAATGGAATTAAAACCTGGGGACTACGACCTGGTCATCCTGGGGTACCATGTGTGGTTCCTGAAACTCTCCCTTCCCATGCTGGGATTTTTGCACACCAAAGGGGCTAAAGTTCTTGAAGGAACGCCCGTGGTCATGGTCAATGCCTGCCGGAACATGTGGCACCGTGCCTGGTTCCAGGCCAGTACCCTCGTGAGAAGGCTTGGCGGCCGAATCATCGGCCATGTGGTGCTCATCGACCAGGGGCCCGCTTCAGCCACCTTCCTCACCACCCCCCTGTGGCTCTTCACCGGGCGAAAAAAGGTCATCCGCTCCCTGCCGGCCGCCGGGGTATCCTCCCGGGATATCGACTCCCTGGAAAGCGTTGGCAGTCGCCTTGCCGTGGCCCTGGAAAAAGAGGAACTGGACGAGTGCCGCCTGGTCAAATTGAGCGACGAGGTGCCGGAGGTGAGCGGCAAATACATGCTGCCGGAAAAATTCGGCCTGCTCCTCTTCTGGCCCTGGGCCAAGCTGGCGAGACTCTCCGGCCGCCTCTGGTACGGGCTTCGCTACCCCATGGAGTTCCTGTTTTTCCTCTCTCTGTTTTTCTCGATTCTGGTCATCGTGCCCATGTGCCTGGTTGGAAGCCTGGTGCTCCGGCTCTTTTTCCAGGGCCGTGTGGGGGCCTATCTGGCCTCACTTCACAACCCCTTTGCAACGGATAAAGGGGGCGCGTAAAAAAGCCTGCCCGGCAGCCGGAAATCCTTGGCAGCCTGGCTCTGCCTGATACGTACCCGATGTTATTGTTGTTAATCCATAACGTTTCACCTTCAACACAAAGGAGCCAACCATGAAAGACGTCTACATCAACGACATCGCTGTTGCACTTCCCAATGCCCCTGTTGGAAACGACGAAATGGAATCTGTCCTTGGTATGATCAACGAAACCCCGTCGAAAATCCGCAACAAGATCCTCAAACACAACGGCATCAAGACCCGATACTATGCCGTGGACAAGGACACCGGGGAGATGACCCACACCAACGCGGAACTCACGGCCCAGGCCATCAAAGGCCTCAAGCCCTACAACGGGTTTTCGGCCAGCGACATCGAGTGCCTGTGTTGCGGCTCCACCGTACCTGATGTGACAGCACCGGGCCATGGCCTCATGGTCCACGGCGAGCTCAAATCCACGCCTTGCGAGGTGATCTCAACGGCAGGCATTTGCCTGAGCGGCATCAGCGCCCTCAAATTCGGTTACATGAACGTGGCGTCCGGCTTTTCCAAGAACGCCGTGACCACGGGCTCTGAAATCGCCTCGTCCATCCTGCGCTCCAATTTTTTCAGACACAAAGAGACCAACGGCACCAAAGACATCGACAAAAACCCGGAGCTCATCTTTGACGCCGAATTCCTGAGATGGATGCTCTCGGATGCGGCAGGTGCCGTCTACATGTCCAATGAGCAGAACCCCGAAGGGCTCTCCCTCAAGGTGGACTGGATCGACCACATCTCCTTTGCCAGCGATTACGACACGTGCATGTACTCCGGGGGAAGGAAAAACAAAGAAGGGAAAATGGTGGGATTCCGTCAGACCAACTCCCTTGAAGAGGCCGTAGACAAAGACTTTTTCGCCCTGAAGCAGGACACCCGGCTCCTCGGCGACAACATCGTGAACATGGCCGTTCACCGCCACCTGAAAAAAGTGGTTGAGAAAAAGGGACTCGTCGCCGACGAGATCGACTGGTTCCTCCCCCACTTCTCTTCCCACTTCTTCAAAGAGCCCCTCTACAAAGGGATGCAGGAGATCGGCTTCCACATCCCCTACGAGAAGTGGTTCACCAACCTGAGCACCAAAGGCAACACGGGCTCCGCCTCCATCTACGTGATGCTGGAAGAACTCTTCAAGTCCGGCAACCTGAAAAAAGGCCACAAGGTTCTTTGCTTTATCCCGGAAAGCGGGCGCTTCTCCAACGCCTACATGCTTCTCGATGCCGTGTGATTCCATCGGGTAAGTAACGACCCGGCACCAAAGGCGGGGGTGCCGGGTCACAGGGAATAAAAAAGGCCCGGGGATGTTTCCCGGGCCGTTTTTGTATAGGTGCCAGCTCGACATAGGTGCACAGGTGCCGAAGCAGGGCAAGCCCGTCAGACCAGGTCCACCCAGCCGGAATCAGGGTCGTTTCCCCTGCAATCCAGACCGGCATAGGCACAATAGGTGTGTTTGCAATTGTGCCCGATGTAAATGAGCGGCGCATCTTCGGGAAGCGCCACTTGCACCTCCCAACGGTAGGTCGTATTGGCCTCAAGTTCCTGGCCGTCGGCCACGGGGTACTGCAAATCCACCGTTACATGGGACGCAGTGATCGTCTCCACACGGCAACTCGAGTCCCCGTCCGAATCAAACACCACATCCGTATCGGTCAACTCGACCTCTTCCTGCCCCTGTACCTTCAAATAGACCCCACTCATCTTCACCGGGGCATCCATGGTCTGGGCCACGACGGTGACCGTGAAAGGCCTGGTAAAAGAGAAGTCCTCGCATTCCACACACACCTTTGCAGCACCGCCCGTCACGGCGTTTTTCACGGCCTTCAACTTACCCAACAGTCCCATAACACATCCTTAATACAGATCAAAAAAATCACACCACACAGACATCTTTATCGCGAAATGAATCAGGGTGTATAGAGGGCGTGAAACAGCCCCGTTGCTAAACGCTCCGTGATACGAAAAAAGCTCACGTCACACAAGCAAGAAATCAAAACAGAGATAGTCTTATGCTACTTTTTGGTTACGCATTGAAGCCCACGGAGAGAGAGGTTTCATGCACAAGGTTCCTTCTTCACAAAACCAGAGTATTGATGCATGCCCAGAAAGGTTATTTCCATTTGCATGGGACCCTATGTTAGACCAATTCTTTTCAGCACAACCGCTTTTCCTTGATTTTCCATGTCGAATCCCATCAAAAACGGTATACATCAATCGGACATTTTGCTAAAACAAGCCCGAATTAAAACTATTTTTTAAGTAATTAAAGCACTCGCCATAGCGGCTATGGCAAAAGTAAAATATACACATTTGCTATGCGTGATTTTTTATCCGGCCCCTCCCCTGACCCGGACCTGCCGCTCTAATGCCTTGAACACGGGTGCACTCGACTCATGAAATATCCGGGCAAAGCCAGAATTGATGACCACCCCTGGTGCTGTTCATAAAAACACATGCAAAGATAAAGGTTCAGATGAGACTTGAAGAATACACACCGGAATATGCCATAAATTATCACCCGGCAGATATTGCCAGCATGCGCCGTGCGTTAAAACGATATACAGAGTTAATCCAAACAGGTGACGCATTTACCGCCTCCTATTGTGTTGCCCATTTTTACCATACCGGTGACAATATTCCGTTTTCCGCCTTTGACGATCATCCGGACCTTCAAAAATACCTCATGGAAGACGCCTACTACTTCCATAAGAATTCCGACATGGATAACCTCCAGGCATCCATGACCGGAGAAGACCTGTTGTTCCTGTGTGCCGTGATCCATCCCGAGTTGGAAGAGGATATAAAAACGACCTGTGAAGCCATGGTTCGGTACGCCCGTGAGTTAAACGATTCGTCCGAAATGTGGATCACCGTGGAAACACCCTTCGGGGTCGAGCCCCTGCACATCGTCGCCACCCGCTACCCAAAATACGGGTACCTGCTGGCCAGCTTTCTGGTGCCGTACTGGGATGACGAGCACATGCACGAACCCCTCTATCGCCTGGCCGCCTGGAAAAACAATCTGGGCATCACCGAAAATACCTTGAAGGCGTTTTGCTATGCCGACAACGCCACGGTTCGGGAAAACATGCTGGGGTATGACTCCTATGACGGGTACGACGACAGCGGGGACCCCATCGAAAGCAATTTCGACCTGATCACCCACTTCCGGGAACACCCGGATGCCTACGACACATTCAAGCAGATGCTGGCGGATCGTTACCGGGAGATGCCGTTTCTCCAGTATTCTAAGGACCTCGACGCCTACAACGAGACCCCACTTCGCACCCTGGTCATGGAGATGCTTTACGTCCAGGGTACCGTGGACTTCTGGGACGATGATTTCGACGCCGATGCCTACCTCTCACAGCCCTTTGTGACCTCCGACGCCAAACAGGAAGCCGAGGAGCTCAAGGCCGATGTGGAACAGCGCCTGGGGCGCCCCATTGTCTTATCCCTTGCCGAAAAAGAACAAGAAAAAAACCGGGAAGGCCGTGCAAAGGAACAGCAGGTAACCCCGGAGGCCGATGCCTGGCAGGAGGTGATCACAAAGGTGCTGACGGATGGAGAGGCCCTATGGCACTACATCGCCACCGGGGAAGCGCCGGAGGTGCTGGACGCCGTCAAAAAAACCGACCTGGCAAAGGGGGCCAAAAAAGCCAAGTGCGCCATGGCTTCCGACCTGGCCTTGCAGGCAAAATATGCTCCCATGGAAAAGTGGATTTTCAGGGAGATGGGCGCCTATGCAAAAGAGTGCCTCACGCAGGATCCCATCCTGGGAAAAGAGCAAATTTTCCGGTTCTACGCCGTGATGCACCGATGCATGGCCTCTCCCCCCATCTATTGCGAGACCCGTCGCGGGCTTGTGGACGAGCTGAACATTGCCACAGACGAGGAGTTGGAAGAGCGTTTCCCCACCACCTTTAAAAAACAATTCGAGGTCCTGCCAACCAACATCAGGGACTGGTACCAGTTCAGCGACCTCCACCGAACACTGCCGAAATTCTTCAGGCTCCTGCAGGAAAACGAAAAACAGGCGGCCCCCTACCTGAGGCAATGGTTTTCCCTGGAAAAGCCAAAAGCAGAGGAAAAAGGGAAAAAAACCTGCCCGGCCTCCCCGTCGGCTGCCGCCGTCATGGCCAGCTATCTCGCCGTTCGGGATAACCGGGACAAAGCGTTTGGTGACCTTACCACGGCAGCCATAGCGTATCTTGAAGATTACGGCCCCCGGTTCATCCTCTCCTGCCTGGGGAGCCAGGGCCAATGGACCCTTTTTGATGAGTACGAAAGCGAAAAAGATGCGGTATACGATACCGAATACCGGCAGAATCACCAAAAAGAGATCCTTAAAAACTACCACCACTGGAAACCGGTGGAACACTATGTCCGCACAGGGGAATTTGAAAAGAAATCGGGCCAGAAGGCTCTGGATGCGTTTGTGGCGTACTTCAACCGGTACGTCGAGATCGACGACGATGAGATTGCAAAACACCAGCCCCGGTATGGATGGATTGATGGGTCACAGGACGAGACAACCCTTGCCATGGTCATGGCCTACTGGGCTGTACAGATCCCCTCGCTCAAAGGGGTGGAGATCTTCCGGAGGTTTTTAAAGATCGCCTTTCAGATGGCTCCGATGAAGGTGATTTCCCAGCTCAGCGGCATGCTGCCGGCACTGGAAAACATAGAAGATATGGACCTTTTTATCGACACGCTCTCGTCTTTAAAGCCCCTGGGCCTGGAAGAGGATGCCTATTGGAGCTATCAGCTCTACAGGATATACGATGATGGGGATGTGTATGACATAGACCCGGAACGACCGGGTGACCTCTCCGCTGCGCAACTGCATTACCTCCAATTGTTGACCCTTTACCTCCAAGGGATCGCACCCGCACAGGCGATGAAAAAGAGCTCGCCTTACCTGGATGCCCCCTTTGATGGGATCCGTTCGGAGCTCCGAATAGGTGTGCACCGCTTGCCGCGGCGACGCCTGATGAAAATCTATCGCCATGCCACCCGCGTCCTGGGCAGCCAGGAGGGGCTCACGTCAGAACTCGATAAGATGGCCTTAGACAAAGTGCGTCGTTCCTTTGAAAAAAACATCTCCCGCCTGCCCCACTATTTCGAAGCACGGTTAAAGCAACATCAGATCCCCTACGACGAAGAATCGGTTTCCGGCGACGAGTTGACGGATTTTCTCGTGCCCGAATACCCTCCCTCAGACGACGCCATCACCGAAGATCGCTACGAGGAGATAAAAGCCGAGATTTTAGAGGACCACCAACACACCCACTACCAATGGTGCGTGATTCAAAAAACCGCCCGGGGCGTAAGGTTTCTCTGCAATGCAAAGATGCTGCGATTCGGCCTGTGGTGCAACGAGCACAAAAAAGACGACCGCATCACCGCCTATCATCTGTTCATCACGGATGATGGTTGCCCGCAGGCACTTATCGAGGACCTGGAAGCGCTCCAGCAGATAGATTACAAGGCAGCCTGGATGGAGCGGTTCGACGCCTACTTACGAGGTGACACGGATTTTGAATCCATCCAAACCCTCATCGAATGCGGTATCTCTGACGACGAATTCCTCGAAGCCCATGGCTTTGACGACATCGACCTGGAAGACATCATCGATAACCTCAGTCCCAACCTGCAAGAGCGCCTGGTAAAAATCGCCGAAGCAAAGGATGTGGACTTGATGTAACGCGCCTGCCCTGAATTGCCTCCGGCTGACCCGCCGGAGGCAATGAAAAAAGATGTATTCCCACCGAAGCAGAACACCCGGCCCTTGGGCGACAACACCGTGAAGATGACCGATTATCGGTGCCTGGCTTGTGCTGATTTTTGCTTACTGCGCTGCAGACCACGAGGATGGTGGATCCATGTGCGATGTTTCCCGCAGTTCATCTGTCAGGTTTTTTCCAACATGGAGCATGATCAGAAGGGACCCAAGAAGAACAAAGGCAACCACCAGTCTCTCTTTTGCGTTACGGAACGTGTGTTTTGGCTGAGCCATAGCTTTTCACCCACTTTCTGAGGAGCCTGATCAACGATTCAATCGGCTTGATCGGGCAAAGATAGCGACACCATGGGCGACGGACAAACAGAGACGCCAGCACCACCAGCCCCAAGAGGAAAAACTGCAGAATGCTTCCCTTCAGGTCAAACAGGGTGCCGAATATTTCATAACTGGATATCCCCGGATTGCGATACACCATGGCAATGAGAATGGCCGCCAGTGCCAGGCCTCGCTGAAGCCACGTAAGCAGACGCTTATACCGTGGAACGGCATGGGATTTGGCCCCGCCGATTGTGCCGAGGCACTCCTGGGCAGCGCCGAAGGGGCAAAACCACTCACAGTAGGGATTTTTACCGGACGATATCAGGCAAAACAGGATTCCGCCGAGCAGCACATACCAATACAGATGGGTATGCCAATCGGGCCAGAACCCTAACAGCATTTTGCTGACAAGGGACAGGGTCAACGGGTTGGTATACATAAATCCCAGGACGATCATGCCGGTGAGCATACTGAGCCAGCGCACCTTTTTTTGGTGACGAAACGATTTGCGACGGCCAAGGAAGCCAAGGGCAAACAGCACAAGCAGCACCGCCTCCGGCGGGCCAAAGACAACATTTACGGGTCTTTTGGCTGAAACCGGAAAACCCAGGTTTTTCTCAGCCACAAACCGGCTGCCCTCAAGGACCGCCTGCGCCGCTGCCCGGGATGTGTACGTCGCTCCACTGACGCCGTCGATATCGTCGCCAAGCCCAAAGGGATCGCTGAATTTTTTCCCGATAAAGCAGGAAAAATAGTCGCTTTCTTCAACGCGTTTAAACCACTCGGGCGTCTCCCTGTGACGAATCACAGCAAGCCCCGTGATCTTGCCGTCAAGATCCGTTGCCACCGCCACGCTCATGGGCCCCCCGTAACCGGTTCCTTCCCCGATGCCTATGTAGCCGATCAGCTGGTCAGCCCCATAGGCTGCATAGCTTCCCTGGGATGTTTTTTCGAGGCGGTCCGCCCCGGGCATGGCCTGATACAGATAAGGCTCGGTATCTGCATGTTCCAACGTAAACCCCACAGCCCAGGCCGCAATGATGAGGAGCATGGCCACAACGGCAAAAACACGCTCCCTTTTTCGGGAGCGGTGATGGCTGCAGGTCGACTTTTTCTTTTCTATCGTGGATTCAGATGACATCTTTTATTACCCTGGGGCCCTTTCTGCCCTCAGCCTGTTGGTCCCGGTGCGCAGACCATCCGTGTTCCATGGACTCGCCCATCGGAACAGAAGCTTGCGATCAGAAGGGCCCGATCTCTTGCCTATACATCCTGCCTGGCACGAACCGACCGCAACGTCACGACAGCCATGATGACGATGGGCAGCCCCATAAAAACAACGCTTAACCAGGCAGCCCGGGGTTCGCCTTCGTTGAAGGAGCCAATGAAGGTCTGCCCCAGAAGCATAAAGGTGATAAACGCCAAAAGGGTCAGGACCCATTCATACCAGACCAGCCTCACGCATTTCTCTTTGAGCAGCGTGAAGAGGTAAACAGCCCCCCCTCCCATGATAAACCCGAGCAGCACATACCAGAACCAGTTCCAGCTAACGATACGCATGACATTCTCCTTTTCCTAAGAGCGTGATTTGTCGAGACCGTACAGGGGAATATCCATGGGATCGACATCCCAGGGAGACTTCTCCAACGGCGGTTCCTGACCATAGCCAAAGACGTCGTCCATCTTCCGGATGGCCGCGTTGAGGGCCGGGGCTTTGGCAATGGACATGCGAACCAGATCATGCATGACGGCTTCATCGAACTTGGTAAAGGGACAGACCGCCTGACAGCGGCTGCAGTCCGGATCGCCGCCGAGCATGTAGGCAAAGCACTTCTTGGCGTCCTGATACCACCCCTTGATGCCTCTGGCCTGCCAGGACTTGTCTCCCCCCCAGAACGGTTCATCGGTTTTCGGAATGGCGCCGGACGGGCACATTTCTGCGCACTTCTTGCAGACCCTGCAGAAGTTCATGATCCCGGCGTCGATGGGCTTGGTTTCTGCCAGGGGAAGGTCTGTTACGGTGAGCATGACCGTACGGAAGTTGGTGCCCCACTGGGGGCTGACAAGGATACCGGCACGACCGTACTCCCCCATGCCGGACATGATGCCGAAGCCCACGCTGCGGCCAATGGCGCCTGTATCTCCGCCGTAGTGCTGGTACCCGAGGCCGCGCAGGAACACATTGATGCGGTTGGAGTAGATATTTGCCCTGGAGTAAGCGGCGGTGTTGGCCGAGGCCCAGCTCATGCGGTCTGTATACTGAGCCATCCACAGAGACTGAGGGATGACCGCACAGATAACCCACAAGTCCTTATCGGGCAGGACGACCGTACCGTTTCCGGCATCGTAGCCCCTGTCAACCTTCTCAAAGCGGATATTCCCATAAAGGAGTTTTTTGGTTTTTTTCGTGAGTTTGACAAAGCCCATGTCGGCAGCACCGAAAATGCGCCCGGCAACGCGCACCATGCGCGAGTTTTCTTCCGGCGTGCCTTCATACCGGGGCACCCCGAACTGATCGGGGGTGTAGAACATGGTCGGATGTTCCCAGCCGTTGAAGGACGCCACCTCAGGCCCGGTCCACGACGGGGCGATGGAGCTCAGTGCTCCCCACCCCCAGCAGTTGGCGTCTCCCAGGGCACGGTCGCGAATGGAATAGCCCGTTACGTTTTTTTTCACCTTTTCGGTTGTGGAGGCTATGTTGCGCGCGTGAATCGCCATGTACTCTTTCTTGTTATCCCACCCATCGGGATTGAACAGGGTTTTATGGACCCCGGGGAAAACCTCCATATGCTCCCAGTCGATCTCCACGGTGGGCTCATCCACCTCCTTGACCCACCAGGGCAAGTTGCGCTCCGCATAAGGCGATGCCATCATCTCATCCAGATCGGCAAAGGCCGGTGCGGCCGTTGAGCCGAGGCCGACGGCCCCGGCTCCCACAGCTCCGGCACCTATCCCGAGCATTTTCATGAAATCGCGACGCCCCACTGTCGAGTGATAGGTTGATTTTCGAGAACCCGACCCACTCATATTTCCACCTCCCAGTCATGAACAAAAATCTGCAGGGGGTTCCCCTGCGTGTGTATGTTGTCTCTGTTCATAGTAAAGGGAGACGGGAGAAAAAAAATCACCCCAGAGGGTGATTTTGCAGATAGCCGGACGTCACACAAAAGGGTGAGAACATCGTGATATATTGAAGCGGTGATCGTGGTGGGGTGGGAGCGCCGTTTTATCCGCGCACCTTACGAAGGTGGAAGCAGCCTGAATTCCTTGGCTTTGTTGATGGCCTGGGTGCGATTGCCCACAGCCAGTTTGCTGTAGATCCCTTTGATGTGTGTTTTCAAGGTATTCACAGAGACAAAGAGCTGTGCAGCCGTTTTTGCGTAATTCGCGCCTTTGGCCAGACAGGCCAGCACCTCTAGCTCACGCGGTGTCAGGTCAAAGGGAGCATGCCGTGATTTAACGGGCCGGGAGAGCTCGGCTGTTTTTTCCATCATGAGCTCGATAAACCCTATTGCATCCTGGTTATCGGGGCCCAGCTGCCTGCCGACCTGCTTCAGCAGCTCGTACACCGGCAGGCCTTCCCGAATGAATATCTGAAAATAGTGTTCAGGCGCAACCAGGAGCACGGCGCGTTCCAGGCTCTCCACCGCCAGGACGTCGTTGCCAAGCCGGCGATGGGCCAGGGCCATCTGGATCAATACGTCCGCCCTGAAAAGCAGACTGGTTTTGTCATCGAATGTTGAGGCAAGCTCATTGAGTATGGGAAGCGACTCATCGGCTCTATGGGTTTCCACAGCTATTTTGGCAGCAAAAAGCTGGATGACATTTGAGTAACATGTCAACGGTTGTTGACCGGTTCGGTAGATGCCCTGAAAGTTCAAGGGAGATAAGTCGGGATATTCCTTACCGGCAAGATCGCGGCCCCCTTGGGGCAAAAACCCGTTTTCCGTCGATACTGGCTCGCCGCTCAGTGTGTGGATCAGGGTTTTGCACGATGCAGCCATGAGGGTGACGGAATCCGGTGGTGCCAAGTTGCCAATGGAAGCTCTCATCTCATCCATGGCCTCGATGCCTTGCTCCGGCTTGCCCTGGTCCAGAAGGCACAGAGCAAGAGCCAGATACCCGTCCACAATGGAAAAGACGTCACCGTCTTTTATGATCTTTTTCAGCCCGCGCCTGAGGTATTTTTCGGATTGGAGAAGTTCGCCTGAGTGGTAGTACACCTGTCCCATGACAACATGGGCAAGGCCTGAAAAAGGGACATCTCCATGGTCGGCCCCCTGATAGCCCACCAGTGGTCGGCAGGTTTCCAGCGCCTGTTGGAGTTGGCCATATTCCATATAGAGCTTTGCCAACGCTATGGAATACATAAAAAAGCAAAAAGAGAGATTCTCATTAAAAGCCATGGAGACAGCTTTTCTGAAAATCTGTATTGCCGTGTCAGGGTCCCCGCTGACCCGCTGGCAGAATCCGTAGCCACCAAGTGCCAGGGTTCGCCAAAAGCGTTTCTCTTCAGGAAGCAGATTCAGGGCGTCATGAAAATGGTCCCTTGCTTCATCCACGGCAAACAAAGAGGCGCTGCGAATACCTTTGATGGCTAAAAAAATACCTCGCTGCTCGGATGTTACCCCCGCCTTGCCCTCACCAAGGGGGCCAAGCTGCGTCCCGATACGCTGGAGGCATTGATCAAAGGCTTCAAATTCCCCCATCTCATAGAAAAAGAACAACTGGTGCAAAGTCAGGGTCAACGGCATGTAGTCTGCAGGCACCTTTTTAAACCACTGCAGGTAGATATTGAAATGCCCACGGGCCAGTATCCGGTCGATGTGCGTTTCCAGGTGCGTGATCACCCGATCGTAGTCCTTTGCCTCCAGCGCATGATCAATGGCCTCTTCCCACATGCTGTGGGCCATGAACCAGCTTGCAGCCTGCCGGTGAAGGCCAGTGACCGCTTCCCTGCCGCACGTGCGAAGGCGATTGCTGAGCATCTGGGCAAACCAGTGATGATACCGGTACCAGCATCGGTTGCTGTCCAGGGGAACAATGAAGAGGTTGCCCCTCTCCAGTTTTTCCAAAATCTGCTGGCTATTGGTAATGCCAAGCAAATCGTCGCAGATATCTGCGTTAAACCGCTTAAGAATGGATGTCTGCATCAGGAACTCTTGTATCTCCCGATCCTGATGAGCAAGAACTTCACTGACGAGGTAGTCCGCAATATGCCGATCTTTTCCCGACATGCTGTCGATGAATCCATTTGCGTCCAGGCGCTCCCTCAAAGACAGGGCCGCGAGCTGCAATCCCGTAATCCACCCTTCGGACTGCTTCTCCAGCTTGGTAATCTGATCCTCTGTCAAACCAAGGGACATGGAGCGATTAAAAAAACAGCGGGCCTCTTCCGTGTTGAAGCGCAGCTCCTCGGTTCCGATCTCATTCAGTTGGTTTTTCGAGCGGAGCCTGGCAATGGGCAACGGGGGCTCTGTGCGACTGATAAGAATAAGGTGCAGGTGCTGCGGCTGGTGATTGATCAAAAAACCGACCGCAGCATGAATCTCCTGATTTTCAATCAGGTGGTAGTCGTCCAGGGCCAGGACAACATGACGGCCTGCCCGCTCCAGGTCATTGATCAATTGCGTCATGGCAGCCATGACGTCAGGCGAGGCAGGGGAGGACAAACGCTCAAGGGATTTATTGGCAACCCCGGGCACACAACGGTTCAGGGCAGTGAGCAGATAGCTGAAGAAACGATGCGCCTCATTATCGTTTTCATCCAGTGAGAGCCAGGCCACCGGCCATGCCTGCCGGCTGAGCCAGGCAATGGCCAGGCTCGTTTTTCCAAATCCCGCAGAGGCACAGATAAGGGATACCCTGGCCGTGGATGACAGCTTGTTGCTCAGGCGTGGCCTTGGGACAGCCTCATCCGGAAGAAGAGGCATATGGAATTTGGTTATCAGCAGTGCATCCATCGTAATATCCTGACCCTTTCCTTTGATCTGCAAAACGGCCAATATATACCATACCCACAGAGTTTTCTCCTATCTCTTTCCCCGGGGCATCACGGCGTGATTTACGGGCCATCCAATGTGGCCCCAACATGGCCCCAGTTTTTTTGGAATCGAGACTATTTGCCCCACCCCTGCCCCACTTTTTTTTGGCTGGAGTGTATTACACAAAGGGTTTCAAACGGAGGGTGGGGTGACCACAGAGAGGTAAAACGAAAGGCGATCCCAAGACAATCCTTGGCATGCAATACCACAGAGATCCCGTGGAATGTGAAGGGCTTGACCAAAACAAAAAAGCCCCTTCCGCAGAAGGGGCTTTGGTCTTCCAAATGGCGCGCCTGGCAGGATTCGAACCTGCGACCTACGGATTCGAAGTCCGGCGCTCTATCCAGCTGAGCTACAGGCGCAAAGTGTATGGGGTGAACGACGGGATTTGAACCCGCGACAACCGGAACCACAATCCGGGGCTCTACCAACTGAGCTACGCTCACCAAAAACAAGAGACTTATACCCGATGAATCTGGGCATGACAAGGGTTTTTCAAGCATGGATGCAAAAAAATTCCCCGCCTTTTCCCGCCCCGTCAACAAGCCCCTGAATTTGTGCGCCGATACGCCTGAGCTCACATTTCAAGCATTGGAAAGAAAATCCGGAGCAGGCCCGAAGAAGGGCGTTTCAGGGCCGCGGGGCACCCCAAAGAGACCGGTGGCTCATCGGCCCGCAGCTTTGGGCCTGCCCTGTTCCGGACATTGCCTATTGACCCCCACCAGCCAACTATAATAGGTATGAAACCGTGCCAAGGGGCAGAGATTTCATGCATGCCCGGCATGCGTTTATCCACCCCGACACATGAAACCCGGACGGCGAATCATCGCCTTGAGGTGCACTTATATGGAACGAGTGACCATTTTTATTATACGTGCGGTTCTCTCCTTTGTTTTCGGGACGCTGCTGATGCGTCTGTTTTACCCGGGCAAGGGGATCGTCTATTCCGCAGCTCTGGGCCTGCTTCTGCTGGGCCTGAGCTATTTGTCCGCATACTGGCGTCACCGGAAAACCAAATAGATGTGCATATAAAGAGGAGCAAAGGGTCGTTGAAACAGATTATACTCGGCACGGCCGGACACATAGACCACGGAAAGACCAGCCTCATCCGCAGCCTCACCGGCATTGAAACGGACCGGCTGAAAGAAGAGAAGACCCGGGGCATCACCATTGAACTGGGGTTTGCCGCCATGGACCTGCCCAACGGCCAGCATGTGGGCATCGTGGATGTCCCCGGCCATGAAAAGTTTGTGAAAAACATGGTGGCAGGCGCCACGGGCATCGACATCGTGGCCATGGTTATCGCCGCAGACGAAGGGGTCATGCCCCAGACCCGCGAGCACATGGAAATCTGCTCACTCCTGGGAATTTCCCACGGCGTGGTGGTCCTCACCAAGACCGACCTCGTGGACGAAGAGTGGCTGGAGCTTGTACAGGAAGACATCGCCGGGTTCCTCGAAGGCACCTTTTTAGAAGGGGCCCCCATGATCCCCGTCTCCTCCGTCACCGGCGAGGGCATGGATGACCTGAAAAAGAGCCTTACCGAGCTGTCCACCGTGGTGCCCCAGCGCCGCACCAGTTCCGTGTTCCGTCTTCCCGTGGACCGCGTCTTCACCATGAAGGGCTTCGGCACCGTCATCACCGGTACGGTGATTTCAGGAAAGATCTCCGTGGGGGATGCCGTGACCATCTACCCCTCCGGCACCGAGTCCAAAGTCCGCGGCATCCAGGTCCACAGCGACAGCGTGGAGTCCGCCTCCTCAGGCATGCGCACTGCCATCAACTTCCAGGGCCTGGAAAAAAGCGCCATCCAACGCGGCGAGGTGGTCTCCACCCCCGGGGACATCAAGCCCAGCTACCTCATGGACGTGGAGTTCCTCTACCTGCCCAGCTCCAAAAAGCCCCTGAAGAACCGCACCCGCATCCGCCTGCACACCGGCACCAGCGAGGTCCTGGGTTACCTGATCCTCCTTGACCGGGAGACCCTGGACCCCGGAGACACCGCAGCGGTCCAGCTGCGCCTGGAAGAGCCCGTGGCCTGCATCAAGGACGACCGCTACGTCATCCGAAGCTACTCCCCGGTGCGCACCATCGGCGGCGGACGCATCCTGAACCCCATCCCCCCGAAGCACAAACGCTTCCGAGAGGATGTCATCACGGGCCTTTCCGGCCTCATGGAAAACGAACTCCCGGAGATCATCTCCTTCCATGTGGTCCAGGCGGGTTACGCGGGCCTGCCCTTTTCCGACCTGAAACTCATGACCAACTGCAGTGAGAAGCAGCTCACCGGGGCCCTGTCCGGACTCCTGTCCAAGCGTGTGGTCATCCAGACGGACAAAGAGACCCGGACGCTGATCCACGGCGAGACCTTCACCCGCCTCACCGACATCGCCCAGGAGTACCTGGCCGAGTACCACAAGGCCAACCCCCTAAAGGAGGGGATGCCTAAAGAGGAGCTCAAGTCCAAGTTCCCCGATGTGCTGGGAAGCCGGGTCTTCACCCTCACCCTCAACCACCTGGTGGGTGAAAACGCCGTGGTCCTCACCGCCGACACCGTCAAGCTCGCTTCCCACACCGTTGAACTCCAGGTGGACCAGGAGCAGTTGAAAAAAGACATTGTCAGCGCCTACACCGAGACCGCCCTGACGCCCCCCTACTTCAAGGCCCTGTGCGAGTCGCTGGGGGTTCCCGTGAACAAGGCCAAAGACGTTCTCCTCCTCCTTATTAAAGAGGGGGTCCTGATGAAGGTCAAAGAGGACCTCTACTTTCACCAGCCGGCCCTTGAAGGACTCAAGTCCCGGGTCCTGACCTTTTTTGAGTCCAACACTGAAATGTCCACCGCGGACTTCAAGGAGATGACCGGCGGGGTCTCCCGCAAGTACCTCATTCCCCTTCTGGAGCACTACGACGGCATGAACCTCACCATCCGGGTGGGAGATGCCAGACAGCTAAGGGGTCGCAGTTAAAAGCCCCAACAACCCTTGCGCCCCGGCCCGGAAGGAACCGGGGCAACGCCTTTTTTTTGCCGCTGCAGCCCGTAAAGCCCATCCCGACAAAACCCCGGTGATCACCGGGGTTTTACTTACTCCGCAGCTCACTTTCACCACGCCTTAGATTTTTGACTTCTACCCCAAAAATGTGCATACTGTTGCCTGTCGCTAACCGAGTCATCAACAAGCAGTCATCGAATGTCCCCGCAGAGAAGGAGAAACCATGAGTGATCCCGGAAAAAACAAGCTAAGCAAAGAGTTCAAGATATACATCCTTTCACGGGTCGGCCTTGCCGTCATAGCAACCCTCGTGGTGCTTTGGGGCGGCGCCAAACTGTTTTACTTCTTCACCGGCAGCGATGAGCACCCGTCCCCCTACCACCAGGTGGTGGACAACAACCCAACCCTGAAATCCGCCGACCACGCCCTTAAAAAAATGCTGGACACGAGCCATCCGGAAGAGGGCGCTGCTGACGAGCAATCCAATGACACGGCGGCGGAACCTGGAGCACACGCCGTCGCCGACACCCACGGCACCCCGGCAGCCGCCCACGACGGCGCTGCGGCCCAGGACCACGAAGCCACCCTTCATGTGGACACCCAGGCCCACGGATCAGCCTCCGAAGACGGCCACAGCTCCCTGGAGCAGGATGTGGCTGACCTCTTCCCCAACGCCGTGCGGGGCACCGCCTTTGTCACAGCCCTCATCGAACCCCTGGACTACGAGCTCACCCAGCGCTCCCTGGGCTGGCGACCCAACGATTTCCTCACCCTCTTCACCGACAATGTGGAGAACTACCAGCTCGGCGTTCTGGAGGTCACCCGGCGTACCACGGAAAAACTCGTGGAACGCATCGCCCGAACCGGCAGCACCATCAAGTTCGATAAAAACCTCAATCTGGCCCGGGCCAAGTTCAACAACGACCCGAAAAAATACTGGCTCCCCGCACCTGAAAAGTCTTACGCCCAGGCCATCGACGAGCTGAAAACTTACAGGGAGCGCCTGAACAGAAACAAGGCCACCTTTCACTCCCGGGCCGACAACCTCATTCCCCTGCTCAGCAGCTTCGAGAACCTTTTGGGTGACTGCGACGACGACCTGGTAAAGACCCATGAAGAGAGCGGCGCCCCGGTAAGCACCTTCAAGGCCGACGACTACTTCTACTATGCCCAGGGCGTCTCCAGGGCCATGGCCACCATCCTGGAAGCCGTCATGGTGGACTTCGCACCGGTCCTGGACTCCCGCGGCGCAGCCAATGACCTGCACCACGCCGTGCTGATGCTCCAGCACGCCACCGAGCTTGACCCCCTTGTGGTTCAGGAGAGCGACTACAGCGGCTTCTTTGCCAACCACAGAGCCAACATGGCCGCCTTCATCAGCCACGCCCGGGCCTACATCCAGTTTGTCATCAAGACCATGAGCACCTAATACAGGTGATAGGTGATAGGTGATAGGTGATAGGTGATAGGTGATAGGTGGCCTGCGCTGACTCGATACTGCTGTCAAACAAAAAGCCCGCTGTCTCATTATTGAGGCAACGGGCTTTTTGATTCCGGGAAACAGTATAGAACGTCTCCTTACAGGGCCTGCAGGAGACGCAGCACAATGCCGTCGGCCACGGCAAAGCCCCTTCGTGTCAGGCGGACCGCCCCTTCGCTGGACACCATGAGCCCCTCGTCCACAAACCCCTTCACCACCGGCGCAAGCACCTGGACCAGATCCTGTGAAAAGCGCCGGGAAAGCGCCCCCAAGTCCACCCCTTCCATGCGCCGCAGCCCCAGATAAAGCGCCTCGGTCATCATGGCCTCCCGATCCAGGGCCTCCTCCCCTTCCACGGGCCGCTCTCCCCTGGCCAGGAGTTCCAACCAGGTACCGAGATCGGCAACGTTCCACCGCCGCACGGGGTGCTCACGGGCGTCCCCCCCGGTATAAAATCCGTGGGCAGATGGCCCCAGCCCAACAGTGGTGGCCATCTCCCAGTACTTGGTGTTGTGCCGGGAGACAAAACCGCCCCCCCTGGCAAAATTGGAGACCTCGTAGTGGAGGTACCCATTTTCCGTCAGGGCATCCGAGACCGCACCAAAAAAAGCCCCCTGCTCAGTGTCCCCGGGCATGGAAAAATCACGGTTGCCGTGGCGCACATAAAGGGGGGTTCCGGATTCCAGGGTCAGCATGTAACAGGAGAGGTGCTCCGGGGCGTAGGAGAGAAGGGCCGCCACATCCGCACGCACCGCAGCCAGATCCTGACCCGGCACCCCGTAAATGAGATCAGCCCCGATATTGGAAAACCCGCATTCACGCGCCGCTTCCAGAGCAGCCGTTGCGTCCCCGGCGCTGTGGAGACGTCCCAAAAACGAGAGCGTGCCGTCATCAAGGGACTGCACCCCGATGTTAAGCCTGTTCACCCCGGCCTCCTTGAAACCGGCCAGTGTTGTCGGGGTAACTGTCCCGGGGTTTACCTCCAGGGTCACCTCCACGTCCTCCCCAAAAGAGAACCGGCTGCGGGCCGCCTCAAGGAGCCGGGCCACCTCAGACGGTTTGAGAAGGGAGGGGGTCCCCCCGCCGAAGTAGACCGTATCGAAGGGAGCCTCCACGCAAAGGTCTTTGGCCACAAGGTCCATCTCACGAACAACCCCTTCAAGGTACGCCTTCTTTTGTGACAGGGAGGACTCGGAATAAAAATCACAATACGGGCATTTGCGAAGGCAAAACGGAACATGGATATAGAGGCCGGGGTTCATGGGGTAAACGTCTCCCTTTGGGGTGATGGGTTCATACGCTTCCTATATCAGCCCATGATTGGGGACCGCCACAGAAAAGTGGCGCAAGGGACCACATTAAACCGTTCAGGAAACTGCCACACATCGCCTAAAAAGCAAAACCCCGTTCGAGAATGCCGAAAAGGCAAAAGTGGTTTCCGGCCCCTTTCCTCGACAGCGACGTGTGATTGAGCACCACCGATTCGCCGCATCGCAAGGAATATCACGCGTCGCCGCGTCCGCCCTTTATTTCTTTCCCAGCCACGGCCACGAGAACCGTTGATTCCTCACGCCACCCGCAAGAGACACCAAAGCAAAAAAATACTCACCCGCCACAAAAAAGCATTGAAAATGTATGGACATTCCCATATCCTTCCGCTAGTACATCCAGACAGCACAACACGCGCGCCATCCCGTGTATTCATCATGCACGTGATCGCGTTTCCCTTTGCTGTTTCAGCGATATAGACACGCGACATGCGTCGTCTGAACGCACCATAGGAAAAGAGTCCGAACAAAAACAAAAAAAGCATATCAAACTAGCATATCCCCCCGGACCCCTTGAGTCGATTTTGCAGGCTTCACCTGCATACGCAATCCATGTATTTTTACTATCAGGCAACGTTAACCCGGGTATTTCATGAGCAAACGACCATATTAAAAATAATAAGCCAGCCATGACGGTTAACAAGGCAACTACATTCAGTAATGTTACAAAGACAAAATACACCACACGGTTCACTGATCGCTTTTCTCATCTTTAGGGAGAGTGTAGTGCATCCACATTCTGCGTTATCCGAATTTTAAAACAAGCAAGAGCATCAGCAAATGAGTGCACTCGACCCGTGCAACATCCGGGCTAAAGCCACACCATGTATCATCACGCGTAGCCCAGACCGCGATGCACAACAGAAAGGAACACCATGCTGTTTTACATCAAACGGATGTTGTATCGAATCAATAGAAACCGCAGGTACCTGAGCCTGGCCATTGCCCTACCCCTCCTCTACCTTGTGGCCATGGCATACAAGCCCCATACCTTTGCCGTCTCCCTTTCGTTTCCATCTCCGGCCGATGCACCGGTCACAGCCCCCGAATCCCCCACGGAGGCCATGACCCTTTCCGAGATCACCGCCTCCCCCGAACAGGCTGCCCGGTTCATCAAAGGAAACTTCTTCCCCCACCTGATCCTCGACTACCCCCTGGGATACAAGGCCATCGTGACCCAGGCCCAACGGACTGCACTCTACACAGAAGCCAGGAATAACCTGACCATAGACCTCAGTAAAGAAGGCCAGGCCACCGTCACCTACATCGGAAAAAACCGTGAAACCGGGGAACGCCTGGTGACCTACTACGGAAACACCCTGTTCCGGCGTATCCAGGAAGGATATAAACGCCTGGGCATTCCCGCGCCTTCCCCCATGGAAAGCGCCCCGGAGATGACCTACACATCTCGAACCATCCGACGTATCTGGGAGCCCTCACGGCTCATTCCGGCCCTCATCTGCTTTGCCGGGGGCCTCCTTGTTTTTACCCTGATCCAGGTAACCATCGAAGCACTGGACCCCTCATACAAATCAGAAAAACAAATCGCCGAGCACTTGGGCGTCCCTGTCCTGGGATCCATGCCCGATGAACTCACCCCAACCAAAACACTCCGACCCGACATGCGAGACCATGATGAACCGACCCGATAGCACCCACCGCCCCCCACGCATCACCCCCCCCTTGTTTATAACCAAAAATCCCCGGGACCATGCTTCGGCATCGCCGCCCTCCTGCCCTCCCCACCCGCTCCGGGTTCACTCCGGGCTATGGGGTGCTTTCGGCGCCCTTTTGCTGTGGTGCATGTTCACTTTCTGCGCCCCAAGGGCAGCCCTTGCAGGGGAAGTCACCGTCCACTGGACCCCATGCGATTCTGCCGGGCACTATCGCCTCTCATGGCGCACGAGCACCGAAGAAGAATATTCCGGCC
Organism: Desulfoluna sp. HI9BLuna; assembly: GCF_056829775.1. Classification (NCBI taxonomy): domain Bacteria; kingdom Pseudomonadati; phylum Thermodesulfobacteriota; class Desulfobacteria; order Desulfobacterales; family Desulfolunaceae; genus Desulfoluna; species Desulfoluna sp. HI9BLuna. The sequence goes on from NZ_CP186555.1 coordinate 1,609,362, forward strand.
ACGCCATCATTACCCAGCCAGCCGGTTCCCCGCCTGTCATGAGCCATACAGTGGAAGGCCTTGCAGAGGAAACCACCTACTATTTTGCCGTAAGGGCCTACAACGAAGGAAACGTAGCGGCCGCCTACTCCCAGGAGATCTCCGCCACCTTCGGCTCGATAAACACGGTCCCGGATGTCATCATAAGTCCACCCCAAATTGCCGTAGAGGGACAAACCATCACCCTGTCCGGAGAAGGTTCCAGCGATCCGGACGGCAGCATCGTCGCCTGGCACTGGCGCCAGGTATTCGGCTATGAAGACCCGGGGGTCACCCTCCAAGGGGAAGATACAAAGACAGCAACCTTTATCATGCCGGAAAAACCGGTAGAGCCGGAAGACCCTGAAAACCCGGACAAACCGGAAACACCCGTCATCCTCACATTCCAGCTGACGGTCACGGACGATGACGGGGCCACGGATTCAGCCATCGCCGAGGTGCAGTTTGCCCTGGACAACCGCCCCCCCAACGCCCATGCAGGGCCCGACCAGTTTGTCCTGGAAGAGCAAGCGGTCACCCTCACGGCCCAGGCCTCCAGCGACCCGGATGACGGTATTGCCTCTTACCAGTGGACCCAGCTCCAAGGGCCACCGGTGACCTTGTCAGATACGTCAATCATCAAGCCCACCTTTACGGCCCCTGCCCTTGGTGAAAACGACAGCGTCCAGCTGGTCTTCCAGGTCCTGGTCACCGATACGGAAGGCCTCGCAGACAGCGATACCGTTGTGATCACCATCACCAAACCCCTGCATGCCGACGCAGGGGGCGATCAGGTTGTCCGTGAGGGGGAAGAGGTCACTCTGGACGGAAGTGCCTCCCGGTTTCCCGAGGGCTGCCCCCCGAGCTGGCACTGGAGCCAGACCGGAGGCCCCGATGTCACCCTGGACACCCCGGATCAGGTCATGGCACACTTTATCGCCCCCCGGTCCCTGCCACAGGATATCGAGCTGACCTTTACCCTGACCGTTTCGGACACAGACGGAAACACCAGCGTCGCCACTTGCACTGTCCGGGACACCCTCACCCCCATCGAGCCCCAGACCACACCGGCACATGCGTCCGTCGAGATCATTGATTGCGATATGGAGCACCGGATGTGGCTCACCGTGGGTTGGGAGAATTATCGCAAGGCGACCAAAGAAGCCCGCGTGGCGTCAGGAGACCTGGACGGAGACGGCAACACCGAGCTCATCATCGGCCTGGGCCCTGTGGAAGACGACGCAGCCATTCCCGGGGGCTTCTTCCAGGTTGTCTCCCCCACGTACCAGCACCTGGCCTGGGGACGCCTCCCCGAAGGGGAATACACCCTGTACAACGATTTCAACGGGGAGACCTGGCCCGCCTGTGGCGACCTCAACAACGACGGCAGAGATGAGATCGTGGTGGGCCTTGGCAAAGGAGGAGGGGGGCGTATCGCCATCTTCTCCTTTGACGGGGAGCATGTCACCTTTGAAACCACAACGACACTCCCCTGGGAGGAGTACAACCTGGCCGTGGGAGAAACCCGCCCTGCCTGCGGTGACATGGACGGCGACAACTGCATGGAGATCATCGTGGGACTGGGAGGGGACGGGGAAGGCGCCGTCTCGCCCAACGGCCGCTATGCCGTGTTGGACAGACCCTGCAGTGCCGATCTGACAGCCCCCTTTGACACCATCACCTGGGGCCAAATCGACTGGGAGGAGTACAACGCGCAAAACGGTGAGACGTGGCCCACATGCGGTGAGATAGAGGAAGAAGAGGTAGGTGAGACCGAAAAAGACGAAATCATTATCGGACTCGGAAAAGGAGGCGATGGGAACATGGCGGTTGTCCAATGGGAAGACGACACCCTCACCCAGCTCAAATGGCTGAAGGTTGACTGGGAAGGATACAACACCATAACGGGTGAAACCCGCCCCACATGCCTGGACATGAACAATGACGGCACCCATGAACTGATTGTCGGCCTGGGGCCCGTGGAAGGTGACGCCACCCTTCCGGCGGGACGGCTCCCGGCGCTAAGGGCAGACGGTGAGCTCCTTCAATGGGGAAAGATGGATTCCGAGCCCTACAACAAGGCCAACGGCGAAAGCCGACCTGCTGCCTTTGCCTCCGAAGGAGAACCCCTCATCGCCGTGGGCATGGGCAACTACACCGCCGATTTCGAGGAGCCCGGAGAAGACGATGATGACCCTGTAGCAGCCGGGTCATCCGGAGGGGGATGCTTTGTGAAAAGCTGCAAGTAAAGCCCCCCCCATAACCAGCGGTTCCATTTATGCCTCCGGCGCACTGCCGGGGGCGAACCTTTTGCCCGATTATGTGCGTTGGGTTTGACAAACAGGTCTTAAGTGAGTCTTTCCAGGGGCCGCCGAAATCATTTCGACATGATCTGCATTGTTTTTTTTGCGGCTTGTCGCGTCGTAGCCCCTGGCGAAGGCGGTAGCTTTTTCCAAAAAACGATCCGCCGGAGGCACTCTTTTGCCGGTCACGTTATAACCATGGAAGGCAAGCTGGATAATGGCGGCTATTTTGTTTTTTGGGTAACCTGATGACCTTGGTGCGAGTCACCTCACGCCGATTTCATCCCGGAACTGATGCGGTGCAGGTAGCCGAGCTCCGTTGCCTGGGTGTTCTTGGTCCCGATGGCCACCACCTCCGCCTTTCCCCCGGGAAGACGCATGAAGTAGAGCCTGCCTTTGTACGCAAACTCCGCCTCCAGAAAGGTATCCAGCCCTTTGCCTCCGAAGACTTTGCGCTTCACCGGCACCCCGGCGGGGTCTTCGTTGAGCTGGTGAATCAACTCTTCACACTTCAGGCGCATGGACTCATCCAGGGCCAGAAACCCCTGAATCGCCCGATCATGAACACTAAGGTGCTTATATAGCGTTGAAAGGCGCCTTGCGATGCGCTCCTTCTCCCGGTGGGCCCGTTTTCCGTTTTTTTTCTCTTTTACGGGCTGTTTTTGCTCGGCCATGTGTCTTGTCAACCGATCGATTTCACCCTTTTGTGCAATGAGTTGTGCCTCATTCTCCTCAATGAGGGATTCAAGAACCTCTATCTCTTCCTCCATGCCCGTCTGGCTCTCGGCAGACTCCACCAGAGCCGTCCGCGCCTGCTCCAGGGCTCCCTGAAGAGACTCCTGGCGAGCACTCAACGTGTCGAGTTCCTCCTGGGCCGCCCTCTGCCCATCCTCCAAAGAGGCTATGGCCTGCTCCCGATCAATCCGCTCCAAGAAGCTGTAACGAACCTGCTTGCGATACACCCGGTACAGTGCCAAAAGTGCCAGGATGCTAAACAGCGCAAGGGCCATGACAGACAGCGGGGCATCCGGCCCTGTAAACAGGGTTATCTCCAGTTTCAATCCCCTTTCAAGAAGGCGGTAGTTCTCAGCGGCAACAACCTGCCGATCATCCAGGGGTGAGGATTGAATCTCAGACACGGGAAAAACCAGCTCACCACCGCCGGTCCTCACCGTAATGGTGCGGCTTGAAAAAAGCGCCAGGGACAGATGCGTCTCCACATACCGCCCGAGGTTGTCCCGAACCACCTCCTTGACCCCAACCTCCCCTTCCAGAAGCGACCGGTCGCTGTGAAGGAGCACCTCCGTCATGCGTGGCCGATGATACGCTGTAACGCCTTTCTCACACAGGGGAACAAACCACACATACATCAGGGCGGGCAACATCAGTGAAAACACAATTTGCTTAAACGGAAGGTATTTCATGGGTTCACTCAGCTCAAGGCCACGTCAGGCCACGTCAGGCCACGGGGAAGAGTTAACGAGTCCACGCTAAACCGACAAACGATTCGGCCAGCAGGCCTTTAAAAAAAATGGTCCCCGCCACAGGCGGGGACCACGACTCGACCACACGGATTATCAATCCATGGCCAAAATCTCCCGGGCCTTATCCGCCCCCTTGAAGTCGGCGTTAAGAGCCAGGGCCCGCTCAAGGGAGACCCGTGCCTTCTCTGTTCTTCCGCTGGCATGAAGGGCCAGCCCGAGGTGATAGGCCACCAGGGCATTTTCAGGTAATTTGGAAAGGCTGTCCCTAAACTCGGAAATCGCGCTGTCGTAAAGCCCCTTGCGGTAGTAGACCAGCCCCAGGGTATCCATGACGCTGGGGTCGTCGGTGGCTTTGCTCCTGGCTGTCCTGGCAAGCTCCAGGGCCTCATCGATCTCTTCACCGGCGTCGGCAAGAATGTAAGCCAGGTTGTTTGTCGCCACCACAATATCATCGCGCAGGGACAGAGCCTTACGGTAGCTCGCCTTGGCGGTCTCCACATCCCCTACGCCCTCGCTGACAATGCCCATGAGCACATGGGGCATGGGATCCTTCGGCTTTTTATCGCTCAGCCCCTTGAGCTGCGCCATCACCTTGGTGGTATCCCCCTGCCTGTGGTAGACCGCTGCCAGCCCGTAATAGGGGCGGATAATCTTTGAACTGGCACCGACGGCGGCCAGGTAGGCCTCCTCGGCCCCAGCCAGGTCCCCTTTCTCGGCGTAGATATCACCCATCATGCAATGCACCATGCCCGTGGCAGCCGGGGTCCCTTCCACAACCGTCAATTGCTCGCGGCACAGGGCAAGGGCCTCTGCCTCCTGGTCCATGGCCATCATGCAGCGCACCATGGATCCGAACACATCCATGAGGGCCGGATTCACGGCACGGGCCATTGCCAGATCCTCCAGGGCTCGATCCATCTCGCCCTGGGCCATGAAAAGCATCCCGGAGCGGTAAAACAATGCGGGATTGTCCGGCGCCTCCTCCTTGAGACGGGCGTACACCTGCTGCGCCTTGTCATGCTCGCCCATGGAGGCCAGGACCTGTCCCATGAGAAAATGTGCCTTGAACAGGCCCGGGGCCCTGGCAAGGGCCTTTTCCAGGCTCTCCTTTGCAAGCTTGAACTCACGCCCTTTAAAATAGAGTTCGCCCAAAGCCACCTGGGCCCTGAGGTGGTTCGGGTTCAGCTCCAGGGCCTTGAGCACATCTGTTCTGGCCAGGTCGTCTTTTCCCAGCCCCATGCCGGCCACCCCACGCAGATAGTAAGGCTCGGCGTTGGTCGCGTCCTCTTTAATGACAGCCGAAAAGGCCTCCAGGGCATCCTGAAAGCGCCTGCCGCGTAACGCAAGCTCCCCCTTCAGGCTCAAGGCGGGGACAAACCCCGGCGAGGCTTCCAGAACCTTTGCAGCCATATCCCCTGCCTTAACCAAGTCCCCGCGACTTGCGTAAAACCTGGCCACCGTCACCTTGACCCCGGCATCCTGGGGCTTGAGTTCAAGGGCCTTGAGATACATAGCCTCGGCTTTCTCCGCATCGTCCCTCACCTGATAGTACCTGGCCAGTTTCATCACCGGTCGAAAGGCTTTGGGATCCCTGGCAACGGCATCCCGGTAGGCAAGCTCCGCTTCCGGATATTTTTCCCGTGCCACGTAAAAATCACCCAGGGCAATCAGCAGCTCTGGATCGTCGCTGTGATCAGACACAATGGCCTCCATCTCGACTTCAGCCTTGTCGTACTGCTCGCTGCGTGTCAGAAGGCTGACCAGATCAAGACGCGGGCGAATGGCCTCCGGCTCTGTGGCCATGGCCTGCCGAAGGAATGCTTCAGCAGCGGAGAAATCCCCGGCCCCGGCCTTCAAACGCGCCATGCCCAGAAGGGGGCGGGGATCCTTTTTGTTCAGCGTCAGGACCTGCTCATACAATTCCAAGGCCTCATCAACGAGGCCATCCACCGAAAAAATCGCGGCGGAAACCATGAGGTACTCGATATGCTGCGGTTCTGCGGCAAGGGCTCGGTCAATATGCCTGCGAGCCTCCTCCGTCTTTCGTGCCAGCAGGTAGAGCTTGGACAGGTTAAAATGTGCACCGGCGTGACCCGGCTCTTTCTCCACCACCTTCAGGTAGGCCCGAAACGCCCTTTTCGGGTCCCCCTGCTCAATGGCGATGGTCGCGATTTCGTACCATCCCTTGGAATAGCCAGGATCGATTTTGACACAGTTCTTAAAGGCCAGAAGAGCCTCCTTCGTTTTTCCTTCTTCAACGTAGGAAAGCCCCTTTTCATAATACGCATCCCGCTTTTCGCTGTCGGAGGCACAGGCGGTCGCGAACAGGCCGACCACACACAACATCATCACAACACGCTTAAATACCATCATTCTTCCCCCGTAAGTAAGTATGAAAAATGCTTAATCAGCATCGGTTGATTATGTCGTTGATAATCATTCGGCAGAGGTTCTATCCGCTGGCTGGAAATTCCTTTGGTAAAAATCGCCGGCAAAAACAGCTCACCGGTAATGAAGGCCGCCTGCCCTCACGCATATCGGCTCTTCACTTTATGGCTTCAGATTTACTCATAGTTCCGGCCTCATACAGATACCGAACCACGTAATATGTCAGTAGTTGTTCACTGTTTTGACGAGTAATATCAAACCAAATTGATATGATCTCAGTGCCCTTTGTGTCAATCTTTTTATTAAAAAAGTAAAATATGAAAGCCATTACATAACTACACAGAAATCTATGTGGCCCATTTCACAAGAAGACAAAAAAAGGCATCTTTATGACTCATGCAACTTCCGTCAAAAAAACCTGTTTTTGCCGACCGTTGAAGACAATTCCGAGGATCATGCAGCATACTGGCACCAATAGTGCTTATCTATTCGGCGAAAAGATCGCCGTATTTCGCGAACGATCAACGCTCATCCAAATTTTATGACAGCCATGTTCACCTCGATAATGATGGCGCTAGTGCCCTGCGCCCTTACCGAATGACCTGATGGACGACCCTGAGCCTTAGAATTTGGATAACGCAACGCACAGTGGACGACTTACCGTCAACACATGACAACAGAAAAGGAGATGCATCATGAAAAACCAACTCAAAACCTGGGTATACACCTTCCTGGCCACGTTTTTAGTGGCCGGGAGCGTTTACGCCGTCCCCATGGAAAACACGCCTGGTTACTCTTGGACCGACGCACCTTACTGGTCCTTGACCGATTACACCACAGGCCAAGACGGTGAGAGCACCTTTATCATGACGGTCAAGAACTCAGGCTACCACGCCGACTTCGGGCTCTTTGCCGTGGACAGTATCTCAGCCGACACACCGACCATCACGGAAAAATTCCAGCTCTTCAGCAAATCCGACGCCGTGGGATCCGAAGCCCAGGCCTTCTTCAAAAAAGTGGGCATGGACTGGTACATCAACACGGAAAACGATTTTGATGCCCTCGGAGAGCCGGGCGGTGCCGTCAAGTTCGATCAAACCTTCGGGTTCTATTTCAGCGTTTATACCGATGACGCCAACCCCGTGGCGGACTACGATTTTTACACCAAGTCGGAACTCAACTCCCCCGACAGTGAAAAAGGCGTAGATCACATCGCCATTGAGTTCAAAGATCCCAACATGGCCCGCATCTACCTCGACGACCAGATCGGGGAAGGTGCCGACGGAGACTGGGACGATATGGCTATCTTGGCCATCGACATCCATCCCGTGCCCGAACCTACCTCCCTGGCCCTCCTCGGCCTGGGCCTCATTGGCCTTGCCGGGCTTGGACGACGCAAGTACACAAAAAAATAGCCTATCTGTAGTGGCTTAAGAGTACACAAGGAGGAGAATGGGAACCCCATTCTCCTCTCCTCTTTTCTGGTTCTTCGCCATACAGCCATGGTAGGTTGATTCGCATCTTGATTTATCGACAACATTCAGCCCTCAAGAGGGCTCACCTTGACACCGGAGGCATTATTCTTGGAGATATGTTTTATTTTTGTGCACCCCCCCACACCTGATCGAACCCCTTGGCGATGAAATACACGAGGAAACCATGGAAAAAGAGACAACACTCGGCACCAGAACCCCTTATACAAGTAACCGAACACTTCTCCTATACTACCTTGCACCCTATGCCCTGTATGTCCTTATCCCCCTTGCAACGGATTCCCAGGAGATCATTTACGCTTTGAGGCTGCTCCTCGTCCCCCTGGCCCTGGTGGTATGCTGGAGACGATATGTCCCCTTAGCTGGGCCCAGATCCGTCGGCGGCTCCATTCTCTGGGGAGGCCTGGCAGGGCTTGTCGGATGCGCTCTCTGGGTAGCACTGACCCTGCCCCTTGCCCCCCAGGATATCCATGCACCCTGGACGCCCCGGGCTTTTTTTCTCCGACTTACAGCCGCCACCCTTCTGGTTCCCGTCTTTGAAGAGTTCCTTGTACGCGGCTACCTTTTTCGCCTGATTCTCCAGTGGCAAAAGGCAACAAAAAAGGGCTCTCACTCGCCCTTGAGTGAAGCCCTTGATGATTGTAACGTGGCCGAGATTGCCCCAGGTGACTGGAGCCCTTCGGCGATTTTTTTGTCTTCCCTTTTCTTTGCCCTGGGCCACCGCCCCTTTGAGTGGTCGGCAGCCATGGTCTACGGGGTTCTCCTGTCTGTTGTGTGGATCAGGAGAAAAGACATGATCTCCTTGGTATCAGCCCACGCCGTCACCAACGTATCCCTGGCCCTGTATGTCCGCCATTGGGGCCACTGGGCCCTCTGGTGACCAAATTCCCGGCCTCGTTGAGCTCCCATCGGGTGATGCCGTTGGGCAAATTCCTACGGGGCCGGGCACGGCAGCGTTTGCACATAATGGGGTTTGAGAGCGTACTTGACGGCAAAATAGTAATCCGTGTCTGGGTCATAGGATTGATAACACGCGTCCCCTTCTTCCAGTTCGTAGCGCTGGTTGTAGTGCGCCATGACCTCCGCCACATCCACCGTAAAGGTCTCGGACGACCCGGCCCTGGACGACGGCGACGGTTCCCCCGCCACATTGAGTGAGGCCCAGAAGTTATCGTACTCTGCCGGATCATACTCAAACGTTCTGGTCATCTGATCAAAGTGGAGACGTTCCACCATGGGGACCGGAGCGCACTTCACCTGATACGAAGCGATACCGTCTTTTGGGGTGACCCAGTTCAAGGTATAGCTGGAGCCCTGTCGCGTAATGTGGGACGAGTTTGAATTACCCATGTCCACGCACCCGTTTCCTGCAGGTTCAACATAGCCAACCGCCACGTCGCGATGGTAGTAAAAATCGATAAAGCGGGACATATACGGGGTGTACCCTCTGTCCCTGGACTGATGGGTCATCATATCCCCGATATGGGGTTGATACGCCGTTAAAAATGTCTCATCCCCTGTTTTTTCATATCCCAGGGACATCAAAAACGCCAACGGATATTCGGATGTGACCTCTTCGTCATAAAAATTGGTCTTATCAAGTGCAAAAAGATATGATTGGTAAACAAGATCCAACACCTCATCAAGGGAATGCCATGCCATGCCCAGCATAAAATCCTCGTAATCCTCGTAGTACAAAGGATCATCAAAAACTTCCGGCTGATAAAACCAAAGGCTATATGGAAAAATGTCGTTGGTCATAAACAGCTTGTTCCATCTTTCAAGCTTTGGTCTGCTTGCATCCCTCGACAGGTAGAAAAACCCTCTGTCCAAATCCCAGCCATCTTTCGTGTCATCATGGCTATCGGCTCTAAGCCTGAGAATCTGCTTGACCATCAGCCTGGCCCTTGACCTGTAATAGGACGGATCTTCCAGATATTGAGACAAGGCACCGAGCCGCCTGAGGGCACGGGACATGACCCTTGTCAGGGGCCTTGTAAACACCCCTTCGTAATAACTCCAGTTTGGAATGCTGGTACCCTGTCTGTATGCGGTATATTCAGCATATTCCTCCCATGCTTCCATCATGGATTCATCACCAGTCAAAAAATAACCGATGGGCACAGATATGTCATGGCTGTGCTCGTCGTCGAAAAACTTGGTATTAAAGGCCTCCGCCCCTTGATTTTCTGGATAGGTTTGATTGTTGTTAACCCAATACTTTACGCCGTCAATATAAAAGTTAAAATCATCGGAGAATGGCGTGGACCCAAACATCTTGTGGTGATCGCCGTTTAAGGCCGCCAGGAAAGCACCGCTTTTCCCGGACCTCAAAAAATGGATATACTTGCAAAGCTGAAGGTCGTACTGGTTCGGTCCGCTTCCCTTCCCCCAATAATAGTAACGCTGATAGGTATCAACATTTGAAATTTCGTAGTTTCCATGCCCAACGAGTGCGAAAAAATCACGAACTTCCTTATCGGTAGCCATCCGATCCTCACCGTAGATGGCTTTTGTCTTCAAGTATTGTGAAAAGTGAGCCCTACCAAAAAGAGGGTACTGAAGAGAATAAAACGAATATTTTGGTGATATTTCCGGTGTGGTAAAATCCAAAACCATTTGTCGCTTATCGTGGGCAAAAAAGGCAAATTTAAGATCTTTTTTTGAGTTATAAGGACTGTAGATATCCAGAGAAAGCAACCCTTCATCGGAGAGGGTGAATCCGGCGGGCCACATTCCATAGAGATTGCGAATACCGAAATTCACACGCTTCTCCCCCTTGGTCATCGCACCCCACCCCTCTGTATGGTCCTCATCATTGCCAAGGGTCTTGATGTGTTGAGAACCATTGACAACGGACAATCCGTTGTCCGGAGCCAAGCGTTCCTTAAGCGTATCGATCCCCCCCAAAAAGGTAAAATACTTGTAGTCACAGAACCCCTGATAAAGGTAGGCGGAGCCTTTTACGGTGCTGCGTGCCTCTTCTCCGGGCCCCATAGAAAAGATAAAATCCGGAGTGGCTAAAGTCGTTGGAATCTCTACCTGAACCGACTCTATAACTTTCATGGAGTACGATGCATAGGAGGCATTTTTAAGGATCAGGTCAAGTCGCGTCCGGCCGGTGCCCTTAAAAAAAAAGATCCGCATCGTATACCCAAACAGCCAGTCGCCGCTTTCATTTTTCAGATGACCGTCACACCTCACAACGGCTTTCACGGGGCCGTTCTCTTCTATTACAGCCGTGGACATGGAATCGCGATGGGAGGCATAGGTGCTGGTTCCGCTCCGGGCTGTGATGGCCCCAGTCCCCTTTACATAATCAAAGTCCCCGATCCGCACCGAGTCAAAGACATTGAAATGGGCTTTTTTTACCGTAAAGACGGCGGCTCCTGTATCCACCGTAATCGTTGCCCCTGTATCCCGAGCCAGGTTCGGCCCCTTGCTGTTGCCCGTCCCGTTTGTGAGGTGCAGCTGGATCATCCCCCCCCCCGACACGCTGGCAAGGGTATCTACTAACACCCATTGGATATTGCCGTTTTCGTATCGATGCAGGGGGCGAAACTGGTAATGAGAAGCTCCGGCAAGGCCGAGGCTCCCGATGTCCCTGATTGCGTCTGAGTCCATCAATGGTATGCCGAAGGAAACGACTTCATTTGCCCGGCCAAGACCTGTCACACCTTCAGGGAGCAACTCATGTACCATAACAGGAATGGGCTCGCGCATGCCTGCAAGGCACTCAAAAGAGCTACACAACAAAGCCAAAAGCAAAACAACACACCCATTCTTCGCAAACATACATCCCCCTGTTCTTAATGTTGCACAATGCAGGTTAACAGCATTGAGGGATAATTCCTTACGTTTAAAAATCCACTTCGCATTCGCCACCCCTATTCAATTGAGTACGCCAGAGAAGCAAAAAGTATGAAGCCAGCCAATAAGCCCTAATCTACAACCACATACCATGATTATGGTAGCGGACACGGCAATTCCTGCAGGTAATTCCGATTGAGCACGTACTTGATGGCAAAGTAGTAATCCGTGCCCGGATCATAGGATTGATAGCACGCGTCCCCTTCTGCCAGTTCGTAGCGCTGGTTGTATTGCGCCATGACCTCCGCCACATCCACCGTAAAGGCCTCGGACGACCCGGCCCTGGACGACGGCGACGGTTCCCCCGCCACATTGAGTGAGGCCCAAAAGTTATCGTACTCTGCCGGATCATACTCAAACGTTCTGGTCATCTGATCAAAATGGAGACGTTCCACCATGGGAACCGGAGCGCACTTCACCTGATACGAAGCGATACCGTCTTTTGGGGTGGTCCAGTTCAAGGTATAGCTGGAGCCCTGTCGCGTAATGTGGGGCGATCTTGAATTACCCATGTCCACGCACCCGTTTCCTGCAGGTTCAACATAGCCAACCGCCACGTCACGATGGTAGTAAAAATCGATAAAGCGGGACATATACGGGGTGTATCCCCTCTCCCTGGACTGATAGGTAATAAGACGCCCGATATGGGGCTGATACGCATTTAAAAAGGTCTCATCCCCTGTCTTTTCATACCCCAGGGACATCAGAAAGGTAAGGGGGTATTCGGCCGTAATCTCTTCATCATAGAAATTTGCCTTATCAAGGGCAAAGAGATACGGCTGATGGACCAGGTCCAACACCTCATCCAGGGAATGCCATGCCATGCCCAGCATATAATCTTCATAATCCTCGTAGTACAAGGGGTCATCAAAGGCCTCAGGCTGATAACACCACAGGCTGTTGGGGAAAATGTCGTTGGTCATAAACAGCTTGTTCCATCTTTCAAGCTTTGGCCGACTTCCATCCCTGGACAGATAGAAAAACCCCCTGTCCAAATCCCACCCATCTTTCATATCATCCTGCCTGTTGGATCGTAGCCTGTGAACCTGCCGGACCATCAACCTGGCCCTGGACCTGTAATAGGACGGATCTTTCAGGTATTGAGACAAGGCACCGAGCCGCCTGAGGGCACGGCACATAACCCTGGTCGTGGGCCGCGTAAACACCCCTTCATAATAGCTCCAGTTTGGAATACTGGTGCCCTGCCTGTAGGCTGTGTATTCGGCATGGTCTGCCCAGGCCGTCATCATGGATTCGTCACCCGTCAGGAAATACCCGATGGGTACAGAGATGTCGTGGCTGTGCTCATCGTCGAAGAACTTGGAGTTGAAGGCCTCTTTCCCCTGATTTTCAGGATAAGTTGCGTTGTTGTTGGTCCAGTAAGTGGGGCCGTCAATGTAAAAATTAAAATCATCGGAGTGGAGGGTGGAGCCGAACATTTTGTGATGGTCATCGTTTAAGGCAGCCAGAAACGCCCCCCCCTTCCCTGACCTCAAATAGTGGATGTACTTGCAGAGCTGGTGGTCATACTGGTTCGGTCCGCCCCCCATCCCCCAGGTGTAATAACGCCGAAGGGTATCGACATTTGAAATTTCGTAGTCCCCATGACCGACCAGGGCAAAAAAATCACGGACTTCCTTGTCGGTGGCCATGCGATCCTCACCGTAAATCGCTTTTGTCCTCACGTATTGAGAAAAATCAGCTCTGCCGAACAGGGGGTATTGCAGAGAATAAAACGAATGCCTTGGAGCGGTTTCCGGAGTGGTAAAATCCAGAACCATTTGTCGTTTGTCGTGTGCAAAAAAGGCGAATTTAATATCTTTTTTTGAATTATAAGGGCTATAGACATCGAGAGAAAGGGCCCCATCAGCAGATAGGGTAAACCCGGCAGGCCACATCCCGTAGAGGTTGCGGATTCCGAAATTGATGCGTCTGTTGCCCTTGGATACCGCTCCCCAACCTTCGGTATGGTCCGCTTCATTACCAAGGGTCTTGATGACCTGAGCCCCATTGACGACCGACAAGCCGTTATCAGGAACCAGCCGCTCCTTGAGCTTATCCACACCGCCCATATACTCAACGTACTTGTAATTACTGAACCCCTGATACAAGGTGGCGGAACCGTCTACGGAACCACCCGTCTCTTCATCGGCGCCTGTTGAAAAAATAAAGTCCGGTGAGGTGAGCGTCGTGGGAATCTCTACCTGCACCGACTCAAAAACTTTCATGGAGTACGATGCATAGGAGGCATTCTTGAGGATCATATCGAGGCGTGTACGCGCGGTCCCCCGATAAAAATAGATTCGCATCGTATACCCGAACAGCCAGTCGCCGCTTTCATCTTTCAGGTGGCCATCGCACCTTACCACGGCTTTCACGGGACCGTTTTCTTCGATTACGGCCGTGGACATGGGGTCGCGATGGGAGGCATAGGTCCTGGTTCCGCTCCGGGCTGTGATGGACCCAGTCCCCTTTACATAATCAAAGTCCCCGTTTCGCACCGAGTCAAAGACATTGAAATGGGCTTTTTTTACCGTAAAGACGGCGGCTCCCGTATCCACCGTGATCGTTGCCCCTGTATCCCGAGCCAGGTTCGGCCCCTTGCTGTTTCCCGTCCCGCTTGTGAGGTGCAGCTGGGTCATCTCTCCCCCCGATACGCTGGCAAGGGTATCAACTAACACCCACTGGATGTTCCCGCTTCCGTATCTGTGCAGGGGACGAAACTGATAATGGGAGGCCCCGGTAAGGCCAAGGGCCCCGATGTCTTTGATCGCGTCCGAATCCATGACCGGTATGCCAAAGGAGACAACGTCGTTTGCCCGGTCAAGTCCCGTCACACCTTCCGGAAGCAACTCATGGACCATTACGGGAATCGGCGTTTTTAACAAACCATACCCCTTAAGGGGCATGAGGCAAACAGCCAGAAAAAGAGGTACAATCCAGAATACTCGTGGGTGTTTCATCGCAACCGAGGCTCCCATGGGGGGGGCTTTTCTACGTTTATGGTTGACTGACTCTCAGCCCGGACATTCCATAAAAAAAGAAGCATTTCAAAAATGTAACATGCAATTTACTGTTTTTTGATCGATTTATTCACTTTCTGAGCAAGCCAAATCAAGACAAATCGATCTCCGTGGCCCTGGCACACATGAGCGACAGATCACGAAAAATATCTGATAAGTACCCATACCGACGGGATCCAATAATCTGCAGGAAAGGCACACTGAATCGCTTGTATTTCGGCACAAAGGCATCCAGCCTGGAGGAGGCCTTGCGGGGAGAGAACAGTGACAGGGAGTGCCCCAGGGCACGGCCCCGTGCTTTCTGCTCCCATTGATCCGAAAGCTCTTTTTCGAACCGGACATCGCAGGACACATGCCCCGGGTATGTTTGCCACGGGACGGCGGTAACGTGGGCAGGAAACAGCCGGAGCCATTCATGGTAGAACGTGTGGTAGAGGAAATCATCCACTGGTGCCCGGGCAATGAGGGCCAAAAAGTCGCTGTCAAAAAAGGGAAGCAGCATCTCTTTCTGGTACACATCGATATTATCGAAGTAGCCGTGCAGGTGACACCGCTGGTCATTTCTCATGAGAAAAACATAGAGTCGCCTGGACGGATCCACCTGTTTGAGCTCGCCAAACTCCCTGGAGACACTTTCGTACAAGGAGTTCTCAAAGGTTTTTTTATGCTTTTTACGCAATATGCCCAAGGGGAATTGCTTGCCTTGGAGATATGCCTCGATCCCTGCGGACTCATCCCGTTCCATCAGCGCATTTAAAGCGGAGTCGATATACACATGCCCCAGCCCCACGCTCCCTCCGTCACCGGAAAAAATGGCCGGCATTCTTTGAACCCCGCGTTCCCTCGCTTCTGCCTCGCCAATGGTGGAGGCCAGGAGCTTTTCCGTGCTGTCGACCCGTCCTTCCCGTTTTGTGGAGACATACCGATGCACCCGGGCAGCGGTTCCGTACATCTCGGCAAACACGTTGTCCTGATCACGTGCAGCGTAGCTGTTGATGGCGTAGACCTTTTTATTCAGCTCACTCAGCACAGCGACAATGCACCTGGAGTCCAGGCCGCCGCTCAAGAAGGCAAGGGCCTCGTCCCTGTGGACCGCTCGCTTTTTCACTGCCTCAAAAAAGGCATCGTACACCTCCTTCCGAAGCTGGCCGGCGTCCTTTTGGGTGATGGAAAGGTCCCCCCACTTAAAGTAGTGGTTCGTGGACCATGTATCGCCCTCGGCTTTGAGGTGCTCACCGTCTCTCAACACGCGAATGTCTTCATAGATGGTGTTGGCCCCAAGGGTGTAGCCCAGCGAACACTTTTCAATGCACTGCCTGAATTTCAGGACCTTGGGGATCTCTTCCAGCGCCTCCATCACCTTAAGGGAGCTTGAAAAGTAGAGCGTGCCATTGTGAGCGGCATAATAGAGAGGCCTCACACCAACTTTATCCGTGGCCAGGATCAGTGAGTGGTTCTCCCGGTTATAAGCGCACAATGAATAGGTCCCCGTGCACCCGTTGAGGACATCGATGCTCCCCTGTTGCAACCGATGGTGCAGTGCGCGCAATTGGGCGTATCGATCCGAAGATGTCCCGTGGTTTAAAAAGGGCTCGCCTGCCACTGCACACACGTCACCGGAGACATCTGCATGGTAGCCGCTGTCTGAAAACAGCCCGTAATCGACTTTCAGCAAACAAAACCGCTTAATTTCGTACGCGGTGGTGTTACGATTTTTCGCAGACAGCACCGACAACACAGTTTTTTTGAACGGCTCAAAAGAAACGTCACCGTGGCCAAAACGATACATACCGAACAATAAAGACATAGGGATCCTGTGATGAGCAACCGGTGCGGCCGTGTCTGCCGTCGGTTGTCTCGATGGAAAGAATGATTAATGAAAAAGCATGCGAGGGCTCAATAAAACGAGCATCTATGGAAGGGATATCATCACGTGGCCTTCAGCATGGCAAAAACGTCTGAAAACCAGGTCCGCTCAAACAAGTACAGCCACACCCCGTAAACAATCGCACCGATCCCGATGAGCAGCGCAACAGACAGATACGGATGAACGCCCCGGGCAAAACCGGAGAAGGCAACGGCCCCGTACATCAGGACACTGCCGCTCAACGGCACGCTGATTGCTCGAAGATACGCAGCAACCCGGATCTGGATCAGAGGCAGGGACAGCATGAGGACCACCAGCCAGCACATGGGATACATCACGACCCAGGCGTAGCAGACGCCCAGGACGCCTCCCCGGGTGGCTCCCACATAAAGGGACACCATCATCACCGCAAAGGTGATCATGATATTTCTCAGGGAGTACCCGGGATTACCGACGCCCTTCAGCAGGGGTGGAAGAAGCACCGAGAGCATCCTGAATGGCATGACAAGGCACAGCAGCTTAAAGGGCTCCACAACCGCGTCCCACCTGGGCCCCACACAAATGGAGATCACCTCCGGGGCAATGCTCGACAAGCCCCAGAAAACAGGAAACACAACCAGGCTTGAAAATTTCACCGTCCTTAAAAAATAGAAGGACACCTTCTCGAATTGGTTCTGGATCTTTGCATAGGCGGGAAAGGCGACTTGGGAGAGGATCGGGGAGATCTTATTGAGGAGAATGGAAGAGAGGTGCATGGCAACGGAGTAATACCCGAGGACCTCCTGCCCCAGGAGCTTTCCGATCAAGATCACGTCGAACTGGGTGTAGGTATACCACACGATTTTTTCAAAGGTGACATATCCGCTGAACGAGGCATAGGCCCCGATGGCACGAAACCGAAACACCGGCCGTTTCCGGATGGGGGACACAAAAAGATAGCCTACCATCTGAACACAGATCAGTACGTAACTTCCCGACACCAGAGCCCAGACCCCATGGCCAAGAAGCGCAGCAACCAACGTCGTGGCCCCGCTGGCCACACTTGCCAAAAAATCGATGATGGACTTCTGTTTGAAGAGGAGCTCTTTTTCGATAAGGGCCTTTGGAATGGTCAAAAAAGGGATCACCAGAAACTGAAAGGAGAGAGCGCGCACCACATGCACCAGGGCGTCGCTGTCGAAAAACAGCCCGATACACGGTGCCGAAAGGAACAACATGGCAAAAAGCATCGCCCCCACACAGATAACAAACCCGAAAATCTGTTGAATGGCTGAATCCTCAATTTCCCTGGCCTGAACAATGGAGGCCCCGAACCCAAGCTCACTGATGAGCTGCAAAAAACCCACAAAAATCCCGGCAGATGCCATCAACCCGTAATCCGAGGGCGACAGGAGCCTGATCACCAGAATGGTGACGGCCCAGGTAAACACCTGGCCCATGAATTTGCCGATGGTGAGCCATTTCAGTGAGTGGAGGACCTTGTTTTTCAAACTCATGTTTCGAAAAGTATCCTTGGGGTAGGTAATGAGGCAAGTCACCTCGGGCGATGCGATTCAAAACGCCGCAAGCATGCTCCGGTATGAGAGACAAAAAGGAGTGATTTGCGATGAAGCCGGGCCTTCCAAGCCCAAAATTCGCGTTGTTTTTTAAGCTTTGTCATTTATGGACAGGGTAACGAAGAAATGGTCTTTTCGTGGGCAACGGGAGCCACTTTGCTGTACTTTACGGCAAAATAGTAATCGATGGACGGGTCATACGAGCGGTAGGCAGGGTCGCCCTCAGACAGGCCATATCTGGTATTGTAAGCGCTGATGACCTGCGCAACATCCACAGAGACAGACTCGGCATCCCCCCTCTTCTGCTTCGGCACCGGTTCATTGTCCACGTTCAGTGCTGCCCAGTAGTTATCATACAAGTCCGGGTGATATTGGTAGGACCGGGCTACCTGATCGAAGTTAAGATTTTCCACCATGGGCACAGGAGCAACCTTGAGCTGGTACCCATGGATCCCGTCCAGTGGGGCGTTCCATGTAAGGCTGTACACGGAGCCGTGGCGCGAAACAGATGCCGCACTGGAGTTTCCCATATCCACACGCCCATTGCCTACAGGGTTCACATAGCCTGCGACTATGTCTCTATTGTAGTAATCATGAATGAATTTTGAAGAATAGGGAGAGTAGACCCGCTCTTCACTTTGCGTCACAAGCATCATCTTGTAATGGGACTTATACTGAACCAGAAAGGCATCGTTCCCCGTCATCTCGTACCCCAAGGCCATCAAAAACGAAAAGGGGTACTCCCCTCTATCATCCGACCCATTGACGGAATCCAGCGCAAGCATGTAGACTTGGTGCTCAAAGGGGATGATCTCTGTCAAGCAATGGTATGCCACCCCCAGGAGATAGTCCTGATAATCTTCGTACATCAAATCATCATCGAAATTTTCAGGACCATACGTCCAAAACGAGTTAGGAAAGATATCGTATGCCATGAACACCTTGTTACATCTCAAGCCTTCCGGACAGTTTCCGGCTTTGCTCATGTAAAAAAAACCACGATCCAGATCCCATCCATTCTGGTCGACGTCTAAAGGCGTTGCCCTCATACTCATGAAATTCCGAACAATACGATATATCTTCTCTCGCCACACATCCGTACTGGCATAGAGACCAAAGGCCCCGGCACGCCTGAGGGCTCTAGAAAATATGCGGGGATACCCCACATAGGTGGTCCCGTCGTAGTAACTGCCGACGGCGCCTTTGCCGGAACCCTGATCGTAAAGAGTATACTCTCCGTAATCTTTCCACGCTTCTATAAAAGACTCGTCACCTGTAAGGAAATACCCAAGGGGGACGGATATGTCATGAGAGTGCTCCCTGTCGAAGGGTTTATAATTAAAGGATAACTTCTCTTGTTCCGGCGGTATGACTGTATTCACGTTGGGAAAAAGTTCAGGCCCCTCAAGGTAAAAATCAAAATCATCCGAATGCCGTGTTGACCCGAACATCTTGTGGTGGTCCATGTTCTGGGCAGCCAAAAATGCACCCCCGTTGCCTGTCTGCAGGTAGTGAAGGTACTGGCACAAATTCACATCATACTGATTATCGCCTCCGGCCTGCCCCCAGACAAAATGCCTGCGCATGCTGTCCACATTGGAAATCTCATAGCTTTCCAGTCCGATCTCGGCCAGGAACCTCCTCGTCTCTTCATGGGTCGCCAGCCTCTTTTCGTAATAGACGGCACCGGTGTCCTTGTAATGCTGAAATGCCGCCCTCCCGGTGAGGGGGTATTGTATGGTGTAAAAGGTCTGCCTTGGTAAGGGGGCATCCTCCTTTTTCGTAAACTCCAGCACCACCTGCCGTTTGTCATGGGCAAAAAAAGCAAACCCGATATCGTCTTTTGAATTCCACGGGCTGAAAATATCAATGAACAGGTCACCGTCGTCCTCCATGGTAAACCCTGCGGGCCACATACCGTATAGGTTTCGAATCCCGACATTGATATGCTTTTCGACCGAGTACATGGCCCCGAAGCCTTCGCTGTGGTCGGCCTCCTCCCCCAATGAATACACCTCCGAATCCCCGTTGGCGACCTTAAGCCCCACATCCGGGACAAGACGCTGCTGAAGCATGGAGGCGCCCCCCAGGTACTGCACATACTTGTGGCTGCTGTAGCCCTGGTACAGGCAGGCGGTTCCGTCTATGGCGCCATGGGCTTCCGACCCGGGCCCGGTGGAAAAAAGATAGCTGGGGCCAGAGACCGTGGTGGGCAGCTCAATGCGAAGGGACTCGAAGATCTTTACCGAATAGGAGGCCATCTCGGCGTTTTTGATGATCAGGTCAAGCCGGACTCGGCCGGTGTTCTTGTAAAAATACATGCGCATGGTGTAGCCGAAAAGCCACGGCCCGCTTTCGGGCTTAAGATGCCCGTCACACCGGACAACCACCTTTACAGGGCCGTTCTCTTCGATCGCTGCCGAGGAATTGTTATCCAGGGCCGACGAGTAGCGGGTTGTTCCGCTGACGGCTGTGATCCCTCCAGTACCTCTTAAAAACGGGGTATCGCCCACAACGACAGAGTCAAACACATTGTAGTTCTTCTTCCTGATCACAAACCGGGCAGCGCCCGTATTCACCGTAATATGTTCAGGTCCATTCACTGCGAGGTGAGACCCTGCGCTGTTGCCGGAACCGTTGGTGAGCCAGATCGCCTTGCTCCCGCCTGCCTCAACAGACACCAACGTGTCCACAAGCACCCACTGAATGGTGCCGTCGGGGTACCTATGTAGCACCCGAAATTGATAGTCCGACGATCCGAGGAGACCCAATTCGTTTGTAGATTGAATCCCATCCGACGCTTTGAGGGGGATACCGAACGTTGCGACTTCATCGTCCCTCTTCACTCCAGCCACACTTTCGGGAAGAAGTTCGTTGACGGAAATCTTAACTTGAGTGTTAATACCGCACGTCCCATGTAAAGGCCCTACTCCAGCGATACCGCAGATAATGAAAAAATAAGTCAAGGCTCGCTTCGCTAACTCACACCGCAACGTATTGACCACCATGCCCCCCTCAAAGTTCAATCTAAATCTTGTAGTTCTTAGTTAAACAAATCTCTACCTCTGCTCTCTGTTGGCAATAGCAGACACAAATTATGTCGCATTTGAAAATCTCGTGAAGTGATATAGATCCAGCTGATACCTTAGCTAAAACACACAAAAACTAAAAGCGAGGTTCCCATGAGCACTAAGCGCAAAAGAAGAAGATATACCCATGAATTCAAGAAAGATGCAATCGCATCTTGTTGTTAAAATGAATACAGTTGCAAAGAAGCCACACGGCGCCTTGGAATAGGTTCTTCACATGTTATCCAGGTGGCTAAGAGAATCGAGAGACGACGAAGCGGCCCTTGGAGCAGGCAATCCCACAACCAGGCAACTAATGAAGGCCTTCTCTGTTGCCATGCTTTATAGGGTCATGGGCGCAAGCTGGAGCGGTTTTTACGACTATCTTAATCGCTTGCAAGCCCCAAGATCAGGCAGAAAAAGAGCTGGAGGATGCAACTCAACGCATTATTGACGATTCAGGCCATGCCTATGGCAACAGGCGTGTACGGAAAGAACTCATGAAAAAAGGCTAAAAAGTTGGTCGCTACAAGGTACGTGGGTTGATGAAGAGGCTTGGCTTGAAGCCAAAAATCGCCAAAAAATATCGTGTCGCAACCAACAGTAACCACAAATATTCTGTCGCAAATTACCTCCTTGACCGACAGTTCAATCCTTCGGATCATAATAAAGTATGGGCAACAGATATCACATATGTATGAACGCATGAGGGCTGGGCAACCTGGCCATTGTTATGGATCTTTATTCCCGACAAATAGTCGGCTGGAACATTGGGGCAAGAATGACAAAACGCCTTGTTCTTGATGCTCTTGATATGGCTGGGTGGAGACGGTGGCCTGTTTCTGGTTTACTCCACCACTCATACATAGGTTCTTAATATGCCGGCAGAAATATCAAAAAAGACTCGATAAATATCAAATGGTATGCAGCATGAGCTGAAAAGGCAATTGCTGGGATAATGCCCCTGTAGAGTGCTTTTTCCGCAGCCTTAAATCAGAACGGCTCAGCTTTTGCAGTTTTGGAGACTGTCAAATAAACTGTGTATCTGGCGTTTAAATCAAAGAGGGACTCTCCCCTCAAATACAATCGAAAAATAGTTGAGAGCAGCAGCCCAGTCCCTGATGGGGCGCGACCACTTCTCAGAAGCCTTTAATATCGCCAGATACAAAACCTTTCGCACTGAATCCTCTGTTGGAAAAGCTGCCCGTTTCTTTGTAATTTTCTTCAATGATGCGTTCAAAGATTCGATAGCATTTGTCGTATAAATGACTTTACGTATCGGTTCTGGGTAACGGAAGAACGGCGCTATATTTTCCCATTTAGAACGCCATATTTGGCCGATAATTGGGAACCTTTCTCCCCACTCTTGCTCAAATTGATCCAAAGCTCTCAAACCAGCTTCTTCTGTGGGTGCAGTGTAGATTTCCTTTAAACTCTTTACGACGTTCTTTCGCTCTTTCCAACCAACGTATCTCAAAGAATTACGCACCATATGAACGATACAGAGCTGGACTTCCGTCTGAGGAAAGACGTTCCCAATGGCTTCAGGAAAGCCCTTTAAGCCGTCAACACAAGCGACCAAAATATCTTTTACCCCTCGGCTTTGAAGCTCAGTGAGGATGCCAAGCCAAAATTTTGCACCCTCAGCCTCTCCAATCCAGAGGCCAAGAAGCTCTTTGTTACCTTCAAGGTTTACACCCAATGCCAGATAAACAGCTCGATTTTCAACATGGCTGCCTTTACGAATTTTTAGATATATTGCATCCAGGTAAACGATGGGGTAGACCGTATCCAACGGACGAGACTGCCACTGGCGAACATCATCTATGACGCTGTCGGTCACATTGCTGATCAGTGTCGGGGATACTTCAACACTATAGAGATCTTTGAGATGGCCCTGGATCTCTCTCACTGTCATTCCGCGAGCATATAGTGCAATGACCTTGTCATCAAACCCTGGAAGCCTTTTTTGGCGCTTTCTGACTAACTGAGGTTCGAAATCACCATCTCGATCCCTGGGAACCTCAATATCAAGTGAACCTCGATTCGTTACAATTGTCTTTTTTGTATTGCCATTACGGACGTTTGTCGAGCGACTCTTTTGGCGTTCATTCTTCTGGTAGCCGAGATGATCGGTCAGCTCGCCTTCCAAGGCGCGTTCCACAAGGCGTTTGGTTAAATTCTCAAGAAGTCCATCTTTATTAAATAGTTCTTTAGGGTCTTCATCTTTGAGCAGCTCATCTAAAAGTGCATCTATACGACTCTGCTTTTTGGCCATGGTGACATTCTCCTTTCAGGAGGTTAATACCACAGCCAGATACACAGATAAATTTACACTCTCCAGTTTTGAAAAAAGAAACCAGGCAAGATTGGAAGTCCTCGACTACACTGCTCCTTATAATTCAAGCCAGTTACACTCAACATTGAGTTACGTTAGCCCAATAGAATTCGAGGCATAATTTGAGAATCCTTTTATTGTTGACTACTATAAGTTCTTGTGGATGCTTCTTTCGTACTGAGGTCATGTTCATAGGTACCTTGCTAATATTTTTTACATGTCTTTGCAAGGTGGCCGAGCTCTTTCCGATGTTAATTAAGATAGTTTCCGAATGAGTCCTCTAACATAACACAACTCCTGCTTATGCTGTCATAAATGAGATTTTTTTTTGCGTTCATTATTTCCGAAATAAGTCATAAAAAAGTTATGTCTTAAATCGAGTGTACTGAAAGCGAAAAAAGAATACGCCGCGTAGAATTCGAAAATTTCGTCATCCATTTGCGTATAATACCCCCAGGCACTATAAGGGTGAAATCCCAATGTCCCAAAACGAATCCCAATAAAACACCAAACAAAAAGGCCTATCAAATAGACTTGGGAGGCATATCCTCCCAACACGGGCATGTGATAATAATTATAATACGATGCAACACTACTATTTCGGTTTAAAGCAAATGGAATAACGATAAAAAAAAGAACAGTCCATACGAAAAAGCCATTACTAAAAACACTAATAGAACCAATGTCGTGAAAATTAATTTCATTTTGCAAATTGATTGAGGATACAAACTCTGGGGTTTGAACATCAAAAACTCGTTGCCCCCAACTTATTTCCTCTCCCCCACACACAAGAAAAAAAACAATCATGGAAACATAGACAAAAATTGATACTTTTTTTGAAATCCCTCTGTTCCGAGAACGCATTTTGTGGTGAGCTATGAGCGATAAAGTCAACATCACGGCCGAAATACCCCATAAAAATGCAGACCACCACTCGATAATGCCATCTTCTCTGATAATCATTTCATAAATCCCCCTATCCGCAACACTAAAAAATATCAAACATCCCCCCAAGACAAATGCACCACAGGAAAAAACAAATCCAAATTGACTTTTCGTAGATTTACAATCGTCATTACAGTCAGTTCTAACAAAAGATCTCACTCTCTCATAGTCCCTTACAATGAGTCCATAAGCGTATTCCATTTTGGGCAAACAAAAAAAAACGGCAAAAAACGCCCCAATAGAAAGAAAAGATAAAAACCGAAAAAAATTTCTTTTCGCTTCAATCAGATTTGCGATACTAAAATTTAAATCTTCTATCAGACCAAAAAATGATAAAAACAGATAAGCAGCGAAAAATAAATTAGCGCCAAACCAAACGAACAAAGATCTTTTCAACCAAAGCCTGTGCAAATTACTCGTCATATCTCCACCTAATCCGAAAGTTAATGTGACTTTAGTGCTCAAACAATATCTGAAGTGGTATACATCCTGCGGACACCTTGCTAATACACACCAAAAACTAAAAGCGAGGTTTCAATGAGCACCAAAAGTAGAAGAAGAAGGTATACCCCTGAATTCAACATAGATGCAATCGACCTTGTTGTTAATAATCAATATATTGCAATGAAGCCGCACGGTGCCTCGAAATAGGTTCTTCGATGTTAGTCAGGTGGTTACGAGAATCGAGAAACGACGAAGCGGCCCTTGAAGCTGGCAATCCCACAACCAAACAATTGAAAGATGAAATCCGTCTTCTGAAGGTCGAGAATAAACGCCTTGAAATGGAACGTGAAATCCTAAAAAGAGCAGCGGCCTTCTTTGCAGAAAAAGTGAATTGAAATTCGACTTCATCCGGCAAGAAATGAAGGCATTCCCTGTTGCCATGCTTTGTCGGGGCATAGGCGCATTTTACGACTATCTCAAGCGCTCGCATAGGCCTCCAGATCAGACAGAAAAAGATCTGGAGGATGCAACCCAACGCACTTTTTGCGATTCAGGTCATACCTATGGCAACAGGCGTGCACGGAAAGAACTCCTGAAAAAAGGCTACAAAGTTGTTAGCTACAAGGTACGTGGGCTAATGAAGAGGCTTAGTTTAAAGCCAAAAATCCAAAAAAAATATCTAATCGCAACCAACAGTAACCACAAATATCCTGTCGCAAAGAATCTCCTTGACCGATAGTTCAATCCTTCAGGTCATAATAAAAATATGGGCAACAGATATCACATATGTATGGACGATTGAGGGCTGGGCACTCCGATCCATTGTTATGGATCTTTATTCCCGACAAATAGCCGGCTGGAACATTGAGGCAAGAATGACAAAACGCCTTGTTGTTGATGCCTTTGATATGGCTTGGTTGAGACTGCAGCCTGTTTCTGGTTTGCTCCACCACTCAGACAAAGGTTCTCAATATGCCTTCATGAAATAACAAAAAAGGATCGATTAATATCAAATGGTATGCAGCATGGGCCGAAAGGGCAATTGCTTGGATAATGCCCCTGTAAATCGCTTCTTCCGCAGCCTTAGATCAGAACGGCTCAGTTTTTGCTGTTTTAAAACAAGAATCCAGGCAAGATTGCCCCCCCCACTACATTATTTACCATAATTCAAGCCATTTACACCCAACACTGGGTTACGTAAGCCCAATGGAGTTCGAGGCGGAGCCTTTAAAGCTTGCCGCTTAATTTGAGTGTCCGTTTTTTGTTGACCACTATATTTTCAAACATCTGCCGTCTACGGACAGGGAAGCAGTGAAACATTTTTTTTGTAGGTCAAAGGATTTATTCTATGATATTTTATTGCGAAATAGTAATCTATATCTGGGTCATATGTGACGTGCGCAGGATCTTCCTCAGATAGACCATATCTATCGTTGTACGCGCTGATGACCTGTGCAACATCCACAGTTATACATTCAGCATCTCCCCTCTTCTGTTTTGGAGCAGGCTCATTGCTCACATTCATTGCTGCCCAATAGTTATCATATGTATTCGGGTCGTAAAGGTAAGTTCGGGTCGACTGATTGAAATCGAGATTCTCCACCATCGGCACCGGAGCAACCTTGAGTTGATACCCACGGATACCTTCCAAAGGAACTCTCCAGGTAATGGTATACAAGGAGCCATTGCGCTCAATATTTGGGGCACTGGAATTCCCCATATCTACACGGCCGTTGCCGACAGGGGACACATAGCCTACGACTACGTTTCGATTGTAGTAATCATGTATAAACTTTGACGAATAGGGCGAATAAACTCGTTCTTTGCTTTGAGCAGTCAGCATCGCCTTATAGTGGGATTTGTATTGAACCAAAAAGGAATCATTCCCTGTCATTTCGTACCCTAAAGCCATCAGGAACGAAAGGGGGTATTCCCCCTTTTCTGCAGACCCATTGGCACTATCCAAAAAAATTTCATACGTGGGGTGCTCTAAGGGGATTATCTCCTTTAGGCAGTGGTAGGCGGTCCCCAGAAGATAATCCCGAAAGTCTTCGTACATCAAGGGATTATCAAAATTTTCGTTTGAATAGCACCAGAGTGAGTTGGGAAAAATATCGTATACCATGAACAGCTTGTTGCACCTTATGCCTTCTGGGCAGACTGCGGATTCACTCATATAAAAAAAACCTCGTTCCAAGTCCCATCCGTCCTGATGATCATCCAGCTGTGTTGCTCTCATCCCCATAAAATTGCCGACCATAAGCCGCATCTTCTCTCGCCAAACCTCATCACCAGAGTAAAAGCCAAAGGCCCCGGCTCGCCTGAGCGCCCTTGAAAAACTTCGGGGAAATCCAACGTAGGTAGTCCCGTCGTAATAACTCCCGACGATTCCTTTGCCGGAACCCTGATCGTAGAGTGTATACTCTCCGTGATCTTTCCACGCTTCCATGAAAGATTCATCCCCGGTCAGAAAATAGCTAATGGGAACTGAAATATCGTGGGCATGCTCCCTGTCGAAAAATTTATAATTGAAGGTTAGTTTTTCCTGATTCGGTGGATTTATTGCATTCACGCTGGAAAAAAGTTCGGGTCCTTCAGCATACACGTCAAAATCATCTGAGTGCCGTGTAGATCCAAACATTTTGAGATGATCCATATTCTGGGCAGCCAAAAACGCCCCCCCGTTACCGGTCTGCAGATAGTGAAGGTATTGACATAAGCTCATATCATACTGATTGGGCCCCCCACCCTGTCTCCAACCATAATATCTGCGCATGCTGTCCACATTGGAAATCTCATAATTTTCCAGCCCGATCTCGGCCAAAAACTTACGAGTCTCTTTATGTGTCGCTAGCCTCTTTTCGTAATAAACGGCCCCGGTATCTTTGTAATGTTCAAACTCAGCCCTCCCGGTTAGGGGGTACTGTATGACATAAAAAGTCTGTCTCGGTGATGGGGCCTTCCGCTTTTCCGAAAACTCTAACATAACCTGTCGCTTGTCATGGGCAAAAAAAGCAAATCCGATATCATCTTTTGAGTTCCAAGGGCTAAAGATATCAATAAACAGATCACCGTTATCCTCCATCGTGAACCCCGCTGGCCACATGCCGTAAAGGTTTCTTATCCCGAGATTAACCTGTTTTTCTGCTGAATAAATAGCCCCGAATCCTTCACTGTGATGGGTCTCATCGCCCAGAGCATGGATCACCGCTCCTCCGTTTGCAATCTTCAGCCCCACATCAGGCACCAAGCGCTCGCGAAGTATAGAGGAATTACCCAAATACTGTAGATACTTATAACTACTATACCCCTGATATAGGTATGCAGTTCCGCTTATAGGGCCATGAGTTTCCGTACCCAGCCCGGAGGAGAAAAGATAATCGGGATCAGAGACCATGGTTGGCAACTTAATACGAATAGACTTGAAGATCTTTATTGAGTAGGAGGCCATCTCGGCGTTTTTAATAATCAGGTCAAGCCGGGTGCGCCCGGAGTCCTTGTAAAAATACATTCGCATGGTGTAGCCGAAAAGCCACGGTCCGCTTTCGGGCTTAAGATGCCCGTCACACCGGACAACGGCCTTCACAGGGCCGTTCTCTTCGATCACTGCCGTGGAATCGTTATCCAGGGCCGACGAGTAGCGGGTTGCTCCGCTGACGGCCGTAATCCCTCCTGTATCCCGTAAAAAGGGAGTATCGTCCACCACAACGGAGTCAAACACATTGTAATTCTTCTTCCGGATCACAAACCGGGCAGCGCCCGTATTCACCATAATATGCTCAGGTCCGTCCACTGCAAGGAGAGAACCTGAACTGTTGCCGGACCCGTTGGTGAGCCAGATCGTCTTGCTCCCGCCTGCCTCAATCGACACCAACGTGTCCACAAGCACCCACTGGATGGTGCCGTCGGGGTACCTGTGAAGTTCTCGGAACTGATAGTCCGACGAACCGACCAGGCCCAATTCACTGACGGATCGAATCCCATCAGATGCTTTCAGGGGGATGCCGAAGGATGCGACCTCACCGGCCCTCTTTCCCCCTGTCACTCCTTCGGGAAGGAGTTCATGGACAAAGATCTTAACTGCCGAGTCGATACCGCACATCCCATGCATAGGGATCACGCCACCGATACAAGACACCATGAAAAAGTAACACAAGGCACGTTTGACTAATTCACACCGCAACGTATTTACCACCATGCACACCTAAAAATTTGATAAACATTAGAAAGAGGAAAAAATCGACTTGCATGCAACCACGCCAAACATGTACCTGGTTTACCCGATCAAAAGAGATCACAAATCAATTCCATACAAACCCGACAAGTATTTTACTGATTCGCAGCCCATCTAATCAAAGCATCTCGTGGCCATACCATCAGATAAGATTTCGGTGTGTACTTTCCTTCATTGTACAAATCGACCCTTTTCTTAGACGTAGAAAAGGCATTTCCGGTTCGATCCCGTCCTAAATAAAACCGAAACGCGCCATTATCCATCGGTATGGACTGTAAGTATGTCAGATGGGGGCTGACTCCAACCAGCTGAGGATCATAAAACCAGCTACCGCCAAAGATCCCCTTGATATGCTTATTGACCCTCAGCATCGCCGCGATACGTAAAAAACAATCAATCCAGCCTTGATTATTAAACTGGTCCAAATCCGGAACGTGTGTATGAATTTGATAATATCCCGTACGGCCACCACAATGAGTAATTAGTTTCAGAAAGCTAAGCACCTGAAAAGGATTCAATGAAAGGCCCTGCATCAAACCGAACCCCGAATATGCCTCGACTATTTGAGCACCGGCGGGAAACACCTTCTGCCTCGCGATGGCGAGATCTTTCCAGTACACGTCGTCACTATGGCACATCCAGCCCTCTTGACTCTGACACATACCTAAAAAACGTCGAGCACTTTTCATAAACTGTTGCTTGATGCTGTTCGGATATTTCTCAGACAATAAATCATCCCAATTTGCCAACAATGATTGGAGAATCATCACTTTCCGAATAGGTTCCAACGCTTCCACGCCAATGCTACTTTTTACTTTTTCAAATAAAGCCACAAGAGACTCTGGTTTAAACGACCTGACTGCATAAAGCTGCTCTTCCGGTTTTTTTGAGACGGTATACTTAATGAGATGTGGTTCACATTCTTCTTTCAAAACACTCAATGTATCCGTATATGCATCTATACATTCCATACCATTGGAAGCCCTTTCGACACATCGTGTCCACAGCCTATTCCTTCACACTTAAACTTTTTAGCAGCTAAGAAAGTTCTCTTCACTGATTATGCTTATAGTAGGACATGATTTAATGGTTTCATCATGCGTTTCACTTTTCTAAAAAACTCCAATACACCATAAATTTCAGCTTCAAAGACTATGTGAGGTATATTTTCACCATCTAAAAACCTCGGTAAATAATACGGGTTCGTTTGTTTCGAAACAAATCCGGCATGACACGTTGTTGCAGAGTAAACGCCGAGCTCCCTCAACCAGACTTCGCTACCAGGAGCATAATCGCCTGAGGGGTAGCAAAAATGTGTCATGTTACTCTTCACAGCGCGTTCCAAGACCAGCCGATTTTGAATGATTTCATCTTTAAAACTATCGACATCGTTATGCTGCATCGTATGGCGATGCGTGTGCAATTGAATATTTACACCCTGTTCAGCCATATCAATGATCTCATCTGGAGACAGAAGGCTTAAACGACGACTCTTTTCTATGGCTCCATAATCAACAGATAACACATTTGCCAGTTTCGATATGAAGTTCACCTTTTCTTCATGGGTGGGCAACGCATTCAGGTATTTCACCAGACCAATCTCCGCCCTCTTTTTTTCATGCAAACTCGCGAGAGAATATGTCCCCTTCAGGCCCTCTTCTTCCAATTGATCGAACCCGACTGAATTGATGTTGGTTTTCCAGATCATGTAGCGCAATACCACATTCAACACCGGGGACTCTTTGTCGACGTAATAGCTAGTTACATACAATGTATAGGGAAATGAATAATGAGAAAAAACATCATGGGCCTCGGACAGGGTTGAGAACCATCCGTCGTCAACGGTAATCACGATACTGTTATCGGGAAGTCTGTCCCAGTTGGATATGTCCGTTGCCTCATTCAGCGGCACGACATGAAAACCGTGCTCCTTAAGGCAAGCCATCCTTTCCTTGAGTGTCGTACGCTTGATGAAAAGCTTCGGGCTAAATTCGGATTCATCTTCTATCTCAACACCGTGGTATGCGAGAATCAACAGGTTACGTTTTGAAAAATGCTTCGCTATTTTAAAAAATCCGACGATCTTTAACATATGCAAGACAATGGTTTTCATATCAATGCATCAACCTCATATCCTTTATATTTTTCAACAAAATCAAGCACTATCATTTCGAAAAGAAAGATTTTATGAGTAAACAGGCATGGACATAACAGGAAGTGATAACACGGGGGGGCATGCAGTACGAACCGCCATTTCTCATCATTCAGTGACATAATCAAGGAGGACAAAAAAGCGACGGTATCGTTATTCCATGGAACAAAGGAACCACAGTATAATATTTCACAGCAAAGAAATAATCCCTGGTTGAATCATAGGATAGATAGGCAGCTTCACCGGGTTCAAGGCCGTACCTGGCATTGTATTCATGGATGACCTGCCGTACGTCGATGGTCACGGATTCCGTCTCTCCTTCGACCTGTTTGGGTGTGGGTTCATTGCCCACGTTCAATGCAGCCCAAAAATTGTCGTAAAAGGCCGGATTATAGGTATAAGTCCTTTTTCTCTGATCAAACCCGAGATTCTCCACCATAGGCTGTGGTGAGAACTTTATCTGGTAGCGCTTGATACCTTTTCTGGGGACCTCCCACGTCAAGGCGTAGACTGATCCGCTTCGCGAAATGTTCATGCCTACGGAATTGCCCATGTCCACACGCCCGTTCCCCATGGGTGACACATATCCGGTGCACACGTTCCTGTTGTAATAATCATGGATAAAACGCGATGAATACAACGAGTAAACACGCTCTTTGCTCTGAGCTGTCAGCATTCCGTTATAATGGGGCTTGTACCTGCTCAAAAACTGATCATCTCCCGTCATCTCATACCCATGAGCCATCAGCCCGGATAAGGGATATGCTCCGGCATCATCCAGAATGGCTGATTGGTCTAAAGTGTATGTATAGGGTTGATGCCCCAGGGGGACCAACTCATTCAATGCATGATAGGAAAGACCGAGCATGTAATCGTAGTAGTCTTCGTGGTATAATGGGTTTCCAAAACCAACTGAATCATAATAGCAAAGGGAATCAGAAAAAATCCCGTATGTCATAAACACGGTATTGGTTCGTTTTCCACCGTAGGTTTCGTTTCCGTGGCGGTGCATATATACATACCCCCGATCCAACTGCCACCCATCCTTGTTCACGTCCTCAGGGTCGTCCCTCAAGCTGAGCAGCGTCCTTGCCATACGCCCGGCCTTCTCGTGCCACAAAGGATCCTCTGTATACTGGCCAAAGGCACCTGCCCGACGGAATGCCCTTGAAAAAATACGAACATACCCAAAGTATGTTGTACCGTCGTAATAGCTAACCTCACCGTGATTTCCGGAGCCCTGGTCATACAGTGTGTACTCACCGTGATCCTTCCAGGCATTCATGATGGATTCATCGCCAACCAGCAGGTAGCCTATGGGAACAGAAACATCATGGGAATGCTCCCGGTCTAAAAAGCGATTGTTGAAGGCAAGGGGTTGCTTATCCGGATCAATATTATTGATATTTTTAAACCGTTCAGGTCCGTAACGATAAAAATCAAAATCATCCGAGTGACGGGTGGATCCGAACATTTTGTGATGGTCCATGTTCTGGGCTGCCAGAAACGCTCCCCCGTTGCCGGTTTGTAAATAGTGAAGGTACTGGCACAAATTCATGTCGTACTGGTTTGGCCCCCCGCCCATCCCCCAGACATAGTACCTACGCATGGTGTCTACATTTGATATTTCAAAGCTTTCCAGGCCGATCTCTTTCAGGAATTTTCGTGTTTCTCCGTGGGTTGCCAGTCTGTCGTGAGAATAGATGGCCCGGGTATCCTTGTAATGTTGAAATTTGGCCCGACCGGTCAAAGGGTATTGCACGGCATAAAATGTCCGTTGGGATGCCTTTGACTCCGTGGTAAACTCCAGCACGACCTGCCGTTTGTCATGGGCGTAAAAGGCAAAATGAATATCGTCTTTTGTGTTGTGGGTGCTGTAGATATCAATATACAGGTGGCCCTCGTCATCCATGGTAAACCCCGCCGGCCACATACCGTAAAGGTTACGAATCCCGCAGTTGATGCGCTTAGCTCCAAAAAAATACGATGCAAACCCTTCGCTATGGTCCGCCTCGTTTCCCAGTTCATGAATCACAGTGGCACCATTGACCACTTTGAGCCCCACGTCGGGCACCAGGCGCTCCCTTAGCAGACCGGACTCCCCCATGTACTGAACATACTTGTGGCTGCTGTAGCCCTGGTACAGATACGCTGTTCCGTCAACAGGCCCTGTGGATATGGTCCCCGGACCGGTGGAAAAAAGATAGGAGGGATTTGCGATGGTGGTGGGAAGTTCAATGCGAAGGGATTCAAATTCTTTGACGGTGAAGGAGCTTATTTCCGCATTCTTGATGATGAGGTCAAGGCGCGTTCGGCCTGTGCCCTTATAAAAATACATACGCATGGTATACCCGAAAAGCCAGTCATCAAGGGATGACTTCAGATGCCCATCGCATCGGATGACAGCCTTTACCGGGCCGTTTTCTTCAATCACTGCCGTGGAATCACCATCATTGGCCGACGAGTACCGGGTTGATCCGCTGACCGCCGTAACCTCTCCGGTGGGCTCAAGGAAGGACGTTTCGCCTACGAAAACGGAATCAAACACGTTGTAGTTCTTTTTCGTGATCACGAACCGGGCAACATCGGTGTCCACCGATATTTTCGTTCCCAAGTCCGTCGCCAACAGAGGCCCTGAACTGTTGCCACCTCCGTTGGTCAGCCAGACAATGGTCTCCTCACCTGCCGATACCGATGCCAGGGTATCCACAAGGACCCACTGAACATGGCCGCTGGGGTATCTGTGCAGCACCCTGAACTGATATGCCGAAGGCCCCCTAAGCACCAGTTCACATGCTGATTGAACCGCATCTGTATCTTTCAATGGGACTCCGAACGAGAAAGCCTCCTCAACTCTGTCCAACCCTGTGACACCTTCGGGGAGAAGCTCATGAACCATGATCTTCACAGGTGGAGTCACGGCACAGACCCCTGAAGCCCCACCAACGAAAACCGCAAAAAAAGCCATAACGACAACGCGCACAACCGTTTTTTCGATATCACTCACTGAAATGCACCTTTTCATTGCTCGGCTTGATAGCCCCCCTGAGTTTCCTCGTAAAACGAAGAAATTGAAGGCACGGAATTCAAAAATCCTTCTCAGATCCCAGGAACCTCTGTAACTATTCAGCTTGCCTCCGGCGGGTCACTTTTTTGAAAACAAGCTCCCCAAAAAACGTTTCTAATGTGAAAAAGTGGAAATTATTTCGGCGGAGCCTGGAAAGGCTTGCTTAAGACCTGTTTGTCAAACCCGGTTTTATAAATCAGGCTATAAGTTTGTCCCCCGGCAGGGCCGCCGGAGGCTTGTTTGAGCTGAATAGTTATGAACCTCTTTAGGTTAACCCTCTGATCCCATCAGTTCGGGCATGGCACGGCAGGAAACGTGCCACTAAAAGAGTGGGGAAGCACGGTAGAGTACTTTACGGCAAAACAATAGTCTGTCTCCGGATTGTAGACCCGATGAGCGGGATCTGCTTCACTCAGATTATACAGGGTGTTGTACTCACGGATAACCTGTCGAACATCGATGTCCACGGATTCTGTTGCTCCCTCAACCTGTTTGGGTTGGGGTTCATTGTCCACGTTCAATGCAGCCCAGAAATTGTCGTAAAGGTCCGGGTTATAAGTATAGGTCCTTTTTCTCTGATCAAACTCGAGATTCTCCACCATGGGCTGCGATGAGCATTTGATCTGATAACGCTTGATTCCTTTTTCGGGGACGCCCCACGTCAAGGTATACACTGAACCTGTCCGTGAGATGTTCTCACACTCAGAATTACCCATATCCACACGCCCGGCACCCATGGGTGACACATATCCGGTGCGCACGTTTCTGTTGTAATAGTCATGGATAAAACGCGATGAATACAAAGTGTAAACTCGTTCTTTTCTTTGGGATGTCAACATCCAATTATAATGATGCTTATACATGCTCAGAAAGAGATCATTTCCCGTCATCTCATATCCATGGGCCATCAGGCCGGATAAAGGGTATGACCCAAGCCCCTCCATAATAGCTGGCTGATCTAACGTGTATACATAGGGTTGACGCTCCAGAGAAACCAACTCATTCAATGCATGATACGACAAACCGAGCATGTAATCGCGATAGTCTTCGTAGTACATTGGAGCCCCAAAGCCAAAAAAGTCATAATAACAAAGGGAGTCAGCAAAAATCCCGCATGTCATAAACAAGGTATTGGTCCGTTTTCCACCGAAAGTTTCGTTCCCGTGACCGTGCATATACACATAGCCCCGGTCCAACTGCCAGCCGTCCCGGCTCACATCCTCAGGGTCGTCCCTCAAACTGAGCAGCGTCCTTACCATACGTCCGGCCTTCTCCACCCACACCGGATCTTCGGTGTACAGGCCAAAAGCACCTGCCCGACGGAATGCCCTTGAAAAAACTCGTACATACCCCAAGTATGTTGTTCCGTCGTAATAACTGTCCACCCCATGTTTTCCTGAGCCCTGATCATACAGTGTATACTCTCCGTGATCTTTCCAGGCGTTTATGATCGACTCATCACCGGTTAAGAGATACCCGATGGGGACGGAGACATCATGGGAATGCTCTCGGTCGAAGAATTTATAGTTAAAGGACACTTTATCTTGATTCGGCGGGCATGCAGTATTCACATTTGGGAAAAATTTAGGCCCTTCGGTATACACATTAAAGTCATCGGAATGATGGGTTGAACCGAACATTTTGTGGTGGTCCATGTTCTGTGCTGCCAGAAACGCCCCTCCATTGCCGGTCTGCAGGTAGTGAAGATACTGGCATAAATTCACATCATACTGATTGGAACCTCCGGTCTGTCCCCAGACATAAAACCTGCGCATGGTGTCCATATTCGAAATCTCATAGCTCTCCAGTCCGATCTCTTTTAAAAAATTGCGTGTTTCCTCGTGTGTTGCCAGTCTGTTGTGGTAATAGATGGCCCGGGTATCCTTGTAATGTTGAAATTCGGCCCGGCCGGTCAAAGGATATTGCACGGCGTAAAACGTTCGTTCGGGTTCCTTTGCCGACTTGGTAAACTCAAGGACAACCTGCCTTTTGTCATGGGCAAAAAAGGCAAAGTAGATATCATCTTTTGAATTGTAGGTACTGTATATATCAATATGCAAATGCCCCTCATCATCCATCGTAAGCCCTGCGGGCCACATGCCGTAAAGATTACGAATTCCGCAATTAATGCGCTTGGTACGTGAGAAATACGAAGCAAATCCTTCAGTATGATCTGTCTCATTTCCGAGTTCATGAATCACGGATGCACCATTGACAACCTTGAGCCCCACGTCGGGTACCAATCGATTTCTCAGCCGATCGGAATCACCCATGTACTGATCATACTTGTGGCAGCTATAGGCCTGGTACAGATACGCTGTTCCGTCAACAGGCCCTGAGGATATCGAATCCGGCCCGGTTGAAAAAAGGAAGGTAGGGCTTTCAATGGTAGTTGGGAGTTCGATACGAACGGACTCAAACTCTTTGATGCTAAAGGAGCTTATTTCCGCATTCTTGATGATGAGGTCAAGGCGGGTGCGGCCTGTACCCTTATAAAAGTACATACGCATGGTATACCCGAAAAGCCAGTCATCAAGGGATGACTTCAGATGCCCATCGCATCGGATGACAGCCTTTACCGGACCGTTTTCTTCAATCACTGCCGTGGAGTCATCGTCATTGACCGACGAGTAGCGAGTTGATCCACCGACGGCTGCAATACACCCAGTTGGGGTAACAAAAGGCTCACCTTCTATTAAAACGGAATCAAACACGTTGTAATTTTTTTTCGTGATCACGAACCGGGCAGCACCGGTGTCCACCGATATTTTTTCCCCCAGATCCGTTGCCAACTGAGGCCCCGAGCTGTTGCCGACCCCGTTGGTCAGCCAGACAATAGTCTCCTCTCCTGCCGATACCGATGCCAGGGTATCCACAAGGACCCACTGAACATGGCCGCCGGGATACCTGTGCAACACCCTGAACTGATATGCCCCTCCCCCCACAAGACCCAACTCATCGATAGTCTGAATCCCAGCCGCCTCCTTCAACGGTATCCCAAAGGATGCAATTTCATGATCCCTGTTCAAACCCTTTACGCCATCGGGGAGAAGTTCGTGAATCCGGATTTTCACGGGGTGGCTTATGGCAGGATATCCATGTACCGTGACCCCACAGCAGAAACAGAACGTTACCCAGAACAGCCATAGCGGACTCTTCCGCAGACCACTACCCACGCCACGAATCGTCATGTACATCTGTCCCCCTTATAGCTCTCAACTCCCGGTCATGCAGCACAATGGAGATCGCGAACCGTTTCAACAACACAACCAATATACCTGTCGTCGATGAAGCGTATTCTTTGTCTCGGTTTGTTTATGCAGTCACTAGGCCATTCAAAAATAAGGGGGGGGAAACGAATGACTTCCCATGTTAGGGGGGGCAAGGCAGTAATGGGGTGTCTATTCCATTGACAATGGGTGCATCAGCAAAAAACTTTACAGAAAAAAAGTAATCTGTCTGGTCATCATAGACTTGATAGGCGGGCTGGCTGGCGGTCAGACCATACCGGGTATTGTAGGAGTTGATTGCCTGCGCAACGTCTATGGATACTGTCTCCACATCCCCTTCAGACTGCTTGGGAGTGGGCTCATTGGCGATGTTCAACGCCGCCCAGAAATTATCATATGCTGAAGGAGCGTATTCATACGCCCTTGTCACCTGATCGAAATTGAGGTTCTCGACCATTGGCGACGCAGAGAACTTTATCTGATAACGAATAATCTCGTCCATGGGCGCTTGCCAGGTCAATGTGTACACAGAACCGGAACGCGAAACACCCGGTGCATCGGAGTTTCCCAAGTCGACACGTCCGGCCCCTAAAGGAGACACATAGCCCGTTAAAATATCACGGTTTTCATGGTTGTGTATAAATTTTGACGAATAGGGAGAATAGACCCGTTCTTCTGTCTGAGCAATCAGCATTCGACGATAATGTGAGGTGTAATCATCCAAAAAAGAATCATCACCCGTCATTTCATACCCAACTGCCATCAATAAGGCAAACGGATACTCTCCAGAAGGGTCCGATGCATTGGCTTCATCAAGCTTGAATCCATAGGGCTGATGATCCAAGGGAAGGATCTCACGTAATGAGTGATAGGCAAGTCCCAGAATATAGTCTTGATAGTCCTCATATATCAAGGGATCATCAAAATTATCAATAACGTAATACCAAAAGGCATTGGGGAATATATCGTATGCCATAAATACCTTATTGGAACGCACGCCATCGGGCCTGCTTCCATCTCTGCTCATATAAAAAAAGCCACGATCCAGATCCCATCCGTCTTGATCATCATCTAATTGAGTTGCCCGCATCCCCATAAAATTTCTAAACATTCGATGTATCTTCTCCTGCCAGACATCCGTATTTGCATACTGCGCAAAGGCTCCTGCACGCCTTAACGCCCTGGAAAAAGTGCGAGGGTACCCCACATAGGTTGTTCCATCGTAGTAGCTGTCGATGGCTCCTTTTCCCGAGCCTTGATCATAGAGTGTATACTCTCCGTAATCACTCCATGTTTCAATCAAAGATTCATCTCCGGAGAGGAAGTACCCGACGGGTACGGATACATCGTGAGAGTGTTGCCTGTCGATAAAGCTGCTGTTGTACGAAAGGCTCTGTTCAGCCGGAGAGGTAGTGTTCACGTTTTTAAAGAGTGTCGGCCCCTGGACATAAACGTCGAAATCATCAGAGTGTTTGACGGAGCCAAACATTTTATGTTGGTCGTCGTTCTGGGCGGCCAAAAAGGCCCCCCCATTACCTGTCTGAAGATAGTGGAGATACTTGCACAACTGAAGATCATACTGGTTGGAACCTCCACCCTGCCCCCAAACATAATACCTTCGCAGGGTATCCACATTGGAAATCTCGTAGCTTTCCAGGCCGATTTCCGATAGAAAATCCCGTGTCTCTGCATGGGTTGCAAGCCGATCTTCCCCATAGATGGCCTGTGCCTCCAAGTAATGCTCATAATCCGCCCGTCCGCTCAAGGGGTATTGCAGTGTATAAAAGGTCTGTTTGGGGTCCTTGGCTTCCGGGGTAAACTCCAGGACCACCTGCCGTTTGTCGTAGGCGAAAAAGGCAAACCGAATATCGTCTTTGGTGTTACGGGGGCTGAACACGTCAATATAGAGATGTCCGTCCTCGGCCATGGTAAACCCTGTAGGCCACATGCCGTAAAGGTTTCGGATACCGCAGTTGATGTGCATGCCCTCGCTGTACATGGCAGCATAGCCTTCACTGTAGTCTTCTTCGTCGCCCAAGGCGTGAATCACTGTGGTCCCGTTGGCAACCTCAAGCCCCACATCCGGTACCAGGCGTTCCTTGAGCAAATCCGCACCGCCGAGGTACTGCACATATTTGTGGCTGCTGTATCCCTGGTACAGATGGGCCGTGCCGTCGATAACCCCACCGGATTGGACACCCGGACCGGTTGAAAACAGATAGGAGGGGGTCACCATAGTGGTGGGAAGTTCTATTCGAACCGATTCGAAAATTTTAACGGAGTAGGAACTGATTTCGGCATTTTTAAGGATCAGATCCAGGCGGGTACGTCCTGAGCTCTTATAAAAGTACATGCGCATGGTGTAGCCGAAGAGCCACGGCCCGCTTTCCGGTTTTAGGTGACCTTCACACCGGATCACGGCCTTGATGGGACCGTTTTCTTCGATGACCGCCGTGGACTGCTCGTCGTTAACCGAAGAGTACTGTGTTGTTCCGCTGACAGCCGTGATGCCGCCCGTATTCGAAAGAAAAGAGGTGCGCCCTGCCACCACGGAGTCAAAGACGTTGTAACGGGCTTTTCTGATGACAAACCGAGCGGCACCGGTGTCTACCGTGATGGTGTTGCCGTTGTCCGCGGCGAGGTCAATAGGCAGGCTGTTTCCCGAGCTGTTGCCCGAACCGTTGGTGAGCCAGACAACCTTGCTTTGCGCCGCAGAAACCGACGCGAGGGTGTCGATGAGCACCCATTGAATATTGCCGCTCGGGTACCGGTGCAGCACCCGGAACTGATAATCCCATAATCCGGAAAGTCCCAAATCACTGATGGATTGAATCCCGTCGCAGTCCCTTAAGGGCACCCCGAAGGTGGCCACTTCATGGTTTCTGTCCAACCCTGTCACGGCCTCCGGAAGCAACTCGCGGATCTCGATCCTCACGGCCGGATCCACCGCACATTCGCCATGGGTTGGGATAATCCCGTCAACACAGAACAACGCGACAACGACACACAATACGAGCCTTTTCATGGCACACTGCAAGGTCTTTTTCATCATGTTCACCTATCATGGTCAAACGAAGTGGATAGAACAGACCGACTACCGTTCCAACGTTTTCAGTCACGCGAAAAACATCGACCGTGATACTATGGATTCCCCATAGAACATGAACTTTGCAGGGCATTTGCAAAGGGGCTAAGACGAGCCGTAAAAGGCGGTACATAATATGTAAGGGATTGATTATTTATTATATTATCGCATAACCTCCCTTTTTAAAACAGAAACAACGTTTTGTGCCACCATCGCCCAGGACCGGGACTGCCCGTACGCACCAATGACATGACGGTCCCAGCGGGTGTTCAGGGCCCGACGAATTCCCACCACAAAAGAGGACACATCCCGTGCCACCAGAACACCCAGCTCATCGGACCGGACTATCTCGGGAATGCCGTTGACCCGAGTGGCCACCACCGGGGTTCCGCAGGCCAGAGCTTCGGAGATGACGTTGGGCCAGCCTTCCCTCTTGCTCCCCAGAAAAAAAAGATCGGCGGCGTTGTAATAGTCTACAAGGGCCCCGTGGGGAACCTGCCCGCAAAGAACGACCCGGTTTCCAAGCCCCAAGGCCTCTACCTGGCGATGAAGGGCGCCTCGTTCCACCCCGTCGCCCACAATGTACAAACAGGTATGGTCCGGCTCTTCCGCCGCAATCCGGCCAAAGGCCTCCACTAGGAGGTGGTGCCCCTTGAGCCGGATCAGAGCCCCCACGGAGAGGACCACCCGAGAATCAAGGGGGATCCCCAGGCGCTGTCGCGCCTTGACGCGATCCGCAGGATAAAAGGCAGTTCCGTCAATGCCGTTGGGAATAACGCTCACCTTGTGTGGGGGCACGCCCAACTCCACCATCATGGCCTTGAGGGACTCACACACTGAAATGACGGCATCGGCTTGTTTGAGGGTGTATCGAAGAAGGGGACGGATCATGGTAAGGTTTGAAAACTGATGGATGTCGCTGCCCCGTGCCGAGACCGTCACCGCCTTGTTCAAGGCTTTTCCAATGAGGATGGCCGCGAAAGCATCCGGGTACATGTAGTGGGCATCGATGACGTCAAAGGGAAAGCTCTTTTCCAAGGCTTTGACAGTTTTCAGTGCCCCCAGGAAAAGGCTCACCCCATACCCCGCCATCCCCACCCTTGGAGTCACGAGGTACCTTGGATGATAGACCATTAAGCCATCTACTTTCTCGCGAGTTGCAACCTGGGAAAAGCGGTACCACGCCTTGAAGCATTTGACCGGAGGAAAATAGGGAACAGGAGCAACAACACGCACTTCATGACCTGCCCTTTCAGAGACCGCCTTCATCCTATTTTTGATGAATATCCCGTGTTCAGGGGCCGTATTGTTGGGAAACAGGGTCGTAAATACTATAATTTTCATCTGTTGGCCATTTCCCGATAAAGGCAGTTGTACCGGCCTACCATGGAGCGCACCGAAAAGGTCTTCCGGATGCAGGCACTGGAAGCGGTGGAGAGCTGCCTCGCAAGGGACGGTGTGTCGAGCAGCCGCCTTATCTGACGAGCAAGGTCATCCTGGTTCTCTGACTCAAAGACCAAGCCCGTTCCCATGTGCGAAATAATTTCGGTATTGCCCCCGACCCCAGAGGCGATAAGAGGCACTCCAAACGCCGATGCCTCCAGTAAAGCCACCGAAATACCCTCAGACAGGGAGGGAAGCACGAATATGTCGAAAAGAGGGTAAAATCCCAGTGCATCGAGACGCTCGCCAGTAAAAATCACGTGCCCTTTCAGCCCGGGCCTTTGGGCATAGGCTTCGAGGGACTCTCGCTCAGGGCCGTCCCCGACGATCATCACAATAAAATCTTCCCGCCCCTCTCCGATGAGCTGCTCCGCCGCCCTGAGCAGCAGCAGATGATTCTTCACAGGCGACAAACGAGAAACCACCC
Organism: Desulfoluna sp. HI9BLuna; assembly: GCF_056829775.1. Taxonomy (NCBI): domain Bacteria; kingdom Pseudomonadati; phylum Thermodesulfobacteriota; class Desulfobacteria; order Desulfobacterales; family Desulfolunaceae; genus Desulfoluna; species Desulfoluna sp. HI9BLuna. The sequence continues at coordinate 1,651,797 of NZ_CP186555.1, forward strand.
CCGCCACGGTCTTCCCCCTCAGCCCCCAAGTCTCGCGGGACTGTGGGGGTACCCCACGATCATGCGAAATCCCGTTTCGTATGATCTCGACCTTTTTCCCCAGCACCGGATAAATCGCCTTTATTTCGTATTCAAGGGCCTCGGAGACAACAACCACACGGCTGGTGAAACTCATCAGCAGTCGCCAGAGGCGAACATGGACCAACCCTGCCTTGTCTCCACCGCTGTAGCCGTGGATTGTGGCCAGGCACCGGAACCTCATACCCAGGGTGAGGGCCACAGAAAGCACAGCATAAAACCAGGGGGTCTCCCCATGGGCGTGAAGGGTGGTATACCCGCCACGCGCAGCCAGCCTTGCCAATTTGAATGGCAGCAACAGATCAATACCCGGTTTTCTCCTCACCAGATAGACGGGATGGCCCGAGGCCTCCAAGGTATCGGCAAAACCGCCCTTGTGGTCGAGGCAACACACCCCATGGGGGACCCCGGTGTCCACTCCTCCTTTGATAAGAGAAGATACAATGCGCTCGGCCCCGCCTACTCCCAACGAAAGAACCAGATGCAGTACACTATACTCAGCTTTTTTTCTTGGTTCCAACCACATGCATCACCCGTTTCTCGTCTTTTGAGATGACAAAATAAGCCCGTCAAAAATCCTTGCCAATTCGGTCGTCAAAGCCTTGGCTTCAAACTTCCGATAATCCCTCCCTTCGACGTCTTCGGCGGACTGAGCCTGCCTAAATACGTCGATAATAGCCTCCTCTATGCTCTTAGGGTCGTCGGCACTCGCTACCACTCCAAGGCCGTATTTTTCCATGAACTCTTGCGTGGCTCCCTCACCGCACAAAGCAAGAATAGGCTTTTGGGAACGGACATATTCAAAAAGTTTGGCCGGAATCTGCAGGTGGGTATCCGGCTGAATGAGAAGAGCGATATCCGATTGAAACAGCATCCTTAACGCTTCCTTCTTGGGGACGACACCCCCACAGATTATTGCTGACCGCAATGGATGTGAGCCGACAAGGTTATTGATACGGGTTTCATCCACATGGCCGATGAATCGAACCTCAAAATCTTGCCCCTTCAGCTTTCCGGTGTCCATCAGCCGGGCCAAGGCCTGAAGAAAGCTATCGGGGGTGCGTTTTCCGTAAAGGTTACCAACATGGGTCACCACCACAGGGGACATACCCGATGCACTGGTCTCCAGGTCAACGTACTCCGCCTCGTTATAACCATTTGTGATGGTATGGCTCTTGTCCCTGCAGCCCGCCGTGTCGGCCAACAAGGTACGCAGTGGCTCCGTATTAGCGATGACCGCATCGGCCTGTCGGAGGCAACATCTCTCCAAAAATCGGTTCACACGCCTGCGCAGCCCAAAATTCAACTCATCATAGGGATTGCCTACCCAAGGGTCCCTAAAATCGATAACTAGCGGTATGTTAAAATGCATCTTTAAAATCAGCCCGATGAGAAACGAAGTCCAGGGTCCACCAGACGCATAGATCAAATCGGGTTTTTTATTGCGACAAATATGAAAACCTACAGCAAGCCCATGGGGAAGCCATCCCACCTGCTTATCAGGGGTACAGCACGCCAAAGTCACAATGTCCTTTACCCTCTGCCAAATCCCCTTTCTGATCAGTTTCAAAGGCCTTTCTGTCTCAATCTGAATAGCCCATTCAGGGGAGGCTCCACGCCTAAAATGGTTATTGAGGCCAACCACAGCCTCAAGACACTGAAAACATTTCGTCTTATAAACAGACACTGAGCAATCAACTCTGGCATTCAGCCCCTCATCTATTAATGTACCTTTTTCGTAATGGCTGGGATGAACGGAGAGCACCATTGGGGCCCAGCCAAGGTTTGGAAGGTGCTTTACAAAATTTAAGACCCGAAAAACTCCTGTCCCGGCAAAGGGCGGAAACTGGTAGCTGATGCACAACACACGTTTTTTGTTCATCACAACTCCATTAAAATCCGAATCACTAACACTTTAAAGAAGCAAGCCTCTTGAAATACATGCTCAAGGATTTTCATTTACTTCAGCAGACCGATGCACCCGAAAACAACTAAAACCGTAACATAACAATATGATAGTTTTTTTCTTGGGGGGGGGGGGGGGGAGTTCCCGTATTTCACCTGAACTTTTGGATTGTTTTTGAGCTACCTGTCTACCGTGCCAAAACACTCCGCATGTGTTTCGTGTGAAGAGGTGAGTTGCCCCACAAATCCATTAACCAAAACGCACCATATCGGTTTCGATCTTTAAAACCTCATGGATAGCCTCGCTCCTCATTACTGGAATGTTGGGCTACCTCTACGACAGAAAGAAGCACTGGCACTAACGCCGCAACCAAGTAAATACATTCAAAATAAAGACGGTCAATGAAAATTGAAGACGCAAAAAAACCAGCCAGCCCCGTTTCCAAGGCGTAGGTATGGGCAAGCATGTGATTCCGAAGGCCCTTGTCAATCCCTGTGATCCCATGAAGTTTACTGCGAGTCCGTCGTGCCCCTTTGAAGAGAAGCAGGATAAACATCATGTAAATAGCCAGCCCAAGTGCTCCTTGCTCGGTCACCACCAAGAGATAGGTATTGTGGGAAGCCCGCCTCCCCACTGTTTTTTCAATCAAATGATCCGGGAGATAAGAGGTGCTCAATAGGGAGAATCCCCCGCCACCGCACCCCAGTGGATAGTCTTTTATCATGCGCAGGCCGTACATCCAGATTTCTGTCCGCCCGGCACTTTGATCCTCGATTTTCTCTTCTCCCCCGAACAACCGGGTAACCCGCTCAACATAGCCTTTATCCATGACCCCCAGCACCACAACCGAGGCCACCGCTAATCCTATGATAATTTTTTTTATGCCCACGTCCCTGCGAGCGCCCCAGGCGAAAACCCCCGTAGCCACTAACAGGCCAATGAAGCCACCCCGGCTCCTTGTCATGGCAAACATATTGAGAATAAAGGGAACAAATAAAAATGAGACAACTTTTTCAAGCCTGCTTCCAAAAAATAAAAACACCACGAGAAAGGGCAATACCAATACCACAAGAGCGGCAAGCATGTTGGCATCCGAGGCGTCCGGCAGCCCCACACCGTCCAGGCGCACCCCGGAAAAATAGTGCCGCGCAAGCAAGGCAAGATAAAAACAATGAAACAAAATGGACAGGGCAAACAAACGATACTGATCAAACGTCTTCACGGTCCTGCACACCAGATAAAAAAAGAGAACATATCTGAAAAAATCGTAGAGCCTCACCATAGAGCGATCGGTATTGTAGGATAGGGGAAGGATACAAATCATGAGGATCAAAAGCAGGATCAGCGCCTTCAAGGGCGCGTTCATCCCCTCCTTGAGATGATCCTTGTGGATCACACAGCTTGCCATCACAACGCCTGCCGACAAAAAACTCCACCTTAGATCCGGCACGCTGGCGGCCCACCATTGATGGGAAGGGATGTTAAAGTAGACAAAGACATAGGTCAGCACAGCCCAAAAAGGTCCCCGGAAGAGCCCGGCCCCCCACCCAATGGCCACAACAAGAAGATAAAAAATTGGATAGACCATATTAGTAGTTGACTTATTTCGTTTTCAGCATTCGGTGAGTGTGGAGTTGTCGAATTGCAAAGCTCACCTTCGCCTATGCTGCAACCATCATTCAATCAACAACCAGAGATAAACGCAGACAAATAGCATATTAATCATAGAGCGAAGGGATTTAGCCCCTTACAATTTGGAGACCCCATTTTCCAACGATTTTCTCTAAGAGGGTAACATCATGAAAGCCACTTGCGCCCCCAAAGCTCGAAAAAAAGAATCGCCCAGATTTCATAGGAAAAGTCCCGCTGCCCTTTTTGATGCTGCCTCCAAAGCCTTGCAACAGCATTGCCGTCAAGGTAATCACTGCAGACGCTGTCCCTTGTTAAAACGTTATCCTCAAAAAGGGGCCTCAAATCGTTCTTCAGCCAGGAGGACAGTGGGATGGAAAAGCCCTTTTTCTCACGGTACAAGCAGTCATGGGACAAGTGGCCGGACAGGGATTTTTTAAAAATGTACTTCCCTTCCCGTCTTTTCAGCTTGAGGCCGGACGGTACGGTGGCCACCAATTCCATGAACTCATGATCCAAAACCGGGACCCTCACCTCCAGGGAGTTCGCCATGCTCGTCCGGTCCACCTTGGTGAGGATGTCGTCCACGAGATAGGTCTTCATATCGAGGTACTGAATCCGGGAGAGTGGGCAGGGGGTATCCGCCTTTCGGTAGTGGGCTCTGAAATGCGCCATGGGCGAATAGCTTCCCACCTGTGCCATAAACCCTTCCGTAAAAAGATCGGGTGCCCCCTGAAACCAGGTCATGGAGTTGTAGTAGCCTTCCACCGGATCCCGGGAGAGATTCGTCAGCAGGGTCTTGGCCCTCATCCACTGGGGCAGGCGATCGCCCTTGGGGTAAAGGGCTGCGGCACCGCCGATGAGGCTGCGCCTGGCCCAGGCCGGAAACATTCCCCTCAGGCGATTTTCCAGAACATCGAAGAGGTACCGTCTGTACCCGGCGAAATTTTCGTCCCCACCGTCCCCGGACAGGGCCACAGTCACCTGCTCCCTTGCCACCTTGGAGACGCAATAGGTGGGCAGGGCCGAGGAGTCGGCAAAGGGCTCATCAAAGACCTCCACCAGCTTTTCCAAGATATCCGCGCAATCCGGGGCCACCACCTTTTCGTGGTGGCAAGTGCCGTATTGCTCGGCGATATCCCGGGCAAAGGGAAGCTCGTTAAAGCCCCCTTCGGCAAAGCCGATGGACGCGGTGGTCACGGGCTCCCCTTTCAAGGTCGCCATCAGGGCCACCACCGCGCTCGAATCCACCCCACCGCTCAAAAAAGCGCCCAACGGCACGTCGCTGACCATGCGCACGTCCACGGATTCGGTGAGTTTGTCGATGATTCGTCGGCACCACTGCTCCTCCGAAAGCTCTCGGGTCTCGGCAAAAGAGATGTCCCAGTACTCTTTTTCCACCAGGGCGCCCTTCTCCAGGGTTAGGGTATGCCCCGAGCGGAGCTTGTGTATCCCTTCAAAGATAGTTTTCGGACCAGGCACGTACATAAAATGGAAGTAGTCGAAGGCGGCGTCTGGACGCAGGGATTTGGGCACTCCCGGGCACGCCAGAATGGCCTTGATCTCTGACCCAAAGACAAACCGCTTGTCGTCTAAGAAGTAATGCAGGGGTTTGATGCCCAGCCTGTCCCGGGCAGCGAAGACCCTATCTTGCCTTCGGTCCCAGAGCACAAAGGCAAACATGCCCCTGAACCGCGTTACGCACCCGTCACCCCACTCCTCATAGGCATGGACAATAACCTCGGTGTCCGAGTCCGTCTCAAAGAGGTGCCCTTTTTGCTTCAAAAGGGCCCGGAGCTCACGGTAATTGTAGATCTCACCGTTATAGGTGATCCACACCTCCCCGGTCTCGTTGGCCATGGGCTGGTGCCCAGTGGACAAATCGATGATGCTCAACCTGCGGTGTACAAGGCCCACATGGCCGGGACCGCCGCACCCTTTCCATTTGTCACTTCGGTGCCCTGCCCCGCCGTTAATGAAAAAACCCTCGTCGTCCGGCCCCCGGTGGGCCAGCACGTCCCCCATCCCTTGAAGCACAGTTGGGGAGACAGGCTCTTTATCCAGATTGATAACACCGGCAATACCGCACATAACGCCTTCTTTCTTTAAGAAAATAAGCCACGGGCCATTAATGACATGGCCCGGCACTCAGACAAGGGCCACCACCCCTTCTGCGTTGGTGGTCCAATAATAGCCCCGCTCACGAAGGATCGAAGAGGCCTGTGCGCCCAAGGCCCCGGAGCGATCGGTGTCTGCGGCACACGCCAGCATGACCCTTGCCATGTCCTCCGGGTCACTCTCGGAGAACAGGGCGCCGTATCCTTGGCCGAAAATCTCCCGCATGTTCTCTTTGTCCGGGGCAATGACCCCTTTTCCCATGGCCATGTACTCAAAGACCTTCATGGGAGACGCGTAGTCCGTCACGTCGGGCTGGAGCGCAACGTCAAAAGCTGCGATATATCCCGGCACCTCCTGCCTGGGCACCGGCCCGGTGAAAGTCACCCCGCTTTCGTAAATCCCCTTTGCCCTTGCAAACCACTCCAAATCGGGGCAGGCAGGCCCGTCCCCCACAAGCATGATGTGCATGCCCTTGTCCGCCATGCCATGCGTGCAAAACACCTCGAGCAGTGCCTCCAGGCCATGCCATTTCCGAAACCACCCCACGAACCCCAGCACGGTCTTTCCCTGAAGGCCGTATCGCTCACGCACGGCGGCACCGGAGCCCCGGGCCGAAAAATGGTCCGGGTTGATCCCGTTGGGCATCACCACGATCTTCTCTTCAGGCACCCCCGAGGCGGTAAGGATCTTTTTCAAGGGCGTGGAGACCACAAGGGTCCTATGAGCCCGGGAACAGATAAACCGCTCGGTCAACCGAGCCAATTTCCCCATGACCAGGGAGCCGTACATGGCCTTTTCCAGGGCCAGGGGTGCGTTGACCTCCAAGACCAGCGGAACCTTGCAAAAAGCAGAAACCAACACGCCGGACACATTATGCAAGGCGTAGCGTTCGTAGATAAAATCGGGTTTTTCCCGTCGCACCTCGGCACGCAGCACAAAAAAACCGTACACGTTGTAGAGGAGCTCCAGCACCTCGTAGGCCCAGGCGGGAACCAGGGAGGCGAACCGACTGATGGAGAACCCGGTGCCGGTGCTCGCGGCCCCGGGCTCGATGAGCCCCACCACCGTCACCTTGTGGCCCAGCCGCCGGAATGCCCGGATCAACTCGGCGATGTGGATACCCTGGGCATCTTCAGCCCGTGTTCGATGGTGATAGAGAATCTTCATAAAACGCCCTTCATCGCTCCTAATGGGTTCGGTTCCCGTTTACGAAACCATATCCCGAATTTTCCGTATATTCCCGGCCCAGGTGTACTCACGTTCCACATACCGTCGCGCCGCCTGGCCCAGCGTGGCCCTCGCATCCGGGGAGGCCATGAGTGAGTTCACAGAAGCCGCGAATCGATAAGCGGTGTCGGCCACCACCACATGCTCCCCATGCCGGGCCCCAATGCCTTCCACGGCCTGGGGGGTTGCAACCACCGCCTTGCCCATGGCCATGGCCTCCAGGACCTTGTTCTGGACCCCCCTTGCAATGCGCAAAGGGATAACGCACAGGTCAGCCTCCCGGTACCAGGGCCTGATATCCTCCACAAACCCTGTTACGTTCACGCCGCTTTTCCCCGCAAGGGCCCTTACCGAGGCGTGGGGGTTGCTCCCCACAATGTTGAAAACCGTACCGGGTAAGGTCCCGGAGATGGCTGGCAGCACGGATCGACAAAACCAGGAGACCCCTTCCACATTGGCGTAGTAGTCCATGGCCCCTGCAAACATAAGCGTGGGTTCCCTTTGGATCGAAGTTCGAAATGGAACCTCGTCATTAAAGTAGTCGCAGTCCACACCATTGGGAACCACCGAGATGTTGCGTGCATCCCTGCAGCGCCCCTTGAACAGAGCAGCCTCTTTCTCCGAGACAAAAATGGAGTAATCAAAAAGGTGGTTGATCCTTCGTTCGTAGTCCAGAAGCCGCATCCCCTCCCGACGAAAGACCATCCCGGGCAACGGGCCGTGCTTGGCGGCATACTGGATCCACTTCTCCGAATCCACGTCGCAAAAATCCATGACCAGGCGCATGGAGCCGCCCTTTGTGGCGATAAAATCATCCTCCAGCAGGTACTGGGCCATGGGGGAAGAAAAACAGATCACCGCATCGTAGGGCGTCTCCCGGGTCCAGGCGTTGAAAATCCGCTGAAACCTGTGACGGTAAAAATAGCGTTCGGAGATGGTCGCCCCCTTCAAAAAACTGCAAATCCCGTTCACCTTGGCTTTGAAGGTGTTCAGGGGCAGCACCGCCACCTTCCGGCACAAAGCGGAAAGTTCTTTCCGGTGCTTGAGGTCCCGCCGGTCGTCGGCAAGGCAGATCAGGTCCACCTCGTGGTTTAAAGCAAGGTGCCGGATGGTGTTGTAGGACCTTATTTTATCCCCCTTGTTGGGGGGGTAGGGAATTCTGTGGGCAAGGTACAGGACGCGGCTCATGGGCTCCACTTGGTCAAAAAAGAAAGGGTCATATTGCCTCCGGCGGCCCTGCCGGGGGCCAAACTTTTGTCTGATTTATTAAAAGCGGGTTTGACAAACAGGTCTTGCGTATAACTCCGGCTCATTTGTTAGCTCTTGATAACTCGACAATTCAAAACGCAACGTTTAAGTCTTCCCTTCTGGTGCTCAGCCCCAAAGGCTGAGCACCAGAAGGGAAGACAACCGAAACGTTTTTTGCGGAGTTTTTTTTCAAAAAAGCGACCCGCCGGAGGCAATAGAATCTCAGACAAGATACTTGGACAGCATGGGCCCGGCCACCCGGGTTGCCTGAAGCGGCATGCGCCGCCACATCTCGATACGCCTCTGGTACTTGGGGTTGGCCGGGCTCAGGTCGGGCATCTCGCCCACGTCCAGGAGGTGGTACTGGTACGCCAGAGGTTCCGGCTCAAAACCCCAGTTCTTTTTGAAGTGAAAGGAGCCTGTCCCCTTTTTGCTGCGGCCGAAGTCAAAGCAGTGGCACCCTTTCCAGCTGGCGTCCCGCATGAGCTCCCAGTACATAAAATCGTTGGGGGCCAGGTGCCTGAGCCGGAAGTCCGAGCCCGCATAGTAGGGGATCACGTTGTTTTTGTAGTAAAAGGTGAGCACTGCAGAGGCCACCCTGCCCTCGGGGGTCCGCACCACCATGATGCGGGCATTTTCCCCGCAGCAGGAGAGAAAATTGGCGAAGAACCGCTTCTGGAACACCGGGGTGCCCAGCCTGTGGTAGTTCTTGGAGAGGATATCGTAAAACTCGTCGAGGAGATGATCCCCGAACTCCGAGGTGAGCCCCATCTTGATGCCCTTGCGCACCATGGCCCGTGATTTTCTGGGGATGGCCTTCAGGTTGTCATCGTCGCTGGAAGAGATCTCTTTTTTAAAATTGTAATAGAGATCCTTGGTGGGCAGATCCGGCATGCCGTGGCGGTTTCGAAACTCCACGTAGTGACACTTTGTCTTTTTGGCAATCCTGGCCGATTCATCCAGGAGTTTTGCCGTCACCTCCTCCGAGTCGGCAATGGGCCCCCCGGTCTCGGCAAAGGGTGTGGAAACCACAAAGTGCCCGAACAAAAGGCTCTTGATCTCAAACAGGGGCAAAACGCCCACGATCCTGGCCTCTTCGTCTTCGGCTATCAGATACCAGGACCGATGCCCGAAGGTGGTCTCCACCACGTGTTTCCACGACACCAGATGAAAAAAGGTGCCGTCGGCGTGGCCGTTGACATACCGATCCCACCGCTCTTCATCCCCGGGTTGAAAAACCCTCACCGTTACCATACGTATTCTCCCCTTTCCCGTCTGCAAACATCACCCCCTGCCATCACGCGCACCGTTGCGCATCAGCGCGTCCTTCGCCGGTCACCTCGTTCAGATAGCTCCGGCATCCTGTGAACCGGCTCCCTTTCAGCCCGCTAAAACAATGAGTCAGCTTTCGGGCCGTTGCCCCAAGGTTGACGTAGTGCCTGAAGGCATACTGGGCCGATGCCCCTTTCACCCTGGGCTGACCGGGATCCAGCTCCCAGGGGTGGGTGTAAAAGACAAAAGCCCCGTCCTGGTCCATCTGGCGGCGCAGCCCCGCCATATAAACCGGTGCCGGGATCATCCTGAAGTACCCCCCGCCTCCCCAGGGGATAACCTGGCTTGCTGCCGTCAGGTTGCTGACAGGCATCTCATAAAACGAGTCGTCAAGTTCAATGGCAATGCCCCTTCGGGGATAACCCGAGACATCCAGCCTGCCGTACCGGCCGTGCCGGTCAAAGGAGTTGTAACTGGAGTCGTAGCGGTATCCGCACTCCTGAATAAGGGACAGCACCTCTTTGTTCACGGCAAAACTCGGAGCCCGATACCCCTGCACCGCCTCTCCGATGGTGTCCTCCAGAAGCTTTCGGCTCCGAACCAGGTCTTCCCGCAAGGCCTTTTGAGTCTGCATGGCGGGCAGGTGATGATTGAACCCGTGGGAGGCGATCTCATGGCCGCAGGTGTGAATCTCCCGAACCAGGTTGGGATAGCGCTCGGCAAGCCAACCCAGCACAAAAAAAGTGGCCTCCCGCCTTTCTTCTCCCCCGTCCAGAAGATCAAGGAGCCGGTGGATGTTTTTCTCCACGCGCAGTTCCCGGTGCGGCCACGATTCAAAGGGAATCCACGGCTTGAAGTTCTCCACCTGAAACCAGTCTTCAACATCCACGGTGAAGAGGAACGCCCGAGGCCGTAAGGGCCTCCGGCCGGAGGTAAAATGGGTTACAGTAACCGGACAGTCCATGATACGAATCCATTCACCTGTCTAAACATTGATTTACAAAATATAGAAAAAAAAGTGCCCCCCCAAAGGCCACCAGACCTGAAAGATCATGCATCGTCCCTTTGGCCGTCTCAGGGCTGACGTACACGGCCAGCAGCCCGGTTGTCGTCAGCCGGACCACATTCACCAGAACGGCAATGGGAACCGAGGACAAAAACAGCACCCACTTTTTCCAAGGGGACAGGGAGGAAAGAAAAGCAAAGGCAGCGCCCAGGGCCAAAAGGCTCATGAGGGACCGGAGCCCGGAGCAGGCGTCCACAACCTCTAAGGTTGTGGTGGCCAGCTGGAGGACGTTGCCTTCCCGAAACACGGGCACACCCAGCAGGGACAGTGCCTGAGCCGCTCCGGAAGCGGCCATGAGCTGAAGGGGAAAGGCGATCTTGTTCCAAATGATGGCCGGCAGCGGAATCATGAACACCAGGTAGCACAGGGGCACGGCCAACGCCTTGGCCCACTGCCTACCCAGGCAAAAGAGGATCACACCGGCCAGGGTAATGAGCATGGAGCATCGCATCACAAAGAGTTCTGCCCCCACGGTCCCCACCCAGAAGAGCAGCAACCCGCCCCCCAACACGGCCAGCCCCAGGTTCCAGGGAGCGACGGAAAGGGCCCTGAGCCGCTCTTTGTCCCGCCAGACCAGAAACCCGGAGATCAAGGGCACGAGGTACCCGTGGGAAAAATTGGGGTTGGTGCTCCAGTCCGTGGTGAGTTCGGTGAGGGTCCCTAAGTACAAGAAACCGAAGGAGGCCACGAGAAGCGCCCCGTAAGCGAAGCCCACCGCCTTGGTATTGGTTTGTGTCAGTCTATGAAGGAAGGTATGCATGAAGAAGTGGTGCCAGGTCATGGGCAAAGGATTTCAGTGTTTGGGTGCTGGCCTCGACATCCCCGTCCCGCACCGGGGAAATGAGCCGGACAAAGGAGCCGTCGGTACGCCGTTTCAAAATGGAGTCCACCACAAGATAGATTTTCTGCATGTACTCCGAAGAGATGATCCGCCCCCGGGACTGGAACCAGTAAAGCACCACGTTGCGCTTCCCGCTGTTTTCCACCACCAGGCGGATCACCTGAAAAGGGTCGGCCTCATCAGGGCCGGGAACCTCTTCCAGGGACGACTCGATGATGGCCCAGCCCGATCCGGGCATGCAGTTCTTGGGAGAATGGATGAGGTCCCCCTTTTTCTGGCTGTGGTAGTACCCGATGTAGAGCTGGACTAGATCGCCCCGGGGGGTCCTGTAGTTGCTCAGGATGGAGTCGTCCACGCCCAGGGTCCTGTAGACGGCCTCGTCAAAGCGCCCCTTCTCGCCGGACCACGTCCCGATCTCCATGGGAAAGGACTCAAAGGACTGTTTTAAGGGCACGGCCTCGGTGACATCCAGGGCCCTTATAAAAAGGGCCGAGCCAAGCATCAGCAGGGCAGCCAGGCACAGGCGCCCGTGGGGAATTTTTCTTCGGGCAGGCTGTGTCATAGAGCCTTCCCGGGCCTTAAGGCAGCCACATACCAGTCCATGGCCTCTTCAAGGCCTTGCCCGATGCGATGGGTGGGCAGGTATCCCAAAAGGCGCTCTGCCTTGGAGATATCGGCCTGGGAGTGCCGCACATCCCCGGCGCGGAAATCCCGATACACAGGCTCGGGCAACACCAGACCCTTTACCCGGACAGACAGGCTCTCCCGGATGGATCCAAAAAGGCTGTTCAAAGAGGTGCGATCCCCCACGGCCACGTTCACCACCTGGCTGAGGTCCCCTTCCAACTTCGCCGTGGCGGCCAGAAGGTTGGCCTGCACCGCGTTTTTCACGTAGCAGAAATCCCGGCTGGTCTCGCCGTCACCGTTGATGTAGACGGGCTCCAGGTTGAGGCACGCGGCAATCCATTTGGGAATCACCGCCGCATAGGCACCCTCGGGGTCCTGGCGGGGGCCGAAGATGTTGAAGTAACGAAGCCCCACCGAAGCCGTGCCGTAGGTTCGGGCAAAGACATCGGCGTAAAGCTCGTTGACATACTTGGTGACCGCGTAGGGCGACAGGGGCCTGCCAATGGTCTCCTCCACCTTGGGCAGACCCGGATGATCTCCGTAGGTGGAGCTGGAGGCGGCGTAGACAAACCGTTTCACCCGGCTGTCCCGGGCCGCCACCAGCATGTTGAGAAACCCGGTGTTGTTGCTGGCATGGGTTGCCAGGGGGTCTTCGATGGAACGGGGCACCGAGCCCAGGGCGGCCTGGTGCAGGACATAATCCGCACCCCGACAGGCGTTAAGGCAGGTCTCCGGGTCAATGATGTCTCCCCGGATCAGGTCGAAGCGGGCCCACTGGGCCTTTGTTACCAGGGACTGCACCTCCCGGAGGTTTGCTTCATGGCCCGTGGAAAAGTTGTCGAGCCCCACCACGTGCTGGTCCAGTTTCAACAGGGCCTCCAGGAGGTTGGACCCGATGAAACCGGCCACGCCGGTGACCAGCCAGGCCCGCGGTGTCCCTGCAAGCTCCTGTTCAAGGCGTTCAAAGGGCGTCATGATCACAGCCTCGCGTCCACCTGGTCTGTGGGAAACAGGTACTTGATGTCAAAGAGAAGGTGCTGCTCTTTGCCCAGGGCCCGGATGGCGTCGATGCCCATCTCCCGGAAGGCATCGTGGGCAACGGCCAAAATCACAGCATCGTAGCCGCCTTTCAACGGCTCCTTCACCGGAGAGATCCCGTACTCCTCTTCGGCCTCTTTTGCGTCGATCCACGGATCGTACACCGCCACCTCGGCATGGTACTCGGAAAGCTCCTGGACCATGTCCACCACCCGGGTGTTGCGAAGGTCCGGGCAGTTTTCCTTGAAGGTGAGGCCCATGATGAGCACCGAGGCGCCCTCGACCTGGATCCGCCGCTTGATCATCTGCTTGACCACCTCGGAGACCACGTAGGCGCCCATGCCGTCATTGATGCGCCTGCCCGCCAGGATAATCTCCGGGTGGTAGCCGATCTCCTGGGCCTTGTGGGTCAGGTAGTAGGGATCCACCCCGATGCAGTGCCCCCCCACCAGGCCGGGACGGAAAGGGAGAAAATTCCACTTGGTGCCTGCGGCCTTGAGCACCTCCTCGGTGTCAATGTCCATGCGCTTAAACATGATGGCAAGCTCGTTGATGAGGGCGATGTTGAGGTCCCGCTGGGTGTTCTCGATAACCTTGGCAGCTTCGGCCACGCGGATGGAGCCCGCCTTGTGGGTCCCTGCGGTGATCACCCTGGCGTAGAGGCCATCCACGAACTCGGAGGCCTCGGGGGTGGAACCGGAGGTCACCTTGAGGATGGAGGTCACCCGGTGCTCCTTGTCCCCGGGGTTGATGCGCTCCGGGCTGTACCCTGCATAAAAATCGGTATTCAGGCGCAGGCCCGAGACCTTTTCGATGATGGGCACGCACACCTCTTCCGTGGCCCCGGGATACACCGTGGACTCATAGACCACCACGTCACCTTTACCGATCACGCGGCCCGCAAGCTCACTGGCCGCCTCAAGGGGGGTCAGGTCCGGGCGCTTGTTCCCGTCGATGGGGGTGGGCACGGTGACGATATACACGTTGCAGGACTTCAGGGCCTCCGGGTCCGACGCATAGGAGAGGCATGTGGCACCGGCCAGCTCCTCCGGGGAAACCTCCAGGGTGGAGTCCTCTCCCCCTTGCAGCTCTCGGACACGCGCGTCGTTGATGTCGTAGCCCACCGTCTCAAACAGGCTGCCAAAGGCCACGGCCAGGGGAAGACCCACATACCCCAGGCCAATCACGGCAATCTTCATCTCTTGTTCAGGAATCACGGTTCACCCAGTTCGGTTATGTTGTTGGCATTATGAAAGGCAAGAATAAGGTGCCTTGCCCTCAGCGTGTATAGACATTAAAGGTCAGGGTAATGCTGTTTTCGTCGTACTCCTGGTCATTCAGGGTCGATCGCCTGACGCGGTGGCTGCCCTCAAGCCGGGCCACGCCCCACTTCCTGATCTGACGCTGGATCCCTCCCGCCAGGGTGACGGTCACGTCGCGTCGGTCCTCTTTTGCCGGGCGATTCTCCTGGTAATCATCCCCCCGCACCTCGCACTGCCCGTCCAGGCTCCATCCCCTGGCCGGGAGGTAGCTCCCGGTGACAAGGCCGGTGGCATAGGTGGTAAACCCCGGTGTATCAAAGTCTATATAATCCTCATCGTGGCCGGTTTCAAGGGAGGCAGTCAGGCTCCCCCGCGGCCAGGTTTTCTCTATCTCGGCGGTGCCCACCAATGAGAACTCGCAGGTGGTATCCCCGCCTTCTTCATCCCGGATCAGGACCCCTGCGCCCAGGTCGTAGCGCCCATGGGGCCACTCCCCGGCCAGCCCGGCATAGGGGTTGACGGTCAGGTAGTCGGTTCGCCCGTCGCTGGTATACGTGGAGACATCCACCTTGCCGAAGAGCCGCTTGATGGCGCTCACCGTCTGCTCTACCTCCAGGCTGGCCCATCCCTGCCTGTACGATGCGCTCGTATCGTACCACCCTTTGGCATAGCGCCCCTCAAGGATGGCTGCCCGATGGTCCCCCGTCATTGTCCGAAGGACGACCTCTCCTTCGGCCTCACGGCTGTCCTCGGAAACGCTCCTGCTGTCGTAGTCCAGGGAGCGGCCGGTACACGTCACATCAAAAAATTCATCCCGCCCTGTTTTCCGGTGCACCGTAAGGCTTGACGAGAGGTTTGTAACGGGCAGGCGTGAGGTCCCCTCCACGGGCTGCTGGTCCGAGGTCCCCTCTTCGCTGCGCTCCAGACGGGTGTTAAACAAAAGGTCCACACGCCTGGAGAGGTCCGCAGCCACCTCCAGGGCCGCTTCATGGCCCGCCTGATCGAGTTCCGGGTTTTTCCGGTACCAGGTATAACTCGGCCGGTAGGAAAGGGTGGCGGAGTGCCGGTGTCCGCCATGGGCTACATCCATCCAGGGCAGCAGCCTGAACAACACATCAGAGCTCCCGCCGGAGGGTTCAAGAAAGAGGTTGTCGTTGTACTCCACCTGGGAGGTGACCCCCACCTGAATCTCGGCCCAAGCCACTGGCCCAAGCCACGCCCCGGCCGTCCAGAGCACGGCAGCCAGGAAAGCAAGCGTCAGTATCGACCATCTCACGGGACCACAATGGTGTCGTCCGCCTGGATGACGAGGTTGCCCTTGAGGTCTTTTCCCGAGATGATGTCGAGGTAATTAACGGGAATCACCGTATCCTTCCCCTCCCCCCGCCTGAGCACGAAGATCTCTTTTTTCCTGGCCCACTCGGTGAAGCCTCCGGCCAGGGCAAAGGCCTGGAGCACGGTGAGTTCCTTGGTCAAAGCGTATTCCCCGGTCTGGGCAATCTCTCCCAGAATATAGAACCGACGGCTCCGCGCCTCCTTGAGAAGCACCGTCACCACAGGAGACTCAATGTACTTGCGCAGGACAATCTCCAGGTGGGCCTTGAGCTGGCGAGGGGTCTGGCCCTGGGCCCGGATGTCGTTGACCAGGGGCAGGGTGATCTTCCCGTCCAGGCGGACCACGATGTTTTCCACCGTAAAATCCGGTTCCTTCCAGACCAGGACATCAATAACATCCCCATAGCCCAGGGTATAGTTTTTCTCCTCGTCCTTGCCTTTCGGGGCCGCAAAAACCGTTTTTCCGGCCGATGACGCCAGCATCAGCACCATCATCATCACCGCCACAAGCCGACCACAAGACATAGCTTCGCCCCTCGGGTTACATGCCCCGCTTTTTTCCCCGTTTTGTCACGTCACCATCATCTTCAAACCAACCGCCTGACTACACCTCTTCCGATACGGCCCCGTGGCTGCCCGCTATCGGGCGCCCACACCAAAAAGGACCGTTCGGATGGTGCGGAACACAATGACCACGTCCATGAAAATGCTCATGTTCTTGATGTAAAAGAGATCGTAGTTGAGTTTTTCCATGGCATCTTCCACGGAATCCCCGTACTCGTAGCGCACCTGGGCCCACCCGGTGACCCCGGGCCGGACGATGAACCGCTCCGCGTAATAAGGCACCTGGGCCTCCAGCTGCTCCACGAAGTGCGCCCTCTCGGGACGGGGGCCCACAAGGCTCATGTCGCCTTTCAGCACATTGAAGAGTTGGGGAAGCTCATCGATCCGCCATTTTCGGATAAATCTGCCCACCCGGGTCACCCGGGGGTCTTCCCGGCTGGCCCATACCGGTCCGCTCAGGGCCTCGGCGTTCTCCACCATGGACCTGAACTTGTAGAGCCTGTAGGGTTTGTGCCGAATCCCCAGGCGATCCTGGGAAAAAAAGATCGGGCCCGGGGAATCCCATTTGATAAAAAAGGCAGTCACCAGAATCAGGGGAGAAAAAAAGAGCAGGAGCGCAACAGAGGCCACCAGGTCTTCCAGGCGCTTGACCATGTTCCGGACCCTGCTTTTTCTGAAGCCGTTGGAAAAAATCAGCCAGGTGGGATTGATGGAGGAGACGAGGAATTTTCCCGTGAGCATCTCATAAAAAGTGTTTCCCTCCACCACGTCGATGCCGCTGACCCGGCACAGCAGGAGCTCGTCGATGGGAAAATTCCCCCGCTTCTCTTTCAGGGCCACCACGATGCGCTTAACACCGTTCTCCCTGGCACGGACCGCCAGGCCCTGACAGGTGTCGATCCGGGGGGCCTTCACCGACGAAATCTTATCCAAAGGACGCGGCGAAATGATTCCCTTCACACAATACCCGCAGTCGATCTCGGTCTCAGTCTCCCGGCAGATATCGATGGCCAGGTCGCCGTCCCCGATGATGTAGATACTCTGGCTCAGCACACCGGACTTGAGCAGGTAAACATAGAAAAACCGCCAGATGGACAGGATGGTCACCACCACCGGAATGTAGATAAAAAAGAAGCGCGTGCCGATGATGGCCTGGCTGAACGCCGCATAAAACAGCGCCAGCAGGATCATGGCCGCGCCAAAGGATTGAAACAGCTTAAAGGCAAGGTCCGTGTACCCTTTTGTGTCTTTCAGGCTGTAAATATTGTTGCAGTAAAGACAAAAAATACAGGTGGAAACCACAAGGCCCGCCTTGAGGGAGAGACCCGAAAGGTCCCCTGCCCCCTGCCCCTCCACAAACAGGGACGAGGCCAGCAGGATACACAGGTAAAGAAGCACGCTTTCAAGGGCAATCAAAAACAGGTTGCGAATGGTATAATACCTTCTGAACACTTCAATCATGTCAATCCACATCCACCATCTATGATCCGTTGATTCGTAAGACAGCCCCGTTGGTATCGGGGACTTCCGATGTCACTTGGGAACCCGCAGGCCCCTTGCCGGGAGAGTTCATGGGAACACGACTCGGCCAAAACCATAAGGAGAGAATTTATACTTCCGGTGCAAAGGGCTTACCCTTCTCCGCTGCCGCTTTTTCCATAAGGGTAATGGGTCCTGTAACCGTACCCCACGCCAAAGGGGGCTTTGTGCCTGTTCAGGACAATGCCCACCACACGGGAGCGGTCCAACCGCTCCAGCAAATCCGCCACGGACTTTTTGAGCGTCTTATCATTTCGCACCACCACGATGATTCCATCCACATGCTTGGCCAGGGCAATGGTTTCCGGCGCAAACAAAGGGGGCGGAGAATCGATGATCACGTACCGGTCCTCATAACGTCCCCGGACCTCACCAATCATGCGCGTCATGGTGGAGGAGGTGATCAGCTCCGACGGGTTGGGCACACCTCCCCCCGCCGGAAGGACGGACAGTTTGTCAATGTCGGTATGATAGATCACCTCTTCCAGGGTGCATCGGTGATTCAGGTAGTAATCCAGCCCCGGAGCCTGGGGGGACAGGGAAAAATAGGCGGCCATGGAGGGGTGCCTCATGTCGCTGTCCACCACGAGCACATGGTTGTCCATGCTGCCGGCAATGGAGGCCGCGATGTTGGCGGCCACAAAGGTCTTGCCCTCCCCCGGAACCGCGCTTGTCACAAGGAGCGTCCGTATCTCGCGGCCGTCGGCCGGGAACATGATGGAGGTCTTGACTGCGCGAAACTGCTCCGCCCCGAACCCCCAGGGGTCGAACCGGGCCACCAGCGTTCCGGGCCCCCCGCCGCCGCCCTGCCCCGCCCCCTTGCGGGGAACTGCTTTCCGAAATATGCCCATGGGCTCACCCCTTGATGTATGCCAGACAGAGAAACACCCCCAGAAGAGAAACCGCCATGGCACCTCCGGACAGGGGAACGATGCGCTTCCAGAAGAGGGTTCGACCCCGCACCGGGCCGGCCACTTCCGGGATGGTGGCAATCACCGGCACCGACGTCGCAGACTCCACGGCACGGACCCCTCGAAAGGTCTGGAAGAGAAACTCCAGGAGCCCCACCACCCCGCAGCCGAGCCCCAAGCCTGCCGCCAGGACAAAGAGCACGATTTTCTTCATGTCGGGCTCCACGGGTTTTTGCGGCACCCGCGCCGGATCGATGATGCGAAACTGCTCGCCCTTCTGCTTCTTCTCCATGTTGACGGCAATCTGGGCCTCCAGCTGACGCCCCAGAAGGGAGTGGTAGGCGCTGCGGATGTTCTCGTAATCCCGCTGAAGGGAGAGGAGCTCCTGCTCCCGTCGAGGGGTGTCCTCCACCCTCTTTTTGTACACCCCGATCTGGGCCTTTAGCTGTTTGACCTCTTTTTCCTCGGCGGCCAGCTCGGCCAGGATCTCCTGCTTCTGGCGCTCAATCATGGAGAGGCCCCGGGGCCTTGCCGCCGCCTCCGGTGGGGTGTCCCCTTCCGGGGCTTCCTCGGGCTCTGTGGGCTGCTGCTCCAAGGCGGCAATGGCCGCTTTGAGCCGACGGACATCCGGATGCCGCGCCGTGTAGCGTTCCAGCCCCACACGCAATTCCTCTTTGAGTCGATCCAGCTCACTGGTCGGAGGGCCTGCGCCGGGGTCCCCGGCCGGCACGGGGCCATTGCTGATCTTCTGGCGCACGGCATCCAGCCGGAGTTTCGTTGCCCTGACCTCATCACGTGCATGGGGAAGGCGCTCACTCAACGAGGCCAGGATGCGCAGGTTGCTGTTGAGCTGCTCCGGCAATCCCCCCATGTACCGTTCACGGTACTCCTTGAGTTCCGTCTCGGTCTTGACAAGCTTCTTGCGCATGGCCTCCAGCTCATCCTCCAGAAAGGAGTTGGTTCCCAGCACCTGGGTTTCCCTGAGCTTCAGGTTCTCATCGATGATGTAGGACGCAAGGGACTGGGTAATCTTGGTCACACGAACGGGATCGGTGCCCTTGTAAGTAACGGCAAAAGAATCCGCATTGCGATTTCGCCCG
Organism: Desulfoluna sp. HI9BLuna; assembly: GCF_056829775.1. Taxonomy (NCBI): domain Bacteria; kingdom Pseudomonadati; phylum Thermodesulfobacteriota; class Desulfobacteria; order Desulfobacterales; family Desulfolunaceae; genus Desulfoluna; species Desulfoluna sp. HI9BLuna. The sequence continues at coordinate 1,671,558 of NZ_CP186555.1, forward strand.
TTGGTTACCTTAAATGAGATGCGACGACGAAGGGTATCGATCTTGTCTTCCATATACATGTCTTTTGACTCATCACTGGAAAACAGATTGAATTCGTCGATAACTTTTTCAAGATTTGTTCGGCTTTTAATGCGTTGAGACAGTGTACTGACACGTGTATTGATGTCTTCAGCAATGATATTTCGCACGACATCCGATGGTAATCTCTGCGGCTGAACCAGAATCACCGTACTGGCCACATAATACCTCTGGGAGCTGTAAATAAGATAAATCCCCGCCAGGGCGGCCATCGTAAGAGGGATCAGCAGGATCCAGTACCACTTGACTACCATTCCTGCGATAAACTCAAAATCAATATTGATATTACTACTCGATTCCCCCATCAAACCCCACACATAGTCATAGTAGAAGACAATATCGAGTACATGAAGATTAACTTATATACCCATGCGAACAGCATGCGTCAACAGATTTAAAAAATACAATATGTTATTACCTGTCAAGGATCACAGCAACACGATCTTGACGAAAAGCCTTTTTTACTCTTGCCACAGAGTGTTTTTTCATCTATTAATAACTCCTTAATTTTACATTTCTGGTTCTATTACGACACAGCAAAAACTTGGGAATAACGTCTTTAGACAGACCAGAGACACCGATTCGTATCGCCCCCCCATCGGTGCCTTGAGTCTCAGGGCTCGAGCCGGGTGCGGAGCGGTCGCAAGGCGGCTGCATAAACGAAGAGATATGTCGGTAATCACCTCACGGCTCCAACGCGTCCACCTTTTAAAAGCAAACAGTTACACTCTACAGATCCGATATATCCCAAGAAGTGATGCCGAACCTTTACATTTCCCGGGGTGACACCATGAGCACCATCCTCGTCGGGGTTAGCCCCGCCATCAGGAAAATTCGTGATACATTGAACCGCATCGCGTCCAACGCCGACCTCAACGTCGTGATCACAGGCGAAACCGGCGTAGGCAAAGAGGTCGTCGCACGATGCCTCCACGAAGCGTCTCCGCGAAATAAAAACGAGTTCGTCAAGGTCAACTGTGCCGCCATTCCGGACACACTCCTTGAAAGCGAACTCTTCGGTACCGAGCAGGGCGCCTACACCGGCGCCCTCAAAACACGGAAAGGCAAGTTTGAACTGGCCGACGACGGGGTCCTCTTCCTGGACGAGATCGGAGACATGACCTTCCACCTCCAGGCAAAGCTCCTCCATGTCCTCCAGAGCGGGGAGTATAGCCGCCTTGGCTCGGAAAGCAGCATGAAATCCGATACCTGGGTTATTTCCGCCACCAACCATGACCTTCGACAGAAAATCAAGACCAAAGAGTTCAGAGACGACCTCTACTACCGCCTGAACATGGTCCGTATCCACATCCCCCCTTTGCGTGAACGCCCCGAGGATATTCCGGAACTGATCCGCCACTACACCAGGGTCTACGATGAAGCATACGCGGATCGGCACATCCCTCCCCTCAGCAGAGACATCTTCGACCGATTCTGCCGGTTCTCCTGGCCCGGCAATGTCAGGCAGCTCTTGAGCGCCCTGAAGCGGGTCCTGCTCATCGGTTGTGACGAAGAGACCTTACGTGAAATTCTGGACGAGGAGTCTCCCCACATCAACGGGTCCTCGCCGCCCCCCATGGTGGGCAACCTTCTGGGCCAGATCAGTGACCTCACGGAGAAATCGCCTGATGATTTGGCTGATTTCTCACTCAAGGTAGTAAAGCAAAGCGCTGTTGACATCGTTGAAAGAGAGGCCATTTCGCAGATTTTAAACATGACGAACTGGAACAGGACCCGCGCATCAAAAATCCTTAAAATCAGCTACAAAACCCTGCTGACAAAAATCGGGCAGCTCAACATCACCAGGCCGCAGGATGCGCAAGGGTAAGAAAAATCAAAGGGGGATCAAAAAGGCGGGAAAGGGTGTGCACAAAAAAACGCAATGGTAGTTGCCGGGACACCAAAGGGTAACCGGTACACACCATCAAATGGCAGGAAGCCAGCCACCCGTGCGGGCAGCATGACTCGGCTCAGGGAATCGAGGGGCGGGGGACCGCCCCTGCCGAAGAACAGTTCGCCTCTTCGGGCAGGGGTTCGCTTTCAGCCCTCCGGTCGCCTCCTTTTCGACGCTCCGGGTAGTACCTGTCGTAGGAATACACTCGTCTGTCCACTGTCATCCGTCGTTCGACGGGAACCTCAGGGCCTGAATCAACCACCGTCACCTCCTGTAAAGGGATCGGTTTGTCGGGCATCCGGGCCATGGATCTGGCGTTCCGTCCTGCTTCTGTATACGGCACGCCACCCACATATTAAGCCCGGGCACGGATCTCTGCGATCACCGTGCGCATGGAGTCGGCGCAGACATCCAGCTGGGCACGCTCCTCATCATTCAGGTCAAACTCAAACACCTTGTGGGCCCCCCGCTCCCCGATGGAGACAGGAAGGGAGAGGGCCATGTCCGAATAGCCGTACTCTCCGTCGATAATCACGCTCAAGGGAAAGATGTGCTGCTTGTTGTGAAGGTGGGACTCCACGATCTGGGTCACCTTGGTGGCTGCGGCAAAAAACCCGCTGCGGGTCTTCAGGCGCTTGACGATGTCCCCGCCCCCATGTTTCACCAGGGTGATGAGACGCGCCTCATCGTCGGCGGAGAGATGCTCCCTCACCGGGGTGCCTCCCACATCGGCCCGGTTTACAAGGGGGATCATGTTGTCGTCATGGGTCCCGATAACCGTGCAGTTCACGGCCTCACGGGAGACGTTGAGGTGCTCGGCAAGGAAAAACCGAAACCGCATGGCATCCAGGGCACACCCGAGGCCCGTCACCTTCATCTTGGGCCACCGCTCTTTCAGGGCCCAGGTCAGCACATCCACGGGGTTGCTGGTGACGTGGACAAAGGCATCCGGTGCCAGAGTCATCACCACCTCCCCGATCTCGTACATGATATCAAGGTTCTGGTAGAGAAGGTCCAGGCGCGTCATGCCTTCGGCCCGCTTGCCACCGGCGGTGATCACCACCACGTCCGCCCCTTCCATCTCTCCTAGGGATCGGCACCCCGTCACCTTGGAGTCAGATCTCCAATAGGGAAGGGACTGGTTGATATCCATGGCCTGCCCCACGGCAAAATCTTCCAAAATATCGTACAGGTAGATATTCCCCAGTTGTTTTGTGGCCATAAAAGCTGCGGCGGCGGAGCCGACATTGCCTGCCCCGGCGATAAAAATCTTGCGTACGGTCATGGAGTCCTCCTCACACGGTATTGCGGGTGGGAAATGCATGATGCACTGGCGTGGATGTCACGGAAGAAGAAAGGGCAACACATCCGGCATGGGGACAGGCGCGGCGGGGAAAAAAGCGTACGGGAAAAGAGGCAAATCAGCCGGACAAGGGCCCGGGCGGCTTAAGGGGGCATGCCCCCTAAGTCAACGGCCCGGACAAAGACGGCGCCCGAAGAAGACGCCGTATTTATTTATAATATCAATCGGATTTTTGATCAATCTTTAATCGGAACCGGGAAGGGAGGTTACTGCTGCACCAGCTGGAGCTCCACCTTCTGGTTGAGGATGGATTCGGCGATGGAGCGGAACTGGGGGGTATAATCCGAGACATAAAACCGATCACACCCGCGACGACTGCCCCCCTTGTCCCGCCACTCCGGGTGAGCATCCACAAAGGCCTTCACCTGACGTGCCACAGCCGCGCCGGAGTTGATGATGGTGACCCGTTTCCCCGCCTTCTGCTTGATAATGGGCTCCAGCATGGGGTAGTGGGTGCACCCAAGGATCAGGGTGTCGATCTGACGGACCCGCAAGGGGTGGATGTAGCTCTTGACGATCCTTCGGGTTTCAGGGCGATCGAACCACCCTTCCTCCACGAGAGGAACAAGCAGGGGACAGGGATTGGAGTGCACCGACGCGTCGGGCCGCATCTCCTTGATACGGGTCTCATACACCTTGCTGGTGATGGTTCCGCGGGTCCCGATGACCCCGATCTGCCCCTTTTTCGAGGCGGCAAGGGCCTGCTCCACAGCCGGAGTTACCACTTCAAACACAGGCACGTCATAGGCTTCCCGGATGGCCGCAGGGGCCACGCTGGAGGCGGTGTTGCAGCCCACCACGATCATCTCCGCACCCATTTCAATAAGAAAGCGGGTGTTTTCAAGGCTGTACCGCACAACGGTCTCCCGGCTCTTGCTGCCGTAAGGGGTGCGGGCGGTATCGCCAAAGTAGATCATCTCGTGACCAGGCAGAAGTTCTTTCAGGGCACGACAGGTGGTTAGCCCACCGATGCCCGAGTCAAAAATACCAATCATAATAGTTAAAACGCCTGTGTGTCATGCTGAAGGGTCCACCGGTGTCGGCCATGGCCCTGCAAAGGTTGTGAATTGGACACCGTTTGGTATACTCCGCAGTGTCAGCGAAGTGAGGCCCCCCGAAGGAGTCCCCGCTTCCGGTCATGCACATCTTTTTCCACAAGGAGGTCCCATGCACATGGACCAGAAAATATTTACCCTCGGCCTCCCCACGGAGACCGTCTCGTGCTACCTGCTCCTCACCGGCCTGGCCGATCAGGAGCTTCCCCTGACCCGCCCTGAGGTGACGCGTCTCTGGGCCGGGGATGGCCCGGGGCTTGATGCGGCCCTTGAAGAGCTTGAACGCCGCGGCATCATAGCCGTTTCCAAAACGACCGAAGACCCTTTACGCCTTCTGCCCCCTGAGATGTGGCGAGATTGACCCCACCTCGTGCCTGGCCTCGTTGAGCTTTTCCTGCTCCCCGCAGACAATGCGGCGAATCACCTCGTGGGGAAACCCTTTGCGGATCCCCGGGCAGGCATCGGCCATGAGATCCCAGTTGGAGGGAACCCGGGCCACGGCGTCGATAAAGGGCCAGGCCCTGCACATGCGGGGCTTGACTGAATGAATCGTGCAGTTGTCTTTAAAAAAAACACACTTGCCGTCTTTGCCTGAGGCGATAACCGGCATACCGTCCACGATCTGGCAGCGGGTGGCCACGAACTCCTCGGGGGACACGCCGATGAAGGCGGCGATGCGCTCCACATCTTCCTCCGTCATGTAGGTGCCCCCGAAGCCTGTGCAGCATTCGCCGCACTGGGTGCACTCGAAAATATCTTCGCTTGTGGTGCTACTATGTGTCATGTCGCGTCTCCATGGCCCGTTTCAGGGTCACCTGATCCACATATTTCAAATCCCCGCCCATGGGCACCCCGGAGGCAATGCGCGTCACCCGCACCGACAGGTGATGCAGCTGCTCCGCAATGTAGGCGGCGGTGGCTTCCCCTTCCACATTGGTCCCCGTGGCCAGGATCACCTCCACGGTGCCCTCGGCCTTGACCCGGTTGAGGAGCTCTGCGATACGCAGATCGTCCGGACCGATATCATCCATGGGAGACAAAGCCCCCTGGAGGATGTGATAGGTCCCCGCGTACCCGCCGGAGGTCTCGATGGCCGCCATGTCGGCCGGCTTCTCCACCACACAGATACGGGACTGGTCCCGACCCGTATTGGCGCAGACAGGACAGTGATCGGACTCTGCAAGGGCAAAACAGCGGCGGCAGAGCCTCACCCGGCGCTTGACCTCGGCGATGCTGCCTGCCAGGAGGTCTGCTTCGCGATGCGGTGCCTTCAGGATATGAAGGGCCAGTCGTTCGGCACTTTTACGGCCGATCCCCGGCAAACGGGCGAGATTGTCGATAAGCTGCTTCAACGAGGCTGGATAATGATTCATGCTGGACCTGGAAATGGGTGCAAAGCAAAACGCACGGCCCGAAATCAGCGTGCCGGAGGAATCCCTCCGGCAGCCCGGGACAACAAAGCAGGGTAAATAACTACATCAGGCCGGGGATATTCATCCCGCCGGTTACCTTGCTCATCTTTTCGTTGACGATGGCCCCCACCTTGGTCAGGGCATCGTTGACGGCTGCGGCCACCATGTCCTGGAGGATCTCCACATCTTCGGGATCCACCACTTCCGGGTCGATGGTGACAGAGAGCACTTTCTGTTTGCCGTTGGCAACGGCCTTGACCACGCCGCCCCCGGCGGTGCCTTCTGCGGTGAACTGGTCCATCTCGTTTTGAAGCTTCATCATCTTGGCCTGCATCTTCTGGGCCTGCTTCATCATGTTACCCATGCCTTTCATGGTCTTCCTCCTTAATGATGTTGACATCCACCTTGCCCCCGAAGACCCGAATGGCTTCGTGAATCACGGGGTGTTCCTTTGCCTCGGTCACGATGCGGTCGTTCCCGTGGCGCCCCCCGGAATGGGTCTCTTCTCCGGCAATGATGGTGTGTAAAGTCACGTCCATCTCCGAGCCGAACCAGGCCCGGATCTCATCTTCCAACTCTTTTTTCTTGCCGTTTTTGAGTCGCCCCACGGCAAAACGGTTGGCGGTGATTTCGATCTCAATACTCTTTCCCGCCACTTTTTTCAAGGCGCTTTTGGCCAGGAGCGGGGCCAGCGAAGGCCGATTTTTCCGCAAGTCATCAAGAAATGCCCCCCAGGCCTTTTCCGGGGAATCCGAGGGGTTCCAGGCCGGCGAGGGTCCCGGGGCCCCGGACGACGCGGGCGCTGCCCCCCGGTCAGGCACCGGCGAGGGCGGCTGCTGGGGCGCGTGTTGAGGTGCCTGCTGTGGCGCCTGCTGCGACCCCTGCGGTGGTGTCTGCTGCTGCGCTTGCTGCGAGGGCTGTGGTGATACTTGCTGCGGCGCCTGCGGTGGTGCCTGCTGCGGCGGTTGCTGCGATGCCTGTGGCGGTATTTGCCGGGGCGCCTGCTCGGACACAGCCGGAGCCGAGCCACTCAAAGGCGGCTGATTTCGGGCCGGGGCGACCGGTTCGGGGGTGACGGGTGCCGACTTGGCCGAGGGAGCTGCAGGGGGCGCCGGGGCATAAGCCGCACGTGTTTCGGAAACCCCGCCCCCGGAAGGTCCGGAAGGACCCGAAGGCGCAGGGGGACCGCCGCCGTTTTTCTGCAGGGTGTCGATCTTTCGGATCAGGGCATCGATGGAAAGGGCATCGGGCACCTGAAGAATTTTGATCAGGGCCAGCTCCAGGGCCATCTTGGGGGCGGCGGCATAGCGTACGGCCGACTCTTCGGCCAGGAGTACCTCCAGGGCCTTGGTGAGAAACCCACGGGTGGAAGACTGGGCCATGGCCCCCATGGCAGCCATCTCTCCGTCGGGAAGGTCCAGCACCTCAGGCCCGGCCACCTCAAGCACCAACAGGTTCCGTAAGGTCTGGGTAAGGCTGGAAAAGAGGCGTCGCAGGTCGTTGCCCTGAATATAAAACCGGTTCACGGCCGAGAGAACGGCCCCGCCATCCCGCCGGATCAGGGCCTCGGTCAGGGCCATGACGTCGCTGGTTTCCACTGCCCCCAGGGTGGTCAGCACCGACTCATGGGTCACGGCGCCGTCCACGGCGCTGCCAATGACCTGGTCGAGGATGCTGAGGGAGTCCCTCACAGAGCCCCCCGCCTCCACGGTGATAAGATCCAGGCTCTCGTCGGGAACGGAAACGTTCTCCAGGGAGCTGAGCTTTTGAAGGTGAGCCTTGAGGTCACGGTGTGAGACGCGCCGCATGTCGTGGCGCTGACAGCGTGACAGGATGGTCACCGGGATCTTGTGCACCTCGGTGGTGGCGAACATGAACAGGACATGGGGAGGGGGCTCCTCCAGGGTCTTGAGCAGGGCGTTAAAGGCCGCCGTGCTGAGCATGTGCACTTCGTCGATGATGTAGATCTTGAAGGGGCTGTAGACGGGCATGTAGCTGACGTTGCTGCGCAGCTCCCGCACCTGCTCCACGCTGTTGTTGGAGGCACCGTCGATCTCGAAGACGTCGGCAGAGCTGCCCTGGGTGATCTCCCGACAGGAACGGCAGGAGTTGCAGGGGTGAGGAGAACCGGTCTCCCGCCTGCCGGAGCAGTTCATGGCCTTGGCCAGGATGCGCGCCACCGAGGTTTTTCCCGTGCCCCGGGGGCCGGAAAAGAGAATAGCGTGGGCCACGCGCTCGGCGGAAATGGCATGGGTCAGCGTGGTGGTGACGTGGGACTGCCCCACCACATCGTCAAAAAGCTGGGGTCTGTATTTTCGGGCAAGGACAAGATAGGACATGGTGACCGGTTCTCCCTGCCGGCCGAAGACCGGTTCCGGACCGGAACGCGGGCAAGGTGCCGGCGTGTCATCAAATCAGCCGCGGCCTGGTGCCGCCTTAAAAGCCCCACATCACGCATGGGGTCACTACCAGGGATGAAACCATAAAACGATGGGCACTGCAAGCGCCCCGTGCATCCCGTTGCCGCCGCGGGCAAGGCAAAGGGCCAAAACGAAAAAAACAGGCGCCCCACGTCCGTTGCTGTCAAGGAAGTGGTGAAAACCTGTTCACTGTTGGCGGCCCTTTGATTCAGGCACAAGGGGTAGTGGCGGAGAGGGAGAGATTCGAACTCTCGGTACCTGTTACAGCACACACGCTTTCCAGGCGTGCACCTTCAGCCACTCGGTCACCTCTCCGCATATTACCCTTATGTCTGGCGCTCACTCTTACCGACCAGGCCGGTGGGAAGCGCCGCGCTCATCGAGCAGCGTGTTGTTGAACACTGCCCCAAAAGCGAGAGAAGATTTACGTCATCCCCCTCCCTTTGTCAAGGGGTTTTCTCACACTTTTCAGGGGTCCCTGAAAAAGGCTTTGCCAAGCCTGCCGGGCCCCCATCCGGGGCTCTCCCACAACGCCCCGGGATAACGCATCATCCAATCACGCGCCCCTGTCCACGTAATTGGGACCCGCCACCATCAGGTTGTTGGGCATCACCGACTGAATGGTCTCCATCTTGCTTCCAAAGAGCAGATCACGGATCAGTCCGTGACCGTAGGCCCCCAGGACCAGGAGGCTGTCATGGGGCACTTCAAAGAGGTTTTCTTCGAACTTGCCGCCAAAAAACAGGAGCCAGTCATCCACATAGGCGGACATATCATCCCCCAGACCGCTCTCCACTATCACTTTCTCGTAATCGTCCCGGGTCTTGCCCCCCTCCACCTGGGTAAAGAGCCTGAGCTTCATACCGGTCTTGCGGGCAATGCGGGCCCCCAAGCGAAGAGCATTGACCGCGTTTTTGGAACCACCGAAAAAAACCGTGATGCTGTTCCACTTACGAAAGGAGGGGCTGGTGATGAGCACAGGGAAAAAAGCCGACCGGATGATGCGCCTCACCCGCGAGCCGATGAACCCCAGCCCGATCTTGCTGGTCAGGTCGCTGATGCTGCGCGGACAGCACATGAAATCAAAATCCACGGGAATGTCCGGCAGGGTGGAGGCCGTAAAATTCTTGGCCTTGAACACCCCGGGCTCAAGCCCCTCCTGCTCGGCCAGCTCCCGGGCATGCTTTTCGGCCGTCTCCGGGGCTGTGAGGTAGGAGCTGTCCAGATCCACCTGGACCACGTCCCGCTCGAAATACATCAGAAACTTGGTGTGCTTGGGCACATACACCACAGGCGACGCCCCCATGAGGCGACAGAAGTAGAGTGACTGAAGAAAGGTCTCCCGCCCGGTGGGCGTGTTCCGGAAAATGTGAAAAAGTTGAGTGTCCATGTCGGTCTCCTACCCGTATCACGCGTTGTCGGTGGTTTGCACCATCAGCTCTTTTCGGTATTTGTCAAGGAGGGTGGCCTTGGAGATCATCCCCACGAACCGCCGGTTTACCACCAGGGGAATGGTAAAAAGCCCCTGGGTGTCCATGGTGTGCAGGACCTCTGTCAGCTCATCCCCGTAGGCCACGGTGGCCACCTTCCGGTCCATGATCTGCTCCACCACCACGGCATCGTACATGATGGTGTCAAAGAGGTAGGGCCGCACCCTGTCGAGATCCACCATACCCAGAAAATCACCGCTGCCCGGGTCTTCCACGGGAAAATGGTTGCGGGTAGAGCGTTTGACCACCTCCACGAACTCCCTTAAGGTCATATGGGGCGTCACGGCCAGGCAATCCTTTTCGATGAGTTCGCCCAGGGAAAGGTCGTTGAGCACCCGGGCGTCGGTGCCGGGGCGCAGGAGCTGGCCCCTGTCCACCAGATCCTTCATATAAAAGGAGGCGGGCTCAAAGTAGTGGGTGATGGTGGTGGAAACAGCAGAGACCACGATGAGGGGCAGAATCACCTCGTACCCCCCGGTGATCTGCACAATAAGGAAAATGCCGGTGAGGGGAGCCTGAAGGATTCCGCTGATGAGCCCGGCCATGCCCAGAAGGGCGAAACAGCCCTCCCCCACCAGGGGAATGGAGGGCCAGAGCAGGGTCACGCCCCGGTAAAAGGCCAGACCGGTAAAACTGCCCACCACAAGGGAGGGAGCAAAAATCCCGCCGGAGCCCCCCCACCCCAAGGTCAGGGAGGTGGCCAGGATCTTGGCAAAAATGGCAATGGCCGCCAGCTGAAAGGCGCCGTTGTAGGCCCCCACGATCATCTCACGGATGGCGTGGTACCCTTCCCCCTGCACATCGGGGAAGACTAGCCCCAGAAGCCCCACCAAACAACCGCCCACGGCCGCCCGCCCCCATTTGGGGAGCTTGACGTGGGAAGAAACCCCGTGCATGGACCGCAGAGCCCGGGTGAGAAGGATGGAAAAAAGGGCCGTGGCCAGACCCAGCCCGGCTGCCGCCACCGTATCGGCAACACCGATATCAAAACCAGTATGGCTGAAGGCAATCTGGTTGCCGTTAAAAAAGCGACTCACCTCGGTGCCTGCCACCGCGGCAATGGCGATGGGCACGATGTTTACCGTGGACCACTCGCCCAGCACCACCTCCAGCACAAACACCAGGCCGGCAATGGGGGCGTTGAAGATGGAAGAGATGGCACCGGCCGCCCCACACCCCACCAGGGTGACGCGCTGACGGTCGTTCAGATTGAACAGCTTGGCGATATTGGAGCCGATGGCTGCCCCGCTCATCACCACCGGGGCCTCAGGACCTGCAGAGCCGCCGCTGCCGATGGTCAGGCAACTGGAGATCAGGCGGGAGATACTGGAGCGAAGCCTCAGGAGCCCACCGTAGCGGGAGACGGCATAGATCACCTCCGGCACACCGTGGCCGGCCCCCTCCTTCATCACGTAATCAAGGTAAATGGCAGAGACAGCCGCACCGATCCCGGGCAGCACAAAGGCCCAGGGGTAGTCCTTCAGGTGATGCACAAACTCCATCATCGCCTCAAGGCTCCGGTTCAGGGCCAGGGCCGCCAGCCCGCTTGCAATCCCCACCATCACGCCGGCCACCATCAAAATCAACCGATCATCCGACTGAATACGCGGCAATTTCGACGGAAGTCTACACAGCCTTTTCAGCATTTAAAAGATCCCCAAAAAAGTTCGGAAACGGGTTCCCGACGATAAACAAGAAAAGCGCCCCGGTGTCACGACGCAAAAAAGCCTTGAAAAACGCCTGGTTCGGACACACTGCGGCATCGGGTTCCAACCCGTCCGCAGGGTCTCCGGGCCAGGGGTTCTCCCGGCTGGATTCTAAAGCACTGTCGGTACCGAACCGACACCGCCGGACTAACAGATTCCACCCCCGTTGTAAAGGGAACCCCATCCCCCTTTTTTGCTGGAACCTCGGGCTCCTCCAAATCCCTCTTAAAGCCTGGCCTCGAACTCCGCCACTTTTTCCAGGAGGGCCACCTCCGAAGGCACGCTCTCCAGGAATCGCAAAAATGCGGGTTCCCGCACACAGAAGGAGATTTTGGACAGCAGCTGCAGGTGGGTCCCCACATCGGGACTCAGGATCAGGAAGAGCACGCGCACCGGCAGGTCGTCCACGGCATCAAAATCAACGGGATGCTTCAAAAAAAAGGTGGTGATGGACGGAACCCTGCAGGCGTCCATGGGCGTTCTCGGGTGGGGCAGGGCCACGCCGCGCCCCACGCCCGTGGAAGCCAGGCGTTCCCGCTCGTCAAGGAGATGAAAAAGAGCGTCCCGCTCCCCCTCACCGAAACCCCGCACCGAGGCGGTCATGTTCTTGAGAACCGAAGGAACGTCGTCGCCATCAAGATCGAAAACCACCCCGCCCCGCTCTATGGCCTGGGAGAGAATCACCGCCTCACGGATATCGCCCGCGGGCGAGGACGGCTCCTTGAGCACAAAGGAGGTGTTGTGCTTTCCGGCCCAGCTTTTAAGGGTCGCAAAGCTGAAAGAGCACTCTGCCCCGCTTTTCTTTACAGGGATGCGCCCCTGTCGAATCCAGCGTTCCAGGGTATCCCGCGGCAGGTCCATGGCCTCGGCAAGCTCATCCAATCTCAATTTCATATCCGTCACCACAAAAAAACGTCAAAAACAGGGCCGACCGACGGTCCGGGAACACGTTTTCCCCGACGCGCCGTCGTCCCGGCGATATTTTAAAAACTTCGTATTCTATCCGATAGAAATTGAGAGTTCAACCGCAATCATGGACAGGGACAGGGTGAACGCATTCAGAAACCAGCAAAAAGGGGCTACCTGTAAAGGCCTCCGCTCAGGGCGCGGGCGATGTAGGTACGCTCGTAGGTAATTTCCACCCGGCGGTTCTTGGCGCGGCCTTCAGGGGTCCGGTTGTCGGCCACCGGTCGGTAGTGGGCAAAGCCCTGGGCCTTGAGCTGGGAAGGATCGATACCCATGGAGATAAGAAAGCGCACCACGCTTGTGGCGCGGCGGGTGGAGAGCTCCCAGTTGGAGTCGTCGTTGCGCCTGGCCATGGGCAGGGCATCGGTGTGCCCCGACACAGTGACCGGGTAATGGAACTGGGCCAGCACCATGGCCACCTTCTCCATGACGATGCGCCCGTCCTCGGAGAGGCGCGCCTCACCGGGCCCGAAGATGACCATGTCGGCGATGGTGATCACCGCGCCGTCTTCGGTCTCCTCCACCCGAACCTGGCCGCCGAGCTTGTTGAACATGATCAGCTCTCGCACATCGCTGACGATCTCCTCCATCTCCTTCTGGACCATCCCGCCCAGCTCGTCCACGGCATGGGCCTGGGGATCGGTGGTGTCGGTGCCCGGGTCCATCCTCAATCCTTCACGGGTGCCGGTCTCGGGGACCTGCTGCACGCCAAGGGCGGATTTCAGGGACTGGACAAGCTCCTTAAAGGTCTCCTCCTGGATGGTGCTCATGGCAAACAGCAGCACAAAAAAACACATGAGCAGGGTGACCAGGTCGGAGAAGGTGCACATCCATTCAGGGGCGCCGCCCCCCTCTTCGTCATCACCCCCGATGGGGGCCGGAGGGTTGAGGGCCGGGGCCGCCTCCTCTTCGCCTGCGCCGGTGCTGTTTTCTTCAGCCATGGTCTACTCCTCTTTGGCGGCTTTTCCGCCCCCTGCCGTCAGGTAGACGTTGAGCTTGTCTTCCATGAGCCTGGGGTGTTCTCCTTCGCGGATGGAGACCACGCCCTCGTAGAGCAGGGTCATGTTCATGATCTCCTCTTCACTGCGAAGCTTCAGCTTGTCCGACATGGGAATGAAAAACAGGTTGGCCATCAGGGCGCCGTAAAAGGTGGTGATCATGGCCACCGCCATTTTGGGTCCGATGGATGAGGGGTCGTCGAGGTTGGCCAGCATCTGCACCAGGCCGATGAGGGTGCCCACCATGCCGAAAGCCGGTGCATAGGCTCCCATGGAGGCAAGGACCGAGTAACCCACCTTGTGCTCCCGGTGGGTAAGCTCCATCCTTTTTTGCATCACCGCGGCGATATCCGAAGTCTTCACCCCGTCCACGGTCATTTGAAGGGCGCTTTTGAGGTAGGGGTCTTCGGTGTTGTTGATGTCCGCCTCGATGGAGAGAAGGCCGCCCTTCCTGGCCTTGTTGGAGATCTCCACCAGGCTCTTCACCAGGTCTTCGGGTTTCTCGATCTTGAACATGAACACCTTGGCCACGGTCTTAAACACGCCAAGGAACTCTTTGAGGGGGTAGGCAATGAGAGAGGAGGCAATGGTCCCCCCAACGACAATCATGACCGACGGCAGGTTCCAGAACAGCATCAGGCTGCTGCCAAGAAGAATACACGCGGCGGTAAAGCCAACCCCGGAAATCACACCTATCAATGAAGCCAGATCCATATCAACCCAACCTATCCCTTTATAAATACAGTCTCTTCCAGGGACTCAATCCGGTTGTAGCGTGCGATCTGCCTGATGTACTCATCCGTGAGGACCGTACCTTCGGGCAGGAGCATGGCTCCCTTGGCTGTATAGATGGCGGATGCGAGGACCATTCCGGGCTTCACATCAAACACACTCATCTCCACACGACCACCGATTTCCGTTTCAGGCTTTCGTCCCAGACACTTGCGCAGACTGTGCACAACCTTGGGGTCGAATCGCGTCCCTGCTTCTTCTTCCAGCCTGTTCAGACGATCTCTTTCGCTGCCGCCCTCGGGCCACGCCGCCAGGGTCTCCCAGGCATCTGCAACAGCAATAATCCGCGATGCAAAAGGAATGGCCTCTTTTCTCAGGCCACCGGGGGTCCCGCTCCCGTCAAGATATTCAAACAGGTGGCGGACAATGCGGGCCGTCTCTTCCAGCCCTTCCACACCGGCCAGGATCTTGCCGGCACGCTCGGGGTGCCGGGAGAGAAAATCAGCTTCCGACTCGGTGTGGTCCAGGGGGTTCTTTCCGGCAAGTTCCTCCGACACGAAGAGCAGCCCCAGTTCGTGGAGCCGTGCGGCCCGTTCCAGCTCGCGGCGTTTGTCGCCGTCGAGTCCGAGCTCGTCGGCCATGGCCAGTGCCAGGCGGGTCACATCCGCACCGTGCCCCTTTTTGAATGAAGGCCGCGCATCCAAAACCGATGCCAGCAGCCCCACACAGGTTTCCAGGGTCTTTGCAGCCCTGGCTTCCATGGTGTCGGCCCGCTCCACGGCTTTTTGCCGCTCTCCCACAAGTGAAGCCACCTGCTTAAGGGCCCCGGACAGGGCCTCCCGTTCACCGGCGAGCTCCTCCTTGAGCTCTGCCAGCCTGGCCTCCAGGGTGTCTCGGTTCCGGAGTTCGTCTTTGAAAAAAGTATCGGCTTTTTCAGCCTTCTCCTTTAGCCCTTTTATCCGCAGGAGGGTCCCGATGCGGGCCACGAGTTCATCGCGGGAAAAGGGTTTGACCAGATACTCGTCGGCACCGGCCCCCAGGCCCGCCACCACGTCCCTGGGCTCCACGTCAATGCCGGAGACCAGCATAAAGATCACGTCCCCAAGGGTCTCGGATGCCCGTACCCTGCGACAGAACTCCAGGCCGTCCATGCCTGGCATGGCCACATCGCTGATGATGAGGTCCGGCATGAAGTCCAAAGCCACCTCCAGCCCCTCCTCGGCATCGCCTGCGGTCTTGAGGCTGTAGTTCTCCCCTTCCAGAAACCGGGTGTAGATCTGGATCAGGTCCTGATCATCATCCACGTACAAAATTTTCGCCGTATCCATTTTTTCCATGCCTTCCGCCCTTTGGCCCGAACACGTACCGGGCACGCCTCCCCCTTCATGTTGTCCGTCACGCCTCGCGTGGCCATCCGTTCTGATACCGAATGCATTCCTCTTGATCGGCCAAACCGGCCCCGAAGTTAAAGCCATTTTCGTCTTTTCTCTCCCCGTCCCACCCGGGAAAAGCTGAGACAGCACGATCCACGACCCTCCTTCGGGATGCCTACCTACCGGGGCCACAAGGCGCGGACGGGCCTTATTCGGTGTAACCCGTCAGCCACCAGTCGTCCCAGGCCCTGGACACGATGGCATCGGCCAGCTTCCGCCCGGCGTCCGTCTTCAGGCGCTCCAGAACCACGGCCAGCCACTTGTCCGCACCGGTATGCCCTGTGTCCATGAGTTGCCGCAGATCCAGGACAAAGGCAAGCTGATCCGCATCCTTGGCCAGTTTGGCCTCACGGGTCTCAGCGGCATTGAACTCGGCCACCAGCTCGGCGTACTCACCGCCAAAGGGAAGGCCTCTGGCCTGATCGGCCACGGCACGGGCCTCATCGGCCGAGCAGTATTTCTTCTGGACATAGTTCAGGTCCCCGGTGCGGGCCTCGGGAAGGTCATGGAGCAGACACATGGCCAGAAGCTTTCCGGCATCCACAGCCTCATCCATGCGGGACAGGGCAAAGGCGATGGTGGTGATCATAAAGGAGTGCTCGGCAATGCTCTCCTTGCCCCCCCCGAGAAAGTGGTAACCGGAGCGCGGGATCCGCTTCAACATCCCCGCTTCAAACAAAAAATCGGCAATCCGTTCCATATAACGATCCTCTCCCTGTACGGCCCGTTCCCCGGCAACCTGTCGGCATTTACTCCCACCGTCGGAGGACCATTTTTGAATACATTGACAAATCAGGATAATACAGGATATATCAGCAGTATGTACCCCCTGCGGCCCCGCACAAGACAATCCGGGCGGCAGCCGTTGCCACCCTATACAGGGGTTGTTCCGCCATCTCAACCCCCCATGAAAAAAAGAGGCATCAGATGGCGCCCATCCCTTGGGTTCACCTTATATTTCAGGCTCCGCCAGGGCCAAAAATACGTGAGCACTTTCCACTATTTTGTGTTGACACAAGGATGAAAAAACCGGACAGTAAAGAGTGACGCAGGGGCCTTATTTCAGACCGGATACGGTCTATACCAACTTACCTCAATCATCATACCGGAGCGATTATGGATATCAAGGCAAAACTCCGATACGCCGCCCTACTCTCACTGATTTTCATTCTCTCCTCCGGGGTATCGGGCCTGGCCGACACCACCACGCAGGTTTCCTCGGAAACAGGGGTGTACTACACGGTCAAAAAAGGGGACACCCTCTGGGGACTCTCTCAAAAATTCAGCGACAACCCGTACACCTGGCCCGACCTCTGGAGCAAAAACGGCCAGCTGTCCAATCCCCACCTGATCTACCCCGGCCAGAGAATCAAACTCGTCCATCGCAGCGACCTGGACAAACTGGGCACCGCCGATGAGGCCATGGACGCAGCCATTGAGGATGCAGGGGCCGTGGAATCCGGAGAAACCGCAATAAAAACGGAGCCTCGCACATATTACTACTCAAAAATAGAGCGGGTCGGCTTCATGCGACGGGAGCCTGTTACCCCCCACGGGTCTGTCTTTAAGCTCAAGGGCACCGACCAGCTGATGCTGGGGGAGGGCGACACCATCTACATCAAGGCCAGCGAGGAAACGCCTCTGGTCATCGGCGCACGCTACGTCACCTACCGCACCCTCACTCCGAGGCAGATCACGGCGCGGTTTCTGGACGTGGACCGGAAAAAGCTCAATCGTGTCCGCAAGGAGATCGGCACCCAGCATTACTTAAGCGGGGTGGTGGAGATCACGGGCGAACGAGGTGGTTTTTTCATCGGCCGCATCACCGACTCCTACCGGTCCATCAAGCTCAACGATAAAATCATGCCCTACAAAAAACGATCCCGCGAGATCCCCATCCTGGACGGCCTTGAATCCATGGAAGGGGAGATCATCACCGCCGAAGAGGGAGAAACCACCTTTGGCGAGGACATGGTTGGCTTCATCAACCGGGGCACCGCCGACGGCATCGCCAAGGGCCAAGTCTACACGGTGTTCTACTACGAGACCAAAAAGCCCACCGACGCCCTGAGCGACAAAGGGCTGCGTGTTCCCGTCAATATCGGCAAATTTATTGTCCTGGACGCCCAGGAGGAGACCGCCACCATCCTGGTCACCGACTCCATCCAGGGATTGAGCCCCGGAGACCATTTCGCCTTCTTGAAATAACCCCACCCGCACGAAAATGAAAAGGCGCCCCGACCATGGTCAGGGCGCCTTTTTTTATGGAGAAGAACGCATAACAAATCAGCTCGCCTTCGGCGGAGCCTGAAAAGAGTTGCTTAAAACTTTTTTAAACATTTGCCCCCCGGCAGGGCCGCCGGAGGCCTTTTTGTCGGTCACGGGATCAGTGGCTCTCCCAGGTCACACGCAGCAGCTCTTCCCAGGTGGTGTTGCCCGCCAGAAGCTGCCGGATCCCGCTCTCCCTTAAGCTCACCATCCCCTCCTTGGTTGCCTGCCTGCGAATGGCAGCCACATCCGCGTCCTGGGTGGTAAGACGACGGATCGTATCGGAGTAGGTAAGGATCTCAAAGATGGCCAGCCGCCCCAGATACCCCGTTCCCCGGCACTTGAGGCACCCCGTGCCCCGGGAGAGGGTGAGCATCCCCTCACGCCCCGAGTCCAGCCCAAGCCCTTTTAATTTTTCGCTGTCCATGTCGTAGGTCTCCACGCAATGGGGACAGACCCGTCTCACCAGGCGCTGGGACACCACCCCGGAGAGGGTGGCCTGGATGATGTAAGACGGAATGCCGATATCCAGAAGACGGGTGATGGCCGATGGGGCGTCGTTGGTGTGCAGGGTGGAGAGGACCAGGTGACCGGTCATGGATGCCTGGGCGGCGTTTTCCGCGGTTTCCAGGTCCCTCATCTCCCCGAGCATGATGATGTCCGGGTCCTGACGCAAAATATTCCTCAGGATGGTCCCGAACTTGATCCCCACCTGGGGCTGTACCGCGATCTGGTTGAACTCCTCGTGGACCATCTCAATGGGGTCCTCCACGGTGGTGATGTTAAGCTCCGGGCTCGCCCTTCGCCTTAAGGTGGAGTAGAGGGTGGTGGACTTTCCGCTGCCCGTGGGCCCGCACACCAGCACAATACCGTGGGGCCGGTTCACGAGGGCCTCGTACCGCCCCAGGTCTTCCCCGGTGAACCCGAGCTTTTCCAGGTCCTGGAACATGATGTCCGGGTGCAGGACTCGCATCACCACCTTCTCGCCAAAGGCCACGGGCACGGTGGAGACACGGATCTCCACCTCGGTGCCATCCTGGTCGGTCTTGATACGGCCGTCCTGGGGACGCCGTTTCTCCGCCATGTCCAGGCGGCTCATGGCCTTGATGCGCGTCACCAGGGCGCTGTGAATGGTCTTGGGCAGCTCGTAAACAGAGTGCAACGCCCCGTCGATGCGCATGCGGATGACGGTCACGTCCCGCTTGGGCTCAATGTGGATATCGCTGGCCCGCTGATCAAAGGCGTAGCTGAACAGGTGGTTCACCGCGTTGATGATGTGATGGTCCGAGGACTGAAGCTCTCCGTAAGAGCCCAGCTTGACGAACTGCTCGAGGTTCCCCAGGTCGATGCCGGTGCCGGCGTACTGGGACTTGGCCGCGGCAATGGAAGAACGGAACCCGAAAAACTCGTTGATGTAACGCTCGATGTCGGAACGACAGGCCATCACCGGGCGGATGCGCATCTGGCTCACCCGCTTGAGGTCATCCAGCACCTCGGTGTCAAAGGGATTGGACATGGCCACGGTGAGTTCCCCGTCCTTGATGGCCACGGGCAGCACCAGATGCTTCATGGCAAAATTCTTGGGGATGGTTTTGGTCACCGTCTCCATGTTGAGCTTCAAGGGGTTGATCTTCATGTAATCCATGGCCCAAGCCTCGGCAAGGGCCTGGTAGATGGCGTCCTCGTCCAGGGGCTCTCCGGGCCTGTCCGCCCGGTCCATGGACAGATGCCGCAAGACCTCGATGATACCGGCCTTGACGTCTCCCTTTCTCCGGGAGAGCTTTCTCTCCACGCTCTCCCGCATGGAGACCACATGCCTGGCCTGGTCCTGGGAGAGGTAGCCCCCCTGGACAAGATGGGTCAACACGGACTTCGGAGAAAATTTTTCTCGAGATATGGCATTCATGGCAGCGGGTTCTCCTTCGGTATCGGACAGGAAAAAAAAGAGGGGCGGACACACCGTGCGTCTATTCATCTCATCTATTCTATTCTTTTATGCGCACGGAAAGGCGAGACAGATACGGTATCTTGCTCTGTTTTTACCACATGGGCGGCCCAAGAACAACAAGGCACAGCGTCCGGGGCAGGGCCAACGCATGTAACCATTCAGTTGCCTTATAGGGTTGCCCTGACCCCGTTTTTGAATCGCGCCGGCAAATATGGTAGGTTACCGAGCGGGCCTGCCGAGGCCCACAACCAACCACCCCGAATCCTACTGACGAGGCGACACCATGACGACCACCCACATCATGATCAACGGCGTTCCGGGCAAGGTGGCCACCACCATCCTGGCCCACGCGATAGATGACGAGCGATTTACCGTTTTGCCCTACTCCTTCACCGGACCGGACACGGACAAAAGCATCCGGGTCAAGGAGACGGAGATCACCCTGGTTTCCCCGAACGAGCGCCAAGAAGCCCTTGCGGAGATCCGCAAACGCTGCGACTCCTTTATCACCGTGGACTACACCCACCCCAGCGCCGTGGACGCCAACGTCGCCTTCTACTGCGCCGAAGGCCTCCCCTTTGTCATGGGCACAACAGGCGGCAACCGGGAACAGATCCGCGAGGATGTGAACAACTCGACCATCCCGGCGGTCATCGCCCCCAACATGGCCAAACAGATCGTGGGTCTCCAGGCCATGATCGAGTACGGGGCCAAGAACTTTCCCGGCCTCTTCAAGGGTTTTCAGATGACCGTCAAGGAGAGCCACCAGAGCTGGAAGGCAGACACCAGCGGCACGGCCAAGGCCATCATCCGCCAGTTCAACCTCTTGGGCGTGGACTTCACCGAGGCAGACATCGACATGGTCCGCGAGCCCGAGGCCCAGAAAGCCATGGGCATTCCCGAAGAGCATATCGACGGCCACGGCTGGCACACCTATACCCTCTGTGCCCCGGACGGCAGCTCCGAATTCGGCATCACCCATAACATCAACGGCCGGGACATCTACGCCGAAGGCACCCTGGACGCCGTGGCCTTTCTGGAGAAAAAACGCCTTTCCGGCACCACGGGCTGCTTTTCCATGATCGACGTCCTGAAAAACAGCTAGTCCATGAAAGCACCCATTTTTGTGGACATGGATGATGTCATCGCCGAGACCACGCGTACCTACCCGGACCTGGTGAGACGGGAATTCGGCATTGAGGCCAGCTACGAAGAGATCGCCGATTTCGATCTCTCCAACTCCTTCGGCCTCACCCGTGCTCAGCTGGCGCACCTCTTCAAGGTGGTTCACACCCGAGAGGTGCTCATGGGCTTTCCCCCGGTCCCCGGGGCAAAAGAGACCCTGGCGGCCTGGCAGGCTCAAGGGTACCCCATCGCCGTGGTCACGGGGCGTCCCCCTGAAACCCGGGAGCTCTCCCTTGCCTGGCTGGAGAGGGAAAAGGTGCCCTTTGACAGCTTTGACATCTGCGACAAATACGGCCGCCACCACCCGCGCCAGGGTCCCTTCATCACCCTGGACGAGGTCAAACAAAGGGCCTACACCCTTGCCGTGGAGGACTCCCTGTCCATGGCCGCCTTTCTCAGCGGCCCCATGGAGGTCCCCACCTTTCTTTTTGATCGTCCCTGGAACCGCCGGGGCAAGGTTCACCCCGCCTGCACCCGCTGTACCTCCTGGGCGGAGATCGCAGCCGAAGCCGCCCTGGTTTTTGCTCCCTGACGGCAGCCGGACAGCCCCAATAAAAAAACCCCGTTTTGCATCCAAGGAGGTCCCTTTGCAAAAACGGGGTTTTTGTGTTTTACGGCCGGCCCTCTTCTTCGAGTGGACGGACAGGTGAATCAGACCCGCCGTAAAACGCGTTGGGGGCGGCAAGGGGTCTCCCCCGCCGCCTCAAGGCGCGTCGGTCTATCTGTGCATCAGTGGTCGCAGATATGGTTTTCGTCGTGACCGCAGGCGTTCTCACCGGTCTCCAGGGTCTTGGCGAGCCAGGCTTTGACGAGAACTTCGGGGTCTTCCACGGGGGCACCGGTGACCACTTCGATGTTGCTGGCGTTGAGGAGCTGCTGGGCCCTGCCGCCCATGCCACCGGCGATGACGTGGGTCACGCCGTGATCCGCCAGCCACTTGGGAAGCACACCGGGCTCGTGGGGCGGGGGAACAAGCTTTTCAGTTTCCTTGATCTCCCCGTCGGCTACGTTGACGAAGGCAAATTCCTGGCAATGTCCGAAATGTGCTGTAAGCTGGCCCATGGCCAGTGGAATGGCGATTTTCATTTTTTTCTCCTTCATGGGTATACAAAAGCGGCGGCAGGCAAAGCCACCTTGAATGCAAAGTTGTCAAAGGGACTAAATCCAGTGTCCTTCCACGTTGGCTTCGGCGGAGGCCTGAAGCTCTCCGGCCTTGAGCTGCTCAACGGCCTGGCGGGCGGAGCCCTTGGCTCCGGTGTAGATGTTGATGCCCGCACCCGTAAGCACGCGGAAGGCCTTGGGGCCGCAATTGCCCGTGATAATGGCCGTGCAGCCCGTCTCAACGATGGTCTTTCCGGCCTGGATGCCTGCACCCTGGGCTGCGTTCAGGTTCTGGGTATTTTCCACCACGCTCCAGGCCATGGTCTCGGTGTCCACCACGAGAAAACAGGCGGCGCGGCCGAACCGGGGGTCCATGGGGGCGTCGAAATCCGGCGCTGTAGCTGTCACTGCGATCTTCATTGGGGTTCTCCTTGGGTTACAGAGCCATCTTCAGTGGCCCGCGTTTGTCATCCAGAAAATTAACGACCTGCTGCCACACACCGCGAATCGCCGTGGCCGCAGGACCGTCGGAACAGGTCACCAGGGGCTTGCCCTGCACCATGGACGCGGTTACCGCCTCGTCCACGGGAATGTCGCCTAAATGATGCATGCCCTTTTCTTTTGCCACCTCCCGGATCCGCTCCGCCATCATGGGGTGGAGGTCCCACCGGTTGATGGTGATCATGGCCGGGACCTTGAGAAAGGCGGTGAGCTCGGCCACACGTTCCAGGTCGTGGAGACCCGAGACCGTGGGTTCGGTCACCACCACCACGGCATCGCAGCCGGTGGTGGCGGCAATCACCGGACAGCCGATGCCCGGAGGGCCGTCTACCAGGATCAGGTTGGCCGAGGTCTCCTCCACCTTCTTACGTGCCTCGCGGCGCAGCAGGGAGACAAGGAGACCGGAGTTCTCTTCGGCAATGCCCAGGCGGGCGTGGACCAGGGGACCGTTCTCCGTGCTGGAGTTGAACCAGGTGCCGCACACGCGGGGCTCCATGGTGATGGCCCCTTCCGGGCAGAAGTGGGCACACACCCCGCAGCCTTCACAGGCGATGCGGTTGAGGCGGGGCCCCTTTTCAATGGCCCCGTATCGGCACCGGGCTTCGCACTCACCGCAGTGAGTGCAGGCCTGGATATCGATCTTCGGCAGGTTGCCCCCTTGAAAGGGGTGCTCTTCCTCCACGGCGTGGGGGGTAATCATGTACAGGTTCGCGGCGTCCACGTCTGCGTCCACCAGCACCCTGTTGGTTGCAAGGGCCGCAAAGGACGCGGTGACCGTGGTTTTTCCGGTGCCGCCCTTGCCGCTTAAGATGGTGATCTCTTTCATCGTGTCCCCCCTTCCGTGGCTTTGCGGATCTTGTTCACCATGCCTTCAAAGGCCTCGGCCATCTCCGGCATCGCCTCCACCAGGAGGCGTCCCCTGGCGTAGTACTCCGCGACCTTCCGGCTGTAGGGGATGGACATCAGGATCTCGATGCCCTCTTCCTCCGCGTACCGGACCACCCGGTCGTCCCCGGCGTCGGCACGGTTAATGACGATGCCGAAGGGAATACCCAGGACCCGAACCGCCTCCACGGCGAGTTTCAGGTCGTTGAGTCCGAAAGGCGTGGGCTCGGTGACCAACACCACGTAATGGGTCCCGCCCATGGCGGCGATCACCGGGCAGGAGGTCCCCGGAGGGGCATCCACGATAACCAGTTCCTTGCCCTCGGCTGCCTCCTTCACCCTGTCGATGAGGGGGGGGCTCATGGCTTCGCCGACCTTCAGGCGCCCTGTAATCAGTTCAATGCCTTTGTACCGGCCCCGCTCCAGCTCACCGAGCTCGCGGGTGCCTTCGGAAAGGGCCCCGGAGGGGCACACCATCACGCACCCGCCACAGCTGTGGCACATGCGGGGAAAGGTATAGAGTTCGCCTGCCACCAGGGTGATGGCAGAGAACTGGCACAACTCACTGCACGCGCCACACTGGACGCACACATCCTCGTCCACCACCGGGACCATGGTGGTGACAGGTGTCGTTATGACCGACTCGGGATTCAAAAACAGATGGACATTGGGTTCTTCCACGTCGCAGTCAAGAAGGGTGGCCCCTTCTCCGACGGCCACGGCGAGGTTGGTGGCCACGGTGGTTTTCCCCGTGCCCCCTTTGCCGCTTGCTACCGTGATCATCATGGCGTTCACTACCCCGTGTTACGGGTTTATCTTAACCGTCGGATCCCCGAAACGGGATGTCTGTGAAATTCCTTTTGATGAGCACCGATACCGGATGTGGGGGCCGGATCGGTCGGTATCAAAAAAAGCTTGCGCACGGCATCATTCGGACTCGGGAAACCCGGCTTCTTCTTTCCAGACCCTGTGGAACTTCACGCTCTCGCACGAGGGGCACCCGTCCGGGCGCCCGGTTCCATAAGGTTCCTGCCACCTTTTGCCGCAACCGCTGCAGACAAACAGGCGCAACTCCTCCGTGATCCGATAGTTGCCGCCCTCCACGCGCAGGGCCTTGGCGTGAACCAGGGCATCGGCCACCTTGCGCCGTGCTTCTCGCACAATGCGCCCCAGGGTGGCCCGGGACACGTTCATGCGACGTCCCGCTTCTTCGTGGGAGAGCTGTTCCAGATCACAGAGCCTGAGGGACTCCAGTTCGTCCACGGTGAGCAGGGTCTCCTCAAGCTGCCGAAGGGGAATGCCCCCCGGTTTGAAGTAGCTGAGGCTGGAGGGAACTCCCACCACCCGTTCTTTTTTTGGACGTACCATGACTCCTCCTTGGTTATGAGCATATGCTCATAAGTTGTTATTTAGACCAGGCCGCAGGACCTGTCAATGTTTTTTTCACCCCATGAAAATAAGGCCGCCACAGGTCGGAACATCGCGTAAACAAGAGACAAAAAGGGGAAGCCTCCACACGCGCCTTTCCTTTCCCCATGCCACAGAAAGCCCTTCTTGAGAAGCGTCCGGTACCCCTTGCCTGTTTTCAAGAAGACGGGGTGTGTGCTACACTTTGAGGTATGGATGAGACATACAGACAAATTCGACAACGGGCGCGGGAGCTGGTCAAGGACCTCCCGGAACCCGCCTTTTATAAAGAGGAAGCCGATGCCCTTGAAAGGTCGCACCGGCTTTTTGATCGAAACGAAACGCTCAAGGGGCTCATCTCCCACCTGGAAGCCGAACTGGATGAGGACTTTGGCCACGGGCTCTTCCACGCCCAAAAGGTGGCCATTGAAGCCGGCGCCATCGTGCTGGTGGAGCGCTGCTCCCGGGAAAAAAAGTGTGACGCAGACGCCCCTTCCATGACGCGCCTCATGTTCAAGGCCCACTGCGCCGGCCTGCTCCACGACACCATGCGAAAACATAAGGACCACGCGGAAAAAGGCGCGGCATACGCGGAACGCGTTTTGACCGAACTGGGGTTTCCCACCCACGAGATCCACGAGATTGCCTTTGCCATCGCCTGCCACGAAGCCTTCAAAACCCATGACGGCACCTGCCCGGCAAGCCCGGACGCCCAGCTTTTGGCTGACGCCCTCTACGATGCCGACAAATTCCGCTGGGGACCCGACAACTTCGCCCACACCGTCTGGGACATGGTCTCCTACGCACGAATCCCCCTACCCCTCTTTATGAGCCACTACCCCAGGGCCCTGGAAGGAATCGCCCGCATCAAGAAGACCTTCCGATCCCAGACCGGAAAGCTCTACGGGCCAGGCTTCATCGACATCGGCCTGGAGGTGGGCAAAAAGCTCCACACCATCATCCAGACCGAATTCGCCCCCAACCTCAGCCATTGCACCACGCCCAACCCCACATCCCCTTAACCAGCTTGTTACTGGTCATCCAAAGAAGCCTCCGGCGGCCCTGCCGGGGGACAAACTTTTGCCAAACTATATGATCTGGGTTTGACAAACAGGTCTTGACAACTTTTCTATGAATTCCGGCGATTCTGACTGCTCTAACCTTTCTTACCGGAAAGTTTTTTGCGGAGCTTTTTTTCAAAAAAGTGACCCGCCGGAGGCACGCTTTTTAGTATCGCTTCCATTATAAAACGGCTGTTCTTATTTAAAAATATGGATAGCTGCATATTGACAACAGCAACAGAGGAGAGGCAACGGCGGGGCATGTTTAAACGCCCCTTCCCTTCTTGCCAAAGGGAAAAAAGGAAAGGGGCGTGGGAATTGCATGGGCTTTCGCGGCTTGCCCCGGCAGGGCCGAAGGCAAGGGGAAACGTTCTTACAGCTGGTCGATAATGGTATTGAACGTGGGGCTCGGCCGCATGAACTGTGTGGTCTTTGTGACGTCGGGGCGGTAGTAGCCGCCCAGGTCAACGGGGCTTCCCTGGGCGCTGATCAGCTCGTCGGTGATCACGGCTTCGGCGGCTGCCAGCTTGTCTGCCATGGCGGAAAAGCGGGTGGCAAGGTCCGCATCGGCGGTCTGCTCGGCCAGGGCTTGTGCCCAGTAAAGTGCAAGGTAAAAGTGGCTTCCCCGGGTATCCATCTCGCCTACTTTTCGGGAAGGGGACTTTTCGTTTTCCAGAAAGCGGCCGATGGCCTTGTCCAGGGTCTCTGCAAAGATGGTGGCCTTTGCATCCTTGTGGGTTGCGGCGATGTGCTCGAAGGAGGGCACCAGGGCGCAGAACTCGCCCAGGGAATCCCAACGGAGGTGGCCTTCCTTCAGCACCTGCTCCACGTGCTTGGGTGCAGAGCCCCCGGCCCCTGTTTCAAACAGGCCGCCACCCTTCATCAACGGCACGATGGAGAGCATCTTGGCACTGGTGCCGAGCTCCAGGATGGGAAACAGGTCCGTGAGGTAGTCACGCAGGACGTTTCCGGTGACGGAGATGGTGTCTTCACCTCGCCTGATCCTCTCAAGGGAGTATGCCATGGCCGAAACCGGATCCATGATCCTGATATCCAGCCCGTCGGTGTCGTGACCTTTCAGGTAGGCGTTGACCTTGCCCATGAGCTGTGCGTCATGGGCCCTGTCTTCGTCAAGCCAGAACACGGCGGGTGTCTGGGTGACGCGGGCACGGGTCACAGCCAGCTTCACCCAGTCCCTGATGGGTGCATCCTTGGTCTGACACGACCGAAAGATATCCCCTTGTTCCACGGATTGCTCCATGAGGGTCTTTCCGGCGTCGTCGATGACGCGAATCACCCCGCTTCCCGGGGCCTCGAAGGTCTTGTCGTGGGAGCCGTACTCCTCGGCTTTCTGGGCCATGAGGCCCACATTGGAGACGCTGCCCATGGTGGCGGGATCAAAGGCACCGTTCTTCAGGCAATCCTCAATGACTTCCTGGTACATGGTGGCGTAACAGCGGTCCGGCACCATGGCGAGGGTGTCGTGGAGCTTGTCGTCGGCGCCCCACATCCTGCCGCCGTCGCGGACGACCACGGGAATGGAGGCATCCACAATGATGTTGTTGGGAACATGCAGGTTGGTGATGCCCTTGCTTGAGTCCACCATGGCAAGCTGGCAGGAAGCCTCGTACACGGCCATGATATCGGCTTCGATTTCAGAGCGTTTCTCTTCGGGGAGGTCCTGGATTTTTGCGTAGAGGTCGCCCAGGCCGTTGTTGACGTTGATGCCCAGGGGAGAAAGGGTTTCACCGTGCTTGTCGAACACCTCCTTGTAAAAAACGGAGACGCAGTGGCCGAACATGACGGGGTCGGACACCTTCATCATGGTGGCCTTGAGGTGCAGGGAGAGCAGCACATCGTCCTTGGCGGCAAGGGCGATCTGCTCGGCGTAGAACTCACGCAGGGCGCGGACATTCATCACTGCGGAATCCATGACTTCACCGTCAAGCAGGGGGGTCTCCCCCTTCAACACAGACACCGTGCCTTCGGGGTCCACATACTCGATGCGCACGGAACACGCCTTGTCCACCACAACGGATTTTTCGCTGGCGTAAAAATCCCCGTCTTCCATATGGGCGATGCGGGCCTTGGAGTGATCCGGCCAGGCTTTCATGAGCCTGTGGGGTTTCTTCTTCCCGAAGGCCTTCACCGAGGCTGCGGCCCTTCTGTCGGAGTTTCCTTCCCGGAGCACAGGGTTCACGGCGCTGCCGAGGACCTTGGCATAACGTGCGTGCAGCTCTTTTTCCGCATCGGTCCGGGGCTCTTCCGGGTAATCCGGAACGTCAAAGCCCTTGCCCTGAAGCTCCTTGACGGCCGCTTTGAGCTGGGGGATGGAGGCGCTGATGTTGGGCAGCTTGATGATGTTGGTGGCAGGCTCCTTGACAAGGGCCCCGAGCTCTTCCAGATGATCGGCGACCTTCTGGTCTTCGCTTAGGTTTTCCGGAAAATTCGCAAGGATTCGCCCTGCAAGGGAGATGTCCTTTTTCTCGAAACAGATACCTGAACCCTTGGTAAAGGACTCAAGTATGGGCAATAGGGAATGGGTTGCCAGCGCGGGAGCCTCATCTATAGCGGTGTAAATGATACGTTTGTCTGTCATAGTGTCCTCATGTCAATTCAGGTAAACCACCAGCTGTGGCAGTGGACTCTCACAGGGCCTGGCCTTCGCGCCAAACGGATCCGACATAAAAAGAGACGATTTCCCCTTCTTCCAGGGATCGAATCGCTGCTGTCTCTCCATGAATTATCGTCGTTTTTTCTTTAGCGATGGCCGGTATGGGCTCCGGGAGCCTATGGCATAAAAGCTGCCGTCACATCATGCATCAACAAAAACAGTCTTTTTCTACTACCTTAAGCGCCGCATCAAAGCAAGACCTGCCTGCCAAATCAAAACCGGGACCAAAAACCGGGACAGGCTCTTTATGTTGGACAAACCATGCATCCTGTGTCACACTCTTACAAACCGATATCTCATCGCAATCATGAATAATATCTGTCATACAAAGCCAATCCCACAATCAGATTCTGCAAGACCGAGAAGGAGGGTTCCATGCCGCGCGTTCCCCGTATGGTCGTTACAGATTCAGGACAAAAAACCGCTTACCATGTAATCAGCCGGACCGCACTGGACGGACTACCGTTTGGTAAGGTTGAAAAAGACGAGCTTGTGCGAATCATTCAAAAGTATTCCACAATTTACTGTGTCGAGGTCTTGGGATTTGCCGTCATGGGAAACCATTTTCACCTGCTCATTGAGGTGCACCCCGATGACATGGTCTCCGACGACGACGTGCGAACACGATTCCGCCTTCTTTATGGGGATAATACGGCATTCCCCGAGGCTCGCATCAAAGAGTACCGGGAGAGATTTTGCAGCCTGTCCGCCTACGTCAAGGACATCAAGCAGCGATTCTCCTGTTTTTATAACAAGCGGAAAAACCGAAAAGGCACCCTGTGGGGCGAACGATTCAAAAGCGTCATCGTCGAGCAGGGAAACACGTTGATCCACTGTCTCGCATATATTGATTTGAATGCGGTTAGGGCCGGAATCGTGAAGCGGCCGGAAGATTACCGCTGGTGCTCCATCGGGTATCATGTCCAAACCGACAACAGATACGGATTTCTCTCATCGAATTTTGGAATGCCTGACGCCACTATGGAGGCTGCCGAGACGCAGCTCAAGACTTACAGGGAGTACCTGTATCATTTGGGAGCCATTGAGAAGAGAGGAAAGGCCAGCATACCCAAACCCATTCTGGATGAAGAGGCCGCCCAGGGATTCGATATCAATCGAACAAAAAGATTCCGCTACCGGACCCGCTACTTTACGGATTCCGGAATCATCGGGTCCCGAGCCTTTGTTGAAAGGCATTACGAAACATTCAGAGACCACTTTCAGGCATCACAGGATAAAATCCCGAAGCGTGTCCGGGGGATCGAAGGAATGTACTCACTGAAGCGGCTGACCGAAGCCTGATCCCGAATGCCGGTCTAATAAAAATCGACGCCCATGGCCTTGGCAAAACCCGATCCATAAAGGGAGCACCCCAAAACCCGGGGTGAAATGCGCCTTGGCTTCCCCCTTCCGCATCCTCTCATCCCGACTCAGCACGTCCAGCTGACCATCAGATCGCTATCATCCATAAAAAAGCATGACCCATTGCGAGTATGAATAAAAACAGGACACCCTTCTTCGTCGGTTCCAGGCGTGCTTCAGCATTAATAACCTGTCCCCTTAAAATTACCGCATAAAGAGCCTGTCCCTTTACGAAGATAACGAACTATCTGTTCACACATAGGCCTCAGGCCTAAAAGTCCATGGGCACGGCAAGCTCTTCCAAGGCGTCCCAGTCAGAAATGGTGATCACCCCCCGGTTCAGCTGGATGATGCCCTCTTCGCGGAGTTTCTTGAGTTCGCGGTTGACGCTTTCGCGGGTGGCGCCCACCATCTCCCCCAGCTCTTTCTGGGTGAAGGTCAGATCGATCTCAACGGGCTTGTCCCGACCGTCGGAGACCTTTTCGGCCAGCTCCAGAAGGCACTTGGCCAGGCGGGTGGAGATGCTGAAGAAGCAAAGGCCTTCCAGGAGGTCGTCGGTTTTCCGGATCATGGAAGAAAGATCGCACAGGATGGTACGCAGGGCGTGCTCGTCCTCCTGAAGGATGTGGATAAAGGCGTCGCGCTCCAGGACCAGAAGGCGACTGGCGGTCATGGCCACGGCATCGGCGCTTCGGCTCTGGCCGTCGAACATGGACATGGTCCCGAAAAAGGAGGGTTCCCTCAGCACCGTCAGGATGATCTCCTCCCCCACGCTGGAGGGCAGGACAATCTTAACGGCCCCTTCTTCGATGATGTACATCTCGTTGCCTTCGTCCCCTTTGCGGAAAAGGGCCTCGCCCTGCTTGAGGGTCACGGGTTTGACGGCCCTTGCGATGCGATCAAGGCTGGCGGTGTCCAGGGAACGAAACAGGGGAATGGTCCGCAGCAGGTCGTGTGTGAGATCCATGGCATCCTCTTGTGTCAATGGTCGTGGGTCCCCGGCGTCAGCCCGCCCTCCGGGGTCCGTGAAAAAAGGCCGCCCCCTATCTGCGAAGGGACGACAAAATGGGGGTGTTCATCACCAGGGCCGAATAGTCGTCGGTTTTGTCGATATCCAGGGAGAACCCGGCCTTATCGATCTCGAAGTAACTGGAGATCACCTTGAGAAGGTCCTCGCGCAGGTTGCTCAGGACCTCGTCGGAGACCTCCAGGCTGTCGCACACCAGGGCGAGCTTCAGGCGCTTTCTGGCCACCTCGCTGCTTCGGGGCTCCTCTTTTGAGCCCATCATCTTCTGCAACAGGTTGTTCAGCATCATCTCCTCCTTACCTTGCCAGACCCATTTTCCGGCCGAGGCGTTTAAAGAATCCACTGTCGGTTCGAGGCACCTCGATGGGCAGGTCGGTCTGTCCGGCAAGGCGAGCGGCAATGCGCTCAAAGGCACGCCCGGCCTTGGAGTCCTTCTGCATCACCAGGGGCACCCCGGTGTTGGTGGAGACAATGACCTGTTCGTCCATCTCCACAAGGCCGATGAGCTCCACGGAAAGCACGTCCACCACGTCCTCGTGGCTGAGCATGTCGCCGCGTTCCACCATCTGGGGCACGATGCGGTTCACCACCAGCTTGGGAGCGATCTCCTTGGCCAGGAGCAAACCGATAATGCGGTCGGCGTCCCGGATGGAAGAGACCTCGGGCATGCAGACCACCACGGCGTCGTCGGCTGCGGCCACGGCGTTCTCAAAGCCCTGCTCGATGCCCGCCGGGCAATCGATGAGGATGTAGTCGTAGTCGTTTCGAATCTCCTCGATGAAGGAGGTCACCTCATCCGGCCCCATGGTGTTTTTGTTGTCGCTCTGGGAGGCGGGAATGAGAAACAAATTGTCGATGCGCCTGTCCTTAATGGCCACCTGGGAGGGTTTGCACCGCTGCTTGACGGCATCCACGACGTTGAAGACGATACGGTTTTCAAGCCCCATCACCACGTCCAGGTTCCGCAGTCCGATATCCATGTCCACCACGGCCGTCTTCTTGCCCGCAAGGGCCAGGGCCGCTCCGATGGAAGCCGTTGCCGTGGTCTTGCCCACACCGCCTTTGCCCGATGTGATGACGATTACTCTGCCTTTCACGTATCCAACTCTCCTGTGCGTGCGTTGTTGTTCGTTTACGATGATGCGCAGCCTCAAAAAGGCATCGCCTTATACTATGGGTTCCCCTTAAACGACCCGCGTTCCGCTTACGCTCTCCAGGTCAGAACCGGGGCTTTGGCGAAGGGATTTTCTTCCAGATAATCGGCCACCACCACGCCCCCACCGGCCACCGAAGCATACGCCACACGCCCAGGAACGCCCGGTGTGCGGTGGTCCGCCACGTGGGTCCCGATCTGCAGCTGCATGGGACGGAAATCAAGGGCCATCACGATGGAGTCTGAATCTCCGGGGGATCCGGCAATGGCGGTTCCCCGAAGGGCCCCCATCACATAGATGTCGCCTCCGGCCACCACCTCCCCCCCGGGGTTCACGTCCCCGAGCACCAGAAGGTGCCGCTCCGCGGTGACCCGCTGCCCGGATCGCACGCGCCCGGTAAGGACCTGGGTCTCCGAAGCTGAAGGGGTGGGGATAACCTCGGCTCCTTCGCTCTCCGGCGGCTCACCGTAAGGCAACACACCGGACACGGCAAACCGGTCCTGAAGCACCGGGGCAAGGCGATCCGCCCAGAGGGACGAGCCGGACCAGCTGCCGGCGTCCACCTGTACCAGGGCCCCGGCCGCGAGGTTTCTAAGCTGGCGGAAAATTCGAATCGTGGCTTTCAGGAGATGGTCTTCCGAGGCCCTGGGGTCCACGGAGAGCAGAAACCCGTCCCCGTATCCCTTTATTTTCACCGCTGTTTTCGCCGAGCCAAACAAAACCGCCACCGCATATCCTTCCTTAACATGTTGACAACGAAGCAAAAAGCCCGCAGCACACAATCACTCCATACGAGCTCAGGGCCGATCTTGAAAAACCGTATTATCGGGCTTATCCCGGGGGTTCTCCCGGGCGTGTTGCGATGCCATTAGCAATAATAGCTATCCAAAGTAACATGCAATCATAAAAAACCAAGGGATATCGGTCAAGGCAGATCACGTGCGGCAAGTAGAATAGAAGGGATGAAGCAAAAGAAGCTGATTTAAGAAAATCGCAAAAAGGAAAGTAACATTCCGGAATTTTGTCTGTTTCTACGCCACCGAGGCCGGGGAGCGCCGGCTCCCCGCCCCGGGATTTATGGACGGTAGACCCGGGGAACCCGGGAGGCAACCATGCAGGTCACTTCATAGTTGATGGTGCCGACGACCTCGGCGATCTCATCGGCGGAGACCAATGCGTCACCCTGGCTTCCCATGATCACCACCTCGTCCCCCACGGCCACGCCGTGGACGTCGGTGACATCCACCATGGTCATGTCCATGCAGACCCGCCCCAGGACAGGGACGCGATGGCCCCGCACCAGCATGTGCCCGCGATTTGACATGAGCCTGGGGTACCCGTCTCCGTACCCGCAGGGTACCGTGGCCACCACGGTCTCCTTCTCCGCCTGCCAGGTCCCGCCGTAGCTGATGAACGCGCCTTTTTTCACGCGCTTGACCTGGACGACGCT
Source organism: Desulfoluna sp. HI9BLuna (assembly GCF_056829775.1). Lineage (NCBI taxonomy): Bacteria > Pseudomonadati > Thermodesulfobacteriota > Desulfobacteria > Desulfobacterales > Desulfolunaceae > Desulfoluna > Desulfoluna sp. HI9BLuna. Next base: position 1,705,128 of record NZ_CP186555.1, read on the forward strand.
CCCCTTCACCTGCATGGCGGGCCGGACGCCCAGAGTATCCACCCGCACCTTGGCAGAGGGGTTCAGTCCGTACAGGGAGATCCCCCCCCGCACCATGTCAAACCGAGCCTCGGGCAGGGTGAAGATGCCCGCCGTGTTGGCGGCATGGCGAAGCTCAAAGGTGACCCCCAGGGCCTCAAGGCATCCCAGAACCGAGGTGAAACGGGCCAGCTGATTCCGGGCTTCCACCAGATTGGCTTCATCGGCGGTTGCAAAATGGGTAAAAATGCCCTCGGCACGGATCCCCGGAAGGGCCACAGCCCGGGCAATGGCTTCTGCGCATGCCTCTGGAGATTCCCGGCCCGGATCCTGAACCGCGTCAAACCCCACGCGGCCCATGCCGGTGTCCACCTTGACATGGCCCAGGACCTCACCGCCCAGCTCCACTGCCACCCGGCTCAGCATGCGAGCATACCCGTCGTCCACCACGGCCTGTCGCAGGCCGTAGCGTATCAAAAGGGGCACCCCCGACTCCGGGGTGACTCCCAGGATAAGGATGGGGGCTTCGATACCCGCCTCACGCAGGATCACGGCCTCGGAGACCCGGGCCACCCCCAGCCAGGACGCGCCGTTTGCAAGGGCGGTTCGGGCCACCTCTTCGGCACCGTGGCCATAGGCATTGGCCTTGACCACGGCCATGAGACGGGCTTTTCCCGCATGGGCTTTCAATATCTGTGCATTGGCGGCGATGCGGGAAAGATCGATCTCCGCAAAGATGGGTTCAGGGACGTTAGCGGTTGCTGTCAAGGGCACCTCCACAGGCGCAGATCCGGCAAGGGAACCGAAGCAGGCATGCATCGGTCCCGCCGTCGTCACGACGCCATCCTGAGCACACAGCGCCTGACCTTCTCCTCGGCAACGCATTTGAACCGCTTCAGGAGTTCGGGTGAGATCCCTTCGTAAACGTCGAAAAAGTCCGGATTCAGGGTGTGCTTGGGGTTAAACTCCTGCAGGGCGTAAAGCTCTGCGCCTTCTATCATGCCGGTGATGGTGTCCAGGACCGCCTCATCGATGAACGGCGAGGTGCAGGTGGTGCGAAACTCGTGGGGCAGGCCCGAGTGCAGAATGGCCGACACGCTCTCCTTGAGCTCCGCCTCCATGGGGCGACGTGAGAGAAGTGGCATGTAAGCGGCGGGATCGGCCTTGATATCCATGGCCACATAGTCCAGCAGCCCCTCGTCCATCAGGGACTTGAGCATGGCCGGGCGGCTTCCGTTGGTGTCCAGCTTGACCAGGAACCCCATCTCCTTGACCTTTCGGATGAACTCAGGCAGGTCGCTGTGGAGGCAGGGTTCTCCCCCGCTCACCACCACAGCGTCCAGTCGCCCCACACGCGTCTGCAAAAAACCCAGGACCTCATCCACCTCGTAGGGCGTTTCAGGCCCGCCATCATTCACCAGGCCGGCGTTGTGGCAGTAAGGGCAGGTCAGGTTGCATCCGTAGGTAAAGACCACCGCCCCGATCTTTCCGGGGTAATCGATCAGCGAGCATTTATTCAAACCACCGATAATCATCGTTCAGGACTCTCCTTCCATCACCAGATGGCGGCCGTCTGTGGGGTCCGCGCATCTGCCGCTCCAAAATAGTCGGGGCCGATCTTTCCTGCAAGGAGAAATCGGCCCCGACACACAGATCAAGGGTTCGGCAACAAGGCCGTTCCTTATGTCGACTCCCCTTTCGGACACGGGGAATACATAAAAAAAACGCATAAGCCACGGCACGGGACGCAGCCCCTGCCATGGCCAGGGAATGGCCCTTTAGGCCACCTTAAAGGTTTCACGCATGCAGAATTCGCTCTGCTTGCCGTTGTTCCACTGGGATACGGGCCGAAGGTACCCCACCACGCGGGAGTAAATCTCCGTGGCGCTGCCGCACTTCTCGCAGGTCTTCACCTCCCCTGCGATGTAGCCGTGGGATGGACAGACGCTGAAGGTCGGGGTCAGGGTGAAGTAGGGCAGGCGGTAGTTGCCGGAAACCTTTTTCACCAGGGACTTGACCGCCTCCACATCGGAGACCTCTTCCCCGAGGAACATGTGAAGCACGGTGCCGCCGGTGTACTTGGTCTGGAGCTCGTCCTGGAGGTCCAGCACCTCAAAGAGGTCGTCGCTGTAGTTCACCGGCAGGTGGGTGGAGTTGGTGTAGAAGGGGTCGTCCCCGTTCCTGAAGGCCTCTTCGTTGGCGCAGGCCGCATCCGGATAGATCTTCTTGTCCTTCATGGCCAGGCGGTACCCGGTGCCTTCCCCTGGGGTGGCCTCCAGGTTGAAGATGTCCCCGGTCTCATCCTGGAGCTGCTCCAGGCGACCACGGATATGGTCCAGAATCCTCAGGGCCATCTCTTTGCCCTCGGTCTCGGCGATGCCCTGGCCCATGAAGTTCACCAGGGCTTCCTGCATGCCGATGATGCCGATGGTGGAGAAGTGGTTCTTCCAGTAGATCCCGAAGCGCTCCTTGATGTGGCGCAGGTAGAACTTGGAATAGGGGTAGAGGTTCTTTTCGGTGAACTCTTCCAGGATCTTGCGCTTGATCACCAGGCTCTCCTTGGCCAGGTCAATAAGCTCATCAAGACGTGCCATGAAGGCCTCTTCGGTCTCCACCTCTTTGCCGATGCGGGGCAGGTTGAGGGTGACCACCCCGATGGAGCCGGTGAGGGGGTTGGCGCCGAAGAGCCCGCCGCCGCGCTTGAGGAGCTCGCGGTTGTCCAGGCGCAGTCGGCAGCACATGGACCGGGCGTCGTCGGGGCTCATGTCGGAATTGACGAAGTTGGAGAAGTAGGGAATGCCGTAGCGACCCGTCATCTTCCAGATCATGTCGAGGTTGGGGTTGTCCCAGTCGAAATCCTCGGTGATGTTGTAGGTGGGGATGGGGAACGTAAAGACGCGGCCCTTGGCGTCCCCTTCCATCATCACCTCGGCAAAGGCGCGGTTCAGGGTATCCATCTCCTCCTGGAACTCGCCGTAGGTCTCGTCAAGGTCCTCCCCGCCGATGATGATGGGGGTGTCCTTGAGGTTCTTGGGCACCACAAGGTCCATGGTGATGTTGGTAAAGGGGGTCTGGAAACCGACACGCGTGGGGATGTTGATGTTGAACACAAACTCCTGGAGCGCCTGCTTCACCTTGCCGTAGGAGAGCTTGTCCTTACGGATAAAGGGGGCCAGAAGGGTGTCGAAGTTGCTGATGGCCTGGGCCCCGGCCGCCTCGCCCTGGAGGGTGTAAAAGAAGTTCACGATCTGGCCCAGGGCGGTGCGCAGGTGCTTGGGCGGGGTGCTCTCCACCTTGCCGGCCACGCCTTTGAACCCTACGCGCAGGAGGTCCTGAAGGTCCCAGCCCACGCAGTATACGGAGAGCAGGCTCAGGTCATGGATGTGCAGGTGCCCCTGGTTGTGGGCCTCGCGGATGCCTTCGGGGTAAATCTTGTTGAGCCAGTACTCGGCGGTGATGTCCGAAGAGATGTAGTTGTTCAGGCCCTGGAGAGAGTAGCTCATGTTGCTGTTCTCTTTGATCTTCCAGTCGAGCTTCTTGATGTAGTTGTCCATCAGCTCGGTGTTGGCCTTGATGGTGATGTTCCGAATCTGGGCACGCTGCTCACGGTAGAGGATGTACGCCTTGGCGGTCTTGTAAAACGGGGAATCCAGGAGCACGCGCTCCACAATGTCCTGGACCTCCTCCACGTCGGGAACCGCCCCCAGACGCAGGGTCCGGGCCATGGAGAGAAATTTCATGGTCAGCATCTTGCCTTCCCGCTCCCCGAACTCCCCTGTGGCTTTCCCCGCTTTTGCGATGGCCGCCGTAATCTTGGAAGAGTCAAATTCCACCACGCTACCGTTTCGTTTTTTGATTCGTTCGAACAAATGCCTACCCCTTCTTCATCTTTAACGTTCACAGGTTTACACAGACCGCACGGCGGAGAGCCCTCTTGCACCTTATGCCTAAAGGCCGCATCTCTCACTCGTACCGGTCAGGTCAGGGTTCCGGTTGCATAGCCGCGCTCCGACGGTTCGGAACGGCCCTGGGAACTGCAATGCACGCACGCATCCCCATGGACAGCCGCAGACTATGTAACCACCATCTCCTCTTGTATGTTGTAAAGACTGCTTACATCGAATTGTTGTGTGGAATGATGCCGACCGACAGCCCTCAAGGCAGGGATCAACTACGCCCTAATGTGAGACCGGCAACGACGTGACATGACGTCGGACGCGCCTGAGCAGAATCCTTCCTGCCGTGAGACACCGACGCCGTCATGGATTATCTTATCGGATGTTCCTCGTTCAGTGAGTTGGGGACCGGGCAATGCCCACGGAGGGCTACCCGGAATCAGCTCCGGATGGGTGCCTTGCCATGGTTGCCTCTGTTGCCCCATGTCGTCATGAAATGTTCTGATTGTTCGGGCTTCCGAGAACTCGGTTTTCAGCCTGCCGCGCCCCAGGAGAGGGCGGCATGGTAAAATCGGGTGTCAGGTGGTGACCCGGGGATGTCGCCGGTCAGGTATTGACCCCGACGACAGCTCAAGTTTACACAATATATAGTCAGTGTCAACCCTATTCTCCCACATATTGTATATCCCCCCTCCGGACCATCACCAGCCATATCTTGAAAAAAATCAAGCCAGTATACACACGACCACGCATGTAAACATCCGTTGCACCCCTATTTTTTTATGTCCGCCCAGACCTGAAATCAGCACGGGATACGCCGCTCCGCAAGCCATCGAGGCCCACGGCAAAAAAAGCCGTCCCTCACCGGACCAAAGGCGTGCTATGCTTTCCCGCATTGCCGGTGCCCGACGCCATGGCGGCCCCGGATAAAAAACGCCCCATATAGGGCCCTAAGCCGCCCTTTCAAGGAGATTGCCATGTTCGACGACAAACGAGCCGACAAACGGCTGGTAGAAAAGACGCCCCCAGACATCAGGCGGGCCATCGGCGGGCTGTACCGGTCCCGGACGGCCACGCGGCTTCTGCTCATCATCGCCATTGTGTCGGCCATTTTCGGTGGGGTAGGCCTGGATGTCTGCCTGTCGGAACCCATGTGGGAAGCCCATATCTGGGTCCCGGCCCTGCTCATTGTCCTGGCGGTCTGGATCTTCGTCTCCATCCTCCTGCACGCCATCCGCATCAAGCTCTTCACAAAATAGGGGCCCGTGGCGCCGTCTTTACGGCACAAAAAAACTGCCCTGCGGGTGCACGGGCACCGGCAGGGCAGTTTGTCTTGTCGTATCAGGGCGGACTTGGCCGCTGCAGGCCTACACGAGCAGCAGCTCCGTGAAGTAGTGAAAAATACGGGCGGTGGCGCCCCACACGGCCATGTTTTCCACCGGGTACTGCAGCTCATCCCACCCCGGCACGCGACCGGAATAGGCCTTTTCATGGTGGGCCTTCACCACCTCTCCCAACGGAATCATGACAATACGGGCGATCTCCGAGGGGTCGAAGACCACCTCCTCCTCTTCCCCGTGCCAGATCCCGAAAAAAGCCTCGATCTCAGTATTCTTGATGGTCTGGAAATGGCCCAGAGAGCCCACATAATCCACCTGATCAGGCAGGATCCCCGTCTCTTCCCTCAGCTCACGGTATGCCGTGGAGAGGGGCGAGGCGTCCACCGGGTCCTGGTGTCCGCCGGGAAAAGCCACCTGGTTGGCCCAGGGGTACCCCTTGTTGTCGGCTTTCAAGATAGCCAGGATCGTGGGGTCGGTCTCAGGGGTCCGCATGAGCATAAACACGGAGGCCTTTTTCAGGTGGTCTCCGATGGAATCGGGGTGTGTCGTGGTACGAATCATCTCCCGCGCGTAATTCACATCAAAGGGGGCCGTGGTGTCCATTTAGCGTTTATACCCCTCGTTGGCCATGAACCGGAGCCGTTCCAGAAAGGTATCGGCATCCAGATATCCATTCATGAAGCTGATCTGGGCCCCGTTCTCATCGAGGAACAGGCTGTAGGGCAACCCCCTCACCCGGTACTTGCGGGCCAGCTCCTTCTCCCGGTCCGCATCCACCTGCACCGGAACGAAGTTTTCGTTCAAGTAGGCGATCACTTTTTCGGACTGAAAGGTGGTTTCGGCCATGAGGGTGCAGTACTTGCACCAGGCCGCATGGAAATTGACATATATTTTCCTGCCGCTGGACGCAGCCAGGTCCACCCCTTCCTGGTACGACTTCCACTGGATGCCGCCGGGGGTGGTATCCAGGGCAAGGGCGCTCGTGTCGGTCATCAGCAGGCAGGCCAGGGCCGCCACAAACGATATCAATGCGTTGCGCATGGGTATCCTCCGGATGGGTTCTCCCACCGTGACCGGCCACCCGGGCATCGATGGATTCGGTTTATCGCCTTTGCCCGAAGCCGGGTCCCCGGACAGGACAAAAGCGCTCCTTTTACAACAGCATAACGGTCAGGGGATTGCAAGGGCATTGATATACCCGCCCAGGAGCAGAATCCCCACGGCCACAAGCAGGACGCCGGCCACTTTGTTCACATAGGGCAGCACCTTGCGCGCCTTTTTCATAAAATTCAACATGGCGTGGATAAAAACGGAAATCAGGATAAAGGGCAGGGCCAGGCCCGCCGAATAGACCGTAAGAAGTCCCATACCCCGGGCCACCGTCTCCTGGTTCCCGGCAAGGACAAGGATGGATCCCAGCATGGGGCCGATGCAGGGACTCCACCCTGCGCCGAAGGCCATGCCCACCACAAACACCCCGAAAAGGTGCAGGGGCTTGTGCTGTACCCTCAGGCGCTTGTCCACCTGCAGGCTGGGAACGCGGAGCAGCCCCAGGAAGTGAAGCCCGAAAAGGATCACGAGGATCCCTCCGCCCATGCGGAGCCACTCCTTGCTGTCGTAGAGCAGGCCGCCCAGGGAGGAGACCGCCGCCCCCAAGAGCACAAACACAAGGGAAAACCCCGACACATAGGCCAGGGTGGCTAAAATCACCTGCTTTCTCACCCCCGCCCCTCCGGCATGGAGTTCCTCCAGAGAAAAGCCAGTTATAAAGGTAAAGTAAGCGGGAACCAGCGGCAGCACGCACGGGGAAAAAAACGAAAGCAGGCCCGCAGCAAAGGCTGCGCCCCACGAAACCGTCAGAAAACCAGTCATATAGTTCAAACTCCAATGGGACAAAGGGGGGTGGATACAAGGCCAGTTCTCTCAGAAAAATCTGTGTACCCGGTCAATGAACGGGCAAATTATATGGAAGTTACCGAGGAAAGGCAAACAAAAGATCCGGTCCGTATTCCCTTACCAAACAGCAATTTACCCCGACCGCCCCGTATATTTCCCGCATATTCCCGCCCCTGTTCACCCATCTTACCGAAGTCATTTGAAATCATCGCTGCTGCAAAAAAAAGGGTAAGTAATCTTCCCTTCCTGCCGATAAGTACGATTAAGCGAATGAATAACACGTCCAACGGACAAGGCATCCAAATGCACCTGACCGGCTGAGCTGGAGGTATATGCAATGATTTTTGAAGACGACGACACCCTAAGAATGTACGTGGAAGAGTCCCTGGAGCACCTTTCGGATATTGAAAGCGACCTCCTGGCCATTGAGGAGGCGGGACTTGAAAACGGCGAAGAGTTGATCAACAACGTATTCCGTGCAGCCCACTCCATTAAAGGAGGCGCTGGGTTCATGGGCCTCACCACGGTCAAGGAGCTCTCCCACAACCTGGAGAACGCCCTGAACATGATGCGCAACGGTGAGCTGGACCCGGCCCCTGCGGTCATCAGCACCCTGCTCACCGCCTTCGACAAACTGACGGACCTGGTCAACAACATCGAGACGAGCAACGAGGCGGACATCACCACCTTTGTCGATGCCCTCGTCGCCATCGACAGCCTGCCCGAGGCTCCCGCTGAGCCCCAGGCACAGGCCCCTGCCCCCTTCGTGACCGAAGACGACGAAGACCACCTGGCCGCCTTTGAGGTGGACAGAGAGGAGCTGGACAAATTTCTCCGGCAGGGCAAATACGTCTACCGACTCACCTACGACCTGAACCGGGATATCGCCGATCAGGGCAAGGTGGTCAACGAGGTCCTGAACACCCTGGGCAACAGCGGCATGATCCTGGGCTCCACCGACCCCACGGTTCCCGCCGACGCCAAGGGAGACCGCCCCTTCCTCGTCCTCTTCGCCTCCATCATCGAACCGGACATCGCGCCCCTGCTGGCCGAGCTTGACGAATCCGCCGTGGAGGACATCACCCCGCTCCTGGGCGGGGGCGAAGCCGCCATGGACCAGATCATCGAGGACGCCGAGTCCGCAGCGACTCCGGCAGCCCCCAGCGCCCCCGAACCAGCCGGGCCGTCGCAACCGGTGGCCGCACCCGCGCCCCAGCCGGTTCCCCAGGCCGTTGCCACCCCCGCCCGGGTGGACGAGCACGAAGCCAAGCCCATGGAGATGGAGCCCCGAAGCAAGGGCCAGACCTCCATCCGGGTCAACCTGGAACTCCTCGACACCCTCATGACCCTGGCAGGGGAGCTGGTCCTCAGCCGCAACCAGCTCATGCAGGGCATCACCGGAAGCAACACACGGGCCGTGGAGACATCCGGGCAGCGCATCGACATGATCACCTCCGAACTCCAGGAGGCCATCATGCGTACCCGCATGCAGCCCATCTCCAACGTCTTCAACAAATTCACCCGCGTGGTCAGGGACCTTGCCGGCACCTTGAACAAAAAGGTGGACCTCTTCATCGAGGGCAAAGACGTGGAGCTCGACAAGACCATCATCGAGTCCATCAACGACCCCCTCACCCACCTGGTGAGAAACTCCGTTGACCACGGCATCGAATCCCCGGAAGACCGCGCCCGCCTGGGCAAAAATCCCACGGGACGCATCTTCCTCAAGGCCTTCCACGAAGCAGGCCAGGTCAACATCGAGATCAGCGACGACGGCGGCGGCATCGACGGGGACGCCATTGCCGCGGCAGCCATTCGCAAGGGCCTGCTCAGCGAATCCGACGTGGCCGTCATGGGCACCAAAGAGAAGGTGGGGCTCATCTTCCTCCCAGGTTTTTCCACCGCACGCCAGGTAACGGACGTCTCCGGCCGCGGCGTGGGCATGGACGTGGTCAAGACCAACCTGGACAAACTCGGCGGGATCATCGACATCCACTCCAAGCCCGGGAAAGGGACCACCATCCTCATCAAACTGCCCCTGACCCTGGCCATCATCCCCAGCCAGATCGTCTCCGTGGAGAACGAACGCTACGCCATCCCCCAGGTGAACCTGGACGAGCTCCTGCGTATCCCCGCGGCCCAGGTGAAGGACCGCATCGAAAAGGTTGGCAACGCCGACGTGGTGAGACTCCGCGGGGCCCTGCTGCCCTTGCTGCGCCTCACCGACCTGCTGGACATCGCCCCCACCTTTGTCCACCCGGAAGACGGCAAGGTCTACCCGGACAAACGCCGCAACCTGGCCGACCGCCGCCAGAACGAGGACGACCTCCCCGAAGAGATCCGCGACATGCGAAGCGGCGAGGACCGGCGCTACCGAAGCGACAGCGCCATCAACATCGCCGTGGTCTCTGCCGGCAACTTCAAGTACGGCCTGGTGGTGGACGAGCTGCGGGACTCAGAAGAGATCGTGGTCAAGCCCTTGGGCCGCCACCTGAGCAAATGCGACGGCTACGCCGGAGCCACCATCATGGGCGACGGCCGTGTGGCCCTCATCCTGGACGTGGCCTCCCTGGCCAAGATGGGCTCCCTCAACGAAACCTCATCCAAGACCATCAGCGCCGCCGAAGAGGCTTCGGCCAACGAACGCAATAACGCGGGCAGCGACCGTACGGCCCTGCTCACCTTCAAAGGGGGCGAGGCCGAACACTTCGCAGCCCCCCTCAACCTGGTGGAACGCATTGAGCGCATAAAATCCGAAGAGATCGAAGAGGTGGGCGGACGCCGGGTGATCCAGTACCGCGGCGGCACCCTGCCCCTGAACGAGGTCTCCGAAGTGGCCAACGTGGCCCCTGTGCCGGAGAGCGATCAGTACGAAGTGGTGGTCTTCCGCGTGGGAGGCCGGGAGACGGGCCTTCTCGTCACGCCCCCGGTGGACGCCGTGGAAGTGGACCTCAACGTGGACGCCTCCACCCTCAAGCAGGAGGGGATCATGGGCTCCCTCATCGTGGGGGACCACACCACCCTCATGGTGGACATCTTCGAGCTGGTGCGCACGGTCAATCCCACCTGGTTTGAGGAGAACCGTCCCACCGGGCCGGACACCACGGCCACAGGCGGCGAAATCCGCGTCCTCTTTGCCGAAGACTCCGCCTTCTTCCGCAATCAGGTCTCCGACTTCCTGAACGACGAAGGGTTCATCGTCACCACCGCCGAAGACGGGGCCGAGGCCTGGGACTACCTCAACAAAGGGGTGGACGACTTCACCGTCATCCTGACCGACCTGGAGATGCCCAACATGGACGGCTTTGAGCTCACCAAAAAGATCAAAGCCTCGGAAACCTTCGGGCACCTGCCCGTGGTGGCCCTCACCTCCCTTGCCAGCGAGCGGGACATCCAGAAAGGCAAGGAGGCCGGCATCGACAGCTACCAGATCAAGCTGGACCGGGAAAAGCTCATCGATGTGGTTCGGGAATACTCCCTGTAGCCGTGCAACCCCATCAGCGTTAGGAGAGACACCATGAATGAACAGGCTAAAAAAAACGGAAACTCGTCCATGCTGGAACTGGCCACCTTCTCCGTAGGGGAGGCCCAGTGCGGCATCGACATCCTCAAGATACAGGAAATAAACAAGCAGACCGAGGTCACCGGTGTGCCCCAGTCCCCCGATTACGTGGTGGGGGTCCTTAACCTCCGCGGGCGCATCGTCACGGTCATCGACCTCGGCCTCAAGACGGGGCTCTCCCCCATCACACGGGACAAGGACAACCGCAACATCATTGTGGACTCCATGGGTGAGCACATCGGACTGCTGGTGGACCGCATCAGCGACGTCATGAGCGCCGACCCCAGCCACGTGGAACCTCCCCCCGCCAACCTGGGCGGTATCGAAGGAAGCTACTTCGAAGGGGTGGTCAAGACCGAAGCAGGCCTCATCGGTGTCCTGGACATCGAACGGGTCCTCACCGAAGGGTAAGCACAGCCCCCGACGGACCGTAACAAAAAAGGGTCGCCCCGATTCCCATTCGGTGATAGGTCACCATCGCCGGAGTCGTGTGGGCCCTTCGGCAGAAAAACGGACAAGGGACCTCCTGCGGGAGGTCCCCGTGCCTCCGCACTGCGGTCGTCGCAGCCCGGACCCCATTTGGGTGTGCATCCCGGCATGTGCCAGCCTGCCGGTACCCCGTGAATCCGTTGGTGCCCGAGCCCTTAACCCCTTCTTTTGTTTCCTGGAGGAATCGCCATGGATCCCATCAGAGTACTGGTGGTTGACGATACCATTCTCTATCGTAAAGTTGTCGGAGACGTCATTGCGTCCATCCCGGGTGCCGAAGTATGCGGCACCGCGGCCAACGGGCGATTTGCCCTGACCAAGATCAAGACCTTCAAGCCCGACCTCATCACCCTGGACATCGAGATGCCGGAGATGAACGGCCTGGAGCTCCTGCAAGAGCTGAAAAAAACGGGCATGAAGCTGCCCCGCATCATCATGCTCTCCACCCTCACCACCACCGGCGGGGACATGACCATCCGCGCCCTGGAGCTGGGGGCCTTTGACTTCATCACCAAGCCCCAGTCCGGAACCGCCGCGGAAAACGTCGAAAAAATCCGCACCCAGCTTACACCGGCGGTCACCGCGCTCATCCAGGAGAAGAAATTCCGGTCACGCCTGGACAACGCCCGGGCCACCCTGGCCCGCACCGCCGTCCCTCGGGAGACACGACCCAAACCGGCCGCAACCCCGGCCACCCCGCCCCCAAGGCGCATCACCCGCACGGTGAGCCGCCCCTCCGAGGTGGTGGCCATCGGCATCTCCACCGGCGGTCCCAACGCCCTGGCTGCCATGCTGCCCAAGCTTCCGGCCGATATCGGGGTGCCCATCCTCATTGTGCAGCACATGCCCCCGGTCTTTACCAAGTCCCTTGCGGGCAGCCTCAACACCAAATGCGCCATTGAGGTCAAGGAGGCCGAAGACGGTGACCTCCTGAAACCGGGGCTTGCCCTCATCGCCCCGGGAGGCAAACAGATGCGCGTGGAGGCCCACCGGGACGGGACCCATCGCATGGTCCGCATCACCAACGATCCCCCGGAAAACAGCTGCCGCCCCTCGGCCGACTACCTGTTCCGCTCCGTGGCAGACCACTACGTGGGACGGGCCACCGGTATCATCATGACCGGCATGGGCCAGGACGGGTTCAAGGGATTGCAGAGGATGCACGAAAACGGCGCCGTCATCCTGGCCCAGGATGAGGCCAGCTGCACGGTGTACGGGATGCCCAAGGCTCCCACCGAGGCCGGGATCACGGACAAGGTGGTCCCCCTCCCGGACATGGCCCGCGCCTTGATGGGCACGCTCAAATAATGCCTTTCACCCATTTGACCGAGCTCCGACGCCGGAGGCGACACCACGGCGCACAGGGTAGGTGTTTCCACCGCCCCGTAAGGGCTCTGAAACGGCAACCACATCGCAACAACAAGCAGGTCCGATGAACAGACTGAAGGTCACCGAAAGCGAATTTCAAGCGCTCTCAAAATACATTTATGGGATCTCGGGGATTACCCTGGCCGCAGGCAAGGAGTACCTCATCGAAACCCGGCTGGGCCAGCTTGCCGCGGAATACAGCTGCCGCTCCTACCAGGAGCTGCTCACCCGTTCCCGCACCGAAGCGTCCCGGACCCTCGAAAAAAAGATCATCGACGCCATCTCCACCAACGAGACCTATTTTTTCAGGGACAACGCCCCCTTCAACCTGCTTCAGCACCGCCTGATCCCGGACCTCATCGACCGCAAGAGCAAAAAAGGGGGCCGGGTCACCATCCGCATCTGGAGCAGCGCCAGCTCCACGGGCCAGGAGATCTACAGCACGGCCATGGTCCTCAGGGAGCTGGGCCTGCCCAAACCGGGCATCGACCTGCAGCTTCTGGCCACGGACATCTCCGATGCGGCTATCGCCAGGGCCAGCTACGGCCTCTACAGCCAGTTTGAGGTCACCCGCGGCCTCTCACCGGCCCGCCTCGGCAAATACTTTACCCCCAAGGGGGACGGCTACCGTATCAACGACGACATCCGCAGCATGGTCTCCTTTCGCAAGCAGAACCTGCTCGGCCCCCTGACCGGACTCGGCAAATTCGACATCATCCTCTGCCGCAACGTGGCCATCTACTTCACCCGTGAAGACCGGCTGCGGCTCTTCGACAACCTCTCGCGCCAGCTCGAGCCCGACGGCTGCCTCCTCATCGGATCCACGGAATCCCTTGCCCAGGAGGAGTCGCCCTTTGTCCCCATGCGTTACCTGAACTCCACGTTTTATCAATTGCCGGACGCCTCCCCTTCGGCGGCGCCCCGCATGACCCCATCGAGGGCCGTCCATGGATAAACAAGAACGCCAGTACATCGAAGAGCTGAATCACTGCATCGACTTTAACGACGCAGTCAAGGGCTGCGCGCTGATGCCCTTTTTCACCACCATCTCCGAAACCATGAAGCACACCACCCTCAAAAAGCTCTTCCTGAGCTGCGAGTCCCCGGGGCTGCCCATCGTCAAGTTCCTCACCAACGACTTGAGGAAAAAGGGCAACCGCATGGAGGTGGAGTGGATCATCGGCCAGTTCCTGGCCGGCAACACCTTCGGCCCCATGGACGAGAACCGCCTCTCCTTCTGGGCCGACGCCATGGTGGAGCTGGACCTGCCCCAGGCCCTGCCCCGCCTTTTGGACCTGGTGGCCACCAGCCGCTCCCCCCTGGTCCTCACCGCCGCCCTGCGAGCGAGCCTCGGCCTGTCCGGAGAGGACGGCCCCATGCTCATCAAGCGCCTCTGCGAAGAGAACCGTGAGCAGGGGCAACGCATCGCCGAGACCCTTCCCCTCACGGGCAAGCCCGGTTTTTTTGCCGTGGCCGCCCTGCTGGGCTCCACAGAACACACCCTGCGCAACCTGGCCATCGACATCTTTGCCGCCGCAGGCAGCGAAGGGGTCTGCGCCCTGTCCGCCCAGCTCAAAAGCGACAACACCGACCTGGTGATCCATGCGGTGAACGCCCTGGGCCGCTGCGGTGCCCCCGAGGCCCTGCCTCCCCTGCTGGGCCTGCTGGCCTCCCTGCCCCGGGACCCCAACATCCGCTACGCCGTCTACGAGGCAGCCGGACGCCTCCCCTCCCCCAGATGGGCCCTCCACCTGGCCCGCGGGCTGGCCGACGACTCCGAGGCCGTGCGCATGTCCGCGGCACGCGCCGTGGACCGCAACATCTCCACCCCCCTGATCAAGGGCATCACCAACATCGTCTCCTTCGGGGACGACATTGCCGCCAAGGTGGTGGGGGCCCTCATCGACTCCCAGTCGGACAACACCCTGCGCTTTCTCCTGACCATCGACGGATTCGAAGGGCTCACCGAGACCCACCTCATCCGCCACGCCCACCCGGACGTGCGGGCCCACTGCGTGGCCTTTTTGTCCAAAAAACGATTCAAGGCCCTTGCCGACCGGGTCAAAAAAGCCACGGCGGACACCGGCGTAAGCCGCCCCCTCATAGCCTGCGTGGACGACTCCAAGATGATGCTCATGCTCTACATGAAAAAACTCAACGGCCTGGGCTATGAAGTCGCCACCTTCGAGAACCCGGAGACCGCCGCCCGGGAAATCCCGGCCCTGGCTCCCCGCCTGGTGGTCACGGACCTCAACATGCCCGAGATGGACGGGTTCACCCTGGCCTCCCAGCTGCGCAGGCATGCCGACAGCTCGCGCCTGCCCATTCTCATGGTCACCACACAGAGCGACGCGGCACCCCCTGCCGGGGACGGGGCCAGCCCCGTGGACGCAATCCTCATGAAGCCCTTTACCGACGAAGGCCTCGCCGAGATGGTCAGCCGCCTCATCGCCGTCAAGGAAGCCGTTGATTTTTAATGTGCCCCAACGTAGTATGACCCCATGAATCGACGCTTTGCACTCACCGTCATCGCCGTTGTTGTCATCGGCACCGCGGCCGGCCTCATGGCCGGCCTTTTTTTCGGGACCACCAGGGACTTGCCCCAGATCGAGGCCTTAAAGTCCTTCAAGCCCTCGTCGGTGAGCCGTGTCTACTCCAGGGAAGGGGCCCTCCTGGCCGAATTCTACGCGGAAAAACGGGACCCGGTGCCCCTTGCCATTGTCCCCACCCACCTGCAAAACGCCATCATCAACACCGAAGACAGAAACTTCTACGACCACAACGGGGTGGACTTAAAAGGCATCGCCCGGGCCATCGTCAAGGACATCATCGCCCGGAACTTCGTGGAAGGGGCCAGCACCATCACCCAACAGCTGGCCAAGACCCTTTTCCTCACCCGGGAAAAAAGTATCGACAGAAAGCTCAAGGAGGCGATGCTCGCCTTTCAGCTGGAACGCCGCTACACCAAAAAAGAGATCCTGGAGCTCTACCTCAACCAGATCTACTTCGGCAGTGGGGCCTACGGGGTGGAGTCCGCCGCCAACATCTACTTCGATAAAGGGGTCTCCGAACTCACCCTGGCTGAGTGCGCCTTGCTGGCAGGGCTTCCCAAGTCCCCGTCCCGGTACTCGCCCCTGGTGAGCCCTAAAAAAGCCATCAAACGTCGCAACCTCGTGCTCAAACTCCTCCACGACCGCCACCGCATCACCACCCCGGCCTACAACGCAGCCCTGGCCGAACCCCTGGCACTGGCCGGCAAGCGCGGACGCGGAAGGGTCCTCGAAGCCCCTTACTTCATCGACTACCTCAAAGGCGAGCTGGCAGGCATCGTGGGACTCGACCGCCTCTACCGGGACGGCCTCACCATCCGCACCACCCTGGACCTCTCCCTCCAGAGAGCAGGGGAAGCCTCCATGGCCAAAAACATGGCCCGCCTTGAGGCCCGCATGAAGAAACACCGCATCAAAAACCCGGCACCCCAGTGTGCCTTTGTTGCCATGGACGTTCAATCCGGAGGCATCCTGGCCATGGCCGGGGGCCGGGAGTTCAAAAAAAGCCACTTCAACCGGGCCACCCAGGCCAAACGCCAGCCCGGCTCCTCCTTTAAAGCCTTTATCTACGGCCTGGCCGTGGAAAAGGGCATCGATCAGAATCGACTCATCCTGGATTCCCCGGTCTCCTTTTCCATGGGGCGGGGGAAAAAGCCGTGGCAGCCCAAGAACTTCTCCAAAACATACAGCGGTGAGATCACCCTGAGAAAGGCCCTGGCCCTCTCCAAAAACATCCCGGCCGTCCGTTTGGCCGACTCCCTGGGTGTGGCCAATGTGGCCGCCTTTGCCCGCCGCCTGGGCATCACCTCGCCTTTGGCCAACAACCTCTCCCTGGCCCTGGGCACCTCGGAGACCACCCTCATGGATCTCACCCGGGCCTATGCGGTGTTTGCAAACCAGGGCATCAAGTCCGAGCCCATGGCCATCACCCGCATCGAAAACCGGGACGGACGGGTCATCTGGGAGGGCCGCCCCAGCCATGCCGTGGCCATTTCACGGGAAGACGCCGCCGTGGTCACGGACATGCTCGCCGCCGTGGTCACCGAAGGTACAGGCAAAGGCGCCCTGCGCGTGGGCAAGCCCCTGGCCGGCAAAACCGGCACCACCGACAACTACCGGGACGCCCTCTTTCTGGGCTTCTCCCCCTACGTCGCCGCAGGGGTCTGGGTGGGCAACGACAACTACACCACCCTGGGCCGCATCGAAACCGGCGCCCGGGCCGCCCTGCCCATCTGGACCGATCTCATGGAGACCGCCTGGAAAAACAGCCCCCCCGCCCGCTTCGACCGCCCCGACGGCGTCACCCTCCGCCACATGGACCCCAACACAGGCCGCATCGCCTCGGAGCCTGCCAAAGGCAACGTCCCCGCCCTGTTCAAAACCCATTAGAAACAGGCCTCCGGCACCCCTGCAGGGGGACAAACGTTTGAAAAGTGGAACAAACTGCGATGTGATGCGAGACCTTAAAGGAAAACACAAGATCTCGCTCCCAGCCCCTGCCTTGCCGGTGCGGAGCATAGCGGCATAATGGGTAAAACATACAGGGTGAAGCGACTTCAATCGTGGAGGCAGAGCCTCCCTGCGTCATTCCCAGGCGGAGCCTGGGAACGAAAGAGCCCCTGATGCAATGTATTGTTCCTTTCCCTTGTATTGAGCACTGACGACGCCCAATAGAGAATGCAATAAGCCTGAAAAACAAAGGCCCATGAGGACATAGATTGAATGGATATACCGATTTGTATCTGCCGGTTTACCGGAAGGGATGGTAGAGGAGTCCGTATTTCGGACATGGGGGATGAAAGAATGGAGAAAAATGGGAAAAAGATACGGCGACTGTTGCTGCGTCACAGGCCCCTGACGTGATCCACAACCCACGCCCAGCCGCCACCTAATGCCTATAACCTGCCTTGCCTATAACCTGTCTTGCCTATGACCTGTTTTTCCTATCACCTGCTTTACCTGCAAATCTTACACAACGGGTTGTCCTGCTCACACCCGTACATGGACATGCGCTCACCCGATTCGATGTAATGGTCGCGCAGGGACTGTTCGATGACCACCTTGTCCCGGGTTCTCAGCGCGTCCACAATGGATTTGTGGCGAAGCCAGACCGTACGGGGTGAGAAGAGATTACGCCAGTACCTGAAGAGGAGAAACTTGGAGAGGCCGTGGCAGTATCGCCGGGAGAGCTCCACCAGAAGGGTGTTGTCCGTCTTGGAGAAGAGGACTTCGTGAAACCGGTCGTCCAGGGCAGGCATGTAATCGGCGGCCGTCTCCATGGAGGCCACCACCTCCATACGGTCCACAATGGCCTGGAGGGTGTCGAAATCTTTTTCGGTAAACTCGTCAATGGAGGCGGCAACGGCAGCGCCTTCCAGAACCCCGCCCGTAAAGTAGCTCTCTTTGATCTGCTTTTTGGTCAGGCAGTTGATAAACTTGCCCTTCTGGGGAACAGAAACGATAAGCCCGTCGCGGGTCAGCATCTGAAGCGCCTCCCGCACCGGTGCCCGGCTGATGGAAAGGCTGGCGGCTACGTGCACCTCGTTGACCTTGTCACCGGGGTTCAGGGACCCTTCCAGAATCGATCGCTTGATGTACTCGGTTACCTGCTCACTGTACGTTTTGATTTCCGCCATGGTGCATCTATATTCCGTTATGGGCTCCGGGCTCCCTGGTCAGGAGAACCACCGGTGTTGGGTTATTGATTCGTTTGCACTCATTTTATGCAACATATTCTCCGTGAGATCAACCGAAACTCACGCACCTGCACATTCCAGGGCACCTGGCCCTGCCGACCCGCACAAACAAAAAAACCGCAGCACCGGATAACCTTCACCGGTGCTGCGGAAATTTACGATCTCACTCGCCGAATGCTACCTGAAGGTGTCCAGGTAAGCGTAGAGGGCGGGGGATCCTCCGGTGTGGAGGAAGAGAACGTTGGAGCCTTTGGGGAAGGTTCCCTTGCGTACGTGGTCTACCAGGCCGGCAGCCACTTTACCGGTGTATACGGGGTCGAGGAGGATCGCCTCTTCACCGGCGAACAGCTTCACGGCCTCAACCATGGCGTCGGTGGGCAGGGAGTAGCCGGGGCCGACGTAGTCGCCGTAGCAAACCACATCTTCACGGGCAACGCCGCCTTTGACGTCGAGGAGCTCAGCGGTCTTCTGGGCCAGACCGAAAACGATCTCTTCCTGGGCTTCCTTGGTACGGGAGACGTTGATGCCGATGACGGGGATGTTGGCGTTGATCCCGGTCATGCCCACAACCATACCGGCGTGGGTACCGGCGGAACCGGAGGGAACAACAACGTAGTCGATGTTCAGGTCCATGTTGTTGAGCTGGTTCATCAGCTCTTCGGCGCATGCAGCGTAACCCAGGGCACCGATGGGGTTAGAAGCACCGCCGGGGACGATGTAGGGCTTCTTGCCGGCAGCTTTCAGCTCTGCAGCAGTCTTCTCCATCTCAGCCATCATGTCGGAACCGCCTTCAACAACACGCTTGGACTTCACACCAAGGAGTTCGAAGAGGAAGTTGTTGCCGCTGCCGTCTTCCTTGTAAGAGCCCTTGACGCGCTCTTCGAGAACGAGGTGACACTCGAGGCCTTCTTTGGCAGCCCAGGAAGCGGTGAGGCGGCAGTGGTTGGACTGGATGGCACCGCAGGTGATGATGGTGTCGGCACCCTTTTCGATGGCGTCGGCGATGCAGAAGTCCAGTTTACGGGTTTTGTTGCCGCCGGACGCACCGGGGAGCAGGTCGTCACGCTTGACGAAGAGGTTCACCTCGCCGCCGAGGGCTTTGCTGAGGTTTTTCATGGGCTCGACAGGAGTCTGGCCCTGGAGGTAACCGCGACGGGGAAATTTAGTGAAATTCATGGTCTTTATTTCCTTATTTGGGAGGGAATAAGCGTTTATCGGATCTATCTGCAAGGTCCGTTTAAATACGGGCGATCATGGAACCCATCACCGCCCGGATCTTCATTTACACAGCAAAAATCGCCTCGATTTCAATGGCGGCGCCCAGGGGCAGCGCGCCCACCTGAAAAGCGCTTCGGGCCGGATAAGGCTCTTTGAAATACTCTGCGTACACCTTGTTGGCTTCGGCAAAATCGGCGATGTCCGCAAGGAACACCGTCACCTTCACGGCTTTGTCGAGGGAGCTTCCACCTGCTTCGGCTACGGCCTTGAGGTTTTCAAGGGCGCGGGTGGCTTTCTCGGCGATGGTCCCTTCCACCATGGTGGAGGTGGCGGGATCGATGGGGAGGCAGCCTGAGGCAAAAACAAATCCGTTGGAAACAATCCCCTGGGAATAGGGGCCTACGGCTGCGGGTGCGTCGGGCGTCTGGATCGGCTGGGTCATAATGCGTGATATCCTTCATTATGTTGGGTTATCATGTCCATCATTGAAGGGGGAAAAGGGGACTCCCCTTTGCGCCCGTTCCAAATGTCGACATTTGACATGTATGAAGTTTTAAAGACCTCGGAAGCCTCCTGTCAAATACTTTTTTTGCCTTTTTACTAAAAAACCGTGCAAAGCCTTTCCCCGCGCATATTTCCAGGCGTTATAAAATTTTATGCCCCCTGGACGGCCCTTCCATCAGACGAGGGCCATGCACGCTGATATAGCACCATAATTTCAGATCATTAGAATACCACACCCATCATCCTCCCGACAAACAAAACCGATTTGCCCATCCTGCGGTAACCACCGGCACCCCGGAGCACTTCTCCGATTTCGAGGCCTTCTTCAACGCCTGGAAAACCCAGCAGCGCTTTCTCATCCAGCACGCCGTCACCTTGAACAACACCTACGCCGCCATCCACGCGGAGATGCGCCCCACGCCCCTCTTGAGCCTCCTCATGGACGGCTGCCTGGATACGGCAACGGACATCACCCAGGGGGGCGCCCTGTACAACAGCTCAGGCACCTCCAACATCGGCCTGGCCGATGTCACCGACTCCCTTCTGGCCGTCAAAAAACTCGTCTTCGACGACAAACGGCTCAGCCTTGCCGCCTTCAAAGAGGCCGTGGACACCCAGTTCACCCAAGCGCCCCACATCCGCGAGCTGGTCCGCAACCACGTCCCCCTGTTCGGGTCCGGAAGCAAGGAGGCCCTCTCCCTCTGCAACGAGATCACCCGTTTTTTGAGCACCACCTACCACAGCTTCACCAACCACCGCGGCGGCCCCTACACCTGCGGGTTCTGGTCCATGAGCGAGCACGTGGCCTACGGCGCCCTCTCCGGCACGCTGCCCTCGGGGCGCCTGGCCGGCAAGTCCTTCACCCCCGGTCTCACCCCGGAACCCCACGCCTCGGCCAACTACCTGGACTTCATCTCCGATGTGGCCCGGCTCAACCCCGCCCACATGGACAACAACATCGCCTTCAACGTCAAACTCATCCCCAAACCGGGGGAAAACCGCCAGAAGATCGTGGATATCATGGCCGCATACGTCTCCGCCTACCTCGGCATGGGAGGCATGCAGATGCAGTTCAACGTGGTGGACTCCCGCACCCGGAAAGACGCCATGGCCCACCCGGAACACTACCCCAACCTCATCGTCCGCATCTCCGGCTACAACGCCTACTTTGTCCGCCTCAACCACGCCCAGCAGATTGAACTCATCGAACGGGCGGAGTACGGAATGACGGAATAAAAAAAGCCTCCGGCGGCGAGGTGAGCCACCTCGAAAGCTCATTGTCCTTGCGCTTTGTCCCTCGTTCCTCGGGCCAAAGCGCACGGGCCTTCGGCTCGGGCTTCGCCCGACACAAACGCTGATGCTGTGGGCGGGCTGGCTCACAAGCTTCGACGCAACAGAATACGTTGCTGCCGCTTGCCTTTGTGGATTTAACCAATCAGACTCCGGCTGGGTCGTTTCTTTTAAAAAAGCTCTGTAGCATGACTTCGGCGGAACCTGAAAAGACGTAGTTAAGACTTATTTGTCAAACTTTTTAAAAGTTTGGCCCCGGGCAGGGCCGCCGGAGGCATGTTTTTTTTCGCCGTTGTCTGGTCGATACTCGCGCCCCAATGCCCTTGACTTCCCGTCATTTAATCCCCATTTTGAACAGTGAATTACCTCACCTACCACCCTTGTTTTTGTGGATATGCCATGACTGCCTTTGACCTGATCCGTCCTTACTTTCGCGAAAACCTGCGCCGCATTGCCACAGGGCTTCTCTTCCTGCTTGGCGTGGACGCCTTTCAGCTCTTTATTCCCCGCATCGTCAAGCACGCCGTGGACGCCCTGTCCGCGGGAACGGCCACGCCCCATCTCCTTGCCCGGGACGGCGGCATCATCGTTTGCTTTGCAGTGCTCATCGGCGTGTTCCGGTTCGGCTGGCGCCATTGCCTCATCGGCACCTCACGGCGGGTGGAGCGGGCCATCCGGAGCGATCTTTTTTCCCACCTGCTCACCCTGGACGCCCGCTACTTCGACACCACCCGCACAGGGGACCTCATGAGCCATGCCACCAGCGACATCAACAACATCCGCATGGCAACGGGCATGGGCATCGTCGCTGTCACCGACGCCGTGGTCCTGGGGGGGGCGGCCATCGGGTTCATGGCCTGGATCCACCCGGGGCTCACCCTCATGGCCCTGGTCCCCATGCCCTTTATCGTCCTGAGCGCCCGGGTGTTCGGCAGGCGCATGCACGCGCGCCACAAATCGGTGCAGGAGGGGCTTGCCGCCATCACCGAGCATGTGAGGGAGGCCGTGGACGGAATCCGGGTGGTCAAGGTGTTCGGCAGGGGAAAACAGGTAGACGACAGGCTGAAGGATCTCTCCAAAGATTACGTGGGGCGGAACCTGCGGCTGGTCAGGGTCACGGGGAGCCTCATGCCCCTGATGATCTTTCTCTCGGGCATGGGCACGGCCATCGTGGTGGGGGCAGGCGGGCGGCTTGTCATCACCGGCGGCATCTCTCCGGGGGATTTCGTGGCCTTCATCAGCTACCTGGGCCTTCTCACCTGGCCCATGATGGCCCTGGGCTGGATGACCAACCTCGTCCAGCGGGGAAAAGCCTCCCTGGACCGCCTGGCCGTGATCTTCAGCGAACGGCCCAAGGTAGCCGAGCCCCGGCACCCCACCCCCCTTCCGAACCCCGCAGGCCGTCTGGATATGGAGAAAGTCTCCTTCTCTTTTAACGGTTCAAGGCAGGTGTTAAGGCACATCTCCCTGGCCGTGGAGAGCGGCAAGAGCTTAGGCGTCGTCGGGCCGCCGGGAAGCGGCAAGACCGCCCTGCTCTCCCTTCTGGTCCGCCTCTACGACCCCACGGGCGGAACCATACGCATGGACGGCGTGCCCCTGCCCGACCTTCCCACGGCGGACGTGAGGCGCCTTGTCCGCTTCATGCCCCAGGAGCCCTGGCTCTTCTCCGGCACCATCGAAGAGAACATCTGCGGGCTGGGCGAAGGCGCGGACACCGGCAAGCTGGACCGGGCCGTTACGGCGGCATGCCTTGCCCAGACCATCGAAGGGTTTGAAGACGGGCTGAACACCATCGTGGGCGAAAAGGGGGTGATGCTCTCCGGCGGCCAGAAGCAGCGGGTGGCCCTGGCCCGAACCCTCTACGACCCGTCCCCCGTTCTCATCCTGGACGATCCTGTCAGCCAGGTGGACACCCGCACCGCCCACCACATCATCGAGGCTGTGTTTGCCGATGCCCGCCGCACCCTGGTGGTGGCGTCCCACCGATTTGCCGCCATCGTGCCCTGTGACGAGATCCTCGTCATGGAGGAGGGGCACATCCGCGCCAGGGGCTCCCACGAACACTTGCTGGAAACGGACGAATACTACCGGGAAACCTGGCGACTCCAGAGCCTGGCCATGGAAATCGAGGAGGCAGACCATGCGTAGGGGCGGATACATCGAAGAGACAGATATCACCCAGTCCAAGGACTACCGGCTGGCGGGCCGCCTGCTCCCCTTTATCACCCCCCACCGGAAGCTTCTGGCGGCGGCCCTGCTCCTGGTGATCGTTTTGACGGGCCTTGACCTCTCCATCCCCTGGATCACCAAAGAGGCCCTGGACCGCTACATCGTTCCCGACTCTGGCAGGCCCGAAACCCGGATGATTGACGTGGACGCCTCCGACCCCGCGGTCAACCGGTTCCTTTTCGCCCATCCTGAGCTCCGGCCAAAAGATGACGGCCCCCTTGCCATCCCCAGGGCCGCCCTGGACAAGGCCGACCCAGAGACCCGCCTCAGGCTGCGGGCGGCCGACATGGACGGGGCCGTCAAGGCCGCCCTGCTCCTTCTGGGTGCCCTCTTTTTCAACTTCCTCTTCGGGTTCTGCCAGACCTTTGTCCTGGAGATCATGGGCCAGCGGATCATCCACGACCTGCGCCTCACCCTGTTCACCCACATCCGCAAGCTCCCGGTCTCCTGGTACCACCGGAACCCCACGGGCCGCGTGGTGACGCGCCTCACCGGGGACGTGGAAAACCTGCGGGAGATGTTCACCTCGGTCATTACCTTTGTCTTTAAAGACATTTTCCTGTTGGTTGGCATCCTGGCCATGCTGATCATTCTGGATTATCGCCTGGCCGCCGTCACCCTCATCGTCATCCCCGTGGCCGTGGCCGCCGCCATCGGTTTTGCCCGTCGGTCCCGCTCCGCCTTCCGGGACCTACGCGTACGCATCGCCGAGATCAACGCCCACCTGGCCGAGACCATCGGCGGCATGAGCGTCATCCGCCTCTTTGCCCGGGAAAAGGAGACCGACACCGCCTTCAGGCGCCTCTCGGACCGGCACTATGACGCCGGCATGGCCCAGGTACGCATCTTTGCTCTTTTTATGCCCGTCATCGAGGTGCTCAACGCAACGGCCCTGGGTCTCATCATCTTCTACGGGGGCTACCGGGTTTTAGGGGGCTTTGCCAGCCTGGGAGTCCTTGTGGCCTACATCAGCTACCTGCGCATGTTCTTTCGCCCCATCCGGGACATCGCCGAAAAATACAATATCCTCCAGAACGCCTTCTCGTCGGCCGAACGCCTCGTTCTTATCCTCGACACCCCCGTGGCAGACGACGAACAGCCCGGCGGAGACCCGGGTGCACCCATCGACACCATCGCCTTTGACGACCTCAGCTTTGGGTACACGGCTGGAGAACCCGTCCTTTCCAACGTCAGTTTTGCCGCAAAAAAAGGGGAGACCATCGCCATCGTGGGCCCCACGGGCGCGGGCAAGACATCCATCGTCAGCCTCCTCGTCCGGTTCTGGGATCCCCAGGGCGGCACCATCCGGGTCAACGGCCATCCCCTGGCCGAGCTGGATCCCCAAAGGTGGCGCAGCCGCATCGCCATGGTCATGCAGGACCCCTTCCTCTTTGCCGGTACCATCCGGGAGAACATCCTCCCCGACCCGGACCGTCCCCCCGCCCCCGAAGCCCTTGACGCCGCCCTGCGCCAGGCCGGGTGCGGCTTTGTCCTGGACCGGCTGGACCAGGGCCTCGACACCCTCCTCACCGAAGGGGGCCGCCCTCTGTCCAGCGGGGAACGCCAGCTCCTCTCCATCGCCCGGGCCTTTGTAAAAAACCCCGAACTCCTCATCCTGGACGAGGCCACCAGCTATGTGGACTCGGTGAGCGAATCGGAGATCCAGGCGGCCCTGTCCCGGCTCATGGAAAACCGCACCACCTTCCTCATCGCCCACCGCCTCTCCACGGCCCGGCACGCCCACCGCATCCTGGTGGTCAAGAAGGGTCGCATCGCCGAATCGGGCAGCCACGACGAGCTGATGGGCAAAAAAGGACTCTACTTTCGCATGCAGCAACTGGAAAACAGCACAGGCCATGTTCCTTCCTAAGGGTTGCGCAAACCAATTCAGTCAGGATAAGATGCAAGACAAACCGGGTTTCATTCCAGAGCCACCGTCATCAAGGAGGCCCCCATGATCATCTCGTTAAACATCGCCAAAGCCATCATTACCGACGGCCAGAACATCCTGATGCTCATGAAGGAGTACGACAACGGCCAGACTCTCTACACCCTGCCCGGCGGACGACAGAAAGCAGGGGAGACCCTGGAAGAGGCCGTAGTCCGGGAGGTCCACGAAGAGGTGGCCGCCACTGTCAACGTCCTGGGTCTCCTGGGCGTCTACGAGCACAGCCACCCGGCACGCAAAGACCCGGAGATCACCCAGCACCATGTGGAGTTTGCCTTTCTCTGCGAACTCACCGAGCCCTACGACCCCGTCATGGGGCACGCCCCGGACCCACATCAGGTTTCCGTGGAGTGGGTCTCCAGGCAATCCCTCCAGAAGCTCACCCTCCACCCCGAAGAACTGGAAGGATTCCTCAAAGCCTTCAAGCTTCCCGACCCCCCGATCTATCTCGGGCAGATCTCGTGACATTGAAGGGCCTGAGGAAACAACTCTGCCAGTCTCCCACCGGTGCGCACGGCAGTTCCACGGGCTCCCCGGGCCTGCCCCTTACCTGATAAATCCTCCCTGCCCTTCCCTCAATTCCGGTTGGACTTTTGCTGCCTCAGGTATATGGTAAGAAGGTATGCATGAACAGCCGAAAGGCCCCGCGCCGAGAGCCACCGGCATACCAAGTTGATATCAAAAGCCATACAAACAAAAAAAACAGCACGTATAAATACCTTCACGCTTTATACGAAGCATAAAAAGTTCCCACGAGAAAAAGAGAAAAGAGAGGAGAAAAGAAAGATGAAAGACGTTCTGCACGCAGCAGGCGAATTCGTCACGCGCCACAGGGGGCTGGCACCCGAGACGCTGGAAACGGCCCTCATGGGTGACTTGGAGGCCCGCTCAACGACGTGTGAGGTCAATGAACACGGCATTCACTGGATCGAAACCGGAGACGGCCCCCCCCTAGTGCTGGTCCACGGCTGGTCCTGCTCCGGTTTTTTCTGGAAACCCATGATCCCCCTGTTCAAAGAAAAATACCGGGTCCTGGCCCCGGACCTTCCCGGCCACGGCCTTTCGTCCAAGGAGCATACGTCCTACCTTCCCGAAAAACAGGCGGAAAGGCTCCTGGCCTGGCTGTCGGAAATCGGCGTGGAACGGTTCACCCTGGTGGGCCACTCCATGGGAGGTGAAATCGCCGCCCGCATGGCCCTGCAAGCCCCGGACCGAATCCAGACCCTGACCCTGGCCGGTGCCATCGGCTTAAAGCAGGTCCTGGACCGACTGCCCTGGTACGCCCGCCTGGCCCTGGCCCCTGTGCCCCAGAAAGTCATCAACCGGTTCCTCACGGAAAAGGCCCTGGCCCAAAGCCACCGCCTCTTCATGACCGGCCCGGGACGTCCGGACTACCCGGAGTGCACCCGGGACATCATCCTGACCAACACCAACACGCCCATGGACCTGGCCACCCTTACCCAAACCACCCGCGACGGCCTCTTCCGGGACTTCCTCGACGGGTGCGCCACCGGGATCAACCTGCCGACCCTCTGCATCTGGGGGGAAGTGGACAAGCTCGTGCCCCTGTCCGCGGGTGAGGAGTATGCCCGCCTCATCCCCGACGCGCACCTGGCGAAAATACCGGCCACCGGCCACATGATCCCCTGGGAAGAGCCTGAGCGCATGGCATCGGAGATCATCGGCTTTGACGAACAACACCGATAACGCCCCAGCTCATCCTTGCACGGCGCCCCCTGGGGACCCTGCCGGGAGCCAGATTTTTGCCAATTTTTGTGCGTTGGGTTTGGTAAACAGGGCATAATAAAACGTTTGAATGCATGCCGTTTTAAAGGCGGATGTGACTTGCCCCGGGGAATGAGGGACAAAACGCATCCGCTTCCTGTTTTTAAGATGGCACACCTTGCGGGGGGAGGCTGTTTTTGAGCTGAATAGTACCCTGTTTCGTATATCTTTTTTTTACCGTGTTCTAAATGTATTTGCCTTGACAAAACCACCTTTTAAATATGACACGTTCAGTGCTTTCTGATAGGATCAGGACCATTCGTGCCCGGACCGAAAACACGGTCCAATAGAGAGCCGCCAGGCAGTGCCCGGGCCCCTAAAGGCCCAAGCCAGCACCACGCCGCAGCCCCCCGGCATATGTGGTTTCACGTCGCCCCTCGGCAGCACGGGATGGACGGCATCCTTGATCAAAGCCGGCGATGCCCCTTTCGAGACAACATCGCCCCTATAGGGGCCTCACCGTAAAATGAACCAACGTCTCGGGACGCTTCGCCCGCGTCGTCACGACCCAACCTTTTCTTTTAAGGAGACACACACAATGGCATCACTGAAAGGAACCCAGACCGAAAAAAACCTCCTCACCTCCTTTGCAGGGGAATCCCAGGCCCGCAACCGATACACCTACTTCGCAGCCCAGGCAAGAAAAGAGGGGTACGTCCAGATCTCTGCCATCTTCGAAGAGACCGCCAATCAGGAAAAAGAGCACGCCAAGCGATTTTTCAAGTGCCTTGAAGGCGGGGAAGCGGAAGTGAAGTGGAGTTTCCCGGCAGGGGTCATCGGAACCACCCTTGAAAACCTCAAGGCAGCAGCCGAAGGGGAGAAGGAAGAGTTCACCAGCATGTACCCCGGCTATGCCAAAGTGGCCCGTGAAGAGGGCTTCGAGGCCATCGCCGTGATGTTCGAAAGCATCTGCGTCGCCGAAGAGCACCACGAAAACCGCTACCGCGCCCTGGCCGCCAACATCGAAGAAGGAAAAGTCTTCAAGCGCGAAGCCGGCACCGTCTGGGCCTGCCGCAACTGCGGGTACATCCACACCGGCGAAGAGGCTCCGGCCAGCTGCCCGGCCTGCGCACATCCCCAGGCCCACTTTGAGCTGAAGCCCGACAATTATTAATGGTTACAATGTAACCAGCATAAAAAAGGCCCCCGGTGATCCGGGGGGCTTTTTTAATCATAGTGAGACAAAACAGGGAGTTATCGAAACTCAAAGGTGTGCTCCCGCTCGGTGCTCACCTCCCCCACCACCCCGGTAATGGTGTTGTCCGTTCCTTTGTGGGTCCAGACCGTCACCTCATGGGGAAAAAGGCCCCCGGGGGTATCGAAGGGAACACTGTGGTAGTAAGTGTCGTGGCCGAAGCTCACGGCCCAGTAATAGGAGCGCACGTCCCCACCGTTGGCCCTCAGTTCAATGAAGGCCTCGTCCTTGGCCTTGGTCATCTTGTAGGCGATGCGCCCGTTGACAATGGCCCAGGGTTTGTAGATCCCGTTGAAAAACCCGTTGGGA
Organism: Desulfoluna sp. HI9BLuna; assembly: GCF_056829775.1. Taxonomy (NCBI): domain Bacteria; kingdom Pseudomonadati; phylum Thermodesulfobacteriota; class Desulfobacteria; order Desulfobacterales; family Desulfolunaceae; genus Desulfoluna; species Desulfoluna sp. HI9BLuna. The sequence goes on from NZ_CP186555.1 coordinate 1,733,921, forward strand.
AATCCGTTGAACTTCAGCACCAGCTTCTTCTCACCGGTGGTGGCCGGGGGGGCTACGGCCTTGATGGTCACCTCGCACACCCTGCCGTTTGACGCCGTCCAGTGGGACCCGCCATACTCCGGCCCCTGGCCCTTGGGAACGTGCCTCAGCACGGCAAGGGTCTCGGTTCCGCGGGACGCTGACCCCCCTTTTGCAAGGACCCACTCTCCCTTTGCACTGGCGCAGTCCCGGCCGTAAAGCCCCCCTGTGCCGAAGAGCGTTCGGAAAACAGGACAGGCCCCTTCCGACACCACCTCTTCATACAAGCCGTTTTCCACGCCCTGAACCGGAGACGCCACCTCCACATACCGGGGCATCCGAATGGTGATGAGGCGCTGATCCGGCCCGGAGTCGGTGACGGACTCGTCCACCCGCTCCACCGTGGACTCCGGGACGCCCACGGTCTGGCCGGCCACGGTATAGTAGACCATGCCGTTTTCTTTGTAGTACGTATCGGTGAGGATCTCCCGGCCGCTCTTCATGTAGATCACCGCTGCGTCGGCGGCCGTGGCCCCGACAAAAAGAGCACAAAAAACAACCCATGCTACCCGCTTCATACGTGTCCCTTTTTTGATAATGGTGTATTGAAAAAATCCGGTGGACAAACCGTCCCTAAATGACATACCCCCAACAAAGAGCAAGAATCAAGGGGGATAAGCAAAGAACGCCCGGCAGGCAGGTTGCCGGGACATGAAAAACAGACGTCACCCAAAAACGATGTCCACAGGGTTCGCGAGGTTGCATCACAATCCTCCGGCAGCAAGGAGTGCCACCTTGAACGCCCACTTCCCACAAGAATTATTCCCTCAATATTTCAACTGGTTGATATCCAAAGCAACCATCCATAGCAAAATCCCCATGAGATAGCCCTGCGACACCGACGCTGCCCTGTGGACAGACTCGGTTTCCGGTGTTATAGTCCGCACTCCTTGGCGCACTTCGGTCGGCGCCATCCACTTCCGTCCCGCAGTTCCGCGGACCAGGGAGTCCAACACACAAGCCCGGCCCAGGCCGACCCATGACTGCCGATGTATCCATGGCTCAGGGGCAGGGTGATCCCGGAGTTTTCTTCCCCATGTTATTTTCACAGCTCGGCCTTTCCGCCGAATTGTTGCGCGCGATAGCGGATCAGGGCTATGAGCAGGCCACCCCGATCCAGGAGCAGGCAATCCCTCTCGTTCTCAAAGGCCATGATGTCCTTGCCGGTGCCCAGACCGGCACCGGTAAAACCGCAGGCTTTGCCCTGCCCATGCTCCAGCGAATGCAGGCCAACCCCATCAAAGGCAAGCGCCGCGTGGTCAGGGCCCTGGTCCTGGTCCCCACACGGGAGCTGGCCGCCCAGGTCGGCGACAGCATCCGCGACTACAGCAAGTACATATCCTGCCACACCGCCGTGATTTTCGGCGGAGTGGGCATCAACCCCCAGATTTCAAAGCTCAGAAGGGGCGTGGACATTGTCGTGGCAACCCCGGGCCGTCTCCTGGACCACCTGCAGCGGGGCACCATTGACCTCGGCAGGGTTGAAACCCTGGTCCTGGACGAAGCCGACCGCATGCTGGACATGGGCTTTATCCACGACATCCGCAAGGTGATGACCGAGCTCCCCAAAGAGCGCCAGACCCTGTTGTTCTCGGCCACCTTTTCCAAGGAGATCAAAAAACTCTCCAGCGACCTGCTCAACGCCCCCTCCACCATCCAGGTGGCGCGGCAGAACACCGCCGCCGAGCGCGTGACCCAGGTGGTCCACCCCGTGGACCGCACCCGAAAACTGGAGCTGCTCTCCCACATGATCGGTGCCAACAACTGGAGCCAGGTCCTGGTCTTCACCCGCACCAAGCACGGGGCAAACTGGGTCAGCAAACAGCTCCAGCGCAACGGATTGATCTCGGACGCCATCCACGGCAACAAGTCCCAGAACGCCAGGACCCGGGCCCTCAACGATTTTAAAAATGGAAAAGTCAGGGTCCTTGTTGCAACAGACATCGCTGCCCGGGGCCTGGACATCGAACAGCTTCCCCACGTGGTGAACTACGAGCTCCCCAACGTGCCCGAGGACTACGTGCACCGCATCGGCCGCACCGGCCGCGCCGGACAAGACGGCCACGCCGTCTCCCTGGTGTGCGTGGATGAAAACAAGCTGCTCTCCGATATCCAGCGGCTCCTCAAGCGCAAGATCACCACCGAGGTCATCCCGGGCTATGAGCCGGATCCGTCCATCGCGCCCGAGCCCATCCTCAAGCGCAAAGGCAGGCGCCCTGCACGCACCGGACGCTCCGGGGCACGGCCCCAGCAGACCGCCCGCAGAACAGGCGGAAACGGCAACCGAAGCAACTCCGGCGGCAACCGTCAGGGCGGACACAGCCGTTCCGGCGGCGGTCGCCAACGTCGCGCGAGCTGATCTTAAAGCCGCATTCAAGGCACACGTGGCCGTGCCGAATCCCCCAGGGGCGTTCGGCACGGTCATCTCCGCCCCTCCTTTTTATCTTCCTGAGAAACTATTCAGTTCCGATAAGATGCCTCCGGTGACAAGGTGTGCCACCTTGAAAGCAGGGTGCGGGTGTGCTTTGCCCCTCGTTCCTCGGGTCAAGCCACATCCGCCTGTAAAGGAGGCTGAATCCAAGAAGAATGGCCACCCACCCCCGACTTAAACCACTGTAATAAATCTTTATTTATCTCATCCAATCGCTTTTTCAGCGAACATTTAGTCTATATCATGCAACACAGAACACAGCGGTGTGTGCCTTAAGGAGAGAGCAGCACCCTCACTGCCTCTTTGCCAACTTTTAAAACAGTTGCCCATGGGAAATCCCCAGAGAAAGGATACAGAGCATCACTAAATATAGCAAAACTCGATATAGACCTATATACTCATTGAAACTAAAAATTTGATCCCCTTTTTTAAAAAATATAGTCATAGGGCTTTTGTTGATCCGTGGCCTTAAAAGCCCCATCGTTTTTTTAATTAAGGAGTTTGTTGTGCATCCCGTTTTTCGTTCTCTATCCTGCCTGATCCTTCTACTTGTCCTTGCCGCACCGGCATCTGCCACCCCCTTTCTCACCGACAGCAGCCTTGAGCTGAGGCTGCGGGCCACAGGTGAAAATGCCCGCACCGACTCGGGGTACGGCCCTGAAACCTCACGAAACCAATCCGCAGGGGTCTTTAGCCTTCACTATGCATCCGGCCTGTTCAAAAACTGCATTGGCGTGGATGCCGTGGCCTACCACGTCATTCCCTTTAAATACGACAAAAAAAACGCCGCAAACACATACGGAAAAGACGAAACCTTTTTTCAGGAAGGAAAAAACGGTTTTGGAAAAGTGGGGGTCAGCGTCCGCATCACCCCCAATGACAACCTCCTGCTTCGCTATGGGCGCATGGAATCCGACCACGTCCTTCTGGGTCCGGGGGACTACAGAACCACCCCACGCATGTATGAACTGGTATCCGGTCAAATCTCCTGGGAACCTGTCACCCTGACCCTGATGCATGTCATGGGCGGCAGCGACTACTCCGACGACACCTTTCACAAATTCGGCCCCTACAAGGGGGACTGGCGGGACGGGATCGTTGATCCGCAGCCGGTTCAGATTGCTGATCTTCGATTTGAAAAAGGGCCCTTCGGCCTCAAAGCAGCCCATGGGCGCCAAAAAGAGATTCTTGAATATACCTTTCTGGAAGGGACCTGGTTCCATACGTTTTCTGACCTCTGGAACATCCAGACCGCTGGCGGGTACCGTCTCAAAAACGACACAAAACCCCAACACGAGGATATCGACCATACCCTCGGCATGGTGGGCGGCCAGGTGATCCTGACCCGAAAAAACACATGGGTGAAGTTCGCGATCTCCGATGTTGAGAAAAACACCGACTTCTTCGAATCCATCGACGGAACCATGGGAACGGACTGGGCCTTGAATGGCTCTACCCTGGCCGGTTGCAAGGACAATGGCTATTACACCACCGGGGTCCAGGGCATCTTCAACCATGACGGAGAGACCGCCCAGAAAATCGAAATCGGCCACGATATCACAGCTGGCCTCCTCTCCGGGCTTTCCGCATCAGCCTACTACGTGGAAGGACGCAACCTCCACGACGGCTCGGAGTATGTGGATAACTTGAGGCAGCATGAGTACGGCGGCCGCCTTGCCTATGCCCCCCCTGCCCTCCCCGGCCTCGCCCTTGAGATAGAGCACGGAAGCAACACCATGAAATCCGACGGGGAGTACGGCATGGACCAGAAGATATCCAACACCCAGGTGAATGTGACTTACACCATGACCCTTTTTTAAAATGAGCGGAGCAACCATGCACATCAAACAGACAATCCAGGTCCTGGTCCTGGCGTGCGCTTTGCTATCCTCAGCTTTTGTCTCCCCCGCCGTTGCAGCACACGCCGTGATCAAGATCGACTGCTGCAAGCCCGGCGGCTGCTTTATCGTAACGAAAAGCCGTTTTGGGAAACGCCACCAGGCCAAGCGCTTCGACTCCAAAGAGCAAGCCGAGGCCTTTATCAAAACCCTCTCCCCGCGGCTGAAGCACATGCACCCCCGAGCCGTGGAAACCGACTGACCAACCCCGCGCCCCTCCTCCGCACGTACCTTTAGAGGGCGTGCGGCGGAGGCACGTTCAAGGGTTAACCCTCGCTGACTTCTTGCAGAAACGCTCTCAGGGAAATGGGGTGACGAGTCAGGCCCAGTTTTTTCCGCAGGTGGTGCCGGTGGGTGTTGACGCTTCCCACGGAGATGCAGAGCAGGTCGGCGATCTCCTTGGTGCTTTTGCCGGATTTGATGAGATGGGCGATGCGGGTCTCCCGAGGCGTCAGGTTCCAGCCTGAGGTGGCCAGGGCCTCTGAAAAGGGGGAGGTGAACTCATCCAGGCCAGCCTCGGCCACCCTGAGGAGCGATCGCTGGCGAGGGGTGAGGCCCGTGGCTTTGAGGTCTTCCAAGGGCTGGCGGACAAGATGGGTAACGTTGGCGGCAAGGCGGGTTTCCAGAAGCCCCTTGTCCTCTGTTTTCAGGGCCATCACCGTCCTCAGGGCCGACTTCAGCTCGGCCACCTGTGCCTCCAGCTCGCGGACCCGGGCCTCTGCTTTCGTTCTGGGGGTCACATCATGGATAAAGGCAAGCACGCCGCTGACCCTGCCAGTGCTGTCCACAACCGGGGCGTGATACGAATTCCAGAGGGTCGTTACCTTTTTGTCCCCGAGGTCGGCCTCCAGAACCATGTTGCTCAGGGCCATGGGGCGTCCATGATCCAGGGTGCGGGCCAGAATGGGTTTCAGCCGCTCCGTGCACGCCGGGACGCAATCAAAATAGGAGACACCCCTGCCCGCCTCGGGAATCCCAAGGTTGTAGCGGGACAGGATCTCGGCATATCCCCGGTTGTACCCTGTGAGGGAAAACCGCTGATCCAGCAGCAAGGCGGCCACCGGCATGTCGGCTTCCATGAGGTCTCTGGCTGTCTTTTCCGCATACACCGGCGCTCTCCCATGCGTTGCTTTCACAGATTCTCTCCTTCCATCCAGGTGCGTTATGCCGTGACGATATATCGCCACCGGTTGCCGTTCCCACCCATGTTATCCCATGGGGGCCAAAGGGCAAGTCTTAGCCCGACTATAGAGCCCTGTGCCTACTTTTCTCTGCACTCTTTCCATATGGACTTCCCAATGTCCCACGATAAACTGAGGGGCATCAGATAACGGTCGGGGAGCCTGCCTCGGCCCCACAACAGGGAGAAGACACATGGCCGCAGAGCTGGTTATCAGAAATGGACACATCATCACCGTCGACAACGACAACAGCATCCGGGAAGCCGTGGCGGTGTCAGCAGGACGCATCGTCGCCGTGGGCACAAATGAAGAGATGGCCCCCCACATCGGGCCTGCCACCCGGATTCTCGACCTCCACGGCCACACCATGCTGCCCGGGATCAACGACACCCACATGCACGGCCCCTACTTCGGGGCCACCCGGCCTCCCCTGGCCCTGGACCTCACGGCCCCTGCGGTAACCTCCATTGAGGAGATGGTGGGTGCCCTGAAGGCCAAGGTGGCCGAGACACCTGCCGGAGAATGGATCCGCGGGTTCGGCTGGGATGTGGGGACCCTGAAGGAGTGCAAAAACGACCCGTCCCGCATGCCCCGGAGATCGGACATCGACGCGGTCTCACCGGACAACCCCGTGGTGTTCAACGACTTTTCAGGCCACACCCTGCTGGTGAACAGCAAGGCCCTTGAGATTGCGGGCATCACCGCCCGGACCCCGGCCCCACCCTCGGGGGAGATGGAGCGGGACCTTGCCACCGGAGAGCCAACGGGTCTCTTCAAGGAACCGGCGGCCATCGCCATGGTCTCCACCCACATTCCCCTTTTGACCCGGGAGGAAAAGCGCCAGGCCGTGCTCACCGCCATTCACGAACTCAACAAAAACGGCATCACCAGCTTTACGGACGCGGCCATCGGCCCGGGGGGCGAGACCATGCTCTTCGGGGTCATGAGCGGTGAGTTCGTGGAGATCTACCGGGAGCTTCTTAGTGAAGGAAAGCTCACGGTTCGCACCAACGTGCTCCTTCTCCTGGGAGACTACGGGGCCCTGACCCTTGAAGACATCCAAAAAAACATGGCCGGCTTCCCCATCCCCGGGGACACCGACCCGCACAGGCTTCAGTTCTCCGGGGTCAAAATGTTTGCAGACGGGGTCCCCCTCACCGGCACCAGCTGGATGAACGAGCCTTACGAGGCCGGCGGGTACGGAGCCTCCGTGGTCCCGGGTGACACTGAAGAGGAGAAACGGGACAACCTCAAGGAGATGGTGAACTACGTCCACTCCAAAGGCTTTATGGCAGGCATCCACGCCACGGGCGACCGGGCCGTGGACGCCGCTGCCGAGGCCTTTATGTACGCCTGTGACAACAACCCCGATGTGGCCGTAAGGCACCAGCTCATCCACGGGGACTTCATGGACCCTGAGACCACCCGGGCTTTAGGCAAGTACCCCTGCGGGGTCTCCATGCAGCCCACCATCGGCGCCATGATCTCCGACTTCGAGGTTGCCGTGGTGGGCGCCGAAAGGGCAGCAAAGGAGTTTCCCGCACGCATGGTCCTGGAGAGCGGCCTGGTCCTCACCTTCAGCTGCGATGCCCCGGTCACCCTGCCCAACTGGCGCCAGGGTGTCCAGGCTGCGATACTGCGAGAAAACGCGGTATCCGGAAGGGTCAACGGACCGGAAGAGCGCATCACGCGGGAAGAGGCGATCCGTGCCTACACCCTGAACGGCGCCTGGCAGGACAACATGGAAAAAGAAAAAGGGTCCATCGAGGTAGGAAAAGTGGCTGATTTCTGCATCCTGGGGGAGGACATCCTCACCGTGGACGCCCGCCGCATCGGGGAGATCCCGGTGCTGGCAACGGTATTCAACGGGGAGATCGTCTTTGACGAGAGCAAGGGGTTGTTCGGGGAGTAAAGAGCCGGGAACCTGCAGTGAATCCGAAGGCCCGTCACACGGCCTTCGGGTTGCCGCCCGGACTGGAGGGGCCCGGTGAGGCGCCTCGGCGCACTGGCAGGGGCATGGGTATATTTCAGATTGTACCCAGGCATGGTGTTCAACATGAAATATGGAGGTAAATAATACCCCCGCCGCCCCTTGGCGACCCCACCGGGACCCGACACCTATGCTATCTTTTTTTCTATGTATTATCAACTTCATTGTGCATGCAAAACGGCTGGAGCAATTCCAGTCATAGCGTCCGCATAATGCCCTCCAGGCAAAGCAGCCAGGGGCAAAAAGGATCAATCGCTATAACAAGACAGTACATCTTATGACTACCATTCGTAAGCATTGAATTCCCATTATCCCATTGACTTTTTCCTCACGCCTCCCCATATTGTTATCCAAACTTACATTAATCAAAATAAAATAGAATGACTGACATCTGCAGTGTACCCGTTCCGGTCCTGCTCATGCCACAGCCCGACGCAACGCCCCCGGTCGAACCTCCGTCCCGATGATGAAAGGAATGTGCAATGCTGAAACACCTCAAGGTCAAGACCAAGATGCTTCTCTACATCGGCACGGTCGCTTTTCTCTCCTTTGCCGTGACCATCGGTGTGGTCGCTGTAAAGGCCGGAAACATGGCCAAAAGAAGCGCCAAAGAGAACGCCATGGAAACATCCTACCGATACGGCGGCGTCGTCAAAGCGGAGCTGGAGACGGCCATGACCGCTGCCCGGACCCTGGCACAGACCTTTGAGGGCCTGAAACTCTCCGGGGATACCCCCGGACGAGAGGCCGTGGACACCATCCTGGCAAGCCTCGTTGCCGACAACCCCTCTTTTCTCAGCACCTGGATGGTTTGGGAACCCGACGCCCTGGACGGTCGCGACAACGAATTCGCCGCCACACCGGGTTACGACGCCACGGGGCGCTATGCCCGCTTTGCCAGCCGAAAAGGCGGAGAGGTTTCCCTGGCGGCCCTCAAGGGGTATGAGACCAAGGCTTACTATCGCCTTCCCAAGACCCAGGGCACCGAGACCCTCATGGAGCCTTTCATGGGAAGCGTCAACAACCGGGAGACCCTTATGACCACCCTGGCCGTGCCCATCCGCTTCCGGGGAGAGATCATGGGGGTTACGGGCGTCAGCATGGCCCTTTCCACGCTCCAAAAACGGCTCGCCGACATCCGGATCCTTGACACCGGCTACCTCACCGTCATCTCCAACGCAGGCACCTACGTAACCCATCCGAAAACAAAACGCATCGGCAGATCGGTGCTGGAAACCGACCCCTGGATCAAGGGCCTCCTCGGCAAGATTGCCTCTGGACAAGGCTTTGATGTGGCCAACCACTCGGCTTCCCTGGGGGAAAAGGTGGTACGGATCTGCGAGCCCATCCGCATCGGCAAGGCCAAAACCCCGTGGGCCGTCATGGTCAACGTGCCCTTGAGCGAGATCCATGCCGAGACCGACAGCATCAGGCGCATCAGCATGGGCATCGGCACGGTGTCGGTGCTGCTTCTCATTGCCATCATCTACGCCATCGTCCACAGCATCACCGGCCCCATCAAGGAGGGGGTCGATGTTGCCGAGGCCATGGCCACCGGGGATTTCAGCCGGACCCTGACGGTCCGGAACAGGGACGAGGTGGGAAAGTTGGGGGAGTCTCTCAACCATGTGACGGAAAACATCGGCGGGGTGATTCGGGAACTCGCCTCCGGGGTCGAGACCCTTTCGGCCTCATCCGCTGATCTCGCCGCCGTCTCCGGCCAGATGTCCTCCGGGGCGGGACTTGCCGCCTCCAAGACCGAGACCGTTGCCTCGGCAAGCGAAGAGATGAGCACGGGCATGACCGCCGTTGCCGCGGCCATGGAGCAGGCATCCACCAACGTCTCCATGGTGGCCGCGGCCGCCGAGGAGATGACCGCCACCATCCAGGAGGTGGCCCAGAACACGGAGTCGGCCCGTAGCATTGCGGACACCGCCGTCACCCGTGCCAGACAGGCCCACACGCAGATCTCGGACTTAGGGGCCGCCGCCCAGAAAATCGATGCCGTCACCGAAACCATCACCGACATCTCCGACCAGACCAACCTCCTGGCCTTGAACGCCACTATCGAGGCGGCCCGGGCCGGTGAGGCAGGCAAGGGGTTTGCCGTGGTGGCCTCGGAGATCAAGGAGCTGGCCCGGCTCACGGCCATGGCCACCGGAGACATCCGAGACCAGATCGGTGGTATCCAGCAGGCCACAACGATCTCGGTGGACTCCATCAACGAAATCACCACGGTCATCGACGAGATCAGTGAAATCGTGGCCACCACGGCCACAGCCGTGGAAGAACAGGCCGCCACCACCCGGGAAATCGCCGAAAACGTCAACCAGGCATCCCAGGGACTCTCAGAGATCAACGGCAACGTGGCAACAAGCGCCAAAGCCGCCGACGGCATCAGCGGAGACATCGCCGAAGTCCACAGCCAGGCAAGGGAAATGACAACCAGCAGCGCCACGGTCAGTACAAACGCCAGTGAGCTTCTGGACCTTGCCGGACGCCTTAAAGAGGTGGTGGGACGGTTCAGGGTGTAAGGGTGGTGTAACGATTCCGTTCAAACAAGCCTCCGGCGGCCCTGCCGGGGGCTAAACTTTTAAAAAGTTTAGCAAACAGGTCACAAAAAAATATTTGCATGAATGCCGTTTTAAATGCAGAAGTGATTTGCCCCGAGGAACGAGGGGCAAATCACTTCCGCTACCTGCTTTCAAGGTGGCACACCTTGCCGCCGGAGGCACGCTTTTTGCCGGGTACTTTCACCATAGAAGGCAGGCTGAATCGTTACAGGGTGTTCTTGGTCCGACGGCGATGAATGCCCAGTTTTTCCATGCGGCTCCGAAGGGTGGTCCGCGGAAGACCGAGCCTCACGGCCGCGCCTTCTTTGCCTCCCACCACATGGTTGCAGGCTTTCAGGGCGGATTCGATGTACCGTCGGTCGATGGTGGCAAGGGGAAGGACCTGGTCCGGGGTGGTGACCCTGTCAAAGACCGACAGAAGGGACGAGGCCTCTTTACCTGCGCCATCCGAAGGGTTCAGGAGAGAGCGGAAGGAGACGGAGCCACACCCCAGGATGAGCCAGCGCTCCAGGATGTTTTCCAGCTCCCGGATATTGCCGGGCCAGTCATAGGACGCCAGCTCGCTGAGTTCGAAGTTGTTGGGAAAAGGGGCGGTGCCCAGGTTCATCTCCCGGGCTTTCTTGCGTATGAGGTGGGCCACCAGGGCGGGGATATCCTGCCTGCGCTCCCGCAATGGGGGAATCCGGATGGGAAAGACGTTGAGGCGGTACCAGAGGTCTTCCCGAAAGGTCCCCTGGCGAACCATCTCCTGAAGGTTTCGGTGGGTGGCGCAGACAATGCGAAGATCCAGGGCAATGACCTTGTGACCGCCCACCCGCACGACCTCGCGGTGCTGGAGCAGGCGCAGGAGCTTGACCTGGGCGGTCAGGGAGAGCTCCCCGATCTCGTCAAGGAAGACGGTGCCCCCGTCGGCAAGCTCCAGGCTCCCGGGCTTTCGCCCCCCGGCCCCGGTAAAGGCTCCCTTCTCGTGGCCGAACAGCTCGCTTTCCACAAGGGTTTCGGGGATGGTGCCGCAATCGATCTTGATAAAGGGGCTGGCGCTTCGAGGCGACAGCGCGTGCACCGCGTTGGCGATCACCTCTTTGCCCACCCCGGTCTCCCCCAAAAGAAGCACGGAGCTGTCCAGGGGCGCCACCTTGCGCACCGACGCCATCACCGGCCCCAGGCCACCTGTTTCACCAATGACACTCCCCTCCACGGCACTTCCCATTTTTTTTGTCAGCTCGTGTTTTTCGTAGCGATACTGCTCTTTCAGGTGGAGCACTTCCTGGTACCGCAGGGTGTTGGAGAGGGCCAGGGCCATGGGCTCCTTCAAAAGGCTGAAGAGGTCCTGGTGGGTCGGGGTGAAGAGGTTCCTGCCGCTGGTGACGGCGATGAGGGCGCCGATGCGCTCCCCGTCCAGCATGAGGGTGATCGCCATGAACGAGTCATCGGCTGTGCCCGCATGCCGGACATACTCCCCGGCAAGCAGATCCCGCTCCGGGTCCTCGATGACAATGGCGGATTCTGTTCGCTTGAAGGCCTCCTCCACGTACTCCGCACCCTGTTCAATGTGGAGGTATTCCGGAAAGGCGTTGAACGCCTCATGCATCAAGGAGGCATACCCCAGGCGCTTGAAGCAGTTTTTCGGGTAATCAAAGTAGATCAGGACAAGCCGGTTCATGGGTATCCGGTCTTGCATGGACACCAGCAATCGCTTGAGGACCTGATCCATGTCCAGGCTCGCGCTGATGCACCCAATGGACTCCCTGAAAAACGAAAACCGCTCCGAATCACTCACAGGCTCCTGCATACACCCCCACCGTCACTTTTCAGCTCAACATTGCCTCCGACAGCCTTGCCGGGGGCCAAACGTTTGATCCGCCTCCAACCAAGGACTCCAACGCGACGAAACGTTCGACAAACAGGTTTTGTTTTTTGGGAACGCGCCCCACTTCAAAATAAAAGCACAAAAAGCAGCCTCCGGCGGCAAGGTGTGCCACCTTGAAAGCAAATTACCGCCGGGCTTTGCCCCTCGTTCCTCGGGTCAAATCCCAGCGGTATTCTGGCGAGCCATTGTGTGATTATGTGTTTCCGACAGCCTCGTCCCTCTTAGTTTTGCGAAGCTTTGCTCAAAAAGCAACCCGCCGGAGTGATTCCGGTCAACGTAAAGCGAAGCCCAAGTTCCCCATCATCGTATAAGTCACACACCACGCGAATGCCCCGAAAACGGTTACATGGTGGCCACCTTCATGCATTCGCCACAGGGTTTCCAGGTGCCTACACCTAACCGCCGGCGTTATTCCGGTTAACGTCAAGCGAATCCCCCATACCCTTCATCGTGTTTCCAGAAGAATAACATGGGCCTCTCCAGCGTATGCGGGTGCCATATGTCACACACCACGCGAATGCCCCGAAAACGGTTGCTTAATGCCCTCCTCCATGCATTCGCCACAGGGTTTCCAGGTGCCCCCACCTGGCCGCCGGAGGCTTGCTTTTCCCCTCTACCGGGGTCAGTTGAACATCCGCCTGATGAGCTTCAGCTTCCAGGGGGCGTAGGGCCAGTACTTCAGGGGAGCCTCAAAAAAGGTGGGTTTGTCCAAGATGCTCTTGTAGTGGGTAAAGGCCCGAAAGCCCGCTTTGCCGTGGTAGTTGCCCATGCCGCTGGCCCCCACTCCCCCAAAGGGCAGGTTGGGGTTGCTCAGGTGCATCAGGGAGTCGTTCACCGCCCCGCCCCCGAAGGAGACCTCCCGAAGGACCTTGCGGATCCGTGCCCTGTCCTTTGCATACACGTAGCAGGCAAGGGGCTTGGACCGCTCCTTGACCTTGCCGATGGCCTCGTCCAGGTTGGAGAAGGCGATGACCGGCAAGATGGGACCGAAAAGTTCATCTTCCATGACCGGGTCTTCGAAGTTTACCCCGTTCATGAGGGTGGGGCTGATGGTCCGGGTATCCCGGTTCACCTCCCCGCCGTGGAACACCTTGGCCGGGTCGATGAGGGCGGCCAGCCTCTCCAGGTTTCGCTCGTTGATGATCTGCACGTAGTTCTCCCGAAGGTCCTCTCCGGGAGCGTAGCGGGCCTGTATTTCCTCTTTCAGGGCGGCAAGCAGGGGCGCTTCCACCTCTTTTTCCACCAGCACGTAGTCCGGGGCAATGCAGGTCTGCCCGGCGTTGAGGAACTTGGCCCAGGCAATTCGCCGGGCGGCCACCCGGATATCGCAACCCGAAAGCACAAAGGTGGGGCTCTTGCCCCCGAGTTCCAGGGTCACGGGGGTGAGGTGTTTGGCCGCCTTCTGGTAGATGATGCGCCCCACCGGAATGCTTCCCGTGAAAAAGACCTTGTCAAAGGCGTTCTCCAGCAGCTCTGTGGTCTCCTCCACCCCGCCCTCCACCACATGAAAGTAGGCATCGGAAAAGCCCTGGTTGATGATCTCGGCCATGACCTGTGAGGTTCGGGCGGGCAGCTCGCTGGGCTTGAGGATCACGGTGTTCCCTGCGGCCAAAGAGGAAAGCGCCGGAATCAGGGAGAGGTTGTACGGGTAATTCCACGCCCCGATGACAAGGGTGGTGCCCAGGGGCTCGGGCAGGATGTAACTTCTGGACGGCACATTGGCCAGGCTCCCCGGGACCCTTTTTCTCCTGCTCCACCGGGGCACCTTTTTCACGAACATGTCGATCTCATGATAAATCTGGGAGAGCTCGGTGAGGTAGGTTTCAAACTCGGACTTGCCGAAGTCCTCGTAAATGGCCGTGTTGAGCCTGGCCTCGCTGGCTTTGAGCAACGCCTTGAGCTTTTTGAGCTGCGCCACCCGAAAGGCCGGGTCTTTGGTCGTGTTTGTGTTGAAGTACTCCCTTTGTTTCTCGACAAGCGCCTTTGCATCCATGGTTGCTCCTTGTTCGGGTAGGTGGTTGAAGCCATGCGGGCATCAACCTGTGCAGAATCCGTTCCAGGCACGCAAAAAGGAAAAGCGCCCCGCGATCCGGCCATGGGCACAGGCGGGGGCAGATGGGACAACCTTCTGTTCAGGCAGTATAATCCGGGCAACAACAAAACAACAAGAAAGGAAAAGCACCCGGCAACCGGAGGGCATCACAGCGCCCCCGGTTGCGACGGCAAAGACGACATTTCGCCACACAGAGCCCATCAAGACGGTATATCGCCTCGACGGATCTCCCTGCCCAAGCCCAAGACCCTTTTGGCGTCTTCAAGGATCATATAGAGGGCCGGGATGAGAAGCAGGGTGATGAGGGTGGCAAAGAGGATCCCAAAGCCCAGGCTGATGGCCATGGGGATAAGAAACTGGGCCTGGACGCTGGTCTCCAGGATCATGGGCACGAGGCCGAAAAAGGTTGTGAGCGAGGTCAGAAGAATGGGACGAAACCGTCGCTGACCGGCCTCACGGGTCCCTTCGAGGATGGTCATGCCCCTGGCCCGATTGGTGTTGATGCGGTCGATCATGAGCAGGGAGTCGTTGACCACCACCCCGGAGAGGGCGATGACGCCGAAGAGGCTCAGCATGCTCAGGTTGTAGCCCATGAGAAGGTGGCCGAAGATGGCCCCCACAATGCCGAAGGGGATGGCGAACATAATGATCACGGGCTGGCCGTAGCTTTTAAACGGGATGGCCAAGAGAGCGTAAATGGCAAACAGGGCCAGGAGGTAGCCCTCTTTCAGGCTCCCCAGGGACTCGCGTTTCTCTTTCTCCTCCCCTGCGAACCCATAGGAGAGGCCGTCGTAGGTCGCCATGAGGCCCGGAAGCAGCTTCTCCCGGATATCGGCGTTGATCTCCCCTGCGTTGCCCTCTTTGGCGTTCACCGTGGCCGTGACATTCACTACCCGCTTGCGGTTGTTCCGGGTGATGGTGGAGTACCCCCGGCCCCGGTCAAACCGGGCGGCCCGGGCAATGGGGATCTCCCCTCCACCGGGGGTGCGGATGCGCATGGCCGTGAGGGTCTGCATAAGCCTGCGGTCCCCTTCCGGGTAGCGGATCTTCACCTTCACCTCGTTGCGACCGATCTGCAGGCGCAAGGCTTCGCTGCCGAAAAAAGCGCCCCGCACCTGGCGGGCAAAGTCCGCCTCGGTGACACCCAGGGTCTTGGCCTCGTCCGTAAGGGTGAACTTGATCTCCCCCTTGCCCGGTGAGAAGTTGTCCTCAATATCGGTAACACCCGGGTAGCCCGCCACATAGGCTTTCACCTCTTCGGCGGCAGCCTCCAGGACCCGGTAGTCAACATGCCGCAGCTCCACGTCGATGTCGGCGCCCATCTGCACCAGGTCCGTGGTAAAGGTCAGGGAATCGGCGCCGGGGATCTCCCCCACCTTTTTCCGCCACAGGGCCTTGACCTCGCTGATGGGTACGGAGCGCTCTTCGGCCCGGGTCAGGAACAGGGCCACCTGGGCGATGTTTGTTGAGGACGCGGCGCCCTCGCCGTCGTTTCCAGGCCCGGTGGCCGCCATGGCCCCGCCCACGATGGCGTAAACATGGCGAAAGATGGTGGGCTCCCCCGGGTTTTCTGAATCCATCTCGGCCACGGCCTCCATGGCCGTTTCAATGAGCATGTCGGTCTGGCGGCCCGTGGCTTCCAGGGTGGTGCCCACGGGCATCTGCAGGGCCGCGGTGATGCGCTCCCCTTCCACCTCGGGCATGAAGGTAAACTTGATGAAACCGGATCGGACCAGCCCCACGCTCATCAAAAGCAGGGCGATACCGATGGCAAAGGTGGTGTACCGATGGGCAAGGGCCAGGTCCAGGGTACGCTTATAGGGGCCGGACACAAAGCGTTCCAACCGCTCCCCGAAATGGACCCGCACCGCATCGATGCGCCCCAGCACCGGGCCGGAAAGGGGCTTGGCCGATCCCCCGCTCAGGTGAGCGGGAAGCACGAAGAGACTCTCCACAAGGGAGACCAGGAGAAGAGAAATCACCACGATGGGCACCGCCACCATGAACTTGCCCATGGTCCCGGCCACAAAGGCGATGGGCAAAAAGGCGGCCACGGTGGTGAGGATGGAGAAGGTCACGGGAACCGACATCTCGGCGGCTCCGTCGATGGCGGCCTGGAGAAAGGGCTTTCCCTTTTCGCGATGGGCGAAAATATTCTCCCCCACCACGATGGCGTCGTCCACCACGATCCCAAGGGCCAGGATAAAGGCAAACAGGGAGATCATGTTGATGGAGACGTCAAAGGAGGGCATGAGCATCAAGGCGCCCATAAAGGAGATGGGAATTCCCAGCATCACCCAGAGGGCCAGGCGCAGCTCCAGGAAGAGCCCCAGCACGATGATCACCAGGCACAGGCCCAAAAGGGCGTTTTTCTTCAAAAGATTGAGGCGGCTCTCCAGGAGTTCGCTGGTGTCGTTCCACACGGCCGCGCGCACCGAGTCCGGCCACTGAGCGTTGAGCTCGTCCACGTAGGCCAGCACGATGTCGGAGATCTCCGTGGGTTTCTGGTCGCCCACGCGAAAGACGTTGATCATGGCCGCGGGCTTGCCGTCAAAACGGGCGTAGGTGCCCGTGTCTTCAAAGCCATCGGTGAGAACGGCAATGTCTCCCAGCCTCACCGTGGCCCCGTTGCCTCCCCGGACAATGACGATGTCGGCGTACTCAGCCGCCTTGTAGCGTTTCTCCTTGGTGCGCAGCAGGATCTCTCCGCTGCGGGTCTTGATGGTGCCCCCGGGCAGATCCAGGGAGGCCTGGCGCACGGCCGCGGCCACGGTCTCCATGGTGAGGCCGTAACGCCTCAGGTTCTCCTCCGTCACCTCCACGGTCACCTCGTAGGGCCGCACCCCGCCCAGCTCCACCTGGGTGATCTTGGGATGGTCAAGGAGCTGGTTTCTCACCATCTCGGCCCGCTCCCTCAGGGTCCGTTCGGGCAGGTCGCCGTAGACCACCACGGACACCGTCTCCTGAAGGTTTAAGATTTTACTGACAATGGGCTGCTCCGCGTCTTCCGGGAAGGTGGTGATGCGGTCCACCTCGCTCTTGATGTCCTGGAGCACCACGTTGGGGTCCACCCCGGTGCGCAGCTCGGCGATAACGCTGCCCCGGCCCTCGAAGGCCTGGGAGGAGAGCTCGTCAATGCCGTCGATGCCGGAGATGGCCTCCTCGATCTTCAGGATGATGCCCTCTTCCACCTCGTCGGGGCCCGCCCCGAGGTACTCCACCTCCACCCGGACCTTGTCCAGGGCGATCTCGGGAAACACCTCCTGCTTCACCCCCAGGCCCTTGATCAGACCGCCCACCACAAACACCATCATCAACAGGTTGGCCGCCACATGGTTGTTGGCCATCCATTCAATCCATTTTTTCATTTCGGCACCTAAGGGTCACACAACGTTATAGGTTTGAATACTTGCCCCGACATCGCCTCCTACGCAAGGTGGAGGGCACCTTGAAACCCTATGGCGAATGCATGAAGGTGGACACCATACTGACGTTTTCGGGGCATTCGCGTGGGGTATGACATATGGCAACCGATTTTGCTGCAAAGACCTATGTCATTCGCCTGAAAACCCCATGCCCTTCATGGGGTTTTTGCTTGGCTCTAAGCGGAATAACTCCGGCGGCTCCGCCCGAGGCTTTTTTTTGAGCGGGATGGTTACCAAACATTCTTCTTTGTGGACCACCCCGCACAAACCATCGGCATTCATATCGGGCAAAGCCCGTCAGCGAATGGGATCGGCCTGAGGAACGAAGGCCGGGAGCATTCGCGATACTGGGGTGCAGGGGATGTATCCCCTACCCGCCGGAGGCACCCCGATCAGGGCGCTGCCTGCCACTGCCTCAGCTTCATGCCCGGGGCGGCCCCGGCAACCCCGGAGGTAATGGCCAGCTCACCTTCCGCAAGGGGACCTGTAACAATGGCCCGGGCCTTGCGGCGCCACACCACGGTCACCTCCCGCACGGACAGGGTGTTTTCCGGGGTGAGGACATAGACCCATTTGCCGTCCACCAGGGCTTCAAGGGGAATGGAAAAACCGGAGTCAATGGGCCTGCCCGTCAGCTCCACCCCCACGTACATCTCGGGGACCACGGCGGCCACCTCATCCTTAAAAGGGGCTTCCACCCTCACCAGGAGCCGTGCCATGCGGCCGTCCGGGTCCACGTCGGCCAGGCGCCTCACCAGGCGTCCGGTGCGAAGGGCCTTTTCTTTGCCCGCCGTCAGGCTCACCCGGACCTCGTGTTGCTCCGGGTCCACCCAGGCCAGCTCTTCGGCCGTCACCGGCACCACCACGTCCATGCGGTCCGAGGCCAGGAGGCGGGCCACAGTCATGCCCTGGGAGACAAACTGGCCCGGGGCCACGGTTTCGGCAAGGACCCGGCAGGCAAAGGGGGCCTTCACCGTGCAGCGCGCGATATCCAGGCGCCGTGCCGCAAGGTCGGCCTTTGCCCCTTCAAGCTGGGCTTTGGCAGACGCCAGCTGCGGTTCATAAAGCAAGAGGGGGGAAGGAGTCATGCCCTCACGGCCCGGCATCCGTTCCCACTCCAGCTTGGCGGACCGGGCCTTGGAGCGCACCTCGGCCAGGGCCAGGGCGGCCTGGGCCACCTGGGATTCGGCCTTGACAGCGGCCAGGCGGTAGTCTTCGTCATCCAGGGTGAACAACACCTCCCCTGCGACAAAGGACTTGCCCACTTCCATGTGATCCGCCGTCACATACCCCGACACCCTGGGCACCACGTCCATCTGCTGGAAGGGAACCACCGTGCCCTGGGTCACGATGCGCACCCGCCCTTCGGCGCGGGTGACGGGCACGGTCTCCACCAGCTGGCCCCGCTCTTCGGCCGTGGTCCTCTCCGGTGCCCGTTTCAGGTGGATCATCACACGCATCACCAGAAACCCCGCCACCAGGATCACCAAGGGCAGGATCCATTTCAGCCGCGGGCGCCAGTTTTGTCCCATGGTTCTCTCCTTGCTCGACCGCCGTTCATCTTCCATGACCATTACTCCGTTTCTCTGTGTGTCGTCACATACGTCTCAACCCATGTGTCGCTGAAAGACCCTCCCAAAGCACGGGCCAGGCCGATGCGGTTGGACAGGAGAAGGCGCCGGCTGGTTGCCAGGCGGCTCCGGGCTTCATTTTCCGCGATACGCGCGATCATCAGGGTCAGGTAATCCGAGGCGCCTTCCAGGTACCGGCTGGTCACGTAAGCCGTGGTGGCCGATGACGCATCCAGGGACTCCTTGAGGCGGGCGTCTTCCCGCTCGCCGTTGCGGCACCGGGTGAGGGCGTCCGCCGCTTCGGTGAAGGCGGTAAGGGCCGTGGTACGGTACCGGGCCAGGGAATCGTCAAAGGCAGCCCTGTCGGCCTCCACCAGGGATTTTCGCCGTCCCCAGTCGATGAGGGGGGCCAGGAGCTCACCGCCGATGTTCCACACCGGGCCGCTGTTGGACCCCGCTTCCCAGCCGTCTCCGGCCCTGCCGTACCCGGCCGTGAGGCTGAAGGTGGGAAACCGGTCCGCCAGGGAGACGGCAACGGCCTCATCGGCCTTCATCACATCCAGCATGGCACGGACCATATCGGGTCGTCCGAGGATCAGGCGTGATGAAAGGGGATCCCGGGCCAGGGGAGCCATGGTGGGAAGGGGCTTGTCCGATATACCGGGGACAACGGCCTCAAGGCCTCCGGGTTTGCGATTTAGCAGGGCAGACAGGGCATGGTCGGCCACAGCCACGTCGGTGCGGTACCTGGCAAGGGTCACCTCATCCACGGCCAGCTCGGTGCGGGTGTCGTAGACATCCCGGGCCGTGGCCGTGCCCTGGCCGTAACGCCACTCAATCATCTCCAGCAGCTCCCGGCGCAGGGCCACGCGCTCCTCGGACAGATCCTGCTGCACCTGACGTTCAAGGCGGAGGTACCAGGTGTCCGCCACCTGGGCCGATACGGTCACAAGGGCTTCGGAAAGGGAGGCAAGGGAGGCTTCCCGATCCAGGGCCCGCTGATTTTCAAGGGCCTGCCTGCCGCCCCAGAGGTCCAGCTCGTAGGAGGCCGCCGCCGACAGGTTCCAGGAGTTGGAGATCCCGGCCATAAACCCTTCGGTGCGGGCGCGGCCCGCAGAACCGGTGAGATTGACCCCGGGAAGATCCGCCGCTTTTTGCGCCCCCAGTAGCGCCTCAGCCTTTCGCACGTTGGCCGCGGCCCTATCCAGGGTGGGGTTCTCCTCCAGGGCCGTCTCCACCAGCGTGTTCAAGGTCTCGTCTTCCAGAAAAAGCCACCAGTCCACCTCCGGGCGCGGGGTTTTATCCCCTGCCTCCCGTAAATCCGAGGCCTCCTCGGCCAGGGCCCCGGGCGCTGTCCGGTCATGGACGGAGCAGCCTGAAAGGATCCCCAGGCCAAGGGCCAGAACCATCATCCATCTTCGTTTCATGTGTCCTCCATGCCCCGTGTAACAAAATCGATGAGGGAGTCCACCACCTCGTCTTCGGGAATGGCCGTGGTCAATTCCTTCGGGCAGGAGTCCGTCTGGTGCCCGCGCACCGCATGAATCGCGTGCTGCATGGCCCCCAGGGACATCCGTAACCTCAAGACCACCTCCTCTTCGGGCAGGTTCGGGAGGGCCTCCCAGAGGGTCTCTAAGTACTGCTTGAGAAGGGGCTCGATCAACGGCCCCACACGTTCCATCATGGCCCCTTTGTGCTCGGTGAAGACGCGGCTCATGATGATGGAAAACCCGCCGAACTCCGGCTGGACAACCGCCCGGAGGGTGGGCTCGATAAGGGCCGTCATCACCGCCCGCACCGACGGACGCTCACCGGCCTCAGCCGCCTCGGCCCTCACGGCATCCAGCCGGGCCAGCCGAATGGCGTTGAGGGGCTCAAGGCGCCTTCGGAGCACCGCGTCCATGAGGTTCTCCTTGCTGCCGAAGTGGTAATTCACCGACGCGACATTGACCCCGGCGCGCTCGGTAATCTGCCTGAGGGAGGTACCGTGAAACCCCAGCTCAGCAAAAAACGACTCCGCTGCGTCCAGAATATTTGCCTTGGTCTCTTCCACCGCCATCTCTCGTCTCCTCTTCCAGTTATCCGCTTCAACCACACCATATCCCGGCATGTTTTCGATTCTGATTCAGCTTAATTCAAACATTTGTTTAAATCAACTGTTCATTTCAAACAAATGTTTAAAAAAATTCTTTTGTAACGATCAAGGGAGACGAAGGGCAAAGCCGACAAAGGCCCGCAAGACGGCAGGACATGTGCATGCCAGGGCACACGTATCGGAACTCATCTGAATAGAACCGGAAGAGATGGAGAAGAAAAACAGAGCGGCCCGCCCGCAACCACGGGCCGTGAAGGGTCTTTTTGAATAAGGAGGACGGAGGGTGGTGCAAACCCCAGCCCGGATATTTCACGGGTCGAGCAGAAAACGGTGAATTACATGGTGGGTTTTTGAACTACCTCAACAATCGGCGGCCCTCACCCACCTGCTCTTGTTTGGTGGTTTGCGTATGACATATCCGGGTCAGCAGGAGCCGGAAACAGCCCAGCGACCGATGGCCTCGGAGACCCCGCAGGTGTCGTTGTCGGAAACAGAGGCAAAGCAGGCTTTCAGGTCGTCCGGCGCGTTGGCCACCACAAACCCCTTGCCCGACCAGTGAAGGAGGTCTTCGTCATTGTAGTCGTTGCCCACGGCCATGGTCTGAGAGGGGCAAACCCCGCATTGCTCGGCAAGAAAGGAGACCGCCTCGCTCTTGCAGATCCCCTTGGGGAACACCTCCAGCCAGGTGCTGGTGCCGTCAAAGGGCGAGGTGGTGCGGATCACGGTGAAATCGGCCAGAGCCTCGGTGATTTCGGCAAACAGAGAGCTGGCGCGAACCTCCCGGGTAATGGCCAGGAACTGGGACGCCGGGCCGGAAAAGTGCCCGTTGATGGGCTCGGAAAACCCGTCGTAAAAGGAGAGACGGGTATCGAAGTCGGGGTTCTCCGGGGCGTGCCGGTGGTAGACAAAGCGATGCCCCTCGGGCACGGCCCCGTGGACCATGTAATCCAGGCCAAAGGAATCAAAGACGCCCTTGATGCACAGGCAGGCCTCATGGGAGAGGCTCGCCTCCCGGATCATGTTGGCCGCCGGATCGGGATAGCGGGCGATACCCACCCCGGTGGAAAAGACAAGGTAGTCCACGGGCAGATCCGCAGGGGCGGCCTTCATGAAGGAGTACAGATTTCGCCCCGTAGCGATGACGCGGATGACGCCCTGCTCACCCAGCTGCCGAAGGCTCTCGAGATCCTCGTCCGCCACCGTGCGGTCGCTGCGGAACAGGGTCCCGTCAAAATCCGTAATCATCATGCGCTGCATGGGCCGTTCCTCTTTCCTTTCCAGGTTTCATGGCATCGGAGCCCCACAAGACGGCCCCATCAAACGCCATAGCGTACCATGAAACATCCCGCGTCTCAATCAACGACAAACCGCACGTCCGAAGCCCCCCCGGAAAACCGGAAAGATTTGACGAAGGCACCGTCAACCACGTATCATCAAAAAATTGATACCCTTTCGTACCGGATCACCACCTGTGGTCATCCCCGTTGAAGGAGATCAGCACTCAACGCCTTCTGGAACCATGCCAAACGCAACCGGGCCCCGGCCCGCCTTATAAAATGATATAAAGGCCGCCATGAAAAAAGCCTTTGACGACATCATCTCCGCCATGAGCAGGGTGGTTTTCGGCAAAACCCACGAGGTAAAACTTGCCATCACCTGCCTCTTTGCCGGTGGACACCTCCTCATCGAAGACCGACCGGGCATCGGCAAGACCACCCTTGCCAAGGCCCTCTCCCGCTGCCTGGGGCTTGGCTTCACCCGGATGCAGTACACCAGCGACATGCTCCCCGGCGACCTCCTGGGGGTCTCCGTCTTCGATCAGGCCAGCGGCAGCTTCGTCTTTCACAAAGGGCCGATCTTTACCCAGGTGCTCCTGGCCGATGAGATCAACCGCGCCACCCCCAAAAGCCAGAGCGCCCTTCTGGAGGCCATGGAAGAGTGGCAGGTCACCGTTGAGGGCAACAGCTACCCCCTGGCCAAGCCCTTCTTCGTCATCGCCACCCAGAACCCCCTGGAGCAGTCCGGCACCTTTCCCCTGCCCGAGTCCCAGCTCGACCGGTTCCTCATGCGAATCAGCGTGGGGTACCCGGACCGCAAAGCCGAACGGGAACTCCTTGAAACCGGGAACCGAAAGCACGCCATTGAAAAAATCCGGCCGGTGCTGAACACCGAGCAGGTCATGACCATCCGAAGCAGCATCGCCGCCATCCATGTCTCCGCCGCTTTTCTGGACTACGTGCAGGACCTCCTTGATTTCACCCGGAACGCCCCCCACTTCACCCACGGTCTCTCCCCCCGGGCCGGGCTGGCCATCCTCCACGCCACCCGCTCCTGGGCCTGCCTCAACGGCAGGGACCACGTGATCCCCGAAGACCTCCAGGCTGTCTTCCCCTACATCGCCGGACACCGGCTCCAGTCCCGGGAGACCCGGTCCGAATACTCCTTCCGGCAGCTCCAGGACCTGCTCATGGAGGTTCCCGTCCCGTGAGAATCGCCGCGGCAAACGCCCTGCTCCGGTTCACCTCCCGGGGCCCTCGACGGCCCCTTCCCCTTGGGATCAGGGCCCTGCGCATTTACATCCTCCCCACGGGCCGGGGACTCCTTTTTGCCTGCGCAGTGACAGCCATGATCGGGGGGGCCCTGAACTACACCAACAACCCCGGGTTTCTCTTTGCCTTTCTCCTGGCCTCCATGGCCCTGATGTCCACCCTCTACACCCAGAAAAACATCAAGGTGCTCACCCTGGTATCGGAAAAGCACGTCCCTGTCTTTGCGGGCAAGCCCCTCTGGTTTGAGCTGGCCGTCAAAGCCGATGCAGCCCCCCGCTACAGGGTCGCGGCAGGTTTCAAAGACCAGGGACGCGTTGTGCGGGACATCCCGGCAGGGGAAACAGTCACCTTCCGCCTGCCCCTTGAGACCCTGACGCGAGGACGCTTTCGGCCCCCGCCCCTCATCGTGGAGTCCACTTACCCCTTCGGGCTCTTCCGCACCTGGGTAAGCATCCGGCTGGATGCCCACTGCCTTGTCTTTCCCGCGCCCCTGCCCCATGCCTTTGAAACGGCCGCAGCCCCTACCCCTGGGCAAGGCGCAGGCACCTCCCCCCACTCCGAGACCGGCGACTTCAGGGAACTCAAGACCTATCGGCCGGGGGACCCCGGAAGCCGAATTGCCTGGAAGCCCCTGGCCCGGGGCCAGGGACTCTGGACCAAATCCTTTGAGGCAGAGCAGAACCACGCCGTGACCCTCTCCTGGGACCTCATCCGGACAACAGGAACCGAGGCCCGCATCAGCCACCTCTGCCACCTGGTGCTGGAAGCCCACCGGCAAGGAATCCCTTACGGCCTGTCGGCCCCGGGCATAGCCATCGCTCCGGGTGCCCCGGCCAGCGTCCCCCATCGGGACCAATGCCTCACCGCCCTGGCCATGATGCCACCAAGCGATTAACAATAAGCGTGCCTCCGGCGTCGAGGTGAGCCACCTCGAAAGCATCTTGCCATGAGAACATGAAAGAAAAGGTTGGACCAACCACCGTGTCGACGTCTTCAACAAAAAAAGGCCGCCATCCCAGGGAAGAGGCGGTGAAAGACACCTTGCCCCTTCTGGTGGCGGCCCTTGCGGCCGGGCTGATTCCCCACATGACCCATCTCAGCCCCTGGATCCCAGTCTGGTGTATCGGGTTCTGGGGGTATGCGGTCCTGTCCGAGCCCAAGGGGTGGCCCCTGCCCCGGACCCTTTCCCGCGTGTGCCTCACCTTCCTGGGGTTTGCCTGCGTGTTTGTCTCCAGCAACGGGGTCATCGACAACCGCTTCGGGGCAAGCCTCCTGTGTGTCATGGCGGGTTTGAAGCCCCTGGAGACCCGGCGGGAACGGGACCTGTTCATCGCCATTTTCATTGCCTATTTCATGGTGGTCTCCAGCCTCTTTTTCTCCGCCTCCCTTGTGATGACAGCGTACATGGTGGCAGCCATGATCCACATCACCGCCATCCTGCTGCGCATCAACTGTCCTGCGGTCCCCTTAAAAGAAGCCTTCAAGGTGTCGGGGGCCATCACCGGCAAGGCCGTCCCCCTCACCCTGGTCCTCTTCTTCTTTTTCCCGCGCATCGACGGCAGCCTCTTCGGGATCACCGCCACCAGAAGCGCCTCCTCGGGGTTTTCAACCACCCTCTCCCCGGGCAGCGTCTCTCAGATGGTCAAAAGCCAGGCCCCTGTCTTTCGGGTAACCTTTGACGGAGTCATCCCCGCTTCGGACCAGCGCTACTTCCGGGGCATCGTCTTCCAGACCTTCAACGGCACCTCCTGGCGCGCCGCCATCCGCCCCCCATCGGGGGCAACGGTCAAAGGTTCCGGCCCCCTTGCGTCCTACGAAATCATGGTGGAAACCAAAAACACGGACCGGCTCTTTCCCCTGGACCTTCCCGTCACCCTGCCCAAGGGCACGGCACAGTTGGCGGACCACACCATGCAAAAGCCCAAGGGCGGCCTCAAGGAAGCGCCCTACCGGTTTGGCTCCGCCACCGCCTACACCACCGGGTCCTTTGCCCCCTGGGAAGCTGTGTTCACCCGCCTGCCCGCCGGGGGAAACCCCCAAAGCCGCCGCCTGGCCCGTCGCTGGCGGGCCCAGGCCACGGATGCCCGCCAGGTGGTGGACAGCGCTCTGGCCTATCTCGGCACCAACGGGTTCGTATACACCCTCACACCTCCCCTTCTCTCCGGGGAGAGGATCGACCGGTTCCTCTTTGACACCCGCAAGGGCTTTTGCGAACACTACGCCTCGGCCTTTGTCTTTCTCATGCGGGCCGCAGGGGTTCCGGCACGCATCGTGGGCGGCTACCTGGGCGGCACCGTCAACCCCATGGGCAACTACCTCATCGTCCGGCAGGCCGATGCCCACGCATGGGCGGAGGTCTGGCTTAAAGGACAGGGTTGGGTGCGGGTGGACCCCACGTCAGCCGTGGCCCCGGACCGGGTGGAGCGGGGGGCGGGCTTCGGGCTTCCCGAGGCGGACCGCCCCTCCTTTTTCATCGGCGACGGCGCCTCCTTCCTGGCCCGGGGGCTCCAGCGACTCAGCCTGGGGTGGGATGCCCTCAACTACCACTGGGACACGCGGGTCATCGGGTACTCCGGCAGCCTTCAGGAGGCGTTCCTTAAAAAACTGGGCGCCTCGTCCCGATCCGCCAAAGGATGGGTTGCCGCTGCAGCCTGGGGGGTTGCCCTCTGCTGCGCTGTCTTTGGACTGGCCTGGCTGATCCTGGAGCTGCGAAGCCGCACCAAAATCCCGCCGGTACGGGCCAGCTGGGCGCTCTTTCAAAAGAAAATGGAAAAAGAACAAATCACCCGCCACCCGGCCACCGGCCCCCTGGACTTCCTCGACCGGATCAAGAAAGAGGCCCCCCACCTTTACCCCGAGGCCCGCAGGATCATCCGCCTTTATGTGGCCCTCACCTACGGCCCGGGTGGTGACAGCACCGAAAGGCCACAGGAACTGAGGCGGGCGGTGAACCGGTTCAACCCGCGTAAAATACGCCCCCGATCCCCCAAAACCGGGTCTTAGGAAAAGCAGCCCCCTAACGGATCGGCATCAAGCGATTTTTTGTATTGCGTCCCCTTTGAATTCGTGTAAGCTGGGGCGCCAATACAACACGACAACATGGGTAAACCATCAAATTAGGATATGACACCACCATGAAAAAACGACTGAGAAAAAAACTGCACGTGGGTGAGTTCCAGGAGTTTGGCTTCAACCTCACCATCAAGTTCACCGACCAGAACACCAACGAGGCCCTGGACGCCTTTGTGGAGTCCTTCCTGGATGAAGTGATCGATCCCAACGGCCTGGATTTCGGCGGCGGCGGAGACCGTTTTGACTTTGCCGGTTTCGTGGTTCTGGCCACCCGCGGCAGCGTCACCGACGAGCACCGAGCCCTGGCAAACGCCTGGCTCGAAAAGCGTGACGAGGTCGTCTCCTTTGAGGTGGGCGAGCTGGTGGATGCCTGGTACCCTTAGGCCCACAAAAAAATAGGGCGAAGGCGCGATCATGGACGCCTTCGTCCGCCCTGACCTATTCAGGAACCGCACCTTCGCCCCGGGCCCGTCACAGGCCCATACCGTTCCATGGCTTCCCGGGCCGGCGTCGGGATCTCATCCCCTTCTCACCCGAGTCATCCGGCTCTCCCTCGCAAACCAGCCATGGCATCATAAAAAACTACCCTTAAAAACAAAAAAACCACGAAATGATGACGGACCGCGCTCTCGCGATGCATCAGCCTTCGTGGCTTAAGATTAGCCGTTTCCAGCCCTTTCCCATTCGGGGCCAAAACGCATAAAGAACCATTTTTGCTTCTGAAACCTACAGGCTTCCGTTGCCTTCCTTCCTGTCACACCCCGCCACCCGTGTCAACCGTTTTTGCACAAAAACGACGATCACATCCCTTCAAATCAAAGCGCTTCACGGCCTGCCACGCCCATCCCCCGGATCACCGAAGCATGAAAGATCCGGTACAAGCGGGTACATTTTTCCGTAAAAATCCTGTATACACCGTAAGGTTACGAGTAATGCAGTAAGGCGTTTTCCCCATGGGAACACCGCCTTTTCAATCCCATGCCATGAGGTCTATGATGAAAAAGCTCGCCATTGATGCTGCCACCACCCTGTTCGCCCTGCTGGCCCTGCTGTCGGTCTGCCCCACAGCCTCCGCAGCCCAGCAGCCCCCCACCCTGCGCATCGCCCTTTTGCCCATCCCCGATGTACTGCCCGTGTTCGTGGCCGAGGAAAAGGGGTACTTCGAAGAGGCGGGCATCCGCGTGGAGACCCTCCCCGTGGGCAGCGCCCTGGAACGGGACCAGCTCATGCAGGCGGGCCGCATCGACGCCATGGTCAACGAAATCTCGGGCACGGCAAGCTTCAACCGGGAGACGGTACGCATGAAGATCGTGGCCGTGGCCCGGGCACCCAAGGGGAGTTCGCCCCTTTTTCGCATCCTCTCCAGCCCCGGCTCAAAGATCACCACCCCGGACCAGCTTGCAGGGGTTCCCATTGCCGTTTCCAAACACACCGTCATCGAATACCTCACGGACCGGCTCCTGGGCGACAGCGGGCTCTCTTCCAAAGAGATCGTCAAAAAATCGGTGCCTGTCCTGCCCGAGCGCATGCAGCTGCTCCTCTCTGGACAGATCAAAGCGGCCACCCTGCCCGATCCCCTGGCCTTTGCCGCCATGAAGGCCGGTGCCCATGTGGTGATGGACGACACCCGCGCCCCCCTGTACAGCGCAAGCGTCCTCTCCGTCAGCGCCGAAGCCTGGACCGGCAATGAACAGGCGGTGGGGGCCTTTGTGGACGCCTGGATGAAGGCTGCCCAAGACATCAACGCCGACCCCGAGAGTTTCCGTCCCCTGATGCTTAAAAACATCCGGGTCCCCAAGAACGTCCGCCAGAGCTTTGTCATTCCGCCCTTCCCCGTCAACACCGTGCCATCAAAGGCACAGTGGGACGATGTCATGGCCTGGATGACGGAAAAAGGCATCCTCAAAAAACCTGTCGCCTACGGCACCTCCGTTGTGACCGGCCGTTTCAAGGAGTAAGCCGAGACCTGTGACAACTCCCATCATCGACATAGAGACCCTGGGCTTCCGCTACCGGGACCGAGCCCCCATTTTTGAGGATTTTTCTCTCACCATCCGCCAGGGCGAGGCGTGGAGTGTCATCGGCCCATCGGGCTGCGGCAAGACCACCCTGCTCTACCTCATGGCCGGGCTGACCCGGCCGGACTCAGGGGTGATCCGCGTGGGGGGCGCTCCCATTGAGCGACCCCGGCCCCGCACGGGCCTGGTGCTTCAGGACCACGGGCTCCTGCCCTGGGCCACGGTGGAGGAGAACACGAAGCTGGGGTTCAAGATTCGCGGGTTTTACGGCCCCGACGGCAAACACAGCCCCGAAGACGCCAAAAAAGACCCCGAGACCGAAGAGGCCCTGACCCGACACTGGCTCTCCTGGCTCGGCATCGATCACGTGCGGGAAAAATACCCCGCAGAGCTCTCCCGGGGCCAGCGCCAGCGGGCCGCCATTGCCCGAACCCTGGTCCTCTCACCGGACCTCCTCCTCATGGACGAGCCCTTTTCCGCCCTGGACGCCCCCATCCGTGAAGAGCTCCAGCGGGTGATGAACCGCTTTCACCGGGAGACCGGGCTCACGAGCCTCACCGTCACCCACGACATCGAAGAGGCCGTGGTCCTGGGCGAAAAAATTCTCGTCCTGTCCGACACCGTGAACCAAACGCCCACCATCGTGGACAATTCCCACGCCGGAGACCCCGACCTGCGCATGGGCAGACAGTTCCTGGACCAGTGCAGCGCCCTGCGCGCCCTCATCGAAACCCGGTCCCGAAAGGAGGAGCCATGAGCCAGACACGTCGGCGCTCCACCCCCATGGGAACCCTTCTGGGCAGCCTCACCCTGCTCCTGCTCTGGCAGGTGGCCTCCATGCTCCTTGCCCGGCCCATTTTGCCGCCCCCCACCGTGGTGGTGCCCCTGTTCATCAAGGCCCTGCCCGGAGAACTGGGCCTTCACCTTTTAGCCAGCACAGCGCGGGTCCTGGCCGCCATCCTCCTGGCCGTCATCACGGCAGCCCCCCTGGGCCTGGCCCTGGGCCAGCTGCCCAAACTCGACCGCATCGTCGGGCCCCTGGTGGCCATCATCTACCCCATCCCCAAGATCATCTTCCTGCCGGTGATCTACGTGCTGCTGGGGATCACCGATCTCTCCAAAATAACCCTCATCGCCTTTATCATCTTCTTCCAGATCCTGGTGGTGGTCCGGGACGAAGCCGCAGGCCTCCGGCGCGAGCTCATCATCTCGGTGCGCTCCCTAGGCGCGGGACGACGGGCCCTCTTCCGCTACGTCTACCTGCCTGCCTCCATTCCCGCTGTGCTGACGGCCCTGAGGGTCTCGGTGGGCACGGCCGTGGCCGTCCTATTCATCGCCGAACAGTCCCTCACCAGCTGGGGGCTCGGCTACTACATCGTGGTGGAGACCTACCAGGTCCTCATGTACCCGGAGATGTACACAGGCATCATGGCCATGGGCCTCCTGGGCGCGGCCCTCTATGTCCTGATCCATACCATCGAACGAAGGTACGCAAAGGGGTAAAAAGAAGACGAAATGCAGCCTCCGGCGGCCAGGTGGGGCACCTGGTAACCTGGTGGCGAATGCATGAAAGGTGTCGTGACATGCGCCACTATCGGGGCATTCGCGTGAAGGGTCATATAAGGCAACCTGTTTTGGGAAGAGACCTGTTTTATTGGTCAAAAAATCGCCACATGTACCGTTGGAACAGGGTTGACCTTGCTCGGAATAACACCAGGGGCCAAACGGGTTAACATGTTTACAAACAGAGCTTGAGTTCGCCCTTCCAAGCCCCTGACTGAAACAATAAAAGCATTAGAAACGTTTTTTTGCAGCTTGCCAGGACGTAGCCTGTACCTTTTTTCAAAAAAGCGACCCGCCGGAATTCGCCCGGTTGGAGTCAAGCGAATCCCCGATGCTCTTCATTGGGTTTCCAGAAAAATGAAATGAGCCTCTCCCGCAAAAACAGTTGCAACATGTCACACACCGTGCGAATGCCCCGAAAACGTTTGCATGATGGCTGCCTCCATGCATTCGCCATAGGGTTTCAAGGTGCCCCCACCTTGCCGCCGGAAGCATTTTTTATTTATTAAGGAGTTCCCCATGTCTGTCGTTCAAACCCTTACTGCATCCCCCTGGTTCCTTGCCATCCGGCCCAAAACCCTTCCCGCTTCAGCGGCTCCGGTTATCGTGGGTACGGCCTGTGCCATGGGCGACAACGCCTTTGCCTTTCTCCCGGCCCTGGCTGCCCTTTTCGGGGCCATGTTCCTTCAGGTGGCGGTGAACCTGGCCAATGACTACTTTGACAACAAGCACGGCATCGACTCGGAAAAGCGCATGGGGCCTGTGCGGGTAACCCAGAGTGGCCTCATCGCACCGAACCGGGTCCTGGCCGCCATGGTGCTCTGCCTGGTGCTGGCCACTGTCACGGGGATCTACCTGGTGGCCCGGGGCGGCCTGCCCATTGTGGTCATCGGCGTGCTGTGCATCCTCTCCACCCTGGCATACAGCGGAGGGCCCTACCCCATCGCCTCCAACGGCCTGGGTGAGCTTTTTGCCTTTCTCTTTTTCGGACCGGTGGCGGTGTGCGGCACCTATTACGTCCAGGCCCTTGCCATGGGCCCCCGGCCCCTCATCGCCTCCATCCCTGCAGGCCTCCTGGTGGCGGCCATCATGAACGTCAACAACCTCCGGGACATCCCCACGGACTCCGTGGCAGGCAAACGGACCCTTGCCGTTCGCATGGGGCGCGGCATGAGCTCCGTCTTCTGCGGACTCCTTGTCCTCATCCCGTTTTTCATGCTGCCCCTGCTCTTCCTCTCCGGCTTCATGGGCGCTGCGGGCTTCCTGGCTCTGGGAGCCTCTCCCATGGTGCTGCCTATTATAAAGGATCTCTTCCACACCAAGGGCCCCGCCCTGAACGAGACCCTGGCGTCAACGGCCAGGCTCTCGGTGGTCTTTTCCCTGCTCTTTTCCGTGGGCCTTGCCGTATAAGAAAAGGCCGCACCCCCAGAACAAAAGCCTTCGGGGGCTGTTCCTGTGCATGGTCACGTTACAAAAGGCCTTTTCAGCAGAGCAGCCCCCTTTTGCCTTTTTCCTTACCCAACCCGTATATAAGGTGAAACGCCCGCCGTTTCTGGAGCCAGGGACGTTCTCCGCGCACCCCGCCCTGCTGCCGGAACTCACCGAACCACAGAAAGCCCCCCGTCGTTTCAACTCAAATCGCAGAAACACACCCCGAACATTCCTTTTCGCGAATATTATTCAGTTCAGTTTCGCGATTGACGCAGAACAGGCAAAAGGCAGCGAATCGGCGAACCGTCCCCTTGACCGAACAACACTGTTTTTCACATATGTGATATATCAGATATCAAATAAATTCAGAACATTTCCGCCCGACAACCAGGGTACCAACCCTGGACCAACGACTGAATTTTACGTCAACGTCAGTTCACGGCGCGAAAAAAATGAGCATGGGCCTCTTTGTATTATTCGGCTGATCCCCATAAAGCCCGAATAAAATTCGGAGCGGTCTCCCCCCTTTTTATAAGTCATTCTAAAACTTATCGCAGGTAAATTACTTCAACCCATTTTTTTGCGGATTTTGCGCCTACTCCATTGCCCGATCCCTTGGAATATCTCGCTCAATTTTTTCTTGAACTGTCATATAAACTGTGTTTTGGTTCGATCTTAACGGTCAAACTAATAATACAAAGCGCTACACTGAATGTTTTGCGCCTTTGCTGAGTTCTCCTGAACAGCCAGAGACGTCCCCGGATAAAATCTGCCCAGGATCACGAACCGAGCATGCGATCTCATTTGCTTGCCATTGTACTCTCTATTAATCAAGGACTGCGATACCTGAGCAGGTATTTACATTCAGAACGCTGTGACCGAGCGCGTGAACATCACGCTGCATACAGAACATGCCATCCGCATCACGATAATTTTGATTTGACATATTTTTAAGATCACTTTGAGAAGGAGAATTGTCATGCGTTTTGCCAAAAACAACGATGTACTCGGAACCGTAAACCGTGGAAACCCCGCTGAATCAGGACTTTGCACCCTTTGCCGCGCCGACTGTCAGGGCAAATGCGAGACCTGGCTCTCCAGCATGGTCGGCCGTAAACTCCTTTACCCCCGTGATTTCGGTGTGGTCACCGCTGGTGCCAACAACACCACCCACCTGGGCGTCTCCTACAACTCCCTGCGAATCCAGGGCTACGCGTACGGCGCCATGGGCCTCAACGGCACCCTCACCAACGACCCGGACGACTGCATCTTCCCCAACGTGGACCTGACCACCGAGTTCGGTAACGAAATCAAGACCAAGTGCCGCATGCCCCTGATGACCGGTGCCCTGGGTTCCACCTTCATTGCCGCCAAATACTGGGACTCCTTTGCCATCGGCTGCGCCCTGACAGGTATTCCCATCGTCGTCGGCGAAAACGTCGTGGGCGTGGACCAGAAGTCCATCATCGAAAACGGCAAGGTCATCAACTCCCCTGAGCTGGACCGCCGCATCGAAACCTACCTGCGTTACTATGACGGCTACGGCGCCATCATCGTTCAGCTCAACGTGGAAGACACCCGTAACGGCGTGGCCGAGTACGTTGCAGAGAAGTACGGCGACAAGTGCATCATCGAGCTCAAGTGGGGCCAGGGCGCCAAGGACATCGGCGGCGAGATCCAGGTCTCCAGCCTCGATTACGCCACCTTCCTTAAAGAGCGTGGCTACGTGGTTGACCCCAACCCCCTCCTTCCCGAAGTTCAGGAAGCATTCAAGAGCGGTGCCATCAAGTCCTTTGCCCGACACAGCCGCCTCGGTGGAACCAACCTCAACAGCGTAGAGCTCGTTCGCGAAGACTTCATGAAGAGCGTGGACTACCTCCGCAGCCTCGGCTTTGCCCGCATCTCCCTGAAGACCGGTTCCTACGGTATGGAAGAGCTGGCCATGGCCATCAAGTTCGCCTCCGAAGCCAAGCTCGACCTGCTCACCATCGACGGTTCCGGCGGCGGCACCGGCATGAGCCCCTGGAACATGATGCAGAGCTGGGGTGTTCCCTCCATCAACCTCCACGCCAAGGCCTACGAATACGCGGCGGCACTGGCTGCCAACGGCCAGGACGTTGTGGACATCTCCTTTGCAGGTGGTTTTGCCCTGGAAGACAGCATCTACAAGGGCCTGGCCCTGGGTGCCCCCTTCACCAAGCTCATCTGCATGGGTCGTGCCCTCATGGTTCCCGGTTTCCTCGGGGCCAACATCGAAGGTGCCATCCACCACGAGCGCAAGGAAAATGTCAACGGCAACTGGGATGCACTTCCCAAGACCGTTACCCAGTTCGGCACCACCCCCCAGGAGATCTTCTCCTGCTACTACGACATCGAAAAGAAAGTGGGCAAAGAGGAGATGGAAAACATCCCCTACGGCGCCATGGCCATCTGGACCCTCGCCGACAAGCTCGGCTGCGGCATCCAGCAGCTCATGGCAGGTGCCCGTCGTTTCTCCATGGACACCCTGACCCGAAACGACATTTTCGCAGCCAACCGCGAGACCGCCGAAGAGACAGGTATCCTGCACATCTCGGACATCAACGACCAGTCCGCCAAGAAAATCCTTCTGGGATAATCTCCCTGGCAGGCGGCGCGTTGACCACCGCTGCATGATATAAAAAAAAGCCCCCGGTTTTCCGGGGGCTTTTTTGTTATGACAGGCACTCTGGCATGTCGATGCGAAGTCCGGGCACGGCGTCGCGGGCCTCTGCAAGGGTCTCGGGGCGGGAGCGGTAGAGGGACGGGTCCACCTGGGCGGCGCCGTTTTTAAGGTCGGTGAGGGGCCACCCGGCTGAGGAAAGGCGGGCAAGGACAGTTGACGGGTCGCTGAGCATCTCGGCGTGGGGCACCAGCAGGATCTCGGAGTCGCCCCGGGCATTCACGTCCCGAACCACCTCCGCCACCAGCTCGTGGTATTTCTGAAGGACAAAGGGGGGACGGCGCCTGAACATCTTGAGATAGCTCACCTCGATCTCCTTGGGATCCCGGGTCATAAAACAGATGCGATAGGGGTGAACGGGCAGCCCCTTGAGCCGCCAGTGCAGCACCTTGATGAGCTGCCCTGAAAAAATCCCGGGAAAGCCGGGGTCATCGAACTCTTTGCGGCCCAGCTCGAAAAACCCTTCCGGGTTTGGGTGGTAATCCTCCCTGCCGTACTTTTCCCCCAGCACCTCATCTTTTCTCGAGTTGTACCGGGCCACCATGCCCGCCCCTTCAAGCACCTTCATCATCATGGAAGTCCCGGATCGCATGTATCCCGAGACAATATATACCGGCTCGTCCATTTCCCTCTCTCCTTGCCTGCGTCTACCCAAAAACCTTTCCAAGCCATCTGCTATAATACACCCCCAGGCCCCGGCGCCACCTTTTCCGTCACATGTAATGACGGGACGCATCTGAAACCGCTCCCCATTCGCTATTTCCCACTCGATATTCACTATTGACCATTCACTCCCCACCCCCCTTTTCCTATTTCCTCCCGCCCCGTCCGATGGTATGAACGGACCACCTAAGGCTATCCGGCCATTGCCCCGTCCAGACTCGTTAAGGAATTGTTATGACGACCCGAGTGTTCACCCACAACCACCCTGTCACCCCGGGGATGCGTGCGTCCCAAAAGGGGCATGCCCCCCTGCTCCTCTGGTTCACCGGTCTCAGCGCATCGGGAAAGTCCACGGTGGCCGGTCTTCTGGAGCAACGGCTCCATGATCACGGGGTCCACACCATCCTCCTTGACGGGGACAATGTCCGCTCCGGTCTCAACCAGGACCTGGGGCTCTCACCTTCCGACCGCAAAGAGAACATCCGCCGCATCGGAGAGGTGGCAGGGCTCTTCCTGGATGCCGGGCTCGTCACCCTCTGCGCCTTTATCAGCCCCTACCGCGCCGAACGGAACGCCCTGCAGGAAAAATTTCAAAACCGGTTCGTGGAGATCCACGTATCCACCCCCCTTGAGGTGTGCCGCACCCGAGATCCCAAAGGCCTCTACGCCAGAGCAGAACAGGGGGTCCTCACCGGCATGACCGGCCTGGACGCCCCCTACGAGCCCCCGGAAAATCCGGATCTCACCATCGACACTAGCACGCGTTCCCCCGAGGCCTGTGCCGGCCTTCTCCTGAGCCAGATTCTCCCAATGCTGAAAAGGCAGCCCTGACATGGAATTCACCGCCGTTGCCCTCATCATTGTCTCTGCGTTTACCCATGCGGGATGGAACCTCTTGGGAAAACACGAGCACCCCTCCATCGCGTTTTTCCTGGTGGCCACCGTCATCGGCACCTTGGCCCTTTCGCCGGTGGTGCTGCCCGTGGTCCCCACCGTGCTGCGGTTTCCCCCGGCGGTCTGGCTTCCCCTGACCGTGGGGGGGCTCTTCCAGTGCCTCTACTACACCAGCCTCTCTGCGGCCTATCGGTGCGGAGATCTCTCCGTGGTCTACCCCATTGCCCGGGCTTTTCCCCTGGTCTTTGTGGCCGCCGGGTCTTTTCTCCTGGGGCGGGGTGACGCCATCTCCGCCACCTGCCTTGCGGGCGGCGCCTTGATCATGGCGGGCTGCTTTGTGCTGCCCCAGGCCTCCTTTAAAGACATCCGTCCGGGGGGATATCTCAACCGCGCCTCGGCAACGGCCCTTGTGGTGGCCCTGTGCACTGTGGTCTACTCCCTGGCCGACGACCACTGCATCCGCCTGCTCTCCCCCCTGACGGACCAGGGCATCTCCTCCTTCAGGCTCTCCCTGCTCTATCTTCTCGTCCAGAACCTCACAAGTATCGGCTTTATGCTCCTTCTGGTCCTGCCAAGGGCAACGGCCCGGGGGCGTCTCCGGCACACGGTCACCCGGCGCCTCAAGAACGCCGCCGTCACCGGTATCGGCGTTTCCGGCACCTACAGCCTGGTGCTCACCGCCATGAACTTTGCCTCAGACGTCACCTACGTGGTGGCCTTCCGCCAGCTCAGCATTCCCCTGGGCGCCCTCATGGGCATGGGGATCCTCAAGGAGAGCCGCACCGCGCCAAAATTCACGGGCATTGCCATCATGTCCGTGGGGCTTGTTCTCGTGGCTGCGGGATGATTCTTCAGTGGAAATCCTGACAAAAACCCTGTATAAACTCCCCCCAAACACGCTTAAATCCAGAAAGGGCCTGACAGGGCTCTTTTTTATAAAACCGGGGAGTTCACATGAGCCAGGTTAACGAAAAGATTTTTATCGACGCCCTCCAGATGGAACGGGACTGCTGGGGATTTGCCAAGAAAATTTTCACGGCAGGGGAAGATTTTGAGATCCTCTCGGGCATCACGCGGGGCGGGGCCCAGATCTGTATCTACATGCAGGAGGTCTTTGGCCTCCTTTCCGGAACCCCCAAGGAGTTCACCACCATCCACGCCCAGTCCTACACGGGCATCGCCCAGGCCGGTGAGGTTCTGGTAGAGAACCTGGACTCTTTGAAGCGCCGCATGGAAAAGGGCAAGCGCCTTCTCATCGTGGACGACATCTTCGACCGCGGAAAAACCTTCAAGGCGGTGTACGAGCGCGTTCTGGACGAGGTGGAGTGCAACCCCGAAGACGTAAAAATGGCGGCCCTCTACTACAAGCCGGAAAACACCCAGGTGGACATCACCCCCCACTTTCATTACCGCAAATACGCCTCCCAGGACTGGCTGGTCCTCCCCCACGAGCTGGAAGCCCTCTCCAAAGAGGAGCTCGCCGCCAAGGGATTCATCTTCCCGGATCCGACCAAGGGCAAGTAGCCCAACCTCCGGCTCAAACGCAGAAAAGCGGACCCCATACGGGGCCCGCTTTTTTTGTTTTCCAAGGGCATGGGAGCTTTATATACCCTACACCGTTACCGGCACCCAGCGTTTCATAAAACACACCTCAAACGGCAGGTGGTCAAAACGCTTCACCGACTCCGTCTCAAAGCCAAGGGACCGATACCAGGCCTTCAACTCGGCAAACTCTGAAATGATGCCGATGCCCAGGGTATCGACGCCCAGGTTGGCTGCCTCCCCCAGGGCATGGGCAACAAGGCGGATACCTGCTCCGCAGCGCCTCCTGTGGGGAAGAACCGATAACCTCTCCACGTACATTTCCTGATCCGACGCCCGTTCCAGGGCCATGCACCCTGAAGGAGAGCCGTCGGTATCCAGGAAAAAGTACCTCACGCCCCGTTGAAAATCAGCCTGAACCCACGAGTCCAGGCAAAAGGAGGGGTGCTTGGGACAATTTTCCTTTGTAAGGTCAAAACGCTCTGCAACGTCCCGGTGGGAGAGGCGTATCATGTCGGCAAGGGTATCCGCATCCTGCACGCGGGCTTCTCGAATTGTCATCTCTGCCATCACGTTTTCTCCGTAGTCATCTCAGCCTGAAAATCCGTATCGCCCTTTATCATGCGCCCGGGCGCCCCCTTTGTCCAAACCTTTTCACACGTCTCTTCCGTGTGTTACCCCAGGGGATACAGAGCTGGATGGCCACAGCCACGGCACACCCCGGTGGCTTTTTATTTTCTCCGATGCAAGGCAACAGAACCCTCACGTCCCCGACACACAACCGAAACAGGGATGTCTTTAAAATACATGCAACCACTCATCAAGGAGGCCATGTATGAGCACGCTCATCAAGACGTTCACAACCTGTGACGTGAGACTCTTCCTCTGGATTGTCCAAAGGCCCCGTGCCCAGCGTATCGCCGGGGTGTTCCGCTGGATCTCCCGGCTGGGGGACGGCTACCTCTACCTTGCCGCAGGATTGGGCCTTGCGCTCTTCGAGCCTGTAAGAGGACCCTACTTTCTTGCGGCCGGGCTCCTGGCCTTTGCCCTTGAGCTGCCCCTCTACCTGTTCCTGAAGCACACCATCCGAAGGCCCCGGCCCAACCACGCCCTGGGCCAGGTGTCAGCCTTCATCACCCCGTCGGACACCTTCAGCTTTCCCTCGGGCCACAGCGCCGCCGCCTTTGTCACGGCCACCCTGGTGGGACACGTCTACCCCGCCTTCATGATCCCGGCCCTGGGCCTGGCCTTTCTCATCTCCCTGTCGCGGGTGATCCTGCGGGTCCACTACCCCACGGACATCCTGGCGGGCATGACCCTGGGGATCAGCAGCGCCGTCTCCGCCCTTCTCCTGATGCCGGGAGGGACCCCGTGAAGATCTTTTACGGTGTCCAGGCCACGGGAAACGGCCACATCACCCGAGCCCGAATCCTGGGTCGTGCCCTTGAAGCGGCAGGAGCAAACGTTACCTGGCTCTTCTCCGGCAGGCCGCCGGAAAAACTCTTCGACATGGAGGCCTTTGGTGACTACCGGGCCTGCAAAGGGCTTACCTTTACCACGGTAAAAGGACGCATCGCCCCGCTGAAGACAGCGGTCAACCTCTCGTTTCCCACCTTTTTCCGGGATGTCCGCGCCCTGGACCT
This sequence comes from Desulfoluna sp. HI9BLuna, assembly GCF_056829775.1. Lineage (NCBI taxonomy): Bacteria > Pseudomonadati > Thermodesulfobacteriota > Desulfobacteria > Desulfobacterales > Desulfolunaceae > Desulfoluna > Desulfoluna sp. HI9BLuna. Next base: position 1,773,162 of record NZ_CP186555.1, read on the forward strand.
GTCTGGTTTTGACCGCATCATCAGCGACTTTGAACCGGTCACGGCCTGGCATTGCCGCTTCCATGGCCTGCCGTGCCTGGGCATTTCCCACCAAAACGCCTTTGCCGACCCCGTCCCCGTGGAAGGGGCCCGGCCCCTGCAGCGCCTTGTCATGAAATGCTTTGCCCCCTGCACCACCTCCGTGGGCCTTCACTGGCATCCCTTTGCCCCGCACATCCTGCCCCCCATCATCGACACGGCTCACTCCGCGGCTCCACCGGACCCAGGAAAAATTCTGGTCTACCTGCCCTTTGAAGAACGCCGCGCCGTTGAGAAGGTCCTTGCCCAGGCAGGACAGGCCCGGTACACGGTCTATTGCGACATCAACGCCCCCCGGGACCAGGGGAACCTGCATCTCCGCCCCTTCAGCCGCACAGGGTTCCAAAAAGATCTTGCCACCTGCCAGGGGGTGATCAGCAGCGCGGGCTTTGAGCTTGCAAGCGAGGCGATCCACCTGGGCAAAAAGCTCCTGGTCAAACCCGTGGACGGCCAGATGGAGCAGCTCTCCAACGCCAGGGTCCTTGAACTCCTTGGCTTTGCGACTCGCATGGAACGCCTTGCCCCACACACCGTCACAGCGTGGCTGGATGCCCCCATGCCCGCCCCCCGTCCCTTTCCCGACACGGCATCGGAGCTGGCCCACTGGATCACCCGCGGCTGCACCGAAAAAATCGACCTTCTCTCACGGCGCCTCTGGGCACGCGCAACTCGCCATGATCCCCTTCGGGCCATGGACCGGCCCACCGGCCGTCACCCCGATCCCCCCCTCCCCGCCCGGGGTTTTACGGCCTGAAGCCCCCTTAGCCCGGATATTTCATCAGCAAAGAAGGAACATTCTGCCGCCTTTCCTCCCCGCCCAGCCAGCCGGACTCCGGTGCCCCCCTTTACATTGTCCTAAACCTGCCCTATATTTATCCATTCGAGCAACGACACCACTGGTTGATGCGGTTGTTGGAAACGTCACCGCCAGCCGACGACACGGCGTGCGGGCACGGATGAAAAAGTAACGGACAACTATACAGCGCGGGCCCTTTGAACGCCGAGGCATTCCCGAGGCCGGACAGCGGTCGTCCCCCACCACCTTACCTGGGTGGCTGTATTGCTTTTTTTCCCTGCCCGGCCCCTGCGGCAGCTGGCGACATGTTGTATATATAACGCGGCCTCACCCATTTGTTTTTGAGGCCATCATGGGTTTATCCATGTCATTTACCTTGCCACTCACACTGGGCCTTATGAAAAAGAAATTAGGAATCAAAATCGGACGGAACGAACTCTGCCCCTGCGGCAGCGGGAAAAAATACAAGAAGTGCTGCGCTTTGAAAAAAGGCCAGCCCGATCCCGACAACGTGGAAGCGTATTACAAAAACAAGTTCGACATCCGCCTGAAAAAGCCGGAAGACATTGAAAAAATAAGGGTCGCGGGCGATCTGGTGGTCAGGACCCACGAGCTGGTCAAAGAGATGATCAGGCCGGGCATCACCACGGATGAGATCAACACCGCCGTCCACGAGTTCACCGTCAAGAACGGCGGCATCCCCGCCCCCCTCAACTACAAGGGCTACCCCAAGAGTGTCTGCCTCTCCCTGAACGATGTCATCTGCCACGGCATCCCCGGAGACCGGGTCCTCAAAGACGGCGACATCATCAACGTGGACATCACCTCCATTGTGGACGGATTTTACGCAGACGCCAACCAGACCCACTATGTGGGCACCCCGTCCAAGGACGCCGTGAAAATCGTGGAGGTGGCCAAAGAGAGCCTGAAGCAGGCCCTTGCCGTGGTGCGCCCCGGCAACACCATCGGAGACATCGGCCACGCCATCCAGAGCTACGCCGAAGGCCAGGGCTGCTCTGTGGTCCGGGAGTTCATCGGCCACGGGGTGGGCTACGAGTTCCACGAAGGCCCCCAGGTCCCCCACTTCGGCCGCAAGGGCCACGGCATCCCCCTGGTGCCCGGCATGGTTTTCACCATCGAGCCCATGATCAACTTAGGGAGCCCCGAGCTCTATATCCTCGATGACCAGTGGACCGCCGTCACCCGCGACGGCTCCCTCTCCGCCCAGTTTGAGGAGACCATTGTGGTCACCGAAGAGGGCTTTGAAAGCCTCACCCCCCTGGGCCTGTAGACACAAGCCCCTGCACTGCCCCCGGCCTCTCCGCCGGGGGCAGCGCCTCCGTCACATGGTTTCCGAATCATCCTCCGACACCGAATCCAGGATCACCTTCTGAAAAGTCCGGTCAAACAGGTAGATACGAAATGCCCGCCCCATGCGGGTCAGCTCCAGGGTCATGGCGCTGTTCTGCTCCACGCTGAGTCCCCGGCTCACCCCCCGTCTCAGCTTCATCTCCCGGGCCACCATCTTGCCCACCAGATCCGAATAAAAGGTGAGGTCCTCCAGGTCCACCCCCATGGCCAGGGCTTTCCGGGCCAGGGACGCCACCATCACGTCCTCCCGATCATACTTTCCTTCGCTCACCGGAAGCAGAAGGCCTAAGGCCTCCAGCCGTTCCACGATCTCTGCGGTGAGGCCGGTGTCGCGGATAAAGACCTCACGCGAAATGGCCTGGGGATCCTCCTGGCCGAACACCACCTCGTGGAGGCTGGCCATCACCGCCACCTCATCGTCGGCTGCGTTCTTGTGGAACAGGTCCCCGATCTGCGCCAGGGAGAGGCGATGCCGGTTCTGCAGCAGGCGGATCAGCCGGATCCGCGCCACGGTGTCCGGGGGGTACCACGCCACATTGGTCTCGGTCTTCACCGTTCCCGGCAGGAGCCCCAGGTTGGCATAGTGTTGAATGGTGGACCCGGGCAGCCCCGTCAGCGACTTGAGGTCGCGCATCTTCACATAAGGCACCCCGCGATTCGTACGGGGAATATCTTCGGATATCATCTGCTCCATTGTGCCTGATCCTCGATCCTTCGCATGGGTTGGCAATTCCGCCCCCACAGGCCTGGAATTGTAGAATTTTATCACCGTGTGTATCCCGACGCGGGTTGTCCAAACCCGACGACACGACCCTGCCGTCGTGGTGGCAGGCCCCTTCCCCATGTGCCTTTTTTTTTCAAAAAAAACAGCGGTTCAACAAAAAACCATAGTGGGTCTGAGCACTTACATAAAAAACAACAAATTCGAGTTTAAAACTGAGGAAAGCAATTACCGCGCGCCTCGGGGACTTGCGGCAAGAATGGTTCCGATATTAAAACATTGTTTACCAAGTTTCAACCACCAAAGTGGCAAGTGAAACTTTCCGCTTTACACACGAATTGACCGTCTGCTAAAACTCACTCAGTGGAGAAGGGGGAAGTAGACATTTCAGTAGTTTCATGGTGCACTTTCCGGCCCCTAAAGATTTGCTTTTGCAACTTCAAGGAGTCCAAAGATGAACATCACCGTCCTTAGTGGGAGCCCGAAGGGTAAGGACAGCGTTACCCTGCAATCGGTCAACTACATCAGTAAACTGTTCCCGGAACATACCTACGATGTGTTCCACATCGGCCAGACAATCAACGCCCTCATGGAAGAAAACGGAGATGCCTTTGACGCCGTCATGGAGTCAGTGAAACAGGCAGACCTCATCCTCTGGGCCACACCCGTCTATACCTGCCTGGTGCCTGCCCAGTACAAGCGCTTCATCGAGAAGGTGTTTAACGACGGCAAAGCCCCGCTATTCAAGGGAAAATATGCTGCGGCCATCTCCACCTCCATCAACTTCTTCGACAACTATGCCGTGGACTACCTCCGGGCCATCAACGACGACTTAGACACCCTCTTCGCCGGCTCCTACTCCGCAGATTCCTACGACCTCCTCAAGGAAGAAGGACAGATACGCCTGGCCCAGTTTGCCGCGCAACTCTTCGAGGATGTCGCCTCCGGGGCCATGTTCGGCAAGCGCACCTACCCGCTCTCCTACAGCTGGCATGTCTACGAAAGCGGCCCGGCGCCTGAACCCGTGGACTCAGGCCCCCTGAAAGTGCTGCTCATCCAGGACGAAAACTACGACGGAACCAATTTAGGGCGCATGGTGGCACGCTGCACCCAAGGGTTCAAGGCGGACATCGAGGTGGTTACCCTCTCAGAGCTCAACGTCAAGGGAGACTGCCTGGGCTGTATCCAGTGCGGATTCGACCACGCGTGCATCTACGAGGGCAAAGATGACTTCATCGACTTTGCCCGGGAAAAGGTGGCCCCGGCCGATATCCTCATCCTCGCCGGTGAAATCAGGGACCGGTGGCTCTCGTCCACCTGGAAGCAGTTCTTCGACCGCAGCTTTTTCCAGAACCATGTTCCCGCATTAAAGGGCAAGCAGGTGGGCCTGCTCCTCTCCGGCCCCCTCACCCAGATGGTGGCCCTGAAAGGGACCCTGGACGCCATCGTCGAATGGCAGGGCGCCCACCTTGCCGACACCGTCACCGACGAGGTGGAGAGAAGCGGCTTCATTGACTCCCGCATCGATACCATGGTCCGCCGCATCACCGCCTTTGCCGAGCGCGGGTATGTGCGCCCGGCCACCTTTGTGGGCATCGGTGGCCGAAAGGTCTTCCGAGACGACGTGTGGGGACGCCACCGCTTTGTCTTCCAGGCCGACCACGCCTACTACGAAGCCAACGGGCTCTACGATTTTCCCCACGACGACGCCGACGCCATGAAGATGAGCGAAGACATGATCAAGCTCACCCAGGACCCGGACATGCGTCAGGCCATACGGAAAATGCTGAAAAAAGAGATGGTCAAGCCCCACAAAGGCATCGTGGAAAAAGCCGACACCCCCAATGACTGAAGGGCGGCATAAATAAATACCGTTCGGTTTCCTCATCCAAAAGCCCTGCACGCCCGACTTGACGCGTGCAGGGCTTTTTTCATTCCTGTTTTCCCGAAACCCGCTCCCTTTGACGGCCTCAACCCATCAACACACGCCCAGCCCCTTGATAGGGAACCCGCACGCAAAAAACATCATGGATTCCCCACCATAGCCACAATTCCCTTGACAAATGACCGCCAGTCACGGTTTTTTAATGACGCATCACCATTCCACAACAAGGCGAAACACCATGGTTTCAGGCCGAGCCATCGCCACGGCCTTCGACGTGACATCACACCAGGATTTCCGAGGAGTGTACCATGACCCGACATGTCCTTCGCTGTTCCTGCCTTCTTCTTGCCGGGGCCCTTGCCCTGGCCCTTTTTTCCACCCCTGCAGCAGCCAAGACCTGGAAGCTGACCTACAGCGTCTTCTTTCCCGCCTCCCACGGCCAGGCCAAAGCCGCCGAAGCCTGGGCCAAAGAGGTGGAAAAACAGAGCAACGGCCGCATCAAGATCACCGTCTTTCCCGGCGGAACACTCACCAACGCCAAAAACTGCTACGACGGGGTCACAGGGGGCATCTCCGACATCGGCATGTCGGTGTTCGCCTACAACCGGGGCCGCTTTCCCGTCATGGAGGCCTGTGACCTGCCCATGGGCTATCCCGACGGCCTCACCGCCTCCCGGGTGGTCAATGCCTACCACCGGGCCATGGCCCCCAAAGAGCTGGACAAGGTCAAGGTGCTCTACCTCCACGCCCACGGACCGGGCCTGCTCCACACCAAAAAACCCGTGGCCTCCCTGGCCGACCTCAAGGGCCTGAAGATCCGCTCCACCGGCCTCTCGGCCAAGGTGGTAAAAGCCCTGGGCGCCGTGCCCGTGGCCATGCCCCAGGGCAGCACCTACGAGGCCCTTCAAAAGGGCGTGGTGGAAGGCACCTTCGGGCCGGTGGAAGTCCTCAAGGGCTGGCGCCAGGCCGAGGTGATCTCCTCCACCACCCTCTGCAAAACCGTGGGCTACACCACCACCATGTACGTGGTGATGAACAAGCGAAAATGGAATGCCCTGCCCGCCGACCTGCAAGCCATCTTAGAGCAGACCAGCGCCCGGTGGGTGGATGTCCACGGCAAAGCCTGGGACGAGCTGGATACCTCAGGCATGGAAGCCAGCCTTGCCCGGGGCAACCGCACCGTGGAACTCTCCAAAGAGGAAAACGCGGCCTGGAAAGAAGCGGTCCGCCCGGTGGTGATGGATTACATCACCCGGGCCTCAGAGAAAGGCCTTGACGGAGCCACCCTGGTGGAGACCCTCAAACGCATCATGGCCCTCCAACTCCAGGGGAGGGGCGCATGACCAGGCCGGGCCCGCTCACCACAGGCATCACCAAGGGAGCCACGTTCTCTGCCTGGCTCGCCGCCGCCTGCCTTCTGGCCATGATGGCGGCCACCTGCCTGGATGTTGTCCTGCGCTTCTTCCGCAGCCCCATCGCGGGGACCTACGAAACCGTGGGGTTCCTCAGCGCCCTCATGGTGGCCTTTGCCCTGGCCGACACCACCCTCAAAGGGGGCCACATCGCCGTGGCGTTCCTGAGGGAAAAGCTCCCCCCGGCCCCTGCAAAATGGCTGGACCGCACCGTCACCCTGGTGCTCATCCTCCTCTTCGGCCTCCTCACCCTGCGCATGGGCAGCCACGCCCTGGAGCTGAAAGAAGCCGCCGAGGTCTCCATGACCCTCAAAATCCCGGTGTGGCCCGTGGTGGCAGGCATCACCGCAGGCATGGGTCTCTTTGTGGCCGTACTGGCCACACGGCTAAAGTAGCGAAAAGCGTGCCTTGTATGGTCAAAAAGCCAGCCTCCGGCGGCCAGGTGGGGGCACCTGGAAACCCTGAGGCGAATGCATGAAAGCAGACATCATGCAACCGTTTTCAAGGCATTCGCATGGTGTGTGACATGTGGCCGCCGCTTTTGCAGGAGAGGCCCATTTCATTTTTCTAAAAACACGATGAAGGGTTTTGGAATTTTCTTAATATCACCCGGACTAAACAGATTATGAACCGTCCCGTAAAGCCGCCAGCTTTGGTTGCGGGCGGAGCCCGCAGAAAATGCCATTACGATTTGCCCTGAGGAACGAAGGGCGAAGCGCAATGGCAACCTGCTTTCGAGGTGGCACACCTCGCCGCCGGAGGCTTTTCGGCATTTTCAACCGAGCTATTGAAGGTCTGTATCTTTATGATGTCTCCAACAACCGCCGGGGCCGCCGGTTTTCTTTTTCTCTTTGCCCTTCTCTTCACGGGCATGCCCGTGGGCTTTGTCATGGCCCTAACCGGCATCCTGGGGTTTGGTGCCCTGGTCTCCTTTGACGCGGCGTTGAATTTGGCGGTGCGGGACATCATCGACGTCTTCGGATCGTACAACCTCACCGTGATTCCCCTGTTCATCTTCATGGGCCAGATTGCCTTCCATGCGGGCATCAGCACCCGGCTCTTCAAGGCAGCCTACCGGTTCATGGGTCATCTGCCCGGGGGCATGGCCATCGCCACCATCGGCGCCTGCGCCGGATTTTCCGCCATCTGCGGCTCCACCAACGCCACCTGCGCCACCATGGCCTCGGTGACCATCCCGGAGATGAAGCGTTACGGCTATAAGGACACCATGGCCGCAGGGGTGGTGGCGGCAGGGGGGAGTCTGGGGATCCTCGTGCCCCCCAGCGTCATCTTCATCCTCTACGGCATCATGACCGAGCAGTCCATCGGGGGACTCTTCATGGCAGGCATCCTTCCGGGGATCCTGCTCACCCTGCTCTTTGCCGCGGCCGTTGCCGTCTGGGCCCTCATCACCCCGGAGGTGGCGCCACGGGGACCCAAAAGCACCACCAAAGAGCGCCTGGCGTCGTTGAGCGGCCTGGTGGAGACCCTGCTCCTCTTTGCCCTGGTCATGGGCGGGCTCTTCTTCGGCATTTTCACTCCCACGGAAGCGGGGGGCATCGGCGCCTTCGGCACCCTGGCCATTGCCCTGGCCCGAGGCACCATCGACGTTTCAGGCTTTGCGGCCGCCCTCTTCGAAACCACCCGCATCTCCTGCATGATCCTTGTCATCGTTGCCGGGGCCACCATCTTCGGCCATTTTCTGGCCGTCACCCGCATTCCCTTTGAAATCGCCACGGCCGTGGCGGACATGGCCCTGCCCCCGTATGCCGTCATCGGCCTCATTGTCCTGGTCTACCTGGTGGGCGGGTGCTTCATCGACGCCCTGGCCCTGATCATGCTCACCGTCCCCATCTTCTACCCGGTGGTCACCGAGCTGGGGTTTCACCCCATGTGGTTCGGCGTGGTCATCGTGCTGGTCACCCAGATCGGCGTCATCACCCCCCCTGTGGGAATCAACGTCTACGTGGTGCGCAGCGTGGTGCCCGAGATCCCCCTTTCCGTGATCTTCAAGGGGGTGCTTCCTCTGCTTGCGGCCCTGGCCCTGGCCGCCCTTCTTGTGATATTCTTTCCAGATATTGCCCTGGTCCTTCCCGAGGCCATGGGATAACCCGAGCAACAGGCCGAGAGGACAGCACCATGCATCTCAGACACATCATCGCAGGACTTCTTGCCGCGGCCTGGGTTCTCTCCAGCGGGACCGGATATGCGGAATTCTACCAGTACAGAAACGAAGACGGGGTCATCTGCTTTACCGACGACCTGAGCCAGGTGCCCAAAGAGGAGGCGGAAAAATCAAAGGTCTTCTACGACCAGTTTGACGAGAAGCCCGAAGAGCCCGTGGTCGACCTCAAAGAGGAAGAGATGACCAAGGAAGAGCGGGAGCGGAAGGGCAAGCCCGCCCCCGTGGCCAATGCGCCCTCTACCCGGTTCACCTTTGCCGACAACAAAATCCTGGTCCGGGTGACCATCGGCAACAACAACCGGACGGTCTCGGCCATCCTGCTCCTGGACACCGGGGCCAGCACCACGGTGATCCACAAGGCCCTTGCACGCCGCATCGGTCTGAGGAACATGGCTACGGGCCATGCCTCGGTGGCAGGCGGCCACACCATCCAGACAGGTATCACCAGGGCGGATTTTATCTCCCTGGGTCCCAAGAAGCTTGAAAACCCCACCATCACGGTCATTCCCTATTACGGAGGCCATACCCAGCACGAAGGCCTTTTGGGCATGGATTTTCTCAAACACTTTCCCCACACCATCGACACGGCAAACCATCGCATCCTCTGGGCCAAGTAATCAGCCACTATGTTCCCCGTAAAGGAGGAATACCCCCATTGCGATTCGTCGATGTCGCCCGGCTCTCCCCAGCTTGCCCCGCACCCGGAAAGCCCCGGGGGGCAAACCCGCCTTTCCCGCGTGCGGAGAAACCGAAAAAAACACGTTTTTCCACGAAAAATCCATTTACAATCAAGGCATGAATTCGGTAAGAGATCCTGTAACATGAAAGGGATCATTCTCAAGCTGTTTCCTCTTCCCCCACCCGACCGGTGGACATCCCATCCGATCACGACGAGACAGGCTCACGATGCTTTTCAACCCCCGCCAGGGTGACCGGCGGTCAGCAATCCCGCAGGAAGGGCGCTCCACGTGCCTGCGTCCTGTAAGGAATCCGGCACCCCTTGTGATATTTGATGGCAAGCCATCCACCAACACAACATGAAGGAGTCGTTGCATGAAAATCGAGAAGATCGGCAGCCGTATTGCCGGCCTGATGAAACAACGGGGCATCACCCTGGAGGATCTTGTGGAGCGCACGGGACTTCAACGGGAGTTCCTGGAACAGATCGGTCGTGAGAAAGAGTATTTCCCCTCCCTTGGCCCCCTGCTCAAAATTTCACGGGTCTTAGGGGTCCGCCTGGGCACCCTTCTTGATGATCAGGTAAGCGAAGATCCTCTTATTGTGCGCAAAGGCGATCAGAAAAGAGAGATCGACATGCTCCCGGACAAGGACAAGCCCGTTGCCCTCAGGTTCTTCTCCCTGGGCCAGGGCAAAACCGACCGGCACATGGAACCCTTCTTCATCGAGATCCTGCCTGAATCTGCCCATGACAAAAAACTCTCCACCCACGAAGGGGAGGAGTTCATCGTGGTCACCCAAGGGGAGGTGGAGGTCATCTACGGCACGGAGACCCACCTGCTCAAGGCCGGGGACAGCATCTACTACAACTCCGTGGTCCCCCACTACGTAAGCTGTGCTTCAGAGACCCCGGCGTGCATCTACGCGGTGCTCTACATCCCGGAATAGTGGGGACGGACGCCCGCCACGCCCGTGCCATGAAGATCCCTCGGTTACGAACCCGGCCCGTGAAACGGGCCAGCGCAATACGGAGCAGCAGACCATGACCACCACCAATCTTCGGGAACTGACCTTAGGGCAGATCCTCGACAAAGCCGTTGCCGAGCACCCGGACAACGAAGCCATCATCTACGTGGACCGGGACTTTCGGCTCACCTATCGCGAATTTGGCGAGACCGTGGACCGGGTGGCCAGGGGCCTCATGGCCCTGGGGGTCCAAAAGGGAGAAAAGGTGGCGGTCTGGGCCACCAACATCCCCTACTGGGTGACCCTTCAGTTTGCCACTGCCAAGATCGGCGCCATCCTCCTCACCGTGAACACCAACTACCGCTCCGCCGAGCTGGAGTACCTGCTTAAGCAGTCGGAGTCGGAGAACCTCCTTGTCATCAACGGGTATCAGGACGCCGACTACATCAACATCGCCTGCGACCTCATCCCCGAACTCAAGACCTGCCAGCGCGGCTACCTCAAAACCGACACATTCCCCCACCTCAAACGGGTCTTTTTCCTGGGTCACGAAAAGCACCGGGGCATGTACTCCATCCCCGAGATCGAAGCCATGGCCCCCATGATCTCAGAGGAAGATTACCAAGCCCGCCAGGCCACCCTCTCCTGCCACGACGTGGTGAACATGCAGTACACCTCCGGCACCACCGGATTTCCCAAGGGGGTGATGCTCAGCCACCACAGCATCGGCAACAACGGCTTCTGGATCGGCGAAAACCAGAATTTCACCCATGAAGACCGTCTCTGCCTGCCGGTTCCCCTCTTTCACTGCTTTGGCTGCGTCTTAGGGGTCCTGGCCGCCGTCACCCACGCCAGCACCCTGGTAGTCTTAGAGAGCTTCGACCCGGTGCAGGTGATGGCCTCCGTGGAAGAGGAGCGCTGCACAGCCCTTTACGGCGTGCCCACCATGTTCATCGCCATCCTGGAGCACAAGCTCTTTGCCAAGTTCGATTTTTCCTCGCTTCGCACCGGCATCATGGCCGGGTCCTCCTGCCCCATCAACGTGATGAAGCAGGTGATCCGCAAGATGTACATGAGCGAAATCACCATCTGCTACGGCCTCACCGAGGCCTCTCCGGTGATCACCCAGACCCGCATCGAAGACAGCATTGAAAAGCGCGTGGAGACTGTGGGCAAAGCCATGCCCGAAATCGAGGTAAAACTCATTGATCCGGAAACCGGAGACGAAGTGGCTCCGGGAACCCAGGGCGAGCTCTGCTGCAGGGGATACAACGTGATGAAGGGCTACTACAACATGCCCGAGGCCACGGAAAAAGCCATTGATAAAGACGGCTGGCTCCACTCCGGGGACCTGGCCACCATGGACGAGGACGGCTACATCACCATCACCGGCCGCCACAAGGACATGATCATCCGGGGCGGGGAGAACATCTACCCCCGGGAGATCGAAGAGTTCCTCTACACCATGGAAGAAATTCAGGACGTCCAGGTGGTGGGCATCCCCAGCCGCAAATACGGCGAGGAAGTGGCCGCCTTCGTCATCCCGAAACAGGGGGCCGATCTCCTCCCCGAAGACGTGCGGGACTTCTGCCGGGGAAAAATCAGCCGCTTTAAAATCCCCAAACACGTGGCCATTGTCGATGCATACCCCATGACGGCCAGCGGCAAGGTGCAGAAGTACAAAATGCGGGAAAACTACAAAACCTGGTTTCCCCATCACGAATAGCGGAAAAAACACCAGGGGATAAATCCCCTGGACCCCAGGTTCGCAAATGCTCCGGGGCTCGTTCCTCGCCCTGCGCATTTGCGCCCCTGGGTTCCAAGGGCTCAGCCCTTGGCCGCCGGAGGCTTTCCCCTACCGCCATGCCGCGCTTCGCACAAAGCACGGCCCTCCCTGGTCGGTGCCCCCCACGGGGTCCGTATCCGGCGATGGGCTTGCCTTGGGAATGGCCACGGCAAGGGGGTCGTCGATGGTCCCGTTGACCTCGCCGTCGGCATCACCTGCACCTCCGTCGGTGAGGGTCACGTAGAGGGTGTTGCCTTCCATGCGGCATCGTTCCGTGATCTCCACGTATCCTGCCTCCGTCACCTTGTAGACCCGAGTCCCCTCAAGAAGGATTGAAGGAATCCCCACGGGCAGTTCCACGCTCTCCCCTGAAGGCACGGAAACCACCCGGTAGGCAAGGACCCCGTCGGGGAACTCGGCATCACGGGGTTTTCCAGTTGTCCCCAAAGAGGGGTCGAATTCCGAGAGGGTCCTCACGTCGGCAAGTTTCACCCCCCTTTCCAGCACTGAGGCATCCAGGGTAAAATGGCCCGTGTTGGTAACGGCCGCCACCGTGGCACGGGAGCTGTCCCCGGGAAATTTTTCCAGGGAATCGGGCACCCCGTCGCTGTCGTCGTCTGCACCCGGATTTGCCGTGATAAAGTGCAGCACAAATGTCTCGTACAGGCTGTTTCCCGCCCGGTCACGGACCGAGGTAGAGATGGTCAGGGTCAAGAGGGTATCGGCGGGCAGATCCGATTCGGGGATCACCACCAGGGTCCGGGAGGCCTCCACATACACATGGCGAAAAGACGGCTTGACGCCTCCGGCTGTGGTGAGGTTCACGGATGCAGGCGTCAGGCTTTCCGGGTCCATGGGCTCGCTGAAGGTCACCATGGGGGTGATGTTGAGGGAAACGCTGTCGTCGTTTTCTCCGATGTTGCACCCTGTCACCCGGGGCTCTTCCGTGTCGGGAGCCGACAGGGTGGTAAAACGCACCTGCTCGCCGTAGGCCGTGCCCCCGGTGTTCACGGCAAAGGCCCGCACATAATAGGTGGTGCCCGGGGACAACCCCGTCATGGCATGCCCGAACAGTCCGGTGGAGCCGGTCTTGCCTCCGTCGGTTCTGGAGCAGGTGGTATCCGGGTCCTGGGTGTCGGACCAGCACACCCCGTAGCTCACGGGATGCCTTAGCCCGAGTTCTTTCAAGTCCCCCCGCCCTGTGGCCGAGGTGGCGGCGATTTCCCACGGGGACAGGGTAGAGACCACGGCAGCCCGGGGATGTTTGTAAATGAGTCCCACAGAGGTCTCATCCCCGTCGGGCAGCTGAAAGGTATAGGTCCCCTCCGAAACACCCGGTCCCTTTTTGGCCTTGAGGCAAAGCTCAATCTCCTGAAATGTATCGCTTGGTGGCGCCATGATCAGACAGGGAGACTCCACGGCAACCCCACCCGGATGATAAACGTTCCCACCCCAGGTATCTTCTCCCAACCGCCTCTGCACCGGTTCCCCGTCCGTCAAAAACCGCGAGTCCCCATAACAAAAAAAGTCAGAATACGGAGTAAAAAAGTCACTGCCTGCGCCCTTCACCTTCAACTCTCCGCAGTCAAAGCCATTGATGTTATTGAACCTCAATCGGATGATCTCATCGTTTCCCACAAGGGTCGCGGGCTGTCGGGCCTCTTTCGTGGCCCAGGTGGCGGTCTCTTCGGTGCCGTCGTCATTGCGCCAGCGCCAATTCGTGTGTGCAACGATACGCGCGGAGGCATCCGCAGCAAAGAGCAGGACGCATAGAAACAATGCCATCAAGCAATGGGTGCGTTTTTTCATCAAGTATCTCCATGGTTCACGATTTTTTTGACGGTACAATAGGTCACAAACGGCTCTTTGGACTCCCGCCTCTGCACAATGATGCCGGAGGCGGAAATATGGCCGGACACCCCGAGGTTGTTGTTGACCACCAGGTCTTTGCGGTTCCGGATGGCCAGGAGCCGATTGAAGTAAAAATGGTGACGGATCAGGGGCGTGCCTGTGAACCAGTTGTTGTTGGCCAACACCACCAGGAAATCGTAGGGGCTGCGGGCAAAGGAGGCTGCCACCCGGTTGGTGCTGCTCTCGTTGCAGATGAGCACCCCGATGCGGGCACGGCCTGCCGCAAGGATCCCCCGGTTTGCCTCGGCAGGCTCTTCAAAGGGAGAGGCCTCAAAAAACGGAAGTTTCATCCCTGAAGCAGGCATTTCGATGCCCTTCAGAAGATTCTGTTTGTCGTAGCGCCCCGTCACCTGCCCCTTGCCGGTAAAAAGGTAAGCCGAATTAAAGGTGTGCCCCTTAACAGCGGTGGTCATGCCGATAAGGTGCAGGGTGTCGGCTGAGGTGTTTGTGGCCTTCAGAATGGCCAGAATGAGGTCATCATCCGGCCTGTAGGACCAGGGCACGACGCCCTCGTTCCAGATGGTCAGGCACTGGCCCTTCCCTTTAATGGATGCGGCCAGCCCCAGAAGGCGTTGCGCATACTCATCCACCCGCTCCCGGGTCCACCGCAGGGTAAACGAGGAGTTGTCGTTGGCAAGGGCCACAGGAAACCCGCCCGTGCGAAGCCCTTCCACCTGACGGACCGCCAGGGCCCCTCCCCCGTGAAGCAGGGCAAGAAAAAGCACAACAAAGGCCGCCCAGACTGGGGAGCGCCCTTTGATCGCCCGGGCACACACCAGATTGAGCACCAGCACGACAAAAGAGAGCCAAAAAATCCCTCCCAAGGCCGCCAGCTGACTCACATAAAGATTTCCGGCCTGGGAAAACCCCATGGGGTACTGAAACCAGGGAAAGCCCTCCAGAAGGTGGTACATTCCCATCTCCGCAAGGATGGCTGCCGCGGGCCAGAAAAGCAGCTGGACACCAAAGGGTTTCCTTCGCACCGGGACAAAGAGCATCAGGATAATTCCCGCCTTTGCGGCCATGATCCCCACGGCCACGCCGTGACAGAGCAAGGCCACGCCCCACCGGTCGCCTGTGTACCTTAAAGCGGCCCCAGCCACCCAGAACGACATGACCAGCCCGTAGGCCAGGCCTGCCCAGCACGCCTGTGCCACGGGCTTTTTTGCGCTCCGCACCGCAAGGAGAAAGGGAACCAGGCACACCCAGGCCAGCCAGGAGACCAGGGCCGTGGTGGCCACGCCCAAAAGCGCCCCGGACAAAGCCGAAAAGCCGACCCCACATGTGCTGAACCGTCTCCCTTCGCTGTTTCGCTCCATCAGGCACTCTCCCGCGCCAGGGCCTGATGCCAGCACCTGAGGGCCCCGCCAAAAAAAGTCACGGCATCAAAGGGGACCTCCATCACCTCCTGCCCGGCGGCCCGCAGACTGTCGGCAACGCGCGGCACCCCTGCGGTTAGGATCAAAGCCTTCTCATCCAGGATCAGGCCATTGCAGGCAAAGCCTTCCAACGCCTCGGCCGCCGATACGCCTACGGTCTCCCACTCATCCAGGCATTGAGGCAGGCCGTCAGGAAAGGCCTCGGGGTACACCACGGCCAAGCCTTCCTTCGGTGTGGAGAGACAGCAATCCAGGTGAAGCACATGGGGACTGAGCCTCACCCCATGGACGCGGTAGCCCGCTCCCAGGTACTCGGCCAGCCAGCGGACGCCCTCGGGGTTGCTTGCATTGCCGGAAAGCCCCACCAGAATGTCCCGCCCCAGCACAAGGACGTCTCCCCCTTCGAGGACAGCTCCCCGCCCCCATGGGGCGGTCCCCCTTCCGTACACCGGCGGCGGCACCAGGGGGGGCATGGAAACCCGGGCCATTTTGGTTTGTGCAAACCGCCGGTCCAATGCCCGCCGAATCCCGAAGCGTTCCCGCCGACGAAACGGGAACAGGAGCTCCGTTTCGATGAACCTGTCCCCAACCACCAAAAGCGGATCCCGGGGATAGAGCTGAGACCCGCAAGCAGGGAACGCTGTCGAAAAAAGGCTCAGCTCTTGCGGGGTCATCTCCGGGGCCCTGTGGACCGTGACGCCCCGGTCCATCAGCACCTTGATAACCGCCGTCATCTGGCGATCCATGCGTTGAAAAAGGGCAGAATCTGCCTCGGCCAGGGTTTTCCCGGCATGGGCTCCAAAAAACGCCTGCCATTTCCGGGGAAACCGCCGGCGAACTTCCGGGGACAGGTTTTCCGGGATCTTTACGTAAGGCGATCCCACAACGGCCTCTTTGAGGGTTCCCCACTCATGGGCAACCCCAAGGGACACCCCGGCCACGGTCGAAGCGCCATCGAGCAGGGCAACACGACCCATGCCGAGGCCTGCCAGCGCGAGGGAGGCTGCGGCCATGCCCTTGAGCAGGGTACGGCGGTTGATGTCAGGGTCTTTCATCACAAAACCATCCATGGGGTCAGGGATACGGGGAAAGGCAAAACCGGGCTGGACGCAGCTGCTCCCCAACCCGGTCCCCGCAGGTTTCCCACCTTAACGACCGATAAAAAGGGTAAAACGCACGAACGCCCCCAGCAGGTCCAGGTCTTCGGCCGTGGCTCCGGGAAGCAGGTCGGACCCTTCATGATGGGTATAGGAGAGACCGGCGCGGAGCCCCCAATAGTCACGGGTAAAGCCTGCGGCGATTTCCACCCCGGGTCCGGATCGGTAGTCCCGCAGAGGGCCATCCAGATCGGCGTCGAGAAAGCGCCACAAAAAGGCCATCGAGCTTACGGGCCGGATGGCTCCCAAGACAGGAACCGTGCACTCGGCACCGTGCCGGGACGCGCCCAGGGCCAGGGTCAGCGCACGCACAGAACCGTCATCGGGGCCCAGGGAGGGAGAGAGTTTCCAGCGCATCCAGTCGTGTCGCACGCCGCCCTCCAGATCCCAGTTCCCGTTCAGCCGATACGCCACCTGCACCATGGGGCTGATGCCGTGACGCACGCTCAGGTCGTAAGCCTCCCCCCCGTACGTTGAGGTGGCTTCGGCCCCATACCCGGCAAGGTCCACGCCGAGTTCCACGGCCCATGGGGATGCACTGTCTGATGAAAAGAGAGGATCGCCCTGTGCCGCGGCATCAGGGGAAGGGGATTCCAGGGCATGCAATGGAGCGCTCAGAAACATGCAGAGCAACCACACGCACCAGAAGAGTCGATATCTTGGAGAGTACATAACGTGCCTTTCGATGATTCCTTAATTCAGCATACCCGGTACAACCCGGAAGGCTGACTGAATGAAGTAAACCACCAATCGGCAAAAGTATACGCCCCCTTGGGGGCCCACCTGTCAGAGACCTGTCGTTTTCACGTAACCTGTTAAAACGAGATAAAAACCACCGGTGGGATGTCCTACCCCCAAAAGCTCTCCATGACCGCTTCCTGCTCTTCCAGGCTGTGGCCCGACCGGCGCAGGGACTTTCGCAACTGCTCCACCTGGTCCAGGGCCTGGTGGGGACGGTCTGCCTCAAGGCAGAGATCATGGATAAGTCGATTGAGGGACGGAGAAAGGGGAAGGAAGGTGAGGGCACAGCGCCCGGCATCCAGGGCCCGGTCCGTGCCGTGGGTCTGGGCCAGCACCGGACACCACGCCAGGGCGGCAAGGCGTACTTCCCGGGGGTCGGGGACAAAGGGGGCGGGATCCTTGAGAAGGGAAAAGGCACGGGTCAAAAGAACGGAGGCGGTCCAGGGGCGTTTCTGCTCCAAGATCAACCGCCCCTCTTCCAGCAGGTCATCGAGGCGGGCCGCCTCGCACCGGACATGGCGCAGCACAGCCGTGCCCGCGTCAATGGCCAGATAACACCGGGGCGACGTCGCGTCCAGGGCTGCGCCCAGGGTCTGCCTCAGGCGCTTCATGAGGTTGTCGAGGCGCCCCCTGAGGCCTCCGGGCTCCTTCTCTGGCCAGAGAAGGGCAGCCAGGCGATGGGCAGTCATGCAGGTGCAGGGCTCCCCAAGCAGGAGGGTGAGCAGCCGGACCTGCTGGGCCGCTCGAATCGTCACCGATTTTCCCGTGGAAAGGCAACAAACATCAAGGCGCCCACCGGGGGCGGGTCGGATGTCCAGCACGGGCACGGCGCTGCCGTCTTCCAGGAGATCCACGCCCAGCATTTGCCTGGCGGCCAGAAAAGCCCGTCGGCTCTCGGCTCCCCCGGACACCGCCGCGGTGAGCATGGGCGTGAACGTGCGGGGCTCAAACCCGGCAAAATTAAGGCAATCCACGGTCTCCATCATGGAGAGCATACGCGTAACAGTCCCCATGGCGGCATCGACCTCGCCGTCCGTCAAGTATCGCCTGGCCAGGTATCCCAACCCCAGAACCTGGATGGAAGCATCCTCGAAAAGGGTGTGGTCTGAGGTGTGCTGGATCAGGATGGGCACCGCACCATCATCCCCCGGGTCCAGGCTTCGGCTGCACCCCAGGATCATGGCACAATGGCGAGCGTAGTAGTGGCCGCAATCAAGGGGTCCCACCGGCCCGATCTCCGCAGACAGGGCCCGGGCTTCGTCGTGCCTGCCCAGGTGAGCCAGGCACAGGGCCTTCCAGCTAAGGGTCACGGCGTGGATGTTGTCTTGCCCGCCATCGGTGGTGAGTACCTCGTCAAATATCCCGAGGGCCTCTTCTGCCCGGCCTCCGCGCAACGCAGCCAGGGCGTCCCAGGTACGGGTCATCTTCACCAGGTAGGGCGACGAAAGAAAAGGCGCAAAATGGGTCTTCACATACCCCCCGGCCAGGGTAAAATCATCCACCCGGCCGCGGATACGCAGGATGTTCAAGAGACAAAAGTGGACGGCAAAACGGCTTGACGGGCTCAAGGCCGCCATGCGCTCCGGCACCACCCTGGCGTCGAGTTCGGCAAGGGCACTGGGAACGTCCGTCCGCAGGATGGCGTGCAAACAGGGCACCAGGAGGCTGAAAAGATCCAGGTGATCTTCACCACCTGCTGTAAGTTCCGGTTCCAGAAGGCGAAGCAGACCGCGGGCTGCGGCCCCGTCCAGGGCGTAGCATGCCCCCAGAGTCAGGGCCGCCAGGATATGACGCCGGTGATGCGCCGCCAAATCGATGGTTTCAAGAAGGTCCCTTCCCCGCTCGATGTCCGGGGCAAGCCTGCCGTAGGCCCCGCCGTGGAGCACCTCATACTCCACCAGGCGACCGATGGCATGAAGCTCTCCTGCCCCATCACCTGCCTCGCGCATGCCGTCAAGGCTCTGCTCCAGCCACTGCCAGGCGGAGACAGGGTCCTTGGTGAGCAGGATGATCCCCCGACAGAGGTCCAGCCAGGGATAACTTTTTGAAGACCAGGGCGATAGCACATCGAGAAAAGAGGCAACCAGGGCAAACCGGCCCCGTCCAAGAAGCGCCAGCCCGTGAGAACTCAGCTCCTCGGCAAGCCTTTGATGACAGCCTTCCCGACTCAGGCAGAGCAACCCCTCCTCCACAAGGCCCCGTTCAAGGCATCCGGCACCCAGCACCTCGGCCCAGCGGCGACAAAACTCCGGCATCAGGCTGGATTTACGAGCTGCAAAGGCATCCCGAAGCAAGTGATGCAGGATGACCCACTCCCCATCCTTGTCTTTCTGAATCCTCACAAAGCACGCCCTGTCCGCAAGGGAGGCAAGCTGCTCCCCCTCGGCGCGCCAGGGACCGTCGTCCGTCAGGATTCCTAAAGGAATACGCTCCAGACCCGCCAGAAGGGTCATCCTGGGAGACGCCTCGGTCCAGAGAAGATCCATGGCCCCGAGAATCCGACTGCCGGAGAGTTTGGGAAAATGTCCGGACAAGGGCCTGCCGCTCAGCCGCCCGTGCTCCAGGATCAGCCGCACCCCTCCGGGCCACCCTTCGGAGAGGGCATGGATGTCCCGAATGGTGTGGGCCGCAACAGGGTCTCCTTGGGCAGCCTGCACCACCTGGGCGGTTTCGTCCAGGCTCAGGGCCAGAAGGTCATTGTCGATGAAAAGGGTGTCCCCCAAGGGGGCCAGGACCGCGTGATCCGGGTACTCACGGGTCAGGATCACCAGGTGCAACGGACTGTGGGCAAGAAGCTGCTGCAGGCAGGTACGGTTTGCCGGGCTGTCCATGACCAGGTGGTAGTCATCCACAATCAGCAGGCCCGGCCCCAGATCGGGGGCTGCTTTTACAAGCCGCGCCAGGGCCTGCTCCCAGCGATTCTCTGGTAAGCCGCCCTCGGGCAGGGAAGGCAGCCCCAGGCTGTGGATCAGCCCGTCCATAAAGACCGACGGGTCATCCTGAGACGGTGAGCAGGCATGCCAAAGGGACGGGGCCGAGGCCATCAGCTGCCGTGCCAGCGTGGTCTTGCCCTGACCGGCACGGGCCGCCATGACCAGCAGGCGAAAGTCACCGGAAAAGAGCATCCGGCAATGGGAGAGAGCGTCGTGGCGGATGACCGGATCGGAATGGCTCATGGGTACGTCCTGAAAAGAAATGATGAATGCAACGATTCAGTTGCCTCCGGCAGGGCCGCCTGAGGCAATGATGAGCTGAGTCATTACCCAAAAAACTTACTTTAGCCGGATCCCTTTCCTCTGCGCAAGCCGGAAAACCCGTCCTTTCCTTCACCCTTCGCCTTTTTGCCTTTACCCCTTCCCCTTTAGCCCTCAGCCTTTTTGCCCTTAGCCCTTCCCCTTTAGCCCTTAGCCTTTTTACCTTTAGCCCTTTCTCCCATTCCCCCTTGACCTCTCCCCCCTCATCCGCAAAAATAGACATTCACACGCCCACCCACGGGCAGCAAACCGTACCCAACCCATCTCCGTGACATAGAAAACGAAAAAGGACCCGACATGATGAAACGCACCTGCATATGCCTGTTCCTGACAGCCGCCCTTGCCGTGACCGCCGCAGCCTGGGCCACACCGTCCTCCTGCCCCAACAAAACGGCCGACCCGTCCTCCCCATGCCCCCGCACCACCTGCACGGCAACTCAGGAAGCCTGCCTGACCCAGCACCGCACATGCGTCGCCCAGATGAAAAAACGGCCCCCCTGCGGCCGCACCGCGCCCAAGGTGATGGTCAAGGAAGAAGATGGCTGGAAGCTTGTGGTTCACATCCTCCAGCCGGGCAGCCGAAGCCAGGGCTACCACGGGAGCCTTTATAAGGACGGCAAACGCATGGAAGGAAAAAAAGGAGAGGCCCTCAAAACGCCCTGGGGCACCTTCACCTGGCAGGGAGCCATGGACGAACGCCACCATCTTTGGGACAGCACGGGCTGGGTGAGCAAAGACGCAAACCCCTTTGCCGAAAGCGCCGTCACCACCCCCAAAGAGCAGACAAGCATGGAGGAGCTGGACAGGCAAATTGAGGAAGAGATGAAAGGGACGCAGGGATCAGACCTTTAATTCAAAGCCCCATTTTTTTCATCCATTTCCACAAGGTGACCCTGCTCACCCCCAGGAGCCTTGCGGCTTCGGTTTTCACGCCCCCCGCCCGAAAAAGGGCGGCCTCCACGTCATCCCTGGTCACGGCCCGCCGTCCCCCCTGAAAGGGGACGGCTTCCCGGGAGTTCCCCACATGGACGGGCAGGTGCTCCACCTCCACGCGCCCGTTTCGGCTCAGGACCATGGCATACTCCATGGCGTTGCGCAGCTCCCGGACGTTCCCCGGCCAACCATAGGCGTCAAGGACTGCTGCAGCTTCCGGAGAGATGCCGGTCATGGGCTTTCCGTCCCGCAGGGCAAACCGCGTAAGAAACCGGTTGGCTAGGATCAGCACGTCGCCGTCGCGCTCCCGCAGCGGCGGGCAGATAACGGGAATGACGTTGATTCGGAAATAGAGGTCTTCCCGGAAATCCCCCCTTTCAACAAGGGCCCCCAGGTCCCTGTGGGTGGCGGTGATAACCCGCACATCCACCGGTACCGGGGTGTGGTCCCCCACCTTTTCGATCACCTTCTCCTCAAGGACCCTCAGCAGCTTCACCTGAATCGGGGCAGGCATGTCCCCGATCTCATCCAGGAACAGGGTGCCGCCGTGGGCCGCCTCAAAGCGACCGACCCGGTCCCGGGAGGCACCGGTAAAGGCCCCCTTCACATGGCCGAAGAGCTCACTCTCCAGAAGGTTTTCATTCAAGGCTGCACAGTTCACCTTGATAAAGGGCGCCCCTGCCCCCATGCTGCCCGTATGAATGGCCTGGGCAACCAGCTCCTTTCCCGTGCCGCTCTCGCCCTGGATCAGTACCGGGGCCGTGGAGGTAACCACACTGTCGATAAAGGCCAGGAGCCGGCGAATCGCTGCGGACTCCCCTTCGATGCCGTGGTGCTCCCGACTGGCCACCACCTCCCGTGCCAGGTCGTCCACCCGGTTCTCCAGGGCCACGAGTTTTCTCATGTCCGTAAGGATCTCCACGGCCCCGAGAACCTTCCCGTCTCCGTCTTCCATCACGCGGGCCCGCTTCAACACCGGGATGCTCTCACCGCTCCGGCACTTGATGGTGCATCGCACCACCTTCTCCCCCCCTGAGGCAAAAAGGCTGCAGTGCGGATGTTCCCCACCCTTTTCAAACCGCTTGCAGCCCGAGCAGTTCAGCATACGGCATGGGCCCCCTTTCAGCTCCTGCCGGGAAAACCCCGTGAGCTCCTCGGCAGCCCGGTTGGCATCGAGGATCCGCCCCTTGCTGTTCACAACGAGAACGCCGTCGGCAAGGGTGTCGAAAATATGGGAAATCAGGTGTTCCATGGGTCACCTCATGGGCGGAGTTAACGTAAATTAACATTTGTTGCCATACTTACGTTAATTTATTAACACACCCCAAACACACCTGCAATATGAAGCTACCATTTCCATATGTTACACGTGCAGCCACCTGGCACACCCTTTGCTCTTAACCATGAATGCAACTATTCAATGGCCTCCGGCGAGGCTGTTTTTTCACACATCGAAGGGAGAGGTTATGGGAGGAAACATGATGCGAAGGCTGGGGCTGATCATGGCGTGCCTGGCCTGCTTCGGGCTTGAATCTGCCCGGGCGGACGAAGCACCGGGACGCGCCATGGCAAGGCAGGCCACGGCAGACACCACACCGTGGATCACCACGAGCCATGCCGACCATGACATCTTGAAGCAGAATTTCACCTCGGGAAGCGAGGTGACCAAAGCCTGCCTCACCTGCCACAACGAGGCAGGCAACCAGGTGATGCAGACCATCCACTGGACCTGGCGGGACCCCGACAGCCCTGAAGAGGAGAAAATCGGCAAGGCAGGCCTGACCTTGAACAACTTCTGTATCAGCATCCACGGCAACGAGCCCCGATGCACTTCCTGCCACGCGGGATATGGCTGGAAAGATAAAAGCTTTGATTTCACCGACGAGACAAAGATCGACTGCCTCGTCTGCCATGAGCAGACAGGCACCTACAAAAAATTCCCCACCATGGCGGGTCTGCCCGTGGACAAACCCAAAAAGTTCGGGAAAAAGACCTTCACCCCGCCGGAGTGGAACACCGTGGCCCAGAGCGTGGCACGCCCCACGCGAAAAAACTGCGGCACCTGCCACTTCTTCGGCGGCGGTGGAGACGGGGTCAAACACGGAGACCTGGACTCCTCCCTCTTCATGCCGGACAACGCCCTGGATGTGCACATGGATGCCAAGGGCAAAAACTTCGACTGCGTGCGCTGCCACACCACCGTGGCCCATGACATCGCGGGCCGCTCCTACCGCACCCCGGCCTTTGAGAGCCGAAAAAGCCTGGTGGAGGATGATTTGACCCACAAAATCTCCTGCGAGTCCTGCCACACGGCCACCCCTCACCAAAAAGGATCCAAGGCCAACGACCATACCGACAAGGTGGCGTGCCAGACCTGCCACATCCCCACCTTTGCCCGGGAAAAGCCCACCAAGATGTGGTGGGACTGGTCAAAGGCCGGCGTCAAAAAGGAGGGAAAACCTTACGTGGAAAACGGCCCCTACGGCAAGCCCGTCTACATGACCAAGAAAGGGGACATGCGCTGGGAGAAACACGTCAAACCCGAGTACTTCTGGTTCAACGGCAGCATCGAGACCCTCACGGCCCGGGACACGGTGGATCCCTCAAAAGAGATCGCCGTCAACCGCCCCCTGGGTGACCGAGAAGATCCCAACGCCCGCATCTTCCCCTTCAAGGTCCACCGGGCCAGACAGCCCATGGATGCTAAGGCGAAAAACCTCGTCATCCCCCACCTCTTCGGAAAAAAGGGGAGTGACGCCTACTGGAAAACCTACGACTGGAACCGGGCCGTGGCCAGCGGCATGGAGCACGCCGGGCTTCCCTTCAGCGGGGAGCTCGCCTTTGCCGAGACCAGCTACGTCTTTCCCATCACCCACATGGTGGCCCCCAAAGAGGAAACCGTGGCCTGCGCCGAATGCCACACCCGGGAAGGGGGCCGTATGGACGCACCCCACCTGGCAGGTTTCTACATGCCGGGCCGCGACACCGGCGGCCCCCTGGAAGCCTCGGGCTGGGCACTGGTCCTGGCATCCCTTGTCGGTGTCGTGATTCACGGGACCTTACGCATCCTGGCACGGCGAAAAGGGTAAAAACGTGCCCTGGCGGAGAGGGATTGATCCCCTCCACCCAGGTTGCGGTTGCACGACGCACCTTTTTGTACTCGTTTCCAGGCTCTGGGAGGCCCTGCCTCCCTTACTTAACTGACCGGAGCGAAGCGACTCCACGGCCTTTCGCCTTTATCCATTGGCCCTTCGCCCGTTTTTTTAAAGGATATCCCATGAACCAACCCATCTATCTTTTCACCCGCTACGAGCGCCTCTGGCACTGGTTCCAGGTGGCCGTCATCACCGTCCTCATGGTCACGGGCCTTGAGGTCCACGGCAATTTTACCCTCATGGGCTTTGAGGCAGCCGTCACTATCCACAACATCTCCGGCATCGCCTGGGCCGTGGCCTTTGCCTTCTTTGCCTTCTGGATCGCCACCACCGGCGAATGGAAACACTACATCCCCACCACCCGAAAGATGGCCCTGGTGGTGCGCCACTACGCCGTGGGCATCTTCAAAGGCGAGCCCCACCCCGTCCCCGCCACGGAGCGAGCCAAGCACAACCCCCTGCAGCGGATCGTCTACCTCGTCTTCTCGGCAGTGCTCCTCCCCCTTCAGATGGTCACGGGGTTTCTCTATTACACCGTCAACACCCGCACCGACTTCATGGCAGACGTCGGCTTGGGAGCCATCGCCGTTATCCACACCCTGGGGGCCCTTATGATCCTGGCCTTTGTGATCATGCACGTCTACATGATCACCACCGGCCCGACCCTTACCTCCCACGTGAAGGCGATGATTACCGGGTGGGAGAAGTAACACGAACGAGCATCGGTCGACAGAGCACAGATAAAAAAGCCCTTTACCCGTTTTGGAGTAAAGGGCTTTTTTCTTGCCCTGAACGCCATCAGCCACGTATCATGCTGGAGATCTGAGACTGCAAAGCCCAAGGGAGTATCCTCACCCTCAAAAACCGAGTATGGCAAACCACAGGCAAGCGCCCCCATGAATGATAAAGCCCTTATCTTAGCAGACATCGAAGGCATCATCGGCGTTCACGCCAAAGCCCAGTGCACGCCCGGTGTCCATGCGTGGCACAAGGCAAGGCACCTTCTCACAGCCGATGTCAACGCCGCGGCCCGGGGCCTTCTTGACGCCGGTTACCACCGCATCACCGTCGGCGACATGCACGGTACGGGCTTTAACATCCTCCCGGAAAAACTCATGGCCGAAGCTCGCTGCGAGCAAGGCCACCGCTGGCACCCCGTGCCCCTCATCGGCACCATGCCCGAGGCAGACTGCGCCGTGATGGTCGGCTGGCACGCAGCCCCGGACCAGGAAGGGTTCAGCCCCCACATTTTCCATAAGCGTTTAAGAAAGCTCTGCATCAATGACAGCCCCGTCACCGAGGTGGAACTCTTCTCCGCCGTGCTGGGAGAACACAACATCCCCGTCACCTTTGTCAGCGCCGAAGGCGTTGCCTGTGACCGTATCCAGGGCCACATGCCCTGGATCCATCGGTTCGACGTCCCCAAGCGCCCCATCAGCCAATCACAGATCCGAGACCTTCGCACCCGGCTCACGGACGAAGTGCGTCAGGCCGCCTCCAACAGCAACGCACTCCCGCTGGTGTGGGGCACCCACAAGGTCACCGCCACCTTTCCCGACGAAACACAAACCTGGACCTCCCCGTCAGCGACCACAACCTTCCGCCGCCTCCTGGCCGATACAGCCCTGGGCTTTGCCCCGGGTGCCGCCATCCCCTGCCTCCTCTTTATCCTGCGCACCCGCTGCCGCATGGAGGAGTGGGCAAGAAAACGATAAAACCATGCCTCCGGCGGCGAGGTGTGCCACCTCGAAAGCAAGGTGCGAATGCTCCGGGGCTCGTACCTCGCCCCGTCACATTCGCTGACGGGCTTCACAGGTTACGGAGACATCACACATGGAGGCAGAGCCTCCGAAAAACATTCCCAGGCGGAGCCTGGGAACAATGGTGTCCGGGCGATGGGGACGAAAACAGGCCGATGGCCCAAACGATGATCAAGGGTTGACGTTTCCTTGAAAGGCGGATGTTTTTTGCCCCGAGGAACGAGGGGCAAAGCGCATTCGCAATCTGCTCTCAAGGTTGCACACCTTGCCGCCGGAGGCTGTGCTTTTTGGGATGTACACTTACCAAACAAAAACACCCCTGAACCGGCTGACACGGTTCAGGGGTGTTTCATGTTTCAGGTGGAGGACCTGGAAGAAAGGGAATTAGGCGGTCTTAATCGACCTTCTCGGCTTTGTAGCCTGCGCCTTTCCAGGCGTAGATGCCACCGCTGTAGCGGTAGACGTTCTTGTAGCCGAGTTTCTTGGCCCAGACCGCACCGTTGTGGCTCCGGGTGCATTTGACAAACCCGCAGTAGACGATGATGGTTTTCTCTTTGTCTGCGCCGAGGAGGGCTTCGTATTCGGCCTGGGTTTTACCGGCGGTCTCATCGTTGTTCCAGGTGTTCATGTCGGGGATGGGGAAGAGGAACTGCACGGCGCCGGGAACGTGGGCCTTTTTGTAGCTGGCTTCATAGGGCATGGTGTCCACGATGACCATCTCTTTGTTTTCATCGATCATCTTCTTCAACTCGGCGGTGGTCACCAGGTCGTAGCCGCCGCGCTGGATCTCGCGCACGAGTTTGACGGCGCCGGTCTCTTTTTCCACCTCTTTTTCAAACTTGCTCTTGCCGAAAGCGAACACGTTGCCGGCCAGAAGAAGGGTCAGGCCCACCGCAATCACCGCAGAAAATCGTTTCATCGTCATTCTCCTTAAAAAAACCGTTTCAAAAACCGCATAAATCCAAACACACAAAAAGGACTGTTCAATCCGCAAATCAACCGACGGGATGCGCTGTCATGCCATTCGAGGGTCAAGTCCCTGGACATCGACACGTTGATCCGCACCGCGCCTCAATCGTCGGCTCACGGCCGTCAGGCCCATGAGCCCGAAAAAGAAAACATCCCGGTAAAGGGCTGTGCGAAGTCCGCCAAAGGCCCGCGCCTCAGGATCTTCCGGGCCAAAGCATCCGCAATCGATATCGAGGCCGAGGTAGATCCCGTAGCCGAGGATCGCCATGAAAAACAGCAGAAGCACAAACAGGGTCTCCAAGGCCCCCCGCATATCGAAAATCAGGGCCAGCCCCGCCACCACTTCCACCACGGGCAACACCACGGCCACCAGGCCGGAGAACCCCTCGGGAAGAAGTCCAAAGGCATCGATCACCACGGTAAAAGCGGCCGGGTCCATGAGCTTTCCCGCACCGGACCACAGAAAAATTCCGGCCACCAGAAACCGGAGTCCCCTGTAAACCCATCTGTTTTTCAAAACATATGCCATGGTTCCCCCTGCCATCACCGTGCTTTTTCGACCGATTTCAATGGTGTTGCATATATCGGGCAGTGAGTAAAAAAACCAATCGTTTGTATTGATGGCATGGGGAAAAACCATTTACGATTTCAATACGGCCCCACCACGCCGTGAGGGCAAAACCACCCTGGCACTCCCCGTCCATCTGTGGCACACTTTCCCCATGAAAACGCACCCAGCCCCCTTTCCCACACTGACCGCCATCATCCCCACCCTCAACGAAGAGGCCGGAATCACTGAAGCCGTGGAAAGCCTTGCCATGGACGGGCCCTTTCTGGAAATCGTGGTGGCCGACGCAGGATCCACGGATGCCACCTGCATCCTGGCAGAGGCTGCCGGGGCCCGGGTGGTGAGGTGCGCACGTAAGGGCCGGGGCTTGCAGATCGCCGAGGCGTGGGCCACCTGCCACGGGGATGTATTGGTGGTGCTCCATGCCGATGCCCGCTTTCCTGCCCACGGCGCCGAGGCCATCCAGAGGGTCCTTGCCCACAGCGCCGTTCCCGGCGGCTCCTTTTCCATGGGGTTTTCCCCTGCCACGGCCCGCACCCGTCTCATCACAGGGTTAAATCACCTGCGCTGCCACACCACGGGCATCAGCTTCGGCGACCAGTGTCAGTTCGTAAGGCGCTCAGTCCTTGACGGGGCAGGGGGATTTCCCCCCATGAAGCTCATGGAGGATGTGGAGCTCTCCCTGATGATGAAGCGCGCAGGAAAGCCGGTGCTTCTCCCCCAACGGGTCACCGTCTCCCCCAGACGATGGCAAGCAACCCCCTTCACTCAAGGCGTCACCCGTGTCCTCTTCCTTTTCTTTGCCTATCTCATCAGACGGAAAATGGGCCGTCCCCCCGGTGACGGAGGCTGGTACCACAAAAAGTACTACAGCGCCTGACGAAGATTTCATATCTGCTGTATCAGACAGAAGATCAGTTCCTATTTTCCTATAAAGAAAAAACCGTTGGGGCGTTCGGCTTATTGCCGGACGCCCCAGTTATTTAGACTCCTCCCCCCTTGACAAACCGGTGGATTCCTCCTATCTGCACAGTGAAAACAAGTTAAAATTATTCACTGACAGTCTTTAAGGATTCTTCTATGGAACACATGGGTATCGTCTCGATTCTGCCGGTTGTGCTGGCAATCATCATCGCAATCAAGCTCAAAAACGTCATTCCGGCACTCTTTGCAGGCGTCCTCACAGGGGTTCTCATCCTCTCAGGGGGTCACCCCGTCACGGCTGTCACCACCATGATCAAATCCTATCTCTTTGCCCAGGTCGCCGACAGCTACAACGCGGGCGTCCTGGTTCTCCTGGTTTTTATCGGGGGATTTGTGGGGCTCATGGAAAAATCAGGCGGGGCTGCCGCCTTTGCCCTGAAGATGACGGAGATCGTCAACAACCGGTTCAAGGTGCAGCTCTCCGCCTGGCTGGGGGGAATCATCGTCTTTTTCTCGGACCTCGGAACGCCCCTCATCGTGGGGCCCATCTCCGAACCTCTCTTTGACAAGCTGAGGGTCTCCCGGGAGAAACTGGCCTGGATCATCGACTCCACAGCCTCCCCCATTGCCGTCCTCGTTCCCTTCATCGGCTGGGGGGTCTACGTCATGGGCCTCATCCAGAAGGAGTTCACAGCCCTGGGCATCGCCGAATCCGACTGGACCGCCTTTATCAAGGCCATTCCTTTTCAGTTCTACCCGATCCTGGCGGTCATCATGGTGCCGGTGGTGGCGTTCACCGGCTATGAGTTCAGCGCCATGGCCCGGGCCGAGAAACGAACCATCGACACCGGGGAGCGCTACTGGCCCCACTCCAAGCCCCTGAGGCACGCCAACGATGAGCGGAACGCCAACAGCAAGGCCATCCTCATCTGGCTCCCCCTCATCGTCCTCTTCGTCACCCTCTTCGGCATCCTGGGCCCCTTGGGATTTCCCCTGAAAAAGGTCCCGGGCAGCACCTTTCGCACGGCCCTGAGCACCGGGTACCTCTTTGCCGCCATCACCATCATCTCCCTCATGGTCTTTCATAAGGTGAAAACCCTGGGCGAAAGCTTCGACATCTATTTTTCCGGGATGAACAAGATGATGAACGTGGCGGTGATTCTCGTGCTGGCCTGGTCCCTGGGGGCTGTGGGGAAACACATGGGAACGGCAAACTACATCATCGAGGTGACCCACGGCACCCTGCCCGCCTGGGGCGTGCCTGCCGTGGTCTTTTTGATCGGTGGGATCATGTCCTTTGCAACGGGCTCATCCTGGGGGACCTTTGCCATCCTCATGCCCCTGGTCATCCCCATGTCGGAAACCCTGGGTGCCCCCCTCCACGCCTGCATCGGGGCGGTCCTCTCCGGCGGGCTCTTCGGAGACCACTGCTCTCCCATCTCCGACACCACCATCCTCTCCTCCACGGGGGCCGGATGCGATCACATCGACCACGTGGAGACCCAGCTGCCTTACGCCCTGCTCAACGGCACCGTGAGCCTCGTGGCCTACCTGCTTGCGGGCATCACGGGCAGCGCCCTCTGCCTGCTCCTGGCCATGGGCACCATTGTGGCCTCCCTGGTGATCCTCTCCAAACGAAACGGCGTCCATATCCCCAACACCACCGTTGAGGATGTGGAGCGGCTCACCGCAGAGCCTGCCGCGGCCCGGGAGTAAGAAAACAACGCACCTCCGGCGGACAGGGGGGACGGGGCAAAGACTCCGTCCCCTTTAATGCGTTTCCTTGCCTGCCGGGGGAACGGGACTCAGCATGTCCGCCACCAGGGCGTCAATGGCCTCTTTCCGGGCGGCATCCGCTTTTTTCATGTCTGCCATGCCCTGGGCCAGGGTCCGCCAGGCAGGCTCTTTGTCTCCCGGCCTGAACATGGCCACCAGGATGGAGCCTTTTTGAAAGGCCGACTGGTTGATCCCTTCGGTGGAAAGCCCTGCCACC
The DNA here is from genome assembly GCF_056829775.1 of Desulfoluna sp. HI9BLuna. Classification (NCBI taxonomy): domain Bacteria; kingdom Pseudomonadati; phylum Thermodesulfobacteriota; class Desulfobacteria; order Desulfobacterales; family Desulfolunaceae; genus Desulfoluna; species Desulfoluna sp. HI9BLuna. The sequence continues at coordinate 1,803,784 of NZ_CP186555.1, forward strand.
ATGCCGGTTTTCCGAAAAATATCCTCATCGGTAATCTTCGACTCCATCCCCAGGCCGAAGCCCATGATGAAATCGGGTTCCGCAGACATCGCCACCAGCACGTAGCCTTTGCCTTCCATGGTCCTGCGGATGGCATCCCGCGTCATGCCCACAAGCATCTCCGCACCGGATCCAGAGCCAAGGTAGGCGGCATTGCCCACCGGATAGATGGCAAAAGCACGTGCCGGAGGGGCCACCAGGCCCAGGTCTCCGATCACCAGCTTGCTCACGGTCCTGGGCTCGTTTCCAGACAGGGATGCACAGCCCGCAAGCAGCACCAGCCCCACAAATCCAAACCAGATCTTCTTCATGGTCCACCTTAAATTGATTGCATTGTTTGAGGGTAACAATTTATCAACAACAACGTATCAGACGGTCAAACCATGCGGTTCCCTGTAAGATCACCCCATGGATGCGGCGATGCGATTGACCTCAGCCATCACGGAGTCCACGTCCACGGTAAGGAGCCTGCCCTCTTTCACCACCTGCCTGCCCTCCACAAAAACGTCTCGCACATCGGCCCCTGAGGCGGCATACACAAGGTGGGAGACGGGGTTGTGGGTGGGGGTGAGGTGGGGTTTGTTCATGTCCACCAGGATGATGTCCGCGCGCTTGCCAGGGAGAAGGCTGCCGATACTCCCCCCCAGGCCGATGGCCTTGGCGCCTTCCCGGGTGGCCATCTCCAGGACAGTCCAGGCGTCCATGGCCACGGGGTCCAGACTGTATGCCTTGTGAAGCTTGGCCGTCACCTGCATGTCGTTGAAAAGGTCCAGATTGTTGTTGCTGGCCGCGCCGTCGGTTCCCAGGCCCACGTGGATTCCCTTGTCAATGAGGGCCTGGGCCGGGCAGAGCCCCGAGGCGAGCTTGGTGTTGCTCCCCGGGTTGTGGGATGCGGCGGCACCGCGGCGTGCCACAAGGTCCATGTCCCCGTTGTTCATCCAGACGTTGTGGATGAGCAGGGTGGCCTCGTCCAGGATGTGGAGGTCGTCCAAAAGCTGATACGGGGAAATCCCCCGCTCCTCTTTCAGGCGCTGCACCTCGTCTTCGGTTTCTGCCACGTGGATCTGGAACAACACGCCCAAAAGGCGGCAGGCCTCCTTGGCCGCGGACAGGGTCTTTTCGCTACAGGTGTAGGGGGTGTGGCAGAAGATGGACGGGGTGATAAGGGAAAAACGATCCTTCCACGCCTCCACAAAGGCGGCGGCTTTTTCCACGTTCACAGAAGGGTCGGGCACCCCGGGCGCGGGAAAATCGATGACGCCGTGGGCCAGCACCCCGCGCATCCCGGTCTCCACCACGGCTTCTGCCACCTCCCCTTCGTAAAAATAGCCGTCACACACCGTGGTGGTGCCGGACAAGAGCATCTCCGCGCAGGAGAGCAGGGCCCCTGCCCGCACCGTCTCCGGGTTGATGTGGGCGGCTTCGGCCGGGAAGATATGCTCGTTGAGCCATGAGGCCAGGGGCATGTCGTCGGCCAGCCCCCGGAACAGGGACATGGGGCTGTGGCAGTGGGTGTTCACAAGGCCGGGCATCACCACGCAGCCTGTTGCATTCACCACGGTCTCGGCCTCGGGGAGCGTGTCCCCCGCCCGGAACACAGCCCCCACCACCCCGTCTTTCACCAGCACAGCGCCCCCGTCGTAAACCTCGCGGTCCGTCATGGGGAGCACCCACCCGCCCTTGATTAACGTCGTCCCTCTGGTCATTGCTCCGTCCCTTTCAATAAAGAATCGCTTCTATGATCAAACGGCATCCCTGCCGCTTCCCACCCGGCCACGCCCTATCCCCTGCTCCCTACTCCCTACTCACTATTCACCTATTACCTATTGACCTATGACCTGTTTCAACACCATCTCAAACCCCGGCCGCGCTTTCTCTGCCACGGCCAGCACCTTTTCCACGGTGGCCTCTTCCGGGTTGTCCGGATCGTTGATGTTGGTGATGAGGGAGAGGCCCAGGGTACTCATCCCCGCATGGGTCGCGGCGATCACCTCCATGACCGTAGAAAACCCCACACAGTCCGCCCCGATGGTCCGTAGCCAGCGCATCTCGGCCGGGGTTTCAAGGCTGGGGCCCATAAGGCCCGCATAGACGCCCTGGCACACCGGCACATCCAGGTCGCGGGCCATGGCAAAGGCTGCATCGGAGAGGTCTCGGTTGTAGGCATGGATCATGGAAGGAAAGCGGAGGCCCCAGTCATCGTTGTTGGGACCCACCAGGGGATTTTCACCGGTGAGGTTCAGGTGGTCCCGTATCACCATGAGGCTCCCCTCTTTAAAGGTAGGGTTGAGACCACCGGCGGCGTTGGTGACGATGAGGGTCCGGGCCCCCAAGGCTCGGGCCACCCGAATGGGAAAGGTCACCTCACGGGCTGTGTAGCCCTCGTACAGATGAAAGCGCCCCTGCATCACCATCACTGGGGTACCGGACGCATCGCCGCAAAGAAGGCACCCGGCGTGGCTCTCAACGGTGGCCAGGGGAAACCCGGGGATCTCCCCGTACATCAGGGAAGCCTCTTCCGAGACAAACCCGGTGCAGTCGGACAGGCCGGTACCTGCCATGATCAGGATGTCGGGGGTCTTTGGCCAGCGGCTCCGAATATGAGCTGCGGCCTCGGTCAGTCGTGCGGTGCTCTCATCCATGGGCGCTCCCTTGTATGAACGGTGGACTCAGGTATGCTTCATGATGGAACAAAAAAGATATCGTTTTGCTGATGTCGCCATCTACTATCCCTTGGGGGCGAAAGGCTTGTCAAGAGCATCCCCGCTTTTCAAGCCCCTTGCTCCTTCGGCCCCGGGATGCGGTGCGCTGCGGACCGGCGTACAGGGGCTTTCCAGACGATTCTTTTCTGGCACCGGGAATCGTTTTTATCGATTTTATCCTTGAAAGGGTTGACCAATCGTGGTTGATTCTTATCTTCATTGAAAAACGTTCGGCAGCCCCAAAAATCATACGGCCCTTCAAAAATTCCAACCCAGGCGCCCTGTGACGGCCAGCCGAAAATGCTCAAGGCAACAACGCCTCGTCGGGACATCATGGACTTTCGAAATGTCGGCAGCACCCGGCTGCAAGCATTCGTGAACCGCCGGGTGGATGCGAGGCCATATATTATGCTTAACGGGAGAATACCATGTGGGATTATACGGAAAAGGTCAGGGAGCACTTTCTGAACCCCAGAAACGTCGGCGTGATTGAAAACGCCAGCGGTGTCGGTGAAGTGGGGTCCCTCTCCTGCGGTGACGCACTGAAACTCACCATTCGCGTGGGCGAGAACGATATCATTGAAGACGCTAAATTTCAGACCTTTGGATGCGCAAGCGCCATCGCCTCCTCTTCGGCACTGACCGAAATGGTCAAAGGCCTGACCCTGGACGAAGCAACCAAGATCACCAACGACGACATCGCCGAGTTCCTGGGTGGTCTTCCCAAAGAAAAGATCCACTGCTCCGTCATGGGCCGCGACGGCCTGGAGCGCGCCATTGCCGACTACCGTGGCGAGGTGGTGAAAGAGACCCAGGGCAACGTGGTCTGTGAATGCTTCGGGGTCACCGACCTCGAGATCGAGCGCGCAGTGAAAGAAGACGGCCTGACCACCATCGACCAGGTGATCAACCACCTCAAGGCTGGCGGCGGCTGCGGCAAGTGCCACGACGACATCGAAGCCATCATCCACAAGATCAAGGGTGATGCGCCCATGGAGATCATCAAGCCCGTGCGCATGAGCAACATGCAGAAGATCAAGCTCATCGAAAGCACCTTGGAGCGTGAGATCAAACCCACCCTCCAGAAAGACAGGGGCGACATCGAGCTTGTGGACGTGGTGGGCGACAAGGTCTACGTCCGCCTCCAGGGCTCCTGCGCCTCCTGCAGCAAGTCCCAGATTACGCTGAAAAACCATGTGGAAGCCAAGCTCCGGGAGCTGGTGACCTCGGAACTTGTGGTGGAGGAGGTGAAGTAATGCGCACCGTATATCTTGACAACAACGCAACCACCCGAGTGGCAGACGAAGTCCTCGAAGAGATGATCCCCTGCCTGCGGGATGTATACGGCAACCCCTCATCCATGCACCACAAGGGCGCCGAAGCCGGTGAGCCCCTGAACCTTGCCCGCCGGCGCGTGGCAGCCCTCCTGGGCGCCCAGCCGGAAGAGATCCTCTTCACCAGCTGCGGCACCGAGAGCGACTCCACCGCCATCAACGCGGCCCTGGTGGCTTACCCCGACCGAAAGCACATCATCACCACCATGGTGGAGCACCCCGCGGTCCTGAGCTACTGCGAGTACCTGGAGAAAAAGGGCTACCGCGTTACCTTCGTCCCCGTGGACAAAAAGGGATGCCTTGATCTCAAAGCCCTGTACGCGGCCGTCTCCGAAGAGACCGCCATTGTCAGCATCATGTGGGCCAACAACGAGACCGGCACCATCTTCCCCGTGGAAGAGATCGCCAAGAAGGTAAAATCCTTGGGCGCGGCAGTCTTCCACACCGATGCGGTGCAGGCTGTGGGAAAAATCGACATCGACATGGCCGACTCGGCCATCGACATGCTCTCCCTGTCCGGTCACAAGCTCCATGCCCCCAAGGGCGTGGGCGCCCTTTACATCCGCAAGGGCACCAAGTTCGCCCCCTTCCTCATGGGCGGCCACCAGGAAAAGGGACGTCGTGCCGGCACCGAGAACCACTCCTCCATCGTGGCCCTGGGCCGCGCCTGCGAGCTTGCCGCAGAAAAGATGGAAGAGGAGAACACCCGGGTCAAGGCCCTTCGGGACCGCCTTGAAAAAGGCCTTCTTGAAACCATCCCCAACAGCTTTGTCAACGGGGACCTGGATAACCGCCTGCCCAACACCTGCAGCATCAGCTTCGAGTATGTGGAAGGCGAAGCCATCCTCCTGATGATGAACGAGTTCGGGATCTGTGCTTCTTCGGGATCTGCCTGCACCTCGGGCTCCCTGGAGCCCTCCCACGTGCTGAGGGCCATGGGCGTGCCCTTTACCGCTGCCCACGGCACCATCCGGTTCTCGTTGTCCATCGACAACACCGACGAGGACATCGACACCGTCCTTGAGTGCCTGCCCGGCATCATCAACACCCTGCGCCAGATGTCCCCCTTCTGGGCAGAAGCCATGGCAGCCAAAGCCTGATCAAAACGGGAATGTCCACAAAACGCCCGTCATAAAAAACCGCCCCCCGTATTCGGGGGGCGGTTTTTTTGGTTGCGACGGTCACCTGACGCCCGGCGGCCACCTTCCGGAAACCTTCCAAGGCGTCAGGGAAACTGGGTTTCAAGGGCCTGGCCAGCCAGGCCCCCAAGGATCACAGCAGGGCATTGTGGGAGAGGTCGATCGTGGTGACCGGCTTGTGCTTGCTGCGCCATTTACCGACGCGCTGCCACTGCTCCCGCTTCTCCTCTTGCGTCCTGCGCTCAACACCCTTCCACGTGCCGGATTCCACGCGACGCCTGTCCTGGGCGGAGCGGTTGACCATCGTCTGTTTGTGTTTCATCCCATTCCCCCTTTCCCGTGCACGAAAGACCTTCATCACCATGCAACCGGGGGTACCGGAGCGACATGGCGGATTGCCTCGGCGGGCACCCTTGCGCCGCTGCCGCCCCTCGTTGGTCGTGGGCCGGTGACGGACATGGAAGAGATCAAAAAAACATCGCGGCCGGAAATCAAACGGAAAAAGAGAGAGAAAGGGAAAAGGCACTCATGGAGAGTGAAAGCAAGGGGTGAGGCAGCGCATCCATGTCCGTGTCACCTGCTACTATACTACGACGATAGAAAAATCCTGTCAAAGGGATGCACATGTTGTAACCCTTTTCCTGAAAGCGTCTCTTAAAGGGCATGGACCATGAATGGCGACGTCTCCGGGGATTTGCCCGGAGGCTTGTGTGCCCAACCCGGTGAACCCCGTACATGAAGGACACCCATGAACCCGACTTTATCACGACGCGCGTTTCTCAAGGAGAGCGTTGCCAGCGCAGCCACGGCGGTAACGGCAGCAGCCCTGCCCGCACGGGCCGAGGCCGCAGACCCCGAGGGCTACCTCACCACCCTGATGGACCTCTCCAGGTGCGTGGGATGCGGTGAATGTGTCATGGCCTGCAAGGAGGCCCACGAAAAGGACTTCCCCCAGCCCCAAAAGCCCTTTCCCGCCATGCACCCCAGCCGGGTGCCGGTGGAGGACTTCAGCGATGAACAGGATGAGGAGGGGCGCCTCAGCCCGTACAACTGGCTCACCATCCAGGAGGCCGAGGTCACCGTGAACGGCGAAGAGCAGACCCTATACATCCCCAGACGCTGCATGCACTGCATCAACCCGCCCTGCGTAAAGCTCTGCCCCTGGGGCGCGGCAGTCCAGGAAAAAAACGGGCTCTCCCATATCAACGACGCCCTCTGCTTAGGGGGTGCAAAGTGCCGCAAAGCCTGCCCCTGGCACATCCCCCAGCGCCAGACCGGGGTGGGGCTCTACCTGGACCTATTGCCCTCCCTTGCCGGGAACGGAGTGATGTACAAGTGCGACCGCTGCCACACCCGGCTCAAAGATGGAGAGGAGCCAGCCTGCATCGAGGCCTGCCCCGAAGGGGTACAGAGCATCGGACCAAGGGACGAAATGATCGCAAAAGCCAGGGCCCTTGCAAAGGAGATGAACGGGTACATCTACGGCCTGGAGGAGAACGGGGGCACCACAACCATCTACGTCTCACCCGTCCCCTTTGAGACCCTGAACAGCGCCGTGGACCAGGGCCCAGGCCTGCCCGACCTCGCCCCCCACGGCAACAGCATGGCCCTGGCGGAAAACGCGGGAACGGCAATGCTCCTGGCGCCCCTGGCCGGATTTGCAGCGGCCGCAGGGCGCGTCTTTCTGAAGCTCAAAAAAGCCTCAAAGGAGGAGAAAGCCCCATGAACCCATTGTTCCGCACCCTCTTTCGGGTCAACATGCTCTTTCTTGCCTTAAGCGGCGTGGGCCACATGCCCATCTTCAAGCGGTACTACATCGCCGACATCCCGGGCTTCGGCTGGCTGGCGGAGTTCCATATCACCCTGGCCGTCCACTACCTCACCGCCGCCCTCTTCCTGGCCATGGCCGCCTGGCTCGTCACCACGCACCTCCTGGAAAAAGGCGGCCCCCTCACCGCCGCCGCACGGGTGAAAACAGGCCTATATGCGGCCATCATCGCCTCGGGGGGCCTTCTGGTGATCAAAAACCTTAAAGGGGTCTACATGCCGGCGGCGGCCATCACCACCCTGGACCTCATCCACCTTTTCGGGGCCTTTGCCTTGGGTGTTGCCGCCCTTGTGGCCGCCATCAAAGGCACGGGATGGATCAGGTCCGCCGAAGGATAACGGAGAAAAGGCCTTCTATGGTTAAAACCGGTTTAAAAAGCAGGCCTCCGGCGGCAAGGTGGGGCACCTTGAAACCCTATGACGAATGCATGAAGGCAACCATTTCGCGACAGATTTCGGGGCATTCGCGTGATGTGTGACATCTGGCAACCGTCTTTGCAGGAGAGGCCCATTTCATTCTTCTAAAAACACGATACAGAAGGTTTGATAAAAAGGTCGTAGAGGCACAACCCTTGGCCGCCGGCAGTGCGGTTAAATCCACAATGGACAAGTGGCAACAACGTATCCTGTTACGTCGAAGCTTGTGAGCCAACCCGCATAAACCATCGGCGTTTATGTCGGGCGAAGCCCGAACCGAAGGCGCGTGCGCATTTTCCTGAGGAACGAAGGAAAATGCGCACGCGCAATCAGTTTTCGAGGTGACTCACCTCGCCGCCGGAGGCACGCTTTTTGCCGGTCACTTTAGTCATAGAAGACAAACTGAATCGTTACGTTTATTCGCTGTCCAACGTCCGGACTTTGCGATAATCTGAACCATGAAACACCAAGCCCGGATATTTCACGAGTCGGGTGCACCCATATTCAAGGCATCAGAGCTGCAGATGTAGTGGTTTACCTCAAAGCTCTGATAACGCAGAAGATGGGTGCACTCGGCTCGCCCGAAGGGTGAGAAAATCAAACAGCAAACGCTGATTTACATTTTACATTCTAAAAACAGCTGACACTTTTATTGTAGCCATCCGAAATCATATCATTTTCCTTTCTGATGGTTGGTTTCTCATGAAATATCAGGGCACGGGGACTTTGCCCCTTAAAAGAAGGAGTATCATCATGAACGCACTGCTTGCCATGGGACTCATCGTCGTGATCTGGATCGCCCTCCAGGTCTGGATCCTGCCTAAAATGGGGATCAGTACCTGAATGAGCGACGCCTGCCAGGTGGCGGGAAAAAAGAAAAAAGGTCGGGGACAAGCCAATGGGAAGGGACGCAAACCGGGTGCCTGACATCACGGACCAGGATACGGAGCTCATCACGGCCATCCAGAACGGGGCCGCAGAGAGGTTTGAAGAGCTGGTGACGCGGTACGAAGGAAAGCTCTACAACTTCGGACTCCGCATCTGCAAGGACGCCTCCGACGCCGAAGACCTTGCCCAGGAGACCTTCATCAACATCTTCCGGTATATCAAAGATTTTCGGCAGGAGACAAAATTCAAAAACTGGATGTACCGCATCGCCACCAGTGTCTGCCATCGCATGAGGCGCCGGTCCAAATACGCCCCGGAGCGGGAGCTCTCGCTTGATGAGTTCCTGCCCGCTGACCACGCCGACATTGACACGGAGCTGCCGGAATGGGCGGCCATGCCCATCCGCCAGGTGTTGAACCGGGAGCTGGGGGAGCACCTCAAGACATCGGTGAAAGAGCTGCCCCCCCAGTACCGGCTGGTTCTGGTCTTACGGGACATGGAGGGATTCTCCACAGACGAGGCCGCCGAGATCCTGGGCATCACGCCCGCCAACGTCAAGGTGCGGCTCCACCGCGCCCGTCTCTTCCTGCGGGAAGAATTAAAGGGGTATTTCCATGACAACCAACCACACACACCATGATCACGAAGCGTGCCTGAAGCTGTTTGCCAAACTCTCGGAATACATCGACGGGGAGACCGATGAGGTCACCTGTGAGGCGATCCGTGCCCACATGGAGGCCTGCCCCTGCTGCACCACGTGCCTGGAGACCCTGAAACGGACCGTTGGATTCTGCGAAGAGGTGGGGGAGGAACCGGTCCCCCCCGGGTTTTCCCAAAGGCTGAGGAAGGCCCTAAACAACATGCCCCACGGCAGTATGCCCTAAGGCGTAAAAAAAGCCCCCGGCGGTCCTGCCGAGGGCCAAACGTTCAAAATATCTACCAAACAGGTCGTAACACAGCCTTTCCAAGCCCAGCCGGAGGCAACCTGAAGGGTGCTCGCCGGTTTTAGAAGACGAATACGGCCACGGGAACCACGGCGGCTGCCGTGGCAACGGCGCCTGCGGTCTCGTGGTCTTCATCGGCAGCTCCCAGGCCTGCGGCCAGCACCAGGGCTGCCGTGGCCAGGTACCCGGCCCCTGCATGGATGTTCTCACGTGTCCACCCATCCCTGAAATTGATCCCCCCGCCGTAGGCCATATGGCCGGAGGTACCGGCAGCCACGCCGCAGAGGGCGGCGCTGGCCCCGCTGATCTTGTGAAAGGTGGAGTCATCCCCCGAGGCCACAGCCATGATGGTGAGGGCAATGGCCCCGTAGCCTGTGATGCGGTGGGTCTGATAAACATCGGGCATGTAAAAAAGCGGGGTGGCGTATCGGTCCTGATAGGTGTCCAGCTCCGCATCCTCGGGGTAAAGCTGCTCTTCCTGGTAGGTGACGTCGTCGGACGGCTTCATGTAATCGGGGGTCTGGTTCCAGCCCGCGGACACGGGACCGGCCCCCCCAAGCACCATGCCAGCCAACACCATCCACACCAGGCACCTGCGCCCCATCCAAAGCATCCCTTTCTTCATCAGCATCCTTGCTCCTTTTCCCCCGAAAAGGGGGACATTGCCACGGCCTGGGCCGTGCTGTTCCATCCGTGAACGAAAACACTTTTTATCCTGAACGCACCGGCAGTTGAACGTGTGCCGGTGGCTCCGGGTCTTGCCTACTTTTTTCAATCTGTGCCACGGGAAATCTCGGAAACGATGTCATGAAATTTATCCCTGATAGGGATTCTATCGGACACCGCCCAAGGGAGGTTTAATCGATTTTCCGGCCCGTAGCCTTCCTGCCCATCCGTCGCATTCTTCCCTCCGGGAGGGCAGGCTGTGTCCCACGGGGGCCTTTTTTGTGGCATTCCCGATTCACCTGTATTATATAACGGGCTGCAATTCGGATGGAAATTCACGAACAACGGAAAAACACGGCGTCGCCCGCCACCGAAAGGGGCGATGCGAAATACCATAGAAAAAGAGATGATCAAGAAAAAACCATACGGCGCCAACGCCAAAGAGCAGCTCAAGGCCAGCGCACGGGACAAAATGTACCGTTTTCTCCTGGCCGATGACACCGTCCGCGGTGTCTTTGTCCATGGAACCCGCATGATCAACGAAATGCGCGGCAACTTCGACCTGGGGATCCTGGAGACCTACATCCTCGGCCACGCCTACCTGGGGTGCACCCTCATGAGCGCCAACTTAAAGGGCGGGGACCGCATCGGCCTCTCCCTGGACGGCACCGGACCGGCCAAAGGCCTCTCCGTGGAAGCCAACGCCTACGGCGAGGTGCGCGGCTTCCTTAAAAAGAGCCCCATCCCGGTGAAGGCCCCCCTGGAGAGCCTCAACATGTCCCCCTTCCTCGGGGCAGGCATGCTCACCGTCACCAAGGTCATCGAGGGGATGAAACAGCCCTACACCGGCCAGGTGGCCCTGGAGTACGGCAACATCGCCGAAGACCTGGCCAACTACTGCTTCACCTCTGAGCAGACCCCCACGGTCTTCAACCTCAGCATCAACTTCGACCAGGACGGCGAGGTGGTGGGAGCAGGAGGCCTCTTCCTCCAGGTGATGCCCGGAGCCCCTGAGGAGACCGACAAGAAAATCGAAGAGCTTATGGCCTCTTTCCCCTCCCCCGGGGACATCGCCGAGCGGGCCGAAAACCCCGAAGAGGTCATTGAAACGGTCTTTTCCGAACTCTCGCCCAAGCTCCTTGGGAGCCACCGCGTGGAGTTCTTCTGCCGCTGCTCCGAAAAGGCCTTTGCAGGGCACCTTGCCATGCTCCCCAAAAAGGACCTGGCCGCCATCGCCAACGAAGGCCCCTTTCCCGTGGAACTTCGGTGCCACAACTGCAACAGCGTCTACCACTTCTCCAAAGAGGAGATCACGGAGATCCTGAACAAGAAAAAGGCTAAAGGCTAAAGGCTAAAGGCTAAAGGCTAAAGGCTAAAAAGCATGGAATGGCTGTGCTCCGTCAATCAATAAAAAAATGCCGGGCACAGGCCATCCCACCAAAGGGTCAACCGTCTCAACATATGCGTCTCCCCTTCGCCAACCTCGGCGCTATGACCGGTCAGCGGCTGTGATCAAACCCGGGGAACGAGGGGCTGAGAGCAACCGCAAACCCGGGAGTCTTTATTGTCACGCGTCATCACCGGTCTTGAACACCTTCTGGAATCACCGCCTGCCTGGGCGCGGGAGGGCAAACTGGCCCTTCTGGCCAACCCTGCGTCGGTGGGCCCTTCGTACCGCCACGCCCGCGACCTCATGGCCGAGGCCCTGCCGGGGAGCCTGGGGGCTCTTTTCTCTCCTCAACACGGTTTTTTTGCCGACAAGCAGGACAACATGATCGAATCGGGCCATGGGCTCGACCCGGTCACCGGGGTGCCGGTCTTCAGCCTCTACGGCGAAACCCGCTGGCCCACGGACGAAATGCTTGAGGGCATCGACACGGTGGTGGTGGACATCCAGGATGTAGGCACCCGCGTCTACACCTTTATCTGGACCCTCACCTACATCATGGAGGCGGCGGCTGAAAAAGGCTTTCACGTGGCGGTCCTGGACCGGCCCAACCCCATCGGCGGGGTTAAGGTGGAAGGCAACCTCACAGAAGCGGCCTACACCTCCTTTGTGGGGCGCTACCCCATTCCCATGCGCCACGGCATGACCATGGGCGAGCTGGCCCTCTTCTTCAACGAGCGGTTCGGCATCGGCTGCGACCTCACCGTGGTGCACATGAAAGGCTGGACCCGATCCATGCACTTCGGCGACACCGGCCTTCCCTGGGTGCTGCCCTCCCCCAACATGCCCTGCGAAGAGGCGGCCCTGGTCTACCCCGGCCAGGTGATCCTGGAAGGGTGCAACCTCTCGGAAGGGCGGGGCACCACCCGGCCCTTTGAGCTCTTCGGCGCCCCCTACCTCGACACCACCAAACTTAAAAACACCCTGGACCCCGCCAGCCTTGAAGGCTGCATCCTCCGGGAGACAGGCTTTGAGCCCACCTTCGGCAAATGGGCGGGTGAGCTCTGCAAGGGCTTTCAGATCCACGTCACCGACCGGGAGCGTTTTGCCCCGTACCGCCTCAGCCTCGACATCATCCGGGCGGCCATGGCCAACCATCCCGATGAGTTTGCCTGGAAGCAGCCCCCCTACGAGTACGAATACGAAAAACTCCCCATGGACATGATCCTGGGATCTCGTACACTCAGGGAAAGCCTTGAAGCAGGAACGGCCATTGATAAACTGGAAGCACAGTGGCAGGATGGACTCGACGATTTCAGGAAGAGCCGGGAAGCCTTTTTGATCTACAACACCTGACGCGGAGCAGACCATGGCCAAACAGGACGATGAGGGCGCCCTCTGGAAACGCATGAGTTTCAAGGGCAACAAAGTGTGGGCGGAGGTGGATGAAGCCGAGGCCCTTCGCCTTGACGGCGGGCGTGTGCGCATCAAGTACAACCTCAAGCAGCCCCATGAATACAAGGTCTATCCCGATACCCTGAAGTCCGACGCCCCGGAAAACCTCATCCCCAAAGGCGCCAAAAAGAAAAAAACAGAAGAGGAAAAAACACCCCCTCAAAAAGGGGAGGTCAGCGTGCCTCCACCCCAGCGCCCCGGCCTTGTGCGCGAGGTGCCCCTGGAAGGACTGTCCACCACCGAACCCGGCGTCATCCACATCTTCACCGACGGAGCCAGCTCCGGCAACCCCGGCCCCTCGGGCATCGGGGTCTTTTTCCGCTACGGGCCCCACGAGCGGGAGATCTCCCGGAACATCGGCCAGGGCACCAACAACATCGCCGAGCTCGAAGCCATCCGCACGGCCCTCTCCGAAGTGAAAAAGCCCGAGCTTCCCGTGCGCATCTACACCGACTCCAGCTACGCCCTGGGCCTCATCGCCAAAGGCTGGAAAGCCCAGGCCAACCGGGAGCTGGTGGAAGAGATCCGCGCCCTCACCCGAAAGTTTGCAAACCTCGTCTTCGTCAAAGTCAAAGGCCACGCCGGTTTTCCCGAAAATGAAAAAGCCGACCAGCTGGCCACCTCCGCCATCAAAAACTAAAATACAGGGGCTACAGCCCCTGCACCCCAGGCTCGCGAATGCTCCAACCCTCGTCCCTCGGGTTGTCACATTCGCTGACGGGCTGCGCCCGTAATGGACGGGGTGTGTCTCAAAAACAAAAAAACGCAGGCTGTATTCACATGAATACCGCCTGCGCCTGGCCTTCAGGGACCTGTTTGTGGGGATAAGGAGGATTACTTAGAAGATGTAGGAGAGGTTGATGCCGCCGGAGACGGCGAAGTCATGGTCGACATTGGTGAAGTCTTCGTAGTCGCTGGTGTCCCTGACGTTGACCACGTAATCCAGAGCCACCTTGCTCCAGGAGTAGCCGATACCGAAGGAGGCCTGGGCACCGGAAAAATCCTTATCGGCTTTGACACTCACACCGCCGATGGTCCCGCCGTCGTACTCCCAGGTTTCGGTAAACACCCCGATACCACCGAACACGTTGAACCCTTTATAGAAGTTGGTACCCAGAAGAAGCTGGAGATCGCCGCCGCTTACGTCCCATTTGGAGTCGTCATCATTTTCTGCGGCGTAAAACGCCCCTCGCAGGGCCACATGCTTGGTAAAACACGCGGTGCCCACAATGGCCCCCCCGTAGAATTCCTCATCATGGCTGTTTACGCTGGAGCTGTCGTCAGCAATGATCAGCCCGTAGGTTCCCACACCCAGCTTGAACTTGGTCCCGCTCTCTTCCGCCATGGCGTTTCCTGCGGTCATCATCATACATACGGCCACTGCCAACCCTGCAACTGCTCGAACTGCTTTTTTCATCGTGATACTCCTAAAACATAAGTGGTACGTCAAAGCCTCAACAGAGGCGGTTTATTTCCTATCAACGGGTCGGAAGCTACCACAGGGCTGATGCATCAGGTATGATCTGCTTCACATCTCCAAAAAAAATGGAAAAAATGTGCATAAAAAGCAGAGGCACCGCCATCAGACAACAAAAAAGGGGTTGATTTCAGCCAAGAAATCAACCCCTTAAATACGATACCTTTATTTCAAAAAAAGATCAGTGGCCGCCGCCCTTCCCTTCTTTTGTGTCCTTAAGGGCTTTAAAGATGCACCAGTTGAGCCCCACGGTGAGGATGATCAGCACGTACCACATCCCCCCGAAAAACAGGTAATGGCCCGCGTCCCAGACCCACTCCCAGACAAATGGAAACATGGCTCTCTCCTTTTCATGCCGGGGCCTGTGATAAAACCAAGGCCCCGGTTGGTTGGTCGTTTACGGTCTCTCGACAGGGTTGAGCTCTTTCTCCTGGGGAAACACCGGCAGGTACCGATAGGAAAGAGCAATGATCAGGATGGCCCCTGCCACGGGCAGGATGGTGGTGGCCCACTCCTGCCACGACGGAAAGTAGAGGACCCAGGAATCAAAGGTCATGACCGGCATGGCCATGGGCTGCATGACCATGACCCAGCGGTTCACGCACACCCCGATGACGGCCAGGGTCACGGCGACGATAAAAAGCCTGCTGTTCTGGCGCCACTCTTTTTTAAGGAGAATGGCCGCGGGCACGATGCCGCAGATCACCAGCTCCAGGATCAGAATCCAGATGCCGTGGTAGTTCTGGGAGTTGGTGTAAAACTCCATGAAGGTAAAGCCGGTCTTGGGTACGGTCACCACGGCCCACCAGATGGTATCGGCGATCTTGGCCACCATGTAGGTGCCCAGCATCCACCCGGAGATCTTGGCCAACAGGTCGTAGACGTTGTCCTTGACCAGGCGCTTGCCCGTGATCTTCTCGGTGATCTTGCAGCAGAGCATGGTAAAGCAGGGACCGCAGGCCGCCGCAGACCAGGTGTAGAGAAAGAAGGTCCAGGGCCAGATAAAGATCCCGTCCCTCAGGCCGAAGGGGCGCCCGTAGAGCACGCCGGTGACGCCGCCCAGGGATCCCTGGTGGAAGCAGGAGAGAAAGGCGCCGGTGGCGGCAAAGACCGCCATCACCTCGTGCATGCGGTGGCCCAGATTGTGAAAGAAGGGATTCTGGTCGATCTTTCGGTTCTCCAGCACCAGCGGCAGGTACTCAATGGCCAGCACCGACAGGTAGAGCGAAAGACAAAAAGCCACCTCCGTCAACATGGAGTGGACGTTGGCGTGCCAGAAAATAAACCACCCGCGCAAGGGCTGGCCGATGTCGATGGCCAGGATCAGCATGGCGGAGCAGTAGCAGCAGAAACCCACGATAACGGCAAAGTTGATGATGTTCTTCAGCTCGTCTTTTCCCACCACGTAGCGGAGAAAGCCGGTGAAGAAGGCACCGCCTCCCACGGCGATAACCGCCAGGTCGGCCCAGATCCAGAGGGCAAACCCGTAGGAATCGTTCATGTTGGTCTGATTGAGGCCCTTGAACCAGCAGAGGTAGGCGGCATAAAGCCCCCAGACCACCAGCGCCGCCGGAATGACCAGACCAAGGGTAAACCGCTTGAGAGAGCAACGCTCAACACCTTCGGGTATCAAAGCAGAGTCCATAAATCCTTACCCCTCGCCGCCTCCACCTGTGTGCAGGCGGCCATTTAGAGATTTTTTAAAACGCCCGTGGCTGCCGGGCGTCTGTCTTGTCCTGATAGAAGCGGGCCTGATCAGTGGCCGCCCTTGCCCTCAAGGTGATAGGCTCCGGGTTTTCCGGTGGGCTCTTCGCTGCTCACGTAGTTGTCACCTGCCCGTCTCACCCACTCACGGCTGGAGAGGTAGTAGACCTTCGGGTTGGTGTGCAGGCGTTCAAGCAACCGGAATGCACGCTTGTCTTTTTTCAGGGTGTACACGGCGTGGTCGGGGTTGTTCAGGTCCCCGAAGGTGATGGCGCCGGAAGGACACGCCTGGGTGCACGCAGTCTGGTACTCCATCTCCTCCACGTCCCGCTCTTCCAGATAGGCCTTCTCCTTGGCCAGCTGGTAACGGTGGAAGCAGAAGCTGCACTTTTCCACCACACCGCGCATACGCGGAGAGACGTCCGGAGAAAGGGACTCTTCCACCTTGGCGGGCCAGACCGGGTCCCACCAGTTGAAGTAACGGGCGTGATACGGGCAAGCCGCCATGCAGTACCGGCAGCCGAAGCAGCGGGTGTAGATCTGGCTGACAATGCCGGTGGAGTGGTCGTAGTCCGTGGCTGTTGCCGGGCAGACAGACACGCAAGGGGAGTGACCGTCGTCGTGCTTGCCGCCGCAATGCTGGCAGGGGCGGGGAATATAGCAGATCTCGGTGTCGGGGAAATCCTTGCCGTTGGTGATGCGGTAGACCCGGATCCAGGTCGTGCTCAAAAGCTTGTCGCTTTCGTCTTTCCTGACGGGGACGTTGTTCTCGGCCGAGCAAGCCACCATGCAGGATCCGCACCCGGTGCACTTGTCGAGGTCGATGACCATGCCGAATTTCTTCGCCCTCGTATCGTTTGATTCCGTATTCATGAAAAACCTCGTATGAGATGGGTTTTCGTCAGTTGTTCACGAGCCGTTGCCGCCCTCAGGCTACCCCTTGGCCAGGGATGCCTTGGCGCCCCAGGTGCAGTTGAGCCCTGTGGCAGGGTCGGCCATGGTGCCGGAAAGGGCTGTGTAGCTCGCCCCCTTGCCCCCGATGTAGTCGTCAAAGGCGGTATGCCCCAGGCCTGCGGCCAGGGCCACCACACCGGGCATCACCCCTTCGAAGAGGGTGACCACCACCTTGGCGCTGCCAAAGGGTGTGGACAGGGTAGCGGTGTCGCCGTCTTTGAGACCCGCCTGCCTGGCGGTCTTGGGGTGAAGCTCCACATGGGAGACCCCTTTGGTCAGCATCCGGTCCGAGATGGTCTTCATGGTAAACGGAGCGTCGGCCACGGGGCCGCTGGCAATGCGCAGGGACCACCTCGGCACCAGGGTGAAGGGAAGGCCGGAAGCCGTTCCTTCGGCAGCCAGGGCCACGGGTCCTTCGGGGATGACAAAGGTAAAGCGCTGGGACGTGCCCAGGATGCGCTCAAGGCCTTTTTTCCAGGCGATGTCACCCTGCCAGGTACCCTCGTCGTAAAGGGTCTCCCACATCTCCCCGCAGCTCTCTTCGAGGTAGGTTTCGTAGTCGTCCCAGCCAAAGGAGTCGCTGCCGCCTTCCAGCTGAGCGCCCACGCTGATGAGCACGTCCCCGGTGTGCTTGGTATCCATCACCGGGTCAATGGCTGGCTGGGCCAGGTTGACGGTGGGTCGCTCCAGGCCAGCACGAACCGGCACATCCTGGAGTTTTTCCAGGTGGGTGTGGTCGGGCAGGATCAGATCCGCCATGGCCGCGGTCTCGTCCATGTAAGGAGAAAAGCTGACGATGGTGCCGATGGCGGCCAGGGACTCTTTTGCCTTGTCCGAGGTGGCCAGGGTGTAGAAGGGGTTGGTGCCCCAGTCCATGAGGAGCTCGGTCTTGCCGGGCTCGGTAAGCTCTGCGAGCTTGGCCCCCAGGTCGGCGGTTTCGGCGGTGGCCACGGCGTAGGGCAGGGCCCCCACCTTCACCAGGCCGCCGTCGCGCTGGACGGACCCTTTCAGGGCGTTCAGGGCAAAGACCGCCAGGGCCTCGGCAAGGCTCACGGGGGTCTCCCCTTTTCCGCGACCGCAGATGGCCACGGGACGGCGTGCCCCGGCAAAGGCCACGGCCACCTTTTTCACCATGGCAGGAGTGACCCCTGTCACGGCTTCGGCCTTCTCAGGCGCGTAGTTCTCAAGGAGCCAGGCGCTGAAGGCGTCGAACCCTTCGGTGGCCGTTGAGACAAAGATGTGATCGTAGAGTTTTTCCTGAACCATGGCAGCGGCCACGGAGAGGGCAAACACCCCTTCGGTGCCGGGCTTGGCAGGTACCCACATGTCGGCCATGGAGGCGGTGGTAGAGAGGTAGGGTTCCACCTGGATCATCTTTTTGGAACCGGCGGTTTTGACCATGCGCACCGGAGCGCCCCACCCTTCGGCCACGGCGCTGCCGAGGCTCAGGATCAGGTCGGTGTTTTCCATATCAAAGCCCACGCCTTCCCCGGGCTTGCGGCCCATGGTCATGGCCATGGCCTGCTCCAGGGTGTCGTGAACAGACGGCAGGGTCAAAAAGCGGTCGGAACCCAGGGTGTCCAGCAGGCGCTGGAACAGGGCGGGAACGCTGCCGCTGCGGGAGGCCGACAGAGCGGCCACGCCCTTGCCGTCGGAGAGGCTGCCCAGCTTTTCCGCCAGCTGCGCTTCGGCCTCTTCCCAGGAAATGCGGTTCCATTTGCCCTCACCCCGCTTGCCGGCCCGCACCATGGGGCCCTCGATGCGCGAGGGGCCGTAGAGGAGCTGAGTGGCCGAGATGCCAATACCACAGAGGTCACCGCTGTTCACGGCGCTCTCGGGGCTCCCTTCGATTTTCACCACACGTTCGCCCACCTTGCGCACCGCAAGGCTGCAGCCGCCGGGGCAGAGGGTGCACGCCCCACCGACGTAATAGTACTCTCCGGTCTCGGGAACCGGCGTCCAGGACCAATTCTGGGTCCAGATGGACACATCGTCCGTCAACTTCCAGGGAAGGGGAGAGAGCAGGGTACCGGCCGTGGCTCCCATTCCCAAAGCGAGAAAATGTCTCCTGTTGATCTTCATATGTGAATCACCCCTTGAAAGGATTGATCGTTCGCGTTGAAGCTAAAAAACAGCGTCTACTTGTGGCACTGGAAACAGGCACCTTTGCTGCCCATGGTCTCCTGATGACAGGCGCCGCAGTCGTCCATCTTCATGCGGTCCCAGCTGTTTTTCTTGATGCCGGCGATGTTCTTGCCCCAGATGTCCCGGCTGTAGCCGGTGATCCGGTTCTCTTCGTAAGGCTTCAGGCTCTCGGACTCGCCGATGTCCCCGTGGCACTCCGCACACTCCATCCCCGCCCCTTGCACATGGGCGGCGTGGGAGAAAAAGACACAGTCAGGCTGCTTGGAATAGATCTTCCAGGGCACCTCTTTGCCTTCGGCCACATATTCGTTGACGAAGGTCTCTTCGGCTTCAGTCTCGCCCTGCACCTCTTCGTGGCACTCCGCGCACTGCTCCAGGGTGGGAACCCCTGCAAAGGTTCCGTCTTCACGGAAGTAATGGCAGCTGTCGCAGTCCCCCACCGCATCGGCGTGGGTGACATGGCTGAAATCAAAGGGCTGCTCACTCTTGGAATAGAGAAGTTTGGGGAAAACGATCCACCCTATGGCAAGGCTTGCGGCCAGGCCCACGATAAAAAAGAGGGCTACCAATCCCGATTCCCCCTTTTTCTCCGGACCTCCGGGTGACCCCGTTTGCTCACGACCAGTCTGTTTTTCACCAGTTAGGCTCATGAAAACTCCACGTGTTAATTGTTTTAAGCACCAGATACCCGACCACCGGGTGGTTCAGGCATGCGCCGCGTCCTCGGATAGTTCAAAAAAAGGGGCGCGGACATACAAAAAGCCCCTGGCCCCCTGTGATCTTACCGGGTGCTAACGGCTTTTTCCGAACCTGTGAACGGCAAGGCCGAAACCGAGAGCCGGGGCACGCATTGCACCGGCCTTGTCAAGCAGCCTTACCAGGTATAGCAAACCGGCATTCCCCCTTCGCCGGCCTTCACGCATTTGATTGCGTTTCTTATACGTGCTCATGCGTCCTTTTTCAAGCCATGGCAACCACGCCCGATGCCTCACGGCCCTGTCCGGAGCCCCACGGCGCAGCAACTAAGTACCTGCAGAAGAAACAGATTCAAGCGACACGACAGGCAAAAAGAAAACGGGTTTCAAAACGGGTCTGAGGTGGTCCGATGCAGCGGTCGCGTCACGCCGGTTCCCACTTGGGGACAACGGTTCGCTTCCCGGTCGCCGTCCCGCACCACCCCGGGGAACAGCCCCAAGGGGCACCCCCGGAATTTACTGCCATTTCACATGCATGAGGCTTTGAAACGCTGAAAATTGCTAGCCTCTTTTCTATAGTAACGACGCCGCACGTGTCAATAAAAAGATCCTTATCGTTTCACAAAGCAAGAAAATGAAATCCCAACGGCTCCGGTGGGTTGTTCCCACCCCAAAAAAAAGAGCCGCCCCTCCCCTGACGGGAAAGGCGGCTCCGCTTCAATCCTTGATTGATCTCCCTTACATGCTGCCGTAGCTGTGAAGCCCGGGGAGAAAATTGACCCCGAAATAGGTAAACATCACGGCCATGAACCCGATGATGGAGATGACGGCGATCTTGGCCCCGCCCCAGCCCCGCATGTAGCGCAGGTGAAGCATGATGGCGTAAACGAACCAGGTGATCAGAGACCAGGTCTCCTTGGGGTCCCAGCTCCAGTAGGAGCCCCAGGCCGAGTTGGCCCACACCGCGCCGGTGATGATGCCCACCGTCAGGAACAGGAACCCGAACATCACGGTCTTCTGGATCAGCTCGTCCAGGACATACCCCTCCGGAAGCCGGGAAATAAGGCCCCCCTCCCGGATGGTGGTGCACTCCCTCACCAGGTACATCACCCCGATGCCGAAGGCCGTGGCAAATCCGGCATAGCCGAGAAAGCAGGTCACCACATGGGTGGTGAGCCAGTTGCTCTTCAGGGCCGGGATCAGCGGCTGAATCTTGTCGTTCACCGTGGGGGACAGGGAGGCGTAGGCCAGGGCCAAAAAGGCCAGGGGCATGGCAAAGGTGCTGATCATGTAATTTCGGTACCGCACCTCGATGACCAGGGAGATCACGGCGATGGTCAGGGCAAAAAAGACCAGGGACTCGTAGAGGTTGGACAAGGGGATGTGCCCGTACCCGTGCCCGTAGGACTCCACCCACCGAAGCAGGAACCCGGCCAGGTTGCCCAGGGCCCCCACCACGGCGATATACCGCGCGCTCCGTGCCGGTGCCTCCTTACCGAAGATCCACCCGGAGATGTACAAAACGGCGGAAAAGCCATAGACAAAAGTCACAATGGACAAAATCAGGGAACTGTTGTTCATCTCTCCACCTGCCTTTCAGGACTAATGGCCTCACGGTCGAGTTTTTCGGTCAAGCGGCGAAGCACCATCTCCATGCCCAGCCTGTTTTTGTTTGTGTTTCCATAGAGGGTCACAGCCGACCCGGTGGAAGTCGGTTCCACAGCCACCATAAAGCCTTTGTGGCTCATGAAAAAGGTGATGTAGCACCCGGCGATGAGAAAGAGAAACCCGGCATACACCAGCCACACCCCGGGGTCCTTGGTCACCTGGAGCCCCGTGTAGTACCGCTGCGGAAAGTCCGCCACGGCAATCACCACATCCCCCTGCCGCATGCGGTCAAAGCCGGGGGATTTCACCGGAAGGGCCAGGCGGGTGGCCTCTCCCTCCGCGCTCTCCAGAACGCCGAGCACAGCGCCCCCCATGGACCTGCCGTGGAACCTGTAGTTGTTCATGAAATGCATGGGCGTAAAGGTCCCTAAGCCTTCGGGGATGGCGATGGGCTGCCCGAAATCACCGTCAACCGGGTAGCTCATGCCGCTGGCCTTGCTCGTAAAGGAGAAGGTTGCGGACTTCGGGGGCACCGTGCCGTAGCTGGCCTGGTAAAAACTGATGCCCCTGTAACGCAGGGGATCGTTCACCACGATCTGCTTTGAAAGGACTTCGGCCCCGCCCTCGGTCACCACGAGGTCGGACCGATACTCCTTGGGCGCACCCGTGTCGTAAAAAGAGACGGAAAAGGCATCGCATCGAAGTTCAAAGGGAAGGGGCATGGCCGCGTTGGAGCCGTTGAGCCTGACCACCTGGCTGCTCTCCCCTTCGGCCAGGTTCAGGGTCCCTTCGTACCCGAACAGGGAGCCCAGGAGCCCCCCCAGCAGGAGCAGCAGGACGGCGCCGTGGACCACATAAACCCCGAGGCGGGTCCAGCGGCCTTTTTCTGCAAAAAGATAGCGCGCATCCCCTTCGTCCACGGGGGTAAAGGTACCCATGGGCGCCTTAAGCTTTCCGGAGAGCACCCCGGCCACCTCGGAAGGGGACCCGGCCATGGACAGGGTCTCCCCTTTGATGGCCTTGCGGTAGGCCTCCGGGTTGAGGCGCTGTGTCTTGCCGATGATCTTGAGCACGGCGGGCAGGCGATCCATGGAGCAGATCACCAGGTTGATCCCCAGCAGCAGCAGCAACAGCTGAAACCACCAGGAGTGGTACATATCGAAGATATCGAGGAACGACAGCACGCGGTACGCGGCCTCACCGAACCGATCCACGTAAACGGCGGGAGACGCGTTCTGGGGAATCACCGTTCCGATGATGGAGGTGACGGCCAGGAGCGTCAGCACGATGACGGAAAGCCGAACCGATGCAAAGACACCCCAGAGGGTGTCGACCAGCCCTTTTTCCACTTGTTGTTTGTTCATAGATCCCTTTCGGCGCACCATCTACGTGGTGCGTTTGTCAAAAGTCACAGCCGAAGGCTTTGAGCGACAATGAAGCGCCCTTGCCCCCTGCGGCCCCAACGGGCAGCGCATGATACCACACCGAAAGGCGCGGGAACAACGTCAATCGTATCAGAACCCTATACACATGTGTGTCGCATAGCTGACTCACAATGCGGTCCACGCAAAAAGGCCGGGCAGTCTGTCTGCCCGGCCTTTCATCTGTTCAGCAATCCCTTGCCCCTTACATATCGCCCTGAACCACCTGGGCAATGTTAAAGGCCTGGTCCCCGGTTTTCTCCAGGTTGTTGAGGATATCCACAAAGAGGATCCCTGTCTCAACGGAACAGGAGCCCTTCTGGAGGCGCTTGAGATGATGCTTCTTGAACTGCTTGCGCATCTTGTCGATGGTGTTCTCGTCCTCGGTGTCGATGGCCCTGGGAAGGCCGCCCGCGTTATACGCCTTGATCACATTGTCCGTAAAGCGGATGGCCACGTCGTAGATCTCCTCCATCTCCTGCATGGCCTCGTCGGAAAAGCGGATATCGCTCTCGATGAGCTTTTCCGTGTAGTTGACGATGTTCTCGGCGTAATCCCCGATCTTCTCCAGGTCGTGGAGCACATGCAGGATGTTGTTGAGCTCCCGGGAGGTCTCGGCGCTGATCTGCTCCTGGTTCAGGCGGACCAGGAAGGTGGAGATATCCTTTTCCAGAAGATCCACGGTGTTCTCCAGCTCGTAGACCTTGTTGATGGTCTTTGTGTCCCGGGAGAAAAAGGCGTCCCGGCTCAGCTTCAGCATCTCCAGGGCCAGCCCCGACATGCGGCTCACCTCTTTTCTGGCCTGGGAGACCGCAAAATCAGGGGTCTCGATGAGGCAGTCGTCCAGAAAGACCAGGCCGTCGTCCCGGCCGTTGCCCTTGCCCGGAATCATCCGCTCGCACAGGCGCGCCAGGATATGAAGCACGGGAACGAAAATGATGAGGTTGACGATGTTAAAGCCGGTGTGGACGTTGGCGATATGGCGGGCGATGTAAGGAAGGTTACCGGAAGCGTTGACAAAGTTGGGGTCCCCCGGCGTCAACACATCCACGGCCTGCATGAAGAACTTCAGGAAGAAGAGCATGTAGCAGACACCCAGGGCGTTGATGAGAAAATGGCCGAAGGCGGCCCGTCTCGCCGTGGGGTTGGTGCCGATGGCCGCTAAGTTGGCGGTGATGGTGGTCCCGATATTCTCCCCGAGGACCAGGGCGCACGCGGCGTAGTAGTCGATGAGTCCCGTGGATGCCATGGCCACGGTGATACCGATGGTGGCCGAGGAACTCTGGACGACCATGGTCAGCACCGCGCCTGCGGCAACGGCCAGCACCGGATGATGGGAAAAGGTGATGAAGGCCTGCTGGAAGAACTCGCTGTGCCGCAAGGGAACAAACCCGTCCTTCATGATCTTGAGGCCGAGGAAGAGAAGGCCGAAGCCGATGATGACCTCTCCCCAGTAGTGGTACTTCTTGTTGCTGGTAAACATGCGCATAAACACGCCGATGCCGATGGCAGGCAGGGCAAGTTTACCAATTTTAAACGCGATGAGCTGCGCCGTGACGGTGGTGCCGACGTTGGCCCCCAACACCACGCTCAGGGCCTGGACCAGGTTCATGAGCCCTGCGTTGACAAAGCCCACCACCATGACTGTCGTTGCGGAACTGCTCTGGATCACCGCGGTCACCACCAGACCTACAAAGGTCCCGATGACCCGGTTGGTGGTGAGCTTTTCAAGGATGTTTCGCAGGCTGCTGCCCGCTGATTTCTGAAGGCCTTCCGACATCATCTTCATGCCGTAGAGAAAAAGCCCCAGCCCACCGACCAAACCGTAGACAAGCGCCAACCAGTTAACTGATTCCACCTAAATCTCCTGTAGTAACAGTACATTACACAGACGCGCCGTCTCAGTCTCCATGCAGGCGCACCTCACGTGAGTCGTAAATGTTTGTGGGGACTATATAAATGATCACCTGCATAAAATCAAGACCATTGCGACCCCCGGCCAGAGGCCTGCCACAAAGATGTTATCCCACCGTATACATTGCGTTTCCACCCCACCCCAAACCCTTGCTGATACGTTCTTTCCCAAGAAACATGACAAGGAAATAACTCACTGCCCCCTCACCCGGGTTTGAAACAGGCAAAAAAAAAGCCGCCCCGTTTTTGGGGCGGCATAAACTATGGCGGGGCTAAAACGGCGATCAGGACGACGGCACGGGCCGTACCGTCAGGACCGCGCCCCCCGGAACCTTGAGATAGGTTCGGGCCAGGGCCTGGAGCTCGGCTGCGGTTACGGCAGCATAGTCCTCCAGAATATCCCGGGGCCAGACCAGTTTTTCAGGATACCTCGAGGAGTCCTGCATGACGCTGTTGAGCCAGTACCCGTTGGTACGCCGGTAGTCGGCGATACGGTTCACCACGGGGTCCACCACACGCCGGAGTTCATCTTCGCTGGCCGGTGCCGCGCGGAGGCCGTCGGCGATCTCTTTCACCGCCGCGATGACCTCGTCCACCTGCCCGGGGCTCACGGTAATGACGGCACGGAGGGTACCATACTCCGGGTAGGCCCTGCTGGACCGGTTCCAGGCCCTGGGGGAGTAGGCCGCCCCCAGGTTTTCCCGAACGGTCTCACGCAGGCGCTCGGAGAAGAGGGACCCCAGGATGGAGAGACGGCGCACCGTGTGGATATCGCCCATGCCCGTGGTGGGCCAGGCCACCGTAACCACGGCTTTGTCGATGGAGCTCTCCACGGAGAGATCAAGGCGCTTTCCCTCGGGAAAGGCAAGGTCGTGGTCCGGGGCAGGCTGCGCGGCCTTGCGGGGAAGCGATCCAAGCCACTGCCCGCACAGAGAAATCACCTCCTCGATGTCCATGTCCCCCACCACGGAGAGCTCCAGGGGCGCCCCTTGCAGGTCGGGCATGACAAAGCCTTTGACAGCCTCCAGATCGATGCCCTCAAGGGAGGTCCCCGGGTACCCGAAACGGGCTGTATCTCCGGTGAGAAAGGCCTCAACCTGCTTCTGGAGCACGCCGTCCACGGTGCGATCCATCTCTTCAAGCCCCTGGGTATAGCGCTGGGTCGAAAGGTGGTAGGCCTCCTCTTTGAGGCGGGTGTCGGTGAGCTGGGTAAAAAGCACCTGGAACATGAGCTCCAGCTCCCCGGGGATGGTACGGCCCGAAAGGCCGAACCCGTCCTGCCCCGCGCCATAGTGGTAGGTGGTGTTGGTACCGGCCATGGCCCGGGCTGTCTCGTCACGGCCCAGGCGTCCCAGTCCGCTCTCGTTGACCACCATCTCGGAAACCGAGGCCAGGCCGGGAACAAGGTCCGGGGCCCCTTTGACACCCTGCCCGAATCGCAGGGAGTACAGCACCTCCCTGGCCTTGAAATCCGTCTGCTTCAGATTCAGGACCAGGCCGTTTTCAAACGTGACCACGGTGATCCCGAGGTCGTCGTGATCCACCCGCGAAGCGACTTTGCCCGGGGTTTCAGGTACCGGAAGGTAGGGGAACGCCGCCGCCGTCCTGGCCGGGGGCGGGGTGGCCGCCACAAGACCGCTCTTCTTATAAGCGGCAAGAAGGACGGCTTCTGGGCCTTTGTCACCGGCCTCCAGGCAGAGGTTGCCCTCCACCATCACAAGGCGATGGGAGGGGTTCCACACCTCTTTGAGAACGGTGTGCAGCTCGTCTGCCGTTACCGCGTCCACCACAGGCTCGAACAGGCGGCGCGCATCCCCGGGGGAGACAACCACCTTCTCCGTGGTGTAGCTCCGGATCAAAAGGGAAGCCAGGGCCCTGCTGTCCCGCGTGGAGGCCTTCTCCTCTGCCTGCAGGAGGGCATTTTTCATCTCCTTTTTGACCCTTGCCACCTCATCGGGTGCAAACCCGAAGGCCAGGGCACTGCGCAGGGTATGGTCGATGACGGCAAGACTTTCCTCCCAATTCTCTGCATCACAATCCGCCGCCACAATGCCGTAGCGCACATGGCGCAGATAGGTTCCGGCCCCTGCTCCGGCCGAGGTAAAGGGGGTACCGGGCTTTCCGATACGCTCCTCCAGCCGGTTGTCAAGGATCCGGCTCGCCATGTCAAAGAGCATCTGCTCCCGTCGGACGGCAAAGGAATCGGGCTGCCGCGCCACATGGCTCAGCACCTGAAGGGTCACAGAGGTACTCCCCGCCTCGGGGTTGTAGGCATAAAACGCCTTGGTCCCCACATGAGCAAATGATCCTTCGTCGGGAATCTCCCCTTCCGGGGCACGGGCTTCAAGGGAGGAAAAGCGGTCCCGGATCAGCGCCGTCACTTCGGCGGGGTCCACGTCTCCCACCACCACCACGGCCATGTTGTCCGGACGGTACCAGGTGTCGTAGTAACTCCTCAAAAGAGCCGAGTCCGCGCCCTTGATGACCGACTCCAGGCCAATGGGGTGCCGCTCGTTGATCCGCATGCCCGGCAACGCAAAGGCCAGGTTCTTCACAAAGCTGCGGTAGGATTCGGAGTCCCGGTCTCTCTTCTCGGCCAGGATCACCCCGCGCTCCCGGTCCACCTCGGACTCCAGGAGCAGGGCCCCGCCCGCATAGTCGCGCATGACCAGAAGCCCTTCGGCCAGGCTCTTGGTGTCGCCCGCGGGCAGCACCACGTCATAGACGGTTTCGTAAAAGCCGGTATGGGCGTTGGCATCGCCGCCAAAGCGCATGCCGATGCGCTGAAAGTATTTGATGAGCTCACCCGGGGGGAAGTGCTCGGAGCCGTTGAACAGCATGTGTTCCAGGAAGTGGGCCACGCCCCGCTGGGCTTCGGTCTCGACCATGGAACCCGATTTAACGGCCAGGTGCATGCTGACCCGGTCCTTGGGCTCCGTGTTCTTCATCACGAGATAGGTCATCCCGTTATCGAGGACCCCTTCCACCACGGCCGGGTCTTTGGGAAGGCGCGGTTCCGGAACGGTGGTCGTGCCGACGTCCCGTCGGGCACACGCAGCGGTGACAACCAGCATCACGGCCAGCAGGCCGTAAAGGACACGTTGAAACGATTTTCCTGTCATGGTTTCTCCCTCAAATAAATAAAAAAGGCCGGTTGGACGTCATGACGTTCTTCCCGGCCTCGCTATCATCGATTGTGCATGTGGTCACCGAACAAAGGCAAACCAGATGTACCCGACAAAGATCCCCGCCCACATCACGGCAGCGAGGTACCCGAAATAGTTGATGGGTTTTTTGGCCAGGCCGTATCGGTCCACCGTCCCCACGCGCTTGTGGCAGCTCGGGCAGGTCTCTGCAGCCAGCGACAGGCTGGTAAAACAATACGGGCACCTTTTGGACGGGAACACCCGTTTGGCTTTTGCTTTTCCCATGCACCATCTCCTGCTGAGTGGTTGTCGTGAGGGTCGTCTGGTCTTCTGGTCGATGGGCGACAGGCTTGAATATGCATCGGCGACCGGCTTTTCTCTCCGGACCCCGTGCGGGATCATGGCGGTATCGCGCAAGCCTTATTTGGTCAGCGCATACAGTTATGTATGCTACCATAAAAAAAACCTGCCGGGCAAGCCAATGAAGCGTTTCCGGCAGGTTTCTCGTCTCTTCGGGCCAGGGGTCAGGCCCCGGGCTCGTCCCCGGACGTCAGGAAGCCCGACACCCAGGGCCGCTTATTCGTCGTCGGCCGTGGCGAAACGGGGATCCCGCTTGATCTCCGCGGCGTTTCGCAACTCCTCAACCCACTTGGACAGCACATCGCTGCGCTTGCGATTGAGAAGCTCGGTTTTCAGGGCTTCCGATGCCTCGGGGTACCCGTCCAGGCCGGGAATCTTCTTCTCTTTGAGGGCCACCACATAGTAGCCTCCGTTGCCGCTGATCACCTCACCGGCAACCGGCTCTTCGGCGTTGAGGCCAAAGGCCGCTTCAATCACCTTGCGGTCCAGGGTATCGGCCCCTTTGCCATCCCGGGTAAACAGGGGAGACTCTGTGACCTTGGTCCCTTCGGGGAAGTCCTTGCCTTCCTTGAGGAGGGCCAGGAGGGCCGCAGCCTCGGACTCGGCTTTCTTGGCCTTGGCCTGGGACAGGGCATCGGCCTGTACAGCCTCTTTTACGGCGGTGAGCTCAGGCACAACGGACTCTTTCTTCTCCATGAGCTGAACGATGTAGTAGGTGCCGTTGTATTCCAGGATATCGCTGACCCCGCCGACCTCCAGGTCGAAGGCGTCTTTGGCGATACGCATGCGATCCACGCCGGGAACGGACTCGGGACCTTTCCAGCGGGTAAAAAATGCGCTTTCGGTTACCGGAAGCTCGGCGGTCTCGCCTGCCTCTTTGAGGTTGTCGCTGCCCAGGACCATGTCAAAGGCATTTTCCGACGCAGCGTAGGCGTCGGCTTCGGCCTGCTCATCCACAAGGCCCTGGCGGATTTCGTCGGACACCTCGGCCAGGCTCTTTTCCGTGGCGGGGTTTTTCTTCTCCAGCTTGATCACGTGCCAGCCGAACTGGGTCCGGACCGGCTCGCTGATCTCCCCTTCGGTCATGGCAAAGGCCTTGTCGGCAAAGGGCTTCACCATGGAGCTGTGGTCAAAGGCGCCCAGGCGCCCGCCGTCCTTGGCCGAAGGCCCTTCGGACAAGGCCTTGGCCAGTTCGGCAAAATCCGCGCCCTCGGCCGTGGCCTTGGCGTACACCTCATCGGCCCGCTTCCGGGCCGCAGCCTCTTCCTCGTCCGTGGCCTCATCGGCCACCTTGATGAGGATATGGCTCGCCTCCACGGTCTCAGGGGTCTGGTACCGGGCCAGGTTGGCCTCGTAGGCCTCTGATATTTCCTCGTCGGAGACACTCACCCGGGTGCGGAAGTCATCGCGGCTGAACCGCATAAAGGAGATCTTGGCCTCGGGGTCGGTTTTGTATCGCTCTCCATTTTCCGCAAAATAGGTCGTGACATAGTCATCGTCCACGGTGACATCCGCATAGGTGGCCGGATCAAACAGGGCGTAGCGGACCGAGGCTTCGGTGTTCTTGTATTTGTAGAGTTCCTGAACTTCGCCGTCCGTTACCTGCACGCCGCTTTCCACCATGCTTCGCAGCTTGGAGATGAGCATGGCCTTTCTCTGCTGTGCTTCAAACTGGGGAACGGTGAGCCCGTTCTGGCGAAGGAGAGCCTCATAAAGCGCCATGTCAAAGACGCCGTCCCGCTGAAAGTAGGGCAGCTCCGTGATGGCCTTCTCAAGCTCCTTGTCGGTCACCTGAAGCTTCAGGCGCTCGGCCTCCTGGGTCATCAGCTCACTGGTAATGAGGCTCTCCAGGGCCTGCTCACGGAGCCGGAACATTTTGATCATCTCCTGGCTCAGGTTTCCGCCCAGCTGACGCCGGTACCCTTCCACCAGTTCATTGTAGGCCAGTCGGTAATCGTCCCAGCTGATAACGGCCTTGTTCACCTCTGCAACAATGGAGTTGCCGCTGTTGCGGTCCGGTCCGAGTCCAAGAAAAATAAATACCAGGACAATAACGCCCAGCAGTATCTTGATTATCCAGGAGCCGGCATTGTCACGCATCATTTGTAGCATCAATATACCTCTGTACCCTTATTGTCGTCGTTGGTTTCGGGGGCTGGAACGGATGGGCGGCACCATCTGGTAAGGCAGTTGCTTGCGCATCACGACAGGATAGCCGAATGCGGTGAATCATCACCGCCCGGCGGCCGCAGCAAACGAGTGCCGCCACCTCATTTTCCCACGCCCATACGGGTTCATACCCTTATATTAAAAAACTCGAATACCTTTACCATCCCTTGTTTTGAGAGTACAGAATTTATTTTAAGCCCCCCGGGGCGCCCCGGTATTTCAAATGGGTCCGGGGCCCTATCGTCTCCGGGCATGCCGGAAGCGCAAAAAGAGTCATTTTTTTCATTGACACCCGTGCGGTGATGGTCTAAATACTCTCTCGTTTGTTGCGAGCGATTCTTTAAACGCACCAAGCACACACCGTGGGGCTGTAGCTCAGCTGGGAGAGCGCATGACTGGCAGTCATGAGGTCAGGGGTTCGATCCCCCTCAGCTCCACCATAAAAGATTTCAAAGGCCTGTCGATTCCATCGACAGGCCTTTTTTTGTTCCCCCCTTCCTTTTGGCCCGGTTGACCGGCAGTCACCGTCGGCGTTATACTGTTCCACCCGACACACCTTTATTAAGGCCACACCGGAACCCCCGGCACCCGCGCCTTAATCTTCAGCAAAAAGCACAGGAGACCCCATGGGCACCTTGAAAATCGCACACACCAACTTCACTGTTTTCGATCTTGACAAAAGCCTCGCCTTCTACACCGAGGCCCTGGACTTTGAGATCGTCCGCCGCCATAAGGCCGAAGACGGCAGCTTTGTCCTCGTCTACCTGGGAGACGGCACCGGCGGTCACCAGCTTGAGCTCACCTGGCTCAAAGAGCGAACAGAGCCCTACAACCTCGGCGACAACGAAATCCACCTGGCCGTCACCACCGATGCCTACGACGCCTGGCATGCCCGCCACAAGGAGATGGGCCTGAACCTCTGGGAGAACGAGGCCATGGGCATCTACTTTGTGGAAGACCCCGACGGGTACTGGATCGAAGTGGTCCCCGAAAAGATGATGAAGTAACATTTCTATTTATTACATTTTGAAGGAAGGGTATCGCCATGCAGTTCAGCACGACCGACACACGTATCGGATGGATCGGAACCGGGGTCATGGGGCAGTGGATGTGCCGCCACCTCATGGACCACGGCTTTCAAGCCACCGTCACCAACCGCACCAAAGCCAAGGCCCAGCCCCTCATGGACCTGGGGGCCCAGTGGAAAGAGACCCCCGAGGAGGTGGCGGCCGCCTCGGACGTGATCTTCACCATCGTGGGATTTCCCAAGGATGTGGAAGAGGTCTACCTCGGAGAATCCGGCATCCTCAAGGGCGCGCGACCCGGCACCGTGGTGGTGGACATGACCACCACCTCCCCGAGTCTTGCCCAGACCATTTATAAAGAGGCCGCATCCAAAGATGTCCAGGCCGTGGACGCCCCGGTCTCCGGCGGGGACGTGGGCGCCCGCAACGCCGCCCTCTCCATCATGGTAGGAGGCGACCACGACACCGTAAAAGCACTGACCCCGCTGTTCGAGATCATGGGCAAGCAAATGGTCCACCAGGGCCCCGCCGGATCCGGCCAGCACACCAAGATGTGCAACCAGATCGTCATCGCCGGCACCATGATCGGCATGTGCGAATCCCTGCTCTACGGAGAAAAGGCCGGGCTCGACCTTGAGGTCATGCTCTCGAGCATCACGGGCGGTGCCGCCGCCTGCTGGTCCCTGGACAACCTGGCACCCCGGATCCTCAAAGGGGAGTTCGACACCGGATTTTTCGTGGAGCACTTTGTCAAGGACATGGGCATCGCCCTGGAGGAGGCCCGGCGGATGAACCTGGCCCTGCCCGGCCTCGCCCTGGTCAATCAGCTCTACCAGGCCGTCATGGCCCATGGGGGCTCGCGCATGGGCACCCAGGCCCTCATGCGCGCCCTGAAGCAGCTCAACAACGCCACCTGACAACACCCCCGCTCGGGGCGGCCCCGGCAGCCCCGAGCCCTGCAACACGCCCCGTTTATTTACCTTTCCCCCCATCCGGCCCCTCTGATATACTTTTCTCACACAGCAACACACCTCAGCGCCCGGCACGCACCGGGCAGCCCCTTCAACCCCCACATGGACGGATGCATGAAAAGAGGCCTCTGGCTTGCAGCCCTGCTGATGACCTGCCTGGCCACACGGCAAACAGGCATCGCAGCAACGGATGTGGTCGTGTATTGCGACGACAACTACCCACCCTACAGCTACGCGGTGGAGGGGCAGGCCAAGGGCATCTACCCCGCCATCCTCGAGCAGGCCTTCCAGCGCATGGAGGGGTACCGCGTCACCATCCTGCCCATCCCCTGGAAACGGGGCCTTCACGACATCGAAAGCGGCAAGGTGTTCGCCATCTGCCCACCCTACTTCAGGCCCCGAGCGCGACCGTACATGTGGCCCTACTCCACACCCATCCTCCAGGAAAAAGTGGTGCTTCTCTGCCGGGACGAGATCCTGCAGAGCGCCCCAAGACGCACCTGGCCCGAGGACTTCCGCGGCCTTACCATCGGCAGCAACGACGGCTTCCTCTTAGGGGGCGAGGCCTTCTTCCGTGAAGTTGAAAAAAACAACATCCGTATCGATGAAGCCAGAAGCAACCGCATCAATCTCCTGAAACTTGGCATCAAGCGAACAGACTGCTACATCAACGACCGCCTCGCCATCCTCTGGGAACTCAACAAACTCAAAAAAGAGGGCCTCTACGACGAAGGAGGAACCCACGCCCTGTTAAGGGAGGCCCTTGTCATCAACACCGAGTGGGGCCACCTGGGGTTCACCAACCGGGATTACGGGCGATTTCACTTCAAGGAGGACTTCATCCTCAAGTTCAACGCCGTCATCAAGGACATGCAGAAAAAAGGAGAAATCCGGCGCATCATGACCCAGGCAATGACCGCCCCGGAGTAATCCTCAGCCCGCTCCACACCGTCATATCCTCCACCCACCCTTTCCGGGACATAATTTTCCGCCCGGACACTTCATGAGAAAACAATCAGCCCCAAACACCAAGATTGATCGTGCAACCGGCCAGACAGAAAGATTGCGATATTTAAAAAAGATGCAACATGTAACCCACCGTTTTGGGTATAATTTCCTCACCCGCCAGACAAGCCTGCCCCACCCATCGCCTTCATTATCGGAGCGTTGAGGTAAACCACTGCATATGCAGCCATGATGCCCCGGATAAGGGCGCACTCAACCCGGGAAATATCCGGGCAGGCAACATCACCTCAAGAGTAAAAAATCACTCCTGTACCAATATCTCATCCTTCCCTACTATTTACTCGTTACTGACCCGTCTTCGCGGGGCAGATTGCCACCGGGCGAACCTCCCTCACTGCCATGAGAGAACCGCCGGTAAGGCCCCGCCTTTTCAGGTCGTTCTTTACTTACCTACCAAAAGGAGTTTTGTACCATGAAAGACAAGAGTCACCCCCCGGCCATCGTCACGGGAAAGCTGTCTGAAGCGCTAAAGGAATCAGCCATTGAGGTATTTCTAAGCGGGTTCGGGCAAAAAATCGACCATCTCATGCTTAAACCCCGAAGCCGGGCCCAGGCCCTGAGGATCTATCGCGACGGCGCAGACTTCTCTTCGGGGATCTATGCCGTCAGCCGGGGACGCGTCACAGGCATGCTGGGCTTTCACTACCAAAACCAGAAATTCATCAACCTGAACCTTGCCACCCTGAACCGGGAGTTCGGATTCTTCGGGGGCGTCACGCGAAAACTCAGCGGCTCCGTGTTCAAGGACATCCACCCCTTGAGCCACGACGAGGTCAGGGTGCAGGTCATCGCTGTGGACAACGCCTTCCGGGGAACCGGGGTGGGCCACCGCCTCCTTGAAACCCTGTTTGCCTTCGGCAGGACCCGCGGCCTCTCCGGCGTTCGCCTGGAAGTCGTTGACACCAACCCCGGGGCCAAAAAGCTCTACGAGGAGCTCGGGTTTGCCGACTGCGGCACCCTGCCTTACGGCCCCATCGCCGCCAAAGCCGGGTTCTCATCACAGTTTCGCATGAAAAAGCACCTGTGATACGCCCCGCCCTTCCCACCCCAAAATCCCACAATAGTCAAACCGCCACAACATCCCATGCGACAAGCATGCATATACAGGCGAAACGTAACAATCGCAAAAAGACAAGGAACACACGACCTATGGAAAACTACAAGAAATTCGGTTCATTCACCATGGCTTACTCCATCAAGAAAGATCCCCAGTTCTCCCATTTCCCCCACGAAAAAGGCTCCATCGCCTACCAGGACAAATTCGGCGTTCGCATCTTTGTGGGCGACCCTTTCTGCCACCCATGCGATGCGGCGGCAGTAATCAACGCCTTTGTCAAGGAGAGCCGCCTGCTTCGCCGCCCCCTGGTGGGCATGCAGTGCAGCCTGGAGACCGCACGACACTTCAGCAACCACGGCTTTGACGCCACCCACATGGGGGTTGAGACCCTCATCCTCAACGACTGGTCCATCAAAGGGAAAAACGTGGGACGTCGAATCCGCAAGGCCCAGAAAAGAGGCCTCGTGATCTCCGAAGCCCGGTGGGACTCCGACCCCACCCTGGCTCAGCAGGCCATGGATATCTCCGAGGCATGGCGCCGGACGCGCAAAACAAAGACACCCCTGAACCTGCTTCTCCGCGAGCCCACCTTCCGTGATGAACCGGATGAACGCACCTTCTTTGCACGGCTGGACGGCACCCTCGTGGGATACGTCACCTTTGAGGCGATGTACGACCAGAACCGTAAGATCGGGTGGTATGCCAACATCAACCGCCGGGACGACAGCCGCAACATCGCCATCTTCGATGCCATTGTGGACGAGGCCCTGGGCACCTTCAAAGCCGAACCGAGGTTCCGCGTGCTCTCCCTGGGCCTGGCGCCCATGGCCGGAAGACACAACGAACACGGGTTCTCAAATCGGCTGGTGGAGCGGGTCTCGGACCTCAGCTACCACTACGGAAACGACGGGTACAACTACAAGGGAATCTTCCAGTCCAAAAAAGGCTACTGGCCCAAGTCCTTTGAGAGCAACCCGAACCAGGTGGAAGTCCGGGACACTTACTGCATCACCAAGGGCTCCATTCCCCTGGACCCCGTGGCAAAGGCGTTCATGGGGGTCGGCATTCTCCCCGAAGGCCTGGCCCACACAGCCTGGTTTGCCACCCGCATGACCGTTGCCGGCATGTGGCGTGAGTTCCGAAAAACCAGCCACTCCAACCTGGTGACATTCTGGAAAGGCCTCACCGCCTCCCTCTGATGTGTCACCGCGTAACCGGCTCCGGGGAGAGGCTCCTCCCCGGGGCCATCCTCACCCGGGGGCATTGCCCCCGGGCCCTCCCGGCCAGCCCGAGATCCCTTTTCCCACTCGGATAAATCCCATTGGCATATGCCTTGCTACCTGTTTAGCGATAAATGGATGGCTCACAGCCCGGAGCCGGCCGGCCCACCAATGAGACACCCCACCCTCATCAGCCCCGGCCCACCGGCCTGAGGTTCCGTTTTTACAGGTCCATATGGTCCCCACAGCCCGTCACGGACCGGCGGGCCACGTCTTCCCTGCCCGGCATCATGCCGCAGGAAGATCGCTGCGACGTTCGAAGAATTGCGAAGTGAGGTAATAAAAATGCGAAGCGAAACGACAGGCCAGGACACTCTCTCCATCATCGACAAAGGCCGCAGAGGCAAGGGCCTCACCAAAGGCGACGCACTGACGCTGCTCCACGAGATCCCCACCCGGGGTGAGGCATTCACAACCCTTCTGGAGGCAGCAGACAGCCTCTCGCGCCGCCAGTTCGGGAACATGGGCGAGGTGCACGGACAGATCGGCCTTAACGGAGAACGGTGCAGCAACGACTGCCAGTTCTGCATGTTCAGCGACACCTGGAGCTCCCTTGACACCCCGTTTTGCTTAGGCAAAGAGGAGGTCCTGGCCCACGCAGCAGCCCTTGACGCACAGAACGTGGGGTCCATTTCCCTGATGTCCACCGCCGATTACGACTTCGATCTCTTCCTCTCCATGGGTGCCCTGGTCCGCAAAGAGCTCAACGGGCGGGTCCCCCTCTTTGCCAACTGGGGAGACCTGGACCCGGATCAGGCCCGGGCCGTAAAAAAAACCGGTTTTACCTTCTACTACCACGCCCTGAGGCTCGGAGAAGGGGTGGTAACCCTCATCGATCCGTACAAGCGCATGCAGACCATTGAAAACGCCCACCGGGCCGGCCTGCTGGTGGGCTCCTGCCTGGAACCCATCGGCCCGGAGCACAGCTACGAGGAGATCGCCGACCTCCTGGACCTCATGCGCACCCTCAAGGTCTCCTGGATGGCCACCATGAAACGCATCCCCATATGCGGCAGCCCCCTTGAGCCATACGGCCAGATTTCCGATGAGGAGTTTGCCCGAATCACCGCCGTGACCCGCCTCTTTTTCGGCAACACCATCTTCACCCTGGCCGCCCACGAGCCTTCCCCCCTCTGCCTCAGGGCAGGTGCCAACTTTCTGGTGGCGGAGCGGGGAACCAACCCCCGGGACATGGACTCCCGAACCGAGACAGGAAGGGCCTGGGATGCCCCGGCCTGCCGTGACATGCTCAAGGAGGCGGGCTACGACGTCCACACAGGCCTGGTAAACCGGCGCTACCTGGCCATGAGCTTCAAAAACAGATATTTCGGGCACGCGGGACGTCTGATGAAAAATTGGCTGAACCCGTAACCGAAAGGGCTCCCACCCACTGCGGATGCCTCCCTTGTCTCCACCCGCGATTTCCGACCCCCGCTGGCCGTTCCACTGGCAGGCACACCCTGCCTGCACGGGGGTCTCGTAGGAAGCAATAAGACACAAACAAAGTTGGTTCAAGTATAGTAATAGAGCATACATCAAGGATTCAGCCCCTTACGCGGCGAAGAAATGCCACCTGCGCCATCACCACCAGAAGCACTTCGCACTATTTTTGTTATTTTGAAGATTTTACCTTGACAGAATTAACACCTGCAAAATAATATCCCCATACTACATTAAATATTGTAAGATTCGCCTGAACCAAGATTTTGAATTGCGCCCTGCAATCATGAATGAAGCCTCCTGACATTTCGGAACCACATACATTTTACGCAAGCAATAAATCCTCAATTGACGTCACAAGCACATAGTCAATATGCCGCAGGATTTATCGGCAGGGATGCTGCCGAATCCCGACACCGCCGCATCGCCAGGACACCCCGCGAGGGTGGGACGATCGGTGCCTGTACGGGAAAAAACCAGCCTTTTGTTTTACCAGTCGTACAATAAATAACCACCGGCGACAGCAAATCGCATGATCACGAACCGGTGTGTTGACGAGCAACATCGCCATGCCCGCCCCTTGCAATCCAGGCAAAGGAGGCAGCGTTTTGTGGCAACGGACTCGTAATATTCGATAATTCCAGAACATTAACCAAACCATCTATACCCAGAGATGCCAGTAACAGCTCCCGGTCCCTTGCCTGCGGCATGGGACCGGGGATCCACCTGCACCCCGGACGCGCCGTTTTCCAGGCCGTGCCGGATCTTCAACAGTTCAAGCCCCCCGGCTTTACAGCGGGATAACCTTTAATCTGCAATAAACACGAAGGGGACATGAATGATGAAAGAGACAACAAAACACAATGCGACAGCCTCAACCCTTGGGATCAAACTGCTGGACTCGACCTTGCGCGACGGCTCCTACGCGGTTGATTTCCAGTTTGACAAGGCCTTTGTCGTTGGCCTGGCAAAACGGCTCAACGCCCTGTCCGTCGACCTGGTGGAAGTGGCCCACGGCATTGGTTTTGAAGCGGAAAGGGCCGGGTACACAGAGAGCAACATCAGCCTCACCGAGTGGTGCGACATCGCCAACGAAAATTTCAGCACCTCGAAATGGGGAATGTTTGCTCAGCCCGGGTTCAGCCGCCTCTCCACACTAAAATGGCTGTGCAGCGAAGGGATGTCCTTTGTGCG
Organism: Desulfoluna sp. HI9BLuna; assembly: GCF_056829775.1. Taxonomy (NCBI): domain Bacteria; kingdom Pseudomonadati; phylum Thermodesulfobacteriota; class Desulfobacteria; order Desulfobacterales; family Desulfolunaceae; genus Desulfoluna; species Desulfoluna sp. HI9BLuna. The sequence continues at coordinate 1,842,168 of NZ_CP186555.1, forward strand.
GGTGGGCCTGGAAGCCTACCGGGTGGAAGAGAACCTGGATTACCTGGAACACGCCTTGACCCATTGCGATGACGTCTACCTGAATCTCATGAAGTCGAGTGTGGTCTCCCCGGACAAGATCGGCAATTTCCTCCGCAATGTGCCCTCGGAGATCGCAGGGGTCTATATCGTGGACTCCTACGGCACCATGCTGCCCGAAGATGTTGAGAACTACGTCCGAGCCGTCCGGGAAACCTTCCCCGTGGTTGGCTTTCACGGGCACGACAACCTGGGCATGGCCAATGCCAACAGCCTTGCCGCCATCTCTGCGGGGGCGTCCGTCGTCGACGGCACCCTGTACGGCATCGGCCGGGGGAGCGGCAACGCGGCCATCGAGTCGCTGGCGGGCATCCTGTCCAACATGGGAAGGGGTGACTACGACTACCGCGAATTCGCGAAGCTTGCCGAAATGTGCAACCAGGAAATGAAGGTCATCCCCGGAAGCCACTACCTCCAGGTCCTGGGCGGTGTCATCGGCTTGCACACCAGCCTCTTTCCGGTGATCGAAAAGGTGTGTTCCGAGCAGAAGATTGATGAGATGGCCGTCATGAAAGAGGCCCTGAACGTAGCCACTTACGACCCCAAGGAATCAGACATCTACAAGGCCTCTGAGATCGTTTCCCAGAAAATGTGCGCATAGGAAAGTGAGACCGACCCAGAGCCGGTTCGAAAGGAAAAAAGAGTGAAGCTATCTCGTTTGAAGCAAGGAGACATTGAGAAAACCCACGCCTGCAACGGCGACGGCAGGTGGGTGTGCCTGCCCGAGGAATTCCAGTCCTTCCGCCTGGTGGAGCTTCTGGCCGACAAGCCAAGGGAAGCCATTGAGGGCCTCCTGGAGGCACAGACGACGGCAGATGTGTCGGCAAGCCGCCTGGACACGGCGGCCCCGGTTGCAGGGGACGGCGGGGATATCTGGGGGGCAGGGCTCAATTACCGGGGACACGCCAAAGACCTGGACGCCGCCCAGCCGGTTTCGGGGCCAGGCTCCTACCTGAGGCCCTCCGGGTGCCTCATCGCAAACGGCGGGGCCATTGAGCTGCCCCAGCAGAGCAAGCGCGTCACCGCCGAAGGAGAGCTGGGCCTTGTCATCGGGACCCGCTGCAAGAATGTGCGCCGCGAGAACTGGCGGGATGCGGTGGCGGCCGTGACAACGGTCCTGGACATGACCGCCGAGGACGTCATCCGCGAAAACCCCCGCTACATCCCCTGGGCCAAGGGCTTTGACACCTTCTGCAGCATCGGGCCGGCCCTGGTCTCCATGGACACCTTTGCACCGGGAGAACTGGAAACCCTGCGCGTGTCCACCGTCCGAAACGGGGAGACCATCGCCTCGGCACAGGTGTCGGAGATGCGATACGACCTGGGTTTTCTGGTGGAGTATTTCTCAGCGGGCCGCACCCTCCTGCCCGGCACGGTGATCTGTACCGGCACCCCTGGGGCGGCGGCAATTAAGGCTGGCGACAGGGTGGAGGCTTTGGTGGAGAAGGTCGGGCACCTCTCCCATCATGTGAAATAGACCGCTCGACGGGCAATAGACCGCCCGCCGGGCGATCGTAAGACGAAATGGAACGGTATGCATCGAATCAACATGGATAAGACCAACGCCAGAGACGACATGTCCATTACGGAGATGATCGGTGAGAGCGCCCGTATCCAGCCGGACGCCACGGCCATTAAAACCCCGTTGGCATCCCTGACATACGGAGACCTCGACAAAAAGACAAGGGAGCTGGCCTCACGCGTGGAGCAGATAACGCTTCCCGGTGAATTTGTCGGCATTGAAGGGCGGCGGGATGCCGCAACCATTGTGGCGATGGCAGGGCTGTTACGGGCCCGTCGGCCCTTTGTGGTCATGGACCCGCGGGACAGCGAAGCTTCCAACCGCAGCAAGGTGTCCCGCCTTCGGATCAACAGGGTGGCCCGGGGCACCGCCACCGCCGGAGAGGTTGAGCTTGTGCCACCCCCTGCCCCCTGGGCAGGTGACGGCCCGGCCCCGCGCGAGCCCCACCCGGACCTTGGTGATGGGTACGGTGACCTTGCCTATGCCATCCACACATCGGGCTCCACCGGGGAGCCGAAATGTGTGGTCGTGCCTGCGGAGCCGCTGGCTTGCGTAATCAGGGGCCACATCCACCGGCTGGATGTGGGGCCCGGCAGCCGGACGCTTCAGTTTGCAAAGCTCACCTTCGACGGATGCCTCACCGAGATCTTCTGGACCCTCTGCGCCGGAGCCTGCCTTGTGGTGGTGGACGAAAGCGAGCTGGCACCCGGTGCGATCCTGCAAAACACCTTGGAGCACCATGCCATCACCCACCTGAAAACAACGCCCTTCGCCCTGACGGCCACATGGCCCACACCGGCCATGCACCTGCGCCACGTCGTCAACGGCGGCGGAGCCTGCAGGCCTGCCGTGGTGGAAAAGTGGGCGCGCGTAACAGACTTCCACAACGCGTACGGATGCACGGAGTCGACCATCTGCAACCTCCTTAGCGGCCCCCTGAGCCCCGACGCATGCCGCGACGGAGCCCCGTTGGGTGATGTGGTGGGGGACTGCGACGTCAAGGTGGCCCGGCAGCAGGCCGACCCCACGGAAGAGCCTTCTCCGGATTGTCGGGGAGAGCTTGTCATCACCGGCAAAAGCGTGGCCGTCGGCTACCTTGCCGAAGAGGGGCTGCAGCGCTTCCTCGACCCGGAAGGCCACCGGGTGTACCGCACCGGCGACATCGTCACGGTGCGAAACGGCCAGTTTTACTTTGTCGAGAGAAACGACCGCCAGGTCAAGGTGCGGGGCTACCGCATCGACCCCGGAGAGGTGGAAGGTGTGGCCTGCGGCCTGGACACCATCGTCGAGGCGGTGGTCCTTGCCGAGTCCCACGCAGGGGAAGAGGACGCAGGGGACGACGCCCTTGTCTGCTACTACCAGGGCATGGCCGAACCCCGCATGCTGCGAAAGCATCTGGAGAAAAACCTCAACCCGTACAAAGTGCCGTCGGTTTTCAAACGCCTGGAGGCCATGCCCTACACGCGCAACGGCAAGGTGGACCGCCACGCCCTCCAGGCCGCCCGCCACCAGGTCTTTGAGGAGGCCACCGCCGTCGAGGCCCAGATCCTCTCACTGGTGCGAAGCCTCACCGGCCTTGAAGACGCCAACCGGGACGACAACTTTTTCGACATCGGCGGGGATTCGGCCTCCACCATCATCCTGCTGGCCAAGCTCAAAGAGCTGGGATGGACCGACGTGGGCGTGCGGGACGTGCTTCGGGCCGAAACACTCGGCGACCTGGTGGATGCCTTTCCCGAAAAGGAGGTGGAACGCTTATGTGCGGTATAAGCGGAACCTTTGCCCCGGACGGTGGGCTGGACCGCAGCCTCTGCGTGGCCATGCACAACCGGCTGACCCACCGGGGACCGGACGAGGCCTACTCCCTGAACACGGCGTCCCTGTCGGCAAAGCTCGCCAGACTCGGGATGATCGGCCTGCAAAACGGCTGGCAGCCCGTGGAAGAAGCCAGCGGCCGCTTCGTGGCCCTGACAAACGGGGAGATCTACAACGCCGACAGCCTGTTCCGGGAGCTGGGCATCCCCCGGCCCAGCGGCAACGGGGTGGATGTGGCCATCCTTCCGGAGCTGGTGGCCCGCTACGGCATCGATGGCCTGGAGAAAATCGACGGGCAATTTGCCTCGGTGATCCACGACCGCCTGGAAAACGCCGTCTACCTGGCCCGGGACCGCTTCGGCATCTGCCCGCTGTTCTACACCACAGCGGGGCACGGAACCCACTTCTGCTCGGAGCTGAAACCCCTTGTGCAGGCCGTACCCGGCTCGTGGCGCCTCGATTATGCCGCCGTGGACCAGTACTTCTCCCTGGGCAATATCGTGGCGCCCAGGACCCTTGTGGCAGAGGTCTCTGCCGTGGAGCCGGGGTGTGCCGTCAAGATAAGCGAAGACGGCCGCAAGACCCTGCGCTACTGGCGCTACGGCACCTTCACACCAACGAAGGGGCCCGTGGATGCGGAAGCGATCCGCCAGGGCGTCCGGGAGTCCATCGCCGTACGCCTTCACTCCGATGTGGAGATCGGGTCCTACCTCAGCGGGGGGTTCGATTCCACGGCGATCCTCATGGACGCGGCCTCCTTGTCCAAGGGCCCCATGCGCTCCTTTTCCGTGACATTCGACGACCCGCGCCTGGACGAAGGACGCTACCAACGCTCTGTGGCGGCGGCCGCAGGCAGCGTCCACGAAGAGGTGCAGTGCGCCCCCAAAGACATTGCCGCCCGCTTCGAAAAGATGGTTCGCCACTGCTGCTTTCCCCAGCGAGAGACCTACAACGTCTCAGCCATGATGCTCTCGGAACGGGTGCACAAGGCTGGGATCAAAGGCGTGGTGTCGGGTGAAGGGGCCGATGAGCTCTTCTTCGGCTACGACTCCTACGCCTTTGACAGCGTCCGGCGCCGCCCGCCCAAAGCCAGTGCCCGCAACGAGCAGGCATGGGGCCGGGCGGATTTCAGCTGGGAGGTGGACTTAGACCGTGTGGAGGGCCGCCGCCGTGCCTTCCTGTCCGACCATGCGCGCCAGGAGATTGTGGGCCGGGAGTTCTGGCGCAACCGCCTGATCCCCTATTCGGAAACGGAGCTCACCGGGCTCTCCCCCATGCAGTTGCGCTCCATCGCCGATGTCTATGTCCAGCTCGGCGGGCACCTGCTGGGCGATCATGGAGACGCCATGGTCATGGCCAACTCCATCGAAGGGCGCTACCCCTTCCTCGGAAACTCGGTGGTCTCCCTGGCCCTCCAGGTGCCCGACGACGAAAAAGTCGTGAACTTCGAGGGCAAGACCTGCCTGAAAAAAGCCTATCGCGACACCGTCCCGGACCAGGTCATGAACCGTGCCAAACACGGCTTCACGGCCTATGACCTCAAATCCATCGTCGACCACCAGCTCTGGCAGGACTGGCAGGAGATGGTGGCCTCTGTGGAAGCCCTGAACCCGGAATGCATGGCCGGACCATCCCCTGAAACCGTCAACGAGAAATGGGATTTTCGCCTGGGCGCCATCAGCCTCGCCATGATCGTCGACGAGCTGGAACTGAGGTGCTGAAAAGAGACAAACCAACAAGGAAAACCATCATGGACCAAGCAACACGGGACGTTATCATCTTTCCCGGAACCGGATCCTTCGGCAGCGAGTTCCAGCCCATTGTGCGAACGCTAAGGCCAAAGGCCCAGGTTCTTCGCTACCCCTGGCGTTACGGACAGGCCGACGACATGGCCTCCTCGTTTCACGACGCGGCCATGTCCTGTCTGCCCCGGCTCCGGGGCATGCAGGAAAAGGGACCTATCCTCTTCGGGCACAGCTTCGGGGCATATATCGCTTACGCCCTTGCCACCGCCCTGGAAAAAACAGCATGCCGCATCGGCGGGCTCATTGTCGTTGGCGCCAACGCGCCCCATGTTCTGGACGGAGCCGCGTTACTACCGAGATCGCCCGAAGAAATCGAAGCCTACTGGGCCATGGTCGACCCAAGCCTGTTTGAACGAATTCCCGACCCGGAGTGGAAGGACGAGCTCATCGACACAAGCTGCAAGGAGCTGAATCTGCTGAGCGATTTTCACGCGCCGGATTTCGGGCGGCTGCACTGCCCCATTTTCGCGGCGTCCGGCGACCGGGACCCCCTGGTCACGAAAACCGGCCTCGACGGGTGGGACGAGTACACCACCGAGGGTGTGAAAAGCCGACGATTCAGCGGCGGTCACACGGACCTGCTGGCGACGGATGAATTCATCACATGGGTCAAAAGAATTACTTACCATTAAGCAATTCAGTTGTGCCATGAACCGAGACCATGTATGCTGCTGAATTAGCAGCGTTTGTCACTAAATTGACATTACCTACAAGGGAAATTTGGAATGCAAGAGCATATTCTGAACGCGCTGCGGAAGGCCCTGCCGGATAATGATGTAAATGCAGTCGAACAATGTGTAACAGACCTGCACGGCAGATTACCATACAAAGACAAATTGAGTAAAAACACGGTGATGGTTGCCTACGGCGGCGGCAAGGACAGCGCCTACACCACCGCCTTCATGCGGGCCGTGCACCTGGCCATGGCCGAGCGATTCGGCGGAGAGACCTTTCGCCTGGTCATCGTGACGATGCGTCACTCGGGCATGCCCTTTGTCGTGATGCAGAACATCCACCGGACCTATCAGGCCCTGGGCGTGTACGACGATCCCATGACCGAACTCCTCCTCATAGAGCGCGAGGAGGTTCGGCCCTTTGACCTGCACGCCCCCATGCCCCACCTGTTGATCGACTTTAACCGGACCGACCTGCTCATGGCCGGACATCAGTCCTACGGAGACGGCCGCACCTCCTTTTGCAATGCCTGCAATTTCAACGTGGCCAACTTCTTCGGGGTGGCAGCCCGCCATTGCGGCGTGGACCTCATCGTCACCGGAGATTCCCCGGACGAACAGCGGGATTATGCCGTGTGGATCAACAAGCTGGCACACAAGACCGGGCAGGAGCCGTCCGGGGACGCCACCTTTAAAGGCACCCTGAAGGTCCTCGACGGGATCTCCCAGGCCTATTTTAAGGAGATCCACGGCGCACGACATGCCCACCGGCTGGCGGATCGCCGGGTCACGTGGGACGTCTCCGAGACCCTCACCTTTTTTTCGATTTACGATTACACGGACTATGCCTCCGGTGCCCACTGGGCGCTGCTCACCGATTTCCTGGGGTTTGTCTTCGACGAGCTGGCCTTCAGTTTCACGGAATCGGACTGTGCCAATCCCGCGCTTATGGCGCACCTGCGAGGCCTTCGCACCGAGCGGGTCTACGGGCGGGGGTACCGGGAAGGCATTGATCAGTACACGGAGTTCGCCATTGAGCTCATGGAGCACAAGGACTTTCCGGAGCACCTCATCGAAGTCATCAAAAAGCGCTACGCCACGGACGAGGGCGTAACGCACATGCGCGACCTCGTGGAAGGGTACGCCCGCGACACCTTCGGCCTGACCACCGAGCAGCTGGTCTGCATGGTCTTCTCTCCCTTTGCGGGGCAATGTGCCGGGCTGCACAACTACCTCTCCGCCGAACAGCCGGACCTGGCTCCCCGGGAAGGGGAGATCCGTGCTCTTCTTAAGGGCGGGGGCATTGAAAGCCAGGAACTCGCCATTCGGCTGGAGCGGATCAGCGGCCTGAGCCTCACCGATTTGAGGCAGCTCGTGGCCTCACCCCTGTGGTCGCCCACGGGCAGCGACAGCGACCGAGAGGGGCTCCTGCCCTTTATCACGAAGAGCGACCCAAACCAGAAACTGATCCATGTGAATTTCGGAGGCGACGAATCGCCCATCATGGACCGGGTATCGGGAAGATAGCCGCAGGCGATCGCACGGCGCCCGGCTCCGGCAAAACCGGCACCGGGCGCAGGCACTGAGAGATGCCAAATCTGAAAAACCGCAAAAGACGACCCGCGCAGCCATGACGCCACCCGAAGGCCTGACCGGGCAGAAGCCCCCTTGTGCCCGGCGCCCTCACCACGAACACGACGGACCAGGCGTTCACGCCTTTTCCATAGATTTTTGTAATACAAACGTAAGAAAGGAGATGATGTTGTATGTTGACTGACAAGACTCAAGGCCGGGAGAAAACGGGTTCCAGTGCGTCACCTTATCTCAGCCTGCTGGTGACGATGGTGATGTTCGGCAGTGCATTTGCGAGTTCCAAATTCGTGGTAGGGGAGCTGCCCCACGAAGTGGCGGCGGCTCTAAGATTCGGGGGCGGGGGCGCCCTTCTGATGGTCCTTGCCATGGTGATGCACGGACGCTCCAAGCCCGTGGGATGGGGGGCTGCCATGTCTGCGGGGTTTGCTGGCCTCCTGGGCGTGTTTGCCTACAATCTCTTCTTTTTCTGGGGGCTCTCCCTGGCACCGTCCATCGACGGCAGCGTCATTGTCCCGGTGCTCAGCCCTGTCATCACCACCGTCCTTCTCATCATCCTGGGCCGGGAAAAGGCCTCGTCCATGAGGATCCTGGGGCTCTTCCTAGGGCTTGTGGGCGCAGGGGTCTTCCTGGCCGGGGCAGGCACCGGGGCGTCCTTGAAAACCCGGATGACCGGTGACATCTTCTTCGTGGTCGGTGCCTGCTGCTGGGCCCTTTACAGCATTGTGTCCAAGACCCTTCTCTCCAAGGGAACCATCGACCCGCTGCGGGCCACGACGTGGGCCACGGCAAGCGGGGCCGTGGCCCTCATTGCCCTGGCCGTCCCCCATGCCCAGGCGGTTGACTGGGCCTCGGTGTCCCCCACGGCCTGGTACAACGTGGCCTACCTCTGCGTGGGCCCCACGGCCATTGCCTACCTGTTCTACTATTACGGATTGCAACGGGTGAGCGCCTCCACCGCCACCATCATGATGTTCACGGTCCCCTTCTTCGGGTCCTTTTTCTCCATCCTCTTTTTGGGGGAATCCATCGGCCGCCTGCAGTTGACCGGCGCAACGGTGATGCTGGTGGGCTCTTTTATCGCCGTGATCATGGAGCGCAAACCCGCCAAAGCAGGCGCCCCCGAGCCCATCAAGGGTTCTGCAGGCGACCTGGCCCAGGACAAGGCATCGTAATTCGCCACCTCTCACCCAACAAGACGGCCGCCGCACCCCACGGCGGCCCATGGAAAGGACACCATGAAGATATTTTCCACTGACGGCTCTTTCCGCGCCACGGCCATTGCGTCGTGCTACGCGCGGCTCAGCGAAGTGTTCGACGAACCAGAAGAGGACCAACCCCCAAAAAAAGATCCCGGCACGCGGTTCACGGCCCTTGAAAACCGGGGACTGGTCTACCGGGTCCCCGAAGGCGACTCCCGGGAAGGGCTCTACTATCTCCCCTCTGCCGAGGCCAAGGCGTTCCTGGCAACATGGCTGGAAAAAGCCCCCGCCAGCCTGGGCCGACTGGCAAAGAAAGCTCTGAAACCCCGAAAAGGCGCCCTCATGGCCTTTCCCCTGCAGGAGACAGAACCCGGGGCCGAACCCAGTGAGCTGCACTGCTTCACCACAGACTGGAGCCCCCTACCCGCGGCCTGTGCCATTGCCGTTCACCCGCACCACAGGCTGGCCCCCAAGGGCAAAAGCCTTCCGGCCTTTACCGGGGCGTATGCCCGTCACCCCCTGCACGGCGACCTCATGCCCGTCTGGGCCGTGGACTGGGTGGCCCCGGACATCGGAACCGGTGTGGTCATCGTCAACCCGGCCCATTGCGCAGCAGACCTCAGCTTTGCACGGGACGTCGGCCTTCCCATCCGGTTCGGCCTGGTACCGGCAATCCCCGGCCCCGACAGCGACACCTGGATCGAGCCGCCGGTGATCCGCACGGGTGAGGCCTTCCGCACAGGCGGCCCCGCAGACGGCCTGACCCATGAGGCGGCTTCGGCCCGCTACCTTTCCATCCTCACCGAAGCAGGCCGGGCCCGAATGATCTCGGACTGCTCCCTGGGCGCCCGAAAAATCGCCGAGGCAGACCCGGCCACCGGCCATGTTGAGCCAGAGAGCCGGTTCACCGCCCTCCTCGACTTTCTGGATACCTTCACTGCCGCCAAAGGCTCGTGGATGCCCGTGCTGGACCGAGAGGCAGGTGCCCTGGAGGTGGCCCATCTGGTCTGCCTCTCCGTTGACTGCGACATGCCCCTTCCCGACCCGGGCAAAACCATCATCGTGGGCGCCACCGATTCCAACATCAACGGCGCCACCGACTCCCCGGCAGGACGCCTCGCCTGCCTGTCATCCGGGTCCCCTGCCGACACTCTCTCCCTGAAGCAGGAGACCATGGAGCAGGCAGAGCGGTTCATCGCAAACCTCTCCGATTCCCCTGACCTGCCGACCCTCTCGGACAAGGACGTTGCCAAGGGCGCCAAGCGATCTCGCAAGGTCATGGAGCTCATGGCCGGGGCAGAGCCCCACCTTGCCTTTCGTGAGCTCTACAGGCTGCAGCGGGACATCAAGCGAAACCAGGGCGTGGGAAAAGCCGATATGGTCTCCTTCCCCGCCCTGGCCTATGTGATGTCCGGCCAGGGAAGCGTGGGAGAGACAAGCGAAGTCCGTCGCCTTCTGGCCCCCTTCTTTCGCCCCTGATAAACCCCAAAAAAGTAACTATTCAGATCAACATGCCTTCGGCGGCCCTGCCGGAGGCATGTTTGGATTGATCAGTTACAAGGAAAAACAGACCATGGACTTAGGAATCAAAGGAAAAACAGCCCTTGTGGCTGCTTCCACCAGGGGGCTCGGCCGGAGCTGCGCCGAGGCCCTGGCGCAAGAGGGGTGTCGCGTTGCCGTGTGCTCCCGCAACGAAGACGCCGCCCGGGAGGCTGCACGGGAGATCTCGGCCCGCCACGGTGTCGAGGCAGTCGGTTTCGGGACGGACCTGACAAATAAAGAGGAGATCCACAGGTTGGTTCAAGGGGTGGACGACGCCCTGGGCACCCCGGATATCCTCGTCACCAACGCCGGTGGCCCGCCCCCCGGCACGTTTGAAACCACGGCCCTGGACGACTACCCCAAGGCCCTGGACCTCAACCTCATGAGCGCCGTGCGCCTGATCCACCATGTCTGCCCGGCCATGATGGCCAAGGGCTGGGGCCGAATCATTGCCGTCACCTCCATCTCCGTGAAACAGCCCATCGGGGACCTGCTTCTCTCCAACATGGCCCGGGCCGGGCTCACCGGTTTTTTAAAAACCGTGGCAACAGAGCTGGCCCCCCACGGCATCACCGTGAACGCCCTGCTGCCGGGCACCCACAAAACCGCCCGCGTGGACAAACTGGTCAAGGACCGCGCCGCACAGAAAGGCAAAACCCAGGAGGAAATCTCCCGGAAAATGGTCTCGGCCATTCCCTGCGGAAGCTTCGGCGACCCGTCGGACTTCGGCGCCGCAGCAGCCTTTCTCGCCAGTCAACAGGCTCGCTTCATCACCGGCCACAACCTGCTTGTGGACGGGGGGAGATACATGGGGACGTTGTAAGAATCGGCGCAAAAAAGCCCACCTCGTAACCCCGAGGCGGGCTTTCATCTTAAGGGCTAAATCTTCCTGTCCGGATAAATCGGCGTTGCCGAACAACGTGTTGGTCAGCAGCCTTCGGCCACAGGCAACCATGACATATGATGCCACGTTATTTACTGGATGACGTTGCCATGAGAATACCAAAACCCACAAAAACAGAGCCACTCGTCTGGCGTATTGATTTCATTCTGTTTGGCTTTTTAAACCAGCCTGTCGCTCTGTCTGCGATCAGGGCATAAAACACCAGAAACGTGCATGACGACGCCATTAACACCGAAATAAGCGTCAAGAATTGCGGTACAAGGGCTTCATCATGGTTTATGAAGGGTGGAAACAGGGCCGTGAGGAAAACAATGGCTTTTGGATTGGTCACAGCGACCCCAAATGCATGGGCGAATATTTTCCATGACGCCGTCCCGGCCTGATGACATTCGCTGGTTTCCATTCCGGCATCGGAGCCTTGATGAAAGATAAGCTTCACCCCCAAAAACATCAGGTACAATGAGCCGGCATATTTTACGGCGGTAAATATCGTCTCTGATGTTTGCAGCACGACACCCAGGCCTGAAACCGCCACAAGCCCAAGGCAAAAAAGCCCCGCGATATTCCCCAGGGCCGCAAATGTCGCCTGACGCCATCCATGCAACGCAGACTTTGTCATGATAAAAAAGACAGCCGGACCCGGGGTTGCGGTGGCAACGACAACCAATGCCAGGTATATAAGCCACGCTTGAATAGTCATCTTTCCTCTTTTACAGGTTTAACGGGCGTGGTGGCTTCCAATAGACGGACAACCTATTGGGCGGGTATTACCAATAAATATCGAGTCCAATGCACCTCAACTATGCCCGTGATCCTCGGGCCGGACAAGACGAAACGCATTGATCACCGGATAAATTTTCTCCAGATCGACACGGGTGAATGACCCCGGAATATACGATTCCTGAATCAGGAACTGGTATACGTTATGGGAAACCTCAAAATCCTCTGGAAAGTAGAGATAATAAGCTGCCTCGACAAAAAATTGTCGTTTGAAGCTCGCCACCGTGGCCGAACCCCTGGTAGCCCTGAATGTCATGGTATAGAGTTTCTTGCCGTTCAACTCCACGATTTCTTTTTTCACGTCCCTGAGTTCATAGCCATCGGGAGCTTCCCCTGCCGCTCTCATTGCCTGCTCTTCGTCGTCGATAAGGGCCTTTGCAAGCTCTGCCTGTGATGTGCCGTTTTCCAACGGGAGAAATTCCATCTTAGAAATCGATATTTCCGTGCGCCCAAGGATCTCACCATTAAGGGGATATACCTTCAAACGTTCAAACAATACGGTCTCATTCATCGGTGCTTTGGTAACAGCCCAATCTTTCCACGCGTCCAAGTCAGGCAGGTCAATGCAATACGTTTCCATTTCAATGGGACGGCTTATGTTCCCCTGATTCACAAGGCGCACCGTGGCGCACGAGACAACAAGCAACGAAAACACGATGAGCAGCAAGGCATGACATATTGGTTTCATTTCTTCCCTCTATCCCCAGAATCAATACCCGCATATGCGGCCGACGCCCAAAACGGCAATACGAAAAGGAAAAAAGCGATTCGTCGATTCCCCTTCACTGCATTCTTGCCCATACAGCCCCTTAACTCGGCACGCCCGAAATGTGAGAAAAGCGACCTGAGAGCAATGAAAGACATCTTGCATTTTACGGATATCTAATTTTCAGATAACAAGCTGTAATAATTATTTATAGCACAGAGACAATCTGTTTTCTCATGAAATATCCGGGTCAATGTGATGATGAGGCAATCAACACACACGCATAAATCAGGGTGCCGACCAAACCGATGGTAACCATGATATCTTTCAGCCTGAACGACACGTCAGGCAACCGAAAAAATGGTTTTACAGTGCCCGGTTTCCCATAACCAATGGCCTTGTTGCAGTACACGCAGGTTCTGGGATAGACCCCGCCAACAGGCTGCAATAATGCGTTGCAATAAGGACAATAAATTTTTTGATAAGAGTGGAACATAGCCCGTCACCTATAATTCCAGATGAAATGTCGTAGCCGCATACCATTTGATATGCCTAAAATCCTGTGCGTACACACAGCAACACGTCGTCTCTGGAGTTGGGCTCCACCAGCTTGACTCAGAGGGTGAAACGGATGAAAAGCAAACCACCACATTGAAGTTTTTCTAACGTCTCATGACACTTGCTTAAAGCAAAAATTTCAGCACCGATATCAGGCAGGAGCTTTGGATTAATTTTCTTGTGAATACGTCTATTCAATGTGTTTTAATTTGGAGTAATATTACTCATGAATAAAATACATATCGGTATCCTCGCCGTCATCCACCATTCGGACGACAACCTCTTCCAAGGCATCAAGAACCGGATCAAACTCAGCCTGAGTCAGGAGTGCGCCGCACATCTCATTATACCGTCTCCGAAGCTCAGCCCTTGATATTTTCAGTTTATCGATATCCAAAAGGTCTTGTTCATGAAGCAGGCAGGCAAGATTGTAAACCGGGATTGCAATTGCCTGGTTTTCCGATTGGTACCAACAAAAATCCTGGAACTCTTCTGGGTCATCCAAATCATAGATTACGGTACCTCGCACGTGCTCTTCCGTGACTTCCTTGAAAAGGACATCAACAGCACCTAAGGCACCAAGAAAGGCTTTTAAAAACGTTTCTCTTTTCATCAGTGAATCCACGAGTAGATGCTACGGGCCAAAGCCCTGTTGTCTCCGAATCATCTGTGTTTTCTTTTACTTAATCAACACGTCCACAGAAAAAATACAGCCAATCAGGAGACAGAGTTGGCTTATTTACTTTTCACCTCATTTTTTCGAGGTTCTCCCATGCATCTGGTTTGTTCTTGATTTCACATTCTAACTCAGCACACGGAAACTCGGAGCATTCGGCACAAGACGTATAATTTTTCCCAATGCAACACGGCCGCATTTTGCATCTGTTACTGCAAAAGAAGGAATGTCTTTTGTCTTCTTTGCAACCGTCACAGACAACATACTCCGGTCTGACTTCAGCCTGATAGATTTGCGCCAGATTTCGGGCAACTTTTTCCAACTCTTCACGTTTACCCGACTGAGTTGCTATATAGCTTTTGCATTTCGAACAGTCAATTCCACAGTAAGCAATCATTCATTCTTATCCTTACGGAGGTAACATATATCCGGGCTAACGTGCAGCAAGGTACGACAAGGTTAATTTTCCGTCACCATTGAAACCACAATGGCCACCGAAAATACGGCACAGGTGCGGATAAAGCCGATGGAATCACGATGAACCGTCATAGCCAAGCACATGGTTTTCGATGGTATGATCCCCAAAGGCAAAGCGGTGGGTGCCGATATGCTCAAATCCGCATTTTTCATAAAACCCCACAGACTTGTTCCTGACCCACGTGTACAACCAGAACCTGTCCCCAAACCGTTCTTTTATCTCGGCCAACAGCTTCCGGCCAATGCCACGCCCCTGGAAAGGGGAGTGGACGTATAGTTTTTCAATTTCAAACCCACTCACGCCACGTTGGAACCGAGATTCCAAATTGATGAGCGCATACCCCCTGATATACATCCCCTCTTCGAAGACCAGGCTCCGGTATCTGGAATCTCGCAGGCGCTGCATAAAATACTCTTCATTGAAAGTAGACAAGACAAATCTTGAATTCTCCAAGCAGATGCCTTCAGCGGAATATGTTTGAAGCCACACCCCCAAAGAAAGTGCCGCTAAATTGATGCAATCTGAATCACAAGCCTCTCTGATCATTGAAACCCCCTAACCCGGATAGTTTATGAGAAAACGACCCGTCCAAGTCAATAAAAATCCGTTATAGGTGGTCATCCGGACTCAGGCAAATTCCGTCCCTGCACGAATCCCTTTCCCACGTTTTCCCGCCTCCCGCCCCCTAAAGTCATATTGAATCATGTCTGAATCCCTGATATCTTGCAGGATAACTTTGTTTAACGAGGATCAACTCAAAGGCACCCCACATGACCTTACTTTTCGTTTACATCTCCATCGCCCTGTTTTTTTCTTTTGCCTGCTCCATGATGGAAGCGGTCCTTCTGAGCATACCGCACTCGTATATCGGTGTTGTGGAGAAAAAAAATCCAAAGGTCGGAAAGCGGCTCAATGACTACAAACAGAATATCGACAGGCCGCTGGCCGCCATCTTGAGCCTCAATACCATTGCCCACACCGTGGGCGCTGCCGGAGCAGGTGCACAGGCTGCAGCGGTGTTTGGAAACCAGTATGTTGGAGTTATCTCTGCGATACTGACCCTGTTGATCCTGATCGTATCGGAAATTATCCCCAAATCCCTGGGTGCCACCTACTGGAAGCAGCTTGCCGGAACCGTGTCGCTGATGCTGATGTACCTTATTCCCCCGATGCTGCCCTTTGTCTGGATATCAAAGTACATCACCCGGCTTTTTTCACCTGAAACAGCGCCGCACGCCTTCTCCAGGGAAGAATTTTCAGCCATGGCTGAGCTCGGGGAAAAATCCGGAGAGATCAAAAAACAGGAAGCCCGCATCCTGCGGAGCCTCTTCCGGTTCAACTCCCTGCAGGTCAAGGACATCATGACACCAAGAACGGTGCTGTTTGCCCTGAAAGAAGAGATGCTCTCCGAGGAGGTCATCGAAACCCATCCGCATATAATTTTCTCAAGAATTCCGGTTTACAGCGACAACATTGACACCATCACCGGCTATGTCATGAAAAATGACATCTTGCTGGCATCAGCCAAGGGAGAGGATTCCAAACCCATTTCTGAGTTGAAGCGAGAAATCATTACCGTTCAGGAAGCCACATCTCTGACGATGATATTCGACTTTCTGCTCACACGACAAGAACACATCTCGCTGGTGGTTGATGAGTATGGGGGGACCGCAGGGGTTATCACCATTGAAGACATTGTTGAAACCCTGCTGGGGATGGAAATCATGGATGAGGTGGACACCATCGCCGACATGCAGGCCCTGGCCCGTGCCCAATGGGAGGAGCGGAACCGAAGGATGCTCAAGGACAAGCAACTCGACCATTCGTAAGTGCCCGTATACCTGATTATGGACCAGTTGCGTATCCTGCCCATGCAGGCCGCAGCTTCCCATGGGCTACCCCGGATATTTCGCGAGTAGTCAGCTGTAGTGGTATCTTATAGGATTGGGGTGGACGTTTTCTCATGAAATATCCGGGCTAATACGTCCACGTCCCTTCTTCGCTCAGCAGCAGCTCACCCCCACGGTAAACCTCCAACAGCCCCTCCTCAAACACGAGATAGGAAATATTACCATTTTTAAATCGATACCCGATAAAACGATTGGGCGTAACGCCATCGGCACACATTGAATGCCAGGTGGACCCCAGCAGCATGATGGATTTACCTGTTTTGTTATGGGTGCCGACATAAGTCACATCGCCACATGAAACAACACCCTCCTCACAATGGGTCTCAATGGTGATGGTGTAGTTTTTTGTCTTCAGCTCAGACGCAAAGGACTGAGACGCCAAAACTAAAAATCCGATGAGTACTTTAATAATCGTTTTCATGGTTCCTTTTACCTAAAACACGTAACCGAGCGGCCCAAAATTAATAGGAAAGCGGTTGATACAGGTTAATCTGACCAGCTATAATTAGACGGCAATTTGGTTACACGTTCTTTATGAACGTATCGTAGCATTCTAAGCACAACCAGGTGCTACCACGCAAAAAGTAACCATACCCATGACTGGAATCGTCAGTGGCGTATATGGGCCAGCAACAAATCAAACAATGCTCATGATCACTGTTACAATCATACTTTTTTAGTTTCCAGAACTGCTTTTGTGACCATTCAACATTCTCTTTGATGTCTTCAAAGTTCCAACTGTCATCATGTATTTGTATCGTCTTTTTCATACATTTGATTGAGGCATTGAGCCTGCTTGAAAAGATTATTTTATGGAACACCGCCACCAATATTTGAGACAGGCTATTTTATAACCTTCTCATTTTTCGAAATAATCAAACCCAATTTTATTCACAGCCTGTTCAACCCTTTTTTTATCTTGAACCTTATGCAAAAGAACGATGTATTCATCTGATTCTGTATCGATAAACCCCAATTGCAGGCCATGTTCTCGCAATGGTTTATCGTAATCTTCGAAAACATAATCAAATGAAACAGTTGCGTCCTCACTGTAGGTATCGGGTGTTGGCAGATCTATGTTGAGTCCGTGGTTGTGCTGAATGTTTCAGGACCATGGGCCTTCCAAATCTGCGATATCTGCTGCCCAGTCCATGCGCATGATGAAATCGATCAGAAAGCCATGAACGACATGTTGCTTCAGCGTTGGCATTTACTCATGACATATACGGGCTAACGCTTCACAATGACCATATTGCTCTTCTCCACACCCAAAAGTTCGGCAATGGGGGCACACTTTGCGATCAGGAGAAAAAAGATGTTGGGATGATCGCTCTCCATGAGCCCCTCAAAGTTCCCCTGCCCCTTTGAAATCACCAGGTCCGCTTCGTAAAACGCCTCCTTGAACTCGTCCGAGCTGAAATCCATGAGTGTGGACGGCGCATCCGCTCCATTGGAAAGAACCCGGCACACGCGGTCCATGCCCACATACCCGGCATCTTCTTCTGTCACGTCATTGATGACGGGCTTGCCACGCACGGCAAAGGTTATATTCGGATGCCCCAGGGTCTCGATGAGCAGCTTGTCAAAAACCACTTCTCCGCAGTTATCACCTAAGTAAAGAACGCTTTCCGCACGGCCCAGCGCCTCTTTCAATTCCCCACGCATATCGATGGTCAGGTCCTGCTGGAGAAAGCCCTGAATCTGAGCGGAGATGTCACGGCTGACACTGTGGGCACCATAATCGATGATATTTCCGATCACGGCCAGTTTCGCAGCGGTGAGAAACGGGTCGTCTGTGTCACGCACCCTCTTTTTCCAGTCTTCATACTGGCTGAGTAGCAGGTCATTGGCCTCTTTTTTTTCCGCTGCATACAGATTCCCATTATCCAGGTGGTGCCTGGCAATCCGGTGAACCTGCGTTGCCAGCTGCGGGTTGGCCATATCGCGATTGGCGGCCAGCAGCTCATGCACGGCAAAAATAAAGCCTTCAGCGGTATCCGCATCAGGCTTGAATTTACGAATCAATGACTCAACGGTCTTGATATGGCAGAAATAGCACTCGTGTCTCATTTGCGTTCTCTTTTCTCTTTTTTACCCATTCGATATCCGGCTGCCGACCCACCATCACGGGGGCAAAAGAACTGGCATCCGTGTGGAAATACAGATAGAGTCATCCATGTGGCACCTCAAGGACCCGCAAAGGAGGACGTCGTATGTGGAAAACACCATGGCAACGCACTCGCCTTGACTGGCTGCAGATTGAAGTGAGTTCTGTCTGCGGCAATGCCTGTATTTACTGCCCCAGGACCGCATACAAAGCGTGCTGGGAAGACAGGTTCCTTGCCCCCGAACAGATAGACGCCGTCCTCCCCTTTCTTCACCCGAAGACCTACATCCATCTCCAGGGCTGGGGAGAGCCCTTTGCCCATCCGCAACTGGTCTCCATCATCAAAAACTTAAAAGATAAAGGATTCAAGGTCGGCACCACCACCAGCGGCACGATGCTGGATGACGACACCACGGAAGCGCTGGTGGATATGGGCCTGGACCTCATCGCTTTTTCCACTGCCGGCTGCAGCAGTGAAGAAAATGACCCCATTCGCCAGGGCACCTCCCTGGAGCAGGTCATCCGCTGCATCGATACCATCCAGAAGTACAAGACAGAAAGACACACAGCGTTTCCCAGGGTCCATATCGCCCAGATGCTGCTGCGGTCGAGCCTGCCCCATCTCGACACCTATCCGGCCTTCTGGAGGCAGTTCCAGGTTGATCAGGTGGTTCTCAGTTCACTGTCCCTGGTCACGCGTCCCGAGCTCCAGAAGGAGGCCTGCCTGACCGACACCATGGAAGAGTGGGATGATCTGAAGCGGAAGCTCTATGACATGCGCTCCATTGCCGGTCTGCAGAACGTGCTGCGGTTTCACCTGGTATCCCCTTTCATGCTCTTCAATCACTGCACGGAAAACATCGCAAAATCCGCTGTGATCGCCTCTGACGGCACCGTGGCACCCTGCGTTATGTCAAGCCTTCCCGTCACCGGGCAAGTCCGCCACTGGGCCCATGGCCGTTCTGCACCAAAAGAGAGCCTCCACTGGGGAACGATTCAGGAGGTGAATTTCAGCGATATCTGGAAGCAGAAGCCATACAGCGCATTCCGCAAACAGAAAAAACGGTCAGAGGGGCCATGCCGCACCTGCCTGAAACGGTCTGTCGAAACCATGGAAACAGCGTATCAGATCGTCCCCGAATCCATGACCTGTCGCTGGCAGATCATTCAGGAAGCCAACGCGGAAAGAGACGCCATACGGCGCATGGAAAAGGCCATGAAACCGTAAACCGTGGAGCCTACAGAAACAAGGCCGGAAATAAAACAAGGTTCATGATGTCTATGGTCATCATGAACCTGTCGCCTTACCCCCATGGGATCGGGCAGGAGATGCCCCGCTCAAAACACCCCCGTTCTGTTTCACCCAGACCTTCGGACATCCGCAGCCTGACAATACATGTAGGATGGGCAAAGCGGAGCATGCCCATCTGATGCTTGAAGCGCCGTCATCTCCCCATTGGCAACCCTATCTAAAACCGTCAAGGAGTTGGTTGGAGGTGGATCGTGGGGCTGTTTGAGGTGGGTTATGCAGCTTAATAAGCCTGTCCCCTGTTTCTCTGCTTGTCTCTTAGCCCTTTTTGACAACAGAGCATTTGAGATACATGGCACCAAAGCCTGTAATCTTACAGGAGATATCATGTCCATTTACAGGTTCATCAAGAAGCCTGATATTTTTGACCTTCGTACCACATTTCACGGTATCTTTCCCGGCCTTGAGATCCTTGATGGTGGTGACTGTATCTCCATCCTGCAACGGAGTGCCATTGGCATCAAGAAACTTGGAAGCATCTTCTGAAGAGGTATCAGAAGCCTCATCAGCTGACCACTCATGAGCACATTCAGGGCATACCCACATGAACCCATCGGGATAAGCATAAGGTGAATTACATTTGGGACACATCATCTCTTCAACTGACATAGTACTATTCCTGATTTTTTTTTAATATAAGCTTGGTTTAAAACACTTTTTTTTCCGTGCAACGAACCACGTAGCCCGGGTATTTCACAAGTCGGGTGCACCCACTATTCAAGGCATCGGAGCTGCACATGCCGTTGCCTACCTCAACGCTCTGATAACGCAGAAGATGGATACGCCCGGCTCTCGGCGTGTTGACGCTTTTAACATGCCAAACAGATCAAAGCCATAGCGGTTTTCATTGAACCAAAGACGGCAAGGAACAAACTCTTTTTGTGATGCGTCTTAATATCCCTGATGTCGGCTGAAAGGCGCGAAGACCTGGTCCGGTAGTGAGCCAGCTCCGCGTCCTCACCACAAAAAGACGATACCTGTAGGATGGGCAAAGCGGAGCGTGCCCATCGGATGCGTGAAGCGCCATCATCTCCCCAGTGGCCTGACGCGTCTAAAATCGCCAAAGAGTTTCTTGCAGGTAGAGCATGGGGCTGCTTGAGGCGGGCTATGGGTGCTCCATATAGCCAAAAGAGCCTGCCCCCTGTTTCGTTTTGTCCAAATAGACCCGACCCCGGTTCGACGGTCCCCCACCCCCCGGTGCCCTCAACCATCACACAACAGGTTTAACGCATTTAGATTTTTGCCTCCGGCGGCCCTACCGGGGGCCAAACGTTTGCCAATTTAGATGCCTTGGGTTTGACAAACAGGTTTTGTTTTTTGAAGGTGCGTTACGATAGAGCATAGTCCTTCTTCTTTTTTAATTCCCGGAACGTTTTTGCGGAACTTTTTTCAAAAATCAACCCGCCGGAGGCAACTGATTATTTAAAAGCGTTGACCCTGCATCCCCACAACCTTTCCCATTGAATAACGCAAACAAATAACGTAAGTTAATTAGTCGATTTAAAATTAGAGCAAAGTAAATTCAGTCAAGAACCTCGCTGTGATCTAACCAAAGCTCTCTACATCATTGATGTATAATTATAAAAGAGACAGCCGCAACCCAAACTCCAAGTTACAAATTACAAATTGCAATGCAGTGGAATCGGAGGATTTAATGAGCACCCAGTCAGTATCCGTGAATATGAACATTGAAGGCAAAAGCATGATCATTGCCTATGCACTGTGGTTTTTCTTAGGAATGATCGGGATTCACAGATTCTATTTAGGGCGTACAGGGACAGGTATCGTTCAGCTTATACTGTTTGCCATAGGGTCATTGACCGCTGTTATACTCGTCGGATACATCTTCTTGGCCATTCTCGGTGTATGGTGGCTCATCGACGCCTTGCTTATTTACCAAGCAGTAAACAAGCACAACAACAATTTAGGAATCAAGAGTTCAACGATTTCGATATCCAAATCCGGTGGCTTTCACAGCAACGATTTAAACCAACTGGAAAAATTACACTCGCTCTATGAAAAAGGCATCATAACCGAAGAAGAGTACAAAAAGAAAAAAGCCGAATTTCTCTGACCCATGCCGATATGAGGCCTACCTTCCCTTGTCCTGGGGGCTACCAGAGCCACATCGGTATCCCCCAGAATCTTGCATCACAAAGCAGCCCCGATTATTTTCAAGGCACACTCCTTTACGATGGCTGAAACAGCACCAACCCTGTCGAGAAACACGGCCTTTTTGGCATTGATCGTCGCCTGACTGCCCACGGCCTCAATCAGTGCTTTCAACTCCTCCTGATACGCACGATTCGGTAGCATCTCTGCAAGTTCTTCATCCGTCAGGGGAACCAGCTTATCCATGTCTCCCAACAGTTCGTTGTCGGTTTCCTTTGCCTCTTCTCCAAAATCATAATTTGGTGGGCACATAACGCCTCCTTATCAGGGTCATTATTTATTTTCAGATCAATTTGGTATCCTGCTACATCAACTTGTCTTTGCCCTCTTTAATTTTTTCTTTGATGTCAGCCATCTTTGCTTTGTATTCCTTGATAACCACATCCGCATCCTTATCATCGCCGATAAGATCGGTGAGCTCATCATTGGCATCCAACAGAGTATCCATCAATTGCTCACTATGCTTTAAGGCACCCAACTTTTTTAAGACCAGATCCTGATTTTCTTTGACGTCCAGAGCCGATTGCAAATACGCAGTAATCGATGCCTGAGCAGACTGCAAATCAGCGTAAGACGCATTAATCCGGCTTATAACAAAGGCCTCCTGCTGATTAATTGGCGCCATAAGCTCCGCACGTTTCTTGGTGATCTGTGCCTGACACGCCTTTGAGAATGCCAGCAACACATTACCAAGCCGACTCTGCTCTGCAGCCACCGATTCGTCAATTCCTGATATCAACGCTTCTTTGTAGGGCGATGCCGCAGGCTTTCCTTTAATCAAAATCTCGATATCCGCCAAATCAAGACTGGACACCAAATAAGCAGCATCCAAGTCTTTTCTAAAACCCTTATTCTTAACGGCTTTAGAAAGAAATAACGGTGTCCATTTTTCGGTCATGAAGATATCAACATCATCACGGAGCTTCTGGTAATAGCGCTGGACAAATTTAATGTGGGACGCCTGAAGCTGAAGGGTTTGTTCTTCTGTCACCACCGATAATTGAATCGTATCCTTGGTGATGGAAGCGCAGCCTGAAAACATACTGCCCAGAAAACAGAATGTGAGCACAATAAACGTCAAACTGATTTTTCTCATAGAGCCCTCTCTATCCATTAGATTAAATCAAACCGCTACCTAAAAAACCGCTGGGGCATTACTTTGAGCATTTAAAATTCCGAATAACCTTACCTAAGAAGCCGCCTTTATTTGCTCAGTATGCCGGCACTTGGGAAACGAAACACACCCATAAAACTGTAACCCGGCATTGGGACCCTTTTTGGCGGTTCGAAGAATGAGTCCACCACCACAGCGAGGACATGTACGGACTTCCTGAGCAGGCTGCCAACGCGTAGGATCAGGCTCGGTCACCTGCACATGATTATCGATGGGGACCGAAGCAACGCCTTTCTTTTCTTTTGTCGCCTGGACCTGGCTAATCAAGGCCTCAAGATGCCCCTCGTCCACCAAATCAAGGGGTTTTCCCGAAGCAAAATTCCGTGCCTCATGGGTGTACGTACCGGAGGTAATCACAATGGCACTCGCATGCTCACCCACCATGACGCCATACATCTCCCGAACCACATTGCCCCCCCACCCTCTGGGACCGCCACTGCTTGCACTACACAAGATGAAGATAGAAGTTTTTCTTCAGCCAAACGTCAATACCTTCGTCCGCCCCTCCCCCGGGGTTTTCAATCACCGTATACCCCTGCCGTCGATACGCCTCGGCAACCAACTCTTCGAACGCCTTCCAACTCAGGGATCGAATGGTCTCAATGCCCTTTTGCGTTTCCAAAAGCTGCCGCTTTTGCCAGGCGTTGAAAAAAGAAATGTGAGCGGGAGCAAGAAGGACAAGGGCAATAATATGCTCCATTGGCGACAAGCCCTTCGCCAGCCCCTCGGTAAAGATGTTACTGGAAACCAGCCCTGGCAAAATCCACTTCAAACCAACGTAAGCAACACCGGAAAACAGAACGCTCACCCACCAGGGAAGTTGAATCAACACGTTAAGGATGTTTATGTTTTTTCGGGCCATGAGGAGCCCTTTCTTTTCAATTCATAGATTGCAATAGGGCAAACAAACACGCTGGTACGTACTATATAGGGAAAAGCGAGTGTTCTTGGTAGAAATAGAGCCCTAACAACAAAGAATTTAGCCCCAGATAACACAAATTTAGGCAGATACAACAGGAACGCTAAAAAGCAAAGAAATCTAATTCTTCAAATGCATAGACATGGCTTTTAAAGAGAGAAAATGTCAGATGTGTAGGTCTGACCCCTCCTCCCCTGACCCCTCCTCCCACAAACATTATCATCGAAGAACGAAAGCCTCTTCCAATCAAAGAAATGTTTTTTGACGAGGACCTCCTCTTCACTGCAGAACGCATGTTGTCGGCAATCTATGAACTAAAAAACAATGCGAAACAAATAGAACGACGGGTTGAAAAAAAACTGAAGCTAAAAAGTGAATTTCAGAACCTTACGACCATTGACGGCATTGGCCCTATCCTTGCCCTTACGATCATGCTTGAAGTTGGCGATATAAGCCGCTTTAAGACCGTAGGTGACTTCTCCTCTTATTGTCGCTGTGTGTCATCTCAACGGACCTCGAACAACAAAGTGAAGGGCAAAGGAAACAAAAAAAACGGCAACAAGTATCTGGAATGGGCCTTTGTTGAAGCAGCTAATTTTATAAAGCGATTCAATACCAATGCTCAGCGGTTCTATCAAAAAAAAGAGGCGAAAACCAATGCGATCATTGCCACCAAGGCGTTAGCCCACAAAATTGCAAGGGCCTCTTATTACATCATAAGAGATAATGTACCCTTTGACGACGAGAAGCTATTTAACTATTCTCCATCTGTTAACTCTTAGGCCCCCTTGCCAAGCTTACCTCTGGAGCCCGCAGCTATCAAGGCCAAGCCTCGCTTCGCTCGGTGCTTCGCAGCCTTGACAGCTACGTTCTCCAGAGGTCAAGGGCGACAGGAGGTCTAAGGAGAAATATGATACTTCGTATCTTATAAACACTGGGCTGGTGTGGTAACCCACATAGGGGTTGGAATAAAAACCACCAGGTCTGATTGGAACTGCATCACCCCTTTGTTTTTGCACTTTTTATTTCGATCTGCCCATGCCGCGAACCAATAAGGGTTTGGTTAAAAACCACTTAGGTCTGTCATTTATTTTTGGACACGGTATGGCACTGGATGATTTCTGGGGCGCAAATGCGCCAAGGGCCGCAGGCGATGCGTAGCTTCTCCTGCACTGCCTTAATCCCGATGGGTGACTGGTGCAGATTGAATCTGCAACCGATTTATCGAAACTTCAGACGCAGGATCCGATGTAAAAAAAGCACTTTGTAACTACCTTTTATTGGTGCTTCAAACAAAAAGACTGAAAAGTTCAACTTTTCGGAGAAGAGGGTGTTTTTTCTCTTTACAAGATATTAAATGGGTGACCCCTTATCCACTTAATGTTAGAGCGTATTATTGAAGTTTTTTTATAATGTCTTCAAGTGAAAGCTCAGTTATATTAATTGATGGTTTTTTTCTGTAAAACTCAAAGAAATACTGTGCTTTAGATTTTGCAATTTTTTCAAGATCTTTAAAATAAACCTGTCTTTTTACATTTCTGTGGTTTGTATAGGAAACTCTTATAAAGCTGACGACATCAGTTGAATAGAAGCCGAATTGATTTCGAAAAGAATCATCCATAGATTCAAAATGGATGCGACTTGCATGGTGATTATTTTTCTCACCTATAAAGTTTGTAATCTGTCCAACAGGAGAGTCATCACTGAACTCTGTTGAGAAGTAACCCGTAATTGGAATGTATGATGTTTTTTCTCCGTTCTCATAATTTTTCAATTCTAAGAATGATCTAACGGTGACGTTTATATTATATGCAGGTGCCCCAGCATTATGTATAAACATTTCAATTTCATCATATTTACGGGTTTTTTGATTTATATTGTAAACTTGCTCAACATAAAAATGTGGTTCAGTATTAATTTCGCTAAGTTTTAACTGAACTTTGCTCACATTGTACGATGCATATGATATGAAAAAAGCCGCTAAACCAAATAAAATTGGAGACAATATTTCAAAGTAAATTTTATTTTCTTCTAAAAATTTTTTCATCTCTGTAAAACTATCCTACCTTAACTTCTCTGTAACATCATTCTTAAGCTCTAACGTGAAGGTAACCGGCGAGCTTCAGCGAGTCCGTGTTAACTGACTGGTTAAACAGAATATTTATCTTAATCAGCACTGGTTAGTAGTTTTGTGTATTAGCCTTTATAATATTTTGAATAATCAAACTCCTCGACTCCTAAGGGCTCTTCACGTTTTTTGTGATTAACAATATAATTGCCTGGACCCTTAATTCGAGGTGCCAATATACTAGTAGCATAATCTTCTGCAATAGCAAGACTCACGAAACCAAACCCAACTTCATATTCCTTGTAATTTTTAATCGGAACAGCCATTTCACATAAACACTCTTTGAGTGTTTGAGGGGTAGGATTTACATCTAAATTATATAAAACCTCACTTAACCAATATAATATACTTGACACATTTGCTGTAGCAAAACTTGTGCCGCTAATCGTGAATGTGTCTGGGCAATTTTTAACTGCTAATTTTGTTTCATCAGGTATTGGTACAACGACATCAATACCATGGGCAACAACAGTTGGTTTGCATTTCTTGCCACATGGGATACCTCGTGATGAAAACTCAGCTAGATGAGTTCCGTTCTTGGATGTTGCTCCAACAGATATTACCCAAGGAGATTGTGAAAAAGGATTCATAGTCCCAGGTAGTGGTCCAAAATTACCTGCGGCAACAACTATTGTTTTTCCTTTTTTATGAATATCTTCAAATAACTTAAATATCTCATGTGAGTCTGGAATTGTTGATGGCCTTATACTTAGAGAAATATTTACAATGCTAGTAGTATCATTCTCTAAAATCTCTGTTAGGGATTTTTGGAGAGCCACTAAGAATTTCTCTTCATCATTTGTAATATTACTCATCTCTATCCTCCTCAGCACATAAATTTTCAATACCTCTCTTGAAAATTAGTGTAGCAACCATAGCTACTGGAGGTACCCCTACGAAAGATGAAATTAAATCTGCTATAGAAACAACAATATTTACGTTATCTGAGAAACTTTTGTTAGTAAATTTAGAGTCAAGCTCCCAATTTTCACAAATTTTTTCTTTGAAAATTGGGTAGTGTTTTTTCACATAGTCATTGAAAGTTTTTCTTAGTTCATCGATACTTGGAACAGATTGAGTAGGGCCTTTACTTTCAGTATGAATTATTCTTGATATGGATCTTTCAATCTCCTCCTCAGGCATTTCTATGTAAACCTCAATTAATAATCTCTGATTATCATCGAGCATGGCATACCTCACTTTTGTTGTTTAACGCACAAATAAGCGGCGTCACGAAGTTACTAAGCGAGGAACGAGCGGAGCAGCTTTGTGACGTCCGAGTTTATTTTATTGTTTTGCTATAGCTTTATTTTTTCGATTTTTCCTGAAAAAATATCAATTACATTGACTTGCTCTTGAGTGAAGCTTGTAAATTTATATGCTCCAAATTTAATGATTGAAGTTTGGATATGTTTGTTTTCAAAATTCAAAATATGAACTTTGATTTTAGCCCCACCATCGTCAGGAAACCATGTCATAAATACAAATTTGCATCCATCATCTGATGCCATTGTACAAGACATTGCTTGTTCATATTTCCCAACACCCTGAATTATGGGGGTGCCGTGGCTTGGCCCTCCCATGCCACATTCACCTTTTGCAACATAGTCGATATTTGAAACCAAAGGTTCGAATTGGATGTCATAACTCTGAGAAAATGGATCATTAATAGTCATCTTGCCTCGACCTTTAGTAGCAGAACGCATGCTTCACCCGACGGGTGCCGAAGCACGACAGTATTTGAATTTTGACAACGTTCGGACGATGAAGATGACCGAAAGGCAGCACTTGCACCCGGTCGGCGTGAAAGCAATTGTTGGGCTGTCAATTAATACTATTGAGTATTTGTAGTTTAGCGCTGTCACAAGTTCATTGACTAATGAAGGGTCATAATTCATTCTGATCAATATCAATTAATAATTGTGGTTTCCCATTTTTTTAGCCATAACTTTAATGTCTACTACGCCTGGCTCTTTGAGGATAGAGCTTGAAATTTCATCAATGCTTTCTACGCTCATATCATTAAGGTCATATGCAAAACGGTAATGGGGAACTTGGTTTTTTGAAAGCCACATTTTTGAAGGATTTTTATTTCGTTCCAACCGTGAAATAGACAATCTTAAGCTCTTTAATTCTTGAATAATATACTCAGCGCCTGACACTTCTTTTGTGTCTAATTTTGCAACTTTAAACTCGCCAAAGTGCTTTAAAAATGTCGTGTATTGAAGATCTTCTTTTGATTTATTATATGTGCTAACTATTTTATCTTTTAATCGTTCTTTAAAATCAACGATTTTACCGAAGCGCAAGTGCCTCGGGTATTCCAGGTGTTCTATTGGTGATGTATCAAATGAATATGACGTTTTATCATCCTTGATTATAATTGTTGGCCTATCAAAAGCTAATCTCATCCCTAATTCAAACATTACATTTGGGTTTTTACCACTAACATCACATACAACAATTGGATTATCATATAAATTTTGTATTATTCTTTTTTGAATAATACCAACATCATCGGAATTGCTGACAATATTTGCCTCAAAACCAGCGCTTTCAATAGATTCTGTTAAAATACTTAATACTTCTGTCCAATGATCTTCAGAACATCCATCAATTGCAGAAATAGTCATTACTATGCCGCACAGCATATTTTTCTTATCACTTTTTGACATCATTTGATCCTTGTAATTGCCCAACGCATGGCTATGCCGACCCAAAAAGCTGATAGGGCGGCGGCTGAAATTACGAAAGACGTGGCCAGCTTTTTGGGGTCGGCCATAAGCCAATTGTTGTACGCACTGTGCGTCCATAGATTATAAATGATTTCAGAAGTCTAAAAAAGCAACTCTATTACTTCACCTTCTGCAAAATCACCTAACTCCCAAAAAACAATTTTGCTGCCAATTTTTAAATGTTTTTCTGCTACATCTGGAGATAAAAACGCTATTTCAGTCACGATAGTATCGCCATCTATAGCTCCATAATTATAGACTTTTATTCTTACATCCCACATGTTCATTGAGGGAAAAGTATCTATTTTGCATGGACATCCAAGATATCCTAACTGTAAGGGAAGTTGTTTATTCTTTAAAAAGCGTACCCGAATCTTGGCTTTTATTTTAATTTTAGCCCAGTCCATCTTCTACTCAGTTCAATTTTGTATAGAAACGTACAACATTACTAATACCCCGACAATTTTCCATGTATCACCCACATAAAATGGATAATTTTCCAGGGTATCAGATATTCAAGGGGTTAAAGTGAAAAAATATCCGTTTAAGATTCCACTTTTTGCTGTTCAATACTGCCGAACGGCACACTCAACACCCAGACAGTTTGCACACCAAAGAAACCGCGAGCACCTACCTATAAAATCCGTCTGATATTATTCAGATTTTGAACCAACCCACCATGTAGTCACCAACCACACAGGGTATTGATACACCCCGATTACATTTTCGTGTGTGCATGTGGATACTCGCTCATTTCCATGTTTGGCCTTTAGTACCCCCAAGCAAAATGGCTTCGCACACAACCTAACCCGCATATTTCGTGAGAAAACAACCAGCCAGAACGAAAACATCATGGTTTCAGATAGCGACAATAAAAATCTTAGCTATTTTGAAAATGCAAAATGCAAATCGACGTTTGCTGTTTGACTTTCTCACCCTTCGGGCGAGCCGAGTACACCCACCTTCCGCGTTATCAGAGCTTTTATAAAACCACGACTTCTGCAGCTCTGATGCCTTGAATATGGGTGCACTCGACACGTGAAATATCCAGGCTAACGGCTTTAGAGTAATGCGCAGGACCTTTTCCACCAGACAGGAACCTGTGCCCTGAGCACCAAGGCTCGCTCAGTATTTTTAGTCATACGCCGTAAACCTCCATTTTTCAACTCAAAAGCTCATTATCCCTGAAAGAGAACTTTGGACAACAGCCTGTAAATTTGTATAAAACCCTCTTTCTCATCAACACACATGCCTATCTCTCTTCGGTTCCCGGATCAACCTGAACACCACCTGTAGATTCTTTCACTGAACCAAAAAGGAGAATTTTGTTGGGTATCTGAAAAATGAACACAGGCCCGCAAGGTATGATGAGGATGAAAATGCCGGGAGGGGAATTGATTCGGTGATTTTCGAAATGAATAACAGCGGGATTTACCAACAAAAAAACTATTGACACGCAAAAAGGATGGAATTAGGGTGGAACGTAATAACTAGTTATTACGGTAATCATGGAATTCAAGATGCGACCCGACAGGATGCAGCAACATCCTGCCAGGCCTGACCAAAACAACCTAACCAGGAGGTCGTCATGGCTACACGGTTTTTTACACCACCCCCACCCCCATTTCAAGTCGTATTTTCCTCATCACGTGCAATCCCGCGCCCCTTCCATCAACGCAACCGCCTTTATAAATGGCCTATTTTTGAATAGTGATTGGTGAATAGGGAGTAGTGATTGGAGATTATAGGTAATGGGTCATGGGTCCCGTACGATTCCATGGTGCCCTTCCCTATCACCTATACCTATAAGCCTCACGGGCCCACGTAGTGCGTTGTCTCTGGTGTCCTGTTTTGGCCCGATCAACCCGATCTCCATTTACCACTTACGACTCGCGACCATGGTGCACAGAGTGAACCCTACGGGCTGGTGGTTCACGGGGCGCGGTAAAGGACCCCGGAGTCCCATCTCTATTCACTCTTCACCACTCACGACTCACGAAATCGGTGCACAGAGTGCACCCTACGGGGCGATGGCTCCCGGGGCCCTGTAAAGGGCTCCGGGCAGTCCTGTGCCTATTTACTCTTCAAAAAAAATGGGGGGTCATCATGATCTCATCGGACAGCCAACCCGGCCCGGGTATGTTTTCGGTATCGGAGATACCCGAGCTTTGTGACGCCATCAAAGACGTTCATCGCCTCCTCACGTCCGTGGGGGCCTTCTTTTCCGAACTGGAGGGTACTGAAGCGCCGGGAGGAAACGGCCTTCAGATAGACTTCAAGAAATGGGGCCTTCGCACCATCACGGAGGATCTCCTGGAGCGGCAGTACCAGGCCGTGGAGCACATTGTGGCGTTTTACAAGGGCGAACAGGAGAAAATGGCCCGGAAAAACAGGGGGTGACGGGAAATCCGGGGCAGCTTACACAGAGCCGGATGGATACGTTATTCCTTCCGAAGGGAAATACCCATGACCTTTGCGGTGGTGGGCCCTGTGTTCCAGACGGAGTGGCGTGTCTCTCCCGGAACCCTCAGAGACATCCCTTCTGTTACGGCAAAGGTTTCTCCATCCATCCTGATCTCGATTTCGCCTGCAATCACCGTGAACAGGTGGTCATGGGGATGCGTGTGGTCGGGGTCGGGGCCACCGCCCCGGGGGTCGATGTAGGCAATGGCGCAGTCTTTTACCTCGTCATCGATGTGTGAAGAGAGGACCAGTGCCTTAAACGCTTTGTGATTTTTGGGTGTGATAAAATCATTCATTTTTTTTCTCTTTCTTCATAGCTTGGGAAGACCTGACAAAAACCAGAATGTATTCCTCATTCATGACAACCGTAAGGATTAAACCACAGAACGCAGCGTGTCATCAACCGTACAACGGCTATTCGAGATCGTTCACGAAGGAATATCGCAAAGCGGCAAAGACCGTTCAGAATGGCTCACCATGCTGCGTAGTCCGCAAGGCCTTCGACATCGAATATCTCAAACTTGTTCTTGGTGATCTTGCCGATGATATTCTCGCTGCGCAGTTGGGAAAGAGCCCGGGAGACGGTCATGAGATGAAGGCCGAGAAAATTGCCGATGTCCTGCTGGCTGATGGTGATCTCGTTATCTCTTTCATAAAGCTGGAAAAGGATTTCCGCGACCCGGGTGATGGGCTTGTTGTTGGACAGGTTTGCCACGAAATGGCTGAGGTAGATCCGCTTGTAGATAATGTACTGGGAAAGGTTGATGGACAGCTCCGGGTATGTGCGGACAAAATCGGTATCCATGAATTGACGCGGTGAAAACGCATAGGCCTGGGTATCCGTCAGGAACTCGAACGAGACCCGGTCCTTGTGGTGAATCATGCAACCGGCTTCATTGCACAGGGAGTCTTGCCCCACAAAATACAAAATACGCTTTTCGCCGCTGTCCAGATAGCAGCTGTAGCTCAGGCACCCCTCCTTGATGAGGTAGACCCCATCGGCCGCCTGGTCCACCACCTGCCCCTTGGCAAAGGATTGCAGGGTCGCCATGTGAAGGATCTCTTTCCAGCAGGTGTTCATCCCTTCAATGATGATGTTTACCTTCTGGTGGTCCGGAAATCCGTATGGTCTTTCAGTCATCTCGCCCCCATGATCTCACTTACCGCTTCATACGTTCCCGCCAATGGATTCAGTCCAAAAACCACATGATCATCCCCCTGCCGAATCAGCAGCCGCAGCCCATCCCCGGGTTGTCCGGCACCAGGCAACGACGGGGTGAAACCATAGCCAACCGACCCTTTCTGTTAGCCGGACTCATTGTATGGAACTCATCAAACCAAAAACATAACAAATGTTATTTTTTCTCCACGTTGTACGGGCTAAAGTAGCCCCACATCAGAGGCGCTTTTGGTTTCAACCACTTACCCCGGGGCAAAAAATGATGCAAAGGCCGAAAGGCAGAGCATCGACGAGCCATGGTGATGTCATCACCCGAAGCTGGCTCAAGAAACCGCCATAAAAGCGCCCCCAAAAAAGAGAAACAAGGAGTGAGAAAATGGATATAGAGACGTTGAAAAAAACTATTGAAGCGAAAGTATATCATATTCAACCAGGTGAGAAAGTGCCGTTGCACGAGCACCCGACCCAGGATGAGGTGTTTTATTGCATCCAGGGCTCTGGCGTTGGAATCGTGGAAGACCAGGAATTCGAGCTGAATGTCGGGGATGTGTTTACGGCACCGGCCGGAAAAATGCACTCCGTCCGAAATGACGAGCCCCTCGTATTGGGGGTCCTTCTCATCCCTGTAAACAGGATTGTCTGCCACTGCAACCAGGTCAGTTACACAGATATCAGGAAGGCCATGGCCAGCGGAGCCCGCACAGTGGAAGAGATCCAGGAAATCACCGGCGCAGGCACAGGATGCGGGAATTGTATCGGCGAAATCGAGCACATCCTGTCCATCGCCTGCGGATGCAAAAATGTGACCATGGACGATGCGGTGAATGCTCTCCATGGGGGTGCCGATACCGTTGAAAAGATGATGGAGGCAACAGGGGCAGGCAATGGCTGTGAAAAGTGCAAACATCTCCTGCAAAACATCATTGACATAAAGAGGTGATGATTCCCTGAGAAAGGGGGCAGATCTTCCCTGTGGACAGGCACTTTCAACGTCACAGTCCACACACGATCGCCCCCCTTCTCCATGGGCCAGGGGCACAACGATGCCTTACCCGGCGGCAGATTGGTCATCTGTTTTTATCCGGCAAAAACATTCGTTTTTTTTGTTCAATCAATTCATGTCATGGACCTGTCCCCCTGCCAAAAGCACAGGGACTCATGCTGTCACCACGGCCTTGGCCAGCTTGCTGGCGGAGCCGGCATCCGGGGCGTAACCGTCGGCACCGATCTCGTCGGCAAACCCCTGGTTCACCGGCGCGCCGCCGATGAGGATCTTTACCGAATCGCGAAGGCCCGCCTCCTCGAAGGCGTCCATGGTCTTTTTCAACATGGGCATGGTGGTGGTGAGAAGAGCCGACAGGGCCACGATATCCGCATCATGCTCCCGGGCCGCCGCCACAAAAGCCTCGGGTTCCACGTCCACGCCGAGATCTACCACCCCAAACCCCGAACTTTCAAGCATCATACGCACCAGGTTCTTGCCGATGTCGTGCAGGTCGCCCTTGACCGTGCCGATGACGAGGGTGCCCACGTTGCGGTTGTCCCCCTCGCCCAGCCGGGGTTTAAGAACTTCCACGGCGGAGGTCATGGCCTGGGCGCACATGATCACCTCGGGGATAAACATCTCGCCCGATTCCATCTTCTCACCAACAATATCCATGGTGGAGATCAGCCCCTCATTCAGAATCTCCACTGCAGGAATGCCGGTATCCAGTGCGCTGTTGACCCGATCAATGAGCTGGTCGGTATCTCCTGACATCAATGAGGCCATGATGGCTTCGTGATTAGACATGATCGTTCTCCTCTGTGATGGGGTGACTGCAAAGTGACTCTTCCGTTGGAAACCCCCTCCGGCGGCCCTTTCGGTGCGTTTTTCCAAAAACGACACGCCGGAGGCAAGGCCCTATTCTTTGTCATCCATGGTTATATCAAGCGTTCACAGGCTCTTTTTCCTGCACATCAGGGGCCGGGCCGCACTCCTCAGAATCGGGAATACACGGGTCGTCCCTTCGCATGGACACCACCATGCTGACGCACATGCCCACCATGATGAAGATAATGAGCAGCGAGGCAATGATGGAGGAGAGCTGAAGCCCTGAGATCCCCTTGCCCACCATGACAAGGGTGATCCCTAAAAGGCCGATGACGATGGCCCACAGGGCGCGAATCCCCTTGGGGGGCAGATCCGGGTTTGCATCGGCGCGGGTGGAGACCTGGGCGCAGACGTATGAATACGAATCCACGGTGGTGGAGAGAAAAATCACCACAAGGATCAAAAAGGCTGCTGCCATGACGCTTCCCATGGGGAGCTGCTCAAGCATGGTAAAGACCACGCCGCCGGTACCGGTCTCTGCCATGGAGTCCACCAGGCCGGTCTTGGCGATGAGTTCCTGATAGAGGGCGGTGCCGCCGAAGGCGGTGAACCAGAGCCATGTGGCGATGGGGGCCACGAACATGTGCACGAGCACCATCTCACGAATGGTCCGCCCCTTGGAGATGTTGGCCACAAACAAGCCCGTTGCAGGGGCTGAAGCAATCCACCACGCCCAGTAAAAGATGGTCCACCCCTGGGGAAAGCCCCCCTTGCTCACGGAGTCGGTCCAGAAACTCATCTTGAAGAAGTTGGTCAGGTAAAGGCCAAAGGCGTCCATGCCCATGTTAATCTGAAAAATGGTGGGTCCTGCGAAGAAGACGAACAGCATGAGGACCATGGCCAGCGGGATGTTGATGTTGCTGAGAACCTTGATGCCTTTGTCGATGCCGCTGACGGTACTGAAGGTAAAGATGGAGATCCAGACCACGGCGATGAGAATATAAACCATTTTCGTTTCGGGGATCCCGAACAGGGAGTTGAGGCCGGAGGCAAGCTGCATGATGCCGAGCCCTGTTGCCGTGGTAACGCCGCCGATGACACCGATGACGAGAAACGAGTCCATCACCTTGCCAGCCCACCCGTCGGCGCGGTTCCCCATAAGGGGCCGAAAGGCGGCCGAAAAGCGGGGGCTTGCGCCCTTGCAGTGCATGAAATAAGCCATGGGCACACCGATGGCCATATAGATGGCCCAGGGCGTCCATCCCCAGTGGAAAAAGGCGTAGGCCAGGGAGAGCACCCCTGCTTCGGGGGTTCCGGTCTCGACCCCGAAGGGAGGGGCCTTGAAGATGGAGAGGGGCTCGGCAGCGCCCCAGTAGACGAGGCCCACGCCGTAACCGCAGGCAAAGATCATGGCGAACCAGGAGAAATAGGAATATTCGGGCTTGTCCTGCGGGCCTCCCAGCTTGATCTCACCGTAGCGGCCGTAGGCAAGCCAGAAGGCAAAAATCACAAGGAGGAAGCCGACCAGCAGATAGAGCCAGCCGAACTGATGGGTGGCCACCTTAAAGGCGCGGTTCATGACCTCGCCCATGCCGTCGGTGTCGGTGAATGCCCAAGAGAAAAAAGCGAGCACAACGGCCAGGGTGCTTAAGACGACCGGGATTTCTATGCGTTGATGCCAGGGACGATCCGTTTGATTTGTCTTCATCTGTTCCTCCATCTTCATGTCATTTTGGCCGGGCACTACCCTGCCGTATGGCCGAGGGGTATACCCAATGATTCAAGGAAGGTGTCCAGTTGGTTCTGACGGTTCGGTTCATGGTGCGGCGGTTTATATGCGCTCAGCAGGCGATCACGGGCGGCGTCGATGCGGTCGTCGAACACCTCTTTTCCCGTACGGCCCTTCAGGGGCCCCCGCCAGCTGACGGACGGGATCCAGGGAGTGGTGCGGCAGTTTTTCAGGGTGTGGGGGTGGGCCAGGAAGGGGACGCCATCTACCCCCTGCTCAATGACGGAAACGGCCAGGTCGTCGGTGGCGGTCTCATACCCGCCCTCCAGATACTCCACCATGGAGATCACCTCAAGGTCGGTGATGAACTTCTCCACGCTCATGGCCCCGTAAGCATCGAGGATCCCGGCGCTGTGCAGCATCAGGTTCACCTTTTCGCGACGGGAGACCATTAGGGACATCATGCTCTCATAGCCGCTCTGGGCATTGACGCAGCAGGCATCGGTTCCGGCTCCGCCGCCGCGGCAGGGAAGGCCGTAGCGTTTTGCCAGGCGGGCTGTGGTCATGGCCTCAAGGGAGAAGCCCGGCGAGCCGATGGAGACCCCGCCGGTGGCCATGTCCGCGGTGGTGGCCTGGAGCCCGTACACCACCGGGGTCCCCTCCCTCAACAGCTGGGTGATGGCCACACCGGCCAGGGCCTCTGCGTTGCCCATGGCAAGGTTCCCTGCCAGGGTCACCGGTCCCGTGGCACCGGCAATGGGGCCCGGAGAGATGATCACCGGCTGCCTGTACCGGGCGCAGACCTCCATGGTCTCCAGTGCAATGCTGTCGAACTGAAGCGGACTGGTGGCGTTGACCAGGGTGATGATCTGGGGCTTTGCCTCAAGGGCTTCTTTCCCTCCCCGGGCAATGGCCATCATCTCCATGAGAATCTCCACCTCACGGCCATGCCCCGGCATGCCCATGAGGCACTTTTCGCTGTGCAGGATGGCCGCGCGGAGCATCAAGGGAAAGCTGTGCTCCGGGGTGATGTCCGATGGCTGCACAAGGACCCCGCCGTTGAGGCAAAAAGCCGGACTGCTCTCCACAAGCTTTAGGAAGGTGAGGTAATCCTCAAAGGTTGCGCTTCGCCGCACGCCCTCCCCATCAAGGATGGAGGGGCACCCGTAGCCCGCGCCGTAGTACGTCCGATCTCCCCCCAGCACCATGTCATATGCAGGGTTTGCCGCGTGGAGCCTGATCTCCGACGGCGCTGAGGTGATGAGGGACTCCACCTGCGCCCGCGTGAAAAAGAGGGTATCGCCATCCCTTCGAATACCGCGACCCGAGAGCATCTCCAGCAGCTCCGGATGGTGGATCCGGACGCCGAGGGTTTCAAGGATGCTCATGGATGCTTCATGGATACTGCTTAACGGGCTGTTCATTACACCTCCTTCTCATGGCATGTACTCGCAAAGACGCTGGGCCGCTTCAAGGCCCCCCTCCCCTGTCGGACCGATCCCGTCACGTAAAAAAGAGGGGGGCATCCCATCACGGGTCACTTTTTAAGGCAGTCAAGGAGCTTGGGAAGCTCGCCCTCCACCATCTTGTAGGTGTGCTCGTCGGCCGGAAACTGCCCCGCCCTCACCTCCTCGCCGTAGGTTTCAAAGGCTTTGCGGATCTCGGCCCCGAGGGCAGCGTACTTCTTGACAAACTTGGGGGTAAAGGCCTGAAAAATCCCCAGGACGTCGCTGCAGATCATGAGCTGGCCGTCGGCGTGGATGCCTGCGCCGATGCTGTAAACCGGGATGTCCAGCCCCTCGGTGATAATCTTCATCACCTCAGGGGGCACGGCCTCCACCAGAAGGGCAAAGGCCCCGGCCTCCTGGATGGCGTATGCATCTTCGATAAGGGCCATGGCGGTCTCGGCGGTGCGGCCCTGGGCCTTGAACCCACCCAGTTGACCGGAGCTCTGGGGCGTGAGCCCGATGTGACCGATGACCAGCATGCCGCCGTCTGAGATGGCGCGGATCTGGGGACAGACGCGTTTGCCGCCTTCCAGCTTGATGGCGTCCACCGCCGCTTCCTTGTAAAACCGCCCGGCGTTGAGCACGGCGTCCTCCACGCTCACCTGGTAGCTCAAAAAAGGCATGTCGCCGACGATAAAGGTGTTCGGGGCGGCCCTTCGCACCGCCTCGCAGTGCATGAGGCACTGGTCCATGGTCACGGGCACGGTGCCGTCGTAGCCGTAGACGCACATGCCCAGGGAATCTCCCACGAGGATCATCTCGGCGCCGGACTGTTCGGCAAACTCAGCGGTGGGGTAGTCGTAGGCGGTAAGCCAGACCACCTTCTCCTGGTTCTCCTTCATCTTCTGCAGGTCAAAACGGGTGGGTTTGCGTTTCATATGCTTTCTCCCTCTGGGGTCTATGACGCGTCTGACATCGGGTTGATGTTGGGCCTTGCCTCAAGTGTCCGGGTCCATGCGTCCAGTTCGGCCAAAACGGCCTCATCAAGGGCAGGTACCTTGTGGGTGGCAAGGATGGCGTGCATGGATTCGCGGATTTTTGCCCTCACCTCGGACGTCTCCGGGTTTTTCATCTTGCGGCTGAAGAACTTGGGATAATGGATGGTCCTGAAGTTCTTCATGGTGTGCTTCTCCGTGAGATAGGCCCCACCGGGACCGGTACGGGTGATGATCTCCACCATCTCGTCAATGTCGTCCACGTCCACGCCGCGCACATAGTGCTTGAGGTTCTCGATAATCTCATCGCAGAGCACCACCAGCTCGGGGTTGACGCTGTTGCAATGATCGGAGACCCCCACGTCGTGCACCAGGTTGGCCTTGGACAGAAGGGTGGAGAAGATCTCCTGGGTCACCTCCGACACCGCCTGGATGTCCAGCCCCTTTGCATCGGTGCACCCTGCCGTGCCGTAGAAGGGCAGGCCATAGTAACTCACCAGCTCGGACGCCGCCGCCACCATCAGGTGGAACTCCACCGCGCCGTAACTGCCGATGGATGAGATCATGTCCATGATGGAGGGCATGGCACCGTAAATAAAAGGAGCCCCCGGGCATGTGCGCTGGTGCACCACAAGGCCTCCCAGGGCTTCGGCGTTGCACTGCACCAGGGCACCGGAAAAGCTCATGGGCGCGGTGCCCCCCATCATGCAGTACGGCATGTAGACCACGGGAATACGGTTCAACGCGCTGATGATCAGTTTTTCCGTGCTCTCTTCCGGGTGCGAGAGGGGCGGAATGGGTTCGCAGTAGTTAAAGATAAAGGGCTTTTCAGCCAGGGCCTCTTTGCCGCCGGCCACCACCGCCGCGATATCGATCACCTCCTGAAGGCTGTCGATGTCGTTGGTGGAAAAGTTAATGGTCTTGCTGAAGTGCTTCACCGTCTCGATAAAAGAGATCTGGGTCTGTATCTCCGGGGCCACGTCCTTGCTCATGCCCACCGACAGAATAAAGTCGATGTTGGGCAGGGCGTCGGCCAGAGTGCACATGGTCTTGGTGTCGGCCTTGAGAAAGGGGCGCACCTTGCCGGTGTCCGGGTCCACAAACTCCAGCTGGTCGGCGTGGGTACCGAAATGGACCGCGTTCTCGGCGTTGATCACCATGGCCTTCTCACCGGAACGGTTATAAAGCACCAGCTCCTTGGGGACCGTCTCCAGGGCCTCTTCCACCAGGGCCCTGGGGATCTTTACCATGCCGTCGGCGTCCACCTCGCACCCGGCGTCACGCAGCACCCGAATGCCGCGCTCCCCGCCCACGCGCATGCCCACCGTTTCCAAAAGGGTGAGGCTCGCCTCATGAATCTTCGCCACCTTCTCCGGCCCGAGGAAGGTGACATCGATCTGTCGCTTCATCTCAATTCCCATGCTCTCCTCCCAATCGCCTGGGGCCCCGGGAAAAAGGGGGCCCAGGCCTGTCTCTCTTCGCGATTAGGCTTCCAGGGGCTTGTAGGTGCCCTTGTGCAGGTACTCCAGCATCTCGTCACCGCTCATATGGCCGATTCCCAGGTAATCCAGGGTGTAACCGGTCTCGTAGTAATCCGATTCGGTCATGACTCCGGCCAGGCTGATAAGGGAATCCACGATGGGGGTTTTGACGCCGAACTTCTTGCCAAGCTCGTGATAGACATGGCAGCCCACGGGGATGTCTTCGGTGATGTAGCGGTTGTGGACGGTGAACGGCCCCGTGCCGTACTGGATGTAATCATGCTCTTCAAAGGGGATCTCGTAATCGGGGCCCATGTACTCGCAGCCCAGGATGTTCTCGCGGGAGAAAAACTGCTTCTTCTCAAAAAACTGGATGCCCACGTTCATGGCCTCGGCCAGGGCGCACTGCTCTTCATACAGCCCGTACTGAACCTTGGAGATGGAGGGGCAATAGGCATGGGAATAAATGGAAAAGTCGTTCTTCTCTTCGCCGTAGATAACGCCCCAGTTCTCCATGACGCCCACCCCCAGGATCACGCCGGGGCAGTGAAGGACCGGGTTGACGTTGGAAAAACCAGTGTCCATGACGGTGTCGCCCCCGGCAACGCCATCCCCGTTGGTGATGGCATCAAAGGCACCGATGTACTTGGTGGACTCCAGGAAAATCTCCTGGTCCAGGGAGGGCAGGGACGCCCCCCGAAGGGTGATGGCGCGGTAGTAGGCGCGAATGCTGGGAAGCACCACCCCGCCCTTGATGTCCACGCGGCTTCCGTAGGGGGAACTGGACCATCCGCCGATGATCACCTTCTTGTCGCACCCGGCTTCACGCATCATCTTTCGGAGCAGAAGCGACCCGTAGTTATCCGGAATGATGTGGATGATCATGCCGTCTTCAAGGGCGGGGATCAGTTTTTCAAAAAAGGCCCGGTGCCCGAGGGACGGGGTGGTGAGGATGACGATGCCCGCGCCTTTCACCGCTTCGGCCACATCCGTTGTCACTCCGTCAAAAAACACACGACCGGAACGTTCAAACCCGTACAGGTTGAGCTGATCGCCGTAAAACTTCAGGCCCTGCTTCTCCACACCGAAAAGGGTCTGGTCGGAAAAGGGGGGAAGGTCGCACAGACGCACAGTGTTCCCGGCCAGGGCGCAGTCCCCGGCCACAGCCTTGCCGACGCCACCGGCACCCAAAACGGCAATGGGTTTGTTTTGAACATTCTCGATAAAGTTCATGCGTCACATCTCCTTTGTTGCTCAGACAGTCTCGTATGATGGGCTTCACGGGTGTCCGTGAAACGGCTTGGACGAAAAACAAAGGGCCTTGCATCACCCGGGGTAACCCCTTCATCGAATTGGCCTTTTTTTCGTCTCTCGTTTGGTGAAACTGCCATCTGGGTATTGCCAGAGTCGTGCCAGAAGCCGCATTTGCGATTCAACACCATGTAAACAAAGGCTTTTTCTAATCCATCACCCGTTTGAACGCAGACAAAAAAACCGCGTCAAAACTGACGCGGTTGTGATCACTGCCTGAAAAAGAGTTTGTGTTGAAAGGGGTTACGGCCCAGGTGCGCCAATTCTGACGTATGCGTCACACCTGGCGCCCTCAGTCCCCTTGCGAAATTCCATGCTGACGCAGCCGTCGCTGCAGGGTGCGGAGCCCCACCCCCAGGCTCTTTGCCGTATGGGTCCGATTTCCGCCATGGCGTTCCAGGGCCTTTAAGAGAAACTCCTTTTCGAACCGTGCCACGGCCTCTGAAAGGCTCTCCGTGCCCACAGAGACGGCTAGGGTCTCCCCATCTTCAGGCACCGGGCTTTCGGGACATGTGGAGGCAATAAAATCAACCTGCTTGAGGGTGAGGTAACGCTGCACCATGTTCTGCAGCTCACGCACATTGCCCGGCCAGTGATAATTCTGCATGGAGCGGATCACATGCTCGGGCATGGTGGCGATATGGCTGTCGTCGCTGAACTTTTCGAGGAATCGATAGATAAGCAGAGGAATATCACTTCGACGCTTGCGCAACGGGGGAAGGTAAATGGGGACAATGTGGATGCGAAAGAAAAAATCCTGACGCATGGCCTGCTTTTTGACCAGCTCTTCAAGATCACGGTTGGTGGCTGCGATGATGCGGATATCGGGGCGTTTCACCTCCTGGCCCCCCACGGGGGTGAATCCGCCGTCTTCAATGGCCCGGAGCAGCTTCACCTGCATGGACAGGTTGATCTCACCGACCTCGTCAAGAAACAGGGTGCCGCCGTCGGCCATCTCCAGGTAGCCGGGCCGGTCTGCCGTGGCCCCGGTGAAGGCCCCTTTCTTGCACCCGAAGAACTCGCTTTCAAGGAGGGTCTCCGGGATGGCGCCGCAGTTCACCGAGACAAATCGGCCCTTGCTTCGTTTGCTGCGGTTATGAATCGCCCGGGCCACCAGTTCCTTGCCGGTGCCGGACTCGCCGTAGATGATGACGTTGGCCTGGGAGCCTGCCGTGTTTGCGATGAGCTCGTAGACCTCCTGCATGGCCGGGCTGTTCCCGATGATCTCACCGAACCCCGGCTCCCCCGTCACCAGGGATTTGAGCCTCAGGTTCTCATGCAGAAGCTCCTGCTCGATGGTTTTCTGGGCAGTGACGTCCATGGTGAACCCTTCGATACAGACCAGCTCGCCGCTGTTACCAAAGACCCCCGTGCCCCGTTCCCAAACCCACCGAACACCACCGGTGGCCGTGGTGATGCGGTAAACGATCTCATAGCGCCGCTTTCGGCCCAGGGCCTTTTCGACCTGGTCCCACACCAGGGGACGATCATCTTCATGGATGAGGCTGTTGTAGATCTCCCGGTCGCCCATGAGCTCCGAGGGGGAATAGCCGGTGAGCTCCAGGCTGCCGTCGCTGACAAACTCCATGACCCAGCCGTTGGCCGCCACCTCCCGGCACCGGTACGCCATCCCGGGAAGATTCTGGAGAAGCGTCTGATGGCGCCTCTGGCTCTCAAGAAAGGCCTCTTGCCAGTCCTCTTTGCCCGAAATACTGGAGACACGCCCCGAAAGACGCAGGGGCCTGCCCGGGCTCTCATCAAGGGTGCCCCGGCAGAGGGTCCAAT
Organism: Desulfoluna sp. HI9BLuna; assembly: GCF_056829775.1. NCBI lineage: Bacteria > Pseudomonadati > Thermodesulfobacteriota > Desulfobacteria > Desulfobacterales > Desulfolunaceae > Desulfoluna > Desulfoluna sp. HI9BLuna. The sequence continues at coordinate 1,885,157 of NZ_CP186555.1, forward strand.
AGTAGGCGCCGCCCCGGGCACGGAGGCGAAAGGCCACCTGCACCGACCCCCTTCGCTGAGTCAGTACCCGGGCCATGATTCTGCGGATGGCACGGTTGTCTTCAGGGTGGATATAGTCGATCCAGATGCCGGGGGAGGGATCCTGCTCATCCGGGGCGTACCCAAGCATGGCATAGTAGCCGCTGCTGCACACCGCTTTGTCCTCCCCTGCCACCCACTCCCACAGCTTGGGCTCTTCTGTTTCGTAGGGCGCACTGCGCTCCTCAAAAAAAAGCTCCTCGGGATTCAGCTGGCAAAGCCTGAATTTGAGGTAGGCAAGTTCTTTCTCCAACTCTTCATAACTGGGCGCTTGTGCCATCACACACTCCAGAAATCAAATCATGGAAAAACACAGATAATGACGTGATAACTGAAGATACTAAAATAAATAATTTAGAAATTAAAGAACTGATTTACTGAGGATCCAGAGGAAAGTGTTGAGGCACCATGGCAGCCGGGTCAGGTGCCCTGGCCGGTCTCCGGGTTCAATCGCTCCGAGCACACCCGGCAGAAAACCGCATCGGGGTCATGGCCCTCGGCCATGCAGGCCGGGCACACCTGGGTGGAAACCCGCTTCTGACCCGCCAGGCTCAGCTCGGAGGTGACGATGCCCGTGGGCACGGCGATGATGGCATAGCCCATGACCATGATCAGGGCGGCCAGGGCCTGCCCGGCATTCGTCTTGGGGGAGATGTCCCCGTAGCCCACGGTGGTCATGGTCACAATGGCCCAGTAGATGCTCCTGGGGATGCTGGTGAACCCGTGCTCCGGGCCCTCGATCATGTACATGAGAGAGCCGAAAATGATCATCAGGGTCAGCACGGTGAGGAGAAAAATCGTAATTTTCCGACGGCTCGACTGCAGGGCCCGGACCAGCACCGAGGCCTCGCCCACGTAATTCACCAGCTTGAAAACCCGGAACACGCGCAGCACCCTCAGGATCCTGACCACGATGAGATACTGACTGCCGGGAACCAGCAGACTGATGTAGGTAGGCAGGATGGCCAGCAGGTCCACGATCCCCAGAAAGCTGCCCGCATAGGCCAGGGGCCGGTTCACACAGGCCAGCCGCAGGATGTACTCCAGGGTGAACATCAGGGTAAAGGCCCATTCCCACCCGTAAAGGTAATACCCGTAACGGGCGCTGAAACCCGAAATGCTGTCCAGCATCACCACCAGAACGCTGGACAGGATCGAGACGATCAGGACCACGTCAAACCATTTACCGGCCCGGGTATCGGCTTCAAAGATGATCTCATGGAGCCGGTGTCGAAACCCCGACACCGCTTCTTTTGCAACGGCCATTGTCAGTTCTCCATAAAAAGACGAGGGCTACGCATCAGAAAGCCCCGCTGCCCTCAAGGTGCCATCATGGGACGGCTAAGCTTCGGTTCTTGAGTTCAACAGCCACAAATCTCTCCACGAGAAAATCCGGGAGGTCGTCCACAGACCTGAAATAATCCTTTGAGACAATCACCTGATCCCCGGTGTTAAGCTTATACACGATCCCTTCATCGATATATGCCAGGTACAGGATAGAACGTTCGGGGTTGTAGAGATAATCCGGCAGGCCTTGTTCCTCGACAACGCTCTTCACGATCCTCGAACAGTCGGACTCCCTGACCATCAGCTGGTACCCGAATAAGCCTGCAGCATAGTTTTTATCAACGCAAATCCACCCGAGTTTTTCATACTTGTCATGATCAAAGCCCGACTTAGACACCGCACACCCCGCCATCGACAGGAAGATCAGCACACACACACCATACACAACCCTCGCGCCGTATTTCCGCGAAACCATCCATACTCCTTTCCCGTACATTGCCTTTACCGGCCTTACTCCCGGCCAGTTGTCTTTGGCCAGTGCCTGGCCATCACCTCTTGTTTAAATTGCTGGAACACAGCCGACAACTCAACCTGATAGACCTGCAGGAACGCTTCATTCTCAGCCTCCGGGGCCCCCATATCCAGGTTCAGAAAGGCAAAAAACCGATCGGAACCGTAGTGCGTCATCAGGTAATCAACAAAACACCGGTACTCGGCGTATTCAAAAAGGTATCGCCGGTCGGCGGGAATATGCCCGATCAGGTCCGGGTTTTCCCCGTCGTCACCGGTGAAATCAAAAAAGTACCCTTTGTCCACGGCCAGGGAGAGAAACGCATCGCCCTGGTAGTAATGGTGGGGGTTCCCGTAGTACACGGCAAGGCCTTCCCTGATCCACCGCTTCAGCTTCAATGCATGGGGCAGGGTCATGTGCTGAAAAACAAGGGCATGGGACAACTCATGCTTCAGGAAACTTCGGATATCCCGTTTTGTCTCCTTCACCGTGGGGTTGACATAGATGACCGTCCCGGTACCCATGGTGCAGAGGTGGGATCGCTGGGTCGAATACCTGTGGTACTGAGCCGGTGTGGCGCACAGGATCACCTTCACGGGGTGGGTGTATGCCAGGTGGTGAAAGGCTTCGGTTTCCTCCATCAGGTCCCCGATATGCCCGTAGTCATCGGGCAGGGACGTACCCTTAGGGTAATACACCGACCACCGGGCGTTCCCCTCGTGGGCATACCCGGGCTTCACCGGTGACCACGGAAAGAGAAAGCCCCAAAGAAAAAGGTACACCACGCCAGACAACACCAGGAAAAGAACAAGTGCCAGGCCTTTTTTTATCATTCACAACACCTGTGCTTTCGTTGTTTCACAAACCCGCATCAGGGCGCCACGCCCCACCGGTGATATCCCCACGTGGACTCCCCGTCGGTGGTCTTCCGGCCGCCGCAGGCGGGGTACCCCGGGGGCACGCACAACACGTTGCGCATGGTGGCGTCGATGCTGAAGCGGCTGAACATCTCCGTCAGTTTTCCATGCTCGGGGTTCAGCTCCGGCAGGGAGTAATAGACCAGCTCGCCGATGGATTTACGCAGCCAGTCCTCCACGGACTCGTCTTCCCCCAGGGGAGCCCCGAAGGTCTCCGAAGCTGCCATGGCAGCCAGGTTGGCGTACTGCCGCACGGACCAGTCGCAGAACTCCAGGACGTCGTCTGCGTAGCAAAGCTCAAGGAGGTACGACCGCTCGGCATCGGCCAGGGTCTCCTCTTCCTCCTCGGTGAGCTGATCGTACAGAAACTTTGCCGCCGGGCTTTCCAGCTTATGGATCACAAGGCCCGGGTGCTCGCCGCTTCCCCCGCCCAAGATGAGGTCCGAAGGGGACGCGCTGAAATCATAGCCGCCCCAGTCATCGCCCTCGATCTCCTCCAGGGGATGATAGATGGGTAAATAGCCCAGGGACCCGATGTACTCATGATCATACGAATCGATATAGCTCATGCATTCCCCCTTGTGGGTTAATTTGATACGCCCCTCACCCGGATTACGGGTGCACTCGGCTCGTGAAATAGACGGGTTAGCTTTCGGAGCAGCTTTGCTCCTTGAACTCCAAAGGGGCGGCCGGTCCGACAAACCCTTTTGGTTTTGTCGTTTCCTTCCGCCCGAAAACGGCTTTGCACCCCTGGCCGTAATAGACGGTGTATGTCTCCAAATCTATGGATGTCACCGTGGCCGCGACTTCGGGATGTTTTTTGATATAGTCCATCATCACGTTCAGGTCCTTCATGTTCTGGTATTGGGGTGGCAGTGCTGCCACGGCAACAGATGCCCAAACCAGAACAATCCCTGACAGACCGATCCATTTCATCCGGCGTCTCCCGTTGTGAAATCGGTTCATAACACTCCTGTCCAAGGGCGCATGAAGCGCATTGCGTTAAAAGGTAAACCCCAGATTTATACCACCCACATGGGCCTTGGTGGTGGTCCTGTCGCTGATGTTGCGCAGGGCGCTGAACCTGTAAAACGGACTGATCCGGAACCGGCTGATGTCCAGGCCGAGCTGGGCCTGAAAATACCCGCCCACAAGGGTATCCATGCGCCGTTCGCTCCCCTCTTCCGAACGCTGGCCCCCACCCTGGAACCCGCCGGACAGCCGCAGGTGGGTCGGCGCAAGGGGCGTTGTGGGAATGTTGAGCAGGGGCAGCTCCACCCCGAGGCCAAGCCTGCCCAGGAGGGCCTGGTTGCCGATGGAGTATTCGGCACCCAGCACCAGGGGAAAGGAGATGCCGCTCACCTCAAAGGTGTCGATGCTGTAGCCAAAACCCAGGGTGCGGAACTGATCCAGGCTGTTCACCTGGAGAAAGACCCGATGCCGCCTGTCCCCCAGCCCCCCTGCGCTCACCGGTCCGGTGGGGGACAGCACCGTGTCGAATCCCGGGGCCGCCACGTTGGGCTTTCGCATGGGGAGACCGGCGCTCCTCAGCATGGAGGCCACAACCGAGTTGCAGTTGGGGCCGTCCGGGGCATACGGGATGTTCCACCCGTTGATCTGCCTGGCATGGCTTTTCATGGTCCGGGCCTTGGTGCACGCCTGGTTCCCCTGATAAACCGTCACCGAAGGAGAGCGGGTGTCGTAATCGATGAACCCCGGGCGGTAGGCACCGCAATTGGTCACGATGTTTCCGTACCCCCGGCCCCCGCCTGCCGGGCCGCCCCGGATGGCCCAGGGGTCGCCGTTGGCGTCGGTGAACACCACATAGAGATGAAAAAAAGAGATATTGGGCATGGAGATCTCCCCTGCCCGAACATCGATGCTCCCGCGACAGGTCTGGGGGGTGTTGCCCGCAAAATTATTGGCGCAGGAGCGCTGGATCACCTGGGGGTGTTCAGGGGCCCTCTGCTGCTGGGCCACATGGACGAGTTCGTGGGCGAGAAGGTGGCGGCCCGAAGGTGACTCGGGGGCGTATCGCTGCCTTGCAAAGACAATATCATTGCCAAAAGTATATGCCTCAGCGTTCAGACGCTCCGCAGACAAGGCGGCCTTGTGGTCGGCGTGGACTCGGACACGGGAAAAATCCCGGCCCAGGGAGGATTCGAAACGCGCCCTGGTTTTTCCGGGCAGGGGTTTTCCGTCGCCATGGGGAATGGGGGTGAGCGCTTCGGTGCCTTTCCCCCGAAAAAACCAGGGGGTGCCAGGGGCAGGCCGCCCGGTGATGGTCACGGAAGGCGCGGTGCTGCCCTCGCAGGCCTTGCACGCCACCTCGTCGGCGATGCGATGGGCTTCCCCCTCACAGGCGTCGCCGGGGGCACTCACCCTCAGCCCGGCCTGTACGGAAGCATGGGCGCCCTGCCGCGCCAGTCTTTCCACAGACCGATTGCCAAGGACCCGCTGCAAGGCGATGTTCGGACCGCCGTACAGGGAGGGCCCGACATGTGGCCGATGTGGCACCCCGGCACCCGTAACCGTTGCCGTACGCTCCTCCGCTGCCCTGGATTTTCCCGCCGACACACGCATGGCACGTCTCCCTTCACCCGAAAGGCACAAGCCTGTTTGTCAGAATTGTCTCAGCCCGCCCTTGGCGTTGAGAGTACCTCAACGCCACCGTCAGCAAGTATTCCCATGGAATCTGTATATTTTTCAGTGTGAAGCAAGTCCCAATTGAAAAACGGCACAGACCGCGTGCCCTTACCCCTTGTTCGTTGCAGTCACCACAAACAAGGCGCTTTGCCTTCCCACATCGGGATGGATGTTCCGAAGCATGTCGCACTCGGAAATGGAATACCCTTTCAACTCTTCGGTCAGTTCTTCCCGCGAATAAAAATGAAAGAGTTTACCGGTGCCGTCGTCAAAGGTAGAGGGCTCGATCTCTTCCCAGTCCTGCCTCGGGTAGGATTCATCCTCCCGGTCCAGCACGCTGGCAAAGAGGACACCGCCCTGTTTCAACACCCTCTTTGCCTTGACGAGTAAGTCTACCCGTTCTTTTAACGTTAAGCAATGAAGGACATTGAGCATCACCACCACATCAAAGGAGCCGTCGGGCACGTCCTCGGGAATGGAATCGTGCCTCATGAATCGGCATCGTCCGTTCGTCCGCGCGTTGCCCAGGGCCACGGCTTTTTCTACGGCCCGTAGCGAGATATCAACCCCTGTCACCCGAAGCCCCTCTTCGGCCATGAGGTAGGCATAGTTGCCGTCTCCGCATCCGAAATCCAGCACCGATGTCGCCGGAAAGTCACCCAGAAACTGCTGGAGCATGTGCCAGAGCGGCTCGTAGACAGGGGACGGTTCGGTGCCGTTGTAATCGGTATCCCAGGGGCTGAGGACTGTTGTTTCCATGATTCTTCCTTACTGCCTTTGCAGGGTAATAGGTCTGGGCGCTCATGGGGCCAGGGGCTTTTCATCATGGGAAAACCACACGGCCACGTGGGGGTACATCCGATGAAACCCACGAATCGCATTTGCCGATTCCCGAACGGCCTGCTGCCCTTCTTTCCCGCCATCGGAATTCATGAACACCCCCTGGGTCATGCCCCAGGCCGAGAGCTCCGCATCCCCCACGACAAGGATGGGGAACGGTTCCGCATTGATCAGGTAGGCAAGATGGTCCGTTGTGTGGCCCGGTGTAGACAGCGCCCAGAAGGAGCCGTCCCCGAACAGGTCCACCGCATGATCAAACGGAGGAATCGCCGGAGCTGAATCGGTATCAATAAGAGAGATATCCCCCTTTCCTTTCAGGTGGCTCCCCGTCATCAGGCGGTAGTGCGCCGAATTCTCCTTCTTTCCATAGCATATATTGCACCAGGGAGACAGGGCCGGTATCCCTGCGGTATGGTCCGGGTGCATGTGAGTCAAAAAGAGGTGGGAAGGATGGATGTTGTTTTTTCGAAGCCGGGACTCTAAGTCCTCATCTTTTTGCTGGGTGTAGCGGGCCCTGTTGCCCTCGAGAAAATCGATGACAAAGGGCGACAAATTCCCAAAGGGGGGATTTTCGTAAAACGACCTGTCAAACCCGCTGTCGATGAGGATATCGCCCTTCTCCGGGTGGTGAAAGTAAAACACCATCACCGCGTGGGAGACGGTCTTCGATGTGTCCACACCCGCCGGGATACTCTCCGCCTGGGTGTAAGGTGCCAGGGGGGAGGTAATCGTCCCTGTGTTCAATGCCCTGAATGCCATGGGCCTTGATGCCTGAAAAACCTCATCCCAGCTGTGATACTTTTTCCCGTTCATTGTCATGCCTGCGTCCATGGCTTCCTCCTGTGTGCCGTTTGGTTGCGTCTTGGTTTCCGGCCCTTCGCCTTGCAAAGGGGCTGTGCCGGTCTTATTGGAAATCAAGTTCCGTGCCGAACATCACATCTCCCCCGTTTTGAGCAAATTACGTCCGGCAGCCGCACACAAAGGATCGCATGCGGTGTCACACGGGGTCATATGTGGTCCTATGTCTGCAACGTGACGTATATGGCACCCAGAAAGCATGCTTTGGAACCTCAGGCATAGGAGACAACGTCGTAGTCAATCTGCTGCTCGTCAAACCACCGCTTGATGGCCGTAAACCCCCGGAAGCCACTTTTTAAAATCTCCAGAATGTTGCCGGGGCAGATGGCCTTGTCCGCATAGAGCCAGTACTCGTAGTCCCAGTCCCCGAACGTGCCGGCCGCCGAAGGGCCTGTGTCGCAGCCCTGTACCACCAGCTTGTCTCCCTTGAAAAAAGCCTCGATGGTTGTGCTCTCGCCTTTTTCACCCACGTACCTGTAAACCGTCACCTTCTCATCCATAATCGATTCCTTAATTTCTTTTGCCTTATGTTTCGATGTCCCAGCCCGGGGGCACCCGACCTGAAACCATGCCGAACACCCACGCGCAAGAGTATCTACCGTTTCTCCGCTGTTTCCCTATGAAACGGATCACGCCTTAAGAGACGCGGGGTGAAAGGCCCCATGGCTATTCATACCTTTAAAGTCAAAAGTTACGTCACAAGGTACCGAGGGCACAGGAAACCCGACATTAATTTCTTACCGAGAAGGTGCAACTTGTTGTTGACAAAAACGGAAAATGAGTGATAGCAAACCTCATTCACACAGATGTCCTTAATCGGACTTAATAGGGAAGACGGTGTAAATCCGTCACGGTCCCGCCGCTGTAATCGGGGACGAAAAACGCAGGCACGACACCCCTGGTGCGTGTTCATGTCACTGGCTTTGCCGGGAAGGCGCGTTGAGTAGATTGATCCGGAAGTCAGAAGACCTGTCTGTGATGTGGCATACCCATGTTTCTTGCGAGCGACGAAAAACGTGGGAGAGCCCCCTTAGGCGGGGCGACCCGGGGATCAAGTTTGAACGGGTGCAGTCCCTGGCTTTTGTATTGAAGCTGGGGATTTTTTGTATCCGGACCTGCCCATGAGCCACCGGGACCCTTGCCTGCCACCCGGCATGCACGTACCGCGGCCATGGATGCCCCTGCCCGGGTATCGTTTAAAAAAAATCCCTGTTGAAGCAATGGAAGCAATTCCACTTGAGATGCAGCAGGTGAGACAGTGAATTACGCAATACGAAGATGTGCAGTCCTGACCCTGGCCCTTTGCGCCCTGGGCGGTTCAACCGCCTCGGCAGAAACCACGGAAACGCCCTCCATGGAAGGAATCGTCGTCACGGCCACGCGGGTGGCGGAGGACCGGATGGAGGTACCCGTCACCGTTTCTGTGGTCACCCGTGAACAGATCGACCGCATGGGGGCCACCACCCTCGAACAGGCCCTCAAAACCGTTCCCGGCCTCCAGGTGGGAATCCAGGGCAACGCCTACCCCCACATCGAAGTCCGGGGCTCCCGGGACACCAAAGACCTGGCCGTTCTCATCAACGGCATCCCCTTCCGCCAGGTCAATGGCTCCGCCGACCTGACCATGATTCCTTTGAACATTGTGGAACGCATCGAGTTTGCCAAAGGCCCCTCCTCCTCCATCTGGGGCCGGGGCGCCGTGGCCGGAACCTTGAACATCATCACCGTCCCGCAGGATACCTCCAAAGCCTCCACCACTTTCGTGGCAAGGGGCGGAAGCTTTGACACCTACGGGGCAGACACCCGGGTGCTCAGGCCCACCGACAAAGGCTATGTGATGGTCAGCGGCGGCGGCACCACCAGCAACGGCTATCAGGACGGTGTCGGGCGGGACGCCCAGAACGCCATGGTCACAAGCCACCATGAGTTCTCGGACACCTTTGCCGTGGATGTCCAGGCCCTCTTGTCCAATGTCAACGCGGACAGGGGCTCCACCATCCCCATTGTGGACGGAAAACCCATGGACGGGGTCACCCGGGAAGAGAACCACGCCATCGACGGCGCGTGCTACGACGGAAGGTATCAGTCCGTCACCATCTCCCCCACCCTCTCCCTCTCCGAAAACGTGAAGATCACCAACGACCTGACCTTCACCCAATTCGACAGCTATGCCACCGGGGGCACCACGGTGACGGCAAGTCAGAGCAACAAGGGCTGGTGGGTCAGCGATTCCGAGCAGACCGCCTTTCACAACGACCTGCGCATGACCCTGGACCACACCGGCGAGACCGTGGACAACACCTTCCTTGTGGGCACCTATGTGGAGATCGCCTCCCAGGACAAGGACGCCCCCGGCTACTCCTGGAGCAGCATGCCCAAATACGGCCCCCCCAACTGGGACACCCCCTTGACCAACGTGGGCAACCCGGCCACGGGCAACCCCACCGGCACCACGGTCAAAAGCGAGTTTGAACAGACCGTCTACAGCGCCTACGCCCAGGACACCCTGGCCATCGGAGACGTCTCCCTCATGGCGGGCATCCGCTACGATCACTTCCACGAAGAGCTCACCACCTCCAATAAAGACGTGGAAGCCGACCAGAGCGACTCGGCCTTCAGCCCCCGTGTGGGCGCCACCTGGAACGCCTTCCGGGTGGGCTCGGTTCAGACGGCCTTCTTTGCCACCTATGCCGAGGGCTTTCGCACCCAGTTTCCCAAGCTCAGCACCAAAAACAACAAAACCCTTCCCCAGATCCTGGACCCGGAAGAGACCAAAAGCTACGAAGCAGGGGTCAAGTTCTCCTCGGGCAACACACTCTTTGCCCAGGTGAGCTGCTTCCGCACCGAGAAAAAAGGCCCCCGCTCCTTCCGCACCTCCACCGATGATTTTCTCTTTACCAACACCCGCACCGAGGTGGACGGCGTGGAAGCGGAGATCTCCTGCCGCATCACCGACGCTGTCAGCGCCTGGGGCCACTACGCCTACCACGACGCCCGCTACGAAGAGTTCACCGATACCTCGGGCAACTCCTTTGAAGGCAACCGGGTGCGCATGTCCCCCGAGCACATGGCAGGCATCGGCGCCAACCTGGCCACGGACTTTTTCAACTGGAACGTCTCGGCCAACTACGTGGGCGAACGCAACCTGCGGGACAACACCACCGGCAACCTCCACACCCTGGATGACTACATCACGGTAAACACCGCCGTCACCGTGCCCGTGAAGAACCTCTCCTTCCAGGTGGCCGTCCACAACCTCTTCGACGAGTACTACATCGCCGACGATTTCTCCTCCAAAGACGCCGGCTACCCCGGAGAGCCCCGGAGCGTCACCGTCAGCCTGAGGACTGATTTTTAAAGCGAGGTGAGCCACAAACTTCGTAGCAACCGGATACGTTCTTTCGTTCCCAGGCTCCGCCTGGGAATGATGCTCGGAGGCTCCGCCACAACGGTTGAAATCGCTTCACACTGGCAAGGTGAAGGTAGGGTGCGCTTGCGCACCGCCGAAGAATCGTAACGGTCATGAGCCCCTATGAAGATGCCCGCCAAACTGTATAGACGCGGTAAAAGACGTTGGTTTTTCGAACAGATGGTGCGCAAGCACACCCTACAGAATGTCACAAAACGAACTGTAAACATGGCTCTGCCAATCTGTGGTCGATTGGGCTGAATCGTTGCAACGTTTTCCACGGATCACCGTGACCTGACCAATTCCAAGGAGCCGGGCCATGCCCATTAAAAAAGTACTCATGCTGCTGTGCCTGCTGGCCCTTTTGGCAGGATGCCGCCCGGCCCCGGACGGAACCGTCACCCTGGTCTGGGCCACCAACAGCCACCCGTCCCGGGTTGACGCGGCCCGGTGGTTTGAAAAGCAGCACCCGGGGGTCCGCGTGGAGATCATGCCCATGGGCGATGCCAGGCAATTTTTCCTGAAATGCCTCTACGGAGACGCCCCGGATGTCATCACCTTTTTCTCCGCCGACACCTTCCAGGCCTTTGCGGAAAACGGGCTTTTGCGTCCCCTGTCCGGGCCATCCAGACACGCCTGGCCCTACTACGACGCCCTTCAGGATTACTGTTTCAAAGGGAAGACCGACGAGCTCATGGCCCTTCCCCAGGTGGCCTACCCCTATGTGCTCTATTTCAACCCCGACCTTGTGCCCAAGAACAAAGCCATGGCCGTGCGGACCTGGGGGGAGCTCCTGGCCCTGATCCGAACCCTGTCCCCGGCGGTCACAGACGCGGAAAAACCCGTGTTCGGCCTGGACATCCAAAACGAGTCCGTCTGGTTCACCACCTGGTACTGGCAGCGGGGCGGACGGTTCTTCTCCCCGGAAGGGGATTCCGTTCTGGACCGGGACATCGCCCGGGACACCCTGGCCGCCATGGCGTGCTGGCGGAGTCTTCCCGGGGTCATTCCGAAGCCGTCGGACCGCCTCAACCTGCCCTCTTCCGGTGCCAGCCAGGGCGTCCTGGGAAGCCTCTTTCTCCAGGGGCGCGCCCTGTTCTACTGGTCCGGGAGTTGGAAAATAGGCGATTTTGAAGCCCAGGACCGGGTGCCCTGGCAGGTGAGGATGCTCCCCTGCGGTCCGATCAATGATGTCACGGTGATGGGAGGCAACTCCTTCGGGGTCTCCGGGCGATCCAGCCACCCCGAACTCGCCAGGCAGTTCGTGGCCGCCTTGGGGGGGAAAGCGGCCCAAAAGAGACACCTTGCCCACCGGATCTACCTGCCCGCCCGCAAGGAGATCCCCGTTCCCCCATCCCTTTCCGTATTAAAAGACCAGGCTCAAAAGGCCCGGTGCCCGGAGCACAGCGCCCTGCTCAACGAAGGCCTGGTCAAAGAGATCTTCAAGCAGGCCCTGGAGGCCCACAGACTGGGCGTGGCCGATGCCGAAGAGGCGGCGGACATGATGGCCTCGGCCCTTGAGGCCGGAGCCGTGGAGGTGGCCTGTGACTGATCGCCGCGGTCTTGTCTTTGTGGCCCCCCTGCTCACCGGGGTCTTTTTCCTCGTCCTCATCCCCGGGGCGGCCTGCGCCGTGCTCTCCCTTTTCAGGTGGTCCCTGACCTCCCCGCCGAGCTTTGTGGGCCTTGAAAACTACCGCACCCTGCTGGGCCTGACCGGCGGCTCGCCCGATCCCCTCTTTCTCCAGGCCGCCACCAACACCCTCATCCTTTCCATGGCGGTGCCCCTCCAGGTGGCGGGCAGTTTTGCCCTGGCCCTTTTTTTGCGCGGGACAACCCCGTGGCACCGCCTGCTGCGCCTGGTGGTCTTTTTGCCCACCCTGGTGAGCCCGGTGGCCCTGTACATCATGTGGCGCTCCATCTTTTTTGCGGACATGGGGCTGTTGAATCGGTTGCTGGGCCTTGTGGGCGTATCGGCACCCCTGTGGCTGGACGACCCGGGCTGGGCCAAGGCGGCGGTGATGGTGGTGCTGCTCTGGGAGAGCGTCGGGGGATTTCAGATGCTTTTTTTCCTGGCTGGGTTCCGGCAGATCCCGGACCAGCTCCACGACATGGCAAGGCTGGACGGGCTGCCCGTGACACGCCGCATCCGGGACATCTACTGGCCCTGGATGAAGTCCCTGGTGGGATTCAACCTCTGCCTGGGGTTTATCGGCGCCATCCAGGGCGGCTTTGAGATCGCCTTTATCATGACCGGCGGCGGCCCGCTGCGATCCACCACCACCTTGTCCTACCTTCTCTACGAAAACGCCTTTCAATGGCAAAAAATGGGCTACGGAGCGGCCGTGGGGATCCTGATGTTCCTCATGATCTCCCCCCTTCTGGTCCTGAAATGGAAAGGAGAGCGCCGTGACTGACGCCCACGCACCATCGGTTCCCCGAAGGCTCGGTGCCCTGTTGGGGGGCCTTGGCCTGATCCTCGTGTTCATCACCCCCTTTGTGTGGATGGTCTCCACCTCCCTAAAATCCAACGCCGAGGTGTTCGACGGGGCCTCGGGCCTCGCCATGCTCGTGCCCAACGCCTGGCGCTGGCAAAACTACCGAGAGATTTTTACCCTGATTCCCTTTGGCCGCTACCTTGCCAACAGCGCCTTGACAGCGTCTGCAAGCGCCCTTCTGGAAACAGGGCTTGCCGCCCTTGCAGGCTTCGGCCTGGGCATCTTAAACTGGAAAGGACGCGAGCGCGTCCGCCGACTGCTCTTCCTCTCCTGGCTCGTCCCCTTTTCCGTGGTCCTGATCCCCCGGTTTTTCATGATGCTCCGACTGCCCGACATCCTTCCCTGCACCGATTTTTGGACCGCCCACCGCGTTGTGCCCGCAGGGGGCCATGGGATGGCCGTGGGACGGCTCCTGGGCCTGGACTCCTTTTTTACCCTTGTTGTCCCGGCCAGCGTCTCCATTACCGCCACCTTCCTGCTCATCACGGCCATGGAGCGGATTCCCCGCCAGGCCCTGGACGCCGCCTACCTGGAGACAGGCTCCCACTACCGGGTCTTCCGGGACATGGTGCTGCCCCTGGTGACGCCCACCCTCGTCACCGTGGCCTTCATCGCCTTTCTCTCCTCCTGGCAGAGCTTCACCTGGCCCCTTCTGGTGACCTCCACCCTTTCCATGCAGACCGCCACCGTGGGGCTCAAGGCCTTCCAGACCCTTCACTCCACCCAGTGGCCCCTGCTCATGGCAGGCAGCGTGGTCCTCACCCTGCCCTCCCTGGGTTTTCTGTTGCTGGCCCAGACCTTTGTCATCGACCGCTATCAACTCTCAGAACTTACGGAGCATCGGATTTAGCCCCATGGACACACTGGTTTTCAACGACGTCACCAAAGTCTTTGCCCCCAAAAAGAAAAAACCGGTCACAGCCGTGGACCGATTCTCCCTGACCGTCTCCCAAGGGGAGATGATCGTCCTTTTGGGCCCTTCCGGGTGCGGAAAAACCACCCTGCTGCGCATGATCGCAGGCCTTGACGCCCCCAGCGCAGGGGACCTCCTCCTCAGCGGGTCCGACCTGAAAGCCCTTCCCGCCCACAAGCGCCCCGTGGCCATGGTGTTCCAGAACTACGCCCTCTACCCCCACATGACGGCCCGGCAAAACCTCACCTACGCCCTGTCGGTCAAAAAAACGCCCAAAGAAGAGATCTGCAAGCGATTCACCGAGGCCTGCGAGATCCTCAAACTGGATGCCGACCTCCTGGGCCGCAAACCTGAAACCCTCTCCGGAGGCCAGCGCCAGCGCGTGGCCTTAGGGCGCGCCATCATGCAGCGCCCCAAGGTCTTCCTGCTGGACGAGCCCTTTTCCAACCTGGACCAGAACCTGCGCATGCACCTGAGGATTCAGATCCGCAAGATCCAGAAAGCCCTGAACCTCACCGTGATCATGGTGACCCATGACCAGGGAGACGCCCTGGCCATGGGGGATCGCATCGTCCTCATGGACCGGGGCCGCATCGTCCAGGTGGCCCCGCCCAAAACGCTCTACGACCATCCCGAGACCCTCTTTGCCGCCACCTTCATGGGCTGGCCCCCCATGAACCGCATCCCCGGGCGCATCCAGGCCCATGGGAATGCGAGCCTCTTCATCCAGGACGACGGCCCCCTCCGCGTCCCCCTGTCCCGCCCCGTGGGCGGGGACCGGGTGGTTCTGGGCATCCGCCCCGAACATGTCCGGGTGACAGCGGCCCCGGAGCCAAAAGACGCTCCGGGCCTGTGCGTCGACGAAGAGATGGTGGGCCTGGTCCGCTATGCCCACGCCCGCTGCGGCGCAGGCACCCTCACAGGCATCGCAGGTGAGGGAATCAGCCCCGGCAGCCCCGTCTACTTTGACCTGGCCCCGGACCATGTCCACCTCTTCGACCCGGAAACCGGACGGGTTCGCAAATGATCGGGGGCTTCGCCCCCTCCCATTTGCTGACGGGCTACGCCCGTGATGCTTACAAGGACAAGGCTCAATGAACGCTTTCAGGGTATCTTCGTTCCAAGGCTCCGCCTTGGAATGATGCCCGGAGGCTCTGCCTCCACGCTTGAGATCATTTCACCCTGTACGTTTTATCCACTGTGCCGCCATGCTTCACACCGGCAAGGCGGAGCCTTGCAACCCACACCCCCAGGCAGAGCCTGGGAGCGAGAAGCTTACCTTCAATGCTCAAGGTAACGGAATAAAAAAAACCTCCGCGACAAGGGGAGCTACCTTGAAAGCATATTACCAGGGATTGGATGGTGACAGACTGACACGGGCGAAGCCCGTCAGGGAATGTGAAGGGCCTGAGGCACGAAGGCCAGGAGCATTCCCGAACCTGGGTTCCAAGGGCTCAGCCCTTGGCCGCCGGAGGCTCTTTTTCCCCTACCTTGCGATAAGGAGACCTACCGTAACAAGTCGCTCAGCTCCAGCTCGCCGCGAATCCCAAAACGGGTCAGGGCAAAATCGTACCGAGTGGGATCCTCGGGGCAAAGGCGGCCGAGACGGGTTGTCACTTCAACAGCGGTTTTGAGGTCGGCGGCTTTGCGGGCGGTGAGCCCCAGGGCCAGGGAGATTTTATGCATGTGGGTGTCGATGGGAATGATGAGCTTGGCGGAAGGGAGAGCATCGTGCCAGCCCCCGGGGTCCACCTCATCGCAGCGGACCATCCAGCGAAGGAAAAGGTTCGCCTTTTTGCAGGCGCTTTTGCCGTCAGGGTCGGAGAGGAGGTGGCCGGGAAGGTCCCGGTTCCCTTTGATTGTTTTTGCATAGGCAGACAGGGCGGGCAGGAGGGTCTTGTCCCGGGCGTCGTACCCGGAAAGGAAACACGCCTTCAGGGAGCTGTGGGTGAGGAGCGCTTCCCGGATGCCCACGAGAAGCGCCGCCATATGGGTGTCTTTGGTAAAGCGATGGACAAAGCCCTTTAAGGCCGCCTCGATCTCGGCAGGCTCCCGGGAAAGGAGCCAGTTCCGGGGAGACGGCCCCATCAGCTCCAAAACCCTTCGCACGCTGATGAGAATCTGGGCCACGCGCCCGTAGGCCAGGCCCGAGGCCACCATGCCCACCACCTCGCGGTCCAGGGGGTCCTCGTAATCGTAAAGGGTCTCCAGGGGGTCAGGGCTTACGTATTCGCGCCGGTTCCAGCGATCGTGGAGCTCTTCCAACCGGGCTTTCAGGGCTTTCTCTTTTTTATTCAACCAATCCGTCCTTCGCTTTTATCAATTTGCCTTCGTTTCAATGGCAAGCCGGATCATCGTAACCGTGGTCGCCAACCGTCACACCCATCGTGTGAACTCCGTCCACCATCATTGAACACCCAACGGCCCTGGTTTTTGGGAGGCGTTCCAAGGATCGTTACGCTTCGGTTCCGGTGCGTAGAACACACCCTACGGGCCCCGGGGCTTCCAATGGTGGCGGGTTATGCGGTCAAAACCGGTTTTCTTCCTCGCCTGTGGAGCGCCGCACTCCTGTGCGGCTTTTTTCTCACCGCTTGGTCCATAACTGGCCCGGTTACCATGACGGAGATTGCAAACCGTCACACCCGTAGGGCGCACTACGTTCACCACCATGGGCCCCGGCGTGGGTTACGCAATCGCATTCTCTCTTTAAAATGTTACAACGATCTCGTCGTAGGTTTTGCGCCATTTGGGAGGGGCGAGTTCTTTTCCATTGTTGAAGTAACCCACGGCCATGAGAAGGGGAATCCAGTAATGATCGGGGATGTTGAACTCTTTCATGACGCCCTCCCGGGAGAAGCCGTCCATGGGGTGGGTATGGAGGCCTTTGCTCCGGGCGGCGAGCATCAGGGCCATGGCGAAAAAGCCGGTGTTCTTGGTGGCAAAGGCCACCTGGGACTCTTCGGAGGTGCCGTAGAGGTTGGTGCAGGCATTGGCAAACCAGTCCCGCCGGTCTTCGGTCATGGTTCCGGCCTTCATCATCTCTTGAAAATTCTTCTCGGCAAAGGGAGTGCCCGGGGCCCAGCCCCTGCGGTCGGCAAGGACGATGAGGGTCACCGGGGCTTCGCTCACCTTGGCCTGGCCCATGGCCTGCTTGCGAAGACGCATCTTCTCCTCTTCGTCCCTCAGGACCATGAGGCTCCAGGGCTGGAGGTTAAAGGACGACGGGGTGGTGGCGGCCATCTCCACGACCTCCCTTAACAGGGCATCCGGCACATCTTGGTTGGAATCAAAATGATTGACTGCGCGGCGGGTGGCAATAACGTCGGAAAAATCCATGGTTCCTCCTTGCGTGTTGAAATGGTTCACAACCTTTCAGGTTTCACCTGTTGCCGGGACAACGTGCATCCGCCCTGTGCATGGAAACAACCCCACGGCAAGAGACGTGATGCAACAGCCGCCCCCTATTCCCTATTCCCTATTCCCCTATGATCTATGACCTTTTTTCCTATGCCCTCTTTTATTTACCCCAATGCTTTAAAGGCTTTCTTACTCGCCCCGCACACCGGGCATCTCCAGTCCTCGGGCAGGTCGTCAAAAGAGGTTCCCTTGGCTATCTTGCCCTTTCTGTCTCCTTTATCGGGGTTGTAGATGCATCCGCAGTTGGCGATCTGGCACTGGTACATTTCGTGGGGCTGGCTCATGGTGTCTCCTTTCAGGTATCGCGGTCCGGGCCGTGACAGGCGGGGCCGATAGATTATGGTCAAAACATGCCGCACGGCAGGGCCGCCGGCGTATTCCTTGGTCTTCACAGTGACGACAATATATCAAAAAGCATGCCATCTTCGGGGCCATGCCCAAAGCGGGCACTATCTTTCCGGAATTCCGCAACATATCAGGGCGTATTCAACGGCGCAGCATGGGACGTGACACATCCCAGGGAAGATCATGAGATGATTCTGTCTCATGTACCTGCTCTCTTCGGGACAGTTTCGAAGCATTCCCCTTAGTCTCTGCCTGTAGAGCGTCCCTGTCAATGGTGCGTCAGCGGCCATCACGATTTTTCGCGACAGTGGTCTTCATCTTGCAATAACATTCCCAGGCGGTCCCACCCCGCCAAGGTGGCCGGATCACATGTTTCGGGATCGACACGCATTCCCACGGGTTACCCTATCCCGGATATTTCACGAGTCGAGTGCACCCATATTCAAAGCATCAGAGCTGCAGATGTAGTTGTTTACCTCAAAGCTCTGATAACGCAGAAGATGGGTGCACTCGGCTCGCCCGAAGGGTGAGAAAATCAAACAGCAAACGTCGGTTTACATTTTGTATTTTCAGAATAGCTGGCATTTCTATTGTAGCCATCCGAAATACTGGTGTTTTTTGACTGATTGTTTTCTCATGAAATATCCGGGCTAACCGAACCTCCCTGTGGGAAACAACGTGCGCCCCGAGTCCATGATGAAGGTGTCCATGTTTTTTCCACCCTGGCAGCCCTTGCTTCTCCTGTGCCGAGCATCAACGCCCGTCGTCACCATGGGCCTCTTCTCACCCTGACTGTTCGAATCACGGAGAGCAAGGGGGACTGCCTTTTTCACCCATAGCCAAGGAAAACCTGCCATGAGCCTTGACGACCGCATCAAAGAAAAAGCAAAAGCCCGAGGCCCGGAGTATGTTCCGCGCACCCGACACCTGAACACCGACGGCACGGCAACCTATACGAACCGCCTCTTTCTGGAGGAGAGCCCCTACCTCTTGCAACATGCCCACAACCCCGTCAACTGGTCTCCCTGGGGAGAAGAGGCCATGGCCCTGGCAAAGGAGACGAACCGCCCGCTTTTCGTAAGCATCGGGTACGCCACCTGCCACTGGTGCCATGTGATGGAGGAAGAGTCCTTTGAGGACGTGGAGATCGCCGAATTCCTGAACACCCATTTCGTGCCGGTGAAGGTGGACAGGGAAGAACGGCCGGACATCGACGCCATCTACATGGGCGCGGTGCAGGTACTCACCGGCGGGGGCGGCTGGCCCCTGAATGTCTTTTTGACCCCGGACGGCAAACCCTTTTACGGAGGCACCTATTTTCCGGCCCGGGACGGGGACAGACCGCCCCACCCGGGATTTCTCACCGTCTTAAAGGGCCTTGCCGAGGTCTATGAAAAGGAGAGGGAAAAGGTGGACCTCTCCGCCAGCCAACTCACCCAGGCCATTGACCACCTGGGGGGCGGTCAGGAAAGCGGGACCCTGCCCGACAGAGCGTGGGTGGACAAGGCCGTGGCCTTGTTTTCCCAAAGCTACGACCCGAGCTTCGGCGGCACCAGGGGTGCTCCCAAGTTTCCTGCCACCCTGCCCGTGCAGCTCCTTTTGCGCGCCCACCAGCGCACAGGCATCGGTGCGTACCGCCACATGGCAGAGCACACCCTCACAGCCATGGCCGACGGAGGCATCCACGACCAGGCAGGGGGCGGGTTCCATCGCTACAGCACCGACCCCAAATGGCTGGTCCCCCACTTTGAAAAAATGCTCTACGACAACGCCCTTCTGGCCTCTGCCTACGTGGAAGGATTCCTGGCCACGGAAAATCCGCGTTTTAAAACCGTGGCCGAAGCCACCCTGGCCTACCTTTTGCGGGAGATGGAAGACCCGGCAGGGGGCTTCTACTCGGCCACGGACGCCGACTCCCTCACGCCGGACGGCCACAAAGAAGAGGGATACTTCTTTACCTGGAGCAAGGCCGAACTCGATGCGGCCCTGCCCGGGGATTCCTGGGCAGCGGTTCTGGACCACTTCAGCCTCACCGGAGTGCCCCACTTCGAGGGGCGCTACATTCCCCACATCCGAAGGGACGTAAAGGAAACCGCAAAAAAACACGGCCTGGACGTGGCAGAGCTTGAAGCTCTTTTGGACAACGCCCGGGAGATCCTGCGCCAAGCCCGAACAGCAAGGCAAGCGCCCCTTACCGACAAAAAGATCATCGCCGCATGGAACGGGCTGGCCATCTCGGCCTTTGCCCGTGCCGGACGCGCCTTTGGCAACCAGACGTACCTGACCGCAGCCATGCGCACCGCGGATTTTATCCTGACCTGCCTCACCCGAAACGGCAGGCTCCACCGAAGCCGTCTGGAAGACCTGGGCCCCTTGGGATTCTTAGAGGACTACACCTTTGTCATTGCAGGCCTCATCGACCTTTTCGAAGCCTCGGGCGACGCCTCCTGGCTCACCAGGGCCCTTCACCTCCAGGGCGAAGCCCACCGTCTCTTTGCATCGGAAGAAGGAGGGTACTTCATGACCGGCAGCGACGGCGAGACCCTTATCACCCGAGAAAAACCCGGCACGGACGGGGCCATCCCCTCGGGAAACAGTGTGGCCGCCATGAACCTGTTCAGGCTCTACGCCCTCACAGGCGACACGGCACTGCTCACCCAGGGCCTGGGAACGGTTTCAGCCTTCCTTGCCCCGGACCGTTCTCCGGCCCCCTATGCCACCCTGGTGTCGGCCCTGGACTTTCACCTGGCGGGCCCCAAGGCCCTTCTCCTTGTCCTGCCGGAGACACCGTCGCCCAAAGAGACCGAGGCCATAAGTACCCTGGCATCTCTGTACACCCCCTATGCCGTCACAGCGCCCTTGCGGGAGGGAGAACAGTCAAAAACCATGGAGGCACACCTGCCTGCGGTCAAGGACAAAGCCGCACAGGGTGGAGAGCCCACCCTGTACCCATGTAAAGAGGGCACCTGCGGTCTCCCGGTGTCGGATCCGGGGGTATTCGGGCAGGTGGTTTTGGATAGCTGAGCACCGTGGGAGAGGCTGTTTCAGGAAGCGTTGCCCTTCGGTTCCGGTGCGTAGGACGCACCCTACAGGCCACGGGGCTTCCAACGGGGCTGGTTCAGCCCTTCTGCTTCGCCGGGCGAAGGCAAAAGAATGGTGAGATGGATCGCTCAGGTGACGGCACGTAGGGTGCACTCTGTGCACCATGGTCGGGTAACCTGGATCCCACCGAACCATACCCCAAAATGGCGGTTTCAAGGAGCGTTGCCCTGCGGTTTCGGTGCGTGGGACGCACCCTACGGGCCACGGGTCTTCCAACGGCGCTGGTTCAGCCCATTGAAGGCATTGGCATGGCAAGAGGGATCGCTCAACGACGACGCGTAGGATGAACTCTGTGCACCATGGTCGGGTACCCTGCGACCGATGCAGCACGACGATGCGGCTTTTCTCCCCCGCTTTTGAGGACAGGCCGGGCATCGTGGCAGTGGCGGCTTCAAGGAGCGTTGCCCTGCGGTTTCGGTGCGTGGGACGCACCCTACGGGCCACGGGGCTTCCAACGGGGCTGGTTCAGCCCATCGGCTGTGCCCATCGAAGGCATGGGCATGGCACTAGGGATCGGTCGACGACGACGCGTAGGGTGCACTCTGTGCACCAAGGTCGGGTAGCGACCCCTCTTAAATGCCCCAAGACGCCACCAATTTTTCTCGATTATCCATCAGCAGGTAAATATAGGAGAGTTCGAGGTTGATCATCTCGGTGTCGTCTTTGCGGAGCCACTCCGAGAGCCAGGCAAAGCGCAGGGCCATGACACACTCGGGAAGAAGATTCCAGCTTGCTGCATCGGCAAAATCAGCCTGGCGAAGGGCTCGGGTCAGGGTGGGGACCAGGCCATGAAGAAGGGCGTCGGGGGTCTCCATGCCGCAGCAGCCGACCATGTTGGCCACATCGTAAAGCAGGGGTTTGTGACCGAAGAACTCCCAGTCGATGACCGCTTCGATGCCCTTCTCCTTCCAGAGGATGTTGACGCCGTGGACGTCCCCGTGGGCCAGGGCCGTGGCAAGGCCCGGCCAGTGGGGGTAAAGATGGTCGGCGAGGTATCGGACGGCTTCGTCAAGGGCGCCTGCCACCTTGGGCCTTCGGGCCCGGATGGTGGAGGTCAAGGTGTCGATGTACCCGGGCAGGTCAAAGGACGCCCCCGGAAAGGAGAGGGCAAGGGGAACGGATGCGGTGCGCAGATCCGTCAGCAACCCGGCGAGAGCCTTGCCCCGCCATGCCTCTTGTGTGTACGCGGGCCGATCCAGGGGCAGGCCCTGCACAAAGGGCGTCAGCTGCCAGAGATGTCCTGTCTGGGGGGATAAAAAATCACCGGCCTGGGTGGCACGGGGCGCCGACACCGGAAGCCCGGCTTGGGCCAGGGCGCTCATAAACCGGGCCATCTCACGTTTTCTCGGTGCCGTGGCCGGATCAATGCGCTCCAAGAGAAAACGGGCGCCGTCCGCCCCCTGCACCACCCAGCGCCCCAGGGAGCGCTCCGGGCTCCCGGCAGGATCCTGTTCATTGCAGACCGTCGCGCCCTCAATACCCCAGGCCCGGGCGGCCTGCTTCATTACTGTCTCGTCCATGGTTTCTCGTCTCGCTTTTAAATCACTGTTCCATTGAGGGGCAAAGCCAGCCTCTGGGGCTTCGCCCCTTCACATGTGCATACGGGCTGTCCCCGTGACATGCCGTCCCACAACCGCACTCCTGCAGCCACCCAAACCAAAAGACCGCATGCGGCGTTCGCAGACGGTCTTTGTCCGGCCATGGGAGTGTGGGTTGGCCTTTTGAATATACGGGAGGCTACTCAGCGGGCTCGGTTGGCGCAGGCATGGCGCGTCCGGCCATCTCGCGGTCCATCATGAGCAGGGCCGATGGGTTGTCCCCCACGAGGCGGAGCCGTTGGAGGACCTGCTCGACGCTCTCTTCTTCTTCCACCTGCTCGGTGACAAACCACTGAAGGAAAATCCCGGTGGCGTGGTCCGAGGCGTCCCGGGCAATGTCCACAAGGGCGTTGATGGACCCGGTGACAAAAACCTCGTGCTCCAGGGTCTCTTCAAACAGGGCCAGGGGAGACTCCCAGGCTGCCTTGGGTGCTTCCACGGCGCTTAAGCGAACCGTGCCGCCCCGTTGCTGGATGTAATCGTAAAACTTCTGGGAGTGGGTCAGTTCTTCCACGCCCTGGGCGTACATCCAGTGGCTGAAGCCAGTCAAATTCCGGCTGCCCAGCCATGCCGACATGGAAAAGTAGAGATACGCGGAAAAGATCTCTCGGTTCAACTGAAGGTTCAGTGCGTCTTCAACCTCTGATTTCAACATGGTTACCCCCTTGTCCAGTGGCCGTGAAGGTTGCAGTATGCCCTGGCCACCACAGGTCCTGTGATCCCTGCAAAAAACGCCTCGGGCTTCTCTCCGGGCAGGAGGTGCTTTCGCAGGATGGTTGCTCCCTGGGTCACCTCGATCCAGGGAATCCAGTGTTCATCGGTCATGGGATGGGCTGTCTCGCCTACGGAAACGCAAATGCCACCGTCTACCTCGACCACGACGGGCACATGCTTCTCCCGAGAGGCGTCCCGGGTATTCTCTTCCAAAAGGGTCATGGCCTGCCCGCAGCACCTTACCGTGGGCCCGCCAGCCTGAATAATTTCAACGATATTGCCGCAGTGTTCGCATGCGTAGAGTTGATTGCGCCTCATCATGGTGGGTCTCCTTTTCCGTTTCCGATTCTGTATCCGCCGCAAGGATATGATCATGCCGGGGCCAAGCCCCTTTCCTTAACCTGTTGCCCAGGAAAACATTTCAATAAGCATGCCACACGGCATTGCCGGCACAAAAAAGAGACAACACACTGATTTCATGACAAGGTGATCGAGCCCAGGATTCGTTACGGCTCGAAAGCAAAACAGAGACGATACGGGCCATGAGACACCCGACGCAAAAAGTGTCTCACGGAAAAACCACCTCAAAAGGCGGTGTCCAGGGCCCCCACAATGGTATTCATGTGTTTTTTCTCCCCCTCGCTGATCTCCAGGAAAAGGGATTTCAAGGCGGGATCGCCGGTGGTTTCTCCGGCGTATCGGTAGAGGTCGTAGGCGGTGAACTCAATGTCCAGGGCCAGCTCATAAATGGCAAGGTCCATAGGGACCATGGTGCTCTCCAGGCGAAGCAGCGCACCTTCAAGGGGCATGCCCCCTTCGAGGATTTCGCCCTTCAGGCCATCGAAAACATCCTCAAACCGTGGCGGAATATCCTCCCGGCTTTGCCAGGCATCGTAAAGTGCCCTGGCATGGGCCAGCTCTGCCTGGCAAAGGGACTCGATGGTCCGGGTCAGGGCGGTGCCGGGGTACGCATCAAGGATATGCCGATAGATGTTCCATGCGCCCTTTTCAAGATCCATGGCCGCCATGAGGGTTTGCTGCATGCCCTCCTCGAGGACCAAAAGCCTTACCCGGGGAAAGTCCGTGACGGTATGTCCCTGCCAGGCAAGAATACCGCCTTCCAGATTGAAAATGCTTTGGTGCCGCGGCATCTTCTCCACGGCCATGTGAGCCGCCACCCGCGACCGCGCCCCGCTTCGGCAGGCAAAGATAATGTCCCGGTGTTCGGGAAGGTCTTTAAGACGGGTCTCCAACTGCCCCAGGGGAAGGAGCCTGGCACCGGGGATGTGGGCCTGCTCGTACTCCTGGGGCTCCCGAACGTCCAACAGGAGGTACTCGCTCTCCTCATGCTCACTCATATACGCTTTGACGGACTCAGGGGTTGCATCAACAACACGGTTTTCGCTCATGGGACCTCCGAAAGGCTCAATGGTGGGAAAGGATTACTCCGCTTTTTTACGAGATATCGAGGTTGAGGGGTCAACGGATGCTTCACCCGGCTTGCTTTCCGGTAATGTATCAAAAAATCGCCAGGTTGCACCAGAGATAATCCGTGCCCCTTTTTTGTTGGTAAGGTACGAGAGACACCACTTCAGAAAAATGGAGAGACGGTTGTTGAACCCGGAAATAAAATAAATATGCACCAGGAGCCAGGTCACCCAGGCCATGAACCCCTGGAGCCGAAAAAACCCGAAGTCCACGATGGCCCGGCTGCGGCCGATGGTGGCCATCTGGCCTTTGTCCACGTAGTCGAAGGGCTCCATGGCCTCACCGGCCTGGTCCCGAAGGATGTTTTCGGCAATGCACTGCCCCTGCTGAATGGCCACGGGCGAAAGGCAGGGAAGGACCTTGCCCGAAGGATCGGTAAAGGCGGCCTGGTCCCCGGCCACAAACACGTCCTTACGGCCGGGAATATTGAGGCAGGCATCCACCACAATGCGCCCCTGCACGCCGGTCTCCACCCCGAGGCCCCGGTTGAGGTCCGTTGCAGTGATCCCGGCAGCCCAGAGCACGGTCATGGTCTCGATTTTTTCCGACCCCACCTCGATGGAGGTCTCCCGGATCTCGCTTACGGGACTCTTGGTCCAGACCTGGACCCCTAAGTTTTCGAGGTCACGGGTGGCGCGACTGCTCTGTTTTTTGGGAAAGGAGGCGAGGATGCGGTCTCCGGCCTCCACCAGGATAATACGGGTGAGTTTGGGGTCGATGTTGCGAAAATCACGCCCCAGGGTGTAACGGGTCATCTCCCCGATGGCTCCGGCAAGCTCCACGCCGGTGGGCCCTCCGCCCACCACCACAAAGGTCAGGGCGCGACGCCGCACGGCTTCGTCTTCGGCCCGCTCAGCCACCTCAAAGGCACTCAGGATGCGCCGCCGGATCTCCAGGGCCTGCTCCAGGGTCTTCAAACCCGGTGCGTGGGGTTCCCAGGATTCCTTGCCGAAGTAGCAGTGGCGGACCCCGCAGGCCAGGATCAGGTGATCGTAGGACAATCGCCCGAAATCGGTCATCACGGTGCGCCCGTCAAAATCCACCCCGGCGACCTCTCCCTGGAGTACCTTGATGTTTTTGAACTCCGATAGAATGCTCCGAATGGGCATGGCAATATCGGACTGGCTGAGCCCGGCCGTTGCCACCTGGTACAACAGGGGTTGAAACAGATGGTGGTTGGCCTTGTCGATGAGCGTAACCTGAATTCCCTCTTTGTTGCCCAGGAGCTTGGCGGCCTTGAGACCGGCAAAGCCTCCGCCGACAATAATCACCTTTTTCGTCATAATCGCAGATTCCCGTTTTTGAGATACATAACTGTTGATCGCTGTGTGCGTGCTTCAGGAGACAGACGCCAAAAAGAAAAAAAGTGGGGCAAACCGGGCTTTTTGCAAGCCGTGATGCCCCACCTTATCAGATCCGCTTTTTCTTATACAGGTTCAGCCCCCGGTCATGTTGGGGAGCCCCTTTCACCTGGCCTTTTTCAGTGAACATTGAGCTGATCTTTCAGCCAGCTTTTGATGTTCGGGTCCAGTTCATAAATGCCGCGATGGTTGTTGATGGACTTCATAAATGCTTTCTCCAGCTTGGGAGGCATGCGGAACACGGCAAGCTCCTCCATATCGAACCCTTTGCGGTGTACCAGGGTGATCACCGGATACTCGCCCCAGGTGTTGATGGCAAAATAGGTGGACTCATCTTCGCTTCCACGGCCCCGCTGCTCGTCGCAATACCAGCCGGCGCCCCACTCGAGATGACGTCCCACCGCTGCGGCGGGGTTGATGTTCCAGTCCACGCTGTTGAGCAGGGAGAGGTCATTTTTAAGCTCTTCCAATCGTTTCATTCGGCGCCTCCTGTGTCGTGGCGTTCATCCCATGCCCATCCGGCCCGAAGTTCCTGTGCCTTGCCCTCCGGAGCCGATGGCCCCATGAAGCTCTTCATTACCGTCCAGGCTGTCCATTGCAAGGCGTGGCACCCGCCATCCTTGCCCGTTGACAAGATACAATACAAGAGCCGTGCCAAAATCGCACAAAAGAGATACAAGGCCGTTTTCACAGGACATTTCAAAACAAGACGTGTGTTTCACAGGCCCCCATGCAACACATGGTCGATACACCTGTGTATCAGGTAGGGAATAGGGAATAGGGAATAGGGAATAGGGAATAGGGAATAGGGAATAGGGAATAGGGAATAGGGAATAGGGAATAGGGAATAGGGAATAGGGAATAGGGAATAGGGAATAGGGAATAGGGAATGAAAACACGGGAATCGCCATCTTACAAGGCTTTTGCAGCTTTTTTGTGGACTTGGGACTGGATTCCCGAAACGTTTCGGTTTCCGGCACGTTTTGAAGGACCGTTGCCCTTCGGTTTCGGTGCGTGGGACGCACCCTACGGGCTGCGGGGATTCCAGTGGTTCTGGTGTGTTCGGTACGCGCCGCAGGGTGAGACATCACTGCCATTCCGATTTGGATTTCTTCCCACCCCGGGTATTCAAATCAATTCGGGTATAAACGATCCCGGTCGTTAGGCGACGGCCCGTAGGGAGCACTCTGTGCACCATGGACGGATCCCCCAAAGGAAGCGGTTTCCGGCACGTTTTGAAGGACCGTTGCCTCTCGGTTTCGGTGCGTGGGACGCACCCGACAGGCTGCGGGGCTTCCAGTGGTTCTGGTGTGTTCGGTACGCGCCGAAGGGTGAGACATCACTGCCATTCTGATTTGGTTTTCTTCCCACCCCGGGTATTCAAATCAATTCGGGTATAAACGATCCCGGTCGTTAGGCAACAGCCCGTAGGGTGCACTCTGTGCACCATGGACGGATCCCCGGAAGGAAGCGGTTTCCGGCACGTTTTGAAGGACCGTTGCCTCTCGGTTCCGGTGCGTGGGACGCACCCTACGGGCTGCGGGGGCTTCCAGTGGTCTGGAGCCTTCGAACCGTAGCCCGTCAGGGGTGAGAAACGCTTTGCCTCAGGGCCCTCACGCAGCGGGTGATGTGGCCGTGGGGGCCTTTGTCCAGAAAGGAGTCCAGGGGCTCGTCGAAGAAAGGGAACGGGGCGGTGCCGTTGCAGGCAAGGGCGGTGAGGCGGTCTGCTTCGGAGCCGAAAATGCGTCCAAGCTCCGGTAAATCCGTCTCCCTTATCCCGGCCTCCAGGCGGGCTTCCATGCACCGGAAAAAAAGGCGGCGGCCCTGGGGGATCTCCATCTGGGACGCCATGGCACTCCAGCGCGCGGCCCCTTCCCGGTCACCGGCCCGGAGGCTGCACAGGGCGATCATCTCTGCCACCCGGGCATCGGCCCAGGCGCTACCCGGCGTCACCTCCACGCCCACGAGTTCGCACACCAGGGCTTCGGGCCCCCACCCGCCCTCTTCCAGAAGGTCGGCGAGGCGTTCCGCCTCCCCCGGCTCCAGAGCTTGAAGCCGGATCAGACCATGGCGCACCTCGGCCTGCCTGCTGCGGTTTTCCCAGAGAAGGTCCTCCACGGGATAAATCTCGGACATCCCCGGCACCACCATACGGCAACAGGGCATGCCCAGATGGGTGGTCACCCAATTGTAGATCTCAAAACCCTCGTCATGGATCCGCGACACCAGAAGGTCGTACTCACGGCCCCTGCCGCCGCCAGTGGAGTCCTCCAGGCCCCAGGGGGCAAAGGAAAAATCCGGGGTCTGTTTGAAAAAGTCCCAGTGGAGCACGCCCGCAGAGTCCACGAAATGCTCCTCTATATTGGTGGGAGACGCCACCAGCTCCGCATCGAAGCTCGGAGCGGGAAAGCCCTTGATCTCGCTGCGTCCCTGGAGCATCTCGGTGAAGGTACGCTCCAGGGCCACACCGAACAGGGGGTGGGCACCGAAGGCTGCAAACACGCCGCCGTCCTCGGGGTTCACCGCGGCAATACAGATCAGGGGCCAGCGGCCCCCCAGGGAGGCATCCCGGGCGTAAATCACAAGGCCCCGGGCTTCCAGTTCTGCCAGGGCGGCCTGCACCACCGGATACCTGCCCAGCACCTCCCGGGGGATATCCGGCAAGGCAAGGCCCTCTGCAATAATGCGGGCTTTCACATAGCGTTCCACCACCTCAGAAAGGGCCTGGACCTTGGCTTCGAGAAGGGTGTTGCCCGCGGACATTCCGTTGGAGACATACAGGTTTTCCAGCACCGCCACGGGAAAGAGCACCGGAGCACCGCCCTCCTTTTCAAAGGGAAGGCAGCACACCCCGCGAGCACCGCCGGTGTTGAAATCCATGAAATGGCGTGCGCCCAGCTCTTCCTCCGGGTCGTAAAAATCCCAGAGCTCAGGGGAAAGCGCATCCTGCTTCAGGGTTTCCATGTCCGCAGAAAGCCACACCTCCCCGGGCCCATGAAAAAAACCGCCGTTCGCAGGCGGCTCAGGCAGGTAAAGATCCGAGAGCAGGTACCCGGTGCTCAGGCGCTCAAAAAGCTCTCCGTACGCGCTGGCAAGGGCCGCCCCTTCGGAGCTCCCTTTTCCGTTGGTATACAGGTTCGGGCAATCCGAAAGGCGCAGATTCACGGACCACGCTCCGTCCACAGGGTGAAGCCAGGCACGCTCCTCCACGGCAATTCCCAGGTCCAGCAGCTTTGCCCGCATCATATCAATGGACACCTCAAAGCCGGCGTCCTTGCCCAGGGGCAATGTCATTGTCTCGTGTTTCATATCTCTGTCTCGTCCCATAAATAAACGGCTCCCTCCGGAACCACCACATTGCGCCTCATTCACCTTCAGCCCTTCCCCTTTAGCCTTTAGCCCTTATCCCCTACCCACTATTCCCCACCCCCTGCCGAATAATCTCCACTCCCCATCCCCTCTCACCTATGCCCTATCACCTGTCCTACCTGCTCACCCTCACCCAGTACCAGACGCTCACCACGATGAACCAGACGGCCAGGCATTCGAAAAAAAGAAAGATCAGGTAATACCAGAGGCGGGTCACCAGGCCCAGGGGAAAGAGGATCCCGGCGGCCACCACGATGAGGCAGAACAGGGAATAGAAGGTGTAATAGTAGCCCTCGTCGATGACAAGGCCCGTTGCAAAAAAAAGAGAGAGGTTGGCCACCACCAGAAGGGCGTTGAGATGGGACAGCCCCGTCCAGTAGATGACGGCGTGTCCGGCAAAGGTGTCCGACAGGTGGCGATAAAGGGACATGACCCGGCCTCCCATTTTTTTTGCAGGTATGGTAATTTAATGAACGACGTGACCCATAGGGGTCCCCACCTGAAAAGAACTCCGTGCCACGGCCCTCGCCTGCAGGCCCGGCGTCCCACGGAGCCGTCTCAATACGGCCCACCCGCCTGCCGATCACGGGCACCCGACCCCTGTCACGAAACAAAAGCGTCCCACCAGAGCAAAAAAACGTTCCATTTCATGATTATAGTCAAGCCTCCAGGCACCATTCAAGAAAAATGCCGCCTGATTACGTCTTCTGGCATTGCCTTTGCTTTCACCATTTTTAACGCGCTTTGGCCGCCACCCCTCTTCGGGGGACGGCCCACAACGCATCAACCAAAGGAGCCTGCCGCATGAACCGCCACATGAAACTCATTGTTGTTCTTATCATCGCCATCCTGGTCGTGCTCTTTTTCGCCTTCGATGTCGGGGAGCTGCTTACCCTGTCGTCCCTGAAGGCAAAGCAGGCTGAGTTCGGGGCCTTTTACAAGGAGCACGCCCTCTTCACCCTCACCGTCTACTTTCTCATCTACGTGGCGGTGGCCGCCCTCTCCCTTCCGGGCGCGGCCGTGATGACCCTGGCGGGCGGGGCCCTGTTCGGCTTTCTCACCGGCCTTGTGGCTGTCTCTTTTGCCAGCACCATCGGTGCCACCCTGGCCTTTCTCGTCTCCCGGTTTCTCTTGAGGGACCTGGTGCAGACCAAGTTCGGGGACCGCCTGGGAGCCATCAATGAAGGGATGAAAAAAGACGGGGCCTTCTACCTGTTTACCCTGCGCCTGGTGCCCATCTTTCCCTTCTTTGTCATCAACCTCGTCATGGGCCTGACCCCCATCCGCACCCTCACCTTTTACTGGGTGAGCCAGCTCGGCATGCTGGCGGGCACCATGGTCTACGTTAACGCCGGAACCCAGCTCGCCCGCATCGACTCGTTGTCCGGGATCCTCTCGCCGGGGCTGCTCTTCTCATTTGCCCTGTTGGGCATCTTTCCCCTGGCAGCACGGAAAATCATCGATGCCGTCAAGGCCAGGCGGGTCTTCAAGGCCTACGACAAACCCAAGCGCTTTGACTACAACCTCGTGGTCATCGGCGCAGGGTCGGCGGGCCTGGTTTCGGCCTACATCGCGGCGGCGGTCAAGGCGAAGGTGGCCCTTGTGGAACGGCACAAAATGGGCGGGGACTGCCTCAACACCGGCTGTGTGCCCAGCAAGGCCCTGATCCGATCATCCAAGATGCTTGCCTACACAAGGCGGGCCAAGGAGTTCGGATTCAAGGAAGCCAACGTTGATTTTGATTTTGCCGAGGTCATGGAGCGGGTCCACACCATTATCTCCAAGGTGGAGCCCCACGACTCCATCGAGCGCTACACCAAACTCGGGGTGGAGTGTGTCCAGGGCGCTGCCGAGATCATCTCTCCCTTTGAGGTACAGGTGAACGGCCGGGTGCTCACCACCAAGAGCATCATCATCGCCACGGGCGCCAGGCCCTTTGTGCCCCCCATCAAGGGCATGGACCTCATCACCCCCCTGACCAGCGACACGGTCTGGGGCCTCACCGAACTTCCCAAGCGTCTTGTGGTCCTTGGGGGCGGCCCCATCGGCTGCGAGCTGGCCCAGTGCTTTGCCCGCTTTGGCTCCGACGTCACCCAGGTGGAGATGGCGCCAAAGCTCATGGGCCGGGAAGACCCCGAGGTGGCAGAGATGATTGCCCGCAAGTTCCGGCGCGAAGGAATCCAGGTCCTCACCGGCCACGCGGCCACGGAAATCCGGGTGGAGAATGGCGAAAAGACCCTGGTCTGTGACGCAGAAGGGAAGGCCGTGACCGTCCCCTTTGACGAAATCATCGTGGCCGTGGGGCGGAAACCCAACACCGAAGGGTTTGGCATGGAAAAGCTGGGCATTACCCTTGATCCCAGGGGGACCGTGGAGACCGATCCCTTCCTGGCCACCTCCGTGCCCAACATCTTCTGCGCCGGGGACGTTGCAGGGCCCTATCAATTCACCCACACGGCCTCCCACCAGGCCTGGTACGCCTCGGTAAACGCCCTCTTCGGGTTTATCAAGCGATTCAAGGCCGACTACAGCGTGATCCCCTGGTGCACCTACACCGACCCGGAGGTGGCCCGGGTGGGACTGTCCGAGACCGAGGCACAGGAGAAGAACATCCCCCACGAGGTGACGGTCTACGAAATCGGCGAAGTGGACCGGGCCATTGCGGACTCCGAGGACCATGGCTTTGTCAAGGTGATCACCGCCAGAGGAAACGACCGCATCCTGGGGGCCACCATCGTGGGCCACCACGCAGGAGACATCATTGCCGAATTTGTGCTGGCCATGCGCCACAAGCTCGGGCTCAACAAGATCCTGGGCACCATCCACATCTACCCAACCCTCTCCGAGATGGTCAAAGGCACGGCCGGCACCTGGAAAAACGCCCATAAACCGGAGAAGGTCCTCAACACCTTACAAAAAATCCACGCATGGAGGCGCGCATGATGAGCCATCACACACACACCAGACGACCCGTTCACCCGATCCGGCACCACACACCCAAGGCCCTGGCCCAGGCAAGGCCCGGCCCGTCACCGGCCCTTGCCCTCTGGGCGGTCCTTTTAATGGCCCTGGTCTTTGCCCTGGTGACAGGCGCCCGGGCCGAAACATACGACCACGCCCCCTTTGACGACCTCCTGGCAGCCCACGTCCGCGGTGGCGGCATCGACTACGACGGCCTGGCAGACGAGGAAGACAAGCTGGACGCCTACCTGGCCCCGGCAGCCTCCTACAGCGCGGAGGGCCTCTCCCGGGACGAGGCCATGGCCTTCTGGATCAATATGTACAATGCCTGGACCCTGAAGCTCATCCTCACCAAATACCCGGAGATCGAATCCATCAAGGATCTGGGCTCGGTCTTCTCTTCTCCCTGGAAAAAAGAATTCGTCAAGATTGGAGGCAAGACCCTCACCTTAAATGAGATCGAACACGCCATCTTGAGGGAGCAGTACCAGGACCCCCGGATCCACTTTGCCGTCAACTGCGCTTCCAGGAGTTGCCCCCCGCTGCTGCCGGAGGCCTACCTGGGCGATACCCTGGACGCCCAGCTTGACGCGGCCACCATCGATTTTATCAACAACAGCGCCAACACCCGGGTTGAGGGAAACCGGCTCGTCGTCAGCCGAATATTCAAATGGTACAAAGATGACTTCGGAGACGACATTGCCGCTTACATCGGCCGATATGCCGAAGGCCCCCTCAAAGCGGCCATGGCCCAGGCACAAGGGGACTTAAAGGTATCCTTCATGGCATACGACTGGTCCCTGAACGTACCGGATGCCTGAAAACGCAACATCACCACAACATTACAGAGATAAGCAAGATGATGAAACACACTGAGGTGACCCATGAACCTCGATAAATCGATAGTAAAAACCTTTGCCGCCACCCTGGCAATCTCATGGACCCTTATCACAGGAGTCTCGCACGTCATGGCAACAGAAACCCAAAAGGCCACCTTCGCCGGCGGCTGCTTCTGGTGCATGGAGCACCCCTTTGAGTCCCTGGACGGTGTGCTCTCCGTGGTCTCCGGATACATCGGAGGCCACAAGGAGGCCCCCACTTACAAAGAGGTCTCCGCAGGGAGCACCGGCCACGCCGAGGCCGTAGAAATCACTTACGACCCGGGTAAAATATCCTACGAAGAGCTCCTTGAGGTCTTCTGGAGACAGGTGGACCCCACCGACGGCGGCGGCCAGTTCGTAGACAGGGGCAGCCAGTACCGCACCGGCATCTTCTACCACGACGATGCCCAGAAACAGGCGGCCCTGGCCTCAAAAGAGGCCCTGAGCAAGAAAAGAATCTTCGGGAAACCCATTGTCACGGAGATCACCCGCGCCACCACCTTCTATCCGGCCGAGGAGTACCATCAGGACTACTACAAGGAGAACCCCATCCGGTATAAGTTCTACCGAAGCCGCTCTGGAAGGGATGCGTTCCTTGAAAAACACTGGACCGAAGACGGAAAAGGCATCAAGCAGACCACCTGGACAGAGGAAGAGCTCAAAGAGAGGCTCACTCCCCTGCAGTACAAGGTGACCCGCAAAAACGGCACGGAGCGTCCCTTTGACAACGCATACTGGGACAACAAGCAGGAGGGCATCTATGTGGACATCATCAGCGGCGCCCCCCTGTTCAGCTCCACCGACAAATTCGTCTCCGGCACCGGGTGGCCAAGCTTTACCCGCCCCTTGAAAGCCGCCGACATCGACGAAGTGGAAGACACCTCCTTTTTCATGAAACGGGTGGAGGTCCGCAGTGGCCACAGCGACTCCCACCTGGGCCATGTCTTCACCGACGGACCGGCCCCCACGGGCCTTCGCTACTGCATCAACTCCGCGGCCCTGCGGTTCGTCCCCAAAAAGGACTTGAAAAAAGAGGGCTACGAGCATTACCTGCCCCTCTTCGAATAACCCCCAAACCTTTGCCTCCGGCAACCCTGCCGGAGGCACTCCCCATAAAAGTAGGCTGCATGCCGTCAGCCCGTGGGATTCGTTCCACGCACCAAACCGAAGCGTAGCAGTCCCCGAAAGCAAATCAGAAACCACCGTTCTCCATGTACCGACCAACCATGGTAGACAGAGTGCACCCTACGGGTCGTCGCTCAGCGACCGATATCACTATGGTTCCGGCGTCAACGAAATCCCGGGATAAAAAAGCCGCACCGGAGTGCGGCGCTCCATCATGATGCGTCACCATTTGTGGCATGGCGCAAATCGATTTACCCCCTGGCCTGGGGCATGGCTTTGAGGATCGGCTCGTGGCCGTGTTCCGAAGGGGTCATCTCGCCTGGGAGAGGGGTTTCGTGGAACCTGCCGAACACCCAGAAGGTGGCCAGGGCGAACAGGGCCGCAAAGATGCCGATGGCTGCGCTCCAAAGGGGAGGGGCCACCAGGGCAATGAGGATCAGGACCGTCACCACGGCAAAACCGGAATTGCGAAAGGCCACCCGGTAATTGTGCCCGTGTCGCAGGGAGAGCAGCACAATGAGGATGTTGCTCAGGACAAGCAGGGTATAGACGGTCTCAAAGGCAGGCGGGGTGGGAACGCCCGAAAAATAGCCCATAAGGCTGCGCAGGGCGATGAGATGAAACGCCGCCAGCAGGGCCAGGGCAATGCACTTCTTGGCAGCGATGAAGCTCTGCCGGTCCTCCTCGTGCTCGGCAAGGGTCGAGCTTGTCTTGATCCTGTAATAGAGGGAGAGAAGCCCGAACACCACCAGGGCTCCGGTGACCGCGGCGGCAATGCCGGGCAATCCGCCCCGCAGGGATTCCCAGGAGAGGGGGTTGTGATGGGAGATCTCCTTGAAGACGTTTCGCAACAAGATCAGGGAGAGAATCTCCAGCTGACGCCCCACCGAGGTGCTCACCGAGTGGACCATGCTGAAGACAAGGCCCATGACCTCGATGATGAGAAGCAGGGTCAGGGCGATGCCGATGGAAGCCAGATGATTTTTCGGAACCAGGTGGGCCAGGGCTTCGGGGAGCTCCAGGACGCGTCCCAGCTCCACGCTCATGAGGCAGACCAGAAAGGTTCCCACCAGAAGGCTTCCGGCCAGGCGATGACCCGAAGGCCCCTCCCAGCAGGCTTCCAGGGTATCATACAGGCTCAGGACAGGTTGAATAAGGGACATGGCTTTTTTCTCCGCAGAATCATTGTTACCGAGTCGTAAACATCAAACCACAATCCTTGCACAGTTGCACATCCCGCGCCAGCCCCTTGATAAAAAGAAGAAAAACACGCCCCCCACCTCTATCCCTTTAGCCTTTCCCCTTTAGCCCTTTAGCCCTTTAGCCCTTTTACCTTTCAACCTTTCCCCTTCCCCCCTGTCCCCCCCTCCCCTGGGCCACCCCTGTCTCATTTTCAACCTGAGACACATATTTTCCCCTGTATTTTCAAACTCTTTTTATATTTCACCCGCCACACCTGCCGTATCACCGTGTCGGAGTGCCACGGCGAGACAGGCGTCGATACACAGTGCGGCCCCCATTGGCTGAGCCCTCGAGCCCAAATCGCAGCATCTCTTCATATTCAATAAGTTATGCTTCATACGCCCAGAAAAATTCACCTCCACCGCATTTTTTATTTCACTTTGGCACAGCACTCGCATACTACCCAGACACAACGCGACGCTGCCAAGCTCGCATGAATGATGCAAACAAAACCAAAACGATCTGAAATCAACTTTTGACCATTGGATCTCGAATTCTTGAAGGAGAAATGAACCATGTCCAAGTATGTATGCACTGTCTGCGGTTATGTCCACGAAGGTGAAAACGCTCCCGAAAAATGCCCCCAGTGCGCAGCCCCCGCCGCCAAGTTCAAGGCACAGGCCGAAGGCCCCCTGGCCTGGGCCGACGAGCACGTCATCGGTGTGGCCGAAGGCGTAGACCCTGAAATCGTTGAAGGCCTCCGCGCCAACTTCACCGGCGAATGCACCGAAATCGGCATGTACCTGGCCATGAGCCGCCAGGCCGACCGCGAAGGCTACCCCGAAGTGGCCGAAGCATACAAGCGCATCGCCTTTGAAGAAGCCGAGCACGCTGCCAAGTTTGCAGAGCTCCTGGGCGAAGTGGTCACCGGCGACACCAAGACCAACCTCACCATGCGCGTAGAGGCAGAGCACGGCGCCTGTCAGGGCAAAAAAGACCTGGCCACCCGCGCCAAGCAGCTCAACCTCGACGCCATCCACGACACCGTCCATGAGATGTGCAAAGACGAAGCACGCCACGGCCAGGCCTTTGCAGGCCTGCTGAAGCGCTACTTCGATTAACGATCCCTGTTCCTTTCCTCTCCCAGACCCGGAACAGAAAAAGGGCCTGCGGCTTCCCCGGCCGCAGGCCCAACCATCTTTTGAACTATTTCGAATTACGTGATATAGTCCCGAAAGTTTTACGCAATACCGTTTTAACCCTATGGAGGTTTATCCATGAAGCGTGTCCCGACTGTCGAGCTTTCCGACTGCGTCCTCTGCGAATTGTGCACCGACCTCTGCCCCGAGGTCTTTGTTATCAACACCAACGATTACGTGCAGGTGACGGACCTGGACACCTACCCCCAGGCAGAGGTTGATGACGTCATCAAGAACTGCCCTGCGGACTGCATCACGTGGGAAGAACAACCCTGACGGAGGCACCCCATGGCTCTTTCCGTTGTTGATCTGTACCGTGATATCCTGCCCAAAACAAACTGCGGGGAGTGCGGCCACCCCACCTGCATCGCCTTTGCGGGCCAGGTGGTTGCAGATGGTCTCTCCCTTTCCGAATGCCCCTACCTCTCCGCCGAAACCGTGGAGCGCTGCACCGTTGAGCTCAAGGAACAATACGCCAAAGGCAAGTGGGTCCGAAGAGACATGGCCGAAGACGCCCTGGCCTGGGCAAGGGAGCGCGCCTCAAACATGGACCCCGCCACCTTTCCTGCCCGGCTCGGCGGCAAGCTGGTCATGGAGGAAGGGGGACCGGTGTTTCATCTCCCCTATTTTTCCGACACCCTCCGTATCCGTGAGTTGACCATCGCCACCCGAACAGACCTTCCCCTCACCCGCTGGGAGCAGGTCTTCATCCTCAACCACCTTGCCCAGGGCGGCACGACATCCCCCACGGGAAAATGGAAGGGGTTCATTGAGCTTCCCAACACCACCTCCAAAATCAAGAACATGGTGGACAGCGTGGAAGACCCCATTTCCAGAGCGTTTTCCGACAACCTCCTCCTGCTGAGGGAGAGGGCCCTGGACTTAGGGGGCATCGTGGAGACCGAACATGCCGGTTCAGCAGACATCGCCTTTCGCTTCTTTGCCTTTCCCAAGGTCCCGGTCATTCTCCTCTTCTGGGATGCCGACATGGACGAGGGCTTTGAAGCCAAGGCAAAACTCATGTTCGACGAAACCGTCACTGACCATCTGGACATCGAATCCATCGTTTTTCTGGGAGAAGAACTTGCCGGGAGGCTGGTGGAATCAAAGCCAAAAGAACTATAACCCCATTTTTCTTTCATTAAAAAAAGTTGTGCATTGACTTCATTTAGAGTAAACGCAATACGGTGGAATTTGAGGATTCTTCAAGCCGCCCGTACTCTTTTCATGAAGCAATGGAGAACACCATGCTCGACTACACCATTCGCCCCGAACTCGCCCTGATTCTTATCTGGAACCGGGGCGAGACCACCCCTGAGGAGACCATCGAACAACTGGACATCATGCGTGGGGATCCAAACTACTCCCATGGGTTCGACACCCTCACCGACATCACGGACCTGACAACAGACTTTACCCGTCAGGAGATCGTCCAGATGGCACGATACTCCGAAAATCTCCCGCGCCCCCAAGCCGCAGAATCCACCAAAAACGCCATTGTCGCCCCTGCGGACCGCACCTTCGGCACCAGCCGCATGTTCGAGCAGCTCACCAACGGGTTCGTCCCCTTCAAGGTGGGCGTGTTCAGGGACTGGGCCTCTGCCCTCACATGGCTCGGGAAAGACCCCGGGGCCATGAACCATCTCCTGAACATCGGCTGCCCCCTTCCTTAAGCAAAATACCTCCAACCGACAAACTCTCCTCATTTCGCCGCGCCCGGGCCTCCCATCAATTTTTGTTTGCATTTCTCGCCGTTCCGGGCATAGAAATCTAAGACAGATTCCTGATGATGACCTTTGCCGTCGCGTCTTTCTCCATCACTGATTTTACCCGGAGGTTTGTGCCATGTCCGTCTTCGATCTCATCGGTGTCCCCGCCCTTCTTGACTCCACCAACCAGTGCATCCAGTGCGAAGCCTGCCTGGAGGTATGCTGCACCTCCGACACCGCGGACGGCCCTGCCATGAACCCCATGGAGCGCCTCACCGTCATAAACCGGAGCCTCAAAGGCTATGCGCCCCTGCCCGACGAGGTGAAGGCCCTTTATTACTGCACCGAATGCGGACGGTGCGACACGGTGTGCCCCCAGGAGATTCCCATCTCCCAGACCATTGCCGACGGAAAGGTGATGATGGTCAAAAAAGGATTCGGGCCCTTGGCCAAACACGAAAAAATGATCGCGGGCCTCCTTAAAAACCGCAACGCCGTGGGCAAACCCGCAGAAGAGCGCCTGGACTGGGTTCCCGAGCACCTCAAGGATAAAGTCCAATTCGAAGACGCCGAAGGGGACACTCTCCTGTACGTGGGCTGCCTCTCCTCTTACATGGACAAGGCAACAGCCGCCGCCTCCCTGACGATCCTCCTGGCCGCAGGAGAAAACGTAAAACTCCTGCGGGATGAGTACTGCTGCGGCATCTACCCGTACAACGCAGGGAAATGGGACGAGGCAAAAGCCATCTTCACGGAGATGGCCGAGACCTTCAGGAAATCCGGTATCAAACGCATCATCGTGCCCTGTGCGGGCTGTCACCGCGCCTTTTCCAGCTACTACCCGAGGCTTTTGGAAGATTTTGACATCAAGGTCCTGCACATCGCCGAGGTGATCAAAGAGCTCCTGGACGCTGGCCGCCTCACCCTGGCCCCGAAGACCCAAAACGTCACCGTCCACGACGCCTGCAAAATGGGTCGAAAATATGGTCTCTACGACATCCCCCGCGAGCTCCTGGCCGCCTGCGGGACTACCCTCACGGAGCTTCCCGAAAACCGGGATCAGGCCCTTTGCTGCGGCTCCGGCGCCGGAGTGCGCTACCTTGACGCCCCCCTCTCCATGAAGATCGCAGGCAAGGTCCTGAACACGGCCGAGGCAGACACCCTGGTCTCCACCTGCCCCTTCTGCATCTTCAACATGAACTACACCTCCCGCAAAACAGAGGCCGGCAAAAAAGCCGTGCATATCGCAACCCTGGTCCAATCGGCCATGGTCCAATAGAGAAAAAACGATGACGGGCCCCTTACGGGGGCTCGTCTCCGCCCTGCTGTGCCCATGACTGGCCCTGCACGTCAAAACTGTGCCCACACCAAATCCCGGAAATTGTGTCTTTTCTCCCGAAGCGTCCCGCAGTATGGTGACAGGCTCACACCTAACCCGGATATTTCACGAGTCGAGTGCACCCATATTCAAGGCATCAAAGCTGCAGATGTAGTGGTTTACCTCAAAGCTCTGAGAACGCAGAAGATGGGTGAGAAAAACAAACAGCAAACGCTAATTTACATTTTGAATTTTCAAAATAGCTGATATTTTCATTGTAGCCATTTGAAATTATAGTATTTTTATTTTAGCTGGTTGTTTTCCCATGAAATATCCGGGCCAACGATGGAGGAGAAAACCATGGGCCCTGTCATCTGGTTCCCCGGCCATGAAAAGCAGCTGGGCACCATCGCCAGCGCAACAAACTGCAGCCTCTTCGACGAGAACGGCGAACGGTACACAGACCTGGAGTCCGGTGTGTGGTGCACCTCGGTGGGACACGCCCACCCGCGAATCCTCGGGGTCATGGCCGAACAGGCCGCTCGCCTTGCCCACACGGGCTTCAGCTATTCAACCCGGGTGGTGGAAGCAGCCGCCGAAGAGATTCTTGCCCTCAACGGATTTGAAGGCGGGGCCTGCACCTTCCTCTGCTCGGGCAGCGAAGCCGTGGAGTACGGGGTCAGGACGGCAAGGCAGCTTTCGGAGCGCCCCCTCTTCCTCACCATGTCCGACTCCTACTTCGGCGCCTATGGCTCGGCCAGTACCCGGAGTACGGACCACTGGACCCTCTTTGACTGGTCCGGGTGCGACACCTGCCCCCATGCCGGTCACTGCGGCAGCACGTGCCCGACCTGGAAAAAAATCCCCTTTGGCCGCATCGGAGCCTTTCTCTTCGAACCCGGCAGCTCCTCGGGGTTTGTCCGCTTTCCCCCGGAAAAGCTCATCAACGGTATTGCCCGAACCGTCCGCCAGAACGGCGGGCTGCTCATCGTCAACGAAGTCACCACCGGTATCGGCCGCACAGGCCGCTGGTTCGGCTATCAGCACTACGATGTGACGCCGGACATCGTGGCCATGGGCAAGGGCATCGGAAACGGCTACCCGGTCAGCGTCGCCGCCTTTTCAGGCACCGTCACGAAGCGGCTGAACGCCACCCCCGTCCCCTATGCCCAATCCCACCAGAACGACCCCCTGGGGGCCGCCATCGCACGTGAGGTGATCCGCATCATCCATGACGACAACCTCATCCGGCGAAGTTCCGAGCTTTCGACACTCCTTACCCAGGAGTTACTGGCCATGCGGAAAAAAAGCCGTCTCCAGGCCTTCCGGGCCAGGGGCCTCATGGTCGCCATGGATATCGAGGATCTCCCCGGCGCCCCTGTAACCGACAGAATCCACCGCCGCCTCCTGGATGAGGGCTATGTCGTGGGCCGCAGGCCCGGCACCAACACCCTGCGCATCGACCCGAGCCTCACCATCGAAGAGAAGGACCTCCGGGGATTTCTCACAACCTTTGACGCCCTGCTCGCCGCAGAAGAGACGGACCATGCCTGACACCCCCCGAACACCTTTACGCACAAAGGCCGGTATCGCCTGCCTCATGGTCATGACTGCCGTTGCCACAGTGTTCATGACCCAATCCATCTTCCTGGAGATTTCCCAGGCCTTTCACATGGACATCTCAAAGGCCCGGTTTGCCTTCAGCGGGGCATCCCTGTGCTATGCGGCGGCCTTCTTCGTCATCGGCCCCCTGGCAGACCGCTTTGACCTGCCCAGAATGGCTCTCACCGGCCTTGGGGCCCTTTTGGCTGCCATCCTCTTTGCCTCAACGGCCCCGGGCTTTGCCACCTTTGTCATAGCCATGGGGCTCATCGGCTTCAGCGCGGCCCTGGTGCCGGCCTCCATGATCCCCCACATGACCCGGCTGGCCCCTCCGGACAAGCGGGGCCTCTATGTGGGGGCAGTGGTGGCCTCCGGCACCCTGGGCATCGTCTTCGGACGCGTGGCCGTGGGACTCCTCACCGCCCACCTGGGCTGGCGCGTGGCCTTTCGCATCGTCGCCCTTTTTCTCCTGATCCTTTCCGCGGCAGGCTATGCCCGGCTGTTAGAGCCCGCCCAAAAGGAAAAGCTCCCGGGGTATCCCCTTTGGGATCTCTACCTCAACGCCGTTCGCCTCGTGTGCCGTCCCCGGCCCCTGGCCCTTCTGGCCACCGGGTTCTTTCTCTTCTTCGGGTTCCTCGGCATGGTGACCTTCCTCACCTACCGTCTGACGGCCCCGCCCTTTCTCTTCACCGCAGGGGAGGTGGGCTGGATCAGCCTGGCCGGGGTCACCGCCCTCATCGCCCCCTTTGCTGGCAGCCTCTCCCAGAAAGCAGGGCCGTACCGGATCAGCCTGCCGGGTCTTGGCATCTGCCTGGTGGCCCTGCAGCTCATGGGCTGGTCCCAGTCCGTGCCCCTCATCACCCTGGGCCTGCTCCTGCTCTTTGCAGGCGCCTACTGCTGCCAACCCCTGATCTTTCTCCTCATAGGCGCAAGCGTCCCGGACTCTGCCCTGGGCAGCGCCTCCTCCCTGTACATCCTCGTGTGCATCGGCGGCGGCAGCCTCTCCTCCATGGTCCTGGGACCGGTTTGGGCCCACTGGGGCTGGACCGGCGTCACCGTTGCCTGCTCCCTCTCCCTGGCCGCCGCAGCAGGGGTCCTGGGCACCCTGGCTTCCCGGGAAACCGACCACGGAAAGGACGCGGGGACCCTGCCGTTGCCCCTCAAGTAAACAAGTGCTTTCTGTGGTCAAAGTGCGCAGGAAAAACGGGCCTCCGGCGGCGACGAAAGCTGGTTGCCCTTGCGATTTTCCCTTCGTTCCCCAGGGCAAATCGCAAGGGCTTTCGGCAGGGCCGATGGACAGTGCAATACCCCGGATCATTGCAAAAAACATGTTGAACCCGCCCCGCAACTCACGTAGTATAAGTAAAGATATCAGCAACAACCACTTCACTACCTTCTGAGCACCGCCCATCCCTTATTCGGTGGGTCCCTTCACATCTTAGTCATCGCTCATCATACCCCCCAGCCTGACGCGTCTTTGTCACGCGCCTTGGGCTCCCTCAGATACCCACCTGCGGCAAGGCGCCGCTCCAGGGGAGTCCCACGCCATGCCCCTTTTTTTGGTGAACTATCCGGGTGAAGCCGCCTTGTCGGCAATGCACACCTGTTACCCGATATGCTTTCAGGAGGGATATCCATGCAACACACCTACGATGCCGTCGTGGTGGGGTCCGGCCCCGGCGGAGCCACCGTGGCCCGGGGCC
This sequence comes from Desulfoluna sp. HI9BLuna, assembly GCF_056829775.1. NCBI lineage: Bacteria > Pseudomonadati > Thermodesulfobacteriota > Desulfobacteria > Desulfobacterales > Desulfolunaceae > Desulfoluna > Desulfoluna sp. HI9BLuna. The sequence continues at coordinate 1,928,185 of NZ_CP186555.1, forward strand.
TTGCCATGGCCGGAAAAAAAGTGGCGATCCTTGAAAAGGGAAAGGAGCACCGGAACCTGGGCACCTACGCAGGGGCCTTGAGCATTGTGGAAAAAGCCGGTTTCTTCAAAAGCAAAGAGGGCGTTGCCATGCTCATGGCCTCCTCAACGGGCGGGGCCACCACGGTCTACTCGGCCTCGGCCGCCATGCCGCCCCCCTGGCTCAAAGAGCGCTACCACATCGACCTTGGCCCCTATGCCGATCAGACCTGGACGGAACTCAAGGCAGCCCCCCTTCCCGAAGCCCTTCTGGGAAACGCCTCCCGCCGCATCATGGAAACGGCCAACCACCTGGGGTACGACTGGGCCCCCACCCCCAAGCTGTATGACCGGGATAAGGTGGAATCCGGGTGCCGGTGCGGGGCGGGCACCTCCCTGGGATGTGCCTGCGGCGCCAAGTGGACGGCCCGGGAGTACATCAAGGATGCGGTGACCCACGGCGCCCACTTGCGAACCCGGGCCGAGTGCACCGAGGTTCTGGTGAAGGGCGGAAAAGCCACGGGCGTGCGTGTACACCTTGCGGGCCGGGATACCGAGGAATTCTACGCAGACAAAATCATCCTCGCCGCAGGGGGCATCCCCACACCGGGCCTTCTCCTCAAGGCGGGCATCCAAAGTGCGGGCAGGCAATGCGTCATCGATCCCACCGTACTCCTCTACGGCATCTCCCCCTTTGAAGGCTCCCACACCGACCCCCTGGTGAGCGTAGACACCTGGGAGTTCTGCGACAGCCACGGCATCCGCATGGGCACCCTCATCGACCCGAAACTCATGACCCTCATCAGCCTGGGAAAAACCGGCCTCAGGCACCTGCCCAAAGGCCGCCACTACCACCACATGGTGGGCATCCTCATCAAGATCAAGGACACCCCCGGAGGCTGGGTGGACGCCTCCGGCCAGGTCTCCAAAGAGCTCACCAAAGCCGACTTTGACAAGCTTGCCATGGGCAAAGAGATGGCCTCAGAGATCCTCACGGCCTCGGGATGCCACCCCTCGACCCTCGTGGCAAGCCCGGTGCGGGGAGCCCACCCCAGCGGCACCTGCGGCATCGGCAGCGTGGTGGACACCAACCTCCAGACCGCCATGGACAACCTCTATGTCTGCGACGCCAGTATCTTCCCCGAAGCCCTGGACCGGCCCACGGTCATTACCCTCATCGCCTTCGGCAAACGCCTGGTGGATCACCTGGTAAACGGAAAAAATGCGTAAAAACGCCATACCTGAGGCAAAAAACAACAGGAGCCAAGCATGCACATCATGGAAACCGAGACGGTGGTGATCGGGACCGGGCCGGGGGGAGCGACGGTGGCGCGGGAACTTGCGAAAAAGGGAAAAAGCGTTGTGCTTCTGGAGAAGGGAAAGGCCCGGGACTGGTCAGTGGGCAACCCCCTGGCCTATGCGGCCATGTATGACATCCGCAGGTCCAGGCAGGGGATCCTGGTGCGGCGGGGCATCACCCCAGGTGGTTCCACCATGATCTACTCGGGCAATGCCTACGATCCGCCGTCGTTTTTAAAAGACGACTTCGGCATCGACCTGGCCACCGAGGTGGCCGACATCAAAGAAGAGCTGAACATCCGCCCCGTTCCCGACCATTTTTACCAGCACTACCCGGGTACCCGGAGGCTCGTGGAAGCCGCAGGGGAACTCGGCCATGCCATGAAGCCCCAGGCACGGTTCATCGACTCCGACCTCTGCGATCCCCATTGCGACAGGTGCCTTTTCGGGTGCAAGCGGGGCGCCAAGTGGACCGCCCGATCTTACGTCAACGACGCGGTGGATGCCGGGGCCCGCCTTGTGACGGGTTGCGACGTCCGGGAGATCCTCCATGTCAACGGCACAGCCAACGGGGTTGCGGCCGAAACCGACCGAGGCCCCCTTGCGGTCTTCAGCCGCCGGGTCGTCCTTGCGGCAGGGGGCATGGGGACCCCTGAAATCCTCCACCGGTCCGGCATCAAGGGTGCCGGCACCCACTTTTTCACCGACCCCATGGCCGTGCTCCTTGGCGAAATGAGGGAGGGCCCGGGCACCTTTCGGGAGATCACCTACACCTTTGCCGACGAATCCCGCAAAGGGGAGTTTGTCTTCGGCAACGTGGGGGCGGTCAACGCCTTTGTGGCCCAGCTGGCCGCAAAAAATATCTCCTCCTGGCCCCGGGGCGTCCGCATGAAAAAGCTGACAGGCATGTTCGTCAAGCTTTGCGACGAGCCCTCCGGCGAAATCCGGGCCGACGGCTCCTTTCACAAGGCATTCACCCCCAAAGACGAGGCCCTCATGGCCAAAGGCATTGAGGCGGCAAAGGCGGTCATGGTGCAAGCCGGGGTCCGGGCCGACACCATCGCGGTGGCCAAGGGCATCGGCGGCCACCCGGGGGGCACCGCGGCCATGGGCCGGGTGGTGGGTCCCGACCTGCAGACAGCCGTCGAGAACCTCTACATCTGCGACAACAGCATCATGCCTGTCTCAGGGGGCACGCCCCCGGTTCTCACCCTCATTGCCCTGGCCAGGCAGTTTGCCGGAAGACTCGGTTGAAAAACCGGGCCTTCGCCGCCAACATTGCGTTGATAGTACATTGAAATTAAGATATATTCATACATAACACACGAGATTACGCTGCGCCCTCATCCGGCATCACGCGTTGTGACGGCCGATTCCATCGACCGTGCTTTCCATGCCTTCCCAAACGGCTCTCCGCCTCAACGGCCACGCCCCGCCGTTACAAAACAGGCAATGTTCAATCACTAAAAAATCCGTTTTTCATGAGCCCTCTTTGAGCTGCCCCGCATACCCGTAAACCATGACACACATGGGGAGGCTATGTGATGCCAAAGAAAATCATAGAAAACGCCGAGGCTCTGAATCTATCGGAGCTGAAGAACATGATACTGGCAGCGGAGAATCATAATATTCCCATCATGCCGGCCGAAGGACCGTGTGGTGGCTGCGACCTTGTCATCAAAACACCTGTAAAAACAGCTGAAGGGCCCTGCGGCGGGTGCGATGTTGTGACCCCGCCAAAAAATCAGGCCGAGGGCCCCTGCGGCGGATGCGACCTGATGAAAACCCTGTAGTACCTTGATATCACCAGCAACATCCGGGGCAGCTCAAATCCTTATACCCAACCACTCGCCTTCCTTGAAAGGATCCGCCATGGACGCAAACTGGACCCATCCGCCAAAAATTTTCCAGTGGGACACCACCTCGTCATGCAACCTCAATTGCCGCCACTGTCGAGCCAGCAACCTGGATCGCAACGACAGGGACCTCTCCTTTGACGAGGCCGTGGACATGCTCAACCAGGCAGACCAGATGGCCCCCGGCGCTGCCCTGGCCATGGCCGGTGGAGAGCCCCTCATGCGGGACGATCTCATTGCCCTGATGGACCACATCAAGACAAACCTCAGCCTCTCCATCGAGCTGCTCACCAACGCCACCCTCATCACAAAAAACAACGAAGAGGAGTTGTGCCGGTATGTGGACGGATTCAATATCAGTATGGAAGGGTCAACGGCGGAGGTACACGATCCGGTGAGGGGCAAGGGCTCATTTGCACGAACCCTTTCGGCCGTGGATCTTCTCACCGCCCGGGGGGTCCCCCTTGCCATTCGCATGACCTACTTCGGCCAGGGGATAGAGGAAGTGGAAAAACTTCTGGTCATGATCAAGGAACACGGCGTAACCACATTCAACTTCCGCTACGTGGTGCCCGTGGGCAACGCCGCCGGGGCTGTCTCCGATCCCCTGGAGCACAGGGACGTCAGCCGCTTTGTGTGGGAAAAGGGAAATGACCTGGGCCTCACCGTGGGCTTCAGCGACCCCTTCCCGGAACTCCTCGTAAACCCCGGTCGCCTGAGCGAAGTGGAGTCCGACGAGGAGCTCTTTAACGGTGTGGCCGTCACAGGGTGCTCCGTGGCCTTTTCCCTCATGTACATCAACCCCCAGGGGGTGGTGCAGTTCTGCCCTTACTTCCCCGTGGTGGTGGACCGCATCCAGAACCGCCCCCTTAAAGAGATCTGGTTTGAAAACGAAAAATTCAACACCTTCCGCTACTCCCGCTCCTTTTTAAGCGGCCAGTGCGGTGAATGCCGGTACAAATTCGCATGCGGCGGCTGCCGGGGTGCGGCCTACGCCACAGGTGACTACCTGGGCTCGGATCCGCGCTGCTGGCTGACCAAAGAGGAATCACGCCAGCTTCAGGAGACCCTTCCCAAAGAGTGAAATAAAATGACAACCCGAAATCCAATGCCTCCGGCGACCCTGCCGGGGGCAAATAGTTGATTTGGAGCGCCGCACTCTGTGCGGCTTTTTTTGGGGGGCACCTCTACTAACTAAGATAAAATGTAACGATTCACTTGCCTCCGGCGGGTCGCTTTTTTGAAAAAAAGCTCCGCAAAAAACGTTTCGAAGCACGGGTGCGAACATATCGGAATTGTTTCGGCGGCGCCTATGAATGATTACTTGAGACCTGTTTATCAATCTTTTTAAAAGTTTGACCCCCGGCAGGGCCGCCGGAGGCTTTTTTGATCTGAATAGTTACGATAAAATCAAATCAATGCCGCCCCAGGGTCCCCAAAACTTGCTCGATGACGCTCGTGACACGGCTTTCAAGGGATTCTGCCTCATCTCCGGGTTCTGCCCTCACAGAGGGTTCTTCAAAGGGATCTTTCTGAACGCCATGGGCATCACCATCGTCTCTCGGAGCATCTTCGACAGCCTTTTCCATGGTTTCATCACCCGTCCCAGGGTTCTCCACGGCTTCTGCTCCCCCTTGAGACCCGTGCCAGTACCCAAACAACGCCTCCAGGCTCTCCTGCTGAAAGGCCCGCACCTTCTCCCGGACGCTTTCAGCCACCTTGTCGGCATTGACGGAGAGCAGCCATCCGCTGAGCTGGTACAACGGCAAGCAGAGAAACTCCCGGGTCCTACCGTCCGTGCCGTCCATGGCAAGGAAACGGCAGGAGAGCTTCGAATCATGCTTCAGGCGACTCCGCTCCCCGGCCCAGCTCAGGCCCAGCCCCTCGCACAGGGGTTTTAAGGGCACCCAGTCCAGCTCGTCCTGTCGGAGAAGGGAAAGGGGAGCTCCATCCAGAATATGGGTAACCAGGGCGGGGCACAGGTCCGGTGAATCAACTGTTACCATGTGGTATCACTCCTTGCAGGCGTTTGAAGGTCTTATCGAGAGGTGTTCCTATCACAAATCGCCTGCGTTTTCATTTCCCTTCTCAGCCCCGCCCGGGCCGTCAGCTCCTTACCTGCCTCCAACTCCGGGTCCCCGGCATGCCCTCCTCCCACCGGTCCACCATGGCCGTAAACAACTCAACGGGAACGGCATAGGTCACCTCACCTTTGCCCAGGTAACGCAGGCCGTTGGTGTCAAACCCTCCGATGACGGCCCACTGCCGTCCATCCCCACGATACCGCCGCGGCCAGGTGATCATCCCGCAACACCCCTGGCCAAAGGGCATTCGCACGGCCTCCGTGTCTCCCGTCAGGAAAACGGTCAGGGCGTTTAAGGCGATCATGGCCTCGCGCTGGGGAAACAGAATCACGATCTCGGGCATATCTCCGTCCTCAAAGAGGCCCAGGGGCTGGATCACAAGGTTTGCCCCCGAGGCCTTCGGGGGCTTGATCTCCTCGTAAAAGGCCTTTCCCTTTTCCGCGGAGTCCAGATAGCACTCGCCCTGCATCTCTCCTGGGATCCCCGTGGAGATCAGGGCGGGCTCAAAGGGCTCGTAATAAGGCTTGAACCCCATGTAAAAGGCGGCACCCAGGCACCCGTAATGAGTCTCGTCAAAACAGGCCGGGGCCTTGTTCCGACGCGCACGCCTCACCGTACCCAGGGCGCACGACAGCCAGTTGATGCCCCCGTCTGACTCTTCCGGCAGGCGACTCACCGGTACCTGCGCCTTGGGAGACACCGCGCCAGGGGGTTTTCTTTCGGTGTAAAAAAGCCCCATGGGCTCTTCGTTCAAACCAAGGACGTCCATAAACGCCCGAAGCCTCTCCTTAAACTCTTCGCTGTTTATCGTCTTTTTTTTCATTTCTCCTCCCCAATGTTAAAGTGACCGGCCAAAAGCGTGCCTCCGGCGGCGAGGTGAGCCACCTCGAAAGCATATAGCCCTTGCGCTTTGTCCCTCGTTCCTCGGGTCAAAGCGCAAGGGCCTTCGGCTCGGGCTTCGCCCGACATAAACTCCGATGATTTATGCGGGCTGGCTCTGCAGCCAAGCCATGGTTACGATGCAAAGAAAAAGAGGGCCGCAAAGGCGCTCAGGATGCCCAGGCCTTCCTTGAGGGTCACGGGCTCTTTGAGCACAAGGCACCCCAGGGCCACGGTGATGATGGGGGACATGGAAGTAAACATCGCCACCACGGCCACCTTCCCGGACTTCACGGCAAAGAGAAAGCCCAGGGCACCGGTGAGGCCGATGATCCCGGTGGTGATGCCGAGGCACACCCCTTTCACATGGACCTCCGGCCGAAAATCCACCAGGGTGAGGACAACCAGCCCCACGATGGCAGCCCCGATTGTTTCGTAGATCATGGCGCTCATGGGGCTGATGTACTGGGTGGTCAGTTTGGGAATAAATCCCCACAACCCCCAGCACACAAGGGTCACAAGCGCAGGTGCTATCCAGTTGGCACTCATCGGATTCCCCTCCTTACATGTCTGTGTACGATGATGTGGTGTTGAACCGTTTACTTTCACCTTAGCAGGCCACCGTCCCCCAAACGTCCCTGACCCCGATATTTCATGACAAAACGAACAGCCAGGATGAAAGCTATATGATTTCAGATCGCTACAACGAAAATGTCCGTTTTTTTGAACATGCAAACTGTAAATGAGGGTTTGCTGTTTGATTTTCTCACCCTTCGGGCGAGCCGGGCTGAAAGGGGTTGGGCATGGAAAGCAAAGCATGGACGTGAAAAAAATTGTGAAACGCGGATCGTTAAGATACTTTCTCCACAGGAGAAAAGACCATGACGATGTTGCACATTCACTGTTTTGGGGCACCCCGGTTCACGGTGGACACAGAGCCCGTAAGGATTCCCCGGCGCAAATCTGCTGCCCTGGCAATCTACCTTGCCGTCACGGGCACGGCCCATACCCGGGAAAAGCTGGCCGACCTGCTGTGGCCGGACCAGGATCAGGGCAAGGGGCGAGCCTCCCTTCGGCGCGCCCTGTCGGACATCACACAGTCCCTGGGCAGGTCCTGGCTGGCTGCGGACCGGGAGACCATCGGTGCCCTTGCCAGCGACCAGGTCCAGGTGGATGTGGAGAGGTTCCGTACCCTGTTGGGCATGGGCCGAGAAGGGAGCCTTTCGGCCATGGAAGAGGCGTTATCCCTCTACACGGACTCTTTTCTCTCGGGCTTTCACCTCAGTGGCGCACCCGACTTCGACCACTGGCGGCTGGAGCAGGCGGAGGGCCTCGACCGCGAGGCCGCCGAGATCATGAAGGCCCTTTCCGAAAGGTACATGACCCTGGGCAAAGAGGGAGAGGCACAGGGGGTTGCCAGTCGCCTGGTGGCCCTGGATCCCCTGGACGAAGAGGCCCACAGGCGGCTCATGGACCTTTTTGTGCAGTCCGGTCGACGGGATGCCGCCCTGCGTCAGTATGAGACGTGCAGGGCGCTGCTCCGAACTGAGCTGGCCGTCGACCCGGATCAAGAGACCGAGGCGTTGGCAGACGCCATCCGAAGCCACCAAAAGCCCGTCAATAAACAGAAGCCAAACCTGCCAATATCCAACCTGCCGGCCCAGGCCACGGCCTTTGTGGGGCGAGCAGGGGAGGTCACCGGCCTTGTGGAACGACTCACCTCCCCGGAGGTAAGGCTGCTGACCCTCACCGGCCCTGGAGGCATGGGAAAAACCCGGTTGGCCCTCGAGGTGACAACCGTGGCGGCGAACCGCTTTGCCCACGGCGTCTTTTTCATCTCCCTTGCAGACCTTGAAGCCAAAGAAGCCCTGGTACGAGAACTCATCAGGGTCTTCGGGCTCAGCCAAGGCGAAACAGCCAACCCCATGGCACAGATCACAGGTTTTCTTCGAACAAGGGAGATTCTGTTGCTTCTGGACAACTGCGAACACCTGCCCGAAGGAGCCCCGGTGGCTTCCGAGCTGCTGGAGGCGGCGCCCCATCTCACCATCCTGGCCACCTCCAGAACCCGGCTGATGCTCAAGGGAGAGCACCTGTTTCCCCTGTCGGGCCTGTCCCATCCCGACCCCTCGGATCAGCCCCCGGCCCCTGAAAACCTGAAAAACGCGAAGACGACCTATGATGCCCTGGCCCTTTTCCTTACAACGGCCAGGATGGTGAACCCGGGCACTGAGCTGACGGCCTCGAATTACCCTGCCCTTGCCGAGATCTGCGACATGACCGAAGGCATGCCCCTGGCCCTGATTCTGGCCGCCGGGTGGATGGACACCCTGACGCCTTGGGACATTGCAGGTGAGATCCGAAGCAACCTGGATTTTCTGAACGCAAAGATGCAGGACCTGCCCCCGCGCCACCGGAGCATGCGTGCGGTGTTTGACTCCTCCTGGAAACGGTTGACGGAAAAGGAAAAAAAGGCCCTGCAAAGGCTCACGGTATTTCGAGACGGATTTACCCTGGACGCCGTGGCAAATGTAACGGGAATGGAAAAAGGGACGGCTGCCGAGACAACGGCAAGCCTGACGAGAAAATCGATCCTCAGGGCCGAGCCGGAAACCGGCCGGTTCGGCATCCACCCACTCCTGAGGCAGTACACCGACGATCACCTGGGAGACCCCGGCCATGACCATCCCATGGAAGACGCCCACATGGGGTATTACCTCGCCCTGGTCCAGAGCCGCGAAAAAGAGCTGACGAGCCGAAACATGCCCGCCTGCAGGCGGGCCATGGATGCGGACATGGCCAACATCCGCCAGGCATGGCTTCGCGCAGCAGCCACAGGAGCCTTAGACGCCCTTGGCCGTGCAGCCACCGGCCTGTATGCCTACTTCGACATGCACACCCGGTATCACGAAGGGGAGGCCCTGTTCCGACCGGCCAAAGAGTGCGTGATGACTGCCTCATCAAACCGGTCGGATGCCCGCCTGTGTCTGGTCCTCTTATGCTGGTTCGATATGCAGACCCAAGGGTTCCCCCCAAAAACACAAGGCAACGCCCCCTGCCCCGGGGAGGAAGAGGCCCGGGTGGAAACGGTCGCCCGGAGCACCTTAAGGTGGGCCGTCTCAACAGGAGACACCCGCGGCAAGGCCTGGGCCTTTCTGCTGATTGGGGCCCTGGCCCACCGCCGGAAACACCATGAACGGGCCCTTCGGCTCTTTCGCCTGAGCCTTACGGCCCACCCCGGCATTGAGCACGCCTTCTGGGTATCCCTCCGCATCGGGCTGTGCCTGCGCTCCCTGGGCAGGATCGAGGAGGCCACGGAACGGTTCCGGGAAAGCCATCAATGGGCAACCCGCACGGAAGACCGCATCAAAACTGCGTGGGCCATGGGCAATATCGGATCTGCAGCCCTGTGCCTGGGGGACCTGCACACCGCAGAGACCTGCCTTCAAGAGGCCGCAACCGCATTTCGAGAGCTCAACGCCCCCATCGGCATGGTGATCTCCTGCGAAGAGCTGGGACTCATCGCGTTCTTGAAAGGAGACCTGCAGCAGGCCTCAGCCCTTGCCGAAGAAGCCCTGACCATCGCCAGGGCCTCGGGCTTTGCCAGGGCCAGGTACCAGAGGGCCCAGGCGCTAAAAGGGCTCATCCTGATGGCATCCGGCTCCCCGGCCAAGGCCCGTCCCTGCCTTGAAGCGGTACTGGAAACGGGCCTCTCCCGATTTTCCGCCCACCTGGGCATGGTCTTCTGCGCCTGCCGGGCCACAGACCGAAAAACCGCAGCCACCCACCTGGCCCAGGCCCACCAACTGGCCCCAAAGGTCCACAAAACCCACCTTCTCCTGCTCTTAACCCTTGCCCAAGCGTCTGTTTCCGCCCTTTCGGATAACCACGATGAGGCAACACGCTACCTCACCCAGGCACGGCACCACCCCGGCTTCGGTGCAGGACTCTTTCAGGCCTGGAACATGGAGTGACTCCCCTGGCCATCAGGGCAAAACGTTTAAAAATTTTGGCAAGCAGGCTTTCTTTTTATGGACGCGTCGCAACCGCCCATAACCCCTCTCATTTTTTATTTTACCGAAAAGTTTTTGCGGAGCTTTTTTCAAAAAGCGACCCGCCGGAGGCAACTGAATTTTTGAATGCATTGGCCCTGCCCTGGCCACTACTCCATATGTACTTTTTCTCCTGCCTGTGAGACCATAAGGAAAGCCCGGACACTTGTTTGCTGAGTCATTGAGACCTCATCCCTTATCAGGAGGCCCCATGCTTACAGCCTTTGTTGTTCTGCTGGTCTGTACCGTCACCGCCCTGGTTGCCTTGCGCCTGATCTACACCCCGGACGGCCCCCTCACCGGCCAGGACGATGAAGAGGAAGAAGCCCCCTTTCAGGTAACCATCACCCCCAGTGAGCTCTCCTGCGAGCACCCAAGACGGGAGCGGGAAGCGGTTCCCTGGGAGGAGATCCACGAAATCGTTCTCATCAACGCCCAGGAAGCCCCGCCCATCCCTCCCTACTGGCTGGTCTTCGTGGGGGACGGCAAGGGATGCTCCGTGCCCACCGAGGCCCAGGGATTCTCCCGGCTCTGGGACGAAATCGAGGCCCGGTTTCCCGGTTTTGATTTCAATGCCGTCCTCGAACCGGAAGCAGGCATCACCAAGAAAAGCGTCTGGCGAAAACCCGAGGTTCCCCATTGACCCTGGGGAAAAACCGTCCTTCGCAATAGCCATGCTCCCTTTGTTCCGGTAAACATCAAAAGGGTGCCTTGTGTACTTTTTTTGCCATGTATGAGAAAGTATATTCATACATTACCACCCTTTCGTGTATCACCCCCGTGTTCAACCCAGCCCCTTCCCTGAGTGTTCCGACCGAGCCATGAAACGCCGAGCCCAAGACGGCCTGCGTGCCCCTTTGCCAGGAGGAGACATGAAAAAACCCGACAGCGCCCCTAAAAAGCTCGCCGATACGCACAGCCACAAAAAACTTGGGGACATCCTCATCGAGGCCGGAGTCATTGAACCCAAGGACCTCCAGAAAGCCTTGCACGCCCAAGCCACGTCACCCAAAAAAATAGGCCAGATCCTCATGGACATGGGGATCGTGGATGATATCCAGATTGCCCGGGCCCTGTCCGAGCAGTTGAATATCCCCTACCTCCACCTGCCCGATATAAAGATCGCGCCGGAGGTGATCTCCCAGGTCTCCGCGGAAATCGCCGAAACCTACCTGCTCCTGCCCACCAAAGAGGAAAACGACGAGCTTGTGGTCACCATGGCCAACCCCCTGGAGTTCTACGCCCTGGACGATTTGCGTTTCATGACCCAGAAACGCATCAAGATAGCGGTATCGCCCCAGAGCGAGGTGCTCACCGCCATTGACACCTACTACCCCAAAAAAGGGCTCCACCTTGATGAAGCCCTTCAGAACGAAGTCCAGATTGAGGTGATCAAGACCACCGAAGCCAATGAGAAAGAGCTGGACAAGGGTGCCCTGACCTCCATCGCAGAAGACCCGCCCGTGGTGCGATTTGCCAACAGCATCCTGGCCGATGCCGTAAAGCTCAAGGCCAGTGACATCCATATCGAACCCCGACAGGCATCGGTTATCATCCGGTACCGCATCGACGGGATCATGCGTGAAATCCTCAAGACCGACAAACTCATCCACTCTGCCCTGGTCTCACGCATCAAGGTGTTCTCTTCCATGGACATCTCCATCCGGCGCAAGCCCCAGGATGGTCGCGCCCAGGTAAAGTACGGAGGGATTGCCTATGACTTGCGGGTCTCCTCGTTTCCCACATCCTACGGAGAAAAGATCACCATACGGATCCTCAACCCGGAATCCGCCAAGATGAGCTTTGAAAACTTGGGGCTCCAGGGGACGCACTACAAAGACCTGGAAAGCAGCATTCAGTTGCCCCAGGGCATTATCCTGGTCACCGGGCCCACGGGCAGTGGAAAATCAACCACCCTGTATGCCTGCCTGAACCGCCTCAACTCTCCGGAGGTCAACATCATCACGGTGGAGGACCCTGTGGAGTACAAGGTGGAGGGCATCAACCAGGGCCAGATAAACCCCAAGGCGGGCATCACCTTTCCCGCGGCCCTGCGGTCCATCCTGAGGCAGGACCCGGACATTGTGATGGTAGGAGAGATCCGGGACGGAGAAACCGCAGGCATCGCGTGCCAGGCGGCACAGACCGGGCACCTTGTCCTTTCCACCCTGCACACCAACGACTCGCCCTCGGCCGTCACCCGGCTTTTGGACCTCGGAGTGGATGCCTTTGTGGTGGCGGACTCGGTGGTGGCATGCATCGGCCAGAGGCTGGTCCGGCGCATCTGTGATAAATGCAAAACCACGGACAACCTGTCGGCCCAGCTGCTTGAAAAGATTCCTTCGGGGGAAAACGGGGATGACGATGTCAGGTACTACAAAGGGGAAGGATGCGAAGCATGTCGGTATTCAGGGTATGTGGGACGGATCGGCATCTACGAAATCCTGCGCATCACCCCGTCGATCCAGTCCCTCATCAAAAAAGACGTGTCGGCGGCCACCATCAAGGCCCAGGCCATGAAGGAGGGGTTCCAGCCGTTTTTCATGGATGGTGTCATGAAGGCCCGGCAAGGCCTCACCACCTTAGGAGAGGTTCTCCGGGTGGCCGGCCCGGACACCCCACATATAGAAACCGCAGCCTCGGCCTCGGTAGCCCCCCCCGCCCCTGATGCCGTCACGTCGGTTCCGGCCTTTGACCCCACATCCCATGTAACGGTGGTGGGTCATCCCACGGTCCTGGTGGTGGACGACAACGAAATAGAGCTGGAAATGATGTCCCACCTCCTTAAAACCCAGAACTATCGTATCGTCAAAGCATCAAACGGTGCGGAAGCCTTGAAATCTGTCTATCAGGCCATGCCCGACCTCATCGTGACAGATTATGTCATGCCGGAAATGGACGGGTTCACCCTCATCAAAAAGCTGAAAGAGGAGATTGCCACCCGCATGATTCCCGTGATCATGCTGACGGCCAACGAGGACCTCAAATCCGAGGTGGAGGTGCTCAATGTCGGCGCGGACGATTACATGACCAAACCCGTCAACTACGAACGGTTCATCGCAAGGGTCAACAGGCTCCTTCAACGACGGCTGGAGAGCACCAAGGGGTGAAACGCCCTACTCGAAGGTATCCGTTGCAATGACCTCGACCTTGTCTATCAGGGTTCCCAGCCCGTTGCTTTGCCCGGCGATCTCCGACAGGGACAGATCCATGGAGTCGCCGGTTCCCGTCACCTCAACCGTGTACTCTTTCCACTCGTTGGTGGGCGGCGTAAAGGTCTCCACCTCATCCCCACCCCACCCCACGGAAAAATCCGATGAGTTGGCGCGCCTGGCCCGGGCCGTGATTTTGATTTCATAGACCCTTCCCGCTTCGGTCTCAACGCTCTGGGAGATGGTGTCGCTTGCCCTGCCGCCGTCGAGCTCTACGATATGCCCCCCGTTGGGGGAGTTGTACCCCAAAAACCCATCCTTCCAGATTTCAATGGCCCCTGTGTTGGACTCCCATCCGTTGATCCTTCCGGTGGGTACCGGGGCCCATCGCCTCACGTTCCTGTTCACCGAATCAAAGGTCGAGTTGTCCAAAAGGTTCTCCCCGGCGGGGATGTCGGACTGAACCTGCGATGCCGACGTATGGTGCAACGAGCACTGCACCTGGCCGTACTCGGGCACCTCGATGGAGGAGCTGGACCAGGTATAAACGCCACCCCGGGGGCACTGGTAGGAGTTAATGAATTCCGGCGTAAAGACTTCATGCTCGAAGTAGTAACTCTGGGTCTGGGTCTCGATGTCTCTTCTGAGCAGGAGACAGTTGGCGGCGTAGACCTTCTCCTTGTAGTTGAGGTATCGCGGAATGGCGATGGAGCTCAACACCCCGACGATGGCCACCGTCACCATGAGTTCAAGGAGCGAAAATCCCGCATTGTGCGTGGTTTGAGGGGTCATGGCACAAGCTCCGGTATGGGTTTGGCGGTGCTGATACGAACATGGGAGAACCCGTGACGATGTGCATTGGGACACTCCACAACATAGCCGCCCTTCACCTGATGCACCTCATAGGGGACTCCGCTGAGCGGACAGGTAAAGCCCCCCACATCCGTCTCCCCGAGCTGCAGTGCCCGGACCACCTTCCACAGGTTGTGGATGCAGGCGTCTGTCTGCATGTCGGTGTCGGCCGTGCCCACACGAAGGGGTTTGGCATGCTCCTCACGCAGGGAGAGTATCCTGGGCACCTGAAAGGCCAGAACCACGATGCTGAGTGCCAGGAGGGCATAATAGAGAAGGCGGCGGTCTTTTTTCTTTTTTTTCTCCTGCTGCTGTTGCTCCCGTTCGGCCTCTTCTTTGGCAAACTCGGCGACGGCGTCCTTGGCAATATCCGTATCCTTGTGATCGTCCATAATAAATACAAAGTCCCATGGGTTGATGTGATGATGGGAAAACGCTCTCCAGGCAAGGCCTGAAGCACAGACATGTCTTGAATCCGGATGTCATGAATGGAGGGAAAACACGGCGATCTTTCAATGGAATGGTTGCTTATCCTCAAGTATACTGAATCAAAGGTGCTTTTTCAAAAAAATAAACTGCTTTGAACCTTTGCCCCATCGCAGTAAATCATTTAAAAAAACCTCAGCCAGGGGCTGCCCGCCCCTGTACGGCATTTTTCTGCCCGGGTCCTTTGATGAATTCTGCGGTTGATTTGAACCCCGGATAACGGGATAAAGGATATCATGCAAAGACCACGACTCTGCGTTCTCATACTGCTCGGGATCCTCTGCCTGACGGCCACGGTCCGGGCCGAGCCCGCCGTTACCGTCCAGACGGAGTACTACGACATCTACGGAGACACGGGGCAAGAGCTGCGCGAGGAGATGGGGCGCTTGGGGACCGTGTGGCGGGACGGAAATACCTACGATGCCCTGACCACCTGGATGGCCAGGTGGTGGTTCACCTGGGAGTCCGGCCCCGACAGCTGCCGGATTACAGGCGTTGAGACCTCGGTGGAAGTACTGCACCGCTACCCCAAATGGGCAAATCAGGATGAGGCGGCCCCCGAGTTGCAGAATCGCTGGACCCGTTACATGAAAAACCTCAAGACCCATGAAGACGGTCACAAACGCATCGGCATCGCGGCAACCGCAGCCATCGAAGAGGCCATCCGGCAAATGCCACCTCACCGCAGCTGCCGGGAGCTGGAAGCCGCGGCCAATACCCTGGCGGAAGAGGTACTGGACACCTACAGGGCCCGGGAAGCCGACTATGACAAAAAAACCGGTCACGGAAAAACCCAGGGAGCGGTATTTCCCTGACACACCAAACACGGGGAGCGGATCCCCGGGCAGGACAACCCCATGAACATCACACAAGACGACAAACACACCCTGAAGGTTGAGGAAAAGAACCGCACCATCGTGGCCATCGCAGGGATCGCCATCGCCTTCTGCCTGATCCGCACCGCCTTTTCGGTACACACCTTCGGCCTTGAGTACGCCTACTACCTCCACTGGATTTTCCTGGCCGCCGTGGCAGCCCTTGCCGGATGGCGGTTCACCGAAGAAGTCACCTTCACCTTTGACCGCACCGCCAAAACCGTTACCTGGCGACGAAAAAAACTCTTTGGGTCGGCCCTGGAAGGGGGCCTCACCTTTGACGAGGTGGAGGATGTCCGGATCGGGTACCGCGGAAGCGGAAAGCGCACATCCTACCGCATCGAATTTGTGGTCAAAGGTGCCCCCTTTCCCCTGTCCGACCTCTACTCCCAGGGCCACCGGGGCCGGGAAGCCTGCAATACCATTGCCCGGCGCATCCTGGAGGTGATGTCCCGAGCCTGAAGGTAAAAAAATCTGTAACCATTCAATACAAAACCCCAATCCATGGCACTGGATTGGGGTTTTTTCACGCGCAGGCAGATCGGAATGTGTGGGTTGACCTGCGCGGTCCTTCCTTAAACAAAGGGACCAACGGCCCCTGTCAGGCCCTGCTGGGGTCCAGGGTGGGCAAATTGATGCAGGTGGCCGCCGCCTCCATGCCCCTGGGGCACTCCTGAAGGGCCATGGGCAGGGGATGGGCCGCGGATTGAAACCAGACCCCCACATCTGCCCCCAGGCGCTTCTCCAGGTATGCATAATTTTTCTTGATGGCCGGATCCACGCGCACGGGAAACCGCAGCCAGGTGGGGGTGGCATCCGG
Organism: Desulfoluna sp. HI9BLuna; assembly: GCF_056829775.1. Taxonomy (NCBI): domain Bacteria; kingdom Pseudomonadati; phylum Thermodesulfobacteriota; class Desulfobacteria; order Desulfobacterales; family Desulfolunaceae; genus Desulfoluna; species Desulfoluna sp. HI9BLuna. Next base: position 1,944,557 of record NZ_CP186555.1, read on the forward strand.
CGATGGCTTCGGTGGCTCCAGACCGTTTCTCAGGCACCAGACCGCCCATTTTTCTGCTGCCCGCCGCCTCTCGGCCAGTTGGCGGTCCACCCGGGAGAGTTGCTGCATCATCAAGGGCGCCACCGCATGGGGCAGGCTCCAGTGGTATTGGCTGCACGGAGCGCCTGCCAGCTCTTCATCGTGCATCTGGGGCACAAGCCGGTCCGAAAGGAGCCCTTCGGCCAGGCCGGAGGTCACAAACCGAAACGGGCAGCTGTGGGTAAAATAGCTGTGGATGAGGGTCCAGAGAATCCGCCGGGTGAACTCCGGCGGAGCCGGGGTGAGGCGAGCCGCGTCCTCTTCCAGGCGACGGCCGATCTCCGGGTTGTCGGTGATCACAAACCCGCCGTGGATGGTGTTGATGATCTTGGAACGCTCACTGCTGAAAAACCCGATGTCCCCTAAGGTCCCCAGGAGCTTGCCGCGCCAGCGGCCGCCCGTGGCATGGGCGCAGTCCTCAATGACATAGAGCCCGCGGCCCCTGGCAAGGGCAAGGAGGTTTTCCAAATCCCGGCCGGGCATGCCGAATGTGTGCTGAATGAGTATGGCGCGGGTCTTGCCCGTCAGCGCCCGCTCCACAAGGGAGGCGTCCATGCCGTAGGTGTCAAGTTCGATGTCCACGTAGACAGGCTCGATCCCTTCATACCGAAGGGCGTTGACCACGCACTGGCAGGTAAAGGCAGGAATAAGCACCTCGTCCCCCGGGGTAAGCCCCAGGGCGCGGACCACCGCACACAAAGACGCCCTGCCCCCCATGTAGAACCCGGCGTGGGCCACGCTGAACCGCGCCTTCACCGCCCGGGCGAGCCGCTGCAGCCCCTCCCCGCCTGAACGGGTTCCCGGATGCATCAGGGCCCTTGCCGCCAGAATCACATCGGCCATGCGCAAGGTGGCCGAAAGCAGCGGCACCGGCATCACGCGCTGGCGGCGCTTGAGTCGTTTCACATTGATCCCCTGCTGGCGGGCCAGGCATCGGATCGTGTGTCCCAGCCTTTCCATGATCACCCTCCTTCGCTAAGCACTAAGCAAACATCTCATGTTCTCATGGGGTAGCACAGTAAACCGGGATACTCAACTATCACAATATCGTCTGAAAACTATTTTCCTATCTACTTCCACCATCATAGATCTTTAAAATCCAAGAGGATCCTGAATGTCACAATCCCTTTTTCATATCACCAAATAAATTCAGGATAATATTTTGTTATGGACAATTGTGCCACGCTTCTATATCAAATTACTTATCAGTACCCGGCTTGTATCACGATGCCAACGCTATTTACTCTTCGGTAGACATTCAGAATGTTCCCCGATACCTGCCTTTGCATTGTCATACGACCGATTTGAAGGGACAGGCACACACGTGAATCGTCCGCGCCCTGCGAATATTTCGATGACGATTCGTATCGTACGACGCGATATCCCGCCGTTCGCACCCACGCGACAGGAAGCGATTCAAAAGGGCCATGTCCTCAATTCGCGACGCCATCATCACATCTTACGTGCTGCATCATGGGAGTTGAAAGGCGACGCAGCGTCGGGCACCGCAATGCCGTACCGGACCGTTTTTAAAGGCGACCAACCGCCCATGCAGGCAAAAAAAACGATCCTGCCAAGCCCCGAAAATCATGACGTGATAAGCGGTTGTCGCATGTCACACTATTTTTTGAGGAGGAGATTGTGGATATTTTCAGCAACCGTTTCGAGATGAGATGGGCCGCCATCATCCTGACCATGTACGGCCTCATCATGATTCCCTTTCCCTGGTATTTCAACGAAACCTACGTGCCTGGTTTCGGGGGGGTCCCCCTGTTTGTGTACGCCTGGGTCCTTCACGGCATCGCCGTGCTGATCCTTGTCTGGCGATTCAGCCGCGAGGCACTGAAGCGCCCCGAGTACCGGAACTTCGAAGACATTCAACCTGAGAAGTAGAAAGGAGCGAGCAATACCATGGCTGACCCCTCAACATTGGTGACCCCCACACCGGTCCCGTTTTTCGTATCCATTGCCATCTACTTTGCCCTCATCGGCTATATCGGCTGGCGAGCGGCCAAATCCACCAAAACCCTGAGCGATTTTTTCGTCATGAGCGGCAAAGCCGGCGCCCTGGTGGGCGGTTTTGCCTACTTCGCCTCCCAGTACAGCATGAGCACCTTTATGGGCGTGCCTGCCGTCACCTATTCCACAGGCTTTTCCGGCATGAGCATCTCGGTGCCGGGGCTTGCCTTCTCCATGATCATCCCCGCCCTCTTTGTGGGGCGCAAGCTGATGCTCATGGGCAAGAAATACGGTTTCCTCACCATGACCGATTACCTCTCGGACCGCTACGAATCCAACGCCATCCGGGCGGTCCACGCCGTGATGATGATCGCCTTTCTCGTGGCCATCATGGGTGCCCAGACCGTGGGCGCAGGCGTTATCCTCAACACCTTCACCGGCCTTCCCCAGTGGATGGGCGTGGTGGGCATGGGCATCATCGTCATCTGCTACTGCATGGCCGGCGGCATGAAAGGTGCCATGATGACCGACGTCCTCCAGGGCTTTCTCATGGTGACCACAGCCATCGTCACCTTTATCGTCTCGGTGAAGGCCGGGGGCGGGCTCAGCCAGATCACCACCTCCCTTGCCGACGCCAACCCCGCCTACCTCACCCACCCCGGCGCCAAGGGCAACTTCCCCTGGGCCTCCTACATGTCCATGATCGTCATGTGGAGCTTTTTCACCATCGGGCAGCCCACCCTCTTCACCAAGTTTTTCACCATGAAAAACTACGAAACCATGTTCAAAGCGGTGATCCTGGGGACCCTGGGCATGCTGCTCTCCGCCACCCTCATCGAGTGGGCCGGGGCCAACGCCATCGTCTCCGTGCCCGGGCTGACCGGCAAGCAGACGGACTTCATCGTGCCCATGCTCCTTCAGGGCAACCTCAACCCCGTCCTGGCCTCCATCCTCATTGCAGGGGTGGTCTCTGCCGGTATGAGCACCATCGACGCTCTGCTCGTGGTGGCCACGGGCGGCGTCACCCGGGACATCTACCAGAACCTCATCAACCCGAAGGCCTCCGAGGGCCAGATTTTTGCCCTCTCCCGCTGGGTCACCGTGGTCATCGGCGCCTGCGGCATCGCCATCGGCATCATCAAGCCCACCACCATCTTCGGCCTCATCAAGTTCGCCTTCGGTGGGCTGGGCATCTGGGTGGCCCCCGTGATCCTGGGCATGTACTGGAAAAAAGCCACCCGCACCGGGGCCATTGCCGCGGTGATCTTCGGGGAGGCTCTCTACATCGCCATGAAGCTCTGGTTCAAAACCTGGTCCTTTGGTTTTGACCCCCTCATCGTCTGCTGGGCCGCCACCATGTGGGTCATGGTTCTCATCAGCCTCTTTACCCGCCCCGCGGGCCAGGAGACCATTGAGCGCCACTTTGACCGGCTGGTCCCAACGGCCGTGGCCCCGGAAGAGCCTGCAGCCACACCGCAACCCCACGTCGCCTGACAATAACCTCGCGGGAGGGCCACGGCGCCCTCCCGCACAGTCATCCATAATAAAGCACAGAAACCATTCGAGCCGCCGGGCTCAGTCTCCCGGGAGGAGTTGTGAAGATCACCATTGACAAAACCCTGCCAGTCTCCATATCCGTCCAGATCGAGGGTGCCGTGGAGTTCGGCATCATGGCCGGAGCCTATCGTGAGAACAACCAGCTGCCCACGGTGCGTGCCCTGAGCAGCGAACTCGGGGTGGCCCCCATGACCGTCACCAAGGCATACAAATCCCTGAAGGCCAAAGGCCTTCTGGAGTCGGTCACAGGCAGGGGGACCTTCGTGGTGCGGGACCCCAGGGAACTCAAACACCAGAACCGCCTGGAGATCCTTCGCCGGGAGTTTCTGGCCCTGCTGGAAAAAGCAAGGGTCCTGGAGGTGGACCCCGCGCTTTTCATCGGCATGTTCAACCAGCGGGAAACCGAGGTGGAAGCCCCGGTGCCCCTTCGCATTCTCATGGTGGGGAACTCCCGGCGCATCAACGAGTGCTACATCCGGAGAATCCGGGATTTCCTAGGCCGGGAGCCCCGGTTCGATAACATGGATTTTGCCCAATTCAACACGTTGACGGACACCAGGGCCCGCAACTACGACCTCATCCTTACCATCCCCCACTGCATGGCCCGAATCCGGCTTAAAGTAGGGGATACCGTCCCGGTGATGGCCCCGTACCTCATTCCCTCCAAGGAGACGCGGGAAGCCCTCGCCGCCCTGCCCCCCGGCACCACCGTTGGAGCCATCTCCCATTTTGCATCCTTTGTGCCGGCCATGGCCGAAGGAATCCGGCGTTTTGCCCCCCAGGTGGGGACCATCCGCATGGAGCTGGCCAGCAGCCCGAAGCTGCAGGAGCTCGCCGACGTCACCGACGTCCTGATCTACAGCACCAGCAGCCTGGGGACAGCCAAAGCCTTAACGGGCGTACGCGTTATGTTCGAGTACGCCCACACCCCAGAAACACGGTACCTGCGGGAGATCCTGGTCCCCGCGGTCCAACACATCCAAAAAGAAGTACAGATATGAAGATCGCCGACATGAACTGGTTCCAGGTCGAATCCTACCTGAAAACCGACGACCGGGTGGTCCTTCCCCTGGGAAGCACCGAGCAGCATGCCTACCTGAGCCTCTGCACCGATTTCATCCTCTCAAACAAACTGGCCGTAGAGACCGGTGAGGGGTGCGGGGTTCCGGTCTACCCGGGCCTGCCCTACGGTATCGCCCCTTACTTTTCCGCCTACCCGGGGACCGTCACCATCCGCCCTGAGACCTATGGCGACTTTGTGACGGACATCCTCAACAGCCTTGTGAAAAGCGGCTTCAGGCGCGTGCTAATCATCAACGGCCACGGAGGCAACAGCCCGGTGGAGGAGACCATCCGGTCCCGCATGGACAGTGTGCCCGAGTGCCAAATCCTCTTCCACAACTGGTGGTCGTCCGAGGATGTGATGGGTGCGGTCCACGCTGTGAGCCCCAACGCCTCCCACGCCTCCTGGATGGAGAACTTCCCCTGGACCCGCCTTGAGAGGGTCTCCCTTCCCTCCCGGGAGAAGGCTCCGTGCGATCCCCCGAACCTGAGGCAGCTTCCCCCCACCGAGGTGCGCTCCCTTCTGGGGGACGGCAACTACGGGGGCGCCTACCAGGCCGACGATGATGCCATGCTCACCATATGGCGCACGGCCGTGGCCGAGACCACCCGGCTTCTGGACACCGGGTGGGAGAACTGATCGTCCCGCCCTTCCCCTGCCCCAGCCCCGCAGGGAGCGCGTGCCTTGCTCCGCCCACAAAAAAAACCCGCCTTTTTTTGAAAAAAGGCGGGGTTTTTCTATGGAGTCACGGGCCAGCCGTGGCAGGCCGCGGGATCTTTTTTACTTCTGGTCTTTGACCTCTTCGAAGTCGGCATCCACCACGTCATCGTCGGCGGGTGCGGCCCCGGCGCCACCTTCGGCACCGGCCTGGCCCTCTTCAGCAGCCTTCTTGTAGGCGGCTTCGGCGATCTTGTGGGAGGCCTGGGTCAGTTCCTCGGTGAGCTTGGTGATCTCCTCGGCGTCTTCCCCTTCCATGGCCTTCTTGAGCTTTTCGATCACCTCGGCCACATTGGCCTTGGTGGCTTCGTCAGCGCCCTCGCCCACTTCCTTGACGGCCTTTTCGGTCTGGTAGACCAGGGCGTCGGCGGTGTTGCGGGCTTCCACAAGGGCCTTCTTCTGCTTGTCTTCGTCGGCGTGGAGCTCAGCGTCCTTGACCATCTGCTGGATCTCTTCTTCGGAGAGACCGCTGTCGCTGGTGATCTTGATGGACTGCTCTTTGCCGGTGGCCTTGTCCTTGGCGGAGACGGAGACAATGCCGTTGGAGTCGATGTCAAAGGTCACTTCGATCTGGGGCACGCCGCGGGGTGCGGGGGGAATGTCAGACAGGTCGAAGCGGCCCAGGGTCTTGTTGGTTTCAGCCATCTCGCGCTCACCCTGGAGCACGTGGATGGACACGGCGGGCTGGTTGTCGGCTGCCGTGGAGAAAACCTGGCTCTTGCGGGTGGGGATGGTGGTGTTCTTCTCGATGAGCTTGGTCATCACGCCGCCCAGGGTCTCGATGCCCAGGGACAGGGGAGTAACGTCCAGCAGGAGAACATCATCCACGTCGCCTTTGAGGACGCCGCCCTGGATGGCGGCACCAAGGGCAACCACCTCGTCGGGGTTCACGCCTTTGTGGGGCTCTTTGCCGAAGATGGACTTCACGCGGTCCTGAACAGCGGGCATACGGGTCATGCCGCCCACCAGGATGACTTCGTTGATCTCGCCAGCAGAAAGGCCTGCATCCTTCATGGCGGTGACGCAGGGCTTGGCCAGGTTCTCCAGGAGGTCAGCCACCAGGGACTCCAGCTTGGCGCGGGAGAGTTTCACGTTCAGGTGCTTGGGACCGGAAGCGTCGGCGGTGATGAAGGGCAGGTTGATGTCGGTCTCCATGGCGGAGGAGAGCTCCATCTTGGCCTTTTCAGCAGCCTCTTTCAGGCGCTGCAGGGCCATCTTGTCGCCGCGCAGGTCGATGCCCTGCTCACGCTTGAACTCGTCGGCCAGGAAATCGATGATGCGAAGGTCGAAATCTTCGCCGCCCAGGTGGGTGTCGCCGTTGGTGGACTTCACCTCGAACACCCCGTCGCCGATCTCGAGGATGGAGACGTCGAAGGTACCGCCGCCGAGGTCGAAGACAGCGATCTTCTCTTCGGACTTCTTGTCGAGGCCGTAGGCAAGGGAAGCTGCCGTGGGCTCGTTGATGATACGAAGGACGTTGAGGCCTGCGATGCGGCCTGCGTCCTTGGTGGCCTGGCGCTGGCTGTCGTTAAAGTAGGCGGGCACGGTGATGACGGCGTCGGTCACCTCTTCTCCAACGTACTCTTCGGCGGTCTTTTTGATGTTGGCCAGGATGAACGAGGAGATCTCTGCGGGGCTGTGCAGGCTGCCGCGCAGATCGATGCGCACGTCACCGTTGTCTGCTTTTTTCAGTTCGTAGGGCAGAATCTTTGCGTCACGCTGTACTTCGCCGGAGTCGAACTTGCGTCCGATGAGGCGCTTCACGCCAAACACGGTGTTTTCGGGGTTCGTGATGGCCTGACGCTTGGCAATCTGGCCCACGAGGCGCTCGCCGCTCTCAGAGACGGCAACGGTGGACGGTGTGGTGCGCCCCCCTTCGGTGTTGGTGATGACTTTGGCGTCTCCGCCTTCCATGATCGCGACACACGAGTTGGTTGTTCCCAGATCGATACCAATTACTTTACCCATTTTTTCCTCCATGCCTGTGCATCCGAGAGCAGGCTTCCAAATAAGTCTTTCCTGATAACTGTTCTGATGTGTATGGCCCGGGACTTGGTCTATTCGGCCTCGGCCTTTTCGTTTTCACCTGCGCTGAGAGCAGCCGCCTTTGAGACGACCACCATGGCCGGGCGAATAAGCCTGTCATGGAGCAGGTAACCCTTCTGCATCTCTTTCACCACGGTGTTTTCAGGGACCGCATTGGTCTCTTCCTGAATCACCGCCTGGTGGAAGTTGGGGTCAAAGGGCTTGCCTTCGGACTCCAGTGGCTTAAGGTGAAACTTTTCGAACACTTTCGTTATTTCAGTCAGGGTCATTTTGACCCCTTCAATGACGCCCTGTCCGGACTCGTCACCGCCATCCCCGGTGGACTCTACAGCCCTTTCGAGGTTGTCGATAACGGGAAGAAGCTGCTTGATAAACGCCTCGTTGGCGTACTTCTTCGACTCCTGAAACTCCCGGGCGGAACGTTTCTTATAATTCTCAAATTCGGCGGTGGACCGAAGCAGGCGGTCGTAACTCTCAGCCGCCTTGGCCTCTGCTTCCTTGACTTTCTCTTCCATCAACTCCTCAGGGCTTTTGGCGACCTCTTCGGCCTCAGCGTCTTCGGCAGTGGCCTCGTCAACAGCGGTCTCCTCTCCGGTGACCTCTTCAACGGCCTCATCCACCTGTGATACGGTTTCTTCTTCAGGCGTCGCGCCTTTTGCTTCTGTATGGTTCTGACTATTTTTGGCCAATGCTCACTCCTGATTCTCTCGACCCGGAAAACTCCGCTACGCTCCGTGAAACCACCTGACTGGGTTTATCTCCAAAAACCATCCGGTTTTTTCAGCCGGACGGCCGCGTCTCACAAGCAACCAATTCACAGTCCCATGAATATGAGGATTCGGGGCCACGCAGTTGAACCGGGTCTCTCACCCGGATATTTATAAAGGACAAACAGTCGAACTTTTTGCCTAAACCATTGGTGAACCGTCTGCATCATGCGATTCGAGAAAAAAATAATACGTATTGATCAGTTGTCAATGGGGGATTTACGCAAAAAAATGGGGAAAAGGGATCCGAAGGGGGGCCCAAGGGGGAGATCACCGGGAAAATACGGCAAAAAAAAACCTGACCGCATCCGCCGACCGGGATCGATCCACGACACAGACCACATCCCTTAGTGCTGCTTCCTTCCGGACCTGACACGGTTCGAGCGGGGCTGTTGCATGGCGGCCGGTCGGCAGGACACGGCCAGGAGAGATACATATACGTCGAACGACGGACCTTTTCAAGCCCCTTTTTGACCAAAGGTGAGGTATGAAGGAATCTTTGCCCCGCCCCGGAAGCGCCCCGATCCGGCACATTTCTTTTAAAATCAAACAACAAGACACATTTTATTCCAATCTTCACGCGTCTCCCCGGTTGACACCGGACAGGGGGTATTCTACCCTCAGCATCACCCGGTGGGTCGTGTCTTACAATGCGGCCAAACGCCCTAACCCCAACCCCCTAAAAAACAGTTCATGACACGACACCTCCAGACAGGGCCCGTACAGACCGTCCGCGACACTCTGGCCCGCCACGCCATGTGCCTGCCGGGCGATCACCTGCTGGTGGCCCTCTCCGGCGGCCCCGACTCCATGGCCCTGCTCCATATCCTTTACCTGCTGGCCCCCGAGCTGAGCCTTACCCTTTCGGTGGCCCACCTCAACCACGGCATCCGGGGCGAGGCCGCGGACAGGGACCAGGCCTTTTCCAGGCAGGCAGCTGAAACCCTGGGCCTTCCCTTTGTAACGGAGACCACAGATGTCCCGGCCCAGGCCCGCCAGTCCGGCACGGGTCTGGAGGAAGCGGCCAGAAACGCCCGCCACGCCTTTCTCCGTGAAGCAGCCCTCTCCTGCGGAGCCCGACGCATTGCCGTGGGCCACCACAAAGGGGACATGGCCGAACAGGTGTTGATGAACCTGTTGCGCGGATCGGGCCTCAAGGGGCTTGGCGGCATGGACCCGATGACCTCCGACGGCATCATCCGCCCCCTCATGGAACTCTCCAGAAACGAAATCACAAACTGGCTGAGCGCCCGGGGCATCGGCCATGTCACTGATGATTCCAACAGCGACACCGCCTACACACGCAACCGGATCCGCCACCGGCTCATCCCCATGCTCGAAGCCGAGTTCAACCCCTCGGCCGTGGACACCCTGGCACGGACGGCGAGCCTTCTCAGGGACGAGGAGGCCTGGCTCCGGGAGCTGACCGAGTCCCTGTTCGACGACTGTGCCGTCTCCCGGGGGGATCGGCACCTGGAGCTCTCCGCCCCCAAGCTCCGGGCCCTTCACCCAGCGGCCCGGAACCGGGTGCTGCGCCGCTCGGCGGCCGCCCTCTGCGGCTCCACCCGGACCCTCAGCGCCGCCCATATCCAGCGCCTCACCGAGCTTCTGGACCGGGGGCAATCCGGTCACTACGCGGACCTTTCCCGGGGTCTCCGCGGTATCTTCACCCAAGGGGCCCTTCACCTCACCACGGAGACCGGCAACCTGAGGCACACCCGACCGCAGCTCCTTTCAGGGGTACCGGCATTCTCCTATGAGGTGCCCCGCCCTGACCCCGGAGAATCCTGCACCGTGCACATCACCGAGACAGGGGACAGCCTGACCATCGGCTGGGCCCAGGCCCCGGAGGAACTTGCCACCAGCCGCAACGCCAGCAGGGTATACGTGGCCCCCGGGTCCGCGGGCTTTCCCCTGACCATCCGAAACCCCCGCCCCGGAGACCGCTTCCGGCCCCAGGGCGGCAGCGGAGGCCGCAAGCTCGGCCGCTTTTTCTCCGACTGCGGCCTGGAAGCGTCGCTGCGATCACGCGTTCCCCTGGTATTCTCAAAAAACACCCTCATCTGGGTGGCGGGATACCGCCTGGACGAGGCTGCAACCCCACCGTCTCCCGGTGCCCCTGCCCTTGAGATGGTGTTCCACCCGTATAAAAAAGGATAAATCCCCCCGGATGCGTCTCATTATGTCTTGCCTAAATTGCAATGATGATTAATATGAGGGTAACCCTGCGCTGAATTCAGGGATGAACCGATGACGAAAGATCATGGAGGACCCATTTCTTGAACCCATTCTATAAAAATCTCTCCCTCTGGCTGGTAATCATTCTGATGATGATCATGCTCTACAACATCTTCAATCAGAACCAGCCCGGAGGCCAGACTGTCCCTTACTCAGAGTTTATCTCGCAGGTGGAAAGCGGGAATGTGTCCCGGGTAACCATCCAGGACCAGAACCTCCTGGTAACGAACAGCAGCAACGCCACCTACAAGGTATTTGCCCCCAACGACCTCCAGCTGATCCCCACCTTGCGGGACAAGGGCGTCATCATTGAGGCCAAGCCCCCGGCTGAGGCCCACTGGCTCGTCTCCATCATCGCCTCCTGGCTACCCATGATCATCCTCATCGGGATCTGGATCTTCTTTATGAAGCAGATGCAGGGCGGGGCAGGCGGCAAGGCCATGAGCTTCGGCAAGAGCCGCGCCCGCCTTCTCTCCGAAGACCGTGAGCGGGTGACCTTCCGCGACGTGGCAGGGGTGGAAGAGGCCAAGGAAGAGCTCACCGAGGTGGTGGACTTCCTGCGCGACCCCAAAAAATTCACCCGCCTGGGCGGCCGCATCCCCAAAGGTGTCCTCCTTGTAGGCCCTCCGGGAACGGGCAAGACCCTTCTGGCCCGCTCCGTGGCCGGAGAGGCCGAGGTGCCTTTCTTTACCATCAGCGGCTCCGACTTTGTGGAGATGTTCGTGGGCGTGGGCGCATCCCGTGTGAGGGACCTCTTTGCCCAGGCCAAGAAAAACGCCCCCTGCATCATCTTCATCGATGAGATCGACGCCGTGGGACGACAGCGTGGCGCGGGCCTCGGCGGCGGCCACGACGAGCGGGAGCAGACCCTGAACCAGCTCCTCGTGGAGATGGACGGCTTCGAAAGCAACGAAGGGGTTATCCTCATCTCCGCCACCAACCGCCCCGATGTTCTGGACCCTGCCCTTCTTCGCCCGGGTCGCTTCGACCGCCAGGTGGTGGTGGACCTGCCCGACATCAACGGCCGCAGGAAGATCCTGGAAGTCCACATGCGCAAGACCCCCCTGGCCGACGACGTCCACGCCCTGAACCTGGCCAAGGGAACCCCCGGTTTTTCCGGTGCGGACCTGGAGAACATGGTCAACGAAGCCGCCCTCCTGGCCGCAAAACGGGACCAGGACAAGCTCCGCATGGTGGACTTTGAAGACGCCAAGGACAAGGTCTACATGGGCCTTGAGCGCAAATCCAAGGTCATCAAGGAAGAGGATAAGAAGACCACGGCCTACCACGAAGCGGGCCATGCTCTGGTGGCACGGTTCCTTCCCGGCACCGACGCGGTGAACAAGGTCACCATCATCCCCCGCGGCAGGGCCGCAGGCGTCACCTGGTTCCTCCCGGAAGAGCGGGACTTTAAATACAAGGACCAGCTCGTCAGCGAGCTTTCCGTTGCCTACGGCGGACGCGTGGCCGAAGAGCTGATCTTCAACCGCATCAGCACCGGGGCGTCCAACGACATCAAGCAGGCCACGGGCCTTGCCAACAAGATGGTCCGGGACTGGGGCATGAGCGACTTAGGTCCCCTGTCCTACGCCAACTCCGACGACCATGTCTTCCTCGGCCGGGAGATCGCCCAGCACAAGGATTATTCCGAGCACACGGCCCGGCTCATCGATGAAGAGGTCTCCCGCTTCATCACCGACAGCTACACCAAGGCAAAAGAGGTTCTCACCGAGAACATCGATGTGCTCCACGCCCTCTCCGAACTCCTCCTGGACAAGGAGACCATCATGGGCAAAGAGCTCGACGACCTCATCTTTGCCATGCGCCCGGGCATCGTCCTCCCCTCCAACCCCCTGGACTCAGGCGACGATGCCGAGACACCCGACGAGGTGATCCTGGAGTCCGACAGCCAGGACGACCCCGGTACAACCGTTTAAACCGACGCTTCCAGGTGACGGGGCCTTGTTTTAAAGGCCCCGTCGCCCCTGCCCGGCCCCGTTCCGGGGCGAAAGGACCTCCCATTGCCATGATCCCCTTCGACATCTCCTGGAAAAACCACCGACTCAACCTCGGGCACCGCACCTGCATCATGGGTATCTTGAACGTCACCCCGGACTCCTTCTCCGACGGCGGCCAATTTTTCAACGCGCAAAACGCCGTCAACCGGGCCCGCCAGATGGTGGAAGAGGGGGCAGACATCATCGACATCGGCGGCGAGTCCTCCCGCCCCAACGCCGACCCCGTGTCCCTGGAAGAGGAGCTGCGACGCGTGGTGCCGGTGGTTGAAGAGCTTGTCAAACACATCGACGTGCCCATCAGCGTGGACACGGTCAAGGCAGAGGTGGCCCGGCAGGCCCTTAAAGCAGGCGCCGCCATCATCAACGACATCACCGCCCTCACCGGCGACCCGGAGATGGCCAAGGTAGTGGCCGACTTTGACGTACCCGTGGTCCTCATGCACATGAAAGGGACCCCCAGCACCATGCAGAACAGCCCCACCTACGACGATCCCGTCGGGGAGGTCAAAGCCTACCTGGAAGAAGCCATCGCGCGGGCCGAGGCCGCGGGCATCGCACGGGACAAGATCATCGTGGACCCGGGCATCGGCTTCGGCAAAACCGTGGGCCACAACTACACCATCATCAAGCACCTGAAAAACCTGGAGTCCCTGAACGTACCCGTACTCATGGGCACGTCGCGTAAATCCTTCATCCGCAAGACCCTGGAGGAGGGTGTACGCACCGCTCCCATGGACGAGATCGAAATCGGCACCCAGGCTACGGTCTCCGCGTCCATCATGGGAGGCGCCCACATTGTCCGCGTCCATGACGTCAAATCCACGGCCGTCACGGTGAAGGTGATGGACAACGTCACGGCGGCCCGATAACCGAGCCGGGGCTTCCCGGTGAAGCCCCTTTTCCACCCCACGTTCAAAAGCCCCGGAGACCACGGTGACCGCAGAGGAACATCACAACCGGAGACACCTGTACCGATTCGCCCTGGGCCTGGGCCTCGCAGCCCTTATGGCCCTGATCCTCCTCTCCCTTGTCCTTCTCACAGGGCTCCGGCGGGAGGAGCACACCCTGGTCTCCCCCATTGAGGTCACCGGGATTCCCGAAGGCTATGTCATGCTCCGGCAATCCCACGCCCGGGCCAAGATCCGGGTGAGCGGGACGCCAGCAGACCTCGACCACATGGAACTGCTCCGCCTCCAGGTGAGCCTTCCCGACCACCCCGCCATGGACGGCTCCTACCCCGTCACCCTGCGTCAGGAAGAAGCCCCCCCCGTGGAGATCCTTGAGATCACCCCGTCCGAGGTCCATGTCCGCCTGGCCGAATCCGTCCAGAAAAACATCCCGGTAACGGTTCGCCTGGAGGGCAGCCCCGCCCCGGGATTCCGACTGGGCGAGGTCACGGTGACCCCCGACGCTGCCCGGGTCTCCGGCCCGTCCGAGGTGGTGCGAAACATCACGTCCATCCGCACCACCGCTGTCTCGGTTTCCGATGCAACGGCTCCCCTGTCCGTCAAGGTGCCTGCGGAACACGACCCCGGAAAAAGCCACCTCACCTTGTGCCCCGATCTCTTCACCGTTCGCATTCAGGTAAAAGAGATCCACGCCACCAGGCGCCTTGCCGGGATCCCCATCACCACCGGCCCGGACGAATCCCGCCACATCTCCATCACACCTTCCACCGTGGACATCTCGGTGACGGGTCCGGCCCGGCTTGTGGATAAGCTACAGACAGCCACAGGGGTCTCCGCCGTCATCGATACCCGCGGCCTTGCCTCCGGCATCTATGTCCGCAGAGCGGCCATCACCCTCCCCCGGGGGGTCGACCTCATCAGCGCCAGCCCCGAACTCTTCACCGTCACCATTCCCGGGTCCTGACCCCCGGTCCACACAAGAAGCCCGCCGCCTTCGCGCAGAAGTGTTGCCGGGGCCCGTCAAATGGGGTAGGATGCCGGGGTTTGTATGTTCCGGCAGTCGGGCCCCTCGCCCTTGCCGTCCCTTGAGAAACGACGATAGAAAGAAACGGCAGCGGCGGCTTGCGCCCGAAAGGCCATAAAGCCGCCATGATGAGGAGACTATGGTACTGGTTATCGATGTGGGAAACACCAACACGGTGATGGGCCTCTTTGAAGGAAAAACGCTGATCCACGACTGGCGAATCCGCTCCCAGAAAAACATGACGGAGGACGAGTTCAACCTGCTGGTCAACGGCCTTTTCAAGGAGCGGGACATCACCCCCCAAAGCATCCGGAAGACCGTCATCTCCAGCGTGGTTCCCCGCGTCAAGGACATCCTCCAGACCTTCTGCACCAAATACCTCGGTCACGCCCCCATCTGGGTGGACAACGAAACCACCAAAGACCTCATGCCCGTGCTCTACCGGAACCCGGCCGAGGTGGGAGCCGACCGCATCGTCAACGCCATCGCAGCCTACGAGAAATACGGGTGCGCCATCATCGCCATCGACTTCGGCACGGCCACGACCTTTGATATCATCTCCCCCAAAGGGGAATACATGGGAGGCGCCATCTCTCCGGGCGTCATGATCGCCTCCGAGGCCCTGTTTGCAAACGCCTCCAAGCTGCCCCGCGTGGAGATCTGCTCTCCGCCCGAGCGGGTCATCGGCCTGGACACCGCCGAAAGCATGAAGTCCGGCATTATTTTCGGATACGCAGGCCTCGTGGACGGCATGGTGGAGCGCATCAAAAAGGAGCTGGGCTGCACGCCCAAGGTCATCGCCACAGGCGGCCTTGCCACCCTCATCAGCCACGTCTCCTCCACCATTGAGTCCGTTGAGCCCGAGCTCACCCTGGAGGGCCTCCGCATCATCAGCGAACGCCTTTAACCCGGGGAAGCGCAGCGCCTCCCCGCCATACCCTATCGGCCGAAAGAGCCCCTTTCGGCCGCCCCTTGTCCCCGGAAAAACCAAAGCAAACCGTATTGATTCAGCCCCGCAGGGGCTGCTCACCTGAAACGGGATAACCCCCGAAAATTCCTGCGGAGCTTTTTTTAAAAAGCACCCCGCCGAAACCAATCGATCCATAGAAACAAATCATACACGGAAGGAAAGACCATGGCCGACGTACTGAGCAACAACCTGTTTTTTGTCAAAGAGCATGTAGGCATGTTCAAGGCCGCAAGTAACTTTGATATCTTCGACCCCGAAAACGGCGACACCTGGATGGAGTGCAGGGAAGAGGGACTGGGCTTTTTCACCAAAATGTTCCGATTCACCAAATACAAGACCATGACCCCCTTTAACATCATCATCCGGGACACCGAAGGAAACCAGCTCATCCGAGTCTCCCGGGGGGTCTCCTTCTTTTTGTCCAAGGTAACGGTCTTTGATGAAAACGATGAGATGATAGGCGGGTTCAAGCAGAAGTTCCTCTCCATCGGCGGGGCCTTCAACGTGCTGGATGCCAAGGATGAGACCGTCTGTACCCTCAAGGGGAAATGGACCGGCTGGGATTTCCGTTTTCTCATGGAAGACAGGCAGCTGGCCCATGTCAGCAAAAAATGGGCGGGCATCGGCAAAGAGCTCTTCACCAGCGCCGATAACTACATGCTTGAGATCTCGGACTCGGTTCCCCAAGGCCACATCTCCCGCAAGCTGATCCTGGCAGCGGTCATGTGCATCGACCTGGTCCTCAAAGAGTAAGGGACATCACAAAAAACGCCGCCCCCAGGAGGACTCTCCCCGGGGCGGCGTCTTGATCTCTTTTCTGCAACATAACCTCAGGCACGGTGCGGTCAGTCCATGCCCATCTCCTTTTCCAGCCGTGCGATCTCCTCTTCCAGCTCCTTCTTTTCATCCGGGGTAAGCCCGCCTTGAGCCAGGCGTTTTTTCAGCCCCAGGAGTACCATCTCCTGGCGATAGTCGCCGCAGGTATACGGCGTTCCGGGTTTGCGAGGCGCCATATCACCTACCTTGAAAATTCGTTGTAAATCCGATAAAAAAGGGTGTTTTCCCTCACCCCTTTCTGCAGAATCATGTCGATTTTATCGATGTCCCGGTTGTTCACCACCATGTTCACGCTCTTATGGAACCCCACCATCTCATCGCGGGTGCGGTGGGTGTCGGACATCAGGAACACCGTCGTGTGACGCCGTGTCACCATGGGCTGACGGTTCAGGTAGATCATCACGCCGTTTACGTCTGGGTTCCGGGTGTCGAACATGGCATCCAGCACCACCACGTCGTAGCTGTGGTACCGCATGTTCTTGAGGGCATCCCGGGTGTCCGAGGCCTGGGTCACGCTGTACTCCAGAAGGTCCAGGGCAATGCGCACCTTCTCACGCCTCTCCTCATCCTTGATGCAGACAATGGCCGTGAGCCCGTCCTCTTCCATGAAGTCAAAGGGCCTCTCATCGTCATCGTAGCTGTCTGCCTCTTTTTCGTCGAACCGGATGGCCGGCTTTCGCTCGTCATCCTCTTCAAACCCCATGGCCGTGCCCACGGGCGTCCCACCACGGGGCCCCACAGACAACTTGTTTCCGCACCTGGGGCAACTCAGGGTCAGGGTCCGGTCTTCCGGGACCTTGTCATCGGGGAAATTGAATTTGCCGCCGCACTTTTCACACGTAATATTCATGCTCGCCTCCCGGAACGCCTCACTTCATTTTCTCTTTGTACCCGTGATCGATCTCAAGGGAGTCGATGTCGGTGGTTTTTTCACCCCGGGCGCTCTTGACGGAATCGATGCCGCGCCCCACCACCGCCTTGTGGCTGGCGTAGACCATGGCGGTCTCCTGGGTGATCAGGCCCTGCTCATACAGCTGGACAATGTAATTGTCGAAGGTGGACATCCCGAAGTGCTTGCCCTGCTCCATGACGTCGTCGTAGGTCTTGCCGTCGGACTCGCCGTTTAAGATCAGGTCCTTGACCCTCAGGCTTGTACCCAGGATCTCGAAGGCTGCCACCCGGCCGCCGCCCACCTTGGGCAAAAGGCGCTGGCAGATGATCCAGCGCACCGAGTCGGCAAGCCTCAAGCGAAGCTGCTTCTCCTCCTCGGATTCGAACATCCCCAGGATACGGTTGATGGTTGCACCGGCGTTGTTGGTGTGCAGGGTGGTGAGCACGAGGTGCCCGGTCTCGGCCGCCCGCAACCCGATCTCCACGGTCTCCTTGTCCCGCATCTCCCCCACAAGGACCACCTTGGGGGCCTGGCGGAGTGCCGCCCTCAGGCCGCTTGCAAAGTTTTCGAAATCGCTGCCCAGCTCCCGCTGGTTGAAGGTGGCCATCTTGTGGGCGTGCTGGTATTCGATGGGGTCTTCAAGGGTGATGACGTGCACAGGCCGCGTGGCGTTGATCTCGGAGAGCACGGCGGCAAGGGAGGTGGTCTTACCCGTGCCCGTGGCCCCGGTTACAAAGACGATGCCGTTTAAAAGCTTGGGGACCTCGTAAAACGCCTTGGGAAGGTTCAGCTCCTTCACCGAAGGGACCGTGGTCTCCAGGCGACGCAGCACAATGGAGTAATTGCCCGACTGGGAAAAGATATTGACCCTGAAACGGGCCTTGCCTGGGAGGCTGTACGAAAGGTCGCATGAGCCTGTTCGAATGAGGACCTCGGTCAAGCGTCGGTCCTGCCCGATGAGGTTCATGGCGATCTGCTCGGTCTGAAACGGGGTGAGCTCCTTGATGTCCGGCTCCAGGTCCACCTTGAGCAGCTTGCCCGAACTCTCCACCTGCAGGGGACGCCCCACGGTCAGGTTGAGGTCCGAGACGTTGTTGTGAGAATCGAGCATCCGCGAAAGGATGTAGTCCATCTCCTGTTTTCTCATATCCTACCCTTTTGTAGATGATGGCCTTGGATAACGGCGCCCCGGTTCCCACCGCCCACTCGGAAAAAAACGAGGGCCGCGGAAGGAACCGGGAAGCATCTAAAGCGACGGCATGGCTCGCAGCCTGTCTCAACCGTCGGTGAAATCATCCGGTGCCCCTGCAAGAAGCGGCCTGAACCGCTGCTTGTCGTAGGACTTGCTGTAGGCCTCTTCGGAGCTGATCATGCCCTTGTTGTAGAGCTCCATGATGGAATCGTCCAGGAGCTGCATCCCGAACTTCTGTCCCACCTGGATGGCCGAGGGGATCTGATGGGTCTTGCCCTCCCGGATGAGGTTCCGCACCGCCGGGGTGGCGATCATGATCTCAAGGGCCACGCAGCGGCCCTTGCGGTCGGTGCGCCGGAACAGGGTCTGGGCCACCACCGCGCGGATGCTGTCGGACAGGGTGGAACGCACCTGGGCCTGCTGGTTGGCAGGAAAGACCTCCACCAGGCGATCCACGGTCTTGGGGGCGCTGGAAGTGTGCAGGGTGGCCAGGACCAGGTGGCCCGTGGAGGCCGCCTCAATGGCCAGGCTGATGGTCTCCAGGTCTCGCAATTCGCCCACGAGGATGATGTCCGGGTCCTCCCTCAGGGCCCCCCTGAGCGCGGCGCTGAAGCTCTGGGTGTGGTTGCCCACCTCGCGGTGGTTGATGAGGCAGCCTTTGCTCTGGTGGACAAATTCAATGGGGTCTTCGATGGTGATGATGTGGTCCTGGCGCATGCGGTTGGCCACATCCAGGATGGCGGCCAGGGTGGTGGACTTGCCGCTGCCCGTGGGCCCGGTGACGAGAACCAGCCCCCTGGGCAGGGTGGCGAGACGGGAGATCACCGGGGGAAGCCCCAGCTGCTCGGCGGTCATGATCTGGCTGGGAATCTCCCGGAACACGGCCCCGACCCCGTTTCGCTGCATGAAAAAGTTGGCCCTGTAGCGGGCAAGACCCGGGATTTCATATCCGAAATCTACGTCGCCCGTCTCTTCAAACACCTTGATCTTGCTCTCCGGGGCGATCTCATAGATCATCCCCTTCAGGGTGTTGTTGTCCAGCACCTTGTACTTGACCCGCTCGATTTCGCCATTGATTCGCAGGGCCGGAGGCTGGCCCGCCGCAAGGTGCAGGTCGGACGCACCCTGATCGTGCATCAGCTTAAAGAACGCATCGATTTTTGCCATGGATAATCACTCCTGATTGTGTCAAATCCACGTCATACCGCCGGGGCCCCTTTGATACCCACCGCCCGTTGAGAGACGCTAAAATAAAAATGCGGCTACTAGCCAGGGGGGTCCTACATCATGCCTCGTGCCAGATGATACAGGGAATCCACCAGAAAAATTCTCAAGAAATAAATCGCGGCGATCACCACCAGGGGGGAAAGGTCGATCCCGCCCAGATACGGAATCTTCGAACGAACCCGGTAGAGGACCGGTTCGGTGGCGTTGTGGATAAACCGGACGATGGCGTTGTATGGATCCGGGTTGACCCAGGACAGGACAGCGCGGGCGATCACGACAAACAGGTAAAGGGTCAGGGCCATGTCAAGAACCACGGCCGTGGCTTTGATAAAATTGGCTAAAATAAACATAGATTATTGGCATCACCTTTCGAAAAAGCCTCAAACAGGGAAGACCCCGCTGGCGGGGTCGGAGTGAATAGATATCTTGATAAAAATATGTTATATATCGGCGATAAGTCAAGGTATTTTGTCCGAAAACGCCAGGCTCCACCGCCACCTTCCACGCCGTGAAGCATCGGTTTTTTCCCGGAATTTTATTCCCTTTCCACCTTCAGCAACCCCTTCTCAAGGAGCAGTTCCATGAGCACATCTGACAGTCGCATCGGTTTCATCGGTGCAGGAAACATGGCCGAAGCCATGGCGGGCGCCCTGATCTCATCCGGAAACGTGCAGAGCCGGCAGCTCACCCTCTGCGACCTCAGGCAGGAGCGACTCACCTATCTGGAAACCCAGTACAACGTCCACACCTCCACCTCGGCCGCAGATACCTTTGCCCAGGCCACCACCGTGGTCCTGGCCGTCAAGCCCCAGGGCATGGCGCCTCTCCTCAAGGAACTGCAGGACAAAGGGCTCACCCGGGTCAGCGAGCGAAAACAGATCATCACCATCGCCGCAGGCCTGCCCCTCTCCTTTTATGAAGAAACCCTCTATGACGGCCTCCCCGATGCCTTCGCCGCCCTCCTGCCCATCATGCGCGTCATGCCCAACACCCCGTCCCTGGTTCTGGCGGGCATGTCCGGGCTCTGCGGCAATCGCCACGCCACCGCCGAAGACATGGACCTGGCAGAGGAAGTCCTTTCGGCCATGGGCGATGTGCTGCGCGTCTCCGAAGACCAGATGGACGGGGTCACCGCCGTCTCCGGCTCCGGGCCCGCCTACTTCTTCTACGTGGTGGAGGCCATGATCAACACCGCCAGAGAGATGGGTTTTGACGGCGAAGCCGCCAAACGACTGGCCTTAGGAACCATCAACGGCGCCGCAAAGCTGCTTCTGGCAAGTGACGACGAACCCGAAGACCTCCGCCGGAAGGTCACATCCCCCGGGGGCACCACCGAGGCAGCCATCAACGAGATGAAAGCCCGGGGCGTGGCAGACGGCATTCGGGAAGGGATGCTTGCCGCGGCACGAAGGTCCCGAGAATTAAAAGAAGAGATAGGATAGGGGCTAAGGGCTAAGGGCTAAGGGCTAAGGGCTAAGGGCTAAGGGCTAAGGGCTAAGGGCTAAGGGCTAAGGGCTAAGGGCGTAAATCTCATCTGCCACGGCCTGTCAATAGAGCGTGCCTGGTTTTTTCTGCGATTTCCACCAAAGAACCGGATGCAGACAAGGCCACTGGATGTGAGGCTTGGCACAGGCACGGCCCTTTTATCCTCCGGCCCTGTTGCCAAAAAGTGCGGCCTTCTATATGATCCCCGGACCGAATTGAGCGTGTTCGCACACCGTTATTAGTGTTTCATCAGGGACTCCGGGAGATCGACCATGGGATTCAAAGTGGCAGTCATCGCCGTGTACGCGGCCGTCATCGCCTTTGTGGGCATCATCAACCTCAAGAAAAACAGCTCCTTCGGGGATTTCTTCCTCGGCGGGCGGGCCATCGGCCCGTGGATGAGCGCCTTCACCTATGCCACCGCCTACTTCTCTGCAGTGCTCTTCATCGGCTTTGCCGGAAAAATCGGATGGGGCTTCGGCTACTCCGGCCTCTGGATCGCCCTGGGCAACGCCTTTGTGGGGGTCTTCGGGGTCTGGTACTTCATGGGCAGCCGCATCCGCCGCATGACCGAAGAGCTCTGCGTTCACACCATGCCCGAATTCTTCGAGGCCCGTTACAAAAGCCCGGCCTTCAAGCTCCTGGCCTCCTGCGCCGTCTTTGTCTTTTTCATCCCCTACACCTCGGCGGTGTTCATGGGGCTGAGCTACCTCTTTCAGTCCAACTTCCAGCTGCCCTACACCCTGGCCCTGGTTCTCATGGGCGGGTTCACCGCCCTTTACATGAGCATGGGCGGGTATCGTGCCATGGCCTCCCTGGACGTGCTCTTCGGCATGATCATGTTGGCCGGGGTCCTCACCCTCCTGGGCTTTACCGTCAAGGCAGGGGGCGGCCTTGAGAACCTCACCGCCTCCCTTGCCGCCGTCGACCCCAGACTCACGGCCCCTGTGGGCCCTCCGGGTGCCTGGCCCCTCTTCTGCCTGGTCTTTCTCACCAGTGCGGCCCCCTTCTGCATGCCACAGCTGGTCCAGAAGTTCTACGCCATCCGGGATGACCGAGCCATCAAGGTGGGGATGGTGGCCTCCACCTTCTTTGCCCTGCTCATCGGCGGCATCGCCTACTTCACCGGGGCCACGGCCCGGGTCTTCCTGACCCCTGCCAACACCCCCGGGGCCTTCAAAGGCGGAAAACCCCTTTTCGATGCCCTGATGCCCGAGCTCCTGGCCAACGTCATTCCCGACTCCCTGTCGGTCCTCATGCTCCTTCTGGTCCTCTCCGCCTCCATGAGCACCCTGGCCGCCCTGGTGCTTATCTCCAGCTCCTCTTTGGTCAAGGACATTTACCAGGGGTTTCTCAACAACGACGCAACCGAGAAAGGACTGACCCTCTTCATGCGCGGGGCCAGCATCTTTTTTGTGGTGGTCTCCGTGGCCCTGGCCTGGATGCGCCCGGCCACCATCGTGGCCATCCTCGGCATCTCCTGGGGCGCCATCGGCTCCCTCTTCCTCGGCCCCTTTATCTGGGGGCTCTTTGTGAAAGGATCCCCGGTCCACGGCAGGGGCGCCATGGCCGCGGCTCTGCTCTCCCTTGCCTTGTGTATCGGCCTCTACGCCACCGGCACCAGCTCCCCGGAAGCCGGCACCCTGGGCATGCTCTGCTCCCTGGCTGCAACGCCCCTTTTGGGCCTGCTGCTGCCGGAAAAGTAACCATTACGGACACGATTCTGCTATTCCTGGCCTCCGGCGGACCTGCCGGGGGCCTTTAACAAACAGGTTCTCACAGGCAAAAACCCCTTACCGCACCACGGAGCCCCCATGATGTCTTCACGTCTCAACGGGTTTGGTTTCCTTGCCGGACAACCCCACCCCGACCCCCAGCGCAAAACCCTTCTCTTCATTCACGGTGCCGCACAGAACAGCCGATTCTGGGAGGCACAGGTCAGCGGGCTGGCCACGGGCTTCAACACCGTGGCCCTGGACCTTCCCGGCCACTGCCGCAGCCAGGGTCCCCTGTACACCTCCGTTGAGGAGATGGCCTCAGCCGTCCTGGAGTTTATGGATGGGGCCGGGCTCCCCTCGGTGGTTCCCTGCGGCCTCAGCATGGGGGGCGGCATCGTCCTTCAGCTTCTCCTGGACCACCCGTCCCGGTTTCCCGAAGCCATCCTGGCCAACACCGGGGCGCGCCTTCGGGTCCTGCCCGACATTCTCGAGGCGGCCCGGTCCAACTACGACGCCTACCAAAAGGCCCTGTTTCACTTTGTCGTGCCCGAACCCCGGCGCACACCGGGGCTCAAGGCCGCCCTGGACGTGGCCACGGAGACAGGCAACGCCGCGGCCGTGGCCGACCTGTCGGCCTGCGACGCCTTTGACGTGATGGACCGCCTCCCGGAAATCCGAAGCCGTGTGCTTGTCCTTGCCGCAGAAAAAGATATCTCCACCCCCCTAAAGTACGGACGCCTTTTGAGCGATAAGATACCCGATGCATCTATGAAAGTGATTCAAGGGTGCGGCCATTTCTCCCCCATGGAATCCCCGGAGGAGTTCAATAATCACATTGCGACGTTTCTCGCTTGATGCGGCATAAGGTTCGCGGCACATTCAGCCCGGCCCCGGAACCGCCTCTTTTTCCGAGCGTTTCCATCCCCGGGCGGCACCATGATGTCCCCCCCTTGCGGCGTCGTCCTCTTTTGATCACCCTGGAGTGTCGAGTCAATGAAAGTCACATGCAGCGGATGCGGCAAAAGCTATACTGTAAACGATGAAAAAATCCCGGAGGGACGACGGATCGACATTCCCTGCCCGGGATGCAGCACCCCCATCGTGGTGGAAAAACAGGAAACCGCTCACACACACCACGGCCTGCCCGACCACGGCGAAGCCCTGCTCAAAAAAATCGTCCGTGAATCAAGGGCCCTGCCCCCCATGCCCGAGGTCATGGGACGGGCCCTTCGCGTGCTGTCCGACGAAACCTGTGGATTCAACGAAATCGGTGCGGTCATCAACACCGACCAGGCCCTGGCCACACGGGTCCTGAAAATCGCCAACTCCGCCTATTACAGCCTGAGCGTCCCGGTCTCCACGGTCAAGCAGGCGGCCGCCATCATGGGCTGCCAGGCCATCTCGGACTTGATCACCGTGGTCAGCACCTCCAAGATGCTGGGAAAAAACCTGGCGGGTTACCGCCTCTCCTCCCGACACCTCTGGGAACACAGCCTGGCCTGCGCTTACACCTCCAGGCTCATTGCCGAGGCAAAAAGCCCCTCCCTTGCCAACGACGCCTTCAACGCCGGGTTGATCCACGACTCCGGCCTGCTGATGCTTGATCCCTTCATCGGCATGCTCAAGCCCGCTTTCGACGAAGCCATGAAGCGGAACCACACCACCTTCTGCGACGCGGAAAACGAACTCTTCGGGTTCACCCACGCCGAAGTCGCAGGCCTCTTCTTCCAAAAATGGAACCTGCCCAGGGTGCAGACCGAAGCGATTCGCTTCCAGCACACCCCGGATGAGGGAAACAGCCCCCTGGCCCACATCATCCACGTGGCCGATGCCCTGGCCATGCGATCCATGGAGAGTCCCGACCCCACAGGGGCCCACAGCCGTATGAGCCCCGACTCGGTCAAAGAGCTCGGCCTCACCCCCGAAGAGCTGGAAGAGATCGCGGCCAAGGCCAAAGAGGCGGTGGCCTCGGTCACCCAGTCCCTGGCGTGAGGTCCCGGGTCCCATTAAAGGGGCAAAACCGGAGACACGACAAAAAAAATCACGTGCCACGTCTTGCCGGGCAACCCGCTGTGGGAACGGGATTTTTGGCGTTTCCGCAGTGGCCACCATGGCATTTCGGGCTCTGGCTGCAAAAATTCCGATTGACAGACCCACCCCATTTTCCCTATGTAAAGAGCCACGCGTCACCGGAACATCATCATGGACGCCACCCGATTTCGGGGCTGTAGCTCAGCTGGGAGAGCGCATGACTGGCAGTCATGAGGTCAGGGGTTCGATCCCCCTCAGCTCCACCAAATACAAAAAGCCTGCTGATCAGACGATCAGCAGGCTTTTTTTGTTTGAAGCCACCCACAGCCCCGGGCCTCAGCCCCCGCTCTTTTTGAAAAACACCCACACCGCAGAGAAAAAGTAGACCACCGCCAGCCCCGCCAGGATGGCGACATCCTTTGCCACATCCCCAAGGCCCGCCCCCATGGTGGAGACCCTCAAAAACCCGTCGATGCCTGCCGTACTCGGGATCCCATAGGAAACGATTCTCAGCCAGAGGGGAAAAACCTCCACCGGCCAGGAGATGCCGGAGAGAAAAATCGCCGGCATGGAGGTGCCGATGAGCACAAAGAGGCTGGTCTCCCGATGGGGAAAAAGCACCGAAAGGGTCAGGGCAAACAGAATGACGGATACGAGAAACAGGGCCATGACCACAGCCATCTCACACACCGCCCCGCGCGCAACAAACCGGTAGAACCGATGCAGCACCCCGAAATAGACCAGGGCGTGGATGCTGTAGAGGAGCAGGTAGGCTGCCAGTTTGGACGACACAGCCTGCACGGCCCCCAAAAGCCCTGGCCCTGCGGAAAACCAGGAGCTGTCCCCGGCCTCGGACCGGGCACCGGCCACCATCCCCACCCCCATGAGCAGGGTCTGCTGGAGAATCAGGGCAAAGACCAGGGGCACCACGTAGGTGCCGTACCCCCCTGCGGGGTTAAAGAGCTGCACCGTCTGAAGCGGCAGGGGCTCCATGGCAGAAAAGGCCGCTTCTTCGCTCAGCCCCGCCGCCGTCAGGCGCTTCATCTCGATGCCCGCCGACAGGGTCTTGGAAGCGACCAGCAGCCCGGTGGCCACCTGGCGGTAGGTGAAAAAACTCAAGGCCTCGCTCCAGACGGCTACCTCAGCCTTTGCCCCTTTGAGCACCTTGCCCTGGAACCCCTCGGGCACAAGGAAGATCCCCTGAACCTCCCCGGCCCGGCACAGGGCCTTGGCACGTTCAAGGGTGGGGGCCCGGACAGCCACCCGCACCCTGTCCCCGGCACCTGCCATGCGGATCAACTGGCGGGAGAGACTGGTGTGATCCAGGTCCACCACAACCACCGGCACATGGTCCTGCACCTCCGGTGAATAGGGGTAAGGATAAAAAAACGCGTACAGCACCACCGAACCCAGCAGCAACAGACGGGTGGCGGAGTCCCCCAAGGCCAGGCTCAACTCGCCTGCAATCAATCGAAACCAGTTCATGACAACCCTCCCGGTGCCTGGCCCGCTGCCGACAGCCTCTGGCAAAGCCTGGCCCAGGCCGGGACACCGCACGCCAGCCCGATGGCCACAAAGGCCAAAAGGGTGCCTGCGGACCCGTCAAAGGCGAGGCCCTTCAAGGCCTGTTCGTTGATCAGCCGCACCATGTGCGTCAGCGGCAAGGTGGCGTGCCAGACCCGCGCAGGAAGGGGCATGGCCGCCGCCGGAAAGGTGACCCCGGCAAAGACAAAGGCCGAGCCCGCGTAAAGGCTCATCATGCTCACCGCCTTGGCAAGGCCTCCGGTAAAGGCCACCAGAAAAAGGGCGGCGGCCTGGCAGGCCGCAACAAAAAGAACGGTGCCCCCCATGAGGGTGGCCACCCGCTGGGGGCGAGGAAGCTCCATGGCCCCGAAAAAAAAGGCCAACATGGCCCAGCACACCAGAGTGAACCAGAGCGTCTGGGGCGCAAGCTTTCCAAAGAGGGCTGCATGAACCCGCCCCTCGGATGCCCGGAGCCAGGCCAGCACGGTCTCCGATTTCATCTCCCTGCCCACGCTCCACACCGTGGCGCTCATGATAAAAATCTTCATGAGAAAGGGGCAGATGGCTGCATACAGATACCATCGGTAATCAAGGTTGGGATTATAAAGGACACGGGAGGCCACATGGATGCCGTCAAGGCGCTCCCTGGCCCGGACCTCGGGCATCCCCTTTGCCAGGTTCACCCTCAGCTTCACCCCGGCCGAGGCCCCGGAGAAGACCTTCAGCATGGCCCGCTTGATAACCCCGGCCGGCAGCATGATCTGATTGTTGATGTAAAACCGGGACACCGGCGCCCTTCCGGCCACCACCTCCCTCTCCATGCCCTCGGCAAGAACCAGAAGCCCGTAGGCCCTGCCCGAGAGGATGGCACGGCGACCCGCCTCCGGGTCGGCCACCGGAACAACGGCCATGGAGGAGGTGGCCTCCACCATACGAACCATAGAACGGGAGAGGACGGTCCTGTCCTGATCGCATACGGCCACCGGCAGGTTTTCCGGGCTTCCCTGGCGGAACAGGGCGGTGAACAGAATCAGGGCGGCAAGGGGAAACCCGACGGTCAGCAGCCGAAAGAGCCGGTCGCTGAGAAAGGCGTCCCGCTCCCGGGCCACCACCTTTGCAACACGCGTCATGGCCTTCACCTCAGCTGCCCATGTCCCAGGCCACCACCGCGCTCATGCCGGGGCGCAGCCCCTCAACCCCGTCTTGGGGCACAGCCCGCACCTCAAAGGTCTTCATGTCGAAGTCCCCGGTGGCCTTGGTGGCGTGCCAGGTGGCAAAGGCCCCCAGGGCCGCAATGTGATTGACCGTCAGGGTGACCTCCCGGTTGCCCAGGGCGGGAATCTTCGCACGCAGGGTGCTGCCCATGCGGATCCCTGCCAGCAGGTCCTCCCGCAGGTTGAAGGTCACCCACACATCGGCCAGGTCCACCAGGGTCACCACAGGACAACCGGTAGCGGCAAGTTCCCCGGGGTCCACCACGATATCCGACACCTCGGCGGCCCGCGGCGCCGCAAGGCGGGTCTCCTCCTCAAAGGCTTCGGCCTCGGCCAAAGCACCTGAAGCCCTGCTTACCATGGCCAGGGCCGCCTCCTTGTCCTCTTCCCGGGCGCCTTTCTCGGCCATCTCATAGGCTGCACGCGCCGCCTCTGCGCTGCGACGGGCCGCTTCGAGCTGCGCAAAGGCCTCGTCGAGCTTCTGGGCAGGCAGGACCCCGTCGGCGTGAAGCTTTGCCACACGGGCATGGGTCTTTTTGGCCAGGGTCAGCCCTGCCTCGGCTTTGCGCCACAGGTTACGGGCCGCCCGGACCTCCTCTTCCCTTGCCCCCCGGTTGGCCTTGGTGAGCTGGGCGTTGGCCCCTTCCACCGCGGCCCGGGCCTGACGAACCCTGGCCCTTATCTCCGGGCTGTCGATGACAAACAGGGGCTGCCCCTTGACCACCCGTTCCCCGCGGGCAACAAAGACCTCGGAGACACGCCCCGGCACCTTGGAAGCCACATCAATCCGGGTGGCGTCCACTTCCCCCTGGACCACCAGGGGAGCGGGGTTCATGCCCAAAAGGCACACAGCCCCCACGGTGGCCGCCAGCCCCACCAGAACCATTGTCCATGCTGCGTAGGGTTTCTTCATCAAAAGGTCACCTCCAGTTCCTTGTCGTTGCGATAGGTATGAAACGCCTGGGTCAGCCCCGCCGTTTCCAGGAGCCGTGCCAGGGCCACGTCGTATTCGTAAACAGCCAGGAGCTGCGTGATCACTACCCCGGACAGGGTGAGCCGGGCATCCACCACATCCAGGGAGGTGGCATAGCCTTCCTCAAAGGCCCGTGTCTGGACTCGAACGGCCTCCCTGGCCAGAGCCCGTGAGGTTTTCAAAGCGTCGTACTGCTCCACCTGGGCCAGCACCTCGCAGTAGAGTTTCTCCGTCATGGTTGCGATGTCCCGTTTTGCCTGGGCGGATATGTGCGCCACCCGGGAGGTCTGGACACGGGCAGATCGAAGGCGATTCACCGAAGAGAACCCTTCAAAAAGAGACATCTCCATCCCCACACCCGCCGCCCACTCTGGCTCAAGCATGGTCAGGTCGTCCGTCACCAGCTCCTGCCTGGCAAAAAGATAAACCTTGGGGAGCAAGGCCCCTTTCTCCGCCTTGACCCCGGCCCTGGCCTGCACACCCTTTTCATCGATTTGCTGTAGCATCGGGTTCAAGCGAAGGGCCGCAGAGACAAAGTAATCCATGGGCTCAATGTCCCGGGTCAGAAACAGAGGGGAGACAGGATGAATCGCCCCGGGTCCTCCCTGCTCTTCGGCCAGAAGGTTCGCAAGGGCTGTTTCTGCGATGTCCCGGTCCCGCACAGACCGCTTCAACAGGCGCTCGGCTTCGGCCCGGGCCACCTCCGCGTGGAGACGCTCCGAACGGGAAATCATCCCCTGGGCCTCCAGCTGCCTGGCCTCAGACACATGCTGCTCCATCCCCTTTAAATACGCGGCACGGGCATCCACCACCTTTTTTGCAAAGCGAAGGCCGTAGTAACGCGTCACCATATCCCGCATCAACCGGCTGCCTGTCTCCCGAAGCCTGGCATCCGACTCCTGGACCCGGGATGAGGCCGCCTGGTTGGCCGCCTGGATCCGCCCCCCCGCATACAGGGGCAACGAAGCGGTGATACGCCCTTTGACAAAGGTGTCGTCCTGGACAAGCATCGAATTTAACGTTATTGGGGCAACATCGTTTCCCGTTAGCTTTTTCATCAGACCGCCCAAAGTATCCGGCATCTCAATAGGCGGAATATCGATCTCAATGGGCTCATCGATGCGCGTCCAGCGCATGGAGGCTTTCACCGAGGGCAGATGAAGGCCGAAAGCCGCCTCCTTTTCATAGGTTTTGGCCGCTTTCTCCTCCCGGGCCGCGGCCAGGGTGTCGTTGCCCGCTTCCATGCGGGAGAGGGCCTCATCCAGGGTCAAGTCACCGGCTGCGGCCACGGCAGCCCAGCACCACGCTACCGTCAGAAACCACGGGATCCATTTCAAGCCTCGTCGCCACCGTCCCATCACACCAGCACTCCTCGTCGGATCATGGCCTTGATGTGGGTGCGCAGGGTGGCCCAGTCGTTCTCCCGGTCACTTGTGACCCGCTCGTACAGGATCTTTCGGATGCCCCCCAGAATAAAATCGCAGATCACCTCCCCGGGAAGGTGGGGATTCACCACCCCCTGGGCCTGCCCCTCCGTCAGTATGGAGAGAAAGGCCCCCTGGAACTCGGTGTAATGGCGAGCAAAGCTCACCTCTTTGTTTTTCATGAAATTATTGAATTCGTTGGCAAACACGATGATCAGATTCCGATCTTCGGTAAGCACGTCGAAGATCAGGTCGATGGCTGCTTCCAGCTTCTCCAGGGGACTCAGGTCCTCCCGGGTGGCCAGGGGCATGAGACCGGCCCAGTCCTTTTTCCAGAGCACCTCGAAAATCCGGTCGAGGATATGGTCCTTGTCGCTGTAGTACGTATAGAGGCTCCCCGCACTCACCCCGGCCACCTCAGCGATCTTTGCCATCTTGGCCTTGTGGAAACCGTACTCGCTGATCACCTCGATGGCCGCCTTGTGGATGGCCTGCTCTTTGTCGACACTGACTGCCACGTTTCTCTCCTCCCGACGGATGGGGCTGTGTGGCCCCAAATTTGAACCACCGTTCAATATATGGACGCATGATGCCCCCATCGTCCCAATGGGCTCGGCTGTAAGGGCCCCATGAAGCCCTGTCAAGCGCGCACCATTTTATTACATAATTAGGGTTCTGTAGGTTCAAACGTGATCCATGGCCCCCATGGTCTTCACCATAGCTGAGGCTGTGGAGGCGTCATTGAACTTTGAATCATGATTCAATCTAAGGTCATCCACTTCCCCTGTAAAGGGGCGAACGGCGTTTTTTTTCTGGATCTCGGCTCCCTGATCCGATAGGCTCCCCCTTGGATTCCCTGACGGGGAACCATTTTGTAATCCATCGGCCTGTGGTATGATAAATCGTACCTTTACTGAAAGCGCCACGCCCCCTCTCCTTGGTTTCGGAAGGGACGAAACCCGACGGTTTCACCCAACAATGGTGCGCCTGATTCAGATGCGGTCTCCCCGACGCCGGTGCCCGAAATGCCTCAAGGGCACCTTGGTGGATTATTCGCCGTTCGTGACCGTACCCAGCGGAGAAGCGACAGACACCGCTTCAGGCTTCCCAAGGCCATCACCGCCATACGCCGCGCGACAATCCTGAGGCCTCTTGAAGGAACGCACCATGGAGATGCAACTCAAAACCACCCGAATCCTGGTCGTGGACGACGACCCGGCAACCCTCCTGCTTCTCAAAAAAACCATTGAAAAACAGGGCGCCCAGTGCCTCACGGCCACCTCCGGGGAGGAGGCCCTTACCGTCATGCGCACGACGCCCATGGACCTGGTGCTCACCGACATCCACATGCCGGGCATGGGAGGGCTGAGCTTCCTGAAGCAGCTCAAGGAAGAGATTCCGGTGGACGTGGTGGTCATGACCGGAGACATCAAGGGGTTTCGATACGACACCATCATCCACATGGGCGCCGTGGACTTCCTGGTCAAACCCCTGGAACTCAACGAGGTGGTCTTGAGACTGCAACGGGTGATCCGGGAGCGGCGCCTCATGCGCGAGCTGGAGATGGCCCA
This sequence comes from Desulfoluna sp. HI9BLuna, assembly GCF_056829775.1. NCBI lineage: Bacteria > Pseudomonadati > Thermodesulfobacteriota > Desulfobacteria > Desulfobacterales > Desulfolunaceae > Desulfoluna > Desulfoluna sp. HI9BLuna. The sequence goes on from NZ_CP186555.1 coordinate 1,975,990, forward strand.
CGCCACCATCAAGCACTCCTACCTCGATACGGTACGACGCCTCGTGGTGGCAGCCGAGCACAAAGACGAGGGCACCGGGGACCACATCGTCCGCATGGGCGACTACTGCGTTCTCCTGGCCAGCCTGATGGACCTCTCCGATGACTTCATCGAGCGGTTGCGCTACGCGTCCCCCATGCACGACATCGGGAAAATCGGGATCCCCGACGCCATTTTGTCCAAACCCGGCCGCCTCACAGACGACGAGTTCGATATTATCAAGACCCACACCACCATTGGCGCCAAGATCCTTGCCAACTCCAGTTCCGAGGTCATCCGCCTCGGCCGGGACATTGCCTTGTCCCACCACGAACGCTGGGACGGCACCGGCTACCCCAGAGGCATCAAGGGCGAGGCCATCCCCCTGGCCGGCCGCATCGTCTGCGCCGCCGACGTGTTCGACACCCTCACATCGCGACGCCCCTACAAATCCATCTACCCGCCCCATGTGGTCTACGAATTCTTTGAAAAACAGCGCGAAGAACACTTCGATCCCGCCCTGGCCACCCTTATCCTGGACAACTTCGACCACTTCATCGCCCTGGCCAACCTGAACCAGACCGACCCCTACCCCGGAGACTCGGATCTCTTCCGCCTGAGCGAGCGGGATATAGCGGAGATGCGTTAGACCGGATTTTTCACGAGCCGAGTACACCCGTATTGAAGGCACCAGAGCGCAGAAGGCAGGGTGAATTCGGCTCTCCCCAAGGGCGGCAAAATCAATCAGGTAACCGTGAATGGCAGGCGGCAATGCATCATGTGGCTCTCATCCCGGCTGTTTTCCCATGAACGATCCCCCCCCATGGGGTGGTAAGCCGTGAGGAAGCCTTTGGGTGTGTTTGCGGCCCCATCCACCGATACGATCATCTCGCCCCCTCTCCCCATGGTACGAACAACTGCTCTGCCCCCGTGCCGACAGACAGTTAACGCCGTTCGTATCAACGATCCCGGATCACGCACTATCAACATAACCCCCCTGAAAAACAACCACATACCAACTATTCATTTGCGTTCCCATATCCTCCGCTGTACTATATGGTTTACAAATCACAGCGCTTTTGATTGGTATATGAGCCATCCAATGCACCGCCGAAAAGAGGGTGCATTTATAAGTAACGAAATCAACGAATTGGTCCCCCCGGACAAACCATTCCATACAGCAGAGACTCGAAAACAACTCAAACCCCGGCTACTGAAAACATGACTCCTAAACAACTCAACCCCATGGCAAGTGCTGCCCTTCGTTTTACGTTTTATATTCTTTTTCTTGGAACCATGGTCCTTCTGGTGACCTGGGAAGCCAGGAGACAGCCCGGAGAAGTTCTCTTTAATGAAAACTCCATTCTGGAAAGCCTCCAGGCCATCCTGCTGTTCCTCACGGCTGCCTCAGCCTACCTGGCAGGCCACATCAACGAATCCGACACACCCCTGGCCTCGCTCCTGGTGGGCATCGCCAGCATTGCCGCCATCCGTGAATTCGACTTTGCCCTGGACCGATATGTTTTTGACGGTGCATGGCAAGCCCTGGCTCTCCTTGTCGCCATCCTCACCTTTGCCCTTGCCTGGCACCACCGGAAGGAATTGAAAGACGCCGTCCTCAGCTTTCTCAGCCGTCCCAGCTTCGGCGTCATGGCCTCAGGGGCCCTCACGGTCCTGGTATTCTCACGCCTCATGGGCCGCCAGGTACTCTGGAAGGCAGTGATGCACGAAGAGTACATACGGTCCGTCAAAAACGCGGTGGAAGAGAGCTGCGAGCTTTTGGGCTACTGCCTGATCTTCTTCGGAACCCTGGAACTTCTTCACGAAGCGTTCCTGTCCCGGAAAAAGGCCCGCCAAACCAGGTCCGAGCAGACGTCCCAGACAACGAATCCGGACAAGGCATCGCCGTACCTTCGAAAGAACTCCGAGCTTCACGTATAACGGTTCCACCGTCCGCGATACCTCTCCGTTTTTTGTAAGAACACCAACAAGGTGAAACGCACCCGTGCATACCACGGGTGCAGACACCGCCCCTACCGGTGTCTCCACGATTCTCCCATCCCTGCCACCGCCCCCATTCCCCCTTGATATTTCTATCTTCCAAAGATATGAGTTTATCGTTACACGCACCAATCGTCATATGTTCACCCCCCCATTCAAACGGAGACACCCACCCATGAACCGACTCTTTCGACCGATCCTTCTTGCGGCACTTATCTGTTTTCTACCGGCATCCCTTTGGGCCGCCCCCAAAGGCAAGGTGACCATCTTCCACGCAGGCAGCCTCACCGTCCCCTTTGCAAAAATCGAAAAGGACTTTGAAGCCCTCCACCCCGACATCGACATCCAGCGGGAAGCAGGGGGCAGCACCAAAATGGCCCGCATGATCTCGGAGCTGGGCAAGCCCGCCGACATCATGGCCTCCGCCGATTACGCCGTCATCGACAAGGGCCTTATCCCGGCCCATGCGGACTGGAACATCCGCTTTGCGACCAACCGCCTGGTCCTCTGCTACACGCCGCAGAGCCGCTACGCAGGCGAGATCAGCGGAACCAACTGGCATGAGATCTTAAAACGCACCGACGTGGTGTGGGGCCACTCCGACCCCAACCTCGACCCCTGCGGCTACCGCAGCGTCATGGCCCTTAAGCTTGCGGAAACCCATTACGGCGAAAAAGGGCTCTTTGAGGCCCTCGTCGCCAATCGCCCCAAAAAGAACATCCGCCCCAAATCCGTGGAGCTCATCTCCCTTCTCAACACCGGCAACATGGACTACGCCTTTGAGTACCTCTCCGTGGCCGTTCAGCACGGCCTGAAATACGTGGAGCTCCCCAGCGCCGTCAACTTAGGGGACTACCGCTACGACGACACCTACAAAACCGCTGAGGTCAAGGTCTCCGGCAAAAAACCCGGCACCTTCATCACCCGAAGGGGAAAATCCTGCACCTACGGCATCACCCTGGTCAAAGACGCCCCCAACAAAGAGGCGGCCGTTCTCTTCCTCGACTACCTCCTGAACCCCGAAGAAGGCCTGAAAACCCTTAAAGAGATGGGCCAGCCTCCCTTTGTCCCCTGCCGGGTTGCCTCCGATGCCGCCTTGAGCAAGCTGCCCGCCGTCCTTCAGAAACGAGTTGAAGTCAGCATGTAAGGGGTGCTTGTGAAGCGATCTTTTTCCCGCGTTCATTCAGGGCCGGCACTCTGGCTTATGGTCTCTGCCAGCGTGCTGGTGGCCCTGATGATCCTGTTGCCCCTGGTCCAGATGATCACCGGGCCCACCCTTGCCAACCTGGCAGAGGCGTTGAAAGACCCCGACGTGCGCGGGGCCATCGGCCTGAGCCTGGCCACCTCCTTTGGGGCAGCCGCCATCTGTCTGGTCTTCGGCACCCCCTTTGCCTACCTGCTGGCCCGGAAGCACTTCCCGGGAAAACACCTGGTGGAGAGCATCGTGGATCTTCCCATCATGATCCCCCATCCGGTCATCGGCATCGCCTTTCTGGGCATCGCCGGCAAAGGGCATGTCATCGGCGACCTGATGCACGGCCTTGGCATCCGCATTATGGGGACCACCACGGGTATTGTGGCAGTCCTCACCTTTGTGGGGCTGCCCTTTTTCATCGGCAGTGCGGTGAGCGGGTTCAAAAAGGTGCCCCAACGCCTGGAAAACGTGGCCCGGAGTCTGGGCGCCTCCTTTCCCCAGACCTTCCTGCGGGTCACCCTGCCCTTGTGCTGGCGCTCCATCCTCGTGGGCTTTATCATGAGCGCGGCCCGCGCCTTGAGCGAGTTCGGCGCTGTCATCATCGTGGCCTACCACCCCATGACCGCACCGGTCATGGTCTACGAGCGATTCACCGCCTACGGCCTCTCCTACTCCCAGCCCGTGGCCTTCTGGCTTATTGCGGCAAGCCTCCTTCTCTTTGTGGCCTTGAGGGTCCTTATCCAGCGCGGAGAAACACCGGAATGATAAAAATCGATAACCTTTCCATCCACCTGCCCGATTTTGCCGTCCGGGACGTCTCTCTGTCCGTCGCCCCCGGGGAGTTTTTCATTCTTTTAGGGCCCACCGGTGCCGGAAAGAGCCTGATCCTGGAGGCCCTGGCAGGGCTGGCGCCCATCACCCACGGGACCCTGCACTTAAACGGCACGGAGATCACCCACCTGCCCCCGGAAAAACGCCACCTCGCCATCGTCTATCAGGACGGCGCCCTGTTTCCCCACCTCACCGTGGAAGAGAACATCGCTTTTGGCCTGCGCTATCAAAACAAAAAGGCGGATAACGCCCGGCAGACGGTCCATGATCTCATGGACCGCCTGGGCATTACCCGCCTTAAGACTCGAAAACCCCCGACGTTAAGCGGGGGAGAAAAACAACGCACGGCCCTGGCCAGGGCTTTGGCCGTCAAACCCGACGTCCTGCTTCTGGACGAGCCCCTCTCCGCCCTGGACCCGGCCACGCGGAGCGAGATCTCAACCCTTCTTAAAACCCTTCACCGGGACGAGGCCATGACCTGCCTCATGGTCACCCACGACTTTGACGAGGCCCGCTACCTCGGCCAGTCCATGGCCGTGATCCGCGACGGCCGCCTCGAACAGTCCGGCCCGGTCCAAACCCTCTTCCACCACCCCGAAACACCCTTTGTGGCCCGATTCCTCGAAGCTACCCTGTGATGCCTCCGGCGGGCAGGGGATAAATCCCCTGCACCCCAGGTTCGCAAATGCTCCGCCCCTTCGTTCCTCAGGGACGTCACATTTTCTGACGGGCTGCGCCCGTTCCGGTCGTGTCTTCTTCGGCCGTACAGCACCGTTGGACTGAACGACAGAAGACGATGCATGTCCGATATGTTTACAACACTCGGCTGGCTGATATCTTTCGACCGGCCAGGGACGTTCGCAAGACCTGTTTGTCAAACTTTTTAAAAGTTTGGCCCCCGGCAGGGCCGCCGGAGGCAAGCATTTGCGAACCCGGGTTAGGCAAAGGATGTGGCGGGCAGGCCGCTTTCGGTGCGGATGCGGGAGGCGATGGCTTCAAGGGAAGGAGCGTCAAGGGCCGTGACATGGGAAAGTCGGGGTTGCCGTGCCACGGTGTAGACCTGGACGCCATCGATGGCCGCCCCGGCTTGGCTCAGGCGTTTCAGGCACGCAATATAGCTGTCCACGGCTTCCGTGGCCGGGGGCCTTCCCCAGCGTTTCATGAACATAGACTGGAGGGTGACAGGAAGGATCCGGCTGGCGTCAAAGATGTTCTCTTCCAGCTTTTCAAGGGAAAACAGGGTGCTGTTGATGCGGGACATGGTCTCCTGGTCCCCGGCATCCAGTTTGATCCACACCTCGCCTCCTGCGGCGGCCAGCCGGGTCAGGGCCCGCTGCCCCCAGGGGCGGTGGATAAAGGTGCCGTTGGTGATGACCACCACGGGAACGTCGGTAAAGCCAAGGGTATCAAGGGTTTCCGCAGCCAGGTCGATGCAGCGGTCCAGGCACCGCACGGCCATGGGCTCGCCGTTGCCTGCAAAGGTCACGTCCCGCAGGGCCGGGGAATGAGGAGAAAGATCGGAGAGCATCTGGTAGAGCTCCTGGCCCAGGGCTTCCGGATCCACCCGGCCACGGGAAACCGGCACGCTTCGATCCACCTCGCAGTAGAGGCAGTTGTAGTTGCAGCGGTTGTCCAGACTCAGGTTGACCCCGATGGAAAGGCCGTGGGATCGGCGGGAAATAACAGGATAGATGTACGTAAAATGGCCGTAAGCCCGGGAGTGGCTCAGGGTGGACAGTTGAGAGCGTTGGGTAAACACGAGATATTCCTCACACATGGCAGGCCCTGTGCGGGGCCCGGAAAATCAATCATGCCGGAAGAGGCGGGCAACCCCGACCACCTCCCTCTTTTTTGATATCTGATATACCACACTACCCGACCGCATGCCACCCTTTACCAATCTGGCACGCAGCGATTCACCCACTCCGGCGCTGCCGCGTCTCAAGGGGCCTTTCGGATCACCACGCGGTTCCTCCCCGCCTCCTTTGCCGCGTAGAGGGCTTTATCGGCTTGCCTGATCAGGGACTCCCTGTCCTCCCCCGGTCGGGGGCAGACCACGGCCCCGCCGATGCTGATACTCACATGGCCCCACGGCAGGGAGGGATGCATCAGCCCCAAAGCCCCCACACGCCGCCTCAGGGACTCCCCCAGCACAGCCAGGGCATCTGCATTCGCGCCGGGAAAGATCACGGCAAACTCCTCGCCACCGTAGCGAGCCACCATCTCACCCTGGCGCCGCACCCCGGCGCCCAGGGACCCTGCCACCTGTTTCAGGCAATCGTCTCCGGCCTGGTGCCCGTAGGTGTCGTTGTAGGCCTTGAAAAAATCGATATCCAGCATCAACAGACCAACGGGCGCTCCCACCCTCATGGCCCGACGCCACTCCCCCTCCAGGGCTTCGTCAAAGGCACGCCGGTTGCTGACTCCGGTGAGGCCGTCCACATACGTAATGGCCTGGAGCCTGCCGTTGGCCTTTAAAAGCTCCCGGTTCGTCTCCTTAAGTTGACGGTGCTGCTCTTCCATGGTCCGACTCGTCAAATACCGTCCCACGCGATCGGAAAACCGAAATCGCACCATGATCAGCCCCACCAGGGTCGTCAGTACCACATCCCCGATATCAAACCAGGAAAAGCCCGGCCACCCGCCTGCCCATGCAGACCCCAGGAAAAAAAACAGTAGGGCCCCCAGGTAAAGCCCCTGGGAAAACACAGGGGTCACCACCACAAGAAGGGAACTCAGGAGAAGAACCGATTCGAACACAAAGGGGGTCTGCATCAGGATGGCTGCCAGGGCCGCCCCGAACAGGAGAAGAATCAGGTTCGCCCGATGAAAACCAAAGAGCAGAATCGATCCGACGAGGAACCTCCGGGCATAAAACGAAATCCCCAGGGTTAAAAGGGGGGGCAGGAAAACAGCCCCGAAAAAGAGGCCCCGGGGCATGGCGGGCACCATCCCGGATAAAAGGGCCCCAAGGTCCTCTGTCCCCCCCACCCACACCAGGGAGAGAAGGTACTGACCCAGCACCAGCAGGGCGATGACCTGCTCCCGGACAATGTTGTCTCTGGCCGTGCGGCGATTGAAACCGGGCACCTCCCCCGGCGGTATGTCCTTGCTGCTTTTCAGGTTGCACCCCATGGCATTCCCCCTTCTTTTTACCGGATATTGTCAACCCTATCGGATGAATGCTCACGGAACATAAGAAGGTTTTTTCCATGGCCCCCCGCAAAAAAACACCGGTTCGGCAGCAGCCCCCAATCCCATGACCTTTCGGATGAAACCCGCCTTGCAGCCCCAGGTTTTCCAGGGAATTACCGGGCGGACACGGATTCGCATTGCAGGGACAAGAGGGCTGGAGTATGGTAAGAAAATACCCCCCGAAGAACCAAGGAGTGCATCATGGACATACATATCGGCATCGGCATCGGCCCTATACGGTTCGGCCAGGAAGAAGAGAGCGTCACCGAACACCTGGGCCTTCCCGAATCCCGGGAGTACATCGAATTCGAAGATGCCCTGGGCGACGGCACCAAAGTCCTTGGGTACTATGGGGACGGCCTTGTCTTCAACTTCGACTCTGACGACGACTTCCGCCTCTCCACCATCGCCGTTCGCGAGCCCGGCCACACCCTGTTCGGCAAAGACCTGTTCGGCCTGACCAAACTGCAGGTCCTCACCCACCTTGCAGGCCATATCAATGAAGCGCCCCAGGAAGAGCTTCACACCGAAGACGACGCCCCGGATTACCTTTTGGTGGAATACGTGGACCAGAGCCTTTTTCTCTGGTTCGATGCCGACACCCTGGTGGAAATCGAAATCGGATACAGGTTCGAAAATGACGAACCTGTCTGGCCGAAAAACAGCTGATGGTAAACCATGTCGGCCCAGTCACCGATGCACCCTGCCCCACCCGGTTCATGATGGTTGGTTCGGCCTGACCGTGGGGCCCAGCAATCCCGCGAGTTTGCCAAAGCCTTAGACCAACAAAAGCGATGAGTAAGGATCGTCGCTTTTTTTCTTGACAAGAATAGTTAATCAGCTTTACCATTATCCCATGAAAAAGCAAGAGCCCCCCATAAAGGACCTGATCCAGAAGATCACACAGGTCCTGCACAAGTACGAGCGCATGGAAAAGCTGCCCCTTGTGGTCGACGCAGGCGAAGGCGCCACGTTGACCGTCTCCACCAAGGAGGTTCACACCATCGAGGTCATCGGCGATCACCAGGAGATCAACATCACCGATGTGGCCGGGCACTTCGGCATCACAAAAAGCGGGGCGTCCCAGATGATCGCAAAACTCGAAAAAAGAGGTTTTGTAGAGCGTCGCCAGTCGACCCACTCCAACAAGGAGTACTGGCTCTACCTGACCCGCAAGGGCTGGGCCGCGTACCACACCCATGAGCGCATGCACGGCGAGGACCGGGAGGTTCTTTTCGAGCACCTCTCGGGGGTGCCTATTTCCGACCTGAAAAAAACGGCGCAGATCCTGGGGATGTTCGAAAAAACCCTGGACGCGCGACTGAAACAGGCTGACATCAAAAAAGCGTAACACGTTGCGCCGGCGCCCCCAGCGCCTGAGCCGAAGAGGGCTTTGAGCGGATGCGCCTTTATTTTTCACAACAAAATAGTTAAGCAGATTAACAAAATAGATCGTCACACAGACCCAACCCGACAGCTTAGCCTGACAGTAGTGCGCCAGATTTTCTAAGCCCCAACATCCGTGCCGGGTACCACGGTCCCCCTGCGCTTGATTGGTGCGCCCTATTAGTTAAGCAGATTAACCTTTTATTTTCATGATGCAGCCCTTTCCAGGGCTGCCCCAGACCAGAACCCTTTACCCTCAAGGATTTGGAGACCCCCCATGAACGGCTTGAAACGATTCCTGATCAACGCGGCCATTATCCACGCCAAAAAGGTAGCCCTGCTCATCCTGGCAGCCACCCTTGCGGCGGCGGCCTTTTTCCCCCGGGTGGTCATGGACACCGACCCGGAAAACATGCTCAAGACCACCGAACCGGCACGTCTTTTCAACGATGAGACCAAAAAGAACTTCGCCTTAAGTGAAATTGTCATCGTGGGCATCGTCAACGAGGAGGACCCCGACGGCGTCTTCAACCCCGCGACGTTGTCCAAAATCCACACCCTCACCCGATTCGCAGAAACCCTCAGGTGGCCCGACGAATCAGACCCGGCCACAACCCACGGGGTCATTGCAGCAGACCTTGTGGCCCCCTCCCTGGTGGACCACATGAGCCAGGACGCCCCGGGCTCCCTTCGCTTTGACTGGCTGATGCCCGAGCCCCCCACGACCCGGGAGGCAGCACGGACCATCCGGGACAAAGCCCTTTCCAACCCCCTTCTCAAAGGCCGCATGGTCTCTGAGGACGGGCGCGCCATCAGTCTCTACCTGCCCCTCACCAAAAAACTCATCAGCTACAAGGTTTACACGGCGCTCCGGGAAAAGATCGCCGAGATCAACACCTCCCCGGAAGGCGACGTCTTCCACATCACCGGCCTGCCCGTTGCCGAAGGCGCCGTGGGCGTGGAGATGTTCACCCAGATGAGCACGGCCTCCCCCCTGGCCATGGTGGTCATCCTGGGCCTTCTGGCCCTGTTCTTTCGAAAATGGGAGCTCATCATCCTTCCCATGATCATCGCCACGGTCTCCATTGTCATCACCATGGGCCTGATGATTGGTGCAGGGTATCCCGTCCATATCCTGAGCTCCATGCTGCCCATTTTCCTCATGTCCATCGCCATGGTGGACTCGGTGCACGTCTTGTCCGAATTCTTCGACACATACACCCCCAGGGCCGGCCGGGCCCACACCATCCGGTCCGTCATGGAAACCCTGTTTGCCCCCATGCTCTACACCTCCCTCACCACGGCTGCCGGTTTTTTGTCCCTGACCCTGGCCCCCATCCCCCCGGCAAAGGTCTTCGGCGGCTTTCTCTGCATCGGGGTCATGGTGGCCTGGCTGCTGACGGTTCTCTTTGTCCCGGCGTACGTCATGATGATACCGGAAAGGCGCCTTGCATCCTTTGGCCACACTCACCAGTCCGGCGGGGAAGCAAAGGGACTGGCACGCCTCCTTTCGGCCCTGGGCCGCTTCACCTTTGCCCACGCCAAGGTCATCCTGGCCGGTTTCTGCCTGGTGGTGGCCGGCTCCGTCTGGGGGATCACCCGCATCCAGGTCAACGACAACTACGCCAAGCGCTTTGACACCAGCCACCCCATTCGCCAGGCAGACACCGCCTTGAACCGGCACTTTTCAGGCACCTACACCGCCTACCTGGTCCTGGGCGACACCCGGAACGAAGCCCTCGACCAGCAGGATATCCAGGACCTGGCACACCGGCTGGACCGCTTTGCAGAGGGACACGAAAATCCCCTGGTCCGATCCCTTGCAACACAAATGAGGTCAAAGCTCCCGGCACTGGGTCACGGGAGCCCGTCCGCCCCTGAGCTGTCCGAACGCATTGTCGGGTCCATTGAAACGGCATCGTCCGCGGCCAACGACGCCCAATACGATGCCTGGCTCGACATCCAGACCTTTCTGGAGGTCGAGCTCCAGAACCACGCGATTTTCAAGCGACCCGATCTCCTGGCCTATGTGGCGGACCTCCAGGCCGCCATGGACGCAAAGCCGTATATCGGAAAAACCGAGTCCGCCGCCGATGTGGTCCGCAAGGTCAACCAGGAACTCACCACGGGCCGCCCCGAAGACTTCACCCTCCCGGACACCCTTCCCAAAGTGGCCGAGTGCTACCTGCAGTTCCAGCAGAGCCATCGGCCCAACGACCTGTGGCACCTGGTCACCCCGGACTACAAAAACGCCATCATCCGCCTGCACTTCAACTGCGGGGACAGCATGGCGACCCGCAAAGCCGTGGAGGCCGTCAACGCCTACACGGCCATCCACCCGCCCCCTGTGCCCCTCTCCTTTGAGTGGGCAGGCCTGCACTACATCAACCGCGTCTTGGAAATCAAACTCGTGGGGGGATTCCTTCGCTCCTTTGCCGGCAGCTTCCTCATGGTGCTGGTGATGATGGCCTTTCTCTTCCGATCCCCCTTATGGGCGATGCTGTGCATGGTCCCACTGGCCATTACCCTGCCCCTGATCTACGGGGCCACCGGCCTTGCGGGCAAAGACTACGATCTGCCCATTGCCGTAATGAGTGCCCTGTCCATCGGCATGGCCGTGGACTTTGCCATCCATTTTCTGGAGCGCAGCCGAAAGGCCGTTGCCGCCACCGGCAGCTGGGAGGCGGCACTGCCACTCGTCTTCGGCGAACCCGCCCGGGCCATCAGCCGCAACGTCCTGGTCGTCGCCTTCGGGTTTCTGCCCCTGCTCGTCGCCTCCCTGGTGCCCTACAAAACCACCGGAGCCATGCTCTTTGCCATCATGGCTGCCTCGGGCCTCATCACCCTGGTGGTTCTGCCTGCGATCCTCACCGTCTGGGAAGAACGGTTCTTCCCCGGGAAAAAAACGACCCACTCCGGTGCCTCGGCTCGGATTCACCCCAGAAAGGTGCCTTCCATGATGGAGATAAAGAAAAAAAACGCGCATCCGGGGTGCACCCGCAAGTAGCGTTCAAGGCGGCCCTGCCGGGGGCCAAACGTTTGCCAATTTAGATGCCTTGGGTTTGACAAACAGGTTTTGCTTGGGTTTCACGAAAACCTTCGAGGAAGCCCTTCCCCTGAGGAACGAAGGGGGAGGGCTTTCGCAACCTGGGGTCCAGGGGTGGCGAAGCCACTTAGGCTAAAAATCCCCTGGCCGCCGGAGGCACGCTTTTTGAGCCCACTTTAACCTTAGAAGGCTTGTTTTTTGAATCGACCTTGACCAGACAAGGCATCTTTTACGAAGGAGACACCATGAACACACACAGCAAGACAATCCCGGCCGTTTTCCTGGCCCTGTGGATCCTGATCCTCACCATCCCCTGTGGCCCGGCCCTGGCGGATGACCTCACCGACGCCGATGAAATCGTCCGGCGGGCAAACCATGCCGCCCTTTACCCCGGAGACGACACCAGTGCCAGCGTCCGCATGGTCATCACGGACAAGCTCGGCCGAACCCGGAAGCGGGCCTTCAACACCCTGAGGAAAAACCACCCGGCCGAAAACGGCGATCAGTTCTACCTCATCTGCTTCAAGTCCCCGGCGGACGTGCGCAAGATGACCTTTCTGGTGCACAAGCACGACAGCCCGGCCAAAGACGACGACCGGTGGCTCTACCTGCCCAACCTGGACCTTGTGAAACGCATTGCCGCAGGGGACAAGCGGACCAGCTTTGCAGGCTCCGACTTTCTCTACGAAGACATCTCCGGGCGAAACATCCACGAAGACCGCCACGTGCTAAAGGAGGTCACCGACCGGTACTATGTCATCGACAACATCCCCCTGCGCCCGGAGAGCGTCGCCTTTTCCCACTACACCGCCACCATCGACAAAGAATCGTTCCTCCCCGTCAAACAGGCGTTCTTCGATAAAACCGGTGCCGTGGCCCGGATCATTGAGGCCACCCGGGTGGAAAGCATTTCCGCCTTAGAAAACGGGCAGGAGCGTCACTACCCCGTCATCACCTGCTCTGTGGCCACAAACATCGCCTCGGGCAGTGTCACGGAGATGAGGGTCTCCAACGTCCGGTTCAACACCGGGGTGTCCGATACCCTCTTCACGGAGCGGTACCTGCGCCGCCCCCCGCAGAGGCTCCTGAGATGAAGGGATTCTGCAGCATCGCAGGTTTAATCCTCCTCTTCCTTTGCCTGGCCGTTACGGCCCGCGCAGGACAGGCCCTGCCTGCCTGGCTTGAGCCCATGGAGTTCCACGGCTACGCCGAAGCCCGGGCGGGCTGGCGACCTGAAAAAGGCCCGGAGGAGACGGGGTGGTCCCCCCTGGAAGCCCGTTTTCAAGGGGACTTCTCGGCCATGTACGATGGGTTTGAGCTGAAGCTGAAAGGGGATATCTGGGCGGACGGGGTCACCGAAACGGTGGAAGATGACCTGCGGGAGGCCTGGGTGTTCACACGGGTGGGGGAGCACACCGACCTGACGGTGGGACGCCAGATCCTCACCTGGGGCACCGGGGACCTGGTCTTTCTCAACGACCTCTTCCCCAAGGACTGGCAGGCCTTTTTCATCGGGCGGGACGGCGATTACCTCAAGGCGCCGTCAGACGCGGCAAAGGTGAGCATCTTCACGCCCCTGGCCGGTGTCGACCTGGTCTACACCCCTCGCTTTGACCCGGACCGCTACACGGACGGCACCTATATTTCGCCAGGAAACACAAGCCCTGTGGACACGCCCGATGACTGGTTCAGAGATGATGAGATCGCCCTGCGACTCAACAGGCGGGTGGGAACCTGGGAGGTGGCGGCCTACGGCTACAAAGGGTTTTGGAAACAGCCCTCAGGCACCACGCCCGAAGGCGTGGACCGCTTCCCGTCTCTAGAGGTCTACGGCGCCAGTGCCCGGGGCCAGTTTGGCCCGGGCATCGCCAACCTGGAGGTGGCCTGGTACCGCTCCCTGGAGGACCGCTCGGGCACCGACCCCCTGGTGAACAACTCGGAGCGGCGCTACCTTCTGGGTTACGCCCGGGACATGGGCCGAGAGCTCACCATAAGCCTCCAGTATTATGTGGAAGAGATCCTCGATCACGGGGCATACGCCCACGCCCCCGGAGCCACCCGAGACCGCTTTCGCCAGGTGCTCACCTGCAGCATGGAGCAGCAGCTCTTCAACCAGACCCTGAGCCTTGGGTTTTCCGGTTACTGGTCCCCCACGGATGAGGACGCCTATCTCCGGCCCCTGGCTGTCTACAAGGTGTCGGACCGCGTGCAGGTCACCACCGGGGCCAATGTATTTCTGGGGCGCAGCAACACCACGTTTTTCGGGCAACTGGAAGACAACACCAACATCTACACCTCAATCCGGTTTGCCTATTGAAACAACGCCGCCGGAGCCATTCCGGTCAAAGTCAGGTCAAAAAACGAGTCTCCGGCGGCGAGGGTGGCGAAGCCACAATAGCGAAAACACATCGAAAGCTTATTGCCCTTGCGCTTTGCCCTTCGTTCCTCAGGGCAAAGCGCAAGGGCCTTCTACGCGGGCTAAACGGATGGTTTATACGGGCTGAATAGTAACGGAAGGGTTCCGTCAAATCTGATTCTGGGCCTGGAGTTCGGACGTGATCCATTTCTTGAAGGCCAGGACCTTGGCGTCCTGTACCTTGATCTCCGGGGTGAGGAACCAGTAGGAGATGGGCGAGATGACCCCCACCTTAAAGGGGACCACCAGGGTCCCGGACTGGACGTGGTCATGGATCTGGATGGTGCTGCCCAGGGCCACGCCCTGGCCGTTGGCAGCGGCCTGGATGGCCATATAGAGAAGGTTGAAGGTGGGCCCCTGCCGCATCTCCATGAGGTTCATGCCCACGCTCTCAAGCCACATGGGCCAAAGGCAGAGCTCGCTGTTGCGAATCAGCAGGTGGTGCTTCAGGTTCCGGATGGTTGTCAGGCCGTGGGCCCCTTCCAGGAGTTCCGGACTGCAGACCGCATACACCCTGCCGTGGGACAATTTGGTGCAATGCACCCCGGGCCACGGTCCGGCACCGTAGCGAATGGCCACGTCCACATCCTCTTTGCCGAACTCCGTCCGCACCGCGGTGGCGTTTATTTTCAGGTCAATATCGGGATACTCCTGGCAAAACAGGTGAAACCGGGAGAGCAGCCACTGGTTGGCAAAGCTCGGGGAGACGTTCACGGACAAAACGCCCCTGGCATCTTTTCGGGAAAGTGACGCCGTGGAGATACGGATCTTGTCCAGGGCCTCGGTGACGGACGGCAGGTAATCCACACCGGCCTGGGTCAGACTCAGGGACTGGTGTCCCCGTCGGAACAAAGGAAGCTCCAGAAAATCTTCCAGCTTTCGGATCTGCTGGCTTACCGCTCCCTGGGTGATGCAGAGCTCGCCTGCGGCGGTGGTAAAGCTCAGGTGCTTGGCCACCGTTTCAAACACGACCAGGGCGTTTAAGGGGGGTAGGTTGTGAGGCATTAGTTTTTCTAATAGTTCGTTAAGTATTAATGGTTTGTGAATTTTCGGCGCGGGAGGTATCTCTTTTGTCACTCCAACATGTAACACCCCCTGCCGGCTTCAGCCATCCTTTTGCCGGCAGGGGTCAAGAACGGATTGATTCTCCTCCTAAGTAGATTTCTGGCCGCCGGCAACGCCGGCGGCGGCCAGAAATTTTTTTTTGCCCTGCCCCCTCATGTTTCTCTCTTTTATCCCATAGATGTCGTTCGGTACCGCTGAAGGGCATGCAAATCGTGGCAACATACAACAGGACGCGATCCGTGTACACTCACTTCGTCGGAGGCCAGGGTTAACGCATTTAGATTTTTGCCTCCGGCAGCCCTTCCGGGGGACAAACTTTTGAAAAGTTTGACAAACAGGTTTTGTTTTTTGGGGATGCGTCCCTACAAGGCATAGCCCCTCTTCTTTTTTTATTTACCAAAACGTTTTTGCGGAGCTTTTGTAACTATTCAGCTTATGTTTGCCTCCGGCGGCCCTGCCGGGGGCCAAACTTTTCAAAAGTTTGACAAACAGGTCTTGACGGCTTTGGCATGAATTTCAGGGATTTTGACTGTTCTAATCTTTCTGAACCTGAAAGTTTTTTGCGGAGCTTTTTTTTAAAAAAGCGACCCGCCGGAGGCACCATGCCGACCAAGGTCGTCCCCGTCCTTCACCCTGGTTCCCACCATGGCAGCTATGGTATAATATCCCCCTGAAAAAAGCGATAAAAGCCACAGGCTCCCAGAGCCTGTCGGGTATCGTTTACCCACCATCCGTGAGGACCCGTCCCCCGAGCCCCCACCTTCCCGTCTCAGGGTTCTCCCAACGCATTTTCAAGGAGAAAACCATGAAACGTTTTTCCGGTATCTTCGGGCTGTGCATGGCATGGGTCGTTATCCTTTCGGCCCCGTCCGCCTTCGCCCACTGCCAGGTCCCCTGCGGGATTTACAACGATGAGATGCGCTTTGAGATGATTTTCGAGCACATCGCCACCATCGAAAAAAGCATGAAGGCCATCAACGAGCTTGCCCTGTCCGACAAGGGCAACACCAACCAGATCGTCAGGTGGGTCTCAAACAAAGAGCACCATGCAGAAGAGATCCAGAAAATCGCCACCCAGTATTTTCTCGCCCAGCGGATCAAGCCCCCCAAGGACACCAAAGAGATGCCCGGTTATGTGGAGAGCCTGAAGTACGTCCATCAGCTGGTATTTTTTGCCATGAAGGCCAAACAGTCCACGGATCTTGCCCACGTCAAGTCCCTGAAGGAGACCACCGAGGCCTACCGGGCACTCTACCGCACCATGACGGGCCATTGACACAAGGGGCCTTACCCGCACTCACAGGCCGCATCGGAACACCCCCCGTGGCCCCCCCTGCCGAAAAGCACGAGGCCGAAGAGGACCAGTGCGCTCACCGTGCCCACAAAGGTCCGCCCGGCATGTTCGGCGCCTGCCTGCCACCCGGCGCTGAGGCCGGTAGTCGCATAAATGGCGTCCACGGCAAACCCAAGGGCAAGGGATGAGACCATGATGCCCACCAGATAAAGGATCATGGACTTTTTCCCCAAAATGCGTGTGATCACGGAAAGTGCTGCGGCATTGGTGGCGGGTCCTGCCAGCAGGAACACCAGGGCGGCTCCGGGGCTGAACCCCTTGAGCACCAGGGCAGCGGCAATGGGTGTGGAGGCGGTGGCACACACGTACAGGGGGGTACTGATCAGCAGCATCACCAGCATGGCCACCAGGGGGCTCCCCAGGTAGGTCTCCACAAGATCAGGCGATACAAAGACGGTGATGAGCCCTGCAATGCCCACCCCCACAAAAAACCATCCGGCAATATCGGTAAACAGATCTCCAAAGGCGAATCCCATGCCCGTGCGCAGCCGCTCCATGACCGTGGGCTTGCTGGCCGGAGCGCTGCACCCGCATCCGCAGGCCACGGGCTCTTCGTTTGCCGGAGCCATGGGAAATGCCGCCCTGGGGGCCGGGGTGTCGGTCGTCTCCTTTACGTCCGGGTCCAGGGTACGTACCAGCTGCCCGGTGACCATGGCGGTCAGAAAGGCGGAAAGGGGCCTCAGCAGTGCCATCAGGGGATCCAGAAGGGCCCAGGTCACGGCAATGGAGTCCACCCCGGTTTCCGGCGTGGAGATCAGAAAGGAGGTGGTGGCGCCTTTGCTGGCCCCCTGCCTGCGCAGACCCGCAGCAGCAGGCAACACCCCGCAGCTGCACAGGGGAATGGGTACCCCGAAAAGAGAGGCTTTCAACAGGCTCGATCCGTTCTCACGCCCGAGGTGGCGGGCCACAAAATCATCCGGTATAAAGGCCTTGAGAAGGCCTGCAACAAAAAATCCAAACAGTACATAAGGAGCTGAAAGGCACAGGACGGTCCAGCTTTCGAAAAGAATCCGTTCCAGTAAGATCATATCGTTTCCTTTAACTCATGTGTGACCATATGTTCACATGTTGTATTAAAAAAAAGCGGGAGAAAGCCCTCCCGCATTCGATCTGTCCCTGCTATTCGTTCACATGCTGAAGCCCTTGTTCAAAGAGGGTATGCACATGCATATCGTCCAGGCTGTAAATCGCGTTTTTCCCATCTTTTCGGTACTTGACCAGCTTGTGGGAACGGAGCACCCGAAGCTGGTGGCTCACGGCCGATGAGCTCATGTCCAGGATATCGGCCAGGGCACACACGCAAAGTTCTGAAAAGGAAAGGGCATGAAGGATCCGAACCCTTGTGGAGTCCCCCAGTGCCTTGAAAAGCTCCGCCAGGTGAAACAGAGTCTCTTCAGACTCCATCCTGGCGCCCACTGCAGCGGCGATTTCGGGATTCATGCACTCAGTCTGACAGGCATCGGGTCTGTTGTCCATTGAGACTCCTTACATTTGAATATATGCTCACTTATTCTATTAAGCAACCCCTGTCAACACAATCCGGGGCTACCCGATGAAAATAATTTAAATAATCGTCCATATCAATCAGAGGACAGCACCTGGTCCAACTGAATATTGCGGGGATAAAACCCCAGACGTTTGTAAAAGGAAAGGGCCGGTTCATTGCCGTACACCACGGAGAGAATGCGACGAGTAACCTTGTTTTCATCCATCCAGGCAAGCCCGCGACGGACAAGGGTCTCCCCCAGGCCACAGCCCCTGTCTCCCTCCTCCACATAGAGAGAATCAATCTCCCCCACCCCGGAAGGTGAGATCGTGCAGACGCAATACCCCACGTCCACGCCCCCCCGAACGGCAAGGTCCACCCGGACCATGCCGCCGTGGCACAGGATATCTGCGGAGCGATCGGCAAAGGACCGTGCCGCAAGAAATTCAGAAAAATGGATGGAATGGGCTGCATGGTGAGCCTTGAGTTTCTCCCACAGGGGAGCCACCCGCCCCAGGAGCTCTTTGCCCCCGGTGTCAAACACCGTTTCGTTCATGGGTTATTTCCCGGACTCCAGGTATTTCAGCATCTGGCGCATGGTCAGGCTCAGGCTGGAAGGCCCGCTGCGCACATAAAAGGACTCCTCCTTTTTGTTCAGGAGAAACACAGGCCGGTCCGCCCGCTCGCATTCGATGACCAGAACCGTGTGGCCGTCGATGACACCGATGTAGAGATGTAGGTACTGGGTGAACTCCAGGCCGATGTGCTGGTTCATCAGGTTTCGGAAATGGAGCCGGCACTTGTCCTCGCTTTCGAACCCGTCCGGTGCCGTGCCCACGACCTGTCCGTCGTCGTCCACGCCGATGACGATGATCCCCCCGGCCGAGTTCATGAAGGCCACCACGGTTTTCAGCCAGGCGATCTCAATGTGCTTATCGTTCTTCTCCGTCTTGAGGTTCATGCGCATGGTGGACTTGAACTCCAGGGAGGATCCCTCACCGCGGGTAATCAGGCGGCGAACATCGTCTTCAAAATGATCATCCCGGATCACCCGGTTCGGCATATCCCGGAGCTGGTGCCGGTATTTCCAGGTCAGGAACCCGGCCATGACAAACCCCGCCCCCAGGATAATCAAGCCAATGAACAGGATGCCCCACCGCCGCTCCAGAACCTTCTGCAGAAAATCCGACTGGGGCACCACAACGCCGATCCAGAACTCTTTGGTATCTGCCGTGATGGGCTGCACACCGGCCCAGTAGGCTCGGCCCTCAATGGTAAAGGTAAAGGCCCCCGTGGGCTTTCCCTTGGCGTGCCAGGCCCCCATGGCCTCCCGGACGTCCGGGGCTTCCACGGCGGTATGATGCAGGAAAAACTGATGGGTCTCGGCACGTTCTTCTCCGCTCACCGGGTGATAGACCGAGGCGTCCCCGTCAAAGAGAAACGCCGTGCCGTTGGGGCCGACATCGGTCTCGGTGATCCGGTTGAAGAGGTCATTGACGGGCACGTCCAGGGCAAGCACCGACGTAAGGGGCTCCTTTCCCTCCGAGGTCCAGGCCATGACCGCCGACAAACCGGGGACTTCCTTGTAGTCCAGCATGTAGGGGGGCAGCCAGGTGACATCGTCCTGTTTATCCGAGGTCAGGGAGAGGCCCTCCCTGTACCAGAAGCGGTTCGTCACGTCGTAGGTTTTCTCTTCCTCACGGGTATCGATGAGCTGGCCGTTCACCCACTGCTTCCAGGTGATGACCTTGGGGCGATGGGGAGAAACGGTCCGGGTGATCCAGATGTTTTCGTTGGCCGTAAGCAGGTAGGAGCGCCCCTCGGTGTCCCCGAACTTCACCGCCGCCACCTGGGGCATGTTCTCCATCATGGGAATGAGCTTGGTGGTGATGGAGGCGATGTCGTCCATCTGCCAGATCCCGGCAACCCCCCATTTCTGGATCAGCAGGGCGTTGCTCCGCACCGGGTCGTAAAACTGGAAGATGGCGTCGGATGTGGCCCGGAGGTTCTGGCGGATATGCTCCTGGGCGATCTCCTTACGTATGTTGGCCCCCTGGATCAGGGTCACCGCGGTGATGGCCCCGGTGGTCAGAAGGATCACCACGATCAGGTCGCGCAGCAGCCGTTGCCGTGTCCCCGCAGGATTGAGCAATGTTTTAATCATGAGAAACCCTTTTCTCTCCTTCGAGTGCATACAAAAAGGGGCAGTATGCCATAAAAATCCGGGACTCAAAACCTTTCACCGGGCACACGCCGGGGTGATCTTGCCTCCCACCACCTCATATGATAGGGAAACGACCAGCTCACAAGGCTGGAGAAGACCCACCAGGCCCCCATGACCAGGTCACCGGCCGATTTCGCTGAACGCTCCGTTATCCTCAAAAATCCCGGGGCATCAACCTCCCCCCAACCTCCGTTGGCCATTCGACGGTGGGCCCGGGGCCTATACGGAGCAGTCGCCCCCCATGCGTACCAACAAACGTCCGCTGTATGCTATACTTTTCACGGTTCTGTGCCTGTGGCTCTTCATGTTCCCCCATTTCCAAAAAGAGTTCCTCGACAAATTCTACTACATGCCGTTTCTGGGGGTCATCGCCGCAACGGTTGCCAACACAACTCCGGCAGCGGCGGGCATCGTCTATTTTCCGGTTCTCACACGGCTCCACATCACCCCGGCCAGCGCCGTGCAGTTCAGCCTCATTATCCAGGCCTACGGCATGGGCCTTGGGACCTTCAAGTGGTACCGAGTCAATAAGAGGCTGTTCATCGCCAATGTCATTCCGCTGTGCCTTTTGGGAGGTATCCTGGGCATTGTCACCAGCATTGTGGTGGTCCCCATAAAAAACCCCGAGCTGCTCACCCTTATCTTCAATACCATGGGGTTTGTCTTCACCCAGATCATCTTCTTTTCCATCCTGCGCAAGCACCACTACCCAAACCTGAGCATTGACCTGACCGCACTGAATTCGGCCATCCTTTTTATTTTTTCACTCATCGGGGGCCTCATTTCAGGCTGGATCGGGTTCGGCATCGACACCCTGTTCTACTTTATCCTGACCTTTTTGTTCAGGGTGAACCCCGCCGTTGCCATTGTCACGAGCATCTCGCTGATGGCGGCCCTTTCGGCGGTGGGCACCCTTTTGAATATCGCCCTCTACGAGGTTCCCTTCTCCCTGTGGTACGCAGCAGTGCCGGGCGTCACCGTCGCCGGGTTGTTTCTGGCATCGTATTTTGCGGTGAAAATCGGGCCCAAGAACATCCTCCTGCTCTTTGCCTTTCTGATGAGCGCCGATTTTTTCATGGCCCTGTGGACACAAGACACGATCCCCATGAGCCAGACCATCCGAATGGTCCTGACCTACGTCCTGGTCACCTACCTTCTGGTCATCCACGTCAAGATATTCAAGCTGAGCTACCAGGATCTTGACCAGCGCTGCGGCGGGTTCAAACCCGACGAACCGTAACCGGCCCGCTGCGGCTACACATGCCCCTCCGCGCATCGCACAATGGCCCTCTCATGAAAGTCCACGATGCGACGTCGCCCCTCCGGGGTCATCAGGATCTGACGGCACTCCTCTTCGTTGTCCATAAAAAAATTTTCCGTGAGGACGGCTGGCATGGCTGTGTGCTTCAGCACAAAAAAATTCCTGTCCTTGTCAAAATCCCCGTCCCTGACGTCCGCACGCAGGGGCCTGTCCGGGAACTCGCGGACAAACTCCTCGGCAAAACAATGGGCCGCCGCATCGCTTTTCGTCGTCCCCTTGGATGAGTACACTTCAAACCCGGATCCGCCCCCTGCGTTGGCGTGCACACTCACATACAGAGAGGACTTGCCCCTGTAGCGGTTCGCCCGTGAAACCCGGGTCCCGAGGGTTACGTCCCGCTGCTCCGGGGCGATGAGGACATAGGGAATGCGCCTCTGGCTCAGGCGCTCCGACAGCCCGTTGACGATCCATCGGTTGAACTCCCCCTCAAAAAGCTGGCTCCCGTCCTCCCATCGGGGCGACCGCTTCCCCGAGGTCTGGTAGACACCATCAATCACACCGCCATGGCCCGCATCCAACAAAATCAGCATCTTTCTCTCCCTTCCCACCAGAAAAACCGTTGTCCCACGAAAGCAGAAGCCGACATTCCGGCTATGGGGTTTCTTTAAAGGCAGAAGCCGGGAAAAAGCAGTAGGGACAGGCCTCCGGGGGCTCGTCTCCCTGGTGGACGTAGCCGCAGACTCGGCACCTGAAGGTTTTGCCGCCGGGGTTTTCCAGGGGATCGGTATCGCGCTGAACAGGCAGGTCCTCCAAGGGGGGCATGGCCGGCTTGTAGCCGGACAGGAGCCAGCCCGAGACAATGAGGCGCTGGATTTCGCTGGTGCCCTCATAGATCCTCAGCAGGCGGATATCCCGCATGAATTTTTCCACGGGGAACATTTTTGTGTATCCGTATCCCCCCAGGATCTGCATGGCCTCGTCCACCACCTCCCAGGCGGCCTCCGTGGCGTAAAATTTGGCAATGGAGGCGGCGATGGTGGGGTCTTTTCCCTCATCGGCCTTCCAGGCGGCTTTCCAGGTCAGGAGCCGGGCAGTCTCCACCTTCTGGTACATCTCGGCGAGCTTGAACTGCACGGCCTGGAACCCGGAGAGGGGCGAGCCAAAGGCGTGCCTCTTCTTGGCATAGTCCAGGGCAAACTCCATGGCGGAGCGGGCCGCGCCCACGGCAAAGGCGCCGATCATGGGGCGGGTGCGGGCAAAGGTCTTCATGGCCAACACAAAGCCCTTGCCCGGGTCTGCCAGCACATTGGACTTGGGCACCTTGACCCCGTCAAAGCGGACCCCCACGGTGTTGGAGCATCGCTGCCCCATCTTGGGGATGGGCTTGCCCACGGTGATCCCCTTGCACCGCATGTCCACGAACAGGGCACAGATCCCTTCATGGCTTGCCTTGGGGTCCACGGTGGCAAAAACCGACATGAAATCGCAGACGCCGCCATTGGTGATCCAGTACTTGGTGCCGGTGAGCAGGTAGTGATCCCCGGCGTCCGTTGCCCGGCACTTGATGGCCGACACATCCGAACCCATGGTGGGCTCCGAGGTGGCAAAGCTCACCCGGGCCCCCTCCACCAGCACCTGGGCGAAAATTTTTTTCTTCAATGCCTCGTTGTCCGACAGGATCAGGGGCTCCAGCCCCAGGGAGCTGTCGAAGACACTGGTGGCAATACCGGGGCATGCCGCGGCCAGCTCCTCGGTGACAAGGGCCGCGTCCACAAGTCCGTACCCACGCCCCCCGTACTCGGACGGGATATCCGCATTCATGAACCCGGCGTCCAGGGCCTTTTCCAGCACCTTCACCGGTATCTCATCCTGTTCATCGTAATGCCAGGCCACGGGCAGCACATGGTCCGCAGCAAATCTCCGGGCCCGTTCCCGAAGGGCCAGCTGAGCGTCCGTCAGATGAAAATTGAGCATGAATCGTCTCCTGTCATGGGTTGAAGGGGAGGAAAAGGGCCTGATAAAAATGAAAAAAGTATACCACAGGCAAGAGACCCTGTGCAAAGCCGGGAGCAAGGAATCGTGGAAAAAGCCCGCCCCTGTCAGGCCTGGGGGAAGGAGCGTGTGAGGAGCTCTGAAAGGGAATCGGCCAGCCACTCCGCCGCAGGGGTCAGGGG
Source organism: Desulfoluna sp. HI9BLuna (assembly GCF_056829775.1). NCBI lineage: Bacteria > Pseudomonadati > Thermodesulfobacteriota > Desulfobacteria > Desulfobacterales > Desulfolunaceae > Desulfoluna > Desulfoluna sp. HI9BLuna. The sequence goes on from NZ_CP186555.1 coordinate 1,999,642, forward strand.
CCGCCCTTTTTCCCGGATAAAGTAGATATCGCTTTGAAAGCTGCCCCCGCCAAAGACCACGGGGAGCTCCACCAGACGCCCTGCCCGGACATCCTCGGCCACCTGGTGCCGTGCAAGGGCGGCCCAGCCCTGCCCTTTGAGAACAAGCTCCCTGATCACATGGCTGCTCTCGCACTGCCAGATCCGCCGCCCGAACCGAAAGGCCTCGGGCTCCCGCTCCCCTTTCCGGCTCACCGTCACCAGTTGCCTGTGGGGGGCCATGTCCCCGGGGGTCACCTTTTCCAACCGGGCCAGGGGGTGGTGGGAAGCCGCCATCACCGCAAATTCCATGTGCCCCAGAAGGCGCCAGTCACACGCATCACCGGGAGCCGCAAGGGGAAGCTCAATGCCTGCGTCAACCCGTCCCGAGGCCACCATCTCCCCCACATCTCCCATCACCCCGGTGAGCAACTCCACCTCGGTGTCGGGGAAAGCGCCGGAGAACCCTTCCAAAAGATCGGAGAGGATCGAGGAGGGCACCAGCTCATCCACGGCAAGACGGATCATGGGTTCGGCCCCGCCGGCCAGGCGGTCGGCATGCTCTGAAAAAGCCCGGCATCGCTCACGGATCTCCCGGGCCTCCCGCAGGAGAGACTCCCCTTCCGGGGTCAGGGACGGGTACTTGCCCGAACGATCGAAAAGCACCACCCCCAGATCGATCTCCAGGTTGGCGATGGCCGTGCTCACGCGGCTCTGGGCCTTGCCAAGCCGCCGCGCCGCCGCTGAAAACGACCCGGTCTCCACCGCGGCGATGAACGCGTCTATATACTCCAGGCTGAATCCCATGATGTCTCCCCTTAAAAGCGTATTTCCCGTGGACTGAAGGCCAGTGCGCTGTCGTAAGCCCTGCCACCGCCTGCCGCCATCAACCCATCCGAATATCGGATAGTATCAAACTTTTATCCAACCGAAAATGCGATTATATAACACCCAAAACGACCACACAGGCACCGCACACCGGCGGTGCCGCCACCCCATACGGCAATTACACCGAAGGAAGAACCATGAACACCACCATGCGAAGCACAAAGGACAGGCTACGGCACGCCCTCCTCTTTGAAATCACCCTGCTCATAATCTGCGTCCCCCTTCTCTCCTGGGTGATGCACTCCCCCATGGAGAAAATGGGTGCCTTGAGCATCACCATGAGCCTCATGGCCATGGCCTGGAACTACCTCTACAACATCCTCTTCGACCATGCGCTGCTTCGGGCGGGCAGGCCCCTGTACCCCCGTGGGCTGGGGCTGCGAACGGCCCACGCCCTGCTCTTCGAAGCCGGGCTGATGTGCGCCACCATCCCGTTGGTGATGTGGTGGCTCCACCTCTCCTTTTTCAAGGCCCTGATGCTGGACCTGGCTTTTCTGGTGATGGTGCCCGTCTACACGATTCTTTACAACGGGCTCTACGATCGGATCTTTCCGGTGGGTGGGCTTTCCGGCAAAGACGGAAAGATGGCGGGAAAACCGGCAGGGGTTGGAGGATAAAAGGGCTTGGAAGGTGGCCGACGGCCGGAGGGGTTATTTCCAGAACTCCCACCACCGCTTTTCAGGGTAGAAGGTCCGTTCCATGTCGATGCGCGAGTCATCATAGGTCACGTCCAGCTCCCAGAGGGTATGCATGGCAACCTTCTGGGGGTTCTCGGGCGTATTGAGGGTCTTGGCCCGGAGCTCACCGTCGTGCCAGATTCGTGAGATGGCCTGGAGCTCGGCCTGCCTGGGGCTGTCCGCTTTGATGATCATGTTCTGGAAAAAGCCCTGCCGCACGGTTTTTCCATCCACCGCCATCAGATAATTGCTGCCGTTCATCAGTAAACGGTATTTTTTCATCGTCACTCGTCAATTGTATCGGGTTACGGAGCGTGGGGAAGGATCACCAATCAACGTTCCCAAGAAAAGCACAGATCGCCGCCATAACGAGGCGGATGATTTGCCGCTGAAATGGTCCTTCTGCAAAATGGCGATCCATTGCTCATGTGCCCGGTCGTGCCCGGTCCCCCCCACCAAGGGAAATGGGTACATAGCACAAGATGACTTTTCAGAGAAGAAAAAAGGCAGTATCCCCAACCGTTACCATATCCGAAGGCCACCGTCTGCCAAACATCTTCACGTTCCTTTCAGAGGCAGGCCGTGTTCCCTTCTCCCTATTTTAAGAAGGAGAAAAAAGGCCCGGGGACACCGGGCCTTTGCTATCTCTTTGATCCATGGCTCGACAGGCTCCCTGTGTCATCCGGACGGCTCCCGGGTCAGTTCCACCCCGGGGGCAAGGAAGGGGACCAGTACCCCCACCACCGCATACTCCAGGGTTGTCAGGGCCCAGGCCCTGGTGTGGGTCTCCGGTGCCAGAAACCACCGCTGCCCCACCCCCTGGTAGATGGCGGCAATGGAACGGGCCACCGGTTCGGGCTCCATCCCCACAAAGAGCCCCCGGGCCATGCCCTCCTGCAGGGTCCCGGTCAGGAGCGCCACGCAACGTTCCGCCCAACGGGCGAACAGGGGGCGGTACTCGGGGTGGTGCATGGCCTGGTACATGAAATCGGCCACAAGGGGATAGCCCGTTTCCACCTCTTCCCGCTCCCTGTCGAACAGCACGTGGATACGGGCAAGGCGGGAAAAGACCGAAGGTTCCTGCTCAAGCTCCCGCTGCACGGCGTCGAAGACGGCATCGAAGTATGCGGTGAACGCCGCCTTGATAAGGGACTCTTTGGAGGAGAAGTAGTAGGCGATGCCTCCTTTTGAGAGGCCGGAACGGTGAGCGATATCGTCCATGCGAACGTTGGTGCTCCCTTTGTCGGCGATGGTTCGCACGGCGGCATCGAGGATCTGAGACTTACGAATCGCTTCCAGCTCGGACAGGTGGGCCATGGGTCTCCTTTTGGGCGCATGAATACACGGCATCGTCGTATCTGTGGAAGCAGGGAGGCCCCTGCGTTACGGCTGAGGAGATCGCAGAACGGGTATCCGACCATCAGGTTGACAAAACGGCTGATCGAATTTCTCTGACGTTAACATCGTTCACGCCCAGATGTCAACCCAGGGTCGTGGGCAACTCGCCGCCATTGCGGCGCAAGCAAAAAAAACCGACCCGCGTCACGGATCGGTTTTCCCCAAGGGCCTTTATCTGCGCAGCATCCGCTGATGGCGGCGGTACAGCCGGGCCCTTGAAAATTCAGTACGGGTGATGCCCCTGTTCCCCGGAAGCATCACCCCTTTTTCCTACCCGCCGAAGTTTCCGCCCCCGATGATGCCGTCGCTGTCATCCGGGTTGTAATCAAAACCGGTGAGCACACCGCCGGGCTCCATGACGCTCTCTGCGTTTTCTGGTCCCCAGAAGGCGGGGCATTGGGTTTTCAGCTGAGTGATGCGTTCGTCCATCTCAGCCTCAAGCATCCTCAGGTCCTCCACAAACGCCTGCATGGGCAGCTTGTCCGCCGAGGACATCTTGGAAATAATTTCGTTTTCCTTGTGGATGGCATCCCGCCACCGTTGAAGTTCCAGACTCAGGTTGGCACAGTATTGCTTGGTGTCCATAGCCCCTCCTTGTTTTTCAGCGTCAAGGTCACCGTCGCCCACGTATGCACGTATGGTGCCTGCCGACGCGGCGTGGCCCTGAAGGCCAGACGGCCTGTCCGTCACACAAAACGCCCGTTTGGTTTTCGCGTGCGTCCTCTTTGGCGATGTGCCCGGGTCCTTAGGAGAGAGTAAGGGGACATGGTGATGCGTTGCATAAGGGGGCGTCGTGAGGTTGCGGCAGGGTGCATGGGAAGAGGCGTTAAAATACGAGGATCGTTCCTGGGCCAAGGCCACGGGTCTGGGCCTGTTGGCTCCGCAGGCGGGTTCACTCCGGAAAAATTGATAATGATGAGCATGGCTGCCCGGCCGGTCACATCTGCCTCTATTCTTCATCAGGCGCCAAAGTAAGTCAACAAGAAAAACCAGCAATTAACGGCAATTATGCTGATTTCAGTTTATCCTCCCAGGCAAAGCCATCGCAAACTTACATCACGGTTCCCACCATGGCCACAACAAAGGCATAGCGACCCAGCTTCCCGATAAAGACAAGCAAAGCAAACCGGAAAAAAGGCACCCGAAAAAGCCCTCCCACAAGGCAAAGGGGATCCCCCACAACGGGCACCCAGGAGAGCAGAAGGGACCAGCTTCCCCACCGCCGGTACAGAGCCCGGGCCCGGCCCCGGGCAGCGGGATCGATGCGCAACACCCTCTCCATGAGATAAGGACCGCCCCAGACCCCGATGCCCCAGGTGGTCAGGGCCCCCAGTACGTTGCCCGCAGTGGCCGACGCCAGGAGCATCCCGGGCTGCCCACCCTCCGCCAGCAGGGCCACAAGCAGCCACTCTGACCCCAGAGGGACCACGGTGGCCGCAAGAAAACTCACCGCAAAAAGAGACAGGACGCCGTGTTCGACAAAAAATTCCAGCATGTGGGATGGGGACCTTTCCTTGGTGTGATGGGCGCACGGGCGCGCTGGTTTCTCGCCGCAGAACCGGCGCCGGAGACACAAGATACATCACCCGGTCCCACAACGCAAAAGGCTTTCACGCGGCCCGTGCAGGTCCCCATCCTCACTCAAGCAGCCGCACCCCGAAGACCAGGGAGACGGAGACATCAAGGATATCGATCTCACTGGTGCGACCGATCCCCGTGGTGTAACCGGTACTGAACCGGATGGCAAGGTGGCGGTTGAGGGCCTGGTCGAAGCCGATCCCCAGCCTCGCGGCCCCGCCGGAGCGGCTGGAGGCATAGGCCGTGCCTTTGGGGTCCACGTCCATCATGCCGCCGGCAAGATCGATGAAACCGCGGGTGGTGCTCTCCGGGTTGAACAGCCAGCGGGTCTGGAGCATCAGGGTGGAGATCTCCACCTCTCCGTCGGTGATGTCATTATCGGCTTCGAAGTTGCCCGTCTTCATAAATATGGCGCCGATCTCCACATGATCTGTCACGCCGGCGGCATAGGCGATCTGCCAGCCCACCGAGGTATCGCCCTCGGACACGTCATAGGGGGCCAGGACCCCGCCCGACAATTCGATGGAACCCACGTCCCCGTAAGCCGTGCCCACCGCTGCACACAGCCCCAGGAGACAGATCCAGGGGATCCAACGGAAAAAAAGGATGCGCTTCATGGCGTCCTCCCAAACAAAACCCGGCTGCCGAATCACTGGGAGCACACACAAAAACCCTCAGGGCAACACGCGGAAGGCACGGGCGCCGACAACTCCTGAGGCGCCGTGGACCGAATTCATGAAATCAATGATGATGGGGATACCCGGAGCCTGTGGTGTCCACAGCAATCCGGGATGGAAGGCAAGCAGGACAAAGCGGAGGGAACCAACGTAACGAAATGAAGGCAATAAAGACAAGCGGGTAACGATGGGTGACTAATGATGAAAAATCCTGTAAGCCTGACGATGGTTCATTTTCTCCCAAATCGCGCATCCTGTCAACAATAACACACTGTCTTTCCACCACATAAAGACCGCATCGCCGAAATCACCGTCCCTGTTCTTCCCGGCGATGAGAAATGGGTCCACGCGAGAAAAAGCGCCCTGCCCCCGAGCCTTGGCGCGCCCTTTACACCCTGGGCATAACCTGTTAAAAATAAGCGTATTACAAAAATCGCCGCCTTTTTTCGCCGGCATCAAAACGGCGACCGCGGCGGTCACCCGTCAACGCCCCATGATGCTCCGGCAATGGTGCTCCGCAATCTCGCCGGTGCCAACCTCAGACCATCCAACAGCCCGGGTCTTGCCATGTTGCAAAAGCCTGCCCACATGCTTGTCTGTTCCCACATGCTGCTCAGCTTCGGGGGCCTCTGCCTCCATGCCGGCCTTCACCCGCCCGTCAAGAGCCTCTTCTTCTGGTGGGCAGCCCCTGTCAGCGTGTTCAGCCTCCTGCTGCTGCCTCCCCTTTTCCTGCGGCCCGCCACCGTGGGCGTGGCTGTCCTGATGAACGCCTTTGCCGTCACCGCAGGGGTCGTGGGCATGGTGTACTTCTCCCTTCTCAACCCTCCGGTTCCCCTGACCCCGGGGACCCTCCTGTCACACTCCACCCTGGCTCCCGTCTGTATCCTCCTGGGAAAACTCCCGCTGGCCCAGGCCATCTTCATGGTCATGAAACAGGAGGCCCCATGACCATCCGCACGGCTCCCATCCAAGCCCGGGGTGCCCGGTACGGCATCATCATGGGGAGCCTGGTCGTTCTGTTTCTCCTCTTCTGCGGCGCCCTTGCCATCCCTTTTCTTTTTGAATCCTTTTCCATCAAATACAAATTCGGCCTTGCCAAGCTCCTTCTCCGGGCAGGAAAGCTGGCGGGCATGGCAGCAGCCCTCCTGTTGATGGTGCAACTGGTCCTCGCCTCCCGCCTCACCTGGCTCAATCGCCTGGTGGGCATGGACCGGCTTTTGACCCTGCACAAGGCCAACGGCATGCTTATCGCCCTTCTCGCCCTGGCCCACCCCCTCCTTGTCTTCGGCCCCGAAGAGGTAACCTCCCTGCCCCTGAAGGCCGCCTACTGGCCGGAAATCGTGGGGGCCGGTCTTCTCATGGGCCTCTTTTACCAGACCGCATCCGCCCTGTTTAAAAAATCCCTGGGCTTTCCCTTCCATCTCTGGATGCGTGCCCACCAGCTGGGCGGAGGCCTTGTGCTGGTCCTGCTCTTCGTCCACCTCCTCTTCTCCAGCGAAACCTTTGAGGAGGGACTTCCCCGGGCCCTCGGCCTGCTCTTCGGCACCCTCTGCCTCGGGGTGGTCATCCGTCGCCACCTCCCTGTCCTGCGCCACCTCTCCCCCTGGCGGGTCGAGAAGGTCGCCCCTGCCGGCAAGCGCGCCACCCGCATCCATCTGCAGCCCGAAGGAAAGCGCCCTTTTCGTTACCTTCCCGGACAGTTTGCCTTTCTCTCTTTTCCCTCTTCCGTGGTGTCTCCCGAGGAGCACCCCTTTACCATCGCCTCGTCCCCCACCCAACCCAACGCCCTGGAGTTCATCATCGGAAAGAGCGGAGACTGGACCCGTGCCATGGATTGCGTCAGGGAAGGGGAGCCTGTCTTCATCGACGGACCCTACGGCAGCTTCTCTCACCTGGTGCGTGCAGACGACGCCCCCCTGGTCTTCATTGCCGGGGGTATCGGCATCACCCCCATGCTCAGCATGCTCCGATACATGAACGATACCCGGGACAACCGACCCGTCATCCTGATCTGGAGCAACCGCACCCCGGACTCCCTGTTCAACGCCGAGGAGCTGGTCCGGATCAAGCGCAACCACCCGGCACTTTCGGTGCACCTTCTCTTCACAGGGGCCCCGGAAAAGGAACGGCTCACCCCAGAGGCCCTGCACGCGTTCATGGGCCACCTCCAGGCGCCCCAGGTCCTTGTCTGCGGTCCCCCCCCCATGATGACCGCCGTTGAGGCCATGCTCAGGGAGATGGGCATCCCGGCAAGTCGAATCCATACCGAAACCTTCGGTTTTTGATATATGTCACGAGTCTATATTAAAAGGAGACCATCGCCATGAAAACCATGCACCTTGTCATCCCCATACTGTTTCTTTGCCTCACCGCAACCGCCCAGGCCAAACCGAGTGACTGGAAGCTGGACACCGCCCACTCGGGAATCTATTTCGACGCCCGACACATCTTCTCCACGGTTCGCGGCCATTTTGAAGACTTTTCGGCCACGCTCACCATCGACCCGGAGGCCATGGAAAACTCCCAGTGCCTCATCACCGTCAAAGCCAAAAGCATCACCACCTTCAACCGCAAACGGGATACCCACCTGCGGTCCGATGAATTGCTGGACACAGGAGAGTACCCCACCCTCACCTTTCAGAGCACCCGGGTCATCCCCAAAGGGGACAACCAATACCTCATTGAAGGGGACCTCACCATCCGGGGTGTCACAAAAACAATATCAGCCCCCATGACCTTCCACGGAATCAAGCCCAACCCCTTCAAACCGTCCCAGCAGGTGGCGGGCTTCACCACCGAATTTGCCATCAACCGCCTCGACTTCAAGGTGGGCGACGGTACCTTCTACAAGATGGGCGTCATAGATAAGGATGTGGACATCACCATCTCCATTGAAGCCTTAAAGTGACAGGCTGAACAGGGCCCGCGGCTCCGACACCGATACTCGCCACCACAGACACCTCACCAGGGAGACCCCATGGATATCCACGCCCTCTTCAACGCCCTCACAGCCGACGACACCGGCGTCCACCTCACCATCCCCTCCACCTGGCTCCAGGGCCGAACCGCCTTCGGCGGCCTCGTTGCCGCAGCGGGGCTTGCCGCCATGCGCCGCAAGGTGCCCGGGGACCTTCCCTTGCGCAACCTCCTCACCGCCTTTGTGGGCCCCACGGGCACCGACGGCATCCGGGCCGAGGCGTCCCTCCTCAGGCAGGGAAACTCCGTCACCCACGTACAGGCCCGGGTGCTCACCTCAGACAACGAGCCGTGTGCCACCCTCCACGGGTGCTTCGGCACAAGCCGTCCCTCACGCATCCGCCACCCCGGCCCCCCGGCGCCTGACTGGCCGGCCCCGGAGGCCCTCACCGAGCTCCCCTTCATGGAAGGGCTCACACCCAGCTTCACCCGATACTTCCGCTACCACTGGGCCGAGGGGCCCTACCCCTTTGAGGGGCGCTCCGAAGGATCCTACGGTGGCTGGATCAGCTGCCGGGGCGAGGCGCATAAAACCCGCGAAGCCCATCTGCTCGCCTTCATGGACGCCTGGCCCTCTCCCTCCCTGTCCATGCTCGACACCGTGGCACCGGCCAGCACCCTCACCTGGCATCTGGAAATGTGCGATGCCCCTTGCGATTTCGCCACCACCGACAGCTGGCGATTTAAGACCCGCGTGGACACCGCGGAACACGGATACGTGGGCGAGGAGGCAAGACTCTGGGCCCCCGACGGAAAACTGGCGGGAATCTCAAGGCAGGTGGTCACGGTGTTTGGTTGATCCCCGGCCCGTGAATCAACCTGAAATTTGGGACTTATCCCGGATATTTATATTGACAATTGGTGATAATCCGATTAACCGTTATGACAATTACGGCACCATGGACCCGGCCTTGTCCCGGCGCTCCATGCATCGCGCCACACACGAGCGTTTCGAAAAGAGACATCCGTCCCAGAAGAACCCTATTCTCCGAATCTGCAGCGGGCGCCCCGCAGCCGAGCGGATCATCCAGCGGAGGTTCATCCCATGTCTGACGGCACCATTGTGATCAACGGCAACAGCCACCCCTTCAAACCCGGCCAGACCATTCTCGAGGCGGCGGAAGATGCGGGAATTCCCATTCCCACCCTCTGCCACTTAAAGGGCACCACACCCACCGGCGCCTGTCGCCTCTGCGTGGTGGAGGTCAAGGGGGCCAGGAACCTTCTGGCGTCCTGCTCCACTCCGGCGGAAGACGGAATGGAGATCCAGACCGAGTCCCCCACGGTCGTCCGGTCACGAAAAATGACCCTTGAACTCCTCCTCACGTCGGGAAACCATGACTGCTTAAGCGACGGGTCCCTCAAAGACGCCAAGGCCCTCTTCGATGCCAGGGCAGAAGCAGACGGACACTCCGAGCACCTCTGCCCCTCCTGGGGGGATTGCAAACTCCAGGAGTACGCCCTTCAGTACGGAGCCACGGGCACCGCGTACCCGAAAACCCCGCCCACCTATCCGCCCGAACTCAAAAACCCGCTGATCATCCGCGATTTTTCCAGGTGTATTCTCTGCGGACGCTGCGTCCAGGCCTGCAACGAAGTCCAGGTCAACGAGGCCATCAGCTACGGGTACAGGGGCGCCGAGAGCAAGATCGTCGCCCTGGGGGACCTGCCCCTGTCCGAATCGGCCTGCGTCTTCTGCGGTGAATGCGTCCAGGCCTGCCCCACCGGGGCCCTGGTGGAAAAGAAATCCAAGGGTGTCTGGAGGCCGTGGGATGTGACCACCGTCCGCACCACCTGTCCCTACTGCGGGGTGGGCTGTCAGCAGACCCTCCACGTCAAGGACGGAAAAATCGTCAAGGTCACCGGAGACGAGGAGGCCCTTCCCAACAAGGGCCGCCTCTGCGTGAAAGGGCGGTTCGGCTACGACTTCATCTACTCAGACGAACGGCTCACGACCCCCCTTATCCGGAAAAACGGGGAGCTCCAGGAGGCCTCCTGGGACGAAGCCCTGGATTTGGTCACCGACAAGCTCAAAACCATCATCGACGAAAGCGGCCCCGACGCCGTGGCAGGGGTCAGCTGCGCACGGAGCATCAACGAAGACTCCTACCAGATGCAGAAACTCTTCCGGTCGGTGTTCAAGACAAACAACATAGACCATTGCGCCCGCACCTGACATGCCCCCACCGTCGCCGGTCTGGCGACAAGTTTTGGTTCCGGTGCCATGACCAACTCCTTCGGGGAGTTTGATCGCGCCAAGATGTTCTTTGTTATCGGCTCCAACATGACGGAAGCCCACCCTGTTGCGTCCACCTTCCTGAAGAACGCCGTGAAAAAGGGCGCAAAACTCATCGTGGCGGACCCGCGCCGCCACAAGCTGGTGGATTACGCGGACCTTCACCTCCAGCTCAAGGTGGGCAGCGACATCGCCCTGATCAACGCCTTGATGCATGTGATCATCGAAGAAGAGCTCTTTGATCCCGACTTTGTCACAGAGAACACCGAAGGGTTTGCGGCCCTCTCCGCCGAGGTCTCCAAGGCCACCCCCGAGGCCATGGCCCCCATCTGCGGCATTGAGGCCGACACCATCCGGCGGGCCGCCCGCATGCTTGCCTCGGTGCGCCCGGCCATGCTCTGCTACACCCTGGGCATCACCGAGCACACCTGCGGAAAAAACAACGTCATGTCCGTGGCCAACCTCCAGATGCTTTTGGGGAACATGGGCGTGGAGTGCGGGGGCGTCAACCCCCTGCGCGGCCAGAACAACGTCCAGGGAGCCTGCGACATGGGCGCCCTTCCCGGGGTTTTCCACGGCTACCAGAAGGTCACCGACCCCGCGGCCCGGGCAAAATTCGAGGAAGCCTGGAACGTCACGGGCCTTCCCGAGACCCCGGGGCTCATGATCCCCCACATGATGGAAGGCCTGGAGGACAAAAAAGTCCGGGCGTTCTGGATCTTCGGGGAGAACCTGGCCAACACCGAGCCCGATATCCGAAAAGTCGAGCATGAGCTCGCCTCGGCCGAGTTCCTCATCTGCCAGGATATCTTCCTCAACGAAACCACAAAGTTCGCCGACGTGGTCCTTCCGGCAGCGGCCTGGAGCGAAAACGACGGCACCTTCACCAACAGCGAGCGCCGGGTCAACCGCGTCCGCACGGCCTCCACCCCACCGGGTGAGGCCCGGCCCAACTGGTGGATCTTCCGGGAAATCGCCAAGCGCTTCGGCCACCAGTGGCCCTCGGCAAGCGCCCGGGAAATCTGGGACAACGAGATCTCGGCCCTGGCCCCCAACTTCAAGGGGATCACCTACGGCCGCATCGAAGGGGACGGGCTCCAGTGGCCCTGCCCCAGTGCAGACCACCCCGGCACCCCCTTCCTCCACAAGGACGGGCGATTCACCCACGGCAAGGGGATCTTCAACCCCACGGCCTGGACCCCGCCCGCCGAGGTAACCGATGAGGACTACCCCTTTGTCCTGAGCACAGGGCGACGCCTCTACCACTACCACACCCGCACCCAGACCGGCCGATGCGACGGACTCAACGACCTCCTGGGCGAAGAGACCTGCGACATCTCACCGGCAGACGCCAGACGCCTTGGCATCCGGCAGGCAGAGCCCGTCCGGGTCTCCTCCAAGCGCGGGGCCGTCACGGTGAAGGCCCGGGTGACCCCGGAGATCCCCGAAGGCATGATCTGGATGGCCTTTCACTTCCGGGACGGCAACGCCAACTGGCTCACCAACCCGGCCTACGACCCGGAAACCCTCACCGCCGAATACAAAGCCTGTGCGGTGCAGGTGGAAAAAGTCGCCCCTGCGGCTGACGGGTCCGTAGAAACCGCGGAAAGCCTCACGGCCGCCGCCGGATCCTGATCCCTTTACGGGGTCCACATCCGAACCGTTAAACCTGAAAAACCCTTTGCACGTATCCGTGCAAAGGGTTTTTTGTTTCAAACTGTACTGCTGGCCTTCTATGGTTAAGCGGGTTTGATAAACAAGCCGATGGCCCAAACGATGATCAAGGTCGACGTCTGTTTGAAAGGCGGATGTGATTTCAAGGTGGCACACCTTGCCACCGGAGGCATCTTTTTGGTTTTTCTCTGAGCCCTCTTGCCCCTGTAGCGCACCCGAATTTGGCTGGTGAGACATGCTTGCATCTCACGAAAATTTATCGAAAAGGATCATCTCCTCTTCCACGCCGAGGCTTTCGAGCATGGCAAGGATCGCGTCGATCATAAGGGGAGGCCCGCAGAGGTAGTACTCAATCTCGGCGGGGTCGGGGTGGTCTTTCAGGAAGTTTTCATAGACCGAGCTGTGGATGAAGCCGCGAAAACCATCCCAGTCGTCTTCGGGAAGGGGTGCGGACAGGGCAACATGGTAGTCGAAGTTGGTGTGTTCCTCGGTCAGCTGCCTGTACTCCTCGTCGTAGAACATCTCCCGTTTGGAGCGCGCCCCGTACCAGAAGCTCATGGTCCGTTTGCAGTCCAGGGCATGGAGCTGGTGGAAGATATGGCTGCGCATGGGGGCCATGCCTGCCCCGCCGCCAATGAAGCAGAGCTCCCGCTCCGTCTCTTTGACGAAAAACTCCCCGTAGGGCCCGGAAAGGGTCACCTTGTCTCCGGGCTTTAAGTTAAACAGGTAGGTGGTACCCACCCCCGGGGGGGCATCCGGAACGTTGGGAGGGGGCGTTGCGATGCGGACGTTAAGCATCACGCGTCGGTTGTCCGCCGGGGGATTGGCCATGGAGTAGGCCCTGAAGGCATTTTCCTCGTTTTTGTGGGAGAGGGACCACAGGTTCTGGGCATCCCAGTCTTCCCGGTACTCTTCTTCGATGTCAAAATCCGTAAACCGGATGTCGTAGGGGGGAATGTCGATCTGGATATAGGACCCCGCCTGGAAGGACATGGTCTTGTCCTCATCGAGATCGATGATGAGTTCCTTGATAAAGGTGGAGACATTGGCGTTGGAGACCACGGTGCCGTCGTATTTGCAGATGCTGAAGATCTCGTCGGGCACATGGATCTCCAGGTCATCTTTCACCTTGAGCTGGCACGCCATGCGCACGTTGGACATGCGCTCCTTTCGCGAAACGTGGCTGAGCTCCGTGGGCAAAAGCTCCCCTCCCCCTTTGTCCACAACGCACTTGCACATCCCGCAGGATCCGCTTCCCCCGCAGGCGGACGGCAGCAGCACCCCGCTTCCCAGAAGAGCCGAAAGCAGTGTGGGGGTGCCCTCCACCCGGATGGGGTTGCCGGTGTCGTCGTTGATGACGATGGTCCGCTCTCCCTGAATCGTGACGAGCCGCTCCACGATAATCAACACGATCACCAGAAAAAGAATGATGCCGACAAACACGGCCAAGCTCACCAGGTAAATCAAGGGTGCCTCCTTGGGTTTACGTCCCCATACCCGAAAAGATCATGAAACTCATGGCCATGAGGCCGCTGACGATCATGGTGATGCCGAACCCTTCGAGCCCGTGGGGCACATGGGCATAACGCATCTTGAAACGGATGGCGGCCATGGTTATGATGGCCACCATCCAGCCGGTGCCGGACCCGAAGCCGAAAACCAGGGACTCCGTGAAGGTGTAGTGCCTCTCCACCATGAACAGGGAGGTGCCCAAAATGGCGCAGTTAACGGCGATAAGGGGAAGAAACACACCTAAATTGGTGTAGAGGGTTGGCGAATAGCGGTCGATGATCATCTCCACCACCTGCACCATGGCGGCGATGGTGGCAATGAAGGTGATGTACTTCAGAAAATTGAGGTCCACGTCTGGAAGGCCCGCCCAGGAAAGGGCCCCGGGGGCCAGGAGAAAATGGTAAATCAACCAGTTGGCAGGGGAGGTGATGGTCAGGACAAACACCACGGCAAGCCCAAGCCCCACGGCCGTGCGCAGGGTCTTGGAGACCGCCACAAAGGAGCACATGCCCAAAAAATAGGCCAGCAGGATGTTGCCCACAAACACCGAGTTGAAAAACAGGTCGAACAGGTCACCCATCATCTAATCCTCCTCCTCCGGCATGCCACCCTGGATCCAGACCAGGAGCCCGATGACGATAAAGGCCCCCGGCGCCAGGGTCATGAGGCCCATGTTCATAAATCCTGCGTCGTACAGGGCCTGGGGCACCACCTGAACACCAAAGATCTTGCCCGCCCCCAGAAACTCCCGCAGAAAGGCCACCCCCACCAGCACAATGGCGTACCCCATGCCGTTGCCCAGGCCGTCGGCCAGGGCAAGGGGCGGGGGGTTGGCCATGGCAAAAGACTCGGCCCGCCCCATGATGATGCAGTTGGTGATGATCAGCCCCACGAAGATGGAGAGCTGCTTGCTGATGTCGTAGAGGTAGGCTTTCAGGATCTCATCGGCCACCACCACCAGGGAGGCGATGACCGTCAGCTCCACGATCATGCGGATGTTGCGGGGAATGTGGTTGCGCAGGATGGAGATGATCACGTTGGAGGAGGTCAGTACCCCGGTCAGGGCCAGGGCCATGACAAAGGCGGTTTTCATCTGGACCGTCACGGCAAGGGCCGAGCAGATCCCCAGGATCTGGCGGGAAATGGGGTTGTCGTCCCACAGGGCCGCCTTGAATGTACGAAACCATCGAGTTCGGGTAAAGCCCATGATCACTCCAGGGATTTCAGGTTATCCAGGTGTTTTTTTATGAGGTTCTGGCGAAACCTCAGGGAAACCCTCTCATAAGTAGCCAGGTTGGTGGCCAGCCCCTCGCTTAGATACTTCCCGGTGAGGGTGGCCCCGCTGATACCGTCCACCTCGTTTTCCGGGTCTCCCAGGGCTTTGCCCTTGGCGATTTTGATGGCGGCGAATTCACCGGATTTTCCCACGATCCTCTTGCCCACGAAGTTCTTCTGGAACCAGTCGCTTTCGATCTCTCCGCCCAGGCCGGGGGTCTCCTGGTGGGAGTAAACGGTAAAGCCCTTAATGGTGGTGCCGTCGGCTTCGATGGCCATGTACCCCTTGATGCGCCCCCAAAGCCCCCGGGAGTCCACTGGCAGGATGTAGGAGATAATCTCTCCGTCGTCCAGGGTCAGGTAGAGGGGCAGCCTCTGCTCGTCCCCCTCGGCGGGGTCGGGGTGCAGCTTTCCGTCGGAGCCGGCCCACACCTGGAAAATGTGGGATTTGAAAAGCTCTTCGATATCGGCGGGGGACGCCGTCGACGGGTCATAGTCGATGGAGGCCGCCTTGAGGATGTTCTTCTGGCGGTCGATGCGCATGTTGTTCTGTTGCCGTGCCTTGAGGCCCGTGGATGCCGCCGTGATGCAGAGGCAGCACACAAGGGCTACAATCACGGCAAACCCGACGGCCTGTTTCGTATCAGACATTGGGCACCCGCTTTCCTGTCCGGAGTTTGATCTCAATAATCTCCAGCATGGGAGAAAAGAGGTTCATAAACAGGATGGCCAGCATCACCCCTTCGGCGTAGGCCAGGTTGTAGGCCCTGACAATGACCGTCAGCACCCCGATGAGAAACCCGTAGACCCAGCGGGCCCCGTCCGTGCCTGGAGCGGACACCGGGTCCGTGGCCATGAAGGTGATGCCGAAGGCAAAGCCCCCCATGATCAGGTGGTTCACCGGGTTGATCCAGTGCCAGGGGGAGAGCTCCGAGGAGAGGAGCACCACGGCAGCGCCCATGGCGCACACCCCCAGCACGCCCCCCACAATAATACGGAAGCTCGCCACCCCAACCACGCAGAGGAAGACGGCACTCACCAGGCAGAGCAGGGCCGAGGTCTCCCCCACGCTTCCGGGAATCTGGCCGGAGAACATGGTCCAGAAGGTGTACCCGTTGCGAACCAGGGCCTCGGGCACCGCCTCCCCTTTGGCCCCCAATGCCAGGGAGAGGGGGGTGGCCGCTGTGACGGCGTCCACGGCCTTGGTGGCCACCCACACATAGTCCCCGCTCATGGAGACCGGGTAAGAGAAAAAGAGAAACGCCCGGGCGGTCAGGGCCGGGTTCAGGATGTTCCGGCCGGTGCCCCCGAACACCTCTTTTCCCACCACCACCCCGAAGGAGATCCCGGCGGCCACCTGCCAGAGGGGCACGCTGGGGGGCAGGGTCAACGGGAACAGAAGGCCGGTCACAAGAAAGCCCTCGCTGATTTTGTGCCCCCGCACCACGGCAAAGAGCCCCTCCCAGGTCAGGCCCACCCCGTAGGAGACCACCAGCATGGGCAAAAAGGCCTCGGCGCCCCGGTAAAAGGCATGGCCCCAGGTGGGGTCCGCCCCTTCGGCCAACAGGGCCATGGTGCCGGTGTTGTACATCCCGAAAAGAGTCTGGGGAATCAGAGCAACGATAACCAGGGACATGAATCGCTTCAAATCCAGGCTGTCCCGTACCGCGGGCATGCGCACCGTGGCCTCCCCGGGGAGATAGAAAATGGTACGGATCGCATCGTAGACCGGATGCAGGGCATGGAGCTTCGTGCCTTCCTGAAAATAGGTGCCCAGGCGATCCAGGGCGTCTTTGACGTTCTTCATCTATCCGTCTCGCTCCTTCCGGTACTGGGCCTTGGCGGTTTTCAGGGTGTCCAGCAGCTCGATCTTTGACGGGCAGACATAGCTGCAGAGCCCGCACTCGATGCAGTCCAGGAGCCCGTGGGCCAGGGCCTCCTCCACCTCTCCTGCCACCATGCATTTCATGGTGTACTGGGGCAGGATCCCCACCGGGCAAACCCGGGCGCACCGACTGCAGTTAATGCAGGGCCGTTCCTCACCGTGCATGCCGCAGTCCAGGTTCAGGGGCTTTTTGTTGAACACGGACAAAAAGGTTCGGGACTGGCTGGGCCGGGCATACCCAGCCCTTAAAAAACCGAAGAGGTCCTCTTCGTCGCCCACGGGCAACAGGGTCAGCCCCTTGTCGAAAAAATTCATGTAGCCCGTGGCCGGCAGGAAAAGCCCGGCAAAGGGGGTACCGCCGATGCGACGCCTGCGCTCTTTCTGGGGATCCAGGGTGGAAACGGGGGCGCCCACCCGGGTCCGGATGTGTTGGCGTACGGTGGCCCCGTTGCCCCCCACGGCCACGACCCGCTTGGGATAAAACCGTCCTTCGGTGACAAATCGGGCCAGGGCCACCAGGTCCTGGCCTTCAATGTACCAGCTGTGGTTCTCCGCGGGGTCTTTGCGGATACGGTACAGGTAGTGGCCGGGATCACCGGCGGGGTAGCCCCCGCGGATGTGGGCGGTGACGGATTTCAAGATGGGTTCCGGGAGTTTACCGGAGTGGACCGGGGTGATGACATGCACCGATGGGCAGAACCGTTTGAGGATGTCCAGGCCGTGCTGAAAAGCGGCCTCCTCCCCTGCCAGGGCCAGGGAGGGCAGGGCAAGGTGCCCTCCGGCCCATCCCAGGGTGACGATGATGTGGGCGGGACGGCTGGACGGATCGGCATGGTCCCGAAAAGGCAGCTCCCGAAGCAGGGGCCAGGCCCCCCCTTTGAGAAGCATGTGGCGAAGTGTATCGGCGTCCGTGGACGCGATGCGCTGGGGCGACACGGGCTCGAAGCGCTCCCACCCCTCTTCCGCGTCAAGGGTAATCACCACCTCGTCAATGCGGCGACGCGGCCCGAAGGCAATGCGCGACACCACCCCGCCCCCCGGGCTCGGGTAGGTGACCACAGGGTTTCGCTTGTCCTCGAACAGGGGTGTGCCCCCGTTGACAGAATCGCCTTCTTTCACCAGGAGCCGGGGCTTGACATGGGGAATCCACCCCGGCATCAACGCCACGGTGGACGGGGACGGGGCCTCGGTCACAGACTCGGCCACCCGCCCGGAGATGTTGAGTGAAAAACCGTTGGTAAGGGTGAGGGTTTTCATCATCGGGACACAGCTTTCGGGAATGCGGCGCCTTTCTCCGGGGCATCAAGGGGAAGACGCGTCGGTTATAGGGGCATGGAAGCCATGGAGATATCACGCAATCAGACCGGAAGCGGCCCTTTGCGTGCGATGGGTTCAGGGAATGCGACGGGCAATGGGGAAGAGATAAAAACGGGAGATTCAGGTGTTGCCCATGGCATGGGACAGTCACACATTGTCCGACTGACAGAGTACACCAGGCAAAAACAATGTGTCAACCAAAGGAACAAAAACAAAACATAAGATAAAATTGGCGATGGAGCATGGCGTTGCCGCCGGAGACCCCATGTTTAAATAAGGAGACGGGCTCAATGCCCGGGCCTGCTCACCCGTCCCGGACGGGAACAATGAAAGGCCCGGACAGATTCAGGGAAGCCCAGGGCAGGAGAATGCGGGTTAGCGGGACCGATCCACCCACCCCTCTGAGGCAGAGACCTCCAAGGTGCCGTCGGGTTTGCGGACGATGAGCAGGCACTCCACGTTGTCGAGCCGATCCACCAGAGCGATCCCTTTGGCAGGGCCCATCACCATGAGGGCTGTGGCCAGCCCGTCGGCAAAGACCGTGGAATCGGCCAGGACCGAGGCACTGGTGACGCCGTTTTCCACGGGATATCCGGTGCGGGGGTCAATAACATGGGTCCAGATGCGCCCGCCCACGTTGCGGTAGTTGCGGTAATCTCCGCTGGTGGCAAGGGCCTGGCCCTTTAAGGTCCGAACCTGGAAAAGGTCCCCCACCATGGCTCCCCGCCGGGGGGTGTTGATCCCCACGCGCCAGGGTTTTCCGTCCAGGCGATGGCCTTCGCAGTAAACCTCCCCGCCGATCTCCACCAGAAAGTGGGAGATCTTTTTCTCACGCAGCAGGGTGGCCACGGCATCCACGCCGTAGCCCTTGGCAATGGACCCGAAGTCCAGGAAGAGGCCATCACGGTCTTTGACAAGGGCTTCCTCACCTTTGCGTGATACAGATTTAAAGCCCACCCGGGCCAGGGCGCGAGCCACCTCGTCCTCCCTGGGAAAACGGTCCTCGATTTTGCCAGGTCCGAACCCCCAAAGGGTGACCAGAGGCCCCACGGTGGCGTCCCAGGCACCGTCGGTAAGGCCGTGGATTTGAGTTCCCACGGAAAACACCGTGAGAAGGTCCTCGGAAACAGGCACGGCCACACCTTTGCCCGCACGGTTGAAACGGGAGATCTCGCTGTCCGGGTCGTAGACGGACATGCTGCGGTTGAGGGCCTCAAGGCGCCGGGTTACGGCCAGGCTTAAGGCATCCGCCGACATCTTCCCCGACACCACGGCCTTGATATGATACGTGGTACCCATGGTCCGGCCGGAGAGCACCACCTCCTGCTTTGTGTTGAACCCCGTGGTCACCCCGGCAGCCACCACCAGGGCAAACACCCCGAAGGCCACCACAATGGCCCCAAGGACCTTGTTTCTGCTTATTTTTGTTGACGCGTGTCGCGTGTTGGCTGTGTTCATGGTCACCGTGACTCAATCCGCTTGATAATCCAGCGCTGCATTTTTTCATCGTCTTCGCTGACGGCCTCGATCCCGCACTCGGCCACCACCATCTCGGCCCGGGCCATGTCCTTATGGCCCCCGGCGCTCCCATAACACCCGAAGCTCTGCTCGGCCAGGCGCCCGGCGTTTTTCCTCACCCCGTCGTTGCGGAAAATCACCACCAGCTTTTTGCCGTAGATCCCGGAGACGATGCTCCAGCTCACGGAATCCACCTTCATGAAAAAATCGGCGATGAGGACCAGCACATCGGGCGTTGGCACCGTGCCCACATGGGAATACATCCGCCCTCGCCTGATGTGCCTGTTTTTCAGGGCCCGCTGAAAGTACTTGAGGAAACTGGGCTTGAGCTCCGCCTGTTCCACCTTCTGGAGCATGTGCACGTTGCAGAGGCGGTAGAGGTATTGAAAGGCCCTCACATCTTCCACCAGGGTCTGGCGCTGAAAGTTGTTGGTGTCGGTCTTGATGGCGTAGAAGAGGCCGGTGGCAAGACGCACCGACGGCTTGATGTGGGCCCCTCGGAGGTACTCGGTCATCATGGACGCCGTGGCGCCGTAGTCGGGGCGGATATCCGTGTACCCGTCCCGCCGCCCTCCGTCAGGGTGATGATCGATGACCACGTCAAAGTTGATTTTTTCAAACACTTCCGAGTGGTGGGGCTGGGAGTCCACCAGCACGAACCGGTTGAACCCCTGCATCAGCGCGTGGGAACACGGCTTGATGTCGGCCTTCATGTAACGCACCAGGGCCAGGTTATCGGGCCGCTTGATGACGTTGATGGAGGCAATGACCACATGGCTCACCCGCCGCCATAAAAGGCGCTTGAAAGCCACGGCACTGGCAATGGCATCGGGGTCGGCATTGATTAGGATCAACACCTGATCGTCCCGGTTAAACCGGGAGTAAATACCTGCCAGCTTCTCTTTAATCCTTACGCTCATGAATCACGTTCCAGGTATCAGGTGTCTGATTTTCTTGTGGTTGCCTTCAAGGTTTCCGCTTTCACCGCCCGGCGAACATCGCCGACGCATCAGCGTTTCTCCGGATGGGTCTCGGCACAACGGCACTCACCTGAAAGCTTGGCTCGGGTGATTTTCGTCAGCAGCGTGGAGGTTCCATGGCGCGCAAGGTCATCGGAAATATCCCCGCGGGTCAATCCGAAACAATGGCACAGGACCTCATCTTTATCAGATGGTTTCATAACCAATTATTATGGAGCCCCTGCCCCGTCAAAAGCAAGGAGAAAGGTGGACACTCCCGGGCCCGGCTCATATGTTTTTTTGCACCGGGCGGCCTTGCCGGGGGCCAGGATTTTGCCTGATTTTATGGTTTGGGTTTGACAGACAGGTTTCAAAAGATATATCGACTCGCCAGAACATCTTGGTTTGTCGAGCAATTTGGATTTAATGACCAAATCGTCATTCACGGTTTTCCGCTCATTCGTCTTCCCCTTCGGGCAAACCGAGGGCACTCGGCCCGTGATATATCCGGGTAAGGATGATACCGTGGAAAGTTGAAAGGAGATCCCATGCCCCTGATCATTCTCTTTGTCAAAGCCCCGGAACACGGCAAGGTCAAAACCCGTCTGGCGACCCGTCTGGGACATGCCACGGCCCTTGCCCTCTACCGACGCTTTGTGGAAACCACCCTTGAGCGCCTGGCCCCTTTAGGGCCCATCCGCATTGCCTACACCCCGGAAAGCAGAAAGTCGCTCATGGAAGACTGGTTTCCAGGCCATGCCGACATGCGCCCCCAGCGGGGGGACGACCTGGGAGACCGCATGAAAAACGCCCTCACCGAGGCCTTTGACGACGGACATCACCGGGCCGTCATCATCGGCGGGGACATCCCGGACCTGCCCACGGACCGTATCCGCGAGGCGTTTCATGCCCTTGAGGGGCACCAGATGGTGCTGGTTCCGGTATCAGATGGAGGGTACTGCCTGGTGGGGGCGCGCAAAGGAACCCTTCTTGCGCCTGTCTTCGACACAATGAGATGGAGTTGCGATACGGTGACGGCAGAGACGCTCAAGCGGGCTGAGGCCCACGGCATCCCCCTGAAATGCCTTGAGGGCTGGTACGACATCGACACGGCCGATGATTTCCTGGCCTTTGTCCGGCGCCATGAAGAGACGGACGAGGTGCCCGCGCTCTACCAGGACGCCGCACGCCTGCTGCTTAATGATGGTGATGGGGCCTGTCCCCGTGGCGATGGACATGGGCGTGACGATGCAGGTGAAGGCCTTCGTCCATGACCACCTTGCCCCTCACCAGGCTGCACAGGGAGTCGGTCACCTGCTCCAGGAAATCAAAATCGTGGGAAATCACCACCCGAGCCACCTTGGAGGCCTGAAGGACGGCCACCAGCCGCGCAAAGGTGTCACGGTCCAGGCCCGTGGTGGGCTCATCCAGGAGAAGCAGATCAGGGTCCATGGCCAACACCGTGGCCAGAGCCACCATGCGCTTCTCCCCGCCGGAGAGCCGAAAGGTGATGCGCTCTTCGTAACCGGAAAGCCCCAATTCCGAAAGAACGCCCCTGGCCTTGTCCAGGGCGTCATGCCGCCCCAGGCCCAGGTTCATGGGGCCAAAGGCCACGTCCTCCAGCACCGTTGGGCTGAACAGCTGATCGTCGGCATCCTGAAACAACAGCCCCACCCGCCGCCTCACCTCCTTGAACCCCTTTTCGCCGGAAACCTCCCGCCCAAAGGCCGTGATCACACCGGCCTCGGGTTTCAGCAGCCCCATCATCAGATGGAACAAGGTGGTCTTTCCGCTGCCGTTGGGCGCGATGAGTCCGATGCTGGCCCCTTTGTCCACGGCAAAGTCCAGCCCGTTGATCACCGGTTCCCGGTCTCCGGGATACCGGTAGGTCAATCCTGAAAGATGCATCAACTGCTCAGCCATCGCATACCGCCTTCCTGTATTTGAATATATGGACAGGATAAAAATAAAACCGGGTTTGACAAACAGGTCTTAAGCAAACCTTTCCAGGCTCCGCCGAAATAATGTCCACCTTTTCACATTAGAAACATTTTGTGCGGAGCTTTTATTCAAAAAAGCGACCCGCCGGAGGCAAGCTGAATCGTTACACTCGCTTTTTTCAACCCCCCCCCCACCGGACGGCCACGTCAAGCCCCACAAGGGCCGCCACACAACCTGCCATGCAGGCGGCCTGGGGAAGGCAACCGGCCAGCCCCCGGGAACGTCGTGCCGCGGGCAGGCTGAACCGGCCGTCAAAGCCCCTCAATACCATGGCGCTGTACACCCGCTTTGCCCGCAGGTGGGAGCGGACCAAAAGCATGGCGGCCATGTGGGCAAAGGTCCTGTAGCTGTGCAGGGAGGTGTCGGGCTGAAACCCGCGCATGCGGGCCGCGTTCCTCAGCTTGCGGTACTCCCGCTCGATGACGGCGATGTACCGGGCACTCATGACGATGAGAAAGGCCAGCTTAACGGGAATGCCCAGGGCATTTAAGGCATGGCCCAGATCAAAGGTGTGCATGGTGGAGACCAGGGCCATGAGGATCAGGAGGATGGAAAAAGACTTCAGGGAGATCAAAAAGGCCAGGTTCAGTCCGTCCCCTTTGACGGTCAGAGGCCCCAGGGCTTTAAGCACCGGCCCCTCTCCGGTAAAGGGAAGGACAACCCAGAGAATCAGCAGGAACAGGAACAGGGGCAAAAGCCTCCTGGCAACCGAGCCAAGGGGCAGCCGCGCCACCAGGACAAAGCAGCTTCCCAGCCCCAGGGCGGCCACGGGCACCGCAGGGCTCGCGGCAAGGGCCGTGACCAACGAGAGGGCAAAGGCCGCCGCCACTCTTACGGTGGGGGCTATGTGGTGGATGGAGGAGTCGATGTCCGCAAAGGCTTCGTTCATGTGCTCCCCTTTCGGCTTCGGACCCAGGCAGCCATCCCCAGAAGGCCCACGATGTAGCCGAGCCCCCCGATGACGTCCCGGACCCGCGTCTCCTCCTGCTGCCTGTGCAGGGCTTTGGCCACGGCAGTGTCCACCACCTGCGCCAGGCGCTCCCAGTCCCGGTCCGCAAAACCCGGCTCCACGGGGTGGGCCTGCGGGGCGGGCTCACCGGTCACTCCGGCCGGGGCCTCAACCGCGCCGGACGGCTCCAGATCCCAGCGGCTCTTGTGGCCCATGCCGGCGTCCACCTCCACGGTGAGGGCACCGGGCTCGGGGCGGGGAAAGGTCAGCTCCCCCTTGTCGTTTGTTTCCCCGGTGAACACCACGGTACCGCCTGCGTTGTAGACCCGGATCACCCCGTGTTTCACGGGACGCTTTCCGGCAAAGGTGCTTTCGGTGTAGATCTCCCCCCCTTCGTCAAGGGCAAAAATGTTGATGCGATGGGCCAGGGCCGGGGAGGCCGCCAGAAGGAGAACACTTAAAACAAGGAGACATCGCAGGGGGTTCATCGCCCCTCCTTTCGCCCGTCCGAAGGCGACATGAGCCCTCCGAGCAGTTCAGGGTAGACCCGCAGGAGAAACGAGACCACAAAAGCGGTAAAAAGCCCTTCCACCACCATCACAGGGGCGTTGCCCACCACCGACGCCCAGGCGATCACCGTAAAGTTCTCCCCGGTGAACACCAGGGAGGCGGCCAAAAGAAGGGAAGAGATAAAGACGGCGAGAAACCCGCAGCCAAAGGAAGCGGCAAGGCCCACGCGCCCCGAACGGGATACCAGGGGCCCGAGAATCAGATAAACCGCCACGGCAGGGGCTGCCATCACCACGGTGTTCACCCCCAGGGTGGTGAGCCCCCCGTACTGGAAGAGAAGGGCCTGCAGGAGCAGGCCCGTAAAAATAGCGGGGAAAGCGGCCCAGCCCAGGACCAGGCCCACCAGCCCGTTCAGGACAAGGTGGACACTGGCCGGACCGATGTTCAGGTGAATCAGGGACGCCACGAAAAACGCGGAAGTCACCAACGCGGCGCTGACGGTCCCCTCCCCGTCCATCCGTTTCAGCCCGTAGGCCACACCGCCCGCGGCAACGGCCGCTCCGGCCAGAAGAACCGGAGCGGACAACACCCCTTCGGAAATATGCATCACTGAATTCCTTGGTCAATCACATGGTTCTCTGGTGCCCGGTGCCCCGGATCACCCCTGCCATTTGGAAAACTCCACCCAGAGGACGGCACCAAGCTCCACGCCCTTTTTCTCCCCTTCGGCCTCCAGCTTGTAATCCGCCTCGTTGAGGGCGGAAAATCCCCACCACCCCTCGTTCGGCACGGTAAAGGAGAACACGCCGTTGGCATCGGCCTTGACCACCTGGGTCACCAGATACTCATTGGCGGCTTTGGCCTTGCCGTCCTGGTTGTAGAACTCCACCTCCACCTCGGCCCAGGGCACGGCCTTGCCGTCGAGCTTGACCACTCCCTGGAAGAGATTGCCGGCATACAGGCCAAAGGGCCGGGTCAGGGGTACGATCTCGGTTTTCAGGCCAAGCTCGTCATCCCAGCCCTCTTCGCTGCCGTAAGCCGGCACAATGGTCTTGGTGTAGTGGATGATGAAAAGATCCTCGGCGGGCTCCCAGTAGGGCTTCGGTGTCATGACAAAGGTATAAACCCCGGGCCGCTTCACAGCGTAAGAGGATGCCCAGGAAGGGTTCCCCATGACCTCAGAAGGGGTCAGGGTTCCGGTGAGGTCGCGCTTCTTTCCGTCCACGACCACGGAAAACTCCGCTGGTTTTTCAAGGGGCATGCCCACCCCTTCAAAGGGGTGCGAAAACGAAAGGGAAAGGCCCAGCTCTTTTCCTGTTTGCCGGGATACAACGGATGTGTCAGGGATCACCATGCCGAAGTGGGCAAGGGCGGATAAGGGAAGGGAGGCCACAAGGGCCAGGGCAACGGCTGCTGCGAAGCGTTTCATTTGGATTCCTCCATAGTTCGAAAAAAGCAAAAAGCCACATAAACGTAAACCGCATGACATCACCGCAAAAAACGACACCGGCCTGGGCCTGGGGTGGCCCGGTTCACCCGACGGGGTGGTCCCAGAGACGTTTTTTACGAACGCATCATCTCACGTGAAAGCCTTCGTGGCTGTTTACCTTCGTGGAGCGCCCATTCATGACAACTTCAGAACAACGACTTTCGCAACAGACTTCGTGTCTGCCATTATTTAACACAGATAGCGTGAAGGAATTGCTCTTGTCAAATCCAAAGTGAAAAACAAAAGCCCTTGCCTTTCGAGGCTTCGCGGCCTTTCGTCGTGCTTATTCATCGGCTGTCCGGCTGCGACGCATTACCGGTAACCTGCTGAAATCCCAATTGACACGCCCACCACCGATTCGGTATATTTGTTAAAAGCATCCTCACATTTCAAAGAGATATCCACACCGACAAAGCCGTCGCTTGCAAGCACCCCTCTCCCGACGACAGGTGCCCCGTCACCAGACGCGAAACGCCATTTTTCCCAAGACGTCAACAGAGACTCAAAGTCGGAGAATTTCCCGTGGTCCCTGCCGGACCATTGCCTTTGCACTGACCATGCAATGGAGACCATCATGACCTCAACCCATAGCACCCCCCGGGGCCCCATCCTTGTCGTTGACGGAGATGCCTCGGTGATCAACAGTTACGCCCCATACCTGGAAACATGCGGCTATGAGGTAATGACGGCCCGGGACGGTTTTGCCGCCACCCAGCTCATCGCCGTTCACCCGCCGGAGCTCATCATCTCTGAGCTGCGCACCCCCGCCATGGACGGGCACTCGTTCTTTCGGCACCTCCAGCGGAGGTGGCCGGAGATCCCCGTCATCGTCACCTCCACCACCTGCGAACCCACCGAGGTGGTGACGTGCCTGCGAAAAGGGGCCAGCGACTTCCTCATCAAGCCTTTGAAAAACATGGACATACTCTCCCTGTCCGTGACACGCACCCTACGGGAAGTAAAACTCCGGCAACAGAACCAGAGATACAAAGAGCTCCTGGAACAGCGCATTTCCCGCAACTCCGAGGAGTTGAGGACCACCAACCGCTACCTCACCGAGCTCAACCATCGCCTCACTGAGGTGGTTGAATCCTCCAGAAGGCTCTCCACCTGCGTCACCATCGAGAGCTTCGGCACCCGCCTGCTCGAAGAGTTCAGCCACCACTTGGACGCATCGGGCGGAAGCCTCTACATCGCCGGCCAGGAAGGCCTGCGCCTCGTCCACTGCCTGGACGGGGGCCACGCTCCGGGGCTCATCAGTTACCCCGTGGCCAAAAGCTCACCCTTCGGCTACGCCCTGTACCGGAAAGAGCCCGTCCTCATCGGGGACATCCGCAACGAAGGGGCCCTGCGCCCCAGCGGATACGGAGGGTATCACAACGGCTCCTTCGTCATCTTTCCCCTGCAGAACCAGGAGGGCAAGCCCTTTGGGCTGGTCTCCCTCCACGGGAAAAAGAGCCCCCCCTTTGTCAATCAGGACCGCGAGGTGGGGGGCCTTTTGGCCTCTTACAGCTCCGAGACCCTGCGAGCCGTACGGGCCATGGAAGCCCTGTCCAAGAGCGAAGAAAAATACAGACTCGCCGCTCTCACCGCCAGCGACCTCATCAGCGAATGGAGCCCGGCCACCGACGACCTTGTCTGGTTCGGCAACATCGACGCCGTCATCGGCTCGGCACCGGAGACCCGGCCCACCACCATGGAAGCCTGGCTCGCCCTGATTCACCCCGACGACAGGCAACGTATTGCCGAAACCTATCGAGGCA
The DNA here is from genome assembly GCF_056829775.1 of Desulfoluna sp. HI9BLuna. Lineage (NCBI taxonomy): Bacteria > Pseudomonadati > Thermodesulfobacteriota > Desulfobacteria > Desulfobacterales > Desulfolunaceae > Desulfoluna > Desulfoluna sp. HI9BLuna. The sequence continues at coordinate 2,026,942 of NZ_CP186555.1, forward strand.
ACACCCACTGCGCCACAGCCCCACCCATGGACTATCGGGTCCGACACCTCTCCCACGGCTGGCGCCACTTCCGCGAGCGTACCACCACCCTCAAGGCCAAAGGGGGCGCCACCAAGATCCTGCGCGCCTGCAACGACATCACCCGGGAAAAAAGCGCCGAAGAGGAGCGCATCATCTTCGAGCTGAAAATGCAGCATGCCCAGAAGCTGGAAAGCTTAGGCATCATCGCAGGGGGCATTGCCCACGACTTCAACAACATCCTCATGGCGGTCCTGGGCCACGCCGACATCGCCCTGGAAGAGGTCGCCGGCAACCCCGGCCCGCAGAAAGCCCTCAACAACATCGTCACCGCAGGAAAACGGGCCACGGAGCTTGCCCGGCAGCTCCTTGTCTACTCGGGCAAAGGAAAACTGGAAACCAGCATTGTCGACATCAACACCCTGGTGACCGACATGATGAGCCTCATCGAGGTGTCGGTCTCCAAAAAAGTGCGCATCCTCTTTCACCCGGGCCGCCACACCCCCCACGTGGAGGGCAACCTCAGCCAGCTGCGCCAGGTGATCCTCAACCTCCTCACCAACGCCTCCCAGGCCATCGGCAACGCCAGCGGCCAGATCGACATCCGCACGGGCAAGGTCTTCTGCACCCGAAGCGACCTGAACGCCTGTTCCATGCCCGTGCGCCCCGGCGTGGACGCAACCCTGCCCGAGGCCACCTACACCTTCATCGACATCGAAGACACCGGCTGCGGCATGGACGAAACCACCCGGGACAAACTCTTTGACCCCTTTTACACCACCAAGAAGACCGGCACAGGCCTGGGCATGGCCGCGGTTCTAGGCATCATCCGGCAACTGCGGGGCACCATGACCGTGGACAGCACCCCGGGTGTGGGCACCCGCATCCGCGTGCTCCTGCCCGCATCCCTTGCTGCCATTGAGCAACGGAAGCAGCCGAAAGCGCCCTCTTTGGAAAAACCCATCCAGCAACAGGGCGGCCTGGTCCTCATCGCCGACGACGAGGAGCCCGTAAGGAAGATCTCCCAGCGCATGGTGGAAAAGCTCGGGTTTTCTGTTATCTCGGCCAAAGACGGCAGGGAGGCGGTCTCTCTGTACAAGGCCCACCGGCAGGAGATCCGCTGTGTCATCCTCGACATGACCATGCCGGGGCTAAGCGGCAGCGAAGCCCTGGACCAGATCCGGCAGGTCGACCCATCGGCCAAGGCCATCATTGCCAGCGGGTACGGATCGGCACCATCCCAATCGGCACCGGCCGAAGACGACACCTGCGCTTACCTCCAGAAGCCTTACCAGATAAACGAACTCAAGCAGGTCCTTCGTGAAATGCTCAACGGCAGCGGCCTGCCGCCCCAGCCATAAAGGGGCCCAACGCCACCTTGTACCGGCTCCCCGGGGAGCCGGTCTTTCCCTCCTTAAGCAATAATACCCCCGATCTTGCCATCTCCAATCTATGACCAACGTTTTGAAGCAGCATTTGATTTTTTCCCACCTCGGTCGTATATCTAGAGCAACGAGACAAGACAAACATACAGATTCATGGAAGGAGTAATAAAGCGATGGAACGCCCGAAGAAATTATGGGGGGTCAATGTGGCCCTTTTTGTGCTGGGGGTTTTTCTTGCGGTAACAGGGTTGATCAATGCATGGATTCTCCCCCACGGGTACGAGGCCAAAGGAAGCGTGCTGGTGGACATCCGCCATGTACTGACCGATGTCCACGAGTGGGCGGGACTCCTATTTATCCTTGCCGTGGCTCTCCACCTGGTACTGCACAGCACGTACATCCGCAAAAATATGGCCGCCTTCGGTTGGACCCGCTGGATCAAACCTTAAAAAAGCACTGGGCACCCCTTGCCTCCGTCCCCACCGGGGACAAGGGCTCGGCCGACAAAGAGCCACGCCGCCACGTGTTTGTTTTATGTGTGCCATAGCCCATCCTGCCTGTTGTTGATCCCACCTCACATCACCGGATGTCAGACCAGCTCCAGGGACAGGGTGTCGGCAATGGAGAGCCGCTCAAAGGGAGGCTCTCCCCCAAAAAGCGCCTGGCAGAACATGGCATTGACGGCGGCCAGCGTCTGGTTCATGGGCTCCAGGTCGATCATGACGTCCCCTGAAAGGGAGGAGAGCCCCCGAAAGTTCTCCGGGCAGAAGTCGACCCTCCGGTTCCCCTCGCCGTCGTCAAAAAGGATGGGAAGGCCGTGGGTGCGGCAGATCAAAGGCCGGTCCCCGTAAAGGAGGCAGGCCCCGTTCCCGTCCAAAAGGGGGCAGGGTCCTTCATCGCTGCTTTCGGTGGCCCGGGCCAGGGCTGAAGCCTTCTGGGTCTCGGAAAGGGTGTCAAAAGCCAGGCGAAGGCTGACGGCCTCCACGGGAAAAAGAGAAATATTCAGGCAACAGGCGCTGCACCCCTTACGACAGGCCATGTGGCCTGTAAGCGCGGCTTCGATCTCCCCGCACCGGGCGTTCACCCGCGAAAGAAGTGTCCTGTAGTTTTCAAACAATGCGTCCATGGATATCTCCATAATAGGGTCAGGAAAAAAAACAGGGGGAGGCCAGACATGGAGGCAGGACGATGTACGACGTACCTTAGATTAAAGCCACCCGATTCGTATGGCCTTCATCCCGAAGGCATACGACACATGCGCCGGTGGCGGTTTCTTCAGAAACATGATGTGCGCGTGCTTATGTAGTGCATTTCACTCCCCCAGACAAGAAAAGGAGCACCCCAGACCATGGAAATAGCCCCCATCGGCACCCTGTACACCCCCCACACGGAACTTTCGTCCATGCCCATCCAGCCCAAAGGCGCCACAGAGGTGCAGGGGCGCGCTGTCCTCCTCCCGGAGTACGCTGAGGGCCTGGCCGACCTGGCGGGCTTCAGCCACATCTACCTCATCTATCACTTCCACAAGGCCACACGCACCGAACTCACCGTGGTCCCCTTCATGGACACCCATCCCCGCGGGGTCTTCTCCACCCGATCTCCCCTGCGCCCCACCCACCTCGGCCTCTCCATCGTCCGCGTCACCCGGGTTGATGGAGCCACCGTGCACTTCACCGGGGCCGACATGCTCGACGGCACCCCGCTTATGGACATCAAGCCCTACATCCGAAATTTCGATCATGTGGAGGAAAGCACATCAGGATGGATGACCGCAGACGAAAAAACAGTATCCGATAAGCGGTCCGACGACCGGTTTGTGTAACATAAGGGGAAACGCTTCAGCTTGTTGCTGCCTCCGGCTGCCCTGCCGGGGGCCAAGCGTAAAAAATTTGACCAACAGGCCTCGCGAGTCCCTTTGACCGGCCAAAAGGCAACGCAACCCAAACGTTTCTGCGGAGATTTTTTCAAAAAGCGACCCGTCGGAGGTTGGCTTTATAGGTCAGCGGGCCCACCACGCCTTCAGCTTCATGTACAGGGCCCTCCAGCTCTCTCCGGACCCACCGCAGGCGGGCCGAGCCTTACCTGTACAGCAGCTTCCTTCCATCTCAAGGGGGGACACGCCCATCACCGCGGCCATCTCTTCGGGGGAGGCATCCGCGGTTCCCGTAAGCCGGGCCGGATAGCCGCTCCGAGTAATGGCCCGGCCGACGTCCTCGGGAGAGATGCCGGTGTCATGCATCACCACCACCACACCGCTTGAAAACGCCCCGGTCACCCGGGCCCCCTCCGCCACCCGGGAAACCCCTGTTGAAATCACGGAAAGACAGTCACCGCATGTCATCCGCTCCACGGCGTATGTTGACTTTTTCCCTGCACCCTGCGCCCAGGACAGCACCGACACAGCGTTCACAAAGAGCACCGCAAGGACAACCATCGCCCATCGCATCTTCCCTCCTTTGCGCATTGCACGCTCACCGTGAGTTTTTTCCAATTTGTGCGCATCTGTTGCGCCTGCGTGTAAATCTTTCATAAACCATGCCGAACGGACGAAGAATCGCCCTTGGCTGCCCCGTAGGCGACCATAAAGAAAGGGGCGGGACGCAAAGGGCACAGGGCTGGCGAATACTCTGCACCTGCCTGAAGACTATTAGGTAAGTCCCGGGCCATATTCCCGGTTGATTTTACGGGTAACAATGATACGAAAGGCGTGTTGAAGGGAGTGCCCGTCGGCTCTACGGAAAAACGGCACACGGAGACTCCGAGATACCACAGGTTGAGCCCCCGTATCAGGGCAGGCTCCTCCCCAACCATCCACCATCGCTGGGAGCCCCATGGATTTTGCCCTTACCCCCGTCATCGCCCTTTCTCTTTTTGCCACCGGAACCGCCGCAGGATTTGTGGATTCCATCGCAGGGGGAGGCGGCCTCGTGGCCCTTCCCATGCTGCTCTCCGTCGGTGTGCCGCCCCAGCTTGCCCTGGGCACCAACAAGCTCCAGGGATCCTTCGGCACCTTTTCAGCCGCCCTCACCTACATCCAGAAAGGCGAGGTAAACCTGAAAGAGGCTGCCCTGGGCATCGCCGCCACCCTTTCGGGCGCCGCCACCGGTGCCTGGACCATCCAGCACATGGAGGCAGGGTTCCTCAAAGGGCTCATCCCGATTCTGCTCCTGGCGGTGCTGGCCTACACCCTGCTCTCCCCCGATTTCGGGGACACCCAGCGCAAACCCAAGCTCCCGGCCCCGGTCTTCTACACCCTCTGCGGCCTGCTCCTGGGCTTTTACGACGGCTTCTTCGGCCCCGGCACGGGTTCCTTCTGGACCACAGGGATGGTGCTGTTCATGGGCTTTTCCATGACCCGGGCCGCAGGCTACACCCGCGTCATGAACTTCACGAGCAACTTTGTGGCCCTCTGCGTCTTCATCGCCCTGGGCAACGTGGTCTGGACCGCAGGGCTCATCATGGCCGCAGGCCAGATCATCGGCGCGCGCACCGGCTCAGCCCTGGCCATCAAAAAAGGAGCCAGGCTCATCAAGCCCATCTTTGTCACCGTGGTCTTTCTCACCACGGCCAGGCTCATCTATCAAACGTACGCGTAGCGACTCCCCCCGTTTGACGCGTAAAAACGTGACCAAGCCATTGCCTCCGGCGGCCCTGCCGGGGGCCAAACGTTTAAAAAGTTTGACAAACAGGTCTTACGAACGACTTGGCCCCACCGAAAGTTAACGACTGCCGGACTGTTTTGAATGCACCGAAGGCAAAGCGGAGTCGTTACGCGAAGACAAAAAAACCCCGGCCTCTCCAAGAGACCGGGGCGTAAACATGACATGGGCAGAAGCCTCCCGTTGCACAATGACTGCAAGGGGCCTTAAGAATCCAGCTCGCGTTTGAATTTTTCAGCGATGTCGTCGAACAGGTCTTTTTCTTTTTTCTTCTGCTCTTCCTGAATGGCCTTGACCTTCTGCTCGTAGATCCCGGCGGTCTTCTCCTTGAACTTTTTCAGTTCCTCTTCCATGCGGTTCTCCTGCACTTTCTTAGGAAGAGCTTCCACGGCAAGATGGTCTTCCACCACAATGCAGGTGGTCTGAAAAGGGCCCTCCACCAAGGCGACGATTCCTTTGTCCGCCAGCTCCGTGCACACCCGGGAGACCCAGTCCGTGGTCATGCCGAGGATCTCGGCCACCTCTTTGAAAGAGGGGGACGCTTTTTTTGTAAACTCATGGACCCTAACGGCAGCCACCAGGGCCTGAGCCTCGTCATAGGGGGTCAACCGACTCATCACGCACCTCCCACCCGGTGGTCACCTCCTTGGAAACACCGGGGCAATCAAGGGCTCGGCTCACGCCTCTCCAGCCTACCAAGCCCATTATCCACATCACAGGCGAATTCGCCCTTCGTACACCAGCCTGGCCGGACCGGTCTTTAAAATATGGTTGTCGGCCTCGTTCCAGGCAATGGCCAGATCTCCGCCCTTGAGTCCCACGGTCACCTCGCGGCCCGTCAGGCCCAGAAGGTGGGTTGCCACGGCCGTGGCACAGGCGCCGGTGCCGCAGGCCAGGGTCTCGCCTGCACCCCGCTCCCAGACGCGCATCTTCACCTCGGAAGACGACACCACCTCCACAAACTCCACGTTGGTCTTTTCAGGGAACAGGGGATGGACCTCAAGGGCAGGGCCGAACGCTGTGGGCTCGTCTCCGGTGAGGCGGTCCACCACAATGACGGCATGGGGATTGCCCATAGAGACGGCCGTCACGGCATACTCCCTGCCATCGGCTGTGACGGGAACGGACACGGCCCGATCACCGTCCACATCAAAGGGAATCTTCCGCGGGAACAAAATGGGCTCGCCCATGTCCACGCACACCCGGGTCACGCCGTTTTGTGTTGCCTCGATGATCTCGGGGACAATGGTCCCGGCCTTGGTCTCCACGGTAAAGCGGGTACCGGAAAGGAGCCCCCTGTCGTTGACAAAGGCGGCAAAGCAACGCATCCCGTTGCCGCACATCTCCGCCTCGGACCCGTCGGAGTTGAAGATACGAAACCCGATGTCGCAGGTCTCCGAGGGAAGGGCCATGATAATGCCGTCGGCACCCACGCCGAACCGCCGGTCGCAGAGCTTTCGTGCAAGCTCAGGGTACCCCATGGCGCCCAGGGCCCCGTCCATGTCGTCCAGCAGGACAAAGTCGTTTCCAATACCTTCCATTTTCGCAAACTTGAGAACCATGATACCCTCCGGGGTCAATAAAATGTTGTGATCCCATTTTCATACCGAATACGCATGTATCACACAATATGTTTGGCGGCCTAACAATAAAAACCCGCCCGAAAAGAAGGCGCAAAACGTCATCAAATCAGGAACACGGCGTTTGACACAAATCCTTGTTCAAAGGTATAGTTAACCACAGACTACCCACCACACACCACACGACATAACCGCACCACATCACCCCCGTCAGGCATGCCCCCCCCGCACCGCCTGTCGGACAACCCAACCATCAACGTCGAAACGGAGGTGAGCCGATGAAAACCTTTATCATCCTGACGGAATTGACCGAAGAGGGCAAAAAGGCCATCCAGAATGACCCGGCCGGCATGAAGCTCTCGGCCCAGGCCATTGAAAACCGTGGCGGCATCCTCGTGGACCAGTTTGCCCTGCTGGGGCCCTGGGACTTTCTTACCATCATCAAGGCCAAGGACGAAAAATCCATCTTCCGCATCACCACGGAGCTTGACGCCCTGGGCACCGTCAAAACCATGACCCTTCCGGCCATGCCCATCGAGGAGTTCATCGACGACATCATCACCTCCATGTGATCCCTTTCCCCCACTGATTCCCGACACACAAAAACAGCCCATGATCCGAACCGGGATCATGGGCTGTTTTGATGTGTCCGACAGCCGTTTCGGAGGTTTTTTGCTACTGCCCGTTACCTTCCCGTGCGTTGCGCTTCCAGGTGATCGATGTAAGAGGGCCGAAGGGCGTCCTGATAAAAAATGCCGGTCATGAGGCGCTCGTCCCGGGCCAGGCGCAGCGCGGCTTCGTGGTCTTCGGGGTCATGGGTGTGGGGCAGGGGAAGGGCCAGCTTCGAGAGGCGCTTCCAAGTGTAGTTCTCCTTGTCGAAGGTAACGCACGGAGAGACAAGGTGCAGAAAGCTGAACCCCTTGTGAAGAATGCCCTGATGCATGATCTGCTTCATGCCCTCCACATCCCCGGCAAAGCCCCGGGCCACAAAGGAGGCGCCGTAGGAAAGGGCCAGGGCCACGGGGTTCAGGGGGGTGTCCGGGTTGCCCCGTGGGTGGGAGCCGGTGACGTTTCCCATGGGGGTGGTGGGAGACGACTGTCCCTTGGTGAGGCCGTAGATGGAGTTGTCGAAAAGAAACAGGGTGACATCAATGTTCTTCCGGGCGATGTGGGGCAGATGGCCGCCCCCGATTCCCAGAATGTCCCCGTCCCCGCCCACGGTAAAGACCGTGAGATCCGGGGAGGCCAGCTTCACGCCGCTGGCGATGGGAACGGCCCGCCCGTGGAGGGTGTGAAACCCGTACACCTTCATGAAGATGGGAAACCGCCCGGCGCAGCCGATGCCGCTGACCACGCACATCTCTTCATTGCGAAGGCCCAGCTCCCCCACCACCTGCAAGAGAGCATGGGCAATGCCGAAATATCCGCACCCCGGACACCAGGTGGGCAGCTCACGGGTACGGTAGTCAAGGAACCCCTCTCCCCGGACTTTGACCAGGGCGTCGCTGATGTAGGTCATGGCAACTCCGTCTTTGGTCCAAAAGCGCCTCCGGCGGCCCTGCCGGGGGCCAAACTTTTGAAAAGTTTGACAAACAGGTCTGTGGCGAGCAGTATTCGAAGGCCCAGCCCTTACCCAGTAAACACTTGCAATAACAGATCATTAAATTAAACAGGCCGTAGTCTCATAAACTATCCGGGTTAAAACTTAAATTTCCCGATAAACTCCAGAATATCCTCGGACGCCATGGGAAGGCCGGAGATAAGGTTTAAACGGTGCACCTGCCGGTTGATGACAGGTGCCACGAGGTTGGCGTATTGACCGGTGTGGTTGAGTTCGGCCACCACCAGGGTTTTGCAGCGGTTGCTGAAGGCCCTCAAGGCCTCTTCAGGCAGGGGATAGATCACCGAAGAGTGGAAGGAAGCGATGCGGTGCCCCTTTTTCCCGGCCCTTCTCACGGCCTCTTCCGCGGCCCCGGAGGAAGATCCCCAGGAGAGAATGCCGATGTCCACCTCCCCTTCGGTGCCGGACTCCATCACGGCCGGCAGCTCGTCCTGAAGGGTCTTGAGCTTCCTGAACCGCTTCTCGGTCATGGTCAGGTGGTTCTCCCCGTCGTAGACGGGCTTGCCGTGGGTGTTGTGCTCCAGGCCGGTGGCCACAAACATCCCGTAGGGCATGCCCGGCAGGGTCCTGGGAGAGATGCCGCTGTCGGTCACCTTGAAGCGCTCGTAATCGTCCAGGGCCTCGTCCGGCGGAAACACGTTGGCGGACAACATGGCCTCCCCGGGGGGATCGGGCTTGGGAATGTTTCGGATGCTGTTGGAAAGGTAAAAATCTAGGAGAATCACCACCGGAGTCTGGTACTTCTCGGCGGCATAAAACGCCAGGCAGGTCATGGCGTAACAATCCATGACATCCCGGGGGGCAAAGACCACTCGGGGCGAATCCCCGGTGCCGCCCCACACCGCAGCGGACAGGTCGCTCTGCTCCATCTTGGTGGGAAGCCCGGTGCTGGGGCCACCCCGCTGGGAGTTCACGATGACGGCGGGCACCTCGGCCATCACCGCCAGGTTGATCATCTCCCCCATGAGGGCAAAGCCCGGGCCAGAGGTGGCCGTCATGGCCCGCTTCCCGGAAAAACCCGCCCCCACCACGTTACCCGCAGCCGAAATCTCGTCCTCGGTCTGGAGCATCACCCCCCCGGAGTCTCCAAGGCGCTTGCTCAGGATCTCCATGATCTTGGTGGCCGGGGTGATGGGGTACCCGGCATAAAGGCGAAGCCCGCTGTCCATGGCAGCCATGGCCACGGCCTCGTTGCCGTTCATGATCACCTGCTCGCCCTCCGGGGGAACCGTGGCCGCGTCTTTGAAGGTGTAGGGATCTTCCTTGGCCACATGGCTTGCCGTCCACTCATAGCCCAGGGAAAAGGATGCCAGGTTGCTGTCGATGATCACCTGTTTCTTGCCCTTGTAGCGAGCCTCGATAAAGGCCTTCATGGCCTCGGCATCGATGCCGAAAAGGGCGGCCACCGCACCGATGGCAACCATGTTGCGCCCCTTGGCGTTGCCCGCGGCCTTGTTGGCAAGCTCCAGCATGGGAATGCCGTAGGCGGTCATGCCCGGCTCAGCCCACCCGGCGATGCTCTTGTCCTCTTCGTGGCAGACCGGGGGCTTGCTGTCGTAGATCAGCACCCCGTTTTTCCGAAGCCCGCCCAGCTGGGTGATGGCGTGGGCGTCGTTCAGAGCCACCAGCACGTCCGTGTACTTCCCCGGCGAAAGCACCTTGTCCGTGCTGACGCGAAAGTGGGCCACACACTTGCCGAAGCCCCTGATCTCCGAAGGAAACGAATCAAAGGAGACAATGTCGTAGCCCTCGCTGCTCATGAAGCGGGTCATCACCTCGCCTGCGGAGATGGTCCCCTCCCCTGCGCTGCCACAGATCTCAATCACAATATCAACGCTGGTCGTCATCGTGTTCGCTCTCCTGTATTGAACATGCAGCACAAAAAATTATCTGCCTCCGGCGGCAAGGTGAGCCACCTTGAAAGCAAGTTACGAATGCGCTTTCCCCCTCGTCCCTCGTGGAAAATCACATTCGCCTTTATTTTTCATGATTGGTTTTTAACCATAAAGCTCCCTTCGACACATGGGGGGGAATACCCCACACCGCCCATCACGGGCGTAGCCCGTCAGCGAATGTGATCGGCCTGAGGAACGAAGGCCGGGAGCATTTGCGAACCCGGTTATGCGAAGGATTTCCACCAGGAGGTGCGGATGGTAACCCCGTCCATCTCAAAGATCTCCTTGGGCTGATAGTCGATGATCTTTTCCCGGCCCAGAAGGTTCATGGCGGTGATCTCCCCTTGTGCCTCGGCATTGCCCCAGCCTACGGAAACCCAATAATCCTTGAGGTCCGGGTTGTAGATCTGGGCGCAATCCCCGCAGGCGTAGACGTCTTCGTGGTTGGTGCGCATGAGGTGATCCACCAGCACCCCTTTTTCCGTGTTGATGCCGCTGCCCACGAGAAACCGGATGTTGGGCACGGAGCCGAAAAAGGAGAAGACCAGATCCGCCGAGAGCTCAGCGCCGTCGGGCAGGGTAAGGGTAAACCCCTCCCCTTCGGGCCGCACGTCGGTCACGGGCTCGGCATCGGTGATGACCGTCACCCCAAGGGAGGTGAGGCGCTTGGTCACGCTTTTCTGAATCTCATCCTTGAGGCTCACGGGCCAGAAGAGGCTGCTGTAGAGGACAAACACCACCTCCTTGCCAGCTTTTCGCGCCTCCCGGGCAAAGCCCATGCTGGTAAGGTCCCCGCCAAGAACGGCCAGGCTGGAGACTTTTTCCATGGCGTCTCGGACGCTCCGGGCGTCGTCGAACCCTGCCAGGCAGTGAAGGTGATCGGCAAACCCGGCGTGTGTGGGGAGCCTTCGGGCCGAGGCCCCCACAGCCAGGATGAGTTTGGTAAAATGAACCTTTTCCATGTGCCGGAGGTAGACCACCTTTTCGGCCGGATCCACCTTCTCCACGCGCTGGCCCAGGCGCAGGCGGATATGCTTCTCCTGATAGCCTCGGTAGGGACGAATCACGAGGTCCTCGGCCTCGCAGCCTCCCACGGTGTAGAGAGGCACCCGGTGCTTGTAATAATACAGGGGCTTCTCATCGGAGATGATGGTGATCCTGGCCTCGGGGTCTTCCCGGCGCAGGGTATCGGCCGCGCTGTTGCCCGCCGGGCCGTTTCCTATGATGACGTAATGGTCGTCCTTGGGCATCACTCCTCCCTGTCCACTTCCACCAGCTCGGTTTTGGTTATGGTTATGCAGTCCATGGGACAGACCTCGTAGCACTTCCCGCAACGGATACAACGCTTGTTGTCGATGGCAATGGCCACCACGTCGTTCCAGTTGCCCGTTTCATTATATTCTCCGTAGCTTCCGTCCGGGTTCTCGGCAACGCTTGTGATCATCTTGATGCAGTCCCGGGGGGCCACGTCGATGCACATGGAGCAGTAGATGCAACGGGAGACGTCGATCTCGTACTTCAGGCTGCAGAGGTAGCAGCGCAACGACTCCTTGACGGCCTCGGCCTCGCCGTAGCCCTTCTCCACCTCGTTGTCCGCCTCCTCAAAGCGTTCTTCAACGGGCAGGGTGGGCATGGGCACCGGCTTGATAAAATCGTACTCCCGCTCCCGGTCGGTCTGTTCCGCCGGTTCAAACCGCACCAGAAGCGCCTTTCTCCTGCGCCCGGCAAAGAGCTCGTCCACCTCGTGGGCGGCGTGTCGCCCTGCGGCCAGGGCGGAAATAACGTTGGAGGCACCGGTGACGCAATCCCCGGCTGCGTAGAGTCGGTCCACGGAGGTGAGAAAGCGGCCTGCCTTGACTCCGATGCGCTGCCCGTCCATTTCCAGGGGCTGGCCCAGGTCCACCCGGGGGTGCTGGCCGATGGCGCTGATGATGGTGTCCGCTTCCATGACAAACTCGGAATTCTCAATGGGAACGGCGATGCGGCCCTTTCCGTCCGGGGTGTCTTCCAGGCGGGTTCGCAGGAACTCAATCCCCTCCACCCGGCCCCCTGTGCCCAGGATCCGGTGGGTGCTCACCAGGCTGTAGATGCGCCCCCCCTCCACCTTGACCTCGCGGATCTCATGGTCGTCCACGGGCATGTGCTCTTCAGTGGCCAGGATATTGATGCGCACGCTTTCCGCCCCCATGCGAAGGGAGGTGCGGGCACAATCCATGGCCGTGAAGCCGTCCCCCACCACGATGACCCGCTTGCCCGTCTCCACGTCCTGGCCGAGGTTGGTCCGCACCATGTAGTCCAGGCCGGAAATCACCCCCTCCATCTCCTCCCCGTCCACCCCGAGGCGGTTGGGTTCCATGCAACCCACGGTGGTGATCACGGCGTCGTGTTTTTTCAGGAGGTCTTTGAGAACGACATCGTGCCCCACCAGCACCCGGGTCTGGAGCGTCACCCCCAGCCTCAGGACATTTTCGATCTCCAGGTCCAGGATATCCCGGGGAAGCCGAAACGCCGGAATCCCGTAGCGCAGCATCCCCCCTGCTTCAGGCATGCTCTCATAAAGGGTCACGTTGTGCCCGTAAACGGCCAGGTCGTGGGCCGCGCCGATGCCGGCAGGGCCGGAGCCGATGACGGCCACGCTCTTGCCGGACGGGGCGTACAGATCCTCTTTGATGCGGTGCATGACCGGTTTCAAATCGGCTGCCGACCGCTTCAGGTGGCAGATATTCACCGGGTCGCCCAGGTCGTCTTCCCCGTGGCGGCAGGCCGCCTCGCAGGGCCGGGAACAGATCCTGCCCAGGGTGGCGGGCAGGATGTTGTAGACCCGGTTCAATTCATAGGAGCGCCCGTAGCGGTTCTCGGTGATGCACCGGATGTACCCGGGCACGTTGGTAGCGGCGGGGCAGGCATGCTGGCAGGGAACGTTATCGGCCATGTACCCGAAATCCCTCGGGTCGTCTGAAAAGGCGATCTCCTTGATAATGCGGAGCATGCCGCTGGTCCCGTCGTTCCCGCGCTGGCTGCTGTAGATCTCTCGTTTCATCGGCTTTTCCCGTGGGGTCTTTTCTGTAAGGCTGATTGACGATTCGTGACACTAATCGTGGTGAGACGGTTACGGTCTTGGTTCAAGGAAGCGGGAAGGGCCGAGGTCGAGACGCAAGGCAAGAAGATGGAAACCGGACCAGGGGAAGAGGCCGCCCCGCAAGGGAAGAGGGCCCCTGCAGAGATGAATCCCCGCACCAGGCCCGTGACATGGAATTGTTACCGCTAAATATACTCTCTTTTTGACAGCCACGCAAGGCGGTTGCGTTTTTTTAACCTTGTGGTTCTCAGGGATTTCATGTTTAATTAAGTATTCCAAGCCGCCGCAAGTTCGACATAAAAACACCTTTCATATCAACTTCTTGCAGAGCTTCTATCCATCTCTTCTGCGCTTCTGCTTGCTACCCTGCCTGCTCGCATCGCCCGCATCCGGGCCCTCTTTTGTTGCACGGTGGCGCCTTCGGAGTGTTTTGCCCAATCCGTTCCCCCCTGTGCCTCCCGCGGCACTCCGTGACGTTTTTGCCCGGGCGGATATGGCCGCACCCGGCCCCGCTCCCGACCCCATGTCAACACGACCCGACGCCTAACAAGGAGGACCCCATGGACAGCAGCATCAAGAACATCGGCCTTCGCGGTGTGGTTATCGCCAGCACCAAAATCTGCGACGTGGACGGTGCCAACAGCCGCCTCCTCTATCGCGGCTTCCTCATCCAGGACCTGGCGATGGAGACCACCTTCGCCGAGGTGGCTCACATGCTCCTGTATGACAAGATGCCCGACATTCATGAGCTGGTGAACTTCTCCAACCAGCTGGAGAGGAACCGAACCCTGCCCCCCAACCTCATCTGCGCCATGCAGACGCGGCCGGTGACCACGCCCCCCATGGACATCCTCCAGGCCTGCGTCGCCCTCCTGGCACACCACGACGACACCCTCCCCGAAAACAGCCTCCCCCTGGCCCGCAACCGGGCCATGAGCCTCATCGCCAAGCTCCCCACGGTGGTGGCGGCCTGGACCCGCATCCGCCAGAGGCTGGCGCCCATCGATCCGGTGCCGGGCCTCTCCATGGCCGAGAACTTCTTTTACATGATCACGGGCAAGCGGCCGGACCGCCGAGTGGCCGAACTCTTTGACCGGGCCCTTATCCTGCACGCCGAACACGCCTTCAACGCCTCCACCTTCGCCGCCCGGGAGGTGGCCTCCACCCGGGCCCATATGTACGCCGCGGTGTCCGCGGCCATCGGCTCCCTGTCCGGAGAGCTCCACGGCGGGGCCAACACCCGGGTCATGGAGATGCTTAAAGCCATTGGCAGCAAGGAGAACATCCGGCCCTTTGTGGAGGAAAAACTGGAAAAAGGCGAACTTGTCATGGGCCTGGGCCATGCCGTCTACAAAAACGGAGACCCCCGGGTAGAGATCCTGCGCCCCATGAGCAAAGAAGTGGGAGAGCGTGTCGGGGACACCCACTGGTATGAAATGACCGAAGAGCTGGAGCGGGTGGGCAAGGCCCTGTTCAAAGAGAAGAAAGGCATGGAGATCTTCCCCAACGTGGACTTCTACAGCGCCTCCCTCTACCACACCATGGGCCTGCCCCACGATCTCTTCACCCCGGTGTTCGCCATGAGCCGCATGGCCGGATGGGGCGCCCACATCATCGAAGAGCAGTTCGCCGACGAGGCCCACAAGCCTGTTCTCTACCGGCCGGAATCCGAATACATCGGTACCTACTGCGGCCCCGAAGGCTGCACCCTTGTCCCCATGGACAAACGATAATGCAAGGAGGCAACCTGTGATCTCCCTGGACTCCCTGATCCAAGACGTGGTTGTGGACGGCCGTCCATACGCCGCCGTGCATGTGGATGGCCTTGCCGGGGTCTACAGCGCAACCCCTTCCCGGCTTCCCTATTCCCTGAAAATCCTGGCGGAGAACATGGTGCGCAACATCCTCTGGGGACGCCTTGCCCCGGAGAACCTCACCCGGCTCCTCTCCTGGCGTGCCGAAGGGTTTTCCGCCGTGGGCATCAGCTTCTACCCGGCCCGGGTGCTGATGCAGGACTTCACGGGCGTCCCTGCCCTCTGCGATTTGGCCGCCATGCGGGACGCCGCCGTTAAGGCCGGGTTCCCGGCTGAACGGGTCAACCCCGAGGTGCCCGTGGACCTGATCATCGACCACTCGGTGCAGGTGGATTTTTTCGGTATGAAAGGAGCCCTTGAAAAAAACGTGGGCCTGGAGTTCGACCGCAACCGGGAGCGCTACGCCTTTTTGAAATGGGCTCAAAAGAGCTTCGACAACCTGAAGATCGTGCCCCCCAACTCCGGCATCTGTCACCAGATCAACCTGGAAAAACTGGGCACGGTGGCAGCCACCGCAACCCGGGACGGGCGTGCCTGGGCCTTCCTCGACTCCCTGGTGGGCACCGACTCCCACACCCCCATGATCAACGCCCTGGGCACCCTGGGATGGGGTGTGGGCGGCATCGAGGCCGAGGCCGTGATGATGGGTCAACCCCTGTCCATGCGCCTGCCCAGCGTCACCGGGGTGCGCATCTGCGGCGCCCCTGCCAAAGGGGTGACGGCAACGGACGTGGTGCTTTTTATCACCGAGCGCCTGCGCCAGGAGGTGGTGGTGGAGCAGTTCGTGGAGTACTTCGGCCCCTCCCTGTCCGAACTCTCTCTGCCGGACCGGGCCACCATCGCCAACATGACCCCTGAAAACGGGGCCACCGTGGGCCTCTTCCCCGTGGACGAGGTGACCCTGGGCTACCTCAAAGCCACGGGCAGGGACGATGCCGCCCGATTTGCCGAGGCCTACACCAAGGAGACCGCGCTCTTCCACGACCCCGCATCAGAGCCCTCCTACAACCGGGTCATCGAACTCGACCTCTCGGCCATCACGCCCTCTGTGGCAGGTCCTTCCCGCCCCCAGGACCGGATTCCCCTGCCCAAGCTCAAACCCGCCATGGAGGCCGCCTTCGACGGCCGGAAAAAGGGCCGGAGTATCTCCATGGGCGGCACCCTCTGCCGCGTGGAGGACGGCTCCGTGGTCATCGCAGCCATCACCTCCTGCACCAACACCTCCAACCCCCATGTGATGCTGGGGGCCGGGCTCATCGCCAAAAAAGCAGCGGCATTCGGGCTCTCGGTGCCGCCCTTTGTCAAAACATCCCTGGCCCCGGGATCCAGGGCCGTGGTGAAATACCTGGAAGATGCGGGCCTCTTGGCTCCCCTGGAGCAGCTCGGCTTTCACCTGGCGGGCTTCGGCTGCACCACCTGCATCGGCAACAGCGGCCCCTTGCCCCCGGAGGTGGCCCACGTGGTCGAAGAAGAAAACCTCAACGTGGCCGCCGTGCTATCGGGCAACCGGAACTTTGAGGCGCGCGTCCACCAGAAGGTGCGCAGCAATTTCCTGGCCTCCCCCATGCTCGTGGTGCTCTTTGCCCTTGCCGGGCGCACCGACATCGACTTCTTGCACGAGCACATCGGCTGCACCCCCGAAGGCAAGGAGATCTTCATGGCCGACCTCTGGCCCTCCCGGGAAGAGATCGAGGCGGTCGTCAACCGGTGCATCACCCCCGATACATTCACCGCCACCTACGCCTCCCTCTACGATGGGGACGAGCACTGGCAGGCCATTGCCTCGGGAGCGGGCCTCACCTTTGACTGGGACACGGACTCCACCTACATCCGCAAGCCCCCATTTTTCGATGAGTTCTCCCTGACGCTCCCCACCCCGGACACCATCACCGGCGCGCGGGTCCTGGCCAAACTCGGGGATTCGGTCACCACCGACCACATCTCCCCGGCAGGGGCCATTCCCCCAGCCTACCCGGCAGGGGCTTATCTCACCGCCAAGGGGGTGCCCCCGGACCAGTACAACTCCTACGGGTCGCGCAGGGGAAACCACGAAGTCATGATGCGCGGCACCTTCGGCAACATCCGCATCAAAAACGAGCTGGCCCACGGCCGGGAAGGGGCCTACACCACCCTCTTTCCCGAACACGATGAAACCTTCATCTTCGATGCCGCCCAAGCCTACCAGGACCGGGACACCCCCCTTATCATCCTGGCCGGCACCGAGTACGGAACCGGCTCCAGCCGGGACTGGGCCGCCAAAGGCAGCCTCCTCCTGGGAGTCAAGGCCGTCATCGCCCAGTCCTTTGAACGCATCCACCGCAGCAACCTCGTGGGCATGGGCGTTCTCCCCCTGGAGTTCCTTGCAGACGAGTCCGCCCGTACCCTCAACCTGAACGGCACCGAATCCTTTTCCCTCTCAGGCCTGGACACACTGGAAGCCGGAGGCACCCTGTCGGTCCGCGCCCAGAAAGAAAGCGGCCAGGCCATCCTCTTCGGCGTCAAGGTCCGCCTGGACACGGCCAAGGAGGTGGAAACCTACCGCCACGGCGGCATCCTGCCCATGGTGTTGCGTGAATTGCTTGAAAAATAATTTTTCCAACAAAAAAGCCTCCGGCGGCCCTGCCGGGGGCTAAAAAGTCTAATCCGCCTTCGTTCCTGAATCAACAAAGGCTTATCCGTAATAATCGCCATGGAGATACGTATGCACGCCCAACATGTCACAGGGACATGACCATCATCGTCCCCCCACCACGCCCCTTTCACCTCAATGACACCTGTATCAGAATAAACGCCACGTCATCCCATGGAATAGCGGGATATGGCCCCATTTGCTTCTGAAAACGCCACCCCGTCCCCATATCCACCCAGATCATTCTGCCCCCCGACCAAAAACACGCCGTTCCACGCTTGCTTTGCCATACAAACTGTGGTCTCATTCCAATAACTGATATCAAATAAAATAGTATTTACCTTCAAAACATGGAGATCCAGATACCGCTCCATATTGACCCTTTGAATTCGGCACAGCTCACCTGATTATGGAATTGACAAAAGGGGAGGGAGACGCCTGAAAAGGCCAGGGCATGTAGCCCCAGAAAGCATCCCTTTTCACGAGGCAAGCTTCGTCACAATATCAACGGGAGGAAAAAAATGACTATTTTCGCACTGATCGCAAACACCATCCAATTTTTCATCGCTATTCTGATGTTAACACAGCTCTCTTCTCCGTGGAGTGACAGGGACGTCTTTCTAATTTTTATCATGATTGTTGTCCCGGCTCTGAACCTGATGTGCTTTTTGCCTGTTTCGGAAAAGAAAAAGGACAAGAGCGGTTTTATCTCCATGCATTAGAACAGTAAAATTTCCAGATTCTTCACGAGTAAAGGAGAGAGGAGTAAGGTTGGCAATCCCATCCATTGTTCCATGCTGCTAAAAACGGCTTCTCTTATGATGCATGGCTCGGTAAAAGAGTAGAAAAAAATCGTCAACCCACAGGAGGGTTGGCCACCATAGCCTGATAACGACACACACCATTCGAATCGAACCATGATAACAAACACATTTGTGAAAGACCGAGTCAACACCTATTACTGGAAAGACGATTTCAACTGTACAACGACAACGCTAAAAATACTGGCGGAAGCGTTTGAGATCCCCCTTGATGAGCAGGTGATCAGCTCCGCCATTGGCCTGCCCGGTGCCGCTAAACACGGCGCGCTCTGCGGGCTGGTCTCCGGCACCCTCATGTTTATAGGTATCTGGGGAAGAAAACACAGTATCCCGGACTCTGAGATCTCTGATCAGTGCAACCGCTTTTCCACCGCTTTTGAGAAACGCTTTGGCAGCCTGCAGTGCAGCGTCCTGAGACCCGAAGGATTTCACCCCGACAACCCGCCTCACCTCTGCGAGCCCATAACATGTAAGGCCCTTGAGCTGTCCATACAACTTCTCACAAACGTCACCCCATGACACACAGGACACATCAAGGAGAAGCCCTAATCCCCACGCAAAGATAAAACCGAGAAAAACAATAACTTATCGCGACATAGTTAAACCACATTGAAAGCGAATTTCCGTAGCGCCCCCTAATCACAAGCGGCATATCTCGTTTTGCAACAAACACGTTTGAAGAGCGTCAAATATGATCCAAATAAACCCTTATTAAAAATCAATCCTATTCCAACCAAGCACCTTGCCATTTTCTATAGTTACCGTGAAGTTCGGGGACGATGTAGAACACCAGGTAATACGGCCGCTTCTAGCTGGCTCATATTTCCAACTTTCTCGGGCCTTGTTTTTTAAATCTTCTTGTTCAATCTGAGCTGGTCGCCCTATTGAATCAATTAATTGATCTTCAGTCTGGCCTTGCCAAATCATTTTCTTCATTAATTTATCAACTAATTGCTTATCATTATATTTATCCATTAACCGGCCTCTCTTTTTCTCTTCCAAGTTATCACCTACTACATGGAGAAATGTTGAACAAATTAAGAAAACGACAACGCCAAATAAAAAGAAATTCATATAAACCCTATGAGTTAAAAAATAGTTGAGTTACCGTATTTAAATTGAGTTGAGTAAACCGTTTACATGCTTCTGATGAAAAATGGGATATTTCCTTGAACTGGAGCTTACATCCATTTCGTCCGATGGGCTTGCGGGATACGGGCGGGTGCGCCGTGCGCACCGCCCAACGTTCAGAAAACAGCAATAGGGGATCCGTGATGATCGCTATGGGGATGCGTTAGAAAGAAAAGCTGGCGGCTTGCGAGGCGGTGGTCGGTGCGGGAGCCGCACCCTACACTTCGCATCCCGTGGGGCCAGGGTGGCAGCATGGAAAAAGTATCTGGGGGTAGGCTCCTGCATCCGAAAATATGGAGCGAAAGGGACACCAGAAAGCCCCCTTTTACTTGTTTTCTGTCCCACCATGGAACACACCGTCTTCCCGTGCTTCCGTGAGCAGCTTATCATAGAAGGCTTTCAACATACCCCCGGATTGAAAATACGGGCCCATGTACGCTTTCACTTCTTCATGGGTCACGGACAGTTGCCTGTAGGAGGAGTGGGTATGGTTGGTGCACAGGTTCTGGATCAGGGGCATCAGCTTGTCTGCGGATTTGACGATTTTTGCCTCTGCGGTCTCCTGGGCCATGTACTCATCGAACAGGCCGGACAGTTTGGTTCCAAGGGCTACGGGCAGCTGGGAAAAGAGTTTTTTAGCAGCTTTTTTCTCGTTTTCTTCCTTGTCATCGGTGTTGCCCCTGTACGGGTTCGTGTCCCCCGCGTAAATCTCCGGGAGATCATGGATCAGGGCCAACTGAAGGAGTTTCATGCGATCGACACCTTCGAGCTCGTCTTCAATGAGCATGAGAAACAGGGCCAGGTGCCACGAGTGCTCGGCATCGCTTTCCGGGCGATCTGCACAGGTCGTGCGGCATGTTCGCTCACAGGTTTTAAAGGTTTCAACTTCTTTGAGAAAAGCGATGATCTGGTCATATTCCATGTTTATTTTCCTGCTTCTTCTTTCCGGGCCTCTGCACAAAAAGCACTCAGCCCATTATTCGGTCGATGCCTCTTTTTATGGCGGCGGCCAGTCCTTTGGGATTATCCCAGGCCATTGCGTGCCCGGCATCCTCGACGATTTCAATATGGATATGCTCTTTTTTCAAGGTCTCGACGTCTGGGTCTGGAAGCGATTTTTCACCGAAAAAATACGTTTTCGGGGCTTCAAGGGAGTACAGCATCTGACGCCAGCTCGGATTTTGTCCCTCCACCAGACATATTGATTCTTTATAAACGGCCTCAGGAGAACTCACCAATAGACTGGCCGTCCAGTTTTCATTGGGTGAGCCCTTGTTTTCCCGGATCATTTCAGCATGCCCTCCGGCAACATACTCCTCTTCACCATACGATGCGATTTTTTTGCTGTAGTAGCCTCCTCCTGAATCCAGGTTGGCCTCACTGAGTATGATCCCTTTGAGTTGTTTCCCGCACCTGGCTGCAAGGGAGATCGCTATGGCGCCACCCATGCTGTGTCCGTAGACAATAAACCGGTCCACATCCAAAAAACGAACAAACGCTTCAAGGTAATCCACATGATCATTAAGGGAGTAGCCAAAGTGGTCCGGCCTATCGCTGTACCCAGCTCCCAACAGATCGATCAAAATTCGTCTGTGCCCTGCCAGGTCGGGCATTGACGCAACCTGGGGATAATCCAGGGACGAGGTGCAACCCAACCCGTGAATAAAAAGAATCGGTGTCTCGTTGCCTGGTAAATCATGATACCGCATTCGTGCATTCATGTGTTCTATTGGAAATTCTTTCATCGCTATCCTGTACACGCTGCCTTAATCAATGCGTTAACCCGAAGAGACCGTGAAAAAGATACCCATGTATCCTGAAAGCCCCTTTTTTCCGAAACCCATACACAATCATACCCACCAAGCACGTCCGTTAAACCAGCCCCACGATGTGTCTACCCATGTCAGGGTCGGCGCAAAGACAAATCAGCCAAAAACCGATGCGTCCGGCGAGTCGCTGTTTGAAAAAACTCAGCAAAAACGTACCGGCTACCACAGCATTGGGCCAGCCAATATTCTTTTTAAGACCTGTTTGTCAAACCCGGTTTTATAACTCAGGCTAAAAGTTTGGCCCCCGGCAGGGCCGCCGGAGGCAATATTAAATAAAATCAGATATTTTTTACACCAGACTTTATTCTTCAGCATCCCTGAAGTGAAACGACCGCACAAACCCGTCGAACCCAGGCAGGTACCTGTCATAGTTTGCTTTGCTGTTTGACGAATACACCAGCACAGCAAAGGAGTGCTCCGTCTCCACGTACACGATATCCTCTCTGTACCCCCCGTCAATGCCTGAAAAAGTGTAATGCCATGAGGCAATGCACGGAGGCTTTATGGCCGATTTTTTTCTGGTGAAGGCCAGGCTGTGTTGCTGGTTTTTAAAATCGTTGAGGTCCGACTCAATAAAGTCTTGAATTGTCTGGGACCGGTCTGCTTTGTCCCAGGCCTGGGCATAGAGATAGGTTTCGGTCTTGGTCACGGCATGGGCAGGACAGAAAAAAGACAGGAGGTCGAACGCCCGGGCAGAGGGGCTGTCCGATACCCAGCCCTCAGGCGTCCTTACGGTAAAGGCATGGCCGTTTCCATATATAAATTCAAGAGCCGGGCTGTTTTCCCGGCAATAGCCCACGGCAAAGGGGGACAAAACACACATCACCACAGCAACCAGAATCACCTGTTTCATAAAAACTCCCAGAACGTCCGTACCGCCTTAGGACCGGCGCAAAAGTAAAACATACAAAAACAGGCCTTCTATGATTAAAGTCGGATGAACGACAGGGGCAAGAGGGCTCAGGGTAAAAACCAAAAAGATGCCTCCGGCGGGTCGCTTTTTTGAAAAAAGGCTCCGCAAAAAACGTTTCTAATGTGAAAAAGTGGAAATTATTTCGGCGGAGCCTGGAAAGGCTTGCTTAAGACCTGTTTGTCAAACCCGGTTTTATAAATCAGGCTAAAAGTTTGGCCCCCGGCAGGGCCGCCGGAGGCTTTTTTTTCTGATGTTGACTGTGGAAGGCATGGCCTTACAAAAGCACCATTGTCGCTTTGTACAGGATCATACACCCCATGGCCCCCAGGAGGGAAAAGAGGATCTTCCGATAAGAAAAATCCCCGATGAGCCGTGAGATACGGATGCCGATCCAGCCGCCGGAGACGGCAGAGGGAACCGCCACCATGGCAAGGGTGACGGAGGCGGTGCTCTGGAGGCCTGCCAGGGTCTGGGCCGTGATCATGATGATGCCTGCACACATGAAAAAGCTGCCGATGCCTGCCTTGATCTGCTCCTGCTTCCAGCCGGTCAGGGAGGTATAGACAATGGTGGGGGGACCGCCCATGCCGAAGGAGGTACCGATGGCCGACGAGGAGAAGCCCGCAAGGACGCCCCAGTATTTGGAGACCACACGCCGCGACGCGCCTTCGAAGAAGAGGCCCCAGAGGGCGTAGGTGATAAGAAAAATCCCCATGGCGAGTTTCAGGGTATCGCCGGGGAGTTTTTTCATGAGGGTCACGCCGGTGAGGGCACCGGGAAAGGCACCGAAAATCAGCGGTCGCAGCCGGTCCCAGTCTGCGTATTTGCGAAAGGTAAGCCCCATCTGCATGTTCATGGCAAGGCCGATGATGGTTCCGGCGGGGATCGCTATGGGAAGCTCGATAAACTGGGTGGCAAGGGGGGTGGCAACAAGGGCGCAGCCAAAACCGGCGATGCCGTTCACAAGGCCGCCGAGGCCCCAAAACAGGGCCATGATCAGGTAATCATTCATACAACACATCCTAAAAAGGAGAAAAAATCCAACACCCCGTGGCCCAATATGCCATGCAGGGATGACGCTCGACTCTTTACCGTGTTACCGGCCTTTTGTAAATTCTGATCCCAACCCGGATATTACTTGGGAAAATCTCTTTTCCGGATATGTAACAACAAAACAATATTCAGAACACGCCCCTATCACACCTTCTCCAACCTTGACCAGACGAACCGCGCCTCTCTGCAGGGTCAACGCATTTAAAAAATCAGTTGCCTCCGGCAGGACCGCCGGAGGCACCCTTTTCCTTTTTCCATTCATCACCACGCGTAGGTAAGATTGCCCCCTGCCCCCCACTCATCCCCATGGGCATTGAGAGAGTAAAGCACGCCGCCCCGTGCCTGCACACGGCTTGAAAGAAAACTTCCCAGGCCGATACCCATTGTCATGATGTCACTGCCCCGGTTCTGGCCTTCAAAGGTCTGGGTAAATTCCGGGTGGGAGACAAGGGCCATATCGTAGCTGCCATCAGCCCTTTAGATAGCCCATGTCAAAGCGCACCCATGACCGTCAGAGCTTGCCATGGCATGCTCTAGGAGGCCTCCCCTCTTCACCTTGTCCGGGAACAGCGCCTGTGCTAAACCGTTGTATGATCAGGAAGGAAGCACGCACCAAGGCGATTTACTCAACATGTGCCAAGGTCGCTGGAATGCGCTTTTCTGACGTTACGTCCATGCACACCCAACCGGAGGGAACCGAACATGAAAAAGATCGGCATCTTAGGCGGCCTCGCCTGGCCCGCAACCGTTGAATACTACAAAGCCATCTGTGAGTTGAGCCAGAAACACCATGCCGACGCCGGGCTCCCGGGGCCGTCCCCCATGCCGGAGATGTGCATTGAATCGGTGAATATCAACTATTCGTTCAACCGGAGAGGCACCTTTGGTGACGAGGAGTCATGGAAGGCCTACGATGCCTACTTTCATACGGCGCTGAAAAGGCTTGAAGACAACGGCGTGGACTTTGCCATCATTGCCAGCAACACGCCCCACAATCGATTTGATGCCATTACAAAAGGGCTGCGCATCCCGGTGCTCAGCATTTTTGAGGCTGTGGCCGCAACATGCAAGGCCCATGGGGTGTCCGACTGCCTCATTCTGGGAACAGAGCCCACCATGGACTCCGGGATCTTCCCCGGTTATCTCAAACGACACGGGGTCAACGGATTCGCCCCACCTGAAGCGGCCTTGAAAGCCAAGGTAACGGGGCTGCTCTCCGAACTGTTCAAAGGCAAAAGCGACAATGGCAGCGCCCGCATTGATGAGGTCGTCCGTGCGTCCTGTGATCAGACGGAAGGAAAGCAAAGCGTCGTGTGCCTGGCATGCACCGAGCTTCCCCTGGCCTTTGAAGGCAAGGAGCAATGCGAAACCTTCCACCACAATGGTGTTTTCTACCTGAACACCACCATGATCCACGCCAACGCCACATTTCGGTATGCTGTAGAAGGGGAAGGCGCCTGACACCGAACCCAGCTCAAAAATAAAGCAAAAAAGCAATGCCTCCGGCGGCGAGGTGTGCCACCTCGAAAGCAGGTTGCGAATGCGCTTTCCCCTTCGTTCCTCAGGGGAAATCACATTCGCCATTGATTCAGATTAAACTGAATCTATCCTTAAAACCTAACTGTTAAACTCATCGATATAAAATCAGGCAAAAATTTAGCCACCGGAGGCATCTTTAACTTGGCTGCCTCCGGCGTCAAGGCGGGGGGCACCTTGAAACCCTATGGCGAATGCCAACGCCCAAATATAAGTTGTCACTTTCCCCTTTACGGGCAGGGCAACGAGGGGATGACCTTTTCGTGATCAGCAGGGACCACTTTATTGTACTTCACTGCGAAATAGTAATCGGTCCCAGGATCGTACGAACGGTAGGCAGGATCGCCCTCAGACAAGCCATATCTGGTATTGTACGCGCTGATGACCTGCGCAACGTCCACAGAGACGGACTCCACGTCTCCCCTTTTCTGTTTCGGCGCCGGTTCATTGGCCACGTTCAGCGCTGCCCAGTAGTTATTGTACATACCCGGGTCGTATTGGTAGGTTCGGGTCATCTGGTTGAAATTGAGGTTTTCCACCATGGGAACGGGAGCAACCTTGATCTGGTACCCATGAAGCCCGTCCATGGGAGCATTCCACGTGAGGGTGTAGACGGAGCCCTGGCGCGCAACGGAAGCCGCGCTGGAATTTCCCATGTCCACGCGACCGTTGCCCACAGGGGCCACATAGCCTGCGACCACGTTTCGATTGTAGTAGTCATAGATAAATCTTGACGAATAGGGGGAGTAGATCCGTTCTTTGCTTTGCACCACCAGCATCCTTTTGTAATGGGATTTGTACTGTACCAGAAAAGCGTCGTCCCCGGTCATCTCGTACCCTAGGGCCATCAGGAAGGAAAAGGGATACTCCCCACTATCATCGGACTCATTGGCGAGATCCAGGGACAATATGTAGACCTGATGCTCCAGCGGAATGATCTCTCTCAGGCAATGGTAGGCGTCCCCCAAAAGGTAATCCCGAAAGTCTTCATACATCAAAGGATCGTCGAAGTTTTCAGGTTGATACGTCCAGAACGAATTCGGAAAGATATCGTATGCCATGAACACCTTGTTGCATCTGCGGCCCTCCGGACAGTTTCCGGCTTTGCTCATGTAAAAAAAACCACGATCCAGATCCCATCCGTTCTGGTCGATGTCTAAAGGCGTTGCTCTCATGCTCATAAAATTACGGACAATGCGATAAATCTTCTCCCGCCACACCTCCGTACTTGCATAGAGACCAAAGGCCCCGGCACGCCTGAGCGCCCTCGAAAACACGCGGGGATACCCCACGTAAGTGGTCCCATCGTAATAACTCCCTACAGCCCCTTTGCCGGAGCCCTGATCGTAGAGCGTATACTCCCCGTGATCTTTCCACCCGTCCATGAACGACTCATCCCCTGTAAGGAAATAGCCAATGGGGACGGAGATATCATGAGAATGCTCTCTGTCGAAGGGCTTGTAATTAAATGACAGCTTCTCCTGGTCCGGTGGTATAACCGTATTTACATTGGGAAAAAGCTCAGGGCCGTCAGCATAGAAATCAAAATCATCCGCATGCCGTGTCGACCCGAACATTTTATGATGGTCCATGTTCTGGGCAGCCAGAAGCGCCCCACCGTTGCCGGTCTGCAGATAGTGAAGGTACTGGCACAAATTGACATCATACTGATTGGAGCCCCCGGCCTGCCCCCAGGCATAATACCTGCGCATGCTGTCCACATTGGAGATCTCATAGTTTTCAAGCCCGATCTCGGCCAGGAACCTCCGCGTCTCTTCATGGGTCGCGAGCCTCTTTTCGTAATAGACGGCTCCGGTGTCCCTGTAGTGTTGAAATGCCGCCCGCCCGGTGAGGGGGTATTGTATGGCGTAAAAGGTCTCTCTCGGTAACGGGGCATCTTCCTCTTTCGAAAACTCCAGCACCACCTGCCGTTTGTCATGGGCAAAAAAGGCGAACCCGATATCATCTTTTGAGTTCCACGGACTGAAGATATCAATGAACAGATCGCCGTCTTCCTCCATGGTGAACCCAGCCGGCCACATGCCGTAAAGATTTCGGATCCCGCAGTTGATCTGCTTTTCTGACGAGTACATGGCCGCGAACCCTTCGCTGTGGTGGGTCTCGTCCCCGAGGGGGTGGATCACCGCCCCTCCGTTGGCGACTTCAAGGCCCGTATCGGGGACCAGGCGCTCCCGGAGCTTGGAGGCGCCGCCAATGTACTGGATATATTTGTGGCTGCTGTAGCCCTGGTACAGGTATGCGGTTTCGTTGATGGGGCCATGGGATTCCGTCCCCGGGCCGGTGGAAAAGAGATAATTGGGGGCAGAGACCGTGGAGGGCAGCTCAATGCGAATGGACTCGAAGAGCTTCACCGAATAGGAAGCTATCTCGGCGTTTTTGATGATCAGGTCAAGCCTTACTCGGCCGGTGTTCTTGTAAAAATACATGCGCATGGTGTAGCCGAAAAGCCACGGCCCGCTTTCAGGCTTAAGGTGGCCGTCACAGCGGATCACCGCTTTAACGGGACCGTTTTCTTCGATGACCGCTGTGGAGTCATTATCCAAGGCCGACGAGTAGCGGGTTGATCCGCTGACGGCCGTAATCCCACCCGTACCCCGCAAAAACGGGATCCCATCCACAACCACGGAGTCAAACACATTGTAGTTTGTCTTCCTGATCACAAACCGGGCAGTACCCGTATTCACCGTAATACGATCAGAACCGTCCACGGCAAGGTGAGGCCCTGCACTGTTGCCGGAACCATTGGTGAGCCAGATTACCTTGTTGCCGCCTGCCTCAACAGACGCCAGGGTATCCACAAGCACCCACTGAATGGCGCCGTCTGGGTACCTGTGAAGCGCTCGAAATTGATAATCGGATGCCCCCACAAGACCCAGCTCGCCGATGGATCGAACACCATTTGACCTGTCTAAGGGAATGCCGAAGGATGAAATTGCCTGGACTCTTTTTATGCCCGCCACGCCTTCCGGAAGGACCTCATGAACAAGAATCTTAACAGCCGGATTAATACCGCACACCCCTTGAAAAGGTGCCACTCCGGCGACACAGAACACCATGAATAAACAGCACAAGACACGCCCCACCAGTTCACACCGTAACAACGCCATCACCATGCACTCCTAACAAGTTTGATAAATATAAGAAGCCTAAGGATGGGGGGGCGCACCAAAGTATCAGGTCAAATCAGCGTCGTCCGTTTCAATGGCCGCACCGGCAATAGGTGTTCAGATTAAGTATCCTGGCTGCCGCCGAAACGGTAACTCCGTAAAACACAACGGGTTTGCCCCGGTTCAGGAATATCGGCAGGGAACCGTTGACCAGGGTTGAGCCCGTGGCAAAAATCGTATCGCACCAGGAAATCGCGTCTGCCGTCATCTCCGGCGACTCGATAACCACCCCGGAAAACGCGGTGCCTATGTTGCCCTCATCCATGTCCACGGCCCGGACAGTACATTGAGCGGCAAGGTTTTCCAGGAACCGGGGCTGATGCCCCACAAGGAGTACCTTTTGGCCCGGGGCAACGGCTTCTGCCACATGGCCCGCACACTCCATGGGTTCGGCGTCCCTGCAGTGTACCGTCTTCTCGCAGAGGTTCAGGTACCGGTACACTGCGTTGAGCCCCGCCACAAAGCTGGCCCGTTTGCTGTTGGAGTCAAGGGGCATGGTCATCAGGTCGTCCACTGAGTAATCGGCCTGTTCGTACTCATCGGCAAAGGCCTGGCCCTTGGCACCGCCGAACTCCGCCTCCACCATCACCTCCCTGCCCTTGATGATGGGGTAGTCATCGTGCTCGGGTGTTCCGATGGCCTCTTTGGCCGAAAGGGCCTTGCATCTCACCTGGATCCGTTGCCCTGAAAGCTTGTGAGCACTGATCTCCCGCCCTAAGGCAACGCGCAATTCGTCAAATAAGTTCATGGGGATCTCGTCGTCCTTTTCTAAAGATGTCATTCACATTTTCTGCTCGCTTTTCTCTCGTTCCGGGCACTGCATGAAATATCCCGGCTCACTGCGAACCAAATATCTACATTACACAACAAGAGAATTTGTTGCAAACATCAAGCCCAAAAAGAAATGGGACCACCTTTTACAGCCCCACATGACTTGCCCCCACCAACACCTTGTGATAACCATCTGTATATAATAAAGACATCCCCACCCAAAGAAAGGCATGCCCCAAGACAACAAAATCAGACATCATGGTTTTGAGACACCCCTTCACAAAGCAAACGGAGGCATCACCATGGCTGAAAAAGCTCCCGTATTTGATCAGATCAAAAAGGATTATCTCCGTCAGGTGGAGGCCCTTGAAGGGGCCCCGAACATCGCCGAGACATTGGGCATCACCGCCGGTGAAACCACATGGCGTATCCCGTTTTTCGATAGGACATACACCGTGACACCCCATGCCGTATCCGATGAGACTGGGAAAGAGGCCAATCACATCACCTGGGTCGTAGTGTGCAAATACCTGCTGCTGTGCCCCGAAAGCCCGTCCGAGGATGCCTCTTTGGTGACGTACAAAGACTTCAAAGATGCCGTGCCCTATGTGACCGGGTTCAGAAACACGGCGTCCCGCCCCATCTCTGCCCATTTCGAAGGAGCCGTGGAAGCCTTAGAGCAGCAATGCCATACCATCGGTGGCCAGCCCTTTGCCACGGATGTCTCATGCGAGCTCGCCTTTCGCTTCCAGGCCCTGCCCCGGGTCCCTGTGGTTCTCCTCTTTAACGATGCAGACGAAGACTTCCCGGCCCAGGCCACCCTGCTGTTTCAACAAAACGCATCGACCTACCTGGACATGGAATGCCTTGCCATGGTGGGCTCCACACTGGCCGCCCGGCTCAAGGGGGTTTCCCTGGATTACCTGTAACGTCCTCCCGTTGCCCATTGAAGATGTGCCGCCCCCCTGGGCCCCGGTTCAGGGGGCGGGCGGTCCATACCCTGTAGCCTCGGAAAGGGGCGTCCTGCCCTTGACAAACACCCCGTTCCCCCTGCCGACTTCCCGTCCCTTTTCATCATAAAGGACAGATTCTGCGATAAACTGACTCCTGCCGATATTGACCACACGGCCTTCGGAGCGTAAAGTACCCTGCACAACGGGCCTCAGCAAATAGGTGGTAAAAGAGCTGGTCAGGACAAAGGTCTCATGCTCAAGGGAGTTGGCCGCGAAAAATGCGGCGTCGTCCAGCATCTTGAAGTAGACGGACCCATGGGCGGCACCGGCTGAGTGATGATGGTGCTCGGCAAGCACCATCTCAATGGTGGCCTTGCCTTCCCCGACGGTCATGGTCGGGTGATAAAACGCCATGTTCAACGGGGCGGCTGCATACATTCGTTCCAGGGAACGGTAGTGATCGGTGGGGCTCACGGAACCTCCTTGTCTCATCGTTAACCTCAAGCACGGATATTTCATGAGAAAACGATCTTGTTAAAACAATAAAATTGTTATTACACTTGGCTGTTGAGAAAAATGAGGCATTCCAAAAACGCACAATGTAATTCAACATTTTCTACTCGATTTTCTCATCCTTCGAATGAGGGCCTATCTGGACACATGACACTGGGAAAAACCGAGTGATCCTCCATCGGCCATAAATACTATAAAACGTGAGAATAACTCAATCTTAATCCCATAACAGCCTGAATGACGGAGATTTGCTATGAACCATCCCATGCGCGAGGGAAAAAAGCCATGAACCCGATTGACGTTCAGACAGCCTACTGGGACAGCGTTGCCCCGACAAAGACCTTTTCCCACCCCGTTGATGTGGACACACTCCGAACATGGGTGCGACCGGATGAGAAAATCCTTGATTACGGCTGCGGGTACGGGCGCACCTGCGCCCAGCTCACGGAAAACGGGTACAGCAACGTCACCGGAGTCGATATCTCTTGCCAGATGATTAAAAGGGGCCTTGCCGAAAACCCGGCCCTTGACCTGCGGCATGCCGACGCCGAAACCCTGCCCTTTCCCAGTCACTCGTTTTCCGCGTGCACCCTCCTGGCCGTCTTGACCTGCATTCCCACAGACGCAGGCCAGCGGCAGGTGATCAGTGAAATCTTCCGGGTCCTTCGACCCGGAGGCATCCTCTACCTCAGCGATTACCCCCTGCAAAACGATGAAAGAAACACCGACAGATACCGACAGCATGAAGCCGAATACGGGAAGTACGGTGTCTTCGGGCTTCCCGAAGGAGCTGTGGTCCGGCACCATGACATGGCCTGGATCCACCAGTTGCTCGCCCCCTTTCAACGTATCCGGGAGCAACCCATTGAGGTTTCCACCATGAACGGAAACAAGGCCACCATCTTCCAGATCATCGCAAAAAAGCCGGAAAACCGGGAGACCACCCCAGCAAAGGAATACCCAAAGTTATGAGCACCATCCTTGTGTCGGACATTTTCGGAAGGACATCGGCCCTTGGAGAGCTCGGAGACGAGCTGCCTGGGAACGTCGAGATCGTCGACCCATACTGCGGGCTCTTCATGGAGTTCAAAGAAGAATCCGCCGCCTACCAGTACTTCACCGAGAATGTCGGCCTGGATCGCTATTGTGAGATCCTCTCAAAGAAAATCGATGACACACCCGGCCCTGTGACTCTTATTGGGTTCAGCGCGGGAGCATCGGCCGCCTGGCGCCTTTCCGAAGCCGTTACCTCCGAAAAAGTCCGCCGGGTGGTCTGCTTCTACGGCTCACAAATCAGGAACTGGCGCACCGTCAACCCGGCGGTACCCACGGACCTCGTCTTTGCCAGAGAAGAGCCCCGCTTTTCGGTGGCCGAGCTTGCCGACGATCTATCCGGTAAAGAAAACGTCCGGGTTCACCGCTCTCAATATCTCCACGGGTTCATGAACCCTGCCTCCCTCAACTTTCATAAAGACGCCTACGCCAGCTACATCCACTGGCTCACCGGTGGAATTGCCGAAACAGCCTATTGCGGCATCTATTGCCCGGACTGCATCCGGTACAACAACCGATTCGAAGCCCATGCACAACACCTGAAAGAGGAACTCGAAAAGGTGGCCTTCCACGAGTACGCGGCCGTGGACTCACCCTTCGGAGCTAATTTTTCTCACTACGGCAAGTTCTCGGAGGTCCTCGTCGCACTGGCGGAGTCCGGGTGCAAAAAGCCCTGTCGGGTAGGAGGCGGGTGCTCAGGGACACCCTGTAAAATTATGGAGTGCTGTCTTTCAAGAAAATATGAAGGGTGCTGGGAGTGTGACGAGGTGGACGCCTGCGACAAATTCGACCTGCTGGAGCCCCGGTGCGGAGAAATGCCCAAAAACAATCTCCGGGCCATCAGACAATACGGCCCCCAGAACTGGATTGCCTTCAGGGAGCCGTTTTATATCTGGCAACAGAAGTAAAAACCTCGCAACTGTTCAGGATGCCTCCGGCGGGTCGCTTTTTTGAAAAAAAGCTCCGCAAAAACCGTTTCTGATGAAAAAATATCTGAATTGTCTCGGCGAAAACTCGAAATGCTGGACTAAGACCTGTTAATCAAACGTTTGGACGCCGGAGGCATTACCCTTTTCCGGCTAAGTCCCAATCATTTACCAACAGGAGCTGAAACACATGCCCACACTGTTTGCCATGCTTGCCGCAAGCGCCTCTGCCTACACGGTCTCCGGGTTATTTGGAGAGCACAAAGGGTTTATCTCTTTTTTCCTTTCCTTCCTGGTATGGGTGGTGGTCTTTTGCCTGCTTAAACGATGGCTCAAGGAGCTGCGCCCGTAACCCCCAAGCCCGGATATTTCATGAGAAAACAACCAAACAAAAGAAAAATACTATTTTTTCGAATTGTTACAATAAAAATGTCAACTGTTTTGAAAATACAAAATGTAAATCGACGTTAGCTGTTTGATTTTCTCACCCTTCGGGCGAGCCGAGTGCACCCATCTTCTGCGTTATCAGAGCTTTGAGGTAAACCACTACATCTGCAGCTCTGATGCCTTGAATATGGGTGCACTCGACTCGTGAAATATCCGGGCAAGGAGATGTATCGTGACCAAACAAGGCCCGCCCCCCAGCCGGGAAGAGCTGCTCCAAAGGCGTAAAGAACTCAAGGCACGACTGGAGCGGGAACGGCGCATGGCCCTCATTGAGGACCTTGCAGCCAGCCTGAAGGCCCTGAATGTCTCCTTTGCCGTCCACCTGGACCGCAAGGCCGTTGGGTGGATCTTCGACCATTTTCCCGTGGTGTTTTCCGGTATCGACTGGACCAAGGTGCCGGGAAGCACCACCTGCCCCTATATCGAAGACGAGGAAAAAGAACGGTTGATCGCAGGCATCATCTCGGAACACCTCTCACCGAACGATACGGTCACCGTGATTTTCGGCAATGCCGACACCCCTTGCCTGAGCCTTGAGGCCCGGTCGGTGATTAGCCACACCCACCTGTTTACCGACGAATGCGAAGACTTGTGGGTTGTCTGCCCGGAAAAGGGATTTTGTCTGGAGTTCTACCACGAGGGGTATGTGGGGTATAAGGTGGGGGAATAGGAAAAACAGGTCAGAGGCAATAACAGGGGATAGATAATAGGTTATAAGGGAAGCACCTGATTTATGCCGCAGTGATTTGCCCCGAAGGATTCTCGTGTGGAGCGCCGCACTCCTGTGCGGCTTTTTTGCATGGGCGGAACGTCTGCCGCACGGGCGTGCGGCGCTCCATCTTTTGTTACTATTCAGCCTGCCTTCGGCGTGACAAGCCTCAAAAAACTATCTTAATGCCCCCACCCTTCGTGTTGATAGCCCTTCAGGGCGATCAACACGAAGGGTGGGGGCGAAACTGGCAAAATTATTTCGGCAGAGCCTGGAAGCCCTGCTTATGACCTGTTTGTCAAACTTTCTAAAAGTTTGGCCCCCGGCAGGGCCGCCGGAGGCTTTTTAGCCCCATGTGCAGGGAAGTTACTCCCCGGCCAGCCCAAAGGGCCTGATCACGCGATCCAAGAGTCCCTGGACCTTGGAGATGGCCACCCCGTAGTTGGTGATGGGCACGCCCCGTCTTCGGCACTCGCGGACGCGCCGGAGCATGGCCGTGCGGTTGAGCATGCAGCCCCCGCAGTGGACAGCCAGGGCGTATTTTTCCAGGTCTTCGGGAAAATCGTTGCCGGCGTAAAACTCAAAGTTGAGGTCCAGACCGGTGTACTGGGTGATCCAGCGGGGAATTTTCACCCGGCCGATGTCGTCGGCCACCTCGTGATGGGAGCATGCCTCGCCCATGAGGATGGTGTCCCCGTCCTTGAGCTTGTCCAGCATGTCGGCGCCTTCCACCAGGGCCTCAAGGTCCCCTTTGTACCGCGCCATGAGCGTAGAAAAGGTGGTAAAGGGGACATCCTCCGGCACGTCCGCGGCCACCTTGAGGACCGCTTGGGAATCGGTGATAACCAGCGCCGGTTTCTTGCCCATGTTGGAGAGGGTCTCTTCCACCTCCCGCTCCTTGACCACCAACCCCACGGCGTCGGCATCCAGGATATCTCGCAGCACCATCACCTGGGGCAGGATCAGGCGCCCCTTGGGAGCCGCCAAGTCGATGGGCACCACGCAGACCACCCAGTCCCCTTCGTTCACAAGATCCCGCACCAGAAGAGGCTCCTCGCGGAACTCTGCGGGGGCCAGGGCAATGAGGGCCTCCTTGAGCTCCCGCACCCCGTCCCCGCCGTTGGCAGAGACGGCCAGGGCCTTGATGCCCTCCTCGGCACACCACCGGATATCAGCCTCGGTCTCATCCCGCAGGTCCCTTTTGTTCAGGGCCACCAGAAAGGAGATGTCCATGCGGCGGAGCTCGGCGATGATCTCTTTTTCATAGTCCGTGATCCCCTCTTCACCGGCCACCACCACGGCCACGTCCGTCCGGAACAGCACCTTCCTGGCCGCCTGGATCCTCAGCTCACCCAGGGCACCCTCGTCATCCAGGCCCGCGGTGTCGTAAAAGGTCACCGGCCCCAAAGGCAGCAGCTCATGGTGCCGGGCCACCGGGTCTGTGGTGGTGCCGGGCATCTCCGAGACAATGGCGATCTCCTCCCCGCAGATGGCGTTGATGAGCGATGATTTTCCCGCATTGCGGCGCCCGGTGAGCGTAATCACCAAGCGAACCCCCTTGGGTGCTTTCACAGACATCTCTTACTCCCTCATATTAAAACAGAAACGCTTTCCCTGAGTTTTTTTTAAAAAAAATCAGCCTCCGGCGGCAAGGTGTGCCACCTTGAAAGCAGGTGGCGGATGCGCTTTGCCCCTCGTTCCTCGGGTCAAATCACATCCGCCTTTCAAACAAAATTCGGCATTGATCTTCGTTTGGGCCATGGTCGTATTTACATCATACCCCGCCCCACCTGCCCCTGGAGCGCCGCACTCCTGTGCGGTACGAGTAACGACGGACTAAAAAGCCGCACGGGAGTGCGGCGCTCCGTTTCGGTCGATTTTTTTCAGTTTTTTTTGAAAGTCGCAGCCCAAACGATAACCAAGGCCCGAACTTCGTACAAAAAAATAACATAGGCATCTCCTGCAGAGGTGCCAGCAAAACGTCACACGTCACGCAAATGCCCCGGCAACACCCGCTTAACAACGGTCTCCATGCATTTGCCATAGGGTTTCAAGGTGCCCCCACCTTGCCGCCGGAGGCGTTTTTCCTTTTCCATGCCCAACCTCACCAAACGCTCTACCCCGCCCTTTTTTTAGAAACCTTGGATCCTCCAAGGCTTGAGGATGGGGAAAGCCCCATGCTCCGAATGAGTTCCCGGGCGTTTTGCACGGTGTGGGCGGCGGTGCGGGTCTCCTGGTTTTTGCCCGGGTAGATGGCGTAGTTTTTCCGCACCGAGGCCGGGGTAACGGAGAACATGAGCACGTTGGCTCCGGCGTCGATGCCCTGTTTTCTGCCCTCTTCCCGGACGGTTTCCAGGGCGCTGGTGGCCGGGATGTTGGCATAGGGGTTGAGGAGCCTCAAGATGGCCATGGTTCGCAGGGCAAGCTGGGGGTCGCCGGGATTCTCGGTGCCGAAGGGGGTCTGGGGATGGGGCACAAAGGGGCCGGCGGAGATCATGTCCAACGCCAGATCGGTAACGGCCAGGATATCGTCCGCCAGGGTCTCCGGGGTCATGCCGGGCAGGCCGGTGATGATGCCGGAGCCTGCTTCGTAGCCCAGCCGCTGAAGGGTGCGGACCCCTGCCAGGCGCTGGTGGAAATCGCACCCGGGCCGGTAAGTGCCGTAAAGGGATTCACCCAGGGTCTCCATCTTCAGGAGGTAACGATCGGCCCCGCACTCCCGCCAATGGGAAAAGGCCTCGGCACCCCGTTCTCCCAGGGAGAGGGTCACGGCGATGCCATGGTTCGCCTTGATGCTTTCGATAATGCGCCCGATAAAGGCCGCATCGTAATGGGGGTCTTCCCCGCCCTGGAGCACCACCGTGGGAAGGCCCAGGGCGGCCAGTTCGTCCACGGCGTCCAGGATCTCTTCTTCGGTGAGCCGGTAGCGAAACACCTCGTCGTTGGGCGCCCGAAGCCCGCAGTAGTTGCAGCGGCACCGGCAAAAGCTGGTAAACTCCACGATGCCCCTTAAATAGATCTCATCCCCGAAGATTTCGCGCCGAACAGCCCGTGCCCCGGCAAAAAGCCCGGCATCGTCCTTTCCTTGCAGATAGGCAAGAATCTCGTCTCTGGTCATGATTGCTCTCCTTTGAAGAGGGCTTCATCTGCTGCGTCAAAGCCCAGCTTCTGCATGCGCTTGGGAGAAAGAACCGCCGCCACCTGCTCGCTGCTCAGCACGCCCTCTTCCACCACAAGGTCAGCAACCGAATGCCCCGTGGTCCGTGCCTTTTCCACCAGCCCGGCCACCCGGTCATACCCGATAAAGGGGACCAGGGCCGTAAGCAGGGTGTCGCTTGCCGTCACGTGGGCCTTGCAGGCCTCGGCGTTGGGGGTAATCCCCTCCACACAGAAAACCCGAAAGCTTTTTACCGCTCCGTTTAACAGGGTGAGGGACTCCAGCAGCCCGTGGGCCACCAGGGGCATAAGGTGGTTTAAGTCCAGCTGGCCCATGGAGGCTGCGGCCCCGATCATCTGATCGTTGGCCATGGTGCGCAGGCCCACCTGGATCACCGCCTCCGGGATCACCGGATTCACCTTCCCGGCCATGATGGAGGAACCCGCCTGGCGAGGCGGCAGGTTGATCTCCCCCAGGCCGCCGTGGGGACCGCTGCTCAACAGCCGCAGGTCCGAGGCGATCTTCACCAGGTTGGCGGCGTAGGCCTTGAGGATACCGGAGACCTCCACAAAGGAGTCGAGGTTCTGGGTGGCGTCCACCAGGTTCTCCGACCGGGCGATGACCACGCCGGCCAGGGCCTTGAGACGCTCCACCACTTTAAAGATATACGCCCTCGGAGCGCCCAGCCCCGTTCCCACGGCCGTGCCGCCCAAGTTTACCTGCTTGAGCCGCTCCCGACACTTGAACACCCGCCAGCGATCCCGGGCGATGGCCTCGCCAAAGGCGCCGAACTCCATGCCCAGGGTCATGGGCACGGCGTCCATCATCTGGGTGCGCCCCAGTTTCACCACCGAGGAAAACGCGGTCTCTTTCAGTTGAAATGCCTGCTGCAGGTGGCCGGTTTCCGTCTCCAGCTCTTTCAGGAGAAACAGCGCCGCCACCTTCAGGGCCGTGGGGTACACGTCGTTGGTGGACTGATGGAGGTTCACATGATCCAGGGGCGAAACAAGCTCGCGGTCCCCCCGGTGCGATCCGAGCAGCTCCGCTGCCCGCCCGGCGATCACCTCATTGACGTTCATGTTGGTGGAGGTGCCTGCCCCGCCCTGGAAAGGATCCACCACAATCTGAAGCCCCAAGTCCCCTTGGGCCAGCTCGTCGCAGGCAGCGCAAATGGCCTCCCCCACGGAGGCGTCCAGGTACTTCAGAGAAACGTTGGTTTCGGCACAGGCCCGCTTCACCAGGGCCAGGGCCCGAACAAAGGGCGCAGGAATCCTCTGACCCGACGAAGGGAAATGGTCCAGGGCTCGCCGGGTGTGCGCACCCCAATACGCCGAGGCAGGCACCGCCACCTCCCCCAGGCTGTCCGCCTCTATCCGTGTGTCAGGACATGTCACGTCCATGGCATCTGTCATCTAAGGTATCCACCGTTGTGTCGTTTTTTTCGTTTGCCCTCTGTGCCCGATACAGAACCACAAGGCCCAGACCAAAAAGCCAAAAACATGCCTCCGGCGGCGAGGTGTGCCACCTCGAAAGCATATTGCCATAGCGATTTCCCCTTCGTTCCTCAGGGAAAATCGCTATGGCGTTCGCCGCGGGCTGCGCCCGCCACCAACGCTGGCGACTATTCGGGCATTGCCGCAAGCTCTGTAAAACCTTGGGCGGAGTATCTCCGACGGCAGTGGGCATTGCCCTGTCTCAGGTTTCGTTCCCAGGCTCTGCCTGGGAATGATCCACGGAGGCTCTGCCTCCATGCTTGAAGCCGTTTTCCCCTGTACGTTTTATCCGCTATGCCGCTATGCTTCACACGGCAAGGCGGAGCCTTGCCATCGACACTCCCAGGCAGAGCCTGGGAGCGAGTGACACGATCTTCTCCTGCAAAAACAGTTGCCGGATATCACATGCCACGCGAATGCCCCGGCAACAATCGCATAACCACGACGTCCGTGCATCCTCCACAGGGTTCAAGGTGCCCCCACCTTGCCGCCGGAGGCACCAGCGACATTTAAAAATACAGATCCCTCTCACCGTCGGTGACGCGCTTTAAGAGCTTGGAGAACTCTTTGCCGCACTTGCGCTGGGCCATGGTCTCTTCGCTCTTGGCCAGAAGGGCTTCGCCTGCGGCCCGGGTTTCGGGGCTGGCGTAGTCGCTCAGGTACTCGCGCAGGGTCAACAGGGCGTTGGGGATGCAGAACTCCTGGATAAAACCCTGCTTGGCAAGGCCCATGAAGTGGTCGCCGGTGCGCCCTTTGCGGTAGCAGGCCGTGCACCAGGAGGGGGTAAAGCCGTTTTCCGCCATTTCGCGGATCACTTCGTCCAGGGAGCGGTTGTCGCCGAGGCAGAACTGCTGAACGTCGGGGCGATCGTATTCGGGGTCGGAGTAGGCTCCGGGGTAGGTGCGGGACCCGGCGCTCATCTGAGAGACGCCGAGTTCCATAAGCTCGCGCCTAAGCTCCCTGGTTTCGCGGGTGCTCATGATGAGGCCGGTGTAAGGAACGGCCAGGCGCGTGATGGCCACGATCTTTTTAAAGCGGTGGTCGGTGATCACATCGGGAGGGTTGGTGGACATCTCGGAACCCAGGGCAGGCTCGATGCGCGGAAAGGAGATGGTGTGGGGGCCGACCCCGGTGTCTGCTTCCAGCTGCTGGGCGTGGGCAAGCAGGGCCAGGAGTTCAAATCGATGATCAAAGAGGCCGAAGAGCGCCCCCATGCCCACGTCGTCGATGCCGCCTTCCATGGCCCGGTGCATGGCGTGGAGTCGCCAGAGGAAATCGGTCTTTTTGCCCTTGAGGTGAACCTTGGCGTAGGTTTCCCGGTGGTAGGTTTCCTGAAAACACTGGTAGGTGCCGATACCGGCGGAGGCCAGGGTCTTGAAGCCCTCGACGGACAGGGGCGCGCAGTTGATGTTGACGCGGCGGATCTCTCCGCTCTTTTCCGACTGGGTGGCGTAGACCGCTTCCACGGTCTCTTTCATCCATTCGGCGCCGAACCGGGGGTGCTCGCCGTAGACCAGCAGCAGGCGCTTATGGCCCTGGTCTTCCAATACCCTCACCTCGTCCTTGATCTCATCCATGGTGAGGGTTCGACGGGTCAGCTCCTTGTTCGTGGCGTTGAACCCGCAGTAGCTGCAGCAGTTGCAGCACTCGTTGGTGATGTACAAAGGCGCGAAGAGCACCATACGGTTCCCGTAGATGCTCTCTTTGACCCTCTTTGCCGTGGCGAAAATCTCGTCGTCCAGGCCGCTGTCTTCGCAGGCGAGAAGAACCGCTGACTCTTCAAGGGTCAGCCCTTTCATCTCACCGGCTTTGGCCAGGACCTCCCGGACCCTCTCAGGTGCCGGGTTGCTTGCTGTTTCTATGTGATTCCAGATGCTCGCCGCATCGATAAAATCCTCGGGGTGCTCAGGGTCATACGTCATTTCATCCATCCAGTGGCATGGTGCCTCGGCACCACACCGAAAGTCCCGGGCGCCGGCAGATATACAGGCGTCAAGGCTTCCCGCAATCTAATATGTTATTACAAAGGCTCCAACAGACCATCTGGTCCATGGGGACAACCGTGGCGATTGCCCCCATGGCAAATAGCATATTTTGTGCCAGAAGGCTCATACAATACGAGAATCCGAAGAAAAAACACCTCTCCGGGCTGTGCCGGAAAGCTGTCAACAACAGCCGGAACCGCGACCAGGGAACCGATCAACCCATCCCTTGCCTGTGCCCCTCCTGAATGCTCTCCATATCGACGAACCTGTATTTGTACCGGGTGGGAGTCAACCCATGGCAGTAAGGCCCCCGGAGCCGGGCCAGGGGCCCGGCATGGATGCATCAGATGTACAATTCGATGCCCTTATCTTTGAGGGCCCGGATGCGAGCACTCCGGTCCTCGTAGGTGGTGTGGAGCAGGTGGTGGGAACGGTGCCCGCAGGGTCCCTCCTCCAGAAAACCGCCCCGGGCGTAGAGTGCCCTCACCATGGGGTTATCCTGGGACTTTCGAAGGGCATATTTACGGGGGTCTGCGTCAGCGTTGTACACGGACTGCTGGCGAAGGCCCACCAGGTCCAGGACCGCTGCCACACTTTTCTTTGCCATGCCCGCGCCCACCACAGCGTACCCGCAGGCCAGGCCCGCTGCCTTGATAAAACTGCGCCTGGAGAGATCCCATCTTCCTTTTTTCATAGCCTTGCCTCCTTTACCCCACCTTCCTCATGTTGAACCGCTTGTTGACCGTGGCCATCATCTTCTTGAACAGAGAGGCCTCCATAATGGAATCATCCACGGGCTGGCCCCCGCCGTTGACGCAGCCCCCCGGACAGGTCATCACCTCGATGAAGTGCAGGTCGCTTGTTCCGGCCCGCACCTCCTCGCAGAGTTTTGCCGCCTCATGAAGGCCGCTCACCACGGCCACGCGCACGGGCCCGAAACCAGGCACGTCCACGGACACCTTGTTGATGCCCGTGCCGGTGCGAACGGCCTTGATGGCCGGATCCGCAAGGGTCTTGCCGGAGATGGCCTCGTAGGCAAAACGCAGGGCCGCTTCCATGACCCCGCCGCTGGTGCCGAAAAGGGTGGCGGCCCCGGTGGCCATGCCCAGGATGGGGTCGGCCTCCTCATCGGGAAGGGAGGCAAAGGAAATCCCTGCTTTTTTGATGATGTAGGCCAGCTCCCGGGTGTTGATGGTGGCATCAATATCCCGAGAGCCGCCTGCGTTCATCTCCGGTCGCAGACCTTCGTATTTCTTGGCGATGCAGGGCATGATGGAAACGGTGTAGACCTTTTTGGGGTCTGTGCCGGTC
The DNA here is from genome assembly GCF_056829775.1 of Desulfoluna sp. HI9BLuna. Classification (NCBI taxonomy): domain Bacteria; kingdom Pseudomonadati; phylum Thermodesulfobacteriota; class Desulfobacteria; order Desulfobacterales; family Desulfolunaceae; genus Desulfoluna; species Desulfoluna sp. HI9BLuna. Next base: position 2,068,411 of record NZ_CP186555.1, read on the forward strand.
TGCTGGGCCCCGTAGGTCTTGGCCAGGGGCCCCAGCATGGCAACGGGGGACTTGCAGGTGGAAAGATGGGGGATCAGGTCGGGGTAAAAGGACTCGCAGAACTTGATCCAGCCCGGACAGCAGGAGGTGAACTGAGGCAGGGGCTTATCGCCTTTGCCCCCGTTTTTCACGCGCTCAAGAAGTTCGGTGCCCTCCTCCATGATGGTGACGTCGGCGGTCCACTCGTTGTCCCAGATATAATCGAAACCCAGGCGCCGCAACACCGCATGCACCTTGCCCCCCACCCAGGTGCCCGTGGGCATGCCGAAACACTCGCCCAGGGCATACCGCACGGCAGGGGCTGTCATGGACACCACCACCGTATCCGGGTCTTTCAGCTTTTCCAGCACCTCGCTTACATAGGAGACACGCTCGGTCACGGCACCGTAGGGGCAATGGGTCAGGCACTGGCCGCAGTTCATGCAGACGGAAGGATCCACGATGTGTCGCGTGCCGTCCTCGGTCTCCTGGATCGCGCCGGTGGGGCAATGATGGGAGCACTCCCCGCAGCCCTGGCACACCTTCGGATCCACCTCCACGAAATAGAGGGTGTTGGGGTCTGTTGCCCCCGGAGAGTAAACGGTATTGCGGATTCCTTCCATGGTTCGAACCGCTCCGGGCGGATCCACCCGGACCCCGGACAGGTCCATGGCGCGAGTTGCGGGTCTTTTCCTGGTTTCTTCTGTCATGTTGCGTGCTTCTCCTCCCATGTGGGTAAAGGGCAACCCCCCGTCGTAGACTGTATTCCTTATATTTAAGTTGCCTACCCACGCCGATGGGAAAATGCAACAGGGATATGTGTCCGAAAAAACGAACCAGACCGCGTACCGCGTTAAGCCGCCGAAACACCTGACACATCCGGACGCACCTCTTTTTATTCAATAATTTCTATTATTCCCTTCAATTTCATTAAAAAATCGTTTTTTGCCACTGAAATAGCGGTATCGCAAGATAACTCATGTAAGCCAACGGCAATTTACATCGCCCACCGAACATCTTTGCTTAAAACACCCTCCAAGGCCTTAAAAAAGGACTCCAAGTACGAAAAACAGGCCGCCATTTCAGCCTTTTTCCCAATGTCTGTTTTTTGTTCCACACTCGTTCGGGCTTTTGTGATCCGTTCTTTCGTCACACCCCGCAACAAGCAAACACAAGCAAAACAGCGTTTGCCCTCTTCCGAAAATCATCCCCGGTCACCGATGTGCGTTGGTACCGTTCCTTTATCGGTAACATTCAGTCGAACAAGTAGTTTTGGGAATTGTGTTTTTAATAAAACGGAATTTTACCCGGCTTTTTTTACATAAACAGCACATCACTCCGGCGGCGGTTCCGAAGCCCCTTCATGCCCCTCACCACCGGCAGACTGTCGAAAATCCTTGAATATTCGTTCTAAACTTTTCCAGAAGAGCCGCCGATAGCATGAAGGTAATGGAAGTCGTTTTTCCATCGCCGCAGGTTCAGGGCCACCGCAAGCAGATCAGGACGCACCGCTCTCAAGACATGGGATGGGTGATTCGGTGCATTACCATGAGGAGCCGAGACATGACCGATACAGGACACGCGGTAATACCCCTCACAGAGATTCCTGTCTCCCGGCGGGAGCAGGCCAAGGCCGATATCCTCGAAAGCTACCTGTTCAGCTCCCAGGTCCACACGCTCCAGACCCTCACCGTCACCATCACGGCCGGCATCAAGCCGGGTGAAGAAAAAATCAACGCCCTGGCACTGCTCCAGCTGCTGCAGCGGTTTCATCTGGAGACTGTCAAGATCAGCGCCCTGATTATCCACGGCGTGCTGGCCGAAGAACCCTTTGACGAATCCCTTTACGTCCCCTGGGATGACGACGGCCTCGGCCGAACCGTGCGCCTGGTTTCCAAGAACAACGACATCACCCTCACCGTCTCCGGCACCCTTCCCCGGGGCGGGAAAAGCGGCCGCATCACCCGCACCTTTTTCGACAAGGGCTCCAACGCAGGCAAGATCCTCTCCGACGGACGCATCGACTTCCGGGAGATGCTCCGCTACCCCTCGGCCAAGGCCGGGGATCTCCTGTTGCAGGTCTCCCTGCCCGACACCGCCAAAGACGGCCTCTCCCATGACGGCACCCCGGTCCAGCCCCCCGTGGCCAAGGAGTACCCCCTGAAGCTGGGAAAAAACGTGGAGCAGGTCTACATCACCACCGACGAAGGCGAACCGGGGTACGATGTAAAGGCGAGCCGGGACGGCGTGGTCATCACCCACCTCGGCCCGGAAGGGATCTCGGCCATTGACATCACCGATCGCATCGTGGTGGGGGATATCGATTTTTCCGTGGGAAACATCGGCAGTGATGTGGTCTGCCCGGTGAGCATGCAGGCGGAATCGGTCAACGAGGGGTTCCTGGTAAAGGTGGCGGGGTCGGTGACCATCCGCACCATCAACGGCGGCCATGTGGAGTCCGGCAAAAAGGCAACGGTGGATCAGATGCTGCCCGAAAGTCACCTCACCAGCGACGGGGATGTTGCCTGCCGAAGCGTCTCCTCCTCCACCATCTGCTGCGAGCACGGCACCGTGTCCATTCAGCGGGAAGCCATCGACGCCACCATCCATGCCCACCGGGTGGCCATCAACACCTCGGCGGCCCTGCTGCTCAACTCCCACATCCACGCCTGTGTGGCGGATCTGGACAATGTACGGGTCAGCGGCACCAACCACCTCATCCTGGGGCCCGGTCTCTTTGCGAAACGCGATGAACTGATCCTTGAAAAGCGGCGGATCAACACAGCCCTTCACGAGCTGGAGGAGACCCTCAACAAGGCCAAGGCCTCCCTTGTGGCCGAACTCAAGAGCCTGTCCGCCGAGTTTGGAGAAGACGACTCCGTCAGGCCGGTGTTCAAGAAAATTGTCGCATCCCTCAAGGCCTATGAGTTCGAGGGGGTCCCCCAGCTGATGGCCTCCCTGAAGCGGGGCAACACCTGCCTGGCCGTCAGCGGCGCCATGCAGACCATTGAGCACACCCGCACCCTGTGCGGACGGTTCTGGGACCTTGAGGCCCAGGCCAAGGCCCTCCAGAACGAGATCTCAGAGCTGGAAGAGGCGCTCAGAACCATCAGCTTCAGCATCAACGCACGCCTGCGTCCCTCTGCTGTCATCGCCATCCACCTCGGCAGCAACGACCCCGCTCCCCTCACCCTGGAGGCCCCTCCGGGCAGTGACCACGACCACGCCGTCAACATCAAGGGCAAATTCACCGTTGAAGAGGGGTTGGTGACCTCACAGCGTTCGCGTTAGCCCGGCATCCCCCCGGATGTTGACAGCCTGTCGGCGGCCCCGTATCCTGAACAAAACCAAGCATCAGCAAGACGTTTGCCAGCAGCCGCCCCGGCCTTCCGTCATGGGCTCCCCGCCCGGCCAGGGCCACCCCGTCCCCCACATCATACAGGTGCCCCATGCCCTTGGAACCCCGTCTAAAAAAAGAGGTCGGCGCCATGCTCCGCGCCGCCCGCACAGCCGGTCGGGACATGCTCTTCGAGCATGAAGTGTACGCCATTCTCCGTGCCATGGACATTGAGGTCCCCCGCCATGCCCTCGTCGCCTCGGCCCACGCGGTCACCCGCGAGCTTCTCCACGGCATCGGGGGGCCCGAGCTGGTGATGAAGATCGTCTCGCCGGCTGTCACTCACAAAGCGAGCGCAGGCGGCGTGTGCATGGTCCACGCCGACCCGGACTTTGTCCGCTACACCTTCGAGAAAATGACCTCTGCGTTTCGGGATATGGGCGTCCCGGTGGAAGGGGTGCTCATCACCGAAAAGGTGGACTACCAGCCCGAGCTGGGCAATGAAATCCTCCTCGGGTTTCGGGAGAGCGAGACCTTCGGGCCGGTGCTCTCCTTTTCCAAGGGGGGCAGCGACGCCGAATTTTTTGCCAGGCACTTTTCCCAGCCCAACCTCATCCTCGCCCCGGTGGACCGGGACTGGACAAGGGCCCTTCTGGAGTCCTCCCACATCCACGAAAAATTCAAGGCCTGGAACCGTGAGGCGGACGTGGGGCGCATCGTGGACGTGGGCGTGGCCTTCTCAGACCTGGCTGTTGCCTTCTCCTCCTACTTCAACACCGGCTCCGACCACGTCATCACGGAGTTCGAGGTCAACCCCCTGGTCTTTGCCACCGACGGCCGGTTTGTGGCCGTGGACGGCTTTGCCCGTTTCAAGCCCCGGGGGCCCCTGCCCGACCTGTCCATCGCCCCCGAAGCCACCATGAAGCCCTTTTTCGAACCCAGGGGCATCGCCGTGGTGGGGGTCTCCACATCGGACCCCACCAAGGCGGGGAACATCATCGTCGAAAACCTCATCCGTATGGAACGGCCCGACATCTTCTGCGTCAACCCCCGGGGAGGCACCCTCTACGCAGGATCCCGGGAGTTTCCCGTCCACACCGGCCTGGAGACCATCGACGCCCCCGTGGAGCTGGTCATCGTCACGGTACCGGCAAGCGCCACCCTGCCCGTCATCGAAGGGTGCGTAAAAAAAAGGGTCAAGGCCGTCATCCTCATCCCCGGGGGCTTTGCCGAGGTGGACAAAAACAGGGATCTGGAAGAGGAGATATCCCGCCTCGCCAAAAAGGGCGGGTTTCGCCTCATCGGACCCAACTGCCTGGGCATCGTCTACGAGGGGAGCCGGACCGCCAAAGGCCTCAACACCTTCTTCATTCCCGAGGATAAATTCTCCGTCAGCATGGAACGTGAGAACAAGGTGGCCATCCTGAGCCAGAGCGGGGCCCTGGGCATCATCGAAATCGACAACCTGAAAAACGCCATCTCCCCCAAGGTGATCGTCAGCTACGGCAACCAGCTCGATGTGGACCCCTGCGACCTGGTCACCTATTTTCAGGACGACCCCAGGATCAACGTCATCGGCTGCTACATCGAAGGGTTCAAGCGCCACGCGGGGCGCAAGTTCTTCGACGCCGTCAGGGCCGGAACCAAACCGGTCATCGTCTACAAGGCCGGGCGCACCGAGGAGGGGCGAAAGGCTACGGAGTCCCACACCGCAAGCATCGCAGGGGAGTACGCCGTGGCCCGGGCCGCCATGAAACAGGCCGGGGCCATCGTGGCCGACACCATGGTGGACCACGGAGACTTCATCAAGACCTTTGCCCTCATGAACGACTTTGTGGTCTCGGGCAACCGCGTGGCCATCATCGCCAATGCCGGGTACGAAAAAACCTACGCTGCCGACAATTTGGGGGACCTGGTCCCGGCGGATTTCGATGAGGCCACCCTTTCGGCCTTAAGGGCCATCATCCCTCCCATGGCCGAGGCCTCCCCCCTTCTGGACCTCACGCCCATGGCCGATGACGCCATCTTTGCCGGTGCTGTCGAGACCATGCTCAAATCCCCGGACGTGGACGCCCTCATGGTCTCCATCGTGCCCCAGAGCGCCCTGATCCATACCACCGACGATGAGATCCGAACCAACCCGGACAACATCGCCGCCCGCATCATCCGGCTGGTCCATGCCTACAAAAAACCCGTGGCCGTCTCCGTCAACGTGGTGAGCCGTGCCGATGCCGTCTACAACGAGTTGGGACGCACCCTGGATGCGGGCGGGGTCCCCACCTATCTCACCGCCAACCGGGCCATGGTCTGCCTCAACGCCTTTATCCGCCACCGCCTGAGCCGGGACATGACCCGGCCCTTGAGCCACCGGCTGAAATAAGGCACAAAAAAACGCCGTGCGAGTGACCTCGCACGGCGTTTCATCACTATTTCAACACATCAAACCAAATAAGCCCGGTGGATCACTGCAGGGGCCTGAGTTCCACCCGACGGTTCTGCTTTCGCCCTTCCTCGGTCTCGTTGTCCGCCACGGGATTTTCCTCGCCAAAGCCCTGGTACTCCAGGCGCCCTTCGGCAACCCCTTTGCTCACGAAATACTCCTGCACGGCCTTGGCCCGCCCTTCGGAAATTCGCTGGTTGGCCGCATCGCTCCCCTCGCTGTCGGTGTAGCCTTCGATGGAAACCCGCACATCGGGGTTGGTCATCAGAATCTCCACCACCTCGTTGAGCAGGGGAAGGAAATCGGACTTGATGCGGGTCTCGCCCGTATCAAAGGTCAACCCCTGGATCACCCAGCACCCGCGGCTGTCCACCACGGCCCCCTGGGGTGTGTCCGGACAACGGTCCATGCTGTCTTCAACCCCGTCACCGTCCGCATCGGCTATCACGGGGCAGCCCAGCTCATCCACGGGCTGGCCTGCGGGGGTGTTCGGGCACACATCCATGTCGTCGGGAACCCCATCCCCATCGGAATCCAGCACCACAGGACAGCCAAGCTCATCCACGGCCTGGCCTGCGGGGGTGTTGGGGCAGGCGTCCACATCATCGGGGACCCCGTCGCCGTCACTGTCCATCACGGCCATGGGCTCCTCTGCGGCGGCTTCACGCTTGCCGAAACGCCAGCTGATCCCAAGCTGCCAGGCAAGGTTGTTGTAAAAGTCATCAAAGGGCATGACGTGGCGAAGCTCGGCCCTCAAGTCCAGGTTGTCCATGATGGCGTATTTGAGTCCCGCTCCGTACTCGGCCATGAAATCGGTCTCGGAATCCCCCACATCCGGATCCAGGCGCAAGGCACCCGCCCCGATAAGCACAAAGGGCCTCAAGGCCTCCTCGGGCATGAAATGGTAAAGGGCGTCCAGAGAATAGCGCTGACCGTCCACGTCCACATCGAACTTTTTCGTCTCCGTGGAGATCCAGGTAAAGCCGCCTTCCAGCGTGCACCGCTGGTTTATGGCATACCCCAGGGCAAGCCCCATGGTGTACCCGTCATCCAGATTCTGGTTCCCCTCGAAAATGTGCCCTCCCACCATGGGGGAGAGGTCAAAACGATAGTCCGATCCTTCGGCGCTCGGCTGCCCTGCCCAGACCATCACCACGGCAACCAGAGCCAGGGCTTTCATGCATCGTTTCATACTGCCTCCTTTGTCCTTTGTATCGTGGATTGCCTTGCGAAGCCGTTTCAACGAAAAAACATGCCTTGCCGACCAAACCTCAGGAACCTGAGACCAGTATGCGCGAGATGACGTGTCGATGTACGCCGGGGACGTAGAAAAATGCAGTTCAAAAAAAGGTGCTGTAAGGAAGAATTCCTGACGCCGCATCCTTGATGGCCGGTGCCAAGGACATTGAAAAAATGCTGAGATGTTACGATATATATCCGGGCAAGGCGGGTAACTGCCCCTTTGATACGGCGGAAAAGGGACCGCGGCTTAAAGCAGCCCCCTTTCCCCGGTTAATGGAGGAAGTATACACCAACGGCACGCCGATATTCAATCAGCAATCCCCTAAATTCATTTAAAAAAATACTTCAACCCCAAACATTCTGCAGCAACCTGGCCTTCTACACGGGGCAAAAGTCAGTTGAGGCAGGTGTGCCGCCTGACATGGGCCGCGATGATGGGGTTCACCTTGGGGCCGTGGGTCAGGGGCGCCATGTGACCGGCATCCACGAGGTGGTAGTCCACATGGGGAATCACCCCGGAAAGGGCACGGGAAATTTCATAAGAGAGCGCCGGACTCTGACGCCCGGCCATGAGGCAGGTGGGGGCTTCAAGCTTTCCGTAGCGCCCCATGCGAAGCCCTTTGTGCGCGGACGCAAAATAGTCCAGGGGCATCTTTTTGACACACCCGGCCAGCGCCTCCTGGACCTCGGAGGGTAACAGATCGAACAGCCCGTCCCCGCTGAAAAAATCCACGAACATGGAGGCCCCCGTCTTAAGATTGCCCCGGTTGATCTCCTCGATGACCGACCCCATCAGGGTCTTCTGCTTTTCGTAGAGGGCGTCGTCTATTTCACGAACCACGTGGTTGGCCATGGGCTCATACAGGGAGATGCTGCGAATGCGCTCGGGCATCTCCAGGGCCAGATGCATGGCCACGGCCCCGCCGTAGGAGTGCCCCACCAGGTGAAACGGGGTGTCGCCGGGAACATCATGGGCAAGGGCCCGGCGAATGAGGGTCAACTCGTCATCCAGGGTAAAGTCCCCCGCCTGTTCATCAGAAACGGACGGGGCATCCCCGTACCCCCAGAGATCCACCGCCACCACCCGATGGGTCTGCTTCAGCTCTTCCATCAGGGAAACCCACTGCACCTTCGAACTCATGGAGCTGTGGAGCAGCACCACAGCCTCCCCTTCGCCTTCGGACACCCAACCCATGCCTATCCCCCTTGATTTGCCGTAATAAATAAAAAACCCCGATGCATCATTGGGGCATCGGGGTTCATGTTAAAGGCCTTGCACGGCATGTCAAGGATGTTGGGCCCACGCCCGCTGTCAAGCCGTGAAACGTTGCCAGAGGCATCACCGCTCCCGTTTGAAAGCACGACCCCGATGGCTGAGGGGCCCCGTTCGGTACAACCAGTAGGTCTCCAGCTGCTCGGGGGTGAGAACCTCCTGAATCGGTCGGGCCATCTCGCCATCGCCCTCAGCGCCCCGCGCCACCCGAAGGATATCGAAACCCTCTGTGGTGTGCATCACCCGAGCCACAACCTTCTGTGCATTCACTCGCCGGGCCACCATGGGTTTCAGGGTCTCCTGCTGATCCGGGGTCAGGGAGAGGACCGCCGTCAACTCGTCCATTACCTCTTCGGCGCTCTTGTCCGCCCAGGGCAGGCGCCAGCTGGTACGGAACATATTGAAACGTCTCGCCTTCCGTGTCTCTGAGAGAAGCCGTTGGTACTGATCGGGCGTCAACACCTCCACAATCAGGGAATACCGTTTCCGGATAATCGCGTTGATTTCGGCCAGGGTGCGATCGTGGAGCTCCACCAGCTCTCCCCGCAGCCCGGTAAGAAGGGGGTCGACGGCCCTGCCCTGATCCGGAGTCAGGTCGATGCGGCCCACCATGCGCGCAATAATCATGGCCGCAGGGGGGCCTCCGTGGACAAACCGGCGCACCTTATGATGCGTCACCTGGCGAGCCGTAAAAAAACCGGCCAGGGCCCCCAGTGAAAAAATCAACCCCACCCCCACCATGAGCTTTACTCGTTTCATGACAACCTCGATCAAAACATGTAAGCGATCAGGTGCTCGACATACACCGACGTGTCTATCAGCGCCAGGTTCAACAAGTCGTCACTCCCATGGTACCAAAGCGCCAGTATCACGGCGAGTCCGCCCGCCGCAAGGGAGGTCAGGGGAACAAGGCGCCAGACGGCCTCGGAAAAGCCCTCCTCCTGCGGTCTTGCCGGGTGAACCCGGAGACGGGCCACGTCTCTCATCACCCCGGCCTGGAAGGCCTCCGTCTCCTGCCGGCTCTGCCACAGCCCCGACGTGACCTGTCGGTCTTTCAAGGCCCGCATCAGACGGATATCCCACTGTTTTTCTTTCATCACACGTACCTCCTCCCGGGCCACTCACCGGGCCGACGCCCTTCAGGTGATTTTTTCAAGAACAAGGCGCAGTTTCCTGCGGCTTCGAAAGGCGTTGATTTTCACATTGGCCATGCTCATGTTCAGAAAAAGCGCCACCTCACGGGTCGAGTATCCCTCCAGGTAGTAAAGCTCCATGATCATGCGCTCCCGGGCGGACAAGGCGCCGAGGGCAAAGGAAAGCACCTCTTCAGCGGTCTTCCGGGTTTCATCGGCGTGGAAACGACGGTGGGAATCGGCGGACAGCACAGCATCCATCCACTCCGCCGAAGGCAGGTCCCCCCCGGGCACGAGGGAGCTCACCGGCGTCTCTTTGCAGCGCATCTCCCTGCGCCAGAAATCATAGCAGGTGCGCACGGCCACCGTGGTCAGCCATGCCCGGAACGAACGCCCCAGGGTAAAGGATCCCAGGGACCCGTAGGCCCTGACAAAGACGTCGTGTGCCACCTCCTCGGCCTGGTCAAAGGGCACATGCCTGCCGACAACACGCCCCACATGCGGGGTATACTTCACCAGCAGTGCCTCGTAGGCATTGGCATCCCCCGACAGCACGCGCCTCACCACGTCGTCGTCGCATGTGTCAGGCATCTCGTCTTTCGGATAATTCTCCATCGCCCGCTCAACCCAACCCGTTCCGCGCCACAGTCTTTCCGGCCTGCCGTCCTGCTTTATCCCCCTTGCGGACCCTGCCGGAATCCCCCCGCCGTTTCAGACATATTCTCCTTATGGGTCGTACGGGACAGGCAAAGCGTTACAAAAAAACGTCTGTCGTCACCCCAGGCCGGGGGCCCTTACTGTTTTTTCCTCCTCCGATGTAACCTCCGGCCGGTTGCAGGCGACTACAACAACAGAAAACCGAGCCGTTCGGGTAAACAGGCCGCCATGGGCATCTCACCTTACGGCAATGGCGGCAGGAGCCAACCCGTGACCAGGCGTTGCCTTACTTCCCCCCAGAAAAGAGGCGCCATCGCCTGGTCACCCCCCGCAAGCCCCTGCCGACCCAAGCGCCCCGCCATGCAGCTTGCATGACGGGGCGTTTAAATTCCCGGGTCGCACCAGCCCTTTGCATGTCAAGCGATCACAGGCTCGATGTCGTCTTCTTCGATGAGTTTCCCGCTGAAAAACATCAGGTAGAGGAACACCCCGTACCCCACCGTAGCCACCACCGCCATGGTGGCAAGGGCATCCCCCAGGGGGACGGCCACGGCCACCAGGAGCCAGTGGCCTGCGATGAGTTGTTTTGAGTTGAGGCGAATGGGAAAGTCAAAGCGCCGGTAGATCACCGCCAGCCCGCTCAGGTTCCACCCGTAAAGGGCGGCCACCGCATGGAGCCGAAGCAGGAGATCCCCCCAGCGAAGGTAGCCGTCGGACATGATCTCAAGGAGAATGTACGCAATGCCGGTAATGGCCGTGTACAAAAGGAACAGCATGCCCGACACCAGAAAGCTCTTCTGTTGCAGCCCCTTCACGTAGGTAACAAACAGGACAAAAATGAGGATGACCGTGAAAAAAAGCACCAGGGTCACGGCCACCTGAGGCCACAGGGACCCGGCCACGATAAAAAGAAAAAAGACAATCACCCCCAGGTTCACCGCCCAGAAGGCAAACTGGCTGGCCGCGCTCATAAAGGGCTTTTTCAGGTCCGGGATCAGGGAAAACATGACGCTCATGGTGATCAGGGACACCGGAAAGGAGAACCCCAGGAAAAAGGTGTCGATGCTCAGGGTCTCCAAGGTAAAGAGATGAAGCCAGGCATCGTTTAAAATCACCAGCACCGAGGCAAGGAGCCCCAGGACCAGGCAGAGCAGGGAGGCATGGGCAAACCGGTCGGATGTGGTGTGCCCCCTTAAGAAAAACTCCTTGGGAAAAAAGGAGTAGGCATTGCAGCGCACACTCTCGGCGATGATTGCCAGGCCCAGGCCGCAGACGGCAGCCGGGACAAAGAGCTCCAGCCAGGCAAAAACGGCAAAGACCACGGAGAAGACCAGGAAAAAGCGCACCCGTACCGACATCCCTTTTTTGTTTTCGATATAATAGAGGATGGAGGTCCCGCCTGAGGTGAGGTTGAACAAAAAGATATGAAGCCGCTCAAAGTTATGGGCTCCGGGCACCATGTGATGCAGGTAGCCGAAACCCAGGGCCGCCACCATGATGAACATAAACAGCAGTCGGTATCGTTTCCTCAAAGCAAATCTCCTAAAGCACTTCGGAAAGAGCGTCGGCAAGGGTGGGATGGACAAACCCGTACCCGCTCTGTTCTAGAACGCCGGGCAGGGCTTTAACGCCTTCCAGCAACACCTCCCGCCCCATCTCCCCGAAGGCACCGGTAATAACCGCCGCAGGAAGGGTGGTGAAGGAGCAACGATTCACACTCGATGCAAGGGTCCGGGCAAAGGCCCTATTGGTGACGGGGTGAGGCGCGGTGAGGTTCACCGGGCCTTCCAGGTCAGGAGTCCGCAGGATATGGCCCACGGCCCCCAGGACATCTTCCATGGAAACCCAGCTCATGTACTGATCACCGCGACCAAAGGTCCCCCCCAGCCCGGCCTTGAACACAGGAAGCAGCCGTGCCAGCGCTCCACCGGCAGGGGTCAGCACCACCCCGATGCGCAGGGTGACCAGCCGACCGCCCGGCCGGGTCCAGTTGGCGGCGGCGGCCTCTTCCCACCGCCTGCACACCTCCGAAACAAAGGACCCGCCGCAGGAGGCGGCCTCGGTCACCGCCTCGTCACACCGGTTCCCGTAAAACCCCACGGCCGACGCCGATAGAAAAACCCTCGGGCCGTCTTTGTGCCGGGAGGCGGCCCTGGCCAGAAGGGCGGTGCCATCCAACCGGCTCTTCATGATCCGCTCACGCTTTGCAGGCGTCCATCGGGCGTTTCCGATGTTTTCTCCGGCCAGGTGAATCAGGACATCACAGCCCTTGAATTTTTCGTGTTCCACGGTCCCTGCCACCGGGTCCCAGGCGATCTCATGGGCCCCCGGGGCCCTTCCCCTCACCAGGGGCATCACCCGATGGCCCTGGCTTCTCAACCACGGCACCAGGGCCGAGCCGATGATTCCGCCGGCCCCGGAAACAGCAATGGTGAGGTGGGGCTCCCTTGCAGCGGCAAGGCGTGAAGCAATGTCCCGTGCGGTGACGGCATGGCGATAACGAAACATTCGCGTTAGCTCTCTGTCCGCAAAGGACCCGGCCACGGCGTGGGATAGGGGCGCAAGGGGAAGGCGGTATTGAATCGTATCTGTGAGAAGGCAGCCCCCGTCGTCTTCGTCAAACCGATGGGTATGCTCAAAGGCCGCAAAGGGCCCCCTGACCATGGTGTCGGTGAAGCCCCGATCACGGGAACAGGCGGTATGAACGGAATGCCAGTGAATGGGCAGGGGCCCGAGTTTCAGGGTCAGGGAGGTGGTGGCGCCCTCTTCCAGCCCCCCGCGCCGCCTCAGGTTCCGGTATGCCACCCAGGGCGGGGTCAGGCGCTGAACAACCCCGTCGCCCCCGTGCCAGTCATAAACCTCACGGGCTGAACAGTTCAGTCGAAGCCGCCGTATAAATCGTCGATGCATCCAGGCCCCCATGGGGTTGATGTGTCGGTCTGAAAGCGATGATGAAGGCACGAGGGGCCGGGGCCTTATAGGTGCACACAGGGCCCGGTCATCGGACATGTGCGCCAGAATCGTTCCGTGATCCCGGATTCTTCGTGCCTGTAACCATACCAGAGGCATAGTACAGGACCGGGGAGACACGCAACACAAAACCCCCTTGGCCCGGATGACCATGGAAGAAAAACAAACGGACCGTTGCGTGCCCACAGGCCACTGGCAACGGCCCGTTCTCGGGCGTTCCGGTCAGACGATCCCGAATCGTTCATGGGAAAGCGACCACATCAAAGGCATAAAGTGCGACCATACGTGATGACTTCGGAAAATCGGACAGGTCAAAAAACCAACGTGTCGTTCACGACGTTCTGTTCGATTGCCTCACCCTTCCGGCGGCCGGCCAGCCCCTTCCTCCTTCTCCTCTTCACGCTCCAGGGGCACCTCCACCACGATCTCACACCCCTTCTCTGGAGACGAATAGATGCGAAAGGTTCCCTTCATGAGGCGGGCCCGCTCCTCCATGTTTCGCAGCCCCATGTGTCGCCCGCAGGAGACCCCGCCCTCCAGGGCCTGGGGCATGAAGCCGCTGCCGTTGTCGCGAATGCGAAGGATCAGGTTGGGGTGAGAAAAAACCAGGCGGATGAAGACTTTGTCGGCGTAGGCATGCTTGTAGATATTGGCCAGGGATTCCTGGATGATGCGGAAAAAATTGATTTTCGTGTCGTACTCAAGGAGGGCCTCACGGACCCCTGCCACCCGGAAATCCACCTCCACCCCGTATTTTTCCGAGTAATCCGCTGCGTAGACCTTGATGGTATGCACCAGGCCGAACTGAGCCAGTGACGGCGGCTGCAGATCATAAGCAATGTTGCGGACCGAGTCGATGGAGCCCTTCAGAACCGACACAAAGGCCTGGAGGTCCCCGGGTGGCACCGCCTCTTTCCGGGACGCCATCTCCTGCATCATCCGGGCGGTAATCATCAGGGAGCCCAGGTCCTGGGCCACGTGGTCGTGGAGATCAAAGGCGATGCGTCGCCGCTCATCTTCCAGTCCCTTTTGTACCTGCTTGCGATAGCGCCGCTCCCGTTCGGCCAGCTCTCGCCGCTTGCCCACGTTGTCGATGCTGAGCCCCACCTGGGTGGCCACCCCGATGAGCAGGCTCAAGTCTCCCTGGGTCAGGGCCCGCTTGCCGTGGAGGTTGGCCGCCACCAGCACCCCCGAAATCCGCCCTTCCATGGTCACGGGCACCACCAGAAGGCTCTCCAGGGCCTGGACATCGGGAAAGTCAGGGCCGAACAGCGTGGTCTCGGAAAACCCCTTCACCCCGTTGACCACGATGTTCTCTTTGTTCCAGAGCACCCGGGTCATGGACTCCGTCCGGCAGATGATCCCCCCCTGCTCCTTGAAATGATCCACCTGGGCCGGGGTGTACCCCACCTGGGAGGCCAGCTTCAGCCGCTTGCCGTCATAAAAAAAGAAGGCAATGCGGTCGTAATCCAGGTGCCGGGCCATGACATTGATCACCCCCTGGGCCCCACCCTCCTGGGAGTCGGTCATGGCCGCTTCCTGGCTGATGCTCTTGATCAACAGCGAGTGCCGGTTGCGGATGTTGTCGTCTTCTGCCAGGTCCCCGGCATAATTCCCCTGGGCCTGGATGATGTTCAGCAGCTCCTCTTCCCGCTTGTGATGAGCCACCCCCCCAAGGCCCGCGATCGCGAGAAAAAGAGAACAGCTGAGCAACAGGACAAGGGGTGACGGAAACAGCACCGCCATCCCGATGCCCAGGGGCGCTCCCACCACAAAGGCACGATTTCGCATCCGACGCCACACCACAGAAGGCGCCGCGCTCCAGGTCACCTCAAATCGGCAGGCTTCGCCCCCTTTATGGATGCACTCCGTGTGCTTCACATGGGCAAAGGCATTGGTAAAAAGAAGCCCGACAGCCTCCAGGATTCCCACGCACACATCGCACTGATAGGGTTTGATAGCGGTTCCGGGAGCCGGGCGACAGGTCATCTCCGCCGACTCTTTTCCCGTGAGGTGGGCCGTGGCGTGGACACCGCGGCTCACCTTGCAGTAATTGCGCTCAATGGTGGAAAAAAAGGCGGACGGAGAGACCATGCCCAGAATGAACTGCCGGACCACCCACATCTCTTTGGAGCGGATGATATACCGACCGGCTTCCCTTGCGAACTCCGGGCTGCCGCACATATCCATGAGAGAAAAATAATACTTGTCGCACTGATCCTGGGTAAACCAGTGGCCTGGATCATCGATCTCGTACTTGCGAATTCCGGCGGCTTGATACACCGGTTCCAGGCTCAACAGTGCATACTTCTCCCGGGCGTAGTTGTCACAGAACTTAAGCAGACGACTGTTGTACAACGCCCCGGAGGATGCATTCTTTTTTTTACACACATGCAATGCGCCTGTCATCATCTCTCCAGTGTCCACCCTGAGCCCTTGGCATCACCTTCACCGAGACCCCTGGCGTGTTTATGAAATATCCGGGAGCATCTGCGGCTCCCGGTTCATCCGGCGAATAAATAGGACGCATCTCAAATACTGCCAGAAAAGATAGAGATGAAACTTCTTCCGGAACAGGTACTTCACAAAAAGTGGCTGCAATTCGTCGCAGCTGGAGACCGGCTCCCTGTTGGCACGCAAAAACCGGACGTAGGTGCTGCCCATGAGGGCACGGACGCCCTTGCCGTTCTTTTTGGCTTTGAGCATCTGGTCGTCAATGGAGGGGACCGGACAGGACACGTTGAGGATATCGTTGGGGTCCAAGTGCAGCATGGCGTGGTTCTTGCCGTCCCAGTCCACCAGCTTGGCCGTGGGGTTAAAATGCCCGGTGGCGCGGCAAAAATCGTAATCATCCGACGGGTCCACCTGAACCCAGCGCCCCTCGAGAAAAACAGCGCCATAGACGTGCACGGACTCCGCACTCATAAACTGCCGGAACAACGGAAGCATCACCGGTCCGAAGTAACTTTTCCCCTTGACCCGAAGCACACCGTACCCGGCGGGAAGCCCGGCGGCACGACACATGGCCACAAACAGGTTGGCTGCGTTGGTGCAGGTCCCTTCACGTTCGTACAGGGTCTCGGAAGCCCGCTTGTGCCAGTCCCCCACACGATAGAGAATTTTATCGCGCACCCAATAAAAAATCGCCACGGCTTTTTCCGTGTCGTTTGTGATGGTCGCTGTCACAGCTCGTGCCTGCCGAATCACATCGGGATGATCGTAATCGCAAAACCGGGTCGTCTTGAGATACTCTGCCTGAGGATGAGTCATGTCCGCCTCCGCTTAGGTTTTTGGAATAACGTTGTCAAATCAGACTTACGGCATCAAATAGCTATAGATATTACGAACCAGGGCTGTCGCCTGGATATAATGCATGGCGGCATGGGCCCATGACTGAATCCGGGGACCTTGGCGGTCTGCGGCCCATGTGAGGTAGATCTCAAAGTATTGTTGTGCGTTCAGAAATGCCGTTTGTGTTTTCAAAGCCCCAGGATCCATGACGGTGGGTTCACCCTTGTCAAACAGGCATGGGGGGCTTGGAAAAAGGGGAATACCGGCAGGATTGTGAAGAAAGCAATACAAGGAAAGAAAATCGCACGGGGACACAAAAGCAAGCCAGTGCATCAACGTCAGATGCCTGCTGACAGGTTAACAACCCGTTGTTGCGGGGCATCGTCTCGGTTCTTGATGCCCTTCGCCATGACGATGTCATGGTTCCCAGCCCCAGGCCATTGTCGCGCCAATCCGACATGGAGATGTATTGCGGGATCATTACTATGCAAGGTGTTGACTACTCGACAGGCCGGCACACCCGATCTTATGGTCAAACACTATAGCACAAAGCAATCATAAATGGACATATTTTTACTCACAAAACAGAGTATTTATTCTCTCGCGACACCCGCAGAGTATTTCCCGGCACATCGTATATCGCGGTATCGCAATGGGCGAAAGGCCATCAATCGCCGACGGGCGGGCCCCGCTGTTTTCTCCGGGGGCAATATCTGCTATACGTACGCCTATGAAAGATGACACATCATATCCAGAAGACGGCTTTTCATCCCTGACCCCGGACGTCCTGCTTGGCGCCGTGGAACAGGCCGTGGGCGAGCGCCTCACCGGGCTCACCTCCCCCTTGCCGAGCTACATCAACCGGGTCTATGAGCTGTTGGCGTTTTCTGGCAAGCGCTATGTGGTGAAGTTTTACCGCCCCGGCCGCTGGAAAAAAGAGGCCATCGAAGATGAGCATCGCTTCATGATGGACTGCGTGGCAAACGAGATTCCTGTGGTCCCCCCCCTTGCCCTTTCCGACGGGTGCACCCTGGGCGAGGTGAACGGCATCCTCTTTGCCGTCTTTGACAAGCGCTCCGGCAGGGAGATGGAACTCAACACCGACGAAGACTGGCGCAGGGTCGGCACCCTCCTGGGCAGGGTCCACATGACGGGGTCAGCCGGTTCAAGCCCCCACCGGGTCCACCTTCACCCGGAAAAATCCCTGAAAAACGACATCGACTGGCTCCTCTCCGGCCGGGACATCCCGCCCCACATGACCCCGGAGGTCCGAACGGTGCTGGAATCGGTCCACGACGAAGCACGCCGGGCTTTTGATGCGGTACCGGACGCGGACACCATTCGCCTCCACGGGGACTGCCACCTCAAAAACTTCCTGTCCCGGGACCACGAAGGGCTGCTCATCATCGACTTCGACGACATGGCCACGGGCCCGGCTGTCCAGGACATCTGGCTGCTCCTGCCCGACCGGGTGGCAAAATGCCGCCGAGAGTTCAACCTCCTGCTTGATGGCTACGAGCAGTTCCGGGAATTCGACGACCGCACCCTGCGCCTCGTGGAGCCCCTGCGCGCCATGCGCATGATCTACTTTCTGGCCTGGTGCAGCCGCCAGAGGCAGGACTACCGCTTCAAGACCCTCTTTCCCGACTGGGGCACCGAAAACTTCTGGCGGGCTGAAATGAACGACCTCACCCGGCAACTTGAGCACATGGGGGAATCAGAACCTTCGGGTAACATGTAAAGGGCGCACAACAAACCGTCTATCGCACCATCAGGGTTCCCACCGCCATTTCCGCCACCTCCATGAAAAACTGGGGAAAAATCCCCACCAGGAGGATGGCGGCCATGAGGCCGATGCCGAGAAGCGAGGCGGGCTTGCCCACGGGAAGGGTTTCGCCCGGGTCCTCTGCCGGGGAGTAGGCAGCGCGCACCAGCTTCAGATAGTAAAAAGCGGAAATCCCGGCGTTGATCACGGTGATGATCACCAGAGCGTAAAGGGATTTTTGAATGGCGGCGGTGAAGATGAACAGCTTGCCGAAAAAACCCACCGTGGGCGGAATCCCGGCCATGCCAAAGGCCCCCACGGCCAGGACCAGGGCCAGCATGGGAGAACGCCGATACAACCCGGTCAGGGAGTCCATGGTCACATTTTCCCCTTCCTGCCCCACATGGTACACCACGTAAAAACAGGCCAGGTTCATCATCATGTACCCGGCGATGTAGTAGACCGCCGTGGCAAACCCCAGAAGGTTCACACAGAGAAGGGCCACCATCACGTACCCGGCGTGGGCAATGCTGGAGTAAGCCAGAAGACGCTTCACGTCCTCCTGCACCAGGGCCGACAGGTTGCCCAGCACCATGGAAAAAACCGCAAAAGAGGCCAGTATCCAGTTGAAATCCCCAAGCTCGGTCCCGGCGGCAAGGGAGATGAACCGGATGAGAAGGGCCACGGCCCCTGCCTTGGGAATGGTGGCCACAAACCCGGCGGTCTCGTTGGCCGCCCCCTGATAGACATCCGGCGCCCAGAAATGCATGGGAAACAGGGCCAGCTTGAAGAAAAACCCGGCCAGCATCATCACCAGCCCCACAATGAGCATGGGGCTTGCCCCAAGCAGGCCCGGGACCACGGCCCCCAGCTCGGCAAGGTACGTGGTGTGGGCGATGCCGAAAACATAGCTCATGCCGAACAGAGAAATGCCGCTGGCAATGGCCCCGAACAGCACATACTTGATCCCAGCCTCCATCTGCTCCCGATGCCTGGCCCCTGCCTTTCGAAAAGGAATGATCACATACAGGGCAAAGGAGGAGACCTCCAGGCTGATGAAGATGGTGATGAGCTCCACGGCGCTGGAGAGAAACACCAGCCCTGCCGCGCTCACCGTCACAAAAAGAAAGTACTCGGGCCGCAGCTTCTCCTCAATGCCCTTGAGCCCCTCCCCCATGACCAGCACCACAAACAGCCCCATGGTAATGACGATCTTGAAGAGCTGGGAAAAGGCGTCCACCTGATACGCCCCGAAAAACAGGTCCCCCTCCTGGCCCCAGGACGCCACCGCGCACACCACCACCGTGGCCCCCATGACAAGGGACGCCCCGTACACACGCTTCACATTCCAGGAGGCAAGGCTCGCGAAAAAAAGCACCAGCGCCATGGCCATCAACGCACACTCAGGCAGAAAAATCAGCATGTTCATCCCATCCCCAATTCAGCTTATGCCTCCGGCGGCCCTGCCGGGGGCCAAACTTTTGAAAAGTTTGACAAACAGGTTTTCAAGAACGATTTCGGCTCACTCGAATGTCATTGTCTACCAATCGATTTAGCCTGACGAGTAACCGGAAAGTTTTTGCGGAGCTTTTTTCAAAAAGCGACCCGCCGGAGGCAGGCTTTTGTGTTAATCCTTACGGCTGCGTCCTGTCCGTGCGAAGCCCCGGTTCCAGTGAAGAGTGCAAGGTGCCATGGGGGAGCTCACGTGCCTCCTCCACCTGCTGGAGCAGGTGGGCGAGGCTGGGCTCCATGACGCGGATCAGGGGCTTGGGATTCAGGCCGATCCAGAAGACAAAGACCAGCAAAAAGCCCAGGGTCACGATTTCGCGCAGGTTCAGGTCCCAGAGTGTGTGCCCCTTGCCGTCATCAGCGTGGGCGTGCCCGTCGGAGTCGGCCCAGACCATGGCCTGCACAAGGCGCAGCATGTAAGCCGCGGCCAGGATGGCCCCCAAAATGGCGATGAGCCCCACGGTGGTGCTCACCTTAAAGGCCGAGACGAGCACGAGAAACTCCCCCACAAAGCTGTTGGTCCCCGGAAACCCGAAGGAGGCCAGAGAAAAGACGACCAGGTAGGAGACATAGGCGGGCATCAGCATGCCCAGGGCCTTGTTCTCCTCGATCTCCCGGCTGTGGGTGCGCTCGTAGATAATCCCCACCAGGATAAAGAGAGCGCCGGTGACAATGCCGTGGTTGACCATCTGGAGCATGGCCCCCTGGAGCCCCCCTGTGGTCAACAGAAAAATCCCCAGGGTCACAAACCCCATGTGCCCCACGCTGGAATAGGCGATCAGTTTTTTCACGTCGCTCTGGCCCAGGGCCAGGTAGCCCCCGGCCACAATGGAGATCAGGGAAAGCCCGATGAGCCAGGGCACAAAATAAAGGGTGGCCGCAGGTGTCATGGGCAGGCAGAACCGCAAAAAACCGTAGCCCCCCATCTTCAACAGGATACTGGCCAGGATAACGGAGCCGGCCACCGGGGCCTCCACGTGGGCCGCCGGAAGCCAGGTGTGCAATGGAAACATGGGTATCTTGATGGCAAAGGCCAGGGTAAAGGCCAGAAAGAGCCACACCTGAAAGCCAAAGGGAAAGCCCACGTCCATCAAAGCCGGAATGAAAAAGGTCCCGCACCGGATGTAGAGCACCGCAATGGAGACCAGCAGAAAAACACTGCCCAAAAGGGTGTAGAGAAAAAACTTGATGGAGGCATAGTCCCGACGCTCCCCGCCCCAGACAGCGATGAGCAGGTACATGGGCACCAGCATCGCCTCCCAGAAGATAAAAAAGAGGACCAGGTTCAGACTCACGAAGACCCCGATCATGGAAGCCTCCATGAGAAGCAGCACACAGATGAACTCCTTGTGGCGCTCCGTGATGTACGTCCAGGAACAGAGAACGCATAAAGGCATGATAAGGCTCGTCAACAGCACCAGAAGAACACTGATGCCGTCCACCCCCACCACGTAACTCAGGTCAAGGAAGGGAAACCAATGGGCCACCTCGGCAAACTGGTACAGGGCCGTGCCGTGCTGAAAGGACGTGTACAAAGGCAACGAAAGCACCGCCGTGGTCGTGGTCACCACAAGCCCCCATGCCTTCAAAACCTTCTCCCCCTGAAGGAAAAAGGTCACCAGCCCCCCCACAAGCGGCAACAACACAAGGATCGATAAAACAGGATAGCCCAACGTGTTTGCAATCAGATAGGTGTCCATACGTCCCCAATGTCAGTAAAACGAGAAAGAAATGAGCCTTCTATGATTAAAGAAAAAACCTGCCTCCGGCGACGAGGTGAGCCACCTCGAAAGCTTATTGCCATTGCGCTTTTGCCCTTCGTTCCTCAGGGCAAAGCGCAATGGCCTTCGGCTCGGGCTGCGCCCGTAAGGAAGTCGGTCGGTTTAGGTGCAGACTTTCGAATTCCATCGCTAAAAAAACACACATCCTCATTTTTACAATTCATTGACCATACCAACAGCATGTACCTGCCAGTAATCATGCACCCTGTACTTGCCACGGGCGAAGCCCGTCAGGGAATGTGATGGACCTGAGGAACGAAGGTACAGAGCATTCCCGTACCTTGGGGTCCGGGGGATTTATCCCCTGGCCGCCGGAGGCCCCCCCTGCGATTACACAAAAAAGACGACAGCAGCCAGGATCACGAAGATGGCGGCCACGGCGCTGCCGATGTATTGCTGGACCTGACCGGTCTGGACCTGCCGGAGTTTGTTGCCGCCTTCCACCACCTGCCGTGCGGACCCGTCGATGGTAAAATCGATCCCCTCTTTATCGAACCAGGTAAAGGCCCTGGCCAGGACCATGGAAAGGGGGGTGCCAATGGTGCGGTAGACATTGTCCATCCATTCGTTGAAGGCGTGGATGGGTTTTGACGCCACCCACATAAACACACGGGCCCCTTTTCGGTAGAACCAGTCGAGGTCCAGGCTCATGTGGTCTTCGGGAGTCAGTTTCTTCACCATGAGGTAGAAACCTAAGCCTGTGAAACTTAAAATCTGAAACGTCTCGGAAAGATGATAGGCGCTGTAGGGATGGTAGCCCACGCCAAAGGGAAGCATCTGGTAGAGCCAGCGCGTGCCGGGCCCGAAGCCCAGGAAGAAGCAAAAAAAGGCAGCGACGGCCATGGCCAGGTTCATGTTCCAGGGGGCCTCGCGCCCCTCCACGCCGGAATCTTTGCCGAACCATATATAGTAGGGCAGCTTGATGCCCACGGACAGGAAGGTCCCCACCGAGGCCAGGGTGAGCATCACCAGCAACACGGGCCGATGGTCAGCCCCTGCCCCTGCGATGATCATGGATTTGCTCACAAACCCGCTGGTCAGGGGAAAGCCCGAGATGGAGATGCCACCGATGACCGTGAAAACCATGGCCCAGGGCATATGCTTCCACAGCCCGCCCAGGTCGCTCAGCTTGGATTTTCCGGTCATCTCCAGGACAGCTCCCACGCCCATGAAGAGAAGGGCCTTGTAGAGGATGTGGGCGTAGGCGTGGGCACAGGCGCCATTGATGCTCATGGCGGTTCCGATGCCGATGCCGCATACCATGTATCCCACCTGGCTGACGATGTGATACGCGAGGATCCGCCTGGCGTCGTTTTCGATGACCGCGTAGGCAACGCCGTAGAGGGTCATGATGGCCCCCAGGATGGCCAGGGCCTCGAATCCGGGGAAAGCGCGGGCCAGGACATAGACGGCTGTCTTGGTGGTAAAGGCGCACATAAAGACGGCCCCTGCCACGGTGGCCTCGGGGTAGGCATCGGGGAGCCAGGCGTGGATGGGGGGCACGGCAGCGTTCAGCATAAACCCGATCATAATGAGGTAATCGGCCAGGGTGGCGCCGTCCCGGGCGATCTGCTCAAAGGCCAGCCCTTCGAGGCCCACGTTCTGGTAGCGCAGAAAGATGCCCGCCAGAAGCACTAGCCCCCCTGCGGTGTGCACCAGCAGGTACCGAAATCCTGCCTCAACGGATTTTTTCTTCTTTCGGTACCAGACAAGGAAGGTGGAGGCAAAGGCCATGAGTTCCCAGAAAGCGAACAGGGTGAGGTAATCCCCGCAAAGGGTCACCCCAATGGAGCCGGCCACGTAGAGAAAGGCAGCGGTGTGGTGGCCGCTCTCTTTGACGTGAAGGCTGTAAAAGCCCCCGATAAGGGCCATAAGGGTGAAGACATTCAAAAAGACAAAGGTCAGCTTGTCCACCCGTCCGAAGACAAGGTCAAACCCCATCCAGGTCACGGTGCCGAAGCTCTCCGGAAGCTGGTAGATCAGCACGATGGAAAGAGCGGGAACTCCCACCAGCGCCAGCTTCATGAGCACGGGGTGGATCCGCTTTAACAGGGGCATGGACACCGCTGCCAGGAAAAACCAGGTGGTGGGGTGCATGAACAGCTCATGACTTGTCATAGTAGTCCTCATCCTGCATCAGCCAAAGGTGATAGATCCCCTTGCAGACAAACGCCATCCCAAGGCAGCCCAAAAACCCGAAGGCCGACCAGAACCCGATGACGTTGTCCCCGAAAAAATGGGGGTCGTGCCGGGAAATCGTGACGTCAAAAAGAACGGTAAAGCCCAGCCAGAGGAAAAAGAGCCAGGTAAGAAGCCCGGACCGGTTTCGTAAAAAGCCTATGAATTTGACCATCACAACCCCGCTGTCGCCTGAGTCAGCCCGGTGAAAAAGCCCACATCAAGCACCGAGATGAGTTTGAAAAAAAGATCCGGATAGAGCCCGAACAGCACCGAAAAAATAGCGGTGACCGTCAAGGGCACCACCATGAAACGGGCCAGGGGCGTCTGCTCCAGGCTTCCTGTCTTGCCCTGGTCTTCAGGAAGGGGCGCGCCGTAAAAGGCCTTGATCACCACCGGCACGAAATATCCCGCATTAAGAAGGCTGCTCACCAGAAGCACGGTGAGCAGAATGCCGTTGTGGATCTCCATGGTGCCCAGGGCAAGGTACCACTTGCTCACAAACCCGCTCACCGGCGGCACCCCGATCATGGAAAGGGAAGCCAGGGCAAAGGCCCCCATGGTCCAGGGCATGCGGTACCCCAGCCCGCCCATCTCCCGGATATCGCTCTTGCCCGAGACCACAAAGATGGCCCCGGCGCAGAAGAAGAGCGTGATCTTGGAAAAGGCGTGGTTGGTGATGTGCACGATGCCCCCGGTGACTCCCGTGGGGGTCAGAAGGGCCACCCCCAACAGGATGTAGGAGAGCTGGCTCACCGTGGAGTAGGCAAGACGGGCCTTGAGGTTGGTTTTCGTCAGGGCGATGACCGAGGCGCAGAGGATGGTAAAGCTGACGAAGTAAGCGGTGAAAAGCCCCAGCCCCGTGCTGTGGAGAAGGTTTACCCCGTAAACCGAAAGCATCACCCGGGCCGTGGAAAAGACCCCGACCTTTACCACCACCACCGCGTGGAGCAGGGCCGACACCGGGGTGGGTGCCACCATGGCCGAGGGCAGCCAGTTGTGAAAGGGCATGACCCCGGACTTGGCAAACCCGAAGAGAAAGAGAAGGAAACTCGACACCACCAAAACCTTGCCGGTGCCCGCCGGGAAAATCCCGTCCATGATGCCGGAGCCGAAATCCAGGGTCCCTGCCGTGAGGTACACCAGGGCCATGCCCGTCAGGAGAAAGGCCTTGGAGGTAAAAAAGAGGTAGATGAGGTACTTCCTCCCCCCTTCGTAGCCCTCTGCGTCCTGATGGTGCATCACCAGAGGATAGGTGACCACCGAAACGATCTCGTAAAAGAGGTAGAGAGTAAACAGGTTCCCGGCAAAGGCCGCGCCCATGGCCGCTCCCACCGCCGCCGCATAGCAAACGTAAAACCGTGTCTGGGCGTGTTCCTCAAGGCCCCGCATGTACCCCACGCAGTAAAAGGCCGCAAGGATCCAGAGAAACGAGGAGGTGCCCGCAAAGATGAGCCCCAGGCCGTCGAGCTTCAAGGTCACTCCCACCCCGGGCAGAATCTCCGCATAGGTATAGGAGAGGACCTCCCCTCCCAATACCCTGGGCGCCAGGTTCACCACCGAGGCAAAGGTCAGCACCGCCCCCACCACAGACCACGCCTCGCGGAGGTTGGGCCGCCTGCCCGAGATCATCACCAGAAAAGCCGCCACCATGGGAATGACAGCGGTGAGTATCAACATGCCGGGAGTCGTCTCAATCATCTCTATCAGCCTTGTGAGGGTCACTGTTTGGGTTAGAAAAAGCGTAACTATTCAGATTAAAAAAGCCTCCGGCGGCAAGGTGGGGACACCTTGAAACCCTGAGGCGAATGCATGGAGGCAGCCATTCTACCTGCGTTATCGGGGCATTCGCGTGATGTGTGACATTTGGCAACTGTCTTTGCAGAGAAGCTCATTTCATTCTTCTAAAAACACGCTGAAATGGTCAAGTAGCGACAACGTATCGAGTTGGGTCGAACCTTGTGTGCCAGATCGCACACACCTTCAGCGGTTGTGTCGGGCGAAGCCCGAGTCGAAGGCCCTTGCGCTTTGCCCTGAGGAACGAAGGGTAAAGCGCAAGGGCAACCAGCTTTCGAGGTGGCTCACCTCGCCGCCGGAGGCTTGCTTTTGCTCCCGACTTTAGCCATAGAAGGCAGGCTTTTTGAAACGCCTTTCACCACAGACCTTTTTTAGCCACTACCCTTTCAAGTCGGTCACGTCCCTGGGGTCGCCGGAGGAGAACTTTCTGTAGACCGCCAGGATAAAGCTGATGGCGATGGCGGCTTCGGCGGCGGCGATGCCCATGATAAAGAGGGTAAAGATCTGGCCCACGGCGGGGTCCGGGGCCAGGAATTTATTGAAGGCCATAAAGTTGAGGCCTGCGCCGTTCAGGACCAGTTCCGTTGAGATCAGCATACCGATGAAGGTCTTGTGGCGGATCATGCCGTAGATGCCCATCATCAGGAGAAAAAGGGCCAGGATCAGATAGGTGTCCAGAGTGGCGTGAAAGCTCATGGGTTCACCTCCTCGCGCCCGCCCCGGGCCAGGATAATGGCCCCCACGATGGCCACAAGAAGCACCACGGAGATCATCTCAAAGGCAAGGCACCAGGTGAGAAGAAGGCCTTTGCCCACGAGCTCGATGGATAAATCCCCCAGGCGTTCAGGAGCCGGGACCCAGTCGGTTTGACCGATGACCATGACCATGAGGAAGAAGGCAGCGGCCCCGGAGGCCACAAGGCCCAGGAAGGCATAGCGGCCCATGGGCACCTTTTCCGCCACCTCGTTGGGGGTATAGCCCACCATGATGCCGAAAACGAGCACCACGCAAATGGCCCCCACGTAAATGAGCACCTGCATAAGGGTGAGAAAGGGGCTCCCCAGGTAGAGGTAGAGGCCGGCCACACCGAGCAGGGAGACGGCCAATCCTAAAACGGCGTGCATGAGCACCCCGGCCCGCACGGCCAGTAAGGCCCCTGCCATGGTCAGCACGAGAAAGCCAAAGAATAAGAGATCCATCAACACGTTCATTCCCGCTCCTTTACGCGTTTCAGGAGGTCATAGAAGAACTCCTCCCGGGAGAAGCCCGCCAGTTCGTATTCACTGGAAAAATCGATGGCCCGGGGTTTGCAGGATTCCACGCAGAGGCCGCAGAGGCTGCACTTGGTAAAATCCAGGGTAAACAGGGTCAGCACCTTGCCCTTGACACCCTCCTGCTTCTCCCCTTCCACGGTGATACACTGGCAGGGGCAGATCTTCATGCAGGAGAGGCAGACAATGCACCGGTGGGTCCCTGTGGTCTCGTCCTTTACCAGGTCGATGTGGCCCCTGACCGACGGGGTCACGTCGATCTTCTCCCGGGGGTACTGCACCGTCACCACGGGAGAGACCATGGCTTTGAAGGTGACCCCCAGGCCCACCAGCAGGCTCTTGCTTCCGGTTATCAGATCGCTGAAGTATCCACTCATAGCAACGCCACCACCAACGCGGTTAAAAGAAGGTTCACCAGGGAAAAGGGGATCAGGTATTTCCAGGCAAGGTTCATGAGCTGATCGAACCGCACCCTCGGATAGGTCCAGCGGACCCAGATCATGGTAAGCATCAGGAGAAACACCTTCAGAAGAAACCAGAGGGCCCCTAAGTACTCCCCGCTGAAGGGGCCGTGCCACCCGCCGAAAAAGAGCACCGTGGCCACGGCGCAGACGATAAACATGTTGCCGTACTCGGCGATCATGAACAGGGAGAACCCGAACCCGCTGTACTCGGTGTGGTACCCGGCGGTGAGTTCGCTTTCCGCCTCGGGCAGGTCAAAGGGAGCCCGGTTGGTCTCGGCCGTGGCCGAGATCAGGTAGATAAGGCAGGCCACGGGTTGAACCAGGACGAACCACACCTTCCCCTGGGCGGCCACGATGCCCTGCATGCTGAAGGTATTGGTGATGAGCACCACCGAGAGCAGGGACAAAAGGATGGGGATCTCGTAGGCGATGTTCTGGGAGACCGAGCGTACCGATCCGAAAAGGGAGTACTTATTGTTGGAGGCCCACCCCGCAACAAAAATGGAGAGCACGTTGATGGAGGAGACCGCCAGCACGAAGATGAGCCCCAGGTTGATGTCCCGCCCCACCAGGCCTTTGGAGAAGGGCATCACCAGGAAGGGAAGCACCACCGGGGTAAAGGAGAGCAGAGGCGCCACGCGAAAAACAGTGCGATCGGCGTCCCTGGGGACGATAAGCTGCTTGGCGATGATCTTGATGCCGTCGATGACCATCTGGAGCCAGCCCTGGACGCCCACTTCCATGGGTCCCCAGCGCCGCTGGATTCTGGCCGCAACCTTGCGCTCCAGGTAGCCCATGACCAGTGCGTTGATAAACACCAGGGAGATGAGCATCACAAAAGCGATCACCAGCCGCATCATGTCGCCGAAAGAAAAGTGTATCGTGTCCATAATCACCTGTCGATTTCCGGGATCACAAGGTCCAGGCTCCCCATGGCCGTCACCAGGTCCGAGAGGAGCATCCCTTTGCAGAGTTCGGGCAGGGGGCTCAGGTTGCTGTAAGAGGGCACCCTCACCTTGAGGCGATAGGGGGTGTCGCTGCCGTCCCCTACCAGATAGTACGAGAGGGAGCCGCGGGCCGCCTCCACGGTAAAGTTGCAGGCCCCGGCGGGCAGCTTCAGTTTTTTGGTCTTCTCCATGACGGGCCCTTCGGGCAGCCCGTCCAGGGCCTGTTCGATGATGCGCAGGCTCTGCTCGATCTCCCGGATCCGGACGATGTACCGGTCGAACGAGTCGCCGTTTTCACCCACGGGGACCTCAAAGTCAAAGCGATCGTAGATGGAGTAAGGCTCGCTCTTGCGCACGTCGTAGGCAATGCCCGAGCCTCGGAGCACGGGCCCTGTCACCCCGTATCGCGCGGCCATGTCCCGGTCGATGACGCCGATGCCCTTGGTGCGCCGCAAAAAGATGATGTTGTCGGTGACCAGGTCCCGGTACATGGGGAGCCGTGATCGCATGCGGTCTATGAAGCTGCGGGTCCTTCGGATAAAGGTGTCGTCGATGTCTTTTGTCACCCCACCCACACGGAGGTAACAGTAGGTCAGGCGCGAGCCCGTGGTCTCCTCCAGGATATCGAGGATCTTTTCGCGATCGTCAAAGGCGTAGAGGATGGGGGTAAAGGCCCCCAGGTCCAGAACGTAGGCCCCAATGCCCACCAGGTGGCTGGCGATGCGGTTAAGCTCTGAGGTGATTACCCGCACGTACTCGGCCCGCTCCGGGACTGAAACCTTGCACACACGCTCCAGAAGCCCCACATAGCCGTGGTTGAAGAGAATCGCCCCCAGGTAATCCATGCGCCCGGTGTTGGGATAAAAGCCGTTGTAGGGCCGGCCTTCGGCCATCTTTTCATGCATGCGGTGCCCGTAGCCCAACACCGGATCCAAGGCCATGGCGTATTCGCCGTCCATCTCCAGCACCACGCGCAGGACCCCGTGGGTGCTGGGGTGCTGTGGACCCATGTTGAGCAGGAACCGGTGCCTTGGACCGGCGATTTTTTCGAGCTTGGTTACCATGGCTGCTCCGTGTTGGTGTGCCGTTTCATGCCGCGGGCCTGTTTAGCGTCACAGGGCCCTCAGGCGGGCTATCCCCACCCGATGCTGTCCGCGGCTTTGCGTTTTGCCTCGGTTTTGAGCAGGGGCTTTAAGTCTTTGTCTTCGTCGCAGAGAATCAGGGGAGTCAGGTTGGGATGCCCGGAGAAGACCACCCCGAAAAAATCCCGGGTCTCCCGTTCGTGCCAGTCCGCCCCCTGGAAGATATCGCTGATGGTCTCCAGGGTCCCCGATTCGGGCAGCGAAGTCCTGCCGTTGATGCGGCAGGGGGCATCGTAATGGGCAAACTGGTAGATGACCTGAAGGGCAGGAGAGACGTCCACGGCCGTAACAAAGTCGATGAAAAACCCTGCCCCCTTCAGCCACTCGGCAAAGGGACGCACCTGCTCTGCCGAAAGGGTCACCAGGACATGGACCCCGGTTTCATGGACGGCTGAGGGTTCTGCTGAAAACCCGGCCTCCGATAATTTTGCCACCGCATCGCTTGCCTTCACACTGCACCTCACAGATCACGCCGTACGGGAACGTACGCCGCAGACTCAGTCAATGGGATGAATTCTTGTCTCTTTCTTGAACCGCCGCTGGGGCCAGGGGTGCCGTTTGCCAGCGATCTTCTCCTGAAGCTTGAGGATCCCCTCAATGAGGGCTTCGGGCCGGGGTGGGCATCCCGGGATGTAGATATCCACGGGAATCAGGGTGTCCACCCCTTCGATGACGCTGTAGTTCTCTTCCACCTTGAAGGGACCGCCGGAGATGGCGCAGTTACCCATGGCGATGACCCACTTGGGGGCGGGCATCTGCTCATAAAGGGTCATGAGGGCCGGTGCCATCTTCTTAGTCACGGTGCCGGAGACAATGAGCAGGTCGCACTGGCGGGCTGAGGGCCGGAAGACCTCGGCGCCGTAGCGTGCCATGTCCATACGGGCCATGCCCGTGGCCATCATCTCGATGGCGCAGCAGGCCAGACCAAAGGTCATGGGCCACAGGGAGTTGGCCTGGCAGACCTGGAGTACCTGCCGGGTCAGGGGAAATCCCAGGATGCCGCCCCCCTCTTCAGCGACGGCACCGGCTTCGGCTTCATGCCTCAACGACTGGGCGTAGCGTTCGACCTCTTTCATTGCTTTCTCTTCTCCCAGGTAAAGACCCCTTTGGCCCAGGCGTAGACCACAGCCAGGCTGAGAATGCCGATGAAAATGGAAAATTCCACGGCCCCGCGCATGCCCGGGACGGCGTTGAACACCGTGGCCACGGGAAAGAGGTAGAGAACGTCCACGTCAAAGGCCAAAAAGATCAGGGCATAGAGGTAATAGGAAATTCCGAAGCGGTAGTCCCACATCTGGTTGAAGGGCTCGATACCGCACTCGTAGGTCTGGTGGGTGCGGGGGGTGACGACAGTTGCGGGGCGGAGCATCCAGGCGATGACAAAAGGAAGGAAGGCGGCGATAAACCCGCCCAGGATAAAAAACATGACATAGATGTAATCCAGAGCCAATGTCGATTCCATAAGCGATTCTCCATACCGTCTCGCGAACATCGTTACATACCGACTCAAAAAAAAGGCCAGGCCAAAGGGTCAGGTACTGCCGGTGGTCGTCAACTTGCGGGGGTGAAGCGTTCTGCAAAAATCGAAGGGCCCTCTCAGCGGAGGGACTAGGCATTTCGGATAAATCTCATTCATGCTTAGTCCCACAACAGGGGAGATGTCAAGGCATTTTGCGAGGAACAACATAGAAATAACCAGGAGGGAACATGACGGGTGTCATGAGGAAAACAACAAGGGTGGGCCCCCTTGAAGGCTACACCTGCTTAAGGGAGAGGCACTTCGGACCTCAAGGGGACAACAAGGAGACAACGGCGGAAAAATCCTCGGGCAACGGAGCCTGCCAGGTCATCCTCTGCCCTGTTGCGGGATGGGTAAGCGAAAGGGTATGGGCGTGGAGCAGTTGCCCGGAAAGCCCTCGAATGGCTGCCCGCAGGGGAGCTGTCTGGGGCAGCCCGCGATCTGCTTTACGCCGCGTGTAGACAGGGTCCCCCACCACGGGATGACCGATCCAGTGGGTGTGGACGCGAATCTGGTGGGTCCGGCCCGTTTTCAAGTCCACATCCAGCAGGGTGGCACCCGGGAAACGGTCCAAAACGGTATAATGGGTTTCCGAGGGCCTGCCCACCGGGCTGTTCACCCCCATGCGCTTGCGATCCCTGGGGTCCCTGCCGATGGGCTGGTCGATGATACCCCGGTCCTCGGACACCTCTCCGTACACCAGGGCGCGGTACCGCTTGCTCACCTCCCGTTCTTTGAACTGGCGGGTGAGTTCCAGGTGGGTTTTCTGGTTCAGGGCCACCACCAGCAGACCCGTGGTGTCCTTATCCAGGCGGTGAACGATCCCGGGACGCAGCTCCCCGCCGATCCCTTCCATGTCGGGAAAATGATACAGCAGGGCGTTGACCAGGGTGCCCGACTCATGCCCGGCAGCGGGATGCACCACCAGCCCACGGGGCTTGTTGACCACCACCAGGTCTTCGTCGGCATGGACGATGTCCAGGTCGATGGCTTCGGGTTCCACGGTGAGGGGCTTGGCTTCGGGTACCACCACCCGCACGCACTCACCGCAGCGCACCTTGTGTTTGGGCTTGCGCACGTCACCGTCCACGGTGACAAAGCCGTTTTTGATGAAGTGGGCGGACTGGCTGCGTGAAAGCACCAGTCCTTTCTCCGCCACAAACAGATCAAGGCGCCGTCCGTGATCTTCGGTGGAAACCGTCACGGAACAGGCGCCTTGCTGATCCAAACTTTCGATATGGGTCGTCAATGGATTTTACGTCAACTCAGGTTGCGTTCCGGCCAGACCCTCATCGCTGAAGAGGGACTCGATCTCCTTCATCATGGACTTCTCGTCCGTCTGCTTGGCCATGCACAGCTCCTTGAGAAGAAGGCTCTGGGCGGTGTCCAGCAGTTTGCGCTCCCCAAAGGAGAGATCCTTGGTCAGCCTCAAGAGGAACAGGTCCCGAAACACCTCAGCCACGTCGAAAAGGGAGCCTGTTTTGATTTTTTCCATGTATTCGCGGTAACGACGGTTCCAGGTCTGGTTGTCGAAGGCGCACTCGCGCTTCTGGGTCATCACTTCATAGACCTTGGGGATCTCATGTTCCTTGATTACCCGCCGGAGCCCCACAGACTCCACATTGGCGGTGGGGATCATGATCACCATGCCGTTTTCAAGAACTTTCATAATGTAAAAGGTCATATCCTCTCCACCGATCTCTTTGATTTCGATGGATTCGATACGTCCCACACCGTGTGCCGGATATACCGCGAGGTCACCTACCTGAAACTCCAGATTATCTGTATGTCCCATGTCCTCACCTGTTGCTACTCAAACGACGGCATCAAAAGCTTCATTCGATGAATTTACAGAAAAGCTGTTGACAGAAGATTCGAATCGTCGTATGCAATCGTC
This sequence comes from Desulfoluna sp. HI9BLuna, assembly GCF_056829775.1. Taxonomy (NCBI): domain Bacteria; kingdom Pseudomonadati; phylum Thermodesulfobacteriota; class Desulfobacteria; order Desulfobacterales; family Desulfolunaceae; genus Desulfoluna; species Desulfoluna sp. HI9BLuna. The sequence goes on from NZ_CP186555.1 coordinate 2,101,042, forward strand.
GAGTCAAATAGTAAATTAGGATAAATGTAACTGGTAAATCGTCATCTCAAGAAATATATCACACCCCTGTGCCATTATCAATGGCAAAGATGATCATCGCCCCTCAGCAACCCACTAAAATGAAGATGTTTTTCCTTCACCACACACCCTGAGGGCCTCTTCCCCTTGGCCTGAACCCCGGAAACGCCTTCATCGGAGCCCGGCTCCTGAGCCATGGGTTCACACCAAAATCCCCCCGGAAAATCACAAAAACCCACGGGAGAAAACTGCGGCCACCGCAGAAAGGCTCCATATCCTGGCGCGCACCCCGCCCCAAATGCGTTTTTGCGCATGGGTACAGGCTGTTTATCAAGCACCCGAAGGCAAAGACCGCCATAAAAAATGGCTGCCTCCTTCGAGGAGGCAGCCATTGATGACTCGTAATCCGCACCAAAGGGACCGGCCTCACCTGAGCGGCAGGCCCCTTTCGCCGGAAACGTCAGATGCCCTTAGGCAAACACTTTTTCCAGGTTGGGCACAACCTGCTTCTTACGGCTCAGAACGCCGTCGAGCCACATCTTGGAATCCGCAGACTGGCCGTTGAAGGCCTTTTCGATGATGGCGGTGTCGTCGGAAGCGATGAGAAGCTCGGAGCCTTCCTTCATGATGTCGGTGAGGAGCAGCAGCACGCTGTGGCGCTCGCCTTCTGCCTTGAGCTCGTTGATGTCCTTGAGCAGGTCAGCCTTGATGTCGTCGAAGATAGCCAGGTCAACAACCTCAAGCTGGCCAACGCCCACTTTCTTGCCGCCCATGTTGAAATCCTTGTAGTCGCGCTTGACCAGGTCACGGATGGGGGTACCGGCAACGGCAGACTTCACGTTGAACATCTCAACACCCAGGGCAACCACGTCGTCAACGCCGGCGATGGCCGCAAGCTCTTCAACGGCTTTCTTGTCGGCGGGGGTGCAGGTGGGGGACTTGAAGATGACGGTGTCGCTCAGGATGGCACACAGCATGAGGCCGGCGATGTCCTTGGGAATCTCAACGCCGCTTGCGTCGAACATCTCCTTGACGATGGTACCGGTACAGCCTACGGGACGGATCCAGCACTCGAGGGGCTCGCTGGTGGTAACGTCGCCGAGTTTGTGGTGATCCACGATCCCCAGAACTTTGGCGTCGCCCAGGTCATCGGGGCTCTGAGCCAGGTCGGAGTGGTCCACGAGGTAAACAGACTCACCGGCAAAGGAGGTCTTCATCTCGGGAGCGGCCACGCCGAATTTTTCGAGGATAAAGGTGGTCTCGGGGTTGAGTTCACCCTGTACAGCTGCCACGGTGTCTTCACCGAGCTTGCTCTTCAGGTAAGCCAGGGCGATGGGGGAACAAACGGAATCTGAATCAGGAATCTTGTGTCCAATTACATAAATACTCATGATTTTGTCCTTTCTCTTGTTAAACGTGTATCTTATATAGTTATATAGTCTAACCTTGGGTACACAAGGTTGTAAAATCACATACAGATACCCCCGATACGCCGCGGGCCACACCCATCACACAAAAAAAGCAGCATACCAGAAACCGGGCCACAAATCGACTGACGTGGGCAGCGGCCTCAAAAACAGATTGTAAACATCGGGAAAATATCAGAAACAAACAGAGACGGGGCCGGTCAGCCACCGAAGCGGAAACAAAGCAAAGAAGCCCACCATCACGGAACAAAACAGAACCGGTGGTGCGTCGAAAGCCGGAGAGTGTCCCGGAGAAGAGGGTGCACCCACCGAAGGAGGCAAGAAGCATGAGAAGGACCAGACCCGCGAGGCCCGCGTAAATACCCACCGTCGGTAGATTTTCCATTCGCCCCTCCATCATGTTGTGGAAAAATCGAAACACACCCTACTTGATGCAGTTAAAGGCGTTCATCCCCTTGATCAACCCCTGGGTCAAAATGGCCTCCACTGCATCGGCGGAACGGTCGATGAAAGGATCCAGGGACGCTGCTTCATCGGCGGAAAACCTGCCGAGAACCCAGTCGCTCACCTCAATCCTGGGATCCGGCCTGCCGACCCCCATGCGGATCCGGGCAAAAGCCCTGTCCTTGAGGGTATCGATCAGGGATCGGACACCGTTGTGGCCGCCGTGCCCCCCCTTGGCAACAATCTTCATGCGGCCGTAGGGCAGATCGATTTCGTCGTACACAACGAGGATCTCCCCGGGGGCAATATCAAAATAGTCGGCCAGGGCCCGAACAGGGCCGCCGCTCAGATTCATGAAGGACTGGGGCTTGGCAAGTATCACCTCCCGGTCTTCATGGCGCCCCTTGGCGTAGAGGGCGTCAAAACGAGATCGGGTTACCGACATGCCGAGACGCTCTGCCAGGCGATCAATAACCCGAAATCCGATATTATGTCGTGTGTTCTCGTAGCGGGCACCCGGATTTCCGAGCCCCACCACCAGCCTGACCGAAGATTCATTCATAATGATAACCAGTTACAGACAGAAACTCTTTTCCATCAATGCCACAGGAAGAATATCTTCTGTGCGGCGGAATGAAGGAACCTTCAGTTCGAGGGCGCAATGCCCCCTTGTACCAGGCATTGGGTTCAGCCATGGCGACCGTAGCCGCCATGGGCTGGGAAAAAGGCCTAAGCCTCTTCTTCCCCTTCTTCCCCTTCCTCTTCTTCGGTAAGGCTCATGCCTTTGGGAGGAACAACGGTCACAACGGTGAAGTTGACGTTGTGGGGAATCTCGACGCCGTCGATCTTGATCTCATCCACGTGGATGGACTTGCCGATCTTGAGGTCGGTAACATCCACCTTGATGGAGGTGGGGATGGCAAGGGGCAGGCAGAGTACGTCGAGCTGACGACGGATGACCTGGAGGATGCCGCCCATTTCAAGACCTGCGGCTTTACCGACGGTCTCAACGGGAGCAACGGCCTTGATCTTCTTGTCAAGGGCCACCACCTGGAAATCCACGTGACGGAATTCACCGCGGGTGGGGTCGGTCTGCACATCCTTGATGATGGCGACCTTGGGCTCGGCATCGCCCACCTTCAGGTTCACAACAACCTGAATGGTCTCGCTCTGCTTGAAAGCCTCTTCCACGTCGGCAACGAGCACGTCCACAGCAACGGCGTCCATGTTGTCACCGTATACAACGGCAGGGACCCGGCCCTCATTGCGGATAACGCGCGCGGCGTTCTTGCCTCTGGTTTCCCTTATATTTGTCTTAAGTTCGAAAAGTTCCAAATCGATCCTCCTGAAGAACCTGCTTAATTTTTCAAAATGGTGTCATTACACAAACAGCGTCGTAACCGAGTCACCCCGATGGCTTCGAATGATGGCCTCACCCACCAGCGGGGCGACGGAGAGGACCTTGATCTTGTCACATGCCTTCGCCTCTTCGCTTAAGGGGATGGTGTCCGTTGCAACAAGACTCTTCAACGCTGATTTCTCAATACGTTCCACGGCAGGTCCGGAGAGAACCGGATGCGTGCAGCATGCGTGGACTTCCTTGGCACCCATTTCGCTGATGGCGTTGGACGCTTCAGTCAGTGTGCCGGCCGTATCAACCATATCATCAAGGATGATAGCCGTCTTACCTTCCACATCACCGATAACCGCCATGGCCTTGGCTTCGTTGGGACGGTCGCGACGCTTGTCCACAATGGCCAGCCCGCATCCCAGGCGCTTGGCAAAGGCCCGGGCTCGTTCCACACCACCGGCATCGGGAGACACGATCACCAGGTCTTCCCCGGCAAAATCTTCTCGAATACGTTCAATGATGATGGGAGCGGCGTAGAGGTTGTCCACGGGAATGTTGAAAAAACCCTGGATCTGGCCTGCATGGAGGTCCATGGTGATGATACGGCATGAACCGGAGTGGGTAAGAAGATCGGCAATCAGCTTGGCCGAGATGGGAACCCGCGGTGCCACCTTCTTATCCTGACGCGCATAACCGAAGTAGGGAATGACAGCCGTGATACGAGACGCAGACGATCGGCGCATGGCGTCGATCATCAGAAGCAGTTCCATAAGGTTGTCGTTCACGGGAGAGCATGTGGACTGGATGATGTACACATCCTTTTTCCGTACATTCTCCTCAATTTCAATCTGGATCTCGCCGTCGCTGAAGCGATTCACCTTTGCGCTTCCAAGATCTTTAAAAAGATACTTGGACACCTTCTGGGCAAGCTCTTTGTTGGAGTTCCCCGTAAATATGGAAAGATCGTTCATTCCATTCCCGTTTTCCCGGAAACACTGCCGGTATAAATAAATTTGGCAGGGGCGGCAGGATTCGAACCTGCGAATGCTGGAATCAAAATCCAGTGTCTTACCACTTGACGACGCCCCTGCAATGTATATTCAAAATGTCAACAACAATTCAGCCAAAAAAACCTGCCATCCGGCATACTCTTTCGGCCTATCCCCCCTCAGGCACATCAGCAGCGTTTCCCCCGCCTGCGCCTCTTGTGACTCACGGAAAAGGCCGAAAACCGACGAACCGCTCCCGGACATCAGCACGCCTTCCGCTCCGGCCTTTTCCAAGGCCGCTTTGGCGTCCCCGACAGCCGGTGACAGCTTCTGCGCAGGGGGTTCCAAGTCGTTATGAAGATGGTGGAGAGGATCGATCACCCCTTCATTCAACAGACGACTTTTAATTTTTTTTTCACTTTTTGTCAATCCCAATTTGAGATTTTTATACACTTCTTCCGTGGATAACCCCGTGCCCGGATAGATAATAAGCAGGTGATACGGCTTGATGGGCGGCAGGGGCTCAAAACATTCCCCCACCCCCGTAGCCAAAACCGGGGCACATCGGATAAAAAAAGGGACATCGGCTCCAAGCTGAAGGGCCAGGGCCTCCAGGGCCGTCTCATCAAAGGGACCTCCGTACAGGGTGTTGAGTCCCTTAAGAACCGTTGCCGCGTTTCCACTGCCCCCCCCGAGGCCCGCCCCGGGCGGGATACGCTTGTCGATGGCAATGCGGCAGCCACCGTCAATGCCCGCGGCGTCAAAAAAGAGAGAGGCGGCACGCCAGGCCAGATTGCTTTCGTCCTCGGGAACCCCGGGGTACATACAGGACAGGGAGATACCCGCATCCGACGGCTCGATGACCACCCGGTCGTAAAGGCCGACACCACACATCAGCGAGCAGAGGTCGTGGTACCCGTTTTCCCGCCTGCCCGTCACGTGCAGGAAAAGATTTACCTTGGCAGGACTCTTGAATTCCACCTACGCCCCCTGCTCCTTGAGCTTGACATACATCATCCGCAGATCATGGAGCATGTTGGTCAGCAGGTTGATCTCCTCATCCGTGAGGTTGCCGGAGGTCTTCTCCTCAAGCATCCCCAGGATATCGATGGTCTGCTTGGCCAGGGGCAGGTTGATGGCCTTGGCCCCGCCACCGGGTGCGGTGATCATGCCCAGATGCACCAATGCCGAAGAGTTCAGGGAAAAAATAAACGTGGAGAAGTTGATGCCGGGCAAGGGAGGGGCTTCCTGCCCGCCCTTGGTTCCGGACGCCTCGTTGCCGGTGTTATCCTGTTTTTCCATGGTGCCTTGTCCTTGACGATTGGTTTAAATACGCCTGCCGCCCATGCCGTCCGCCGGAAACCCGGCCGGACCAGGCACGCGGCGATTGCCCCACTATAAAAAAACCGTTCACCGACATCAAGGATGAGTTCCTCCCCCGCTACAGAAGCCCCAACTGGTTCAAGAGCGGGCGCGGGTCCACCAGGTGCTTTTTGACCCAGTTCTGGTAACCGGGCAGACGGGCGGCCATGCCGATGAGTTCGGAAATATAGAAAACCGGCAGGGGCTCCACCTCCTTGCCCCGAAGCTCCAGATTCACCTGGCACAAGGGGCAAAAGGCGATGATACAGTTGGCACCGGCCCGCCGGGCGTGATCACGGATCCGGTCCACCATGCCGTCCACCATATCAGGCTTGGTCACGGCCAGGTGAGATCCGCAGCACTGTTTACTGTAACTCCAGTCCGGAGTCTCCACGTCCAGCACATTCACAAGACGCTTGAGCTTTTTTTCGTAGGGGCGGATATCAAAGCCGGTGATCCATTCGGGACGCGTCAGAAGGCACCCGAAATAGAGCACGCCGCGAAGCCCCTCCAGGGGATTGACCACCGCCTTTTCAAACACGATGGGGGCATCGGAGAGGATCTCCGGGGTAAACTTCAGGCGCACGCCGCCCTCATACTCCCGGCCACAGGCCTTGGCGAGCTTGGCGTTCATGGAGGCATCGGTGGCCAGGATCTTTTCCGCCGTACGAAGACGAACGAAACAGCTGGGGCAGACCACATAGAGGTCGTCGATGCCCTGGCGCTCGGCAAGGAGAATGTTCCGTCCGGCAAGGAGGGTGGCATAATCGGGGTTGACGCTGTGGGCCGGCGAGGCTCCGCAGCAGTTCCAGTCTGCCAGGGGCTCCACCCAGGTGCCCATGAGACGGAACATCTGAAACAGGGAGGTGCCGAAATCCCTGGCCGACGACATCAGGGAGCATCCGGGGTAGTAGTGCACACGACGCAGCCTTTTTTCTCCGGTGCTTTTTGTGTTACTCATCGCAGGCCTCCCTGATTTTTTTCATGATCTCTTTGTGCTTCACACTGCTGGGCAGGAGCTCCAGCCGCCCGAGGCGGAACATCTTCATCCCCATGGCCACATCCTGAAACAGGTTGCCGGTGGCCAGCTTGTAGCGCGCCATGAATTCGAGTTCGTAGATCCGGCCCCGCTTGTGAACCTGCTTCAAAAACTCCCGGTGGAAGGCCCAGATGTCTTTTTCACCGACATTGACCTTCTCGGTCAGGGCGATCTCACGCAGGGCGTCCATCATGTAGGGGATATGTACCCGGTTTGGGCACTCGGTGACGCAGGCGTAACACCCGACGCAGATCCAGATGGCACGGCTCTCCAGAACCTCCTGTTTCATGCCCAGCTGGATCATGCGCAGGATCTGGTTGGGCAGATAGTCCATGCCGTGGGCCACCGGGCAACCGCCCGAGCAGCACATGCAGTGAAAGCACCTGGAGAGGTCCTGGCCGCTTTTGGCCGAAACCTCCTCGAAAAAAGAATGATCAACCTTCATATCAGCCCACCCGGATCGGTCACCGCGACAGCACGCCCGCCGGAGCAGCGGCATCATCGGTGAGGTTGCAAAAAACTGGCACCCGGCTTCCCCCTCAAAACAGCGTCGCCCGACCGAAGCGAACCCAAAAAAGGTGCACTCGATCTCTGCCTGCAAAGGACCGACACCTGCCGCTTCCCGGAGCAAAGCCCGCCCCATGGGAAATGGTAAGGGGGTATGTCATTTTCTAATTGTTCACCTATCCTGTCAAGCCATTGTCCCCTGCCGGGAACACGAAGGCAATCCCGCAGCTCGCGCTGCCCTACAAAAAATCCCCAACAATGGCAATAGGTAACACACTCAAAAGGGTCCGCGTTTATACCTAGCAGGCAAAAAAATGTCAACACAGTCCCGCAGCGCGGTTTACCATCCGGTAAATTTATCCCAGGGAGATCTTTAAGTTTTTTAATTGATTAACTTAATAAGAATTATTACTAACATCACTCAATGGTTACCCACAGCAGAACAGTCAAGCAAGTCATCCCGACAGCAGTAACAACAAGGCACAACCAGAAGCCTGAACAGGGCCAAAGCAAACGCATTTAGCTCTTGCCTCCGGCGGCCCTGCCGGGAGCCAAACGTTTGAAAAGTTTGACAAACAGGTTTCATTTTTTTTTGGGGCGCGTCGCAACCGGCCATAGCCCCTCTCATTTCTTCGCTTATCAAGACACGTCTCTTCAGTCCCGCAGAGACTGAAGAGACGTGTCTTGATTACTGGAACGTTTTTGCGGAGCTTTTTTCAAAAAGCGACCCGCCGGAGGCAACGGAATTGTTAAATGCGTTGGCCCTGTGAACAGAGCAACGATCCATTGCCATGGCAAGGACGAAAGACAGGAAAATACCTGGGGCCGGCAGTGATGAGAAACCCGGAACCTGCCGATCACCTGTCGCCGGAGAGCCTGACCACGGCGTCATACACCTCCCCTTTCGGGAGCCCCAGACGCTTGGCAAGGGACTTAGCAAGACGGGACGGCGAGTCATCGGAGTCGGCCAGGGCCCGGCGGATCTCTTCATCAAGATCCACCACAGCGGGAGCGGCACTCTCCGTGGCGCCCCCCACCATCAAGGTGCACTCCCCCTTCACAGAGGGGCGCGAGGCCAGTTCACGGGCAATGGACGAGAGCGTCCCCCTCAAGAACTCCTCATGGCGTTTGGTCAGCTCACGGGCCAGCACCGCCGGTCGATCTCCAAGGAGATCCGTCAGCTCCCCCAGGAGCCGCTCAATCCGGGCCGGGGATTCATACAGAACGAAGGTATGGGTAAGGGAAGCCAGGGCCGAAAGAATCTCACGACGTTTGCCCTGCTTTTTGGGAAGGAACCCCTGGTAATGAAAGGCATCGGTAGGGAGGCCCGCTGCAGCCAGACCCGCCAGAAGGGCTGACGCCCCGGGCACCGGAACCACCCGCACCCCGGCGCGGGCCGCAGCCGAGACAAGGCGGTAGCCGGGATCGGAAATACACGGAGTGCCCGCATCGGTGACCAGGGCCACGCTCTCACCGACCAGGACCTTCTCAATGACTTTGGCTGCACGCTCTTCCTCGTTGTGCTCGTGAAGGGCCGTCATGCGCGTGGTGATATCGTAGGCAGAGAGGAGCTTTCGTGTATGCCGCGTGTCTTCGGCGGCAATAAGGGAAACCTCTTTGAGGATGCGAAGTGCCCGGAGGGTGATATCCTCCAGGTTGCCGATGGGGGTTGAAACAATATAGAGGGCAGGACCGTCGTCCTGCTTATCGGATGGGGATGGGAAAGGCATTTTCAATCACCTGAACCTCCGAGGCGCCGCCGGCCATGATGGCCACCACATCAAACCGTGCCGGTCTCGAAAGGGCATCGCGGCTTTTCAGCCAGTAAAGGGCGGCGCGGCCCAGGGTAGCCTGCTTGGCCCGGGTGACAGCCTCTTCGGGGTGTCCGAACAAGAGAGTGGTTCGCGCCTTGACCTCCACAAAGACAAGGGTCTCTCCGTCCTCGGCCACAATATCGATCTCCCCCACGGGGGTCACGGCATTCATGGCCAGGATTCGATACCCACGACGTTTCAGGTGGCGGGCCGCCCGCTTTTCACTGCGTCGGCCGAACCGCATGCGGGAAAAGGACATGGTCCCTCGAAAGAGGTCGACTGGGAACAGGTTTGTCAGGCGACGTGTTCAGCAACGCCCCTGAAGGTCTTGCGGTGGATGGGGGTGGGCCCGAAGGTCGCAATGGCCTCTTTATGGGCCTTGGTGGGATAGCCCTTGTGTCCGGCGAATCCGTACTCGGGATAGGTTTCGGCGTACTCCGCCATCATTCGGTCCCGAACCACCTTGGCCACAATGGAGGCCGAGGCAATGGAGGCCGACCGGGAGTCGCCCTTCACCAGAGCTTCCTGTGCAAGGGACATGGGCACCTCGAACTTTCCGTCCACAAGGAGGAAGTCCGGAGCGTCGCCAAGGTCCATGACCGCTTCCCGCATGGCAGCGAGGCTTGCCTGGAGAATGTTGACGCTATCGATGGTTTCGGCGTCCACAATTCCGACACCCACGGCCGTTGCTTCCGAGCGGATATAGTCGTAGAGGCGATCCCGTTTTTTGGGGGTGAGCTTTTTGGAGTCGGTGATCTCTCCGACCTCAAAGCCTGTGGGCAAAACCACCGCCGCAGCCACCACCGGCCCTGCCAGGGGGCCCCTTCCGGCCTCGTCCACTCCCGCAACACGCAAAAAGCCGTTTGAAACGGCTTTTTTCTCATAGGTCCACATAGCAACCCTTTATCGCAATACTGATATCCATGGCACGCGGCCCGGATTGAATCAATCCGGACCAGCCACGGATCGGAATTAGTGAAGGCGACGCTCTTTGATACGCGCTGCCTTGCCTCGCAGGTTGCGGAGGTAGTAGATACGGGCACGACGAACACGGCCGCGAGTCACCACTTCAATGTGGTCGACGCTGGGGGAGTGCAGGGGAAAAACCCTCTCCACACCGATGCCGTTGGAGATCTTGCGCACGGTGAAACGTGCATTGACCCCGCCCTTGCTCTTGCTGATTACAACCCCTTCAAATACCTGAATACGGGTTTTTTCACCCTCGACAATTTTCACATGAACCCGAATCGTATCGCCGGCCACAAAGTGAGGTACGTCGAGACGCATCTGCTCTTTTTCGATTTTAGTAATTATATCCATTATTTACTCCCAAACGTAAAATTGGTCACCGTATAGTCTAACAAATCCGGTAATCAATATCAGACATCCCACAGGGCGTCAATATCGATCAACAAGAAAAACACCGACGCATCCATTTCCGCTATCGCCGACCGAGGAGGCGATCCAGAATAATCGCCACTGCGGCCCGCACCGGAAGATGATTGTAATGCGTGCCCCCGTCAACGGGTTCCAGCACATGATCCGCTGAAGCAATCACCTCATCGGTGACGCCCCAGGCTGTTCCGAAGATCAGCACCATGGGCCTGCCGCCTTCGCTCAGGCACGCTCGACCCGCCTGCCACGACAGGGCATCGGCGTATTGCCGTGCCGACGTGGCCACCACACGGGGCGCCAGCCCCGAGTCGTTGCGAATCTCCGCCACCACTTCGTCAAGGGACCCACGAATCTTGACAAGCTCAAGGGCCTCTTTCCGAGCGGGGTTGAGTTCGCCACCCCGACCGGTGGTCCAGTGGGCGACGATCTTTTCCGTCAGCACCTTCTGATCTTCCAGGGTGGTCACGATATAGTATCCCTTGACACCGAAGGTCCGTGAGGTCCTCGCAATGTCGTGGATATCCAGGTTCGTCACCGCCGAACAGATGGTCTCACCGGTTTTGTTACGCACCGGATGATGAACCAGAACCACATGAAGGTCCGCCTGTGTTACGTTACCGTCACCCGACAAGATCTTCAATCCTTCTGCACCATTCGGTTAACACGTGTTTTTCCTCGCGACTGAATTCCCGCTGTTCAAGCAGGTCCGGCCTTTTGAGAAAAGTACGGATGAGGGAAGTTTCCCTGCGCCACTTCTCAATCTCGGCGTGGTTTCCGGACATGAGAACATCCGGCACCCCCTCGCCGCCAAAGACAGATGGCCTGGTGTAGTGCGCGTGTTCCAGAAGCCCGCCGGAAAAGGAATCCTTTTCGGCCGACTCGTCTCCCCCCAGCACTCCGGGTAAAAGGCGTGTCACCGCATCAACGATCACCATGGCAGCGAGTTCCCCGCCGGTCATCACGTAATCACCGATGGACACCTCTTCGTCCACCATGCCCTGGCAGATCCTCTCATCCACCCCTTCGTAACGGCCACAAATAAAAATCAGACCATCAGACGCAGCAAAGTCATGCGCCATGGCCTGATCAAAGGGCCGTCCCTGGGGAGTCAGGAGAATCCGTCTTGCAGTGGGAGCTATCTCAGAGGCCGCCCCAATGGCCCGGGAAAGCGGTTCCGGTTTCATCACCATTCCGCATCCGCCGCCATAGGGCTTGTCGTCGGTTACCCTGTGCTTTCCTTCGGCATAGTCACGGATGTTCAACGCCCGGGCATCAATAATTCCACGTTCCACGGCCAGCCGAAGCATGCCGTTTTCCAGAAACGGGTTGATCATCTCGGGAAAGATCGTCAGAACTACAAACTTCACAACAACCCCTCCGGAAGATCCACCACCATGATCCCCTGATCCAGATCGATCTCCTTCAATACCGACGCAAGGGCCGGCACAAGGATCTCTTTTTTTCCATCCTTGACCACATACACATCATTGCTCCCCGTGGGAAAAATGGAAGCCACCTTCCCGAGGAACTCCCCGTCTTCCGTCTCCACCCGAAGCCCGATGATATCCACCCAGTAATAGGATCCATCCTCAGGTTCCGGGAGGTCGGCTCGATCCACAAAGAGCTCGCTACCGACCAACGGTTCCAGGTCATTGATGTGCCCCACCTCTTTAAAGGTGAGGAGCAGCCCCTTTTTATGGGGAGCTGCACTCTGCACGGTCAGTTCGACATCACCGGACGGAGCCGCAGCGGTCAGCTGCATACCCTTGGCGTAGGAGTCCGTGGACTCCGCCCAGGAGTAGACACGCGCGCCGCCTTTCAGCCCGTGGGTGCCGATGATCTTGCCGATGGCTATACGCCTGTTTCCCGAATCGCTCTTACTCGACAATTTCCAGAACAGTCCTCTTCTTCACCTTAGCAGATGCTGCACTGAGAATTGTCCTCATAGCGCGTGCAGTACGTCCCTGTTTACCTATCACTTTTCCCAAATCCTCTTTCGCCACCTTCAACTCGAGAACAGACGTCTGATTGCCTTCCACTTCAGAAACCACAACTTCATCCGGGTTGTCCACAAGGGCCTGGGCAATATAGTTGATCAGCTCTTTCATCTCGCATCTCCTTTCGGGCATATGAGAATTGGGTTGGTGCGTAGATTAGCTGGCGGAAGCCGGCTCGCCTTCCTTTTTCAGGATGTCGCGAACCGTATCGGTCGGAATGGCACCTTCGCCAAGCCAGTAGCCCACGCGGTCATGTTTAACAGTCACTTTTGCAGGGTCCTTGAGCGGATCGTAGGTCCCGACGATCTCAAGAAACCGGCCGTCTCGCCGTGCTTCTGAATCGGCCACAACAATACGGTAAAAAGGCTTCTTCTTGGCCCCACCCCTTGCTAATCGGATCTTTACTGCCATTGCTTTTTCTTTCTCCTCATCTAAAATGGAAGCATGCCCCGTAAGGAGCGCATGCCGCCTTTATTGAACTTTTTCATCATTTTCATCATCTGGGTGTAGTTCTTCAGGAGCTTGTTGACATCCTGTACCGACGTCCCGCTGCCCATGGCGATACGCTTCCGGCGGCTGCCATTGACAATGGCATGTTTGCGCCGCTCTTCCGCCGTCATGGAATTGATGATGGCCTCAATGCGGACAATCTCCCGATCATCCACCTCCAGGTTCTTCAGCTGTTTATTTCCCGACACCCCGGGAAGCATCTTCAGCATATCACCCAGCGACCCCATCTTGCGGATGGAAACCAGCTGATCCCTGAAATCCTCCAGAGTGAATTGATTCTTACGCAACTTTTTCTCAAGGTCCTGGGCCTTCTTCTCATCCACCATCTCGGCGGCCTTCTCGATGAGAGTGAGGGTGTCCCCCATCCCCAGAATACGAGACGCCATCCGATCGGGATGAAACGGTTCCAGAGCACTTGATTTTTCACCGGTACCGATGAACTTGATCGGCTTGCCGGTAACGGCTTTGATGGAGAGGGCCGCCCCTCCCCGCGCATCGCCGTCCATCTTGGTGAGGACCACACCGCCGAGGTCCAAGGCACCGTCAAAGGACTTGGCAATGTTCACGGCGTCCTGACCGGTCATGGCATCGGCCACCAGAAGAATGTCCGAAGGGGTTACCTCGGACTTGATCCGGACCAGCTCGGCCATGAGCTCCTCGTCCACGTGGAGCCGACCCGCCGTATCCAGGATCAGGGTGTCACACCCGTTCTGCTGGGCCGCGGCCCGTGCCGACCGACAGATATCAACCGGATCCATGCCCACTTCGGAATCAAAGACGGGCACATCCAGCTGAGACGCCAGTTTTTTCAATTGATCGATGGCCGCGGGGCGATACACGTCCGCAGGCACCAGGAAGGGTTTTCTGCCCTTTTTGCGGAGATAAAGCGCCAGCTTACCGGCCGTGGTTGTCTTACCGGAACCCTGGAGCCCTGTCAACATCACAGAGACAGGTTTCTCTCCGGCAAGGACCAGATCCTCATGGCTCGACCCCATGAGGTCGGCCAGGGAATCATTGACAATCTTGACCACCTGCTGGCCGGGGGTGAGACTCTCCATGACCTCGTGGCCAAGGGCACGTTCCTTGACCTCACCCACAAAGGTCTTGGCTACCTTATAATGGACATCCGCCTCAAGGAGCGCCATGCGCACCTCTTTGAGGGCGCCGTCGATGTTCTTCTCCGTGAGTTTTCCATGGCCCCTCAGGTCTTTAAGGACCGACGTCAGCTTTTCGGTTAAATTATCGAACATACAACCTTAAATCATTATCAGAGGCGTCAAGGGCGCATGAAAGTCATTGAAATTTTTACCGGATAAGGGTATACCAAGAAAACGAAACTCCTTATTATACACGATTCCCATGGAAAATATATGAAAAAAAGAGATATTAAAGATTTTTCCCGGCCCGAGCTTGAAGCCTGGCTCAAAGAGCGCAACATCGCTCCATATAGAGCTGGACAGATTTTCAAATGGATTTACATCCGTCAGGCCGACTCCTTTGAGGAGATGACGGATCTTGGCAAAGAATTAAGGGCATTGCTTGACGAAAACTATACCATACCCCGTCTCGAAAAAGCAAACGTAGAAATTTCCTCTGACGGAACACGGAAATACCTGTTCCGCCTTGCCGACGGGGAATACACCGAGTCGGTCCTCATCCCCGGAAAGGACAGGAAAACCCTGTGCATTTCCAGCCAGGTGGGGTGCGCCCAGGGGTGCAAATTCTGCCTCACCGCCCAGGGGGGATTCAAGCGAAACCTCACCGCAGGGGAGATCATCGGCCAGGTGAGGGACGTCCTGTCCGACCTGCCCATGGACGAGGATGCGGCCGAAACGGAAAAACCCTTTCAGAACATCGTCTTCATGGGCATGGGCGAGCCCCTGGCCAACCTGCCCCGGGTTCTTACCGCCCTGTCCGTTCTCACGGACAGCGACTACGGCCTGCGCTTCTCCTCCCGACGGATCACGGTCTCCACCTGCGGCCTGGTGGGACGGCTTCCAGAGCTGGGGGCCAACAGCCCGGTGAACCTTGCCGTCTCCCTCAACGCCTCGGATAACGCCACCCGCAGCGCCCTGATGCCGGTAAACGACACCTACCCCATCGAAACGCTCCTGGCGGCCCTGGCAAAATACCCCCTGCGCCAGCGGGAGAAGATCACCATCGAGTACATCCTCATGAAAGGGATCAACGACAGCGACGCCGATGCAGCCCGGCTCATCCGCATGCTCCGCCCCCTGTCGGTGAAGATCAACCTCCTGCCCTTCAACGAGCACGAGGCCAGTGACCTCAAGCGCCCCGACGACGCCACCGTGGATCACTTTCTCCAGCTGCTCCACGACGCGGGCTACACCGCCATCGTGCGCCAGAGCAAGGGACGGGACATCTCAGCGGCCTGCGGGCAGCTGAGGGCCAACCAGCTCAAGAAGACGCCGGAGGCCTGAAACCAGGACGGCCCCACTCGCTTTCAGCGGCCTTGCGCCAAAGGCGAAGGCCCCTGAAAAACAGACAGCCCGATGGGGATCCGTCCCCCATCGGGCTGTCTGTTTTTCAAATCTGAACTGAACCGCTTAAGGTGTCAGATGATGCTGTCCCGGAAATCGGCGGGATCCACCGAAGCCACAGAGATCACGCGACGGCCGCCCGCTGACTTCACCACCGCTTCCACCACCTCGCCGGGGGGCACCTTGGCATACCCCGCACAGAGGGCGGCGCCCACCTCAATGGTCTCCTCGGAGGCGTCAACATCCACCAGAACCGTTGGGCTCCCCTTGCCCTTGAGATCAATGAGCAGGTGACGCTCGGGCTCGTGATAGGTGATGATCCAGCGGTTGTCCCCTTTGGTGCGACCCACAATCACCTTCTCACCGCCGGGCAGGCGAAGGTGCCGCCCCTGCTTGAGCAGGTGAAGGTCGCTCGGCGCGTAGGCCTTGCCGCTGGCAAACAGGTCCCGCAGGCGGTCCGAATATTTTTTGTCCGTCAACAGGCACCCGCCGGCGGGCGAAGGATACTCTTTGATGCCGTAAGCCTTGGCCAGGGCCATCTGCTCCTTTCGGGAGCGCCCCTGGATACCGAGGAGCCGCTCACGGTCCACCAGACCCAGGGTCTCCACCTCGGTTTCGGGCAGCACCTTGGCCGACAGGGGCCGAAGCACCTTTCCGTCGAAGCCGGAGCGTTTCTCCACGTAACGAAGGGCCTGCTTGTTCTGGGACAGGGGCCGCTGACCGGCCACCTCTCCGCTGAAGAGAAAATCATACCCCCCTTTTTCCAGCTCTTCGCCTGCCAGGCGGAACATCAGGGCATGGCAGTCCCTGCAGGGGTTCATGTGCTTTCCGTACCCGCACGGGGGGTCGGTGAGCATCTCCAGGTAAGTCTCGGTAATCTCTTTTACGATAAGGGGAATCCCCGTCATCTCTGAGGCTTTCCGTGCCTTGTCCGCAGGGAAAAACGGGGTCTCGAAACAGATCCACGTCACGTCGATCCCCTGGTCTTTCAGAACCAGGCCTGCCAGGATGCTGTCCAGTCCCCCGGAACAGAGCCCGATGGCCCGTACACTCTTCTTCTTATCTGTCATGGAATGGGTTCCTTACGATATCAATTCAAGGCGGGCCCGGCCCCTGAAGGGATCCGGGATACCGGCTGCTCCATGCGCCCGGTCAAAAGGGACGGGTCTTGGGTCGCCACGCTGTGGCCCAACAAGCCGTTCAGGAACACAGGGTCCCCCCCGGCCATGAGGGACTCCACATGTGTGGAGAGGATCCCCGCCACCAGCTCCTCGCGATCCAGCCCCTGGACATAGTCACCATCCATCATGGAGGCGCGCTTCTGGTCAGGGGCTACCAACGCCTCCAGCTGCTTGCAGAAGACTGTTCTGAGGCCCTTGTCTCCCGTGGCCCTGACTCGGTTCACAAGCCCTGCCAGTTCCGTGGGTTCGGGAATATTGGGGGAGGTGAGAAACCGGCCCAGGTGCGCTGCAAAGCGCTCGATCCCATCGGCAATGTGATGGGGACGTACCATGTTTTTGCCCATCCACCCGGCATTGAGCCACTTGCACGACACCGCGGTGAGGGTGCCTGAGCCCGGCGAATCCTCAAGATAAACGGTAATGGCAATGGAGGTGTAAATGTAAGAGTCCACCCAGCCGAGGCCCGTTTTGGTAAGCCCCTTCTTCCCGGAATAGCAGTAAAGGGTCCCTCCGTCACGCGTGGCAACAGGGTATCCCTTTTTGCCCACATCCGAAGGAGCGGTCTGGCGGGATGCCGTCAGGAGAAACCGCCGCCCGTTTCGCGAAGAAAGCAGGGTCAGCTCGTTCTGGTTGTAGCCATAGTACGCCCCGGAGTTTCCGTCCGGGGTAATCTCCATGACGTAGCGGCTGCGCACCACCACAGGGGATTCAAGCCCCCCGCCCTCTTCACCCAGACGGGTGTAGCTCCCCTTGCAGGCCTCCGTGCTCCCGGCATCGCGAACCAGGCGCACCACGCCCGGCACCACCGCGCTCACCGGAATATTCGGATCGTACATGTACCGGATAAACCGGTCCATAGAGGAGGGGACGGCAAAGGCAACACCCACGCCTGTGCCCCGGCCCTTACGGGTTTCTTCCCAGACAGTGCCGGATGCGGAGATGTTGTCGACAAAGGCGAAAAGGGTGTCCAAAGACTCGGCGTCCGGTGCCCCCGACGGGGCCCCCACGCTCTTTTCGAGGTGATCAAAGGCGGTAAAAAGCGCTTTCTCAGAAGGGGCGTCCGCATAAGCGGCCGTCCCGAACACACACAGGAGAAAGGCAAGACAAATCAACAAAGCTTTTTGTGTCATAAACCATCCCGGTTCCCCGTTGGGAATCCCGGCTCTGTAGGTCTGTTACGGTTGGGCCGCGGTCAGATAAAAGGCGTTTAGAAAGTGGTACTTGCGCTTACGCACCTGGAGGGCCCGTCGAAAGGTGAAGAAATAATAACGCCTGTCTTTTTTTAACATACCGCGACCATGGGTCGAGACCATCTTTTTAACCCAATTGCGATCATTTTGCAAACACCCCCACCGTGCCCCAGGGAACATCCCCTTTTTTCCCACGGCCCCCGGCAACAAAAAAAGGCGGCCCCCGCGCCTGAGGACCGCCCTTCTCGCCGTTATGGAGTCACCGGCTTATTTGCTTCCGAAGCTTTCTTCCGAGATGCCGATAACCGCATCGTCCATGCCCTCGATGGCGGCAAGGCGACCCAACGTCACGGCCAGGGTGTTGTTGATGTAATAGGCGCAGGTCTTGATCTGGCCCTCGTAGAAGGGAAGGTCCTTTTTCTTGGGTTTGCCGGCCAGGGCTTTCTCCGCGGTGAGGGCTCGCCAGAGCAGCAGCCAGCCGAAGGTCAGGTCACCGGTGACCGTCAGCAGGGGATGGGACTGGGCAAAGGCGCTCTGCACCTTCTCGCCCATGGTCGCGTTGGCAAGGGCCACCACCACCTCGTTGAACCGGGTGTAGACCTCTTCAAGTTTGGCTGCCAGGGGCTTCAGCTCCGCAGACTCCTTGGCCTCGTCGATGGTCTTTTTGATGCGGGCCAGAAAGCTCATGAAGGGCTTGCCCTTGCTCATGCCCACCTTGCGGCCCAGAAGGTCCATGGACTGGATGCCGTTGGTGCCCTCGTAAATCTGGAAAATCCGGCTGTCCCTCAGGAGCTGCTCCACCGGAAAATCCTTGCAGTACCCGTAACCGCCGTAGACCTGGACACCGTGGCTGCACACTTCATTGGCCTTGTCCGTGACATACCCTTTGATGATGGGGGTCAGCACCTCCAGGAGCTGGCTGTACTCCAGGCGGGTCTCCTCGTCTTCGGCCAGCTTGACCATGTCGTGGCAGATGCCGGAAAAGTAGATGAGGCTGCGCATGCCCTCCACATTGGCCTTCATCTCCAGGAGCTGGCGCCGCACATCCGGGTGCTGGATGATGGGTACGCTGCCCTCCTTGGGCTTCACCATGTTAGCCCCCTGGACCCGCTCACGGGCGTAGGCCAGGGCGTGCATGTAGCTGGCCGTGGCCACGCCGAAGCCCTGCAAGCCCACCAGCTGCCGGGCATCATTCATCATGATGAACATGTTGCGCATGCCCTTGTTTTCCTCGCCCAGAAGCTCACCGATACAGTTTCCGCTGCCCCCCAGGGTCAGAGAGCAGGTGGCGCTGCCGTTGATGCCCATCTTGTGCTCGATGCCGGTGCAGACCACGTCGTTGAATTCACCCAGGGACCCGTCCTCATTGACACGGTATTTGGGAACCAGAAAGAGGCTGATGCCCCGGGTCCCGGCAGGGGCACCCTCGATGCGGGCCAGGACAGGATGGACGATGTTGGGCGTCATGCTGTGCTCGCCCCCGGAGATAAAGATCTTGCTGCCGGTGATGGAGTAGGTCCCGTCCGGGTTCTTTTTGGCCGTGGTTTCCAGGGCCCCCACATCGGACCCGGCACACGCTTCGGTGAGAAGCATGGTCCCGGCCCACTCACCGGAGTAGAGTTTTTTCAGGTAGAGTTTTTTCTGCTTTTCGTTACCGATCTCCTCCACCATCTTGGCCGCCCCGTGGGTGAGGCCGTGGTAGAGCATAAAGGCCACGTTGGCCCCGATGAAATACTCATTGGCAGCCAGCGACACGGTCTTGGGCATGCCCTGCCCGCCCCACTCCGGGGAATCGGACATGGCGAGCCACTCCCCTTCGATGAAAAGTTCCCAGGGCCGTGAGTAACACTCCGGCAGGGTCACAGTGCCCCCTTCAAAGTCACACCCGGCGTCTCCGGGCTCCTGGGTGGGCATGATCTCCTTGATGGCGAGGGAACGTGCCTCGGAGACAATCATGTCGATGGTCTTTTTGTTGAATTCGGCGAAGGTCTCGTTGTCCGTCAGCCGGGTTACCTCCATCTGTTCATGGAGAACAAAGTCTACATCCCGTCGATCGGCAATGGGTTGGGCCATGAAACATCTCCTTTCATTATGAAATCATCTGTCCGTGTTTATCCTGTCGGCAAAAACCGGGCGCCTCCCCTGCCCCAAGGCTTCCGGGAGGCGGATCAAACCGGATCCGTGCCCCGGGGTGCCACCTGCCCTGCTTGACACCCCCTCTTTTCATACCATCATTGCGGGTTGATAGGTCAAGGATTCCGACCCTTTCACGAAAGGCACATGAATACGCGACTGTAAACAATGTACCGAAAGAAATGAGATAGTAATAAATGTGATTGGGGATGTCAAGCTGAGGAGGCATTTGCCGCAGCAAAACAGCGCTCCCATTCGGACCGGCGAATGCCCCTCATATCCTGAAATATGACGCCCACCTAGTGAAACTTGCGTTGCTTCCAAAACACCGTCATCAGGCAAAGTGACGCCACGGGCCACATGCACCTTGTCTGACACCGGCCCTATGCGCTATGCTGTCTCACAATGCCTCAACCCAAGGCGTCAATAGGCCATTTTTATTCAACCCGCATGGGAAAACACCCATGCCATGACCCTGAGGGACCGACATGTACATCAAGTGCTGGGGCTCCCGCGGCTCGATCCCAGTCTCCGGACCGGGCTACCTGACCTACGGCGGCGAGACAACCTGTCTGGAAATACGAAGCGAAACCAACGACCTTGTCATCATCGACGCAGGAACGGGGATTCGCAACCTCGGCAGCCTCATGGCCCGGGAGGGGTGCCGTTCCTGCCACCTCCTGTTCACCCACGTCCACTGGGACCACCTCATGGGCCTCACAGCCTTTGCCCCGCTGTTTTCCGACACCTGCCAGATCACCATACCGCGCCTGCCCTTCGGGGGAAGCTACATCGAAGAGGCCCTGGACACCCTCTTCTCTCCGCCACGGTTTCCCGTCCCCTACCGGGACATCAAAAAACACATCCGCTTTGCCGATTTCCCCCTGGATCACTTCACCATCGGGAGCCTCACCTTCGACACCATCCCCATCAGCCACCCCAACGGGGGGCTGGGCTACCGCATCCGGGAAAACGACCGTCAGGCAGTGTTCCTCACCGACAACGAACTGGGCCAAACCCACGAAGGCGGGGGAGCCTTTGACGACTACGTCGCCTTTGTCCGCGGCAGCGACCTCCTCCTCCACGACGCCGAATACACCCAAGAGGAGTACGAGCCCCGCAAGGGGTGGGGGCACTCGGCCTGGCCCGATACCCTGCGCCTGGCCCTGGCAGCGGAGGTGGGCCGCCTGGGACTTATCCACCACAACGCCGAACACACCGACGATGCCATCGACGATATCGTCAACGCCTGCAGGGACGAGATCCTCCGGGCGGAGTCGCCCCTGGACTGCTTTGCCGTGGGGTCCGATACCGTTATGTCGGTATAAGAGCCTTAGGAGAATAACATGGAGACAAACATCCTCGATGCGGTGCACGCCCTGACCCGAAGCCGCCTCACCGTGGCCCTCACCGGCGCGGGTATCTCCGTTGAGAGCGGAATCCCGCCCTTCAGGGGACCGGGGAGCCTCTGGGAGAAAATCGACCCCACGGAATTTGCCCATATCGATGCCTTCATGAAAAACCCGGCAAGGGTATGGGAAGTGCTCATGGGGGCCATGAAAAAGGTCCTGGACACCGCCAGGCCCAACAAAGCCCATCTGGCCCTGGCCGAGTTCGAACGCCGGGGCCTGCTCTCGGCCGTCATCACCCAGAACGTCGATTCCCTCCACCAGAAAGCCGGAAGCCAGGATGTCATCGAGTTCCACGGCACCTTTGCCACCCTGGTCTGCATGGCATGCGGTAAGGCCACCCCCAGCGAAGAGATCGGCCTTGAGAGCCTTCCTCCGCTCTGCGCCTGCGGGGGTATCTACCGGCCCGACTGCGTCTTTTTCGGGGAAAATATCCCCATGGAGGCCCTGGGCCGATCCCGGGAGTTCGCCTCCCAGTGCGAGGCCATGCTCGTGGTGGGCACCTCGGCCACAGTCCAGCCCGCGGCCATGATGCCGGTCCTGGCCAAACAGAACGGGGCCACCATCATCGAGGTGAACCCCACCCCCACGCCCCTCACCGCCGGAGTCACCGACATCTTCCTCCAGGGAAACGCAGGGGCCGTTCTCTCCCGCCTGGCCGAGGCCATCCCCATCCCGGCCAGGGGATAACACCCCTTCAAGGGCGGCCTGCCCCAGGCAAGGCAAACCAAAATAAAAACGGGCCGTCCATGATGCGCATCATGGACGGCCCGTCGCGTTTTGTCCTTCCTTGCCCGGGCCAAGTCACACCCGGCTTTACCTCAGCTTACCTTTACCACCAGCACGGCCATGCCCTCCAAGGCCCGCACCAGCTTGATGCTGGCATCTCCCAGGACAAATTCTTCTGCCTTGCTCATGCGCTTGCGCCCGATGACCACAAGGGAAGGGTTGACCCGCCGGGCCTGGTCGATGATGCCGTCGGCAATGGTGTCGTAGGGTTCGGTGACCATGAGGAGGGTGATGTTCTCCGGGGGCACCCCCTTCTCCACAAACCGGTCCCTGGCCTGTTCCAGTACCTCCATGTACCGGGCAGGCTGCTTTTTCATGAACTTCTGCCCCATGAGGGCTTCCCCCCCCGACTGCTTGCGGAACACATGGAGCAGGGTCACCTGCAGGTCCTCGGGGCACCAGGCCATGGCCAGAACATATTCCAGCACCGCCTTGGAACTCATGGAATCACTTAAGGCAATCAACATGGAATCCATGCCCAC
Organism: Desulfoluna sp. HI9BLuna; assembly: GCF_056829775.1. Classification (NCBI taxonomy): domain Bacteria; kingdom Pseudomonadati; phylum Thermodesulfobacteriota; class Desulfobacteria; order Desulfobacterales; family Desulfolunaceae; genus Desulfoluna; species Desulfoluna sp. HI9BLuna. Next base: position 2,123,580 of record NZ_CP186555.1, read on the forward strand.
CTCCGATTGGTCACTCCCGTTAGAAGATAGAATAAAGGCAGCGTGTCACGTCTTCGATCAGCTCGTCCGTGTTTTCGTAATACACCTCGCACCCCCGTGAAAAGTGAAGCAGAATGTTGTTCAACGACTTGGGGATGTAGGGGTAGACCTTGCGCAGGTTCATCACCCGGTTGCCGTCCAGGATCGACAGGTCGGTTGCCACCAGCGAGTCAAAAAGATCGCCGTAGATGCGGGTGTCGTACTTGATCATGTGAAGGGTGTGAAACCCCTTTCCGATGGCGTAGAGCAGGATATTTCCCATGCCGAAGATATCCAGCCCGAAGGGGTTCTCCGTGGCCTGGTAGTCGTAGTCGAAATCGATCCAGGTGTAGTTGCCGGACTCGTTGTCGATGATGATGTGGTCGTTCCTCACGTCCCCGTGCCGGAACCCGTTCACATGCAGGTATCTCAAGGCCTCGAAGGCCTTGACCAGCCCCTTGAGGATCCCGGGGAGCACCTCCTCAAAGTAGACTTTATGGGGCATGTGCAGCCCCTCGATGTAAAAATAGAAATTTTCTCCCCGTACCACGTCGATGATCCGGACGCTGTTGTCCCGGTTGTCGTTAAACTCCACCCCCTGCATGAAATAGGGATGGTCCTTGACCAGGGAAAGGATCTTCCCCTCCTTGACCGGGTCCCGGAAGCAGCGGATCTTCACGCCTCCCAGGGAGGTGACAAAGGTCTCGAAAAAAACCAGCTTCATCACCTTGCGATCCCCGGTGGCCTCATCCACCACCCACTTCACCCACATCTTGGGGTCTTCCACCCCGAAGCGCCCCTCCCGCGCGTTTCCGGTGACCCGGTACTCCCGGCCCCCCACCGCCACGCGGTCCCCGATATCAATGGACATGAAATCGGAGGTATCGGTCACCAGCCGCCCGGCCACCTTACAACCCTTTGAGCTTGCGGAGGGGAAGGCTTCCCATGGCCACCTTCACCTCATTCAGAAAATTCTGGAGACCGTTGTTCTCAATGACAAGGCCGTACTGCTCGGCCAGGACCGCCACACTCATGATGTCCTCGTCATGGAGAATCCAATGTTCGGAGTTGTAGAGCTTGAGCAGCCCGAGGATGTTGTCGCTGCGCTTGATGGGAACCGACAGCATGGAGGCGATGCCCTCTTTTTTCACGGCTTCCCTGTTTTTCACCCTCGGGTCGTTGGCAAAGTCTTCGAAGTAGACCCAGCGCCCCTGGGTGAACTCCTGAAACATATCGGAGAACTCGGGCACCACGCGATTGTACTCCTGGCTGAGCCCGTGGCTGCAGACATTGAAGAGCATCTTTTCCCGGTCATCGAAAAGAAGGATGCTGGCCGCCTTGATCTCAAAGGAGATGCAGATACTCTCCACCAGGTGATGGCCCAGCATGGTGACGTCTTCATAACGGGAAATGGCGTGGCTGATGGCTCGGAACTGAGGCAGCCCGATCTTCCTTTCCGGTTCAAAGGTCATGGAACCTCCTAAAAGCGACGCCCACAAAAGGGGAGCCATTCACGAAGGAACAAAATCAGAACATGGATGAAGCAACGAAGCTGTGGTGATTGTCCGGCAGGAATGGGCATACGCAGGCAGGAGGGCACCGGACCCAGAAAGAGAAAAAAGAGAGAAGCATGTACGCGTCGTGTAACCGGAGATGCCAAAGGCCGTCAGGCAAAGGGCAACCCGCGGGAAGTCATGGATAAAATGCTACTCCAGATCCCCTCGGTGAGTCAATACCCTTTTCGGCGAAGACACCTCGAAACAGACGGCAAATCAGGGACGGGGGGCAGGGAGCCCCCCGTCGCCATGGAAAGAAAAGTAGTCAAACCCGGAACCACTGTGTGGAAGAAAAAGTCGGGAACTACTCGGAACGGGTCAGGAAAAGCTGCATAAACCGGGCATCGACCTGCTGGGGGTCCAGGTGGGCATACTCGTCGGCCACTTCCCCGAAAAGGCGCTCCAGCCCCCGGGCCAGCCTCTCGCTGAGTTCCACCCGGCTCAAGCCTGTTTCCTCGGAGAGCCAGGCCAGGCAGTGGGCCTTGGCCTCGTCCGAAACCTGCCTGGTGCCCCCCTCATCGGTCCAGATGCCGGAGAGAAGCCGTTTCACCTGGTCCAGGGTAAGGGGCCCCCCATGGTCTCCCTCCCCCAGCCACGCGGCAGCCCACAGGGTCAGCAACAGGCTCTTGATGGTAAAGTCGGGTCCCTTAAAAGGCTCAGGGTCCGGATCCAGCAGGCTCAGCACGGCATCGATGCCCGTCACATCGGAGAGCACCGCCTCGGTGGCCTCGATATCGGCCAGGGTCTCAAACTCCCGGTACAGGGAGCCGCTCTGGTAGTTGTCGTAAAAGAGGGGCCGGTTGAGAAGCAGGCCTCCGGTGACGCCCATCCACGCCTCCCCCAGAAGGGAGAGGGAGAGGCCGCGTCCCAGGAGCCAGCTCTCTTTGCGCCAGCGGTCCGCCTTGAACTTCAGCCCCATGGCCAGACCGTAGCCCACCCTGAAGATCTCTTCCAGACTGGTTTCGGCAAGCCATGCGGCCAGGCCCTTATTCATCTCCGCGTCGCGGTTCAGCGCCTCAAGGCCCAGGGAGATGTACCCGCACACCTTCTTCACCACCGAAGAGAGCTCGGCGCGCTCCCGCACCGGCTTCTGGTCGGCGGCAATGACGCGGTTGCACAAAACGGCAAACTCCATCTGAAGGGCGGACAAAAGCGTCACGTCGTCCAGCTCCGCCAGGGCATCTGAGAACAGGGAGCCCTCGGGCACCTCACCGGTGTGGGCGTGGGGAACCACGGTGGCCGCATCCAGGGGAGGTGTCTTTTTAAGGCCCTTGCGCAGGGACTCCGCATCCAGGGGCGCATAAACCCCCAGGGCCTCTTCAAAGGGCAGAAAACCCTTTTCGGAAAGCCGCACGTTGCGCAGGCGGTAGCTCTCCTCTTCCACCTCGGCGGAAAGGACGCTCATGGCCTCCAGCATCACGGCCTGAAAGCGCGGGTGATCCTCTTTGGAAAGGGTCTGGAGCAGGGAGAAGACCACGTCGTTTCGGTCGTCCGGGTGGATGTACGGCGCGCCGTCCTCCACCGGCTCGTCCGGGACCTCGCGATGCCGGATGTAAAACCAGTCGTCAAAGGTGAACCAGCCGGGCCCGAACTCGGACGGATCCTCGTTTTTCTCACGGACCCTCACCTCGATGTGCCGGGCCAGGTAGTCCTCGAAAAAAGCGGTGTGCTCCACGACCATCCAGTTGACGCATCGCTTGGGATCGGCCTTGAGGAGGAGATCGAACCAACGGGTCAAGCCGTCCACGTCCAAGAGGTCCCGCTGCCACACCTCCGCGTCCACAAAGTACTCCCACTGCTCGGACGAGGCCACGGCCAGCACGGGCAAGGCGTCCTCTGCCCCGATGTCGTTGACAAGGAAGTAGAGGTCCTGATGGGGAAACGACTGCACCAGGGCCGCAGGGGTCGGATCGCTGATGATAGCGTCCAGTGCCTTCTCCGGCTCCATGCCCATGATTTTCAGGCGACGCTCGTAGCGCGCCGCATCCGCGGGAGAGAGGCTCCCGTTCAACTCCATTTTCTCTTCAAGATTCATCTGTTTTCCTCGTATGGCATGGACCGAGCTGCTCGTGCAGCATCAGGCCGGAATAAGGGTCGGCTAACCACCCGTGGCCGGGGGGACGCCCCGGTCTTTCCCGGGACCACCTAAAGTAATGCCGGTGGGGCGGTCTGTCAAAAACCCGGCCCCTTCTCCGGGAAACACGGGGGTGCGGCAGGGCTCATCACGGCCGCCAGAGCCGGGAGATGAGGTACGCGATGACCGCAGCCACAAGGATCAGCCCCCCTGCCTGGGCATACCGAAGGAACATGAGGCTCCCCACGCCAAAGCAGAAGGCGTAAACCCCCACGGCCCCCATGCCCCAGAGCAGGCAGGCCCGCCCAAAATTGGGACGCCACCCAAGATGGGGGTATCGCCTGTAAATGGGCCCCCAAAAGGCGGGAAACGGCCTCACCCGCTCGCAAAAGGCCACAAGGTGGGCCTCGTCGTCCGGCTCCGTCAGGAAACAGACCACCACCCAGCTGACGGTGCAGATCCCCACCACGATAAGAAACCGGTACTGCCACCGGATATGGGGGATGGCGTCCCAGTACCCCAGGGCCTGGGCAAACTTGGGCGACAGCAAAGTGCTGGTGACCCCCGAGGTGGCCAGGGCAGTGATCTCGGCCCAGGCGTTCACCCGCCACCAGAACCAGCGGATCACGATGACGATGCCGTACCCCGCTGTGATCATAGACATATAATACCAGGCATCGGCCACGGAATCGAGGTTGTAGGCCACCACCACGGAAACAAGGAGCATCAGCACCGTGCTTACCTGGGAGGCGCGCACATAATGGGTCTCTGAGGCCTCCTTCACCATAAACCGGCGATAGATGTCGTTGACCATGTACGAGGCCCCGTAGTTGATGTGGGTGTCCACCGTGGACATGAAGGCCGCCATAAGGGAGGCCATCATGAGCCCCAGCATGCCCGAGGGCAACAGGGTCGTCAGCAGCATGGCATAGCCCGTCTCCGGGCTTGAGGCATCGGGAAAGGCGATGAGGGAGACCATGGCGGCAAAAATCATGGGCCAGTAGTTGAACCCGAAGGCCAGCACCGCAAAAAAGAGGGTGGCCTTGGAGGCGTCCTGCTCGTTTTTGGAGGCGATGATGCGCTGGGTGATGGCCGGGGGCGGGTTGCCCCACCACTTCAGGGTCATAAACACCACAAAGGTGACAAAAAACGGGGTCCCCACCTCCGGAAGGAAGGAGAGGCGAAGCCCGGCGTCCGCGGCCCCGTATTTTTCCGTGAACCCGATCACCACCTGGTCGATGCCGCCAATGTACCGCCAGGCGTAAAAAGCCAGGAGAAAGGAGCCCACGCTCCCGATGACAAACTGGATAAAGTCGGTGGCGGCAATGCCCCAGAGCCCGCTCATGGCCGTGTAGATAAGGGTGAACAAAAGCAGCACAAAAAGCAACAGGTCCCGGTTCACACCCGGAACCACCACCTCCGAGAGGGTCCACACCGCCTTCAAAATCCAGCCCAGGGTAATGGCGTTGGCAAACACCCCGAAGTAGAGCCCCTTAAAGGCCCGGAGTACCGCGGCCTGGGGCCCGGAGTACCTGAGCTCGATGAGCTCTGCTGTGGTGATGATGCGGGACCGGCGCAGCATGGCGGAAAAGAGGAAGGCCCCCAGGGTCCCCGCGCCCCCCAGCACAAAGGACCAGGCAAACCAGACCCCCGGGATGCCGTTTTCCGCCACCAGCCCGGTAATGCCCAGAGGGGTGTCGATGGCAAAGGCCGAAGCCACCATGGAGACCCCTGCAAGCCACCAGGGAAAGGAACGGCCCGAGACAAAATAGTCGTCCACGCTCTTGAGGGCCCGGCGTGAAAAATAGAGGCCGAGAGCCACGCTGAACAGCAGGTAGCCCCCGACAATCGCCCAATCCAGATGGGACATAACACCTCCACATGCAATTGATAACAGTTCCGTCCCACCCATATCAGAATTGGGACAGGGTAGCACGCGAATCCATGGAACCATGCAAGGCAAACGCGTTTAACAGTGAGTTGCCTCTGGAAGGCCGGTTAAAGATGCCTCCGGCGGCCCTGCCGGGGGCCAAGCTTTTGAAAAGCTTGACAAACAGGCCTTTAAATCTTCCAACACCTTGGAGACAATCCGGTTAAAGCGAATAATCAACGCGTTACGATAACGAATCTTAGCCCTTCAAGGCTTGCCGTATCGCTCGTACAAACCACCAGCCTATGTTTCGGGCCAAACCCGAGCCAAAGGCCCTTGCGCATTGGCCCGAGGAACGAGGGACAAAGGGCAAGGCAATATGCTTTCGAGGTGTTTTCGCTATGGTGGCTTCGCCACCCTGGCCGCCGGAGGCAAAATCCAAAGGCACCTCCCCCCAAAAAAAAGGCCCCGCTCGATCGCCATCGAGCGGGGCCTTCGCCGTTTTCAGCATGGGTCTATCTAAGCGGCGTTTTTCTCCTTGAGTGCCTCGGGGCTCACAACGGCACCGAAGCTCTCCTTGAGGGCTTCAAGGCCCTGCTTCTGCTCCTTGAGAACCTCGAAGAAGCGGGCGGGAATGTCCTCTTCCTTGCCGTAGGCTTCATTCTGCAGATCGATACGGGACATGATGTTGTCCACGTACAGGGAGAACTGCTTGGTGTAGAGGTCCATGGGGTAGGGCTTGTCCAGAATGTCGGTGAACAGGGCCTTCAGGTCTTCGTACTCGGGGATGATGCCGATGGGGGTCTCGATGCCGCCCACCTCGCCGTGGAAACGACGCTCCAGCCATGCCAGCCAGACCTTCACGTCCCTTTTTTCGCCCAGGAGCTTGGTGGACTCGCCGCCGCGGGCCTGGTGGGTCAGGAAGTAGTTGAGGCCTGCCATGAGGGGGCGCTTGCCGTCGGCAATGCGCTCGTTGGCCCAGAAGGTGAACTGCGCGTCCATGTACTCACCCAGGGCGCCGGGGATAAAGGGAGCGTTGGCCCAGGGGGCACGCTTCACGCCGGTGGCCCCTACCTCGGTGGCGGTGGCGGCGGAGACGATGCACGCGCCGATGGCCACGCCGTGGTCGGAGTTCTTGGCGACCCATACCGGGGGCATGGTGTCGGCATCGCGACCGGAGTAGGTGATGACGCTGGTTTCAACGCCGCTGGGGTCTTCGGAGGAGGGGGAGTAGTTGGCCAGGGAGCTTGCCACCAGGGTGGCGCGGGAGTTGGGGTGGGAAACGGGAACGGGCTTGCCCTTCTCGTCCACCATGCCGGCTTTCCACTCGCCCTGGAAGTTGCGACCCTTTGTGGGGGCCTCTTCGCCGTTGCCGGTCCAGTGGGGCTTGCCGTCGTCATCAATAAGGACGTTGGACCAGATTACCTCGGTGCCCTCTTCGCGGAGCAGGGGCATCAGGCCGGGATCGCCTTCCCAGTTCACATCTTCCACGATGCCGAAGATCCCGCTCTCCGGGTTGATGCTGCGCACGGTGCCGTCTTCGGCAATCCACATCTGGGCCAGGTCATCCCCCACAAAATGGTGGCCGGCCATGGCCGTGGTGGTCTTGCCGCAACCGCTGGGGGCGGCGCCTGCAAACCAGGTGGTCCGCTTGCCGGGGCCTTCGATGCCCGTGATGAACATGTGCTCGGAGAGCTCGTTGCCGCGGTTTTTCACTGCCTTGTCCACGGAGAAACGATGGTTGCCCTTCTTCATCAGCAGGGTGTTGCCCGCGTAGGTACAGTTGATGGAGTAGGTGGTCTGGTCGTTTCGGTCCATGTAGACCCTGGCGTTGGGAAGGTCTTCCGTTCGGTTCAGACCCTGGGAGTGGATGTTGGTGTAGAAGTACCCCAGACGCTCCACTTCGTTGTCAAAGTCGCTGAACCGGTTGCGGTAGAGCATCTCCGCGCTGTGGGCCACGTAAAAGGAGCTGGTGATCTGAAGGGAGGGGTTGGAGCCCAGGGCGCCAACGGGTCCCCTCATGTAGAGGCCCACGATCATGGTCATGCCCTTCATGATCCCGCCCATCTTGGTCTTGACGTCGTCAAGGCCTTCGGACCGGTCGATGCGGTTGGCCAGGGAGCTGACCTTCTCTTCGGGCTCGGCCAGGTAGAAGGTGCGGTCGGTGATACGGCCCTGCTCCTCCTTGAGCTCGAAATGGATCGTGTGGTTCGGCATGGGAAGAGCGTCCTCCTCCCCGTTGGCCAAAGCGCCTGCACGAACGGCTTTTCCGTCCGCATCGGATCCGGTGTTGATGAAGATGCTGTCCGGCGTGCAGAGTTTCGCAGCGTTGGCGATGGTTTTCACCACCTCTTCGGTGCGAATCTGTTTAAGTTTCGCCAGGGTCTCAGCGTCCATGCGAGCCTCGAGGAAGGCCAGGGCCTCCTCAAGCGTCTCGATCCCCCCAATCATCTCTTTTTTCTGTGCCATGTTCTTCCTGATCCTGAAAGTGTGATGACAACCCGAAGCCCCCGTCGCCGGGCAATACTTCACACCCGGCCTTCTCACGCGCCTTTGTGCCGCAACCCCATGCGGATAAAAAAGGCCTGAGAGGCTCTGTTCGAGTCATCATACGTTGGAATGTGAATACATCTTTAAATTGAGCGCGTTCTGTTCGCCGAGACAGCGGACATCAACAGGTCACATGGCCCATAAGAACAAACCCCATCGTTCCACGGGCCATATGTGCATCAGGGCCTGATCAGCACCCCTTGCACTCAAACCGCTCCTGGACCGGCGTGTGCATGTCGATCCAGGTCAGCACCTTGTCGAATTCGTCCGCCACTTCTTTCAAGGCCCGGCCCCTGTGGCTGATCTCCCCTTTCTCTTCCATGGTCAGCTCCGCAAAGGTTTTCCCTTTGTCGGGGCAGAAAAAGAGCGGGTCGTAGCCAAAGCCGCCCTCTCCCGAAGGCGCCTGGGCAATCACCCCGTCGCAGCGACCTTCGTAGGTTAGGGCCTGCCCGGTGGGCATGGCGATGGAGAGAACACACTGAAACGCCGCTCTGCGATCTTCAACACCAGCCATCTGTTCCAGAAGCTTGGCGTTATTGGCTGCGTCGTCGGCATTCTCTCCGGCATATCGGGCCGAATAGACCCCGGGCTCACCATTCAGGGCTTCCACCACCAGCCCCGAATCATCGGCGATGGCAGGGTAGCCCAGAACACGAGCCGTAAAACTCGCCTTTTTGTAGGCGTTATCGTCAAAGGTGTCCCCATCCTCAATCACTTCGGGAATGGGCCCGAAGTCGTCGAGGTTCTTCAATTCAACCGGGAACCCGGCCAGCAGGGCCCGGATCTCTTCGGTCTTTCCCTTGTTCCGTGTGGCCAGAACAAGAATAACGGATTTACTCATAGGAGCGTACCACCCTTCCCAGACAACGGGGCCGGCCTTAACGCGGCGACACCGTTGCGTAAATATATGTTGACGGGCATCTCAAGCGTCTGTTCCTTTGGAAAAAACAACACCAAACGGCCCGATCTTAAACAAATTACACTTCCTCTTAATGTATAACCAGAGGCCTTGTAAAGGGTTTTGGGCCATGACAGGCGAAGGTTTTCCAAGACGAACATTTCCGCACTTTTTTACCTCTCGAAACGAACATCTTGTTCATTTTCGAACCTTCTTTTTAACCCATCTGCACCGAAAAGAACACCGCCTGAAGACAGGGTGCCCATCCGGCAGAGAAACGGTCCGAAACCCCTCCTTATTATGACCGTCCGAAGAGAAGGCAACCCCCGCGTCTTCCTGTTTTTCCCCGGCGTCAGTGGCCCAAGGCCTTGACATTCGGGGCTATCACGTCTAAAAAAATGGAGATTTAACTTTAACGAGAACGTCAACACCCATCCATAAGGAATTTTGCCATGCACAAGCTTCTCACAGACAACCCGGGCCAGAAGATGCTCATGCTGGGCAACGAGGCCATTGCACGGGGCGCCATTGAAGCCGGCGTCGCGTTTACCGCCTCTTATCCCGGGACGCCTTCGTCGGAGATTTCCCTCAACTTTTTTCAGATGTCGAAAGAAAGCGATCTCTATTTCGAGTACAGCATCAATGAAAAGGTCTCCGTGGAGGTGTCTGCGGCAGCGGCGAACTGCGGCGTACGAAGCATGTGCGTGATGAAGCACGTGGGGATGAACGTGGCGGCCGACGCCCTTCTGACCCTTGCCTACATCGGCGTCACCGGCGGCATGGTGATCTTAACCGCCGACGACCCCTTTATGTTCTCCAGCCAGAACGAGCAGGACAACCGCTACTACGGCAAGCTCGCAGGGCTCCCCGTGCTGGAGCCCTCCTCCGTTGCCGAAGCCAAGGAGATGACCAAGCAGGCCTTTGAACTCTCCGAAGCCCTGGGCGAGCCCGTGATCCTGAGGACCACCACCCGCATCAACCACTCCACCGGCGTTGTGGAGCTGGGCGAGATCACCGAACGCAAAACCAAGGGCGACTTCACCAAGGACCCCATGCGCTGCGTCACCGTTCCCGCCGTCTCACGGGGCCTCCACGTCAAGCTCCTGGCCAACCTGGACAAGGCCGAAGAGATCGCCTGCACCTCCCCCCTCAACAGGGTGGACGGAAGCGGCTCCTTGGGCGTCATCGTCAACGGCGTCAGCTACAGCTACGTCAAGGACGGCCTCAAGGACTTAGGCGCCACCGACAAGGTCAAAATCCTGCGCATCGGCTTCTCCAACCCCCTGCCCAAGGCCCTGGTCCTCGATTTCATCAAGGGCTGCGACAAGGTCCTCGTGGTGGAAGAGGGCGAGCCCTTCATGGAAGAGGCGGTCAAGGCCGTGGCCCAGGAGAACGGCCTCACCCTGCCCATCTGCGGCAAAGGGGAGCACCTCTTCTCCCGCCTCTACGAGTTCGACCCCAAGATGGTCCGCAACATCATGGCCGCCTACTTTGAGCTGGCCCCGGTCCCCAGCCAGAGCGTGGACACCTCCAACGTGCCCGAAATCCCCAACCGTCCGCCCAACCTCTGCGCCGGCTGTTCGCACCGGGCCACCTTCTACGCGGTGAAACAGGCCACCCAGGGCATGGACGTCATGTTCCCCTCGGACATCGGCTGCTACACCCTGGGCTTTATGCCGCCCCTCTCCACCGGGGACTTCGTGCTCTGCATGGGCGCCTCCACCAGCACCTCGGCTGGTTTTTCCACGGTGACGGACAAGAAGGTCATCTCCTTTGTCGGCGACTCCACCTTCTTCCACTCCGGCATCATGGGCCTTATGAACGCGGTGTTCAACAACCACAACTTCACCCTGGTGATCCTGGACAACCGCATCACCGGCATGACGGGCCACCAGCCCAACCCCGGCGTGGACATGGACGAGATGGGTTTTGAAGGATACAACTCCATTGACATCGAAGGGCTCGTGAAAGCCGCAGGCGTCAAGCACGTCTCCGTGGTCCGTCCCTACAACCTCAAGAAGAGCATCGCTGCCATCAAGGAAGCCGTAGAGTTCGAAGGGGTCTCGGTGGTCATCGCCAAGGAGAAGTGCACCCTCTACGCCAAGAGCCTCAAGCAGCTCACCGGCAAGAAGTTCCAGGTGAACCCCGAGAAGTGCAAGAACCACAGGGACTGCATCGACACCATCGCCTGCCCCGCCTTCACCACCGAAGGGGGACGGGTCCGGATCAACGAGGATATGTGCGCCGGCTGCGCCATCTGCGCCCAGATCTGCCCTGAAAACGCCATCCTGCCCGTAAAGAAGTAGGCAGAGCGGCTCCATGAACGACACCGGCCCCGCCTGTTTTCAAAAACAGGCATGGGCCTTCGTCATAACCTTTTTTCAACACAAGGTGACACCCATATGGATACCAAAAGACTGATCATCGTGGCGGTGGGCGGACAGGGCAACCTCCTGGCGTCCCGGGTTCTGGGCGAAGCGGCTCTGCTCCAGGGCATCCCCGTGCACATGAGCGAGATACACGGCATGGCCCAGAGGGGCGGGGTGGTGGAATCCTCCATCGTCTTCGGCGATGCCGAAAGCACCATCATCTCTGACGGCGAAGCCGATGTCTTCGTCAGCTTCGAGCCCTCCGAGGCCCTCCGGGCCCTGGGACGCTGCAAAGAAGAGACGGTGACCATCACCAACCTCTCCCCCCTGCCCCCCTTTACCGTGGCCATCGGCAAAGGGGAGTACCCGGAGATCGACAAGGTCACCGAGCTGCTGGCAAACAAAACCAAGCGCCTCATCGCCTTTGACGCCGTCAAGCTCGCCGAAGAGGCCGGCAACGTCCTTTCGGTGAACATGGTGCTCCTGGGCGCCCTCATCGAGACCGGTGTCCTGCCCATCAGCGCCGATGCCATCCGCGAGGCCATCTCCACCAAGACCAAAAAAGCCTTTGTGGACGTGAACCTGAAAGCCTTTGAGCTTGGCTTTGCCGAGGCGGCAAAACACTAAAGCTCCGCGAATCACGACAGGGTCCGGGGGGCTTATGCCCCCCGGACCGGAACACGCCTTCCCGGGCCCCCGCCCATGGAAAAAAAATCTCCGGCCATCGATTTCGCGGCCAATTTGTGTCACCTTATTATTAAGCACGCATTCTTACGAAGCGCACCGCAACGGCCACCGTCTTTCAGAGACATCGACACACGAACCACCCCAATCCCCTTAGCCCGAGGGGCATTCGCGAACCCGGGAAAGCTCCCCGGAGGAGGCACCGTCCATGATTCAGAAGCGAATCACCACCTTTCTGCTGGGCATCCTCGTGGTGGTGGCCATCGGCACCGCCGGCTACTTTCTTATCTTCCACGGCCAGGAGCGCTGGATCGACTGCCTCTACATGACGGTCATCTCCATCACCAGCGTGGGCTACGGAGAGATCCTGGACGTCTCCAGCAGCATCGCGGCCCAGATCTTCACCATGGGCCTCATCACCTTCGGCATGGGGTTCATCCTCTATGCCATCAGCTCCATCACCGCCTTTCTCATCGAAGGGGAACTGTCCGGTGTGCGAAGGAGAAGACGCATGAACCGAGAGATCAATCGCCTCACCGGTCACATCATCCTGGTGGGAGGCGGGGAAACAGGTCGCCCCCTGGCCAACGAGCTGCTCACCTGCGGAGAGCAGGTGGTGATCATCGAGCAGGAGAACGACCCTGCCGCAGCAAGCCTTTCCGCACACCACATCCTTTTTATCGAGGGAGACCCCACCGACGACGCCAACCTGGAAAAGGCAGGCATCGACCGGGCCAAAGGGGTGGTCATTGCCCTGCCCCAGGACAAGGACAGCCTCTACGTCACCATGACCGCCCGCATGATGAACAAAGACCTGCGCATCGTCGCCCAGGTGAGCGACCCGAAAATGGCCCCCAAGTTCACCAAGGCAGGGGCCGACAGCATCGTCTCCCCCAACACCATCGGCGCCCTGCGCATGGCCTCGGAGATGGTCCGGCCAGCCGCCGTGGACTTCCTGGACCAGATGCTCCGCAGCGAACAGGGCCCCTTAAGGATCCACGAGCTGCCCATCACCCCGGGCTCCCCCATGGACGGCAGGCGACTCTCCGAAACCGACCTGAGGCGGGAACACGACCTCCTTGTCCTGGGGCTCAAAGACAAGGAGACCACCCTCTTCAACCCCAAGGCCGACACCCTGCTGGCCTCGGGCATGACCCTGGTGGTCATGGGCAACATCGACGAAATCAAACGCCTCCAGGCCAGGGTGAGCTGAGATGCCGCGGCCGTGGGTCCTCCTCCTTGCCGCAGCGCTCCTGTGCGTCCGGTGCGTCCCGCCCGTCACGCACACCGCCCCCTTTGCGTCAACAGACACCCTGGAGATCCTCGAACCCCTCGAAGGGGCGATCTACCCCCGGGACATGGCCCCGCCCCTATTTGAATGGAGGGGGCTCCATCAAAACGAAACGCCCTGGCTCGTGGAGATCCGCCTTCCAAAAGGCCCTCCCATCCGCCGGGAGGTACCAGCCTCCCCCTGGCAGCCCGACCCGGGCCTGTGGCACCGCATCAAGCAAGAAGCCACCGGCGCCCCCGTAACCCTTTGCATCTCACGGCCAGGCGGGCCATCCCGCCCCGGCATGGCCCCTTCAACGCGGCGCTTTTTTATCTCCAACGACCCGGTGAACGCCTCCATCCTCTACCGCCAGCTCCCCCTGCCCTATGGCTTCTCAAAAGACGATATCCGGCGCATCACCTGGAAGCTCGGCGCGGTGGATGACACCCACGCCCCCAAAACCGTCATGACCGACCAGCCCACCTGCAGCGGCTGCCACCAGGCCAGCGCCGACGGCCGCCTCCTTGCCATGGAGATGAATGTGGACGGAGACAGCGGCGTCCAGTGGGTGAAACCCGTTGCCAAAACCATGGAGATCACCCACAACGACACCATGAGCTGGAGTGATTATCCCACGCCCCCCTTCTTCCCTCCGCCCCGGGGAAGTTTCGCAAGGCTCTCCCCTTCAGGACGCTTCATGGTGGGCCCGGTCAACGACATCGGCTTCATGGTCACCACCGGCGATGCCGCCTACTCCCAGCTCTTCTTCCCCACCTTCGGCTTCCTGGGGACCTACGACAGGCGCTCACAAACCTTTGCCCCGCTGAAAGGCGCTGACGACTGGGACTTTGCCCACACCGACCCCAGCTGGACCCCGGACGGCTCCGCCCTGCTCTTTGCCCGGGCCGAGACCAAAAACGCTTACCACCCGGACCTCGGCAACATCCGTATCCTCTCCTCCCCCAAGGGCATCGACGCACTCAACCGCCAATACCCGATCCGGTTTGATATCTGCCGCCTCCCCTTTGATAACGGCAAAGGGGGCACGGCCACCCCCCTTGAGGGCGCCAGCAACAACGGCATGAGCAACTACTTTGCCCGGGTCTCCCCGGACGGAAACTGGGTGGTCTTCACCCAAAGCTGGAGCGGACTCATGCTCCAGCCGGACAGCCGCCTTTACATCGTTTCGGCCACCGGAGGCACTTCCCGAAAAATGACCTGCAACCGCACCGGCATGAACTCCTGGCACGCCTGGTCCCCCAACGGCAAATGGCTCGTCTTTGCGTCCAAAAACCGCGCCATGGCAACGGAGCTTTTTCTCACCCATGTCAATGAAGACGGCACCGACTCACCGGCCATCCGGCTCCACCGCTTCAGTCACCCGACCATGGCTGCCAATATCCCGGAATTCGTGCCCTTCAAACCGGAGGCCATCGATACCATACGATTGAAGTAACAGAAAAAAAACAGCCTCCGGCGGGCAGGGGATAAAGCCCCTGCACCCCAGGTTCGCACATGCTCCGCCCCTTCGTTCCTCAGGGACATCACATGCGCTGACGGGCTGTGCCCGTAATGGGCGGAGTGGGGTGTTCATGATTCACATGTCCGTTCGATCATACAGCAGCCCTCTCCTTCAGCCCTGCAAGGGCTGAAGGAGAGGGCTGCTACCGAAACGTTTTTGCGGAGCTTTTTTCAAAAAGCGACCCGCCGGAGGCTTTTTCCTTTTTTTCACTATCAGGGAGGCACCATGGGAAAACAATGGAAGGCGTTACTCTTGTGTGTGGGACTCTTTCTCATCGGCTGCGGCGTGCAGCAGGCCAAGGTCTTCAACGAAAGGTACGGGCCGGAGCAGGTGGTCGCCCGGGTGGACGGGGAGCCCAGGGAAGAGCTCACCTATTATGAGGACATCCAGCCCATCCTGGAAAAACGGTGCAGCGCCTGCCACAGCTGTTACGATGCACCCTGCCAGCTGAAGCTCACCTCCTTTGAGGGACTGGACCGGGGGGCCACCTCGCTCATGGTGTACAACGCCTCCCGCATCACGGCAGACGACCCCACCCGACTCTTCATCGACGCGGACACCACCCAAGGGTGGCGGGACAAGGGGTTTCACCCGGTCCTTAACGAACGCACCCAGGAACCTGCCATCAACCGGGAGAACTCCGTCCTGGCCCGGATGCTGGAATTAAAGGCGAAAAACCCCCAGCCCAAAAATGAGCTCCTGCCCCAGTCTTTTGACCTCTCCCTGGCCAAGGCCAACAACTGCGAACCCAGCGAGTCCTTTGACAGCTTTGAGGAGCGCTATCCCCTGTGGGGCATGCCCTACGCCCTGCCCGGGCTCACCAGGGAGGAACACGACGCCATACTGAAATGGATCGCAGACGGCGGGCTCATGAGACAACCACAAACAACATCGCCGCAGGCAGCCGACATCATTGCCCGCTGGGAGCTCTTTTTCAACGGCACCTCCATGCGGGAACAACTCGTAAGCCGCTACATCTACGAGCACCTGTTCATCGCCCATATCCACTTTAAGGGCCTGCCCAGCCGGGAGTTCTACCGCCTGGTGCGCTCAACCACACCGCCCGGAGAGCCCGTGGACGAAATCCCCAGCGTGCGCCCCTACGACGACCCGGGCATCCGCCCCTTTTATTACCGGTTGAAAAAGACCCCCGCCGTGGTGGTGAAGGACCACACCGTCTACCGGCTTTCCGATGCCAAGATGAAACGCTTCAACGACCTCTTCTTTACGCAGCCCTACGAGGTTACCAGCCTGCCCTCCTACGACCCGGACACCGCAGCCAACCCCTTGAAGGCCTTTGCCCAGCTTCCGGCCATCTCCCGCTACCGGTTCCTCCTGGACGACGCCCACTTCTTTGTAAACGGGTTTATCAAAGGCCCGGTCTGCCGGGGACAGGTGGCCCTCAACGTCATCAACGACCACTTTTTCGTGGCCTTTTTCGACCCGGACAAGGACATGATCAGCAACGACTCCGACTTCCTCGCGGAGATGAGCCCCTTGCTGGCCCTTCCCGGAGAAAAGGAGAACACCCTCAACATCCCCAGCATCTGGTTCACCTACTCGCGCAACCAGAAAAAATACCTCAAGGCCAAGGACGACTATATCGACCGCCTCCACCCCGACCACATCGGCAACGACATCACCCACATCTGGGATGGAGACGGCGGCACCAACGACAACGCCCTGCTCACCGTCTTCCGCCACTTTGACAGCGCCACGGTCCTCAAAGGCCTGGTGGGCCAGGTTCCCAAAACCGCCTGGGTGGTGGACTTTCCCTTGCTGGAGAGGATCCACTACCTGCTTGTGGCGGGCTTTGATGTCTACGGCAACGTGGGGCACCAGGCCGTCACCCGCCTCTACATGGACTTTCTCCGCATGGAAGGCGAAAACAACTTTTTAAGCTTCATGCCCAGTGACCGCCGTGAGGAGATGCGAAAAAACTGGTACCAGGGCACCCGCGCCGAGTTCAAGAACCACATTGAAAACCCCTTGCTGGGCCTTTCCCGCGAAACAGGCATCACCTATCGAACCCTGACCCCGAAAGACGAGTTTTTTAAGCAGGTGCTGGCCCATGTGGGTCCCGTCATCCCGCAGCACGACCCCATCAACCGCTGCCCCTCCGGGCATTGCCCCACCGAGGGGGCCAGCCCGCAGAGGATAGCCGTTGAAAAGGCCCTTCGCCGCATCACCGCTATCAAAGGAAGAAAGACCGAGGTGTTCCCGGACGTCTCCTTTCTCCGGGTGGTCACCCCGCCCAACCAGGAGGATCTGGCCTACACCATCATCAAGAACAAGGCCCTGAGCAACAACTCCTTCATGTTCGGCGAAGAGAGGCGCCGCCGCCCCGAAGACGACACCCTGAGCATCGTCCGCGGCCACGTGGGAAGCTATCCCAATGCCTTTGTGCGCATCGACGTTGACAAGGTGGAAACCCTGGCCGACCGTTACCTCAAGGTCAAAGACGAGGTCACCTACTACCTCATGGCCAGGCGCCACGTGGTCCGCCGCACCAGCCCGGACTTCTGGGACGAATACGACTGGCACTGCCAGACCTTTCTGGATGCCCACCCCGTGGAAGGTGGCACCTTCGACCTCTACCGGTACATCCGCATCGCCGAAAAAGAGGACGGGACCCTGGTGGAGTGGTGATAAAGCAGCACCCTATGGCCAAAGCCAGACAATAGCCTTGCCTCCGGCGGCCAGGGGATAAATCCCCTGGACCCCAGGTCCACAAATGCTACGGGGCTAAAGCCCCTCCGCATTTGCCGTCGGGCTTCGCCCGTAAATAAGGTGACGGCTTATTGAAGCACCTTCATGTTGCCCGAAGTTTTTTTTCATGTTTTCACGGGCGAAGCCCGTCAGGGAATGTGATGAGCCTGAGGAACGAAGGCGAAAGGGCATTCCCGAACCTGGGGTGAGCCCCTTGATGCCGGAGGCCTGCTTTTTTTACCCACATTGACCATAGAAACGGCCCTATCTTAATAAATCCAGCCCAAAAGCGGCCTTGACCTTTTGGGCGGTCTCTTCGGTTTCTGCCCTGGCTTTCTCCGTGCCCGCGCGCAGGATGTTCATAAGCCCGGCCGGGTCTGCGAGAAAGCGAGCCCTGCGCCTGCGGATGGGAGCCAACAGCTCCTGCAGGCATTCTGTAAGAAGAGATTTCAACTTGCTGTCGGCCAGGCCGCCGCGTCGGTAGTCCTCTTTGAGGCTCGCCACAAGGGCTTCATCCGGGCAGAAGGCATCGAGATAGGTGAAGACCACGTTCCCCTCCACGGCCCCGGGGTCTTCGATGCGCAGGTGGTTGGGGTCGGTGTACATTTTCTTCACGGCGCGCTCGATCTCGGCGTCGTCGCTGCCCAGGGTGATGACGTTCCCCAGGGATTTGGACATCTTTGCCTTGCCGTCCACCCCGGGCAGGCGAGAGACCTTGCTGAGCAGGGGGCGGCACCCCACCAGCACCTCGCTGCCCGCAACCTGGTTGACCTTGCGCACCACCTCATTGGTCAACTCGATCATGGGCAGCTGGTCCTCCCCCACAGGGACAAGGTCCGCCTGAAACGCGGTGATGTCTGCGGCCTGGCTGATGGGATACGAGAGAAAACCCGCAGGGATGGACGCACCGAACTGCTTGCCGGCAATTTCCGCTTTTACGGTAGGGTTTCTCTGAAGACGGGAGACCGTCACGAGGTTGGCGTAGTACATGGTGAGCTCGGCCAGGGCAGGCAGCCCCGACTGAAGGCAGATCACGGTGCGCTCGGGGTCAATGCCCACGGCCAGGTAGTCGGCCAGCACATTGAGGATGTTGCCGGACACCTTGGCAGGGGTGTGCCCGTTGTCCGTCAGGCCCTGCATGTCCGCGATGAGAATGGTCTGGGAAGAGGTGTCCTGCAGCGCCACGCGCTGGGTAAGGGAGCCGACGTAGTGGCCGAGGTGAAGGGAACCGGTGGGGCGATCGCCCGTAAGGATTTTTTGAGACATCTTGTTCTCCTTTGATGTGTTTAACACCACCGAAGGAGACGATTGCACGCACGTGTCAATTCATTCGTCGCCCTTCGGCGGCAAATGAAGACAATACAAGTCCATGTGCCGCTCCGTCAGGAGCGCCACCAGAACATGCGCGTCGTTACTGTCTGTGTCTCTGTGTTTTTCATACCCACGACCTACCACCCTTCCCACAAAAGAGCAACAAATGCATGCCTCCGGCGGCAAGGTGTGCCACCTTGAAAGCTGGTTGCGAATGCGCTTTCCTTCAGGGCCTTTCAGGAGACCTTGCAAGACACCATTTGTCGAGGGTTTCAAAAGCCTGCCCGGCTTTCCACGGGCCAAGCCCGTAAGCACGTGTGAAGGGCTTTAGCCCCGGGGCATGTGCGAACCTGGGGTTACGCTTCGGCGTCGTTGTCAAACGCGGGCTTGCAGAGGATCTCACGGATTTTCATCTTGAAGAAATCGGCGGTATTGACGGCGCGCAAAACCACGGCAGTGTCGGCACCCCTGCCGGAGCCCCCCACACAGATGACGTTCTCACCGGCAGGGATAAGCCCGGCGTCGGCGGCCATGAGGCTCACCTCCACGGCCACTTTGAGGCCCGCTCCGAAGAGCTTCAAGGTTTCGGCAATGACCTCGTCCACCTGGTAGGTGTTGAACCGCAGGCGCACGGCCCTGCCGATACCGAAAAAGGTGTGACCACAGGTGAGGACCTTCACGCCCGAGGCTTCGAGGCGCCCCCGGGTGTCCGGCTCCAGCTCCTGGACATTGGGCCCTTTAAGGCCCGTAAAATGGGTGACGGCCACCACATCGAACCCTTTGAGGATCTCTGCGGCCAGTTGGGCTGTGTAGCCGCTGGTCGTTGCCAAAACGCAGGTTTTGATGCCAAGGGCCTCGCCCTGTTCCCTGACGCATCGCAGCACATCGTCGGTGTTGGTTTTTCCGGGCTGGTCAAAAAGAATCATAGGGTGTCCATCTCTTTGGTGGGGTGGTGTGGATTGTACTCGAAACCCGGGCCGTTTCGGCCCGGGCATGTTTTTTCAGGAAGGTTCCCCCCGCCTCCGGCCCTTGCGGCTGGTATCGCCCTTGAGCCAGGCTGCGTAAATGGCCTCCTGCTCATCGAGGATATCCCGCAGCACATCCATGGTGGTCAAAGGATTCATGAGGACGCTGCGAAGGACCACGACCTTTCCTTCGGGATACCCAGGAAAGACGGTCTCGTGCTCCAGCACGGTCCGGGAGACAAAGCTGTTGCCCGCCTCCCGCTGCTCCTGCTGAAGGGCGCGGTTCACCTCGTTGAAATATTCGTTGATCTCAAGGATCCGCTCGGGGGAGGCCTGGACCATCTCCTTTTGGAAGGGGGTCGGACAGACGCGGTAGGTGAGGATGTTGAGTTCCGGCCGGGTCACCAGCTGGAAAATGTCTCGGCCATCGATCTCCTCGGCAAAACGCCGGGCCAGCTCGATGCCGTGGTCGATGAGCATGCCGTAACCCCGGCTGCCCATGATCTTGAAGGCGCTGTCCAGAATAAGGCAGTTGGCTTCCCGGGAACCGGAGAGGGTCTTGCTGCCTAAGTCCACGCTCCCTTTGCGGATGATGTAGTTGGCATGGTAGGCCACAGCGTCCAGGCTGGTGGGGTCTTTGAAAAAGACCATGCCCGAACTCATGGGCATGTAAAACTGCTTGTGGGCGTCGATGGTGACGGAGTCCACCTCTTCGATGCCCTTGAGAAGATGGGCGTAGGTCTCGCTCATGAGTGTGGGACCGCCCCAGGCCGCGTCGGCGTGGAGGTGGATGCCCTCTTTGCGACAGATGGCGCTGATCTCGGGGATGGGGTCCACGTTGCCGGTCTCGGTGGTCCCTGCCACGGTGACCACAGCAGCCACCCGGGTCCGTCCCTCCTTTTTAATACCGTCGAGGATCTCGGCCAGGCAATCCACCCGCATGCGGTTGGTGTTGTCCACGGGCACAGGAATGATGTTGCCGTTGCCGATGCCCAGGATCCCACCGCATTTCCGCAGGGAGTAGTGGCACCTCTTGGAGACAAGGATCACGCACCGGTCGATGTTGTGAGCGGCGTAGGCGGCGGCCAGCCCTTCGACTTCAACGCCCCCAAAGGATTCCGTGGGCCCCAGGGCCCTGTTCCTGGCCACCCAGAGAGCGGTGAGATTGGCCGTGGTGCCCCCTTCGGTGAAGGAGCCCAGGGAGGTATGGGTGTTCTGGACGTGCTCCCGGTAAAAGGCGTCCTCTTTCTGGTAGATGATGCGGTGCACCTTGGCCACCACCTGCTTCTCCAGCACGGAGAGCATCTTGGAGGTTTCCAGCTTCACCACGTTCTGGTTCAGGGCCGCCACAATGGCCTTTAAATGCACCATAAAATAGGGAATGGCAGCCGTCATGTGTCCCACGAAATAGGGTGAGGCCACGTTCACGGCGTGGGGCACAATCTCTTCGAAGACCCCGCTGACCACATCGGCCAGGCGCTTTTCAGGCAGGCTGTTCATCACGGTGTCGGTACACCGGTCTGCGATCTCCTTGAGGCTCACGGCTTCTGTGATTCCCACGTTCTGGATCAGAAAATCGTGGAGATCAAAGAGGATATGGCGCATATGATGCACCAGAACGTCCCGTGTTTTTTCATCTTCCGGGCTGGTAAACACCCGAATCAGGTTGACCCATTCCTGCTGCTTGCCGTCGTTTTTCACTGCACTGCCCTGTTCTTCCATGCCCCTTCTCAAACCCCCTGTTTCAAGACCCAACCATCCATCATGATGGCATATATCCCGTTTACGCAAAAATAACAACGCCGACTGAAAAAAAAGCCCCTTGACAGCCCCCGTCTTTCAAGGGTTTCTGGCCTCCCCTGCTCCTTTCCTCCCTTTCGGATCCATTGGGGCATGAAAAGCCCCTGAGTCCGGGGCAGCCCTCAGACGTGCTAAAATACGTGAATACAGGAGCAATCCCGTGCCTCATTTCTTGACAACCTTTTCATTATAGCCTAAATTTTGCTGGCTCACAGCGGCACCCACCCCCATCGGCGCCCGAGCCGTCGCCAACGGCCCGGAACCCATGGGATTCCGTAACAAGGGTTCCGTTCACCCTGTCTGGGGACTGTTCCCGGGCAGACGCACACTTGAGACACCGGGACGCAATCCCCGGGCAAGGCAACAGGGAGCCATGACCGAAGACGGAAAAGGACAAACCGGGGTTTTTGTGGCAGCAGCCGTGGCAACGCTGGTCATCGTGGCCATCTTCTCCTTTTTCTCGGGCCCCGACGCCGCCCAGAGGAACATCACGGAGGCCCCCATTCCGGCCAGCCACTCGGGTCGCATCGAAGAGGAGAGCTTTTTTCTCTACTTTGCCCAGCGAGACGGCCGTTTTCTCACCTCCGAGGAACGCACCGTCTCCACGACAAAAGATCCCTGGCAGCTGAGCCAGAAGATCATCGCGGCCCTCATTGACGGCCCCGAACGGGGCAGCGCCCGAACCCTGCCGGCAACCACCCGCCTGCGGGCCCTGTACATCACCGACCCCAAGGTGGCGGTGGTGGATTTTTCCCGAGAGATCCGGGAAGAACCCATGGGTGCGGCCTCTGAACTGCTCACCGTCTACTCGGTGGTCAACTCCCTGGCCGTCAACATCCCGGAGATCGATGCCGTCCGGATCCTCATCGAGGGCGAGCGGGCAGAGACCCTGGCCGGCCACATCGACATCTCCGAGCCCCTTGCTCCCGACATGCTCATGGTACGATAGGGGCCGACAAGGGCAAAGCAGCACGTAACACAACAGTCACATGCCCCTAACACGGGACAGGCTGTGTCCATATTAGAAGGAAGAGTGACGGACGACGGGAAGCTCCCGCCCCGTTTGCAACATAAAGATCGAAAAAAAGTCAACATCACGTGCCCGGGCCATGTGGCCGCACAGCGGGCTGGTGACCCATCGCATCGCTGGTGAACCCCACCACCCTTTGCCGGACTTTTTTTGAGGCCATCAGGAAAAACACGCACACATGAAAAAGACCAAAATAGAACAGATACGAAACATCGGCATCATGGCCCACATCGATGCGGGAAAAACCACCGTCACCGAGCGCATCCTTTACTACACGGGGCGGTCCCACAAAATCGGTGAGGTCCATGACGGCGAAGCCACCATGGACTGGATGACCGACGAGCAGGAACGAGGCATCACCATCACCTCGGCGGTCACCACCTGCCAGTGGCACAACAAGCAGATCCAGATCATCGACACCCCGGGCCACGTGGACTTCACCATTGAGGTGGAGCGATCCCTGCGCGTCCTGGACGGCGCCATCGGCGTCTTCTGCGCCGTGGGCGGGGTTCAGCCCCAGTCCGAGACGGTGTGGCGTCAGGCCGACAAATACAAGGTTCCCCGCATCGCCTTCATCAACAAGCTGGACCGCATCGGCGCCGACTTTAACGGCGCGGTGACCGCCATCCGTGAAAAACTCGGGGCCAATCCCGTGGTGATCCAGCTTCCCGTGGGAGCCGAAGAGTCCTTCCAGGGCGTCATCGACCTCATCGCCATGGAGATGATTGCCTGGAACGACGACTCCCTGGGCGCCGAGTTCGAAACCGGTCCCATCCCCGAGGCCATGATCGACGACGCCGAAGCCGCACGGGATGCCATGATCGAGGCCCTCTCCGACGTGGATGAGGAGATCATGGAGGCCTACCTGGCCGAAGAGCCCGTCACCAACGATCAGATCAAGGCGGCCCTGCGCAAGGGGACCATCGACCTCTCCATCGTCCCGGTCCTCTGCGGCACGGCCCTCAGGAACAAGGGCATCCAGCCCCTGCTCGACGCCATCTGCGACTACCTGCCCAGCCCCGTGGACATCCCGTCCGCCCACGGCATCAACCCAACCAGCGGCGAGGCCGTCACCTTTGAGCAGAAGGTCAAAGAGCCCCTCTCCGCCCTGGTCTTCAAGGTCTCCATGATCGAAGGCCGCAAGCTCTCCTTTGCACGCATATACAGCGGCAAGCTCATTGCGGGCAGCGAGGTATTCAACCCGCTGCTGAAAAAAAAGGAGAAGCTCTCCCGAATCCTGCAGATGCACGCCAACCGAAAAGAGCGGGTGGCCGAAGCTGGCCCGGGAAGCATCGTGGGCATCGTGGGCCTCAAGGACACCTCCACCGGAGACACCCTCTGCAACGCCGACAACCAGGTCATCCTGGAGCGTATCGACACCTACGAGCCGGTAATCTCCATCGCCGTGGAGCCCAAGACCCACGCCGACCAGGACAAGCTGGACACGGTTCTGGCCAAGTTCACCACCGAAGACCCGACCCTGAAGGTCCGCACCGACGAGGACACCGGCCAGACCATCCTCTCCGGCATGGGTGAGCTGCACCTGGAGATCATCATCAGCCGCATGCAGCGTGAGTTCAACACCGACGTCAACGTGGGCAAACCCCAGGTGGTCTACCGGGAGAGCATCACAAACGAGACCTCCGCCACCGCCACCTTCGATCGCGAGATGGCCGGTCAGAGCCACTACGGCCAGGTCTCCCTCACCCTCAAGCCCCTGGCCCTGGGCGAGGGCAACCGGTTCGTCAACAGCCTCTCCGAAGAAGAGCTGCCGCCCCAGTTCAGCGCAGCCATCGAAAAAGGGGTCATGGACGCCCTGGACAGCGGGACCCTCCTGGGCTACCCGGTGGTGGATGTGGAAGCCACGGTCACCGGAGCCGACACCCGGGAAGGCCACGGCACCGAGCTGGCCTTCTCCGTCAGCGCCTCCATGGCCATGCGGGAGGCCCTTTCAAACGGCTCCCCCTTCCTGCTGGAGCCGGTGATGGCCGTGGAGGTCTTTGTACCCGACGACTTCATGGGCGAAGTCATCGGCGACCTCAACTCCCGTGGCGGCAAGATCGAAGCCATCAACCCCAACGCGGGCATCCAGGAGATCAACGCAGCCGTGGCCCTCTCCCGGATGTTCGGCTACTCCACCGCCCTTCGTTCCGCCACCCAGGGCCGGGGCAACTTCACCATGAAGTTCTCCCACTTCGACCGCGCCGTGGACAAATAACGGGTCGCCTCACGGCACCCACCCGCATCGCATAAAACATAAAAAAGGGCCGCCTCCCCATGGGAAAGCGGCCCTTTGTTATGTGCGGTGCCTCGCTTAAAAAAAATTCAGTGCCTATTCACCACTCACAATTCACTATTCACCACTTACGTCCCCTTCCGGTTTCGGCTCCTCGGCCTTCTCTTTCTTCTTCTTTTTCTTGCCCGTAATCGATACAAGGGCTTTTTCCACCTCTTTGCGGGAGGCGTCGTCAGGCGCCATCTCCTTTGCACGCTTCAGCTGGAACACGGCGTTGCGGAGGTCCCCTGATGCCCGATAGGAGAGGCCGAGGTGGTAGGCGGACTCATAGGATTTCCCCAGTTTGGCATAGGCATTGCCCAGGTCGTAATGGGCCCGTGCCCCGGGACCGTAATCCCTTGCCAGGGGCAGGAGGCGGTCCACCGCTCCGTCGTAGTCCCCCTCTTCAATAAGGAGGCGCCCCATCCAGAGGTTGCTTTCAAAATCATCCGGATCCATGCTCAGGGCCCCCTCCAGCAGGCGGCGTGACTCCGCAAGCTTGCCCTGATGAAAATAGATCCAACCCAGCCCCTTGAGGGCGTCCTTGTCAAAGGCTCTTTTTTCCAGGACCCGCCGCATGTGAACGGCGGCCTTGTCGTATTTCCCCATGCGATCCATGAGAAGAGCCAGGCCGTACTCGGTATACAAGGGGGCATCGCCCCGCTCCATGGCGTTCATAAACCGTTCTTCAGCCTGGTCCACCGGGGTGTACAGGGCCGTAAGGCGCGCCTTGATCTTCAGGAACTCCGACTGGTCGATGACCTTCCTTCGGGCGTCGAGTTCCTCTTTATGGGCCTCGATCCAGTTGCCGATATAGACAAGCCGGTCTTCCAGGGCGGGGTGGGTGGTGAGGTACGTGGGGATCTCGGAAGGCCCGAACCACTGCTTGGAGCGAATGGTCTTCAGGGCCGTGAGCATCTCCTCTCCGCCGTACCCGGCCTCCATCATATAGGTCATGCCCACCTGGTCGGCCTGCATTTCGTCTTCCCGGCTGTAGGCCAGGGCAGCGCTCTGGGAGCCCGCCAGGGACCCCAGGGTCAGGGCTCCGGCAGCCTCGGAGTTCCCCCCGGCCACCCCCACGAGGATACCGGCGGCCACACCGGCCAGGGTTCCCAGGCCGATCTTTTTGGAACGCTCGATGCGGTCGGAGATATGCCGGCTGTAGACATGGGAAATTTCGTGGGCCACGATGCCCGCCAGGGCCTCTTCCGAAGGGAGCCCCTGGATCAGGCCGCTATGGAAAAACACGTGCCCACCGGGCCCTGCAAAGGCGTTGTACACGTCGCTTTGCACCACATAAAAACGGTACTTGAAGTGCTGCTCCGGAAAGGCCGAGAGAATACGGTTCCCCAAGGTGTTGATATAGTCGCTGACCACGGGATCGTCCACAATCCGGTACTGGGCACGTATCATCCGGATGAACTCTCCGGCCACTTCGTTCTCCTCGCGGATGGTGATGGCCGAGGCCACCTGACCGCAGAGAAACACACACATTATCGCCATGGAGACAGCCCGTAGAAAAGGTCGTCTTCTTTTTTTCATGTACACCTCAACATTGCGCTCGTTTCGTCCTGCAACGGCCCTTTCGGGCCCGACAAAATGCGGCAGGTTCCTTTGAAAATATCATACCTTGCGCCATGCGCTCTGTCTGTGATCCCAGGCACAACCGGGGTTCCCGGCTTCCGACCCGCATCACAGCCAGCCCACTTTAGCACACCCCCTGCTGCCCCACAACCGGCCCCCGGTGGCCCCCCGGCAGGACCCTGCGGGGGGGACACGCCCATCTCACAAGGAACTAACACTCCAATTATACAAGCAATATCTGCACTGCCGTTTTTTGCTCATTTTCTTTGCAAAACCCCTTTTTTATGCTAATCTCCACGACCATGGCACAGATTATCTGCATAGCAAACCAGAAAGGCGGCGTGGGTAAAACCACCACATCCATCAACCTGGCAACGGCCCTGGCCAAGATCGGGAAACGCACCCTTCTTGTGGACTGCGACCCCCAGGCCAACGCCACCACCGGCATCGGGATCGACAAGACAGCCCTCCGGGAAAACCTGTATCACGGCCTCATCGGTGATGCGGACGCACAGGCGCTCATTCATCCCACGGCCGTGGAGGGACTCTCCGTGATTCCTGCCCGGGTGGAGCTCATCGGCTTCGAGGTGGAGATGATGGCCCACGAAGGCCGGGAGCTGGTGATGCGCGAGCTTCTGGAGGAAGTAAAGGAGACCTTTGATTACATCGTCATCGACTGCCCTCCCTCCTTGAGCCTGCTCACCCTCAACGCCATGGCCTCGGCCGACTCCATTCTGGTCCCCCTGCAGAGTGAATTTTATGCCCTGGAAGGGCTCACCCAGCTCATCGACACGGTAAAACGCATTAAGGCCAGCTTGAACCCGCGCCTTCGCATCAGCGGCATCCTGCTCACCATGTTTGACCGCCGCACCAACCTCTCCTTTCAGGTGGCGGAAGAGGCTGAAAAACACTTCAACGACCTGGTCTTCACCACGCGTATCCCAAGGAGCGTCCGGCTCTCCGAAGCGCCGAGTTACGGCGAACCCATCTTTCTGTACGACCCCTCCTCCGTGGGAGCCAAGAGTTACCTGGCCCTGGCCAAAGAGGTGGTCGAGCGGTGATGACACCGTAAGCCCCGATGCCCGACGTAATGTGGCCGGTTGACAACCACCGGCACAAACGCGCCCTTCCACTTTCCGGCCGCCCATGGCCGGAACCTTCGGACGAAACGTCTCGTCCACCATTCAGACACATGGCGCCCGATGGGGGCAAGGCCCGCCCGGCCCTTGCCCCTGTTAACCCGGGACCTTGAGCAGACCCTGCCGTGCAGGGCCGATAACCTTCACCAAGAGAGACGGTGAGATAAAAAACATGACCACTACCGCCAAATCACGCAAAAAAAAGGGCCTGGGCCGAGGGCTCTCCGCCCTGATCCCGGAAAGCAGCCTTCAGCTCGACGACGCCCCGGAATCGTCCCAGGAATTCTTTCGCTGCGACATCCACCGCATCAGCCCCAACCGATACCAGCCCCGGCACACCTTTTCCGATGAAGAGCTTTCGGAACTTGCCGACTCCATCCGGGAGCAGGGCATCATCCAGCCTTTGGTGGTCCGCGCCGCCGAGGCCGGTGCCTACGAGCTGGTGGCAGGTGAAAGGCGCCTGCGCGCCGCAAAGCTGGCGGAAC
The DNA here is from genome assembly GCF_056829775.1 of Desulfoluna sp. HI9BLuna. Lineage (NCBI taxonomy): Bacteria > Pseudomonadati > Thermodesulfobacteriota > Desulfobacteria > Desulfobacterales > Desulfolunaceae > Desulfoluna > Desulfoluna sp. HI9BLuna. The sequence continues at coordinate 2,151,689 of NZ_CP186555.1, forward strand.
TCGACACGGTCCCCGTGGTGGTCCGCGACGTCTCCGATGCCAAGCTCCTGGAAGTGGCCATCGTGGAGAACATCCAGCGCGAAAACCTGAACCCCATTGAAGAAGCCGACGCGTACCACCGCCTCATGGAACTCTTCTCCCTTACCCAGGAGGAGATGGCCGCCAAGGTGGGCAAGAGCCGCCCGGCCGTGGCCAACTTCCTGCGCCTGCGACAGCTTCCCCCGGAGATCAAAGCCAGCATTCAGGACGGTCGCCTCAGCATGGGGCACGCCCGGGCCCTTTTGGGAACGGACAACCCCCTCACCCAGAAAGAGGCCTTTCGCACCGTCCTGGAAAAGGCCCTCTCCGTCAGGCAGACGGAAGCGCTGGTCCGTCGCCTCAAAACCGAAAACCAGCAACCCGAACAAGAGCCCGAGGTGCCTTCCGCGCACCAACTCCAGCTCGACACCATTGCCGAGCGCCTGAGCCACCGATTCGGCAACAGGGTCCAGATCAAGCAACGGGGGAAAAAGGGCCGACTTGAAATCGAGTTTTACGGCGATGACGACTTCAATCGCCTTCTCACGCTTCTGGAAACAGCCTAACATGAAAATTATCATCGCGCGCACCGCCGGATTTTGCATGGGCGTCAGACGAGCCGTGGAAACGGCCCTGGACGCCTCCAACGGCCAGGACGGCCCCATCTGCACCTACGGCCCCCTGATCCACAACCCCCAGGTCCTGGACCTGCTCAAGGAAAAAGGGGTCCCCGCCATCTCGGAGATCCCCGAACAGGGCGACGGCACCGTGGTGATCCGTGCCCACGGGGTTCCGCCCGAGGCCAAAGAGGCCCTCAAGGACGCGGGCTTTTCCGTCATCGACTCCACCTGCCCGCGCGTGATCAAGGTGCAGCGCATCATCCACCGCTACGCCAAAAAAGGCCACCACGCCATCATCATCGGGGACCGGGACCACCCCGAGGTCATCGGACTCAACGGCTACGCCCACGGCCTGGGCCATGTGGTGGAGACCCTTGACGAGGTCAAGGCCCTCCCGGATTTTGAAAACGCCATCCTCGTGGCCCAGACCACCCAGAACGTGCACTTTTACGACGAGGTCAAGGCGTGGATCGCCAGCACCCACCCCCACTACCTCACCTTCGATACCATCTGCGATTCCACGGAAAAAAGGCAGGCGGACATCCTGTCCATCGCCCAGAACGTCGACGCCGTGGTGGTGGTGGGCGGCAAAAGCAGCGGCAACACCCAGCGCCTGGCAGAACTGGCCAGGGAATCGGGCAAGCTCACCTTTCACATCGAGGACACCGACGAGCTGGACTTAAGCCGGATCAAGCACCTGAAATCCGTTGCCATCACCGCCGGGGCCTCCACCCCCAACTGGATCATCAACAAGGTCTACCGCTTCATCGAAAGCGGCACGGCAAGTGAAAAGGACCTTTTCGGCATCCCGGTCTCGGCCTTGAAGATGGCCTTGCTGCGCAGCAACGCCTACCTCGCCCTGGGGGCGGCCTTTCTCTCCTATGCCTGCTCCATGCTCCAGGGCATCGACCGCTGGCTCATCCCCGCGGCCGTGGCCATGCTCTACGTCCTGTCCATGCACATCTTCAACCACCTCACCGCCATCTCCTCGGACCGTTACAACGACCCGGAGCGAGCCGATTTCTACGACCGAAACAAGTGGCCCCTGGCGGGCTTTGCCTTCACCGGCGGCGGCGTGGGCCTTCTCCTGGCCTACAGCCAGGGCCTCTTTGCCTTTCTCGTGCTGCTGGGCATGAGTCTGGCGGGCCTCTCGTACAACGCCCCGGTGATCCCCAAGCGATTTTTCCAAGGCAGGTACCGATGCCTGCGGGACATCCCCGGCTCCAAGACCATCCTCATCACCGCGGCCTGGGGCACAGTCACCGCCCTGCTGCCCGCCCTCACCAGCGACAACGGGTTCGGTCTCGCCACCCTTCCCGCCCTGGTCTTCGCCTGCGGCATGGTCTTTGCCCGGACGGTCTTCTTCGACATCCTCGACATGCAGGGGGACCGCATCGTGGGCCAGGAGACCTTCCCCATCATCCTGGGGGACAAAAAAACCATCCGCCTGCTCAAGAACCTGCTGGTGGCCCTGGCCGTGATGCTACCGCTTATCAGCGCCCTGGGCATCTTCTCAAGCCTGGGGCTTCTCCTCTGGATCTGCCCGGTGCTGATGTTTGCCCTGCTCATCGCCTACCAGAACCATCTTCTCCTGGCAGGCGTGCAGCTTGAACTCCTCATCGAAAGCCACCTGGTGCTGGCAGGGGTCCTGGCCCTCACCTGGAGCCTCTGCATCGGGTAAAATGGCGGCCCTGCCGGGGGCCAACCTTTTAAAAAGGTTGCCACACAGGTTTTACATATGGATTGGGCGTCGCTCAAGCCGGTGCGAACACAAGCGGGCCTGGCAACCTCCAACCCTTCGTTTCCCCACAAACCACAACGGGCCATCACCGATTCCCATGAATCGGTGATGGCCCGTTTTTTATACCCCGACAGCCCTTCTTCTGCGTTACGCCTGCCAGACCACGCTGAGCTGGTAGCCGTCCCGGAAGGCAGGGGTGTCCCAGGCGATGCCTGTCACCACCTCGCCGTTATGGCAGATGCCGCGATTCAGGATCTCCACTTTTTTAAGGCTCTCGTGAAAGCCCTTGGCGATGTATTTAAGGTAGGCCTCTTTGAGGGTCCAGCGCCGGTACCACTCGGCATCGGAGGCCCCGTTCAGTTCGGCGATCTCACGGGGGGTAAAGGCCACGCGGGCCACATGGGGCATGCGACCGGCCTCCACCTGTTCCAGGTCCACCGCCACGCGCCGTTCCTTTCGGGTGGACACCACGGCCACGGCGTGGTCCCCGGAGTGGCTGATGGAGATGTGGGTGGCTGAATGGTCCGCCAGAAAGGGAGCCCCTTCGGGCTCGGTGTCCACGGTGACGCCCCGGGGTGAAACAGACAACACCTCTGCCGCGGCCTGCTTCACAGCCAGCCTTCCGCAGAGCCACTCCGCCTGTTTTTTCAGCACGCGGAACCCCGATGCGCGTTCGGTCTCGGCATCGGTGAACAAGGTGGAAAGGCCGGAGACCGATTGCAGGTCCACACCGGGCAGGCCCCGTTTCCCGGACGGAAATTCAGGGAGAAATACCCCCATAAAAGCGGCAATATCCACGTCGGCCAGCATCATCCCCCCGTCAAGCCGGGATAAGTGCACCATCTGTTCCAGGGAAGGGTTCACGTCTCATGACTCCTGAATAGGGTTGCGGTTCGTGCCCGATATCCTCTTCGGGCAGCGTATGGTGCCATGTTTGCCAACGGTTGTCAAAACAGGTGCCAGAGAAGAAGGGATTCGGAAAAACGGGCAAAAAGACGAATAAAAAAAGGAAATCATGCCATTCTGCCGTTACCACAAAGAGAACATTTTCTCACATATCGTCCCATACCCCGATACATCGCTATGCCTTGCTCCGAATCCAAGTGTTTTCATCACGTCGCCATGCCACCGAATTTTCTTCATACTAACGATGTGTTATAGCTAACCTCCACACATACCCCGGGGTCCCGACAAAGGCTTCAACCGGAGCACTCATCGCCACAGATTACCCATTCAAGGAATTGACAAGTATTTGACACCAGGAGAACAATATTCTATAATTCCGCGACCCAGTGATCAGGAGACGTTCCGATCACCCCCAAGCCGCCTCCAGGACATCCCGCCCATGCGTTTCAAGCAAGGGGTATCCCAACGGCCCTCCGCTTCCAGCGTTTTCAGGACCCACAATGCTCGTCCCCTAAGTGACGACCGACATTGTGATATCAACAGGTTTTACAGGGAGACGACACATGATTCGAATCAACGAACACTACACCAAACTCAAAGCATCCTACCTCTTTTCGGATATCGCCAAGCGCGTCTCCGCCTTTCAGGAGGCCAACCCTGAGATGGATGTCATCAAACTCGGCATCGGGGACGTGACCCGCGCCCTTCCCCAGGCCTGTGTCGAGGCCTTTCACAAGGCCGTGGACGACATGGCCACCGAAGAGGGTTTCCATGGATACGGCCCCGAACAGGGATACGCCTTCCTGCGGGATGCCATTGCGGAAAACGACTTCCAGAGCCGGGGCGCCGACATCTCCCCGGACGAGATCTTCATCAGCGACGGCGCCAAATGCGACACCGGCAACATCCAGGAGATCTTCTCCGGGGACGCCACCATCGCCATCCCCGACCCGGTCTACCCGGTTTACCTGGACACCAACGTCATGGCCGGGCGCACCGGCGTCAACACCGACGGACGTTACGACGGGGTCGTCTACCTCGACTGCCGGGAAGAAAACGGCTTTATCCCCGCCCTGCCCGAAAAGCCCGTAGACCTCATCTACCTGTGCTTCCCCAACAACCCCACGGGCACCACCATCACCAAAGAGCAGCTCAAGGCCTGGGTGGATTACGCCAAAGAGAACCGCGCCATCATCCTCTATGATGCCGCCTACGAGGCCTTTGTCACCGACCCGAGCATTCCCCGCTCCATCTACGAGGTGGAGGGCGCCAAAGAGGTGGCAATCGAATTCCGCAGCTTCTCCAAGACCGCCGGTTTCACCGGTACCCGTTGCGCCTTCACCGTGGTTCCCAAAGAGCTCAAGGCCTGGGACACCGAAGGCAATGCCCATTCGGTCCACGCCCTCTGGAATCGCCGCCACTGCACCAAGTTCAACGGCGTCTCCTACCCCGTCCAGAAAGCGGCGGCCGCCGTCTACTCTGAGGAAGGCAAGGCCCAGGTCAAGGGACTGGTGGACTACTACCTCAACAACGCGGCCATCATCCGCAAGGAGATGGCAGCCCTGGGATACGAACTGGTGGGAGGGGACAACTCCCCGTACATCTGGATCAACGGCAAATGCGACTCCTGGGAGTTCTTTGACCTGCTTCTCACCAAAGCGGGAGTCGTCTGTACCCCGGGGGCCGGTTTCGGCTCCTGCGGAAACGGGTTTATCCGCATCAGTGCCTTCAACAGCCTGGAAAACGTCGAAAAGGCCATGGCCCGAATTCGAGAGGCATTGAACTAATGTTCACGCCCCCCGCCCCTGACCGGGCGCGGGGGGCACACACAGGAGCATCCTAAATGAACAGATGGCTTTGCCTGAGTATGGTTGTGCTCTTCACCGTTGCAGCCGGTTGCAGCCAGCCCGCCGACAAGGAAACCACCGACACCAAGAAAAGGACCGCCTTTGTCACCATCGGCACAGGTGACATCACCGGGGTGTACTACCCCACCGGTGGGGCCATCGCCAAAATCGTCAATAAAAAGCGGGAGACCTACGGCATTCGGACGACGGTGGAGGCCACCATCGGATCGGTCTACAACGTCAATGCCATCATGTCCGGAGACCTGGAGTTCGGCATTGTCCAGTCCGACCGCCAGTACCAGGCCATCAACGGCATGAAAGAGTGGGACGGAGCGCCCCAGAAAGACCTGCGCGCCGTCTTCTCCATTCACCCGGAATCCGTCACCCTCCTTGCCGCGGTGGACGCCGACATCAAAACCATCTCAGACCTCAAGGGCAAGCAGGTCAACATCGGAAACCCCGGGTCCGGTCAGCGGGGCAACGCCATCGACGCTCTGGAGGCAGCGGGCATCAACTGGCAGACCGACATCAAGGCCAAGTCCGTTGAAGCGGCCAAAGCGCCGGGCCTGCTTCAGGACAAGAAAATCGACGCCTTCTTCTACACCGTGGGCCACCCCAGCAGCGCTTTCAAAGAGGCCACCTCCGGAAGCCGCCCCACGCGGTTTGTGGCCATCACCGAAATCGACGACCTCATCAGGCGCTTCCCCTATTACGCCAAATCCTATATCCCGGCAGGACTCTACCCCGGCGCCGCCAATGAAGAGGACAACCCCACCTTCGGGGTAAAGGCCACCTTCTGTACCTCGGCCAAGATGCCTGACGACGTGGTGTACGCCATCACCAAAGAGGTGTTCGAAAACTTCGAGGAGTTCAAAAAACTCCACCCGGCCTATCAGGTGATCACCAAGAAAAGCATGCTTGAAGGCCTCTCCGCCCCCTTGCACCCCGGGGCCGTCCGGTACTACAAAGAAGCGGGCCTCATGTAAGGCCCCAAAACCGTAAAGGCCATCGAGCGGTTTTCCATGGGCACCCGAGCCTGGTCAGCCCAGGGGCACCATGCCCCAGCAACAGGCACCGGGGCCGACGTTGACGGAGATGGCTGCCCCGGCCTCCACCACGTGGATGGTGTGCACCTCCTTTCCCAGGGCATCGGCCAGCCTGTTCCGCAGGTAAAAGGCGCTGGCCTCGGCATCGCAATGACACACCCACACCTCCAGGGCCCCTTCGCCCCGCAAACGGGCGGCACAGGCGACCATCTCATCCAGGGTCCGGGTCATGCCCCGGACCTTGCAGACCAGGGCCAGCCCCCCATCCCGCATCTCCAGGAGGGGTTTGATATCCAGCATGCCACCCAGCACCGCCGAAAGTCCCCCCAGCTTTTTTCCCCGCTTGAGCCAGGAAAGGTCGTCCACGACAACCTGGATCACCCCCGATGCAAAGGCAGATCCCAAAGCCTCCCTCATCCCCTCCATGCGCCCGTGTTTTTTCAGGTACCGAACGGCCATCAGGGTGTACATGGCCTGACCGATACTTACCGAGCAGGTGTCGACCACCGTCACGCGCTCGGCATCGGCCGGATCAAGGAGCTTCAGGGCGTTTCCCGCGGATTCCCGGCAATCTGAAAGCCGGGCGGAAAGATGAAAGGAGATCACCCGGTCATAACGGGCCAGGAGGAAGTCGTAGAGATCCGCATACGCGGCAGGTGCCGCGGCACGGGTGACGACCTCGGCCCCCTTCTTCATATGCACCAGCAGCTCGGACGGGGTGATGGTAACCCCGTCCAGGTGGTCCACCCCGTCCACCACAACATGCACGGGCACGCACCGTATCCCCAGTTTTTCAGCCACCCCGGCCGGAAAGTCCGCGGTGGAATCCGTGACAATAGCTATTCTCTGTCCCATGGGGCTCCTGCGTCCTTTGTTTCGGGTATTCTATGGTTAATGTCAGCCTCAAAAGCTCATTGCCCATTGAATTTAGGAACCTGCCGGCTTGCCGGTAAGGCCCAAACGGTCAAGCCGGTGTATCTGTGGCGTTGCGCCGGGCACGCACCGCTGTTTTCTCCTTCCGGCAATAGCAGATGAGCCTCCCGGAAGGCTCCAGCCCCGGACGCATGATCAGCACGCCCTTTCCCTCGCCGTTGACCCGGGCCAGGGGGATGTCCCCGTCCCTGAGCTCCTCCACCTCCTTCTCCGTAAGGAAGGCCTGCCCCTTTTCCATGCGCCTCACCGCCTCGATGATAAAAAAACCGTCGGAAAAAGCCACATGGGCCACGTTGTCCTTGCCGGTGAGGAGGGTCTCTTCAGCCCTGCGGGCCACCCCCCGATACACCCGCCCAGGGGCCATGTGGGAGGCCGCCCGCAGGGCCACCAGCTCATTCAGGGCGTTGTTCCGCGTCAGGGCCACCAGCCGGTCGTACCCCTCCCGTGACGCCTCTTCGTACACATCGGCGCTGAGCATATCGGCGCACACGGTCTGAAACCCCTGATCCGTGGCCAGGGAACAGGCATCCCGCCGCGTCTCAAGAAAAGCCACGGGCACGTGCAGGGAGAGAAGCCGGGCAAACTCCCGGCTCATGGGGTTGGACCCCACCAGGAGGATGCCGGTCTGGGCCTGGGGCACCCGTACTTTCAACAGGGAGGCCAGAGGGCGGCACAACACCGTGGCCACCACACCGGAAAAAAAGATAATGGCCATGGTCTGGTTAAGAATCACCTTCATCTCGTAGGGGAAGCCGGGCAGCTCAAAGGCAGCGTAGGAGGCCGTGGCCACCGCCACGATGCCCCTGGGCCCGATGATGCCCATGTACCAGCGCTCCCGAAGGGTCACATCCGACCCGGCCATGGCCAGGTGCACGGCCAGGGGGCGTACCACCGCCCCCAGGATAATGGCCACGGCCAGCATGGTGGGCCAGAGGTGCAGAAGCTCCAGTGGATTGACAAAGGCGGAGAGCATCACGAACATGGTGCTGATAAAGAGGCTGGCGATCTGATCCTTGAAGTGGCGGATCCCCACCACCGCGTCACCGCACTTCAGAGAGAGGTACATGCCGGCGACCACAACGGCCAGGGGCCCTGAGGACTCCACCAGCTCACCGGAGAGGAAAAAAAGGGCCACGGCCCCGCCAAAGGAGGCGATACCCGACAAGGTGGGGTCTTTCAATTTTTCCAGCCATGCCACAATGTGCTTAAGCAGCATGCCCCCCGCAAGGCCCACGAGGCTTCCGGCAAAGGTTCCCAGAAGCAGATGGGAAAAGACCCCGGCGGTGATCACCCCTCCCTTGGAGACAAGTATCAGCTCCAGGGCCAGGGCGCTCACCATGACCCCGATGACGTCCCCCCAGAGGGACTCCCAGTTCAACAGCGTCTCCAACCGCTGGTTCAGGGCCACGCTCTTGAGAATCGACCCGATGACCGTGGGGCCTGTCACCACGATAAGGGCGCCGAAAAAAGCGGCAAAAAGCCAGGGAATGCCCGTGAGATAGTGGCAGAGAAAGGCTGCGGCCCCTCCGGTGATGGGGATGGTGATAAACAGAAGGCGCCTGATGGCCTTCTTCTCCATGCGAAACCCCTGGATGGAGAGGGAGAGCCCCCCTTCAAAGAGAATGATGGCAACAGCGATCTCCACCATGGGGGCGATGCCCCCGCCGATGGCCGCCTCCGTGCGGATCAGGTTGAGCCCGGCAGGGCCGAAGGCAAAGCCGCAGATCAGGTAGAACACAATGGCGGGAATTTTGTACGCCCTTGAGATAATGTACGAAAAGACCCCCAAGGCGATGGAAAGAGAAATCGTCTGGAATGCGTCGTGGGACATCACCACCCCTGTCGTTCATGAGTGTTTTTCCATGGGATTGCCTGGGAGAGGCGGGAGAGACACACCGGGTTTCCCGGGCACGGGACACAACCGAACAGCGCCGTGAACAAGCGTCACCTTAGAAAAAATACCACACGCCACAGGGCGAATCCATCCCTTTTCGCAACTATTCAGTCTATCTCCGCAGGGTCGCTTTTTTGAAAAAAAAGCCCCGCCAAAACCGTTTCTCATGGCGAACATATCGAAACTATTTCGGCGGGGCCTGTCAATGAGGCCTTAAGACCTGTCTGTCAAATTTTTTAACCATTGGGTCCCAGGCAGGGTCGCCGGGGGCTTTTTTGACCGAAGCGGGTCCCCCTTGTCTACCCCAGAAGCCCGGCAAGACGCTCCCGGATCAGGACTTCAGCCTCGTCAACGATACGCTGGACAAGCTCGGCCACCGTGGGGATATCGTGGATCAATCCGGTCACCATCCCGGCTGTCCAGACCCCGGCGTCCAGGTCTCCGGTTTCATACACCGCGGCCCCGCGCTTGCCGCTCACCAGGGGAGCCAGCTCTTCGATGGTGACGTCTCCCCGTTTCTCAAGGGCCATCACCTCCTCGGCAATCCTGTTTCTGTAAATGCGGGCGGTGTTGCTGAACGAACGCAAAATCAGGGCGGTTTGGCGCTCATCGGCATCCACCAGGGCCTTCTTCACATTGTCGTGGATCGCGGCCTCCCGGGTGGCCAGGAAGCGGGTGCCCATGTTCACGGCATCCGCCCCCAGGGAAAGGGCCGCGGCCAGGCCACGCCCGTCCCCGAACCCGCCCGATGCGATGATGGGGATGGAGACGGCATCGGCGGCCAGGGGCAACAGCACCAGGGCCGGGATGTCGTCTTCCCCGGGGTGACCGGCACACTCGAACCCGTCCACGCTCACCGCCGCGCACCCGAGCTTTTCGGCTTTCAGGGCGTGGCGCACCGATGTGCACTTGTGGATCACCTTGATGCCGGCCTTTTTAAACAGGGGCATAAAAGGCTCAGGGCTGCGCCCGGCGGTCTCCACAATGGTGATGCCTTCTGCCACCATCACCTCCACATAGGCCTCGTAGGAAACGGGCTTCAGGGTGGGCAGCAGGGTGAGGTTCACACCGAAGGGTTTGGCGGTGAGGGACCTCACCGCGGCGATCTCGCCTGCCAGGCCCTCGGGGGTCGGATGGGTCAGGGCGGTGATGATCCCCAGCCCACCGGCCTCGGACACGGCGGCCGCCAGCCCCGCACGTCCCACCCACTGCATTCCGCCCTCGATGACGGGGTGCTCAATGCCCAACAGATCCGTTACCCGTGTCTTCATAAAGGCCTCCTGTTCATCCTTGGAATTAAATACGACGATGACATCAACCAGCCCCATTGCCCTGGGATGGTCAGCGTTGGAAATAAGGCGCCTCCGGCTTTCAAAAACAGGCCGGGCCCATCATCAATCCCTCGTTTCTTTTCAACTGTGTACATAGTAAGATCACATATTCCCATGTCAATCATACAGCAAAGGTGATCCCGGGCACAGACATGCCCACCGCCTTGTGATAAGGTTTCCCGGCACCGAAAAAGGCATGATCCTGCCTTCCCGGGCATACACCCCGTCGAGCCGCTCCGTGCAGGTTGCAGGACTCGCACAGGCGGTGGGAAACCGCCGGTGTCAAGGCAATTGGCCTCCCGGTCTCCTTGACACCACGGGGAGCGTCAACTAATCTATGGAATGCGACTGTTTAACACCACCTGCCGGGCCAGGCCCCGGCAGATAACGACGATGCGCCTCCCCCCCTGCCCAAAGAGAGGGCTCGGCACCAAGCAAGGCACTGCGCGACGTCACGGAGGACCCATGATCAAAAAAACAGTGATGACCACCCTTGTCCTTTTCCTGCTTCTGGTGCAGACGGCCGGTGCCGTGGGAACGGACACTGTGGAAGCCCTGCTGAAGGGGAAACTCGATTTTATCTTCTTTACCCTGAAGAGAAACGATATCCAGCTTGAAGAGAAAAAAGCCCTCATCGTGGAGAACGTCTCCCCCATCTTCGATTTTTCCCTCATGGGCAAACTCACCCTGGGCAAGAAAAACTGGTCCGGCCTCACCAAAGAGCAGCGAAAAACCTTTATCCACACCTTCACCGAGGTGATGAAGAGCTCCTACTCGGACAAGCTCTCCCTGTACACCGATGAAGAGATCGTCATCCTTCCCGTAAAAAATGCCAACAGCAAAAAAGTGGTCATCCCCACGGAGCTCATCTCCAAGGAGAACCGCTACGCCATGAACTACAAGTTCTACAAATCAAAAAAAGGATGGAAGATCTACGACATCGAGCTCCAGGGGGTCAGCATCGTCAAGACCTACCAGAGCCAGTTCAACCAGGTCCTCAACGAAGAAGGCTTTGACGAGCTCATTACCAAGCTCAACCACATCAAGGTCTGAGCCCCAGACACGCGCCGTCGGATGCCCGGTTCCTTCGGCGCGCCTTTGCCCGACGCTGCCTTCCCCCACAGACACCCTGAAAAGGCCCGATCCCCATGGAGCGATTCAACCACCTCATCGAACGTATATACCGCAACACCATCTTGAAGTACCCCATCCTCACCCTGGTGCTGCTTGCTGCCCTCACCCTCTTTTTCGCTTATGAGATGAAGGACTTCCGGCTCGACGCCTCGGCCGAGACCCTGGTCCTGGACAACGACGAAGACCTCAACTACTTTCGCCAGATCAGCGAGCGCTTCGGACAGCAGGACTACCTCATCATCGCTTACAAGCCCAAAGGGGATCTCTTCTCCGAGGGGGTTTACGAGGACCTTAACGCCCTCAAGGCCGAGCTCTCCGAGGTGAGCCTGGTGGAGTCGGTCCTCACCATCCTGGATGTGCCCCTGCTGGAGAGCCCGCCCCTGCCCGTCAAGGAGCTGGCCGCCAACATACGGACCCTGACCTCCCCGGAGACCGACCAGGCCATGGCCCGGGAGGAGATCCTCCAAAGCCCCGTCTACAGGGACCTTCTTGTCAGCCCCGACGGCACCATCACCTCGGTGATCATCAACCTCGCGTACGACCACACCTACATGGAACTTCTGGGCAAACGTGATGCCCTGAAAAACATCGCCCGGGAACGCGACCTCACCCGAGAGGAGAAGGCAGCCCTCAAACAGGCCGAAACCACCTTCTGGCAGTACAGGGAAGAGGCGCGGAGCCTCCGGCATGACGACATCGCCGCCATTCGCGCCATCATGGACACCCACCGGGACAAGGCCGACCTCTTCCTCGGCGGGGTCTCCATGATCGCCGACGACCTCATCACCTTCATCAAAAACGACATCCGCCTCTTCGGCGGGGGCATGGCCCTCTTTCTCGTGGTAACCCTGGGCCTCATCTTCGGCCAGGTCCGGTGGGTGATCCTGCCCATGCTCTGCTGCTTTGTCTCGGTGATCCACATGTCGGGCATCCTGGGCTTCATGGGGTGGGAGGTGACCGTCATCTCCTCGAACTTCATCTCCCTGCAGCTCATCATCACCATGGCCATCGCCATTCACCTCATCGTGCGCCACAGAGAGCTCCACAAAGCCAACCCCCAGTGGAGCCAGATGGACCTTACGGCCCGAGCCGCGGCCCTCATGGCCACCCCCTGCCTTTTTGCCACCCTCACCACCATCGCAGGGTTCGGCTCGCTTATCTCCAGCGACATCCTGCCCGTCATCACCTTCGGCTGGATGATGAGCGCAGGGATCGTGGTTTCCCTATGCGTTACCTTTATCCTGTTGCCCGCCCTGCTGGTGCTGCTTCCCAAGGGACGCCCCCCAAAGCGACTCACCCTGAGATTCCCGTTGCCCGAGATCCTCGGCGGCTTCACCGAAAGACACGGCCGGGGCATCCTCACGGCCTCATTCCTGGCCCTCCTCTTCTGCCTCACCGGCATGATGCGCCTGGAGGTGGAAAACAGCTTCATCGACTACTTCAAAAAATCCACGGAGATTTACCAGGGCATGAAGCTCATCGACGACCACCTGGGCGGCACCACCCCCCTGGACGTGGTCATCACCTTTGACGAACCCGATCAGGCCGCGGACGAGGCCACCGAATTGCCGGAAGACGACGAGGCCAATGGAGACTTTGCCGACTTTGAAGAGTTCGAAGAGATCGATACCGGCGACAAGTACTGGTTTACCCAGGATAAGGTGGCCCTGGTGGACAAGGTCCACACCTACCTCGATGCCCTGCCCGAGACCGGAAAGATCCTTTCCCTGGCCTCCCTCACCCGCATCGCGGAAAAATTAAACGACGGCAAGCCCCTGGACAACTTCGCCCTGGCCCTTCTCTACAGCGAAATTCCCGATCAGTACCGGGAACTCCTCTTGAAGCCCTACGTCTCGGTGGAGCACAACGAAGCCCACCTATCCATCCGCATCAAGGACTCGGCGCCGGACCTGCGCCGGGACGAGTTCCTGAAACAGGTCAACGCAGGGCTCATCAACGAGGTGGGGCTGGCCCCGGACAAGGTGAAGCTCAACGGCATGCTGGTGCTCTACAACAACATGCTCCAGAGCCTCTTCTCCTCCCAGATCCTTACCCTGGGCATCGTGCTGGCGGCCCTGGCCGGGATGTTCCTCCTTCTGTTCCGCTCTCCGGTCATCGCCCTCATCGCCCTGCTCCCCAATATCCTCTCCATCGGCGTGGTGTTGGGGCTCATGGGCTGGCTGGGCATCCCCCTGGACATGATGACCATCACCATTGCGGCCATCAGCGTGGGCATCGCCGTGGACGACACCATCCACTACATCCACCGGTTCAAGGCGGAGCTGGAAAAAGACGGGGACTACATGGCCACCATGCACCGCTGCCACGGCTCCATCGGCCACGCCATGTACTTTACCTCCATCACCATCATCTCGGGGTTCTCCATCCTGGTCCTTTCCAACTTCATTCCGAGCATCCTCTTCGGGCTGCTCACGGGCCTGGCCATGGCCATCGCCCTGATCTCAGCCCTGACCCTTTTGCCCAGGCTGATCCTCATCCTTCAGCCCTTCGGAAAGGAAGCATCCGCCCCTTGAGGAAAAGAGGCACACACCTTAATCTTCCGGCAACGGGGCCATGGCCCCGTTGTCTGAATTTCTCCCCCCGTCGTTCCAACATCCCAACACCACGGCAAAGGAGACCAAAAGCAACTTACTCAAAGCACCTGCGAGTAGAAAAGATCTCCCTTCAAACATTGACAACACGTCAAACCCTGCATAGATTTACTCGTTCAGTGATGCTTCCCCTTGCAAGGTTTTCCTTCTTCGGGCCCGACACGCTGAGTTCAATGACATAACACCGAACCCAAGGGCCACCATGACGCTTCGAATGACACCACGATTCCTCTCCCGCTTCACCCTCTTCCTGCTTACCCTGCTGGTGGTCTCGTTTTCCGTAAGCGATGCCGATGCCAGGCGATCCAGTCGCTCCAGCCGGTCAAGCCGCTCCAGCTATTCCAGCCACTCCTCCTCTTCTTCTTTCTCGAAGAGTTCCAAGAGCTGGTCCAAATCGTCCAGCCCCAGCAAAAAGGTATGGGGCCAACGGGACGGCGGCGGCATATATGGAAAGCAGAAAACCAAACAAACGACCCAGAAGTCGTCCGGCTACGCCAAACCGGGAAGCACCCAGCCGAAGCAGTCGGTGGCGACCCAGAAAAAAAGTTCGTCAAACGGCTACAGTAAGCCCGGGGCCACGCCCCCGAAAAAGAAGTTCACCAGCACCTCGTCCTTTGACAAAAAGACCGCCACGGCCCTGAAGAAAAAAAAGGCCGCAGCGTCTTATTCTGCCTACAAGAAGGAAACGGGCAAGTTCAAGCAGAAGAGCGAGACCGTCAAGGCCTCCTCCTATGCATCAAACCCCATCTACCGAAAGACAAAAACATACAGCGACTTTGACTATCGTACCCATTACCAGCGCCGAAACAGCTACTACCGCGGGCGGGGCTGGACGCCTCCGCGCTACGCCTACCGAAGCCGGTCCCACTTCGGCATGTGGGACGCCATGGTCTGGTGGATGGTCCTGGACAACCTGGGAAGCCGGAACAGCTACGCCATGGCCTACCACCACGCCGACGACCCCGGCTACCGCCAGTGGCGCCAGGAGGCCGATCGCATGGCCCAAGACGACGCTCAATTGCGGGCCAAGCTCAACGAACTCGACGCCAGGGTGGCCACCCTGGACGGCACGCCCAGGCAATCCGGCTACCTGCCCGAGGGCATGCCCCCGGAAGTGGCCCTCTCCGCCGAAGCCCTTGCCAGTAAGAGCGTGGACAGGCCCACCCTCACCCTGGCCACCGCATCACCAGGCGGCAACTACACGGCCTTCGGAACCATGCTGAAGGAGTCGGCCCCGTCCGTTGACGTGAACCTGCGGACCACCGCAGGCTCCATGGAAAACCTGCGCCTTCTGGTTGCCAAGGAAGTGGACGCCGCCATCGTCCAGTCCGATGCCTTTGAGGTGTTCCAGCGCAGCTTTCCCAAAATGCCCCTTGCCGCCTCCGAGCAGGTGGCCCTCTACCCGGAGGTGGTGCAGATGATCGCCAATCGGAAGTCGGGAATCCAGACCGTTCAGGACATCGAGCCCGACGGAGAGCATATCCTCTACATCGGCCCACGGGGCTCGGGCACGGCCATGACCTGGGAAGGCCTCTGCCTGCAGGACAAAGGGTACCGAAAGATCCGGACCCAGAACGCCAGCTACGACGAGGCCCTGCAGCAGGTCATCAACAACCCCAGGGCCGTCATGATGTTTGTCTCCGGCCTTAACTCGGACCTTCTGGCCAGGGCCGAAGCCGTGGCCAAAGAGACCAAAAAAATCCGCCTCGTCCAGGTGGACGACTGGGACTTCAACGACGCCCGGGACCGCAACTGGAACCGCATCTACGAGTTTGTCACCATCCCGTCCAAAACCTACCCGGGACTCCAGAAAGGATTTATCCTGGGCAGTGACGTCGAGAGCATCGCCGTTTCCGCCGTTCTCGTGGTCCGCACGGACTGGGCCCGGCAATACGGCCCCGAAGCCATGGACGCCCTCTCCTTTGCCATCATGGAGAGCAAGCCCGAAATCCAGAGGCGAACCAACGGGTTGGACCGCTAATTTACGTTTAAGGAGTTGTTTTGGGAGTATTTAACCTGTTCAAGGCCGTGGCCGGAAAAAAAATGGACACCGCAAAGGAGACGTTCACCAAGGGGAAAAAGGAGCCCGTGGACACCCAGTTGCCCCTCCAGATCCACCTGGGTAGCAGCCTGGCGCTGGACACCACTCCGTTTCTCATCCACGGCGAAGCCATCACCCAGCCCCGACCCGGGGCCGAGTCCGTGGTGGTTGGCTACGGGCGCATCGACCTGGACGGGTCTGTGGCCCATCGGTTCTACCTGGAGTCGACCGATGACCCCGAAGCCAAATCCATGCTCCAGGTGGTGGAAGGCGACGCCATCGAAGAGTGCCGCCTCTTTGCCTGCCTGGACGAGGTGTACCCCGAGTCCGAAGAGGAATGGGCTTTCTGGATCGGGGAAGAAGACGGCTACATCGGGCTCCCCGCCTTTGAAGACAAAAAGGGCAACCTCTACGACCGGGCCTGGGGAGACGGCGAGGGCCGCATGGATCCCAACGAATTCAGCGAAACCCTCTTCCTCGACCGCTTCGGAGACAAGACCGTCTCCCTTGACCACGCTGCCATGCTCTACGGCCGCTGGATCGACGAGGAAAGCGAGATGGCCGAGTACATCCTGGTCTCCAGGGAAGAGAACACCGACGGAAGCGCCCTCGTCCGGATCTCCACCGGCATCGATGTGATCCCCGAGTCCATCTCCGTCAAATACTAAACCGGTGGACAATCCCCTGGTTCACGAAAACTCAACCCCCTCGGGCCTCGGGGTGTGGCATTCGCTGACGGAGGCTGTTTTATAATTTGATTATCGCATCCCGCAACCATGACACATAAGGAGTAACATTCCATGGGTTTTTTCAGTTTTGTGACATCATTCGGCAAGAAAAAGAGCGAAAACGTCGGCCAGAGCATTGTCCAGATCCTGGCCTCCTGGGACCCCGAAACCGCCTCCAAGGCAGAGCTTGAGCAGATGGAAAAACGACTCAACAAGCTGGTCCAGGAAGTGGGAGAGGCCCGCCAGGTATACAAGAAAGAGCAGGCCGAAGCAGACGCCATCAAGGGCCTTTACGACCAGCGCCTCAAGGCAGCTGAGATCCTTCAGACACGCCTTGCAGAGGAACCGGGAAACGCCGACGCTGAAAAGGCCCTCACCGAGCTGGTACAGCTCCTCGAAGAGATGCAGCCTGAGATGGAAGTGGAAGAGCAGGAAGCCGTGGAAGCCAAGGCCTTCATGGAAGAACTCGAAGAGGTGGCGTCCCTTTCCGCCGAAAAGCTGAAAACAGCCAAAAAGAGCCTTGAAAAAGCGGTTCAGGACATGAAACGGGCCAAGGTCCGGGAAGAGCGGGCCAAAGATTCAGCGGAACGCGCCGCCAAACTCGCCGGGCTGCGCGAGGAGTCCGACCAGCTGGGCAGTGCCCTCTCCGCCATGCGCAAAAACGCCGATGAGGCCAACGCCAAAGCCGAGGCTGCCCGCATGAAGGCCAAGCTCCTGGCCCCCGGCAAGGCCGAAAAAGAGAACGACCTCATCGCCTCGGCCATGAAAGAGGCGGGCGGTTCCGCCCCGGCCACCAGCTCCATCGCCGACCGCCTGGCCGCGTTGAAAAAATAACACGCCAGGGCAGACGTGATGCCCCTTGCTTCGTTCCCAGGCCCTGCCTGGGAACGATTCACAAAGCCCCGCCTCCCTTCCCTCCATCCACGGAGCCCCACACAAAGCCCCTTTACTTCAGGCATCAATCAAAGATATTCTTTGGTGAATGTTTTCAGGCCACTGTTCACTCACCCGGTCTTTCTTCTTCACACCCGACAGCCCACCAGGGAGCTGCCCCATGGACAATCACCCCACGCCGCCTGAAAAGGCTGCACCCCAGGCTGACGCCACAGCACCCGTCAAAAAAAAGTCCCGTTTGAAACGATGGCTGGTTCGCCTCTCCGCCTTTCTCACCATTTCGGCCGTCGCCCACGGCATCGGGGCCTGGACCTCGGTCCACGCCATCATGGAGACCCGCACCGCCCAGGGGGCCGTTGCCTGGGCCGTCTCCCTCAACACCTTTCCCTACCTGGCCGTTCCCCTCTACTGGGTCTTCGGCCGCAGTGAGTTCCAGGGCTACACCACGGCCCGCCACCGGGTGGACGAAGAGCTGCTGGCCTTGGAGCCGGAGGTGGAAGCCGCAGGGGACAGCTTTCTCGTAACGCCCAAAGATCCCCGGGGGAGCCACCGGGTCCTCACCCGCATGACCGAGCTGCCCATGACCACAGGCAACGACGTGGAGCTGCTCATCGACGGGGACCAGACCTTTGAGAGCATCTTTGCGGGCATGGATGCGGCCAAAGAGTACATCCTTGTCCAGTTTTTCATCGTCAAAAACGACGGGCTGGGCCAACGCCTCAGGGACAAGATGATCGAAAGGGCCCGGGCAGGCATTGATGTCTATTTCCTCTACGACGAAATCGGCTGCCACGCCCTGCCCCGGAGCTACTTAAACGCTCTGCGCGAAGCAGGGGTCGAGGTTTCGGCCTTCGGCACCACCCAGGGCCGGGGCAACCGCTTCCAGCTCAACTTCCGCAACCACCGCAAAATCGTGGTCACCGACGGCACCACGGCCTGGGTCGGAGGCCACAACGTGGGAGACCAGTACCTGGGCCTCTCCCCCAAATTCGGTCACTGGCGGGACACCCACGTGCGCATCGTGGGCCCATCCGTCCTTGCCGTGCAGCTCGCCTTCCTCGAGGACTGGTACTGGGCCACCCGCAGCTTTGTGGAGCTTGACTGGCTGGCCGCCCTCACGCGGCAGGGGGACAAGGTGGTCCACATCATCCCCTCCTCCCCGGCGGATCCCCAGGAGACCACCGGTCTCATGTTCCTGGAAGCCATCACCACAGCCCGGGAACGGATCTGGATCGCCAGCCCCTACTTTGTCCCGGACGAGGGGATCATCGCCGCCCTGAAGCTCGCCGACTTAAGGGGCGTGGAGGTAAAGATCCTCATCCCCGACGACCCGGATCACAAGCTCGTCTACCTCACGGCCTTCACCTTCCTGCGGGACCTCGAGGGCACGGACATCAAGATCTTTCGGTACCAGAAAGGGTTCCTCCACCAGAAGGTGATGCTCGTGGACCGCGAAGCCGCAGTGGTGGGCACGGCCAACCTCGACAACCGCTCCTTCCGGCTCAACTTCGAGATCTCCGCCCTGGTGGTGGATGCCCCCTTTGCCGCCGAGGTGGAGGCCATGCTCAAAGAGGATTTTGCCCACTCCCGCCTCATGACCCCCAACGAGCTGGATAACAAACCCTTTTGGTTCCGGTTTGCCGCCCGTGCTGCCCGACTTACGGCGCCGGTGCAGTAACATCCCGCACAGGGGCTCAAGCGTCCCCGTCCCCCCATCGTTTCCTGGTCAGACCGAACCGTTTGAGCTGGGCGTAAAGGGTGGACCGCTTGACCCCCAGAATCTCCTCGGCCCGTGCGATGTTGCCCTCGGACAGGGTCATCACGTGCCGGAGGTACCGCCGCTGGAGCTCCTTGAGGGTGGGCAGGTCGTCGTAGAGGGTCGGGCCGCCTTCGCCCCGGGCCGGGTCTGCCTGGCCCCCGGAGGACTCGGCGGGCTGCAGCATGAACTCCAGTGTTTCGCCGTTTGAAAGGATGGCAGCCCGCTCCACCACCCCTTTGAGTTCCCGGATGTTGCCGGGCCAGGGGTAGCTCTCCAGCCCCTTGATCTGCCCCGGTGTCAGCTCGGGCAGGGCCTTGTTGTAGCGCTTGGCAAAATGATCGAGGAAAATCCTGGCCATGTAGGAGATGTCTTTTCCCCGCTGCCGAAGCGGGGGCAGGGTCAGGGGCACCACAAAGAGCCGGTAAAAAAGGTCCTCGCGAAAGCGCCCCTTTTTCACCTCCTGGGTCAAATCCCTGTTGGTGGCCGCCACCAGCCGGAACTTGGAGTGGATGGCCCGGGTCCCTCCGACGCGGGTGAACTTCCTGTCCTGCAACACCCGAAGGAGCTTGACCTGAAGAGACAAAGGGATCTCCCCCACCTCGTCGATGAACAGGGTCCCCCCGTTGGCCATCTCAAAAAAGCCCGTCTTCTGTTTCACCGCCCCGGTAAAGGCCCCCTTTTCATGGCCGAAGAGCTCACTTTCAAAGAGCGATTCCGCCATGCTGGCCGGGTGCACCGGAATAAAAGCCCCCTCCCTTCCGCTGGCCTCGTGGATATACCTGGCAAAAAGCTCTTTGCCGACCCCGGTCTCCCCTAAAATCAGAACCGTCGCATCGGTGACCGCGGCCTGGTTTGCCTGCTGCAGAATCGACTGCATCAACTCCCCGTAGTACACAGGCGCTGAAGAGCCCTGGTACTGGGGACGGATTCGCTTGGCCTCCCGCGCCTCATGGAAGCCCAGGGCCGAACGGACCTCGGCGGAGAGGACCAGCGCCAGCTCATCGTTGACGGCATCAAGGGTCTGCCTGAAGACGTCACGGGTGTGTTTGCTCTCGGCATAGAGAAGCAGGGGCCGGCCGTCCTCCACCTGCAAGGGAATGCAGACAGAAGCCACCGCCTCGGTCTCGATGCGGCGGATCTTGCCCAGCCTCAGCGCCTCGTCAAAGCGAGGGACCACCGGGTCCAGGGCCCCGTGTTCCACCTCGGCCCCGGTAAAGTTGCACCCCGTCACGTACCCCACCTCTCCCTTCTCACCAAGACGCAAAAGAACCACGCGCTCGGCAGCGAACTCCCGCTGAACCAGGCAGACAAGATCCTGAAAGTAATCGACCGTGTCCCCCCGGGACGGCATGTCTTTGAGCGCTCCCGCACACTGCCGCATCAGGTTGGCCGGCTTGGGCATCTCCAGAGGGGTATCTTTTTTGATCTCAAACACCCTCTCCGGGGAGAGCACCTCCCGGTCGTCTTCTCCGGCCCGGTTCAACGCCTCCAGCATCGCCTCGGTGGGGGCCTGGTACAAAAGGCACCCTGCTTCATGGAAGGTCTTTGCGCTCAACCGGAGGTGCCGCGCCACCGATGAGCGGGGAGCCCCCGCGTCAAAGGCGAACAACCCCCGGGCCCGAAGGGCGATGCCGGTCAGGACCTTGTTCTCCCCCTCCAGTGCCCGGTCCAGCTCATGCTCCAGGTCAACCCCCGGAAAAGCCGGATACCCCCTGCGACGGAACTCCACGCAAAGCTCCAGGGTGTTGGCAGGGCCGAATACCGGCTTTGGGATCCCGTATCGCCGAACCGTCTCAAAGCAGGAGCCCATGCACTCGTATGCCCTGGAAATCTCGCCGCGGCTGAAGCAATAACAGGCCTTGACCTGAAGCAACCCGGCGTATACCGCGGTGTGCTGTGCCGGCGTCACGATCTCCTCGACCCGCCGGAGGTGGGCTTCGATCTCCTGTTCCTTGCCCTTAACAGGCATGAGCACCGCGCAATACTGAAGCCGCCACCACACCTCGGCCACCTCCAGGCCCAGGAGCCTCGCCCTCTGGTAGCCTGAATCCGCGATGCCCAACGCCAGGGGAAAATTGCCCATGAGATGCGCTGCCCCGCAGGAGGCCAGGGGAAAGATCTCGCTGAGGAACCGGCAGTTCCATAAGGGGGGATGAAAGGCGGCCATGTTGTGATGGTGGAGGAGTTTCCGCATGTCCCCACGGAAAAAATAGAGGGGGCAGAGAAAAATGGACGAGCGCAGCCGGATATCCCTGTCCCCTAAGATATGAATGGTATCGATGCACTCGGCAAGGGAAGAGCCCGCCCCGGAAAAGGGCTCTCCCACCAGGCAGTGCAGCATGCCCTGGGCAAGGGTCAGGATGGATTTCAGTCGCAGGTCCCCGCGCTCAATCACAAGCTCCATGGCCACGCGGCACAAGGCCAGGGCCTGCCTCAACCCTTTGCTGAGGTAGATGCAGACGTCCTGAACGGCCAGGACAAGCTCGATATAGGCCAGCTGCTCCGCTTCCCCTTTGCTGCGGACCTCGTAGGCATGGAGCAGCCCCATCACGGTGTCGAGCCGCTCCAGGGTCCTCGGGGTCACCTCGATGCCGACCTGCGTGACGATCTCGTTGATCAGCCCCTCACACTCCCCCAACACATCCGTGGCAGCAACCATGCCCAGGTCCTCCATCGCCCCTCCTGATTGTCCAATAAATTGTAAACTGATTTATACTTTTTTAGACAACGTACAGTTTTATTGATTCACCCTACACAAAGGAACTTCTCCATGTAAACATCCTTTTTTCATTCCCGCCAACGTTCCCTCACAACAACCATTCGTGTTTTCAAAACAAACCTCTCCAGGCACGCCCCCAGCCACCATAAAAAACGCTGTTTTCCACAATTCGGCACACACTTTGCTCTTAACCCCGTCATCCCACAAAACAGGTTTCACTTGACTGAAAAAAGGGGCTGAGGAAGGAGGCCACCCCCTTTCGAAGGTAAATCTATTTTTTTGTATTTGTGAATTTTTCGAGACACCAGCTGTGTCCAGCAGCTCAGCGTATCAGGAGAGAAACGCAATGATGGAGAGTATGAAGTACCTGAAACACCTCGTGTGCGGCACCTTGTGCCTTGCCATGTGTGTCACTGCCCGGGGGACGGGCGCAACGGAGTTCAAGGTTCAGGCGGAACTGACAAACCAGGCGTTTTACCTCGGAAACACCGAGTTCAACCCCGATGCCAACATCGTGGACCCCTTCACCGTCCACAGCCGCCTCCGCACGGAGGTCGAGGCCAAGATCAACCCGTATGCCTCGGGCGTAGCCCAGGTTGAAATCGGCTACATCCCCTGGGGCAACGACTCCCTGGGCAGCGTGGGCCAGGGGGCAGGCGGCGCCCTGGGCACCGACGGCGTCAACGTGGAGACCCGGCGGCTCTATGCCAAGGCCCAGATTCCCGACACCCATTTTTTCTTTGATATCGGCCTTCAAGGCCAGCTCACCCTGCCCACGGCAGCCTTTCATTCCCCCATCTTCTTCGACGACGTGGCGGCCCTTGTGACACGCTACGACAGGGGCAAAGAGGGCGGAGTCCGCATGCTCTGGGCACGCCCCACCCGCGACCCCTTCAAGGGAGACAACGGCAACATCGAAATCGGGGCCATCGACGGCTGGTTCTCCCTGGGCAACCTCACCGCCATGCCCTACGCCATGTACTCGGACATCGGCAAGGACACCACCATTTACATGCGAAACTTCGGCAAGCGCAGCCACCCCGGCCAGGGAGTCTTCTTCACCCCCACCACCGACGCCGACGGGTACTGGTTCGGCCTCCCACTCTCCTACACCCCGACGGAAAACCTCTACCTCGGGGCGGACCTGATCTGCGGCACGGTGCAGTCGGAGACCCGCCATGAAGAGGCCGAAGGCTACCTGGCCACCCTCAAGGTCCAGCATACCATCCCCGGCAAGTTCGCCACCGTCCTCTCCGGATGGTACGGCAGCGGCAACGACGCCAATACAGACAACGGCATCGAGGTGCTGCCCGTGCTCAGCGGTCCCCAGTCCCGGGGCCTCAAGGCCACCACCCTGGCCACCGATGCGGATATGTACAACATCAGCCTTGTCACCAAAACCGGCCAGGGCACCGCCGGGGTGAACCTGGGGCTCAAGGGCATCCGCCTTTACAAGGGCATCCTTCTGGACATCGGCGCCAGCTACATCACGGGCACCTCGGAGAGGGGCCACGGCATGCCTCTTTATTTCGGATGGGATTTTGCAGGCCAGAACATCGGCTTTGACAAGGGGGACTACGCCCTGGAGTACACCCTGGACACGGACTGGTGGATCACCAACAGAGTCCGGGCAGGCATCAGCTTAGGCGCCGTGGACATGCGCCTGGAAGGGGAAAAGCAGAGCAACATCGCCACCAAGGCGACCTTTGCCCTGTCTTACTACATCCTGTAAGGCGCCGGCAAAAAGCATTCCGACAACCCAACACAAGGACTCTTTATGACACAAGATACAAAACCCAAACTATTCTACGGATGGTGGGTGGTGGCCGCCTGCTCCCTCATCGTTCTTCTGACGGCCATGAGCCGCTATTCCCTCACCATTTTCATGCCCACCCTGGAGGCCGAGCTGGGATGGAACCGAGCCACCCTCGGTTTCGGCATGACCGTTCACCTTTGGGTCTATGCCTGCGCCTCGCTGCTGGTGGGGGTCCTGGTCGACAAGTTCGGCTCCAGGCTCCCCATGCTGATGGGCGGGGCCCTCATCTCCGTCGGGATCTTCCTCCTCTCCGGGGTGGGCACTACCTTTGAGTTCCAGCTCTTCTACGGGGTGATCCTGGGGCTCGGGGTCTCCTTTGCCTACTTTGTGCCCGGCGTGGCAGCGGCCCGGGTGTGGTTCCAGGAAAAGGGGGCCCTGGCCATTGCCATCACAAGCCTGGGCTCGGCCTGCGGCCTGGCCATCGTGAGCTTTCTCATCCCCGCCATGATCGAGACCTGGGGCTGGAGAACGGCCTGGCTTTACCTGGGCCTCACGGCCGGGGCCCTGATCATGATCCTCTCCCTTGTGGTCAAACGCTCCCCGGCGGTGATGGGCCTCTACCCGGACGGGGTCTCGGCCGAACAACACGCCGAGCGCATGGCCGCCACCGAAGGCACCGCCGCCTCCGCCCGGGAGTGGACCGTCAAGGAAGCTCTGAAGACCCCCTCGTTCTGGTGCGTTGCCTTGGCCTACACAGCCTTCAACTTCCCCGGGATGGGCCTTGTGGCCCACGTGGCAAGCTGGGGGTTCGATATCGCCAGGCAAAGCGGGGTTGCCCCCGCATCGGCCAAGACCGCCATCACGGCTGCCATGTTCGCTCTTTCCATCCTCGCCGTCGTGGGCATGCTCTTAGGGGGCGCCCTGAGCGACCGGTTCGGCAAAAAGCCCGTCAGCATCGTGGCCCTGGTGACAGGCCTGCTGCTCTGCCTGACCTTCACGCAGGTCTCCTCCCTTTTCGGGTTCGTGGCCGCCATGCTCCTTTTCGGGCTGATCCCCTCCTTTTTTTACCCCATCTGGACGGCCCTTTTGGGGGACATGTTCGGAACCAAGCCCCTGGCCACTCTGATCAGCGTCGGCATCTTCGTCGGGGCCATCATCGGGGGGACAGGCTCCTATGTCTACGGATGGGCCTTTACCTCTTTCGGCAGCTACAACCTGGCCTTTCTTGTATCCGCGGGCTGCTTTGCCGTGTCGGCAGCCCTCATCCTGCTCGCCCGACACAACCCGGCGCCCGTCACCTCGGCCCCGGGCACCCTGGCAGACGCAAAAGGCAACTGAGCCGCGCCCTTTTCACGGAAAGGCACGTGACTGAACGATCAACACCCTGCGGGGTTTTTCCAAGGAGACACTTATGCTTGACATCAAACTGACAAACGGAACCATCATCGACGGCACGGGATCCCCTGCCTACCAAGGGGATATCGGCATCACCGGCGACAAAATCACCTGTATCGGCCACCTGGACGACACCGAGGCCAAAACAACCGTGGATGTAAGCGGCCGAATCGTCAGCCCGGGCTTCATCGACATCCACACCCACTCCGACACCGTCCTCCTTGCCGACGGCAGCGCCCAGAGCCAGGTACGTCAGGGGGTCACCTTCGAGGTGTGCGGCCAGTGCGGCGCCAGCGTCGCCCCGTACGAAAACGTCGAGAACATGAAGAAATACTGCCCGCTGCCCCTGCTGTCCCCCGTGGACTGGGACAGCTTCGGTACCTACCTGGACACCATGGAAAGGCAAGCCCTGGGCCTTAACGTGGCCTCCATGGTGGGACACGGCGCCCTGCGCATCAACTGCATGAAATACCCCCAGGGGCAGGCCGGAAACGATGAGATCACCGCCATGGAGGAGATGCTCGAAAAGTGCCTGGAGCAGGGCGCCGTGGGCCTCTCCTTCGGCCTGGAGTACGAACCCGGGTTTTCATCCGCCGTGGAGGAGCTGGAGCGGCTCTGCGCGGTGGTGGCCAGGCATAACGGCGTCGCCGCCATGCACTCCCGGGACCGTGCCCGGTACTACGATACCGGCATCGATGAGGCCATTGCCCTGGCGCGCAACACCGGGGTGACCATGCAGGTCTCCCACATCAACCCCAAGTACGGGCGCCCGGACAACGGCATGCAGCGCATCCTGGATGCCGTGCTCAACGCCCGGAAAGAGGGCATCAACGTCTACATGGACGTGATGGGCGTGAACCTCAACCACACCAACATCGCAGCCATCCTGCCCACCTGGGCCACCGAAGGCTCGCCCCAGGACGCCATCGAGCGATTGCAGGACCCTGCCCTGCGCCAGAAGATAAAGGGGGAACTCAAGCCGGTCTGGCAGATTGTAAGGGAAGAGAAATGGGACAAGGTGTGGCTGCTGAACGCCGCGAACTCACCGGAGCTTGTGGGCCTGTCCTTTGAGGAGATCTCGGAAAAACTGGACCGCCCGGCCCTGGACTGCGCCTTTGACATCATGATCAAGGAAGGTGAACGACTCAGAAGCGCCCTGTGGACCTCCCGGAGTTTCTCTTACGACGACGTGACCGTGGCCCTTCAGGACCCGGAGTGCCCCTGCATTTCCGACGGGTTTGCCATGGCCTCCGAGGGCCTTCTCTCCCAGCTCCCCTGCTCGCTACACACCTTTGACTGGGTTCCCCTCTTCCTCGACGAATTTGTGACAAAACGGCAGATCCTGCCCCTGGAAGAGGCCATCCGCCGCCTGACCTCGGTGCCTGCACGCCGTGTGAACGTGTCGGACCGAGGCCTGATCAAGCCCGGCCACCATGCGGACATCGCGGTATTTGATGCTGCGCGGTTCAAGCCCTGCGCCACCTTTGACGAGCCCCGAAAATACCCCAAAGGCATCGATCACGTGCTCTGCAACGGCAGCTTCGTCATCAAGGATGGAGAGCGCCTGGACAACAACCCGGGACGTGTCATCAGAGGATAGAAACCACGTCCCACCGCGCGCCTTGTAAAGCGCCCCCCGCCTGCCGGATTCGATACAGATAACGACAGGCGGCCGGGCGCTTCATGTTTAAAGGTTAAATATGAAACCGGGAGACCAGGTTTTCGAGGTGCCGGGAGAGCTCCTCCAGGGAGGAGGCATGGGATTTGACGGTGGACCCGTTTTTGGCGTTGTGCTCGGCATGCCGGTTCACCGCCTGGATGTCACCGTTGATCTTTTCGGTAAGATGGGTGCTGGTCTGGACGCCGTTGCTGATCTCCGTGAGCCCGTCGGCGGCCTGGGCGATATTGCCGGTGATCTCCCGGGTGGTGGCTGACTGCTCCTCCACAGCGGAAGCAATGCCGGAGACGATGCCCGCCACCTCCCGGATCACGCCCCGGATCTCATCCACGGCCGTAACCGCGTCACCGGAGGTAACCTGGATCCCCGTGATCCGCTTACGGATGTCGTCGGTGGCGTCCGCTGTCTGCATGGCCAGTGCCTTGATCTCGCCCGCCACCACGGCAAACCCTTTTCCGGCCTCCCCGGCACGGGCCGCTTCGATGGTGGCGTTCAAGGCCAGGAGATTGGTCTGCTCGGAGATCTCGGTGATGGCCTCGGTCACCGCGCTGATCTCCTGGGCTGCCCGACCGAGTTCGTCGATGCGCTCGGAGGTGGTATCAGCCAGAGAGACAGCGCTGTCGGTAATGGAACGGGCGCGCTCCGTATTGCCTGCGATTTCGCCGATGGTGGCGCTCATCTCTTCGGCAGCGGCCGCCACCATGCCGGAGTTGGCCGAGGCCTGCTCCATGGCGGCGGCAATGGAGGTCATCCCGTTTTCCGCCTCGGCGGCCGCCCTGGCCGCATCACCCGATCGCGTGGAGACCGCCTGGGAGGTCTCCGCCATGTTCCCGGAGACAGACTGAAGGTTGGTGGCGGAGTCTCCCAGCATGTCCACCCCTTCCCGGATTTCCCCCACCATCTCTCCCAACCCTTCTGCCATACGGTTCAACGCATCGGCCAGGATCCCGATCTCATCGGTCCGGCGGCTGGTCACCCGAACGGTAAAATCCCCTTCCGCCATCTTCTCGGCTGCCTTCACATCGGTGAGGATGGGCCCGGTGATCGAGCCTGTCAGCCAGTAAATGATCCCCCAGACCAAGGCAACCGAGGCAAGGGCAATACCCAGCCCGATCAGCATCATGCGTCTGACCTTGGCCAGAACGGCAGCCTTGGGGATGCTGACGATGACAGCCCAGGGGGTCCCGGTGGCCCCGATGGTCACGGGCACCCCGATGCGAAGCACCTGCGCGCCCAGGGTTCGGGAGTCGTTCTCAAGGGAAAAGGCCTCTCCCTTCCTGACAGCGTCAAGATAAGGGGCAATCCATGGCGTCGCCTCGGCGGCGGGGCGTCCCACAAAGGAGGCATCGGGATGTGCCACATAGGAGCCGCCATGGCTCACCAGGGAGATGATTCCCCCGCCGAAGACATCAAACGCCCCAACCTGTTCCGCGATACGATCAAGGGTCAGATCCACCCCCACCACCCCGAGTGTCTTGCCCTCCAGGGCGACGGGAGAAACCAGGCTGGTGATATTGACCTTCCGCCCACCCATCATGTACTCGGAGGGCTCCGTGATCACGGCCTTCCCGGTATTGACGGCGGTCAGATAATAATCCCCGGCCCCGGCCTGGTCATAGTTGGCAAGGGGCTTGACTGAAAACTCGCCGGCTTCGTTCCGGAACCAGCACCAGATAAACCGGCCGGTGGCATCATGGCCTTCGGTGTTGGCAAAAATCTCGTCATAGCCATCCATGGCCCCCGGTTCCCATCCCGTCCACACAGAGTGGAACTCCGGGTTTTTAATGAGAACCTGCTTTAACATGCGAGAAAACGAGCTGCGGGAAGGGGAGGGATCCCCCTGTTTGATGCCCTCAAAAAGCTGGGCCACGGTGATGGCCTTATCAAGGCCCTCTTCCAGATTGATCTGGACCTGGCTCCCGTAATGGAAAGCGGCCTCTTTTGCCAGAGAGACGGCCTCTTCGGTGGCAAGTTTTTTGGAAAGGGTAAGAGTGGTGCCGAGGGTCAGGCCCAGGGCAAGGGTGGCAACTCCGCAAATAAGGAGAATCATGCGTGCGCGCAAGGTGAGTTTCATACTGCCTCGATCATCGTCGGCCCAGAAGGATAAAGATCCGGCAACCGTGGCCGAGGCTGCTGCCGAATCGAATACGAACGGGGATATCCTATATCGAGGAATACGACTTGCCTACTTTTTTTATAAAATAATTTAGAAAATAAACATCTAAACACCGTAACCCTTTGTCTCCGACGGATCGATCTATGATCAAGCGATTTTCGTATTTTTATCGGGTCGTTTTCCCACGAAATACCCGGGCTACCGATCCAAAAAGGGGTAATCGGTGTAGCCCCTTGCGTCGCCTCCGTAATAGGTGGCTTCGTCCGGCTCGGCCAGGGGCGCATCCTGCTCAAAACGGGCCACCAGGTCCGGGTTTGCGATGTACAGGGCTCCGAAGGAGACAAGGTCGGCCACGCCGTCTCGAAGGGACGCTTCGGCCCGATCTTTGGTGTAGCCCGCGTTGGCCATGTACGGCCCCCGGAACCGCTCCTTGAGCCGTGAGTAATCCAGGTTCGCTTCCCCGGAGACAAAATCGCCCTCCACCACGTGAAGATAGGCCAGGCGATAGAAGCTCAGCATCTCGGCCACGGCGTCAAAGGTGGCCTGGGGATGGCTGTCCCGGATATCGTTGAAACTGTTCTCAGGGGAGAGCCGCACACCCACCCGCCCCGGCTCCACCACCTTCAGCACGGCCTCGGTCACCTCCCGCAAAAAGCGCCCCCTGTTCTCCACAGAGCCACCGTAAGCATCAGTCCGGTGGTTGGTGCCGTCCCTTAAAAACTGATCGATGAGGTACCCGTTGGCTCCGTGGATCTCCACCCCGTCAAACCCTGCGGCCATGGCGTTCTCCGCTGCCTCGGCGTACTGGGCCACAATGCAGGGGATCTCTTCGGAGCCCAGCTCCCGGGGCGTCTCAAAAGGCGCCATGCCCGTCGGGGTAAAGCTCTCCCCGGCAGGGACAATGGCCGAGGGCGCCACCGGCTTTTCGCCGTTGGGCTGAAGGGACGGGTGGGACACCCGCCCCACATGCCAGAGCTGGAGAAAAATGCGCCCCCCCTTGTTGTGCACGGCCCCGGTCACCTGGGACCAGCCCGCCACCTGCTCCGGCGAATGGATCCCGGGGGTGCCGGGATACCCCACGCCCTGGGGCGAAATCTGGGTGGCCTCGCTGATGATAAGCCCTGCCGTGGCCCGCTGGGTATAATACTCGACATTCAGGGCATGGGGGACGTTTCCCTCCCCTGCCCTGCTCCTCGTCAAGGGCGCCATCACCACGCGGTTGGGAAGGGTCAAGGGACCGATGTGAAACGGGGAAAAGAGCATCTCACGGGACATGGCCTGATCTCCTGTTTTTTTGGGGTTGGTCAACGAAGGGTAAGGGCGGAGCCAAAAAAGCCTCCGGCGGCAAGGTGAGCCACCTTGAAAGCTGGTTACCGCTGTGCTTTCCCCCTCGTTCCTCGGGCGAAATCACAGCGGTATGCTTGTGGAGATGTGTACATGCACGATGCAAGCACCCTCCACAAAATGAATTATTTCTTTATCATACCTCATCACAGGGCAAGACGGTACCATGTAACGCACAACATGGCCCGCACTCCGGCAACGTCACGGCCCGCCGGCACCTGAGGAAGAGACTTTCAGCCCGAGGTATATACGAATCAGTATTCCAGAAGAATGACATGGGCCTTTTCTGCAAAACCGGTTGCCACATGTCGCACATCACGCGAATGCCCCGAAAGCGAATGCATGATGTCTGCCTTCATGCATTCGCCACAGGGTTTCCAGGTGCCCCCACCTGGCCGCCGGAGGCCTGCTTTTTCCACCCACGATCCCAATAGAAGGCAGACTATTTGAAACGGCTGTCAGCGGGGCCAGATCACCGTGGCCGTGCCCTCCAGCACCAGGGTCCCGTCCTGGTTGGTGCAAGTGGTCTTGAGGTGGGTGAGCCCTTTGTCGGTGGGAGGCTCGGTGACCTCCACCCGGGCGGTGATGGTGTCGTTGACCTTCACCGGGGCGGTGAAGGTGAGGTTCTGGCTCAGGTAGATGGTCCCGGGCCCGGGGAGCCTTGTACCGATGACATTGGAGATAAGGCCCGCCGTCAGCATGCCATGGGCGATGCGCCCTTTAAAGCGGGTGGCCCCCGCATAGACATCGTTGATGTGCACGGGATTAAAATCCCCGGTGATTCCGGCGTATCCGTTGATGTCGCACTCCGTGATGGTCTTGGCAAACTCTGCGCAGGTGCCCTGCGCCGAACGCGTGGTCATGAGGTGCCTCCATGTATCCTTAACTTTTTATCGAAGAGTTCAGGCAAAAAGCACATATTTTCGTTGTGCCTGAATGCCGCAGTGATTTAACCCGAGGAACGAGGGTTAAAGCGCTGCGGCAACCAGCTTTCAAGGTGGTTCACCTTGCCGCCGGAGGCAGTGCTTTTGTATGTTTTGCTCTTGTTCCGTCCTTAAATTGAGTAGGCTCACCGCCCGTAGACATAGGTCCCCGGAGCGGCACAGCCTTCTCCCTCCCCAGAAAACCGGCCCAGGGCCGGGGGCGCGCCTTTCTGTCCGGATCCGGCCATGAGCCATTTCTGCCAGTCCACCCACCAGGACCCCTCCTTGACGGGGGTACTGGCGAGCCAGCGTTCGGGGGGGACGTAGATCTCCCCCTCCCGCCGGGTGGCCATGCGGTAGGAGCGACCCGGGTGGCCGGGCTCGCTCACGATGCCCGAGTTGTGTCCCCCTGCGGTGAGCACAAAGGTGATGCTGCGGGCATCGGCGGCCAGATGGAGCTTGTACACCGAGGTCCAGGGGGCCACGTGGTCCTTCTGGGTGGCCACCAGGAAGATGGGGACATGGATGTCGCTGATCACCACGGGCCTTCCCTTGACCTCGAAGCGCCCCTCGGAAAAATCGTTGTCCAGGAACAGCTCCCGGAGGTAGCGGCTGTGCATCCTGCTGGGCATGCGCGTGGCATCGGCGTTCCAGGTCATCAGGGCGTTCATGGGCCGCCGCTCGCCCTTTAAGTACCGGCCCACGGCCTGGGACCAGATAAGGTCGTAGGCCCGCAGCAGCTGAAAGGCCCCGGCCATCTGCCCGGTGTCCAGGTAGCCCTGGAAGCGCATGATGTCCTCCAGGAAACTGAGCTGGGCCGGGTCGATGAAGAGCATGAGCTCTCCGGCTTCGGTGAAGTCGGTCTGGGCGGCCATGAGGGTGAGGCTCTTAAGCCGCTCGTCCCCGTCCCGGGCCATGGCCGCGGCGGCTATGGCAAAGAGGGTCCCTCCGAGGCAATACCCCACCCCGTGGACCTTCCGGTCCGGCACCACCTCCTCCAGCTTGTCCAGGGCCGCCATGATCCCTGAGTCCATGTAGTCTTCCAGGTCCAGGTCCCGGTCGCCTGTGGCCGGGTTCTTCCAGGAGACCATGAACACGGTGTGGCCCTGGTCCACGAGGTACTTCACCATGGAGTTTTCAGCCGAAAGATCCAGGATGTAGTACTTCATGATCCAGGCCGGAACGATAAGCACGGGGTCCGCAAACACCTCCGGGGTGGAGGGACGGTACTGGATCAGCTCCATGAGCCGGTTGCGGTAGATCACCTCCCCGGAGGTGACGGCCAGGTTGCGGCCCACCTCAAAAGCACCGGCCTCGGCCGGGGGCATGCCCTGAAGCAGGCGGCCCATGTCCTCGGCGTAGTGGCAAAGGCCCCGCACGAGGTTGCCCCCCTTCTCCTGTCGGGTCAGGCGAAGCAGCTCGGGGTTGGTGGCCAGGTAGTTGTACGGAGACCCCAGCTCCAGCACCTGCCGCCCCATAAAGGCCATGAGCTCCCCGTGGTGGGGTTCCACCCCGGGCACCCCCACCGCCAGTGTGCCCCATGCGCGGCAGGCCAGGCTGTAGAGGCTCCGGAAGGTGCAGAAGGGCTCCTGTGCCCAGCCCTCGCCGTTAAACCGACGGTCGGCTGCGCCTCCCTCTGCCTCCACGGCGTGGGCCTTTTCTGCCTGAAGGGCGGCAGGCAGGGTGGCCAGGGCCATCCAGAGCTCGGTCTGCTTTGCCGGGGAGTTGGCCAAATGCATGGCCCAGTCCCCGGCGGCAAGGGCGGTGGCCACCGGGGAAAAGTTCATGGTTCCCCGCCCCTGCAGGGCGTGCCACAGGGTGTCCAGTGCCTGAAACGATTGGTCAGTCTGTGTATCGCGTTTCATCTCCATCCCTCTCTTCCGTTGGGACCGCCGGGCGGTCCCGCGTATCATGCGGCGGCCGTGGCCTTCTCTTTGTCGCCCTTGGTTTTGCGGACCTCTGCCCCATCACGCTCCTTGAGCCACCCCGCGATATGGGGCACGAAGTCTCTCTGGCATTTTGAGCTCACGTAAATGCCGATATGGCCGGTGTCGAGGCAGAGGTCCTGAACGTCGGCGCTTCCCACGGCCTTGGTAAACCGGTCGCAGGCCGAAGGAGGCACCAGATGATCGTATTTGGCGTAGATGTTCAAAACGGGCATGGTGATGCGGGTGACGTCCACGGCCTTGTCGCCCAGGGTGAAGCTGCCGTTGAGCAGACGGTTTTCCCGGTAAAAAGCCGTGATGAATTCCAGAAAGGTCTCCCCGGGGACGTCCGGGCTGTCAAAGATCCACTTCTCCATGCGGATGAAGTTCTCAAGGAAATCCTTGTCGTTGAGGTTGGCCATGAGGCCGTGGTACTTCTCCACCACCAGCTTGGCCGGGTTAAGCATGAGAAAGCCCAGGTTCATGACGTCGCCGGGCATGTTACCGCACGCCTCCACCACCCGCTCCACGTGGGTCTCCTTCATCCAGAGGTGAAGCAGCCCCTCTTCGGTGTCGAACCAGGTGGGGGTCACCGTGGTGATGAGGTTCTTCACCTTGTCCGGGTGAAGGGAGGCATACACTGCACCCATGGTGCCCCCCATGCAGATGCCCATGAGGTTGAGCTTGGCCAGGCGCTTTGTCTTCAGGATATGATCCACCACATGGTCTATGTAGCCCTCGATGTGGTCCTCCAGGGTAAGCCAGCGGTCCTTGCGCATGGGATAGCCCCACTCCAGAACATAGACGTCCACGCCCTCCTCCAGAAAATTCCTGATCACGCTCTTGTCGGGCTGAAGGTCCAGCATGGTCTCCCGGTTGATCAGGGCGTAGACAATGAGAAGCGGGGTCTTGAGCCCTTTTCCCCTGGTCTTCTTGGGGCAGTAGTGCTTCAAACGGATCCGGTCTTCGGTGTACACCACCTCAAAGGGGGTGGTGGCAATATCGGTATCCAGGTTTTCAGAGAGGTTGCGAAGGCTCTCCTCCGCGTAAGCCATGCCCTGGCTGAAGGTTCGCATGGACTCCCGGGCAAGGGACTCGGCTGTCTGTATGGTGGAAAAATTCATGGGGTCCTCCGTTTTCATGCAGGCTGTTTTGACTGGGGCCGCACCGCAATAACGCCGCGACCGGGTTCACACCAACTGAAGGGTCGATCACGCGGACTTCTGGGACACGCCGTCCCCTTTTTCCAAAGCTCCCACCCGTTTTTTCAGCTGGTACACATCCCTGGACAGGGCGTCCATCTCACGCAGGGACGGCACCCCCGAGGCCTGGAGGAGGTCCTCTCCCACCCCCATCATCCGGTGCCGGGCCTCTCCGGCCGTCACCATGAGCATGTCCAGGGAATCCAGATATCCCTTGCTCGTAAACAGCCCCTGGTACCCCTCCTCCATGTGGCGCATCATGTGCTCGCCAAAAGCCTTCCAATCCTCCGGAGTGTTCGCGCTGCCCATCTCCTTGACGGCATGTTTGAAGGCGGCCTCCACCGGCAGCATCATGTAGGCGGTGAACTCCAGGATCGCCGCGTTCAGGGCCCCCAGGTGCTTCACGGCCCCGTCCACCTTCTCCTGATGAAAACACGCCGGTCCGATGCGACCGGGAAACCCGCCCGTCAGAAACCGCTCCATGGCTTTTCCGCCGGACTCACGCCAAAAGGAGGTAAGCCCTGTCATTCCGTCTTTTCCAAGGGATCCCATGGACTCAGACATGCTGTTCCACAGGGTGGCATTCTGCTTGAACAACTCCTCGTAAAAAGCCGCCATCTTTTTTTTCCTCGCTGTGTTATCGGGGTGAAAACCGGTCGGCTTTGCTCCGGCTCACCCGAAATGGACGTCACCGGAACCAACCAGCCTCCGGCATTCGGGCCAACCCATCGGCCCCGGATCGCATCGCTGACACATGGAAGCGATGCGTTACAATGCAAACAAGCAAAAACAATGCCACGTTTTAGCTATCAATTTTCACAAAGGATCCTCAGGCAGGTACGGATTATGGGGAATGGGCACGAAGGGCGGGGTAATTCGCGGTTTCGCAAGGGTTGGATCAGAAGGGGCAAGAAAGGAAGAAAATGGAACGGGAAAGCCCTTTGGTCAAGGGCCTGAAGGGCTTCAGGAGAAACCTCCAGTTTTCAGGGTGTCAGAAAATTTTACAACCCCAGGCAAGGCCCGACCCAGCGGCCCGTGAAGAGCCGGGAAACTGGGACGGACCGAAATTCACGGATCAGGCGGTGCAGTAGGCAATGGCCGCCGTGAGCTTCTCCCGAAGGGCCTCGGAGGCCTGGGAGAGATTGGCCAGGAACTCCTCCTGGGTGGGGGTCTCGGTATCCACCAGGTCTGTGACGGACTTCAGGGCAAGGAGCGGCACATGATAGAGGTCCGCCACCCAGGCAATGGCCGCGGCCTCCATCTCCTTGACGTCGGCCCCGTTGGCCCGGAGCCGCTCCAGGTCCTCAGGGACCATGTCCAGAGAGTTGCCCGTTGAGATGATCCCCCGCTTCAGGCCAAGGGCCCGCGCAAGCCCCTTGAACTCAGGAACCGGATAAGACCCCACGCCGTAAGCGTCCATGCCGGGGATGGGAATGCGCCGATCGTGGAACCGGATGCACCCGCTCCCCAGGTACACATCCCCGATGTGGGCCCCCCGGCCGCGAAAGCCCCCTGCCGTGCCCGCGTTGATAAGAAGGTCCGGCTTGAACCGCTCGATGGCCAGGTACGCGGCCAGGGTCGCAGGCTGGGTGGCCACGCAATCCACACCGTGGCGCGGGTCCTTTCCGCCCACAATGAGAACCAGGTCCGCGGTCCCCGCCTTTCCGGCGTAGACGTCCAAAGGCAACGGGCCGTCAATGGCGGCCTCCACAGGCACAAGGCCCATCTCTCGAATAAACGGCTCGGCCTCTTCGGCCATGGCCATGATGACGGCAATGGTTGAAATCTGCATGGGCAACTTCCTTAATCTTAAAACTATTCAGCTTATGCCTCCGGCGGCCCTGCCGGGGGCTAAACTTTAAAAAGTTTAACAAACAGGTCATAAAAAACATTTTTACGGGTGTCGCTTTAAAGGCGGATGTGGTTTGACCCGAGGGACGAGGGGCAAAACGCATCCGCTACCTGCTTTCATAGTGGCACACCTTGCCGCCGGAGCAGTGCGGTTAAATCGGCAATGGGCAAGTAGCGACAACGTATCCTGTGACTTCGAAGCTTGTGAGCCAGCCCGCACAAACCATTAGCGTTTATATCGGGCGAAGCCCGAGCCGAAGGCCATTGCGCTTTGCCCTGAGGAACGAAGGGCAAAGCGCAATGGCAATCAGCTTTCGAGGTGGCTCACCTCGCCGCCGGAGGCTTGCTTTTGCTCCCGACTTTAACCATAGAAGGCTGTTTTTTTTGAGCTGAATGGTTACCTATCTGTTCATGTATGGACCCCGGATAAGATCCTGGGCCAGGGCTTTCAGGGCGCTGTAGAATTCGTAGAACCCGGCCAGGATGTCCAGGTCGAACCGGAACGTGGCCCCTTGTTTGCGCAAGGCAAGGAGGCGGGCATCGCAGGCGGAGAGGGCCAGCCGAAGGTCCCGGCAGTCCACGGGCTCGTCCGTGTCCCGCATGCGGGTGAGGGTCACGGCGCAGGCTTCGGCAAGATCCAGGATCTCTTTTTCCATGTGAAACCGCTCTTTGAGCAGGGCCTCTTTTTCCAGGGCGTGGGCCATGACCGCAAGGTGTTCTGCGGTGCGTTCCAGGCCGTTGATGACCGATTCCAGGGTGTCTCCCCTTTTTCTGCGAACGAAAAGAAACTCGTGATGGGTGATGCCCGAAAGGGTCTCCCGGTTTTTCCTGATCTCCGCCGAGAGGGCCTGCATCCCGTCAAACGGCGGGGAGACCTCCCCGTGGACAAAGGCGGCGGTGAGCTGTCGGCAGAGGTCTGCGGCCTGGCCTTTCTGGCTGTTCAAGCGCTCGCTCAGGTGCTTTTCCAGGCGCTCGGGAAAAACAAGGACCGACACGAGAAAGGCGGTGCCCACGCCCAGGGTGATCTCCAGGACCCGCCAGAGGGCATAGACGATCCGCTCGTCCATGGGGGAACCGAAGCTGCCCACAAAGACCACGGAGACGGTGATGGCCGCCATGCGGAACCGGGGGCTGTAGCGTGTCATGAACCCGCAGAAGCCCAGGGTCAGGGCAATGGCCGCGTCGTTCCAGAGGTCCCCCGGGGGAAAAGCCCAGATGGAGAAGATACCGATGGCCGCGCCCATGGCCGTGCCGAAAAAACGGTAGAGGCACATCCGCACGGAGTCTGCCACGTACACCTGCATGACGATGACCGTGGAGATGACCGCCCAGTAGCCGTAGGGAAGGCCCATGGCGCGACTCGCCTCATAGGAGATGAGGGAAGCCAGGCCGGTTTTCAGGCCGTGACGCAGGTGGGCGGCGGGGATGCGTTCAAAAAAGGTGGCGATGCTCATGATCGGGAAGTCCCTTGTCTGGGGTCTTGGGGTGCGGCTCGGGCCACGTGCGGCCCGATTCGCCCTTGTCGTTATACCTACCTGTCCTGTTTGTCAAATGTTTCAAAAGTTTGCCCCCGGGAGGACCTCCGGAGGCTTTTTGGAAGCTGAATAGATACCTTTTTTTACATGCGCCAACAGGCTTCGTTGACACCCCGCATCCCCTGCCATATGTTTAAAAAACATCCAAAACCCGGATCACCGGACACAACAGCAGCCAGCTCGACAAACAAGTACCACGTGTTTCTCCAACCCGCTTTGAAGGCGGCCCACCTTGCCGCCATATCCCATGCCGCTCCGGCGACTGGCCGGGGTGAAAGGAGTCTTCCATGCATGTCACGTTCTACGGTGCCATTCGCGAAGTCACCGGGTCCATGCACCTTCTTGAAGCAGGCAAAGATCGCATCCTGCTGGACTGCGGGCTCTTTCAGGGCCGACGCAAAGAGACCGAGGCCAAAAACCGCGTCTTCCCAGTGGACCCCGAGTTCATCACCAACATGATCCTCTCCCACGCCCACATCGACCACTCCGGGCGTATTCCCCTGCTGGTCAAAGGGGGCTTCAACGGCCGCGTCATCACCACCCGTACCACGGCCGACGCCTGCTCCTTCCTGCTGCGTGACTCCGCCCACATCCAGGAGTCGGACGCCCTTTACCTCAACTACAAAACCGTCCGCGGCCACCTCTACAACCTGGCCAACGGCAAGAACAAACTCACCAACCGAGAGCGTGCCGAGATCACCAAGCTCCTCAAGCACAACGGCCTGCGCCTGAACAAGGGGGCCATCGACGAGCTCCTGACCAAGCACAACCTCAACAGCGTGGAACCCCTCTACACCATGGCCGACGCCGAGGCAGCCCTCTCCGCCTTTGACGGCTACCCCTACAACACGGCCATCACCGTGGGCAAGGGCATGACCGTCACCTTTTACGAGGCCGGCCACATCCTGGGCTCTGCCCTGTGCCTCCTCTCTTTCCGCGATAACGGACGGCGCTTCAACGTTATCTACACCGGGGACATCGGGCGCTTCGGACGGCCCATCCTGAAAAACCCCACCCTCCACTTCCCGGACGACATCGGCCCCATCGACCTTATGATCATGGAGAGCACCTACGGCGCCCGCCACCACGAGCCCGCCGAAGAGCTCAAGGACAGGCTGGCCGAGGTGATCAACGACACCTTCGACAGAAAAGGCGTGGTGGTGATCCCCGCCTTTGCCTTCGGAAGAACCCAGGACGTGGTCTACATCATCCACGAGCTGAGAAACGAAGGACGCATCCCCAAGTTCCCCGTGTTCGTGGACTCCCCCCTGGCCGGCAACCTCACCCGGGTCTTTGCCGAACACCCAGAGGTCTACGACAAGGAAGCCCACCGCACTTTCCTGGAAAAAGGCATGAACCCCTTCGAGTTCAAGGGGCTCTCCTACATCAGTACCGTGGCCGAATCCATGGAGTGCATGAAATCAATCACCCCCCACATCATCATCTCCTCCTCGGGCATGTGCGAAGCAGGCCGCATCCTCCACCACCTGCGGTACCGGGTCCACAACCCCAACAACACCATCGTCATCGTGGGGTACATGGCCCAGCACACCCTGGGACGCCGCATCATGGAACTGGGCTGGGACTACAAACAAAACGGCCGAAAAGGAAAGCCCCCCATGGTCAAAATCCTGGGCAAGGAGTACCCCCTCAAAGCCGACGTGGTGAAAATCGGCGGGTTCTCCGCCCACGCCGACCGCGAAGAGATGCACACCTTCCTCAAAAAATCGAACCTCCAGGTGAAAAACATCGCCGTGGTCCACGGGGAAGAAGAGCAATCCAAAGCCTTTGCCGCCTTCCTCAAAGAAAAAGGCCTCAACGCCTTTGTGCCCAAACGGGGACAGACCATCACCATGGAATAGCCTTCGGCGGCCAGGGGATACATCCCCTGGACCCCAGATTCGCAAATGCTCCGGGGCTTCGCACCTTCACATTTGCTGACGGGCTCCGCCCGTGCTGAGTTCATAGTCAAGAGGCAATACATCGCACCTGGGTATCTTTCGCTCCCAGGCTCTGCCTGGGGGTGTTTAAAGCAAGGCTCTGCCTTGCCGGTATATAAAATTCGATGACTGGCGCTTGGCGCAGGCTTTCTCGACATCAAATATAGAGGCAGAGCCTCCGAAGAGCATTCCCAGGCAGAGCCTGGGAACGAGCCCATACACACAACACAAAAGCCCCACCTGCATGCAGGCGGGGCTTTTGTATAGAACCGTTCATCACGGGCGCAGCCCGTCAGGGAATGTGATGAGCCTGAGGAACGAAGGCGAAAGAGCATTCCCGAACCTGGGGTCAAGGGGCTTTAGCCCCTTGCCGCCGGAGGCACATTTTTTCTCCGTTACAACAGCCCCCGCTCTCCGAGGTTGCCGTAGCGGTGGTAGTTGTCGCAGATGCTCTGTTCACGGACGTACTGGAGCAGTTCCAGGCGGCCTTCGGCCAGGACCTTGGTCCTGGCGATGTAGAAGCCGGTCTCAGCGGCTTTGGCCAGGAGGGCGTCGGGCACGCGGTCCGGGGCGGCAAAACGGATGCGGTCCGCGGTTTTGAGGTAAGCGACCAAAGCGGTTTCCCCCTCTTTGGCCACGGTGACCCCGGCAAGGAGTCGCTCTCCGTCTGCGCTCTGCACAAAGGCGAAAACCTCTTCGGGGACTTCGGGGGACAGGCTCAGGGTTACCTTATTCCGGGTGACAAGAGCTGCCGTGCACATGGCAAGGATGTCTGCAAAGGTATCGTCCCCGGTGGCACGCACCACCACGCGCCCCACGGGCAGGTAGCGCACGATGTTGTCCTGGCCCCGCAGGCGGAAGTGGTCGGTCTCTTTTTCAAACTCGGTCTCGTACCATCCCATGTAGCTGAAGGCCGAGCGGACGAACCGGGTGATCTCCGTGCCCATGGCGCCGAAGCCTCCCCAGGCGGCCTTGGACTCCAGGTCCTGACAGCAGCGGTAGAGCGCTGTCTCCTTCTGCACCGGGGGAAAGACCGGGGTCGGGGTCTCTTCCACGGCCATGAACTGGCTGACGTAGTTGGGACTGCCCGCCTTGATACCGGATCCGATGGCAGACTTGCCCATGCCGCCGAAGGGTTGGCGCAGGACGATGGCCCCGGTGGTGCCTCGGTTGATATAGAGGTTTCCGGCTTTGATGCTGTTTTTCCACAGGGCCTGTTCCCGATCGTCCAGGCTCTCGATGCCCGAGGTAAGGCCGTAGCCGGTCTGGTTCACCAGACTGATGGCGTGCTCCAGGTTGTCGGCCTTCATCACCCCCAGCACGGGGCCGAAGAACTCGGTCATGTGGGTGTAGCTGCCGGGCTTGACGTTGTACTTGATGCCCGGGCTCCAGAGGTAGGGGTTGTCTCCTATCTGGGCGGGTTTCAGGGCCCACTCTTCTCCGGGCTCCAGCTCGGTGAGGCCCCGCTTCAGGTCCCCTGAGGGCGGGTTCACCAGGGTTCCCATGCTGTTTTTGTACTCCCAGGCAGAGCCCACGTACCAGCTCTTGGCCGCGTCCACCAGCTGCTGGCGGAACTGGGCGTCTTCGTAAACGTCCTTTTCCAGGATCAGCAGGGAGGTGGCCGAGCACTTCTGGCCGGTGTTTCCGAAAGCCGAG
This sequence comes from Desulfoluna sp. HI9BLuna, assembly GCF_056829775.1. Lineage (NCBI taxonomy): Bacteria > Pseudomonadati > Thermodesulfobacteriota > Desulfobacteria > Desulfobacterales > Desulfolunaceae > Desulfoluna > Desulfoluna sp. HI9BLuna. Next base: position 2,193,233 of record NZ_CP186555.1, read on the forward strand.
TGGATGATGTTCTTGATGGCCTGGTCCCGGTCGGACATGGAGGTGACGATGGTGGCATTCTTGCCCCCGGTCTCGGCGGAGAGGGCCAGGGTGGGTTTTGCCTTTAAAAGGGCCAGCCCGGTGTCGGTGCCGCCGGTGAGGATTACGTAATCCACCCGATCGTCGGTGGCCAGTTTCTGGCCGGTGGTGGCCCCGGAGCAGGGCATGAACTGGAGAACCTTTTTGGAGACCCCGGCGCGCCAGAAGCAGTTGCAGAGGATCCAGGCAGGCAGCACCGCGTCTGACGCGGGCTTGAAGATCACGGTGTTGCCCGCGGCAAGGGAGGCGGAGATGCCGCCGCAGGGAATGGCGATGGGAAAGTTCCAGGGAGAGATCACAAGGCCTACGCCCTTGCCCGTTGCGGTGACGCCCTTAAGGCCGGCTAGCTTGCGGGCGCTCAAGGGGTAGAACTCCACAAAATCGATGGCCTCGGAGACCTCCACGTCGGCCTCGGTGAGGAGCTTACCCGTGGACGCGGCGGCCGCGCCCATGAGGTCTGCCCTTGCCTTGCGGATCTCCACGGCCACCCGGGAGAGGACCTCGTGACGGCCTTCCCAGCCCAGGGCTCGCCATCCGTCGGGATCGGCCAGGGCTGTTTCCAGGGCCTCTTCGGCGTCGGCGTCGTCTGCCATGGCGTAGCGGGCGCTGACGATATTCTCCTTTTTCTTTTCGCTGAACTGGCAGGGGTCGATGCCTTCCCGGATCTTTTTGCCTTCAAAGCGCTCGTCGCCTGCCACCACCACGGGAATGTCGTGGGGGGCTTTGTCCGCTGCGGGCATCCAGGCATCCCGGATCCCTTCGGCCCAGGCCCGGTTTCCGGAGAGGGCCCAGTCCGTGTCGGCCTCGTTAACAAAGCGCCCGGTGTAATGACTGCCGCCCTCAAAATCGTCCCAGGTTTCTATCTGGCGATCCTGGACGCGATTAGATATTTTGGGCGCTTTTTCCCGCAGCTCCAGGGAGGCCCTGAACCCCTTTTCAAGGAAGGTCCACTCTTTGGACCCCGGTTTCAGGTCGTTGGCGTACCGGAGAAAGTTCTCCGGGGCCGTGTTCTCGTCCAGGCGGCGAATCAGGTAGGCGATGGCGTTGATGAACTGCTCTTTTCCGGCCACCGGCGCGTAGAGGAGAACATCCCCGGTGGTCTCAAGAATTGCCCGGCGCACATGGTCGGCCATGCCTTCGAGCATCTCAAAGCCGAAGTACTCGGTGACCTTGTTCTCTTTGGCCATGGCATAGGCAAAGGCCAGCTCAAAGAGGTTGTGGGAGGCAATGCCCAGGCGCACGGCCTGGATGTTCTCGGGCTCCATGGCGTACTCGGCCATGCGCTTGTAGTTGGCGTCCACAAAGGGCTTGTTGTCGAAGGGGGCCAGGGGCCAGTTGTGCAGGGCCGACTCCACCTGCTCCATCTCCATGTTGGCGCCCTTGACGATACGCAGCTTAATGGGTGCCCCGCCGTCTGCAACGCGCTCTTTGGCCCACTCGGTGAGCCTGCGCTGCATGGCCCAGGAGTCCGGGAGATAGGCCTGAAGCACGATGCCCGCGGCGTGGCTTTTCAGCTCCTTCTGCTCCAGGGTCTCCATGAAGGCCCGGGCCGTAAGCTCCAAGTCCCTGTACTCCTCCATGTCCAGGTTCACGAACTTTTTCACCGTGGTGCCGTCTTTGCGGGTGTAGGTGTGGTTCTCGGCCGTGGTAAAAAGCACGGTGAGGCGTTTTTTCAACTCGGCCACGGTGTCGTCCATGGCCAGGGAAGAGATCTGGGAGTAGATGGTGGAGATCTTGACGGAGATGTACTCAATGTCCGGGCTGGAGAGGTCCCGCACATAGGCTTCAAGACGGTGCTCCGCCTCCTCTTCCCCCAGCACGGCCTCGCCGATGTGGTTAATGTTCATGCGGACCCCTTCTTCTTTGCGCTTGGCAAGGTGGGCCTTGAAGGGGCCCTCCTCGCCGGGGACCACGGCCCGGCTGCTCTGCTTTCGGATCTGCTCCACCATCTGGGGCACGGACACCCAGGGGATGTGACGCCCCACCCCCATGAAAAGCATCATCAGCGATTTTTCAAGGGGTCCCATGAACTTGGGAATCCCCTTCTCCTTCAGGAGGGTGTAGACCCGATCCGCCACCTTGGGAGTGAGGCTCGACCGAAAACTCTCGTCGATCATCCGCGTGAGGATCACCTTGTCCATGGGGTGAGTGAGAAGCCGACTCATCATCTTCTGAATCTTCTTCTCATCCGGGGTCAACAACTCGTTGGCGCGGGTCTGCCACTGCTCGGCCAGAGCCACCGCCTCCTGAACCAGTCTCGCTTCTGTCTGCTTTTCCATGAGCCTTCCTTCCTATGTCATATAAGTCACAATCTATCTTTTCTGGTTAACGTGCATAAAAACCAGGGGATAAATCCCCTGGACCCCAGGTTCGGGAATGCTCTTTCGCCTTCGTTCCTCAGGCTCATCACATTCCCTGACGGGCTTCGCCCGTGGTGAGTTCCGAGTGCAAGGGCAATCAGCTTTCGAGGTGTTTTCGCTACCGTGGCTTCGCAACCCTCGCCGTCGCGGGCTACGGAGCGACAGGCGAGGTAGGGGTATTCACGAACTTGGTCATATGGCGGTCGAATTTAACCACGTGGCTGCCCATGAGGGCGGCGGCGCGGACGCCGTTGCCGTCTTTGACGGCGTGAAAGAGATCGATGAGGTCCTGGTGGTTCTCGACCAGAATCTCTTTTTTCCGCGCCAGGTAGGCCTCGTAATACTCGTGGATATTTTCGTGGACGGCCTTCTGGACCAGGGAGAAGAGCCGGTTTCGGGCGATGCGGGCCAGCTCCTGGTGGAACCTGCCGTCGGCGGCGATGAAGGCGTCCCAGTCGTAGTGGTCTTCCAGGTGGACCCGGGTCTCTTCCAGGATTTCGGCAAGGGAGACCATGTCCTCGTCGGTGCGGCGCTGGGCGGCCAAAGAGGCGATGTCCGCCTCCACGGAGCTTCGAAACTCCTGCAGGTTTTCAAAGGGAATCTCTTTTCGCCGCACCATAAGAGAGAGGCTCTCCAGCATGGGCTCGGTGGAGGCCTGCTTGACGATGGCCCCGCCATGGACGCCCAGGCGAATCTCGATAAGCCCTTTCTGCTCCAGGACCCGAAGGGCTTCTCTTAAGGTGCCCCGGCTGATGTTGAAGGTCTCTTTGAGTTCCCGCTCGGAGGGCAGCTTCTCGCCGGGTTTGATGCGCCCGTCCAGGATGGCTTCCTGGATCTGGTCCACCACGTCTTGGAAAATGCGACTCTGTTTTGCTTTCTCAAACATATGTTTTTCACGGCTCCCTGGCCGGTAATGGTGCACGGGTCAACGGAACAACGCCCGAATTCTGGCCCTTTCCAGGGCGATGCCAGCCCTCAAAAGGGAAGAAAACAGGCGCAAAGATCTAATGGTTTAACCATTAGATACTTTACACACCCAGCCTTTGTCAAGGGAGACAACATTCTGAAAAAGTTCTTTATACACGGGCAAGCATCTGAGGAGCGGTGAACTGAACGTTTCGATTGCCTTCTTATGCGCAACATAGAAAAAAAGCGCATCCAGCAGGAGCGCCGGCAGTGCGGTTAGATCCACAATGGACAAGTAGCAACAACGTATCCTGTTCCGTCGAAGCTTGTGAACCAGCCCGCATAAACCATGGGCGTTTATGTCGGGCGAAGCCCGAGCCGAAGGCGCGTGCGCATTTGTCTGAGGAACGAAGGAAAATGTGCACGCGCAATCAGCTTTCGAGGTGGCTCCACCTCGCCGCCGGAGGCAGCCAAGTTAAAGATGCCTCCGGCGGCCCTGCCGGGCATAAACTTTGAAAAGTTTGACAAACAGGTTTTGCTCAATATTCACGAAAATCTTCGCGGAAGCTCTTCACCTGAGGAACGAAGGGGGAGGGCTTTCGCAACCTGGGGTCCAGGGGTGGCGAAGCCACTTAGGCCAAAAATCCCCTGGCCGCCGGAGGCACGCTTTTTGAGCCCACTTTAACCATAGAAGGCAGGTACAACTCCCTCATATCCACTGATGCAGCTGTTCCAAAAGGCCGTCGAGTTCTTCGTTCCTGAAGCAGTAGCGCATCTGGGTGAACCGGCCCCTGAAGGCCGCCACCTCGTCCCGAACGGATTTTCCGTTGATGAGGACATCTGCCATGAGCTCGGCCAGGGCGCCGAAATCCTCTTTTTCCATGCCGAAGCGGGTCATCTCCTGGACACCGGTGCGCAGGGCGCCGGAGGCGGTGAAGCCCTCCTCTTCGGGGATGGCCTGGTAGTTCACCAGGATGTTGTTCTCTTCCAGGTGCCGGGCGGCTTCCGGGCCTTTGGCGTAGCCCACCTTGATGATGACCTGGTGGGTCTCGGTGTAGCCCTCGGCCGGGTCACCTGCCACCTCCAGGCCGCAGTCGGCAAGGGCCTGGGCAAAATAGCGGGCGTTTTCCAGCACCTTCTTCTGGTAGGTCTGTTTAAAGGCGTTCATCTCCATGGCCGCGGCGCAGAGCCCCAAAAGGGTCCCTAAGTGATGGTTGCTCACACTGCCGGGAAAGGTGCGACGGGTGATGGCGTCCCACAGGGGAAGCCGGGGATCGTCGTCGGCCATGTCGGCGGTGATCACGCCCCGCTGGGGGCCGAAAAAGGTTTTGTGGGTGGAGCCGGTGACAAGGTCGGCCCCTTCGGCAAAGGGCTCCTGGAACCAGGGACCGGCAAGGCCCAGGACGTGGGCCATGTCGTACATGAGGACGGCATCGAGGCCCAGCTCGTCTACCATGGCGCGGATCTCCCGCACCGGCTCTTTGTGCAAGACCATGCTCTTGCCAAAGATGATCAACTCGGGCTTTTCTGCCTCCAGAAGCCACCTGCAGGCATCCACGTCTACTTTGAACGGGTTGTGGCCAAGAACGGGAAAGTTCACCACCGCGGGTTTTTCGGTGCGCGGGTCCCGGGCGATGAAGTCCCTTAAGGCGCCCATGGGCTGAGCGCTCAGGTGTCCCCCTTTCATGATGTGGTGGTTCATGACGCGACGCATGCGGCGCTGCTCGGTTTTGCGGTCGGCCCGGTTGAGATAATCCACCATGGCGCTGAAGACCGCGGTGTTGGCCATCTGACCGGAGATCACACGAGTTTCGGCCTGGGCGCACCCCAGGAAGGTCCGCATCTCCACTTCAAGCTGCGCCTCCACCCGGGCGATGAAGTCGGTGCCCTGATAATAAAAGACCTCGGCATCTTTTAAGGCCGCCACCTTTTTGTGCTCGGCATAGCGCCCAGCCGGATCCATGACCGAGAGGAGCTTGACCACCGGGGAAACCGACTGTTCGGAGGGGATCAGGTTGATGCAGGCACCTTGACGCCAGGCCGTGTTGTCTGCGGCCTCCTTTATCAAGGCCCGAACCTTGGGCATCACCTCGCCCACGGCGTCCTCATCGTCCTGGTGCGGGGCTGTGTCCGCCAGCACCGGCCGGGCGTACGGCGGGGCATCGCTCCGCATGTGGCAAGGCACGATGACGGCCTCGCTCATCTTTCCCCGGATCTCCACCTCCAGGGCCTGCCCTTCCCTTAAATCGCTGTCCACCATGGCGATGCAGATGGCCCGCCGCCCCTTCTCCCCGGTCAAATGCGTGCGGATGCCCTCCCCGTCCATCACCCAGTAGGGAACCATGGTCCCGCTGCTCACATAGCCCACCGGGGCACCGCGCCTGAAGACACGGCATCCCTGCCGGGCGATGCCTTTTCCCGTAAGAGCCAGGGGCTGTGCCATGCGGGGCAGATCCCCTTTGAGAGAATCATCACCGGCCACAAGGCGGGAAAACGCCCTGTGTTGCCGCGTCAGGGCCTCCCGCCCCACAAAATCGCCTTTCAGGGGGCTCAAGCTCACGGCAAACCGCGCAAGGGGGCATGCAAAAACGGGGATCTCTCCCCCGTCGGGGTCCTGCCCCAGCTCGTGGCCGTACAGGGGCAGGCCCGCTTCCAGGCGCAGGGTATCCCGTGCCCCCAGGCCGATGGGTTCGGCGCCTTCTGCCACGAGCATCTCCCAGAGCGCCTCGGCATGGACCGTGTCGCAGAAGAGCTCGAAGCACAGGGGTTCGCCTGTGTACCCGGTGCGGGCCAGTCGCACGGGCACGCCTTTAAGTTTCACCTCGGAGAGGGCATTGCGCCTGGGCTCGGGCAGGGCCCCCTCCTCCAGCAATCCGCCAAGGAGGGTTTTGGAGGCGGGGCCCTGGAGACTCAGCATGGCCTGATCAAAGGTGGCGTCATGCAGGGAGACATCCTGGAACGCCTCCAGGTGAGCCTGAAAATGGTGCCAGTCCCTGGTCCGGTTGGCGGCGTTGACCACCAGGAGAAAGCCCTCCTGTTGAAACCGATAGAGGTAGGCATCGTCCACGGCCCCTCCCCCTTCGGTGGGGATCATGGTGTACTGGGCCTCCCCCACAGCGAGGGCGGCGGCGTTGTTGGTGAGAACATGCTGAAGAAAGCCGAGGGCATCGTCTCCGGAGACGACAAAACGCCCCATGTGGGAGACGTCAAAGAGCCCGGCCTTTTTTCGGGTGGTGAGGTGCTCGGCCACGATGCCCGTTGGGTACTCCAGGGGCATCTCCCATCCCCCGAAGGGAACGAGTCGGGCTCCGGCCCGAAGGTGGCAGGTGAAAAACGGCGTGCGGTGAAGTTCCGTCATGGTCGTCTCCTCCTCTGGCCTGTGTCATTACCCGGGAATTTTCAGATGGGTACATCCGGTGCGGATGGGCCATTGTACCACCGAGGACCTTCAAAAGGAACCATTGGGATGTCACACCCAGGGTCAACGCATTTAAACATTCAGTTGCCTCCGGCGGGTCGCTTTTTGAAAAAAGAAGAGGGGCTATGCCTTGTAGGGACGCATCCTCAAAAAACAAAACCTGTTTGTCTAACTTTTCAAAAGTTTGACCCCCGGCAGGGCCGCCGGAGGCAAAAATCTAAATCCGTGAACCCTGTGTCACCCCCGCATCACCCACTGACGTGCAAGGGGAGACACCCGATGCACTTTCGTCTCACGGCGGCGGCCCATCCCCCCTTGCCCTGCCCGCCGAAGAGCTGGTATAATCCCACAAACCGTCAAAATACCTTCTTTTTTACATCTTCATGCGTGGGCCCTTCCGCCCCGGCACACATCTTGAATACCCATCTTCATCGACGCTGTTCATCAATGCATGGCGGCACCACAACGCCTTAACCTTCAAGGAGAGAACACATGGCAGTGATCATGATCGGCGGCACACCCGCCAACACCACAGGCAACCTCCCCGATGTCGGGTCCAAAGCCCCCGGGTTCACCCTGACCAAGACCGACCTGACGGATGTGAGCCTTCCTGACCTGGCGGGCAAACGCATCGTCTTGAATATCTTCCCCAGTATCGACACGCCGGTCTGCTCGGCGTCGGTGCGCCGGTTCAACCAGGAGGCCGCCTCCCTTGCCAACACCCAGGTCCTGAGCGTCTCCGCCGACCTGCCCTTTGCCCACAAGCGGTTCTGCGAAACCGAGGGCATCGACGGGGTTATCCCGGTGTCCGAGCTCCGCACCCGCGGGTTCGGGGATGCCTACGGCGTCCGCATTGCCGAAGGGCCCCTGCAGGGGCTCCTGGCCCGGGCCGTTGTGGTCCTTGACGAAGAGGGGACGGTCATCTATTCATCCTTTTCAAAGGACTTGAAGGAAGAGCCCCCCTACGAAGAAATCCTGGCCACCCTGGCCTGATGCGACGCGCCCCCTTATAAGGGGGCCACCGTTAACCGATGATTGCACAGAGAAAGGACAACGATGGAATCGGACAACGTGCGATTGGTATCATGGAATGTCAACGGCCTCCGGGCCGTCTGGAAGAAAGATTTTGAAGGGGCCGCAGAGCGGCTCGGGGCCGATGTGCTCATGGTCCAGGAGACCAAGCTCCAGGAGCCCCAGCTCACCCCGGAAATGACGGCCCTCAACGGGTCCAAGGCTCACTGGTCGTTTTCCACGGTCAAAAAAGGATACAGCGGGGTCGGGGCCTGGACAAAAAACGCCCCCGTGGCCGTGCGACACGGCATCGGGACCCCGGAGTTTGACGATGAAGGGCGAATCCTGGAGCTTGAGTACGAGAAGTTCACCCTCTTCAACGTCTATTTTCCCAACGGCCAGCAGAGCGATGAACGGCTGGACTACAAGCTCCGGTTCTACGATGCGTTCTTTGCCTACACCAACGCCCTCAGGGACAAAGGGCGCCCCGTCATCATCTGCGGGGACGTCAACACCGCCCACAACGAAATCGACTTGCGGCACCCCAAGGCCAACTCCAAGCGCTCGGGTTTCCTTCCCGTTGAGCGGGAGTGGCTGGACCGCATCCTCGCCATGGGCTACGTGGACACCTTCCGCCACCTCTACCCGGAGGAGGAGAAGTACTCCTGGTGGTCCTATCGATTCAACGCCCGCAAGAACAACGCGGGGTGGCGCATTGACTACTTTTACGTCAGCCGGGACATCGCAGAGAACGGCTGGATCAAAGACGCCTGGATCGACAACGATATCTTCGGCTCGGACCACTGTCCCATCGGTCTTGATCTTGTGATCCCTTGAAAAAAGGCCCCGGACCCTGATTTTTTTAGACGGGAACCGTAAAGATTCCTCCACATGCAGCCGATATCAACAATCAGAAATCGTGCGGCCCATTGGGGGAGGCCGCATGACGTTGTTTTGATGTCATTTTTCCAGAGTGTGATGTGTGGGGGTATGGGGGACTTCATTCAAGTCAAGGAGAGCCAGGTTCATTATTACCGTTCGGTTCCTCTCTATTGCAAGGCGGACAGCGGCGACTTCGTGTTGTACAAGCCCAAGGGCAAGCGCATCAACTTCACCGAAGACGCCCGGACCCGCCCTCCCCGGATCTATATCCACAAGCGTGACAGCCAGGCTGCCGTGGACGAGCTGCAGACCAGTTTCAACACCCACCTGCGGCAGAGCCTGACCCCCGGCGGGCTCACCAAGGTCAAGACCATCCTCTGCGACATTGTCTCCGAGGCAATGGCCAAGCCCTCGGAGAATTCCCTGTCCCAGCTCCCCGAAACCATCGACATTGTCTTTGACGGCTACGGAAACAACTCCCTGATCTTAAAACAGCTGGCCGAAAGCTCCACCGTGGATCGGTCCATCATGGACCACTCCATCAACACCATGGCCATCACCATGCTCTACTGCACCCACTGCAAGCTCTCCCCGGACGAGGCAAGGCAGCTGGCCCTGGCCGCCCTTCTCCACGACATCGGAAAAACCCGCCTGGACCCCAACATCGTCATCACCAACCGCAAGCTCACCACCAAAGAGTTTGATGAGTACAAGACCCACGCCGCCATCGGCCACGACATCATCAAGGAGACAGGCTCCTTTGATTTCTCCATCTCGCGGGCCATTCTGGAGCACCACGAGCGCCTGGACGGCAGCGGGTACCCCAGGGGCATCGCCCACATCGGCTTCGAAGCCCAGCTCATCGGGCTCATCGACAGCTACGAGAACCTCACCCACCGGGAAAAAACCTACCGCAAAATCAAAAGCCCCTTTGATACCCTGAACCTCATCAAACACGAGGTGGTCACCAAAGGAGCCTTTGATAAAACCCTTTTTAAAGACCTCTGCACCTGCCTGGCCTGATCCGGATTCTCAGCTTCCGGCGCTGCCCTGGGTCAGGCCGTTGAGCCCGTTTTCGGGAAGATTCAGGTGAAGATCACGCTGGGGAAAGGGAATGGAGATGCCCTTGGCGTCAAAGCTCTTCTTGATGGCCTCCTGAAGGGAAAACCAGGTGCTCCAGTAGTCGGCGGTCTTCACCCAGGGACGTACCACAAAGTTGACACTGCTCTCCCCCAGCTCACTCACCGCGATGGTGGGGGCGGGGCTCTCAAGGACCATGGGCTCATTTTTCAGGATATCCTCCAGGGTCTGTCTCACCTCATCCAGATTATCCCCGTACCCGACACCGGCCACCAGGTCCACCCGGCGAATATCCTCGGCCGTGTGGTTCACGATGATGCCGCCGGTCACCTGGGCGTTGGGGATGATGATCCGCTTGTTGTCCACGCTCTTGATGACGGTGCTGAACATGCCGATCTCCTTCACCGTGCCCTGGGTGCCACCTGCCTCCACAAAGTGCCCCACCTTAAACGGGGTAAAGACCACCAGAAGGACCCCGGAGGCGAAGTTGGCCAAAGAGCCCTGCAGGGCCAGGCCCACGGCAAGGCCTGCGGCACCGAGCACCGCGATGAACGAGGTGGTCTGCATCCCCAGCTTGCCCAGGGCCGCGATGATCACAAAGGCCATGAGGCCCACGTACACCACGCTGCAGACAAAGGAGATGAGGGTCGGTTCCACCTTCCCCTTGACCATGATATTTCGAAGCACGCGTCGAAGAATGCCTGCGGCAATGCGCCCCAGCACGAGAATCACCAGGGCCGCCACCACTTTCAAACCATAAAACGCCAGCCACTCCTGAAGCTTCATCACAATGGATTCCATTGGATCCTCCTTAGGTTGATGGGTCTTAAATGAGATGGCAATGACAAGACAAAAAGATGCGTCAGCGTGCCGGAAAGGATGTCACCGGGACGGAGCGGCACATGACGGGATACATGAAGGGACGATGTAACGGTTCAACATGCCTCCGGCAGGGTCGCCGGAGGCACACTGGTACGGAATGATTACTTCAGGCCTGTTTATCAAACTTTTTAAACGTTTGGCCCCCGGCAGGGCCGCCGGAGGCTTTTTTGATCTGAATGGTTACACCGGGGAAAGAATCACATCAGGGCATATGCACGATGCTGCGCCCGGTGCGGTCCCCCCTGAGCATGCGCTCGATCTGGTCATCGAGTTCCTCCAAGCCGTTGAAACTCTCCACCATGGCATCGAGGTTTTCAGGCTTCCAGGCATCGGCCAGCCGGGCCCAGACCGCCTGGCGCTCGTCCATGGGACAGGTTGCCGAGTCAATGCCGCACAAAGAGACCCCGCGCAGGATAAAGGGATAGATGGAGGAGGTGAGTTCATCGGAACGGACGTTCCCGCAGCAGGTCACCACCCCCCGATGCATGGTGTTCTTGATGGCCGTGGCAAGGACATCCCCGCCCACGGCGTCCACCACGCCGGCCCAGAGTTTTCCTCCTAAGGCCTTGCCGCTCGTGTCCACAGCCTCGGCAAGGGAGAGCACCCGGTCCACGCCGATGGAGGAGAGATAGGCCCCTTTGTCCTCCCTCCCGCTGACACCCGCCACCACAAAGCCGAGTTTCTTGAGGATCCCCACGGCCAGGCTCCCCACGCCCCCGGAGGCCCCGGTAACGAGAACCGTGCCCATCTCAGGGGTCACCCCATGATCGAGGAGGCGCTTGACGGAAAGCCCCGCTGTAAACCCGGCGGTGCCCAGCATCATGGACTCTTTTCGGGTCAACCCCGCAGGAAGCTTCACCACCCAGGATTCAGGTACGCGGATGTATTCGGAAAACCCTCCGGCCGTGTTCATGCCCAGGTCGTACCCGGTCACGATCACCTTGTCCCCTTTGTGGAACCCCTCGGTGGTGCATTCGGCGACAATCCCTGCGGCATCGATGCCCGGCGTATGGGGATAGCGCCGGGTCACCCCGGGATTCCCCATGGCCGACAGGCAATCCTTCCAGTTGAGGGACGAAAACCCCACCCGGATCAGCACGTCCCCGGGGGGCAGGTCTCCAACGGACAGGGTTTCGATGCGTCGTACAAAGGTCCCCTCCTCCTCGGAGACGACCATCGCATGATAGGTCACGTTCTCCCAACTCGCATGTTCCATGGCTCACCTCCGTTTTGTATCCTTATTCAGCGAGATGACACACATATTGTACGACGGAAACCCAAAAATGTCATTGTGGAATCCACCCCGCGTGAGGAACCCTGCCCTGTGAAAATGCAACCCGTGGCCTTGGCTAATATTGCTCCCCCACAAGGCACAAAACCCATTTCCTCTTTTCATCGTGCTCCCTTTCAGGCAACACCACCCCACCCAAAAAAACGATTTCACGCCCTCACGAAACCGCCCCGGTAACCTTTCAAGTTAACACCATATCTTCCCAGCACCCCATTTACATAAAGGCACGTTTTCCCCATGAGGGATCAATACCTCATATTTTCCTCTAAAGAAATCTTAGGTTCATCCGAACTAATTTCTATTCGACTCACACTTAGAATCAACCATGAACCCGGCCCTAACAACAGCACATAGAGCCCTGAAGCCAGTGACCTTCCAGGTAAACATGTGCAACACAGAGTCAAGGAGCAAAGACATGCGGAATAACCTCAGAAACACGATCATCGTTTCTATCCTGACAGTACTCCCCCTCCTGCTAACCTCGGTTACCGGAACCTTTGCCGCCCAGCCGTTGAAGCTCTCCGTCCTCTGCGACGACAAGGCGGCCGCCGACGGCTTTGCCACGGAACACGGCGTTTCCATCTCCATTGAGCTGCCCAACGGCCACCACTGGCTGCTGGACACCGGCACCACCAACATCTACCTTGAAAACGCCGAGCGCATGGGCATCAGCCTGGACGACCTCTCCGGCATCGCCATCAGCCACGGCCACGACGACCACACCGGCGGCCTCACCTTCTACCCCCGCCTCAAAGGGGCCCCCCCGGTCTACGGGCACCCCTACATCTGGCACAAGCAATACGGGGTCAAAAAAGGCGCACCGGTCCGCATCTGCGGAATGCCCTACCTGGCACGCAAATACACCCAGGCCACCTTCAAGCCGGTCAACAACGTCACCGAGCTGGACGAGGGCCTCTACTTTTTCACGGACGTCCCCAGAGAGGCGGGCAGCTACCAGCCCATCCAGGGTAAATTCTTCAACGAAGACGGCACCGGACCCTGCCCCATCATCGACGACGCCACCCTGGCCATCAAGACCCCCAAGGGCATCGTTGCCGTCTTCGGATGCGGCCATGCCGGCTACATCAACATCCTCAAGGCCATCAAGAAAAAATTCCCCAATGAGAAGATCCTCTCGGTGGTGGGGGGACTCCACCTGAAAAAGGCATCCCCTGACGTGCTGGAAAAAGCCGTGGCTTACACCGACGCCGTAAAAGCCAAAGGGTTTACTTTTTACGGAGGTCACTGCACCGGAGAAAACGCCATCGCCCATTTTCGCAAGGTCTATGGAGACAAAGTGGTCAAGCCCCTGGGCGCCGGCCGCGTGATCACCTATTGATAAAATGGAATAAAACCGATTAACGGAGAAGGACCCCCCATGAAAAAATGCATTGCAACCCTTGTCATCGCCCTGTTCCTGGGCCTTCCCGGCCTCTGCACCGCCAACCCCGCCGTTGAAGCGCTGCTGGCCAAAGTCGCCAAGGACATCGACGCCGCCCCCAAAGGCTCGGATGCCTTGAAAGCCTTTACCAAAACCACCCTGCTCCCCTTGTGCGTCACCAAAGAGCTCGTGGATGCGGCCAAGGCAAGCAACGCCAAGGGCGCCACCCTTGCCGAGATCCAGAAAATCGACGAAGAGTGGCAGGAAGCCGAAGAGGAGCTCCCCATCATGGAAGAGCTTCTGTCAAACGACTGCGGCAAGGCGCTCCAGGCCCTGGCCAACCGGACCCCGGCCATGGCCAAGGGGTTTGCCTTCGACAACCAGGGGGCCACCGTGGGCTCCCACAGAACCCCCAACGACTACTGGCAGGGGGATGAAGGCAAGTACAAGCGCACCGTCAAGGAGCAGAGCATCGAGGTCGGCCCCGTGAAGTTCGACAAGGCCGAGAACACGCAGCTCCAGCACGTGGCTCTTCCCCTCATCGACGAAGACGGCACCGTGGTGGGCGGGGTCCTCGTGGGTGTATTTCTCGACAAACTTTAATGCCCAAGGGCCGCCCGGATTGCTTCACAGCACCGGGCGGCCCGCAACCGATTGCACCGGGAGATTTTCCAGGAGAAAAATAACGTGAGCTTAAATCGAAAGTGCATCCTCATCATCGGCGTCCCCGTGTTTTCCCTGTTTCTGCTGATCGGCCTCGGCAGATGGGCCCTGGGGATCTTGTCGGATGACCTCAACGACATCGTAACCAACCAGTTTTCAGGGCTCATCGAGCAGCAGATCCTGCCCTTGATCACCGACGACATGCTGCCCCTTATCAACAGGGACATCCCGCAGCTCCAGGAACTCCAGGCAAGCATCAAGGCCATGATGAAAGCGGACCGGGACATCACCCAGGCCGCCATCGCGGAAAAGATGTCCCTGGTGGCCAGCGAGCCGTCGGAAATCAAGGCAGCCCAGGAGGCCAGCCGTCTCAGCATGGAAGAGACCGAAGCGAGCATGCAGAAGGCCTCGGCCAAATTCGACACCGAGGAAACCCAGGCCCTTTATTCCCGGTTTACGGAGCGCTTTGAGCACTGGCAGAAAAAAAGCCAGCGGGTGTTCGTCCTGGCCAACACCCCGGGGAAACTCCGTTTCGCAAGAAAAGCCAGCGACACCGGCTCCGCCTTCAAGGCCTTCACCGAGGTCCGGGGCATCATCGCCGAACTCCAGGCCATCCAGGAGGGCCGGATCCAGCAGGCCATCGCCGATATCGAAGGCAAAAAGGCCCACATCAACGATCAGGAGCACCTCATCGAGACCAACCGGCGCCAGGTGTTTGCCGCCGGGGCTGCCACCCGGAAAAACGCCTCCCGCATGACCCGCCTCTTTTTCGCCATCGGCCTGCTCTCCGCGGCCGTGGCCCTGGCCGTTGCCTGGTATGTGGCCCGCCTCATCACCCGCCCTGTGAACCGCGTGGTGGACGGCCTCAGAGACATCGCCGAAGGGGACGGGGACCTGACCACCCGCCTTGAGGTCACCAGCCGCGACGAGGTGGGGGAACTCTCCCGGTGGTTCAACACCTTCATCGGCCAGCTCCAGGAGATGATCCGCCAGATCAACGAAAACGCAGGTTCGTTGCTGTCCGCCTCCAGCGGGCTCTCCGACCTGTCCCATGACATGTCCACGGACACCGAGGCCATGTCCGGTAAATCCACCACCGTTGCCGGCGCCGCCGACGAGATGAGCAGCCACTTCACCACCATCGCCGCCACCATGGAGCAGACCGCGGCCAACATCGCCATGATCGCCGCAGCCACCGAAGAGATGACAGGCTCCCTGGGAGAGATCGCCCGCAACTCCGAAGAGGCCAGCCAGGCCACCGGCCTGGCCGTGGGCCAGGCCAACAGCGCCTCCACCCAGGTGGAAGAACTGGGAACCTCCGCCCAGGAGATCGGCAAGGTGGTGGAAACCATCACCGACATCTCCGAGCAGACCAAGCTCCTGGCCCTCAACGCCACCATCGAGGCAGCCCGGGCCGGGGACGCGGGCAAGGGGTTTGCCGTGGTGGCCTCGGAGATCAAGGAGCTTGCCGAGCTCACGGCACGGGCCACCCAGGAGATCCGGGAAAAGATCGAAACCAACCAGCGGTCGGCGGCAGGCACGGTGCGGGACATCAACGAAATCAACAAGTCCATCCACAACGTCAACGAAATGGTGGGGGCCATTGCCGCGGCCGTGGAAGAGCAGTCCGCCACCACCCGTGAGATCGCCGAAAACGTCAACCAGGCGGCCCAGGGGGTTGACGACGTCAACTCCAACATCGCCCAGAACGCCACCGTTGCCGGGGAAATCGCCACGGACATTTCCGAGGTCAACCAGCTCATCGGCGATGTGGCCACCCGCAGCGCCAGCGTCAACACCGGCACCGCCGACCAGGCCCGATCCGCCAAGGAGCTGAAATCCCTGGTGGGAAAATTCAAAGTGTGACGTAACTATTCAGATCAAAAAAGCCTCCGGCGGCCCTGCCGGGGGCCAAACTTTTAAAAAGTTTGATAAACAGGTCTCAAGTAATCATTTATAGGCTCCGCCGAAACAATTCCGACATTTTCGCACCCGTGTTTCGTTTTTTGCGGAGCTTTTTTTCAAAAAAAATGACCCGCCGGAGACAACTGAATAGTTACAGTGTAACAAACCAAAAAGGGCGGCGGGCCAAGGGCCCGCCGCCCATATACAAAACCCTCAAGGGCCGTCGCCGTTTTGCTGGCGGTGGCCCTTTCAGGTATCCCTGCTTGTGCCTTTCCCTCTCTCCCTGCCTTTAGTAGACCTTCCGCTTGGAAAAATTGGCACCGATGACGCTGAAGGTGTTCTCCACGATAAAGAGAGCCTCCTCGTCCTTGGTGAAAACGATCTCCTCCAGGCGCTTGAGCTGGATGTTGTTGATCACCGTCATGAGGATCTTCTTGTCGCGACCGGTGTAGGCGCCCTGGCCGTTTAAAAAGGTGGTGCTGATCTTGAGCTTGTCGATGATCTCCTTAGAGATGCACTCCGGCTTCTCGGTTACCACCAGGACCATCTTCCTCTGGTTGAACATGGACAGGGCATAGTCCATGCTCACGGAGGTGACGAACACCGAAATGATTGAGGCGATGACCAGGTCGGTGTTCATGGTGGCAAAGCTGAAGCTGTAGAGCACCACGTTGAAGATGATGTAAAACTTGCCGAGGCCCACGTTGAACTTCTGATAGAGGGTCACCGCGATGATATCCAGGCCGCCGTTGGACCCCAGGGACCGCAGCACGATGCCGGACCCGATCCCCACAAACACCCCGCAGGTCACCGCCGCATAAAGCTGGTTCACGATGCCCAGGTCCACCTGGATGAAGTTGTAGGTGACCGAGGAGACCACCATGGCCAGAAAGCTGTAGGCCAGAAACCGCCCGCTGATGCACATCCTGCCCACGATGAACATGGGGATGTTCAACAGGGCGAAGATGATCCCCGGGTTCATCCAGTCGGACAGGTAGTAAAGATAGAAGGCGAGGCCAAAAAGGCCGCCGGGCACGAAGCTGTGGGGGTCGGCGATACCTTTGAGCCCGATCACGTAGATCAGGGTTCCGAAAACAATGAGAAAACAGTTCCAGAAAACGGAGTAGGTGAAATCTTTCTTGAGCATGGCTGAACCTCCAGACGCACCGGATCCTGCAGGCCATGCAACGGAAGGCGCGAAACATATCGCGTCAACGCTGCCGGATCCCTAAAAATGGTGAGTCAATTTTCAAAAATCAGATCAACTTATCAAATGGATAATCGGGCGGTTCGAGCTGTGGGACCCACCCTGTCGGATAACGGCGTAACATGCACGGAATAGGCGCTCCGTACGGGCAAAAGGATATCAAGGAAAACACCGTAATCCAAAGGGATATGGACCACGGCACCCACACAACGTGTGGCGCTTTATGGCAGAGCGAAAAAGGCGTGTCAAGAAAATTTATCCCGTCTGTTTCACTTTTTTTTATTCCGAAATACCGGAATTGATTTTTACTGTATTTCTAAATCTTTGCACGCGATGCCGAACGGCATATTTCTTGTTTTGTTCAGGAGAAACAGTCAAAAATGCCAACCACCCCAAAAACAGGTGGAGATTGTGTCGCGTTAAAAAGCGTGGACCAGGGCTCTCCAGCCAGTGAACCGGCCACATAAAAAAAGGGACCGGCCTGATTCGACCGATCCCCTTTTCTAAACCACGGAATGTCCCGGTGCCCCTTTTAAGGAGGCACCTTGTTTTGCTGCTACACCGCTGCCAGCAGGCCGGTGATGCTCTCCTTGGCGTCACCGAAGAGCATGCGGGTGTTCTCCTTGAAGAAGAGAGGGTTTTCCACCCCGGCATAGCCTGTTGCCATGCTGCGCTTCAGCACAACCACGGTGCCGGCGTTCCACACCTCAAGGACGGGCATGCCTGCGATGGGGCTGTTGGGGTCCTCCAGGGCCGAGGGGTTGACGATGTCATTGGCCCCGATGACCAGCACCGCATCGGTGTCGCCTAAGTCATCGTTGATCTCGTCCATCTCCAGGACAATGTCGTAGGGCACGCGGGCTTCGGCCAGAAGCACGTTCATGTGCCCGGGCATGCGCCCTGCCACCGGGTGGATGGCAAAGCGGACGTTCACCCCGTCCTTTTTCAGGCGCTCGGTGAGTTCAAAGACCGGGTGCTGGGCCTGGGCAACGGCCATGCCGTAGCCGGGGACAATCACCACGTTCTTCGCATCTTTCAAAAGCTCGGCGGTCTCCTCCAGGCTGGTGGCAACGGCCTCGCCCTGGTGGTCCCCGTCCACCACAGTGCCCCCGGAGGTTCCGAAGCCCCCTAAGATCACGTTGGCCAGGCTCCGGTTCATGGCCTTGCACATGATGTAAGAGAGGATGGCCCCGCTGGAGCCCACCAGGGCCCCTGCAATGATGAGCAGGTCGTTGCCCAGCATGAACCCTGTGGCGGCCGCTGCCCAGCCCGAGTAGGAGTTGAGCATGGAGATGACCACGGGCATGTCTGCCCCGCCGATGGCCATGACCATGTGCCAGCCCAGGCCAAAGGCAATGAAGGTCATGATAAAGAGCCCGAACAGGGGGTACCCCGTGCCTTCGGCCCCCACGAAGAGGACGCCGATGCCCAACGTCACGAGGAGCCCGGCCAGGTTGATGAGGTGCCGGAAGGGCAGAAGCAGCGGACGGCTGCCGATGGTGCCCCGGAGCTTACCGAAGGCCACCACCGAGCCCGTAAAGGTCACAGCCCCGATAAAGACCCCGAGGAACACCTCCACCTCGTGGATGGTCTTTTCAATGCCCGTGTAATGCATCTCGGGATCCAGGTACCCGGCAATGCCCACCAGCACGGCGGCCATGCCCACAAAGCTGTGGAGGATGGCCACCAACTCGGGCATCTGGGTCATCTGGACCTTGCGGGACACCATGACTCCGATGCCGCCACCAATGCCCATGGTCACGATGATAAGGGCGTAGCCCGTCACCTCATGGCCGAGGATGGTGGCCAGAAGGGCGATGGCCATGCCGAGGATGCCATAGAGGTTGCCCCGCCGGGCCGTCTCCTGGTTGCTCAGGCCCCCCAAGGAGAGAATAAAGAGAACGCCTGCCGCAATGTAGGCTGTGGTGATGAGGCCGCTACTCATTGTCGCCTCCTTTCCTGAACATCTTCAGCATGCGCTGGGTCACGAAAAAACCTCCGAACACGTTGATGGTGGCGATAAGAACGGCAATGGCCGCCAGCCAGGTCTTCAGGCTGAAAAAAGGCCCGGAGATCTGCAGGAGCGCCCCGATGACGATGATGCCGCTGATGGCGTTGGTGACGCTCATGAGGGGCGTATGAAGGGAGGGGGTGACGTTCCAGATCACCATGTACCCCACAAAGCAAGCCAGGACGAACACCGTCATGTGCTGGAGGAAGGCCTGGGGCACCACCGTGCCCATCTCATAAAGAAAAAACCCGCCTGCGGCCAGCAGGACAAAGGGCATCACCTGGGGCCACCAGCGACGCCAGGCCTTCTTCAGGAGGTTCGGCTCCGGCCCCGGAGCCTCCGGCTCAGGCGCGGGGGCCTGAGGAGCAGGATCGGGTACCTTGGGGGCAGGGGGCGGCCAGGTGACCTCCCCGTCTTTGGTGACCATCATGCCGCGCACCACCTCGTCCTCCATGTCGAAGGCTGCCTCCCCGCCTTTGTCCGGGGTGAGGTTGTCCAACAGGTGGGTGAGGTTGGTGGCGTAGAGGCGGCTGGCCTGGTTGGCCAGGCGGCTCACCATGTCCGTGTAGCCGATGAGGGTGACCCCCTCCTTCACCACGGCCGCACCGGGTTCGGTGAGCTCACAGTTGCCCCCCTGTTCGGCGGCCAGGTCCACGATGACGCTGCCCGGCTTCATGGAGGCCACCATCTCTTTGGTGATGAGGACCGGGGCTTTTTTCCCGGGGATCATGGCGGTGGTAACGATGATGTCCACCTCCTTTGCCTGCTCGGCAAACAAAGCCATCTCCGCCTCGATAAAGGCCTTGCTCATCTCCTTGGCGTACCCGCCGGTACCGCTGCCCTCCTCGGCCACGTCCAGCAGGAGAAAGGACGCGCCCATGCTCTCCACCTGCTCTTTGACCTCCGGGCGGGTGTCAAAGGACCGCACCACGGCCCCAAGGCCCCCTGCGGTGCCGATGGCCGAAAGCCCGGCCACCCCGGCCCCGATGACCAGAACCGTTGCCGGGGGCACCTTGCCTGCGGCCGTGACCTGGCCGGTAAAAAAGCGCCCGAAGGCTCCGGCTGCCTCCACCACGGCCCGATACCCGGCGATGTTGGCCATGGAGCTTAGGGCATCAAGCTTCTGGGCACGGGTGATGCGCGGTACCTGGTCCATGGCAAGGGCGGTGATTCGTCTGGTTTTGAGCAGCTCTACAAGCTCGGGGTTTACGGCGGGCTGGACAAAGGCGACCAGGGCGGCCCCCTCTTTCATCTGCTCTGCCTCGGAAAGGGCCGGGGGTCGCACCTTGAGCACCATGTCCGAGGCGGTCCACACCGCCTTCGCGTCAGTCACGGCCGCACCGGCGGCCTCATAGGCGCCGTCCACAAACCCGGCGGCCTCTCCGGCACCGGATTCCACGGACACGTCGTACCCCAGGCGGATCAGGGTCTTCACGCTCTCCGGCGTGGCTGCCACCCGTTTCTCGTCGTCGTGGGTCTCTCTGGGAATACCAATGTTCACAGGTTATCTCCTCTTTTCCAGGTATAGATAGGGCGTTGATGCCCTCTGAGGACATCTGAGGGGATTACAGATCCGGGCCAGCCGACGGGACGGCATCGTGGAAGGGGTCTTCCGGTAACTCACAGGATATACCGGCGATGGGATCGACCATGGGGGCCAGGCAGGGAGCAAACCGCTCAGAGCGAACCCGCCGCCACATCATGGCCCGGGTTCACGGTCACAATATGACAACGGATCTTCATTTTTCAATGGTCAGACATTGAGAGCCGTCATTATACATAATGAGAAAACATGAGGAAAGAGGAACCCGTTAGTAAAGAGGTGCTTCGTCAGGGAAAAACGGAAACCCCGTTTCTGTCCACGCCCAGGCCGTAGGTTTCTCCCTCCAGAAGGGGGCACCGGGGACCGGCCTCAACCTTGACCCGCTCCCCCGAGGGCAATGTGAACAGGCAGCTGCGGCCCGGCCCCCGAAAGCAACTCTTCTCCAGCCGCGCCAACGCCCCGTCACCGGAAGGGGCGATGCGGATCGCCTCGGGCCGCACAAAGACCCGGACCCGCCTGGCAGATTCCGTGCCCGGCGTATCCCCCACGGACAAAGCGCCCAGGCCGCAGTCCAGGGTACCGTCCGGGGAGAGGGTCCCGGTAAGGAGGCTCCCTTCACCGATAAACCGGGCCACGGCAAGATCCTTCGGGGCGTGGTACAGCCCCTCGGGGGTGTCCCACTGGAGAATGGTGCCGCCCATCATCACCCCGATACGATCGGCCATGGCAAAGGCCTCGTGCTGGTTGTGGGTCACCATGAGGGCGGTGATGCCGAAGCGCTTGAGAATCTCCCGCACCTCGGCCGAGAGGCTCTCCCTTAAGGTGACGTCCAGGTTGGAAAAGGGCTCGTCCATGAGCAGGCACCGGGGCTTGGGAGCGATGGCCCGGGCCAGGGCCACCCGCTGCTGCTGGCCGCCGGAGAGTTCGTGGGGGTAGCGGTTCTCCGCCCCGGCAAGGCCGGTCACCTCAAGGAGTTCGCCGATGGTCTCCCGGCGCTCGGCCCGGCCGGTGCCCTGCATGCCAAAGGCGATGTTTTCCCGGACGGTGAGGTGGGGAAACAGGGCATAATCCTGAAACACCATGCCGATCTTCCGATCTTCGGCGGCAAGACCTTTGCCCTCGTCCCACAAGGGTCGGCCGCCCAGGTAGACGGCCCCGTCGTCCGGTTCTTCAAACCCGGCGATCATGCGGAGCAAGGTGGTCTTGCCACAGCCGCTGGGCCCCAGAAGGGCCCCAAGCTCGCCTTGGCCAAGGGAAAACCCCACCTTGCGGGCCACACAGGTCTCCCCGAAGTGTTTTGTGACTGCGCGAACATCCAGATACATCATGTTTTCCCCTTTTCCTTTTGCCACACCAGAAGTCCCACGGGAATCAGCCCGGCCACCACCAGCGCCACGGCGGGAATCGCCGCCCTCTCCCACTCCCCTTCGGAGGTGAGCTCAAAAATCTTCACGGCCATGGTGTCCCAGCCAAAGGGCCGGGTCATCAGGGTCAGGGGCATCTCTTTCATGACATCCACAAACACCAGGATCGCCCCGGTCACCATGCCGCCCCGGATCAGGGGCAGGTGCACCTGCCGCACCAGGGAGATGCCGCTCACCCCCAGGGTCCTGGCCGCCTCGTCCATGGAAGGAGAGACCCTGCCCAGGCTGCCGGACACCGCACTGAACCCCACGGAGAGAAACCGCACCATGTAAGCCACGGGCATCATCCACACCGTCCCCTGGAAAAAAGGGCCGGAGAGCCCTGCCCCAAACATGGCAAAGGCCCCGGCCATCATCTGGTCCATGCCCCCCAGAACCCGCACCATGCCCACGGCAAGGACGGTGCCGGGCAGGGCGTAACCCAACAGGGAGAGCCGGGTAAGGACGGCAGGCAGGCGCCCCCTGGCCCTTCGCCCGGCAAAGGCAATGGCAAGGGCTGCCGCCAGGGTAACCAGAGCCCCGGCCCCGGAGAGTATGAGGGAGTTGGCAAACAGCCTTCCGTACCCCAGGTGCAGTTCCTCCTGCCACGCCTCGCCCACCCAGACGAGCAGCTGGGCCATGGGCACCACAAAGGCCACGGCAAAGAGCCCGCCCAGAAACAAGAGGGCCCCGGCCGCCTGCCTCCCGGTCAGGGGCATGCGCCTGGCGCGACGCCCGTCACGGCCCCGCACATAACGCATGCGCCGCCTGCTCCAGCTTTCGGCGGTGAGTACCAGAAGGGCCAGCATCACGAGAATGGAGGCGAGCTGGGAGGCGGTGTCGATGGAGAAAAAGCCGAACCACGCCTTGTAGATGGCCGTGGTAAAGGTGTCGTAGTTGAACACGGACACCGCCCCGAAATCCGCCAGGGTCTCCATGAGCACCAGGATGAGCCCGGCCAGGATAAAGGGCCGGGCCATGGGAAGCAGCACCCGGAAAAAGAGGCGCCACCGGCCCAGCCCCATGCAGCGCGAGGCCTCCAGCACCCGCTCCCCCTGGGAAGCGAATCCCCCGGCGGCCAGGAGAAACACATACGGATACAGGGCCAGGGACAACACGAGGATGACTCCGCCCGTGGACCGGATGGGCGGCAGAAGCGGCGCCACGGAAGGCAGGTGCTGCCGCAGGAAGGTGGCCACCGGTCCCGAAAAATCAAGGAGGCCGGTGTAGACAAAGGCCATTACATAGGTAGGAACAGCAAGGGGCAACAGCAGGGCCCAGGAGAAAAAGCGCCGCCCCGGAAACTCGCACAGGGCCGTCAGGTACGCTGCCGATACCCCGAAAAAACCGGTCAAGGCCAACACCCCGGCGGAGAGTACCGCGGTGTTGACCAAGAGCCCGGACAACAGGTTCTCCCTGAGGTGCCCCCATATCTCCCGGGTGTCCGCGCTTACCGAGGCCATCACCAGGACAATGGGCAGCAGCACCACCAGGGCCACCACAGCCATGGGCACGAGGGAGGGTTCCGCTTGGCCACGCCATCGGAACGCACCGGCAAACCGCTCAGCTGCCACTTTTGACTCACACCATTCCATAAAACTCCCTGCGCCGCGTTACCCATCACACGACGTCACTGCTCAGCTTGAAAAGCAAGCCTCCGGCGGCCAGGGGCTTTTTAGCCTAAGTGACTTCGCCACCCCTGGCCCCCAGGTTGCGAAAGCCCTCCCCCTTCGTTCCTCAGGGGAAGTGCTTCCGCAAAGATTTTCGTGAAATTGAGCAAAAACCTGTTTGTCAAGCTTTTCAAAAACTTGCCCCCCGGCAGGGCCGCCGGAGGCTTTTTTTACTCGCCTTATTTGTAACCTGCGCGATCCATGAGTTTGATGGCGTCGGCCTGGAGTTCACCTGCTTTTTCAAGGCCGAGATCCGAGCCCTTGAAGTCACCCCAGGCTGCCACGGCCCCATGGGGCTTCACGGCGGGGTTCACGGGGTACTCCATGTTGGCGTCGGCAAAGAGGTTCTGGGCTTCGGGGCCGGAGAGCCACTCCAGAAAAGCCTTGGCTGCCTCGGGGTGGCTGGCGTGCTTGGTCACACCGGCGCCGGAAACGTTGACATGGACGCCCCCTGCCGTCTGGTTGGGCCAGAAAATGGCCAGGGGAAGGCCGGGGTTCTTCTTCTGGAGACGGCCAAAGTAGTAGGTGTTGACCACAGCCACGTCCCCCTGCCCTGCCACGATGGCCTCAAGGGCTTTGGTGTCGCTGGAGAAGGGCGGCGCAGCCAGGTTGCTCACCCACCCTTCCACCAGGGCCTGGGTATCTGCTTCGCCGTGTTCGGCCATGAGCATGGCCACCAGGGACTGGTTGTAGACCTTCTTGGAGGTGCGGAGGATCAGGCGGCCCTTCCAGGCGGGATCAGCCAAGTTCTCATAGGTGGACAGCTCGGAAGGGGTGACCCGCTCGGTGCTGTAGACGATGGTGCGGGCCCGCTTGGAGAGGCCGAACCACCGGTTCTGGGGGTCCCGCAGGTTGGCCGGGACATTGGCCGCCAGCACCTCGGATGAGACGGGCTGCAACACCCCCTCGTTGGCCGCGTGCCAGAGGTTGCCCGCATCCACGGTCATGAGGATGTCGGCAGGAGTCCGGCTCCCTTCGGACTTGAGGCGCTCCAGAAGCACCGGGGCCTTGCCGGTGACGTAGCGGACGGTGACGCCGGTCTTCTTTTCATAGGCGTCGAACAGGGGCTTGATCAGGTGCTCCTTGCGGGCCGAGTAGACCACGAGTTCCTGGGAAAAGGCCTGGGACAGGCCGGTAAACGTCACCATGGCGGCGCACAGGGCGCTGAGTATAATCTTCATCGTTGCTCCATATTTTTTTTGTAACCATTCCGTTGCCTCCGGCGGCCAGCTGTTTGAAAAGCATGGCCCCGACAGGATACCCTCCGGGCCGCTGCACGTTCCGCAGCGAGGAACTATTTACCCCGAAGCATTTTTTGAATCAAGCACATTTTTTGGAACAACAAACTTTCTTTCGACACCAACACACCACAGAGCCCTTGCCCTCCATGGCGTTGACCGCCCTTCAGCACCCCACAAAAAAAAATCCCGCCGGACGCATCATGCATCCGGCGGGATAAACAGCTCCACAGCCGCGGAAAATCTCTCCCGTGGCTTCACTATGTTCGTTGCTTTTTCGTTACCCTTCGCCCAGTGATCTGGCCATCCAGGCTCTCTTCTCGGCCTCGGGCAGGAAGCTCGCCTCAAAGCTGTTGGCGGCCAGGCGGCGGGCCTGGGCCTCGGTCATGCCCAGCTCCCGTGCCAGCCCTTGGAAGTTGGCGTTCATGTAGCCGCCGAAGTAGGCCGGATCGTCGGAGTTCACCGTCACACAGGCCCCCTGGTCCAGCATGGCCAGGATGTTGTGGTCGGCGAGGGTCTCAAAGACCTTGAGCTTCACGTTGGAGAAGGGGCAGACCGTCAAGGGCATGCGTTCGCCGATGAGGCGTGCCATCAGGGATGGGTCCTCTAAAGCCCGCACCCCGTGGTCGATGCGTGCCACCTTCAACAGGTTCAGGGCCTGATAGATGTACGCAGGGGGTCCCTCTTCCCCGGCATGGGCCACGGGGATGAACCCTTCCCTGCGTGCCTTTGCAAAGACCCGTTCAAACATCTCCGGGGGAAATCCCGCCTCCGAGGAGTCGAGGCCCACACCGATGATGCGATCCTTGTGGGGGAGGGCCGCTTCCAGGGTTTCAAAGGCGCTCTCTTCGGGCAGGTGGCGCAGAAACGACATGATCAGGTGGCTGCTAATACCCAGTTTTTCCCGTGCGTCTTCAAGGGCTTTGTCGATGCCCTCAAGCACAGTGTCAAAGGCGATGCCCCGCTCCGTGTGGGTCTGGGGATCAAAAAAGATCTCGGTGTGGACCACGTTGTCCTCTTTGCAGCGCTCGAGGTAGGCCCAGGTAAGGTCGTAAAAGTCCCGGGCGGTCTGGAGCACACCGGCCCCGGCGTAGTAGATATCGAGAAAACTCTGGAGGTTGGTAAACTGATAGGCCTGTCGAATCGCCTCGGTGTCTTTGTAAGGCAGGGCAATGCCGTTTCGCTCGGCAAGGACGACCATCAGCTCCGGCTCCAGGGTGCCTTCTATGTGGAGGTGCAACTCGGCCTTGGGCAGGTTGCGAAAAAATGAGATGTCCATGGGAATCTCCCGGAAGAATTGGTTTGGGTTGTGGCATAACGTCAGGGAAACCGGGCGGGTCGTGGGCCGGGTTCGCGCCTTTGCGTCCGGCGGGACGCGCCTGCCCCTGCCGTCTTTTCTGCCATGGTATCCCGCCTGGCCCGAAAAGGAAATGTTGATCCCGGCCACGGCAAGGGAACATCCGTCCCTTTGCCGCCCCGGCATCCCCATTTTTGCCTCCGGCGGCCCTGCCGGGAGCAAAACTTTTGAAACGTTTGACAAACAGGTTTTGTTTTTTAAGAGTGCGTCCTTGCAAGGCATAGCCCCTCTTCTTTATTTTATTACCTGAAAGTTTTTGCGGAGCTTTTTTCAAAAAGCGACCCGCCGGAGGCAACTGAATTTTTAAATGCGTTGACCCTGCCGGCATCCCCACGGCCCCTTGCCACCGGCTTTCCTATACGATATAAGACGTCAGGAATACAGCTGAATGAAAGCAGCCCGAAACAAACAACGGCAAACGGTACTCAGACCTCAATTTACCGGCGCCCTTACCCGGACATTTCACGAGAAACAATCTGTAATAATGGTTTATTGGTTTAACCTGATCGTTTTCTCATGAACTATTCGGGCTTACGCCCTCATCGCCCACAGGATACAGCCATGAAACGAATCGCCCTCCTCCTTGCCGCCCTCATGTTTTCCACCGGATGTGCCATGCTCCAGCCGGATCAAACCGTGGTCCTGAGCCCCCGGCTCACAGAACTCGACCACGACAGCTTTGCCATCCTCCCCTTTGTGGACGAGCGGTCGGGCCGGAAGGACAACTTCGGGTTTGACGTCTCGGACGTGGTGACCGACGCCTTTGAAACCGCCTTCATGAAATCCGGCTACAAGATCGTCGAACGAAGCAGCGTGGAAAAAGTCCTGGGTGAGATGAAGTTCTCCTACATGGGCCACGTGGACGAGACCCAGCTCAAAGAGATCGGGAAAATGACCAACGCCAACGTTGTCATCCTGGGCATGGTTCGCGATTTCAAAAAGGCGAAATACGAGCGGGAAAAGGGAAAAATGAAGGCGGTCTCCTGCACCACCTTGAGCTATTCGGTCAAAGCCGTTCATATCGAAACAGGGGAGGTTCTCTGGAAAGGGGCCATCACCCGCAGCTCGGGCATGAAGGGCGACATGTTTTCCCCCTGTGACTGCAACGGGGTCCGCTTTGCCGACCGCACCTCCAAAAGCCTGGTAAAAAAGATCCTCTCCCGCACCGATGCTGCCCTGAAGACCACGAGCGAAGAGTACGACATGTTTCCGTCCCTGTAACAGCCCCCCGCCGCGGGGGCCGGTGCCGCCCCCGCCAACCGGCTCGGCACCTCATGGTGTTGCGAGCTGTTGCGCCCTGTGCGACGCGCTTTTCGCCTTGACACCGGGCCGTGCCCCTCCTAATCTAATACATTAAAAACACGCGACAATCACAAAAAAAGAGACCGCGACATCCCGTTGACTTCCATCGCACCCCCCTGCCCAAGGAGGCCCCATGATCCAGCTGGTTGCCAATCTTTTAAAACTGTTGAACTCCGAGGCAGAACCGGCCCAGATCAGCCTGGCCCTCTGCCTCTCCATGGTGCTGGGCTTCACACCGCTCTTTTCCCTGCACAACCTTGTCATCCTCTTTGCCGTGTGCGTCATCCGGGTCAACCTCTCGGCCTTTCTCCTGGGATGGGGGGTCTTTTCCGGCATGGCCTGGATCCTCGATCCCCTCTTCCACGGCCTGGGCAAGCAGGTCCTCACCCTGCCGGCTCTAAACGGCACCTGGACGGCCCTGTACAACATCTCTCTGTTTCGCCTGGCGCGATTCAACAACACCGTGGTCATGGGCAGCCTCATCACCTCCCTGGCCCTTTTTGTGCCCCTTTTTCTCGTGTTGAACCGGCTCATCCTCGCCTACCGGGACCATCTTCTGGCCTGGGTCGATAAGAGCCGCGTCATGCAGTTCTTCAAGGCATCCAAAATTTACGCCGCTTACAAGGCCCTGGCCTGACCCCAAGGAGGTTTCCCATGAAAAAATGGATTCGCATCAAGGGTGTGGCCGCCTTTGCCGTGATCACCGCGGCCCTGGTCCTCTTTTTCGTTCTCTTTGCCGACGCCCTCGTCAAAAAGGCCATCGAAACCACGGGCACCCTCATTGTGGGGGCCCGGGTGGAGCTGGCCGACGCCGACCTCAGCCTTTTCCCTGCGGGGCTTGACCTCAAGGGCCTTGCCGTCACCAACCCCGACGCCCCCATGCGAAACGCGGTGGAAGCGCGGCACATCGTCCTCACGGTTTCCACCGCGCCCCTCTTCTTCCGAAAATGCATTGTCCCCAGCATGGCGGCCACAGGCATCCGTTTTGACACCGAGCGGAGCTACTCCGGGGCCGTGATCAAAAGAAAAAAGGCCGTCCCTGAAAAAGCCGAGGAGAAGATATCCCCCCTCTCCCTGCCCTCCCTGGATATCAAGGACCCGAAAAAAATCCTGGAACAGGAGACCCTGGCCAGTGTGGAGGAGGCCGAAAAAATCCGGGAGGACATCAAAACGCTGAAAGGCGAATTCAAACAGCGCATCGCCGACCTGCCCGATGAAGAGGATTTCAAAGCCTACGAAAAACGCATCGAGGAACTCACCAGCGGAAAATCCGACTGGACGGCCCTCCTCACCAAGGCCGCAGACATTCAAAAAATTGCCGATGAAGTGGAAGCCGATATCCAGGAAATCAAGTCGGTCAAAAAAGATCTGGAAAGTGAAATCGCAAGCCTTGAAAAACGGATAAAAAACCTGCCCACACTGGCCCGTGCGGACTACACCCGCCTCAAAGAGACCTACGGCCCCTCGGCCGTGGGCGCCGGGAACATCACCGGCCTGCTTTTTGGGGATGCGTACAAAGGCAAGGTGGAAACCGCTATCCGATGGTACCAAAAGCTTCAGCCCATGCTGGAAAAGGATCCGTCGGATGAAAAGGGGAAAGCTCAGGAGGAGGGTGCTGCAAAAGAAGAAAAGCCCAAACGCATCCGGGGAAAAGGCGTGGACATCG
The DNA here is from genome assembly GCF_056829775.1 of Desulfoluna sp. HI9BLuna. Classification (NCBI taxonomy): domain Bacteria; kingdom Pseudomonadati; phylum Thermodesulfobacteriota; class Desulfobacteria; order Desulfobacterales; family Desulfolunaceae; genus Desulfoluna; species Desulfoluna sp. HI9BLuna. The sequence continues at coordinate 2,222,487 of NZ_CP186555.1, forward strand.
CGTTTGCGGAGAAGCGCCCCCTGCCGGAATTTCTCATCTCGCGGGGCGCCCTTTCGGTGGAGATCCCGGCCGGAACCCTGTCGGGCACCGTGGAAAACGTCACCGCCCAGCAGCCCCTGGTGGGCAAACCCATGGCCCTGACCTTGGCGGGCCGTGATCTCAAAGGGATCGAGGCCGTTGACCTCACCGCCACCATGGATCGCGTCAGCCCGCAAACCGCCGGGGACCGATTCGTTTTCTCCGGCAGCGGCATCGGAATCCGCCCGGTGGGATCCGCAGACACCATCCGTATGGAAGGGGCCTCGGCCTCGGTCACGGGCCATGCGGACATCACCGGGGGCGAGACCCTGGACGCCGCCGTCTCCGCAAAGATGACCCAGGTGCGCTTTGCCGATCCCACCGACCCCGGTGCCCTCCAGCAGGCCCTGGGTCGGACCCTCAAGGGGGTGACGGAGTTCTCGGTTCAGGGCAGCGCCACCGGTCCCCTGGACAGCTACGACCTGAACGTCACGTCAAATCTGGACACCATCATGAAACAGGCCTTCCAAAACGCCACCAAGGAACTCACCGCGGACTTTAATAAGGAACTCCAGGCCGCCATCAGCGAAAAAACAGGGGGGGCTTTCTCCGCCGCAGACACCGACCTGGGCGGCATTACGGCCCTGGATGACGACCTCGCAAAAAAAATCGAAGAGGGCAAAGGGCTTCTCTAACGAAATGGCGCCCCATGCATTAAAGATCACGAGGTAACCTTCTATGGTTGAAGTGGGGCCCGGTGGCCAGGGGATGATCCTCTGGACCCCGGGTTGCGGCGTTTCTCTGATGGCTGTTTGTTCAACTTTTCAGGTAACGATTCAGATCAAAAAAGCCTCCGGCGGCCCTGCCGGGGGCCAAACTTTTAAAACGTTTGATAAACAGGTCTCAAGTAATCATTCATAGGCTTCGCCGAAACAATTCCGACATTTTCTTAGAAACGCTTTTTGCGGAGCTTTTTTTCAAAAAAGCGACCCGCCGGAGGCATACGCTGAATGGCTGCAATCAGAGAAGGTTTCGCAGGATCAGGGCCAGGCCCCCGAAGCTGACCAGCACCAGAAGGGCCGGGCGCAAAAAGGCGCGATCCAGAAAGCGGGCAAAGGGCCCGGCCAGGAGGCTGCCGGTGAGGATCCCGGGAAGGAGCGAAAAGCCGAGGAGGGCATGGAGCCCGCCGAAGCGCCCCGACAAATAGAGGGCGGTGATGGAGGCAAAACTCCCGCACATGAAGGTGATGCCGAGGTTGGCCCGGATCTGGACACCGACCTCGTTCTGGAGAAGAAGAATCAACGGCGGGCCGGGCACACCGGCCACGGTGGACATCATACCGGCAACAGCACCGCCGCCCACAAGGGTGTTGCGCCCCACGGTCACGCGAACCCCCACGGCACTCATGGCAACGGCAAAAAGAATGGTGAACCCGATGGCCAGCTCCACCCCCGGCCCTTTCAGGTTTTTCAGCACAAAGTAGGCAGCCACGGACCCCATGACGATGCCGGGCAGGATGGCCCCCAGCCAGTCCGGGCGGAGCCCCCGTCGGTTCCTGGCCACCATGACGCTGTTTTGAAACATGCTGGCCAGAAGAAAGGAGCCCGGCGCAAAAACCGGATCAATGAGGGTAAGCAGGGGCACGCACAGAAGCCCCATACCGAAGCCGGTCCCGCTTTGGATAAAGGCCCCGAAGGCCACGGCCACATTGGCGGCCAGGATTTGCCAGAGTTCAGGCTGTTCAAACACGTACCGAGTCTCCTTCATGCGCCCGCCACCGCGCCATGGGCACAAAAAATAAGCGCACAGGCACTGACGGAACAGCGTACACGGGCATGAAGCGGTGTCCCAACGCCTTTCGAAGGCCATCGTCATGGTCCCGGACAAAAAGGAAAAAAATTTACCACCCGGTTCTTCTGGCTGTCAACATTTCATAACCTATTTTATATAATAACGGTGATAAACGGAGGCGTGGTGCAAAGGTGCGGCCCCCAAACGAAACCTTTTTTCCCTTGGACGGTGTCTGTGGTACACAACAACGGCGGGACATGCCCGTGGCATCGGTCTTTTTTGATGCTGCCTTACCGGTATACATGCTCCAAGCCCGTGACCCAACATTGACCACTCACCCCCGGAGGGCCCATGACCACCCCAGAGATTGTCGCATCCGCCTATGACCAGGCCCTGCTCACCCGCCAGGTGGGAGACCTCCTGGACCGGCACATGCCCAAGGCCCCGAGTGCCTGCGAAGAGGTCCTCATCAAGCCCAACCTCCTGCTGGCAGCCCCGCCGGACAAGGCCATCCTCACCCACCCATTGGTGGTGCGGGCCACGGCCGCATGGGTACTGGACCGCGGGGCACGGCCCCTCATCGCCGACAGCCCTGCCGTGGGGAGCGTGGCAAAAATCTGGAGAATGGGGGGATTCGAAGAAGCGCTTAAGGGAATGGCTGTTGAGGTGCGGGGATTCGAGACGGCGGCGCCGGTGGATATCGGGGCGCCCTTCGGTACCATCGGGCTGGCCCAAGAGGCCCTGGAGACCCCCATGGTCATCAACCTGCCCAAGTTCAAGACCCACGCCATGATGACATTAACCCTGGGGGTCAAAAACCTCTTCGGGTGCGTGGTGGGGTTTGAAAAACCCAGATGGCACGCACGGGCCGGGATCCAGAGAGAACAGTTCGCAAAACTCCTGGTGGGCATCGCCGAAACGGTTCGGCCCACGGTCACCCTGGTGGACGCTGTCACGGGCCTGGAAGGCCAGGGCCCCGGCAAGAGCGGAACCCCAAGGCCCATGGGCTTTCTCGTGGCCGGGTCACACGTTCACGAGGTGGACGCCACCTGCGCCCACATGGCAGGTCTTGCCCCCGAGACCCTGCCCACCCTGGCCGCGGCCCTGACTTCAGGGCTCTTAACGGACATGCCGCCTTTGCCTGTGCCCGAGGCCGTCTTCAAGGACTTTAAGCTCCCGACCCAGAGCCCGGTGACCTTCGGCCCCGCGTTTCTCAAGCACCTCATCCGGAAACACATGGTCCAACGCCCCGTGGTGAACCCGGCCGCCTGCCAGAAGTGCAACCACTGCCTCACCTACTGCCCGGTAAACGCCATCTCCGAAACCCCCGAGGCCGTGGCCTTCGACCTTGAAACGTGCATCCGGTGCTACTGCTGCGTGGAGGTCTGCCCCCATGCGGCCCTGGAAGCCGTGGACACCCGCCTCGGGACATGGCTCCAGAAGGGCAAACAGCTTGTGGATCGGGTGCTTTAAAAAACGGAACTATTTCTGAGTCCAAAACAGCCTTCTACGGTTAAAGTGGGTAAAAAAACAAGCCTCCTACGGCGAGGTGAGCCACCTCGAAAGCATATTGCTGATGGTTTATGCGGGCTGGCGTAACAGAAAACGTTGTTGTTACGTGTCCATTTGAGAGCTCACCGCACGGCCTCCGGCGGCAAGGTGGGGGCACCTTGAAACCCTATGGCGAATGCACGGCGGCAGACATCATGCAACCGCTTTCAGCGGCATTCGCGTGGTGTGTGACATGCGGCAGTCGTATTTGCAGGAGAGGCCCATTTCATTTTTCTGGAAACACGATAAAGGGCACTTGGGACGAGCTTGACGTTAACCGAGAGAACTCCGGTGGCCCTGCCGGGGGGGATACGTTTCATCCGCCTTCGCCAAGGGCTGCGGCGGGACAAGAATATTTACCAAACAGGCCTTGCGAAGGCCTCAGAATGGCCGAACATTCTCGGCAAGCCGACTGCTTTTCACCGTATCGGCCATACATCGCCTTCTGCCGCCCAGACCCGTTGGGTCTGGGCGGCAGAAGGCGATGCTACTGGGACGTTTTTGCGGAGCTTTTTTAAAAAAGCGACCTACCCGAAGCAAACTGAATTGCTACAGAAAAACAAACCAAAAGGTTCCCCATGAAAAATATCTTCTCAGCCGCCCTGGCCTTGTCCATTGCCCTTTTGGCGGGATCCCTTGCCTGGCTGGCGTACAGCATCCAAGTCGTCGCCCGGGAAGTGCCCGGGGTGTTGACCCGGGTCGACGACATCGTGGCAACCATTCCTTTGATCACCGAAGAGATCCCCCCCATCGTAACAGAGGTGGGAAAGGTCAGGGAGACCGTGCCCCCCATCCTCACGGAAGTGGGCAAAATCCGGGAAACCATTCCGCCGATTCTCTCCGAGGTGGAGCAACTCCGTGAGGCGTTGCCCTCCATCCTGACCCGGGTCGATGCCATCCAGGCCCAGGTCGCAGAGCTGGAAAAGCAGCTCCCCCTCATCAATGAAACCGTGAACACCGTCACCGATCAGATGGATGAGGTCCTGCCACGGGTCGACAAAGCCCTTGAGGAGGCCGAGGCCATTCGCAAGGACATTCCGGGAATCCTCACCCGGGTAGAAGCCATTGTGGCCGAAGCCCAGACCATCGTGGGCAGGGCCTCCCAGGATGCCGTCACCGGTGTCTTCAAAGGGGTCATCACCTCGCCGTACAGGCTCCTCAAAGATGCGGGCAAAAGCATCTCCGGCTCTCTGTTTTCCTCCAAGGGGATCACCCCGGAGGATGAGGAAAAAGTGGTGGAAGCCGCCACCACCTTGCTTCAAAACCTGGACCTTCAATCCGTTGAGTGGTCCAACCGCAAGTCAAAGAACAGCGGCAAGGTCTCTTTGGTACGGGCCTTTAATGAAGACGGAACCTCCTGTGTCGACCTTCAGTTCGACCTCAAGCCCAGATCCGGTAAAAAGGAGACAAACGTCCGAACGATCTGCTTAGACTCCGACGGGCACTGGCAGGTAAAGGGCGCGGACAAAAAATAATCTAACGAGTCCGTTGCCTCCGGCGGGTCGCTTTTTTAAGCTGAATAATGACAAATAGTGCAGCCCACGGAAGCGGACGGGGTTTCACCTTGCCCCACCGGCTCCATCCCTTCATCCAGGTATTTCTGGGCCAGGTCGATGTAGATCTGTTTGCCGAAGTCCCAAAGGGCCTTGTCATCGGCCGACACCTCGCGGATCACCTTTGCCGGGTTTCCCGCGGCAACCACATGGTCCGGGATGCACTGGTTCGCCTTGACGATGCCCCCTTCGGCGACGATGGCGCCCGTGCCCACGTCCGAGAGAATGCTCAGCACAGCCCCCATGCCGATGACGGCACCGTCCCCGATGGACTTGCCGTGGATCACAGCGTTGTGGCCCAGGGTCACGCGAATTCCGATGCGATTGACCGCACCGGGGGGAGCGTGAATGATCACCCCCTCTTCCACGGCAGTGCCGTCGCCGATCTCAATCCTGCCGTAATCCCCCCTGACAATGGCCCCGTGACCGATGTAGCAATTGTCGCCGATCACCACGTCTCCGATGACGCTGGCCAGCTCGCTGACGTAGGTGTTTTTTCCCACGGAGGGCTGTTTTCCGTCGAATTTGTAGAGCATTGGGACTCCTTACATTATAGAACTCAATGGGTTGCCATCTGCTGACTTCATGCTGCCGCACGCATGGAATCCAGATAGGTGCAAAGGCGTCGCCTTTCCACCTGCAGGACCAAAGAAACATAGTTCTCTCATCAGATCAACAAAAAGCATGCAATGAGAAATGAACCTGTCCCCTGCTGCATACTCACACCGGGCCCTGTTTCTGGCCCACGATCAGGAGCCTGCTCGACACTGCCATGACCCCAGGGTCTTCCGACACGGCCTGAAAAATGTTGGATACCTGATTGAACAGGGTGTCGTCGTCCAGGATCGCCACCTGCTCGGGGGAGGGGGGCACATCGAAAAACGGGGTGATGGCTGCGGTGCGGCAGGCCTCGAACCCCTGGTCGCCAAAGAGCGACACAAGCTCATCCGGGCTGAAGCAATGGTGGGTCTGCCCGGAGTCTGCCACCACACGCCCCGTGTTCAAGGCATTGAACATTTCGGTCATGTTCTTTTTCCGGGCCATGTCCAGGGCCGTACGATAGCGATTCATGGCATCGCACACCACATGCCCCCCGGGCCTGACGATCCTGAACATTTCCCCCGCGGCTTTTACAGGGTCGCTGCACAGGGACAGGGGCATGCCCAAAGCAAGGACCAGATCGTAGCCGTCGTCCGGCAAGGCGCTCATATCACAGAGGTCCCGGACGTGATACCCGAGCACATGCCCCCCCAGCCCCTGGCGGGCAACATGGGTTTCGGCGTGCTGAATCATCTCGGCTGAAAAATCCAGGAGCTCCATTCGGTACCCCATGGGAGCCAGGTGATAGACCCACCGCCCTGTGCCGCACCCTGCCTCCAGAATGAGGCTACCCTCCTTTGGGGGCAACACCGGCTCGATATACCGCCAGCAGCTTGTCTCATAGAGGTCTGTCATGCGCCGATTTTTTTGCCTTCGCTCATCCGAAGCAAAAAAATCGGCCTTATCATCCCAGTACTCCCTGGACGTTTTTGATTTAATGGCTGTCATGGCTGTCCTCCTTCGTTTTTTATGCAGTTATGCAGGGACAGGCTCCGCCGATGCCCCTGCCTGTACGTTCATGCACACCAGGCGCTCAATGAGTCCACGAGGCCTCCCACCTTGTGCTCGACAACGGCCAGGTCGGCGCCATTGGGCCGGTCCTCGATATTTCCCAGACGGCCGTTCCGGTTGATCTCCTTGTTGTGGTGGTGCCTGCCCACCACAAGCCACTGGTCCAGGGCGGCGTAGCCCAGATGCTCAAGAAAGGAGTTAAGCCACATGGTCATGGGCAGGGCCTCCTTCTCACCGATGTGGGGCCCGGCAAAGGTCCCGAAGCTGACGCCGAATTTCCCGGGCAACAGGGGAGACGAGGGCTTGACCGCACCTTGCTTTGCGTGGGCCTTCATTTTCCGTTTCACAAAATCCATCAGGGGTTTGGTGGGCAGCCAGTCGATGACAGGGGACCCGATAAAGATCAGGTCGTAATCAAACATCTCGATATCAAGGTCTTTGTCCACCTTGACCAGGTCAGTGGCCATGGCCCGGGCCCCAAGGGCCTTTTCAATGGTCTCGGCGACGAGGGCGGTGTTGCCCCCCATGGAATCGTAGAGGATAAGGGATTTCATCGGTATCTCCTTTGCAGTGCGCTAAACGACAATCAGAACCAATAACCACACCAGCTCTTTGTTCCCCATGGCACATTGCAACGCATGTGCCACATAAGGGGACAGGTTCTTTATTCTTGAATTCAAAACAGAATAGATTTCGGCGAATCCCGCCTGGAGGCAAGACCTATATACACTGTGATAAAAGCACCTTAAGAGAAAATCGACACAATAACTATCAGGTTATTACTTGAGTGATTCGTTGAGGGACAGGTTTAAAAAACACAGGACAAAGCACTGCAAAAAAAACCGTCTTCTGTGGAAAGGAGTTGAGAAAAGCATAGGTTTACGTTAACTCCCAACAAGACAATCGTTAACCCACCGCCAAAAACCGTTAACTTGATTCTCTCAGAGTAGCCAAAACAATGGGAATTCCTTGCATGAAGCCATGCAAAAGCGTACCATGTGGGTTAACGTTTCGGCCTGCCGGGCACTCTGCGATCCCCACATGAACAGCCCGGTCTCCTTTCCAACTCTTTTCTGCCAGAACCAGGAGCATTGACGTGAAGACTTTACTCCACGAAATGAACGACCACCCGGCCTTGAAACAGATCATCGACACCATCGCCGACGGGGTATTCACCCTGGACATCACCGGACACATCACCTTCTGGAGCAAATCCATGGAGCAGATCACCGGATTTTCCGCGGATGAGGCCATCGGAAAAACCTGCGGGACCCTGAAGATCTCCAATTGCCTCGGTGTCCTGGGAACCGGGGACCCCACCCGCTGCGGCATTCTGGAAGGAAGCATCACCGGTGCCCGGGAGTGTTTTCTCAAGCACAAAGACGGCCACGACATCCCGGCCATCAAAAACGCCACTGCGGTCAAAGATGAAACCGGAAAGGTGATCGGGATCGTGGAGGCCATCACAGATCTCACAAAACTGGAAAAGGCCCGGACGACCTTAGAGGAGGCCACCCGACGACTTGGGGATCGCCACCGGCTGGACCGGATCATCGGAAAGAGCGACTGCATGCAGGCGGTGTTCATGGCCATCAAGGCCACTGCTGCAAGCCAGGCCACCATCCTGATCCAGGGGGAGAGCGGCACCGGTAAAGAGCTGGTGGCAGGGGCGATCCACTACAACTCCGAACGGGCCAGAGGCCCCTTTGTCATCGTCAACTGCTCGGCCCTGTCGGAATCCCTTCTGGAGAGCGAGCTCTTCGGCCACGCCAAAGGTGCCTTTACAGGGGCCTCCGCCGACCGGGTCGGTCGCCTGGAAAAAGCAAACCACGGCACGGTCTTTCTCGACGAAATCGGCGAACTGAGCCCCCTGGTGCAGGTCAAGCTCCTCAGGGTCCTTCAGGAACGCACCATCGAGCGCATCGGGGAATCCCGGCAGCGAAGCCTGGACATCCGGGTCATCACCGCAACCCACCGGAACCTGTATGCCCTTGTGAAAGAGGGAAAATTCAGGGAGGACCTCTACTACCGCCTTAAGGTCTTCCCCATCGGCGTCCCCCCGTTGCGGGAGCGAAAAACCGACATCCCCCTGCTGGTGCGACATTTCTGTCACCGATTGAACGCCGAAACGGACAAAAACATCCAAAAGATATCCCCCACGGCCATGCAGCGGCTCCTGGACCACCACTGGCCGGGCAATGTGCGGGAACTGGAAAATGCCATCGAACATGCCTTTGTGCTGTGCAACGCCCGCACCATCCTCCCGGACCACCTGCCCCTCGAAATCAGAGAAAAAACCGGTGTTTCCAACGGTACAGGCGCTGCCATTGCAGAGCCCCCCACCCTCCCTTCCGGCCCCCTGACCCGAGAGCTGCTGACAGCTCGCCTCCATGAAACCAACTGGAACAAGGCCGAGGCGGCAAGGCGACTCGGTGTCAGCAGAACCGCCGTCTGGAAGCGAATGAAACAATGGGGAATCCCCCTCCACCAACCCTGATTCACTGATTCTAAAAAGAAATTTTAAAGGGGACAGGTCCTTTTTCCACGCCATCAAAATTCGTATTGGGCGTATTGTGTGCGGCCCCCGGGTAGTGGCGACTCAGGAGGTACCCGCAAGCCGTTTCAAAGAGAACAACCCCTCAATGCCTTCGACGGCTTCAGGAATTTTCTCCCGTCTTGTCTGATAACGGCCCTTGAACAGACCGTAGGTTGTTTCCACAAACGCGCGAGAACCGATGATCCCCGAATCCGTAAAGTACCGGGACCGACACATAAGCCGGGCAGCCTGAGGCAACTTAAAGCCCGTGGAGGTCTCTTTATCCAGGATCTTTTGTGAAATTTTAGCCTTACCCCTCTTTTCTATGGTCCCCATGTGATACAGAAACTCGCGGTAGCTTTGAAGTTGCGCTGCAGGGTCAGCACCCCAGAACTCAGGGGTCCCCAGACCTGATGAAAGAAACCCCTCCCGGTTTCCGGTTTGCATCCGGTACCCGATGGAACACCACCTGTATGCCTCCGGTCGCTTCACGATTCCTGCGCGCACGGCGTTCAAATCGATATACGCCAGGCAATTGGTCAACGCATTCCCCTCCTGGACAATGACGCTTTTGAACCGCTCGCCCCACAAGGTTCCTTTTCGCTTCTTCCGTTTGTTGTAAAAGATAGAAAAGGTCTGCTTGATGTCTTTGATGTATGCAGACAGGCTGGTAAACCGTTTCCGGAATTCGCACAATTGCGCTTCCGGGAAACCGGTGCCCTCACCGTAGAGAAGATGATAACGCCGCACCACCTCCTCGTCGGAGACCATCTCACCAGGCTTCACCACCACGAGAAGATGAAAATGCGACCCCATGATGGCGTAACCCACAACATCCACGGCATATACCGCCGAATAACGTTGGATGATTCGCACCAGCTCATCTTTCTCGACTTGTTTGAAGGGAAGCCCGTCCAGGGCGGTTCTGCTGATCACATGATATGCAACCTTTTGACCGGGGTCCGTTACGACCATACGAGGAATCCGAGGCATCGCGTTCTCCTTTCTGGCCATTCACAATGTTTGCACAGCAAGATTAAATAGAAATGAATTAGAGGATGTTACCCGCCCGACAACTTTCGCATGCAACACCTTAGAAAGTCCAGAAAAAATAACCTGTCCCCGGCATTTGGAAGTTATCGGGGCCTTGATCCTTTGCCCTGTTTGATATAATCATGTTCTACCAATAAAACGATGATTACATCACTTATCAAAGAAGAGGCAGCCCCATGACATCGAACCATCCCGCTGAGTTCCAGGCTTTCCTTCAGCAAGAGCAACACATCGCCCGAATGATCCGAAGACGCATCCCCAGATATGGCAGCAAAGTGGCCTTGAAGGACAGGGCCGACGGGCCCTGGGAATCGGTGACCTGGGACGAGATGGGCAAAGTGGCCGACAGCCTGGGCAGGGCGCTCATCTCCTGCGGCGTCAAGGTGGGGGATCGGGTGGGAATCTTTTCACAAAACCGTGCGGCCTGGACCCTGGCCGACCTGGCGATCCTCTCCGTCAGAGGGGTAACAGTGCCTGTCTACCCCACCAACTCGGCGGATGAAACGGCCTACATCGTCAAAGACGCGGGCATCAAAGTCCTCTTTGTCAACGACCAGGAACAATACGACAAGGCCCTTGAAGTGCAGAAACAAAACCAGGGCCTTGAGGTTCTTGTGGCTTTCTCTGCCTCTGTACAGCTCAAAGAGGGCACCCAAAGCTTCTCGTTTGCCGAGTTTATCGCCCTTGACCACCAAGAAGACGCCGAAAAAGAGCACGAAAAACGTCTGGAGGAAGCCGCCGCCTCGGATCTCTACACCCTGATCTACACCTCCGGCACCACGGGCCCGCCCAAAGGAGCCATGCTCACCCACGAGAATATCCTCGCATCCCTGTATGGCACGGGGTACCCCATGCCCGTGGAACCCACCGACGTCTCCTTTGCCTTTCTCCCCCTGAGCCACGTCTTCGAAAGGAGCTGGACCTGGTTCATGCTCTCCCGGGGAGCCGAAAACCACTACTGCCACGACACCCACCAGGTAAAGGAGTTCTTTGCCGAGGTGAGGCCCCACTACATGGTGAGCGTCCCCAGGGTCTGGGAAAAAATCTACGGCACCATTCAGGACGGCGTGCAAAAGGCCCCCAACCTCAGAAAAAACCTCTTCCACTGGGCCATACGGACCGGTGGTGAATACCACAGGATCACCAACGCCAAGGGGCAGCCCGATCGATTCCTCACCCTGAAGTACGCCCTGGCAGACCGCCTGGTCCTCTCGAAAATCCGAGAGGTGGTGGGAGGGCGCGCCAAGTTCTTCCACGCCGGTGGAGCTGCCCTGAACCCGGAGATCAACCAGTTCTTTGTCAACGCAGGCATCCGCCTGGGGGTGGGCTATGGCCTGACGGAGATCTTTCCCATCTGCGTCTGCACCCCGGAAGACATCGGTTTCGGCACCAGTGGCAAGCCCATCCCCCTCATGCAGGTCCGCATTGCCGAAGACGGAGAGCTCCAGGCCAAGAGTCCGTCCCTTATGAAAGGCTACTGGAACAACCCCGAAGCATCAGCGGAGGCCCTCACCCGGGACGAATGGTTCAAGACCGGAGACATCGGCGAAATCACGGATAAAGGATACATCCGGGTCACCGACCGCATCAAAGAGATCCTCATCACCGCCGGGGGCAAAAACATCTCTCCCCAAACCATCGAAACCGCCATCAAAGAGGATCTCTACGTGGAACAGGCCGTGGCCGTAGGTGACGGCAAGCCCTACATCTCGGCCCTTGTGGTCCCCTCCTTCCCCATGCTTGACGCCCTTGCCGATATCCTGGGACTCCAGGGGCTCTCCCGAAAAGAGCTTGTGGCCCACCCGGAGGTCATCGGATTCTACAGGGAGCGCATCGACCACCACACCCGGCACCTTGGACGCGTCGAAAAAATCAAGCGGTTCACCCTCCTTCCCGCCGAGTTGACCCAGGCCGCCGGAGAACTTACACCCACCTCCAAACTCAAGCGAAAAGTCATCCTGCAGCGCTATGCCGACACCATTGAGGCCATGTACGCAGAGCCCCGCCTGAAGGCATCGTAACCAGAAAGCCTCCGGCGGCGAGGTGAGCCACCTCGAAAGCTCATTGCCATTGCGATTTGCCCTTCGTTCCTCAAGGAAAATCGCAATGGCCTTCGACTCGGGCTACGCCCGACATGAACGTTGAGGGCTTGTGCGGGCTGGCTCACAAGCTTTGACGTAACAGGGTACGTTGTCGCCACGTGCCCATTGTCGATTGCCCCCACGGCCTCCGTCAGCAAGATAAGCCTCCGTTAAAACAGGCTGTCCCCGTGATTCACTCCTCGTTCCAAAGGTTGAATCGCGGGGGCATGTTCATTGAAAGAGTCCGGGTATTGGGTATTTGCTCTGACGCACTGACGCAATAAAACCGGCCCCTGTAAAAAGAACCTGTCCCCATAAAAGACCATAAAAAAACCCTTTCCCCGCAAGTGGGGAAAGGGTTTTTTACATCCTGAAAGATGTCCGGAAAGGTGCGGGCAGCTTAGGCGGCTGCCTTTTCACCGGCCACCGCGGCCTTGACAACGTCCAGGCCGATACGGTCGATCATGCGGCCCATGCGCTCGGCCTTCTTGGCGTTCTCTTTGTAGTATTCGATGAGGCGATCGAACATGGCCAGAGCCTCCTCGGTATCGAGGTCCTCGGCGATGATATCAGCCAGGCGCGGGCGGCCCGTGCCTACACCACCGGCCATGAGGGTCCAGCCATCTTTGGTTCCGGCCAGGGAGGCGTCCTTGATGCAGTTTTCCGCACACTGGTTCTTGCAGCCCGACACACTCATCTTGGTTTTGCTGGGCAGCTCCATGCCGTGGTACTTCTCATCCAGGGCCATGCCGATGGTCAACGCATCCTGCTTGGCCATGGCGCAGAAGGTGGTGCCGGGACAGGCCTTGACGCTTCGTACAACCTTGCCCACGGCCTGGCCGGGAACCATGGCCAGGTCGTCCCAGACCTTGGGCACGTCGTCCTCTTTGAGGCCCACTATGGCGATACGGGCGGCGCTGGTGATCTTCAGGGCAGCGGCATCGTACTTTTCTGAGACATCGGCGATCTTCCTGAGGGTGTCGGGGGTAACGACGCCACAGGGTACGTGGGGAACCACGGCATAGGTCTCTTTGTCTCTCTGGCGAACAATGGAATTCTTCTGGTTTGTCATGAAAGGTATCCCTATATTATGGACTTAAATCAGTTGGGGTATGAAATAATATCGGCAGGGCAATCGGATGCCATCCGGCTGCGTCATCGAAGAGCGTCACGGTCCCTGCCCCACCCGGTATCTCTCTCCGGATGAAGCTCCTGCCAGGGAACCCGGGATCTCTCCACGGAAAATCTATCCTGCCTGTTGCAACGGCCTCGCTCAAACTGCGAATGGGTGCCTCGCGGTCCCGCATCACGGGGTGCGCCACTGCCCGGGCATGGGCCTGTGCCCCGCAAAAAGCCCCGATGTCCAGTGGATCAACGAGGCCCGGCGCTTTGATCATGACACGACATCACGGATCAAAGGGGTTTTATATAATTTTGCCTGAAAAATCAAACGTCATGGTTGGATAAACGGCTGGGCCGGGAGGACATTCTCCCGTCCGCCGGCGTCACCTGCCCACGGCCTCGGCACTTGCCTGGCGCAGGATGCGGTTTACCACATGGGCAATGATGGCCTCTTCACCGGGCTCGATGGAGTCGCTTACAGCGGCAACCACAGCTTCCAGGGTCACCTCTTCCAGGGATTCTTCATATCGGGTCGTTCGTGATTCGATGGCGTTCATGCCTCACCTCCGTATATGGGGTTAATGATGCGTTGTACCATCGAGAGATATGCATAATGCGTGCCAATTAAAAACAAAAAGGCAATAGTCCCTGTTTTTAGGGCATTGCGCGCCATTCCCCTGCCCCGTTCTTACCGTCCCATCGGGACATCATGCAGACATGTCTCATAAGATTGCGACACTGTGTAAAGAAAAACCACCACCCACACCGCACCGATACACATTGCCCCACTCTGCCACGCAACCCGTATAAAAAAGACACACCCTCACCCCAGGCGCCCCACCCGCCGTCGCAGCACCCCGAGGGCCCCGAAGGCACACAGGGCGCTCACGCACATCACCCAGGCCAGGGGGCGCAGGCTGCCGTCGTGGAAATGGCTCACGGTGATACCGGCCACCACGCCCCCCAGGCAGTTGACCACCCCCATGAGGGCATGGGCGGTTCCGCTTTTTTCCGGAAAATACTGCAGATTCCCGGACACGGTGTTCCCCATGACAAGGCCCAGGGAGCCGATAAAAAAAAGATTCAGCCCCACCGTCACCCAGAGAACTGGGACAAAAAAGGTGGCCTGGATGGCCAGGGCCGTTCCGCACACCACCTGCAAAAGGATCCCGCAGGTCAGAAGGTCCATGGGATGAACCCGCCGGACCAGGCGCGCGTTGAGACGGGCCAAAAGGATCACCACCCCCACCCCTGAGCTGAAAAGAACAGGGAACAGCTCCTTGGACACATGAAAATACCCCATGTACATGAAGGCTGACTCCGTTAAAAACGCATACAGCCCCCCGCAACCAAAGGTGTGCACCAGCATAAAAAGAGGCGAGACAGGGTGAAGGAGGACACCGGCATACTGACGCGCCACAGCCCTGGGGCTCATGGCCTCGGTATGCGGGGCAGGGCGCCCCTCCCCGGGGTAATGCCGGGTCAATACAGCCATGAGAAACAGGGCGTAGCCGCAGAGAAAAAGGAAAATGGCGTGCCAGGAGAATCCGGCGAGAAGGGCCGTGCCCACGGCCGGGGCCACCAGGGGCGCCCCCATGGTGACGGACTGGACCAGGGACATCATGCGCGCCCCCTCCCTGCCCTCGTAAAGATCCCGCACCGTTGCCCCTGCCACCACCGTGGCAAACCCGCCCCCCACGGCCTGGAGGGTACGAAGGGCCAGGAGCTGCCAGACGCTCTTTGAAAAGATCAGCAAAAAGCTGGCCGCCAGGAAAAACGAAAGCCCCATGAGAGCCACCCGCCTGCGCCCTAGGCGATCGGACAACGGCCCGCCGAACAGCTGCCCCAGGGCATACCCGATAAAAAAAGTGCTGATGGAAAGCTCCACCTTGTGAATGGGGGCCGACAGGGCCCGGGCCATGGTGGGGATGGCAGGGATATAGGTGTCGATGGAAAAAGCGGCAATGGCGGACAGGGCCGCCAGGGTCATCACGGTCCGTGTGGGGGAATGTGTCTGTTGCATCACCCCTCCTTAGTCGTGATCTCCCGTGCAGTCAAGGACCTATGGCGCCCTGCACCATGTTTCCAGGTCACGATTCTGCTCAAACAGGCTCTCCGCCTTCAAGGTGGGGCACCTGGAAACCCTTTGGCCAAGGCACGGAGGCTATAGCTTTACACACGCTTTCGTGGCACTCGCGTGATGTGTGACACATGGCAACCGGTGTTGCAGAAAAGGCCTGTGTCACTCGTCTGGACATGCCATGGCAGGCCGTTGGAATTCGTCTGACTTTAACCGGGAAAACCCCACGAAAACGGGACACCCACCGGGCACAGGGTTAGCGCATTTAGATTTTTGCCTCCGACGGCCAAACTTTTGAAACGTTTGACAAACAGGTTTTGTTTTTTGAAGATGCGTCCCCACAGGGCATAGCCCCTCTTCTTTTTTAATTTATCAAGGCGCTTATCTTCAGCCCCGCAGGGGGCTGAAGATAAGCGCCCTGCTCACCGGAAAATTTTTGCGGAGCTTTTTTCAAAAAGCGACCCGCCGGAGGCAACTGTTTTTTTAAATGCGTTGACCCTGCCACCGGGCATCGAAGCTGTTTACTTTACCTTCAAATTTGATATCTTGGTGACTGTTGTGTTCCCCCATGGTGGTGGCCACAAAAAATTCACGGCACACCCCGGTCTCCCCTGCTGTCATACCGAAACACCCATATTCCGGATGCATGCACCCGCCGGCAGCGCCGCTACGCCTCATCGGCCCTTTTTTCACCGGCCTGGGGCGTTTTCATTGCGGGGACAAAACCGCCGCGAACCATAAGACAACATAAGGAGTCACACCATGCCGGAAAACGGCATTGCCCATACCCCCCCGAAAATCCTGGCCCCCGCCGGCAGCAAGGACGCCTTTCTGGCTGCCCTGGCCGCCGGGGCCGATGCTGTGTACTGCGGCCTGAAGAGCTTCTCCGCCCGCATGGAGGCCGACAACTTCGCCATGGAAGAGCTGGGTGCCCTGACCCGCCTGGCCCACCAGAAAAACGCCGAAGTGTACGTCACCATGAACACCATGCTCAAGGAGCACGAGCTGGAGCGCGCCCTGAGCCAGCTGGAAAAAATGGCCCGCATCGTCAACCCCGATGCCATCATCTTTGCGGACCCGGCCATTCCGGCCCTGGCCGAAGCCGCCGGGTTCAAAGGGGAACTTCACCTCTCCACCCTGGCCAACGTCTCCTTTACCCAGGGTTTTTCAGAGGCCATCGAAGCCACAGGCGCCAACCGCATCGTCCTGCCCCGTGAGCTCAACGTGGAAGAGATCAAAGCCGCTGCCGAGGCCGTGCCCAAAGGCGTGGACCTGGAGGTCTTCATCCACGGCGCCCTGTGCTACGGGGTGTCGGGGCGCTGCTACTGGAGCAGCTACATGGGCGGCAAAAGCGGCCTGAGGGGGCGGTGCGTCCAGCCCTGCAGGCGGGTCTACAAGCAGGGGCACAAAAACGAGCGCTTCTTCTCCTGCCAGGATCTCTCCCTGGACACCCTGGTCAAGGTGCTCCTGGACATCCCCCAGGTCACCACCTGGAAAATCGAGGGCCGTAAAAAAGGCCCCCACTACGTCTACTACACCACCCTGGCCTACAAGATGCTGCGGGACAACGGCAAGGATCCCAAGACCAAGAAAAACGCCCAGGCCCTCCTGGAGCTGGCCCTGGGACGTTCCGGCACCCACTACAACTTTTTGCCCCACCGCCCCTACAACCCCGTGGACGTCAAGGCCCAGACCGGCTCCGGCCTCATGCTCGGCAGGCTCCAGGGTTCCTTTAAAGCCCCCTGGTTCAGCCCCAGGGAGCCCCTGCTCCCCGGCGACCTCCTGCGCATCGGCTACGAAGACGAACGGGGCCACCTCATCCGCCGCGTCAAAGCCAGCGTCCCCAAAAAAGGGAAATTCCACATCGCGCCCCAGAAAGAGCGCATCCCCCCCAAGGGAACCCCGGTCTTTCTCATCGACCGACGGGAAAAAGGGCTCAAAGACGCCATCGCCGAGCTGGCCAAAGAGGCCGAAGCCTTCTCCCCCAAGCCGGTGACCGCCACCACGGCGCGGCTCCCCAAGGTGATGCGCCACAGGCCGAAAAAAGCGCCCCGCGCCACCACCCTCTACCTCTTCCGGGAGGACAGGCACGGCCCCAAAAACACGGAAAAGGCCACCTGGGTCTCGGAAAAAGCCGTGCCCAAAACCCGCAAAGGGGGCGTGGGCAACCGCTGGTGGTGGCTATCCCCCGTCATCTGGCCCGATGAAGAGAAGGAGTACGCGGCCCTGGTCCGGCGCCTCATCAACTTCGGCGCCAAACACTTTGTCCTGGGTGCCCCCTGGCAGATGGCCCTCTTTCCCGAGGCCAAACGAAAAGGGCTCCACCTCTGGGCGGGCCCCTTTTGCAACATCGCCAACGCCCTGGCAGCAGAATCCCTGAAACAGCGCGGGTTCACAGGGGTCATGGCCTCACCGGAGCTCTCACGGGAAGATTTCAGGGACCTGGCCAAGGCCTCTCCCCTGCCCTCGGGCGTGGTGGTGGCCGGTTACTACCCCCTGACCCTCGCCCGGACCCTGACACCGGACCTCAACCCCCACGACGCCTTTGCCAGCCCCAAAGGCGAAGAGTCCTGGGTGGCCAAACACGGGGAGAACCACTGGCTCTACCCCAACTGGCGGGTGGACATCACGGACAAGTCCGCAGAGCTCAAGAAATGGGGCTACTCCGTCTTCGTCCACATGCACGAGCCCATTCCCAAAGGCGTAAAGCTCAAAAAACGCCCCGGAGAGTGGAACTGGAACATCCGGCTGCTTTAGGAAAAAATGCCTCCGGCAGAGCTGCCGGAGGCATATAAACCAACTCGGTATCTGTTCTGCTGTCGTTTGCCTCCGGCGGGTCGCTTTTTTGAAAAAAAGCTCCGCAAAAAACGTTCCTGATGCTTGCGAATGTGCCTGGATTGTTTCGGCGGAGCCTTGAAATGATGGTTTAAAACCTGTTTGTCAAACGTTTCAAAAGTTTGGCCCCCGGCAGGGCCGCCGGAGGCATAAGCTGAATCGTTACCTTATTTTTAGTCATCACCCATGATGCTGAACTGGAGACACCCATGGACTGCACCCTGGAAAAAAACCGCGCCAACTGCCCCTGTACCTACGACTGCGACAAAAAAGGCGCCTGCTGCCAGTGCGTCGCCTACCACCGGGGCAAAAACCAGCTCCCCGCCTGTTTCTTTCCCCCGGAGGCAGAAAAGACCTTTGACCGAAGCTATGCGCACTTTGCACGACTCGTTGCTGAAGGCACCGCCTGAAGCATCGAGGCGCACCCCGTAACCCATTGCCTGTTCCCCCTGCATATGAGGAGGCCCCATGACCCCCGACCCCACCGTCACCATCGACCGACACCAGGGCACGGCCCTGCTCAAGCTGGCCCGCAAGACCCTGGCCGAAGCCCTTCGGATTCCCTGGGACACAGCGGACGAAGAACCAAGCATCGACCACCCGTCCCTTGAGCGCAGGCAGGCCACCTTCGTGACCCTCACCCGCCAGGGGCTTCTCCGGGGATGCATCGGCACCCTTTTGCCCGTCACCACCCTCCGGGAGTCGGTCCGGGAAAACACCTATGCCGCGGCCTTTCGCGATCAGCGCTTCAACCCGGTGGAGGCCGGGGAATTCGATGAGCTCCACATTGAGCTGAGCCTCCTCACCGAGCCGGAGCCCCTGGAGTTCACGACCCCGGAAACCCTGCTCACGTGCCTTCGCACCGGCCTTGACGGGGTCCTCATAAAAAAAGGCGGCGCATCGGCCACCTTTCTTCCCCAGGTATGGGACCAGATTCCCAGCCCCGAGGCTTTTCTTTCCCAGCTTTGCCTCAAGGCCGGCCTCTCCAGGACAGCCTGGCGGGAGCCCGGCCTTGACGTCTTTACGTACCAGGTTCAGCACTTTCACGAGTAGCGGCGTCCTCAAGCACCCGCTCCAGGGAGTCGACAATGGTCTCGGGGCAGTCCTCCTGTAGATAGTGGGAGGCGTTGTCCACCCGCACGGTGAAGATATCCGGGAAATAGGTCCGCCATCGGTAAATATACTTGTTGCTGCCGAAGGCGGGGTCCTTCATGGCCCAGACCATCTCCTTGGGCACCCCCCTCAGGAGCTTCAACCGCTTCTCAATGGAAGCCAGCCAGTCACCGGACTTTCGAATCTGGTGGGGAAACTCGGCGGTGCCCCTTCGGTACTCGTAGGTGGAAAAAGGAGAGAGGTAGGCTGCGATCACGTCGGGGTCGTGCTTGGACGGCCCGGCAATGCCCCAGGGAACCACCTTGCGGGCAAACACATTGTGCTTCTGGTGCATCCACTCCCTGAAGGGCCCCCCCATCACCCAGGAAAACGCCCTGGCGTTCATAGGGGCCGGCCAGCACCAGGTATTCAGCAAGAGCATCCCCGCCACCTTCTCCGGGGCCTCCACCCCGATGGAGAGGCCGATGGGCCCGCCCCAGTCCTGCATCACCAGCACATAACGATCCAGCTTGAGGTGTCCAAGAAGCGCCTTGACCCACCCGGCGTGCTCCCTGGGGGTGTAGCCGTACCCTTTGGGATGGTCCGAGAACCCGAAGCCCGGATAATCCGGGGCAATGCACCGACACCGCCCCCGCAGCTTGCGGATCACCTTTCGGTAGAGAAAGGACCAGGTAGGGTTACCGTGAAGCATCACCACAGGCACCCCCTCTCCCTCGTCCACATAGTGCATGCACGCCCCGTTCCACTCATACCAGTGGGACTCGAACGGATAAAGCACATCATCCACCTCAAAACGGCGTACCCCAGGCATAGGCCCTCCTGATTGTCGGTGAAGAGACATTGACGGTTCCCATTTTCAAATCGTTGTATTAACATACCCTTTTCTTTTCAGAAAAGGAATACCAGGCCATGGGAATCACCGGAACCCTCTTCGATATCAAACCCTTTGCCGTCCACGACGGACCGGGTATTCGCACCACCGTCTTTTTCAAGGGCTGCCCCTTGCGATGCGCCTGGTGCCACAACCCGGAAGGCCTGCTGCCCTCCATCCATCTTCTGGTCCGGCCCGACCGCTGCATCGGTTGCGGGGAGTGCCGCACAGCCTGCCCGGACCAGACGCCCACCCCGGAGACCTCCCTGGCCCCCGCCTGCCGGGTCTGCGGAGCCTGCGTGACGGCCTGCCCGGCCGAAGCCAGGGAGCTTGTGGGCCGCACGGCAACCGTGGCCGAGGTCATGGAGCGCCTCCTCAAAGACCGCCCCTTCTACGAAGAGTCCGGGGGCGGGGTCACCTTTTCCGGGGGCGAGCCCCTGGCCCAGCCCGACTTTCTCCTGGCCCTCCTGTCCGCCTGCGCCAAAGAGAGCCTTCACACAGCCGTGGACACCTCGGGCCACGCCCCGCGGGCCGTGGTGGCCGATGTGGCGGCCAGGGCCGACCTGGTACTCTGCGACCTCAAGCACATGGATCCCGAAACACACCGCCGCCTCACCGGGGTGCCCAACCAGCGCATCCTCTCCAACCTCAGGTACCTGGCAGGCACCGGAACACCCCTTGCCGTGAGGATTCCCCTGGTGCCGGGTATCACCGACGGCGAGGAGAACCTGAACGAGGCGGGCCGGTTTTTAAGCGGTTTGGACAATCCGCCCCCCGTCCACCTGCTGCCCTACCACAGCTACCAGACAAGCAAATACACCCTTCTCACCCTCCCCTATCCCCTGGAAGGGAGAGACATCGCTCCTGCCCGGCCACCTGTGGAAGCCACCGCACGCCTCGAAAGCATGGGGCTCACGGTGAATGTCGGGGGGTAAGGGAGGTGGCACATGCCAATATACCTTCTATGGTTAACGGGAGTGGAAAAGCCAGGCCTCCGGCGGCCAGGTGGGGGCACCTGGAAACCCTATGGCGAATGCATGAAGGCAGCCATAATGCCATCGGTCTCGGGGCATTCGCGTGATGTGTGATATGTGGCAACCGTTTTCGCAGGAGAGGCCCATTAAATTGACAGGGTTAACGCATTTAGATTTTTGCCTCCGGCGACCCTGCCGGGGGCCAAACTTTTGAAACGTTAGACAAACAGATTTTGTTTTTTGAGGATGCGTCCCTACAGGGCATAGCCCCTCTTATTTCTTCATTACCGAAAAGTTTTTGCGGAGCTTTTTTCAAAAAGCGACCCGCCGGAGGCTTTTTGGTTTCATTGTACCAACCAAACGATTGCGGGAAGGAAATCCCCCCATCATGGAGACCATTGTATGACACCGCGCGTCCGGAGACTCAAAGCTGAAAGTGTTGCCGCCACCCCGTCCATCTCCATTGAGCGGGCCCTTCTTGTCACGGAGTTCTACAAGCAGGAGGCGGGCAGGCACAGCACCCCGGTGATGCGGGCGAAAAACTTTGCCCATCTCTGCGAGCATCAGACCCTGTACCTGGGCGACGGGGAGCTCATCGTGGGGGAGCGGGGGCCGGCACCCAAGGCTGTCTCCACATTCCCGGAGCTCACCTGCCACACGACCGAGGACCTGCGCATCTTAAATGACCGGCCCATGGCGCGATACCGGGTGGCCCCCGAGGACATCGTCGCCTATGAACGGGAGGTGATCCCCTACTGGACCGGCCGCAGCCTGCGGGACCGCCTCTTTGCCCACGTGCCCGAGGCGTGGACCAGGGCTTACGAGGCAGGCATCTTCACCGAGTTCATGGAGCAGCGAGCCCCGGGCCACACTGCCCTGGACGGCCTCATTTACGAAAAAGGGCTCCTTGCGATCTGCGCCGACATCCAAGAAGCCATGAAGGCCTTAAACTACCTCACCGACCCGGAGGCTGCAGACAAGGCCGAGGAGCTCAGGGCCATGGCCATTGCCTGCACGGCCTCCATCCGCTTTGCCGAGCGCCACGCCGAGCTGGTAGAGACCCTTGCCGCAGACACCGAAGAGGCAGATCGCCGGGCAGAGCTCCGGGAGATCGCCCGCATCTGCCGCAAGATCCCGGCCCATGCCCCGGAGACCTTCCACGAAGCCCTTCAGATGTACTGGTTCGTCCACCTGGGCACCATCACCGAACTCAACGGCTGGGACGCCATGAGCCCCGGCCACCTGGACCAGCACCTGGCGCCCTTTTACGAGAAAGAACTGCGCCAGGGCTCCCTCACCCGGGAGGAAGCCAAAGAGCTCCTCTGCTGCTTCTGGATCAAGTTCAACAACCAGCCCGCCCCGCCCAAGGTGGGGGTGACGGCCCTGGAGAGCGGTACCTACAACGATTTTACCAACATCAACATCGGCGGCCTGACAAAAGAGGGGCAAGACGGCTCCAGCGAGGTCTCGCACCTGCTTCTGGAGGTGGCCGCCGAGCTTGCCCTGCTCCAGCCCCAGTGCAACGTCCAGGTGAGCCATCGCACCCCCCATCGCCTGCTCAAGGCTGCTGCACGGGTCATCAAAAAGGGACTCGGCTACCCCTCCCTGTTCAACGCCGATGCCGTGGTCATGGAACAGGTGCGGGCCGGAAAATCCGTTGAAGACGCCCGGGAAGGCGGCACCAGCGGCTGCATCGAGACCGGTGCCTTCGGCAAGGAGGCCTACATCCTCACCGGGTACCTGAACGTCCCGAAGATCCTTGAGGTGACCCTGAACAACGGGGTGGACCCTCTCACCGGGATTCAGGTGGGCCCGGCCACCGGCAAGGCCGCCTCACTGACCTCCTTCGATGCCCTCTACCGCGCCTTTGAGACCCAACTCAAGGCCGTGGTGGACATCAAGGTGGCCGTCAACAACACCATCGAGCGCATGGTGTCCCGGTACGCACCGGCCCCTTTTCTCTCCTCGGTGATCCGCGACTGCGTAAAAAACGGCACAGACTATTACAACGGCGGCCCCCGCTACAACACCACCTACATCCAGTGCTGCGGCATCGGCACAGTCACCGACAGCCTCTCGGCCCTGAAGGTCCACGTGTATGGGGGCACCCGCAGCCTGTCCGACCTGGTGGAGGCCCTCAACGCCGACTTCCAGAAAAGCGAGGCCCTGCGCCTCACCCTCAAAAACAAAACCCCCTTCTTCGGAAACGACGACGACCGGGCAGACGACCTCATGAAGCGGGTCTACGCCTCCCTCTTCAACGCCATCGACGGGCGGCCCAACACCAAAGGGGGGCGCTACCACCTCAACATGCTCTCCACCACCTGCCACGTCTACTTCGGCAAGATGCTCGGGGCCACCCCCAACGGACGGCAGGCACACCAGCCCGCCTCGGACGGCACCTCCCCCTCCCACGGCGCGGACAAAAACGGCCCCACGGCCGTCATGAAGTCCCTTGCCAAAATGGACCAGGTCAAGTCCGGGGGGACCCTGCTCAACATGCGCTTCATGCCACGGCTCCTGGAGAGCGACACCGACCTCGAAAACCTCGCCCGACTGGTCCGCACCTACTTCGGGCTGGGGGGGCACCACGTGCAGTTCAACATCGTGGACACGCACACCCTTGAGGAGGCGCGAAAGCACCCGGAAGATCACCGCGACCTCCTGGTGCGGGTGGCAGGCTACAGCGACTACTTCGTGGACCTCGACGACGACCACCAGCGGGAGATCATCGCCCGCACCCCTCACGACGCCTGGGGATAAGTGTCAAAGTGGGTGAAAAAATCGGGCCTCCGGCGGCGAGGTGAGCCACCTCGAAAGCTGATGGCCTTTGCGCTTCGTCCCTCATTCCTCTGGCCAAAGCGCAAAGGCCTTCTACTGAGAGTTTTACGGACTGGGTCAGATAAGCGCCTTGATTACCGGAAAGTTTTTGCGGAGCTTTTTTCAAAAAGCGACCCGCCGGAGGCAACTCGATTTTTAAATGCGTTGGCCCTGCGACCCCGGGCGTCCCCCCTTGACCCGCCCCCCTGATCCAGCTAAAATATTACAAATACAGGCAGGTATTGGGAATCCTCGTCCCACCCACTACCCCTTGCCCCCTTCCCCGTCTCTTCGCCCACAGGGTTTTACCCCCGAGAACCAGGCGCCCCCGTCTTCCATGGCACCGTGCCCATCACGGATGTCAGGTCACCGCCCTTGTCCGGCGCCACACCAAACCTCACCCAAGCCATAGGTGGCCCCATGTCCCTGAAACCCAACCCATTGGAGCTGGAACACCAGATCAGGCTCCTTGCGCAGCAACGGGACACCTACATCCAGATCACCGAAGAGCTGAAGGAAAACGAAAAAAAATACCGGACCATCTTCGAAAATATCGCGGACAGCTACCTCGAAGTGGACCTCAAGGGAAACTTTATCTTCTTCAACCAGGCTTTCTGCAAGCTCCTGGGGTACAGCAGAGAGGAGCTCCAGGGCCGAAACAACCAGGATTTTCTCGACAAGGAAAACGCGAAAATCGTCTTCGAGATCTTCACCGGGGTCTACAAATCCAACGAGTCGGTCATGGGAGCTTCCTGGGAGATGATCCGCAAGGACGGCTCCAAACGGCGGGTGGAGACCTCGGTCTCCCTGGTAAGGGACCCCTCAGGGGAAATCGTGGGGTTTCGGGGCATCGGAAGGGACGTCACGGACCAGAAGGAGACCGAACGGGTCCTGGCCCTCAACGAAGCCCGCTTTCGGGACATCTCCCTGAGCATGGCGGACTGGATCTGGGAGGTGGACACCCGGGGGGTCTACACCTTTACGGCTGGCAACATCGGCAAGGTCCTGGGCTACACCCCGGAGGAGATGCTCGGCAAGACCCCCATGGACTTCATGCCCCGGGACGAGGCCGACAGCGTGGCGAAAAAGATGTCGAAAATCTTCGCCCTGAAGCACCCCATCGTGGACCTGAAAAACTGGTGCATGAAAAAGGACGGCACCCGGGTCTGCATGCTCACCAACGGGGTCCCCATCATGGGGGACAACGGTGAATGGCTTGGCTACCGGGGGGTGGACAAGGACATCACCCGCAACCTGATGGTGGAAGAACAGCTCAAAAAATCCCTGGAGAGCACCGAGACCATCATCAACACCCTGCCCATCGGCGTGATGATCGTAAGCAAGGACCATATCGTGCGCCGCATCAACAACGCGGCCCTTAAAATGACAGGTCACGACTCCGAGGCCGACATCGTCGGCCGCACCTGTCACCGCACCATCTGTCCCGCGGATGAGGGCCACTGCCACCTCAAAAACCTCGGAAACCAGGTCGATCAGTCCGAAAAAGTGATCATCCACAAGGATGGACGACGGATTCCGGTCTTTAAAACAGCCCTGCAGGTGGAACTCGACGGCAGCGATGTCATCCTTGAAGCATTCATGGACATCAGCGCCATCAAAAAAGCCGAGAAAAAGATCCGGGAAAGCGAGGAGAGGATCCGGACGGTCATGGAGACCATCGTGGATCCCGTGGCTGTCTTCAACACCCTGGGTCGGGCCACCTACGTCAACCCCGCCTTTACCCAGGTGTTCGGGTGGACTGCCGAAGAGCTCGGGGACCCTGCCTGCACGTTCATCCCCGATCCCCTGCTCCCGGAAATCCGCCACGCCATCCGAAAGGTGCTGGGGGGAGCTCATATCAAAGGTCTGGAGACAAGACGCACCACCAAGACAGGCCGCACCATTGATGTCCGGCTGGGTGCGGCCCTGCTTCGCAGTGCCTCCGGAGAAGCCAGCGGCATCGTGGCCAACTTTCAGGACATCACCCGGGAAAAACAGGCAAAAAAAGAGCTCAAGCAAATCAACAGGGAGCTTGAAAAGGCAATTGAACACGCCCACACCCTCACCCAGCGGGCCGAAATGGCCAGCGCCGCCAAAAGCGAATTTTTAGCCAACATGAGCCACGAGATCCGCACCCCCATGAACGGCATCATCGGCATGACGGACCTGGTCCTGGGCACCCCCCTCACCGGGGAGCAGCGCGAGTACCTGGAGATGGCACAGATGTCAGCCAACGCCCTCCTCGGCCTGCTCAACGACATTCTGGATGTCTCCAAGATCGAAGCCGGAAAGATGGAGCTTGAAACCATTGAGTTCAACCTGCGGATCACCCTGGAAAACGCCGTGAATACCCTGGCCCTGAAGGCCCACGAAAAGGGCCTGGAGCTTGTCTGCCACATCCGCCCGGATGTGCCCACCGCCCTCATGGGAGACCCGGGCAGGCTTCGCCAGATCATCGTCAACCTGGCAGGCAACGCCATCAAGTTCACGGAAAAAGGGGAGGTGGTGATCCGCGTGGAAAAAGAGAGCCAGACCGACACCACCGTCACCCTGCGCTTTGCCGTTTCCGACACCGGCATCGGCATTCCCGTCGACACCCTGGACACCATCTTCCACAGCTTTAAGCAGGCCGACGGCTCCGCCACCCGAAAATACGGGGGCACGGGCCTGGGGCTCTCCATCTCCCGGCAACTGGTCAAACTCATGGGAGGGGCCATCCGGGCCGAAAGCCCCAACCCCTTTGCAGGGGACGAGCCCGTGCCTGACCTCTACCGGGGCTCCCCCGAAGGGGGCCCGGGAAGCATCTTCCATTTCACGGCCGTCTTTGAATTGAACCGTTCGGAAGAGCCCCCCTCCCTGCGCCTCAACAGGCAGGACCTGGCCGGACTGCCCACCCTCATTGTGGACGACAACGCCACCAACCGCTTTCTTCTCCAGGAGATGCTCACCACCTGGGGACTCTCTCCTTCAAGCGCAGCCGACGGCCGGGAGGCCCTGGGCCTTGCCGCCAAGGCCCTTGAAAACGGGAAACCCTTTCGGCTGGCCCTTCTGGACATGCAGATGCCGGAAATCAACGGATTCGAGCTTGCCCAAAAGATCAAAGAGGCCCCCTTCGGGGAGGGGATGAAGATGATCATGATCTCGTCCATGGGAGAAAAAGAGGACGCCCGGCGCTGCAGAGAGACGGGAATCTCAGGCTACCTGTCCAAACCCGTCAGGCAATCGGAGCTCCTCAACACCATCCTCATCACCATGGGCCTTCAGGAGGGAGAAAACACCACGGTCGTCACCCGCCACACCGTGTGCGACCTGCAGGAACGGCTCAAGATCCTGCTGGCCGAAGACAACCGGGTGAACCAGGTCCTCGCCGTCAATCTCCTCAAATCCAAGGGGCATCAGGTCACCCTGGCGGTCAACGGGAAGGAGGCCGTAGCAGCTTACAAACGCGAAAACTTCGACCTCATCCTCATGGATGTCCAAATGCCGGAAATGGATGGTTTTGAGGCCACCCGAATCATCCGCAGCTTGTCGGAAAAGGGCGCCGCGATTCCCATCATCGCCATGACGGCCCATGCCATGAAGGGCGATCAGGAAAAATGCCTGGAGGCGGGCATGAATGCCTATGTTGCCAAGCCCATCAACCCCGCCACGCTTTTTGAGACCGTGGAATGGGTCCTCGGCGGAGCCGAAAGCCTTGGAAAACCCTTTGTACCCACAACCTTTGACATGGTCTCGGCCATGGAAAATGTCCTGGACGACCCCGAACTGTTCCGGGAAATCACCGATATTTTTTTAAAGGAGCTTCCCGGCAACCTGGCCACCCTCCGTCAGGTCATGTTGACCAAAGACGGGCCGGCCATCGCCCGGTTGGCCCACAGCATCAAGGGGGCTGTGGTCAATTTTGCCGCCACCGAGGCCCACGACACAGCCCAGCGCCTGGAAACCCACGGAACCAACGGACACTTTGATCTGGCAGAAGAAGAGGCCGCAGCCCTGGAAACCACACTCCATGACCTGGCCCATGAACTCACCCTCACCCTCAAGGGAATGGCCCATGAAAATCATGATCGCCGAAGATGACCTGATCTCCAGACGCGTCCTTCAAACCAACCTGATGAAGTGGGGCTACGACATCGACGTGGCTGTCAACGGCCGGGAAGCCTTTGAGATGATCACCCGCCCCAGCCCCCCGAGCCTGCTCATCTCGGACTGGATGATGCCCCTCATGGACGGGCCCGCACTCTGCAGGGCCATTCGTGATCTGGACATTGCACGGTACATCTACATCATCCTGCTCACCACCAAGGGTGAGAAAAAAGACATCATCCACGGCCTGGAAGCAGGCGCCGATGATTTCCTCACCAAACCCTTCAACCAAGAAGAGCTCAAGTACCGCATCCGCATCGGAGAGCGCATCATCAACCTGGAACACCGCATCCTCCAGCTGGCCAACACCGATGCCTTAACCGGCATGATGAACCGGCGGGCCTTTATGGAGCGCCTTGAGCAGGAGATCGAACGGGCCCATCGCGAGCAGACCGCCCTCTCTTTTCTCATCTCCGACATCGACTACTTCAAACGGGTCAACGACACCTACGGGCACCAGGTAGGGGACCTGGTACTCCAGTGCTTCTGCCAGACCCTGAAGGAAATCCTCCGGCCGTATGACTTTCTGGGGCGTTACGGGGGTGAGGAATTTGTGGTGTGCATGCCGGGCACCATGGATGACCAGGCCCGATCTGTTGCGGAACGGCTGCGAAAAGCGGTGGAGGAAAAAGAGATCATCCACCCCGAGACCGGGGAGCTCATCGCCATCACCTCAAGCTTTGGCACCGCCACCTGCAGGCTGGCCTTGCGGGAAAAAACAGACGACCTCATCAAACGAGCCGATGAGGCCCTGTACCGGGCAAAAGAAGAGGGACGAAACCGGGTGGTGAGCGGAGAGTCCACGACCTGAGACGGGGCATCAGGCATCGGCAGAGCCGTTAATCCCGTACTTTTCAAGGCGGTAGATAAGAACATGGCGGGGGATGCCCAGAAGCCGGGCAGCCTGGGACCGGTTTCCCCCGGAGCGGGAAAGGGCCTGACGAATGAGATCCTCTTCCAGGTCCGGCAGGCTCAGCCCGCCCTCCGGCAGGCGGAATGCACCGCCCGGAGCGGTGCCGGAAGAACCGGCCAGGGCAAGGTCGGTGGTATCGATGGCATGGCCGGAGGCCAGGATGGCGCAACGCTCCACCACATTCTTCAGCTCACGGATATTTCCCGGCCAGGGGTGGGCCACCAGAGCACCTGAAGCGCCCTTAGTAAAGGCAAGAGAATGGCCGGAATGGGAACCGAAGGCGGCAAGGAAATGGTTCGCCATGGGCACAATCTCTTCGGGGCGCTCCCGCAAGGGGGGAATGTGCAGGGGCACCACGCCGATGCGGTAGAAGAGATCCTCCCGGAACGCCCCTTCCACAATGGCCTTGGCAAGGTCCCGGTGGGTTGCCGAGATCAGGCGGATATCGCACGAGATCACCTTCTGGCTCCCCACGGGCTCCACCTCCTTTTCCTGAATGGCACGCAGGAGCTTGGCCTGAATGGCCAGGGGCAGGTCCCCGATCTCATCAAGAAACAGGGTGCCCCCGTTTGCCGCCCGAAACTTTCCAGGCTGATCGGAAACCGCCCCGGTAAAGGCTCCCTTCACGTGGCCGAACAGCTCGCTCTCCACCAGATTTTCAGGAATGGCGGCGCAGTTGACCGTAATCAGGGGGCCACTGCGTCTCGGGCTCTCCCGGTGGATCAACCGGGCGATGACCTCTTTGCCGGTCCCCGATTCGCCGGTGATCAGGACAGGGGCATCGCTGTTGGCCACACGGCGTGCCGTGGCCACGAGCTGCTCCATCACCGGAGATGCCACCACAGGCGCTTCCTTGCCCCGGATGGCCTCGATCTCATCGGTGAGCTCTCGGTTCTTTCGCTGGAGGGACCCCATCTCCAGGGCCTTTCGGCAGGAGAGCCGCAAGGCGTCCCGGCTGAATGGCTTGGTGATAAAGGTAAAGGCCCCCTGCTTCATGGCCTCCACCGCCATCTCGATGGTGCCGTGGGCGGTGATGACGATGACCGGGATATCGGGGTTGATCTCCTTGACGGCGGCAAGGACGGAAAGACCGTCCATGCCCGATAGCTTCACGTCCGTCACCACAAGATCCACCCATTTTTTCGCGAACAGGGCCAGGCCTTCCTCTCCGCTGCGCGCCTCAAGCACGGAAAACCCTCCGGTGGACAAATTGTGCGACGTCACTTCCAGAAGGCTTTCGTCGTCGTCAATTAAAAGCAGATGACCGGCCATGTGAATTCTCCTGACATCAAAGGCAATCAAACGTACCCGTTGGTTTTGGTTCGAACGCCCCTGCCACGCGCCCCATTCCGAAGGCCCTCACTCTGTCAGGCAGGGAAAGGAAAAACAAAACTCCGCACCACCTTCATCGCGGTTTCTGGCCTCCAGGCTGCCCCCCAGGCTCTGGGCAATGCGGCGGGAGATGGGAAGCCCCAGCCCTGTACCCTCCTTACTCCCGGAGACAAAGGGCTCAAAAAGCCTCGGGAAAAAATTCGGATCAATGCCGGGGCCGTCGTCGCTGACGGTCACGGAACACACCCCTTCCGAAACCGTGGCCGTCACATCGATGCGTCCCCCCTTGCCCACCACCGCCACCGCGTTCAGCACCAGGTTCACCAGAACCTGGGACACCTTCTCCCCTTCCACCCTCACCCCCCTGGCGTTGTCCCCGCAGGACATGGTAAGGCGCACCTGCCGATCCTTCAATCGGATGGACATGGTGTCGTTGACATGATCCACCACCTCCGAAAGGGTACGCTCCACCTCCTGGGTTCCGCTCTCCCTGGAGGTTGCCATGGCGAGCATCCCGGCAAGGGTCTTGTCCAGACGCTCCGTCTCCTTGATGAGGATTCCGGCAAACTTCCGGGAGAGCCCCTCCTCCGGCGCCTCGTCCAGAATGATCTCCGCAGCCCCCCGAATGGCCCCCAGAGGGTTTTTGATTTCATGGGCTAGGGAAGAGGAGAGCTCCCCTGCCACCGCCCGTTTCTGGCTCACCCGTAATTGATCTTCCAGGCTCAAAAGGGTCCGGGCATCGTCCTTGACCCGCTTAAGGGACGTTTCGAGCTGCTCGGAGACGGCCCGGTACTGTGCGGACACCTGCTTCTCCTTTCCAGAAACAACACCCACAAGGATGCCAGCGGCAAAATAGAGGCCCACCTCGGTGAGTTCGCTGCGATAGGTCACGGGGTTGCGGCCCATGTACAGGAGAAGATGGGGGATAAAGGCGAGAGAGTTGAGCAGGGCCATGATGATCCCGCCCCGGAGGCCGTAATACAAGGCACCCACGGCAATGGGAAAGTAGCTGAGGCGCCGCCAGGTATCGTGGAGGAACATGTCGTGGCCCGGGGTGACAAAATGAAGCACCCCGATCCCCACGGAAACCAGCACAAGAAATATGGGAAGCAGTCGTTTCATGGGACCTCATGTCCTGTGTCAGGCTGTACCCACCAAAACGGCATCCCCCACCCGAAGGAGGCCGCCTTCTATGACTTTTCCGAAAATCCCCTCCCGGGGCATGATGCAGTCTCCGGCCCGGTGAAAAATGGCGCAGGGCTTGTGGCAGGTCTTGCCGATCTGGGTGATCTCAAGGACCACGGCATCCCCCAGGGCCACCCGGGTGCCCACCGGCACCTTCAGCCAGTCGATGCCCGCAGTGGCCACGTTTTCGGCAAAATCGCCGAACCCCACGGTGAGGCCCTTGGCCACCATGGTCTCGATCCCTTCCTGGGCCAGAAGGCTCACCTGACGAAGCCAGGGACCGGCGTGGGCGTCCCCTTCGATGCCGTGGTCTTCCACCACGGTCACCCCGGAGACGCAGGTCTTGGGAATGCCTTTTTTCGTGCTCACGGCAAGGGAAACCACCTTGCCGGTCTGGTGCGGTGCGTGTGCCATGGTGTACCGTCCTTCACATGTCAAATAAGGGCTCAACGCCCGATGAGGTAAATCCCGTAGGTGGCCCGCAGGTTGGGCCACACCCTCACCCGGGTTCCGGTGACCCGGATGTCCCGGGAATTGATGGCCGCCTCCCTTCGAATGGAAAAGCCCACCTCGTCTGCGAACCGGCGAAAATCGTTTAAGGAGAGCACCCGGATGTTGGGGGTGTCGTGCCACTCATAGGGCAGCTCCCGGGTTCGGGGGACGTGCCCCGAGGCAAGCATCTGGAGCCGGATGCGCCAGTGGCAGAAGTTGGGAAAGGAGACCACGGCGTGCTTGCCGATGCGCAGCATCTCCCGGATCAACCCCGACGGGTCGTAGGCCTGCTGGAGGGTCTGGCTGCAGATCACGTAATCAAAAAAATCATCGGGGTAGTCCCTGATCTCCTCGTTCATGTCCCCCTGGACCACGGTAAGACCCCGCTCGATGCACCGGGCCACCTGGGCTTCGTCGATCTCAATGCCGGTCTCCGACACCTTTTTGTGGCGCTTCAGGGCATGGAGCAGCTCGCCGTCCCCGCAGCCCAGCCCCAGGACGCGGGTGCCCGGCCTCACCCAGGAGGCGATGATGGACAGATCAAAACGCAGGTTGTTCAAACTCTCAGGCATGGGCCCCCTTTCCCAAAAAACCGGTGAGAATGGTGGTGAGGCGATCGCTGGGCAGAAGAAAAGCGTCGTGGCCGCAGCTCGCCTCGATCTCGCAAAAGCTCACGTCCACCCCGTGGCGTTTGAAAAGGCTCACGATGGCCCGGTTCTGGTAGGTGGGGTAAAGCCAGTCCGACGTGTAAGACACCACCAGAAAGGGGTGCCTCAGTTCGGCCATGCGATCCAGGGCCCCTCCGTCGCGGAGGCCTTCCTCCACGTCGAAATAGTCGGCGGCCTTGGTGATGTAGAGCAGGGAGTTGGCGTCAAAGCGGTCCACAAACTTGGCGCCCTGGTAGTGAAGATAACTCTCCACCTGGAACTCGGCATCAAAATCAAAGGAAAACTCATCGCGATCCTGGAGCCGCCGCCCGAACTTTCGGTGCATGGCGTCGTCGGACAGATAGGTGATATGGCCGATCATGCGGGCCACGGACAGTCCCAGGGCCGGTCTCTCCCCGCCGTAGTAGTGCCCCTTGTTCCAATTGGGATCCGAAACAATGGACTGGCGGGCCACCTCGTTGAAGGCAATGGACAAGGCCGAGTGACGCATGGTGGTGGCAAGGGCCACACCCGAGCCCACCCGCTCCGGAAACTGACGGCACCAGGAGAGCACCTGCATGCCCCCCACGGAGCCCCCGATGACCGCATGAAGACGCCCGATGCCCAGATGATCCACCAGCCCCGCCTGAACCCTCACCATGTCCCCGATGGTCACCACCGGGAAATCGGTGCCAAAGGGCCGCCCCGTCTCCGGGTTGACGGAAGAAGGGCCGGTGGTACCCATGCAGCCCCCCAACACGTTGGAGCAGATGACGAAATAGCGATCCGTATCAATGGGCCGCCCCGGCCCCACCATGGTCTCCCACCACCCGGGCAGCTCCTCCCCCGGCGCAGATGCCGCGTGGGAATCTCCGGTGAGGGCATGGCAGATCAAAATGGCGTTGCCCTTGTCCGTATCCAGGGTCCCCCAGGTCTCAAAGGCAACCGTCACCTCCGACAGGGCCTCCCCGCTCTCAAGGGTCACCGGCCCCTCCAGGGTATGCACCTGCTTCACCGCGTGTACCATCGTTTTTATCCTTCCCCCACGTAAATCAAAAAACCAAAAGCTTGCCTCCGGCGGCGAGGTGAGCCACCTCGAAAGCTGATTGCCCTTGCGCTTCGTCCCTCGTTCCTCGGGCCAAAGCGCAAGGGCCTTCGGCCCGGGCTTCGCCCGTGAGCAACGCTAAAAGAACTTCAAATGCCTTCATCTATGCCACTATGAAACTTTACCTTTCGTCCCCAGGCTCCGCCTGGGAATAATACACGGAGGCTCTGCCTCCACGGCTGATATCGCTTCGTCCTATGAATTCAGGTGATTGCACCGGCATATTTCACACCAACAAGGCAGAGCCTGGGAGCGAGAAAACGTGTTGGCAGATCAAATCATGACGCAATGAGTAGAAAAAACAGTGACACTCTCCTCTCCTGCAAAGGCAGTTGCCAAACGTTATCCTTCACGCGAATGCCCCGAAAACGCCTGCATCACTATGGTCTCCATGCATTCGCCACAGGGTTTCCAGGTGCCCCCACCTGGCCGCCGGAGGCGCTTTTTTCTCGTATTTTTCACCAGAAGAAACCGCTGTTTTGAACCTTATCCTCTGCCCATCTCAATGGCCTGGTCCAGGTCTTCGATAATGTCTTCCACGGCCTCGATGCCCACGGAGAGGCGCAGCATGTCGGGGCGGATCCCCAGGGCTGTTTTCTCGTCGGGCTCGAAGGAGACGTACTGGGTGGACCAGGGGTGGATCATCAGGCTTTTGCAGTCTCCGATGTTTGCCAGGTGGTAGATCATGGAGAGGCCATTGATGGTTTTGCGGCAGGCGGCTTCGCTTTCAAGGCCGAAGGTGAGCATGGCGCCGAAGCCTTTGCCGCCGAACTGCCTGTGGGCCACATCCCGGTTGGGGTGGCCGGCAAGGCCGGGGAAGTTAACCCAGGCGACTTTGGGGTGAGCCTCTAAAAATCGGGCCACGGCCAGGGCGTTATCCAGGTGCCGCTCCATGCGCAGGGCGAGGGTATCCAGCCCCACCATGGTGAGGTAGCTGTTCATGGGAGCCTGGGTGGTGCCGTGGTTGATGTGGTGTTCCCGCCAGATGCGGTCCAGGAGCGCCAGGTTCCCTTTTTTTTCCACAAAGGGGGCAAAGTCGGCGAATTTCTCGGTGGCCCAGTCAAAGGCGCCCCCGTCCACAACCACCCCGCCCGTGGCGTTGCCGTGGCCGCTGATGTACTTGGTGGTGGAGTGCACCACGGCGTCGGCGCCCAGCTCCAGGGGCCGGACAAGAAAGGGGGTGCCCAGGGTGTTGTCCACCACCAGGGGGAGGCCGTGGGCGTGGGCTAGGGCCGCTGTTTTTTCAATGTCCGGTACGTCCATGGCCGGGTTGCCGATGCTCTCGATATAGAGAAAACGGGTCTTTTCGGTGATGGCGGCTTCCATGGCGCCCAGGTCCGTGGGATCGGCCAAGCGGGCAGTGATGCCGTATTTCTTAAAAATGCGGGTAAAGAGCAGCCAGGTGGACATGAACAGGGAACGACCGGCCACAAACTCGTCGCCGGCCCGCAAGAGGGCCATGCAGGTGTTGCTGACGGCAGCCATGCCCGAGGCCATCACAAGGGAGCCCTTGCCCTGCTCCAGGTCGCTGAGCTTGGCTTCGAGGACGTCGTTGGTGGGGTTGGAGAGGCGGCCGTAGATATGGCCCCCCTGGCCTGAAAAGGCATCGGAGAGGCTCTCGGCCGTGGGGTGCCTGTGGGAGGCACTTTGATAAACGGGGGGCAGGGTAGCCCCCTCCCAGGCGTGGGTCTCCTGGCCGCTATGGATCACGCGGGTGGCAAACTTCCGTTTCAAGGGGTCGGTCATGGTGTTCTCTCAATCCGAGGAGGGTTGTGTAGTTCAAGACGGGGCAGCGCCGACACTGCTTCATCTTCTCTTCCCAGGAGAGGGTCCCCTGGGTATCGCAGGAGGTTCCCGAGAGAAACCAGCACATGTCCCCTGCCTGGAATTCCCAGGCAGGACACCTCCTTTTCCGCGCGGGGTCGCACCCCTTGACTGCCCAGCAGGGAGAAGCGCTCTGCCCCCTTCTCCGGGCAAGCAGAAAGAGGAGCTGCTTCTCCACATGGGCGGGGACAGATCGCCACCCCTGCTCGTAGCTGTGGACCGCCTTGACCGACAGGCCCAACAGTGCCGCCATCTCTTTCTGGGTCTTGGCCAACCGGCCGCGTATGGCCGCGAACTCTTTACTGTCCATGGATTCTCCGATAAAATTTGGTATCGAGCAACGTTGCCCCAAGCTACCACAATGTGGTATGTACGTCAATTAAGGCCGGGCAGGTATGAATGCCGCTTGACCCCACCAACTATTGATCACCTTTTATCGGAGCATACCAGTCCCATGAATCCAATATATCCCCAGGAAGCAGACCGCTGCCGTTCGGAAAACGAGTCCATCGCACGATTTCGCCGGTTGATGCCGGACATCACCCGAGAGATCATCGACAGCTGCAACGAGCCCGAGTGCTTCAAGCACGTGGGCTACGAGCCCATCCCCTCCCGGCACGACGCCAAAAGGATCATCAAGGTGGGCATGCAGGTCCTCTTCCCCGGCTACTTTGCCGGGAAAAAGATCGACCCGTTGAACCTGACGTACCGCATCGGGCAGCTCACCACCACCTTGTATGACCTGCTCACCGAGCAGGTGGTGCTCTCCTTCAGGCACGACTGCTACCGCTACAACAAGTCCTGCACCTCCTGCGCCAGCGAAGGCCACGAGGCGGTCCTCGAATTCTTCCGGGCCATCCCCGACATCAAGCGCACCCTGGCCGAAGACGTCCGGGCCACCCGGGACGGCGACCCCGCCGCCCACAGCGTGGACGAGATCATCTTCAGTTACCCCGGGGTTTACGCCATCAGCGTCTACCGCATGGCCCACAAGCTCTACGAGCTCGGGGTGCCCATCCTGCCGCGCATCATGACCGAGATCGCCCACAGCGCCACGGGCATCGACATCCACCCCGGCGCCCGCATCGGGAAGCGCTTCGCCATCGACCACGGCACCGGTGTGGTCATCGGAGAGACCACCCTCGTGGGCGAAAACGTGCGCATCTACCAGGGCGTGACCTTAGGGGCCCTCTCCCTGCCCCCCGGAGCAGGGGAACACCTCAAGGGGAAAAAGCGCCACCCCACCATCGAAGACAACGCCATCATCTACTCCGGCGCCACGATCCTGGGCGGCAAGACCACCATCGGCAGGAACTGCACCATCGGCGGCAACGTCTGGCTCACCTCATCGGTGCCCGCGGACACCAAGGTCTTCATCGAAACCCCGGAGCTCATCTACATGGACTCCAACGGGTCAAAAACGAAGTGAGCCACCTCGAAAGCTGGTTCGACGGTAGCGGTTAAGTCAGCCTTACCGGCGATATGGGCTTCGCTGCCCCTCATCGCTATGCCCGAACCGCAACGGTGTTAGCCCGTAACGGTCCAAAGCGACACGCACATCAAAGGAGACCTCATGTTTAAATATAAAACCGTAGACCAATCCATCGGCAGGACCCCACTGGTCCGCCTCAACCGCATGGCCGAAGGCTTGCCCGTGGAGATCTACGCCAAGCTGGAGTTTTTCAACCCCGGAGGGAGCGTCAAGGACCGCCTGGGTTTTGCCATGATCGAGGCCGGAATCCGGGACGGGCGCATCAACGACGAGACCCTCATCGTGGAGCCCACCAGCGGCAACACCGGCATCGCCCTGGCCATGCTCTGCGCCCGCCGCGGCCTGCGCCTCTGCCTCACCATGCCGGAGACCATGAGCGTTGAACGGCGCAAGCTCCTCACCCACTTCGGGGCCAAGCTGATCCTCACGCCGGGGGACAAGGGCATGAAAGGCTCCATTGATGCGGCCGTAGACCTCGTGGAAAAAAGCGACAACGCCTTTTTGCCCAACCAGTTCGAAAACCCTGCCAACCAGGAGATCCACCGAAAGACAACGGCCCCCGAAATCCTAAATGCCTTAAACGGTGAGGTGGACATGGTCGTGGCAGGTGTGGGCACCGGGGGGACCATCTCCGGCATCAGCCAGGTGTTGAAACGCGTCAACCCCGACTTCAAGGCCATTGCCGTGGAACCGGCCGAGTCCCCCGTCCTTTCGGGGGGCGCTGCAGCCCCCCACAAGATCCAGGGCATCGGTGCCGGGTTTGTCCCGGGTGCCCTGGACCTGTCCGTGGTGGACGAGGTGGTCACCGTGCCCTCGGAAGAGGCCTTTACCACGGCCCGGCTCCTTGCCAAACAAGAGGGCCTCCTCTGCGGCATCTCTTCCGGAGCCGCCGTTCATGCCGCCCTTGCCGTGGCCCGACGCCCGGAATCCAAGGGAAAACGCATGGTGGTGATCCTCCCCAGCACCGGGGAGCGCTATCTCTCCACCCCCCTTTTTGAACTCGCCTGACCGGCAATGGGGATGCCCGGGCTTCCAAAGCACCGCGGCGTCCCCGCCCCGCCTCACGCCCCCTTCACCGCCGCAGTAATCTGGCGCCACACCAGGGCCTCCTCCACCAGCTCCCGAAAGGCCCGCTCCTGCCATGGCACCACCACGAAACGATAGATCCCGGCCTGCTCCCGATGGGCCACCAGGGCCTCCAGCCGGTTGAAGGGGCAAAGCATGAGCCGGACAGCCCGGGGCGCAAACTCCCTGCTGAGCCACAGGCACTCGGCCCCGGTCATGTCCCTGAGGGACTCCCCAAGCAGAATCATCTCAACAGGCCCGTCCTCCATCTGGTTGAACACCTCCTCGCCGGAGCCCACCACCGTCAGCTGAACAGGGCAGGGTGAAAGGCTTCGCGCCAGGGCATGGCGAAGGGAGGCCGAGG
This sequence comes from Desulfoluna sp. HI9BLuna, assembly GCF_056829775.1. Classification (NCBI taxonomy): domain Bacteria; kingdom Pseudomonadati; phylum Thermodesulfobacteriota; class Desulfobacteria; order Desulfobacterales; family Desulfolunaceae; genus Desulfoluna; species Desulfoluna sp. HI9BLuna. The sequence continues at coordinate 2,261,061 of NZ_CP186555.1, forward strand.
CGTCCCCCGCCACCAGGGAAGGGGTGAACCAGGGACGAAACAAGGTGGTCCGCCCCCGGCTCACAGGCACCATTTTCTCGCGTATCATGGCCAGGAAGGTGTCGGTGAGCTCCGGGTCGAAACGGCTCCCCCGGCCGCTTCGCATGACGCCCAGGGCCGCCTGGACCGGCATCTGTTTCCGGTAGGGGCGATGGGTGGTCAAGGCATCAAACACGTCTACCAGTGTGATGATCCGCGAGCAGATGTGTATCCCCTCCTCCCGCAGCCCGTCGGGGTATCCCTGCCCGTCCCAGCGCTCATGGTGCTGGCGGATAAAAAGCGACGCGCTCTCCAGGGGCCCCACACACCGGGTGATGGCATGGCCCCGCTCGGAGTGCAAGCCCATCAGGCGCATCTGCGCGGGGGTCAGGGGGCCCGGCTTTTGCAGGATGTGGTCCGAGACCCCGCCCTTGCCGCAATCGTGGAGCAGGCTGCCGAACACCAGGTGGGGAAACACGATACGGGGCAGCTTGACCCGCCGGGCCAGGGCCAGAGCATAATCCATCACCCGCAGGCTGTGCCCCCGGGTGACAGGGTCCCTGGGCAAAATGGCCCGGACCAGGTCCAGGGTTGCATCCATCTCCTCCCGGTCCAGGGCCCGGCCCGACCGGAAGGCATCTCCGGCCACATCACCCAACTTTTGCCCGTGTTCATCCACGCCCTCGCCCCTTCCCCCCATCATGGCTGTTCCCGTTCCCCCATGACCCGGACGATCACCTCTTCGAGCTCTTTTTTCTTGATGGGCTTGGTGATGTATTCGTCCATGCCCGCCTCCAGAAACCGTTCCCGGTCCCCGGCCATGGCGTTGGCCGTCACCGCGATGATGGGCACAGGCCCGTGCCCCGGTTCCGGGATTTCCAGGGCCTCCTGCTCCAGCTGCCGAATGGCCAGGGTCGCCTCCAGCCCGTCCATCACCGGCATCTGCCCGTCCATGAGCACCAGGTCAAAGGCTTCACTGCCGAAAGCGTCCACCGCTTCCAGTCCGTTGCTCACCACCTTCACCGTATGCCCCAGCTTCTTCAACATGCTCACGGCCACCCGCTGGTTCATGGGATTGTCTTCGGCCAGCAGCACGTGGATGGCGGGGATCCCGGGCATGGTTTCCACCGACACACCGCGGGCCTTTGTCTCCCGTTCTCGAAGATCCGGGCTCTGGTCCCCTGCCTCACCACGATGCAGGACCTGATTCAACCGCTCATACAGGTCTTTCTTCCTCACCGGCTTGGTCAGGCAGGCAGAAAAGCCCAGTTCCGCCATGTGCGCGGCGTCCCCTTTCTGACCGATGGAGGTGGCCATCAAAAGGGGGATCTGGCGGGTGGTCTCCCCGTCTTTGAAGCACCGCCCCAAGGAGGCCCCGTCCATACCCGGCATCTGCATATCGATGATGGCCGCATCAAAGGGTGTTCCGTCCTTGCGTGCCTGTTCCGCCATCAGCAGGGCGCTCTCCCCGGACTCCGCCTCGGTGACCCGGCTTCCCCATGATCGCGCATACTCCCGAAAGACCCACCGGTTCACGGCGTTATCGTCCACCACGAGGAGGTGGGCGTTCTCAAGGACGTCGCTGGAATGGAACCACTCTTCCCGCGCTTCTGTTTGGATGTTGAACTCTGCGGTGAACCAAAAAGTGGTCCCCTGTCCCGGACGGCTCTCCACCCCGATGTTGCCGTTCATCAGACGGGTTAGTTGCCGGGAGATGGAAAGCCCCAGCCCCGTGCCCCCGTACCGCCTGGTGGTGGAAACGTCCCCCTGGGAAAAGGAGTCGAAGATCCTGGAGCGGGCCTCCTCCTCAATACCGATGCCCGTGTCCGCCACCTCGAAAAAGAGCCTCACGCCCTTGCCCGTCTTCTCTTTCAGGGCCACCCGGATCATCACGCTGCCCTTTTCCACAAACTTAACGGCGTTTCCGGCCAGGTTGGTGAGGATCTGCCGCAATCGCACCGGATCCCCGTTGAGGTGCACCGGGACGTTGTCCTGGATCAGGCAACCAAAGGCGATGCTCTTTTCCCCGGCCTTGATGGCCATGACATCGCTGAGGGGCTCCAACACATGGCGCAGGTTGAAATCGATGGCCTCGATGTCCAGCTTGCCCGCCTCGATCTTTGAAAGGTCGAGGATATCGTTGATGAGAATCAACAGGGCATCGGCACTGGACTTCACCGACTCGGCGTACTCCTTCTGCTCAGGAGTCAGCCCGGTGTCCAAAAGAATATCGATCATGCCGATGACCCCGTTCATGGGAGTGCGGATTTCGTGGCTCATGTTGGCCAGGAAGACACTCTTGGCCCGGGTGGCGGCTTCGGCCTCCTCTTTGGCACGCTTCAGGATCGCCTCGGCGTGCTTCTGGGTACTGATCTCCCGGCAAATCCAGACAATGCCGATGGGGTTGTTTTCATGATCCGCCATTAGGGAAGAGCTCATCCAGGTGGGAAATTCCCGGCCGTTGCGGGCCACGTGGTCGATCTCTCCCTCGCAGCTGCCGTAGCGTCTCACTTTTTTCAGAAAATCCCGTAAGGGGCCTTCGGCCTGATTCCGGGTATGAAACGACTCCAGGTTCACCCCCACCAGCTCCTCGGTACGGTACCCGTGCATCTTGGCCCAGGAGGGGTTCACAAACTCCACCACCCCTTCCAGGTCTGCCACCGCAATGCCGTCCACGGACTGCTCCATGGCCGCTTTGAAACGCAGCAGGGAATTCTCGCTGAGCTTGCGCTCCGTAATGTCCTGCACCGTGCCGATGAGAGAAACCACCTCCCCGGATCGCCGAAACTCCTTCACCTCCGGTACCTCAGCCCGGATCCAGCGGATATCCCCGTTGCCCCGGACAATACGGTATTCCAGGGGCTCCCCCTTACCTGTCTCGGCCATCTTTCGCCCCGCCCGCACCACCATCTCCGAGTCTTCCGGGTGCACCATGCGTTGTATGACCTCCTCAAACCGACCCTCAATCCTGCTACTTTCGCTTTTGTCTTCGCCCCTGTAGATGGCCACCATCACATCGGAGAGAACCACCCTGTCCTCGGTCAGGAACCACTCCCAGCTTCCCAGCCCGGCAATACGGTTGGCGCGCTTGAACGATGTCTCGTTCTCACGGAGCCGCTTTTCCGCAAACCGTTTCTCCTCCAGCTCCCGCACCAGGGTGTCGTTGACCACCTCAAGCTGCAGGGTCCGCCTGTTCACCACGCCCTCCAGGGTCTCCCGGTGTTTGATGAGCACCAGCTCCGCCTGCTGGCGCCTGCGAACCGTGGCCCAAAGGCTGATCACCAGGGTCACCAGCAAGAGCCCCGCCAGGTAACCGACCCGGGTCATCATCAACTGGCCGGGGGGAAATGGCGGGTACGGATCGCCGGAGAACAGCCCCACCAGCGTCCATCGAAAAGCAGGTATGGCCTCGGACACAACCTCATACCGCTCAGCCCCCACCAACACCTCGGGCTGTCCCGGATCCCACCCCAGAAGCTTCAGGGACCGCCCCCCAAACTGCCGCTTCAGGTCCACGCCTGCGCTCTCCGCCTCCGTAGGGGGCTCGGAAACATGAAAGAGCCACTCCGGCGTGTTGCTTGCAAACACCACCCCAAAAGAGTCCATAAGAACCACGGGGGACGAGACCTCCTGAAACAGGGCATCCACCGCTTCCAGCTCCAGTTTGAACACCAGAACGCCCACGGGGTCCATGCCCCTGTCCCAGACAGGAATGGACATGTAAATCCCCCGCCGATGGGTGGTCACCCCCACGGCCGGGTACACCATGCGCCGCCCGGTCATGGCATATTTGAAATAGGGACGGAACCGATAGTTCAACCCCGTAAGCCTCTTCTCCCCACCATAGGCCGAACTGGCCACTGTGAGCCCTTCGCTGTTCATCAGATAGATGATGGCCACGTGCTCGGCATGGGCCAGCATGTCAAACAGGGGTTCCAATTCCGCATGGGGCTCACCGGAGAGCACCCCACGGAGCATGGGCTCGGTGCTCAGGCTCTCAATAACCTCCCAACGGTGGGAAATCATCTCCCCGAGCTCTGCACGAAACCCTCGCAAGGTGGTCACCCGCTCCTTATGACGCATTTCTCCCTTCAGAAAATGCACGCCGAACCAGAGCCCCACGGAAAGGGCGGCCACCAGAAGGGCCCAGAACAAAATGTAACGCCATAACTTCATGGGGTATGAAACTCCGGCGCAGGGGATTTTAGGTCACAGGGAACAGGCTGCACATGGCCAACCGCGTACAAAACGCCGTGTGATGAGTCCTTTTGCAGGCCATACCGCTTTCAGCGGCCTCACACGGGGAACCGTTTTTCGCGGAGGGCACGCAGCCGTCCGATGGGTGTCGACGGGGAAGGAAAAAACAAAGGGCAGGCATCAGCCGCCCTTCACATGTCCATGCCCCGGAAGAGACAACAGGAGGAAAGACGTTGTTCGATCAACAACAATGATGCGTGTTGAACCAGTATACACGCAGCCGCGAGGCAACGTCAATTTGTTTGCAATGTCCGAGAGTTGACTTACCAGACCACAGGAAGGCGCACCAGGGTCCGGGCTTTGTTCTGGAAGAGGAGGTACCCCATATCGCGACCGTAAAGGTACAGATCGCGGGTCAGGGCCACGTCTTTCTGGCAGTAGGATTCGATGAGGTCCAGGCGCCCCTCCTTCCACCAGGCCAGGGCGGCCAGGCCGTCGGCGCTCTTTTCGGCCCCCAGGGTGTGGCTGGAGAGATGGTCCAGGGAGAGGCGATACCCGAGCCGCTTGTGCACCTCGTCGAGCATGTCCAGGGTGGGGAGCCGATGAAAGTCGGCCCCGCACACACCCGAAAGCACATCGTAGTCGAACCGCCGGATGTTGAAGCCCACCACCAGGTCCATCTCTTTTAAAAGCCGGGCCATCTCCGGGATTTGATCCTCGGTCCAGGCGGTGTAGGCATCGGTCTTGGAATCGTAAAGCACGGCCACGCTCACCCCCATGAACCGGGCGCGGCCCCAGCCGCCCACCTCTTCGGCGGACCGCCTTGTCTCCACGTCCAGCACGGCGTAGCGCTTCGGGATCGGGGGTTTGCCCCTTGCGTCCTCGGGTTTGGGTGCGGGGAACCGGGGGACAGGCTCCCCGGAGAGAAGGGCCGGGGCAAGGGGTGTTTGAAGCTTTTCAAGGAGCACCCGGGAGGCCTCCTTGTCGATGGGCCGGTTCCCGGAGCCGCACTTGGGAGAGTGGACGCACGCCGGGCACCCGGTCTCGCAGGGGCAGTCCCGGATCACCGACAGGGTCCTGTCAAAGAGGGCCTCGGCCTGGCCGAACACCCCGGCACAGATGCCGATGCCACCGGGAAAGCCGTCGTAGATAAAGACCGCGCCCTTTCCAAGCTGGGGGTGGTGGGGAATGGAGATCCCCCCGATGTCGTTTCTGTCCGCCATGGCAAACAGGGGCAGGATCCCGATGGCGGCATGCTCAACAGCATGGATGCCCCCCATGAAATGACGCTGCTCTTTCTCCATGTCCACCCGCACGGCCTCGGGCACCTCCAGCCAGAGCCCCTCGGTCTCGAACACCTGGGGGGGCAGATCCAGGGGAATCACGGTGAGGAGCCGCTGGCCCTTCACCAGCCGTTTTTCATACCCGGTGATGGTCTCGGTGACCTTGAGCTTGCCCACCCCCACCCAGGCATTGCCCAGGGGCTTGCGGTTGCTCACCTCAAGGATCTCCGTGGCCTTGTGGCTGCGGATGCGGGTGAAATAGTGGACACGCTGCTTCTGGGCCACGGCCGTTCGCTTATCAAGGTCCAGCTCCGTTACCACGTAGGAGTCCCCCCGGTGGATGTACACCGCCCCGGGGTAGGTCTCCCGAACGGCCCGGTGCCCGTCCACGCTGCCTATGAGCTCACGGCTCTCCGCATCGACGATGTCGAAGGTATCCCCCGTGCCCCGAAGCGCCACGGACCGCTGGGGAAACTTCCGGTGGGAAAAGAGAAGGTCCCCGTCCGCGCTGGCCAAAAGGGACCCGAAGGCCTCCATGCGGGAGAGTTTGTCGGCAACGGCCTCCTGGCGACACAAGGGTTCGCCGCGCCTCAAGGGAAGCTCGGCGGCCGCACAGTCCAGGTGTTTGGCCATGAGCACCTCGTTGGCCGGGTTCACCACCGCCCTTTCCGGGTCCATGGAAAAAAAGAGGTCCGGGTGGGTCATCATGTACTGGTCCAGGGCGTCCTCCTGGGCGATGAGCACCACCAGGGAATCACGGCCGCTTCGCCCCACGCGCCCGGCCCGCTGCCAGGTGGCCATGATGCTCCCGGGATAGCCCACAAGGATACACAGGTCCAGGCCGCCGATGTCGATGCCCAGCTCCAGGGCGCTGGTGGAGACCACCGTCAGGAGTTCCCCTTCGGCCATCTTCCGCTCGATCTCCCGGCGCTCCTCCGGCAGAAAGCCGGAGCGGTAGGCCGTGATCTTCTCCCCGAAATCCGCCTTTTTGGAGGCCGCCCACATGGCAATGAGCTCGGTCATCTTCCGGGACTGGCAGTAGACAATGGTGCGGAGCTCCCGGTGCATGGCCGAATGAATCAGCTTGATGGCCGCCTGGGAGGCCCCTTCCGGGGTGTTGAGAAGGATAAAATGCTTGGTGGAGGCAGGGGACCCGCTTTGGGTGATGGCCGACACCTCCACATCAGCAAGGCTTGAGGCGTGCTCCGCCGGGTTGCCGATGGTGGCCGAAGAGAAAACAAAACAGGGGTCCGAGCCGTAATATCGGCAGATCCGCTTGAGGCGCCGGAACACCCAGGCCATGTGGGAGCCCATCACCCCTTTTAAGGTATGGACCTCGTCCACCACCACAAAGCGCAGGCCACGAAGGAAGGTGGCCCAGGAGGCATGGTAGGGAAGGATGGAGAGATGGAGCATCTCCGGGTTGGTCATGAGGACATGGGGCGGGCGGGTGCGGATCTTCTTGCGGGCATGGGGCGGGGTGTCCCCGTCATAAATGGCCGCCGTCACAGGGTCTGCGGCAAACACCGCCGAGGTGAGGCGCTCAAGGCCCTTGAGCTGGTCCTGGGCCAGGGCTTTAAGCGGAAAAAGATAGAGGGCGTGGGTGTCGGGATTCTCCAGCACGGCCTCCATCACCGGAAGGTTGTAAATGAGGCTCTTGCCGCTGGCCGTGGGCGTGGCCACCACCGTGTGCTCCCCCCGCCTGATGGCTTCAATGGCCGCCACCTGGTGGCTGTACAGGCGCTCCACGCCCATCCCGTTGACCGCTGCCTCAAGGGGGCCGGGCAACGGCGGGTCCAGCTCCCCGAGGGAGGCCTCGCGCCCCGGGATGACCTTGTGGGCCGCAATATGGTGCGAGAACACCTCGTGCCCGGTCATGCCCCGGATGTAATCATCCACCGCCATCTATCCCTCCGTCATGGTTGCCATGCGTGACACACGCTCTAAAAAAACAGCCTTCGCATCCTCGGGAAGCCTCACCGACAGCCCCACCACCGCCGTGAACGACTCGCTGAGGACCTCGCCGCCGTGGGCCTCCACCTCGCGTTTCACCGCCGAAAGGTCTGCGTAGGCCACGGTCAGGGCCACCGGCTCGGAGGTGGCGAAAAAAGTGGTGGGGATCTCCTCCAGGCACTGTTTTACCATGCCGCCGTATGCCCGCACCAGCCCGCCCGTGCCCAGCTTGGTGCCTCCGTAATACCGGGTCACCACCACGGCAATCTCACCGATACCGCAATGGAGCAACACCTGATGCATGGGCGGCCCGGCTGTGCCCCGGGGCTCGCCGTCGTCTCCCATGCCCGAGGCCGAGGAGCCCGGAGGGCCAGCCACAAAGGCGTGGCAGTTGTGGGTGGCGTCCCGAAACTCCCGCTTCATGGCATCCACAAACCCCTTTGCCTCCTCCGCGGACGAGACCCTCTCGGCCGTTGCGATAAACAGGCTCCCCCCGATCTTCTCTTCCACCCGGTGCCTTCCCACCGGAACCCTGTACCCATCCATACCACCGCCTGTGTCACATCGTGGGGTTAAAAAATGAAACGACAAAATCTAAAGCCACCGGAACCTCCCTCCTTTAGCCCTTCGCCCTTTTGCCTTTCGCCTTAGCGTCAGCTCTTAGCCATCTATATCCCCCCCACTAAAAGGATGCAACCGCCCCGCTTTTTGTCCTTGGTTTTTCGCCGATTTCGTGGTTTTCTGAACATTGTGATGATGCTTTGATGAGAACACACGAGATGACAGACACCACATATGCCATCATACAAAAGGGTTCCGCGCGACCACCCCATGAAGTGGGGAAAGGTGAGGCCCCTTCGGCCAGCCCCCCTTGAAAAAAAGTCTGCTTCCACACCGTTCTGATATCTGATATATCAGAATAGCGACATCATCCATGCAGCCGCCTCACAGGCACACCGGCTTATTTAAACATCAGAACCATGAGGAGATGTGACCCATGCCCAACCATCAGACCATTCGTATCCAGGAAACCGATATCTTTCTTCGCAGGAGCGGCGAAGGAAACAAACAAAGCGTGATCTTCCTCCACGGGATGCGCTTTTCATCCCTCAACTGGGAAGAGCTGGGTACCCTTGATCTGCTCGCAGACAAAGGCTTTGACGCCATCGCCGTGGACCTACCCGGCTACGGCCAGTCCCCTGCCGCTGACATCGCAAAAGAGCAGGTCCTCCCCCTGATTATCGAAGCCCTGGGCGTCACCGCCCCCATCATCGTGGCCCCCTCTTTCAGCGGCGAGTACGCCCTGCCCGTCATCTCCGAGCACCCCTCGGATTTCTCCGGTGTCGTGGCTCCCGCGCCCCTGGGCATCCCCGAAAACGCCGGCGCCCTCAAGGGCACTTCCCTGCCCTTCCTCATCATCTGGGGTGACAACGACCCCATCGTCCCCGTGGAAAACGCCCACATCCTGGACAGCGTCCTGGCCGACAGCGAAGTGGTGATCCTCCCCGAAGGCGGCCACCCCACCTACCTCAACCAGACCGAGACCTTCCATCGCCACCTGGTGAGGTTCCTGGAAAAATTGTAGGCATGTAGCCCACTGCCGCATGGATCTGTCATGTTACCCATGCGACCGTATAACAAAAGCCCTCAGCTGATCTTCACAGATCGGCTGAGGGCTTTTTCGTATAAGAAATCGACCCGCCGGAGGCCTGCTAAATAACTTGTTGTGTGGCCCCCGGGCTCACAACGTCATTCACGGGCGTAGCCCGTCAGCACATGTGACGCCCCTGAGGAACGAAGGGACGGAGCATGTGCGAGCTGGGGTCCAGGGAATTCATTCCCTGGCCGCCGGAGGCAAACTGAACCAGGCACATGAGCCCCGAAGTTATGCACCTTGTCCATCCAGAATCACCCCGATGGCTTCTCCGGCGGCTTTGAGGCCAAAAATGGCGGTCAGATAGGAGATGCTGCCGAGGACCGGGGCGATGCGCTGGCCGTCGTCGGTGGGTTCTTCGCCCGTGGTGGACGGGTTCTTGCGGGCGGGTTCGGTGGAGTAGACGCAGCGCACGCCTTCAAACACTCCTTTTTTGTGGAGGCGTCGGCGCACGCTCTTGGCCAGGGGGCAGATGCGGGTCTCGGAGATGTCGCCGGAGGTGATGAGGTTTGCATCGAGCTTTCCTGCGGCCCCCATGCTGGCCACGATGGGGATGTTGCGCTCTTTGGCGTTGATGATGAGAAACACCTTGGAGGAGAGGCTGTCGATGGCATCCACCACCACGTCCATGGGGCGCTCCAGGATGGTGTCCGTGGTCTCTTCGTTGATGAAGCAGTCAAAGACCGTCACCTCGCACTCCGGGTTGATGTCCTTGATGCGCGCCTCGGCCACGGCCGATTTTTTCATGCCCACCGTGGAGGAGAGGGCGTAGAGCTGGCGGTTGATGTTGCTCTCGCTCACCACGTCGTAGTCCACGAGGGTCAGCTTCCCCACCCCGGCCCGGGCCAGGGCCTCGGCCGCAAAGGAGCCCACCGCCCCCAGCCCGCAGATGGTTACGTGGGCTTCCTGCAATCTGTCCAGCCCATCTCGCCCGAGAAGCTGCTCTGTTCGCGCATGGCGCGTTGGTGTCGTCATGTCTGTAGATGCCTCCGGCGGGTCGCTTTTTTAAAAAAAAGCTCCGCAAAAAACGTTCCGCTGACGCAAAGGGTTGAGACCTCGCTTCTCGGTCTCAACCCTTTGCGCAACTCTTTCTTGGATGGTGTCTCGCTGCAAGCTTTCGATCCGTCAAGACTCTACACCGAAAGCAATGCGGTTAAACCTGATAACAAGCAAACTATGGCTGCGTATCCTGTGACTTCGATGCTTGTAAAGCAGCCGGCATAAACCACCAGCGATTATGTCGGGCGAAGCCCGAGCCGAAGGCCCTTGCGCTTTGGCCCGAGGAACGAGGGGCAAAGCGCAAGGGCAATATGCTTCCGAGGTGGCTCCACCTCGCCGCCGGAGGCATGCTTTTGCAAATGGTTTTCACCATAGACGATACGCTTTCAGCCGTCTCCAAACAACCGCACCCCATTCTCCCAGGTGGTTTGAGCGATCTCGTCAGGGGTGGTTTCGCGTACGGCGGCCAGTGTGTTCACGACGTGTATCACATGGGCGGGCTCATTCAAAGGCCCGGGGACCTCGGCCGGGAGCATATCCGGGCTGTCGGTTTCAATCAAAAGCCGATGGTCCGGCACGGCAGCCGCTGCTTTTTTGGCTTTGTGGTTTGCCGGGCGGGTGATGGAGCCGGAAAAAGAGAGAAAGGCACCGAGGCGCAGGCACTCGCGAACCATCTCCACGGAGCCGGAGAAGGCATGGATGGCGCCGCCATGGGGCAGGCCCCCCTCCTGCTTTAATAGCTCCACCAGGCGGCCCCAGGCCTTGCGGCAATGCATGGAGACAGGCCGCTTCAGGGCTTTGGCCAGCCTGAGCTGGGAGAGAAACACCGCCTCCTGCTTGCCCCGGTCCAGGCCGTCCACGGCAAAATCGAGGCCGATCTCTCCCACGGCTGCTGCATCGTCTGTCATGCGCTGCCCTAAAGCATTGACCCAGTCCGGGGAAAGGGTCTCGATGAACCAGGGATGCACCCCGTACGCAGAAAGGATCTCGGGATGACGCCCGGCAAGCCCTGCCAGCGCCCCCCAGTCCTCTTCCCGGGTACCGCAGGAGAGGACGCGGGCAACCCCAACGGAGCGGGCCCGGGCCATCATGGCGTCCATATCCCCTGCCACACGGGGATCCTGAAGATGGGCATGGGTATCAAAGAGTTTCATATTCATGGGGGCATTTTACAGTCGGATGGGCACCTTTTCAAGCGATGCCTCCGGCGGGCAGGGGATAAATCCCCTGCACCCCAGGTTCGCACATGCTCCGCCCCCTCGTTCCTCGGGTTCGTCACATGTGCTGACGGGCTTCGCCCGTAAAAACTAATGAGGAGGAAGGGCGTTACGCCCCCAAAAAAAATGCCGCTGCGATTCACCCCATGGGCACATCGCAACGGCATCTCAATCAATCAAGGAAATTCAGGTATCACAGGCCACGGTTCTCGGGTGCGGCCACCCAGCGTAAGCTGGAACGCTCGCCAGCTCGGGCTGTCGTAAATAAATAATCACACAATGGTTCGCCAGAATACCGCTGGGATTTGACCCGAGGAACGAGGGACAAAGCCCGGCGGTAATTTGCTTTCAAGGTGGCACACCTTGCCGCCGGAGGCTGTTTTTTGTGCTTTTATTTTTTTTGCAGCCTTAGCCGCCCATGATGGCCCGGGTGACCTGGTAGGCCATCACCGAGAGTACAAAGGCAAAGCCTGTGTTGAAGACCACGCTGAAGGTGGCCCATTTCCAGGAGGTCTCCCGTGCGATGACCACCACCGTGACAAAGCAGGGTGCGTAGAGCATCACAAAGACCAGGAGGGCCACCGCGGTTGCCACGCTCCAGGTGGGGTCGGCGGCCAGTCGCGTGGAGAGCCCTTCGGCCTCTTCGGCGTCCACCTCGCCCAGGGAGTAGGCAGTACCCAGGGTGGAGACGATGACCTCTTTGGCGGCAAAGCCTCCCAGCAGGGCGATGTTGGTTCGCCAGTCAAACCCTGCAAGCTGGGTGAGGGACTCCATGCCGGTGCCGATCTTGCCTGCCACGGAGTGCTTGAGGGCGTGCTGGGACTCGCTGTTGTCGATCTCGGCGAGGCGAGCCTCAAGGGCGTCGGCGCTCAGGGTGGATTCTGCCACCGTGCGCTGAGACGCGTACTGAGCTGTCTCGCTTTCAGGCAGTCCGGGGAAGGTCATCATGGCCCAGATGAGGATGGAGATCCCCAGGATCACGGTACCGGCCTTCTTGATGTAGGACCAGGCACGCTCCCAGGTGTGGATGAGAAGCCCTTTCAGGGTGGGCATGCGGTAGGGAGGCAGCTCCATGACAAAGGGAGTGGACTCGCCCTTGATCACCGTGGATCGCAGGATCTTGGCCACCACCAGGGCCGCGGCCCATCCGCCGAGGACCGTCCAGAACATCACCGAAGCGGAGTTCTCGAAAAAGGCGGCTGCCACAAGAATGATGACGGGTACCTTGGCGCCGCAGCTCATAAAGGGAGCTGTGAGCACGGTGGCGAGCTTCTCTTTGGGGCTTCTCAGGGTCCGGGTGGCCATGACGCCGGGCACGGCGCAGCCGCCTGCGATACCGCCGGAGACAATAAAGGGCATGACCGAGGACCCATGCAGGCCGAAGGCACGCATGACGCGGTCCATCATATAGGCCATGCGGGCCATGTAGCCGGAGTCTTCAAGGAAGGCGATCATCATGAACATCACCATGATCAGGGGCACAAAGCCAAGGACGCCCCCCACGCCGCCGATGATGCCGTCCACCACAAGGGACTGAAGCAAACCCTCGGGCAGAACAGCCGTGGCCGCATCCGAGAGCCAGGCGAAAAAGGTCTCCACCCAGCCCATGGGGATCTCGCCCAGGGTGAAGGTGGCATAAAAAATGGCGTAGAGAATGGCCACCATGATGGCCGGCCCCATGAACTGCTGGGTCAGGACCTTGTCCAGCTGGTCGGAAAACTGGAGGCGCGCCTGGGGACGTACCGCACGGACCACGCCCTCTTTCATCAGGGCGGCGATGTAGCCGTACCGGTAGTCGGCAATGAGGGATTCAGGGCTGATCTTTAAGGTGGAGCGGCAGTGCCGGGCCACGGATTCGGACATCTTCGTAAGGACAGCGGCGGTCTCGGGGTCTTTTCTCTCCCCCATCTTGATCACCTGCTCGTCGTTCTCCAGATACTTGATGGCTACCCAGCGGGCCGGTGCGCGCTTGGCTAAAAAGGCGTTCTTTTCCACCACGGCCACCATCTCGTCGATGACAGGGTCGAGGTCCGGTCCGTAGGAGATGGCAAGGGGAGCCCACTGGCCCTGCTTCTCTTCGGCAAAGCGGATGGCCTCTTCCATGAGCTGGTCTTTGCCGTCGCCGGTACGGGCCACGGTCTCCACTACGGGAAGGCCGAGGCGCTGTGAAAGAAGGGCCGTGTCGATCTCTTTGCCCTGCTTTCGCACCGAGTCCATCATGTTGAGGGCCAGGACCACAGGGACCCCGAGTTCCATAAACTGAAGGCTTAAGTAAAGGTTCCGTTCCAGGCTGGTGGCGTCAAGGATGTTCACCACGGCGTGGGGACGACGCTCCACAATGTAGTCCCGGGCCACGAGCTCCTCGGGCGTGTAGGCGGTGAGGGAATAGGTGCCGGGAAGGTCCACGATGGTGAGTTCGTGACCGTTATGGCGGGCATCTCCTTCGCGGTGTTCCACGGTGATGCCCGGATAGTTGCCAACCCTCTGGCGCGCGCCGGTGAGGGAGTTGTACATGGTGGTCTTCCCGGAGTTCGGGTTGCCGGCCAGTGCCAGCGTCAAATGCTTGTCCATGATAATTCTGCTTACCTGCTGTAAGATGTCCATGTCATGCGCCCAGGCCGCCCCTTGATTACATCAGACGGAGCGCCTTGTGCAGGGCTGCCGGTGCTACGCTTCAAGGGCGTCCACAAAAATAAAATCCGCTTCGCTGTTCCGGAGGGTCAGGGTAAAATCCCTGAGCCGGATGGCCACGGGGTCTTTGAGGGGGGCCTTGCCCACCACCGTGAATTCGGTGTTGGGAACGATGCCCATGTCACGGATCCTCCGGCCCAGTTCTCCTTCGCCGGTCACCATGCGGATCACGCCTTTCTGATCCACCTTCATCTTACGCAAACTCATCATTTCTGCCATTGTTGCCTCACTTCATGCCAGTGTCACACTGCCGTTAAGAAAAGATAAAACGGGGCTTCATGCCCCACGCCGTCGCTGCCTGTCTCCGTATCGGGACAGGCGCCCCCGGTCCGCGTGCCTGCCGCATCTCATCTGCGGGGAGGTGCTTTCGGGGAACGATGACCTCACGGTTCCTTCGGGAAGCCTCTTTTTTGGCAAGCCAAAGTTTTTATGGGGTTGATAGCACACCACCTCACCCCATGCAACTCTTTTTTTCAACGATTTCAATCGGTCAACGAGGTCCCTCACACACCACGCCAGGCCAGTCAAACATATCATTTCAAATAGTTAACCGGAAAATCAGTAAAACACTTTGACCCAAAGACCTTCTTTTTTGCTAAAATATTTTTCGGATAGCCAAACTTTTTACATTGACACATCCTCAGACACTCCCTATCTTTCTCATGCACCCGTAGGGGGTGCCAAGCGGCTTACACCGCCCCCGTGCCCATCAACACCATGGGCCGCAACCCCTTTAATAGAGAGGCCGATTTCATGCTTGACACAGCTATCGTCATTCTGGTGGTGGCCGCCGCTTTTTTCTTTACCGCGCGGTCCCTCTACCACACGTTCACCGGTAAAAAGAAAGGGTGCAGCTGCGACTGCTCCCAATGCGGTACCAGCAACACCTGCGACATCCCCGACGACAAGCGGCTGCTGTAACACAGCGTTCCCGTTTATTTCCTTTATTAAACATGAAAAGGCCCGCAGACGGTCCCTTCCGGGAACCGCTTACGGGCCTTTTTTATTTTAAGACCAGGCGTCACTCTCTGCGTCTATGCTCCGGTGTAACGAAGGAACGTCGCATGTGGGAACCCGGTTAGAACCGCTTTCCGCCCCGGGGGTAGGCGTCTGCTTCCATCAGCAGGGGGCCGTCCCACGATGTGTAGGCCTCGTCTCGGGCCAGGGTGTCTCCCACATCCCGGATGCCCAAACGGCCATAGGTCTCGGCCGTGGGCAGCCCGGTGTCCGGGTCGTAACCGTTTTCCCGGTACCAGGACCGCACCAGGGCCATGTGCTCTTCCCGCTCTTCGGCCCCTTCCGGGGAGTGCTTGAAGTCCGGGCGCTGGGGCAGCATGTCGTGGGTGATGGTGATACCCTGGCGTGCGTTGAAGGCGCGCTCCACGGCCCCGATGCGGTCGGAGACCTCTTCCACCATGGCGCCGGTGTAGGTAACGCCCGTGGCCTTGGTGAGCATGTCGGCCAGGCCGTCGAAGAGGGACCCTTTCCAGATAAGGGGCAATGCACAGGTCCAGGTGTTCACCGCGCCTTTGCATCGGCCGATGGTGTCGGCCAGGGTGGTCACCCGCTCCCCATGGATCATGGAGTGGACCGGATCATCGGTGATGATGCCTTTGTCCATAAGGTCCTTGAGCACGTCCTCATCGGAGTTTTCCCCGCAGGACCAGCTTCGGCCGCGCAGGTGGTCGGCCCCCCGTGTGGCGATGGCGTGGGCCAGGGAGAAAAGGCCCGCAGGGTAGACCCCGCGCCCCAGGCCCTTGGTGTGATAGCAATACTCCATGGCCCCGTTGCCCACGATCTTGGCCAGGGAGTACATGCCCTCGGCAATGAGATTGCCGAATCCTTCGCGCATGACGGTCTTGTGGACCAGCTCCACCTGGTCTTCGGCGTTCTCCCAGGAGAGGTCAAGGCCGCCCGTCACCTCATCGTCGATGATGCCCCGGTTGTAGAGGTCCTTGGCCAGGGCGATGGTGTTGCCGATGGCAATGACATCCACCCCGTAAGCATCGCAGAGGTTCTCCATCTCCATGATGGCCACCGGGTCGTCCACCCCGCAGTTGGTCCCCAGGCAGTAGACCGCCTCGTACTCCAGGCCTTCCCCCACCTCGCCTTTGCGCTCTCCCCTGGGAATCTTGTAGAGGTTCTTGCACTTGATGTGGCAACTCTGGCAACCCACGCGATCGATTTCGTACTCTTTCCACGCGTCGTGGCGAATCTGGGCCGGAACCTCCTCGGGAGAAAGCTCCTTTTCAAAGTTGCGGTACCCGGGATACCAGTGGGTGATGCCGTAGTGGGAGCCGTAGACCGCCGCCACCTCCTGCTGCACCCGATCCTTGGCCATGAACTGCTTGTCCTCCTTGGACAGGGCGAGGAACCCGGGCCGGTCAAAGAGTTCGGGACGTCCCGTTCCCCTCAATACAATGGCTTTCAGGTTTTTGGATCCCCACACCGCCCCGCTGCCCCGGGAGGCCGAGGCGTACTTGTCCACCATGGTGGAGGCTAGGCGCACAAGGTTCTCTCCGGCCTGGCCGATGCAGGCCACGCTCACGCCCTTGCCGTGACGCTCCACGAGGATGTCGGTGGTGGCCCAGGTGTCCAGGCCCCAGAGGTCCCCGGCGTCATGGAGGGAGACCTCCCCGTCTTCGATGAGAAGGTAGACGGGCTTATCCGAGGCACCTTTCACCACGAGCTGATCGTAGCCTGCGCGCTTCATCACGTTGCCCATGGTTCCCCCGACGTTTCCGTCCCCCATGATCCCGCTGTAAGGGGACAGGGTGCTGACATGGAGACGGCTGGAGAGGCCCATGGTGGTTGCCGTCAGGGTCCCGGTGGCAAAACAGAGAAGGTTCTCCGGCCCCAGGGGGTCCACTCCGGGCCCCACCTCGTCAAACAGGGTTTTAGCGTTGAGGCCCCGGCCCCCGAGGAAGGCCTTGGCCACCTCACGGTCCAGCTCTTTTTTTTCCAGGGTCCCGTGGGTCAGGTCCACACGAAGCACGGTTCCGCACCATCCGAACATAACGACACTCCCCGGGCGATGGGTCACCGCCCTGTTGCAATCCAATCGATATTTACGAAGAAATTCCCCATTCTTATCGTATCCCGCAGGCAGACACAAGCCCGCACCACAATCTTCTTTACGGTGCCATGCCGGGGGCCTATACTAAAATGTTTGGGCATTACTCAGATTGCGTTCCATGGATAAAGCGGGTTGAACAACCAGGCCTCCGGCGGCCAGGTGGGGGCACCTGGAAACCCTAAGGCGAATGCATGGAGGGCCACATCATGCAGATGTTTTCGAGGCATTCGCGTGGCCTGTGACATATGGCAACCGCTTTTGCAGGAGAGGCCCATTTTATCTTTCTGCAAACCCGATAAAGGGCATTAGGGGCCGCTTGCCTTTAACCGGAATAACTCCTGCGGCGAGGTGTGACACCTCGAAGACAGGGGGCGAATGCGCTTTCCCTCTCGCTTGTCGCGCCGTACCCCTTGGACGTGGGCGAAGGCGGATTAAACGCTTTGCCCCCAGCAGAGCCGCCGGAGGCAAAAATCTAAATGCGTTAACCCTGAGGAGCGGAGCGCAAAGGGTATCAGCTTTCGAGGTGTTTTTGCTATTGTGGCTTCGCCACCCTCGCCGCCGGAGGCATGCTTTTTCCACTCACTTTAACCATAGAAGACATTGAAAAACGAAGGCCTCCCGGTATCGCCCGGGTGGTGCCAGGAAGGATTCTCTATACATATGGACGCAACCATCGACATCAAGCAGGAGGTCCTGGATTCGGCCCTCTGGCTTTCGGAAAACAACTACTTCGGCTCCCACCTCAGCTCCGGGGGCAACGTTTCAGCGCGGGTGCCCGGTGAAAACCTTTTTGCCGTCACCCCGTCGTCCGTGCCTTACAACGAACTCTCCCCAGAGGACATCTGCCTGCTGGACTTCGACCTCAACCGGCTGGAAGGGGACCTGAAGCCCTCCATCGAGGCGGGGATGCACGCCGCTATTTACAAGGCGCGGCCGGACGTGGGGGCCGTGGCCCACACCCACCAGTTCCACGCCAGCATCTTTTCGGTGCTCAACACCCCCATCCCCCCCCTTTTTGACGAGATCACCATGCACATCGGCAACCAGGTGGCGGTGATCCCGTACGCCATCAGCGGCACCGACGCCCTGGCCGCCCAAGTGGGAGATGCCGTCACCAACGGCTGTGCCTGCTTTATCATGCAGAACCACGGCGCCCTGAACTTAGGGGGCTCCCTCAAGCAGGCCCTGAGGAACGCCGAGTTCCTGGAAAAAATCGCCAGGGTTTACCACAGCGCCCTGGCCACGGGTCGTCCCGTCACCACACTGCCGGAGCATGCACTGGCCTTCTGGGACGAAATCCGGCAAACCCTGTGACCCCGGCCCGGGGGTGCTGTTTTTTCCGGTGGCATCCCCCGGCCCCTTTCTGATAAGAAGCGGGCACAACAATGAGATACAGGAAGCCATCGCAACGCACCCTTTGATTCGTTTTGCGGTGACATCCGTCACCCATAGAACCGAAGAATAAGGGATACACCCCCCATGACCCATAGCGACACAGACAACCACGATCACGACCAGAAGGAGGAGCTGGCGGCCCTGCTGAAGCAGGTGCTTCCCTTAGAGCTCCCCCACGTTCACTTCAAGGACATCGCCGCCATCGAGCGGGTGATGCCCCAGGAGAACTTCACGGAAATTCTCACGGACCTGGCCCACGGGAAAAAAGGGCCCTACACCCTCATCGACGTGAGGTCCGAGGCCGAGTTTGAACGGGAGCGCCTCCCCTTTGCCGTGAACATCCCCATCCTCACCAACGAAGAGCGGCACAACGTGGGTCTCATCTACAAGCGCCACGACAAAGACCTGGCCCTCTCCTACGCCTGGCACCTGGCCCGGCAAAAGGAAGAGGCCTATCTCAAAAAGGTCCGGGAGCTGGCCCAGGGCGGGCCCGTGATCCTCTACTGCTGGCGGGGCGGGGGCCGAAGCCGTTACACCACCAGCATGCTCAACCAGAACGGCATCGACGCCGTGCGCCTCAACGGCGGGCAAAAGGCCTTCCGCAAAGAGGTGCACACCATGCTGTACGAAACCACGCTGACCCTCTACCCCTTCTCCGGCCAGACCGGCTGCGGGAAATCCGAGCTGCTGGAGTACATCCAGACACACCACCCGGACCTGCCCGTCCTCCACCTGGAAGCTGCGGCAGGCCACGCCGCCTCGGTCTTCGGGGAGATCCGCTTCAACCTCATGGGGGAGTCCCTGGCCAAGAGCCAGCGAGACTTCGAGACCAACCTCTACGTCAACATCCTGCAGCACCGAAACCCCGACGGCAGCCTGCCTCCCTTTCTCACCGAGATGGAGAGCTCCAAAATCGGCCGGTTCAACCTGCCCCCCTCCGTCTGCAAGGCCCTTGAAAAAGAGACCCACATCGGCCTCACCTGCCCCCTTGAGACCCGACTGGCCCGGCTGGAGAAAGAGTACTTCGGCAAAGGGGGAAAAGAGGTGGAGGAGATGGTCAAAGACGCGGTGCGGTTCCTCACGCGCCGGGTGGGCAAAGAGACGGTGGAGAGATGGTGCGCGGCCATCGACGCCGGGGACTATCGCGGGTTTCTCAATGAGGTGATGGTGGACTACTACGACAAGGTTTACAAGGCCGTGGACGCCCCGCCCCTGTTCACCGTGCCCAACGTCGACCCGGCCGAAGCGGCGGCAGCCATTGCCGCGTGGTACCACAGCGCAAAAGAATAAACAGGGGAATTATGCCTCCGGCGGCCCTGCCGGGGGCCAAGCCTTTGAAAAGTTTAACAAACAGGTCTTTCCTGTAAAAAACGATTGCTTGATGTCAGCCGTCAAGCATTCGCCACAGGGTTTCCAGGTGCCCCCACCTGGCCGCCGGAGGCAACTTTTAACAACCGAATGCTGTTACAAGGAGTCCATGTTTTGCCAATCATGATCACACAGCGACTCTCCCTTGGTGACGACGAGGTGGAGATCTCCGCCGTCAAGGCGTCGGGGCCCGGGGGCCAGCACGTCAACACCTCGGCCACGGCCATTCACCTGAGGTTCGACATCCGGGCATCCTCCCTACCCGAGGTCTACAAGGAGCGGCTCCTGGCCCTGTCCGACCACCGCATCACCGACGAGGGCATGGTGATCATCAAGTCCCGGGAGCACCGCAGCCGGGAGATGAACCGCCAGGCAGCCCTGGAGCGCCTCATCAACCTGATCCGGGGGGTGACCGCGGCGCCCAAAAAAAGGCGCCCCACCCGGCCATCGAAAAATGCCAGGGAGAGACGCCTCAAGGCCAAGACCCGTCGCGGCGACCTGAAAAAATCACGGGGAAAAGTTTCCCACGAATAGACGACCCCAACGCGCAGCTGAGGCTACGACACATGATCATCTATCTTATCGGCATGGTGGGCATTGCCGCATTTTCCGTCACCGGGGTGGTGGCGGCGGGCAAAAAGGACATGGACCTGTTCAGCATCATCCTCCTTGGGGTGGTGACGGCCCTTGGCGGCGGCACCATCCGGGACATCCTCATGGACGCCAACCCCATCTTCTGGATCGGGGACGAGACCTACCTCTGGGTCTCCGTGGCAGCCGCCCTCATCGCCTTTTTCTTTATCCGCTTTGTCAGCAACACCTACACCCTGTTTCTCTATGCCGACTCCTTCGGCATGTGCCTGTTTACCATCACCGCCGCGGAAAAGGCCCTCTCCCTGGGCTTCTCCTACCCGGTGGCCGTGCTCATGGGCCTGACCACCGGCATCGCCGGGGGCATGATCCGAGACATCCTCACCGGCAAGATGCCCCTGCTTTTGGGCCGGGAGTTCTACGCCACCCCGGCCCTCCTCGGCGCCTCCCTCTTCTGCCTACTTCTTCACCTGGCACCGGACCACGCGTTCAACCGCTACTACGGCCTGGCCCTGGCCTTTGGCCTGCGGTGCGCCTCCATCCACTGGGATCTCTATTATCCGCGCTTTCTTTTGTACAAGGGAAATGCGTAGCCACAGGATGTCAAGGCGTCCCCACCTTGCCCCAGCCGGAGAGGATATAGGCGGCACAGCCCACGCCGGGCTTGGCGGAAGCTGAGGCCACCGGGCAATTCTTTGCGCAGCCCCCGCAGGCCAGGCAGTTGTCTTGACGGGCGGCGCGCGTTTCAGGCCCCTCCCTGGCAAGGTCGCCCTGGGGGCAGACCACGACACAAAAATCGCATCCCGCGCAAAGATCGGTATGGAGCTCAAGGGTTGCCATATTTCCGACAGGACGAAGCTCTTTCATGAAAGCACCTCCTTGACCTGTGAACGGCACCGTCACCCGGCTGTGATTCCGGGCCCGATTTCAGTATACCCGGAAAGGGAACTCTTAGGCCACCCTTTGCGAGTTCCCCCACCCATCCCATCATTACCATCCCCACCCTGCGAGCAACCCGCCTTCACAATTTCTAAATCTTCAGAAGAATCAAATATAATATTAGCCCCATATCATCGAAAAGCCGACAAAGAAGGCCTTAATTCAAGGAACATTTAAGCAAGTCAATACAAGGCAATCCATAGAAAAAACTTGATGTTTTATGAAAATAGAAGTTAAATGACCGTTCGTAAGGACAACCCAACCCCAACGCTGTATCCAGCTATCCACGTACCGTTTCCATAAAGCGTTGTGGCAATGTGCCCATGGGTTCATCGGCTTATGCACGGGCCTCGTCATATCTCGTTACTAACGCACAATAGTAATATGAGACAACTTGACGCAAAGAGACCAGTAGGCATGACCGGACAGGGCAAACAGCCGGCCGGCCCCCGGCCGACACCGGTTTGCATGACCCTCGTCGCCTGTCCGTCCGGATCCGGGTGGGACCGGATCCCGTCACACCGAGACCAACAATGAGGAGATGTGTTTATGAAAAGAGTTCTGTTTCTTGCCTTGTGTTTTTCCCTGACGGCATCCATTGCCGCGGCCGCCACCATCAAGATCGGCCTCATGTGTCCCCTCACCGGTTCCTGGGCCAGCGAAGGCCAGGACATGAAACAAATCGTCGAGCTCCTGGCCGATGAGGTCAACGCCAAGGGCGGGCTCCTCGGCAAGCAGGTGGAGATCATCACCGAAGACGATGCCGGCGATCCCCGTACGGCCGCCCTGGCCGCCCAGCGCCTGGCCACCCGCGACATCATCGCCGTCATCGGCACCTACGGTTCCTCCATCACCGAAGCCTCCCAGAACATTTACGACGAAGAGGAGATCATCCAGATCGCCAACGGCTCCACGGCCATCCGCCTTTCGGAAAAGGGACTGGACTACTTCTTCCGCTCCTGCCCCAGGGACGACGAGCAGGGCAAGGTGGCGGTGAAGACCCTCATGACCATGGGCTTCAAAAAAGTAGCCATCCTCCACGACAACACCACCTACGCCAAGGGTCTGGCCGACGAAGCCAAGGCGCTGCTGAAACAAGAGCCTGCGGAAATCGTCTTTTACGAAGCCCTCACCGCCGGAGAGCGTGATTACAGCGCCATCCTCACCAAGATGAAGGCCTCGGCCCCCGACGCCGTCCTCTTCACCGGTTACTACCCCGAAGCGGGCCTTCTCCTTCGCCAGAAGATGGAGATGGGCTGGGATGTGCCCTTCATCGGCGGCGACGCCACCAACAACCCCGACCTGGTCAAGATTGCCGGCAAAAAAGCCGCCGAAGGCTTCTTCTTCCTGAGCCCCCCTGTTCCCCAGGACCTGGACTCCGCCGAAGCCAAGGCCTTCCTTGCCGCCTACACCAAGAAGTACAACGGGGTCCCCGGCTCGGTCTGGGCGGTTCTTTCCGGTGACGGGTTCAACGCCATCGCAGCCGCCATCAAGGCCACCGGCTCCACCGACACCAAGGTCCTGGCCAAGTACCTCCACAACGACCTCAAGGACATGCCCGGCCTCACCGGCAAACTCTCCTTCAACGAAAAAGGGGACCGCGTAGGCGATCTCTACCGTCTCTACAAGGTTGACGGCCAGGGGAGCTTCGTGCTGCAGCCGTAAGGGGCGACAGCCTCGCCCGGACAGACAGAAGACGGCGAGGCGCCTCGCATGCTTATCACCCCGGCGACAACCTTAAATCAAAGGGTGCATGCAATCGCCGGGTTGATAGAAATCCCAACACGCATCAGAGGCATCGGGTTCCCGATGCCTCTGCCGCGTGACGTACCACCGGAGAAGTAAGATGGAACTGTTTTTTCAACAGCTGACCAACGGCCTGGCCGTGGGGGGCATTTACGCCCTCATCGCCCTGGGCTACACCATGGTCTACGGCGTCTTGAAACTGATCAACTTTGCCCACGGCGATCTCTTCACCATCGGGGCGTACCTGGGGCTCACCCTGCTTTCCGCCCTGGGCCTCACCGACCGGCTGGGCCCCTTCGGCGTGGTCCTTGCCCTGGCCATCATGGTCATGGGCCTCGTGGCCGTGGTGGGCATCATCCTGGAACGCATCGCCTACCGCCCCTTGCGCGAATCCCACCGGCTCTCGGCCGTGGTCTCGGCCCTGGGCGCCTCCATCTTCTTCCAGAACGCCGTCATGCTCATCTACGGCGCCCGCTACCAGGTCTACCCCCACGACATCCTGCCCAAGGTGGTGATCCCCATCTTCGGCCTCAACGTGCCGTTGCTGCGCATCCTGATCCTGCTCACCTCCGTGGTGATGATGGCCGCCCTCTACTTCTTCATCCAGAAGACCAAAACGGGCACAGCCATCCGTGCCGTTGCCATCGACCAGGGCGCGGCCAAGCTCATGGGCATCAACGTCAACGCCGTCATCATGATCGTCTTTCTCATCGGCCCGGCCTTAGGGGGCGCGGCCGGTCTCATGGTGGGCCTCTACTACGGGCAGATCAACTTCACCATGGGCTGGATTTACGGCCTCAAGGCCTTTACCGCGGCCATCCTGGGCGGTATCGGCAACATCCCCGGGGCCATGCTCGGCGGCCTGCTCTTAGGGGTCATCGAAGCCCTGGGCGCGGCGTATATCTCCATTGCCTGGAAGGACGCCATCGCCTTTGTCGTGTTGATCCTCATCCTCATCGTTCGTCCCACCGGCCTCCTGGGCGAACGGGTTGCGGAAAAAGTGTGACGGGACCTGTCCCGCACGTGGGCCGTCCACGGCCCGCCACCACGCCTTTATCAACCCTGGACCGAATTTTTTACAGCGAGGCCATGACCGTATGAAACGAAACGCCATTTACATTGCACTTGCATCACTGCTGGCCATCTCACCGGCCTTTCTCAACGCCTACTGGGTGGACGTGCTGAACAGCGTCGGCATGTACGCCCTGCTGGCCCTGAGCCTGAACATCATCCTGGGCCACGCCGGCCTGTTCCACATGGGCCACGCCGCCTTCTACGCGGTGGGGGCCTACACCACCGCCATCTTAAACACCACCTTTGACATCCCCGTGCTCTGGCTCATGCCCGTGGCAGGGCTCATGGCAGGGCTCGTGGCCCTGATCGTGGCACGCCCCATCATCCATCTGCGGGGAGATTACCTCCTCATCGTCACCATCGGCTTTGTGGAGATCGTACGCATCGCCCTCATCAACAACGTCTTCGGCATCACCGGAGGGGCCAACGGCATCTTCGGCATCGACCGGCCGTACATCTTCGGCTTCAAGATCCGAAAACCCCACGAGTTCTTCTACCTCATCTGGGGGTTCATGGCCGTGACGGTCTTTCTCTTCCACCGCCTGGAAAACTCCCGGTTCGGCCGGGCCTTAAACTACCTGAGGGAAGACGACGTGGCCGCCGAAGGCAGCGGCATCAACACCACCTACTACAAGCTCATCGCCTTTGTGCTGGGCGCGGTGTGGGCCGGCATGGTGGGCACCATCTACGCGGCCAAGATGACCATCATCGCCCCGGAGTCCTTTAACTTCTGGGAGTCGGTGGTGATGTTCATGATCGTGATCCTAGGGGGCTCCGGCAGCATCCGGGGGGTCATCCTAGGGGCCTTTCTCGTCATCGGCCTTCCCGAGATCTTCCGAAGCATGAGCGCCGTCAGCGACCTCATCAACAGCCTCTTTGCACACTTCGGTGTCACCCTCTCCCTGGACTTCGGGAACTTCAGCCAGGCCCGCATGCTGATCTTCGGCGCGGCCATGGTGATCATGATGATTTTCAGAAACGAAGGGCTCCTGCCTCCACGGCCCAGGACGTACCCCCTTGACAAGATACGGGAGGAGATGCCGTGAGCCTGTTAACACTGGACAACCTCATCAAGGACTTCGGCGGCTTACGGGCCGTGGACGAGGTCTCCTTCGACGTGGAGGCCGGAGACGTCTTCGGCCTCATCGGCCCCAACGGGGCGGGCAAGACCACGGTCTTCAACCTCATCACCGGCAACTACGTGCCCAACCAGGGCAAGGTGATCTTTAACGGACACGTCTTAAACGGGATGGCCCCCAACAGAATCGTCTCCATGGGCGTGGCCCGGACCTTCCAGACCATCCGGCTCTTCAAGACCCTCTCGGCCCTGGAAAACGTCCTGGCCGGGTGCCACTGCCGCATGACGTCCGGCTCCATCGCCGCCATGCTGAAAACGCCCTTTCAAAAGCGGGAAGAAAAAGAGGCCATCAAGCTGGCCCTGGCCGAGCTGGACTTCGTGGGCCTCTCAGAAGATGTCGAAACCCGGTCCGACAGCCTCTCCTACGGCAACCAGCGCCTCCTGGAAATCGCCCGGGCCCTGGCCACCCAGCCCAAGCTGCTCATCCTGGACGAACCGGCAGGGGGCATGAACGAACAGGAGACCGACGCCTTAATCGACATCATCGCCCGCATCAAGGCCCGCGGCATCACCGTGCTTCTCATCGAGCACGACATGAGCCTGGTGATGCAGGCCTGCGAAAAACTGGTAGTGATTGAGTACGGCAAAAAAATCGCCGAAGGACTGCCCGAAGAGATAAAGACCAACAAGAAGGTCATCGAAGCCTACCTGGGCACCGACGACGATGAGGAGGAGGGCGAAACGTGCTTTTAGACGTAAAAAATCTCCATGTGAAATACGGCACCGTGGAGGCCCTTCACGGCATCAACCTGCACGTGGACGAAGGGGAAATCGTCACCATCCTGGGGGCCAACGGCGCCGGGAAATCCACCACCCTCATGACCATCAGCGGGCTCTTGAAACCCTCGGAAGGCGAGATCTGGTTCGACGGAAAACCCATCCACACCATGCCCGCCCACAAGGTGGTGGAGGAAAAACTCACCCAGTCCCCGGAAGGCCGCCGCGTCTTCTCCACCTTAACCGTCCAGGAGAACCTCAACCTGGGCGCCTTCACCGCCAAAAACCACAAACGGGTGGAAGAGACCCGGCGCTGGATTTTTGACCTGTTCCCCCGCCTCAAGGAGCGGAAAAGCCAGCTGGCAGGCACCCTCTCCGGCGGCGAACAGCAGATGCTCGCCATCGGCAGGGCCCTCATGAACAACCCCCGGATCCTCCTCCTGGACGAGCCGAGCTTAGGCCTTGCCCCCATTCTGGTGAAAGCCATCTTCGAGACCGTGGCCGAGATCAACAAAAGCGGGGTCACCGTGGTCCTGGTGGAACAAAACGCCAAGGCAGCCCTCAAACTCGCCCACCGGGGCTACGTCATGGAGGTGGGTCGCATCGTCCTGGAAGACGACGCCGACGCCCTCCTGGCCAACCCCAGCGTCCGGGAAGCCTACCTGGGCGGGGGGAAAAAATAAGGATAAAAGCCTCCGGCGGCCCTGCCGGGGGCTAAACGTTTAAAAAATTTAACAAACAGGTCATAAAAAAAATATTTGCATGAATGCCGTTTTACTAATGGGGTCATATTACACCCGACATTCGATTGATCCTAAGACACTGAATATAATAGCAACCAAAGCCATGGGTATGTCGACTGAGATTCGGTCTCATTAATAAATGCGGAAATGATTTGCCCCGAGGAACGAGGGTCAAATCACTTCGGCTACCTGCTTTCAAGGTGGCACATCTTGCCTCCGGAGGCTGTTTTTTGGAGCTGAATAGTTACAAAAAGATTTAGGTCATCTCCACATTGGTTGGCACGTCGTATGCTCTCGATCGGCAACCGGAACATATTTGCGGCTTGTTGCGCCATGGTCCTCATGGAAGAGCGCCAGGCGCATCATGAGCCTGCAGGAGACAGGGCCTTGTGCTCCTCGGGCAACAGCGCATCCAGAATGTGGGCAATGGCTATGAGCCCCGTCAGGTTCATCACCAGTCGGCACAGCATGAAATCCCAGCCCATGGATGAGGCTTCAAAGAGAAGCATGGGAACCTTGGTGGTGGACCAGGCCCCGATAAAAATCATGATATTCGAAAAGCGTGCCCCTTTTTTGATCAGCACCCCGGCCACGGGAAACGCTGCGTAGAGGGGTCCTGCAGCAAACGAGCCCAGACAGAGGGCCAAAAGCGTGCCCTTGGCACCGGACTCCCCGCCCATAAGCCTCACGATGGTTTCCCGAGGCACCCACACATCAAAAATGCCCAACAGCACAAAAATGGGTGGAATCACCAGCATCATCTCCACGAGGTAATCCACGGAATGCCCCAGGGAACGTGCGGCAAGGTCTGCGTTAACGTAACCGAGGCCCCCCAAGGCCGCGAGCATCAAAAGAAAAACACGGTAGCGTTTAAGCAAAGGTCTCATGTAAGCACCACCCCCATGATCGCAGCCACTCCAAAGGCCAGCAGCACGTTTAACAGGTTGCGGGCCAGGGAGACCCGCAGCCCGAAAATCCCCATTTCAACGGGAAGCGTCACCACGCCCACCCCCATGAGGGTGGAGACAAAGACGGCCAGCTGCATGAGCCCTCCCCCGTGTTCGTATAAGGCCGCCGTAAGCGGAAAGGCCACAAAGCCGGGAATAAGGGTCACAGACCCGATGAGGGCAGCCATGCCCATCCCCACCCAGCCGGAACTCTGCCCCAAAAGACGGGTGATGGTTTCAGGGCCGACGGCCGCCAGGAGAAACCCGATGACCAGCAGAATAACGAGAAACTGGGGCATCAGGTTCTCAAACGACTTCCAGGCTTTCATCAGAGCCTTCCGTGTCTTTCCTTTGTCTTTGGCATAGGAGACCAGAAGCAGCACAAAAGCTGCCAGGTACAACATGATGTTAAACATAAGCACTTCCCCGCAATGTTAGCACGCTAGGTTTTACAATAAAAAAAGGGGACCGAAGGTTAATGGGAACTGGAGAGATTTTCCCGTACCCTTTCAAGCACCGCGATGACCCTCTCGATCTCTTCGGGGGGCACGCCTTGATAGGCCTGGTCCAGCATCTCCTTTGAAACCACCGAGATGGTTGCCCAGACCTCATGGGCCTTTTCCGTGGGGACAAGCATTTTACGCCTGCTGTCCTCGGGGTCCGGCTCCCGCGTTACCCAGCCATCCCGCTCCATGCGATCCACCAGGCGCACGCCGGTGGGCGTGGCAATGCCCAGCCGCTTCACCAGGTCGGTGAGGGGCAAAGGCCCCAGGGCGATGAGGTGAGCCAGGGCCCGGTGCTGAGACGGCGACACCCCGGTCCCTTTGAGCCTCTCTTCAAGGGAGTTCACAAAGGCTTTCACCGTGAGGTTGCATTGGAAACCGAGGCTTTCGTTGGGGTCTATCCCTTTCATGGTATGTTCCTTGGGTAAAATGAGACGGCAGAATGACCAACCCGCTTTTTGTTAGCATGCTAGCTTATCAGACAAAAAAAATCAATCTGTTTCATAACCATCCCAGTCGATTCTTCCAGGCATCGCAATCATGGGGGAAGCACAAGGGCAATCCGCTTTTTAAACAGGGCCAACGCATGTGACAACTCAGTTGCCTCCGGCGGGTTGCTTTTTTGAAAAAAAGCTCCGCAAAAAACGTTCCCAATGTGAAAATCATAAGATTGTTTCGACGAAGCCTGGAAAAGGCTTCATTATGGCCTGATTGTCCAACTTTTCAGAAACTTGCTCCCCGGCAGGGCCGCCGGGAGCAAAATCTAAATGCGTTAGCCCTGGCCTTTAAATGCCCTTCATCGTATTTCCAGAAGAATAAAATGGGCCTCTCCTGCAAAAACGGTTGCCACATGTCACACACCACGCGAATGCCCCGAAAGCGAATGCATGATGTCTCCCTCCATGCATTCGCCATAGGGTTTCAAGGTGCCCCCACCTTGCCGCCGGAGGCCTGCTTTTTTTAAGCTGGCTGTCACTGTTTAATGACCTCCGGCGGGTCGCTTTTTGAAAAAAGCTCCGCAAAAACATGTCGATACAGACCCCATACGTTTGATACGGTCGCCGTGCTGATAACGTTCAGCGGAGCCGAGACCGTCACAAGACCTGTTTGTCAAACTTTTTAAAAGTTTGGCCCCCGGCAGGGCCGCCGGAGGCTTTTTTGAGCTGAACAGTGGCAACTGGCTTAGATCAGGGGAACCTGGACCTCCGTCAGGTAATTGTCGGGGTCCCCTTCAAGGAGGGGACCGGGGCCTTTGTGGACCACCTGGCGGGTGGGCAGACCGGCTTTGCGGCCTGAGGCGTCGATCCAGTCAAAGACCCGGAGGTAGCTCTCTCCCAGGGTTTCAAAGGGCCCCCGGTGCAGCAGGGTGGCAAACTCGCCCCCTTCGAGGGTGCGGCAGGCCCAGGGACTTTCCACGGGCTGTGCCAGGGGCATGCACACCTCGATGTCGGCGTCGAATTCTTTGTACTCATCGTTGTAGCAGAGGTTTACCACAGGGCCTGAAATCGCCTGTTCCGCTGCGCCGCGCAGTTTGAGCACCACCTCGCCGATCTCCTGCCACGCACCGGTCCAGCGGTGGGCAATCACCAGCCGGGGTTCCACGCGTTTCACTTCCACCTCAAACGTTTTTCCTTGCATCTTAATGACCTCTCTTTCTCGGTTGATGATGCGGTCAATGACAGAAGAGATGTCGTGGAGCCTTGCGATCTCGGCCTGGAGGGCCTCCCTTTTGTTCTGGAGGAATCCCACCAGGTCGGACTCATCGGCGCAGTGGGCCATGACGTGCCGGATCTCCGACAAGGAGCAGTCCATGGCCTTCAAGGCCACCACCACGCGGGCCCTGGCCGCGTCATCCCGGTTGTAGTACCGGTAGCCGCTCTTCTCGTCCACGAAACGGGGCACAAGAATGCCCCGCTCATGGTAGAGCCTGAGGGCTTTGATGGTCAGGCCCGTGATCCGTGAAAATGTGCCGATATTGTACATACTCCGCCTTCTCTTTTCTGTTGTTCCGCGTTCACATAACCGCCACCCTGAAGCCCGCCCCTGGGGGAGAGTCAAAGGAAAAAATCACGGCCCTGCCATGTTCCGGGTGGTGGTCATGCCGGAGAGGTCCTCATCATGGAATACTAAATTTTATAAAATAAATTATTATTGATATTCTATTTGCCTACAAAGTGTGCCATCATACCTCCATACTTACACCATCATCATGGGATATCAGGATATTATGCGCTCACTTATCACTGTCACCAACAGGCTGTGTGCCATGATCTGCACAGTTGCGGGAACCGGTTTGGCGGCAACGCTCCTGCCTGGGACGGCCTTTGCCGAAACACCCCTTTCCCAACCGCCGTCCCTTTTTTCCCCGGCCCTTCCCCTTGCCATTGCCGCATGCGGGCTTGCCATGGCCTGGAACCTCATCCTGCGCAAACGGCTCAGTGCAAAAAACCGGGAGCTCACCCTTGAGCTGGCTCAACGGCAATCCGCGGAAAAAGAGCTGCGGGCCAACAGGCACAGGCTGGCCACCCTGGTAAGCAACCTCCCGGGCATGGCCTTCAGCCACCGCGTGGACAAAGAGAACTGGCCCATGGACTACACCAGCGAGGGGTGCCAGGAGCTCACCGGCTACAAGAGCCTGTGCGCACCGGGCATGGAGCTCTGTTACGCCCAAAAAGTGGTCCACCCCGACGACATCGGTCCCAACCGGGAGACCATCATGGAGGCCCTGGCGGAAAAAAAACCGTATCGGCTGGTCTACCGCATCACCACGGCATCGGGGAAAAAAAAGTGGGTCTGGGAGCAGGGGGTGGGGCTTTACGGCCCCCAGGACGAATTCCTTTCGGTGGACGGCTTTGTCACCGACATCACGGAATTCAAACGGGCGGAAAAGGCCCTGAAGGCAAGCAGAAAGCAGTTCCTTGACCTGGTCGTCAACTCTCCGGTGGGCATCTCCATCATCCAGGGCAACCGCGTGGTCTATCAGAACCCGGAACAGGAGAGGCTCTTCGGCCCCATGCAGGACAACGGAGACGTCTTCAGCCATATTGCCCCCCATGACGACGACAGGGAGAGCATCAAACGGTTTATCGAGGTGGTCCAAAACGGCGAGGTCGCCTGCAACGAGTCCGATTTCTGTTTCCTGCCGTCCACCGAGGGCGACAAAGGTCCCAAAGCAAGATGGGTCCACTGCAGGGCGGCTCGCATCGTCTACCAGGAACAGGAGTCTGTCCTGCTCAACATGATCGACGTCACCCGGGCCAAGGAGCTGGAGCACATGGTGGGCATCAAGGACAAGATGGCCTCCCTGGGACGGGTGACCGCAGGCATCGCCCATGAGATCCGCAACCCCTTGTCCGGCATCAACCTCTACCTGGGTGTCCTGGAAAAAGTCGCCGGGGACCCCGGCCAGGAAGAAAAGACCCAAAAATGCATCCGCCAGCTCAAGGAGGCATCCCTGGACATTGAAACGGTCATCAGGCGGGCCATGGACTTTCTCAAGCCGGGCATGCCCCTGTTCAGGGTGATGGATGCAAACGAACCCGTCACCCATGCCCTGGGGCTCACCGAGGCCTCCCTTCGAAAGAGCGACATCCGCGTGGAGACCAGCCTCAGCAAAGAGCCCCTCCCCTGCTACGCAGACAGCAACCTGCTGCTTCGGGTGATGATGAACCTGATCCACAACGCCGCCGAAGCCATGGAAGAGCTGCCCGGCCCCCGGGTCATCCAGGTGAACACAGTCATGGAGTCGGAGCGGGTGCTCATCAGCGTCTCGGACTCCGGTCCCGGCGTGCCCCAGCGAATCCGGGACTGCGTGTTCGACCCCTTTTACACCACCAAAAGCGACGGCACCGGCATCGGACTCAGTCTCAGCCAGCGTATCGTCATGGATCACAACGGCACCATCCGCATCGGCCAGGGGGACCTCGGGGGGGCCAGCTTTGTCATTGACATACCGACCCGGCAGGCCATGGAGAACGAATAGCCCGCACCGTTACGACGACGGGGGCAGGGTGCCGGATTCTTCGTTGTACAGGGCGTCGGCGTCCCCGTCGGCCTCCTCCTCTTCATCAAACAAGTAGGGATAGCGCTGCTTCATGCACTCGGTGCAGATACCGTGGCTGAAGCGGGCCTTGGTGTGGCTTTCGATGTAGCTCTCCAGCTTCTCCCAGTACCCCTTGTCGTTTCTTACCTTAAAGCAGCTGGAACAGATGGGGAGCAGGCCGTTGAGTTCCCGCACCTCTTCCAGGGCCTGGGTCAGCTCTGTAATCAGCTGCTCGCGCTCCTCCTCACTCTGGATACGCCGGCAGATTTCCGCCCGCATTCTCCGATTGTAAAAACAGAGGCAGACCCCCACGGAGACGGCCAGAATCAGCGCCACCCCGCCGCCCCTCACCGCCCAATGGTCCCAGTCAAAGGGAATCGGGGCGGCAGCCTTGTAGAAAAACCCGGACAAATCGTACCCCGGATCTGCCAGGCCGATCTGCACCAGGGTCTCGGCCATGTGATTCCAGCGCCCTTCGTTCATGTGCCCAAGCTCCACCAGGCGCGGAAGAACAAGCTGCTTCATCTCCTCGAATTCATAGACGAGGTGCTCGCGGGAGGGACTGTCCGCCCCTTTGACGTAGGTCCCAAGGATGAGGTCGATGATCTCATCGGGATGCTCAAAGGCGTAGCGCCACCCCTTCATGGACGCCCGCACCATACGGCGCGCCCGATCGGGGTGTTTGCGCACTTCCGCTTCGGTTGTAAACAGGGTATCGCCGTAAAAATCGATGCCGTATTGAAGGGGGCGGATCACGCGGTAGGGAATCTTTTTTTGACGCATCACAAAAGGGTCGGTGGTGTCATAGGTGGAGAGCCCGTCCACCCGTTTTGCGATGAGATCCTCAATTGAAAAATCGTTTTGAACCCGTGTAAACTGGTCCGGATTCAGCCCTTCGGCCCGGATCATGGCCCAGACCTCGGCGTCGTTGGCTTTTTCGCCCATTTCGAGGCGACGCCCTGCAAAATCCTGGGGCGATGAAATGCCCGAATCCCGCCGCACGAGAATCACCGTGGCAGAGTGCTGGAACACAGGAGCAAGGGCCACAACAGGCATCCCGTTGAGACGCCACATGAGCAGCTCTGAACCGGCCACGCCGTACGTGGCCTTTCCCTGGGTCACGGTCCTCACCGGCCCCTGCTTTCGGGAGCCGCCCTCCAGGAGCGTCACCCCCAGGCCCTCATCCTCATAAAAGCCCTTTTCCAGGGCAGCATAGTACCCGGCAAATTGAAAATGATGGGTCCACTTCAGCTGAAGGGACACCGGCTCCAGAGCGCAGGCGCAGATCGGCGACAGAAGGACGCACAGCGCCCCCAGCAGCAACGACGGACCATGCCCGGCCCTCCCATTCCGTAAAAGATGCATTGCCCCCCCAGACCCGGCCCGGAAAGCCCGTACCGGTATTTCCCACCAAAAAGCCGCATGAACCCCGTCCTTGGGGCAAGGACGGCGACGGGCCTTAAAACATACCAAACCGTTCAAGTCATCGGCTTTTCGCCACCGTTTCTGAACCCGAGACAGCCTTTTTTTCATTATTTTATACTGACAAAGACAATGCACCCGGAAAAAACTGGGGCAGGCATGAGGCATTTCGCATTGATTCGAAGGATCGATAAGGGGAGGCAGGCAGCCCAGAGGAAGTGGAGAAAACCATCGGAAAAACACGGCCCCAGGCATCGTGCACCCTGCGGCCGGTTTTTTATCCGGGACATCTACACGGCGGCGACGATGGAGATCTCCACGAGGAGCTCTTCACGTGCCATGGCGGCCTGAACACAGGCGCGGGCAGGTGCCATACCCGGGGTGACCCAGGCATCCCAGACAGCGTTCATGTCCGCAAAGTATGTCATGTCCTTGATGTAGATGGTGGCGGACAGAATCTTGTCCTTGTCGGACCCCACGCTCTCAAGGAGTTCCTCGATCTTTTCGAGGGTGGTGGCGGTCTGCTCGGTAATGCCCTTTGAGGCGTCCTTGGCCACCTGGCCGCAGAGGTATACGGTGTTGTTGTAAACCACGGCGCGGCTCATGCGGGCCTTGGTTTCATAGCGCTTGATCTCCATATGGTGCTCCCTTGCTACACAGCCTGACGGAACAGGCGGTTGGTAATGATGGGGGCAGGTGCCAGGTCCCGAAACGTCTCCGGGCCGTTCTGACAACCACCATGTTCTGAATCTGATGACTATACCCAAACGCCTCTTGACGGATCAAGCCCCTTTTTCTCTGACCTGGTACCCAATCCGCCGCCCAGGCTTGCGATCCGGCCAAATCGCCCGTATACTGGGAAAAATTTCGGTCATGCAGAGGCCCCGCAATCAAGCCGGGGGCGTTTAACTGATCCCACCCGACACACCCATCAAAAAAAGGACTGCTACACCATGAGCAAATGGAAATTCGGATTCGGAGCCGCAGTGGTGCTCATCATCGCCGGATGGATCGCCTGGACCTTCTTTATCCCCAGTGAGGACATCAAAAAAAGCGTCAAGGACTTAAGAGCCGACGCCGTGGGGCTGGACAGGGTCATCACCCATACCCTCTACGACGGCTCGAAGAAAACCTGGGAGGGTCGCTTTAAAGTCTTTCCCTTCCCCTCCGAAGGCGGGGGCGGCGGCGGTTTCTCCTTCATTGACGAAAAAGGCAAAAAAATCATCTGCGGCCCCGGCTGGCGCATCGAAGAGCAATAGCTTCAACTGCGGCCGAAACCGGGCCGACTCATCTGTCAGACAAGGCAGGGCGGCCATGCACACCCTCAGGCAAAGCCAGCTCCTTCCCACCACCCTTGACAAGGCGTGGGCCTTTGTCCAGGCCCCAGCCAACCTCGATACCATCACCCCGCCCTGGCTCCGGTTCGAGATCGTCTCCGACGTTCCGGAGGCCATGGAAGACGGACTGATCATCGAGTACCGCATCGGCCTGCCCGTTCTCGGGCGCAGGCGGTGGGTGACGGAGATCAAGCACATCAAGGCCCCGTTTCGTTTTGTGGACGAACAGCGCCTCGGCCCCTACCGGTTCTGGTACCATCACCATGAACTCCGGGAGGTGCCGGGGGGTGTCCTCATGACGGACACCGTGCGCTACCGCCTTCCCTTCGGCCCTTTGGGCGAGCTGGTCCACGCCCTGGTGGTCCGCAGGCCCCTTGAACGTATTTTTGCCCACCGGCGTCACCGCTTCACCGCCCTTTTTCCCGCCCCATCCCCTTGAAACCATGCCGTGCCAACCCGGGCACGACACCTTGGCAAGCCCACGGACACCCCTGACAACAAAGGGTTCCCCCTGCTGTGCTCCTCCCGCCCGCCCCGTGGCGGATGCCTGAGAATTCCCCGTGCCATCGCACCACCTCCCATCCTCCTGAAATCGAAACAAAACCCACCGCTCAGATCCAAAAGCACCTCCGCACCGTTCCCGCAAAAAGCCAAAGGGCGAGACGTTCGGCACGCTTTGTGTACTTTTCCTCGTGTCAGTAAATGTCCATCACCACACTCATCGCTGCCACGCTAAAAAAGGAGAGACACCATGACACGACGCGTTCTACTGATTGTCGGCCTGCTTGCCCTGCTCACCCAGCCCGCCTTTGCCGCAAACTGCGGCACCTTCATGGGGGTCGGCGCCCACTTTGCGGGCAAGAACTTTGAATTCGACAAGTCCTCGGGGGCCAGCTTTGTGGCCGGGCACCACATACACACCGACTGGGCCCTGCTTCTGGAGACCCTGTTCCTCGACGATTTCGACATCTCCAACCCCCTTACCGACGACGATGTGGACGTCCGGCAGGTCGCCGTCATGCTCCGCTGGTACCCCGTCTCCTCGGACCGCGCACGGGCTTATCTTTCTGCGGGCCTGGGCTACCTGGACATCCATGTCAGCGATGATGGCACGGCCAACCACGGAAAGCTCTCCCGCTCCGATGCCTGCGCACGGGGCAACATGGGCATTGACTGGCCCCTCAACGACACCCTCTCCCTCGAAGTGGAGCTGGCAGGCACCGCCGGCATAGACGACCTCTCCCTGGTAAGTTTCCACGACTGGAACATGAAGCTTCTCTACACCTTCTGAACCTTCGTGCAGCCATCGCCCCAAAAGACAGCATCGGTCGCTCAGCCCTGATGCCACGCCTCCGGCCGACCGGTGCATCTCATCCCGGTCGGCCGGGCCGAAAAAGAGAAAAAAGGTGTATTTCCCCTTGATTCCACTGCACCATTTGATTACTCATGGAAGCACTGACAATCCGGCGAATCACAGGACGGCTTTCGCCTACCCCGGGTATTTCATGAACAAGCGGTCGCTCAAGGGCAATGATGCTTTATTACAGCCTGTTGTGTGGGCGTATTCGACCCGTGGAAGATTCGGACAGAAGGGTATGGCCGTCTCGGCATGGACATGCGTTAGACAGGGCGTCAGACCGCCCGCAGACACTGGAGGTTTCATGAAATCCAATGGTTTGTCCCAAGAGGAGATCAGCATGCGTCTTGAGGAGTTGAACGACGCATGTCAGGTGCCCTGGCACCTGGAAGGAAATACCTTGAAAAAGCGGTTTGGCTTCAAAAACTTCAACGCGGCCTTCGGATTCATGACCCGTGTGGCCATCAAGGCCGAAAAAGAGGATCACCACCCGGAGTGGAGCAATGTATACGGCCGGGTGGACGTCACCCTGACCACCTTCGACACCGAGGGGCTCACGGAAAAAGACTTTGCCATGGCCGCTTTCATGGACCGCATATCCGGTCTCTGAGCCTCACGCGGGGGCGGCGCCTTCAACGGGGAGACAGATAGAGACCGTTGTCCCCTCGCCAAAACGGGAATCCACGGTAAGGGTTCCCCGGTGGCGTGTTACCACCGCGTGGGTCACGGCAAGGCCGAACCCCATCCCTTTGCGGGAGCTTCGCTCCTTGGTGGTGTAATACGGATCAAAGATATGGGGCAGATGCTCCTCGGCGATGCCGCACCCCGAGTCACGTATCGTCACGTCCACACAAGAGGTCCCGCCGGGAGCAGGCAGCCTCCGCGGCCCCTTGTCGGAACAGGCGCAGCTCACCCACACCGTCCCTTTCCCGCCGCAGGCCTCCAGGGCATTTTCCAATACGGCATCGATGGCCTGTCCCATCTGGGCCCCGTCCACGGCCACCAGAGGCGTTTCGGGTGCCAGGTCAAGGTGCACACCGGCTCCCTGTCCCCCGGCCTGTTTCACGCATCGGCGAAGCACCTCCTGAATCGAAACCGTGGCATCCACCCTCTCCCCCCGGGCCGACAGGGTGATCATCTGTTCCACCAGGTCCCGGGCCCGCTGCACGGCCTCATCCATGGTCGCCAGGTGCTTCATGGCCGGCGACTCCTCGTCAAGGCAGAGAGATGCCAGCTCCACACGCCCCACCATGACGGCAAGCAGGTTGTTGAAGTCATGGGCAATGCCCCCTATAAACGAACCGATGAGGTCCAGTTTGCCCTGCTTGAGCAGGGCCTCCTGCATGGAGCGGTACTCCGTCACATCGGCAAGGCTCGCCCGGATACCCACCACAGCGCTGTTTTTGACGATGGGGGCCGAGTGCAGCAACACCCGCCTCTCCTCACCATCCCGGCTGATCATGCGGTACTCGGCGGGCTCCACATCCCCCCCGGCCAGGGTGATCTCCACCCGTCCCATGACCCGCGGCCGGTCGTCCGGGTGAAAGGGATCAAGGGCGATGCCCGGGGTCTCGAAATCTTCCGGCTGAATCTGAAAGGCCTTGAGCGCCAGGCTGTTGACGTAGGTGACACGAAGGGCCAGGTCCACTTCGCAGACAATGCAGGGCAGCAGCTCGGCCATCTCCCGGAACCGCTCCTCGCTCTCGCGAATTGCCTGCTCCGAGGCTTTTCGCTCGGTGATGTCGTCCACCACCCAGAGCACCCCTTTGTTGAGGTCCGGGGGCACATGGGTATCCACGGCCTTTCCCGAAAGGCTGCACCACACCGCAGAGCCGTCACGGCGCTTCAGCCGATAGTCGATCTGCGTCCTGCCCCCGTGGACCAGGGCGTCGTAGTGATGGGCCCCGTACCTTCTGAAGGCATCTTCGCTGAGATGGAGTTCCCTCATGGAGAGCCCCTCCATCTCCCCGGGGGTACCGTACCCGAGGATCTCAGCCATCCTGTCGTTGGCTTTCCAGAGGGTCCGCCCCCCCTTGAGCAGCATGATCCCCACCATGCTGTTTGAAAAAATGGTGGTCAGCTCCGTCACCGCGGTATGAAGCTCACGGGCCTTCCCCTCCGCCTCCCGGGTCCGGGACCGCACCATGGCCTCCAGATGCTCTGTGGTTTGTTCCTGAAAAGCCCGTCCCTCTTTGAGCGAATCGACCATGCTGTTAAAGGAAAACGCCAGGCGAGCCATCTCATCTTTGCCCGACAGGACGACGGTCTTTCCGTCGAGGTTCCCCCGGCTCACCCGCTGAGCCTGCCGCTCCAGCATTCGAAGCGGGCGGACCAGGCGTTCCCTCAGCACAAAATAGAAGAGCCCCAGGGCCAGGGAGGTAAAGATAACGGCACCCATCACGATCTCCCAGCCCATGCGCCGTGTGGCCCGACCGTAGTCGGCCCGGGCCGTTTCCAAACCGGCAAAAAGGGCATCCTCGGGTACGGCACTTCCCAGCACCCACCCAATGCCCGGCAGCACATGGTGGGAGACAATCCAGACCCGGCCGCCAAGCCGGAGGTGCCCCACCCCTTTGTCCAGGCTCATCACCCCGTGGGCATAGCGCCTGACCTCGCTGAACGACGAGGTCAAAAGGCTCCCCATGCCGTTTCCGTCGGATGGATCCGGCACCCCGAACATTGCCAGGGCCCGCTTCGGAAACAGCAGCGGGGTCCCCCCTTCGTCCACAAGGAACCAGAACATCCCCTCCACGTCCTTGGAGCCGGCCTCTTCATGCACCAGCGGGTCAAAAATATCGGACACGGGCAGGTCGATGCCGGCGATGCCTTTGAACTCCCCAGCCTCTGTGACCACAGGGGTGGA
This sequence comes from Desulfoluna sp. HI9BLuna, assembly GCF_056829775.1. NCBI lineage: Bacteria > Pseudomonadati > Thermodesulfobacteriota > Desulfobacteria > Desulfobacterales > Desulfolunaceae > Desulfoluna > Desulfoluna sp. HI9BLuna. The sequence goes on from NZ_CP186555.1 coordinate 2,300,331, forward strand.
TGCCGTGGCCACCACCCCGCCCATGGCGTCATCCCTGTACACGGGGGTCCAGACCGTCGCCAGAGACGGGTTCTCCTCCGGGGTGGCCGCCGAAAACCACCGCTGTCTCATAATGCCCTCCATGGTAAGCCCGACAAAGGCCTCCCGGGACACGGTATTCGGGTAGTATTGGGAAAATCCGCTGGTGTAGATGACGTAGGCTGCGGCGGTGGGCATGGAGGTGTGACCGAAAATCTCGAGATAGGGGAGAAGGCAGGCGTGGCGATCGCTTGGCGGGAAGGCCCCTCCGGCATCTCCGCCCGGAAGGCGAAGCAGAAGGGAAGGTGCATCCGAAGGGCCCGCAAGGGTCCCGGTGGAAAGGGGTGATAACGGGGGAAGGGTTCCGCAGGGGAAGAACCCGTCGGGGCCGTCTGCAAAAACGAGGTCCCGGGATTTTTCGGCAAGCAGGGCCGAATTCTGGGCGACCTTTTCAAAGAAATGGTTGTAATGGAGGGCCCGCTGCCGGACCCGCTCCGTGAGGTTCAACTCCACCCGGTGGTGCAGGGTATTCACGGCCCGATCGGCAAAGGTGTCCCCGAACTGCTGGACATGGCGGGTCGTGAACATGGCAAAAAGAACCGCAAAAAGCAAAAGCACCATCGAAAGAGTGACCGTCAGCTGTACACCGATGCTCGACTTGAATCGAATCACACCCATCTTTTTGACACACCCCACCAACCAAAGTGTCTACACACAAACACATCCCCCGCCAAAGCCAATTAAAAACCAGACACCACCCGGCATCGTCAACCATAAAAGCCCCTGGCCGGGGATCGTGCCGCCCAGAGAGCCCAACCGTGGCCCTGTCGCCCGGACAAAAAAAAACATCCCCTTGTTTCACAACGGGAAAATACCCCATGGGACGGCATCCCCCGAAGGTTTGTTCCCTTGAACCGTTCACGGAAACATCCGGGGAAAGCCCGACGACCCGATACCGCGTTCCGATCTCAACGACCCTTGCCGGAATCCGACATCTTCACCAGGGCGTTGGGAAATGGCTCCATGATCACCTGGCTCAGGAGGTACGCCTGCTCAAAGCGAACGGCATACCCCTTGATCAGACGAAGCAGGGCGGCAAGGGGAATTCGCTCATCCCGGTACTCTTCAAGGCTCTGGAGGAAATAGGCCTTCTCTTCCCTGGAAAGGCCATCGGAGACCCAGCCAAAGGCGTGCAACAGGGTGTTGATCATGGAAGGTGCCCGTGGCCGTGCAGCCAGGGCTTTTTTAAGCTCTTCCTCATACAGGGAGAACACCTCGGCCACGGGGCGCTTCTCATGGTTGGCCGTGATCTTGCCGCAGGCACGGAACCGGGTCTGGTTCCAGGCCATGAGCAAGAGCTTGTGGGTGCTGTGAAAGGCCACCAGGTCCCGCATCCGTCCACTCTGTCGGGCCTTCCGAAATCTGGCCAGTGAAAAAATCCGGATCAGGAACTGCTCCCGAATCTCAAAGTTCTTCAGCCGCCCCTCGTCCTCCACGGGAAGGCCGGGGAAGCGATCAAAGACGGCGGTGGCAAAAAACCCGCTGCCTCGCTTTGCCTTGGCAGATTTTGCCAGCCCCTCGTACACCTTGACGTCTGACGGGCCGCAGGAGGGGGACCGGTTTTTCAGGAGAAACCCATCCACTTCGGGAAGTGCGTCGAGGCAGGTTTGGGAAAAGGCCGCCATGGTATCGGTAAGGACCGACTCCGTTGCGGGCTGGTAAAGGTGCAGTTTCTTCTCAATCCTGGCAAGGCGGATGGGAGGACGCGGCACCCCGAGACCGATCTCCACCTCGGGGCAGACAGGGGTAAACGTCACATGGGGTTTCAACTGCGTCACAAAGGAGTCCGAGAGCGCCTGCCCATTGTAACGACACGCTTCAAAGCCCAGGCACTTGCTCACCAAAAGGGTGGGTTTGACAACCATGGAAGGGTATCCTTATGGAAAAAAGGCCATGCGTTGAGAAAAACTCTAAGGAAGGAGGAGTCTTTTAAAAATACGCCCTGGGCCCTTATTTTTCAAGCACTTATACATTTGCCCAAGCCAAAGGGATCTGATAGAGATGGATCAGGGGCGTAAAAGGGGTTTTATGGCCCATGGCTGTCAGGCGACTTTGCAGGGTGTCAGCATGTTTCACCCGTTTACCGCCCATGCACCGACGCCCAAGGGCCGTCTCCTTTGCCGGAGACCGGTGGGTTCCCATGGCATCGCCGCGGTGAAGCGTTGGTTTTCCATGGTTTTCAGCGGTGTGGCGATTCCCCGGGACAAGCCCTTTCACCTCCCCGGGCCCACCAGGCACGGATTTTGCTCTGTTCCTGCCCAAAGCCCCATTGACCCGCCGCTTCCCTTTCCAAGCGGCCACCCCACACGGAGGTACGCCATGATCCACCCTCCCCTGCAACACAACACCGACCTTTTTACCTGCGAACGGATCGAAGAAGTGGAGGTCCTCACCTTTCATAAGCACCTGCTCCACCACCTCACGGACCTCACGGCTAAAAACCGGATTCTGGACTACCTGGAGTCCGTCTCCAGGGACCCCACCATCCGCGTCTTCCTGATCCTGGCCTCCCCCCAGCGCCTGGACAAAGAGAGGTTCCTGGAGTTCTATCGCCAGTACCTCGGCACCACCTCCATCGCCGACCAGACCCTGCTCAAACGTCTCTACAACGGCCTCAACCAGTTCATCATGAAGCTTTACAAACTCAACCCCTTTGTGGTGCATGCCGGGGGCGGGGACACCGCCTTTCTCTTCATGAACCTCTCTTTGGCCTGCGACTATCGCATCGCCACCGAAGAGACCCTCTTTCAGAACCCCGGCATGGAGCTGGGCCTGCCCCCCAAGGGCGGGGGAGTCTTTTTTCTCTCCCACCTCCTGGGCCCCGCCAAGTGCGCGGAAATCCTCTACTCGGGCCGGGACATCAACATGGAAGAGGCCCTGGGAATGGGCCTGGTCAACCGCGTCGTCAAAGAGAAGGACCTCCGCACAAGCGCCCTGGAAACCGCCCACGCCTTCGCCCATCGCAGCCCCCAGGCCCTGTTCGGGATCAAAAAACTGCTGAACTACGGCATGAAAGACCTGGAAGAGTTTCTGGAGTATGAAAACAAAGTGCTGGAGACCACCCTGAGGCGCCACCAGCACGAGCAATTGTAAGGCCCCCCTTGCCTTTGGAAACAAAAGGGTTATCTTTATTTTTTTGGGAATAGGGCCCGCCCCCAATGTGATGGAGACTGTCCGTGCCCTTCCCCTGACCCGTCACCCAAGCGCAAGGAGCCGTCATGAGCCTTCCCACCCGTAGCGACGCACTGGAACTTTTCAAAACCTACAACACCTCCGAGAGCCTCACCCGCCACGCCCTCTCCGTGGAGGGCGTCATGCGCCATTTTGCCGAAAAATTCGGAGAAGACCCCGACGAGTGGGGGATCATCGGCCTTGTCCACGACATCGACTACGAAATGTATCCGGATGAGCACTGCAAGAAGGCGGAAGAGATCCTCTCGGGCGCCGGATGGCCCCTGGCCTGGGTCCGGGCCGTAATCAGCCACGGATGGGGCATCGTCACCGACGTGAAGCCTGAAACCAAACTGGAGCAGACCCTCTACGCCATTGACGAGCTCACCGGCCTGGTGGCCTCCACTGCCCTGGTACGCCCCTCCCGAAGCGTCATGGACATGAAGGCGAAATCCGTGAAGAAAAAATGGAAGGACAAGAGCTTTGCCGCGGGTGTGGACCGGAGCATCATCGAAAAAGGGGCCGAGATGCTCGGCATGGAGATCTCCGAGCTCATCACCGAGACCATCCTGGGCATGCGAAAGGTGGCAGACGACATCGGCCTCGGCATGACCGAAGCAGACAAAGCCATGTAGGTTGAAAAACAAGCCTGTGTGGCCCAGGGGGCCCCAGGTTGCCTCCGGCGGGTCTGTTTCACGAGTCGAGTGCACCCAGTATTCAAGGCATCAGAGCTGTAGAGGTCGTGTTTACCTCAAGGTTTTGATAGCGCAGAAGATGGGTGCACCCGTGTCGCCCGAAGGGTAAGAAAATCGACCAGAAAACGATAAATTACATGTTACATATTTGGGGCGGTCGTTTTCTCATGAAATATCCGGGTTAGGGGTTGCCACCAGTCACCAGCATGCTATAACCACACGTGATATAAAAAAATTCACCATGCGGACTCCATACTCTTATTTCTCCTCTGTGTGTCTGCTGCAAGCCATCAAACCCCGACGTGCAGCATCACATATGGAGATCCGCCCATGGCAAGCCCCGCCCATGCCTTTGTCCTCTCATTTTACACCCGCTTTCCCGGTCGGGTCGCCCTCAGCGTGGGATACGGCCCCGGCCTCACGGAGATCTTCCCTTTTGTCTTTGAAGCCCTCTGCGGCACCCCCATCGGCATCGTGGCCCTGGCCGTGATGACCCAGCAGGACCGTGAAGTGGTGCACCTCTACCATGTGGGGGCCTTCATCCCCGGCAGCGGCCACGGCACCACCATGCTGGATGAGCTCTGCAGCCAGGCAAACCGCTTCAGCGTGGCCCTCAGCCTCAGCCCCATCCCCTGTCCCACGGACACCCCGCCCCCCTTGGGCAGCGACGCCCTGGATGCCTGGTACCGACGGTTCGGTTTCCAGGGAGACGGCCACCTGGTGAGAGAACCCGTTGACGGCCCGTAAAGGCCATCAGTACCCCTGCTCAAAATCCACGGGATAGGATAGCGCCGAGCCCTTTTGCCAGGCCTCAACATTTCGGATAAAAATCCCGGCCACCTCTTCGGGAAAACTGCAGGCGGCGATATGTGGGGTCACCACCACCTGGTCTGACGTCCACAACGGGCTCTCCGGGCTCAGGGGCTCCTCCTCGAAGACATCCAGTACAGCCCCTGCGATCTGCCGTTCCGCAAGGGCATTGAAAAGGTCCGCTTCGCAGACCGTGCTTCCGCGCCCCACGTTCATGAACACCGAAGAGGGCTTCATGGCGGAAAAAGCATTTCTGTCAAACAGGTGACGGGTGGCAGGAGTGGCGGGAAGAACGGACACCACGTAGTCGCACCGGGCCAGGAACCCGTGGAATGCGTCCCCGGAATAGAGATGGTCAACACCGGAAAACGATTTGGGGCTACGGCGGTAGCCCACCACCTTCATGCCGAAATGACGGGCGGTCTCCGCCACATGAGCGCCGATGGACCCCAGCCCGCACACCCCCAGGGTCATCCCCCGAAGGCTCCGGTACGGAAGGGGACGCCAGGCCTTCTGAAGCTGATGGGCCCGTACGTCGAACACCTTGCGCTCCCGGGCCAGGATGTACCCGAAGACATATTCGCTCATCAAGGGCCCGAAAATCCCCTTGACCCCGGTCAGGAGATAGTTCCTGCGAAGCCCGGGGGCGCACAGGGCATCCACCCCGGCAAAGGTCGACTGCACCCACACCAGCTTGCGTGCTTCGGGAAGCACCCGGGCCACCATGTCCGGCTGGCCCAGGATCACCTCGCAGCCCCCCACGATCTCCATGGCCTCGGCCACCGTCTCGCAGGCATGCAAAACCACGTCGGACAGCCCTGCGGCCGCCACCAGCGGCCGATAAACCAGGGCGTCCCTTGCCAGAATCATGATGTGTGTCATCCCACACCCTCCTTTTCCAGATGAATTTGTTTGCACCTCTGTTTATGCTACGGTACACATGGTTGATAAAAGTCTCCAGGGCATCGTGTCATCCGGGCACATGCCATCTGCGTCACCGCATTTAACCAGCTGACCTTACAAGGCTTACACATTTTGATACCCCTCACACCCCTCGCTTTACTTGCTGTCATTTCCGGTCTGGCCCTCCTTGTCTGGAGCGCAGACCGTTTTGTGGACGGAGCCGCCGCCACCGCACGGCACCTGGGCATGCCTCCCCTTCTCATCGGCATGGTGATCCTTGGCTTCGGTACCTCGGCGCCGGAGATGGTGGTCTCGGCCCTTGCCGCCACCCAGGGCAACCCCGGCCTGGCCCTGGGCAACGCCTACGGATCCAACATCACCAACATCGCCTTGATCCTGGGCGTCACGGCCCTCATCGCCCCCATCACCGTCCAGTCCCAGGTCCTGAAAAAAGAGCTGCCCCTTCTCACAGCCATCACCGCCCTGTCCGCCTTCCAGATCGCCGACGGCCACATCAGTGCCGCGGACGCCTGGGTCCTTCTGGGCATCTTCGGCGGGCTCATGGCCTGGACCATCCACCAGGGTCTCAGACGACGGGGGGATACCCTGGCCGATGAAACAGAGCAGGGCATGGCATCGGATACCAAGACCCTCTCCCAGGCCCTGGTCCGGCTTGCCACCGGCCTGGTGGCCCTTGTGATCGCCTCACGGGTCCTGGTCTGGGGAGCCGTGGAGCTGGCCCATGCCTTCGGGGTCAACGACCTGATCATCGGCCTCACCGTCGTGGCCGTGGGCACCTCCCTTCCCGAACTGGCCTCCTCGGTCATTGCCACCCGCAAAGGAGAACACGACATCGCCCTGGGAAATGTCCTGGGCTCCAACCTCTTCAACACCCTGGCCGTGGTGGGCATCGCAGGGGCCATCCACCCACTGGATGTGGGCCCGGAGGTCCTTACCCGGGACGCCCTCACCATGGGCGCCCTGACCCTCTCCATGTTTGTCATCGGCTACGGGTTCAAGGGGTCGGGTCGCATCAATCGATTCGAAGGCGCTGCCCTGGTGGCCGCCTACATCGGCTACAACACCTGGGTGGCCATGGAGCTTTTTCGGTAAAAAAACGGTAACGAGTCAACTCAAAATTGCCTCCGTCGGCCCTGCCGGGGGCAAATGGTTCATTTGGTTTCCCGATCATTTTCAACATAACGAGCATCCAATCGGAACGTTTTTGCGGAGCTTTTTTCAAAACGCGACCCGCCGGAGGCCAACTGAATCGTTACCCAAAAATCAAAAAAAGGCCGCCCATAGAGGGCGGCCTTTTTTTATTGTTCGCTGTTGATCGTGTTTTAGCAAAACACACGGTCACTGTTTTTTCTGTCTATAAGCCCAAGGCTTAGACACCGTATTTCTTTCCGTAGTTTTCCACCACAAAATCGATGTCTTTGTCCCCGCGACCGGAGAGGTTGATGAGGATGGACTCCTCTTTGGGGAGGTCCTTGGCCAGGGTCATGGCGTAGGCCACGGCGTGGGCGCTCTCGATGGCGGGAATAATCCCTTCGGTGCGGGAGAGTTCGAAGAGGGCGTCGATGGTCTCTTCGTCACCGGCGGTGACGTACTCCACACGCTCAATGTCTTTCAGGAGGCTGTGCTGGGGACCGACCCCGGGGTAATCAAGGCCGCTGGCAACAGAGTAAACAGGCAGAGGCTCGCCGGCATCGTCCTGGAGGAGATAGGACTTGAAGCCGTGCAGGGTCCCGGGCTTGCCCAGGGTGAGGGTGGCGGCGTGCTGGCCGTCTTCAAGGCCTTTGCCCGAAGGCTCCACCCCGTGGATCTTGACGCTCTTATCGTCGAGAAAAGCGGTGAAAAGTCCCATGGCGTTGGAACCGCCCCCCACACAGGCCACGATATGGTTGGGCAGTGTGCCGTATTTTTCCTGGAACTGGGCCCTTGCTTCGATACCGATGATTTTCTGGAAGTCGCGGACCATCATGGGAAAGGGGTGGGGTCCCACCACGGAGCCGATGGCGTAGAGCTGGGTCACCGGGTCGGCGAGGTAGGCTTCAAAGGCGGCGTCCACGGCGTCCTTGAGGGTCTGGGTGCCGCGGGTCACGGGGATCACGTTGGCGCCGAGGATCTTCATGCGGGTGACGTTGGGCTTCTCTTTCTCAATGTCGATGACCCCCATGTAGATATCGCACTCCAGGCCCACGAGAACAGCGGCCGTGGCCAGGGCCACGCCGTGCTGCCCGGCACCGGTCTCGGCAATGAGTTTTTTCTTGCCCATGCGCTTGGCCAGAAGGGCCTCGCCGAGGCAGTGGTTGATCTTGTGGGCGCCGGTGTGGTTGAGGTCTTCACGCTTCAGGTAGATCTGAGCGCCCCCGATCTTGTCGGAGAGATTTTTGCAATGGAACAGAGCGCTGGGGCGGCCCACAAAGTCCTTCATGAGGGTGGTCAGCTCCGCCACAAATGCGGGGTCGTCCTTGATCTCGTTGTATGCGACGGTGATCTCGTCGAGGATGGCCTGGAGCTCGGGGGGCACAAAGCTTCCGCCGTAATCTCCGAAGTAACCTTCGGCGTTGGGCATTTCAAGGCTGCGGATGTCGGTGGTCATATCTACTCTCCTGGGTCTGTATCGTCTCTTTCGCGGTCCTGCCCTTACCGGTCCGGCCGCCCTTTTTGTTTCTACGAGCAGAAACATGCACCAACCCCCGGCCTTTTGCAACCTTTTTTTGTCCCAAAAGCGGAAAAACCGCCAATCACCTTGCCTTTCGCCCCCAAACCCACCTATAGTGATCTTTCTGTCAATTTAACCGCATACAGGTGACTCTCGTGATCTCCAAACCTCTCATCGAGGCCATCGTTGCCCAGTACGTCCAACCCCTGGAAGGACGTCACGGCCTTGCCCACTGGGCCCGGGTCCTTGAAAACGGGCGCCTGCTGGCCGACCTCACCGACGCTGACCTCGCCGTTGTGGAACACTTTGCCGTGTTCCACGATGCCTGCAGAAAAACCGAAAGCTTTGACCCCGGCCACGGAGCCCGGGGCGCTGAGCTGGCCCGCCGCCTCCACAAAGAGGGGCTCGTTCCCCTGGACGAAGACCAGCTGGCCCTTCTCACCCACGCCTGCGAAGCCCACACCGACGGCCTCATCACCGGCGACCTCGCCGTGCGGGTCTGCTGGGACTCGGACCGCCTCGACCTGGGCCGTGCCGGCATCCGCCCCGCCCAGGGCCTCCTGTGCACCGGCGCAGCCCGGGACAGCGAACTCATGCAGTGGGCAGGCGAGCGAAGCCTTGCCGGCCACCGGCCCGACCTCCTTGCAACGGAGTGGGGCATTGTCCTCAAAGACGAAATACCCGCATAAAACAACGTAAACTGTCGCCGCGCCATCACCATGCCTCCGGCAAAGCCGCCGGAGGCAAAAACGATCGGGCGGCCCTCAGCCGATTCCCATAGTCACCTTCCGCTCAGGACCCTACCCATGCACCTGTTCAACGCCATTGCCATCCTCATCTCCCTGGCCGCTCTTTTCAGCTTCATCAACGACCGTTTTATAAAGCTCCCCGCCACCATCGGCATCATGATGATCGCCATGCTCATGTCCCTTGGGCTCATCCTGGTGGCACCCTTCGGGCTGGACCCGGGGGTGGCAAAGCTCATCTCCGGTATTGACTTCAATACCACCCTCATGGTGGGGATGCTCTCCTTTCTCCTGTTTGCAGGGGCCCTGCATGTGGAGATGGACGACCTGCTGGCAAACAAGATTGAAATCGCCCTTTTTGCAACAGTGGGGGTGGTGACCTCCACCTTTGTCACCGCTGTACTGGTTTACGGGGCCGCAAGCCTCATGGGCCTGGAGCTGGCCTTCATCCACTGCCTCCTCTTCGGGGCCCTCATCTCTCCCACGGACCCGGTGGCCGTGCTGGGAATCCTCAAATCAGCGGGAGCGCCCAAAAGCCTGGAGGTCAAGATCACCGGGGAGTCCCTCTTCAACGACGGCATCGGGGTGGTGGTCTTCCTCACCATCCTGGAGATCGCCACGGGCGAGGCAGAACTCTCCTTCGGCCACGTGGCGGCCCTGTTCGCCACCGAGGTAGCCGGCGGCCTCGTCCTGGGCCTGGCCACAGGCTGGATCGCTTACCTGATGCTCGCCAAGGTGGACAACTACCAGGTGGAGGTCCTCATCACCCTGGCCCTGGTCACCGGCAGCTACGCCCTGGCCCTTGCCCTTCACCTCTCCGGCCCCATCGCCATCGTCGTGGCCGGCCTCCTCATCGGCAACCGGGGGCGGGCCTTTGCCATGAGCGATAAAACCCGGGAGCACCTCGACACCTTCTGGGAGCTCTTGGACGAGACCCTCAACGCCGTCCTCTTCCTGCTCATCGGCTTTGAGATCCTCATCCTCACCGTAAGCAAGCGTTTCCTCGCCCTGGGTGTCCTGGCCTTCGGCATCGTCCTTGTGGCCCGGTTCGTCTCCCTCACAGGGGCCCTGGCCCTGCTCAAGCCTTTCCGCCCCTTTGCCAAGGGCGCCCTCTCCATCCTCACCTGGGGAGGCCTCAGGGGCGGCATCTCCGTGGCCCTTGCCCTCTCCCTGCCCGCCACCATCCCGGTGCGCGACGGCCTGGTCACCATGACCTACGTGGTGGTGATCTTCTCCATCGTGGTCCAGGGCCTCACCATAGGAAAGCTCATCCGGCGGCACCATTAAACAATTATTAAAGGCAAAAAACATGCCTTTGGAGGCAAGGTGAGCCACCTTGACAACAGATTGCCACAGCGCTCTCCCCTTCGTTCCTCAGGGCAAAGCGCTATGGCATTCACGCCGCCCCCCTTTTGCCCTTCACCCTTCACCCTTCACCCTTCACCCTTCACCTTTTGCCCTTCGCCCTTCGCCTTTTGCCTTTTGCCCTATTACCTATCCCCTATTACCTATTTCCTATTTCCTATTTCCTATTCACAAAAAAACACCGCCGTCCCTCAAAACGAGCAACGGCGGTGCCTTGAAAAAAAGCTCTGGCTCACAGCACGGTGGAACCCCCAACGCGGTCGGACGTTAGAGGGCAGGAAGAAATGCTGGTACAATTCATGGGTCACATCGATGCAGAGAACCGAAACATCATGAATTAAGGAGAGATTTGAGCCAGAACATCGGTGTGGGCCGACCCGTTACGGTCGGCCCCGATAATCGGTGGTGCTTAGCGTCCCCCTTCCGGGGCCAGGATAAATTTCCAGGCGCAGACCCAGGTGTCGGGGTGGGCGTCCGGCGGGCACCCCACACACTCGGTGCGGATGCGCGGGTCAATGGCCCTGGCAAAAGAGGGGTATTCCACAAGCCCTGCGGATTTGCAGGGGTAGTCGTCCAGGCCTTTTCGCTGCCGCGCGGTCTGGACCCGGCACTTGTTCATCTGAAAAACAAAGCTGTTTTCCTCTTCCTCCACAATGGACTGCTCGTTGATCCGCGCGTACATGCGGAATTTCAAGGCCGTCTTGAGCCCTTCCAGCCCGGGCGTTTCAGAGAGTCCCAGAAACCGTTTCACGGCCGAGGCCTCAAAGGGTGAAAAATGTGCCCAGCAGGAGTCGTTGCAACGCTTGGCGTCGTTCATCCCGTGGGTGAACTCCACAGACTGGAACCACACCCCGTCGTTGGCCAGCCAGTTGATGGAAATGGACTCCAGAAACGCGTCCATGGCCTCGTCATCCAGGTTAAGGAGCGCATCGGGAATGCCGTCGGTAAGGCCGAAGCCCAGGGTCTTGGAGAGGCGTTTCAGCTGGATACCCCGGCTTGTCTCCAAAGCTTTCCAGAGGGTGTCGTGGGCTTTTTCCGTGCCCATCTGATGCCTCACCTCCGTAAACCACAGGACGTGATGCATGATAATGCGATGCATCATGTCCATGGCCAGCGTCGCCTTCTCTTTGCTGCCCAACCCTTCCAGTGCCGTCTTGGTCGTGTCCGTCATCTTGTGCCTATCCCGTTAAGGGCTATGCCCTAAAATAATAATACATAACGAAACGCCACCTTAAATTCATTATGTGTCGAAGCAACGATCAAAAAATCATGCTGAGGATTTATGGAATGATCCCGTCATGTGTCATTTATTCTTGGCATGGCCCTAAAATGAATGCCATGCATGGTGTCGAACGATTCCCGGGGCATCTCCCAACGCAAAAACCATTTCCCATGTGCCCCCGGCGGCCAGGGCAATCATCGCCCCTGGCCTCCAAGGTGCAGGCCCCTTTGGCCTTCGGTCCGGAACACCAAACGGGACTGCCTGTTGCACAGGAGTTTTACTTACAAAAAAACAACATCATCATAAAATATACCAATACACACAGCCTTCGGGATCCCGCATCGGCCACCACGCTTTACCCGTGCAAAGCAGATGGATAACTCTTCACAACTATTTCCGATCCGGGATCCGGGGGCAAGCCTTTTTGCAAAAAGGCTCCCCCCGGCGTTCCTCTCTCAACAGCAAGGAGGCCCCGAAGTGGCGGCGGGGCCCGTCATGCTATTTCCCCCCGAATCCTGCGTCGTCCATGGCGGTCACGGCACCATCGCAGGTTTGAATCGCATCCATTTTGCCCATGGCGGCGGGCAGCATGGTGTTGATGAAGAACCGGGCGGTGGTGACCTGGCCCTTGTAATATGCGGCATCCTTTTTCTTCTTCTCCACAAGGGGAGCGGCCACGGTGGCGCGCCACAGGAGCATCCAGGCCATGGTGAGATCGCCGGTCACCTCCAGGAGCGGATGGGAGAAGGCATAGGCGTCCAGCACCTTGTCGGACATGGCGGCCTTGCTGATGGCGGCGGTCACTTCGGTGTACTTGGTGAAAAAGGCCTGGAGGTTCTCGGCCAGGGGCGCCACGTCGGGAATCTCTTTGGCCTGGTCGATGGTGTGGTGGATGGTCTCCAGAAAGTCCATGAAGGGCTTGCCCTTTTTCATGCCGAGCTTGCGGCCCAGAAGGTCCATGGACTGAATGCCGTTGGTGCCCTCGTAGATCATGAAGATGCGCGAATCCCTCAGGAGCTGGGCCACGGGGAACTCTTCCACGTAGCCATAGCCGCCGTACACCTGGATGCCGTGGCTGCAGACCTCAAAGGCCTTGTCCGTGATGTAGCCCTTGATGACCGGGGTGAGCACTTCCAGAAGGAGGCTGTACTTATTGCGCTCGTCCGGGTCCTCGCTCATGGCGATCTTGTCGTGGCAGAGGCCGCCGAAGTAGATGAGGCTTCGCATGCCGTCCACGTAAGACTTCATGATGAGGAGCTGACGCTTGACGTCCGGGTGGTGGATGATGGTCACGGGGGCGGCCCCGGACGGATCGGTGAGCCCCTTGGTCTGGACCCTTTCACGGGCGTAGTTCAGGGCGTGGATGTAGGAAGCCGTGGCGTTGGCAAAGCCCTGGAGCCCCACCATCTGACGGGCTTCGTTCATCATCTGAAACATGGCGGCCATGCCCTTGTTCTCTTCGCCCAGAAGGGTCCCGATGCACTGGCCTTTGCCGCCCAGGGTCAGGGAGCAGGTGCAGTTGCCGTGGAGGCCCATCTTCTCTTCAATGCCGGTGCAGACCACGTCGTTGAACTCGCCCAGGCTGCCGTCCTCGTTGATGCGGTACTTGGGAACCATGAACAGGGAGATACCGCGGGTGCCTTCGGGAGCCCCTTCGATACGGGCCAGCACCGGGTGGATGATGTTTTCCACCATGTTCTGCTCACCGCCGGAAATGAAGATCTTGCTGCCGGAGATGGAATAGGTGCCGTCGTCGTTTTTCGTGGCCACGGTGGTGAGGGCCCCCACGTCGGAGCCTGCCTCGGGCTCGGTGAGGAGCATGGTCCCGGACCACTCACCGGAGAACATCTTCTTCAGGACCTGCTTCTTCTGGGCCTCGGTGCCGTAGCTCTCGATGAGCTTGGCCGCGCCGTGGGAGAGCATGTTGTAGAGCATAAAGGCGTTGCAGGCACCGTAGAAGTACTCGTTGGCCGCCATGGAGACCGCATGGGGAAGCCCCTGGCCGCCCCACTCCGGGTCGTCGCTCATGGCCAGCCATTCGCCTTCGCAGTAGAGGTCGTAGGCGTGCTTGAACCCTTCGGGCACGGTGACGGTGCCCGCGTCAAAAGTACATCCGTCATCCCCCACCTTCTGCAGGGGGAGCATCTCCTTGATCCCCAGATTCCGGGCCTCACCGATGATCATGTCGATGGTTTTTCGATTGAACTCCGCATAGGACCCGCCCTTGTACTCTGTGCCGACGTCCAGCTGTTCATGAAGTACGAAGTCGATATCCCGTTTGTCTGCAATCAGTTGAGCCATGAATCGGTTCCTTTCATCGTTGTGTGAGTAATGATCAAAGCTGAATGAATACTGTCTCCGGCGACAAGGGGGACGAAGCCGCGATTGCCTAAAACCGTCGTAAATGAATGGCAGGTGGTGCCTGTGCGCTTTATCGCTTTAGGCGCAGGCCCCCACCATGTGAAGCACCTCATCGTTGCGGTTGGCCGCACACCAGATCCGCATGTTCTCGGCCTCCCGCACCAGGTCGTCCCGAAAATCCGGGTGGGCGATGCTGATCAATGCCTCGGCGCGTTCCCAGGTGGATTTGCCCTTGAGGGAAACCATGCCGAACTCGGTGACCACGTACTGGGTAATGGACCGGGGCAGGGTCACCACGGTGCCGGGATCAAACACCGGCCTGATGCGGGAGATGAGCTTGCCCTCGGCATCCCTTGCCGTGGATGAGAGGCAGATAAAGGACTTTCCGCCCCTGGAGTGATACGCGCCGTAGGCAAAATCAAACTGCCCGCCGGTGCCGGTGATATGGCGAAAGCCTGCGGACTCCGAGGAGACCTGGCCGTAGAGGTCCACCTCCAGGGCGTTGTTGATGGAGACCACCCGGTCGTTGGCCGCGATGTTGAACAAATCGTTGGTGTAGTCCACGGCGTAGCTGGCGCAGGACGGGTTGTTGTCCAGAAAGTCGTAGAGGCGCTGGCTTCCCAGGGCAAAGGCATAGACCATCTTGCCGCGGTCCATGGCCTTCTTGCTGTTGGTGATCTTCCCGGCCTCGAACATCTCCAGGTAGGAGTCGGCGAGCATCTCGGTGTGCACGCCCAGGTTCTTGAGATCCGAACGGGCAATGAGCTTGCCCACGGCGTTGGGCATGCCCCCGATGCCGAGCTGGATGCAGGAGCCGTCCTCGATCTCATGGACGATGCGCGTGGCGATGGCCTTGTCCACGGCGGTGACCGCCGCGTCCGGCAGGGTGAGCAGGGGCTTGTTGTCCGACTCCACCACCACATCCACCTCGGAGATGTGCACCGACTCTTCGGCCCCGCCCAGGCACCGGGGAATGTTCTCATTGACCTCCACGATGACGGTGCGGGCGTTTTCGATAATTGCCCGCTGAAAGGAGTTGGCGATGCCGAAGTTGAAATTGCCGAAGCTGTCCATGGGCGCCGTGCGCACCATGCACACATCGCAATGGAGGTTCTGCCGGTAGTGGGACGGCCCTTCATGGTAGACAAAGGGGATAAAGTGGCAGCTCCCCTTGTCGTGGCTCTTGCGCTCCCCTGAGCTGAAGTGCCAGCTGTTGTAGACAAAGCGACCGCTTTCTGCGGGAACCTTGGCCACCGCGGCCACACCGGGAAAGGCCAGGGCCCGGACCTTGACGTTCCAGAGTTCGTCCTGGCGCATGGCCAGGGCCGCGTCCAGGTATTCGGGGGCACAACAGAACGCTCCGTAGTCCACCCAGTCCCCCGGGTGAACCAGACACACCGCATCCATGGCCGACATGAGCTTGTTCTTGTAATCGTTGATGAACCCCATAACTCCTCCCTGTGCCGATGGTAAGTCTCAACAGGCGGTGCCAGGCGGGGGCACCCCCCTGCAGGGAGTGTGGGAGACCCTGCGTCAATGGGGAGTGCTGCCGCACAACATGGCCCACGGTGCCGCCGAACCGGTGAAACCGGGCTGGGTACCCGGTGACGATTCCATTCCACCGTTATCCGGCGCATACGCCGTTTCAATGAGTAATCATGGGCAACAAACATGCCACCTCTATCAACAAGATTCCAGAAGCCTGTTTTTCATAAGAAAAGTAGCAAAGAGAGGAACCGGAGCCCCTGAACAGGAAGGGGGGAACCGATGTGGCGATATCGCCACAACCCGTTCCCCCCTTCCGACCGTTCCCTGTTTGGTTCGAATAGCTTACGCCATTTTGTGGCGGATTCGCCACACCACGTGGTTATTTCAACCCATACTTGCGCATCTTGGTAAACAGGGTCTTGCGATGGATCCCCAAAATCTCCGCCGTCCGCCCCTTCTGCCACCGGGTCTTCTCCAGGGCATTTTCGATGACCCGCCTTTCGAAGGCCTCCACAGCCGCTGTCAGGCCCACCCCGGCGTCGGGCAGGGCTTCCTCCTCTTCGGGATCCTCCACGAGGGTCTCCGCCTCCATCAGCTCCATGAAATCGACCTTTCGCAAGGTCACGTAACGCTTCAGCACGTTTTGGAGCTCCCGGATGTTGCCCGGCCAGTGGTAGCGGGTAAAGGCCGCCAGGAGCCGCCCGGTGATGGGCGCCACCTCCCGCCCGTCCGCATACATGGAGAGAAAATGATCGATGAGAAGGGGCAGGTCGTCCTTGCGCTTGCGCAAAGGGGGCAGCTTGATGGGGATGATGTGAACGCGGTAGTAAAAGTCCTCCCGCATGAGCCCCTTCTGGACCAGCTCTTTGAGATTCCGGTTGGTGGCCGCCACAATGCGGATGTTGGGCTTGCGCACCAGGGTGCCCCCCACCGGTGTGTAGCCGCTTCCCTCGATGGCCCGTAAGAGCTTCACCTGCATGTTGAGGCCGATCTCCCCGATCTCGTCGAGAAACAGGGTGCCCTCATCGGCGATATCCAGAAAACCCTTCTTGTCGGCGCTCGCCCCGGTGAAGGCCCCTTTCTTGTACCCGAAGAACTCGCTTTCGATGATGCTCTCGCTGATGGCGCCGCAGTTAACGGGCACAAAGGGCTTGGAACTCCGGTCGCTCATCTTGTGGATCGCCCGGGCCACAAGCTCCTTGCCGGTGCCCGACTCCCCGTAGACCATGACGTGGACGTTGCTGGCCGCCGCGTTGAGGATCAGCTCGTAGACCTCCTGCATCACCTCGCTCTTGCCCACGATGTCCCCGAACTTGTAGCGCTCCCGGATGGAGGAACGAAGCCGGAGGTTCTCCTTTCGCAAGTGCTTGGCGCTTGCGGCGATGGCCTCTTCCGTGAGCTTGCGGTCGGTGATGTCCAGGACAATGGACTGCACCTTGATCACGCTGCGGTCCGTATCGAAAATCGGGGTGCGCACCGCAAAATACCAGCGGTCCTCCTTGGGGCTCTTCACCTCCTGGCGCACCGTCTCACCGGTGAACACCTTCTCCGTGCACCAGGGGCAGGGGGTGTCCAGCCCGTAGATCACCTTGTGGCAGAGCTCTCCCACGGCGTTGCGGCCGATCTTCTCCTCCAGGGTTCGGTTGATGAACTCCAGGCGACGATCCGTGGTGATGATGTAGATAAAGCCCTCGAAGGTTGTAAGAATGGCGGAGAGCTTGGCCTCGCTCTCCCGCAGGCTGTTCTCGGCGAGCTTGCGCTCGGTGATGTCCATGAACGAGGCGATGCTGTTCATGGTGCCCGGGATCATCCCCACCTTCATGTAGATATAAGTGAGGTTCTTTGCCTTGTCGTGGATGCGACACTCGTACTCGATGGGGATATCCGCCCCGGGCTTTCGCCGCCCGTAGTGGTAGCGCTGCATGCGGTCCAGGTCCTCGGGGACCACGAACTGGGACCACTTCATGCGGTTGTCGATCTCCTCCCGGGTGTACCCCACCATGGCCTCGAACCGCTCGTTGGAGAAAAGGATCGTCATCTCGTGGTCGATGATGATGGTGCCGGTGCCTGTGTTCTCGAACACCGCCCGGTACATCTTTTCACTCCTGGCAAGGGCCTTGATGGACTTTACGCGACCGGCGCCCAGGCGCAGCTTGTGGACCGCCTCCCCCACCCCCTTTGCCAGTACGCCCAGGAGGTTCAGCTCCTCGGCATCAAAAAGATAGTCGCCCGAAGCATACAGGGTGATGACCCACGACTCCCCCATGGAAAGGGCAATGGGCAAACTCACCGCAGCGGAGTAGCCCATCTTCAGGGCCTCGTCGCGCCACTGGGCAAAATTGTAATCCGTTTCGATATTCTGGACAATGCAGGTCCGCTCGTCGGCCATGGCCACCGCAGCCGGGCAGCCCAGCCTGTCTGCACCGTCCCCCCGGATCATCGCCAGGTCGGGGCAGAATGCCTCCAGGCCGTCCCCGGCGCGTACGGACAACAGCTCCCCCTTTGCCGCGGGCGGCCCCCCCACCCAGGCATAGTCGTAGCGACTCTCCCCGGAAGACAGGAGAAGACAAAGCTTGTCCACAAGCTCGTCTTCGGTTTGTGAGTGAATCAAGATATTGAGAAAAGAGATATAGGCCTTGTGGTTCTGCGCTCTGCGATCGTCCATGGGTGGCTGGCCTCGTGATAAAAGATAAACTCGTCACACGTCGATGCCTCAGTTACGGGGCAGGCAAACATCGTGGCGGGATGGTAACACAAGGGAAGTAGAAGTTCAAAATTTACTCTCATGATCCCTGTTCAGAAAAACGCCTCACCGTCTCATGGCGACGAAGGAAAATTTCGCCGTCTTTCACTTAACGGTTTTTTGTCCATGTGGTAATGGTCGTGGATGACAGGCGACGTGCCGCGGCAACGGATGCTTCAACATCCCGGCGGCACCAGATGTTTCGCCACGGCCCCACCCCACAACGCGAAAGGAACAACACGATGCGCCCCCCATTTCAGCAAGACACCTGCATGGATCTTCTCATTACCCTGGCGGAAACACCCGGGCCGAGCCTGGAAGAGACGTTGAGACGAAAGGTTCTGGAGAATTTTCTTACCGACCGGGGTGTGCCCTTTTCCGTGGATGGCGCCGGCAACCTCCGGGTGCTTTTCGGAGAAGGCCCCTGGGAAGAGACCGTGGTGTTCGATGCCCACATGGACGTGGTGCAGGAAGGGTTTGAGGCCAAAGTGACCCGCGACAAAGACCGGCTCGTGGGCATGGGCGTGGCCGACGACCTGGCTGCCGTGACCCTCCTGGCCCACCTGGCAGCAGACCTCTGTGACCGCAAGGTGGCCCTGGAGCGCCCGCTTCTCATCCTCTTCTCCACCGGGGAGGAGGGCCACGGAAACCTCAAAGGCATCCGGCACCTGGTGGCAGAAAAGGAAAAGCCGCCTCACCTCTTTGTCTCCTTTGACCTGAACTTCGACAATATCTGCCTGACGGCCCTGGGGTCCAAACGCTACCGCATCGCAGCCCAGGCCCCCGGTGGACACAGCTGGAGCGACTTCGGCCTGCCCAGCGCCATCGATTCCCTCATGGCCCTGCTCACCGATGTCAAGCACCGGTTCGGCGCCATCACCGCCACCCACCCCGGCCAGGCATCCTGCAACGTCGGCACCATCCAGGGCGGAGAAGGGATCAACTCCATCGCCGCAGGGGCCTCGGCAACATTTGAGTTCCGAAGCGTGGACCCAAAGATCCTGAACCGCCTGGACCAGGACCTGCAAGAGAGCCTTGCCTCCCACGTCACAGAAGCCGTCACCTTCTCCTGCACCACCACGGGAGAGCGCCCCGCGGCCTCCCCGGTGGAGAGCCACCGCATCGCACCCATGGCCGTCAAAGCCATCCACGACGCCACCGGCATCACCCCCAAAGAGATCCCCATGAGCACCAATATCAACGTCCCCCTCTCCAAAGGATGGCCCTGCGTCTGCATGGGCCTCTGCCAGGGCGGCCGCTTCCACAGCCACGAAGAGTTCCTCATCATCGACTCCCTGGCCCAGGGCTGGGAAGTGCTGCACGCCATGCTGCCGGATGGCAGGGCTTAAAAGCAAGCCTCCGGCGGCCAGGTGGGGGCACCTGGAAACCCTATGGCGAATGCATGGAGATCGCGGGTATACGAACGCTCACAGGGCATTCGCGTGATGTGTGAGATGAGGCAACCGCTTATTCAGGAGAGGCCTATGTCACTCTTCTTATGAACACGATGAAGGACATTTGGAATTCGCTTGACGTTAACCGGAATAGCTTCGCCAGCGATGATGGTGAAGAGAATATGAGAAGGCTGACCACCCAAGTGCTAACCCGGATATCTTTCTCGCTCCCAGGCTTGGCCTGGGAGTGTCTGTTGCAAGGCTCCGCCTTGCCGGTGTGGGGTATTGAGAAGGGACTCCAGCGTGGAGGCAGAGCCTCCATGCACCATTCCCAGGCGGAGCCTGGAAACGAAAGAAGATAGTTAAATGCCCCACACCGCCTACCACGGGCGCAGCCCGTCAGCGAATGTGACGGCCCTGAGGAATCCGCCTACGCCCGTGTCTGCGTGTCACCACTCAGCCAACGTCACCGGGCCACGGCGCGACAAACGAGGGCCGAGAGCATTTGCGAACGCTTGGCCCATTGCCGCGGGAGACAGTCCGGTTAAACCGATAATGGACAAGCTATGATAGCGTATCCCGTACCTTCGATGGTTGAGAGCCTGTCCGCCTAAGCTACCGGCTTTTGCATCGGGCGAAGCCCGAGTCGAAGGCCCTTGCGCTTTGGCCCGAGGAACGAGGGACAAAGCGCAAGGGTTATATGCTTTCGAGGTGGCTCACCTCGCCGCCGGAGGCACGCTTTTTGAGCCGACGTTAACCACAGAAGGCCTTGTTTAAAGTTGTTCCAACGCTTTTTCCATGCGGTCCAGGGCCTCTTCAAGGAGGGCACGGGTGCAGGCAAAGTTGAGACGAAGCCAGCCAGGGGCGTCGAAGTAGGCGCCGTCTGAGAGGCCCACGCCGTGCTCTTCGAAAAAGGTGGCAGGATTATCCACGCCCAGGTCCCGGGCATCCATCCAGATCAGGTAGGTGGCCTCCGGCAGGAGGGGGGTGAGACCTTTCATGGCGGCAAGACGTTCAAAGGCGTAGTCCCGGTTGGACCGAAGGTACGACAAGACCTCTTTCAGCCAGGGGCCGCCGTGGATATAGGCGGCAGTGGCCCCTTCGTATCCCATGAGGTTCACGTGGGGGACGATGCCCTCCATGGCCGCTTTGAAACGGGTGCGAAGTTTCTCATCGGAGATGATGGCCATGGAGCAGCCGAGACCCGGGATGTTGAAGGTCTTACTGGGGGCCATGAGGGTGATGGTGCGTGCGGCGGCTTTTTCCGAAAGAGAGGCCGTGGGAATATGAGCGGCCTTTTCGTCCAGCACCAGGTCGGCATGGATCTCGTCGGAGCAAATGAGAATATCCCGTTCCTCGCAAAAATCAACGATACCGGCGAGTTCGTCCTGTGTAAGCAGGGTACCGCCGGGGTTGTACGGGGTGCAGAGCATGAGAAGTCTCGTCTCCGGGGTCACCTGGGCTTCGAGCACCTCGCGGTTGATCACGAGTCGGCCGTCCCCCACGGGCAGGTGGACCTTCACCATCTGCCTCCGGGCGTTTTTAGCTGCAGACAAAAACGGCGGATAGGCGGGGGTGGGCACGGCGATGTCTTCTGTCTCCCCCACCAGCCGGGCGGCCACGTTGAACCCGGTGACCACACCGGGGATAAAAAGAATCCACTCACGCTCCACTCGCCAGTCAAAGTGCCGCGCAATATGCCCCTGCACCGCCTCGTACAGGGCATCGGAGGGAAGGGTATACCCGTACACCGGATGGCCAGCCCGTCTTGTGAGCGCCGTGGTCACGGCCTCGGGTGCTGCAAAATCCATATCCGCCACCCACAGGGGCAACACATCCTCTTTAAACCAATCCCACTTAAGGCTTGATGTCCCTTTGCGGTCAATGGGCCTATCAAAATGCATGACAACTCCTTCATCTCTGGTCACAGGCAGGTGCCCTTTCGTTACCCAAAGAACATACCCGCCACAAACCAAAGGCACCAGAAAAAACGCTAACCATTCAGCTCAAAAGAGCCTCCGGCGGCCCTGCCGGGGGCCAAACTTCATGGGAGTCGGGATACGCGGACAGCGGCTATTTACGAAAGGTCTTTGTCAGGGAAGCGGGGTTGCTGCCTGGAAAATACCGTCGAAAATTCCGGTGTACCCGGTAAAGCGAGGGGCATCAAACAAGCATCACAGGCCGCACAACCCGACACGATTTTCGCAACACCTCCGCCGTTCCCCGAACAGGAATCCTTGACAGCCAGACCATTTAGCATGTAAATCCTTCCGAAAACCGAACCGACACACGATATGATCAGCTCCCCCTGAACACCAAGGTTCAGGAAACCCCACGCCCAAGGAAGTGACAATCGCCCCTGATGCGAGGCCGGAGCCTGAATACATAACCAGCACCCGAGGTTCCATCGCCTCCTGATGGCCCTCTCACTGCACGAACCCAAGTGGAAAAACCCGATGTTCGAATCCGTACCCTCCTGGTGGCGCGCCACCTCCCCTGACGACTCTGCCGTGGATGTCCGAAAGGCCCTTGAAACCATCGACAGCCCCTTCTTCCTTGTAGACAAGGGAAACGGGCCCGAGGCCCACACCTCCGGAGAGATCCGCCTGGGGTGCGACAAACCCGGTGACCAGTGGCACCCCGCCCTGGCCACGGTCCGCGCCCTGCCCATCTCTGCCCTGGGGTCCCGGAGCTTTCTCAAGCGCCACGGCCTGCGTTTTCCCTATATTATGGGGGCCATGGCCAACGGCATCACCAGTGAGGCCATGGTGGAGGCTGCCGGGAAAAACGGCATGCTGGGATTTTTTGGGTCCGGGGGCTGCACCCTCCCCCGCATCAAAGAGGCCATCGCCCGTCTGAAACAAGCGGCTGCGGCTGAGCCGTTTCCCTTTGGGTTCAACTTTCTCCACCACCACGGCGCCCCCGAGGCAGAGATGGCCCTGTGCGAGCTCTACCTCTCCGAAGGGATCCGCTGCGTCAGCGCCGCGGCCTTTCTCACCATGACCATGGCCCTTGTGCGTTACCGGGTCACCGGCATCTATTTAGGCGACGACGGACGGGTGATCACGCCCAACAAGGTCATTGCCAAACTCTCCCGGGAAGAGCTCGCCGAAAAATTCATGAGCCCGCCCTCTGCGGAGATCCTCAAAAAGCTCCACGCCAGGGGACTCATCACCGACACCGAGCTGGCCCTGGCCCCCCGCATCCCCATGGCCGACGACATCACGGCCGAGGCCGACTCCGGGGGCCACACGGACAACCGCCCTGCCCTGGCCCTGCTTCCTGCCATCCAGGCCGTGCGGGACCGTCTCATGGAGACCCACGGATACCCTGAAAAGATCGGTGTGGGCCTGGCCGGGGGCATTGCCGCGCCCGTGTCTGCCACAGCCGCCTACGCCATGGGCGCCGACTACGTCCTCACCGGCACCATCAACCAGGCCTGCGTGGAGGCGGGAACAGCAGAACCGGTCAAGGCCGCCCTGGCCCAGGCCCGCCAGGCCGACGTTACCATGGCGCCTGCCGCCGACATGTTCGAGATGGGGGGCAAGGTCCAGGTGCTCAAGCGGGGCACCATGTTCGCCATGCGCGCGGCCAAGCTCTTTGCCCTCTACAAGGAGCACCCGAGCATCGAGGCCCTGCCCGAGTCCGATCGTATGTTTGTGGAGAAAAAAATCCTGGGCAAGCCCCTGGAGCAGGTATGGCAGGAGACGAAAGCTTTTTTTGAAGAGCGGGACCCCTCCCAGCTGGCCAAGGCCCAGTCCGACCCCAAGCACCGCATGGCCCTGATCTTCCGAAGCTACCTCGGCCAGGCCTCACTCTGGGCCATCCGGGGCATCCCGGAGCGCTCCGGGGACTACCAGATCTGGTGCGGGCCCGCCATCGGCGCATTCAACGCCTGGACCAAGGACACGCCCCTGGCCTCCCCCGACAACCGGGACGTCACCACCGTGGCCTTCAACCTCCTGGTGGGCGCCTCCGTGGAAGCCCGCTCCCGCATCCTGGCCAGCCAGTACCCCAGCCTTGCCGGGATCCGGTTCCTCCCCAAAACCCGGGAAGCCCTTGTCCGGTGCTCTGTAGAAATCCGCTGAGCACGTGTTTAAAAAAGCCTCCGGCGGCGAGGTGGAGGCACCTGGAAACCCTATGGCGAATGCTTGAAGGCAGACATCATGCAAACGTTTTCGGAGCATTCGCGTGGGGTGTGGCATGTGGCAACCGTTTATGCAGGAGAGGCCCATTTCATTCTTCTGGAAACACGATGCCGGGCATGTGGGATTGGCTTGACTGTATATGGCTCCTTTCGTTCCCAGGCTCCGCCTGGGAATGAGGCACGGAGGCTCTGCCTCCACGCTTGAAATCATTTCATCCCGCAAATTTAGCCTATTCTGCTGCCATGCTTCACACCTGCAAGGTGTGAGAACTGCAACCGACACCTCCTGACAGAGTCTTTGGTCAAACGCACATTCGCCCTTGATTCCACGACTTGCGTTCCCTTGCCACCCCATTATCAACATCCCATGCCCCGTCCACGCATCACAGCAAGGCATGACACCCCAGCCCCCTGGAATTCTTGTTTACTTGACGTCTCAAACCGGTCTACAAACCCAAATGCCCTTTGCCGATCATCTGGCCCAAAGGCACAGGTCACGATTCCGCCTTCGCCCCATGGCTTTTAGAGCACCCCGGGTCGTGACAAAGCCCCAACTTTTTTATCAGGAGTAGACGTGTCATGCTTAAGTGGATCGAACGATTTAACCGACTCTTTGTGGTCTGGGCCGTTCTCATCTGTGTGGTGGCAGCCCGGTTTCCCCTGCACTTTGCCCAACTCAAGCCCCTCATCGTCCCCCTGCTCATGGTGGTGATGTTCGGCATGGGTGCCACCCTGCGCGCCCGGGACTTCAAAGAGCCCCTCAAGCGCCCCCACGTGATCCTTCTGGGCGTCTCCATCCAGTACCTCATCATGCCTTTGGCCGCCTTTCTCATCTCCAGAGCCCTGGGCCTGTCCCCCGAGCTCATGGTGGGCATGGTCCTGGTGGGAAGCGTCTCCGGGGGCACGGCCTCCAATGTGGTGGCCTTCCTGGCCGGTGGAGACGTGGCCCTTTCCATCGTCATGACCGCAGCCTCCACCTTTCTGGCGGTCTTCCTCACGCCGCTGCTCACCCAGCTCTATGTGGGAGCCACCGTGCCCGTGGCCATGCTCCCCATGTTCCTGAGCATCCTCAAAATCGTCGTGGTTCCCGTGGCCGCAGGCATCCTCGTCAACACCCTCTTTCAGGAGCACCTGGAAAAAATCCAGCCGGTCTTCCCCCTCATCTCGGTGGTGACCATCGTGGGGCTCATCGGCATCATCATCGGCCTCAACCAGCCCAGGCTCTCCACCCTGGCCCTTCCCCTGACCCTGGCCATCATCCTTCATAACGGATGCGGCCTGGCAGCGGGCTACGGTCTCCCCAAGCTCCTGGGGCTCGATGAAAAAACCTGCCGTACCATCGCCATCGAAGCAGGCATGCAGAACTCCGGCCTTGCCGTGGCCCTCTCCATCAAGTACTTCACCGCGGCCTCGGCCCTTCCCGGCGCCATCTTCAGCCTCTGGCACAACCTGTCAGGGTCCTTCCTGGCCACGGTGTGGACCACCCTGGACGCAAAAAAAGAAAAAAAAGAGGGCTGCCCCGTCCTGACAACGGAGTAGCCCTCAGGTTCGCAAATGCTCCGGGGCTTCGCCCCTCCACATTTGCTGACGGGCTCCGCCCGTGGAGGCCAGATGCCCTGAAGAAGGATAAAACGAAATTGACGCTCAGCGGAATCTCTACGGCGGCCCTGCTGGGAGCTACCGTTTCAAGACGGGTGTGCTTTGCCCCGAGGAACAAGGGCCAAAGCGCATCCGCTACATGTGTTCAAGGTGTTTGTAACTATTCAGTTGCCTCCGGTAGGTCGCTTTTTAAAAAAAGCTCCGCAAAAACTTGACCCCGACAGGGCCGCTTAACCTGCAAATATACAAGTTACGATAACATATCCTCTCACTTAGAAGCTTGTAAGGCTGCACGCGTAAACCGCCAACGCATGCATCGGGCAAAGCCCGAGCCGAAGGCGCTTGCGCATTTTCCTGAGGAACGAAGGAAAATGCGCAAGCGCAATAAGCTTTCGAGGTGGCTCACCTCGCCGCCGGAGGCAGTTTTCGTTTTACCTCTATGGGCCGCCAACGTCTCAGATACGGTTTCATCGCCTTAGTACTGGCAATAGACCCAGGACATCCGCTTGGGAAACAGGGCATCCACCAGGCGAGCGGTGCGGCCTGAGGCGGGGCATACGGCCGGATCCACGTAAATAAGATCCGGAAAGATATCGGGCCGGATGTGGCGGATCTCCTGCCAGGAGCGATGGCCCAGGCAGAGCAGGGCAAACAGATCGTCGGTCATGCTCATCATGGCATCGCAGTCCTCGCCTGTTGCCGGGCCGATGTGGTGAAGCTTACCGTCCTGCCAGGCAAGGTCGATGCCGGAGTCGAACAAGTTGAGCCGCAGGGTGCCTGTGTAGCTGGGGAAAAGGCTTTCCGCCAGTCTGCGCTCCAGGACCGGGGCCATGCGTTTCAAAAAGGCTTCTTTGTCCACCACCTTCACCTGCCAGGCGTAAGGAAGACTCTCCGGGGCGCCCATGGACCGGGCGATCTTTCCCAACGTGGATTCCCGGTGCAGGTTGAGGCGGACATAGGGTTTGTCCCTTTCCAGGGCTTTTCCCTTGCAAAACGAAAGAATCTCTTGTGCCGCGACCTCGTCAACCCCTTCGCTGACTTCACTCACAATAAGGCCCTTGCCAAACCCGTTCAAGGCGATACGAAAGTAATGGGAAGCCTCGCCCTTGGGATCCGTCATCACCCAGAACTCCGAGCCGTACTCTGTTTTCAGGCTTTCTGAAAACAGGTACCGCCAGTTTGCTTCCGTCCGTTTCACGGCAATGGAATAAGCGCTCCGGTAGGCCTCATCTTTCTGCATCAAAAAAGGGATGTCCTCCACCCCCGCCCGCCTGAAGTCAAAGCGGGGCTTTTCAATCTTCCCGGGAAGGACGTCCAGGTGCAGGTTGATATGGTTTTCCATCTCCACGGCGTAGTGAAACCCGAACCGATGGTAAAACCCGGGAATCCCCTGGATCACGGCAAGATCGTACCCCTCATCCGCAAGGGCCTGGTTGAACTCTTTGTTCAACAGCCGCATCAATCCCTTGCCCCGGTGGGCTTCAAGGGTCCCCACGATGCCCATCTCCGCCACCTTCAGGGGCACCCCTTCCATCTCCCAGGCCCAGGGGATGAGGGCAAAGGCCGAGACAACCCGGCCGGTGGCCTTCTCCTCCGCAATGAACCAGTTCTCCTTTGTCATGCCCGGAAGGTGGTGGAACATGGTCTCTGCCAGCACCCCCACCTCTTCCGGGTGAAAGACCTCCTGAAAAAGGTCGTGAAGGCGTTTTCCATCGTCCTTGGATTCTGCGCGGCGTATTTTATAGTCAGTATTCATTCTTATTTTTCCTTAGGATTTCCACACAATTAAATGTCTTTTTTTGATCCCTGAGCCATTTGTCTTTATTGGATTCAAAAGCAATACCAGGCGCTTTACCCTTACGCATTCTCTCAATAGTTCAGTTCCCTGCGACGGCCAGGGCCTTTTGCCAAAGTGGCTTTACCACCCCCTGGACCCGATCACGAATGCTCCCGGCCTACGCGCCTGAGCCCGATCACATTCGATTTTTCGTTTCATGGCATCGCCATGGGGACCAAAGAGGGCGAAGCCACACGAAGCAAAAGGCTCCTGGCCGCCGGAGGTATCCTGTGGTTACTTGTTTTTTTGCAAAAGCAGGCAGACATATCCGTATTCGTCGCCATGGGTTTCATCCAGGAGAATCTCGTCGGTCATCTCCCGGAGGGCACGGCTCATGCCAAAGGTTTCGACGGTCTTTTTAACGGTGACTTTCATGTCGCTGTAAAAATCCTGCCAGTCCCTGCGCGGAAGGATAAAGGTGTCCACGACCTCATAGCCCAGGCTTTCCGCCTGCTTTTTTCGTGTGTCGGGGTCGGTCATCCGGGGGTATTCAATGCGCCAGTAGTCCTGGCAGGCTTTGGAAGGTTTACGGGTAAGCCATACGGCGTCGCTCAGGAAGAGGTAGCCGCCGTCGCGGATAAGGGGACGCCACAGAGAAAGGGCCTCCTCCACGCCAACAATGTAGGCACTGCCCTCGGCCCACAGAAGGTCAAAGTAATTTTCCGGAAAGTCGAGGCTGTGCATGCTCATGTTAAGGGGGGTGATCCGATCTTCCAATCCGCGGCGGGTCACCTCTCCTTGAAGACGATCCAGAAACGGCTGGTGGTTGTCCACGGCCGTGATATGTGCGCCGCACGCCCCGGCCAGGACAAGGGAAGCCGAACCGGAGCCGCATCCGATATCGAGGATGGAACGGATTCCCTCCGGATCACCGATGCTGCCAAACGCCTTGAGGGTCGCCTCGGTGCTCCCCGGCCCCTGGCGCTTCATCTGTTCGAAGACGTGGAAAAAATGATTCACGTAGGTGGCGTTGTCGTGCATGTCCCGCGATACCCAGCGAATGTAGAGTGCCTCCTTTTCACTGAACCCCATCTTTCGCAACCAGGCAGCATGAGCATCTGCCGAGCGTTTTTCAAACTCCGCATGCCACTCACGGGCATCGGCTGGGGCCATCTCAGGCGGGGCATCTCCGGTGATCCGATGATAAAGGGAACGAAGCAGGTCCCGGGCCACCGTCATCTCCACAAGCTCCTTTTCCAGGTGCACGAGCCGCTCCCGGATAAGCGCCATATCAGGGTCGCCGTCCATAAAATGTCGGCACTCGGCAAGGGAAAACCCCGCCTTCTGGAGCTGCTTTAGCATCACAAGCCGGTCCAGGGCACCCTGCGAGTAAAACCGGTACCCGTTCACCGGATCCCTTTCAGGCACAACCAAACCGCCCCTCTCGTAATAGAGAAGCGTGGAGCGGGATATGCCGAGCTTTTTCGTGACATCGGAAACGGTGTACATAACCTTGTTCCTTTCATCTGCTCTGTCATCTCAAGAAGGTTCGCCGTCCACAAAGCACCGGCACTCGGCAAGGGAAAACCCCGCCTTCTGGAACTGCGTCAACATCACAAGCCGGTCCAGGGTACCCTGTGAGTAAAGCCGGTACCCGTTCACCGGATCTTTTTCAGACACAACCAAACCACCCCTCTCGTAATGGAAAAGCGTGGAGCGGGATATGCCGAGTTTTTTCGTGACATCGGAAACGGTGTACATGACCTTGTTCCTTTCATCTGTTCCGTCAACCCAACACTCTATCCGGCTCCACTCAGTAGCCTATAAACCTGTAGACAGGTCAAAGGTTTTTTCAGGTCATTCGCATGCCCCGAACATCTCTTCGAGCTGCCATGCGTCTTCATGCCACTGGGGCCAATTTCGGAACCATTCCGGCACCACGGCCTCACGCACCCTGTCCGACACCGGGATATAGGGTTTCAGGTCGATGATGGGTGTGCCGTCGTGGGCATCGATCCAGGGAACCCGGATGATGCCCCGTTCCATATCCACATGAAGGCAGGCACAGGTGGTCACGGCCACGGGGTTGGGCCGATACGGGGAGCGGCAGGCAAAGACGCCTGCCTCAACGCCCTCTGCATAGGGAAGCTCCGTCAGCAGACGCGCCCTGTCGTCCCAGTTGTCATGGCCGGTGGCCCACCAGAACACCTGCACGTGGCTGAATCGGTGAAGCTCTTTTAAGGCCTCTCTGAAAGCCTTGCCCACCTGCAGGGTAAAGCCCCCTTCGGCCTCTTCATGCACCTGGCCCACGGGGCAAATGGAATAGGTTTCTTTCGTTGAATCGATTGTCATGGTCACTCCTTGGGTTCTGGGTTCATCAAATGAAGAGATGAATACACCAGAACCCAAGGGCCTTACTTTTCTGGGATTGCTTTCCGGTTTGCCCATCTTGCTATTCCTCTCGGGCAACGCACCGCATACAAATATTAGAATGACATACGCCTTGACAAACCCCACCGACTTAAACAATACTACAGCCCATACAGTATTGGTTAATACGGCATACGCCTACGATATAAGCCCGGTGCGGAGTCTCTCTCCCCAGGCCCGAACCCCGCCGAATCCAACCACGAATTCGGCAAGACTCATTTTACATGGTGATGTGATGAAAAAGATTGCGGTTTTACCCGGTGATGGAATCGGCCCCGAAGTGATGGATGAAGCGGTCAAGGTCCTGGACGCGGCCCAGAAAAAATTCGGTTTTGAACTCGCCTACACCTGGGCGGACGTGGGTGGCGCGGGCATCGACAATCAGGGCAAGGCCCTGCCCGAGCCCACTGTCACGGTCTGTGAGGAGAGCGACGCCATCCTCTTCGGCTCCGTGGGCGGTCCCAAGTGGGAGCACCTGCCCCCGGCCGAGCAGCCCGAGCGCGGCGCCCTGCTGCCCTTGAGGAAACACTTCAAGCTCCACTGCAACCTGCGCCCTGCCAAGGTCTTCAAAACCCTGGTGGACGCCTGCCCCCTGCGGCCCGACATCGCCAAAGACGGCTTTGACATCCTCTGCGTCCGCGAACTCACCGGTGGCATCTATTTTGGCGAGCCCAAAGGCCACCACGGCGAAGGCGCCGACGAGACCGCCTTCGACACCATGATCTACACCCGCGCCGAGATCGAGCGCATTGCCAGAAACGCCTTTGACGCCGCCATGAAGCGCAGCAAAAAAGTCACCAGCGTGGACAAGGCCAACGTCCTGACCACCATGGTGCTCTGGCGTGAAGTGGTCAACGAAGTGGCCAAGGAGTACCCCGAGGTAACCCTGGACCACATCTACATCGACAACGCCACCATGCAGCTGGTCAAAGACCCTCACCAGTTTGACGTCCTCGTCTGCTCCAACATGTTCGGGGACATCATCTCCGACGAGTGCGCCATGCTCACCGGCTCCATGGGCCTTTTGGCCTCTGCCAGCTTAAACGCCGACGGCTTCGGCCTCTACGAGCCCGCAGGCGGCTCCGCCCCCGACATCGCAGGCCAGGGCGTGGCCAACCCCATCGCCCAGATCCTCTCCGCCACCATGATGCTGCGCTACAGCCTGGACCTCGGCGAAGCGGCCGATGCCATCGAAGCGGCCATCTCCAACGTCCTCGAAGCCGGCACCCACACCGCGGACATCGCCCGCGAAAACAGCACCGTGGTGGGCACCGCCGCCATGGGCGACGCCATCGTGGCCGAATTGGCAAAAATGTAAAACCGTGCCTCCGGCGGCCAAGGGCTGAGCCCTTGGAGCCCAGGCTCGTGAATGCTCCGGGGCTTCGCCCCGTCACATTCGCTGACGGGCTGCGCCCGTGGGTTAGATCATATGGGCAGATTGGCACCACCCCGCTATATGGACAGAAATGGGGCTGTCCGGGGAAGGAGCAACCTGTATGGTCACAAAGATTCTGTGTACTGAGATGGTATGAGATCAGGACGGTGAGGGCGGCGTTGCTGCCCTCACCACCCCTGTATAGCCGGTCCCGCCATGGGCCGGTTGGTGCCCGCAAGGGCCCAATTGTGGAAACGGGACACAAGCGTAAGCTGTGTCCCGTTTTGCGTTGGGAAGACAAGGGGGGGCTACTGATAAGTAAACTCGTTCTTGTGGCTGACAAGTAAAGCCAATGGTGGTTACCGCTGGCTTTCCTGTGGAAAAAATGGAGCCCGCTCAATTCGAGAGACCCGGCCTCCCGAACCGGAAAGACCAAGGTAAAAACGCCACCTACCAGCCTTGAATCCACACAAACCGACTCGCCCAGAGGGCGTCTTTCAAGGCATCCAGCAGGTCGCCGTAGCTGAAGGTCCGGGTGTCGGTGTCGGGCCATGGGGTGTCGGACACCGGGGGCGGTGCCACAGGAGATTCTGTGGGCTCCGACGACCAGGTGGCAAGGAGCATGTCCCGGCTGCCGTTTCCGCCGGTTGCAATGGCTTCCAGCCCCGCGTAATGCGTCTCATCCGGGTAGGCAACGGGCTCAGAGGATGTAACGGAATGGTTGTCCATGAGGGTCAGGGCCTGACCCGATTCCGAGATATGGTAGAGGCTGAGGTAGCCTGTGGGATGGGGCGGGGAGAGAAACACCCGATAGCAGCGCCCCGACCGCAAGACGCCGGAAGGCGTCACGACCAGCCGCAAGCCCTGGTTGTCGGCCTTTTCCACAAAAAGCTGCCGGAACCAATCCTCGGGGGGAATGGGATAGACTTTTCCCTCAAGGGCCATGGCCCATCCGCCGTGCCGCCTCACCACATGATAGTCGTCGGGAAAAATGCCGAGAAACGAAAGACTGTACGAAAAAGGAAGGCTCGCCTTGTACCCGGAGGCATGGACATATCCCGAATCCCCATCCCCCATGCGACCATCCCCGAGCTTTTGCATGAACGTGCGGTTGTCATAGGCCAGGGCCACAAAATGCCTGCCCCCTGCCTTGCCGTGCTTCACCGGGGTGAGATCATCCAAAACAAACCGGCTGACAAGGGAAACCCGGAACCGGGCAGAGCCCGACGCCCCGTCAGCCCCCTGCTCCCTCACCACCTCCCCCGTGGACGAGACCCGGACCCCCAATGACTCGGCAATCTCCCGTGCCGCGTCCGCCCGGGCTTCCGCCATGGTCTCTCCCTGCCCGTACCCCACCAGCACATGCCCGGGCCCCGCAAGGTCCCGGTTCACATACCAGGCAGGGCCGCCGCAACCGAGACAGCCCAACAGAATAACCACACCCACAATCCATCCTGCACAACGCATCACACACGCCCTAAGTCTAATAAAAGCCTCCGGCGGCCCTGCCGGGGGCTAAACTTTTGAAAAGTTTAACAAACAGGTTTCAAGACTATATTTTAAGTTTTTTCCGACACAAATACGGATGTAACTTGGCCCGAGGTATCCGCCTACGCCCTTGTCTATGCCACACCGTTCGACTAACGCTGGTTGGCTACGGCGCGACAAGCGAGGGGCAAAGTGCATCCGTAACCAGCTTTCAAGGTGGCACACCTTGCCGCCGGAGACTGTTTTTTTAAGCTGAATAGTTACTTTTTCCGAAGACCAAATGCGACCTCTCCTCAAACAGGTTGCCTGATGTCATCCTTCACGCGAATGCCTCGACAGTGGGCAAGTGACGAGACACTTCATGCATTCGCCACAGGGTTTCCAGGTGCCCCCACCTGGCCGCCGGAGGCCTGCTTTTTCCACCATTTTAACCATAGAAGGCCTAAGGAGTTTTTTACTTCCCCGGCAATTTCAACTGGCCGTTGCCCCTCAAGGTGGGTTCCTGGAGTTGCGTACCGCCCCTGGCCCTGCTGACGCGGCGGGTCTGGTCGTGAACGCGCTCAAAAAGGCCCTCCAGGGTATGGTGGGTGTGGCACAGCTCTTTCATGAGAAAATAGCTGAAGAGTCGGTGGCCTTTTTCCGGGTACATGTTGGAAAATTGGCGTTCGGTTCCGGCGGTGAGAACGGCCATGCGGCGGTCACCGACCTCTATCCCCTTGGGCACGAGGCGGGTGGCGGCCCGACCGTTACCAAAGGCGGATGATCCGTCGGAGGCCCCTGTAAAACAGCTGTCCAGAAACACGATGGCCTCTGCGGCCCGGCTTTGGGAGAGGGCGTCCAGCAGGGCGTCTACCCTGAAAAAGGGGTCGGTGTGGACAAAGTCCGGTGCCTGGTCCCGGGCCAGGAGATAAGGGGCGCTGCCCTGGGTGAGGGAGGGCAGGCCGTGGCCGCTGTAGTAGAGATAAATCCGGTCGCCGCGGGCTGCCTCCCGCAGGAGAAATCGAAACTGGTCCTTGATGGAGGCGGCGGTGGCAGGAAAGGTGCGAGAGGCAAGCTCCGGGATTTCGCTTAACCCGTCGTCGGTCAGGAGAAAGACGTTTTCGGGCGGAATCCCCAGGCGTTTCATGGCCACCCGGGTGAAGAGCTCGGCGCTGCGGCGTGAATAGGTGATGGGACCGGTCTGGTCGTACTCCTCGATGCCCATGGCAAAGAGCCAGTTCCGCGAATCCCTTTGCACCTTGCTGCTGGCTTTAAGGAGATCAGGAAGATCATCGTCAAAGGAGGCAATGGGTTGAGGGGATCCTTCGACAGCAGCGGTCAGGGCTGCTTTCACCGCCCCTCGATCCTGGATTGCTGCCAGGGGAAGCAGCTCTGTAAACCTGTTTCGCTCCGGTGAAGAAAAAGCGAGAAAATCGGCGCGCAGCTCCGGGGGGAGTTTCAAAAGGTAGGGGCGATGGTCGGGGTCCAGCCGGCCGAAGGCAGAGGCCTCCTTCCGGGTAAGGTCGTACCGCTTTCGGTACCAGGGGAGCAGGTCCAGGGTCTGGGCATCGGAGGCCCCCTCGCAGGAGGCGCTCACATACAGGGTTCGCGATTCGAGGAGGGCGTCGGTAACGTCCGGGCGATAGAGGCCGTCTCCCAGGGCCAGGGTCTCCACCGAACGCCCCTGATCGTCCATGACGGTCACCCGGATGTTCCCCCAGACCTTTTGTTCGCGGACGGTTCCGGTCTCTTCATGGATCCGGCGTCGATCCACGACATCATAGTCCACCGGAGCCCACAGGTACCCCATGAAAAGCCAGGAGCGCAGGTGGCTGTCCACAACCCGCTGCCGCATGGCCTCCTCCCCGTCGGGCTCCCCCCAGCCCGTAAAAAGAGCTTTGACGCACATGGCCGGGGTTACCACAACCCCTGCCACGGTGGAGAGGGCGCTGCCCAGGATCAACCGGGCATCGGGTTCGTACCCGTATATCTCCAGGCGGGTCACCCCCCTGGCTTCCACCCGGGTTTTGACCACCCGTTCCGGCACAAGCCGCACCGCCTTCACCCGAAACCCGGGCTGCCCATCTCCTTCCTGTGCCACGTGCACACGACATGGCCCGCCGGGCCCTGGTACAGGCTCACCGGCGTATTCAAAGGCAAAGCGTTTTTGGGTACATGCGCTGAAAAGACACAGAACAACCAAGGCAGGCAACACACGTTTCACAAGGCACTCCAGACGGTTTGCGTTCGCACGACCAGCCCTTTACCGACACAAGGGCCTCCCCTCTTCTATTTTTAGGTATCGGCAAACGTTGCCTCTTTCTGAACTGCCCGGGATATGACAAGGGACTTTTGGTGGTACAGAACGCGGCCGGATATGATAAAGTGGGCTGTTGATAAAAAATACGCAAACAAATGACTTGAGCGCCGCCCGCAACCGGACATGGTCCGACGCTTCGGGCGTGCCATCCATGATAAACGTTGTATCCATAGCCTATGGCTGGTTAGAGACCTCACCCTATGACACAGAATTACCACAGACGCAGTCCCCACCCCAAGCGCCGGAGACACCGACGGCCGCCCAGAAAAAAATTCGCACCCACCATCAAGGCCGGCTCCGATGAGCGGCTGAAACCCATTTTTGAGCAGATAGGCACCCCGGAGGCCCGTCCTTTTTCTCCGGACCGATTTCAGCTGGAAGCGGTGGAGGCGGTTCGTCATGGGGATTGCCTGGTGACGGCCCCCACGGGATCGGGAAAAACCTGGATTGCCGAGCAGGTCATCATGGGGGCCCTGGAGCGGGGAGAGCGGTGCTGGTACGCCACGCCCTTAAAGGCCCTGACCAACACCATCTTCAGCCGTTTCTGCGATCTCTTCGGCAAAGGGAGCGTGGGGATCCTCACGGGGGACATCAAGGACAACCCGGACGCCCCCATTATCGTGGGCACCACCGAGATCCTGAGGAACCAGCTCTACGACGCCATGCACACCGGCCGGGACCTTACCACCGACCTGGTGGTCATGGACGAAGCCCACTACCTGGGGGACGCCGACCGCGGCGTGGTCTGGGAAGAGGTGATGATCTACCTGCCCTCGCGGATTCCCCTGCTGTTGCTCTCGGCCACCGTGGGCAATGCCCGCCAGATCGCGGACTGGCTCACCGACCTAAGGGGCCGGGAGGTTCAGGTCATCGAAGAGACCAAGCGCAGCGTGCCCCTGCACCCCCTGTTTTTCCACCCCTCGGGCACCCTCTTTCCCCTGGTGAGCCAGAAAGGGGGCAAGGGAAGCGTGGGGCTGTACAAAAAGGTCAACTCCTACGTCAATCAGGACAATCCCCCCATTCTGGCGCCCCCCAACCGGTTGCCCCCCATGGGCGAGATCATGAAGGTGCTGAAAAAATACCGGCTGCTCCCCGCCATCTTCTTCATGAAGTCCCGGGCCGACTGCAACGGTGCCCTGGAGCTCTGCTCCGGCGAGATCCTGGCCGGGGACCCGGCCCGTGCCGACCTTCTCTCCCAGCGTGTGGACGAGATCCTCACGGCCCACCCCCATCTCAGCCGCCACAAGCAGCGCTATCATTTGGAGCACCTGGCCGTGGGCGCCCACCACAGCGGGCAGCTCCCGGGGTGGAAGATCGTCATCGAGACCCTCATGAACGAAGGGCTTTTAGACGCCATGTTCGCCACCAGCACCGTGGCCGCCGGGGTGAACTTCCCCGCCCGGAGCGTGGTGATCATGAACTCGGACCGTTACAACGGCGTGGAGTTCATGCCCTTGTCCTCCTCGGAGTACAACCAGATGACGGGCCGTGCCGGACGGCGTGGCAAGGACAAGGTGGGTTTTGCCGTGATTCTGCCCGGCAAGTTCAACGACCTCCGGCACCTGGCGCGCCTCACCAACCAGGCCCCCGAGCGCGTGGAGAGCCAGATTCGCATCAACTTCTCCATGGTGCTGAACCTGTTGCTCTCCCACAGCCCCCACCAGATCGAAGGGCTCCTGGACAAATCCTTTGCCTCCTTCCTGCTGGAGAAAAAACGGGGCAGAGGCCGAAACAACAGGCGCCTCTGGGAGGACTTCACCCTTCACC
This sequence comes from Desulfoluna sp. HI9BLuna, assembly GCF_056829775.1. Lineage (NCBI taxonomy): Bacteria > Pseudomonadati > Thermodesulfobacteriota > Desulfobacteria > Desulfobacterales > Desulfolunaceae > Desulfoluna > Desulfoluna sp. HI9BLuna. The sequence continues at coordinate 2,336,860 of NZ_CP186555.1, forward strand.
TGGAGTTTTTGAAATTCAAAGGATTTGTGGACGACGACAACCGCCTCACCGCCGACGGCGAGTGGGCCTCCCGCCTGCGTATCGACTCGCCCCTTCTGGTGGGGGAGTGTTTCCGCCTGAAGCTTTTTCCCGAAGACCCGGCCCTCATGACGGCCATGGTGGCCTCCTTTGTGAACGAACGGGAACGGGACGACGAGAGCATCGACCGGAGTGCTCTGCCCAAAAAGCTCATCCACACCTTCCTCACCATCAGAAAAGGGCTCACCCCCTTTGCCCGGGAGATGCTGGACTGGGGATTTAACGTCCCCTTTCTCTACCTCCACCCGGCAGCCACCCTGTACCTCTGGGCAGCAGGCACCCCGTGGAACGATGTGGTAAGGTTCTCGGGCCTTCAGGAGGGGGACCTCTCCAGGCTGGTTCTGCGCACCGCCGACAACCTGCACCACATTGCGGCCCTCTCCGCGGTCTTCCCCCAGGCAGCGGCCGCCGCAGCCGAGGCCAAGAAGGCGATCATGAGGGACCCCATCGTCACCACACTGGAAGAGATTCCCGAGCACCGGGAGGGTCCCGTTGCCGGTTCTCCCGTATAATGCTGGGCGTTTACTTTATGCGTCATTTTATTTATATAGGACCTCACGAGGATAACCTGTGATGATCCGGCCCATGCACAAGGGCCAAAAAGACGAAGCAACGATACAGACTTGAAGGAGTAAATTCATGGAACCATGCCCATGCGGACTTGATGCGGCTTACGATACCTGTTGCGGACCCATTATCAGAGGCGAAAAAGCCGCTGAAACGGCAGAGCAGCTCATGCGCGCCCGATACACCGCCTATGCCAAGGTGGAGACCGATTTCCTGAAGGAGTCCATCCACCCCGACAAGCGCCACACCCATGACGAACGCCAGACCAAAAACTGGGCGGCCAAATCCGAGTGGTTCAACCTGGAGGTGGTTCGCACCGACAAGGGCGGCGAAGGCGACGAAACCGGCCAGGTGGAATTCATCGCCAACTACGCCGTCAAAGGCGAAAAGGCTCGCCACCACGAGCTGGCAAGCTTCGTGAAGGTCGATGGTGCCTGGTACTTTGACGACGGCGTGGGCGTTGTCCCCGAAACGGTCGTCCGCCAGGGCCCCAAAGTGGGCCGCAACGACCCCTGCCCCTGCGGCAGCGGCAAAAAGTTCAAAAAATGCTGCGGATAGCACAGCGGTAATCCGTTTCATTTCGGGAAAGCCCTCCTGCCGAGGGCTTTCCCCTCCCCCTCTTCCGCCGGGGATTCCTGCTCCGGCACCCTGTGGGTCTCCCACACATGTCACACCCAACCATCACGTTAAGGAGCATATCATGATTGAATGGGCATACCTTCGAAAAGGCTGAACGTCCTGCACCAAGACCCAGGAGTTTCTTGGGCCCCTCAACCTCGCCCCCAAAGAGGTCGTGGATGCGCGAAAAGAGCGCATTGACGCCGATGCGGCCTGGGCCATCCTCTCATCACGCCCCCTGGTAATCACAGCCCGGGGAAAAAAGGTGACGGAATGGCAGGCCAGCGACGAGAACAAAGAGGCCATACTCAAGGCGGCCATGGGGCCGTCCGGAAACCTGCGCGCCCCCACCCTCAGGTTGAAAGACCGGATTGTGGTGGGGTTTCACGACGATTATTATAAGGCAACCTTCGCTCCATAGAACCCGATGCCTCGGGGCAACATCCCCTGGCATCCCAGTCGAAAGGAAAGAAACATGTTGAAATTGTTTGCACCGCTTCTCATTGCCGTTTTTTCCCTGTGTTTTGTCGGATCGTTTGCCTCCGCCGCCCCCACCCTGGACGACGCCAACCCAGGCGAGGTGATTTTCACGGCCCAGTCCGACACCACCCCTCAGCCCACGGCCGTTGAAGCCGACGTTGAGGCCGAGGCAGTCCCCCTGCCCCCGGAGCCCATGACCTCCGAGGACCTTGAAACCGCAGCGGACATGGAACCTGCCGAAGAGCAAAACATCCCGATCCTTGTGAGTGTCTCGGAGATGGTCATCGCAACAGACATTGTGGAGCGTGAGCCCGTTGAGACCGGTACCCTCTTCTCCACGGACACCCCGCGCCTCTTCTGCCACAGCCGCATTGTCTCCCCCGAGCCCACCACCATCACCCATGTCTGGTACCGTGACGGTCAGCGCGTGGCCGAGGTGCCCCTGACCATCGGCGCCTCCGCGTCCTGGCGAACCTGGAGTTCCAAGGCCATGAGCCCTTCCCTTCCTGCGCCCTGGCGAGTGGAAATCCTGGCCGAAGACGGGACCCTGCTGGCCCAGACCGATTTTTCCGTGGAATAGCCAGACGCTCAACACCACGTGCCTCCGGCCGGACACAACCGGAGGCACGTTGTAACTATTCAGCTTGCCTCCGGCGGGTCGCTTTTTTTAAAAAAAAGCTCCGCAAAAAGATTAAAACAATCAAAATCGCTGAAATTCATGCCAAAGCCGTCAAGACCTGTTTGTCAAACGTTTCAAAAGTTTGGCCCCCGGCAGGGCCGCCGGAGGCAAACATAAGCTGAATAGTTACGGCACGTTTAAAGTCCGATGTGCCTTTATCCGACATAAGGAATAAGGCACACACGTTCCCGGTTCCGTAACCGGCCGCATGACGGCCCCATCACGAGGAAGGAGGACCCACATGGCTCTTTGGGACAAGCTGAAAGGTGAACTGGTCGATGTCATCGACTGGTTGGACGACTCCGGGGACACCATGGTGTGGCGGTTCCCGCGGTACCAGAACGAGATCAAGTACGGGGCCAAACTCACCGTCCGGGAGTCCCAGGCCGCGGTCTTTGTGAGCGAAGGCCGCATCGCCGATGTCTTCGGGCCGGGGCTCTACAGCCTCACCACCCGCAACCTGCCCGTCCTTACCACCCTCCAAAAGTGGTACCACGGCTTTGACAGCCCCTTTAAAGCCGAGGTCTACTTCTTAAGCACCCGAAACTTCACGGACATCAAGTGGGGAACCAAAAAGCCCATCACCCTGCGGGACCCCGAGTTCGGGCCGGTGCGCCTTCGCTCCTTCGGCACCTACGTGGTCCGTGTCGCAGACCCCAAGGCCTTCATCACGGAGATCGCCGGCACCGAGGGGCACTTCACCGTGGAGGAGATCACCGGCCAGCTCACCAGCATGGTCATCACCCGCTTTGCCGACCTCCTGGCCGAAAGCAAGATCCCGGTCCTGGACCTGGCGGCCAACTACAACGAGCTCTCGGCCTGGGTCACCGCCAAGCTTGCCGGAGAGTTTTCCGCCTACGGCCTGGACCTCACCAAGCTCCTCATCGAAAACATCGCCCTGCCCAAGGCCGTGGAAGAGGCCCTGGACAAACGCACCAGCATGGGCATCGTGGGGGACCTGGACGCCTACACCAAATTCCAGGCCGCCAACGCCCTGGAAAAAGCGGCGGAAAACCCCTCGGGGGACGCCTCGGCAGGGGTGGGCATGGGCATGGGGTTTGCCATGGCCAACCAGATGACCCGGACCATGGCCGACCAGGCAGCCCAGGCCAGTCAGCCTGCGGCGGCCCCCACCTCTTCCGGCGCTGCCGTACCGCCCCCCTTGCCCCCCCAGGAAGCCATCTCGTATTACCTGGGCATCGGCGGAGAACAAAAGGGTCCATTTTCCCCCAAGATCGTCCACGAGATGATCCGGGACAAGGCCATCACCAAAGAGACCCTGGTCTGGCGCAAAGGCATGGAAGGCTGGGAAAAGGCCACCGATCTTCAGGAGCTCAGGCTCCTCCTGGAAGACGGGCCGCCCCCGCTGCCTTGATAGATCAACACGCCCCCGGCGCCCTGCCGGGGGCCAGAGGTTTCATCCGCCTTCGCCCACGGGCTTCGGCGCCAATCGGAACATGTTTTGCGGGGCTTTTTTTCAAGCGCCCCGCCGGAGGCAAGCGAAAGTGCTGCCCCCACTGGTTGACATCCTTATCACCCCACAGAGTTTGACCTATGGCCAATTGCAAAAACTGCTCAGCCCCCATCCCTGCGGACACCATTGTCTGCAGTTACTGCGGAACCCGAAACGACACCGACCTGTCCGGCATCCACGAGTACACCGAGGTGGCCCCTGAAAAAGAGCGCATCTGCCCGAGGTGTGAGAAGGCCATGAAGACCATCGACCTCAAGATCGGCGGCACCTTCCTCATCGAACGCTGCGAAACGTGCATGGGCATGTTCTTTGATGCCGGTGAGCTCGAAGCCCTCATCAAGGCCACGGTGAAAAACGTGGGCCACGTCAACCACAAGAAGCTCAAAGAGCTCTACGCCCTGCAGCGCCACGACGAGTACGGCATCTCCTACATCAAGTGCCCGGTGTGCGAGACGGTGATGAACCGCGTCAACTTCGGCCAGCGAAGCGGTGTGATCATCGACCGCTGCCCCGACCACGGGCTCTGGCTGGACGGTGGAGAACTCCGGCACCTTTTGGAGTGGGTCAAAGCCGGCGGGCAGATGTACAACGACCAGCGCGAGGCCATGAAGCGAAAAATGGACGCCCGGGAGGACATCAAGGTCAGGCGGGCCACCACGGTCCACGGTGGCGGAGGCTTCGACACCTACGGGGCCACCCTGCGCCACAGCGACCCGGACCTCTTCACCATGGTGGGCCGCGTCATCCGCTGGCTGGTGAGATAAGCCGTTGTGACACGCTGAATACTGAATGCACCGACGGACGCGTACGTGGCGTCCGTACCCCGCCTTCCGGGCCCGGGGGGCGCAAGCCCCTTTGGGCCCCCACACATCCCGCCGACAACCTGTCTGAACCTTTCACCTTCATCGCCCCATCCCGGCATTTTCCCCCCCGCCGTTGCCCCGTCAGCCCGGAAAATGAGTCAGCCCCCTAAGAAGCCGGGACCCTTTGCGCACCAGATACTTGCGAGTTTCGAAGGAGTCTGGTAGGTTACCTCGGTTATGCGGCAGAAAAGGGGCCACGCACGCGCGGTATCTTTAACGACGCGCCATCTGAACACAAGGGCCGGGACCACCCCGTTTTTCATCCATAACGGGCCCCCGCCTCGCCACCCAAGGAGTGATTCCATGTCAAATGAAGGCAACAAGGTCATCTACTCGATGATCCGTGTGAGCAAATACTACGATAAAAAACCGGTGCTCAAAAACATCTCTCTCTCCTATTTCTATGGGGCCAAGATCGGCGTCCTGGGCCTCAACGGCTCCGGGAAATCCTCCCTGCTGCGTATCCTGGCAGGGGTGGACACCGAATTCGACGGCCAGACCATCCTGTCCGACGGCTTTTCCATCGGGTACCTGGAGCAGGAGCCCCTGCTGGACGAAGACCGCACGGTCATCGAAGTGGTCAAGGAGGGCGTTCAGGAAGTGGTGGATCTCATGAAGGAGTACGATGAGATCAGCGAAAAATTTGCCGAGCCCATGGACGATGACGCCATGGACAAGCTCATTGCCCGCCAGGGCGTGGTGCAGGAAAAACTGGACCACCTGGACGCCTGGGACCTGGACTCCCGTCTGGAGATGGCCATGGACGCCCTGAGGTGCCCGCCCGCCGACGCCAAGGTCAGCGTGCTCTCCGGGGGTGAAAAGCGCCGCGTGGCCCTGTGCCGCCTGCTGCTCCAGAAGCCCGACATCCTTCTCCTTGACGAACCCACCAACCACCTGGACGCCGAGACCGTGGGCTGGCTGGAACAGCACCTCCAGCGTTATGCGGGCACCGTCATTGCCGTGACCCACGACCGCTACTTCCTGGACAACGTGGCGGGCTGGATCCTGGAGCTGGACCGCGGCGAAGGCATTCCCTGGAAAGGAAACTACTCCTCCTGGCTGGATCAGAAGGGCAAGCGCCTGGCCCAGGAAGAGAAGCAGGAGAGCAACCGCCAGAAGACCCTCGCCCGGGAGCTGGAGTGGATCGGCATGAGCCCCAAGGGACGGCACGCCAAATCCAAGTCCCGTATCACGGCCTACGAAAAGCTCCTCAACGAGGACACCAAGCAGCGTGAACAGGAGATGGAGATCTTCATTCCCCCCGGACCCCGCCTCGGCAACATGGTCATCGAGGCCGACAAGGTGGCCAAGGCCTACGGGGAAAAACTCCTGGTGGAGAACATGAACTTCATGCTCCCCCCCGGCGGCATCGTGGGGGTCATCGGCCCCAACGGCGCGGGCAAGACCACCCTCTTCCGCATGATCACCGGTCAGGACACCCCGGACGACGGCACCATCAACATCGGCAGCTCCGTGAAGCTGGCCTACGTGGACCAGAGCCGGGACAGCCTGGACGGGGACAAGAGCATCTGGGAAGTAATCTCAGGGGGGCAGGACACCATCTCCCTGGGCAACCGCGAGGTCAACTCACGGGCCTACGTCTCCCGCTTCAATTTCTCCGGTTCCGACCAGCAGAAAAAGGTGGGCGCCCTTTCCGGCGGCATGCGAAACCGCGTGCACCTGGCCTGCATGCTCAAAGAAGGCGCCAACGTCCTTCTCCTTGACGAACCCACCAACGACCTGGACGTCAACACCATGCGAGCCCTGGAAGAGGCCCTGGAGAACTTTGCGGGATGCGCCGTGGTCATCAGCCACGACCGCTGGTTCCTGGACCGCATCGTCACCCACATCCTCGCCTTTGAGGGAGACAGCCAGGTGGTCTGGTTCGACGGCAACTACTCCGAGTATGAAGAGGACCGCAAGAAGCGCCTGGGCATCGACGCGGACCAGCCCCATCGGATCAAGTACCGGCACCTGACCCGATAACCGTCGGGGCCGACGGAAGGCACGGCGCCTTTTCCGTCGGCCCTCTCCAAGGGGGCACGGCGTTCCGAGGAAAGATGTTCACCGCCCCGGGAAACACGGCCCGTTGCGGCGATCCCTCCATTGATAAGTGATTGCAGAGTTGATAAAATTTGTTATATAGATTGTTATATACCCACAATAAATCCGAAGCACCCGACGTGACAGACGGCGATGGGCTTCGAAACAAAGACCGAGAATCAGCTTGTATTTCAAGTGTCTTTCGGCCCTGCCCCCTGTGGTTCACGCCCACACCGTTTGCGCCGCCGTCACTCTTCACCAACGCCATCTTCTGATTCGGGGAGAATGCATTGCCCATGGCCACCATCCTCATCATCGACGACGACCAACAGATCTGTGAAATCCTTGAAGCCTTCATCCGAAGGGAAGGCCACCGCTCCATGTCCCGGCAGACCCTCACCGAGGGATTGCAGCAGCTGGAGAGCGCGGCCTTTGATCTCGTCTTCCTCGACGTCGGCCTTCCCGACGGAAGCGGCCTGGAGCTGGTACGCCGCATCCGCAGCACCCCGGGAGAGCCCGAGGTGGTGATCATCACCGGTGCAGGCGATGCCGACGGCGCGGAAATGGCCATCAAAAACGGCGCCTGGGACTACCTCCAAAAGCCTTTTAATTTAAAAGAGATCACCCTCACCCTGAGCCGGGCCCTCCAGTACCGGGAGAACCTCAAGGCCTCTTCGGTTAAGGAGGACCCCGTGGACAGCCAGGGGATCATCGGCAGCAGCCCCGTGATCCACGACTGCCTCACCACCCTGGCCCATGCCGCCCGGAACAACGCCAGCGTGCTCATCACCGGCGAGACAGGCACCGGCAAGGAGCTCTTTGCACGGGCCGTCCACAACAACAGCAAGCGCAAAGAGAACCGCTTTGTGGTGGTGGACTGCGCGGCCCTGCCCGAAACCTTAAAGGAGAGCGCTCTGTTCGGCCATGAAAAGGGCGCCTTTACCGGGGCTGAAAAAACATCGGAAGGTCTGGTGAAGCAGGCCGACGGAGGCACCCTCTTCTTGGATGAGGTGGGGGAAATGGACCTGCCCCTTCAAAAGGTATTCTTAAGGGTCCTTCAAGAGAAGTGCTACCGCCCGGTGGGGAGCCGCATCGAGCAGAAAAGTGATTTCCGGCTGGTGGCGGCCACCAACCGGGACCTGGACAAGATGGTGGCCGAAGGCACCTTTAGAAACGATCTCCTCTACCGGCTCCGCACCGTGGCCATTGAGCTGCCCCCTTTGCGCATGCACCCCGAGGACATCCAGGCCATCATCCTCTACCACACCGGGGCCATCTGCCGGAACTTCGGCATCGAGCCCAAGGGCTTTTCCCCGGACTTTTTCCAGGTGCTCTGCGCCTACAGCTGGCCCGGTAACATCCGGGAGCTGGTCAACACCCTGGAAGGGGCCATCAGCAAAGCAGGGGAAGAGCCCATCCTCTTTCCCATGCACCTGCCCGATGCCATTCGGGTCCACGTGGCCCGGGCCAACCTGGCGGGAGATATGCCCCCGCAGGCCACCACCGCGTACCAGGTCGAGAAAAAACCCGAAGGGCTCACCGCGGTTCCCCCGCTGCTCTCCCCTGCCCCCTCCCCGGTGCTTCCGTCACAGGCCGACGAGATGCCCTCCCGGGAAGAGGTACTCACCCAGGCGGACCAGGCCTATCTCAAGCACCTCATGCGGGTCACCCGTGGAAACATCAAAGAGGCCTGCCAGGTCTCCGGTCTCGGGCGAACCCGTTTGTACACCCTGATGAAGAAATACGGCATCTCCCGACTCGGCTGGTCCACCGCAGAGCCGGAGAAAGACGATGCCTGCCCGTCCGCCCCCCTTGAATAGAGGACGGACCAGACGACGGAGAGCCCCGATTACAGGGCCTCTCCGGCCACAATCCAAACCATCTATTCACTTTTGTGAACATCCCCCATCCACTTAAGCGGCCCCTTTCCACCGTGCACGCCACATCGGCAAAGGCGGCCTGAAAAGGCCCTTCACTCTCGTCCGATCGTTTCCCCCTGTGTTTCCGGGCAGTTTCATCCCCCGCCCAAGAAATCACAAAAAAAAGCCCATTCCACGGCATATCCGGCACGCTCCCTGCATTTCTATTCAGGCAAGACAACGACGGATGATGTCGCAACCATTCAAGGAATGGGTACCATGCACGAACAAAATCAAACCACCATCGATGTCTGCACCTCCCTCTTCTGGCACCTGTCGGATAAGGGGCTCGGCCCCTCGGAGGTCAACAGACTGGTCAAAGATGTTTTTTGCATCCTCCAGGACGGGGGAACATTCACGGTGGGTTTCATCAACCACCAGCTAAACAGCATGGGATGGACCGGACACATCATCGACGAAGACGCCATTGAGCTTGTGCTGACCATTTTAAAAAATGAATTCGATTATTCCATCAGCACCCACACGGTCCACTAAAAATTGATAGCTTTACCCCCGACACCTTACTTTAGCCTTCTGCCGGGGGCCATCTACGCAACCCTTTCCCACCACCAAACCATGCGTAGGTGGTCCCCACCTTTTTTGCAATCCCACCGGAAATGAGCCTCCCACCCGGACGACGCCCTCTCCCGCCTTCCCACCGTCGTCTTGGCTCTTTTTTCCGGCACCTTCCCCCCAGCGAAAAACCCAGAGCCGCGTCAATTCCCTTGAAATCCCTTGAAAAAGAATGTGAAATAGCTTATTTAGAATGGTTTTCACCGGTTGTTTTGCCGTGTGTACCGTACAGAAAAAAACGGGATATTTGATACAAATCGGTCAAAAGCAACGCGACGATTGCGGAAAACATCAACAACACCCAGCATCTCCCCGTAAAGCTACCACTTCGATGCTGTTGACACCGCCTTCGTCACCCCTTCGGCTCCCTTCGCGTCACCCGGAATCCGGGGAGGCGCTTTTCATGATTTTTTTATATATTCAGGTATGACAAACAGCATGTCTTTTGAAAAAAACACTCCCCTCACCCGGGAGATCAGCAAGCGCCGAACCTTCGGTATCATCAGCCACCCCGACGCAGGTAAAACAACCTTAACGGAAAAACTCCTTCTCTTCGGGGGGGCCATTCAGCAGGCCGGGGCCGTCAAGTCCCGCAAGACAGACCGCCACGCCACCAGTGACTGGATGGCCATCGAGCAGGAGAGAGGCATCTCCGTCACCAGCTCGGTGATGAAGTTCAACTATCGGGACTACGACGTCAACCTGCTGGACACCCCCGGCCACAAGGACTTTTCCGAGGACACCTACCGGGTCCTCACCGCCGTGGACAGCGCCATGATGATCATCGACAGCGCCAAGGGCGTGGAGACCCAGACCGAAAAGCTCATGGAGGTGTGCCGCATGCGCAACACCCCCATCATGACCTTCATCAACAAGCTTGACCGGGACGGCATGGAGCCCCTGGACATCCTGGCCGATATTGAAGAGAAACTGCAGATCGAGTGCACGCCCCTCACCTGGCCCATCGGCATGGGCAAGCAGTTCAAAGGGGTCTACAACCTTTATAAAAAAGAGATCCACCTCTTTTCCCCGGAGAAAGAGACCCTGGCCAAGGACGGCATCCACATCCAGGACCTGTCCGACCCCAAGCTCGACGAGCTCCTGGGAAGCCAGGCCGATGACCTTCGGGACGACATTGAGCTCATCGAAGGCGCCGCCGACCCCTTTGAGCTGGAGCTTTACCTCAAGGGGACCCAGACTCCGGTCTTCTTCGGCAGCGCCATCAACAACTTCGGTGTGCAGGAGCTCTTGGACGCCTTTGTGGAGATGGCCCCGACGCCAATTCCCAGGAAGGCCGTTACCCGGGAGGTCACCCCTTCCGAAGAGGAGTTCTCCGGGTTTGTTTTCAAGATCCAGGCCAACATGGACCCGGCTCACCGGGACCGCATCGCCTTTTTCCGGATCTGCTCGGGTAAATTCACCCGGGGCATGAAGGTCAAGCACCACCGCATCGGCAAGGACATCACCATTGCCAACGCCACCATCTTCATGGCCCAGGACCGCACCAACGTGGAAGAGGCCTATCCCGGGGACATCATCGGGATCCACAACCACGGCACCATCAAGATCGGGGATACCTTCACCACCAAGGAGCCCTTGAAATTCACCGGCATCCCCAGTTTCGCACCGGAGCACTTCAAGCGGGTGCTGCTGAAAAACCCGCTGAAGACCAAGCAGCTCCAGAAAGGGCTCCTGCAGCTGGCCGAAGAGGGTGCGGTGCAGGTCTTCCGCCCCTTGCGCGGAAGCGATTACATCTTAGGCGCCGTGGGTGAGCTGCAGTTTGAGGTCACCATTGCCCGCCTGAAAAACGAGTACAGCGTGGACGCCGCCTACGAACACGTCAGCATCGGTGTGGCGCGCTGGGTGGACAGCGACGATAAAAAATGCCTGGACGCCTTCAAGGAGAGCCAGGTGGCCAGCCTTGCCACGGACTCCGAGGGCCACCTCACCTACCTCACCACCAGCGAATGGCAACTGGGCTTTGTGATGGAACAGAACCCCGACATTGTGTTCAACAAGACACGGGAATACAACTGATGAAAGCACAAAATTACCGCGAAATACCGTACAACTACACCTCTGCCGACGACGAACTCGTCGTCACCTACCTCTTTGACGCCAAGGTGTGGAACAAGCTCCAGGAACTCCGGGGAAAACGCATCACCGGGCGCTCCGCCAAGCTGCTCATGCGCCTGATGGGTGACCTGTTCATCCTGAAGCGCAACCCCTTTCTCTTTGACGATCTCGCAGGGTCCCGGAGCCGCCGTCGCCTGTTCCTGAAGACCGCCGCCAACGATTTGGCCATCATCGAAAAAATGGCGGAGCAAAAAGAGGTTCTGGAGATCACCGGACGCTGCCGCAAAGCCCTGAAGGGCCTCAACGACACCCTCAAGGGGCACCGACGTCAGCGGCGACGCATCAGGCGCGAGCTCGGGGCCATCATCGGACGCCACAACGTCTGTTTCGAGCCCTTCTCCATCATCAGCCACGCCACGGACGCCACGGACTGGCGGCGCCACCTGGCCGTGGCCGTGCTGCGCCCCACCCGGGAGTCCCAGGTTCCCCGCCTGGTGAAAGCCATCGAGAGGCTCGGCCTCTCCATCATCCCCCGCGGTGCGGGCACGGGCCTCACCGGGGGCAGCGTACCGGTCACCGAAGGCTGCGTGATGATCAACACCGAAAAGCTCAACCGCATCCGGGGCATCAAGCACCTGCCCGCGGCTCCGGGCACCGGTGCGTCCACCATGCCGGTCCTTGAACTGGAGGCCGGGGTCATCACCCAGACGGCCATGGGCTACGCCGAGGTGGAGAACCTTGTCTTTGCCACCGACCCCACCAGCTCCTGGGCCTGCACCATCGGCGGCAACATCGCCGAAAACGCAGGGGGGAAAAAGGCGGTGATGTGGGGGACGGCCATCGACAACCTGGTCTCTTACCGCATTGCCATGCCCGGCGGCCGCCTCATGGAGGTGCGCCGGGAAGATCACCCCATGCGCAAAATCCTGCCCGAGGACACCGTCCTCTTCTCCGTGCGGGACGAAGAGGGACAGATCAAGAAGACCGTCAGCCTCTCCGGCACGGAGATACGAAAAACAGGGTTGGGCAAGGACATCACCAACAAGGCCCTTGGGGGCCTGCCCGGGATCCAGAAAGAGGGCTGCGACGGCATCATCACCTCCGCCGAGTTCATCCTCTACCCATCCTTTGAATACAAGACCACCTTCTGCCTGGAATTTTTCGGCAACGACATGGAAGAGGCCAGCGATGTCATCGTCAAGATCTCCAAGGAGTTCGACAACGGCGGCAAAGAGGCCCTCATCGCCCTGGAGCACTTTGACGACGAGTACATGCTCGCCATCAACTACAAGGTAAAGGCCACCCGTAAGGGGAGCCCCAAGGCGGTCCTTCTCATCGATATGGTGGGCCACAACGAAGAGGAGATCGACAGGGGGACCCGGCGCCTCCAGGATCTTCTTGGGCCGTACGAAAACACCGAGATCTTTGTGGCACGGGACGAGGACGAGGCCGAGCGTTTCTGGAAAGACCGGAAGAAGCTGGGGGCCATCGCACGACGCACCAACGCCTTCAAGCTCAACGAGGACATCGTGCTTCCCCTGGATGTGCTGGGGGCCTTTACGCGGTTTGTGGACACCTACAACCTGGAAGAGAACCGATACAACCAGCTGGACTTCCTCAACGCCACCCTGGCCTACCTGGAGCATGCCGAGCCCATCGAAGACCCGGAATGGCTTGAGGCACGTATCCCCAAGGCCAGAGAAATCTGCAGCGAGGCCCTCTCTGCCATCCGCAACGCCACCACGGAGATGCTTCAGGACGGCGCCCAGGCCCGGCAGCTCCTCTCCGAGCTCCTGGAGTTCTTCCGGGGTTACAAGCGCATCACCGGCGACATCCAGCGCATCTTCAACGAGGTAAGGGCGCGCCAGATCATCATCGCCACCCACATGCACGCAGGGGACGGCAACGTGCACGTCAACATCCCGGTCTTCTCCAACGACATGGAGATGATGAAACGTGCCGCCAAAACCGCCGACGACGTCATGGAGGAAGCGGTGCGCTTAGGGGGCGTGGTGAGCGGGGAACACGGCATCGGCATCACCAAGATGAAGTACCTGGATCCGTCCCTTGCCAAGGCCCTGGCCGCCTACCGGAAAAAGGTGGACCCCAAAGGGGTGATGAACCCGGGACAGCTTACGGACCCGAACATCCAGTCCAAGGTCTACACCCCCTCCTTCAACCTGCTGGAGCTGGAGGCAAGTATCCTTCAGCACGGCTCCCTGGAGACCCTGGCGGCCAAAATCGCCACCTGCGTGCGCTGCGGAAAGTGCAAGATCGACTGCTGCACCTTCTACCCGGCCAAGAACATGTTCTACCACCCGCGGAACAAGAACCTGGCCATCGCCTCCCTCATCGAGGCCATCCTCTACGACGTGCAGCGTGCCCACTCCACGCGCTTCAAGTTCCTCAAGCAGCTGGAGCAGATCGCCGACCACTGCACCATGTGCCACAAGTGCTTCAAGCCATGCCCGGTGGACATCGACACGGCCGAGGTCTCCCTCATGGAACGGGAGATCCTCGTCTCCCGCAAGTACAAGAAGACCCGCATGGCCACCCGGGCCTCCCTGGCGTACCTGGAGACCCGTAACCCCCTGGGCAACGCCCTTTTCCGAAAGGGCCTAGTCTCCTGGGGCGGCTCCCTTCAGCGCACCGGCCACCAGATGCTCAAGAACATGGCCCCCATGCGCAAGGTGCTGTCCGGGACCCACGCAGCCGAGATCCTTGCGTCTCCCGTTCCCCGGCCACCCGCGGGAACCCTCCGGGACATCCTGCCCAAGTGCGGGAACAACCAGGCCATGATCCTCAACCCGCCGGAGGAGGCGGAGCAGTCTGTCTTCTACTTCCCGGGATGCGGGTCCGAGCGGCTCTTTTCCGACATCTCCAAGGCCGCCATCTACATTCTGCTCTCCGCAGGGGTCCGGGTGGTGCTGCCGCCCCCGTATATCTGCTGCGGCTTTCCTGCCAAGGTCAACGCCAAGGGTGTGCAGCACAGCCAGATGACCCTTCGGGACTCGGTGATCTTCAGCCAGATCCGCGAAATGATCAGCTACGTGGAATTCGACGCCTGCGTGGTGAGCTGCGGAACCTGCCGAGAGGCCCTGGAAGAGATCGAGGCCCCGGAGATCCTGGACTGCAACATTGCCGACGTGAGCCGCTTTGCCCTGGAAAACGGCCTGGAGGTCAAAGGGGGCAACAGCTGCCTCTACCACGCCCCCTGCCACGACTCCCTGGACGGTGACGCGGCAGGCATGCTCGAAGAGTTTACCGGCTACTCCGTGGACAGCGTGCCCCACTGCTGCTCCGAAGGCGGGACCCTCTCCATGAGCCGACCGGACATCACCAACGCCATGCTCCAGAGAAAGCATGACGAGATCGAGCTGCGCACCCTGGGCAAGGGCCGTGAGACCACCATCCTCACCAACTGCCCCTCCTGCATCCAGGGCCTGGGCCGCAACAAGGACCTCGACATCGTTCCCCGCCACCTGGCCGTAGAGCTGGCCATCCAGACCGGCGGCAAGGACTGGGAAGAGAAACTCAAAGCCATGGTGAAACAGGCCGAGGTGGTGACCTTCTAAAAAACGCCCCGGTCTTTTGAACCATCCCAATAAAAAAGGCGCCTCCCCCGTAAGCGGGTGAGGCGCCTTTTTTGGTTGTATCCCCTGGAACGGTTCTCTGTGTCACCGCCTGACGGCCCTGGCCTCAAACCCCGCCTTGGTCAGGCGCTTGCGCATCACACCGGCCCGGCTCTCCGTCTGGAAGGCGCCCACCAGGACCTGCACCCGGCCATCCGCCGGAGGGCGGGGCATGACGTAGGCAAAAAAGCCCAGGGCATGGAGACGGCTCTCCAGAATCAGGGCGTCGCTGACGGGCAGGGGGCCCTCCACGGCAAGGGCCACGCTTTTTTTCGTCAGAGAGGCTTCCGAGCCCCCCTGGGCCAAAAGCGTCTCCCGCGCGGCCTCAGCCTCCTCCCTGCTTGCAAAATTGCCGCAGAACACCCGGTACCAGTCCCCCATGCCGGGAATCGTCACATAAGCGGAAAAGGCGGCCCCGCCCAGCTCCCGAAGGGCGTTCACCTGGGCGGCAGCCCGGGCCGCGTTGCGAAAGGAGCCGACATGAAGGGTAAAGGGGTAGGTGTCTGAAAGGCCACCGGTTGACGATGGGACTGCCAGCATGGCGGCAATACCGTGGTCAAGGGGCTCAGGCGTCAGGGGCTCTGCCTTTGCCTCGGGCTCTCTCCGTGCCGGTTTCTGGAAAAGATCCACCGTCACCTTCTCTGCCCTGGGGGCCGGCACAAAATCGGGGTCCCGGGCTATTTTGACCCCAGTGCCCACGAGAAACACCATGGGAGCCAGGAGCATCAGGCCCAGGAGCCCGCCCCAAAGGGCTGCGCGGCGAAAGGCCTTTCCCCTTCGAGGCCACCCTTCCTCGGAATTCCCCGGCTCCGGTGGGTGCCCGTTTTCATGATGTACGTCCTGTTCAGCCATGGTGATTCCTCATCTTTCAAGAACCCGGCCCGGATATTTCATGAGAAAACGGGTTACCTGCAATGATTCAATATTATTACAGGCGGTTGCTGTGAAAAAATTAGACATTTCATAAATACAAAATGTAATTCACGATTTTCTCACCCTTCGGGCGAGCCGAGTGCACCCATCTTCTGCGTTATCAGAGCCTTGAGGTAAACCACTACATCTGCAGCTCTGATGCCTTGAATATGGGTGCACTCGACTCGTGAAATATCCGGGCAGGGGTCATTGTTCTTTTTCCGTTATACCGTTCAACTGCCTACACCGCCCTTCCGTCCCCTGTCAATGCGAAATCGTATGGTCCGCCGCGTCCAGGGCAAACGCATTTAGATTTTTGCCTCCGGCGGCCCTGCCGGGGGCAAAACTTTTGAAAAGTTTGACAAACAGGTTTCCTTTTTTTGGGGCACACAGCAACCGTGCATAGCGCCTTGATTACCGAAACGTTTTTGCGGAGCTTTTTTCAAAAAGCGCCCCACCGGAGGCCATTGAATTGTTAAATGCGTTGGCCCTGCCGCCGCACCGCCCCAGTGTTGACAACATGGGGAAGGCGGCATAGGCTACGGCAGCGCCCATCGGGAAAGGGCCCTTACAGAAAAAATGTCTATAGACAGGCGCTCCGCAGATTCCGCCGATGCCTTAGAAAAGGAAGCAATTGCCATGGCCGATACCGCTCCCATCATCCGCTCCTGGGCCTCCGCCCTCTCCGCCCCTGTGGCCCTGACCCTCCACACCACAGGCGATGCCGAAAGCAATGAGATGGCGCATTTCGGGCAGTCCCTTGCCGATGCAGCGGGAGAGCACCTCGTGCTGACCCTGAAAAAAAGCGAGGGCCCCCTGCCCTTCTTTGAAACAAAACAGGGCCTGAAGTTCTTCACCCTCCCCGGGGAAAAGCTGCTCGACCTTCTCCTCTATGCCCTGAAAGGATCCCCCGAGGCGATCCCCTCGTCCCAGGCCGCCCCCTTGGAGCGCCTGGCACTCCCCGCCACCCTGGATCTCTTTGTGGCGGAGTTCTGCCCCCACTGCCCCCGCATCGCGCGACAGCTCATCACCCTGGCCCTGGCCAATCCCCATATCCGCCTCTCCCTGTACGACGGAAGCCTCTTTCCCAAAGAGGCGGAAAAGCGCGGCGTTCAGGCCGCCCCCACCCTGATCTACGACGGGGACATGCGATGGAGCGGGCAGTTTGATGTGGCCTCGGCCATGGAGGTGGTTGCCGGCCGTGCCCCCGAAGAGCTCAGCGCCGATGCCATCCGGGCCCTTCTGGAGGAGGGAGAGGCCGCCAGGGTCACAGCCATGGTGGCCGGTGCGGCAAAACCCTTTGCCTCCCTCAACACCTTGCTGGCCCATGAGAAGTGGTCCGTCCGTCTGGGAGCCATGGTGGTGATGGAAGAGCTTGCCGAATCCCACCCGGCCATCGTCTCCGAAACCGCCGCTGCCCTCCTGGGCGACCGGGACGCTCTGGATCCCGCCGCTTTGGGGGATATTGTCTACATTGCCGGGCTCTCCTGCGATATCGCCCATCTGCCCACCCTTCGCGCCATCCTCCAAGGCCCCTGCGACGATGCACTCCGGGAGGCGGTGGAGGAAGCCATTGAGGCCATCGAGGAACAGACATCCTGATTTTCCGTTGCCAAAGGGCGTGTTTTTGTAACGATGCCGCTCAAAAAAGCCTCCGGCGAACCCTGGCGGGGCCAACGATTTGCCAAACAGATAATAAACAATCCCTTCAGGGCTCCGCCGAAGGCATGCTGAATAGTTACTTGTTTTTTTACTTGACAACCGCTTTGCTTCCAAAGTAACTATCTTACCGTATTTACTTACACATACCACAAGCACAAACAGCTCAGACCCTGACCCTATAACCACACCTGCGATACGACACCAGCCCCCCCGGGGCCGTTGTGCCAGCGCACCGGCCGGTATGCGATTCGCCCTCGCAGGATGCGAGTACCCCATGAAACTGACCCGGACGCCAAACAAACGGCCCTTGGACGTGGAGTACATCCTGCGCTCTAGTCTGGCGTCTCCCATCCTCCCCCTTCTCATTGCCATCATCATGGGCACCTCCGACCTCTACGCCCGCCACCCTGTCATCACCTTGATCTTTCTGGCCGCCACCTTGCTCGTACTGGGCTGTCGGGTGGTCATCGGTTCCGCCTATTTTCTCTTCCAGCGCCTGGGCACCCCCACGGCCCGCCGATGGAGCCTCGGCCTGAACTACCTCTCGGCCATGGTCTTTGCCCTGTTTGCCACCTTTGTCCTGACCCGGTACGGCCTGGTATGGCCTGGCTACCTCATCATCTTCTGCTCCGGCGCCATTTTGAGCATCACCCCGGTCTTCAGTGTGCTGCCTTCGGCCAGCACAAAAATCTACACCGGGATTTTCCTGTTCCCCCTCATCGCCTGGGGAGGTGTCTCCCAATCCTTCCAGGGGCAGATCATCGCTGCCCTGGCCCTGCTTTACTTTCTTATCGCCACCCGCGTCACCGAAGAGACGCGGACCTGGGTATCGGGCCTCTCCCTCCATATCGCGGAAATGGACAAAAAGGCATCGGCCCTGCACCAAAAGAACAAGAACCTGGAAAAAGGACTCATCGAGCAGGACAGCCACCTGAAAACCGTCACGGCAAAAAAAGAGTTCTACCGCCAGGCCTTTCAGACAAGCCCCAACCCCATTGCCTTCAACCGTCTTTCCACGGGTGAGTTCAGCCATGTCAACGCCATCTTCTCCTCCCAGTTCGGCTACACCCGGGAAGAAGTCATCGGCAAAACACCCCTTGCCGTGGGCCTCTGGGAAGAGCCCACGGCCTGGGAGACCTACCTCAACATCATGCGAACCCGCAGGTGGGTCACCAACTTTCAGTGCCGCTTCCGCACCCGCGACGGGGAGAGCCGGTCGGTGCTCCTCTCCTCCCGGCGCATCACCCTGGCCCAGGAGCATTACGCCCTGACCACGGTCAACGACATCACCGAATTTTCCCAGGCCCAGAGCCAGATCAAGCACCTAACCAGAAAGATCATCCTGGTCCAGGAGGAAGAACGAAGGCGCATTGCCCGGGACCTTCACGACAGCGTGGCCCAGGACCTCTCCTCCCTGAAAATCACCTGCAGCAGCCTGCTGGACGGCCCCATCTCCGCCTCGGTCCTTCGGTCCAGGCTCAAGGACGTCTCCAGCGTGCTCCAGGAGTGTATCGAGGCCGTCAAGACCATCGCCTACGAGTTGCGGCCCCCCATCCTGGACGAACTCGGCCTTCCCACGGCCCTGTTCCGCCACTGTGAAGACTTTCAACGCAAGACCGGCATCGAGGTGGACTTTTTCTCTGCGGGCCTCAACGGCATCCCCCTGCACTCCGAAACCGAGATCAACCTTTACCGCCTGGTCCAGGAGGCCTTGAGCAACGTGCTGAAGCACGCCAGGGCCTCAAAGGTGGTGCTCCGGCTGGTGGCCTCGTTCCCGGACATCATCATGCGCGTGGAAGACAACGGGGTGGGGTTTGACCAGGGCAAAGGGAAGGGAAAAGACGCCAAAGGCATGGGCCTGCGCAGCATGGAGGAGAGGGTCCACCTCATGGGCGGGCGCTTTCGCATCATCTCGAGCCCGGGGGAAGGCACAGCCCTTGTAATCCGGGTTCCCTTCAACATGAGCGAACAGGAACTCGAAGAGATCTACAACGAGGTGGGATCCGTCAGATAATCAGCAAATTGTTGGAGGCCCGCCCGCAGACACCCGCAACAAAAATGGGGCATTGCTTTGTCTCCGGCCTTGGTATATCGTTGCCGGAACAAAGGCTGTAGATGCCCCCCGTTCGGGACGGCATCCCATCATCAACCATCGGGGGGAAGCCGTTCAACCACCTGCCCGGAACCGGTTGCGCCTGCCCCTTGCCCGCCTCCTGCCGTCAAGGGGCTGTCACGGGTTGCGCCCGGTCCCCACTCCAGTTCCCGATCACCTGAACCCTCCCCGCACGAATACAACGGCATCACCTGCCGACCGAGATACCTGTATGGATAAAATTGTTGTCAGGGGGGGTGCCCCCCTTCACGGACGTGTTCGGGTCAGCGGCTCCAAAAATGCCGCCCTGCCCATTCTGGTCTCCTCCCTTCTGGTTAAGGGCAAAACCACCTTTTGCAATGTCCCTGAGCTCATGGACATCCACAGCATCACCTGCCTCCTGGCCGAACTGGGGGCAACGGTTGAACGAACCGAAGACAAGGTCACCATCGATGCCGGCCCCATGGACTGTGTGGAGGCCCCTTACGATCTGGTAAGAAAAATGCGCGCCTCCATCCTGGTTCTGGGCCCCCTGGTGGCCCGCATGGGCCGGGCCAAGGTCTCCATGCCCGGAGGGTGCGCCATCGGGGATCGCCCCATCGATCTCCACCTCAAAGGGCTGGAAGCCATGGGCGCCACCATTCGCCTGGAGCAGGGCTATGTGGAGGCCACAGCCGACCGCCTTAAAGGGGCACGCATCGTGTTCGACACCGTCTCAGTGGGGGCAACGGAGAACCTGATGATGGCCGCGACCCTGGCCGATGGGGTCACCATTCTCTCCAACGCGGCTCGGGAGCCCGAGATCATGGCCCTGGCCGATGTGCTCAACGCCATGGGAGCCAAGGTCGAAGGGGCGGGAACCCCGGAGATCACCATCACCGGCGTGCCGGCCCTTTCATCGGTGGACGCCGCCATCATCCCGGACCGCATCGAGGCCGGCACCTTTATGGTGGCCGCGGCCATGACCGGGGGAGACGTGGAGGTAACGGCCTGCGCCCCGGAGCACATGGAGCACACCTTGAGCAAACTCGAAGAGGCCGGGGCCACCCTGGAGGTCGGCAAGGATTCGGTGCGCGTCATCGGGCCGAAGGCCATCAAGAGCGTGGATATCCGCACCGCGCCCTACCCGGGCTTTCCCACGGACATGCAGGCCCAGTTCATGGCCATGCTGACCCTGGCCGACGGCGCCAGCGTCATCCACGAGACCATCTTCGAAAACCGGTTTATCCATGTATCGGAATTGAAACGGATGGGAGCGGACATCGTGCTCAAGGGCAACGACGTCGCCACGGTGAAGGGGATCAAACGCCTTTCGGGTGCCCAGGTCATGGCCTCGGACCTGCGGGCCAGTGCCTCCCTGATCCTCTCGGGCCTGGTGGCCGAAGGGGAGACGGTGGTGAACCGCGTCTACCACCTCGACCGGGGCTACGAACACATTGAGACCAAGCTTCGGGGACTCGGAGCGGACATCGAGCGCATCAAGGGTTAAAGCGCCACGAAAAAAGCCTGCGCCGGGCCACAGACCGACGCAGGCACTTGACCTGCAAGTGTTTTAAAGGGGCCTTTCCCGCATCTCAACTGAAGCTGGAAGGGCCCTCCAGAAAATCGTACTTCAGCCGGGTAAAATTCTGAATGAAGTAGTCCACCTGGACCACTTGGCTCACCGACAGTGCTTCAAAAATCAATGACCGCTGTCGCACCATCTTGAAGGGGCCGAAGCGCCCCGTACCGATACGCTTGTCCGACAGAATACGGAAAGGCAGCCCCCCCAGAAAAAAATTCCCGTAGCGAATATTCACGCAGGTGTCCATGCTTCGCGCATCCAGTGTGTCGTTGACATAATAGATGCAGGAGAGCCCCTCACGGCTGATGTTGATCAGGGGCCCCCTTCGCGTAAAGGAGGGGGAAAAGACAATATAAGCGCCCCTTTTGGGGAGAAAACGTTCACAATGACGTAAATCACCCATACGCACCTCACATCATTCGCTGCCGGTGGGGACCAAGCAGACCGGCACGAAAAAAAAGGGATCGTGTTAAGTCGTGATACAGGCCTGTTCGACTTTGCAGGAGGCCATCATGAATACGTGCGGGAAACGAGCAAGGCTCGTGGTGTGAAACGAATGGATACCGGGAGTATCAAACAGATAACAACGGGTGCACATACTTTATGTTTGGGAGGACTTTAGTATACCATACCCGCTGGTTGAGGGAAACGCTTCTCTTCCTCTTCCCCGCCATGTCGGGCCTTGACCGGCGCCCCATGCTCTTTGTGCTCACAGGTCTTGTGACGGGCATCCTCACGGGCCATGCCCGCACGCCCCTGCCGGTATCCGTGACCCTGGTGTCGGTCCTGACAGCCTGTGCATGGCTCAGCGCACCCCGGCGCGTCCCCATGGCCTTGCTTATCCCCCTGTTCACCCTGGCAGGGGCCTGGCTCATGGCCCCTTGGGCACCCGCTGAAAAAGGGCTGAGCGGGTTGACCCCAGAGCCCCTTCCCCTCACGGGACGCATGGAGCAGATCCGGTTTCAGGACCGTGACCTCAAATGCATCCTGCGGGATGTCCTCCTTGGGAACGGCCCGAGCCTTGCTCCACCGGCCACCGGCATCCGCCTGATCATCAGAAAGGGCCGCTCCCTGCCCGTGGCCGAGGGGATGCAGCTCACAACCCGCTGCCGGCTTCGCCCCTTTACCAGTTTCAACAACCCTGGACGTTTCGATTACCGGCGCCACATGATGAGGCAGGGGGTCGCGGCCTGGGGCGTGGTCAAAGCAGAGGAGGTGACCTTGTCTCCGGCGGCTCCCGCCCATCGGTGGCGCACCGCCCTTCACCATATTCGGGCACGCATCGAAGGCGCCCTCTTCGACCATGCACCAACCCATGACTCCGGGGCCATGCTCTGTGCCCTTCTCACCGGCAATCGCTCCCATATGCCGCCTTCCCTGCGCGATCTCTTCACCCGTACCGGCGCAGCCCATCTGCTGGCCATCTCCGGCCTCCACCTTGGGATCGTGGCCACCCTTTTCTACTTCCTGTTCACGTGGGCATTCTCCCGCTGGGAGCGCCCCCTCATCAAGGGACACACACAGATGCTGGCCGCCACCTTCACCCTGGTGCCGGTTCTCCTCTACGCCCTGCTGTCCGGCATGGCCCCGTCCACCCAGCGGGCCCTCACTGCCGCAGGTCTTGTCATGGGTGCCCTGGTCCTCCATGAAGAGGCGGACCTTCCCACCACCCTTGCCCTGGCTGCCCTTATTATCCTCATCACCCATCCGCCGTCCCTGTTTGCCGTCTCCTTCCAACTCTCCTTTGCCGCCGTGGCCGCCATCCTGGCCAGCCTGGCCCGGCTTCGCACCCCGGCCTCCCCGGTGGCCCTGCCCACTCTCCGGCAGCGGATGCTCCTGTTTGTCATCCCCCCGTGTTTTGCCACCTTCGGCACGGCGCCCCTGGTCTTGCATCACTTTGGCTATGCGGCACCCATCGGGCTCTTGTCCAACCTGATCCTGGTTCCCCTCATCAGCTTCGGCACTATCCTCCCGGGGCTTGTGGGGGTGATTCTCCTCCCCCTCGGATCGGCCCCTGCCGGCCTCCTGTTTTCCCTGGCCGGCTACACCCTGGAGGCCGCCATCCGCATCGCCGCTCTCTTCTCCGACGTTCCCGGGGGCTACCTTCTTCTGCCCCGCCCCGGGGTCGGGACGACCCTTCTCGTGCTCTGCCTTCTTTTTTCCCTGCTGCTCTCCCCCCTTCGCAAGGGCAAAGGCCCCGTGCTGGTTGCCGCCTGCTGCCTGCTCATCTTGGGGGGAAGGGCCACAACAGCCTTTGTCCAGCGCCACCACAACCCCACCCTCAAGGTCACGGTGCTTGATGTGGGCCAGGGCTCTTCCGCTGTGCTGGCCTTTCCCAACGGCAAACGATGGCTGGTGGACGGCGGGTTTGCCCGGCCGGGACGCTTCGACGTCGGCCGCTTTGCCGTGGGGCCTTACCTGCAGGCCTCCCAGATCACCACCCTCGATGCCGTGGTCCTCACCCACCCGGAGAGCGACCACATGGGAGGCCTTATTCATATTCTGGACAACTTCAAGGTCAAGACACTTTTCATGGGGCCCTACCCCGGCAAGGGGGCGCTGTGGAACCGGTTTTCCGAGGCTGCCGCCCGGTCCGGCACCCGCATCGTTTACTTGACGGACCGGTCCCCGCCCATGGTCGTGGAAGGCGTTCGCGTCACCTGCCTTCACCCGGAGGCGCCCCCCAAGGGATTCACCGGCAGCGGCTCGGTGAACAACAACTCCCTGGTCCTCGGGCTGGCCTACGGAAATCACCGGTTTCTGCTCACCGGCGATATCATGAAAAAGGCGGAAGCCCGGCTTATGTCCGATGCCGGAGAGGCATTGAAGGCCGACGTCATGGTGATCCCCCACCACGGCAGCCGAAGCTCCAGCACCCAGGCCTTCCTCACCCGTGTACACCCCTCCATCGGCGTGATCTCAGCCGGACAAGCCAACCGCTACGGTCTTCCCCATACCGAGGTGGTAAAGCGATACACACGGGCCCAATGCACCCTCTACGGGACCCACCGGAACGGGGCCGTCACCATCGAATCCGACGGCACCGCCCTGTCGGTTTCCACCTTCCTTGACTCCTCTTCCCCTTTTCCTCCCTCGCTCACATGGACACGGCCTTGACACCGACTCTCCCGACGCATAAAGTACGGCAATTGGTTTCGATTTTCTCGTTGTGGAGGTTCCCCTTGGTATTTCGTCCCCGTGGCATTAGGCATTCCATCGTGCCACCCGCTCTGATGGCCCTCATTCTGGCACTTCTCCTTCAAGGGTGTGCTGCGCATACCTCCCCTTCCGTGGAGCCCCCCGTGGCTGCGCCAGAGCAAGAAAAAACGGCGACGGATACGGTTGAAGAAGCCTTGATTTCCGAGGACGCGTTTGCAGAAGACGACGAATTTCTGGATGATGATGATTTTTTTGATGACGAAGGGTTGATCGACGAGTTCGGCGACACCCCGGAGGAGCTAGTCTGGGATCCCCTGGCCCCCTTCAACCGGGCCATGTTCACCTTAAACGATACCCTCCTTATCTGGGTGGTCAAGCCGGTGGCTTCAGGCTACCGCACCGTCACCCCCACGGTTGTCCGGCGGGGTGTGGCCAATTTTTTCAACAACCTCAAGACCCCGGTACGCCTGATCAGCAGCCTGCTCCAGGGCAAGATCAAGGGGGCGGGCTCCGAAGTGGGGCGATTTGTCATCAACACCACCGTGGGGGTCCTGGGATTCGGAGACCCGGCGGGCAGCTGGTTCCACATGGAGCCCAGCGACGAAGACCTGGGCCAGGTCCTGGGCGCCTGGGGCGTGGGCAACGGCATGTACATTGTCTGGCCCCTTCTCGGCCCCTCCACCTTAAGGGACAGCGCCAGTATTCCCGGTTACTTTTATCTCAACCCCGTGGGGTACGTGGAACCCACAAAGCTCTCGCTGGCCATCACCGCCTACGAAAAACTCAACGAAGCCTCCTTCAGCATGGACGACTACATTGCCCTTAAGGCCTCGGCCCTGGATCCCTATACCTTTATCCGTGACCTTTACATCCAGAGCCGGGAAAAAATGGTCCAAGAGTAACCCGCGGCGACATGCCCCAAAAGGCTTCGGGGGCCGTATCACCGTACGTGCCAACACCCCGCCCGCACCCAATGCGGGTGCATCACAGGAAAGCCTATGGAACCCCCTATCCTGGAAGTCCGCAACCTGGTCAAGCACTATGCCGACGTCGAGGCGGTGAAAGGCATCTCCTTTTCCATCCGTCCGGGCACCTGCTTCGGCCTCCTCGGTCCCAACGGAGCCGGCAAAACCACCACCATTGAAGTCATCGAAGGGATCCTTCCCGAAACCTCGGGCGAGATTTTCTACAAAGGCGCTCCCCGGGGAGAGAGCTTCACCCGTGAGGCCGGGATCCAGTTCCAGAACACGGAGCTGCCCATGTTCCTCACCGTGCAAGAGACCTTGGAGACCTTTCGCCATCTCTACACCAAACGGGCCGGGCGGGAAGCCCTCATCGCCATCTGCCGCCTGGAAGAGATCCTCAAACGGGACAACCGGAAGATCTCCGGTGGCCAGAAGCAGCGCCTTCTCCTTGCCATGGCCCTGGCAAACGACCCGGACCTCGTCTTCCTGGACGAGCCCACCACCGGGCTGGACCCCCAGGCCAGGCGCCACCTCTGGGAGATTGTGGAAAACCTGAAACGGGACGGGAAAACCGTGGTACTCACCACCCACTACATGGATGAAGCCGAAAAACTCTGCGATGAGCTGGCCATCATGGACCACGGGCGCATCATCGCCATGGGAGCCACCGAGGCCCTGCTCTCCGCGCACTGCCGGGGCTCTTCCATCGTCCTGCCCG
Source organism: Desulfoluna sp. HI9BLuna (assembly GCF_056829775.1). Taxonomy (NCBI): domain Bacteria; kingdom Pseudomonadati; phylum Thermodesulfobacteriota; class Desulfobacteria; order Desulfobacterales; family Desulfolunaceae; genus Desulfoluna; species Desulfoluna sp. HI9BLuna. Next base: position 2,362,934 of record NZ_CP186555.1, read on the forward strand.
GCATCGCAGAAGACAGCGCCTTCGCCACCCTCACCACCCCCTGGTTCCGGTTAAAGGACGGCCGCATCAGCATCCAGACCGAAAACCCCGACCACTCCCTGCGGGAACTCGTGGCCATGGGCATGGACCTGTCCGGAATCGTGGTCATGCCCCAGAACCTGGAGGACCTCTTTCTCAAGCTCACGGGCAAAGCGCTTCGCAACTGACGACAAAAACGGCCCCATGAAAGGTACCATCGCCATGTTCAAACGTATCTGGACCCTTTTCAAAGCCCGCAACATCGAGTTCTACAGGGACCGCTCCGCCCTGGGGTGGAGCATCCTCTTCCCCTTTCTCATCATCGCCGGTTTCTCCCTTATTTTCAGCGAGGATTCCCAGAAGCTTTACAAGGCTGGCGTCCTCAAAGCCGACGGCGCAGCCCCCCTTCCCCAGAGCGAACACCTCCTCACCCACCCCCTGATCCAGGCCATTGAACTGGCCGACCGGAACGACGCCCTGGCCAAGCTGCGCCACCACCGCCTCGACATGGTCCTGTCGACGGATACGGGCCATTACTGGATCAACAGCGACGCCCCCAAGGGAAAAATCCTCGAAGAGATCCTTTTGGGCGGGGGACGCACCGGAGACGGCCCCTTCACCCGGCAGATGGTCACCGGGGACCGCATCCCGTATGTGGAATGGCTCTTTCCCGGCATCCTGGGCATGAACATGATGTTCTCCGCCCTCTTTGGCGTTGGGTATGTGGTGGTGCGCTACCGGAAAAACGGGGTCCTCAAGCGCTTCAGCGTCACCCCGGTTCGCCCATGGGAGTTCCTGACGGCCCAGGTCATCTCCCGCCTTTTTGTCATGCTTGCCACCACAGGCATTGTCTACGGGACCTGCACCGCCCTGTACGGATTTTCGTGCCGGGGCTCCCTTGCGGCCCTGTTTGCCGTCTTTGTTGTGGGCGGCATGTCCATGATCTCCCTGGGCCTCCTTCTGGCAGCCAGGGGCAGCAGCGAAGAGCTTGCAGGGGGCATCCTCAACCTCATCTCCTGGCCCATGATGTTTCTCTCGGGGGTCTGGTTCTCCCTTGAAGGCACGGCCCCCTGGGTCCAGGCCCTCTCCCGGGTCTTTCCGCTGACCCACCTCATCGAAGGGGCCCGCAAGGTCATGAACGACGGAGCCGGTTTTGCCGAGGTTCGTCTGGAAATCATTCTCCTTCTGGCCATGACCCTTGCCTGCCTCGTTGCAGGATCCCTGCTCTTTCAATGGAAGAATGACTGACTCGTTTCACGTGAGACCCATTTTTTAGTTAAAAGACCCGATACACCGTCACTCCAGGGTTGCGACTGCCCGTGGCCATGCCCTATAGTACGGGATGAAGACATCATGCTCACCTGTATGGCCAACCCATCACCATCTCTGGAGGACACCCCATGCCACCCTTTGCCTATCAGCCCCCCTTTCCCCTGGGGCCGGACACCACTGTTTACCGAAAACTCAGCGATGAGGGGATTGAAAAGGGGGAGGCCTTCGGAGAGACCGTCATCCGTGTGGCCCCGTCGGCCCTGACCCTTTTGGCCCGCGAGGCGTTTGCCGACGTCTCTTTTCTCTACCGCACCCGCCACCTCGAACAGCTCCGCAGCATTCTGGACGACCCCGAGGCCTCGAAAAACGATACCTACGTGGCCCTTGAAATGCTGAAAAATGCCGTCATCGCCTCGGAAAAGATCTTTCCCATGTGCCAGGACACCGGCACGGCCACGGTGGTGGCCAAAAAAGGGGCCCAGGTTATTTCCGGCACGGCCACGCCCGATGAGGAGGCCATCTCAAAAGGCATTTTTGAGACCTACACGGAAAAAAACCTGCGCTACTCCCAGCTGGCCCCCCTTACGCTCTTTGAGGAAAAAAACACGGGCTGCAACCTCCCGGCCCAGATCGATATCGCAAGCACAAAAGGCGCAAGCTACGACTTTCTCTTCATTGCCAAGGGCGGGGGCTCGGCCAACAAGAGCTTTCTCTTTCAGGAGACCAAGGCAATCCTGAACCGCAAACGCCTCCTGCCTTTTCTCAAAGAAAAAATCACCGAAATCGGCACCTCGGCATGCCCCCCCTACCACCTGGCCATCGTCATCGGCGGCACCTCTGCCGAGGCCACCCTCAAGACCGTCAAGCTTGCATCGGCGGGATACCTCGACCAATTGCCGACACAAGGCAACGCCCTGGGGCACGCGCTCAGGGATCGGGAGATGGAAAAGGAGATCCTCGACATGACCCGGGGGGTGGGCCTCGGTGCCCAGTTCGGGGGCAAGTACTTCTGCCACGACGTCCGGGTCATCCGACTGCCTCGCCATGGGGCCTCCTGTCCGGTGGGCATCGGGGTAAGCTGCAGCGCGGACCGGAACATTAAAGGGAAGATCACCGAAGAGGGTGTGTTTCTGGAGCAGCTGGAGACCCGCCCCGAGCGCTTTCTGCCGGAGCCTGCCATGGCAGAAGAGCCCGGTGTTGAAATCGACCTGAACCGCCCCATGGACGAGATCCTTGACGAGTTGTCGGCTCACCCCGTGGGCACCCGCCTCTCCCTTTCCGGAGAAATCATCGTAGCCCGGGACATTGCCCATGCCAGGCTCGCCGAAGCCCTGGAAAAAGGGGACGGGCTCCCCGACTACATCAAGAATCACGTCATCTATTACGCGGGTCCGGCCAAAACCCCGGAAGGCCACGCCTCGGGCTCCTTCGGGCCCACCACCGCCGGTCGCATGGACCCTTACGTCCCCGTCTTCCAGAAACTCGGGGGCTCGCGCATCATGCTGGCCAAGGGCAACAGGACCGACAAAGTCAGGGTATCGTGCCAAGAAAACCGGGGGTTTTACCTGGGATCCATTGGGGGCCCGGCCGCCAGGCTGGGCCGGGACTGCATCACCAGGGTGGAGACCATCGCCTACGAGGAACTGGGCATGGAGGCGATCTTCAAGATTACCGTAAGGGACTTCCCGGCCTTTATCATCATCGACGACAAAGGGAATGACTTCTACCGTCAGGCCATCATGTAACCCCCTGCGTAGCTGCCCTTCAAAACACAAAAGCTCCCGCCCAGAGGTCTCTGGGACGGGAGCTTTCAGTCAATTTCGTGATTCTGCGGACCGTAAACGGCCTTAACAAAATCGCCTACGGCGAGAAGTGCCAGCTCAGCTGGTGGTCACCAGGGTTTCAAGACTTGTGACAGCCAGGGGACGCGCAAAGGCCACATGGATGGAGATGGTGTTCTCACCCCGCTCGTTGACGCTGCTGACCCGCCCCTGGACCGAGACCCCCTCTGCCCCTTCACCGGGCTTCATCAGCGAGCAGATGGAACGCCCGAGCAACAGGCGGGCCATGGAATACCCGCTGCTCTTGACCACGGCAGAGAGCCCCCCTTCCGAGATATCGAGGAAAGTGCCGGTAAAGGATTTGCCCACGGTGGTCCCCTTGTCGGTCATGAGCTGGAACACAACCCTGCCCTTCACATGAAAACGCCGATAACGCCGCCTCTCAAGCCCTTTGGCCTGGACGGTCTCGGTCAGGTTGTTAAACCGGCCGCAAAAGGACTGCAGCTTTCCGAGAAAATCGGGGTGTTTCTCCTGCATCAGTGTCAGGACCTCACGATCAAGATAGCCCACGTTGACCCGGGAAAGGGCCACAACGGATGCCGTGCACACACTGGTATGGAAAAAAGCGTCGTAGCCTGCCACGTCCCCTTTGCACATCTCCTTGATAAAGAGCTCCCTGGCGTCATCTTTATAAACGATCTTGGCCCTGCCGCTGTTAATAAAGCAGAGTCGATTGATCACCTCGCCCTGGGTTATGATCTCGGTATCCACCTCCACCACCTCGTTTCTGACGTGATGATAAAACCCGGAGGCCTCCTCCTCGGTAAGGAGTTCGTAGAATGCCTTCCAGGTCTCCATGTACTCCCCGGAATCCACGAAGCACCTTTCCTGATCGATAATCTCCTCGGCACGCACCACTTCCCCCAGGGCCATCTCATCCACATCGGACAGCCTCGCCTTGTAACGCTCCGCGCGCTTGAAGTCCTTCTCTCGTGCCGCCCGCTCCACCATCAAAAGAAGGACCTTCAGGGCCGAGGCCTTCTTCCCCCCGCTGATCAGACCGCTGACAATGGCCTCAAGGGTTCCGAACTCCTCGGACGCGATGTAGTCGCGGGTCACCTTTACCCGGGCATCCGGCTCTTTCTCTTTCGGTGCCGAACGCTCCCTGGACATGGCATGGCGAATTTTGACAATGGTCTCTTCGGCAAGTCGTTTCTGTTCCGATGTGTAACGGCTCCTGCCCAGGAGCCCTTTTTGGTCCACAACCTTCTGAAGGGTCGGAAGCGCCTTCATGGAGCCGATCTCTCCCATGGCCGAGCACACCGCCTTGATGACCTTGTCTTTCTCCTCCGGAGGCCCGGCCATTCTGGATTTGAGCACGGCTGAGAGGGCATAGACCCCATCATCGCCTCCGAACTGGGCCAAAAGTCCCGCCAGTCTCGGCTTGACCCTGTCGGGAACCACCAGGATCGCCTTGGAATAAAAACGAGTCCGCCTGCTGCCTCCGATCTGCTTGGCACATGAAATCACGGCATCGATCACCTGCTCCTCACGACGCGTCACCAAGGGCTCAAGGATTTCTATGTGCTCCTCCCTACCAACCTCCCCCAGCAGTTTCAGGAGATTGCGAAGATAAAACCAGGCGCTGTCCGGCGTAATACGCTGCGTGAGCTCGTCAAGGGTACCGGGCCCGATGTTTTTCAGGACCCCCATCACCCGGATCCGTTCAGCCATCACCTCACTCTCCCGAAGCAGGTCAAGTAACGGAGGCACGGCAATGTTTCCAAGCAGAGCAAGGGCGACGGAGGCCTGGTGCCGGTGACCACCCGTGTCCTCCCTGAACGCTTCCATGAAAAGGTTAAACACCCGTTCTGAAGCCATTCGGCGCAGGGTTCGTTCGGCATACCGGGTCATATGGAGATCTTTTTTTAAGCGTCCCTGCGCCATGAGGCTGAAACTCTCCATGAACGGAACGGCATCTCCGAACAGCCCCCCCACAATCAGGTTGTGGATATGGTTCACCATCATATCGGCAGCGGATTCAAAGAGAGGGGTCACCTCCTGCTGATAACGTGCCCACAAATTGACGGGTCCCAGTACCCGGCTCACCAGGTCCAGTCGACCAAGCCCGGTGAACGCTTTGGCCGTTTGAAGGAGGACCCGAACGGCTGCCATGGACTTTGCTTCGTCATCCAGGTTGATGGCAAGGGACACAGCCTGAATCAACCGCTCAGCCTCTTGGGTCTTGCCCTGCTGGGTTCGTTCGGTCATAACCCTGGGCAACGCAGCCAGCGCGTCGAGATCGTTGAGGGCATCGGAACCGCCCTCCATGAGCCCTTCAATCACCGCCTCAATCCGAGCCAGTGTCTCTTGTTGCGCGGCCTCTTCACGGCTCCTCAAAGCCTCTATGGAAGCCGTGAACTCCCTGCCCCTGGGCTGAGCAAGGCTCCAGTCCGACGCATCGTTATAGGCCTTGATATGAGCACGCCCCACCAACCGGCTTCCCCTTCTCTGGGTCTGCTTCACCAGGAGCAGGCGGGCGGCAAGGAGCATGAAGCTCTCGTTGTCGAGGTGTTCCACGGCCTTGGTGACGGCAACTTCCGACAGGTTCAATGCAAGTAAATCGGCGTTAAACCAGGCTCCAAGGGCCTCCAGGCTCTCATACAGAAGGGAAAAGGTGGTTGCATTCCCCTGTTCACTGCCTGCCCTGACCAGATAACCGTTAAGGCTTGCAAGGCGCGAGATGGTATCCCAATCGTTGGGCTCGTACCCCTTGTCTGCACAGAAGGTAAGAAAACGCCCGCTGACCGATAAAAGCCAGGCCGCGTTGACCGTCTTTCTGGTGATATACGACAAGGCCTGGAGTTCGGTGATCTGTCTGAACCAGATACGCCGGAAAAAATCCTCATCACGTTCGATCACCTCATCGGCTTCGGCACCGAGAAACACATTGTGGTTGGCAGAGACAAAGGAGACCCCTTCGGCTTCGAACATCTTCCGCACCCCGCCCTGTGCGTCCATCTCCTCCGGCGGCATACTGAGAATCCGAGATGCCTTGGCATAATTTTCCTGATCAATGGCGCGGTCAAACACAATGCTCTTCAGGTTGAGGGCCTGCATCAGAAGACGCAGAGAATGGATTTGAGGCATGCGCTGAGATTTGGCGTCCAAAAGCTTTCCATCGAAAAGAATGGATCCCTGGGCTTCGGATACAATAAAAGGGGCATCCCGATAGAACAGGGCGGTAAGGCGGGAATATCCGGAAGAGAGAGACTGGCGGACAATGTCACTGGATTCGGGGTAGAGGCGACAATTTTTCACCGCACTCATGAAGAGGTTAACTGCCCCCAGTGCCGTTTGGATATTGAGGTCATCAGCCATATAACGTCTCACCTTCTGTTAACCTGAGTGGATGGGGGCACCGTTGCGCATTGCCGCTACGCAGTGATGGAAGGCTCACACATAGAAAAGAAGACATCGGCATGCAACGATCCCTGCACGTCAACACGGCGGCAAAATTCGCCAGAAAGGCGGGGCTTGAAGACGTATTCTCAACGGATTGTATCTGCCGATCATCGAAACCGATGGCTCGTTATGGAAAGAAGGGATTTCATAACGCTTAAACGATATAAAATGTAGAAAACAAATTGAACCGTTCACTGATTGACATTCAACCAGAAGCCACCAAAAAACACGGTGTTATTATAGCACCAACCCCCATTCAATGTAAGTTCATTTTGATCACGCCGAGTGACATAGTCAACACAGACCGTGACCAGGAACAGCGTATTTCCGGTCAGATACAAGGCAGGGCACCTGGCCCGCCACTCTACGTATCCGGTCCGCAAGGCCTTCCATGGCAGTGATGGGTGCAGACGACCATTCCTTAATTAAACAAAAAGGCCCCTGACGAAAAACACATCAAGGGCCACATGAAACATCCGGATCAACCTGCTCACACGCTCTTTTCTCCATAGATATACCTGTTAGATCGAAACGGGTGGGACCTTGTCGCAATCACCACCGAAATACGTTGCGTGACCACAAAACAAAAAAGGCCCTTGATGACTGTGTCATCAAGGGCCTCTATAAAAAAATCCGGCGGCGACCTACTCGGACGCTCTGCTGCCCGTGCAGTACCATCGGCGCAGATAGGCTTACTTCTTTGTATCAGATAGGTCGTGGTCGGGAGGGGAACGGGTGTGACCTTGTCGCAATCACCACAGAAATACGGTGCGCGACCACAAAACAAAAAAGGCCCTTGATAACTGTGTCATCAAGGGCCTCTATAAAAAAATCCGGCGGCGACCTACTCGCACGCTCTGCTGCCCGTGCAGTACCATCGGCGCAGACAAGCTTACTTCTTTGTATCTGATAGGCCGTGTTCGGGATGGAAACGGGTGTGACCTTGTCGCAATCACCACCGAAATACGGTGCGCCACCACAAAACAAAAAAGGCCCTTGATGACTGTGTCATCAAGGGCCTCTATAAAAAAATCCGGCGGCGACCTACTCGCACGCTCTGCTGCCCGTGCAGTACCATCGGCGCAGATAAGCTTACGTCTTTGTATCTGATAGGCCGTGTTCGGGGTGGGAACGGGTGTGACCTTGTCGCAATCACCACCGAAATACGGTGCGTGACCACAAAAAATCGAGTAGGGTGAAGCAGAGTGATCAGCTCTGCTTCATCCCTCTCACAGAACCGTGCGTACGGGCCTCGTACACGGCTCCTGTCCAACCTTATCCCAGCATTGGCTGGGGAAGCACTCCCGTCTCTATCTTGTCCATCTGGAACAGTCCGAGTTTTTCAAGCCACTTATTCGATATAGCCCAGTGGCTCAGTTGGCATGCCGCATTTCGCCACGAACTCATCCGGATGTTCTCGAACTCACCGGTGTAGCCCAGTTGCCTGAGTCTGCGGTGAAGCTTTCGAGGTTTCTTCCATAACTTCATCTGGATTGCTCGCAGACGTCTTCGTATCCACCCCATCATCTCCCTGAACCATCCCTTGCAGTTTGCCACTTTAAAGTAGTTGGCAAAGCCCCTAAGAATAGGATTCAGATCATAAATGACTTTCGCAAGATTCACTGGGGTGTTGCGTCGGGTGCACTTCCGGACTTTTTCTTTAAAGGCCTTCTTCCGTTCGGGTTTCACCTGGGTGTACCTCGAACCGATAACCACCCCGAGATACGGTACTCCCTTCCACAGACTCGTTATATGAGTCTTCTTCTGGTTAACCGTCAGCTTTAGCTTCACCTCGAGATAGCCCGTTGCCACTTCCCGTGCTCTTTCTGCCCCTGCCTTGCTCGCTTTGAAGATGACAATATCATCTGCATAACGTGTGATTCGATGCCCCCGTCGCCTCATATACTGATCAAACTTATCCAGATAAATATTGGCTAACAGTGGACTGATGACGCCACCCTGCGGACTACCGACGGTTGTCGGTTCCAGTTCGCCGGAGGTTAACACTCCACCTGTCAGGAACATTCGAATCAAATTCAGGATACTGCGATCTGCTACTTTCTCTCGAACTGCCTGAACAATCAGGTCGTGGTCTAACGTGTCAAAACACTTACTCAAATCCATATCCACAACCCATTTCAGGTTGTAATCGCGCATGAACATCGTTGCTTTGGCGATGGCATCCTGCGCACCTCGACTGGGACGGTACCCATAGCTCGATGGATGGAAGCCCGGGTCGAAGATGGGTTCCAGTATGGTCTTTAACGCCTGTTGGACCACTCGGTCACGAACCGTAGGGATACCGATTTTCCTGATGCCGCCATCCGGTTTGTCGATTTCGACTCGCTTCACAGGAGACGGCAGGTAGCTCTTCCCCTTTAGTTCCATCAGAAGAGATTGGATATTTGTGTCCAGTTCCAAGGCAAAATCTTTGCAGGACTGCCCGTCTATCCCGGGAGCTCCATTCGCCGATTTCACCTTTTTGAATGCCCCTGTAAGTGCCTCTTGATGAAGAAGCCGATCGTAAAGGCTGTACCAGACTCGTTTTCCCATCTCTTCCTCTTGCTTCGCTTCTTCTGTCAGATCGTTCCGGTGATGCGTTTCGAGTCTTCGGCAACGCCTGCCTGCTTTCTATCCGTATTCGGCAATGTACAGCCATCTGCGTCGCTTACTCCGATGAGAGCAGTTTGCTTAAAGAGCCCTGTTCCCAGGGGGACTTCATTACCACTTGCCCGCCTCGTCAGGCGGCTTGTTCTCCGCTCATCTTCACGTTCTGCTTCCAAAGCTTTCGATTAAACTTCACCCCTTCGCAACTGTCGGCGCTTTTGGCTTTCCGGCAGCCTCAACAGTCCATGCTGCTGATCATCTCTGTTTTCTCCTCCACTCCGTTACCGGGCTTCTCAGGCTGAGATTTCATCACTACTACGGGCTCATCTGCCACCCTGCAAAGCATCTCCCCCTCCTTGAGTCTCCTCTTGTCGGGTGATATCTTTTTTTTTTTTTTAGAACTCTGCAGGGCTTCCCCGGTTAA
>NZ_CP186555.1:2385000-5235000 GCF_056829775.1 Desulfoluna sp. HI9BLuna
TGCCGTCATCCCCCCGGGGAATGCTGCTTGACGGAAGAAGGGTCTCATCGATCTTCTTCGCGCCAAACATGGCCGCAGCAGACTTGTAGGCCTCAAGGGCCGCATCCCGGCCATGGCACAGGGCGGTGGCCTCAAAGGCAAGGACAGCCTTGGCGTTGTTCAGGTCTGCGCCGGACAGGCCGGAGACAGCCCGAATCTCTTCCATGGGAAGGAAGGTAAAGAGAGCCAGGAACCGTTCCACATCCGCATCGTCCGTGTTGACCCAGAACTGATAGTAGTCGTAGGGACTCGTTCGCTCCGGATCAAGCCAGACAGCGCCCTTGTGTGTCTTGCCCATCTTGATGCCAGCCGCGGTCATGATCAGGGGAAAGGTGATCCCAAAAGCCGTCTCGCCCGCCTTGCGTCGCACCAGCTCCACACCGGCCACAATATTGCCCCACTGATCGCTGCCCCCCATCTGGAGGTAACAGTCGTGGGTTCGAGAGAGCTCGTAGAAATCGTATGCCTGGAGCAGCATGTAGTTGAACTCGATAAAGCTGAGACCCTCGTCGGAATCGATGCGTGCCCGGTAGCTCTCGGCCTTGATCATGCGGTTCACGCTGAAATGACGACCCACATCCCTTAAAAAGGGAATGTACTCAAGCCCTGTCAGCCAGTCGGCGTTGTCCAGGAGAAACGCCTTTTCATCGGAAAAGTCGAGGAACCTTGAGAGCTGGGACCTGAGCCCTGCCTTGTTCTCTTCAATTGTCTCTGTGGTGAGCATCTTGCGCATCTCGGTCTTCCCGCTGGGATCCCCGATCATACCGGTGCCCCCGCCCACCAGGGCAATGGGGCAATGACCGGCTCGCTGCATGTGACACAACGCCATAACCGTTACGAGGTGACCGACATGAAGACTGGCCCCTGTGGGGTCAAAGCCGATATAGCAGCGTCTTCCAGGGGTGGAAAGATACGAAATCAGTTCCTCTTCATGGGTTGTATTATCCACAAAACCGCGCGCTCTAAGCGACTCAATGACATTCATAGCATTCTACCTCGTCTCGATTGGTTCGATACCGGCTCAGCGCAGCGAGAAGCGGTCGTTGAATACACACGCTCCGAAGCCTGAGACGGCCCATTGATATAAGGTGCCGATGGACGACACCCCAGCGTTCCCGTTCGTTTTCAGGGACCGGCGGCCGTTGCTTCCGTTCCCCTGATACTAAAATAGCCGAACGACTAAGGCAGGGTCGAAATCATCCATACAGACAATTCCGCCCTGCCCTTAAGCGTTCGGCTTATTACGTTCTCCTTGAAATGGCCGGAGATGCCCTATTTGTTTGCATACCCCACAGCGCGGGTTTCACGAATCACCGTAACACGGATCTGCCCCGGGAAGGTCAGACTCTCTTCGATCTGCTTGGCGATGTCGCGGCTCATGACCACGGCATCTTCGTCGCGGACCACATCCCCCTCCACAATCACGCGGAGCTCTCGACCCGCCTGGATGGCGTAGGAGTTGGCCACGCCTTTGTAGCTGTTGGCGATCTTCTCCAGATCGTCCAGTCGCTTGACGTAGTTTTCCAGGAGCTCTTTTCGGGCACCGGGCCGTGCACCGGAAAGGGAGTCGGCAGCCTGGACCAGAAGGTCATAGACCGATTCGGGGGGCACGTCCTCATGGTGGGCGGCGATGCCCTGGACAATCTTGGGATTCTCCCCGTATTTCTTGGCCAGGTTGGCGCCGATAACGGCATGGGGCCCTTCCACCTCGTGGTCTACGGCTTTGCCGATATCGTGCAGCAGGCCCATGCGCTTGGCCAGCTTCACATTAAGGCCCAGCTCGGCGGCCATGACCCCGCAGAGAAAGCCCACCTCCACAGAGTGCTGAAGCACATTCTGGGCATAGCTGGTGCGAAACTTCAAACGACCGAGGATGGCGATCAAGTCGTTGCTGATGCCGTGAACACCCAGGTCAAAGGCGGCCTGGTCACCGGCTTCCCGGATGGTCTGGTCCACTTCCTTTTCGACGGTCTTCACCACCTCTTCGATGCGCGCCGGATGGATTCTTCCGTCGTTGATCAGCTTGGTCAGGGAGAGGCGGGCCACCTCACGGCGCACCGGGTTGAACCCGGAGAGAATCACCGCCTCAGGGGTGTCGTCAATGATCAGGTCGATGCCGGTGGCTGCTTCCAGAGCCCGGATGTTGCGCCCTTCCCGGCCGATGATCCGCCCTTTCATCTCATCGTTGGGCAGGGGCACCACAGACACGGTACGCTCAGCCACAAAATCCCCGGCGTATCGCTGGATGGCCGTGGCGATGATTTTTTTCGCCTCTTTGTCCGCGCTCTCCTTGGCTTCACTGGTCACCCGCTTGATCATCTTGGCCCCGTCGTGGCGGGCTTCGTTCTCCATGGCATTCAAAAGGAGCCCCTTGGCCTCCTCGGAAGTCATCCCGGAGATCTTTTCAAGCTGCATTTTCTGCTCGGCAACGAGGGCGTCGCACTCCCGGTTCTTGTCGGCGAGGGTATCGGCGTCTTCGGTAAGCTGCTTGCTCCGCTGGGACAGATCGGTTTCAATGCGCTCGATCTGATCCTGCCTTCGATCAAGTTTCTCCACCTTCTGGTTGAGGCGCTTGTCCAACCCTTTGAGTTCCAGCCGCGTCTCATTGGTTTCGGCGTCAAACTCGTTTTTCATCTTGATAAGCCGGTCCTTGGCCTCCACATTGGCTTCCATGAGAAGGTTTTCGGCCCGAAGCCCGGCGTCACGTATTATTTTCTCGGCCTCTTCTTCGGCTTCCTCTGCCCGCCTGCTGTCCACCCGACCTTTGAGCACAAAGGTGAGCGCAGCGCCGACAAGAAAACCGACGATGCCGGTTGCCATAATTTTCACTACCATTTGATTCCCCCGAGAATATATCCACCTCAGTTATGACGGAAAATCCGCCTTACGGACTCCACACAATCGACATTCGCTTTCGCCCAACCATGAGGTCACATGTATTGCATCCCCAACAGACCGCAGCGGGTATCGTACGAACGGACAAAGGGATCCGACGTGTGCCATGCGACGGCTTCACAATCTTAAAAAACGGAGACAATGCCGCATCGACGCGGGGCATGAATATAGCTTTGGATGTCGGAAACCCTTGACAGAGTCATCGACTTCGAGGGGTGGTGGTTGGAAGGAAGGGTCGGGCAAACGGGGAGACATTGATATGAAAATATCCCCACCCGAGTGCCGTGTTGAATTAAGGTCTTTGAACCGATTGTTCAAAGGGGGGTGCCTCTGTAACTTCTTCAGGCTTTTCTGTCAGGCAGAACATGCGCACCAAAGCCAGAGGAGGCTCCCGTGATATTGCCATTGGGTCAAAGGATATACTCCAATCACGAACACGGCAGGGATATTTTTATTCAAATTGTATCGTATTTCGGCAATGCAGAACAGCCTTTTCTGTACCGCCGTTACGGTTGACACCCCCCCAATTTTTCAATGAGGGTGGCCGACTTCCGGGAGAGTTTCTCATGAAGATCCGCATGGCTCTTTTTCACCTCAGCCAACTCCTTTGCGATATTCAAGGTGGCCACCAGAAGCTGAATGAATTTGCGGTTCTCGGTCAAAGGGCCTTTCATGCCCTCACCGGCTCGCGCCACTTCACCCATAATGCTCTCGACAATGGCCGATGCCTCGCTCGGATCAGCGTCGGTCTTGAACTTATACGTTTCCCCAAAAAGGTCGACTGTCAGTATCTCTTCCAATGAATCCGCATTCGCTTTTGTCATTCGGTTAGAGATCAGGAGTCCACATCGATGTAAGTGTTCAGGCGATCCATCAGCCCATCAATCTTTCCTCGAATGGTCTCCCGCTGTTCTGCGAAGGCTGCTTCCGACTGGGTTTTCTCCTGAAGCTGACCTTCAAGTATTTCAATCCTGCCCTTGAGCTCTGCTTTCTCTGATTTCAGGCTGTTGCAGAGTTCAATGAGAAAATCTACCTGTTCTTCTATATAATCAATTTGACCAACTATTGCTTCATCATCCAATTTAGCACCTCTCGAAATTCAAATCACTATAGTCTTCAATTTTCAATAAAGTCAAGGGAATTCATGTGGGCCGCTCTTCCAGCATTTGCCGTACGGTTTCGAGGTCATTTACGGTATTTACACCCGTCACTTCCCGGGCTGATCCCCCGGTTACGACCCCTGCGCCGGCCCCGTCCTGAACGGCTATCTCCACGATATCGGTGAGATAGTACTCCCCTTGTGCATTATCCGATTTCACTTTGTCAAGGGCAGAAAAGAGAAAGTCCGCATCCACGCAGTAGATACCGCTGTTGATCTCTTTAATGGCCTTTTCGTCAGCGCCGGCATCCTTTTCTTCCACGATGCGAAGCAGGGCCCCGTTATCGCCGGTAACCATGCGCCCGTAACCCGTCGGGTCGTCCAGGGAGACCGCCAGGACCGATACGGCCCTTCCGGCGGCTTCATGTGCCCGGACCAACTCCTTGAGGGTCTCGGGCCGGACCAGGGGCACATCCCCACAGAGGATCACCACCTGACGGGTGGCCTCCCCCACGGCCTGCCTGGCGCACATCACGGCATGGCCCGTTCCGAGCTGCTCGTCCTGACGGGCAAAAAGCGCTGCGTGCCGCTGGGCCACAGCAGCCTTCACCGCATCGGCCTGATGCCCGACGATCACAACCACGTCGGAACCTGCGATCTCCGCAGCCGACGCCATCACGTAATCCACCATGGGGCGACCATGGACCTCATGGAGGACCTTGGCCTTGTCCGACTTCATGCGTGTTCCCTTGCCCGCGGCAAGGACAACCACCGCTGTCTTTCCTGTGGTTTTACTCAATTTTCCCCCTTGTTGCAATAGCACCTGACCGGCATGCCAAAAAACATGGTTCCCAATTGCCTCCAAATAGACCGAAGCCTCTTTCGCACAGGGCCCATGCACCGACGACAAAAAAAGGGGCAACCCCACCGGGCCGCCCCTTTGCAACTTACGCGCTGTCGTTCCTGCCCAGGCGACAAAGGAGCCGCTTTAACGACCCATCGTCTGAACTCCCGGAGATGTTACCTGCTCTCCACCGCCTGGATGCGGTGCAGTGCCCGGGCAAGAGCCGCCTTGGCACGGGTCTCGTCAATGGTGGCCCGGTCACCGGACAACCTCTGCTCCGCCCGATTCATCGCCGACTGTGCACGCTTGAGATCAATGTCTCGACGACGCTCCGCGGACTCGGCCAGGATGGTCACCCGATCGGCCAGTGCCTCGGCGAAACCGCCGTTGATGAAGACTCCGCACTCGTTGCCTGCGGCGTCCTTGAACCGGGCCATGCCCACCTTCAGGGAGGTGAGAAACGGAGTGTGCCCGTCGAGCACACCGAACTCACCCTCCGAACCGGGGGCCATGACGATCTGTGCGTCCTCGCTGACCACACGCCGTTCCGGCGTCACGATTTCGAGTCTGATAGTGTCTGCCATATCAACCCCTCATAGGTTTGAAGGGGCAGGAATGCTCCCCTGCCCCGTTCAGATCAAATTAATCGGCCATGTCCTTGGCCTTGGCCACTGCATCTTCGATGGTCCCTACAAGGTTGAAGGCGCCTTCGGGCAGCTCGTCGTGCTTGCCGTCCAGGATCTCCTTAAAGCTTCGGATGGTGTCTTCGAGCTTCACGTACTTGCCCTTGAGGCCGGTGAACACTTCGGCCACGTGGAAGGGCTGGGAGAGGAATCGCTGAATACGACGGGCACGGGTTACCACCACCTTGTCCTCATCGGAGAGTTCGTCGATACCGAGGATGGCGATGATGTCCTGGAGTTCCTTGTACTTCTGGAGCACGGTCTGGACCTGACGGGCCACGGCGTAGTGCTCGTCGCCGATGTAGGCGGCGTCCAGAATACGGGAGGAGGAGTCCAAGGGGTCCACCGCAGGGTAGATGCCCAGCTCGGCAATGGAACGGGAGAGAACCACCGTGCCGTCGAGGTGAGCAAAAGTGGTGGCCGGAGCCGGGTCGGTGAGGTCGTCCGCGGGGACGTACACACACTGAACCGCGGTAATGGAGCCTTTATCCGTGGAGGTGATTCGCTCCTGCAGACCGCCCATGTCCACCGCCAGGGTGGGCTGGTAGCCAACCGCCGAGGGCATACGACCGAGGAGGGCCGACACCTCGGAACCCGCCTGGGTGAAGCGGAAGATGTTGTCGATGAAGATCAGAACGTCCTGGCCTTCCACGTCACGGAAGTACTCGGCGCAGGTCAGGGCGGAGAGGGCAACACGTGCACGGGCTCCCGGAGGTTCGGTCATCTGACCGTAGATCAGGGCACACTTGTCGAGAACGCCGGACTCCTTCATCTCGTGGTAAAGGTCGTTACCTTCACGGGTACGCTCGCCAACGCCGGCGAACACGGAGATGCCGCCGTGCTGCATGGCGATGTTGTTAACCATCTCCATCATGATAACGGTCTTACCAACGCCCGCACCGCCGAAGAGGCCCATCTTGCCACCTCGGGGGAAGGGAACGAGAAGGTCGATCACCTTAATGCCGGTTTCAAGAACGGTCACCGAGGTGTCCTGCTCGGTAAACTCGGGGGCGGGACGATGGATGGGCATGGTGTTTTCCATGCTTACATCGCCGAGGCCGTCCACGGGGCGCCCAACAACGTTGAGGACGCGACCCAGGGAAGCCTTGCCCACGGGCATGACGATGGGGTTTCCGGTATCTTTGACGCCCATGCCGCGGACGAGGCCGTCGGTAACGTCCATGGCGATGGTACGCACCACGTTGTCGCCCAGGTGCTGGGCCACCTCAATAACGAGGTTGTCCTCTTCGTCATTGATGGCGGGGTTGGTCAAGGTCAGTGCTGTAAGGATCGCCGGCAGTTTTCCAGGTTCAAACTCCACGTCAACAACAGGCCCCATGACCTGTGTGATTTTTCCGATATTGTCAGCCATTGAAAAGTACCTCCTATTGTACCTAAATCTATGCTGTATATGCGATAAGCGAGTTACAATCAGCCCTTCAAGGCCTCTGCACCACCGACGATATCCATAAGGTCTGCAGTAATTGCCGCTTGTCGTGCTTTGTTATACACCCTCTGAAGATCAGTGATCATGTCGGAACACGCCTGGGTGGCGTTGTCCATGGCCGACATTCGGGCCGCATGCTCACTGGTCGACGTCTCAAGAAGACCACGGTAAAGCTGAATATACACATTCCTTGGGAGCATCTCGCCAAGGAGCTTGTCCGCGCTGGGCTCACAGATGTGCTCTGCCTGGAACGGCTTGTCCTCGGCAGCCTCCTCTTCCACCACCTCGATGGGGGGGATGGGAAGAAGCTGCTGAAGCACCGGCACCTGCCTGGCCATGCTGACAAACTCGGCATAGATCAGGTAGACTTCGTCGTACTCACCGGCGAGAAAGCCGTCAATCAGCTTCTGGCCACCGGTGGACGCGACGCCAAACCCCACCTTTGTCCCAACGACCCCGACGTACTCATCCGCCCGGGTCTGTCCCTCTTTGCGGGCCCAGTCACGGCCCCGTTTACCAAAGTTGGTGAAGGAAACCTCGGCCCCCTCCCCCACTTTCTCTTTGATCAGTTCTTCCGCTTTTTGGATGAGGTTGATGTTGAAGCCCCCACACAGCCCCCTGTCCGATGTCAGGAGAACCACATGAACCTTCTTCACCTCCTCGCGTGCTTCAAGGAGCGAACTGGCTCCTTCACCTGCCTTCTGAGCAAGGCTTCCCAGCACCTCTGCGTATTTCTCCGCATAGGGTCGGAAGGCCTCCATGGCTAACTGAGCACCACGCAAGCGGGAAGTCGCGACCATTTTCATGGCGCTGGTGATCTGCTTGGTCTTTTTGACGCCAGAGATCTTTAATTGTACTTCCTTTAACGTTGCCATATGCCATTTACCTTTACGTGTCTCAAATTAATAGATCTGCTCTTCAGCGCAAGCTACTTGATGGTGTCCTTGAACTCCTCGGCGTACGCCTCGAGTGCTTTGACAATATCGGCTTCGATTTCAGAGGTGATCTTTTTGGCTTCCGCAAGGGCGGGGAGAATCTTGGGGAAACGGCCTTCCACAAAGGGGTAGAGGCCCGCTTCGTACTTGACCACCGCCTCACGGGGGTAGTCGTCGATGAACCCTTTGGTGCCTGCGTAAAGGATGAGAACCTGCTTTTCCAGGGGCAGGGGTGCGTACTGGGGCTGCTTGAGAACTTCCACAAGCCGCTGACCACGGGTGAGCTGACGCTGGGTGGAGGCGTCCAGGTCGGAGCCGAAGGCGGCAAAGGCCTCGAGCTCGCGGAAGGCCGCCATGTCGAGACGCAGGGTACCGGCCACCTGCTTCATGGCCTTCTCCTGTGCCGCGCCGCCAACTCGGGAAACCGAGAGGCCGACGTCAACTGCGGGACGCATACCGGCGAAGAACATCCCCTTATCGAGGTAGATCTGACCGTCGGTAATGGAGATAACGTTGGTGGGGATAAAGGCAGACACGTCGCCTTCCTGGGTTTCGATGATGGGCAGGGCGGTGAGGGACCCGGCGCCCAGCTCATCGGAGAGCTTGGCGGAACGCTCCAGGAGACGGGAGTGGTTGTAGAAGATGTCCCCGGGGAAGGCTTCACGTCCGGGAGGACGACGAAGCAGCAGGGAGACCTGGCGATAGGAGGCAGCCTGCTTGGAGAGGTCGTCGTAGATGATCAGGGCGTGCTCACCCTTGTCGCGGAAGTACTCGCCCATGGCGCAACCGGCGTAAGGAGCGAGGAACTGAAGGGCCGCGGGGTCGGAGGCACAGGCCGCAACCACAGTGGTGTACTCCATGGCACCGTGCTCTTCGAGAACCGCCACAACCTGGGCAACAGTGGACTTCTTCTGGCCACAGGCCACGTAGACACACTTCACGTCCTGGCCCTTCTGGGCGAGGATGGCGTCAACGGCGATGGCGGTCTTGCCGATCTGGCGGTCGCCGATGATCAGCTCACGCTGGCCCTTGCCCACGGGGGTCATGGCGTCGATGGCCTTGATGCCGGTGTAGCAGGGCTCGTGCACGCTCTTTCGCTGGATAACACCGGGAGCCACCATCTCAAGTCGACGGAACTCCGCGGCATCAATGGCACCCTTGCCGTCAATGGGCTCACCCACGGTGGTCACGACGCGGCCGAGAACGGGCTCGCCCACGGGAACCTCGGCGATACGGCCGGTACGCTTGACGGTGTCGCCCTCTTTGATGTGGGTGTCATCGCCCATAATGGCCACACCCACGTTGTCTTCTTCCAGGTTAAGGGCCAGGCCGAGAATGCCGCCGGGAAATTCCACAAGCTCCAGGGCCATCACTTTTTCCAGGCCGTAGACCCTTGCGATGCCGTCGCCCACTGAAAGAACGACGCCGGTTTCGGACAACTCGACCTTCTTGTCGAAATCCTTGATCTGCTCCTTGATTATTTGGCTTATCTCTTCAGCTTTGATTTCCATTAGACACTCTCACCCCTTTTAAAAGATTCTTTCATGTTCTGCAGCTGTGTGCGCACACTGCCGTCAAGTACAAGGTCACCTATCTTCGTAACAATGCCCCCAATCAACCCGGGGTCTTTTTCTAGATTCAAAATGACGTCCTTGCCTGTCAATGCGGAGAGGGATGCCTTGATTTTCTCCACAGCGTCTTCCGACAGATCCACGGCGGAAACCACATGGGCGTGGGCGATGCCGTTCAGCTCGTCCACCAGCTCCTGGTAGGTTTCATCGATGGAACCAAGGTAACCGAAGCGTCCCTTGTCAAACAAAAGCAGGACATAGGATGCGATGACAGGGGAGAGGCCCAGCTTCTCCACCACCACCTTCAGCACACCGCGCCTGCCGTCACATTCATAAATCGGGTTGGCGATGGCGGTGGAGAGCTCCACCTCCCGTGCAAGAAACGCCGCCACCCCGCTGAGCTGTTCACGGTAGGTCTCTGCCTGGCCGTCCTCTTTGCCGATGAGCAGCAGAGCCTTGGCATAACGCCTGGATATCGCGAAATCTTTCATTGCACCACCACCTTGTTCAGATAGTCATCCACCAGCTTTTCCTGGTCGTCGGTATTGATCTTCTCCTGGATCAGCGACTCGGCCTTTTCCAGGGCCAGGGCCATGATTTCGGCTTTGAGATCCGTACGGGCGGCCTTGAACTCATGGTCAATGTTGCGCTTGGCCTGCTCTTCGAGCTTAGCGGCGTGGAGCTTGGCCTCTTCCATGATGCGCGTGCGGGCGGCCTCCCCCTGCTCCCGGTACTGATCCAGGATCACCTCCACCTCGCTTTCGAGGGTGGCAATTCTGGTCTCATACTCGGCCAGGGTCTTTTCAGCGTCCGCCTTCTTTTGTTCCAGGGTATCCAGTTCGTCGCGAATGGAGCCGATACGCCCGGACAGGGCATTGGAGACCGGCTTGCGCAGAACAAAGAACAGAAACCCCATGAGCACAACAAAGTTGAGGACACGGGCCGTGTCCGTGGTGAGCCAGTGCTTGGCCTCGGCGGCGTGGCCGCCCCCGCTGGAGGCGAAAGCCATTCCCGCACTCAAGGTCAATGCCGCGAAAAGGCCCCAGAACAAAATCCTGCGCCCTCCGGACGATTTCATCTCATCACGCATTACAGAGCCCTCCCCAGAATCTTTTCGCCGATTGCCTTCGCAAAATCGTCCACTTCACTCTGCAGACTCTCCCGCACTGCAACCATCTCTTGAGAAATCTTAACGCGCACGGCGGCAAGATCGTCCTGGGCACGACCGGTAATCTCGCCGATGATGCGCCGCTCTTCACGGGACGCTTCATCGATGATCGCGTCCTTGAGCTCAACGCCCTTGGCACGCCCTTCTTTGATGCCTGCTGCAAACGTCTCCTCCTTCTCGCGCACGCCCACAGATGAGGCATCGATGCTGTCATTGAGGCCGTCTATGGCCTCACGACGCTTCGCAAGAACTCCCCGGATCGGCTTATACAAGACGATATTCAAAATAAGGATCAAGAGGATGAAGTTGACAATCTGCACCAATAAGGAATAATCCACACTGACCATTGGTGACCCTCCAACAAAAGTTAATAAGAATGCCAGATAATATTCATAACAACACAGACCAAGGCTGGAGCAAGCCTTAGAAATTCCCTCATTTTAGCACCGAACCTATATCAGTTTTTCTCTTTTTATGTCAACCTGTTTTAGAAAATCTCTCCATGATTAGCAAGTGATATCAGCTTTTTCCATCTAAGCTTAACCCTTGCGAACCGGAGGCGTCAGGATTTACCAACAAGCATTATGTTGCCCCGAAGTCCACGGTCAAAAGTCACAGGAAGCTAAGCATTTCACCTGCACCTGCTCATACCACAATAAAAGAGTAAAAAGCCACCCCGGAAGGGGCCCCTTTTCCACAGATCCACCCGCCAAAAAGAGAACGGACCGCCAAGGGGCTTTATTTCTTGAAGCGACGCATGCTGACCCCCATGAGGAGACCGATGGCCATAAAGCTGGTCACCACGGAAGAGCCGCCGTAACTCACCAGGGGCAGGGGAACCCCCACCACGGGCATGAGTCCCATGACCATCCCCATGTTGATGAAGGCCTCCCAGAAGAGCATGGCCGTCACCCCCACGGCGGTGATGGTACCGAAGGTGTTCTTGCTTTTGTGGGCGATGTTGAGGCTCCAGACAAAGAGAGTGCCGTACAGGAGCACGAGAAGCACCGTACCCACAAACCCCCACTCCTCTGCCAGGACAGACAGGATAAAGTCGGTGTGCCGCTCCGGAAGAAAGCTCAGGGTGTTCTGGGTCCCCTTGAGGAAGCCCTTGCCCGTGAGCATCCCGGAGCCGATGGCGATTTTGGATTGGATGATGTGATACCCCGCCCCTAAAGGATCGCGGTCGGGGTTAAGGAAGGTCAGCACGCGCTGTTTCTGGTAGGCTTTCAGGAAGAAGAGCCAGGCCGCAACGGCCAGGCCGAGCCCCGCACACACCAGCATGGTGAGGGTGCGGCGCTCGATTTTGACAAAAAGGGTCATGATCCCGGCGATCATCACAATAAGAAGGCCGGTGCCCAGATCGGGCTGAAGGTAGATCAGGAGAAAGGGCAGCAGCACAATGGCCGCTGGCTTGATGAGCTCCCGGAAACCGAGCCCCCGGGTGGTGGCGTTTCGTGCGTAAAACCGCGCCAGCATCAGGATCACGCCCACCTTGGCAAGCTCCGAGGGCTGAAGGGTCATGGGCCCCAGCACCAGCCAGCGCCGGGAGCCGCCCACCATGCGTCCCACGAAGAGCACCGCCACCAGAAGCCCCATGCAGCAGGCATAGATTCCCGGCGTCCAGCGCTCGAACTCCTTGGGATCCACGCAAAAGGTGGCGATCATCACGCCCATGCCTGCGCCGAGCCAGACCAGCTGCTTGACGAACAGGGGCCTGAGGGAAGGATCGTTTCCCGCGTACACGGCGCTGTACAGGGCCACAAGCCCCAGGCCCGACAAGGCCAGGGTGATGAGCAGAAGCCCCCAATCAAAATGTTCCACCACGCGTCGATCAATCACGAACAGCCTCCCCTTTTCCCAGATAAGTCTCAATCACTTTCTTGGCAATGGGGGCAGCCTTGGTGGACCCGCCTTCACCATGCTCCACGATCACCGCCACGGCGATGGTGGGGTTTTCCACCGGCGCATAGGCGACAAACCATGCATGATCCCTGAATTTTCGGATACTCTTTTTGGTACGGGAATCCCTCTTGGCCTTGCTGATGACCTGGGCGGTGCCGGTCTTCCCGGCAACGGTAACCCCTTCCACGGCGGCGACCTTTGCCGTCCCCTTCCGGTCGTTCACCGTGCCCCAGAGCCCCTTTTGAATCAAGGCCAGGGTCTTCTTACTGACGGGAAGCCGCCCGTTTTCCACCGGGTGGGTCTCCTTGACCAGGGCCCCGTCTGCGGTCTCCATTTTCCCTAAGATATACGGCCTGTAGATCACCCCGCCGTTGGCAACGGATGCGATGAGCATGGCCATCTGAATGGGGGTCACCAGGTTGTAGCTCTGGCCGATGGCCAAAGAGAGTGTCTCCCCGCTGTGCCAGCTCTCATGGAGCTTGCGGCGTTTCCACTCCGCCGTGGGGATCAAGCCGGCCCGTTCGTTGTCCAGATCCACCCCCGTGGGCTTGCCCAGACCGCACGCCCGGGCGTAAAAGGCCAGACGGTCTACCCCGAGTTTTTCCCCCACCTCATAGAAGTAGACATCACAGGATTGGGCAAGGGAATCCACAAGGTTGATGGAGCCGTGGCCCGCCCGCTTCCAGCACCGGTAGACACGGTCCCCGAAGGCATGGCTCCCGGAACAGAAATAGCGGGTCTTTTCATCCACCACCTTCTCTTCCAGGGCGGCAATGGAAGAGACGATCTTATAAATGGAGGCAGGGGGGTACAACGCCTGGGTGGCCTTGTTCTCCATGGGCCGTCCCGGATCGTTCTGAAGGGAGTTCCACTTGGCATACGACAGGCCACTCACAAAATCGTTGGGATCAAAGGCAGGGCTGCTGGCCATGGCCAACACAGCCCCGTTGCGTGGATCCAGGGCAACCACGGACCCCACATCCCCCTTGAGCAGCGCTTCGGATTTTTTCTGAAGCTCTGTGTTAATGGTCAGAAAAATATTCTTCCCCGGGTCCGCCTCCACACGTTTGAGCTCCCGAATCACCCGGCCGCGGGCGTCCACCTCCACCTGTCGCCCGCCCTGGGCACCCCGCAACAGGGGCTCCATCACCTTTTCGATGCCGAACTTGCCGATGAAATCCCCGCCGGAGGCCTCCGGGTGCTTACCGCTGGAGAGCTCCCGGGCGTTGATTTCGCCCAGATAACCCAGCAGATGGGCCGCCATGCCCGGGTTGAGATAAAAGCGCTTGGGCCGGACCTTTACCTTCACACCGGGCAGGTCAAAACTGTTCACCTCCACAGGCGCCAGGGCATCCCGGCCGATGTCCCGCTTGAGCACCACCTGCCGGGACGAATTATCTCCCCCCTTCTTGGCAATCTTGGCCGCCATCTCCTCCACGTCGATCCCCGTAAACTCGGAAAGACGCTCCAGGGTCTCGGGAACGGGCTGGGCATCCCGGGGCACGATAATAAGGTCAAAGGCCGGCCGGTTGTCCACCAGGAGACTACCCTGGCTGTCGTAAATCAACCCCCGGGACGGAGGAAGGCTCTGAAGACGGATGCGGTTGTTGGTGGAGAGTTCGCGATAGATCTGACCATTGATGATCTGAAGGTAGAAAAGGCGGACAAGGATAACGGCAAAGGCGATAAAGATGAGAAGCATCGTCCCTTTGAGGCGGTTGTTGAACCACTCCCCGTCAGGACTGTTGAGGTACCCCTCCGAGCCTCCGGCCCTTTCGGTGTTTCGCTTTCGGGGTAAATCAGACACCCTTGCCTCCTTCCAGGCGACAGACAATCTCACGGGCCAGAGCCCCGCCCAGGCGATACCCCAGGGCCATGAGCACATAGACCACAGGCCCCAGAATCGCGCCCCAGAGAAGTTGCCTGCCCCCCTGCTCCACAGCCCACACCATGGTGGAGGTAGCGGCTCCGGATACGCTGAGCACAAGAAGGGCCACGAGATTCTCCAGAACGATCCCGGCCAGAACAGCGAGATAAATAAGGATACGGCTGTAGACGTGCAGGACCTGAATGGCGACCTGAAGAGTAAAAAACAGCCAGAAGTAGCTGGTAAGATAAAAGCCGAAGGGGCTCCCCGACAACCCGTCCACGAGAACCCCCGTCACCAGGACCACCACCCCGCCCTGGATCCTGGGCAGGGCAAGGGCCGTAAAGACCACCTGCACCACCAGCAAATCAAAGGGCGGACGCATGGACATCTGGGGCAACAGGGCCGTCTGGATGAGGATCAGCAAGATGGACACCAGGGTGTATCCGATGACTGCCATCACTCCTCCGCTTCGGGGCTCATGATGACAAGCACCTCTTCCAGGGTCTCAAAATTAACCGAAGGGGCCACGGCCACATCCTGAAAGATACCGGAGACCCCTTTGCGCACCTCGCTGACGGTTCCGATGAAAAACCCTTTCGGGAACACCCCGTCCAGCCCCGAAGAGACAATCCGCTGACCGGGCTTGATGGTGTCGTTCCGGTTGGCGTAAGCAAACCGGCACTCACCGGCCCCGCCCCCTTTGAGAATCCCGCGGACCCGGGTGTCCTGGACCAGGGCGTCCACGGAGCTGTTGC
This sequence comes from Desulfoluna sp. HI9BLuna, assembly GCF_056829775.1. Classification (NCBI taxonomy): domain Bacteria; kingdom Pseudomonadati; phylum Thermodesulfobacteriota; class Desulfobacteria; order Desulfobacterales; family Desulfolunaceae; genus Desulfoluna; species Desulfoluna sp. HI9BLuna. Next base: position 2,400,212 of record NZ_CP186555.1, read on the forward strand.
GATCGGTGACGAGAAGCACCTTGGCATAACGACGGGAAGCCTCAATGACCTGCCCCACAATGCCGTCGGGGACCACCACGGGCTGCCCTTTGGCCACGCCGTTTTCCGTGCCTTTATCGATGATGAGGGTGCGATACCAGAGGGAGGCGTCCTTGCCCGTGACCATGGCAGCCACCATGTTGCGGGCTTTGGCCTCTTTAAAGGAGAGGAGGCCGCGCATTCTCCCGTTGAGCAGCTTGAGTTCGTTGTACCCGTTGAGCTGCTCCCGGAGCTGCGCCACCTCTCTGCGAAGGGCCTCATTCTCCTCGGCGGTGGAGACGAGGTTGAAGTACCCGTACCAGATGGAACGGATCCACCCGAGGGATGCGGTCAGGCCTTTTTGAAAGGGAGCCGTCAGGTGCAACGCAATGGGCGCTGCACCTCCGGCAGAATCGGGACGGCTGCTAGAAACGGTCAGAGCGGCAATGTTGAGCAGAAGCAGCACCAAAACCGCCACAACCAGTACCATACGCCGAGAAAACATAGGCTACCTGATGACCACCTGCCGTAAAATTTCGATGCTGTCCAGGGACATGCCCGCCCCCTTGGCCACGGTGGAGAGGGGATCCTCTGCCACGGTAATGGGAAGGCCGGTGTTCTCCTTGAGAAGCTTGTCGAGGTTCTTCAAGAGGCCACCGCCGCCGGTGAGCACAATGCCCCGGTCCACAATGTCTGCGGCCAGTTCGGGAGGAGTCTGCTCAAGGGCGATCTTCACGCACTCCACGATGGCGTCGATCTGTTCACTGATGGCCTGGCGAATCTCTTCGGAGTCGATGGCCAGGATCTTGGGAATCCCGGAGACCAGGTCACGGCCCTTCACTTCGATGGTTTCGATGTGCTCGGTGTCGGGGTAGGCGTTGCCGATGGTGGTCTTGATCACCTCGGCGGTACGCTCGCCGATGAGAAGGTTGTAGCGTCGCTTGATGTACTGCATGATCGCTTCGTCGATGCGATCGCCGGCCACCCGCAGGGAGCGGGAATAGACAATACCGGCCAAGGAGATCACCGCCACCTCCGTTGTGCCCCCGCCGATATCCACCACCATGTTACAGGTGGGCTCGGTAATGGGAAGGCCCGCGCCGATGGCAGCCGCCATGGGCTCCTCCAGGAGAAAGACCTCACGTGCCCCTGCCGACTCGGCAGACTCTTTGACCGCGCGTTTCTCCACCTGGGTAATACCGGAGGGAACGGCGATGATGATGCGGGGGCGGACAAATTTCTGGCGGTTGTTGTGCACCTTCTTGATAAAGTGGCTGAGCATCGCTTCGGTCACTTCAAAGTCGGCGATCACCCCGTCGCGCATGGGGCGGATGGCCACAATGTTTCCCGGCGTTCGACCGAGCATGTTCTTGGCCTCGAGGCCCACGGCCAATACCTTGTTCTTGGATCTGTTGTCGGTGCGAACAGCCACCACGGACGGTTCGCTGAGCACAATGCCCTTGCCTTTCACATAGACAAGGGTGTTGGCCGTTCCCAGGTCAATGGCCAGGTCACTGGAAAAAACTCCCAGCAGCGAGTCAAGAAGGTTCATAGTCAGCCTTTGTTTCCGATAGTAAGTAATGGCCTTTGACAACAGGAATCCCTGTGCCGTCGACATCGTCTCCGCGACGGTCGGGGCGTGTTTCCTGAAGTCGTCGTTACATGAATCGATTGCACACATCCCCGTCCGAAAGAGGGCTTCACCGAAGCTGTCTTCTCCCGTGGGGCGTGTCCCGGGGCCAGCAGGACAAAAAAACGCAATAATCAACCTTCACCGCTATCAGAAATCATGCTTCTTGACAACTTAAAAAGCGGGACCGGAGCAGTGCGGCGCCCCCGTTGCGAAGACGCCGCGACAAACCGTTTCCATAACGATATCATGAACCTCCGGACGAAACACGCGAATCGCCGTGTTTTCCCGGGATGGGTGCACGCGATTGGTGAGCAGCACAACCACCACGCCCCGGTTCGGGTCGACCCAAAACGAGGTCCCGGTAAAGCCCAGGTGCCCCACGCTCCCCGTGGAAAAATAGCGCCCGCTTGCCGACCCCTGGGCCGACGGCATGTCAAAGCCCAGCCCCCGTCCACGCCCTTGGGATTCCCGGAAAAAAGCGGTCACCACATCCCGGCTGAAGGGCGAGCCCGCCACCCCGTCCCTGTGGTGGGATGCCAGGTGCCACACAAGACGCCCCACGTCCCGGGCCGTGCCGAAAAGCCCGGCATGAAGAGCAACGCCCCCCATGGCCCAGGCGTTGTCGTCGTGGACTTCTCCGCAGAGGGTTTTGTGCCGCCAGGGACAGGCTTCGGTGGCAGCCACCGCCCTGCCCTCGGGCAGGTCCGGGGCGTACATCACATCGCGAAGCTCCAGAGGACCACGCACCGTCGCCTCGAAGAGGTGCCGCACATCCGTGCCCGTCACGGCCTCCACCACCGCCTTGAGCACCATGAACCCGATATCGCTGTAACACACCCTCTCCCCGGCCGGAGCCTCAAGGGAGCACCCTTGAAGAAGCGCCCGAAGCCCCTTGCCCCTTTCGGCCACGGGCATGGTCACCAGGGTTTCGTAAAGGGGCATCCAGGCCGGCAGACCCGAGGAGTGGTCCAGTAGGTGTCGAAGGGTCACCGCCTCCCTGCCGCCCCCTGTGAACCAGGGCAGGTAACGGCTCACCGGAGCCTCAATCTCCAGAATCCCTTCGGCCACCAGCACCATGGTAAGGGTGGCCCCAGCCAGGGGCTTGGTGAGGGACGCCAGGTCAAACAACGTGTCAGGGGTCACCTCGGGCCCTCCGGTCCAGAGGGTTCCGGCACACGATTCCCCCACCACCTCTCCGCCCACCATGACCAGAAGCTGCCCCCCGGGAAAAACCCCGGAGGCCACCCCGTCCGCCATCTTTTGCGACAGGGCCTCACACATAACGAAACCCCGCTTCAGACGAGAGAACCACCTGCTCCCCGAAGACCAGGGGAAAGTTTGTGGGGCCGTGTCCAAAGCGCCCCCCGGTCACCACCGGAATCCCCAAGGGGGCAAACACCTCCCGGAGGACCGCCTCAGGCGCCCCTTTTTCTCCGCAATGCAAAAAGTCTCCCACCAACACCCCCTGAACCCCGTCAAAAGCGCCTGAGAGACGCATCTGGGTCAAGGCACGATCCAGGCGGTACGGGGCTTCATGAACATCTTCAAGGGCAAGGACGCACCCGGAAAAATCGGGTTGAAACGGGGTGCCGCAAAGATGGGCCAGGGTGGCCAGGTTGCCCCCGGTGAGCACCCCTTCTGCGTCTCCGGCCACCAGAGAGCCCCAGGCATCGCCCAAAGGATCGGGACGGACACCGGAGCGGAAGAGCCCCTCCAATGCGTCCAGGGTCTCCGGGCAGGCCATGGCCAGCCCCTGAACCGTGGGGCCGTGGACCACCCGCCGCCCCAGCCCCACAAGCCTTACCAGAAACGCCGTGGTATCGCTGAAGCCCATGAGAGGCGGGAGCTCCAGCAGCTCCTCGTCTGTCAATTCAGCCAGAAGCCGCATGGCGCCGTACCCTCCGCGGGCCGCCACCAGAAGGTCGGGGCGCGCCTGGGCCATACGAAGCAGAGAGTCCCTTCGCACGGCCTCACTCCCGGCAAGGTAGCCCATGGCATCCCCCACGGCCGTGTCCACGGCCACGTCCCATCCGGCCGCCCTAAGGACTGCCATCCCCTTTTCCAGTTTTACGGGGTCCACAACCCCGGACGGGGCCACCACCCCGATCTGCGCATCTTGTCCAAATGGAAATATCATCCGGCCGCCTTTCCCCAACACATTGATTTTACGCACACCTTCCATGGCAACATTCCACAGCCACCCTCGCGTTTGGGGCCATTATGGGGTCGGGTCGATTTTTTGTCAAAGAGTGCTTGACATCCCTTGGGGCATGGGGGTATAACCCTCCTGTTTTTGGCGGGGCGTAGCGCAGCCTGGTAGCGCACTTGACTGGGGGTCAAGGGGTCGGAAGTTCGAATCTTCTCGCCCCGACCAAAACACAAAAGCAAAAAATACAAAGGACCTGATCGATTTCGATCAGGTCCTTTTTTTTTGGTTTTGTGGTAACTATTCAGCTCCAGAAAACAGCCTCCGGCGGCAAGGTGTGCCACCTTGAAGAAGGCAATACTCACCCTTCCGAGGCAACCCTCTCGATCTCAAAGAAGAGCTCCTCCTCCCGGATAATCCCCTGGCACTGGCCCCAGGCCATGACAGCCAGCCTGCGTTGCCGCAGGGACGTCATCATGTAGGCAGCCTCCATGAGGTTGGCCTCGATATCCACTTCCGGCGGTGCTTCGGTCATCACATCCGAGACCTTGCGCGCCATGAGCTTTTTCGCCTCGGAGGTAAAGAGCCCCTTCCAGAACATGGGAGAGTACCGGATGGTGGAGGCCGTGCTGGGAAGGTCGGCATGAATATAAGCGGGCAGCAGGGATTCCATGAGTCCCCTTACGGAGATCACCCCCTTGACCTCACCGTCGGCGAGCACCAGCAGGGACCGCTGGCCCGACTCAATGAGGGAGCCGGACAGGGTCCGGGGCGAAAAGGAGGCCCGCAAGGCCCGGACCGCGTACTCCACGGTCTGATTGGGCCGGGCCGTTTCATACTCTGCCAGGGGAATCATCACCTCCCCGACGGTCTTTTCCTCATCGAAGTCCATTCCGTGCCCTCGCCCGGCTTCGTAGATCTTGGTAGACAAAAGATCAATGTCGCAGGGTTTTGCCAGAAAATCATAGGCCCCTGCGGCCAGGGCCTCCTCGGCGGATTCCCCGGTGCCGTGGCCGGTGAGCATGATCACCGGGACCTTGGGCTTGCGGGCCTTGATCAGCCCCAGGGCCGTGAGCCCGTCCATGCCGGCCATGCGGATATCCAGCACCACCACGTCCGGCGCCTTGTCGAGGCGCTCCAGGGCCGCCTCCCCCGATTCCGCAGAAATCACCTCAAAGCCCCGGCGTTCCAGGACCTTTTGCGTGGCCACGCGAAAGCGTTCCTCATCATCCACTATCATCACACGTATCTTTGTACTCATCGTTGTCTTCTCCTTTCACGTCAATCAAGTGCTGTGCACCGATGCTTCACACGCCCTGCAGCATGAAAATCACCTTGAACAGAGCCACCAAGGCCACAAGAATGAGCCCCACCGCAGCAAAGGCGCGTCGGCCGCTCATCCCTCCGAGTTCCCGGAAACCGATCCCGATGACACCCCATTTCCAGGGTTCTGTGAACCAGAAAGCCCCGGGAATCCATGAGACAAGCAGGGTCACCCCAAAGCCGTAGGCCACACAGGGCGCCACAACGGCCAGGCCGGACCGGCGAGCCCCCACCACCTTCAGGGCCATCCAGCCCAGAAGGGAGGAGAGCAGGGCCATGCCCAGGGCGTTGGCCGCAGACACCGTGGCCAGGACCACCCGGCCACCGCCCGGCACCAGCATGCCTGTAAGCAGACCGTGGAGCACCACCGCTGCGGACAAGCCCCACAGCAGCCGGTGAAGGGTTCCCCGGGCCGCCAGGGCGCCATAGACCCGAGAGGGCGACAGCAGCACGGCTGTAACCCCGATCTTCTCCACGGTGGGGGTCGGGCCCCGTTTCAGGTCAGCATCCATGGCTACCCTCCCAGGGCCCAGGTCACGGCGCCGTACACCAGCATGACCAGGGTCAGCACAAAGCACACACGGCGCTCTGCCTCAGCAGTAAAAAAGAGCTTTCCGCGTTTCCATCTCATCGAAGGTTTCATGGTGTCTTGTTCTTTCACCGGTCCTTTCTCCTTACGATTCATGGGTGATTAAAACCCCGGCAGGGCGTTGAACCCGCGCAGGACCCAGTACGCTCCGGTGAGGAGCAGAAGGATCGCGTTGGCCACAAACCACAGGGGAAGCCCCACCCGGAGGTAGTCCTTGGGCTCCAGGTAACCGGAGGCGTACACGATGGCGTTGGGAGGTGTGCCGATGATCAGGCAGTAGGCAAAGCTGGATGCAATGGCTGTACTCATGGCCATGAAGGGCAGAAAGGTGGTCCCGGGATGCACCAGACCCGCCATGTTCAGGGTAATGGGACCTACGGCCGCAGCGGCCGGTCCATCTGCCATGAGGTTGGTGAGCACGGCGGTGAGCCCGTTGGAGACCGCCATGAGGGGAAGGCCGGAGTCCATGCCGAAGGGCGCCAGAAAATCGATGACGGTGCGGGCCAGCCAGTACGCGGCACCCGTGGTGTCCAGGGTCCTGCCGAAGATGATGGCACCAGCGTAGAGCCAGACCACGCCCCAGTCCACCTTTTCATGGTAATCACGCCAGTTCACCACCCCGGTGAGCAGGTAAGCCACGGCACCAGCCACGGCAATGACCCCGATGCCTAAGCGAATGGGGTAGATCCCCAGGTTGTAGAACTCTTTTTCCGTGAACCAGCCGAAGACCATCACCAGGAACACCACCAGGGCGATGATCTGCTTGCGGTTCCAGGGCCCCATTTTATGAATCTCCACACGCAGGTGATCCATGGCCGGAGCCAGGCTGGTGACCTGCGGCTTGAAGCGCCAGTTCACGATGAGCCAGGTGATGGGAATCATCACAAAAAGGAAGGGGAAGCAGTAGGTGATCCACTGGAAATACCCGATGTCAAACCCGAACATGTCCGTAAGGTAGGTCATCATGATAACGTTCCTGGCTCCGCCGGATGGGGCGCCCGGCCCGCCGATGTTGCAGGCCATGGCAATGCCGATCATCAGCATCTTGGCCAGCTCCGGGTCTTCCGGCACCTCGCTGGTGAGGCTGTTCTGATAAAGAAGCATGCCGATGGGAAGGAACATGGCAGCCAGGGCATGGTCGGAGATAAAGGCGGCCAGGGGCGTGATGATGAGGAAAAAGATGAGGGTGATCCACCGGACGTTGGGCACGGCGAGCTTTTCAAACATCATCAGGCAGACCCGTTTGTCCACCCCGGTCTTTACAAAGGCCGCGGCAAACATAAGGGAACCCATGATGAACCAGCAGGCATCCGACCAGTAGAGCATGGCCACCTGCTTTCGGGTCACCACCCCGGTGAACACCAGAATCAGACCGATGCAGAAGGCCACCCCGGGCAGGGGAATGCACTCCGTAAGAAAACAGATCACCACAAAGACAACCATGGCGATGGCCACCTTGATATGCCAGCTCCCCTTGTCGGCGGCGGCCTTATCCTTGCCGGCCAGCTCGCCGTAATCCAGAACATCGCGCCTCTGCTTCAGGGCGCCCTCCATGAGGGCAAGGAACCTGGCGTCGTCCACCTCGTCCCTGATAAAGGCGTGGGCGCGCTTGAAGTTGGCCCCGGCCGCAGGGATCTTGTATTTTTTGCACCATTTTTCGTTTCGTTTCAAAAAACGGGCCTTGGTCAGGGCGCCCATGCGCATGTTGCGCTCCATCATCTGGGCCGTGAGAAGCTGCCACTGGGACAGCTCCGTGCTTTCGGCCCCAAAGAGCTCCTGGCTCAGGTAGGCGATCACCGCCTTGGGGCCCACCTTGTATTCGGCCCCCACATCCTTCATGCCGCCGGGCGTGGGCATGAGCAGGATCAGAAAAAAAAGGACAACGGGAATGGAGAAAATCTTCCAATCCACGTACTTGTCATACCCGGTCACCTTTTGCTTGTCGCGTTCTCCCATGAGTATTCCCCCTTCCTAGGCGTCGATATCCGACCCCTGCTGCTTCATGATATCCCTCGGGCTCTGCATGCTTCGTTCAAGCATGGCCAACCGAATCTTCTCCGCATGCCGTCGGTACGAATCCCAGGCCTCGCTGACCTTGCCCCAGAGCAGGTCGATGTCCGCCGGTTTCACCAGGTAATCAAAGGCCCCGGCCTTCAACCCTTCCACCGCCGAATCCACGGTGCCGTGGCCCGTCAGCAGGATCACCTCCACCAGGGGATGGCTCTTTCGTATGGCACGAAAGGTTTCATGGCCGTCCATCCCGGGCATCTTCACATCCAGAACCACCACGTGGACCGGGTCTCTGGACAGCACGGACAGGGCCTCCATCCCGGAGCCGGCTGTCAGCACGGTGCACCCCTTGCGGGCCAGAAACCGTGAGGTGGTTTCGAGGTAACGGGGCTCGTCGTCCACGAGCAACACATAAAGAGTATCCATTCACTCCTCCTCAATTAATCTAAGGTTCTTCATTCCCAAACGAATGCCTTAAAGATTGACTCTCACGAGGAAATGCACGGGACATGCCAAGTCAGACAGGTGCGCCAACAAACTGTTTTAAAAGACGATTCACAAAACACCCCTCAAGATTATCCCGTTGTATTGTCAGCCCGGTTTACAAGGTGTCGGGCAATGTAAAAACCGGGCATAAAAAAACCCCGGCCACGTCCTCATGTAAGAGGTCATGTACCGGGGCCTGAAATGTTTAATGGATGAAACCCGATTGATGTGAGCAGAGGGCAAATCGCAATGGCAATAAGCTTTCGAGGTGGCTCACCTCGCCGCCGGAGGCACGCTTTTACGTCATTGTTCGAGGTGGCGAGGCAGGGAGATGGTGAACACAGAGCCCTCACCCACGGTGCTGGAGACATGAATGCGACCGCCCATGCCCTCGATGATGCCGAAGCAGACCGAGAGCCCCAGGCCCGTACCGGAACCCGGGGGTTTAGTGGTGAAGAAGGGGGAAAAAATCTTGGACCGGGTCTCTTCGTCCATGCCGCTGCCGTTGTCCGACACGTCCACGCACACGGTGTCTGCCTCCTCACGCACCGCCACGCTGACCTTGCCCCCGCAGCTGCCGTGGCGGGCTTCCACGGCATCCAGGGCGTTGTTGATGAGGTTGAGAAAAACCTGCTGGAGCCGCGAGGGATCTCCCCAGACCCGGCTGCCGTTTTCCGGCACCTCCGTGAGGAACTGCACCCCGCTCACCTCGGCTCTGGAGCGGACCATCTTGGCCACGTCGGCAAGGAAGTCCCCCATGACCACGGCCTGGTCCCGGGTGGTGCTCTTGCGACCGAAGTTGAGGACCGACCGGGTGATGTCCGAACAGCGGCCGATCTGAAGGCGCATCTGGTCCAGGGACTCCCGGATCATGCCCACCTCCTCGGTACCCTCCTCCACGTCGCGGACGGTCTCGGCCATGTAGGCCAGCTCGCTTTGCATCACCTGCAAGGGGTTGTTGATCTCATGGGCAAACCCTGCGGCCATCTCCCCCAGCTCGGCCAGGCGGGCTGCGCGGTAGAGCTGCTCTTCCAGGTGCACGGCCGCGTCGTCGCTTCGCCGGATCCGGGAGACGATGCGGGTGGTCAGCCCGTAGCCCACACCCAGAAGCGCCCCGCTGCCAGCCACCATCACGGCAAAGATCACCAGGTAGATACGCATGCGGTTCTCAAAGGCCTCGCGGGTGTCCTGCACCACCACCAGCCGCCAGGGCTTTTCCGTAAGCCGCACCGAGGCAAAGACACGCTTGACCCCGTCCCGGCAGGCAATGACACGGGCACCGGCCCAGCCGTCTCCCATGACATAGGCGTCGCTGTCCGGGTCCTTTTCCATGAGCTTGCCCCTGGAGGGGCGAATGCTCTGGTACACGCCCTCGTCGTTCAGGAGAAAGGCCTCTCCGGTCTGGCCGATGCGCACCTCACCGGTGACGGCCTGGAACACGTCGGTATCGATGGTGGCCCTCAGCACCCAGGGACGCCCTGCCCCTTGAGCCCGCACCGCCACCACCACATGGGGGGTCTTGCGGAACCCGGTGAATACATCGCTGATCCAGGAGCCGGTGGCCATGGTCTTTCGAAACCAGAACTCCTCCTGATAGTCGATGCCCTCCAGACGGTAAGGCCCGGTGTAGGCCACGTGAACCCCGGCCTCGTCAAACACCCCCAGGTCCATGAAAGCCCCTGAGCTGGCCTGGAGATTCCCGAAGGCCGTCTCCAGATTCTCGGGGGTGGACAACGCCTCAAAGGAAGAGATGGAGGCCAGGAGCGCCAGGTCGGCACGCCGCTCTTTTAAAAAGGTGTCCACCATCATGCCGTGATCCCGGGCCGTCTGGGAGATCCGAGCCATGATGCTTTTTTCCATGGCCCCTGAAAAGAGGATGGCCCCCACCACCAGCAACACCAAAAACGGCACCAAAGGGACGATCGTCATGTTGCCGAGAATAAACCGCGCGATCTTCCGATCGTATGCCCTGCCTGTCATCATCGCCTCCTTATCTGGAGAAAAACGCCTCCGGCGGCAAGGTGAGCCACCTTGAAAGCTGGTTGCGGATGCGCTTTGCCCCTCGTTCCTCGGGTCAAATCACATCCGCCTTTCAAAAAAAATTGTAACTATTCAGCTTGCCTCCGGCGGGTCGCTTTTTTGAAAAAAAGCTCCGCAAAAAACTTTCCCGAAAATGGCAAACTACCAAAATTGGTTCGGCGAAGCCTGGAAAGACTTACTGAAAACCTGTTTATCAAACTTTTCAAAAGTTTGGCCCCCGGCAGGGCCGCCGGAGGCATGCTTTTCCATGTTTACTGCTTTGCCGGGTCCTCTGTGTCTCCGGCATTGATGCGAGCGCCCACGGTAATGCCGTACTTGTCCATGCGAGCATGGAGAGTGGGCCGTGAGATTCCCAGGAGCCGTGCGGCCTGGGAGCGGTTGCCCTCGGTGGCGGCCAGGGCTTCGGAAAGGATCACCCGGGAGCATTCGTCCAGGAGGCGTTCGAACAGGTCGTCTTCCCGTCGTTCCAGTCGCCCCCTGACCCAGCGGCGGATGATCTCCTCCGGGTCCTTCCAGGAATCCTCGGAAACAACATCCTGACCGAGGCTTCGTGCTATGCTCTCCTGGGTAATGGCCCCGCCCCGGTGAAAAATAAGCAGCTTCTGGATCACGTTGGAGAGCTCCCTCACGTTGCCGGGCCACTCATAGCTTCCCAGGAGCTTCAGCCCTTCCTGGCTGATGCCGGGGTTGGCCATGCCCAGTTCCAGGGCGTGGCGCCGGAGAAAGTAGTCGGTGAGAAGGGCAATGTCCCCTTTGCGCTCCCGTAAAGGGGGCAACGCAAGGGTCACCACTTTGAGGCGGTAGTAGATGTCTTCTCGAAACCGCCCCTCCTTGATGGCCCCTTCCAGGTCCCGGTTGGTGGCGGCGATGATCCGCACGTCCACAGGAATGGTCTCCCGGCCCCCGATGCGCTCGATGCTCCGTTCCTGGAGCAGGCGCAGGATCTTGGTCTGGAGCTCCAGGGGCATGTCCCCGATCTCGTCTAAAAAAAGGGTCCCGCCGTTGGCCTGCTCGATCTTGCCGATCTTCCGGTGGGTGGCTCCGGTAAAGGCCCCCCGCTCGTAGCCAAAAAGTTCACTCTCCAGAAGGGTCTCGGGTATGGCCACACAGTTGATCACCACAAAGGGCCGCCCGCTCCGGTTGCTGTGCTGGTAGATGGCCCGGGCCGCCAGCTCCTTGCCGGTGCCGGACTCGCCCCGGATCAGCACGGTGGCGTCGCTTGCCGCCACCCGGCCGATGGACTTGTACACTTCCTGCATGGCCGGACTGATCCCCACAATGCTCTCTTCATCCCCTCCGGGCACGGCGCCTGCCCCGGTGCCCCCCAAGGTCACGGTGGACTTCATGAAGCGCCCCGCCTCGGCCGCCTGACCAATGAGACGCAGCAAGGCAGGAATATCAAAGGGCTTGAGCACGTAATCAAAGGCTCCCATCTTGGTGGCCTTGATGGCCGTCTCCGTGGTGCCGTAAGCAGTCATCACAATGACCGGCATCAGGCTCGCCACCTCCTTGAGACGCTCAAACAACTCCAGCCCGCCCATGCCCGGCATCTTCATGTCGATGATGGCAAGGTCCGGCTTCAAGCGCTTGGCAAGTTCAATGCCCTCAAGGCCGTTGGCCGCGCTGTGCACCCGGTACCCCTCGGCCGCAAGCAGCTTTTCAAAGGACGCCCGCAACGAATCATCGTCGTCCACAATAAGAATGGTAACCATATCGCTCCTTATTTTAAGGAAAAGCCTCCGGCGGCAAGGTGGGGGTACCTTGAAACCCTATGGCGAATGCATGAATGCCGCCGCTATGCTGCCGTTTTAGGGGCATTCGCACGACGGATGACATAATGCGATCGCCCCTGCAAGAGAGACCCGTCTCATATTTCTAAAAAACAAACTCGAAGCTTTTCGTATTGAATTGGCTTTCACCCGAATACCCCCAGCCCCCTGCCGGGAAACAACCTATAAAAAAGATTTACACATATTTTTTAAAGATCTCACACGTTGATCTTCACCATGAAATCAAGTTTCATTCTCCACGGGCAAAGCCCATCAGCGAATGTGATCGGCCTGAGGAACGAAGGCCGGGAGCATTCGCGACCCTGGGGTCAAGGGGCTTTAGCCCCTTGACGCCGGAGGCGTTTTTCCATGCACGTTCCCCTTATCCCCTTTCTTCGCTGTCCATGGGCAGGTAGACCACAAAGGTGGTGCCTTTGCCCTGGACGGAGTCCACGTCGATCCAGCCGCCGTGGTTTTCGATGATGCGTTGGGAGATGGGCAGGCCCAGGCCGGTGCCGTCCTCCCGGGTGGTGAAAAACGGTTGAAACACCTGCTCAAGTTCCTCTTCGGGGATGCCGCACCCGGTATCGGCAAAGGAGATCTCCGCAAGACCCGCGCCGTCGGTCTCGGAGACCACGCGCTCGGTGATCACGATGCGGCCTCCGCCGCCCATGGCTTTGCAGGCATTTTCCATGAAGTTGACAAAGGCTTCCTTGAGCTGCTCGGGGTCACAGGTCACGTCGGGCAGGGGCTTTTCGCGCTTCACCTCCACGGTGACCTCGTAGGAGCGGAGGCGATGGGAGAGGAGCTGGAGGACCCGGTCCACCACGGTGGAGGGGCTTTCCAGCTGCATGGCCAGGCGCGGGGGGCGGGAAAACTCCAGGAAGTTCTGGACGATGGTGTCCACCTGGCCGATCTCCCGTGTGATCACCTGAAAATCCTCCTCCTGCTCCCGGGTGAGGGGCAGGGAGCGGTTGAGGGAGAAGAGGCGCATCTTCACCGAGGTCATGGGGTTGCGGATGCTGTGGGCCATGCCCGCGGCCAGTTTCCCCACCAGCACCATCTTCTCGGCCATGAGCAGGTTCTCCCGGCTCCGGGCCAGTTCGGTGTGGGCTTCTCCGGCGCTGCGGATAAGGTTCTCGATGCGGTGGGTCACGGCCTTGACCTCATTGGGCTCCATGAGGGCCAGTTCACCCGCCTCTTCCCGGGCCAGGCGACGCAGGGGAGCCAGGACCTGACGTCCCAGCATCAGGGTCAGGACGCCCCCTAAGCCGGTGACAAACACAAGGGCCGCCACCGTGACCCAGCGCAGCTGCTCGGCCCGGGCGTGCACTGCCTGGCGCGCGGCAAAAAGCTCTTCCTCATGGGCCTTTTTATACGCCTCGCAGTGATTAAGGATCTTGAAGAACTGATCCCTCACCCCGGCATGGGCCTCTCCCCCGGCGATTTCATCACCCTTGATGTAAAGGCCCAGGGCCTCGTCCTTGGCCGCCACATAGAGGTCATACGCATCTCCGATGGACGCAAGGGTATCCCGTTCCTCGGCCGTTCCGGCAAAACCCTGGGCCCGCTCCAGCCGCATGCGAAACAGCTGCCGGTACTCCCCCAGGCGCTGGAGCCATTCGGGATTTCTGTCCATGACATAATAGGACATGAACCCCTTTTGGTTCACCAGGGCCGTTTCCAGGGCCTCGGCCGCCTGGTACGCCGCCACCGAGTCGCTCACCATGCCTTCGATGAGGCGATCCACCCGGTAGGTATTCCATATCATCACCCCGCCACAGGCCATGGTCACGGCCACCATCAGAGCCACAATGGATGTCGTCTTTGTTCGCAGACTCAAAAAACCCGGCATCCTTCTTTCCTCCTTGCTTACTTCTGAGCATCCACCGCCCATGGGACCGATTCCGTTTCAAGGCCCATGCGGTCGGCCAGCCAGGCGTACCGCTGAGCAGGCACCACCAGTGTGCGCCCCGGGTGCAGGGCCATGAGCCGCCACACCGCCTCCTGGGGATCCACCAGGGAGTCGGGCAGATCCACCACAAGCCGTCCATCCCATCCGATACCACCGTAAACCATGACCTCACAGGTCGATGAGGCTGTGCGTCCCCCGTTTCGCCCGGCCACGGTTGCCATCACCTCCGGCAGGCCTCGGTCTCCTTCAACCCGCATGGACAGGGTGTAGGCAAGCCTCTCCTCAAAAAGGGGCGGTGGATTGCCCCGCCGACACAAAAAAGAGCCCAGGGCGCAGGTGCGCCTCACCCGCGCTTCCAGCTCGGCGTTGTCCAGGGCCGAGGCGTTCCACACCGTCACCCCGCCTCCGTGGTGCCAGAACACCACCTCCACCCCGCGGCGCACCAGGTCGATTTCGGCTTCGGCCATGTCCATGGCAAGCCGCAGGCGATCCCGGGTCAGGGGGCGCCCGGGATCCCCCACGGCAACGGCCACCCGTTCCAGGATGGCCCTGGCCGCGTCCCCCACCGAAAAGGTCCCGCAGGGGAGGTACATGTCGTAAAACCTGTGGTGGAGAAAGCTCCGCCCGAACAGGCGCCTGCGACGCCTTACCCAGCTGCGACGCCCGGCCCCGGGGACATCGGCCATGAGGACCCGGAACACGGCCACGGGAAACCGCTGCAGAAGGTGCCCCAGGTCCCCGTAAAAAATCCTCACGCCCCGCTCCAGGGCCGATGCCATGGCCCGGCACAGCCGGGCCCTTGCGCATGCACGCTCCTTGACCATGCGATCCGCCAGGGGGTGAACGCCGAAAAGCGCCCACGACAGGGACAGGTGTCCCCCGCCCCCATGGGCCGCCATGGCAATGAGTTCGTCATCTCCCATGGCAACTCCGCCGGTCTCCCGCTCCAGGTGCCGGACCAGCGCCCGGACCTGCTCGTTTTCACCGCCTGAAATCACAATGGCCGTCATATGTATTCTTCCTCCGCCCTGTAAATCGGTGTGTGCCGGTGTGTGTCGTGCCCGGGCACGGCACCCTGACGGTGCCTTGCCTGCCCGGAGCCGGCGTTCCATGGCTCTCTTGGTGAGCAAGACCCATGCCAGCATCCCCCACCTGAAATCCTTTGAAAATTTCCGATGGAACAGGGTGGTTTCGGGCTTCAGGTTTACACAGTGGAAACTTTTCTGACACCCTTTTTTCCCGGGAGCCTGCCGTTTACATTCCCCTTGACACCGCTTCCCGGGTAGGCAAAGGATAAGGGGCGTGATCATGCCACCGGCCCAGGTGCTGACCCAACAGACAAAGGAGTCCCCCATGCCCGTCCCCACTCCGGCCATCGTCCACCTTCTCTCCTCCGAACTCTCCTTCGGCCGGTTCATGGATGAAATCCCCCTGGCCACGGCGGTGATGGACAAGGACTTAAACATTGTCTGGCTCAACCGCGCCTTTGAGGCCCTCACCGGCTTTTCCCGGAGCGACGCCTACGGCATGCCGTGCCGCCATGTGGTAAGAAGCCGCGCCTGTGTGGAGAACTGCCCCAGGCAAAATGGGGTGGTCACGGCCCCGGCCCCCTGCGAGAGCGACATCATCAACCGGGACCGGGTGCGCCTGCCCGTCAAGCTGAACCTGGCCCCCCTCACCGACGCCAACGGCAACCACACCGGATACATGGAAACCATCGAAGACCTGCGGGCGGTCCGAAGCCTGGACAGCCAGAAGAGCCAGGCCTTCAGCTTCGAAGGAATCATCGGCCGCAGCGAAAAGATGGACAAGATCTTCCAGACCCTGCCCATCCTCGCCCAGAGCGACGCCTCCATTCTCATCACCGGGGAGACCGGCACGGGCAAGGACGTGGTGGCCGAAGCCATCCACCAGACCTCCCTTCGGGCCGGAGGCCCCTTTGTCAAGGTCAATTGCGGTGCCCTTCCCGAGACCCTTCTGGAGAGCGAGCTCTTCGGCCATGCCAAGGGCGCTTTTACCGGAGCCGTGGAAAACAAGCCCGGCCGATTCCGCATGGCCCACAACGGCACCCTCTTCCTCACGGAGGTGGGGGATCTTCCCCTGGCCCTGCAGGTGAAGCTGCTCACCTTCCTGGACGACCAGGTGATCTACCCCCTGGGCGAAACCCGCCCCTTCCACGCCAACGTCCGCGTCATCGCCGCCACCCACCGCAACCTGGAGCAGATGGTGACCCAAGGGACCTTTCGCCAGGACCTGCTCTTCCGCCTCAACGTGGCCCGGGTCCACCTGCCCCCCTTACGGGAGCGCAAAGGGGACATCCGCATCCTCCTGGACCACTTTCTGGAAATCTACCGGCGCCAGCTCGGCAAGCGGGTCACCGGGTTCTCCCGGGACGCCCTGGCCCTGCTCGCCCACTACCGGTTCACCGGCAACATCCGGGAGCTGCGAAACATCGTGGAGTTTGCCGTCAACATGGCAACGGAACCCACCATCGACGTGGAGTCCCTGCCCGCCTACCTTTTGGAAGGACCGCCCCAGGCACCGCTGCCGGAGACGATCGAGCCCTCCTCGCCTCCGACGCCCGACACTCAGTCGCCTCAAGCCGCCCCCCGCACCTGGGCCACGGCCGAGCGGGAGATGATCCTGGACGCCCTGCAAAGGGCCCGGGGCAAGCGACAGGAGGCGGCCAAGGCCCTGGGCTGGGGCCGCAGCACCCTTTGGCGCAAAATGAAACAATATGGCATCAATGAATAGGCACGTGTTCAGGATGGTGCCTCCGGCGGCCCTGCCGGGGGCCAAACTTTTGAAAAGTTTGACAAACAGGTTTTGCTCAATTTCACAGAAGCCTTCGCGGAAGCTCTCACCCTGAGGAACGAAGGGGAAGGGCTTTCGCAACCTGGGGTCCAGGGGTGGCGAAGCCACTTAGTCCAAAAATCCCCTGGCCGCCGGAGGCAGGCTTTTCCATGCACGTCAACCATAAGAAGGCAATACGGTTAAATCGACAATGAGCAAGCAGCGACAACGTATCCTGTGATGTCGAAGCTTGTGAACCAGTCAGCACAAACCATCAGCGTTTATGTCGGGCGCAGCCCGAGCCGAAGGCCCTTGCGCTTTGACCCGAGGAACGAGGGGCAAAGCGCAAGGGCAATAAGCTTTCGAGGTGGCTCACCTCGCCGCCGGAGGCACGCTTTAACGCAAACACTTTAAGCGCTTGAAACAATTTAAAACCCTATGATACAGTTTTCCCTATGTTAACAAAGATCCTCATCCCCATCGCCGCCGATGAGGTGGCCCCCCGCTTTGATCTGGCCGCCGAGGTGCACATCGTCACCCTGCTCCGGGGCGGCGACACCGAGGACAAGACAGTGGTGCTGCCCCAGGCCTCTGCGGAAAAACTCTGCCACCTCATCCTCACCGAGAACATCACCTGCGTAATCTGCGGCGCCATCGAGGAAGAGTATTTCCAGTTCCTTGCCTGGAAAAAGATCACCGTCATCGATGCTGTGGCCGGGCCGTGGGAAAAGGCCCTCATCCACCACCTTCAAGGGGACCTCTCCGAAGGGGAGATGCTCTTCGAC
Organism: Desulfoluna sp. HI9BLuna; assembly: GCF_056829775.1. NCBI lineage: Bacteria > Pseudomonadati > Thermodesulfobacteriota > Desulfobacteria > Desulfobacterales > Desulfolunaceae > Desulfoluna > Desulfoluna sp. HI9BLuna. The sequence continues at coordinate 2,417,719 of NZ_CP186555.1, forward strand.
CGCATTGTGGAGGGACGCCATGTGGACCATCCGTAGCTTCATCGACAAGATCGATGACCTGTTCAGCCGTGGAGCCGACTCTCCGGGCCACTACCGGAACCTCACCCGCAACATCATCATCACCATGCTGGTGGTCACCATCACGCCCTTGACCGTCATGGGGATCCTCAACCACTTTCAATACGGACGCCACCTGCAAAACGAGCTCATCACCCCCCTGGCCAACACGGTGAGCAAAGCCAAGCACTCCTTTGAGCTCTTTTTTGAAGAGCGCCTCTCCACGGTGCGGTTCATCGCCAACGCCTACGACTTCGAGGAGCTCAACGACAGCCGGACCCTGCACCACCTCCTGCGGATCCTGAAGACTGAGCTGGGCGGGTTTGTGGACCTGGCCATCATCAACGCGGACGGGGACCTGGTGAGCTACGCCGGACCTTACAACCTGGCGGGGAAAAACTACGCCAGCCAGCGCTCCTTCCAGGAGGTGCTGGTCAAGGGCTCCTACATCAGCAACGTCTTCATGGGCCACCGCCAGCTCCCCCACATCGTGCTGGCCGTGCAGCGGTACACCGACGACGGCACCAACTGGATCATCAGGGCCACCATCGACACGGAACGCTTCTACACCCTGTTGGGAAGCCTGAGGCTCTCTCCCCAGAGCGACGCCTTTCTCGTCAACTCCGAAGGGATCATGCAGACCAACTCCGCCCTGTACGGCAAAACCCTCAAGGCCTGCCGCCTCACCATCCCCACGGGCACCCGGAGCACCTTTGTGTCGGAGACCACCGACCCCGACGGCCGCCAGATCCTTCTGGCCTGCTCCGGCTTCAACAACGCCGATTACGTTCTGGTCATCGCCAAGCCGCGCTCCGTGGTGCTGAGGTCCTGGTATGCCCTGAAGTCCGACGCCCTTCTGGTTTATGCCTTGAGCCTTCTGGTGATCATCTTCATGGTGGTGAAGATGACCGGCACCCTGGTGCGGCGCATCAAAGAGTCGGACGAGCGTCGGGAGACGGCCCTCACCGAGCTGCAGCACAACCAGAAACTTTCCTCCATCGGCCGCCTGGCCGCAGGGGTGGCCCACGAGATCAACAACCCCCTTGCCATCATCAACGAAAAGGCAGGCCTCATGAACGACCTGGTGGCCGCAGGGGAAGACTTCCCCCACCGGAAGCGCCTGGCAGAGCTCACCGAGGCCATCATCGGCTCGGTCTCCCGCTGCAAGACCATCACCCACCGTCTCCTGGGCTTTGCCCGCAAACTCGACACCCTCATGGAGCCCCTCTCCATCAATGAGATATTAAAAGAGGTCATGGGCTTTCTGGAACGGGAAGCCCTCTATCGCCAACTGGACGTCAGTATCGACCTGGACCCGTCCCTTTCCGACATTCTCTCGGACCGGGGACAACTCCAGCAGGTCTTTCTCAACCTGCTCACCAACGCCTTTGCCGCCGTGGAAGACGGCGGCACCGTGAGGCTCGCCTCCATGCCCACCCAGGGGAAGGGAGTCACGGTCACCGTCGCGGACAACGGCTGCGGCATGACCGAGGATGTGGCCAAACGCATCTTCGACCCCTTCTTCTCCACCAAAAAAGGCAACGGCACCGGCCTGGGCCTCTCCATCACCTACGGCATCCTCAAGAAACTCGGGGGCACCATCACATTGAACACCCGGCAGGGGGAGGGCACCACCTTTACGGTGACGCTGCCTGAAAAGCCCCCGGCCGACACACGCAAAGGAGGATCCACCCCATGACCACCCATGTCCTGCTGATTGACGATGAACGGGAGTTTGTCACCACACTGGCCGAGCGCCTGGATATCAGGGGATTTTCAACCGCCACGGCCGAAGACGGGGACACCGGGCTTGCCCTGATCCGCCAGGAGACCTTTGACGTGGTGATCCTGGACCTCCTCATGCCGGGCATGAACGGCCTGGAGACCCTGAAACATATCCGCCACATCGCCCCGGACCTGCCCGTGATCCTTCTCACCGGCCACGGCTCCACCCGGGAGGGCATGGAAGGAATGCGCCTGGGCGCTGTGGACTACCTCATGAAACCCCTGGCCATCGAAGACCTCTTGGACAAGCTCAAGGAGGTTGTCGCATCATGAGCCTGACCCCTGACCAGGAGACCACGGTCCTCATGGGGGCCGTCACCGCCCCAGCCACCCACGACCTCATGAACGTGCTGGCCATCATCAATGAACACGCGGGGCTCCTCTCGGATCTTCTCCATCTTAAGGGCAGCGGCGAGCTCCCACCGGAACAGCTGGAAAAAAGCATCGCCGCCGTGGAGGCCCAGGTGGTACGGGGCCGGGAGCTCCTCGCCCGGCTCAACAGCCTGGCCCACGCCCCGGATCCCGGTCCCGGCGGCCCTGCCGATGCCGGGGCCGCCCTGGAGGAGGTGGTCTGCCTCACCCGGCGACGGTTCCACGGACGACTCACCGCGCCCGCCCCCTCCGCCACGGTCCAGGCCGACCCCATGAAGCTGCGGCTACTCATCTTTCGCCTCCTGGAAGCCGCAAGCCACCCGCAGCAGGCCCGGGAAACAGACATCACCCCGACCCTTGGCGAGTCTACCCTTGCCCTCACCTTTCAGGGCCACGATGCCATGGAACTGCCCGGGGCTTTAAGCGCCCTGGCCCAGGACCTCGACGGTTCCCTCTCCCACACCCACCACACCCTTTGCCTCACCCTGAAACGGGGTTAGCCCCTCTTTGCCTCCGGCGGCCCTGCCGGGGGCCAAACTTTTAAAAAGTTTGATAAACAGATCTTAAGAAAGCCTTTCCAGGCTCCGCCGAAATAATTTCCACTTTTTGCATTACAAAAGTTTTTTGCGGAGCTTTTTTCCAAAAAAGCGACCCGCCGGAGGCAAGGGTGGCGAAAGCACCTGGAAACCCCAATGGCTAAGGCGGATTAAACATTTGGCCACCGGGCAGAGTCGTTGGGGGCATGTTTGAGGTACACAGCCACCATTGAACGAACAGTGCCCTGCCCCGGCACACCCTTTCTCGTCCCGTATTGTTTCAAATTGTTTGTTTCATTTAGTTTCATTTTGTTTCTATCGATATCTCCCACCCCACTCTCCCGCCACACAACCCACCGTTATAAATAAGCATTCCACACATGGCACACCCCTTGCAATCCATCAATTTAACTGAATCAATTCATCAACAACCCACATTGCAAGGAGCCGCATATGCCTTCCATCACCATCACCAACGGCGCCTTCAGCCAAGCCGGAGCCATTGTCGACGCCCTCAGCAGCGCCACCGGCATGAAGGTATTCACGGACCGGGAGATCATCACCCTCACCGCCCAGCGCGAAGGGCTGAAAGAGGCCTCCCTCCTCAAGATCCTCAAAGGACAGACCCCCACCTTCAACACCTTTACCAAGGAGCGTGAAAAGAGCCTGGCTGCCGTCAAGCTCACCCTGGCCGAACTCCTGGCCGAAGGCGACATCATCCTCCACGGTCTGAGCGGCCATCTCGTCCCGGCCTCCCTCACCCCGGTGCTACGCACCCTCATCATCACCGACAAAAAACGACGCATCGAAAATGCCCGGGAGGCCCGCAACATCACGGACAAAGATGCCACCGCACGGATCCAGGCCCTGGACGAGGCGGCCCAACTCTGGTGCAGCGCCCTCCACGGCAAGAGCGCCTGGGATCCTGAGCTGTATGACGTGGTCATCCCCACGGACAAGACCCCGGTGCCCGAGGCATTAAGCCTCATCACCGAGAGCCTCTCCCGCATTGAGGTGGACCCCGAAGAGGGGGCTCGGCTCGCAGCGGATTTCTCCCTGGCAGCCCGGGTGGAACAGGCCCTCGTCGACACCGGAGAAGGGCTCACCGCCGAGGCAAGGGACGGCCACGTGACCGTGACCATCAACAAAAACGTCCTCATGCTGGGAAAATTCAAGCAGAAGGTGGAGGCCGACGCCGCGCGCATCAACGGGGTGACATCCGTGGAGACCCGTATCGGCAAGGGGTTCTACAAGGCCAACGTCATGTACGACTTCGACCTGCCCACCCCGCCCCGGGTCCTTCTGGTGGACGATGAAAAAGAGTTTGTCCAGACCCTGTCCGAGCGGCTCCGCATGCGGGAGGTGACCACCTCCGTGGCCTATGGCGGGGAAGAGGCCCTGGCCATGGCCGGCAAGGAGGAGACCGACGTCATGGTCCTGGACCTCAAGATGCCCGGCGTCAACGGCTACGACGTGCTCAAGAACATGAAGGCCAATCGCCCCCACGTGGAGGTGATCATCCTCACGGGCCACGGATCCGAAGAGGACCGCAAGCGCTGCCTTGCCATGGGGGCCTTTGCCTACCTGCAGAAACCCGCGGACATCGAGCGCCTCACCGAGACCATGAAAGCGGCCTACGACAAGATCCGGGCAAACCGCGCCGAAAAGACCCCGGCCAAAGCCTAAGAGACAGCGCATGGCGGCAACGCACCGCACCCCGCGCCGACACCTTAATTTGGAGGAGAAAGAAAAGATGACCTACACACCCCATGTACTTGTGGTGGACGACGAAAAAGAGTTCGCCAACACCCTGGCCAAGCGCCTGGAGCTGCGGAATTTCAAAACCAAGGTGGCCTATTCCGGGGAGGAGGCCCTGGAGATCCTCACCGAGGGCCTCACAGACATGGTGATCCTCGATGTCCTCATGCCCGGACTCGACGGCTGCGAGACCCTGGTCCGCATCAAGGCCGACCACCCGCTCATCCCGGTGCTCATGCTCACCGGGGAGGCCACGGTGGAACGGGCCATCACCGGCATGAAGGCAGGGGCCCTGGATTTTCTCATGAAGCCCTGCGACATCGGCGTCATCGCCGAAAAACTCGAGGCGGCCTACAAGCTCAAGTGCGACCACGAGGCCCGCATCCGCGATGCGGAGATCAACAACATCATTGAAAAAAAAGGCTGGTAACGGGCCCTGAGCGCACCACTCCGCCCCCCTTCGGGGCGGACGCCACCTTCTCGAGACTCCCTGCATGGAGGTTTATTTATGGTAACGGAAACCCTTCAGGCCGAAACACGGCCCATTGACTGGAAACGCATCTTCTTTCTCGGCCTGGGGCTGGGCCTTTTTGTCCTGGTTTACTACAGCTCCGCCTGGCCCGACGCCGTCGACCCCAACGGCAAACGCTTTGCCCTCACCACCGAGGCCAAGGGGGCCATCGCCGTCTTTCTCCTGGCGGGGATCTGGTGGATCTTTGAGGTCCTGCCCATCGGGGTCACCAGCCTCACCATCGGGGTGCTGCAGGTCATGTTCATGATCCGGCCCGCCAACAAGGCGTTTAAAGACTTCATGGACCCGTCGGTCCTCTTCATCTTCGCCTCGTTGGTCATCGGCATGGTGTTCACCAAGACAGGGCTCACCCGCCGCATCGCCTACAAAATGCTCTCCATCGTGGGAGAGCGCACCAGCATGATCTACCTGGGCAGCTTTGTGGTGACGGCCGCCCTCACCCACATCATGGCCCACACGGCCGTGGCCGCCACCATGTACCCGCTGCTGCTCACCATCCACGCCATGTACGCCGACGACCGCGAGCCCACCCGCTTCGGCAAGGGCCTCTTCATCGGCATGGCCTGGGTGGCCGGGGCCGGCTCCATCATCACCCTGCTGGGGGCGGCCAGGGGAGCGGTGGCCGTGGGCTTTTTCCGGGACATCGTGGGCCGTGAGGTCTCCTTTTTCGGGCTCACCTATTACATGGCCCCCGTGGGATGGATCATGGTCTTCGTCCTCTGGGCCTTTATCATGCTCTTTTTCCGGCCGGAAAAGACCCGCATCGAAGGCATCAAGGAGCGTTCGGCCTTTATGCTCAAAGAGATGGGCGCCTTGAGTCGCACCGAGGTGGTGTCGGCCATCATCATCTTCGGCTGCATCTTCTGCCTCTCCATGCGGGCCTTTATCCCGGCCCTGTCCGGTGTCAACAAAACCGCCATCATCCTGGTCTCCACCATCCTCTTTTTTGTCCTCAACATATTGGACATCAAGGACCTGGAGGCCATCCCCTGGAACATCATCCTTCTTTTCGGCGGCGCCATGAGCATCGGGTTCTGTCTCTGGGAGACCGGGGCGGCCCAGTGGATGGCGGTGAACTGGCTTACCCTGTTTAAGGAAGCCCACTGGTTCGTCTTTGTCATGAGCATCGCTTTTTTTGTCATGGTGATGACCAACTTCATCATGAACGTGGCGGCCATTGCCATCTCCCTGCCCGTGGCCCTGGTCATCGCCCCCTACCTGGGAGTGGCCCCGGAGGTGATTCTCTTTGCGTCCCTCATCACGGCGGGCATGCCCTTTATCCTTCTGGTGGGGGCAGCCCCCAACGCCATCGCCTACGACTCCGGACAGTTCACCACCGGTGAATTTTTCTCCTACGGACTCATCGCGAGCCTGATCCTCATGGTGGTTACCGCCCTGTTTGTCCTGATTGTCTGGCCCATGATGGGCATGCCGGTTTTACTTCCTTAATCAAACAACGCATACTGGCGCCGGAGTCAGGTAATCCGGCGCCAAACATACTGACACATAAGACAAGATATCAGTAACATGAGGCTGAACAGAACAAGCTCACCAAAGTCATTTACAGCAAGCAATAGGAGGAACAGGACCAAAGGCATGAACATGTTTCCCGGAAAGGAAAACCCAAAAAAGGCAGGGAACTAAAGGGGGATGTTCCTTGGCGACACAATGCGCCAAAGGCGAAAAGGTAGGTATATTTATCAGCAACTTACGGCGTTTTTTTTAATGCTAATTCATAAATTTAATTGAACATATTCATCAATCGCGGAAACTTCTTGACACCCCAAATGATCTTTTGCAGAATACCCATTTATCCACGGTCGTCACACCTCTGCAAGGCCCTGGTTTACTCGGTCTCAGCGTGCATTTCGAGCAGTTGAGGGCTATGAGAAAAATAAAATATACACGCATTGGCTAATAAAACAGCACTCTTTGAGTACTGCCTGCCCAATACTTTACGCTGTATCACTATTATTTTCCGGCCGAGCCCCCACATACTTCCCGGATAGATGATGCACCCGCACCGACCGTAAGGTGTGACGAGCGGACACGTTCGTCAACCGTGTCCATGGTCCGTGACACGCGGGCGCTTCTGCCCGACATTTCTGACACTGCCCCGGATCATCCCCCGGGTTGTCTCAGCGACAGTGTCAACACTGAGGAAGGTAACAACTGTGACAAGACAAATGAACACCCCGCCGCCGCACGCGGGCCGGAAAAAAGTCGATAACGGCTTCAGGCTGGTCCCCTTTGCGGTCACCTTCGCGGTCATGATGACAACCTGGGTGGCCTTGTCGGGAAAACTCGACATTTTCCACCTCTCCCTTGGCGTCATCTCCTGCGTGATCGTCTCACTCTTCTCATCGGATCTTCTCATCACCGCCACCACATTCAAGGGAATGCCCGGCCTCTGGCTGCGCTTTTTCCTCTACCTCCCGTGGCTCATCAAAGAGATTGTCCTGGCAAACCTCCACCTCCTCAAGCTTGTCTTTCATCCCAGGCTGCTTGATGAGATCAACCCAAAGCTCATCCAGTTCCGAAGCCGCATGAGCGATGACATGGGCCTGGTGACCTTTGCCAACTCCATCACCCTGACCCCCGGAACCATCACGGTCTCCCTCTCCGTCTTCGGGGATTATGTGGTACACGCCATCGACGACGCGTCGGCCGAGCCCCTGCCCGGCGAGATGGAGAAACGCGTCGCAACCGTATTCGGAGAGGACCATGACTGATTTTTTTCTCTGCGCAGCCATTGCCATCTGCCTGATCTCTCTGCTCTCGCTCTACCGCGCCATAGCAGGGCCCACCATTCTGGACCGCATCATCGGCATCAACGCCCTGGGCACCAAGACCACGGTGCTGCTGGTCATTATCGGGCTTCTCTTTGACCGGGTGGACATGTTTGTGGACATCTCCCTGGCCTACGCCCTGCTGAACTTCATCACGGTTCTGGCGTCGGCCCGCTATTTCCACAAGAAAAAGGGGCTCCACGGCGAGTCCCTCACCCAGAAATAAGGAGCGACGAACGATTATGACCATCTTAAGCCTTCTGCTCATCGCCCTGGGCATCTTCTTCTTTTTTGCCGGAGCCGTGGGCGTGATCCGATTCCCCGATTTTTACTCCCGGCTCCATCCCGCCGGGATGATCGACTCCATGGGCCTGCTCCTCTCCATGAGCGGCCTGGCCCTTTTTGTCCTCAGCCACCACGGCCTCTCCGGGACCACCATCCTCACGGCCATAAAACTCATCCTCATAGTCATCTTCGTCTACATCACCAGCCCCACCGCCACCCACGCCATCGTGGACGCCGGCATCCGGGCGGGACTGGCTCCGTGGACAAAAAAGAATAACGGAGGCAGCGATGACGATACCCATTGATCTGGCGATACTCACCCTTGTGGTCATCAGCGGCATCGGCGCCCTGGCCGTCAAGGACCTCCTCGGAGCCGCCATTGTCTTCAGCGCCTACAGCTTTCTCATGTGCCTTGCCTGGGCCGTCATGGGGGCTGTGGACGTTGCATTCACCGAAGCAGCCGTCGGGGCGGGCGTCAGCACCGTCTTTTGCGTGGCAGCCGTCTTCCACACCACACGGAGGACCAAAGATTGAGATTTTTAGCCATCATCGCCGTCGTCCTCACGGGCGGGCTCATCATCTTCCACACCGGGGCCTTCCCCGATTTTGGTGATGCAGACTCTCCGGCGAACACCTACCTTTCGCCCTACTACCTGGAACACGGACAGGCCGACACCCACGCTCCCAACGTGGTCACCAGCGTCCTGGCCGACTACCGTGGCTATGATACGATGTTCGAGACCACGGTGGTCTTTGCCGCGGGCCTGGCCTGCTTCTTTCTGCTGCGCCGGAAAAAAGGTCCGGAAGAGACCACCCGCATGTACCGGCACCTGCCCACGGGGGTGACCTTGCACATCAAGGAAGGGGGCAAGCTCCCGGCGGAAGACTCCAAGGTCTTCCGACGCCTGGACTCCCATTTCGTGCCCCATCAGATCATCATCAAAAACACCTGCCGCCTTGTGATCCCCTTTATCCAGATCTTCGCCCTCTACGTGGTGGCCCACGGCCACTACAGCCCCGGGGGCGGGTTCCAGGGCGGGGTGCTTTTGGCGGCGTCCATCATCCTGTACGCCATCAGTCACGACCTGCGGCGCGCCATCCGGCGCTTTCCCGAAAAGATCGCGGCCCTGTTCGGCTCCCTGGGCGTTCTCATCTACGCGGGCACCGGGGCCCTGTGCCTCCTGTTCGGGGCCAACTTCCTCAACTACGAAGCCCTGGCCCCCCTTCTGGGGGTCGATGCGGTGATGGCGCGTTCCCACGGCATCCTCATCGTGGAGATCGGGGTGGCCTTTGCCGTCATGGCGGTGATTATCTGGATTTACTACAACCTGTCCTCGGCAGGGAAACACGACGAGGGGCTCTGATATCATGACCGACCTGTTGCCGCTCCTTGCGGCCAAATACAACTACTGGATCTACACCATCCTCATGATGATCGGCCTCTACGCCATGATCGCCAAGAACAACCTGGTGAAAAAAATCATCGGCATGAACATCTTCCAGACCGCCATCATCCTCTTTTACGTCTCCATTGCTTACAAAAAGGAGGGGACCCTGCCCATCATCATGGGCGACGCCCACGGCGGGGGCCACGCGGCTGTCCACGCGGCGGACTACATCAACCCCCTTCCCCACTGCCTGATGCTCACGGCCATTGTGGTCTCTGTTGCCACCCTCGGTGTGGCCCTGGCCCTGGCCATCAAGATCTTTCGGCAGTACGGCACCCTGGAAGAGGATGACATCAACCACCAGATTCGCATGCAGGCAGGACAGTAAGAATGACACAGCATTTTCCGGCACTCCTGATTATCATACCGCTGCTGTCGGCGCTCATCGTCTCCGCCATGGGGTGGATCGACCGGCGCTGGTGCTTTCCCCTGGCCGTGGCCTCTCTGGCCGGGGCCCTGGCGGTTTCCGTCGGCCTCTGCGCCCAGGTCATGGCAGCAGGCCCCATTGTTTACAAAATGGCGGGATGGCGCCCTCCCATCGGCATCGTCTACGTCATTGACTACCTTAACGCACCGGTCCTTGTGGTGATCCTGTCCGTGGCCCTCTTGAACCTCATCAGCGCCAAGACCTGGATCGAGAAGGACTTTTCCGACAAGCTCAGCGCCTACCTGGCCCTGTACCTTCTCTTTCTGGCCGGCATGGTGGGCATCGTGGCCACAGGCGACGCCTTCAACCTCTACGTTCTCCTGGAGATCGGCTCCCTCACCGGCTACGCCCTCATCGGCCTGGGCAAGGAGCGGGCCCCGCTGTCCAGCCTCAACTATCTCTTCATGGGCACCATCGGCGCCTCCTTTTACCTTCTGGGCATCGGCTACATCTACATCGCCACCGGCACCCTGAACATGGCTGATATCGCCCGCCTGATGCCCACCCTTACAGGCTCGGGGACCCTTTTCCTGGCCCTGATCATCTGCATGGCCGGGCTCTTTGTGAAGATGGCTCTCTTCCCCTTGCACGGCTGGCTGCCCAACGCATACAGCAACGCGCCCTCGGCCTCGGCCGGGCTCATCGCCCCGCTGACCACCAAGGTGATGATCTACGCCATGGTAAGGGTGGGGCTCACGGTCTTTACCCCGGAGTTCACCTTCTCCCGGGCCCTGCTCTCCGAGGCCATCGTCTGGCTGGCGGTGGCGGCCATCGTCACCGGGTCCCTTCTGGCCCTGATGCAGCGGCGGCTCTCCCGGATGCTCACCTACATCATCGTGGCCGAGGTGGGCTACATGGTGGGGGGCTTCTGGCTGGGCAACAAGGCTGGCGTCACCGGCGCCACCCTTCATATCATCAACGACGCCGCCATGACCCTGACCCTCTTCATGGCCGTGAGCGCCATCGTCTGGAAGCTGGGGAGCGACCGCTTCGAAGACCTCCAGGGGCTCTTCGGCAAGATGCCCTTTACCATGACAGGCTTTGTCCTGGCGGCCCTGGCCGTCATCGGCATTCCGCCCACCTGCGGGTTCTTCAGCAAGTGGTACCTCATCACCGGCGGCATCAACGCCGGGCAGTGGGGCTTTGTGGGCGCCCTTCTCTTCAGCAGCCTGGTCAACGCGGTGCTCTTCTTCCGCATCTTTGAGATCGCCTTTTTCGAGCCCTTTGCAGAGGGCCACGGCCACCACGACCACGGCCCCGCCCTGAGCGAGGCCCCGGTCACCATGGTGGTGCCCCTGATCCTTGCGGCCCTTTCACTCATCGCTTTAGGTCTCTATACCGGCGACATTGTCACGAAACTCATTCAGCTGGCCATACCGGCAGGGATTGCATAGATATGGAACTGCTTTACTCAGTCAAACCCCTTGCTGCGATTCTCGTCTCCTTTTTCGTGGTGCCCATCATCTTCTCCGCACGGTCCGAGAACGTGCGTGAGGCATGGACCTTTGTCGCAGCCATCTTAAAATTTGCCATTGTCCTGTCCATGCTTCCCTTTGTCTTAAAGGGAGGGCAGATCGCCTGCACCCTGGCCGAGGTGCTCCCCGGGCTGGCCATTGAGTTCAGGGTGGATGCCTTCGGCATGCTCTTTGCCCTGGTCTCCTCCAGCCTGTGGATCGTCACCTCCATGTACTCCATCGGGTACATGAGGACCTTAAAAGAGCACGGGCAGACCCGCTACTACGCCTGCTTTGCCCTCTCCCTGTCCGCCACCCTGGGCGTCGCCTTTGCAGGGAACCTTCTGACCCTCTACCTCTTCTACGAGATGCTCTCCTTTGCCACCTACCCCCTGGTGACCCACCACCAGGACCGGGAGGCCAGGAGCTCGGGCAGAAAGTACATCACCTATATCCTGGGGGCCTCCATCGGCCTGGTGCTGCCGGCCATGCTGATCATCTACAGCCAGACCGGCACCTTTGAGTTCGCCCCCCAGGGCTTTATGAACGGCCACTTCTCCCAGGGCGCCATGGCCGTGCTGCTGCTTATGTTTGTCTTCGGCTTTGCCAAGGCAGGGGTCATGCCCTTTCACTCCTGGCTGCCCGCCGCCATGGTGGCGCCCACGCCGGTCTCGGCCCTGCTCCACGCCGTGGCCGTGGTAAAAGTCGGGGTCTTCTGCGTGGCCCGTGTCATCACCGGGGTCTTCGGCACCAAGATGCTGGCGGAGATGGGCCTGGGCACCCTGGTCTGCTACGTGGCCTCCTTTACCATCATTGTCTCGTCCCTCATCGCCCTGTCACAGGACGGGCTGAAACGGCGGCTGGCCTTCTCCACCATCGGTCAGCTCTCCTACATCATTTTAGGGGTGGCCCTGCTCTCGCCGTCCGGCATGACCGGCGGCATGCTGCACATCGCCATGCACGCCTTCGGCAAGATCACCCTCTTCTTCTGCGCCGGGGCCATCTTTGCCGCCTCGGGCATCAAGAACATCAGCGAGATGGTGGGCATCGGGCGGCGCATGCCCATCACCATGTCCGCCTTCCTGCTGGGGTCCCTGTCCGTCATCGGGCTGCCCCCTCTGGGAGGCTTTATCAGCAAGTGGAACCTTGTCATCGGCACCCTGGAGTCCGGCCAGATCTTTTTCCTCTTTGTGCTTTTGGCCAGCTCCCTTTTAAACGCCGCCTACTTTCTGCCCATCTCCTACAAGGCCTTCTTCTGCACCGACGAAGAGGCCATGTTTGAAAAGAAGGTGGACGAGGTGCCCACCTGGTGCCTGGTGCCCCTGTGCATCACGGCCACCTGTTCGGTGATCTTCTTCTTCTACCCCCAGCCGTTCCTGCAGCTGGCGAAAATGACGGTGAGCACCATCATCGGCGCTCCCATGCCCTAAGGTTCAGAGGTACGATATGACGTCAGACAACACACTTTTCAGCAGCCCAAAAACCTTAAAGACCGTGATGGTCATTTTCGCGATCTTTCTGGGATGCCTGCTGGGGGCCGACTTTCTCATTCACCCCCACGCATCGTTTACCGTCGACGGATGGCCCGAGTTCAACCCCATCTTCGGGTTCCTCTCCGGCCTGGCCCTGCCCGTCCTCGCCCTGGGACTCTCGTTCCTGGTGAAAAACGGAAAATAACAGGTAATCCTTACAGGAGATGTTCGATCCAATGACACTTTCCATGCCTTATATAGATATCCCCCCGGCCCTGATCATGGTGGCCGGGGCCCTGGTCCTGCCCATCCTGAAAGGGCGCTTAAGGTCCGCCTGGATGACGGTCCTGCCCCTTCTGGCCCTGGTGACCCTGCTCTCGGTGCCCAACGGCACCCACTGGACAGTCCCCTTTCTGGACTACCAGCTTGTCTTCGGACGCATCGACGCCCTCTCCCGCGTCTTCGGCACCATCTTCTGCATCGCCGCCTTTGCCGGCAGCATCTACGCCATGCACGAAGACGACGCCCTGGCCCACACCTCGGCCATGATCTATGCGGGCAGTGCCGTGGGCGTGACCTTTGCCGGTGATTTTTTCTCCCTGTATGTCTTCTGGGAGTTCATGGCCGTGGCCTCCACCTTCCTCATCCTTGCCCGGCGCACGGAAAAAGCCCAGAAGGCGGCCTTCCGCTACATCATGATCCACATCCTGGGGGGGCTCTCCCTCATGGCGGGCATCGTCCTCCAGATTCAGGAGAGCGGTACCATCGCCTTTTCGGCCATCGAGCTGGCCTCACCTGCCTCCTGGTTCATCTTCGTGGGCGTGGCGGTGAACGCAGCGGTCTACCCCATGCACGCCTGGCTCAAAGACGCCTACCCGGAAGCCACGGTGACCGGCGCGGTGTTCTTAAGCTCCTTTACCACCAAGAGCGCCGTCTACACCATGGCCCGCATCTTTGCCGGGACCGAGATCCTTATCCCCTTGGGCCTTGCCATGGCGCTCATTCCCTTGTGCTATGCGGTCATTGAAAACAACATGCGACGGGTCCTGGCCTACAGCCTCATCAACCAAGTGGGCTTCATGATCGTGGGCATCGGCATCGGCACCGACCTGGCCATCAACGGGGTGGCGGCACACGCCGTCTGCCACATCCTCTACAAGTCCCTGCTCTTTATGAGCGCAGGGGCCGTGATTCACCAGACCGGCAAACAGAACCTGAGCGACTTAGGGGGCCTCTTCCGCTTCATGCCCTGGACCGCCACCTTCTGCATCGTGGGCGGCCTGGCCATGTCCACCCCCTACTTCTGCGCCTTTGTGAGCAAGTCCATGATCATCTCGGCGGCAGCCCACGAACACCTCACCCTGGCCTGGTTTATCCTCCAGTTCACCGCCGTGGGTGTCTTTGCCTATGTGGGCATCCGGGTGCCCTTCCTCACCTTCTTCCACAGGGATTCCGGCTTAAAGCCCGCCGAAGCCCCCTGGAACATGCGCATCGCCATGGGCTTTACCGCCCTGGGCTGCGTCTACGTGGGCATCCACCACGAGGTGCTCTACAACATGCTCCCCTTTGCCGCGGATTACGAGCCCTACACCGCGGCCCACGTCATCGGCCAGCTCCAGCTCCAGTTCTTCGGCACCCTGGCTTTTTTCCTTTTGCTGGCCAAGGGGCTCCTGCCAAAACTCTCCAAGGCCACCTTCCTGGACACGGACTGGTTTTATGCAGGCGCCGGGCGCGTCCTCTACGTGATTTTCGACAAAGTGCTCAACAGCATCAACGCCGCCTGCGACGCCCTGTTTGTCAAAGGGCTCACCGGACGTGTCAATCGATTCGCCCAGGGAGCGCCCGAGTCCATTGCCGTGGCCCTCATGGCCCCCTTTACCCACCTCTTCGGCAAGGGGAACCCCAGCCAGGCGGACGTCTCCGACCGGGTGAGGCTGGCCTTCAGGACAGGCACCGTCCCCTCCGGGGTCGGCGCCTTCATCGCCGTACTTTTCATCTTCCTGCTCTACGCCGTCAGAGGATAGCCCACGCGGGGTGAGGGGACCTTGCCGGTCCCCTCGAAAACGGACACCACAACCCGGCTCTTTGAAGCTGCAAGCCCAACACAAGGACAACAGACCATGATCTCACGAGACGATATAAAAAACGCCTTTCTCTTCTCCACCCTTCCCGATGAGCTGGTGGACCGCATCATCGCCATCTCCAAACCCCGTTCCTTTGAGGAAGGAGAGGTGATCTTCGGCGAAGGGGGCCAGTCCGGCACCTTCTACCTGGTGCGCTCCGGCACCATCCTCATCGAACAGGAGATGACCCGCCACATGACCGTCACCGTGGCCACCCTCAACGCAGGTGAATGCTTCGGCTACTCCTCCCTCATGGAAGAGATGTCCTTCAGCACCACGGCGATCAGCTCCGAAGCCTCCGAGGTGATCCTCATCGACGGCAAGGCCCTGGTGGAAATCATGGAAAAGGACCACAGCCTGGGCTACCTCATCCACCGACAGATGGTCCAGATGATGGCAGGACGCCTCCAGCGGCGCACCGAACAGTTCCTCCGCGCCCTCTCCACCCATCCGGAGATCCACGAACTCGAAAAATCGTAAAACCCATACGGCCGCAGTGCTTTACCCCTCGTTCCTCGGGGTAAAGCACTGCGGCATTCATGGTCGATTTGTATTTTTTCCCCCTGATGCCTAAATCCAATTCGAATCGAATAACAAAACCGAATACCCGCCACACAGACACGACGACAATCCCCATCTATTCTCCGGCATTGATGACGAGCCACCCGGCAATGGCAATCCGCTTTTTCTGATACCCTTTATTGCTCATAGCCTTCACATTTTTCACGGGCGCAGCCCGTCAGCATATGTGATGGCCCTGAGGAACGAAGGGACAGAGCATGTGCGAACCGATTTATCCCCTGCCCGCCGGAGGCTTTTTTGGTTTTTTACCTGAGGGATGCGTAACGTTAGCTCTTTAAGAAAAACAGGATTGCGGAGACCAGGGGCGGAAAGAGGGAAAGGGCCACTTCGCGGCGTTTCGGGGTAAAGGCTTGGGTGTGGCGCACGGCCATGACGGCCAGGTAGAAGAGGGCCAGCACAGGCAGGGCCGGGACAAAGGCGCCCAGGGCCCAGGCGGTAGCAACAGCCAAAAAGAGGCCGAGAACGGCTGCGGGGATTCCTGCAAGGCGATCCGGCATGGAGAAAAATTGGGAGGCGCTGCCCAGAAATACCACCATGAACCAGTCGGCCACGCCGAAAAAGGGGTGGAGGGCATCGGTGCCGGGGCTGGGAAACTTCATGAGGAGTACTTCGGAGAGGGGGTAAAGGCCCTGTCGCCCCCCGGTGTAGTAAGCAGCCACGTCCTGGGCGATATGGTGGGTGGGACCCACAAGAAAACTCACGGCATCGGCACACACCATCACACTCACCAGGGGCAGCAGCTCGGCAGGGGATTTTAAAAAACGTGGCAGGTAGCCCGCCGCCACAACAACAACCAGAAGCTGACCGCAGGTGCTCAATGCCTCCCAGCTAAGCCGAAAAGGCAGGCCAAACCGAAGGGCGGCCCAGCTGCCCGCCGTGATCATAAACCCCACCGCCAGGATCCCCCAGCGATGCAGCGCCGGAACTTCTGGAACGGCCACACGGCGCATACACCACAGGGAAACCGCCCACAAGGCCCCGAGGATCAACGCAAGAACCGCCAGCCCCCCCACAAACCCCGAGACCACGCCCACACGCCCCATAAGGGCAGCCCCCGCCATGGAGACGCCCCACCATCCGGCCACCAGCACCAAAGCAGCCCCAAGTCCGCTGTATAAAGAAGATTTCATGGCGGTCATTACACCACAAAGCCCTCGGACAGGCACAGAAAAAAATAAAAAGCATGCCGCCGGCGGCCAGGGGATAAACCGGTTCGCACATGCTCTGCCCCTTCGTTCCTCAGGGACATCACATGTGCTGACGGGCTTCGCCCGTGCTAAATACGAGGGCAACATTTTCTCATTAGGAACGTTTTTTGCGGAGCTTTTTTTCAAAAAAGCGACCCGCCGGAGGGAAAAAAAAACACCCACGTTCTGCCCGCAGGATGCGGGCAAAGCGTGGGTGTCGATAACTTGATCAAGGGCCAGGCGTTACTCGGCGACCTTGGAACCCCAGGTCTTGAGGGTGGCCATGCCGCCCTGGACGCTCACGGTGTTGGTGATGCCCATTTCACGCAGGTTGATCTGGGCCTCAAAGGAGCGCACGCCGGTGTTGCAGACCAGGACCACCAACTTGTCTTTGGGGACCTCTGCAATGCGGTTTTTGATCTCTCCCTGGGGAATGGTATTCCACTTACCGGGGAATTTCTCCTTGAAGGGGGTGGAGTCGGGCAGCTCGCGGCAGTCGATGAAGACGCAGTCGCCCTCTTCCCAGAGCCCTTCGAAGGTGGCCAGGGGGATGGACTGAAGCAGGCCGTCCACAGCGTTGTCCGCCACGTTGGCCAGGGAGTTGACGATGTCCATGGCAGAGCTGAAGGGCGGGGAGTAGGCAAACTCCAGGTTGCTGATGTCTAAAATGGTGGGCTTGTACTTCAAGGTGGCTGCCACCGCGTTGATGCGGCCCACCATGGCATCGCCGCTGCCGGCAAAACCCTGGATGCCGAGCACCCGCTTGGTGGCCTTTTCCACCACCAGCTCCAGGAACATCAGTTCCTTTTCGGGGTAGAAGTGAGCGCGGTCCAGCTGGCACATGGAGACGCTGATGGCGTCGATGCCGGCCGCTTCCGCGGCCTTGAGGGTCAGGCCACTGCCCGCAAGGGACTTATCGAAGAGCTTGACCACAAAGCTGCCCACCGGGGCTTCGGTGGTGGCGTTGCCGCCTGCCAGGTTGGTGCCGATGACGCGGCCCTGGCGGTTGGCAAGGGAACCCAGGGGATAAACCCCGGGGGCTCCACTCACGGCGTGGTTGAGCTCGATGCAGTCGCCCCCGGCGTAGATATTGGGATCCGAGGTTTCCAGGCGCTCGTTGACAACGATTCCGCCGGTGGGGCCCACTTCCAGGCCGGCTTCCCGGGCCAGTTCGCCGTTAGGGTTGATCCCCACGGCCATGATGACCAGGTCGGCTTCCAGGGTGCGCTTGTCGGTGACCACCCGCTGGACGGCTCCCTCCTCGCCTTCAAACCCCTTGACGGTTTCTCCGAGGTAAAAGCTCACCTCGTTTTCTTCCATGGAGCGCTGGGCCATATGGGCCATCTGCTCGCTGACAAACCCCGGCATGATCTGGTTGCCGATCTCCACCACGGAGGTCTCGATGCCCCACATGTCGGCCAGGGCTTCGGCCATCTCCAGGCCGATGAACCCGGCCCCCACGATGACAGCTTTTTCCACCTGTCCGGCGGCCACGAGCTTTTTGATCTCCATGGCGTCTTCCAGGTTGCCCACGGCGTGGATGTTGGCCAGGTCCTGGCCCGGAATCTTGAGATCCCGGGTGCGGCTTCCCGCGCCGATGACCAGCTTGTCGTAGGGGTAGCTCTTCTCCACTCCGTCCTTGCCCTTGGCCCAGACCACCTTGGCTTCCCGGTCGATGCGGGTAACCAGGGTTCCGGTGACCAGGGCTTCGAAGCCTTTGATGGTCTTGAAGAACTCTTCGTTACGAACCATATGATACGCGGTGCTCTGAAGGGCCGTATGATCCGCCACATCGCCAGAGACATAGTAGGGAATACCGCAGCCTCCGTAGGAGATGTAGTCATCTTTGTCGATGAGGGTCACATGGGTCGAGGGATCGATGCGTTTCACTCGGCAGGCAGCCTTGGTCCCCAAGGCAACGCCGCCGATGACAACAACTCGTCTTGACATTTTCTTGTCTACCTTTTTGCTTGTGCTTATCGCCACTGGACCGGCGTCTCGGGACCCATTGACCCTGTCCCGGAGCGTCGCGCCCAACACGCTGAAATTGCGTCTCCCGGCCTGAAAAAGAGCCTGGTTTATGTACGAAACCAGCCACCTCTTCAGCCCGGCCACCACACGGTTGTAGTATCTTATCCTCTGAATTACAAGAAAAACAAAGGTGAGGCAAAAGCCGCGAGGTTTCACGCTCTTTTGAGGCTTTAAAGGGCCTGGTCTGAAACCCGGATAGACTTGTTTTCAAAGGGGGCTGCCAGAACGCAAAAAACCGGTCATGGGAACCCCACAACCGGTTTGACCAACGCGCAGCCCCGCATCTTGCCAAAAAGGGCCTCAGACCCTCAGGTGATGCTTCTCCCGCTTCAAAAGGTCCGAAGCATCGTTGAGGGTGGGAACGTCAAAGATGGTCAGGCCATTCTCTTCAAAAATGGCATCCACCATCTCCTTGAGTGTTTTGGGCATGCCGTCTGAGATACGAATGATGCGGGAAACGCTCATCTGGGCCAGGGTGCAGGCCACTTTGCGGATATGGAAGGCGTTTTTCTTGTCGCCGTTTTCCCTGATACGGCTGATGTCCACGATAATGTCGCACTCGCTGCGAAGGGAGTCGAGGACGGAGAGGATGTGGTTGGAGAACTGTTTGGCGCCTTTGTAATCAAACTCACCGGCCATCTTGACGTAGAGGCGGTTTTCAGCAGTGAACCCGCGGATGGCCCACATGGCAGTGCGTGTACGCCCCACCTTGCTTTCGCCCTTCTTCTCGCGCTCCAGCTCCTTGATGCGGCGCTTGGCCCAGAGGATCTCCTTTTCACGCTCGTCGACCTCTTCCAGGAGGTTGAAGATATCCTGTAAAATCTCCTCCTCGCCCAATCCGTCCAGGTGGTTCGTCCTGTATTTTTCAGCAATACTGGAAAGTCGACTCTCCATATCGGCCATGCCTGTCTAACCCCGCTTTAAGGCGTTCATATCTATTCTCTTGACTTTATTATCGGATTTACACTATTTTTTTTTAGCTTCTTTTGGCTTTTTTTTAACAATCCTTCGATAAAATCAGGCATATGCTGACATTCCAAGAGCTTCTATACCTTGTCAAAGACAACGAAATAAAATCTCGTAAATTCAATCAGGTTGAAACCAAAATCCTCACAATTTTGAATTTCAAGGACCTGTTTGAAACCCTCCTTTCCGAAATATCCAAGCAGTTTAACATCCCGTATGTTTGGATTACCCTGGTCAAGGGGAGCGATACGTCCCGGCTCCTCCTCAAGGCCTTCGGCTCATCGGAACTCCTGCCCGAACGGGTCAACCTGGCGACACGCTCCCAGTTCCAGGGACTTTTGGGGACCGGTACCACCCCCACCCTCGTCAATCAGGATATCCACGAGTACCGGGCCCTGATCCCCCCCACCAGCAACTGGCTGATCCGCTCCATGTCCATGTCGCCCATCACCCTGGACGGTGAGGTGATCGGCTGCCTCAATCAGGCGGACGTCTCGTCAGACCGATTCTCTCCGGACAAGGACCCGGTCCTCCTCGCCCAGCTGGCCTTAAAATTTTCCCTGTGCCTCTCCAATGTAACGGCCCATGAAAAACTGCGCCTGCTGGCCTTTAACGACCCCTTGACAGAACTGCTGAACCGACGGGCCATGGAACATGCCCTGGAGCAGGAGTTCCGCCGGGCCATCCGCTACAACCGGGAACTCTCCGTGGCCTTTCTCGACCTCGACAAGTTCAAGGCCGTAAACGACCGCTACGGCCATGACGCAGGGGACAAGGTCCTCATGGACGTGGCCAGAGCCCTGTCCCGATACACCCGGGAGAGCGACATCCTCTGCCGGTTTGCCGGAGACGAGTTCGTGCTGGTCCTGCCCGAAACCACCCTGGAGAAGGCCCAGGCCATGATGACCCGCATCCAGAATGAGATGGCGGCCATGCCCATCCCCATCAACGGCCACACCCTGCACCAGCACGTCAGCTTCGGTATCGCCTCCCTGCGCGTGGAAAACACCGCCACCTACCCCGCCCTTCTCAAGCGAGCGGACAAGGCCCTGTACCGAAACAAGACCCGCCTCAAGCCGGTGTGTGAGGTCACCCCCTAAACCGGAAGAACAGATCACCAAACAAAAAAAGCCCGCGGCATGAAATGCCGTGGGCTTTTATGTGCAACAGGTCACAGCCACCTCCTGAGCTAACGCTCCTTGGCTGTTACTAACTGTTCATGCAGAGGGACCGGAAAGGGCGGATGCCCTTTACGGATTTACGCGTCGGTTGCTGCGCTTTCGACCTTGGGAGCGGTGAACTCCACAATAGCCATGGACGCTGCGTCACCGGCACGGAAACCGATTTTGGTCACTCGAGTGTAGCCGCCGTTTTTACCGCCGAAGCGTGCGGGAGCTTCTTCGAAAAGCTTGTGCACCACTTCTTTTTCCATAATAACGGCCATTGCCTGGCGACGGGCGTGGAGGTCTCCACGCTTGGCCAGGGTAATCATTTTATCCGCCCAACGACGAAGCTCTTTGGCTTTGACGTCGGTGGTTTTGATCCTCCCGTGCTTGAACAGAGAGGTCACCATATTGCGAAACATCGCTTTGCGATGGGCAGAAGTCCTGCCCAGCTTAACGCCTGCTTTTTTATGTCTCATTTCCTCTTACTCCCCTTCAGCTCCGTCTTCCTCCTTCGGGCTGAAACCGTCAAGTTTCATACCGAGGGAAAGTCCCATCTCCGCCAAGACCTCTTTGATCTCATTCAGAGACTTCCGACCGAAGTTCTTGGTTTTGAGCATTTCGGCTTCGGTTTTCTGCACGAGCTGATAGATCTTGATGATGTCGGCATTTTTCAGGCAGTTGGCACTACGTACCGAGAGTTCAAGCTCATCCACATTTCTGTAGAGGTTTTCGTTGAAATCTCTGTCCCCACCCTCTTCACTGACGCTGTCGTGTTCAGGCTCGATATCCTCATCAAAGTTGATGAAAGGACTCATCTGCTCTTTCAGGATTTTCGCGGCGTACGCCACGGTGTCCTCAGGAAGCAGACTGCCGTCCGTCCACACCTCGAGGGTCAGCTTGTCGTAATCGGTTTTCTGCCCCACGCGGGAGTTAGAAACCGTGTAGTTGACCTTTTTGATGGGGGAAAAGACGGTGTCGATGGCTATGGTCCCGACCGGTGCGTCCTCGTCCTTGTTATCCCTGGCCAAAGCATACCCGCGACCCACTTTAACAGTGAGGATCATGTCGAGTTTGCCGCCCTCGTTCAAGGTCGCAAGATGAAGATCTGGATTGAGGATCTCCACCCGGCCATCGGGACTGATGAGGTCTCCGGCGCACACCTTGCCGGGGCCTTCGGCCTTCAGCTCCAGGGTGCGCGTCTCGGTGTCGGTCACCTTCAACTTAATCTCTTTAATGTTGAGAATCAGCTCAGAGACATCCTCAAGAACCCCGGGGATTGGAGAGAACTCATGCAGAACATCCTCGATCTTAACCGACACGACGCCGGCGCCGTAAAGGGATGAAAGGATGATCCTCCGGAGGGCGTTACCGATGGTAATGCCGTATCCCCTTTCAAGAGGTTCGCATACAAACTTACCGTAAGTTGAACTGCCGGACAGCAGCACTTTGTCCGGACTGATCATCTCACGCCAGTTCCTGTATATCATTTCGTTTGATGTCATATTGATCTCCAGAATTGTGCCAAGAACAACAGTTTACTCACGTTAAAAGGCTCCGCTACTTGGAGTAGAGCTCGACGATCAACTGTTCCTGAATCGGCAGGGTGACGTCTTCGCGTACAGGAAGATTTACAACTCTGGCTTTCATATTGTCTTTGTCCAGTTCAAGCCACTGGGGCACGCCTCGGCGAACCACGGCGTCAATGGCGTCCTGCACAAACTGAACCTTCTTGCTCTTTTCACGAATTTCGACCACATCGTCTTTGCGGACAATGTAGGAGGGGATGTCAACCTTGCGGCCGTTCACGAGGAAGTGCCCGTGGCGTACGAAGTGACGTCCCTGGGTGCGAGAGTTGACGAAACCGAGTCGGTAGACCACGTTGTCAAGTCTGCATTCGAGGGCCTGAAGCAGGTTGGTACCGGTGATCCCCTTTTTCTGGTCCGCTTTCTTGAAGATGATGCGGAACTGCTTTTCGGAGACACCGTAAATGCGTCTTACTTTCTGCTTTTCCCTGAGCTGGATGCCGTAATCGGAAAACTTGCTGCGGCGCTGACCGTGCTGGCCGGGTGCGTAGCTGCGTCGATCGAAGCTGCATTTGTCTGAGTAGCAACGATCGCCTTTAAGGAAAAGCTTCATGTTTTCACGTCTGCAAAGACGGCAGACGGAACCCCTGTATCTAGCCAAATCCTCCTCCTTTGATACTCGGAATATTTGGTATCATGTTCAAATAGTCTTTTTTAAACTCTTCTCTTCTTCGGGGGGCGACAGCCGTTGTGAGGAACAGGGGTGACGTCCCTGATCTTGGTAATCACAAAGCCTGCAGCCTGGAGAGAGCGGAGAGCCGATTCCCTGCCGGCGCCGGGTCCCTTCACTTCTACTTCCACGGTTTTCATGCCGTGTTCCTGAGCCTTTTTGGCCGCATCTTCAGCAGCCAGCTGGGCAGCAAAAGGGGTGCTCTTGCGGGACCCTTTAAAGCCGTGCATACCGGCACTGGACCAGGAAATGACGTTACCATTGGTGTCGGTAACAGATACAATGGTATTGTTGAATGTGGACTGGATATGAACCACTCCACTGGATATGTTCTTTCTGACCTTTTTCTTCTGTCGTGCGCGTGTCTTCGCCATGACGCTTAAAAGCCTCCTTTAATCGTGACCAGGTGTCCCAAGCTGCACCTACTTCTTCTTCTTAACGGCAGCTCGTCTGGGGCCTTTACGGGTACGTGCGTTGGTTTTGGTTCTCTGTCCGTTGACAGGGAGGGATTTACGATGACGAAGTCCACGGTAGCAACCAAGATCCATCAAACGCTTGATGTTCATGGACACCTCAGTGCGGAGTTCACCTTCCACACGGTAGTCTGCATCAATGGTCTTCCTGATAAGGTTGACGTCGGATTCGGTCAGATCCTGAGTCTGGGTACTCGGGTCAATATCGTGCTTAGAGAGAATCTCTTTGGAAGTGGAGAGCCCTACACCGTAGATGTAGGTGAGCGCGATATCGATTCTTTTTCTTCTGGGTATGTCTACCCCTGCAATCCTTGCCAAAATTTATCCTCCTCTATCCCTGTCTCTGCTTATGACGTTTGTTTTCGCAGATAACCCGTACAACGCCGTGACGACGAACAACCTTGCACTTAGGACATATCTTTTTTACTGAAGCTCTGACTTTCATTTGGGTTATACTCCCTCGTCTTATCCTTCAAATTTCGTAAGGATACCTACTTGGAACGGTAGGTGATTCGTCCTCTGGTCAAGTCATAAGGCGACAGTTCAACGGTCACCTTGTCCCCGGGTAGAATCTTGATAAAATGCATGCGCATTTTACCCGAGATGTGAGCCAGGATCTGATGCTTGTTTTCCAGTTCCACTTTGAACATTGCATTGGGCAAAGTCTCAAGTACAGTTCCCTGTACCTTAATGGGCTCCTCCTTTGCCATAACTCTCCTCCCACGATAATCGCATCTGTCTGGTCCAAATGGGTTAAAACGGCTCACACCGCTTTCGACCAGATTGCAGAGTTTACCTTACGAATGATATCCAAATATCGAGTATCTCACACATTGCAACTCAACCGGCAGTTCCATGGAGAGGTGGCCACGAAACAAAAAAAACCAGCATGATGTGATACTACACTCGCAAATGGATGACAACCCCTTTTTTCCGGACACCTTGAAATAGGCGCCCGGTGCAAAGGGGTGACCATCCATATACGTTCTAAACTTACCTGTCGCTATCGGCGACCTTTCATCGCTTTGCCGTCCCCGAGAAACCCGCTGTAGTTTCGCATCACAAGATGCGATTCCATCTGGGCAACGGTATCGATGGCAACACCCACCACAATGAGGAGGGCCGTGCCGCCGAAGTAGAAGGGAACATTGGCCTTGGTGATCAGCATGGTCGGCAGCACGCAGATGGCGGAGACGTAAACAGCCCCCACAACGGTGATGCGGGTAAGCACCTTGTCGATGTAATCCGCGGTGCGCTTGCCGGGCCGAATCCCGGGGATATAGCCCCCGTTCTTTTTCATGTTCTCAGCCACATCCGTCGGGTTGAACTGGATGGCGGTGTAGAAAAAGCAGAAGAACACGATGAAGGCCACAAAGATGACCGTATAAAGCACGCTGCCCGGAGCCATCAGGTCACTGATGGTTTTCATCACCGGAACGCCGGGAAAAAACGAGGCAACGGTGGTCGGGAAGACGATGATGGAGGAGGCGAAGATGGGCGGGATCACACCGGAGGTGTTGATCTTCAGGGGCAGATGCGAGCTCTGCCCCCCGTAGACCTTGCGGCCCACCACGCGTTTGGCATACTCCACGGGGATCCGGCGCTGAGCCGTCTCCATGTAGATGACAAACCCGATGACGCCAACCATCATGACAACGAGCATCAGCGCAGTAAAGGGGCTCATCTGACCAGACCCCATGAGGTTGAACACGTTGGCAACCGCAGCGGGCATACGGGCAATAATCCCTGCAAAGATGATCAGGGAGATACCGTTCCCGATGCCACGCTCGGTGATCTGCTCACCCAGCCACATGATAAACGCGGTGCCGGCCGTCAGGGTGATGACGGTCATGATGCGAAAGCCCCAACCCGGTGAGGTTGCGGCGTGCATGGCTTCCAGGCCCACACTGATGCCAAAGCCCTGGATCACGCTCAAGAGCACCGTCCCGTACCGAGTGTACTGGGTGATCTTCTTCTGACCCTGCTCCCCCTCCTTCTTGAGCTGCTCGAGGTGGGGGACCACCACGGTCATCAGCTGAAGAATAATGGAGGCGCTGATATAAGGCATGATACCCAGGGCAAACACCGAGAGTCTCTCGAGTGCCCCCCCGGAGAACATGTTGAACATGCCCACGATGCCCTCGCC
The DNA here is from genome assembly GCF_056829775.1 of Desulfoluna sp. HI9BLuna. Taxonomy (NCBI): domain Bacteria; kingdom Pseudomonadati; phylum Thermodesulfobacteriota; class Desulfobacteria; order Desulfobacterales; family Desulfolunaceae; genus Desulfoluna; species Desulfoluna sp. HI9BLuna. The sequence continues at coordinate 2,443,561 of NZ_CP186555.1, forward strand.
GTGCGTGCGAAAGATCTCGGCCAGGGAGTCGGGGTTAATCCCGGGTGTGGGAACGTGCACACCGATGCGGTAGACGAGCAACAGCATCAGTGTGGTTACGATCCGTTTCTTCAATTCCGGCAATTTGAATAGGTTCTGGAATCCGCTGGTCGTCATATGGTCTTAGGCCTCTACTGTTCCACCTGCTGCTTCAATTTTCTCTCGGGCGCTCTTGGACACCTGGCACTCTTTGATGGTGAGCTTCATGGTGATCTCACCGTTGCCGAGGATCTTGATGCCGTCACGACGGCCTTTGACGAGGCCAGCCGCTACGAGAGCCGCTTCATCCACCACCTGGCCCTCTTCAAAGCGGGCAAGGTCCTTGACGTTCAAGATGGCGAACTCTTTTTTGAAGATGTTGGTGAAACCGCGTTTGGGAAGACGCCTGTGGATCGGCATCTGGCCGCCCTCAAAACCGGGACGGACGTTGCCGCCGGAACGGCTCTTAAATCCCTTGGTACCACGACCAGCGGTTTTGCCCCAACCGGAGCCTACACCGCGACCGATACGCTTGCGCACTTTAACCGAGCCTTCGGCCGGTGACAGTTCATTAAGCTTCATTGGCGTTCTCCTCCACTTTCACAAGATGAACGACCTTGGAGACCATGCCTCGAATGGAGGGGGTGTCTTCCAGCTCGACTGTTTTGTTCATCTTCGTCAGGCCCATGCCTCTGAGTACCTTGCGGTGCTTTTCGGGTCGGCCGATCATGCTTCTGACAAGAGTGATTTTCAGCTTCTGTGACATTTGCTAACTCCCCCGATTACAGATCTTCAGGTCTCAGACCCCTGCGTCGGGCCACTTCTTCACGGCTCTGGTTTGCTTTCAGGCCGGCGATGGTGGCTTTGACTACGTTATGGGGGTTGTTGGAACCCATGCATTTGGTCAGAATGTTTTTCACACCCACGGCTTCGAGGACGGCGCGAACAGCACCGCCGGCGATGAGGCCGGTACCTTCGGAAGCGGGCTTGAGCAGCACGCGACCGGCACCGAACTTGCCGATTACCTCAGAGGGGATGGTCCCATTCACGAGATTTACCTTCACCATGTTTTTCTTGGCGGCTTCCACGCCCTTACGGATGGCTTCGGGAACCTCACCGGCTTTGCCGAGCCCGAAGCCGACGCTGCCCTCTCCGTCACCGACGACAACAATGGCACTGAAGCTGAATCTGCGACCACCCTTGACGACCTTGGCGACGCGGTTGATATAGACAACCTTGTCAATCAATCCGTTATCTTCTGTGTCTTTCTTAAACAAAGGACGCCTCCTTCAGAATTAAAATTCCAGTCCTGCTTCACGAGCCCCTTCTGCAAGGGATTTCACACGACCATGGTAGATGTAACCGCTGCGATCGAAAACGATGCTCTTGACACCTTTTTCCATGGCCTTCTCCGCGACAAGCTTGCCGACCATCTTGGCCTTGGCAGACTTATCGGCACCCTCTTCTGCGCTGTAGCCTTTACCGACGGTGGAGGCAGATGCGAGTGTCACACCAGCCGTATCGTCGATGAGCTGCGCATAGATGTGCTTGGCGCTGCGAAACACACAGAGACGGGGACGTTCCTGAGTTCCGACAATCTTCTTACGGATCCTGATCTTTTTTTTGAGTCGCTTCTCTTTGCGAGAGTTTGTAGTACCCATATCTTTATCCTGTATATGATAAGCTGAACCTTGGCGGGACCTGAAGAGTCAGGCCCCGGCCACACCATAGCTGGCGCCACAAAGTCAGGCTTATTATTTTCCTGTCTTTCCAGCTTTCCTCTGGATGTGCTCGTCGACATATTTGATCCCCTTGCCCTTGAAGGGCTCGGGGGGACGAACGTCACGGATGTTGGCGGCAACCTGGCCCACCAACTGCTTGTCGGCACCCATGATCTTCAGGATGTTCCTGTCCACCTTGGCTTCAATGCCTTTGGGGAGATCATAGCTGACAGCGTGAGAGTATCCGACGTTCAGGATGACCGTCTGACCTTTGACTTCCACCTTGTAGCCGATACCGTTGACCTCAAGGGCCTTTTCAAATCCAGTGCTGACGCCAGTCACCATGTTGGCGGCGATGGCTCGGACCATACCATGATACGCTCCCGCATCACGAACGTTGTCGATGATTTCAACGGAAATGACGTTGTCCTCAATCTTCAGGTCCACTACAGGATGAATCTCCTGTTCCAGCTTGCCTTTGGGGCCTTCAACCACAAGTTTTCGATCCGCATAGGCCGCCTTGACGGATGCAGGCAGCACAATGGGCTTTTTTCCAATTCGAGACATAATGTCGCTCCCTTGCTACCAAATATTGCAGAGAATCTCGCCGCCGAGTTTCTGCGCTTTCGCCTGCTTGTCGGTCATCACACCCTTGGAGGTGGAGACCACGGCCACGCCGAGTCCGTTGAGGACCGGTTTCAGGTCCTTGTACTTTGCGTACACACGTCGGCTGGGCTTGCTCACTCTTGTGATTCCGAAAATGGCGTGCGTACCTTCCTGATCGTACTTAAGGTACAGCCTCAGCATGCCCTGCTTTCCGTCGTCGACAAACTTGTAGTTCTTGATGTAGCCCTGTTCCTGAAGAACCCGTGCGATCTCCACCTTGATCTTGGATCCGGGGATATCGACTTTGGGGAACTTGGCTCTGCCGGCATTGCGGATGCGTGTCAACAAATCCGCAATAGGATCACTCATCGTCATGATTTACTCCGTTGAATAGTACTGTAAAGGTTTATACCAGTATCGAGGGTAAAGGAAAAAATCCCTTACCAGCTCGACTTAGTAACACCGGGTAACTTGCCGTGCGATGCAAGGTTCCTGAAACAGATACGGCAGATACCGAACTTTCGCATGTAAGCCCTGGGCCTCCCGCACATCGGGCATCTGTTGTTCGCACGGACTTTAAACTTGGGCTTGCGTTCGGCTTTCACCATCATTGATTTCTTTGCCACAGCTTTCTCCTTGCAGACTTCCTTGCGGGGACTCGGTCTCCCTTATCGCCCCCTTCATGAAGTCAGGTCTTTTTCCTCTAATTCCGGAAAGGCATTCCAAGGAGCCTGAGAAGCTCTTTGCCTTCCGCGTCGTTCTTGGCAGTGGTCACGATCGTGATATTCAGCCCCTTGATCTGATCGATTTTATCGTAATCGATTTCAGGGAAAATAATCTGCTCACGAACGCCCAGAGAGTAGTTGCCTCGGCCGTCGAAGGCCTTGCCGGAAATACCGCGGAAGTCCCGAACGCGAGGAAGGGAGATGTTGATCAGCCTGTAGAGGAAATCCCACATCTTCTCCTTGCGCAGGGTCGCCATGCACCCAATGGGCATGCCTTCGCGCAGCTTGAAGGCTGCGATGGACTTCTTGGCTTTGGTGATCACCGGCTTCTGACCGGAAATGGTCGCCAGCTCGGCAGCTGCCGAGTCGAGGATCTTTCCGTTCTTGATGGCTTCGCCCAGGCCCATGTTCAGGACAACCTTCTCAACCTTGGGTACCTCCATGAGGTTTTTATACCCGAAGGTTTCCATAAGCTTGGGAACCACTTCTTCCTGATACTGTTTTTTAAAATCTGACATTTACATCCTCCGCCTTGGCCCTAAGCTTCGATGGTTTCATTGCATTTTCTGCAAACACGGACCTTCGAACCATCTTCCAGGACCTTCATCTTTATCCGGACGGGGTTGAGGCAGTGGTTGCACATCAGCTGAACATTGGACAGGTGAATGGGCGCCTCGGCTTCAATGATACCGCCCTGGGTGTTCTTGAAGTTAGGCTTCTGATGGCGCTTCACCTTGTTGATGTTCTCCACAACAACCCGGTTTTCCTTCCGGATGACTTTGAGGACTTTGCCGATCTTGCCCCTGTCCTTTCCGGTAAGAACCTTAACTTTATCATCTCTTCGGATATGAGATTTTTCACTGTTCATAATTTGTCTCCAAAATAGCGACCGGGGTCTTTTCCGGCATTAAAGGACTTCAGGAGCCAGTGAGATGATACGCATAAATCGCTTCGCCCTCAGCTCCCTTGCCACCGGGCCGAAAATACGCGTTCCGATGGGTTCCTGGCTCTGATTGACCAGTACCGCGGAGTTCTCGTCGAAACGGATGTAAGATCCATCGGCTCGTTTGATGGCCTTCTTCGTGCGTACAATCACGGCCTTCATCACATCGCCTTTTTTTACCTTGGCGTTGGGAATGGCCTCCTTGACAGACACGACGATGATGTCGCCGACACCTGCGTATCGCTTTTTGGAACCGCCCAATATCTTGATGCAGTACAGCTCCTTGGCACCGGAGTTGTCTGCCACGGTCAATCTAGTTTCTGTCTGAATCATCGTTGTCTTCCTTCTTTATCAAACCGCCTTTTCAACAATCTTGCTGACGCGGTGCCGTTTGCTTTTGCTCAGGGGCCTGCACTCGGTGATGACGACCTTGTCGCCGATGCCGCATGCGTTCTCCGCGTCGTGGGCTGCATATTTGTTGTGGCGCTTGATATATTTCTTGTAAAGAGGATGCTTAACCAGCCTTTCCACAAGAACGACGACGGTTCGATCCATCTTATCGGACACCACAGTTCCCTGCAGCTGTCTCTTCATTCCTCGTTTTTTCATAGCGGTAACTAGTCTCTACCTTTAGAAAGTTCAGTTTTCCCGGATGACCGTCTCGACCTTGGCAATGTCCCTTCGCACGCTTTTGAGCATGGAGGTCTTCTCAAGCTGCCCCACGCCGTGCTGGAAGCGCAGGTTGAAGTGCTCTTCCTTGAGGTCCTGAAGTTTCGCCTTCAGATCATCCTTGCCCATGGCACGAATATCTTTGATCTTCATTAGTAGTCGCCCCTCTCAATAAAACGTGTTTTAATGGAAAGCTTGTGGGCGGCAAGACGCATCGCTTCGCGAGCCAGATCTCTGGGAACACCTTCGAGTTCATAAAGGATCTTGCCGGGTTTGACAACGGCAACCCATGCCTCGGTGGAACCTTTACCTTTACCCATTCGGACTTCGGCAGGTTTCTTGGTGATGGGCTTGTCCGGGAAAATCCGGATCCACATCTTTCCGCCACGCTTAACGCGACGGTTCATGGCAATACGGGCAGCCTCGATCTGGCGTGCGTTAACATAGCCGCACTCCAGGGCCTGCAGCCCGAATTCGCCGAAGCTGAGGGTGGAGCCACGGTAGGCTTTCCCCGTCATTCTTCCACGCTGCTGCTTTCTGAATTTGACCTTTTTAGGACTCAGCATTTGGAAACTCCTTCATTATCCTGTCAAAGCAAGGGCCACATCAGTCCTTACCCAGGATCTCTCCTTTGAAAATAAACACTTTGATGCCGATGACCCCATAGGTCGTATGGGCTTCGGCAAAACCGTAGTCGATATCCGCACGGAGGGTATGAAGGGGCACCCTGCCTTCCCGGTACCATTCGGTACGGGCCATTTCAGCGCCACCCAGACGGCCGGCACAGATGATCTTGATGCCCAGTGCGCCGAAACGCATAGCCGAGGAGACGCAGCGCTTGATGGCGCGGCGGAAGGCCACACGGCGCTCCAGCTGGAGGGCCACGTTTTCAGCCACCATCTGGGAATCAAGCTCGGGACGTTTGATCTCCTGAATGTCGATCATGACGTCGCGCTTGTCCCCACCGGCAGAAATCAGCTTCACCAGGTCGGTCTTGAGCAGACCGATCTCAGAGCCCTTCTTGCCGATGACGATCCCGGGGCGGGCAGTGTGGATGCGGAGGCGGATCCTCTTGGAGGATCGCTCAATCTCTACCTTGGAAATACCGGCATGGTACAGTCGCTTTTTGAGAAACTTGCGGATCCGGAAATCTTCCATGACAAAATCCGCATACTGCTTGTCGGCGTACCAGCGGGAATCCCAGGTCTTGTTGATTCCGAGTCTAAGTCCTATTGGATTTACTTTCTGGCCCAACTTTTTATCTCCTTTTCGTTACGCCTCATCAGCCACGACGACTGTGATGTGACTGGTTTTCTTCAGGATGCGGGATCCTCTACCGCGCGCTCTGGCCCTGAACCGCTTCAGGCTGGGCCCTTGGTCAACCGTAATATTCTTAATAAAGAGCGCGTCAACGTCGAGTTCGTTGTTGTGATCGGCGTTGGCGACAGCTGACCGCAGAGTCTTCTCGACGATTGCAGCGGCTTTCTGAGGCATAAATTTGAGCGAATTGAGGCCTGATTCGACAGGCTTCCCCTTCACGGCGCCGACAATCTTCCGCACCTTCTGAGGAGAAATTCGCACATACCTTGCTACAGCTTTAACCTCCATTGTAAGTCATCCTCTACTTAAAGGTTTGCGGGGCGCTATTTGCCCTTGGTCTTTTTATCAGCCGCATGCCCCCAGTAGGTGCGTGTCGGTGAAAATTCCCCCAGTTTATGGCCAACCATATTCTCGGTAACGAATACCGGAATGAATTTACGACCGTTGTGTACTGCAAGCGTCAACCCTACCATCTCGGGGAAGATGGTAGATCGTCTCGACCATGTCTGGATGACCTGGTTGGATCGGCTTTCCTGAGCCAAGAGCACTTTCTTGACAAGCTTTGCATCAACAAACGGCCCTTTCTTAAGCGAACGTGGCATTTTGTCTCCTGTTCTTAATCTTTCAAATTACCCGTAATTGCTTTACGCGAGCCTGTTACTTCGTGCGTCGCTTCACGATGTAACGGTTGGTGGTCTTGTTCTTTCTGGTGCGGAAGCCCTTAGAGGGTACGCCCCAGGGTGAACAGGGGTGACGGCCGCCGGAAGAGCGTCCTTCACCACCACCCATGGGATGGTCAACAGGGTTCATGGCCACACCGCGGACACTGGGACGAACGCCCATCCAGCGGGTACGGCCGGCTTTGCCCTTGTTGATGCTGCTGTGCTCTGTATTTCCAAGTCGCCCGATGGTCGCCTTGCACGTGGCAAGGACCATGCGTACTTCACCGGAGGGAAGTCGAACCATGGCGTAGGCCTTCTCTTTGGCCATCAGCTGTGCAAAGGTTCCGGCGCTGCGAACGATCTGCCCACCTTTGCCCACCTTGAGCTCAATGTTGTGGATCTGGGTACCCAGGGGAATGTTCTCCAGGGGGAGGCAGTTCCCGGGCTTGATGTCGGCCTCAGGGCCGGACATGATCTGATCGCCCACATTGAGGTTGATGGGTGCCAGGATGTACCGCTTCTCGCCATCGACGTAGTGAAGCAGAGCGATCCGGGCGCTGCGGTTGGGATCGTATTCGATCGTCGCTACTTTAGCAGGGATACCGACTTTGTCACGCTTGAAGTCGATGACCCTGTAATGTCTCTTGTGTCCACCACCCTTGTGACGGCAGGTAATCCGGCCGTTGACGTTACGACCGCCGCTTTTCTTCAGGGGCCGCAGCAGACTCTTTTCGGGTTTGTCGGTGGTAATCCCTTCAAACGTCGAATATTCCTGGTGCCTGCGGCCAGGTGATGTCGGTTTGGTTTTTCTAATTGCTGCCATTTATCGCTCCCGGTCTATACGCCTTCAAAGAATTCAATGGTACTTCCAGGCACCAGCGTCACAATCGCCTTTTTCCAGTCTTTGCGCTTTCCGACGATTTTGCCTCTCTGCTTGACCTTGCCCTTCACGTTAACCGTGCGGACATCTTCCACGCCGACTTTGAAGATCTTCTCGACAGCCTTCTTGATCTCAATCCGGTTGGCCTTCGGGGCGACTTCAAAAGATACCTGGTTCAGCGTCTCTTTCTGAATCGTGGTCTTTTCCGTGTTCAACGGCTTGATAATGATATCGAATGTATTCATGCTGAAAGCCTCCCTTCGATGCCTTTGATGGAAGACTCAATGAGGACCAGCTTGTTGTACTTGAGAATATCATACACGTTCAGGCCCTCGGTGCGGATCACCTTGACGCCTTTGATATTGCGCGCTGACAGCTCAAATTTGATATCTTCCGCGTCGGTCACGATCAGAGCGTTGTCGACCTTAAGGTCGGTAAGGGCCTTGACAACGGTCTTGGTTTTGATCTCGTCCACTCCGAAGGTATCGACAACCATGAGGTTATCGCCCTGGAAACGGCTGGAAAGAGCCATTTTCAGTGCAAGCTTCCGCACCTTCTTGGGCACTTTGTACGCCCAGCTCTTGGGCTGGGGGCCAAAGATAACCCCACCACCACGACGCAGGGGCGACTTGATGGAGCCGGAGCGGGCGTTGCCGGTACCCTTCTGCCGGTAAAGCTTCTTGGTGCTACCGGTAATATCGGAGCGGTTCGTAACAGATGCAGACCCGGCGCGCCGGTTGGCCAACTGCATCTTGACCACTTCGTGAAGGACACTTCCTTTTACGGCTACATTGAAGATATCGTCCGCAAGCTCAGCCTGCGAGACCTTATCTCCTGTAACATTCAGTACATCAACGACAGCCATAACTTCCCTCGTTTTTTATTTTCATGCACCCACTTCGCAGGGTCCCTGCGGTTGGGCACACGTTGATGTTCATCGTTTACTTGCCAAACTTCGGCTTCTTGATCTCAACAAGACCGGACTTGGCGCCGGGAATGCAGCCCTGAATGAGAACCACATTTTCGTCGGCACGAATGTCCACAACGGTCAGGTTTCGAACGGTCTTTCTGACGCCGCCGTACTGTCCGGGAAGCTTCTTTCCTTTAAAAACCTTGGCAGGCCAGGCGCTGCAACCGATGGAGCCGGGGGCCCTGTGGTTACGGCAACCGTGGGTCTCGGGGCCGCGGGAGAACCCGTGGCGCTTGATGGTACCTGAGAAACCGCGGCCTTTGGAGGTTCCGGTCACGTCCACGAGTTCACCAACCTCGAACATCTCGGCGGTGATTTCCTGGCCCAGGGAGTACTCAGCGGGATCAGCCACTTCAAACTCACGGACATCGGAAAAAAAGCTCTCGCCGCTTTTGGCGAAGTGGCCCTTCAGGGGCTTGGTGGTGTGCTTTGCTTTTTTCTCACCGAATCCGAGCTGAACGGCGTTGTACCCGTCCGTGTCCACGGTTTTGATCTGAGTTACGACGCAGGGGCCTACCTGTACTACAGTGACGGGGATGTACCTCCCGTCTGAGGAGTAGACGCCTGTCATCCCCAATTTTTTACCCAAAAGTCCTCTACTCATTGGTAATATACCCCTTAACTACAGTTTAATCTCTACATCGACACCGGGCGAAAGATCCAGCTTCATCAGAGCGTCCACGGTCTGCTGGGTGGGTTCGAGAATGTCCAGCAGTCTCTTGTGGGTTCTGATCTCAAACTGCTCACGTGATTTTTTGTTCACGTGGGGTGAGCGAAGAATGCAGAATTTGTTGGTACGCGTGGGCAATGGAATGGGCCCGCAGATCTTTGCGCCTGTCTTCTTGGCGGTGTCGACAATATCAAGGGCTGATTTGTCGAGAAGCCTGTGGTCGTATGCCCTGAGTCTGATCCTGATTTTGGTATTGATCATCATGATTTGGGTCCCACCTATTCAATAATTTCAGATACGACGCCAGCACCAACGGTACGACCGCCTTCACGGATAGCGAAGCGGAGCTCTTTTTCCATGGCGATGGGGCTGATCAGTTCAGCAATGATGGCGGTGTTGTCGCCGGGCATAATCATCTCAACGCCTTCGGGGAGGTTCAGGATCCCGGTGACGTCGGTGGTACGGAAGAAGAACTGGGGACGGTAGCCGGAGAAGAACGGGGTATGGCGGCCGCCTTCCTCTTTGGAGAGGACGTAGATCTCTGCCTTGAACTTGGTGTGGGGCGTGATGGTACCGGGCTTGGCTACGACCTGGCCGCGCTCAACCTCGTCACGCTTGGTGCCGCGGAGCAGCAGGCCAACGTTGTCACCGGCCATGCCTTCGTCCAGAAGCTTGCGGAACATCTCAACACCGGTACAAACGGTCTTGGCGGTGGCACGGATGCCCACGAGTTCCACTTCGTCGCCGGTGTGGATCACACCACGCTCGATACGACCGGTTACAACAGTACCACGGCCGGAGATGGAGAAGACGTCCTCGATGGGCATGAGGAAATCTTTGTCGGTGTCACGCTCGGGCTCGGGGATGAAGCTGTCGCACGCGTCCATGAGCTCGAAGATGCAAGCAGCGGCTGCGTCTTCGTGGGTGTCGGCTTCCAGGGCGCGCAGGGCGCTGCCGCGGATGATGGGGGTGTCGTCGCCGGGGAAATCGTACTTGGAGAGAAGCTCCTGGAGCTCCATCTCAACGAGCTCGATGAGCTCTTCGTCGTCGACCATGTCGCACTTGTTGAGGAACACAACAATACGGGGAACACCAACCTGACGGGCGAGCAGGATGTGCTCACGGGTCTGGGGCATGGGGCCGTCGTCTGCGGACACAACCAGGATCGCACCGTCCATCTGGGCGGCGCCGGTGATCATGTTCTTAATGTAATCGGCGTGACCAGGGCAGTCAACGTGTGCGTAGTGACGGTTGGGAGTTTCGTACTCCACGTGAGCGGTTGCAATGGTGATGCCGCGCTCTTTCTCTTCCGGTGCCTTGTCGATCTCGTCGAAGGCAACGGCTGCGCCTGCTCCGGCTCGGAGGGCGTTCTGCTTGGTAATCGCAGCGGTGAGCGTGGTCTTGCCATGGTCGATGTGACCGATGGTACCGACGTTTACATGCGGTTTGGAACGTTCAAATTTTTCTTTTGCCATGGGTTGTTTTTTCCTCCTCCGACCTTGGCGGGTCGGAATGTGATGGTGTTTGCCTTCATGCAGGCTGACATAAAGCGCGCTTCAAAGCGTCTCGCATACAGTGCAATCGGTCGCGTAACAATTGGATCCGGATTACCACCTGTAGTGGGCGAATGCCTTGTTTGCGTCTGCCATCTTGTGGGTGTCTTCACGCTTCTTAACGGAAGCACCGCGGTTGCTTGCTGCGTCCATCATCTCGGCGGCCAGCTTGGCTGCCATGGATTTTTCGGAACGCTTGCGGGAATACTCGATGACCCAGCGAATGGCCAGGGCCCTGCGCCGTGAGGGACGGATCTCAGTGGGAACCTGGTAAGTGGATCCCCCCACCCTTCGGGACTTAACCTCGATGGCGGGTCGCACGTTTTCAAGGGCTTTTTCGAACACCTCAAGGGGAGGCTGACCGCTCTTCTCCTTGATGATGTCAAAGGCGCCATAGAAAATTTTCTCGGCGGTGCTTTTTTTCCCGTCAAGCATAATGGCCGCCACGAATCGTGAAACCAGCTCACTGTTGTATCGGGGATCGGGCATTACCGGTCTATGGGGAACTTCCCTTCTTCTTGGCATAGCTACTCACTCTTTGAACAAATCTTGGTTAACGAATCAGATGAAGAGTCGTCTTACTTAGGCTTGCGTGCACCGTACTTGGAGCGACTCTGCTTCCTGTCTTCCACACCCAGCGTATCAAGGGTACCCCTTACAATAGTGTAACGGACACCCGGAAGGTCTTTTACACGACCACCGCGAACCAGGACAACGGAGTGTTCCTGGAGGTTATGGCCGATGCCGGGGATATAGGCGGTAACTTCCACGCCTGTAGTGAGGCGAACCCTGGCCACCTTCCTGAGTGCTGAGTTTGGTTTTTTCGGAGTCGAAGTATACACACGAGTACAGACACCACGCTTCTGAGGCCCACCCATCAGGGCTGGCGTGCTGGTCTTTTTCTTCGCGCGCGTTCTTCCTTTCCGGACCAACTGGTTAATCGTAGGCATTTCGTACCAAACTCCTTTAATTGTTTGTCATTTTCCTAAAACGCAAAATACGGCATGATACATATACCACCCCGTTTTGTCAAGGAATAATTTCCTTACCCAATTGTATCAAAGGCGGGTTCCCCCGAAAAAACCCGAAGAAACCCGCCTTTTTTTTCTACAGATCGATGACGTTGCTCTCTTCAACAACCTCTTCGAGGTCGCTCTGCACTTCAATATTGCGGTACTGAGCGATGCCGGTACCGGCGGGAATGAGCCGGCCCATGATCACGTTTTCCTTGAGACCCCGCAGGGTGTCCACCTTGCCGCGGATGCCCGCTTCGGTGAGGACCTTGGTGGTCTCCTGGAAGGAAGCCGCCGAGATGAAGCTGTCCGTGGAGAGGGAGGCCTTGGTGATCCCGAGGATCAAAGGCTCGCCCTGGGCGGGCTGAGCACCCTCTTCCACCAGTGCACGGTTCACGTCTGCAAACTCGGTGCGGTCCACATGCTCTTCCATGATGAAGTTGGAGTCGCCGGAGTCGGTGACTTTGACCCGCTTCATCATCTGGCGCACGATGACCTCGATGTGCTTGTCGTTGATGCGGACGCCCTGGAGACGGTAGACCTGCTGGACCTCGTCCACCAGGTAGCTGGCCAGAGCCACCTCGCCTTTGATGTTCAGGATGTCCTGGGGGTTTTCGCTGCCGCCGGTGAGCTTTTCACCCGCACGGACATAGTCCCCTTCGTAGACGTTGATGTGACGCCCTTTGGGGATCAGATACTCGCGCTTCTCGCCGGCATCGGCGTTGGTCACGGTGACCTTCTGCTTGCCCTTGGTGCCCTTGGCAATACCCACGTAACCGTCGATCTGGGTCAGCACCGCGGTCTCCTTGGGCTTACGAACTTCAAAGAGTTCGGCAACACGGGGAAGACCACCGGTGATGTCCTTGGTCTTGGTGGTGGCTCGGGGCAGCTTGGCGATGATGTGACCCGCCTTGACCTCGTCGTGCTCCTCCACCAGGATAACCGCTTCCACGGGCAGGCTGTACCGGGCCAGGGCCCCGCCGCCGAGCTGGACGGTCTTGTTGTTCTCGTCCTTGATGGAGATGCGGGGACGGGCATCGCCGATGCGGCTCTCGATAATGGTACGGCTGGACTTGCCGGTGACGGGGTCCAGTTTTTCCTGCATGGTCTTGCCGGACTCGATGTCGCCGAATTTGACCTTGCCGGATACCTCGGTGATGATGGGCACAGTGAAGGGGTCCCAAGACGCCAGGAGCTGACCATTCTCCACAGAGGCTCCGTCTTCCACCAGGAGGTGGGCACCATAGATAACGTGGTGCTTCTCACGCTCACGGCCGGTGTCGCTCACAATGGAGAACTCCCCGCCGCGACGGTTCATGACGATGAGCTCGCCCTCTTCGTTCTTGACCACCTTGAGGTCGTCGAGGAACTTGATGTTGCCGTCGACGCGGGCCTTGATCTCAGCAACCTCAACCTTCCGGCTCGCCGTACCACCGATGTGGAAGGTACGCATGGTGAGCTGGGTACCGGGCTCGCCGATGGACTGGGCGGCCATGATGCCCACGGCCTGTCCGATCTCCACGGTATCCCCGTGGGAAAGGTCTCGGCCGTAACACTTGGCGCACACCCCGCCGCGGGTCTTGCAGGTGAGGACGGAGCGGATCTTGAGGCTGGTGATGCCGGCATCTTCCATGATGGAGAGGATCTTCTCGTCGATCTCAACACCCTCTTCCACCAGCACCTCGTCGGTGAAGGGGTCGTAGACGTTCTCCAGGGTGGTTCGACCGAGGATACGCTCACCAAGGCGCTGAATCACCTCGCCGCCTTCCATGAGAGCTTCCACTTCGATACCCATGGTGGTGCCGCAGTCGGGCTCGATGACGGCACAGTCCTGGGCCACGTCGGCAAGACGACGGGTGAGGTAACCGGAGTTAGCCGTTTTAAGGGCCGTATCCGCCAGACCCTTACGGGCACCGTGGGTGGAGACGAAGTACTGAAGCACCGAAAGGCCTTCGCGGAAGTTCGCCTGGATGGGCGTCTCGATGATCTCACCGGAGGGCTTGGCCATGAGGCCTCGCATACCGGCCAGCTGACGCATCTGGTCCTTGGAGCCTCGGGCCCCGGAGTCAGCCATCATAAAGATGGAGTTGATGTTGTCCACGTTGCGGGTATCCAGGCGGATGTCGTGCTCTCCCTTTTCGGGGAGTTCCACAGGCACCTTGGGCTCGCTCATGGTATCCATCATGGCGTTGGCGATGTCGTCCGTGGCCTTGGCCCAGATATCCACCACCTTGTTGTATTTTTCGCCCTGGGTGATGAGACCCTCGGCGTACTGACGGTTGATCTCCACAACCTTGTCTTCGGACTCCTTCATGATGTCCCATTTGTTGCCGGGAATCACCATGTCGTCGATGGAGATGGAGAGGCCGCCGATGGTGGAGTATCGGTACCCCAGGTTCTTCAGGCGGTCCGCCAGGAGAACCGTGGCCTTGGGGCTGATGTAGCGGTAGGCAAAGTCGATGAGGTCCCGGGCCGCCTTTTTGTCCATGACCTTGTTGATCATGGCGAAGGGCACGCCGGGGCGCCTGTTGGCCACATAGAAGATATTGTATCCGCCCTGGGTCTCGATGGGATCGCTGATATCACCGATCTCCATGGCAAAGATGACCTCCAGGGTGTCGTCGTCGATGCGGAAGACCTTGCGCATCTCCTCGTGGTCCATGTACCCGATGTCTCCGCCGCGCTTCTTGTCGGAGGTTTCGGATCGTTCCACCAGGTCGGCAAAGGGGGTTCCGGAAGTCAGGGCCTCTTTGATCTCATCGGCCTTGTCGCGGTCTTTGACCACAATGCGGCGGAAGCTCAGCTCGGGGTGGGAAGGAATGATGTCCCACAGCAGGGTTCGACCCACGGTGGTCTCCACCATCTCTTCGCCCATGCGTACCTTGATGGCAGCATGGATACCCATCTTGCCGTGATCGTAGGCGGTTCGGACCTCGTCGAAGCTGCCGAAGAGGGTCCCTTCGCCGCGGGCGCCGTCCACCTGGCGGGAGATGTAGTACAGACCGAGGACGATGTCCTGGGTAGGCACGATCACCGGCTGGCCGTTGGCGGGCGACAGGGTGTTGTTGGAGGCGAGCATCAGCACGCGGGCTTCCACCTGAGCCTCAATGGAGAGGGGCAGATGGACGGCCATCTGGTCCCCGTCAAAGTCGGCGTTGAAGGCGGTACAGACCAGGGGGTGCAGCTGAAGGGCCTTGCCTTCCACGAGCACCGGCTCAAAGGCCTGGATGCCGAGACGGTGAAGGGTGGGCGCACGGTTGAGCATCACGGGATACTCTTTAACCACCTCGTCCAGGGTGTCCCACACCTCGGGGACTTCACGCTCCACCATCTTCTTGGCGCTCTTGACCGTGGAGACCAGGCCCTTTTTCTCAAGGCGATGGTAGACGTAGGGCTTGAAGAGCTCCAGGGCCATCTTCTTGGGCAGGCCGCACTGATGCAGGCGCAGGTTCGGGCCGACGGTAATAACGGTACGGCCGGAGTAGTCCACACGCTTGCCGAGGAGGTTCTGACGGAAGCGGCCCTGCTTACCCTTCAGGGTATCGGAGAGGGATTTCAGGGGACGCTTGTTGGTGCCGGTAACCACGCGGCCGTGACGGCCGTTGTCGAAAAGCACGTCCACAGACTCCTGGAGCATACGCTTTTCGTTGCGCACGATGATGTCGGGCGCTTTGAGCTCCATGAGGCGGCTCAGGCGGTTGTTCCGGTTGATCACCCGGCGGTAGAGGTCGTTCAGGTCCGAGGTGGCGAAACGACCGCCCTCCAGGGGCACCAGGGGACGCAGGTCCGGCGGCAGGATGGGCACAACGCTCATGATCATCCAGATGGGGTCCACGCCGGAGTTGTAAAAGGCGTCGACGATCTTGAGTCGCTTGCTCAGCTTCTGCTTTTTGGCCAAAGAGGTGGTGGTCTTGAGCTCCTCGCGCAGGTCGTTGTAGATCTGCTCCAGGTTCAGCTCTTCCAGAAGGGTTCGCACCGCTTCGGCACCGATGCCCACCTCAAAGGCTTCCTTGCCGTACAGGTCCAGGGCCTCGATGTATTTGTCGTCGGAGAGGAGCTGGTACTTGGTAAGACCGGTCTCCTTGGGGTCCATGACGATGTAGCTGTCAAAATAGAGGACCTTCTCCATATTCTTCAGGGTGATGTCCAGAAGGTTGCCGATCTTACTGGGCAGGCTCTTCAGGAACCAGATATGGGCCACGGGGGTAGCCAGCTCAATGTGGGCCAGACGCTCGCGGCGCACCTTGGACTGAATGACCTCGACGCCACATTTTTCGCACACCACGCCCCGGTGCTTCATGCGCTTGTACTTGCCGCAGTTGCACTCATAGTCCTTGGTGGGACCAAAGATCTTGGCACAGAACAGGCCGTCCCGCTCAGGCTTGAACGTACGGTAGTTGATCGTCTCGGGCTTTTTGATCTCCCCGTGGGACCACTGCATGATCTGCTCGGGGGAAGCCAGGGCAATCTTTACGCCGGAGTACATCTTGGGATCTATCGGCTTGGCGAAAAAATCGTATAGGGTTTCCAATATCTGCTCCTTAGTTAGTGCCTTCGATTAAGGTTACGTCCAGTCCGAGGCTCTGCAGTTCTTTGGTAAGAACGCGGAAGGATTCGGGCATTCCCGGCTCGAGAACGGCCTGTCCCTTCACGATCTTTTCGTACATTCGGGTACGACCGGCCATGTCGTCGGACTTGACCGTAATGAACTCCTGGAGCGCATGGGACGCACCATACGCTTCCATGGCCCAGACCTCCATCTCCCCGAGACGCTGGCCACCAAACTGCGCCTTGCCGCCCAGGGGCTGCTGGGTCACAAGGGAGTAGGGACCGATGGATCGGGCGTGGAGCTTGTCGTCCACCAGGTGGTGGAGCTTGAGCATATACATGGTGCCGACCGTCACCTCACCGTCGAAAGGCTCGCCGGTCCGGCCGTCGAACAGACGGGCCTGGCCGGAGGTTTTGTACTCCGCCTCTGTCAGGTAGTGCTTGATGTCTTCTTCTTCGGCGCCATCAAAGACCGGGGTGGCCATGTGGACCCCGCGTCGATAGTTTTCAGCAAAGGTATAGATGTCGTCGCCTTCCAGGCTGTCCATCATCTCGTGGTCCGCCTCGCCGGTAAAGATCCGCTTGAGCTTGGTTCGCAGGTCTTCGGCCTTCTTGGCGTCGATGAGGTCGGCAATCTGGTTGCCGAGACCCTTGGCGGCTCGACCCAGGTGAATCTCCAGAATCTGCCCCACGTTCATTCGCGAAGGAACGCCCAGGGGGTTCAGGATCATGTCCACCATGGTGCCGTCTTCAAAGTACGGCAGGTCTTCCTGGGGAAGGACGCGAGAGACAACACCCTTGTTCCCGTGGCGGCCCGCCATCTTGTCACCCACGGAGAGCATGCGCTTCATGGCGACGTAGACCTTGATCATTTTGATGACGCCCGGAGGGAGGTCGTCCCCCTTCTCGTAGCGCACCACCTGATCTTCAAAGGTCTTCTTGATCTTTTCGATCTCTTCGTTCTTGCGGTCCAGGATCTCGTTGACCCGCTCGGTGACGGTGTCGTCGTCCAGGATGATCCCCTCCAGCTGAGAGAGGGAGACCTCGGCGAACATCTCGTCAGTGATGACGGTGTCGGCCGGGATCACGACCTTCTTGGCCTTGCGCAAGGGGGTGGGGCAGCTCTTGCCCACCACCATGGCTTCGATCATCTCGCGGGCTGTTTTTTCGATCACCTCGATCTTGTCGTTGCGATCTTTTTCAAAGCCTGCGATCTCGTCGTCCTCGATGTGACGGGTACGGTCGTCCTTGTCCACGCCGCGTCGGGAGAAGACCTTGGCGTCCACCACGGTGCCGGTGACACCGGGGGGAACCCTCAGGGAGGTGTCCTTGACGTCCCCTGCCTTCTCACCAAAGATGGCGCGGAGCAGCTTCTCCTCGGGGGAGAGCTGGGTTTCGCCCTTGGGCGTGATCTTGCCCACGAGGATGTCCCCGGGGTTGACCTCGGCGCCCAGGCGGATGATCCCGCTGTCGTCCAGATCTTTCAGGGCCTCTTCCCCGACGTTGGGGATGTCCCGGGTGATCTCTTCCTTGCCCAGCTTGGTGTCACGGGCCACCACCTCGAACTCTTCGATGTGGATGCTGGTGTACACCCCGTCGCGGACAATGGCTTCGGAGACGAGGATGGAGTCCTCAAAGTTGTAACCGCCCCAGGGCATGAAGGCCACGGTGACGTTCTGGCCCAGGGCCAGTTCGCCCTTCTCGGTGGAGGGGCCGTCGGCCAGGACCTCGCCCTTTTTCACCTTCTGACCGTTGACCACGATGGGTCGGTGGTTGAAGCAGGTGTTCTGGTTGGAGCGAATGAACTTGGAGAGGTTGTAGATGGTCACCGGGTTGAACCCGGGCTTCTCCATGTCCACATCGTGCTGAAGCACGATGCGCTCGGAGTCCACCTCCACCACGGTGGCGTCGGCCTCGGCCACAATGGCCACGCCGGAGTCACGGGCCACAACGCCCTCAACGCCGGTGCCCACCAGGGGCGCGCGGCTCTGGGTCAGGGGCACGGCCTGGCGCATCATGTTGGAGCCCATGAGGGCTCGGTTGGCGTCGTCGTTTTCCAGGAAGGGAATAAGCGACGCGGAGACGCTCACCAGCTGGTTGGGGGAGATGTCCATGAGCTCGATCTCTTCGCGCTCCACCATCTCGAATTCCCCTTCCACGCGGGAGGTCACCAGAGGGTTCACATAGTCGTTGTTGTCGTCCATGGGCGCGTTGGCCTGGGCGATGGGCAGGGCCTTCTCCTCGAAGGCGCTGAGCATGCGAACATCGTTGGTGACATGGGCGTCGTTGACCACGCGGTACGGGGTCTCGATGAACCCGAAGTCGTTGACGCGGGCATATGTACACAAAGAGACGATGAGGCCGATGTTGGGGCCTTCAGGGGTCTCAATGGGGCAGATACGGCCGTAGTGGGACGGGTGCACGTCTCGCACCTCAAAGCCTGCGCGCTCACGGGTCAGACCGCCGGGTCCCAGGGCCGAGAGACGACGCTTGTGGGTGGTCTCCGACAGGGGGTTGGTCTGGTCCATGAACTGGGAGAGCTGGCTGGTGCCGAAGAACTCCTTGACCACGGCGGACACCGGCTTGGGGTTCACCAGGTCGTGGGGCATGAGGGCGTCTACTTCCTGCATGCTCATGCGCTCTTTGATGGCACGCTCCATGCGGACCAGGCCGATGCGGTACTGGTTCTCCAGGAGCTCGCCCACGGCGCGGACGCGTCGGTTGCCCAGGTGGTCGATGTCGTCCACCACACCCTGGGTGTCGCGGAGCTGGACCAGGGTCTTGGCGGTGAGGAGGATGTCCTCACGGCGCAGGGTCTTGATATTGATATCGGTGTTGAGGCCCAGACGGTGATTCATCTTGAGTCGGCCCACACCTGACAGGTCGTAGTATGCCTCTTTAAAGAAGAGGTGGTCGATGAACTCCTGGGCGACCTCGGGGGTGGCCGGGTTGCCGGGACGGAGACGGCGGTAGATCTCTACCAGGGCCTCTTCCTTGGTGTTCACCTTGTCGGCCACGATGGTCTTGCGGATGGCATCCGAAGAGTAGGCCGTGTCCTGATAGAGGAGTTCGAAGCCCGTTACGTTGGATTCGGAAATGCGCTCGAGCACCTCCTCGTCCACCAGGTCCCCTGCCATGGCAACCACATCGCCGGTCTTGGGGTCCACCAGTCGGGTGGCCAGGCCACGCTGCTGGATGTCGTCGGGGCTGATGGGCAGGGTCTCGGTGCCCAGGGCCTTGAGCTGCTTGATGGCACGCTTGGTGAACAGGCGGCCCTGCTTGACGATGACTTCACCGGATTCGGGATCCGTGATGTCCTCGCTGGCACGCTGGCCCTTGAGGAAGTCCTCGTTGAAGACGCGCTTGAACACGCCGCCTTCCAGGAGAATCTTCTCTTTGGCATAGAAATAGGTCAGCAGGTCTTCGTTGGTGTATCCAAAGGCCTTGAACAGTACGGTAACGGGAAACTTCCTGCGGCGGTCGATGCGAATGTAAACGATATCCTTGGGGTCGACTTCCATGTCGATCCAGGAACCACGCACGGGGATGATCCGTGCCGAATAGATAATCTTGCCGCTGGAGTGGGTCTTGCCTTTGTCGTGGTCAAAAAAGACACCGGAGGATCGGTGGAGCTGGCTCACCACGACACGCTCGGTGCCGTTGATGATAAAGGTTCCCCGCTTGGTCATCAGGGGGATGGTGCCGAAATAGATCTCCTGCTCTTTGATGTCCCGGATATTGGAGATACCGGCGTCCTTATCAATGTCGTAGACGACGAGGCGAACGCGAATCCGAAGGGAGATCTCATACGTCATCCCACGCTGGATGCACTCCTCCATGGAGTGCTTGATCTCACCGAAGGAATACGATACGTACTCAAGGGAAGCGCTACCTGTAAAGTCCTTGATGGGGTAAACGGACTTGAAGACTGCCTGGAGACCTATATCCTCCCTCTTCTCAGGCGGAACATCCATCTGCAGAAAACGGTTGTAAGAATCTCGCTGCATACCGATAAGATCAGGAATCTCAGCGATTTTATGCTTCCCTCCGAAATTCTTCCTTAATCGCTTTTTCGCCAAGGGGCTTCCAGTCATATCATCTCCAAATTTTTTGTTGAGACTGCAGAAACAGGATTAGCGGATTAAAAGGCAGGCACAAGTGCCCGCCTTTCATCCGCAAAGGTGATAGTAATTGGGTATGGTAGGCTAATTAAGCGTTTGATTACTTAAGTTCAACCTGAGCGCCAGCTTCTTCGAGCTGAGCCTTGACTTTTTCTGCTTCGTCTTTGGCGATGCCTTCTTTAACGGGCTTGGGAGCTTCGTCAACGAGAGCCTTGGCTTCTTTGAGACCGAGGCCGGTGATGGCGCGGATCTCTTTGATCACGTTGATCTTCTTGTCGCCGGCAGAAGTGAGGATGACGTCGAACTCAGTCTTCTCTTCAGCAGCACCGCCTGCATCGCCTGCAGGGCCAGCAGCCATCATGGCTACGGGAGCGGCAGCAGAAACACCAAATTTATCTTCGAGTTCCTTAACGAGCTCGGAAAGCTCGAGAACAGTCATGTTTGCGATAAACTCAATTACGTCGTCTTTGGTAATATCAGCCATTGTTTTATAACCTCCAGAAAAACTTATCTTGTTCTAGTGTATCGATTGTGTCGTAAACGGAAACCCGCGCAAATTACGCCGCTTCCTTCTGATCCTTGATGGCCGAAAGGACGTTGACCATCTGTCGGGGGACTTCTGCAAGAACGCGTACCATACCAGTGGGCACCGCATTCATGGCGGAGAGTACCTGGGAGAGGAGAACCTCGCGTGAAGGCAGCTCGGAGAGCGCCTTGAGGCCATTCAAATCCAGGGTCTTGCCTTCCATGACGGCTGCCTTGATCTGCATCTTCTCGTTCTCTTCGACGAACTTGGAGAGGATCTTGGCAGGAGCCACCGGATCATCAAAACTGATGGCGATGGCCGTGGGGCCCTTGAAGGAGTCGGTAATAAGCGCTGCGTCTGTCTCTTCGGAAGCGCGCCGAAGCAGGGTGTTTTTGGCAACGTGGAACTCGACGCCGACCTTGGTCAGTTCGGCTCGGAGCTTGGTCACTGTAGCCACGTCCAGTCCCTTGTAATCCGTCGAGATGACGATGGCGGACTTCGCAAGCTTTTCGTGCAGGCTATCTACAACAGCCTTTTTCTTATCCAGATTCAATTCTTTCACACCTCCTTTAAGCAGATTTTTCTACATGAGGTGCCAACTGTACCAAAACGAGTGTCTCGGTAGGCCGGCCTCGCCGATTAAACACGGTGAACCTAACGTGTGCACCTACTGTCTGTGACATATATAGAACCCGGGCCTTGCCGCACCAAGTGCGGCAGGCGGGTTATGCCCAAATGAAAAAATCGATATAGTATATACCTTGAGCAGATCAAAGGCAAGATCTATTTTGCAACTTCTTTCAGAGCGGTGGGATCGACCCGGTAGCCGTGTCCCATGGTAGAGGAAACAGTGAGGCTCTTGAAGTAGGCGCCTTTGGCTGCGGAAGGCTTGAGCTTGATGAGCACCTCAAGAAGTGCGGTCAGGTTTTCGGTGAGTTTTTCAGCACCGAAGGAGACCTTTCCGATGGGGGCATGGATGATCCCTGCCTTTTCCACACGGAAGTCGATCTTACCGGCCTTGAGCTCTTCAACGGCCTTGGCCACGTCAAAGGTGACGGTGCCGGTCTTGGCGTTGGGCATCAGGCCACGGGGACCGAGAACGCGACCGATCTTGCCGACCACGCCCATCATGTCGGGGGTGGCAATGGCCTTGTCGAACTCGAACCAGCCGCCCTGGATCTTTTCAACGAGATCCTGGCTTCCTGCGAAATCAGCACCGGCGTCCAGTGCCTCTTTCTCTTTTTCGCCCTTGCAGAACACAAGGACCTTCACCTCTTTACCGAGGCCGTGGGGAAGGATGCAGGTGCCGCGCACCATCTGATCCGCATGACGGGGATCGACCCCGAGACGGATGGCCACGTCCACGGTTTCGTCAAACTTGGCGTATGCGTTGGAAACAGCAGCCCCCACGGCTTCAGCCAGTTCAAACTTCTGCAGGGGAGTTACATCTTTCCCAGCTTCTATGTATTTTTTACCACGCTTTGGCATCGTACCCTATTGCTCCTTATCTAAATCCAATTAGACGACGTCAATTCCCATGCTTCGGGCTGTGCCTGCAATGATCTTGCTTGCAGCCTCGAGATCGTTGGCGTTGAGGTCTTCCATCTTGATCTTGGCGATCTCTTCCACCTGATCCATGGTAATTTTTGCGACCCTGTTGCGAAGGGGATCGCTAGAGCCCTTCTGAAGCTTGGCTGCTTTTTTCAGAAGCACCGATGCCGGAGGGGTCTTGGTGATGAACTTGAACGTCCTGTCGGCAAAAACGGTAATCACCACCGGGATGATCATGTCAGGCTCTTCCTTGGCGGTTCGTGCGTTGAACGCCTTGCAGAAGTCCATGATGTTCACACCATGCTGACCAAGCGCAGGACCAATGGGTGGTGAGGGGTTGGCTTTGCCGGCCTTTACCTGTAATTTTATCTGTCCAATAACTTTTTTTGCCATTGTACTTACTTACTCCCGATAGTGAATGCTATAACTTCGTTACCTGAACAAAGTCCAGTTCAACTGGCGTAGCACGTCCAAAGATACTCACCAGCACTTTGATCTTTCCCTTTTCAGGATTGACTTCTTCTACCGTGCCGTTGAAATTCGTGAAGGGCCCGTCGATTACGCGAATCTCGTCGCCAGTTTCAAATAGAAATTTCGGTTGAGGCTTCTCTTTGCCCGCCTCCATGCGGTTCAGGATCTTTTCGGCCTCGTCATCCGAGATCGGCGCAGGCCTGTTCCTTCCCCCAAGAAAACCGGTAACTTTCGCGGTGTTGTTGACGATGTGCCAGGTATTGTCGTTCAGCTCCATTCGGACAAGGATGTAGCCCGGGTAGAATTTTCTTGAAGACTCACGCCGCTTCCCCTTGACCAGCTCAACGACCTGCTCCGTGGGAACAACGATCTCCTCAAATTTCTCCTTGAAGGGTGATGCGGTTATCCGCTCTTCCAGGGCAGCTTTGACCTTATTTTCAAAGCCCGAGTATACGTGAACCACATACCATTTTAGAGCCACTGAACTATCTCCTCGGTTTTAGTGAAGAACGAGACTGATTAGGCCCTTTAAACCCACATCGACCAAGCCCAGAAAGGATGAGATGAGAATCACGAGGACAATGACCACCGAGGTGGAGGCAATCGTCTGTTTCTTTTCAGGCCATACAACCTTTTTTGTCTCTAATTTCACCTCGTTAAAGAAAGTTTTCACCTTCTCAATCAAACCAGGCTCATTATTGATTCCGGTCGTCTTCACCGAATAATGAGCCTTGGTCTGAATCTGCTTTTTCTGATCAGGTAACTTCTTTGACGAGGGCCCTTGGTCCGCCAGAACGTCAGCTTGTGATTCCCTTCGAAGCTTTTGCTTCTCCTTTTGCTTCAGTTTCTGGCTCTCTGTCTTTTTGCGCTGTATACGACCCATACCTCTCCTTCTGTATCTGTCGATAGGGAGGTCCCAGGGAGCCCCTCTAATCAAGGTTTGTGGCAGGTCAGGAGGGACTCGAACCCCCAACATTCGGTTTTGGAGACCGACGCTCTACCAATTGGAGCTACTGACCTGCAAGGTAAACCTTTTTCAAGCGACCGGGGTGAATTCGGTGGGACCCACCCCGGCTATGGACCTGATTACTTCGTCTCCTTGTGAGCAAGATGCTTCTTGCAGAAGGGACAGTACTTCTTGAATTCAAGCTTGTCAGGCGTCGTACGCTTGTTTTTTGTCGTGGTGTAGTTTCGCCTTTTGCACTCGGTGCAGGCGAGAGTCACTAGAGTTCGCACTTATCGGCTCCTCGATCTATTCGATGATTTCGGATACAACCCCGGCACCGACGGTACGGCCGCCTTCGCGAATCGCGAAACGAAGCTCTTTTTCCATGGCGATGGGGCTGATCAGTTCAGCAATGATGGCGGTGTTATCGCCGGGCATGATCATCTCAACACCCTCAGGCAGGTTCAGGATACCGGTCACGTCCGTGGTACGGAAGAAGAACTGGGGACGGTAGCCGGAGAAGAAAGGAGTATGACGTCCGCCTTCTTCCTTGGAGAGAACGTAGATCTCTGCCTTGAACTTGGTGTGGGGAGTGATGGTCCCGGGCTTGGCCACAACCTGGCCGCGCTCGACCTCGTCACGCTTGGTGCCGCGGAGAAGCAGGCCTACGTTGTCACCGGCCATGCCTTCGTCGAGAAGCTTGCGGAACATCTCAACACCGGTACATACGGTCTTGGCGGTGGGACGGATACCCACGAGTTCCACTTCGTCGCCGGTGTGGATCACACCGCGCTCAATACGACCGGTAACAACGGTACCTCGGCCGGAGATAGAGAAGACGTCCTCGATGGGCATGAGGAAATCCTTGTCGGTGTCACGCTCGGGCTCGGGGATGAAGCTGTCGCAAGCGTCCATGAGCTCGAAGATGCACTGAGCAGCGTCGTCTTCGTGGCTGTCGGCTTCCAGGGCGCGCAGGGCGCTGCCGCGGATGATGGGGGTGTCGTCGCCGGGGAAATCGTATTTGGAGAGAAGCTCCTGGAGCTCCATCTCAACGAGCTCGATG
Source organism: Desulfoluna sp. HI9BLuna (assembly GCF_056829775.1). Classification (NCBI taxonomy): domain Bacteria; kingdom Pseudomonadati; phylum Thermodesulfobacteriota; class Desulfobacteria; order Desulfobacterales; family Desulfolunaceae; genus Desulfoluna; species Desulfoluna sp. HI9BLuna. The sequence continues at coordinate 2,468,537 of NZ_CP186555.1, forward strand.
AGCTCTTCGTCGTCGACCATGTCGCATTTATTAAGGAAGACCACAATGCGGGGAACGCCAACCTGACGGGCGAGCAGGATGTGCTCACGGGTCTGGGGCATGGGGCCGTCATCAGCGGAAACAACCAGGATTGCGCCGTCCATCTGAGCAGCACCGGTGATCATGTTCTTAATGTAGTCGGCGTGGCCGGGGCAGTCAACATGAGCATAGTGACGATTGGGGGTCTCATACTCCACGTGTGCGGTGGCAATGGTGATTCCGCGCTCTTTCTCTTCAGGAGCCTTGTCAATCTCATCGAAAGCGATGGCGGAACCTGCTCCGGCACGGAGTGCGTTCTGCTTGGTGATCGCAGCGGTCAGCGTAGTCTTGCCATGGTCAATGTGACCGATGGTACCGACGTTCACATGCGGCTTGGACCGCTCGAATTTTTCCTTTGCCATGTCAACTACCTCCCTGTACGTTTGGTGCTTTACCCAAATTGTGTTCTTAATATAATATGGTGTGACTTGCTTACTTACACCTGCCGCAATATCAGAAGGCTAAACACAAATCAGCGTGGAGCCCATGATCAGAGTCGAACTGATGAACCTCATCCTTACCAAGGATGCGCTCTACCAACTGAGCTACATGGGCTAAATCGCTGATTATGCGGCCGGGCAATAGCCAAATGGAGCGGGAGACGAGATTCGAACTCGCGACATTCAGCTTGGAAGGCTGAAGCTCTACCAACTGAGCTACTCCCGCCGACCTAACCGGTGTAAAACACCGGAAGCAAGTTTTATGCAGGCAGCCGTGTAGTCGCGGCCATTTGGCCTCCTACACCCGGCTTGCTTTTCCGGGATGGTGGTGGGGGGAGGATTTGAACCTCCGAAGGCTGAGCCGTCAGATTTACAGTCTGATCCCTTTGACCACTCGGGAACCCCACCATTTTTGGAACATGTTCTTTTTGGAGCCGGCACCCCGAATCGAACGGAGGACCATCTCATTACAAGTGAGACGCTCTGCCAACTGAGCTATGCCGGCTCGATTTGAAGACTGCCGTCGTCAAAGAACGAAGCCTTTTTACCCATGAGGCCATAATTTATCAATGCCGATTATAGGTGATTAGATGGAAATATTAGCCTCAAAGCCCAATTTATCTCCCAAAAGCTCCGTATTTCTCCCGCAAATGCGATTTTGCAAAAAACCAGCATGCCCACCGGACATCTTCGGACCTAATTGTCGGATATTACCATACAATTGGTTTTTTATCCCCTTAAATTTGTCTCCCCTTTTTTCCCGCTGCCGTCTCCTTTTTTCTTCGTCTGCCCGTAGCCGCTCACCGGGCTTCCACCCAAATCACTTGACACCTCCTGCCCAAGCCTGTAATTCCCCTGTATTCAGATAACAACAACTTACAGCCATATAAGAGCCAAAACCCTATGAAAAAGACCTCCCTTATCACATGCGCCTTCGTGCTGCTCACCACCGCATGCACAACGCCGACGGCCCCCCTCAATACCAAGGCGCCACGCTATCCTTATATAGGCATAGAAAAAACAGCGCCCGAGCCCACGGATTTCAACTTCGCCACCAACCGGCGCAATATCTCCCTGGAATTGCCTGAAGAAGCCCAGGAAGAGCTCCCCCTCTTCGACCATGCCATCGAGTACTGCAAGGCGGCCCAGTCATTCTGGGAAAAGGGCGACATGGACGGGGCCCTCTCCAGCCTTGACGAGGCCTACGGCCTGATCCTCAAGGTCGACACAGGCAACGATCCCCTGCTTCTCCAGCAGAAGGAGGACCTCCGGTTTACCATCTCACGCCGGATCCTTGAGATTTACACCTCCCGGGCCACCACCACCTCCTTTACGCGCAACGCCATCCCCATCACCATCAACCAGCAGGTGCAGCGGGAGATCGACATCTTCACCAAAAAGGACCGCCGCTTCTTTGCCGAATCCCTGAAACGATCCGGGCAGTACCGGCCCATGATGGTCAAAAAACTCCAGGAAGCCGGCCTGCCTGCCGAACTCTCCTGGCTGCCCCTGGTGGAGAGCGGGTACAAGGTCAAGGCCCTCTCTTCTGCCCGGGCCCTGGGTCTCTGGCAGTTCGTCCCATCCACGGGGTACATGTACGGCCTGAAGCGCACCACCTTCGTGGACGAGCGCCTGGACCCGGAAAAATCCACGGACGCCGCCATCGCCTACCTCGACAGGCTTCACAAGCTCTTCGGGGACTGGTCCACGGTCCTTGCGGCGTATAACTGCGGCGAGGGCCGGGTGCTGAAGATCATCCGCCGCCAGAACCTCAACTACCTGGACAACTTCTGGGACCTCTACTCCCGGCTTCCCTCGGAGACGGCCCGCTACGTGCCCAAGTTCATTGCCACGATCCACATCGTCAACAACCTTGAGAAGTACGGCTTCCACACCGTCACGCTGAACACGCCGCCCACGTTCGACACCGTCACCGTCAAAAAGCAGGTAAAACTCGCGGATGTGGCCAAGGCCATCGGCGCCCCCTACGCCACCCTCAAGCGCCTCAACCCCGAGCTGCGCTACGGCATCCTTCCCAAGGAGAGCTACAGCCTCCGGGTTCCCGTAGGCAAGAGCAAGGCCACCCTCACCGCCATGAGCTCCCTGAGGGTCTCCCTGCCGCCCCAGCGCGCCTTCGTCTACCACAAGGTCCGCCCGGGGGACACCCTCTCCACCCTGGCCAAGCGTTACGGCACCTCGGTAAAGGCCATCTCAAGGGCCAACGGCCTCTCCAACCGCCACATCATTGTGGCCGGAAAGAAGATCAAAATCCCCCAGCGGGGCTACACCACCAAGGGATATTACGCCAACACCGCCATCCCCAACGCCAAGCGCCCCACCAAGCATGTGGTGCGCAAGGGCGAGTCCCTCTGGCTCATTGCCAGAAAGTACGGCACAACCCCCACGGCGCTCAAGGAGACCAACCGTCTCTCCAGCAACACCCTCACCGTGGGCCAGGTCCTCAAACTGCCCAGCCCGGCTTCGCCCAAGGCCCGCCAGGCAAAAAAATCCGTCTATTATGTCAAACGCGGTGATAATCCCTTTACAATTGCCACAAAACATAATATCTCAGTCGCGAGATTGCTTGACCTGAATAACCTGACTTCAGGAAGCACCATCTATCCGGGTCAGCGTCTCTATATAGATTAGTGCCCCCATAGCTCAGTGGATAGAGCATTGGATTCCTAATCCATGTGCGCAAGTTCAATTCTTGCTGGGGGTACCATCCTATAAAAATATACGTAAGTTTCAAAGGGTTGGGACGATTGTCCCGACCCTTTTTGCGTTTGAAGCTGCCCGTTTCCCACCGCCTTCGCATTGCTGCCTGACCGTCCCCGTGGTATATTAACAAAGTTAGCGCATTTAACGCCCCTTACCCGGCACTTGTCTCCCGTTTCCTCTCCTCCGCCGGGCAGGTCAACATACCGCGGCCCATTGCCCTTCCCGCTGCCGCCCGTATGGTGCACCGACCACATCGGCAGCCTGGAGATCCCCATGAAAAAGTCACGCCCCCCACATTGTCGTGCCATCCTTGCGTGGACCCTCGCCATCGGGCTTTGCCTGGCCTTGCCGGCCGGTGCCACCGAAGACTTTACGGAACTCTCCATCGAAGAGCTCGCCAACATCGAGGTCACCTCGGTCTCCCGCAAGCCCCAGAAGCTCTCCCACGCCCCGTCAGCCATCTTCGTCATCACCTCCGATGATATCCGCAGGTCCGGGGTCACCAATATCCCGGATGCCCTGCGCATGGTCCCGGGCATCCAGGTGGCCCGCATCTCCTCAAGTAAATGGGCCATCACCGCCCGGGGGTTCAACAGCCAGTTCGCCAACAAACTCCTCGTCCAGATGGACGGCCGCACCCTCTACTCCCCCCTCTTTTCCGGGGTGTTCTGGGAAGACCAGACCACCCTTTTAGAGGACATCGACCGCATCGAGGTGATCCGGGGCCCCGGTGCCAGCCTCTGGGGAGCCAATGCCGTCAACGGCATCATCAACATCATCACCAAGACATCGGACAAAACCCAGGGGGCCCTTGCCACCAACCGCGTCGGTACCCTGGAACGCAGCGGCGGCGGTGCCCGCTACGGGGGCGAGGCCGGATCCAAAGGCCACTACCGCCTCTACGCCACCTACGCCAACCGGGATGAGTCCGTCAGCCCTGAAGGTGAGGGCAACGGCGACTCCTGGGACACCCTCCAGGGAGGCTTCCGCAGCGACCTTACCCCCACGGCCGATATGCGCCTCACCTTCCAGGGCGACGTTTACTCCGGGCGATTCAACGAGCGTACAAATCTCCCGTCCCTTTCCGCGCCATACACAACCTTGTACGAAAACGAAAACGACTCCAAGCACATGAACCTGCTGAGCCGGGTCACCCGCACCCTGTCCACCACCTCGGAGTTCACCTTCCAGGCCTACTACGACCGCTCGGAAAAAGAAGAGAACGACCTCTCCTGGGAAGGAGACCTTGCCGACCTCGACTTTCAGCACCGGTTCCAGCCCCTTTCAGGCCACGAAGTGATCTGGGGGTTTGGGTACCGTTATTATTCGGACACCATTGAATTCAGTGACAACTTTACCCTGGCCTCCCCATCCACCACCGACCATCTCATCAGCACCTTTCTCCAGGATGAAATCACCCTCACACCGTCGCTGCAGCTCACCCTGGGTACCAAGCTGGAACACAACGACTACACCGGAACGGAGATTCAGCCCAATGCCCGGATTCTCTGGGCACCCAATGCCATCCACAGCACCTGGTTTGCCGTCTCCCGGGCCGTTCGCACCCCCAACCGATCCGAAACCCAGATCCGGATCCGCCAGGCTGTTGTACCTCCGGGGACCCCGGTCAATCCCTCTCCCCTTCCCCTGGAAGTGCTCATCACAGGAGACGAGGACTTCGAATCCGAAAAACTCATCGCCTTAGAGGCCGGCTACCGCCTGACCCCGGATCCCGCCTTCTCCCTGGACCTGGCCCTCTTTTTCAACAGCTACGACGACCTCAGCGGCTACCTCACCGGCGAGCCGGTGCCGGACCCGGGGGCCGACCCGCCCCGCGTCACCCTGGAGACCTCCATCAACAACGGCATGGAGGGACACACCTGGGGCCTGGAGGTTGCTTCCAACTGGGCGCCCCGTCCCAACTGGCGGCTCCAGGCCTCCGGCACCCTCTTCCAGGCCAGCTACGACACCAAGTCCGGCTACGCGGGGAGTTTTTCCGATGACACCGACGACGCCGCGCCCAAGGTCCAGTTCTCCCTGCGGTCCGGCCTGGACCTCTCACCGAAGGTGACCCTGGACCTCTGGCTCCGTCACATGGACGACATCCAGGAGGGGCGCGTGGATGCCTACACCGAACTCGACGCGCGCCTCGCCTGGAAACCGACTAAGGGCGTTGAGCTCTCCGTCACCGGGCAGAACCTCCTCCACGAAAGCCACGCAGAGTTCGCCGAGTCCCTTTTGTGGGTCGCGCCCACGGAAGTGGAGCGTTCCGTCCACGCCCAGGCGACCCTGGCCTTTTAACCCCAAACGCGGCAGGCCCCGTTTCGCGGTATTCCGCACGTTTTCTCAAGGTCATGAACAGCAAGCAACGCCTCACCATCACCGTTCTTGTCTTCTGCATCGCTCTTTTCAGCGTGGGGCCTGCCCGTGTGTCTGCGGAGCCGGCAACGGAGAGCCGCATCAAAGCGGCTTATCTCCTGAACTTTGCCCGGTTCGTGACCTGGCCCGAAGAGGCCTTTGACAACAGCGTGGCTCCCATCGTGCTCTGTGTTCTCGGTGACGACCCCATTGATTCGGCCCTGCCCACCATCCAGTACAAACGGGTCCAGGACCGCCCCCTGGAAATCCGCCATATCAACACCCTAGGGGAGTTGCCACGCTGCCACATGCTCTTTGTGGGGGAGACAACCCCGAAAACCATCCAGCAGATCCTTGCGGCCATCGGGACCCGGCCCATCCTGACCGTCAGCAGCCTCCCGGGATTCTCCAGCCGGGGGGGCATGCTCACCTTTATCAAGACGGAAAACAAAATCCGTTTTGAAGTCAACCTGTCCACCACCCGGACAGCGGGACTCGCCATCAGTTCCCGCCTGCTCAAGCTCGCCCGGCTGGTGCCCTAACACAGATACAGGCGACCCCATGCTCACCTACTTCAAAGCCCTGCCCCTCCGGCAGAAACTCGTGGCCCTGATGACCCTTATCTCAGGCTTCATCCTTATTCTGGCCACCTTGCTGCTGCTGGCCACCGAGGCCTTTACGTCTCGACAGGAGATGCACAACAACCTCTCCATGCTGGCCCGCATCATCGGATACAACTCCGTGGCCCCCCTCACCTTCAACGACACCAAGGTGGCAAGGGAAAACCTGGAGGGGCTCTCCGTGGACCCCAGCCTGGACCGGGCCCGCATCCACAAACCCGACGGGACCCTCTTTGCCCAGTACCGGCGTCTTCCGCCGCCCTCCCAGGCCCCGGAGTCCGCTCCGCCCCACCGCCTGCTAAACGACCTTCCCTTTCCTGCCACCCACATTGAGGTGAAAGAAGAGATTCGCTTCGACGGTGAGCTCCTAGGCACCGTCACCCTGCAGGCAGACCTCACCCGGGTCTACCGCCGACTCCTCTTCTACCTGGCCGCAGCTATGGGAATCCTGGCCCTCTCCATTTTTGCCGCCTACACCATCTCCTCTCGCCTCCAGGTTATCGTCTCCGGACCGATCCTGGAGCTCACCGGCATGATGAGCGAAGTCTCGGAGGGAAAAAACTACGCGGTCAGAGCCGTCAAGCACACAGAAGATGAAATCGGCCTGCTCATGGAGGGGTTCAACGACATGCTGAGCCAGATCCAGCGCCGGGATGCCGAGCTCCTGAAACAGCATGAGGGCCTGGAGGAGACCGTGGCCCTGCGCACCGCAGAGCTCCGGCAGACCGTGGCGGACCTCAAGGACGCCAAGGCCGCCACCGAGGCCGCCAACTTCCACTTAAGGGAAGCCATCCACAACGCCAAGGACCTGGCCCGGGCCGCCGAAGCGGCCAACCGGGCCAAGAGCCGCTTCCTGGCCAATATGAGCCACGAAATCCGCACCCCCATGAACGGCGTCATGGGCATGACCCGGCTCCTCATGGGCACCCCCCTGTCCGAAGAGCAGACCCACCGGGTACACACCATCCAGAAAAGCGCAGATGCCCTGCTGACAATCATCAACGACATCCTGGACTTCTCGAAGATCGAGTCGGGCAAGCTGGAGCTGGAGGCCATCGACTTTGACCTTCTGACCATGCTGGAAAACATCAACGACATCATGGCGGTCAAGGCCCAGTCCAAGGGCCTTGAGTACATCTTCCGCATGGACCACGACGTCCCCTTGCGCCTCTCCGGGGACCCGTCCCGCCTGCGGCAGGTACTGATGAACCTCATCAGCAACGCCATCAAGTTCACGGCTAAAGGCGAGGTGCTCATCCACGTCACCCGGTGCACCGAGCGGGAAGGGGCCTCCCGGATGAAAATCCCCCTGTGGTTCGCTGTCTCCGATACGGGCATCGGCATCCCCGAAGAGGCCCGCGACAACCTGTTCTCTCCCTTTACCCAGGCCGACGTCTCCACCACCCGACGGTTCGGCGGTACAGGGCTGGGGCTCTCCATCTCCAGACAGCTCATCACCCTCATGGGTGGTGAGATCGGGGTGGAGAGCGAGGAGGGCAAAGGGAGCACCTTCTGGTTTACCGTGATGCTGGACGCCTGCCCACGCGAAGGAAGCTTCTGCATGACCCCGGCAGCCGATATCCGCGGCTGCCGCATCCTGCTGGTGGACGACAACAAGAGCAGCCGAAAGGCCCTGAAAAGCCAGCTGGAGGCCTGGCACTGCCGCACCGACGAAGCGCCCAGCGGAGAGGCGGCCCTTGACCTGCTCGTTTCAGCCATCCACCGCGATCCCTATGCCATCGCCGTCATCGACAGCGACATGCCGGACATGGACGGCGAAACCCTGGGCAGGCGCATCCGGGCCCACGGGTCCCTGCAGGGGCTCTCCCTCATTTTCATGGCCACCCTCTGGCAGCGGGGCGATGCCAGCCGCTTCAAATCCGCTGGTTTCGACGCCTACTTCACCAAGCCCTACAAGCGCTCTCAACTCTACAACTGCCTGGCCACGCTCCTGGGAGGAACCCCCGTGGAGAACCAGCCCGAGAAGCCGTTTCTCACCCGCCACACCATGGCCGAGCTTTCGCGGCGCAACCACCGGATCCTCCTGGTGGAAGACTTCCCCATCAACCAGGAGGTGGCCCTGGGCATCCTGGAGAGCTACGGTTTCCGGGCCGATGTGGCGGAAAACGGTCTCCAGGCCGTCAAAGCCATGGAAACCACCGCCTACGACCTCGTCTTCATGGACCTCCAGATGCCGGAGATGGACGGATTTGAGGCCACCCGCGTGGTGCGGGATCCCCAGTCGGCAGTCATGCGCCACGATGTCCCCATCGTTGCCATGACAGCCAACGCCATGGAAGGGGACCGGGAAAAATGCCTCAAGGCGGGCATGAACGACCACATCCCAAAACCCATCCTGCCCGAAGCGGTGTATCACGCCCTGCAGACCTACCTCCTGACCCCTCCCCGCCCCCAGGCCCAGCCGTCCCTGCCGGAACCCCGGGAAAAGGAGAAGCCCCCGGAAGAACTCCTGCTTTTTGACCGGGAAGATCTCCTCCTGCGTATCCAGGGCAACACCCGGCTGCTGGACAAACTCATCACCCTTTTTCTTGAAAAAACACCCCAGGAGCTGGAGCGCCTGAGGGAAGCCGTGGCCCAAGGGGATCCCGAACCCATCCGTGCACAGGCCCACAAAATGAAGGGGTACTTTGCCAACATCTCGGCCAAGCGGCTGGAACAGCTGGCCGCAACCCTTCAAAACACAGCGGAAAAAGGAGATGTAAAGGCGTGCGCCGACCATGCGGCAGCCATTGAGGAGGGGGTGGAACGGTTTGTGAAATGCCTGGAGGAAGGCATGTAGCTTACATGCCCCGGCCCTGACTCTTCACGATGGCCTGGAACGTCTCTTCCAGCGCCAGGAAGGCCTCCACCACATAAGGGTCGAACTGGGTGCCGTCCCCTTCCATGATGAGGTTTTTGGCCACATCGTGGCTGTAGGCAGGCTTGTACACCCGCTTGGAGATAAGGGCGTCGTAGACGTCGGCAAGGCTGAAGATACGTGCAGCCAGGGGGATGTCCCGCCCTTTGAGGCCCCTGGGGTAACCGGTGCCGTCAAAGCGTTCATGGTGACACAGGGCGATATCCCGGGCGACTCGAAGAAAAGAGGCGTGGGGGGCCACCTTGAGGACGGAGTTAAGGGTGGCGGCCCCTTCGGTGGTGTGGCGTTTCATGATCTCAAACTCCGCATCGGTGAGGCGCCCGGGTTTGAGGAGCACGTAATCGGGTATGGCCACCTTGCCGATATCGTGCAGGGGGGTGGTGAGGTACATGTTCTCAATAAAGGCGGTGTCGATCTCCCCGCTTAACGGTCCTTCGGCCCCCATGCGAACGGCCAGGGCACGGGAGAACCCCCGCACCCGTTCCAGGTGAGCCCCGGTTTCTGGATCCCGGGACTCGGCCAGCTTGGCCAGGGCAAAAATCGTCATGTTGCTCGCCTCAAGGGACATGAGACGCAATCCGGAGCGCAACCTCACCTCCAGCTCCGCGGGATGAAAGGGCTTGGACATAAAGTCGTCGGCCCCGGCCTCCAGCCCCTCCACCACGTTGGCCGTGCCCCCACGGCTGGTAACCATGATGATGTAGACATAGTGCCCGATGCTGTCCTGGCGGATGCGCCGGGTCAACTCCAGGCCGTCCATGTCCGGCATCTCCCAATCGGTGATCACAATGCGGCACTCCCCATGGTCCCGAAGGTAGGCCAGGGCCTCACTCCCGTTCTCGCGCACAGCCACCTCATACCCCGTACGGTTCAACGCCTCTTTCAGAAGTTCCACGGAGAGGATCTCGTCATCCACGACCAGTACATTCATCGGCTTGTCTCTCTGATGGGTTGTTGTAAGTGAAGGCTGAGCCCCAAAGGCGGCGCTTGCAGCCGGGGGCCTGGGTGTCGGATTGTGTCTGGAGGGGCTGCCGTGCAGGCGGGGTGTGCCGAAGGCCTGGGGACACGAGGGGCAAAAGAGGAATACCCGTCTGAACGATACCTGTTTTTTTACTCTACCACAAAACAGCGGTTACCCATAGGGTAATCAACGGATTAGCACCACCTGCGCGCCCCTCCGATGACCCGGGCTCAACCCGGATGATCCCTGGGGGAGCCGGGAAGAAAGAACCGTTTTCATTTGATAACGCTTCCTGTAGAGTAACCTAAGGAATCAAGGCAGCCGCAGCCTCGCCCTGCCCCGGCAATGCCGCGGGCACGACGCGGGACGCCTCGGATTGCGGCAAAACCCAGATGACGGACAAGGCGGGTAACCTGTGCAAAAAAAGACAAAAATCGTAGCAACGATCTCCAACTTGAAATGTGATGTGGACTTTTTACGTGAGCTCTACGACGCCGGGATGAACGTGGTGCGCCTCAACACGGCCCACATGACCACGGACGACGCCCAAAAGGTCATCGACAACGTCCGGGCCGTTTCCGAAAACCTGGCCATCATGGTGGACACCAAGGGGCCGGAGATCCGAACCGTGGCCATGGACGAAGGCCTGCCCGTCATCGCAGGCGACCTCATCGACGTGCGGGGTGATGCAAGCGGCACCTCAAAGCCCGGCCTTCTTTGCGTTTCGTACAACGACCTGGCCGCAGACGTCCCCGTGGGAAGCCAGCTCCTCATCGATGACGGTGACATCGCCCTGGCCGTCACCGGCAAAACCGACACCACCCTCCACTGCACCGTGGAAAACGACGGCACCATCAAAGGGCGCAAGAGCATCAACATCCCGGATGTCACCATCAACCTGCCCGCCCTCACCGAAAAAGACATCGCCTTTGTCAAGTACTCCGCAGAACAGGACGTAGACTTCATCGCCCACTCCTTTGTCCGTAAAAAAGAGGACGTTCAGGCCGTTCAGGAGATCCTCGATGCCATGGACAGCGACGTCAAAATCATCGCCAAAATCGAAAACCAGGAGGGGCTGGACAACATCGACGAGATCCTGGACCACGCCTTCGGCGCCATGATCGCCAGGGGGGACCTGGCCATCGAGATCCCGGCCGAGCGGATCCCCCTCATCCAGAAGCGCCTCGTCAAAAAGTGCGTGGAGAAGAGAAAACCGGTCATCATCGCCACCCAGATGCTCCACTCCATGATTCACGCCCCGCGTCCCACCAGGGCCGAAGTCTCGGACGTTGGCAACGCCTGCCTGGACGGCACCGACGCCATCATGCTCTCCGGTGAAACCGCCAACGGCAAGTACCCGGTGGAGGCGGTCCAGACCATGGCCCGCATCGCCCTGGAGGTGGAGGAGAGCCGCAGCACCTTCAACGACACCCCCTACACACCGGAAAGTATCACCACAGACTACCTCACCAAGGCCGCGGTGAAGGCTGCCCTTCGCCTTCCCACCAAAGCCATCGTGGCCGATACCCTCACCGGGCGCACCATCAGGGGCCTGGCCGCTTACCGTGGGGAAAACCCCATCTACGCCCAGTGCTACAGCAAACGGGTGATGCGGGAACTCGCCCTCTCCTTCGGGGTCCTCGGGAGCTACATGAAACTGAACCAAACCACCAACGAGTTCCTCCACGAAGCCCTCACCCGCCTCCTGTCCAGGGGCTCCTTCAGCCAGGAGGACCTCATTGTCGTCCTGGCCGGTCACTTCGGTGCGGCAAACGGCGCCTCCTTCGTGGAGATCAGCACCGCCCAGAACCTGTTGAGCAGGGGATAATCCCCAGGTTCGCACATGCTCCGGGCCTTCGGCCCTTCTCATTTTTCTGACGGGCTTCGCCCGTGAGAATCACACCAGACACAAAGAGCCATGGGACGTCCTTCCCATGGCTCTTTGTGTTTGGTTGTAAGTAACTATTCAGCTCAAAAAAAACAGCCTCCGGCGGCAAGGTGTGCCACCTTGAAAGCAGATAGCAGATGTGTTTTGCCCCTCGTTCCTCGGGTCAAATCACATCTGCCTTTAAAGTAAAAATTCACTCAAAAAGTTTTTTTAAAACCTGTTTGTTAAACCCGCCTTTATAAAATCAGGCAAACGTTTAGCCCCCGGCAGGGCCGCCGGAGGCATAAGCTGAATAGTTACGGTTGTAAAACGGATAAATGATCAGCCCCTTTCAGCTGAAAACGGGGATCACATAGAAGAGTACGGCGAAAAAGTGGAGGATGCTGCCTGTCAGCACGAAAAGGTGCCAGATGGCATGGTTGAAGGGGAGTTTCTCCCAGGCATAGAAGACGATGCCGAAGGTATAGGCGAGACCTCCGAGAGTCAAAAAAATAAGCCCCCCCGTGGGCAACGAGGAGAGAAGCGGTTTGACCGCAACAACCACCGACCACCCCATCCCTGCATAGAGCCCGAGGGAAAGGGCCTCCCAGCGATGGATGGAGATGATCTTCAAGACAATGCCCACAAGGGCTGCACCCCAGACGGCCCCGAAGAGAACCCAGCCCCAGGCGCCGCGAAGGCTCACCAGGGTAAAAGGGGTGTAGGTGCCTGCGATGAGAAGATAAATGGCGGAGTGGTCAAAAACCCGAAACACGGATTTCAAGCGGGGAACGGTGACGCTGTGGTAGAGGGTGGAAAAGGTATAGAGCAGAACAAGAGCCGCCCCGAAGACGCTGCAGCCGACGATATGCCAGGCATCCCCGTAAAGGGCGGCGAAGGTGGTCATGATGCACAACGCCGAGATCCCGAAAAGAATCCCCACGCCGTGGGTAATGCTGTTGGCGAGCTCCTCGCCGGCACTGTAGCAGGGCAACGCCGCAACTGCACTCATTGTCTCCTCCCGATAAAAGCCTTGGGGCAGGTGTAACCCGTTAAATCAATGGGAAAGATTACACCCTGGCCCGATTTATCGCAAGAAAAAATGCCCCAAAAAAACAGGGTAACTGTTCAGCTCAAAAAAAGAGCCTCCGGCGGCAAGGTGGGGGCACCTTGAAACCCTGAGGCGAATGCATGGAGGCAACTACTCTGCCTGCGTTATCGAGGCATTCGCGTGATGTGCGACAACTGGCAACCGCCTTTGCAGGGGAGGTCCATTTCATTCTTCTAAAAACACGATGAAGAACCTTTGGGACTCGCTTGACGTTAACCGGAATAACGCCGGCGGCAAGGTGCGCCACCTTGAAAGCAGGGTGCGGATGTGACCCTCGTTCCTCGGGTCACATCACATCCGCCTTTAAAAAAGCATTCATGCACATTTTTTGTATCTATTCAGCGGCGGAGCCTGGAAGCCTGTTTGTCAGACGTTTCAAAAATTTGCCCCCCGGCAGGGCCGCCGGAGGCTTACGCTTTTTTCCCTGTGAAAAGGGTCACGATGCCGAAGGTCATGGGGCGGGCGTGGACCTCCGAGAACCCGGCCTCAGCCATGATGGCCTTGAACTCCTCGTGGCTGGGGAACTTCAGGACCGACTCGGGCAGGTAGGTGTAGGCCCCCCTGTTTTTGGAAAAGAGCCCGCCGATGACGGGAAGGATTTTCTGAAAATAGAGAAGGTAAAGACTTTTCAGGACCTTGTTGGTGGGGGTGGTGAGCTCCAGAACAGCCACACGCCCCTCCTTTTTAAGGCAGCGGTGGAACTCGGTGAGGGCACCCTTGCGGTCCATGATGTTGCGGATACCGAAGGCGATGGTCACGGCGTCAAAAGCATCGTCAAAGCTGGGCAGGGCCAGGCCGTTGCCCTGGGCCAGGGTAATGGCCTTTCCGTGGGGCTCTTCCGCCACCTTGGCCTTGCCCAAAGCCAGCATGTTGAAGGAGAAATCCGTGGCCACCACGGAAAGGCGCCCCTGGGTTCTTCGCACCGCCTCGATGGCCATGTCGCAGGTGCCGCAGGCCACGTCGAGCATTTTTTTTCCGCGTCCGTTGCCAAGCTTGAGAGAGGCAATGGCCCTGCGCCTCCAGATCACGTCCTGGTACAGGCTCAGGCTCCGATTCAACACATCGTACTTCGGGGCAATGGCGTCAAACATCTCCCGAATGAAGGGCAGCTCTACATTATTCATTGACAACACCAAATTCTGATTTAATTTAGTCCATGGTTCTGCCGACATGGGAGGGGTGCGCCCTGTATGAACGTCACCTGATGGTGGCGGAACCACGCCGACGGCCGAGCCCCATATTCCGGGCAGCCTAAAGGGATGACCCCGCGCCCGCAAAGGGCGTATCGCAGGACCAAGCCATCGAAATTATCACAATTGGTCAACCGTGACAACCTGTTGGAAGCGTATCGGAAATATACATGACGACGAAAAGAGACTACTACGAAATCCTCGACGTCGATCGCGAGGCAAGTGCCGAAGAGCTGAAAAAGAAATACCGCAAGCTGGCACTGAAATACCACCCCGACCGAAACCCCGGGGACAAGGAAGCCGAGGATAAATTCAAAGAGGCGGCCGAAGCCTACGACGTCCTCACCGACCCCAAAAAACGCCAGATCTACGACCAGTACGGCCACCAGGGCCTTGAAGGCAACGGCTTCTCCGGCTCCGGCGGGTTTGACGACATCTTCTCCAGCTTCGGCGACATCTTCGAAGACTTCTTCGGCATGGGCGGCGGAGGCCGGGGACGCGGACGCGGCAGAAGCCGGGTCCAGCGCGGGGCCGACCTGCGTTACGACCTCACCATCGATTTTGAAGAGGCCGCCTTCGGCACGGAAAAAGAGATCAAGCTGGACAAGCGCCAGACCTGCACCACCTGTGAAGGCAACGGCTGCAAGCCCGGCACCGAACCCGAGGTCTGCCATCTCTGCAAGGGCACGGGCCAGCACACCCAGAGCCAGGGATTTTTCACGGTGCGCTCCACCTGTCCGGCCTGCCAGGGCCGCGGCAAAACCATCAAGACCCCCTGCCCCGACTGCAACGGCCGCGGCCAGGTGGCCGTGAGCAAGACCGTCTCCCTGAAGATCCCGGCCGGCGTCGACACCGACTCCCGCCTGCGCCTCACCAGCGAAGGGGAAGCCAGCCCCAACGGCGGCCCCGCAGGAGACCTCTACGTCTTCATCTCCGTGCGCCCCCACAAGCACTTCCAGCGCAACGGCAACGACATCATCTGCCTGGTGGAGATCTCCTTTATCCAGGCAGCCCTTGGAGCCACCATCACCATCCCCACCCTGGAAGGCGAAGAGTCCCTCAAGATCCCGGCAGGGACCCAGTACGCCGAGACCTTCCGCTTCCCCGGCAAAGGCATTCCGTCCCTGCGGGGCGGCAGGCGCGGGGACCAGATCATCCAGGTGGAGATCACCACCCCCAAGAAAATCTCCAAAAAGCAGGAGAAGCTCCTCCGGGAATTTGAAAAGCTCGATTCGGAAAAGTTCACCAACAGGCTGAAGAACCTCCTCAAGGGGTCTGGCTACTAAACGAAGGAGAGCCCATGTTTGAATTGAAAGTCACCACCCGTTTTGCCGCTGCCCACCGCCTCACCATGGTGGGCGAACAGTGTGAGAACCTCCATGGCCACAACTGGCACGTGGAAGTGTACGTTCAGGGAGAAAAGCTGGACAAAGGCGGGGTCCTCATGGACTTCGGCATCGTCAAAAAAGAGCTGAAAGAGGTGATCGATACCCTGGATCACACCTACCTGAACGAGTCGGACATCTTCAAGGACGCGCCCCCCTCCTCCGAGCACATTGCCATGTACATCGCAAAAGAGCTCGACCGCAGAATCGACGTGGACGGGGTCAAGGTCTCCCGTGTCTCGGCCTGGGAATCTGAAAACTCCTGCGCCACCTACATCGCCGACTGATCGCACCCCAACGGGACAGGAGACCATGAAATTCAGACCGTGCATCGACCTCCACCAGGGGGTCGTCAAGCAGATCGTGGGCGGCACGTTGACAGACTCGGACGAGTCGCCCACCACCAACTTTTCCGCCACCCGGCCCGCCTCCTGGTTTGCCGAGCTCTACCGCAAGGACAACCTCACCGGCGGCCACGTCATCCAGCTGGGCCCGGGCAACAAAGACGCGGCCTGCGGTGCCCTTGCCGCCTGGCCCGGCGGATTGCAGGTGGGCGGCGGCATCACATGCGACAACGCTGTCTCCTGGCTTGACCGGGGGGCTGCAGCCGTCATCGTCACCTCCCACGTCTTCCACGACGGCCGCATCGACGAAGAGCGCCTGGCCAAACTGGTCAAGACCGTGGGCAAAGAGCGACTCGTCCTGGACCTGAGCTGCCGGCGCAGCGACGAAGGCTACCGCATCGTCACCGACCGCTGGCAGACCTGGACCGATGAGGTGATCACCCTCCCCCTGCTGGACCGCCTGGCAGACTCCTGCCATGAGTTCCTCATCCACGGCGTGGACGTGGAGGGCATGGTCTCGGGCATTGAAGAGCCCCTGGTGGAACTCCTTGGGAAATGGGGGAAGCGCCCCGTCACCTACGCAGGGGGAATCCGCTCCCTGTCGGACATCGAGACCATCGACACCCTGGGCAACGGGGCCATCGACTTCACCGTGGGAAGCGCCCTGGACATCTTCGGGGGCGACGCCCTGGCCTACGAGACCCTGAGCCAGCGCTACAGCACCTGACACGCCTTTGTACAAATCGTGCAAACCAACCTGCTTGGTTTGCACACCCCATTCCCCTTTCCGTCCCGAAACCAGCCGTCACCCCATCGTGAACCCCCTGCATTTCCGAAGCATCCCACCGACATACGCACCAGGCACAAAGTTTGCATAAACCTGTTGCCGAACCCCGGCCGGTCAGCCTGCACCACAGGCCCGTCCGCGCCATCACCGGACCCGTCACGCATGGGCGAACGAGGTGTCCGAAACCGGCCTGTCACCAAGGCCCACAACCCCACGGAGGTCACCGACCATGAGATCCATTCTGCCCGGCCCCATCAGGGGGGTCCTCGCTTTTCTGCTTTACTTTCTCAACTCCATTGTCACCATTGTGCCCCTGGTGACCGTTGCCATCACCAAGCTGGTGATCCCCTTCTCCTTCTGGCAACGAGCCTCCCGGAAGATCCTGGATGTGCTGGCCACAAACTGGATCGACGTCAACACCTTCAACATGAGGCTCATGCAGAACATCGACCTGGAAGTCACCGGAACCGAAGGCCTCAAAAGGGACATGTGGTACCTTGTCATCAGCAACCACCAGAGCTGGGTGGACATCCTCATCCTCCAGAGGGTCCTCAACCGCAAAATCCCCTTTCTGAAGTTTTTCCTCAAAAAGGAGCTCATCTGGGTCCCCATCATGGGCCTCGCCTGGTGGGCCATGGACTTTCCCTTTATGAAGCGCTACTCCAAAGAGCAGCTCAAAAAACACCCCCACCTCAAGGGAAAAGACATCGAGGTCACCCGAAAGGCCTGCGAAAAGTACAAAACCATCCCCGTCTCCATCGTCAACTTTGTGGAGGGCACCCGCTTCACCCCGGGCAAACACACCCGGCAAAGCTCCCCCTTCACCCACCTGCTCAAACCCAAGGCCGGGGGCGTCGCCTTTGTCCTGGGTTCCATAGGCGAGCTTATGACGGGCATCGTCAACGTCACCATCGTCTACCCCAACGGGACCAAGAGCTTCTGGGAATACCTCTGCGGTAAGATCGACGCCGTCAAGGTCCACGTGGAGCTCATGGAGGTCACCGACGACATCATCGGCTCCTACGAAAACGATCCCGACTTCCGCGCCCACTTCCAGACCTGGATCAACGGCGTCTGGGAGGCAAAAGACCGACGCATCGACCAACTGCGCAAAGCAGCATAAAAACCGAGATGCCTCCGGCGGCCCTGCCGGGGGCCAAACTTTTGCCCGATTTTATGAGTCGGGTTCGACAAACAGGTGTTAAGCAAGTCTTTCCAGGCTCCGCCGAAATAATTTCCACTTTTTGCATTACAAAAGTTTTTTGCGGAGCTTTTTTTCAAAAAAGCGACCCGCCGGAGGCAAGCTGAATAGTTACTGCCGTTTTAAATGCAGATGTGATTTGACCCGAGGAACGAGGGGCAAATCACATCTGCTGTCAGCTTTCAAGGTGGCACCTTGCCGCCGGAGGCTGTTTTTTAGAGCTGAACAGTTACGGGATTTTTTCCTTCCTGACGTCCCCCATGGCCACATGCCACGCCCCATTCTCCTCAGACCCATCCAACACTCTGCTTCCACAGCCGGCCGACGCTCCTCATTCAGCCCCCCTGAGGTAACATTATCTATGGCCCATATTCAGCTATTTACAGGCTAAATCAAGTAGGATACGGTTTTTCAGGACGGACCGGAAGGTGATGTGGAGCAACTCTTTTTTACCGGGGAGACAAACGATGGAATTCGGTGGTTACAGGTGTCATGGGGTGGAGATGTGCGATTTTCTTCTGGACGGAGGCGCCATGTTCGGGGTGGTGCCCAAGCCCCTCTGGGAAAAAAAGATCGCCTCGGACGACAAAAACCGCATCCCGCTCAAGGCGCGGTCCCTGCTCCTTCGCGGCAACGGCCGCAACATCCTGGTGGACACCGGCTGCGGCACGAAGTTCAGTGACAAAGAGCTTGCCATCTACGGGGTCACGTCCACCCGCAGCCCGGACCAAGCGCTGAGCGACTTCGGCCTCTCCACGGCGGAGATCACCGACGTCATCCTCACCCACCTTCACTTCGACCACGCAGGGGGCACCACCTTTCTCAAGGACGGCAAGGCTGTCCCTACCTTTCCCAACGCCACCTACTACACCCAGAAACGCCAGCTCAACTGGGCCAAGCACCCCACCTTGAGGGATCGGGCCAGCTTTTTTGCCGACAACTGGGCGCCCATGGAAAAAAGCGGGCAACTCACGGTCCTGGACGGCAACACCCTGCCCATCGACGGTATCGACCTGCTCTTCTCCGACGGCCACACCTGCGGCCAGCAGCTCCCCCTCATCCACGACGAGAAGGGCGCCCTTCTCTACTGCGGCGACCTGATCCCCACCTCGGCCCACATCCCGGTCCCCTGGCACATGGGCTACGACAACCAGCCCCTGCTCATCATGTCCGAAAAGGAGAACGTCCTTAAACACGCCGTTGCCGGCAACTGGACCCTCTTTTTCGAACACGACCCAGCCATCGCCGCGGCCACCGTCAAAGAGGGCCGCAAAGGGATCGAAAGAGACCGGGTCGTAGAAATATAATAATACGAGGTAACGATTCAGCGCCAAAAAGCCTCCGGCGGCCCTGCCGGGGGCCAAACTTTTATAAAGTTTGACAAACAGGTTTTTAAATCTCCCAACATCTTGGAAGTAGTCCGGTTAAAACTGATTATCAACGGGTTACGATAACGCATCCTGGTCCTCCAAGGTTTGTGGGATAGTTTGTACAATCCACCAGCTTACGTATCGGGCGAAGCCCGGGCCGAAGGCGCGTGCGCATTTTTCTGAGGAACGAAGGAAAATGCGCACGCGCAATCAGCTTTCGAGGTGGCTCCACCTCGCCGCCGGAGGCTGTTTTTTGAAGCTGAATAATCACAAAACAAACTGCTTTACCACGGACGTATACCTTACGCGTCATTGTTAAACCCCACACCAGCCCCGGAGGCGCCCATGCTCACCTTCATGCTCACGGTTATGATCATCCTCGCCCTGATCCTCCTTACCCCCCTGGCCCTGCTCAAGATCAAGCTCGCCCGCGGCATCAAGCGGCAGCAGATGGAGAATGCCGCGTATCGGGCACCAAAGCTCGACGCTTCCAATGGGGTCTCCTCCCTCACCGTGCTGCCCCTGGTGGACTACCACGCAGCCGAGCCCGGCCTATCCACCGAAGCCGGGGTCTCCTACCTCGTCACGGCTGGCGACACGAAGATCCTCCTGGACGTGGGCGCCAATGAAAAGGGGGAGCACCCCTCTCCTCTGCTGGCCAATGCCGAAGCCCTCGGCGTGGATTTAAACACCCTCGACGCCCTGGTCCTCAGCCACCTCCACCGGGACCACGTGGGGGGCATCCCCGAAGAGAAGGAGAAACGGTTCTCTTTTTCCCAAGGGCCCTTTTCCATGGCCGACCTCCCTGTCTACACCCCGGAGCCCCTCACCGGTCACCTGCCCGAGGGGTGCCGTCCCGTCACCGTCACCGAACCCCGGGAGATCGCGCCGGGTGTCTGGTCCCTGGGCCCCATGGGCCGGTCCCTGTTTTTCATGGGCTATACCCTGGAACAGGCCCTGGCCGTCCACGTTAAGGGCAAGGGCATGGCCCTTATTATCGGCTGCGGCCACCCCACCATTGAGGGCCTCATCGAACGCTGTGAAGCCCTTTTTCCCCACCCTGTTTTTGCTGTCATCGGCGGGCTCCACTACCCCATCCGCGGAGGACGCATCAAGGTAGGCCCAGTGAACATCCAGAAATACGTGGGCTCCGACAGAATGCCGTGGAACGGCCTCACCGAAGCCGACGTGCGAAGCGGCATCGAAACCATCAAAAAAGCAGGTGCCACCACCGTGGGCCTCTCTCCCCACGACAGCTGCGACTGGAGCCTGGACCAATTCCGAAAGGCCTTTGGCAAGGGCTATGCCGAAGTGCAGGTGGGGCGCCCCATTGCCCTGTCTCAATAGAACCCTTCAGGATTCAAAAAACAAGCCTCCGGCGACAAGGTGTGCCGCCTTGAAAGCAGATTGCGAATGCGCTTTGATCATCGTTTGGTCCATCGGCCTGTTACCCCCCCCCCGAACACCCTTGTGCCCTGGAGCGCCTCACTCCTGAGGCGTTGTTAAGCCGAACAATCATTCTATGCGCATAAAAAAACCGCTTGGTGAGACTTTTTTATCCACCCGGCGGCATCGGGTGACTCCAATGGAGTCACCCGGATCTTTTTATCCATTTTCCCATCCCTGCCCTTCAGGTCCCCAAAAAGGCCAAAAGCCCCGTTACTCATGGTTCCATAAATTATTTTCCCATCTTGGCACGGACTGTGTATTAGGTAAGGGTACTCCCACACAGGGAGTTTCTTCATCATATTCTCCTATCGTTCACAGCTTGGTGGGGGGGACGCTCAGCCGGAAACGGCCGCGACCCCCACATCAAATGCTGTGAGATTCTGAGCCAGTGTCTCCCCGTCAAACCGCTTTTCCGCAGCCCCTTCAAACAGCTCCCGCGCCAGGGGAAGTTCACCGGTACCCGCCAGGGCACCTGCCATGATGACGTTGCCCAGCACCGGCGCTCCGATCTTAACGGCTTCTTCCGTGGCATTGAGAAACCAGGCAGCCTCTGTCATCTCCAGGATCCAGCCCCTGATCTCCCCATCCGAGGGGTAACTGAGCTGCCCGGAGATCACCCCCACCGGCAGAAAAGGACGCGTATTGGTGATCACCTTCACCTGACGGTTCCCAAAATCCTTTAGCACCCGAATCGCCTCGGAGGGCTCCATGGAAACAACCATGTGCGCCTTGCCCAACGGAATCTGCGGCGACCAGCTGCACCGGGCGGAAATACGAAGGTGACTCATCACCGAGCCCCCACGCTGGGACGCCCCGAAGGTCTCCCCGATGGTAACAAAAAAACCCTGGGCCGCCAGCATGGAGCCGATGGTCCGCGACGTCATCACGTTGCCCTGCCCGCCCACCCCCGCAACAATCAAATTGTACGGATCATGGGGAAGTCCTCTGCCATCCATATGCTCTCCTCTGTCCGCAATACAGGTTCAAAAAAAGCCTGCCTCCGGCGGCCAGGGGATTTTTAGCCTAAGTGGCTTCGCCACCCCTGGACCCCAGGTTCGGGAATGCTCTTTCGCCTTCATTCCTCAGGCCCATCACATTCCCTGACGGGCTTCGCCCGTGCTGAGTACCGAAGGCAAAGGGCAACACCCTGGATCAGGGATCCTTAACATTCCAAAACTCCGCCTTGGAATGAAGGAATGAAACCGTAGCCACACCCCTCCAAACCTTGTGATAATACCAGTAAAATCTCCGGTTTTGGAGGCGGGCGCAGCCCGCGGCGAATGCCTCTGCGCTTTGTCCTGAGGAACGAAGGGCAAAGCGCAGAGGCAATCAGCTTTCGAGGTGGCACACCTCGCCGCCGGAGGCACGCTTTTTCACAGGCTTTCTGCCACATCCCTCCGGATGGCGCCCACAGGGCATATATCCGCGCAGACGCCACAGCCGGTGCAGACCACCTCATCGATGCGGGCTGTGCCTTTTTCTTTGTCCCAGACAAGGCCTGGGCAGGCAAAGACCCGGGTGCAGAGGCGGTTGCATCCGCAGGTTTCTCCCAGACATGCGGACTCGTCCACGCTCATCTCCCAGGCTTTGGTGCGTTTTTTTTCAGGGCTCAGGGCGCAGGCCTGCTTGAGAACCAGAACGCCCACGCCCTCCTGATCCATGAGGTCAAAGAGGGTCTCCCGGGTGGTGGCCACCTCAAAGGAATCGGCCACGCTGACGCGTGCTCCCATGGCTTTGCACACTGCGGGGATATCAATGGAGAGAGCGGGGCTTCCCATGGCATCGATGCCAAGGCCCGGATGGGGCTGGAAGCCTGTCATGGCCGTGCCGCTGTTGTCCAGGACCACGAGGGTCAGGTTGGCCTGGTGGTGGATGGCGTTGGCAAGGGGGGGAAGAATGGAGTGAAAAAAGGTGCTGTCCCCGCAGACCGAGAGCACGGGCTGGTCCATGCCAAAGGGAGAGAGCTTGCCGAACCCGCTTGCCACCCCGGTGCCGGAGCCCATGGCGTGGAGGGTCTTGAGGGTCGAGAACCCTGCCGGGAGTACGGCCATGGAGTAGCAGCCGATGTCTCCACAGACAAAGCCGTTGCGGTTGTCCATGGACAGGGCCGTATTGATGGACCAGAAGGAGGCGCGATGGGGACAGCCCGGGCAAAAGGTGGCCTCCCGGTTGGGGGAACCCATGAAGGACACCTCGGTGGCCCGCTGGGCGTAGGCTGCTTCCAGGCCTTCATAGGGAATCTCCAGGATGGTGGACAGGGCCCCTACCACGCGGTCCGAGTTCATCTCCCCGGTGGAGGCGAGGTTCCCCTCTTTTTTACCAAAAAATTGTTTAACGCCGATCTCCCCTGCGGACTCGGCGGCCAGGATCTTGATCTCCCCTTCCAGGAACGGAAGCACCTCTTCCACCACCAGGACCTTTTCAGCAGAGGCCAGGTGTTTTTTCACCAGGGCCTCGGGCAGGGGCCAGGTGGTGCCGAGCTTAAGGATCCCCACCCTTTCTTCCGCTTTGAGAAGGCTCACGGCCTCCCTGCTGTAGAGACCACAGACCGAACTGGTGATGATGAGCAGCTCCGGGTTCTCCGGGCCTTCGTAGGTGTTGAAGGGGGAGGTTTCAAAAAGGACCCGGGCCTTTTCGAGTTTCTCCTGCTGCTGGCCGTGTTTCCACTCCACGGGCGGGCTCATCACCACCCCTTCCATGGGGTCGATGATAAACCCGTCGTGGGTAAATCGCGCCCTCTTTTCTGTCTCCTGCATATCTCCCATCACCACGGTGCCGCTGGCATGGGAGAGCCGGGTCACGGTCCGCAGCAGCACCACGTTGCGAAGGGTTTCGGAGAGCTCGAAGGCCCAGGCCGTCATCTCCCTGGCCTCCTGGACATCCCCCGGCTCCAGCAGAGGCACCTCCATGAGTTTGGCGTAGGGCCGGGTCTCCCCCTCGTTGACGCTGGAAAGCGCCCCGGGATCGTCGGCGGAGACCAGCACCATGCCCCCCCGGGTACCGGAGCCCGACAAATGAAGCAGGTAGTCTGAGGCCACATTGAGGCCCGGCTGCTTCATCACAGCCAGGGCCCGCAGCCCGGCAAAAGAGGCGGCAGACGCCACCTCCAGGGCCACCTTCTCGTTCACCGACCACTCCACATAGAGCCCTTCGGATTCAGCCGACTCCGAAAGGGTCTCGATGATCTCAGACGACGGGGTTCCCGGGTAGCCTGCGGCCACGGCCACCCCTGCCTCCAGGGCCCCACGGACAATGGCTTCGTTTCCCATGCAGAGCCGGCGGGTTCCCGGCCTCTCTTCATGTAGATGGCTCATCGCTCCTCCCTGGCGCCTGGGGTCGGTGCCCCCCGGCCCATGATCTTGTCCACGACGGCAGGGGCAAGGCGAAACATCGACGCCCCCTCCTCACTGTTGAGCCCTCCTTCGTCACGGGCCTTTTCCATGGCCCGGGCCTTTTTGACTGCTGCGGCCTCCATGAGGCGGTCTGCCTGAGCCGGGTCCACTGGCGTGGTGTCGAGGTAGCCCCTGCTGACAGCCATTTCAACCAGGGCATCCCCCACCTCGGTGCGGCAGATAAGAAGGTTCCAGGAGGTATCCCCTTCCATGGCTCCCACGGAGAGATCGGTGAACTCTGCGGTCATGTCCGGACAGACCCGGCAGCCGTCCGGGATGGCTTTACGAATGGTCTCCAGGGGAAGATTCACGGTACCGTTCGAGGTGTGAAGGGAAAACACCGAGGCAGGGGGTGGGGGCACGTCCATGCCGGTAACGGACTCAGGGGCTACCCCGTCGGGAATCAGGCCGGAAAAGAGGCGAGCGTCCAGCGCCCAGGTACAGAAAAGGCCGATGGTCAGGGCCACTGGATCGGTTTCAGAGCGGTCCAGGGGGTCGCACCGCATCTGTCCCACCGAGGTGACCTGACAAGGAGTCCCCACCACGGCGATGCGCCGAAACCCTTCGGCAACAGCCTCGTGAACCGCCGCCACCGTGGGGGATGCCATGTACTTGGAGGAGGCACAGGCCAGAACTCCGGCCACGTCGGTGACCACGCGGGGCCGGGGCATCAGCCCCTTGCGATCGGTAAGGGCGGCGGCATCGATGAGACCGGTATCAAGGGCCAGGGCCAGAAGGGAAGAGACGGTCCCCCCGTTCTGGTACGGCGCCCTGCCCGCCATCTTCTTTCCGGCACGGGCCTTGACCATGCGAAGAAAGCGGCCTGCGGGCTCACCGGTGTAATGGCCCCCGGGAAGCTTTTTGCTTACGGCGTCCAGGTCCACTTCCGCCCTGGGGCAGTGGGCATGGCACCTCCCCTTCTCGAGGTTGCAGTCGAAAAGCATGGCCACGCGCCCCTTATGGCTCCGAAAATAGGGACAGAGCCCCACGCAGCCACCGCAATCCACACACAGCCCCTTGTCCAGGACATCACGCACCAGCTCCATCCCTCCGCGAATCTCCATGGCAGTCTCCCTTGCATCGCACAAACGGGTGAATCGAAACCAGTTCTCCGGTTCCACGGAACAGGGGCCGGACGTGAGCCGTTGGCCCTCGATTGTTCGACATTATCAAACAGCGTATATCATTATAAAAAAAGTATACGGGCATCCCATTTTTCCTGTCAACAAAATTATCGAACACTATTTTTATGTTGCGATCGTCGTTCATTTTAAGATACACACCTCATATTCCCTCCCATGGCTGCCCGGCCTGAAATATTTCACTTTACCTCGGGGCAGCATATTCGTATCGTGGTTTTCGGCATTACCAGGAACCGAACAGCTCTTTATGTTTCGATATACAGATCGTCAACCTTCCACTCGGAGAGATGCCATGTCACCCAGGAATAACGCTCTTTTCGTTTTACTCATCGTCCTGTTATGTCTTCTGCCTGCCTCGGTGTCCGCCCAGGGCATGGTCAACGCCAGCTGCTCCTCCCAGATTGCCGAGGCCTTCGGCAAAACCGTCCTCAACGATTTCAAACAGACCACCGGCCTCAATGTCACCCTCCATATCTTCTCCTCCCAGGTGTCCATCAACCGACTGAAAAACGGCTTCTGTGAGCTGGCCGCCTCGGCCCTGCCCCTCTCTCCGGAGGATCGAAAGCAGGGCCTCGTGGCCATCCCCATCTGCAAGGACCCCATGGTGGTCATTGCCTGTACGGAGATTCCGGTGGGGGATCTCTCCCTCACCGAGGTAAGGCGCCTTTTCAGCGGCAACATCCCCAACTGGAATGAGGTGGGGGGACCGGACCTGCCCGTGCGCATCATCACCCCGGTCAAGGAGACCGGGGCCTATGTCAACTTTGTGCGTCAGGCCATGGGCGCGTCCCAGATGAAATTCGATTACCAGGCGGCCCACTCCTCGTCGGCCGTTGAGGCAGTGAGCCACATTCCCGGGGCCCTCTCCTTTGCCACACGCAGCGTCGTGGCCAAATACGACAACGTCAAAATCTTCACCATCGACGGCCTTGAGCCCGGTTCCGAAGATTACCCCTACACGCAGACCTTCTCCCTGGTGACCCGGGGCCAGCCGTCCGGGGTGGTCCGGGAAGTGCTCAATTACACCCTGTCGGAAAAGGCCAGGGCCAACATGACGCGCCGGGGGCTCACCCCCCTTATCCAGTGATCCGTTTGGAAGCCAACCGCCACCAGCGTAACGGGAGAACACCATGTACCTGAAAAGAACCATCGGCCTCATCTGGCTTTCAAGTCTCCTTCTCGCCATGGGGTGCGCCTCGGCCCTGACCATGTCGGCCCCGCGCGTGGAGGAGACCCGCACCGGAGACAAAGGGGTAGGCCAGCGCATCAACGCCGTCTACATGCTCGAAGAAGACGAAGGAATCTACACCCTCACCCGCCAGCCCTACTGCAAAGAGACCATCGAGGAGATCCAGATCTCCCGAAAACGCCCCAGGGGCTTCATCATTGCCCTGTGCGAGCTGCCCCTCTACGGCCTGGGGGCCGTGGACTACCTCATGGCAAAGATCTATGCCAACGCCAGCGAAGAGGAGCTGGGGCGCCTCATGGCCGACTCCGGCGACGTCATCCCCTGCGGGGACGTGGAAAACGCCCCGGGGGAAAAGGTCCTTCTCCAGTTCCCGGATTCCGGGAGGCTCAAAAACCTCCTGACGGACGAAAACGCCGTCATCCAGCTCGACGAATGCTTCAAAAAAAGCTGCCGGGACCTCCAGATCCATGTGTTCGTCAAAAAAGAGAACGACATCCTCTACATCTCAACCATCGACAAAACCTATACGCACTGAACAGGTGACGTTGAGCAAGAAAAGCAGGCCTCCGGCGGCGAGGTGAGCCACCTCGAAAGCTGATTGCCATTGCGCGTTGCCCTTCGTTCCTCAGGGCAACGCGCAATGGCCTTCGGCAGGGCCGCCGGAGGCATGCAAAACCCACAAAATCGAGTAGGGTGAAGCAGAGTGATCAGCTCTGCTTCATCCCTCTCACAGAACCGTGCGTACGGGCCTCGTACACGGCTCCTGTCCAACCTTATCCCAGCATTGGCTGGGGAAGCACTCCCGTCTCTATCTTGTCCATCTGGAACAGTCCGAGTTTTTCAAGCCACTTATTCGATATAGCCCAGTGGCTCAGTTGGCATGCCGCATTTCGCCACGAACTCATCCGGATGTTCTCGAACTCACCGGTGTAGCCCAGTTGCCTGAGTCTGCGGTGAAGCTTTC
Organism: Desulfoluna sp. HI9BLuna; assembly: GCF_056829775.1. Classification (NCBI taxonomy): domain Bacteria; kingdom Pseudomonadati; phylum Thermodesulfobacteriota; class Desulfobacteria; order Desulfobacterales; family Desulfolunaceae; genus Desulfoluna; species Desulfoluna sp. HI9BLuna. The sequence goes on from NZ_CP186555.1 coordinate 2,495,984, forward strand.
GAGGTTTCTTCCATAACTTCATCTGGATTGCTCGCAGACGTCTTCGTATCCACCCCATCATCTCCCTGAACCATCCCTTGCAGTTTGCCACTTTAAAGTAGTTGGCAAAGCCCCTAAGAATAGGATTCAGATCATAAATGACTTTCGCAAGATTCACTGGGGTGTTGCGTCGGGTGCACTTCCGGACTTTTTCTTTAAAGGCCTTCTTCCGTTCGGGTTTCACCTGGGTGTACCTCGAACCGATAACCACCCCGAGATACGGTACTCCCTTCCACAGACTCGTTATATGAGTCTTCTTCTGGTTAACCGTCAGCTTTAGCTTCACCTCGAGATAGCCCGTTGCCACTTCCCGTGCTCTTTCTGCCCCTGCCTTGCTCGCTTTGAAGATGACAATATCATCTGCATAACGTGTGATTCGATGCCCCCGTCGCCTCATATACTGATCAAACTTATCCAGATAAATATTGGCTAACAGTGGACTGATGACGCCACCCTGCGGACTACCGACGGTTGTCGGTTCCAGTTCGCCGGAGGTTAACACTCCACCTGTCAGGAACATTCGAATCAAATTCAGGATACTGCGATCTGCTACTTTCTCTCGAACTGCCTGAACAATCAGGTCGTGGTCTAACGTGTCAAAACACTTACTCAAATCCATATCCACAACCCATTTCAGGTTGTAATCGCGCATGAACATCGTTGCTTTGGCGATGGCATCCTGCGCACCTCGACTGGGACGGTACCCATAGCTCGATGGATGGAAGCCCGGGTCGAAGATGGGTTCCAGTATGGTCTTTAACGCCTGTTGGACCACTCGGTCACGAACCGTAGGGATACCGATTTTCCTGATGCCGCCATCCGGTTTGTCGATTTCGACTCGCTTCACAGGAGACGGCAGGTAGCTCTTCCCCTTTAGTTCCATCAGAAGAGATTGGATATTTGTGTCCAGTTCCAAGGCAAAATCTTTGCAGGACTGCCCGTCTATCCCGGGAGCTCCATTCGCCGATTTCACCTTTTTGAATGCCCCTGTAAGTGCCTCTTGATGAAGAAGCCGATCGTAAAGGCTGTACCAGACTCGTTTTCCCATCTCTTCCTCTTGCTTCGCTTCTTCTGTCAGATCGTTCCGGTGATGCGTTTCGAGTCTTCGGCAACGCCTGCCTGCTTTCTATCCGTATTCGGCAATGTACAGCCATCTGCGTCGCTTACTCCGATGAGAGCAGTTTGCTTAAAGAGCCCTGTTCCCAGGGGGACTTCATTACCACTTGCCCGCCTCGTCAGGCGGCTTGTTCTCCGCTCATCTTCACGTTCTGCTTCCAAAGCTTTCGATTAAACTTCACCCCTTCGCAACTGTCGGCGCTTTTGGCTTTCCGGCAGCCTCAACAGTCCATGCTGCTGATCATCTCTGTTTTCTCCTCCACTCCGTTACCGGGCTTCTCAGGCTGAGATTTCATCACTACTACGGGCTCATCTGCCACCCTGCAAAGCATCTCCCCCTCCTTGAGTCTCCTCTTGTCGGGTGATATCTTTTTTTTTTTTTAGAACTCTGCAGGGCTTCCCCGGTTAATTTCCGGTCCCTGTGAACGATCCCATCCTCAATCACTCTTGCAGTCTGTCCGAGTATCGGGCATTGCCTTATTTGGCAGGCTTACCCACTGCACGAGCCGTATCAGGTTCGCTTGCGCTATGTACCGTTCACTCCCTATCGCTTCCTTCAGACCCTTCCGTTACCAGAAACGCCCTTGCGATTAGGATTGATTTCCCCTCGGACGGGGTATCTCTGCTCTCTTTCAAGCAGACGGGGTGCCGGCTTTGCCGGGCAAACCAAAAAAGGCCGTGATTCCCATGGAATCACGGCCTTTTTGCGTTTGGTTTGTCTGAAGTTCACCGATGGGTGTGCTACTCCACCTCCGGCAGGTCGGCTAACGTTTCGGCGAGGCGTTCGCTGATGCGCGCTGCCTTGTCCTTTGCCACATAGGCGAGGATCTTTCCTGCCACGTCCCCTTTGAGGTTCATGAAGAGGCGCTCGGCAATGACGATGTCCATGCTGTCCACGATGGCTGCGGCCTGTTTGGGTTTCATGCTGGAGTAGAGCTTGACCAGCTGCTTGATCTTTTTCTCCTCCTCCAGGCGCTGTGCTTCGTTCACCGCCTTCTCCTTGGCTTCCAGGCGGCTCAGGCTGGTTTCGATCTGACGGCGGAGGGTCTCCAGGGTTTCACGGGTAGCGTCCAGCTCTGTTTTGAGCTCTTTGAGCTTTTTCTCCTCCAGGCGAATGGCCTCTGCCCTGGCTTCCAGGGCAATGCGCTTGGCCTCCAGGCCCCGGAAGAGGATTTCCGGGGTCTCCACCACAGGGGCGGCAGCTTCCTGGCCCTCGGGCGCTTCCCCGTCCTGTGAATCGGCTGCCAGCACAGGACCCCACAGGCTCCAGAAAATCAGCATCCCCACCATCACAACTCTCATTGCCTTCATCACGTCCTCACTCCTGGCCCCGGGCCGTGGCTGCCCGGTGCACCAGTACCGTCTCTTCGTCCAATTTGCGCTGCTCTTCGTCCTGTTCGCGGAAAAACGCGTCACGCTGTCTCTCTTTCAGGGTTTCCATGGCCTTTCGCTCCACCGCGCACTTGGCCAGCTCACTGCGCTTGGCGTCCAGGTACCGCTGGACCTTCTCGGACAGAACCAGCTCTTCCTGCCACCGAACGGCGATGCCCTTGATGTAGGCCTGAACCCCCTGAAGCTCGGCGCCGCTCATGCCGTGGCCCATGCGCCGGGCCAGGTTCTGTTCCACCTCGGCCCGCTCCTCCTCAAGGGCTGTCATCTCCCCCTTGACCCGGGCCAGCTCCTGGGTGAGGGCCCCCACCTCCTGCATCACAAGGCGCTCCTTGTGCTCGCGCAGGGAGAGCACCGACTCTAATTTGAATGTAAATTTTTTCATAAAAAAATAGTGCCTCCGGCGGCCCTGCCGGGAGCTAACCGGTTACCCTCATTACGCCATAAAAAGGGCCTTCAGCCGGTTGAGGGAGACGCCGTAGCTGCACTTCATCTCCACGTTCTGGCGAAGCAGGTCGTCGATCTTGGGCTTTAAGGCAATGGCCTCGTCGATCTGGGCGTTGCTGCCCTGGTTATAGGCCCCGATGGCAATCATGTCTTCGGACTGACGGTAGGTGGACATCAGTCCCTGGAGCCTGCTTCGCAGGGCCAGGTGGTCGGGTCCCACCACGTCGCTTGCCACACGGCTCACGCTGCCCAGTACTTCGATGGCGGGGTAATGGCCCCGGTTGGCCAGGTCCCTGGAGAGGACGATGTGGCCGTCCACGATGGAGCGCACGGTGTCCCCCACGGGGTCGTTCATGTCGTCCCCTTCCACCAGGGTGGTGTAGAACCCGGTGATGGAGCCCTTGCCCTCCACGGCCCCGGCCCGCTCCAGCAGGATGGGGATCTTCACGAAAAATGAGGAGGTGTAACCGCGGTTGGTGGGGGCCTCGCCTGCGGAGAGCCCCACGTCCCGTGAGGACATGGCAAAACGGGTGATGGAGTCGATGATCAGGAGCACGTCCTTGCCCTGGTCCCGGAAGTACTCTGCCAGGGCTGTGGCCTGGTAGGCACCGCGCATACGCACCAGCGGGGGGCTGTCCGAGGTTGCCGCCACCACCACGGCCCGCTTCAGCCCCTCTTCGCCCAGGGTCTTGTCCACAAAATCTTTGACCTCCCGGCCGCGCTCGCCGATGAGACCGATAATGACCACCTCGGCTTCGGTGTAGCGTGTCATCATGCCCATGAGCACGCTCTTGCCCACCCCGGAACCGGCCATGATAGCCACGCGCTGGCCCCGTCCCACCGGGGTCATGAGGTTGATGGCAGAGATCCCCACGTCCAGGAACTCCTCCACGGGCCGTCGTTCCATGGGGTTGATGGGTTTGCCGTAGAGAGGGTAATCCACACAGGGCCCCAAAGGCCCCTTGCCGTCGATGGGGTGGCCCAGGCCATCCACCACCCGGCCCAGAAAGCCGTCTCCCACGCTGGCGGCGGGCTCGGATTCAGACAGGCGGATGCGGTCGCCCTCGCACACCCCGGCGATATCGCCGTAGGGCATGATCACCACGCGGCCTTCCCGGAACCCCACCACCTCCCCTGCCAGGGCTCTACCCGAAGCGGTGAGGATGGTAACCAGGCTGCCGATGCCCGCCTTGAGGCCCCGGCCTTCCACCACGAGCCCCAGGACCTGCTCTACACGGCCTTCCGACGAAAAGAGACGCGTCTGGCGGGCCGCCTCTTCCATGATCTTCCAGACCCCGTGGTCATACGCCACCCGACACCTCCCCGGGGTCGCCCATGGAGATGCCCGCGGCTTCGCCCACGCGGGAGAGGACCTCATCCAGGCGTTTTCTGGCGTGGGTTTCCAGCCACCCGTTATCGCTCTCCAGGCGCACCTCGCCTTCGTCCACCACCCCGTCCGGGAGAATGGTGATCTCCTGGAGGTTGGCCACACGCTGAAAAAGGTCGCCCCTCAGGCGTTCCACTGAATCAAAGTCATCGGGATTCACGCGCACGGTACAGGTCCCGGGATTCTCCAGGGCTGCCAGGGCTTCCACCAGGGAGCGGGCTGCCATTTCATCGTCCCGGTCTGCCTTGGCCAGGGCCACTTTTTCCGCCACCACCAGGGCCAGGCGGACGATCTCCTCCTCCCGGTTTTCACAACTCTTGCGCCACGCACCTTCAAAGCCCAGGATCAGGTTTTCAAGGCGCACCAGCATCTCCATGGCCCGCTCTTCGCCTTTGCTGAAGCCTTCGCGCTCGCCCTTCTCAAAGCCCATCTCAAAGGCCTGGCGCTCCACCTCAAAAAGGCCGGAGTCCTCGGCGGGGGCGGCAGCTGGGGCTGCCTCTTCATCACCGGCTTCCACATCGGCGGTGTCGGGCTCAGGGGGCGGTTCAGGGGCAGGCGGGGGCGTCGGTGCGGCCGGGGCCGGGGGAGGCTCCGGCGCTTCGGGGGCAAAGGGGGCTTCTCCGGTCTCCACCGGCTCGTCCCCTTCGGGGTTGGGCTCTTCCTGTTTGAACTCCAGGCGGTGGAAATTCTGCACCCCTCCGCCACTCTCCCCACTGGGTACCGTTGATGTTTCAAACGCTCCGGAGGAGACCCCCACCAGGGGGCGAAACCCGTTTTCCGTCATACCGTCTCCCAACCAGCCCGGTACCCCGGGCAAACCATTCAAACTCACACTGCCTGGTGCGTGTCAGTTCCTGCGCCAACGCGGCTGCGGACACCTTCTGGGTTACACCAGGATATCGTCTTTGCCTTTTCCGGCCAGGGTAATGGTGCCCTCGGCCTCCAGGTCCTTGGCCGCCTGGACCACGGCCTGCTGGGCCCCCTCCACCTCGGAGAGTTTCACCGGCCCCATGACCTCCAGATCTTCCAGGATCATCTCGGCGGCCCGTGAAGAGAGGTTGCCGAGGATCTTGTTCTTCATGTCTTCGCTGGCGGTCTTCAGGGCAATGGTGAGCTGAGCTCCCTCCACCCGCTTGAGCACCTCGCGCATGCCGCGATCGTCCACGCCCACGAGGTCTTCGAAGACAAACATCATGTCCCGGACGTTCATGGCCATCTCCATGTCCTCTTCCTCGATCATCTCCATGACGGTGTCCTCGGTTGCCTTGTCCACGCCGCCGATGATGTCCACCAGCACCTGGAGTCCGCCCACTTTGCCGCCGGAGCTGACCATGTTCTTGAGCTCGTCTTTGAGGGCGCCGTCCACGTCCCGGACGATCTCCTCGGGGATCTGCCCGATGCGGGCCACCCTTAAGGCAACGTCCCCTTTCATATCCTCGGGAAAGGAGATCAGCACATCTGCGGCAATGTCCGGGGGCAGATGGGCCATGATCATGGCGATGGTCTGGGGATGCTCCAGGAGCAGGGCCGTGGAAAGGGAAGCCACGTTGACGTCCCGGCTCCAGCCAAAGGGTTTGTCCCGCTGCAGGGCCTCGATCTCTTTGAGGATCTCTTCGGCCCGGTCCGCAGGCAGGGTGTTTTTGATGACGTTTCGGAGGAAGTCCCCGGACTCCACCATCAGCTTGGTGTCCCCTTCGAAGAGCTCAATAAACTCGTTGGCCACGGCAGCCAGGTCTTCGGGCAGGATCTCCCGGATCTGGGTCATGGTGGTGGCCACCAGCCGGATCTCGGCGTCGTTTAATTTCTTGAAGACCTCGGCGGCCCGGCCTTCCCCCAGCGAGAGAAGAAAAATGGCGGCCTTCATGGGGCCTGTCATGGCCTTGTCCCCTTTTTGTGCGTTTTCTGCAGGCATTGTCCCTACTCCTCCCCCAGCCAGCCTTTAATAATGTTGGCCGCTTTATCCACGTCTTCACGCACCAGGCGCATGGCACGCTCCTGGGGCGTACCGTCCCGAAGTACACCCTCTGCCTGGGCATCCCCACCGATGGAGACGGTGACTCCGTCGTCATCCTCATCGAAGATGTCGTCCTCCTCCTTCTGGTTCACCTCACGCAGGGTGCGGATCAGGGGCCGCACCACAAAGAGAAAGACCAGGAGGATGGCCAGGAGGTTGAGCCCCAGCTTGCCGTAATCGTCCACCAGCTTGTCCACACCGGTGGCAGGGGGCTGTTCCAGCTCCCAGTCGTCGTCCATGGTAAAAGGCATGGACTCCACCGAGACCTGGTCTTCCCGGTCCGCGCTGTAGCCCATGGCCTGGCGCACGATGGTGGTAAAAAGCTTCATCTCTTCGGCGCTCCTGGGAACGTACTTGCGGCTCCGGGTGCCGTCTTCGGCGATCTCCGTGGTGTAGGTACCGTCTAAAACCGCGGCCACGGAGATGCGCATCACCTCGCCCAGGGGGCGGGTGGTGCGGCGGGTGGTACGGCTGATTTCATAGTTGACCGTGTCGTCGTTGCGCTGCTTGCTCTCGGTTTTTCGGTTGGGATCCAGGTCGGCCAGGGGGTTGACGCTGGAGATCTTGTCCGGCCCGACATTGCTCTTGTCGCTCTTTTCAGCGACGTTCTGGCGGCTGCGCACCACCTGCCCGTCCGGATCAAAGAGCTCTTCGCTCACGTCCACCCGGGAAAAATCCATGTCCACGGTAACGCGCACGATGCACTTGCCCTGGCCCACGATGCGCTCCAGCATACTCTGGATGCGCTGGGTCACGTTCCGCTCGTAGGCAAGCTTGTAGGAGAGCTGGGAATTGAGGAGCTGCTTGTCTGCATCCTCGGGGGTACCGCTGGAGAGGATCTTGCCCCGGGAATCCACCACGGTGACCCGATCCGGGGTGAGGTCTTCCACGGAGCTTGCCACCAGGTGCACGATGGCCTCCACCTGGCTCTGGGGCAGGGTCTTGCGCAACTTGAGAAGCACGGAGGCCGACGGGGGTTTGGACTCTTCCACGAAAACAGAATCCTTGGGCATAACGATGAGGACGCGGGCATCCCGCACCTCCTCGATCTCCCGGATGGTCCGGGCCAGCTCCCCCTGGAGGGCCCGCTGAAAGTTCAGCTTCTGGACAAACTCGGTGGTGCCGAACTCGGTCTTGTTGAAGATCTCAAAGCCCACGCCGGAGCCCTTGGGCAGGCCCTCGGCGGCCATGGAGAGACGCAGGTCGTAGAGCTTGTCCGCGGGCACGGAGATACCGGAGCCACCGGATTCCAGCTTGTAGGGGATCTTGAGTTCCTTGAGGCGGGTCACCACCTGGGAGGCGTCTTCCGGAGAGAGACCGCGGTACAGGGAGCGGTACTCCACCATGTTGCTCCAGAGAATAATCCCGGCAAAGAGGCTGATGACCACAAAAAGGAGGGCGCCCACCGCAATTTTGCGGGAGAGGGGCATCTTGGCGAGAACGTCACGGATCTGTTGAAAAAACTGAAACACCTGCAGGTTACCTCATGGCAGACAGCGTAAATCGAGCTCCTCGGTCCATCGGAAGATGCGTCACGGGAGGGGGAATAAGACAACGGGCAGGAACTACACCTGCATTTTCATCACATCGTTGTAGGCGGAGATCACCTTGTTGCGCACCTGGAGCAGGGCCTTCATGGCAATGTCCGCTTCCTGGAGGGCCAGCATCCCTTCGTGGATGCCTTTCTTGCCGGAGACCACCTGCTGGGCGGCGCTGTCGGCGTCCTGCTGCTTGGTATTGACCTCGGCCAGGGCGCCCTTGAAGCGCTCTTCAAAGGAGGGGCCGTTTCCCACCCGGTTTTCAGCCGCAGGCTGCGGGGTGGAGACGCCTTGTGTGAGCTGGGTAATCTTCATGGTATCACCTGTCTCCTATCAGCGCCCGATCTCAAGGGCCTTCATGATCATGTTTTTGGAGTTTTCCACGGCCGTGGCGCTGGCGTCGTAGGAACGCCTGGCCACCATCATGTCCGCCACCTCGGAGAGGACATCCACGTTGGGCATCTTCACGTACCCCGTCTCCGGGTCGGCGTCCGGGTGCTCGGGGTTGTACTCCAGGCGGTAGTCCTCGGGGGAGCTGACGATCTCCGTCACCTTCACGGCGTCACCCCGGGCCATTTCCCGGGCGAAGACGTCATCGAAGCTTTGGGGCTCCTCTTTTTCAAAGACCACCATCTTGCGACGGTAGGGCCCGCCCTCGGCGGTGCGGGTGGTCTCGGAGTTGGCGATGTTTTCCGCCACCACGTTCATCTTGGTGCGGTGGGCCGTAAGGGCCGAACTGCTGACTTTAATGGCTCCCAGAAGATCCATGGTCATTCCCCCTCAAGTGTTATTTCACGCCTTCGCCGATGGCATCCCGAAGGGTGGCCACCTTGCGCATCATCATCTCCACGGTGGAGCGGTACCGGATGTTGTTCTCCACCAGCCGGGACATCTCCCGGTCCAGATCCACGGGCGCGTCTTCCTCCATCTCGGCGTCAAAGGCCCCTGCGGGGCGACCCTGGAGGTGTTTCTCGTGGGTCCGGTCCAGGGGGCCGCCCCCCCGGGTCAACTCCATCTCCAGGGCTTTCTGGAAGTCCAGGTCCTTGGCCTTGTACCCCACCGTGTCCATGTTGGCAATGTTGCCCGTGATGAGGTTATGGCGCCGTGCGGAGACATCCATGGCCTTGCCGAGCATGGCGTAGGTGCTGTCGATGGGTAAGTCGCGTGACATGATGGTCCGGCCTCTTTTGTGGTGATGGGTTGTCCACTGGCGCGTGAGCGCCCTTTACGTTTCTGAGGGAGAATTCAATGCAACATCCGTGCCTTTACGGAATTTCGGAACCGTCGGCACGGTATTCGTTCAATTTGTTCCTTAAGGTCCGCACGCTGATCCCCAGGATCCGGGCTGCGTGGGTCCGGTTGCCGCCGGTCTGCTCCAGGGTGTCGAAGATCACCATACGCTCCACCTCACGCAGGGGCGCGCCCTTGAAATCACGGGACATACTCGCGTCAGGAGCTGCAGCGGGCTGGGGCATCTCCCCCTCCTCGAACCAGAGGGTCTCGGCCCCGATGGTCTCCCCATCGGCCAGAAGCACGGCGCGGTGAATCAGGTTCTCCAACTCCCGCACGTTGCCGGCAAAGGGGTAGTTTCGCAGGCGGTCCACGGCGTCGGATGTCAAATTTTTGACGGCACGCCCGTCCTGGGCGCTGAACCGCGCCATGAAATGACGGGCCAGGGCTTCGATGTCTTCCTGCCGCTCCCGGAGCGGGGGAATCTTGACGGGGATGACGTTGAGCCGGAAGTAAAGGTCTTCCCGGAACAGCCCCTGCTCGATGGCCTCTTTTAAGTCCCGGTTGGAGGTGGCCACCACCCGCACATCCACGGAAACCGGCGAGGTCCCGCCCAGGCGATCCACCTCTTTCTCCTGGATGGCCCGCAGCAGCTTGGCCTGGAGAATCACGGGCATCTCCGTGATCTCGTCCAGGAGCAGGGTCCCCCCCTGGGCCAGCTCAAATTTTCCGGCCTTTCGGGAGGTGGCGCCGGTAAAGGCGCCCTTTTCATGACCGAAAAGCTCGCTCTCCATGAGGCTCTCGGGCAGGGCCGCGCAGTTCACCGCCACAAAGGGGCCGCCGCCCCTGCGGCTCTTGCCGTGCACGTACCGGGCAATAAGTTCCTTGCCCGTGCCGCTCTCTCCTGTGATGAGGACCGAGGCCGAGCTGTCGGCCACCCGATCCAGCATGGAGAGCAGGGCCTCCATGCGCGGGTTGCAGGTGACGATGCGGGTCTTTCCGGCCACCCGTCCCCGGCCCGCGGCCGAGGCAGCCACCCGGGCGTCGGCCAAAAGGGCAATCTGTTCCGGGCTCACCGGGGCCATGAGGCAATCCCGGGCCCCCTCTTTCATCCAGGCCACGGCAAGGGCAGCGTCCGGGGTGTCCATCACCACCACGGCTTCGGGCCCCTCCTCCTCGGCGGCCAGGGCCGCAAGAAAGGGGGTGAGGCCATGACCCGCGGACGGGGCATGGACCACCACCAGGTCGTGATGACCGGCCGCAAGCTCCGACACATGGGGGAGCTCCGGCACGCGATCCAGGACGTGGCCCTTTGTTTCCAGGACGGGGCCCCACTCCCGGCTTCGGGAGAGCCCCTGATCAACCAATAACACCCGGCACGCTGCCATGTCCTTCCCTTCGTCTTCTCAACACATCTGCATCTGTCGGCCCCAGAAGGCCAACCGGTTTAAATCGTTGCCGGTGGGATCAGCGATCCCCCCCAAGGCGTTTGTCGAGCTCCATGGCCCGGAGCCTCTCCGTGGCCATGCCGCTCCAGAACTCGTCGTCCGAGGTTGAAACGGCCCGGTAAAGGACCATGGCACGGCTTGTCTCGCCCCCTTTGGCCAGGGCATCGGCCCGTAAAAAGCGAAGCTCTTCGCCGGAGACCTCTTCACCGGCATATTTTTCCGCCCCGGCAAAGGCGGTTACCGCCTTCAGGTACTGGCCCAGCTTCATCTCCAAATCGCCCAGACGGCGGTACGCCGCGTAGAGATCATCCGACGGCACGGGGTCGCCGGCTTCCAGGAGGGGAATCGCCTTGTTGAGACGAGCCGCAGCTCCGGCGTGGTCCCCCAGGTCTTCCCGGCACCGGGAGAGCCAGACCTGGGCCTCAGCCCCCTCGCCGAAGCTCAGGCTTTTTTTGAACAGCACCTCGGCCTGCTCCAGCTCACCGGCCTCGTAGAGGATGCGTCCCAGCCGCAGGGAGGATTCTCCCTGGCCCGGAGCCTTGGGGTACCGCTCCAGGTAGCGGGTAAAAATGGTTTGCGCCTCTTTCTTGCGCCCGCCCTCGTCCAGGGCCTGCCCCAGCTGGAAGTAGAGCCCGGCCAGACGTTCCTCCCCCGACCACTTGAGCCGCTTCATGGACAGGACAATGGCGCGCTCCAGCTCCTTGGCGGCGCTGCCGTAGAGATGGGCTGTCATAAAAGCCTCTCCGGCCAGGAGAAAGATGTCGGGGTTCTCCAGCTTGTGCAGGAGACGCCGCTCCTTTTCAAAAAAAGCGATGAGATCCACGTACCGGCCCTCGGCCATGAGCCCCTTGAAGTGGCCCAGAACGGCCTGCTCGGCCCGGGCGTAGGCTTCCGCCCGCAGGCCCCCGGCACCGACCTCCAGCAGTTTTTTCACCATGGCAACGCTGGCCTCGTGCTCACCGGCCTCATCGTAAAGGGACGCCATGCGCAGCATGGAGAGGCGCGCCAGGGGATGTTCGGGAAAATCATCGATGACCTGGGTGTAGAGGGCCTCCTTCTCCTTTCGGTCCGGAAGCTGCTCAGCCAGGCGGACCAGGGCCGTCACATAGCCTTCCCCTTCGGTGTAGCGTTCGATGACCATGCGGAAAAAGGCCTTGGCGCGGTCCGGGCGGCCGTCGTCCAGCCAGCTCTCCCCCACGCTCTCAAGGGCCATGTCCGCGCCTTCGGCATCGGGAAAGAGGTTGGCAAACTGCACCAGGTAGCGGCGCGCCACCTCGCGATGCCCCGCCCTCAAGGCAGCCTGGCCGCCGTAAAGGAGAAGGTCCGGGTCCTGCCACACCGCCTCTTCGCTCTTTGCCATGAGGGTCTCGAAGAGGGCCTGGCTTTTGGCAAAATCCCCCACGTCATAGAGGACCAGGGCCATCTCCTTTCGAGCCTCGTCGGCAAAGGCCAGGGACTCGCCCAGATCCGTCACGGTCTTGAGCATGGGCAGGGCTTCCACGGCGCGGTCCGTGCGACGCAGGAGCTTTGCCAGGCGAAACGCCGTGTCCGGCGCCCCGGTAAAGCCGATGTGGTCTTCCAGGACCACACGAAAGTACCCTTCGGCCATGCCGTGATCCCCCAGGGCCGCATAGGTGCTTCCCAGCATGGAGAGGGCATAGGGCAGGTACGGGGAGTCCGGGTACCGGCTGATAAAATCGTTGATGCGGGCCGGAAGCGAGACAAACCCGTCCTGATGACGGCTGCTCTCCGCGGAGCGGAAGGCACTGAGCACCCGGAGGATCTCAAGGCCCTCGGCACACCCCCGGGGCATGTCCGAAAGCTTCAGGCTCTTGGCCGCTTCCTGTTCGGCGCGCCGATACGCGCCGCTCTGCATGAGGGTCAGGATACGATCCATGCCGTCCCCCTCCCGGCAAAGGGTGCTTTTCACCTCCAGCAGCAGGTCGTCCACGGTGCCGGAAAACCCCTCCCGGGCCACGAGATGGGTCTCTTCGGCGCGGGAACCGGCCGGGGCCGGAATGCGTCCGAGGACCCGCTCCGGTGTGAGGACATCGGCCGGGCGCTTGACGCTACGGGGCGCCTTGCTCCGGAGGGTCTCCTTCAGGGAGAGCAGGATCACGAGGCGCGACCCCGTCCATCCGTGCTCCATGGCCAAAATGGGGTCAGCCGTCCGCACCAGCAGGGTGGTGACCGACGGCGTCCGGCGCCGAACCGCAACCTCTATGGGCCCGGGTCCCGGCAGCAGGCTCTCGGAAACGGTGGCGTCTTTCAGGGCAATGAGCAGTTCATGGTCGTCGATCTTCACCACTTTGGCGGCCACGGGCTCCGAAACGGTGAGCTCCACGCGATCCGGTGCCCGGAAAACCTTCACCCGGGTCACCTCCACCGCCATGGCCTGTCCCCACGCCATCAACACAAGGGCTGCCGCCGCCCATGGAATCCATCTGCCCTGCCGTTTTGGGAATGCCGTCATCGTCAACTCCTTCGTGGTCCCTTGTGATTCCCCGCCGGATGCACATCTGGCGCAGCCGGTCGTCCATGGGTTTTGCAACCCCTGTGCCAGAAGGCCCAGACAGGCCGTAACCGTGGGAAAGCACGGCAAAATGCCGTTAATTCGGAGTCGGAACCCCTCTGAAAAGAGGCGGTAAGCGAGCTGGACAGGCGCCAAGAATTTGACAGGGCAGGACAGGGGAAGTCGCACGGGTAAGGCCCGGTGCCGCAAGGGGCACCCGAACCGCGGAGAGGAGCATGCCGACACAAAACGGCCTACACAGCAGAGGAGGTCGACCCCTCTTCAATCTTCATCTTTTTGATCTTCTCCACCAGGGTGGTCCGCTTCATGTTGAGAAGCTCAGCCGCTTTGGCCTTCACCCAGTTGGATTCGTTCAGGGCTTGAAGAATCAGGGATTTCTGGTGCTGCTCCACGGACTCCTGAAAGTTGACTCCGTGGCGCACGTCACAAAAGAGGGCCGCGCCCTGGGGGGCACCGCCGTCGGAAAGCTCTGCGGTGAAGTGATCGGGCAGGTCCTCCACGTCCACGATGTTGCCGTCCACCAGCACGGAAAACCGCTCCACCAGGTTCTCGAGTTCACGGACATTGCCGGGCCAGTCATAGGCCGTCATGGTCTCCATGGCCTCGGGGGAGAAACTCTTTTTCTCCATGCCGGTGCGGCGCGCCAGCTTGTCCATGAAATGCTCTGCAAGAAGGGGGATGTCGCTTCGCCGCTCACGCAAGGGGGGCATGATCACGGGAATCACGTTGAGACGGTAGTAGAGGTCTTCGCGGAACGCTTTCTGCTCCACGGCCAGGGCGAGGTCTTTATTGGTGGCTGAAATGATGCGGATGTCCACGTGGATGGAGCGCGTGGCCCCCACCCGCTCAAAGCACTTCTCCTGGATGGCCCGGAGAAGCTTCACCTGGAGGTCGGGGCTCATGTCCCCGATCTCATCGAGGAAGATGGTGCCTCCGTCGGCCAGCTCGAACCGGCCCGGCCGGGCCCTGTGGGCGCCGGTAAAGGCCCCTTTTTCATGGCCGAACAGCTCGCTCTCCAGAAGTTCTCCGGGAATGGCGCCGCAGTTGATCACCACCAAAGGGGCGTTGCGCCGGGGGCTGTTCCGGTGGATGGCACGGGCGATGAGCTCTTTGCCCGTCCCGCTCTCCCCGGTGATCAGCACGGTGCTGTCGGTGGTGGCAACCTTGTTGGCCACCTTCAGGACCCGCCGAATGCCCTCGCTCTCTCCGATGAGGCCCCGGCTGTCAAAACCCGTTGCAGCGGATGCGCCCGGGGCGGCAAGGGCCATGGAGCGGCAGGCATCCACCAGCTCGTCCGCGCCCACCCCGTCGTCCAGATGCAGGGTGTTGCCATAATCGGGTTCCGGGCCCTTGCCCACAAGGATAAGGGGCGGTTCACCGCATCGTTTCAGGAACAGGGAGAGGGCCGAAGCGTCGCTTTCGGACAGGTGCGAGGCCACAACGGCCCCGTAGCCGGAGTCGCCGGACACCTCTGTGGCTGCCGTCAATTCCGGCGCCGACTCGATCTTGAGGTCGCAATTGGAAAGCATCCCCATAAGCAGAGAGCTGTTCAGCTCTCCTTTTATGAGTACTTTGATCATCCTGGTGTCCGCCATGATTGCTACGGTCCTATCTTACTGCATTCGGTCGTGGAAGTGGGTTATTACGCAAAGCCAAGGGAAGGGGAGATAACGAGGGGACACCCCGGTTGTCTATCCAATTATTTTGCCCAGCTTGTCTGCGATGGCCTCAGCCGTAAACGGCTTCACCACATAGTTTGATACACCCGCCTGCACCGCTTCGATGACGTTCTGTTTCTGGGCTTCGGCGGTCACCATAAGAAAAGGGATATCTTTATAAACGGGATCGGAACGCACCAGTTTCAGCAGATCAAGACCCGTCATCTTGGGCATGTTCCAATCCGAAATAATCAGGTCAAAGCTGCCCCGCTTCAACTCCTCCAGCGCCGTGGTCCCATCATCGGCTTCCGTGATGTTGGTGTACCCCAGTTGCTTGAGGATGTTTTTCATGATTCGGCGCATGGTGGCAAAATCATCAACAACAAGGATCTTCAAGGATGTACTCATTTCCCGATCTCCATCGATCTCTAACGCGACCCCACCGTCCCTTCAAGGGGTATCCTCATGACGGTACCCAAGGGTTCTCTAATCTCATGGCCCACAGGACGGTCTCTCCTGTTCGAGACACAACACCGGATGATGGCGCCTCGTCGAGGCGGTTCCAAAATCTATCCCACACGGGCCTGCCTCACCCTAACAGATAGCACCTGCGACACAAATCCACAACAGGCGCTTTCGTTAACATTCAAGGCAAACTTCTATGGTAAATTCCCCTCCGTCGGTTGTAAAGGGGATAGCGATCTTCGGCCCGTCGGAGTAATGGGTGATGGCATGGCCCCGCCCGCTCACCACCGAAGGGATCGAAGCGTGAAACACCCGACCGTTCTCTTCCATCTCACGCCGTGCCTGACCCGAGATCATGTTGATGATCTCACCGACGGCATCGGACACCTCATGGGACAATTCGGTGATCTCCTCACCGAACATGTTGGAGACCACCCGAAGGATACTTCCCTCGTCAAAGGTCACGGCAATGGTGCCGTTGGTCTCCCCCGTCAATCCGATGATCCCGGTGACGTCCCCCGTGGCCCGGTCGTCCTTCTTCAGGTAGGGTGCTCCCGCCTTGCAGCTGACAAAGGCCATGGTCTCCAAGACATTGGAGGTGGCGTGAATAAATGGGTTGATCACATTTGCATCCATAACGCACTCACTCGTCCGTCGGGCCTTTCGGCCTGGTTCGCTCGTTTGGTGTCTTCCCCCCCAAGCAGATCAGGGGCCAAAGACGTCATGCGTCCCCGGGGCTGCCCCAGGTCCGCCGAGCCGCACCCGCCCTGAGCAAAGGCGCCGCAGCACATACCCGTGTCACTCTTTTTTCACCGTGCCCTCAAGGCCGCCGCTACGCACCACCTTGAGGTAGGCGTCCACCACCCTGGGGTCGAA
This sequence comes from Desulfoluna sp. HI9BLuna, assembly GCF_056829775.1. Classification (NCBI taxonomy): domain Bacteria; kingdom Pseudomonadati; phylum Thermodesulfobacteriota; class Desulfobacteria; order Desulfobacterales; family Desulfolunaceae; genus Desulfoluna; species Desulfoluna sp. HI9BLuna. The sequence continues at coordinate 2,512,124 of NZ_CP186555.1, forward strand.
CTGGCCCCCGGCCCCGTCCCGGATGATGGCCGTGACCTTGTCCAGAGGCATCTTCCGGCGATAGGCCCTGTCCGAGGCCATGGCATCGAAGGCATCGGCCACGGACAGGATCCGGGCCAGAAAGGGAATGGCCACCCCGCGCAGGCCCTCGGGATAGCCCTGACCGTCAAACCGCTCGTGGTGGTGACGGATAATCTGCGCCTCCCGGTCCCAGAGACCGAGCTGGCCCACGATGTCGGCCCCGATGTCGGGATGCTCTTTGATCTTTTCAAACTCTTCGTCCGTCAGGCGCCCGGGCTTTAGGAGTATTGCATCTCGAATCCCTATCTTTCCTATGTCGTGGAGCCGTCCGGCAAAATTCAGGACATCGAGTTCCTCTTTCGTGCACCCCAGCTCCGAGCCCAGGAGAATGGCCAGCTCCGCCACCCGGTTGGAGTGCTGGTTGGTGTAGGAATCACGGGCCTCCACCGCCTTGACAAAGGCGGACAGGGTGGAGAAAAGATTGTCGTAGATGTTCTCGTATAGGGCCACGTTTTCCACGTTGCCCGCAGCCTTCTGGGTCATGAAATTCAGATGGTAGACATCTTTTTCGGAAAAATGGCGCGCTTCGTCCAGGTGGCAGGTCACCAGCACCCCCAGGCTCTTGGCCCGGATCTTCAAGGGCACCAGCACCACGGAACTCATGGGGGCCTTCATCTCCCGGAGCCTGGAGCTGTGGGAGATAAGGGTGGGGACCCCTTCCAGGGCCACCTCCCGAATGAGCGTTTCAAGCTCGCCGCCGTAGCGGGCAAGGCCGTCCAGGGCGATGCGGGCCCCGTTGGAACCGGTGGCCGCCATCTCAAAGGGGGTGTCCACGGACTCGCTCACGATAAAAAACCGGGAGGACTCTGCGCCGGTGATGTCCACAGCCGACTCCGTGGCCTTCTTGAAAAGCTCCTCGCTGGAACTGATGGCAGAAAAGTCATCCATGATGCGGTTCATGATGTTGAGCTCTTCCACCTTGCCCACAAGCTCGGAGTTCAGGGACTCCAGCCGCTCCTTGCCCTCCACCTCCTTGGCCAGGAGCAGGTTCTTCAAAAAGAGCTCCCGCTCCCTGAAGACACGGTTGACGCACAGCTCCATCTGCTCGAGCTTCACCGGCTTGATGAGAAAATCAACAACCCCGTTTTTCAGGGTGGAGAGGGTGTTTTCCAGGGAGGGAAACCCTGTCATGACCACCACGGGAATAGAGACATCCTTCTGGCGAATGTGCTCGGCAAGCTCCAGGCCGTCCATGCCCGGCATGTTGATGTCGGTAAAGCAGCAGTCCACCTGGTGCGAGGCCAGGACTTCCAGGGCCTGATGGCCGTTGCCCGCCGTCAACACCTGGTACCCCTTGTGCCTGAAGTATTCCCCGGTGATGTCGAGAATGCTCTCCTCGTCATCCACAAAAAGTATCGTTTCTTTTCCGCGTTCCGTCATCTGCTGCTTACCAATGGCATGGGATCATCGACGAATGGCATGGAGAGCCGCCGTGTGGCCGTGGGACAGGGACCGCAAAAAAGCACCGCAGAAATGCCGGCGCTCAGGTGAGTCCCTTTCCGGAGAGCCGAAGCCGTCAAACGGGGCAAGCTGCCTTCATTTTTGCAGGCTTCGGTCCTTTGTGGTACATCATCATAGATCATTTTATAGGCCTTTGCAAAAACTAACCCGATTTAATGCCGTTGCACAGAGCGGGCGCGCCATCTTCGGCCCTTTCCCCCTCCGCACCGCCCAACCCCAAAGGGAGCCAGCTAAAAAAAACCGTGGAAATTCGTTTAGACAACCGGGCCACCCTCATCGCCCCCCCTGAGGAGCTGGCCGATACCGTCAAGCAGAACCTGACCCTTCCCAACCCCGTCTGGCAGGAAAACCAGCGCCGCGGCAGGTGGAACCGCGGGGTGGACAAGGACCTTCTTTTCTACGAAGAGACCGACGAGGGCTTAAGCGTCCCCAGGGGCTGCATGCGGATGCTCATCACCGCCTGCAGGCACCACAACGTGGCCTTCTCCCTTACGGACAACCGCAGGACATGCCCGGAGGTTGACTTTGAATTTGCCGGTTCCCTGCGCCCCTTTCAGGAAGAGGCCTGCAATGCGGTGCTGAAAAAAGAGTTCGGGGTCCTCACGGCCCCCACCGGCGCCGGAAAAACCGTCATGGCCCTCTACCTCGTGGCCCAGCGGCGCCAGCCCACCCTCATCGTGGTCCACACCAAGGACCTGGCCCGCCAGTGGATCGCCCGCATCGAATCCTTCCTCGGCATTCCCGAAAAAGAGGTGGGCCTCATCGGGGGCGGCACCTGCCGCTTGGGAGACAAGGTCACCGTGGCCATGGTCCAGTCCCTGTACAAACGTTCGGCCGAGGTGGCCCCCACCATCGGGCACCTCATCGTGGATGAATGCCACCGGGCACCCAGCCGCACCTTTACCGAAGCCGTAACCCGCTTTGACTCCCATTACATGACCGGCCTCTCGGCCACGCCCTGGCGGCGGGACAAACTCTCCCGACTCATCTTCTTCCATTTGGGGGAGTCCGCCTGGCAGATCGACAAGAGCCCCCTCATCGAAGAGGGGCACCTCCTCAAGGCCGAGGTGCGCTTCCGGCTCACCCCCTTCTATTCAGATATCGACGGAACCACCCATTATCCTAAGCTCATGGCGCAACTTACCGGTGATGCCGCCCGCAACGCCCTGATCGTCAAGGATATTTCCGAAGAGCTTCCCCACACCCAGGGCACCCTTCTGGTCCTCTCCGACCGGAAAGCCCACTGCGAAAACATGAAAACCCTGCTCTTCTACAACCACGGTATCGAGGCCGACCTCATCACCGGAGACCTCTCGAAATCAGCCCGAACCGAGGCCCTTGAACGCCTGGAAAAAGGAGAGACCCGGGTGCTCTTTGCCACCAGCCAGCTCCTGGGAGAGGGGTTTGACGCCAGCTGCCTGGCCACCCTGTTTCTCACCTATCCCATCCGCTTTTCCGGTCGGCTCATCCAGTACCTGGGGCGGGTCCTCAGGCCCGGAGAGGGCAAGGACAAGGCACTCATCGTGGATTACGTGGACGCTGAAATCGGTGTCCTGGAGTCTGCGGCCCGGGCCCGGCTCTCGGTCTACCGGTCCAACAGCATCGCCATTGCCGACGGTCCCCCACCGTCAGGGGACGACGTGATTAATTCTTGATAGACACTTTTTAACAGAATTATATTCTGCAGCATTACAAATAACCAGAACTATATTCTTGACACCTTCCTTCCGGGCGAGGTATCTTTGCTATAAACCATGGAGAGAACCCAATCATGACCCTTGACTGCATCAGCCTGACCATCCTGAAGATCCTTCAGGAAAAAGCCCGGATCCCCAACGTGGAAGTGGCCCGACGTGTCAACATGGCCCCTTCGGCTGTTCTGGAACGAATCCGCAAACTGGAAAACCAGGGCTACATCAACGGATACGAAGTCATTCTCAACCCCGAAAAATTCGGCAGGAGCCTTATCGCCTTCGTGGACCTGGCCGTGGACGATATCTCGCGCCTGGACGACGCCGGGCAACGCCTGGCCGCCCTGGACGAGGTCCAGGAGGTCCATCTCCTTTCGGGAAACACCGGCTTCCGCATCAAGGTCCGGGTAGAGGACACAGCCAGCCTGGCGGCGTTCCTTGCCAACCCCCTGGGCTCTCTTGAGGGGCTGCGCCCCACGGCCACCTCCGTGGCCCTGTCAACCTACAAGGAGACCTCCCAGATCCCCCTTTCCGCAAAGGAGTGTGACCCATGCCCATGAGCCCGGACTATACCCAACGCCTCACCCCCGCCCTGCAAGGCATCGCAGGCCACTACGGAACCCCCTTTCACATCTACGATGAAAAAGGCATCCGAGACACCTGCAGGGAGCTCAAAACGCTCTTTTCCGGCCTCCCCGGGTTCTGTGAATACTTTGCCGTCAAGGCTCTGCCCAACCCCGAAATCCTGAAGATTTTCAAGGACGAGGGATTCGGTTTCGACTGCAGCTCCACGCCGGAGCTGGACCTGGCCCGCATGGCCGGCGGCCGGGGCGAGGAGCTGATGTTCACCTCCAACAACACCAGCGAGGAGGAGTTTCTTGCGGCAGCGGCCGACGGCGGGTGCGTCCTGAACCTGGACGACATCACCCTCATCGACAAGGTGCCGGAGATGCCTGAGCTGATCTGTTTTCGCTACAACCCCGGAAACCGACGGACAGGCAACGAAATCATCGGAAACCCCATGGAGGCCAAATACGGGGTCAGCCACGACCAGCTCGAAGAGGCCTACCGCAAAGCCATGGACAAAGGGGCCACCCGCTTCGGCCTGCACACCATGCTCGCCTCCAACGAGCTGAACTACAGCTACATGGTGGAGACCGCCGCCATGCTCCTGGACCGCGTCCGGGCCTTGAGAAAAGCCCTGGGCATCACCTTTGAGTTCATCAACATCGGCGGCGGCCTGGGCATCCCTTACCAGCCCGATCAGGATGCTCTCGACGTCCGCGCCATGGCCGAGGAGATCACCGCCCTGTTCAAGGAATTCCAGGCCGAGGAAGGCTACATGCCCCGCTTCTACATGGAGAGCGGCCGCTTCATGGCAGGCCCCCACGGCGCCCTGGTGACCCGGGTGATCAACCGCAAAGAGACCTACCGCACCTACGTGGGCGTGGACGCCTGCATGTCTGCCCTCATGCGCCCCGGCATGTACGGCGCCTACCACCACATCACCGTGCCGTCCAAGGCAGACGCCCCCAACGACACCGTGGTGGACGTGGTGGGCTCCCTGTGCGAAAACAACGACAAGTTTGCCGTGCAACGCCCCCTGCCCGCCCTTGAGGACGGGGACCTTCTGCTCATCCACGACACCGGCGCCCACGGCCACGCCATGGGCTTCAACTACAACGGCAAGATGCGCCCCAAAGAGCTCCTCCTGGAGACCAACGGCGCTGTGCGCCAGATCCGCAGGGAAGAGACCTTCGAAGACTACACCGCCACCCTGAACTGCGACGCCGACCCGTACATGCCACAAACCACCCATGGCACACCTTGCCGCCGAAGGCTTTTTTTCAAGCCGTTCACCAACAGGAAATAAAAAAGGGGAGAGACCGCCAGGCGGTCCCTCCCCTTTTTTTTATGGTGTCGGCCTCAGGCCAAAGGCGTCATCAAATCGCCTTTGCACCCTCCAGGGCCAGCAGAACGACCTTCTGCATCACCTTCTCTTTCATGGTCTTGGGTGCGTCCAGATCGAGGCGCTTGAGGTAGGGACGGGCCGCTTCGGGCACCGGCGCCATCATCTTCTTGATAAGATCGCGTCCCAGGGCCACTTTTTTGTTTGCCCGGGACTTGAACCCTTTCAGGGCTTTGCCGATGATGATCTCCTCATCGGTGAAGTCCGTGCCAAAGGGGAAGGCCTGGAACAGCCCGTTTTGGCGATGGGGGACCAGGATTTTCTCAAGGCGATCGGGGGTGTTGTTCCGGAAGGCTTCGGGGATCTCGTAGTCCGCAGGAACCTTGCCCTTGGCCTTGGCCGTGTCCAGAAGCTGCTGCTGGAACCGGGAGTCTGCGATGCAGATCAGGCGGGTCATGGCCACGTGGTCCTGCTGGCCCCTTAAGTCGGCGATGCCGTACTCCGTCACCACGATGTCCCGCAGATGACGGGGAATGGTGGTGTGGTTGTACTGCCACACGATGTTGGAGGTGGCACCGGCTCCGGAGCCGCGCGTGCTTCGTACCATGGTGACAGCTCGGCCGTCGGGCAGGGCGTGGGCCATGGAGATAAAGTTGTACTGCCCGCCGGGCCCGCTGATGATGCGGTGGTCGTCCAGGCCGTCGGCCACGGTGGCGCCGTTGAGCATGGCCATGAGGGCTGCGTTGATGAAGCGCCCGTGCTTGCGCTGGGCCACGCGCAGCTGGTAATCGTCCCCGTAGAGCTGGTTGATGAAGGCCACGCTGCGCATGTCGATGAGCTTGAGCTGGTCTTCCGGCAGGGCCTTGAGGGTCTCGTAAAAGGCCTCGGGCCCCACGAAGAACCCGGCGTAGATCACCACGGCCTGGTCCAGACACTCGCCCAGGCAGCCCGCGATCACCGCGTCACGGTTGGCCGCATCGGAAAGATCTGCTGAGTAGCGGGTGTCGCCGTCCACCAGCTCGTCGCCTTCAAGGACAATCCCCTTCTTGAAAATGCCGAAGGCCGTGAGAAAGGTCACGTCCTTTTCTCGAAGCTGGGGCCGGATCACCTCACGGTCCAGCAGCACGTTGAGCATTTCAGGGGTCACCTCTTCGGTGATGGTCCCTTCGTTGAGGAGGGTCTGGAGGTCCAGGTGCTCGTAGACCTTGCGCTTGAGGACCCCGCACTTGAAGAGCTCGATGAGGGTGTCCACGAACATTTCCGTGGAGCTCATGAGCCCCTCGTCGAACACGTCGAGGCCGCCCCACTCCTCAATGAGAGTCCCGTACCTTTCCATGACGCCCAGCTCGCTCATGACGGACTTGTAGGCGTCATTTTCCGTGTGACGCATCATGATCCCCGCCACAATGGCATCCCCCAGGGAGCCGATGCCCACCTGCAGGGTCCCGCCGTCCTTGACCAGGGCACTGGCGTGGAGGCCGATCATCCAGTCCGTGGTGCTCACGGATTCTTTGGGAGCGCGGAAGATCTTGAACTCGTAATCGGGGTTCTCGATGATCATGTCGTAGTGACCGGGCTCTACCACGGCGTCCCCGTACATGAAGGGCATGTCCCCATTGACCTGACCGATGATGGCCCGGGGAATGCCGTCCCCTTCGCTGGCCCGGATGTACTCGGCCCCGTCCAGGTGGGTGTCCGGGTTGCAGCCCATGGAGAGAAAGGTCTTGCCGTCGATCTCTTTTTTGGCCACCAGCTGGGAGATGACGTTGGCCCCCTGTAGCAACCCGTCCCGGATGGCGTGGGTGTAGTTGGAGCCCAGGTAGTGCTGCTGGGCATGGGGACAGTTCATGAACTGGGCGGTCTTGTTGTAGAACTCCACCAGCTCGAAATTTTTCGGAATTTCGTTTTTGCGAAGGTCGCCGATGTAATCAAAATCGGGAAAATCCCCCCAAATGCGCTCCACAAGGGGTTGCATGAAGCGCCGCTCCAGGTCGTTGCCCCAGGAGGGCTTTTCCAGGGTCACGGCGGTGATGAGGGTGAGGTGCATGGAGGGGTCGGTCTTGAGCCTCCGATAGATGGCGTTAACCAGATGGTTCGGTTTGCCCACGGCCAGCGGGACAGCCATGATGATCTTCTTGCCCACCTTGGCCACCAGATCATCAACACATCGTTCCACATCCTGATAATAGACAGGTTCTCTTGTTTCCATAACTCTCTCCTGCTTCCTTACCTTCAGCCCCTCCTGATTGGGCTGTCCCCTTCGGGGCTTCCCATCCCCTCCGGCGAAATGATTCCTTGATTACATAAATAGAATTAAAATTCTATAATACAACCCGGTGAGCTTGTAAATCACAATTCCCCTGCGAAACGCCACAAAACGTTTCTTACATGATTGCCCTTGCTTTACAAATGACCCTTTAATGTATCAATGTTCACCGCCTTTCCAAACAAAAACCCCATGCCGAGCAGCGCTCGGCATGGGGTCTTTTTCAAAAACAGTGCCTCGGGTCAGGGCCCGGAGGTTCGGCTACTTGATGGCGGCACCCTCCTTTGAGGTCTTGACGACGACGGCAAATTTCGCCAGATCTTCGGGGTACTTTTCAAACACCACCATGATGGGCACCAGTTGACCCGGGCTGACCCGCGCGTTGTTGTTTTCCCTGCCCAGGGTGGTCTTGAGTCTCTGATCGATCTCTTCCATGCTCAGAGTCGCCAGTTCGGCGTCTGTCATGGTGTTGCCCGCATAGAACTCTTTGGAACGGACCTCCACATTTTCTTTGTTGTAGAGAAGGCCCACAAGGCCAATGGAGTGCCGGGTGGTTCCGTAGTTGTTGCGCACCTTGCCGGTGATCACAAACAGATCTCCCAGATCGGAGCTTACCACAAACCGACCGGTGAGATCCTGAGTCTGGATATGGAGGCTTCCGTCGGGATCTTTCTCCGGGGGTTTCACCCAATCGCTCACCAGGGGAATCCCTAAACCGAAAAGGGTTTCACGGGCCTTTTCCACGGCGTTGATGGTGGGAATGGCCACGCCCGTCCGGTCCTGAATCTCATCCCGCATGGCGTAAACACCCACGAGGATGGCAAAGAGAAGGACCAGCACCAGGAGAATGGTAAGGAAAATACGCAAGCCGCTTCCCCGGCCACCGTCCCTGGCATGGCTTCGGGAGGCCTTGGATGGTGCCTCGGGCTCCGGTTCGGACTCGGGCTCATCAATGCGAATGGCTTCAGCCACCGGTTCGGGTGCAGGCGCCACAGGGGCGGACACGGGCACGGCGGCAACGGCCTCTTCCGCCTCCGGGGCAAGGTCCAGCTCAAGCTCAAGGTCCACCTCCCCGCTGACATTGGCTTCCACATCCAGGGGGGCGTCGTCTTTTTCGAGCATCGCCTCGATATCACTGAAATCCGAATCGTCCAGGGTGTCTTTCTCCAGGGGATCGAACTCCTGGGTCTTTTCATCGCCCTTGAAGTCAAAGTCGAGTTCCAGCTCGATATCGTCGTCTTCCGGGTGAGCCTCACCGGCAGCGGGTTCCTCCTGAAGAAGGCCCTCCAGCTCCGAAAGGTCCAGCTCTTCATCCAGGGAGCTCTCCAAAGAAGCCTGCAGGGGCTCCTCGTCACCCAGGTCGAGATCCAGGTCGAGTTCCATGAACCCTTCCTCGGCGTCGGTGTGGGCAGTGCCTTTGGGCGTCTCTACGGGGCCGTCGTCCAGAGAAAGGTCCAGTTCATCCAGCCCTCCCATGCTCAAGGCAGCTGCGTCGCCGTCCCCTGCGGAAAGTGCCGGGGACTCGGCATCTCCCACAAGCTCCACGTCGCCTGCCCCTCCGTCCAGGGAGAGAGCCATTTCGGAAAAATCAAACTCCTCTTCCGGAGCGGCAGCCTCTTTGGCGGTATCGCCCTCCGGGACACCCAGGGCCGCCTCCAGGTCAGAGAAGTCGAGGTCGTCGTCAAACACGGGGGCATCCACCGTCCCATCGTCATCCAGGGAGAGGCTCACATCGGCAAAATCAGACGCCTCCTGGCCGGGGCCCTCTGCTTCCACCCCGGCAAGGGACTCTTCCAAGCCTGAAAAATCGAGGGTCTCCTCGACTTCGCTCCCCTCGGCCGGAGCCGCAGGCGCCGGGCCTTCGTCCAGGGAAAGATCCAGGTCCAGATCGGCCAGGTCGAACTCAGAAAGATCCAGGTCCTCGGGCATGCCCATGTCCGGGCTTGCCTGGAGATCCAGATCCCCCAAGCCCAGGTCATCGAGATCGATATCGTCTATGGACTCCGCAGGGGTGTCCTCGGCAACGGGCTCAGGTGCCGGTGCCTCGGCGGGCGGCGTTGCCGCTTCCGGAGCGGCCTGTTCACCCGGCTCGTCCTCTTCCAACCCGAACAGGCGGTCCAGCTCCCGGTTGAGTTCGTTTTGCAGGTCGTCGCCTTCATCAAGATTTCGTGGAGCAGGGGCCGCGGGTGCCTCGGCCGGAGGGGCCTGGGGAGGCTCCTCAACGGACGGGGCCGCCGTCTCCGGAAAGACTTTGAACACGTGTTTGCAACTTGAGCATCGTACCTTGCTGCCCGTGGGTTTGATCAGCTTATCATCCAGAACGAACCTGGAATCACACTCCTGACACGTGATAATCATGTGCGCGTCCCCTTTTTCATCATGCGAATGCAACCCATCCTGTCGATCGGCCCTGTTTACATTTCCAAATGGTAAATAGCGGGAAGGTTCCGATAATCTTCGGCGTAATCCAGGCCGTACCCAACCAGAAACCCTTCAAGGATCTCGTGGCAGGCATAATCCACCTGGACGTCCATGGCGCGGCGTTCCTTCTTGTCCAGAAAGGCACACACCTTGACACTTCGGGCGCCTTTTTCCTTGAGGTAGTTCACGATGAACCGCAAGGTCAGCCCTGTGTCCACAATGTCTTCCACAACCAGAACATCCATTCCGGTGACATCGAGGTCCAGCTCTTTGGTGACTGTGGTCGTCCCGGAAGATTCGGCACTTTTGCCGTAGCTGGAGACGCCGAGGAACCCGATTTGTACCGGAACCGTAATCTCACGAGCCAGGTCGGCCATGAAAATGAAGGCCCCTTTCAAGGCACCCACCAGGGCCAGCTTGCCGCCCTGGTAGTCATGGGAGATAACTTCCCCCACTTCGGTGATACTTCTAGCGATTTCTTCTTTCGAAAGTACTTCAATAAGTTCGGACATTCTGATTACTTTATCATTACTTTATCCCTTACGCCACACCTGATTACAGACCGGCGTCCGCAAGAGAGTATATGTTCACGCGTTATGAATCGGCGGTACCGAAGATAAACATCCGTCTCATGGCCGTATCGCAAAATCAACAGGATGTCAATCATTTTAAGCCATTACAGCCCGTTTTTCGCCAGATCCTCTACTGCCGCCCGCTGACTGTCCGTCAGGGTTTTCGGAAGGGAGACACCGATTCGAACAAACAGGTCGCCTTTGCCCTCCCCTTTCATTTCAGGCAATCCCTTGCCTGGAATTCGCATCTTTGTCTTGTGCTGGGTGCCGGCGGGCACCCTGAGGTTGATCTCGCCACCGTCCAGGGTGGGCACGGTGATGGTGGTCCCCAGGAGCGCTTCAGACACCCGGATGTCGGTGTCGTAAATCACGTTCTGGCCGTCGGGGAAAAAGCCCTTTGCCCCCACCACGCGGGACCGGATGTACAGATCACCGGCAGGGCCGCCGTACGGGCTGGGCTCCCCTTTGCCGGAAAGCCGGAGTTTCTTACCGTCCACCAGGCCTTTGGGAATGCGCACATTGATGGTGGACGCCCCGCCACCAACGGAGAGGGAACGGGTGGTCCCGGTGTAGACCTCTTCCACGGTGAGGCTGATCTCCAGGGTCCGGTCCTCGCCCTTGACCTGGCGCCGGCTCTGGAATCCGCGGCCTCCGCCACGGCCGCATCCGCCGTTGCTGAACCCGCCGTTGCCAAATCCACCACCGCCAAAGCCAAACTCCCGAAAGATGTCTCCGAGATCAAAGCCCCTGAAAATATCTTCCTGACTGTATCGCTGCTGAAACCCCGAGGCCCCGAAGGTATCGTACTCCTTGCGCTTGGCCGGATCGCTGAGCACAGCGTAGGCCTCGCTGATCTGCTTGAACTTGTCCTCGGCGGCCTTGTCTCCCTTGGTCTTGTCGGGATGGTATTTCATTGCCAGCTTGCGGTACGTCTTCTTAATCTCGTCGTCGGAGGCGCCTCGTTCAACGCCCAGTACTTTGTAGTAGTCCATTTCGTTTGATCCAATCGCAAGAGCCCGGCACGGGAAGAAACCCTCTTCTTCCCCGGGGTCGGGCCATACGTTATTACCATGTTGTCACCCGGTTTGCTCACCTGCCGGAGATCCAAACGCTTTCGATACAAGGAAAATAGGGCCAATGGCCCCAGGTGTCAAGGACGTCGCCACAATCTTAGCCACCGCGGCCGCCGGCCTTGACGAGGCGGTCCAGACGAAGCCTCTGCCGGTCGTCGAACAGACGCCTGGCCCCAACGGAAACAGCCAGGACCGCACCAAAACCCGTGCCGGCACTGACAATGAACATAATGAGAATCTGATACTTTACGGCCTCCATGGGAGGGCTCCCCGCCAGGATCTGACCGGTCATCATCCCGGGAAGGCTCACGATACCGGCCACGGCCATGGCATTCAAGGTGGGGATCATGGCACTCCGGATGCTCTCTCGCCGGATCTCCCCAACGGCCTCATCCCAGGTCTGACCAAGGAGCAGGCGCCCTTCAATGACGGCGCTGTCCCTCCAGGCCGTGGAGGTGAGGCGCTCCATGCCGATGGCGATGCCCGTCATGGTATTGCCCAGCATCATGCCCAAAAGGGGAATGGCGTACTGGGGGGCATACCAGGGATCGATACGGATCACGGTGGAGAGCACCAGGCAGGTGATGGAAAACGAAGAGAGGGTCATGGCGGCCGTGCCCGTGGCAAACCCCCAGGGACCGGTAAAACGCCGGGTCTGGCGGCTCATGACCTCACGTCCTGCCGTGGTCACCATGATCACGGCGATGCCAACCAAAAGCAGGGGATGGGCGTGGTCAAAAAGGGTCTTGAGAACCATCCCCACCAGGAGAAGCTGCAAGGTGGTGCGCACGGCGGCCACAACGATCTGACGGGTCACCCCCAGCTCCATGCGAAAGGAGAGCAGGGCCAGGGCCACCACCAGAAGGGCGGCAATGGACAGGTCCACCGGGGAGAGCGCGATCACCGAATTCATCGGCACACCTCCCCGCCGGCTTCGCGCAGCACACCGTCCGCATCAAAGGAGACCACCCGCTGCGCCACGCGGTTGAGCTGATCCACGGAGTGCCCCACCCAGATCACCGGCGCCCGGTGCGCCTGAGCATAATCCTGGATCAGCGACTCCACCCGCCGGGTGCTCTCGCCGTCCAGGTTGGCCGTGGGCTCGTCCAGGAGCAGGGCCTGGGGTCGGCGATCCAGAAGACGAAGCAGGGAAAGGCGTTGGCGCTCTCCGCTGGAGAGACGCTTCACCGGCCAGGAGAGGACCTCCTCGCGGAGCCCCAGTACCTCGGGACGCACCGCCTCCGGCGTCAAAAAATGTTGGGCGACCCCGTCGGCCCACCAGGCGCTCTCGCTGGGCAACAACCCCACCATGCGCCGCCACTCGGAAGCGCAAAGGGCATCGCGAGCCGTGGTTCCCAGGCTGACTCGCCCGTCATGGGGTTCCATGTCCGCCACGGCACGCAAAAGGGAACTCTTGCCAATGCCCGAGGGGCCGGACACCCCCACGCATGTTCCTGCGGGCACCGTAAGCCGCACCGGGCCCAGGCCTCGTATGACCAGGTCGTCAATGATCAGGTCGCCGCCCTGCACTTAGTTTCCTCCAAGCCTTTTTAGGTGGATCATGAGAACCGAAAGGGCTGCCGGCGTGATGCCGTCGATACGCGACGCCTGCCCCAGGGAGACCGGCCGTACCTCCATGAGCTTGGCCCGCAGCTCGTTGGAGAGGCCGTGCACCTCCTCAAAGCGAAAATCCTCGGGGATGCGGATCTTTTCCATGTGCTTGAACTTTTCAATCTCGGCCAGCTGGCGATCAATGTACCCCTCGTACTTCACCTCGATCTCCACCTGCTTGGCCACCCGGGCCTCCACCGGGGGCTCGGCAGGGGCCACGGTCTCCACCACATCGTAGCCCACCTTGGCCCGCTTGAGGATCTGGTCCAGGGGTGCCCCGGTCTTGAGGGGGGCGGAATCCCGGGCTTGAAGGTAAGCGTTGATCTCCGGGGAGGGTTTCACCACCACACGCCGGATCCGACCCATCTCACGGTCGATGGCCGCCTGCCGCTCGCGGACCTGCCGCACGGTGTCCTCGCTTACCAGGCCCAGGTCGTAGGCAATCTCGGTGAGCCGGAGGTCGGCGTTGTCCTCCCGCATCATCAGCCGGTACTCCGCCCGGGAGGTAAAGATGCGGTAAGGCTCCAGGGTGCCCCGGGTGATGAGGTCGTCCACCATCACCCCCATGTATCCCTGGGAACGGTCCAGCACAAAGGGAGGCCGGCCCATGACCTTCAAGGCCGCGTTGACGCCGGCCCAGAGTCCCTGGGCAGCGGCCTCCTCGTACCCGGAGGTGCCGTTGATCTGCCCGGCCAGGAAGAGCCCGTCGATTTTTCTGGTCTCCAGGGAGGGACGCAGCTGCACGGGGTTCACGTAGTCGTATTCGATGGCGTAGCCGGGGCGGATGATCTCCGCCTCTTCAAAACCGGGTATGGAGCGCACAAAGGGGATCTGAAGGTCCACGGGCAGGCTGTTGCCCAGCCCCCCGATGTACATCTCCCGGGTGTCGATCCCCTCGGGCTCCAGGATCACCTGGTGGGAGACCCGGTCGGGAAACTTCACGGCCTTGTCCTCAAAAGAGGGGCAGTAGCGGGCCGACACCCCCTTGATGGTGCCACAGTAGAGGGGAGAACGGGCGAGGTTCTCCATAACAACATTGCGGGTGGCCTCGGTGGTGTGACCGATGAAACTGGGCAGCTGGGGCAGGGGGGCGTGGGTGGATGAAAAAGAGAAAAAGCAGGGGGTCTCGTCGGCCCGGTGCTCCTCCAGCTGAGAGTAATCGATGGTATCCCGGTGAACCCTCGGCGGGGTCCCGGTCTTCATGCGCCCCATCTCCAGGCCCAGCTCCTTCATGGAGGCTGCCAGGCCGTAGGAACCGAACTCACCGGCACGCCCGGCCTTAATGGCACACTCCCCGATATGGACGAGGCCGCCCAGAAAGGTCCCTGCGGCGATGACCACGGCCCCGGCCCCGTAGCCGAAGCCGGTCTGGTCCACCACCCCTGTCACCGCGCCACCTTCCACCACAAGGCGCTCCACCATCCCCTGCTTGAGGTGCAGGTTGGCCTGGCCTTCGAGAACCGCTTTCATGGTACGATGGTAAATGTTCTTGTCGTTCTGGGTCCGGGTGGAGTGAACGGCGGGCCCCTTCTTGGTGTTGAGGGTTTTGAACTGAATGGCCGAGGCATCCGAGGCCTTGCCCATCTCCCCGCCCATGGCGTCCACCTCCCGTACCAGGTGCCCCTTGGCCGTGCCGCCGATGGACGGGCTGCAGGGCATGGACGCCACCTTGTCCAGGTCTATGGCCAGAATCAGGGTGGAAAGCCCCATGCGGGCCGAGGCCAGCGCCGCTTCACACCCGGCATGGCCGCCCCCCACCACAATCACATCATATTTTCGTGTCGTTGATACCATCTCTCGCCTGCTCGTTTGTCTGCCAGAAGGATCAAACAACCGGAGATCATTTTTCATTTCGACCTCTCCGGCCGTTCGATGTATGATGGGCCTCTGCCGGGGGATAGCCCCAACGCAAAAAGCCGGTTTTCACCGACTGAGCCCATCGGCAGCTCCGGGGGCCCGCGTGGCGCAGGATCCCGAAACGCCATCACATTTTTACGATCATCCCCTTAATATATTATCGGGTTTCAAGCAAGGTCAATATGAACGCAACACAGGCAAAACGGTACACAGATCTCAACAGCCACCTTAAAGAACGCTTCGGCAAACGGGTGCAGAAACTCACCGTGGACGCGGGCTTCACCTGCCCCAACCGAGACGGGCACACCGGAACCGGGGGGTGTATTTTCTGCAACGAAAAAGGATCGGGCAACGGAGCGCACCTGCTGGGCACCTCGGTGTCGGAACAGATCCGGCAGGGGCGCCTTGCCCTGTTCAAACGCTACAAGGCAAAGCTCTTTCTGGTCTACTTTCAGGCCTACAGCAACACCTACGCCCCTGTGCAGCGCCTGAAGGCCCTCTACGACGAGGCCCTGGCCTTTGACGACGTGGTGGGTCTGGCCATCGGCACAAGGCCCGACTGCGTGGACGAAGAGAAGCTGGCCCTGCTGGACGCTTATTCCAAGGAGAGGCTCGTCTGGATCGAGTACGGCCTCCAGTCCGCCCACGACACCACCCTGGCCGCCATCAACCGGGGCCATGACGTGGCCTGTTTCAAAGAGGCCGTGGCCCTCACCCGAAAAACAGCCCCTGAAGTCAAAATCTGCGCCCACATCATCCTGGGGCTCCCCGGAGAGAGCCGGGAGATGATGCTGGAGGGGGCCCGGATCCTGGCGGACCTGGGCGTGGACGGGGTCAAGCTGCACCTCCTGTACGTGGTCAAGGACACCCCTTTGGACACCCTCTACCTGAACGGGGACTACACCTGCATGGAAGAGGACGACTATGTGGAGACCGTGTGCGACTTCCTGGAGCTGCTTCCCCCGGAGATGGTGATCCAGCGCCTCACCGGCGACCCCCATCGCGATGAGCTTCGCGCCCCCCAGTGGCCCCTGAAAAAAGGGACCACCCTGGCCCGCATCCAGGCCACCTTAGAGAGCAGGGGCACCTGCCAGGGCTCCCGGTACATCAAGCCGGAGAACGCATAGCGACAACGCAAATCACGCCAGGGCGCCTTTGATGGCATCCACAATCTGCTCAGTTGACGGTACCGCCCCGTCGGCCTGCATCACGATATGGTGACGGCCGTCCAGGGGCGTGTAGCGAAAGGGCACCGAGGAATAAAAAACGCCGACACTGGGGGTGTGGGTAGCCACGGCCACGTTGCGCACCCCCGTGTCCGGAGAGACAACCAACCGGGCCCTTGCGACCCTGTCGATCAACCCGTCCAGGGGCAGACAGGGCTGGATCGACACATTGCCCCGTTCCGTCAGGCCGAGAAAACAATCCCCTTTTTCGTAGTCGTTTTTCCCCTCCAGGTAGACATGCTGGTACTCGGGAAGCTCCCGGGAGGCGAGCTCAAGGACCTCTTTCATCTGTGCCTGGGGCAGTATTTTCAAAACCGACGAGGCGCCATTGAAATAGAGAATGGAGGGAGCGGGGCGGGACGGGTCGTACAACGCCAGGTGACTGGGGTACCCGAAATCCAGGGGGCGCGAGGGATTGTGCCCCAGAAGTTTCAGCATGTCCAGCATGCACTCCAGCTCCGGCTGAAAGTCGGAACGGAAAACGGCCACGTTGTAGAGAACCCCGTAAAAATAGGATTTGTAAGGAAAGCCGAATTTCAGCGTCGCCTTGCTTAAGAGAGTCATCCACCGGGACCGGCTGGTCCCTGCAATATCAAAGATGATGTCTTGATGCGGGAGCTGCCTGAGGTCCCGGAACCGCTCCAGGGGGCTCATCTCTCTCTTTTGCTCCCGGCCTGCCACGATGATCGTGGTGTCGGCCAAATCGGACGGGATGCCGTATCGATAGTTGGACACGCCAACCAGGGTGATCTCGGCATTGGGAAAAAATTTTCTGACTTCGATGAGAAAGGGCCGGGCGATGACCTGGTCCCCCAGAGCCGCATGGCGGATAACGGCAATGTTCTTGATTTTTTTTCGGGAAAAGTCTTTTTCAATATATCGGCGCGCTTTTTTGGAGGCATACCCGCCGCGCTGAAACCATAAATGATTCATGTCGGATTATCCAATACACGTATCGATTACAACCGTTTACCACAACTGCTTCCGATATGGACACTTCACATCAAACCAATTACAGACTGACTTCATATGTGCTTATCAATAAACATTGATAACAACGAAAAACCTAAAACACAAGAAATTCAAAAAGTGGACGTTGACACAAAGAAAAATGGTGCTGCGTATTGTCGGACTTTATGACACCACACCCATAAAATCCGACAATACGTGCCAGAAGGGAATTCCTGAAATGAAAGAAGAAAGGGCCAGGAGCTGCGTACCTGACAGTTTTCCGTCGCGGGCCTTGGCACCGGTCACGGGCAGCAGGTGGGCCGTTTGTCGGTGGGGGCGCCGGGGTGGATGCACGATGCCGAACTAAGTTCGCATCGAAGTACACCCCGTCGCTTTGTTGGAGATTATATGCAGCCCCCCCGGGCTTTGTACATAGAGTAATGCATTCATTTACCTAGGGGATCCCCCCAAGCCCATCCGTGTAACGGCTCAAAGCACTGCAAATTCGAGCATTCAAGGGCATCAAAGGCATTGTTTTTACGGCCCCTTGCCTTTACTACCCCGTCAGTCGAGGACAGAAACAGACCCGAGACAAAAAAGAAAATCCCGTGCTCCATCCCCCATCGGGTAGTACGGCATCAGATCCGCTTGGCAATGGGATAACGTCGCCCGCTGCCAAAGGCCTTGGCCGTCACCCGAAGCCCCGGGGCCGCCTGCTGGCGCTTGTATTCGTTGATCTCAACCCGCCGGACCACATCGGCCACCACCGCCGCGTCAAACCCCATGGCCTCGATCTCCGCAGGTGCCTTTACCTCCTCCACATAGGCGTGCAAAATGGCATCCAGCACCTCGTAAGGGGGCAGCTCATCCTGATCGGACTGGTCGGGCCTGAGTTCTGCCGACGGCACCTTGTCGATGATTCGCTGGGGGATCACCTCCCCATTGCGGTTTACATACCGGGAGATATCCCACACAAGGGTCTTGGGTACATCGGAGATGACGGCCAACCCCCCGTTCATGTCCCCGTAAAGGGTGCAGTATCCCACGGCCAGTTCGGACTTGTTGCCGGTGGTGAGCACCAGGGCGCCGGTCTTGTTGGAGAGGGCCATGAGCAGGGTGCCCCGGACCCGGGCCTGGATGTTCTGCTCGGTGACACCGTGCTCCTCCCGACAGAACACCTCCGACGCCCCCAAAAAGGCATCAAACATGGGAGCGATGGGCACCACATCGTACTGGGTCCCCAGATTCTCTGCCAGGGACCGGGTATCCACGTCGTTGTCCGAGGAGGTGTACTCCGACGGCATAAAGACCGTGGAGACATTCTCGCCCCCCAGGGCGTCGGCGGCAACCGCAGCGGTGAGGGCCGAGTCAATGCCACCGGAGAGCCCGATGACCACTTTCTTGAAACCGCACTTGGTGACGTAATCCCGGGTGCCCATGACCAGGGCGCGGTAGACCTCTTCCTCCACGCAGGAAGGGGCCGCGGCAATGCGCTGAGGGCTCTTCTCCATGGGCTCGAAGACCAGAAGATCCTCCTCGAAGGAGGCGCCACGGGCGGCCAGGGTGCCGTCATCGTGAAAGCCCAGGCTTCCCCCGTCAAAGAGCAGGTGATCGTTGCCCCCCACCTGGTTGACGTAACACACCGGCACCTTGTGGCGACGGGCCACCGAAGAGATGAGTGTCTCGCGAAAAGCGGGTTTCCCGGCGTTAAAGGGGGATGCCGAAATGTTGATGAGCAGCTCAGCCCCCTTTTCGCAGAGGTCTGACACAGGATCCACGCGATACTTCCGGGAGGAGAATACTTCCTTGTCGTTCCACATGTCCTCGCAGATGGTGATGCCGAGCCGCACCCCGTTCCACATCACAGGATGGGACTCGCTGCCCGGTTCAAAGTACCTGCGCTCATCGAACACGTCATAGGTGGGCAACAGCCGTTTCCGGACCTTGTGGAGCACCCGGCCGTCTTCAAAGAGAAGGGCTGCGTTGTAGAGGTTGTTCTCCCCTGGTTCGCCGTTTCTCTCCACATACCCGAGAAGAACGGCAATGCCCCGGACCCGTTCCATGAGTCGCTCAACGGCCTCCAGGTTGTCCGCAATAAAGGAGCGCCTCTCCAGAAGGTCGCGCGGCGGGTACCCGCTCACGGCAAGCTCCGGAAAAACCACCAGGCGGCACCCCGCCTCCCTGGCCTTGGCCGCAGCCGCCTCCATTTTTCGGCAATTGCCCTCAAAATCTCCGATGACCGGATTGATCTGCCCTGCTGCTATTCTCACCATATTCATGCTTCCGTGCTTGTTCCGCTTTTCCAATCACGCCCCGCCGTCGCAGAGCCCCTATCCATTTGAATTTTTGACATATTGTGTCTATGCCGCCATTCTTCACCCGGATAGTATCCCACCTAAGCCACCGCGGTCAAACCCTATTCATACCAAGGGCTTGTTCCAACCACAGCGGGGTATCTTTCAGCCACAGGGTGTGCTATAGTCTCCTGCCTACCGAGCAGATATCCCAAGATGCCGTATTGTATAAAAAAAGAGCCCAAAGGGCTCCAACACAGTGACTGAGACGCCATGAACACCACACACCACCGCTTAAAATCCACGGCCATGGCCGTTACCGCCTGGCTCCTGGTCCTTGCCGGGGCGGGCACCCTTGTGCCCTGGACACAGGCCACGGAACCCAATGTCATCGGTTACCGCTCCCTCTGCTCCTTCGCCCCTTTCTCCACCCTCATCTGCCTCATGGGTGCCAACATCCTGCTGACCCTTCGAAAACGCCTCACCGCTGAGTCAGAGGAGTAGTCGTGCCGAAAATAATCCGACTCTGTTTTATCGGGGCCCTCCACGCCACCTGCTACCTGTGGCTGATTCCGCAGGTCATCATGCCCCGTTTCGGCTCCACGGGCTCCAGGGCGGCCGTGGCCTGCGTGGTGACCCTCTCCCTGATTCTGGTCACCCTCATGTTCCGCAAGAAAAAACAACCGGAAAAAAAGACCGGGCGTTAAACGTCTTCCAGTTCCGTGCGGATCGTGTTGCGCACGCGGTTGACAATGGCACCCAGTTCCTCTTTTTTGTAGGCCCGGACATCCACCGGGTCATGGACCACAAGGGAAACGCCCCCGGGCATCAACTCGGTGCTCCCCTTGGGAAGAATGTCGCGGGTCCCCTTGATGGTCACGGGAAGGATGGGCAATCCCAGGTCATGGGCAAACCGGAAAGCCCCTTTCTTAAAAGGATTGAGGCTGCCGTCGTCGCTACGGGTCCCTTCGGGAAAGAAGATCACCGAGGTGCCCCCCCGGACTTTTTTGCGGGCGTGGTTGAGGGTGGAGACGGCCTTTGCGCTGTCGCTGCGATCGATGAAGATATGGCCCATGCTCTTGCAGACCCAGCCGATGAGGGGAACCTTCTCCAACTCTTTTTTCATCACCCACTTGATATCCAGGCCGAGCCAGCCGTAGAGGACATAGATGTCGTAGTGGCTCAGATGGTTGGCCACCACCACGTAGGAGACACCGTCCCGGATCGTCTCCCGACCCGACACCGACACCCACATGGGGGTCATGAAGCTGTTGACCCGGGCCCAGAAGGTGGCGATGGTTTTCGACGCGAAGTTTGGGGAGACGGTCACGGAAAGCAGCACGGCCAGGGGAGCCAGCACCAGGGTGGAGAGCCCCAGAAACGGCACCACCACACCCCATCGGTAGGGCCAGTACAAAAAGCGACCGAACCGCCCCCACACCCGGTCCCATGCACACTCCACGTTGCCGCCCCACTCTTCTGCGTATCGCCTGAGGGCGGCCTCCACACTGTTTTTTGTCCCGTTGCCCATTGCCATTGTCTCTCTCCTGCGGGGATCCTGCACCCAAAAAATAATCATTGGCCGCGGGGACATAGTACGCACGTTCCCGCGATCTTAGTTTTCCACAGCCATGCCAGAGGGTCTGCGACAAAACCCTAAGGCCGCGCCTTAGACCTTGTCCTTCACCTCATTCCAGAAACTCTCCACCCCCTCTTTCCATCCGCTCAGGTAGGTGTCGATGAACCCCTGGAACCGCTTCTGGGCGGTGCGCCCGGTGATGGCGAAACGCTCGGACTGATGCTTCAGGACCTGGGAAAAGTAGTCCCCCAGGTGCTCGTCCTTAAAGGGGTTGCCCCCCGGCGTCCAGCCCAGGGCGTACTGCAGCTCCCGGTAGTGGGCCGTGCGGGACCACTCCAGGCCCGCCCGTTTTCCCTCTTCGATGAAGTTGGCCTCGAACTCGGCCTTTTCACGTTTCAGGCGTTCCACCACGCTGGACATGTCCAGCTCGTCATGGATCTTCTGTCGAAGCGCCTCCTTCTTGCGGATCATGTTGGATATGGAGCGCTGGAAAACCTGGGAAAAGTTCATGCTGGAGCGCCACTCTTTCATGCGCTCGTAGAGCTCGTCCGGCACGCTGATCGTCACTTTTTTTGCCATGTGTATCCCCCGAAATGGTCGCAATATTACCCACTACAACCTGCCACACCCCATCAATACGTGTCAATAAAACAATACGTACTATCCCGAGACTACGTACCGCACCCCCGTCCCCGGAAAATGGGTCCATGGCCCCGGTCACCGGTATTTCCCCACCGCTGTGCGCCCTTGGGGAAAACCCTGTGGCCCCGCCCCCTCTTCTGTGATAATGAA
This sequence comes from Desulfoluna sp. HI9BLuna, assembly GCF_056829775.1. Lineage (NCBI taxonomy): Bacteria > Pseudomonadati > Thermodesulfobacteriota > Desulfobacteria > Desulfobacterales > Desulfolunaceae > Desulfoluna > Desulfoluna sp. HI9BLuna. Next base: position 2,533,908 of record NZ_CP186555.1, read on the forward strand.
TGATGCAGTTGTAAAATATTGAGGTTACGGCGCCTCCCGTGAGGTTCTCGGGGGCCGGTATGAATGTTTTTGGAGTGATATGATGAAACAGTGGGTTTTTGTAGTGGTCCTTTTGGTTCTGGCAACCGCCTGTGCTCGCCCTCCCCAGTATGTTCCCAGCAAAAAACCGGCCCGGTTCAGTTATGAATCCGCCGTGGACGGTCAAATCGGCACCCTCTCCACCCAGGTGGCCAAACAGCTCACGCGACGACGCATCCGCCGCGTAGCCGTCAAGGAATTTACCCGCATCGACGGCAAACGCAAGCAGCTGGAAAAATACCTGGAGATGGAGGTCTCGGACAAATTGTTCAAAACCGGCTACTTCACGGTGGTACGCAGCGAAATGCTGGAGGCCACCGGGGAAGACAGCGTCCTCGGTCTCGTTGAGAGCGCGGTGACCAAAAACTCCGATATCAAGGAAGAGGATGCCCGCAAGGTGGGTCGCGCCCTGAACATCGACGCCATCGTGGTGGGCCACACCGTGGTGCTGGGCAACGCGGTAAAGCTCTCCATCCAGCTCATCTCCACGGGCACGGGCGGCGTCTTCGGCTCGGCCTCGGCCATGATCACCAAGGACCGGAACATACGCACCCTGCTGGACGAAAAGGCTGCGGGCAAGGCCGCCTCCCTGGGCCGCAACGGAGAGTACGGGGACTTCATCAACACCGGAGAGAACCAGTACCACGAGCTGGTCCCCGACCTCTACACACTCTACGTGAAGCAGGTCAACGATCAGATGGACATCTTTGCCGAGACCGGCCCCACCGTGGAGCTCTTCTTGAACGACGAGTACAAGGTCATGGGCGTCGACGAAATGGTCTCCTTTACCCTGGACGAAAAAACCTACGTCCTGACCCTGCGCAAAATCTCCGGCCGAAGCGCTGTCTTCAGCTTTGCCAAGCTGAGAAACGCCTCGGATGATGAAGAGGCCCAGGCGCCGCCCGAGCCCTAATCGTCAGTGGGCCCCGGTTCCGAACCGGGGTCCCTGTCCTTAAAAAGTTTGGGGTTGTTCCAGTGACGGGTCTTGTCCCGGGCGCTTTTTTTGGCAAGATTCCTGGCCAGGGCCTCGGGCAGGTCCACCCCCGTCTGGTTGGCGATGCAGACCAGCACAAACATGAGATCGGCCAGCTCGTCCCCCAGGTCCGGGGCGGGCTCTTCCCGCTTGAAGCTCTGGTCCCCGTACACCCGCGTCATGATCCGGGCCACCTCACCGGCCTCTTCCAGCAGGATCCCCAGGTTGGTGAGCTCGGAAAAATACCGTACCCCCACCTCTTTTACCCAGCGGTCCACCCTCTCCTGATATTCGCGTATGCCCGTGTCATTTTTCATGCCGTGCGTCCTTTCCTGTCACTGGTTGTGGAAACGGCCCCTCCATACCACGGCGCGTTGCAAAGGGGGAACCCTTTTGGTAGAGTCGTCACGTCCGGGTGCCGAGCCCCGCAGGGCCCGTCCCCTTATCAACCTTATATATATAATCCAGGCCCCTGGGGCCCGGAACCCCGTACCCAAGGGATACACGAACCATGAGCAACCGAGTTGAACTCCTCGCACCGGCGGGAAATCCGGAAAAACTGGAAATTGCCGTCCACTACGGCGCCGACGCCGTCTACCTGGCGGGCAAGGCCTTCTCCCTCAGGAACTTTTCAGGCAACTTTACCTTGGAGGAGATGGCGGCGGGCATCCGCCACGCCCACGCCCACGGCGTCAAGGTCTACGTGGCCTGCAACGTCTATGCGCGAAACGACGAACTCGACGCCATGCGCGATTACCTCGCCGCCCTGGCCGAGGTGAAACCCGACGCCCTCATCGTGGCCGACCCGGCCATTTTTGCCGCGGCCCGGTCCATCGCCCCCGGCATCGATCTCCATATCAGCACCCAGGCCAACACCACCAACCAGGAGACCGCCCTCTTCTGGAAGTCCCTGGGCGCCACACGCATCAACGTGGCCCGGGAGCTGCCCCTCACCGACATCAAGGGGGTGGTGGACAACGGCGGCCTGGAGGTGGAGGCCTTTGTCCACGGGGCCATGTGCATCTCCTACTCCGGCCGCTGCCTTCTCTCCAGCTACCTCACCAACCGGGACAGCAACCGGGGCCAGTGCAGCCACCCCTGCCGGTGGAAGTACAGCGTGGTGGAAGAGATGCGCCCGGGGCACTACCACCCGGTGCAGGAGGACGAAAGGGGCTCGTACATCTTCAACTCCAAAGACCTCTGCATGATCGACCACGTCCCCGCCCTCATCGAATCAGGGATCCACTCCCTGAAAATCGAGGGGCGCATGAAGGGCATCAACTACCTGGCCTCGGTGGTGAAGACCTACCGGGAGGCCATCGACGCCTACTACGAGGACCCGAAACACTACACGACCCGTCCGGAGTGGGGCGAAGAGCTCTCCCGCATCAACAGCCGGGAGTACTCCACCGGATTCTACTTCGGCTACGAAGGAGACGCCGCCCCCAACTACGGGGACTCCCGTCCCGGCACCATCCACCGCTTTGCCGGCAAGATCACGGCCGTGGACGGATGCCGCGCCACCCTCCACGTGCGCAACAAAATCACCGTGGGCCAGGAGGTGGAGGTCCTCACGCGAAAAGGACCTGCCAGCCCCGACACCATCACTGCCATCGAAAGCCTTGACGGGCATGCCCTGGAGCTGGCCCAGCCCAACACCTGTGTGGGCGTCACCCTCAACGGGAGCTACGCGCCAAACGACCTGATCCGCATCGCCGAAGAGACCACGTACGGCCACGCCCCCGGAGCGTCCCGGCTGCCCAAAAACGGCAGCGCCCCGCGCTCCTGATCAAAAAGCAGCCTGTTTCAGGAGAGTTGCAACCTCCTGACAGGCTGTGATATTATGAATCCATAGCTCCCGGTTCCAACCAGACCCTGTCCCCCCTTTTTTTACTGAGTCCCCCAAAGCGCCCCTTCTCCGTCCCTACCCCATTGGGAGATATCGAGCCCGTCCCTGCGGCTCCGATCATCCCGGGAAGCCCCGCCCGCCCCCACCCGTTCACCATGACAGAGGTGACCCATGAATAACAAAGTCGTTTTTGTGGATGACGAAAAACCCATTCTGGACTCCATCTCCCGCGCCTTTCGGAACGAGCCCTACAAGATCTACGCATTTGACGACCCGACCACCGCCCTTGAAGAGATCCACGTCATCAAACCGGCCGTGGTGATCTCCGACCGCATGATGCCTGACATGGACGGCTCGGAATTCCTGGAGAAGGTCCGCATCCGATGGCCCTCGGTGGTGCGCATCATGCTCACCGGCCACTCCGACATCGACGCCACCATCACCGTCATTAATAAAGGCCACATCTTCCGGTTCATCAACAAGCCCTGGAGCAAGGCCGAGCTTAAAATGTCGGTGAAAAACGGGGTGGACCACTTCAACCTGGCCATGGAAAACAAGCAGATGTCCCAGGTGATCAAACAGAAAAACGAAGCCCTGCTGGCCCTGAACAGCGAGATGGAAAACCGCCTGAGGTCCTGCCTCACCGATGTGGAGGAGACCGCCAGGCAGTACAAGGAACTCAACTGCCGCCTTCAGGAAACCCTGACGGCCATCATCACCGATATCGAACAGGCCAAAGGAAGTTGACAAAAGGGGGTTCCAATGGCCGAGATCCTCGACGAAGAAAAAAAAATCGTCATCAAGATCGTTTACTACGGACCGGCCCTCTCCGGGAAGACCACCAACCTCATGCAGCTTCACGACCTCATCCGGCCAGGTCGGTGCGGCGACCTCATGAGCCTGGAGACCCGGGGCGACCGCACCCTTTTCTTTGACCTGCTCCCCATTCTTGCCAGCACCGACGGGGAGTACCGGGTAAAAATCAAGCTCTTTACCGTCCCCGGCCAGGTGGCCCACGATGCCACGCGCAAGGCGGTCCTCTCACGGGCCGACGGGGTGGTATTTGTGGCCGACTCCCAGACGGCACAGGCCCTCAACAACTTTCAGAGCTTTGAAAACCTGGAAAAAAACGCCGGGCGCATCGGCCTGGATTTCGAGCACCTCCCCCTGGTAATCCAGTTCAACAAACGGGATCTCCCGGACATCCTCACCACCGAGGAGATCCGCTCACGCTGGGAGCCGTCGGGGCTCCCCGTCACCTTCTCCACCGCCCTCACCGGTCAAGGGGTCCGCACCACCTTCGAAACCATTCTCTCGGCCACCTACCACAGTCTGGACGCCTCCCACGACCTGGGAGGCATCTACCGGATCATGGAAGAGAACCTTCATTCGGTGCTGCCTTCCCACGCCGACCCCGTGAGCCATTGACCCAAACCCAAGGAGCCCCGCCCATGGAGCGTTCCCATGAGACCATCACCCCCTTTGACAGGGAGTACTCCTTGAGGGACCTCCTCCCTTCGGAGGTCGTCCTCACCTGGGTCCGTGCGGCCCCGCCCCTGGGCCTGGGCCACCTCTCGGTGCTCATGCCCGACGGCACGCCCCTGCTCCCGGAGGATAGCTGCGGGGAGGTGACCCGCGCCATCGGGGAACGCCTGGCTGAAACCCGGCCCGGGACAAGGGCCCTGACCGAGACCCCCAAGGGATGGGTGATTCTCACGCCCCTGGTCCACGAGCTGGACATCCTGGGCTACCTGGCCCTGGGGTTCAACCCCGACGGCAATGTTCCCACCGACGAGCTGGCGGCCGCCGAAGCCATCCTGGCCACGGCCATCACCCAGATCATGAAAAGCGGATGCGGCCTGGCCATGGCCTCCCGGGTCCACGGCGAGGTGGTGGAAGACACCTTTGCCGACCTCAAGGAGAAGGCGGCCCAATTGGCCAAATCCGAGAAAAAATTCCGGCTCCTGGCCGCCAGCCTGGACAAGGAGGTCAAACGGAAAACCGAAGAGATCCGGCAAGCCCAGGAACACCTCATGCAGCAGGAGAAGATGGCCTCCATCGGCCAGCTGGCCGCCGGGGTGGCCCACGAGATCAACAACCCCATGGGTTTTATTACCAGCAACATCAACAGCCTCGACGAGTATGCCGGAGAGCTCATCCGCTTTGTGACCCTGCAGCGAGACCTCATCGACGAGGCCGACCGGGCAGGCCTTTTCACCGGAGAGAAAACAGACCGCCTCCTGTCGGAACTCCACCGCATCGACGAAGGCGCGGACATCGACTTCATCCTCAAGGACATTCCCCCGCTGCTCAGCGAGTCCATCGACGGGGCCGAGCGCATCCGGAAAATCGTCCAGGACCTGAAAGACTTTGCCCACCCCGGCGAGGAGACCCTCAGCCTGGCCGACCTCAACACCAACCTAGACAAGAGCATCAACATCGTGGGCAGCGAGCTCAAGTACAAGGTCACCCTGGAAAAAGACTACCAGCCCCTTCCCCCGGTGCAGTGTTACGCCCGGCAACTTGACCAGGTCTTCATCAACCTCTTGGTCAACGCGGCCCAGGCCATCACTGACAAAGGGACCATCACCGTCACCACCCGTCACGACAACACCCATGCCGTGGTGGCCATCGCCGACACAGGCACCGGCATCCCCAAGGGAAAGCTAAAAAAAATATTCGACCCCTTCTACACCACCAAACCCGTGGGCAAGGGCACCGGCCTGGGCCTCAACGTGGTCTACAACATCGTCAAGCGCCATCGGGGCTCCATCAGCGTCAAAAGCGAGGAGGGCAAAGGCACCACCTTCACCCTGCGCCTGCCCCTGCACCGGGCCCTCCCCGCCAAGGAGAAGGAACCATGAGCCGACTCGCATCCCTCTTTCTGGGCAAAGACCCTCCCGACTCGGAAGAGCCCCCCGAGGACTCCCGGCCCTACGCCATTCTCTTTGTGGATGACGAAGCCGGTGTGCTGTCGGCCATGAAGCGCATCTTCCGAAAGGAGACCTACCGCATCTTTACCGCGTCCTGCGGCGAAGAAGCCCTGGAGTGCCTCCGGCGGGAGGAGATCCACGTCATCATCACCGACCACCGCATGCCCGGCATCACCGGCGCCGACCTGCTGCGCCGGATCAAACGGGAGTACCCCAGCACCATCCGTATCATGCTCACCGGCCATGCCGACGTGGGAGCCATCATGGGAGCGGTGAACGAGGGAGCCGTCTACAAGTTCATCACCAAGCCCTGGAGCGACGAAGACCTGCGCATCACCGTGGGCCTGGCCCTGGAGCAGTACGACCTCATCCGGGAAAACCGGGCCCTGAAAAAAAACCAGGTCTCCCAGACCAAGCGCATCAACCAGATGAGCCGTTTCATCAACACCCACCGGAGCCAGGTGGGATCCATCCTGATGAAGCAGAACCTCCTTCGAAAAAATGACTTGGAAAATGCCCGGGAAATCCAGGCAAAGAAAAACCTGCCCATGCCCCAGGTGCTCATGGAGATGGGCCTGGTGGACGAAGGAACGATCTTGAACGCCATCCAGCGGGAGATGGGCATCAACCGCGTCTACCCCGCAGAGTTCAGCACGCCCGAGGCCCTGGTGGCCCTGATCCCCCGGGAAATCTGCAAAAACAACCTGCTGGTGCCCCTGAAGCGTACGGAAACCGGGATCATGATTGCCATGAACGATCCCAGCGAATACCTGAAGATCGAGGACCTTCAGTTCATCACCGGCCTGCGGGTGGAGCCGGTCATTGCCACGCGCAAGGAGATCATCAAAAAAATCGAGGAGCTTTACGGAGAGGAAGAGGCGGGCCTGGATGAGCTCACCGTACTGGAGATGGAAGACCCCACCGAGGCCATCGAGATCATCCTCGACGAAGAGGACGAGGAAGCCGACCTCAAAGAGCTCCTCATCGCCAAGGACCAGCCCCCGGCCATTCGCATCGTCAACGCCATCATCTCCGACGCCCTGCGCCACGAAGCCTCGGATGTGCACATCGAGCCCAAGACCAAATACGTCATGGTGCGGTACCGCATGGACGGGCTCCTCAACGACAAAATCCACGTCCCCATCACCATGCACCCGGCCATCGTCTCCCGCATCAAGGTGATGGCCGAGCTGGACATCTCCGAGCGGAGGCGCCCCCAGGACGGGCGCATCACCGTGAAGACCCCCTCGAAAATGGTGGACATCCGCCTCTCCTGCCTGCCCACCATCAACGGGGAAAAGGTGGTGTTCCGCATCCTGGACCGCAACGCCTCCATCAAGAGCGTGGAGGACCTGGGGCTTACCAACGAAGAAAAGGAGATGGTCACCCGCCTCATCAACCGCCCCCAGGGGTGCATCCTCACCACCGGCCCCACGGGCAGCGGCAAGACCAGTACCCTCTATTCGCTGATGCAGGAAAACGCCTCGGTTACCAAGAACTACACCACCATCGAAGACCCCGTGGAGTACTTCATGTCCATGGCCGAACAGGTCATGGTCAAGGAGAAGATCGGCCTGAACTTTCCCATCATCCTGCGGGCCATCCTCCGGCAGGACCCCAACGTCATCATGCTGGGAGAGATCCGGGACTTCGAGACCGCGGAAGTGGCCTTCCACGCAGCCCTCACCGGCCACACGGTCTTAAGCACCCTCCACACCAACGGCAGCATCCCCACCATCACGCGCCTCAGGGACATGGGCATCCAGCCCTACGTCATCGGCGAGGCCTTAAGCGGCATCATCGCCCAGCGCCTGGTCCGCCGCATCTGTGACAACTGCAAGGAAGAGGAGGCCCTCTCCCCTGCCACCATCGATGCCCTGGGCATCAACGCCAACGGAGGCACCTTCCCGGCCTTCCACGGCAAAGGATGCGACCGGTGCAACAACACGGGCTACCGGGGACGCACCGGCCTCTTTGAAATCCTCACCGTCACCCAGGAGATCAAGCAGCTCATCAACACGGCCGCCTCAGAGTCCGAACTCACCCGGGCCGCCCGGTGGGCCGGCATGAAACCCCTGGTGGAAGACGGGTGGACCAAGATCAACCAGGGCGTCACCACCGCCGAAGAGGTGCTCCGGGTCCTGGGCCCCCAGAACACCCTGGAGGTCAAGTGCCCCCACTGCAACGCCAACCTGAGGGAGCGCCACCGCTACTGCCCCTTCTGCTCGGGCAGAATCCTGCTCCAGTGCATCAACTGCGGGTGCTACCTGGAGCCGGACTGGAACGGCTGCCCGGACTGCGCCACCCGCGTCACCGACCGCTGAAAAACCCATCCGGCCGTCACCATCACATGCCGGGGTGGGCTCCCTCCCCCTTTTTCTCCCGTGTCCCAGCCGGACCTTGACCGTCCCTGCGCCTTGCCGGCTCGTATTCCACCCGATTTCTTCCCTTGCTCTTTGCCCGGTACAAAGCGTCGTCCGCCCGGCCAATGGAGGCCTTGATGTCCTCGGACGGGGTGTACTTGGTCACCCCCACGGAGATGGTCACCCGAAAATCCGCAGGAAGTCCCTCAAAGGCAAGCCCTTCGGTGAGAACCCTCACCCGCTCGGCGCATTGCATGGCCTCACTTACCCCGGAATTGGTAAGAATAAGGATAAACTCCTCCCCCCCGTACCGGGCGATGTGGTCGATGTCCCGCAGGTTCTTCTGAATGGCCTGGGCCACGGTGCGCAGCACGATATCCCCCGCCTCGTGGCCAAAGGTGTCGTTGACCCGCTTGAAGTGATCCAGATCGAAGATGCAGATGGAAAAGGGGTGAACCCCGCGATCCCCCAGGGCCTTCTCCCGCTCCAGGATCTCGAACATCTGGCGGCGGTTGAACACCTGGGTGAGGTCGTCGTGGATGGCCAGCTTCTCGATGGTGGCCATGGCCCGGGCCACCTTTTCCCGAAGGCTGGTGATGTAGCCACCCACCAGGGAAAACCAGGGAAGCACCACCATGAGGATGAGCAGGTTCATCACCTCCAGCCGGGTGTTGAACCCGGCTGGGTCCTGCCTCTGGAGGAGAAACAGCACCGCCCCGTAGCTTGCGATGGCAAAGGCCGAGAGAAAGAGAAATTGCCGGACCTTGAGCCGAAACAGCCCGTAGACAAAGACCACGAGATAAAGAAGAAGCAGCCCGCCCCGGGCCTCCCCCGAGTAGTAGACCCCCACCATGACCCAGAAGGTCCCCATGCCCATCTGAAACAGGGTGAGGCTCGGGTCTTTGAAGCACCGGTTCAACCCGCTCAGAAACACCAGCAGCAAGGCAATGTTGCACAACGCCACCAGGCAGGTGCACCGCCACAACACGGGCCAGGGGATCTGGGAGAGCCCCATGTAGCGAACATAGGCAAAAAGCCCCAGCCACAGAAGGTAGGTGGTTGCGGCCATGGCAAACCGCTTGAGCCGAAGCCCCTGGTTGAATGTTGTCTCGGACATACCTTTCACCCCGTTGCTTGCGTTACCTGCCAGGCACACGGAGGGCGGAGACCGCCACCACCGTGTGGTCCATTGTCCGTTGTCGTGAAGCCTTTCTGCCTTCTCAGAGGCGAACCCTGAAGAACAAGGTGTAGAGAACCGGCACCATGCCCAGGGTGATCACCGTGGCAAAGACCAGCCCGAAAATAATGGAGACCGCCATGGGCTCGAAAAGGGGCCCGCCTCCCACCCAAAGGGGAATGAGACCGCCCACGGTGGTGAGGGTGGTGAGCAGGATGGGGCGAAGCCGCCGCTGGGCCGCAATCACCACGGCATCGCCTGGCTCCAGCCCGTTCTCTTCGATCTCGATGCGGATGCGATCGAGCAGCACGTTGGCGTTGTTGATCACAATGCCCGAAAGGGCCACCACCCCCAGAAGGGTCATAAACCCGAAATAGGATCGCGCTACCAGAAGCCCCACGGTGACGCCGATGAGCCCCAGGGGCACGATGCAGAGGAGCAGGGCCGTCCGCCTCAGGGAGTTGAACTGAAGGATGAGAAGCAGCATGATCAGCATGGCGGCAAAGGGCAGCTCATCGGCGATGGCCTGGTTGGCCTTGGCCGACTTTTCCGCTTCCCCGGCCACCTCGTAGCGGTATCCCAGGCCCCAGCCGCCGCTCTGTTCCGCCAGCCAGGCCGAGACCTTCTCGTTGATGGCCAGGGCGTTGAATCCTTCGAAGAGATCGGCGTACACCTCCACGGTGCGAAGCCGGTCCCGACGAATGATCTTACCGTGCTGCCAGTCCGTGTCCATATGGGCCACCTGGCTCAAGGGCACGGACTGGCCTGTTGCCAGGCTGTAGATGCGCAGCCCTTCCAGTTTTTCGATGTCGTTTCGGTCCTCGGCCACGGAGCGCACCACAATGGGGATGAGGTCGTCCTCCTCCCGGTACTGCCCCACCTGGATGCCGCTTAAGGTTCCCTGGAGGGAAAGGGCAATATCCCGGCTGGTGATGCCAGCGCGCCGGGCCCGCTCCTGGTCCACCCGCACCACCAGCTTGCGGGTGTGGCGCCCCCAGTCATCCCCCACCTCCCGCACCCCCGGTTCCTTGCGCAGACGCTCTTTGAGCCCATTCACCAGTGTAAAGAGCACGGCATCCCGCTTGCCGGAGATACGCACCGCCACAGGGTGGTTCACCGGCGGCCCCACGGACAGCCGGGACACCTTGGCCCGGACCTCGGGGAGTTCGGCGTCACAGAAATCCTGAAGCCGGTTCACCACCTCGGCCACGGCCTCAAAGGAGGTGGTGTTGATGAGGAGATAGGCAAAGCTGCTCTCCGGCGGGTCCGGCCGGTAGGAGAGGATAAACCGCGGGGCTCCTTCGCCGATGAAGCTCCCCCAGCTCACCACCCCTTCTCCCCCCTCTTCCGCCATGAGGTTGGCCTGGATGAAGGTTTCCATCTGCTTGACCATGGCTTCGGTGTGGGCGATGTCCGAGCCCGGGGGCGTCTCCACGGTGGCGGTGATGATGCGGCGGTCCGAGTCCGGCATAAACCGCTTGGGCACGTACCGAAACCCCGCCATGGCCACCACGAAGGCAAGGCACATGGCCGTAACGAACAGCAGGCGGTGACGCAGCACCCCCATGAGGGCCCGCCGGTACCGGGAATAAAAAGGCGACTGATACCCCGGCTCCTTTTCTGGCCCCTTGACGCGCAGGAACCGGACACAGAACAAAGGGATCATGGTGAGGGCCAGCACCCAGGAGCTGAGGAGGGTAAGGGTCACCACCTTGAACAGGGGGGAGGTGTACTCCCCGGTGGACGACTTGGCCATGTAGATGGGCAAAAAGGCAAAGGAGGTGGTCAACGAGGCCGTGAGGAGCGGGCGCGCCAGCTCCTTTGCCGATGTCACCGCTGCCTCTGCCACGCTCTGGCCCTCCCGCACCTGGGTCATGATGGACTCGCTCATGACAATGGCGTTGTCCACCAGGATTCCCAGGGAGATCAGCAGTGCCGTCAGGGAGACCTGATCGATGCCGATGCCAAAAAAGCCCATGAGCAAAAAAGCCATGAGGATGGTGACGGGGATGAGGCTGGCCACGAGGAGCCCGGTCCGCACCCCCAGGCTCGCCAGCATCACCAGGCAGACAATAACGATGCTCTGCATGAGGTTGGAGAGAAAATCGCTGACGCTCCGATGGACCCGCTCGGGCTGACGGGCCAGGAACTGAAACCCCACGCCGATGGGATAGAGGGCCTCCAGCCGCTTGGTAAAGGCCGTCACCTCCTTGCCCAGGGCAATGATATCCCCGCCGTCGGACATGGAGATGGCCAGGCCCAGGGCCGGGGCGCCGTTGAATCGCATTCGGGTGGAGGGCGGATCCTTGTACCCCCGGGTCACGGCCACCAGGTCCTTTAAGTAGACCACCTCCTTGCGGCCCGGCACCGAGATCACCGTATCCAGGATCTCGGCCACGGCCTCAAAATTCCCCGTGGGCTCCAGGTTGATCCGCTCCTGCCCCGACTCCAGGGCCCCGCCAGGGATGATGATGTTGCGCTGGGAGAGCACCTGCTGAAGCATAAGGGGCGAAATGCCGTACCGGGCCAGGCGAGCGGAGTTAAACTCCAGGAACACCTGCTCCTCCTGGGCGCCGATGATCTCCACCTTGGCCACGTTGTCGATGCGGAGAAGCTCGTCACGGACCTCGTCGGCCACATCCTTGAGCTCGCGGTAGGTGTACCCCTCACCGGTGAGGGCCAGGACCTGGCCAAACACATCGCCGAAGTCGTCGTTCACAAAGGGCCCGATGACCCCTTCCGGGAGCCTGGGGGTTTCCCTATCCACCTTGCGCCGCAACTCGTCCCACAGGGGGCGCATCTCTTTGTATGACTCGTCGATGTGCACATAGATGATGGAGATGCCGGGCCGGGACTCACTCTCCACGTAATCGAGCTCGGAGATCTCCTGAATCGCCTTCTCCAGCCTGTCGGTGACCAGCTGCTCCACCCGCTCCGGGCTGGCACCGGGGAAATAGGTGGTGACCATGGCCACCCGGATGATGTACCCGGGATCCTCATCCTGGGGCAGCCTGTGCAAGGTCACCCAGCCCCCCAGCACCACCATGAGGATCACCACCAGGGTCACCCGGTTCATGCGGATCGCCGCTTCCGTGATGTGCATCATGGCGCCTCCCCGGCTTTGAGCAGCACCTGCATGCCATGGCTCAGGCGGCTCATGCCCGCCGTCACCACCCACTCGTCGCCGGAAAGGCCGGAAAAGACCTCAAGGCCATCCTGGGTCAAGGCCCCCACAGCCACGGGAAGGCGCCGGATCGTGGCCTTGCCCTCCCCGTCGGGCTCTGCGGCAAAAAGAAAAGGCCCGGACGCATCCTGCCCCACCACATGGGAAGGGACAAGGAACCGCTCCCCACCGCGCCCCGGAAATCGAAAAGTCGCCTCCGCCGCCATGCCGGGTAGCACCTCCCTGACCTCCTCCACAAGGCGAAGGGTCACGGGGTAGGTGGCGGCAAAGCCTGTGGCCGCCGTGCCCACCTCATACACCACGGCCGGAAAGGGCCTCTTCCCCATGGCGGCAAACTGCACGGCCACCGCCTGCCCTGCCCGAATGTCCGAGATCATCACCTCGGGGATATCCACATGGACCTCCACCCGGCGCCCCGAGGCAAGGATGGCCACCGGCACCCCGGCCCCGGTGTTTTCGTTCTCATCGGCCAGGACCATGGTCACCGACCCCGACATGGGCGACACCAGGCGGGTGTACCCCAGCTGGCGCTTTGCCAGGTCCCGCTTCTTCTCGATGGAGGTCACCTGGGCCGTGGCCGACTCCCAGGCCGCCCGGGCCCGGTCCAGATCGCTCTTGGAGATGTTGTCGTTCTCCCAGAGCCGCCGCGCCCGTTCATAGGAGAGGGCGGCGTTGCGGGCCTGGGCCCTGGCCTGGTCCAGGCCCGCTTCGGCCTCCTGGACTCGCAGGCGGTAGTCCCGGTCGTCCAGGGAGGCCACAAGGTCCCCGGCGCTCAGAACGTCCCCCACCTTCACCGGGATTCGCTCCAGGGTGCCCGGCACCTTGAAGCTGAGCCTGGACTCCACCGAGGCCAGGGCATACCCGGAAAAAACCCGGGAGACCTCCGGGGCAACCCGCACCGCCCTCTGCACCCGTACCGGCCTCAGGTGAACCTCCTCGGCTGCCCTCTCCCCCGAACACCCCACCCATTCCAGCGCCAACAGGCTTGCCGCCAGAACCACTCCTCTCCACACCCGACCGCCCATACCCTCTCCTTATGCAATTCCGTCTCGGTTCATGCATCACGTGGCCGGCAATCACATCGGCGCCATGCCCGCGTCTCTGTTCCCAACCTCCTCTGCTGCGGCCTTTGCGAGCCGCCTGACCATCGTCTCCCCGGCCCCCCCGGAAAAATCCAACCGCCCCAGCAAACGCTGGAGCCGAAGCATGGCCGCCATGTGATCGTAGACTGAATTGTCTGCGGCAATACGCGCTGAAACCGCCGTATTCTGAGCGTCCAGCAGGGTAATCACCGCCACGGCCCCTTCGGCGTAAGCGTCGGTGACAAGGGCAAGGTTTTTCTCGGCGGCATCCCGGGAGGTGGCGGCCAGCCCGATGGTGGCCCCGGTGGTCTGGACCGCGTCGGCGGCGTCGGTGATCTGCTCGGCCAACACCGTCATAAGATAACGCCGCTTTAAAGAGAGGGCCGAGGTCTCCTCGGCCGCCTGCCGCAGGTCGGCCAGGCGCTCGCCCCCCGTGGCCAGGGGGAAGCTCGCCTGGATGGCCACGTACCACTCCTTCTCATCATAATTGGGGAACACCCGGTCGTAACCGCCCCGGTCGAAGATCTCGGTGACGGCCCCCTTCAGGGCCACCTCCGGAAGGTAGAAGGCACGCCGGGCCCCCCGCACACGGCGACGGCCCGAGGTCAGGGCATGGTCCACCTGGAGAAGCTCCGGCGAGGCCTCCCGGCCCACGTCCACTAAGGAGGCCACCAGCGCCCCGAACTCCGTGGGCCGGTCCAGCATCTCCCGGAACGCAGGGTGCACGGTCAAAAGAACCGCCTGGTCGGCCTCGCCGTTCAGGGTGTCCACCGTATCGGTCACCTCCATGCCACACAGCCGCTTCAGTGCATTTGCCGCAAACCGCACCTGAACCCGCGCGTTGAGAAGCTCCGTGCGATTGCTCGCCACCTCGCTCTCCCACCGGAACAGCTCCGACGGGTTGAGGGCCCCCACCTGTTTCCGGGCACGGGCCCTCTCCAGGTTCTCCTGGGTCACCCCCAGGTTTCCCTTGCGCACGGCAGCCAGGCTGCGCGCCTTGAGCAGGTTGATATAGGCCTGGCCCGCGGCCAGGGCCTTGTCCAGCTCCCGGGCCTTCTGCTCCGCCTCCCGGGAGAGCTGAAAAGATTTGGAGGCGCTGTAGCCGCTCAAGGCTGCTTCGGAATAGATCACCTGGGTCAGGGTCAGGCTGCCCTTGACGGTATCTTCAGACTCCGTGCCCCGGCTCTTCTCCGCGCTGTTCTCATCGATGCGGATCCCGGTCACCGACGCCTCGATGCTGGGAAGCAAGGCGGCCAGCACCCTCTTGGACTCCTGTGCCCCGGCCTCCACCAGGCGGGCCTCCGAGGCCAGATCGGGGTTGTACAGCCGGGCCCGTTCCATGGCTTCCGCCAGGGAGAGGAGCACCGGCTCCGGGCTCTTTTCCCCCACCTTCTCCGCATACCGGAACAGCTCCCAACGCGGCGAAAAGCCGATGGCCTTTGCCGTTCCCACATGAATCACCGGGGTTCCCTCCACGGCCCACTCATCCCGGTCCGCCCCCACCGTCTCGCCCCGGGCCATGCTGTACAGGGTCAATGCCGTCCGGCGGGCAAGACGCCTGGTCTCGCCCTTTGGCACCGACCCGAAGAGAAGCCCGGCCTCCACATCCTTTTTTCCCCCCATGGCATAGGAGGGGCGCTTCCCGGCCCTGAGCTCTGCCGCCACCCCGGCCATGGCCGCTTCGGACATCCCGGGAAACGGGGAAAAAATCACCCCGCCCGTTTCGTGCCGCACCGCCTCCCGCAGGGCATCCCCCCGCGCAGGGACCGTGCGCAGGGTCCAGGGCACCTCCTGCAAAAAAGGAACGGTTCCCAGAAACGCCTCGATGCGGGGAAGGATGGGCCGGGCCTGCTCATCCACCAGGACCGTCACCCGAGGCACTGTCACTGCCCCGAAAAACTGCCCCAGCCCCGTGCGAATCAGGGGCCCCACCACAATGCCCCGGAACCCGGGAACCGAAGCCTCCGGCCGGACCAACAGGTGGGTGGCCAGCACCGGGGTGTTCCACCGGGTCCTCTCTGCAGCAACCCCCGAGGCCACGTACCCCAGGGCCACACCCAAGGCGACCTCACCGTCGGCCTCCAGGGCGTCAAAGGCCGAAGCCATGCCCTCCGGGGTAGGCGCACCCCGCCACACCTTGCCTTCGGGGAGTACCAACTCCATCTCCGGCCCGGCGAGAATGGCAAGTTCGTGTCGCACCCGCGTGAGCAAGGCGTCCTGGGAAGGTGCAGCACCTCCGATGACAACCCCCACCACTCTGCGCACCGGCGCCGCGTGGGGCACAGACGCCCCAAGGAGGATCAGCCAGACAAGCACCCACCCCGCCACCCTCTTGCCCACCCTCTTGCCCCCGCTCCCTGCCCACCGCCTCCCACCACCCATCAAAGCCTCCTTGCCACCTCTCGGTGGTCCGGGGCCGGCAGGCCCAGGACCTGTGTCATGCTCTCGGCCATGTAGCTGGCCGTGGCCGTTAAAAAAGGTTTATCGTACCCGGGCAGGTCAAAGGCCATGAGCACCGCCTCCCGCTCCATGATGTAGTACTGGATCTGGGCCATGACGCTGACGTACCAGTACTGCACAAAGGAGTCACCGACCCCCGGGACATGCTCCCGAACAAAGGTCCTCAGTTTCTGGGGCTCCTCCAGCCGCATGAGGGCCCGCGACGATTTGGGGTGCAGATCCATGCGGGACCGAACCATGAGGATGCCGTACCATTCGGGCACCCCCGGCCCGAGCAGGGCCAGGAGGCACCGGTGCATCATGTACCCCATCACATCGGACACCTGCTGCGGCGTGGTGTACTCCCCGGTGTCCAGGGTGCCGAACAGGCCGGGCAGGTCCAGTTTCTCCTCCATGATGTGACGGATACACGCCAGGTAGAGCCCCTCCTTGTTGGTGAAATGGTAATTCACCGACGACAGGGAGGTCCCCGCCTCTTTGACGATTTCGCGGATACCTGTTCCGTCGAGGCCCTTTCTGGCAAACAAGGCCCCTGCGGCATCGATGATGACCTGACGGGTCGACTTGAAAGGCAGCATAACGGGTCCCTTCTCCGACATGGCGGCGTGCCCGTCCCTGCGGACAAAAAAGAACACGTCATCCGGCAAACTCGGTTTTTATGAAAGAAACAATGTTATAGGAGATATACGAACGTTCGTTCGAATGTCAATATTTATTCGCAGGTAACAGACAGGAGAGAAGGATTGGAAAACATGGGAGAAAGGGACGACCGGACGTAACCGCGGGGCGAAACGCGCCGGTGGCCATAAAAATAAAGAAAGAATCGATGGTAACTGTTCACCTTGTCTCCGGCGGCAAGGTGGGGGCACCTTGAAACCCTATGGCGAATGCATGAAGGCAGCCATTCTGCCTGCGTTATCGGGGCATTCGCGTGTTGTGTGACATCCGGCAACCGTCTTTGCAGGAGAGGCCCGTTTCATTCTTCTAAAAACACGATGCAGAACTTTTGGGATTCGCTTGACTTTAACCGGAATAACTCCGGCGGGGCGCTTTATTGAAAAAAACGCCGCAAAAAACATTCCTGAATGCACCCGTGCTTCGTCGGAGTCTGGAAATGATGGCTTAAAACCTGATTTGTCTGACGTTCTAAAAGTTTGGCCCCCGGCAGGGCCGCCGGAGGCGCTTTAGAGCGAAATCGTTTCACCACCGCTTTCGCGAGACCGATTCAGGTCCGGAGGGTGGCCTTCAGGCGGTTGGGGTGTAAAAGCAGATCCAGGGCTGCCAGTATATCCGGGCACACGATGTCCGCGGACATCAGGGCAGGGGAGGCCGCCCCTTCGGGCCCGGTGACGGCCACGCCCACACAGGCCAGGCTCAGCATGCGGCAATCGTTGCGGCCGTTGCCCACGGCCACCACCGAGTCTGCGCCCAGGGTCTGCACATAGGTGGCCTTCTGCTCCGCCTCTTCCCCGGGGGTCAGGACGGTGAGAAACACAGGCCAGTCGGCTAAGGCGTCCCCGGCCCGGCCAAAGGTGTCGGCGGTCACCACGTGAATGGTCAGGGACCCGCTCAGGGCCTCAATGCGCTCCCTGACCCCCACCAGGGGTTTCCCGTCCAGGGCAAGGGTCCCGTTGTAGTCAAGGACCAGGTGAGAAACGGCAATATCGGAAAAACCCGGAATGGATTCGGTGATCATGGAAACCCCCTCGCGTCGATTTTTTTGGAAAAAAGTGCTAAGTATGCGCCCATGCACTCCCTGAAGGTCGCAGGCCATGGGCCTGGACGGCTCTTAAGGAGACGCGGCACGGCTATCTGCCGGGATGCTTATACCATACACCACCCTGGAGGAAGAATGAACAACCCGTTGATCAGCGTGATCATCCCCACATACAACCGGGCCTGGGCCCTGGCCGACGCCGTGGATTCGGTCCTGGCCCAGGACTACCCCGAGGTGGAGCTCATCGTGGTGAACGACGGCTCCACGGACGAGACCCCGTCCCTGCTGGCAGCCTACGGGGACGCTCTTCAGGTCATCACCCTGGACAACGGGGGCGTAAGCCGGGCGCGAAACCACGGGATTGCCGCAGCACAGGGGGAATATATCGCCTTCCTCGATTCCGATGACCGGTGGCTGCCGGAAAAGCTCTCGGAACAGGCCGCGTTTTTCAAAGCCAACCCCGAGGCGCGAATCTGCCAGACCGAAGAGCTCTGGATCCGAAACGGAAAACGGGTGAACCCGTGCAAGCACCACAAAAAACCCTCCGGGGACATTTTTGAGGCATCCCTCCACCTCTGCCTGGTGAGCCCGTCGGCGGTGATGCTCCATGGCACCCTCTTCAAGGAGGTCGGCCTCTTCGACGAGACCCTTCCCGCCTGCGAAGACTACGACCTCTGGCTGAGGATCGCCTGCACAACCCCTGTCTACACGACACCCTCCCCTTTGGTGATCAAGCATGGCGGGCACGAGGACCAGCTCTCCAAAACCCCGTTTCTGGACCGGTTCCGCATCCAATCCCTGGTGAAACTGCTGAAGAGCGGCGTCCTGTCCACGGCCCAGGCCGAGGCGACACGAGCTGTTTTAGAGAAAAAGGGGCGGATCTACGCAGGAGGCTGCCGAAAACACGGCCGGGACGAGGAGGCCGACGCCATCACCCGTCTGGTTAACCAGACGATCCCGACAAAAACCATCTAACCCCCTCTCTTTCTTAGCCTTTACCCTTGATTTACCCTTCACCCTGCTCTAACATAATACCGAATTCATTCATACAAACAGCGTTCCACATCATGACCTTCACTCCCCCCCTGAATGTCACGGGAAAGGTCTCCAACCCAAGGAGGATCACCCAATGATTCGATGGATAGCTGCTTTTCTCCTGGCCCTTGCCCCCATGCAAGCGGCCCATGCCATGGGCACCATGCCCGGCGAAACATTTACCCTCAGCCCCTCCGACTACCGCTGGACCTATCAGGACACACTGCACATCACCAACCCCGAGGACGGGGTCACCCTCTCCTGCAACCTCTTTCTTCCCGAGCCCAAGGTGCCGGGGGAGACATTCCCCGCCCTGGTGATGCCCAACAGCTGGCTTATGGAAGAGCACGAGTACTGGGTCCAGGCCAAAAGCTTCTGTGAGAAAGGCTATATCGTCCTCTCCTACAGCGCCAGGGGCTGGGGCCAGTCCGAGGGCGTGGTGAACGTGGGAGGTCGAAAGGACACGTCCGACATCACCACCCTCATTGACTGGCTCACGGCCAACACACCGGTAACCGGGGTCGTGAAGGCTCCGGACGGAAGCGTCGCTCACGACTCCGACGCCAGGATCGGCATGTGCGGCATCTCCCTGGGCGGAGGCCTCTCCCTCATGGGGGCCGCCTTCGACACCCGGGTCAAGGCGGTGATGGCCATGGTCCCCTGGGGAGACCTGGTGGACTCCCTCTACCTCAACCAGAGCCCCAAGCCGGTCTGGGTCAAGGTGATCCTCGTGGGCATGGGCGACATCGCGGCCAACCTGGACCCTGAGCTCAGCATCATCACGGACCAGCTCTTCAACCATGAGCACGAGGCCCACTTCGATACCCTGCTTCCCTGGGCCCTGGACCGCTCCCCCGTCAATTTTCTGGAGCGGTTCAACGATGAGGACCGGGACCTGGCCGTCTGCATCAGCACCAACCTCCAGGATTTTCTGTTTACCCCCAACCAGATGCTCCGCTTCTATTACGGCCTCAACGTCAAGGCCAAGCGCATCGACTTTAACCGGGGGATCCACGCCTCAACCGAGGGGTCCGGCCTTATAGGCATGCCCAACACCGTCTGGAACCGTGCCTACGCCTGGTTCGACGAGCACCTCAAGGAGATGGACACAGGGATCATGGACAACCCGCCCATATCCATCGACAACAAAAGCTCCACAGACCGCCACTACCTTGATCACCTTTACATCAAGGACATCAACGGCACCCACCTCGAAGGCATCTCACGGCCCCCCATAGAAAACGACATCGTCCCGGAGAAGCGCTACTTCACCCACCGGCCCTGGTACAGCTACAGAGGGGGGCTGACAACCCACCCAGGGGATGAGTCGGATACCATCTCCTCTGGCCTTGTTTCGGGCCTCACCCTGGGGATCCCCCTGCTGAGTTCTCTTTTGGAGGCCCACACCCAGGCCCTGAACATCACGGCCAGCCTGCCGCTTTCCAGCCGCAGCAAGGCCATCGTCTTTGCCACGGAACGGGTGAGCCAAACCCGCACCCTGGCGGGCACCCCAACCCTGAGCCTTACCCTCACACCGTCTGCCCAGCGGGTGCAGCTCATTGCCCACCTTTACACCGTGGATGCCCTGGGCATCGGGACCCTCATCTCCCATGCTCCCCTGGTCCTGCTGGAGTCCGACCGGCTCATGCCCAGTGCGGAGCCGGGCATGGCCAAGACCTACGAGTTCAACTTCATCACCACTGCAGCAAATGTTCCCAAGGGCCACCGCCTGGCCGTGGCCATCGACACCTTTGACATCTCCTACAGCAGGCCTTCGGACGAGGAGTTCGACATCACCTTCCATTACGGAGAAGGCTCGTTCCTCGAAATTCCGTGGCTGCAGTAAACGGCCCTGTTTAAAACAGCCTCCGGCGGCCCTGCCGGGGGCCAAACTTTTAAAAAGTTTGATAAACAGGTCTCAAGTAATCATTTATAGGCTCCGCCGAAACAATTCCGACATTTTCTTAGAAACGTTTTTTGCGGAGCTTTTTTTCAAAAAAGCGACCCGCCGGAGGCAACTGAATAGTTACAAAAAGTTTAACAAACAGGTCATAAAAAAATATATGCATGAATGCCGTTTTAAATGCGGATGTGATTTGCCCCGAGGAACGAGGGGCAAATCACATCCGCTACCTGCTTTCAAGGTGGCACACCTTGCCGCCGGGGGCAGGCGTTTGAATCGTCACAAAAAAAGCGCCGCTGCAATCTGTCTGCAGCGGCGCTTATCATGTGTGAGCCTGCCTCGTTTGTTTTCCCTGCCCGGGCTTTTTCCCGGGAGCCGTCTCCGGCTATGCCCCTTGAAGATGGGCCTCCAGAAAATCCATGGTCTCATCCACACCTTTCCCCTGGTGCACCACGCCGTTCAAGGCCTTCACGAGGAGGGCCGGGTTCTCATCCTGGAAAACGTTGCGGCCGATGGAGAGGCCCGCGCCTCCGGCCTGGTTGGCATCGTAAACCATCTGCACGATGTCCCGGTGACTGGACATCTTGGGCCCTCCGGCGATGACCACGGGAATGCAGCAGCCGTCCACCACCTTGGCAAAGGTCTCGGGGGATCCGGTGTAGGGCACCTTCACCACGTCGGCTCCGAGCTCTTCGGCCAGGCGCGCCGAGTGCTTCACCACCTCCACGTCGTACTCGTCCCGAATCCCGGCACCCCGGGCGTAGACCATGGCCAGGAGCGGCATGCCCCAGGAAGCGGCCTCGGAGCTGATGCGTCCGAAGGACTCCAGCATCTCCATCTCCTTTTCGTCCCCTAGGTTCACGTGGATGGAGATGGCGTCGGCCCCCAGGCGGATGGCGTCTTCCACGGAGCCCACCAGGGTCTTGGCGTTGGGGAACGGAGAGAGCACGGTGCTGGCTGAGAGATGGATAATGAGGCCGATGTCGTTGCCGTGGCCCCGGTGGGTCCGGCGCGGCAGTCCTTTGTGCATGATCACGGCGTTGGCGCCGCCTTCGGCCACCTTGTCCACGGTGCCCTTCAGGTCCACCACCCCGTAGATGGGGCCCACGGTGACGCCGTGGTCCATGGGGACGATGATGGTTTTTCCGGTGTTGCGGTTGAAGACGCGTTCGAGTCTGATGGCTTTTCCAAGAAGCATGGCTCCTCCTTCATCGGCTCTGCAGGGTTGATCTTCGGCGGCGGCTGGTGGGTGTGTGGTTTTAAAAAACAAAAAAAGGCCGCCGGCTTGTCGTCGCCTGCGGCCCTTTGCTTAGTCGTTTTGGTTGGTTCAATACGATCGGCAAACACCCCAGGCGCAGGTAAAAAACCAGAAAAACCAAAAAAACGCGCGGGTGTGAGTGAGTGATCGATTCATGAACAAATGTGTTACCAGAACACCGTCCCCCTTGTCAAGCAGGGGTTATGCCTTTGATCCACCCTGACCGAAAAAACCTTAAAACTGTTGCTATTTAGAGTTGCCGAAGCGCCCCACCGCCCCTACCAGGCTGACGATGCGCTCCCAGAGATTTTTCCGGTAGACCACTTTGAGGTAGAGGTTCCCGGGTCGCCCGCCCCCTTTGCCCTCTTTTCCCATGCCGGTGAGTCGAATCTTCTGTCCTTCCCGCACACCGGGGGGAATCTTCACCACCAGTTTCTTTCCCCGGGCCTTGTGAAAGTAGGCAAAAGGGCCGCCGGAGGCCGCCAGGGCTTTTTCGATGGTGATGGTGTCCATGACGTCCCCGCCCTTTTTGGAACCCTTGGAGAGAAGGGAGCCCAAAAGGGAGGCGGCCTGTCCGCCTAAAAACCCGCCACCGCCTTTTTCACCCACGCTCCGGGGGTCACCGCCCCCCGAGGACCTGAAAAAAGAGCCCTTCATGAAAAACCCGGGCCGTGAGGCATGGAAGGATTTCCAGCCGCTGCCGTAAAATTCCTTGAAGATGGCATCGCCCCCACGAAACCCGAAATCCTTGGCCAGCTCCTCGAAAATGGCGTGGATGTCCGTGCCCTTGAAGATATCCTGATCGGTATAATCCTGGCGGAAGCGATGGGCGGCACCGGAGCCGTAGGAACTGCGCATGGCGTCGTAATTGCGCCGCTTGTCCGGGTCGGAGAGGACGGCGTAAGCTTCGTTGACAGCTTTCATCTTCTCCGCAGCCTCGGGGTTGTTCCGGTTGCGGTCGGGATGATGAATCAACGCGAGCTTTCGATAGGCATCGCGGATGGTGTTCGCGTCGGCGTCCTTGGCGACGTCGAGGGTGGCGTAGTAGTCGGTCTGTTCCATGAACCTGCTTATAAAAATAGTCTTATTGGGAGATGCGCTCTTCCACGTCCTCGAACTCCGGAAGCAGCTTCTCATCGATGATATCGCCTTCAATCTGCTTAAGGCTCTCGTCGGTCACCAGCACCTTGCCCTCTTCGTTGATCACCGTGTTGTTGTCCAGGATAATCAGGCCGGTCTTCTCCATCACCCGGTTGCGGTAGTTCCACCGCTGCTCCATCTGGTATTTCTGCAGCTTGAATTTCCAGAAAAGCCAGAAGAGAAGAAAGATGAGGGTTCCGGCCACCAGGGCGCCCAGGCCGATGAAGAGGTAGTAGGCGGTGCGCTCCCCCACATGGCCGATGGTAGCCAGGATCACGTCGAGCTTGTAGAGCACCACCGAGCCGAGCCCGAGGATGAAGATGCCCGCCAAAGCCGGGAGCTGATGGATCACAGAGACAAAGCTCTGAAAGGTGCGCCCCAGGTTTCCGCGCCCGCGTCCCTCCTCCTCGCCGTCTGCCCCCTCTTCCGGTTCCATGTCCGGGGCATTGCCGAAAAGATAGAAATTGAAGCCGATGACCACAAGGCCGATGAGGAACACCATGACGAGGGGGGCGATGAAGGAGACGAAGAAGTATTGCTTCCAGGGGAAGGGGCCGCTTTCCGGGCCGATGGAGCCGATGAAGTGCGCCACAAAAATGACGAATTCAATACCCGAGAGAAGAATAAAAAAGGTATTGAAGTACTCTTTTATCTCTTCCGCATCAAAGAGTGAGGCCACCCCGATGCGGTTTCTGTTTTCTGATTCCATGTCAACAACCCCGTGGTTCTGAGCGCCAATTAATGATGCGTTGTAATTAGCCGACGTGAAATAGCGCCTCGCACCACCCTACGCCTTACCTGTTACCGCCCCTCCCGACAGGAGAGAATGGCTTGATCCATGAGTCTGCGAGGCCATCAGTACAGGTCTCCTCCCTCGGTGCGGGGGTGGTGTTGCCATCCCCTGGGCGGATTGCTGTGCACTCGCGATGCATGGTCTGCGGTGGAGCATGGATGCCCTTCAATCGCCCCTCCGCGCCCAATATCAAGCCGTTCATGATACTGAAACAGCCCTGTCTTGTCAATCCGGGGAAGGGCTCTGCTGCGGAGATACGCGCCCTGTTTCAGGTGGTTACAGGGGGGGCGTGGGGCACGCGCCTCAAGTCATATGATATAAAGTATACCACGACCGACGCTGCAAGACCCGGTTTTTCATCCCCGCAACACCGTGACCAGGGGAAACGGCGGCCCCCCGTCTCAGGCGCCGCCGTCAGTCTTTATCGCAGGCAACCTGCTGAAACCCCGGCAAAACAGGTTACGTCACCGGCCCATGCCTCAGTTGGCAAGCTTCTTCAGACCGTCCACATGGAGCATGTCGGCCAGAAAAGGCGCGGTGTACCCTTTTCCGGAGGCAGCCACCTGTTCGGGGGTGCCCGCCACCACCACGCACCCGCCGCCTTCACCGCCGTCGGGCCCCATGTCCACGATCCAGTCGGCGCTCTTGATCACGTCGAGGTTGTGCTCGATGACCAGCACGGTGTTGCCCCCTTCGGTAAGCCGCTGGAGCACCTCCAGGAGCTTACGCACGTCCTCGAAGTGAAGGCCGGTGGTGGGCTCGTCCAAGATATAGAGGGTCCGGCCGGTGCTTCGCTTGGAGAGCTCCCGGGCCAGCTTGATGCGCTGGGCCTCACCCCCTGAGAGGGTAGTGGCGGCCTGCCCCAGCTTGATGTAACCGAGCCCCACGTCCAGCAGGGTGTCCAGGATGGCCGTGATCTTGGGATGGTTCTCGAAAAGATCCCGGGCCTGTCGCACGGAAAGATCCAGGACATCGCTGATGGAATGGCCGTTGTACTTGATCTCCAGGGTGGCTTCGTTGAACCGCTTGCCCTTGCAGCTCTCGCAGGGGACGTAGACATCGGCCAGAAAGTGCATCTCAACCTTGAGGAAACCATCCCCGCAGCAGGTCTCACAGCGCCCGCCCTTGACGTTAAAAGAGTAGCGCCCCTTTTTGTACCCCCGGGCCTGGGACTCGGGGAGCATGGCAAAGAGATCCCGGATATGGTCGAACACCTTGGTGTAGGTGGCCGGGTTGCTTCGCGGGGTGCGGCCGATGGGCCGCTGGTCGATGTTGATCACCTTGTCCAGGTGCTCCAGCCCCTCGATCTTCTTGTGGCGCCCCACCTGCATGGTGCCCCCGTTGAGACGGCGGGAGAGGGCCGGGTAGAGGATCTGATTGATGAGGGTGGATTTTCCGGCACCGGAGACCCCGGTCACCGCCACAAAGAGCCCCAGGGGAACGGCCACGTCATCCCCCTTGAGGTTGTTCTCCACGGCCCCCTTCACCACCACCATGGGGTGGCCCTTCTTCTTCACGGGGCGCCTCGTCTCCGGCACCTCGATGGCGCGCCTGCCCGACAGGTAATCCCCGGTGAGGGAGTGGGGCTGGTCCATGAGGGAACCCGGGGTGCCCTCGGCCACCACCTGCCCGCCGAGATGCCCGGCGCCGGGGCCCATGTCCACCACCCAGTCCGCGCACTCGATGGTCTCCTGGTCGTGCTCCACCACGATGAGGCTGTTGCCGATGTCCCGCAGGTGGCAGAGGGTCTTCAAGAGCTTGACGTTGTCCCGCTGGTGCAGGCCGATGGAGGGCTCGTCCAGGATGTAGAGCACCCCGGTGAGCTCGGAGCCCACCTGGGAGGCCAGGCGGATCCGCTGGGACTCGCCGCCTGAAAGGGTAGGCCCGCTGCGGTCCAGGGTAAGGTAATCAAGGCCCACGTTCACCAGAAAACCCAGACGGTCCCCGATCTCTTTGACCAGCTCTTCGGCGATGACCCGGCGGTTGCCCGACAGGTCCAGGTCCTTGATAAAATCGTGGGCCTGGGTGATGGTCATGGCCGTGACGTCGATGATGGAGACCCCGTCGATGAGGATGTTCAGCACCTCGGGCTTGAGCCTGCGGCCCTCGCAGCTCCGGCACTGCTTGGAGCTCATGAAGGAGGCGTACCACTTCTTGCGGCGCTCGGAGTGGCTCTGGTGGTAGCGGCGCATCATCTCATGGACCAGCCCTTCAAAGGAGGTGGTTACCTCCCCTTTCACGGACTTGGAATTCCAGTCCACCACCAGGGTCTTGCCGTTGGAGCCGAAGAGGATGATCTCCTTCATCCAGAGGTCCATCTGCTCCCAGGGGGTGTCGAAGTCGATGCCCCACTGCTCTTCCATGGCCAGAAGCTGGCTCACGCCCCAGCCCCCGGAGCCCAGGTCCTCCTGTTTCAGGAAGTAGTTCTTCCAGGGCACCACCGCTCCCTGGCGGATGGTCAGGGAGGGATCGGGCACGATCTTCTCCTCGTCCATGACGAGGTGGGTGCCGATGCCGTTGCACTCCGGGCACATGCCCAGGGGAGAGTTGAAGGAGAAGAGGGAGGGTTCGGGCTCGGGGTAGGCGATGCCGCAGCAGGATCGCGCCTCGCTCATGCGGATGTCCTCCCGGCCCACCACATGAAGGATGATCTCCCCGCTGCCACTCTTCAGGGCCGTCTCCACCGAGTCCGTAAGGCGCTTGCGGAACTCCTCGCCCTTCTTGATGGCCAGGCGGTCCACCACCACCTCGATGTTGTGTTTTTTGCTCTTGGCCAGGCCCTGGACGTCTTCCAGTTCATGGACCACCCCGTCGATGCGCACACGGCCGAAGCCATCGTTGCGCAGCTGCTCAAAGAGGTCCTTGTGCTCCCCCTTGCGGTTCTCCACCAAGGGAGCCAGGATCAGGATCTTCGTGGCAGGGGGAAGTTCGAGAATCTGCTTCACCATGGACTCGGCATCGCCCCGGCCCACTTTGTTCCCGCACTTGATGCAGTGCTGCTCCCCCACACGGGCAAAGAGCACGCGCAGGTAGTCGTAAATCTCCGTGATGGTCCCCACCGTGGAGCGCGGGTTCTTGCTCGCCGCCTTCTGCTCGATGGAGATGGTGGGAGAAAGGCCCCTTATGGTTTCGTACTTGGGCTTTTCCATCTGGCCGATGAACTGGCGGGCATACGCAGAGAGCGACTCCACGTACCGACGCTGCCCCTCGGCATAAATCGTATCAAATGCCAGGCTCGATTTGCCCGAGCCCGACACCCCGGTCACCACCACCAGCTTCTTCTTGGGGATGGCTATGTCTATATTCTTGAGGTTGTGCTCCCGGGCACCCTTCACAAGCACCGCGTCCAGCTCCACACCTTTGGTATCCATTGTCTCGTCCATCGTCCGTCACCACCTTCAACTGTAAAACAGCAAAAACCCAAAAAGCCTCCGGCGGGCAGGGGATGATCCCCTGCACCCCAGGTTCGCGAATGCTCCGTGGGCTCGTTCCTCGCCCACGTCACATTCGCTGACGGGCTACGCCCGTAACAGGCAAATCCTTAGGATTGGCTTTTCGCTGGTGTTTTCAAACCAAAAACAAAGGGGTTCCAAGATGCGGAACGCATCGTGAAACCCCTACAATGTGGTACCTGAACCGACTGTTGTCAAGGCGATTGACACTGGAAACGGCGGCTGCTTTTTTCGTTCATTGCCGACCCCTTGCGCATCAAGGGTCGAGGCCCATCCATCACACCAGCCAGAAATAATCCTGCCGAAAACCGTAATGGGGCTCGCACAGAGGAGATACCATCACGACTCCTCCCCATAACCACTCAACTCTTCACGGATCACCTCACGAAGCCGTGCCTCCGTCAACGGCGCATCCGCAAGAGCCAACTCCCGCCTCAGGGCATCGTTAATCAAGGTCTGGTACCCCTGGCCCGACGACTCAGCCTTTGCCCTGAAGGCATCAATCACATCATTGTCAAGATAGATGGTGATCCGGGTCTTGCCGGGTTGCCGAACCACGGCCCCCCTCTTCCCCTTTGTAAAATCATATTCCTTTTCCATAACTTTTCCTCTCGTGCTTTGTCGCTTTTCGAGCCGAAATAATGCGTATGCGCTCTCCGCGATACATATACACGACAACCACCAGGACACCTGTCATCGACATGCCAAGCGTGACATGCCGTTTTTCTCCGGCATGAACCTGCTCATCGAGGGTCAGCGCATGGACATCCCACAGCGCTGCCTCAGCATCAGAAAACCGGACACCGTGCTTGATCACATTCAACGCAGCCTTATCAGGGTCCCATGTGATTTCCATGGGTTAAATTATACATACATTATATGCACAAACCAATAGCTGGGTGCACGTTATTGATAAACACGCCACACTGATTAAGCTCTTACGGTAGACCTTGAATCTATTCGGCGGAAAAAAATAATGGAAAAACGAGATGAGAAGAAAGGAAGAGAAAGAATCCATCAACAAGATAACGCCACACCGCTGATCACGGGCGCAGCCCGTCAGCAAAAGCACCGCCCCTGAGGTACGAAGGGGCGGTGCTTTTGCGAACCTGGGGTGCAGGGGATTTATCCCCTGCCCGCCGGAGGCAAGGCTCTTTCGCCCTTAGAAATACTTCACCTCAGGGTGGAAGCACACGATGGCGGCGGTGGAGCTGGTGGGGTAGAAGCCCCCGGCGTCGGTAAGGACGGCGCCGAGGCTTTCGCCTCCCAGCAGGTCGAAGATCTGGCGGTTGGCTTCGATGTTCACACCGGGGTAGCCGGGGCTGAAGCGCTTGCCGTTCCCGTTGGAAAAGCCTGCCATCTTCTTGACCCGCTCATTGAGCAGGGCGGCGAAGTCTTCGGCCACGCGGTCGGCCACGCCCTGGAGGAGGTGGGCGGAGGCGGATTCGTTGGCTTCCTGAAAGGCGTTCACCTGGGAGGCTGAGGCCTTTCCGGCGGTGGCCATCTGGAAACCCACCACGTCGGTAACGCCGTCTCCCACGGGGCGGAAGTAGCGGGCCAGGCTCACCTTTTTGCCGTCCACGGCCATGGGGGGCATGGGAATGCGGCAGAGCTCCACGTCGTGGGCGTCAGGGTCGTAGACGATGAGGTCGTCGCCCTCACTGTTGCAGGGGTAGAGGGCCACACGCCCCTTGGGCACCACCCAGCCGTTCTCGCCGGCGTCCTTGATCCAGGCATCGATCTCGGCATCGGCGGCCTCGTCGGTGAGTCCACGTTCCAGGCGCTTGCTGCGGCTGCCCTCCCGCCAGTTCAGGGCCAGCAGGGATTTTCGGTTGAGGGGAATGTCCTCCACCCTGGGTGAAAAGGTGATGGTGCCGTGGCAGATGGAGTCGCTGAGCCCTTCAAAGGAGATCCCCAGGGCGGGCAGCTCTTCGGGTGCTGCCTTGGGCTTTCCGCCCAGGGCGGCTTTGAGGGCCTCGCCGTTGGCCTCGATAAAGGCGTCGCGATCATCGGAGCAGAGGTGCTCCATGACGTTGACGCAGGTCATGGAGGAGTCGCAGTAGAAGACGTCTTTCCTCATGGCCTCGGGGTTCTCGTCCCCTGCCATGGCCACGGAGGCCGCGTGCTTCATGTTCACGGGAGCGCCCCCGATGAGAATGGGAAGATCCAGCCCGGCATCTTTGGCCATGGCCGCCACGGTGATCATGTGGCCGGCGGTCTGGACCAGAAGGGAGCTCATGCCGATGGCGTCGGCCTTCTCCCGCTTGGCCGTCTCGATGAAATCCGCCAGGGGCACCTGGACCCCCAGGTCGATGACCCGGTAGCCGTAGTTTTCCAGCAAGGTGCGGGTGAGGTCCTTGCCAATGCTGTGAACATCCTGGAACACGGTGCCCAACACCAGGGTTCCTTTGTAGGATACCGCGCCCCCTTCGGAGGTGCCCAGAACCGCTTCGATGTAGGTCATCACCTGCTTCATGACGTCGGCGGACTTGAGCAGGTGGGGCAGGGAGACCTCGCCCCGGGCGAACCGGGCCCCCAGCTCCTCCATGGCCGCCATGAGGTGGCCGGAGATGAAGTCGATGGGCTCGATGGTCTTCAGGGCCTCGGCGGCCTGGACCACCACGGCATCCTTGTAGGCGAACTCAGCGCCGCGAACCTCCAGGGTGCCGGGCCGGGCTTCGCGAACCCCGTCCTTGATGCGCTCACACACCGCCTCGTCTGCGGGCAGGTCGTCATAGTTCTTCTTCTTCACCTTGCGCAGGCCACTCTTGGCTTCGGCCACCTCTTCCAACTCGGCATAGGCGTCCATGTCCCGCTTGAGGATGATGGCAAGGGCCAGGTCGTAGTCCTTTTTGTCGATGCTCTCCACGGGCACATAGTGGTTGGGGTTGACGATGGCCGCGTCCAGACCGAGCTTTTTGCCTTCGTCCAGGAAGACGGAGGTCAGCACCATGCGCATGTAGGGCTTCTTGGCCAGGCCGTTGGTGAGGTTGCTCACCCCGATGGTGGTCTTGAGACCGGGTGCCAGGGCCTTGATCTTCGGGATAGAGTTGAGGGACTCCATGGCGAAGTTGAGCCCCTCTTCGGACTCAGAGCCGATGGGAAAGGCGTTGATGTCCACAAAGAGCTGGCGGGGAGCAATTCCGTAGGTGCCGCACACATCGGCCATGGCCTTGGCAATGCGCACCTTTTCGTCCGCCTTCTGGGCCGGGCCGGTATCGTCGGCGCAGAGGCCGATGTACAGGGGCGAGTGAAAGGCCGTGGTTTTCAAAATCTGTTCGGCTTTGCTGATGCCGCCTTCCACGCTCTCCATGGAGATGGAGTTGATCAGGGGACGGCCCGGATAGGCCTTCACCCCTTCTGCCAGGGCCTCGGGGTCAAAGGAGTCAATGCTCATGACGCCCCGGAAGTCGCCGGTCATGGCCTGGATCACCTCGGGCAGTACCTCGGCGGTGTCCACCACGTTGGAGTCCATGCAGACATCAAGAACCGAAGTCCCCAGATCTTCAATCTGCTCACGCACCACCTCGGCCAGGGCATCCACGTCCATGGGGCCTTCGCTCTCCACGGCGTCCCGTACCTTTTTGGAGCCGCGCACGTTGAGCCGCTCGCCGATGCGCAGGAACTCTCCCTCCTCGATGGCCACGCTCTCCTGGGGCCCGGAGAGGCGCAGGAGGCCATCGGGCTGCCGTCGCGCAGGGGCCACGCCCTTGAGCCGCTCGGAGACGGCACGGATGTGGTCCGGGCTGGTGCCGCAGCATCCCCCCACCATGTTCACCCCGTACCGGGTGACGAATTTTTCCAGCTGATCTGCAAAGAGATCCGGCCCCAGCTTATAAACGGTGCGGCCGAACTCGGACTCGGGCATGCCCGCGTTGGGAAGCACGGAGATGGGAATGTCCTGGGTCTCGGACAGCTTCTTGATGGTGGGTTCCATCAGGTCCGGGCCGATGGAGCAGTTGATGCCGAAGACATCCACACCGCAGGCGGCCAGGGTGGTGGAGGCTGCCACGATCTCCGTGTTGAAGATCTGCATGCGGGAGAATTCGTTCACCGTCACCTGGGCCATGAGGGGCAGGCGAACGCCTTTTTCGTCCATGGCCTTCTTGGCCCCGGACACGGCCGCTTTCAGCTCCAGGATATCCTGTTGGGTCTCCAGCAGGAGGATGTCCACCCCGCCGTCGATGAGGGCCGTGACCTGGTGGAAAAAGTTCTCCTCAATGAGCTCCCAGGTGCCCCGCTTGAGGTCGGCGTCCGTGGGAGAGAGCACGTAGTTGGACGGTCCGATGGACCCCACCACGTACAGGGGACGGCCGTCGTAATCGGCATCGGCCTTGTGGGCATCCACCGCCCGACGGGCCACGGCCGCTGCCGCAAGGCTCATCTCCCGTGCCATCTCATGGGAGGAGAGGGAAGCCAGGTCCACACCCTCGGGCACGCCGCGAAACGCCGTGGTGTCGAGATCCGTGAAATCGTACTCCTCAAGGCGCAGGGCGCTGGCACCAAAGGTGTTGGTCTCAATGGCATGGGCCCCGGCCCGCAGATACTGCAGGTGAATGTCCATCAAATCATCGGGCCGGGAAAAACTGAGCAGGTCGCTCAGCATCACATACGACTCCCCCCCGAAATCCGCAGGGGTGAGCCCCAACTGCTGAATCATGGTCCCCATGGCGCCGTCCAGGAACACCACGTTGTCCTTCACATACCGCAAAAATTCTTCGTGCTTCGTCATCGTCAATCACACCTTCGTATGTAAATCGTATCCATAAAATCTGTAAAACCGAAAAGCGTTTGCCTCCGGCGGCCCTGCCGGGGGCCAAACTTTTAAATAGTTTGACAAACAGGTTTTAAGCGTCATTTCAATCTATTCGAGTGCCATCGTGTACCGGCTTTTCTCAGATTCCCAAATCCATCAGCACATGCTCCGTCCCTGAGGAACGAAGGGACGGAGCATGTGCGATCCTGGGGTCCAGGGGATTTATCCCCTGGCCGCCGGAGGCAAGCTTTTCCTGCCACTCATTGCCACACGGCACAGGCTTGAACGGCCCGGAAGCGTTCGCTGCGTGAGGGAGGGAGGGTCTCCAGGGAGGTGATCCGAAAACCGGCCTCTTCCATCATGGACTCCAGGTCGGTGGCGGCGAACCCCAGGTGGAGGTGGCCCAGCTTATCCGTGACCCAGGCCTCATCGTGGGGCAGAAGCTCCATGAGGATCAGGCGTCCCCCGGCTTTGAGAAGCCGTGCCGCCACCTGGAGGCCCACCATGGGGTCGGGCAGGTGGTGGAGGGTCTGGGAGAGGACAGCCACGTCGCAGCAGCTGTCCGGCAGGTCCAGGGTCGTCATGTCCCCTTCCACGAACCGCACATTGGTAAGCCCGACGCGCTCGGCATGGGCCCGTGCCGCGGAAAGGGCCGAACCGCTGATATCCACGCCCACCACCTCGTCGCAGGCCCGGGCCAGTTCCGCGGTGAGGATTCCGCCGCCGCACCCCAGGTCCACGGCACGTTCCATGGCAGGCAAAAGGGTCATGATCATGCGGGACCAGGCGTGCCAGGACTCTCCAGGGGCCAGGAGCCGCTCGTGGAGTCCGGGGGTGCCACCCTCCCGCGCTTTCAGCACGTCGGCCAGGCGCACCAGGTCGTGGCGGCTGTCCTCGGTGCTGCGGACCCGGTCCATGAGCAGGGCCCAGAGGGGGCGCCCCTCTTCCGGCACCTCGCCCTCTTCCGAGAGGCGATAGAAGGTTTTCAGCCCTTCCCGGCGCTCCCGCACCAGCCCGGCTTTCTTGAGGGTCCCCACCTGCTTGGAGACCCCGGACTGGGCCAGTCCGAGAATCGTCGTCAGCTCGGTGACGTTCAAAGGGGTCTCAGACAGGAGCCGCAGCACGCGAAGCCGGGTTTCATCGGCCACGATCCGCAACAGGGAAGCCATCTCTTTCATCCGTTTGCTCCGTTGTCAGTTAATATCACCACATTCGAATACAGTGATAAACCCTTATCTGTCAATGATTTTTCTTTGGATTGAAAGGCGGGCTGTGGTACCCAATGACCAGTGAGGAAAAAGGAAAAGAACGCACACCCACCAGCACAAACCCAAGGGAGGCCGCCATGGTTGTGGGCGTACTGAAATTGCAGTTTCAGCTGTTCGGGGTTACCAGCCTCAAGGAGAAACGAAAGGTGGTGAAGGGCATTGTCGGCCGCATCCGGAGCCAGTTTGATGCTGCTGCCGCAGAAACGGGCCTGAACGACCTCCATCAGAGCGCCGAGGTGGGCGTCACCATCGTGGGCAACGACGCCCGCCTCATCAACTCCCGTCTGGACAAGATCGTGGATGCGGTGGAGGCCTGGGGGCTGGCCGTTCTTTCAGGTTCGGAGATGGAGATTATTCATGTCTAAGGTTTCAACGCAAACACATACACCCCCCGACTCTGGTACAGCAGCCGGGTCCTGGTCTTCAGAAACCGGTCAAAGCCCTCAGCTTCACCAGGCCGTCCGTCTTCCGTGAGGTGGGGCCAGACAATGGACATGTTGATCACGAGGTGAGTGATCCCTTTTGCCTTCAGATAGTCCGCCATCTCATCGGCGGACCGAAGGGCCGTCCCCCGGTTCAACAACCCTCTCAAATGCCCCCCGCTGTCCGGCACATAGGAGATATCGCAGTAATAGCCACGCTTTCCCAGGTAGATAAAATAGAGCAGGTCCGTCGGGACCAGGGCCTGATTGACGAACCGAAAGGCATCATGTTCCACGCGGTACCGAGCCACATAGCTGTCCCGGTCCACCTCCCCCGCCAGATAGGGCAGGGGATTGACGTAGCGGTACAGGTAGGCGGCGTAGGCTCCGTTCACAAAGAGGCCGTAGGCCACAAACAGGGCCAGGCAGGCCAGCCCCACCCGTCGCACCATGGGCCGCATCGTCTGCCCCAGGGTATCCATCGAAAGCTTCAGACCGTACACGGCCAGCAGCACCAGGTGAGGCACCACAGGTACCAGGTACCGCACCCTCACCGCCGTCAGGCAGATGGCCAGGCCGATATAGATCCAGGAGATAAACAGGAGGCAACCCACATCGCTGCGCCAGGCATCGGGCATGCGTCGCCAGAAAAGAACCAGGGGGGCAAAGAGAAAGAGCAAGGGCGAAAACCGCCCGTCAAAGAGCCGAGAGTTGCCATCCTGTCCCTGAAAAAAAAGCCTCACGGGCAGCAGGGCCAGGTCCAGGGAGGATTCGTCATAGATCAGCCGCCGCACCTGAAGCGGGTGCATGCGCCCAGGCCCCTTTTCCTTCGGCGAGGCAGAGGCCTTCACAGCCGTCACCGGGGCCTTTGGCGGAGGCTCAAACAGAGCCTTCCTCACCTTCTGCACCGTGCCGTTGTACAGGGGGTAGATGGGGTTGCCCGTCCACACCGTGTTGCGAATCCCCGTGGGCGCGTAGGCCAGCAGGGCCGCCACCACAAACAGGGCGGCAAGACCGATGGCCCTGACATCCCGGTGCGCCTCCTTGGGCACGGTTCGGCTCACCATCAGGGATACCAGGGCAGACAGGATCATGAGCACCAGCAGCCCGTTGTACTTCACCCCCAGCCCAAGGCCGCAGAGCACCCCGGCCCAGGCCACCCCCTTCCACCCGGCAAAACCGTTTTCACGGCACCGAAAAAGAGCCAGGGTCGCCGCCAGGGAGAAAAAAGCCAGCCCCAGGTCCACGTACACCGTTGTGGAGAGCTTCATGATGACAGGCGTGGTCAAAAACAAAAAAGCCCCGGCCAGCCCCCAGGGGCCGCCCAGGACCTTGCGCAGGTACCGGTACAAGAGCACAGCCGTGCCCAGGCCAAAGGCAAAATGGATAAACTTGGGCAGGATGTCGCTGCCCAGGGCCAGGCTTGCCCAGTAAAGCACATCCAGGTTCATGGGATAGTACGCCCACTCCATGGTGGGGATCTCCACCATGCCCCCGGCTTTAAGATAGAGCTTGGGCACCGCCAGGTGATGCACCAGGGCATCCCGGCTCACTGGGGGCACCAGGCACAACAGCGCGATAAATCCCACCACACAAGCCAACCCCGCCCATAATCCTCTGCTCAGTACCCGACTCCTCTGCAACGGTATACCCCTTCATTGTAAAACGTTTAAAAAGCGCCTTCTACGGTTAAAGTGCATGAAAAAACCTGCCTCCGGCGGCGAGGTGAGCCACCTCGAAAGCTTATTGCCATTGCGCTTTGCCCTTCGTTCCTCAGGGCAAAGCGCAATGGCCTTCGGCTCGGGCTGCGCCCGACATGAACGCTGATGGTTTATGCGGACTGGATCGCAAGCTTCGACGTTACAGGATACGTTGTCACCACTTGCCCTGTGTTGATTTAACCGCACGGCCTCCGGCGGCAAGGTGTGCCACCTTGAAAACTGATTGCGAATGCCCCCGGCCTTCGTTCCTCAGGCCGATTACATTCGCGGACTGGCTCAATCAGTGGCGTGGTCATCCGGCCCATCCGTTTCAAGCAGGACAATTTTATACCATTTATCCCCGATCTTGACGGGCGATCGTCTCTCTATCTCTTCCACGGAGCCCCAAGGGTCTGCCAGCTTTGCCTGGTATGTCTCATGCTGATACGCGACATAGGCTGCCCCGCCCATCAGAACGGCCCCTGAAAAAATCACCAGGGCAATGAGCTTGAGCATCTTTCGGGGCGGATCGCACACAACAGCCACCACCCCGCCGAAAAAAAGAATCAGTCCGACGGCGGTCAGGAACATCACCATGGTCTGTCCTCCTTTATGACACACGCCAAAAACGCGGATAAGGGTCAGGGCACCGCCCCAAAGCAAATAGACACATCCACCATGAAGGCTGCTGAGCGTTCATGGTGGTTCACGTTTCCCCCGGAATTATTTCGGGACATGTCAAACGAAGGCCTTGATCATCGTTTGGGCCGCGACCTGCAATGAGGCCATGGGCAAGGTGCACTCTGTGCACCAAAGCCAAAAGCCCGTCATGTCCCGAACACCTCGGTAAAACGAAAACTTTGGGTGATCCGGGCACGGTGCACAGAGTGCACCCTACGGGCTATAGACCTTATGGGACGGTATCCTCAATAACACCCTGGTGGCCCGAACGAATACATCTGAATCTTACCCTTTAAGCTTCAGCCCTTTGGACTCCAGCTTCACCAGCTCATAGTCCCGGGAGCCCAGGCCGAGTTCTTCGGCGTGGGCCAGTTGGAGGGGCCAGTCCACGTGGGGATGGAGGCCCTTGAACTTGTCGTCGCCGGGGGCGGTGTTGGTTTTCAGGCAGGAGCCCGGGTTGGCGGCCTGGGCGTTGACAAGATCCACGCAGGCCTGGTCGATGGCCACGGGGTCTGTGGAGGCAAGGATGCCGATATTGGGGACAATGGGCACGTCGCTGTGACCGATGCAGTCGCACAAAGGCGACACATCGGTGATGAAGCTGACAAAAAGGGTCTTTCCCTCTTTGCCTATCAGGGCGGCCTTGGCGTACTCCATCATGATTTCGAGGAAGGAGGGCACCGACTGGTTCCACTGGATCTGCACGGCACCCGTGGGGCAGACGATGATGCAGTCTCCGCAGCCGATGCAGGTCTCGGGGTTGATGATCGCTTTTTTCTTGCCGTCGATCTCTTCCAGGGCAATGGCTTCAACCGGGCAGTGGCTGGCGCACATGCCGCAGCCGATGCACTTCTTCCGCTTCACCTTGGGGCTCACCGTGGAGTGCTGAGCCAGCTTCCCGCGCCGGGAGGCACACCCCATGCCCAGGTTCTTCAGGGCGCCACCAAATCCGGAGAGTTCATGCCCTTTAAAATGGGAAAGCACCACCAAGGCATCGGCGTGGTGAATATCCGCTCCCACATAGGCGGTCTCCACGTGTTTGCCGTTCACAACCACCTCTTCGTCGCTGTGACCCCTGAGCCCGTCGGCGATAATCACCGGCGCTCCCACCACGGAGTAGGCGAACCCGTTCTCCACGGCGGTGTTCAGGTGGGACGGGGTGTCGCTCCGGGTGCCTGCATAGAGGGTGTTGGTGTCGGTGAGAAAGGGGGAGGCCCCGGTCTCCTTGATCTTGTCGATGATTTTTCGCACGAACACGGGATTGATAAAGGCGGTGTTGCCCTTTTCGCCGAAGTGAATCTTTACCGCGGTGAGCTCGCGGTCGGCGCATACGGTGTCAAGGCCTGCGGTCTCGACCAGGCGACCGATCTTCTCGGGAAGGCTTTCCTGGAAGGTGGCGCGCAGGTCAATGTGATAGACGGTGGAAGCCATGGGATCTCCTTTTTCGTTGCATCATCGGATAAGAACCTGTAGGTCGGGGATGGCTAAACCATCACTATGCCACATGCCATACACCGCTTCAAGTAAGAGAACGGGATGTTTCAACACGGGATTCGGCCTGCCCGGCCGCACCGGAACACCCGTGCAACAGGAGGATGTTTTTCATGGATGCCCGGCTGAAGACCCTCGACATTATCTATTCGGTCCACGAGGCCCGAATGGCCGACAATAACCTCGCCTGCGCCAAAGGCTGTGCCACCTGCTGTACACGAAACGTCACCCTCACCACCCTGGAAGGACGGCGTCTCTTTGACTGGATCAACCGAGATGCCCCCCATCTCATGGAGCGGGTCCGGCAGGAGGCCGAAAAGCCCCGACAGATGCCCACATACACCATCAACGGCCTCACCGACATGTGCATGGCCGGTGACGACGTCCCCGAGGAGCCCAGCGATCCGGGCTGGGGAGCCTGCCCCCTTCTCTCCGAAGAGGGCCTCTGCCAGGCCTACGAGGCCCGCCCCTTTGCCTGTCGGAGCATGGTCTCCCAGAGCCGCTGCGAAACCGGAGGTTTTGCCGAGATGGACGAGATGACCCTCACCGTCAACAACGTGCTCATGCAATACATTGAACACACCGACGACAAGGGCCTCACCGGCAACCTCACCGACACTCTCCTGCTCCTGGAAAATGAAGAAAACCGCACAGCCCACGAGGCCGAAACCCTGGCGCCACCAAACGAGGCCTTCGTTGCCAACCGGCCGGCCCAGGTCCTCATGGTGCCGCCTCCCCATCGCGATGCCGTGGGAGCCATGATGCAGGAAATTCAGGCTCAGAAAGGATAAAGCGTGGCCGCCGCATCAAAGATGGGACCCTCCTATTGACAAACAGCCGTTGGGAGTTACTATTTAAGCTGATCGGATTCATCAATTTAAATGATACACCTGTAGAACACGGCAGGTTAAAAAGATATGCATTCAGGACATGCGCTCGATGCTGATCAGCTCTGATACGAATTGGCGCGCATGCTCACAACAGCGAGAAAGGGAGAATGTGATGAACATCGAAACCCGCGAAGAAGCTCTGGAAAGGGTCCTGGCACTTGAAAAACCCAAGTGCCCTCACTGCAATCAGGAGATGCAAATCTGGGAAGTTCCCCAAATTACCTGCGGGGACGGCCTCGGCTGGGGCGAGCCCTTTCTCTTTATCTGTTTCAACGACGAATGCCCGCTCTTCAAGGGGGGCTGGGACGAGCTCATGGAGCAGGTGGGCCAGGTCTCTTCCTACCGCTGCATGAACTATCCCGGCACGGACAATTTCGAGCTTCTGCCCGTATTCAGCCACATGGGCGGGGAAGGCCAGATCATCACCGACGAGTCCATGGCCCAGCAGGCAGCCCAGGAGCAGGCCATCAAGTCCGGCTTCTCCATCCTCGCCGACTGCTATGTGAACCACGACCTTGTCCAGCTCCTCAAGATGACCCTGGACCCCTCCGAACCCGGCAGGGTTCGCCTCAAGGCCGCTGAGATGCTCGGCGACCTCGCCGACACCGAGGCCATCGACCCCTTACGCAACACCAAGTTCGGCATGGCCAAGCTCCAGGACGCCGTCAACGAGGCCATCAAGAAAATCCACGACCGCTGCTTCACGCGGGAGTGCCCCTTCTGCGCAGAGATCATCAAAAAGCAGGCCAAAATCTGCAAGCACTGCAACAAAGAGGTGGCAGGCCAGTAAGCGGCCCTTTACGCCCTGCCCCCACTCAAACCATACGCCATTGCATCAACAAAAAAAGCCCCTCTGCACAGACGATGTGCCGAGGGGCTTTTTGTTTGTAAGGTAAAAGCGATTCGGCCGCCATGTTCCCCGTAACCTATTTCCCTACCCCCTATTACCTAATTTCCTATTACCTATTTCCTATTTCCCCGGCCAGCAAAAGAGCTCCGGCATGGTGTTCTCGGGTATGGGCCCGGGCAAGATGATTGTCCCCAAGCCGTCTCCGCCCCCCACCTCGGCCCCGAGGCCGGCGGCGAATCGACGCACGGAAGCAGACAGCAGGCAGGCGTCCAGCATGTCCTTGGGCCCCGGTGCGAATTGGGAAAAATCGAGGGTGAGGCGCATGTCGGTGTTGCCCTGAAAAAGGGTGTAGATGGCCGAGGGAAAGGCTTCGTGGGTGACGGCTATGGGGTCCAGGGCCTGGAACAGGGAAAACCCGACTTTCATCCATTCCGGTGCCGCATCAAGGGTGGGGGTCCATTGAGGCCTGCCCAGTCCCAGGGCACTGATCACCACCTCGCAGTGGCGGCCGTATCCCCTGTCCCGAGGGGTCTTTGGGCGCCACTCTCCCCTGGAACGCTCCCAGTACCAGGGCCGGGGCTCGGTGAGGGGTACCCTGCAGGCGTCGATGGCCACATGCAGGGCGTGGCCGTCAAAACGACGCGGCAGCTCTTCTTTCATCCAAAGCGCATCCCGGAACCACCCGGAGTCCACGATGACACCCTCCTCATCGGAGACGGCGTAGCAACAGGGCCGTTTCACCTGCACATCAATCCCCACAAATCGTGCCATGGATTTTCCTCCCCATGTGTCAGAGACCGTAAACAGAGCCGCCCGGCAGCATGTGCCCCTGACCCACATTTTTTACGCCATTGACATCAAATACAGTCAGATATACATTACACATAAAGTGTTACGCATTATGCGTAACACATTGTGCGTATCATAACGGAGGCATCATGGAGAACCCTTTTCATTTCACCGGCATCGCCAGCGCCCCCTCGTTCTGCAACCGGGTCAAAGAGTGCTCGGACCTGACGCACTACATCCGCAACTCCCAGAATGTACTCCTCTACTCCCACAGGCGCTTCGGGAAGACATCCCTCCTGCACAAGGTCCTCGGAGAGTTGGACGGCGTCACCCCGTACTACATCGACCTGTACGGCACCACCACCGTGGAGGAGTTTATCACCTCCGTGGTCCAGGCCCTGACGCGAAGCCTCTCCCCCATTGAGCGGACCATGGCCTGGCTCCGGGAGAAACTGACCCGCCTCACCTTCCAGTTCAGCCTGGATCCGGTCAACGGCCTGCCCGTGGTGAGCCCCTCTTTCCACGGTGGGGACCAGGGCCCTGTGCTGACAGAGCTCTTCCAGCTGCTCAAAAGCCTCTCGGAAAAAGAGCGGCTCGTGGTGGCGTTCGATGAATTCCAGGAAGTCACGGCCTACGGGGACCCGGCCTTTGAAAAAAAGCTCCGCAAGGAGATCCAGGGGCATGCACGCATCGCCTACATTTTTTCCGGCAGCCAGCGCCACCTGCTCTCATCCATGTTCAGCGATACCAACCGCGCGTTCTACAAACTCGCCGCAAGCTACCCCCTGCCCAAAATCAGCACGGACCACTTTCTCACCTGGGCAAACGAGCTATTTGAAAAGGGGAAAAAAAACATACCGGACACCGTCATCCGGGAGGTGGTGGAGCGCTGCGAAAACCACCCCATGTATGTTCAGGAATTTCTCTACCACCTCTGGGAAGAGGGTCTCGGAAACCTGGGGCTGGATGCCCTGGAAGCCACCATCCTGGAGAGGCGGGCCATCGAGTTCATCAACCTCTTCAAAGCCATGACCCCCAACCAGAAAAAGGCCGTGAAACTCGTGGCCCAATGCCAGGGGAAAAAGCTCTTCTCATCCCAGAACCTTCAACGCGTGGGCTTCACCACGCCCTCCCAGGCCACCAGGGCCCTCAACTCCCTCCTCACCCGGGACGAGGTGGTCCACAACGGATCCTGGTCCATTGCAGACCCCCTTTTCAAACGGTGGATCCTGAGGCTGAGGTAACGCCGCCTTAACGGTTGATGTTCATGGAGTCGTAGGAGCGAAAGACAATGCGGGCGCGGTCCAGCTCTTTGGGGGCAAGGGGCTCGGAAGGGGCGGCAGCGATCTCAGCGGCCCGGGCAGGGGTGGGAATGGCGCTCAGACCCTCGCCCACCTGCTTGCGGGTGAGGGTGTCGAAAACCAGGGCGGTGTTGCCGTCTGAAACAACGGCCAGGGGAACGGGGACATCAAAGGCAATACGGGCTGCAGAGACCGCCTCTTTTTCCCGGGAGCCCAGGGAACCTGCCGCGCACTTGATCACCATCACAGGGGTCTCCCCCACGCAGACCACAAGGTCCAGCTTGGTTTTCCAAGGCTCTCCGGCAGCGATGAACTCAAGCTTCCGATCCACCTCCACGGCATCCTTCTCATAACCAAGCACCTCCACCAGATACTGCTCCACCTGCTGGCGATTGAGCTCGGCCCCCACAAGGGGAACCCTGTTGCCGGTGATGAAATCCTTCATGAACTCGAGATCTGTCAGAAACGCCATGGTCCTCTCCTTCCTGTTTAATATGCGAAACAAGGAATTTACCCCTGCCAATGGAAAGCTGCAAGAAAAAACTGAGAAGCCGCAGAGGGACAAAAACATCCAATGCCCAAGGCCAGTTCAAAAAGCATGCCTCCGGCGGCGAGGTGAGCCACCTCGAAAGCTAATTGCCCTTGCGCTTTGTTCCTCGGGCCAAAGCGCAAGGGCCTTCGGCTCGGGCTTCGCCCGAAACCAAAGCAGGTGGTTCGCGCGGACAGATTCTCAAGCATCAAGGTTACAGGAGACGTTATCGTCGCCTGTTCATAATCGCTTTTACCGCAATGCCTCCAAAGGCCTGGTGGAGTACCCCGGAAACGGCTCGCCTTTGCCAGGACAGTTTCGCATAAGCACGGACGAAGCCCGTCAGCAAATGTGACGCCCCTGAGGAACGAAGGGACGGAGCATTTGCGACCCTGGGGTGCAGGGGCTGTAGCCCCTGCCCGCCGGAGGCATTTTTTGGCCTGTACAGCCTTACCCAAGCAACGACTCACCGGTCATGGCATCGGGCTTGGCAAGGCCCATGAGATCCAGGAGGGTGGGGGCGACATCGGCGAGTTTGCCGGGTTTCAGGGTGGTGCTGTTGCCGGTTCCGTCCACGAGGATCAGGGGCACGGGGTTGAGGGTGTGTGCGGTGTGGGCCCCGCCGTTGCCGTCGGTCATCTGCTCGGAGTTGCCGTGGTCTGCGGTGACCAGCAGGGCCCCGCCCTTGGCCTTGAAGGCCTCGACCACGCGGCCCACGCAGGTATCCACGGTCTCCACGGCTTTGACGGCGGCTTCGATGATGCCGGTGTGGCCCACCATGTCCATGTTGGCAAAGTTCACCACAATGAGCTTGTGATCCTTTTCTTCGATCTGACGAATCAGCTCGTCGGCCACGGCCACGGCGCTCATCTCGGGGATGAGGTCGTAGGTGGGGAACTCCCGGGGCGAGGGAATGAGGCAGCGCTCTTCCTGGTCAAAGGGGCTCTCCTCCCCGCCGTTGAAGAAGTAGGTGACGTGGGCGTATTTTTCGGTCTCGGCGATGCGCAGCTGGGGAAGGCCTGCCTTGCTTACCACCTCACCCAGGATGGCCTCATGGTGCTGGGGCCCGAAGGCCATGGGCAGCCCGAAACTCTCT
The DNA here is from genome assembly GCF_056829775.1 of Desulfoluna sp. HI9BLuna. Taxonomy (NCBI): domain Bacteria; kingdom Pseudomonadati; phylum Thermodesulfobacteriota; class Desulfobacteria; order Desulfobacterales; family Desulfolunaceae; genus Desulfoluna; species Desulfoluna sp. HI9BLuna. The sequence goes on from NZ_CP186555.1 coordinate 2,577,078, forward strand.
TCGTAGAGGGACATGCAGACATAGGAAGCCAGGGTGGGCTTGATTTTTCGGGAAAACCCGTCAAATGCGTCCACGGTCATGGCCCGGGTGATCTGGCGGGCGCGGTCCGCGCGGAAGTTGAAGAAGATCACGGCGTCGCCGTCGGTGATGGTGCCCCCGTCGGTTCCCAGGGTCACGGGCTTGACGAACTCATCGGTCTCCCCGCGGTCGTAGGCGTGGGCCACGGCTTCTGCTGCATGGGTTTCAGCCATGCCCTCGCCTTCGGTGTAGAGGCGGTAGGCCGCCTCGGTGCGCTCCCAGCGGGTGTCCCGATCCATGGCGTAGAACCGGCCGCAGAGGGTGGCAATACGCGTGTTGGGAAAATCTGCCAGAAAGGCGTCCAGGGTTTCAATATAGCCCTTGCCGCTGTCCGGCGGGGTGTCCCTGCCGTCGAGGATGGCGTGGATCCGCACGGTCTCAATGCCCTTGTCACGGGCCATGCGTACCAGGGCCATGAGGTGGGTAAGCTGGCTATGGACCCCGCCGTCGGAGACGAGCCCCATGAGGTGCAGGGTGGTGCCCTTTGCCTTCACGGCGTCCATGGCTGCGGACAGGGTCTCGTTAACGGTGAAGCTGCCGTCCTCAATGGCCCGGTCGATGCGCAGGAGGGTCTGGTACACAATGCGCCCGGCCCCGAGGTTGAGGTGCCCCACCTCGGAGTTGCCCATGATCCCTTCAGGAAGCCCCACAGCCTCTCCGGCGCAGGCCAGGGTGGTGGTGGGACAATTCGCCGCAAGGGCGTCCAGATTCGGAGTCTTTGCCAGTGCCACGGCGTTTCCCTCGGCATCGTCCCGAAGGCCCCAGCCGTCCAGTATCATCAACATGCAGGGTCGTACAGTCGTCAATGGTCTCTCCTTTTTTCGATCGCAATTCAGCAAGGCCGGTAAAAGCCTGCCTCCGGCAGGGCCGCCGGAGGCGTCTTTAACCTGGTTGCCTCCGGCCGGGCTTCGCCCGATTCGTAAGCTGCAGGTTATTCAGGCGTCATCAGGTGATGGTGATGGCAGGCCCATAACCTATGTCCTATCAACCTGCGTTTCTCCCAAAACGCAAAAAGGGTGCCCGCAGGCACCCTTTTCAACCGGTCACGCCATGGGCTACTCGATGCCCTCGTGGTCGATGACCACGGCATCTGCCCAGAGCCCGTCGAGATCGTAGTAATCGCGGGTCTCTTCATAGAACACGTGGACGATGACGTCCCCGTAATCGAGGAGTACCCAGGAGCCTTCATCGAGGCCATCCACGGTAATGGGCTTGATCTCCTCTTTCTTCAGTTCGACTTTGATGTATTCACCGATGGCGGCCGCCTGCCGTGTGGAGCGGGCGCTGGCCAGGATGAAGACGTCGGTGTAGGAGGTGAGCTTGCGCACGTCCAGCACCTTGATATGTTCTGCTTTTCGACCCTTCACCGCCTTGATGATGGAGACGAGTCGGGGATCCAGCTCTTGGGTCATCTGTATAATCCTTTATCTTCGATATATCGGAGAACTTCCGGGTGGAGCAGATCCGTCGGACGGTCTCCCTGTTCAATGCATGTTCGGACATCCGTGGAGGACAAGGGCGACACCAGGGTCACCGAGAGGGGTACGATCCCGCACAAGGTCGGATGCACGAAGCGCTTTTGCGCCGGGTCCCAGGCGTATCCGGAATCGATACGGTCCGTCAGGTAGCTCTGCAGCTCTCCGACGGGCAGGTCGCCGTGGGGAGTCCCGGGGCGGTTCACCACAATAATCCCGGCCATGGAGAGAATCAGCTTCTCATCCCGCCAGGTGTGAAAATCAAAAAAGGCGTCCACCCCCATGGTGAGGTAGAGCTCCGATTCCGGGCCCACCTCCTGCCGCAGGGTGCGCAGGGTATCCACGGTAAACGAGGTGCCCTTGCGCTTCAGCTCCACGTCCGAGAGCACCACGGGCAGCCCGGCCATGGCCATCTTCAGCATGGCCATGCGATGCTCGGCTGAAACGATCTTTTTGCCCGGTTTGTGGGGCGGCACAGCGGCAGGCACCACATAGAGCCCATCGGGCTCCAGAAGCCTCAAGATCTCTTTGACCACATGGGTGTGGGCCAGGTGAACCGGATTGAAGGTGCCGCCGAAAACAACCACCTGGCCTGGCCTGCTCTGTTCGTTTGTCTCTTCCATTCCCACCAGACTAGTTCCCCACCGCTCTCTCGGGGCTTCAGCCCCTGATCTGACCGTCTCCGTAGACCACGAATTTTCGGCTTGTCAGCTCTTCGAGCCCCATGGGGCCGAAGGCGTGGAGCTTGGAGGTGCTGATGCCGATCTCAGCGCCCAGGCCCAGCTCGCCCCCGTCGTTGAACCGGGTGGAAGCGTTGACCATGACCGCAGACGAATCGGCACCCTGGACAAACCGTTTGGCCGTCTCCTCGTTTTTGGTCACGATGGCCTCGGTGTGGCCGGAGTTGTACGCCGCGATGTGGTCCAACGCATCGTCCACGCTGTCCACCACCTTCACGGCCAGGGTGAGGTTCAGGTACTCGGCGGGCCAGTCGGATTCCACGGCCTCTTCGGCCCAGGCCAGCTGCTTGCGGGTTTCAGGGCACCCTTTGAGGGTAACCCCGGCCTCTTTAAAGGCCTCTCCCACCAGGGGCAGGAACGCGGACGCCACCTCTTTGTGAACGAGCATGGTTTCCATGGCGTTGCAGACACCGGGTCGCTGCACCTTGGCGTTGACGCAGATGGCTTTGGCTTTTTCCAGGTCCGCCTCTTTGTCCACGTAGACGTGGCAGACCCCCTTGTAGTGCTTGAGCACGGGAATCAGGGAGTTGGCCGTCACAAACCGGATCAGGCCTTCGCCGCCCCGGGGGATCATGACGTCAATGAAATCTTCCTGCTTGAGCAGGATGTTCACCGCCTCGCGATCCCGCATGGGGATAAGCTGCACAACCTCTTTGGGCAGGCCGTTCTCCGTAAGGGCATCGGCAATGCATTCGGCAAGGACCGTGTTGGAATGGAACGCCTCGGAACCTCCCCGCAGAATAATGGCGTTGCCCGCCTTCAGGCAGAGCCCGGCCGCGTCGATGGTGACGTTGGGGCGGGACTCGTAGATCATGCCAATGACCCCCAGGGGAATGCGCACACGCGACACCTTGATGCCGCTGGGTCGTTCCTCGGTGGAGGTAACCTCCCCAACGGGATCGGCCAGGTCCGCCACCTCGCGAAGGCCCCCTGCCATGGAGGCAATGGTGCCATCCGTGATGGTAAGCCGGTCGATCATGGCCGGGGACAGGCCCATCTCCCGGGCCCGTTCGATGTCTTTCCTGTTTTCCGCCTGGATGGCGTCCGCCCGGGTTTCAATCTTCTCTGCAATGGAAAAAAGGACACGGTTTTTCTGGTCCGTGGTGGCTGCGGCCACGTCACGGGCCGCTTTTTTCGCCTTCCTGGCCATCTCAACAATAGTCGCTTCTACACTCATGGGTCTGTCACTCCCTGGTCAGATGAAAGAGGATGAAATGGATGCTTCCTTCGTATCCGGAACCGCCCTTAAAGGGCCGCCACCGTGACCACCAGGTTATCCCGGTGAATCACCTCATCGTATTCCTTGGATCCCAGGCGCTCGGCAATCTGGTCGGTCTTCAGCCCTTTGATGGCCTGGATGTCCTCGGCGTTAAAATTGGTCAGCCCACGCCCCAGCTCGTTTCCCCGAGCGTCGCACACGGCCACGGCCGCGCCCACGTCAAAGCTTCCGGAGACATTGAGAATACCGCTAGGCAAAAGGCTTTTTCCACGTTCCACAAGGGCCTTGACCGCTCCGTCGTCCACGGTGACCTCGCCAAAGGTCTGGGAGGTGAAGCCGATCCACCGTTTCCGGCTCCCCAGCTTGTCGGCGCGGGGCACGAAAAAAGTTCCCTGGGCCACGCCCTGGAACAGATCGGTGAGGACCTTGGGCCGGGAGCCGCAGGCGATGACCATGGGAACCCCCGAGGCCATACTCTTTTTCGCCGCCTCGATCTTGGTCCACATGCCGCCGGTGCCCATGACGCCGGGCCGCCCTTTGGCAGAGGCTTCAATGGCCGGGGTGATCTTGTCCACGATTTCAAGGCGTTTGGCATCCGGACTGGTCCGGGGATCGCCGTCGTACAGGCCGTCGATATCGGTGAGGTTGATGAGCAGGTCCGCGTCCAGAAGAAGGGCTATCATGGCCGAGAGATTGTCGTTGTCGCCGAAACGGATCTCGTCGGTTACCACGGTGTCGTTTTCATTGATAATGGGAATCACCCCCCAGGCAAGAAGGGTATTGAGGGTGTTCCGTGCGTTGAGGTAGCGCCCCCTGTGGGAGAGGTCGTTGCGCGTGAGAAGAACCTGGGCCACCTTGAGACCGGCCTCAGCAAAACGCAGCTCGTACTCAAGGATAAGCCCTGCCTGGCCCACGGCGGCCGCCGCCTGTTTCTCAGGCATGCTGGCGGGCCTGCGCCCCAGGGCCACCTTGGCGACCCCTGCTGCCACGGCACCGGAGGAGACGAGGATCATTTCGCGTCCCCCCTGGCTCAGGGCAGCCATCTGGCGGCTGATGGAGGCCACCACGTTGTGGTTGATCCCCCCGTCAAAGGAGAGGACCCCGCTGCCCACTTTCACCACCACCCGACGGGCGTGGTCAAAAAGTCGTTTCTGGTCTTTATCCATGAGATAGCCTCGCAAAACGTCAAACAGGCCATATCGCGTTGCGATATGCGATGATTCAGGTCCTCGGTACAGCACATGGCCATATTGCGAGGCGCTCTGGCGGTGACGAATCACGAACGCATCGTCCACGGGGGTCTCGCAAAAGAATCGAACAAGCCAAGGCAACCGGGCCGTCGAAACGACAAAAACGGCATGAGACAGACGGCGCGCTAAGCGCCGGTCTTACTCATCCCGTTCGGTGCCGTTGACCGCCTGGTTCAACTTCGCCTTAAGGGTGTCCACCCCTTGGGTCGACGCCGCTGAAATACGAAGGACAGGCGTGTCTCCCAATGCCTTTTCAAAGGCATCGGCGTTCTCCTCCGCCCCGGTGATGTCCAGCTTGTTGAGAACCACAAGCTGTTCCCTCTCCTTGAGTGTGTCGCTGAAGAGAAAAAGCTCCCGGTTGATGGCATCATACTGGGCCAGGGGATTGTCCGGGTCGATGGCTGAGGCATCAATGAGGTGCACCAGCATACGCGTGCGTTCAATGTGCTTGAGAAACGTCGTTCCCAAGCCCACGCCTTCATGGGCCCCTTCGATGAGGCCGGGAATGTCGGCCACGGCAAAGGGTTCACCCCACTCATGCTGAACCATACCGATGCTGGGGGTCAGGGTGGTAAAGGGGTAGTCGGCCGTTTTGGGGCGGGCCGACGAGATGACTCGAATGAGGGTCGACTTTCCGGCATTGGGGAACCCGACGATCCCCACATCCGCAAGCAGTTTCAGCTCGAGGTGGATGGTCAGGGCTTCGCCCTCTTCGCCGGTCTGAGCAAAACGGGGGGCTCGGTTGCGCGACGTGGTAAACCGTTTGTTTCCGCGCCCCCCCTGACCGCCCTTGGCGATCACAAAGCGTTCACCGGGGTTCACGAAGTCATGAATGATCTCCCCGGTTTCTGCATTGCTGACCACCGTGCCGGCAGGGAGATATACAACGATATCTTTACCGTTTTTGCCGTGTCGGTTGGCACCCATGCCGTAGCCGCCGTTGTCGGCTTTGATCAGGCGCTTGTGCCTGAACTCGTACAGGGTGCGCGTGTTGATCGTGGCTTCGAGAACCACGTCACCGCCGTCGCCGCCATCTCCGCCGTCGGGGCCTCCGAATTCGATGAACTTCTCTCGTCGAAAGCTGACGCAGCCCCTGCCTCCGTTACCGGATTGAACAGTGATGGTTGCTTCGTCTATGAATTTCACGCGGCATATACACTGACTTTTTTGCGGCTGCGACCCATGCGCTCATACTTGACCACACCGTCGATGGTGGCAAAAAGGGTGAAGTCTTTGCCAAGGCCGACGTTATTGCCGGGGTGGATGGAGGTGCCAACCTGACGAACAAGGATGTTGCCGGATTTAACCGCCTCGCCACCGTACTTCTTGATCCCGCGTCGCTGCGCGTTACTGTCGCGACCGTTTTTGGTACTGCCGCCAGCTTTTTTATGTGCCATTTCGAATACTCCTTAAAGCCGTGTAGGTGTCTGTATGGAGGTGCTGCCGCTAAAAAAACCCAATGCCCACCGCAAGGGGAGGGCACCTCTGTTGTTCACTGATTTTTCTGCCGGCATCACGTCCTGCGGAAGCTCCGCACGCGGAGCGGCCGACTTACGCCTTGATCGTGTTGATTTTAACGGCGGTATAGGGCTGACGATGGCCCTGCATCTTGCGATACCGCTTGCGGCGCTTGTACTTGAATACAAGAACCTTCTTGGACTTGTCCTGCTCGACGATGGTGCCGGTCACTTCGGCTCCCTCGAGAACGGGTGCTCCCAGGGCAACATCGGTGCCGTCGGAGGTCATCAGGACCTGATCGAAGGTCACGGTGGATCCGACGTCCCCGGCGAGCTTCTCAACTCGCAGGATCTCGCCTTCCTGAACCTTATATTGCTTGCCGCCCGTAGCAACTACAGCATACATAGTTTATTCTCCCAATTGTGCTTTCTAACTTGAGCCTCTGGATCAAAAAAACCCAACCATTCTAAAAACCTTAAGCGATTTGTCAAGAAATATTTTGCATTTTTCGCGTAAGGGTAGCCCTCACCCGTGAAAATGCCGACAAATCCGGGGTTCCGTTGTGGGTCTCACATGTTGTGGGCTGTCATAACCGGCCCACGCGGGACCATGATCACATCATGGTCAATCCCCTACAATACCACGGCAAAAAAAAAATTCAACCCAAAGCTTTCCTGCTCACGGAATCACGGTTGCGCCACCAGGGCTGACGGGCGCACCAGGGTCACCCTCCGGTGAATCTCCGGCATCATTTCGGCAAGAACCGTGCAGGTGACCTTGTGGGGATGGCCGATGCCCACGGCACTGCCGTGCTTCTCGGCAATGGTCAGCATCTTCTTCACCTGACGCACCACAGCCTCACGGGACTGGACATGGTCCAGAAAGACGTCCCGCTCGGCAAAGGGTACCTGCATAAGGCGGGCCGCCGAACGGCTCACCGTCTTAGCCGATGTGCGGCTGTCGATGAAGTAGAGCCCCTTCTGCTTTAAAAGGGTCATCACCTGGTACATCTGCGGAGACAGGGAGGTGAGCCGCGAACCCATGTGGTTGTTCACCCCCTTGACCCCGGGGTAGGCCGTGAGGTTCGCCTCCAGGGTCTGGAGCAGCTGGTCCGGGTCCATGGCCTCGAAAAGCGCCCCGGGACCGGGATCCACCCTGGGATATTCGTTGGGCTCCATGGGCTGGTGAAGCATAAGCTCCAGCCCCTTTTTCCGGGCCACTCCGGCAATGTCCTTGCCGTGGGGGCTGCCGGGAAGAATGGAAAGGGTGATATTCGGGTCCAGGGCCATGAGGTCATAGGCCGCGGGCTCGCTGTACCCGATGTCGTCGATGATCAGGACCAGGGTCGGCTTGTGGGGCGCCGGCGGTACCACCGGACGATCCTTGCGGTGGGGCACGGCGTGCTTTTCAAAGACCTCGTACTGGGGGGTGATGGTGGCAAGGTCGGACTTGCGCACCGCCGCGTGCTTCTGGGGCACCATCCTGGGGGGCAGGTACTTTATCAGCAAAAGGCCTGAGACCACCACGATACACGCCACAAGCGATATGGCAAAGGCCACCCGCCCGAATGAACTGCTGGAGGGCGCCTTTGCGCTCCCTTTTTTCTTCTTTTTTTTGGCCCCTGCCATGGTCTCCCTTTCCCGGTTCCGCTCGTGACGGCCACCCCACGGTGACTTTCGTTATCTACCCGACGGTCTTTATTTTTTGTCGCCCCTTCATACCCCAAGGAGGGGGCAAGGTCATGGAAAAAGCGCCAGGCCCCATCACCCGTTGCCGAAAATATCCCGGCTGAGCAGAAGCTCCAGGGCCCGCTGCACCTGGTTGTCCCGTCTCAGGCGTTCCGGTGCCTTGAGCAGGGGTTCCTCCTCCTGATCCCCGCTGACCTCAATATGGTTGGGCAAATCCCGCTCCGCCAGATGCTTCTCTTCCGGGGTAAAGGCCATCTCCTGAAAGGGAAGCTCCACATCGGGCACAATACCGCGGGCCTGGATGGAGACCCCGGAGGGGGTGTAGTAGAGGGCCACGGTCAGCTTCAGGCCGTACCCGTCGGAGAGGGGGATGATGTTCTGGACAGACCCTTTGCCAAAGCTGGTGGTTCCCAGGATAAGCCCCCGCTTGTGGTCTTTCATGGCCCCGGCCACGATCTCCGATGCACTGGCCGACCCGCCGTTGATGAGCACCACCACGGGAAAGCTGCGCACCGCCTTCTCGGTGGTGGCCCGCCACACCTGACGCTGCTCCTCGTCTCGCCCCTTGATGGAGACGATCACCCCTTCGTCGAGAAAAAGGTCCACCATGTCCACGGCCTGCTGAAGGATGCCGCCGGGGTTGTCCCGAAGGTCCAGGACCAGCCCCTTCACAGGCCCGCGTGCCTCATGGGCCAGAAGGGCCGCTTCAAAATCCCGGGCGGTGTTGTCGTTGAAAGAGGTCACCGCGATAAAGGGGAACCCCCGCTTCAGCTCGTAGTGGGCCACGGACTGCAGGGGGATCTCGTCCCGGCGCAGGGTGAGATCCACCTCCTTGCCCCCCTGTTTCTGAAGCACCGTCAGGGTCACCATGCTCCCCCTGGGCCCCCGCATGAGGGTAATGGACTCCTCCATGGTCAGTGCAGCGGTCTTTTCACCGTCCACGGCGATGATCACATCCCCGTTCCGAATCCCGGCCTCCTTGGCCGGTGAGCCTTCGATGGGCGAGACCACCGTCAGCTTCTCGTTTCGAATGGCCAACACCAGCCCCACCCCGGAAAAGCGCCCCCGGGTGTCCTCCTGGAGTTCGCTGTGGGCCTGGGGCGGCAGAAGGGCCGAATGGGGGTCCAGGCTGTTGACCATCCCCTTGATGGCCTCTTCAATGAGCTTTTCGGAGTCGGGCTCGTCCACATAGCTCCGTTCAATCTCTTCGATGACGTCGGTGAAGATCCGCAGGTTCCGGTAGGTGCCGTTCTCTGCCGCGGACACGGCAAAGGGAACGAGCAGAGCAATGAGGATCACGATCATATACATGCGCTTCATAGGCAGGTATCTCCTAAAAGGATGTGAAAACGCCGGGGCCGGCGCAAGCCCCCCGAACAGCGTCGAGGGGCGACTGCGCCCGTGCAGCATACACGCAGGGCCACAAAGGGGGGCCTTCCAGGCTTACGCCATGGGAATGCCGCCCCTTATTTTTTAAACCAGGGACCGGGGTTGAGAGGTTTGCCGTGGTGTCGAATTTCGAAATGGAGATCGGGATACCCGGAGAGGCTGGAGTCCCCGACGGTGGCGATCACTTCCCGTGCGTCCACGCGATCGCCTTTTGTTTTGAACATCTCGTCGGTGTGGGCGTAGAGGGTGTACCAGCTCTCACCGTGGTTGATGATGAGGAGGTTGCCGTACCCCTGCAGCCAGTCTGCGAAGAGCACTTCACCGGAAGAGACGGCACGCACCGGTTCCCCTCGCTGGGTCCGGATGCTGATGCCGTTTTCAAAGGTGGTGACGTTCATGCGGGGATCTTTGTGGCGCCCGAATGATGAGACAATTTTACCGGTTACAGGGTATTTCAACAAGCCTTTATACCGAACAAAGCGATTTTTCGAGGAAAGGGCTTTCCTCGCCTTGGCCAGCTCCGCCACCTTCGCCTCCAGAAGCCTTTCGGCCTCCTTCATCTCGGCGATGGCCGCCAGGCTGAGCTTTTCTTTCTCCCGGACCTCCTTGAGCATGGCTGCCCGCTTGCGATACCGTGCCTCCACATCGGCCAGGACCTTTCCATGCTCGGACGCCGCAGCCGCCAGGGCCGAGCGCTCGGCGGCAAGCCGCGCTTCCACGCCTTTTCGTTCCCGGAGCAACGCGGTATATCGGTTCAGCAACACAGCATCGCTGCCCAGGATGCGGACCAGGGCCCGCTTTTTCACCACCATGTCGTGGAAGGAACCCGAGGCGGCAAAGGTGTTCATCTCGCCAATCTGGTTCAACTTATGGTAGGCCACCAGGCGGGCCATGAGCCGCTTTCGCCCCACACGGATATCTGCCTCCACCCGGCTCTTTGCCTTAAGGGCCTCAGACACTTTGGCCTCCACCGCAGCCAGCTCCCGGTTGAGCTCCCGCTCCTTTTTCCGGGCCCGGGACAGCGAGGCGTTGAACCGGTCCAGCTCGCGGATCACGTCCCGCTCCTCCTTGCGCACGGCCAGGAGCTTTTTCTCCTCGGCCCGCACCGCCTTACGGATCCCGGCCAAAGAGGTGTTGGTCCCCTTCTCGGAGACCGGAGCAACCTTCCCCCCCTTCTTCTTCACGGTGCGGGGGGCCTTTTCCGTGTAGAGAACGGCCAGCCCATCGGAGACGGCGATGTACCCCCGCCCCCTGTCCACACGCACCAGGGCCCAGTCCCCAGCGCGGCGCTCCACCTGGCCCACGTCCCCCCGGGACAGAGTCCAGAGCACCTCGGCCGAGGCCGTGGGGTGCCGCCGCACGTTGAGGGTGTCGGCCACCACGACAACGCGATCCGGCCCTCCGGCCAGGGCAGCCATCGGTCCCCCCAGAAGAAAAAGCCCCAGGATCAGGAGGAGGCTTCTTTCATAAATTCTCGAAGAGACAAAAAACATCCGAACCATCCCACAAAAATCCCGTAGAGAAAGACCCCTCCCATGGAAACCGGAGAGAGAAATGACAGGTCAAAGGCCTCGACTCCGCCCCCCGTGCCCGAGGCAAAGAGCGCGTAAGCCCCGAACAGGGCCAAAAGGGCCAGGAGCGATCCCATGGCCCCCTCCAGCACCCCGGCCAGGTAGAGGGGAATCTTGATAAAGGCACCCGTGGCCCCCACAAGCTGCATGATCTCAATCTCGTCCCTGCGGGAGTAAAGGGCCAGGCGCACGGTGTTGTACACGATAAAAAGGGCCACGATGAAAAAAAGCCCGGCCAGGGCCACACCGGCCAGCTCCACCATGCCCAGCAGATGGGAGACCCGCGCCAGCCAGGAACGCCCGTACTCCACATCGTCCACGGCAGGAAGCCTTACCATGGCCGCGGCCATGGCCTGGACCTGCTCCCACTCCGCGGCCTCGGGGGTCACTTCCACCTCGTAGGCATCGGGCAGGGGGTTCTCCCCCAGCCCCTCAAAAAGGGAGCTTTGCCCTTCCATGCTCTCCATCAGGTCGGTGAGGGCCTCGTCCCGGGAGATAAAGGAGACCCTGGCCACGCCGCCCATGGTTTCCAGGGCATGGCCGGCCTCCTCCACATCGGCGGAGGCGGCTCCATCCTTCAAATAAACCATGACCCGCACCCCGTTTTTCCACGAGGAGATCACCGCCTCCCCGTTTTCCACCACCAGGAGCAGGGCCCCTGCAATAAGAATGGTAAGGGCAATGGTCACCACGGTGATGCCGTGGAGAAAGGCGTGACTGGTAAAATCCTTGAGCGTTCGCTTCATGTGGCGTCTCATGGGCGTCCTCCTCCCACGGGCTCCGGCGCCACCAGGCGCCCCTCTTCCAGGCGGATGATCCGCCCCTGCTTCCGGGCCAGGAGCTCCCGGTCATGGGTGGCCACCATCACCGTGGCCCCCTTTTCATGGTAGGCGGCCAGAAGGCCGATGATGATCTCCGCGGATTTCGGGTCCAGGCTGCCCGTGGGCTCATCGGCCAGGATCACGTCGGGCTGACCGGCAATGGCCCGGGCCACGGCCACCCGCTGCTGCTCCCCGCCGGAGAGGCTCGCGGGCATGGCATCCATGCGCTTGTCCATGCCCGCGTGACGCAGGATGTTCCGGGTGCGCTTGTCGATCATGTTCCGGGGCTCCCCCCGGGCTTCCAGGACCAGGGCCACGTTTTCAAAGACGTTGCGGTTGGGAATGAGCTTGAAATCCTGAAAAATGATGCCGAACCGGCGGCGCAGGAAGGGCACCTCCTTGGACGTCAGCCGGTTCATGTTGGTGCCGAAGGCAAGAACCTGGCCGCTGGTGGTCTTCTCGCCCAGGTAAAAAAGCTTGAGGAGGGTGGACTTGCCGGCGCCCGACGGGCCGGTTACATAAAGCCACTCCCCTTTGTGAATATCCAGGGTAATATTGGAGAGGGCCAGCTTGGCGCCGAAACGCTTGCTGACATTGAAGAGACGGATGACGGCGTCGTCCGCAGGGTCTGGCTGTGTCATAGGCTCCGGTCCGGGGGAAAGGGCGGGACCCATTGGGAAAAATCCATTTCCACCGAAACGATTCCCGTTGATTTTTCACCCCATTTTCTGGTAATTGGACTTGCACGAGTCAAGGAGTGCCGCAAAACGGTTTTCCTTACGTGCGAGCCTCCACTGACTATCCCAAATGGCTTCTTCCATCAGTGGAGGTTTCCTGTATCTACAGGTCGGATATTGTCCGTGACCTTTTTACATAGCCATCACCTAGGACAAAAGCAACCGATTTTTATCCAGAACTCATTAAGGGGACCTTCCATGAAAAACGAACTTTTAGATATTGTCTGCAAAACCTCCTTCAAATTTTCCGAAGAGCCCACCTTTAAACTGGCCTCGGGCAAAATGAGCCACTTCTACGTGAACTGCAAGCCCACCACCCTCTCCCCCAGGGGCATGTACCTCGTAGGGAACCTCGTCTTCGACGCCGTCAAGGATCTCGACATCACCGGTATCGGCGGCCTCACCTTCGGCGCCGACCCCATTGCCGTGGCCACCTCCTTTGCCTCCGAGCTGGGCGGCAAGCCCATCAAGGCCTTTTCGATTCGTAAAGAACTCAAGGACCACGGCATCATCAACTGGGTGGAAGGAGACATGGCCAAAGGCGAGAAAGTCGTCATCATCGACGACGTGGTCACCACCGGCGGCTCCACCATAAAGGCCATCGAGCGCGCCCGCGTCCAGGGCCTGGAAGTCGTCCGCGTCATCACCCTCATCGATCGACAGGAAGGCGGGGTGGAAAACATCAAGGAGCACGTGGAAGACGTCCGCTCCATCATCACCCGCGACGACCTCATGAAGCACCTGGGGGTTTCCCTGTAACGAAAATGCCTCCGGCGGGCAGGGGATAAATCCCCTGCACCCCAGGTTTGCACATGCTCAGAGGCTCGTTCCTCGCCCCTTCACATGTGCTGACGGGCTGCGCCCGTAAAAAAACGCACAAGAGCCATGGAGATAAATATCTTCATGGCTTTTTTTGTTACGATTCAGCTTGCCTCGGCAGGGCCGCCGGTGGCAATTCACCGCTCACCACGGGCCAAGCCCGTAAGCGAATGCGACACCCCGAGGGACGAGGGTTGGAGCAGTCGCGAACCTCTGGTTTCACGAAAATTTCACATGGGTTTCACGTCTGTTTCACACCCTTTCACGTAGCCTGTCTTGCATTGAGGCGGGCCTTCGGGCCCCTCGACAACCCGCGCAGGCGCCCTCATCCCCCCCCCCCCGAGGGCGGCCTGCGCCCTTTCAACCCCCCAAGCAAAACGCAAGACAAGGAACAACCGATGAAAAAAGCAACCAGCGCCCTTCTCTGCGGCGCCGTTCTCTTGGCGGGCGTCTGTGCCATGAAGGCCCTGGCCGGGCTCCGGGTCCCCCCCGGGGCTAAAGCCATTGAAGAGTCCGCCCTGATCGTGGAGGTCACCGAGGCCATGCCCCGGGAGGTTCAGACCGTGATCTCAGGGTATGGTGAAGTCACAGCCTTGAATACCGTGGCCCTGAGCCCGGAGGTTTCCGGCCGGGTGGTGGCGGTTCACCCCCGCCTGGAGGAGGGAGAGGTGATCGAGGCAGGAGAGACCCTCTTTCAGCTGGACACCGAGACCCTCACCCTGGAAAAAACCACGGCTGAACGCCGCCTCGTGACCCTGAAGCGAAACCGGGACCTCCTGAAAAAAGAGTTCGAGCGAACCCGAAGGCTCTTCGACGCCATGAAGACCGGCAGCCTCTCCGACGTGGAATCCGCAGAGCAGGCCTACAACTCGGCACGGGATGCCGTGGACCAGCTGGCCCACTCCCTGGCCGAAACCGAGCTGAACCTGAAAAAGTCCACGGTCCGCGCCCCCTTCAGGGCCCGGGTCAAATCCGTCTCCATTGAAAAAGATCAGTACGTCACCACCGGGACCCAGGTGGTGACCCTTGCCGACGACGCCCTCCTGGAGGTGTCCGTTCCCATCAAGGGCGACGAAGCCGCCATGTTCCTGGAGTTTGAAGACGGCCCGGCCCCTGCCACCTGGTTTGGCAACCTGGTCCCAAAAATCTGCCTCGTCTCCTGGAACGACGGCGCGGCAACAGCCTCCGGCACCCTGAACAGGGTCGTCCGCTATGACGCCGCATCCCGCACCGTCTATGTGGCCGTTCGAATAGACCGGCTGGCCCAGGAAGGCTTTCCCGTCACCGAGGGCATGTTCTGCCGGATCACCATCCCGGGCAAGCCCTTGCCAAACCTGGTTCCCCTGCCCTCCCATGCCGTGACCTCCGACGGCACCGTGCGCATCAACAGCAACGGACGCCTGAAGACCGTGGCCGTGAAAACAGCCTACACCCACGATGGGTTCACCTATGTGTCGGCCGGGCTCGCCGAAGGCACCCGGGTGATCACGAGCCGCCTGGCAAGCCCCCTTGAAAATGCCCTGCTCACAATCGCCATCCCCAAAGAGCTGGCCTCGGGAGGGACCCGATGAAAAAAATAGCCGAAGCCTTTGCCCGAAACACGGTGTTTGCCAACATCCTGCTGATCATCATTCTGCTTGCGGGCCTGGGAGCTGCCCGCTTCATGGTGCGGGAAGACTTTCCCTCCATGACCCTGGACACCGTCACCGTCAAACTCGCCTGGGACGGCGCCTCCCCTGAAGACACGGAAGAGGGGATCTCCCGCAAGGTGGAAGACGCCATTGACTCGGTGGAGGGCATCGACACCTACACCACCACCTCCACGGAGGGCAGCTCGTCCACGGTGATCACCGTCAAATACGGGTACGACACGAAAAAGGTCTACGACCGGGTAAAAAACGAAATCGACCAGATCTCCACCTTCCCCGACGACGCGGACAACCCGGTGGTCAACGTGCCCACCGTCATCTTTCCGGTCATGACCCTGGGCGTAAGCGGAGAGATGGATGAAAAGACCCTCAAGACCTGGGCCGATGCCATGGAGGATGAGCTCAAGCACCTCCCGGAGATCTCCCAGGTGGAGGTCACCGGCACCCGGGATTACCAGATAACGGTGGAACTCTCCGAAGAGGTCCTCCGAAGATACGACCTGACCCTGTCTGATGTGGCCACGGCCATTTCAAACTCCAGCCTGAACCTCTCCGGCGGCAAGGTGAAAACAAGCGGCGAGGAGTTCAGCGTCCGAACCATGGGCAAACGCTATTCCGGGAAAGAGCTGGCAGACATTGTGGTGGTGGCGGGAACCGGTGGGGAGAGCCTCTCCCTGGGTCAGCTGGCCACCATCAAGGACGATTTTGAACAGGACAAACTGGCCATCCGGTCAAACGGAAACCCCATGGCCCTGGTGGTGGTGTCCAAAACCGAGCAGGAAGACGCCATCGCCATCGCCGACCGGGTCACCCGCTACGTCACCGAAGCCAACCGCACCCTGCCCCCCGGAGCTCACATTTCGATCCTCTCCGACAACACCGAAGAGATCCGGACCAACATCGGCATCCTCCGGAAAAACGGCATCATGGGCCTGATCCTCGTCTTTGCCGTCCTCTGGCTCTTCCTCGACACCCGCCTCGCCTTCTGGGCCGGCATGGGCATCCCCATCTCCCTTTCCGGGGGCCTGGCCATCCTCTGGCTCACCGGGTACACCATCAACACCGTCTCCCTCTTCGGCCTCATCATGGTCCTGGGCATCGTGGCCGACGACGCCATTGTGGTGGGAGAGGCGGTCTACGTTCAAAGGAAAAACGGCGCAGGCCCCCTTGCCGCAGCCGTAAACGGCCTCATGGAAGTGGGGATGCCGGTCCTTGCCGCCGTGGCCACAACGGTGCTGGCCTTTGTTCCCCTGATGCATATCAAAGGCACCATGGGCAAGGTCATTGTCTGCCTTGCCGTGGCGGTCATCGCCTGCCTTGTGATCTCCCTGGTGGAGTGCCTGATCCTCCTGCCGGCCCACCTGTCGACCCTGCCGGATCCCAAGGGGCAAACCCCGTCGCGATTTGCCCCGCTTCGGGCCCTGGAGTCCTTTCACACCCGGAGCGTGGAGAGCATGGAGCGGGTGGCCGAAACCGTCTACCGACCGTTGCTGACCAAGGTGCTCACCCATCGCTACCCGGCCGTGTGCGTAGCCGTGGCCGTGGCCCTGGTCACCATCGGCCTGTTTCGGGGCGGACTCCTAAAATACAACATGTTTCCCGAGCGCGACGGATTTGAACTGGCCGCTCAGCTCACCTTCCCCGAAGGCACCCCCTACGAGGTGACCGAGGCCGCGGTGGCCCGCATCGAGGCCGGCATGCACTCCCTGGCGGCAAAGACCGACACCGCCTCCGGGGGCCCCCTGGTGAACCACATGCTCTCCGTCACCGGCAAGGCCGTCAATGGCCACATGGGCTCCATGGGTAGCACCGGCGCCAACCTGGGCGGGGTGCAGGTCTCCCTGCTCAACGCCTCGGAGCGTGGCATCCACACCCGGGACCTCTGCCTGGCCTGGGAACAGGAGGTGGGGGCCATCGCCGGTGTGGAGAAGCTCACCTACACCTCTGGGGGCGGCGGGCCTCCGGGCGGGGACATCGAAATCGCCCTGGAGGGGAACGACCTTGACGCCCTCACCGCAGCGGCTGACGACGTCATGGAAAGGCTCAGGCAAATAGACGGCGTCTTCCGCATCGAAAGCGACAGCTCCCCCGGTAAAAACGAAATTCGCTTCACCCTGAAACCCGAGGCCCGAAACCTGGGGATAACGGTCAGAGACCTTGCCAATCAGGCCTTTGCCGCCTACTTCGGCAAAGAGGCCGTCAAGATCCAGCGGGGAAACGATGAGGTGGAAGTAAAAGTCACCTACACCGAAGAAGAACGCAGCACCCTGGAAAGCCTCAAGGACCTGATGGTGAAAGCCCCCGACGGCACCATGGTGCCGGTGAAGGCCGTTGCCGACATGGAGATCCGTCCGGGGTACTCGACCATCACACGAACCGACAACCGACGCCAGGTCACGGTCAGCGCCGACGTGGACAGCACCAAGCTCGTTGCAGGGGAGGTGCTGGAAGAGCTGGAAAGCGGCTTTTTCAGCGAACTTGAGAAAAACAGGGGCGTGGAGATAAGGCTGAAGGGCCATGCGGAAAAAGACCGGGAGGCCTTTGGCAGCCTCGCCCTGTGGTACCCCCTGGCCGTTTTGAGCATCTACATGATCGTGGCTGCCATGTTCCGCTCCTACGCCCAGCCCCTGATCATCCTGCTCACCGTGCCCTTCGGCCTCATCGGCGCGGCCCTGGGCCATGCAGTCATGGGGCTGAACCTCTCATTGTTCAGCGTCTTCGGCATGGTGGCCCTCTCCGGGGTGGTGGTTAACGACGCCATCGTCCTCATCGACCGCATCAACACCAACATAAGCGAAGGCATGCCCCTGGTAAAAGCCGTGGTCTCCGGGGGTGTCCGGCGGTTCCGGTCGGTGATGCTCACCAGCGTCACCACCGTGGGCGGACTCCTCCCACTGATCCTAGAGACCGACCCGGCCGCCGCCACCATGGTTCCCATGGGGGTCTCCCTGGCCGCAGGGGTCACCTTTGCCACGGTCCTCACCCTCCTGCTGGTCCCGGCCCTCATGGTGGTCCTCCATGACGGCCATTGTGCCCTCGCACGCCTGATGGCACGCGCCCCAGGGAATCACGGGTCCCAAGAGCCTGTCCACACAGGCAGCGACACCTGACACCGCGCCCCCGGCAGTCCCGCCGGGGGCCCCTTTTTGAAATCCTCGATGCACAGGTACACAACCATGTTTTTGAAAGTTCGTTTTCTTTTTTATCTCAGTCTGATCGCCCTGGCCACGGCTCTTCCGGCGGCAGCCGACCAGGCGGGCCAGCAGCCCATTGCCTCCATCAAAGTTTTGGACCTGGCCACGGCCCAGGACATTGCGGTCTCCGGCAACCCATCCATCCAGGCGGTGCAGGATCGCATCGAACAGGCCCGGCAACAGGTCAGGCAAAAAGAGGCGGCCTGGTTTCCCAGCCTCGATGCCACCACCTCCCTCACCCACACGGAGGACGCGGCCAACGCCACCCTGTCCAACGAGGGGGACACCTACGATGCGTCCCTTTCCGCCACCCTCACCCTCTTTGACGGTTTCAGCAGATCCTATAACCTCAAATCGGCCAGATACGGTGAGACAGCCTCGGTGGCAGCGGAAAAAGACGCACGGCGCCTCCTGATCTTCAACGTGGCCCAGAGCTACTACACCCTCCAGAGTGCAGAGGAAAATATCTCCATTGCCCTGTCGGACAAAGCGTACAACGCAAGGCAACTGAAGGAGGCCGAGGCCCGCCACAAAGCAGGGGCAGGCTCCCTCAGCGATGTGCTTAACTTCAAAATCAAGGTCAACACGGCCGCAGCCACCCTGCTCACCGCCGAAAAAAACCATGCCGTGGCCCTCACCGGCCTGGCGGCCCTCATGGGCATTGACGAGGCCGCCCTGCCCGAAGACCTCACCCTGGCCCCCCTTGAAACAACCGGTACCTGGAACACCGCCCCCCTTGTCACCGAAGACCTGATCACCACAGCCCTGACCCTGCGCCCGGACCTTGCCCAGAGCGACTCAAACGTCAAACAGGCGGAGAGCGCCGTGGGAATTGCCCGATCCGGCTACTACCCCACCGTCAGCCTCACCGGGGCCTTGTCCGGCTCCCGGGAGGACGACGCACGCTACGAAGGAGATGACTTCGGCAGCAGCATCGGGGTCACCGTCAAGCTGAACCTCTTTTCCGGCGGCGAGACCCGGGCAAAGGTGACGGAGGCCGAAGCGGCCCGACGGGAAGCCCGACACACTATGGAGGATGTGGCCCTGACCGTGAAAAAAGAGGTGCGGGAGGCCGTGGAAGAGATTGACACGGCCTTCAGGCAGGTTAAGCTTCAGGAGGAGACCGTGGCCCTGACCCGGCAGAGCCGGGACCTGGTGGAAGAGGAGTACCGTGCGGGAAAAACAGGCGTGGTGAAACTAAACGAAGCCCAGAACAACCTGGTCAGCGCCGAAGGCGACCTCGTGGACGCCCGGGTGAGCCTCCTCACCGCATGGGAAAAGATCCGGTCTGTCACCGGAACAAACCTGACCAGGTGAAATAGCAAAGCACAAAAAACGCCTCCGGCGGCCCTGCCGGGGGCTAAACTTTTAAAAAGTTTAACAAACAGGTTTAAAAAAACAGATTCAGGTCAATCGAAATCAAAGGCGAAAGTGATTTTTCCGAGGAATCCGCCTACGCCCTTGTCACTGTGTCATCAAATCAACGATGACACCGGGCTACGGTGCGACAAGCAAGGGAAAAAGCGCATTCGTGACCTGCTTTCGAGGTGACACACCTCCCTGAAAGGGCACGGACATGACACAAAACACGTTGCGCATTCTGATCATCGAGGACAACCGGGACATTGCCGAAAACATCGGCGACTACTTCGACGCCCGCGGCCACCTCACCGACTTTGCCATGGACGGCATCACCGGCCTGCACCTGGCCCTCACCGAGGCGTACGACGTGATCATCCTGGACCTGATGCTTCCGGGCATGGACGGCCTGACCCTTTGTGCAAAACTCCGACAGGAGGGAGGAAAAGCCACCCCCGTCCTCATGCTCACCGCCCGGGACACCCTGGACGACAAACTGGCCGGGTTTGACACCGGGGCCGACGACTACCTGGTGAAACCCTTTGCCCTGGAAGAGCTGGCCGCACGGGTGCTGGCCCTGTCCCGCCGAAACAGCAAGCCTTCAACCGCCCTGCTCCGGGTGGGAGACCTCACCCTGGACACCGCCACCCTCAAGGTGCACCGAGAGGGCCGTGAAATTGAACTGAACCACACCTGCCTCACCCTCTTGAAACGCCTGATGGAGGCCTCCCCCCATGTGGTCACCCGCAGGGAGCTTGAGCATGCCCTCTGGGGAGACACCCCGCCGGGGAGCGATGCCCTGAGGTCCCACCTCTACACCCTGCGCACCAAAATCGACAAACCCTTTGACGCCCCGCTGCTCCATACCCTCCACGGGATCGGGTACCGGGTGGAGGCAACCTCATGACGCGCCACCGACGCCCGCCCATGGAGCTCAAACCGAGGTTTTTCAAAACCCACGCGTTTCGGGTCTTTCTCTCCTTTGTCCTCTTCGGCTCCCTGCTCACCCTGGGATACGGCCTGGCTGTCTCCCACCAGATGCGCCGCATCCATAAAAAGATGGAAAACTTCCGCGTCCAAGAGGAGATCAAGAACTACCTGAGCAACTACGACGAAGGCAAGGCCCCCTTTCTCACCCGGAGCTTGTTCATCAATATTTACGATGAGATCGAGGACATCCCGCCCAACTTTCGAGACCTGCTTCGGGGCCTTCCGGACGGGACCTACTTTTCAAGCAGGCCCGACGGCATCGGAGGGCCAGCCTTCCACCGGTACCTCATCCGAAGCCTGCCCGGACAAGAGAAAAAGCTCTACTTCATCATCGATGACGGGGGGTTTGAGGCGCGGTTCGGCCTCCATGACCAGATAGACAGGGTGTTTCGGTACGGCTTTTTCGTGGCGGCGGCTTTAAGCATCATCGTGGGCCTTGCCAACGCCCACCTGCTGATCCACCCCATGGCCAGGCTCCTGGAGCGGGTCAGCCGCTCCCGGCCCGAAGACCTGCCCGTGGGGTTCTCCACGGAATACGCCCACGACGAGGTGGGGGCCCTGGCCCGGGCCATGGACAGCACCAACAAGCGCATCCGGGCCTTCATCGAACGGGAACAGCAGTTCACCCGGGACGCCAGCCATGAACTCCGGACCCCTGTGACGGTTATCAAAGGAGCTGTGGAGCTCATGGAACAGCTCCCGGAACATGACAAAACAAGCATCCAGCGCCCGCTGAAACGCATCGATCGCTCGGTCTCGGAAATGGAAACCCTCATCGAAAGCCTGCTGATGAAGGCACGGGAGGAAACCGCCATGGGTGCCGCATCCTTTGCGGCGGACACCCTGGTGGAGGAGGCCATACAGGAGAGCAGCTACCTCGTGGAGGGAAAGGGCGTCATCCTCTCCTTCGAGTGCACCGGCAATCCGGCCCTTGCCGTGTCCGGTCCCGATTTCAAGATGGCCGTCTCCAACCTCATCCGCAACGCCTGCACCTACACACGGGCGGGGACCGTCCTTGTGCGCCTCAGCACCACCCGGTTCGAGGTAGAAGACACCGGACCGGGAATCGACGCGACCATCATCCACCAGGTCACCGACCCCTTTGTCAGGGGAAAATCAAGCCAGGGGCACGGCATCGGCCTGTCCATCGTCAAGCGGGTCTGCGACCAGGCAGGCTGGAACCTGTCCGTCTCTTCCGGGGCCAACGGTGCTCGAATCCGCATCACCTTTTAGAAGGGTTTTTACGCCCTGGAGACCCGAGTCGCAAGGGGCTCCCGCCCGCACCCCGGTGCGAGGTATACCCCCTGGTAGGCCCTGGCAAACCAGAGGCACACGGCAAGGGTGGCCAACTCTGCCGCAGGCACCGACAACCAGACCCCGGCCAGCCCCATGACCCGCGGGAGAAACCAGACAAAGCCCAGGGTAAAGACAAAGGTCCGCAAAAAGGTGAGGAGCGCGGAAATTTTTCCGTTGTTCATCGCGGTAAAAAAAGCCGAACTGAAAATCGTCAACCCGTTAATCAGAAAGGTGAAGGTAACGATCTTAAGCCCCCCTTCGGCAACAGCCGTCACCACGGGCTGCCCCTCGGCAAACAGGCGGATAACCTGCCCGCCCCACACCCAGGTGAGTACAAAGGTGACCAGGGAAGTGACGCCGATGACACGGAACGAGTGGCCGATCAAGCCCTTGAGCTTTTCCACGTTCCGGGCACCGTAGTTAAAGCTGAGAACCGGAGCCACCCCCATGCTGAGGCCGATGTACAGGGAAGAGAGCATAAAGTAGAGGTACATAATAATGGAAAGGGCCGCCACGCCCTTTTCTCCGGCATACGTGATGATCACCAGGTTGAAGACCAGGGTTTTGACCCCGCTGGCGATCTCCGAGATCATCTCGGAAGAGCCATTCAGGACGGTATCCCGGAGAAACGGGACATCAAGCGTTGGCCGGGTGAAGGTAAGGGAGACAGAACGCTTCAAAAAATAGAAGACCCCGATCGCACCGGAGAGCCCGATACCTGCCGCCGAGGCCACGCCCGCACCGTGGAGCCCCATGTCCAGGCGCACGATGAGCAGGTAGTCAAGAAGGATATTGGTAAACCCGCCTGCCAGGGTGATGTAAAAGGCCCACACAGGCTTGCCGTCCAGGCGGATAAAAAACTCGAAAAAAATCTGCAGCACCACAACCGCGAGCCCGACCCCAAAGGCCTTGAGGTACACGGCGCAGTAGGGAAGCAGGGTTTCCGTGGCCCCAAGGAGCCGGGAGATCCGTTCCACCCCCACCCCCTTCAGCATCACGAGGATTATCACCGCCACCACCACAAGGCTCGCAAAGGCCAGGGAAAAGTGGCGGTTGGCGCCGTCCCGATTCCCCTCCCCCAGCTCAATGCCGATGATGGCACTGGACCCGGCGGCCACCATGATGCCGATGCCGAAGCAAAAACTGAACAAGGGCATGATGATGTTCATGGCGGCCAGGGCAAGGGGTCCGGCATACCGGGACACAAACAGGCCATCCACAACCATGTAAAAGGAAATGGTGATAATGCTCAATATGGACGGGGTGACAAACCGGAGGAAATCACCCATGCTCCACTCTCTTTTAAAATGTTCTTCCATCTCGATCTTCGCTCTCATGAATGTATGTCGAGTAACACTTCATCTGCTAAAAGGCTGCCTTCTATTAGGGGAAAAAAACAAAAAAGCCTCCGGCGGCAAGGTGTGCCACCTTGAAAGCAGGTTGCGAATGCGCTTTCCCCTTCGTTCCTCAGGGAAAATCACATTCGCCTTTCATTCAGATTTAACTGAATCTGTTTTTTAAAACCTGTGGTAACTATTCAGCTCACACATAAAATGTATTGAACTGCATTTTTTTCTTGACAGGATTTTTGATCAAATTTTTCATTTTGACCTGCGGATCTCTTACTCCGTTATTCCGGTGCTCAGGCCTGGCTATGAGGACCATAATTCATCTTATATGAAGGGCTATACGACCCGGCACCCTCAAATTTTTAAAGCCTGAAATTCGAAAGCTCAGGAGCCAAAATTCCGTTTTCAAAACCTGTGGTATACTATCCTCGTCAAAAAAAGATGAGGAGACAGGGTGAAGATCGAAAGCATTGATATTCAAGCGGCGACAGACAACGCAAGGAAACTGATTCAGCAGGACGAGGACCTCTCGCCCGCAGTTGCAGCTGTGATCGAATTGCTGCTTACAATCATCACCCTTTTGGCGAACCGTCTAAATCTCAATAGCAAAAACAGCAGCAAACCGCCTTCTACCGATCCCAACAGGAAGAAGGAGAAAAAGCAAAACACCGAAGGAAAAAAGCCCGGGGCCAAAATGGCCACGAGGGAAAAACTCTTGAGCCCGTAGACAAGGCAGATCTCGTATTGCCGTTGAAACTCAATATGACCGAACTGCCACCGGGTGACTATCGCCACGTAGGTTACGAGACCCGGCAGGTCATTGATTTGAAGGTTGCTCAATACGTTACTGAGTATCGATCCGAGATTCTTGAGGATGCCTTCGGCAATCGATATGTTGCTCCTTTCCCGAAAGGAGTAGATCGACGCGTCCAATATGGCACGGGTCTCAAGGCTCACGCGATCTATCTTTCCCAGCATCAGCTGGTCCCCTACGAAAGAATCTGCGAGCACTTTCGGGATCAGGCCGGTATCCCAATCAGCGCAGGGTCGATTTTCAACTTCAACAAAGAAGCGTTTAACGCGCTTGAGGCGTTTGAAGAAATCGTCAAAGCCAGATTGTCCGGCTCGTCCGTCTGCCACGCAGATGAAACCGGCATCAACATGAACGGTAGTCGATTTTGGCTGCACTGTCTGTCGAACGATCTTTTCACTTACTTTTACCCGCACGAAAAGCGTGGCAGAGAGGCTATCGATGAAATGGGAATTATCCCAAGCTTCAAAGGCGTGTTGTGCCACGATCACTGGAAACCCTACTTCAATTACGACTGCCTGCACGCATTGTGCAACGCTCATCACTTAAGAGAGCTGGAGCGGGCTTGGGAGCAGGACAGTCAGCAGTGGGCCAAAGACATGAAGTTCTTGCTCCTTGAGATCAACAAGGTTGTGAACGAACACAGCGGCAAGCTTCCATCGGATATTGCCGGGGGCTTTCGAAAGCGCTACCTGAGCATCCTGGAAAAAGGAAATCTCGAATGCCCGCCCCCGGATGAAACGAAAAGGAAGAAGGGACAACGCGGGCGGATGAAACGATCAAAAGCGAGAAACCTTCTCGAACGGATGGAAGACTTCGAGAACGAAACCCTTCGTTTCATGGACGACCCGCTGGTTCCTTTCACTAATAATCAGGGTGAAAACGACATCCGGATGACGAAAGTCCATCAGAAAATTTCTGGGTGCTTCCGATCTATGGAAGGGGCCAAGATCTTCTGCCGAATACGCAGCTACCTTTCTACATGCAAGAAAAACAACGTGCATGCAAGCGACGCATTGCGCCTGTTGCTTCAGGGTGAATTACCCTCCTTTTTTGAAGCTGATTAACCCCTGTCGGCGAACCTACAGCTGAATAGTTACAACCTGTGTAACTATTCAGTTGCCTCCGGCGGGTCGCTTTTTTGAAGAAAAGCTCCGCAAAAAACGTTTCTAATGCATCCGTGCTTCGTTTTGATCGCCCCGAAGGGCGATCAAAACGAAGCACGGGTGCGAAAATACCGGAATTGTTTCGGCGGAGCCTATGAATGATTACTTGAGACCTGTTTATCAAACTTTTTAAAAGTTTGGCCCCCGGCAGGGCCGCCGGAGGCATCTTTAACCGAACTGCCTCCGGCGGCAAGGGCAGCGAGGGCATTAAGCTAAAAAATTACGATATGAAAATGGTCATCTCTTAAGGTATATAGTTACTATAGGGTCAAGAAAAAAGGAGACGTCATGCAGGTTAAATTTATGGCCGGAGAGATGGCGAGATTGCACAACATTTCTAAGCAGAGCCTGCTCCACTACGATAGGATCGGCCTTTTTAAGCCCAGGGAGGTCCACAGCAGAACAGGATACCGGTACTACACCCTGGACCAGTTCGAAGACCTGGATGTGATCCTCTCCCTGAAAAGCCTGGGAATGAAGCTTGAAGAGATCAAAACCTACCTGACCAAAGAGTCCATTGATGAGCGAATCACGATTCTGGAAGACCAGGAGGCGTTGATCCGGCAAAAGCTCCTTGAGATCAAGCGAACCCGTGGGCGCCTGGCATCCATCATCACCGCCCTGAAAAGCCGGCAAACCATCATTCCCATGGACATGGGCATCCGGTGGTTCGACACCATGCATGTCGTCCGGGAGCCGGTGGAGGCCCCCCATGACCTCTATGCCCTGGAGCTTGCCATCAAAAAGCTGTTTCAAGCCACCCGCGGGAACGACCAGGCAGAGTACCACCAGCTGCTGACCTGTGTTGAGGTCCCCCCGGAGGCAGATGAACGCTTTCAAAGCGTCGCCCTCCATGTTGCCGGAGCCACAGGGGCAACCATTCCGGCAGGGGAGTATGCGTACCTCTACCACAAGGGGCGTTTTGAAGAGCTCTCCCTGTCCAGGGCAAAACTGTGGGCGCATATCGCCCGGCAGGGCTACACAACCGGCAACACCGCCATTGAAAAAGTCCTCCTCGATTCCCTGGCCGTCCCCCGTGAAGACGACTACCTCATCGAAATCCGCATGCCGGTGACCAAAGTTCCTTCCCCGTAAGTCACCAGGGCGCCCCTTACGGCTTTGCCCCTTCCGCTTTCAAGAGATACCCCAGCCAGATATCGGTATTGCCCCGGGCCGATGCGGACCGGCCCATGGAGCACACCTCAAGGCCCGCCTGTCTTGCCACCACCCTGAAATCGGCATCCTGCCAGTAATAAAAGGAGCGGTGATCGGCATCGGCCCCTTCCCCTTTGCCCTCTTTCACCGAAACATACAGGCGACCGCCGTCTGCCAGGGCCCCTGCAAGACGGAGAAGATGACCAGGCACCGCCTTGTGGGGAAGATGGACGAGCACCCCGGAAACAAGGATGCCGTCCCAGGGGCGATCCAGGAGATCTGTGGTGGTAAGCTCCCCGACAGTCACGGGGCAGCCCGAGTGCTGTTCGGCAAGGGAAGCCAGGGCGGCGGAAGGCTCCAGTCCGTGGGGGTGAAAGCCCCTCTCCTTTAACCAGAGAAGATCCCGACCGGACCCGCAGCCGATATCAAGGATCCTGGCCCCGGGCAAAAGCGCCTCGGCCAGGGGGGTAAGAATGGGGGTGGGGTCGATGTTCACGGTGGCGTCGAAGAACCGCTGCGCCTCCTGCTCGTAATAGTCCCGTGTGCTGTCGTCCATGGCAAAGGCTCCCAACATGTTCATTTTATGGCATTCTTAAACGAACGAATGTTTATTTATTTAATTGATTCCTGAAAAGATGCCGTGCTGCACAGATAAAGGGCCACATGTCGCCACGGCAATGCTTTCTTCTTCTATAGCTTCCAACAGATTAAAGGCAAGGATTGCCTGCGTAAGAGTCAACACAGGTTATTGTCCGGGTCTCCCAAATGAGCATTCGTTTATTCGTCGTGTTGCTCAAAAACTTCAACCCACCCACTGTCCGGTAGAGGCTCCCCCCGTTGGCCCGGCGGCACCCCGTGGTTAAAATCCGGTGCCCACGACCCGCCCATTGTTGCCGAGCCTTCCAGCCCGTGGCCCTTTCTGGACCACCATGCCCGCCCCACCCAACTGCCTTGAATTTTTCCTGCAATTACCTTTAAACGAATATTCACTCATTTTAAGATGTCCCACATTTTATGTGGATTGAGACTCTCGCCTGAGAGTTGGCCGATCCACCCTGCATATGACAAGGGCCCATAGCATCAGTGCATTGGCGTCACTGTTTCATCGCAATAAAACCCGGCCACCTATCCACAGAATCAAAAAACCGAACAATCATTTATTTTGATTTTTTCAGCAAAAGCTGTGGAAACAATGGCCCCCTATTTTGAGAACACCCTTTCCTTATGCTCCGCCATTTAGTAGGTCTCGGGAGTACCCCTTTTAAATCGGAGACAACCAGACGGAGCAATGCCATGGGCTTTGAGACGGACAACCTTCCCCTTTTCGAAAACTCAAGCGACGCCATCATCGTGCTGCAGGACGGCATCATTCGAAACGTCAACGCCAATGCCGTCAAGGTCCTCCGATACGAGGCCCACGAACTGGTCAGCCGTCCCTACGGAGACTTTGTCCACCCGGACGACGTGACGCTTGTGGACACTCGCTACCGAAAACGGATGAACCACCAGCCCGTGCCCCAGGTCTACCCCTTCCGCCTCATCACCAAGGACGGGGACATTGTCTGGTTCGAGATCCACGCCATCGAGATCGTCTGGGACGGGCGCCCCGCCAGCCTCACCTTCTTCAACAACATCACCCAGCGGGTCCGGGCCCAGGAAGCCCTCCAGGAGAGCGAAAAGGTGACCCGGGGTATCTTGAACGCCATCCCCGACACCATCATCCGCATCATGGAAACCGGCCGCATCACCACTTACAAGGGCCCGAAGAGTTCCATGGTCAAAGGAAAGGCCCCTTACGCAGGCAGTCACCTCTCCGACTTTCTGCCCCGGGAAAAGTTCAAAGAGGCCATGGACGCCATCGGCAGGGCCCTTGCCCACCACACAGTCCAGCGTTTCGAATTCAAATGGGCCGAGGTCCGGGGCACCCAGTGGTACGAGGCCCGGATCATCGCCCTGGCCGGAAACGAGGTGCTGGGGATCCTTCGCAACATCACAGAACGGAAAAGGCGGGAGCGGGCCCTCACCGAGCGCCTCCATCACCTGGAGACCCGGGTCAGGCAATCCCACGCCATGGGAACCATCGTCGGTCGGAGCAAACCCATGCAGGAGGTTCTGGAGACCATCCTCAAGGCGTCCCGAACCTCTGCCCACGTCATCGTCTACGGAGAGTCCGGCACAGGAAAGGAGCTGGTCTCCAAGGCGGTCCACGACCTGAGCGACCGGTCCGAAGGAAAATTCGTGCCCGTGAACTGCGCGGCCATTCCCGAAAAACTCATGGAGAGCGAGTTCTTCGGGTACAAAAAAGGCGCCTTCTCCGGGGCGGACCGGGACAAAAAAGGGCTCCTGGAACTGGCCCACGGCGGCACCCTCTTTATGGACGAACTCGGAGAGATTGACCTCAACATGCAGGCCAAGCTCCTGCGAGCCATCGAAGGAGGCGGCTTCCTCCCCGTGGGGGGCCGCGAACCGGTCCACCCGGACATCCGCATCATTGCCGCCACCAACAAAAATCCCGAAGAGCTCGTGAAGCGGGGCCGCATGCGCGAAGACTTCTTCTACCGCATCAGCGTCATCCCCATCACGTTGCCCCCGCTGCGGGACCGCCTCGACGACCTTCCCTTTCTCATCCACCACTTCCTGGAAAAGCTGGTCACCGGAGAAAAGCTCCCCGTGATCCCCTCCCATGTCATGAGCAGGCTCCAGGCCCACCCCTGGCCCGGCAACATCCGGGAACTCCAGAACGTGATCCACCGATACATCACCATGAGCCGCCTCGACCTGCCGTCTCCGGAGCCCCATGCCGCCCTGCCGCCGGAACCCCGGGAAGAGGGATGTCCCAGGCCTCTCAGCGACCTCCTTGCCGAGGTGGAAAAAGCTCACATCCTGCGCACCCTGGAATCAACACGCTGGCAAAAAGCCCGGGCCGCAGAGCTCCTCGGGGTGCACCGAAAAACCCTGTTTCGAAAGCTCAAAGGCTACGGAATCGAATAGTCCCCCGACGGGACATTTTTGCCACCCCAACGACTTGTATCTATAATTCTTGCCTGTTATGCCCTCTTCCCTCAACGGGCGTGGCACCCGTGCCACGCCTGGGCATTCTCGACGGTTTCCAGCCCCGCAAGACTCATCCCCTTGTTATAAATACCCATATCCTCCGTTCGTCAAATTGGCACTGCTTTTGCTCATAAAAACATTATTCGCAATTGAGAAATTCTGATTTTCGAATTCCGACGGTGCAAAGGAGGAGAAGTATGAACCGATACAGCAGCCAGTACAGTCAAAAATGCGTTCCCGCCGAGGAAGCGGTAAAGATCGTCAAATCAGGGGACGTGGTGGATTACGGATTTTTCAACGGCAAGCCCGTGGTGTGCGACATCGCCCTGGCGGCCCGTCATGAGGAACTCCGGGACGTGGAGGTTCACGTGGCCGTCACCCTGCCCCCGGTGCCCGAAGTGGTCAAGCACCCCGAAAGCTTTGTCTACCACGACCTTCAGTTCAGCAAGATCTCACGGGTGCTGCAGCGGGACTTCAACGTGGGGTTCTACTACCCCATCATGTACCACCAGGCCCCCTCCTGGTTCAGGGATGGCGTGGCCCCCCACCGCAACGTGGTGATCTGCACGGTCTGCCCCATGGACGACCACGGCTACTTCAACCTGGGCCTTCACAACTCCGCCACCCTGGCGGCCATGGAAGAGTCAGACTGCGTCATCGTCGAGGTCAACCCCAACCTGCCCGTCTGCCCGGGCGGTGCCGAAGAGGCCGTCCACATCTCCGCCGTGGACTATGTGGTGGAGGCCCCTGCCGATCTGGCCCTGGCCGATTTGCCCAGCCCCGAGCCCAACGAACAGGAACGCACCATCGCCGAACTCATCGTGGGCCACATCACAGACGGCTCGTGCATCCAGCTCGGCATCGGGGGCATGCCCAACGCCGTGGGCAAAATCATCGCCCAGTCCGACCTGAAAAACTTAGGGGGACACACGGAAATGCTCTCCGACGCCTACGTGGACATGATCGAATCCGGCCGCATGAACGGCTCCTGCAAAAGCCTGGACCGGTACCGGGTTCCCTACACCTTTGCCATGGGCTCCAAGCGCCTCTACGACTTCGTGGACAACAACCCGGCCGCGGCCTCCTACCCGGCAGACTACACCAACGATCCCCGGGTCATCGCCAAACTCGATAATTTTGTCTCCATCAACAACGCCCTGCAGGTGGACCTCTACACCCAGGTAAACGCCGAGAGCCTGGGCACCAACCAGGTCTCGGGCAACGGAGGCATGTGGGACTTTGTCATCGGCTCCCAGTGGTCCAAGGGCGGTAAAAGCTTCATCTGCCTTACCTCCACCTTCACCAATTCCAAAGGGGAACTCCAGTCCCGCATCCTGCCCACCTTTGCCCAAGGATCCATCACCACCATCCCCCGCCACATGACCGATTATGTGGTCACGGAGTACGGGGCCGTGCAGGTAAGGGCGCAATCCACCTGGAAACGGGCCGAGCTGATGATCAGCATTGCCCACCCCGATTTCAGGGAAGGGCTCATCAAGGAGGCGGAAGCCATGAAAATTTGGCGGCACTCCAACAAAAAATAATGCACGGGCCAAAATGCCTTCGGCGGCCAGGGAATACGCCCCAAGGATCCAGCCCCCCAGGTTGCGAAGGATAATCACCTTTGCCCTGGGTTGAGATTGACCTGAATCTTTTTTTTAAGGGGGGGCACCTGAACCGCTTTCCATGTGTAACGAACTGAATAGCTGCAGTTAAAATTAAGATAAAATTATTCACACCAGATATTACTTAGATGTCTAACTAAAGTAAATATCCACCCAACCGATGTTGCGGATATGGTTTGGTGAAACAGCCCCACTGCAAGGCGATAGCCGAACCAGACGGACAGCTGTCTGTCATGTTCTCTCAGGGATCACAAGTAGCAAATGGACCTGAGAATCCATTATCTAAGATTTAGGAAAATTAAGGATCAGGTATGAAGATGAAAAAAAGTATCGCTGCTGTTCTAACGCTCCTTGCGGGGGTGGCCCTCTCCTCCACCGCCGGAGCGACCCTCTACGAAAACAACACCAACTTGAGCGCCGACTGGACCCGCATGCCCGCCCGGGTAGCTGCCACGGACTCCGTGGATGCGGTCCTCTACAACCCGGCCGGCACCATCCGGCTGGGTGAGGGCACCTTTATCATGGCGGGCAACCAGTTCCTGCCCAAGGAGTACAGCCACACCAAAGACGGGGTGCGGCACGAGACCACCACCCTCACCACGGTGGTGCCCAACCTCTTTGCCGTGAAAAACGGCAAAAAATGGAGCGGGTTTACGGGATTCGGGGTCATCGGCGGGGGAGGGGCCCTGGAGTATGACAACGGGATACTCAACAAAAAGTTGGGGATCACCACCAAGCAAATATCCGATCATCTGATGACAGGTAAAGTAGGTGCCGCCGTGACCGAAGAGGTGGCCTCGGCCTGGATTGGGGCATACGTGGGCGGTGCTTATGCCGTGAGCGACACCCTCTCCCTCTCGCTCACAGGTCGCCTGGTCTACGGCACCAACACATACGAAATCGATGGCGGAACCATTCTGGACTACGAGAAAACCGGCACCGGCTTCGCCCCCATCATCGGGATCAACTACACCCCCAGCCCCTCCTTTAACATCGGGTTCCGCCACGAATTTCGCACCCGAGTGGAGTGGGAAGTGGACAAGATCAACGGAACAGCAGCGCCCGCCTTATCGAAATTGCCAACGTTTGGAGCCAAAGGCGACACCACCCGCAAAGACTTCCCCGCCATGACCGCCCTGGGCGTCTCCTGGAAGGCCACCGAGAGCCTCACCCTGGCCACAGACGTAAGCTACGCCTGGCATGACGACATCGACTGGGAGGGGGCCGAAGAGGGCCTGGACAACGGGGTGGAGGTGGCCTGTGCCTTTGAGTACGCCGTCACCCCCGGCTTTGCCGTGAGCGCGGGCTACACCTACTCCGATGCCGGTGTGGACCCGGAGGACTACAGCACGGCCCTCTCCAAAAACGTCTACCACGGCATCTCCGCAGGATTCATGGCCGAGCCCGTTGAAGGCCTCCGATTTGACGTGGGGGCCACCAAGCTCTTTTACGAAGACGACACCGACAGCCACGGCATCACCTATGAAAAAGACCTCTGGATCATCGGTATAGGCGTCCAGTACGCCTTCAGATAAGACAAAGCCACACCGTCCACCCTCATACCTGGCCCTCGGCCTCACCAGCCGACAGGTATAAAAAAACGCCTTCGGATATTCCGAAGGCGTTTTTTGGTTCTCAGTCACCCGCAGCCGGGGATAGAAAAAGGGTGGCCTGGGCCTTTTGCATGCCGTCTATGACGGTAAAAGATAAAAACTCGCCTCCGACGGCGAGGTGTGCCACCTCGAAAGCAGGTTGCGAATGCGCTTTCCCCTTCGCTCCTAAGAGAAAATCACATTCGCCTTTAAAAATCAGGGGTTACTCACCAACCAGTTTTTTTAAGACCTGTTTGTTAAACTTTTTTAAAAGTTTAGCCCCCGGCAGGGCCGCCGGAGGCACTTCTCACCCCTGCGCTTCATCCCGGGGTCGGGTCTTCCAGCGGTTGTGGACCCAGAACCACTGCTCCGGGAATTTTCGGACCATCTTTTCCATGGCGTAGCTGAAGTTCTGGGTATTGGTGCGGACATCGGACTCGAAGTCACCGGTGTTCACCAGGGGAATCTCCGGGCCGAACTCACCCCGGACGAACCGGCCGTCCCGGGCCACGAAGTAGGGGATCACCGGGGCGCCGGTGGTAAGGGCAAGCTGGGCGATGCCGTTGTTGGCGCTGGCGGTCTTGCCGAACATGGTTACAAACACGCTCTGATGGGGCTTGGGGGCATTCTGATCGCTCAGAAGTCCCACGGCGTTGCCTTGGGAGAGTTCATCCAGGATGCCTTTCACCGCCTTTTTGGTGGGGTACATGCGGCAGCCGAAGCGTTCCCGCATCTCCAGGATAAACCGGTCCATGGGTTTGAAATCCAGGGGGCGGTACACCGCCGAGATCTGATACCCCGTGGCCCCCATGGAGACAGGAAGAAACTCCCAGTTCCCCATGTGACAGGTCAGCACCAGAACACCCTTGCCCTTGGCGTGGGCCGCCGTCAGGTGAAAAATTCCGTAAATCCGAAACCGGGCCTTGAGATCCGCCCAGTTCCAGCGAAGGCTGCGTCCCATCTCAAAGGGGACCAGGGCAATATGATCAAAGGCCTTCCGGCTCAGTTCCCTGATCTCTTCTTCGGACATTTCCTTGCCGAAGGCGGTGGTCATGTTCTTGATGGCCACCTCCCGGTGGCGCTTGTCCCGCCGGTACCAGATACCGCCGATGGCACTGGCCATTTTCCCGGCCACGGGCTCGGGGATGAGCCCCAACAACAGAAACAACAGACGAACGACCTTGTATACCAGATATTCCATTCCACACATCCACACCCAGGTGTCTCATCACAGAACAGCGCCCGCGCCTTCCACAGGAAAAAGGACGGTACCGCCACCCTTCAAACGTTCCTTCTAAAAGGATAGAACTATACTGACACACCAGGGGTTTGGCAATGGCAAACAGGATCTCGTGCAGGGCAAACGCGTGTGGGATAATATGAAGGACAACCCATCAAAGCATCGTTGCCCTCCGGGAGCAAAGTCGAATGAACGGCAGGGGCAAGAGGGCTTGGGGAATAAACCGAAAAGAGGCCTTCGGCGGCGAGGTGAGCCACCTCGTAAACAGGTTGCGAGTGCGCTTTTGATTGGCCTGAATCTTTTTTATAACCTGTTTGTTAAATGTTCAACCCACGACAGGGCCGCCGGGGGCAGGCTCCTCCTCGGGGCGGGTCTTCCAGCGACGGTGCCCCCAGAGCCACTGATCCGGGTAACGGCGCACCATCGACTCGATGACCCGGTTGAAAGCCTGGGTGTTGGTCACAAGGTCCTGCTGGGGGTTTCCGGTATCCACCACGGGGATTTCCGGGCCGAACTCTGCCCGGAACTTTCCGTGCTCACGCACCACAAAAAAGGAGACCACCGGCACCCCGGTGACGGCGGCAAGCTGGGCCAGGCCTTTGTGGGCGCTTGCCTTGCGGCCCATAAAATCCACAAAGACCCTCTGGTGGGGCTTGCTGGCGTTCTGGTCGATGAGAAGGCCCACCAGGTTACCCTGACCCAGCTCGCTGAGGATACCATCCACGGCCTTGCGGGTGGGGTACATACGGCAACCGAATTTTTCCCGCATGTCTTTGGTGTAGCGGTCCAGGGGCGCATAAGCCAGGGGACGATACACCGCGGCGGGCTGGAGCCCTGAGGCCACGATGGCTGGGGCCAGGAACTCCCAGTTGCCCATGTGGGCCATGACCACCAGCACCCCTTTGCCTTTTTTATGGGCGTTGATGACGTGGTGGTGGCCGTAGTAGCGAAAGTGATCACTGACGCTCTTCAGGGGCCACCGGGTACTTTGCCCCAGCTCAAAGAGCATCCGGGCCGTGTTGACAAAATTGCGCCGGGCAAGGTCCGTAAGCTCCTGCTGGTCCATGGAGTCCCCGAAGGCATGGGTGAGATTGTCCATGGCCACCATGCGGCGCCGTGTGTCGCCTTTGAACCAGGCATGTCCGAGAAAATGGGCGAGCCGGTCGGCTCGGTGTTGGGGAATCAGACCAATGAGGGTCAGGGTCAGTCCGATAAGGTGGTAGGTCATGTGTTCGAAATAGTGTTTTATGGTCATCACTACATCCTTCGTGCTGAAAACTCCTCCAAGGTTTTTTACGCAAAAGAATATAGTCCCCCCCGGGCCAACCATACCAAGGGGAACGGCGACGGAGCCGCACGGGAATCCCCGTGCGGCTCACAACCGTCTGTCACACTGTTTGTTCTGCACCGCCGGAAGGCGGAGACTCAGGACTTAAGCCCCACGGGCCGATCAAGGATCTCCTTCCAGACGATGGCTTCTTTCAGCCTCGTGCGGCGCTTCCCGCTCCGGGCACAGGTGTCGGTGCCGGGCGTCGGCTCCTCTGAAAGCGACCGCCGTGCAGGGCGCCTCCCTTCCGGGCTGTCCCAGAGAGAAGTTCCCTCCTCAGCTGAGTCCCAGCGTTCATGGAGAGCGGGCCTCTCATCCTCTTCATTCCATCGCTCATGGAGAGAGGGCCTCTCCTCGTCCGCTTCCCAGCGCTCGTGGAGAGAAGGCCTGTCGTCATCGGCATCCCAGCGTTCTCCGGACATGTCGGAATCCGCTTCCAGGGTCTCCGCATCCTCCCGAAGATCGGCCCAGGGGTCGTCATCCAGGAAGTCGTCCTCCTCGCCCGCGGCTTCACGCTCTGCCTCGAGCCGGGCCCTCTCCATCTCCTCTTTCATCTGGGCGATGATGTCCCCCAGCTTCCCCCTCTTGGGGCTATCGCCCCCTTCCGGGTTCACCGTTGAGATGATCTTCCGCATGACGGAGCGAAAGACGAGGTAGATCACCACGAGGGTGATAAGGAACTTGATACCGCCCATCAGGTGGTCTCCTTGTCATCCGGTCCTTTCTCATCGCCTGCAATGGCGCTGCGCATATCGGTATCGGCCATGATGTTCTTCATTTTATAGTAATCCATGATCCCCAGGTTGCCGCTGCGGAATGCTTCGGCCATGGCCAGGGGAACCTGCGCCTCGGCTTCCACAACCTTGGCCTGCATCTCCTGGACTCTGGCCTTCATCTCCTGTTCCACGGCGTAGGCCATGGCACGACGCTCTTCGGCCTTGGCCTGGGCGATCTTCTTGTCCGCCTCGGCACGGTCGGTCTCCAGGTCGGCGCCGATGTTCTTGCCCACATCCACGTCGGCGATATCAATGGACAGAATCTCGTAGGCCGTGCCTGAGTCAAGGCCTTTGGCAAGAACGGTCTTGGAGATGGTGTCCGGGTTCTCCAGAACCTGCTTGTGGTTCTCGGAAGAGCCGATGGTGGAGACGATGCCCTCGCCCACGCGAGCCAGGATGGTGTCTTCACCGGCCCCACCCACCAGGCGGTCGATGTTGGCCCGCACGGTCACGCGGGAGATGGCCTTGAGCTGAATGCCGTCCTTGGCCATGGCCGCGATCTTGGGCGTCTCGATGACTTTGGGGTTAACACTCATCTGAACCGCCTCGAGCACGTCGCGCCCGGCCAGGTCAATGGCCGCCGCCCGGTTGAACTCCAGGTCGATGTTGGCCTTGTCGGCCGCGATGAGGGCCTGGACCACACGGGCCAGGTTGCCCCCGGCCAGGTAATGGGATTCCAGCAGGTCGGTGCTGATGTCGATACCTGCCTTCACCGCCATGATCTTGGACTCGATGATGAGCTTGGGCGGCACCTTCCGGAACCGCATGAAGACGATGTTCAGGATACCCACATGGGCACCGGACACCAGAGCCTGGATCCAAAGCTTGATGGCAGAGGCGACCACAAAAAGAATCACCAGCACGATGGCCAGGGCGACAAAGGTTAAAATCATGTTTGGGGACATTACGTTCTCCTGATTTTCACGTTATATACAGGGCCCTTCCATAACGAAGGGCCGGGTTTCAAATAGTAAGGACTCATTCAGCCGCTATCAGCTGCTTCACCACAACGGAGTTGGCCGTGACCGAAAGAACGGAGACCCGGCTCCCTTTTTCTATGTACTCACCGCGTGTCACCACGTCGATGCGCTCCTCCCCGAGAAGGGCCACCCCCGAGGGCCGAAGGTCGGTGACGGCCTCGCCCTCAAGGCCAAGGAAATGATCCAGCCCCTTTTTCTGGGACGTGGCCCCCTCCTCGCTTTTAAGCTGCTTCTTCAGGGTCACCGGGGAGTGCTCCAGCACCTTGGCCCCGATGAAAATGGCGGCGGGAATAAGAAAAATATCGGCCAGCAGCAGGGCGTACCCCATCTGGGTGGAGGCCTCGGTGAAAACCATATACACCGAGAGCACGAACAGGGACGCGGCCACCACGGAGATCACCCCGAAGGAGGGGATGACAAACTCAGCGATGATGGCGGCAACCCCAAGAACTTGAAGAACAATGACGGTTAAGGCAAGTTTCATGGGCTTGGCTGGGTTCCTTTATGCAACAGGTTCGGAAGGGGACTCTTTCCGGGCCACAATGACACGGTTCCCCTCCACGGCGGTGACCACAACATGCTCGTTTCGATCAATAAAATCACCCCGGGTGACCACGTCAAAGGGCTCGCCGTAAAACGCGGCCTTTCCGGCCGGCCTCAAGGGGCTCAAGGCCACGCCCGTGGCACCTTCTTCAATGCGTGCCGTCTCTTTGGAATCGGCATGGGAGGCCTTTAAGTCCGCGTCCAGGTATGGCCCGCTCACCCGCCCGGCCATGGCCGGGACAAGATAGCGCAGCATGGCCATGGCCATGAGAAGGGAGGCGCCGAAGGAGGCCACCACGGTAAGAAGGTTCACCCGAAACAGGTCGCCCTCCCAGGGCAGGTCCGGGTCGGGGATCACAAAATCCTGCAGGGAGAGGATCAGCCCCAGGATCACCAGCAGAAAGCCGATCATGCCAGCCAGGCCAAAGCCCGGAAGCACGAAAATCTCCACCACCAGGAGAAGCACACCGATGACGATGATGATGATCTCCGCATAGGTGGCAAGACCCGCAATGTGATGGCCGAACAGGGCAAGGGCCAGGGCACTGAGCCCCACGATGCCGAAGATCCCGAAGCCCGGGGCCTTGAGTTCGGTGTAAAGGGCCCCCAGCCCGATAATCATGAGAATGGGGGCGATGGAAAGGATCCACCCGGAAAGGTCTTCGGACCAGGAGGGGTCCACGCGCTCCGGCACAACCCCGCCCTTGCCCTCACCGGCCACCACCTCGGCCAGGGTTTTCAAGGTGGCCTTGGAAAAGCCGAATTCGTTGGCCTCCACATCGTCCATGGTCAGCAGCTCGCCTTCCCGCACCACGGTTCGCACGTGGTCGGGCTTCTCCTTCAAGTCCTCGTAGGCCTGCCTCTCCAGATAGACGGTCTTGCCGTCGGCCTCGTAGGCCACAATCTCAAGTTCGGCGGTCACCATAGACTCGGCCAGGGCTTCGCTGTATCCGTTTTTCCGGGCCAGGGCGCGGAACTTGGCCCGCAGCGGGGACTGGAACTTCTCTCCCAGCATCTTGGGGCCTTCCTGGCTCACGGCAATGGGCGCGCAGTCCCCGATGGTGGTGCCCGGAGACATGGTCAGGGCGTCGGCGGACAGGGCGATGAGGGCCCCGGCGCTGATGGCTTTTGTCTTCACCCAGGCCACGCTGGGGGATTCAAGGGCCGTGATGGCATCGACAATCTTAAAGGCCGAATCCACCCGACCGCCGAAGGTGTCCATCTCGAAAATCACCAGGGAAGCCCCTTCGGCGTCCCGTGTGGCCCGCTCCACAAAAGCGGCCATGGCCGGAGAAACCTCTCCGGAGATGGGAATGACAAGGACCTCGGGCCCTTCGGCCCGGGCCGTGGCGCACAACGGCCCCGTCGGCAGAAGACACGACAGGAGCCATCCAAAGAAAAAACATGCCGCAACAGGAAAAGAGGTCAACTTTTGCATGGTGATGCCTGGGGTTCAGGTAAAGAGAGCGATGCCGGGAGCAGGGCGACACGCCGCCGGAGCAGGGTAGTATGGCCCTGACAACCCGATAAATGAAGGGTGCCACCGGGTTTGCCTCCGTGGTGAGGTAAAATCGCCGGATGACACCTGATTGACTATTCGTATATACAGGAAAAGGGAAAACCGTGCAAGATCACGTCACCCACGAACCGCAACCATCCATCAAGCCAAATGAACAATGAAATCAAAATAATTCACGTTTGAGCACCATTTATTTGGTCCCGCGCTTCTGCTATAGTGCGGCGGTTTATCAGGAACATAATCAAACGATGGAGCCCTAGGACGAAGGAAGCCGCGCTGCACCGGAGCACGGTGCCTGGCGGCAAACCAGTGCGCCGACAACCGACGAGCATGGCCGGGTTACCCTGCGATTTTCTCCTTTGTCACCTTGGCCTCCGGCCCGGTAAGCCCACTGCCCGGCGGCGAACAGAGCATGATTCCCGCAGGATTCGCCCTGGGGTAAGCCATGGCTTTTGATACCGTTTATACTATCAAAACCGTGAAAGGTAACGAAGGAAAAACAGGTTCGTATCCTTACGGGTAGGCAAACGCAATATCCTTTAACGGTGCATACTTCAGCCTCGTTTGAAAGGAAAGTAGTTCTTGACACAAAAACGGAAATTGTTCTATATCAATCGTTTAAACTCGGAAAGTTCCGTTTCATCATTAAGTTGCTGTTACAAATGTAATTCTTAGGAAACCCGCGTGCGCATGCAGGCGGGTGCGAGGAACCATGGGTATTTACAAACACCTCGACAGCCATGCCAAAGAGATCATCAGCGCATGGACCGCCCGTTTTGCCGGAAACTACTCTTCCGACGGCAGCCGATTCATCATGAAGGAGAAAGACCCCTTCAACAACCCCATCGGCGCCATGGCCAAGGAAGGGTTCACCGACGTCTTTAACCTGGTGGCCTTGAAAAACGAGCCCGACCCCGAGGTACTCCGCCAGAAGCTCGACCCGCTCATTCGACTGCGTGCGGTGCAGGCCTTTGTCCCCAGCGAAGGCGTGGCCTTTGTCTTTGCGCTGAAAACCGTGGTGAAAGAAGCGCTGAAAAAAGAGATCAAAGATGGCAAGGTGACCCAGAAGGATCTCGACGGCTTCTACAACCGCGTGGACCGGATCAGCCTGGCGGCCTTTGACATCTACATGGCCTGCCGGGAGCAGATCTACCGCCTGCGGGCCAGCGAGGTGCGTACCCGCACGCTCAACATTTTGAAGAACAAGGATATATTGTGTGAGGTTCCCGAAGTCGGGACCGAAATTTTACCACATGATGTTTATAAAAACGGGGGCTTTGAGAAATCGGACGAGGAACCGGATCGAGGGCTGTAGGGCGGGGGTGTGTCAGCCTCTCCGGGAGGGTTGCCGGCCTTCCCGACATGTGAGGTTGTGTCCGTCTTTTACAAACTTTCAATCCGGGTGCGTTCGTTTGATCAAGCACCAAAGGGTGAGGAAAAGGTATGAACGTTAATATTGTGTTGTCCCTGGTAGCGGTCGTTGTGCTGGGTGCACTCGCCTTTCTGGGCGGCAGTGCGCCTGCGCTGCAGGGAGTGTTTGGGATCCTGATACCCTACATCGCCTTTGTCGTGTTCCTGGGCGGTTTTATCTGGCGTATCATGAAGTGGGCCAAGTCACCGGTTCCCTTCCGCATCCCGACCACCTGCGGTCAGCAAAAATCATTGCCCTGGATCAAGCATGACAAGCTTGAGAACCCTTACACCGGACTCGGTGTGGTGGGCCGCATGGCCTTTGAGATCCTGACCTTCAGGTCTCTGTTCCGCAACACCAAGGCCGAAATCAAGGGTGACCGGATCTCTTATGAATTGGAAATCTGGCTCTGGCTGTTTGCCCTGGCATTCCATTACAGCTTCCTGGCGGTGCTCGTCCGTCACATGCGCTTCTTCCTGGAGCCTGTGCCGTTCTGCATCGAAGCCCTGGAATTCATCGACGGTTTCTTCCAGATCGGCCTTCCCATCGTACTGCTCTCCGGGGTGGTCCTGCTTGCCGCGGCCTGCTTTCTCTTCCTGCGGCGCGTGACTAAACCCAACCTCCGGTACGCCTCCCTGGCAGCCGATTACTTCCCCCTCTTCCTGATCATTGCCATCGCAGGTACCGGCATCTACATGCGATACTTCCTGAGGGTGGACGTAGTGGCCGTCAAAGAGCTCACCATGGGCCTGGCGACACTGCACCCCACGATTCCGGCCAACATTGACCCCTTCGTTTACGTGCATCTATTCTGCGTATGCGTACTCTTCGTATACTTCCCCTTCAGCAAGCTGATGCATGCCGGTGGTATTTTCCTTTCTCCCACCCGAAACATGGCCAACAACAGCCGAGCCAAGAGACACATCAACCCCTGGAACCCCGATCTTCCCTTCGTAACCTACGAGAAATACGAAAACGAGTTCAGAGAGAAGATGATCGAGGCGGGTCTCCCAGTGGAAAAGGAGTCATAAATCGTGGATATCAAACCGGAAGAGATGATCAAAATAGACAACGCTGTTCCCAAGAAGTCGTGGATGGACACGCCGCCGGACCTGTCCGAAGGCAAGTTCTGCTATCCCGCCAAGGCCAAGACCTTGGACTATCTTGGGCTCCCCAACGGTCGCGACTGGTCCCCCGCCGACGAGGACTGGCAGCTTCCCGAAAACTGGCAGCAGATCATTCACGAAGGCTTCAAGGAGCGCCTGGACAAGTACCGCTCCCTCAAGGTCTTCATGGACATCTGTGTCCGCTGCGGTGCCTGCGCCGACAAGTGCCACTTCTACATTGGCTCGGGTGACCCCAAGAACATGCCTTTTTTAAGGGCCGAGCTGCTCCGAAGCATCTACCGAAACGACTTCACCACCGTGGGCAAGCTCCTCGGTAAGTTCGGCGGTGCCCGGAAGATGACCCCCCAGGTCATCAAAGAGTGGTTCTCCTATCTTTATCAGTGCACCGAATGCCGAAGGTGTTCCGTCTTCTGTCCCTACGGCATCGACACCGCCGAGATCACCATGATGGGCCGTGAGCTCTTGAACCTCCTCGGCGTGAACATCAACTGGATCAAGGATCCCGTGGCCAACTGCTCCAAAACAGGTAACCACCTCGGCATCCAGCCCCAGAACTTCAAAGAGATCATTGAGTTCTTCTGCGAAGACATCGAAGAGATCACCGGCGTCAAGATCAACCCCAGCTTCAACCGCAAGGGTGCCGAGATCCTCTTTGTGACCCCGTCTGGTGACGCCTTCGCCGACCCCGGTACCTACACCTTCATGGGGTACCTGATGCTCTTCGAGCACATCGGCCTGGACTACACCCTCTCCACCTACGCGTCTGAGGGCGGCAACTTCGGCCTCTTCACCTCCGCCGACCAGATGAAAAAACTCAACGCCAAAATGTACCACGAAGCCGAGCGCCTCGGCGTCAAGTACATCCTGGGCGGCGAGTGCGGCCACATGTGGCGCGTCATCAACCAGTACATGGGCACCATGAACGGCCCGGCCAACTTCCTGGAGACCCCGGTGAACCCCATCACCGGCACCGTCTTCGAGAACGCCGCGTCCACCAAGATGATCCACATCGCCGAGTTCACCGCCGACCTCATCAAGCACAACAAGCTCAAGCTCGACCCGAGCCGCAACGACCACCTGAAGGTCACCTGGCACGACTCCTGTAACCCGGCCCGTGCCATGGGCATGCTCGACGAGCCCCGCTACGTGCTGAAGAGCGTCTGCAACAACTTCCACGAAATGCCTGTCAACACCATCCGCGAGCAGACCTTCTGCTGCGGCTCCGGTGCGGGCCTCAACACCGAAGAGATCATGGAACAGCGCCTCCGAGGCGGCCTGCCCCGTGCCAACGCGGTCAAATACGTCCACGACAAGTACGACGTCAACACCCTGGCCTGCATGTGCGCCATCGACAGGGCGGCTCTGCCCCCCCTCATGGACTACTGGGTACCCGGCGTGGAAGTCACCGGCCTCCACGAGCTGGTAGCCAACGCCCTGGTCATGGACGGTGAAATTGAACGAACCACAAACCTGAGGTTTGAGGATTTACCTGGAGCGGAGGGTGATTCTGATGAATGATAAAGGTAAAATATTAGCCGGAGTGGCCATCTTCGCCGTCCTGGTCTCCTTCCCGTTCTGGTACAACACGGGATCGGCCAAGCCTGCGCCGGAGCTGGTCATCGCTCCGGAAGCCAAGGCCGCCGGAGCATGTATCCTCCCCAAGGACCAGATGGCCAAGGAGCACATGCAGCTTCTGGACGGCTGGAGAAACTCGGTGGTTCGCGACGGTCACCGCATTTATGTGGCGGATGACGGCAAGAAGTACAACATGAGCCTGTCCAACACCTGCCTTGAGTGCCACACCAACAAGGCGGACTTCTGCGACAAGTGCCATGAGTACGCCTCTGTTAACCCCTACTGCTGGGATTGCCACGTGAATCCGAAGGAGAAGTAGTGATGAAAGAGAGCAGACGAAGCTTCCTGAAGATCGCCGGCGTATCCGCACTGGGCCTGACAGCCGCGTCCAATGCGCATGCCATCGGCGAGTACTTCATCCCTTCAGGCAAAGCCATCAAAGACCAGAAGGTCACCGAAGCGGATCGATGGGGCATGGTCATCGACACCCGCAAGCTCACCCACGAGCTGAACGAAAAGATCGGGAAGGCATGCCACCTGAACCACAACGTTCCCGAGCTTAACAACAAAAACCACGAGATCAAGTGGATCTGGGAAGAGCACTACGAGCACGCCTTTACCCAGCAGCCCAACGAGTTCCAGTCTGAGAAGGCTCACCACGCCCCCATCCTGGTCCTCTGCAACCAGTGCGAGAACCCTCCCTGCGTCCAGGCCTGCCCCACCAAGGCGACCTTCAAGCGGGAAGACGGCATCGTTCTCATGGACTTCCACCGCTGCATCGGCTGCCGCTTCTGCATGGCTGCCTGCCCCTACGGCTCCCGCAGCTTCAACTTCCAGGACCCCAGAAACGGCCTGGAAGACGGGAAGCCCACCAACCCCGAGTTCCCCACCCGTACCAAGGGTGTCGTGGAGAAGTGCAACTTCTGCGCGGAAAGACTGGCCGTTGGTAAGAATCCCTACTGCGTGGAGGCTTCTGAAGGCGCCATCGTCTTCGGCGACCTCTCCGATGAAAACTCGGAAGTTCGCAAGGTCCTCAAAGAGAACTACACCATTCGGCGAAAGGCCAGTCTCGGTACCGGGCCTTCGGTCTTCTACATCGTTTAACGGGAGGTCATCATGCTTGAAAAAGCATTAAGCGGAAGCAGAAATTACTGGCTGTGGCTTGCCGGTCTGACGGCCGTCATTGCGGTGGCCTTCATGGGATACATGGAGCAGTGGCACTTCGGTCTCGGTGTCACCGGCATGAGCCGGGACGTCTCCTGGGGCTTTTACATTGCCCAGTTCACCTTCCTCGTCGGTGTTGCCGCCGGGG
This sequence comes from Desulfoluna sp. HI9BLuna, assembly GCF_056829775.1. Lineage (NCBI taxonomy): Bacteria > Pseudomonadati > Thermodesulfobacteriota > Desulfobacteria > Desulfobacterales > Desulfolunaceae > Desulfoluna > Desulfoluna sp. HI9BLuna. The sequence goes on from NZ_CP186555.1 coordinate 2,621,373, forward strand.
GCGTGATGCTGGTCCTGCCCTACTACCTGCACGACTACAAGGCCTTCGGCCGCATCACCATCCTCGGTGAATTCCTGGCCGTGGCCGCCGTGGTCATGTGCATGCTCTTCATCGTGGTGGACCTTGGTCAGCCCACGCGCGCCATGAACGTGATCTTAAACGCCACGCCCCACTCGATGCTCATGTGGGATGCCATTGTTCTCAACGGCTATCTCTTCCTGAACATCATCATCGGCTGGAAGCTCCTGGAAGCTGAGCGCAATGCGGTTCCCGCACCCAAGTGGGTGAAGTTCCTCATCTACGTCTCCATCCCCTGGGCCTTCGGGATTCACTCCGTGACAGCCTACCTCTACAGCGGCCTTCCCGGTCGCGGTTACTGGCTCACGGCGATCCTGGCTCCCAGGTTCCTGGCCTCGGCCTTTGCCGCCGGTCCCTCGGTGTTGATCCTCCTTTGCTTCATCGTTCGCAAAGTGACCAACTTCGATCCCGGCACAAAAGCGATGCAGACCCTCATGAAGATCATCACCTACGCGCTTATCGCCAACGTGTTCTTCTTCCTGTGCGAAGTCTTCACCGTCTTCTACAGCAAGATCCCCGAGCACATGGACCATATGAAGTATCTCTTCTTCGGCCACGGCGACAAGGCAGCCCTTGTGCCCTGGATGTGGTCCTCCATGTTCCTGATGTTTGCGGCCATTATCCTTCTTGTGATTCCCAAGATCCGGAACAACGAGAAGTACATGCCCTTCCTCTGCATCATGGTGTTCTTAGGGACCTGGATCGACAAAGGCATGGGCATGATCGCCGGCGGCTTTGTGCCCAACCCCATGCACACCTACCATGAGTACGTCCCCACTCCCCTGGAGATCCTCATCACCGTAGGTGTCTACGCAGTGGGCCTTCTGGTCGTGACCATCCTCTACAAGATCGCCACCAAGATCAAAGAAGAGGTCAACGCCTAAGGCCGTTGCATCCGACAGGTTGTACTAATCCGGAATGCCAACTGGATTGTTAAGAAAACCCGCTCTCCTGATCTCAGGGGAGCGGGTTTTTGTTTTGTGTTTCACCCCGCAGAAACAAAGATCCCCCACCCTAAATTCGATTCGACCCACCGGTGTCGTTCAACCCTTTGATCTTGACTCACCCCAAAGAAAATGTTTAAAAAAGCGCATGCGTTAACGTAGAACACATATTCTAGACTCGAACCCCTTCCCCCCGGACCGCCACCCTCAGCCCCATCTGATCCCCCACCTCCGGGGGGGCACGACCTTTACGAGAGAGAGAAAGACAAGAGGTGCCCACCCATGAAAGCAGGACTTGACTTCGGATCCAAATATATCCACTACGCCGTCCTCGACGCCCATCGCGTCGTTGCCAGCGGCAGCACCCTCCACAACGGCAACCTGGAAGAGGCCCTTGCCCGGACCAGGCAGGCCATGGAAGCCGAAGCGGGCGGCACCATCACCCGGTTCGGGGTCACCGGCAACATCACCCTTTCCGAGGCCCGCGTCTTTGACCCGGTCATTGCCTCGGTGGAGGCGGCGTCCTTTCTCAAGACCACCTGCCGGAACATCCTCTCCATCGGGTGCGAAAGCTTCTACCTCATCCGCCTGGACGACCAGGGCAACTACATGGAGCATGTGGTGAACTCCGACTGCGCCTCGGGCACCGGCTCCTTCATCGACCAGCAGGCCGAGCGCCTCGGCTTCTCCACCGAAGCCCTTGCCGAAAAGGCCGCTGCCTTCACCGGCAAGGCCCCGTCCATTGCCACCCGCTGCGCGGTCTTTGCCAAGAGCGACATCATCCACGCCCAGGCCCAGGGCTACGCCAAAGAGGCCATCGCCACCGGCCTGTGCGAAGGGGTGGCCCGAAGCGTCCTGGCCAACACCGTGAGGGGGCGCGAGCTCACCGGAGACCTGCTCTTTATCGGCGGCATGGCGGCCAACGCCAAGATTGTCCGGGAGGTGGAGGCGGCCCTTGGCCTTGCCGTCACGGTCCCTGAAAACGCCCAGGCCCTCAACGCCATCGGGGCTGCCTCCCTGGCCGACCAGCCCTGGGAGTCAAGCAGGAACCTCATCGCCCGCATGGGCCGGGAGCGCTCCGTGCGCCCCAGCCTGGACACGAACATGCCCCACTACCCGGAGTTTGACGGGCTCTCCGCTTACGAGGCCGACGGCATCGAGGTGACCCTCTACCGAACCCCTGAAACAACTTGCGAAGCCTACATGGGCATCGACGTGGGCTCCACCAGCACCAAGGCGGTCCTTACGGACAAAGAGGGCGCCATCCTGGCAGGCCTCTACGGCCGCACCCAGGGCGACCCCGTGGATGCCGTCACCCGCCTCTTCGGCCAGGTCAAGGAGCTCTTCAAAGAGGTGGACCTCGTCATCTGCGGGGTGGCCACCACCGGCTCGGGGCGGGAGCTCATCAAGGAGGTCGTGGGCGCCGACCTTGCCATCAACGAAATCACGGCCCACGCCAAGGGCGCCACCTTCCTGGACCCTGCCGTGGACACCATCATCGAAATCGGCGGCCAGGACTCCAAGTTCACCCTCTTAAACGACGGGGTGGTGACCCACGCCGTCATGAATTACGTCTGCGCCGCAGGCACCGGCTCCTTCATCGAAGAGCAGGCCAAACGGCTCCACATGACCCTGCCGGAAATCTCCGACATCGTGGAAGGGGCCAAGGCACCCTTTACCTCAGACCGCTGCACCGTCTACATGGAGCGGGATCTGAACACCTTCCTGGCCGAAGGATGGAAACGGGAAGAGATCATGTCCGCGGTGCTCCACAGCGTCCGGGACAACTACCTCTCCAAGGTGGTGGGCAAAAGCACCCCCGGCAGCCGGGTCTACTTCCAGGGGGCCACAGCCCGCAACAAAGCACTGGTGGCCTGCTTCGAGCGGGAGCTGGGCCAGGAAGTCCGCGTCTCCAAGTTCTGCCACCTCACCGGCGCCCTGGGCTGCGCCGTGGCCCTGAAAGATGCAGGCCTTGCGACCTCCACCTTCACGGGCATCGATTTCTCCTGCACCGTGGAGACCGAGATCTGCGAGCTCTGCACCAACCGGTGCGAGCTGCGGGTCTACACCGTGGGGGGCAAGAAAAACGCCTGGGGCCTCAAGTGCGGCAGGGACTACGAAGAGAAAAAGGTGGGGGGTAAAGAGACCGTCTCCCGCCTTGAAAAACAGTTCAAGGCCACCTTCAAAACCGAGGACACAGCGGCCGAAGGCCAAAAAACCGTGGGCATCCCCGAGACCCTCTTCATGGTGGAGTACGCTCCCCTGTTCAAGGACCTCTTCCAGCGCCTGGGCTTCAAGGTGGTGGTGGAAAAGAGCACGGCCAAAAAACTGGCCCAGGGCATGAAGCTCATCAACGCCGACTTCTGCACCCCCATGGCCCTCACCCACGGCATGGTGGCCGCCCTGGATCGCCCGGATGTGGACTATATCTTTCTGCCCACTCTCATCAGCGAGCAGAGCCTCCTTGAGACCCTTCCCATGGAGCAGCCCTTTGCGGAGAAAAGCACGGACAGCTACTTCTGCTACTACTCCTCCTATGCGGCCACCATCATCAACAACCTGCCCGGCATGGACTTCGGCGGCCGCCTGCTCCACCCCACCGTCCGCATGAACAACGTGGCCGACGAGATCGTGGGAGAGCGCCTCGCCGCCGAGCTTGCGCCGATGCTGGGGCTTTCGGAAGAGGCCGTGGTCCACGCTTTCATCGACGCCAAAAAGGCCTTCACCGCACAAAAGACAGCCTGGACAGCCGAAGGGGCCAAACGCCTGGCAGCCCAGGGCGACAAACCAAAAATCCTCCTGCTGGGCCGCCCCTACGCCCTCTTCGACAAGCGGGTCAACCTGGGCATCCCCGCCCGCATGGAGTCCATGGGCTTTGAGCTCGTCTCCCAGTCCATGCTGGACCTGACGCCCACACCCGATGACCTGCCCGATCACCTGGCCAACATGCACTGGTACTTCGGCCAGCAGATCCTCCTGGCCCTGGACGCGGTGAGGAAACACCCCGACCTCTACCCGGTCTTCCTCACCTGCTTCCGATGCAGCCCGGACGCCTACCTGATGAACCACATCAAGGACGCCATGGAGAAGATGGGCAAGCCCTACCTCATCCTCCAGCTGGACGAGCACGCAAGCGACGTGGGCTACCTCACCCGCATTGAAGCGGCCATTGACACCTTTGTGGCCGACTACGACCGCAGGAAAGCCGAAAGCAACGAGATCGTCATCCCCAGGACCACCTTTGCCCCGGACACCCCCGAAGAGGGAGACACCGTCCTCATCCCCATGGTGGACGCCCGCATCAACCGCCTCCAGGCCGAGGTCTTCAAGGCAGCAGGCTACAAGGCCGAGGTCCTCCCCATGGACAACACCACCTTGAACCTCGGGTACCGCTTTGCCAGCGGCGGGGAGTGCCTGCCCAACGTGGCCATCGTGGGCTCGGTGGTCTCCAGGCTCTCGCAGGGGGACCTGAACCCGGACAACGCCATCGTCTACCTGCCCAACATCTGCCTCTCCTGCAACTTCAACCAGTACGCCAACCTCATCAAGGCTGCTGGCGCCAAGGCAGGCTTTGCAGGCATCAAGGTGATGAACACCAACGGACAGGCCGCCGTGCCGGGCATCTCCGCCCGCCACAACGCCCAGCTCCTCTCGGTGACCATCTTAAGCTCCATCCTCTCCAAGCTGAGGTTCCGCTTCCTCCCCTACGAAACCGAGGAAGGGGCCACCATGAAGGCCGTAAACGAAGCAGAGGCCATCATCGCCTGGCACATTGGCAACCGGAAATCCCTTATGACCGCTGCGGAAAATGTTCGGGAGCTCTTCGACACCCTGCCCCTGACACCTGAACGCAAACCCCGCATCGGCATCCTCGGGGACATGTACGCCAAGTACAACGAGGTCTTGAACGAAGCCATCTGCGACCACGCCGAAGCCCTGGGCGGTGAAATTATCCTCCCCTCCTACAACGAGCTGGTGGTCCACTCCATCTTCGCGGATACCCGCCAAAGCGATACCGGGGAGAAACTCCTGGCCACCATGACCGGCTACGAGGAAAAATTCGAAGCCATCTTTGAAGGCCTCCTCGAAGGGGTCACCGAGCCCCCCTTGGACGAATGCCAGACCCTCATGGAAGAGTTCGGCCTCACCAGCTTCATCGCCGGTGAGACCGCCGTCTCCCTGGGCAGAATGCTCTACTACATCAAGCACGGCCTTGTCTCGGCGGTCATCCACGTCAACCCGGTCTTCTGCTGCCCCGGGGTCATCAGCGCCTCCATCTTCCGCAAGATCCAGGAGCGCTACGGCGTGCCCGTCATCGACCTCTTCTACGACGGCACCAACAAACCCAACCGCATGATCGATCCCCACATGTTCTACCTCACCCGCAAGGCTGGGTAAGAAGAAAGGAAAAGAGCCTCCGGCGGCCCTGCCGGAGGCCACCCTTTTAAAAAGGTTGCCAAACAGGTTTTAAAAAGGCGGCCCAGTGCCGCCTCCTGAAAAACTGGACACCGTACGGAAAAAACCGTAAAATCAACCATTAATTCATTCCTTACAAAAACACCCATCTTACAATCATGTTGGTCAATCCCCTTTGGAGCACTCCATGAAACCGCACCGCCTGGTGTCCCCGGTTTTTTTCGTCGTCCTCCTGTGTCTGGCGGCCGTGGCCCTTGCCCTGCCCGATGTCCCGGATGACCCGACCCTGTCCGCCACCAACAACACCATCACCGTCTCCTGGAAAACCGTGGCCGATGCCGACGGGTACACCATCTTCTGGGGCGAAACCGAAACCGAAGTCACGGACGAAACCAATCCCCTGAAGCGAACCAACAGCGAGCTGGGGCTCACGGACCCGGTGGACGCAGGCGAGGATGTGAGCTTTACCATAGGCGCCGCCTCCGGGGTGACCCTGGAGCCCGACACCACCTACTATGTGGCCATTTCCGCCTTTGAAAGCGACCGGGACAGCGCCCTCTCCGGCATCGAATCCATCACCACGGATACCGACCCCGAGGTGCCCCCTGCCCCGGCCAACCTCGCCCTGGACCTGCGCACCGATGCCAGCATCACCATCAGCTGGGACAAAGCCGCGGACTCCGACAATGTCACCGCCTATACGGTCAGCGTGGAAAAACGCGTCGCAGGCGTCTTTCAAAGCGTCTCCCTCACACCGGATTCTCCCATCGACGTCGACGACCCCAAGGCCACCTACTCCGGCCTCGATGCCGACACCCGCTACCGATTCCGGGTCACAGCCACCAACGCCCAGGGGAACTCCGACCCGTCGTCCTGGCTGGTGGTGGATACCTTCGCCGCAGGGCAGACCCGGGACAACCTGGCCCCGGAGACACCCATCCTCTCCCAGGAGGACCAACCCCCTGAACTGCTGGAAAACCTGAGCGTACGCGTCCTCTTTGACGGAAACAACGACGGCATGGCCGACCTGTCGGTCTACAGGGTCTACTACGGCACAGACCCCGCCAACCTGACCGACCAGCAGGACTTTTCACCCGAAGATGATGCCGTCATCTCCGGCCTTGCCGAAGATACCCACTACACCTTCCGCGTTTCGGCCATCGACACCAGCATCAACGAAGCCCCCCAGTCCGCCCAAAGCGTCTCCATCTTCGTGGAAGAGGTGCACGCCCTCTTGGACGACCCGGAGACCTTTGAAGGGGGCTGCTTTGTCAATGCATCCCGGGGCAGGGCCACCCCCCGGCCACTCCCCGTCGTCCCCCTGGCCCTGGCCATTGCAGCCCTGGGCCTTGCCGTAAAACCCCGGGTCATCCCCCTCCTGCTGGCTACCCTTCTCCTGCTCCCGCCCGCCACCGGCCACACCCAAGACCCCAACATCATCGGCATCAAGGCAGGCTTCCACCGCCTCACAGACGACCGTTACAAAGACATCTACGGTGAAAACGCCATCTCCGGTACCCTCTTCTACCAACGATCACTGAGCGGCCCCCTCACAGCCTCCCTGGAAGCAGGCTACGTCAAGCGTACCGGCACCAAACGCACGGACTCAGGCCAGGAGAGCAAGGCCGAAACCGAACTGATCCTTGTCCCGCTCACGGCAAGCCTCACCTGGGAGAGTCGCGTGGCACAAGAGGTCATTCTCTTTGCAGGCGGAGGGCTGGACTACTGGTACTACAGGGAGACAAGCGATACCCATAAGGTGGATGCATGGGATGACGGGGACTACGGGGTGGCAGGGTACCACGGACGTGCCGGCATCAAACTTTTCACCCGCGACCCCTATTTTGACAACAAGGCCGGGGTCATCCTCGAAACCGTCTACTCTGTCATCGACCGATTCGGCGACAACACCATCGACCTGGGCGGCTGGACTTTCAACGCCGGTATCTTTCATACGTTTTGACAGAACCAAGCAAACGTGCCTCCGGCGGCCCTGCCGCCCTGCCGGGGGCCAAACTTTTAAAAAGTTTGACAAACAGGTCTTAAGCAAGCCTTTCCAGGCTCCGCCGAAATAATTTCCACCTTTTCACATTAGAAAAGTTTTTTGCGGAGCTTTTTGTCAAAAAAGCGACCCGCCGGAGGCAAGCTGAATAGTTACTAAAAAGGTTGCCAAACAGGTTTTGAAAGCTATTTCATCTTGTTCGGGTGCGTTGGTTAACCGGCTGATTTACATAAACAGACAATGATTCACCAGAATACCGCTGGGATTTGACCCGAGGAACGAGGGGCAAAGCCCGGCGGTAACCTGCTTTCAAGTTGGCACACCTTGCCCCCGGAGTTATTCCGGTTCAAGTCAAACGGATCCCAAGTGACTTTCATCGTGTTTTCAGAAGAATGAAACGGCCTCTCCCGCATAAGCGGTTGCCCTACGTCACGCCCCACGCGAATGCCCCGAAAGCGATAGCATCATGGCTGCCTCCATGCATTCGCCATAGGGCTTCCAGGTGCCCCCACCTGGCCGCCGGAGGCGCTTTTTCATTCACGTTGGTGCTGTTATTCCGGGGATTGGGTCTGGATTCGATGGGGGTGGGTATAGACGAAAAGCCCTTCGCCCCGGGCAAGGGAGCAGAGGGTGATGCCGAGGCCTTCGGCCAGTTCCACGGCAAGGGCGGTGGGGCGGGAGACGGCTGCGATGATGGCGATACCCGCGCGGGCGGCCTTCTGGACCATCTCGTAGCTGATGCGGGAGGAGAGGACGAGGAAACGGGCCTCGCCCAGGGCCTTTTCAAGGAAGAGCTTGCCCACGGCCTTGTCCAGGGCGTTGTGGCGACCGGCGTCTTCGGCAACGGAGAGGATCGTACCTGAAGCATCTGCCAGGGCCGCGGCGTGGGAAGCGCGGGTGATCTGTCGAAGGGGCTGGTGGGAACCGAGCTCGTCCAGGGCGTTGCTGACCACCCCAAAGGCCACGGGCGAGGCATCCACCATTGAGGTGGCCTGGCGCAGGTCATCGATGAGTTCCTTGCCGCAGATGCCGCAGCTGGTCTGACTGATAAAGCCGCGGCGATCAAGGATCTCCGGGACGATATCGCTGCGCTGGGGGGTCAGGGTCACGGTGACCACGTTGACGTCTTCATCGCAAAAGGCAAGGGTCCCGAAATCCTCCACCGCATCCACGATGCCCTCCCCCAGGCAAAACCCCGCCACGTGGGCGATCTCATCGCCGGGGGTGCGCATCACCACGGTGTAGGGGTTACCCTGCACGCGGATGGAGAGGGGCTCTTCGGCCAGGAGCTCCTGGGTGGTTTCCCGCACCTCACCGGACACAATGTGACAAATCCGCTGGGTACCGTGACTCTTCATGAAGCCTTCCTTTAGATAAAATAGCCTCCGGCGGCCCTGCCGGGGGCCAAACTTTTGAAAAGTTTGACAAACAGGTTTTCCAGGGAAACGACACAGGATTCGGCTGCAATGTAAACCGGGCAGCCATGATACATCACATCCGCTGCCCAGTATGGATGCGGATCAGGAGCCTGCGGTGAGCCCCTGGTTCCCGGCTCGCCTGGCCTTTCCACCGGTCACGGTGGTCTCCGTTGCACACACGTGCTCTTCCACATGGGAACCGATGAGCTGTCGGACCATCTCGGCTGTCTCTTCCACGGAGAGATGGGCGTAATCCGCGTAGGGGATTTCGTCCAGGACCTCAATGTCCAGATGATGCTTGCCGTGGAAGTTCATGCTGTGCTTGGGCAGGGCCTTGCGGGTCCCGTTGATGGCGATGGGCAAGATGGGCAGTTTCAGCTTGTGGGCCAGGATGAAGGCCCCGGGCTTAAAAGGCCTCAGGTGCCCGTCAAAAGACCGTGTGCCTTCCGGGAAAAAGTAGACCGAGGCTCCCTGCCTCAGGGTCTTTTCGCAGACATCCATCATTTCGGCGATGCTCTCCTTGTCACCACGCTTCAGGCGGACATACCGGTTCATCACCATGTTCCACCCCACAAAGGGCACCTTGAAGATCTCGGCCTTGGAGACCCACTTAAAAGGGAAAAACAGAGTAAAGGCGGCCAGGATATCCAGCTGGGACTGATGGTTGGAGACAACCATGTAGGTCTTCTTCCAGTCCACCTTGCCGCGTCCCCTGGTGGAGATGCGCCAGGCAGGCATGGTCCAGATATAGACCGAGGCCCAGAAACAGGAGTAAAGGTGAAGCACCACGAGCCGTTTGTCAAAGGGGCGGGTCACCAGCCAGATAAGCACCGCACCCAGGTAGAAAAAGACACAGGTAATGCCGATGTAAGCCAGAAACAAAGTGGAAATCAGTCGATTCAACATGAGGATTCGGTCCCCTTTTCATCAATGTCTATTTTATGAAACCGTCGTTCTATTTGTGGCACAAAGTGATCTTTATTTCAAGGCGTCAGCTCTGAATCTCGTTTCATTGACCACCCTCTCCATGCTATGAAGAAAACAAACTTTTTTATTGCACAAGGGGTCTTGACCAGCAAAGGTTCCCCCCTTCATCCAAACGCAACCAGACCCCGTGCGATCCCCTTTTCGTTCATTCCGAAAAGATGCGACGCCACGGTGACGATATCGCAACCTGTGAGGAGGCAATATGGCGGTCCAGTGGTACCCCGGCCATATGAAAAAAGCGAGCGATGAAATTCGCAGCGCATTGAAAAAAGTGGACGTGGTCATCGAAATCATCGACGCCCGCATTCCCGTATCCAGTTCCAACCCCATGCTCAAAGAGCTCAGGGGCTCCAAACCCTGCGTCAAAGTCCTTAATAAAAAGGACCTCGCCGACCCGGCAGTCACCGCCCGCTGGATCCAGACCATGGAAAAAGAGGCGAACACCCGGGCCGTGGCCATCGAGGCTCTCAAGAAAAAAGAGGTGGACAAGGTAAAGAACCTTGCCGCCTCCCTGGCGCCACCCGACATGAAACGCGGGGTCCGGGCCCTGGTGGTGGGCATCCCCAACGTGGGGAAATCCACCTTCATCAACACCCTGGCAGGCCGTAAGGTGGCCAAGACCGGCGACGAACCCGCCGTAACCCGCCACCAGCAGCATGTCCGCATCGACGGCGGCCGGGACGGCTTTGATATCGCCGACACCCCCGGGGTGCTCTGGCCCAACCTCGCAGACCATCGGGGCGGCATCCGGCTGGGCGCAACCGGCGCCGTGCGGGACACGGCCCTGGACTACCTGGAGGTTGCCCCCCAGGCCGTGGTGGACCTTCTCACCCATTATCGGGAGCTGCTGGTGGGGCGATACAAGCTCAAAACCGTTCCCGAAGAGGGGCTGGATCTCCTGGCTGAAATCGGCAAAAAACGGGGCTGCCTTCGCAAGGGCGGGGTGGTGGACCTGCACAAGGCCGCTGAGATCGTCTGCAAAGAGATCAAAGCCGGTGACCTGGGCCGCATTTCCCTGGACTGGCCCGAAGATTATCAAAATGAAGAAAATGAAGACGATGAGTAAAGCGCCCTGCCCGAGCAAGTAAATCTTCAATCCACACGGGATTGCATGGCAGATAACCGGAAAAAATCGTCATGCGATCCTGACCCTTATGCCGATAACCGATTGACAAACCGGAGACAACTCATTTAGATATACTGAAGCGGAAAAAGGAATAAGAGGTGTATTCAAGGCCCGCACCCGGACCTTGACGGGGTGGTCAAATCCAGTGAGCTTTTTGCCAGTGTTTTTTTGATTCATACGCCTGAAGACAAGGCGTCCCGCATCGATAATCGGTTTGGTAATGTCTATCCGAGCCCGGACAAATCATTTCTTCTTATCCACAGATAGAGATGCATAACTCAGGACCTATGGAAAAGCGATCCAAAGCAAAAAGAGAGATGTCCCTGTCTGAAGCGACCTCCCGCCTGATCTCCCATATCCTCAAAATGGGCCAGGCAGAAATCATGGATCTTCTGGAGCTTGTCGAAAAGAAACACTTCGAGAAGAAACGGAAGTCCCCGCGATTCGAGTACTACGGCGAGGCGGTCTATGTGGTAAAGGGTAGGGCATACACAGGATTTATCAAAAACATCAGCACCGAAGGGGTCTTCATCGACACCCCGGATGTGGCCGAATCCGGCGAGAAGATCATCCTCTCCTTTGAACTTCCCGAAGGGGAACACATCCGCGTCTCCGGCACCGTGGTCCGGGGCGAAGGCAACGGTTTTGCCGTCTCCTTTGACCGCACCATCGACGGCAACCTCTCCCACCTCAAGCGCCCCTTGGCAGACCCGGACGGGGCTGGCCCGTTAAAACGGAAAAACTAGTTTCTTTTTTCACGACCCCAAGCGCAAAACACAAAAAGGCCCGCCTCATCGGCGGGCCTTTTTTATGTAAATCGCACCCAGGATGCCTGCAGGCAGGGCCTACAGCTCGTCCAGCTTAAACGCGTCGTGGAGAATACGCACGGCCAGCTCGGCGTAGCGTTCGTCGATGACGCAGGAGATGCGGATCTCGCTGGTGGTGATCAGGCGGATGTTGATGTTCTCGTCGGCCAGGGCCTGGAACATGCGGGACGCCACGCCGGAGTGGTTCTTCATGCCCACGCCGATGACAGACACCTTGGCGATGTCGTCGGCCACGAGGACCTCTTTGCCCCCAAGCTCTTCGGCCACCCGACGGGTGATCTCGATGGCTTCCTGGTAGTCGGCCTTGGTGACCGTGAAGGTAAGGTCGGTCTCACCGCCGGAGCGGGTGTTCTGGATGATCATGTCCACCTGGATGCCGGAGGCGGCAAGGGGAGAGAAAATCTTGGCCGAGACACCGGGCTGGTCCGGAACCTTCTTGACGGTGATGCGCGCTTCGTTTTTATCTAAGGTAACACCGGAGACGACAAGCTGCTCCATGCCGGAATCTTCGTTGACAACCATGGTCCCTTCCTCCTCATTGAAAGATGATCTAACGTGGATCGGCACGTTGTATTTCTTGGCAAAGCCCACGGAGCGAATCTGAAGGACCTTGGCCCCCAGGCTTGCCATTTCGAGCATCTCGTCATAGGAGATCCTCTCAAGTTTTCTCGCTTTATCGCAGATCCTGGGATCGGTGGTGTAGATCCCGTCCACGTCCGTATAGATTTCGCAGGCGTCGGCTCCCACTGCCGCGGCAATGGCCACAGCCGAGGTGTCGGACCCGCCGCGCCCCAGGGTGGTGATGTTGCCGTCGCAGTCCATGCCCTGGAACCCCGCCACCACGACGATCTTCTTCTCATCCAGAAGACGTTTGATGCGGCTTGCGCCGATGCGCATGATCCGGGCCTTTCCCGCCCCGTTGTCCGTCTGGATCTCCGCCTGGAACCCGAGGAGTGACTCGGCCTTGTAGCCCATCTCCTGAAGGGTCATGGACATCAGGGAAACCGTTGTCTGCTCGCCGGTGGAGAGGAGTACGTCCATCTCCCGCTTGCAGGGCTTGCTCGAGGCCTGATGGGCCATCTCAATCAGTCTGTCGGTAACGCCGCTCATGGCCGAAAGCACCACCACCACGTCGTTCCCCTCGTCGTAAGCCCTGGCAACGCGCTTGGCCACATTGTGAATGCGCTCCAGATCCCCGACGGATGTGCCGCCATATTTTTGTACGATCAGTGCCATTGTTTCTCCATTGTAAAAGCCGTATATGTTTCAGGGTCTTGTATCAGACTTGCGCCTTCAAGTCCACATCCGGATGCACACACGCCATGGTGATCACGCGCTCGTCCGGGCCTTCTTCCCGAATCGTGACCACCAGATCCGTGCCGAGCTCGGTGTCATCGGAGCGCTCGGGCCACTCCACCACGATGACACCGCCCTCCTGGAGCATGTCCCGATACCCGATCTCCTCCAGTTCGTCCCCCCCGCCAAGGCGGTAGAGGTCGAGGTGAAACAGGGGCAGACGCCCCGGGTACTCGTTGACGATGGTGTAGGTGGGGCTCGTCACGTGATACGCCTCGTCCACCCCCAGGCCCCGAGCAAGTCCCCTTGCAAAACAGGTCTTTCCACTGCCCAGATCCCCGGCCAATGTGAGCACAAGGGGGCCGCTCACGGCACAGCCCATAAGGCGTCCCACCTCTTCGGTCTCTTCCGTGGATGCCGTGGTCAGGACCACGCGGCCCCGGGCGAGCAACTCGCCGATATACGATGAATGTTGGGTCATTGATTCTGCCATGCTGCGGCGCATCACCGGCCGCCGGGTCAAAGGGTTGAAAACAGCCTCCGGCGGCCCTGCCGGGGGCCAAACTTTTGAAAAGTTTGACAAACAGGTCTTACGAACGACGCGGACCGGCCGAAAGCTCTCGGTGAGCCGACTGTTTTAAACATTACGGACATACCGGAAAGTTTTTGCGGAGCTTTTTTCAAAAAGCGACCCGCCGGAGGCGCCATTTAGATGACCCGAGCTTCGGGGGCTCGGGATTCAAGGTTGCCGGCCATGGCGTCGGAGAGGACGCCGGGCAACAGATCAATGAGGCGCGAAGCGGCCATGCCGGTCTGAAGCCCCTGGTCCATGAGGCGGTTAGCGGCTTCGCCGTGGAGGTACACACCCATCTCCGAGGCCTCTGAGCAGGAAAACCCCTGGGCCAAAAGGGCGCCGATGAGGCCGGTGAGCACGTCCCCGGTGCCGCCGGTTGCCAGAAGGGCATTGCCAGTGGGATTGATGGCACAGCGGCCATCCGGGTGGGCCACCACAGTACCCGCCCCCTTGAGGACCACATGGAGCCCTGTCTGTTCGGCAAAGGCCCGGGCAGCCCCCAGGCGATCTTCCTGGATCTCACGGACCGATGCGCCGGTAAGCCGCGCCAGCTCCTTGGGATGCGGGGTAATCACGGCCTCGACATTGATCTCTCGCATCAGCTCGGGCTTTTCAGCCAAAAGGTTCAGGGCGTCGGCGTCCAGGACCATGGGAACCACGGAAAACTCAAGAAGAGCGGCAAGGGCGGCCAGTGCCCCCTTTGTGGTGGTCAGGCCGGGCCCAGCGGCCACAGCGTCCTTGCCCGAAAGAAACCCGGCCAAAGCCTCACCGCATCCCGGATGAAAGCTGCCGTCCTCCCCGTGGGGCAAAGGCAGACTCATGGCTTCCAGACAACGGGACTCAAAGGCGGTGTTGATGCACGCGGGAAGGGCCACGCTCACCAGCCCGGCACCACCGGAAACCGCGGCTCCGGCAGCCAGGATCACGGCCCCGCTTTTTCCCGAAGAGCCCCCCATCAGGGCAAGATGTCCCCGGGTGCCCTTGTGGGCGTGGGGGCTGAAAGGAGCCATCTGACCCATGACCTGCTGACTTGTAATCAGGCGGCAGTCTATGCCGGTCTGCTCCACGGCCCGGTTTGGAATGCCGATGTCCACAACGGTCAGCTCGCCGCAATGCTCCCGGCCCGGATAAAGAAAATGCCCCGCCTTGGGAAGGCAGAAGGTTGCCGTGGCCTGGGCCCTCACCGCACACCCCAAGACCCGCCCCGTGTCCGCACACACCCCGGAAGGAATGTCCACGGCCAGCACCGGGCCTTTGGCAGCGTTCACGGCCGAAACCACCTCCGCGTAAAGGCCGGTGACCTCCCGCTGAAGACCGGTCCCGAACAGAGCGTCCACCACCATGTCGCAGTGGGACAAGGCACGCGTCAAGGCCGTCAGGTCCACCTCTTCGACCACCTCCACCACCGCAACGCCCAGGGCCTCCAGTAGCGAAAGGTTCTCAAAGGCCTCCCCGGAGATACCGTCCGTGCCCCCCACCACACACACCGGGGCCTCCACCCCGCGCTCGGCCAGGTACCGGGCCACCACAAACCCATCGCCCCCGTTGTTCCCCCGGCCCGCCACCACAACCACACGCGAAAGAGCCCTGCCCCCGGCCAACCGGTCAAGGGCCGCCACACACCCGCGCCCCGCACTCTCCATGAGCACGCGCCCGGGAATGCCGATCTCGAGAATGGTCCGACGGTCAATCTCCTGCATCTGTTTTGAGGTGGTGACCTGCATGAGAAAAGCCTCCTTAGAAATAGCCTCCGGCGGCGAGGTGAGCCACCTCGAAAGCTGATTGCCCTTGCGCTTTGTCCCTCGTGCCTCGGGACAAAGCGCAAGGGCCTTCGGCTCGGGCTTCGCCCGACATAAACGCTGGTTGTTTATGCGGGCTGAGCCACAAGCTTTGGAGAAGCAGGATACGTTACCGCCGCTTGACCATTATCAATTAAACCACACAGCCTCCGGTAACCAAGGGCTTCCACGGGCGAAGCCCGTCAGCACATGTGAAGGGGCGCAGCCCCGGAGCATGTGCGACCCTGGGGTCAAGGGGCTTAGCCCCTTGCCGCAGGAGGCGTTTTTGCCGTTAGTTATGCAGCTCTTTCACGAGCTGAGCCATATCGCGGACGGCCTGGTCCAGGCCGATCATGGAGGCACGGGCGATGATGCTGTGGCCGATGCTGTACTCGTCGATCTCAGGGACCTCTTTAAAGGCTTTCACGGAATCGTAGTTGATGCCGTGGCCGGCGTTGACGCCCAGGCCCAGTTCGTGGCCGAGTTTGGCGGCGGCTTTGATGCGATCCATCTCTTCGCGTTTTTCAGCGTCGGTGACGGCGTCGCAGAAGGCCCCGGTGTGGATCTCGATGAAGTCGGCGCCGATCTCTTTGGCGCAGCGGATCTGGTCCAGGTCCGGATCGATGAAGATGCTCACGGGGATGTCGCCGTCCTGGAGCTCTTTGACGGCTTCTGCGATGTGGGCTTTCTGGGCCAGCAGGTCCAGGCCCCCTTCGGTGGTCACCTCTTCGCGCTTTTCAGGCACCAGGGTTACCAGCTCGGGCTTGATGTCCAGGGCGATGGCCAGCATCTCTTCGGTGGCGGCCATCTCCAGGATAAAGCGGGTCTGGATCACCTGGCGAAGCAGGCGGATGTCGCGGTCCTGCACGTGGCGGCGATCTTCTCTCAAGTGGGCGACAATGCCGTCGGCACCGGCCATTTCAGCGCGCGTGGCAGCGGCAACGGGGTCGGGGTAGGTGGCCCTGCGGGCCTGGCGAAGGGTGGCGATGTGATCGATATTGACTGCAAGTCCTGCCATGGATGGGTACTCCCAATTGGATCGGTTGGTTGTGATGGCTCCGCTTGCGTCGAACATGGAAAAGGCGAAGCGAAGGAGTTGTCGAGCATGGAAAAGCAGGGACCGCAGAGGGCGGTACCCGGCTGCTTTTTCCGGAGTGTAACACCGGGGTTACCCCGGATCAACCCCCGTTGATCACCTCCTGCGAGTTCTCCAAGAAGGATTGATGACAACAGGTTCCCTGCCTTGCCACGCCCCATAAAAAAAGGGCTCCGGATTGGAGCCCTTACATATCGTTGAGGAGTCTTGCGAATCAAAAATAGTCCAGCCCGGCCCCGGGTTCGATGAGGCCGAGGAGTTCCACGCTCTTTTCGGCCATGGCGGCCTCCTCTTCCTCCCCCAGCTCATGGTCGTACCCGGCCAGATGGAGGATGCCGTGGACCAGGAGCTGGCTGTAGCGCTGATCAAGGGTCACGCCCCGATCGTCCGCCTCACGGGCTGCGGTGTCGCAGGAGATGATGACATCCCCCAGAAGGGGGGAGACAAAGGAGGAGTCGCCGTCGTCCATGGCAAAGGAGAGGACATTGGTGGTGGCGTCTTTTCCCCGGTACTGGCCGTTGATCTCGCGCATCTCCTCATCATCCACAAAGGAGAGGGAGAGCTCCCGGTCACTTAATGCCAAGGCGTTTAAGATGACCTTCCCCTTCTCCAGGATCGCGCTCTGCGGGACCGGGTGCGTCTCCTGCCGATTGTCGATTTGAATCTCCATTTTTTGCCTTCTGTCCGTTGCCCGATTTTTCGGGGTATTTGATGCGGTGGTGGTTGATGCCGCTGAGCACCACGTTGAATCGCTTGGCCATGATATGGAGGTCTTTCAAGGTGATCTCACAATAGTCGAGCTGGCCCGAGGCGAAAATCTTGTTGATAAGGTTCTGCACCAGGCCCTGGATACGGGCCGGGGTGGGGTTGTCCAGGGAGCGGGTTGCCGCTTCCAGCACGTCGGCCATCATGACGATGGCGGCCTCCACGGTCTGGGGCTTGGGCCCGGGGTACCGGAAGTCGTCGGGGTTCACCGTCTCTTCGGAGTCCTCTTTCTGGGCTTTCGCCTTTTCATAGAAGAACTCGATGATGCTGGTGCCGTGGTGCTGCTGGATGGTGTCCATGATGGGCTTGCCCAGGCGGTACTGCTTGGCGATCTCAATACCGGCCTTGACGTGTCCCGTAAGGATCAGGGCGCTCATGGAGGGGGCCAGCTTGTCGTGGCGGTTCTTCCCGTCGCTCTGGTTTTCGATGAAGTACTGGGCCTTCTCGATCTTGCCGATGTCATGATAGTAGCCGCAAACCCTCGCCAAAAGGGGGTTTGCCCCGATCTCCGAAGCCACGGCATCGGCCAGGGTCCCCACGATGACGCTATGGTTGTAGGTGCCCGGGGCCTCGATCATGAGCCGCCTCAAGATGGGCTGGTCCAGGTTGGCCAGCTCCAGGAGCTTGATGTCCGTGGTGTAGTCGAAGAGCATCTCCAGAAGGGGCGCAATGCCTGCGGTGACGATGCCCGAGGCGATCCCGCCAGTAAAGGCGAACAGGGCGCTCCACAGGTAGATCTCCAGGGAGATGTCGCTGGTGTAGGTCACCACCCCGGTGGCCAGGACCACGTTGAGGAGCCCCAGCTTGGCACCGGCCTTGATGAACACCTTGCGTTCCCGGCAGTTTTTCAGCCAGAAGGCGGCCATGGCCGAGCTCAGGAAGATGTAGATAAACATGGGAAACTGGTTGGCAAACACCAGGGTCACCAGGGCGGCAAAGACAATGGAGAAGAAGAGGGCCGCCTCCATGCCCATGAAAAGGCAGACCGCCATGGCCCCGGCAGCCACGGGCATGCCGAAATAGACCGAGATCTCATGGATATCGAACTCCACCGACGCCCCGATGACACCGGGAACGGACAGGGAGATCTTGGCCACCAGCAGAAAGGTGACAAGCACCGTGGCCAGAAAGAACATGTTCTTGTTGCGGTCTTCGATGCCCTCGTTTTTCGGCCGGTAGTGGACCAGAAAGGCGATCATGAGGAAAAAAGCCGTCACCATGGCCGCGCCGATGCTTCTGGAGAACAGGTGGCGGTTCCGGGTCTGATGCTGGAGTTCCTGGAGTTTTGCCAATTGAAGCTCGGTGACCCGCTCCCCTTCACGCAGGATCATCTCCCCCACCTTGACCTTGAAAAGGACCGGCTTCACCTCTTCGGCGGCACGCCTGGCACGGCTTTCGGTCTCGCTGCCGTTCAAGGTGATGTTGGGCTGCAGCATGCGCTGGGTGAAATCCACGATGAGGTTCAGGGCCGTGTAGTCCACATCCGCGGCCTCTTTTTTGAACAGAGGATCGGCCACGATGCGCACCATGGTCTGGGCCTGCTCCAGGCCGTAGTAGGCCTTGAGGTTCTTGGCCACGGACTCTTCCTTGCCGTCCACGGTGCGCAGGGTAATGCCCCTGTCCACCTGGCGAAGCAGGAGTTCCTTGTTGGCCACCACCCCGTTGGTCATGATCTCGGTGTAGATGCGGCAGATGAGGTCCTCAATGGTCTTGGAAAAGAGGTGGGTCTCAAGGACCTGGAAAGCGCCCCGGCTCACCTCAATGCCCATCTTGTCCTCAAACTCCTGCTTTCTCAGCCACACCTCGTCCAGGGGCGTGGCCGCAGCCGTGGACTCTTTGCCGGGCTCCACCGTGGGCTGGGGAGGCGGGGGAACCGGCGGCTGGGTCAGGATGGTCCGAAACTCGGAAAAGGCGCTCCGGACATTGGCCACCTGGCGGCCCACCACCTCCGTGTTGTTGTCGTACACGGGCAGGACCGAGCGGATGGCCAGCTTCCGGCTCGCCTCGGTGGCGGCGTCGTCCTGGATCAGAAAGTCACGGGGGGCCTTGATGTTCTTTTCTGCGATGTCTCCCACGCTGTAGGAGAACTTGGTCACGGAGAGGTTGGGATAGATGATCAGGGTAAAAAACAGGGTGATCAGCCCCAGCAGGATCCAGAGCACATGGCCGCTGGTCACAAAATATGCACGGACCGACTCCCGAAAGGGAAGTCGCTTCTCAGGTCGAAGATTCATCTTGTATCGTACGCCTCTTAAAGTGCCTGTTCCGCGCGTCGACGCTTGGAAAGGTCGTTCTTCTCGTAGGCCGAGATAATCTTCATCACCAGCTTGTGGCGCACCACGTCGTCCTTGGTGAATTCCACAAACGAGATCCCGCGGATTCCCTTAAGGATACCGCGGGCCTCTTTCAATCCAGGCACCTTTCCGTTGGGAAGGTCCACCTGGGTCACGTCACCGGTGATGACCGCTTTGGAGTTGAACCCGATGCGGGTCAAAAACATCTTCATCTGCTCGGAGGTGGTGTTCTGGGCCTCATCCAGAATGATAAAGGCGTTGTTCAGGGTCCGCCCCCGCATAAAGGCCAGGGGGGCCACTTCAATGGCTCCCTGCTCCATGAGTTCCGTCACCTTTTCGTAACGCAGCATGTCGTGCAGGGCATCGTACAGGGGGCGAAGGTAGGGGTCCACCTTCTCGGCCAGGTCACCGGGCAGAAACCCCAAAGACTCCCCGGCCTCCACGGCCGGACGCGTGAGGATAATGCGGTTCACCTGGCCACTGGTCAGGGCGGCGACGGCCATGGCCATGGCCAGATAGGTCTTTCCTGTCCCTGCCGGGCCGATGCCGAAGACAATGTCGTGCTCCCTGATGGCATCGATGTACGCTTTCTGATGGGGGCTCTTGGGTGTGATGGGGCGTTTCGTGGCGGTGGTGAACACCGTGTCCATGAAGATGGACTTCAGGTTCACCTCGGGGTCACCGCTCACCGCCTTAATGGCGTGATCGATGTCGCTGGGGTAGAGGGGCAGCCCCTCTTTGACGAGGGAATAAAGCTGGTTCAGCAGGGTGACGGCCAGCTTGCGGGCCACGGCATCCCCCTGAAGGGTCACCTTGTTGCCCCGGGCATGGATGGTGATGGCCAGGGCGTCTGCGATCTTGGTGAGGTGACGGTTCTTCTCACCGAACAGCTGTATGACGTGCGCGTTGTTTGAAAACGACAACTCGCTGGTGCTGTTCTCCAAATTTTCTTCCATGTATGAGCCTTCGCGATGCCCTGCCCTGTCACAACATGAAACAAAGCCGGGCGTTCCCTTATATGTTGCCTGACCCGATTTCAGCAGGGAAAATCAAAAACGGTGGTAACGTCAGAAAACCGGAACGGTACAGCCGCCCGGTGCCCCTCAGGGTCACCATTTCGGGGGTATCTGCCTGAGAGTGAAAGTCATTTTGACATGTATGCATTCTTAGCACACATGATTTGCCGAATGCAAACTGAAACGTAACCCCCTTTAACCCAAGGAAAAATGCCTTGACTCCCCGCCGCAGCTTCTGCTAAGCAAGCAGATTGATCGGTGCGAAGGCCGCACCGTGCCGTGGCATTCGACGCTTTCACCTTACCGTTTTACCAGGCGCATCTCACCATGGAGGCCCGCTGATGAACCCACTGGATATCACCTTTTGCATCGTAATCGCCTTCTGCCTGATCCGGGGCGCCTTTCGGGGAATCGTCAAGGAAGCTTCCGCTATCATCGGGGTCTTCGGCGGCTTTTTCGCCGCCTACAACTACTACCCCCTGCTGGCCGACCAGCTCAGCCGGTTCATCGACTCTGCGGCCTGGCTCAACATCATCAGCTTTCTTGTCATCTTCGGCGCCGTCTTTGCCGCTGTCTCCGCCCTGGGCATCCTCGTCAAGTACCTCCTCAAGGTGGTGTTCCTGGGCTGGGTGGACCGTCTCTGCGGGGCAGGCTTCGGCCTGGTCAAGGGCGTCTTGATCTCCGCCGTAGTCCTCATGGTCTTTGCCACCTTCCTCGACAAGGGCGCCCCCCTGATCCGACAGTCCAAAACAGCGCCCTACATCACCATCGTCTCGGAGGCCCTCTCCGGCTTTGCGTCCAAGGACCTTCGCCAGGAGTTCACCTCCAAAATCGAAGATGCAAGAAAGATTTGGGAAAAGCGGTTATAGCGCCACCGGCCGACCCGTCCCCACCCCCGAAAAAATCAGCCCTGCCCTGTGCAGGGCCTTTTTTATTAAAAGGTCACCCTTGTGAACGACACACGAAAACTCATCCAACGCCTCAGGGCCGACAACGGCTGCCCCTGGGATCGTAAACAGACCCCCGTTTCCATGGTCCGGTACCTCATTGAAGAGAGCTACGAGCTTCAGGAAGCGATCCACGGCGGGGACATCGGTGAAATGGCCGATGAGCTTGGAGACACCTGGTTTCAGATGGTCTTTCTCATCCACCTGCTGGAAGAGGCCCACGGGCTCTCGTTTCCCGAAGTGGTCAAGGCCAACCAGCGCAAAATGATCCGGCGCCACCCCCACGTCTTCGGGGAAGAGAGTGCCGACACCGTGGATGAGGTGAAGACCCACTGGGCCAGGGTCAAGGAGGAGGAGAAGGCCGAGGCCCCCGCCTCCCTCCTGGACACGGTCACCTCGGGCACCCCGCCCCTCATGAGGGCCCGGGACGTCTCCAAGGTCACGGCCGAGGCCGGGTTTGACTGGGACGACATGGACGGGGTCATGGACAAGGTGGACGAGGAGTGGACCGAGTTCAACGAGGCCCTGGCCTCGGGGGACAAAAAGGCCGCCTCCTTAGAGTTCGGCGACCTGCTCTTCACCCTGATCAACGTGGCCCGCTTTGCCGGTATCGACGCCGACGCAGCTCTGGCCTCCTCGGTGGCCAAGTTTGAAAAACGCTACCGCCTCATGGAGCAACTCCTGGCCAAAGAGGGACAGCGACCGGACCGAAGCAGCTCCTCTTCTGTGGACGCCATGTGGGAGCGCGCCAAAGAGATCAACGATGGGGCAGACGATGCCCCCAACACGTAACTGGAGATGTGACACACCATGATAGCCATCATCGACTACGAAGCCGGCAACCTCACCAGCGTCGAGCGGGCCGTTCGGTCCCTGGGGCGCGACTGTGTGGTGACCGGTGACGCCCGGACCATCCGAGAGGCCGAACGGGTCATCTTCCCCGGCGTGGGCCAGGCGGGCAGCGCCATGGCAAGCCTGAAGCGCACCGGCCTGGACACCGTCATCCACGAGGTCTACGCATCGGGCCGCCCTTTTATGGGCATCTGCCTCGGCACCCAGATCATCCTCTCCCACAGCCGTGAGCACGACACCCCCTGCCTCGGCCTCCTCGGCGGGGAGGTGGAAGCCTTCCCCGCAAAGATGAACGACACCGACGGCTCCCGGCTGAAGATCCCCCACATGGGCTGGAACCGCATCCGCCCCGTGGCGGACCACCCCATCCTGGAGGGGATCACCGAGGAGGACGAGTTCTACTTTGTCCACAGCTACTACCCAGAGCCCGCGGACCGGACCCATGCCCTGGCCGAGTGCACCTACGGGGTTACCTTTCCCGTGATGCTGGGCCACAAGAACCTGGTCTCATCCCAGTTTCACCCGGAAAAAAGCGGCAAGGCCGGCCTTAAAATCTTAGACAACTTCTGCAGGTGGCAACCATGTTAAGCAGGCGCATCATCCCATGCCTGGACGTGCGCGAAGGGCGCACCACCAAAGGCATCAAATTCAAGAACAACGTGGACATCGGGGACCCGGTGGAGATGGCCAAGCTCTACTACGAGCAGGGCGCCGACGAAATCGTCTTCTACGACATCACCGCCTCCCATGAAAAACGCAACATCATGATCGACGTGGTCCGCCGCGTGGCCGAGACCATCTTCATCCCCTTTTCCGTGGGTGGGGGCATCCGCACGGTGGAAGACATGCGTGCCGTGCTCCTTGCAGGTGCGGAAAAGGTGAGCGTCAACTCCGCAGCCGTCAAAAACCCTGAGATTATCCGCCAGGGTGCCGAGGCCTTCGGCAACCAGTGCGTGGTCCTGGGCATGGACGTCAAGCAGGTGGAAGTAAGCGAAGCCATCCCCTCGGGCTACGAGATCGTCATCAACGGCGGCAGAAAGCACATGGGCATGGACGCGGTGCAGTGGGCTCTCAAGGCCCAGGAGCTGGGAGCCGGCGAGATCTGCCTCAACTCCATCGACGCCGACGGCATGAAGACCGGCTACGAGGTAAACCTCACCCGCCTCATCTCCGAAACCGTGGACATCCCCGTCATCGCCTCGGGGGGCGCCGGAGAGCCCGAACACCTCCGGGAGGTGCTGACCGACGGCAAGGCAGACGCCGCCCTCATCGCCTCCATGGTCCACTACGGCGACTACACGGTCCCGGGCATCAAGGATTACCTCCATGACGCCGGGGTCAAGGTCAGGCACCGCTGGTAACAACCGGCTCGCCACAGTCTCCCCATAAAAAACAAAAAGGCCGAAAACGATCTTTTTCAAATCGTTTTCGGCCTTTTTTTGTACGTGTCGCTGCGGACACCCGCGCCTTGTGTAAAATCTCAGCGGCCTTCATCATCAAGGCCTGGAATGAACGCCCTTAAAGGGATCAGACATAATCACCGCGCCTGAACTTCACGGCTTCGATACCGGCCAGGGCCGCGCTCTGCTCGGCCAGCTCCCGCACCTTGGGGTCGGGCTCATCGCTTAAGGAAGCGGCAAGCTCCGTGGCCAGGGACCCCATCTCCCCCACCAGGGACGCCACCTCTTTCAGGGGCACATCCGGGGACTCCATCTTCTGGGAATAGTCTTCCAGAAGATTCAACAGGGCGGCGGTGCGCTCGGCCGTGGGTGACGGGCCTGCTGCGGGGATAACAGGGGGCATCACCGCACGGATCTCGCCCAGGGGAGCGGCGGCGGAAGCAGCTCCCGGGGCCTTGGTTGCAGTCCCCTCGGAGGGGCCGGCCTGTTCCCGGGACGCCTGGTTCAACACCTGATCAAAGGAGGCGGCCCCTTCCCGGGACGTGGCGGCGCCTGCTGCGGGTTTCGCGGTTCCCGCGGGCCCCATGGGGTTGATGGAATTGAGTTTCATGGTGGACTCCTGTGGTGGGATCGGTTGACCGGGGCCTCACCCCCGTGCGCGCGTTTTCGGCCCCTCTTTCTCGGTTCCGGTTAAACACGCCCGCCACGCGATCCGACGGATTATCTGTACGCCTTGCCCCACGGTACGAAGCAAAGCCTGCCACCCTCAAATCTATTCAAAAGGTGTGCCACAGATGGAGTTTTCTGGCTGTTTTTCGTCAAAGCCCGCCATTGACGGGGCTTGTGCCGCCCTTTGGATAAAAAAAGGCACCGGTGTAGGGGAAAATTTTTCCCACCGGTGCCATCGGGCTGTCTGTAATAAAGAGTCGGCCGGGGTCACGGTACCCCGGTGTCCGGTCAGACGTACTCGTTGATGGCCGAGGCGATGATCTTGTCGGCCACCTTGTCTGCGGGCACGGCGTAGCGCCCCTCCTTCACCTCGTTCCTGAGCTCCTCCACCTTTTCGGTGCGGATGTCCGGGGTGTTCATCATGGCGTCACGGGCGATCTGCATGTCACGGGAATCCCTGGAGAGGGTGACCCTGTCCTGCGCAGCACGCTCTGGACCCTTACCGGCCTGCGTCCCCTGCTTTGCAGGGTTGGCTTCCGACACCTCTCGCATGTAGAGCTGCCTGCCGTAATTGGCATTTGATTCAGAGATTTTCATGTCTCTCCTCCGGGTCGGGGTTTCCGTCCTCGCGTCTGTAATGGTCCATCAGGGAGCGGATCCTCTGTCCCTGGGGACCGTTGTTGCCGACGGTGAGTGTGCTGGTTGTCTTTTCATCGTTTTCACCGATGTAATTGTACACAAACCGCCCGTTTTTCTTGCGTTCGAGCTCGGACTCCCCGCCCTTCTCTTTCCAGACCTGGGCGGCCGCCTCCACGTCCTTGTCACCGGATGCGCCGGTGGTGGTCAGGCGATTGATGATGTCAGAAGCCACTTTGTCGATAACGGCCTTCCGCTTCCCTTCCGCCGATAAGGTAATCTTATCATGGGTCGGTGCATTGTCAAGACCGAGATCTTTCTGACGATTCAATGCCTTATTCTGGCTCACCTGCTTGCTGTAAGTCTTTAAAACATTGTTTATCTGGTATGACGGTACATGCATGACATCTTTCTCCTTAGTCTTGGCATCGGCAAAAATTGCCCAGACATTAAGGAAAAAAACAAACAAAATTAACAGGGAAGCCGTGGAGCCCGTCAGTTGCGGGTCAGAAGATAGTTCCGGATAAAATGCCGATGGCTGCGGAAGGCGACCTCCGGCAAGTCGTCCAGGGGAAAGAAGCAGGCGTCGTCCGCGTCATCCCCTGCAACGGGCACGCCGGTCCAGGACCGAATCAGGTACCCCATGAGCAGAACGGTGCCGTAATCTGGGTTGGGGTTGGTGGTCACCCCCAGCAGGCTCTGGATGCGGCCGTCGATGCCGGCCTCCTCACGGAGCTCCCGCACGGCAGCTTCTTCCGGGGACTCCCCCAGCTCCATAAAACCTCCGGGAAGGCACCACATCCCCACCTTGGGAGGCACGTTGCGCTTGATGAGGAGCAGTCGCTCCTTGTCATCCACCACCACCACACAGGAGGCCGGAACCGGATTTTCATACAAAGGGGTGGCGCAGGCCTCGCAGTAGAGGCGATCCCGCCCCTCCACAAATCGCCTGGAAAGGATCCCCCCGCAAAAGGGGCAATGGGTCTTCTGTCGAGACGTGGTCACAGACTCTTTTGGATTGCTGCACGCGGAGTGCATTGCATCAGGTGCCATGGGCCCTCCCAAAAACAAAGAAAAAGGCGGCCCGATCACACATCGGGCCGCCTGAAACGCTTTCAGCAGACTGAAGGGACAAAACCGAAGGCCGCGGAACAAACCGCAGACCAACGCGTCCCCAGGACTCGGATCATGGGATCCGTTGCCGCCTGCTACTCGTCAAAGTCACCTTCCGGCCCTTTGTCCGAGCAGATCAGTGCGGCCTTGGCGCGGATCTTCTCTTCGGTCCACTCTGCCTTGTCCTCCACCACCTCGGCCTTGGGACCGGGGTTGTAAGAGCCTGTCTCCAGGATGTCCTGGACACACAGGGAACCGGTACCGCCGGCGTTGAAAACCTCGGTGAGCAGGGTGTAGGTGAACTCTTCCACACGCTTGGTCATGCGCTCACGGATCTCACGGGCCTGGCCGAGGATCTTGTTCTCAAAGGGGAGGTTCAGCTTCTTGAAGTTGCTGCCCTTGATGCCCTTTTCATCGGCATAGGCCTTCATCTCTGCCCAGAGCTCTTCGCCGAGGCCTTCGCCCTTGATCTTGATGAGGTCCCCGTTATCATCCATCACCGCGTTGCCGAACTCGTTGACCTCCATGCCCCAGGAGAGGAGCTGAAGGGCCGTGGCCACGTTGGCCTTGGTGGTGGCGGTCTTTTCGGCGATGGCGCGCAGGCGGTCGGAGTCGTTGCCGCTGGTGCCGTGCTGGGCACCGGAGACCTTGTAGGGCTCCAGGGCCTTGTGGATCTCTTCGGTCAGCTCCACGTTGATGCCGGAGCCGCTGGCCTCAATGCCGTGGGTGGTGCCGTTGTTCAGGGCGATCCAGTCCGCATGGATGTCATGGGCGTTGAGCCCCTGGATGAGGAACAGGGCCTCCTCCGGTGAGGAGAGTCCCTCGGTGCCTTTGATCTCACCCACCTCGGTCTCCAGACCGGCCCACTCGGGGATGTAGGGGTTGATGGCGATGTTGGCCAACAGGTTCTCGTCATCGGGCTGATGGGACGCGTCGATGGCGATGGAGGTGACCCCGGCGTCAAAGATGGAGGGGATCTCCACCTTGCCCGCCTCGAGGTCGGCCTGGGTCTTAATGGCGTAGTGGTCGGTGTGGATGGCCACGGGCACGGTGACCCCCAGCTCGTTCATCACCGCATCCACCTGGCGTGCCATGTTCCAGAGGCTGGTGGGGCAATAGGCGTTGGCCCCGCCTTCGGACTTGGCAATCTCGATGATGATGGCGGCATCGGCACGCTGGGCCGCGGCCAGAACGCCGCGAATCACAAGGTGGCTGCGCCCGTTGGCCGCAATGGTCATGGCCCCGCCCTTCTTTCGCATGGCGCGGTCGATGTACCGACCACTCACGAGCAGAGCCTTGGAGTTGGGAAAAAGTTTTTCTACTGTGGGGGGACGACCGATTTTGAGTGCGCGATCAAAGTCAGACATGGTCTCTCTTTTTCTCCTTGTATATTAGGGACCGACAGGGCCCCTTTGTCGCGGTTGAAAAACATGTAAAAAGCCGATACTGCGATCCTTCCTGGCCTTGCCTTGCCGTCGGAACTGTAAACGCAGCCTTTGCCCCGCCCGGGGCGGCTGCAGTCTGACAATCTAACTTTTTACAATCCAAAATATATTTTATTATTGTAAAGCAATTGTAAAGAAAAAAACAGCGGAAGGCCCAATTGTCAACCCGTGTTTTTTTCACGATTTCAGTGAGGTATCTCAGGAATAGCGTTTCTTGACTTTGAGGGGTACAATGGCATACATGGTTTCGGGTACATGGATGCCCGGGCGCCCCCAATCCGCCCCTGATTCTTCTTTCATCCTCTTTCCCAGGGAGTCCCCATGACACGCGCCGTTCCACGTCTCGTCGTATCAGCCCTTGCCCTTCTCCTGGCAGGGTTCAGTCTCTTTTCAGCCCCCCCTGTACGGGCCGACGTTCCGGTGTCGGCACCCGCAGAGAGCCCCGACCGCAAAGTCGATCAGCTCACGCGGCTCCTCACCACCATGGACCAGGTCAAACGGGAGGTGGCAGAGGCCCAAAGCGCCCTCTCCAGCCCGGAAGCCCTGGGCAAGGAGGAGCGCTACCGAACACGTATCACCCGTCTCAGCGCCCGACTCACCGCCCTGGAAGAGGGATTTGAACAGCTGGCAACCGGTGTGGAAAAATCAGCCACGGCCCAGGCAGGCGGGGCCAGTTCCTTTGAGTGGAACACGGAACTCAAAGAGCTTTTAGCCCCTCTGATCATGGAAATCAAGCACATGACGTCCCGTCCCCGGGAAATCCAGGGGCTACGCAGCACCCTGGAGGGCTATGACGAGGAGCTCTCCCGCATTGCCACAGCCATGAAGAATATCACCGACCTGCAGGCCAAACCCGACCTCTCCCCGGCCCTGGCCCTGGAGCTGGACACCCTGGCCTCCAAGTGGCGACACCGCGAACAGGAGCTGATCTCCTTAAAGGGCCTGGCCGAGCTGAAGCTGGAGGAGAAGGAGGCCACCAAACGGACCCTGTCCGGGTCTTTCCAGGATGTGACCCGCCTCTTCTTCAAAAGCCGGGGCCGCAACCTCCTCATGGCCCTGGCCGTCCTCTTCGGCACCCTCTTTGCCATGGGCAAGTTCAGGTCCGTCATCGAAAAACACAGCCGACTCTACGGCAAGGCACAGACCGTCTACGCCCGTATCTTTGACTTAAGCTACATGATCGTCACTGTCACCGTTGCCCTCCTCTTCACCATGGGCTCCCTCTACCTGGTGAGCGACTGGGTCCTGCTCTCCATCCTGCTGATCCTTGTGTTCGGCCTGGTCTGGACCTCCAAGGAGGCCATCCCCAAAGTGTGGGGCCAGGTTCGCATGCTCCTTAACTTAGGGGCGGTGCGCGAGGGAGAGCGCCTCATTTACCAGGGGGTACCGTACAAAGTCACCAGCATCAACCTCTACTCGGAGCTGGAAAACCAGGCCCTCCAGGGCGGCCGACTGCGCCTGCCCCTGAAAGACCTCTTTGACCTGCGCTCCCGCCCCTGGCACCCGGACGAGCCCTGGTTCCCAACCCTGAGCGGAGACTGGGTGCTCCTGTCCGACACCACCCACGCCAAGGTGACGGTGCAGAGCCCCGATGTGGTGAACCTGCGCCTTTTGGGCGGAGCCATTCGCCGGATCACCCCGGCGGAATTCCTGTCCCTGGCCCCCACCAACCTCTCCCAGGGGTTCCGCCTGGAGGCCCGCTTCCGACTGGATCCGCGCCACCGCACCGAAGCCGCCACCACCATCCCTGCCGCCCTTGAAAAAAGCCTCACCACACGCTTCGCCGAAACCCGCTGGATCCCCGAGGACCTTTCCGTGCAATACCGACGCACCCTCCCCTCCTTCCTGGAGCTCTCCGTCCTCGCCGACTTCCCCGGCTCCTGCGCCGAAGACCACCCCCTCATCGCCATGGCCCTGGAACAACACTGCCTGGAAACCGCCGCTTCCATGGCCTGGGACCTCCCCACCCACCGCATGGCCGTCCAGATGGTGCAGGGGAAAAGCTAAAAAAGCGTGCCTCCGGCGGGCAGGGGATACATCCCCTGCACCCCAGGTTCGCAAATGCTCCGCCCCTTCGTTCCTCAGGGACGTCACATTTGCTGACGGGCTTGGCCCGTAGTCAGCGGCGTGGGGTATTCATGGTTAAAACCCAATCATGTAAATCGTTGAGTCCGTTTCACTCTTCTGGAAACACGATGAAGGACAATTCGAATTCGCTTCGCTCCCCAGAAAAAAACCAGAATCGTTCCCTGCGAGCTATGCCCGCCATAAACGCTGATGGATTTTGCGTATTGCTTTACACGAGCCAAATGCATCAAAAGGGGACACCCGGGCATTTGCGCCCCTGGGGTCCAGGGGGTGCCTCCCTATCGGCCGGAGGCTGGCCTGCTAAAGCTGATCATCAACGGATTACGGTAACGCATCCTGGCCCTCCAAGGCTTGTGGGATAGTTTGCATAAACCACCAACTTATGTATCGGGCGAAGCCCGAGCCGAAGGCGCGTGCACATTTTTCTGAGGAACGAAGGAAAATGTGCACGCGCAATCAGCTTTCGAGGTGGCTCCACCTCGCCGCCGGAGGCATGGTTTTTCGGGCCACCAACCATAGAGGGTTTACCTCATGCCTTCCCCTTATCCGATCATGATGTCCTCTTCGGCCCAGCGGTGGGGGGGAGCGATGTCGCGGCTGACGGCCACGGCAATGGCCATGGGGCCGAGGCGGCCGACAAACATAAGGAGGGTGACGCAGAGGCGGCCCGGGGTGGAAAGGGTGGGGGTGACGCCCATGGAGAGCCCCACGGTGCCGAAGGCGCTGACGCTCTCAAAGAGGAGTTCGAGGAAGCGGCCGCGGCTTTGGGTGTGGGCAAGGCTCCCCATCTCGCTGGAGAGGAGCACCAGGGTACCGAGGATCACCACGGCAACGGACATCATCATGAGGTGGGTGGCTTTTTCCACGCTTTTGGCGGGGATGGTCCGGGAAAAGGCAGAGACGTGGGCCGCCCCTTTGAGACGGCTCCGGCCCATGAGAAAGAGGGTGGCTGCGGTGGTGGTCTTGACCCCGCCGCCGCAGGACCCCGGCGAGGCGCCGATGAACATGAAGATTAGCGACAAAAAGAGGGTGCCGTTGGCCATGGATCCGAAATCAAGGGTGTTGAAGCCTGCGGTGCGAAGGGTCACAGACTGAAAAAAGGCGGCCAGGAATTTTTCATGCATGGGCAACGCGGCCAGGGTGTTGCGCCACTCCAGGAGCAGGGTGACCAGGGTCCCTGCAAGGAGGAGGATGGCCGAGGCCGTGACCACAAGGCGGGTATGGAGGCTGAGCCGCTCCCAACGCCAGCGCCCGGGGCGCAGCCGCCCCTGGAGCTCTGAAACGGCCAGAAAGCCCAGGCCCCCTGCGATGATCAGAAAGGAAATGGTGCCGTTGACAAGGAGATCCCCCCGAAACCGGGTGAGGCTGTCCGGATAGAGGGCAAACCCGGCGTTGCAAAAGGCGCTGACGCTGTGGAACACCGAGAGCCACAAGGCACGGGCTGCGGTGGGGGAGACCGGATAAAACCGGATAAAGAGAAAAAGCGCCCCCAGAAGCTCAATGATGACGGTCACCCGGATCACGGCCCGCAGGATATCGGCGGGGCTCTTTTTCCCGCTGTGGGTGAAGCTGTCCTGAATAATGAGGTTTCCGGCAAAGCCCACCCGTCCCCGGGCGCCCAGGATCAACAGGGTGGAGATGGTCATGATGCCCAGGCCCCCCAGCTGGATCAGTGCCAGAAGCACGCCCTGGCCGAAGAGGGTCAGGGTTGAGGCCACATCCAGCACCGAAAGGCCGGTGACACACCCGGCTGAGGTGGCGGTAAAAAGGGCATCCACAAAGGAGAGGGACCCCGTGCGGGACGAGGCGGGGAGCATCAGCAGCAACGCGCCGATGGCGATCATGGACATAAAGGATAGGATGAGGCGACGGGCCGGGGATTGAGCGCGAATCACCGCACGCCATGTGGGGGCAAGAGATTTCATGGCACCTTATGTACCAGAGTGCGGAAATCATGGCAATTGGTGACGTTCTGTTCCTATTCAGATGGCCTTCTATGGTCAATGAGGAGTCAGAAAAAAACAAAAAAGAGCCTCCGGCGGCGAGGTGGAGCCACCTCGAAAGCTCATTGCGCTTGCGCATTTTCCTTCGTTCCTCAGGAAAATGCGCAAGCGCCTTCGGCTCGGGCTTTGCCCGATTCATAAGCTGGTGGTTTGTCCGAGCTGTCCCACAAGCCTTTAAGGGCCAGGACTCGCTATCGTAACCCGTTGAGTATCCGCTTTAACCAAACTGACTCCGGCGGGTCGGTTAACGAAGGCGAAGGTGCATGCCCGCCCCTGGGCTTCAGCTCTTTTTCCCGCGCATGGGCGTTGCCATGGCCGGTCGGCGGCGGTCTCCTTCGGCATAGCGCCGGTCCTGGGAGACCCGTTTCTGGGCGGCCCGCCGCTCCCCTGCGGTGCGGCGGTCGATGGAGAGTTCCAGGACCTCCACCATGTCGGAGACCAGGTGGATGGTCAGGGCCTTCACCACCTTTTTGGGCAGCTCGGCCAGGTCCTTTTCGTTCTGGCGCGGCAGGATCACGGTCTTGACCCCCACGCGATGGGCGGCCAGCACCTTCTCCTTGACCCCGCCCACGGGCAGCACCTTGCCCCTTAAGGTGATCTCCCCGGTCATGGCCAGGTTCTTTCTCACCACCCGGTTGATGAGAAGGGAAACCAGGGCCGTCATCATGGCCACCCCGGCCGAGGGGCCGTCCTTGGGAATGGCCCCTGCGGGCACATGGACATGCAGATCGATGCCCTTGAAGATCTCGTCGTCGATGCCCAGGCCCCTGCTGTTGCTCCGCACAAAGGAGAGGGCGGTGCTCACCGACTCTTTCATGACGCTGCCCATCTGACCGGTGAGGTTCAGGCCCTTGTTCCCCTTCATGGCCGTCACCTCGATGTAGAGGATCTCGCCGCCTGCAGGGGTCCAGGCCAGGCCCATGACCACGCCGGGTACGCTGATGCGGTCGTTGACGTCGTGACTGAACTTTTCCGGGCCCAGGAACTTGGGCACGGTGACCACGTTGACGGCCACCTTCTCGGCCTCCTCCTGGGCAATGAGGGTGGCGGCTCCCCTGCACACCCCGGCCACTTCCCGCTCCAGATTCCGAAGGCCCGCCTCCCGGGTGTACCCGGAGATGATCTTTTTCACGGCCCCTTTGGTCATGGAAAAATTCCCGGCGGAAAGACCGTGGGCCCGACGCTGCTTGGGAATCAGGTAGCGGTTGGCGATCTTTACCTTCTCATCGTCGGTGTAGCCGGGCAGCTCCAGAACCTCCATGCGGTCAAGAAGGGCAGGGGGAATGGTATGGAGCACGTTGGCCGTGGTGATGAACATCACGTGGGAGAGGTCAAAGGGTACGTCGAGGTAGTGATCGGTGAAGGTGTGGTTCTGTTCGGGATCCAGCACCTCCAGAAGGGCCGATGAGGGGTCTCCCTGGAAGCTGTTGCCGATCTTGTCCACCTCATCCAGAACCACCACGGGGTTGCGGGACCCCACGCGCCGGAGCCCCTGGATGATCCGCCCGGGCAGCGCCCCCACGTAAGTCCGCCGGTGCCCCCGGATCTCGGCCTCGTCCCGGACCCCGCCCACGGCGATGCGGATGAACTCCCGGCCCATGGCCCGGGCCACGGAGCGTCCCAGGGAGGTCTTTCCCGTGCCCGGAGGCCCGGCAAGGCAGAGAATAGGCCCCTTGGAGGCCTGGGTGAGCTTGCGGACGGCCAGATACTCTATGATGCGCTTCTTGGGCTTGCTGAGCCCGAAATGGTCATCGTCCAGCACCTTTTTCGCCCGCACGATGTCCAGGTTGTCCACAGTCTCCTCCTGCCACGGCAGGGAGGTGGCCCACTCAAGGTAGGTGATGGCCACGGTGTACTCCGACGACGAGGGGTGCATGCGCGCCAGGCGAGAGAGCTCTCGCTCCGCCTCCTTTTTCGCTTCCTCGGGCATGTTGGCCGCATCGATGCGGGCCCGGTATTCGGACACCTCGGCCGCGTTTTCGCCCTCTTCCCCCAGCTCCTCCTGCATGGCCTTGATCTGCTGTCGGAGATAGAACTCCTTCTGCTTGTTGCTCATGTCCTCCTTGACCTGGGTCTGGATTCGGGTGCCGATCTCCAGGATCTCCAGCTGGTAGTTCACCAGCTCCGTCACTTTTTTCAAGCGATCCCGGACCCGGGAGAGCTCCAGCACCGCCTGCTTCTCCTCAAGCCCGACGTTGATGGTGGAGGTGATCATGTCCGCCAGGGTGCCGGGGTCGGGAATGGAACGGGCCATCTCCCCCAGCTCCTGGGGCAGGGCCGGGGTGAGCTTAACCACCTTCTGGTACTGGGTCAGCAGGTTGGCCGCCATGGCTCCGGCCTCTTTCTCGTCCATGCGCATGTCGTGGATCAACTCCACACCGGCGCGGAGAAAGGGCCGCTCCTGAACGTAGTCACGGGTCCCGAACCGCCCCATTCCCTGGACCATCATCTGGATCTTGCCGTCGTCCTCTTTGGCCATCTTAAGGATCATGGCCACCGTTCCCACCTGGTGGAGTTCCGAGGGGATGTGGCGCCCTTCGGGGCTCTTTTTCTTGGACAAGAGCAGCCCGATGATCCGGCTTCCCTGCATGGCGTCTTCCACCAGATCCGAAGCAGCCCCTTCCGTGGCCTGAAGCGGCAGCACCATCTTGGGAAAAAGGGACACATCATAGACGGGGAGAATCGAGAGCTCTTCCGGGATCTCTTCAGGTGCCAGGGTCCCGCTGGAGAGTTCATTTATGGACATGGTCGCCTCCAAAATCAAGAACAGGGGAAAAGCACCCTGCGGGTTGTGTGACCCACCCCGGGAAATCAAACCGTTACGGGGGAGGATTTTACATGGCGTGTGGTGTGCATTGTCAGGTGGGTGTGCTATAACGCTCGACAAGGAAGAAGAGAATGAAGATAAGAAACGCGTGATCCGGTTTTAAGGGAGTTGCCGGCGGAAACGCCGGGACACGGCAGCGTAGAAAGCGACCGCCTGAAAGGGCTTCAGCCCCAGGGTTTCAAGCCAGCTCGCCACGGGTACCGCTTGCAATCAATCCGGCAACCATTGAGGTGACGACAGGACGCACTTCGACCTGCGGTGCTCATGGAACCAAAACAAAACCTTTGGGTTGGATTAAATCGCCGGGTTATCAATAAATACCACGTTCCCAGGATTGATGTAAAGGAAAGATGGGCCCAACCCCTCGCAACATAAGCACAATCCCATCGGGAGCCCGCCCCCCTTCGGTCGTTCTGTCGGCCCACTATTTCCTCTACTTCGGCATGATGGGCATCTTCCTGCCCTTCTTCAACCTCTTCTGCCACAACATCGGCCTGTCCGGCTTTGAAATCGGGGCCATCAACTCCACCCGCACCGTGGTCATGGTCCTCTTCTCCATCCTCTGGGGGGCCCTGGCCGACCGCCTTGCCCTGAGGCGGCCCGTTTTCATCCTCACCAGCTTTCTCAGCGCCCTTGCCTTCGGGGGCTACCTCTTCACCGACACCTTTCTGCCCATGCTGGGCGTCACCGTGGTCTATGCCCTCTTCTTCGGCCCGGTCATCCCCTTTCTGGAAGCCTTCACCATGGAAGCCCTGAACCGCCCCGGCGCAGACCCCAACGCCTACGGACGCATCCGGGCCTGGGGGTCTTTGAGCTTTATCGGGGTGGTCATGGTTATGGGCAAGGTCATGGAGATCGGCTCCACCCGCCTTGTGCCGCCCCTCATCCTCCTGGCCTCCCTGATGCTGGCCCTCTGCACCCCAGCCGTGCCCAGGGACCTCTCCCCCCTGAGGCCCGCCGGTGCCTCGGAGATAAGGAGCCTCTTCAACCGCAGGACCCTGGGGTTCCTCCTGGCCAACTTCCTCATGCTGGCCGGGCACGGCACCTATTACGGGTTCTTCTCCATTCACCTGGAACAGACGGGGTACGGCCCGGGATTCATCGGCCTGGCCTGGGCCCTGGCCACCCTTGCAGAGCTGGCCGTCATGACGGGTTCGTCCCGGATTTTCAAGCACCTTCCTATCCACCGAGCCCTCTGGATTGCCTGTCTCCTGGCGGCCCTCCGGTGGGTGGTGCTCTTTGCCTTCACCTCTCCGGCGGCCATTCTCCTGTCCCAGCTTCTCCATGCCGCAACCTACGCCCTGTTTCACATTGCCTGTATCCTCTACACGGACCGCCTCTCCACCCCCGGCAACCGCACCGTGGCCCAGGTGGCCAACAACGCCGTCTCATACGGTCTGGGGCTCATGGCAGGCTTTCTGGTCAACGGCTGGCTCTACGACCGATACGGGGCCGGCCTCTTTCTCATGAGCGCCGGCATCTCCCTGGGTGCCGCGGCCCTGCTCTTTCTGGTCGCCTCCCGGTCCCCGCGCCCCTGACCCGCCCACAACGGCCCGGGAAATGTCTACCTTTCAGACCCTTTTTCCCAGAGATTTACGGGCTCTTTTACCCCACCATTCCGGTATAGATTGGAGACAAACCACAGCCCGCCACGCACCCCTAAAGGGCACAGAGAGGGAATAAAAACACGCCTTTCAAGCACCCAGCAACAGCCCTGAGGTACCATCACTCACAAAATGCTCCTTGCCCGACCTTTTTTACTCGAAAACTGCCCGGGTGGTAAAAAAAACATCGTTCCGATCCCCCTCCGGCAACTCGTCCTAAATGGGCACGATGACAGTAAGTATATGCAGGCAGGGTCGATTGCTGACCACGGGTCAAAGAAAAAACAATAATTTCACTATTGAAATGGGAAAAATATTTTTTTATATCCGTTTTTTACCCAGATTTTCATACGAGTGGAAAATTATGGCGGACGTTCTTGATTTTTTACTCACCAAGGGGGATAAAACACCATGGAACATGACTCAGGCAAAGGTAAGCAGGTTGTAAAGTCCATCGGCAAAGCCATGCAATTCTGGCGAAAACTGGAAGGCCATGACCAGAAGGACTTTTCTGAGGTGATCGGCACCTCTCGCTCGTATGTGGCCAAGCTGGAAAACGGCCACGTGGGTGTCTCCATCAATCGCATCGCTGAAATTGCGGAAGCCCTGGGCATCTCGCCTTACACCCTGATGCGCGGCGTACCCGAAAAGGAAGAACTTGAAGCCCTCCTGGACCTCTATACCGACGACGACCTGCGGGTCACCAAATCGGAGATGGAGGATCTCTTCTGCGAGCGGCTCCGCAACCACCGGGTCCCCAGGGAATATTACATCCATCTGCTGGAACTCTTCCGCTCGGGAAAATACAACAGGGTCGCCTAAAGCGCCTTGGCCCGCCCGTCTCAGGGGCGGGACCCTTTTGCACACACAAGCACTCGGCCCGGGACACCCGCCCCGGACCGACACCAAACGGCCGCCACGATGATATTCAATGGGCTCCGACACGACACCAAAGAAATTGGGGTCGGGCCCATTTAGACGGCAGCAACCCGTCCCAAACGCATCAGTCCACGGCCCGACCCGCGGCAAACCCCTCATGCACAGCGTCAAAGGCCAGTGCGATGCCCCCGGCATCCCCCACGACGACACAGGGGATTCCCTTTGCTTTCACCACCCATTCAAAGGGATTTACCGGAACAGCCCCCGAGGCCAGGACCACGGT
The DNA here is from genome assembly GCF_056829775.1 of Desulfoluna sp. HI9BLuna. Lineage (NCBI taxonomy): Bacteria > Pseudomonadati > Thermodesulfobacteriota > Desulfobacteria > Desulfobacterales > Desulfolunaceae > Desulfoluna > Desulfoluna sp. HI9BLuna. Next base: position 2,658,736 of record NZ_CP186555.1, read on the forward strand.
GTCTGCAGCCAGGACGCGAATCTCTTCCCCGCACTGAACGCGACCCCCCTCATCGGTGATGGCAAGGGCCCGGGTGCCGGTACGGACGGCAACACGGCTTCGTCTCATCTCCTGGAGCATCCCCCACCGCGTGCTTTTTCCAATGTCCCGTCCCACGCTGCCTTCCATCTCGATGAGCACCACCTTCTTGGAGCCTCGGGAGGCCAGGTCCCTCAAGGTCTCCGGAGACTCCCCGCCGTTAACCAGCAGGCACTTCAGGGCCTCGGCCGAAAGCGTCCCCTTCTCCGCCAGGAAAAGGGCCGTCTCCACTCCCACGGCCCCCCCGCCCACAATCACCACCTGTTTCCCGGTACGGGCCCTTCCGGCCAGGACATCCCAGGCCTGCACCACCTGGGGACTGCCCACCCCGGGGATGGGGGGTGTCAACGGCTCTGCCCCGGTGGCCAGGATGACATGGTCCGGTTTTTCCGCATCGATGAGGGCCTCATCCACCGCGGTATTCAGCATCAGGCGGATGTCCGTGGCCGCCAGCTGGTTGGCCAGGTCCTCGGCCAGGGTCAGAAACTCGCGCCTTCCCGGAGGTGCCGCAGCCAGGTGCAGCTGCCCGCCCAGACGCGCGCCCTTTTCATAGAGGGTCACCACGTGGCCCTTTGCATGGGCCGAAAGGGCCGCACTCATCCCGGCGGCGCCCCCGCCGATGACCATGACGTGCCGGGGCTCGGCCGCCTTGAGGGGAGGGGTTTCCCACTCGTGACCAGCCCGGGGGTTGCAGAGGCACTCCACGTGCTTGAGCTTGAACAGGTTGTCAAAGCAGCCCTGTGCGCAGGCAATGCAGTGGAGGATCTCATCTTCCCGGCCGGTACGGGCCTTTTCAGGGAGGTCCGGGTCGGCAATGAGGCTCCGGCCCATGGCCACCATGTCGCAGCATCCCTCGTCGATGAGTTCCCGGGCAACGGCCGGGTCGTTGATGCGGTGGCTGGCGATGACGGGCACCCCCACCTTCTCTTTCACGTTGCGGGCAAGGTAGCCGTACATGCCCCGGGGCACATTGGGGGTAAGCTGGGGCACCCTGGCCTCGTGCCAGCCCCCCTTGACGCACAGAGCATCGGCACCCGCCGCCACCAGCTTCACGGCAAAGGACTCCAGCTCCTCCCGGGGGGTGCCCCCTTCCATGAAGTCGTTGTTGTCCAGGCGTACCATCACAGGAAAATCGTCCCCCACCCGCCCGCGGATGGCCGCAACAATCTCCAGGCCCAGGCGCATGCGATTCTCCGGGGAGCCCCCGTAGGCATCGTCCCGGGTGTTGGTCAGGGGCGAGAGGAACTCGCTGATGAGGTACCCGGTTCCGGCCAGGACCTCCACCGCATTGAACCCCGCCTGTTTCACGCGGGCCGCTGCGTCGGCAAAGGCGTTAATCACCGCGCGGATCCCCTCCGGGGTCAGGGCTTCGGGCACCTCGCCGGTCATGCGGGAGGCAATGGCCGACGGGGCCACCGGGCTCCTGCCCCCCATGAGCAGGGAGTGGCTGTACCGCCCGGCGTGGTTGAGCTGCACGGCAGAGCAGGCCCCGTTGCCGTTGATGGCCGCGGCCAGCCGGGTAAGGCCGGGAAGGTGGGCATCCGAATGCGCACCGATGTACAGGGAGTTTCCGGATCGCTCGTCCACGGTGGCGTTTCCCACCACGATGAGGCCTGCCCCACCCTTGGCCCGCTCCGCATAAAATGCCACCAGGCGATCGCTCACCAGAAAATCCTCGCACATGCCCAGGTGCATGGCCGGAAGGCAGATGCGGTTCTTCAGCTCCAGCCCGTTGATGCGAATCGGTTCATATATCGGATCTCTCATGGGTCCCCCTTACTTAGGTCGGGCGTCATCCTCAGCGCCAAACAGGTCTTTTCGGTTCATGGAGCACCGGGCCTCACCTCGGCACGGTGCCCGGTGCAGATGCGGCCGCCCATTATTCGTATACGAACTATAAGCCCCCACGACGGCCCACCGGAGAGGCGCCGCCCTGGACCACACCCAAAAAACCCGGTTGATTCCACCCGTTACAGGAACATCAAGCGATCAACCGCGGATTTTCAGAAACAGAACACGCCCCTACATGGTTTGTGTACAAAGTATTTGCTTCCCATGTGACCTGTCAAGGGAAAAAGCCCCCGGCAACTAAAGAGTTACCGGAAGACGGCACTCCAGGGAGACGTGCTCTTCCGTCACCCGGGCTCGCCACGCCTCAATCTCCACCCCCTTGGACGCCACCTCCCGCAAGGCCCTGCCGTAAGCGGGGTCGATGTCGTCGGCCGGGGTAAAGCTCCGGGCGTCGGGCCGCTGAATGAAAAAAAAGATCACGCTGCGCTCCCCCCTGGCCTTGAGTTCAGCCAGGGTGAACAGGTGTTTTTTGCCCCGCTCCGTCACCGCATCGGGAAAGGCGGCCACCCCGTCCCGTACCAGGGTGCAGTTTTTCACCTCCACGTTGCAGGGGGGATGCCCCTCCTTGTAGAGGACCATGTCGAGACGCGTCCCCTTGGTCACGGTCACCTCCCTGCGCAGGCTGTCGTACCCATCCAGGGCCGGTACGGCCCCGGCCTCAATGGCGCGGGCGACCAGCAGGTTGGGAAGCAGGGTGTTGATGCCCACCAGGCAGTCCCCGGCCTCCACCAGCTCCCAGGAGTACGCATGTTTCCTCCGTGGATTGTCGTGGTGGCTGAGCCAGACCCGGGATCCGGGTTCCGCACACCCCTTCATGGACCCTGTGTTGTTGCAATGGGCCGTTACCAGGGTGCCGTCCTCCATGCGCACATCCACGAGAAACCGCTTGTAACGTTTCACAAGCACGCCGCAATACAGCTCGGGCAGTTCCACCCAGGCCTTTTTTTCCTCTTTTGACTCACCGGCTGCAGACCGTCCCATAATCCTCCAATACGGTTGTAAAACAAGATAAAATGCATTATGACTTATGCCTTAACGAACAGGCAGTTACGAGATGCCTGCCTGTTCCCCGAGCACGCGCCATTGACACACAATGTTACCGCTTCGGCTCACCTTCTCATCACCCCGGGCCGGCGTCAACACCCGAGGCAGCGGCCCGCAACAACCCGGCGGGATCACCCGCCGCCTCCGGCAAGGAGAGCCCCATGCCCCTCTACAGCCTGAAAGAGCACAGCCCCTGCTGCCACCCCTCCGCGGTTCACCTGGCAGGTTCGGTGGTGGCCGGACGCGTCACCCTCGCCGAAGAGGTCTCGGTCTGGTTCAACACCGTTATCCGGGGCGACGGCGATACCGTCACCATCGGCGCCCGCACAAACATCCAGGACCTGTGCATGCTCCACGTGGACCCGGGCCGCCCCCTTGCCGTGGGGGAAGGGGTCACCGTGGGCCACCGGGCCATTCTCCACGGGTGCACCATTGAATCGCACTGCCTCATCGGCATGGGCGCCGTGGTGATGAACGGGGCCCGCGTGGGTACAGGCTCCATCATTGCCGCCGGCTCCGTTGTCCTGGAACAGGCAGTGATCCCCCCCTTTTCCCTGGTGGCGGGGATGCCGGGCACCGTCAAGAAAACCCTCTCCGAGGAGGTGCTGGACGTGATCCGCGCCTCGGCCGAGATCTATGTGGAAAAGTCCCGCATTTACGGCCAGCCCCGCCTCTTCAAACCCATGGAGTAAGGCATGAAGCCCCTTTCCGCAACCCTGGCAGGGCTTCAGCGCCACTGGGCCCCGATTCCCGAGGCCATGCTGGCCGACTTCAACACCCACGTACGGCTCACCAACGCCAAGCGGCTCAACCTCGTGTTTGCCGCGGTCATCGTGGCCACCACAGGCCTTTCGTCGTTCCGGGCCATCATGGCCCGCAGGCTCGGCCCCCCCGACCACCACGGCCTCTTCCTGTCCATGGGGGCGGTGATCATCGCCACCGCCCTGACCCTGCTACTGATCCATCGGCGCATCGACCACCGCAAAAAAGGATGGCACGCCCCCTTTTTGCTGGGAATGACTGTCTTCAGCCTGGGCGGAACCCTCTCGGTGGTGGCGGGTGTGGAGTACGCCTCAGTGGGCGGGATCACCCGGTTTTACCTGACCATCTTCGGCCTCTGCACCGCCCTGATCCTCCCCCCCGGGCCCTTGATCCTCTCCTTTGCCTGGACCTTCACCTGCCTGTTGGCCTCGGTCCGGGTCACCCAGGGCTCCCTGAGCCCCTTTCTCCTTGAAAACATGCACCTCATCGGCCTCTTCCTGCTGGGCGGGGTGATCTCGCGCACCGTGGCCACCACCTTTATCCGGGACTACCTCCTCTTTCAGGAGGTCACCCGGTCCAACGAGGAACTCAGGCGGGAAATCCGCGAGCGGGAAAAGATCATGCGGCGGCTCTCCCGATCGGAGCGGGAGTTCAAAAACACCTTCAAATACGCCCCGGATGCCTACATCCTCACCGACCCCACCGGCAAGGTGAACCGCGTCAACCGCGCCGCCCTGGAGCTCATGGGCAGGACGTCCAAGGGGGTCAAGCACAAGCGGCCCCATGAATTCAAGGTCCTTAAAGACGACAACCTCTTCCAGGTGGAGCGCATGCTTCGCGAAACCCTCATCTGCGGCCGCTCCGGACCCTGCGAACTGGAAAAGGTCTCCCTCAAGGGCTTCAGAGACATCCACCTGGAGCTCCATGCCTCCATGCTCCACGTGGACAACCGGGAGATGATCCTCATCATCGCCCGGGACATCACCCAGAGAAAGGAGGGGGAGGCGCTGCTGGAAGAATCACGAAGGCGCCTGGAAGAGCGGGTCACGGAGCGCACCGAAGAGCTGGAGCACATCAACATCCGCCTCAAAGGGGAGATCAACGAACGCATCGCCACCGAAGCGGCCCTGGCCAAGGCCGAAACCCACTACCGGCTCCTGGTGGAGAACATGAACGAAGGCCTGGCCATTTTCGATACCCAAGGGCGCTTCACCTACATCAACGACTGCCTCTGCGCCATGACAGGCTACAGCCGGGAGACCCTCACCGGCAAACTGGGCTCCTTTGTCATGTCCCCGGAGCCCCCTTCCCTTTCCAAGGAGAAGCTCACCACCCAGGCCCGTGGGGAACGCACCTCCTACGAGGCCCGGCTCACCACGGCCTCGGGAAAGACCCTTCACATCCAGATCTCGCCGGAGCCCCTTGTGGACAAGGAGGGCACCAACCGGGGCAGCTTTGTGGTGATCACCAACATCACCGACCTCAAGGCGGCGGAGCGCCAGATCCGAACCCTCTCCCAGGAGCTGATCAAGGCCCAGGAAAACGAGCGCCAGCGCATTGCGCGGGACCTCCACGACAACGTGGCCCAGAATCTGGCCACCTTGAAAATCGGCTGGGACACCCTCCTGGACGGACTCTCCGAGACCAACCCCGTCCTCCTGGAAAAAACCCGGGCCCTGTCTCGGCTGCTTCGGGGCTCCATCGACAGCATCCGGGGCCTGGCCTACAACCTGCAACCCCCGGAACTGGAGCAGCTGGGTCTCATTACGGCCATCCGGCGTTACTGCGAAGAGCAGACCACCCACTTCAACCTGCCCATCGACCTGTTCACCGCAGGGGTCCAGGAACTCAAGCTCTCCTACGACACCCAGATCAACCTCTACCGCCTGGTGCAGGAAGCCCTCTCCAACGTGCGCAAGCATGCGGACGCCACCCGGGTCACCATCCGTCTCACCGCCTCCCACCCCCACCTTATCTTAAACGTGGAGGACAACGGCCGGGGGTTTGTGGTCAACGAACGCCTCACCGAAGCAGTCAATGAAAAGCGCATGGGTGTACGAAGCATGGAAGAGCGCGTGAGCCTCCTCAAGGGCACCATGAAGCTGACTTCGTCCCTTGGCGCGGGCACGCGCCTGCGCATCGAGGTCCCTGCCGAGCGTACCGTCCGGGAGCGCACCGTGGCCTGAGGGGCTCGACAGCGCAGTCCAGGCGGTGGTACACTTTTGGATCAACCACCATTCGCCCACGGGCAAAAAAGGACCCCGACATGAACAAGCTTCAGTTTAACGACGAACTCCTCTCTTTTATCGGCGCGTCTCCCACGCCCTACCATGCCGTGGCCCTTCTGGTGAGCCTCTTTGAACAAAACGGCTTTGAGCGGCTCCACGAAACAGACCGATGGGACCTGCGCCCCGGAAAGCGCTACGTGGTCACCCGGAACGACTCCTCCCTCATCGCCTTCACCACGGGCCGCAGCCCTTTCTGCGAGACAGGCATCTCCATGGCCGGTGCCCATACGGACAGCCCCAGCCTGAAGGTAAAGCCCTCTCCCGACATGCAAAACAACGGCGGCAACCGCCTGGGGGTGGAGGTGTACGGCAGCCCCCTGCTCACCACCTGGTTCGACCGGGACCTCTCCCTGGCCGGGCGGGTAAGCACCACCCGGGACGGCCACAAAAATCCCCGTGTGGAACAGACCCTCATCGACCTGAAACGCCCGGTGGCCGTCATCCCCAACCTGGCCATCCACCTGGACCGAAACGCCAACAAGCAACGACAGGTCAACCCCCAGACCGAGCTGCCTCCCCTCACGGCCCTTCCGGGTGAACTCCCGGGAGATCTCCGCGCTCTGCTGCAAAAGGAGCTGGCCACCATGGAGATCGTCGTGGACAGCGGCTCCATCCTGGAATACGAGCTCTCCCTTTACGATGCCCAGCCCCCGGCTTTCCTGGGTTGGGACCGGGAGTTCATCACCGGAGCCCGCATCGACAACCTGCTCTCCTGCTTCACCCTGGCCCACGCCATGGTGGGGGCCACGGACGAAGCGCCCAGCCTGGTGGTGTTCAATGATCATGAAGAGGTGGGAAGCCACACCCCGGCCGGGGCGGGCGGAAACTTTCTGGTGCAGGTCTTGGAACGGCTGATCCCGGATCCGGAAGAGCGGGCCATGGCATCGGCGCGCTCCCTGATGGTCTCTTCGGACAACGCCCATGCCGTCCACCCGGCGCACCCGCAAAAATACGACCCCGATCACAGCCCCTGCCTCAACCGGGGCCCGGTGATCAAGTACAACGCCAGCCAGCGTTACGCCACGTCAAGCACCACCGCAGCGTACTTCAAAGAGATCTGCCGGCGCACCGGGGTCCCGGTCCAGGCCTTTGCCATGCGAAACGACATGCCCTGCGGCACCACCATCGGCCCCCTGACAGCCGCTGCCACCGGCATTCCGACCCTGGATGTCGGGGTGCCCATGCTGGCCATGCACTCCATCCGGGAAACCGCCGGGTGCGAAGACGCCTTTTACCTGTACCGGGCCATGACCGAATTTTTTCAAACCAGGGCGTAACCCGTCAGCGCCAAATAGCCTCCGGCAACCCTGCCGGAGGCTTGGCTTTCGAAAAATTCGATAAACAGATCGTGCGAGGGCCTCGTTCAGGCCGAAAGAGATCGACAAGCCGACGGTTTTGTCGGTACGGAACGTTTTTGTAGAAGATTTTATCAAAAAGAGCCCCGCCCGAGGCAACGGAATCGTTACGCACAGACGTGATGAGCGATGGATCTAAAGGGGAAAACGTGTGTGGGGAGAAGAGAGGTTTCCGGAGAATTCACAGGCGGGCCCGCGCCCAGACAAAACAGTGCCACACGCGTGGGCGACGAAACCCTTGCGTGCTTTGGTTCAGGAGAGAGTTATGGCGTTTGGAAGACGCGGACCCCGGCCTGTGAAACCGGATATGCAATACAAAAGCAGAGCATACTATATATGAATACGACGGCCATGATGGCACCGCCCAAATGGGGCGAAGCCGGCACATCATATGGGTGAAGTGAAACCTTTTTCAGGATTTTTACGCAAAAAAAAACCGAAAAAGAAGAGAAATGTGGCGTCCCCAAGGGGATTTGAACCCCTGTCGCCGGCGTGAAAGGCCGGTGTCCTGGACCAGGCTAGACGATGGGGACGCAAAGATTTCTTTTCTCTTTCAGGTTTGTGGCGGGAGTGACGAGACTCGAACTCGCGGCCTCCAGCGTGACAGGCTGGCGTTCTAACCAAACTGAACTACACCCCCGCAACCTAAAAAGGTTGTCAGGTGGTGCCCAGGGGCGGAATCGAACCACCGACACGGGGATTTTCAGTCCCCTGCTCTACCGACTGAGCTACCTGGGCTCACCAAACGAGAGAAGGTTTAAAGAAATTTGCCCATGGTGTCAACCAAAAGCTGCGCTTTTTTCGCAAAAAAGTGACCTTCCAATTAAAAATTGCATGATTGCGACCGGTTACCACACAAAGAAATTTACGACTTCAAGGCCTTTCGGCCCCTAACGCCGGAGGCTTCCGGCGATTGGTACCCCGCACCCACACACATTGTGTCACCCATCAGGGAACACGCCTGTCCCGCAACGCCCCCTTCCCGAGGACGCCCACCCTCCGGGAAGGGAAAAAGCGGATGGGCGACGCCCCTGCTCCATAGTCCTTCGGTCGGAGGTGCCCGAGAGCCCGCCTTTGGGTCAATGAAGGCCAAATCCATTTTTTTTGGATTTTGGGGTTGACTCCGCGGAAGGGATGGGGGTATAAAGTCTCCCGTGCTGAGCGGGAATAACTCAGTGGTAGAGTGCAACCTTGCCAAGGTTGACGTCGCGAGTTCAAATCTCGTTTCCCGCTCCAACATGACGATACAGCCCCCGGATCCGCAAGGATACGGGGGCTTTTTTGTTTTGGTCTTTAGACTTTTGCCCTCCGCGACCTTGCCATGCTCCCAAGGCCCCTTTCCCTGTGTCCCCCAACCTGTGATATAAAAAGCATTCCGGTACCGGCTGCCCGGTCCCCCGAAGCAACGCACCCTCATTATTTATGGAGACGCCAATGGAAACCCAGGTATTCAACGCGCAGGACAAAGAGGCAAAAACCTTTGACAACGGCCCGGCCAAAGGGGTCACCGGCCGCATCCTCATCGGCCGGGAAACAGGGGCCGAAAACTTCTGCATGCGCTTGTTTGAGCTGGCCCCGGAGGGCCACACCCCCAGCCATACCCACGACTGGGAACACGAAATCTTCTTCCACGAAGGCTGCGGGGAGGTCCTGGCCAATGGCACCTGGACTCCCGTAAAAAAAGGATCCGTGGCCTTTGTGCCCGGCGGCGTCCCCCATCAGATCCGAAACACCGGCACCTCTCCCCTGACCTTCGTCTGCCTCGTCCCCAAGGGCGCGCCCGAGCTTTAAAAAACCCTTCCTTCTATGGTCAAAGCTACTGAAAAAAAGCATGCCTCCGGCGGCGAGGTGAGCCACCTCGAAAGCTGATTGCCGTTGCGTTTTGTCCCTCGTTCCTCGGGCCAAATCACAACGGCCTTCGGCTCGGGCTTCGCCCGAAACATATGCTGGTGGTTTTTACGAGCGATACGACAAGCCTTGGTTACCGGTGCGAAAAATGATGTTACCGGGAAGTTTTTGCGGAGCTTTTTTCAAAAAGCGACCCGCCGGAGGCCTATTAATACCCCAGCTCTTCGCCCACGATGAGGACGGTGACGTCGGTGAGCATGGGTTTGCGGTGAAGGATGGTGGTGATGTTGCAGATGCGCATGGGGGCGTTGCAGTCGGAGCAGACGCCGGTGACGGCGCAGGGGGTTTCCACCCCAAGGCTCTTGGCCCGCATGGGACCAGCCACCTCCCGGATGCGGCGCAGGGCCCCGTGAAGATCCGAGGCAATCTTGTTGGTACCGGCCACCACCACCACGCGGGAGGGGCCGAACGCCATGGCGCTGGTGCGGTTGCCGATGCCGTCCACATTGATGATCTCCCCGGTCTCGCTCAGGGCGTTGGCACTGGTAAAAAACAGGTCACAGCCCTGCTGGCCCTTTCGCATGGCCAGGGTCTCGTCATAGGAGAGGTCGGGCCTGTGGTGATCAAAGAGGGTCTTGCCCATCTCTGCGGCCAGGGTGTGCAGCCCCAGGGACCGAACAGTATCCGAACCGCCGAACCCTACGGTGGCGGCAGCCTCCAGCAGGGGCTTCACGTGTTGGGTCACCTCCGCCCCGCTCTCCAGAAAATGGGCGTCAAACCGGTGCTTGGCAAGATTCTCCACGCAGCGGTGGGCCCGCCTCTCCAGCAGCCATGATTTTTCCTCTGAGGTCATGGGTCTCTCCTTTCCATCAAGGGTCTCGTTGTTATCGGGGCATCTCCAGGATCACGGTGTGGCGCACGCGGTAGACGGCCCCTGTGGGTGTGAGTCGGCTCTCATACAGGCAGACCCGGTCCATCTCCCACGCAAGGGGCATGATACGCCCACGGGCAAGCCCGGGCAAGGAGACGCCCGGATTTCGCACGCGGCCCAGGGTCACATGGGGCGTAAAACCTCGTTTCTCCCGGGGCACGCCCTCCCCAAGGGCCCACTCCTCCACACATTCAGCCAGCTGCAGCAAAGGCTCTCCGCCCGCCACCCCTGCGGCCACCACACGGGGCCGACGGGTTCCGGGCAGCAGGAGCACCCCGTCCACACGGGCCGCCAGAGCCGGCCAACCGGCCAGGGCGTCGGCAAGTCCCCGGGAGAGATCCCCCAGGCGCCCCGGGGGCCGCTCCCCCAAAAATTTCAGGGTCAGGTGAAGGTTGGCTTCAGCCACCCACCGCACCGCATTTCCGGGAACGGCCCGGTCCAGGTCCTTCCGGGCAGCCACCAGGTGCCTGCGCACCCCGGTGGTCAGGGGAATTCCCACAAACAGGCGACACATCGATTCATAGGCCATGGCAGCTCCAGCCTCAGGGAAGGGGCAGTCCTTTTCCCCTGGGCTCTTCCAGGACCAGGTAACCCTCATCGTCCATGGGGGGGTAGGGTTTGCCCTGCTTTTTATAATAAGGAACCAGCCGGGGGTAGCCCCACTCGAACAACAGGGTCCGGTAGGTCTCGTCGTCCATGGAACGCTCGTCGTACATTCCTTTTTCCTGGCGCTGCCTCTGGGCTTCATACAGAATCAGGGCCGTTGCCACGGAGACATTGAGGGACTGCACCATGCCCAGCATGGGCACGATGATGGACCCGTCGGCCTTTTCCACGGCTTCGTCGGTGATGCCTTCCAGCTCCGCCCCCACCACAAGGGCCGTGGGTTGGGTAAAATCCACGGAGCGAAAATCCACGGCCTCCTCGTCAAAATGGGCACAGAGAATGCGAAACCCCTTGCTCCTTAAATGGCCGTAGGCCTCATCCACGCTGCCGTGGCGCCTGACGCCCACCCACTTTCGACTCCCGCTGGCCGCCCTGGGCCGCAGCACCACATCCTGCATCTCGCTGATGGCATGGGTCTCGAACACCCCCACCGCGTCGCAGCTCCGTGCCACGGCCGCCAGGTTATGGGGTTTGTGCACATTCTCCATCACCACGGTCAGATCCATCTGACGGCTCGTGAGGATGGCCTTTAACTTTTCAAAACGTTCCGGTGTCATCCGCGTTGTTCCATTTCATATCCATGTAACCATTCAGCTCAAGGCAGCCCTCTTTGGTCATCGTTGCAATAAAAGCCTCCGGCGGGCCGCTTAAAAAACGCCGCAAAACCCTTCCGGGACGCCCCTGTTTTGTAACACGCCACGCATAAAAAAGCATGCGCCCCGACGGCCTCGCCGTTGGTCAATCCTCTGAAACCTCCCAACAAACACCCCAAGGGCCACTTCGGGGCCGGCTTAAGGCTCGAAGGGCCGGTGCATTGCCGAGCCCGGGACCTGATAGGCCGGCGGAAGGCTCTTGAAGAGCCGGGGGTCTCCCACCCCGCCGCCCTGGGCGTGGGCCAGATCGGCCACGGGCAGGCCCACGGACTGCACGGAAAAGAGGTTGGCGCCTTCCTGGCGATAAAGGGTCCGCCGCCAGGGTTCGTAGTAGGGGGAGACCGCCAGGCTCCCGCCGTAGAAACCGGTGTTGCAGATCACCACGTTGCAGAAGAGGGTTTTGGAGAGGGCATCGGCCAGATGATAAAAGGAGTCGATGTCCCGGTTGTAGGCCAGAACAAAGAGGTGGTGGATCCGTCCCCGGTAGATGGCGTAGCGTTCCACGTCCATAAAGTCGTAGCAGATGCACACCCCAATGCGCCCGTAAGCACCGGCATCGATGATCCACACCGCCGGATCGGGCACAAAGGTGTTCCCGCTTTTTTGGATGCCGCTGGCCTCCGGAGGGGCCATAAAGCTCTTGCCGAACCAGAAGGTGCTGCACCGCCCGGCCCTTCGGGGGTTCAGCCAATGCCTGGGAACCGTAACCACGGCCCGGTTGCGCACCTGCCGGGCCGCGGGGTCCACCAGGTAATCCACGCCGGTGACCACAGCCACCCCGCTTCGGACGGAGAGGCGCTTGAGGCTCTCCAGCCGGTGCACGGGAAGGGCCAGCTCCGGCATGATGATAAATGACGGCGCAGGACCCGCCTGGGTGAGAATCCGGAACCCCTCCCGGATCTGGTGCCAGGCGCGATCTCCCTCGGCCCGGCTCATGCGGGGACCGTTGCGCCAGGCAGACCGGGCATCGGTGGTGGTCTGGATAAAGCCCACCCGCATCATGGGCCGATACTCGCCCCGGGCAAAATCCCGGGCCGCGGTGGCGTGGTGGACCATGGAGACGGGTATCAGCTGCCGGGCGTGGCGGGTGCGGCCTCCGGCCTGATGGCCTTCCAGTGCCTGCATGGCACGTTCCAGCAATCCCATGAACTCGGGCAGCGCTCCGCACACGGGCGGATCGAGCCTTGCGTCGTCCCCTTGGGGATCGGCCCCCTGCCGCCTTAGGATCAGGGTCTCCAGCTGCCTAGGCTCCAGCACCCCCAGCAGGAGCCGCCTTGTTTCAGATGAGATGGAAAGGGACTCCACGAGGCCGTGAACGGGCTCATCCGTCAGATGGCCGAAGGCATGGGCCAGCCCCACCGGCAGGTCAAAGCGTCGCCGAAGGATGCCCAAAAGCAGAAGCGCCAGGCCCCGTGTGGCTTCCCAGTCCCGGGCCTTGTCTCCCAGGGCCTCCACCGGCGGCCCCCACGGTTCGCCTTGGGTGTCGGGAAGGACGCGGGGCAGCTCCTCGGTCACCTGGTGGCGCCAGGCATCCCAGGAGGCCCCCTCACTCCCGTGGCCTGCCCAGGACAGCGGAACAAAGACCTCATTAGGCCGGAGAAAGCGCGGCCCCTGTGCCATAAGCCCACGGCACGCTTCCCGCACCACAAACAGGGCGGTCCACTCCGAGGCCCGGGGGTCGAACCCCTCAGCCGAATCCGGGGTCAGCCCCCCGACCCACTGCATCAGGGAGATCTCCCCCGGTGCAGGGGAGGGGACCTTGTGACCCGAACCGGAAGGCACCGGCCCCCGGGAACGATGCCTGGCCATGAAATGCCGAAAAGCGGCGACGCCTTCGGGGGCCGGGTCTGCGGGCAGCCCTTTGGCCCGGAGCGGAGCCAGCCCCGCTTCCACAAGGAGTTCCCCTGCGGCGCACAGGGCCTCCCCCAACGCCTTTCGCGCCGAGTCCACCCAGGCAGGACCCGCTGCCCCAAAGGCGAGTCCTTCCCGGGCCACGGCCTCCAAAAAGCCCCGGGCATCGGCCCTGTAGCTCTCCAGACGCCGGGCATCCAGAATCGTCTCCATGCAGATCCCCACTTCACGGGCCATGCGCCCCAGAACCAGGGCGGTGAGATATGGGGCGTGGTCCCGGTCCAGGGGAAGGCGATCCAGGAGGGGAGCCAGGGAGGTGAATCCGCTTCGGCGCATATGGCCCAGGGCCCGGCTCCAAAGGGCCGGCACCCGGGGATTGCGCTCTGCTGCCTCCAGCAGGACCAGCAGGCTCCGCCGCCTCTGGCGAACCGATGCCGCGCGCTGACGGTAAAGGCGATGCCCCGCCTCTGCCTGGGAGACCTCGCCGCCGACCCGCTCCAGGGAGCAGACCACCGAGTGGTCGGGCTCCGAGGCATGGGCAGCCCGTCGCGAAAGAAGGGCCGAGGCAAAATCGATGCGCAGGCGTTCAGAAAGCCCTGTCCCGGCAAAGGGGTCGAGAAGCAAGGTCTCAAGGCGGGCGATGTAGTCCCGTTTCCCCGCGCGATCAAGGAGGGTGTAGTCGGTGGTGTGGATAGAGGCCATGGCCTCCACGGGGCGGGTCACTTCAGGCAGGGGGTTGATGGCGTCCAGCCGCACCCCGTGGTCGGAGTCCGCCCCCTTGGCGCCCAGGCCGGGGGGCAAGAGGGTATCGCGGCGGATGATTCCGAGCCCCTCTTTTGCCAGCAGGCTCTCATAAAGGTCGATCCACCGAGTCAGGCGCCGGGCATCCCGCGCAATGATCACGTGCTCCAGGTCATGGCGAAAGTGGGCCACGGCCCCCTTCATGCCCTCGGCCTCCAGAGCGGCCTCTGCGCTGCGGTCCGCGGGGAGCATGCGGACATTGTGGAGAAACCCGGAGACGGCAAGCTCCTCCGGCACCCCGTGGGCCCCGAAGGAGAGCATGCGCTGCAGGAACTCAACCGTCTCCTCCCCAATGTGGGAAGAGACCGAGGCAAACCCTCTGAGCGTTGCGGCCACAGGGTCTGCGGTCCCGGTGTCCAGGGCAAAGCTGGCCCAATGAAGCCGCCTCACCGGCCCCTCTCCCGGGGCCCCGGTAAGGTAGGGGGTTGATTCATCCAGCAGGATCCGCCCTTCGTCCCCCCGGAAAAAGCCGGGGATATCCAGCTCGCTCTGGAGGCCGGTCATGGCCCGGGTCGCCTGGAGGATATGGCGGCGGTAGGCCGGCCAGACCCGTGTGGGGTGGCGGTACAAAGAGGCCGTTGTCCGTCGATACCACCCTTCCCGGAACCGGGCCATGCCCCCGCTGCGATGGATCCACTCGGACCGGTGCAGTCGGCTCCCGTAGCTCCACCGGGGCATGAGGGCTTCCACCCGGGGGCCCATGGCCTGGACCAGGGCCACCCAGAGGACCTGGTCCAAGGGGTCGATGAGGCATCCTGTGCCCAAAGGGGTTTTCACTGAGGCAAAGGGACGGGGAGAGACATCGCCGGCGGCAAGCCGTGCCTTCAGCGCCTCCACCACGGCCGGAGCCTTTGCGGCCATGCGGACCAGGGCCCCCACATCCGCCCGCTGCCCGTGCCAGATTTCGTGCCGGGCGAAGGTCTGAAACGCCCAGTAAAGGTTCTCCGTGTAACCGGCCTCTTCCAACACCCCGCACCCCATGGTTTCCCTCCCGGTAGAACATCCTTGCCGTATTGCCGTTTCGTTTGTGTCGGTTACCCCTATACACCGGAAATCCCGAGACATCAACGGCCAATAAACAGCTGCCTTGACACCGCGGCGAGCCATCTTTTATACTCCCCATTTACATGCAAAGTACCTTATAAAAACCCACGGCCCTGAACCCACAGCGCCGATTACTTACGGGCCAGGGCAAAAAGCAGCGAGACCCACGGCCAGCCCGGGCCGTCTTCTTCTCTTTCTTTTTCCCAGACCCCATCACCAAGGAGCCCGACCATGACCGATTCGACCATTCTCGATGCCGTAAACGCCTTCGCCGAAAGCTGGACCGAGACGGATACACGCATGAAAGAAGCCTTCCTCAGCCTCAAAGACTACCTGAACACCAAAGAGGGCGTCACCCTGGATTTCCACAGCCGCCCCGGCGTCAGCTACTCCCTCAGGGCACGCCACGCGGCCCAGACCGACCGCGACCTCTTCGTCATGGTGGATGTCATTGACGACGACCCGGCCGAGCGCTGGCTCTCCGTCTGCTTTTACGGGGACATGATCACCGACCCGGACGAAGAGGGGGACCTCATCCCCGACGGCCTCAAGGGAAGCGACGGCTACTGCTTTGACATGGACGAATTCGACGCGGACAAACTGGCCTACCTCAAGGCCCGCTTTGACGAAGCCTGCACCAACGCAGCGTAATATCGTTCGTAACCTGCCTTCAAGGTGGCACACCTTGCCGCCGGAGGCTGCTTTTCAGGCGTTGAGTCGTTACGTCCGCCCAAATAAAAAAAGGCGGGTGCCCTTTTCGGGGGCCCTCGCCTTTTTTGGATCGATGATCAAGCCTGCTTCGTCGGAAATCCGCCGGTATGCGGCTATACCGGAATATCTTTCCGTGTTTTGGGTACCACGATATGCCTCTTTTTCGGGTCCTTGTGGGGGCGGTAAAAGATCGACATGTGACCGATCATCCCGGCCAGGCAGCTGCCCGTGCGCTCCTTCAGCTCTTCGGAGAGTGTCTCCTTGGACTCCTTCTCCTTGAAATCGATGAACTTGACCTTGATCAGCTCATGGGCGTTCAAGGCCTCTTCCATGGAGAGGATCACGGCATCGGTCACCCCTTTTTGTCCCACAAAGACCACCGGCTTGATGCCGTGGGCCAGGCCCCGCAAATATTTTCTCTGAAACCCCTGTAGTTCTTTCACTTTTTTGTCTCTCCCGGGCCCTTTCGGGCTTTATGGTTCCGGCATCTCGCCGGTGTGTGCGTGACATACCGATGGCTCCGGCAAAGGAGCCCATCGTATCCGTTGTTCAACCGTCTGTCCGCGGCCTTGTCTTCGAAGCATAACCCCAGCCCAGGGCAGGGGAAACAGCCGAAAAACGCATCATACATTTGCCCGCTTCCCATGGCAAGGCAACCCTGTCAATTCTCCTTGATAAGTCACATTCCGTCTGGTATACTGGTGTTAACTTTACGGTATATCGTTTTCATTTCTGGAAGCCATTACACAGCTCAGCTCAGCTCGAATCCTTCCAAACAGCGATATCTGTCATTAGAGGTTTTATCAAAGCCCCTTCCACACAAGCTGGATCAATCCGTCACAATTCGGAGCTGTACCTTCCTCTATGGATATTTTTGCGCACGATGGAAGTGACCGCTTGCATGCGGGTAAGGGAAGTTTAAACGCAACAATCAGGATTCTTGGACATGATGGACAATAAATCAAAGTTTCTCAAGCTGAAAGAAGGAGAGCGGGAGGCTCGACGAGAGATTCTCATTGAAGCCACCCTGGAACTTTTCGGCAAGAAACCCTTCGATGAGATCGGCGTCAGGGACATTGCAGCCGCTGTCGGCGTCTCCCCCGCATCGATGTACCGGTATTTCCCCAGCAGGGAAGATCTCTTTGTGGAGGCCTTCATCAAGGACCTCCGGGAGATGGAAAAGTGGCTCGGGAATCTGCTGGAATCAAACGAGGAACTCACCCTGGAAGAGTTCTCGGAATCGCTGATCAGGTACCTGATCGACCGAGAGCCCACCTTCCAGATGATGAGCTACCTCATGATCAAGGGGTCCATGACCCCGGACCTGCTCCGCAAATACAACGGCGTCCAGCGCGCCATGCTGAACAAATTTGAAAAGGTGCTCCAGCGCAACGGCATTGCCTGTGCCGACCGCATCCACGCCCACGCCTTCTACGCCTCCCTCAACGGCATCCTGATGACCTTCAGGAACTACCCCGGCAGAACCCGTGAAGAGATCGAAAAGCACGTCAACCGACTCTCCGCCCTCCTCTGCAAGATGCTTCGGGCCGCCAGCATCGACGATTAGCCGCCCGGACCATGCCCGGTTACCCGAGGCACCCCGCCAAGCAAACCAAGCAGGCCGAAAGGCCTGCTTTTTTGTTGGCCAGCCCACCTCACCGAATCCCCAGCTCCGCATTTATATCCGCACAAAGCCCTGTCACCGCCCCTTTTACAGCCTGCCCATCCACCTCAAGGACCGGCACCGCCCCCATGAGGGCGTTGGTGGCCACCACCCCGTCCATGGCAACCAGATCGGCCGCAAGCAGCGGTTCGCGCACCGCCGTGTATCCCCAGCCTTCCAGGATGGGAAGCACCAGGGACTGCATGACCCCGGGAAGCACATGGGGCGAGGCAGGAAGGATCACCCGGTCCCCGGACAGGGCAAGCAGGTTGGCCGTGGCCAGCTCCGACACCGAGTTGTCTCCGTTCATCAACAGGGCTTCATCAGCCCCCATGCCCTCGGCATAGGCCAGGGCCTTGAGGCTCAGAAGGTAGTTCAGGCTCTTGTGATCGGCCAGGGAGGTCATCCGAAGCGAAGGAAAGGAGACCACGCTGAGCCCCGGTTTTTGCACCACCTCCAGGCGGTGGGTATACGGCCGGGCGGTGACGGCCACATGACCGCCGAAAGGCACGCTCTGATCCTCCCCCTGCCCCAGCATGATCTTGACCGCCGCGGTCTTCCCGGCAAGTCCGTTGGCCGCCACAACCTCCAGGATAATGGTCTCCCAGGTCAACTCGGGCAGGTCTCCCCCGAAAAGCCCGGACCAGCTTTTGTGAAGGCGTGAAAGGTGGTGACTGAGAAAAGGAACCCTGCCCTTTTCCACACGCAGAGTCTCAAACACCCCGGCCCCGTACTGCACGGCACGGCTCATGACGGGAAACCCCGCCCCTGTTGCCGCCGTCAGGCGGCCGTCCAGCCACACCATCGTCTCCCGGGCCTTTCCCTTGCGATGCCCGGTAAAGGCGTTCATGAGGGTCTCTCCTTTGTGGAGGGTCTCATGGAACTCCGCCTCGGGATCGGAGTCGTAGACCACCCCGCCCCCCACGGAAAAATTCACCCGCCCTTCGCAGAGGGTCGCGGTGCGGATGGCGATGGACAGGTCCATGGTGCCGTGGAAGCTCAGGTACCCCATGGACCCGGTGTAGACATGGCGGCAATCGCTCTCCAGCTCGTCGATGATCTCCATGGAGCGGATCTTGGGGCAGCCCGTAATAGACCCCCCGGGAAAGGTGGCCCGGAGCAGATCCACGGCATCGGCGCCGCTATCAAGCTCTCCCTCCACAGTGGAGACAAGGTGAAAGACGTTTTTGTAGGCCTCCACCTTCTTGTGCCGGACCACGGAGACGCTCCCCGCCCGGCACACCTTGCCGATATCGTTGCGCATCAAATCCACGATCATGGAGAGTTCGGCGTCATCCTTGGGGCTGGTCTCCAGCTCCCGCTGAAGGGCCGCATCCTCCTCCGGGGTCTTGCCCCGGGGACGGGTGCCCTTGATGGGTCGGGACTCAACGGCCTGTCCCTCCAGCTTGAGGAACCGCTCCGGGGAGGTGGAGACAATCTGGTGGGAGCCTGCCTGGACATAGGCGAAAAAGGGTGCGGGGTTGGCGGCAAAGAGCTCCGTGAACAGGGCGTAGGGATCTCCGGTAAAGCCCCCTTCAAACCGCTGGGACATGTTGACCTGATAGATGTCCCCGGCACGGATGTACTCCTTGATCCGCTCGATGGCGGCCATGTAGCCGGGCATGTCGAAATTGGATGTGAACCCGCCGATACCGCCGAAGCGCCCCGGGGCAGGGGCAGGGCCTTTGAGCCGCTCCAGAAAGTCCTCTTCGGTGCGGCCCGCCTCTTCCCGGCTCGCCGCCGTCACCCAGAGGGAGACCTCGCCGGTGCGACGGTCTTCCACCACCAGGGCCTGTGGGGCGGCAAACCAAAGCTGGGGCAGCCTTCGGCGGTCCAGGGTGGTGCGGGGCAGTTTTTCCACGGCATCTTTGAGGTCATAGGCAAGGTACCCGAAAAGACCGGAGGCCACCGGCCCCCAATCGTTCTTTCCGTCCAGGGGAAACCGCCGGGACAGGGCCCGCACCGCGTCAAAGGGGTCGGCGGTAAAGCGCTCGGTGCGCCCCTTTACGGCAAGGGTCATCTCCTCACCGTACCCGGAAAGGGTCAGAAAGGGCATGGTGGCCAGCATATGATATCGGGCGGAGTCGAGTTCTCCCCCGCTGAGCAGCACCACGGTGCCCTCGTCCCGTGCAAACCGTGAGGCAAGGATCTCAAAGGGTTCTGTCAACGTCAGCGCTCTGCGCGTGATCACCAGGCCGTGGGGCCATGAATTGAAAAGCCTGTCCAACACCGTGGGGCCTCCCTGCTTCCGCCGGGCTGAAACCGGCGCCATGAATTTTAGCGGCTATGCATGCCCCTTCAAGGGGCCGAGATTGAGAAAATTGGCGACCATGGTCCGACCGTGATCGGTCATGAAGCTCTCCGGGTGGAACTGCACCCCCCACAAGGGGTGATCGCGGTGGGCAAGGCCCATGACCACCCCGTCTTCGGAGTGGGCCGTGATCTCCAGGGGGGCCTCGTCGGCCATCTCCACCATGAGGGAGTGGTACCTTGCCACCCGCACCGGCGAGGGCACGTCCTTAAAGACCCCCGATCCCGTATGGGCCACAGGGCTCTGCTTGCCATGGACCGGCACCGGGGCACGGACGGTTTTCCCTCCGAAGGCCTCGTTGATGGACTGCATGCCGAGGCAGACCCCCAGGATGGGTACCCGCCTGTAAAAGGCACGGATCATGGGAATGGAGATCCCGGCGTGGGCCGGTGATTTGGGCCCCGGGCTGATGAGAATGTAATCGGGGGAAAGGACTTCGGCCTGGCGCAGGGAGATGGCGTCGCTTCGGAACACCTTGGTGGTGAGCCCGGGGATCCCCTTGAACATCTGGACCAGGTTGTAGGTAAAGGAGTCGTAGTTGTCGACGACAAGCAGTGTGGCCACGTCCACCTCACTCTTTGTTGAAAAAAGCCTCCGGCGGCCCTGCCGGGGGCTAAACTTTTAAAAAGTTTAACAAACAGGTCATAAAAAAAATATTTGCATGAATGCCGTTTTAAATGCGGAAGTGATTTGCCCCGGGAACGAGGGGCAAATCACTTCCGCTACCTGCTTTCAAGGTGGCACACCTTGCCGCCGGAGGCTGTTTTTTGGAGCTGAATAGTTACAAGAATTTGTTAAATGCAGGTCTCTCCTGCAAAACCGGTTGCCACATGTCACACATGACGCGAATGCATTCGCCACAGGGTTTCAAACGCTACATAAAAAGGGACTCCCGGTAGACAAACTGGATGCGCATGGCACCGATGTCCACGGTGTCGAACTCCCGGAGCTTCAACGAGGTCTTCAAGGGCTCGCCGTTGACTTTGGGCCGCTTGAAACCGCTGATGTAATTCACCTGGAACCCCTTGGGCATCTTGCTGATGGTAAAGGAGACCTTGCCCACGCCAAAGCCCGAGACCACGATATCGCACACCGGGTCCTTGCCCACCTTGGTCACTTTTTTGGTCAGGGGGATCTCACCGCTTCCGCCCTTGAGAACGGAGAGGTAGGCGTTGACGTCTGCCGAGGGAACCGAGGTGCGATGCCTGCCCGCGTCCATCACCACGGTCTTGTCCAGGGGCGCCCGCTCCTTTTCCGGCCGGGCCTCTCCTTTGGCGTACCCGAAGATCAACCGGTGCCGCCCGATGACGATGCTGTCGCCGTGCCGGAGCTGGCTGGTCGTGATCATGATGCTGTTTAAAAAGGTGCCGTTGGTGCTCTTGAGGTCGGTGATGAAATAGCCGCCTTCCAGGCCGTCGATCTTGGCATGCTTTCCCGACACCGCGGCGTTGTCGATCACCACATCGCTTTCCGGGTGCCGGCCGATGGTCAGGCTTCCCCCCGGCTCCACCCTGTGTCGACTGATCACCCGATCTTTGTACTGCAACTGAACTACCGGCATCGAATTATCCTTTCATCATGCCCCATGGCGCCGTGCGCTCGTTTTCATACCTGGCAAAAAGGGCCCGAACACCCGGCGCAGCCATCCTGAAACGGCCCCTTTCGCCCCCACCGTCACCACCATCACGGTGATGTTGTCGTCCCCGCCCCGGGCCTTGGCAAGCTCCACCAGGGACCGGGAGGCCTCTTCTGCGGACTGCTGACACACCGCCAACAGAATCTCCTCCTCGGAAACCAGGTTGCTCAACCCGTCGGAGCAGAGGACAAAGCGATCCCCGCCATAGCACTGGCTCTCGCACACATCGGCCTGCACCTCACGGTCCACTCCCACGGCGCGGGTCAACACGTGGTCACCCTCCTTGGGGAGGGTGTGGGGCACGGACACCATCTCGATGGCCTGGCCGTGGACGCAGTAGACCGGGCTGTCTCCCACGTTGGCCGCCACAAAGGTATCCCCGCAGATCCACACCGCCGATACCGTGGCCCCCATGCCCTCGCATTCGCTCCGGCGGCGGGCCTCGTCCCACACCTTCCGGTTGGCATAACCGATGGCGTCCACGAGGCATGCGGCCTGACAGGAGAGCCCGGAATCCGCAGGGGCCAGCGGCCCCCCGTTCCTGGGAGCCTCCCGCCGGATGTATTCCTGCATGCCCTCCACCACCAGGCGGCTGGCCACGTCCCCGGCCCTGTGCCCCCCCATGCCGTCGGAGACCACATAGAGCTTCAGCGCATCGCAGCCGAAAAAGGCGTCTTCATTCCGGGATCGCCTGCATCCCGTATCGGTAAGGGCGACATGTTCCACATGCATGGTCATCAAGCCTTTTCTCATCACAGGGGCGCCCCGGCTCACCGGAACGCCGTCAGGAGATTGGGTATCCAAAGGGCTCACAAAACATTTAAGGAGGGGGTCGGCTCGACCAGGTGACAAGGTAATACGTCCAAACACCTTAAACAAGCCAAAACGACCATTCTTACGGGGTCAGCCAGGCATCAGGCTCCTGCCGACGCCCCGGGCTGGGAAAAGTAGGTCATGGAGATCTTCTTGAGCTCCCGCTTGCTGAAGAGCACCCGGTAGACAGCCACCCCGGCCTGCTCGGAGATCCGGCGCGCCGTGTCGAGGCAGGCCTCTTTGCTGGTGGCGTGGATCATGGTGTAGAGGTTGTAGGGCCACGCCTCGGCCGGGTTTCGCCGGTAGCAGTGGGACACCTCTTTGTAGGTGGCCATGGTGGATCCCACCTCTTCCACTCGGTCCTCCTCCACCTGCCAGGCCACCATGGCGTTGGCGGTGAACCCCGACTTCTGGTGGCGCAGGGTGGCCCCGAAACGGCGGATGAGCCCCTTGTCGTTCAGCCCCTGCAGGACCTCAAGGAAGGCCTCTTCACTCATGTTAAGCCCTGCGGCCAGCTCCCGGTAGGGGTTTTCGCACACGGGGATGTCCCCCTGAATGGCTGAGATCACCTGTTTTTCCTGATCACTTAGCGACATGACGCCTCCTTTCCCTTCTCGGGAAAAAGGCCCAGGACCCCTTCCCCGCTGGCCTCGCACAGGCCCCGTTCGGTGATGAACCCCGTCACCAGGCGGGCCGGGGTGACGTCAAAGGCGTGGTTTTCGCAGGCAGACCCTGCGGGGGGTACCAGCACCTGTACCAGCTTGCCGTCCACCTTTCCCTGGATGTAGCGGATCTCATCGGGGTTGCGTACCTCAATGGGAATCTCGCCAACCCCGTCGTTCATCTCCCAGTCAAAGGTGGAGGAAGGAAGAGCCACCCAGAAGGGGATGTCGTTGTCTTTGGCGGCCAGGGCCTTTAAGTAGGTCCCGATTTTGTTGGCAACGTCCCCGGTCCAGGTGGTGCGGTCGGTGCCGGTGATGACCAGGTCCACCATGCCGTGCTGCATGAGATGGCCGCCGGCATTGTCGGCAATAACGGTGTGTTTCACCCCGTGCTTACCCAGCTCCCACGCCGTCAGGCGGGCTCCCTGGTTCAGGGGCCGGGTCTCGTCCACCCAGACGTGGACATCGATCCCCCGGTTGAATGCCTCGTAAATGGGGGCGGTTGCCGTGCCGTACTCCACACAGGCCAGCCACCCGGCGTTGCAGTGGGTCAGGATGTTGACGGTCTCCCCGTTTTTCTTCTTGCTGATGGCCTCAATGAGGGAGACGCCGTGCTCTCCGATGAGGCGACAGTTCTCCGCCTCCTCGTCGGTGATGGCGGCAGCCTCTTCCCGGGCCGTGCGCACCCGTTGGCCGTCGCCTTCCACGGCAGCAATGCGCGCCGTCATGCGATCCACGGCCCAGGCCAGGTTCACCGCCGTGGGGCGCGAGGCCTTGAGGCGGTCGGCCTCGGCCTGCACCCAGGCATCGGAGACCTCTCCCCCCGGGGCGTTGATGCAGGCGAGGTACACACCCCAGGCACCGGTGGCGCCGATGAGGGGAGCTCCCCGGACAAACATCTCCCGGATGGCATGGATGGTGTCGTCCACGTCCTTTAAAGGAGCAATCACCAGCTCGTGGGGGAGCATCCGCTGATCAATCACATGAACTTCCAAAGGGTTGTCGCTGCTGAGCCAGATGGGGCGCATCTCTTTGCCGTCTACCTTCATAGGGACCTCATATCTATCGTGGGCTCCCCCCTGTCCGGGGGTGAGCAAAGGGGCTGGAACAAAAATATTGTCTCATATCACGTATTAACGTATAAGCCTTATTACCATAATTCAAGGGCCTCGTATAGCGGTATCCGGCGGTTTTCAAGGGAATCCGGGCCACCGGAGCGTCACCGGTCCCGTCCTTTCGGCCGCACGATTGAGTGAAAACCGAACGGGTTGACAACCCCTCGGGAGCCGGCCTTGGCGCTTCATGATTTCTCAGCGCATCGCCCATGCACCGACACGAGGCCACAGACATTCCCTAAGGAGATGCACATGATTCAGGTGGGTATCATCGGCGGATCGGGACTCGACGATCCGAACATCCTGCAACAGGCCGAGGAGGTCACCCTCACCACCCCCTACGGCGCGCCCTCGTCCCCCATCACCCGAGGCGTCATCGACGGGTGCCGGGTCCTGCTCCTGGCCCGTCATGGCCGACGGCACCAGTACAGCCCCAGCCAGGTGAACTACCGGGCCAACATCCACGCCTTGAAAGAGATGGGCGCCACCCACATCGTGGCCACCACGGCCTGCGGCAGCCTGCGCGAGGAGATCGACCGGGGCCACTTTGTGATCCTGGACCAGTTCATCGACTTCACCCGCAAGCGGTGCAACACCTTCCACGAGGACTTTTCCGGAGGCGCCGTCCACACCGGCATGGCCACCCCCTTTGATGCCCACCTTCGCAAGGTGCTCTACGAAACCAGCATGACCCACGGCAACCACACCCACGAAAAAGGGACCGTGGTGACCATCGAAGGCCCCCGCTTCTCCACCCGCGCAGAATCCAAAATGTTCCGTGCCTGGGGCGCCGACGTCATCAACATGAGCGTGGCCACCGAAGCGGCCCTGGCCAACGAAGCGGGCATTCCTTACGCTGCCGTGGCCATGAGCACCGACTACGACTGCTGGAAAGAGGACGAGGCCCCCGTCTCCTGGGAGGAGATCCTCGAGGTCTTCCACAAGAACACCGACCGGGTCAAAGGGCTTCTCACCAAAGCCATTCCCAGGATTGGCACCCCATAAAAAAACAGTAAGTATCGATATAACCCCATGTCAGGAAAGAGCATGAACATCAAAGAGACCATTCGTTCCATCCCCGGCTGGCCCATCGAGGGCGTGATTTTCCGGGACATCACCACCCTTATGCAGGACCCCGAGGCCTACCGCAAGGCCTGCGACCTCTTTTACGAACGCTACAAGGACAAGGGCATCCAGAAGGTTGTGGGCATCGACGCCCGGGGCTTTGTCTTCGGAGCGGTGCTGGCCTACCAGCTCGGCGTGGGCTTTGTGCCGGTGCGCAAAAAAGGCAAGCTGCCCTGGAAAACCATTGAGGAGTCCTATGCCCTGGAGTATGGGGAGGCCGAAGTGGAGATGCACGAAGACGCCATCGAAAAGGGCGAGAAGGTGGTGATCATCGATGACCTCATCGCCACCGGCGGCACCATTGAAGCCGCCATCAAGCTGGTGAACAGCCTGGGCGGGGATATTGTGGAGTGCGGGTTTATCGTGGAGCTTCCCGACCTGGGCGGCCGAGCCAAGACCGGGGACACGCCGATTTACGCCATGTGTGAATTCGAAGGCGACTGATCGGGAACCGATTCCGGGGTAAAGCCCAGGGCAAAGGAGATCTCGCCGGCCGTCCGCATCACATCCGTGGCAATGGCCGGCACCTCCCCTGATTCCAGAAGCTCCGGGGAACCGGAGACGCTGATGGCGGCCACGGCCCGACCGGTGTGATCAAAAAGAGGAGCGCCGATGCAGGCCAGGCCCATGATGTACTCCTCGGACTCCAGGGCGTAGCCCCGGCTCCGGGCCGTGGAAAGCTCCCTTCTCAGGGCCCCCTCGTCGGTGAGGGTCTTGGGGGTCAAAGGGGTCATCCGGGTGCGGTCAAAGTAGGCGTCAAGGGCATCCACAGGCAGGGTGGAGAGCATGGCCTTTCCCACGGCCGAGCAATAGGCCGGGACCTTGGGGCCCAGGTTGGTGAAGGGAAGGGAGGGGTCGTTGGGCAGCTGGTTCAAGGTCACCAGGGCCATGCCCCGATCCCAGATGGCAATGCGGGACATCAGGGAGGTCTGCCGTGCCAGGCGCCGAGCCGCAGGGCCGCCGATCTGGTTGACCCTCAGGTGGCTGACCACGCAGGTCCCCAGTTCATACACCCTGAGGCCCAGGGCGTACTTTTTCGTCTCATCGCTCTGGCTGAGGAACCCCTCATCGGCCAGGGTCTGTACCAGGCCGTGGATGGTGGGCTTGGCAAGGCCCAAAAGGCGGGCCATCTCGGTGATGCCCAGGGAAGGCTGGGACGGCGTGAAGAGGGAGAGTATATCAAGTGCCCGTTTTACCGATTGAATCGCCATGATCGCCTCCATACAGCACAAAAACCGTTTCAGACGGCGCCCGACTGCGACGCACCCAACCCAACCCCTTTATGTTGCAGACAATCCCTTGTAGTACATTCCCCGGATCCCTGTCAATCGGCCCTAAGTTATTCAGGCACCATCCCCCCCATGAACACGGCCAGGGCCAACGCATTTAAATTTTTGCTTCCGTGGGTCCTTCCGGGGGTCAAACTTCTGAAAATTTTGACAAACAGGTCTTGTTTTTTTGGTATCCACAGCAACCTTGCATAGCCCCTCTTGTTTTTACGTTTATCAAGGAGCTTTTTTCAAAAAAGCGAGCCGCCGGAGGCAACTGAATTGTTACGCCTTGGCCCTGTGAACACGGCCCCTTCACCTTGACACCGCCCCCCAAAACAAGTACAACCGTCCTTGCGTTTTACCCGAGACAACTCTCAATTTTTTCAAGGAGATGACCACCATGTTTGGAATGGGGATGCCCGAAATCCTCCTGATCATGGCCGTGGCACTCATTGTCATCGGCCCGAAAAAGCTGCCGGAACTGGCCAAGACCCTCGGCAGAGCCTTTGGAGAATTTCGCAAGGCAACAAGCGATCTCAAGGAAACCTTTACGGTGGACTTAGAGACCCCTTCCACCGAAAAGGCCGGTGGTGAAATGAAAAAAGTGACCCTGGCCGCCAAAGACGACGCCTCCCCCGACACGGAAACGCCGAAACGCGAGACGCCGGACCAGACCGAGGGATAGCATACCGGGGCCGCGGCACCGCCCCCCGAGATCACCCCATAAAGAGACACGGATCATGCAGGAAGAGGACAAACTCCCGTTTACCGAGCACCTGGACGAGCTGAGAACCCGGCTCATCCGCTGCTTCATCGCCATCGCCATCGGAGCGGCCGTCGCCTACGGCTTCAAGGAGGTGATCTTCGACCTCCTCACCCGCCCCCTCATTGAGGTGCTTCCCAAGGGCGACGCCATCATCTTCACGGGTCTGCCCGAGGCCTTTTTCACCTACCTCAAGGTCTCCCTCCTGGCCGGACTGCTTCTGGCCAGCCCGGTGATCATCTTCGAGATCTGGATGTTCATCGCACCGGGTCTCTACAAGCGGGAAAAATGGGTCATGGCACCGGCCGTCCTGCTCTCCGTCGTTTTCTTCACCGGCGGCGCCCTGTTCGGCTATTTCTTTGTCTTCCCCTTCGGGTTCAAGTTCTTCCTGGGCTTTGCCTCGGAGTCGTTGCGGGCCCTGCCCACCATGAAGGAGTACCTCTCCTTTGCATCCAAGCTGCTCATGGCCTTTGGCCTTGCCTTTGAGCTGCCCATCTTCATCACCATCCTGGCCGCCCTGGGCCTGGTGACCCCTGCCTTCCTGCGAAAAAACCGCAAGTACGCCGTGGTCTTCTTCTTTGTCTTCGGGGCCATCCTCACCCCGCCGGACGTGGTCACCCAGATCCTTTTGGCCACCCCCATGATCCTCCTCTACGAGTTGAGCATCTTCGGAGCCATGGCCTTTGGGAGGCGGCCCCTGGGCGCTGCCGAGGAGGATGAGGAGCCCGAAACCGAGCCCCCGGTCCAAAGCGATGAAGACGCCCCCAAAGAGGACGCCTAAGCGGATCTACCGCCAGGTTTCGCCTTCCCTCTTGATCAAGGCCTCATGGATGGCGTCTGCCACCCCGGACGGGGTGAGGCCGTCGGTGGGAATCACGATGTGAGCGCGCCCCATGTACAGGGGGTGGCGCTCCTGGTAAAGGCTCTCCACGCTCATCCCCGGCTGGATCACCACGCCCCGGGCGCCCAGGTCGCTGAGCCGCTCCATGAGAACGGAAAGGGGGGTATGAAGGTAGACGATAACCCCGTCTGTAGCCAGGTGATCCATGGCCCTCTGCCCGTAAATGACGCTGCCCCCGGTGGCGATGACCGTGCCGGTGACCGCCATCTCGCACAGACGCCGCTCTTCAATCTCCTTGAATCTGTCCAGCCCCTCCTCCCGGATAATCTCCGAAAGACGCCGCCCCTCGCACGTCTGAATGTAGACGTCGCTGTCGGTGAAGTTCAGGCCCAGGCGCTTGGCCAGAATCACCCCCACGGTGCTCTTGCCCGCGGCGGGCATGCCGGTAAGTACCACGTTTTTCTTTATCATGCGTTGCGCTCCTGACATTACATCTCGTGAATCCAAAGCCTTCAAGGGGGCCAGAATACCCCATTGCCTCCGCGCTTTCAAAGGATCCTTCCCAATGCACAAAAAAAGATGTCGGTGAGGCCAAAACCCGGGGCCCAGGAGCCTCCGGCGGACCTGCCGGAGGCCAAACTTTTGAAAAGTTTGACAAACAGGTTTGATTGTTTCGGACGCGTCGCAACCGGCCATAGCCCCTCTTATTCTTGCGGAGCTTTTTCCAAAAAGCGACCCGCCGGAGGCAGCGGAATTGGTCAATGCGTTGGCCCTGCCCCGGGGCCTCATTGGTCTTGACAAGGCCGAAGGCCATCTTTTAGGGTAGCGATGTCCCTGCCCGTCGGCAGCGGCCAACCTTCCAAACCAAGGACAAAAACATGGCTGTCACCCTCTCCATTGTGGGCACATCGGGGTCCGGAAAAACCACCCTCATCACGCGTATCATCCCCCTGCTGCAGCAAAAAGGCTTTCGGGTGGGCATCATCAAGCACACGGCCCACGGGTTTTCCATGGACCACGAAGGAAAAGACAGCTGGAAACACCAGCAGGCCGGAGCCGACGCCGTGATGGTGGCCTCGGAGACAGCCTACGCCCTGGTGAAAAAGGTCACTCCTGTGCGGCTGGAAGAGCTGGAAGGGCAGATGGCGGACCTGGACCTCATCATCACCGAAGGCTACAAGGGCTCGGCCCGCCCCAAAATCGAGGTCCACAGGCGGGAAACGGGAAAAGCCCCCTTAAAAGGCCTCACCAGGCTTGTGGCGCGCATCACCGATGCCCCCCAGGCAGACGGCCTTCCCACCCTGGATCCGGACGATCCACAGGGCGTCGCCGACTTCATTGCCGAGACCTTTCTGGCATAAAAAAAGCCACCGGCACGCCTGCCGGTGGCTCCAAAGCGATTCTCCCCCCATGGGTCAGGGACGGCTCCCCGCGTCCTGCCCCTTCACCTCGGGTCCCGGGGGCAGGTTCCCCCGGATGAGGATGCTCTTTTTAAGGGATTTTACCACCTCATCGATCTGCTCTACCCCCACCCGGATCTCCTCAATCCCCTTGACCGTTGTCTCGGTGATGGTGGGCACGTCCCGGCTTCCCACCTCCACGTTTTCAAGGACCTGTTGCAACAGGGCGATGTTGGTCTGGATCTCCATGCCGATCTCGTGGACCTTCTCCAGGTCCCGATCCACCAGGTCCACGGTGTGGGGCACCTTGTCCACGGCCACGGCCAGGCTGTCCAGAATGGCCCCCACGCGAACCTCCACGGCGTTCAAGGAGTTGTTGATGCTGTTCAAGGCCTCAAACAACGGCCCTTCGGGATCCCGGAGCAGGGTGGCCACCTCCGAGACATCCTGAACGGCCCGGATCACCTTCTTGGCGGTCTCTTCCACCTCGAACTTGGCCAGGAGGTCGGCCACGGACGGCTGCTCTTCCGAAGAGATCTCCTCGTCGGCCAGGAGCTCGGGCGACTCCGGAGTGCCCGGGGTGATGGAGATGTACTTGTTGCCGATGTAGTTGACGCTCTGGACCGTGGCAACGGAGTCTTTTCGGATGCGCGGGGCGTATTCGGCAAAAATGGCCATGCGCACGTGGACCACATTGCCCACGAGGCTCACCTCCGTCACCTTGCCGATATCGGCATTGAAGAGCTTCACCGCCGCATTGGTCTCCAGGTTGTAGCTCTCTTTAAAGGTGGTGAAGTAGGTCACCTTCTCCCGGAACCAGTCCTTGCTCCGGCCGATGGCCAGCACGGTGAGGGCCAGAAGGATCATGATGGAGAGCATAAAGGCCCCCACCACCTTTTCGCGGGTGTCGTAGCGAACAATCATGGTGCCAGCTCCTTTACGAGCGTGCCATTTTCCAGGCGAAGATCCAGGGGGGTCAGCTCTTTGCCGAACCCACGGTAGTTGGTGGTGTAAACAAACACGCCCCCCCGCGAGAGGACCTTCCGGATCTCAGCGATGAAGCAGGAGAAATACCCGCGCCCCACAAACTCTTCCGGGTACTCGGCCAGAAAGAGCAGGGGCTCCTTGAGGATGTCCCGCACGGCGATGGCACGCCGCTGCTCCATGGCACTCACCAGCTCCGGGCAGAAGGGAAGGGCGTCCTGGATGCCGAAGGCCCTCACCAGCTCCTCCTTGAGCCCCTGGTGGCGGACGAGGTCCGTGTCGCTGAAATAGTGGGCCTGATAATCGAGGTTCTCCTCCACGGTGCGGTTTCTCACCATGGCGGCCATGGGGTAGAGGTACCCGATCCTGCGCTTCACCGGAAGAAGCCTCTCATACCAGGTAAAGGGCAGCTCTTCGCCGCCAAAAAAATACCGGCCCCGGGTGGGCCAGCTCAAGGTGGCAAGGCACCGAAGCAGCAGGTGGGCGTCGGCCGGGTTGTCGGCGGAGAGATGAACCGCCGCCCCGGGGGGCAGGGAGAGGTCCAGGTCGGTAAGGGCCCTGCCCTTCCAGGTGTCCTCCACCGAAAGGTTCATCAACCGGACCACCGGTGTGGGATCTGTACCGGCATCCCCGGCGGCAGGTGTCGACATGGGCATGGCATCCTCTACAGGTAAAAAACGATGGAGACAAAGGCGTTGACCAGCATGCAGGCAAAAAAGCTCTCCACGGCGGCCCGGGAGACACTCACGGGGATACGGGAGACCTTGCGGACGGTGGTGTACCCGTGGAACAGGCTCACCACGGTGATAATCAGTCCAAAGAGCAGTGCCTTGACAAGGCTCACCACCAGGTCGGTGCCGCTGATGGCCTTGGCCACCTGAAAGATAAAAATGTCCCCGGACTGACTTGTGGTGGCCCAGGCCACCACCTGGCCACCGAACAGGGCGGCTAAGTCAAAGACCACGAAGAGGCAGACCACCGCCGAGGTGATGCCCGTGAACCGGGAGTAGGAGAGAACCCACATGGGATCCACCCCGGACATCTCCATGGCTTCGATCTCGTTGAACACGGTCATGCAGCTCATCTCGGCGGTGACGGCCGTGGCCGAGCGCAGGATGACCACCAGGGCGGTGATGAGGGGGCCGATCTCACGGACAATGAGAATGACAGCGGCCTTTCCGAGCTCAAACTCCCCTGAGACCTTGGTAAACTGAATGATCATGGCGCTGCCCACGAGCAGGGCCAAGGGGATGATCAGGGGCAGGGCCTGGACAGCCGTAAAGTAGATCTGCTCCACCACCGCCCGCTTCACCTGGGCGCGCCCGTCGGCCGGGCGCCTCACCAGAAGGGTGAGAATCCGCAGGGTAAAGGCGGCCCGAACCAGGGCCATCCCCACAAAGTCCAGGGTGACTCGCCCGACATAGCCGCATGTTCGTCCGATCCATTTCAACGCAAGCCCCTGTGGATTGGTTGTCAATATCCGCATTATCCGCTACTCTTGTTCTGCCGGAAAAGTATAGTCAATTCAATCGACAAAGATCAACCGATTTTAACCGTTTCACCCGGAGGGAACTCACCCCATGATTCGCCTGAAATACCTTGTCACCCTCTGCCTGCTCCTGTTCGTCGTCCCGCCCGTCTTTGCAGCATCCGCACCCCGCTATGCCCTGTTCGAAGAGGCCTCCGGCCTCCTTGAACAGGGCAGTTCCCTCGAAGCCGCGGCCCTTTACCGACGCATCCTGGAAGGCAGCACCGATCGAGAGGAACGCGCAAGGGCCCTTCTCTTTCTCTCCGTTCTTTACAGCCGTAACCTGAACCTGCCTGACACGGCCGTGGCCTGCCTGGAACAGATCGAGACCACCTACCCCGACACCGCGGTGATCATCGACGCCCGCTTTGCCCTGGGAGCGGTCTCCTACCGCAACGGCCGCTTTGCCGAAGCCGTGACCCACTTCCAGCGTTTTGTGGAGCTCTACCCCGAGCACATGCGCAGCTCTTCGGCCCGGGCCTGGCTGCGCCAGGCCGAAATCCTGGCCGGTGAACAGCCCGCACCGGAGGCCCAGGACAAAGCCATGGCAAAACTCCCGGAAAAGGTCCGGGTCCTGCTGCGCCACCAGGTGGACCAGGTGATCCTCGGCCGAACCGGTGAGCCCATGACCGTGCTTCGGGACGGCACCCCCCTTTTTGAAGGCAACGGGCCGGTCACCGTCACCACCGGCCAGGACGGCCTGGTGGTCAACGGGGTCGTGGCCGGCAATCTCACCCTGACCTTGGGGCCCGGCTCCGGGCGCCCCCGGGTGGACGGACACGCCTACCGCGGCGAGGTGACCCTCTGGCCGGATGAAGAGGGCATCACCGTGGTCAACACCCTGCCGGTGGAAGAGTATCTCTACGGGGTCCTCCCCAAAGAGATGAGCCCCCTCTGGCCGGAAGAAGCACTCAAAGCCCAGGCCGTGGCCTCACGCTCCTACACCTACCACACCCTCCTCAACCGCAAGGCCCACGCCCGCTTTGACCTGGAGGCCACCACCGCCTTTCAGGTTTACGGGGGCGCCGATGCCGAGACCCCGGAGACCACCGCCCCGGTGGACAGCACAAAGGGACACTACCTCGCCTTTCAGGGCCTGCCCATCATCGCCTGCTTCCACGCCAACAGCGGCGGCATGACCGAAAGCGCCGACGCGGTCTGGGGAGCGGCCCTGCCCTACCTGCAGGGGGTCAAGGACAGCTTCAGCCGACTGGCCCCGGACGCCTGCTGGACAGGGGAGATCGGCGCCGACAGCATGGTCAAAAAATTATGGGAAAAGGGGTACCGCCCCGGGGGAATCATCTCCCTGGAAACCAGTGAGCCCTCCCCTTCCGGCCGCAACGGCCGGGTGATCATCAGCACCTCCCGGGGACGCCTTGAGCTCACCGGCAACGAGTTCAGGCTGGCCATGGGCCCCGAAGTGATCAAGAGCGCCCGGTTCTCGGTCACCCGGAAGAAGAGGCACTTCACCTTCGAGGGGTGCGGCTACGGTCACGGTGTGGGCATGAGCCAGTGGGGGGCTCGGAAAATGGCCGCGTCCGGGTTCACCTACGACACCATTTTGCACCACTACTACAAAAACGTCTCGCTGGTCACCATTGACAAAGAAGGGGTTCGCTGATATCGGGTTTTTGCGAACCACGACACGGGCCCCGTCAAAAGACCCCGGAATCGGTGTTTTTCCAAGGGCCCTTCGGTTTTCCCCTGAGCGGTATTGTCCACGACCTTTTTATAAGGCCCGTCATGAAACGACGCCTGATGACCCTTGTTCTCCTGGGAGCGCTGACGCTCCTCTCTTCCGGGCCCCTCTTCGGTGCCGCGGGCCAGGGGATAACAGAAAACTTTGATCACGGCCTCATCGACTGGAGCAACGGCTCGGTGCGGGCCGAAGGGATGCATGCCCCCAATGAGAAGGCCGGGCAGCCTGCCTCCCCGGAAGCAAGGGAGCATTACGTCAACCGGGCCGTTGAGGCGGCCCGGTCCAACCTTTCGTCCATCCTCCGGCACCTGACCATCCACGGCGACACCACCGGCGGTGATGTCATGGGAGCCAGCCGGGAGGTCGTCGCCCAGGTGGACCTGATGTTCCTGTCCACCCCCATGACGGAAAAACGGTTCCTCACGGACGGTTCCGTCCAGGTCACCCTCACCCTTCCCCTCAGGGGGGCCTTCTCCCAGCTCATCCTTCCGGAAGAGATCCGGCAGATCAACCCCATCAGGCCGTTGTTCACGTCCGAAGCCTCGGGAGCCCTTTCCACCCACGACGCCTATACCGGCCTCATCGTCGATGCCCGAGGGGTAGACGTCATCCCCGGGCTTGCCCCGCGCGTGGTCACCGAATCCGGAGAAGAGGTCTACGGCCCCACCGTCATCAGCCGGGAATACGCGGTCCAGCGCGGGGTGGCTGTCTATGAAAGCTCCCTGGCCCGGGCCGGCCAGGGCCTCTCCGCCGGAGAGAACCCCCTCATGGTCACCGGCATCGGCACCACCCAGGGCGCCCGCACCGACATCATCATCAGCAGCCAGGACGCCGCCCGCATCCGCTCAGACGTTTCTCACACCACCTTCCTCAGCCAGTGCCGGGTCGTCATTGTCCTGGACCCGCCCCCGGACAAGCGCCGGAAATAAAAAAGGGGCGCCCCCATGAGGGAGGCGCCCCTTTGATCATCTACCCGTCAGACCCGTGATACGGCAAAACCTCAGATACCGGCTTTCTCCCGGAGGATGTCCACCTTGTCGGTGCGCTCCCAGGTAAAGCCTTCGCTGTCGGTACGTCCGAAGTGGCCGTAAGCCGAGGTCATTTTGTAAATGGGCTTCAGAAGGTCGAGCTGCTCGATGATGGCTGCCGGGCGCAGGTCAAAGACCTCGCGGACAATCTCAGCGATGCGATCCTGGGGGATAACCCCGGTGCCCATGGTGTCCACGAGGACAGAAACGGGCTCGGCAACACCGATGGCATACGCCACCTGGACCTCGCACTCCTTGGCAAGGCCAGCGGCCACGATGTTCTTGGCGATGTAACGGCCCATGTAGGAGGCGCTTCGGTCCACCTTGGAGGGATCTTTTCCGGAAAAGCAACCGCCGCCGTGGCTTCCTCGGCCGCCGTAGGTATCAACGATGATCTTACGGCCGGTGAGGCCGCAGTCGCCCATGGGGCCACCCACAACAAACCGCCCGGTGGGGTTGATGAAGAAGCGGGTCTTGTCGTCGATCATCTCAAGGGGGATGACCTTGAGCACCACCTCTTTGATGATGCCTTCCTGAAGGTCTTCGTGGCTCACCTCGGGGGTGTGCTGGGAAGAGACCACCACGGTGTCCACGCGCGTAGCTTTTCCGTCTTCGTATTCAATGGTGACCTGGGCTTTTCCGTCGGGGCGAAGGTAGGGAAGCACGCCGGTTTTCCTCACCTCGGCAAGGCGCTGGGTGAGTTTGTGGGCGAACACCACGGTCATTGGCATGAGCTCGGGGGTCTCGTCGATGGCGTAGCCGAACATCAGGCCCTGGTCGCCGGCGCCCTGGTCCTTGAAGAGGCCTTCGCCTTCGTTAACGCCCTGGGCAATGTCTTCGGACTGCTTGTCGATGCTGGAAATCACAGCACACGTCTGCCAGTCGAAGCCCATGTCCGAGGAGTCGTAGCCGATCTCGCGGATGGTGTCCCTGACAATCTGGGTCATGTCCACGTAACAATTGGTGGTGATCTCACCGGCGATAAAGGCCATGCCGGTGGTGACCAGGGTCTCGCATGCAACCCTGCATTTTGTGTCCTGGGCCATGATGGCATCCAGGATGGAGTCGGAAATAGCGTCGGCCACCTTGTCGGGGTGACCCTCCGTTACGGACTCCGAAGTAAAAAAATAGTTTGCGTTGGTCATTCTCTGCTCCTTTGGAACACTTGAAATCTAAATCGCTTCGTATGAATCGACCGGTGTCTGTCGGGCGGGAGTCAGATGAGCAGGCGTCCCGGTTGGCTTGTGTTTACATAGAAAGCACTGC
Organism: Desulfoluna sp. HI9BLuna; assembly: GCF_056829775.1. Lineage (NCBI taxonomy): Bacteria > Pseudomonadati > Thermodesulfobacteriota > Desulfobacteria > Desulfobacterales > Desulfolunaceae > Desulfoluna > Desulfoluna sp. HI9BLuna. The sequence continues at coordinate 2,694,724 of NZ_CP186555.1, forward strand.
TGATCATCCGATGTTCTTTATCAACTTTCCAGATCTTTTGCAAAGCATTGTCGTACCGAGTCCACCACCCAGCCGCCTGCGGCCAGAGAACTCTCGGCCAGGGCATCGTCCAGGGCCACCTCAATACCGGTAAAACCGTACTGTTGCCGAAGGTTCTCCAGATTACTGTTTTTATCTCCCCGAAGGCGCGAGGCGCTTTTGGGATGAACGCGAAACACGGGGGCATCGCCCGGTGAAAAAAGCCGCCGGGCAAGGATCTCGGCCATGTCCAGGAACCTCGCGCTGTGGACCAGATGCCCGAAGGCGGGGTGATGGGGCCCGGCCAGAACATGGGTCAGGCGCATCTCCTCACTGTCCTGGAGGCCCATGCGGATCACAGGGATATCTCGTCGGGCAGCCATGAGCCACGCCTCCTTGCCCCGCTGCACCGCCTCTTCCAGGAAGAGGGGCTCATAGCGCCCGTCACGCCAGAGGGCGGCCAGGCCGCTGCCCTTCAGGACCACGGTGGGGTAGATGCGAATGCCCTCGGGATCGAGGTCAAGGATGCGCTGAAGGGAAGAGCGAAAGAGGTCCGGGGTCTCCCCGGGAAGACCCAGCATCATCTGAAGAATGGTGACGTACCCCTTTGCCTTCAACTGTGCTGCGGCGCTCTCGGTGTCTGCGGCCGTATGGCCCCGGGTGCTGGCCGTGAGCACGGCATCTTCCATGGACTGGGCCCCGAGCTCCACCGTGGTGACGGGGTACCCGGCCAGAATCTCAAGGGTCTCCGGGGTAACAGTGTCGGGGCGGGTGGAAAAACGAATTCCCTGGATACGCCCTGCCTTGACGTAGCCATGGGCCAGGTCCAGGCAGGCCCTCACCGTTTCAAAAGGCAGTCCCAGAAAGGTCCCCCCGTAAAAGGAGATCTCCACGGGATGGCGGTTTGCGGCCCATTCCAGCCATCGCTCGATCTCCCCTTCCATGGCGGCAAGGGAGGGCATGGCAGGGGCGCCTGCGCGCTTTAGCCCGGTGACAGCATGCTGGTTGCAGAAGATACAGTGGTGAGGGCATCCCGCATGGGGAATAAAGAGGGGAACGACAAAGGGGCGGGGGGTGTCGGCGGCCATGGACGGGTCACCGACGGCTCAAAGGGGCCATGGACTTAAAGCCCCCGTTCCTTTAAAAGATCCAGGGCAATACGGGCAGCATCCTGTTCGGCGGCCTTCTTGCTCTTTCCGTAGCCCATGGTCTCGATATCGCGGGTCTTGAGGCAGACCTGAAAGGTCTTGTCGTGGTCCGGCCCCATCTCAGAGACCACGCGGTAGCGGGGAATCTCCTTGAGGTGGACCTGGGAGTACTCCTGGAGCAGGCTCTTGCTGTCGCTGTTGAGGCGCGAGGGGCGCGCACCGCTCAGGAGGGGCTTGAAATGACGGCTGATGAGCCGATAGGCCGCATCAAACCCGCCGTCTAAGTAAACCGCGGCGATGACCGCCTCAAGGACGTCGGAGAGAATGGAATTCTTATCCCGGCCGTTGGTCTGGCTCTCGCCTTTGCCGAGGCGGATAAACTGCCCCAGTTCCAGCTGCCTGGCGATCTCGGCCAGCTGGGTCTCGTTGACCAGGTTGGAGCGCATGCGAGACAGGTTTCCCTCGTTGAGCTCGGGAAAGTTGTGCATCAGGGCGTCGCCCACAACCAGGTTCAAAACGGCATCCCCCAAAAACTCCAGGCGTTCGTTGTCTTCCAGGACGGCATCTCCCTGTTCGTTGACATAGGAGCTGTGCATCAGGGCCGTGGCAAGGAAACTTCGATCGCCGAAGGTGTAGTTGAGGTGGGCCTCCAACTGTGACAGGTCTTCAATGTGATTCATGGCAATGCAGCGGTTAAGGTGGCGTAACAATCAAAGGGTACATGGAGATCGCCTCGCCCCACGCCCAACTCGATACCTTTTTTATATGCCCCGTGATAATCCGACCCGCCGGTCACCACAAGTCCCAGGGACTTGGCGCAGCCGAGAAGAAAACGGGTGAGCTCCGGAGGGTGGGTGGAGTAGTAGGCTTCCACACCGGCCAGGCCCAGGCGGGCCAGGCTCTCAAGGAGCCCTTTGAGGTCATCCGGGGAGAGCCCCACGGTCACAGGGTGCGCCAGCACGGGGAGCCCCCCTGCGGCACGAATGAGACTTACCGCATTTTCAAAATCAATGCGACCCTTTTCTACATAGGCGGGACGCCCTGTGGCCAGGTACCGGTCAAAGGCCTCGGCAACCGAGCCCACCCATTTTTTCCGCACCATCACGGCGGCCATGTGGGGACGGCCCACCACGGCACCGCCGGCCTCGGCCGACACCTCGGCCAGGGTCAGATCCATGCCGAGCTCGTTAAGGCGGTCAATCATCTGGGGGTTTCGCGTCTCGCGCTGAAGACGCAGAGATTCAAGGGCCTTCGCAAGGGGCGGGGCCTCAGGGTCGATACCGTAACCAAGAATATGGAAACTGCCCTTGCTGCGATATGGCGCAGGGGGAAGGGAGCTGATCTCAACCCCGGTGATAAAACCCAAATCATCCGGGAGTCCGTGTGATATCAGTTGACGGACCCCCTCCACGGTGTCGTGATCGGTGATGGCAATGGCGGCCAGGCCGGCTCTGCGGGCACGTCGCACCACTTCCTGCGGCGACAGAGACCCGTCCGAGGCGGTGGTGTGGATGTGAAGGTCGATCCCCGCCGAAGCGCGATCAGAGGCCAAGGGCTTTTTCCCTTGCTTCCGCCCGGGTCTTGCAGTCGATGCACTGCGTGGTGACGGGGCGGGCCTTGAGTCGCTCGACGGTAATGTACTCTTCGCAGGTTTCGCAAATGCCGAAAACCCCGTTATCAATACGCTCCAGGGCTTGTTTTATCTTCTTGATCAGCTTGTGTTCGCGGTCGCGAATACGAAGCATGAAGTTCCTGTTTTCCTCGTGCGATGCTCGGTCCGTGGGATCGGGGAAGCTCTCCTTCTGGGCAGTCATTCCTTCAACAGTGCTGTCAGCCTGTTCCAGAAGGTCATTAAGCCGATCAGTTAAAAACTTCCTGAAATATTCCAGTGTTTCCTGATCCATACTCAAACCTCTCCTCTGAGCTTGGTTGGCGAATTTTTGTTTAACCTGCCTACTGTAAACACAGTTTACGAATTTTGTAAAGATCTATTGAGGAAGGCGCCCCGGCCCCGCGAGGGAGGCAAGGGCACAAAAAAACGCAACAACGCATTGGATTAATTGCGCAAGAAGGGATTATACCAGACTATTCATCCAGGCATCCAGCTCTGCCATGGTGGAGATATTCACCACCTCGCAGGAGCCGTCTGACGGGACGATTTTTCGTGCAATGCCCGACAGGACCTTGCCGGGGCCCACTTCCACAAACCGGGTCACCCCGTCTTCGAGGAGCCGCGTCATGGTGTCGTACCACCGCACGGGGTTCACCAGCTGGCGGGCCATATTCTCTTTCATGGCCACGGGATCCTCTTCGGGTTCAGCCGTCACATTGAACAAAAGCCCCTTGGCAGGCCCCTTAAAAGAGACCGATTCCAGAACACGGCGAAACGGCTCCTCCGCCCCCTGGATCAGGGGACTGTGCCAGGCTCCGCTCACCTTGAGGGGAACGGCGCGCCCCTTTTTTTCGCGAGCGGCGGCACCGAACCGCTTCACGGAGTCGGGATCGCCGCTCACCACGATCTGCATTTCGCCGTTGTGGTTGGCGGCCCAGACCCCCTTGGTGGGGGGTGCCCCCTCCTCACGGAGGCTCGCGGCCAGTGCGTCCACCGTGGCATAGTCGAGGTTCAGCACCGCGGCCATGGCCCCTTTGTGCTTGCGGGCCTCCTGGTCCATGAGTTCACCACGGTTCTTGACCAGAGTGAGGGTGTCCTCCGGGGAGACAACCCCTGCAGCGCAAAGGGCGGCGTACTCGCCCAGGCTGTGGCCGCAGGCCACCTCAAACCGGTCGCCCCCCACCGAGGCCAGGGCGGCCAGAAAGCCAAGGTTCACAGCGGTCACCGCCGGCTGCAGGTTGACGGTCTGGGTGAGCTCGTCCATGGGGCCTTTGAAGCAGAGACGGGTCAGGTGGGACTTGGTGATCTCGTCGGCCATCTCAAAGACCTCGCGCACCACCCCGAACTCCTGGTAAATATCCTCTCCCATGCCGATGGCCTGGGACCCCTGTCCGGGAAAAAGAAAAGCGGTCTGTGTCACGTCTGGACCTCCCCTATACCGCAGAAAGACCGCACGGGCCCCTTCTGCACGCCGTTACCGGCCTAATCGTGAATGTTAAATAAGCTGCGGGCATAGCTCAGGGCCCGGGATTCGTCCCGGTTGTGGCAGCCGTCCTTGATAAACCTAATGGGATCGTGCACCACCTTGGTGACGATGGCCTGTCCCATGCGGCGAATGGCGGCCTTCTCCTCCTCGGAGAGCCCCGCCATGCCCGACAGGGTCTTTTCCACCTCCCCTTCGGCAATGGAGGCCACCTTCTCACGCACCGCCTTGATGGTGGGCACCGTGCGGAGCCCCTCCACCCAGCGGGAGAAGGCCACCACGCCCTCCTCCACAATGCGTTCGGCCTTGATGGCCTCGGCCCGTCGGGTTTCGATGTTGCCGTCGATGACCTCTTTCAGGTCGTCGATGTCGTACACATAGGCGTTGGAGAGCCGGTTGATGGCCGGGTCGATGTCCCGGGGTACGGCAATATCGATGAAAAAAATGGAGCGCCCCTTTCGGCGCTTGATCACCGGTTTGACCATCTCCCGGGTAATGACGCAGGTGGGGGACCCCGTGGAGCTGATGATGATGTCCACCTCGGTGAGGGTCTCGGGGATCTCTTCTAAAGCAATGGCGCTTCCGTTGAAACGCCGGGCCAGTTCCACCCCGCGGTTGAGGGTCCGGTTGGCCACAAAGATGTCCCCGGCCTGATGCTGGATCAGGTGTTCCACGGCCAGCTCTGCCATCTCACCGGCCCCCACCAGAAGGATCTTGCGCCCTTCCAGGGTTCCGAAGATCTTCCGGGCCAGCTCAATGGCCGCGTAGCTGATGGAAACAGCGCTGTCGCCAATGCCCGTTTCGCTGCGCACCCGCTTGGCCACATGGAAGGTGCGGTGCATCAGCCGATTGAGAAGGGGACCCGTGGCCTTCTTGGAAGCGGTGAGGTGATAGGCATCCTTGACCTGCCCCAGGATCTGGGGCTCGCCCACCACCATGGAGTCAAGGCTTGCCGCCACATTGAACATGTGCCGCACGGCCTCTTCCCGGTGGTACTCGTAGAGGCAGGAGTCGAACTCCTCCACGGGCAGCCCCTTGAGGGTGGCAATGTAGCCTTTGGCAGCGTCCAGGGCGGCGTTGCCGTCCTTGGCCGCCATGAGCACCTCCACCCGGTTGCAGGTGGAAAAGAGCAGCACCTCGTCCACATGGGGATGCTCCCTCAGGGCGTCGATGGCCTCCAGACACTCCTGCCGACTCATGGCAAGGCGCTCCCTGAGGGCAACCGGGGCCGTCTTGTGATTCAAACCTGTCAGTACAATTTCTCGCATAACGCCGTGTCTCTCGTCCGTTAAAACCGGATGAACTCACCTAAAACCGGGTAAACTCCCCGTGGTGACCTTCCATGAAAAAATTGACCCCGAAAAGGGTAAAAAGCAGCACCGCAAACCCCGCAATGGCGAGCCAGGCGGCCTTGCGTCCCCGCATCCCTCCCACGAGCCGTTCGTGGAGGAGCACGGCGTAGATCACCCAGGAGATTCCGGACCAGACCTCTTTCGGGTCCCAGCTGATGAACCGGTGCCAGATGATCTTGGAGTAGAGCAGGCCGGTGACCAGCCCCAGGGTCAGGGCGGTAAAACCGGCGATGATGCTGGCATACCCGATGCCGTCAAGTTGCTCCAGGGAGGGAAGGCGACGGTAAAAGAAACCCCGTTTCTTCTCCTTGATGGCGTTCTCCTGGAGGATATAGAGAATACCCGCGCCGCAGGCCATGGCCAGGGCGGCTTCCCCCACGAAGATGGTGATGACATGGGCAAAAAACCAGAAGTTGGCGTACACCGCCTCGGGCTGTGTCGGCGGCAGGTCCGGGACCCGCAAGGCCGCTGTGTAGGCCAGAAGGGCCAGGGGGGCGGCATAGACCCCCATCACCTTGATGCGATACCGGGCCCTTAAGAAAAGAAACACCAGGGCCACGGCCCAGGCGGCCAGCCCCAGGGTCTCACGCAGGTTGTGCACGGGCAGGTACCCGGTCTGCACCGAGGCAATGACAAGCCCCAGGGTGTGAACGGCAAACCCCGCCCCAAAGAGAAGATACCCTGCCTCCTGGACCCTCTCCTTCTGAAAAAAGAGGTAGAGCAGGTAGGCCACCGCACTGGCCAGATAGAGCGCCGCTGTCAGTATGTCCATGATCCCGCCTCCCATGGTTGAAGCCGATACCATACGGTGTCGTGATTACAGAGAAAAACCAAGCGTCTCGCAGGTGTAGCCCTCTCCCAGCACCTCGGTGAGGAAGGCGTCTGCCCCTTTTTTGTCTCCGGCCTTCACCATCCCAAGGAGCCCGCCGGCAATGAGCGCCTCAAAAAGGGGCTTGTGAGCCTCGGGCTCGTGGGCTTCGGCCAACAGCTTTTTACGCACCAGCCCCATGAGCTCAAGAAACTCCCCGTACTCGTCACCGAACTCTGTCTCCAGGCGCCGACGCATCCACTTGGCAAAGGCGGGGCTCTTTCCGGAGGTGGAGATGGACAGGGTCATGTCCCCCCGCTGCACGATGGAGGGGAGGATAAAGTTGCAGGCACTGGGATAGTCGGCCACGTTGCAGAGCGTGCAGGACGCTTCGGCGTCCCGGCTCACCCGGGTGTTGAACTCCTGATCGTCGGTGGCCACAATCACCAGAAACTTCCCGTCCATATCGGAAGGGACGTAAGCCCGCTCCTCCAGGGTGACGGGAGCATCTTGCGCCATGGTTTTCAGCTCATCGGTAAAGGCCTTGCTCACCACGGTCACATGGGCTCCGCAACGCACCAGGGTCTCGACTTTGCGGGTGCCCACGGCACCACCGCCCACCACCAGGCACGCCTTCCCCATAATATCAAGGCTTACGGGATAGTATCGCATGGGTCTGCTCTCTTTCAGTCTGTGACGCGCGCCGCCAAACCGGCGCAGATCACCTTTAAAGATCAAAGGGTTTCAGGTCCTCTCCGAGGACCAGCTGCCCATCATATGTTTTGCGGCACTCTTTTTCAACATCAACTTTGTCGCAGGCCGGGTAAAAATGGGTCAGCACAAGCATCCCGACTTGCGCGGCTTTTGCCGCCTCCCCGGCAAGGGAGGGGGTCAGGTGGTTGGGCACGGCCTCAGCGTCCGGGGTGGAGCACTCACACACAAAAATATCGGCTCCCCAGGCAAGGGAAACCAGGTTTTCGGACGGGCCGGTGTCCCCGGAAAAGACCACGGAGCGCCCCCCGGAGAGCACCACCCGGCAGGCGAGGCTCTCCGGGCGATGGGCCACCGGGGCCGTTCTCACGGCCAGGTCTCCCTGATGAAACAGGTCCTCCTGCTCCACGGAGAGCTCGGTGAGGCGAACCAGGCCCGGCCCCGGGTCCATCCACTCCCCGTACACCCCTTTAAGCTGTTCGAAAAAGGAGCCGAATCCTTTGCCTCCGTAAATGGGAAGGGGACGGGTGCGGGTGCAGGCCGGATACTTGGTGGCAAACAGCAGGGGCACCAACTCAGCCGTGTGATCCGGGTGCATGTGGGTGTAAAAGATACCGGTGAGCTCGTCGATGGAGACCCCAGCCTCCAGCAGGCGGCGCATGGTCCCGGGGCCGGAGTCGATGAGCAGGGTCTCGGTCCCGGTCTGCACAAGGGCCGCACAGGCACTTCGGGTTAGGGAGGGGACGCAGGTCCCCGTTCCGAGGAGGGTGATTCGTGCCATGGGTGAGGGGCCTCCCTTCTTTTGTGGTGGATGGTGAGTGTCTTCGACGGCCCTGCCGGGGGCCAAACGTTTAAAAAGTTTAACAAACAGGTCTTAAAAAAACATGTTTATGGATGTCGTTTCAAGGCGGATGTGATGTGATCCGAGGAACGAGGGGCAAAACGCATCCGCACCCTGCTTTCAAGGTGGCACACCTTGCCGCCGGAGGCTGTTTTTAAAGCTGAATAGATACGCAGGGCCTTGAGGGTCGGCCCCAGAAAAACGGGGGGACAGGGAGATCCTCCCGGTAAAATGAAGGGCTGCCCTTATGGACTCACATTCGCCCCCACCCTATAATCATGATCACCTGTTTACCCGCCACATATTTCCCTTCCGTTTCACGCCAAGGGCGACCCGCAATGGGTCGCCCATTTTTTTTGGGGGCGAGAAGCGCGTCAGGTGGCCCAGCCATGGGAGAGACCTTCCACGCGAAGGCTCTCGTAAAGGGCGATGCCCACGCTGGTGGAGAGATTGAGGCACCTTATCTGCCGGTTGATGGGGATGTGGTACCGGGAGTCCGGGTACCGATCCAGCACCGAGTCCGGCAACCCCTTTGTCTCGGAGCCAAAAAAAAGAAACAGGCGCTTTGGCCTGGGCATCTCCCAGAAGGGGCGGGACCCGAGCTTGGCAAAAAGGGCCACCTCCCCGTCTTCGGGTGCCATGGCCTCAGTAAAGGCGTCCAGGCTGTCCCACACAGACAAATCCACATGCTCCCAGTAATCCAGCCCGGCCCGCTTCACCTGGGCGCTGTCCAGAGAAAACCCCAGGGGCTTGATCAGATGCAGGCGCACGCCGGCCCCGAGGCAGGTCCGCCCCACATTTCCCGTATTCCAATGGACTTCAGGGGCCACCAGCACCACATGGCGCTCCGGCTCCCCTTCCTGTCGATCTATCACAACACATCCTTCCCTAATATTAAGGCAACGCGTCCGCTGCCTCCGGCGGCCCTGCCGGGGCCAAACATTTAAAAAATTAGACACACAGGCCTTGAGTGAGCGTTACCCGGCTTTATTCATTCCTGGCACACAGCCCCGTTGCGGCATCGGCACCACGGATATCGCTTTTGAATCCTGTTTGTCAAACGTTCCAACCCATTGCCCGGCGTCAGAAAAACCAGGTTCCCCGGACGATAAGCTCTTCGGCCGGGGCAAGCCAGCCCCCGCCGGGAAGGGAAAACCCCCCGTACTCGGTTTCGGAGCCGCCCCAGGGCAGCTGGGCCACCATGTCCAGACGAAGGTCCTGGCGGGCATCCCAGATCACCGAGGGCTGGAGAATCCCCGAAGGGTCCCCTGTGTTGGTGATGGCGGTGAGGGTAAGGTTGACCAGGGGGTGGGCCTCCAGCTGGACCCTGGCGGCAAGATAGTTTTTCCCCAGGGTGAAGACCTCCCCGCGGTCCAGGCGCTCTAAGGTGTCGGGGTCGGTGAGGGCGGCCGCGTAGTTCGAGGTGCCGTAGCCGTTGTGGTAGAACTCCACAAGACCGTACCAGTTCCTCTCCCAGGCCACCCAGGAGAGGTCCATGTTGACCACGGCCGACAGGGTCCCTCCGTCCTCGTCGGAGACGACAAGATCCGACCGCCAGGCCGCCTCCCCGGCATACCCGGAAAAGCCCACCCCGGAAAGGCTGTGTCCCCGCTGGTTGCCCAGGAGGATGTCCCCCTCCAGGCTGCCGAAGGTGCCGTGCAGCTTGGTGGCGTAACTCGACCCGTCGGAGGAGACGTCGCCTGTGGCGGCATCGCGGCCCGGGCGGCCGATGACCTGGAGCTCCATGCCCCGGGCAGTGGTGTACCGAAGGGAGGCCAGGTCATCCCCTGCCTTGTAGTCCCGGAGGGTGTCGGTGGGGGAGAAGGGATTGATAAGGTCCATGGGGTTGAAGAGAAGCCCGCCCCCCCAGGTGACGGCCTGGCGGCCGATGCGCAGGTCGAGGTTTCCCAGCTCCTTGTTGAGGCTGAGGCGGTCCAGGCGATGGACGGTGCGGTGGTGGGAGGAGTCGGAGATCACGGAGGTGAGGTCAAAGAGACGGTAGCGGTCCTCATCGCCCCGGGCGTCACCCGGCACGGAAAGGCCTGCCCCGGCAAGGTCTGATCGGCGCTTGGTGGCATCGCCCCCTTCGTAGAAAAGCTCGTAGTCCACATCCAGGGTGAGGGTGGGGACGATCTCCGTCCGGGAAGCCACCCGGAACCCGGCGCTGCTCTCCAAATCGTCGTAGGGAGACTCGCCCACAGGGTCCAGGGTGCCGCGCACGTCGTCATCGTCGTAGGCGATTCCCCGGGCAGCAGCCTTCACCTGGCCCCCCACCTCCACGGATAAGGCCGACGCCCCGGTGGCGCTTACCAGGACCAGCGCTGCCGCAACGGCCCCCCACCAGACTCTCACAGCTCCCGGTCCCCGTCCAGGCGGCCGTCCTTCATGCGGACCACCTTCCGGGCCGCCCCCATCACCATGGCGTCATGGGTGGAAAAGACAAAGGTCACACCCCGTGCCTCGTTCATCTCCCGCATCATGGCAAGGAGCCCCTCTCCCGTTGCCGAGTCCAGGTTTGCCGTGGGCTCGTCCGCCAAAACGATGGCCGGGCCGGAGACCACGGCCCTTGCAACGGCCACCCGCTGCTGCTGCCCCCCGGAGAGTTCCGAGGGTTTCCTGTGGTAGAGCCCGGAGAGCCCCACTTCATCCAGGATGGCCATGGAGCGCTCCCGACGCTCCTTTTTGGGCACCCCCTGAAGCAGCATCACATACTCGGTGTTCTCCACCGCCGTAAGCACGGGGATCAGGTTGTAGGCCTGGAACACAAACCCGATGCGGTGAAGGCGAAGCTCGGTGAGGGCCGTTGCCGAAAGGGTCCCTAAATCCAGACCATCCACCGTAATCTGCCCGCCGTCGGGCACGTCCAGCCCCCCGATGAGGTTCAAAAGGGTTGTCTTCCCCGAGCCCGAAGGCCCTGCCAGGGCCAGAAACGCCCCCGGATCGATGGACAAAGAGACACCGGACAGGGCCGGCACCTCCACATCCCCCTGCCTGTACACTTTCCGAACCTCCGTCACCTCCACCATGGTCATGGTCCTCCTTAAAATTTTAAGGAAATGCGCAAGGATGAAAACACACTGATGCTGCGGCTGAAAATCGACTCCGGCGATGCTGCCGGGGGGCAAGTCGTTGAAAGGTGTGACACGCAGGAGTCTTTAAGATTCCGTTCCTGCATTGGCTCAAGCGGGTATTGACCGGACGGCCCCGGGGTGGCCGGGGGGATCCCCGGGCCACCTCAGGGCACCGTTATTATTGTGGTATCACAGCTTAAACCGCACCACAAGGCCGCCAAGCCCCTCGGAGAGCCCGGCCAGGTCCCCGGCACTGGCCTGGACCTCTGCGCTGCTGCGGTTGATATCGCCTGCGGCCTGGTTGACATCGGCGATCTCTCCGGAGATGCGGGAGGCCAGACCGGCGGACTCGCCCAGGTTGTCCTTCACATGGCCGATGCCCCCTGCCGCCTGGGTGATGTTCTGGGCGATCTCCCCCGTGGCCGCGGACTGCTCCTCCACGGCCGTGGCAATGGCCGCGATGATCCCATCCACCTGCCGGATGGTGCCGGACACCCCCTTGATCTCACCCACCGACTCGGTGGCCACCTTCTGGATCCCTGCGATGCGCTCCCGGATCTCCCGGGTGGCCTCGGCCGTCTGGTTGGAGAGGGCCTTGATCTCACCGGCAACCACGGCAAAGCCCTTGCCCGCCTCCCCTGCCCGGGCCGCTTCGATGGTGGCATTCAGGGCGAGCAGGTTGGTTTGCTCGGAGATCTCAGAGATGGCCTCGGTCACCTTTCCGATATCCGCGGCGGCCGCATCCAGGCGGCCCATCTTATCGGAAGCCCCCGTGGACTGCCGCACCGCCGTCTCCGAGACCCCCCGGGCGCTTTCGGCCTGGCGGGCCACCTCGGCAATGGTGGAGGTCATCTCCTCGGTGGCCGTGGCCACGGTGTTCACATTGGCCGATGCCTGCTCCATGGCCGCGGACACGGCATCGATGTTGTCGCTCAGGGTGCGGGTGGCATCGGCCACGTCCGTCACCCGTTCTTCGGTCTCCTGGGTGGCCCCGGCCAGGGTCCCGGAGATTCCCGACAAAGTCACCGAGGCTTCCCCCACCTCCCGGGCGCTCCGGGCCGCATCGGAGATGACCCCGTGGAGGTTCCCCATGAAGGTGTTGAACCACCCGGCCAGCTGCCCGATCTCATCGTGCCGTGCAATGGAGAGACGCTTGGTGAGGTCCGCCTCCCCCTGGGCGATGTCCTTCAACCCTTCGGACACCTGGCGAATGGGCCGAAGGATCATGGCGCCCGTGACAAGATGCACCACCCACACCATGGCCAGCACCGAGACCACACCGATGAGGATGCTGATGTTTCGGATATGGCGTGCCCCGGCCAGCACCTTGTCCATGGGAACCGTCACGGCAAGACTCCAGGAGGTGGCGCACCCGGGTACGGCGATGGGGGTCAAGACGGTGAAGGCCTCCTTGTTCAGGGCATTGGTCGACGAGACGAACCGGGTCTCCTGCCCTGCGGCAACGGCCCCGGCAACCTCCTCGGACATGCCGAGCTCCCGGATGTTCTTGCCCACGGCATCGGCCTCGGGATAGGCCGCCACCTTGCCCTCATTGGAGAACAGGGCCCCATATCCGGCGCCCAGGGGCGCGACCTTACCCACCATGTCGGCAAACCGGTCCATGGCGTAATCCACCCCACAGACCCCTACGGAGGTGCCGTTGATTCGGATGGGTGCCACGATGCTCACCAGCATCCGGTCCTTTCCCCCCACATTGTACACGTTGGGCTCCGACACGTAGACATTGCCCGAGGTCATGGGGATCCAGTACCACTTGCCCTTGGGATCACCCTGGGCATAGGTCTTCAGGGTGGAGAGGGTGTTGCCCGAGACCCCGCGGAGCCACAAGGCCTGGTAGCGCCCCTCCCCGTTGCTGCCCGGGGTGTCCACAAAGGACGCGTCCCGGCCGTCCAGGGCGTCCTTCTCCCAGCCTGTGTAGACGGCCCAGAAATCCGGATTCTTGTCGAACACCCCCTTTAAAAGGGTATTGAGGCGGGCCCGCTCCGGCGGGGTGTCGCCGCTTGCCATGCCGGCCATGGCCTCGGCCATGAACCGGGCTGCGTCGGCTGCGATCTGAATCTGCGCCCCCACCTCACCGCCGTGGCGGTAGGCCATCTCACGGGTGGTGGCAAGGGTGGCCTCCCGGGAGGAGTGAAAGGCCTTAAAGGAGATCACGCAAACGGTAACCGAAAACGAAACCACAGTAACCAGGCAGACAAAGAGCAGAAGCCTGGCCTTGAGATTGAGCTTGCTGAACATACATCCATCCTTACATGGCGGCCCCCTGAAAGGACCGCATTGGGGTGAAACCACATCAAAACCCGAATGCCGTGCTCCCCGGGCCGGGAGGGGAAGCTCACCGGAGCCGAGAGGGAAGACGCATGGCGTCATCGGGTCTCCTGTTCAGGCCGCACGGTTGTCATGGGATTGCTCAGGCAACAGGTGGCTGAACTTTTCTAAAACCAATCTATTAAAGGGTTTCGGCAAAACCTGCGGGATGGTTGAGGGATGATTGACAAATTGTTGACTTCTTTTTTGTCTACCTCCGGGGCCGTAAAAAAAGGGGGCCGCCCGTGGCCCTCACCGGTCTCCTGAGACCGGTGAGCCCCAGGGGTCCCACCTGTGCCTGGGCCGGGACACAAAAACTACAAAATTGTCACATCATTTTGGTGTTTGAAAAATTCCGAAAATGGAAATATGATAGCCACGTACAGTGAAGAGCAATTCAGACAGATGGATCACCGGGCCGCCGCAAGGAAACCGCCCCCTGGCGCGGGAACCGTTCCCGCCTCAGCAAGGCGCCCCTTTTTTCCCTCTTGCCTGCAGGATGGTCCAGGGCAGGCGGCCACCGGTGATATCGGAGCAGGATGATGGAACAATCGGCAGCCGTCGAGCTGAAAAAATCACGCGAAAAACTAAAAGCCCTCGTTCGCAAGGGGCGGGGCAGCGCCCTGCTCATGGACAGCACCGTGGCCGTGGACAACTACTTCTCCCAGAGCTTTGGTGAGAGTGAAACCGGCCAGGCCCTGGCCATGGGAGGCCACCCCTTTGCCATTGTGGCCTTAGGGGGATACGGCCGGAGGGAGCACTGCCTTCACTCCGACGTGGACATCCTTTTCCTCTTTGACAAAGAGGTCCCCGACGAAGCAGGCGGCCTCATCCAGGAAGTCATCTACCCCTTGTGGGACCTGAAGATGGAGGTGGGTTATGCCACGCGCTCCATCTCCGAGTCCCTGGAGATGGCGGCAAACGACCTCCATGTGCTGACCTCCATCTTGGACGCCCGCTTCCTCTGCGGGATGTCCCCCATCTACAGCGCCTTTATCCAGCAGTTCCGCAGCCGCTTCGTGGAGGGCAACCCCAAGCGCATCGTCACCCAGATCAACGACATGTGCCGGAGCCGCCACGAGACCTTCGGGGACGCCTCCTACCTGATGGAGCCCAACATCAAAAACGGCAAAGGGGGCCTCAGGGACTACCACAGCATGTACTGGCTCTCCCGGGTGCTGGTGGCGGCCGGAGAGCCCCGGGACATGGAGTACGCCGGGTTTCTCTCCCACAAGGAGTTCAAGCGGCTTGAAGAGGCCCTGGCCTTTATCTGGAAGGTACGAAACCACCTTCACCTCATGAGCGGGCGCAAACTCGACCAGATCCACTTCGAACACCAGGTGGAGCTGGCCGAAGCCATGCGGTTTCGGGGCCACACCCACGGGCAGAAGCCCGTGGAGCGCTTCATGGGGGAACTCCACGGCCACATGGAGTTCATCAAGCACCACCTCACCCTCATGCTCACCCAGTGCACCCGCTCCACCAAGGGGTTCCTGGGACGGAGCCTCCTCAAGCGCTCCCGCAAGCCCGGCATCGTCTCCGACGGCGGCCTCGTGAACTTCGCCGACCCGGCCGAGGTGGTAAACCGCCCCTCCCTCATCATGGACCTCTTTGAGGAGAGCGCCCGGCTCCAGTACGCCCTGGGCGCCGACGCCCTGCGCACCATCGGCGAGTTCAGCCACCTGGTCCGGGGCTTCAGGCGGGATGTCACGGTGATGAAGGCCATGGAACGGATCCTCTCCACGGCCACGGAAAAATTCAACGTCCTTGAAAAGATGCTGATCTCCGGGTTCCTCCAGACCCTGCTCCCCAGCTTCGAGGGCATCGTCAACCGGATCCAGTACAACCGCTACCACATCTACCCGGTGGACCGGCACAGCCTCTACACCGTCCAGACCATCAACGAGTTTTCAAACCCCAAATCCGAGCTCTGCACCCTCTACGGCAAGATCTTCGGCGAGGTCCAGGGCAAGGGGCGGCTCCTCTGGGCAGCCCTCCTCCACGACATCGGCAAAGGGGTGCCAGGGGAAGAAGACCACGGCATCTCCGGGGCCCGCCTGGCCAAAAAACTCCTGCTCTCCTGGGGCATGGGCAAGAAAAAAGTAGACGACATCGTCTTTCTCATCCAGCACCACCTCTACCTTGTCAACGTGGCCCGGCGGCGGGACATTGACGACGAAGAGACCGTGGTCTCCTGTGCCCGGACCATCCGAGACCCCAACCGACTCAAGATGCTCTACCTACTCACCGTGGCAGACTCCATCTCCACCGGCCCCAAAGCCTGGAACGCCTGGACCGAGAACCTGCTCCGCGACCTCTTCTTCAAGGTGCTGGACATCATCGAAAAGGGCGAGCTGGCCACCGCCAAGAGCGAACGCTGCATCGAAAAAAAGAAGCAGGCCGTCCTGAAGCTGGTGAACACGGAAAAAATCGAAAAATACCTGCACACCATGCCCCCCCGCTACCTCCTCTACGCCTCGGTGGAGGAGATCGTGGAGCACCTGCGCCTCTACTGCAAGATGGGCAAGGAGGGGGTGACCTTAAGCATCAAGAAAAAGGAGGGGAGCGCCACCCGGCGTGCCGAGGTCTGCGGCACGGACCGGCCCGGCCTCTTCTCCAAGCTTGCCGGGGTCTTTACCCTGAACGACCTCGACATCCTCTACGCCCAGGTTTACACCTGGGGGTACTCCACGGCCCTGGACATCTTCACGGTCAAGCCCTTTTTTGACCTCACCCGGGAAGAGGAGCGCTGGGAGCGGGTGGAAAAAAACATCAAAGAGGCCTTAGACGGTCGCCTGGACATCCACTGGGCCCTCATGGAAAAGGAGTTCAACCCGGCCATCCGAAAAAAGGTCACCATCTCCGACAAACCCGACCGGGTGGAGCTGGACAACCTCGGGTCGAGCTTTTTCTCCATCATCGAGGTCTACTCCGACGACTTTCCGGGCCTGCTCTTTGCCGTCACCGATGCCATTTTTCACCTGGACCTCAACATCTACTACGCCAAGATCACCACCCACGTGGACCAGGTGGTGGACATCTTCTACGTCAGAACCGTGGACGGCCAGAAGGTCACCGGGGCCGATACCATCGCCCGGGTCAAGGAAGCCATCCTCGAAGCCATTTTACGAATGAGATTATAAAAAACACGCGATCAGAACGAAAAGGAGTGGGGTATGCGCAAAATCGAAACGATTATCAAACCGTTTAAACTCGACGAAATCAAAGAGGCCCTTGGGGAGATCGGCATTCAGGGAATGACCGTCTCGGAAGTCAAGGGCTACGGCCGCCAGAAGGGCCACAAAGAGATCTACCGCGGCGCAGAATACGATGTGGACTTTGTGCCCAAGCTCAAGATTGAGATCATCGCCGAGGCGTCCCGGGTGGACCAGATTGTGGAGACCATCCGCAACGTGGCCAACACCGGCAAAATCGGCGACGGAAAGATCTTCATCATCCCCGTGGAGCGCGCCATCCGGGTCCGCACCGGTGAAGAGGGTTACGACGCCCTCTAACCACGAAACGGCAAGGCATCGCCCCCATGACGGGCAAACAGGGGGGGCCGCGGGTCCCCCCTGTGGATTTCCCCCCTTACATTTTTGTTAACTGGCCCCCGGCACACCCAGGCACCCTGCCCAGCCCCCCGGAACAGGCCCGTCCAGCCCCCCTCTCCCCTGAAAAACCGCGAAAATCCGACAAATACCCCGAGAACGAACCGGGAACAATTCACAAATTTGTAAGACTTACCCGCAAACTTTTCACAAAAATGTCATTTCGAGAATTCATCCTTGCCCTGACGGTTTAAATGAAATATTCTTGGATAACAGGACCCTACCCCACCAACCCACATCTTGGCACACCTGTTGCAATACCATCCCCCCGTAACCCGTTGCGGAACTGTTTCGGGACAACCATAACGAAACCGCGCAAACGCCCCCCAGGGCAACGGTGCTTCATCAATCCACAAGACGGAGAGAGCATTATGAACGGCAACACGGTGAGAAGGGAAGCCATCAGGGCCATCAACAACTACTCGTTCGAGACAACCATTGACTTTAAAAACTCATCGTCCATTGATCTCTTCGGAGACAATGTCTTCAGTATTTCCATCATGAAGAAGCGCCTGCCCAAGGACATCTTCAAGAAGATCAGCAAGACCATGGAAGAGGGAACCCGCCTGGACCCCTCGGTGGCAGACGTGGTGGCCTCGGCCATGAAGGACTGGGCCCTTGACAACGGCGCCACCCACTACGCCCACGTCTTCTTTCCCCTCACCGGCCTCACCGCCGAGAAGCACGACAGCTTCCTCATGCCCGACCTGGCGGGCAACGCCATCGCCGAATTCTCCGGGTCCACCCTCATCCAGGGCGAGCCCGATGCATCCAGTTTTCCCAACGGCGGCCTGCGTGAAACCTTTGAAGCCAGGGGCTACACCGCCTGGGACGTCACCAGCCCCGCCTACATCATGGAAAACCCCAACGGGGCCACCCTGTGTATCCCCACGGCCTTTGTATCCTGGACCGGTGAGGCCCTGGACAAGAAGACTCCGATCCTGCGCTCCATGCAGGCTCTCAACACCCAGGCCCAGCGTATCCTGAGGCTCTTCGGGGACGACTCCAACAAAATCGTCAACTCCACCTGCGGCGCCGAGCAGGAGTACTTCCTCATCGACCGCAACTTCGTCACGGCCCGCCCCGACCTCCTCACCGCCGGCCGCACCCTCTTCGGTGCCCCGGCTCCCAAGGGCCAGGAGTTTGACGACCACTACTTCGGCGCCATCCCGGACCGCGTCCTGGCCTACATGTGCGAGGTGGAGCGGGAGCTCTGCAAACTCGGCATCCCCGTCAAGACACGGCACAACGAAGTGGCCCCCTCCCAGTTCGAGGTGGCCCCGGTCTTTGAAACCGCCAACCTGGCAACAGACCACCAGCAGCTGGTCATGGTTACCCTGCGAAAGGTCGCCCGGAAATACGGCCTCACCTGCCTGCTGCACGAAAAGCCCTTTTCCGGCATCAACGGCTCGGGCAAGCACGTCAACTACTCCTTTGGCAACGCCTCCCAGGGCAACCTCCTCGATCCCGGGGACACCCCCCACGAGAACGCCCAGTTCCTCGTGTTCTGCGCCGCGGTGATCCGAGGTGTCCACAAATACGCCAAGCTCCTGCGGGCGGTGGCGGCCACAGCGGGCAACGACCACCGCCTGGGTGCCAACGAAGCGCCCCCGGCCATCATCTCCATCTTCCTGGGGGATCAGCTCACCGACGTCTTCAAGCAGATCAAAAACGGAGATACCACCTCCTCCAAGGGCGGCGGTACCCTCAACATCGGCGTGGACTCCCTGCCCAACCTTCCCAAGGACGCAGGGGATCGCAACAGGACCAGCCCCTTTGCCTTCACCGGCAACCGCTTTGAGTTCCGTGCCGTGGGCTCTGCCCAGTCCGTGTCCGGGCCCCTTGTGGCCATGAACACCATCTTTGCAGACTCCATCGACTACATTGCCACCGAGCTGGAGCGACGCACCGGCGGCGACGGCGCCAAGCTCAACGACGCCGTCAAAGAGGTGATCAAAGAGATCGTCGACGCTCACGGCGAGGTGATCTTCAACGGCGACGGCTACACCGACGCCTGGCAGGAAGAAGCGGCAAAGCGTGGCCTTCCCAACCTGAAGACCACCCCGGACGCCCTGCCCACCCTTATGGACGACGACATCGTGGAGCTGTTCAGCCGCTTCAACGTCCTGTCCAAGGCAGAGCTGGCAAGCCGCACGGAGATCTACCTTGAGCAGTACAACCTCAAGATCGCCGTGGAAGCCAAGACCTCCATCAAAATGGCCGACACCCAGATCTACCCCGCGGCCGTGGCCCACCAGGCCATGCTGGCAGACAGCTGTCTCAAGCTCCGGGAGCTGGGCCTGCCCTGCGACGATGAGTCCCTGACGCGGATCACCACCCTCTCTGCAGAGCTCCGGGCTGCCTCGGCAAACCTCAAGGCCCTCATCGCCGAAGAGCACGCCGACACCCTGGCCGAGTCCAAACACTGCTGCGATAAGATCATCCCCGCCATGTGTGAGCTCCGGGCCGTGGCCGACGCCATCGAAGAGATGGTGGCCGACGAGTTCTGGCCCCTGCCCACCTACCAGGAGATGCTCTTCGTCAAATAATATCGGGTGCCGGTGGCTTTCCCAGCAGACCGGCCCCTCCCAGGCAACGTGCGCGTTCTTTTTATGCGGATGGATCGAACGCAAAGGGCCCGCCCCCCGGAATCCCCCGGGGGCGACCCGCACGCCGGCATGATCCTGTGCCAAAACGACAAAGGGGAGGCCTTAAAAGGCCTCCCCTTTGTCGTTTCGCTCCCCCGGTATCGTGCCGAAAACGTCCCGTCCCTTTCCATACCGGCTGCTCTGTACCGCCCCCATTGCCCAGGAATGCCCGGGGATCAGTCATACCTCAACACCAGGCCCACACCCACCTCCTGCTGGGGTGCCACCTCGGCCAAGGCTTTGCGAGAGGGAAAATCCGTGCAGTGGCAGGCGTGAAGGGCCGACAGGTTGAGCGCTTTGATATACGCAAGGGCCCCCTCCAGCTGGCGGGGACTCGGGGAAAGCAGGTGAAGCCCTCCCACGATGTCGGTCACCCGCTCCTCTCCGCACACCCGCCGGGCCTGCTCCACAATGTTGCAAATACCGGCATGGGAGCAGCCCGTTATCACCACCAGCCCATCGTCCCCCTTCCAGGCCAGGGCCGTGTCGTCCAAAAGCATGTCCGGCGCCCCATTCATGACCCCCAGGGGACTTTTTCCTTCAAAGTCGTTCTCCCGGGGAATCTCCCCCAGAAACCAGAGGCGCTCCGTCAGCTGCACCGGCTCCCGGGTCAGGCCCATGGGAAAGTGCTCCCCGAGCTTTGCCGCCGAAACCAGGGACCCGATCTCCCCCATGCCCGGAAAGGTGCGGGTTACAAACACATCCGGATGGGCCGTCACCTGTGGCCGGTGGTGGGGCCGCCCCTCCATGGCAGCCACGGAAAAGGCCCGCATCAACGGCTCCACCCCCCAGGTATGGTCCGCGTGCCCGTGGGAGAACACCAGATGGTCCAGGTGCAGCAGGTCCTCCCCCATCTTCTCCGCGTTCCTCAATAAAATGTCGCTGTACCCGCAGTCAAAGAGCACCCTCTGCCCATCGGCTTCGATCAGAACGGAAAAGGCGGGCTCGGCCAGAAAATAGCGGTCAATGATCGTGGTGTTGTCCACGAGAACGGTCAGTTTCATCAGATGCTCCTTGGGTGGCGTTTGAGGATGCCTCCGGCGGCCCTGCCGGGGGCTAAACTCTTAAAAAGTTGAACAAACAGGTCTTAAAAAAATATTTGCATGAATGCCGTTTTAAAGGCGGACGTGATTTTCCCCGAGAAGCAAGGGGAAAACGCATTCGCAACCTGGGGTCCTGGGGTGGCGAAACCACCTAGGCTATAAATTCCTTGGCCGCCGGAGGCATGCTTTTCTTTTCCACTTCTCTCCCTTGACAGAGACAGAAAAACAACCGACACATCCACAACAAACAACGTGCGCCCCACGGGCGCAGCCCGTCAGCGAAAGCGACGGGGCGAGGTACGAGCCCCGGAGCATTCGCGACCCTGGGGTGCAGGGGCTGTAGCCCCTGCCCGCCGGAGGCGCTTTCCCCCTTCCCCTGCCTACCCCACGATCAGGGCGCACACCTCCCTGGCAATGGCAAGGGAGGCGGTGAGGCCCGGGGACTCGATGCCGATGAGGTGGACCTGGCCTTTGAGGGGGTCGCTGTGGATGAGAAAGTCTGCCACCGGGTCGCCTGGTTTCTGGCGCTTGGGGCGGATGCCTGCCATGTCCGAACGAAGCATGGCAGGGGTAATCCCTTTGAGGTAGCGGCTTGCGGCCCGGTGAAAATCGGCCAGTTGGCTGGGGTCGACCCGGTAGTCCTCGGCTTTGTCGGCAAGGTACAGGGCGTTGGGGCCTAAGCGGACGGTGCCGTCGAGGCCCAAGGTGGCGTGGGTGCCCAGGCCCTGGTTGGCCGGTTCGGGCACCGGGTAGACCAGGGTGGAAAGATGCCCGCGGGGCAGGTCCAGGGCGGCATATTCCCCTTTCCACCAGTGAAGGGCCGCTGTTTCTGCAGGGACCCCTGTAAGGCCTGCCACGCGGTCTGAAAAAAGCCCGGCGGCGTTGATGAAAAGCCGGGTGGTGACGGCTTCTTGTCGGCCGTCCCGGTAGCGCACCGTCAGGCGGCTGCCAAAGGCTTCGGTTTCCACGGCCACGGCTTCGGTTTCAAAGGAGAAGAGGGTGCCTGCCTTTCTGGCCCGGGCGAAGAATTTACACATGAGGCCGTGGGCGCTGACAATACCCGTAGAAGGTGAATACAGGGCCTCTTCGGCCCGGACGGCAGGTTCCATGGCCCGGACCTGATCCCCGGTGAGCCGCTCTAAATCCATCACCCCGCAGGCGCGGGCGTTGGCCTCAAGGCGGTCCAGCTCGGCAATCTCCTCGTTGCAGGTGGCCACAATCAACTTGCCGCAACGGCGGTGGGGCACCCGATGCCGCTTACAGAACCCATAGAGCAGCTCCCTGCCCGACACGCAGAGCCGGGCCTTGAGGGACCCTTGGGGGTAGTAGATCCCCGCGTGGATCACCTCGCTGTTGCGGCTGCTCACGCCCCGGCCGAAGCCCTCTTCTTTGTCGATGACAAGGACCCGGCCAACGTCTTTCGAAAGGGCCTCGGCCACGGCCAGCCCCACCACCCCGGCCCCCACAACGGTCACGTCAAAATCCATGGTGATTTCATTTCCTTGATCCTGGGTTGGAAAACGTTGACACCCGCTTGCGTTCGGTTATATCACTCAGAGCGATCAGGGCAAGGAAATGGGGCCGCGGAGTTTTAAGGTGCAGGCGCAAAAAAAACCTTCATGGTGTATGATGGGCTTTGGGTAAGCAAGAACCAAAGGACACAGAGAACCGCCTCCGGCGGCCCTGCCGAAGA
Organism: Desulfoluna sp. HI9BLuna; assembly: GCF_056829775.1. Classification (NCBI taxonomy): domain Bacteria; kingdom Pseudomonadati; phylum Thermodesulfobacteriota; class Desulfobacteria; order Desulfobacterales; family Desulfolunaceae; genus Desulfoluna; species Desulfoluna sp. HI9BLuna. The sequence goes on from NZ_CP186555.1 coordinate 2,717,091, forward strand.
CCGAACGTTAGCGGCACGCTGTCGCGTTTTAAACGTATCGAACATTCAACCGAAACGTTTTTGGGGAGCTTTTTTCAAAAAGCGACCCGCCGGAGGCAAAAAGCCCCCGCAAGCCAAGGAGACAAGAACGGATGCACCTTTCCACCATGGGATGGGATGAGTTTTTTGAAGACCAGAAAAAGGCCCTGAAAAAGGTCAACGGCCGCCTTGCGCGGGTCACGGGCCTGCAGAAAAACCACGTCCGCATCCATGACGGAGAGGAAGAGGTGGTGGTCAAGGCCCGGGGACGCATAGTCCGGGGCCACGGCAAGAACACCCTCTTTCCCGTGCCCGGTGATTTTGTCATTGAAAAGGACGGGGTGGTCACCCGGGTCTTTGCCCGGAAAAACCAACTGGTCAGGGGAGCCGCCGGACGGAGGGGCAAGCTGGACGCCGCCCCCAAGGCCAAGCAGGTCATCGCCTCCAACATCGACACGGTCTTCATCGTCACCGGCCTGGACCGGGACTACAACCTGCGGCGCATCGAGCGCTACCTCACCCTCATCTACAACAGCAACATGGCCCCGGTGGTGATCCTGAACAAGGCCGATCTCCACGAGGACCCCGCCCCCTTCAAGGCCGAGGTGGAAGAGATTGCCGTGGGCGTGCCCGTGCACCTTATCTCCTCCACGGACGGTGATGGCGTGGACGAGCTGGCCCCGTACATCAGCGAAGGAAAGACCGTCTGCCTCATGGGCTCCTCCGGTGCCGGAAAGTCCAGCCTGGTCAACGCCATCGCCGGTGATGAGATCCGCATCGTGGGCGAGGTGAGCGACTTCGACGGCAAGGGCATGCACACCACCACCACCCGGGACATGATCTTTCTCTCCTCCGGGGGCATGATCATCGACAACCCCGGCATCCGGGAAATTTCCCTCTCCGACGAAGAGGGCGGCGTCAAAGACACCTTCCCCGACATCGAAGACCTCGCCGCAGGATGCCGTTTCAACGACTGTTCCCACCAGCACGAACCCGGCTGCAACGTCATTCGGGCCGTGGAAGAGGGCACCCTGGCCCCGGACCGCCTCTCCAACTTCCTTAAAATGCGCCTGGAGCTCACCTTCCTCTCCGACCGGGACGCCAAAACCGCCGACCGCATCGAAAAAGAAAAATGGCGGGACGTGGCCAAATACCTCAAAGACGCGAAAAAAAGAACCTAGGGGCTCGGCTCCGGGGCCAGCGCATATCAAAATCCGGTTGCCTCCGGCGGGTCGTTTTTTGAAAAAAGCTCCGCAAAAACGTTCCGGTAATCAAGGCGCTTACCTTCAGCCCCACAGGTGCTGAAGATAAGCGCCTTGGTAAATTAAAAAAGAAGATGGGCTATGCCCTGCAGGAACGAATCCTCAAACAACAAAACCTGTTTGTCAAACTTTTCAAAAGTTTGGCCCCCGGCAGGGCCGCCGGAGGCCTGCTTTTTCCACTCACGTTACCCATCATCAAGACGCTGTCTCTACCTCATCCCGGAACCGCTCGGCAACCCGGATAAAAGCCGCCTCACACCTTAGAAACGCCGCCACCACGTCGGGGTCAAAGTGGAAGCCCCCCTGATCCATGAGAAACATTTTGGCCTCTTCGTGGGAGAGGGCTTTTTTGTAGACACGCTCCGAGCGCAGGGCGTCGTAAACATCGGCCAGGGCCATGAGACGGGCGGACAAGGGGATGGCCGTGCCGGACAGCCCCCTGGGGTAGCCGCTGCCGTCCCACTTTTCGTGGTGGGCCGAGGCGATCTCCCCTGCATGGATCAGGAACGCGGCGTCTTCCCCCATCTGCTCGGCGGCACGGGCAATGGCCTCCTCCCCGTAGGTGGTGTGCTTTTTCATGATCTCAAACTCCGCCTCGGTCAGGGGCCCGGGTTTCAGAAGTATGGCGTCGGGCACCCCCACCTTGCCGATGTCGTGCAGCGGAGCCGTCTTGTAAAAAAGATCGATGAGACGACCATCCAGATCGTGTGACTCCGCCATCTCTTCGGCCAGCAGGCGGACGTAGTGCTGGGTGCGGCGAAGGTGGGCGCCAGTTTCGTTGTCCCGGGTTTCGGCCAGGGTGGCCATGCTGTTGATGATCACATCCCGGAGCAGCTCCATGGCGGCGTTCTGCTCTTTAAGGCCCTCGATCATGCGGTTGGTGTACCCTGCGATGATACCGAACTCGTCGTTAAAGGCCACGGGAACCCGGGTGTCCAGGTTTCCCTGGGCCACGTCCGTGAGGGTCCGGGTCTCTTCGGAGACAAAAAGGCGAAGGTTCTTGGCGTAGGTGACGATGAGGTTGGCCGTGTAGGCGGCCAGGATGAGGATGATAAAGCCGATCTCGGCCAGGACCGCCCGCCGCGCCATGGCCAGATTGTCGATGCCCACGGTCATGAGCCAGTTCAGGTCAAAGGAGATGACGAAGTAGAGGATCACCATCACGGAAAACAGGGAGATCACCGTCACCAGGGTAAACTTCTGGGGGACCGTCAACAGCGGCACGGCAACGGCCAGGGGGTTGCCCCCGCGCCGCAGGGCCAGGAGGCGATCCTGGGTCAGGGCCAGGTCCGCGCCGATGAAAAAACCCATGATCAGAAACCCGGTGCCCAGCCTGAGGGTACTCTCCATGTCCGCGCCGTAGCGCACCATGTTGTGGACCCCGATGCCGTACCCGGCCAGGGCAAAGAGGGAAAGGTCCACCACCAGCTGCACCCCCACCTGCCGCTGGAGCCCCACCCGCGTAAAGACCCACCGACTCGATGCCATGCGAAGCCCCCGGCACACACAAAGCAGCACCAGCAGGTGAAGTCCCCAGAGCCAGAGGGGAAAACTCTCCACCACCGGGCACACCTGCCCTCCGTACACCCCCATGACGCAGACGAGCAGGGCAAAGTGGATCGAGGCCCGACCGTCGTGCTCCAGCTCTTCGCTGACAACCCGGTATCGCATGAACACCTCCATAAAAAAGGAAAGCCCTTGCGTGTTAAAGGGAGTGGCGCACCCCAATCGTGGCATGGAATACGTTTTTATGTCAACGCGTTGCAGCCCTGCCACAGTTCTATTCCCGCCCTTAGGCCCCACGCCCCTGGCCGCAGGCTTTTCCGCTCCGGGCTCTCCTTGCCCCAAAAAGCTTTACACCACCCATGTCAGAGGTTTATGACCTTGATGGTTGTTTGGCATGCGAACAAAGGCAAAGGAGAGAGAAAATGACGACAGATACGGAGATCAAAGATTACGACAGCTGGCAGCTCCCCCTCATCTCGGATTATGTGCGAAAATGGGCAAAGCAGACCCCCACAAACGACGCCCTGATATCGGCGGAAACCGGGCAATGCTTCTCTTACCGGGAGTTTGACGAGGCAAGCGACCTCTACGCCATGGCCCTGACAAAGATGGGGCTTGAAAAAGGCGACATCCTTGTCACCCAGTTCCTGGCCGTGCCGGAGTTCTTCCTCCTGGTCTACGGCTGCCTCAAGGCCGGGGTCATCATCTCTCCTGTGGACATCCGCCTCCAGCCCCACGAGGTGGTGCGGGACATCGGCAAGGTGCAGGCCAAAGCGTTTTTCTGTCCGGGCACCACCCCCATGAAAGACTTCACCGAGGTGGTCGAAGCCGTCAGGAACGCGTGTCCCTCAGTTTCCCACATCGTCCAGTGGATGCCCTTTGGCCTGCCCGAGGACATGGCCGGAGGATCCCTTGGGTTCGACAGCCTCTTCGGGGAAGAGGCCCTTGACGCCCTCAGGCAGGACGCCGCCCTCAAAGACGCCGTGCGCAGCGTGGAAAACGCCCTCACCACACGCGACCCGGCCCTCATCATCTTCACCACCGGCACCACCGGGGACCCCAAGCCTGCCCTGCTCTGCCACGAAAACATCCTCATCAACAACATGGTGGCCGGCCGGGGCGCCAGCCTCTACGGCACCAACTTCCGCCTTTTAAACGTCATGCCCACCAGCCACGTGGCAGGCACCTCCCAGGGCCCCATGAGCGCCTGGTTCGCGGGGGGCTCCGTGTGCTCCATGGGCTTTTTCGCCCCGGACAAGGCCATGGAAGCCATGGCAACCTACCGGAGCACCTTCATCGGCGGAGTCCCCACCCACTTCCGCATGCTCTGGGCCCTGCCCGACTACGAATCCTACGACCGCAGCAGCCTGCGCTTTGCCCTCTACGGCGGCAGCGCCGTGGACACGGCCTTTTTAGAGCAGCTGGCCGAGATGTCCCCCCTCTTTGGCACGGCCTACGGCATGACCGAGTCCGGCGGTTTCTTCTCCGCCACCCCCAAGGGGATCTCCGTTTCCGAGATGTCCGGCCAGGTGGGCCAGTTCTTCCCGGACCTGGCCCCGGTGACCATCCGCAAGCCCATGAACCCGGACGGCACCGCAGGCGAGGAGGTGGCCAAGGGCGAGGTGGGCGAAATCTGCGTGGAGGGGGGCATTGTCTTTTTGGGCTACGTCAACAACGAGGAGGCCACCCAGGCCTGCCGCACCACCGACGGCATACTCTACACAGGGGACATGGGCTCTTTAAAACCCATGGGCGGCTACGAAGCCATCGTCTTTGCCGGGCGCCGCAAGTTCGTCATCAAGCCCAAGGGCTACCTGGTCTTCCCGGACGAGGTGGCCGACCACCTCACCCGCCACCCCAAGGTGAGCCAGGCCCAGGTGGTGGGCGCCCCCCACGACCTCTTCACCGACGGGGTCTTTGCCTTTGTCCAGCCCACGGAAGAGGGGTGCGTCACCGAAGAGGAGCTGGCCGCCCACTGCAAACAGATCGCCTCCTACAAGCGCCCCTGCCACGTCCACTTCTGGCCCGTGGGCGAGCAGTTCCCCGTCAACAAAGTCAACAAGGTGGACCTGCTGACCCTCACCCACCAAGCCCAAGAGATTGTGGAAGAGCTCAGGCAGCAGGGGGGCTGGGACAGGTAGGAAGAACAGGGCAAAAACAAATAACAAGCCTCCGGCGGCCAGGGGATTTTTAGCCTAAGTGGCTTCGCCACCCCTGGACCCCAGGTTCGTGAATGCTCTTTCGCCTTCGTTCCTCAGGCTCATCGCATTCCCTGACGGGCTTCGCCCGTGGTGAATACCGAGGGCAAGGGGCAACAACTTGTATCAGGATAGCTTTCGTTCCCAGGCTCCGCCTGGGAATGATGCACGGAGGCTCTGCCTCCACCATTGAGAGCGTTTCACCCTGTAAATGTATCCTTTATGCCGCTCTGCTTCATTCAAGGCGATACCTCCAAACCACGTGAGGCAAAACATCGCAAAAACGGGTTGCCCCCGGCGTACCTTCCAGGGTCACACAAAGGCCCTGCACCGGCTTTGACGTTTTCATTTTCCGTCAGCGGTGTTACAACACGTGGAAATTGTGCTTCTTTTTTACCAAACGCATTCCACGGGAGGAGATTTTCATGGTCATTGATTTCCACACCCATGTGTTTCAGGACGAGGTGATACAAAACCGCGCCGCCCACCTGGCCGACGAGCCCGAATTCGCCCTGCTCTACGAATCCCCCAAGTCCGCCATGGTGGACGCCGAGGCCCTCATCGCCGTCATGGACGAAGACGGGGTGGACAAATCGGTGATCTTCGGGTTTCCCTGGCGCAGCGAAAAAAGGTTCCGAGACAACAACGACGCGGTCATCGAGGCGGTACGAAACGATCCGGACCGGCTCATCGGCATGGCCTGTTTTGACCTGGGCGCCAAGGGTGCGGCCGCCGAGACCGCCCGCTGCCTGGATGCAGGGCTCAAAGGGGTGGGGGAGCTTGCCTTTTACCACTCCGGCATCGATGCCGAGGCCCTTGACCTCATGGAGCCCGTCATGGGGCTCTGCCGGGAGGCAAATGTGCCCGTGGTGATCCACACCAACGAGCCCGTGGGCCACGCCTACCCGGGCAAGACCCCCATCACCTTGGGGCAGATCTACAACCTGGCTGCCCGGTACCCGGACAACCGCATCGTCCTCTGCCACTGGGGCGGGGGCATCTTCTTTTTCAACCTGCTCAAGAAAGAGGCCAAAAAGACCCTTTCCAACCTCTGGTTCGACACCGCCGCCTCCCCTTATCTCTACGATGCCGAGATCTACGAGGCCGCGGCCCGCCTTGCAGGCGAAGACCGCATCCTCTTCGGAAGCGACTACCCCCTCATCCGGCCCTCCCGATACATCAAAGAGGTCGAAGGCCACGTGGCAGATGAGGCCCTGAGGCAAAAAATCTTAGGAAAAAACGCTGCGGACCTGCTGGGAATATAAAACACCGGCAAAAAACGTGCCTCCGGCGGCGAGGTGAGCCACCTCGAAAGCATATTGCCCTTGCGTTTTGTCCCTCGTTCCTCGGGCCAAAGCGCAAGGGCCTTTGGCTCGGGCTTCGCCCGACGCGAACGCGGATGGTTTATGCGGGCTGATTCACAATCTTCGACATAACAGGATACGTTGTTGCAACTTGTCCCTTGAAGATTGAACCCCACTGCCACCTACGGATCGCTTTAAAAAAAAGCTCCGCAAAAACGTTCCGGTTGACTATCCGATATGTTTTCGCTGGTCCCAGGCGTTCACAAGACCTATTTGTCTAACTTTTTAAAAGTTTGGCCCCCGGCAGGGCCGCCGGAGGCATTTTTGATTTTCCTTGAGTTTACCCTGAACACAAACGAGACCATCCATGAAGAGTTATCGAAAAGAGCTTTGGTTTGAGGTGCCTGCCCGGCGGGCCTTTATCAACATCACCCCGGACGTGGAGTCCTGCCTGGCCGAGAGTGGAATAAAGGAAGGCCTGGTGCTGGTCAACGCCATGCACATCACGGCCTCGGTGTTTATCAACGACGATGAAAAAGGGCTCCACCACGACTACGAGGTATGGCTGGAAAAGCTGGCGCCCCACGAGCCGGTGAGCGGGTACCGCCACAATGTGGGGGAGGACAACGCCGACGCCCACATGAAGCGGCAGGTCATGGGCCGGGAGGTGGTGGTGGCCGTCACCGAGGGCGCCCTGGATTTCGGCACCTGGGAGCAGATTTTTTACGGCGAATTTGACGGCAGGCGCCCCAAGCGGGTCCTTGTGAAGATCATCGGAGATTAGGTATGGCCGGTTATGATGAGATGGCACCCGGGGTGTTCCGGATCCGCCAGCAGGTGCGCAAGGGCTGGGGCCCTTTCACCATGAACCTCTACGCCCTGCCCGGAAAAGACGGGCTCCTCTTTGACGCGGGCTCCGGCACCAGGGGGGCTGTGGCCCATGTGGCCCGGTGTCTCCTGGACCTGGAGAGCCGGACCGGCTCTCGGGTGCGGCAGGTCCTTCCCAGCCATGCCCACTGGGACCATTTTTCCGGGGCCTCGGCCCTGGCGGAGCGGCACCGCATGACAGTGCGTCTCACCGAGGCCATGGTGCCCCTGGTCCGAACCCGGGCGTGTTATCGGGCAGCGTACCGGGAAGGGGCAAGCGCCCTTCGTCCCAGGGCAGGTGCCGTGAAAGAGGCCTTAAGATCTTTGGGAGGCCGCCTCATGGACGAGGCCTTTTCCCTTTCCATGGGCATCCGGGCGGTCACCGGGCCCTTTTCTCCCCTGGCCGTGGGAGACCGCCTTGAAACCAACGCCGGCACCTGGGAGGTCCTTGCCGGTCCCGGCCACTGCGACGTCCACATCATGCTCTGGAATGAAGAGGCGGGCGTCCTTTTGGGCGGGGACAACGTGTTGGCGGACATCACCACCTGGCTGGGTCCGCCCCGATCCGACCTTGTCGCCTACCAAAAAACCCTGGAGACCATCCGGGAGTTGCCCGGCCTGCGCCTCATCCTCCCGGCCCACGGGCGGCCCGTCACCGATCCGGTCAAGCGCACCACCCATCTTATCGCCCACCGAAAAAAACGGCTGGCCGAGATCCGGGAAAAGGTGGAAACCGCAGGGCCCGAAGGGCTCACCGGCCGGAGCCTGGTCCGAGACTACTACCCCCGCATGGCCCCCCTGAAGCGAAGCATTGCCCAGGGCTGGATCGAGGCCACCCTCCTCTACCTTCTCCGGGAAGGAGACCTGGCCCGCACCGCAGAAAAGGGTCTCTGGCGGTACCATACGCCGTAAGGAAGCGCTCTCACCGCAGCATACCGTATTTCAAGCATTTACATTGCCACGGCTCATGGGGTAGACTCCGCCAATCGTGTGAGGTTCACACGGATAAAAGCGCAGGTTATCGTAACCCCATCATCCATTATGGAGAGTTCAAGAGTTCATGGTATGGCTTCGTTTGTTCACGGTATCGTTTTTGGGATTAACCGGGCTTGGCGCCCTGTTGCGGGTGTTCTTCTACCTTTGCCATCGGGAAAGTTTTGCCGGGCTCTCCGCCTCCAAAGCCGCCTACAGCCTGATCTGGGGCCTTCGGTTTGACCTGGCCCTGGCGGCCATTTTTACCCTTCTGTGCCTCCTGCTGGGGGCCGTGCTGAGCCTTAAGAAAAAACGATGGGTTTTAGCCCCCCTGGGCCTTGCCGCAACAGCCATTGTGGCTCTCCAGACCTCGGACATCATGTATTTCCATGATGCCAGCCGGCACATCGGCTACGAACTCTCCGACGCGGCCACGGACTTTGGGAGCCTCGTGGCCACGGCCTTTACCCAGTACGCCTCCGTCACCCTGGGAGGGTTCATTTTGCTGGGGCTGGCCCTTGGGACCATCTTCAAAGCCCGGGGCTGGGTCCTCAAGGAGACCCCGGCCCGGCTCGGACTCATCAAGGGGGGCCTGGCCAGCCTGGTGGTGGCGGCCGTCCTTGTCATCTCCGTACGCGGTGGGGTCACCGGCCTTCCCATGAAGCCCCTGTTTGCCTACAAAATCGGGGATCCTGTCCAGGCCACCCTGGCCCTTAACGGCGGCTACAGCGGCCTCTATTACCTTTTTCGCAACCGGGACAAGATAACCCAGATCCCGATGCCGGACCCCGTCTCCACAGACGACCAGCGAAGGATCCTTGCCCGTCTCTACCCGGACGCCCCCACCAAAGAGTCCCTGACTTTTCGGCCCGTCAACGTGGTGGTGCTCCTTCTGGAAAGCTGGCCTGCGGCCCTGATGAAGAGCTACGGGTACGAGCACGAGACCACCCCATTTTTCGACAACCTCGCCACCCGGGGACTCCGGGCCGACGCCATGGTGGCAGGGGGGCATCGCACCACAGAAGGGATCTTCACCACCTTCTGCTCCTACCAGAACCCGTTGGGTCAGAGCCTGGCCAAGAGCCAGCTCACCACCTACCCCTACCGGAGCCTGGCCCAGAGCCTTTCGGACAAAGGCTGGAGCACCCTCTTTTTCCAGGGAACCCGCAAGGACACCAGCGGCACCGGGGCCTTTGCCCAGAGGCTGGGGTTCCAGGAGAGCTACGGCAAGGAGGAGATCAGTGAGCGATCCTTAGGCACCAACCGCTGGGGGGTTTACGACCAGGACCTCTACGCCTTTATCCTGAAAAAACTCAAGGCCACAAAGCAACCCTTTCTGGCGGGGATCAACACCTGCACCACCCATGACGACTCCCTGCCCCCTTCGGTGACCCCCGCCTTCGGCATGGACACCCCGTTGAACCGGAACTTGAGCGTCCTGCGCTTTGCTGACGAGGCCCTGGAAGGGTTCATCACCGCTTACGAGGCAGACCCCGCCTTCGGCCCCACCCTCTTTGTCCTGCTGGCCGACCACACCGCAAAGGTCACAGGGCCGGCCCTGACCCAGTACCTCATCCCCTTTACCCTCTTTGCCACCGACGGCTCGGTGGCCCCCGGGGCAATCAACGCCCTGGTCTCCCAGCGGGACATCGCCCCCACCGTGGCCCACCTGCTGGGGGGTGAGATTCCCGCCTTTACCGGCCGATCCCTCTTGAAACCCGGCCCCCGGGCTGCCGACTACTACCACCATGGCCTTCTGGGCTGGGTGGAAGGGGACCACGTGGTGGAGATCAACCTCCTTGGGTCAGGGGAGACAAAAACCTACCTGCGCGAGGGCCCCCTGGACCCGCTCTTTGAGGTGACCCCCGATGCCGTCCACGACCGCATGACTCGAGAGGCCCTGGCCTTTACCCAGCGCTCCCAGGACCTGCTCTTTAAAGGCAGGACCCTGGAATTTTTCGACCTCTTCAAGGAGTAAAGGCTCCCGCCCATGCTGCCGGCACCTTCCGCCGGCAGCGGCCACCCCAGGGCGTCCCCTCCTCACTTTTTCCTACGCAAATCCCATGGTTTGAGCTACTATGGCAGTGACAAGGGCCCACCTGCCAGGCGGCCCTTTTGCCCCTTCAAGGCGGCCACGCCAAGGCCCTGGGCACACGCTTTCCCACAGAGCACGCCAACCCGACACCCCAAGACACACCCTTCGGGGGCCTCCCCGAACAGACAAGGATATGCCATGAACCGTTCCGACAGAATGCTTCGCTCCCTGGTCTATTCCCCGGTGGACAACCGGGAGGGGTACGACACCCACATCCCCATGATGAGCCGCATCGTGGGCGGCGCCGTGCGCTCGATTTTTCAATACAAAAACATCATGAAAGAGGTCTCGGCCATGCCCGGCTCCACCTGGGCCCAGTGGAGCCACGACACCCTGGAGGCCACCGTCACCCGCCCCATCCGCACCCACGCCCAGGTGGCCTCCATGCGGGGGGACAACCCGGACACCTTTGTCTACTCCGATGAGCTGGTGGAGCGCCTCTACGCCTCCATGCTCCGGGACGTCACCGGAGAGTTCATGGATGAAACCGGCCACTTTTCGGAAGATAAAGCCCGCCAGGTGATGGTCACCAGCGCCCTGAGGCGCCGGTTCAGCCAGCAGGTGGAAAACTTTCGCTACCTGGAGTGTGCCTACGGCACCTTCGGCCTCTCGGCCCTGAAAGCCCTGCGGGAGCTCCTCACCACCCTGGTGATGGCCGTCACCGAAGAGCGCGTCGACGGCCCCCTGCCCTACGCCGAAGGCGAAACCCTCTCCTTTGAGACCTACCTCACCATCGCCAGAAAGCGCCTGGAGAACCTGTTTCGTCACGACGCCTTTTACGTCAAGGACTTCTCCGAGCGCACCACCGGCGGCATCATCGGGGTCTCCCCCTACGAGGTGGTGAAGGGCTCCCGCCTGGGGCCCTGCACCCTCCGGCGGTACCTCACCCTCCAAGGGGCCAAGGCCCCCGGCCGCATTCTCTACCTTGCCAGCCCCCTGATCAACAAGCCGGACATCTTTGACCTGGCCCAGGGGAAATCCGTGGTGGAGGCCCTCCTGGCACGGGGCTACCGCATCTACCTCAACGACCCCGGGGAGCCTGGAGAAAAATCCGACGGCCTGGACCTGGATTTTTACGGAAAAACGGTCCACGACCACAACATCGAGCTGATACAAAAGGAACATCCGGGGGAAGAGATCTGTGTGATGGGATACTGCATGGGGGGGACTCTGCTGCTCCCCTGGCTGGCCCGACGGGCCGAAGAGAAAAGGGCGCTGAAAGCGCCCATGGACATTGTCAAAATCGCCCTCATGGCCTCCCCCATCCGGTTCAACGACGGGATGAGCGGCCAGGGGCCCATGCGGGACGTGATACGGCACGATTACGACCCGGCCCTCATTGCGGAGATGTACGGCGGGGTGGGGGTGCCACCCCAGATCATCGATGCGGGCATGAACGAGATCCAGCCCGGGGTGCGGTACTTTGTCAGGCGGGGATTTTACCAGCGGGCGGGAAAGGCGGAAGAGCTCCTGGAAGCGGCCCCCTTCTTTTACTGGCTCACCCACGGCACCCGGTTCGGCACGCGCTCCCACCTCACCTGGATCGGCGATCTCTTCATGGACAGCGCCATCGAAAAGGGGACCTACCCCCTCTCCTCTCCCGTTCCGGAACTCCACGGCAAGCCCGTGTCCATGACCTCCCTCTCACGCATGGGCGTGGCCCTTTTCGACTACCGGGGAAAGCGGGACCCCATCTCCCCGCCGGGGGCCTGTGTGTCCAGCGAGCTGTGGGGAACCGAAGAGAGACGAACCGAGACAAAGGGGGGGCTGAACCGAACCATTGAGAAAAACGCGGGCCACATCTTTGTGGTCAGCCGTCGGCTCCTCTCCGAGTTCATTGAGAGCGTGGACGCCTTTTTCCAGGGGTAACGGGCATGGAAAAAGGCCATTTGAGGGGGCACGGGCTTGAAGGCCTGCGCCTGGCCTGCGTCAGAGAGCGGCCCCTGTCTCCCGGATGAAGATCTTATGATCCACCAGGGAGAGGGACTCGATGGCCCCCTTGATGAAGCGCTGCTCGCCGAAAATATTGATGAGCTTGAGTTCCCCCTCTTCCGTGGGAACGGCCACGTCCACCGACTCCATAATCAGTTTCGGCTCGCCGTCGGTAATGATATAGGCACTGGCTTCACACATGGGATACCTCCGTTTACGCGATTCATCCGGCAACCATTTCTACGTTTATCCATAAGGGCATGAACCCTGCAGGGTCCATGCGCGCGTCAATCGCCGGTGTCATACTGAAACATGCCGGTCTCGCACCGTCAAGAAAAACACCGCATAAGCGGCGCTGGCTGCGAGGGCATCAGTTCAACAGGGTTTTCAACCCCGATTCAATCAACTCATCCACCAGGTGGGGCAAGGGAGCCTTGTGCACCCCCACCACCTCCACGTTGTCCTGGGACAGGGGCAGCAGCACCTTTCTGGCCGAACAGCCGGAGATGGCCTCGGCCATGGCCGGAGTCACCTCCCCCATAAGGGCATGGGCCATGACAATCCCCAAGGGCCCGGTGGCCACATCGCAATGCTGGACGCTCCGGACAATGGCGTTTTCTCCGGACGCCCCACGGTTGGCTCCGGCCTTAAGCATCTGCGCCGTGGCCACGGCGTTTGTGCCCAGGGCGATGATCTCCACCTTCTCGGCAAACAGATCCTTGATTCGTCTGATGATGGCGCTTCCGATGCCGCCCCCCTGGCCGTCAATGACGCAAATTCTCAGCATGGCGAATTCTCATGTGTCTGGCGGTCGATAAAAAAGCCGTCGTTTCCGGTGACAGCCCAAGGCCCTAACCCCCTTCGTTGCATACCCATTGGTATCAAACCCGCCTCCTCCCCGTCAATGCCGTCGCGTAAAAATCGCAGGCCCCGAGATGTGCGGAGCCTCCCACGCCAGACAGTCCCTTTATCCCTCTACTTGGTGCAGGCACCCGGTTTCGGGCAGCCTCGCAACGCAGAGAAACGGGCCCGTTTTTTCCTATCAAAAGGAATCAAGAGTTGAAAAAAAATTGATATTCCGGCAAAAATGAGAATTTAAATTAAGGACGTGCTTGAAAAGGTGATCCTTTTCTATGCACCACCCGGCGAAGGGACCCTGGAGAACACAAGGAGCCCCTCAAAGAAACTTCGCAGCCGGAGCGCCCCTGGCCCGAGAATCCCGTTGTTGCATGTTCCACGGGCAGGGAAAGGAACGTTGTTCCTGCTATCATCCACCATCGGTTCGTTTCCGGCGGCCATGACACACTCCAAACAGCGTGCTGTTCTATGTCTTATATTGAAGCGTTACATCTCATGCGGGACCCCTTCGACGACTACGTGGACGAGGCCTCGTTTTTTCCATATACCAAGCTCATTGAAACCGTCGCCCTGGTGCGCAACCTGATGGAGGCTCCCCACAACGTGGTCCTCATCACGGCTGATCCGGGGGGAGGAAAAACCCTCCTGCTCAAACAGGTGCTGGCCGCAGATGAAGAGAGCTGGAGTGTCTGCACCCTCCAGCTGCCCACAGGCTGCGCCCCGTTGCGGGCCTACACCATGATGCGTGACGACCTGCCCGTCATCATGGTGGACGACGCCCACCGCCTGGAGCCCGACGCCCTGGCCGCCCTCATCAAGCAGACCACCGATGAGGGGGAGCCGCGCCAGTTCAAACAGGTCATCTTAACGGGGCTGCCCCACACGGCCGCCCTTTTGGACACCCTGCGCCACCTGGTTCCCGGCCATGACGGCATCCGTGAGGTTCCCCTGCCCCCCATGGGCCTTGCCGAAATGACGACTTACCTGGAAGGGCGCCTGCAGTCCGCGGGGCACCAGGGAGAACTGCCCCTCACCGACGGTCAGGTGATGCGCATTCACCTCAATTCCGGGGGATACCCCGGAGCGGCCAACGCCGAAGCCGCCAAAGAGCTGGCCCAGGAGTACGCCGGCGCGGCCTCGACGCCGTCCCCCAGAAAAGGGCTGCTGGGACGGTTTTTCAAGCGATAGGCCCTCTGACCCTTACAGACGGGGCCGCCCGCACAAGGGCTGCCCCACCACCGGAGACGCCATGGAGATCCTCGACCTGTCTGCCCCGCTGGATTCCGACACCGCCTGGGCCCCCTGGTGGGCCCGTACCCGTGTCAAACGCCAGGGCCATCGCTTCGGCGCCCTGACCGTCTTTCTTCTCACGGGCCTGACGCCCCGGTTCCTGCGCCGCCGCCTCGGCTGGGCCAACGACACCCTCTCCCTCTCCTCCCACGGCACCACCCATCTGGACGCTCCCTGGCACTACGCCCCGGACGCCGGGGGCAAGCGCGCCATGACCATCGACGAGGTTCCCCTCTCCTGGTGCTTTTCCCCGGGTGTCTGCCTGGACATGAGCCACAAAAAAGACGGGGAGGCCATCACCGAAGCCGACATCACGGCCTGGGAAGAGACCCGGGGGATCACCATCACCGCCGGGACCATCGTGCTCATCCGCACGGGCATGGACCGGCTCCTGGGAGATCCCGCGTACTTTACCGCCGGTCCCTGGGTCACCCGGGGGGCCACGGCCCTGCTCACAAAACGGGGGGTCAAGATCACGGGCATCGACGCCTGGGGGTGGGACGGTCCCCTCTCCCACATGGCAAGGCGCGCCAAAACCGGAAAGGGTGAGTTCTGGGAATCCCACTACCAGGGGGCCGAGACCCCGTACTGCCACCTGGAGCGCCTGGCGGGCCTCCACCGCCTCCCGGACCAGGGCTTTACCGTCTGCTGCTTCCCCTTGAAGGTCAAGGGCGGCTCTGCAGGGCCGAGCCGTGTGGTGGCCCTCATGCCCGACGGCGAGGAAGGGCCCCTCCCATGACACCGACACGGGCTCCCCGCCCTCTCCCCACCCATCGCCGCGCCGGTCCCTTTGCCCGGCTCTGTGCCGCCCTGCTGGTGCTCCTCATGCCCTTGACGGCCCGGGCCGCAGCCCTGGTCGTCACCGACCTTGAAACCAGCCTCTCGCCGGGTTCGTCCCTGCTCTGGCATGCCGACGCCGAAGCAACCCTCACCGTCACCGAGGCGGCCCGTCCCGACACCCTCTTTGCCCCCCTGGAGAATCTGGAATACGCCTTCGGGTTCATGGGCTACCCCCTGTGGGGCCGCCTCACCCTGAGCAACCGGGGCGACGCCCCCTTTGACGCGGTCATCACCATCGACTACCCGCCCTTAGACGAAGTGATCTTCTACCACCCCGGCCCCGAAGGCTTCGAGCGTGAGATAAGCGGCGACACCCACCCCTTTGCCCAGCGGCCCCTGGCCCACCCGGCCGTGGCCTTTCCCGTCACCCTGCCCCCGGGGGAGACCACCGTCTTTCTGCGCATCACCACCCGGGGCGCCATGGTCCTGCCCGTCCGGGTCTGGAACGCCGACGCCTTTCCCGCCACAAACCGTGGTGGCCCGCCCCTGTCGTGGCTCTTCTACGGGGTCATGCTGGCCATGGCCGCCCACGCCCTCTTTGCCTTTCTGGCCACCCGGGAGGGCACCCGGCTCTCCCTGCTGCTCTTTGCTCTTGCCCTGACCCTCCACGCCATGGTCCACGCCGGTCACGCCTTTCAGTTCCTCTGGCCGGAGGCCCCGGACTGGGCCAACACGGCCAACCCCCTGCTTCTTGCGACCGCCACCTTTTTTGCCCTGCTCTTCTCCCGGGGCTTTCTGGAAACCCGCACCCTCTGCCCGGACCTGGACCGCCTCATCAAGGCCGGGTTGATACTCTGCCTGGGCCTGGCCGCCTGCGCCCCGATCCTGGACTACCGCATCATCAGCCAGTGGACCACGGTCACGGGCATCGCCACCGTCCTGGTGATGCTGGCAGGGGGAGCGGCCATGGCCGCCAAAGGGGGCCGCCCCACACGCTTTTTCCTGATGGCCTGGCTCCTCTTCCTGGCCGGGGGCGCCCTCTCGGCAGGAAGCCTCTACGGGGTGGTGCCCTTAGGCCCCCTCTCCCGCTGGGGCCTGGAGATGGGCTACGGCTTCCTGATCCTTTTTCTCTCCTGGGCCATGCACGACAAACAGCAGGCCCGGCAGCGCCAAAGCACCGAGTCCGTCAGGGCCCTCCGGGACTCCGAAGAGACCTACCGCAGCCTGGTGGACAACGCCAGGGACGGCATCGTGGTGGAGGTCGACGGCCGAATCACCTACGCCAACCAGGCCATCATGACCATGTGCGGCTACGAAGGCGAGGCCTTCTACACCGTGCCCGTCATTGACCTGTTCGCCGACGCGGACACGGGGCGGGTTATGATGGATGACAGGCTCCGCGCCCGGCGCCAGGGGCAGAGTCCCTCGGGCCAGTACGAGGCACGGCTCCGCCACAGAGACGGCGATATCATCGACGTCATCATCTCCGAGACCCCCGTCACCATGGGCGGGCGCCCGGCGACCATGGCCATCGTCACGGACATCACCCGGCAAAAGCAGGCCGAAGAGAAGATCAACCGGCAAAACGAAGAGCTCACCGCCCACCGCAACCGCCTGGAAGAGCTGGTGGCCGAGCGCACCGCCCAGCTGGAAAAGGCCATCGGCAGCTCCGAGCTGGCCGTGGAAGAGGCCAAGGAAGCAGCCGTCACCAAGAGCACCTTCCTGGCCAACATGAGCCACGAGATCCGCACCCCCATGAACGCCATCATCGGCATGAGCGACCTGGTGATGCGCACGGACCTCACCCCCCGCCAGCGCGAGTACCTGGGCATCATCCGCTCCTCCTCGGGCTCGCTGCTCCAGATCATCAACGACATTCTGGACTTTTCCAAGATGGACGCGGGCAAGCTCCGGTTCGAGGAGATCCCCTTTCGCCTGGCCGAGGTGGTGGAGGCGGTCACCGACCTGTTCATCGAGAGCTGCGTGAGAAAAGAGATTGAGCTGGTGGTGGACATCGACCCGGAGGTGCCCGACGAGCTCATCGGGGACCCCTTGCGCTTTCGCCAGGTGCTGGCCAACCTTCTCTCCAACGCCTTTAAATTCACCGAGGCAGGGGAGATCGCCATCACCGCCACCTGCCTCCGGCAGGAAGAGCACCACGTGGAGCTCTTTGTGGCCGTCCGGGACACGGGCATCGGCGTGGACCCCAAGCGGTCGGACCGCCTCTTCGAGGTGTTCAGCCAGGCCGATGGCTCCACCACCCGAAAATACGGCGGCACGGGCCTGGGCCTTGCCATCTGCCGCAACATCGTGGAGCGCATGGGCGGGGCCATCTGGGTGGAACAGGTCCACGGCGGGGGAAGCCGGTTCTGCTTCACCGCCCGCATCCGGTTCATGGACACCCACGCCCAGCCCACCCTCATCCCCCATGAGATGCGAAGGGGAGCCGTGCTCCTGGTGGAAGACAACACCGCCACGCGCACCGTCCTGGCCCGCGACCTCACGGGCTTCGGCTTCACCGTGGCAGAGGCCGAAAGCGGGGAAGAGGCCTTGAAGCACTTTCGAAAGGGGAGTTACCCCCCTTTGAGCCTGGCCGTCATCGACCTGCAACTGCCCGGCATCAACGGCATCGACACGGCAACGGACCTGGTGAAAAGCGGCGGGGCAGACAGCCCCCGGGTGATCCTCATCGGCCCCTTTGGCCGGGAAGAGGAGGTGGTCCGGGCCCGGCGCAGCGGCTTTGCCCACTTTCTCATCAAGCCGGTCAAGCCCTCGGCCCTGTTCGACGCCGTCATGGAGATCTTCGGTGCCCCCCGCACGGCCACCGGCCCGACGTCCTCTTCGGCCGCCCCCAGGGACCTGAGGGGCCTGTCCGTGCTCCTGGTGGAGGACAACCCGGTGAACCAGATGGTGGCCAGCGAACTCCTCAAAGGATGGGGCATTGACGTCACCGCCGCCGCCAACGGCCTGGAAGCGGTCAAGAAGGTGGAGACCCACCCCTTCGACCTGGTGCTCATGGACCTTCAGATGCCCATCATGGACGGCCTGGAGGCAACGGCCATGATCCGGGACAACCTGGCCATGCCCGATTTGCCCATCGTGGCCATGACCGCCCACGCCATGCAGGGAGACAAGGAACGCTGCCTCCACGCGGGCATGGACGATTACGTGGCCAAGCCCATTCACCGGGAACGCCTCTTTGAAGTCATCGCCCGCCACACCGTGGGAACCGACGCACCGGCCCACCACGACACGCCCCTTGCCGGAGGATGCGTCCTCGATTTCGACGCCGGGGTGGAACGGTTGGGCTCCGAGGCCCTCTACGACCGGGTGCTCCAGCGTTTCCAAGTCGAGTACCGGGACTTTGCCACCAAACTGGCCGACCTTCTGGACGCCTCAGACCTTGCCGCCCTGCGCATGGAGGCCCACGCCCTCAAGGGGGTGGCCGCCAACATCGCCGCCGACATTCTCTCGGCCGAGGCCGCAGCCATGGAAGAGACCGCGGCCCGGGAGGATCTTTCCAGCGCCCGGGAGCTGGAACCGGCCCTTTCCCGGGCCCTCTCCCACGTGCTCTCCGCCGTGGAGACCCTGGAGCGGCCAGCGGCCCCTGCCCCGAAAGTCCCCGCGTCTCCGCCCGAAAAGGCCCGCGACACCATGGTGGCCCGCCTCCGGGACGAATTGACCGAGGCCGACCCCGTGGGCTCAGCCGAGACCGTGGGGGCGTTGATCCGGCACCTGCAGGGCAAAGAGCAGGAGGCGACCCTTGCCGCCATGCAGGAGGTCGCAGAGCTCATCGACGCGTACGACTTCGACGGGGCCCGGCACCGACTCGCCCTGCTCACCGGATGATCCCCCTTTCCAACCCATGGGGATATGTGGTAGAAAACGAAGCCCCATGGGGGCCTTTACGGCACGGAAGTGCCGCCTGCTTACCCACAACAGACAAACAGATACGAATCGCATGACGAACCCAACCATACTGACCCGTCAAGGGTTCCCCTTTGCCTTTGACCCCGCCGCCTGCGAGACCTGCGGGGGGCGTTGCTGCAACGGGGAGTCCGGAAACATCTGGGTCACCCGGGACGAAAGCCGGGCCCTGGCCGATGCCCTGGGGATGACCCCGGAGGCCTTTGCACGGGACTATTTAAAAAAAGTGGGATACCGCGTCTCCATCGCAGAGCGGCAGGAGGGAGAGAATTTTGCCTGCCTTCTCTACGACAGGAACAAAGGGGGGTGTTCGGCCTACGAGGCCCGTCCCGCCCAGTGCCGGACCTTTCCCTTCTGGGACTACTTTCGGGAGAGGCCCCACGAGGCGGCGGCGGAGTGCCCGGGCGTCATCCTTGACGAAAGCAGCCCGGACCATCGCTGACCATGGGAATAAGAAACCGGCGGCTGGCCGATCAGGCAAGGGAGATGGAAAGGGGCACCACATGAAGGGCCCGGGAAACCTCACGGGTCCGGCCGATGCGCCACTCCCCGCAGGTTGCGGACTCGCCCAGGGCGGCGTCGATTTTGGCCACCAGCCCCTTAAGGTTGATCAGGGGGTGCCGCGTAAAGACCTCGGGCAGGCCGTAGGTGAGGCTGCAGACAAGGCATTTGCCCGGCCTCTGGCTCAGGTGCAGCTCGAACTCAAGGCTCTTGTCCCCTTCGCCTGCATAAACCAGGGAGATATCGTAAGCCCCGTCTTCGGCATCGCCGTAGAGTGCTTCAAAAAACTGGTCGGAAAGATCAGCCGGAAATACCTCAGCGAGAAAATCGGCAGTAAACAGGGACCGAAATGTATCCGTGCTCATGGGTGGGTGCTCCTTGGTCATGTTTGATTATGAGTTACAGGTGATCCCGGTGAGTTACCATCGGAATCCCACATGATTTTTGAAGGAAAGAAACCATATACCACGGAAAAGCCGCCGGTCAAACAAAAAGCGCCCCGAAACCCGGTATCAAGAGCCCGAGGATGTTGACCAACGACGTGTGACAAACCAATCAGGAGTGTGACGATGCTTACCGCATACAGACAAAGCGAGG
The DNA here is from genome assembly GCF_056829775.1 of Desulfoluna sp. HI9BLuna. NCBI lineage: Bacteria > Pseudomonadati > Thermodesulfobacteriota > Desulfobacteria > Desulfobacterales > Desulfolunaceae > Desulfoluna > Desulfoluna sp. HI9BLuna. The sequence goes on from NZ_CP186555.1 coordinate 2,737,198, forward strand.
CCCAACGGCAAGAGATGGGAATTCCCCCGAAACCCCTCACCGACGCCCAGGTGACAGCCCTGTGCGAGCTCCTTGCGGATCCCCCCGCAGGCCAGGAACAAGAGCTCCTGGACCTTCTCACCCACCGGGTCCCCCCCGGCGTGGACCCGGCCGCAAAGGTGAAGGCGGAGTTTCTCGCAGCCCTTGCCCAAGGCGAGCAGAAAAGCCCCCTCATTGCCCCCAAAGAGGCCGTGGCCCTTCTGGGCACCATGGGGGGCGGCTACAACACCGGCGCCCTCTTTGACCTTCTGGCCCACCCCGAGCTGGGCACCCCGGCAGCCGACGCCCTGGCCCGCCTTGTCATCGTCCCGGACGTCTTCGACAAGGTGGTGGAAGCCGCCAACAGCCTGCCCGCAGCGGAGAAAGTCCTCTCGGCCTGGGCCGACGGCCTCTGGTTCACCGAGAAAAAGGCCCTGCCCGAAGCCCTAACCGTGACGGTCTTTAAAGTGGACGGCGAGTGCAACACCGACGACTTCTCCCCGGCCGGAGAGGCCTGGAGCCGCCCGGACATCCCCTTGCACGCCTTGTCCATGCTCACCAGCCGCGACGAAAACGCCCTTGCCACCATCGAAGAGCTCAAGGCCAAGGGCCACCCCGTGGCCTTTGTGGGCGACGTGGTGGGCACCGGCTCCTCCCGCAAGTCCGCCACCAACTCCCTGCTCTGGCACATCGGCGACGAGATCCCCTTTGTCCCCAACAAGCGTGCAGGGGGCGTGGTTCTGGGCGGCAAGATCGCTCCCATCTTCTTCAACACCCTGGAAGACGCAGGGGCCCTGCCCGTGGAGTGTGACGTCACCGCCCTTGCCACCGGCCAGGTGGTCACCATCCGCCCCTACGAGGGCACCGTCACCGATGAAACCGGCACCGTGCTCTCCCGCCTTGCCCTCAAAACCGAGGTGCTCTTTGACGAGGTGCAGGCGGGTGGCCGCATTCCCCTCATCATCGGCCGCAACCTGACGGCCATGGCCAGAAAAGCCAAAGGACTTGAAGACAGCGACCTCTTCCGCGCCACCCCGGTGGCCGCCGACACAGGCAAGGGCTTTACTTTGGCCCAGAAGATCGTGGGCCGCGCCTGCGGCATGGACGGGGTCCGCCCCGGCACCTACTGCGAGCCCAAGATGACCACCGTGGGCTCCCAGGACACCACCGGCCCCATGACCCGGGACGAGCTCACCGAGCTGGCTTGCCTCTCCTTTGCCTCGGACCTGGTGATGCAGTCCTTCTGCCACACCGCCGCCTACCCCCGGCCCGTGGACATCGCCATGCACGACACCCTCCCCGGCTTCATGACCAGCCGCGGGGGCGTGGCCTTAAAGCCCGGCGACGGGGTGATCCACTCCTTTTTAAACCGCATGATCCTGCCCGACACCGTGGGCACCGGCGGCGACTCCCACACCCGTTTTCCCATGGGGATCAGCTTTCCGGCTGGATCCGGCCTGGTGGCCTTTGCCGCCGCCATGGGCCGCATGCCCCTGGACATGCCCGAGTCCGTGCTGGTGCGCTTTACCGGCACCCCCAAACCCGGCATCACCCTGCGGGATATCGTCAACGCCATTCCCCTTGCCGCCATTGAAAAGGGCCTGCTCACCGTGGCCAAGGAGGGCAAGAAGAACATCTTCTCCGGCCGCATCTTAGAGATCGAAGGGCTGGACCACCTCTCCGTGGACGAGGCCTTCGAGCTCACCGACGCCTCGGCCGAGCGCTCGGCAGCAGCCGCCACCATCCGCCTCTCCGAGACCCAGGTAAGCCGCTACCTGAAATCCAACGTGGCCCTCTTAAAATCCATGGTGGCCCAAGGCTACGAAGCCAAAGCCACCTTAGAGGCCCGCATCGACGCCATGGAGGCCTGGCTCAACGCCCCGGCGCTTCTCACCGCCGACACCGATGCCGAGTACGCCGAGGTCATCGAGATCGACCTTGCCACCCTCACCGAGCCGATCCTCGCCTGCCCCAACGACCCCGACGACGTCAAGCGCCTCTCCGAGGTCACCGGGACCCCCATCGACGAGGTGTTCATCGGCTCCTGCATGACCCACATCGGCCACTTCAGGGCCGCCGCCGCCCTCCTCGAAGGAGACGGCGAAGTGCCCGTGCGCCTCTGGATGACCCCGCCCACGGTCATGGACAAAGACCAGCTCCGACGCGAAGGCCTCTACAACCCCTTGTGCCGCGCCGGCGCACGCATGGAGATCCCCGGCTGCTCCCTGTGCATGGGCAACCAGGCCCGCGTGGCCCCGAACACCACCGTGCTCTCCACCTCCACGCGCAACTTCCCCAACCGCATCGGCGACGGCGCCAACGTCTTTTTAGGCTCTGCCGAACTGGCCGCCGTCACCGCCCGTTTGGGCGAACTCCCCGACCCCGCCACCTACTTCTCCGAGATGGCGGCCCTTGAGGGGCGGGAAGGCGAGATCTACCGCTTCATCGATCTCTCGGAGGACAAAGAATAAAAAATCCAGGGGATACATCCCCTGGACCCCAGGGTCGCACACGCTCCGGGGCTCGTTCCTCGTCCCGTCACATGTGCTGACGGGCTGCGCCCGTGGGACATTGCCCGCCATGGGTGATGCTTTCTGGTAAAAAAATCAAAGGGCCCTTTTCCGAAGCGGGAAGGGGCCCTTTTTGATTGACGCTCTAAATACCCGGACAAAAACAGATCGCTTATACGGAACCGCCTCAAAACACCGGCACAGCAGGCCTCCTTGGGGAGACCTGAACCTAGCGTTTAAACTCCCGGCCAAACTGAGACACACCCTCACACCCCACCAGCTCCGCCGCATCCCCCACGCGGAGACCTTCCCGATCAATCAGGAGCCCTGCCTTGTTCAGACGTGTTTTTTTCAAGTATCGCAAGGGACTCTCTCCGGTCACCTGCTGAACAAAGATATGTCAAAAAGTATCCGATTTCCGTGATTCTGTTTATTGAAGCCAGCCGCCTATCGACCTACAATCACATCAAATCGATACCATCAGCCCCATATGACGTCCCATGTCATGGGTCAACGCCATGCCGCTGATGTCACAACACACGCTTTCCATAAGGACGAAGCATGACATCCCGTATCCATAACAATTTTTCCGAAGGCGACTCTTCAAGGGCGAAAGCCCGGTTAAACGGGGCCCTTTTCATGACCTTGCTGGGCCTCACCGGGTGCACCCAGCTCTGCAGCAAGCCCCTCGACATCAACCAGCTAACGGCCCCTGAAGAGTTCAGCCAGTACTCTGACGGGACATTTTTCAACGAGGAAGAAACTCGCCTGGCAAAACCAGGGGGATATGTTGGTATGCTCAAAGCCTATGTCATGGGAAAGGAGACACGATTTCCCGAAACCGAGCCACCGTCTCACCCCCGTGCATCCGCAGAAGCCATCAAAAGACAAGCCAGCGGTCTTCATGCCACCTGGGTGGGACACGCCACCGTGCTTCTTCAGGTGGACGGGCACACCATCCTCACCGACCCCATGTTCAGCAGGCGAACGTTTCCCCTTGTCGGTCCCAAGCGGTTCCTGGCGCGGCCCCCCATCACCATTGACCAGCTTCCCGACATCGACGTGGTCCTCATCTCCCACAACCACTACGATCACCTGGACAAGGCCAGCATCCGGCAATTGATCCCCAAGGTGGGGCATTTCATCGTGCCCTTAAAGGTGGGGAAAAAACTTGCGGCCTGGGGGGTTTCCCCTTCGTCCATCAGCGAACTGGCATGGTGGGATGAAATCTCCCCTGTGCCGGGCCTGACCCTCACCGCCACCCCGGCGCGTCACTTCTCCGGCCGGGGGCTCAGGGACGGCAACAAAACCCTCTGGGCTTCATGGGCCATCTCCGGCCCTTACCACTCGGTGTTTTTCAGTGGCGACTCAGGCTACACCTCGGCCTTTAAAGCCATCGGCGAAAAGCTGGGCCCCTTTGACCTCACCCTCATGGAATGCGGGGCCTACAGCCCATTCTGGCCCGACATCCACATGCAGCCTGAAGAGTCCGTTCAGGCCCACCGGGACGTTCAAGGTGGGGTAATGGTTCCCATCCACTCCGGCACCTTCAACCTTGCGATCCACGACTGGTTCGAGCCCATGGAGCGCGCCCTCAAGGCCGCAGGAAAAAAGGGCGTGCCCCTTGCCACCCCCATGGCCGGAGACACCGTGACCATCGGAAAGGCGCTGCCCCAAACAGCCTGGTGGAGGCCCAAGCAAGCACCCGGCTTTGCCAGTTCCACGGCTCTGGCAACCGAAACCGACTAAACATACCTACGCCGTAAAAAGAGGAAAAAATGAAAAAGTCAGAAAAGAACCCCTTCGGCCCCAAGGGCTGGACCCCTGAACGCCTGCCATCCCTAAAGGGAAAAACATACGTCATCACCGGTGCCAATGTCGGTGCGGGCTTTGAGGCAACGAAAGTCTTTGTCGGCAAAGGCGCAAAGGTGGTGATGCTGTGCCGCAATCCCCAAAAGGCCAAGACAGCCATCGCAAAGATCAAAGACCAGTTCCCTGCTGCAGATGTCTCTTTTATCCAGCTGGACCTGGCCTCGCTGGACTCTGTCCGCCAAGCCGCAGAGACCGTCAACAAAGAGGTTCCCCAGATCGATGCCCTCATATGCAACGCGGCCATCGCCCAGGTGGCAAAGCAAGAGCTCACCGTGGATGGCTTTGAGAGCCAACTGGGGGTGAACCATTACGGGCACTTCCTCTTGTGCGGGCTCCTCTTTAACCATGTGGAAGCCTCCGGGGGACGCATCGTTGTCGTCGGGAGCCTGGGGTACCGGATGGGGCTCAAGCGCATTCAATTTGAAGACCTTGACTTCAATAGCAACTACGTTCCCATGAATACGTACTCTCACAGCAAGCTGGCCCAGATGGTCTTTGCATACGAGTTGCAGCGACGTATCACAGACGCCGGGAAACAGGTGCAGGTGTTGGTGTGCCATCCGGGGGCGGCGCGAACCACCCTGGCCCAGGAAGAAGCCAACCTGACCACAAAAATACTGTTTAAAATCTTGTCTCCCTTTGCGCAATCCGCCGAAAAAGGCTCGTGGCCCGAAGTCCTGTGCGCCACGGAAGAGGGCCTTGAGCCAGAAGCCTTTTATGGCCCCACAAAAAGGGGGGAAATGGCCGGTCCCATCGGCACATGCAGACTCCTTCCCCATGTGCTGGATCGCGGGGTGGCCGAAAAGCTGTGGACCGTTTCTGAAGAGAAGACCGGCCTGGCATGGTCGCCATAGCAAAACGCCGGGTTCAGGGTGCCCAGGCCATTGCAACCTTGAAAATTGCCAATGGGGCACACCAACGGTATGATGAGACGTAAAAGATCCATGTGTCGGATGGTCACACAAAAAAAGCACAGGGATACGTGAGCCTTATGCAAAAAGTGCATTTCGGAAGTATTGCGGACTACCATACATTCTTCAACCTACCGGCCCCCGAGCACCCCATGCTCAGCGTGGTTACCTATGACGGCTCTGACGATGTGAGCCACCATGCATGCATTCCGTCGGAGCCCTTTGCCTTGTCCACGGATTTCTACTCCATCTCCCTGAAAACCCTTGTTTCCGGGGAGCTGCTCTACGGCCGAACCAAGTATGATTTCCAGAACGGGACCATGATCTTCACGGCTCCAAGGCAGGAGCTCGTCGCACGAAATCTTGTGGTCAGCTCACAAAGTGCCACCATCTGTTTTCATGAGGATTTCATCGAAGGACACGCGATACGAAACCGTATTAAAAAATGCGGTTTTTTCTCCTACACGATGAACGAGGCCCTCCACCTCTCCCCCAGGGAAGAGCTGCTGGTTCAGTCCATCTTCAAGGTCGTGGAAGCGGAGTATCAAAACAACCAGGATGAATTCAGCAAAGAGATCATCCTGTCCCAAATCGACACCCTGCTGAAGTACGCAAGCCGATTCTACAAACGCCAGTTTATCCACAGGTCGGATCTGTCAGGAAAGCTCCTTCGAAAGTTCGAGACCAAGGTTGCCAACTACTTTGAGTCCCATCGTTTCCTGGAGGAGGGCCCCCCGAAACCCGCTGACATTGCCAGGGAAATGAAGGTGTCCCCGCGTTATTTAAGCGACACCTTAAAGGTGGAAACGGGAAAAACAGCCAAGGAACTGATCCAGCTCGCCCTCATTGATGAGGCAAAGGACCTGTTGCTCGAGCCTCAGCGCACCGTATCGGAAACCGCGTATCAGTTGGGGTTTGAGTACCCGCAGTATTTTTCCCGCATGTTTAAAAAGAAGGTTGGTATGACGCCCTCTGAGTTCAGAAAGCAGTATGCCGTTCATTAGCCAAGGCGGCGCTTACCCACGGCCGATGCCCTGTCCTTGCCACCTGCTGAAAGCGACTGGGTGATCGTAGATCAGCCAGCACGTCGAATGGAAGGGAAGCTTGTGATTGGGAGAAGCTGAAGGAATTTGCAAAAAAACAAAAAAGCCCCAACAAGTCACCTTGTTGGGGCTTTATAAGCGATGGTGGCGGAGAAAGAGAGATTCGAACTCTCGATGGGCGTTAACCCATACGCCCTTAGCAGGGGCGCGCCTTCAGCCACTCGGCCATTTCTCCGCATCATTTGGCGGAGGAGGTAGGATTCGAACCCACGGAGCTTTGACACTCAACGGTTTTCAAGACCGCCGCCTTCGACCACTCGGCCACTCCTCCACTCAAATTCACTCGGACTAATTACCATTAGATCCGGCAGAGGTCAACAGCTTTGTTGGACTATTTCCCCCAAAGGGAAAACAGCCCGGAACCAGCCCCCAAAACCCCTGATCCCTTCTGTGTGTTGACATCGAAAGATTTTCGCTTATTATTATGAACTGATGACCCCCCGAGGGGCCCACCTGGGACCCTGGCGGGTTTTGCCTATCGCCGCGGCTAAAATGTCGGGGGAAGCCCCCGCAGATGGTAAGCCCGGCGTTTTTTCTGGGGCCTGCCCATACCCAAAGCAAAGGCCCCACCTTATATGATAAAGAGTCTGTACCTTCTGTCCCGACGGCACGCCGGGCGGAACAACCATTCGGAGATAAACCATGGATCAAAAGTACGTCGTTGACAAGGACCTTGAAGCAGGCACCCTGACCCTAAAGGAGATGGCCGAGACCGATGTGGGCAAATTCAGCGTTCTCCACCAGGAGAGCTTTCCCCTGGAGGTCGTGGAGGCTGCCCTGCCCGGGGGTGCCGACGCCCTCATCGCCATGTTCCGCAACCACGACTTCTTCCCCCCCGCCTTCTCCGCCAACACCCTGGCCGAGGGGATCCTCTCCATGTTCGGGGCAGACGAGAAAACCACCGTCAAGATCGCCTTTTGCGACAACGACGCCCTGGAAAGCGCCCAGGAAGAGCCCCAGGAGGCCCTGGTCACCGACGAAAAAGAGCTGGTGGAGATCGACAAGCTCTTAGACGACACCGACGAGACCAGCACCCCCGAAGTGGAGCCGTGATCCGATTTTAAAGAGAAAAAAGGGCCGGGACTTCCGCGGCCCTTTTTTTATGGGCACGCCCCAAAGGGCCCCGCGCCTTGACTTGCGGGGGAAAACTATTTATTACATAATGTTCTTTTAAAATGGGGCTTTTGGCATGGCGTTTACGCCCGGCCGCACCCAAGCGCAAGGCCCCCTGAAAGCCGGGTGACCCCTTGGCGTGCCAAGCCGGCACCCGTATCGACATGAAAAAGGCTGCCCAGGGCAGCCCGCCCGCGCAGGACGACCCACCCCATGGCGACCTCAATTTCCAGACAAGGTGCGGCCACACGGTGTTTTGGCAAGCACGCCTCGGTTGTGTTGGGGTTTCCCCGGACCTTATGGCTGTGCCAGGCCGTCATGAACCCTAACGTAAAGCAGATCCGATGAAGCAGACAATAAAGACGTTGATCGAACAGGCCGCCCGTGCGGCTTTTGAAAAGGGGGCCTTGTCCTCCGATGCCTTCCCCCCCTTCACCGTGGAAGAGCCCAAGGTGGAGAGCCAGGGTGACTTTGCCACCAACATCGCCATGGTCATGGCCAAGGCCCAGAAGATGGCCCCCCGGAAAATCGCCGAGGCCCTGGTGGCCGAGATGGCCCTTGCCGGCAGCATCGTGGACAAGGTGGAGATTGCCGGCCCCGGCTTTATCAACCTCTTCCTGAACAAGGGCGCCTGGCTTGATGCCGTCACCCGCGTGGAAGACAAGGGCGACACCTACGGTGCCTCCACCCTGGGGGCGGGCAAGAAGGTGATGGTGGAGTTTGTCAGCGCCAACCCCACGGGCCCCCTTCATGTGGGCCACGGCCGCGGCGCAGCCGTGGGCGACAGCACGGCCCGCATCCTCTCTTTTGCTGGCTTTGATGTGGACAAAGAGTACTACATCAACGACTCCGGTCGCCAGATCCGCACCCTGGGCCTCTCCCTGTTCCTGCGCTACAAAGAGCTCTGCGGAAACCCCGTGGATTTTCCCGAGGACTGCTACCAGGGGGCCTACATCATCGACATGGCCCAAGGGGTCAAGGCCGACAAGGGCGACGCCCTTCTGGCGCTGCCCGAAGACGAGGCCGTGCTCCTCTGTGCCCGCCACGCCGCCTCCCTGATCCTGGAAGGCATCAAGACCGACCTCGAAGCCTTTGGCGTCCCCTTTGACTGCTGGTTCAGCGAGCAGAGCCTCTACGACAACGGCCTGGTTCCCGAGACCATCGAGACCCTCAAGACCAAGGGCACCCTCTACGAAAACGACGGGGCCCTCTGGTTCAAGACCTCGGAGTACGGGGACGAAAAAGACCGCGTCGTGGTGCGAAGCAACGGGCAGACCACCTACTTTGCCTCGGACATCGCCTACCACATGAACAAGTTCGACCGCGGCTACCAGCGCCTCATCGATGTCTGGGGGGCCGATCACCACGGTTACATCCCCCGCATCAACGCCTCCATCACCGCCACCGGGCACAACAAGGACGATTTTGACGTCATCCTCGTCCAGCTGGTGAACCTTCTGCGCGGGGGCGAGCCCGTGGCCATGAGCACCCGCTCCGGTGAATTCGTCACCTTAAAGGACGTGGTGGACGAGGTGGGGGCCGACGCCGCCCGCTTCATCTTCCTCTCCCGCCACTACGACAGCCCCCTGGATTTTGACCTGGAGCTGGCCAAGAAGAAGACCAACGACAACCCGGTCTTCTACGTGCAGTACGTCCACGCCCGCATCTCCAGCATCCTGGAAAAGGCCAGGGTAGAACGGGACCTCACCGTGTCGGCCGCCCCCATGGAGAGCCTCACCCAGCCCGAGGAGATCGCCCTCATGAAGGCGATGCTCCGCTTCCCCGAGGTGGTGGAGACCGCGGCCAAGCTCATGGAGCCCCACCGCATCTCCTACTACCTCATGGACCTGGCCTCGGCCTTCCACAGCTACTACAACAAGCACAAGGTCCTCACCGACGACGCCGTGCTTTCTGCCGCCCGCCTGAGGCTGGTGGCCTCGGTGCGCCAGGTGATCAAGACCGGCCTGGCCCTTCTGGGTGTGTCGGCACCGGAGAAGATGTAACGTGACTTAAAGGCCCCGGCATCTGCCGGGGCCTTTTCGGACCAATAACCCTTGAGGGAACCATGGCAAACGCGGCAAAGGCAAAACCCAAAGCCCGCCCCCCCTTCATCACCCTGAGCAGCCGGGAGACCCTGGGCTGGAGCACGGCCCTTTTTCTCCTCTTCGGCTGGCTCTTCTTCCTGGGGGTGCTGGTGGGCCGAGGCAGCATCGAGGTGGAGCTCATCCCCACGGCGGTGCAGCGGGAGCTGGCCGTGATCCCGGACAAGCAGGCCATCCCCCAGCCCGACAAGGAGACGTTGCCCCCGGAGGCCGTCCCCCCGGACGTGCCCCTCTCCTTTTACACCGAGGTCAAGCAGAGCGAAGAGGCCATCACCAAATCCAGCCGGATGACCAAGGCCGACAAAACCGTGCTGGCCCCGGGACAGGCGGCGGTTCCCCTTGCGAGCCCCACCCCACCGAAGCCAAAGGCAACGGCAGCCAAGGCCCCCGCTCCGCCCCCTGCGGTGGTAGCACCGGCCCCGAAAAAAACGTCGCCCTCCATGGCTCCGCCCACCTCCGGGTACACCATTCAGGTGGCGGCCCACATTAAGGAGACGGCCGCCGAGGCCGAGGCCCAAACCCTTCGCGAGAAAGGGCTCTCCGCTTACGTCATGGCGGCAAAAAACAGCAAGGGCCAGACCTGGTACCGGGTGCGCGTGGGGCATTTTACCCAGCGCGACCAGGCCAAAGAAGAGCTCACGCGCCTCGCCCGACTCAAACGCAAGGCCTATGTCGTCAAGCTGTAGAAAGGGCCGCGCGGCAACACCGATATGACAGGTCCGGTAAAGGGAGCTCCCTGCAGCCGGACCGGACAAAGGAATCCTTAGTATGAAGATCACGAAAGATGAGGTCCTCTACGTGGCCAACCTGGCCCGACTCAACGTGGACGACAAAGACGTGGAGAAGCTGGCCGCAGAGATCGGGGACATTCTCTCCTATGTGGACACCCTGGAGAAAGCCGACACCGACGGCGTGGAGCCCACCACCCACGCCATCGACCTGACCAACGCCTTCAGGGAGGATGTGGTGCACACCCACCCCGGCGCGGAGGTGACCCTTGCCAACGCACCGGACAAGGAAGATGCGATGTTTGTGGTTCCCAAGGTGGTGGGTTAGATGAAAGGAGAGGCAATGTCACTGCAAGAGATGACCCTGACCGAAGCCCACGGGCTTCTTCGAGATAAAAAGGCAAGCTCCCGGGAACTCACCGAGGCCGTGCTCTCCCGCATTGAGGCCGTGGACGCAAAGGTGGGCGCTTACATCACCGTGGACAAAGAGGGCGCCTTAAAACAGGCCGACGAAGCCGACGCCCGCCTGGCCAACGGGGACGACCATCCCTTAACCGGCCTGCCCGTGGGCCTGAAAGACCTGCTCTGCACCGAAGGGGTGAAGACCACCTGCGCCTCCAAGATGCTGGAAAACTTTGTGCCCACCTACGACGCCACGGTGGTGACCCGCCTCAAAGAGGCCGGAGCGGTCTTTCCCGGCAAGCTCAACATGGACGAGTTTGCCATGGGATCCACCACCGAGCACTCCGCCCTTCAGGCCACCCGCAACCCCTGGGATCTCACCCGCTTTCCCGGCGGCTCCAGCGGGGGCTCTGCCGCGGCCGTGGCCGCCGACCTCTGCCTGGCTTCCCTGGGCAGCGACACCGGGGGATCCATCCGGCAGCCCGCCTCCCACTGCGGCATCGTGGGCATGAAACCCACCTACGGACGGGTCTCCCGCTACGGGCTGGTGGCCTTTGCCTCCTCGTTGGACCAGATCGGTCCCATGACCAAGACCGTGGAGGACTGCGCCCTGATGATGGAGGCCATCAGCGGCCATGACCCCAAGGACTCCACCTCGGTGCCCAAAGAGGTCCCCGCCTTCCGCCAGCTCATGAAAGAGGGGGAAGACAAGGGCCTGGCCGGTATGACCGTGGGCATCCCCGCCGAGTACTGGGAAGCCGACGGGGTGGACGCAGACGTCATGAAGGCGGTCACTGAAGCCAAGGCCACCCTGGAATCCCTGGGAGCGCGCTGCGTGCCCGTCTCCCTGCCCCACACCGAGTACGCCGTGGCCGCCTACTACGTCATCGCCCCGTCCGAGGCGAGCTCCAACCTCGCCCGTTACGACGGGATCCGCTACGGCATGAGCGAGCGCAACGACGAGGGCCTCCTCTCCATCTACAAGACCACCCGGTCTGAAGGCTTCGGGGACGAGGTAAAGCGCCGCATCATCATCGGCACCTACGCCCTCTCCTCGGGCTACTACGACGCTTACTACAAAAAAGCCTCCCAGGTGCGCACCCTCATCCTGGAAGACTTCAAAAAGGCCTTTTCCGCCTGCGATTTCATCATCTCGCCGGCAGCGCCCACGGCCGCAGGGGTCATCGGCGAAGGCGCCGACGACCCCTTGAAGATGTACCTCTCGGACATCTTCACCCTCTCGGCCAACCTTGCCGGCATCCCCGGCATGAGCGTGCCCTGCGGATTCACCGGCGACGGCCTTCCCGTGGGCCTGCAACTCCTGGGGCGGCACTTTGACGAAGCCACCCTCCTCAAGGCAGCCTGGCACTTTGAGCGGGCCGCAGGCCTTGTGGGCAGGCGTCCGGCCCTTTAACCCCACACACCGGGGCCATGAGGGGGCGTGTTCCCCTTGCGGCCCCCAGCACCCCTTCCGGGAGGCGTCCATGTCTGTTGTCCCGCTTAGCGACCGAATGAAAAAGGCCCTCTCCTGGGCCGTGGAAGAGAAGAAGGACCATCCGGACAAAGGCCGCCTCGCCCTGGTGGACGAGGCCGGCATGCGGTTCAACCTCTCACCTGCCGAGTCGGACACCCTGGCCCGGCTCCTGGCCGACGCCCCCCGGACGTAACCGAAACACCAAGGGGCGGCCCTTTCCCATGGGGCCCGCCCTTTTTATGATGCCGGGCCCCCCCGGCGTCTTCTGGAGCCCCCCTATGAGCAAGGTTCGCATCCTCCCGGATATCCTCTCCAACAAAATCGCCGCAGGCGAGGTGGTGGAACGGCCCGCCTCCGTGGTCAAGGAGCTGGTGGAAAACGCCCTGGACGCCAAGAGCCGCTCCATTTCCATCGATGTGGAAAAGGGAGGCAGGCGCCTCATCCGCGTGGCAGACGACGGCTGCGGCATGGCCGCCGACGACGCCATGCTCGCCATCGAGCGCTACGCCACCAGCAAGATTTACACGGACGAGGACCTCTTCAACATCTCCACCCTGGGCTTCCGCGGAGAGGCCCTGCCCAGCATCGCCTCGGTCTCCAAGTTCTCCCTCACCACCCGGGCCCAGGACCTGGACGTGGGCTGCACCGTGGAGATGGAAGGGGGCAAGGTGACCAAGGTCTCGGAAACCGGGGCCCCCAAGGGCACCCTCATCTCCGTGGCCCACCTCTTCTTCAACACCCCGGCCCGACGAAAATTCCTCAAAGGGGAGGGTACGGAGATGGGCCACATCGCCGACACGGTGTCGGCCATTGCCCTGGCCTGGCCCCAGGTGCGCTTTCGCCTCACCCACAACGGCAAGGCGGTCAAGAGCTGGCCGGCCACCGAGGAGCTGCGCCAGCGGGTGGAAGAGGTGCTGGGCCGCGACGTCCGGGGTCACCTGGCCGAGGTCTCCCTCACCCGGGGGGAGCTCACCGTCAGCGGGTTTGTCTCCTCCCCGGAGGTGACCCGCAGCACCACCCAGAAGATCTTTCTCTATGTCAACGGACGGCCTGTCAAAGACCGGGTGGTCCTCAACTCCCTGCTCTCGGGCTACAGGCCCCGCCTCATGAAGGGCCGCTTTCCCATGGGCATGCTCTCCATCACCCTGCCCTGCGACTGGGTGGACGTCAACGTGCACCCGGCCAAAAACGAGGTACGCTTTAGGGATGCCTCCTCCGTGGGCCTGGCCGTGGAAGACGGGGTCAAGGAGGCCCTGGCCCGGGCCGAAGCCGCCTCCCGGCAGTTCGGCAGCGGACGGCCCGCCGCAGGCTTTGCCCCGAGCGCCCCCCCCTCCATGCCCATGCCAAGGCGGGATGACCTCGACGTCCGGGTGGCCGAGCCCAGTGCCCTGTTTGTGGAAGAGCCCGACGCCCCGGAGCTGTGCTCCCCCCTGCCTCCCCAGGCCTGGGAGGAGGCGGACGCCGAGCCCCTCTACGTTCCGGCAGAACCCACAGCCCCCACAGAGCCCCTCCCCCATGTCCCGGAAGAGGTGACGGAGCCCTCGGAACCCGCCCCCCTCCCCCCCACAGGGGACCACGCCGGGCAGTTCGCACACCTTCGGATCATCGGGCAGTACGCCGACACCTACATCCTCTGCGATGCCGGGGACGGCCTCATCCTCATCGACCAGCACGCCGCCCACGAACGGGTGGTGTTCGAGCAGCTCAAGGGCCAGGGGAGCGTTCTCTCCCAGCGCCTGCTGGTGCCCGAAACCGTGGAGCTGGGCTTTCGGGAGGCCGATGCCCTCACCGGCATCCTCGAGGAGCTGGCCCGGTTCGGCCTGGAGGTGGAGCCCTTCGGGGGCACCACCTTTGTGGTGAAATCCGTTCCCGCCATGCTGGCTGCCGACGGCATGGCCCGGCTCATCAGCGAAATCGCCGAAAACATGGTGCGCATGGGCCAGCGGGACACCCTGGAGCGCTGCCTGGACGAGTGCCTCATCCTCATGGCCTGCCACGGGGCCATCCGGGCGGGCCAGGCCCTCTCCACCAAGGAGGTCCACCGCCTCCTCACCGAGCTGGACGCCTGCCGGGACCCGTCCTTCTGCCCCCACGGCCGCCCCACCTGGATCCGCTGGAGCACCGGGAGCCTGGAACGCGCTTTCAAGCGATAGCCCCACCGCCAAAACAAAAAAAGGGGCCTGCACCGCCACTCTCTCATCGCGGTACAGGCCCCTCTTGGAGTCGATTGTCCTTATTTTGTCATGTGCTACAGCCGCATGACGCTTTTTGCAGCACACCCTCGATCGCTCTCTTCAAGCTCAAAGGAGACCCTCTCCCCCTCCGACAGGGTACGGAACCCCGGCATGTCGATGGAGCTATGGTGAACAAACACGTCGGATCCATCTTCCCGTTCAATGAACCCGTACCCCTTCTTGTCGCTGAACCATTTTACTGTTCCTTCTGCCAAAACACCTTCCTCCTTGTTATGGTTGACTCACGACGCTTTCGGCCAGAACTCCAAAAGCGCTTTTTTATCTATCCCGCCTGCCGAAATATACCAGGGGACCCGTAAACAAAGCGATCCACCATGATATCGGCAAGGGGAATGTGTATGCGGTGTCGGTGGTTGGAAGTGGTTGATGGACACTATCTTGAAAAGAGGCGCTGGGCGACAGCTACCCGCGATGTTCAGCATGAAGACTGATGGCCGGGTGTCGTGAACGTTTGCTCCGAAATCGCATGCTGCGGATACGACAAAGGGGCCTTGCTTTGGGGGGGCACCCTCGTTACTTTCGGGAAATCAGAATCTATAGAAATTGTCTTGTGGTCGTGTGCGAATCTCGGGTATTCCTCTTTACGCTACTTTTATGTGTCTTTAACATGGGTTACCGATCTTAATCAAGCAAAAAATCTCAAAAAGTCAATACGGTATAGCAATGGGCGATATGGAAACACATCATATTGATATGGATTTGCCAATTTTTGCCATATGTTGTTGTTTTTCATGGTTTGCGAAATGACCATTCTATTTCGCGAAAAAAGAGGAAAACGGAGAATTTCCAATGAGGCCATCCCTTGGATCCCCCGGAACCCAGCCCCCGGCCATAAACGGCCAGGGGCATTGAAAAACGGGCTTATCCGGCGGCGATGATCTCCTCCAGGGCCCCTTCGATCTCGGAACGGATAACCCCCAACCGCTCTTCGCTCAGGGCTTCAAAACGCAGCACCAGGGCGGGCTGGGTGTTGGAGGCACGCACCAGCCCCCAGCCGTCGTCGTAGAGCACCCGGGCCCCGTCCACATCGATGACGGTGTGGGAGGCCACAAACCGGTCTTTCAGTTTCCCGGCAATGGAGAACTTCACCTCATCGGGGCACTCGCGACGAATCTCCGGGGTGGTGTAGGTCTTGGGCAGATCGGAAAGAAGGGAGGAGAGGGGCTTGCCCTGGTCGGCCACGATCTCCAGGAGGCGCAGGGTGGCGTAGAGGGCGTCGTCGTAGCCGAAGTAGCGGTCGGCAAAAAAGATGTGGCCGCTCATCTCACCGGCCAGCTCGGCCTTGGTCTCCTTCATCTTCTGCTTGATGAGGGAATGGCCGGTCTTCCACATGATGGCGTTGCCGCCCCTGGCGCGGATATCGTCGTACATCACCTGGGAGCACTTCACCTCGGAGATAAAGGTGGCACCGGGCTTTCTGCCCAGGATCTCCCGGGCAAACAGCACCATGAGCTGGTCCCCGTAGATGATGGCCCCGGTTTCGTCCACCACGCCGATGCGGTCGCCATCCCCGTCGTAGCCGATGCCCAGGTCGAGCTTCTTCTCCCGGACCAACTCCACAAGATCGGAGAGGTTGGCGAGCACCGTGGGGTCGGCCTCATGGTTGGGAAAAGTGCCGTCCATCTCGCAGTAAAGGGGGTGCACCTCCAGGTCAAACCGGTCCAAAAGGGGCAGGGCGATGGGGCCGGCAGATCCGTTGCCCGCGTCCACCCCCACCTTCAGGGGACGGGAGAGGGAGACCCGCTCGGAGAGCTCTTTAAGGTAAGGGGTCAGGATGTCGATGGCCTGACGCGTGCCCTCCCCATGGGCAAAGTCTTCGGCATCGATGAGGTCCCGAAGGGCCAGGATCTCCTTGCCGTGGATGGAGTCGGTGCCACAGCAGAGCTTGAAGCCGTTGTACTCGGGCGGGTTGTGGCTGGCCGTGACCATCACGCCCCCTTCCAGGCCCAGGTGATGGATGGAAAAGTAGAGCACGGGTGTGGCGCAGTACCCCAGCTCCGTCACGTCGCAGCCCGTTGAGAGCAGCCCTTGGATCACCTCCTCGGTATACAGATCGGAGGTGGTCCGGCAGTCCTTGCCCACGGCGACCCGGGTCTTGCCCTTCCCCTTGAGGTAGGTCCCCACGGCCTTGCCGATGCACCGGGCGTCGTCTTCGTTAAAATCCTCACCAGCCACACCACGGATATCGTATTCTCTGAAAATAGTCGGGTTCATGGTCACTCCTCAAGCAATGGTTGTGCGTTGGTCATGAAAAAAATCAGGTGAAAGGGGCCTGCCGGGTCACCATCCCACCACCAGGGCGGCAACCCCCACAACAAGACAGTAGGGGGCAAACACATGAAGCTTTCCCCTCCCCACGATGTAGACAAGAAAGCGAAGGGCCAGGTAGCCCGTAACAGCGGCCATGGCCGTGCCGGAAAGGATCACCCACCAGGGTGGCAGAACCGTAGACGAAATGTCCAGGATCGCCAGCAGGCTGGCTCCGACGATGGCCGGAATGGACAGGAGAAAGGAGAAGCGGGCGGCCCGCTCCCGGCTTCCTCCCATGAAAAGGGCCAGGGCAATGGTGGAGCCGGAGCGCGAAAGGCCCGGCAGCACGGCCATGCCCTGGATCAGGCCGATGAGAAGGGCTTTGGGCAGGGTGATCTTCCGGTCCCCCTCCATGGGAATCAGGGCCGTGGCCGACAGAAGCAGGGCGGTGATGCAGAGCATCCCCCCCACAACCAGCAGGGAGGAGAAGATGACGTGGGAGTGCTCCTTGATGATCACCCCCAGCACCGCCGTGGGAACGCTCCCGGCCAGGATCAGGCCTACCATGGCAAGCTCGGAGCGCTCTTCAGGGGAGAGGTCCCCCAGCTTTCCCCGGCAGGCCACGGCAGCCAGTATCGCCTGGCCGAGGGCCGCGATATCCCGGCGAAAAAAGAAGCACACCGCCCCCAGGGTGCCTAAGTGCAGGCAGATATCGAAGAAGAGTTCCGGCTCCTCAAGGCCGAAAAAGCGCTGAAACAGAACGAGGTGACCGGAGCTGCTCACCGGAAGAAACTCGGTGAGCCCTTGAATAAACCCTAAAAAAAGCGAATGAAAAAGTCCCAAAGCCATGCCTTTTGATCTGGCCCCCTGCCCTTATGATCAGACAGGGGGTGCGATTAACACGTATGGAGTCCCCTTCGTCTCCCCCACACCGATGGGAAACAGACCCCGGGAGACTCCCCTTCCATGGGCCGTCGGCCCTAAAATGTCGCCACCACCTCGCCGGTGGTGTCCGTGCTGTAGCCCCCCAGGGCCAGGACGCGCGTTTTGAATCGTTGGGAACGGATGGTGGCCAGAAGGGCCGTCACCATGGGGGTGTCAAGGTAGTCGTTGTCGATGAGCAGGTCGTACTGTTCCGTCACCACGGGAATAAAGTCAAGATCCAGGGCCCGGGCGGCGGCATAAATGCCGAGGCCGGCATCGGCGGTTCCGGAGAGAACGGCCACGGCCACAGACATGTGTGTATACTCATCCCGAGTATAGCCGTCAATCAATTTATCATCAATTCCCAATGTTTTAAGGCGATAATCCAGGAGGATACGGGTGCCGGAGCCCCCCTGCCGGTTGACAAACCGGACACCGTCAGCGGTGAGGTCCTCCATGCCGCGGATCCCCTTGGGGTTTCCCTTGGCCACCATGAGACCCTGCTCGCGGGTGACCAGGTTCACCAGGGTGAGACGGCGATCCGGCAGGTAGGTCTCCACATAGGAGCGGTTGTAGCTGCCGTCGGAGGGGTCCAGAAGGTGAATACCCGCCAGGTGGCAGGTGCGGCGCTTCAGAGCCATGAGCCCCCCCATGCTCCCCACATGGCTGGAGGAGATGCGCACGTCCCCTGCGTCCCGCCGGATCTCGTCGGCCAGAAGGTCCAGGGTGTTGTCGTGGCTCCCCACCACCACCAGGGTGCGCCCCACGGCCGAGGCGGGCCGCAGCAGCTCGCAGGCCACATCGGTGCCTGCGGCAAGCCCCTCCACATGGGCCGGAATCCGAATGATGCCGTCGGCCTCGGTGATGCTGGTCAGGGTCCCTGCGCCCCCGGCGATGGGGGTGGCGATGACCCTCTCCCCCACCCGGCCGAGCTTCACCCGGAGAAACTCCTCCACCCCCAGCTTGGATGCCACCTTGCGGGAGGGTGAGGCCGACAGGGTGGGCTTGGCCTCAAAGGAGCGCCCTGCCAGGGAGGCCAGCAGGGGCGAGAGGCACTGTTCAAAGGCAACAATGGCCGACACCGGATACCCCGGCATGCCGAACACCGGCACCCCTTTCACCTCCCCTGCCAGCACGGGCTTGCCCGGCATGATGGTGACCCCGTGAAAGAGAAGGCGCCCCAGGCCGGTCACCACGGTGCGGGCGTAATCGGCAGAGCCCGCCGACGAGCCCCCGATGATCACGATGGCATCAACCCCGTCCTCGGCCGCCTTGGCCACGCAGGCGGAGATGGCGTCGGGGTCGTCTTCGATGATGGGGTGGGCCAGGGCCTCGCCCCCGTCTTTCTCCACCATGGCGGCCAGCATGTGGGAGTTGGACTCAAAGATGCGCCCCGGCTCCGGGGTGGCCATGCCTTCCCGGTCAAGGGCCACAAGCTCTGAGCCCGTGGGGATGATGAGCACCCGGGGCCGTTCGTGCACGGCCACCGTAAAGATGCCTGCGGTGATCAAGGCCCCCACGCAGTACGGGGTGACCAGGTGGCCCGTGGGGAAAAGAAGCTCGGTGGCAACGATGTCCTCTCCCATCTTTCGGACGTATTGAAAGGGGTAGGCCGGGGCCTCGATCTCCATCTCGGTATCGGAGACAGGGTTGACGGCCTCGATCATGATCACGGCATCGCACCCTTCGGGAAGGCGATGCCCGGTGTTGACGGGAAAGGCGCTCTCCCCCACCACCAGGGTGCGGGGGCGGCCTTCCGAGGCGCCGTAGGTGGCCTCGGCCAGCACGGCAATGCCGTCCATGGCCGCGGCGTGGTACCCCGGGGAAGAGGCCCTTGCAAACACCGGCTCGGCCAGAACGCGGCCTGCGGCCCGGGCCGAGGGGATCGTGACCGTCGGCATGCGCCGAGAGCCAAAGTGGTGCGCAATCCGTTGCTGCGCCTCATCAAGGGAGATCATGTCAAGGTAGACGTTTCTGTCCATGGGGATATGCCCTTTGTTCCTAAGTGATCGTCAAATAACAGGTCGGCATGCGTACCGCCCCGGGCCTATGGCAGCAGGCGAACCGGGACGATGGCGTCCCGGTAGAGCCCCTCGGTGTCGCGGTTGATGCGGATGAGCCCGTGGGCATGGACCATGGTGTGGATCAAGCCGGATTTGCCGGGCAGGGGTTCGGCACGGTAGCCGTCGCCCTCGGCGACAAGGCGGGTGCGGACGAAATCGGTGCGTCCCTGGGCCGAGGCGATGTTGCGGGTCAGGCGAGCCGGCACCACAGGCCGTGCCTTGAAAGACGCACCGGCCGCGGCCAGCAAAAAGGGGCGCACCACCACCTCAAAGACCACCATGGCCGAAGCCACGTGGCCGGGCAGGCCCCACACCGGCTTATCGCCGATACGGGCCAGGATCGTGGGCTTTCCCGGGCTGATGGCAATGCCGTGCACCAGCACCCGGCTCTCCGTCGCCTTTTCCATGGCAGACAGGGTGCGGTCCCGCATGCCCACGGAGCTGCCCCCGGAGATGAGGACCATGTCGCAGGAGGCCAGGGCCTTTTCAAGGAGGGGCTCCAGCTCCCCTTCGCCGTCGCCGGCGATGCCGAAGGAGAGGGGCTCGCCCCCGGCCTCGGTGACCATGGCCGAAAGGGTGTGGGTGTTGATGTCCCGGATCTGCCCCCGAACAGGGACGTCTTCCACGGGGATCACCTCGTCCCCGGTGGAGACGATGCCCACCCGGGGCTTTTTCCGCACGGCCACCGTGGTGCAGCCCGCAGCGGCCAGCAGCCCGGCTTCCGCCGGTCCCACCAGGGTGCCGGGGGCCAGAATCCCGCGGCCCTTTTCAAAGTCTTCCCCCCGGGTAATCACGTGATGGCCGGGGGCCACGCTCCGGTAGACCTCGATGGTGGCCTCGTCCACGCGGTCGGTGTGTTCCACCATCACCACGGCATCGGCCCCGTCGGGGAGCATGCCCCCCGTGGAGATGGCTGCCGCCTCCCCCTGGCCCAGGACGAAATCGGGCTCTTCGCCCATGGCCACGGTTCCGGCCAGGCGAAGCCATGCCGGAGAGCCGTCGGACGCGCCGAAGGTATCGGCCCCCTTGACGGCGTATCCGTCCATGGTGGCCCGGTCAAAGCCGGGGATGTCCACATCCGATGCGATCTCCCCGGCAAGGGTGCGGCCCAGGGCCGCCTCAAGGGGGACCTCTTCGGCGCCTGTCACGGGAAAACTCCCGACGCGGGCGATCACATCATCCAAATCTGAAACGTTGAAAAATCCTGTCATGAAGCGGTGATTCCATGGTTGTGTGGGGTGGGCGATGGGGGTGCGTGCCCGGCATGCCCGGGCGGTCTCTCCTGCGGCAGGGCATGAGTGACGCGGACATCGTTTCCCTACGTGATACCATACCCCTTACCGGAGTTCAAATCAGAGATTTGTAACAGAGCAAAAGGCCTTGCTATGGTTGGAAAAATTGGGTAAGGGATGGCCTTGGCACCGATAAATCCCCCTTACCCCAACCCTATTATGGAGGGTGTTTGTGAAACGGACTCTTTTCCTTTTGTGTCTCCTGCTCATCCCCGTCTCCGCTTTTTCGGAGACAAAAACGGCCCCGGCCCCTGATGCCGCAACCCTTATTCAACGCGTGGCCAGCCGCCTGGGCGCCGAGGGCTTTTCCGCCCGGTTTTTCCAGGAATCGCCCTTGAAGGCCATCGGCATCGTGGAGACCGCCGAAGGACAGGTCTGGTTCCGCAAGCCCAACCGCGTGCGCTGGGAGTACGAAACCCCGGACCGCCTCCACTACGTCACCGACGGCAAGACCCTCTGGGTCCACAGCCTCGACGATGCCCAGGTGTGGACCGGTTCGGCCGAGGCCTTCTTCGGCCAGAACGGCGGTGCCCGTTTCCTGGCCGATGTGGAAACCGTCACCGAGCGCTTCACCCCTGCCCCCCCCACCCGGGAAAAGGAGAGCTTCCGCCTGGAACTGACCCCCAAGCAGGAGAGCGACCCCCTGGGCCGTGTGGTGCTCTTCATCCATGCCGGTACCTACGATATCACCCGGGTGGTCTCCACCACAAAAACCGGAGAAGAGACCACCCTCACCTTCAGCCACCTTGTGCGAACCCTGCCGGAACTGTCCCGGTTCACCTTTGAGATCCCCGAAGGGGCCGTGGTTTCGCCCCTGGAGTAATTCAGCCTCATGTGTCACGGCCCCGGCCGCCCAAGGACCCACAGCAAGGAGTACCCCAAGCAATGGAAGCAACCAAACAAACCATCCGAGCCCTGCTCAAAGAAAAAAACGCCATCCTCCTGGCCCACAACTACGTGCTGCCGGAGGTCCAGGATGTGGCGGATCTCTGCGGCGACTCCCTGGAACTCAGCATCAAGGCGGCCGCCACCGACGCCGAGGTCATCGTCTTCTGCGGTGTTCACTTCATGGCAGAGACCGCCTCCATCCTCTCCCCGGAGAAAACCGTGCTCCTGCCCGTGAAAGAGGCGGGATGCCCCATGGCCGACATGGTCACCCCCGAAGCCCTGGCTGCCCGCAAGGCCGAACTCCCCGGTGTGCCCGTGGTCACCTACGTCAACTCCTCGGCGGCGGTGAAGGCCATCTCCGACGTCTGCTGCACCAGCGCCAACGTGGTCAAGGTGGTGGCAAGCTTAAAGGAGAAAGAGGTCCTCATGACCCCGGACCGCAACCTGGCCCAGTACGCCGCCTCCCAGACCGACAAGACCGTCCACCTCTGGGAAGGGTACTGCCCCTTCCACAACACCTTAACGGCCAAGACCGCCCTGGCCGTCAAGGCCAAGCACCCCGACGCCGTCTTCATGGCCCACCCCGAGTGCCCCCCGGAGGTTCTCGAAGTGGCCGACGTGGTGACCTCCACCTCGGGCATGCTCACCTATGCCGGACAGTCCCCTGCCACCACCTTTATCGTGGGCACCGAGGTGGGCATCCTCTACCCCCTGTCCCAGCAGAATCCGGAAAAGACCTTTATCCCAGCCTCCCTGGAGATGACCTGCGCCGACATGAAACGCATCCGCTTAAACGACATCGTCACCTGCCTTGAGACCTTCTCAGGGGAGGTGAAGGTCCCGGAGGAGATCCGCGTCCCGGCGCTCTCCGCCGTGGAGAAGATGGTCGCCATGAAGTAGTCCCCCATGGGCCGGAAGGGCCTCCCCTTCCGGCCACGGGCCTGATAGTGCCCCGACCAAAGTCATTCGCCTACAAAGCATTATCCCGTCCCGTAAATACCCGCCCAAGCCCGCCCCCAACAGCCATCATCCCCTTTTGACAAGAAAATGAAAAAGGTTGATCATCGCAAGGGGATATGATTTCTCTTACACAGCATACAAAATAATTTGGGTGGGGATAGGGCCCCACGAACACAAAGGAGAGAGAAGACCAATGGCATTGTTTACGGTGGACCAGGCGTTGTGTAACGGAGACGGCATCTGCGCGGCAGAGTGCCCCATGATGATCATCCAGATGAAGGAGGGCACCCCCACCCCGGCCAACGGGGCGGAGAAGATGTGCATCAACTGCGGCCACTGCGTGGCGGTCTGCCCCAAAGGGGCCCTCTCCCTTGCCACCTTGTCCCCTGAGGGCTGCCTTGCCGTGGAAAAGGACTTAAGCGCCTCCCCGGCCCAGGCCGAGCAGTTCCTGAGGAGCCGCCGCTCCATCCGAAACTACAAAAAGACCCCGGTGGACAAGGCCCTCATCGAAGACGCCATCCGCGTGGCGAGCCACGCCCCGTCCGGCCACAACTTCCAGCCCGTACGCTGGCAGGTGATCTACGACACCGACAAGGTCAAAGAGCTCTGCGGCCACGTCATCGACTGGATGAAGTGGATGATCAAAGAGCAGCCCGACACCGCCAAAAAACTCCACCTGGACCTTGTGGTGGCCGGCTGGGACTTCGGCATGGACACCATCAACCGAAACGCCCCCCACCTCATCCTCGTCAACGCCGACAAGCGCAACCCCACGGGCCAGGCAGCCTGCACCATCGCCATGAGCTACTTAGAGCTCATGCTCCCCTCCCTGGGGCTGGGGGGCTGCTGGAACGGGTTCTTCAACGCCGCGGCCATCTTCTGGCCCCCGCTGCAGAAGGCCCTGAACTTAGGTGAGACCACCGGCAACTACGGCGCCATGATGGTGGGCCACCCGAAATTTGCCTACCACCGCATGCCCCCCCGCAACACCCCGGAGGTGGCCTGGGTGTAACCCGGCAACACCGGCTTCCACGCTCAGGTTAGCCGGATAAAAGCGCCTCGGACAGCCAAAGCCCTCCCCCTCGTGCCTCAAGGTGAGGGCTTTGGCAAAGGCGACAAACCGTCTGCCCCCCGGCAGGGCCGTCGGAGTTTTTTTTGGGCCGAACAGTGAAGGAAAAGACCATGCATGAACTGCCGGTGATGAACAGCATCCTGAGGGTGGTGATGAAACACGCAGCCCTGAACCGGGTCACCAAGGTGGCGGCCATCGAACTCAAGGTGGGAAAACTCAGCGACCTGGAAGAAAAATGGATGCAGCACTACTTCGACTTTCTCACCAAGGGCACCCTGGCCGAAGGGGCCAAACTGGAGATCGAGTGGGGGGACGTGGTGATGCGCTGCAGCGGATGCGCCCGGGAGTTTTCCACGGAGCCCGCCCACGACACCTTCGGCGTCTGCCCCCACTGCGGCAACAAGGGAGGCGAAATCCTCTCGGGCAAAGAGTATTATGTCAAAAACATGGTGGCCCAGTAAGGACGCCAGAAAAAAAGACACAAAGGAAAAAACCATGGGCGACAACGTCAGGCTCATCGAAGTCAAAGAAAACGTTCTGGACGACAACGACAAGGTGGCCAAAGAGCTCAGGGCCCGCCTGAAGCAGGAAAAAACCTTTCTGGTGAACCTCATGGCCTCCCCCGGGGCGGGAAAGACCAGCACGGTGATCCAGACCGTCCGCCGCCTGGGCGAAACACTCTCCATCGGCGTGCTGGAGGCGGACATCGACTCCATGGTGGATGCGGAAAAGGTGGCCGAAACCGGCGTCACCGCCGTTCAGATGCGCACCGGCGGCTTCTGCCACCTGGACGCCACCATGGTTACAGACGGCCTCTCGGCCATCGGCTCGGAAAACTTCGACCTCATCATCCTGGAAAACGTGGGCAACCTCGTCTGCCCGGCCGAATTCGACACGGGCTCTGCCGTCAACGTCATGGTCCTGTCGGTGCCCGAAGGGGACGACAAGCCCCTGAAGTACCCCCTGATGTTCTCGGTGTGCGATGTGGTCCTCATCAACAAAATCGACACCTGCGAGCTCTTCGACTTCGACCGCACGCGCTTTGAAGAAGGGGTACGCAAGGTCAACCCGAACTGCACCCTGTTTGACATCTCCTGCCGCACCGGCGAAGGCCTGGACGCCTGGGCGGACTGGCTCAAAGAGCAGGTCAAAACCCACAACAACTGACCCGGCAAGCCCCTTCCCCTCCCTCAGTTATCGCGGGAGAGGAAGGGCCAACGTATTTAAAGATCAAGTTGCCTCCGGCGGGTCGCTTTTTGAAAAAAGCTCCGCAAAAACTCTCCGGTAATTAAAAAGAAGAGGGGCTATGCCCTGTAGGGACGAAACCTCAAAAAACAAAACCTGTTTGTCTAACTTTTCAAACGTTTTACCCCCGGCAGGGCCGCCGGAAGCAAAACTCTAAATGCGTTGACCCTGGCGGAAGGGTGAATCGGGCTTGCATTTTTTTTTCGCATGATATAACAATGTTCACAGTTGATACTATTGATCCGAATGGACGCAACCGTTCCATCGCCCCCCCACAGACCCACAATCGATAGACGAACGGACATCCCGGAGAGCCCATGATCCCGACCCTGTGCCGGCCCACTGCCGCCCCCCCACCTACCCGCTCCACCTCGGCTGCGTTGCGCCTTACCCTGGGTGGCCCCGGGCCTGGGTGCGGGCCCGTCGACGCCATGGCCCCGCTCTCCATCATCAACCACGGATCCAGTCCCTCCTGTGACAACCGCACTGAGCGCTGCCCCTTCCCCGCCGTCCCCGGTGACCGTTACGCAGCCTCCCTCTGTTTTCAAGGGGCCCCCACCTGGTATACGCCCCGACCCGTCGATTTAAGATCCGGAGCAGCAGCACACTGAGACCTGGGAGGGGGCGAAGGCGCGCGCCCCCTCCCGGACACCTCAGCCATCCCATTGTCATTCCAAACGAAACGGTGTAGGAAAGAGACACCCTGTCACGGCTTCCGGTGGCCCCGGAACCCGTCGGAGGGCATTGTCGGACCAATGGGCCTTCCCCCATAAAAGGTGGGCCAATGGAGAATTACGGCCGCTGCTGCGGTGGTGAGCCCCCCTCTTTTCCGATACGCCAGGAACACCTCAACGCGAAACAAGGGAGTCGACCATGGAAACCATCAGAAAATCAGCACGAGAAAAGATGAAGGGATACTGCAGGGTCTGTCCGGTGTGCAACGGTAAGGCCTGTGCCGGAGAAGTACCGGGCATGGGCGGGCTGGGCACGGGCTCGGCCTTCCACGCCAACCTCGAAGCCCTGGACTCGGTACGGTTCAACATGAAACTCGTCCACGGCGTCAAGGCCCCCATTACCCATACCGAATTCTTGGGACTCTCCCTGTCCATGCCCCTTCTGGCCGCGCCCATCGGCGGGGTCTCCTTTAACATGGGCGGAGGCGACGTCACCGAAGGGGCCTACATCGACGCCATCGTGGAAGGGTGCAAGGCCAAGGGGCTCATCGGCTGCACCGGTGACGGGGTGCCGGAGATTATCCACGCCTCGGGCAACGCCGCCATCGAAAAGGCCGGGGGCCACGGCATCCCCTTTATCAAGCCCTGGGAAGAAAAAGAGTTCTTCGACAAGCTGGAGAAAGCCGAAGCAACCGGCGCCACCGTGTTCGGCGTGGACATCGACGCGGCCGGCCTGGTCACCCTGGCCAAGATGGGCCGCCCGGTGACCCCCATGACCGTGGCCGACCTCGAACAGGTGATGAAGGCCACCTCCATGAAGTTCATCCTCAAAGGGGTGATGACCGTCCATGACGCCCTCTGCGCCAAAGAGGCCGGGGCCGAAGCCATCGTGGTCTCCAACCACGGCGGCCGGGTGCTGGACTCCACCCCGGGCACCGCCGAGGTCCTCCCGGAAATCGCCGAGGCCGTGGGCTCCGAAATGACCGTTTTGGTGGACGGCGGCATCCGAAGCGGAAGCGACATCCTGAAGATGCTGGCCCTGGGCGCCCACGGGGTGATGATCGGCCGCCCCTTCTCCATCGCCGCCGTGGGCGGGCTCCAGCAAGGGGTGGAAACCTACATCGACACCCTCCGGACCCAGCTCCTCCAGGCCATGATCCTCACCGGCACCGACAACGTGAACCGGGTGGAGTCGGGGATTCTCCGGTAAAAAGCGCAAAAAAAACGCCCCTGGCGGCCCTGCCGGGGGCCAAACGTTTAAAGCGTTTGACAAACAGGTCTTTTATCGTTTGGGTTGCGATCTTCAAAAAAACCGAGAAAGATCGACCGACACGGAGCGCGGCACTCCAGGGTGCAAGGGTATTCCGGGGGTGATGTAAATACGCGATGGCCCAAACGGATGATCAAGGTCGACGTTTATTTGAAAGGCAGATGTGCTTTACCCCGAAGAATCCGCCTACGCCCATGGCTATGAGTCACCATTCGATTAACGTCAATGGGCTACGGCGCCACAAGGGAGGGGCAAAGCGCACCTGCAACCTGCTTTCAAGGTGGCACACCTTGCCGCCGGAGGCTGTTTTTTTAAGAGCGTGACAAAACGTTATGGCATTGAAATTTACCGGGCCTTCCGCCCATCGAGACGACTACCGCCGCGTCCTTGACGTCAGCCTGCCCCTGGTGGCGGGCATGGCCTCCACCACGGTGATGGAGTTCACCGACCGGATCTTTGTGGGAAACCACTCCGTGGCCGAGGTGGCAGCCGCCACCCCGGCAGGCATCGCCTACTTTCTCCCCCTCTCCCTTTTTCTGGGCACCGTGGGCTACGTGAGCGTCTTTATCTCCCAGTACCGGGGGGCCGGAATGGAGGGGCGCATCGGAAGCTGCCTCTGGCAGGGACTCTGGCTCAGCCTCCTGGCAGCCGTTGTGATGCTCGGCTACTCCTTTTGCGCCCGGCCCCTCTTCGACCTGGCGGGCCACGGGGAGACCATCGCCGCCTATGAGCGCATCTACTTCCGCACCCTCTGCCTGGGGGCTTTTTTCAGCCTGGCAAGCTCGGCCCTCTCCGGCTACTTCTCCGGCATGGGGCGCACCCGGCCCGTCATGGTGGTGAACATCATCGGCATGGTGATGAACATTCCCCTGGACTATGCCCTGATCAACGGCATCGGTCCCTTTCCAGAGCTTGGCATCTTCGGGGCGGGCCTTGCCACGGTGAGCGCCTCGGCCCTCATCTTCTTTCTCTTTGCGGGGCTTGTCCTGGCCCGGGAAGGGGGCCAGGGGCTGGGGTTCACCCGCTGGGTGCCCGTGCCGTCCCTCATGAAAAAAGTCCTCCACTACGGGCTTCCGGGCGGGCTTCACCTCTTTCTGGATATCTTTGCCTTTACCTTCTTTGTCTTCCTGGTGGGCCGCCTGGGGGAGACAGCCCTTGCCGCCACCAACATCGCCTTGTCCATCAACTCCCTGGCCTTCATGCCCCTCTACGCCTTTTCAAGCGGCACCAGCGTGCTGGTGGGCAACCACCTTGGGGGCGGGGAGCTCAAGAAGGCCGAGTCCGTTACCTTTGCCTCCCTGCACCTGGCCCTGGTCTATGTGCTGCCCTTGTGCGCCCTCTTTCTCTTTGCCCCCGAGCCCCTCATCAACCTCTTTGCCCCGGCCGGGGGAAGCCCCGAGGCCTTTGCCCCGGTGCGGGAGGCAGGGGTCGTCTGCCTCCGATTCGTGGTGGTCTACCTCTTCTTCGACACCGTGGGCTTTGTGGCCTCCGGCGCCCTGTCCGGGGCCGGGGATACCCGCTACATCATGTGGGCCACCCTCATCTGCGCCTTCACCCTCATGATCCTTCCCGCAGGCACCGGCGTCCTCGCCCTGGGCCTTGGCCTCACCTTTGCCTGGTGCTGCCCCACCGTCTACATCGCCGGCCTCTGCCTGGCCACCGTGGCCCGCTACATCAACGGCCCCTGGCGTTCCATGCGATTGGTGGAAGCGGACACGACACCAGCCACCAAGGACTGAGCCCTTGGAACCCAAGGTCGACATGTCGCATTCTCTGACAGGCTGCGGTACATGAGAGGTGTCACACCCCGCGCGAATGCCCCGATAGCGGTTGGATGACGGCTGCCGCCATGCAGTCGCCACAGGGTTTCAAGGTGCCCCCACCTTGCCGCCGAAGGCAGTGCGGTCAAAGATGCCTCCGGCGGCCCTGCCGGGGGCCAAACTTTTGCCAATTTAGATGCCTTGGGTTTCACAAACAGATTTTGCTCAATTTGACGAAAATCTTCGCGGAAGCTCTTCCCCTGAGGAACGAAGGGGGAGGGCTTTCGCAACCTGGGGTCCAGGGGTGGCGAAGCCACTTAGGCTAAAAATCCCCTGGCCGCCGGAGGCATGCTTTTCCTGGCTACTTTTAACCATAGAAGGCCTGCTTTTTACATTTCCTTCCAGTCGATGCGGTAGAGGGTTCCGGCGTGATCATCGGAGACAAGGAGGCTGCCGTCCTCCATCACCTCAAGGTCCACGGGGCGGCCGAAGACCTCATCGCCACGGTGCCAGCCTGTGGCAAAGGGCTCGTAGGAGACGGGGGTGTTGCCGGAAAGGCGGACAAGGGAGATGCGGTACCCGATCTTTTCCGAGCGGTTCCAGGAGCCGTGCTCGCAGATAAAGATTTGGTTGCGGTATTCGGGGGGAAACCGTGTGCCGGTGTAAAAGCGCATCCCAAGGGAGGCCACATGGGGTCCCAGGGGCTGGGCAGGCGGGGTGAGGGAGAGCCCGTCGGGCACGGTTTTAAAGCCCGGGTCCGAAAGGTCGGCGCCATGGCGGTAGGGAAAGCCGAAGTGAAGGCCGGGCTGCGGGGCATGGTTCAATTCGTCCGGCGGCAGGTCGTCGCCCAGGTGGTCCCGGCCGTTGTCGGTGAACCAGAGCTGCCCGGTGCCGGGATGCCAGTCCAGCCCCACGGAGTTGCGCACCCCGCGGGCAAACACCCCCACTTTTCCCGTGGCAACATCTAAGGTGGTGATGGTTCCGAACAGGGTGCCGGAGGTGTCGCACACGTTGCAGGGAGCACCCACGGGCACGTAAAGCAACCCGTCCGGACCAAAACGAATCACTTTGAGGCCGTGCCACCGCCTGTCCGGGTAGCGGGCCACCACCTCAGGCTTCGGCGGTGCATCAAGGCGATCCATGATCTTAGGGTAGCGCAGGATGCGGTGAATTTCTCCCACAAAAAGGTCCCCGTCCCGAAAGGCCACCCCGTTAGGGCGGTTGAGGCCGGAGAGAAGCACCCGCACAGACTCAGCCTGTCCGTCTCCGTCGTCGTCACTCACCAGATAGACCCGGTCCCTCCGGGTTCCCACAAACCAGACCCCGGCAGGCCCCCGGGCCAGGGCCCTGGCATGGGGGACCTGGTCGGTGAACACCGAGATGTGAAACCCTTCCGGCAGGTCCATGGCAGGTGCCGCGCCCCCGGGTGACGAAAGCCCGAGCAGGGCAACGAGAATAATTCCAGCCAACCGTTTACGGGGAAAGCACCACAAGCCCCGCCTCCTTCCACCCCTCCACCCCGCCCTTGAGTGCTTTGGCATTGGGAAACCCTCCGGCAATCAATGTGGCCGCAAGACCTGCGGCGCTGTGTTCATCGGGTCAATTGCAATAAAACACCACCTCAGTGGCCCTGGGCATCATGGGCAGGCGCCTCTGGAACCGTTCCAGGGATATGGCCCCGTCCAGGTGCATCTGCCTGAACCTCTCCTCCGCCTCATAGGCACAGACCAGCCAGGCCGCCTTGCGCGCCAGCTTGCCCTGCATCTCCTGAGGGGTCACGCGGGGTATGTCGCTCATGGTCCACCTTATTTGTCATCCATAGAAGGGGTTGAAGAAAACGGGTGCTCTGACAGCGCACCCGACGAAAAACCCCAAAACGGCTTTGGGACGCTACGCCGGAACGGCGGGAGGAGACGCAAAAAAAATCGCGGGACAATAAATGAGAGGACTCATGGAAAGGGTTTGGGTTCTATTTTACCACACCCCTTGTAAAACTCAACGATCCAGAGATGTTGAAAGCCCTTGCCCTCTGCAGCTTTCGGCAGCCACATAGATCATTTCTATAAATCGATACGAAAACATCTATTCAAACAATTTGACATCTTCTCCCGGTTTCGACTTTCCTTCACCCCACCGAATACCCCCAACAATGACCAGTCACAGCCCGGGAGACTCCCATGCACCGAAAAAAACGCGTGATGGTGGTGTGCCACTGCATCCTCAACGCCAACGCCAAAATCCATCCCCTGGCACGAACCGCAGGGATCTACCAGGAGGTCATCGCCCCCTGCCTTGAAAAGGGCGTGGGGCTGGTGCAGCTCCCCTGCCCCGAGCTCTCCTACCTCGGTATGAAGCGCTGGGGCATGACCAAAGAGCAATACGATGTCCCGGCTTTCAGGGCCCACTGCCGCACCCTCCTGGCACCAGTGGTGGACCAGCTGAAACTCCTTGTCGACGACGGCTGCACCATTGAAGGGGTGGTGGGCATAGACGGAAGCCCCAACTGCGGGGTGCGGAAAACCTGCACCGGCTACACAGGGGGCGAGATCACAGGGAGCACCACCCTGCCCGAGCAGATAGCTAACCTCGCCATGGTCAAGGGCATGGGGGTCTTTTTTGAAGAACTCTCCGCCCTGATGCAGGAAAACGGCCTCTGCGCTCCCTTTGACGCCGTGGATGAAAGCTGAAAAAAAGCGCCGCAAAAAACGTTCCCTACACACCAAGCTGTCGAAACGGTTTCGGCAGAGCCTTGAAAAACCGATGTTAAAACCTGTTTATCAAACTTTTCAAAAGTTTGGCCCCCGGCAGGGCCGCCGGAGGCATCAAAAAGGAGAAACCCATGAAACGAATCATATCTGCGCTTTTTGCGTCACTTTTTATCAGCGGCGTTGCCCTGGCATCCGACGGATCTTTGGAAAAGGTCCGGTCCCAGAAGGAAGTGGTGGTGGGCTTTTGCGCCCAGTACCCCCCCTTTGAGTCCAAAAACCTTGAAAACGGTACCTTTGAAGGGTTTGACGTGGACCTGGCCAGAGCCCTGGCCAAGGAGATGGGGGTGTCGGTGCGCTTTGTGGACGCTGAATGGCAGGGACTCCTGGGCGGCCTGGGCAAGGGGGATTTTGACATGCTCCTCACCTGCATGTCCAAGTCCGAGGCCCGCCACGCCAACGCCAACTTCAGCGACGTCTATTACCGCCTGGCAGACGTCATCGTGGTCAGCGCCAAAAACAAGGACATCAAAGGCCTTGCCGACCTCTCGGACAAAACCGTGGGGGTTCAGGTGGGCTCCGGCAGCGAGCAGCTGGCCGACGGCATGAAAGAGCGGTTCAAGAGCCTCAAGCGATACAACTACAACCCCGAGGCCTTTGCCGACTTAAAGTTCGGCCGCATCGACGCGGTGCTGGTGGGCATCACCTACGCCCTGCGCCAGAACAAGGTAGACCCCTCCTTTAAGGTGGTGGGCGCGCCCCTGGCTGAAGCTGAGATCGTGGCCGTGATGAAAAAAGGCGCCGATGCCCTCACCGGTGAGGTCAACGCAGCCCTTGGCCGCCTGAAAGAAAGCGGCGAATACGCCGCCATCCATGACCGCTGGCTGGCCATGTAATCAAAAGCATGCCTTCTATGGTTAAAGTCGGCAAGAAAAGCCTGCCTCCGGCGGCGAGGTGAGCCACCTCGAAAGCTTATTGCCATTGCGCTTTGTCCCTCGTTCCTCGGGCCAAAGCGCAATGGCCTTCGGCCCGGGCTTCGCCCGACAGAAACGCTGAGGGTTTGTGCGGGCTGACTCACACGCCTCGAAGTCACAAGAGACGATGTTACCACGTGTCAATTTTCGCAATCGTTACAGGAGTCACATACAATGGAAGGCTTTCAATTTGACGTGCTGCAGCGGGGCTGGCCCCTTCTCATGGACGGGCTCAAGGTAACCCTGGGCCTTTCGGCAGCCGCCTTTATCCTGGCCCTGGCCCTGGGCATCGGGGTGGGGGTCCTCCGCTCAGAGAGCCCCTTGTTCAGAAGGCTTCTCTCCCCGTATGTGGAGATGTTTAGGGGCACGCCCCTTCTCATCCAGCTCTTTTTTATCTACTACGGCCTGCCGTCCGTCGGCATCACCCTGTCCAGCACTGCGGCGGGGGTCCTGGGCCTGGGCCTCAACGGCGGGGCCTACATCTCCGAGATCATCCGGGGTGCCCTTTTTTCCGTGCCTTCCGGCCAAAAGGAAGCGGCCACGGCTCTGGGCCTTTCCCGCCTCCAGGCCCTGGGCTACGTGGTAATGCCCCAGGCCCTCCGAACGGCCACCCCCCCTTTGGTGAATGCCTTCTCAGCCACCCTCAAGGAGTCTTCCCTGGTCTCGGTGCTGGCCATCACCGAACTCACCCGGGCCAGCCAGCTCATCTACACCCGCACCTTCCGTGCCTTTGAGGTCTACCTTGCCGTGGGCCTCCTCTACTTTGCCCTCATCTACGCGGTTTCCCGCCTCTCCAGGCGCCTGGAACAACAAAAGGCGTTTTCCCCCGCAGCCTGATGCGGGAAGAGAAACGCCTTTTCTTAGAAGGACAAGACAACGCCTCCGGCGGCAAGGGGCTACAGCCCCAGAGTCGCACATGCTCGGCACAAGGCAGGAGACAGCTTAACCCCCTTGCCACCCTGCTCTTTAGCCTTTTGCCTTTCCCCTTTTGCCCTTTCTCCCTTTCACCCCCTCACCTTCCTGATCTTCTCAATGCTCGCATCCGGCCCCAGAAGCACCATCATGTCGCTCTCCTTGAGGATAAAATCCGCGGTGGGGATCATGTGCATCTTCTCCGGCACGAACTCCTTGATGGCCACCACCTGCACCCCGAAGCGGTTGATGAGGTTAAGCTCTTTGAGGCTCTTGCCCACAAAGGGGGCGGGAACGGCCATCTGCACGATGCCGTGGCCCTCGATGAAGGGGAGGTAATCCAGCATGTCCGGGGTGTGGAGTTTTTCGGCCATGGAGATGGCCAGGTCCTTTTCCGGGAAAAAGACCTCCCCCACACCGATCTTGTGGAGAATCCGGGTATGGGGCTCGCTGATGGACTTGGCCATGAGGTTGGTGACCCCGAGCTCCTGAAGGTTCAGCACCGTCAGAATGGAGTTGCTCAGGATCGAGCCGATGCAGACCACCACCCGGTCCATCTCGGCAAGGCCCAGGCCGGCGATGGCCTCCGGGTCCGTGGTGTCGGCCACCAGGGCCCGGCTCACGTGCCCCTTGATCTTCTGGACCAGACCTGCGTCCGCGTCGATTGCCAGGACTTCATGGCCCTTTTCATAGAGGTGACAGGCCAGGTACCATCCGTAGCTTCCAATGCCGATGACCGCAAACTGTTTCATCCTTATATTCGTCTCCCTTGGTTGATCCATGCCGCTCAAAGGCGGCCCCTTTTCGCTTATACCCTTCCTGGGTCCCTTTTTCCAGCACAGGCCCTCCAGGCCCCCGGGCCGATACCGTTTCTGTGTTCCTTTTCCGGACCTTAGTTATAAAAGCAATTTCCATGCCGCCAAATAAAATACTCGCCTCTCGTATCACGCTGATTTAACAACGGAGACACAGGGATCATAAGAAATTGCCTTGACAAAAATGCGCCATTTCTCATAGTATTGAATGGGCATTCATTCATAATCAACCGGGGAGTCGGTTTTCCCCCAAATTCCCAGGCGTATCAACTGGAACCATATGAAATCAGACAAATATCATCTTATCATAGAAGCAGCCATCACCGTCTTTGCCAAGCAGGGCTACTACCAGACCACCGTGGCTCAGATCGCTCGGGAAGCCGGTGTTGCCGACGGCACCATCTACCTCTACTTCAAGAACAAGGAGGACATCCTCCTCCAGATCTTCTCGTTTCGTGCCAAGCAGATTTTTGACCAGTTCTACGATGCCGTGGCCCATTGCGATCATTCCGAAGAGAAGCTCCGCAGCCTGATCCGGAACCAGCTCACCGCCTTCCAGGCCGACAAGGGGCTGGCCGTGGTTTTCCAGGCCGAGTCCCGTCAGGTAAGAAAATCAGACGCCCTCACCGAACAGATAAACCAGATCTCCAAGCAGTACCGCAACCTGGTGGGAGAGATCGTGGAGAAGGGACAGGAGGAGGGGTGCATGCGCAAAGACCTCTACCTCGGCCTGGTCAAGCGCTTCATCTTAGGGGCCGTGGAAGAGGTCATCAACACCTGGGTCCTGGCCGGCGGCCGTTACGATCTGGCCTCCATGGCCGACCCCCTGGTGGACCTGTACATGCGGGGCATCGGCAACACCGAGTCGTAACCGACCACATGAAAGAGAACGGCGGGGCCATCTTGGCCGCGCCTTTAACAACATTAGGTTCTAAGGAGAGAAGGAAACATGGCTCAAGTCATTTCAGAGCGCAGGGACGTGGAGTTTGTCCTGCATGAACAGTTCGAGGTGGGCAACTTAAGCAAAAACGACAGGTTTGCCGAGTTCAACAAAAAAACCGTGGACATGATCGTCAACGAAGCGCGCAACCTGGCCGTCAAAGAGCTTCTCCCCATCAACAAGGACGGGGATGAGCAGGGGTGCACCTTCGATGCCGGCAAGGTCATCGTGCCCGACTCCTTCAAGCGCGTCTACGACCTCTTCAACGAAGGGGAGTGGCTGGCCATGACCGAAGATCCCAAGTGGGGGGGCCAGGGCATGCCCCACGTGGTGGGCCAGGCAGCCGCCGAGTACTTCAACGGGGCCAACTACCCCTTCATGATGTACGGCAACCTCACCCACGGCGCCGGCAAGCTCGTGGAGTCCTTCGGCACCGACGAGCAGAAGGCCACCTACCTGAAAAAACTCTACACCGGTGAGTGGGGCGGCACCATGCTCCTCACCGAGCCCTGCGCAGGCTCCGACGTGGGGGCCCTGGAGACCGTGGCCAAGAAGAACGATGACGGCACCTACTCCATCAGCGGCTCCAAAATCTTCATCTCCGGCGGCGAGCACGAGATGGTGGACAACATCATCCACCCGGTCCTGGCCCGCATCGAAGGGGCACCCGCCGGTACCCGCGGCATCAGCCTCTTTCTCGTGCCCAAGTACCTCGTCAACGAAGACGGCAGCCTGGGCGCCTTCAACGACGTTGTCTGCACCGGCATCGAGCACAAGATGGGCATCCACGGCAACTGCACCTGCTCCCTCACCCTGGGCGGCAAGGGCCAGTGCCTGGGCACCCTCATCGGCGAAGAGAACAAGGGCATGGCCCACATGTTCCTCATGATGAACGAGGCGCGCCTCCACGTGGGCATGCAGGGCTTTGCCTGCGCCACCGCCGCTTACATGTACGCCCTGGACTACGCCAAGCAGAGGGTCCAGGGGGCCAACCTCACCAAGCCCAAGGACGGCGGTGTGCCCATCATCCAGCACCCGGATGTTCGGCGCCAGCTCCTCACCATGAAGGCTTACGTGGAGGCCATGCGAAGCACCATCTACTACATGGGCCTGCTGCGGGACTACACCCACGTGGCCGAAGACGAAGAGACCAAGGCCATGTACGAGGGCCTCATCGAGATCCTCACCCCGGTGGCCAAGGGTTATGTCACGGACCGTGCCTTTGAGATGTGCAGCCACGCCGTTC
Organism: Desulfoluna sp. HI9BLuna; assembly: GCF_056829775.1. NCBI lineage: Bacteria > Pseudomonadati > Thermodesulfobacteriota > Desulfobacteria > Desulfobacterales > Desulfolunaceae > Desulfoluna > Desulfoluna sp. HI9BLuna. Next base: position 2,773,676 of record NZ_CP186555.1, read on the forward strand.
AGGTTTACGGCGGCTACGGATTCATCGAAGAGTACCCCGTGGCCCAGCTCCTGCGCGACTGCCGCATCACCATGATCTACGAGGGCACCAACGGCATCCAGGCCATGGACCTGCTCGGCCGCAAGCTCGGCATGAAAAAGGGCAAGGTCTTCATGGACCTCATGGGCGAGATCGGCAAAACCGTGGCCGCGGCCAAAGAGTACGAGGTACTGGCCCCCTTTGCCGCCAAGGTGGAGGCCTCCCTCATGAAACTCGGCGAGCTGGCCATGCACATGGGCAAAACCGCCATGAGCGAGAAGGTGCAGAGCGCCTTTGCCTACGCCCACCCCTTCCTGGAGGTGACCGGCGACGTGGTGATGGCCTGGATGCTCCTCTGGCGAGGGACCTCCGCGGCCAAGGGCCTTGAAAAGGCCAAGAAGAAGGACATCCCCTTCTACGAAGGCCAGATCAAGAGCCTCGACTTCTTCACCGGCTGCGTGCTCCCCGTCACCGAAGGCAAGATGGAGATGATCAAGGCCACCAACAGCGCCATCGTGGACATCGCCGAGGAGTCGTTCATCTGCTAACGACGCCCTAACGGTGCGGCACACGGTGCCACAGGCTGACGCGGAGGGGGGCGGCGTTCCCGGGCCCCTCTCCGCCAACCGCCCCAAGGGAGGTAAGCATTGAAAAAAACGGCATAAGCGAACCGGCACAAACATGCTCCATTCATTTTCCGGGTGGGGACCCGGCGAGGCGGGTTTTTCTTGCATTTCTTCCCATGAAATGCCCGAAAACGCCCTTTCGCTTATCTCGATTTTTTGCACAACCAAGGAACATTTATCTCACTCTCCTACTTTTCTTTCGGGGAAAGACGGATTGACACAAAACCTTTGCATTCCTGACAGGAAAGGGTGTAATTACCCAATAAAGCTTACGATTGAAATGGTGAAAGCTTTTTTACTTGACGGAACCGTGTTTGTCATTTACATTTGAAGGGTTATTCATTTTAATTATGGAGTAAAATGGCACGATTACTATGTGCTGTTTGAGGATATTGTATCATTTCAACTAAGGGAGAGAGGGAAAGCTAAGTATGGAACATCTTATTTCACCTGCCCATTCAATGATTTTGGGATTTATCCCAGGATGGCTGATTTCGTTTCTCTATGTGGTTGTCGGTGTGGGTATCTTTGCTTACATCATCGCAAAACGTCTGGCCCCCCTCGTCAAGGCGGCACCTGACAACAGCCGGTTTGGTAACATTCCGGCGCGGCTTAAAAACGTTCTGGTCGTCTGGCTGGGACAGATCAAACAGCCCCGCTACATGTTCGCCGGCGTGCTCCACATCTTGATCTTCTTCGGGTTCCTGACCCTGGCGCTCCGGACCTGCTCCCTTGTGGTCATAGGGATGTTCCCGGATTTTGCCCTTCCCGGGCTGGCTCCGGATCAGCCCCTGGGCGCTGTTTACAACGTCCTGAAGGACTACGCGGCCACCACCGTCTTCTTTGCCTGTCTCGTGGCGGCCATCCGCCGCGGCGTGTTCAAGCCCGCCCGCTACGCGGTGCCCGAGAAGTACGGCCACGACCACACCGCCGAGGCAGTGTTCGTCTGCTGCATCATCATGGGCCTGATGCTCACCGAGAGCCTGTTTGAAGCGGTTCTGGTGGCAGCCGGTCACGAGGCCTTCCTGGCTCCCCTGACCCTGGCCTGGTTCTTCTCCAAGGTCTTTGCCAGCGCGCCCCACGGCCTGCTGCAGTTCCTCCACGTTCTGGCTTACTACTGCCACAACACCCTCTTCTTCTTCTTCCTCTGCTTCCTGCCCCTGGGGAAACACTTCCACGTCATCACCTCGCTGTTCAACGTGCTCTTCATGCGCGTCCAGCGCGGGAACATCAAGCCCGTGGTTTACGGCATCACCGCCGAAGGGCTCGACGAGCTGGAATCCTTCGGTGTCAAGAAGATCGAAGACTTTACCTGGAAACACATGCTGGACTTCTACACCTGTGCCGACTGCGGACGCTGCTCCGACCAGTGCCCGGCCAACCTGGTGGGTCGTCCCCTCTCCCCGCGCTTTATCACCATCAAGGCAAGGGACTACATGTTCAAGAACTATCCCCTGCGCGGTGAGCTGAAAAAGAGCGAGCCCCTCATCGGCTCCATTTATACCGCCGACGAGATCTGGTCCTGTACCACCTGCGGTGCCTGCGAGCAGGAGTGCCCCCTGGGCATCGAGTACATCGACAAGATCGTCGACCTGCGCCGCGGCCTGGTGGACGAAGGCGAAGTGCCCCAGACCCTCCAGAAACCCATGAAGGCCCTCGGCAAGCGAGGCAACCCCTGGGGTAAAGTGGAGAAGAAGCGCGCGGACTGGACCAAGGACAAAGAGTTCGCCGAAGAGTGCAGTGTCAAGGTCATGGACAACGGTGACACCACCGACACCCTCTACTTCGTGGACTCCATCACCAGCTACGACGACCGCATGGTCAACATCGCCAAGTGCACCTCCAAGATCCTGGACGCCGCCGAAGAAGACTTCTTCATTCTCGGCAAGCAGGAGAAGGACAGCGGCAACGAGGTGGTCCGTTTCGGTGAAGAGATGCTCTTCCAGCAGCTGAAAGAGCAGAACGTCGAAGCCATCAACGAGTCCGGGGCCAAGAAGATCATCGCCTCCGACCCCCACGCCTACAACGCCCTGAAGAACGACTACCCCGAGCTGGATCTCCCCGTGGAGCACATCTCCGAGGTCATCGTTAAAAAGGTCAAGGACGGCACCATCAAGCTCAAGCCGGTGGAAGACCCCTCCAAGGTCTACACCTATCACGATCCCTGCTATCTGGGCCGCCACAACGGCATCTACGATGATCCCCGTGACGCCATGGCCGCCATTCCGGGCCTTCAGATGGTAGAAATGGAGAAAAACCGAGACCGCTCCCTCTGCTGCAGCGGCGGCGGGCTCATGCTCTTCTACGAGCCCCATGAAGAAGAGCGCATGGCCGTGCTGAGGGTCCAGATGGCCCACGAAGCCGGTGCCAACGTCATCGTCTGTGCCTGCCCCTTCTGCATGGTCAACATGGAAGACGCCATCAAGGTGGCTGGTCTCGACGATCAGCTGGAAGCCATCGAGCTCACCGAGCTCATTGAGCAGCACATGGAAAAGTAGTCAACCAAAATGGGGCCGCGCGGGCGGCCCCATGTATATTCCTGTGAATCATGTGCCTCTATCCGCCCACAGGGCGTAAGCCCTTGACGGCGCACCAGATACGAGATTGTCAAGATTCGGGTATATATTAACTTTTTGGGAGGAATAACATGGAAATCTTAGTATGTGTCAAAAGAGTTCCCGACTCGGCTGAAAACGAGATCGAAATGAACGCCGAAGGCAACGACATCGAGCGTGACGATCTGGTTTTCTCCGTAAACGAATGGGACAACTACGCTGTCGAAGAAGCCATTCAGATTGTTGACAAGGTCGGCGGCACCGTAACGGTTGTCACCGTTGGCGATGACGAGTCCGACGAAGTGCTCCGTCGTGAAATGGCCATGGGCGCTGCCAAAGGCATCCTCCTGACCGACGACGCCTTCGAGGGTTCCGATTGCAAAGGCGTGGCCACCATTCTTAAGGGCTGCGTGGACAAAGGCAACTACGACCTCATCTTCACCGGCGCCCAGGCCGACGAAGGGGCCGGCGCTGTGGGCGGCATGCTCGCCGCCATGCTCGACTACCCCTATGCGTCCCTGGTCAACAAAATTGAAACCGGTGACGGCAAGCTCACCGTCGGTCGTGAGATCGAGGGCGGCAACCAGGAGATGAACGAAATCGAAATGCCTTGCGTTCTCTCCATCCAGACCGGTATCAACGAGCCCCGTTACGTGGGTATCCGCGGTATCCGTCAGGTCTCCGGTGTTGAAATCCCCGAGTTCGGCGCTGCCGATCTGGGCGTTGACGCCGCCGCCGTAGGCGAAGCCGGTGCCAAGGTCAAGAAGGCCGACTACTTCGTTCCCGAGGCCGGTGATGGCGCTGAGATGCTTGAAGGAAGCAACGAGGAGATCATCGAAAAACTCATCGAAATCCTTAAGGCGAATGGAGGGCTGCAGTAATGGCACAGGTATTTGCATATTTGGTACACACCGATGGCGTTCTTGATGATTCTGCAATGGAACTGGTCGTGGCTGCCAAGGCCGTAGGCGATGATGTCACCGCCATCGTCACCGGTTCCGGTATCGACGCCGTGGCCGACGAAGCCGCCAAGATCTTCCCCAAAGTCATCAAAATTGACGACGCCGCCCTGGCCTACCCCAACGCCGAAGTGGTTCGCAAAGCCCTGCTCACCGTCATCCCCGCAGGGTCCATCGTCCTCTTCGCCAACAACACCTTCGCCATGGACTGCGCCCCCGGCCTTTCCATCAAGATGGATGCTGCCTACGTTTCCGACATCATCGGTCTCGAAGCCGACGGCACCACCCTCAAGACCGTACGCCAGGAGTTCGGCGGCGAAGTCAACACCCACGTGGACGTGGACGCTTCCAACGGCGCTGTCGTGGCCCTTCGCCCCGGCACCTTCGCAGCCGACGAGTCCAAGTCCGCTGGCGGCAGCGTAGAAGCTGCTGCTGCCGGCGATCTGTCCGCCAAGCGCAAGTTCATCGAAATCGTTGAGCCCGAGGCTGGCGACGTGGACATCACCAAAGCCGACCTGCTCGTCTCCATCGGCCGCGGTATCGAAGACGAGGACAACATCGAGATGGCCCACGAGCTGGCCGAAGCCCTCGGCGCAGGCGCCGAAGTTTCCTGCTCCCGTCCCATCGTCGACGCCAAGTGGCTCGAGCCATCACGTCAGGTTGGTACCTCCGGTTGCACCGTCAAGCCCAAGGTTTACCTTGCTTGCGGCATCAGCGGTTCCTTCCAGCACCTGGGCGGCATCAAGGGTGGCTTCATGATCGCCATCAACAAGAGCGAAAACGCCCCCATCTTCCAGGTGGCGGACGTGGGTATCGTTGCCGACATCCTCGAGTTCCTCCCCGAACTCACCGAGGCCGTCAACGACCTCTAAGAGACTTGCGGGGACGTGCCCCCGCTCTCTGACCTGAAAAGCCAAAGGGCGCATCGACCATGTCGATGCGCCCTTTTTGTGTTTGGCGGGATACCACTGCCAGCAGGGCCCCTCTCTCCATAAGTCGCAACAGGGGGAAAGACGGGGGCATTGGATGGTTCGCAGAGGGAGAAAAAGTGTCATACCCACCATGGTACATACCGGCGGCCATGGTCCGTCTCAATTCGACAGCTGAGAGACATTCGCCCTGGTGCATAAATGCACCCTACGCATCACGGGTGACTCCATCTTTTCCGGAGTGTGAGCCGCTTCCGTGCATCGAAGGCTGGCCGGTTAAAGCTGATCATCAACGGATTTCGATAACGTATCCTGTGACATCGAAGCTTGTGAGCCAGTCAGCACAAACGATCGGCGTTTATGTCGGGCGAAGCCCGAGTCGAAGGCCCTTGCGCTTTGGCCCGAGGAACGAGGGGCGAAGCGCAAGGGCAATCAGCTTTCGAGGTGGCTCACCTCGCCGCCGGAGGCATCGCTTTTATTTTCCGTTCTTCTCTTTCCTCTTTTTCACCTCGGCAAGCCAGGCGGCCTGTTCCTTCTGGTAGGCCTCTTCGCTCTGTTCGGGGAGGTTCGGGTCCACGGTGCGTTGGGGGCCGCCGGGCCTGTTTTCAAGGGATCGGAACAGGGAGATGAGGCGGTCCACCTTTTTGGGTGCAATCCCTTTGGCCACGGCAGGCCGGGGGTAGAACCCGGTAAGAAGGATCAGGGAGGGCAGCACCAGAAGGGCCCCGATGGTGGTGGCGGTCATGGTCACGGCCATGAGCAGGCCAAAGAGGACCACGGCCACGAAGTTGGAGGTGGCCAGCACGAGAAAGCCCACCACGAGGGCCAGGGAGGTGTAGCTGATGGCCCGGCCCGACACGGCCAGGGTGCGCAGCAAAGACTCCTCCTTGGAGAGATTGGCTTTGGCGTGGTGGCGGTAGGCCAGGAGAAAATGGATGGTGTCGTCCACCCCGATGCCGATGGTGATGGAGGCGATAATGCTGGTGAGCATGTCCAGGTGGACTCCGAACCAGCCCATGATCCCGAAGTTGATCATCACCGCAGCCCCCATGGGCACCATGGAGAGCAAGGCGGCGTGCACCGATCGGAACCTGACCAGGACAATGCCGAAGATCACGGCCAGGCTCAACAGGAGGCTGGAGAGCTGGCCCTTTACAATGTAATCGGTGACCTTGACGTCGATCTTGGGAAACCCGGTGATGTGGGCGGTGATCCCTTCGGGCAAGGAGTTGTCCAGCCAGGCTTCGATCTCACCCATGATCCGGCCGGTGCGGGTCGTGCCCACCGAGGCCCCGTCCCCACTGTAGAGGCGGCACAACAGGTTCATCACCTGCCAGTCCGGGTCCACATAGGCCTCGAACTCATCGGGCCTGCCGTCGTCGTTGTCGTCTTCGCCCCCGTAGATCTCAAAATAGTCCAGCACATCGCCTGCGGAATCGGGCAGGCGATAAAAGGCCGGGTCGTCCCCGTTCATGGCCCGGTGCATCACCATGAGAAAATCGGTGAGGGAATCTGTGCGGCCGATGCACCAGTCCGCACGCTCCGGCCGGGTCAGCTCCCGGCGGATGGCCTCCACCTGTTTCAGGAAAGCCGGGTCCAGGACCCCGCCGGGGGTTCCGCTGTCGATCAGAAGGTTGAAGCCGGAGCGTCCCTTGAACTTCTCTCCCACGGCCCGGGCGCTCACGCGGATCTCGTCGTTTTTCTTAAAATAGAGGAGAAAATCGGACTCCACCTCCAGGCGGTACATGCCCACCACACAAAGCCCCAGGACAAAAAGGGTGCCCGCCACCACCTTTCGGGGATGCCGGGTCACCAGCCAGGAAAAAAGGTGGATGCAGCGGTCCACGGGGTGGCGTCTGCGTTTTCTCACGGGCGCCTGGGGCACCTTGCCCACCAGGGTGAGAATGGCCGGGATAAGGGAGGACGCCAGGATCACGGAGAAGACCACGCCAACGGCCGAAAGGAGCCCCCACTCCCGCACCGCGGACAGGCGGCTCGTGGCAAGGGTGGCAAAGGCGATCATGGTGGTCACCCCGGCAAAAAGAACGGTCTGGCTGATGTGCTCCATGGCAAGGCAGAGCCCCTCGGAAAACCCCTTCTCCTCCATGAGCCGGGAGTCTGCAAGAAACTGGTTGTAGATGTGGATGGCATAGGAGCTGCCCACCGAGACCATGAGGGGAGGAAGGGAGATCCCCAAAGGGGTGATGGAGTAACCAAACCGCCCCATGAGCCCCATGATCCACACCGTGGAAAGCACCAGGGAACACAGGGGCAGGAGAAACCCCAAAGGGGACCTGAAGTTGATGAAAAAGGTCACCCCCATTACCAGCACCACCAGGGGCAGAAACCGGCGAAGGTCCTTTTGCATGTAGGTGTTGAACCGCACGTTTACCACAGGGGAGCCCTGGGGCATCACCTTGAGGTCCTGCTGGGCCTCACAGATGGCAATAACCTCCCGGGAGATACGATCCACCCGGGGACGCTTGCTGAAGGTCACCACGATGCCGAAATCCGTGATCTCCCCTTGAGCGTTTTCCGCGTAGATCCCGTGGCGAAAGGCCGGGTTGGCCCGCATGCGCTCCAAAACAGCCGACACCTCTTCCCCGGTTGCCGGCATGATCCGCTTTCCGTCATCGTCTTCTTCCAGGAGCTTGCCCGTGAACAAGTCGTCGCCCTCGGCACGGATATCCGAAACACTCATGGGGGAGACCACCCGCTTCACCGGGGCTTCGGCCATGAGGGCCAGGCTCTCTTTCACGGACAGGACAAGGGCATCCAGAGCCTCGGTATCCAAGGGCTGGCCCGCATCCAGCTTGCGGGCCACCAGGCGCTGGAACAGGGGCCATGGGGAAAGGTCCTCCAGAAGGGCCTCGGCAGAGTCCGGGGTCTCTTGGGCCAGGGCCGTCAAGCGCTTTAGACCTGCGTCCATCTCCACGGAAGGGTAGTCCTTGTAGGCCTCAAGGTCCTCCACCAGGCTCTCCACCCGGCCAAAAAAAACAGGGGTCATGGCCTTGCCGGACACCTCGATAATAAAAAACCGGCTGTTGTCCCCGTAGATCTCCTTGGTTGCTTCGTTTTGAAGGTAGTCGCGATCGTCCCGGGGCATAAAGGCCTCCAGGGCGTTGTTGAAAGTCAGAAGCCCCAGGCCAGGGGCCAGGTAGGCCGTGATGATGGCAAGCACCCCCAGAACGAGAAGGGGGTGAGCAATAACAAATCGAATGTAGCGTCTCATAAATTTCACCTGTGTCGAGAAAGAGCAGATACCGTTGATCACCCACTATTTGTACGACAGGTAAAACAAAAGGACAAAATAAAACAGCCCTCTCAGGGCCAAACAGATGCCTCACCGCCAAAGGCACAACCAACAGAAAAATGGCCAGCCTCCGGCGGCCAGGTGGGGGCGCACCTGGGAACCCTGTGGCGAATGCATGGCGGTAGACTTCATGCAACCATTTTCAAAGCATTCGCGTGGGGTGTGACATGTTCGCACCCACGCTTCGTTTTGACCTCCCCGAAGGGTGACCAAAGCGAAATGCGGGTGCATCGAGAAAATATTTTACAAAGTAAAAACGACAACCCCGGATCTAAAAGGTGTACCTGGCCCCAATGTACCAGGTACGACCAAAGGCAGGCCAGACTGTTGACGAGCTGCTCCCGCTGGAAACATAGCGGTAATACGTTTCGTCGAACAGATTGTTGACCCCACCATAGAGGGTAAGCCCCCCCTTCATGGCATAGCGCAGGCTCAGGTCCGTGAGCTCGTAACTGTCCACCAGGTCGTCTTCGGGTTTATCCCCTTTATCGAAATAGTTTTTATACCCGCCGGTATACTTATACGTCATCCCAGCGCTCAACTGCGGGGTCAGATCGTAATCTGCGGTGAGGACCACCTTGTGCTCAGGAACCTTTTCCAGGCCGCTGTCGGTCCAGTCGATCTTCTTGCCTGCATCGATAATGGCTTTCCCCTTGCTGTTGTAATCGGTCTTGCCCATGGACCAGGCGTAGCTTTCCGAAAGCGTCAACCGGCCAAACACGTGTTCCGCGGATACATCCACGCCGTAGCGTTCCGTCTCCAGAAGGTTCAGAGTCTTCCGATCTTTTTTCCAGCTGGCGGCCCCGATGTCATTGACAACCTTAACGCGATTGAGCTCATTGTCCGTGGTGGTGATGTAGGCGATGGCAGAGAGAAAGGTGTTGAGAAAATAATCCCTCATACCGATTTCATAGGTGTCGTAGATCTCGTCTTCGGCTTCCGTGGGCTGGAAGATGCGCGTTTTGCTGTCCACGTACACATCGTCGGTTATCTGAATGCCGTCGGGGGTTGTGAACCCCCGCTCGTACCTGGCAAAAAGGCGTCCCGTGTCGGAATAGAGCCAGGCGGACGACAACTCATAGGCTTCATTTCGCCGTTCGTTGTCGAAGGTGGACGATGTGCCTGCAAACTTGCTTCCCGACCCCTCGGGCTTGGTGGTCTCCCAATCCGTGGCGTCCCACCTCACCCCTTGGGTAAACTCGAAACTGCCAAGACGACTTTTGTTGTGAATAAAAAGGGCCTGGACATCTTTCTCGTAATTGAAAGAGAGGCTTGCCTTCTTACTGTGCTGATACTCTTCGAAGGTCGATTCCTGATGGATACGGTCCACGCCCACCAAAAGATTCTGCTGATCACCGTAGCGCCAGTTCAGCTTAAGCTTGGCCCCTAAGCTCTCATAATCCGTATCCTTTGTCTCATAGTGGGTGTTTCGGAATGTCCCCTCCTGGGAGACAAGGTCTGTCATAAGAGAAAGGTTGTCTGTAAAATTGATGCTGTGGGCTACCTTAAAGCCGTTGGATTCCCTGTCGCTCTGGTTGTACCCATCCACATCCTTGAAGGTGTAATCCCCCGTCACCTCATCGTAGGCAACGATGACTCTTCTCTTAGTGGGGACATACTGTCTGCCCTCCTCCCTCAGTTTTTCTTTGTTTACGTTGTAGACATAGTCCCCTTCCTCTTCAAAGTGGGTGTACTTCACAGAGAGAATCTGATTGTCCGTGAGCCGGTAGGCACCACCCAACCCAAAATAATCACTCTTTCTGAAGGTGTTCTTGAAGTAAAGATCCGAATTTTCTCCAGAGTAGTTGGCCTGGAGAACCAGTTTATCCGAAGGCTGAAAACCAACGTTGGCGAACCAGCGGTGCTCATTCTCAGAGCCGTACTCATACCCTGCGGAGGTCTGGGGCTTGTTCATCCCCTTCAGGTTCGTTGTGATATTAATGACTCCGCCTGCGGTGCCGCTACCGTACAAAACAGCCCCGCCACCTTCAATGATTTCTATCTTTTCGATCTGATCGACGGGAATGATGTTGTAGTCGGTTTTGAAGGGGTGCTGGGTAAGCACTCCAATGGGCGCCCCGTCCACCATGATCTGGATGTTGCGGCTGGCGGTGCGGCTCCCCTGCCCTCGAATATCAATTTCTCCGTACCCGGTCTTATTCACGTTGATGCCCGGAACATCATCTAAAACCTCGGAGAGGCTCTCATAGCCCTTATTCTCCATGTCCGCCCTGGTAATCACCTTGATATTTTTCGTGCTGCTGATGGCTTCTATCTCGATATATTCACCGGTAACCGTACTGTTTTCCATCTGAAACTCTTTGACGGTGTCTTTGCCTCCATTGGGTTGTTGCTCCCCTTCAACTGCCAGCGCACCGGATGAACACATCAGGCCGATAAGGGTACCGGCAACCATCACACTCCTCAACTTCATGTCTGAAACAACTCCTGAAATAGCACTCATAACTGGCCGAGGCTCTATGCCACCGCCATATGGCGACGTGGCAACAGGGTCCATGACCGAAAAATTCAGGTCACCCATTGAAAGAGGCACGCGAGGTAATACGGCGACCCTGATTCTGTACCTTTCGGGCCGGAAAAAGGCACAGTGGCTGCCGGATGACGACACCCCTTTCTATGATGACTTGAAAAACAACGATGAACACTCCGCTGCTAACTCTGGGCGCCAAATAAAATTAGGCACCCCAAATTATCGGACACGGTAGAGGGGTAAGTTTGAAAAGTCAAACTTTTTTTGACCATTGGCCCTTTTGCTTCTTTTTGCACTCCCTAACTTTATACTGCAATCGAAAAAAATTAATTGACACAACATTTACAAGCTTATAGAAGCTGAACTTTCAAGCCGTGAGTCACCAGTCATCGTCGTGTTATGTTTTCTTTTATCTAAAAAACCAAAATTTATTTTCCGATGTTTTCACACCCCTCACAAGTCAAACACCAGAGACGCAACACGTTCAAACAGGCCGGAACAGTCCTCCTGAGAACGGGTCACACCACACCGGCTCCAAACCCCTTCCTCCCACGAAGCCGCCCTCCACGGCTCACCTCATCAGAGAAGGGAAAAAGACCTCGAATAAGAAGTGTGTCGATGTCCTCGGTGACCGGAACGGGCCATGGAGGTGAAACTCTCCTCCAGCTTCTGGCGCCGGGCCCCCAACGGATCTGAAAACGGACTCCGCTGCCCGAAGTCCAGTTCCGTTGGGATCATGGATGTCCCTGCCCTTACTTCTGGGCAGGGACATCCCCACAACCTTTCTTGTTTTCGGCTACTCAGGCCAATAAAACCTACGGTGGCCCTGCTGAGGTCAAATTTTTGCCAATTTTATAGACTGGGTTTCACAAACAGGTCTTAAGGGGGATTCCGGTTGTGTCTCTGACATTGATGAGCCATATGCTTTGGACTCAGCGGCTCTTTAAGCCCTTATTTCCCTCAGCTTCGCTGGGATGAGAAAAAAGGGATGCAACCGAAACGTTTTTGGTCCAGCTTTTTTCAAAAAGCTGGCCGCCGGAGGCAAGCTGAATCGTCAGCTTTTTTATTTTTTCACCCGGGCCCGGGTGACAGCATATTTTCCGAATTTTTCACGGATGGCATCCACGCTGTGCTCCACCTTTTCCCAGCCGTCGTCCTGGGCCTGGCGGCGGGCGACCTGGCCGAAGAGGTCCAGCTGGCTGGGGGCTGCGGATTCGTCGTGGGTGAGCTGGGAGCAGCCGAGACCCACGAGGCGGATGCGCTGGCCTTTCCATTCCCTGTTGAAAAGGGCCACGGCTTCTTCGTAGATGCGGCCGGAGAGGTGGGTGGGGGTGTTCAGGGTGGTTTGGCGGGTGATGCGCCGGAAGTCGGCAAAGGTAAGCTTGATGGCCACGCGCCTTGCAAAAAGGCCCTTGCGGCGGAGCTGGGCTGCCACTTCGTCGGCCTGGGCGAGGAAACGGGTGTGGACAAGGGCCGGGTCGGTGGTGTCCTTATCCAGGGTGGTCTCGCTACTGATGCTCTTGGCTTCGTCAGCCTCGGCCGACACCTGGGAGCGGTCCTGTCCCCAGGCCAGAGCAGTGAGGCGCTCACCGGCAGATCCCATCTTGTTGGTAAGGGCCTGGGCAGGGTACTGCCTGACATCTCCCAGGGTCCGGATGCCCAGCTCTTCGAGGAGGGCCACGGTCCGCTTGCCCGCCCCCGGGACCTTTTTCACGGGCAGGGCCACGAGAAAGGCGTCCATGGCTTCGGGAGAGATCACGTACATGCCGTCGGGCTTGTTAATGTCCGAGGCGACCTTGGCCAGAAATTTCAAGGGGGCCACGCCCACGCTGCAGGTGAGGCCTGTCTCCTCGGCCACCCGCTTTCGAAGGGTGCGGGCGATGGTCTCGGGAGGACCGAAGAGGCCCTGGCACCCGCTGACATCAAGGTAACCTTCGTCGATGGAGACCTGCTCCACCAACGGGGTGTACTCCCGGCAAATGGAAAAAACCCGGGCAGAGATCTCCTTGTAGCGCCGCCGGTTGCCGGGGACCACCCGGGCATGGGGGCAGAGCTTCAAGGCCTCATAAAGGGGCATGGCCGAATGCACCCCGAAACGACGGGCCTCATAGCTTGCCGTGGACACCACGGACCGGGCGGAGTGGCCGGAGACCACCACGGGCTGCCCGCGCAGCTCGGGATGGTCCAACTGTTCCACTGCGGCGAAAAACGCATCCATGTCAAGGTGAAGAATCATGCCGGATTCCCGTAAACGATCATTAGAAAAAGGCGTGGAGCCAAGGCGAGCCCGCCCTCCTGCCTGCACACATATTAAGGTAGCACCGCCCCCTTTGCTTTTCAACACGGGGTGGGGAAACCGGCAGGGCCGCCGGAGGCAAAAATCCAAATGCGTTGGCCCTGGAGAAACCGAGCACTGCATTGGGTAATGATATATAATATATCAGATATCTTATATCATATCCAAAAAGGGAACCAAATTCCTGACGGAGCATGCTCACCACAACTGACAACACCGACATTCCCCTCCACCGGTACCCGGTGATGACAATGAGCCGACAGAGCGCCAGGGGCACGCTCATCAAGAACCGTTTAAAATTACAGAGGATCCATCTGTTTCACCGTCTACCCCTAAAGACGCCGGATATTCCGTGCTCCGGCCCCTTGAAATTTAGTCGCCAAAAATTACAAATTTGTTGCCTTCACCCCGGTTTTTCCCTATCACTGACCCATGGCGGCGACTCGGGAAGGAGACGCCTTCAGTCAGCCGCCCCCGCCCGACGGCAGGCAAAAGGCCTGTCGCCCGGCCCCCTTATCAAAAGGCAGCCCCCCTCGGCCCTGCCGGGGAGTCGATGCCATTTCAGAGCCTTTGGGAGACGGCATGAAACGCCTGAACGAAACGAGACTCTTCTTTGAAATCAGCAAAGCCCTCCACGAGCACCTCGACCTCAAAAACGCCCTGTACAATGTGCTGAACATCCTGGAAGAGGGGATGGATATGGAGCGGGGCACCATCACGCTCCTGAACTCCAGGCGTAACGAGATCAACATCGAGGTGGCCCACGGCCTCTCCAAGAGCGCCATGCGCAAGGGCAAGTACCGGCCCGGTGAAGGGATCACCGGCACCGTCTTTGAAAAAGGCGAGCCCGTTGCCATTCCCAAGATCAGCGAAGAGCCTCTCTTTCTGGACCGCACCGCCTCCCGTAAGCACAACGGGGTGGAGTACTCCTTCTTCTGCGTGCCGGTCATCAAGGGAAAGCGGGTCATCGGCGCCCTGAGCGTGGACCGGCCCTTTGAGGCAAGCTTTTCCCTCACCGAAGGCACGGAGATCCTCTCGGTGGTGGCCACCATGATCGCCACCCATGTGATCAACCTGGAGAGGATCAACCGGGAAAAGGAAAAGCTCAAGGAAGAGAACACCCGCCTGCGCACGGAGCTGGAGAACAAGTACCGGTTCACCAACATCATCGGCAACTCCAACAAGATGCGGGAGGTCTACCAGATGATCTCCCAGGTGTGCAAGAGCAACGCCACCGTGCTGGTCAGGGGCCAGAGCGGAACGGGGAAAGAGCTGGTGGCCAACTCCATCCACTACAACTCCAACCGGGCCAAACACCCCTTTATCAAGGTCAACTGCGCGGCCCTGCCCGAGAACCTCATCGAAAGCGAGCTCTTCGGCCATGAAAAGGGCGCCTTTACCGGCGCCATCAACCAGAAGCAGGGAAAATTCGAGCTGGCCCACAAGGGAACCCTCTTTCTGGACGAGATCGGCTCCATCAGCCTCGATGTGCAGGTGAAGCTCTTACGGGCCCTGCAGGAGAAAGAGTTCGAGCGGGTGGGGGGCCACCGCACCTTCAAAAGCGACGTCAGGATCATCGCGGCCACCAACAAAAACCTGGAACAGGCCGTGGACGAGGGGACCTTTCGGGGGGACCTCTACTACCGACTCAACGTCTTCCCCATTTTCCTTCCCCCTTTGAAAGAGCGCAAAACCGATATCCTCCTTCTGGCCGACTACTTTGTGGAAAAGTACGCCAAGGAGAACGAAAAGGAGATCCGGCGCATCTCCACCCCGGGCATCGACATGCTCATGAGCTACCACTGGCCGGGCAACGTCCGGGAGCTGGAAAACTGCATTGAACGGGCCGTTCTCCTCTGCAACGAAGGGGTAATCCACGGCTACCACCTGCCGCCCACCCTCCAGACCGGCACCGAGTCCGGCACCCTGCCGGCCAAAACCCTGGAAGAGGCCACGGCCAACCTGGAGCGGGAGATGATCATCGATACCCTCAAGAACACCCGGGGCAACATCACCGCCGCCGCCCAGATGCTGGGCACCACCGTCAGGAAATTCTCCTACAAGGCCCAGAAATACGATATTCATTACAAGGATTACAGATAGGGCTTGCTTAAAATCTGGGCAACGATTCAGTTCATCGTTGCCTCCGGCGGCCCTGCCGGAGGCCAACCGTTTGCCTGATTTATTTAAAGCGGGTCCATCAACAAAACGACCCGCCGGAGGCAACTGACTATTTACAAAATCTGCTTACCAAACCTTTCAAAAAAAATGCCGCAGAGCGTTGCCCCTTGAATTCCGGGTAACTCACTGCGGCATTATTTTTTGATAAAGCGATTTGTTCTTCAGTGGCCCACAAGGCGCGGGGCAAGGCCCAGGTCCTGGGAGACTCCGATGCGGACATCGGTGTGGGGCCCCCGCGCGTCGAGGATGATAACGCACCAGCGGGTTTTCTTGTTGAAAAGAAGCACGGTGGAGGGCTCGGAGGCGCAGGCCGTCACCAGGGTCCACTCCCTCTTCTTGAGCTCGGCCCTGAAAAAGATTTCCAGGGAGGTTTTCAGGACCCGCCCTGTGTAGACGATAAGCCCGGTCTTCTCGCCCCGGGTCTCCATCAGCAGGGTGTGCTCGGCCACCTCATAGAGTTCGCCCGGTACCGGGATGTCCCCGAACTGGGAGAGAAAGGGGCGTACCTCCAGAAACTGCTCCTCTTTGTGGATCTGCCGGGACATCAGATAGGCCTGTCGCCTGTCCACAGGCTCCACCCGCGCCACACAGGAGGCCATCAGGCAGGCCCCCAGCACCATCATCAAAAACCGATATCGGATCCACCCGGGTTGTGCCATCACCTCTCTCCCACGCTGCGTCATTATAGATCCACCCGAATCAGAGCATCACTTGCCGGTTACGCCTCCGGTGGGCCGCTTTTAAAAAAAGCCCCGCAAAAACGTTCCGGTCACCTCCCCTTTTGCCGCTCAGCCCCGCTGGGGCTGAGCGGCAAAGGGGGAGGTTGATTTAAAGGGACCGCAACACCCAGCCCCACATTCCCCTTTTCGGCTGGTTTTCCCCTTAGCTTTACCCCTGCTTTAAAGTCAAAATACCAGCAAACACAAACGTTCCTCCCCATGACACATCCCTTAAGCCACATGGCTGCCGTTGATCTTTGCCCTGAATTCGGGGTACCTTTTGGGCCAGCCGTTCACCCTTTATTTATCGGAGATCCCCATGACCGACTTTTCCCTCGACCCCCGACTGGACCATGACTGCTTCACCCTGGGTACTTTAAACGGGCTCTGCCTGCTTCTCATGAACAACAAAAAGGTCCCCTGGTTCATCCTTGTGCCCCCCACCCACAAGACCGAGCTCTACGAGCTGGAGCCCCCCCTTCAGGAGGCCCTGCACAAGGCGGTCTGCACCCTTTCCCGCCTCACCAAAGAGAGCCTGGGCGCAGAAAAACTCAACGTGGCAGCCATCGGCAACGTCGTCTCCCAGCTCCATATCCACGTGGTGGGCCGCTTTGCCTCCGACTACTGCTGGCCCGCACCGGTCTGGGGAGCCCCCGGCGCTGAGCCCTACACCGATACCGAGGCACAGGAGCTCATCAGCACCCTCAAAACACAGCTTGGCGACGATTTTCTATCGGCTTGAGTGTGACCTGCAGGACAAACGCATTGAGATGTTTGCCTCCGGCGGCCCTGCCGGGGGCTAAACAAACAGGTCATAAAAAAACAGTTACATAAATGCCGTTTTAAATGCAGATGTGATTTGACCCGAGGAACGAGGGGCAAATCACATCTGCTATCTGCTTTCAAGGTGGCACACCTTGCCGCCGGAGGCTGTTTTTTGGAGCTGAATAGTTACATGCGTTGGCCCTTGTTAAACCCGTTTCACCCGTGCGGTGCTGCCGGTTTCCCGGTCGGGGGTCAGGCGCAGGTGGTGGGTGATGCAGGAGAGGGTGTCGGTCTCGGTGTGGGTGACGTAAATCAGGGTGGTTTTTCCGCTCATGCCCACCCGGTCGGCCAGGTCGAGGACAAAGCGGCTGTTGGCATCGTCCAGCCCCTGGCAGGGTTCGTCCAGAATGAGGAGGGCAGGAGCCTTGATCATGGCCCGGGCAATGAGGACCATGCGCTGCTCCCCTGAGGAGAGGCTGCGTAAGGGGCTCTCTTTGCGATGGGAGAGGTTCATGGCGTCGAGCCAGGCAAGGGCCGCCTCTTTTTCTTTTGGGGAAAACCGCCGGTAGGTGCCGATGGAGTCGGTAAGGCCCGAAAGGATGGCGGAGAAGGGTGTGGCAGAAGCTCTGTAGCCAATCTGGAACTCGGCGGAGAGGTAACCGATCTCTTTTTTGATCTCCCAGATGCTCTCTCCGGTGCCCCGCCTGCGCCCGAAAAGGGAAATGTCTTTGCCATAGGCCTTGGGGTTGTCCCCGTTGATCATGGAGAGCAGGGTGGATTTTCCCGAGCCGTTGGGGCCGGTGATCATGAGGTGCTCCCCTTTTCTCAAGGCAAAACTCACCCCTGACACCACGGGCCGCCCGTTGTAGGCCACGGACACGTCCTGAAACCGGACCAGGGACTCTCCTTCCATGAACACCGTGGCGTCTTCCGCCGGGACAAAGCAGGCATCGGAAAGCGCTGCAGGGGCCGAAGCGACCCTGGCAGGTCGCTTTTGGGCCCACCCTTTTGCAGGGCCGCAGTACACAAGGCGCCCCTGGTTCATCTCAGCCACATGGGTCACCCAGGGCATTACCTCCCCTTCTCGCCCCAAAATGAGCACCGGGGTCACCCCGGCACGGGACAACCCGTGGATGCGCTCTCCTAAAGAAGCTGTGGCCCCTTTGTCCAGACCGCAAAAAGGATCGTCCAGGACCATGAGGGTGGGCTCTTTCATCAGGGCCCGGCAGATGAGGGTCTTTCGGATCTCTCCGGTGGAGAGAAAGCGCAGGCCCCTTTCAAACAGGGGCGCCAGGCCAAAGGATTCCCCCAGAAGGCGTGCCCTGGGCTCGTCCTTCACCTGCTCCATGATAAACCCCAGGGCAGAACGACCGGGGTCGATGCGGTCCATGTAATCGGTGTCGTCTTCCCGGATTTCCCGCTCAATGGTGGCCAGATGCTCCTCAAAGGAGAGGTGGCCCACGGCCTCGGGCATGCCCGTGAGGCTCCCGGAGGTGGGCTCGGCCTTGCCGGCCAGCAGGGTTCCCAGGGCTGATTTTCCCGAGCCGTTGGGCCCTGTGACGGCCCATACCTGCCCCGGTGAGAGGGTGAGGTTTATGTCACGAAGCCAGGCGTTGCCAGCGATACGATAGTCCACGGATGAAAGTGTCATGTCCATGGGGCGTATATAGCACAGCCATGGCCCAAACTTTAAGGGAGATTCTTTGCAAGCCTCCGGCAGGGCCGCCGGAGGCTGTTTTGAGCTGTATCGTACGATTCTTTTTCCGTCCATTCCGCCCATGCTGCCCCAGGAGCCCCCGGTACATCGAGGGATATCACCCATAGCCGGGTTGTGCCTGCCCATTCCACCCCATCAGAGAGGGATTACCCACCGTAAAACCACCATTACCCCACCCTAAACCAATACAAAACCCGAAAAACACATGACAAGACACCGATATTCACCACAACAACCCCTCCACACACCACAAACCTCACATCAGAACCGACTTTCCACCTGGGTTCCCTCATAAACGCGTGAAACACGCCACTAGAAGCCCCAATTGTTCATAACTTTTCACCTTTTTTCATCTCTTTTCCGCGTTCCGTTCCCTTCTCCCACCCCTTCCCAAGGGGCGCCCGAGGCGCCATTTTCACCCAAACCCATTGAGATCCATAGAAAAACAGCCTTTTTATTTACAGGTCGGTATGGTAATTTTTTAAACAGGCCCAACGCCATGACCACCCCTTGAATCCGCCTCCCCACCCTTTTCCACGCCCCCTTGCCCCATGGCTGGCCTGATGGTCGGCAACGAATGCCTCCCAGGGGTTCGGTTTCCATATTTTTAACAACAGCAGGACAACATGCGTATCACCTCGTCCCACAACTGCCGGCGCCACACCACGCCCCACCCTGGTCGCATCATCCGAGCGGGCCTTCTCCCGCTGCTGGCCCTTGTCCTGATGCTGTGGGGAACCTGCGGGGCCGAATCCCTCACCGTGGGGTTCCTTGCCGGGGGCGGGGGACTCGGGGACCAGTCCTACAACGACATGACCTGGATCGGGCTGGCCAAGGCACGCGAGCAATACGGCATTCGCCTCACCTACGCACCGGCCGAAGAAAACGACGCCTCCCGGGCAGAGGCCCTGGACACCCTGCTCTCCGCCGGAGCCACGGTGGTGGTCTGCAACGGTGCGGGCCTTCTCCCCCTGGTCAAGACCGTGGCATCCCAACGCCCTGAGATCACCTTCATCATCAATGACCACCTTATCCAAGGCTATGACAACATCGTTTCCACCACCTTTGCCAACCACGAGGGGTCTTTCCTGGCCGGGGTCCTGGCAGGCGCCATGACCAAAACCCGACGCATCGGGTTCATCGGCGGGGTCCGCATGTGCGCCATCCGCTCTTTTCACATGGGGTTCACCCAAGGGGTTCGGTTCGCCAACCCCGAGGCCACCGTGACCACCCGCTACATCACCGAGGCAGGTAACTACTCCGGCTTCAGCGACCCCGATGTCGGCTACGCCCTGGCCGACGAACTCTACAGCCAGGGAGTGGACATCATCTATGCCGTGGCCGGGCTCTCGGGCAACGGGGTCATCCAGGCCGCACGGACCCACGACCGCTACGTCATCGGCGTCGACGCCGATCAGGACCACATGGCCAGGGGGCTCATCCTCACCAGCATGATGAAGCGCCTGGACCGGGCCTCCCTCATGGAGGTGGAAAAGATCCTCTCCCGGCGTTTCCAGCCCGGAGAGAGCCCGTACAACCTGAAAAACGGCGGCGTCAGCTTAAGCCCCATGCGGTTCACCCGGGACATGATCCCCGAGGCGATCCACCGGCAGCTGAAGCTGGCGGAGTCCGACATCATCTCAGGAAAACTCACCGTGCACCGATGCGAGGAGGCCGCCCCATGAAATCATTCATCCTTTTTCTGGCAGCCCTTCTGGTACCTACAATCCCCGTCTCTGGCTCCTCCCTCTCCGTGGGGTTTCTCGTGGGCCATTCCGGCATCGGCGATCAATCCTTCAACGACATGACCTACGCCGGTCTCATCAAGGCCAAACAGGATCTGGGCATCGACGTGGTGGTGGAGGACATGGAAAAATCACAGGCCGCGGCCGAACAAGCCATGCAACGCCTTCTCAAGCGACCGGTGCAGGTAATCGTGGCCAACGGGTTTGAATTCAAGGAACTGGTGACCACCTACGCCAAGCGCCACCCCGACGTCTATTTCATCATGCACGATGTCCCCATCAAGGGCCTCCCCAACGTTGTCTCCACGGTGTTTGCCGTGGAAGAGGGGTCTTTTCTGGCCGGTCTCCTGGCAGCCTCCATGCCCGGCGCCCAGAAGGTGGGCTACATCGGAGCCGTGGACATACCGGTCATGGCCCCCTTTCTCACCGGGTTTCGCGCCGGGGTCCGCTACGCCTCTCCGGGAATCCCCATAGAGGTGGCCTTTATCTCCGAAGCCCCGGACTACAGCGGGTTCAATAACCCCGCCAGGGGACATGCCGTGGCCACCGAAATGTACGAGCGCGGCGCCACCACCATCTTTTCCGTGGCAGGCCTGACGGGCAACGGCGTCATCCAGGCGGCCCGGGCAGCCGACCGTTTTGTCATCGGTGTGGACTCGGATCAGGACCACCTTGCCGTGGGCCATGTCCTCACCAGCATGATGAAGCGCCTGGACATCGCCACCTACAAAGAGGTGGCCAAAATCGCCATGGGCCGCTTTCGCCCCGGCATTCGCCACTATGGCCTCCTGGAAGATGGGGTGGGCCTGTCCCCCATGACCTACACCCGCACCCGGATCCCCGAAGCTCTCCTCGACCGCCTGGAGGAGGTGCGCCTGAAGATCATCGCCGGTGAGATCCGCCTTCCCCGAACCGCTGCCCCGCCAAAAGGAGCGCCATGACCTTTGCCTGGACACTCCAGCGAAAGATCACCACCGGGATCCTCCTGATCCTCCTGGTGGCCCTGATCCTGTCCGGGGCCCTGATCCTGGACAAGCAGCGGCACCAGCTCATGGGGGACCTCACCCGGCAGACCGAGCGGCTCACCGCCCTGGTGGCAGAATTCAGCGTGCAGCCCCTGGAAAAATACAACTACTTCATCCTGGAAGAGGTGGCGTTGAGCGTGGAGCAGTTCCCCCAGGTGGCCTTTTGTGAAATCTACGACACCTCCGGCAACTCCCTCATCAACATCAAAACCATTATCCGCGGAAAAGATGTCACAAAAAAACAGCGCCGTACCGGCAGCAACATCCTCATCGCCTCCAAGGCCATCACCTCCGACACCGGCGTGCCCTTAGGTGAGGTCGAAATCGGGATCTTCACCGACACCGCCGTGGCCCAGCTCCGCATGGACGCCATCACCTTGAGCGTGGGCAGCTTTCTCATCCTGGGACTGGTGGCCGTAAGCCTCCATCTTTTCCTGTCCAAGAGCATTGTCACCCCGGTGGTCACCCTCTCCACCATGGCCAAAGCCCTCTCCCGGGGGGAATTCGTCAAGCCCGACTTAGACGTCCGCACCGATGAAATCGGCGACCTGTGCCATGCCTTCCAGGAGATGAGCAGCAGCCTCAAGCACCTTTATGCCCACCTGGAAAAAGAGGTGGAGGAACGGACCGGGGAGCTTGAAGGGACCAACCGTCTCCTGCAGGAGAAGATCAAAGAGAAAGAGGCCATGGGAGAGGCCCTGCACAAAGCCAAGGAAGAGGCTGAAGTGGCCAATCGGTACAAGAGCATTTTCGTGGCCAACATGAGCCATGAAATCCGCACCCCCCTAAACGCCATCCTGGGTTACGCCCAGCTCCTCCAGCAAAAGGAGCTGGGTGACCCGGACACAAGCCACGCCGTGGACACCATTGAAAAGAGCGGAACCCACCTTTTGGGGGTTATCAATGACATCCTCGATTTTTCCAAGATCGAAGCGGGCCAAATGGACCTTCGGGTCATCCCCTTCGACCTCATGGCCCTGCTCACCAATCTGGACACCCTCTTTGCCCTGAGGTGCAAGCACAAAAACCTTGCCTGGGAAGTCTCGGGGCCCGAAGGGCGCATCTGCCTTCCGGTGGAGGGCGACGAAGGCAAACTTCGCCAGGTGCTCATCAACCTGCTCAACAACGCCGTCAAATTCACCGGCTCCGGCGCCATCCGCCTCCGAGTGCAAGAGACCGCCCCGGACCTCTTTCACTTCGAGGTCCGGGATACCGGCACAGGCATCCCCGAGACAGCCGTGAGCACCATTTTTCTGCCCTTTCGCCAGGGCCACACCGACGCCCGGGAAGAGGGTACCGGCCTGGGCCTGCCCATCTCCGACAGCTATGTCCGGCTCATGGGAGGCAAACTGGAGCTGACCTCGGGCGAAGGCCTGGGAAGCCGCTTCCACTTCACCCTCAAGCTGCCCCAGGTGCCCATGGAAAGCCTGCCCGCGCCACCATCGCCCCCAAGCCCCAGGACCCTGGATAAAAACGGCGCCCTCACGGCCATGGTGGTGGACGACAACCAGCACAACCGGGACGTCCTTGCCACCATCCTCAAAGGGCTGGGCTTCGACGTCACCACCGTGGACAACGGACGGGACGCCCTGTCTCAGCTGGACACCCGCCCCACGGACATTCTCTTTGTGGACTACCACATGCCCGGCCTCAACGGCCTGGACACGGCCCGGAAGGCCAGGGCCAGAAAAGATCCCGCACCCGTCCCCACGGTGCTGGTCACCGCCGATGTCTTTGAACTCAAGGAGCAGCTCGTCCAGGAAGAGGGCATTGACCACTGCATTCCCAAACCCCTTCGCATCGATGACGTGACCCATGCTGTGGAAACCCTGCTCCCCGTGGCCTTCAAACCCGTTTCCACACCACCGCCCCCATTGCCCCCCATGGCCGTCGACCTGCCGCCGGACCTTCGCCGCGCCGTGCGGGAGGCAGCCCGCTTCGGAAAAATCAGCGAACTCAAAAAGCTTATGGAACAACTGGACGGAGAGGCCAAAGAAACCATGACCCGACTGATGCGAAAATACGACATGGACGGCATCATCGCCCTGATGGATGCAGCCGCCCAAGGAGATCCCCATGCAGACCCCTGACGAGCACACCCCCGCCCCTCCGAGAATCCTCATCGTGGACGACAAGGCGGAAAACATCGACCTCATCATGAAAATCCTGGAACCGGAAGGGTACAACCTCGCCTTTGCCACCAACGGCACCAAGGCCATTGAGGTGGCCCGCCACTTTCTCCCGGACCTCATCCTCATGGACGTGATGATGCCCCCCGGCCCCGACGGGTTTGCCACCTGCAGTGCCCTCAAGGCCGATCCCCTCACCGAGGACATCCCCGTGGTTTTTGTCACGGCCAAGGGCGAGACAACGGCCATTGTGGAAGGGTTCCGATGCGGGGGCCAGGACTACATCCCCAAACCCTTCAGGCGGGAAGAGGTCCTCTCCAGGGTCCGCACCCATGTGCAGGTGCGCCTCCTCATCGCCAAACAGGCCCGGCTCATCGAAGAGCTCCAGCAAGCCCTCTCCCATGTCAAAACCCTTCGCGGCCTCCTGCCCATCTGCGCCTCCTGCAAAAAAGTGCGCGATGACGACGGCTACTGGCACCAGATCGAAAAGTACCTCTCCACCCACTCGGAGCTGGGGTTCACCCACGGCATCTGCGCCGACTGCGCCAGGCGCCTCTACCCCGACCTCGACCTTTCAGATCTCTCCGATGTCCCCGACGACAGCGTGTAACCGCCTTAAAAACGCATGTCATAAGCACCAGGGCGGCAAAACCATGGCCACGGGTATCATTCCTGCCCTGAAACAGGGGTATCCGGCACGCCGGAAGGGCAAAGGGGCGCATCGAAAAAGAACAAAAACACAACACACACCCCAAGCACAAGCCATAACCCGCACCCACTCGGCAAAAACACATCAAAACCCATCCACAGCCAGCCAAAATTCAACCAGAACAGCTCCAAAAACAACATTTCAAGAAGAACACACCCCCATTGTTCATAACTTTTGCGTTTTTTTGAACAATCCGTTGCCTCCCGCATTTTTTGAGGTTGCAGTGGTCTGAAGGGCGTGATATTGGTCATACAAAAAAACATCTTCATGGAGTATTGGTATGACCAAAATAGAGACGGAGGGCCGCCTCTTTCACACGGTGGCCAAAGCCATTGCCGCCCGCATCCAGAGCGACGAGTGGCCACCGGGCACCAGGCTTCCCTCGGAGCGAAGCCTGGCCGAACACTTCGGCGTCTCCCGGAGCTGCATCCGAGAGGCCATCCGAACCCTCTCCGAGCAGCAGATCGTAGAAACACGCAGGGGAGCCGGGACCTTTGTCTCCGAGCCCGACGAGTCGGCCCTGGCCGCCCACCTGGCCCGGGTGGTCCCTTTGAAAACCGAACGCCTCGCAGAGATCTTCGACGTCCGGCGCATCATCGAACCCCAGCTTGCTGCCCGGGCAGCCCTTCACATCACCGAAGAGCAGCTCGTCCGCCTCAAGCTGCTGGTCTTTGAACAGGAAAAACGGGCCCTGGCCGGTGAGACCACCGAAGACATAGACCAGGCCTTTCACCTCTGCCTTGCCGAAGCATCGGGCAACAGCATCCTGCTCAATGTGGTGAAAAACCTCACCTCCATCCTCACGGAGTCCCGCACCGAAGCACTCCAGACCCCCGAGCGCAGCCGCCTGTCGGTCATCGCCCACGTGGAGGTCATCGATGCCCTGGAGCGGGGAGACAGCGCAGGGGCCGAAGCCGCCATGCGCCGCCACCTTGAAACCGTGGAGCAGGCCGTGTTTGAAGGGGAGGAGTCACAATGGCCTCCGGCGGACAGCTGATTGCCCCTGTGGTTCGTCCCTGGTTTTTCGGGGTGAAATGATTTGCCAAGGCCTCCGCAAAGCCCAAGCAAAACCTGTTTGTTCAACGCTTGAAACGTTTCGCCCCCGGCAGGACCGCCGGAGGCTGCTTTTAGAATCCAGAATAGGACGGAATCGAGATATGCTGACATCGTTTATGATTTACGCGGTTGTGGGCGCCATCGCCGGCGTCCTGGCAGGACTCCTCGGCATCGGGGGCGGTCTGGTGATCGTGCCCATGCTGGTCTTCAGTTTCACCCTTCAGCACATCCCTCAGGAGCTCATGATGCACCTGGCCCTGGGCACCTCCCTGGCCAGCATCATCTTCACGTCGGTCTCCAGCTTCCGGGCTCACCACAAGCGCGGTGCCGTGCGCTGGGATGTGTTCAAGCGCATCACCCCGGGCATCATCGTGGGGACCTTTGCCGGGTCCTGCGTGGCCTCCACCCTCCCCACCCACATCCTCAAAGGGATCTTTGTGGCCTTTCTCTATTACGTGGCCACCCAGATGATCCTGGGCAAAAAACCCGCGGCCTCCCGGCAGCTTCCCCGCACCGCAGGCATCTTCGGGGCAGGGGGCGTCATCGGCTCCTTTTCCAGCCTCGTGGGCATCGGGGGCGGCACCCTGTCGGTTCCCTTCCTCACCTGGTGCAACATCCCGGTCCATCACGCCATCGGCACCTCGTCGGCCATCGGCCTGCCCATTGCCCTGGCAGGGGCCTTCGGCTACATCCTCAACGGCCTGGGCACCCCGGACCTCCCTGACCTCTCCCTGGGCTTTGTCTACCTCCCGGCCCTTTTCGGCATCATCTGCTTCAGCGTCCTCACCGCCCCCTTGGGCGCCAAACTCGCCCACAGCCTTCCCGTAGACAAGCTCAAACGCATCTTCGCCATCCTCCTCTACATGGTGGCCACCCGCATGCTTATCAGCGTGTTTTAAGACAAAAAAACGCCTCCAGCGGCAAGGTGAGCCACCTTGAAAGCAGGTTGCCATTGCGCTTTTGCCCTTCGTTCCTCAGGTCAAAAGCGCAATGGCATTCAAACCGGGATTCGGGTGTATGCGGCCCGGACCACAAACGTCCAAATAACAGGATACGTTACCGTAGCGTGACGGCTATCGGCATTAACGTCCATACCTCCAGAAAGATCGCCGGAGGCAACTCTACACTGACTAAATAAAGAGGCCGTGTGTCACCCCATGGGCGGCACACGGCCTCTTTTATTTCAACGTTCAAGGCAGCCCAGAAACCGGTCACCCTTTGCGGGCGAAGCCCGTCAGCGAATGTGATCGACCTGAGGAACGAAGGTCGGGAGCATTCGCGAACCTGGGGTCAAGGGGCTTGCCCCTTGCCGCCGGAGGCTTGCTTTTTCAACCACGTTGCCCATAGAAAGCCTTTTTTAAGACTTCACCAACCCGTAGCCGGTCTCGCCATGGAGGACCTGGTCGAGTCCGATGACTTCGGACTCTTCGTCCACGCGGAAGCCCAGGGTCTTTTCGATGACGATGCACAGGACAAGGGTGACACCGGCGGCCAGAAGGATGGTTGCGCCCATGCCGGTGAGCTGGACAAGGAGCTGGTCAAAGGGGCCCCAGGCTTTTCCTGCGGCGGCTGAAGCCTCGTCCATCCAGCTGTCCCGGATAAAAAAGGAGAGCATGAGAACGCCCAGGCCGCTGCCCACGCCGTGGATGCCGAAGCAGTCCAGGGAGTCGTCGTAGCCGAGTTTGGGCTTGAGGGTCAGGGCCCAGTAGCAGAGGCAGGACGAAAGAGCCCCCAGGATCAGGGCACCGCCAGGCTGCACCACGCCGGCGGCCGGGGTGATGACCACAAGGCCTGCCAGGATGCCTGAAACAAAGCCCAGGGCCGTGGCCTTCTTAAAGATCCACGCCTCGATGGCCAGCCAGGTGAGGGCGCCTGCGGCGGCGGAGATCTGGGTCATGGCCAGGGCCCGGGCCGTGTCCAGGCCGCTGCCCAGGGTGGAACCGGCGTTGAACCCGAACCACCCCACCCAGAGAAGACCTGCGCCCATCATGGTCATGACCAGGTTGTTGGGGTGAAAGGCGGTTTTCGGAAACCCCTTGCGGGGCCCCAAATACAGGGCGGCCACCAGGGCGCTGATCCCTGCGGAGACGTGGATCACCAGCCCCCCGGCAAGGTCGATGACCCCGGCTGCACCGGTGTTTAAAAGCCAGCCATCCGGTGCCCAGATCCAATGGCACAAGGGGGCGTAGACAAAGAGAAACCACAGGGAGATAAAGGCGATGTACCCCCTGAACTTGACCCGCTCGGCAATGGCCCCGCTGATCAGGGCCGGGGTGATGATGGCAAATTTTCCCTGGAACATGGCGATGATGTAGTCGGGGATCCCGCCCGTCACCCGGGAGTCGATGCCGGAGAGCAGAAAATAGTCCGGGTTCCAGCCCCAGAACCCGCCCAGGATACTCTCTCCAAAGGTGAGGCTGTACCCGCACACCACCCAGAGCACCCCGATGACGGCCAGGGCCACAAAGGTGTGCATCATGGTGGAAAGCACGTTCTTGGTCCGCACCAGCCCGCCGTAAAACATGGCCAGGCCCGGCACCATCAAAAGCACCAGGGCCGTTGAGATCAGCATCCAGCTCGTGCTGCCCGTGTCCACCCCGTCCCCAGTGAGGGCAAAGGCCGCCCCTTTGAGCGTCGCCCATGCCCCAGCCGCCATCACCGCTGTTCTAACCCAATGTCTCATCGTTTATCCCCATCAGAAAGTTCACAATAAATCCCTTACGGAAAATTTCGTCATGATTTCGGGGATATCCCCAATCAAGTTTCGTGCCATCACAGGACAAACCGACACATTGATCAGAAATTCAGACAGTTCCATTAAAATCCACACACGACAACCCCGCAAACAAAGTTACACTTATGTAATTCACAAGCCGTATTGATTGCAGTTTTGTTGTTTTTCGCCCCTCGATAAAACCTTTAAAAGACGTAACTATTCAGCTTATGCCTCCGGCGGCCCTGCCGGGGGCTAAACTTTTGCCTGATTTTATAAAGGCGGGTTTAACAAACAGGTTTTAAAAAATCATTTTGAGTGAATTTTTACTTTAAAGGCGGATGTGATTTGACCCGAGGAACGAGGGGCAAAACACATCCGCAACCTGCTTTCAAGGTGGCACACCTTGCCGCCGGAGGCTGTTTTTTTTGAGCTGAATAGTTACTAAAAGACAAGCCTTCGATTCAAAAAACGGCCTCCGGCGGCCAAGGGCTGAGCCCTTGGATCCCAGGATCGCAAATGCTCCGGGGCTAACGCCCCTACACATTTGCTGACGGAGGCACGCTTTTTGAGCATAGCCCTTAGTCGTTCTGCTTCATTTTTTTGAGGCGCTTGCTTAAGGCGGGCTGGGAGATGCCGATGAGGCGGCTGGCGATGGACTGGTTGCCGTCGGCGCGCTTCATGGCCTCGGTCACGAGGAGGTCTGTGACGTCGTGGACGGAGGGCAGGGATTTGGTGGCCACGAACACGCTGTCGTCCTCAAGGGAGCTTCCGGGTTCGTGGTCATGGGCGGGAAGGGTCATGGAGCCGATCTTGCGTTTAAAGGCGTCCAGGGAGAGCATTTTGGCTTTGTGGGTGCTCACGGCGTCATGGGCCATGGCCTGGAGTTCCCGGACGTTGCCGGGAAAGGGGTAGTTGGCAAGGAGGGTCTCCAGCTCCCGGGGGTAGGTGGGCCGCTTTTTGCCCAGGGCGTCGGCGGCTTCGCCGAGGAAGTGGTTGAGGAGAAGGGGAATATCCCCTTTGCGCTCCCGCAAGGGGGGGATATGCACGTGGTGGGCGCAGAGGCGGTAGTAGAGGTCCTTGCGGAACTCTCCCTTAGCCTGCTTCTTGTCCAGGTCCTGGTTGGTGGCCACCACGATGCGGGCGTTTAAGCGCTTGGGCCGGTCGCTCCCCAGGGGGTAGTACTCCCCGTTCTGGATAAGGCGAAGCAGTTTCACCTGGGAGGTGACGCTCAGGTCTCCGATCTCATCGAGGAAGAGGGTGCCCTGGGCCGCCTGCTCCACCATCCCTTTGCGTACCCCGTGGGCGCTGGTAAAGGCCCCGGGAGCGTGCCCGAAGAGGGTGTCGGAAAAAACGTTGTCGTCCAGGCCGGCCACGTTGATGGAGATGAGGGGCCCTTCCACCCCGCTGAGACGATGGGCGGTATGGGCAAAGAGCTCTTTTCCCACGCCGCTCTCCCCTGTGATGAGGATGGGCATGGCACTTTTGGCCACGGACTCCATGTACTGGAACACGGCCCGCATGGCTTTGTCGCCGGTCAAGATCTCTTCAAAGGCGTCCGGGTGTTCCAGGCGGTCGTGGAGAAGGCGGCTTCTGATCTCCTTGTGCTCCTTGGACATCTCCACCATCTGAATGGCCCGGTTCACGCCCATGACCAGGCGGTCCTCCTCGTTGGTCTTGACGAAGTAGTCGTAGGCCCCCAGCTTCATGCACCGCACGGCCGGTTCAATCTGGTTGATGCCGCTGATAATGATCACCACCACATCGGGGTGCTCTTCGATGATGGACGAGAGGAGCTTGTCCCCGGAGAGCCAGGGCATGTTCAAATCCAGGAGCACCAGGCCAAAGCCCCCTTGGGCAAGGATTCCCATCACCTCCCGGCTGTCCTGACAGCGGGTGAGGTTGTTGATGCCGGCCGACCGCTCCAGTGCGATGGAGAGGCTTCGGATAAACGGCTCTTCATCGTCAACGATCAGCACCTTGAATGAGGGGTAGAGGGATTTTTTGGGAATCACGGTCACATCCTTTTGAACATGGGGAGTCGAAGGGAGACGGTGGTGCCTTCGCCGGGCTCGGAAGCAAACGACAGCACCCCGCCGTGTTCGTTGACGATGGTGGTGGACACCGAAAGGCCCAGTCCGGTGCCGCCGGTGTCCCGCTTGGTGGTAAAAAAGGGATCGGTGAGGTGGGGCAGGTGGTCCGGGTCGATGCCGCTGCCCTGGTCGCGCACCTCCAGGACCACCCCTTTGCGGTCCGGGCTGTTGAAGGTCTGAAGGGAGATGGCCTGCTCCGGTGCGGTGAGGGCCTGGCAGGCGTTCAAGATCAGGTTCACCACCACCTGCTCGATGCGCTGGGGGTTGCCCCGGACCTTGTACAGCCCCTCGCCGCAGGAGACCGAAAAAGAGTGGGTGGCCTTTTTGATGGAGTTATCCACCAGCCGCGTGGCCGCACGCACCACCTCGTTCAAATCCATGATCTCCATCTGGCGGGAGTTGTCGATACGGGAAAAGTCCTTCAGGTCTTCCACGATGTGCTTGATGCGCTTGCCCCCGGCCTGCATTTCCGCCAGCATGTAGGGGATCTCCTCACGCATGCGGGTGTACTCCAGGCCCCCCACCCAAAAATCCCCGTGTTCCTGATAGTAAGCCTCCAGAATGGGCCACAGGTCTTCAAAGGAGTCCATGATCACCGGGGTGTTCAAAAGCACCAGGCTGTTGGGGTTGTTGATCTCATGGGCCACCCCGGAGACCAGAATCCCCAGGGAGGCCATCTTGTCCGCCTGGATGAGCTGCTGCTGCTGGAGGTGGAGCTCCCGGGTGCGGTTTTCCACCTCCCGTTTCAGGGTGCGGTTCCACATGAGGATGGCACCCATCATCAGCACCAGGGGGATCACCACCACCATGCTGAGCTTGATGATGCGCGTCCACGACGGGGTCCTCGGCTCCAGGACCCCCAGCCACTTATCATAGATCTCCTGGTACCTCCCCGTGTTCTTCAAAATGGAGAGCCCCTCGTTAAGCCGGGCCTGAAGCTCGGCATCCCCTTTTTTTACGGCGTAGCAGTACTTGAAGCTCACCGCGGTCTTGCCCGAGGTGACGATGTTGGAGAGGCGGTGTTTGCGCCCGAGATAAAGCCCCGGCAGGTTGGCCACGGCCGCGTAATCGTGTTGGCCTGCGGCCAGCATCCTCAGGGCGTTGGCATGGGTGTCCGAAACAATGACCTTGATGCCGCCGTGCTTGACCAAGGTGTCGTGCATGGACCCGGCTTCCTGGACAATGACCTCGGAGCCCACCAGGTCGTCGACGCTCTTGGCCGGCCTGGAGC
The DNA here is from genome assembly GCF_056829775.1 of Desulfoluna sp. HI9BLuna. Classification (NCBI taxonomy): domain Bacteria; kingdom Pseudomonadati; phylum Thermodesulfobacteriota; class Desulfobacteria; order Desulfobacterales; family Desulfolunaceae; genus Desulfoluna; species Desulfoluna sp. HI9BLuna. The sequence goes on from NZ_CP186555.1 coordinate 2,804,946, forward strand.
CTTTGCGATAAAAAATGGATTGGTGGATCAGGGCGTGGGGGACAAAATCGAACACGGACAGTCGCTCTTCGGTGAACACCGTGCCCGGCAGCATGTCCACTTCCCCATGTTGAAGGGCGGTGCGCATCTCGCTCCAGTTGCCCAGGCGGATCTCGATGTTGAGGCCCATGACCTCGGCAATGGCCCGGGTAAGCTCCACGTTGTAACCCTTGGGATTGCCCTCTTCATCCAGGTACTCATACGGGGGATAGTAGTAGTCGCCGCCCACGATGTAGGTTTTGTTGGAATCCACGGGGGTAAGGGCCCGGGCGGCTCGGGGGGCAAGGGCCTGGGCCAGGAGAAGAAAAAGCAGAAAAAGGGCGGCGCACCGTGCTGCCCACGGGCACTTGGGGCCGCGTGACACGGCCCCTGAAGCAAAATAACGACAACCTCTCATAACCGACCTGTTCCTTGGGTAAACCATTGACACCTGTCCTTGGTTATGGCCCCCGAGGGCTCTTCTGTCAATACGGGTTTCATCTTTTCAACCCCTTGCCCCAAATGGCAAAACCATAGAAAAAAAGAGACGATTCAGTGGCCTCCGGCGGGACCACCGGAGGCAGTGCGGTTAAATCGACAATGAGCAAGTAGCGATAACGTATCCTGTGACGTCGAAGCTTTTGAGCCAACCCGCTCAAGCCATCAGCATTTCTGTCGGGCGCAGCCTGAGCCGAAGGCCATTGCGCTTTGCCCTGAGGGACGAAGGGTAAAACGCAATGGCAATAAGCTTTCGAGGTGGCTCACCTCGCCGCCGGAGGCCTGCTTTTTCCACTCACTTTAACCATGGAACGCCGTGTTTAAGCTGAGTAGCCATCCAAACAAAACGGGCCGGACACCTTATTTCCCGGCGGGAAAAACGCATCCGACCCGTTTCGTCAGACCTTACAAGAAAGACGGATTAGAGCTCCACGGTGGCTCCCTGTTCCCAGACAGCCTGGTCAAGTTCCCCTTCGGACTTGGCCACTGCGCAGGTCACGGCCAGGTCGCCGGTGACGTTCAGGGAGGTTCGTCCCATGTCCAGCAGGGCGTCGATGCCGAAGATCATGGCATAGGCTGCGGCAACAGCGGAACCGGGCTCGACTTTGAGGCCCACGGACTCAAGGACCATGAGAAGCATGATGGCACCGGCACCGGGGACCCCGGCAGAACCGATGGAGATGAGAACCGCGGTGGCAATGACCGTCAGCTGCATGTCCAGGGCCAGGGGAGCGCCGATGGCAAGGCTCACGAAGATGGCGCAGACCCCCTGGTAGATGGCGGCACCGTCCATGTTCAAGGTGGCGCCCAGGGGCAGGGAGAAGGAGTAAACCCCGCGGGAAACCCCGAGGTTCTTCTCGGCCACTTCCATGCTGACGGGAAGGGTGCCGCCGCTGCTTCGGGTCACAAAGGAGGTGATGATGGCCGCGCGGGCTCGGGAGAGGAACTCAAAGAAGTTGATACCGTAAAGGGTCAAAAGGCCGCCGTAGACAAACACTGCATGGCAGATAAAGGAAGCGTAGACGGTAAGGGTCACCAGGGCCAGGGGGCCGAAGGCCTGGGCTCCCTGCTTTCCGAAGACCACGGCGATGAGGGCAAACACACCGATGGGGGCCACCTCAAGGATCCAGCCCACCACCTTGTACATGACCTCGGCGCCGCCTTCAAAGAAGGCAAACATGGCCTGGGCGGCGTTTTGAATTCGGTCGTCGTCGCTCTCCCGCAGGTGAGAGAGGCCGATGCCGAAGAAGATGGCGAAGAAGATGGTGGGGAGCATCTTGCCGGAGGTGATGGCTCCAAAGGGGTTGGTGGGAATGATGTTGAGCAGGGTATCCACCATGGAGGGCGGAGTCACGGACTTGCCTTTGGCACCGGCAATGCCCACCAGCTCCATGCCTGATCCGGGGTTGAAGAGGTTGGCAAAGACAAGGCCGATGGCCACGGCAAAGGCCGAGGTCAACAGATAGAGAACCAGGGCCTTGACGCCGATGCGTCCCAGGCGGGAGGGATGCACGCTGGCCGCGCCCACCACCAGGGTGAAGATCACCACCGGCATCACGATCATTTTCAGCAGACGGACAAAGGCGGTTCCCAGGGGTGCCACGGCCGCGATCTTGGGGCCGAAGATCAAGCCGGCCACTGCACCGGCCACCAGGCCGATGAGAATACGGAGCAAAAGGTTTGTGTTGAAATACCACCCAAACAGGCCTGATTTCTTTTCACTGCTTATCTGTGTCATGTCTATTCCCCATTTTTGATGAATAAAACTTAAATGCAACCCAAATTAATTTGATTGAATAGAAGTAGAGCACAGACAATGCCAACCGGCCCGTTAAATGCATGCCCCCCTGTTATCACGGGCATATTTTCCATTAAGGCGCTCCCTGCGCACCCTCGGAAGGGATATAACCTGTTGAAAGCGCCGCCGTCCAGTACATGGGTATCCACCATAAAAACCAGACAGATACCCTGCGTCCCCCAGGTTATAGCGGGTCGCAGGTTATAAGGGTTTGAAAAAAGGGCAGGGGTGCTTATCTTCTAACAACCGAAAGCCCGATTCCCGGCTTTCAGCCCCCATGAATCCCCCACCCAAGGAGGTACCCATGAACTTCCAGAACGCCCAGTTGCCTCCCGGCGCAGAACGTGCCGGTGCCACCCCCACCATGGACGAAACCACCATTGCCCCGGGCATCCTTGCAAAGCATATGGCCCCTAAGGGCAAGTGCGGGCTTCTCGTGGTGGAAGAGGGGGCCTGCCAGTTCGTCTGGGAAGACGATCAGGACCACCCCATCGACTGCAACCCCGATCACCCCGTGGTCATCTTCCCGGAGCGCTACCACCACGTGGTGATTACCGGTCCCGTGAAACTGCGGGTGGAGTTCTACACCCTGCCCGTCACCCTTCAAGGGCTCGATTCCAAGGCGTCCCGTCCCGGGGAGGATTTTATATAGCCCTGTGATTACCCATTGAAATCCATCTGTTGCTGTGCAAAAACAGGGGAGACATGGCCGCGTTATCCTTGCGACCGCCTGAGGCAACCCACCACCCCAGGAGCCCGCGATGAAACTGCTTTTCCCCCACCGCACCTTCCAAGAAAGCTCCCATGCCCCACGGAGCGTGATTTTTCTGACACGCGTCCTGGCTGCCCTTCTCCTGCCGATGCTGTGTCTCATGCCCGCCCCCTGCACCGGGGAATCAGCCGAACCCATTGTCCGGGCCGCCTTCGACTACTGGCGCGGGGAGGCCTCCGTCTCCCGGCTCACCATGACCATCCACCGCCCCACCTGGCAACGCACCGTCTCCCTCGACGCCTGGACCCAGGGAGAATCCGAGAGCCTCTTTGTCATCAAGTCCCCGGCCAAGGACAGGGGCAACGGTACCCTGAAAAAAGGGCGGACCATGTGGATCTACAACCCCAAAGTCAACAAAATCATCAAGCTGCCCCCCTCCATGATGAGCCAGAGCTGGCAGGGCTCGGACTTCTCCAACAACGACCTGGCCAAGACCGACAGCCTCATTTACGACTACACCCACAGCCTCACGGGACAGACCACCCAAAACGGCCACACCATCTATAACGTTCAGTCCGACCCCAAGCCCGACGCCCCGGTCATCTGGGGCAGAATCACCCTTGAAATCCGGGACGACCACATTCTCTTGAAAGAGACCTTCTTTGATGAAGAGCTGGAACCGGTGAAGGAGATGACGGCCTCGGATATCCAATCCGTGGACGGCAAGCTCTTTCCCATGACCTGGAAGATGGCCAAGACCGACACAGAGGACGAGTACACCGTCATGGTCTACGACGCCCTCTCTTTTACCCGGGAACTCCCGGCCAACACCTTTACCCGGGCCAACCTGATCAAGGTGGGAAAATAAGGGTCGCAAGAAAAACCCATTTTTTTTCGTAACTATTCAGCTTATGCCTCCGGCGGCCCTGCCGGGGGCTAAACTTTTAAAAAGTTTAACAAACAGGTCATAAAAAAAGGTACATGAATGCCGTTTTAAATGCAGATGTGATGTGACCCGAGGAACGAAGGACAAATGACATCTGCTATCTGCTTCCAAGGTGGCACACCTTGCCGCCGGAGGCTGTTTTTTGGAGCTGAATAGTTACCTTTTTTCTTCCCCCCCCCCCATGAGGCCTTACAATGAACACAGACATCGCCCTTGCATGGCGGAATATCTGGCGGAATCCGAGGCGCACGCTGCTGACCATTGCCGCCATTGCCTTTGCAGCGCTCCTGCTGGTGTTTATGCTCTCGTTTCAATTCGGGACCTACGAGACCATGATCAACGCCTCGGTCTCCTTGCGCACCGGGCATCTTCAGGTGCAAGCCGAAGGGTACCAAAAAGACCGGGAGGTGCGCCTGGCCTTGAACTGGGATGATGAGACCGAAGCGGCTCTGCTGGACGGGGACCTGCGGGTGGTGGCCGCAGCACCCAGGGCCAACGGGTTTGCCCTGGTCACCAGCGGCAGCCAGACCTACGGGTGCATGGTCACGGGGGTGGACCCGGAGCGTGAAAAGAAAGTCTCCACCCTGGCAGCCATCATCAGGCAGGGAAGCTATTTCAAAGGGGAAGACGCGGCCCTGGTGGGGGAGACCCTGGCCCGGAACCTCAAGGTGGGGGTGGGGGATGAGCTGACGCTTCTGGGACAGGGCCGGGACGGATCGGTGGCGGCCACGGTGGTGGCGGTTCAGGGAATCTTCGAGTCGGGGCTGGATGCCTATGACCGCAACGTGGTGCTCCTGCCCCTGGCCTTTTTCCAGGATCTCTTTACCATGGAAGGCGGGGTGCACGAGGTGGCCATCCGGGCCAGCAGCCTGTCGGAGGTGGCGCCCTTAAAGGCGAAGCTCAGCGCCAAGCTGGCGGAGCTGCCCCACAACGGCCCCCCCCCGGTGGCCCTGGACTGGATGGATCTCATCCCCGGGCTTCTCCAGAGCATCCAGATGGACCTGGTGAGCGGGCTCATCATGTACCTGATCCTCATTATTGTGGTGGCCTTCAGCATTTTAAACACCTTTGTCATGGCCATCTTCGAGCGCACCCGGGAGTTCGGGGTGATGATGGCCATCGGCACCACCCCGGGACGCCTCATGGGGCTGGTCTTAACCGAATCCTTTTTCATGACGGCAACGGGCCTTGCGGTGGGCATCGCCTTTGGAGCAGCCCTGACCCTCTGGTTCGAGTCCCACGGCATCCTCATCCCGGGAAGTGACCAGATCATGAAGGCATACGGCATCAGCGGCCGCCTCTATCCCAAGCTCTCGCTGCTCTCGGCCACCATCGGCCCGGTGGCCGTCCTTGCCATCACCTTGTTTTCCGCCCTGTTTCCCGCCCTGAAGATCCGGAACATGAACCCCGTGGAGGCGATGCACCATGCATAACGAACTGGCCTGGCGCAATATCTGGCGCAACCCGAGGCGCACCCTGGTGATTACAACGGCCGTGGTCATCGGGATCTGGAGCATCATCCTCTTAAGCGCCCTGACCCGGGGCATGCAGCGGGAGATGCTGGGCAACGGCATCAAGACCCTCACCGGCCACATACAGATCCAGCACCCCGAGTACATGGACGATCCGGTGGTGGATTACTCCCTTGGTGAGGGCGCCATCGACAAAGAGGCCCTCTCGACACGTCTTCCCCGGGGAAGCCACTGGACCGGCCGCATCCGCGTAGGGGCCGTGGCTGCCAACGCGCGCCACTCCGGCGGGGTGACCCTTGTGGGCATGGACCCGGAGCGCGAGCCTTTTGTCTCGTTTATCGGCGGGGCCGTCACCGAAGGGCGCCCCCTTAAGGCTTCGGACAAAAGCAAGGTGGTTGTAGGACGGGCCCTTCTCAACGCCTACGAGGCCAGGATCGGTCACAAGCTCATCCTCATGAGCCAGGACACAAAAGGAGAGATCGCCTCCAAAGCCTTTCGCATCGTGGGGGTCTTTGACGCGGACCTGGAAGCAACCGAAAAGACCTATCTCTTTGTCCCCTTTGGGGCTGCACAACAGATGCTGGGACTGGGGGACCGCCTCTCGGAGGTCTCCATTGTGTTGCCTGAGATGGGAGAAGAAAAGGAGGTGGCCAGGGCCATAAGCCAGGCCCTCAACACCGAGTCCCTCTCCGTCACCACCTGGCAGGAGCGCCTGCCCATGCTGGCCGCGTACCTGAAGCTATCGGACTCCTTCATCTACATCTGGTACGGGGTGGTCTTTATTGCCATGGGCTTCGGCATTGTCAACACCACCCTCATGGCTGTCTTCGAGCGAATCCGGGAATTCGGCCTTATCCGGGCCCTGGGCATGAGCCCTTCGGGTATCATCCGTGGGGTTCTCCTGGAGTCCCTTTTCCTGCTGCTCCTGGGCCTTACGGCAGGCAATATCCTGGGTATTGCCACGGTCTTTCTCATCGCCATTCACGGCATCGACCTCTCCGCCCTTGCCGCGGGAACCGAGATGTGGGGCATGCCCCGCATCATCATCCCGGTGCTCACCCCCACGGACATCCTCACCGCCAACGGGGTTATCGTCACCCTGGGCCTGGTTGTCAGCCTTTACCCGGCAACCAAAGCAGCCCGCATCACCCCGGTGGAGGCCCTCCGGTATACATAACAGCTGGAATGATCACGATTTTCATAAAATCGCACCCGGGTCCGGTGTGGCCTGATGACTGGGAATCCCCTGGTTTTCCGGCTGGGTTCGGCATCCCGTACCATAGCCCGTTCAACATCGAAAAATCAACGCATCTTAAACATTGACAGGGCACCCATCAACCCCTATAAATTACAAGGTTTACCCAAACATTCATTCCCATGGGCCCCCTTGTATTCACCGCCGTTCTGCACCCACCATCGCCTCCTTCTCCGCCACAGACAGCCCCACCTTCTTTCTGTTGCCCCACCAGCGGTTGCGCAGATGTCGCCCCATGGGCACAGCAATCCCTTAACCTTCGTTTGTCCGACCCAAAGGAGACCACCATGGCACAGCAAAAGTTTGACGGCACCTACAACGTCACCATCTTTATCCCGGAGCGCGGCAGTTATCAGTCCATCACCGAGACCATGACCATTGCCACGACCACGGAAGGAAGTGATGAAGTCCTCCAAACCGGGAGCCAGCTCTCGTTCATGAGCTACACCTTTGAGCTCAGCGGCCGTATCAACACCCAGACCGGCCTGGCCACCATCAGCGGCCAGGCAACCGACTCCGGTGTCTCACTGGATCCGGCCCTCTGGAGTTTCGTGTCCACCCCGGCCCTTCAATCCGTAAGCGCCGCCCGGGTTGTCTTTAACGGTGCCGCGGCCATCGGCTTCTGCTTCTCTTTGTTCGGCATGAAAGAGGGACAGGAGACCTTTGAATCCCAGAGTATTCCGGAGATGTTCATGAGGGACTTCCAGGCAACCTCACGGCCCGTGCCCAAACTCTAAACCACCTTGCGTGGCTGTCAGGCCATCTCTTTGGATCGCCTCATCACGCTGTCCACGTCTTCCATGGCGTAGTCGTAGAGGCGCCCGTACAAAAAGAGGGTGACGCCCTTTCCGGCAGTACGCCATCCCAGGCCCGCAGCCACCTTGAGGAGCCCGCCCCTGGCCGTAAGACGGTAAGCGGTCAGGGGCCACTTGAGCCAGCCATAGGCTTTTTTCCCGTGGGTGACGGCCTCTTTGAGGCTTTTGGGCAGGCTCTCTTCGGCATACCGGCGAACCGTTGCCAGGGTGTCCAGGCGGACGCGAAAGAGACGCCCGGCAACAGGCAGGGACTCCCCCTTGCCCAACTGCGCCAGAAGGTGGCGGGTACGCTCCAGGATAGGGCCGATTCTGGCCTCATCAAGGGGAGAGTCCGCCTCGGGGAAGTGCTTCTGGGCAAGAAGCTCAGCGGACTCTTTTACGGTTTTCCCAAATACAGAGAGGCCGGGGGTGGGATGAAAAAGCGCCGACACCCCGGTGATCCGTCTGCGAAGGGGGGCAAGGGCAGGATCCATGGCTGCGGGCGGGGCATCGTCGAGCCCCTCGAGTTCCCTTAAGACCTCTTCCATGGCCTCGGGAGCAGGCTCACCGCCGGAGGCCTCCCCTTCGGCACCCGGTGAGCCATAGAGTTCCAGGGCGGTGGTGCCCACAAAGAGGTGAAGGTCGGTCAGGAGGCACTTGCCCAGAACCATGAGGGAGAGATTTCCGGAGAGGGTAATCAGCCAGGAGACGGGATCGGGGAGGAGAAGCAGGCGAAACACGTTCATGCCGGAAACCCAGCGCCTGAAACGAAGGTACCAGCGCACCGGAGGAAAGCCGGTGATCCGTTTCAACCGACGGGTGCTGGTCTTGACCGTGGCAACTCTCACCCGCCTGAGGCGAGCCAGGCCAGGCCGTTCGAGCACGGCGTCAAAGCGATCCAGGGAACGGTTCAGGGTTCGGATCAGGTGGCCCACAGACACCCTCAGTTCCGGGCGAGGCGCCTCGGGGTGAAAGGCGGCGGCAACTTCGGTAAGGTAGCCGTGAAGGTCGTCAAGGCTTGGAAGGTCGGGGGAGAAAGAGCGAAGGGTCGCCCTGCAGTGAGAGACCACCACGCCAAGGGCGGCAGCCTCATGATCCGGTGCGGTTTTGGCCCGCGCCTCAAGGGCGCGTATCTCACGGGTAAGGGAGAGAGCCCAGCCGATGATGCGCAGGGCCCGGACAAGGGCCAGCGCCACCACAGGGACCAGAGCCATCCATAACCAGAAGGTCCATTCTGTGAGCAGGGGAAACGTCATTGTGTCCTGTGGCTGGTTTCAGGCAGGGTCCTGTTGAAAAGTTATGAACAATCCAGGCCTTCGGAAGGTCGAATTAGAAAAAGTTTTCAACATTCAGCCACGCCAAGAGCAAAAAGCACTCATTAACGATAAAAAAGACCGATTTTCAGAACAAACGGGCAAGGGTTTGACAAGTAAAGTGCGACCCATCCCGAAAAACAACGCTGCAACCCATCACTTCAAGCACAAAACAGGATAGAATTTCGCAGGAAGCCAAATCAGGAGGGACGGGTCTGGGCACAGGAGATTTTGTGGATGACAGAGCCGAGAAAACGGCACACCGTCTCCATCTCCTCCGGAGTAAACCCCTCTGAAGCGAACTCGTTGAATTGATCCACCAGGGGCAGGGCAAGGGCGGCGGTTCGGGCCCCTTTGGGGGTAATATACACCTGGAAAGCACGCCCGTCTTCAAGACAGCTGCGCTTTTCAATGAGCCCTGCTTTTTCCATGCGGGTCACCAGGCCTGTGATGGCTGAATTGTTCAGCCCCAGCCCCCGGCTCAGCTCTTTTAAGAGGCACCCGTCTTCCTTTTCAAGGATAAAAAGGGCTGCAAGCTGGGCCGAGGTGACGGAAAGCTTCTCCATCAGGATGGCATCGGCCCACTTCAGCAGCACATGACGGCTTCGGTTGATGAGGAAAAAAAGGCGGTTGTCAGGGGTTTCGTCCATAACACCTCAGTGGGTATAGGTCTTTTTCCATCCGTTTCGGGTCTTCTTGCGATGATCGTTCAGGGCAAGAAAAAAGGCACCCACGGAGAGTTCCGCACAGTGGAAATGATCTTCTTCCAGGGTCTTTAAGTAGCCGGCAACCTTTTCAGGGGTCACCTCCCAGGCCTCTTCCAATGTCCGCCCCTCGGTCATGGAGGCCACGGTGTTGGCACAGGCGATGGTGTTGAGGCATCCGTCGATCTGGATGGCGACGTGCTTGATGGTCTCCTCTTCGATGGTCAGGAACATCTCCACCGTGTCCCCGCAGTCCCCCACGCGCTTGCCGTAGCCGTCGGGGTTCTCCACGCGCTCCAGCCTTTCGTAGCTGTACGCCATTTCAATATACTCGTCTGAATGCTGCTCCAGAAAATTCTGCTCGTGATGATCCATGATTAAAATACTCCGTTGACCTTCGATAATATCCCGGAAAAGAGAACCATCTCCTCCTCAGTGAGGGCCGCTGCCATCTCTTCGGTTAAGCTCACATGATATTCATGGTGGCGCCTGAAAAGCGCCTCGCCTTTGTCTGTCAGCACAATTTCATAGGAACGGCGATCTTTTTCATGGGCTTCCCGCCGGAGGTAGCCCTCTTTTTCAAGGCGATCCACCGTTACCGTCACCGTTCCCGTGGTGACCCCTTTTTTCTCGGCCAGCTCCCGCATGCGAAGACGACCTTCGTGGCCCACGATCTCTATGGTGTGCATCTGGGAAGGAGTCAACCCGCTCCCCTTAACCACCGAATTCTCCCAGGAGGAAATCTTTTCGTAAAACTCAACAATTTGACGGGCAAGTTGCCTGACTTTCACCGATGCCTCCTGCAAAAAAAGTATCCATACCCCTTGGGATCCACCCAACACCCTGAATCCAGAGGGCAATATCCAAAACACAGAAGGCCGTACCCCGGTTGATCACAAAGTGGTTCGGCCCACTGAACAGACGCGCCCTCCGTCACGGGCAGGCCCCCGTGGGGCATGCATTCCGGAAACCAGAGCTAACCGACCGATTTACCCTCACTATACAATACGGAAACGGCACCGTCCGCGCCACCCGATGCAATAGCATAATTGAAGAAAACTGCAATGGATTTTATCCGGTGACCGGGCGTCAGGGTCCCTATCCAAAGGGTCCCAAGGCCCATGAGTGTACCTCGAACACCCTCAAATTTCCAACAGGCTTTTTCAATTGATCAATTTACACCCCGAGGATAGAATAGCGACCCAGGAATTTTCCCATCGGGTCCAGACCCGCAGATTAAACCCATGGAGACGATCATTGAAGAAGCTCAGTCCCCCTTTGTCCTACGCAATCGGCCTTCTTTCACGGGTCCTTTTTTCCCTTCTTTTTGCCACCTGCCGACTGGAGATTTTCGGTAAAGACGCTGGCGCCGCCCACAAACGGGGCCGCACCCACGGCAATGTCCTGTATGTCACATGGCACCAGCGCCTGATTCCTTACATCTGGTACTACCGCTTCAAAGAGGTGGTGGTGATGGCCAGCATGAGCCGGGACGGTGAGCTTGCCTCCCGCTATGTCGAAGCCTTTGGCTGGATCTCCGTGCGGGGATCCTCCAAAAAACGGGGCCGCGAGGCCCTGCTGGAGATGGTGCCCTACGTCCAAAAAGGCCACCCTGCGGCCCTGGCCTGCGACGCTCCCACCGGCCCTGCCTATATATCCAAGATGGGCATCGTGGCACTGGCCCAGAAATCGGGCCGCCCCATCCAGGCCGGCATGTGGAGCTGCGACAATCACTGGACCCTGCGAAGCTGGGACCGCACCATCATCCCCAAGCCCTTCTCCCGCATCATGCTCATGTACGCCGAACCCATCCATGTGGAAGAGGGCGCCTCCCGCGAGGCCTGTGAAGAGGCGCGCCAATTGCTTGACGACCGGCTCAATGCCATGATGTACCAGGCCGATCGCTATTTCGAATCCGGTGTCTCCGACCCCCGGGATATCCCGGTTCCCACCCCGGTTCCACGCCCGGACCCGAAGGAAGCCCTTCAAGGGTAACCTTTTATAAACACATCATAAATCCATGGTTTTCTACTGGATAAATCCACTGAGAACCAATTGACATTGAAAGTTCCCCCTGATAAGATCACCCCGTTTATAATTTCTGTAAATGGTGATTTTAGGGGAATCACGCTTTAAACCGGGACGGCCGCTGCGGAGTTGACGACACAGCCACGGGCTGCACCTTTCGTACCGAACCGTCACCGACTGGGAGAGGAAAGGAAACTAAAAATGAACAAAACCCGTTTGATTACGCTGCTGTCCGCCCTTGTGGTCTCTCTTGCGGCGGTGAGTCTTCTCTGGGCAGGGACCACCGTGGAAGACACCTTTGACATGAAAACCAAAGAGTACACCGAAGCCGGCGGACACAAGTACAGCCCGGTACCGTTTACTCACAAAAAGCACCACGAAGATTACAAGATCGGCTGTGGTGAGTGCCACCACGATGAAAACGGCAAAGCCCTGGAACTCACCATGGGTGATGATGTCCAGCGCTGCATCGATTGCCACGACAAGCTCGGCCGGGCTCCCAAGGGCAAAGGCAAGAAAAAGCTCAAGGGCAAGGAAAAGCGTCAGTACCATGCTGAGGCCGTCCATGACAACTGCATCACCTGTCACAAAGCCTTCAACAAAGAGTTCAAGAAGAAGGCCAAAGACAAGAAAGCCAAAGGGCCGGCCCCCACAAGCTGCAAAAAATGCCACACCGAAGGCAAAATTAAAAAGTAGTCGTCCCTGATTCAGGGCATCTGTTTAAAGGCGCTTTTTTCCTTTTCAGGAAAAAGCGCCTTTTTCATTGCCTGCTCCCGCCCTCCGCTTCCCGGCAGTTCTTTGCCCACCCACCCCTTCCTCTCCGGCGTTCACTTACCCAATCCACACGAAAAGACCGCGGGTGATCCCTTCTGTCAGCAATCCGGTAATCACTTAAAATAACGACAGGTTTCCCCTGTTTTATTCTTCGTTTTAAAAAAGTTTCGAAAAATTCCGAATTAGTTCTTAAGTAAACATAGTTCCGTGCCGTTAAGACTACATTAGTGAGATTGAACTAAGTATACAACATCTCACGACGGGCAAAACGAAACGCGACTTCCATGGCGTTATCAGCAAAATAAAGCTGCCCGACCCGGCCTTTTTTTTATTCTTCGTTAGGCAATATGTGAAGAGCCTTTCTTCACCCCTTATATTTCAACGTTGGCACGGAGAACCACACATGAAGCTACGCCTAAAATTCCTTATACCTGTCCTGCTCATCATCCTCACGGGCCTTGTGGCCATCACCACCCTCGGGTATGTCAGCTCCAAAAATGCTCTCAAGCAGAGCGTTCACACCCAGCTTACCTCCCTGACCGAGGCAACCTCCGAGGTCCTGGGAAAATTCATCCGAGACAACCGTTCCCTGCTGCACTACTGGGGGTCGGACACCCTGTACAGAAACTTCGCCATCAATCAGGACACTCTGATGCGCAAGGCCGTTCATGAGAAGCTCTCCCGCATCCTTGAGACCTTTCCCAGCATCGAAAACTTCCTGATCACCCTGCCGGACGGAACCATCATTGCCTCGGCAGTCCCCGGGGTGGAGAACTCCCTGAATATTTCGGACCGGACCTACTTCAAGGAAGCCCTCAAGGGCCAGCCCGTCACCTCCCGGGTAATCAAGAGCAAGGTGAGCGGCGAGCCCGTCTACGTGGAATCACTGCCCCTGACAGCAAACAACGCCGTGGTGTGTGTCATCAGCCTCGTGGTCAAGATGAACACCGTCACCGAGCTCTTCATCGACCCCATCAAGGTGGGGGAGACAGGGTATGCCTTTGTCATGGAGGAAAACGGGGCGGTCATCGCCTACCCGGACAAGAGCAAGATCCTCACCCTTAACGGCAACATGTTTGATTTCAGCAAGGAGATCCTCAAGCTGAAAAATGGGCTGAGGACCTATGATTTCAAGGGCAAGGAGAAGATCTCGGTCTTCAAGCAGGAGAACTTGTCCGGTTGGATCACCGTCATCAATGCACCGTCTGAGGAGGTGTTTGCCGCGGCCGTCACCCTCCGGAACCAGCTGATCATCATCGCCACCATCACCATGGTGGTGATCTGGCTCGTGGTCCGAACCCTCACCCAGGCCATGGTGGTCACCCGCATCAAGCGCATTGCCTCCCGCATGAGGGATATCTCTCAAGGGGAGGGAGACCTGACCATGCGCATCCGCATCCAGTCCGGGGACGAGATCGGCGAGCTGGCCCAATGGTTCAACACCTTTGTGGGCAACCTCCAGGACCTCATCACCCAGATTGCCGGCAAAACCAAAATCATCGACGGGGCCTCCACCGACCTCTCCGGGGTCACCCACAAGATGAAAACCGCCTCCGGGGACATGAGCGACAAGGCCGTTTCCGTCACCACCTCCGGCAAGGAGCTCAACGCCCACATGGCCGATGTGGCCGCCGCCATGAACCAGTCTTCGGCGGGCGTGGGGATGATCGCTTCGGCCGCCGAAGAGATGACCGCCACCATCACGGAGATTGCCGGTAATTCAGGACGGGCCCGGGAAATCTCCACCCAGGCGGCCAGCAAGGCCAGCGGGGTGGCCAAAGGGGTCGAACAGCTTGCCGCGGCCGCCCGGGACATCGGGGTGGTAACCGAGACCATCTCCGAGATATCGGACCAGACCAACCTCTTGGCCCTGAATGCCACCATCGAGGCGGCCCGGGCCGGAGAGGCCGGCAAGGGCTTTGCCGTGGTGGCAGGGGAGATCAAGGACCTGGCCCGCCAGACGGCCGAGGCCACCGGGGAAATCACCGACCGAATCCGGGGAATCCAGGACTCCACGGATGCGGCCACCAGCGACATCGCCGAAATCGACACCATCATCTCCAATGTGAGCGAAATTGTAGCGGGCATCGCCGCTGCTGTTGAGGAGCAGTCTGTCACCACCCGGGAGATTGCCGACAACGTGGCCCAGACCTCCATGGGCATTGACGAAGTCACCCGGACCATCTCCCAGAGCAGCGAAGAGACCCACGGAATCACCGAGGAGATGGAGGAGGTCAACGGCCAGGCCAGATTCCTGGCCGACAACAGCAGCCGCGTTCAGTCCGACGCCGATAACCTGGCCACGCTCTCCGATGAAATGAGCGGTCTGGTGAGCCGTTTCAAGGTCTGAAAGTGAAAAAGTGACTTTTTTTTGAACCTGGGGGGCTTTGGCCCCCCATTTTTTTTGTCTCCAAAGAGAATTTATGGTATGGATTTCTCAAACCCATCATCTTGAAGTGAAAGCATTTTTCTTCGGTAGGGGAGACAGGGGTCTCACCCGTGATACCGCCAAATGATTTCCTTCGGTGCGGCTTTTTAAGGGCCCACGACAACACATAGACCCCGTTCATCGTTGCGATCCGCCTGGGTATTGAGTCAAATCAGCCAAGGGTTAAGGCGGGTTTTCCCTTTGTTGGGGGAAGCGATCCTTACTATGTGTTCCCGTGGGCCGTTTTGTGTTCCAAGCCGTCACAGCAAACGCACAGCAAGTCATGACAGGAAGTGAGACCGTTGAAGAAGGATGTAAAGATCAGGGTTCATTTCAAACCCGGTAAATCGAAAAGAGCGTGCAAACCTCTCTCCCTGCTGGGAGATCTCATTGAATCTGAGCGCATGGAACTGGCTGTCCAGTCCATCATGGCCGAAAACCTCTACCATATCCATGAAAAGAGCCAGAACCGCAGCGTGGCCCTCATGAGCGGCCTCATCCAGAACCGCTGCGACAAAGGCTGGGTCTGGATCAAGGGCGTCATCGGCAAAGGCCCCATGAAAGGCCAGGTCCATTACTGGCTGGAAAACGACGGATGGGCAGTGGAGAGCACCGACCTTCCGGGGTCTGTCCTCACCGATCCCCACGGGGTCCTCGTCATGGACGCGGCCATGTACCGAAAAGAGATGAAGCTCAAGGCCGTCACCACCCGAAAGGCCAAGCAGGTGACCCAGTGGCTCCTCAAGCAGAAGAAAAAACGCGACTCGGCCATGAAGGGTAATCAGCCTACTCAGCCTGCACCGGCCCCGCCCGTGGCCAAGGCCCCCGAGGCTCAGCCGGTCCCTGCTGCTGCCGTATCACCCAAGGCTGCGGTTGAGGCCGCACCTGATCCTGCAGCTCCTGCGGCGGAAAAGTCCGCACCGGCTGCCCCTGTAGCAGAGCCCGCCACCCCCAGCGACAGCGATCTGGACAGCGTGGCAGCAGAGCTCGCCGTCATGGGCGCCGAAGACAAAGGGGCCTTCAAGGACCGCCTCATGGAGGTGATGGCCGAATTCAAAACCCAGGGCCTCACCCAGACCCGCATCGCTACGGCCTTTTTAAAGGCCAAGGTCCCCACCCGATCCGGCCGGGGTACCTGGAATCCCCGCATGGTTGGGGATATCTTCAAGCAGGTTTAATGTCCTGCTAAAAGGCCCCTTGGGCTTACCAGGCGCCGGAGGGTGCACCCAGCCCACCCGCACGGGACATGTCGTTTTTTAAACAGGTGTTCCCATGTGCGGGTGCGGCTTCCGCACCTTCCGGCGTGATGGCCGGTCATCCCTTGATCCCGCCCCACAAGCACACAAATCCCTCAAAAAAAATATCCATCAAGATCTCCTTGCGGGCATACGCCTGCCGTAACCGCACAGATACAACCCGTCGACATAGTGGTTTAAAGAAGAGCCTACGTACGCGACAGCACCGCTTTCTGTGGAAGGTGGCGAGGCAATAGGGGTGGTCTTGCGGACGGGCCGCATCAGCCGGGATTGTTAAGATCGATTTTTGTATTCTAAGGCTTTAGAAACAAAGGAGGGTGCCCAGGCAGGGGTGCCCAGGGCGTGGATGTGGGTGTAGGTGGCCAGGGCGTTGTACTTGGTGATGCCGTCGGCCTTGTCGGCCATGCCCGTGCCCCGTGCCATGGTAAAGGCGGCGTCATTGTCTTCCCGGTCCCATCGGGTGATTTTGGAGTAACGGAACTCATGGCCCTTGATGCGGGTTCCCACCTCAAAAAAGGGATTCTCCCCGGTGATCTCGGCCACCACGTACCCATGTCCCTGGGGCCTTTTGGACACGGAAAAGGAGAGGGGAAACAGACCGGTCATGGGGTGGATCTCTCCATCCACTTCGAGCTCTTCTCCCATGTAGATCAAACCGCCGCACTCGGCGTAGAGAGGCATACCCTCTTTGATGCGGGCAAGAAGGCTCTGGCGGAAGCTCACATTCTCACCCAGCTCACGGGCGTGGGTCTCGGGAAAGCCCCCGCCAATGTAGACCCCGTCAAGCTCGTCGGGGAGCTCGGTGTCCCTTAAGGGGCTGATCATCACCACACGGGCACCTTCGGCCTCCAGGGCTTCGATGTTTTCCGGGTAGTAAAATTGAAAGGAGGCGTCGCGAATCACCCCGATGACAGGTCGGTCGTCGGTACCTGCGCCCTCAACCTCGGGGACTCTGACGGTGCGCTCAAAGGGCTCGGCTGTTTCCGCAAGGGAGATGATACCCGGCACGTCCACATTATCCCGGATAATGGTCTCGGCGTTTTTTACGGACTCAAAGGCCCAGTCGTGTTCAGGGGTGGGAACAAGGCCCATGTGCCGCTCGGGGAAATCATGGGTCCTGAGCTTGGGCACCGCCCCGATCACCTTCACACCGGTATGGTATTCGATGTTGTTGATCAGGTTGTTCTTGTGCCGCGGGCCTGCAATGCGGTTGAGGATCACCCCGCCGATGGTAAGCTCCGGGTCGAAGTGGAGGCATCCCAGGACGGCCGCTGCCATGGTGCGGGTGCTCTTGGAACAGTCCAGAACGAGGACCACGGGTGCCTTGAGAAGCTTTGCGGTTTCTGCGGTGCTGGTCTTGCCGTCGATGTCGATGCCGTCGTAAAGGCCGCGGTTGCCTTCCACAATGGCGATGTCCGCGCCCAGCTTGGCTGAATTGGCAAGATAGGAGGAGACCACGGTGTCGTGGTCGATCAGGTAGGTATCGAGGTTGTAGCAGGGGTTCCCTGCAGCCAGGGAGAGCCACCCGGCATCGATGTAGTCGGGCCCCTTTTTAAAGGGGGCAACCTGTTTGCCAAGACTCCTCAGTGCAGCGGTGATGCCAATGGTCAGAATGGTTTTCCCTGATCCACCGCGAAGCGCGGAAATAAAAAGGCCTGGGATACTGCTGATTCTTTCAGATTTCATCAATCACTGCACTTGGGAGTCTTAGACAAATACGCTGGAAAGCCTGTCAGCGAAACAGGGGAAGATTACTCTTCGCCTTCTGCGCCGGCCTGCTTGCCCTGGCCTTTAAGACCGATCATGGTGGTGGAACCACTGGACCAGTACTCGAGAACTTCGTCTTTTACGAGGGCGTTCACGATATTCTTTACGGCGCGGGGCTTCTCATCGGGGAAGAATGCGTAGAAATCCTTCAAGTAGAACTTGGACTTGGATTTGGACTTCTTGGTCAGTTTCTCGATGATGACCTCTTTGGCTGCTTCTTTTTCTAATGCCATTGGGGACCTCCAATTTATAGGGCAGGGGACCTGGAGACCAGGTCCCCTGCAAGTTATCCATTTCCATACGAAATGGATGCGTGCTCAGCGTAAATTAGAACTTGAACTGAGTGGTCTGACGCCAAGACTGGTACGCAGCATCGCGGAAGTCGTCGATGAGGTGGTGGGTGAAGTCGAGTTCACACACGTCAAAGAATCGCTCCCAACCGATACGCTCAGCCCAGTCACCGAAACGCTCGTACTTACGGGCGCCTTTGGCGTACTGCTCGATCATCTTGTTGATGGTCTTGGTCATGGAAGGCCAGCGCGGGGTTTCGTTGGGCAGGAAGGCCACAACAACCTTGGAGAACTTGGGTGCGCTGATACGGTTGGACACCTTACCACCAGCCATGAGCACGATACCGTCGCCTTCGGCGTCGGAAAGGGGCATGGAGGGGCACATGGTGTAGCAGTTACCGCAGTACATGCAACGCTCGTTACGAACCGCTACAGAGTTAACGGTCTCGCCGCTGGGGAGCTCTACCTTGGCGGGCTTGATGGCCGCGGTGGGGCAGGAAGCTACAGCCAGGGGAACCTCGCACACCTTGTCAAGGTACTCGTGATCCAAGATGGGAGGCTTACGGTGGTAACCGAGGATGGCGATGTCGGAGCAGTGAACCGCGCCGCACATGTTGAGGCAGCAAGCCATGGAGATCTTGAGCTTGGCAGGCAGTCTGTGATCCTGGAAATCAGAGAACACTTCGTCCATGGTTGCCTTTACGGTGCCGGAGGCATCGGTGGCGGGGGTGTGGCAGTGAATCCAACCCTGGGTGTGGACGATGTTGGAGATACCGGCGCCGGTACCGCCGATGGGGAACTTGTAAGACCCACCGGGGAATTTGCGCTGGGCAAGATCAGCCTTGAGGGCTTCAACCTTGTCCTTGGAATCCACCATGAACTCGATGTTGTTACGGGTGGTGAAACGCAGACGACCGTCGCAGTGCTTGTCAGCAATGTCGCAGATCTCCTGGATGTGGGTGGAGCTCATGAGACGAGCGCCGCCGCAACGTACGGTGAACACTTCGTCACCGCTTTCAGCCACGTGAACCAGA
Source organism: Desulfoluna sp. HI9BLuna (assembly GCF_056829775.1). Taxonomy (NCBI): domain Bacteria; kingdom Pseudomonadati; phylum Thermodesulfobacteriota; class Desulfobacteria; order Desulfobacterales; family Desulfolunaceae; genus Desulfoluna; species Desulfoluna sp. HI9BLuna. The sequence continues at coordinate 2,824,033 of NZ_CP186555.1, forward strand.
ACGCCGGGCTCGAGGATCTCGTGGTGGCTCCACTTGCCTTTGTTCTTCTTGATAACTTCGGGATAGAACTGGTCGTAATGCTTCGGGCCAATGTCCGTGATTCGACCTTCCATCGGTTTTTCGGGATCGTATCCTGAGGAAATAAAAGCCATGGTATACCCCTCCTAGCGTGCGTGATGCTTTCTGTATTCGTTGATGTCACGGTCCCAGCCACCTTCAACTTCGTCTTCTTTCCAGAAGATGTAGGGGTTGGTACGGGGATGATCGACGTGTACGGCCTGGGGCTCCATGTTGATCTTCTCAAGGAATTTCTGGAGACCCTGACGGATCATCAGCTCGCCGAGACGTTCACGGTTCTTGCCCTCTTCCATCCAGTAATCCCAGACAGACTCGATGACTTCAGTGAGCGCTTCGTATTTCTCTTCCAGGTACTCCATCCACTCTTCTTCGGAGTCGAAGTCGGCCAGCTGCTTGTTCATGGTCTGGTCGATTTCAAGGAAGGGAACCACGAGGGTACCCATCTGAGCGCCGTCAACGATGGGGGCCTTGGCGCCGGCGAGGATGGAAACACCACGCTGCTTACCGACTTTCAGAGCCTTGGGCATAACGTTGATGCAGTGCATGCAACGGTTACACTCTTTGTCGTTGATCTTGAGTTCACCGTTCTCGTACTTCATGCACTCGGTGGGGCACAGAGCGAGTACTTCGGCGTCGAGGTCAAATTTACCCCAGTCGCGACCGCTGTGAGCGCCGGCGTTGGCGGGGTTGGTGCCGTCGATGTACTTGGCCACTTCAGCCTGGTCCACCTGAATCTGATCTTTCCAGGTACCGATGAAGGAGAGGTCGGAACGGGCCATGGAGGCCACGCAGCCGTTGGGGCAACCGTCGAACTTAAACTTGAACTTGTAGGGGAACGCGGGACGGTGCAGCTCATCCTGGTACATCATGGTCAGGAAGTAGCAGAGCTCCTGAGTGTCGTAGCAGGCGTATTCGCAGCGGGACTGACCGATACAGTCAGCGGGGGTTCGCAGGTTGGACCCGGAACCGCCGAGGTCCTGATCCATCTCGTGGGTCAGGGTGTAGAAGATCTCTTCCAGCTGAGGCGTGGTGGTACCGAGCAGAACGATGTCGCCGGTAGAACCGTGCATGTTGGTGAGACCGGAACCACGGAACTGCCACAGATCCATCAGTTTACGCAGGTACTCAGTGGTGTAGTACTTTGCACCAGGCTGAGCCACACGTACTGTATGGAAGGAAGCCACGCCGGGGAATTCTTCGGGCTTGTCGCTGTAACGCCCGATGATGCCGCCGCCGTAACCGAAAACACCTACGATGCCGCCGTGCTTCCAGTGAGTGGTGCCGTCCTTGTAGGAGAGTTCCAGAAGACCGAGCAGGTCGTCGCAAGCTTCAGCAGGAATCTGAAAATCAATTCCTTTTTCGTTTTTTGCCCTGACTTCGGCTTCCTGCTTGATGTCGGACACAAAGCTTGGCCACGGCCCGGATTCCAGCTCGTCCAACAAAGGGGTTTCATGCTTTGCCATTGCCTTACCTCCATTGAATAAATAATTTTAACTCAACAAGACGAAATCAAATGAAACCATTTGACTTTGATTGCCAAGTCACTCAAACCTTAAACCTTAAACCACATAAAATAACAGCCAAAACAAACCGTCCCAGCTGCTACTGTCTATGCAATTTCCATTAATCAACTATAATGGCCCTATTATCAAACTCCATGGTATAAAGTTATTGCCTTTTCTTGTCAATAAAAAAGCTTTTTCCCGTGGTTATTAAGGCTTTACATTCCAAAGGCCTTTCAAGGCCTCATGCCCGCGCATCGCCTTCCCGTTAAATTGTGAGACGAGTTAATCTATTGAGACCTATCGATATCTACATCGCAATCATAAAATCGGGTCAAAAACAGACCCCTTCTGCAAATAACACCTTTCAGGGAATATCTCATCGTGTTTCACGGCGAGTCACATCATCGCAAGCTATCTCCCCCCACAGATCAACCCATTGATTTCTTATCTCAATACTTACTTTTAAACATAAAAAAAACGGACCCCATGGGGGGTCCGCCTTTGAAGATATGCCTAGCTTTATTCAATTTAAATGAACAAATAAATCAGAATTATTTTCTGTTTTCCTCGGTATTCATCCGCTGGACCGCACGATAAAACGCGGCCCCGTGCTCGGCAGCCTTTGCCGTCACCTCCCCCATCTCCGAAGCCCCTGGGTTGAAGGACGAAACCACCCCGCAGGCTGTCTCAACAAAATCTTCCAGTGTATGGGCGACCAGATACCGCCCCACCCAGTCACCGAAGGAGCCCTCCAGGGGCCCCACATCGGTGAGGTGGGCCACCCCGTCGAAAAACCCCTGGAGGGTGGCGGGCACGCAGTGATCTCCCACCCAGGCAACCTCACCGATGCCGTCGTAGCGATCTAACCGGTTCCGCAGGCTCAGGAGCATGAGAAAATAGAGGGCTCCTTCCAGAAGCTCTTCGGCCCCGGGCTCCTCCACATCGGCCATGGGCGTGTACTGCCGCACGGTGATGAGGCGAACCCTAGGGTCTTCCCCATCGATGTTCACCACAAAATCCCCTGCCGCATGGTGCCAGGGCTGCACCAGCTCAAAGGTTAGGGGGTTGTAGAGCCGGGTCAGGATCTCGGCGGCCTGACGATACACCGAGGCCTCCTGGTGAGGGGGTAAAAGGACGTGATCGTCACCGGCCCACACCACCACACGGTCTTTCCCGTCTTGGCGGGTCTGGTGAAACTCGTGGAAGCCTTCAAACCACTCCCCGAAAAAAAGGACCACGCGATGGGTGTCCACGTCCACGGCGTCCAGGGCGTACACATCGGGAAGGGCCGCACTTCGGCAGGAGAGTTGTTTCAAAAGGGCAAACTCCCCTTCGGCGCAGGCTCCCCCTTCGGGGGTCACGGCCAGGTTCACCACCAGGGATCTCTCTCCTGCATCCGAGCACACGGTCATGCGGGCCGGATGATAAAAGTGCCCGTGCTTGAGGATCTCCACATGGACAGATCCCACGGTGGGAAGGGGAGCGGAGAACAAGGCGCGAAACAGACCGGTTCCCCTGCCTGCGGCTTCTTTTTCAAGGACGGTCTCTACGGCACGGACATAGTGGCCGTAGCACAAGGTCGCTTCCCCGCAGGTACGGTCCGCGGGCAGCGGGGTGGCAAGGACTGCGTCATCGATCTGACCGCCGCGGCTGTGACCGGGCAGATTCCAGGTAATCTTCATGGGTTGCTTCTTCATCAATTTCAGGTTGCAGGGCAGGTATTTGCCATAAAAAAAGCCCCCTGCAGTGTGTGCAGGGGGCCTTGAATCCGAGTGCTTAGCTGCGGTGGGGTTCCACCTCTTTCAGCAGGGCCTCAGGCACCTCGTAGCCCATGGACTGGGCTATGTCAAAGTGCTCAATGGCCTTGGCGTACTCTTCCTTTTCAATGTAGGCGATCCCCAGGTTGTGGTGGGGAATGGGAAAATCAGGCTGGACCTCAAGGGCCTTCTTGCTGGTGGTGATGCTCTCGTCCACCAGGCCCTTCATCAGGTAGGCGTTGGCCAGGGTGGTGTACGCCTGGACAAACTTGGAGTTATGCACAATGGCCTTCTGAAGGTTCTTGATGGCTTCGTCCACGTTGCCGCGCTGCAGCTCAATGAAACCGATGTTGCCGTACCCAACGGCAAACCCGGCCCGGGACTTGGTGGCCAGCTTATTATAATAAAGGCAGCCCTCCACGTCTTCACGCTGCAGGGCAATACTGCCGAGCATCACATAGCCTTCGGCGAGGGTGGGACTACATCCCACGGCCTCGTTGAAGCTGGCTTCGGCTTCATCATACTTTTTCAATCCCATCAGAGCCACGCCCAGGTTGTAGTGGCTGTTTCCGCAATCGGGATTTCCGGCAATGGCATCCCTCAGTTGAGCAATATGTTCTTGCGCGTTCTTCGGCTTTTGCATGATCCCTCTTTGTCTGGTAACCCATCCAAAACGAGAAGAAACCCCAAACCGGGCACCCCTCGCTCAGAACCGGGTATTTTTTTTTATGTCACGGCCAGAAAAAAGTGGGCACACCCCCTTATATAAAGGTGCAACCCGCCTCTTCGGTTTCTTTTTTTTTAATAAATTCACAAACTATAACGCCCTCCCAAGGTTGTCAAATCAAATCGAAAGGGTCTGGCCCCTTTCATGCGAAACAGGTTCCGGTGGGGATCCCAAACCAACAAAGGTAGGGGCCTTCCCCTTGAAATCAAGCCTTTGGTATTGACACACCATTCTTTTTTTTTATATTTTTCCAAGGTTTGTAATCTTTAGCCACCTTACAGTCACATTTGCGAAGCCAGAGGTAAGACAATGAAAAAAGGCTGCTACACAGCACTGATCACCCCTTTTAGAAATGATCTTGTGGACTACGAGGGCCTCGAAAAACTGTGTCGCTTTCAGATCGAAAACGACATCACAGGAATCCTGGCCGTCGGAACCACCGGCGAGAGCCCCACACTCGCTTGGGACGAACACAACAGCCTGATAGAGATTATTTCCAAACAGACCAAGGGGAAATGTTTCTGTATTGCGGGCACCGGAAGCAACAACACCAACGAGGCGCTTTCAGCAACACGGCACGCCGTGGAAGCCGGGGTGGACGCGGTCCTCCTTGTGGACCCCTACTACAACGGCCCCAGCTCCCTTGAGATCAGAAAAGAGTATGTCACCCCCGTGGCCCGGACCTTCCCGGACATCACGGTGATTCCGTACATCATCCCCGGTCGCACCGGCGCCCAGATGCTTCCCGAAGACATCGCCCTGCTTCACCGGGAGTGCCCCAACGTCTCAGCCGTCAAGGAGGCCACGGGCAATCTGGACAACATGAAGCGCACCCGCGAAGTCTGCGGCCCCGACTTCAACATCTTCTCGGGAGACGACGCCCTGGTGGTGGAGATGATGACCGACCCGGCCATTGCCGCCTCCGGTGTCATCTCCGTGGCCTCCAACATCGTACCCGGGCCCGCCTCAAAGCTCATCAGGCTTGTGGCCGAAGGCAAGATGGATGAAGCCGAGACCCTGCACAAGGCCCTCACCCCGCTGTTCAAACTCACCAGCGTGGTCACCATGGAGGAGACCCCCTTCGGCGAGGTCAAGTGCCTGGCCCGGAACCCCCTGGCCGTGAAAACCGCCATGCAGCTCCTGGGGATGCCCTCGGGATCCTGCCGCAAGCCCCTGGGTAAAATGACCCGCAAGGGACTTGACGTGGTGGTGGGCTACCTCACCGAGGTGATGGACAACAACCCCGAGCTCCTGGCTCCGGTGGAGTCCTTCTTCGGGGTGGATATCAAGGCCCGCCTCACCGACAAAGCCCTTCTGGAGAGCCTTGTCTACGACGAGACCTATTAACGGCCCCCTGAAGACTTAACTGCACAAAAAAAGCCGGCTCCCTTTGGGAGTCGGCTTTTTTTATAAACAATAAACGGGATCAAGGGCCTTTTACCTGAAAAGTTATGAACAATTGACCCTTTTTTATCAAAACAGCCTTAAAAAAGGCTGCCATCACCCCTGACTATGCAGGGTTCTTCGGCTTGAACAGCTTATCCTCGTTTTCCTTTAAGAAAAAAACGTCCTTCAGCCAGAGAAAACCAAACTCAAGCAGCGCCAATTCGTCGGTCTTCATCTTTTCGATACGCTCTTGATCCACCTCGAATTTGTCGAGAAAAGGGCTCTCAAAGACAAACCGCTTGAAGGCGTCAAGGTTGTAGCAGGCCATGAAGAACATCTCTTTGGCCTTGGGGGTCCACTGGATATTGGGGGGAAAACTGCGCTTCCGCACGATAAGATCTGCCCAGCCCGCGTTGATCTCGTCGTGAATGTCCACGCCCTGGTCTTTTCGCCAGGAATCCACGGTCCACTCCTTGGCCTCTTCAAACCCTTTGCAGTGGGGCTCGTTGACGAAAAAGAAAAAATCCTTGTCGTCGTCACCGCCGTCTTCGCCGTGGCTGAGGTTGCCGACCCCCAAGGGGTAGTAGCGACAGGTGGTGGGGCGGTCGTCGTAGACAAGGCAGCCTTCGTCCCGCACAAAGGGACAGGACCGGATCTCGTCATCGAGAAGTTTCAGGGTCACCACGGGAAGGTCGGTTTTTTCAAACAGCTGGGGCTCGGTGTAGATGGCCAGAAACTCTTCGGACGGAAGTTCCAGCTTGTTTTTCAGGCGAATGATGTCGTAGGGGGTCAGGATGATATCGATCCCCCGGCAGCATTTGGTGAAACAGCTGACACCTTTGTGGCATTCAAATTGAAAACCGGAGCTGCGTCCCAACCGCACCGGTACGATGTCTGCCTTTTTTTCAGATTCACTCATATTGATCGCTCCTCACTCCTTCTATGTCAAAAACACGTCCCATATGTGTTTTTAGTTCCCAAAAAAGGAGTAACATAATAATTTCACTCCGGTTTTACAATAAAAATTTACCAACACCCCTTGATTTCGGACGCCATTCACCGTATATCACAACAAAAAAGTCTCACTACCCGCCGTCGTGAACTCACAATTTCACAACATCAAACCATCAGGATTCGACTCTATGAAAATACGAAAAGCGGTGTTTCCAGTTGCCGGCCTCGGCACACGATTCCTTCCGGCAACCAAAGCCCTCCCCAAAGAGATGCTCCCCGTGGTGGACAAACCTTTGATTCAATACGCCGTGGAAGAGGCCCTGGCCGCCGGCATCGAGCAAATCATCTTTGTCACCGGCAGGGGCAAGGAGGCCCTGGAAGACCACTTCGACCACTCCCACGAACTGGAGTCTATCTTAAAGGAGCGGGGCAAGGACCAGACCCTGGAGCTCATGGAGGCCCTGGTCCCTGAAACCGGAACCATTATCTACACCCGTCAGAACAAACCCCTGGGACTGGGTCATGCCATCTGGTGCGCCCGGGACGTGGTGGGCAACGAGCCCTTTGCCGTCCTCCTTGCCGACGACCTGGTCAAGGCAGAAAACCCTGTCCTCTCCCAGATGATGAAGGCCTTTGACGACACCCAGTCCTCCATGGTGGCGGTGATGGAGGTGGACCCGAGCCAGACGGATAAGTATGGCATTGTGGATGGCGCCAGTGAAAACGGCAGCCTCATCCGAGTGCAGGGCCTTGTGGAAAAACCCGCCCCGGAGTCGGCCCCTTCCAACCAGGCCATCATCGGCCGCTACATTCTCACCCCGGAGATCTTCGACCTCCTGGAAGCCAAAGAGACCGGTGCCGGCGGTGAAATCCAGATCACCGACGCCATGGAAAAGCTTTTGACCACCCAGGACATCTACGGCTTTCTCTTTGAAGGGACCCGTTTTGACTGCGGGGACAAGGCAGGCTTTCAAATGGCCAATATCGCCTATGCCATGGACAACCCGGAGATCAAGGGCCGCCTCACCGCCTACCTCCAGACCCTCCTCAACTGATCACCCCGGGCGAGGGGGAACGACCTTCTCGCCCCACCCTGTGCTGGTGCATCGAATCAATGGCTGCTGTAATAGGAATTGAACCGTTCCACTTTGGCCACGTAGGCCCGGGTCTCGGCAATGGGCGGGATGCCCTTGTGATGTCTGACGGTGGTGGGACCTGCGTTGTAGGCGGCCAGGGCGAGTTTCCGGTTGCCCTTGAAATCGGTGAGCAGGCTCTTGAGGTAAGCTGTGCCCCCCATGATGTTCTCATAGGGGTCATAGGGGTTTTTGATTTTGTAATAGGTGACGTTGTCGGGCATCAACTGCATGAGCCCCTTGGCCCCTTTGGGGGAGAGGGCCCTCGGGTTAAACCCCGACTCCGCGTGAATGACGGCTTTCACCAGGGCAAAGGAAATGCTGTGGGCCTCGGCGGCACGGACAATGATGGCGTCATAGGCCGACGAGCTCCACATTCTCCCCGTTGTTTTCTTTTTCTGCCCCCCCATGGGCCGTGCCCCCATGAGGTCGATCTGGCGGGCGTCCGGAGAATCGGTATAGCACAGGGTGCCCGAGGCGTCCCTGTAGATATAGATGTCGGCCTCCGCAGCGGTCCATCCCATGACCACCCACAACACAATCATCCACCGACTCCGCGCCATACCGCCCCCTGTACCAAATTGGACCTTCATTTGTGTCACGACCCGATGCTGTTGTACCGTCCCCGTTTTTCCACAAGGGTTTTCCGGACCACGCCCCCTGTAAATGAAGGGTGTGACAGATACGCCAGGCCGGTTTTGAGAAATGACCCTGTCACCTCGTCAAAGACCTTCTCTTTGTCAGACGCCGCAATAAAATTGCGCTCCAGCCGTTTTTCATAGCGCGCTGTGGTTCTCCCCAAGGCCTTGGTCAACTCGGGAAGGGAAAGGCCCACGGCAGTAGCCTCGGTCTCGGTCACCTCGAACTCAATGGAAAAAAGGGCCGTCACCACAAAGGCGTCCTCGCTGATCCTTCGGGACGCATCTTCAAGTATCAAGGTGAGGCCGTTTTCAAGTTTCATTGATTTTACACAGTTTTTCGTCATCGTTAAACTCCATTTTTACATCGGCTATGGGGCTGTACCCCCCTGGTATGGCGCCTTTTTCACAGGTTGGATGCGCCCTTTCTTCCATTTCTCAATGATGGATTCACAGCGCAATCCGTAAACGAGGTATACGGGGCAGCCCCCTTAAAAATCAAGATATAATGCCTTGTTTGGCTCCAGTATTCACGATATAAAATGCCTTTGGGCCGCCTGGAAAGCCCTTCTTTCCGGTGCCCCTCATCAACCCGGCCCCCTTTTTGTTACACCCCTTGTGCACAGGAAACGATGCCGCCGGGTTATCAACACAACCAACCGACACCACGAAGGACTACCCTATGGGATTGTTATCAGCCACCCAGACCATCGCCCGATACCGGGTGGAGGGAAGCTTCTCGGAAAACCCCACCGAGCAGGTTCGCAAAGGGCTAAAAAAACAGATCATCACCGATATTGACAACGAAGCCCAGGACATGGCCGTGGGCTGGACCTCCTTTGAGGCCCCCTATACCCCCGATTTCGACGACGCCACCTTTCAGATCGGCACCCACTACGTCTTTGGCATGCGTATCGACAAAAAGTCCATCCCCACCAAGGTGGTGAAACAGCAGGTGGCCATTGCCTCGGCCAAACGCCTGGCTGAAAGCGACCGGGAGTTTTTGTCGAAAAACGAAAAAAGCGAGATCAAAGAGCACGTCATGAACGTCCTCACCATCCGCATCCCGCCCACGCCCAACGTCTTTGACGTGGTGTGGCAGTACGAGGAGCAGGAGGTGTGGCTCTACTCCACCCAGAAGGCCGCCAACGAAGAGTTCGAGACCCTTTTCAACAAAAGTTTTTCCGGCCTGAAACTCATTCGCCTGTTTCCCTACACCCAGGCCGACCTGACCTTTTCCCTCTCCGACACGGACCGGGACCGCCTCTCGTCCATCACCCCAGAAGATTTTACGGAGTAACCCATGCTCGACATCGCTGTCTTATACAACAAATACAAATTCCTCGGCCATGAGTTCCTCACCTGGCTCTGGTTTACCCTGGAAAATGACCCCGAGCGCCTCAAGGACGACGAGGGCATGCCCGTACAGCTCACCGTGGGCAACCGTATCGTCCTGGAAGTGATCCGGGAAGAAAGCACCGTAGAGAGCGTTACCATCAAGGGAGACAACGCAGACTTAAGCGAAGGGATCGTGGCTATCCGCAAAGGGGCCCTGGTCACCGAAATCTCCCTGGCCTACAAAAAAGGGGACCTGGGATGGACCTTTACCCTTAAGGGCGAAAATTTCAACATCACAGGCCTGAAAACCCCTGAGACGCCTCCGGTGGAATCGGGCGATGAAACCGAAGGGGCCGTCATCGACAAGCTCTTTCTCTCCCGGGAGATTGTGGACCTTACCGGGGGACTCTTCCGTGACTTTGTGCGGCTGCGCATCTCCGAGGCCTGGAAAAAAGAGACGGTTCCCGCCATCAAGGTCTGGTTAACATCTTAGAAACAAAAAGGTTTTTCTTATTGTTCATAACCTCTTCATAACCAAAACCCCCTGTATATACAGGGGGTTTACACGAATATCCCAAGGGGTGCGGTCTTCCGCGCCCCTTTTTTGTTGTCCAAAACCGGTTCACGGATTGTTCAAAACCTGCAGGGTTATCAACAATTTTTCAAAACCTGTCAAAAAGCATGTGGTTTTCAACAACGCTTTAGACCGAATAAATCCGTTTTTTGACATTTTTATCTTCTTTTATTTAAAGGTCTTATCCTACTTATGTCACTTATCAACACCCTTTATTATGATTATCTTTTATAAAAAATTAAAAATAAGAACATACCCCCTACCTCTTCACACTTCCTGTCGTTGAAACACACCCAACATAAAAAGGCAGCCGGAAAGGCTGCCTTCACACATTCCGCATAATGAAAACGGAAAGAATTTTTAAAAAGTTAGACCACTTTCCAAACACAGACCCAAAAGCCCCCCAGAAGATCCCCAAAAAAGGGGTAAATGACTTTTTTTTATATTGATAATTTCGGTATAACTTACTATGACATAGGGGGTGATCAGGTCCTGGACCCCTTCATTCACAAACCGAATCGTTGAATCCAAACCCCTTGATTGAACGACCTGATCCCAGTCTCGACCACACCCCGGCTGCACCTTCGGACACCAGTACCGGTTGCACCGACCATCGAACCACGGATTCAGCATGAAACTTTGGAAAACCTCATGAAATTCAAAATAGCCAAAAAAGATATCTCCACCATTCTTGGACGGGTACAGGGGATTACAGGACGTAAAAGCAACCTGGCCATTACCGCCAATGTTCTGATCAAAGGGGAAGGCCAAGGCATCTCCTTTGTGGCTACGGACCTTGAAACAGGGTTTGAAGGACACTACACCGCGGATGTGGAGCGGGAAGGCGCCATCACCATCAATGCCAAGAAGCTCTTTGAGATTGTCCAGAATTTTCCGGGTGAAGATGTTCTCATCGAAGAGATCGAGCGCCAGTGGATCGAGATCAAGAACAACAACATCGTCTACCATATTGTCGGCATGAGCCCGGACGACTTCCCCGATGTCCCCAGGGTGGACGAAGTGGTCTTTGCCCGCGTCCCCACGGGCGGCGTGCGTGAGATGATCGAAAAGACCGTGATGATCCAGGCACCCTCCGATGAAAAGAGGGCCCACATCACCGGTGTCTGTTTTGAACGGATCCAGCGCGGCGGCCAGAACCTGATGCGCATGGTCTCCACGGACGGCCGCCGCCTGTGCAAGGTGGATGTGGAAATCGGAGACGACGCCAACTTTGTCCCCGGGGAGAGCGTCATCGTTCCCAAAAAGGGCCTCATGGAGGCGGCCAAGATCCTCGACAAAGATGCAGAGCATGTGGAGGTGGGGGTCAAGGACAACTACCTGATCTTCAAGATGGCCAAAGAGACGGTGATCATCGGGCTTCTGGAAGGGGATTTTCCCGAGTACGAGCAGGTCATCGAAAAAGACGACGCCTTTGACATCGAGGTGGACCGAAAGCTCTTTTCCATGATGCTCAAGCGCATGTCCATCCTTTCGTCCGACAGCTACAACAGCGTCATCTTCAACTTTTCCGATAACCGGCTGGAGGTGACCGCCACCAACCCGGACCTTGGGGAGTCCAAAGAGGACATGGCCATCGCCTTTGAGCGGGACGAGGTGGAGGTGGCCTTCAACCCCAAATATTTAATCGATACATTGAATGTGATAAACGATGAGCGTATTCTGGTAAACCTTCGGGACAACCATCACCCCTGCCTTGTGGAAGGGGTGGAAGCAAAGCGCTTTTTGAGCATCATCATGCCCATGAAGATCTGATCCTTTCCCTGATAACCGACACGGCAGGGGCACAGGGGATCAACTCAACACGTGGGCCAAAGGCTATAGAGACGCATGACAGAAGAACAGACCAACAGCTACAACCAAGACAGTATCACGGTATTGAAAGGACTCGAAGCAGTCCGGAAAAGACCGTCCATGTATATCGGTAACGTGGATATCCAGGGGCTTCACCACCTGGTCTACGAGGTGGTGGACAACAGCATCGATGAAGCCATGGCAGGCTACTGCGATACCATTTCCATCGTCATCCACCCGGACAACTCCATCAGCATTGAAGACAACGGGCGTGGAATCCCCACGGGCATGCACGAAACCGAGAACATGACCGCGGCTGAGGTGGTTCTCACCAAGCTTCATGCAGGGGGCAAGTTCGACGACAAGTCATACAAGGTCTCCGGTGGTCTCCACGGCGTGGGTATCTCCGTGGTCAACGCCCTGTCGGTTTTCCTGAATCTGGAGATCTACCAGAACGGCAAGATCCACCAGATGTCCTTTGCCAAAGGGGAGAAGACCAGCGACCTTAAGGTGACGGGTGAGACCGAAAAACGCGGGACCAGGGTCCACTTCAAGGCCGACACCGAGGTGATGAACGACGACAACTTCAACCTCGATATCCTTACCAAGCGGCTCCGGGAGCTGGCCTTTTTGAACAGCGGGATCCGCATCACCATCGAAGACGAGCGCTCCGATGAGAAAAAGGCCTTTCATTATGAAGGGGGCCTCAAGAGCTTTGTGGAATACCTTAACCGGTCCCAGACAGCCCTTCACGAGCCCATCACCTTTGGTGGAGAGCGGGACGGGATCCAGGTGGAAGTGGCGGTTCAGTACAACGACACCTTCAACGAAAAGATCTACTCTTTTGCCAACAACATCCACACCCACGAGGGGGGCTTTCACCTTTCCGGGTTCAAAGGCGCCCTGACCCGTACGGTGAACACCTACGCCACCAGCGACAACGTGCCCAAGAACATGCAGGGCAAGATCTCCGGCGACGACACCCGTGAGGGCCTCACCGCCATCGTGAGCGTCAAGGTTCCCGAGCCCCAGTTCGAAGGCCAGACCAAGACCAAGCTGGGCAACAGCGAGGTCAAAGGGGTGGTGGAGTCCCTGGTTAACGAAAAGTTTGCCGACTTTCTCCAGGAGAACCCGTCGGTGGCCAAAAAGCTCATCACCAAAGCGGTGGAAGCGGCCCGTGCCCGGGATGCGGCCAAGCGCGCCCGTGACCTGGCCCGCAGCAAGGGTGCCCTCATCGACTCCACCCTGCCCGGCAAACTGGCCGAGTGCCAGTACTCCGAGCCCGAGTTCCGCGAGCTCTTTCTCGTGGAGGGCGACTCCGCAGGGGGCTCTGCCAAAATGGGCAGGGATCGGCGTTCCCAGGCCATTCTTCCCCTCAAAGGCAAAATCCTCAACGTGGAGAAGGCCCGGTTCGACAAGATCTTACGAAGCGATGAGATCAAGAACATCATCACCGTCCTCGGCACCGGCGTGGGCAGCGAAGAGTACGACATCGAGAAGATCAAGTACCACAAGGTGGTGATCATGACCGACGCCGACGTGGACGGATCCCATATCCGTACCCTGCTGCTGACCTTCTTCTACCGCCAGATGCCGGCCCTCATCGAGCGCGGGTACCTCTACATTGCCCAGCCCCCCCTCTACAAGGTGGGCAAGGGCAAGAGCAGCGTCTACTTAAAGGATGAAACCGGGTACCGGGATTTTATCTTCAAGCGTATTTTTGAAAACCGCAACATCACGGCAGGAGGCACCGAGATCTCCGGGGAAGAACTTTTCAACATGCTCATGGACCTGTCCACCTTTGTACAGGCCATGGACACCATGGAGCGCCGGGGTTACGACCGCAGGCTCCTCATGGAGATCCTCAAAGAGGGCATGATCGACAAGGCCTTTTTGACGGACCGTGAGAAGATGGAAGCCTTCCGCTGCCGCGTCGTGGACAGCGGGTTCGACGTGGGCGATCTGGCCTACAACCCGGAAAGGGAACGCTACCGGTTCTATGTGGAGAAAAAGAGCAAGGCCGATGACGACGAGGTGACCCTTCACATGGGAGGCACCATGGAGGTGGGGCGTGTGCTCTTCTACTCCTCCGAATACATCGCCGCCGTAACAAGCCTTGCCAAGATCCAGGCGGTCATGGACGGGGAGGTGCTGGTCACCAACAGCGAAACCGGCGAGACGGTCCACACCGCCACAGACCCCTTTGAGCTCTTCGACCTCGTGATGAAGGACGGCAAGAAAGGGATCAACATCCAGCGCTACAAGGGTCTCGGTGAGATGAACCCGGACCAGCTCTGGGAGACCACCATGGATCCCGACCGTCGGACCCTGCTCCAGGTGACCATCGACGATGCGGAAAATGCCGATGACATCTTTTCTCTGCTCATGGGGGAAGAGGTGGAACCCAGGCGGGCGTTTATCCAGAAGAACGCCCTTGAGGTCTCGTCCCTGGATATTTAACCACAGGTATCCAAAGGGATACGTTTTGTTCTAAAGGGCTCGCGCAAGGTCGCCGGGGTACGATGAAGGGATCACCTTTCTTTGTGTGCGGCAGGTTTTGTCCGGGCCCTTTGGTTTTTTGGGCCCGGCGTGGGATTGGACTTTTTTACCCGAAAAGAGATCAATAATGGCTGAGACCCCCACATATCGAGAACTGGAAAAGAAAATTGCCGCCCTGGAAGCGGAGCTGGATTCCCTGCGCGAAAAAGAGATCTCCCAGGAGCGCAATCGGATCTTCGGGCGCGTGGCCCACGAGTTCAACAACCTCATGATGGTGATCCAGGGGAACATCTCCATCATGCTCCACGACACGGACGCGGATGATCCCTTCCATGAGCGTCTCAAAAACATGGAGCGCTACATCAGAAGCGGAACCCGCCTCACCGAAAAACTCCTCAATGTGGTGGAAAAAAGCACAGATTCCGAGGGCAAGGCCTTTTCGGTCTCGTCCCTGCCGGATGAAAGGGAACTTGCACGTCCACCGGGCGGTGCGCGCCGTGGCATGGATATCTACCGCCAGGCCTCGCCGGAGACCCACCGGGTCCTGCTTGTGGATGACGAAGCCCTTATCCTGGACGTGGGGGCCCAGATGCTGGCCAAGATCGGACTGGACGTGATCACCGCCGAAAACGGGGCCGGGGCTGTGGAACTCTACAAACGGGAAAAGGGGACCATCGACCTGGTCATCCTGGACCTCATCATGCCGGGCATCGACGGCATCGACACCTACCACCTGCTCAAAGACATCGACCCCGGGGTCAAGGTACTCATCTCAAGCGGGTACCGCAAAGACCAGCGGGTGGAAACCTTCCTCACCGAACCCAACACCGGGTTCATCAAAAAACCCTTCAGCCTCGCCCGCCTCTCCGACGAAGTCCGCAAACTCCTGCGGAGCCCTTCTTAAAAACCGCCTCCGGCGGCCCTGCCGGGGGCCAAACTTTTGTAAAGTTTGACAAACAGGTTTTGAGAACGAATTCGGCTCATTCGAGTGTTATCGAATACCAATCGATTTAATCTGATGAGGCAATCGGAAAATTTTGCGGAACTTTTTTTTAAAATCGACCCGCCGAAGGCCACTGATTAGTTGAAGAAAAATTTATGAATGTGGTTTTAAAGGCGGATGTGTTTTGACCCGAGGAACGAGGGGTAAAACGCATCCGCAACCTGCTTTCGAGGTGTTTTCGCAATAGTGGCTTCGCCACCCTCGCCGCCGGAGCCATGTTTTTCGCTGCTTTTATTGTTATGTGTCAGCCTGGACGGCTCGGTTGATGTGGGCGGTGTAATCTGGTTGGGCTGATTCATAGGGCGAGCTGAACCAGCGGCTGGTGACAAAAAAGTCTGCCGAGGCCTGGTTGCAGGCGATGGGGATGTTGTGGACGGCGGAGATGCGCAGGAGGGCTTTGACGTCCACGTCGTGGGGCTGGGCGGTCATGGGGTCCCAGAAGAAGATGAGCATGTCCAGGCCGTCGTTGACGATGAGGTTGCCCAGCTCCAGGTCCCCGCCCAGGGGCCCGCTCTTCAGGCAGGTCACTTCAAGGCCCACCTCTGAGGTTAGAAGCCCGCCTGTTGTGCCGGTGCCGTAGAGCTCATGCTTTTCCAGTTCCGCTTTGTGGGTCAAGGCCCAGGCCATCATCTTGGGCTTCATCTCATCGTGTGCCACAAGGGCAATCCGTTTCCTGGCTTCCATATCTCTCCTCATTTCTGAAAAACGGTTTTCATGGTCAAACAGGGGAAACAAGCCTCCGGCGGCCCTGCCGGGGGCCAAACTTTTGAAAAGTTTGACAAACAGGTTTTAAAGCATCATTTCGCAGCTACGCCGAAACAATTCAGACACTTTCCCAGCAGTTCTTTTTTTGCGGCTTGTCACGGCGTAGCTTGTTTTTACGGACCCATAGGGTTTCCAGGTGCCCCCACCTGGGCCGCCGGAGGCTTGCTTTCTAAAAATCGATGCTTCCCGGGGTTCGGGGGAAGGCAATGACGTCACGGATGTTGGTGATGCCGGTGAGAAGCATGAGCAGCCGCTCGAAGCCCAGGCCGAAGCCGCTGTGGGGGACTGAGCCGAAGCGGCGGGAGTCCAGATACCACCAGTATTCGTCTTCGGGCAGGTTCATGTCGGCCATGCGTTTGCGCAGGACATCTTCCCGCTCTTCCCTCTGGCTGCCGCCCACCAGCTCGCCGATGCGGGGGACGAGAAGGTCCATGGCGGCCACGGTTTCGTCGTCGTCGTTGACCCGCATGTAAAAAGGCTTAATCCCTTTGGGGTAGTTATAGACAAAGACCGGCTTTTTAAAGTGCTCTTCGGCCAGGTAGCGTTCGTGTTCGGACTGGAGGTCGGTGCCGAAGGAGACCGGGTACTCGAATTTTTTCTTTGCCTTTTGAAGGATCTCCACGGCCTCTTTGTAGGGCAGGCGCTCGTAGGTGTCGTCCCGTAAAGAGGTGAGGGTGGCCATGAGGGTTTTGTCCACAAACTTGGCAAAGAGGGTGATGTCTTCGCTGCAGGTCTCAAGGACCCCTTTCACCACGTATTTGATGAGGGCTTCTGCCACGTCCATGTTGCCGGCCAGGTCGCAGAAGGCCATCTCGGGCTCCAGCATCCAGAACTCGGCGGCATGGCGGCTGGTGTGGGAGTTTTCTGCACGGAAGGTGGGGCCGAAGGTGTAGACATCTCCAAGGGCCAGGGCCATCATCTCAGCGGAGAGCTGGCCCGAGACGGTGAGGTTGGTCTCTTTGCCGAAAAAATCTTCGGAGGCAGGGGTGGTGCCTTTGACTGTGGTGATGCGGAACATCTCCCCCGCGCCTTCGCAGTCCGACCCGGTAATGACGGGGGTGTGGATCAGGAAAAATCCCTCTTCCTCGAAAAAGCGGTGAATCAGGTGGCTGGTGCGGGAGCGGATGCGCATGATGGCCCCGTATTTATTGGTACGGGCCCTTAAGTGGGCGATGGTGCGCAGGAACTCGTCGCTGTGTCGTTTTTTCTGTAAGGGGTAGGCGTCTCCTCCGGATCCTCCGACGAACTCCAGGGCATGGGAGCGGATCTCAAAGGCCTGGCCCTTGCCGGGGGAGGGGACCATCTCCCCGGTGACGGCAACGGCCGCTCCGGTGGAGAGGTCGGGGAGGTGTTCGGAGCCGGGGCTGCCTGCGTCCACGATCACCTGAATGGAAGCCAGGCAGGAGCCGTCGTTGATTTCAAGAAAAGAGAACTCTTTGGTGTCGCGCCGGGTGCGGACCCAGCCTTTTATCAGGACTTTTTCCAGGGGAGCTGTTCGTGCCAGAAGCGCCTTGATTTTTGTTCGATTCATAAAACACCTGTGTGTTGGTTGGTTCGTGTAATTAAAGGTAGACCGTAGTGTAATACCCAGGCCCACCCCGGACAACAAGAAAGATGTATCACGGGGTTGTCACATGTGCAGACGGCCATAGGGGATTTAGCCAGGGGCAACGCGTTTAAACATTCAGTTGCCTCCGGCGGGTCACTTATTGAAAAAAGGTTCGGGCTGCGCCCAGATGAAAAGCCCGTCTTCGCCTTCGGCTACGCCGTGACAAGCCGCAAAAACGTTCCGGTAATAAAAAATGAAGAGGGCTATGCCTTGTAGCGACGCATCCTCAAAAAACGAAACCTGTTTGTCTAACTTTCTTGTCGCGCCGTAGCCCTTGGGTGAAGGCGGATCAAAGGTTTTGCCCCCGGCAGGGCCGCCGGGGGCAAAAATCTAAATGCGTTAACCCTGGGGATTTAGCATATGGTATTTTATTGAAATGTGGTCTATTATGAAATGTTTACAATTCGATGTAAAATAAAACCCTCAAGATTTCAGAAGGTTATAAAATAACGTAACATGGACGATACAACGATTCAAGATATCCTCACCGAGGTGGCCCAGCCGAGCCGTTATCTGGGGACCGAGGTGAACCGTGTGGTGAAAAACCCGGAAGCCGTGGACCTGCATATGGTGCTGGCGTTTCCGGACCTTTACGATATCGGCACCTCCCATTTCGGGATCCAGATTCTCTACGCCCTGCTTAACAAGCGGGAGAACATTTATGCCGAGCGCGTGTTTGCCCCGGCACCTGACATGGAGGCCCTGCTCAAAGAGAAGGGAGAGCCTCTCTTCTCCCTGGAGACACGCACGCCCCTGGGTGACTTTGATGTGGTGGGGTTCAGCCTCCTCTACGAGCTGAACTACACCAGCGTCCTGACCATGCTGGACCTGTCCGGGATTCCCTTCCTTGCCAAGGACCGGGATGCATCCCATCCCCTGGTGATCGCAGGGGGCCCCTGCACCTTCAACCCCGAGCCCGTGGCCGATATTTTCGATTTTCTGATTATCGGGGACGGGGAAGAGGCGCTGGTGGAGGTGGCCGAGGCCATTGCCGTCTGGCGCAAGAGCGGTGCGGACAAAGAGGCCCTGCTCAGCCAGGTGGAGCAGATTGCCGGGGTTTACGTGCCTTCGCGATTTGATGTGAGTTACGAGGCCATGGGCGACGAAGGCGCCACAATGGCCGTGGTCAAGCCCTTGAGTCCCTCGGTTCCCAGGGTAAAACGGGCCATTGTCCCTGAGCTTTCCAAGGAGTCCTTTCCTGAAAAGCCGGTGATTCCCTTTGGCAAGCCTGTGCATGACCGGCTTCGCCTTGAGATTTCCCGGGGATGCACCCGCGGCTGTCGTTTCTGCCAGGCCAGCATGATTTACCGGCCGGTGAGGGAGCGCAGCGTGGACGATCTCTTGAGCTTAAGCGGCGAATCCCTTGAGACCACGGGGTACAACGACATCTCCCTTCTCTCTTTAAGTACCGGGGACTACGAGCAGCTGGCCCAGCTCATGCGGGGGATCACCTCGGGGTGCTGTGCCGATGGGGAGAAGGTGGCGGTTTCCCTTCCTTCCATCCGGGCGGGCCGCCTGACCGGTGAACTCATGGAGATCATCAAGAACGTTCGCAAGACCGGGTTCACCATCGCCCCGGAAGCGGGGACACAGCGCCTTCGGGACGTGATCAACAAGGGGATCTCCGAAGAGGACATCATCGGCACGGTGAAGAGCGCCTTTGAACTGGGCTGGACCACCATCAAGCTCTACTTCATGATCGGGCTTCCCACGGAAACCGATGAAGACCTCCAGGGCATTGTGGATCTGGTGAAGACCTTGCGCGGTCTTACCCGGAACAAGAGGGCGGCCATCAACGTGAGTGTCTCCACCTTTATTCCCAAGCCCCACTCGGTGTTTCAGTGGGAGGGGCAGATTACCCGGGACGAGGCGTGGGAGAAGATCTGCTGGCTCAAAGAGAGCCTGCGCATGCGCGGTGTGACCCTGAAGTGGGGAAGCACGGACATCAGCTGGCTGGAGGGGATCTGGTCCCGCGGGGACCGTCGCCTGACCTCCCTGTTGATCCGGGCCTGGGAAAAGGGATGCCGCCTTGACGGCTGGAGCGAGTACATGGACCTTGGGCTCTGGCGTGAGGCCGTTGAAGAGGAAGGGCTGGACTGGGATCTTTTATGTCGTCGCCATCGCAGCCTGGACGAGCCGTTGCCCTGGGATCACATCGACTCCGGTGTTACCAAGGCGTACCTGAAGAAGGAGAGGGCAAGGGCCCTGTGTGCCTCCCTGACCCCGGACTGCCGCTACGGAGACTGTTCCGGCTGCGGGATCTGCGACTTCAAGACCATCCGGCCCGTGATCTGCGCTCCCCTGGAAGACGAGGCTCCGGCTGCCCCGGTTAAGGCCTCCGAACCGGGTCCCTTCGTGAAGTACAGCATGGCCTATACCAAGGTGGGCAATGCCCGTTTTTTCGGTCACCTGGAGCTGGTCAACATCGTCACCAAGGCCTTTCGTCGGGCCGGCCTTACCATCGAAAAGTCCCACGGGTACAACCCCCGGCCCCGGATTACCTTTTCCGATCCCATGCCCCTGGGGATGGAGAGCCTGGAGGAGACGTTCGTGGTTTCCGTGGCCTCTGAGCTCTCTTCATGTGAGATAAAAAATAAATTGAACCAACATCTTGTTGAAGGAATAGAAATTCGGGATATCAAGCCCTTTGTTAAATCCAAAGGCCCGAAAGACGATACGTTCAGATACAAGGTACACGCGCGATCTGATCTTTTTGATGCCCATTGTTTAAGTAAATTTATGGAATTAAATAATTTTATAATTGAAAAAAAGGGCAAAAAAGGAAATATAAAAGAGGTTGATTTGAAGCTGTTTGTCAGAGGGGTGGAGATCCATTCCCCCTCTCAGTTGACCATCGATCTGAAAGGGATTGATGGTGTGGTCATCCGTCCTGATCTCGCAGTGAAGCATATTTTCTCCCTTGCCGATGACGCCGCTGCTCACCTGGGTCTGGTAAAAATCTGCCGGATTGACGAAGTCTCTTAACCCGATAACCGAATCGTGGTCCCTATACATGTACAAGGAACTGGTTGTTAACGTAACGGAACAGGAGACCCGTGTGGCCCTCCTGGAAGATGGTAATATCGTTGAGCTTTTTGTGGAGCGCGGCGATGATACCAACATCAACGGCAATATCTATAAAGGCCGTGTGCAGCGTGTCCTGCCGGGCATGCAGGCCGCCTTTGTGGATATCGGCCTCAACCAGGCGGCCTTCATCTATGTGGACGACGTTCAGAAGAAGCAGAACATCGGGGAACACGAGGCGCCGTACAGTGAAAACGGCAACAAGGAGTTTGCCCCGGACAACACCGGCCGGCAGATTCCCATTGAAGAGCTGCTCCGTGAGGGCCAGGAGATCATGGTCCAGGTGGTCAAGTCCCCCATCGGCACTAAGGGGGCCCGCATCACCACCTACATCTCCCTGCCGGGCCGTTACCTGGTGCTCATGCCCAACGTGGACCACATCGGCATCTCCAAGCGCATTTCCAGCGAGGAGGAGCGCACCCGCCTGCGGGATCTGATCAGCGACAAGCGGGATGTCCCTTACGGATATATTTTCCGTACTGCAGGGGAAGGGATCGCCGAAGAGCAGCTCAAGCGGGAGATGGACCTTCTGGTTAACTCCTGGGAGAACATCAAGAAACGGTACCGGAGTTTTTCGGCTCCCTACCGTCTCCACCGTGACCTCACCGTGACCTTTCGGGCCATCCGGGACCTATTGACTCACGAGGCGGACCGCCTCACCATCGACAACAAGTTCGGGTTCGATTCGGTGAACAACTTCATCCGAAAGATCATGCCCGAGCTCAAGGTGAAGGTGGAGTACTACGATCGGTCCGAGCCTATTTTTGAGGCCTTCAACCTGGAAGGGGACATCACCCGTGCCCTGAAAAAGAAGGTGTGGCTCAAGTGCGGGGGGTACATTGTCATCGAGCAGACCGAGGCGTTGACCTCCATCGACGTCAACACCGGTCGCTACGTGGGCAAGCACAACTTTGAAGAGACCATCTTCAAGACCAACCTCGAGGCGATCCGGGAAATTTCCGCCCAGGTGCGCCTCCGGAACATCGGGGGAATCATCATCCTCGATTTTATCGACATGGAGAATCTGGAGAACCGGGAGCGTGTCTTTGAGTCCTTGAAGGAGGCGTTTAAAAAGGACAAGTGCCGGACAAACATCCTTCCCATGAGCGAGATCGGGTTGGTCCAGATGACCCGAAAGCGGGTAAGAAAATCGTTGACCCGGATGCTCTGCGAGGAGTGTCCTTTGTGTTACGGGGACGGATACACCATCTCAAAAACCACCATCTCCCAGAAGATCTATCGGGAGATCCATCGTCACGCCCGGGACATGATGGGGGATATTTTTACCCTCAAGGTGAGTGAAGAGATGGCCGATTACCTGCATCGAGACGAGGTCAGCACCATCAGCGCCATAGAGTACCGGCTGGGAAAGAAAATCGAAATCTATCCCATCCGCCGTTTTCACCGTGAAGAGTTTGAACTCACCGAGAAATTCAAGTAAAATATGGCTGTTGACACCCGTCGCATTTTATGATTAAGTTACCGGGTTTATTTTAACGTCACAAAAGTGTGAAATCAAACGTAAAATAGGGGTATTCACATATGAAACGAACATTTCAGCCAAGCAACCTTAAGCGATCCAGAAAGCACGGTTTTATGAATCGTATGTCCACTCCCGGTGGTCGTCGTATTATCAAGCGTCGTCGTGCGAAAGGCCGTAAGCGCCTGTCCGCCTGATACGCACTTGATTTTTATGATGCCTTCGTTAAAGGGTAGCTCCGAGGGCCTCGTTTGGGGGATCGGCAGGCCGGTAACGGCTTGCTTTACGGTCCGCCGGAACGAGGCACGACGGAGTGTACGATGATACAGGGATACATAAGACTTGCGAGCGAACGCCTTTACAAAAGAGCTGAGGATTCTCAAGAGACATCAGTTCCAGGAACTCTACCGAAAAGGGGCAGCCGTCCATAACCGCCACTTCGTTGCCAATATCCTGGAAAACAACCTTCAGACATCCCGCATAGGCATCACTGTATCAAAAAAGGTTGGGGGTGCTGTCACGCGTAACCGCATCAAACGGATTGTACGCGAGTATTTTCGGAAAAACGGTCGACACTTTTTTGAGAATCGGGATATCCAACTTATTGCCAAGCGCACAGCGGCTCAACTCAGCAATAAAGAGACCCTTTTATCCCTTGAGCATATTTTTCAAAAAATTAAAGCAAGTACTGAGTCTTAAGCAGGTCTTTGTCGGATTGATAAAGGCCTATCAGTATTTGATCTCCCCTTTGATTGGTCCCAGATGCCGTTTTTATCCCACATGTTCGGCATACGCCATTGAGGCCTATGAACGGTATGGAATCCTTAAGGGGTCCTTTTTGGCGGTGAAACGCATTCTCAAGTGCCACCCGTTTCATCCCGGAGGGTTCGACCCGCTTCCATAAAATCCTTCATCAGAGCTTCAGCACCCACCCACCGACCAGAAGAACCCGCAAACACCCGATGATCACGCCAGCCCCTCTGCGCATGAATGGCTGTGCCGTGCATCATCCGTAATATTACGAAACCGTCCAGAAGATTCCAGCGCCCGGCAACAGGCACCTTGATGTTGCACCATTTGTGAACCCACGGGGCAGGGACGGGCCATTGGCACATGAACAAGGCACCATCTTTCTTATACAAAGAAGATGAACAACGGAGAACCTAATGGAACAAGTCAGACTCTTTGCAGCAATCATTCTTTCCATCATTGTGTTTGTAGGGTGGAACTTTCTCTTTCCCCCCCAAAAGCCCGTGGACGTTCCCCAGGAGACACAGGTGGAACAACCCGTGGCCCAACCCGGGGAGCCGGCAGCACCTGCCGTGGATATCAAGCCTGTGACGGTGGTGGCGGAAAACATCACCGTGGTGGAGTCTCCCCTTTACCGCATCGAGTTCACCAACCGCGGAGCCGCGGTTAAACGGTTCGAACTGAAGAAATACAAAGAGACTCTGAAAGGGGACGCCTTTAAAAACCTCGTGCCCGAGGGAGTGGACCGCACCTTTACCTTAACGGTGACGGGCAGCGGTGTGGAAGGCGCAGTGGACGCCCTGTTTGAAGTGGACAAGGAAAAGGTTCTGGTCGGCGAAAACGGTGCCAGCCTTACCTACCGCTGGGTCAGCGCCTCCGGCGTGGAAGTGGTCCGCAGCTTCAACTTCAGCCCGGATTCCTACGACATCGGCTCCACGGTGACCCTGCGCAACGGAAGCTCCCTTGCCATCAACGATAACCTGGCCTTCGGCCTGATCTCCACGGTGGAAGGCGGCAGGACCTACGGGTTCGAAGGGCCCAGCGGTTTTGTGGATGGCCACCTTGAAAACGTCAAGGTGAAGAAGATCGAGGACAAGAACCTTTTTAAAGGGAACGTGGAGTGGGTGGCCCAGCAGAGCCGCTACTTTATGACCGCCGTCATTCCCAAGGGTGTTGCCGGTACCTCCATGGCCCTGGCCGACAACAGCGGGGTGATCACCGCAGCCATGAACCTGCCCACGGGCATGATCCAGCCCGGCGGGGAGAAGACCCTCACCGTGGACATCCTTGCAGCCCCCAAGAGCTACCGCATGCTCAAGAAGCTCGATTCTTCCGTGCACAAGGCGGTGAACTTCGGCTGGTTTGACATCATTGCCAAGCCCTGCCTCAGCCTGATGAACCTGATCCACGATCATGTGATTGCCAACTACGGCATCGCCATTATCCTTTTGACCATTCTCATCAAGCTGATTTTCTGGCCCCTGGGCAACAAGAGCTACACCTCCATGCACGAGATGAAAAAGCTCCAGCCCATCATGGCCAAACTCCGGGAGAAGTACAAAGACGACAAGCAGCGCATGAACCAGGAGGTGATGGCCCTGTACAAGACCTACAAGGTCAACCCCATGAGCGGCTGTTTGCCCCTGGTGGTGCAGATGCCCATCTTCTTTGCCCTCTACCGCATGCTCTACTCTGCGGTTGAGCTGCGTCACGCTCCGTTTTTCGGATGGATCACCGACCTGTCCGCTCCGGACCGTCTCTTCCATTTCGGGTTCAACATCCCCATGATGGCAGAGCCCTCCGGGATTCCGGTCCTGACTCTTCTGATGGGTGCCACCATGTTTCTCCAGCAGAAGATGTCCCCCTCCACCGGGGATCCCACCCAGGCCAAGATGATGATGATGATGCCCCTCGTGATGACGGTTATCTTCGTGAACTTTTCATCCGGGCTCGTACTCTACTGGCTTGTAAACAACATCCTTTCGATTTCTCAGCAGTACTATATCACCAAGAAACTCTCGTAACCTCTGGAGGAGTGTATGAATTCGCTTAGGGAATTTGAGGGCAGAACCGTGGAAAAAGCCATTGATGCTGCCTTGCAGGAACTCGATATCCCGAGAGAGGAGCTGGACTACAACGTGGTGACCAAGGGGAGTGCCGGTCTGTTCGGCCTCTTCGGGGCCAAAAAAGCCAAGATCTCCGTGACCCTCAAACAGACCCGGGCCAAGCAGGGCCGGGCAGCCAAATCCCTCGTAGACGAGGCCTTCGGGACTCCCAAGTCCGAGGAACGCACCACTGCGGAACTCGATGGCTTCAAAGGGGAAGACCGCACCTACGAGTACACCGAGCGGACCTTTGAAGAGGGATTTTTCAAAGGACTCACACCTGCCGAGGCGGGTGTGGAGATTTTAAAAGAGATCGCCTCCTTTATTTCCGAGGAGTCCGAGATCGCCTACAGCGTGGAAGGGGATATTCTCACCTACAACGTCACCGGCGGCAACGCGGCCGTGATGATCGGTAAAAAAGGCCAGACCCTCGAAGCGATCCAGTACCTGTTGGACAAGATCATCAACAAGCACAGCATGGAGCGTGTGCGGGTCCAGGTGGACATCGAAGGCTACCTGGAGATGCGCAAGGAAAAACTCCGTCAGCACGCCCAGCGCATGGCTGAAAAGGTCAAGAAAACAGGCAAGCCCCACACCATCGGGCACATGTCTTCCCACGACCGCCGCATCATCCATCTTACCCTGAAGGATGATCGCGGAGTGCGGACCCAGTCCATGGGCGAGGGATACTACCGGCGCCTTGTGATTTTCCCCAAGAGAAATAAGGGAATGCGCAATAAAAACAGATAGATAATCTGGGTTTTGACGCTATTAAAGCCCGTTTGGCCGTTCCCCGGTCAAACGGGCTTTTTTTATGGTCGCCCCGCAGGCGACGTGGTAGTTTAAATGTGATAAATTGCCTCTGTGACGTGGTCTCCCTTTGCCTCCGGCGGGTCGCTTTTTTGAAAAAAAGCTCCGCAAAAAACTTTTCTAATGTAAAAAAGGGGAAATTATTTCGGCGGAGCCTGGAAAGGCTTACTTAAGACCTGTTTGTCAAACTTTTTAAAAGTTTGGCCCCCGGCAGGGCCGCCGGAGGCATTATGATCAGCAGGTATAACAACACAACAGCAGAAAAGAGCTATGAGCTATTTGGATCTTGATACCATTGCAGCCATTGCCACGCCCGTGGGGCGTGGCGGCATCGGCATTATAAGGGTCTCCGGGCAGAAGGCCGTTTCCATTGCCATGACCTTTTTCAGGTCCGCCTCCGGCGTCACCAGCCCCAAGAGTCACCGGGTCTATTACGGCACCTTTGAGGACGGCAAAGGGGTCGCCTTGGATGAGGTGATCCTTTTTTACATGAAAGGACCCAAGTCCTATACGGCTGAGGATTGCGTGGAGATCCAGTCCCACGCCAGCCCTGTGGTCATGCGTCAGATCCTGGACCTTCTCATCGAAGCCGGAGCACGCCTTGCCGAGCCCGGGGAGTTCACCAAGCGAGCCTACTTGAACGGGCGCATCAACCTCTCCCAGGCCGAGGCCGTTATCGATCTGATCAACGCCCGGACCACCACCTCCCATGAGATGGCCATCTCCATGGTGAAGGGAGAACTCGGAGAGGCCGTTGCAGGCCTTCGGGAGACCCTTAAGCAGATCTCCGTTACCCTGGAGGCCATCCTTGATTTTCCCGATGACGTGGACGAAGAGATCCAGGCCGAGGCCATTCGGGACCAGCTTTCCGGCTCCGTGGTTCCCACCCTGGTCTCACTCATCGAGAATTTCGATCAGTCGGATATTTTCCGTCATGGGATCCGCGTGGTCATTGCAGGCCCCCCCAACTCCGGAAAATCGAGCCTGCTGAACCGCCTTTCCGGACAGGACCGAGCCATTGTTACCAATGTGCCGGGCACCACCCGGGATCTGATTGAGGAGTTTATCCACATCGACGGCATTGCTTTTCAGGTCACCGATACCGCTGGAATCCGGCATACCGACGATCCTGTGGAGAAGATCGGCATCGAGCGGACCCTCTCCAGCATCGAGGCCTCGGACCTGGTTCTCTATCTGGTGGACGGGTCCGAAGGGTTGGGCGGCGAGTCCGTAGAGCAGATCCGGGAGCATGTGGCCACCCGCCAGTATCTTGTGCTGGTGAACAAGGCCGATCTGACTCCGGGGGGAGCTGCCGACGGGCTCAACGCCCAGGGCATTGAACACCTGGTGGTCTCGGTGAAGACCGGAGACGGTCTGGAAGCTGTCAAGGAGGCGGTGGTGGCCAGGATCCTGGCCCGGCTTCCCGAGGACCGCAGCGCCCTGGTTCCCAACAGGCGGCAGGTGGCCCTGGTAAGAAAGGCTTTAAATAATGTGGAAAATGCTGTAGAGGGTATAGATTCTCATCTCTCTTTTGATGCCATCAGCATCGACATCCGTTCGGCCATGGACCTGATGGGTGAGATCCTGGGCGAGGAGGTTCAGGTGGATATTCTGGATGAGATTTTCAGTAATTTCTGCATTGGAAAATAGACCGGCGCCTGCGGAAGGTGGCCGGTTGTTTCACGTGAAACATTGATTACCCAGGACAAGGGCAGGACCGTCATGGGGACTGCCGACCCTTTTGGGGTGACGGCATCCTGGGCCAAAGATATAGGATGGAATGGTCATGGATTTTTCAGAGGCATTTACCCGTTACGAAGCGCTGGTGGATCAGGTCGGCCAGGTGTTCACCAAGGTCAGCTCAGAGTTTCCCACCGAGGTGACCTGCAAGGCCGGTTGCGACGATTGCTGCCATGCCCTGTTCGACCTCACCTTTGTGGAGGCCCTCTACATCAAAAGCAAGTTTGATGAGCAGTTCACGGGCAAGGCGCGCTTTGAGATCACCGAACGTGCCAACACCGTGGACCGGGCTCTGGCCAAGCTCAAGAAAGAAGCGTACAAGCGCCATGAAGCCGGAGAGACAGATGCGGCCATCATCGAAGAGGTCTCCAAAGCGCGCATGCGCTGCCCCCTTCTCGGGGAAGAGGGGACCTGCCTGATGTACGACTACCGTCCCATCGCCTGCCGGGTGTACGGGATCCCCACCTCCGCAGGGGGCCAGGGACACACCTGCGGTCTCTCCGGGTTTGACCAGGGCAAGGCGTACCCCACCCTCAACATGGATCTGGTTTACAACCGTCTCTACAAAGTCTCAGCGGAACTGGTGAGAAAGCTCGACTCCCGTTTCACCAAGATGGGAAGCGTGCTCATGCCCCTGTCCATGGTCCTGTTAACCGATTTTAACGAAGAGTACTTAGGGGTGGAGGTCAAGGTATGAGCACCGTCGGCATGACCCACAACGAGTTTACCGATGAGGAGGTCGAGGCCAAGAAGAAGGCCATCTTCGACTCCATGGGAAAACGGGGCCAGAAGATGATCATGAAGCAGGGCTACGAGAACTGGAACCCCTTTGGTGATCCCAAAGATCCCCTGGATATCCGGGTGGACGGTTCCGAGCGCACCGTGGACCAGCTCATCCGCGAGTTCCTGGCCGAGGTGGGGCCCGAAAATCCGTCCAATCAGTATTCCCAGTCGGTCATGGAGATGGCCATGGGGGTGATGAACAACACCGACAAGGTGCGCGCTGCCTTTGAATTTGTTCACTGGTACGACGAGCTCTTGAAAAAAGAGGGGAAGACCCTGACCTTTGATTAATCAGGGGAGCAATAAGCCTCCGGCGGCATGGTGTACCACCTTGAAAGCAGGGTGCGGATGCGTTTTGCTCTCGTTCCTCGGGTCAAAACGCATCCGCCTTTAAAACGACAGTTATAAACATGTTTTTTATGACCTGTTTGTTAGACCCAAGGGAACTATTCAGCTCCCAAAAAATGCCTCCGGCGCTCCTGCCGGGGGCCAATCTTTCACCACTTTTATGGACTGGGTTTGAAAGCAGGTCCTACGAACCACGTGGACCGTCCACAAGCTTTCGGCGAATCGACTGTTTTAACCATAACGGCCATTCAACCGAAACGGTTTTGCGGAGCTTTTTTCAATAAGCGAGTCGCCCGAGGCAAAGCAGGGAACTGTATGGAAACGATCTGTGTTGATGATGTTGTGATTGCCCATGTAAATGGGACCACCCGTTCCCTGACGCCCGCTGAGATCATGGCCACCCTCATGGCCGATCACGGCATGAACCGACGGACGGCCCGGGCCTGTCTGACCCGCTGCGTGGAGAATAACCATCTCGCCTATCGCCAGCAGCTGGGACGCACCGTGGTGGTTCCGTCCCTCAACCGATACCATCCCCTGGTCCCGGGGGTTGTTCTGGCCCCGCCCCACCTTCCTTCCTCCACCGACGGTTCCTGTTGCATCACCATGAAAGAGGGGATCAGTTTCGGCAACGGAACCCACCCCACCACCCGTCTCTGTGCGGAGTTTATGACCACTGCACACAACAACGGTTCCCGTTGGGACCATGCTCTGGACCTGGGAACCGGCACCGGGGTGCTCTCCCTTCTGGCCATCAAGCTCGGGTGCTCCCATGTGGACGCCACGGAGATTGATCCCATTGCCATGCACGATGCCCGGGAGAACGCCGTGCTCAACGGGTGCTCCCACTGCCTTCAGGTCCATCACGCCGATGGGTTTTCGTCTGCCCACAATTATGATGTGGTCACAGCCAACCTGAGATACCCCACATTGATCTCCCTGGAGGACTCCATTCATCGGTGGACTGCACCGGCAGGGGATCTGGTACTGTCGGGCATCAAGTCTGGGGAAGAGGGCAGGGTGATAGAGGCTTACGCGTCTCATTTTGATCTCAAAGCGGAAAAAACCCGCCAGGGCTGGGTTGGATTGCACATGAAAAAGGCTTATCTTTGATATCTGCGTATAATTTCCCGTTTTGCCCTTTTTCTGATTATGGATGGTTATCCCATAAAGAGTGCGAGATCTTACGAATTTGACTAATTACTTTGTAATATATTGATTATATAGTATTATTTTGCCAAAAATCTCGCATTTTGTGCACGCTGAGGCCAGGTTTGTCTCATCCCCACCCTTTATCATCCCCTGACATCTTTTTATCGGATCACAACCCGGCTTTTTGGAAGTAACCCGTGAGCAGGTGCGCGGTACCGGTTGCCTTGATCTTTATGACGCGCAACCATTCAGCTCATCTTTATCCCGGCTATCCTGCTGGGTTTCTCATTTAAAACGTGTGACAAACCGATTTTGGCAGCGACCTGCACCTGCCGGTAACTTTCGGTGAGCCGATTGGTCTACCCATAACGGCCATTCAACCGGAACGTTTTTGCGGAGCTTTTTTCAAAAAGCGACCCGCCGGAGGCAATTATGAAGGACGATTTAACAGAGGGTTTGTTGGGGCAGAGCGTGGTGTTGTGGATGGTGTTTCACGTGAAACATCATCCACAGAAAGGTGTGGGATGCCGGCCAGGCTGACCGGAAGGCACCTGTGGAGGGGGTCTTTAGCTCTCCATGTCAGCGGCACAAGCCACGCAGTGGGTGGCTTCGGGTATGAGGCGCAGGCGGGCCAGGGGAATGGGCTCTTCGCAGGCAATACAGAGGCCGTAGTCCTCGTCATCCACATGGGCCAGGGCGTGCTCCAATCGAGCGATACGCGCTTTCCTTGCCCGGGCTGAGGCTTCTCCGATGTGGCGACTCTGCATGGCCTCCACCCGGGAGATACGCCCGATGGCACTGTCCGGGGTCACAGCGGGCTTGGTGTGTTCTTCGGTGGCAGCGAGCTCCTCTTTGAGCTGCGTGAGTTCCGATTCCATATGGGCTTTCAGTTCCTGGCGCTGAAGTGGGGTCACAGGATGTCGAGCTCCTTGAGTGTCTGAGAGAGGTTGTCCACGCCGCAGACCTGATGGGCCTTGATACCAAGGGCGCGGGCTGCGTCGATGTTGACAGGGGTATCATCGAAAAAAAGGGTCTCTTCCGGGGCTACCTGGAGGGTGTCGAGGACGTGGCAAAAGGAGGCCTTGTCAGGCTTCATGCATCCCAGTTCATGGGAGGGGAAGTTGTGGTCAAAGAACCGGTGGATGTGCAGGCTCTCGCAGAGGTTGTTCCAGTGAAGCTCGTTGGTGTTGGAAAGGGAGGCGGTCTGGTAGTCGCCGTTGAGCTCGGCCATGAGCTCATTAAACCCCGGAAAAGGCTGGGTGGTCCAGGATACAAAGGCATCCAGAAAGGTGGGGACATCCACAGGAAGGGAAAATTCCCGGATCAATTCAGCGGCAAAGGTGTCGGGTGTGATCCGACCGGTTTCAAATTCTTTTACGGCCCGGGAATTGATCCAGAGCCTCCAGAGTTCTGTTTCCGTGTGGAGGCCCTTTGTCCATGAGAGCATCTGGTCCACACCGGTGAGCTGGATAAAGACGCCGCCGATATCAAAGAGCAGCAGCTTGACGGGTTGGTTCATTGGGAGCACCTCAACCAGTTGGATCGCGTTGCCACGCGATGGCTTGTGTGAAGATAACCGATGACCCGGAGGAAACGAATCCATGGAGCCCTTCCGGGTGGCCGGAGGTTCACCTGCATTGTTATCAAAAAACCAAAAAAAAAGCGCCGCTTTTTCAAGCGGCGCTTTTTGTCATCAGGGGGCTTTATCTGTCGGCGCGAGTCTTGCTCGTGTACCTGCCTCCCGAACGCTTGCGATACTTAGGTGCGTTGGGACGGCGGGTCTGGCGAACCGGTCGGGGGCTCTTCGGCTGACGCGAAGGGGCCGCTTCGGGTTCTTCTGCAGGGGCTGCTTCAGACTTTTCCACAGGAGCAGTCTCTGGCTCTTTTACAGGAGCAGCTTCGGGCTCTTCCACAGGAGCAGTCTCAGGCTCTTCTGCAGGAGCTGCCTCAGGTTCTTCTGCAGGAGCTGCCTCAGGTTCTTCCACAGGAGTCGCTTCGGGCTCTTCCGCAGGGGCCGCTTCGGGCTCTTCCGCAGGAGCCGCTTCGGGCTTTTCCACGGGAGCAGTCTCGGGCTCTTCTGCAGGAGCCGCTTCAGGCTCTTCCGCAGGAGCAGCTTCGGGCTCTTCTGCAGGAGTCGCTTCGGGCACTTCCACAGGAGCAGCTTCGGGCTCTTCTGCAGGAGTCGCCTCGGGTTCTTCCTCAGGAGCAGCTTCGGGCTCTTCTACAGGAGCCGTTTCAAGCTTTTCCGCAGGTGCCGCTTCAGGCTCGGGTTTGTCCGTAAGGGTTAACTCGGGCATGGCTACAGTGGAGGTCTCTGGGGTATCCGAGGTTCCTTCATCTTCCGGCGGCTCTTCCATGGCGATGGGATCGAGCCAGGGAGAGTGGGAGGCAGGGCCCTTGGCCTTGGCCGGGCTTTTTTTGGAACGGGGTGACCTTGATTTACGTGGCTCTCTGGGGGCGGACTCCTCACGGGGAGTCTCCTCTTTCTGGGCACTTTCAAGGTCGGGCTTCTGGGTATCGGCTTCCTGTGCCTTGGGCTCCTGACGTGAGGACTGAGGCTTTCGAGATCTCTGGCGCTGATTGCGTGAGGGAGACTTCACCTCCTGGATCAGTTCGTCAGCGGGGTACTCGCAGCTCAGCTTGTGGCCGAGGAGCTCCTCAATGGCCGGGATGTAGTAGGAGTCGTCCTCACAGGCAAAGCTTACTGAGGTTCCGGTGGCGCCTGCCCGGCCGGTACGTCCGATACGGTGGACATAGTGCTCGGGGTCCTGGGGCAGGTTGTAGTTGATGACGTGGCTGATTTCATCGATGTGGAGACCGCGGGCGGCCACATCCGTTGCCACGAGCACCTCGACCTTACCGGAGCGGAAATCCTCCAGGGCACGGATGCGCTTGTTCTGGGCCACTTCTCCGGAGAGCAGGTCGGCCTTGATTTTGAGTTTGTTGAGGCGCTCGGCAAGGTTTCGTGCCTGGTCCCTTCGGTTGGTGAAGACCAGGACCTTGGTGAGCTTTCTTAAGGTAATGAGGTTGTAGAGGAGGGGGAACTTCTCATCGGTGGTGACCAGGAAGATCTTCTGGTCCACGGATGCGGACTCCACGGTTTCAGGCTCGATCTCTGTGTGGTGGGGATCCCGGGTCCACTGCTCGGCCAGGCGCATCACATCACTGGAGTAGGTGGCGCTGAAAAAGAGGGTCTGGCGCTGCTCCTTGTGGGGCGTGGCGTAGACGATCTTGCGGATATCGGGGATGAAGCCCATGTCCAGCATACGGTCGGCTTCGTCGATGACCAGGATCTCCACGCGGGAGAGGTCCACCAGCCTCTGGTTCTTGAAGTCGATGAGGCGGCCCGGGGTGGCCACGATGATATCCACGGGACCGGCCATGCCTTTTTTCTGCTTGTCGTAACCGGTGCCCCCGAAGAGGGAGACGATGGTGTAGGGGGTGAATTTGCAGAGGGCCCGGGCATCTTTTTCGATCTGAAGGGCCAGCTCGCGGGTGGGGGCAAGGATCAGAGCACGGGGAAATCCGCGCTCGGGGCCGCCACGCATGGGGTGCTTTGCAATGTGGTTGATGATGGTGATGAGAAAGGCCGCGCTCTTTCCGGTACCGGTCTGTGCTTTGCCGATGGCGTCCCGGCCCTTCAGGGTTTCTGGCAGGCAGCCTGCCTGAATGGGGGTGGCGTACTGAAAGCCCAGGTCGGCAATGCCCTGCATGAGCTTGATGGGCAGATCAAGGTCGTGAAAACGGACCTCGCCTTCTTTTTCCGGAACCTGAAAATCTTCAAGCTTCCAGGCAGGCTTTTTGGGCTGCTTCTGAGCCCCGTTTCGTTTTGGGGCCTCTTTCTTGGGAGAGGCCTCCCGCTGGGGTCGCTGGCCCTGGGAGTTGCGGCCGTTCCGGTTTGGTGCTTTCTCTTCACGGGGTTTCTGGCCTTCGGAGGCGCGTTTGGCAGGGGCCTGCTTGGTTGTCTTGCCCTTGGAGCGCTGTCGGGAATCACCGCGTTTGGACTTGGCCGCGTCCTTGTTCTGGTCGGTGTTCTTCTTGTCCCGGGGCCGTCGTTTTCGTTCAGCCCGCTCTTTTTTTGCCTGTTCTTCCGCTTTTTTGCGTGAGAGTTCCGCGAACGGTATGGCCGACGAGTCGTCGTCCTTGCTCGATCCTGTGACAAATTCCGCTATGCGTTTAAATAGGTTTCGTATCAATCGTATTTCTTCCCAAATCGTTTCAGTTATGTTGCGTGTGATTGGTGATTGAGACCATGGCCACGGTGCGTAAAGTCAGGCGTACGTGTGGCTCGGGGAGTCGTGCCCTGATCGCTTTGGATGGCTCAGATTCCGATGAGGCCTTCGAAGAGCACATCCCTTTCGTCGATGGATGGATGCGGGTGCGGCCTGCCGGCATCACGATCCTTCGGTGGGGGGGATATCGGAGCGGTCATCCTGTGAAAAAAAGACGGTTTGACGCCCCGGTCCTTTGTGCTACAACCAGGGCATCCCGCTTTAGGATGTACCTTATATACAGGCAAGAGGCCCATTTAGGCAATATTTTTGATAAATCCTTTTAAATATAATAGATAACGGGAAACAATTCCAGTGGTAAGAGCGCATGGTAAAGAGAGGCTGGTGACCGCCCTGGTGGCAAATGAAAAAGGTGAAATCTTCGATCTGGAAGGTTACGCCGCCGTGGGACGATGCGGAGAGATGCTCATTCCCCTCACCGTGGGGGAGACCTTGTTCATGCCGGACGGTGGCGAGCTGATGCGGCTTCCCGACCGGTACGCCTTGGTCTGGAACATGGAAGAGGGCGTGGTAGAGACCCTCTCCCACAACCCGTACAATCCCGAAGAGCGCATTTTTCCGGTGGCGGCCTTCAACTCGCCGGGATACGTGAACACCGCCCAGGCCGCGGCTGTGGAAGAGGACGGCGCAGAGCCCCTGCCCCTTTTTTCCTATTGCGCCGTGGGGTGGTATGACGAGGGGTTTCGCACGGCCTCCTTCAGGGTGGATGCGGAAGAGCGCCAGGAGCTCCGCCTCATGCCCATCCCCAAGGTCAAGGATGGGGTGGAGGAGATGCGCGAGAGGTTTCCCGACAACCGCCTGTTCCGCCACCTGGAGCGCTGCGCCCTCTCTTACGGGTGCCCGGCTGCCAAGAACCTTTACATCGGTCGATGCGAAGCCCCGCTGCCCACCTCGCGTCAATGCAACGCCCGGTGCCTGGGGTGCATCTCCTTTCAGAGCGGCCCCTCCCTCTCCTCCTGCCAGGACCGCATCGATTTTACCCCCAGCCCCGAAGAGATCAGCCAGGTGGCCCTCACCCACTTTGAACGGGTACCCGACGGGGTGGTGAGCTTTGGCCAGGGATGCGAAGGGGACCCCTTGCTTGCCGCAGATGTGATTGAACCGGCCATTGCCCTGATCCGTGCTCAAAACACCACTGGGACCATCAACATGAACACCAACGGCAGCCTGCCCAAGGTGCTCGACCGCCTCTTTGCAGCAGGCCTGGACTCCATCCGGGTGAGCATGAACAGCGTGAGAAAAGAGATCTACAGCGCCTATTTCCGTCCCAATGGCTACTGCTTCGAGGATGTGGTGGAGAGCTTTGCCGTGGCAAAGGAGCACGGGGCCTACAAGGCCATCAACTACCTCAACGTGCCCGGAGTCACCGACTGCCTGGAGGAGGTGGAGGCCTTAAACGCATTTGTGGAGGCGTGCTCCGTGGACCTCATCCAGTGGCGCAACCTCAACTTTGACCCCTTAAGGTACTACACCCTGATGCAGGAAGCCGGTCCCGTGGGCCTGCCCGTGGGCATCCGGCGCATGATCATGAAGCTGGAAAAACGGTTTCCAAAGCTCAAACACGGCTACTTCAACCCCTCCCGCACGATGTACGACACCCGCCCCGGGGGCCGGAACGTGCCCAAAAAAGCCGTGGGCAAGGCAGCAAGCGGGTCCAAGAAAAAACGGAAGTAGCCATTTAGCTTAAAAAAGCCTCCGGCGGCCCTGCCGGGGGCCAAACTTTTAGAAAGTTTGACAAACAGGTCTTACCAACAACTTGGACCCGTCGAACGTTATGGATAAGCCGACTGTTTTAACCTATCGGACACACCTCGTAAGAGGGTAGATAAGAAATAAATAGTCGAATTGACCATGAATGCCCCAGCGCTTTTCCCCGAGGAACGAGGGGGAAAGCGCTGGGGCAACCAGCTTTCAAGGTGGCTCACCTTGCCGCCGGAGGCATCGCTTTTGGTTGTTTTCCAGGGGCCAAATCAGCAACACAGTTAAGGAGAATACCGCCATGGCATGGCTTGAGATACGCGTGACCTATACCCCGAAAGGGGACCTTCCGGCTGATGAGCTCATCGCCGATGAATTTACCGCAGTGGGGATCGGATCGGTTTCCGTTACCCTTCCGGATGTCGAGCCTGTGGAGGGGTGGGATCCCGGCGGATACAGCCAGGACACCGAATACGCTGTCACCGGCTACCTGACTGCAGACGGCACCGAGGGGGAGGCTGTTGCCGCCCTTGAAAAGCGTCTTGGTGCCCTGACAGAGCGAACGGGCATTGCCTGTGTTGTTACCACCGACACCATTCCCGACACGGACTGGAACGAGGCCTGGAAAGAGAACTTCAAGCCGGTGCACCTCACCGAGCGGTTTGTGGTGCGTCCCACCTGGGAGGCGTATGAGCCCGCCGAAGGCGAGAAGGTGATCTCCATCGATCCGGGCATGGCCTTCGGCACAGGCACCCATCCCACCACGCGACTGTGTGTGGAGATGATCGAGCACCACACCAAAGAGGGCATGACGGTCCTGGATGTGGGTACCGGATCCGGGATTCTTTTGGTGGCGGCCAGCCTGTGCGGGGCAAAAGAGGGGCTGGGGGTGGACAACGACCCCGTGGCTGTTGAGACCGCCGCCGAGAACCTTGCCCTCAACCAGGTGCCGGATTGTTTTTCGGTTATCTGCGCCGATCTCATCTCCCAGGCGGGAAAAGCCTATGACCTGGTGGTGGCCAATATCCTGGCCGAGGTGGTGGTGGAGCTTCTCGGTGACATCCACAAGGTGGTCCACGACGACTCCCTGGTGATCCTTTCCGGGATTCTGGATGAGAAGGGACCCATGGTGGAAGCCCGCCTCGATGAGACCGGGTTTGACCTGGTGGAGAGTCACCTTGAAGAGTCCTGGCTCGTGATGGTGGCAAAGAAAAAAGCATCGTAACGGTTCCGTTCAAAAAAAAGAAGCCCCCGGCTGCCGTGCCGGGGGCCATCCCCTTGCCTATTTTTCAAGCTGGGTTTGGCAACCTGGTTTTCTTTGTTGACGCCCCGCAACACTGCCTCGCCTTTTTCGTTTTTCGCCTTCGCCAGAACATTTTTTTACGCAAAGCTGAACGCGAAGGGGACCTTTTTTCAAAAAGCGTCCCGCCGGAGATATTCCGGTTAAAGCAAGGTGAATTTCACATGCCCATCATCATGTCACCAGCCAGCCCATTTCACCGGGACACGGCACCACAAGCGAAGGCAAAAAAGAGCACTCCCGCTCCTGGGGGCCATGCCTTAAAACAGCAGGCGTGTCAGGAATAGCTTGCCGTTTCTTGACGTTTTGTGTTTATCTATAAGATCTTTATCGTATGTACCTCGCCGCTGGGAAATGCTTCCTTGAGAATCGCCGACATCTTTCATGATGACCACGCAACGTATTGACCAAGCGATATGGCTTTGTCGATATCTGTGGGTGCTCTTCTGTATTCAAGGGGCGGCGACATGATGTGAACCGGATCAGTGAACGGATGGAATGAATCATGATGATATCTCGCAGGAATCGCAGGTGGGGGTGCATATGGCTGGCGGCCCTTCTGATTGCCGGTTGGTCTTCTGCCCTGTACGCCGGGCCCCTTTTTAACGAGGGGCGGACCCTGTACGGAAAGGAGCAATACAAAGAGGCCTCGAAGGCGCTTAAGCAGTCCCTGGAGGCCGAGGCCGAGAGCAATGAGTCGGCGACCCTGCTCCTGAGCGACTGCTACCTTCGACTCAAGAAACGCTGGAAGGCCGTCAGTGTGCTGAAAAAGGGGGCCGAACGCCACCCGGAGAGCTGGGAGATCCACTATCGTCTCGGCAACCTCCAGGAGGAGACCGGGGACTACTTCGGGGCCCTGTCCGCTTTTTATCAGGCATCTCAGTTGAAGCCCGATGACCTGCCCACCACCTTTCGGCTGGGCATGGCTTATGACGAAACAGCTCAGATGGAAAAAGCCCTTGAGGTATACCGGAAACTGCACAGAGCCGGGTCCCCCCTGGCCCCGAAGCTGCTGCGGATCATCCAGGGCATGGATTGACAAAGCCAAGAGTGGGGACCGTGTTCAGCTAAGCAGGTTTCATATTAATGCACTCGTTGAGGCGCACAATGCGGCTGCCTGGGCGATGTGACACCACACCGATCAGCTTCCGAGGCCCTGAAGGGGGGATGGAAACTGTCTGATGACCCAGGCTGATCGTTATTCAAACATATCGTAAGGAGCATGAAAATCATGGTGAAGGTAGGTATCGTCGGATGGAGAGGAATGGTCGGCTCGGTTCTCATGGAGAGAATGCGGTCGGAAAATGATTTTCAGGGCATCGACCCGGTCTTTTTTACCACCAGCCAGGCAGGCCAGAAGGGACCGGACATCGGAAAAGAGATCCCGGTGCTCCAGGACGGGTTTGATGTGGAGATCCTTAAAGGCATGGAGGTCATCGTCTCCTGCCAGGGCAGCGACTACACCAAAAAGGTACACCCCCAGCTCCGCGAGGGCGGATGGAACGGTGTCTGGATCGATGCGGCCTCTGCCCTGCGTATGTCCGAAAAAAGCATCATCGTCCTGGACCCCGTAAACCGTGAGGTCATCGACAAAGGGTTTGATGCAGGCATTCGGGACTTCATCGGCGGCAACTGCACGGTGAGCCTCATGCTCATGGCCCTGGGCGGCCTGTTTGAGGCGGGCCAGGTGGAGTGGCTCTCCACCATGACCTACCAGGCGGCCTCCGGTGCCGGCGCCAAAAACATGAAAGAGCTGGTCTCCCAGATGGGCGCCATCAACGAAGCGGCACAGCCCATCCTTGACGGCCCCGTGGCTGCTGTGGACTCTGCCGTGGCCGGTGCCATGCGGGGCGACGCCTTTCCCACGGACAACTTCGGTGCCCCCCTGGCCGGCAGCCTCATTCCCTGGATCGACAGCCCCATGGAGAACGGTCAGACCCGGGAAGAGTGGAAAGGGGTTTCCGAGACCAACAAGATCCTGGAAAACGAGACGCCCATTCCCATCGACGGTATCTGCGTGCGCATCGGTACCATGCGCTGCCACAGCCAGGCCATTACCGTCAAGCTTAAGGACGACCTGGAGATCGCCGAGGTGGAACGCCTGCTGGCATCAGCCAACGACTGGGTGAAGGTGGTCCCCAACACCAAGGAAGCCACCTTGAAAGACCTCACCCCCACGGCCGTCACCGGTACCCTCACCGTGCCCGTGGGCCGTATCCGAAAGATGAACCTCGGTCCCGGGGTCATCAGCCTCTTTACCGTGGGTGACCAGCTCCTCTGGGGAGCGGCCGAGCCCGTGCGCCGCATGCTGAATATTGCTGTGGAGAAGCTCTCCGCCTGATCCCTTTGCTTCCTGCGGGAAGCATCCCATAAAGAGATTTGTCAGTTGTAAAGAAAGCCCCCGGCATACCTGCCGGGGGCTTTTTTTGGTTTGCCCGGCAAAGCCGGCACTCCGTCTGCTTGAAAGAGAGCAGAGATACCCCGTCCGAGGGGAAATCAATCCTAATCGCAAGGGCGTTTCTGGTAACGGAAGGGTCTGAAGGAAGCGATAGGGAGTGAACGGTACATAGCGCAAGCGAACCTGATACGGCTCGTGCAGTGGGTAAGCCTGCCAAATAAGGCAATGCCCGATACTCGGACAGACTGCAAGAGTGATTGAGGATGGGATCGTTCACAGGGACCGGAAATTAACCGGGGAAGCCCTGCAGAGTTCTAAAAAAAAAAAAAAAAAGATATCACCCGACAAGAGGAGACTCAAGGAGGGGGAGATGCTTTGCAGGGTGGCAGATGAGCCCGTAGTAGTGATGAAATCTCAGCCTGAGAAGCCCGGTAACGGAGTGGAGGAGAAAACAGAGATGATCAGCAGCATGGACTGTTGAGGCTGCCGGAAAGCCAAAAGCGCCGACAGTTGCGAAGGGGTGAAGTTTAATCGAAAGCTTTGGAAGCAGAACGTGAAGATGAGCGGAGAACAAGCCGCCTGACGAGGCGGGCAAGTGGTAATGAAGTCCCCCTGGGAACAGGGCTCTTTAAGCAAACTGCTCTCATCGGAGTAAGCGACGCAGATGGCTGTACATTGCCGAATACGGATAGAAAGCAGGCAGGCGTTGCCGAAGACTCGAAACGCATCACCGGAACGATCTGACAGAAGAAGCGAAGCAAGAGGAAGAGATGGGAAAACGAGTCTGGTACAGCCTTTACGATCGGCTTCTTCATCAAGAGGCACTTACAGGGGCATTCAAAAAGGTGAAATCGGCGAATGGAGCTCCCGGGATAGACGGGCAGTCCTGCAAAGATTTTGCCTTGGAACTGGACACAAATATCCAATCTCTTCTGATGGAACTAAAGGGGAAGAGCTACCTGCCGTCTCCTGTGAAGCGAGTCGAAATCGACAAACCGGATGGCGGCATCAGGAAAATCGGTATCCCTACGGTTCGTGACCGAGTGGTCCAACAGGCGTTAAAGACCATACTGGAACCCATCTTCGACCCGGGCTTCCATCCATCGAGCTATGGGTACCGTCCCAGTCGAGGTGCGCAGGATGCCATCGCCAAAGCAACGATGTTCATGCGCGATTACAACCTGAAATGGGTTGTGGATATGGATTTGAGTAAGTGTTTTGACACGTTAGACCACGACCTGATTGTTCAGGCAGTTCGAGAGAAAGTAGCAGATCGCAGTATCCTGAATTTGATTCGAATGTTCCTGACAGGTGGAGTGTTAACCTCCGGCGAACTGGAACCGACAACCGTCGGTAGTCCGCAGGGTGGCGTCATCAGTC
Organism: Desulfoluna sp. HI9BLuna; assembly: GCF_056829775.1. Taxonomy (NCBI): domain Bacteria; kingdom Pseudomonadati; phylum Thermodesulfobacteriota; class Desulfobacteria; order Desulfobacterales; family Desulfolunaceae; genus Desulfoluna; species Desulfoluna sp. HI9BLuna. The sequence continues at coordinate 2,865,131 of NZ_CP186555.1, forward strand.
CACTGTTAGCCAATATTTATCTGGATAAGTTTGATCAGTATATGAGGCGACGGGGGCATCGAATCACACGTTATGCAGATGATATTGTCATCTTCAAAGCGAGCAAGGCAGGGGCAGAAAGAGCACGGGAAGTGGCAACGGGCTATCTCGAGGTGAAGCTAAAGCTGACGGTTAACCAGAAGAAGACTCATATAACGAGTCTGTGGAAGGGAGTACCGTATCTCGGGGTGGTTATCGGTTCGAGGTACACCCAGGTGAAACCCGAACGGAAGAAGGCCTTTAAAGAAAAAGTCCGGAAGTGCACCCGACGCAACACCCCAGTGAATCTTGCGAAAGTCATTTATGATCTGAATCCTATTCTTAGGGGCTTTGCCAACTACTTTAAAGTGGCAAACTGCAAGGGATGGTTCAGGGAGATGATGGGGTGGATACGAAGACGTCTGCGAGCAATCCAGATGAAGTTATGGAAGAAACCTCGAAAGCTTCACCGCAGACTCAGGCAACTGGGCTACACCGGTGAGTTCGAGAACATCCGGATGAGTTCGTGGCGAAATGCGGCATGCCAACTGAGCCACTGGGCTATATCGAATAAGTGGCTTGAAAAACTCGGACTGTTCCAGATGGACAAGATAGAGACGGGAGTGCTTCCCCAGCCAATGCTGGGATAAGGTTGGACAGGAGCCGTGTACGAGGCCCGTACGCACGGTTCTGTGAGAGGGATGAAGCAGAGCTGATCACTCTGCTTCACCCTACTCGATTTGCCGGGGGACAAGCGAAAGGGGGCACCCCTGCAAAAAGCCTTTTCATGGTCGTGCCTCCGGCGGCCAGGTGGGGGCACCTGGAAACCCTGTGGCGAATGCATGAAGGCTGCCATTCTGCATGCGTTATCGAGGCATTCGCGTGGGGTGTGACATGTGGCAACCGTGTTTGGAGGAGAAGCCTATTTTATTCTTCTGGAAACATGATGAAGGGTATTTTGGACTCCTTGATTTGAACCGGAATAACTCCGATGCCAAGGTGGGGAACTTGGAAACCCTGTGGCGAATACATGAAGGCTGCAATTCTGGAAGCGTTATCGAGGCATTCGCGTGGGGTGTGACATGTGGCAACTGTGTTTGGAGGAGAAGCCCATTTTATTCTTCTGGAAACATGATGAAGGGTATTTTGGATTTCCTTGATTTGAACCGGAATAACTCCGGCGTCAAGGTGGGGTACTTTGAAACCCTGTGGCACATGCATGGAGGCAGTCGTCATGGCCTTGAATATGGGGCCTTGGGCAGGTTATACGTGCCCGATCCGCAGCAGGGGAGTCCGGGAGTCAGGCCATTGATGGAATCTGATACTTTTGATATCACGCAAATATCGTCACTTTAACTGTTGCGAATGCGTTTTTTTCAGATTTGCTACCAAAAAATGGCGAAATCCCGAAAATTCGCCCGTCGCCGGCTTCGTAACGCGGAACAGGGCACGATGGCTGAATGGGTGTATTCTATATCTGGTATCTGATATATCTGTGTAATAAACTAAAATTATTGCTTTTCTTGTTCGAGTTCGGTAATAATACCGATTTACCACCCACGATGGACGGTTTCGGAAGGGCTTCCCAGCGATGGCTTTTGCGAAACCACGACCTGGTTTATCTCATGCATACCACCTTGCGGTGTTTCCCGAAAGGACGGCCAAGAGCCCGCCCCATAGGGAGTGGTGGCTTTGGATGTCTCCGTCTTGTGGCCCCGTTGGCCGCAGTAAAAAGGGAGATGCCCGGCAGAGAATAGGCCCCATGCCTCTGTCAGGCATGGAGGCAGCTAACCGATGTGGGACCAAGGGGGTTGTTTGAAAATCTTCGAGATCACTTTGCGCCGGCGGATGTCTCGCTGGCGTGAAATGATCTTTTCTCGTGTGAGATATGGATTCGCACCCGTGTAAGGAGAGACAAAGATGTGTCGTTTGTTTGCAATTACCAGCGAAGATCCCGTATCGCCCATGGTGGCCCTTGAGGCCCTGGATGTGATGCGGGAAGGCCATGACGGCTCCGGTGTCGGGCTCTTTTTAAGGGACCTCGGCGGACCGTTTGAAACCATGAAGGATGCGCCCATCCTCTCGGGGATCTTTACCGAGGCCGGGCTCCGTCGCCTTGACGTCAAGATGATGGAGAAGGGGTTTATCACCAAATACAAGATCTCCTTCAAACTCGACAAGACCCCCCCCGAAGGGGTGCCCAAGCGGGACGTATATCTCATCCGCGCCTATGAATACCCCGAGGAGTGGGAGGACTGGAGCTGGGAGAAAAAGCAGGAGGAGCTTACCCGCATCCGCCTGGAACTCCGCGCCATGGGTGAAGAGGAGAAAGACATGATCGTCTTCTCCTTCTGGCCCGATGTCATCATGATCAAAGAGATCGGCGATCCCCTGACTGTCGGACGCTACCTCAAGCTCGACGCCAACGACATCCAGGCCCGCATCATTATGGCCCAGGGACGCCAGAACACCAACTACGCCATCAACCTCTACGCGTGCCACCCCTTCTTTGTCCAGGGCTTCTCCACCATGACCAACGGGGAGAACACCGCCTTTATTCCCATCCGGGAATTTCTGCAGAAGAGGGGCTTTGAGGGGTACATGGGCTTCAACTCCGACTCCGAGGTGTTCACCCATATTCTGCACTACATGCAAAAAGAGCTGGGTCTGGGGCTGGAGTTCTACAAGCACATCATCACCCCCCTGGCAGGAGAAGCACTGGCTTCCCACGCCAACAGCGATCTGCTCACCCAGCTGAAGCACACCTGCAGGCGCCTGATCATCGACGGGCCCAACTGTGTCATCGGGAGCCTCCCGGACCACAGCCTGTTTATGGTGCAGGACAGAAAGAAGCTGCGCCCCGGGGTCATCGGGGGACGGCCCGGAATCTACGCCTACTCATCTGAGATTTGCGGCCTGGATTCAGCCATTCCCGACCGAGACAAGTCCAAAGATTTTCAACCCATGTATCTCGACACGGCCATTGTGGGTCCCGATCGTCAGGAGGTTCAGATATGTCGGCAAACGGAACGATTACACCTTCCTCATTAAGCATCAAGGATCTGCACTGGCAGATCGACTGGAACAAGGATGCCTGCACCCTCTGCGGCCAGTGCACGGCAGTCTGCCCTGTGAAGGCCCTTGAGCTGGGGGTCTTCCGCAAGCGGCACGTCGACGTCCCCATGGGGCTCAGCGGCAAGGTGGAAAACAAATTTTCCCTGTTCTACGGCATTCGTCAGAAGACCGAGCCCAAGCACGCCTGTATCGGGTGCGCCATGTGCTCCCAGGTCTGCCCCAACGACGCCATCCTTCCGAGGCGGAACGACGAAGCGGACAAGCAGCGCTACCACATCGACCAGGGCGGCCAGCCCCTGAAGCGGGGCGGTCGAAGGAAGGCCGAAGGCGCAGGGATCCTGGACCGCATCAAGTTCACCCGTATCTCCATGCTCACGGACCCGGCCCTGGATGCCGGACGCCACGAGTTTGATATCAAGACCCTTCTGGGCCGGGTGCTGCCTCCCAAGGAGCAGATCCAGCGCCAGATGAAGGGCGAGTGGGTTCCCCCGGTGCGGGAGATCTACCCGCTTGTCATCGGCGGCATGAGCTTCGGGGCTCTTTCCCCCACCATGTGGGAAGGACTCCAGATGGGGGTAGCTTATTTGAACGAAGAGCTTGGCATGCCCGTGCGCATCTGCACCGGTGAGGGCGGCTGTCCTCCGCGCCTGCTCCGCTCCGAGTTCCTGAAGTACGTCATTCTCCAGGTGGCCTCCGGCTACTTTGGTTGGGACGAGATCATCCACGCCATCCCGGAGATGAAGGTGGACCCCTGCGCCATTGAGATCAAGTACGGCCAGGGCGCCAAGCCCGGGGACGGCGGTCTTCTGATGTGGCACAAGGTCAATAAACTGATTGCAGCCATCCGAGGCGTCCCCACAGGGGTGAGCCTGCCCAGCCCGCCCACCCACCAGACCCAGTACTCCATTGAGGAGTCCGTGGCCAAGATGATCCAGTCCATGTCCATGGCCTGGGGATTCCGGGTGCCGGTGTATCCGAAGATCTCCGCGTCTTCCACCTCCCTGGCGGTCTTGAACAACCTCACCCGAAATCCCTACGCGGCTGGCCTTGCCATCGACGGGGAAGACGGGGGCACCGGGGCGGCGTACAACGTCTCCATGAACCACATGGGGCATCCCATCGCATCGAGCTTAAGGGACTGCTACAAGACCCTGGTGGAGATCGGCATGGAGAACGAATTGCCCCTGGCTGCCGGCGGCGGCATCGGCAAGAACGGGAACCTGGCGGCCAACGCGGCGTCTCTTATCATGCTGGGGGCCAGCATGGTGCAGACGGGCAAGTACATCATGCAGGCGGCGGCCGGGTGTATCGGCTCCGAAACCGACCGGTGCAATGTGTGCAACCTGGGCATCTGCCCCAAGGGGATCACCTCCCAGGACCCGAGGCTCTACCGAAGGCTCGATCCGGAGCATGTGGCCCAGCGCGTGGTGGACATGTATGTCTCCTTTGACACCGAGCTCAAGAAGATCATCGCACCCCTTGGCCGATCCACCTCCCTGCCCATCGGCATGTCCGATGCCCTGGGAATTGACGACCGCGACGCGGCAGAACGTCTCGATATCAAATACATGGTGTAACCGACATGAAGAGCAAGACGAAAATTACCATCCATGGAAAGGAAGAGGGAACCCGTATTGCGTCGCGCCTGCTGGAAGAGAAGATCCAGAAGGCCATCGCCAAGGGATACCGCCAGATAGAGGTGGATGCCTTAGGGCAGCACGGCATCGGCGGGCGCCTGCACGGCGCCGGCGATGAAAAGATTTCCGTCAGGATCACCGGTACCTGCGGCCAGCGGACCGGTTCCATGGGATTTCCCAATACAACCATTGAAATCATGGGGGCGGCCTCCGACGACATCGGCTGGCTTAACGCCGGGGCCGAGATCATCATCCACGGCAACGCCTCCAACGGTGCATGCAACGCCATGGCCCAGGGCCGGGTGTCCGTTGCCGGAAACATCGGTGCCCGCGGCATGACCATGACCAAGGAGAACCCCCGCTTTGAACCCCCCGAACTCTGGGTTCTGGGGTCGGCCGGGGACTACTTCGGCGAGTTCATGGCAGGCGGTACCGCCGTGGTCTGCGGCTGGAATCCCCAGAACGAAGAGAACGTCCTGGGTTACCGTCCCCTGGTGGGCATGGTGGGCGGGCGCGTCTTTTTCCGCGGTCCCATCAAAGGGTACAGCCAGGGCGATGCCCGCATGGCGCCCATCTCCGATGAGGCCTGGGAGTGGCTCTCCACCAACCTGAAGGCCTTTCTGACGCGCGTCGGGAAAGAGGACGCCTACACCAAACTGGCCCGTCGTGACGACTGGCAGCTCCTGGTGGCCCGGACCCCCCAGGAGAAGATGGGCAGCGCCACCCGGTCCATGGCATCCTTCCGCCATGAGGTGTGGGACAGCGAGCTGGGGGAGGGAGGGCTCATCGGAGACCTCACCGACCTGGACATGAGCCATATTCCCGTCATCACCACAGGGGAGCTCCGGCGCTTTGTGCCGGTGTGGGAGAACCAGAAGTACGTGGCGCCCTGCCAGGGGGCCTGCCCGTCGGGCATTCCCGTGCAGCAGCGCTGGGGCCTGGTGAGAAACGGCCTGGTGGACGAGGCCGTGGAGCTGGCCCTTCACTACACGCCCTTTCCCGCAACGGTGTGCGGCTACCTCTGCCCCAACCCCTGCATGGCGGCCTGTACCAAGCAGTCGGCCTTTATGCCCTCCATCGACATCAAGCAGCTGGGCAAGGCGAGCATTGCCGCCCAGGTGCCCAGCGTGCCCGAGGTCTCCGGCCGCAAGGTGGCCGTCATCGGCGGTGGTCCCGCAGGGGTCTCCGTGGCCTGGCAGCTGCGCATGGCCGGCCATGATCCCGTGGTCTACGACACCGCCCCCACCCTGGGCGGGAAGATCGCCTCGGTGATCCCCGAGAGCCGGATTCCCAAAGAGGTCCTGGACGCGGAATTGGCCCGCATCAGCGAGATCTTGCCCCACATTCACCTCCAGCAGCCCTTGACGGCTGTGGAGCTGGACCGCATGAAGGCGGACAACGACTTTATCGTGGTGGCGGCAGGGGCTCAGAAGCCGCGCATGCTCGACGTGCCCGGAAAAGAGCGCCTCGTCACCGGCAACGACTTTCTGGCCGACGCCAAGGAAGACAAGGCCAAGCCCGGCAAAAAGGTGGTGATCATCGGGGCGGGCAACTCCGCCTGTGACGCCGCCACCGAGGCTGTGCGCTGCGGGGCCGAAACGGTTACCCTCATCGACATCCAGGAACCCGCTGCCTTTGGCGAAGAGAAAGAGGCCGCGGAACAGGCCGGAGCCATCTTCAAGTGGCCCTGCTTCACCCGGGAGATCACGGACAAGGGCGTGCTGCTCACAGACGGAGAGCTTCTGGAAGCCGATACAGTGATCCTCTCCATCGGGGATGTGGCCGACGCGGAGTTTCTGCCCCGAAGCGTCACCATTGCCCAGAATGGTTACGTCTCCGTGGACGAGAGCTGTCAGACCACCGACCCCTCGATCTTTGCCATCGGCGATATCACGGGGCTGGGGCTCATCACCGACGCCATCGGCGCGGGCAGGCGGGCTGCAGAGACCATCGACGCCATCAGCAAGGGCAAGCGTCCGTCCGGACGGGACCCCCGGGAGGTGATCGCCAAAGACCGCATGAACCTGGCCTATTTCGACCCCAGGCTCTCCGTCTTTGAGGATCTCCAGACCTGCGGAACCGAATGTTCGTCATGTGGGAGTTGCAGAGACTGTGGTATCTGTGTTACCTTGTGCCCCAAAGAGGCGATTGAAAGACGCGAGACGGGGAATCCGAGCTCGCCTTTTGAGTATGTGGTGAAGACGGATCGCTGCATTGGCTGCGGATTTTGCGCCGATGCCTGCCCGTGCGGGATCTGGACCCTGATCACCAACACCCCCATGGGGTAAAACCGGTTTTACATCGGTTTCAAGGTGAGGGGATCGCCCTTTTATCTTCACCGACACAACAGCTGACAGTTTCCATTTGGTTTATTGCTATCCCGCTTTTTACCGCCTGCGTAAGAAGCGGGATAGTTGCGCGCGGACTCCGGTAAAGGAAAACACCCCTTCAAAGAGCCGTAATGACGATGGATCCACGTGATCCGTCTCACCATGATTCATGCATTATGGACGGGCCATGCAGGGCCGCCCTTTTGGTGTCCCGCATCGTTTGTCAAATAAGGAATCACCTTTCATGAAAGCACTGCTTGCCCTCGAAGACGGACGAATTTTTTCGTGCCGCAGCTTTACAGGTCCCGGCGAGGTGGGTGGAGAGGTTGTCTTCAACACCAGCATGACGGGGTATCAGGAAATTCTCACCGACCCCTCCTACCGTGGACAGATGGTCACCATGACCTATCCCCTCATTGGAAACTACGGCGTAAGCCGTGAGGACGTGGAGTCCTCCCGGATCCAGGCCTCCGCCCTCATCGTCCGCGAGTATCAGGACGATTACAGCAACTGGCGGGCCGACATGAGCCTGGCTGACTACCTCAAGGCAGCCAATGTCGTGGGCATCGATGAACTCGATACCCGGGCGCTGACCCTGCACCTGCGAACCCACGGTGCCAAGCGCGGCATCATCTCAACGGATGTGGCCAACCCCGAGGCCCTTGTGGAAAAAGCCAAGGCCCTGCCCTCCATGGAAGGGTGTGACCTGGCCAGCGGCGTCTCGACGGACAAGCCCTACCGCCTGGTCAACGACACCCCGGTCTTCATTCAGGAAGAGCTGGCAGAGGGTCTCTTTACCGCCCGAGGCGAGAAAAAAGCGGTGGTGGCCTTTGACTTCGGCATCAAGTTCAACATCATCCGCCTTCTGGAAGCCGCAGGCTGCGAGGTGATCGTGGTGCCCGCAAACACCACCGCCGAGACCGTCAAGGCCATGAACCCCGACGGAATCTTTCTCTCCAACGGCCCCGGCGACCCCGAGCCGGTGACCTACGCCGTGGAGACGGTGAAAGCCCTCATCGGGTACCGCCCCATTTTCGGCATCTGCCTCGGCCACCAGATCATGAGCCTGGCCCTGGGCGGAAAGACCTACAAGCTTAAGTTCGGTCACCGCGGCGGCAACCAGCCCGTGCAGAACATCGAAACATCCAAGGTGGAGATCACCAGCCAGAACCACGGATTTGCAGCCGACATGGACAGCCTGTCCGCAGCCGACGTGGAAGTGTCCCATGTGAACCTCAACGACCGCACCGTGGAAGGCTTGAGACACAAGGTTCACCCCGTGCTCAGTGTGCAGTACCATCCGGAGGCGTCTCCGGGGCCCAACGATGCCCAGTACTTGTTTGATGAGTTTGTTTCCATGATGGAACGTTTCACTGTTTAAGAACAGGGCACTTGTTGCCCTGTTTTTTTATGCCCGAAAGTTTGCCTCCGGCGGCCAGGGGATGATCCCCTGGACCCCAGGTTCGCGAATGCTCCCGACCTTCGTTTCTCAGGTCGATCACATTCGCTGACGGGCTTCGCCCGTGGTGGGGCTGAGGTGACTTGAATGAGGTCAAAATGCTTCCGGTCATGTTTAAACCTGTGCAGGTCAGGAAGACGAAGGCACCTCACGTGTTTATAACCTGTTTGTCAAACCCAGCTCATATACATTGGGCAAACGTTTGGCCCCCGGCAGGCTCGCCGGAGGCAACCATAACCGATAGATTAGTAGAGGCAAGGGATCATGCCAAAACGCACCGACATAAATAAGATATTGATCGTAGGCGCCGGGCCCATCATCATCAGCCAGGCGTGTGAATTTGATTACTCCGGGACCCAGGCGTGCAAGGCGCTGCGGGAAGAGGGGTACGAGGTGGTTCTGGTGAACTCCAACCCTGCCACCATCATGACCGATCCGGAGACGGCCGATCGCACCTACATTGAGCCGGTGACCCCGGAGACCCTGGCCAAGATCATTGAAAAGGAGCGGCCCGACGCCATCCTTCCCACCCTCGGGGGCCAGACCGGCCTCAACACCGCCATCGGCGTGGCCGAGATGGGCGTTCTGGATAAATTTGGTGTGGAGATGATCGGCGCGGACGTGGCCACCATCAAGAAGGCCGAGGACCGCGAGCTCTTCCGCAACGCCATGAACAAGATCGGCCTGAACATTCCCCGAAGCGGGTTTGCCACCACCATGGACGAGGTGAGGCAGGTTGCCGATGAGATCGGCTTTCCCATCATCGTTCGGCCCAGCTTTACCCTGGGCGGCACCGGCGGGGGCGTGGCCTACAACCCCGAGGAGCTGGAGGCCTTCTGCAAGGCAGGTCTTGAGGCGAGCCTCAACACCCAGGTGATGCTGGAGCAGTCCGTCCTCGGCTGGAAAGAGTACGAGCTGGAGGTGGTCAGGGACAAGGCGGACAACGTCGTGATCATCTGCTCCATCGAAAACCTGGACGCCATGGGGGTCCACACCGGGGACTCCATCACTGTTGCCCCGGCCCAGACCCTGTCGGACAAGGAGTACCAGAAGCTGCGTGACGCCTCCATCGCCATCCTGCGCGAGATCGGGGTGGACACAGGCGGCTCCAACGTTCAGTTTGCCGTGAACCCGGCAGACGGCGAGATCATCGTGGTGGAGATGAACCCCAGGGTCTCCCGAAGCTCGGCCCTGGCCTCCAAGGCCACCGGCTACCCCATCGCCAAGATTGCCGCCAAACTGGCTGTTGGCTACACCCTGGACGAACTCAAGAACGACATCACCGGCGAGACCCTGGCCTCCTTTGAGCCCAGCATCGACTACGTGGTGATGAAGGTGCCCCGCTGGACCTTCGAGAAGTTCCCCGAGACCGAAGACTACCTCACCACGGCCATGAAGTCCGTGGGCGAGACCATGAGCATTGGCCGTACCTTCACCGAGTCACTCCAGAAGGCGATCCGCTCCCTGGAGATCGGACGCTTCGGCCTGGGCAGCGACGGTCGCGAGGTGGAGGAGCTCTCCAAGACCGACATCGAGCACCACCTGGTGACCCCCAATTCCAAGCGCCTCTTCTACCTGCGCCAGGCCATGAAGGCGGGGATCTCCCTGGAAGCGATCCACGCCATGACCAAGGTGGACCCCTGGTTCCTCCACCAGATCAAGCGCATCAGCGACATGGAAGACGTGATCCGCGAGGCTGGCAAGAAGATGGACGCCGACCTTCTCAAACGCGCCAAGCGCAACGGCTTTTCCGATGTGCAGATCGGTGTGCTCAACGGTACGGACGAAGACTGGGTGCGTGCTCAGCGCTACGCCCTGGGCATCCGACCCGTCTACAAGCTGGTGGACACCTGTGCCGCCGAGTTCGAGGCTTCGACCCCTTACTACTACTCCACCTATGAAGAGGAGTGCGAGGCAAGGGTCACAGATAATAAGAAGGTGATGATCTTAGGGGGCGGGCCCAACCGCATCGGCCAGGGCATCGAGTTCGACTACTGCTGCGTCCACGCCTCCTTTGCCCTGCGCGAAGAGGGGGTGGAGTCCATCATGGTCAACTCCAACCCCGAGACCGTGAGCACCGACTACGACACCTCGGACAAGCTCTACTTCGAGCCCCTCACCAAAGAGGATGTCCTGCACATCGTGGAAAAGGAGAACCCCTACGGGGTCATCGTGCAGTTCGGGGGACAGACTCCCCTGAACCTGGCCCTGGGCCTCAAGGCCGCCGGGGTGCCCATCATCGGCACCCAGCCCGAGAGCATCCACCGCGCCGAAGACCGCGACGAGTTCCAGGCCATGCTCAAGAAGCTGAAACTCACCCAGCCCGAGAGCGGCATCGCCATGAACTACGAGGAATCCCTGGTGGAGGCACGCCGCATCGGCTACCCCGTCATGGTGCGTCCTTCTTACGTTCTGGGCGGCCGGGCCATGCGTGTGGTCTACTCCGAAGAGGATCTGGAAGGGTTTATCCGCGAAGCCATGGAGGCCTCACCGGGCCACCCCGTGCTCATCGACAAGTTCCTGGAAGATGCGGTGGAGCTTGATGTGGACGCCATCTCCGACGGAGAGAAGACCATCATTGCAGGGGTTATGCAGCACATCGAAGAGGCGGGGATCCACTCCGGCGACTCGGCCTGCGTGCTCCCGCCCATGAGCATTCCCAACCGCCTGCTCAACGAGATCCACGAAGCCACCCGCGCCATGGCCAAGGAGCTGGGCGTGGTGGGGCTGATGAACGTTCAGTACGCCATCAAGGACAACCGCCTCTACATCATCGAGGTCAACCCCAGGGCGTCCCGTACCGTTCCCTTTGTGAGCAAGGCCACGGGCATCCCCTTTGCCAAGCTGGCCACCAAGGTGATGCTGGGCAAGACCCTGGCCGAGGTTGGCCTGGAGAAGGAGTTCGTCCCCAGCCATATCTCGGTGAAAGAAGCGGTGATGCCCTTTGACCGGTTCCCCCATGTGGACACCCTGCTGGGTCCCGAGATGAAGTCCACGGGCGAGGTCATGGGCATCGGCGATGACTTCGGCATTGCCTACGCCAAGGCCCAGATCGCTGCCGGAGACGACCTGCCCACCGAGGGCACCGTCTTTATCAGCGTCAAGGAGGGGGACAAGGGCCAGATGCTGCCCACGGCCTCTCTGTTCAAGGCCCTTGGCTTTACCATCATGGCCACCAGCGGCACCTCGGACTTCCTCACCAAGAACGGGGTGGCCAACGTGCTGGTGAACAAGGTCTCGGTGGGACGCCCCCACGTGGTGGACGCCATCAAGAACAACGAGATTCAGCTGGTGATCAACACCCCGTCCGGCACGAGCGAGACCACCCATGACGGGTACAAGATCCGCAGGGCCGCCTTGAAGTTCAAGGTGCCCTTTGCCACGACCCTCACCGGTGCCATGGCCGTTGCCCGCGCCATTGCCCGCTTGAAAGAGGAGAGTTGCGCGGTGAAACCGCTCCAGGACTACCATAGCTAATCCCGCCCATTGAAAGGCGCGGCGTTGCCGCGCCTTTCACACTCCCCATCATTGACCCGGGCAGAAATGGTCCGGAAGGCTCTTCGCCTGTCCCCCGTATTTGGCTAGCTCACGGCAGGCCGCACACCATTTTTTCAGGAACCGGTCGAATTTATTTCGGCGAAGCCTGGAAGGGCTCACCAACGACCTGTTTGTCAAATGTTTTAAAAGTTTGGCCCCCGGAGACGTGTTTGAGCTGAATAGTGACAATTTTTATTGAATAATCTGCAAACAGGGATTAATTTGAAGTCTGTGTCGGATGTGCCGACGGGACCGCTGTGGATTTCTCTATGGAAAGGAGGCAGGAGGCTTCATGATTGAGACGCGATATCTCAAGGATAATATCCAGAATATCCAGAAACTCATGAGCATTCCGGCTTTGAAGAATTTCGAAACCCGTTACCTCGGAAAACTCCTGAAGCTGAGTAAAATCCGTGAGTACGAGGACGGTGAGAAGATCATCAAAGAAGGGGATCGGGATCCCTGGCTCTATTTTTTACTGGCCGGTTCTGTCCGTGTATCCAAAGAGGATGTGGAGATTACCCGGTTGACCAACATCGGGGAGTTGTTCGGGGAGATGCGCATCATCGACTCCCTGAAGCGATCCGCCACGGTGACGGCCGTGGGACGAACCACCTGCATCGCCGTCAACACCATGGCCGGGGAGAAGCTGGAAGGGGACGGGGCCGACCACGACGAACGCCTCGATTTTCTGTTGCTCCTCTACCGCATCTTTGCCGAGTACATGTCCATTCGCCTTCGGGCAACCAACGAGGAATTGATCAAGACCAAACAGGATCTTCAGCGCATCAGAGAAGAGAAAATGAACGTCATCATCAGGCGCCACATCGAAGGCTCCCAGCAATGATGGCCGACTGAGACAGCTCCGGGAAATACCAGGGAGTCACAACCCCATTTCTTCCTGTGCCGCGTTTTTTGTCCGTGTTCGGATCGGCAGATTGCCGTGGGGAGTCTTTTCCCCTGCCTGAAGGTCCGGATGAGAAGGACAAACAATGAGAAAGACCGTATCCTTTACCAAAGACGCCACCAACGTCTTTTTCCATATCCTGACGGCCTGCAACCTCTCCTGCCGCCACTGTTATATCAACCCCACCCAGCACGGAACCCAGACCCTGCCCATTGAGACCATCGAAGAGTGGCTGGCCCTGTTTGCCACACGCTCCAAGGAGGCCAATATCATCTTCCTCGGCGGGGAGCCCACCATGCATCCCGACCTTGCCCGGGCCGTGAAAAAAGCCAGGGCTTTGGGCTACGCCTCCATCACCATCGATACCAACGGCTACCTCTTTCACGACATCCTCGACAAGGTGACACCGGCCGAGGTGGACGCCCTCTCCTTCAGCCTGGACGGCGCCACCGCCGCCACCAATGACCCCATTCGGGGCAAAGGCTCCTGGGAGACCTGCATGGCGGGCATTCGAAAAGGGGTGGCCAAGGGCTTTTCCACCAGCCTGATCTACACGGTGAGCGGGGCCAACCTCCACGAGCTCGATCAGATGCCCGACCTTCTGGAAGAACTCGGGGTGAATCACTTTTTTATCCAGGTGCTGGGAATCCGAGGCAACTCAGCCCGGGAAGAGGCCGAAGAGGAAGGCCTCATGCGCGTCACCCGGGACAGCTGGATGGAGGTGGTCCCCAAGGTGGCCGAAGAGGTGGCCCGAAGGGGAATCAAGGTCACCTGGCCCAAGGTGTTCCTGGAGGAGGACGAGGCGTTTGAGTGCGCTGGGCATGTGGCCGACAACCTCTTTCTCTTTCCCAACGGCAGGGTCTACCGCTGCCCCCTGTGCGAAGATTTTCCCGTTCACTCCATGGTCATCGAAGACGGAAAGCTTAAGGACGCCCCCCGCATCAACGAGACCGATCTCTTTGATCTCTCCATTGCCGAGGGGTGCGTCATGAACCGGATCATCCAGCCCGGAAACATTGTATACAAAGAAAATGGGACCCCGGAGTGGCGCGTGGCGTGTTGCCTGCTCAAGGAGGAGATCACCCCGAAGTGAGTCGGGGCAGGGTGGGCGATTCCCCAAGGTATTGGGTGACATACACACCCTTGATACCAGATCAAGTAGATTTCAGCGGCAGGGGGAGGGCGCCGGAACAGCCCGCCCTTGGCGGTTTTCCGATGGTTCGTAGAGAAACAACTTGACAGAATTATAAGTCAAAATAATAATAAAATTTACTTCACTAACTGGGAGGGGGCGTGGCGGATTCGGGACTGAGCAGAAAGGAACGGGAGTACAAACGGCGTCGGGAAGAGATTCTGGAAGCAGCACTTTCCGTTTTTGCGGAGAGGGGGTACTACGGGACCACCATGGCTCAGATCAGTCAGAAGTCTGAATACCCTCTGGGCACCATCTACAAGTACTTCAGTGGAAAAGAGCAGATTTTCCATGACATGGTGATGGACCGGGGCATCCGCCTTGGGCGCCTCATTGCCGAGGCTGCTTCGCGAAAGGATCTGGCCCCCAGGGACAGAGCGTACGCATGTCTCCAGGCCAATGCCCGGTTCCTGAGGAACAACCAGGCCTTTGTGCGGGTGTATATCTCGCTGCGGAGCAGCGTCGACATGATCCTCTCCCCGGAGCTCAACGCCGACATCAATCGCCTCAACGACAAGATGGTGGAGACCTACACCGAGATTTTTCAGGAGGGGGTTGAAAAAGGGGAGTTCAGGCCCTACCCCGCCGAAGACCTCTCGGCCCTGTTTTACGGGGTGATCTTTTCTGCCATCTGGCCCTGGGTCTCCGGGAGCAGGGAGACGTATGACATCGAAGCCTGGTTGAATCGTGCCTTTGAGCTTCTCACCAACGGCTTTTGTGTCTCCAAGTGAGGGAGAGGTCGGGATAGTTATTGACCGACAGGTAAAAATCTGGAATAATACCGCGTTAACGCTGACAATTGGCTTATTTCAGGCCTGTGCAGGGCGTTGCCGCACAAGGCAGACGAGAAAATGGTTTTTTGTGTAAAACCATAAACATAGTTCTGCTTTGAGTAATAATGATTTGGTCGAAAGTGCTGTATTGGAAGGGAATTCATTAGATTTCAGAGCTGACAAGGCCCTTAATATGCCTTAAATAATCTTAAAATGTCTTAATATAAGGAGAGATTTTGTTATGGCACAACAGATTGCAGACCGCAGGGACCAGGATTACGTTCTTCACGAAATGCTGAACGTTGCTCAGTTTTCAGAGACCGAGAAGTACGGTGATTTCAACAAGAAAACCATCGACATGGTTCTGTCCGAAGCCAGGAAGTTCGCCGTCAATGAAATTCTTCCCACCCAGAAGACCGGTGACGAAGAGGGCGTCAAGCTGGAAAACGGCCAGGTGAAGGTACCCCCTTCATTCCACAAGCCCTACAAGCTCTTCTGCGAGAACGAGTGGGTTGCCATGGCCGATGCACCGGAAGTAGGCGGCCAGGGCCTTCCCCACTCTGTTTCCCTGGCTTGCGGTGAGCTCTTCACCGGCGCCAACTGCGCTTTCCTTATGTACCCCGGCCTCACCCACGGCTGCGGCAACATCATCGCCAGCCTCGGTTCCGACAAGCAGAAGGAGCTCTACCTCAAGAAGCTCTACTCCGGCGAGTGGGGCGGCACCATGTGTCTCACTGAAGCCAACGCAGGCAGCGACGTAGGCGCCCTTGAGTCCGTGGCTACCCCCAACGACGACGGCACCTACAACATCGTGGGCAACAAGATCTTCATCTCCGGCGGCGACTCCGACATGGTTCCCAACGTGATCCACCCGGTTCTCGCCCGTATCGAAGGCTCCCCTGCAGGGACCCGCGGTATCTCCCTGTTCATCGTGCCCAAGCTCTGGGTCAACGATGACGGCAGCTTCGGCGAAGACAACGACGTTGTCGTTACCGGCGTTGAGCACAAGATGGGCATCCACGGCAACGCCACCTGCTCCATCGCCTTCGGCGGCAAGGGCAAGTGCCGCGGTACCCTCATCGGTGAGAAGAACAAAGGCATGAAGGCCATGTTCCTCATGATGAACGAAGCCCGTCAGGGCGTTGCTCTCCAGGGTCACGGTTTTGCCACCACCTCTTACATGAACGCCGTAAACTACGCCAAAGAGCGTATCCAGAGCCCCAACCTGCTCTCCATGCTCGACGCTGAGCCCAAGGGTGTGCCCATCATCCAGCACCCCGACGTGCGTCGCAACCTGCTCATCATGAAGTCCTACGTTGAAGGCATGCGTTCCCTGCTCTACTACATGGGCTTCTGCTTCGACATGGTCTCCACCGCCGAAGACGAAGCAGTTCGTGACAAGTACAACGGCCTCATCGAGATCGTGACCCCCGTTGCCAAGAGCTACGGCACCGACAAGGGCTTCGAGGTTTGCTCCCTGGGTATCCAGATCTACGGCGGCTACGGCTTCATCGAAGAGTATCCCCAGGCCCAGCTCCTTCGTGACTGCAAGATTACCTCCATCTACGAAGGCACCAACGGGATCCAGGCCATGGACCTCCTCGGCCGTAAGCTCGGCATGAAGAAAGGCAAGCCCATGATGGACCTGATGGGTGAAATCCAGGCTGCCATCGCCCTGGCCAAGGAAGCCGGTCTCGAAGACCTGGCTGCCAAGGTTGAAGCCGCCCTGAACAAGGTCGGTGAGTGCGCCATGGCCATCGGCGGCGCCGCCATGAGCGAGAAACTCCTCGACGCCTTCGGTTCCGCTACCCTCTTCCAGGAGTGCTGCGGTGACCTGATCATGGCTTGGATGCACCTCTGGAGAGCTGCCGTTGCTCAGCCCAAGATCGAAAAAGCCAAGAAGAAGGACAAAGCCTTCTACGAAGGTCAGGTGGTTACCGCCAAGTTCTTCATCGAGCACATGCTGCCCGTCGGCCTCGGCAAGATGGACGCAGTCAAAGGCCTCACCGGCGCCATCATGGAGATGCCCGAAGACGCATTCATCGGCTAACCGATAAGAGGTTATAGGGGATTTCATCCCTGATCAGTGCTATATATAAGCCCGGAAGAGTGTGCCTCGCATCCTCTTTCGGGCTTTGTTATTATGGGGAGACGCGTGTTACCGGCGCGGGCGTTTGGAGGGGACGCCTTCGGCCGCATGCGTGGCGAACCATGAACGGGATCTTTAATTTTAGGGCTCACAACCATTTTGAGGACGTAAGAATGCACCAAAAAGCGGGAACCGGCATCGGGAAAGTGGACGAGATACTTGACGGACTTCGGGTGGGAGACAACGTCATCTGGCATGATGATTCCGGGAGCCTGGCTTCCGACTACTGCCTGAAACTCATGGAAGCATCCGCACGGGAAGACAAGCCGGTGATCTATGTCAGTTTCGACCGGTCTCCCAACAACCTCGTGAAAAAGCTGGGACCCCTGGCCGACGCCCCCGGGCTCACCATCCTGGACTGTTTCACCCACGGCAAAGGCGGGGGCAGTGAGCTGTTCCTCAAGTACTACAGCTCACGTGAACGAAATGCCAACGTGATCCTGGTGGAGAACCCCTCGGATCCTTCGGCCCTCTCTGACGCCCTGGAAAGCAACCTGGCGGATCACGGTCTGGACACCCGGTTTATCTTTGAGTCCATCACCGGCATGCAGGACCTCTGGGGAGATGAGGAGCGGATCCTGAAGTTCTACACCCGCACCTGCCCCAAGCTCTATGAACTGAGCACCATTGCGTACTGGCTCATCGAGCACCGGGCCCACAGCGACCGGCTGAAAGCGGGCATCGCCCAGATCGCCCAGGTGGTCATCGAGCTCTCCGTCAAACGGGGCAAGTTTTTCTTCAACCTCATCAAGGCCGAAGGCCGGGAGCACGGCCCCTTGAACAAGCCCCAGGGTTACTGGGTGCGCGATGGCGAGGTGGTGTTCGGCTCCGGGGACCAGAAGGGCTGGGGCCGCATCGACATCGGGAGCCGCCTCAAGCACTTCCGCACCTCCGCCGGCCTCTCCCAGACCGGTCTGGCCAAGCAGGTGGGGGTCACCCCCAGCACCATCAGCCAGATTGAAAACGGTCAGATCTACCCCTCCCTTCCCGCCCTCTTCCGCATGGCAGAGCTCCTTGCCGTGGAAACAGGCTCCTTCTTCTCGGACAACTCCGCCGAAGAGGCCACACCTGTCTACGAGCCCTCCCAGTGGCAGGACATCAACATCCCGGGCATCACAGGAAAAGGCGGATCCGTGCGCCAGGTGATCCCCTCGGGCGGGGACACGGGCTTTGAGGTGTGGCTTCTGGAGATCGAGCCAGGCCGGGTCATAAAACAGCACTTCTTCGACGAGAAGTGCGAAGAAGTGGGCTACGTCATCAAGGGCAGCGTCCTCTTCCAGAGCGGCAGCCGCGACCTCGAAGCTGTGGAAGGCTCCCTCATCCATCTGGTGGAACGCACCCCCTCCCGCTGGAAAAACAAAGGGGAGGAAAAAGCGGTGATCCTCTGGCTCAAACTGCGCCAGGTGTAAAGCGTACGGGAAGAAAAAATGCCTCCGGCGGCCCTGCCGGGGGCCAAACTTTTGAAACGTTTGACAAACTGGTTTTTGTGAATTGCCTGGACCTTCTGGAAGATCGTAACTATTCGACTATATAAAATTAACGAACAGGCATCGCCTTCTGCCGCTCAGCCCCACTGGGGCTGAGCGGCAGAAGGCGATGCAACCGGAACGTTTTTGCGGAGCTTTTTTCAAAAAGCGACCCGCCGGAGGCAGCGAAAGGATATTCATAATATGAAAGTACTGGTGTTTGGGGGCGGTGCCGTGGGGTTGGGACTGGCGTCGTGCCTTGCTGAGGCGGGGGTGACCCCGGATATTGTGACCCGGAAAGAAGGCGCTGACGTCATTGCGGAAGAGGGGCTCAAGCGCACGGGGCTGTTGGGGCAGGCGGTGTTTCGCAACGTGCGGGCCGGGGTGTCCCCGGATGATTTTTCGGCAAGCGGGCCCTATGATTATGTGCTTGTCTGCACCAAGTCCAGCGCCACGGGGGAGGCGGGAAAGGCCCTTTCAGCGGTTCCCGGGCTTTTGGGGCCAGCCACCTGCGTGGTGCTCTGCCAGAACGGCTGGGGCAACCGGGAGCGGGTTTCCCGCTGGGTGGATCCCGACCGGGTTTACAATGCCCGGGTCATCACCGGGTTTTCCCGGCCGGCCCCCAACACCAGCCACATTACGGTCCATGTGGCCCCCATCTCCATGGGGCATCTGGAGAGGTCCATGGACGGGGAGCTGGTGCCCCTGGCAGAGGCCCTTACCGCAGGCGGGCTCTCCTGCACCCCGTCCGATGACGTGGGAAAAGACCTCTGGGCCAAGATGCTTTTTAACGGTTCCCTGAACTCTCTGGGGGCCATCTTCGGTGTGCCCTACGGCAAGCTCTCCGACCACCCCGAAGGGCTGCGCCTGATGCGGTCCGTGGTCAACGAGATTTTTGCGGTGATGGCCGCGGCCGGCTACCGTACCTGGTGGGAGACCCCGGAGGAGTATTTTCAGGTACTCACCGGCGACCTTCTTCCCACGGCAGCCACCCACGTCTCGTCGACCCTTCAGGACCTCAAGGCGGGCAAGAAGACCGAGATCGACGCCCTCACCGGCGAGGTGGTGCGCTTAGGGGAAAAACACGGGGTGCCGGTGCCCGTGAACCAGACGGTGCTGGATATCATCGGGTTTATGGAAAAGGATTGTGCGTGATGTTACAGGACAGTGTTCGGGTGGCCGTGGGATCGGCCAACCCCAACAAGCTTGATGCGGTAAAAAGGGCTTTTCAAGGCTTTAACGGATTCAACAACCTTTCGTTTGTGTCGGTGGCCTTTCCCTCCGGGGTGTCGGACCAGCCGGTGGGCTATGAGGAGACCCTCAGCGGGGCCGACAACAGAGCCCAGGGGGCCTACGGCGGCTCCGGCTTCGGCGTGGGACTGGAGTCGGGCCTGGTACCCGTTGCCGGAACCGAGACCGGATACATGAACCTCACCGCCTGCGTGATCTATGACGGCCAGCGGTTTCACCGGGGCGTGGGCCCGGCCTTTGAACTCCCCGGCGAGGTGTGCCGGATGGTTGTGGACGGGGGCTGCGAGCTGGACGAGGCCGTGCACCGGGCCGGGCTCTCAGAGAGCCGGCGCATCGGCTATGCCGAAGGGATCATCGGCCTTCTCTCAAACGGGGCCGTGACCCGTGCCGACTACATGGTCCCTGCCGTAACCATGGCCCTGGTGGCCCTTGCAGCCTCCGTAAAAGGAGAGGCCCATGCGTGAGGAGCGGGTGATTTCTGTCCTGGGCCAGACCCTTTACACCGTGTGTGTGAAAGGGGACAGCCCCGGTGCCATGCCCATCGTGCTGCTGCATGAAGGGCTGGGGTGCGTGGGGATGTGGCACGACTTTCCCGAGGTCCTCAGCCGGGCCACGGGCCGGACGGTCTGGGCATGGGATCGCTGGGGATACGGCAAATCATCCCCTTTGACAGAGTGGGAAGCCAACTCCCAGTACCCCGCCTTTGAGGCAGAGACCATGCTGCCGCTGGTGCTTGACGCCCTGGGCCTTTCCCAGGCCCTCTTTTTCGGCCACAGCGACGGCGGCACCATTGCCCTGTTGTTCGGGGCCATGTTTCCCCACCGCACGACCGGGATCGTGGTGGAGGCCTGTCATGTGTATGTGGACGAGCTCACCATCGACGGCATTGCCGATGCCGACAGCTATTTTGCCGAGGGCACCTTTCGGGAAAAACTCGCCCGGCACCATGGCGACAATACGGAAAAAGCCTTTCGGCGGTGGGCCGATACCTGGCTTTCCCCTTCCCATCGAACCTGGGATATCACCGGGGCCATCTCCGCGGTGACGGCCCCAACCCTGGTGATTCAGGGGGAACACGACCAGTACGGCACCTGGGGCCAGGTGGAGGCCATCTGCCGCTCGGTGGCCGGGGCCACGGCCCTTAAGGTGAGCGACTGCCGCCACGTGGCCCACCACGAGAAGCGGGACGAGGTGGTGGCCGCCCTGGTTGATTTTTACGATGGCGCTGCCGGGTGAGGGAAAACGCATTGAGATTTTACCTCCGATGGCCCTGTCGGAGGCAAGTTGAATCGTTAAATACTTGTAACTATTCAGCTTATGCCTCCGGCGGCCCTGCCGGGGGCTAAACTTTTAAAAAGTTTAACAAACAGGTTTTAAAAAATCTTTTTGAGTGAATTTTTACTTTAAAGGCGGATGTGATTTGACCCGAGGAACGAGGGGCAAAACACATCCGCAACCTGCTTTCAAGGTGGCACACCTTGCCGCCGGAGGCTGTTTTTTTTTGAGCTGAATAGTTACAAATGCGTTGGCCCTGGCGGGGTGTGAACCCGCCTTGAACCTTTGGGGTAAGGGGTGTATATTGAAGTGGAATCAGTTGGATAGGCGCGGAATCCTTGCGGGCGGTGCGTCGCCTGCAAAGGGCGGTCACGGCCGTGGGCCAAAGCCCGGTGCCGTGAGTCGTTTCGTGCCTGACACGCCCTGTGCCGGGAGGTCCTATGAGTACCATTATTCATCTCGACCCGGAAGCGATGTCCCGCCTTGCGACGTTGGAGCGGCGCTTCGGGCTGGATCGGCGTGAACCGTTTGAGCGCCGACAGGGGTATGGGGTGCTCCACAGCGCCGAAGAGGGCGGGGTGGAGAATCGGTGTATTTTGGAACGGAGACGTTCCAGTGAGCGTCGTTTCGGATGGTTTCGCATGGGCCGATGGAGCAGCTCCTGCGATAAAGGCCCCGCATGAGGTACCGCCGAAACGGCAAAGGGGGGCCGTATGGCAGAAACCCAGGAGAGGAGAGACGGGAATAACAAGCGATTTCACTTTGATACCTATCCGAAATGGAGACGCCGGGGCGACGAACGGCGTCAACGGGGCACTTTCGAGGGGAAAGGGCTCTTTCGGCGTCGGCCCGGGGATCGGCGCATCGGATTTCTGGCGCGCATCTCACGGTACATCTTTCCCAGGGGATTTCCCGAAGATAGGTAACCATATCAAAGGCCCCGGCCTTCGGGTGCCGGGGCTACGACAACAAGGCGAGGTTCCATGGAACCTCGCCTTTTTTTTATCCCGTGGCGGTATGGGGGCCCTTGGAAAACGGGGAGATTACACGATCCATACACCTGCCTAACACAAGCCTAACACAACGGGTTTACAACCTACAGCACCCTTGACGGGCTCGTTGGCCGTCAAAGCCACCCTTTCCATGGAGAACGTGATGAAACCCAAAGCACATATGCTGGTCGTGGATGATGAAGAGGACATTCTGGACCTGGTGAAATACAACCTCGAACGGGAAGGCTACAAGGTGACCTGTACGGCAAGCGGGGAGCGCGCCGTGGAGATCGCCAGGCGTGAAACCGTGGATCTCATTGTCCTGGACCTCATGTTGCCCGGCATCGACGGGCTGGAGGTGACCCGCAGCCTTAAAGGGAGCCCTGCCACCGCGGATATTCCCATTGTGATGCTTTCGGCCAAGGGAGAAGAGGCCGACATCGTCACCGGTCTGGAGCTGGGTGCCGATGATTACGTGGCCAAGCCCTTCAGCCCCCGGGAGCTCCTGGCACGGGTCCGGGCGGTGAGGAGACGCACCGACAAGGGGGAGAGGGACGCGACCATGGACGAGGTGCTCCTCTTGGGGGAGATCGAGATTCGTCCCGGCAGGGTCCAGGTGAAGGTGCAGGGCCAGGGGGTGGAGCTCACCTTCTCCGAGTTTTCCCTGCTGCTGCTCCTGGCCCGGCGACCCGGGTGGGTTTTCACCCGGTCCCAGATCGTGGACGGCATCCGGGGGGACAACTACGCGGTTACGGATCGCAGCGTGGACGTGATTGTGGCCGGTTTGCGCAAGAAACTCGGGCCCTGCAGCCAATATGTCGAAACGGTCCGGGGCATCGGTTATCGGTTCAAAGAGGTCTGACATCCGGTCAAGGCCGCGGTTTCTTTTTTACCCCTTATACACAGGCAATGATAGATCCATGATGCAGCGTAAACGTCTTTTCTGGCAGCTTTTTCCCTCCTATGTGGGGATCCTTGTCCTGGCCCTTACGGCGGTGAGCCTTCTGGCCATCTCCTCCATGACCTCCTTTTATCACCAGCAGACCCTCCGGGATCTGGAGTCCCTTGCCGGGGTCATGGGACTTCGGGTGGGCCCCCTCATGAACGGGGATCGTTTAGCCGACATCGACGCTTACTGCAAGGCGTCGTCCCAACGTTCCGGTAGCCGCGTGACGGTCATTGACCGGGACGGGTGGGTTTTGGGGGATTCCACAAAGGATTCGGCCGCCATGGAGAACCATGGCTCCCGCCCGGAGGTGGTGAAGGCCCTGGAAGGCGTGACGGGCTTGTCCATCCGCTTCAGTGCCACCTTGACCACCAACATGATGTATGTGGCCATTCCCATTGAGCAGGACAACGTGGTGCTGGGGGTGGTGCGTACGGCGCTTCCCATGACGGCCCTTGAAGGCGAAGTCCGTTCCGTTCAGAAACGCATCATCTTCTGGGGACTGGCCACGGCCCTGGTGGCAGGATTCATAAGTCTCGTGGTCTCCCGGAAGATCAGCCGCCCCATCTCCGACATGCAGCGGAGTGCGCGCCTTTTTGCCGAAGGGGATTTCAGTCATAAGCTTTACGTCCCTGACTCTTTAGAGATCGGCGGGCTCGCCGAGTCCATGAACCTGATGGCACATCAGCTGGATGAGCGCATCCGCACCACCACTCGCCAGAGAAACGAGATGGAGGCCGTTTTGTCGAGCATGGTGGAAGGGGTGATGGCCGTGGACGCGGATTTTTCCATCATCAGCATGAACGCTGCGGCCCATGGGATTTTCGGCCTGGTGCCGGGGGAGGCCGTGGGCTTCGGGGTGTCCGAAGCGATCCGCAACATCGCTTTTATCCGTTTTGTGGAAAAGGCCGCAGGCACCTCCGAGGCCATGGAAGAGGACATCAAGCTCTGGGACAACCGGGAGACCCTGCTCCACAGCCGGAGCACGCCCCTGAAGGGTGTGGGGGAGGCGCGCCTGGGAACCCTCATCGTGTTTAACGACGTCACCCGCATGCGTCGGCTGGAGAGTATGCGCCGGGACTTTGCCTCCAACGCGTCCCATGAGATGCGCACCCCGTTGACCTGCATCAAGGGCGCCGTGGAGACGATCCTGCTGGAAAAAGAGAAGCTTCCCGAGAGCCATGATCGCTTTTACACCATTATCGAAAAGAACGTGGAGCGGATGACCCACCTCATTGAGGACCTTCTGGAACTCTCCCGCATCGAGCAGCAGCAGGGGGAGCTTTCCCTGACGCCGTCTCAGGTGGACGGGGTGCTGGAGACCAGCCTTCTTCTTCTTTCGGGAAGCGCCGACGCCAAGGATGTGACGCTGGAGGTGACAGGGGCCAAAGGGGTGATGGCCACCTTCGACCCCATGCTCCTGGAGCGTGCTGTGGTGAACCTACTGGACAACGCCATCAAGTATAGTCCGGCCCGGAGCACCGTCACCGTGGCTGTGGCACGAACCGAGGACAGGGTGGAGATCCGGGTGTCGGACCAGGGGTGCGGAATTCCTGCCGAGCACATTCCCCGGCTCTTTGAGCGCTTTTACCGGGTGGACAGTGCCCGGAGCCGAAAGCTTGGGGGCACAGGCCTGGGCCTTGCCATCGCCAAGCACGTGATGCACCTGCTCAACGGAGAGGTGAGGGTGGAAAGCACCCCTGAAAAAGGTTCCACCTTTACCCTGGTTGTTCCAAGCTGAAAAACCAAAGGATCAGGAAAAACAAACCCGGAGAGCTGAGCGAACCCACACCGCCCAGCTCTCCGGGTTTTTTGTTGCGATTCTGCTTTATCGTCCCCGCACAAACAGGAGACTTCCGCCCTTTTCAAGGGGAACCTTTTCCACAATGGTCACCGGGACCATGGAGAGGGCTTCCGGGAGGTGATCAGCGGCATCGGACTGCATGAGCAGGGTGTCATAATCGGGGTCTCCTCCTTTGAGGATGTCAAAGCAGCGATCCAGGTTGTCGGTGTTGAGCAGGTGAAGCCGCCCGTAAAAACAGAGTGAGGCCCGGAGGCGGCGGTCCACCCCGTACGCTGCGGTGCCCTTGTGTGGGTGGGTTTGGATGGCGGTGATCAGGGGGCGGATCTCCGATGCCCGGTGACCGGTCAAGGCGGAAAAGGGGCCGTTGGCCAGGGTTACCCAGAGGATGGCGGTGACGGTGAGGAGTCGCCCCGTGCGGGTGAGGGGGATGGTTTTACCACGCAGGTGACGGCGGCCAGGACCAGCCCTGTGGCGGCAAAGGGAGAGAAGAGGTCGCCCCGGAGGAGTCCGGGCAGGATGGCGTGGTCGGTGCGAAGGCTAAAAAGGCGCAGGCCCGGGGAGAAGGCCAGGATGAACAGGATCAGAACCACCGCCCAGGACCAGGCTGCGGCAAAGGGGCGGACCCACATGGGCATTCCGTCCCTCAGGACAAAGGCTGCCATGAGGGCCAGGGGGGGGAGTACCGGGCTGAGCCCCGTCTCACCGGTGATGGTGGGGAGAAGGGAGGCAAGGAACCAGAAGATAATGAACATGGGGGTTGGAGACAGGGTACCGCTCCGTAAGGTGCGGGCTGTAACGAGCCCCACATAGATAAAGAACAGGGGCGTCCAGGGCCAGGTCTGAGCAAGGATCTGCAGGGCCAGCTTGGTGGGCGACGGTGGCGGGGCGGGGGGGAATGCGGGGATCCAGAACCCCTGAGTAATGGGGGCCGCCGTATGGCCGATGACCTGGGTAACCATGCCACCGCTCGTGAGGACGAGGATGGCCAGAAGGGCGGCCAGGTGAAAAAAGAGATGGCTGACATGGCTGGTTCTTCCCGGGCCTCGGGAGTTGATAAACCAGACAATGCCCGCGGCCCAGACACAGGCGATGAGCAGGAGCCCGTCCCATGAGCTGGTGAGAAAGGCTCCGGCCGTTGCCGTTCCCGCCATGAGGATCCAGGGCGGTGAATCGTCCACAAAGGTTCTAAAGGTTGCCGTCACCGAAGCCATCAGGAAAAAAAGCAGGGCAGGGTCCCGGCCGATCCACCCGGCACCGAAGGCAAAACCGGGCATGGTGGCCAGAAGGGCCGTGGCAAGGAGCGCAAACCTGCTTTTTCCGTAGCGCAGGGCAAAGCTGAAGAAGAGCACCAGGGTACCCAGGCTGAAAAGGGCCGAGGTCAGGCGAAGGGGAGCCATGCCCTCCAGAAAGGGGGCTGTGGCATGGGACAATGTGGCCGCGGCAAGGGGGTAGAGCGGGGGAAGGCCTGCGAGGTACTCCTGAACCGTGGCCAGGGTGAGGGTGGGGGCCGCGGCCATGTGCAGGGCGGCTGCCGCAGTCACCGGGTCATCGGTGGCCAGGGGGGCCTCGCCCACCAGGCCGGTAATGGGGAGAGTGAAGGCTGACACCAGCACCAGGGTCAGGAACAGGGCGACCCGCGGGTTGTTGATTCGGACCATGGCTCTCTGCTGTATGGGCCCTTCGGAATGGGGCCGCAGTCGGGTGGTTTGGGTTGTAAGGGTGCAGGGGCGGACCCGTCCTTCACCAGACAGGACAGGTTTTGAAGCGTATGTTTATTGTGATGGTTGAGTGTTTTAATTAAAGAACATTGGTTATAAAGCTGGAAAAGTCAAGACAATTTCATGGGGCGGGGACGTAGAAATGCCGGGGGGAGCCGAAGAGCCCCTTGTTAAGGGGCTCGGTCGGCAACGGGGTTAGTCCAGGGCTTCTGTGTGGCGGATGATCTCACCCTTGCGCATGTAGATCACCTCTTCTGCGATGTTGGTGGCGTGATCGGCTATGCGTTCCAGGTGCCGGGAGACGAGAAAGAGGTTGATGAGGTACCCGGCTTCGTCCGGGGTTTGGGAGATGGCCTCTTTGATGCGGTCGTAAGCCGCGTTGCGCATGGCGTCCACCTCTTCATCCATGAAGCGGACCTTTTCGGCCATCTCGTCGTCCTGGCGGACAAAGGCATCCAGGCTCATCTTGAGCATCAGGCCGGATTTGTCCGCCATTTCGGTGTAATCGTAGGTGAAGCCCGGATTTTTTTTGGCCGCCAGGGTCTTGATGCGTACGGCAATGTTGACGGCCTGGTCGGCAATGCGCTCCAGGTCGTTGTTGATCTTGATGACCACCACCAGGGATCGCAAATCACCGGCCACGGGCTGGTGCAGGGCCAGGACCTTGAGGCACTCCTCTTCGATCTGGACCTCCTTTAAATCGATCTCCTCGTCTTTTTCAATGATCTCACGGGCCAGGTCCAGGTCCATGTCGTTTAATGCGCGGATGGCCAGCCGGAAGCGGTCTTCGGTGAGGGCTCCCAACGAGAGGAGCATGCGCCGGATTTTATCGAGTTCCCGTTGCAGATGGATGGTCATGGTTACTCTCTATCACCCGGTACACCGGGTGCCTCCTTGAAGGTAAAAAATCAATAAATGCTTAAAAATGAGGCCTCCG
This sequence comes from Desulfoluna sp. HI9BLuna, assembly GCF_056829775.1. NCBI lineage: Bacteria > Pseudomonadati > Thermodesulfobacteriota > Desulfobacteria > Desulfobacterales > Desulfolunaceae > Desulfoluna > Desulfoluna sp. HI9BLuna. Next base: position 2,892,597 of record NZ_CP186555.1, read on the forward strand.
GCGGCCCTGCCGGGGGCCAAACTTTTGAAAAGTTTGATAAACAGGCTAAAAAAACAGATTCGGTTTAATTTGAAGCATAGGCGAATGTGATTTTCCCTGAGGAACGAAGGGGAAAGCGCATTCGCAACCTGCTTTCGAGGTGGCTCACCTCGCCGCCGGAGGCAAGCTTTTTCCCTTACCCGAAACGGCCGGTGATGTAGTCTTCGGTCTCTTTTTTCACCGGTTTGGTGAACAGGGTGTTGGTGTCCCCCACCTCCACGAGCTTGCCCATGTAGAAGAAGGCGGTGGTGTCGGAGACCCGGGCCGCCTGCTGCATGTTGTGGGTGACGATGATGATGGTGTAGCGCTCCTTGAGTTCCAGGACGAGTTCTTCGATTTTCTGGGTGGCGATGGGGTCCAGGGCCGAGGCCGGCTCGTCCATGAGCAGGATCTCCGGTTCCACGGCCAGGGCCCGGGCAATGCAGAGGCGCTGCTGCTGACCCCCGGAGAGTCCCAGGGCGGGTTTGTGGAGCCGGTCTTTGACCTCGTCCCAGAGGGCGGCCTGGATCAGGCTTCGCTCCACCCGCGAGGCCACCATGGATTTGTTGGTGATGCCGTTGACCTTGAGGCCGTAGGCCACGTTGTCGTAGATGCTTTTGGGAAAGGGGTTGGGCTTCTGGAACACCATGCCGATGTGCCGCCTGAGGGAGACCACGTCGATCTTTTTCTCCAGGATGTTCTTCCCCTCAAAGATCACCTCCCCCTCGCTGCGGGTCCCTGCCGTGAGGTCGTTCATGCGGTTCAGGCACCGGAGAAAAGAGCTCTTTCCACACCCCGAAGGGCCGATGAGAGCGGTGACCTGCCGTTCGGCAAAGGGCAGGGTGATCCCGTGGAGGGCCTGGAAGTCTCCGTAGAAAAGGCTCAGGTCCCTGGCGTGGATAATGGTGTCGTGGGTCTCGTTTTGTTGGGTCATGTTAAGTCACTTTTTATGAATGATACGTTTTTCGGTAACGGTTCTGCTTAAAAACACGCGGCGAGAACGTGTCCTGTAGCCTCGACGCTTGTGAGCCAGCCCGTAGAAACCATCAGCGTTTATGTCGAGCGAAGCCCGAGCCGAAGGCCCTTGCGCTTTCTCCTGAGGAACGAAGGAAAAAGCGCAAGGGCAATAAGCTTTCGAGGTGGCTCCACCTCGCCGCCGGAGGCTTGTTTAAGTAGATGCCCTTATACGCGGCTCCGTTTGCGCAGGCGCGAGCGCAGGAGGATGGCGCACAGGTTCATGCCGAGGACCAGGGCGATGAGGACAAGGGCCGTGCCGTACTGAAGGTGGCGCGTCTCTCCGATGTGGGTGCCTGCCGTGGCCAGGACGTAGATGTGGTAGGGCAGGGCCATGACCTCGTCGAAAATCGAGGTGGGCAGGTCCGGGGTAAAGAAGACGGCACCGGTGAACATGATGGGGGCTGTCTCGCCCGCGGCCCGGCCCAGGGCCAGGATGGATCCGGTGAGGATCCCCGGCAGGGCAGACGGCACCACCACCCGGCAGATGGTCTGCCACTTGGAGGCCCCGAGCCCCAGGGAGGCTTCCCGGTAGGTGTCGGGCACGGCTTTCAAGGCCTCTTCTGCGGCCCCGATGATGACGGGCAGGCTCATGACCCCCAGGGTCAGGGCTCCTGCCAGAAGGCTCACCCCCATCTTGAGTACCGTGCAGAAGAAGGCCAGGCCAAAGAGGCCGAACACCACCGAGGGGACCCCGGCAAGGTTGGCGATGGCAAACCGGATGACTGAGACGATCTTGCCCTGGCCGGCATATTCATTAAGGTAGATGGCTGTGCCCACCCCCACGGGAAAGGCGATGGCAAGGGCCCCGAAGGCCAGGGAGGCGGTGCCCACGATGCAGGGAAGGATTCCTCCTTCGGTCATGGAGTTCCTCGGCATCTGGGTGAGGAACTCCCAGCTGATGGCGGAGAGGCCCCGGGTGATGATGAAGAGGATCACGGAAAAAAGGGCCAACACGTTGATGGCTGCGGCCACACGGAAGAGGGTGAACCAGAGGGTCTGGGTGGTTCCGCGCCTTCCGGACTGGATGCGTTGGGAAATGGAAACGGTCATGATTACCCCTTGAGCCGATACTTGCGGGAGACGGCCATGGCCAGAACGTTAAAAATGATGGTGAAGAGGAACAGGGTGATGCCCGTGGCAAAGAGCGCGTGGTAGTGGTCCCCCCGGAATGGGGCCTCCCCCATCTCCGCGGCGATGCTCGCCGGCATGGGGCGGATGGGGTCGAAGAGGGATTCGGGCACCATGGCCGCGCCTCCGGCCACCATGAGCACCACCATGGTCTCGCCGATGGCCCGGGACATGCCCAGGATGATGGCCGTGGTGATGCCGGAGAGGGCCGCGGGCACCGTGACCCTGGAGATGGTCTCAAAGGGGGTGGCGCCCAGGGCCAGGGAGGCTTCCCGGTAGGTGACCGGGACGCTTCGCAAGGCATCTTCGGAGATGGTGCAGATGGTGGGGATGGACATGAAGGCCAGCATGATGGAGGCCGTGAACATGTTCAGGCCCGTGGGGATGTCAAAGAGGCTCTGCATGAGGGGGGCCACCGCCACCATACCGAAAAAACCGATGACCACCGACGGAAGGGAGGCCAAAAGCTCGATGGCGGGTTTGAGCCACTCCGCCACCCTGGGCGGGGCCAGTTCCGAGAGGTAGATGGCGGTCATCACCCCGGAGGGTACCGAGATGAGGGAGGAGAGCAGGGTCACGGCAAAGGAGCCCACGATGAGGGCCAGGATGCCGAAGGCCGGAGGCTCGTCCGTGGGGTACCAGAGCACGCCGCCGATGAACTCCCGCACCGAGACAAAGGAGAAGGTGGGGCTCCCCTCCAGGATCAGGAAGAGCATGATCAGGCCCAGGATGAGGATGGAGATCAGGGAGATGATCAGAAGGGAAGATTCGGCCACCCATTCCCCTACGGCGGTGCGCCGCCCGGTGAGGCTTCCCCGCTCCGGGGCGGTTGTTTCACGTGGAACCCGGCCCGGGGGGGACACCGGGGCGTGGGGTGCTGCGGTAGACTCGCTGTGTGTCATGAAAGGTCGTCCTTGGCTTGTGGCAAAAAAGCGAACACGCAGCCGACGCGCCGTGTGCTGGGTTGGCGTGTCGGCTTCGTGAACCCACGGTCCCGCTCAGCGGGAGGTGTCATGGTTAGTAAAGGGAGATGCTTCCAGCCTCTTCCACCAGGGCCTGGCCTTTTCTGGAGAGGATGAAGTTGATGAACGAAAGGGTCTCTCCCTTGGGCCATCCGTTGGTGAACATGAACAGGGGGCGGCTGATGGGGTAGCGGCCGTTGAGGGTGGTTTCCGCAGAGCCCATGACCCCGTTTACCCGAAGGGCTTTCACCTCTTCGTTCATGTACCCCAGGGCGATGTAGGCGATGGCGCCTTTGGTGGTGGCCACCTGGGTCACCAGGCCGCCGTTGGAGGGCTGGGTAAGAGCGCGGGGGGTGACCCGCTCCTTTTTCATGACCAGGCTCTTCCAGGCATCAAAGGTGCCCGAGGAGCTGTCCCGGGAGATCACCACGATCTTTTTGTCCGAGCCGCCCACCTGCTTCCAGTTGGTGATCTTGCCCAGGTAGATCTGCTTGAGCTGATCCAGAGAGAGGTCCTTTACCGGGTTGTCCGGGTGAACCACAGGGACGATGCAGTCCAGGGCGATGCGGTGGGGCACAGGAAGCACGCCCTTGCCCGTGGCCAGCTTCACCTCTTTGCCTTTGATGAAGCGGGAGGAGTTGCCGATGTCTGCGGTCTGGTCGATGACCGCCTTGATGCCGTTACCGGAGCCGCCCCCGGAAAGGGAGATTTTCACCTCAGGGTGGGAGGCCATGTATGCCTCGGAGATTTTCTGGGCAATGGGAAGAACCGTGGTGGACCCTTTGAGAACAAGCCTTTCGGCCGATGCCGTGGCAACGGATGCCGCAAGGAAAACGGTGGAAACAAGGGCGGTGAACCAAAGACTTTTTTTCATGATATCTCTCCTGTGGAGGTTGGTGATGGTATGTCGCGAGCCGTTGCCGTCGGGCAACGGCATGTTTTCCGCACCTTGGGGGCGGTGGGCCTTGACATGTTCCACAGGAAGATAGTGTCGGCGTGTTAGGGTTTGGTTAGGGCGTTGTGAGCGGTTGATGTGTTTGCCCTTGGGGGCGAGGTTCGGGGGAAAATGCCTGTGTCGGAAGCGCTGATCGCCGAGTTCTTGCAGGATGCTGACATGTTTCACACATACCCGGTGCACCCTTGATCCCATGGAACAGATCAATGAGCCCGTGTGGCAAAAAAACAGAGACCAAGAGGGGCCGGCACGGACCGGCCGGATTCTGGAAACCATTCATCCCAGAGCGATTTTTTTCAAGACCCAGGAGGTGATGGTCAATATCATGACCGTCTATATCATCGTGGTGCTGGCCGCAGGCCTGGGCAAAACCCTTCTGGACGCCAGGCACCTGCTCCACATGATGGACGGAGAGGGGTTCACCTTTGTGGTGGCCGAGATCCTCTCCTTTCTCGTCATGCTGGAGCTCTTCAGAGGGTTCGTGGATTTTTTCAGCACCCGGCGCATCCGGCTTCACACCATGATGGACCCGGCCATTCTCTTTGTGGTGCGCGAGGTGATGATCACCTTGTACCGGGACGAAGCCAAGGGCCCCTCCTGGGAGGTCCTTACCGGATTTGCCCTGCTCCTTGTGAGCCTGGGCGTCATCCGCACCCTTGCCGTCCGCTACACCCCGGGGTCGTGAAAGCTTCCAGCCCTCGCTTGCCGCGCCGTAGTCCGACGACACAGGATGACCGGCGTCACACAGACACAATTTCAGGCCTTGGTCATCGTTTGGTCACCAGGGTGTTCTTGATAACATCATCCCAAAAGGCCGACAGCCCGTAGGGTGCACTATGTGCACCGTGTCCGGGCCACCCAAGGCATTGATGTTGGTGTACGGAGTGCGCTTTGAGGAATCGGCTCTTTGCAGGTCGCGGTCCAAAGGATGATTAAGGCCCAATTTTACGAAAAATACCGTTGTGATTTACCCCTATGAATCCGGCTACGCCGTGACACGCGAGGGGTAAATCACAGCAGCAACAAGCTTTCAAGGTGGCTCACCTTGCCGCCGGAGGCATCATGTGTGACCCTTTATCCTCTGGCGTGTTTGGAGACGTGGCCGAGTTCCGGGAAGATGAGGTTTTTGCAGGCGAGTTTGCAGGCGGCCAGGCTTCCGGGGATGACAAAGACTGCGGAGTCCGAGACGATGCCCGCGGTGGCGCGGGAGAGGATGGCTGCCGAGTCGATTTCGTCAAAGCTCAGCTGGGCGAAGATGGGGCCGAAGGCGGTGAGCTCTTTCCTGAACATGGGCCGGACCGCTTCTAAGGTAAGGTCCCCTGCGGTGATGCCGGTGCCGCCGGTGACGATGATGCCGTCGGCGTTGTGATCCCGGATGATGTCCCGGATGGCCTTTCGCACCTCCCCTTCCGAGTCCATGACCACCAGGCGGTCCACCACCTCATGGCCCTCTTTTTTAGCCAGTTTTTCAATCCACGCGCCGCTTTCGTCCGTGTCCATGGTGCGGGTGGAAGAGACGGAGACGACGGCTACTTTCAGTTGTTTCTTGCTTTGGCTTCTGTGCTCTCGGGTTCCCATAGGCTACCTCTCAGTTTAGGGTTACCAGGTCAGAGTCATCGTGCTCGCTGAGCAGGACGTCGACATGCTGTTCGTATTCACTGTCCACTTTCTTGCCGGTGTAGTCGGGTTGGATGGGAAACTCCCGGTGTCCCCGGTCCACCAGGACGGCCAGGCCGATGCGCGACGGGCGCCCGAAGTCCATGAGGGCATCCATGGCGGCTCGGATGGTGCGGCCGGTATAAAGAACGTCATCCACCAGGAGGATCTCCCGGTCGTTGACCTCAAAGGGGATCTCCGTGGGCTTGACGATGGGCTGGTGGCTGATGCGGGTCCAGTCGTCGCGGTAGAGGTTGATATCCATCTCACCGCAGGGAAGAGAGTTGGCCTCAAGCCCTTCGATGACTTCGATTTCGCGTTTCAGGCGGCGGGCGATGAAGACGCCGCGGGTCTGGATCCCGATGAGGGCGAGCCCCTGGGCCCCTCGGTGGTGCTCGATGATTTCGTGGGCCATGCGGGTGATGGCACGTTTGATGTCCGTGGCATCGAGAAGAACGGTTGCGGTGGTCATAGCAGGGTTCCCAATGGGTGGATGCCTGTGTAGGAACATTTCGCCGATACCTTGTCGGGGGATCGTCACGCGTGGGTGTGGAAGGGCAGTTCACATACGGGCATGCAAAGGGTTGACGATGCCATCGGCTCGCAGTCCGATGGAGGTGGGATGCCAAGCGGCCGGTGCCGCAGGCATCAACCCCTTATTTTTATCCTATTGATGGGTGATTGATCAAGTCAAATGTGGCGAAATGGGGCGTAAACGCCTTGGTTTGACCTCTTTGAAATGCCTTGATTTTGCGCATTATTTTTGACAGACTCCCCTCAGAAACCAAAGAGGGAGCAACGAGTGCAATGGGGATTTTTGATTGTACCGGCGTGATTCTGGCCGGTGGGTTGAATTCCAGAATGAGTGGAACAAACAAGGCCCTCCTCGACATCGGGGGGCAGAGCATCATGGCGCGCACCCTCTCCCTGTTTGAGGACATCTTCGGCCGGGTGCTGGTGGTCTCCAACAACCCCCTGGACTTTCTTGATTTTGACGTCAAGGTCGTTTCGGACCTCTTCCCCGAGCGCTGCTCCCTGGCCGGCATCCACGCCGCCCTCTTCCACGCGGAAACCCCCTGGATCTTTGTGGCCCCCTGCGACAACCCCTTTCTCTCCCGGGAGATGGTGGAGCTGGTGCTCTCGTATCGCACGGACGGCGCCACCATCGTGGTGCCCGAGACCTCCAAGGGCATGGAGCCCCTCTGCGCCGCCTACTCTCGAGAAAACCTCACCCTGGCCGAAAACCGGCTGGCCGAAGGCCGCTACAAAATCCAGAGCCTCTTTCGCAAGAAGAGGACCCGCAAGGTCCCGGAAGATGAGATCCGGCGCATCGACCCGGAGCTGCGCAGCTTTTTTAATATCAACACCCCCGAAGACTACCAATGGGCCCTGGACATGCTTGCCCGGAAAGGCGAGAGTTAACGTTGTCTTCTTATGGTCAAAGCCGCAGAAAAAAACAGCCTTCTTATGGTAAAAGTGAGTGGAAAAAGCGTGCCTCCGGCGGCGAGGGTGGCGAAGCCACGATAACGAAAACACCTCGAAAGCATATAGCCCTTGCGCTTTGTCCCTCGTTCCTCGGGCCAAAGCGCAAGGGCCTTCGGCTCGGGCTTCGCCCGAAACATATGCTGGTGGTTTGTACGAGCGATACGACAAGCCTTGATGGGCTAAGATTCATTATCGGAACTCGTTAATTATCAGCTTTAACCGGACTACCTCCAAGGTAGTGGGGCAATTTTAAAGTCTGTTTGTCAAGCTTTTCAAAAGCTTGGCCCCCGGCAGGGCCGCCGGAGGCATCTTTGACCGCACTGCCTCCGGCGGCCAACCCGTTGACAAGCAGGGGGTAATTACGTCCTTACAAACCAGGTTAAACACATAAGGAAAAAGAATGATTCATATCGCTGAGATGATTCAAGAGATAAAGGCCCACCCTGATTTCGGCAAGGCGGGCATGGTACTGGCCCACAACGGGGTGGTTCGGGAAAGCTCCCGTGACGGACGCCCCGTCACAGGCCTCACGGTCCATGTGAACCACGCACGCCTTGACGAGCTCATGGCCGAGTACCGGAGCCGGGCGGGTATCGTGGAGATCCTCATTGCCATTGAAGAGGAGAGGCCCCTGGCCGTGGGGGATGACGTCATGGCCATTGTGGTGGCAGGGGACATCCGCGAGAACGTGCTGGCCACCCTTGAAGGGCTCTTAAACGCCGTCAAGGCCGAGGTGACCTCCAAGACGGAGCATTTTACCGAAAGCTAGATTTGCATAGGCCGGGAGTCACTATTCAGCTCAAAAACACAGCCTTCGGCGGCAAGGTGGAGGCACCTTGAAACCCTATGGCGAATGCATGGAGGCAGACATCATGCAAACGTTTTCGGAGCATTCGCGTGGTGTGCGACATATGGCAGCCGATTTTGCAGGAGAGGCCCATTTCATGTGTCTGGAAACCCGATGAAGGGCTCTTGGGATTCATTTAGATCAGGGTGTATGAATATCCCACACCGCCAATTACGGGCGAAGCCCGTCAGGGAATGTGATGATCCTGAGGAACGAAGGCGAAAGAGCATTCCCGAACCTGGGGCCCAGGGGATGTATCCCCTTGTTTTTAAAAAGGATTTTTTTCATGAAAGAATTTACGCATATTGATGAGGACGGCGCGGTTCGCATGGTGGATGTCACGGACAAGGCGGCCACGGACCGTCGGGCTGTGGCCGAGGGCCGCATTGTCATGACTCGCGACACGTTTGAGCGAATCACGGACACCCGGGTGAAAAAGGGCAACGTCCTTGAGACCGCGCGCATTGCAGGGGTGATGGCGGCCAAGCGTACCAGCGAGGTCATTCCCATGTGCCACCCATTGTTCATTACCGGGGCCCGTGTCGATTTTTATCCGGAGCCGGAGAACCATGCCTTTCGCATCGAGGCCGAGGTGCGGGTGAAAGGGGAGACCGGGGTGGAGATGGAGGCCCTCCATGCGGTCTCTGTTGCTGCCCTGACCATCTACGACATGTGCAAAGCCTACGACAAGGGCATGACCATTGAGGGGATTCGTCTCATGGCCAAGAGCGGCGGAAAGTCTGGCGTGTATCAGCGGGAAGGGGCGTGATGGCATTTAGTGGCTTGCTGGATACGCTGATGCATCCCGCCCTGGGTGCAGGGCTGGTGGCCGGTGCGGCCGTAGCCTGGGGCTTTGCCGGACTTCGGCATCGCCGGACGGCCCGCGCCCTGGACGAGGCCCTGGAGAGCCGGGATGCCCAGGAGGAGCGCCTTTTTGCCTTGGCTGATGAAGCGGCCGAGGCTCGGGGCCGCCTGACCAATCTTCTTACCCTGGAGGAGGGCATCAAAGAGAGGGATGCCGCCCTTCATCAGAAGGGAGAAACAGAGATCTCCTTGCGGTCCCGCATGGCGCGCCTTGAGGCCGAGCTTGTGAAGGAGCGGGAATCCGCGGGCGAGAAGGTGGCCCTGCTCTCTGCCCAGAAAGACGAATTGCGCCAGATGCTCAAGGCCCTGTCTGCCGACGCCCTGGCAGACAACGCAAAGACCTTTGCCCAGCTCTCCAAGGAGACCCTGGAGGCGGTGGTTGGCGAGGCCCGGCGTGATTTTACCCGCCGGGGGGAGGCGGTCAAAGAGATCGTGGCCCCTGTGGCCGAGGCCATGAAAGCCTACGACGAGAAGGTCCGTCAGATGGAGATGCAGCGGGAAAAGGCTTACGGGGCCCTCACCGAGCAAGTGGAGACCCTGGCCCGGACCCATGCCGTGCTCCAGAAGGAGACCACCAAGCTCTCCGGGGCCCTGCAGGTGCCCAACGTGCGCGGCCGCTGGGGGGAGATCACCCTGAAGCGGGTGGCCGAGCTCTCCGGCATGGTGGACCGTTGCGATTTTTTCGAGCAGGTGAGCATGAGGGGCGAGGCCGGTGCCATGCGTCCGGACATGGTGGTGCAGCTCCCCGGGGGGCGGCGCATTGCGGTTGACTCCAAGGTCCCCCTGGCCGCCTATCTGCGGGCCATGGAGGCCACCACCCAAGGGGAAAAGGCCAAACATCTGGACGAACATGCCCGGGCCCTTCATCACCATGTGCAGGTTCTCTCGGGCAAGGCGTATTGGGCGGGTCTCAAGCCCGCCCCTGAGTTTGTGGTCCTCTTTATCCCGGGGGAGAGCTTTTTCTCCGCGGCCCTTGCCAAGCGGCCCGGCCTTATTGAAGAGGGCATTGAAAAAGGGGTGGTGCTGGCCACCCCCACCACCCTGATCTCCCTGCTCAAGGCCGTGGCCTACGGGTGGCGCCAGGAGCAGGCCGCTGAAAGCGTTCACGAGATCCAGGAGCTGGGCAAGGAACTCTACAGCCGCGTGGTTACCTTTGCCTCCCATTTGAACAAGCTGGGCGGGGAGATCGGCAAAGTGACCTCAACCTACAACCAGCTGGCAGGCTCCTTTGAGCGGCGCCTCTTTGTCTCGGCCCGGCGGTTTGAAGAGCTGGGGGTGCGGGAGAAGGATACGGCCGTTATTGAAGCACCGGATCCCGTCGAAACGGTGCCCAGAAAGGTGGAGGCAGGATGATGGACGCCTTTAAACGAACCGGTGCACGGTGGTGGCTCGTGGCTGCTGCGTTGGTTTTTCTGTGCTTTGGCTGCATCACCACGGGCAAAGAGAAGGGCAAGGCGCTTCCTGCGCTGGTGCCCGTGGTTCCGGGGGAGGCTGGGTACCCCGCCTTTGAAGACGACCTGGATTTCGAAGGGCTTGAAGAGGCCCTGCTCCGGAGCCTGGTCTACTACAACAGGATTCCCAAGACGCGTACCTTTACTGTGGGAGAGGACCGCTACAGCGTCTCGGAGATGATCCGCTCGGCCGTTGCCCTTCTCTACGCCATCCACGAGGACCCTTCCCCTGAGGCGGTTGCGGGATTTATCCGGGACAACTATCGTGTCTACCGGTCCACGGGACGGGACGGAAAAGGGGAGGTTCTCTTTACCGGGTACTACGAAGCCTCACTTTTCGGCAACACCGAAGAGACCGATCGGTACCGCTACCCCGTGCTCACCCGGCCCGACGACCTGGTGACCATCGACATCTCCCGGTTTCCCGGGGTGAAGGCCTCGGGAAAGCGGCACCTCATCGGCCGGGTGACGGAAAAGGGAACGGTGGTGCCCTACTACACCCGTCATGAGGCGGACAACGGCAGTGCTCTTCTCGATCGCACCGAGCCCCTGGCCTGGGTGGATGATCCCGTGGATCTGTTTTTCCTGGAAATTCAGGGTTCGGGGGTTATCACCATGGAGAACGGGGAGGAGCTCAGGGTCCACTATCAGACCAAAAACGGCCACCCCTACCGCAGTATCGGCAGGTACATGATTCGGCAGGGGTTCCTGGAAAGGGAGGCGGTCTCCATGCAGTCCATCCGCAGGTGGCTGGAGGAGAATCCCGAGCGCAGGCAGGAGGTGTTCAACTACAACCCCAGCATGGTCTTTTTTATGGAAGAGGCCAAGGGGCCCCTGGGCTGCTACAACGTGCCCGTGACCCCCAACCGTTCCATCGCCACGGATAAGAGGCCCTTTCCCGCCTGCGGCATCGCCTTTATCACCACGGAAAAACCCGGGGAAACAAGGCCGGATGAAGTGCTCTCCTGGGAGTCCTTCGGCAGGTTCGTGATGAATCAGGACACGGGCGGGGCCATCAAAGGCCCGGGGCGGGTGGATCTGTTCACCGGCCATGGGGAAGAAGCGGAACTTACGGCTGGCCACATGAAGCAGACCGGGTCCCTCTATTTTCTCGTGTTGAAGCCCTCGGTGAGGTGACGCCCTACGGCAAATTAACGAACACGAAACCACCTCGAAAGCGGATGTGAGAACAAAAAAAGGGTGGCCCCTGCCAGCGGGCCACCCTTGGAGAGTGAGCAAACCTCCCCGAATACCACCGGAACTCCCTTTGTTGTACGTTAACCTTTCGGGCCTTCACCCTGCCCAAGGTTACATGAATGGTGTTGAAGCTCGGCGGTAATCTCAATTTTTCATTTAGCGTACATTTACCTTATCTTTCCTGGAAAAACGTTTCAAGATCAGTCAAAGTTGTTGCTAAAAAACAAAGTTATAACGGGTGGTTAATCTCTCGTTCTCCTTCGTTGGCAGGGCTTTCGGCTCGGATAGGCCGCACCCCAATCTTTCGGTTTCCTCCTTAATTTTTACCCCCGCATTCAAATTAAGTTGATCTCTGGTTTGGTTTAATAGTTATTTCATGGGATTGAGCAATGATCTCCCCCGTGAATTGATTTGACAACCGACAGGCCCGGTGATTCAATGGTGTCAGACTGTCGACGCCCCGGGCGTTGGCTGATTTTCCTCATCGATTACCCTTCTGGGTCGGAACTTTGTGTCTTGCATCCGACCTGAGCGCACCCGGTTTCCTTCTCGTGCCCTGGAACCGGGCCCGCAGCCGCCCGCAAAAGACGGTCTGACCAACACCACCCGCTGAGCACTCGCATACCTGAAATGACGAAGGTTTCATGAAAAAGGGGGACCGGATGGACGCTGAGATCTTTTTGACCACAGAAGAAGCCAAAGATGCCGTATGCCTGGACCTGGAGCAGTACGGTCTCCAGGAGGACACCCTGGAAGAGATGGCTGCCATGGCCGGCGGGGGGTGGCCGGAGCGCTTCCAGGAGGTCATGAGCGGGGGGGAGGGGAGTCTGTACGAGATGATCGCCCTGGTCCAGGAGTTTTTGAACAGCCCAACCCTCACCGAAGAGGCCCTGTGCCGGGCCTTTTCCCTCATGTTCTGGTCGGATGTGCGAAAGGCAAGGGGGCCCGAAGGGGAAGAGGGGGTGGCCTTAACCACGGAACTCCACGACTTTACATGCCTCCAGTGCGGCCAGTGCTGCACCAACCTGGACTATAGCCGTGCCCTCACCGCCGAGGATATTGCCATGTGGAAGAAGGCCGGAAGGGACGATCTCCTGGCCTGGGTGGGCAAAGACAAGGTGGACGGGGGCTACACCATCTGGATCGACCCCGGCACAGGCGAGCCCCAGGACCCTTGTCCCTTTCTCACCATGGAAGGGGGCAAAGCCAAATGCGCCATCCATGATGTGAAGCCCGCCATCTGCCGGGAATACCCCGCCACCAAAAAACACGGCTTTATGACCGGCTGCCTGGGGGTGGAGCTGATGTTCCAAAAAGAGCAGGCAGGGTAGGCGAAAGGCCTTTGAGTTTTTTTCAGCGCACTTCGCGTAGCTACCGAAATTTTTGAGGATGGCAAGGACGTGGTCCTGGGTAACCTTGAGTTGATGGACGGGCCGTACCTGAAAAGGGCGGCCCGTCTTCTTTTTGCAGAAGAGGATCGGTGCCGGGTTCCTGGTGCGTGGATCAAGGTCGGCTTTTTTGTTTTTACGAGCTTTGCCCATCAGCGAATGTGACGTGCCCGAGGAACGAGGGCTCGGAGCATTCGCAACCCGCTTTCGAGGTGGTACACCTCGCCGCCGGAGGCCTGCTTTTTCTGCTTTTATTTCACCGCCGGCATGTTCCCCTCCCGGGTATGCTCAAAGAAATCTTTGATATACAGAATGTGTTCGGCCATGGCGGCATAGGCGTTGCCGCTGTCGCGCCGTGCGATGGCCTCAAGGATGCGGCGGTGCTGGGTGAGGATCTCTTCGGTGCGGTCGGGCATGTCAAAGAAGCGTTTCAGGCTTTCGTTGATGCCGTAGAAGATGAAGTCGTGGAAGTACTTCATCATGTGGACCTGCAGGGGGTTTCTCGTGGCGTGGGCGATGGCCATGTGGAAGTGGGCGTCTTCGTCGGTGCCCACCCGCCCTTCGGCGATGGCTTCTTCCATGGTGGCGATGCTTTTCTCCATGGTGCGGATGTCGTCCAGGGTCGCCTTTTCCGCTGCCAGGGCCGCGCCGTTGCACTCCAGGCCCATGCGCACCTCCAGGAGGTCGGTGATGGTGGCGTTGTGGGAGGCCATGAGATCCATGATGGGGTTGTCCTGCACCGACCCGAGGCCGCGGACAAAGGTGCCCTGGCCTTGTCGCTGATCCACCAGCCCCATGGCCACGAGCTTGTTCAGGGCCTCCCGCACCGAATTGCGGCTTACGCCCATCTCTTTCATGAGCTCCCGCTCGGGCATGATCTTCTCCCCCGGTTTCAGGTCTCCACGGAAAATGAGGTCACGGATCTGTTCAAAGACCTGGTCGGCAACGCGTTTGGGTTTGACAGGGGCCAGATGGCTGTTCATGGGGTCGGGTCCTTTGCTTGGAGAACGTCTGATAAAAAGCCGTACCGTTTTTTGCGTCCCGGGTGCTCTGCAGGGCCCGGGGGCGATGATCCGCCATTCGTTATCACGAAGGCGGATTTTTTGTGTGGGGTTTTTTGGCCTGGAAATGGTCGTACCTTTTTGCTGAACCCCTTCTGACTTGGTGTTTTATCAAAATCCGCACCGGGAATCAAAACAAATCAGGCGTGGCTTTTTCGGGTTATGGCGGTGTATTTCCTGTGGGTTTTGGAATTTTTCTTGACAGGGGGGCAATGTGTGCCTCATATTGGTACTACCAATTTTTGGTAGTACCAATGACGACATGCTGGCAACCCCAGGCCCGTGACCAGCTTCCACACGCGGAAGAGGTCCGGGGGGAAAGAGGGCTTCGGGCCGTTGCCATGCCATCAGGACAATGCCTTTGAAACGAACGCTGTTCAGCAGGCTGTTCGGCGCGTTAGGCGCCGATGGGTGTTTGAAGGGACGACGACGTCCCGATTCGTTTCAGGCGGTAACGAAGGGTGCCTGGTCCCAGGCGTTTTAAGGCCGCGGCCTCCGGGGTAACGGAGGGCGCAGGTGTCAGGGGCCCCACATAAGCGGGGCGGTCCGGGCCGAGGCATCCACAAGCAAGGAGGGCAACGTGAGTCAGGGTGAGATTCTTGAATCCATGAAAGCGGGGGCGGAGAAGGTGGCTGCGGTTGTGGCGCCGGCTGCATCCCTTGAAGAGGCGATAACCTACGCGGTTAATCTGACGGCGGAGGAGGGCGGCACCACCATGGCGGCCCCGGGCATGGAGGGGGAAGCGCGGGAGGCCCTGGCCTCAGCCTGCGCCGAAAAGGGGATCGTTCTTCTGGAGTCCCCCCTGCGGGCCCACATGAACGGGATCCACACGGCCTTTACCTGGGCGGACCGGGGCATTGCCGACACCGGTACCCTGGTGCTCAACTCCGACTCCGAGGAGCTTCGCCTGGCCACCATGCTCAGTGAAACCCATGTGGCGGTCCTTCCCACGGACAAGGTGGTCCCGGACATGGACGCCCTGGAGGGGTACATGAGC
This sequence comes from Desulfoluna sp. HI9BLuna, assembly GCF_056829775.1. Classification (NCBI taxonomy): domain Bacteria; kingdom Pseudomonadati; phylum Thermodesulfobacteriota; class Desulfobacteria; order Desulfobacterales; family Desulfolunaceae; genus Desulfoluna; species Desulfoluna sp. HI9BLuna. The sequence goes on from NZ_CP186555.1 coordinate 2,907,623, forward strand.
GATCATTTCAAAAAGGGCGCGGGGTACGTGGCCTTTATCACCGGGCCCAGCCGCACCGCGGACATCGAGAGGATCCTCACCATCGGGGTGCACGGGCCTGAACGACTTCATATTTTGTTGGCAGACCTTGCGGACGGAGGTGACAAATGATCCATACCCCTGAAACCGATAAAGCCTTTAAAAAGCAGATCAAGGAGTCCCTGGACAAGGACTTCATGCGCAAGACCCTCAACACCTTTTCCGTGGCCTACCGCCAGTCCCGCGCCAACGCCTTTGCCGAGCTGGACCTTGACGGGTTGCGAAACGACGTGGCCTGCATGAAGGACGAGGGCATCCCCCATCTCTCCGAGCTTTTTGATGCCTTCAAGAAAAACGCCGAGGCCGCAGGCACCGTGATCCACGTGGCCCGGGATGCCGACGAGGCCAACCGGATCATCGCCGAGATCGCCAAAGAGAACAACGTCAAGAGCATCGTCAAGTCCAAGTCCATGACCGCCGAAGAGACCTTCCTCAACGACCATCTGGAAAAGGACGGCTACGAGGTGGTGGAGACCGACCTCGGGGAGTGGATCATCCAGATGCGCCACGAAGGCCCCTCCCACATGGTGATGCCCGCCATCCACCTCTCCCGGTACCAGGTGGGGGAACTCTTTTCCGGTGTTACCGCCAGAAAGCAGGACCCCGAGGACATCGAGGGGCTGGTGAAGGTGGCCCGCAAGGAGCTGCGTCCCAAGTTTATCAACGCGGACATGGGTGTATCCGGGGGGAACTTTGCCATCGCAGATACCGGGGCCATCGGCCTGGTGACCAACGAAGGCAACGCCCGTCTCACCACCACCCTGCCCAGGGTCCACGTGGCCCTCATGGGCTTTGACAAGCTGGTGCCGGACATGGCTGCCGCCATGAAGATCCTGAAGATCCTTCCCCGAAACGCCACAGGCCAGGCCCTTACCTCCTACGTTACCTGGATCAAGGGCACCAACGAGTGCGCCACCGGGCCTGCCGGGCGCAAGGTTCAGCACATCGTTTTTCTGGACAACGGCCGCCTGGAGCTGGCCAAGGACCCGATCTTTGCCGAGGCCCTCCGATGCATTCGGTGCGGGGCCTGCGCCAACGTCTGCCCCATTTACCGCATGGTTGGGGGGCACACCTTCGGGCATGTGTATATCGGTGCCATTGGCCTGATCCTCACGCCCTTTTTCCACGGCAAGGAAAAAGCCCGGGAGATCGTGAAGTGCTGCCTCAACTGTCAGTCCTGCAAGAGCGTCTGCCCGTCCAAGATCGATCTGCCCTACCTTATTAAGAACGTGTACGCCAAGGTTCAGGACGAAGACGGCAAAAAGCCCTTCAAGACCCGCATGACATCCATGCTCCTGAAAAACCGCCGACTCTTTCACGCGGCCCTGAAGACCGCCTCCAAGATCCAGGGCCCGGCCACCGAAGGGCCTTACATCCGCCATCTGCCCACCTTTCTCATGGGAGAGCACAACTTCAGGCGCCTTCCGGCCATTGCCGACCGTTCCCTTCGGGATGACTGGAAAAAGGTGAAACCCAAGGTAACCAAACCCGCTCTGAAGGTGGCTCTTTTCGGCGGCTGCGCCGGGGACTTCATCTACCCCGAGCACGGCAAGGCCTTTGCCAGGCTCTGCGAGGCGTACAACATCGCCGTGGACTACCCCATGGACCAGACCTGCTGCGGCCTTCCCACCATGATGATGGCCCAGATGGACACGGCCAAGGAGATCGCCGCCCAGAACGTGAAGGCTTTTCATGCGGGCAACTACGACTACATCGTGACCCTGTGCGCTTCCTGCGGTTCCCACATCAAGGAGAATTTTCCCAAGCTCCTGACAACCAAGGGTGCGGTGCCAGCCGATGTCCAGGCCATGGCCGACAAGCTCATCGACTTCAGCTCCTTTATGAACGACGTGGTCAAAGTAAAGGCCGAAGACTTCATGAATCTGGGACGCAAGGTGACCTACCACTATCCCTGTCACCTGGTGCGGGGCCTGGATGTCACCGAGGCCCCCATGGCCCTTCTTGAAAAAGCCGGGGTAAACTTTACGGAGTGCGACGAAAGCCAGGTCTGCTGCGGTTTTTCCGGGTCCTTTTCCGTGGATTTCCCCATGATCTCCAAGAACATGCTGGCCCACAAGCTGGACAACGTGGAAGCCACCCAGGCAACCACCCTGGTCACGGACTGCCCGGGGTGCGTCCTCCAGCTGAAAGGCGGCATCAAGGCCCGGGGCATGAACGTCACCGTCAAGCACATGGCCGAGGTTCTGCTGGAGGAAAAGAAATAAGCAGGGGCTCCGGGCACGAACGTGCCCGGTGACCCCCTGGTTTACCATCCGATTAGTCGGCTTATGACTTCGGCGGGTCGCTTTATTAAAAAAAGATCCGAAAAAAAAATTTTTCAGGAACATGCCGTCATTGTTTCAGAGAGACCAGGAAAAAAGGGATTTACGGCCTGTTTGTCAAACGTATTAAACGGTTGGCCCCCCAAGGCAAGGGGTCGCTGAAAAAAGACCCACCACATTTGATTGTTCTGACCTCGCCCGCCCCGGTGTTGACGACCATAGCCCCCTCCCACAGGATCATGGTGTCACCGGGGCGGGTTTTTTTTATCCACCCCAGAGGGGAGCCGGCCCGTAGGTGCCTCTCCCCGGAACGGGGCCTTCCTTTTTTCCATACGCGGGGTTCGAAAAATCGGACTTTTCCCGGTGAATCAAAGATGTTAAAAATGGAGGATATGTGATTAACATGCCGGTTATATACGGATATATTTCTGTGGTCCCTTTTTCGGGGCCCCAGGGGCGCAACGCCGCCTGAAAGGCCCGTTGCAGCCGGTAACGTGGATCATTTCATGACGTTTCGTTCACAGGGTGTATGGCCATCGGTCATGGCGTCCATGGTGCTCACCGCGGGATACGCAACGGACGGCTGTTTCGCGTGGATAACAGTCCCCGGGGCGACCAATGCGGGCCCTGGGGACCAAAAAACGTGTTTTGGCAAAATTGATTTCCCTTTCGTTTCAACCACAAGGTTCCTCCTCTCCTGACGCTAACCTCCTATTGAAATAGCCTTTTTTTTGCGTCGTTTTTTTAAGGTACATTCTGCTTGATCACGGGATCCCAGCAGGTAAGCTTTGTTTGCTTGAAATTGTGGCACGACTTTTGTATGTTTCCCGGGTTGTCGAAAACCGCCCGTGCGGGCGTAATGCCAAAACACCAGAACATTTTTCACCTTCTTTCCTTATATGAAAAATTCCACTCCGCATGGGTGGTTTTCGACTTCTCATAATGCCCATATCAATCAACTGCCTGGTTTTTCAGGCGGTTTTTTCTGATTGGTCCGGGGGCCGGAGGCAGAGATTTTGATTTTTGTGCCAACCGGCAGCACCGACACAGGCAACACACTCCGTTTGCGTTAACTCAGGCGGGGTTCATATAACAACGACGTGCATCCGTCCGTCCCCTTCGGGGCGGTGCAGCCGGCGGACCGCACCAGCCAGGGCTGCGGCATGAGAACAAACAAAGACAAGGGAGTCTTCTTGTGAATCAGACGAAACAGTTTAAAAAGACGATTGACGGTAACACGGCAGCGGCCCATGTGGCCTATGCCCTGAGCGACGTGGCGGCCATCTATCCGATCACCCCCTCTACTCCCATCGGCGAGAACGCCGATGTGTGGGCTGCCGGCGGTAAGAAGAACGCCTTCGGCGAAACCCTCACCATCAAGGAGATGCAGTCCGAAGCCGGTGCGGCGGGCGCGGTTCACGGTGCCATTGCAGCCGGTGCGCTGACCAGTACCTTCACCGCTTCCCAGGGCCTCCTGCTGATGATCCCCAACATGTACAAGATCGCAGGGGAGCTGCTCCCTTGTGTCTTCCATGTCACGGCCCGCGCCCTGGCTTCACACGCTCTCTCCATCTTCGGAGACCACCAGGACGTCATGGCCACCCGTCAGACCGGTTTTGCCATGCTCTGCTCCAACTCTGTTCAGGAAGCCCACGACATGGCCCTGGTAGCCCACCTGGCCACCATCGAAGGCCGCGTGCCCTTCCTCCACTTCTTCGACGGCTTCCGTACCTCCCACGAGATCCAGAAGGTCGACGTGCTGGAGTACGACGCCATCAAAGAGCTGGTGAACATGGACGCCGTTCAGGAGTTCAAGGCCAACGCCATGAACCCCGAGCACCCCGAGATCCGCGGCACCGCCCAGAACCCCGACATCTACTTCCAGGGTTGCGAAGCCGCCAACCTCTACTACGATGCCATCCCCGCCATCGTCACCGATTACATGGACAAGGTGTACGAGGTTACCGGCCGTAAGTACCGCCCCTTCGACTACGTGGGCCACCCCGAAGCCGAGCGCGTCATCGTTGCCATGGGCTCTGCCTGTGAGACCATCGAAGAGACCATCGATCACCTCTCCGCCCAGGGCGAGCGCATCGGTCTGGTCAAGGTTCGTCTCTACCGTCCCTTTGTCACCGAAGCCTTCCTCAACGTGCTGCCCGCCACCTGCGACCGCATCACCGTTCTGGACCGTACCAAAGAGCGCGGCGCCATCGGCGACCCCCTCTACCTCGACGTCTGCACCGCTTTCATGGAGAGCAACGTCCTGACTCCCCAGATCACCGCAGGCCGCTACGGCCTCGGCTCCAAGGAGTTCACCCCCTCCATGGTGAAGGCTGTCTACGACAACATGAAGGCCACCTCACCCAAGAACCACTTCACCGTGGGCATCAAGGACGACGTCTCCTACACCTCCCTTGACGTGGTGGACGAGATTCACCCCGATGCCGAGGGCACGGTTCAGGCCAAGTTCTGGGGCCTCGGTTCCGACGGCACCGTCGGCGCCAACAAGAGCGCCATCAAAATCATCGGGGACAACACCGAGAAGTTTGCCCAGGGCTACTTCTCTTACGACTCCAAGAAGTCCGGCGGCATCACCGTGTCTCACCTGCGTTTCGGTGACACACCCATCCGCTCCACCTACCTGGTCACCGCCCCCGACTACGTGGGCTGCCACGTGCCCGCCTACGTCAACCAGTACGACGTGCTGGAAGGGATCAAAGAGGGCGGCACCTTTGTGCTCAACTCCTCCTGGAGCGCCGATGAGATGGAGACCCGTCTCCCCGGCAGCATGAAGCGCGTCCTGGCCACCAAGAAGATCAAGTTCTACACCATCGACGCCGTGAAGATCGCCGGTGAAGTGGGCCTGCGCAACCGCATCAACATGGTGATGCAGACCGCCTTCTTCAAGCTGGCCAACGTGCTTCCCATCGATGAGGCCATCGCGTACCTCAAGGCCGACATCAAGAAGACCTACGGCAAGAAGGGCGACAAGATCGTCAACATGAACATCGAAGCCGTGGATCAGGCCATGGACAAACTCGTGGAAGTGGCTGTTCCCGAGAGTTGGGCCGAAGCTGAGATCGAGAAGCCCGCCCAGGCCGACCTCCCCGAGTTCGTCACCGACGTGATGAAGCCCATCCTGGCCCAGAAAGGGGACACCCTGCCCGTCAGCGCCTTCGAGCCCGACGGCATCTTCCCCGTTGCCACCAGCCAGTACGAGAAACGCGGTGTGGCCATCGAGGTTCCCGAGTGGATCGCTGAAAACTGCATCCAGTGCAACCAGTGCTCCTTTGTCTGCCCCCACGCATCCATCCTGCCCGTTGTGGCTACCGATGAGGAGCTGGAAGGCGCACCCGAAACCTTCACCACCCTGCCCGCCATCGGCAAGGAGCTCAAAGGCAAGTACAAGTTCCGTATTCAGGTCAACACCCTGGACTGCCTGGGTTGCGGCAACTGTGCAGACATCTGCCCTGCCAAGACCCCTGCCCTGGTCATGAAGCCCCTGGCTACCCAGACCGCCGTTGAGGTGCCCAACCACGAGTTCTCCGAGACCATCGAGTTCAAAGATGAGGTTATGCCCAAGACCAGCGTCAAAGGCAGTCAGCTCCAGAAGCCCCTCCTCGAGTTCTCCGGTGCATGCTCCGGTTGCGGTGAGACCCCTTACGTCAAGCTCATCACCCAGCTCTTCGGGGACCGCATGTTCGTGGCCAACGCCACCGGTTGCTCCTCCATCTGGGCTGCTTCTGCTCCCTCGTCTCCCTACTGCGTCAACAAGGATGGCTTCGGTCCCACCTGGGGCAACTCCCTCTTTGAGGACGCTGCAGAGTTCGGGTACGGCAAGCAGGTTGCCATCACCCATCGCCGCAAGGCCCTGAAGAACCAGGTCCTGGCTGCCATGGAACTTGAGATCTCCGATGAGCTCAAGGCTGCCATGGGCGAGTGGGTCGAGAACATGGACGACGCCGAAGGTTCCAAGAAAGCCGGCCAGACCATGGAAGCCCTCCTGGTTGTCGAGCCCCTGGAAAACGAGCTGATCGATGAGATCGCTGCACAGGCCGACCTCTTCACCAAGAAGTCCTTCTGGGTCTTCGGTGGCGACGGCTGGGCATACGACATCGGTTTCGGCGGCGTGGACCACGTCCTGGCCTCCGGCGAAGACATCAACATCTTCGTTATGGATACCGAGGTCTACTCCAACACCGGCGGTCAGTGCTCCAAGGCTACCCCCACCGGTTCCATCGCCAAGTTCGCAGCCTCCGGTAAGAAGGTCTCCAAAAAAGACCTCGGCGCCATCGCCATGAGCTACGGTTACGTCTACGTGGCCTACATCTCCATGGGCGCCAACAAGCAGCAGACCCTGAAGGCCCTGCTGGAAGCCGAAGCTTACCCCGGTCCCTCACTGGTCATCGCTTATGCTCCGTGCATCAACCACGGCATCAAGAAAGGCATGGGCAAAACCCAGGAAGAGTCCAAGCTGGCTGTTGAGTGCGGCTACTGGCCCCTGTACAGGTACAACCCCCTCCTCAAAGACGAAGGCAAGAACCCCTTCATCTTCGAGTCCAAAGAGCCCAACGGCACCATCCAGGAGTTCCTGGGCGGTGAGAACCGTTACGCAGCCCTGGAAAAGAGCTTCCCCGAAGAGTCCAAAGCCCTTCGTGCGAAGATCGAAGAGGACATGCTCAAGAAGTACGAAATGTACAAGCACCTCGCTGAGCGTGACATGGGCGGCGAGTAGGCCCCCGGTGAGCTGACACCGTAAAAAACGAAAAAAACGCGCATCACCTGATGCGCGTCGAATAAAAAAAAGCCGCCCTTTCCGGATTATTTGGAAAGGGCGGCTTTTTGTTTTTGAAAAGGCGGTGGCTAACCCAAGGCCCGGGATCAGAGGTTGGCTGTGGTCAAGAGGTCCTCAAAGGCCTTCTGGCTCTTGGTCACCTGGCCCTTGAATGTCTCGCGGCCTTGCTTGCATGCATCAAAACCGCTCTTGACGATCTTTTTGGCCGGCTCGGGGAAGAGGGGGTTGTCACCGATAAGCCGGAGGGTGACCTCTTCTGCCTGCTCCTGGAATGAGCCCATGGCGTTGTAAGCATTTTCAAAACCGTTTTTGTTGAACTCATAGGCCTTGCGGATAAAACTGGTGGTCTCGCTCATGCTGCACCTCCGTTATATGGATGGGTTAAGGATGGGTTGGCTTGGGTGAAGTGGATATATAACATCTTCGTATTGTTTCGATAAACAATGTAACGCAGCCTGTACTTGTGTCAAGTATAAAAATGTTGCAGTGCAGCATAACGGAGCCCGATTCTCATGGAAAAGGCCAGCGGACGGAGGTCTTCACGCAATGGGGCGGCACAAAAAAAGTGGGGAAGAAGAAGGGCGGGAACCTCTGGGGCTCCGGCGTGGACGCGGGTAGGGCACAAGGGGGACCGGACGGCCCCCCTGTGGGGTTGAACAAAGGGAAGAGGGATAAGGATCAGACGTGGTAATCCACCACGCGGCGCTCGCTCATCACCTGCTGGATAAAGGCCACGACCCGCTGGTGCTCGGGGTGGTTGGCGTAGCGGTCCAGGGCCTCTTCATCGTCGAACTCGGAGTAGAGGCAGATGTGGGCGGTCTGGCTTCCGGAGAAGATGTTGATCCCCACTTCAAAGGCCCGAATCTCATCGATCTTGCCCACCAGGGCGTCGAGCATGGCTTTGAGCTTGTTTGCGTTTTCCGCGGCGCTGGCGCCTTTGGCCTCGTCCTTAAGTTTGAGCATCACAATATGTTTGAGCATGGTTCCTCCTTTAAAAAACGGGTGCGTTACCCGTCCGGTTGTGCGTTGGAACCATTCCCGCCTGGCGTCCCGGCAAGAATGGCAGGGCGTCTGTTCACGATCCGTGGGGTATATCACCTTTGGGCACCAAAAAAAAAGATGAAGCCCGGCATCAACCGCTGGTCGCCATGGGGACGGGCCGAAAGGTGATGCCGGGCTTCAGGTTCCCCGGCTGAAGGGAACCCACGGAAGACAGGATGTCGGTTTTCAGTGACGATGGTTAAAGGCCCCGGAAAAGAGCCGTGTTGTTCGGTTCATATGTCCTGCCGTGCTCATGGTGCGTCGATTGAAAAACCGGGCTGCCGGATGCAGATCGGCCATCGGTGGTGCTGCACGGGAAGACGGCTGAAGTTTGGGACGCTGCGCATGGGGGTCGAAGGGAGATTGATGGGGGGGACCCGGACGGGTCCCCCCCATCAGACGCAGTTTTGGAGTATTTCTGTGTAACACTGTTAAACCCAGCAGGAGAAAGAGAATCTAACAGGTTGTCTTTGTTAATATACAAATATTATGCCATGCACAATAGAAAAGTGTAACGCGTTGATAGGTAAGGTGTTGGGAGTACGGGGCTTCCGGTGTATCGGAAAAACCGTGCCGCCTTTGGCCGCATCTTATGAAAAATAGGACCGAAAGTCCGAAATTCAGAACTCCGTCCGAAAGGGAAACAGTGGTTTGCCTCATGGCTCGGGTATCACCTCTTCCTGGTAAAAAAAATACGTCACGGCAGGACCGGCGGGCCTCCTTCGCCCCAGAAAGCATGCGCACAGGGGCGAAGGTACCGTGACCGATTCGGTGCTCAACCCCGCCAAGGGAGGCTAGTCCGAGGAGATGGAGATCTCCTTCTTTTTAAGAAGGGTGTAAAAATGGGACTTGGAGAGCCCGGAAATCTGCATGATTTTTTTGGCGTTGCCCCCGGTGTGGCGGATGAGCTCCCGCAGGTACTGCTCTTCCATGATCCCCTTGAACTCCTTGATCTCCGGAATTCGGTTCCCGAAATGGCGGCTCACCTGGGCTTCGGTTTCCGACAGGATACGGCTTACGGGCGGGTTGGTGTCCCCGGGGGCGGCCTCGGGTGTGCTCGCCGATTCCCGGGTGAGGGTGGCCTTGGCCACCTTGATGCGGATGTTGCTGGGCAGGTCCATGGCATACAGGGTGGTGGTGCGCCCCGAGGTGATGAAGGCCATCTCCAGGACGTTGAAGAGTTCCCGGACGTTGCCGGGCCAGTCGTAGGCGGAGAGGGTCTCGAAGAACTCGGCGTCAAAGCCCTTGTTGGGCACACCGTACTCCTCGCAGAGGTGGTCCACAAAGAACATGGCCAGGCGCTTGATGTCCCCTTTGCGGCTTCTCAAGGGGGGCAGCTCCAGGTGAACGGCCCAGAGGCGGAAGAGGAGATCCCTTCGGAACTGGCCTTTTTCCACCATCTCTTCCAGATTGCGGTTGGTGGCGGCGATGAGGCGGAAGTTGCTGGTCACCTCCTGGGTCTGGCCCACGGGGCGGAACCGTTTTTCCTGGAGCACCCGCAAGAAAGAGCGCTGAATGGACAGGGGCATGTCCCCCACCTCATCCAGAAAGAGGGTGCCGCCGTCGGCCACCTTTACCAGGCCGGTGCGGTCGGCGTCCGCCCCGGTGAAGGCCCCTTTGCGGTGGCCGAAGAGGGTGCTCTCCAGGAGGGTCTCGGTGAGGGACGCGCAGTCCACGATGACAAAGTTGTGCCCTGCCCGGGCGCTGTTTTCGTGGATGGTCCGGGCAAAGAGTTCCTTGCCCGTTCCTGTTTCTCCAGTGATGAGCACCTGGGAATTGGAGACGGCGGCCTTGGCCACCAGGTCAAAGCATTTGCGCATGGACGGGCTCACCCCGATGATGTTGTCCAGGTTAAGGGCCACCGGGGTCTCGGCCTGTTTCTCCTGCCGGTACTTCAGGGCCCTGGAGAGGCTCAGGCGGGTCTGTTTGATGGAGGTGGGCTTCACCAGGTAATCCCAGACCCCGCCCTGGATGGCCAGCTCCGCGCCGTCCGGGTCCCCCTGGCCCGTAAGGATGATCACCTCGGGCTCGGAAGGGGCTTTTTTGATGAGGGGCAAGGCCGTGAGTCCGTTGCCGTCGGGGAGGCGCACGTCGAGGAACACCACGTCCACGTCGTTTCCGGCGAGAAAGTCCGAGCCCGCCTTCAGGGTGTGAGCGGTGACGCAGCGGTGGTCCATCCTCCCCACGAGGCTTTCCATGGTTTCGCAGAACTCGATGTCGTCGTCGATGATGAGGATGGTGGTCATGGGGTCTCCTTGGGCTGCTGATGCAGGGCGCTGTTGATGGCCTCGGACAGGCTTTGGCGGTTGTAGGGTTTGATCAGAACGCTCCGGACGTTTTCCGTGCGATCCATGGAGAGGCTTTTCTGGCGGCCCGAGACGATGATGACAGGGCAGGCCGGTGCGATGTTGCAGAGCTTTGCGGCAAGGACAAAACCGTTGTCCCCCGGCATGTCAAAATCGGTGATCACCAGGTCAACGGCCTCGGTCTGGGCGGTGATGATGGCAAGGGCTGTGGCGGCGTCACCGGCCACCAGCACTTGATACCCCAGGCGCTCCAGAACCCGGGGAACGGTTTGTTGCTGCTCCTCGTCGTCCTCCACGAACAGGATGGTTCCCTTGCCTGTGGCAGGGGAGAAAGAGCGCTGGGCTGCCGGGACATCGGGTTTCTCCGTCCTCGGCAGGTAGATGTCGAAGGTGGTTTCGATGCCGGGCAGGCTGCTGACGTGGATGCCCCCGCGGTGCCCCTTGAGTATACCATGAACCACGGCAAGGCCAAGGCCTGTTCCCACCCCCTTCTCCTTGGTGGTGAAGAAGGGGTCGAAGATCTTGTCCATGAGTTCTGAAGGGATGCCCGGGCCGTTGTCCGAGACCGTGACGCGGCAGTACTCCCCGGCCTGGATGCTGAGCAGGTCGGCCAGGTGGTCGTCCACCTCGGCCGGAGCCACGGAGACGGTGATGGTGCCGCCCCCGGTCTTCATGGCGTGAAACGAGTTGGTGCACAGGTTCATGATGATCTGGTGAAGCTGGGTGGGGGCGGCCAGGCAGATGCACTCCGAACACTTCTTGATCTCATTGAGTTCGATGTTCCCCGGAATGGTGGAGCGGAACAGGGAGAGGGCCTCGGCCACCACGTCGGTGACGTTGACGATCTGGTGTTCCTCCCGGGACGGGCGGCTGAAGGCCAGGATGCGGTTGACCAGCTCGCTGCCACGGGAGCTGGCCTTGAGGACCCGTTTGAGGTCGTCGGCGGCCATGGCCGTGGGATCGATGTCCTCCAGGGCCAGCTCCGTGGAGTTGATGATGGAGGTCAGGATGTTGTTGAAGTCGTGGGCGATGCCCCCGGAGAGGGTGCCCAGGGCCTCCATTTTCTGGGACTGCACGAGCTGCTTTTCCAGGTTCACCTTTTTGGTGATGTCCTCGGCCGTGCCCAGGATGCCCGTGATGTGGCCGTGCTCATCGCTCAAGGGGATCTTGTTGATCTCCAGGCACACCTCCTTGCCGTTGCGCTTTTTGATGTTGCGGCGGATCCGGTAACGAGGGGATGCCGAGCGGATGACAGTGCGGTCCACCTCGCAGGAGTTGCGAATGTCCTCGGGCTCGGCCATGAGATCCGTGTAGGTGACGTTGACCTCTTGGGCCGGGTCCAGGTCGTAGAAGAGCTTAAAGGAGCGGTTGCCCCCCACGTACGTAAGGGAGGGGTCCTGCCAGTAGACCAGCTGGGGGATGTTGTCCAGGACGATCTGGAGTTTGTTCTTGGACTCCTCCATGGCGATCTCCGCAAGCTTTCTCTGGGTGATGTCCTCGCCGATTCCCTCGATGTGCTCCATCTCTCCGTGCTTGTTTCTCACCAGGCCGGCATTGAGGGATGCCCACCGCTTTTTGCCGCCGATGGTGTAGAATTCGATCTCCAGCCCCTGGATGGTGTCGCCCTTTCGGATCATCTCCCGGAGCTTTCTCCGGGTCTCCTCGGTGGCGTAGTGGTTTTCGATCTTGTCGACATGGGCCAGGGCCTCCTTTCGCCCGTCGTACCCCAGCATCTGGGCAAAGGCGTTGTTGATGTTCAGGAGGCGACCGGAAAGATCGGAGAGAAAGATGCCCTTGGTGGCGTTTTCAAAGATGCTCCGGTACCGCTCCTCGGCCTTCTGCAGGTCCCATTGCGCCTTTTTCATGTCGTTGATGTCCAGAATGGCCCCCACGAGCCCGCAGATTTCGTTTTTGGCGTTGCGGTAGGTGGCTTTGTGCAGGATCACGTGATGGTTGTCGCTGCCGTGCTTGAAGATGCTTGCGTGGTGGGCTCGGATGCCGTTTTCCGCGGTAAGGTGGGTGTCGCTCTCATCGGAAAGGGGCGGGACCCCCTTGGGGTAGAAGAGGTCGTCGGTGTGGCCCAGGATTTCTGCGCGGGTTACCCCGAACCACTTTTCAAATTCCCGGTTCACCCCCTGGTAGTGGCCGTTGAGGTCCTTGACATAGATGGGGACGGGCACGGTCTCCATGAAGATCTCCAGAAAGGAGAGCTGGTCCTTTAAGTCCTCCTCCACCCGACGGCGCATGATGATGTTCATGACCAGGAAGATCAGCACCACGGTGAGGGTGACAAAGCTCACCACCAGCACCCAGAAGAGCTCCCGGTTCAGCCGGTAGAAGGGCTGGGGCATGTTGAGGATCTCGGCTTCGTCGGGCAGGGCGGTCAGGGGGATGTTGAATTTTTTGAGCTGATTGTGGTCAAAGATCCAGCTGTACTGGGCGTCGTAGGAGACAGGAAGCTCAGAGACCGGGGTCCCGCTCAGGATCTCCAGGGCCATGTGGGCAGCGGTCTCGCCGTGGAGGCGACCGCTGGTGACACGGCCCCCCATGGTCCCCTCGCCCACCATGAATTTCCAGAAGCTGTAGATGGGGGCCCGGGAGTTTTTCTCCAGGTCGGGAACGATGTCGGCGGTGCCGTAAAAGGTGCCGTCCCCTGCGCTGTACTGGGGAATGAAAAAGAAGATGGTGTCGTCGGTGGCCCCGCGGACCGTCTGAAAGAGGTTGTCCCGGTTGGCCATGTTGATGAATTCGATGTGCAGCTGCCGGTGGGCGTCGGGATAGATCTCCCGGATCTCACTGCTCACCGCCACCCCCGTGGCCGACGAGTCGGTGATCACCACGATGCGGTTGCGGGTGGGGTGAAGCTTCAGGGCGATGTCGATGTTGCCCGAGATATCCACGGACTCGGCCACACCGGTGATCTTGGTCTGGCCCTGGAGCAGCTCCGGGCTGTAGTTGTTGACCCCGCAGAAGACGATGGGGACCTCCGGGAAGAGGGCCTGGCGGTGGGTGACTGCAAATCGGAAGGCGTTGTTGTCCGAGACGATGACGATATCGGGGCGGAAAAAGGTGAGCTTGTGCCGGTACAGGGCCAGCAGGGTCTCCTCCACGGCATCGCCCCGGTACCTTTTGGAGTCCATGTACTCCACCTGCAGCTCAATGGGCACGCCGCTTTCTTTGAAGACAGCCCGGATTCCCTCCAGGATCTTGTCGGACCACGCGTAGCCGTTTTCATAGGAGTTGAGGATCAGCACATTGGTCTTACCGGCCAACGCCGGTGTGGCTGTCAGGAAAATAGCCGCGGCTGCTGCCAGCCAGAGGGTAACCGTGCGAATCATGACCTTCCTCTCTCTTTTTGGATCCTGTTTGCTCAATGGTACCTTTTTTCGGAAAATCAGCGTATTATGGACAAAATATACCGGAAAACGCCCGCCGTACCATGTGTCCATGGGGACGCTCCCGTACCCCTTGATCCTCGCCTCTCCCTACAGAATTGAATGTTCAAGATCCATGCCAGCTGCTCCCCTTCCAGTGTTCCCTGTTTTGGCTTCCCGTGACGTGTTGTGAGCGCTTTGGAAGACCCCGGCCGGGATGGGATCGGGAACTCGAAGGCCCCGTGGCGTGGAAAACACCGGATGTTCCTCATCACCTTACACCACCTGGCAATGTGGAGAAAGGGCGCCGCCCCCTCCCCGGGCAGTGGGTCCGTAAAAAAAGACCCTGCCGATTCTACCTGAAACCAGTTGCTTCTTGGGGCGGGATCGGCAACTCGCCTGATGGCGGCTTGCTCTTCTATTTCAGGTGAATACAAGGGGATATCTCGGGTTTCTCATCGGCCTGTTCCATGGCGGAGAAGCCAAAAGCCCCGAAGGCTCGGGGCGGAGTAGATGGTACAGGAAGTCCTTTTTTTGGAACCGTCCCACGCATGGAAATCCCGGGAAATTGGTCAGACCGGTTTGTTTTTCGGGAAAGGGCCGAGCGTTTTTAAGGGGAACACCGTTACACGCCCGGGACGATATTCAACCCCCGGCCCTGGCTAACGTCGCGTCGGATAAGGCGAAACAAAAAAGGACGGGCTGTAGGCACGGAAATTGAAACTCGGGTGTGGAAGCGTTTTGTGGCTTTATCTGCATTCCTTCTCTTACGGCTCGGGGCCGTCCCCATGGTGTAGGCGGGTGAACGTGGGTACCAAACATGCTCTGCACGTGCAGGGTTCATCGCACTCAAATCTAAAGTTAGGGGGATTTGAAATGTCGTTAGGTGTATTAGCACTCATTGCCTTTATTCCCATTGCCATCGTACTGATCTTCATGGTTGGTATGAAATGGCCTGCCACCAAGGCGATGCCCTTGGCCTGGGCCGCCTGTGCCGTGATTGCCATGGCCGTCTGGAAGATGCCGGCCGGTTTTGTTGCGGCGTCGACCCTTGCGGGTTTCGGAAGTGCCGTTAACGTCTTGATCATCGTCTTCGGGGCCATCATCATCCTGTATACCATGCAGGTGAGCGGGGCCATGGAGACGATCAGTTACGGGTTCCTGGGAATCTCCCGGGACCGTCGAATCCAGACCATCATCATCGCCTTTACCTTCGGTGCCTTTATCGAAGGTGCGGCAGGTTTTGGTACGCCGGCAGCCATCGCGGCCCCGTTGCTTCTGGGACTGGGGTTCCCCGCCCTGGCGGCGGTGTGTGTGTGCCTGATCTTTAACTCTGTGCCCGTAACCTTTGGCGCCGTCGGTACCCCGGTCTGGTTCGGTTTTAAAACCCTTCGAACCCCCATCGAGCAGGCCCTGGCGGACGGAGCCGTCGAGACCGGTTTCACCACCTTTGATGGGTTCCTCAAGCATGTGGGCCAGTGGGCCGCCATCACCCACGCCATCATCGCCTGCTTCCTTCTCGTCTTCGTGATCTGCTTTTTGACCCGCTATTTCGGCAAGAACAAGAAATGGAGTGAAGGCCTGGGCGCCTGGAAATTTGCTCTTTTTACCGCTGTTACCTTCGATGTTGTCTATCTCTCCACGGCCTTTCTGGTCGGCGTTGAATTCCCTTCTCTTATCGGTGGCCTCGTGAGCCTCGGTATTGTTGTGACCGCTGCCAAAAAAGGGCTCTTCATGCCTGAAGAGATCTGGGAGTTTGGCGAGCGCGCTTCCTGGGACAAGGATTGGGTCGGTGAAATCGAGCCCGGTAAAACGGATCTCAAGCCCCGCATGAGCCAGCTCATGGCCTGGATGCCGTACGTTCTTATTGCCGTGATCCTGGTGCTTACCCGCTTAAGTTCCCTGCCCTTTAAGGGATGGGTCACCTCATGGGTAATCAGCTTCCCCCATATCCTGGGGTATGAAAGCGTTAACTTTGCCACCAAGCTCCTTTACCTGCCCGGTACCATTCCGTTTATGCTGGTGGCCCTCATCACCATCGCTCTCCACAAAATTCCGGCGGAAAAAGCCATCGGCGCATGGAAAGAGAGCTTCATCCGCATGAAGAACCCCACCATCGCCATGCTCTTTGCCGTGGCCATGGTAGAAATCATGAAGCAGTCCGGGCACAACGTCCTGGGCTACAGCTCCCTGCCCTTGACCATGGCAGAGGCTGTGGCGTCCATCACCGGTAAGACATGGCCCATGTTTGCATCCTATGTGGGTGCACTGGGATCCTTTATCACCGGCTCCTGTACCGTGTCCGACCTTCTTTTTGCCGACTTCCAGTACGGCCTGGCCACCACCATCGGCGCCAGCCGTGAGATCATTGTCGCCCTCCAGGGCGTGGGCGGTGCCATGGGCAACATGATCTGTGTCCACAACGTGGTCGCGGTCTCCGCCACCGTAGGTCTGGTGGGCATGGAAGGCACCATCATTCGGCGCACCATGATTCCGCTGGTACTCTACGGCATCATGGCCGGTACCATCGGTACCGTTTTCTGCTACGTTCTGTTCCCCGGGGTCTTCTAACCCGGCCGCACAGAAGCCATACGTATAAAAAACACCAGGGGGCCCCACCAGGCTTGGTCCGGCAGGGGCCCCCTTTTCATGTCCGGACCTGAGTTGTGAGATAAAAACCCATAAGAAACATAAGGAACCTGTGGGAGGGGGCTATATGATTTCTGAGAATTTGAAAAAAGAGTTCGAGGCCCTGCTGGGTGAGAAAAACGTAATGAGTGACGAAGTCACCCGCATGAACTACGCATACGACGCAGCGGTCCTGGACCCTGTGATGCCTGCGCTGGTCCTGCGGCCCGACTCCAGCGAGCAGCTGGGCTCAGCCATCCGCCTGTGCGGTGAAAACGGCATCCCCGTCACCGTGCGCGGTGCCGGAACCAATCTCTCCGGGGGGACCATCCCCTTTAAAAACGGCGTGGTGATTCTGACCAACGCCATGAACAAAATCATCGAGATCAACGAAGCGGACATGTACGCCATTGTCCAGCCCGGCGTGGTCACCGCGGACTTTGCCGCGGCCGTGGCCGCCAAGGGGCTCTTCTATCCCCCGGACCCGGGTAGCCAGAAGGTCTCCACCCTGGCGGGCAACGTGGCGGAAAACGCAGGCGGCCTGCGGGGCCTGAAGTACGGCGTCACCAAAGACTACCTCATGGGCATCGATTTTTTCGACGCCGAAGGCAACCTGGTGAAGACCGGCTCCAAGACCGTGAAGTGCGTCACCGGGTACAATGTGGGGGGCCTTATGGTGGCCTCCGAAGGGACCCTGGGGATCTTTAACGAGATTACCTTAAAGCTCGTTCCGCCCCCCAGCGCCTCCAAATCCATGATGGCCGTCTACGACAGCGTGGCTGATGCCACCGAGTCCGTGGCCGCCATTATCGCTGCCAAGATCGTCCCCTGTACCCTGGAGTTCATGGATAACTTCACCATCCGTGCCGTGGAAGACTACGCCAAGGCAGGCCTGCCCACCGAGGCCCAGGCCCTCCTGCTCATCGAAGTGGACGGCCACGCCGGCCAGGTGGCCGATGACGCTGCCAAGGTGGAGGAGATCTGCAAGAAGCACAACGCCACCCGCATCCAGGTGGCCAAGGACGAAGAGGAGAAGAACAAGGTGTGGGAAGCCCGAAGGGCGGCCCTGTCGGCCCTGGCCAAGCTCAAGCCTACCCTGGTCCTCGAAGACGCCACCGTACCCCGGAGCAAGATACCCGAGATGGTGCGCGGCCTGGACACCGTGGCCGCCAAGTACGGCCTGTCCATCGGCACCTTCGGTCACGCCGGGGACGGCAACCTGCACCCCACCATCCTGTGTGACCGCCGAAACGAAAAAGAGTGGCACAAGGTGGAGACCGCCATCGAGGACATCTTTGATCTGGCCCTCAAGCTGGGGGGCACCCTCTCCGGGGAGCACGGCATCGGCATCGCCAAGGCCGGGTTCATGGCCCGTGAGGTGGGCGAGAAATCCCTCACCTATTTCCACAAGATCAAACAGGCGGTGGATCCCAAGGGCATCCTCAACCCCGGTAAGGTCATAGGAGATTAAGCCATGAAAGACATCGCCAATCTCCGGACCACCCTTGCCGAACTGGACGACCTGCTGGTGACCTGCATGCGCTGCGGGATGTGCCAGTCGGTGTGCCCCGTGTTCAAGGACTCCATGCTGGAAGGGGACGTGGCCAGGGGCAAGCTGGCCCTCATCGACAGCCTGGCCAAACGCATGATCGACAGCCCCGTGGAGGTTAAGGACCGTCTGGAAAAATGCCTCCTGTGCGGCTCCTGCGAAGCCAACTGCCCCAGCGGGGTAAAGATCACCGATATCTTTATCAAGGCCCGCGCCATCCTCACCGGATACATCGGCCTGTCGCCTATGAAAAAGGCCATTTTCAGGGGTACCCTGGTGCACCCCAGGCTCTTTTCCGGGCTTCTCTCCATGGGCTCCAAGTTCCAGGGGATCATGACCAGTGAGGCGGACACCTTCCTGGGGACCTCCTGCTCCAAGATCATGTCCCCCCTCATCGGGGACCGACACTTCATGCCCCTGGCCAAACGGCCTTTCCGAAAGGACTACTCGGGCATGGACACGGGCAAGGGCACCGCAAACATCCGCGTGGCCTTCTACCCGGGCTGCGTGGTGGACAAGATGCTTCCCCAGGTGGGCCACGCCGTGATCAAGGTGCTGGAACACCACGGATGCGGTATCTACCTGCCCAAGAACCAGGCCTGCTGCGGGATCCCCACCCTGGCCTCCGGTGACGAGGAGAGTTTCCTGAAACTCCTCAAACACAACCTGAAGCCCTTCTCCAGCGGCAACTACGACGTGCTTGTCACCCCGTGCGCCACCTGTACCTCCACCATCAAGAAGCTCTGGCCCAAAATGGCGGCCAAGATCTCTCCTGAGGCGGAGAAAAAGGCCCAGCGGGTTGCCAATCGCACCATGGACATCAGCGAGTTCCTCGTGAAACATTTCAACGTGGACCTCGCCGCCCAGGCAGGAAAGGGAGCGACCAAAAAAGTCACCTGGCACGATCCCTGCCACCTGAAAAAGTCCATTGGCGTCTCCCAGGAGCCCCGGGCCATACTCAAAGGCCTGCCCGGCTACGAGTTCGTGGAGATGAACGAGGCCGACACCTGCTGTGGCAACGGCGGCAGCTTCAACCTGGCCCACTACGACACCTCCAGCCGCATCGGCGGCCGCAAGCGGGAGAACATCCTCGCCACCGGCGCCGACGTGGTCACCACCGGGTGCCCGGCCTGCATGATGCAGATGACGGACATGCTCTCCCAGGCCCACGACCACGTGGCCGTCAAACACGTCATCGAACTCTACGCCGACGCACTCTAAACCCCACCAAAGCGCCTCTCCATCGGCGTGATGCCGAATCAAAAAACCCCCGCCCTTAGATCAGGGCGGGGTTTTTTGTTTGGGCAAAAACATTGGGAAAAACGCCTCCGGCGGGCAGGGGATAAATCCCCTGCACCCCAGGTTCGGGAATGCTCTCGGGCCTTCGTTCCTCAGGCCCATCGCATTCCCTGGCGGGCTTCGCCCGTGTTGACATCCGGGTGCAGGGTCCAATCCACTGAATCGGGGGCCCTTTCGTTCCCAGGCTCTGCCTGGGAATGATCAACGGAGGCTCTGCCTCCAACGTTGGTGACGGGCGGAGCCCGCAGCGAACGCCCTTGCGCTTTGCCCTGAGGAACGAAGGGCAAAGCGCAAGGGCAATCAGCTTTCGAGGTGGCTCACCTCGCCGCCGGAGGCATTTTTTAACTTAGGCCACGTGATGCTCGGCGAGGACGGCGTCGGTGAAGTGTTCGGTGTAGAAGCGCATGGATTCGAGTTGGGTGGCCTTGACCTGTTGGGAGATCTCTTTGGCGTGGTCGCCCAAGAGGCTCACCACCCGGGGTTCGATTTTGCCGTTGTCCGCCTGGTTTTTCAGGATGCCCAGGGCTTTGTCCAGGGGCATGCCGGTGCGGTAGGGGCGGTCTTCGGTGAGGGCGGTGAAGATGTCGGCAACAGCCATGATACGTGCCCCGGTGTTGATCTTTTCAGCCCCCACGCGGAAGGGGTAGCCGGTGCCGTCGAGTTTTTCGTGGTGAAAGGCCGCCCATTCGGCCACCCGCTCCAGGCGGTCGATGGAGTGGATCACCTCGTAGGTAAAGTAGGTGTGTTGTTTCATCACCTGGAACTCTTCCCGGGTGAGCTTGCCCGGCTTTTCCAGGATGGCATTGGGGATGATGAGCTTGCCCAGGTCGTGGAAGTGGCCTGCCAGGCGCATGAGTTTGACTTCGCTCTCCATGTAGCCGAAGTGATGGGTGAGAAGGGAAGCGCATTCGGCCACGCCCGCGGAGTGGGTGGCGGTGAAGGGGGACCGGAAGTCGATGAGTTTCTGTATGACCCGGGCAATGGAGCCGATCTCTTCAATGGGGGTCTCGATGGACCGCAAGGGGCCGTTTCGAAGGAGCAGGCCGTAGAGCCGGGTTGAGGAGAGGTCCAGCCAGAACTCCTCCCGGTCCGAGGTGCGGATGAAGAGCTCCACGACGTCCGGGTGAAAGACGGTGTGCTCCATGGTGCGGATCTGTGTGGTGATGACCTCCATCTGGCTGAGGATAAAGGCGTCCCGTTGAATAAGCCTTTCCACCCAGTCTGCCAGGTGGAGGATCTGGGCGTCGAGGACGTCCGGGTCCCCGATGGGGGCCTCACAGTCGCTCCAGTTGCGGTGGTGGTGGCGGATAAGGGGCGCGGCCGGGGCCAGCAGGGGGACGGATTCGAAGAGGACCTCCCCCCGGAGGCAGTGGGCCAGGATGTCCGATTCCTCAAAGGTGTGGAGTCGTATTTTGTCCTTGGGGGTCATGGCCCCGATGTCGTGGAGCAGGGCCGCCATGTAGAGCCGCTTGATGCGCTCTTTGGAGAGTTTGGCGGCTTTTCCCATTTGCCAGACGATGTAGGCACAGCGCATCTGGTGGCAGGCAATACTCGGGTTGGCCAGGTCGATGGCATCGGACAGGGAGAGAAAGACGTTGTTTAAGTCGACGTAAATTTCACGCAACATGGGGTAAGGCTCCACATACTGATCAAATCAGAAAAGGCTTATTTTTTATGTAACTATTTAGCTGAAAATTGCCTCCGGCGGCCCGGCCGAACGTTACCGATTACCTGACTGTTTTGAGCGTAACGAACAGGCATCGCCTTCTGCCGCCCAGCCCCAACGGGGCAGGGCGGCAGAAGACGATGCAACCGGAACGTTTCTGCGGAGCTTTTTTCAAAAAGCGACCCGCCGGAGGCATAAGCTGAATTCGGTACATTTTTATCAGACACGTTTCTTATCGGATCAAAAGAATGGAGCCTGAAGGCTTTTTGATCAGGCCGTAAAGAGGTTGAGGTTGGGAGTGGCGGCCAGGTCCAGGGGGCCGGCAAAGGTCTGGCGGACGTTTTCCCGCAGGCCGTCCAGGGTGTCGGCGTAGGCGAGTTGTTTGAACACGGGGTGGCCGAATTTGAAGTTGGCGGAAAAATAGATGACAAATTTCTTGAAAAGGCGCACGGCGTAGGCCGGGTCAAAGGCCTCTTCCACCAGATCGAGGAAGCGCAGGGCCACCTGGGGGTAGATGTCGGGGCCGAAGCTCTTTCCCTCCAGCATCTCGGCAAAGACAAAGGGCCGGGCAATGGCGATGCGGCCCAGGGAGACACCGTCACAGCCGGTGGTGTCCACCATGCGGCTAAGATCCGCCGGGGTGAAGACGTTGCCGTTGCCGAAGACGGGGATGGTGACGCCCTCCTTCACGGCTTTTATGTGCTGCCACTTCGGGGGACGGCTGCGGCGGTCCGGCGAGACCCTGGGGTGAAAGACCAGGGCGTCGGCACCGGCGTCTTCAAAGCGTTTTGCCATGTCCGAGGCAAAGACAGGGTCGTCTGTCCAGCCCGTGCGGTACTTGACGAACAGGGGCAGGGTGGTTGCGTTGCGGACCTCACGGACGATGGCCTCGGCCCGGTCGGGGTCACGGAGAACAGCAGCCCCGCTCTCCTTTTTGCAGATACCGGCGACGGAGCAGCCGAAGTTGATGTCCACTCCGAAAAGCCCCTCTTTCTCGATGCGCTCGGCGGCAAGGGCCATCTCCTGTGGGGCGGCGCCGACGATCTGCATGACAAGGCGCTTGGCCTCCTGGTCCCGCCAGCGGAACATGGGGGAGATGAGCCGGTTTTCTCCGGGCAGGGCCTTGGCGCTGCACATCTCAGAGAAGAAGAGGCCGCAGCCGCCGAATTCATCGATGATCTGCCGCATGGCCACGTGGCCGAGACCGGCAAGGGGGGCCAGGAAGAGGCGATTGGGGATCTCTTTGCCCCCGATGGTGATGGGGGTTTTTATGGTTTCAGGTATGGTGGTCATAGCTCGTGTTGCCGTGTCGCGACGTCTCTCTTTATTGGGGTTATGGTCAACGCATGCCTCCGGCGGCCCTGCCGGTGGCCAAACTTTTGAAACGTTAGATAAACAGGCTTTAAAAAACGTTCGTTCGGCTCCTCATTTTTTCACAAGGCGATCCACTGGCGGCATACGCATCTCACCGGGATGCTGGCGCAACATCCATGGTTGGGGCGCGTCAACCTTACTTTACGGGCACAGCCCGCAAGGGAATGTGATCCCCCGGGGTACGGGGGAGGAGCATTCGCGAACCATAGCATATTCGGCAGGGGGCGGGAAGGTGGATGCCGATTGATCTTGGTTAGATAGTGTACTATAGTTGCGGGATACCTTCGACCTTCGTTGGCATGAGTGGAAACGACTCTGATGATATGGATACGCGATGATTCTGGTGTAACGACAGAGAAGGAGTAAGGAAGAGATGAGCGAAAGCACGTACTATCTGGTGGAAAAGAAAGGCCATGTGGCCTGGGTATGGTTTAACAGGGCGGACAAAAAGAACGCCATGAGCCAGGACGCCTGGATGGACTCCCCGGCCGTGTTCAAGGAGCTGGACGAAGACCCTGAGATCCGCGCCATCGTGGTGGCGGGCAAGGGGGATTGCTTCTGCGCGGGCATCGACCTCATCGGCATGGTGGGCGCCATGCCCGAGCTGATGGAGAACGAGCAGAAAGGGGGGCTCAAGTGGAAGCTCCTTAAAAAGATCTACCCTCTCCAGGAGACCATGAGCGCCATGGAGAAGTGCCGCAAGCCCGTGATCGCGGCCATTCACGGCCACTGCATCGGAGCCGGCCTCGATTTTGTCACCGCCTGCGACATCCGTCTCTGCACGGAAGACGCCACCTTCTGCCTCAAGGAGACCGCCATCGGCTTTGTGGCCGACGTGGGTGTGCTCCAGCGCCTCCCCTTCATCGTGGGCCAGGGGGTGACCCGGGAGATGGCCTACACGGCCAAGAGCATTGATTCCCAACGCGCCCTGGATGTCAACCTGGTCAATGAGGTGTACAAGGACGTTGACACCCTGTTTGCCGAGGCCCAGGCCATGGCCGACACCATCGCGGCCAACCCGCCCATTGCGGTGCAGGCCTCCAAGGACGTCCTCAACCACGCCACCGAATCCACGGTGGCCGAGGGGCTCAAGTACGTGGCTTCCATCAGCTCAAACATCATTCCGTCCCACGATTTGATTGAAGCGTTTACCGCCTTTGCGGAAAAACGAAAACCGGTTTTTACGGGCAACTAGCCCAGACGGCAAGTCCCCTGATTCTCCCATGATCCCCGGGCGCCCTTTTTTGGAAAAAGAGCGCCCGGGCGATCCGCGGTGCTTGGGTACGGGCCGTTGTATCAGGAGTTTTTTTAAGATCCCATGAACATTTACCTGGTCAGCCTGGGTTGCGCGCGCAACCTCGTCGACAGCGAAGTGATGCTGGGCCACCTCACCGAGGCCCGCTGCACCATCATCGATTCACCGGAAGAGGCGGATGTCATCATCATCAACACCTGCAGCTTCATTACGTCCGCCGTGGACGAATCCATCGACACCATCCTGGAGATGGCGGAGTACAAAAAAAAGGGGACCTGTCGCTACCTGGTGGTGGCGGGCTGCCTTCCCCAGCGATTCAAGGAAGATGCCGTGCCCGAGCTTCCCGAGGTGGACCTGTTCATCGGCACCGGTGGGTACGAGCGCATCGCCGAGGAGGTTAACCGGCTCATGGCCGTGGACGGGCGCATAGGCAAAGCCACCTGCCTGTTTCCCGATCCCAACAGCACCTCCCCTGCCCGGACCCATTCGCCGCGCATCACCACCACAGGCCCCCTGGCTTACCTCAAGATCGCCGAGGGCTGCAGCAGGCACTGCACCTACTGCATCATCCCCAGCCTCAGGGGCCGGTACCGTAGCCGCTCCGTTGCGGATATTACGGCCGAAGCAGGGCGCCTTCTGGACGCGGGTGTTCAGGAGCTGAACCTCGTGGCCGAAAGCACCACCGATTACGGGGAGGACCTGGGCGAACCCGGCAAGCTCGCCGAGGTGCTTGAAACCCTGTCCGATAAGGCTCCGGACGCATGGATCCGGTTCCTCTACGCTTTTCCGGACACCCTGGACGATGCCACCATCAAGCTGGCCGCCGACAGGGAGAATGTCTGCGCCTACTTTGACATCCCCATCCAGCACGCCTCGGACCCCATCATCAAGAAGATGGGTCGCCATTACACCCAGGCGGACCTGAAGGCCCTTTTTGCACGGCTCCGAAAAGAGGTCCCGGGCGTGGCCCTGCGCACCACCCTCATCGTGGGCTTTCCCGGGGAGACCGAAGAGGATTTTCAGGAGCTCCTCGATTTCATCACCGAGGTAGAGTTCGACCACCTGGGTGTCTTTACCTATTCCGATTCCGAAGAGCAGGCCTCCCACGCCCTGCCGGACCATGTGGACGAAGAGGTCGCCCAGATGCGGCAGGACACCCTCATGGCCGCCCAGGAGGAGATCTCGGCCCGCCGGAACATGGAGCGGGTGGGCATGGTCACCAAGGTGCTCATCGAGGAGAACCCCGAAGAGGGTGTCTTTGTCGGTCGTACCTTTTTTCAGGCCCCGGAGGTGGACGGCGTCACCTTTGTCTACGGTGACGGGATCACCGTCGGTTCCTTTGTGGACGTCCGCATCACGGACGCCATCGTCTACGATTTGTCAGGAGAAGTGGTATGAGCGATTTGAAGGCGAGAATCCTGGGCGAGGTGGCCGGCGAGCTTGCCGCCATCGAAGCCGCGTTGAAAGAGAACCTGAATCCCTGGGCTGAGCTGGCCGGAGAGGTGGCGGGGCACCTCCTCTTTTCCGGGGGGAAACGCCTTCGCCCCCTGCTGATGATCCTGGCTGCCCGGGCCTGCGGGTCCGATCGCCAGGACCTTGCCCGCTACTCCGTGCTCTTTGAGTACCTTCACGCCGCCACCCTCATCCACGACGACCTGGTGGACGAGGCGGTGATGCGGCGGGGCAAGCCCGCGGCCCACGGGGTGTATGGCGCTCCCGAGGCGGTCCTTACCGGGGATTTTATCCTGGCCCGGTGCCTTACGCTCACGGCCGAGACCCGCAATTTTGCCGTCATCGACGAGATCTGCGGGATCACCGAGGCCATGAGCCAGGGGGAGATCCAGCAGCTTTACAACAAAGGCCGCATGGACCTCACCGAGGCCGAGTACCTGGATGTCATTGAGCGCAAGACCGCTGTCCTTCTCAAAGGGGCCTGCGTGACCGGCGCTCACCTGGCCGGTCAGCCCGACGAGGTGGTGGACGCCCTGGGGCGCTACGGGTGGCACATCGGCATGGCTTTTCAGATGGCCGACGACTTGCTGGATTACACCGCGGACCTGGCCAGCCTGGGCAAGGAGCCCGGGGCGGACCTCAGGGAAGGCAAACTCACCCTGCCGGTGATCTATGCCCTTTCCAAAGCCTCCAACGGTGAGAAAGAGCGCATGGAGGCCATCATGGCCGACCCCGATTTTACAGCGGACGCCTTTGCCGAGCTGGTGGCCATGCTCACGAGGCTTGACGGCATCGGGTACACCGAGCGTTGCGCCAGCGACCACGTGGCACAGGCCAAGAAAGCGTTGGAAGGGCTTCCCCACAGCCGTGAAAAGGAGCTGTTGCTCCTCGTGGGAGATTACAGCCTGGGACGTAAATCATAAAGGATGGAGCACCTGATGCAGAAACGGATCTTTTCATGGACTATGGCCATGCTTCTCGCCCTTTCCCTGACACTACCCTGCGCCCTGCGTGCGGAAGGGGAAGGCTCCCTCAAGGTCTTTCTTGCCCTGGGCAAGGGCGTGATTGCCCGCAGCAACATCCCGGACGCCAAGGACAAGGCGGTAAAGGAGGGGCTGTATACCGCCGTGGAAGAGGCGTTGTTTGATATCCTCTCGGATCGGGCCGTGGCAGCACACTTCGAGGCGGTGACCGAAATACTCACCGAGTCCCCTGCAACCTACATCGACGGATACAAGGTGGTGGCGGAGCGACGTTCCGGCACCTATTACCATGTGGCCGTGGAAGCCTCCGTGGCCATGGATCGCCTGGAAGGGCGCCTCACCTCTTCGGGCATCGTCCTTGAAGGCACGGACAAGCCCAAGCTGCTGTTTCTGGTCTCGGAAAAGCTGTCGGGTAGCGACTCTTTTGTGCACTGGTGGGGGCCGGGCATGTCCATTATCTCCACGGTCTCCGATGATGCCATTACAGGCATTATGGCCAAACGTGGCTTTGAGGTGCTTCCCCATCGGGCGATCATCGACGATGCGACTCCCCTGGGGCCCGACGGGCTGGTGCACCGGGAGGAGGCCTTGCGCATCGGCCGGGCCTTTGGTGCCGATGTGGTGGTGGTTGGACGGGCCTGGACCGAGCCGTCCGGCAACGTCATGGGGGATGAACGATCCATCAGGGCGTCCGTTGAGTTGGAAGGGTTTCTTGTGGGCTCGGACCGGTCCACAGACGGAGTCCTCAGGGCCAGCATTGCCGTGGGTACCGATCCTGTGGACGTAGGCACCCGGGCCATGAGCGATGCGGCCGCAGACGCAGGCCGGGATCTTTCAGCCCAGATCGTGGACGCCATGAAGGAGAAGAAGAGCCGTACCACCATGATCGAGGTGGTGGTGGAGGGCACCAACTTTTTCGAGAATTTTACCCAGCTTTCCCGCGACATGGAGGGGCTCAAAGGGGTGATTTCCGTAAGGCCCAGGGAGCGTCGCATCGAGCGGGCGGTGATGGTGGTGAACTTCACAGGGGAAGGCAGGCTGCTCGCCGAGCAGCTCCTGGCCAGGAACTACAACGGGTTTTCCATTACCCTTTCCGAGGTCTCCAGGGATCACATCAAGGTGGACATGGTGGCCGGAGGGAAAAACACCTTCATGCAGTAAGGGAATATCCTCCTTTGGAGAGGAGGGGTTAGGGAGGATACCCTTGGGGATGGTCTGTTTTTCGGGCGCCTCGGTCTTTTTCCCCTTGACACTCCCGGCCCATCGCTGCTAAATGTATCTTGTTTTTACAGGTAACACCTGAAGGCGCGTAGCTCAGTTGGTAGAGCGCTACCCCGACACGGTAGAAGTCACCAGTTCAAGTCTGGTCGTGCCTACCATGCATATTAAAGGGATCCAGTTTTCTGGATCCCTTTTTTTATTGCCTTAAGGCCGCTCTGCCCGCCAGAGCGCATCCAGCACCTCGCCCCCCATGGGGCGTGTCACAACGTATCGAATCTCCCCTTTGGACACATCGTAAATCTCCATGACCGGCCCTTTTTGATCAGGGTGGGTTTTGAACCATGCATTGAGCCTGGGGTAGACCTTCAAGGTCCCCAGCACCACCGAGAGCTTTCCTTTGTAAGGGAAGGTGATCACCGGCAGGGTTGCGCCGGGAATGGTGCCGATCAGGTAGTCTGCCCGAAGCCCTTCCCACTTTTCAATGCTTTCGTCAGGCAGGATGCAGCCGGCCAGGGAACGCAGGTTCTTTACCTCCACTTTTCTGGGGTTGTCGAAGTAGAGGCCCACCCCTTGCGTGGTGGAGATGCCCTCCTTATCGAGCTCCAGGTACATGTCGTTCATGGTTCGCCCGCTTTGGCGGTAATTGCCCGTCTGTTTTTTGTACGCAAAGCTGAAAGAGGGGATGGTCTGCTCGGATAAGGTGATGGGGGCAAAGAGGCCGTACCAGGAAAGGATGGCAACAATGGCGGCCAGGGCGATGAGCGTGACGGAGAGTATCGGTTTCATCCGCTATTCCTCATTGTGGGTGGGTGAGGGCCCGGCAGAGAAGGGCCTCAGCCCCTGATGCCGGTGCTGTTGCACCCGCCTTTTCTTCCTGATTCCATTGTAAGCAGATGCAAATACCCTTTATCACAACAACCAGGTGGGGACAAGAAGAGCAATGCTTCCGGCCAGGGGCAACGCATGTAAAAATTCAGTTGCCTCCGGCGGCCCGGTGGGGGTAACAGGGAAACCCTGTGGCGAATGCATGAAGGCAGTCATTATGCCAGTGTTCTCGGGGCATTCGCGTGATGTGTGATATGTGGCAACCGTTTTTGAAGGAGAGGCCGATTTTATTCTTCTGGAAATGTGATGAAGGCCGTTTGGCAACTGCCCCACGGGCGCAGCCCGTCAGCACATGTGACGCCGCTGAGGAACGAAGGGACGAAGGGACGGAGCATGTGCGCCCCCCTGCTTTTTAGTCGGCTGTGATGACCACCAGGCCGCCGTGGCCGTATCCGTAGGGCTTCAGGAGGCCCCCGTAGTGACTGGCGATGCCGTCGGCAAAGCGGGCCAGGGAGACCTCGTAGGGGACGGGCTGGTCTGGGTCCACGTCCAGCATGAGGACGGTCTGTGTCTCGGGGTTCCAGCGGCCCACTGGCGAGATATGGGGAATGGTGAGGACCGGCAGGAAGGCGCCTTGGTCAAAGTGGGCGATGAGATAGAGGCCGGGGTCGTTGGCAAACCGATCCAGAAGGGTGCCGGCCCGTGCCATGCGCGTTTCCAGGGACTCTTCCGGGTAAAAGGGCACCACCTCGGTGAGGGCGTGGATGCCGTGGTAGGCCAGGGCCGCAGGCACCACTTCACCCAGGACCTCCAGGGGCAGCCCCCGGCGGCCTTGCCATCCTTCCGGCGAGAGGCGCTCCTTCCAGCGCCCGGCACGGATCGTCTCCAGAAGATCCATCTGGTTTTGGATGCGCGGTTTTTCCCCTTCATCCATGGCGTTGATTACGCAGGCCACGGCCGCCGCCGAACAGGAAGACTCAGTGACCTGGGGCGTGCGCGTGGCAAAAAGCCGCTTGAACCGGCCGTCTTTGTCTCCGAGCACCGCAAGCTCCGCAGGGGAGAGGTGGTGCGGCGCCTCGCCGTGGGGCCCGCGCTTGAGGGTGCGCAGCCAGAGGAACCGGAGCCGCAGAAGGCTTCTGAGAATGTGGCGGAAGAGAGTGGCTAACATGGGGTTCATGGGCATCCTTTCGGGAAAAATCAAGATAGCTATTCAGTTCCAGTTTGCCTCCGGCGGCCCTGCCGGGGGCCAAACTTTTGAAAAGTTTGACAAACAGGTATTAAGAACGTCGCTCCAGGCTTCGCCGAAAGAAATTCATCACGTCTTTTGGAACGTTTTTGTGCGGGGCTTTTTTTCAAAAAAGTGACCCGCCGGAGTTATTCCGATTAAAGTCAATCAAATGCCACGTGCCCTTCATGGTGTTTTCAGAAGAATGAAATGAGCCTCTCCTGCAAAGACGGTTGCCCAATGCCATACATCACGCGAATGCCCCAAGAGCGATGGCATAATGACAGCCTCCATGCATTCGCCATAGGGTTTCCAGGTGCCCCCACCTGGCCGCCGGAGGCTGGTTTGTTCCTGCCGCTACACAACCGTTTGAAGCAGTTCCGTCAATCGGGTAAAGCGCTTGATGGTTTTGTTGGTACGGACGGCGATGGCAAGGGCCTTGTAGGACCCCACGAGGACCACGAGCTCTTTGCCCCGGGTGATGCCGGTGTAGATCAGGTTTCGCTGGAGCATGATCTGGTGCTGGGTGGAGACGGGGATGACCACGGCCGGGTACTCCGATCCCTGGGATTTATGGATGGAGACGGCGTAGGCCAGGGTGATCTCGTCCAGCTCGGCGGCCTCGTAGGTGACCTGGTTGTCGTCGAACCGTGCGGTGACGCGTTTTGCGGCCGGGTCTGCGTCGACGACTCGGCCGATGTCCCCGTTGAAGACGTCTTTGTCGTAGTTGTTTTTAAGCTGCATTACCTTGTCCCCCAGTCGGAACCTGAACCCGGCTTCGTCCGGGGCTCCCGGGGGCCTGGGGTTGAGGGTGTCCTGGAGGAGCTGATTGAGGCGCTCGCCCCCCAGGGAGCCCCGGTGCATGGGGGTGAGGAGCTGGATGTCTTCCATGGGGTTTAAGTTAAAGCGCCGGGGGATTCGCCGGGCCACCAGCTCCACGATGGTGCGGGCCACGGCTTCGGGGTCGTTTCTCTCGATGATGAAAAAATCCCCACCCGGTTCGCGGGTTCCGGAAAAAGGTTTTTCCCCTTTGTTGATGCGGTGGGCGTTGACCACGATGAGGCTTTTTTCAGCCTGCCGGAAGATTTCGGTGAGGGTGGTGACCGGGATGCATGTGGAGGCGATGATGTCCCGAAGCACGTTGCCCGGGCCCACCGGGGGCAGCTGATGAACGTCCCCCACTAGGATGAGGGTGGCGGTGTCGGGCACGGCCTTCAAGAGGTTGAACATCAGGGGCACGTCGATCATGGAGGCCTCGTCCACCACCAGGACGTCGCAGGAGAGAGGGTTCTCCCGGTTTCGCTGAAAGCCTCCCTTTTGAAAGCTGAATTCCAGGAGCCGGTGGATGGTCTTGGACGGAAAGCCTGTGGACTCGGTCATGCGCTTGGCCGCGCGGCCCGTGGGGGCGGCCAGGAGCATCCTGGCCCCGGCCTTGTGGTAGATCTTCAGGATGGCTTTTATGATGGTGGTCTTGCCCGTGCCCGGGCCGCCGGTGATCACCATGGCCTTGGCGGTGAGGGCTCCTTGCACTGCTTCCCGCTGGCGGGGGGCAAGGCGGATGGAGAGGCGTTTTTCCATGGCAGCCACTTCCCCTTGGGCATCTTCGAACACCGGAAATTTTTTTCCCCGTGCCACCTGGGCAAGGGTGTTGGCGATGCCCCGCTCCGAGTGAAAGAGCCAGGGCAGGTAGACGGCCTCACCGATCTCCGGGTTGTCCACCTTTTTGGTGATCACCTTTTCGTGTTCGGCAAGGTGGGCGATGCCTTGTCCGATGGGCTCGGCCGGGAGCTGGAGAAGCTCTACGGCCTTTTGGAGGAGCTGGTCCGCGGGCAGGAAAAGGTGGCCTTCGTCCGTGGCGTGGGAGAGGACGTAGAGAAGCCCCGCATGGATTCTCTGGGGAGCGTCCATGGCAAACCCGGTGGAGCGCGCAATGCGGTCCGCCGTAAGAAACCCGATACCCGCCACCTCCGTGGCCAGGGCGTAAGGGTTTCTCGTCACAACAGACACCGCCTTTTTGCCGAAGGCTTTGACAATGCGGGTGGCAAAGGCCGACCCCACCCCGTGGGAGTGGAGAAACACCATCACCTGGCGCACGTCCATCTGTTCTTCCCAGCCGGACAAGATCTGCTCGGCCTTCTTTTTGCCGATACCCTCCACGTCCAGAAGCTTTTCCGGCTCCTTGTCGATGACCTCCAGGGTCTTGGTTCCAAAGGCCGCCACAAGCTTTTCGGCCATTTTCGGTCCGATGCCGTGGATGGCCTTGGACGCCAGGTACTTTTCGATGCCCTTGGGCGTCACCGGCAGGGCCGTGGAGAATCTGTCGACCTTGAACTGCAACCCGTACTGGGAGTGGGATTCAAATCGCCCCAATGCCTCGATGAACGTACCGTCCGGAGGCCCCATGAGCGGCCCCACCATGGTCACTTCACCACGCCCCTTCACCTTTACCTTGGCAATGGTAAACCCCGTCTCCTCACTGGTAAACGTGGTGCGAACAATCTCTCCACAAAGGGTTTCGGTCATGATGAAAAGCGAGCCTTTCTATGGTTAACGTCGGTGGAAAAGCGTGCCTCCGGCGGCAAGGGGCTGAGCCCCTTGACCCCAGGATTGCGAATGCTCCAACCCTCGTGCCTCGGGTTGTCCCATTCGCTGACGGGCTTCGCCCGTGTTTATCGGAACGTTGAAACCGTTCTTTTATACGTTATTCACTAATAGACTACATAGTCGGCGAAATGCCAAGATTCAAGGGAAGAGCAAAATTAAAAAGTAACGATTCAGTGTGTGCCTTCTGTTGCTCTGCCACGGATTCCAAAACAACCACGAAAGATCGACCAAAACGGAGCGCCGCACTCCGGTGCGGCATTTTAGTCCGTCGTTACCCGTGCCGCACAGGAGTGCGGCGCTCCAGGGGACAAGGATATGAGGGGGGATGTGAATTGACCCGAGGAAACCGCCTGTGCCCGTGTCTATGTGGCACTATTTGTTCCACATCAACGGGCTACGGCGCGATAAGCGATTCGTCTTCGCCTGCGGCCAGTGTTTTCAAGGCGGTACCTTGTCGCCGGAAGCAGGCCGGTTAAGGCTGATTCTTAACGGGTTACGATAGCGCATCCTGGCCTGCCAATGCTTGTGGGACCGT
This sequence comes from Desulfoluna sp. HI9BLuna, assembly GCF_056829775.1. Lineage (NCBI taxonomy): Bacteria > Pseudomonadati > Thermodesulfobacteriota > Desulfobacteria > Desulfobacterales > Desulfolunaceae > Desulfoluna > Desulfoluna sp. HI9BLuna. The sequence goes on from NZ_CP186555.1 coordinate 2,940,115, forward strand.
TTGTACAAACTGCCAGCTCACGTATCGGGCGAAGCCCGAGCCGAAGGCGCGTGCGCATTTTTCTGAGGAACGAAGGAAAATGCGCACGCGCAACCAGCTTTCGAGGTGGCTCCACCTCGCCGCCGGAGGCTTTTTCCCTTAGCTATCCATCCACAATCGCCAGCGTGGCGTGGCCGTCGGCTGTGCGGGTCACTTCGATCTGGGTTCCCAGGCGGTTTTTGAGGAGTTCCACGTGGGAGATGACGCCGATGGTGCGGCTTGACAGGCGCAGGTTTTCCAGGGCGGCCAGGGCCGTGTCCAGGGTATCTGAGTCGAGGCTTCCGAAGCCTTCGTCGATGAAGAGGCTTTCGATGCGGGTTTTTCGGCCGGCCATTTCCGAGAGGCCCAGGGCCAGGGCGAGGCTCACGAGAAAGGACTCGCCACCGGAGAGGCTCTTGGTGGGGCGCACGGCATCGGCCTGGTAGCGGTCGATGATTTCGAGTTCCAGGTCTTCCCCCGGGATTCGCTGGATCTCGTAGCGGGGGTTCAAGGTGACGAGGTGCCTGTTGGCCAGGCTCACCAGCTGGGCCAGGGTAAGGCCCTGGGCAAAGGTGGAAAACTTGCTGCCGTTGGAGGAGCCGATGAGGTCTTTGAGAACCAGCCAGGGGCGGGCTTCGGCTTCCAATGCGTCGATTTGTTTGAGCTGATCGGCCTGGTCTGCACGGGCTTTTTTGTCTGCGGCAAGGGCGGCGCTTATTTCGCCCATGCGTTTTAAGAGGTTGTCCCGTTCTTTCTCTTTTTCCTGTTTCAGCCGGGTGAGCTCTAAAGCTTCTTCATCTGTGGGCGGCTTTTTCTCGGCGAGACGGGCCAGGGCCTCTTCGGTCTGGCGGGTCAGGGTCTCCAGGCGGACTTTTTGGGTTTCGAGGCGCTGACTTTCGGCTTGGAGGCCTGCCAGGGTGTCTTCATCCAGGAGGGCCGACGTAAGCTCCGGGATGTCCGCAAACCCCCGTTTGATGGCATTGGCAGTCAGTTCCACGTGAAACGCTTCCCGTGATGTTTCGCCATCGGCAAGCTCACGTTCGGTGGTGGCGATGCGGGTGGCAAGGGCGGCGAGGGCAGAGAGGGCCTTCTCGCAGAGGGTGCGGCGTGCTGGGTCTGTCAGGAGGGCGTCGGGCACCTCGGAGGGGGTAACCTCGATGTCGCTGAAGGGGGCGCTTTTTTCAGTCCATTCGTTGCGCTCAGTGTCGATGCGGGTGATCTGATCGGCAAGGGTGGCAAGGCCGGCCTCGGTGGTGGTGAGGGTATGCCGGGCCGTTTTGAGCGTATCTCCCTTTGATCGCCAGGTTGCAGCCCGGGTTTCCAGGGCGAAAAGGGCTTTGGATGCCTCTTCGGGAGATGTTGCCGTAAGGTCCCACGGGGCAAGGGACTGCCCAAAGGCGGATAGGGCCTGGTGGGTGTCCTTTTTGAGTCGCGCCTGGTGAGCCCTTTGCTCTTCAAGGCGGGCGGCTGTGTCGACCAGGGAGGCGTTTAGATGCACGAGCCGGGCAGCGATGGCCTCGCTTTTTCCGCGGGCTGCGATGCACGCTTTTTCGGCTGCGGTGAGTTTGGTCTCTAAGGTTTCGATGCTGCTGAGTTGACGGCCAATGGCGTCGAGTGTTTCTCTGTTTTTGGAGATCAGGGCGTCAAGTCCCGGACGGTCACCGATGGCTATTTCAATGGCCTGCTCAGACGAGATACGGGAAACATTTTTGCTTATCTCGCTGGCTTTTTTCTTCTGTGCTGTGAGCTGGGTATCAAGGCCTTTGAGGGTGGCGGCGGTTGCCGTGAGGCATTTTTCACAGTGCCGCTCTTTTTTCTCCAGGTCGGCCACGGTTTTTTTCTGTGTTTTTAAAGCCGCTTCGGTGTCCGAGGGTTTTGGGAGTTCGTGGTCTGCAAAGGGGTGGTCTGTGGCCCCGCACAGGGGGCACGCCTCTCCGGGCACGAGTTGTAATCTTCTTTCCTCCAGGCTGGCTATGACAGTGGCCTGGGTGTGAAGCAACTCTTTATCTGAAAGAATCCTTTGCTCGGTCTCCAGGGCTTTGCACAGCTCAGCAGCTTCGGCGTCCAGGCGTTTTTTCTCGGCCTCCTGCACTGATCGCTGGGCCTTCAGCGTTTCTTGTTCCGCACAGAGGGCGAGGTGGGTGTCCATGAGGCGGGTGAGATCTTCAAGGGCACCGCGCATCTTTTCAGCCGTTTCCTTTTGCCGGGTCCACTCTGCCTTGGGCTTGAGGGCGGAAAGATCAGTGGCCAGGTTTTTTGCGATCCCCTCTTTGTCTGCCAGCTCTTTTTTGGCTTGGGCCTCCTCGGCGTTGGCTGTGGCCATTTCTTTTTGGAGGCGATCCATGGATTGAAGGGTGAGGGCCGCTGCTTTGTCCGCTTCCATCAGGCCCTGGGCTATGGACCGGATTTCTTCGGCGTTGCCGCGCAATTTGGCAAGCGCGTTCTCGATGGCTTCATCGCTGCTGTGGGCTTGCTGCCAGGCTTCCATGGTAGCTATGTCAAGCGTGAGGGCCTCTTTTTGAGCAAGACCCTTGCCTCTTCTGGTTTCAATGGCCTGGATCTGGTTTGTGCAGGCCGCAACTGCCGATGCAAAGGCGGTGGCTGCACCGTGTCGGGCGTTGGTGTGGGCTGTCTTGAGCTCTGCCAGCTGGCCCTTGAGGGTTGTCAGGGTATTATTTTTAGAGGCCCAGAGTTTCAGGTCCCCTGCAAGGGGGGACGCTGCCTGATGGCGTTTCAGCTTTTCACGTTGCGGCTGAAAACCTGTGTTTTGCTCTGTCCAGGCCTGTTGATCTTTTGCAAGGGTCTCTTTTTCTGCTGTTGCCTTTACCCAGGCTGTGTGGCAGTCCAGGCGGCCGGTGAGGGTTTTCAGCTCACATTCAAGGGCCTGTTTCAGTTCGGCAAGGGAGCCGTGCTCCCGGTTTAGATTTTCGAGTTCTTCATCGGAAAGAAGGGCGATGAGGTTGGCCGCGATGCGGGCGTCCTTGATGGCCTCCTCTTTTTCCCGGGCCGCTTCGTGGGCCAGGATGCTCAGCTCCGAGTAGATCTCGGTGCCGGTGATGCGCTCTAAAAGCTCTCCCCGGTCTTTGATGCCAGCGTCGAGGAACTCTTTGAACCGGCCCTGGGCGAGGAGCACGGACCGGAGAAACCGGTGGTAATCAAGGCCCGTGAGTTCGGTGACGGCCTCGTCCACCAGCCTGATCTTTGTCTCCAGCACATCGCCGGAGGCGTCCGCCAGCTGGCGCTTGGTCCCCTGGATGCGGCCGTCGGGTTTTTTGCGGGCCCTGGCCAGGTCCCACCTAGCCGAATAGACCCCTTTCCCGCACTCAAAACTCACTTCGGCAAAGCATTCTCCTGTGCCCCGGCTCATCATGTTTTCCGGGTTGTTTCGTTTGTTGTCGTCGTACCGGGCTGCCTTGCCGAAGAGGGCCAGGGTGATGGCATCCAGGATGGTGGTCTTCCCGGAGCCCGTGGGGCCGGTGATGGCAAAGATGCCTGCTTCGGCCAGGGGGCCTTCGGAAAAATCGATGTCGAAACGGCCTTTCAGGGAGTTGAGATTCTGGAAGGCAAGGTGGAGGATTTTCATTTTTCCGACTCCTGGGCCAGGGTGAGAAGGTGAGCAAAGCACTGGCCCAGGGTTTCGGCGGGCACGTCGCCCTCATAGGCCTCGAGGCGCCGTTGGAAGACCTCTTCGGGTTTCAGTTCATTGATGGAGAGATCCCCCCGGGTAAGCTCGGCAGAGGGGCGGCCCGAGGTATCAAGGCCCACCTTGAGGACCTCTGCGCCGTGTTCTCCTGCCAGGGTCCTCAGTTCTTCGTTGAGGGTGGAGGAGGGAAGGCTCCCTTTGACGGTGAGTTCCACCCAGGGTGTGAGGCCTTCTTCGCTTACCTCAAGGGCTGTCAGGGTTTCCTTGAGGGTATCGGCGTCGCCTTTGATGCGCAGCAGGGGGCGGAACGCGGGGACGGCGATGGGCTCCTGGGTGAGGGTGTCGCCTGCCGTGTCGATGAACCGAAGTTCCTTGGGATGGCTTGCTTCGCTGAAGCTTAAGGCAATGGGGCTGCCCGAGTACCGGATGGTCTGGCTGCCCCCCACGGCCTGGGGGGTGTGGATGTGGCCCAGGGCCACGTAGTCGAAGGTATCGGGAAAGTCTCCCCCGGAGATGCTGCCCAGGTTGCCGATGTGGATGGTGCGCTCCGAGTCGGAGACCGAAGAGCCCAGGGCCGTGAGGTGGCCGGTGCCGATGACCGGGGTGCCGTTGCTTCTGGCGTGGGCCACCTCGGCAATCTCTGTGTAGGCGGCCCTGATGCCTGCGCGGGTTCGCGCTGACAACTCGTCAAAGCTTTCCCCGGCCACAGCCTTTCGCACGTCCCGGTCCCGTAAGTAGGGAACAGCCGCCACCCACACACCGGGATCGGTTTCATCCCGCAGGCAGGGCACATGAAAGACCGCCTCTTCCGCGCTTTCCGGCAGGGCGCCCACCACCCTGATGTTGAGGGTCTCCAGCACCGTGGCCGGGGCGTCCAGGTGGGGGGCTGAGTCGTGGTTGCCCCCGACGATGACCGCAGCGCAGGTCCCCATGGCCCCAAGGCGGGTGAGGAACCGGTAGTACATGCGCTCGGCCTCCCTGGGCGGATTGGCCGTGTCAAAGATGTCGCCGGACACAATGAGAAGGTCCACCCGGCGGGTTTCAATGGTAGCAAGGAGAAAGCGCAGAAACGCCTCGTGTTCCTCAAAGCGATCCCGGTCGAAGAAGTGCTGGCCCAGGTGCCAGTCCGAGGTGTGGATGATGTGCATGGCTCTCCGGTTTCGCATATGCTCCGACCCCTCGCTTATGGGGCTCCTCACATATGCTTACGGGCTGTGCCCGCAAAAAATAGGGTAACGATTCGGCTTCCAAAAGCGGCCTCCGGCGGCCCTGCCGGGGGGCAAACTTTTGAAAAGTTTGACAAACAGGCCTTGCTGATGACGTGGGCCGACCGAACGCTTTCGGCGATACTGCCGGGGGGAACCGATTTGATATCCAGAATTAGCAGTCCGGTGTAGGGGTGTCAAACGGGGATAAGCACGTGCCTTTCGTAACCGGTACATAGAAAATCCAGGGCACCGATGATGGCGGGGCAGTGTTCATGGAGGGTGCAAATGGCGTCGCCAAGCTCAGATGCCGGGATGGCGGAGAGCTGGGGCGTCAAAAGAACGTGGGGGGGGGGCAATGGACAGCACAGGGGGCAGCCTCTCAATGGGGGTGGTGATGAGGCGGGATTGCTTTGATATGGGAGTCACAACCCAGTCTAACCAAGGCAAAAAACCTCCGCAGGCAACGGTGCCCGGCGGAGGTTTTTTTAATGGTTGTTTCCAGGTTGGCGTGGGCTCTCTGTGATCAGACCTTGAACCGGCCCACCATGGAGGTGAGGTTTTCGCTCATGGACAGGATGCTGGAGACCCCTTCGTCGGATCGGGCACAGCTCTCGTTCATATCGCCGGAGGCGTGGCTGACGTCTTCGATGTCCTGGGCGATGGTGGAGGAGAGACCGGAGGTGGCCGCGACGTTTTCGTTGATCTCGGACAGGCCGCTGGAGATCTGGGTGACGTTGTCGGCAATGCCCTGGGTGGTCTGGGCCTGGGAGTCCACGGAGGAGGCGATTTCCGAGACAATGTCGCTGGTTTTGTCGATGACCCCGGAGATCCCTTCGATGTCCCCGATGGTGGCCTGGGTGGAGGTCTGGATGTTGACGATGGTGTCCCGGATGTCCCGGGTGGCATCGGCGGTCTGGCGGGCCAGGTCCTTGATTTCGGCGGCCACTACGGCAAACCCCTTGCCGTATTCACCGGCACGGGCCGCTTCGATGGTGGCGTTCAGGGCCAGGAGGTTGGTCTGCTCGGAGATGTCGGTGATGGCCTCGGTGACCTTGCCGATGGCTTCGGCCTGGTTGCCCAGCTCACCCACGCGCTCGGTGGCGTTGCGGGACTGGGTGACGGCTTCCATGGTGATTTCCCGGGCCCTTTCCGAGCTTTCGGCGATGGTGCGGATGGTGGCCGTCATCTCTTCGGTGGAGGCGGCCACGGCCGTGGTGCTGGTGGAGGCCTGCTCCATGGCGGCGGCCACAGAGTCCATGTTGCCCTTCATCTGGTCCGAGGCGGTGGAAACGGCTTCGGACTTGGACTTGACTCCGTGGGCCCCCTCTTTGAGGTTCCCGGAGAGGCGGGTGAGTTCTTCGGCGGAGTCGTTGAGGGAGGTGGCGTTGTCTGCGATGCGGGCAATCATGCTCTGGAGGTTCTCGATGAATTTGTTCATCCAGAAGGCGAGCTGGCCCACGTCGTCCTTGCTGTGGACGGTGAGGCGTTTGGTGAGGTCCCCTTCGCCCTGGGCGATGTCTTTGACCATCTCCACGGTGTCCGACAGGGGCCCGGTGATGAAGCGGCGGATGATGATGAGGTTAAAAAGGATGGTGGCCACCACCACCACGATGAACAGGGCCAGGTTCATCATTTGCTGGTGCCCTGCTTCCTGGCCCACGTCGTGGAGTCGGCTCTGGAGGGCTTCGGAGCGGGTTTTGGACAGGGTGGCCAGGGCCTCGGTGAGGACCTGGGTTTCATTGGCCAGAGCCTTGGATTCACGGGCTGCTTCTGTGTCCGTGCCTTCGAAGTCTTCGGCCACGCGGGTGTAGATGGTAAGGGCTTTGTCTGAGAAGGAGCGGATCTGTTGGGCCAGGGCCCGGGCCTCGGGTGCTGCTCCAGGGTCCAGCCCTGCAATGGCGTCCAGGTGGGAGATGACCTCGTCTGCTCGCTGCCCCGCAGCTTCCAGGAGTTCGGTGTCACCGGCCATGACGGCATCACCGTAGAGTTTGACCTGGGCCTTGAACTTGGCAAGGGTGGTCAAGGATTCCATGGCTGCAGGGAACATGGTGTCCGAGACTTGGTTCAGCTCCCCCCGCATGGAATAGCCGCCGATGAGCCCGACGCCCGTGGTAATGGCGTAACCCGCCATGAGGATCAACAGACTGCACCAGATTTTTTTCCCTGTGCTCAGCGATTGCCACATATGGTTTCCCCTCCACTGGTAAATTGTATGTCAGATACGTTTGTGTCCGTACGGTGTGTTTCGTTTGGTATCGGTGATCTCTTATTTAATATCGGTTCCTGTTCAACGTATATTTAACGGGTGTTTGTGTTTTGTGCCTGTTCTGTGATTACTCTTTATACTTATCTCGCCGTATTTGATTGACACTGTGTTTTTGGTTACTAACCAGCTGTACGGCGAGTATGATAGTCCGAAAATAAAGAATTATTCAGCTATGGTATTTCTAGTATTGATAAGACGGTAAAGGATATCGATGGTTTTTGTCAAAGAAAAACTATGTATACAAAGTTTTTGCGCAGGGAGGTGTCGGATATGGACTCGGGAGGCTCAAGAAAGGGTAAATAGATATTTCGAATATAGAACGACGGTTGCACAGAGCGAACGCTCGATAAGGTGGTCAACCTGTTTCACAGAGACGCCGGATGCATTTTTTCAGGCTGGTAAGTTCAGTGCCCGGAATGGTCGAGGTAGGTGACATCTCCGGAGAGAATCCGCAGGGCCTCACCGGCATCGGTGGTTACCAGCAGCACGCCGTCTGCGTCGATGTCCGTGACCCGGCCTTCGATCTCTTCACGCATCATGGAGACCCGGACCCGTCGTCCCACAATGTCGGAGAGTTCCTTCCAGCGGGTGAGAATGGACTCCGGGCCCTGGGTGGCCAGGGTGTGGTAGTGGGTTTCAAAGCTGGAGAGAATGGCCTGCAGGAGGGCGACCCGGGAAAAGGGGGCCGAGGATTCGGCCATGACCGAGGTGGCGATGTCCCGGATGTCCGGGGAAAACGCTTCGGCGGGGGTGTTGACGTTGAGGCCCAGGCCGGTGATGACGTAGTCCACGGCGTCGAGCTCCATGCTCATCTCCGTGAGGATCCCCGCGAGTTTTCTCCCCCCCACCAGAATATCGTTGGGCCACTTGATGCGGGTATCGATGCCGGTCTCGCGGATGAGGGCCTCGGCAACGGAGACGGCTGTCATCAGGGTGATGAGGGCGGCGCGTGACGGGTCCATGGCCGGGCGCAGCACAAGGGAGAAGAGGAGGCCTTCCCCGGGCCTGGCCAGCCAGGAGCGACCTTTCCGGCCGCGGCCCGCGCTCTGGGATTCGGCCACCACCAGGGTGCCTTCGGGGGCGCCGTCGCGGGCGAGCTCCCGGGCCCGGGTGTTGGTGGAGTCGGTGAGGTGGTGGTGGATAATGCCGGTTTTTCCCATGACCGAGGTGTCCAGCCCGAAGAGGACCTCTTCGGCCAGGAGAAGGTCGGGGGCTTCGGTGAGGAGGTATCCCTTGCCCGGCGCCGAGGAGATGGCGTAGCCGAGCCCCTTGATGGCGGAGATGTGTTTGGAGATGGCGGCGCGGCTGATGCCGAGTTCGCCGCTGAGTTCTTCTCCCGAGACCCAGTGGCCGGTGCGGCTGCGCAGGGTGGACAAAAGGTCCTGGCGTTTTCCAGACAAGGTCATGGTGGCTCCCATGGGGTGAAAGGATTTGGGCTCGGTCCCCGGAAACGCTTCGCCGGGCCCGTGGGGCCCCGGGAAGCGAAGGGGAAACCGGGTGGAGGTGATGCCGACGCTATTCCGGGCTGAGGAATTCGTTGAGCTTTTCGCACATCTCTTCCGGCCAGACCTCGGCGTGGAGGAAGAGTTCCACCTCTTCATCGGTGAGGCTTTTCCGGATGTTGGGGGGAAGGGCATCCAGGGCCATCTGACGCTCCGGATCCACGTTGTTCTTCTTGCTCTTCTTGTTGCCCATGGGGTGTGTTTCCTGTATTTCTATGTATTATTTACGAACCATTGGGGTGTCTGCGGCAGGGTTTTGGGATCGAAAAGAAAAGACACCGGTCTTGTTCTTGCTTCGGTCCTTCTCGTGCATGGTACCCGGCCTGCCGCACTCTCTTCGAGCTACTTATCACACAACCCCCGGAAAGGGCAACGTGATCCCCACGGGAAGGCCAAACCCATGAGCACCCAACAGGAGCGAAGTCTCAGGACACGGAAAAAACTGGTGGACGCCACCCTGTCGTGCCTCCAGGACTACGGTTACGCAGGGGCGAGCCTCTCCCGGATCCTGGATCGGGCCGGCGTCTCCCGCGGGGCCTGGAGCCACCATTATGAGACCAAGCGGGCCATGGTGGCCGACAGTGCCAAGGCCCTTTTGGCCATTGCCCTTGAAGAGGCCCGGGAGGTGGGGGGCCACCTGGCGTCCGAAGCCCCTGATCTGGAAACGATTCTGGAGGAGGTCTGGAACCGTTTTTATCAGGGACCGTACCGGGATGTCTGGGTGGAGTTCAATGTTGCCTGCCGCACCGACGACGATCTGCGGATTCGGCTGACACCTGTCATCGAAGACTTTTTCGACGAGCTGGACGCCATCTGGCGCTCACGGCTTCCCGATGCCGCCACCTATGCCATGGCCAAAGACCTTCTGGACCTCTCCCTTTATCTTTTGCGGGGCATGGCCATCCAATCCCTCTCCCTGGACCGTCCCGACCACTACCGCCATCTCAGGCAGGCCTGGGCTTCGATCATTCGACATACCGCTGCTTCCATACCTTGAACGGAACCATTCCGCTTGCCTCCGGCAGGACCGCCGGGGACCTGTGTTACCTGAGTTGTTCTCCCTGAAAATCCATTCCCTCTCCGGGAAACCGGTAACGCCACGGCACGCCCACGCTATGGGCCTGGCTGGAGATGATGTTTCTCGTTTGTGTTGTGGAACAATGTTTCTTGAAATGGTATAAGTTCTTTACTTTATTGGCTTGAGGTGTGACAATTCATAAACAGACTGTGTGGTCTGTTTTGGGTTGGCGCGGTGGCCGCCTGCTTTTAATTAGGGCTCACTTTGCCGATGGAGGAAATGCTGAGCATGTCTGGTGTGAATCCTGAATCAACCGATGGAACAAGGGGGAGAGATGGCGCACAGGCGGTTTGAAGCGGATGTGGTGATTGTGGGCGGGGGGCTGGCGGGCATGACCGCCGCCTTTGAGCTCCTCGGGCTGGGGGTAAAGGTCGTGATCCTGGACCGCGATGTGCCGGAGCGGTTCGGGGGCCTTGCCAAGGAGTCCTTTGGCGGGGTGATGATGGTGGATACGCCCCTGCAGCGAAAAAACGGAATTCGGGACTCCCCGGAACTGGCCCTGGCCGACTGGCTGAGCTGCGCCGATTTCGAAGAGGACGCCCACTGGCCCAGGAAATGGGCCGAGCTGTATGTGCACCGGTCCGCAGACATTATCCATGAGTTCCTCAAGGACCGGAAGGTCACCTTCCTTCCCGTGGTCAACTGGCCGGAGCGGGGGCTTTTCAAACCCGGGAATTCAGTGCCCCGCTGGCACATCGCCTGGGGCACGGGGTTCGGGATCATTGAGGCCATGGAAGCCGGGTTGAGCGGCCACCCTCACCGGAGGAACCTGGAGGTGCATTTCGGATGCAGGGTCGAGGCGCTCGACCTCAGGGCCGGGGCCGTCACCGGCGTGAGGGGGACTATGGAGGAGACCAGGGAGCCTTTTTCCGCCACGGGCGAGGCCGTGATCCTGGCTGCAGGGGGCATGTGCGGCGGTGACCTGTCCAAGGTGCGGGAGAACTGGTACGCCCCCTGGGGCGAGCCCCCGGACAAGCTCCTCAACGGCTCCCACCGCTACGCAGACGGCCTGATCCACGACGCGGCCGCAGCTGCCGGGGCCACCATCACCCACCTGGACAAGCAGTGGCACTACGCAGCCGGGGTGGACTACCCCGACGCGGATATGCCGGGCAAGGGACTCAGCCTGGTGCCGCCTCGGTCTGCCCTCTGGGTCAACGCCCTGGGGGAGCGCATCATGGATCCGGCCCCCCTCGTGGGGTACACCGACACCCGTTACCTGGTGGAGCAGATCTGCAGGCAGCCCGGAAAATACTCCTATCAGATCATGAACTGGAAAATCGCCGCCAAAGAGCTTGCCGTCTCCGGGAGCGAGCACATGAAAGCCTTTCGCAACAGAGACAAGGTGCGTCTTGTCAAAGAGCTCCTTTTGGGCAACACCGAGCTGGTGAAACGACTCCTGACCGAGTCCCGGGACTTCATCGCCGCAAGCTCCCTGGACGAGCTGGTGGACAGGATGAACGACATGGGCAACCCCCTGACCGTGGACCGTGACGCCCTCAAAACCGCGGTCAAAACCTACGACGCCCAGATCGACCGGGGCCCGGCCTTTTTCAACGACGACCAGCTCCGCCGCATCGCCAATTTCCGCACCTACCGGGGCGACCGCCTCCGGACCTGCAAGTTTCGAAAAATCGACGACCCCAAAGCCCGCCCCCTCATCGCCGTGCGCGAGTTCATCCTCAGCCGAAAAAGCCTGGGCGGCATCCAGACCGACCTCTTCTGCCGGGTCCTGAATAATGACGGAGACCCCATGGAGGGCCTCTACGCCGCCGGCGAAACCGCCGGCTTCGGCGGCGGAGGCATCCACGGCAAAGGCTCCCTCGAAGGCACCTTCCTCGGCTCCTGTATCCTCATGGGCCGCATCGCCGCCCACCATATCTGTGGCAAGGGATTGTAGGAGAAAAGCAGGCCTCCGGCGGCGAGGGTGGCGAAGCCACAATAGCGAAAACACCTCGAAAGCTGATTGCCCTTGCGCTTTTTCCTTCGTACCTCAGGAAAAAGCGCAAGGGCGTTCGCCGCGGGCTGCGCCCGCCATCAAGGCTGGTGGCTACGCAGGCATTTTCATAAGCTTCGCATGTCCATCAAATGTCGGGTTCACTCTTGACGCTGTCGGAAATGGAGCAGAACCATTGGAAGCACCCTGCTCCGTAGGGTGCATTCCATGCACCAGAACGAACGCATCGCGTATACCAAATTCATCCGTAAAATCGAGGGTATCACCTGGTAATGGGAGGGGATCACATGTCACCTGCGGGGTGGTGGCTGACGTTCTATACATACCAAAACAGGCCGTGGGAGATCCGAATGGATCATCCACGGCCTGTTTTGGTTAATCGACAACGAAGGCGAGCTAAACGCTCCGGCATCGTTCGCGGCAACGCCAGCGTCTGTTACGGGCGCAGCCCGTCAGCGAATGTGACAGCCCGAGGAACGAGGGGTGGAGCATTCGCGAACTTGGGTTCCAAGGGCTCAGCCCTTGGCCGCCGGAGGCGTGTACGTCTTACTGTCCTTCCACGGTCCCGATCTCCCGGCTGACGGTGGGGACAAAGGGGACGGGGCGGGGGATCTCTTCGAGGCCGAGGAACCGCCTTGCGCCGTTCAAGGCGTCGTCGATGTTGGTGTAGACGTTGTCCTCGCCGATTTTGTAGTAGAGGCCCGACTGTTCGAGGCAGATGAGGGGCTGGGCGTGGACGCCGGAGAGGATGAGCAGGGTTTTTTCCCGCTTGGCCTCGTCCACCATCTCTTCCAGGGCCCTTAAGGCGGTGGCGTCCATCATGAGGATGTGGCGGCATCGCAGGATGAGCACCTGGGGTTTTTCACGCACCACCCGCAGGGTGTCTTTGAATCGGTTGGCCGCCCCGAAGAAGAAGGGGCCGTTGATCTCGAAGATCTCCACGCGGCGGGGCACCTTGCGGCAGGCCAGGGCGTGGGGGTCGTTTTCAAAGTCGTCGGTGCGGCGTTTGATGCGGGTGAGGTTGGCCATGCGGTTCATGAAGAGCAGGGAGGCCATGACCACACCCACCTCAATGGCCACGGTGAGGTCCACGAAGACGGTGAGGCCGAAGGTCACCAGCATGACGGCGATGTCCGATGGCGGGCTCTTGAGGAGTTTGACGAAGAAGCGCCACTCGCTCATGTGGTAGGCCACCATCATGAGGATGGCCGACAGGGTGGCCATGGGGATGAGCACCGCCCATTTGCCGAAGAAGAGCAGGATGAGAAGCAGGGTCACGGCATGGACCATGCCTGCAACCGGTGTGGTGCCACCGCTTTTGATGTTGGTGGCGGTTCGCGCGATGGCTCCGGTGGCGGGGATGCCGCCGAAGAGGGGAACCACGAAGTTGGCAAGGCCCTGGGCCACCAGCTCCATGTTGGCGTTGTGGCGTTTGCCGATCATCCCGTCGGCCACCACGGCTGAAAGAAGGGACTCAATGGCGGCGAGCATGGCGATGGTAAAGGCCGGAGAGCTGAGCTGCTTGATCATCTCCCAGTTGACCTCGGGAATGGACGGGGAGGGCAGGCAGGAGGGCACGCTGCCGAAACGGCTCCCGATGGTCTCCACGTCGAGGCCGAGAAGGGCGGTGAGGACGGTGGTGGCGATGATGGCCACCACGGACCCGGGCACTTTTCGGGTGACCTTGGGCCAGAAGAGCAGGATGGCAAGGGTCACGGCCCCCACGGCCAGGGCCTGGAGGTTCAGGGTGTCCATGCCCGCTATATAGGCGCCGATCTTGCCGATGAAATCACCCGGGGTGTTTGCCAGGGTGAGCCCGAAAAAGTCCGGGATCTGCGTGGTGAAGATGATGAGGGCAATGCCGCTGGTAAAGCCCACGGTCATGGGGTAGGGGATAAACCGGATGGTGGCCCCCAGCTTGGAGAAACCCATGATGAGGAGCATGACCCCGGCCATCATGGTGGCCACGGCCAGGCCTTCGTAGCCGTACTGGGCCACGATGTCGAAGACCACGATGATAAAGGCCCCGGTGGGGCCGCCGATCTGGACCCGGCTTCCTCCGAAACAGGAGATGATAAAGCCGGCCACAACCGCCGTGAAGATTCCCTGTTCGGGCTTGACCCCCGAGGCAATGGCAAAGGCAATGGCCAGGGGCAGGGCCACAATACCTACGATGACACCGGCCATGACGTCACTGACGAGGATCTTTTTTGAGATCCCCTCCTTGAACGCACGCACCGATTCCGGAACAAAAAGCGAAAACATCTGACAACTCCTTGAGGAAGACAATCACCAGTTTTTTATGAGTCATGCGTATCGGTTGATTGGTCTGTCGGGTTGCCGGTGACGGCAAGGCGGCAATGGGGCGGCACGGGCAGCGACGGGGCGCTGCTTCGGTCGTGGCCAATCAAAGGATAACAACCTTTAGAATGGGGCTTGTTGCGGTTGATACGAAGGGAGGGCGCACCATGCCATGGCCCGGAATGGGGTGATATCTCCGGGTTGTTCAGCGGGATGCGGTCCGCTTGTTCTATCAAAAATACTTATGATAATTATGAATTTTAATAAGTATCCAACAAGACGACGCCGCTACGGTAACGCCATCACACAGTGATGTCAAGGAGGAATAAGGGGCATACTATTGTTGATTCTTCAGGCAGATGGGGTATGGTAAACGGCGGATGCGGGACGCCCGGAACGGACGGCGGGAAAGTGACGGTCCGGTTCGATTTCAATCCTGATGCGGCCCGCGAGCTGACCTTTAATCCTGGATCGAAACGTACACGCCATGACCGATATATTCTCACGAAAAATGAAGGTGAGGCTCTCCGAGGTGGACCCCCGGGCGCTGCTTAAGGTGCAGAGCCTCTTTGACTGGCTTCAGGACGGCGGTTGCGAGCATGCTTCCCAGCTGGGCATGAGCGCTGCAGAGCTTCTGGCCAAGAACCGTACCTGGGTGCTCCTGAAGTATCAGGTGCGGGTTTCGCGCTATCCTTTCTGGAACGAGGAGGTGACCCTCACCTCCTGGCGGTCGCCCTTGAACGACCTCTACGACTTAAGGGAGTTCCGGGTGGCGGATGCCTGGGGCGAAACCCTCATCACCGTGAACAGCGCCTGGGTGATCATGGATTACACCACCCGGAAACCCACACGGCTGAGCCGGTGTCTCTCTCCTGAGCAGTTGTCCGGTGGCGGGGCCATCCCCGACAGCTTTGAGCGGATCCTTCCGGTCAAGGAGCCTGCGCACACCACCGATTTCCGTGTGCGGATCTCAGACCTTGATTTCAACCGCCACGTGAACAACTCCATTTACATCGGCTGGGCCCTGGAGGCCCTTCCCGAATCTTTTCTCAGCCATCACCTTCCCACCCGGCTGGAGGTGCGCTTTATCCGGGAGATCTCCCGCGGCCGGGGCGTTGTTTCCGAAGCCCAGGTCGATGAAACCGACGATAACGCGTTTCTTCATCGCATCTCCGGCAAAAACGGCGAAGGGGAGCTCATGCGCATGCGGACCGTCTGGCAGCCCATGGAGGCCTTTGAGATGCCGGAGGCGCTTCAGTCCTTTTGTTAGCCGGGCGGGGCCGGCGCATCACAAGCCCGTTACCTCCGTCCAGGGGGAGTCGCTTTCCCATATCTCCTCTGCATGTGATGCCATGACTGTACCTGGTGGTTGACAGTCGCAATGTTCTCTGTCTATGATTAAGGCATTCCTTTTCATTGATTTTCGGCTTTTTCTCTCCCATCAGATTCCGTAACAGCAGCATGCACCCCCAGGCACAGGAGGATCATCCATGGTCTATCAGCCCGGCGAGCCGTATGACTACCCCCTTATTCTCAAGAAACTTCTGAATACGCCGCTTGTTTACTCACCGGAGCAGGAAATTGTCTATCGGGACCAGGTACGGTTCACGTACCGGGATTTTCGTCAGCGTATCGGCCGCCTGGGATCAGCCCTGGGGCAGCTGGGCGTCTCGACCGGAGACGTGGTGGCGGTGATGGATTACGACAGCCACCGGTTCCTCGAATGTTTTTTCGGCGTGCCCATGACCGGGGCCACGCTGCAGATGGTCAACTGGCGCCTCTCCCTGGAGCAGATGGTTTATACGGTGAACCATGCCCGTGCCCGGGTGCTTTTTGTGAACACCGATTTTCTGCCCCTGGTGGAGGCCATGCGCTCCCGCCTGGAGACGGTGGAGTCCGTGGTGCTGATGCAGGAGGGGGAGAGCCGCGTCAGCCCGTCATTTCCAGTTGCCGGTGATTATGAGGGGGTGCTTGGGGGCGGAGACCCGGCTTATGAGTTTCCCGACCTGGATGAACGTACCGTGGCCACCACCTTTTACACCACGGGCACCACAGGCAACCCCAAGGGGGTGTCGTTTACCCACCGTCAGCTGGTACTCCACACCCTGGCCGGTGCAGCGGCCCTGGGAGCCTTCGACTCGGTGGGGCGCTTTCGCTCCGGGGACGTGTACATGCCCTTGACGCCTATGTTCCATGTCCATGCCTGGGGCATGCCCTACCTGGCCACCCTGCTGGGGGTAAAGCAGGTGTACCCCGGCAAGTACGAGCCGCCCATGCTCCTGAAGCTCATCGTGGGCGAAAAGGTGACTTTCTCCCACTGCGTGCCCACCATTCTCCAGATGATTACCTCCAACCCGGCGGTGGCCTCCTTTGATCTGTCCCACTGGAAGGTGATCATCGGCGGGGCGAGGCTCCCCAGGGGGCTGGCCGAAGATGCATGGAAGATCGGAATCAAGGTGTATGCGGGGTTCGGCATGTCCGAGACCTGCCCCCTCATCAGCCTGGGCATGCCCGGGGCCGACTGGGAGAGCCTGGACCGCGACGCGCTCATGGAGACCGTGGTGAAAACCGGGCGCCCGGTTCCCCTTGCCGAGGTGGAGGTGGTGGACGAGGTGGGCCGGTTCCTCCCCCATGACGGGGTTTCCACCGGGGAGCTGGTTTTCCGGGCGCCCTGGCTGACACAGGGGTATGTGGCCGATGCGGAGCGAAGCACCGAGCTGTGGCGGGACGGGTGGCTCTACAGCGGGGACGTGGGCATCATCGATCCGGACGGCTACATTCAGATCACGGATCGCATGAAGGATGTCATCAAAAGTGGTGGTGAGTGGATCTCGTCTCTGGACCTGGAAAACATCCTGAGTCGCCACGAGGCCGTGCTGGAGTCGGCGGCCATCGGGGTGCCCCATGAAACGTGGGGAGAAAGGCCCATGATGATCGTGCACCTGAAGCCCGAGTACGTGGGAAGTGTGGGAGCTGAAGACCTGAAGTCCTATCTTCAGGGGGCGGCTGAAAAGGGGGACATCCCCCGATACGGGGTACCGGACGCCTTTGAGTTTGTAGACGATATCCCCAAGACCAGCGTGGGGAAACTGGACAAAAAAAGCATGCGCAGTGCCTTTCGATAAGGAGGTTTGCCATGGAACAGGATAAGTCGACACGTACGTCTCAATCGTTGAAGCAGGAGCCCCGGGGAGCCGGTCCGGGTTTTATCCGGGATCTGAGCGAGACCTGGGCGTTTTTAAAGGACATCACACGGGAGCCCTCCTGTGCGGAAGAACTCGGCTGGCCGGAGTGGCGGCGGTGGTTTTGAGCCGTCGGTTTTCGGTGACGCCTGCCGCCTGAGCAGGGCTCTTTCACAGGATCGAAACGGAGCCGACCCATGACACACAACAGGTTTGAGGTGGTGGTGGAGGTGGTGCCTCCGGCCGGGGCCGATGTGGAACCGTTACTTACGGCCCTTGAGGGGATCAATGACCTTTCCTTTACCGGGTTCAGCGTGGCCACCAATCCGGTGGCCAAGCCCCGCATGGATGCCCTCTCCCTGTGCCGAATTCTCCAGGACGAACTGAAACGGCCCGCCACCCTCCATGTCACCACCCGGGACCACAACCGGTTGAGCCTCCAGGGGATCCTCTGGGGGGCAAAGGCCCTGGGCATTACCACGGTGCTGGCCATGACCGGGGACTTTGTGCCCCTGGCCGAAAAGGGCATGACCAGTTCGGTTCGGGATATCTCCCTCACGGAGCTCATCGGCATGGCCAGGCAGGCCGGGTTAAAGGTCGGAGTGGTGATGAACCCCTTCACCGACGAGCTGCGCCTGGGTATCGCGGTCAAGCGCTTGAAGGAGAAGGTTGCTGCCGGGGCTCAGTTCGTGGTGACCCAGCCTGTCTATACCCCGGGGGATGCCGACATCCTGGCAGGCGCCCTCACCCCCCTGGGGATTCCGGTCATGCTCGGAATCCTTCCCCTGCGCACGTTCCGCCATGCCGCCTTTCTTCACCACAAGGTCTCGGGCATTGAGGTGCCCGATGAGGTGAGGAGCGCCATGGCAACGGCCGGGAACCCCACGGCCGAGGGGATTCGCCTGGCCCGCGACCTGTTGGCCGCCGCCCGGAAATGCTATGACGGCGTGTGCATCATGCCGCCCTTCGATCATTTTGAGATTCTGCACGGGGTGTTGCCAAGGGAAGGGGAAGACGCAGGGTAAGGGCCCGGGTGCGTTTCACGTACAGAGAGTGGGGGAAGGCCTGGCAAAAGACGGAAAGACCGTTTTGTGCCGGGCCTTTTTTGTTTACGTGGGAACGCACCCGGGCCGGGTGGAATCAGTAGCCCCAGGGGATGGCCGGGAGCGTGGGGTTCTTGGTGGAGAAGATCCGCTCAAGTTGACGCTTGACCTTCTTGAGCGCCTTGCGATGGGTTCGCACGGTGCTTCGTTTTTTGAGGTCGGTGAGGTACTGCTTCAGCACCGACAGGTCGGTGTTGCCGATTTCAATGTCGTACATGGCGTGCCTCCTTTGTCTGTGGGTGAGCTTCCGTGCCGTGGTCAGGACGCTGTCATGCCCGGCGCGCCTTCCGGGCCTTTGGCTTCCGGATCTCAGGGCTGTGAAGATCTGGCCCAGGTAGGTTCTGGTTGAATGTCGGTCCCGGATGCGGCAAGCCGCAGCGTTGGGGCCATAAGCATTTGCTTTCGTTGGAAGGATAGAGTCAAAAGGCGTGCCAAGGGAGGCGCAAAAATGAAATATCTATTGATATCAGTTGGATAGAAAAAAGCCCGTGGGGCCGGCATGGCCATGGCGTGTGCACCCGGTGACGGGCATGTACGGCAAAAAGGCAAAAATGAATGGCGAATGTTCTGTGAGTTCAGGGTGTTGAATAGTGTAGCCGGTGAGAAATAAATCAGGGCCATGGGGCAGTGTGTGCTTGCGCACCGCCGAAGAATCGTAACGGTCATGAAAACCCATATACGGGTACACTTCGCGGAGTAAAGACGATTGAGACACCTGGGCAAAGAAAGAGGCGGGGTACAAACGTGAAAGCCCCCCTGGCGCCATGCGCCAGGGGGGCTTTCGTGTGTGCGGCGGGTAGTGCTTACTCGATAACGCAGAGGACATCGCCGGTGGAGACGGTGTCTCCTTCGCGGCAGGGGAGGTCCCCGACGGTGCCGGAGGCTGGAGCCGAGAGGACGTTTTCCATCTTCATGGCTTCCAGGACCACGACCACGTCGCCTTTTTCCACCTTGTCACCGGGCTTTTTCTCGTAGCGGAGAACCACACCGGGCATGGGGGCGGTGAGGGTGGCCCCTCCTCCTGCGGCAGGTGCTGCAGAGGGTTTGGGGGCGGCGGGCGCAGGGGCCGGTGCCGCAGGTTTGGGCGCGGGCGCAGGGGCCGGAGCCGCGGGCTGGGCCGGGGCGGGTGCCGGAGCAACCGGGGCCGGTGCGGCCGGGGCCGCGGGGGCAGCCACCGGGGCGTGGCTCAGGACGGTGGGGCCTCCCACCTCGTCCACGGCCACTTCAAAGTGGTCACCGCCCACAAAGACGTTGAAAGTCCTTGCATAGGGGCTCTGGTCCGGGGCGTTGGACTTCCGGGCAAGGGCGTCCATGTCCCCGTCGAGGATCTTTTCCGCGATGGCGGCGCGGTCCAGGGCCTCTTCCAGGGAGAGGAACTTGGCCCCTTCCGGAACGCGCTTCACCCCTTTCTGCCACTCCAGGTGGCGTTTGCCTTCCACGGGGAAGAGGGCCATGATCACCTCGTCCTCCAGGCCGTTGGCCAGGGGGTTGCGGCCTTCCTCACCCTTGAGGGCGGCGGGGAGAAGTTCCGGGGGAAATTCGGTGGTGGGGGCCTCGCCCCTGGGGTAGCCTTCCAGGACGGTTTTTACGATGGCCGGGTCAATGGCTGCGGTCGGGCGGCCGTTCATGCCGTAGCAGTGGTCCTTCACCGCTGTGGTGGCGATAGAGTAGCGGGCTTCCACGTTGTCGAAGACCACGTTGTTGATGGACTGGGTCACCACCATCTCATCCAGGGGGAACTTCAGGGCGATGTTGCCCAGGTCGTTTCGCACGGCAAGGATCTCGGCCACCACCTTGTCCATAAGATCGGATTTGTCGATCTCGGCCAGCTGGTTCACGGCCACGCGCAGGGTGGTCACCGGGATGCGGTATTTCAGGGCCAGGCTGCGCAGGTGGAGGTTGGAACGCTTCATCAGGGTGCTCAGGTGCCGGGGGCGGATCTCCTCTTCAAAGAGGGCGGCGGCTTCGCACAGGGGTTCCAGGGCGCCTTCACGGGCCATGTTGAGCGAGTTGATGAGGCCTTCGGAGGGGATGGTGACCCCGCCGTCGGCAAAGGGGGAGAGGGCGGCTTCCACAACGGCTGCCCCGGCCTCAAAGGCGGCGTGGGCCGCGGCCGTGCCGCACATGGCGGTGTTGGCGATGGAGAGGTGCACGGGGATGGAGACCGCTTCGTTGACACGGCTCACAAGTTTTCTGGTGCTGTCCGGGCAGAGGAAACCTTCGGTGTCCATGAGGCAGACGGCATCGGCGCCGAGCGCCTGGATGCGGACGGCGATCTGGGCGATCTCGTCAAAGGGGGTGCGCTTTCCCGAGGTGGGGATGAGGATGGCGGCAACGGCCGTTGCTCCCAGCTCCTTAACGGTTTCCAGGGGTGCGGAGAGGTTCCTCAGGTCGTTCACCGGATCGAAGATGCGGAAAATGGAGACGCCGGCTTCAAAGGCGCTGCCCAGGAAGGCCTTCATCAGGTCCAGGGGGGCGGCGGATCGCCCGGCCATGTGAAGGGCGGAAAGGGTCATGGCAACGGGGGTGTCGTCCATGGCCCGTTTGATGGCCCGGATGCGACCGAAGGGGTTCTCGTTGAGTTCGGCCAGGGTGTGCTTGAAGGAGAACCCCCGGGTTGCCTCCACGGCGTAGAGACCGGCTCGGTTGAGAAAGGGGGCGATGCGTTCCATCTCAGACGTGCGCATGAGGCCGGAGAGGAGGCTCTCCTGTCCGGCGGTGAACGAGGTGTCGTATATTCGAATGGTTGATTGGCTCATATTTATCGTTGTGCTCCTGTGGTTCCTCCTGCGCCATGACGTGTGGGTCTTCCGGCGCTAGGGTTCGCGAAGGGTCCGGCCTTATATCACTGGCGGACGGGGCCCGCGTGACGAGTGGGTGTTGGGTTCTGCCTCACGGTGACGGGGCCACCGGTTACCTGCGCCCCAGGGAACGCAGCTGCATGAGGTTTCTCAGCTCCATGCTCTGGCTGCGCCCGGAAAGGCCCCAGGCATTGGACCGCTCAGCCACGACGGGCTCGGTCTCCTCTGCCTGTTCGGTGGCCAAGAGGGTGAGGACAGCGCTGATGGCCGCTTTTTTCCTGAGTTCGAGTTGCTTTCGTGCGTGGGTCTCCATGACAGCTCCTTAAAGGGGGATGTTGCCGTGTTTTTTGGGCGGCCGCATCTCACGTTTGGTGGAGCAGATCTCCAGGGCCTCCATGAGCCGTACCCGGCTCTCCGAGGGGACGATGACCGAGTCCACATAGCCCCGCTGGGCTGCCACGTACGGGTTTGAAAAGAGCTCCTGATACTCTTCCACCTTCTCCCGGCGCTTTTCGTCGGGGTCCAGGGCATCCTTGATCTCCCGGCGGTGGATGATGTTGGCCGCGCCTTCGGCACCCATGACCGCGATCTCTGCCGAGGGCCAGGCAAAGGCGAAGTCTGTGCCCAGGTGCTTGGAGCTCATGGCAATGTAGGCGCCCCCGTAGTCTTTCCGGGTGATGAGCAGGAGCTTGGGCACGGTGGCTTCGGCGTAGCTCCAGAGCATCTTGGCGCCGTGGCGGATGATGCCTCCCCACTCCTGCTGGGTGCCTGGGAGAAACCCGGGAACGTCGGCAATGGTGAGGATGGGAATGTTGAAGGCATCGCAGAACCGGATAAACCGGGCCGCTTTGTCCGATGCGTTGATATCCAGGCAGCCGGCCAGAACGTTGGGCTGGCTGGCGATGATGCCGATGCTTCGTCCCCCTAAGCGCGCAAAGCAGGTGATGATGTTGGGGGCGTAGGTCATGTGGGGCTCGAAGATGGAGCCGTCGTCCACGAGGTGGCGGATCACCGCGCGCATGTCGTAGGGCGCCGAGGGCGAATCCGGGATGATGGTGTCCAGCTCGGGAATGTAGCGGCGCCCGGAGTCCTCGCCCTTGATCAGGGGGGGATCCTCCATGTTGTTGGACGGCAGGTAGGAGAGGAGCTTTCGGATGTCGCTGATGGCTTCGGTTTCGTCTTCGCAGGCAAAGTGACACACACCGCTCTTGGTGGCGTGGGTGTCGGCGCCGCCCAGGGTCTCGAAGTCCACGTCTTCCCCGGTGACCGACTTGATCACTTCGGGGCCGGTGATGAACATGTGGCTGGTCTTTTTCACCATGAAGATGAAGTCGGTCATGGCAGGCGAGTAGACGGCGCCGCCCGCCGAAGGTCCCATGATGGCGGAGATCTGGGGGATGACGCCTGAGGCGGCGGAGTTTCGGAAGAAGATCTCCCCGAAACCGGCCAGGGCGTCGATGCCCTCCTGGATGCGGGCACCGCCCGAGTCGTTGATGCCCACGATGGGCACCCCGGACTTCATGGCCATGTCCATGACCTTGCAGATCTTCCGTGCCTGGACTTCCCCTAAGCTTCCCGCCCGGGAGGTGAAGTCCTGGGCATAGGCGTAGACCGGGCGACCGTCCACCAGGCCGTAGCCGCAGACCACGCCGTCGCTGGCGATGGACACTTCCTCCATGCCGTAGTTGGTGCAGCGGTGGGTGGCGAACATGTCCACCTCCCGGAAGGTGTTCCGGTCGAAAAAGAGGTCCAACCGTTCTCGGGCTGTGAATTTGCCCTTGGCTTTGTGGGCTTCCACCGCTTTTTTGCCCCCCATCTGCATGATGAGGTGCTTTCGTTGTTTCAGATCGAGGATTTTATCGCTGACTTTTTTCATAATAGAACGTCTTTTCGCTCCTTGCGGTAGGCCTTCGGCGGGCCGCTTGTGTCAATACAAAGCTCCCTGTAAACTGGTTTACTTGCTCAACTGGGCCGAAAGCCGTGGTTAGCCAACAGAAGGCAGGCCGGCTTGCGCCGCCTGCAAAAACCTGTGTGTCAAACCCTGTTAGAGATGGGGGAAAAGCTTAGCCCCCGGCGGGATCGCCGGGGGCTTTTTTTTAACTGAGAAAACTCCAGAGAACCCCTGCGCCGATGGCAGAGCCGATAACCCCGGAGATGTTGGGGGCCATGGCGTGCATGAGGAGAAAGTTCGTGGGGTCCTCCTGCTGGGCCACGGTGTGGACCACCCGGGCTGAGTCAGGCACAGCCGAGACGCCGGCAGCGCCGATGAGGGGGTTGATCTTCTCTTTGAGGAAGAGGTTCATGCCCTTGGCAAAGAGCAGGCCGCAGGCCGTGGCAACGCCAAAGGAGAGGGCCCCCAGAACAAAGATACCGATGGACTCTTTGGTGAGGAAGATGTCCCCCTGGGTGCTCGCGCCCACGGTGATACCCAACAGGATGGTCACCGTGTCGATGACGGTGTTGCGTGCGGCTTCGGCCAGGCGCTCGGTGACCGTGGCTTCCTTCAGGAGGTTCCCGAGGAAGAGCATGCCCAGAAGGGGCAGGGCGGCCGGGGCCAGCAGGCAGCTTAAGATCAGCCCGACAATGGGAAAGATGATGCGCTCTTTTTTGGAGACCTTTCGGGGCTCCCGCATCTTCACGAGGCGTTCCTTCTTGGTGGTGAGGAGCTTCATGATGGGGGGCTGGATCACCGGGACCAGGGCCATGTAGGAGTAGGCCGCGATGGCAATGGGGCCGATGAGCTTGGGCGCCAGCTTGGAGGTGAGGAAGATGGCCGTGGGGCCGTCCGCACCGCCGATGATGCCGATGGAAGCGGCCTCACCGGGACCGAATCCGAGCATGAGGGCTCCCAGGAAGGTGATGAAGATACCCGCCTGGGCCGCGGCTCCCAGCAGCATGAGGGAGGGCCGGGCCAGCATGGTGGAAAAGTCGGTCATGGCGCCGATGCCCATGAAGATCAGGGGCGGGTAGATGCCCTTGGTCACCCCGTAGTAGAGGTAGCTGAGGACACTGCCCTCTTCGTAGATACTGAGCCCCATGCCGTGGATGACGGGGATGTTGCCCATGAGGATCCCGAAACCGATGGGCACCAGGAGCAGGGGCTCGTAGTGCTTGGCGATGCCGAGGTAAATAAAGAGGGAGCCCACGCAGAGCATGATGATCTGGCGGTAGTCCACCAGGGCGAACCCGGTGTTGTTTAAAAACTGTAAAAACAGATCTTCCATAAGTTGTCTATGTCTTCATGAGGCGGCGGATCGCCGGAACGTGACGGTCGGCGGGCGCGTTCTCATCCTTCGCTTTTTAGCAACGGCGACCGGAAGGGGCCGTGCGTTGCGGGATTGGTCTCGGGTCGGGCGGTGCGGGCAAAGGGCCCTTCAGTGGCCCGGGCTACTTGGCCGCAGATTCTTCCCAGGTAAAGAGGTTTCGCACCTCTTTTTTCAGCAGGCCCACCTCAAGGAACTGGCGAACCATCTTTTCCGGGGGCGGGTTGGTGATGCCCCGGCCTTCGGCAAAACGGATGAGCCCTTTGAGGCTGAAGCTCTCCCCTAAGAAGGGGGTGAGACGCTTGTAGCGGGCCGCCTCCAGCTCCAGGCTGGGGGTCAGGAGGGACGCCACCTGTTTCTCTTTTTCGCGGCCCATAAAGAATTGACGTATGTTGAGGCGCAATTGGTCCCGGTTCTCGATAAACTCAAGAATTTTATGGATGCGGGAAATGGCCAGGGCCAGGATGACGAGACAGGAAAAGACGATAATGATGCCTGCCAGGGCCATGTTCCAGCCGTTGTGTGCAGAAACCTGTTCAATAAGTGTCGCAATCTGCATCTGTTACTCTCCGAAAATGTTGGTCCCGAGGCGCCTCATGCATATGAGAGCACATGATGTGCATCGGGTGTTGATGCGTGTATTCCAGGGGCCTATGCCTCGTGGCGGGTCTCTCGCTGGGGTAACATCCTGTATCTGTGATGTATCATTGAGGGGGTCCGTCCGTTATCCTGGAGGTGATCAGGCCTTTTGTGAGGTCACAGGTAAAAGTAAGCATATTGCGTGCCAATGTAAATCTGGGCACGATGAAAAAATGGCTCGACGGGAATCGGGTCGGAGAGGTGCAAGGGTTATACGTTTCTTGAGACGTAAAACCAGATCGTGTTCATGCCGGGCAGGGGAAAGGGCCGGAGTCTGAGGAGGGATGTGAAGAATAGTCGCAGTCGCTGCAATGTGCGGGGATCGATTCAGTGCCTGCAGGTGTGCTGAGACGCCGATCCGGAAAAACGTTCCTGAACAGGTCTATAGTATACTCGCAAGCCGCTGGTAACATCAACGCCCTTGATGCAACAACTCAGAATAGATGACTCCGGGGCATGGGAGCGGTGCCATGTTGCCCGGATAGTTTTTTAAGGTCTGTTTGTTAAACCCAACGCATAAAATTGGCAAAGGTTTGGTCCCCGGAAGGGCCCGGAGGCCCCGCCACAAACAACGAAGCCGCCCTTTCCGGTGGGAAAGGGCGGCTTCATAAGCTCCCCCGGAGCCGCAGGGTGCGACTCCGGGGTGTTTATTCTGATCAGGCGGCGGACACTTTGCCGCTGATTTTGTGCTTGTCGTCGAGTCGGGACAGCTTCACCATGCGGAAGTTGGTCAGATCCAGGTAAACCTTGCCTTCCAGGTCGGTGAGGACCATGCGGTAGGTGTTGGTCCGGTCGTCGGAGGCCACACGCTGGGTGATGCAGTAGTACTCCTTGCCGCGCTCCACGGGGCGGACGAACTCGAATTTCTCCAGGCCGTAGGGCAGCACCAGCTCGCTGGTGGTGAAGAACTCGAAGAGGCCGCCGGTCTGGAACATGGCATCCACCATAATGACGTCGGTGAAGAACTCGGGGCGGGTCTCGCCCTTGAAGAATTCACGTTCACCATTGTGGATCACCTTGGTCACCAGGGTCTCGCCGTCAAAGGAGGCGATGTCCCGGATGGTTCGAAAGGAACCGTGCATGAAGAGGCGCTCCGGATGGTAGACCAGCTCGTCCACGGTGCCGTCGAGTTTCACTTTCGTGAACTCGGGAAGCGCCATGACGCGGTCCTCCACGGGCTTGTCCGTGAAGTGGAAGGTCCCTTCGTAGTGCAGAGTGGTCTTGCCGGTGATCTTCCCTTTGCGGAAGGTGGAGGTGATGCGGCAGTTGAGGGCGTCCTCACCCTTGTCGCTCTTCTCCGTTTCAATCTCCAGCTCCTTGGGGCGCTCCTTGAGGATCTTGATGCCGTAGGGGATGGAGAAGTCCGTCACGCTCTCAAGCCGTGCGCCGGACCGGGGGAAGAGGCGGGAAGCCGCTTCGGCCATGGTCTCGATGCCGGTGGCGCCCAGGAAGATGGGCACGTCCTTCATGCTGTGGTCTTTCAGGAAAAGGTCCCGCTTCAGGTCCAGGACCCGGGTGAAGACCATCTTGTCGTCGCTCTCGGCCTTGACCTCGTCGATGAAGGGGGTCTGCCGGTCAAACTCGGCGGCGTCCACCTCTTCGAACATGAAGTCCCGGTCAAAGGCGATGTCCGGTCCGGTGAAGAGGCTCTCGCAGCTTTCGGTGCCTGCCAGCTCGCCCATGAAGAAGTCCACGCCCCGGTCCAGGGGCAGGAAGGTGAGCCCTCGGGATTCGAGGACCTTCTTCACGGTGTCGTTGGTGGCGGCCATGCCGCTGCCGCTCCAGGCGGTCCAGTCCATGACTTTGGCGATGCAGCCTTTTTCCGCTCCGAATCGCTGAACCATGCGGCCCAGCATGTCGTTGGCGCAGGTGTAATCCACCTGGGCCTCGTTGCCGAAGCGTGCGGTCACCGAGGAGAAGGTGATGACAAAACGCGGTGTTTTGCCTTCAAGGCCTTTGAAGAGGTTCTCCGCTCCCTTGATCTTGGTGTTGAAGACCCGGTTGAAGGAGGAGAGCTCTTTCTTCTCGATCATGGCGCTCTCTTCCAGGCCTGCGGCGTGGATGACCCCGTCGATCTTGGCGTAGCCCGCCATGGCCCGGGTGACGGCCTGGGTGTCTGCCGCGTCCACGGCGTGGTAGGCCACGCTCTGGGCGGCCTGCCTCAGGGTGTCGAGGTTGTCCCGGGTTTCGCGGATCTTGACGATCTTGCTTGCCGCGCGCTTCAGCTCCAGGGGTTTGGCCCCTTTCATGGTGGCGCGGAGCTTGGCCATGACCGCCCCTTCGGAGAGGTCGCCCGTGGCGAACTCGGGGGCAAGGCCCTCGATGTCCGAGCGACCCAGGATCACCAGGTTGCAGGGGGCGTGGGCCACGACTTTTTTAAGGATGTCGTAAGTGATGCCCCGGGCACCGCCGGTAACCACCACGGTGTCCCCGGCCTTCATGAGCGGGGTGCCCTTGGCGGAGGACTCGGCCACCAGCCTGAGGCCTAAGCGTTTTCCGCTCTCAAGGCCCGTCTCCACGCGGCGGCTGCCGTTGGTCAGCTCGCCCATAAAGGCTGCTGCTGCCATGCGGGCATCTGCTGCGGTGATGCCGGGGGCCAGGTCGATGATGCGGACCAGGGCGTTTTCGAACTCTTTGTTTACCGTCTTCAGCATCCCGGAAAGCCCGGCAAAGGCGGGGTGGCTCTTGGCGCCGCCCGCGTCTCCGTAAGGGAAGACCACAGAGCCCACGGAGAGGGCGCCGATGAGGGCCCCTTCGCGGTTCAGGGACTCTTGGAGCTCCCGAAGGATAAGGAAGAAGCCTTTGATGGCGCCTTCAGCGTCGGCGGCAACCCCGTTGGGGCAGCTCTCCAGGTACCCGTCCATGGCAGACAGGTGCAGGAGGCCGTCCACCGAGGGTTCCCGTTTCTTCATCTCGGCCAGGGTGGCGACAAGGGCTTCGTGGTCGGCGAGGTCACAGGCGTAGGTGCTGTCCTTAGACCCGATGGTGATGACGCGTCCGCCCCGGGCTTCCACCACCAGCTTGACCTGCTCGGCAAAGCCGTGACGGTCCTGGGTGACAAGGATGGTCTTTTTGGCAAGGTCCACATGAACGCCGGAGCGCTCTCCCAGCTGCTTGACGCGGATGGCGTAGCGGTTGACCCCACCCTCTTCAAAGGCGGGGACGCCTAAATCCGTGACCCCGGACCCTGCAGGGGCCGCGGGAGCGGAAGGAGAACCGCTCTCGGGCGCCTCGATGTGGGCCCTTTCGGTGACGTAGCCTGCCAGGCTCTCGATGGAGTTTAAGTCCCGGAGTTGAAGGTCTTCGGGCACGTCCAGGCCGAAGTGGGCCGAGATCTTGCCGAAGACTTCCACCTGCTTGACGGTGTCGATGCCGAGGTCGGCTTCCAGGTCCAGGCCGTCGTCCAGCATGTCCACGGTGTAGCCGGTCTCATCGGCGATGATACCCTTGATGGCAGAGACAACGCCGGTGGCGGCTGACGCCGCGCCGGAAGCAGCCGGTGCTGCCTCAACTGCGGGAGCGGCGGCTTCAGCAGGCGCTGCGCCCCCCTGGGCAGCAATGTAGCCTGCCAGCTTGGCGATGGTGTTCAAATCCCGGAGCTGAAGGTCTTCGGGGACGTCCAGGCCGAACTCAGCGGAGATCTTGCCGAAGACTTCCACCTGCTTCACCGTGTCGATGCCGAGGTCGGCCTCAAGGTCGAGGTCTTCGTCGAGCATGTCCGTGGTGTAGCCGGTTTCCTCAGCGATGATGTTCTTAACCGTGTCCACGGCGCCGGAGGCGTCTGCTGCCGGGGCTGCGGGAGTTGCTTCCGCTGGGGCGGCAGCTGCTGCGCCGCCCTGTGCAGAAATATAGCCAGCCAGCTTGGCGATGGTGTTGAGGTCCCGGAGCTGAAGGTCTTCGGGGACGTCCAGGCCAAACTCAGCGGAGATCTTACCGAAGACTTCCACCTGCTTCACCGTGTCGATGCCGAGGTCCGCCTCAAGATCAAGGTCCTCGTCGAGCATGTCCGTGGTGTAGCCGGTCTCCTCTGCGATGATGTTCTTCACAGTCTCCACCGCGCCGGAGGCGTTTGCTGCCGGTGCTGCGGGAGCTGCTTCAGCAGGGGCAGCAGCTGCTGCGCCGCCCTGTGCAGAAATATAGCCAGCCAGCTTGGCGATGGTGTTTAAGTCCCGGAGCTGAAGGTCTTCAGGAACGTCCAGGCCGAACTCAGCGGAGATCTTGCCGAAGACCTCCACCTGCTTCACCGTGTCGATGCCGAGGTCCGCCTCAAGGTCGAGGTCGTCTTCGAGCATGTCCGTGGTGTAGCCGGTCTCTTCTGCGATGATGTTCTTAACTGTATCCACAGCGCCGGAGGCGTTTACTGCCGGGGCTGCGGGGGCTGCTTCAGCGGGGGCGGCAGTTGCTGCGCCGCCCTGTGCTGAAATATAGCCAGCCAGCTTGGCGATGGTGTTGAGGTCCCGGAGCTGAAGATCTTCGGGGACGTCCAGGCCGAACTCAGCGGAGATCTTGCCGAAGACTTCCACCTGCTTCACCGTGTCGATGCCGAGGTCCGCCTCCAGGTCGAGGTCGTCTTCGAGCATGTCCGTGGTGTAGCCGGTCTCTTCAGCAATTATTTGCTTAACTGTATCCACAGCGCCGGAGGCGTTTGCTGCCGGGGCTGCGGGAGCTGCTTCAGCAGGGGCGGCAGCTGCTGCGCCGCCCTGTGCAGAAATATAGCCAGCCAGCTTGGCGATGGTGTTGAGGTCCCGGAGCTGAAGATCTTCGGGGACGTCCAGGCCGAATTCAGCGGAGATCTTGCCGAAGACTTCCACCTGCTTCACCGTGTCGATGCCGAGGTCCGCCTCCAGGTCGAGGTCGTCTTCAAGCATGTCCGTGGTGTAGCCGGTCTCCTCAGCAATGATTTTTTTAATCGCGTCCACGGCGCCGGAGGCGTTTACTGCCGGTGCTGCGGGAGTTGCCTCAGCCGGAGCGGCAGCCGCACCTCCTTGAGCAGAGATATAGCCAGCCAGCTTGGCGATGGTGTTGAGGTCGCGGAGCTGAAGGTTTTCGGGCACGTCCAGGCCGAACTCAGAAGAGATCTTGCCGAAGACCTCCACCTGTTTCACCGTGTCGATGCCGAGGTCGGCCTCAAGGTCGAGGTCGTCTTCGAGCATGTCCGTGGTGTACCCGGTCTCCTCTGCGATGATTTTCTTCACTGTCTCCACAGCGCCGGAGGCGGCTGCGGCGGGCGCTGCTTCAGCCGGAGCAGGTTTCTGCTCCTGAACCTGGGCTGCGGTCTGGGCGGCCGGAGCGGGCGCGGGCTTTTCAGCGGGAGCGGCCTGGGCCTTGACGTTCACTGGGGCTTCGATGGTCTTGCGGCCCCCGGGGGTGGTGTCGGACTGAACCCTCAAGGTGTGGTCCACCACCTCCAGAACGGGGTACTCCTCGCCGGAGATGTGCTTGAGCCAGTTGAAGTAGTCGGCGTTGTTCTCGCGGCTGAGCTCGGCCTCCTCCCGGATAAAGAGGAAGGCGAAGTGGGAGCCGAAGCCCGCGGCAAAGTGGATGCCGTACTCCAGGTCTTTCTCCTCGCCTCGGGAGAAGGTCAGATCGGAGAACTCTTCGGCCAGGTCCGTGAGGTTGGCGATGGGGGGCGCCTGGTTCTTGGCCAGGGCCTTGACCATCACGGCGTCTTCAATGGCCGCGCCCAGGGTGTGGCCGGTGAAGCCCTTGGTGTTGGCGATGGTCACCTTGGAAGCGTGCTCACCAAAGGCGGCGCGCAGGGCCTTGATCTCGGCGTCGGCGCTGCCGCCCCGTGCCGGGGTGTAGGTCTCGTGGGACATGAACAGGGCCTTTTCGGCGTACTGGTCACGCTTGAGGCCGTGGCGTGCTTCGATGCGGGAAACAAAGCGGCTCAGCTCCCGGGCCAGGTGCTCCTGGTCGATGCGGGTGGAGTGGAAGGCGCTGTTGCCGATGTAGGAGCCGAGGATATCGGCCTGGCCGCGCTGGCCCCTGCCTGCCAGGGAGTCTTTTCGCTCCACGATGAGGGAGACGGCACCGGCGCCCAGGATGGTCCCGTTGCGGTTGGTGTCAAAGGGCTTGGCTGCTTCGGCCACGGTCTTCTTGATGCTGGCAGCCCCCATGGAGAGGAAGCTGGAAGCGATCCAGGGCACCTGGGCCTTGTTGGTGGCTGCCTCGCCGCCGATGACGATGACGCGCTCGCAGCGGCCCGTGCGGATCCAGTCCTCGGCCGTGGCGCAGGCCTGGGTGGTGGAGGCGCAGGCACCGGAGAGCAGGAGGTTGGGACCCTTGGCCTTGATCATCTGGGCAAAGTGGGCGGAGCCCAGGGCGATGGCGTTGATGATCAGCTCCCGGTTGAACTGGTAGGGGGTCTCGGGCTGGTCCTTTTTGAGGCCGAAGAACCAGTCGGTGAGGCGCCCTTTGAGCTCGGTGTCCTTCACGGTCTCCATGAGATAGTAGTAGATCTTCTCCATCTCTTTGAAGGGCTTCACGGAGAACTTGTCCCGGCAGTAGTTTTCCACCTCGGTGAGGAGGGTCTCCCATCCCTGGAACAGGGAGGTCATGATGACGCCGGTGGTCTCCTGCATCTCTTCGGGCAGGGCAAATCCGTTGGTGATGCGCTTGCCGCTGGGCCCGGTGGTCCAGTTGCGCACCAGGGGGATGCCTGCGTCGCGCAGGGCGTTGATGCCGGCTGCGATCCCTAAGTTGATGCTGATGTCGTAGTTGTACTTGATGCCGAAGTCGCTGTGGTGGAAGTACCCCAGCTTACCGGCCAGCTGGATCACCTCCTCGGGGGAGTTGATGGCCATCATGCGGGCGTTGCCGTTGGGCGCCTTGTGGATCCGCACGATGTTTTTGTCCAGCATGAACCCGCGCTCTGCCTCGGTGAGGTTCTCGATGCAGTTGTGGCCTGCGATGATCTTGTCGAAGTTGGCCTCGTCAAAAACGCGTCCGGAAGAGCCGGGCAGGCCGATGGAGACACCGGCGATGGAGATGGAACCGGTGTAGAACCCGAAGGTCTCCACCTCGCGCAGGCGCTTCTCGCGGCGGGATTTGATGTACTCTTTTTCGATGAGGGCCTTTAAGCTCTCGGAGTTGTCCTGCAAAAAGGCGTTGAAGTCGTCGTGGTCGCCGGAAAAGGTGCCTTCGGCCTCGGAGGGCGCGGAGGCCACGGGCACGGCCGCGGGTGTCGGGGCCTTGGGGGCGGCTGCTGCGTGTGCAGCGGGTGTGTCTTGTTGAACAGTGTCGGTCATAACGGGTCTGATGGTCTCGATAAGTGCCTCAAGGGAGGCCGCCTCGCCCTTTCCTTTGTCCACGGAGAGGTGAGCGGTGTAGCCCTCGGGCAGGATGTATTTTAAAAGCCCGGTGAGGATCTTGCCGGTTCCCACCTCGTAGAAGGTGCGAACCCCGGCTGCGTGGACGGTTTCCACGGATTTTATGAACTCCACCGGAGAGATAATCTGGTTGATGAGGAGGCGTTTTACCGCGGCCTCGTCATTGGGGTAGGGCAGTCCGGTGACATTGGAGATCACCTTGGAAAAGCCCTGCCGGTTGAAGGCCATGCCTTCGATGAACCGGGCCAGCTCGTCGGCGGCGGCCCTGAGGATAGGGG
Organism: Desulfoluna sp. HI9BLuna; assembly: GCF_056829775.1. Taxonomy (NCBI): domain Bacteria; kingdom Pseudomonadati; phylum Thermodesulfobacteriota; class Desulfobacteria; order Desulfobacterales; family Desulfolunaceae; genus Desulfoluna; species Desulfoluna sp. HI9BLuna. The sequence goes on from NZ_CP186555.1 coordinate 2,972,685, forward strand.
TGTGGAACGCTCCGGTCAAGGGGAGCTTTCGGAACATGGCACCCTTTTGGGTCAGGAACCCGCAGAATGTGTCGATGGCCCCTTCGAGACCGGAGACCGCCGTCTGCTTGGTGCTGTTCTTGTTGGTGACGTAAATGTCGCCGATGCCGGACTCCGCGATGAGGGCGGCGGCCTCTTCGGCGTTCTTGAAGAGCACCAGAATGCGGCCCGGGGTGTTCTGGTCCGCTTTTTTCATGAGCTCGGAGCGCTTCATCACCAGACGGAAGGCGTCGTCAAAGGAGAGGATGCCGCTGGTGTAAAGGGCCGAGTACTCGCCCACGCTGTGGCCGATGTGGTAGTCGGTGTCAAACCCGGCTTCGGAGAGCAGGTCGAATACCGCTGCCGTGGCCAGGAAGACCGCGGGCTGGGTGAAGTCCGTGGAGTGGATCCTCGAGTCCTCCTCGGCAAACATCACCTCCAGAAGGGAGGTGCCCCGCTCTTTTCGGAAGAGGGCGTCGGCCTTGTCGAACATCTCCTTGACGTAGGTGTTGCTCTCGTAGACGGGCTGCATCATCTTCGGGTACTGGGAACCCTGGCCGCAGAGGAGGGCGCAGGATTCTCCGGCGTGGACCTCACCGTGGGGCATGGGTGCAGCCACGGTTTCGGTGGCTGCCTCTTCGGCAAAGGAGGCTGCCTCCTCGGACATCCACCGGGGCAGGGTGCTGACAACGGCGTGGCCGTGGTTGGCACCGAAGCCGAAGAGGTTGGCACCCAGGCTCAGGCGATGCCCCTTGGGGGCGTCTGCCAGGTCGAGGCCGGGGACCAGGTTGTAGCGGTCCGCCACAATGGAGTGCTCGGAGGAGTGGCTGTGGTGGGGCAGCAGCTTGCCGTGCTTGGCCATGAGGGCCAGCTTCACCAGGGCAATGGCCGGGTTGGCGCCCTTGTAGTAGCCGAACTCGGGCTTGATGTTGCCCAGGCGCGTCTTGTGGCCGAAGCTCTTGGAAGCGGCCTGGAGCTCCACCTGGTCGAGCATCAGGGAAGAGAAGCCGAAGAGGTCCACATGGGCCAAGTCCTCTTTGATGACGTCGCAGCGGTCGAAACGGCGGGTGGTCACCTCGCGGAACAGGGCCTCGGACGGAGCGTAGAGGTTCCGTGCCGGATTGGAGCGGAAGCCGATCTCAGAGAGTTCGGCGAACACGGGCATGTTCAGCTCTTTGGCCTTTTTATAGGTGGTGAGCACCAGGGCCGCGGCCCCTTCACCCAGGTGGATGCCCTTGGCCCGCTTGTCGCAGATGAAGGTCTCGGCGTCGGTGAGAACCCCGAGGCGCTTGAAGACCATCATGATGGCCGGGTAGAAGCTGGCGTCCACGCCCCCTGCCACGACCATGTCAAAGTCTCCTGCCTTCAGGCCTTTTACAGAAAGGTCGGCAGCAATGCCGCCGGAGGCGCATGCTGCGTCCACCACGAAGTTGGCACCGTTGGCGCCGAAGAAGTTGGCGATACGTCCGGTGATGATGTTGGTGAGAAGGCCCGGGGTGGTGTCCTCGTTGTTCTCCATGAACCGCTCACGGATGCTCTCCATGAGGGCTTCACCGGCTTTGGCTGCCTTGGCAGGGTCCACGCCCGGGGTCTCGGCGATAAAGCTCGCAACCAGGGGGGCGCGGGTCCGCACGATGTTCTCCACGTGCTTCTCGCCGCTGATGCTGCCCATGATGACGGCGGTCTTGTTGGCTTTGCCGAACATCTTCTCGCGGTCCCCGCCGCAGGCTTCGTCAATGGCCTGGGTGGCGGCGTCCAGGGCGAAGAACTGGGCGCGGTCGATGGATTTGGCCGTCTTGGGCGGGATGCGGTACTTCAGGTTGTTGAAGGTGTAGTCGGGGATCACCCCGGCCTTGACCCTTGGCAGGCTGAAGTCGTTCTCTTCATCCACGAAGTAGTCGAGGTGCAGGCGGTTTTCCGGCATCTCGGAGAGGATCTTCTTGCCGTCCACCAGGGTCTCCCAGAACTGGTCCGTGGAGAGGCCGCCGGGAAGGACGGTGCCCATGCCGCTGATGACGATGCGGTCGTCGTTGTAATCCCAGGTCGTGTCCGGGAAGATGGTTCGCGCCGGGGGCTGGTAGTCGGCGGTGAACTCCTCCACCACCGCATGGTAGTTGATGCCGCCGAATCCGTAGGCGGAGACAGCCGCACGCTTGGGCTTTCCTGCCTCGGTGGTCCAGGGCTTGGCATCCTTGATGATGTAGAGCTTGGAGTTGTTGTCCAGCTCGTGCTTGGGGGATGCCTTTTCAAACTGGCCGTTGGGGGGCAGGATGCCGTGTTTCATGGCCAGGAGTACCTTGATAAGGCCTGCTGCGCCCGCACCGCCCAGGAGGTGGCCGATCTGGGATTTCACGGAGCTGATCCCCTTGGGCCTGCCCGTGTCGTAGACCCGCTTCAGGGTCTTGATCTCGGTGATGTCCCCCAGGATGGTGGAGGTGCCGTGGGCTTCGATGAAATCCACGTCGTCGAAGGTGAGGCCACGGGCCTGGTCGAAGCAGCGCCTCAGGGCGTACTCCTGTCCGTCGGGGTTGGGTGCGGCAATGGCCTTGCCCTTGCCGTCGGAGCTGCCGCCCACGCCCTTGACGATACCCAGGATGGTGTCTCCGTCCCGCAGGGCGTCCTTGGCACGCTTGAGGACCACCACACCGGCGCCTTCGCCCAGGACAAAGCCGTCGGAGCGCTCGTCAAAGGGCCAGGAGCCTTTGGCCGAGAGGGCCCCCATCTTGGCAAAGCCGATGAAGGTCTCGGGGTTGATGCTGGTGTTGATGCCGCCGGTGATGACCACGTCGTGGCTGCCGGAGAGGAGCTCCTTGATACCGGAGTCCAGGGCGGCAAAGCTGGTGGCGCAGGCCGCGTCCACTACGTAGTTGGCGCCCAAAGCGCCGATGGCGGCTGCCACGCGGGAGGCTTCGATGTTCAGGGTGGCGCAGTCCGGGGATTCGTTGCGGTAGTCACCGGCCATGCGGTCCTTGAGGTGGGCCAGGACCTTTACCTTTTCATCCTCGGTAAGGGCTTTGAAGGCGTCGCTCTGCTCTAAGTGCCAGCGCAACTCAGGGTAGTAGTACTTGAGGTTGAGGTGGTGGCTGGTCTCGTTGCCGAGGCAGCTGCCCATGATCACCGCGGTGGTGGCCAGGGGAAGGCCCTTGCCCTGGGGGTACCCTGCTTTTTCCAGTGCCTCGAAAGTGGCGGTGAGGGCCATCTTCTGGCTTCGGGAGATCTGCTGGCCGGCCTTGGGATCCTGGCCGTAGGTTGCCGGATCAAAGACGAAGTCGTCCACGGTGGCGGCGATCTTGGTGTAGGTGCTGTCCATGGCCTTGCGGTTTTCGTTGTAGAACGGCGCAAGGTCCACGCGGGCCGGGTCCACCTCTTTGATGGAGTAGCGCTTGGACTCGATGTTCTTCCAGAAGTCGTCGGTGTCATGGGCGTCGGGATAGACACAGCCCATGCCGATGATGGCGATCTCATCGTTCATCATCCCGCACTTGGCGGTCATGACTTCCAGCTCGTTTAAGTTGGCGGAGAGGCCTTCCTTGCTCTGCATCTGGCCGTCGTGAACCGCCTTGACCGATGTGGTCTCAGCAAAGAAGGCGAGGCTGTTGCCCACGGAGTAGTTGCCCTTGTGGAAGGCCTCGTCGTCGTTGTACTTGATGTAGGAGAGGGGCTCGCCCTTCTTGAGCTTGTCAAAATCCGGGGAGAAGCCCTTGGCCGCGATGAGAAGCGAGCCGATGTTGTCCTTTTCAAAGGCGCGCTTCCGGTCGGAGAGAGACACCTTTTCCACGATGCGCTGGTATTCGTTGGCCACGATCTCCATGGAGAAGGGGGTCTTGATGGTACGGCAGGCAAGGCCCACGGTGGTACCGATACGCAGGGTGGTGATCTCTTCCCGAGCCACGTCCTGGTATTTTTTCATCAGGGCGCCGGTTTCAACGATCTCGTCGGTGAAGAGGTAGGGGGTGCCGAGCTGGATGCCCACCTTGGCCCCTTTTTCGGCCAGGACCGCGGACATGGCGGAGATGAACCAGGAGCCGGTGCGGGTGGCGATGCCCCCTGCAAAGATGGCGGTCTGGTTTGCAAGGGCCCCTTCAGGCTGGGCCAGGAGGTGGGTGATGCCCATCTCCCAGAGGACCAGGCTGCTCAGGCGCCCGACGTGGCCGCCCGCTTCGGTGCCTTCGAAGATGAAGCGCTTGCAGCCCGAGGAGAGAGCGTTTTTCAGCATCCCCGAGGCCGGGGTGTGCAAAAAGGTCTTGGTGCCCGCTGCTTCCAGCTCAATGGCCTGGGAGGGGATGCCCCCTGCAAACAGGGCAAAGGGAACCTTGTATTTTTTTACGGTCTCAATGTGACCGGCAACGGCTTTGTTCAGCGCTTCGATGCCGATGAGGCCCGCACCGAACCGGGGCACCTTGCGGGAGCCCTCTTCGATGATTTTCTCGGCCAGGTCGGCCGGGAGGCTGCCCATGGCAAAGTAGGGCAGGCCCCCTTCGCGGAAGACGGTCTCGGCGAAGTCGGCGTTGTCGCTGATGTTGGCCATGGGGCCCTGCATGATGGGGTAGCGGGTGCCGAGCTCCTGGGCCAGGGGAGAGTTCTCTTTTAACGGATCGTGGGCATCCACCAGGGCGGTGAGTTCACCCACGCGGGTGAAAAAGCGGTCGATGACCGAGGCCACATCCGTGCCTTCAGCCACAAAGCGCTTGGCAAAGACCCCGTCCTGCCCCAGGAAGAAGAGGCTCTGGACCGGGTTGGCCCCTTCGGTGTTGATGGGGGTGAACCGCTTTTCGATCTCGCGGCGCAGCACCTCGGCTTCGTCCGCGTGGTTCAGCAGGGCGGATTCCATCTCCCCGAGCTCCTTGACCACCTTGGTGGCGAGCTTGCAGAAGAAACGGAAGCGGAAGGGCAGGGTGCGTCCGATGGAGATGGAGTCGAACTCTTCGAGTTTTTTGAGCTGCTCTTTAAAGGCCGGGGCCACCGGCGCTTCGTCGGTGAGGTAGAGCTGGGAGTCGAGGACGACGCCCGAGGCACCGGCGCCGAAGAGGCCAGCAGCGGTATGGAAACCGACACCGCCGTGGACAAAGACAGGGAACTCGCTCTTTTCCAGGTACCACTGGAGCAGGATAAAAGAGGTGTAGCGGGAGATGCATCCGCCCGCTTCCGAACCGCGGACCACAACGGCGTCGGGCTTGCCGTCGGCCAGGGGGAAGGTGGTGCCCAGGTTCACGGCTTCCACCACCACCTTGCAGCCCAGGCGGCTCTTGGAGATAGCGGAGAAGTGTTTGGCAGCCGCTGCCGCCACAACCACCAGGTCCAGGGTGGGGATGCTGCTGGTGTCGAGGAAGTGAATCAGCCCGCCCATGGAGGTGCGGAGCCGGACGCCGAAGGGGAATCCTTCCTTGGAAAGGGTTTTCACGCCTTCAATGGCGGTTTTTTCGTCCATCATTTCGGTGTCGAACACAGGGAGCACGCCGGCCCTGGAGAGCGCGCGGAAATAGCCGATGTCGAAAGCGCCTGTGGGGTTGTAAGCCAGTGCCGGCAGTCTGGATCCTAAGACTCGTTTGATCATTCAAAGACTCCTGAGTATCTCCGGACCCGAAGGGGCTTAAGTGCCTCGTCGGGGCCGGGGTTGTGTCATCTTCTGCATCGTGTTTGAGCGCCATGGGGTCTTGGGGCCGGTAATCTTGCCCGGAGTGACCCGTACGTGAGGCGGTCGTGAATACATGCTGTCTTGGCCGGGCAGACTCGGCGCCCGTAGTGCGGGCCGTTGAATATGGCCCTGATGCAGAAAAAAATGAATAGCATTCATAAATTTTGAGTCCCAAACGGATGCAAAAGGCGTGCCATTTATTTTAAACTGGGGTAAGCTCTCGATTTGCCGACCTTTGATGCCCATGCTTGCCGGGTACCTTGGGAGGGTGCTATGGTAAAAAGTCGACACCCCGTGCACTCGGTGTGCATGAAAGGAACAGTGTGGGGAAAGGAATATGCCAGTGATGCTCAAACGAAGTACGCGAGTCGGAGAACTCACCCCGGAAGAACGCGAATTGTTTACCCTGGTGGGCCGCGCCCCCCGGGTCAACCCCTTTGGGGAAGAGCGGATCGTCCTGGACCGGAAGATCGCCGGGGTCCCGGAATCCACCTCCCCGTCCCGCGCCGTGGAGGCGGCGGTGAAGCGTGTGGAGACCGAAGCGATCCGCATGGAAAAAGAGAACCGCCTGGACCTTCGAATGTACAAGGGCGAAGATCGCAAGCTCCTTACCGGCGTGGTGACCTTTGTCTTTTTTTACCGATACAGAAAAGAGTTCGACCGCCTCATCAAGGCCCAGGCAAGGGCCGGAGAGCACCAGATCCGCGCCAGTTTCCTGCGGGAAGCCATCAGCGGCCTGGAGGCCGCGGGCCTGGATCGCGACGAAGCCATCCGAACCGTGGAGGGGTGCTACCAGCTCCGCCGCGCCTATCATTTTATCCACTACTCCCTGGTGGGGCCCAGCGAGTCCATGGTGGCCCTGCGCTACCGGCTCTGGAACAACGTCTTCACCCACGACATGGAGCTCTACAGCGGGATCCTCTGGAACCGCATGGAGGATTTTTCCACCCTGATATTAGGCGAAACCGGCACGGGCAAGGGCTCGGCCGCCGCCGCCATCGGCCGCTCCGGCTACACCCCCTACGACCGCAAACGGGGTTGCTTCAAGGAGAGCTTTACCCGCTCCTTTCTCTCCATCAACCTCTCCCGGTTTCCCGAAGCCCTCATCGAAAGCGAGCTCTTCGGCCACCGCAAAGGCTCCTTTACCGGCGCCATCGACGACTACCAGGGGGTCTTTTCCCGGTGCAGCCCCTGGGGGGCCATCTTCCTGGACGAGATCGGCGAGGTCTCCATCCCCGTGCAGATCAAACTTCTCCAGGTGCTCCAGGAGCGCGTCTTCTCCCCGGTGGGGAGCCACAACGAGGTGCGCTTCAAGGGCCGGGTCATCGCAGCCACCAACAAGCCCGTTGAGCAATTGAGGAGCGAAGGCCGGTTTCGGGATGATTTCTACTACCGCCTCTGCTCGGACGTCATCACCGTGCCCCCGCTTCGCCAGCGCATCGAAGAGGACAAGCGGGAGCTGGTGGACCTTGTGGAGCTCCTTGTTGCCCGTACCGTGGGCAAGCGTTCAGCCAACCTCACGGACATGGTTCTGGATGTCATCGAGACCGACCTGCCCAAAGGCTACCCCTGGCCCGGTAACGTCCGGGAGCTGGAGCAGTGCATCCGGCGCGTCTTCCTTAACCGCAGCTACCACGGAGACGCCTCCCAGACCGCCCGCCACACCGGACAGGTCCCCGAAGGCTTCGGTGACCTGGAACGGGGCGAACTCTCTGCTCACGAACTCGTCACCGCCTACTGCCACATGCTCTACCAGAAATACGGCAAATTCGAAGAGGTGGCCCGGCGTACCAGCCTTGACCGCAGGACCGTTAAAAAGTACGTGGTGGAGTGGCAGGATCGGTTGGATGGGGAGGAGGACGAAGGCGCATTATAGGGGGCGATAGGGTATAGTTCGAGTATCAGGTGGATAGCAAAAAAAGTGAGGCCTTTTGAGGGATGCCTCCGGCGGCAAGGTGGAGGCACCTTGAAACCCCATGGCGAATGCATGGAGGGCGACTCATGCCAATGCTTTCGGGGCATTCGCGTGGGGTGTGGCATGTGGCAGGCGTTTTTGCTGAAGAGGCCCATTTCATTCTTCTGAAAAACCGATGGGGTCATTGGGGACGTTTCACGTTAACCGGGATAACTCCGGTGGTGGGGGGAGCCGCCTGAATCACAACGGCATTCATGCGCAGTTTCTACTTTTGTCCGGTGTTTAGGGCTTTTATAACAAGATATGGGGGGCACCGAATGGCTTTGGAATTGAGCAATCTGAAAAAGGCGATTGCTTCATTGGAATCCCTGTTGGATAGGGCCCAGAACCCAGAGTTGATGGGGACCCTGGACGAGGTGACGCGTTACGGCCTTCGTGCCGGGGTGATCCAGAACTTTGAATTTACCTATGAGCTGTGTTGGAAGAGCCTGAAACGCTGGTTGGAGGAGAACATAGGTTCAACCTATGTGGATGGGGTAACCCGACGGGAGCTTTTCAGGTATGGCGCTGAGAACCGCTTGATTGATGATGTGGATCTCTGGATGGACTTTCACAGGTCGCGCAACATGACCTCGCATACCTATGATGTGTCGGTTGCAGACGACGTCTTTGAGTCCGCAGCTCTTTTTTCCAAGGAGGCGGTCCGGTTTCTGGCCGCCCTTGAGGCCAGGAATGATTGACCTTAAGGAAAATCACCTGAGAGAGGTGATGGATATTCTTTCCCGTCATGTTCCGGCATGCGATGTGTGGGCTTACGGATCTCGGGTGAAGGGTACTGCCAAGCCATGGTCGGACCTTGACTTGGTCGTGATGGGGGCTACACGCCTTGAGTCTCGGCGGTTCTTTGATCTTCAGGAGGCATTCCAAGAGTCCAGCCTTCCCTTTCGAGTGGAAATTCTGGACTGGCATGCTGTTTCAACAGAGTTTCAAGATATTATTTCATCCCGCTATGAAGTGATCAAACACAAAAATAAGTAGACATTTAATGAAGAATCGGCCATGAAAAAGGCCGGTTCAGTCATGGGCATCCGGGTTGTATCTGGGTGCCTTTTTTGTGGCATGAGGCTGTTTAGGCATAAAAAAAATGAGATATCCGTGCCGTGGGTGGTATCTGGTATTGCAGGTGAAAGGAAAAGAGGGATGAGGTATATGAAGGCGGGCCTGGTGATGGCCCTTGGCGTTTTATTACTCAGCGGGTGCGCATCCATTGTCAAACACGATATTCCGGTCACTGAGTGCCAGCCGGTGTCATTGAGTGCGGATGCCAGGGGGGACATGACCTACAGCGTTGAGGTTCATAACAACCTGCCGGGGAGCGCAAGTGTCTCCATGCATGGGGTAACATTGAGCGGTTCAGACTGGACGGCCACGGAGTCCCAGGTCAGCCGGGCCATTAAGCGTCATTTTTCTGAGACAGGCTATTTCAACACCGTCAAAGAGGTGAGAGACCCCGGGAACTTTCATATCCGCTTTGACGTGACCATGAACCCCAGCCCCAATGAAGCCAGCGGTTCCTACCTTGCCGGGTTTACCCTTTTCCTTCTTCCCGTGTGGTACTCCCACAACTGCGAATGGGTGGCCACCTTGTATGAGCACGGGCAAAAGGCCGAATCCTTTTTCTCCCGGGATGAAGTGACCCAGGTGTGGTGGCTCCCCCTCCTGCCCGTGGGCCTCTTCAAAAACCTTTCAACCGCAGAAAAAGAGATCGCCAAAAATTATATCAACTCCCTGGTGCTTGAACTCAAGGGCAAGGGATACCTTCCCGTAAAAAAAGAACCCATCCCCAATACTGTGGTGGCCGCTCCCGGAGTATCCGGGTAAAGAACCCGGCCGATCTGCCGGTGGGTTGGCTTTAAAAAAAAGTCTGTGAAAAGCGGTTTCGGCTCATTGCCGGAATCGCTTTTTTTTTTGCTTTTTGCCAGTGACGGTGGCTATTCTTCTGGCGTTGGTCGTAGGAATAGTGGAATGCTTAATAACTGGTAACTATTCAGCTCCAAAAAACAGCCTCCGGCGGCAAGGTGTGCCACCTTGAAAGCAGATAGCGGATGTGATTTGCCCCTCGTTCCTCGGGTCAAATCACATCCGCATTTATAACGGCATTCATGTAACTATTCTTTATGACCTATTTGTTCAACTTTTTAAAAGTTTAGTCCCCGGCAGGGCCGCCGGAGGCGTTTGTAGCGTATGAAAGGCGGGCGATATGACGATATCAACGATCCAGGCCATGTACTTCAGCCCCACGGGCACAACCCGGCACGTGGTGTGGGGGCTGGCAACGGCCCTGGCGGAAAAGATACCCGGCATCGCAGAGGTGGAACAGAAGGACTTTACCCTGTCGGGCGCAAGGAAAGATGTGGTCTCCTTTGGTCCCCAGGACTTTGTGGTCTTCGGGGTTCCGGTCTATGCCGGGCGGGTTCCCAATGTCCTGCTGAAATACCTGGATACCATCGAAGGCCGGGGGGCAAGGGCCGTGCCTGTGGTACTTTTCGGTAACCGGCACTACGACGATGCCCTTGTGGAACTGGCCGATATCCTGGAGGCAAAGGGCTTTTCCATCGTGGCCGGAGGCGCCTTCGTGGGCGAGCACTCCTTTTCCAAAACCCTGGGAAAAGGACGCCCCGATGACAAGGACAATGCCCTCGTGGCCGACTTTGCGGACAAGATTGCAGCAAAGCTGTCAGGACCTGACCCAGCCGCCCCGGTCCCCCTTAAGGGCCATCGCCCCTACCGGCCCTATTACAAGCCCAAAAATCCGGATGGGGTGTCCGTGGACATCCGAAAAGTCGCCCCCAAAACCAGTTCCGACTGCACCGATTGCAAGCTGTGCGTCACCGTCTGCCCCATGGGCTCCATCGATCCTGAGGATGTCTCGACTATCAACGGCATCTGCATCAAATGCGGGGCCTGCATCAAAGCATGCCCGGTTCAGGCCAAGTACTACGACGACGAGAACTACCTTCGGCATAAGCACGAGTTGGAAGTTGAGTTTGCTGATCGGAAAGAGCCGGAGGTTTTTGTCTGAGGAGTGGTTTTGGAGGACGGGGGCAATTGTCATGATATCTCGGACTCACACACCCCTTTCCTCTCCTCTCTAAGAACTCATCGCTTACGACATATCTGATGAAGATACGTGTCTGTGAATGATCTTCTTGTTTGTCGATGTATACGAGGGGGCTGCTTGAGGCTGTTTTATACGTATTGTGGTGCGTTGTATGCGGCAGAAGCTATCGATTTTTAATTTTTTCATTTCAATATCTATTTTACGTTTTTTCCCTCCATAAAAATGGCCTTCGGTTCAAAAATAATTACCGAGCAAAACCAGGCCAAAACCACTCGCCGTTCACCGATTGTAATTCCGGGGCCTTGTCAAATTTGTGTGATCTTATGTCTATATCACAATGTTTATGGTGAATAGATGTCATTATGATCGATGTCCTATCTTGTAAGTTGTGTTTAGATATTATGAAGTCTCTTTGACCTTTTGCTGTGTATATGTTTTTAACTGTTGTTATTTATTAATAGTTTTAGTCTTTTAAGCGCGAAGAGTTGCTTTTTGTTGCTTGGTAGGTAATTCTGTCAAGAAAAAAATGTTTACTTATTAATGAGGGGGTGTAACAATTTTCGCGGTGCATCCTTTTCGATTTGGTTTTATCTCATGAAGATAGAACAAATATGTATCACTTGTAAGTGATCATTTGCTGTTAATATTTTTATTGCGTTGATTAATAAAAGTCTATTTTACAGTAGGTTATGGGCATGTGCGAAAGCAAGACGACGAAAATTTCGTTGCTTCAATTTTGATTGATTATGTTGCCTTTGACTTCTTAGGTAACAGGAAAGAGCATTTGATTTGTCTAAAGGACGCCGCAATTCTTTTCAACGTTATTAAATTGTACAGAAAGACTCTTAAATATCATCAAGTAGTGATGTGTCGCATCAAATTCGATAGGTCAAGTCTATGAAACAGTTTCTTATCACTCTGGGATTGCTCGCTTTTATTGTCGTGCCTGTGCATGCTGAAGATATGGTTCTCACCGGAGACCTTGAAGCAAAAGTCTATACTGCTGGTGGGGATATTCGGACTTCAGAGGTCTGCCAGGTTAACTCTGGGGGGGCTACCGTTTTTATTCCCATGAGTCTGGCAAGACTCAGCCCTGGGTTTCGGGTTGGGAAAGGTTCCCGGTTTATCGTAAACAACGATCGGGACGGGCTGGATAATCAATGGGAGTGGGACAATTTCGGTAGCTTTGCTTACACCCAGGATGATGATCCGGACGAAGATGGCCTTTTAAACTGGATGGAAGAGGCCATGGGATCCAACCCAACGCAGAGCGACGTTGACCCCGAAAAACTGTTCCCAGATACGGATGGAGACGGAATTAGCGATGTCTGGGAGATGGCTCGCCATGGCACCCTTGATCACGGTTCGTATGAGGACGCGGATAAGAACGGCAAAGTAGAGCTGGCTGACTTCATCGAAACCCAGGGGGTTCTCTACCTCGAGGGAGACTTGGCTTCCCAGACCTATAGCGCCGACAATATCGTTACGCGCAACACCTGCCGTGTGCTGCCCGGGACCGATGTGGCCTTCAGCATGGTTTATTTTACCCGTTTGAATAAGGGGTTTTCCGTAAAAAAGGGTGCTTCCCTTCGTGTGTCTCCGCAAGATCTTGACGGGTTGTCCAATAGTTTTGAGATGGTGTACTGGGGCAATCTTTCTCACGATCCCACAGGAGATGATGACGGTGATGGTTTAACGAACCTGGAGGAGCACCAGCTCTGTATCAACCCCACTTCGACGGACAGTGATTCGGATGGCATTCACGACAGAATCGAGAAAATTCTGGGAACCTTTCCGGGGGACAGTACCAGCAGCCCTGCACCCGGTTCTTACTATACATACGATGAGCTTGGGCGAATAAGGCAAGTCATTCGGGTTCAATAAATGGGTGATGGTCAGTCTTCGAGATGTTTCGATTTTCATATACTCAAGGTGATGCACATGCGTGTTTCGATTGACGTGGGGAAAGTAAATAGGTGGGTTGTTCTTGTTATCAGTGCCGTGCTTTTTTTCGGTGCACAGGCCTGGGCTGAAGAGAGCGGTGAGGCCGAGAGTGCTGATAGTCTCATGAGTGTCTGTGCCATGGGAGTGGGGGATGGTATCGGAACTGCAGAGGCGGGCTTGGGGATGCCGGTCCCAGATACCTTGTTCCAGGAAAATCATAGCAATCATGGCGCGGCAACCTATTCCATTCCTGTCCCTGTTCCCCCCGGACGCGCAGGCGTCTCTCCGGTTTTGAGCCTTGAGTACAACAGCCATGATACCCGCAACGGCATGCTGGGAATTGGCTGGCAATTAAAAGGGCTATCCAGCATCAAGCGTGTGCCTAAGAGCCAGATATTCGACGGGGTCGATAGGGGAGTGTTGTTCGACGCATACGATGGTCTGGCCATGGACGGGCAACGTATCCTTTCTGTGGTAAAAGGCTCAAACCTTTCTCAGAACACCGTGTACCGCATGCACCGGAGCGGTTTTGATAAAATTGTCCCCGGCGGTATCGGAGGTTCAGGACCCACTGAGTTTCGGAGGTACTTAAAAGACGGCCGTGTCTTTGAGTATGGTGTGACCGGTGATTCTCGGGTATTGGCCCCCGGTAAGGCAGCCGTTTACCTTTGGAACATGAACGAGGTCGTCGACTCAAACGGCAACTACATGTCCATTGCCTACACAAAGGACGGTGGGGTGAGTTACCCATCCCATATCGACTATACAGGCAACAAAAACGATGGGGATCCATCATATTATCGTGTTGAATTTATCTATAAGTCGGGCATAAGGGGCGATCAGCATTCCAAGTACATCCATGGGTCGATATTTCAGCACCGCAAATTGCTGGTCCAGATCAATACATTGAAAATCGACAGCAACGAGGTCATCAATCGGATTTCCATCGATTATGCCGAGGGCTCTCGAACGACCACCTCCCGAATAACCCGTATTACCGTGTGCGATGCTGACGGTACGTGCTTAGAGCCGTACACGTTCCAGTGGGGAGATGGCAAGGGGCTGAAATATGGGGGTACAGCGGGTATCTCCTGGGACAACCTCAAAACAACTGGTGATTTTAATGGGGATGGTCTCACCGATTATGTGTCGGGCAACTCGATCTGTTTTTCAAAAGGGAACGGAAGTTTTAGCTCTAAAAGCATCTCATCGTCCGTGGAGAGCAATTCCCTGATTTATTCCGGTGATTTTAACGGCGACGGCATCTCTGACCTTTTCGAGTACAGAGGAAGAACCAAATCCGCTATCTTTCATCTCTTAAACTATTCAGGAAACATATATAGAAGCTACTCCCATTATAACGGAGATGTCTGGCGGCCGGATCTGCGAACGGCTTTTGTCGGAGACTTCAATGGTGACGGAAAGAGTGATGTGGTTCTTCAGGGGAGGCATCCAGACCACGATAGCTTTATATTTCTGTCAAAGCGCGGGGAAAATCAGTACTCCCTCAGCCGTCTACCTGCCAGCGTGTGGGCCAGGAGCAACCGCAGGGCTTTGATCGGTGATTTCAACGGGGACGGAAACGACGATGCCTTTTTGCAGGCAAATGCTACAAACCACGATACTTTTCTTGCACTATCCAATTCACAGGGCGGATTTTCTCATCATCGAGTGACCTCTTCCAATGGCGGCTCAGTTTCTGTGTGGGACAAGCGCCAAAGGCACGCCTATGTCGGTGATTTCAACAACGACGGCATAGATGACATTTTTTTGCATGGGGCAGGAAGAGGCCATGATTCCATGCTTGTGACCATGAAGGATCACGGTGTCTTTACCATCAAGAATTTCCATACAGCCAACTGCGCTGAAAGCTCTCCGTGGCATTCCAACAAAAGGGTTACCGTCGGTGATTTTAATGGCGACGGAAGCAGCGATTTGCTGATGAGCAGCAGTGATCCCGGAAAAGGCACGTATATCGGACTGTCTGATTCAAATTTCAACTTCTCCTTTGTCGGTGCCCGGCAAGCCCTCGGGGTTTCCAGCATGTCGGGTGTGGTTGGCGCTTTTGATGTTAACGGGGATGGCATCTCGGACGTGATTCACGACAAAAAAGTCCATCAGTCAAAAGCCTCTCCAAGGGACAAGATCAAAACCATTGATAACGGCAAAGGCCTTCGACTTTCGTTTACCTACCAGCAGATGAACAACTCTTCGGTATACAAAAGAGATGGTAGCCGATCTTTCAGCTATCCCAAGCGTCATTTTGTCAGGCCTTTATGGCTGGTTTCCGAAGCCACTCAGAATCCGGGTTTTGGTGTGTCCACTACCTATACATACTCCTACGCCAACGCTGAGATGGATCTTTCGGGATACGGTTTCTTAGGCTTTGACCGGGTCTGTTCAAAAGAAAAAGAGACCGGGCTGAAAACAGAAGTGGATTTTTATAAGACCTATCCAAAAACAGAACTTGTGAAGGAGGTCAGAAAATACCCCAAAGAGAGCGACACGCCTTATCTGACCCAACGTGTTGCCGTCGGTGTCGATAAACTCTACACTTACCACGGTGGAGAGGGACCAAGCTCTGGAAACCTTTATGTGGTCAAGGACGTGAAAAGGCTTTCGGAGTACAACGACAATGGAGCCACCTATGAGCAGAAAGAGGCAAAGACGCTCAGCACCCGCCATGGTGGGGTGCTGAGGCTTGTTGTTTCAGGGACAGGGGTTCCAGAGCATTCCTGGAGCACTTCCTATGAAAGCAAAGAAAATTTTATGGGTAACCTTTGGAACTGGCGTGTGACCGAGCAAACCCTCACCGGCCAATTGAATGTCGGTGGCGACATCGATGATATGGTCAGGCAAGTACATTTTGCTTATGACCCCAAGGGGAATCGCATTTCTGAAGAGCATACCAACAATCAGGGTGACAACCCGCTTTTTGAGTACGCATACAATGACAATGGTAACCTGTGGAAAGAAACAGATGGGTTCGGGGGGCTCAACGGGCAAAATGTTTTAGAATATACATATGACGAGATAATTCATACCTACCCATCCCAAGTCGATTTTCCGAATACAAACAACGCCCACGGCGAATCTATTGCGCAAGTGCTGCGCTACCCTCTTTATGATGACCGCTTTGGCCTGGTCAGGCAAAGTGCTGATGAAAACGAGTGGGATGCCGGAACAAATAAGGAAAAGATCTACGATGGGCTTGGTAGATTGGTTCAGGTGGACAACTCGGACGGTGGTCGGGTTACCATTGCCTATGAAGCATACCGTAAGGCCACAAGCCGGCCTGAGTCCGTCACACAGAAAATCTGGGAAGACACAAATGGTTCAGGCATTGTCACGGTAAACTATTATGACGGATTAGGGCGCCTCATCCAGAGTTCAACTAAGGGGCAGGCCGATGAAAGCAATACCACGCCATTTGTGACGACCCTCTATACATACAACACAAGGGGGTTCCCTGAGTATGTGGTTGGGCCCTATGCTGTTTCCGATACTTCGTTTCAGGTTCAGGATTTTGGTCAACCGGGCTCAGAGGCCTTTCTTGAAGGCAAAGTCTTTTCAAAAAAAGTCTATGACGACTGGGGCCGCCCTTTTCGCTTTGAAGAGTCCAGTGGCCGGGTGACGCATTATGCCTGCGACGGGCTTTCCACCACCATCACCGACCCTGACGGCAACCGGAAGACCGAGGTACGTGATGCCTTGGGGCGAATCGTAACAATTATCGAGCGTGGACCGGGTAATGATCATTATACCGACTATGCATACAATGCCGCAGGCGACCTGTTGTCGGTCACCCGCATGGATCCCGATACCCAGAATGATATCGTCAACAGGATGACATACAATACCCTAAGCCAGAAAATTTCCATGTCCGATCCGGACATGGGACTGTGGACTTACGGGTATGATGCAAACGGTAACTTGGTAGAGCAGGCCTTTTGGGGTATAGACGGCAAAGCGGACTGGAAAACCATGACCTATGATGTGTTAGGCCGTTTGACGAAAGTTCAGTGGCATTGCGCAGGAAATCAGCCCGGCTTTGGAAAGGACAACCCCACTGTGACTTATTTTTACGACGACACAACAATTCCAAACGGAAAAGGCCGGCTTCACAAGGTGGACAACGGGGATGTGGCCTCGGTCATCACCGCCTACGATTTGTCGGGCCGGGTCTTGGGGGAAGAGAAAAGCATTACTGGTTTTGGCGGGACGGTTCAGACCGCGGCGATGGGGTACCGGTTCGACAAGGCCGGACGCATGTCTGGCTTGACGTACCCAGGGGATTTTCAGGTGGATTACGTCTACTATGAAGGCACAAGCCTCCTCAACCAGGTGCTTCTGCCGGAAGGCCAGGTTTTGGTTGAAAACCTGGCCTACACCCCAACTGGAAAGACCAAGGGTATCGTGTTTGATAACGGTCTTACCACGACCTACGGCTATGACCCTGAAACCGATCGCCTGACGTCCCTTGTCACCTCCAACGACCAGCAGGACTTTGCATACCAATATAGCCCGGCCGGGGATATTAACGAAATTAAGGATCGCGTCGGCGGTGTGACGCGTTCTTACAAATACGATCACCTGCACAGGCTGCTCTCTGAATCAAGCAGTTCAGAAAACCTTCCTGTAGCTCATTCTGCAACCCTAACGACCTATGAGTATGAAGCGGATGACACACAAGGCGTCCATAACGTCAAAGCAATTGAAGAGGTTTCCTCTAAAGCAAAAGTAAGCCGTTACTTTACTTACGATGAAAAAGGAAACATGACCAACGGGCCGAATCCTTCCAGTCCCGCTCAGGTTCAGGCCAGGTCCATTGATTGGAACGCCGCTAACATGCCGGTGAGGGTTAATATTGGCGGCAAGCCTGTTGCCAAGTTCAAATACGACGGTGCCCAGCAGCGAGCTGTAAAAAACGTGAACAATGTCGAGACGTTCTATTTTAATGAATACTACGAAATAATAAACGGCACCCCTGTTAAATATTTCTTCAACGGGAACCTCCGCGCCGCCCGAATCAAACAGGGTACACTGACTTACTATCACAAAGATCACCTGGGAAGTTCCACGGTACTCACCGATATCGAAGGCGCTCAGGTGGGGGGAAAAGCTTCGTACATGCCCTTTGGCCTGGAACGAAAAGAGTCAGCAAGGCTGGATGCGAGCTATCTTTTTACCGATCAGGAGAAGGACCGGGCTATTGGTTTATATAACTATGATGCGCGGTTGTATAGCCCGGGGTTGGGGGTGTTTGTTTCAGGGGATAGTATTGTACCAAACATTTTTGACCCGCAAAGCATAAATAGATATTCCTTGTGTCGTAATAACCCATTAATTTTTATAGATCCAACTGGGCATATTCCTTGTGACCCAGATAGTGATGATTATGACCCTTCAGCCAGTTATGGGGGAGACGGTAGGTGTAATGATCCTGATAGTAATACATCTAGAGATGCTCAGTTGAGATCAATTTCCTCATCAGAGTACGACGATATCAAAAGAAATACTAACAGCGGAACAAACGGGAATGCATACCATTTTCAAAGAACGAAAGATTCTGATAGTGGCGATAGGCTTGACTCAACAAAAAATTATAACATCGAAGGGTCAATAGTAGGAGGAGCTAACGCTGGTCTTTTCAACTATCATTTATATTCAAACAATGATCCAGGCTCAGTTACATTCAACTCAGGAATAGACTTTTCCTTAGGCCAGTTGAGCGAGTCAAGAACTTTCTATAGAAAAATGGTTACTTTTGGGGTTAGTACTTACCATTGGAGGGGAAAAGTTGGGGGTGGAGTTATTAATGGTCAAAAAATCGAGTCAGCACTTAAATTAACGGCATTTGAGGTTGAGTTATATGGACAACTCAATCTTTCTAGGTGTTTTGTAAAAGTGACGGCACTTGGGAGTTTGGGGGGGCTTGGGTACGATTTTAGTGTTGGAAAAAACGGGTTGAGAATCGAAGTACATAAGGCTTTTGGTGCTGGGGTAGCTGTTGAGTGGGGTTGCCATTGAATATGCTTGAACATTGAAAAGTCGAATAACCAATTTGAAATAACTTTTGGGAGTGTCTTCAAGTTTCAGTATGCTGTAATATCTTTAAAGCTTCGAATTGCAAATGAGTATAATATTGACTTTGTTACAATTATAAAATAGCAATGTGCTATGGAGAAAAATATATGGAATATTTACCTTTTTTAAAGGCGTTGTCTATAGGGGTTATGATGTTAATTTTCAGAAGGAAGATAGCTATATTTGTTGAAAAGTTCTTTACAAAAATAACAAGGCCATTAGAAAAAGATGATTTTATGAAGTTTAATTACTCGGTTAGGCCGGTGTATATTGGAGTATTAGGCGCTATTTTTATATTGTTAGCTTTTCGTAGCCTTGTAGAGATTGTCAAATAAGTCAAATAAGTCAAATAAGGGTCAGGCCTATACATATGACAAAACTTCTTTTTCTTCAAAAATCAGTCGAAAAATGAGGCTCGCAATTCAACATCGACAGGGCGCTTTTTCTCTATCTATAGAGTGAACAGGCCTGATTGATGTCATAAGAGATTGTTCCCAACTCACCAAAAAAAGATGAGAGTTTTTGCTTTATATAGATAAGAATTTAATATGTGGTCCTGTTGATAAGGAAAACAGGGCCTTTCGTAGAATTAGGTCCTTCAGGCAAATATTTTTTATAGCAATAACCTTTTTCCGAGCGAGATGGCAATGATGAGATTAAGCGCGTTGGTCGTATCACTTCTGTTGGTTTTGTCTGTATCCGGGTTTTGTGATGAGAACAGCCTCGTGGTGACGGAAGAGGGGAAGGTTGGGGTGGGTGTGGAGACCCCGACAAAAGACCTTGAAGTCGGGCAGACCTTGAAGGTCGACAATGATCATGGCGTGGTGCTGATAAAGGGGAAGGTAGGGCTCGGCAATGAGTTTCCCGGGATGGCCCTGGAGGTGGGTGACACCTTCAAGGTAGACGATGACGAGGCCATTACTCAGACGAGCCGGTATGTAAAAGAGTTTTCCGGGGTCATAGTCGGGCCGGACGATTGGCCTGACTGCAAGGCTCCGGCGAAAAGAGTGACCATAGGGACGGTTAAACCCAACTCGCCGTATCAAAGCTTTGTTTCTATAGAATTGTTTGGCTCACATAATGGGCATAATAGGTCAAATTACGTAGAGTATAAAAAGTGGGTAGTAATGCTGGGGCATACAAAGCTCAGCTCATTCAGAGTGGGGAATTTTGGCCAGGAATTTGTCAATTTGTATGATGGAAAAAATGCACGAGATTACGATGGCATCGTTATTGGGGATGGATTCGATATCTTGCTTCAGGTTAAGCCGAGGTGCGGTGCAGGAATGAAATATACGTATGTCGTGAGGTATTATTCCGATGCCAACTTTACCGCCCATAAGAAGCGGATTTGGTAACATTTTTTTTCTATAGGCAAGATCAATGTTTACGTTTGAGCATCAATAAGCAACGGGTTGATAATATGAATGTATGGAAAACGATACGGGTCGCGTTTTTTTTGTTGCTTGGCTTCGTGAATATCGGCCTGTGCGATGAATCCAGCCTGGTGGTAACGGAAGAGGGCAAAGTAGGGATCGGGGTTGAGTCCCCTACAAAGGATCTTGAAGTCGGCGAAACCATGGCAGTCGATGATGAGAGTCATGTGGTAAGCCTCAACGGGAAGGTGGGGCTTGGCGTTGAATCACCGGATATGGCGTTGGAGGTGGGGGATGCCTTCAAAGTGGACGGTGAGTCAAATGTGACGCAGACGAGTCAATATGTGAAGGAGTTTTCCGGGATAATCATGGGGCCAGGAAATTATCCCGAATGCACTGATCCGCCTAAAATGGTAACTCTAGGAAGGATTCAAAACTCTTCTTCTCAATCGTTTATTTCAATTGAAGTCTATGGTTCACATCGTGGGTATTCAGCATCGTCATATTTTGAGTATTCTCGATGGGTGATTATGGCTGGGGATAAACTTTCGTCTCATCAGGTTCTTCATAATGGAAGAAGTTTTGTCACTTTGTCTCCTGCTGCCTATGACAACTATACGATTGGGGATGGTCACGACATAAAGCTGAAGGTTGCACCGTACTGTGGTGCAAATTTCGTTTATACCTATGTCGTTCGTTATTATTCAAACGCTAACTTTACCCCCCATGAAAAACGAAATTGGTAAGTTGAATTTTTAAAGCACCTGCAGTCAGAATGATATTGACCATGTGGGTTTTTTGACTTTTTTTAGGCGTAAATTTGCAGGGATGGGTAAAGATGAAATGTAAGTCCTTAATCGCTTCGCTTTTGTTTGTTATTCCGGCTTTTGGGTTTTGTAATGAAACCAGCCTTGTGGTGACAGAAGAGGGCAAGGTGGGGATCGGAGTTGAGTCACCGGTAAAAGATCTTGAGGTCGGCACGACCGTAGCTGTTGATGATCAAAATCATGTGGTCAGCTTACAGGGAAACGTTGGGATCGGAGTCGAATCTCCTGCAAAGGATTTTGAAGTTGGCAGAACCATGGCGGTCGATGATGAGAGTCATGTGGTAAGCCTTAACGGGAAGGTTGGGCTGGGGGTTGAGTCTCCGGATATGTCTTTGGAAGTGGGGGATGCCTTTAAGGTCGACGGTGAGTCAAACGTGACGCAGACAAGCCAGTTTGTGAAGGAGTTCTCCGGTACCATTGTTGGTCCAAACGGATATCCGGAATGCAAAGCACCTCCGAAAATGGTCACCCTCGGCAACATCAAGGTATCTCCCTTTCAAACCTTTATTTCGGTGGAAGTCTTTGGATCCCATTTTGGCTACAGTACAACTTCACACTATGAGTACGATAAGTGGGTAATTATGGTAGGCGAAAGGCTTTCCTCTCATATGATTGAGCAGAAAGGAAGAGGCTTGGTGTCCCTTTCCCCTCCAACATACAACAGCTTTGTCATAGGGGCTGGTCACGATATCAAACTTCGTGTCGCTCCCAGTTGCGGAGCAGGGTTTTCATTTACCTATGTCGTTCGTTACTATGCCAATTCCAACTTTACCCCCCATGAAAAGCGGAGTTGGTAAGTTGTGTCCATCATCGGCGTGGATGAAACGACTCGCCTTCTAAATAGTTAGAGAACCAGTTGAGTTTTTGAAGGGTATCTGTTGGAAGGATTGCGCTAAATGTCTATGATTTTCTATTCCTTTAGAAGTGAATTTGCGGGTGTGGGAAGGGTAAAGATGAAAAGTAAATTTGTATTTGTTTGGCTTTTGTTGGTTTTCCCGGCCTTCGGGTTTTGTGATGACTCCAGCCTTGTGGTGACAGAAGAGGGAAAGGTGGGGATCGGAGTTGAGGCACCTGTGAAGGATCTTGAAGTGGGGGAAACGCTTCGGGTCGATGATTCGGCAAAACATGTGACCGTAAACGGAAGCGTCGAAATCGGCGTCGGCGAAGCAGGGGCTTCTCTTGAGGTCGGTGGAAATGTTGCATCATCATGCGCGACCACAAAGAAGACCCTCATGGTTCAATCTCATGTGATGGATTATGTCCCTCCTTCTTATGAACCCGGGCAAGAATGGAAGCCGAGATATTTTCATATCAAGACACCCGACATTGCAAAGAATGGCAATATGTATCGGTATGACTTGAAAGGATATTCTTACGGTATTGCAAGGCCCATAGATTTTGTATGGACAGGGTATTTGTATGCCGACGGACTTCGACAGATTTATGCCAGGGACAATGCAGGTAATAACATTCCAGCTTCCCAATACATAGGGCGTGACAATCATCTCTATTTGAAATTTGGCCCAATAACTCAGTACTGTATTCTTTTTAAGTTGGATTACCTATCGTGTGTAAACAAGTTTGACAGATCCCAAGGCGGCTTTGAAGTTTTTAGGACCTTGGGTGATGTGCAGTATTGATTTTTATGTCCATGGATAAATTCGAGCACGTTTTTCTTCCTCTTCTTTCTAAGTGGTTCACGACATCTGTATGATTGGAAAAAATATTATAAATATGGGATGACAAACCATTTGTGGGTTTGAGGAGATCATACTTTCTTGTTGGTGGTAAAAAAATGAAAAGCAAATTGCTGTCAGTTTTTATTCTGTTGATGTGGCCTGCATTGGGGCTTTGTAATGAATCCAGTCTTGTTGTGACGGAAGAGGGCAAGGTTGGAATCGGTGTTGAGGAGCCGGTAAAGGACCTTGAGGTGGGTGAAACCCTTCGGGTCGACAACTCAAAGAAAAAGATAATTGTCGAAGGTAAGGTGGGTATCGGGACGGATTCCCCAAAGTCAGATTTACACGTCGAGGGGAGAATTCAGCAGGGAGATTATTTTCATACGCTGGCCCTCAGTGGGAATACCTCATTAGAGACAGAGTTTTATCATGATATATACACCTGCGGCGCTGCCCATATTGTGCATATTGAGGCGGTTATTTCACATTGGACAAAGAACTACAGGGCATCTGTAAATAAAGTTTTCTATCTGGATTCATACACATCGCTCAGCGCGGATACAATCCTGGATACAAATACGGCTAACGCTGGAAGTTGGTCTTTTGAACGTATAGTAAATGGTAATAATGGGCATGGGGATACGAGCAATACACTAAGAATAAAGCATAATGCCGGCACCTATGGGGGAGGCTCATTTTATTATATTTTTATAAAGTCAACTTGCCCTGTCTACGAAGTCAAATAATACCATGTTATTCGATGATTCTCTTGCAAAATAGTTCGTCCGCGCTGATGGGAGTTTAATCATGAAATTTAGAGCTTTGGTGGTTTTTTATTTGTTGCTCTGGCCTGCTTTGGGCTTTTGCAACGACTCCAGCCTTGTGGTGACGGAAGAAGGCAAGGTGGGGATCGGCGTGGAAAATCCTTCAGTAGATCTGGAAGTCGGTAAAACCTTGAAAGTTGACAATCCGAATCTTACCGTGAAGGTTGAAGGAAAGGTCGGAATAGGTATTGATGTTCCCAAGGCGAATTTGCATGTTAATGGGGCAGCTATTGTTGGTTCGGGTATAGGGGCTACAACTTTTAATGTTGCCAGTTTTTTTACCGAAGAAAAATTAACCAATCACTATGTACATATCAGGTTGCCGTATGATGTGACAACTGAAAGTAAAATGTTTCATATCAAGGTCAGGGGGTATTCATATTGCAACTCTTCATCAAAAATTATTGATCTTACATTCGTGGGGTATGCACAGCGGTCGAAAAAGCAAATTGTTTGTACTAGTGTCTTTGACCTTACAGGTAACTATTCTCCAGCAATCTATAAGGGCTCAGATAATTATGTTTACCTTAGATTCAAACCAAGCGATACATTTTATTTGACTTTTGTTGTTGATTCAATGTCCGTCGGAAACGGCAGAATCATTCAGCCGGGTGAAATCACAATCACAGCCTCCCCCTCTTTAACGCTTTAAAAAATAATCTTGAAATGTCGATTCATGCAGGAATTCTAAGGACCTCCTGTGAATACGATAATAACAATGCCCCATCGGCTGGGGTAGGCTTTGGTTCGGTCGTGAGGGTATGATTGCGCACCGAGATAAAATGGCAGGGGGGGCGGGTTTGCCTTGATAAAAGATCATAGGCTCACACGACAGTATCTTGCATTGCCGGAGTTTGTTGTTCCTTATTGTCGAAATGCTGTTTTAAAGACTTGGAAAAATTAAAAGGCCATGATTCCTAAGCGCACCTTAGAATTCATGGCCTTTCGTTTTATAAAATTACCGGAACGAATTAACCAGGAATTTAGAGGTGAAAATGATGAAGAGAATGATGACAATGGTTTTGGTGGTATTGATATTGGGTGCCTTTGAAGAGCCCGGATTTTGCAGTGACGCGAGCCTCGTCATTACAGAGGAAGGAAATGTGGGCATCGGGATTGAAGTGCCAGAGAGTATTTTGCATGTACGTGGTTCCAGCGAACCTGTCCCTTTCAAGGTGGGGCGCACCAATGGTAGCGGGAATGAGTTCACCCTCGACGTGGCGGGAGGACAAGGCCTTGTAAGCCTTGTCGCTGGTGCACAGATTCGACCTGATGGCAAGGGTTATAATTTTCTTGGGTCAAGAGGGGCTTCACGAGTCGTTCTAAATGATGGGGCCATTGGATTGTTTACGTCAGACAATCCGTTGGGGGCACCAGGAGAATTAGTAAGTGGGTTATCTATTGGCCAAGAAAAAATCTATATTGGATCTTCTGGAAAAGTAGGTATTGGAACGACTTCCCCTTGGCATAAATTTTCTGTTAACGTAAGTGATTCACTTGATGGCGGCTCCTTCCAATCGAGGGGAGGTTGGATTCAAATTTTACCTGCAACTATGTATTGTAGTGCATGGAACGGGCTCTCACAATCAGGTGATAGTGGAATCATTTTTTCTAACGGAAGTATCAACACGGGTAATTTGGTTATCGCACCGTGGGCCGGTGCAACATCTGGTATTAGGATATCCAGCAGCGGCAATGTCGGAATAAACATGGTTGCAGATACTCGTTACGCGCTGGACGTTAACGGTGTTGTCCGTGCGGGAGCCTGGGCATCCAATTCCGACATTCGTTTGAAAGAGAATATTAACCCTATTAATAACGCATTAGAACACATTTCGAAGCTTCAAGGAGTCCACTACGAGTGGATCGATAAATCCTATGGAGAAGGCCAACAACTCGGAGTTATAGCCCAAGATGTTGAAACGGTATTTCCTGAAGTGATTCATACCGATAGCCATGGGTACAAGTCAGTTGACTATGGAAAACTCGTGGTACCTCTCATTGAGGCCGTGAAAACGTTGAAAGCCGAAAATGAAGCACTAAAAGTAGAAAATCAAGAGATCAAATCAAAATTTGAAGAGATTTGTATGCGACTGGATGCCCTGAAAAAGTGATACAAGAGGGCAAAACTCAAGTGCAGCTTAAAGGAATACTATTATAAAATTAAAAAAAAGAGCATGCCCTCAATCGTATCTTTCAGTTTTGTCCGGTGGGGTTAATTTTACTGTGCCTTTCCTGCAGAATACCGATACTGTGACTGTAGTGATTTGATAATTTCAGTTGCCAGCACAGCAGACGGTAGCGAAACGATATGCCGCGTCGCGGCTTTATTGAACAGGAGAGATACGATGAGTGCGTTTTTTGAAGAACTGGATTATCAGCAGACGGCCCTTGGAGAATTGATACTGAGGCGGCGGCGAGCGCTGGAAATGGGCGGGCGTGAGGTGTACGAGGTGAAACTCAATGAAGAATTTCTGATGTCTTCTCTGTTTCATGACGCCGAAGTGGCGCTCACGGATCTGGGGCTGGCAGGCCTTTCCGGGGATGCATGGGATATCGTGGTCGGAGGCCTGGGCCTGGGGTACACCGCCGCAGCCGCATTGAAATACAGCCAGGTAGCCCGCATGACGGTGGTTGAGGCGCTGGCCCCGGTCATTGAATGGCACCAGCGGGAGTTGGTACCCAACGGCGCACTGCTCTCCAACGATGACAGGTGTCGCTACCTCAACGCAGACTTTTTCGCCCTTGCACGGGGCGATGGCTTTGATCTGGATGAGCCGGGGCACCAGTTTGACGCCATCCTTCTTGATATCGACCATACCCCGGATGCCCTGCTGAATCCGTCGCACGCAGACCTTTATTCCGTAGACGGGCTGACGCGCCTTCGCGCCTTCCTCAAGCCTGGCGGCGTCTTTGCCATGTGGTCCAACGATGCCCCGGAGAAGGGATTTCTGGATACGTTAGCCGGCGTTTTTGATGAGGTCCACGGGCATGTGGTTGAGTTTGAGAACCCCATCCAGGGGAACACCGCTGAAAATGGGGTTTATGTCGGGGTAAAGTAACGTAACTATTCAGTTTAAGCCTCCGGCGGCCCTGCCGGGGGCCAAGCTTTTGAAAAGCTTGATAAACAGGTTATAAAAACCCTTTTAAAGGCGAGGGGTTGCGGGACGGATCACGGTGTGTACGTGATACCATTGTCCTTGCACCAGGCCACAGCAATCTCTTTGTGGGCTTCCCCTAAATAGCGATACCAATCGTCTTCGATGCCGTAGCGGCGGAGGTTGTCCCGAAACCTCCTGAAGGCACCTCTTCCCTGTAGACCGTTGCACATGGCCTCTCGAATGTTTTCCTGTGAGAGCGTTTGGCAGAATCGCTCCATGATCCGGTACTCGTGGATCTCAAACTTTGTGGGCAGGGCAATGTGGTCCTCCTGGGTGTCCAGAAATTCCCGGACCTCGTCAATGGCCTCTTGTTCCCAATCCGGGTGGTCTGAGGTGTTTTCGCCGTCTTCCACAATGCAGATGTAATCTGTGTTTACCAGAATAAATTCTCCGGTTTTTTTGTTGAAAAACGCTTCAAATTCTTCGGATTGCAATTCCAGTTGTTCGATGACGTCGCTCAGTTTAACAGGTAGAGTTATGGGGCTCCTTTTGGGCGTATGGTGAAAAGATTGCCTGTGGATTTGTGTTGGTTTTGGTGTCGTAGAGAATTGATTTTCGGGGTTGTGGGTGATTTTGTCAAATGTGCGTGTTTGTTACGCTTGAAATAGTCGGCTGGACGATAACCTTCGGAGGGTCCACGGAACTCGCATGAAATAAAAAAACCGCCCTGTTTCAAGGCGGTTTTTGATTGTGTGAGGGAGTGCCTGGGGACGGTATACGCCCTTTCTTGTCAGGGCAGGGTTCCGGTGGGAGTTGATGGGCCTGGGCCCCTGGCAGGGCGACGGTGTGCAAGCCAGATGGGGGAGCGCCTGAATCCGATATGGTAGACCGTATGCTGGACCATCAGCTGCTGGTCCCCGGCCTGGATGACCATGACCCCTTTTTCCGTGCCCACCAGTTGCCCGCGGCCTTCGGAGAGGCAGCGATTCACAAAGTCCATCTGGGCATTGATTTCATCCTGGGAGGGAAGCCTGTCTACCCGGGTTGGGCCCACCACGATACGCTCGATATGCGTGACTTCATCAAGACCAAATTTGCGTCCCATGGGGTGTGTGCCTCCTTGTCCCGCGTCATTCCGGAGAGGTTGATGGGTTTAAAATCATGGTGCATGATTCCGTTGGGGGGCATGCAGGACGTCTCCCTTTGAAGGCTGCCGCATCAAGGGAAACGGGCAGCATGGCAAAAGGGGAGCGCAAGCGGTGGCGGTCCGGATTGGACCGCCACCGCCCCTTGTGTGTTCTCGCAGAGAACCGCTCTATTTGCTTTCGGTTTTGGCTTCTGTGACAGAGCGCGGTTCGCAGGCAGTGATGAGGTGATCCAGTACCCGCATGAGGCCTTCCGGGGGCTCGGACTGGCTGGCGTGAACATGCACCTCGTACTTGGCGCTGTTGTCTGTCTTGCGGGTGTTTTCACGGTGGGTACTGACCGATCCGCTGATTTTTACGGAAAAAGGCCCCCACCCCGCCTTGCCCGACAAAGAGGCGCTTGCGTCCGTTTGGGACGAGGACTCCGCGCTGGTCTTGACTTCCATGTTGAATTTGACATCCACTTCGTCGATTAACAGAGCGGGAATCGGTACGATGGAAAGCACCGGGGCTTTGATGTTCATGGTTTCGGACGTAATGGTTCCGTCGGGAAGGTTCACCGGCCGGGTGGCCTCGAAATCCACTGTGCGAGTCGTCAGCGAGTCGTCGCTGCCGTTTTTAATCAGGCCCACCTCGTTGATGAACTGCGTTTCGGCCTTGGCCAGCTGCACCTGTGCGTTGCATGCCGCCTGAAGCGGCCCGCCGATGAGGGACTCCATGGGGAGCCCGCTGAATTGATTTGCCATGTCACCCATAACCAACCTCCTTGACTGATTGCGTTTATGTGTGTCCATCATCCAATCATCCAGACCCTCATCCCTTGCCCCCCTTATGTCTCCACAAACTTTGCAAGGCTCTGTTCGATGCGTGCCACCACCTCGGGGGGCTCCCCTCCTTCAAAGGTGATGCGTATTCTGGCGGTTTTCTTGTTACGCCCCCCAAAAAAGGAGCCGCCTCCGGCCACCTGAAGCCGCCGTTTCATCCGATCCACCATGGCCCGTTTGGACTTTCGGCTTGCCAGCCTCAGGCTCATCTTCTTTTTTTCCCACTCCTCCTCGCTTAAGGGAGCTGTGGCCTCTTCGGCGTCGGGGTCCTCTTCCGTGATATCAAGGCTGCCGATGGGGACTTCCATTTCCACTTCAAGCTCTTTAAGAACAATGGAATTCTGAGGCACCAGGGTGATCTTGGGGACGTCCACCGACACCATGGCCGGGGCGATTTCGTTGCCGTTGTCGTCGAGTTTTCCTGCCTCGGGGTGGGGGTTGGGGAGCTTCAGAGGAATGGTGACGGGTTCCCCGGTGTCCGTGAAATACTCCGCGATTTGCCGTGCATGCTGCGTTTCAGCGACTTCCTGGGCCTCAACCACCGCATACTGGATCGCCTCAAGCAATTCATTGATCGAAAATCCTTTTGCCATGGTGTCTCCTTGCGCAGAAGCAGACCAACTCGAGGTGTCAGGTCATGACGAAGCCAAGCCAGCTGCTGCCATGATTACGGGTCGTTGCCATGTGTCGGATGGTTCGGGAGGTGAAAAAAGGATGGAGCGAAAAAACGCTGTTTCAGGGTCGTGGGTATCCGCACGTTTGCGGTCGTATCTTGTTATCCAATATACCACCGTCGCTGATCAGGTCCAAGCAAAACGCGCTCTTAGGGGAAAGAACGCGTTTACGCTTCAGACACTATCTTGATGGTCTTATTCAAAGTAGTTTCGGATGAAGTCGTGGCCCTTCACGTTCTGGGCCTTCAGCTGTGCCTTGGTGGTGATGGTAAACTCTCCAGGGGCCCCAGACTGGTTTCCAAAATAGATTTTGTAAAGATTATACAGGTAACTTCCGTACTTCAATGCGTTTTGGGCTGAGGCGTTTTGATGGATTTCGTCCACATAGCCGTCTTTGTATGCATCCCCCGGTGTGAAAATCCCGTTGTCGCTGGCCTCTTTGTAGGCTGCCTTGAGCTCTTCGTAAATGGAGGAGAGGCCGGGGTCTGTGAGGAGAGAGTAGTAGACGCACAGGTACATCATTTCGAGTTTTGTATTGGATAACCCCACATCGGTGGAGGAGGGAAGCGTCTCGTCCGTGCCCCCGTTGTCGGCGAAAATGGCTTCAAGAGGGAGCAGTTTGGTGTAGTAGCTGATATCCCCTTCCACTTCGGCTTCATCTTTCACCACAAGCAATTTGGCATGGGAGGCGAAAAGCCCGTTTTTGATTTGGCTGTCCAAGGTGGAAAGAACGTGTCGAACGTCTGTGACGACACGATCATACTGAGCTTTGCTTATGGTTTTGGAACCGTATACGGCTATCATGTCGGAACTTTGTTCAAGAATATAGTCGAAATGCGCGGCTTTGTCCGGGTCTACCACCGACTTGGAGTCGTTGTCGTCGCAGGCGGCAAAGGCCAGCGGGATGAGGAGGACGAGGAGGACGAGGAGGGGGGTAAGGATTTTTTTCATAGGAATACTCCGTGTGGGGGGCTGAAGCATTAAGGGGGTAAGCTAACCTTGAATGTCCATGGTTTTACCTAAATCGGGGCATTCAAGGGCTGTCCTGATGCCAGACTTTTTATTTCCGTTTGGGTATGAAACCAGTGAGCTATGTCGATGTTTTTGCTTAACATAAATTTAATTTCATGTATTGATAAATTTAGATTTTATTTTGTTGTTATTTAAAAATACTATAGGTTTGTTTCCGAGGTGGGCCACCGGGAAACTGGGAAAAAGATCAAGGGGAGCATACAAAAATAAATGTTGAGGATGGTGTCGGGGTTGTTTCGGGAAAGGCCAAGGGCGTTTACTGATTTTTTTTGGTGTCATAGTTTTCGGCTATGCTTCACATATTGAAACGGTATTTTACTTTCTCAGAAGCTCCGTTGATAATGGCTTTAAAAACACGTTAACCCTTTGTAAACGTAATTTAAAAAAGGATAAGCTATGAAACCTCTTGTCATTGTGACGGGCGCAAGCTCTGGTATCGGTGCGGCATCCGCACGCCATTTTTCTGCCCTTGGGCACCCTCTTCTCCTGGTGGCGCGTCGCGTTGATCGCCTCAAGGCCCTGGATCTTCCCAACACCCTGTGTGAGGCCGTGGATGTCACGGATCTGGACGCCTTGAAAAAGGCCGTGGAAAAGGCAGAAGCACAGTACGGTCCCTGTGATTGCCTGGTGAACAACGCCGGTGTGATGCTCCTGGGCCAGGCAGATGTTCAGGACCCTGCAGAGTGGAAAACCATGTTCGATGTGAACGTGATGGGACTTTTGAACGGGATTCACGTGATTCTCAAGGGCATGAAGGAGAGAAATTCCGGCACGGTCATCAACATCAGCTCCGTGGCAGGCCGCAAGACCTTCCCCAATCACGCCGTGTACTGCGGAACCAAATTTGCCGTGCATGCCATGACGGAAAACATTCGGGAAGAAGTGGCCTCAAGCAATGTCCGCATGACCACCATCGCGCCGGGTGCGGTCGAAACCGAGCTGCTGGGCCACACCACCTCCGAGGAGATTGTCGACGGCTACCAGAGCTGGAAAGAGGATATGGGAGGGGTGCTGGCCGCCGACGACATCGCCCGGTCCATCGGGTTTGCCTATGCCCAGCCCCAGTCCGTGTGCATCCGGGAAATTGTTATTGCCACGACCAAGCAGGAGCCCTGATCCATGGACCTTCGCTTGGTGCGCTACTTTATCGCCGTGTACGAGGAGAAGAGTATCACCGGGGCGTCCCGGCGGTGCAACATCTCTCAGCCCTCTTTGTCCACGGCGATCAAACAGTTTGAGGAAACCCTGGGCGTTACCTTTTTCCAGCGCCACAAAAAAGGGGTGCGCCTTACCGATGCGGCCCATCATCTCTACCCGTCAGCCAAGAAGCTGGTTCGGGACGCCGCTGAGATAGCCTCCCTTTTTTCAAAAGGCGGGGCGCCCCTGAAGGTGAGGCTGGGGCTCTTTCCAGACCTGAGCCCCACCCATCTCAAGGCTGTGTTGTCACACGCGCGCCAATCGATACCCGGTATCCAGCCGGAGATCGTGGACCATGATGCCGAAGCTGACGGACGCATTACTCTGGACGTCTTTAAACGGGAGGATGAGCTGTTTATCCCCTTGTGGGAAGAAGATTACAGGGTTTGTATCCCCGAGGGGCATCCCCTGGAACAAGAGAGCCTTATCACCTCCGAGTTGCTTCACGCCTATCCCTTTGTGGAGTGCCCACCCTGTGAGGCCCATCAGCAGACCATGGGTATCCTTGCAGGGGAGGGCATCAGCCTGAATATCGCCTGCAGGGCCGAGCACAAGGGGCAGGTTCTCCACCTGATCCAGGCTGGCTTCGGGATCTCCTTTTTGCCGGACGGCGTGGCCGAATATGGTCGCCAGATCGTGACCCGTCCCTTTGACGGGCCCCGGATGTTCCGGCGTATCGGCCTGTGCTACTCCGCAGGCCGTGATACCGCTCCGGTTATCCGCCAACTGGCCGACAGCCTTGCAAGATGATGGAAAGGCCGATTAGTCTTCGGCTTCTTCGTGCTGCGTTTCGATGAAAAACCAACCCAGCGCTCTTTCCAGGGCGCTGTTAAAGAACACCCAGTTGTGTTCCCCGTCCCACGCCTCAAAGGAAAAATCAAGGTCCAGCCTTTTCATTTCGCCTTCAAACCGTTTGTTCTCCTGATACATGGGATCCTGGGCGCCGCATGCGGCGTAGATCTGTGGTGTGGTCCCCCGTTGGGCCGCCGTCGCGGCCAGGGCGAGGATGTCGTGCTCCGGCTTCCAGGTGAGATCGGGGCCAAAGGCGGCCTCGAAATCGTTGAGGAGCTGGCGACCGTAGGTTTTCTCCAAATGAGGCCGTTTGGCAGGGTCCCTCTGGGCATCGAGCCCCTCCTTGAGAAAGAGGCAGGGAGAGGAGAATGCCGCGCAGCCGCCGTAAGTCTCCGGGTAGGCCAGGGCGCATTTCAACGCGCCGTATCCGCCCATGGAGGTGCCCATGACATAGGTCTCCTCGCGGCGTGATGAGACCTGAAAGACCGAGGCGCAGACGGCAGGCAGCTCCTGGGTAACGTAGCCGAAGAACTGCTGGCCGTAGGCCATGTCCGTGTAAAAGCTTCGGGCCACCTCCGGCATGACAAAGACGCAACCGAAGCGCTCCGCGTACACCGGCAGCATGGAGTAATGGAGCCAGTCGTCGTTTCTGCCGCAGAGCCCATGGAGCAGGTAGACCACGCTGTGGTTGCCCTTGGTAAGAGAGCTGTTGGGAGCCAGCACGGACAATCCCGTTTCCATCTCAAGGGTCTGTGAATAAAAGGAACCTTTTAGAATCATGGGTGCATGTCCTGTTTGTTCAAGACGTCATAAACCTGTTCAGTTTGCCTTCAAGGGGCAAAGCCAGTTCAAAAAACCAGGGGATACACCCCCTGGACCCCAGGTTCGGGAATGCTCTTTCTCCTTTGTTTCCAGGCTTCGCCTGGGAGCGAGAAAAAGCAATGCCTTCTATGGTTAAAGTGCATGGAAAAACCTGCCTCCGGCGGCGAGGTGAGCCACCTCGAAAGCTGATTGCCCTTGCGCTTTGTCCCTCGTTCCTCGGGCCAAAGCGCAAGGGCCTTCGGCTCGGGCTTCGCCCGACATAAATGCTGGTGGTTTATGTGGGCTGGCTCTCAAGCTTCGACGTCACAGGATACGTTGTCGCTACTTGTTCATTGTCGATTTAGCCGCACTGCCTCCGGCGGTGAGGTGTGCCACCTCGAAAGCAGGTTGCGAATGCGCTTTGCCCCCCCCCGTCCCTCGGGGAAAATCACAGTCGCCTTTGATGTGGATTGGCCTGAATCTGTTTTTTAAAACCTGTTTGTCAAACTTTTCAACAGTTTGGCCCCCGGCAGGGCCGCCGGAGGCTTTTTTACAGTCCTTTTTTATTCTGCCCAGTACCCCACAACACGCGCGCAGATCCGCAGGGCTTTATCCATGTCCTGAAGGCTGACCCATTCCATGGGGCCGTGGGGGTTCTGCATGCCGCAGAAGATGTTGGGGGTGGGGATCCCCTTTTCGGTCATGAGGGAGCCGTCTGTGCCGCCCCTGAAGGCGAGCATGTTGGGGATGAACCCTTCATCGACGTAGGCTTTTTTGGCGATGTCGGCCGGGCGCATGTCGTTTTCCAGCCAGTAGCGCATGTTGCGGTACTCGGGCCGGATGTTGCAGGTGATGCGGGCGCGGGGCTCGGTCTTGGCCACTAGGGCGCAGGTCTCCTGAAGGAGGGTGGCCTGTTCTTCAAGGCCATCCAGCTCAAAGTCCCGGAGGTTGAGTTTCAGGGTGACTTCGGCTGCGTTGCCGGAGATGCTCTCCGTAAAGATGAACCCTTCCCGGCCTTCGGTGGACTCGGGGCTCAGGCGGTGCTTGGGCAGGAGCTCGATGATCTTGGAGGCGAGGTAGAGGGCGTTGACCAGGCGGTCCTTGGCGCAGCAGGTATGGATGGAGACGCCCTTGATGTTGATCTCGGCCTGGTCGGCGGAGAAGGTCTCGGCCACAAGGTCGCCGGGATTTTCTCCGTCCAGGGTGTAGGCAAAGTCGGCGTGGATGTCTTCCATGAGGGCGTCGCTGACGCCCCGGCCGATCTCTTCGTCCGGGGTAAAGCAGATGCGCACGTCGCCGCGGGGAATCTCCGGGTGTTCGTTGAGATAATCGATAAGGCCCATGATGATGGCAATGCCCGCCTTGTCGTCGGCGCCCAAAAGGGTTGTGCCGCTGGCCGTGACGATGTCTTCGCCTTTTTTGCCTTTCAGGTGCGGGTTCTCTTCCGGGTCGATGACCACGGCCGGATCGTCGGGCAGTACGATGGTGGTACCGTCCCAGTTGTGATGCACAATGGGCTTGACCCCTTCGGCGTGGAAGGAGGGGGCGGTGTCCACATGGGCCACAAAGGCGATGGTGGGGATCTTCCGGTCCGTGACATTGCCAGGAATCGTCCCGAAGACCGCCCCGTAATCCGTGAGCCGTGTATCTGCAATGCCCACGCTTTTCAGCTCTTCCACCAGCATCCGGGAAAGGTCGAGCTGACAGGGCGTGCTGGGAGCCGTGGGTGAGGTTGAGTCGCTCTGGGTGTCGACTTTGCAGTATCGGACAAATCGTTCTTCAAGTGTGTTGATGCGTGCTTCAGACATGGGGTCTCCTTTGATTCGATGCATAGAGAAAGGGACAAAAAACGTGCCTCCGGCGGCAAGGTGAGCCACCTTGAAAGCGGGTTGCCGCAGCGCTTTGCCCCTCGTTCCTCGGGTCAAATCACTGCGGCCTCTTTCATAAAAAGTGGGCATCTATTTCTTGCGCGAGTCCTTACACATGCAATGGCGGGCTGATTCGATCATGCCACGGGAAAGGCTGGGATGAAAAGGGGGAGCTGGCGAGTCGTTTGTTGTAACGGCAGGAGCATAGCGATTCCACGCCCGGTCACCGATGGTTATTAACGAATACCCATTGCGTTGCCTTCGTTTCTCCGGTGTTGGTTCATGGGTGGGGAGAAAGGGGCGCATCCTCTTCCTCACACACCCGTGTTGATACAACCGGTGGCGGTACGCCGGGGGGTGACGCCCTCTTGGGTGCGTCATCGCTATGCCGCACCGGAGTGCGGCGCTCCAAAGCGTACCTTACTTTGTTTCAGTGCTTTCTATTGTGGCTTTTATCATCCTACGGGCACTTTTTTTACGTAGAGCCCGTGAAAAAATACAATATACAAAAGCGATACCTACGGCTGTTCTGCGGTGGATAAACGAACAAACAGGCCTTAACTAAATTCGTTTTAAAAGCGGATGTGATTTGCCCCGAGGAACGAGGGGCAAAACGCATCCGCAACCTGCTTTCGAGGTGGCTCACCTCGCCGCCGGAGGCAGGTTTTTGGTTTTTTCCTTACACTGCCTTGGCTTCACCCTGCATCTGGTCTGCCATGACCTGTTCGGCCAGGTGGCAGGCCACGAAGTGTCCGGGGGACACCTCGTTGAGGGCCGGGGTTTCGCTGGTGCAGGCGCCGATCTTCTCGTAGTAGCAGCGGCCGGCAAAGCGGCAGCCCGGGGGCGGGTTGATGGGGCTGGGCACGTCTCCTTCGAGGATGATCCGTTCCCGGTCGAGGTTGGGCTTGGGAATGGTGATGGCGGACAGGAGCGCCTTGGTGTAGGCGTGGACCGGGGCGTTGAAAATGGTCTTGTAGTCGGCCATCTCCACGATGCGGCCCAGGTACATCACGGCGATGCGATCAGACACGTGATGGACCACGGAGAGGTCGTGGGAGATGAAGAGATAGGTGAGGCCCATCTCTTTCTGGAGGGTGTCCAGAAGGTTGAGGACCTGGGCCTGGATGCAGACGTCCAGGGCCGACACCGGCTCGT
Source organism: Desulfoluna sp. HI9BLuna (assembly GCF_056829775.1). Taxonomy (NCBI): domain Bacteria; kingdom Pseudomonadati; phylum Thermodesulfobacteriota; class Desulfobacteria; order Desulfobacterales; family Desulfolunaceae; genus Desulfoluna; species Desulfoluna sp. HI9BLuna. The sequence continues at coordinate 3,008,700 of NZ_CP186555.1, forward strand.
CCAGGACGAGGAACTCGGGGTTCAGGGCCAGGGCCCGTGCAATGCCCACGCGCTGGCGGCGGCCGCCGTCTAGTTCATGGGGGTAGGCGTTGGCGAGCCGGGAGCCAAGGCCCACGATGTCCATGAGTTCGGCCACGCGCTTTGTGCGGTCTGCGCCGGAGCCGAGGCCTTTGACGTCTAAGGGCTCGGAGATGATCTCCGAGACGGACAGGCGCGGGTTGAGGCTGGAGTAGGGGTCCTGGAAGACCATCTGCATCTTGGCGCGCATGGCCTTCATCTCTTTTTTGGGCAGGGGCAAAATATCGCTGCCGTTAAAGAGGACTTCCCCGGAGGAGGGCTCCAGGAGCCGGATGACGGCCCGGCCCGTGGTGGACTTGCCGCAGCCGGACTCGCCCACGAGCCCTAAGGTCTCCCCTTTGTTGATGTCGAAGGTGACATCATCCACGGCGTGGAGGGGCCCTTTTTTGGTGTCAAAGTACTTTTTCAGGTTCTTGACCTGGATAAACGGGGCGCTCATGCGTCACCTCCTTCCAGGAAGCAGGCCACCATGTGGCCGTCTTCGCGGACGACGGGTTGCGGGATCTCGGTGCTGCAGCGGGGCATGGCCTTGTCGCACCGGGGGTGAAAGGGGCACCCTTTGGGCATGTCCGTGGGATCAGGGGGAAGGCCCGGGATCACGGCCAGGCTCTCGCGCTCCTCTTCCACGTTGGGGATGGAGGCAAACAGTCCCTGTGTATAGGGGTGGCTGGGATCGGCGTAGAGCAGCTCGGTGGTGGCCTCTTCCACGATGCGGCCCGCGTACATGATGGCCACCCGGTCGCAGGTTTCGGCAACGATGCCCAGGTCGTGGGTGATCATGATCATGGCGGTCTCGAATTTTTTCTTCAGGGCCTTCATGAGCTCCAGCACCTGGGCCTGGATGGTGACGTCCAGGGCCGTGGTGGGCTCGTCGGCAATGAGCAGGGCCGGGTTGCACGCCAGGGCAATGGCGATGATGACCCGCTGCTTCATGCCCCCGCTGAACTGGTGGGGGTACTCCCCGGCACGATCGGGCTGGATGCCCACGGTCTCCAGCATGGCAAGGGCCCGCTTCAGGGCCTCTTCCTTGGAGACCTTGTTGTGCAGGGCGATCATCTCGGCCACCTGTTCGTCCACGGGGATGATGGGGTTCAGGGAGGTCATGGGGTCCTGGAAGATCATGGCGATTTTGCCGCCCCGGATCTTGCGCATGTCGGCCTCAGAGGTCTTGGTGAGGTCCTTTCCTTCAAAGAGGATCTCCCCTCCGGTGATGCGGCCGGGAGGGTCGGCAATGAGCTGCATGACGGACAGGGCCATGGTGGTCTTGCCTGCGCCGGTCTCTCCCACGAGCCCTAAGGTCTCGCCCTTGTCGATGGCGAGGTGAAAGTCGGAGATGGCTTTCACCGCGCCGTTGTCGGTGCTGTACCGGACGCTTAAGTCCCGGATGGATAGCAAAGGTGTGTCGGACATATATCGTGACTCCAAATCAGAGCTGGTTTCAAACTTAGTTCTTGAGCTTCGGGTCCAGGGCGTCCCTAAGGCCATCGCCCAGGAAGTTGAGGCCCAGGATGGTGATCATGATGGCCAGGCCGGGGAAGACGGTCATGTAGGGGTAGTCCCGGATGAACTCGCGTCCGCCGGAGAGCATGGCGCCCCACTCAGGTGTGGGGGGCTCCAGGCCGAGGCCGATGAAGCTTAAGCCCGCTGCAATGAGAATGGCAAAGGCCACGCCCAGGGTGGCCTGGACGATGATGGGTGCCATGCAGTTGGGCAGGATGTGGCGACAGATGATGCGCAGGTCGCTGGATCCTACGGAGACGGCAGCCTCCACAAACTCCTGGTCCCGGATGGAGAGCACCGAGGCCCGGACAAGGCGGGCGTACTGCGGAATGGCGGCGATGCCCACGGCCAGCATGAGGTTCAAAAGGCCCGGCCCCAGGGAAGCGGCCACGGAGATGGCCAGCAGCAGCTGGGGAATGGAGAGCAGGATGTCCATGAGGCGCATGAGGATGTTGTCGGTGCGGCCTCCGTAATAACCGGCCACGGCGCCGATGAAGCCCCCGGCCAGGACGGAAAATCCCACGGCCACGAAGCCCACCTGCAGGGAGATGCGGCTGCCGTAGATGATGCGGCTGAAGATGTCCCTTCCGAACTCGTCGGTGCCGAACCAGTGGGCGGCAGAGGGCCCTTCCAGGGTGGCGAAGAGGTCCTGCTCGTCAAAGGGAAAGGGGGCGATGACATTGGCAAAGAGGGCCGTGAGCAGCAGGGCAAAGAGGATGAAAAGGCCCATCATGGCCATGCGGTTTTTTTTGAGGCGGCCGAAGACCTGGCCCCAGAGAGAATTTTTCTTGGTCTGCACGGAGGCTCCTTTACGTGTACTGGGATTTGATACGGGGGTCGAGCCAGGCGTAGAGCAGGTCCACTCCCAGGTTTACCAGGCAGAAGGCCAGGGCGATGAAGAGAACGCCCCCCTGGACCATAGGGTAATCCCTCATTTCAATGGAGCTCACCATGAGGCGTCCCAGCCCCGGGATGGAGAAGATGATCTCGGTCAAGACCGCGCCGCCCAAGAGGATGCCAAACTGGATACCGGCGATGGTGACAACCGGGACCAGGGCGTTGGGCAGGGCGTGCTTGCGGATCACCACGCTCTCTTTCTGGCCCTTGGAGCGGGCCGTACGGATGTAGTCCTGGCGAACCACTTCCAGCATGCTGGAGCGGGTCATGCGGGTGATGATGGCAACACTCTGGAGGCCCAGGGTCACGGCGGGCATGATCATGGCGGCAAGGGAGTCAAAACCCGATGGCGGCAGCCAGGCGAGTTTTACCGTAAAAAGCAGGATCAAAAGCAGGCCCAGCCAGAACACCGGCATGGAGATGCCGATGAGGGCAAAGAGGGTGACGATGTTGTCGAAGATGGAGTATTGCTTCACGGCCGTGACAATGCCGCAGGGGATTCCCACCAGAAGGGCGATGCCCATGGCCAGGGCCGAGAGCTTCAAGGTGATGGGAAAGGCCGTCATCAGCTCGTCCCACACGGGGCGCTTGGTGATGTAGGAGCGGCCAATGTCCCCGTGTACCACGGCTTTGTAGACATAGCGTCCGAATTGAAAGAGAAAGGGGTCGTCAAGGCCCATCTCCGCCCTCAGGTTGTCCACATCCTCCTGGGGCGCCTGCTCCCCCAACACCATACGGGCCGGATCGCCGGGCGTGACGTACATCATGACAAAAACAATAAAGACAACGCCAAGGATCACGGGGATCAGCATGGCGCATCGTCTCAGAATATAGCCGAGCAATTCGACCTCCTTACATTTAGGTAAAAACGCCTCCGGCGGCCCTGCCGGGGGCCAAACTTTTGAAAAGTTTGACAAACAGGTTTTACATATTCATGCGGACGTCAAACCCCTTCCGCATACCTTCTTGCATTGCAAACAACGAGGGGTTGGTTACCGAGTCGTTGCAAGGGCTTCGCAAAAAACTTTTGGTTGCCGCCTTGCTTTTCCCTTTGTTCCTCAGGGAAAAGCAAGGCGGCCCTCCAAAGTGACTCTTCAGAAGGCCTTTACCTGAAAATGGACATGTTTCTTACAAAAAAGCGTGGGTGCAGCCTGGCACCACATGGTGTGCAAGCTGCACCCTGAAGAGCATGCTTCTTTCTGCTTACTTCTTCATTTTCACTTCGTAGAGGGCGTGGAAGCCGTAGGGGCTGGGGGTGAACCCTTTTAGGTAGTTCTGCATGCCGTAGGCGATCTTCTTGTTGGCCAGGAAGACCCAGGGCGCTTTTTCACGAAGCTTATCCTGAATGTCGAAGTAGAGGGCCTTACGCTCGGCACCGTCGGGGGTGATGCGGGCTTTGTCCAGAAGAGCGTCCACCTCTGCATCGCCGAAGGCTGCAAAGTTGTTGCCGCCGATCTGCGAGGAGTGGAAGGTGGGGAATACGGCCATGTCGGGGTCGGGGGTCTGGCAGGTCCAGCCCACGATGAAGAGCTCGTGCTTGTTGTCCTTCAGCCCCTGGAGGTAGGCGCCCCACTCCAGAACCTGGATCTTGACGGTGACGCCGATCTTTTTGAGCTGGGCCTGGATGATGGTGGCCATGTCCACGCGCACCTTCTTGGAGTTGGTCCAGAGGGTGGTGGTGAGGCCGTTGGGGTAACCGGCTTCGGCAAGGAGCTTTTTGGCCTTTTTGATGTCGGTCTTGGAGGGCTGAAGGTCGTTGTTGGAGTACTTGACGTTGGGAGCGATGGGACCGTAGGCGGGGAAGGCGTTGCCACGGAACACGGCCTTGACGCTGCCGGGGATGTTGATGGCAAGGGTCAGGGCCTGACGGAGCTTCTCATTGTCGTAAGGGGCCTTGCTGCAGTTGAAGCCCATGTAGGTGGTGGCGGTGTCCACCAGGGTAAGGAGCTCCAGGTTTTTGTTGGCCTTTACGCGGGAGACGTCCAGGGAAGAGACCTCAAAGGAGATGTCCACATCGCCGCTCTCCAGCTCGATGGTGCGGTTGGATGCCTCGGGGATCACGCGCAGGACCATCTTGGGGAACTCGGGCTTGGTGCCGTGGTAGGCCTCGAAGCGCTCAAGCTCCATGCGGTCGCCTTTTTTCCAGGAAGCGAGCTTGTAGGGGCCGGTGCCCACGGGCTTGAAGCCGTAGTCGTCGCCGGCTGCTTCCACTGCTTTCTGGTTGAGAATGACACCACCGCCGAAGTGGGTAAGGGCGGCCAGGAAGGAGCTCATGGCCTCCTTGGTCTTCACTTCAAAGGTGAGGTCGTCGATTTTTTTGAAGCCTGCGGGGTCGATGACACCCAGGATGTGGCGGACAGAAGCGCCTCGTTCATAGGCGCGCTTCAGGCTGTAGAGGGCATCGTCTGCGGTGAGGGTCTCGCCGTTGTGGAATGTGACCCCTTTTTTCAGGGTAAAGCGATAGGTCTTTCCGTCAACGCGGTCGATTTTTTCGGCCAGGGAGGGAATCACGTTTCCTTCGGCGTCGATGGCCACGAGGGTCTCATAGATCTGGCGCATGGCGTTGGACGAGGCCACGTCGTTGGTCATATAGGGATCAAGGGTTTTTGCGTCGTAGGTGGTGGCGACAACAAGGGTATCGGGGTGCTTGGACGTACGGGCAAGGGCGTTGGGCGCTGCAATCAGACAGGCGAGCAGGGCCACCAGGCCGCCCTTGGCCAGACGGCTGAACGAGAGCGTTCGATTCATTGAAAACCTCCAGTGATTATAAAAAATAAGATGAACTTTGATTCTCATTAATAGGTAGGCCCTGTCAATTTTTTTGTCTGATTTTACGTCCATGGAATTTGGGTAAAAAGGACTTAATTTGACTGATAAAATAATACGGTTTAGTCGTTTTGCCCGGTATATCGGAATGTTGTCCGATAAGCCGGAAAACCGATTAAGAAAGAGACATGCCTGTGTGTGAGGGAAGCGTTTCGTGGGCTTTCCCAAGGGCGACGCCCGTATCAAATATTAGGCAATAGGGGATGTATCAATGGGTTGCGTGGTGGCATGGGTGTACCTGCTGGGGGTATAATGAGCGTGAAAATGGGCTGACAGGTTGCATGGCGGCTGGTACACTTTCCCCCGATGGGCGCTGCGGTGCAGTGGCCGGATCAAGGAGTGTCAGGACAGACGGGGGGGGGCAACCACGAGCCCGGCCGTGGCGCCGGGACAACACCAAAAGGAGGATCAGATGATCAAGCATGTCGTCGCATTTCGAATAAACAAGGACCTGAGCGCAGAGGACAAAAACGACGCGATGCATAAAATGAAAACCCTTCTGGAGGCCCTTCCTCCGAAAATCGCCGAGCTGGAGACCGTGGAGGTGGGCATCAACTTCAACCCCACGGAAGCGGCCTTTGACGTGGTTCTCACCACCACCCATCTCAGCAAAGAGGCCCTGAGCGTCTACGCGGGCCATCCCGAGCACCTGGAGGTCCTGGCCTATATCCGATCTGTCATTTCCGACAGGGTGGTGGTGGATTACGAAAGCTGAATCCACCCTCGGCCTTCATCGGTCGCTTTTGTAAAACAGGCCGTGCTTGATCCTGCCGGATCGATCACGGCCTGGTTTGTTTTTTCCGGGAGGGCGGATGAAAGAATGGCGGGTGACCGACGGGATGGGTGCCGGTGACATGGGGAGCGTTCCTGCTAAAGTCAGGGTTGTCATGGGTCGATGAGATACGCATGAACCTGGATGTAGCGCGTCTGCTAAGGGCCGTTCGGGCAAGGGGGCGGCCTGGGTGCGTAAAAACCTGTCGATTTTAGAAAAAAGTGGCTTGATTCGGGAAAAAACGGTCTTATGTTTGTTGGTATCAGATTTTAGGAATACCCTTTCCACTCTTTCGTTGTTTCCGTCTTATTCGCTTTTCCCGAAGAACCCCCTGGTTCGACAATTCAGGTTTCTTTGTCTGGTGTGTCAGTGTTGGGAGGATTCATGCCCTTCCGTTTTATTGACGGGCGTTAGCCTGAAGCATCGCAGGTGTGGTAGTGAAGTTTTTTTTGGCCGCTTTGTCGGCATTTGTGGTAAGTGCGTGTGCCACGACATCGGAGTGGAAAGTCGATCCGGTGGCTGTGGAACGCGACGTGTCCAAAACCCTCCAGCTTTATCCCTCCCAGACAGATTACAGCATCCTGATCGTTCCGGACAGAGAGGCCGTGTCCAAGGAGCACAACCGCATCTTCGGACGCCCCACGAAGGTGCCCGCCTTTTATGCAGCCGTGGAGAACCTTATCGTGATCCCCATGGAGTGTGAGATCCACATCCTGCGCCATGAAATCGGCCACGCCGTGGTGAGGGCCTACTTCAATGAGCCGATCCCCAGCTGGCTCCACGAGGAGCTTGCCCGGAAAGCGGAATCACCTGCTCCGGAGTCGTGAGGGATAACGATCGCCACCTGCTCTTGTCGACAGTCTGGGCCTAAGGTTTGAGAAACCGATCCACCCCTGCCACGAGAAACGTCACCGCGTCTTCCCCAACCTTGAGGATGTCCGCCTCTTCCTCTTTCCAGAAGAGGTAGTTGTAAGCCACCCGTTCGTAGATCCCCACGATGCTGACAGCCAAAACGTCCGCGGAATCCGGGTCGGTGAGGGGCCGGCCCATGTTTTCCGCCATGAAGAGAATCGCCTTGCGCACATCCTCGGTGAGCTGGGTAAACCCTTTTTTCCTGGCTTTTTCCACGGCCTGGCTGTGTCCCACCGCTTCCCGGAAGAGGAGGGTCACCTTTTCAGGGTGAGGAATGCAGAAATCTTTAAAGAAGGAGATCCCGGCCCGCCTGAACCCGTCCAGGGTGCCGTCGGAGTTGGTAAACTCCGAGCCCACCAGCTTCCTGAGTTCATAAGAGATCTCTTCGGTGAGGCGGATGAGAAGGGCCTCTTTGTTTTTGAAGTAGAAGTAGACCGTGCCCACGGACACTTCGGCGGCGTTGGCGATTTCATTGGCGCTGGTCTTGTGAAAACCCTTTGCCACAAAGAGATTTAAAGCCGCATCGAGAATAGTGCGCTTCCGGTGGGCTTTTTCCCGCCTGCGCCTGGCCGTTGAGGGTTTTTCTTGTCTGGTGGTGTCCGTGTTTTCCTGCATCAAGCTCTCCAAAGTCTGTATTTCCGCGCAATCCATCCACATTCCATAGCAAACCCCACAACGCGGGCCAAGGCAAAGTATGGGCAGTTCCCGCACCGCTTTGCGTAACGCGATCCGCCAGCGTGCATCGCACGTTAAGCGGTAGGTACGGCGTACCCTAATGTTTTGCTCGAGCCGCATCGGAGTCGCCATGGCCTGTCGGGCGCGGTTCCCGCACCGATTAGCGCAACGCAAACCGCCATCGTGCATCGTACGTCAAACGGTTCGCACGGCGCATCCTTGCGTTTTGCTCGAGCCGCATCGGGGTTCCGTGGCCTGTAGGGTGCGGCTCCCGCACCGATTAGCGTAACGCGAGCCGGCAGCGTGCATCGTGCGTCACGCGGTACGCATGGCGTACTCTTGCGTTTTGCTCGAGCCGCGTCGGAGTAGTCGTGGCCTGTAGGGTGCGGCTCCCGCACCGATTAGCGCAACGCGAACCGTCATCGTGCCTCGTAAATCAAGCAGTGCATACGGCACACCCGCAAGCTGCTTTCAAGATGGCACAGCATGCCACCGGAGTTCTTCCGGTTAAACCGATAATGGACAAGTTACGATAGCGTATCCCATACCGTCGATGGGAGAGAGCATGTCCGCCTAAACCACCGGCGTTTGTATCGGGCGAAGCCCGAGCCGAAGGCCCTTGCGCTTTGGCCCGAGGAACGAGGGACAAAGCGCAAGGGCAATCAGCTTTCGAGGTGGCTCACCTCGCCGCCGGAGGCACGCTTTTTGAGCCGACTTTAACCATAAAATTCTTATCTCAGTCAGTTTCCCAGCGTTTTCGGCACCTCCATGGGCTGGCATCGGAGGTATTCCCCCAGGGTTTTGGCCTGGGCGTCGATGCGGGAGGAGGCTGCCACGCCATCGCCCAGGATGCCCCGGATGTAAAAATTGACGGCGTTCAGGTTGGGCAGGGACCAGCGGTCCACGGCAAAGGGGGCCAGGTCGGGCAGGAGCTCTTTGAGGCGCGCCGGGGTTAGGGTCTCCTGCAAGAAGTGAAAGGCCTCGGGGGTCCTGGCCCAGACGCCGAGGTTGGCGTTGCCTCCTTTGTCCCCGGAGCGGGTGGCGAACAGGTGGCCCATGGGCAGGGTGATGGTGGCACCTGTCGTTGGCGCTTCGTCACCGGGCGTATCCGGGGGCAGTGCTCCTGCGCCGTTGCCCTCTACGGGGTCCACGAGGATGGTGGTGTTGTGGATGTGGACGGCTTCGCAGAGGTTGCCTTTGTGGATGAGGGCGGGCCAGTGGATGATCTCCGGAACGGCAGGTGCCGGAGGAGCCGTGAGGTTGAAGCCAGGGATGGAGGAGAGGGCGAGCTCCACCACCTTTGCGGTGAAGGCGCGGCCCACTTTTTTCTCGTCCGGGTCCCGCACGGTGATGCGCAGGAGGTTCATGGCCTCTTCCATGCATCGGGGGCAGGGGTGGGCGCTGCGTAAGAGCTGGGTCTCCACCGAAGCAAACCGCTTCCGCCCTTCGGGGCCGTCAAAGAGCATCTCTTCCACGATGCGGGCTTTTGCGTCCGGGTCAAGGCCCGTGAGAAGGACCGAGACTGTGTTCCGATACCCTCCGATGGTGTTGATGCACACTTTGGCCGTGGCAGGGGGGGGCGAACCCTTGCAGCCCGAGAGCCGCACCCGGTCTTTTCCTTCACCGGAAATGCGCAGGGTGTCGAAGCGGGCCGTGACGTCCGGGTTCAGGTAGGCTGGAGATTCAATTTCATAGAGAAGCTGGGCCGTGACCGTACCCACGGAGACCAGGCCTCCGGTGCCTTCGTGCTTGGTGATGACCGACGAGCCGTCTTGTTCCATGACGGCCAGAGGAAAGCCCACCTTTGTCCAGGAGGGGACCTCTTGGAAATGGGAGTAGTTGCCCCCGGTGGCCTGGGTACCGCACTCAATGACGTGACCGGCCGCCACCGCCCCTGCCAGGGCGTTCCAGTTATCCCGTTTCCAGCCGAAATGCCAGGCGCAGGGACCGGACACAAGGGATGCGTCGGCAAGGCGCCCGCCGATAACGATATCCGCCCCTTGACCCAGGGCTTCGGCAATTCCCCAACCCCCCAGATAGGCGTTGGCCGTGATGGGAAAGCCCCCGCCCTCGGACAGGGGCGTGCCCCGGTCAAGGTGGCAAAAGCTTTCTCCGCCCTTCTGAAGGCCTGCAAGGTTGGGCATGAGGTCGTCTCCTTCGATGCAGGCAATAACCGGTGAAAGCCCCAATGCCGCCGCCACCTTTTCAAGGGCCGCGCAAAGCCCCCTGGGGTTGAGCCCTCCTGCGTTGGCCACCACGCGGATTCCGCGCTCCAGGCAGGTGCCCATCACCTCTTCCATCTGTTTCAAAAAGGATCCCGCATACCCCAGGGACGGATCCTTGCGTCGGGCCTTGAACAACAGGGCCATGGTCAGCTCTGCCAGGTAATCCCCGGTGAGCACATGGATCTCCCCGTCCTCCACCATCTCCTTCATGGCCGAGAACCGATCCCCGTAAAACCCGCTGCAATTGGCAATGATCAAGTTTTCGTCAGCATGTTCGTGTGGCATGAGGCCTCCTGCTAGCTTATGCCTCCGGCGGCCCTGCCGGGGGCTAAACTTTTAAAAAGTTTAACAAATAGGTCTTAAAAACTCATTTTTGAAGCGATCTCGTTTAAAGGCGAATGTGATTTGACCCGAGGAACGAGGGGAAAAAGCGCATTCGCGACCTGCTTTCAAGGTGGCACACCTTGCCGCCGGAGGCTTTTTTTTATGTTCCGTTAAACTCCGGTGTCCGTTTTTCCATAAAGGCTTTCAGGCCTTCGGCGGCGTCTTGTGTGGCGATGACGCGGGTGAGGGCCTGGGCGAGGCTGTCAACGGCTTTGTCAAAGGGCAGGGTCTCCACGGACGCGAAGGCCTCCTTGCCCAGGCGCAGGCCGATGGGGCTTTTGCCCGCCAGCAGGCAGAGAAGATCACGGGTCTCGGTCTCAAGGGTTTCTGTGGGGTGCAGGGCCGTGACAAGGCCCATGGACAGGGCTTCATCCGCTTCGATCATGCGCCCGGTGAGGATCATCTCCATGGCTTTCTTGCGGGGGACGTTGCGGAAGATGAGGGCGCCGATCATCATGGGGAAGAGCCCCACGTTGACCTCCGGGGTGCCGAAGCGGCTCTTGTCGTCGGCCAGGACCATGTCACAGGCGAGCATCAGGCCCATGCCCCCTGCCAGGCAGTACCCCTGAACCATGGCCACCGTGGGCTTGGGAAAGGTGCGGAGCCTGTGGAGCAGCCGGGCGTAGGCCAGGGCCGTGGGCAGGGCATCCCCATCGGTCTTGATGGCCGAGCCCAGGTCCGCCCCGGTGCAGAAAGCCCGGGATCCCGCACCCCGGATGAGGACGCACCGTACCGAGGCATCCGTCTCCACGGCGTCCAGATGATCGTGGAAAAGGGCGATGGCCTCCGGGCTCAAAGCGTTTTTACGGGCCTCGCGGTTGATGGTGATGCAGGCCACGGCATCCGTGACCGTGTAAAGCAGGTGGGGTGCGTCTGTCATGGCAATCTCCTTTGGTGTGGAAAGCGGTGCCTGTTGATGATCATCATTGGGAAAAAACGCCGTAACTATTCAGCTTATGCCTCCGGCGGCCCTGCCGGGGGCTAAACTTTTAAAAAGTTTAACAAACAGGTTTTAAAAATCTTTTTGAGTGAATTTTTACATTAAAGGCGGATGTGATTTGACCCGAGGAACGAGGGGCAAAGCGCATCCGCAACCTGATTTCAAGGTGGCACACCTTGCCGCCGGAGGCTATTTTTTGAGCTGAATAGATACACGGTCTCTTTGGACAGGGTCGCAAGCGTCGACGTCGCATGAGTCGTGATTTTAACATTGCTGATTGTCCGGTTTAGCCGCCGGTTCCTGTTTTTTCTTCCTCCTGCCCTTTGGGTTCAAGGCTTACAAGGATCTCACCCGGCATCACCTGATCGCCCGGGTTGGCGTTGATGGCCGAGACCCTGGCGTGAAAGGGGGCTGCCAGTGTGGTCTCCATCTTCATGGCGGAGACGGTGACAAGGGGGGTGCCTTTGTCCACCTGGTCGCCCGGGGCCACGAGGACGGCCACCACCACCGAGGGCATGGGCGGAGTGACGTCTCCCGGCAGCTCGTCGGGGGGGCTTGGTGCGTGGGCAAGCCGGTCCGCGTCGAAGATTTCCACGGGAACGCCGCCTATGGTGACGCGTTTGCCGCCTTCGATCTCCTCGACATGGGCAAGGAAGCTTCGGCCGTTGATAAACAGATGGAGTTTTGTCTTATCCACGGGTACAGCCGAGACGGTGTAGGGGATTCCGTCGATTTCAGTTGTGAATTCGTCCTTGTGGGCGGTACAGGTGAGGACGGTTTCGGTGTCTCCTGTTTTGCATCGGTAGTCCATGGCCTTCTCCATGTGGAATGAACCTTCGTTTGATGGCTTTTGGTGAAGCGCTTTGCCTTTTATGATGATTACGGGCGAAGCCCGTCAGCGAATGGGATCGGCCTGAGGAACAAAGGCCGGGAGCATTCGCGAGCCTGGGGTGCAAGGGATTTATCCCCTGCTTATATTCGAAAAGGCCCGAGCCGGGTCCAGGGGGACGGGTGGGCAGAGGGGCCTTGGGGCTGTGCAGTCTTTGCCTGGCCGAAGAGGTCGTGGGCAACGTAGGCGAGGAGGGCCTCGGTCACCGGAGGGGTTGGGGCCCAGCCCGAGAGGGTGGTGTCAATGGTGTCGGTTTTGATCTGGCCGTCCCGGAACGCTTCGGATTCCAGAAGGTCGATGAGAAAGGGCACGGGGCTTTTGATGCCGGTGATGACGGTTTGTTTCAAGGCCTGGAGCATGCGCTGGGTGGCAGCCTGTCGGTCCTGGCCGAAGGTGATGAGCTTGGAGAGAATGGGGTCGTACTCCATGGGCACGGTCCACCCCTGGTAGACCCCGCTGTCCACGCGGACGCCGGGGCCTGAGGGTTCTTCCAGGGTCCGGAGGGTGCCGGGGCAGGGCATGAAGTTGTTTGCCGGGTCTTCGGCGTAGATGCGGCACTCCACGGCGTGGCCCCGTGGGATGATGTCCTCCTGGGACAAGGCCAGGGGCTCGCCCGCTGCAATGCGGATCTGCTCTCTCACCAGGTCCACGCCGGTGACCATCTCGGTGACGGGGTGCTCTACCTGAAGGCGGGTGTTGACCTCCAGAAAGTAAAAGTTCATCTCCTGGTCCACCAGGAACTCAAAGGTGCCTGCGTTGGTGTACCCCACGGCTTTGGCCGCGTTGACCGCCGCCATGCCCATGGTGTGCCTGAGCGTTTCGTCCACCACCGGCGAGGGGCATTCCTCCACGATTTTCTGGTGGCGCCGCTGGGCCGAACACTCCCGCTCAATAAGGTGGATGGCGTTTCCGAAGGTATCGGCCAGGATCTGTACCTCGATGTGGCGGGGCCCTTCTAAGTATTTCTCGATGTAAACCTCGCCGCTTCCGAAGGCAGCCAACGCTTCGGCCGAAGCTGCCGCCAGGGCCGCCTCCAGCTCCGCAGGCCGCGAGACGGTTCTCATCCCCTTGCCCCCGCCCCCGGCAGCCGCCTTCACCACCACGGGATACCCCATGGCAAGGGCCGCCTTCTCCTGCTCTTCCAAGGAGGCCTCACCCCCCAAGGTCCCCGGGATGATGGGAAGCCCTTCGGCAGACAGTCTTTTTCTTGCCGCCGTCTTGTCCCCCAGCAGGTGGATCACCTCAGGCTCCGGTCCAATGAAGAGAAACCCCTCGGCCCTGCATCGTTCCGCAAACTCCGCGTTCTCCGCCAGGAACCCGTATCCCGGGTGGATCGCTTGAGCCCCCGTGCTACGTGCCGCCCCAACAATGGCGTCCATGTTGAGATAACTCTGCGCCGCCTCGGCAGGCCCGATACACACTGCCTCGTCCGCGGCCAGCACATGGGCCGCCTTGCGGTCCACCTCCGAATACACCGCCACCGTCCCGATTCCCATCTCACGGCAGGTGCGCATAATCCGAATCGCAATCTCCCCTCGATTGGCGATCAATACCTTATCAATGGTCTGAGTCATTTTTTGCCTCGTCGTTAACATCGGGTTAAAAAGCGTGCCTCCGGCGGCCAGGGGATAAATCCCCTGGACCCCAGGTTCGGGAATGCTCTTTCGCCTTCGTTCCTCAGGCTCATCACATTCCCTATAGTCCTCAGCTTTCGAGGTGGCACACCTCGCCGCCGGAGGCTATTTCTTTTCACATCCTGAACACTCCAAACCCTTCCTTGTCGTCACGCAGGGGGGCGTTGAGGGCTGCGGAGATGGAGAGGGCCAGGACGGTGCGGGTGTCTTTGGGGTCGATGATGCCGTCGTCCCAGAGGTGGGAGGTGCTGTAGTAGGCGTCGCCTTCCTTTCGGGCGGCGTCCATGACCGGGACCTTGATCTGATCGACCATCTCGTCGGTGAGGGGGGGCTGTCCTTCCCGGGCGAGTTGGTCGTTTTTGACGGTGACAAGGACGCCTGCGGCCTGCTCGCCGCCCATGACGCCGATCTCGTGGCAGGGCCAGGTCCAGAGGAGGCGGGGGCTGTAGGCCCTGCCGCACATGCCGTAGTTTCCGGCGCCGAAGGAGGCTCCCACCATGACGGTGAACTTGGGCACCGAGGCGGTGGCCACGGCGTTGACCATCTTGTGGCCATCCTTGGTGATGCCCTGGGCCTCATAGGCCTTGCCGATGATGTAGCCGTTGATGTTCTGGAGGAAGACCAGGGGGATGCCACGTCGGTCGCAGAGCTGGATGAACTGGGTGGCCTTGAGGGCGCTCTCGGAGAAGAGGATGCCGTTGTTGCCCAGGATGCCCACGGGGTAGCCGTGGATATGGGCGAAGCCGCACACCAGGGTAGAGCCGTACAAAGGCTTGAATTCGTGGAAGTCGCTGCCGTCCACGAGGCGGGCGATGATCTCCCGGACGTCGTAGGGTATTTTCAGCTCATGGCTGACGATGCCGTAGAGCTCTTCGGGGTCGTAGAGGGGCTCGGTGGGCTCGGCCATGGGCATGGTGCTTTTGCCATTTCCGGGAAGCTGGCGGACGGACTCGCGCACCATGGCAAGGGCCTGGGCATCGTTTTCCGCCTGGTAATCAGAGACCCCGGACTCCCGACAGTGGAGGTCGGATCCGCCCAGCTCTTCGGCGGTGACTTCTTCGCCGGTGGCGGCTTTGACCAGGGGCGGTCCGCCCAGGAAGATGGCGCCGGTGCCCTTTACATGGACCACCTCGTCGCTCATGGCCGGGATGTAGGCGGCCCCGGCCGTGCAAAGCCCCATGACCGAGGTGATCTGAGGGATGCCCATCTTGGACATCATGGCCTGGTTGTAGAAGACCCGGCCTCCGTCGTCGATATCGGGAAACACCTCGGACTGCAGGGGTAGAAAGGCCCCGCCCGAATCAATGAGGTAGACCGTGGGCAGGCGGTTCTCCATGGCCACGGCCTGGCACCGGAGGGTCTTTTTCACCCCCATGGGATAGACCGTGCCCCCCTTGATGGTGGGGTCGTTGGCGTGGACCATCACCTCCCGGCCGTGAATTACTCCGATGCCCATGACGCTGCCCGCACCGTGGACCTTGCCGTCGTACTGGCCGTAGGCTGCCAGGGCCCCCAACTCCAGAAAAGGTGTGTTGCGATCCAAGAGAAGGTCCAGCCGCTCCCGCACCGACAGCTTGTTTTGCTGAGCCAGCCGGGATTTCGCCTTGTCTGACCGGGCCTCCCGTGCTTCCTGGAGCCGTTCCTTCAAAACCCCCACCCGCTCGGACATTGCCTCAACATTCTTTCGGTAGGTGTCAGACGTTGTATTCACCGCAGATCTGATAACAGCCATATATCCTCCGTGTTTGGAATCATTTCTTAGGGCACAGGGAAAAAACAAAAGCGTGCCTCCGGCGGCGAGGTGAGCCACCTCGAAAGCTGATTGCCATTGCGCTTCGCCCTTCGTTCCTCAGGGCAAATCGCAATGGCGTTCGCTGCGGGCTACGCCCGCCACAAAAGCAGGTGATTGTCCTAACATTTCTACAAGTTCCGCAAGGCTGTGGTCACGGTGTCTCTACTTGACCGAAATTGGATTCAATCATGGTGTCTTTAGCAGCGAGGTGTGCGACCAGGTTTAAAGTAAGCGAATCCCCACTGCCCTTCATCTGGTTTCTATAAGAATGAAACAGGCCTCTTCTGCAAAAGCGGTTGTTACGTGGCACACCCCACGCGAATGCCCCGAAAACGTGAGCATCAAGGCTGCCTCCATGCATTCGCCATAGGGTTTCCAGGTGCCCCCACCTGGCCGCCGGAGGCTGCTTTTTATGCCGTTAATATTTCAGCAGCATGTTGCCGATGGCCTCTTTGGTCTGGCCCACGGAGGCGCCTTCCACGCGCAGGGCCTGAATGGTTGCCAGGCGGTCGGCGGGGCCTCCTTTTTCAAATCCTTGTTCGCCCATGACGGAGAGGGCGGAGGAGGCGATCTCTTCGGCGGCGTTGCTGCAGAAGACCCGGGCGCAGTGGGCGGCCATGGCGGCGTCGCTCTCTTCGGTGGCGATGAGGGCTGAGGCGTTGGCGTTCATGAGGCGGCTGGTCTGGAGCAGGGTGTACATGGTGGCCAGGGTGAAGCCCACTTCCTGGCGTGCGATGGGGGGCTTGCCACCGTCGGGTTTGGTTTTGGCCGCTTTTTTGGCCTGTTCGAAAAGGGCGGCGGCGTGGCCGGTGGCTTCGGATGCCTGGAGCTGGGTTTTCAGGAGGGTGAGAAGCGGGGCCATGGGGGCGCCTGGCTCAAGGACGGATACGTGGGTATGGGCAAGGCTTGCGCCGCGGGCCGTCAGGGTAAATAGGCCGGTGGCTCCCCGGGTGAGGAAGATATCCTGGGTTCCCTGCTCGATGAGAAACAGGGCCGGGGCTTCGTCCACGGTGCCTGCGGCCACGATAAGGTCGGCGATGTCGGCTCCGGGGATGCCCGTTAAGGTACCGGATATGAGGGTCTCGTTTTTGTGGGATGTTCCGGTGAGGCCTTCGGCGCCCGGAGGGGTGTCAAAGGCTGCGGTGGCAAGGGTTTTTCCGCTTTGGACGGGTTCCACCCAGTCTGCGTGCCAGGATTTCTGGCCAAACCGCTTTAGAAGGGGCGCTGCGATGCGCAGGCCGTATTCAATGGTGCGGTAGGCGTTGGGGTTCCACTGGGCCAGGCGTTCCTGTGCGCCGGGAAGGGCCGTGGCGAGGCCGGGGGCGTCCAGGGTTGTGTAGCCGGTATCCGAGAGCAGGTCGATGAGGGCTTTCGGGTGCTCATCGGGGTGGGTGCCGAGGATGGTTTCAAGGGAGAGGAACAGGTCGCGTTCTTCCCGGGTGTGCTCAAAGTTCATGGCAGGTCCCCCTATATCATTTTGGAGATGATCATTTTCTGGACATCGGAGGTGCCGCCGCCGATGGGGGCGAGGCGTCCGTCCCTGAAGATGCGTTCCATGCCGTACTCGTGGCAGTAGCCGTATCCGCCGTGGAGCAGGAGGGCGTCGTTGCTGGGGCCCAGGAGCCAGTCCCCCACAAAGAGTTTGGCCACGGCTGCTTCCAGGTGGTTGACGGGCTTGCCCTGGCCTTTGCACCAGGCGATACGGTAGACAAGGAGCTTGGCCGCTTCGGCGAAGATCTTCATGGAGGCGAGTTTCTCTTTGGTGGCGTAGAACGCGCCGATGGGGCGCCCGAACTGTTCCCTGCCCTTGGCGTAGGCCACGGAGCGGGCAAGGGCGTGGTTGATGCCGCCCACCATGGGGGAGAGCAGGGCGCTGCGGTCCCACTCCACGGTCTGCATGGCCATGAGAAAGCCCGTGCCTTCGGCGCCCACCAGGTTTTCTGCAGGGATGGCGCAGTCGGAGAAGAAGAGTTCCGATGTCTGGGAGCTTCTGCAGCCCAGTTTGTTCATGGGCGGCCCGGCCTCAAAGCCGGGGGTGCCTTTCTCGACGATGAATGCGGAGATGCCGTCGTGGGCTTTGGTCGGGTCGGTTTTGGCGTAGATGAGGGCCACATCGGCGATGGGGCCGTTGGTGATGAAGGTTTTGCTGCCGTTTAACACATAGGTGTCGCCCTTTCTGGTGGCCGTGGTTTTCATGGAGGCGACGTCGGAGCCGGCGCTGGGTTCGGTGAGCCCCATGCAGCCGATTTTTGCGCCGGAGATGAGGTCCGGCAGGTATGTTTGCCTTTGGGCCTCGGTGCCGTGGCAGCAGAGGGTGTCGGCGCAGAGGAAGGAGTGGGCGCCGTAGGAGAGGGTGAGCCCTCCGTCCACTCCTGCTTCTCCCAGGGCTTCTCCAGCCAGAACCGTGGTGACCACGTCGGCGCCGGAGCCGCCGTAGGTTTCCGGGAGGTGGAGGCCCAGAAGGCCGAACTCTCCCATTTTCCGAAAGGCGTCAAAGTCGAAGGTGTGGTTCCGATCGTTCTCTTCCACGCGGGGGACGATCTCTTTCCGGGCAAATCGGATCACCTCTTTTTTGAACATCAGTTGGTCTTTGGTAAACGCGAATTCCATAAGGCCTCCAGGGGTGGGATGGATGGATCCGGCGAAAAGGCAGGGCCGGCGGGAAGCTTGGGTAAAACGCAATTCCAGAATTGAATGATATTCAGAATAAAAATATAATTCATATCAAAAGTCAAGAAAAGAGTGGGGAGATCCGGGGCAAGGGTCGGGTATCACGCGAGATTTTCAGGGGCGTCAGGCCGAATACGGTGTGGCGTTGAATTCCCATCTAATATTAGGAATCCTTGTGTTGCAAATGTCCCGTTATGCGAAAATTTAAATCTGTGAAACAGAAGGTTACGTGTATGGCGAGATTCCCTTGATGGGCGTACGTCTGCGCCATAAGGCGGGGATGGGGCGCTGTTAGCATCATAATTACAAGGGTTTTAAAGTTCCTTTATTTATGTTAGCCTGTTTCGGTTTTTGCGAGATGACTGACTTTGCCGCGCTTTTTATGTGCGACCAAGTTTTGAAAAGTTATTTGAAAACAAATTGTTGCTTTATTGCTTTCTTAGTATTTTAAATTTCGGGTAGTATGCTGCTCGTGTAAGGTATGAAGTGAGTGATCATCCCGCATGTTTTCTCGGCCCCCGGTAAGGTTGTCCTTAATGCCCGTGGGCCGGATTCCGGTTGTTCCGGAGAGGCGAGAAGGATCTGCAGGCATATTTTTCATGGGACTCGCACGGCAGCTTTCCGGCAGCAACACCCGAGGAAATCAGGTTTATGGCTTGATTTCCTCGGGTGTGCTGCAGGGTTTCATGATGCTCTGAAGGCCCGGTTAAACAGGGTCGGCGGCCAGGGATCTTCATCGCCCTTCGGGTTTCTTGAAACACTCAGTGGATTTTTCTTATGACAGACAGCGAGTTAAACCCTCAGGGGGCTTCCGATGCCTCTTCTGCGCCTTCGGGCGCGTCTCCCCGCTTTGATGTCCATCCCCAGGTTTTTTTCACCTCAGCAGCCATTATTGTTGGCTTTGTGGTGTTTACCATCTTTTTTCACCAGAAGGTCGGCGATTTTTTTGGGCCGCTTCAGGCCGCGATTTCCTCCAATGCCGGCTGGTTTTTTATCTGGACCATGAACATCATCCTCTTCTTTGCCCTCTACCTGATGTTCAGCCGGTACGGAGACATCCGACTGGGAGGGGAAGACGCCGAACCTGATTTCAGCACCCTCAGCTGGTTTTCCATGCTCTTTTCCGCGGGCATGGGCATCGGCCTTCTTTTTTACGGGGTGGCAGAGCCCATGTACCACTTCGGTGCCAGCCCGTTTCCTTCAGATGGCCCCACGGAAGCAGCGCGAACCGCCATGGCCATCACTTTTCTCCACTGGGGATTCCACCCCTGGGCCGTCTACTCCATCGTGGGACTGGCCCTGGCCTTTTTCAGCTTTAACAAAGGGCTTCCCCTCTCCATCCGCGCGGTGTTTTACCCCCTTCTCGGAGAGCGTATCCACGGCTTCTGGGGCAACGTCATCGACATTCTGGCCACGGTGGCCACCCTTTTTGGTGTGGCGTCGTCCCTGGGGTTCGGTGTTCAGCAGATCAACGCCGGTCTGGCCCACCTTTTCGGGTGGGAGCAGAGTGCCACCACCCAGCTATGGCTCATCGCAGGGATTACGGCCATTGCAACGACGTCTGTGGTGAAGGGGCTGGATGCGGGTATCCGAAGGCTCTCGGAGCTCAATGTTTGGCTGGCCACGGGGCTGTTGCTCTTTGTTCTGGTGTGCGGTCCCACGCTCTTTATTTTCAACGGTCTCCTCGAAAACATCGGATCCTACATTCAGAACTTTCCCAAGCTGGCCACCTGGAGCGAAACCTTTGAGAACACCAACTGGCAGAACGGCTGGACCGTCTTTTACTGGGGGTGGTGGATTGCCTGGTCTCCCTTTGTGGGGATGTTTATCGCCCGAGTCTCCAAGGGGCGTACCGTCCGTGAGTTTATCATGGGGGTCCTCTGCATTCCGGCCTTTGTCACCTTTGTGTGGCTGACGGTGTTCGGGAACTCCGCGCTGTTCATCGAGATGTTCGGTGGCGGCGGCATTGCCGAGGCTGTGGCCAAGAACGTGCCGGTCTCTTTGTTTGTCCTTCTTGAGCACTTTCCTTTATCCGGCATCTCCTGTGTGCTGGGGGTTCTCGTGGTGGTGAGCTTTTTCGTGACCTCGTCGGATTCGGGGTCCATGGTCATCGACATCATCACCGCCGGCGGTAACCCGGATCCCCCCATTCCCCAGCGTCTTTTCTGGGCCATCCTGGAAGGGGTGGTGGCGGCGACCCTGCTGCTCTGCGGCGGCCTGGCCGCCCTGCAGTCTGCGGTAATCACCACGGGCCTTCCCTTCGGCATTGTCCTGATCATCATGTGCGTGAGCCTGAAGAAAGGGCTCAACGAGTACATCGGGGTCCAGACCTTCAGCGTGAAGACCGGGAAAAAGAAGGGCGAAGAGTTTGAGATCGAGGGTGCCGAGGCGCCCCACGTTGTGTTTGCGCGTAAGAAGAGCGCCTGATCTGCAAAAGGAGGATAAGCGATGTTACAGGATGTGAGTCAGAAATTTGCAGGCGGGTGCATGATGCTGGTGCGGAAGAAGGAGAGCTCCGTTGTGTTTTTGGGGACGGCCTTTCTCATGCACGACGACGGGTACCTGCTGACGGCAGCCCACCTCATTGAGGAGGATCCCGAAGGCTTGATGGTGGTTCCCACGAGCAACCCGGACGATTTCATGCCCATCAGCCTGGACCGGGTGTCGGCCATGAGCGTCTCGGTGGCGGCTGCGGACACGGTCCACAATGTGGCGCTTTTGGAGATCGATCGAAACCTGCGTATCCGGACTCCGGACCACCTTGGGGGGACCACCGAGAACCTGATTATAGGTACCAGCCTTCTCAGCCTCGGGTTTCCCTTCGGCCACGACGAAATGCACAACCTCGTGGCCCAGAGTGCGATTCTGAGCTCCAAGGTGTGCTCCAGAAACGGAAAGCGGCTTTTGCTTTTCGACACCATGGTGTTTGACGGCGTGGCCGGAGGCCCCCTGGTCAATGCCGATGACGGCCGGGTTATCGGGGTGGTCATCGGGCGATTTTCCCCGGTTGAAGACGGGGGTGATTTTGCCCGGGGCAGTCGGCCTTCGGGGTACCACACCCAGATCAGCTATGCCGTCTCCATTGAGTACGGCCTTGCCTTGATGGAAAAAAAGGGGCTCGAGGTCTCCTGACGAATCTGATGTGATCTGTTGAGAAACATGAAAACGCCTTCGGTGAGAACCGAGGGCGTTTTTTTTGTGCGTGACGTGCATTGCCGGGTGCATATGGACGTGTGGCTGCAAGACCCCGCGTGGATGGTTATGCTCCCGGTTTTATTTTTTTTTACGACCGGTAGGGCGCTGGCCTGGCGCAGATTGTCCATGATTTGTCAACAGATGTTGACAGTGGGAAGGGGCAGGTATATCACACGTCAGATCCCGGGTGAAAATGTTCCCTGCATCATGACGGGTGCGGCTTGACGTTTACCCTGGGGGGGACGCGGTCCCCATGCGATCAGGGTTGAATGGCTCCATAGCGATTCGGCATCATTTTTACGTCGGAAGTTGCTTTGAGCTGAACACTGACGACCTCTTTTACCCTCCGGGAGTTTGCTTACATGCGTTGCAATACCGTTGCCGAGAGCCAGGAGTACGACCCGCGGGCCTCGGTTCATTATATACTGGTCCTTGCCGTCATGGGAGGCTACGGAGTTGGGATCTGTCCCATGGTTGCATCGGTTCCGAAGATGCCGTGGTTTCTCTTAATGGGCACCGCATTGATTTTGGTGCGCGGGGCAAGGTGGCTTCTCAGTCGTTTCGTGTTTTGTATCACGTCTCCCCGGCTGCAGGTGGCCGGGCTCTTTTTTCTGGATGTGGCGCTTTTGGGCCTGGTGGGGCTTCTCGTCAGCGTGCTGTTGGACACCTGGTGGGGTGGCGGGACGAGGAGTTCGGTTGAGGTGATCACCGGCTTTTTGAGCCTGGGCTTTTTTGTCGGGGCGGACCTGGGGTTGATCCACAACCGTCGACTGGCCATGAAGATCGGGCGGGGGCTTTTTACCACATCGGGACACTTTGTGTCCGTGTCCAGAAAGCTGGTGCTGGTTACGGTGGCCTCCCTTACGGCGGTGACCGTTACCATGATTGTCGTCTATTTCAATGATTTTTGCTGGCTGGACAGCCACATCATGACGGCTGAGGACAGGAAGTCGGTCTTTTTCAACCAGGCTTTTATCATCACCATTCTCATGGGGTACACGGCCAACATCGTCATGACCTATGCCCGGAACATTCACCTGTTTCTGGAGGAAGAGACCCGGACCCTCAGGGCGGTGTCCGCCGGTGATTTCGACACCCGGGTGCCTGTGGCCTTCAACAACGAGCTCGGGGTTATCGCCAGCTACACAAACCGGATGATCGCAGGGCTTAAAGAGCAGAACCTCATGGTGGAGCGGCTGCGGGACGTGATCATCAACAGCATGGCCTCCCTGGCCGAGACCCGGGACAACGAAACCGGCTCCCATATCCGGCGAACCCAGCATTACGTGAAGCTCCTGGCAGAGACCCTGGCACAGGTGCCTGCCTACGGCGGGGTACTGCCCCCTTCGGTGGTGGATCTTCTGTACAAGACCGCTCCCCTCCATGACATCGGAAAGGTGGGGGTGCCGGACGCGATTCTTTTGAAAACGGGTCCCCTGACCAAAGAGGAGTTTGCCGTAATGAAGCTCCATACCCTCAAGGGGGAGGAGGCCATCCGGCGGGCCGAGCTGAAGATGGGGCCCGGTGCGGACACCTCGTTTCTGGCCTGTGCCCGTGAGATTGCGGGAAGTCACCATGAGAAGTGGGACGGCAGCGGGTATCCCCGGGGACTTGCGGGTTCGGACATCCCCCTTTCGGCAAGGCTCATGGCCCTGGCCGATGTCTACGACGCCCTGCGGTCCCAAAGGGTCTACAAGGAGGCCTGTCCCCATGAAGAGGCTCGCAAGATTATTCTGGAGGGCCGGGGGACCCATTTCGATCCCGCTGTGGTGGATGCTTTTGTGGCCTGCGAACACCGATTTGTGGAGATTGCACGCTGTTTTGAGGACAAGGCCGGGGAGGACGAGGTGCTTCGGGCGGGGTGACAACTACCCTGACACAGGGGGCTCTTCTATGTTTAAAGTGAGGTAACTGTTCAGCTCAAAAAAAACAGCCTCCGGCGGCAAGGTGTGCCACCTTGAAAGCAGGTTGCGGATGTGTTTTGCCCTCGTTCCTCGGGTCAAACCACATCCGCCTTTAAAGTAAAAATTTATTCAAAAAGTTTTTTTTAAAATCTGTTTGTTGAACTTTTTTAAACGTTTAGCCTCCGGCAGGACTGCCCAAGGCGCATCAGTCGCCGATGCGTCGCACCTCTCGGACGGAGCGGATGCGCTTGATGTTCTGGATGACCTTTTTGATCTGATCGGTGTTGCTGACGTTGAGGGTAAAGGTGCATTCGTAGCCGCCCTGGTCCTGGCGGCTCATGACCAGGTCCACGATGTTGGCGCGGCTGTCGCTGATGGCCGAGGTGATCTTGGCAAGCAGGCCCACCTGGTCCTGGGATCGCACGAGGATGCTTACGGGAAGGCTCTCCTGGGTTTCGCTGGCCCAGGTGACGTCCACGCAGCGCTCCGGGCTCATGGTGAGGGCATTGGTGCAGTTGCTGCGGTGGATGGTGATGCCCTGGCCCTGGGTCACGTAGCCGGTGATCTCGTCCCCGGGGACGGGGTTGCAGCATTTGCCCAGGCGGATGAGGATGTTGTCGATACCCTTGACGATGACGGCATCCCCCTCTTTTTTCTTCCGGGACCGGCCCATGAGCCGGTGGAAGAGGGAGTGTTCGGGCTTGTCTTGCTTGCTCTCCTGGGGAAGGAAGCGGTTTGCCACCTGGCGGGGGGTCACCTTGCCGTAGCCCACGTTTTCCACGAGGGAGGAGGCGCCCTTGAAGCCGAAGGCAGCGGCGGCCTCTTCCATCTCCGGCGTGGCCGAGAGCTTGTTGAAGTTGAGGCCGTGTTTCCTGAACTCTTTTTCCAGCAGGTCCTTGCCAAGGGCCACGCTGTGCTCTTTCTCCTCGGAGCGGATGAAATGCCGGATCCTGGCGCGGGCTTTTACGGTTTTTACAAAGCCGATCCAGTCCTTACTGGGGGTGTTGCCCTTGGTGATGATGATCTCCACGGCGTCACCGGTCTGGAGCTCATAGGTGAGGGAGACCAGGCGGCCGTTGACCTTGGCGCCGCTGCACTGGTTGCCCACTTCGGTGTGGATGGCGTAGGCAAAGTCGATGGGGGTGGCGCCTTTGGGCAGGGTTTTTATCTCCCCCTTGGGGCTGAAGACGTACACCTCGTCCTGGAAGAGGTCGATGCGGACGTTCTCCATGAACTCGCCGGGGTTTTTGACGTTTTCCTGGTTCTCCACCAGGTCCTGGACCCAGGCGTAGGCTTCCCCCAGTTTCTCGTCGGCCACCTTGCCCTCTTTGTAAGACCAGTGGGCGGCGATGCCGGATTTGGCGACTTTGTCCATCTCCTTGGTGCGGATCTGCACCTCGATGCGGTGCCCCCCGGGCCCCACCACCGTGGTGTGGAGGGACTGGTACATGTTGGGCTTGGGCACGCCGATGTAGTCTTTGAATTTTCCGGAGATGGGGTTCCAGGTGCTGTGGATGATCCCCAAGGCCGTGTAGCACTGGGGGATGGTGTCCAGGATGATGCGGAAGGCCACGAGGTCGTAGATTTCATCAAAGGTGAGCTGCTGGGAGACCATTTTGTGGTGGATGCTGTAGAGCTGCTTGTAGCGGCCCATGACTTGGCCGTGAAGCCCTGCGTCCTCCATGAGCCCCTTGATGCGGTTTTTGGTGGAGGAGACCACCTCTTCCTGGGACAGCTGGTCGTCTTTTACCTGTTCCCTGATTTTTTTGTACTCTTCGGGTTGCAGGGTTTCAAAGGCAATGTCCTCCAGCTCCTGTTTGAGCCAGTAGATCCCCAGGCGGGAGGCGATGGGCACGTAAAGGTCCATGGTCTCCTTGGCGATTTGCCTCTTTTTCTCCTCGCGCTTGTGGAACTTCAGGGTGCGCATGTTGTGGAGACGGTCGGCCAGCTTGATGAGGATGACGCGGATGTCGTTGGCCATGGCCAGGATCATCTTACGGATGCTTTCGGCCTGGCGTTGCTGGGAGGTGGCAAAGCTGAGTTTGCTGAGTTTGGTGACCCCGGCCACGATGTGGCACACTCCGGTGCCGAAGTACTGGGCGATCTCCTCTTCGGTGGCGTGGGTGTCTTCAACCACGTCGTGGAGCAGGGCGGCAGCCACGCTCTCCACGTCGAGTTTCATGTCGGCCAGGATGTAGGCCACTTCCAGGGGGTGAGTGAGGTAGGGCTCTCCGGACAGGCGTGTCTGGCCGTCGTGGACGCGCGCGGAAAAGATGTAAGCCCTTTCCACGATGTCCAGGTCGGCATCGGGATGGATTTCTATGATTCTGTCCAGGATATCGTTTATACGGATCATCGGTACTGCTGCCTCACCACGTGGCCCCGGGGCCATTTTTTACGTTAAGGTTTTTTTGAACATGTAACGATTCAGCCATTGATAACGCGACACGTTAGAGCGCACTGTTTAAAGAAAAACCGTATCGTTACGTTGACATCAAACAAAAACCAAAGGGGCCGTCACCGGATGTGGCGGCCCCTTTGGGGGTATTCATTAGTATGCCTTGGCGAAGATCACCCGTTTTTTGCTGGGCTTGCCGCAGCAGATGCAGGTTCCCTCTTCCTCGTCGCCTTCAAAGGGGATGCATCGGATGGTGACCTTCAGGTCGGTTTTGATCTTCTCTTCACAGTCGCCGTCCCCGCACCAGTGGGAGAGGGCAAATCCGCCGTGGATTTCGGGCTTCTCTTCATTTTCCGGGGTAAACCAGGCGTAGAATGCCTCTTTGTCGTCCACGGGACGGGTGTTGGCTTCCCGGTGGGCCAGGGCCCGGTCGAAAAGGGCCTGCTGGATCTCGTCCAGGATGGCGGGCAGGGTGGCCAGGAGCTCTTCGCGTTTGACCCCGCGCTTCTCTTTGGGGGAGAGGTCCCGGCGTGCCATGAACACCGAGTCCTCTTTCATGTCCCGGGGGCCGATCTCGGCGCGGACGGGAATGCCTTTTTTGATCCAGTCCCAGCCTCGGGCGCCGCCGATCTCGCGCTCGTCCACTTCCACCTCGATGGCGCGGCCGTGGTAGGTCACCTGGGAGAGTTCTTCGGCAAGCTTCCTGGTGTAGGCCAGGACCTCTTCTTTTTCTTCGGGCTTGCGGAAGATGGGCAGAAGCACGATGTGGGCCGGGGCGATGCGGGGGGGCATGATGACGCCGTCGTCGTCGCCGTGGGTCATGATCATGCCGCCGATGAGGCGGGTGGAGGTGCCCCAGGAGGTGGTCCAGGCGTACTCTTCTTTTTCGTCGGCGCTCTGGAAGGTGATGCCCGATCCCTTGGCGAAGTTCTGGCCGAGGAAGTGGGAGGTCCCAGCCTGAAGGGCTTTTCGGTCCTGCATCATGGCTTCGATGCAGAGGGTGTCCACGGCGCCGGGGAAACGCTCGGAGTCGGATTTGCGGCCCCTGATCACCGGCATGGCGAGGTACTCTTCAGCAAAATTGGCGTAGACCTCCAGCATCTGTTCGGTGCGGGAAATCGCCTCTTCGGAGGTGGCGTGGGCGGTGTGCCCCTCCTGCCAGAGGAACTCGCTGGTGCGCAGGAAGGTCCGTGTGCGCATCTCCCAGCGCACCACGTTGGCCCACTGGTTGATGAGGACGGGAAGGTCCCTGTAGCTGGTGATCCACTTGGCAAAGGAGTCCCCGATGATGGTCTCGGAGGTGGGGCGCACGATGAGGGGCTCGGCGAGCTCCCCTGCGGGCACCAGGCCCCCTTCGGGCCCTGCTTCGAGGCGGTGGTGGGTCACCACGGCGCACTCCTTGGCAAAGCCTTCTACGTGCTCGGCCTCTTTTTCAAGGAAGCTCAAGGGGATGAAGAGGGGAAAGTAGGCGTTTCTCACACCGGTCTTCTTGAATTTGGCGTCCATGGACTTCTGGATGTTTTCCCAGAGGGCATAGCCCCAGGGCTTGATCACCATGCACCCGCGCACAGGGGAGCTTTCGGCCATGTCGGAGGCCTTGACTACCTGCTGGTACCACTGGGGGTAGTCTTCGGTTCGGGTGGGGGTAATCGCTGTCTGTACCTTTTTTGCCATTGTTGTCCTCATGGGTATATCGGCCGGTTTTTAATGCAGGCCGTGATCGTTTCTGTATGGGCTGTTGAGTCGTTACGCTTTGTTTTTTTCAAAATCATCGATGGCGGCCAGGAGCACCTCCACCAACTGATCTTCGGGGAATTTTTTCACCACCTGTCCCTTTTTGAACAGAATCCCGATGCCGTGGCCGCCGGCCACGCCGATGTCGGCTTCCCGGGCTTCTCCTGGGCCGTTGACCACGCATCCCATGATGGCGATCTTGATGGGAGTCTTTCGGCCGATGAGGGCCTGTTCCACCTGTTCCACGATGGAGAACAGGTCGATGTTGCAGCGGCCGCAGGTGGGGCAGGAGACAATCTCCGGGCCGAAGCGCCGGAGCTCCAGGGACTTTAAGATCTCCTGGCCTACGCGGATCTCCTCCACCGGGTCCCGGGTCAGGGAGACGCGGATGGTGTCCCCGATGCCCTCGGAGAGGAGCATGCCGATGCCGATGGACGACTTGACCACCCCGGGAAACAGGGAGCCCGCTTCGGTAACCCCCACGTGCAGGGGATAGTCCACCTGACCGGAGAGGAGGCGGTAGGCCTCCACGGTGCGTGTGACGTCCGACGCCTTGAGGGAGATCTTGATGTCGAAAAAGTCGAGCTCCTCAAGGATCCGGATGTTCTCCATGGCGCTGGCCACCATGGCCTCTGGGGTGACCCCGTCGAACCGGTCCAGGATCTCCTGGGAGAGGGACCCGGCGTTGACCCCGATGCGGATGGGCAAGCCGCGCTCTTTGGCGCAGGCGACCACCTTGACGACCTTTTCCCGGCTGCCGATGTTCCCCGGGTTGATGCGCAGGGCATCGGCTCCGTTTTCAGCGGCGGCAATGGCCAGCCGATGGTCGAAGTGGATGTCTGCGATGAGGGGAATGGCGATCTCTTTTTTGATGGCGGCGATGGCTTCGGCTGCCTCCATGCCGGGGACCGCCACCCGGACGATCTCGCACCCCGCCTCTTGCAGGCGGTGGATCTGGGCCACGGTGGCCTTGATGTCTTCGGTGCGGGTGTTGGTCATGGACTGCACCGAGATGGGGGCGTCACCGCCCACGGCCACCCCTCCGACACGGAGGGTTCGTGTTTTTTTTCGTGTCTGAACCAGGGACATGGGTCGTATCTCTTTCGTCGGAAGGGGCCGGTGCCATACGGCTTCGGCAGGGTGGGGCCGCTACGGGCCGGGGCAGACTCACCCCGGCGCGGTGCCGTGGGGCTTGGCGAAAGCGCCTTCCAACTGTTATTGTATCAGACGGGCTGTGGGCAAACCAGACGGTTCCCTCTCGTCGTGATGCATGTCTGAACGTCGGGCTCCCGGAAATGTAACAAACAGATCACTTGATTCACGGGGTTGCCGCCTTGTCCGGCGGCGAGCCGCCAGGGAGCCTTGCCTTTGTGGCGACCGGCTCTGCGGGGCGCGATCCGTGGGATGCATCCGGGGATCTTTCTTTGTGTAACGACACGGAAAAACAGGCAAACATCCCGTGCGCCACGGGGCGGTGCCCGTGACCATGGTCTTGGAGACGATGGTCACCACCGGAGCGTGGATGCCACCTGCCGGTCGGGATGAGTGGAGTGCGTTGTTTTTGGCGGGAGCCGTTACGGTAAATGTTGGAAAAGAGTATCAGAACAGCACAGCCCATGGCAAGGGAAATGAGGTGTGGAAAAGGCCCGTTTTATGGGGGCTTGGGGTAAATTAACCGAGGAACGATCTGTGTACGGGGAGGTAGCGCAATGGCAGTGTCAAAAGACCAGGTAGTCAAGGAGTTGAAGGGGGCTGCAAGGCAGGGGCGCATCAGCTGTGCCCTGGCCTTGTCCACGGCCCTGCGCTGTGGTGTGACCCCCGGGGAGGCCGGGTCATGCCTTGATGAGCTCGAAATTCGTATAGAGACCTGCCAGCTGGGGCTCTTCGGGTTTGGACCCGGCAAGCAGAAGCGGATCCAGATCCCAGAGGTCATCTCTGATGAGGTGGCGGCATGGCTGGATGAAAGCGCCGAGGCAAAGGGGCATGTCACCTGCAGGGAAATTTTTGCCAAGGCAAAGGAGGACGGTCTCTCCCGGGCCCTTCTGGCCGGGGCCTGCGAAAAGACGGGGGTCAAGATCCGGGCATGTCAGCTGGGAGCGTTTGTTTAAGCCGGGGGCAACCTCCGGTTGTCGCGTCAAAACATCTTGGAACAATACCAAAAAACTTGGTAGGCTATGCCGTAGTGTCCTTTCGTTGGTCCAGACAGCAGCCCGACATGATTTGTGGTGTCGACCCCTCGTCAATCCTTTCAGGAGGTGCTTCCATGGCTTCACTCAAAGACATGTATCAATGCCAGGTCCACAACTGCGGTTATGTGTACGACCCCGACAAAGGGGAACCCAAAACCAACACCCCGCCCGGCACCGCGTTTAAGGATCTGCCCGATGACTGGGCCTGTCCGTTCTGCCAGGCTTCCAAAAAGAGCTTCCGGCCCCTGGCAGGTCCCGGCTCGGTGGCGGAAGAGGAGGGGTAGGGAGGCAGGCGAGCCGCCGGAGGCTTGTTTGAGCTGAATCGTTACCGCTGTGACGCCTTAAAAAAAACGGGCCGTTTCCCATCTTTTTTTGGATGGGAAACGGCCCGTTTTGATTTGGTACCGGAGTTAGGGCGTCATGCCCGCCCCCTTCTACTTGAGAAAGGGGTTGTACTGCTTTTCGGTGCCGATGGTGGTCTTGGGGCCGTGGCCGGTGTAGACCACGGTATCATCGGGCAGGGAAAAGAGCTGCTCCTTAATGCTGGCGATGAGGGTGGCGTAGTTGCCGCCGGGGAGGTCGGTTCTTCCGATGGAGCCGTAGAAGAGAGTGTCCCCTGCAAAGGCCGCCTTCTCGTCCTTGCAGTATAAGGTGATCCCGCCGGGGGTATGCCCCGGTGTGTGGAGGACCGCCAGGGTCTTGTTGCCGAAGGTGATGGTGTCCCCGTCGGTGAGGAGACGGTCGGCCGGGGGCGAGTTTTCCGCCTTGAGCCCGAAGGCCATGGCCGTCACCGAGAGCTCCTGGAGCATGGACGCGTCGGCTTCATGGATCATGAGATCAGCGCCCGTGGCCTCTTTCAGGCGCTTGTTGGCCCCCACATGGTCAAAGTGGCCGTGGGTGTTGATGATGGCTTTAACGGTGAGCTTTTCATCGGCCAGGGCCTTCAAGATACGTGAGGCGTCGTCGCCGGGGTCGATAACCACTGCTTCGCGGGTGGTTTCGCATCCGAGGATGATGCAGTTTGCACCGATGGGTCCCACAACAAGGTCTGTGATCAACAAGGTCGGGTCCTCCTAAAGAGTTTAGCTTTTGTCAGCGGACACGGCATCGAGGATACCGTTGATAAAGGCGCCCGACTCTGCGGTTCCAAAGTGTTTGCCGATCTCAATGGCCTCGTTGATGGCTACCTTGTCCGGGACATCTTCAAGGAACATGATCTCAAACACCCCGACCCGCAAGGCATTGCGATCCACGGAAGACATGCGGTAGACCTTCCAGTTCTTGGATCGGTTTGCGATGGCGGCGTCGATCTCTTCCAGGTTGTCCAGAACACCTTCGGTGAGGGTATCGAAAAAGGGCAGATACGCCTCGTCGGTGATGTAGTTGTCCCGAAAGAGCTGCACCGCGTCGCGGCGGGCCTGGGGCTTTATATCCGCAAAAAAGAGAGCCTGCAACGCAAGCTCCCGTGCGCCTCGTCTTACTCCCATTTACTTCTGTCCTTCATCCATGACGGTCATGAGGTTGGCCATTTCGATGGCAGACAGGGCACAGTCAAAGCCTTTGTTCCCGGCTTTTGTGCCGGCCCGTTCAATGGCCTGCTCGATGGTATCGGTGGTGACGACCCCGAAGATGACGGGGATGTTGGCTTCCAGGCTGACATGGGCCACGCCCTTGGATACTTCGGCGCAGACGTAGTCAAAGTGGGGGGTGGCCCCGCGGATGACGGCACCCAGGCAGATGACGGCATCGTATTTATCGGTCTGCACGGCTTTCTGGGCCAGCAGGGGAATCTCAAAGGCACCGGGGACCTTGATGATGTCGATGTCGGCATCTTTTGTGCCGCTGCGCGTCAGGGCGTCCACGGCACCGCCCACAAGTCGTTCGGTGATGAAGTCGTTGAAACGGCTTACGACGATGGCAAATTTTTTGCCTTCGGAGGTCAGGCTGGACTGGATGATATTGGGCATGGTGAATCCCTTTCCCTATTGGTTTATAGGCGTCAGTCTAAAATGTGAAAACAGGAGCGACCGGCAAGCCGACCGCTCCGGGTTTGTTGTCCTTGGGGACTCCCTACATGTTGTGGGAGTCTTTTTTTGGCTCGATGTTCAGGGTGTGGCCCATCTTCAGCTTCTTGCAGGTCAGGTAGCCCTGGTTGTAGACGTTGGTGTGCACCTCAATGGGCACCTGCTCCACAACGGAGAGCCCGTAGCCCTGAAGGCCAACCATCTTCTTGGGGTTGTTGGTCATCAGGCGCATCTTGCGCACGCCGATGTCGGCGAGCATCTGGGCACCGATGCCGTAATCCCTCAGGTCTGCCTTGAAGCCGAGTTTTTCGTTGGCCTCCACGGTGTCGTAGCCCTGGCGCTGGAGTTCGTAAGCCTTCAGCTTGTTCACCAGGCCGATGCCGCGGCCTTCCTGGCGAAGGTAGAGGATGACCCCTGAACCTTCGTCGTTGATGCGGGCCATGGCGCGCTGGAGCTGATCGCCGCAGTCGCACTTCATGGACCCGAAGATATCGCCGGTCATGCACTCGGAGTGGACGCGTACGAGAACGGGCTCCTCCGGGTTGATCTCCCCTTTGACCATGGCGATGTGGGTGAGGTTGTCCAGGTCGTTTTCATAGGCGATGATCTTGAAGTCCCCGCCAAAGGAGGTGGGGATGATGGTTTCGGCGGCCCGCTTGACGAAGGACTCCTTCTTCATGCGGTACTCCACCAGGTCCGCCACGGTGCAGATGCCGATGCCGTGCTCCTTGCTGAACTCCTCCAGGGAGGGCATGCGGGCCATGGTGCCGTCGTCATCCATGATCTCGCAGATAACGGCGGCAGGCTTGAGACCGGCAAGACGCGCCAGGTCCACGGACCCTTCGGTCTGGCCCACGCGGACCATGACCCCGCCGTCACGGGCGCGCAAGGGGAAGATGTGGCCCGGGCGGGCAATGTCGGCCGCCTTGGTCTCATCGGCCACGGCCGTCAGGATGGTGGTGGCGCGGTCCGCGGCGGAGATGCCGGTGGTGACCCCTTTTTTGGCTTCGATGGAGACGGTGAACCCGGTGCCGAACTGGCTGGTGTTGTCGTCCACCATCATGGGCAGGTCCAGGTGGTCGCACATCTGAGAGGACATGGGCAGGCAGATGAGCCCCCGTCCGTATTTGGCCATGAAGTTGATGGCCTCGGGAGTGACCGCCTCGGCGGCCATGGTCAGGTCTCCTTCGTTTTCACGGTCTTCGTCATCGGCCAGGATGACCATGCGACCTGCGCGAATCTCTTCAATGGCTTCTTCGATGGATATAACGGGCATATCAGACTCCTCTTACTCCTCTTGCTCTCACTATATAAAGGGACCCGCATCGGTCCCTTTTTCTTGCGTCGTCGGCTTACAAAAATCCCTTGTCGGCCAAAAAGGCCATGTCGATGGAAGGGGCTTGGGGCTTCTGATCGGGCTTGGGCGTCATGAGAAATTTTTCGATGTACTTCCCCACCATGTCGGTTTCGATGTTGACGATGGAACCGGGCGGCTTCTGGCCGATGCTGGTGATTTCTGCGGTGTGGGGAATGATGCTCAGGGTGAAGGTGGTGTCGGTGACGGCGTTGATGGTCAGGCTGATGCCGTCTACTGCCACGGAGCCCTTTTCGATCATGTAGCGGGAGAGGTGCTTTTCCACGGCGATGGTGACGATGACGGCGTTGGCCTGGCGCTCTTTGCTGACAATGGTGCCCACGCCGTCCACATGGCCGGAGACGATGTGGCCGTCTAAGCGGTCGGAGAGGCGCAGGGCACGCTCCAGGTTGACGCGGGAACCCACGTGGATGCTGGAAAAGACGGTGCGTTTAATGGTTTCGGGGGCCACGTCCACTTCAAAGCGGCGGCCGTCCAGGACCACGGCGGTGAGGCAGGAGCCGTTCACAGCGATGCTGTCCCCGATCTTGACGCGGTCGAGGGGAAAGTCTGCCTCGATGGCAAAGCGGGACCCCTGGCCTGTGGGGCGGATGTCCCTGATGGTGCCGAATCCTTCAATAATTCCGGTGAACATACCTCATCGCCTCTTCTCAAGAAAGCTGGTCCTGAAACGGCTGGCACGCCCCGCAGGGCGATCGGCATCTTTACAGGTAGCCCTCGATCATTACGTCATTGTCAAAGTGTCGAACAGCAACCCGGGAAAGGGTCAGGGCCTCGTCCATGGAGAGGGGCCCTTTGCCTGCGGTGACGGGAAACCCGTCGTCTCCTGTGAGGAGCTTGGGCGCGATGTAGATGCGGAACTTGTCCACGATCTTTGCGTCCAGGGCGGATTTGAGAAGGGTCGCTCCCCCTTCGAGGAGGATGCTCTGGATCTTCTCTTTTCCCAAGGTTGCCATGAGTCGGTCAAGATCCACGTGATTGTCCTTTAAGGGGACCTCAAGGACCCGCGCTCCAGAAGCCTCAAGGCGCGCCTTTTTCCGGGCGGTCTCCTCGGCGTCCGTTGGGATCTTACCGCAAACGATTATTGTATCAGAATCGGAATTGAGCTGCAATACCCTCGCCTGGTCGTCAATGGTGAGGTGACTGTCGAGGATGATGCGGATGGGGTCTTTTCCCCCGGATTCCAGGCGGCAGGTGAGGGAGGGGTTATCGGCCTTGACCGTGCCGATGCCCACCATGATGGCGTCAACGGCGTGCCGGAGCTCGTGGACATGGCGCCTGGAGGATTCGCCGGTGATCCACTGGGAGTGGCCCGTGGATGCGGCGGTGCGGCCGTCTAAGGTGGCGGCGCTTTTGGCCACCACAAAGGGGCGGTTCGTCTGCACGTGCTTGATGAACCCTTCGTTGAGGGCCTCGGCTCTTTCCCGGAGGATGCCGGAGGTCACCTCGACCCCCTGGGACCTGAGGCGCTCGATGCCGCCTGAAGCCACGGGGTTGGGGTCTTCCATGGCAATGAAGACACGCCGGATCCCGGCGTTCAAGATCTTTTCGGTGCAGGGAGGGGTCTTGCCGGTGTGGTTGCAGGGCTCCAAGGTAACATAGATGTCGCCGCCTTCGGCCCGGTCTCCTGCCTCATCAATGGCAAAGACCTCGGCATGGGGGCCGCCGCAGGCCTTGTGCCAGCCGCGCCCCACCACCTGTCCGTTGTTGACCACCACAGCCCCGACCGCGGGGTTGGGGGAGGTCCATCCGATGCCTCGTGCCGCCAGGGCAAGGGCCATCTCCATGTACTCCTGAGCCTCCATGGCTCCCCCTTTGTTGCGCTGTTTGTAAAGCGCCGTCCCTTTAACGTACCGGGGACGGCCCGGCTACTGCGACTCCTTTGAGAGGAGCCCCTTGAGCTCCATGACAAAGTCGTTGACGTCCTTGAACTCCCGGTAGACGGAAGCAAAGCGGACGTAGGCGATGTCGTTTTTGCCGTGGAGCCAGATCATTACCTTCTCACCGATCTTCTGAGAAGGGATCTCTTTTTCTCCGGTCTCCCGCAGGTCCCGCTCCAGCTCGTCCAGGTAAGCGTCGATGACGTTGACGCTGATATCGAGTTTTTCACAGGCCCTGTAGAGGCCTGCGGCCACCTTGCTTCGGGTAAACTCTTCCCGGCGGCCGTCTTTTTTCACGATCATGACCGGGAGTTTTTCCACGTGCTCGTAGGTGGTGAAGCGCCTGCCGCAGGCGAGGCACTCCCGGCGCCTCCGGATTTCGTTTTTATCCTTGGTGTCCCGAGAGTCCACGACTTTTGTGTTGTCTTCGGCGCAGTAGGGGCATTTCATGGCGTTCTCCTTGTGACAGTGGTCTTGTGGGCCAATACTCCGGTTCAGGGGACCTGAATCACTTCAACACCGGCTTCGCTTAGCATCTCTTCGGAAATCGCGTCGGCATAACCCGACTGGTACACAATCTTCTTCACCCCTGCGTTGATCAGCAGCTTGGCGCAGATGGAGCAGGGGAGGTTGGTGCAAAAGAGGGTGGCGCCGTTGATGGACACCCCGTAGTGGGCGGCCTGCACAATGGCGTTCTGTTCTGCATGGACGCCGCGGCAGAGCTCATGGCGTTCCCCGGAGGGGACGCCCAATTGCTTTCTCAGGCATCCGGTCTCGGCACAGTGGCGCACCCCGCTGGGGGCGCCGTTGTAGCCCGTGGCCAGGATCCGCTTGTCCTTGACAAGGATGGCTCCCACCGCACGGCGTGTACAGGTGGAGCGCTTGGCCACCAGCTCGGTGATGTCCATGAAGTACTGGGCCCATGAGGGGCGAGTCTGTTCCGGTTCCATATGGGCGGCTCCTTGGCGGCGGGAGGGCCCGGCTTTGCGAGCCGGCCCTCCCTTCGATCAACGGGTCGGTGACCTGTTAGTCGGTAAACAGAGGGAAGGCGTTGCAGAGGGCCTTCACCTCCTGTCGAATGGTGTCGATGACGGCGGGGTTGTCCTTGTTGGTCAGGGCCTTGGCCATGAAACCCGCCACCTGTTTCATTTCGGCTTCCTTCATGCCCCGGGTGGTGAGTACCGGGGTGCCTATGCGGATCCCGCTGGTTACAAAGGGGCTGCGGGTGTCGAAGGGGACCACGTTCTTGTTGGCGGTGATGCCAGCGCGGTCCAGGGTCTCTTCGGCGTCCTTGCCCGTGATGTCCATGCGGGTGAGGTCCAGGAGCATGAGGTGGTTGTCGGTACCGCCGGAAACCAGGTCAAACCCGTTCTCCATGAGGGCGTCGGCCAGGACCGCGGCGTTTTTGACGATCTGTGCCTGGTAGGCTTTGAATTCGTCGGTGGCCGCTTCCTTGAAGGCGATGGCTTTGGCCGCGATGACGTGCATGAGGGGACCGCCCTGGATACCGGGGAAGATCTGCTTGTTCATGACGCCTGTGAGGTCTTTGCCGGAGAGGATCAGGCCGCCCCTGGGCCCCCTTAAGGTCTTGTGGGTGGTGGAGGTGACCACGTCCGCGTAGGGGACGGGGTTGGGATGGACGCCACCGGCCACCAGGCCGGCGATGTGCGCCATGTCCACCATGAGGGCGGCGCCGGTGCGCTGGGCAATGGCGGAAAACGCTTCGAAGTCGAGGGTGCGGGGATAGGCGCTGGCCCCGACGATGATAAGCTTGGGCTTGCACTCGCGGGCCATGGACTCCACATGGTCGAGGTCGATCATGCCGGTCTCTTTTTCCACGCCGTAATGGACAAAGTTGAACAACTTGCCGGAGAAGCTGGCGGGGCTGCCGTGGGTCAGGTGGCCGCCGTGGGCGAGGTCCATGCCCATGACAGTGTCGCCGGGCTCAAGCATCCCGAAAAGGGCCGCCATGTTGGCCTGGGAACCCGAGTGGGGCTGGACGTTGGCATAGGCCGCGCCGAAGAGCTCTTTGGCCCGTTCGATGGCAATGGCCTCGGCGGTGTCTACGTGGCCGCAACCGCCGTAGTATCGCTTGCCGGGGTACCCTTCGGCATACTTGTTGGTCAGGGGGGTGCCCATGGCTTCCATGACCGGGGTGCTCACCGCGTTTTCCGATGCGATAAGTTCAAGGTTGTTCTGTTGCCGCGAGATTTCGTTCTCGATGGCAAGGGCAATATCCGGGTCCACATCTCTAATACACTTCAGGTTCACCTTTGCTTCCTCTTCAGCCGTGTGTTCGGCGCGTCAGCCGGTTTTGGCTTGTCAGCCGGGTTTTCGGTTGGTGAAGGACGCCACGTCGAATGGCTTGTCGAAGCGCTGCCGGGGTCCGTGGGGACCGACCGGTGTGCGGCGGACGAACAGCGTGAGTTCGGTCCGTGCCGGGTGTCTTCCCTTTCAGCCCTTATCCCCAAGGGCGGCAGGTTGCCTTCGACGTGGGTCACCGCGATCAGGCTCACCGCCTGCGACCCCTGTCGCCGGGAATCCCGCCGTGCAGGCCCTGCTTTCAAGGGTTCGCTCCCCATAAAAAAGCGGTGTTGCCGTGCAGTTTTCCCTGTTGATCAGAAGGACTCAAACATCTGGATGCGATCCAGGTGACGTCCTCCCTCAAAGGGGGTTTCCATCCAGATCTGAACAAGGTCCAGGGCCAGGGATTCGCCGATGACGCGGGCGCCCATGACCAGGATGTTGCTGTTGTTGTGCATGCGGCTCATGCGCGCGGAAAAACCGTCGCTCACCAGGGCCGCACGGACACCTTTGAAGCGGTTGGCGGCCATGGACATGCCGAGGCCGGTGCCGCACAGAAGGATGCCCTTCGGGTGTGTCCCGTCGGAGACCTTGCCGGCCACCTCTTTGGCGAAATCGGGATAGTTGACGGACTCCGGCCCGTGGCATCCCGCGTCCACCACCTTGACGCCCTTTTTCTCCAGAAAGACTTTTATGGTCTCCTTCAGGGGGTAGGCGGCGTGGTCGCATCCGATGATGACTTCGGTCTCATACGGGGTTGTGTCGTTACTCATGATCTTATCGTGCCTTATAGATACAAGGAAGGGTGGGAACGGCCCACCCTGTCAACCTGATCGTCATGGTCTTTTTGTTTCTTCTCCCCATGAAGGGGAGCCTTGCCGAGTCGGCCTTGCGGCCGGCCGCGCTACATGCGCGCTTCGATGTACTCGATGGCGTCTTTGACGCGAACGAGCTTTTCCGCCTCGTCGTCGGAGATCTCGATATCGAAGACCTCTTCCATGGACATGATCAGCTCCACGAGATCCAGGGAGTCGGCTCCCAGGTCGTTGACGAAGTGTGCTTCGGGAACCACGTCACCGGCTTCGACTTTCAGCTTTTCAGAGACTACTTTTTTGATTTTGTCTTCTACGGACATCGCTACCTCATTGTGTCGTTATGATGTGAACATGCCCCCATTGACATGGAGTACCTGTCCGGTGATGTAGGCTGCCCGCTCAGAGGCGAGAAAACCCACAACACCGGCCACCTCGGAAGGTGAGCCGGTACGTTGCATGGGGATCTGGGCGATGATGGATCCGATGGCCTCCTCCGAAAGGGCGGCGGTCATGTCGGTATCGATGAACCCCGGTGCCACGGCATTGACCGTGATTTGCCTGGAGGCCAGCTCGCGGGCCGCTGAACGGGTAAGGCCGATGAGCCCCGCCTTGGAGGCGCAGTAGTTGGCCTGGCCGGCATTGCCCGTAACTCCAACCATGGAGGTGATGTTGATGATGCGGCCGGAACGCTGCTTCATCATGGGCCGTGCCGCGGCTTTCAGGCAGAAAAAAGCCCCTTTGAGATTGGTGTCGCACACCGTGTCCCAATCAGACTCTTTCATGCGGACCAAAAGCCCGTCCCGCGTAACACCGGCATTGTTGACCAGCACATCCACGCGCCCGGTCTCGTCCACCACCTTCTTGATAAAGGCGGAGACCTCCGCTTCGGAGGTGACATCCACACGGACGCCCACGGCCGTACCACCCTTTTCAGCGACAAGGGCTTCGGTCTGCCGTGCCGCCTCCTCGGAGGATGCGTAGTTGAAGTAAATGCGGGTATCGGGACCGGCAAATTCGAGACAGACCTCTCGGCCGATGCCCCGGGACCCTCCGGTGACGACGATACTGCGTGGATTGGTGTCAGGCATGGACCCTACACTCCAGGGAAAAAACGTGGCGCCTTGCACGCGTTGTTACTCGCGTGCGGATTCGACACATCGTGTGATCGCTACTCTTCGTCTTCTGCCAGTACGTTGCGAC
Source organism: Desulfoluna sp. HI9BLuna (assembly GCF_056829775.1). NCBI lineage: Bacteria > Pseudomonadati > Thermodesulfobacteriota > Desulfobacteria > Desulfobacterales > Desulfolunaceae > Desulfoluna > Desulfoluna sp. HI9BLuna. Next base: position 3,047,912 of record NZ_CP186555.1, read on the forward strand.
CCTTGTAGGTGCCGCAGTCGGGGCATGCCTGGTGCATCATCTTGGGCTCACCGCACTCGGGGCAGACGGACACGTTGGGGGCGTCAGTCTTGTAATGGGTGCGACGTTTTCGCGATCTGGCTTTGGAGGTCTTACGCTTAGGTACTGCCATGGTTATCTCCTAACTCATTTATTTCTTTAAAAAATTATGTATAATGATGGAACAGTCTTAACCGCCCTTATTTATTTTATTTAAAGGCGATTGTCAAGAATATTCACGTGCTTAGATTTTGGCTACTTGTGCTGGCAAAGCAACTGTGGTAATTGGCCATGAGCCGTAGATAGCGCAGATCCCTATCGATCCACAACGTTTTTTTTCGAGCGGGTGCGGATTGAAGGGCAAAATTTTTTTTAAAAAAATAGATACCACAGGAGATGCTATGGGTGAGATTATAACACGGTTTCCTCCGAGCCCCACGGGTTACCTTCATGTCGGCGGAGCACGCACCGCCCTGTTCAACTGGCTCTACGCCCGGAAAACCGGCGGGACCTTCATCCTCCGCATCGAAGACACAGACCTGGAACGTTCCACCGAGGCGTCGGTTCAGGCCATCTTCGACGGGCTGGAGTGGCTGGGGATCGACTGGGACCAGGGCCCCTTTTATCAGACCAAGCGTTTTGACCTTTATAAAAAGGTGATCGACAAGCTCCTTGAAGACGGCCACGCCTACTGGTGTACCTGCACCCCCGAGGAGATCGACGAGATGCGGGAGACCGCACGGGCCAAAGGGGAGAAACCCAAGTACAACGGGAAGTGCCGCGAGCGAAACCTGGGCCCCACCGAAGGGGCCGTGGTGCGCTTCAAGGTGCCCCTGGCCGGCTCCACCGCCTTTGACGACATGGTCAAGGGGCGGATCTCCATTCCCAACGCAGAACTCGACGACTTCATCATCCAGCGTAGTGACGGAACTCCCACCTACAACCTGGCTGTTGCTGTGGACGACCTGACCATGAAGGTGAACACCATCTTAAGGGGCGACGACCACGTCAACAACACCCCCAAGCAGGTCCTCATCGTCAAGGCCATGGGAGAAGAGGTGCCCACCTACGGCCATGTGCCCATGGTGCTGGGGGCGGACAAGGCCCGTTTGAGCAAGCGGCATGGCGCCACCAGCGTCACCGAGTACCGGGACATGGGGATCCTTCCCGATGCCATGATCAACTACCTGGCGCGCCTGGGCTGGTCCTGCGGGGACCAGGAGTTCTTCACCCGCGAAGAACTCATCGAAAAGTTCAACCCGGACAATATCGGTCGTTCCCCCGGCGTTTTTGACCAGGACAAGCTCATGGCCATCAACCACGAGCACATCCAGGCCAAGCCCACCGAGGAGATCGCCGACGCCCTCCTGCCCTTCCTTGAGAAGGCGGGCATTGTGGCCGACGACCGCACGCAGCTGGAAAAGGCCGTAAAGACCCTGGCCCCCCGAAGCCACACCCTGGTGGAGATGGCCGAGAACGCCCGGTTCTTTTTCCAAGGGGTGAAAGAGTACGATCCCAAGATGGCCAAGAAAGCCTTCAAGCCCGAGGCTGCCGACGTGCTCCTCGCGATGAAAGAAGCCCTGGCCGAGACCGAGTTTACTCAGGACGCCCTGGCCGCGACCTTCAAGGCCGTGGTGGCCAAGCTCGAGGTGGGATTCGGCAAGGTGGCCATGCCCATGCGCCTGGCCGTCTCCGGCACCGGTGCCAGCCCCGACATGTACGAGATGCTCGATGTCCTCGGCAAAGAGGAGACCTTAAAGCGTATCGACGACGCCGTGGCCCATATCCGGAGCCTGGGGTAGCGAGCCGGGCGGACAAGGCGCCGGAGATTTTTTCTGCGCCTTGTTCAGGGCAAAAATGCCCTTTGCCCAAAGAGGGTTAGGGTAAGCCCTCGGAAGGGGGCTTGAAAAAGGCGAAATTTTTGCTTGACTCAACCGGCCTCACCGGACTATATACCCTCTCGCAACCAATTGAGTTGCCTGCTGGGATGTCGTCTAATGGCAGGACTACGGATTCTGATTCCGTCTATTGGGGTTCGAATCCCTGCATCCCAGCCAACTAAAAAATAAAGCCCCTTCGAGCAATCGAAGGGGCTTTTTTGCGTTTGGGGTGTTGGCTCCGGCGGCAAGGTGTGCCACCTTGAAAGCAGATAGCAGATGTCATTTACCCCTCGTTCCTCGAATCAAATCACATCTGCATTTAAAGTAAAAATTCACTCAAAAAGATTTTTTAAAACCTGTTTGTTCAACTTTTTAAAAGTTTAGCCCCCGGCAGGGCCGCCGGAGGCATGGGCTGAATAGTTACAACTATTGTTGACGTGCATCCGGCTTATGCAAGCTCAAGCCCGGATTGGGCCCGGGTCGCCTTATCGTGGAAGGAGACGACGCGGGAGATCTCTTCGTCCATGGTATGGGATCCGAAGTGGTTGATCAGCTCACAGGTGGCCAGGTCTCTGGTTTTGTCCCCATAGGCCGAGAGCCATCGGCGAGCCTCCTGCTCTGCTGTTTCATCCCTCCAGGGGTACGAGACGTGCAGGCCGGGAAGCCCGCACCGCCAGGGTTTGGGGGTGAGGCGGGCCCGAAAGCATTTTTGGGTCTTGCAGAGCCGCATGTAAAGGGGGTCGGCACCCAGGACCTCCATCATGCCGGAGGTGAGCTCAGAGGTGGGGTCGGCGTGGGCATGGGTAACCAGGTAACGGAGGCCTCCCCGGGTGCGATAGGCCCGGATACCGAAACACGGGTCTGCCCTTACCATGGTCTCTACCTTGGACAGGGCTTCATACTCCTTTTGCTGCCGAGGGGGCAGGCAGCGGGCGCCGGTAAGCATGCGTGCCCTGTATTTGAGCCAGTCCCACAGGGACGGCATCGGCAGGTCCACGTCGATGAACATGGCCCGTGCTGTGTTGAGCACCCGGCATCCGTATCCGTTGAGGGTGACGGCGGCCCAGGTCGTGCCGTCCTCCGATGTCCACTCTTCAAGAATTTCTTCTCGCATGGGGCGATCGCCATAGAGGTAGGTGTCCGGCCGGTTGCCCTTGAGGATCATTTCGGCAACGGCGTCCGCCCGTTTGCGCCCCTTTTCCCTGGCGTCGGCAAGGCTGGTGTCGGACCAGCCCCAGCAGGCAAGGGGAGCCATGGGCTTGCCCGTGAGGATGTTTCGCATGCGAACGTCGTGTCGTGTGGTGCCTTTGGCCCAGTATTTTGGAATGTTCATGGCTTAGAATACCACCCCGGTGTATCCCACGAAACTGTCCGAGGGGCTTTTGTCAAAACTGGTGGTGTGAGCGATCTCAAGGCCGCGGGGGATGCCCAGGGACCGGGCTGCGGCCAGGGTGGCTGCCACGGCACCTGCGCAGCAGGCATTACGCCGGGCCAGGGCCTCGTCGGTGAAGTAGGCAGCATCAAGTTCTGTCATGTGGTCGATGGCCTCTCGATCGTTGGTATCGCAGACCCAGGCCCTCGCCTTTTCCCCCTTGCCCTGGGGGGTGAACCCGAAATTTGGGCCGTAGTGGGTGAGGTCGGTGGAGCCGATGACCTTGACGGTGAGGCCCAGGCTGCGTGCTGCGTCCACCACGGACTTGCCCACGGGCTCAGCACACTTGTTGGGGGCCACCCCCATGAGGCAGACCGGGGTCTCCCCGAAAAAGTACCGGATAAAAGGAAGCTGAAGCTCCAGGGTATTTTCAGGCGCCATGAAAGGGCTCATCTCCCGCCGCACATAAGGGGTTCTTCCCAGGGCCTCTGAGAAGGCCTCATGGACCCGCAGGTCTCCAAAGGGGGTTTCCAGGGTCCCTTCGGCCATGACGCTGGTGGGCTCAGACGGCCCCAGGTGGTGCCCGAACAGGACCACCAGGTCCGGCAAGTCACCCCGGGCCACGGTTTCGATGACCCGGCAGGCGATGCTGCCGGAAAAAAACCATCCGGCGTGGGGAACGATCCCTGCTTGAAATGCGTCCCCCGAGGGGCGTTTCAGCCATCCCTCCTTTCGATACCCTTCCACCTCCTTGAAGCAGGCCTCCCGGCTCTCCGGATACCACTGCCCGCGAAGGGCCGCGCGTTTTCGTGCACCCATGCTCTTTCCTCCTGAAATTTTGTCTCTATACGGTAGTATATCACGGGGTTTTGGGGAAGAAAAAGAAGGGGCGCAGCAACGTATTCAGGTGGCCTCCGGCGGCCCTGCCGGGGACCAAACTTTTGAAAAGTTAGACAAACAGGTTTTGTTTTTTTGAAGATTCATCCCTGCAGGGCATAGCCCCTCTTCTTTTGTAACAATTCAGCTTAAAATTGCCTCCGGCGGCCCTGCCGGGAGCCAAACTTTTAAAAAGTTTGACAAACAGGTCTTAAGTAAGCCTTACAGGCTACGCCGAAACAATTTCGACATTTTCGCATCCGCGCTACGTTTTGATCGCCCTGAAGGGCGATCAAAACGTAGCGCGGGTGCCTTAGAAGAGTTTTTTGCGGAGCTTTTTTTTAAAAAAGCGACCCGCCGGAGGCATGCTTTTTAAAGCGGGATATTTCCGTGTTTTCGGGGCGGTCGGGTTTCGTGTTTTGAGCTTATGACGTCCAGGGCATCGATGAGATGGTTGCGGGTTTCCGAGGGGACGATGACCGCGTCGATATAGCCCCGGGAAGCGGCGATGTACGGGGTGAGGAACAGGTCGTTGTATTCGCAGATTTTTTCATTGCGCATGGCCTCGGGGTTGTCGGCGCCTTTGATCTCTTTTCTGTGGATGACGTTGGCCGCGCCCTGGGCTCCCATGACGGCGATTTCGGCCGTGGGCCAGGCAAAGGCCATGTCCGCCCCCAGGTGGCGGGAGCTCATGGCGAGGTAGGCGCCGCCGTAGCTTTTTTTGGTGATGAGAAGGAGCTTGGGCACGGTGGCTTCGGAGTAGCTCCAGAGGAGCTTGGCACCGTGGCGGATGATCCCTCCCCACTCCTGCTGGATGCCGGGAAGAAAGCCGGGGACGTCGGCAATGGTGAGCAGGGGAATGTTAAAGGCGTCGCAGAATCGGATAAAGCGGCTGGCCTTGTCCGAGGTATCGATGTCCAGGCACCCCGCCAGGACCTTGGGCTGGTTGGCGATAACCCCCACGGTGCGGCCCCCCAGGCGGATGAAGCAGGTGATGATGTTGGGGGCAAAGAGGCTGTGGGGCTCGAAATAGGTTCCGTGATCGGCAACGGCCCGGATGAGGTCGAACATGTCGTAAGGCTTCACGGGGTTTTCGGGGATCAGGGTGTCGAGCTCCGGGCAGAGGCGGTGGATGGGTTCCTCGGAAAGGGCCCGGGGCGCGGTCTCCTTGTTGTTGGCCGGAAGGTAAGACAGGAGTATTTTAATGCGGTCGATGCACTCTTCATCGTCCTCGCAGGCAAAGTGGGCCACCCCGCTTTTGGTGCAGTGGGTCACGGCACCGCCCAGGGTGTCGAAGCCCACGTCTTCGCCGGTGACCGAACGGATCACGTCGGGGCCGGTGATGAACATGTGACTGGTCTCTTTGACCATGAAGACAAAGTCGGTCATGGCCGGAGAATAGACGGCCCCGCCCGCCGTGGCCCCCATGATGGCCGAGATCTGGGGGATGACCCCGGAGGCCGAGGCGTTTCGAAAAAAGATCTCTCCGTATCCGGCCAGGGCATCCACCCCCTCCTGAATGCGTGCGCCGCCGGAGTCGTTCATGCCGATGATGGGCACCCCGGCTTTCATGGCCATATCCATGATCTTGCAGATTTTTTTTGCGTGCATCTCACCCAGGCTGCCTGCCCGGGAGGTCACGTCCTGGGCATAGGCGAAGACAGGGCGTCCCCCCACGAGGCCGTGTCCGGTGATGACACCGTCGGCAGGGATTTCCACGCCCTCCATGCCGAAGTGGGTGCATCGGTGGGTCACAAAGCGGTCGATTTCCCGGAAGGTGCCCCTGTCAAAGAGGCGGTCCAGGCGTTCCCTGGCGGTGAGCTTGCCTTTGGCCTTCTGCTTTTCTACGGCCGGAGCTCCGCCCATGATCAGCGTCTGTGCGTCTTTTTCTTTCAGGTTGTGGATTTTGTTCTGGACGCGATTCATGCGGCCTCCTTGGGGGGTTCCCGGTTGATGATGGCGATGCGCTTTGCATGCAAGTGATAATCGGGGTGAACATTATTATCATGAAAGCTGAATCAGGGGAATGGGCCCCTTCTATTTTTTGGGCGAAAACCTGCATCGGAAAAGCCGTGCCGATTGCATGTGAGTCGGGTGCTTTGCTCCTGGTCCGAGTTGTGCCTGGGGCACGCCCCTGAGCGATCAGCCGTGGGGCCGGGACGAGAAGGGGTGGCAGGGCTGCGCAAGGAGGCTGAACGGTCGCTCAGTCATGAATTGTCTATCATGATTTTTTTCGGGCTGTCAAGACGGTGGCGTTCTAACGCACTGCAATTGTGGTTTAAATGGCGGGCCTGAGTGAGCCGGACCGTTTCTGGGTTTGTCACTGTTCAGCGTAAAACAGCTTCCGGGGGCCAAACGTTCACCAATTCTTGACAAACAGGACTTGCGCATGGCGTGGACCGGCCGAAAGCTTTGGGTGAGCCGACCCGTTTAAACAAAACGGGCATTGAACCGGAACGCTTTTACGGAGCTTTTATTCAAAAAGCGACCCGCCGGAGTCGGTGCGGTTAAATCGGCAACAGGCCGGTCGCGACAACGTACTCAGTGGCTTCGAAGCTTGTGAGCCAGTCCGCACAATCATCAGCGTTTATGCCGGGCGAAGCCCGAGGGCAATCAGCTGTCGAGGTGGCTCACCTCGACACCGGAGAATCATTTTTTCCACTCACATTACCCATAGAAGGCAAGATGAATAGTTACGAAGCGTTTTTGGCATAAAAAAAGCCCCGTTCCGGAGGAACGGGGCTTTGGGATTTTCTTATGTCGAGATCCGTTGACCGGATCAGGTGCTGCTTACCCGCAGAGGGCCAGGAGAACACCTGCGGCAACCGCCGAACCGATGACGCCGGCCACGTTGGGGCCCATGGCGTGCATCAGCAGGAAGTTGTGGGGGTTCTCTTCAACACCCACACCGTTGACCACGCGTGCTGCCATGGGAACGGCGGAGACACCGGCAGCGCCGATGAGGGGGTTGATTTTCTCTTTGCTCATGCGGTTCATCAGCTTCGCCAGGAGAACACCTGCCGCGGTACCGATGGCAAAGGCCACGAGACCGAGGAGGAGGATCCCCAGGGTTTCAAGCTGCAGGAATTTCTCCGCAGCCAGCTTGGAGCCCACGGAGATGCCCAGCAGGATGGTGACGATGTTGATCAGCTCGTTGGCGGCGGTCTTGGAGAGACGCTCCACCACGCCGCATTCTTTAAGCAGGTTGCCGAACATCAGCATACCGATCAGGGGCGTTGCATCCGGCAGGAGCAGGATACAGATGCCCAAGACCATCAAGGGGAAGACAATCTTTTCCACCTTGTTGACGTGGCGAAGCTGCTTCATCTCGATGCCTCGCTCCTCCTTGGAGGTGAAGGCCTTCATGATGGGCGGCTGAATGATGGGCACCAGGGCCATGTAGGAGTAAGCCGCAACGGCAATGGCACCCAGCAGGTCCGGCGATAGCCGTCCCGCAAGGAAGATGGCCGTGGGGCCGTCCGCGCCTCCGATGATACCGATGGCGGCGGCGTCCTGCAGGGAGAAGTCGATGCCGGGAACCACCTGGCTCAGCACCAGGGCGCCGATGAGGGTGGTGAAGATGCCGAACTGGGCGGCTGCCCCCAAAAGGGCTGTCTTTGGGTTGGCGATGAGGGGGCCGAAGTCGGTCATGGCTCCCACGCCCATGAAGATCAGCAGGGGAAAGAGCCCTGTCTTGATCCCGAAGCCGTAAATGAGGCCGAGGAACCCTTCGGGCCCGGCAATACCCGCCACCGGAATGTTGGCAAGAATGCCGCCGAAGCCGATGGGGATCAAAAGCAGGGGTTCAAACCCTTTTTTGATGGCCAGCCAGATCAGGATGCAGCCTACGGCAATCATGATGAGCTGGCCGATGCCCAGGGGGATCAGCTGGTGGTTGTCGATGGTTTTCTCTGCAAAGATTTCTTTGACACCGTTGACAAAGGCATTGAGTCCGGTGCTTTTCCAGAGCTTTTCCACTTTCCCCATGGAGGCGTCCGCGGCGGGAGCCGGCGCTGGCGCGCTGGCGGCACTTGCCATGGAGACCCCGCTGAAGAGGCAGAGAGCGACAAGGGCTGCCACAATTGCCAGGGGCTTGGTGGAGATTTTATGTGTCAATCTCATGTATCGAGTCATGGTCCTATCCTGTCCGTTCAGTCGTTTGAAGGCATAAAGAGTGCGATGGAGAATCACCTTAAGCAATGGTGACCAGGCTCTGGCCGGATGCCACCTGATCGCCCGCGGAAACAGCCACGCTGGTGACGGTGCCGTCAACGGGGGCCTTGACCTCCACTTCCATCTTCATGGCTTCCTGAACGAGAAGCGTGTCTCCTGCCTTCACGGCGCTGCCGTTTCCAACCAGGACCTTGATCACGGCGCCGGGCATCTGCGCCTTCACCTCTTCTCCGGCCCCGGCGGGGGCGGCAGGTGCAGGGGCGGCCGCTGCAGCAGGTGCTGCGGCTGCGACGGGAGCGCCGGCGGTTTCGATCTGGATGAGGACCTGATCGGCGTTCACCTGGTCACCGGTGGCCACGAGGATATCGGCCACGGTACCGTCCACGGGGGCTTTCACCTCCACTTCCATTTTCATGGCTTCCTGGACGAGCAGGGTGTCGCCGGCCTTGACCTGGGCGCCCTTGGCTGCGGAGATGCGAACCACGGCACCGGGCATCTGGGCCTTGACCGCTTCTTTCACGCCGGGAGCCGCGGGGGCGGCTGCGGCGGCAGGAGCGGCGGCGAGGCCTTCGGCCACATTGACGTTGTATGCTTTTCCGTTGACCACGGCGGTGTTGCCGTCGATTTTCACGGCGTAGGTGCTGCCGCCCACGGTGACGGTGTAGCCGTCCGGGGCTGCCTTGGCTTCGGCCTTGGGTGCTTCGGCCACGTTCTTGCGAACGCCGATGGTGGCTTTGCCGAGGAGGTAGTTGATGCCCTTGTCGCCACAAGCGCCCGCGATGAAGATGTTCTCATCGGTGGTGGGCAGGCCGTTGTCTTCGAGCTTCTTCTTGGCAGACGGGATGCCCTTGTTGGGATCCTCCTCGTTGATGTCGAGGGGGCTGCGGGTGGTGGGCTCAAGGCCCAGCTGCTCGGAGGCGATCTTGATGATTTCGGCATCGGGGGGCACGGGGGTCTTGCCGAAGTAGCCGAGGACCATTTTGCCGTAACCTTCGGCGATCTTCTTCCACTTGCCCATCATGACGTTGTTGAAGGCCTGCTGGAAGTAGAACTGGCTCACGGGGGTTACGGAGGTACCGAAACCGCCCAGGCGAACCACTTCGTCCATGGCTTCGATGATCTCGGGGAAGCGGTCCATGATGTTGTTGTCACGCATCATCTGGGAGTTGGCGGTGAGGGCACCGCCGGGCATGGGAGACCAGGGAATGATGGGCTCGACAGCCTTGGCTTCGGGGGGCAGGAAGTAGTCCTTCATGCACTCTTTGAAGACTTCCTCGGCCTCACGGATTTTGTCGATGTCGCAGTCCAGCTCGTACTCGGTGCCGCGCAGGGCGTGCCACATGGTCATGATGTCGGGCTGGCAGGTACCGCCGGAGCAGGGAGCCATGGAGAGGTCGATGACGTCCACGCCCGCGTCCAGGGCGGCCTTGTACCCGATGACACCGATACCGGCGGTGTCGTGGGTGTGGAACTGAACAGGAATGTCCGCCGGAATGATCTCCTTGGCCCGCTTGATGGTCTCGTAGACCGTTGACGGGAAGCTGGTGCCGGAGGCATCCTTGAAGCAGATGGAGTGGTACGGAATGTCCGCATCCATGATCTGCTTGAGCATGTCGACGTAGAAATCGGCGTCGTGGGCGCCGGTACAGCCCGGAGGCAGGGCCATCATGGAGATGACCACCTGATGGTTGAGGCCTGCTTCGGCGATACACTGACCGCTGTAGATCAGGTTGTTGACGTCGTTCAAGGCATCGAAGTTACGGATGGTGGAGATGCCGTGCTTCTTGAACATTTCGGCGTGCAGCTTGATCATGTCCTTGGGCTGAGAGTCCAGGGCCACCACGTTGATGCCTCGCGCCAGAGTCTGCAGGTCTGCGTCGGGGCCAGCGGCCGCGCGGAACCTGTCCATCATATCAAAGGCGCACTCGTTGCTGTAAAAGTAGAGTGCCTGAAACCGCGCGCCGCCGCCTGCTTCAAAGTAGTTGCAGCCCGCTGCGGCTGCCGCTTCAACGGCAGGCATAAAATCGTCAGTAAATACTCGCGCTCCGTAGACCGACTGAAAACCATCACGAAACGCTGTGTTCATGAAACGAACTAATTTCTTAGCCATAATCTTCTATCCCTTTCGTTAGCTGCGCGCGCAGGCTTTTACAGCCGCAATGGCCACCGCGATTTCAGTCAGGTCATCTCCAGCCTTTTGAAACACTGCGGTTTTTGGTTTTTCCAAAGGTCCACCCGTCACTTCGGCATCGGTAAATCGCTCTAACACCTTTGCCGAGATTTTCATTGCGTAGACCAGGAGGGTCAGAAACGCGAAGACCACCCCCATGCCTGCAACCATCAATCCCAGACCTTCAACTATCATACTCTATCCCCTCCACATAATAATCGATGTCTTTGACCGGAGGCGTTTCACGTGTGGGTTCACAGGGTGAATGTGCGGGGTCGACGGTGCGGTCGATACATCCCGCGGCAGGCAATAAAGCCACGCCCGGTGCGAAAGCATCTTTTCTCATGATGATCCCGTGTTGCCACGGCATCCATGTATGCCGAACGGCACCTGCCCGTATCCCATCGGGCAGGGGGCATTCGCGCATCAATCTTCAATATCGGTAAAGGCAGGTCAAACCCCCGAAAAATCGGCAGGCAATGGACCCTTAGGGGGCAGTACTCCCTTGGGGTGACACGTGTCACCTTGAGACGGCTCCCAATTCCTTTTTTGTCGTCAGACGTACGTTAAATGTGTCGTTCAGATCGAGGTATTGGCCATGTAGGCACTGAAAGTATATTACTAGAATCGAACAATTTTGTATATTTGGGCGACAATGTCAAGTAAAAAATACGAGCTATTGTAGGATGATACCTTGGTATTGACAGGAGGCGATGGGGCGGGGAACTTGGCAAGCAGTGGAATTCATGAATATTGGGGGCGGAAGGGGACGGGTTTGTGGTGAGGGCCTGCGGTATAGGGTCACCCTACGGAGGATGCGCTGATTGGCTTTCATTTCGTGTGGTTCGAAGGTGTCTGGCTGGGGACGGGTAAAAATCCGGCGGAAAGATGCAGATGAAAAAACATCTTTCCGCCGGGTAACCTCTGAAAGGAATGTGAACGGAGTTTATCGCGGTTTTCCTCTGCGAGTAACTACTTGTATTTTTTCATCACCCTGGCAAATCCCGGGAGAGCCCCGGTGATAGTTTTCGCGTCCACGCAGAAAGAGATACGGAAATGTCCGGGCCCTGCGAATCCGCTGCCCGGTACCACGAGGATCAGTTCCTCCTGGAGTTCCCGCGCAAACTCCACGTCGTTTTCGATGGGGGACTTGGGAAAGAGGTAAAAAGCCCCTTTGGGGGCGGTGAATTCATACCCGGCCTCGGTGAGGCCGTCCACCAGAAGCTCCCGGTTTTTTTCGTAAGGCGTCATGTCCACGTTGACCCCCTGGATGTCGGCGATGACCCGCTGCATGATGGCCGGAGCGTTGACATACCCCAGGATACGGTTGCACAGGGCCAGGCCGCCCAGAAAGAGGCCCTTGCCCTCGAAGTCGGGGTGGATGGCAATGTAGCCGATGCGCTCTCCGGGGATGGAGATGTCCTTGGAGTAGGAGGTCACCACCACGCTGTTGGGGTAGCTGGTCATGATGGAGGGCACGGTGATGCCGGCGTAGGTGATCTTCCGGTAGGGTTCGTCGGAGATGAGGACGATGGGATGGCCGATGTCCTGGCTCTTGCGGGCCAGAAGGTCTCCCAGGGCATCAAGGCTCGCTTTGTCGTACACCTGGCCGGTGGGGTTGTTGGGGGTGTTGATGAGGATGGCCTTGGTCTTTTCAGAGACCGCCTCTTCGATGGCGGACAGGTCCAGGGTGAAATCCGGGTTGGTCTGAACGGTCTTTACAACGCCCCCGTGGTTGTCGGCGTAGAAATTGTACTCCACAAAGTAGGGCGCCGGGCAAATCACCTCGTCGCCGGGATCAAGGAGGGTCTTGAGAACCACGTTGAGAGCGCCGGCCGCGCCGCAGGTCATGACAATGTCGTTTTCATCCAGGGTGACCCCCTGCTGCTCGGAAACAAACCCGGCCACGGCCTCGCGCACAAAGGGGTAGCCGGTGTTGGGCATGTAGGAGTGGATGCCTTCACCGGAAGAGGCCGCCACCTTCATGAGGCTCTCTTTGAACTCAGCCGGGGGGGCGAGGTAGGGGTTGCCGAGGCTGAAGTCGTACACCTTGTCCGCGCCGTGCTCTGCTTTGAGGCGGGCTCCTTCCTCAAACATTTTGCGGATAAATGATGATTTTTCGATGGCACCCTTGATCTTGGTCGAAATGGTCATGAAATCCTCCGGTCCGTCTATCTCTTGTGGTGAATGAAAAGAACGCATATCAGCCACGAAGCCTGCGGTGTGTCCTGGCAGGCGGTATCGTCGCGGCGTCCATGTTTTTACCTGGGAACCGATACGGCTGCTGCAAACCAAACGAAACGAAACGTTTGATGAGATCGGTGTGAATCACTTTTATTTCACAGGATGTGGAAAAAAATCAAAGAAATTTATGCATACGAAGGAAGGGGACTGAGAAAACGGGGGGAGAACCGGCGTTGCTTAAGCCTCATCGGGGAGGGTGCGCTTGCGCACCGCATGTTGTTGGGAAACCCTTTGATGGGTTGGGCTAATGAAGCTTCATGCATCGCAAACCTTGGAAGCTCTGAAGCCGTATTGCGATCACAAGGTCCGTCAATGGTGCGCAAGCGCACCCTACAGTTGGTTGATGTTTCTGGCACCCTCGTGAAAAGGGCGGACTCCGCTTCTATGCCGGAGGTTGGTCACCCTTTTCCGTAAGCAACGGGCGGAGCCCGTCAGCAAATGTGAAGGGGCGAGGAACGAGTCCCGGAGCATTTGCCATAGGGTTTCAAGGTGCCTCCACCTTGCCGCCGGAGGCACGTTTTTGTTTCACTACTGAATCCCGCCCTCCATGGCGGCGTAGAAGCCTTTGCGCCAGGCCATGAAGCGGTCTTCGAGGATGGCTTGCCTGATTTCCCCCACGAGGTTCATATAATAATGAAGGTTGTGGATGGTGTTGAGGCGGTAGGCCAGGAGCTCCTTGGATTTGTAGAGGTGGCGCAGGTAGGCCCTGGAGTAGTTTCGGCAGGTGTAGCAGGTGCACACCGGGTCCAGGGGTTTTTCATCTTTCTGATACCGCTGGTTGGCGATGTTGAGGGCCCCTTCGGAGGTGAAGAGTTTGCCGTTTCGTGCATTCCGGCTGGGCATGACGCAGTCGAACATGTCGGCGCCCATCATGACCAGCTCCACGATGTCTGAGGGGGTGCCCACGCCCATGATGTAGCGGGGCTTCAGGTCCGGCATCTGGGCCAGGGTGTGCTCGCCCATCTCCATCATCAGATCCTTGGGCTCGCCCACGGAGAGGCCGCCGATGGAGTATCCGGGAAAATCGATGCCGCAGATCTGCTCCACAGACGCCGTGCGCAGGTCCTTGTACATGCCGCCCTGGACAATGCCGAAGGCGTTGTTGCGCAGGTCGGTCTCCTGCTGCCAGAAATCATAGCAGCGCTGGGCCCATCGGGTGGTGAGCTCCATGGACTCTTTGGTGGCCTTGTGGTCCGACGGGTAGGGCGTGCACTCGTCCAGGCACATCATGATGTCCGAGTCGATGTGGTTCTGCACCTCAATGGATTTTTCCGGGGTGAAGAGGTGCCGGGACCCGTCGATGTGGGACTGAAACGAGACCCCCTCTTCCGTCCGCTTGGTGAGCTTGGCCAGGGAAAAGAACTGAAACCCCCCGCTGTCCGTTAAAATGGGGTGCTTCCATTTCATGAAATCATGGAGCCCGCCAAAAACGTCCAGCACATCGGTGCCGGGCCTTAAATAAAGATGGTAGGTGTTGCCGAGGATGATCTGGGCGCCGGCTTCTTCAAGGTCCTCAACCGACACGGCCTTAACCGACCCCACCGTGCCCACAGGCATGAAAATGGGGGTCTTGATCTCGCCCCGACGCGTCTTGATGGTGGCTGCCCGTGCCCGACACTCTGTGGACTGAGCTTCTTTGGTATACGTAAGTCTCATGGTTTTCCTTTATGTAAAAGCTGCCTCCGGCGGGCAGGAGCTAAAGCCCCTGTACCCCAGGTTTGCGAATGCTCCAACCTTCGTTCCTCAGGTTGTCACATTCGCTGACGGGCTTCGCCCGTGTAGAACAACAGGCTGTTTTTATATGACGGTTGCCTCCGGCGCTTGCCTGAAAGAGGTTGCTTGAAGTCGAAACGCTTTTACGGCTAACGAGGATACTGCTCACGTTACGATAACGTATTCTGTTACTTCGAGGCTTGTGACGCTGCTTGCATTAACCGATAACGTTTGTATCGGGCGAAGCCCGAGCCGTAGGCCCTTGCTCTTTGGCTCGAGGAACGAGAGACAAAGAGCAAGGGCAATCAGCTTTCGAGGTGTTTTCGCTACAGTGGCTTCGCCACCCTCGCCGCCGGAGGCATGCTTTTTCGGTCCGCTTTAGTCAATAAACATCGCATCGCCATAGCTGAAGAAGCGGTATTTCAGTCTGACGGCTTCTTCGTAGGCGGTGAAGATGGTGTCTCTTCCGGCAAAGGCGGAGACGAGCATGAGAAGGGTCGACTCCGGGGTGTGGAAGTTGGTGACCATGGCGTCCACGCATTTGAACTGGTAGCCGGGGTAGATGAAGATGTCGCAGGGGCCGGCCCCGGGTGCAAGGGTGCCGTCATCGGCGGTGGCGAACTCCAGGGTGCGCACCGAGGTGGTGCCCACAGCGATGACCCGGCGGCCTTCGGCTTTGGCGTTGTTTATGGCGGCTGCGGTGGCTTCGGAGACCTCGTACCATTCAGTGTGGATGGCGTGATCCCGGATGTCGTCCACTCGCACGGGCTCGAAGGTACCGTATCCCACGTGGAGGGTGAGCTCGGCGATCTCCACGCCCTTGGTTTTCAGGGTCTCCATGAGGTCCCCCGTAAAGTGGAGCCCTGCGGTGGGGGCGGCCACAGCCCCGCGGTTTTTGGCGTAGACCGTCTGGTAGGTCTTTTTGTCGAAGGCGTCCGCGTCCCGTTTGATGTACGGGGGCAGGGGCATGTTGCCGTGGGTCTCAAGGAGGCGGTCAAAGTCGCCGTCACACGCAAACCGGAGGCGGTAAATGCCCTGGTCAAAGCTTTCCACAACGGCGGAGAAGCCGTCTCCGAAGCGGATGGGCGTCTCGGGCTTGACCCGCTTGGACGCCTTGAGCAGGCATCGGCAGGAGAAAGCACCGTTGCGGTCCATGGCTGCCATGCCTTCCCGGTAGTCCAGGATCAGCACCTCCACCTTGCCGCCGGTCTCTTTGTGGCCGATGAGCCGGGCGGGGATGACGCTGGTGTTGTTTACAACCAGGAGGTCTCCTTTATTAAGGAGGCCCGAGAGATCGGAAAAATGTCGGTGGTGCCTTGAACCGGTGTGACGCTCCAGATGCAGGAGCCTGGAGTCGGTACGGTTTTTTTCCGGGTGGCGTGCGATGAGTTCTTCCGGAAGGTCGAATCGATAATCACTGAGTTGGTACATCTCTTACATATTCCCCAGATAAACGAGGGCAAGCCCTCCAAGCATCATGAACAGCCCCATGCTTCTCAGGCGATTTTCCGGTTGGGCGGCCAGGGTCAGGAGAATCTGGCGGGCCCTGTTCGGGAATCCGAACCAGGGAAGTCCCTCAACAATCATCACCATTCCGATAACGCAAAGAAAATATTTCATATGGTCTGCCGTGCCTTGACACATCGGTGGAGACGAGCGGTGTTCGTGGTTTGTCCCGTCCGGTGTGGTTCGTTTCATGTGCCGGTCACCTTGACATCGGCGCAAAACAGTTTGAAAAACCCGTATTTATAGTATGGAGATCGGGGTTTGTCAAAACGTATATTTTTGGTATCCGTGTTTGGTGGCGAGGGGATGGGAAGGGCCGTGATGAGTCTGGTGGTGCGTAACGATCTGTTGTGTCGGGAAAGTCCCTCGACCATGAATAAGGGTTTGTCATCAAACCTGAAATCTTCTATAATCCATCCTTTTATATACATACCGGTCTGTCGGCTTGATGGACTGGTTCTTTGTTATGATATCGCCCATGCAGCGGAGTCGGATATGGAATATGAAGTCGTCATTGGCCTTGAAATACATGCGCAGCTGAAAACCAAAACAAAAATCTTTTGCGGGTGCTCCACCGCCTTCGGGGCGGAGCCCAACAGCCAGACCTGCCCGGTCTGTACCGGCATGCCCGGGGTGCTTCCGGTGCTCAACAAAACCGCAGTGGCTTATGCGGCCAAGGCCGGGGTGGCAACCAACTGCACCATCAACCGGGTGAACCGTTTTGCCCGTAAGAACTACTTCTACCCGGACCTTCCCCTGGGGTACCAGATCACCCAGTTTGCCCTGCCCATTGCCGAGCACGGTCATCTGGACATCGATCTGGAAGACGGTTCCACCAAGCGCATCGGCATCACGCGGATCCATATGGAAAACGATGCGGGCAAGCTCAATCACGACCCCATGCGTCCCATCAGCCTGGTGAACCTCAACCGTGCCGGGGTGCCCCTCATCGAGATCGTCTCCGAACCGGATATGCGCTCTGCTCAGGAGGCCGGTGCCCTGGTCAGAAAAATCCATCAGCTCGTGCGCCACATCGGGGTATGCGACGGCAACATGGAAGAAGGGAGCCTGCGCTGCGATGCCAACGTCTCCCTGCGGCCCAGGGGCCAAGAAGAGTTCGGTACCCGCACAGAGATGAAAAACTTAAACTCCTTCAGGAACATCGAGCGGGCCATTCGATATGAGATCAACCGTCAGGCCGATATTCTGGATAACGGCGGCGAGGTGATCCAGGAGACCCGCCTCTGGAACGCCGACAAGGAGATCTCCACCTCCATGCGCAGCAAGGAAGACGCCCACGACTATCGATACTTCCCGGATCCCGACCTCCTGCCCGTGGTCATCGACGACGCCTGGTACGATGAGATCGCAGGCAGCCTGCCCGAGCTCCCCGATGCCATGAAGAAGCGCTACATGGACGAGCTGAGCCTGCCAGCGGCGGATGCCGAGGTCCTCACCTCGTCCATTGAGCTGGCCACCTATTTCGACAACTGCCTGGCCATCTTCGGCTCCAAGCCCAAGCAGGCCAAGATGGTTGCCAACTGGGTTATGGGATCCGTCCTGGGACTTCTGCACACCGACGGCATGGACCTTGGCAACGTGCCCGTGTCCCCGGAGATGCTGGCAGGGCTCCTCTCCCTTGTTCAGGAGGATGTCATCAGCGGCACCATGGCCAAGACCGTCTTTGACGAGATGGCGGCCACAGGCAAAGAGGCCAGGGTGATTGTGGATGAAAAGGGCCTTGCCCAGGTCTCCGACACCTCTGAGATCGAAGGCATCGTGGACAAGCTCCTGGCCGACAACCCCAAAGAGGTGGAGGCCTTCCGCGGCGGCAAGAAGAAGCTCATGGGCTTTTTCGTGGGTCAGGTCATGAAAGCCACCAAGGGCAAGGGCAACCCCAAGGTGGTGAATCAGCTTTTGAATGAGAAGCTGAACGGTTGATGGGCTGAAAGATCGAACGTGTAAAAAAAAGCCTCCGGCGGCCCTGCCGGGGGCCAAATTTTTAAAAAATTTGATAGATAGGTTTTGTATTATTTGAGCCTCTGCTGTGGATATATAGCAGGGGCTTTCTATTTGGTATAAGCGCGTTTGGCGAAGTGGATAGTGGCGGCGCGGTGAGCTGCGTTGCGTGAGGTGCCAGCGGGCTTGTGAAAAGGCTTGGAAACAAAAAAAGGCCCGCCAAAACGGCGGGCCTTTTTTAATGGCTAAGAACTATGCATTCCTAAAATTAGAAAGCAACGTTCATTTTTACGTAGCCCCAAACGCCTTCGTCTTCGAAAGACTTTTCAGCGGCGTCATCACCGTCAAGGTAAGCGATACCGGTAGAGAGGGTTACGGCGTCAGACGCTTTGTAGTAAGCGTTGACATCAAGTTCGTAAACTTTGTCGAAGGTGGCGTTGCCGACTTTAAATTCATCGTCAAAGTTGGTCATAGCATAAGCCAGAGAGGTGTCGACAGAAACGGTCTCTGTAAGGGCCTTGGAAACCTTTACACGAGCCAGGGAAACACCGTCAATGGTGATGTCATCACCAAGTACTTCCATGGGGCAGAGTTCGTCACCTACGTAGTAGGCAACATTGTCGTCGGTGCTGGAGTAGAGGATACCAGCGTTAACGCCGAGCCCTGCAACGGTGGTACCAGCATCGAGCCAGAGACCGAATACGGATCCGTCATAGGGGGTGGCCAGGGAGTCGTCATCGTAAGAAGCGAAGGCAAACTCAGATTCGAGGTTGATGGCGCCCACTTTACCGTTTACGGCAACCTGAGCTTTGGTGACCTTGGTACCGGCATTGAGAACGTTGTCAAGGTCATCTTTCCAATCAGACTGAACATCCTGATAGTAGATAGCAGGCTGGATGGTGAAATCACCAGCTTTCATGGTAAGACCAACAAGGTAGCCATCAACATCAGCGTCATCGTCTTGTCGGCCAGCCTTCTGATCGTCAGCGTCGATTGAGAATTCGCCTTCAGCGATTTTTTCTGTTTTGAAAGTCAGAGTACCAAAGGGGAGAGCCTGATCAGCCTGAATGAAGTACGTGCGCTGGGAGCTGTCACCGAAGAGAGTACCCCAAGTGTCAAGGTTGCCAGCGATACCGCCGATGAAGGTGGTGCCGGTGGTGAACTTGTGGGTCATGGTAGCTTTGCTGATCTCAAAGTAGTTCTGGCTTTTTGAGTCGGCTGCACCGCCCTTGATGTTGGTGCTGTGATCCCAGTTGGTGTCGAAGGCTTCAGCAGTGATGTCTACGGAAGTGTTTTCGTCAACGATGATGCTGGTTTTAATTTCGAGGTCAGATTCGTAGTAGCGGTAATCTTTGCCGCTATCGGGATCCTGGATGTAGTTCCCTTTGATGAAAAAAGAACCGCCCATCTTCACTTCTGCGAAGGCAGGAGCGCTGATGAAAAGGCCGGCGAGCATTGCAGCGAACACTTTCTTGAACATTAATAAATCTCCTTATCGTTCAGGTTTCAAATAGTCCCCCGGCGCGTTGGCATTCTTAGCTTCGGACAGGTCCCTGAAGGCGCGTCAGACCGATCGCAAGGCTCCATGCGCGGCATTGCCGGTGTTGACCATGACTCCGGTTTCGCAGGAAGGTAGCACCATACTGTTTGGAAATCGTTAGAAAAATACGAAGATTTCCGGGTGTAACAACAAGCAGCAACCGGATAACATAAAGCAACACATCCATTATGTTACCTTAATTAAGATTAAGTTTTTAAAAAATTTCATTGGGAATGTCAATATAATTTTACGATTTTGGAAGGGTAATGTTTGAAGAAATTGTCAATAAAAACAGTTTGGTGGCGTATCCCTGTTTTGCGGGTAGAAAAAACTTCACCCAACGGGAATATGATGATAGTCTAAAAAAAGTGAAGTTTCTGTGTATTGTCAATACACTACTTATGTAAAGCACCCTTATATAAAATAGGTATGAACACGGCGTATTTGCCGGGAGAGGATGTCTATGAGATTCCACATGAAGAAACGGGTTGCCGGTATGGTGGCAACCATGGTCCTCCTGCTGGGGGGGACGGCCATGGGGGCGCAGCCCTGCCTGTCCATTGACGAGGTGGCCTACAACGGACCTGAAGCGAGCGGGTACCTGAAAACCGGTGTGGCCCAGATGGTGGCCAACCGACTCGGGGAGGCCGGGGTCTCCGTTAACGCAGAGTGTGACGGGCCTTCCCTTGCCATTAGCGTTACGCTGTTTGGCGGGACCGCCAACCTTGGTGCCTCCATGGAACAAAAGGGCTTCCATTTTTCCCGATCCGGCACCGAATCAGAGCTCATTGGCTTTGTGGGCGAGCTGGCCGATGAGGTGGCCGGTAAAATGACAGCTGGAGTGGAGGCGCCCAAGGCGACTCCGGTGCCTGCGCCTGTTGTTAAAAAAGAAGCGCCAGCCACTGCGCCTGGGGCCACCGAAGAAGATGCCGTGCGAAGCGATATTTTTTCCATGGAGGTCCAGAGCGTGGCTGCTGCGGACTTGAACGGAGACGGGGTGGTGGAAGCCGTGGCCGCTACAAGGGGAACCCTGCTTCTTTTCAACGTATCTAAAAAGGCCATTGCTGAGTCTGCCCGGGTGAGTTACCCCGATTATCTGAAGCCGGTCCGTCTCGATACCCTTGATTTTGACGGAGACGGGAAAGCCGAGCTCCTTGTTTCGGCTGTCCATGCTGTGAATCAAGATCCCTTTACCCTGGTGTTCCGGCATAATGGCACTACCCTGGTTCAGGTGGGCAATCCCGCGCCGTTTCTTTCGGCTGTGGTGACTCTCCCCGAAGGGGGGAAAGTCTGTATCGCGCAGAGGCTTGACGGCATCGATTACTGGGGTGATATACACCGGGTGAGTCTGGGGTCAAAGGGGCTTGAACTGGGTCAGCCCCTTGAGATGAATGGGGCTTTCAATGTCCTTGGCTGGGACACGGCCCCCGTGTTGAAAGGTGATGGCAACGGGTATTACCTTCTTTCCGAGGGTGGTCGTCTGGGGTTCTGGAATAACGCTTCCGACCATTCCAGCGTGTACCGGAGTGACGAAAATTATGGGGGTTCCCGGTTTTTTCTCTCCAAGACCGAAGGGTCCAAAGAGCGTGAAGAACGGCGCTATCTGGTTTCACGGGTTCAATCCGTGGATCACGGAAATTTTAAAGGGGTGGGTGTTCTTCAGCACAAGGATTCGCTCGGACATCTGTTCCAGGGCCTGAAACGTTACAAGAACGGCCGTGTGGTGGTTGTGGGCTGGAATGGCTACGAGCTGGTTCCGGTTGCAAGCTCGGCAGCCATCAAAGGTTTCCTGATCGACTTTGATATCGTAGATATCGACGGAGACGGCGAGCTGGAGGTTTTCGGTGGCGTCCTAAACAAAAAGGCCGGTCTTTCAGGGAAAGGTCGCTCCTACTTTGTTTTGTCTTCCCTGAAGTAATTCAAAGGGGACATATCTGTCCGTAGAGGCTGATTTGACATCAAAAAGACGGCACCGCTCCTTATCATCAAGGGGCGGTGCCTTTTTTTTGATCTTTTTTCATGTCGGTCTTTGGCTCTACAGGTGGTGTGGCGGTTTTGAAAATGCACCATATGGGGTGAAAAATCAATCAAGCCGTGAAAAATAAAGCAAAATTTAGGATGTGATAAAACGTCTATCATCATCTGTGTTGATGAAAGTCCTAAATTCAACTTGACAAAGCGGGCCTTGTTTCCTATTCATCTACTTTAATAATAGAGATAACGCACATGAAGTAAATGTGAAGAACATTTATTCGAATTATATCCAAGTCATTTTTTTTAATGAAAGGAGACGTGCTCATGTCCAACTTAGTTGCTCCCCATGGTGGGAAAGGCCTGACCATTTGCCTTCTCGAAGGTGCTGAAAAGGAAGCTGAACTCAAAAAAGCTGAAGGGCTCAAGAAAATCACCATCAGCCCCCGCGCCGAAGGCGACCTCATCATGATGGGCATCGGCGGTTTCAGCCCCCTCACCGGTTTCATGACCAAAGCCGACTGGAAAGGTGTTTGTGACGATTTCCTCATGGCTGACGGGACCTTCTGGCCCATCCCCGTGACCCTCGACGCCTCCAAAGAAGACGCTGACGCCATCACCGACGGCGAAGAGATTGCCCTTGTGACCGCCGAAGGCGAGATCATGGCTACCATGAAGGTCACCGAAAAATACGAGATGACCGAAGCCGACAAGCGCTACGAGTGCGAGAAGGTCTTCATGGGTGAAGGCACCCCCACTGCAGAAGAGTTCTGGAAAATCGCTGAAGATGATCACCCCGGCGTTCAGATGGTTATGAAGCAGAAGGCTTTCAACCTGGCCGGTCCCGTGAAGGTTCTTTCCGAAGGCGACTACCCCGAGAAGTACAAGGGTGTTTACCTGACCCCCGCCCAGTCCCGTGCCATCTTCGAAGAGCGCGGCTGGAAAACCGTTGCTGCCCTGCAGCTCCGTAACCCCATGCACCGCTCCCACGAGTACCTGGCCAAGCTTGCTGCCGAGGTATGCGACGGCGTGTTCATCCACTCCCTCGTTGGTAACCTGAAGCCCGGCGACATCCCCGCGGAAGTACGCGTAAAATGCATCGACACCCTCGTTGACAAGTACTTCGTCAAAGAGAACGTTCTCCAGGGCGGGTATCCCCTTGACATGCGTTACGCTGGCCCCCGTGAAGGCCTCCTCCACGCCACTTTCCGTCAGAACTACGGTGTCTCCAAGATGATCATCGGTCGTGACCACGCTGGTGTTGGCGACTTCTACGGCATGTTCGAAGCCCAGGATCTCTTCGACAAGATCCCCATGCCCGAAGATGCAGGCAAGCGCCTCCTCTGCGAGCCCCTGAAGATCGACTGGACCTTCTACTGCAAGAAGTGCGACGGCATGGCTTCCCTGCGTACCTGCCCCCACAGCAAAGAAGACCGCGTTATCCTTTCCGGCACCATGCTGCGTAAAGGCCTCTCCGAAGGTACCGAGATTCCCGATCACTTCGGTCGTGAAGAAGTTCTCGTCATCCTCCGCGAGTACTATGCCAGTCTCACCGAAAAAGTTGAGATCAAAACCCACGCTGCCGCTCTCGGCAAATAGCATGGGTGTTCACTCCTGACGGGGTGAGATAGTAGGTTTGCTTGTCAAAGGGCGGTGCAGAGATGCACCGCCCTTTTTTTTATGGCTCCGGTCAGGGCCGCCGGGGTTTTTCCGTTTGAAACACATACCATACCCACACGCCAATACCCTGAAAACATGTCCATGGTGTCTGCTCCATGTATTCGCCACAGAGCTTCAAGGTGCCCCACCTTGCCGCCGGAGGCCTGTTTTTCCATTCCCTTGAACCATAGAAAGCACCGTCTGAATCGCTATTCGTTGGAACATAGACGGAATACCAAGTGGCGAGGAAGAGGGAGTGCGGCACCCGTCACCATGGGCGTGAGCCGCCTTAAATGCCACAACGTGGGTGCATACAGAGTCCAGAGAGTCTGTGGGCTTGTCTGGCTTTATGGGTGTTGGGGGGCTGCTCAAGATGCCAAAAAGGCTCAAAATGGAATGAATCTTTATTCAGGCATAGGAAGGGTGGGGCGATGATGAAACTCTCATTATAGGCGTTTCGTGTTTCCCTATGGATAGTGGGTAGGCATTGGAGACCGAAATTGCCGGGAAGATGCGGCGGCTCTGGAAGGAATTTGGTCTGCCATGGCTTTTGGGGGCTATCCCTGCCCTGTTCTGCATGGCAAATAAAAAAAGGAGAGCCGCGCTTTGCGCGGCTCTCCTTTTTTATTCAGATGCAGCTTCAGCCACTACTGGCGGTTTGCATACTCTGCGTAGGTCATGCCCACAATGCGGTAAACAAAGTGTGCCAGCTTGGAGAAGGGCACATACGCAAAGAGGTGGAAGACCGCGATCAGGTGGATGTAGTACAGCAGGTAGGTCCCGAAAGTGCTGCCTGCCAGGCGGGCCATCTCCGTGAGGAGACCGGTGGCGCCCAGGAGAACGACCAGGCCGAGGAGGTACCAGTCTTTGTAGTTGCTGGTCTCGCTCTTGCCGAGACGGTCTTTGATCATCAAGGCTGCGCCCAGGACGATGAGGATACCGCCCAGGTTACCGAACCACTTGAGGGGGTTGACCTGAGAGTAGGGGCCTGCGCTTCCCACCACATAGAGAAGGAAGAAGCCGATGCTGGTGGCGATAAAGCAACCCACAAATCCGTAGAGGACCATCATGTGGGCGGTGCCGCGAGCCTTGTTCTCTCCGCACTCGTTGAACTGGGTGTGTTTGAGGATCTTGGGAATCACGGCGGGGATGGTTTTCAGGAATGCCTTGATGTCCAGGTCCTGCTTGTCGGTTTTGCCTTCGGCCAGGGCGTTTTCGTGCATGTCGTTGAGCATGCGCTTAAGGCCGAGGTAGAAGACGGTGATTGCGGCAATGGCCAGGGGGATAAAGGTAATGTCCACCAGCCAGGAGGAGATGAAACGGGCCTGGGCGATGGGGGCGTCGGTGTGGTGCACCCAGTGGGCGCCGAAAAAGCCGAAGATCTTCTCCATGGTGCCGCCCATGGTCATGGTGATGATGGCCATGAGGGCGAACCAGACAGCCGGAATGGCCGTAAGGATCCAGAACTTGCTCTTGTCGGTGACCATTTTGGCCAGTTTTTTGGGCTGAGCGTACTCGGTAATGGCATAGGAGCGAATGGCCGAGAGCACGTCGCCGGGTTGAGCCCCGCGGGGGCACAGGGTAGAGCAGTCGCCACAGGCATGGCAGAGCCAGATGTCGGCGCTTCCCACCAGGCGATCCTTGAGGCCCCAGGAGGCCGCAATCATCTCTTTTCGGGGAAAGGGTGAGTTTTCGGGGGCGATGGGACATGCCACGGCGCAGGTTGCACACTGAAAACACTTCTTCAGGGAGTCGCCACCGAGTCCCACCACTTCATCAATGAACTCCAGGTTTGGATTCACAAGGGTTTTATCGGACATGAGAATTCCTCCTCATCGTTTTCTGCGTTAGAAACTCGCTTGAAGGGGCCTCCCCCGAAAGCATCAGGGGAGGCTCCGATCATTGCATCATAAGAGCCGGGTCTTAGAAGCCCTTGAAGGGGTTCGGACCCAGGGCCACCACCTGCTCGACAAAGCCGTTGACGATTTCAGGCAGCTTGTCTGCCTCGTCGATGGCGATCTCGAACTGGGCCACGCGCTCTTCCTCGAGGGCGAGGGAGGCCAGGGCGTCGCCGATCTTCTTCATACGGACATCGGCCAGCTCAGAGCCCTTGACGAAGTGGCACTGGTAGTCGTCCCCGTGCTTGCAGCCGAGGAGGAAGACACCGTCCATACCCTGGGAGAGGGCGTCCTTGATCCAGACCACGTTGACGGAACCCAGACAACGAACCGGGATGAAGCGAATCTGGGCGTCAACGCCGAGCTTCTTCATGGCGGCCATGTCCAGGGCGGGCAGGGCGTCGTTCTCGCAGATCAGGCCCAGGATACGCATGGGGGGCTCGTAGTAGTCGTCCTCGGAGGGAACCCAGACGGACTTGACCTGGGAGCCCACGGAGTCGATGCTGTAATCGGCAAAGCCGATGATACGCTCGGGGCAGGCACCCATGCAGGTACCGCAACGACGGCAACGCGTGGGGTTGGGTTTCGGGGTCCCGCGCTCGTCGTCGTCCAGGGCGCCGAAGGGGCATTCTTCGGTGCAGCGCTTGCACTGGGTACAGCGCTGGAAGAAGAAGTCCGGGAAGGTCATGTCCCCGCTTCGGGGGTGCACGGCCACGCCGCGGTTGACGGACTCAAGGCACTGGATGGCCTTGAGGGCCGCACCGGAGGCATCTTCGATGGACTCTTCCATGGTCTGGGCCCGACGGATGGCGCCGGCGGCGTAGATGCCGGTGCGCTGGGTTTCGTAAGGGAAGCAGATGAAGTTGGAGTCTGCGTACCCGTCGAAGATGTCGTTGTCGCGGAAGCCGGGGCCCTGGCGGTAGGCCAGGTTGATGACGGCGTCGTCCACGGTGACGGGGACCATGCCGGCGGCCACGACCACGAGGTCGGCCTTTACCTTGAGGCTGTCGCCCAAAAGGGTGCCGTTGGCTTCAACGGTAAAGGCTTTGCCTTCTTTGGTAACGGAGGCGATGTCGCCCTTGGTCATGAAGACCCCGTTGTCCTGCTGCATGCTCTTGTAGAACTCCTCGGTAAGACCGGGGGTGCGCATGTGCTGGTAGAAGATGTATGCCTTGCCGTCTTCGTAGTCTTCGCGGACGTACTTGGCCTGCTTCAGGGCCACGAGGCTGGTAACGGAACCGGCGTACTCGAAGTCGCGGTCGCTGCCGGCACCGGGGCTCTGGATGAAGACCACGTTTTTGGCCTCTTTGCCGTCAGAGGGGCGAGTCAGCTTGCCTGCGGCTGCCATCTCTTCAAACTGGGCGTTGGTGATCACGTCCGGATCGTCGATGGAGAGGTGGGGGTATGACTCGGCGGTGAGCTCGGCGGGGCGCCAGCCGGCGGCCAGGATCACGGCACCGAATTTTTCCCCTTCGGGGTCGAGGTGGAGGATGTCCTCACGGCCTTCGTTGTACTCTTTGTACTTTTCAGCCAGGGACTCGGCGTCCAGCTCGTTGCCGGCCTCGTCCACCTTCATCTCATCGGGAAGGGGGAAGGGCACGTCAAAGGGGATCTTCTCGCCGGGCTTTTTAAGGGTCACGGTGAAGTCACCGGGCTGGCCGGCGATACGGGCCACCACCGTGCTGGTCTTGACGGTGATGTTGGAGAAGCCGTCAAGCTTGGCGAGGGTGTCGCCGATGACCGGAGGCAAGAGCTCGGTGTAGGGCTCGCCCTGGGGCATCTGCTTGCGCATCTTGGCTGCCCAGCCGCCCAGCTTGGCCTCTTTTTCCACGATGGTGACATCGGCGCCGGTTTTGGCTGCGTCGATGGCCGCGTTGATACCGGTGATGCCGCCGCCGATAACCAGGATTTTGTTGCTCTGGTTCTCAAGCTTGAAGGGCTCGGGCTGCTCGATTTTTTCGAGACGTGCCAGGCTCATGCGCATGTAGTCGTTGGCGGCCAGCTGGATGTTGTCCACAAAGTAATCGTCGTCTTCGGGGCCTTTGGCCGGGTACTTCTCGCGGCTCATGCTCCAGACCACCTGCTCGCGGATGCTGGCGCGGTCCACCAGGCAGTCGTCCCACTTGAAGATGTCGTAGTTGACCCGGCGAGAGCAGGCGTTGATGGACAGTGCGTTGACGCCGTCTTTGACGTCGGCGTTGAGCATCTCAAGGCCCTCTTTGCCGCAGAGGCATTCGTGACGCTTGACGGTGTAGCCCTCGTCCTCAGCCACACCCGCCAGCTCGTCAATATTGAGGACATCGCCGATTCCACAACCTGTGCAGATATATACACCATATTTTTTTGCCATGGTTATTTACCTCCCTACTACGGTTTGAATCGCTTTCAGGGCCATACCTGTAGCATTCTGGTTGGAAGAGACAACGTCAGCGGGCTTGTTGGCACAGCCGCACCCGAACATGCCGCCCTTGTCATAATCGTTGATGATGAAGCCGTTGTCGTTGAAGGTGAGATCCGCCTGGGGCTTGTCTGTTGCAAGGCTGGGCTCCATGCCCGTGGCCAGGACAACCATGTCGGCCGTCTGGCGCACTTTTTTGCCGGTGACGGCGTTTTCAGCCACCACGGTGACGCAGCCGTTGTCGGCCTCAGCCACTTCGGCCACCTTGCCCTTGACGAAGAAGACCTTCTCGTCTTCCTTGAGCTTGTTGTAGAATTTTTCGTAGCGCTGGCCCGGTGCGCGGAGGTCGATGTAGTAGATGGTGACCTCGCAGTCGGGGTACTGCTCGCGCAGGTACGTGGCGTGCTTGAGGGAGGCCATGCAGCAGATGTAGGAGCAGTAGGGCAGGTGGTTCTCATCCCTGGAGCCTGCGCACTGCACGAAAACCACGGATTTCGGGGCTGCATCGTCCGAGGGACGAACGATCTTCCCTTCGGTGGGGCCGGTGGAGGAGGCCATGCGCTCCAGCATCATGTTGGTGATAATGTTCTGGTGGCGACCGAAGCCCAGGTTGTCGATGCGGGTGGCGTCGTAGGGCTTCCATCCGGTGGCCCAGACCACGGAGGCCACCTTCACGGTGGTGGTGGTCTCGGTCATGGAAAAATCAATGGCTCCGTACTTGCAGGCCTCTTCGCACTTCTTCTTGTCGTCGGCGCTGATGTACTCGCTGATGACGTACTTGGCGGGGAAGGCCATGGGGTGGGGCAGGTAGGCTGCCTTGGTGCGATCCATCCCAAAGTTGAGCTCGTTTTCGATTTCACCTTCACACGCTTCGGCGCAGGCGCCGCAGCCGGTGCAGTTGTCGTTGACGTAGCGGGGGCGGGTTTTCAGGGTCACCTCGTAGTTGCCGGGGGTCCCTTCGACCTTCACCACTTCGGTCATGGTCTGCACGTGAATGGCAGGGTTGTCCTTGATCCGGCGGAAGTTGATTTCAAGCCCGCAGGTGGGAGGACAGAGTTTGGGGAAGTACTGGTTCAACTGGAGAACACGCCCGCCGAGGTAGGCGTTTTTTTCAACCAGGATGACCTCGTGGCCGGTTTCAGCGGCTTCGAGGGTGGTGGTCAGTCCGCTGATCCCACCGCCAACGACCAAAATGCTTGCACTAGCAGGGGCTGCTTTGTCGATTGTCATGCTATCCCTCCATGCATAAATGTTTATAAACTGTCGAAACCATCGTATTCGCTACTCTTTTTTGTGAACTCCGGGGACAAGATGGTGCTGTTCACCTTCTCCTTGGTCACCTTGGTGTGCGTGTCCACATTCCGTCGGGCTCCGGCGTAAGGGCTGAAGCCCGCAAAAATCTGGACACAACATTTCGGCGAAGGAAAAAGTGTTTACAACAAAAAAATAAATTCAGTCCCATGAAAGAGCGCGGGGCATTAAAAAAAGCCTCCAGACATCGCAAGGGACATCTGGAGGCTTATTTAAGCTACTTCATCACAGCTTCCCTTAGAATTACTTCATGGGGATGATTCTGTGGTAAGGCTCTTTCTTCATGGTCCACTCGTCGGACTTCCTGTCGTAGGCAGAGTTAACGAAGCAGAACCACTCTTCATCATCCTGGCCGGGGAAGTCTGCCTGGTAGTAGAAACCGGGGTAACGGGTCTCTTTACGGAACTGGATGTGCCGTACGTGAGCTTCTACGGTGTAGAGACGGTGGAAGATTTCCCAGCAGCGCATCAGCTCGTGCAGGTCGCCGGCTGCGAGTTTTTCGCAGTCTTCGTGCATCATCTTGAGCAGGTCGTCGATGAGGATTTCGAGGGCCTTGGAGCTGGTCTGGTAGTAAGTGGCCGTACCACCGCCGTACTCGTTGGTGGCCTTCATGAGACGAAGGGCCATGCCGTCGGGCTTGCAGTAGTTGGGGTTCACGTTCTGCGCAGTGGTGAACTCGCTGTTGTCGAGGTAAGTACGGACGGGCTTCCATACGAGGTCGACGAGCTCTTCTTTGGTCTCGGCCAGTTCAGGCTTGAAGGGGTTGTCAGTGATGTACTGAACCATGCCCTTGGCAGCCACACGACCTTCGTAGTGAGAACCGGAAGAGAACTTGTGACCGGAGCAGCCAACGCCGTCGCCAGCGGTGAAGAGGCCGGGAACGGTGGTCATACGGTTGTAGACCTTGTCGCCGACGCCCCACTTGTATGAATCGGGTACCCAGTCCTCATCGGGACCGGAGCACCAGAGACCGCAGCAACCGGAGTGAGAACCGAGGAGGTACGGTTCGGTCGGCATGATCTCGGAGTCTTTCTTCTCGGGCTCGGTGTTGGTGGCGCACCAGAGGTTGGCCTGGCCGCAGGTCATGTCAAGGAAGTCTTCCCAAGCTTCGGACTCGAGGTGCTTGAGCTCTTTCTTGTCCATGGTCTCGCCGAGTTTCTGCAGGGCGTTGGTGGTCTTCATGATGATGGGACCACGACCGGCCTTCATCTCGAAGAGCATCAGGTGGTTACGCAGACAGGTCGGAGTGATGGCTGCGGTGCCGTAAGGGGCGTAGTTTGCCAGCTCTTCCTTGGAGCGGTCGGTGGCGGCGTAGTTTTCGCCGATACCGTTTTCAAGGTGAGCCTTGAAGAGGAGGAACCAAGCACCCACGGGGCCGTAACCGTCTTTGAAACGGGCGGGGGTGAAACGGTTTTCCATCATGGAGAGCTCAGCACCTGCACGGAGACACATGGTGTAGGTAGAACCTGCGTTCCATACGGGGTACCATGCACGACCTTTACCTTCACCAACGGAACGGGGCTGGTAGATGTTAACCGCGCCGCCGCAGGCACACATCATGGTCTGGCACTTGATGATGTAGACTTTGTTTTCTCGGGTGGAGAAACCAACGGCGCCGGCGATCTTCTTGGGATCGTTTTTGTCGTTGAGAAGCTCGACGATGAAAACACGCTCAAGGATGTTCTCTTCACCGAGGGCCTTTTTGGCTGCTTCGGCAACGATACGCTTGTAGGATTCACCGTTGATCATGATCTGCCACTTACCGGTACGAACAGGAGTGGCGCCATCTTTAAGGAGGCCCATCTTGAGGCCCTTTTTGCCGTCCATGCTCTTGCCGTCGGCAGACTTCTTCCACATGGGGAGGCCCCACTCTTCGAAGAGGTGAACGGAGTCGTCCACGTGGCGGCCTACGTCAAAGGAGAGGTCTTCACGGATGATACCCATGAGGTCGTTACGGACCATGCGGGTGTAATCGTCGGGGGTGTTCTCGCCGATGTAGGTGTTGATGGCGGAGAGGCCCTGAGCAACCGCACCGGAACGCTCCATGGCGGCCTTGTCAACGAGAAGGATCTTGGTGTCGTCGCTGGCCCACTTTTTGACCTCAAAGGCCGTACCGCAGGCAGCCATGCCGCCGCCAACAATCAGAATATCCACTTCCATTTCGACGACTTCAGGGTCGCGAACAGCTTTCAGTTCTCCCAAAGGCTTGTTAGGTAATGCCATTGTCATTTCCTCCTAAAAAGAAATTTTTTGAATCGTAATCAGAAACACCTTCGTGGTGACCAAAAAGACTTATGCAAGCTCAAGGGGCTGTGCAAGGGTCTTGCCGTCCGCTTCCTCAGTGGAGAGGAGGGCAGAGCTGAGGTCTTTGCCTTTGAGGCCTTCGTAGGCATTGGCGGAACCTTCGGCGGTGGTTCGGATGGGGAACTTGAAGCGTTTGACGACACCGTTACGGAACTTACAGGTCCACATGATGTCCTCGGTGCCCATCATGGGCATGATGCTGGAGCCCATGGGCACGAAGTCGGAGTAGCCGCGTACTTCAATGGCCTGTGAGGGGCAGATTTTAACGCAGGAAAAGCACTCCCAGCACTGATCGGGCTCCTGGTTGTAGGCCTTCATGGCAGTGGGGTCCAGAACCATCAAGTCGTTGGGGCAGATGTACATACATGCTGTCTTCTCCCCGCCTTTGCAACCGTCACATTTTTCAGCGATTACATAGCTTGGCATTTGCTATACCTCCCTGATAGGGCATTGATCACCTGTTCAATGCCTCGTTAACTTTTGGCGAAACTCCCAAAATGGAGGTATCGCCACTGACACTGTTGCCTGAGGTGTTACACCTCTTGGCTACGATAATAAAAAAAATTATGTATCCGCAGAGTTCGTCCTCTCCGCCGATATATAATGTTCTTCTCAAATTGCTTTATTCTAATAGGTGATAGTGTCTATCAATCCTACTTCCCATGATAATAATTAAGCTGCAAAGTATCACCGGGTCTGACCCTTGTCAACCATTTTTAGAGGCTGAAATTCCCAGAAAAAAGAGCTATCTACTGTGTTTTTCGTGGTATTTCCACATCTTCTATAATGAGTGGTAGTTCATACCAGATATAGGTATCTGTCGGATTTTAAATGGAAAGCGTTGCACGGGGATGAGGGGGGCGGAGCGTGAGGTAACATCTCTAAGATGCGGGGGTTTATGGTGCTTTTCAAGGAATAAATTTTGGGTTGTTAAAAGGAATTTATCATAAGTCGGCGTGAACGATGTTCTAGTAAATCAATAATTTTGAAGGTTTCCATCAGTGAATTGACGTTCAGTCCCGGGGCCACCCCTCAGGCGGTCTTGACATTGGTACCGGGCTGGGGGACCATGGTGCCTCCGGAGCGATGCCGCACCGGGGCCGGGAGGGGTTCTTTCCGGCACAAGGCTCAAGAAATACAGTCGGGATGCGGTGCCGCCATACCCAATGGGGCGGGGTCGGTCCCGGCACAATATGTTTTGGGGGGCATGGCCCCGGACGGAGGTGTTATGAGCGGTGAACCACAGTTTATTGGAATCGACGAATCCTTTACCTTTGCATGCGGCGCCCAAAAAGGGTGTTTCAACCAGTGCTGCTGCGATCTCAACCAGTTTCTCTACCCATACGACATCCTCCGGTTGAGCCGGGCCCTCAAGATGTCCACCCGCGAGTTCCTCGATACCTATACCTTTATATACACAGGGGATAGCACCGGCCTCCCCGTGGTCTCTTTTAAAACATCCACCAGGGAACACAACGCCTGTCCCTTTGTGACCGACAAAGGCTGCGCCGTGTATGACGACCGCCCGGCCTCCTGTCGCTTCTTTCCCCTGGCCCGTGCCCTGGCCCGCTCCCGGGAAGACGGCTCGATCACCGAATACTTTGCCGTCATCGAAGACCCCATCTGCGAGGGCTTCATCGGCGGGGAGGTGTGGACCCCGAGACGCTGGATGGAAAGCCAGGGCCTTGTGGCCTACAACGAGCACAACGACCGAATGATGGAGCTTATCAGCCTCAAGCAGCAGCACATGCCCGGCCGACTGGAAGGAGATGACCGCAAGGCCTTCGAACTCGCCTGCTACGATCTCGACGGTTTCCGAGGCCAGGTGGCCGACGGGACCATCTCCCTGGATGCGGACCGCAAACAAGCTGTTCTTGATGACGACGAAGCCCTCCTCGGTGAGGCCATGGGCTGGATCCGGGAGCGCCTCTTCGGCACCCGACGGGCGTCGTGATGTAAAGCTCGGAAATGGTCAATGTGTTAACGTGGGTGATACAAAGCATGCCTCCGGCGGCCAGGGGATGATCCCCTGGACCCCAGGTTGGGATGCTTTTCCCCTCGTTCCTCGGGGAAAAACATCCGCAGAGATGTTCATAAAGTCACCCCAAACCTGTTTGTCAAACTTTTCAAAAGTTTGGCCCCCGGCAGGGCCGCCGGAGGCGTTTTTCGTGTTTTGCCTATGTCTGGCTGTGGGCTGACTGAAAGGGGATTTGAAAGATGACTGACGAACGTGTGGCGTTGGTGTTGGGGGCGGTGAAGGGGATTGGCCGGGAGATCGGGCTCTCTTTGGCCCGCCGCGGGATTCGGACGGTGTTGACCTGGCACGACTGGGAGGAGAGCCTTCCGGCCATGGAGGCTGCCTTTGCCGAGGTGGGGTGCGACCATGAAATCGTTCGCGTGGACTTAACCGACACCGAGGCGGTGCCGGGGCTTATCAAGCGCGTAATTGACCGCTTCGGGCGACTGGACATCCTCATCAACAACATCGAGCGGGGCGGCATGCCCGTGGTCCACGGCACCTACACAAAGAATCAGTGGGAGCTGGAGGTGGCCACCACCCTCACGGCCAAGCGCTGGGTGTTTGAATCGGCCTTGCCGTATTTGAATCAGGCTCCGGACGGATGCGTGGTGAACCTTACGTCCATTGCGGGGATGGTGGGGCGAAGCGGTCCTGCCAGCTACCTGTTTAACGAGGGGTATTCCGCCCTGAATCGTGGCATCTCCCTGCTCACCGAAACCTGGGCCCGTCTTGGCGCACCCAATGTCCGGGTCAACGAGCTGATGCTGGGGGTTATGGACACCCGTCACGGCAAAGAGACTAGAGGCTGGGGCATGCACCCGGACAAGGTCAAAAAGGGTCTGGTGGACCATACCCTTCTGGGCCGCACCGGCACACCGGACGATGTGGTAAAGGCCGTGAACTTCCTCGCGTTTGATGCCCCTTTTATGACGGGTTCCGTCATTCGCCTCGACGGCGGGTATGTCCTGGGTGGAGATCGGGTGTGGGAGATGCCGGAAGGAGTGGAAAAGCTGTAATGCAAGCCTCCGGCGGCAAGGTGTGCCACCTTGAAAGCAGATGGCGGATGTGATTTGCCCCTCGTTCCTCGGGTCAAATCACATCCGCATTTATAACGGTATTCATGTAACTGTTGTTTGTGACCTATTTGTTGAACTTTTTAAAAGTTTAGCCCCCGGCAGGGCCGCCGGAGGCACCCGCTTTTATTTTATGTGGATCGTTTTTGACGGCATGCCCAGGAGGACGGCCCGGATCCATTCGAAACCGAACTTCATGACGGTCACGTCATCCCTTCTCAGTTTCATCTTAAGATCGTTTTTGATTTTGCAGCGCTTTAAAAACGAGCTTCCAAAGATAAATTCCCTGAAATCATCCGCGTTGTAGGCGGCCATGAAGGCCATTTTGGCGCGCTGGCCCTTGGGGCCTTCTGCGCCCCAGGGGTTGCCGGAGAGCAGGGTTTCCACCTCGCCCCAGAGTTCGTTCATGGCGTTGTGTTTTTCGGCGTTCTGGTCTTTTTGCCACGCCTCCGGAGTCAGCTCCTGCTCTTCGTCGATGCCACGACAAAAAGAGGGGGGGCGAAGGAAGAGGACACGCTCTCTTGTGCCCTCTGCGTTGTAGTAGACTCCGTGTTCGCAGGGGAAGGTGCGGCAGGTGTCCGGGCGGAATTCATAGGCTGTGCAGCCGGCCTCGGAGAGAAAGACGCAGGTGGCTTCGTCGTTGTCGTTCATGCGGAGCAGGAGCTCGGGGAGGGCCTTTCCTTCTCTGAGTACGGCATCGGTGTATTGGTCGATGAATTCTCCGGCCGTGATGTTCAGGCCCTGCTTGAGGCGCAGCACATCGTAGGGACTCAGGAAAAGATTGAGGTTGCGGCAGCAGCGGTTGAAGCATTCAAGGCCTGCGTGGCAGCGGAACCGGAAGGTTTCGCCCTCTTTGATGCGGCCTTCAAGGCCGTCCAGGGTGGGTGTATCAAGGTGTTTCATGGGCTTATGGTCTCCGGCGGATCGCCTTTTTTAATTAAAGCAGGATCATCTCGGCGATGGTGAGTCTCAGTCGGTCGGCAAAGCCTGTCTCTTCCCTCAGCTCCTTTTCAAGGATGGCCATCTCCCGGTAAAGGGGCGTGCGGTTCAGGGGCAGGCTTTGGGTGTCGGCCTGTTCGTATCGGGCGCATCCAGGGCCGTCGATGACGGTGCCGTCGGGCCGTTCAAGGATGTGGGCGACGCCGTGGAGCCGGCAGACCATGGGGCGATGCTCATAGAGGATGCACTGTCCCTCTTCCATGAGGGGGCAGGGGACCTTTTCATCCCGTTCGCCGTTGGCTCGCTGGTGGAGCAGGGGTGCGGCTTCCTGGGCCCGGAAAGTGACGGTGGCAAGGGTCTCTTCCGGCAGGGTGGCAAGGCCCTCTTTCAGGTAGAAGAGTTCCATGAGGGTGTGGTGATAAAACAGGGAGAGGCAGCAGTTGTCCTCGCAGCCTGCGCAGGTGAACCCGCTTGTCGATGCGGCCGCAGCATAGCTGCGATCCATTTTATCGAAAAGGTGCTTGATCCGGTGGGCCCATTCGGGGTTGTCGATTTTGATCAGGGGGCGGGTTCTGTTCATGGGTGTTTTTGCCTTGTGTCTCGTGTATGGGGCCTCGGTTGGTTGTGCGGGCCCATTGTGGTTTATACCAGCGACGACGGAAAAAAGTGGCGCTCGTAAAGTTCCAGGGCGTATCGGTCGGTAATGCTGGCGATGAAGTCGCAGACGGAGCGTTCTTTGGAGCGGATCGTGTTGTGGTTCGGCATTTCCAGGGCGGCCAGCTCGTGTGAGAAGATGGTCTCGTTGGTGTCCTGGAGAAAAAAGGTGTAGAGCTCCCTCAGGATCTTTTTGGATTTGACGAACTCGTTGTGGACCTGCGGAGACCGGTAGACGTTGTGGTAGAGGAAGTTGCGCAGCTCGTCCATGGCCCGGTGCACCTCGTCGGTGATCTGGAGCTTCAGCTCTCCGTTTTCCGGGTGGGAGGCGTAGATGAGGTCCCGGACCATGGTGGTGGCCCGCTCCGGGTGGTTGCTGCCGAGGACCCGGACACATCGTTCGGGGATCTGCTCTTTGCAGATGACCCCGCTTCGGATGGCGTCGTCCAGGTCGTGGTTCAGGTAGGCCATGATGTCGGCCACCCTTACCACCTGACCTTCTGCGGTGCAGGCCTTTTCCCGTTTGGACTCCGGGATGATGGTGCCGTATCCCTTGGAGTGCTTAAGGATGCCGTCGCGCACTTCCAAGGTGAGGTTGAGCCCCGCCCCGTTTTTTTCCAGGATGTCGATGACCCGAAGGCTCTGGATGGGATGGGAGAAGTTGCCGGAGTAGATCTCCTTCAGGACCGTCTCGCCGCTGTGGCCGAAGGGGGTGTGGCCGAGGTCGTGGCCCAGGGCGATGGCCTCGGTGAGGTCTTCGTTGAGACGCATGGCGCGGGCCACGGCCCGTGCAATCTGGGCCACTTCAAGGGTGTGGGTGAGGCGCGTGCGGTAGTGCTCCCCCAGCGGGGAGAGAAAGACCTGGGTTTTGTGTTTCAGGCGTCTGAAGGCGTTGCAGTAGACGATGCGCTCCCGGTCGCGTTGAAAGTCGCTCCGGATGGGGCAGGCCTCTTCCTCGCGTACCCGGCCCCTGGACTGCGAGCTGGGCAGCCCGTAGGGGGAGAGAAAGCTCTCCTCCCTTTTTTCGAACTCTTCACGTGATGTCATGATGGCCTTGTCCCTCTTTTCAGAACCATCTCGGGTGGCGTGCAATGCGCCGGAAACGAGCGGCTGGTCGGGGCTTGCATGTGGTGCCCCCTTTGCACTGGATGCGAGCGGCCATGGCGCACCATGGCAAAATAAAATAACCTTTATATAACAGGTTGAGGGGTAAATACAAGGTGAAGCCCTGAAAGCCGCAGTGTGGGCGCCTTTGGCAGGGCTTTTGTCCGAGGGGTGCCTCCGGCGGGTCGCTTTTTGAAAAAAGCTCCGCAAAAACGTTCCGGTAATTAAATAAAGAAGAGGGGCTATGTCTTGTAGGGACGCATCCTCAAAAAACAAAACCTGTTTGTCAAACGTTTCAGAAGTTTGGCCCCCGGCAGGGCCGCCGGAGGCAATGCCTGAATGTCTTTGCCCCGGGGGGAGGCGCGGCAATTCTTGTTTCGTCCTGCTGAATCGGTTAAGCTGAAAGATGGTCAAAGGGATTTGATGGTCGAGGAGGCGCATATGAGCGAAGGTCATCACCTGATTCTGGGGACGCTGACGGACTGCCTGACGGGCAAAACATTGACGGATACCCATGACGAGCGGTATCGCCAGAAAATTGCCCGGCATCTTATGGATGTGTGCGGGTTTGCCCCGGATGAGATCGATGCGTCCCGGGTTGTGGAGGTGGGGGCCGGGGAGAAGAAGGCCCGGTTTCCTGTGGATTTTATCGTTTCGTCGGGTGGGGTCGCGGCCATGGTGGTCCGCTACCGGCCAGGCTCCATTGTCACCCGCCACCGCTCGGGCCAGGCCCTGTGCCTGGTGCTGGCTCCCCATGAGATTCCTGTGGTGGTGGTGACCAACGGAGAGGACGCCGATGTGCTGGACGCCGTCACCGGGAAGGTGAAGGGGAGCGGATTCGATGCGATCCCCGGCAGGGGCGAGCTTGAGGCCCTGGTTTCGGAGGCGCCCATGGCGCCGGTGCCGGAGCGGCGCAGGGAGATGGCCCTTCGGCTTCTCCATGCCTGCGAGGTGGATGACAGCTGTCCCTGCGATACCACCATCTGCAGGCTGGAATGATGGTTTTTTGTGGTAACTATTCAGCTTATGCCTCCGGCGGGTCGCTTTTTTGAAAAAAGCTCCGCAAAAAACGTTGCGGTAAATGCCTTGATAAATGAAAAAATATGAGGGACTGTGACCAGTTAGGGCTCTCGCTTCAAAAAAACAAAACCTGTTTGACAAACGTTTTAAATGTTTGGCCCCTGGCAGGATCGCCGGAGGCAAAAAAATTAAATTGGGAGTGTGAGTGTGTCTGAAGACGATGTCCGTTGGATGGAGGTCGCCCTTGGTGAGGCCCGAAAGGCCCTTGAGGGAGGGGATTTTCCTGTAGGGTGCGTGGTTGTGTCAGGGGGGCGTGTGGTGGC
The DNA here is from genome assembly GCF_056829775.1 of Desulfoluna sp. HI9BLuna. NCBI lineage: Bacteria > Pseudomonadati > Thermodesulfobacteriota > Desulfobacteria > Desulfobacterales > Desulfolunaceae > Desulfoluna > Desulfoluna sp. HI9BLuna. The sequence goes on from NZ_CP186555.1 coordinate 3,086,037, forward strand.
CACGGGGCGACGAAGCGGCACGGCCGCAGGGCCCGGGAACGAGCTGGACCACGCCGAGGTGACGGCCCTGAGGAGCCTTCTGGAGTCCGGGGGGCTTGCCCAGGGGGCCAAGGCCACGCTGTATTGTACCATGGAGCCTTGCCTGATGTGCTTTGGGGCGATTCTGCTCAGCGGGGTCTCCCGTGTGGTGTGGGCCTATGAAGACGCCATGGGGGGCGGGGCGTCCTGTGACCTTTCCAGTGTTGGGCCCCTGTATGCCCAGTCCGGGGTCGAGGTCCGGGGGCGCGTCCTTCGGGAGGAGAGCCTGGCGCTGTTCAAGGCGTTTTTTGCCAACCCGGACAACGGGTACTGGAAGGACAGCTTCCTGGAGCGGTACACCTTAGAGGCCGTGTGATGTTCCGGGCCCTGTTGTTCCCTGTGGTTTCAGGGATTAACAACCCGGAAAAAGTAACTTTTTTCTTGCATTTGTGCCAAATCTTCTATAAATAGAACGTTTGTTGATGATACATTATCCGCAAAATAGACTGTGATTGCGGAATGATAGCTTGAAACAGTAGACCACGAGGAGGAGAACATAGCTAACCGCAGCAAAATCAACGTCAACAACAAGATCAGAGCAAGAGAAGTGCGCGTTATCGGTTCCGACGGAACCCAGCTTGGCGTGCTTCCCATTCAGAAGGCATTGAACACAGCCGCTGAAGGCGGACTCGATCTTGTTGAGGTGGCACCGAACTCGAATCCTCCTGTTTGCAAGATTATGGATTTTGGTCGTTTCAAGTACGAAGAGACCAAGAAGCGGCAGGAGGCCAAGAAGAAGCAGAGCTCCTTCCAGATGAAGGAGATCAAGGTCCGGCCCAAGACAGGTGACCATGACCTGCAGACCAAGGTCGGTCACATCAAAAAGTTTATCGGCAAGAAGAACAAGGTCAAGGTAACCTGCATGTTCCGCGGGCGTGAAATTACCCTCTCCGCCCTGGGACGCGAGTTGCTTGCCCGTGTCGCCGAAGAGACTGCAGACGTCGCGACGGTAGAGCAGATGCCCAAGTTTGAAGGGCGTACCATGTTCATCATCCTCGCTCCCAAGTAAGATGCCTTCGCAAAGCACAAAGGTCACCCTCCGTGGTCTTCCGGTATGCCGGAGACCTGGCCGGTGACTTGCGGCTTTTTGCGGGGTCATCATAATGCCTTCGACTCCGGGGTCCCCGTTTCCCGGTTCGGGGCGTCAACGTGATGACATTCGGCGCAGGCGGTACCGTACACGTTCGGTTCGCCTGTGGTTTTTCGGCCTTCGGGCGGCAGATGTCTGCGCCACCTTAAATGTGAAAGAGGTTTTACACCATGCCCAAGATCAAGACCAACAGAGCAGCTGCAAAGCGCTTCAAGAAGACCGGTTCCGGCAAATACAAGTTCAACAAGTCCAACTCAAGCCACATCCTTACCAAGAAGACCACCAAGCGCAAGCGGTCTCTGAGGCTTGCACAGGTTCTTGATGCAACCAACGTTAAAGCTGTCAGGAGAATGCTCCCCAACGGGTAGCTTTTCTTGAAGCAGAGGCGATTGTCCCCGCCTGGAACCCCAGCCCCTTAACGGCCGTGCCGTACGGGATCCGGAGGTCATCAGGTTCGAGCGGGCCGATCAACGGAATCGAAAATGAGATTTTGAACCGTTGCTGGACGTTTAAGGTTCAGTGCGGTCACCATCACCAGAAAAAAACGGCGGACATCACGGGCCACTGTAGGTAAACGGTCAGGCCGTGATGTAACGAAGGAGATAGAAAGACAATGAGAATTAAAAGAGGAACTAAAGCGAGGCAGCGTCGAAATAAGGTTCTTAAGCTGGCCAAAGGCTTTCGTGGCGGTCGCAGCAAACTGTTTCGCACCGCGGCCGACTCCGTAGACAAGGCGTTGATGTACGCCTACCGTGACCGCAAGCAGAAAAAACGCGAGTTCCGTAGACTCTGGATCGCCCGTATCAACGCCGGCGCGCGTATGAACGGTCTCTCCTACAGCAAGTTTATCCATGGCCTGAAGCTGGCCAACATCGATCTGGACCGTAAAGTCCTGGCTGAACTGGCCGTTTCCGACCCTGCAGCGTTTTCCGTGATTGCAGAGCGAGCGTCCCAGCAGCTTTAAGGAGATCGATTCCCTGCCACAGTCGGGTCGTGCATTGACGGCCTTGGTGCCACGCATGTCGACCCGCTCTTTCGGATGGGCCTTTTTCGGGGTAAGGCGGCCTCGCTTTCATCAAAGCACGCTGCCTTGCCTCGTTTTTTTAACAGGTCCCGACCCTCTTGAAGGTTGAGGCCATCCAAACTGGATACGTAGCGCGACCGTGGAAACTAATATCGAACAGATCTACAGTGAGGCCCTTTCCGACATTGAGGCGGCCTCCGATGAGAAAAGCGTGAAAACCCTTTCCACCCAGTATTTGGGTCGAAAGGGTTTTGTGACTCAGTACCTTAAAAATATCTCCGCCCTCCCTGCGGAGGAGCGTCCCCTGGCGGGCAAGCGGGCCAACGAGATGAAGCGCGGGCTCGAAAATGCCGTTGCAGAGCGCCTGAGCGTCCTTGTGGCCGAGGCCGAGGCGTCTGACCCGGGGATTGATGTCACCCTTCCCGGGCGCCGTGCCGAGGTCGGCTCCTTTCATCCCATCACCCGCATTGCCACGGAAATTTGTGAGATTTTTACCCGTCTCGGGTTTTCCGTGGTGGAGGGGCCCGAGGTCGAGAGCGACTACTACAACTTTGAAGCCCTCAACATTCCCAAGCACCATCCCGCCCGGGATATGCAGGATACCTTTTATATTTCGCCCGAAACCGTGCTCAGGACCCATACCTCTCCGACTCAGCCCCGCGTCATGGAAAAGAGCGAGCCTCCCGTCAGGATCATCGCTCCGGGCAAGGTGTACCGGTGTGACTCCGATTTGACCCATACGGCCATGTTCCACCAGGTGGAAGGCCTCTATGTGGACAAAGACGTCTCCTTCGGGGATTTGAAGGGCGTTCTTACCTCCTTTATCCATCAGATGTTCGATCCCGGCATCTCCCTTCGGTTCCGTCCCAGCTTTTTCCCCTTCACCGAGCCCAGCGCCGAGGTGGACATCAAGTGCGTGATCTGCCGGGGCAAGGGCTGCCGAGTCTGTTCCCATACCGGCTGGCTTGAGATTCTGGGCTCCGGCATGGTGCACCCCGCTGTTCTGGAGAACGTGGGCTACGACACCGACAAGGTGAGCGGCTTCGCCTTCGGTATGGGCATCGAGCGTATCACCATGCTCAAATACGGCGTGGATGATATTCGGAAGTATTTTGAAAACGACATCAGGTTCCTGAGGCAATTCTAAGATGAAATTCAGTCTAAGCTGGTTAAAAGAATACATACCCCTGGAGATGGGTCTCGAAGGCCTCACAGACGGGCTCACCATGGCCGGCCTGGAGGTGGACTCCGTAACCCCTCTGTATGACTCCCTTGACGGCGTGGTCGTGGCCCGGATTGTCGAGGCAAAACCCCATCCCAACGCCGATAAGCTCCGGCTCTGCCAGGTGGACGTGGGTGCCGACGAGCCCGTGGGCATCGTCTGCGGCGCGCCCAATGCAGCCGAAGGCCTTGTGGTGCCCTGCGCCCTTCCCGGCGCGGTTCTGCCCGGGGGGGTGAAGATCAAGAAGGGGAAAATCCGCGGTGAGAAGTCCGGCGGCATGCTCTGCAGCGCGCGGGAGCTTCAGCTGGACACCGATGCCTCCGGTCTCATGGAGCTCGGTACCGACCTTGTGCCCGGTACGCCCCTTAAAGAAGCCCTGGACCTGTTCGACTCCATGGTGGAGATCGACCTGACCCCCAACCGTCCCGATTGCCTCAGCGTGCTCGGTGTGGCCCGTGAAGCCGGTTCGCTTCAGGAGCCACCCGTGGCGCTTAATCGTCCGGCAGTGGCCCTTCCCGAGGCCGATGCGTCCCTGGGTACCATCGGTGATCACACCTCGGTGACCATCGAAGACGCGGATCTGTGCTGGCGGTATGCCGCCCGTCTGGTCTTTGATGTCAAGGTGGGGCCGTCTCCGGCCTGGCTCCAGCGGCGACTTCTCTCCGTGGGCCTGACACCCATCAACAACATCGTGGATATCACCAACTTCGTGATGATGGAGACCGGTCAACCCCTGCACGCCTTTGATTTTGACCGCCTTGCCGAGAACCGCATCGTGGTGAAGCGCGCAGCAGAAGGGGAGGCCTTTACCACCCTGGATGAAAAAGAGCACAAGCTCAACGCCGAGATGCTGATGATCTGCGACGGCGAGAAATCCGTTGCCATCGGCGGGGTCATGGGGGGCATGAACTCCGAGATCGAGGAGGGGACCACCCGCGTACTCCTGGAGAGCGCCTGCTTCAATCCCACCTCCGTCCGAAAGACCTCCAAGCTTACGGGGATCCATTCCGATGCGTCCCATCGTTTCGAGCGCGGCACCGACCCCGAGGGGGTTGTGTATGCCCTGGATCGGGCCACGGCCCTTATGGCAGAGCTCGGCAACGGGCGCCTGGTGGAAGGCCTCATTGACGAAAACCCCGTGCCCTATGCGCCCCGCACCATCACCGTGGACGTGGACGCCCTGAACAGGCGCCTGGGAACGTCCTTGTCGGCCGATGAGATGGCAGGATACCTTGCCCGCGTCGAATTTACCGTCACCGTTTCAGACGCCAACACCCTGGAGGTGGTTCCGCCCTCCTTCCGCGTGGACGTGGAACGGCCCGAGGATATCTCCGAGGAGATCGCCCGGCTTTGGGGGTACAACAACATCGAGACCTCCTACGCCAAGGTCGTGGCTGCCAAGGAGAGTTACCCTCCCGCTTTTGAGGCGCGTCAGGCTGTACGCGGCGCCTTTGTGGGGCTTGGCTTCAACGAAGCCGTCAACTACAGTTTTATCCGGGAAGACGCCGTGGACAGGCTGCGCCTTGCCGAGGCAGATCCCCGCAGGCGCCTGGTGACCATCCTCAACCCCATTTCCGAAGAGCAGAAGGTGATGCGAACCTCCCTTGTGCCCGGGCTTCTCTCCTCTGCCGCTCGAAACATCAGCGTCCAGGAGCGCAGCTTGCGGCTTTTCGAGGTGGGGGCTACCTTCATCGCAGGAGAAGGGGAAACCCTTCCCCAGGAGCCGGAAATGCTTGCCGGTCTTGTCACCGGTGACCGCCGGGCCGCCTCCTGGTTCGGCAAGGAAGAATCGTGCGACTTCTTCGATCTCAAGGGCGCCCTCGAAGGTTTCTTTGAGGCCCTGCATGTTTCCGGGGTTGCTTTCCGGCCCATGGCAGCGGATGATTGCAGCTATACCCGTCAGGGGTACACGGCTGAGATTCTGCTGGACGATGAGGTGATCGGTCTTGCCGGCAAGGTCCACGGCGATGTGCTGAAGAGCTTTGAGCTCAAACAGGATGTCTTTGTTTTTGAACTGGCCATGGCGCCTCTTGCGGAGCGTATCTCCGGAGATCGTCAGGCCACGGCCATTCCGAAGTTTCCCTCCGTGACGCGGGACGTGACCATCATCTGCGAGGCGTCCGTCCGCTCTGGTGATGCGGTGGCTTCCATCCTGGACGAGAAGCAGCCCCTCATTGAGCGTGCGTGGCTTCTGGATCGGTACGCCGGGGAGAACATTCCCGAAGGCAAGCAGAGCCTTACCTTCAGGGTGGTTTACCGATCTGCGGACAAGACCCTCAACGACAAGGCGGTCAATAAGATTCACACCCGGATCATGGAGATGCTGTTAAAGCGTTTCGATGCTGTCCTTCCCTGATTCCATTTAAGGCACCGACAACACAGGAACGCTGTGATCGGGCAGGAAAGGGGCGTCTTTGGCGCCCCTTTTTTTTGAGGCGCCCCGGCCTTGGGCTGGGGCGCGACGCAAACGTGGTTGCAGTGCCGAAAAGGAGGTTGGCGCGGGCTGGACGCGGTGACGGTCCGGTTACCAGGACACGCAAGGCGGGGAGGATAAAATGGGTATTGTTCCTCAGAAAAAGTATTTCAAAATCAGCGAAGTGAGCAGCCTGACGGGGCTGGAGTCCCATGTCCTGCGTTTTTGGGAGGGCGAGTTTTCCGCCATTCGTCCCAAGCGCACGGAGTCGGGGCAGCGTATGTACCGCAGGAAAGACATCGACACAATCCTTGAGATCAAGCGCCTGCTCCACGATGAGCGCTATACCATCGAAGGCGCCAAAAAAATGCTCGGGGGCAAGGGGAAGGAAAAAGACGCCGCCCCGACATCCACCCAGGATTTTCTCAAGGGGATTGTGGACGAATTGCGGCTGATTCGGGCCATGGTTTAGGCGGCACAAGGCCTCGGGCGCGGCCTCCCTGATTAATATATTGACAATACACTTTTTTTATCTTATTAGAATAGGCTGGAAATTTGAGGGAGCTGCGCGCAACGCTTGCTCCGGGGGGGTAAAACCCGCCGGTACCTGGCGTCGAAGGGTTTGGCCCTGTCGTATTTACCACCCGTGCGCCCCTTGAAATAGTCCCATTTTCGGGGCTTTTTGCTGGGTGAGCCCCGTTCCTTGAGGCCATTCGGCAGTGGTGTCTGCTCACTCGGGCGATGCCGTGACATGAAGGTCTGTTGCATTCGGGAACGGGCAAAACGCCCGTTTTTTGTTTTTTACTGCGCTGTGTTACAGTGGGTTGAACGGATAAACGGTATGGGTACCAGCTCCAAGAAACAGAAAAATCGAAAAAAAGAGGGCCGATCGCAATCGGCTATCACCGGACGGCACCTCGCCGAGGCGCGGCGCCTTGCCGATGACCTGTGCGAGGGCGAAGGGCTGGAGCTTGTTCACATGGAGACCGTGACCGAGTTCGGCCAGACGATTCTACGCCTTTATATAGATAAAGAGGGCGGGGTGAGCCTGGGCGACTGCACCAATGTGAGCCGCCAGCTGGGCGACCTCATGGACGTCTCCCTGGACATCCGCGGTGAATACCGTCTGGAGGTTTCCTCACCGGGCCTTGACCGACCCATTTCCAAACCAGCGGATTTCGATCGCTTCAAAGGGAGCATGGCTGTCATCACGACCCATTCCCCCATTGAAGGGAGAAGCCGTTTCAAAGGCACACTCCTCGGGCAGGCCCCGGGTGAGATGGTGTGCATGGACGTGGATGGAACAACGCACGAGATTGCCCTTGAGAACATCAAACGTGCCAGACTTGTCGGAAATATTGGAGAGAGCTGATGCAAATTTCAGAGATCAAACGAGTTGTTGAGCAGGTCAGCAAAGACAAGGGTATCGATTTTCATGTGCTGATCAAGACAATGGAAGAAGCCCTTGCGTCTGCAGCCCGGAAAAAACTGGGCAAAAATGCCGACATTGAGGTTCAATATAACGAAGAATCCGGTGAGATCGAGGTCTTCCAGTTCAAGGAAGTCGTCGATGAGGTGGTGGATCCCGACGTGGAGATCACCATCGAAGAGGGGCGAAAGCTGGATCGGGATTGCGAGATGGGGGACAGCCTCGGCCTGAAGGTCGACACCTCTACTTTCGGTCGCATTGCCGCCCAGTCTGCCAAGCAGGTCATCATCCAGAAGATGAAGGATGCCGAGCGCGAAGCCATCTATGAAAGCTTCATCGACCGCAAGGGAGAGATCATCAACGGCATTGTCCAGCGTGTGGACCGGGGAGACCTCATCGTCAACCTCGGCAACACCGAGGCCGTGCTTCCCGTGCGGGAGCAGATCCCCCGGGAGACCTTCCGCCGAGGCGATCGGGTCCGTGCCCTCATCAAAGATATTCTCCTGGAATCCCGTGGTCCCCAGGTCATCCTGACCCGCGCCAGCTCGGAGTTTCTCATTGCCCTGTTCAAGACCGAGGTCCCCGAAATCATGGAAGGGGTGGTCAAGATCAACGGCGCTGCCCGGGAGTCCGGCGTACGTGCCAAGATTGCCGTCAGCTCCATCGATTCGGACATCGATCCCGTGGGCGCCTGTGTGGGCATGCGGGGAAGCCGCGTCCAGAACGTGGTCCAGGAACTCAAAGGGGAGAAGATCGATATCATCCCCTGGCACCCAGATGCCGCCCGTTATGTTTGCAACGCCCTGGCACCTGCGGAGATCGCCAAGGTGATCATCGATGAAGACACCATGACCATGGAGGTCATCGTCCCTGTGGACTACCTCTCCGTGGCCATTGGAAAGAAAGGGCAGAACGTCCGGCTCGCATCCATCCTGACTGGATGGCAGCTGGATGTGGTCAGCGAAGAAGAGCACAGCCGGTCGCTCAAGGATGAGTTCAACAACCTGATGAGCATCCCCGGTGTCGGTGCAGCCCAGGCCGAGGCCCTTCATTCCAGCGGGTACTACACCGTCGATGATGTGGCGGAAGCCTCCATGAGCGATCTTCTCGACATCGACGGCTTTGACGAGGAGCGGGCAACCCTGGTCCTTGAATCAGCCCGAAACCCGGAGCCTGCGGCGACGGGAAGCGAAGAAGATGATGAGTCAGCGGCAGACGACGCCGCTGCGAGCGACATCCCCGAAGACGAGATGTCGGAGGAATCCGAGCTTGATACGCCGGTGGCCGAAGAGGCCGACGGTGCAGACGAGAGCGCGGAGCAGGAAGCAGAACCCGAGCCGGAACCCCTGGACGCCGATGAGGCCGACAAGGAGGGCGATAGCCCGGAGCAGGAATCAGACCCCGAGCCGAATCTCGACGCGTAAGCCTTAAAACCCGGGCGGGCGTCACACAAGGATTGGTTTTTCGGTAAGCCGTGTGAACAGGGAGTTGTTGCAGAATATATTGCAGAATATATTAGGGGGAGTGAATGGCAAAAATCAGAGTTTATGAACTTGCCAAAAGCCTGAATATGACCAACCGTGCGTTGCTCAACAAGATTGAGGCCATGGGCATTGAGGTTGGAAGTCATATGAGTTCTCTTGAGGATGATACCGTTGAGTTGATCCGAAAGAACCTCTTTGGCGATAAAGATCCGGAGACTCGGGACAAGCGCGTTCGAAAGACCGTCATCAGGCGACGCAAGCGCAGTAACGATGCAGAACACGCCGAGGCAGAAAGCGCCTCCGACGTGGAGCCCGCCGCCGTGGCGGAAAAAGAGGTGGTGCGCCCCGAGGTGAAGCCTCCTCAGCCGGAAACCGCTGACGAAGCCGCCTCCGAGACCACTCCCCCTGTTGAAGAGGTGGTAAAGGCGGAGACGCCTGTGGTCGAGGCAGAGGACGAAGCAGCCGAGGCCGAGGCCAAGGCGGCCACCGAGCCCGTGAAACCCAAGAAAGCCAAGAAAAGTGAGCCGGCCCGCATCATCAAGCGCCCCGAGGTTGAGACGCCTTCCCAGGAAGAGCCCGCAGCCCCCGAGGTCGCCCCTGAGCCCGCAAGCGTGACGCCAGCTCCCGTTGCCGAGACGCCGGAAGCACCCGTTGTCGAGGCCAAGAACGAAGAGGAGAGTGTCACAGAAATGAAAGCCGAACCCGCCCAAGAGGCGGCACCGGTGGCTGAAAAGGCCGCTGAAAAAGATGTGGCTCCGGCAGCTGAAGCCGGAGAAGGCGGTAAGACGGGACAACCTGATGAGGCGGATGCTTCTGCGGCTGATAAAGATGAGCCCAAGAAGAAACGCAAGAAAGTGAAGAAGTTCACGGCTGCCAAGATTATCAAACTCCCCGAGCCCGGGACCAAGCCCGCGTTCCTCCGGGACAAAGAGGCGTCAACCCATCGTGGTAACGGTTACTCCCGACCTTCGACGCCCCATAACAACACCCACGATCGCAACGAGCGAACCCATGAGCCCCAGATGCCCCCCACGGGTGGCGAGATGGCCGGTGATTCACGCGGCAAGAAGGGCCGTCGCGGGCGTGGTAACGAGACCGGCGGAGACGCCTTCGGCTCTCGCAAGAAGGGTCGTAAGAAGACCGTGGTAGAGGGCAACGCCCTGTACTCCGAAGGCCGGGGCCGCAAAGGCCGTAAGGGCGGCAGGCACAAGCAGCAGCCCGTGGGCCAGAAGACCCAGATTACCGTACCCAAGGCCATCAAGCGACGCATCAAGGTGGATGACACCATCGTGCTGGCCGAACTGGCCAAGCGCATGGGCATCAAGGCCAACGACATGATCATCAAGCTCATGGGCATGGGCGTCATGGCCACGGTGAACCAGACCATCGATTACGATACCGCAGAGCTCGTTGCCGTGGAATTCGGTTTTGAAGTGGAGCGCGCGGCCTTTGAAGAAGAGACCATCCTGAGCACCTCCTCCGTGGACGAGGATCCCTCGAAGCGTGTGACCCGATCCCCCGTGGTCACCATCATGGGCCACGTCGACCACGGCAAGACCTCTCTGCTTGACGTGATCCGTAAAAGCTCCGTCACCTCAGGGGAAGCCGGGGGCATCACCCAGCACATCGGTGCCTACCACGTGCAGACCGAAAACGGGGCCATCGCCTTTCTCGACACCCCCGGTCACGAGGCGTTTACCGCCATGCGTGCCCGCGGTGCCAAGGTCACCGACCTGGTTATCCTGGTGGTTGCCGCCGACGACGGCGTCATGCCCCAGACCGTTGAGGCCCTGAACCACGCCAAGGCGGCCGAGGTGCCCATCATCGTTGCGGTGAACAAGATCGACAAGCCCGATGCCGATCCGGATCGTGTGAAGCGAGAGCTCTCCGATCACGGAGTTCTGGCGGAAGACTGGGGCGGAGACACCATCTTCGTCAACGTCTCGGCCAAGAGCCACGAAGGTATCGGCGATCTGCTGGATATGGTCCTTCTCCAGGCAGAAGTTCTGGAGCTGGATGCCAACCCCGATCGTTTGGCCATCGGCCACGTGGTGGAGTCCAAGCTCGACATCGGTCGCGGCCCCCTGGCCACGGTCCTGATCCAGGAAGGTACCCTGAAGTCCGGGCAGTCCGTTGTCTGCGGCATGTACCACGGCAAGATCCGAGCCATGTTCAACGACAAGGGCGAGCAGGTCACCACGGCCGGTCCCTCCATGCCTGTTGAGATCATCGGCCTCACCGGTGTTCCCGAAGCCGGCGACGAGATGGTTGCGGTCAAAGACGACAAAGACGCCAAGCAGGTGAGTGCGCACCGCCTCCAGAAGGCCCGTGCCCGCGAGCTGGCCAAGAACAGCCGCGTGACCCTGGATCGTCTCTTCGAGCAGATGGAAGAGGGCGAGGTCAAGGATCTCAACCTGATCATCAAGGCCGACGTTCACGGCTCCATCGAGGCCCTGCGCGAGTCCCTCGGCAAGCTCTCCACCAGCGAGGTGAAGGTCAATGTGATCCACGCCGCCACCGGTACCGTCACCGAATCCGACGTCTCCCTGGCTGCGGTCTCCAACGCCATTATCCTCGGCTTTGCCGTCCGCCCCGCCACCAAGGTCCAGAACATGGCCAAGGAAGAGGGCGTGGATATGCGGTTCTACGACATCATCTACGATGCCATCAAGGACCTCAAAGACGCCATGGTCGGACTCATGGAGTCCACCTTCGAGGAGAAGATCCTCGGTCGTGCCGAAGTTCGCGACACCTTTGTGATTCCCAAGAAAGGGACCATTGCCGGGTGTTACGTTCTCGAAGGCAAGATTGTCCGTGGCAACAAGGTCCGCCTCCTGCGCGAGGGGGTTATCGTCTACGACGGCAACCTGGCCTCCCTCAGGCGGTTCAAGGACGATGCCAAAGAAGTGGCCCAGGGCTACGAATGCGGTATCGGCATCGAGAACTACAACGATGTCAAGCTCGGTGACACCATCGACTGCTACTACCTGGAAGAGATCAAACCTTCCCTCGATTAGCGCATCCTGCCGGCCTTCGGGCCGGCATTCTATTCTGGTATTTCTGAAAAGACTTCCACGCTGCAATGCCTCGCCATACGCCTTACCGGTTTTTCATGACGGGGCATTTCAGCGTTTGACACCATAAGGATACATACCCAGTATGAAGCCGTTTTCTCGTGCTGAACGGGTCAGCGTTAAAATTCAGTCCACCCTTTCGGAACTGCTGCACAAAAAGGTGAGCGATCCCCGCCTTGATATGGCCACCGTGACAGGCGTCAAGCTCACCGACGACCTGCGCCATGCCCAGGTTTTTTTCTGCGTGTCCGGTGGAAAAAAAGCCAAGTACGACGCCCTGGCCGGGTTCAAAAGTGCCTCGGGGTTTCTGCGCAAATCCCTGGCCGGCAAGCTCGGGCTGAAGTTCATGCCGTCGCTGACCTTTGTGTATGACGAATCCTTTGACTACGGTTCGCATATCAACGAGGTCCTCAAAACTCTCTCGGTCAATGGTGACTCCGAATCAGAAGGCGAGTCGGAGTCGTAACCCGGTAACTTCAGCGACGACGTCACGCGTTGGTGCGCAGGGTGCCGTGGTTTTTCCTGTGACCTTATACAGACGGATCGTTCAGAGCTATGCGAGGCCATCAGGATGATGATTCTGGAATCCCTGAAACAGAGCAGGAGCCTGCTCCTAGTGACCCATATCCGACCCGACGGTGATGCCATCGGGTCGCTGTTGGCCCTGGGACGTGCCCTGTCGTTGATGGGGAAAAACGTGCGGCTTTATAATGAGAGCCCCATTCCCGCCATTTTTCGTTTTCTTCCCGGCATCGAGCGAATCATGTCTGATCCCGGCAACCTCTCGTCCTACGACACCGCCGTGGCCCTGGACTGCAGCGATCTGTCCCGGGTGGGGTCCCATGCCGACGAAGTGGGCCGGATACCCACCGTTCTTAACATCGACCACCACGTGACCAACACCGGCTTCGGCCTCCACCAGATGGTGGATCCGGCCGCCTCGTCCACCGGAGAACTCGTCTACCGCCTGGTGACGGATCTGAATGTGCCCATCGACGTCTCCATGGCGTACGCCATCTACACGGCCATTTTCACAGACACCGGCTCTTTTCTCTTCCAGAACACCACCCCGGAGGCCTATTTTATCTGCGGGCGCATGGTGGAGACGGGGGTGGACTCCTACAAGGTGGCCCAGACCCTGTTTGCCACCTACTCCCTGGGGCGCCTCAAGCTCCTGAACATGGTGCTGGACACCATCGAGATCTCGGACAACGGCAAGCTCTCCGTCATGTACCTGACCCAGGAGATGCTGCGGGAGACTGAGACCAGCGTGGACGACATCAACGGCCTGGTAAACTACGCCAAGCACATCGAAGATGTGCAGGTGGCCGTTCTCATCCAGGAGTCCCGGCCCCTGCCCGGGGACAGGCCCAAGCCCCACTACCACGTCAGCCTGCGCTCCAACGGTCCCGTGGATGTTGGGATCATTGCCGCGGCCTACGGTGGCGGCGGCCATCCCGGCGCAGCCGCCTTTACCTCCTTTACCAGCCTCAAGGACATCAAAAAGGAAGTGCTTCGGATCTCCGACGCATTCTAGATAAGACAGATGAACGACGGTATCTTATTGATCGACAAGCCGGCGGGAATCTCGTCGGCATCGGTTGTCTATCGCATCAAAAAGCGGTTCAAGTTCTCCAAGGTGGGCCATGCGGGCACCCTGGACCCCTTTGCCACGGGCCTCATGGTGATCACCGTGGGAAAGGCCACACGGCTCTCCCGGTTTTTTCTTGATGCGGACAAGCGCTACGCAGCCCGCCTTGGCCTGGGGACCCTCACCGATACCCTTGACCCCGACGGCGAGGTGCTCACCACCGAGTCTGCCGAGGCCATGGCCGCCCTTGAGGCGCGCCTGGGACTTCCCGAAGCAGAGGCCCTGTGTGCCGCTTTTACAGGGGACTTCATGCAGGTTCCGCCAATCTACTCGGCCCTCAAACACAACGGGGTGCCCCTCTACAAGCTGGCCCGAAAAGGGCAGGCCGTGGAAAAGCCCCCCCGTCCCGTGACTCTCCATGAAAACCGGCTCGTGGCCCTCTCCTTTCCCCACATCGATTTCGAGGTCAGCTGTTCCAAGGGGACCTACATCCGCAGCCTGGCCCGGGACATGGCAGAGTCCGCAGGGACCGTGGGGCACCTCACCGCCCTTCGCCGTATCGAGAGCTCCGGGTTTCATGTGGACGAGGCCCTGCCCCTTTCCGAGGCAGAGACCATGGAACGGGAAGACCTGTCCATGATTCCCATGGCAGAGGCCCTCTCCCACCTGCCTTCCATGGTGGTGGACGAGGCCACCCGGGCCCTGGTCATGAACGGGAACCCTTTGGCCTGGACGCCTTGCGGCCAGGAGGCCAGGGCTGATTTCTGCCGGGTCCTGGACGGCCACGGCGCCCTGATTGCCGTGGTGGAGTCGGCAAAATACGGGGCACATCATAAATATTGTTGTGTTTTTAACGCATAAAGGTATAATTATTCGTTATTTGTGCGTCGGGGTTCCCTGTGGGGGACTTACGGTCGCACTTATGCGAGCAGAAGCAACCGCCCGAATGATGCAGCCGGTCTGAATGGAATATCGGATCGGAGAAGGCCGGGCGGGGCTGGCAGATACGTTTGCCGAACGGTTTGCCGGTTTTCATTATTCCAATTTTATTCATTAAGGGCGACCATGCACGACGGAGCGGAAAAACGTCCCTCCGAAGGGTGCGCGCCCAGATTTGGAGGCAAGACCCATGGTATTTACCACTGAGCAGAAACTGGGAACCATCGAGCAGTACAAAACCCACGAGTCCGATACCGGCTCCCCCGAAGTGCAGATTGCGCTTCTGACCGACCGAATCAAGTACCTCACCGAGCACGTGAAGGTACACAAGAAAGACCACCACTCACGTCGTGGCCTTCTGATTCTCGTCGGCCGTCGCCGTCGTCTTCTGAACTACCTGAAGAAGAAGAACATCACTCGTTACCGTGAGCTGATCGCACGACTCGGCCTCAAACGATAGATGGTTTTTGCGGAAGGCACCGGAAATGGTTCCGGTGCCCTCCGCACTCCCATACCCCTTGACCGCCGCACACGAGGCAACCCGAAACCGAACTCCTTTTAAATAAGCACACCTGAGGTATCGACCCCCGTCATATGGGTGGATGGCTCACGCGTGCCGTTATTTATGAGGACGTTCGATGAGGGGCCTCACAAATGAACGCAGCGGTTTCACCTAACCAAGGAGCAATAGATGCAAGAATACAGCTTTGAAACCGAGCTGAACGGAAAGACACTGACCCTTAAAACCGGCAAAATCGCCAAGCAGGCCTCCGGGGCCGTCATCGCACAGATGGGCGAAACCAGCGTGCTGGTTACCGTCGTAGGGGCCGATAAGAACAAGGAGGGAATCGACTTCCTTCCCCTCTCCGTGGAGTACCAGGAGAAGATTTACGCGGCCGGACGTATCCCCGGCAACTACTTCAGGCGTGAGCAGGGGCGTCCCAGCGAGAAAGAGATTCTCACCTGCCGCCTCATCGACCGCCCCATCCGACCCCTCTTTGCCGACGGGTACGGCTGCGAGACCCAGGTCATCGCCACCGTCATGAGCATGGACAAAGAGAACGAGCCCGATGTGCTGGCCATGATCGCCACCTTCGCGGCCCTGCATATCTCCGAGCTGCCCTTTGAAGGGCCCATCGGCGCCGTACGTGTGGCCCGTGTGGATGGTGAGTTCGTCATCAACCCCACCCTGAGCCAGATGGAAGAGTGCGACATCAACATCGTGCTGGCCGGTTCCAAGACCGGTGTCACCATGGTGGAAGCCGGGGCCAAAGTGGTTTCCGAAGCCGAGATGATCGAGGCCCTGGAAGCAGGCCACAACGCCATCCAGCCCCTCATTGATATCCAGGAGCAGATGCGTGCGGCCGTGGGCCGTGAAAAGCGCGTGGTGGAAGCCCCTGCCGTGGACGAGTCCCTGGTTTCCTTTGTGGACGGCCAGGCGGCCGCCAAGGTCCGCGAAGCCCTTCAGGTGAAAGACAAGATGGCCCGTAAAGCCGCAGTCTCAGCCGTTAAAGCCGAGCTCATCGAAGGCCTCTCCGAAGAGATGGCCGAGCGCAAGGACGAGATCTCCGATATCTTCAGCTCCCTGAGCAAGAAGGTGGCCCGCGCCATCATCCTCGAAGACGGGCACCGCATCGACGGCCGCGCCTTTGACGAGATCCGCGACATCACCTGCGACGTGGACGTTCTGGCCCGCCCCCACGGCAGCGCCCTGTTCACCCGCGGCGAGACCCAGGTCATGGGCATCCTGACCCTGGGCTCCGGCATGGACGAGCAGCGTGTGGAGACCCTCTCCGGGGACACCACCAAGCCCTTCATGCTGCACTACAACTTCCCTCCCTACTCCGTGGGAGAGTGCAAGCGCGTGGGCGCACCCAGCCGACGTGAAATCGGTCACGGTGCCCTGGCCTTCCGTGCCATCGAGCCGATCCTTCCCTCCAAGGAAGATTTCGAATACACCGTGCGCCTCGTCTCCGAGGTCACCGAGTCCAACGGCAGCTCCTCCATGGGTACGGTGTGTTCCTGCACCCTGGCCCTCATGGACGGCGGCGTGCCCATCTCCAAGCCGGTTTCCGGCATCGCCATGGGCCTCGTGAAAGAGGGCGACAAAGTGGCCATCCTCTCCGATATCCTCGGGGATGAAGACCACACCGGCGACATGGACTTCAAAGTGGCCGGTACCTCCGAGGGCATCACTGCCCTTCAGATGGACATCAAGATCAACGAACTCCCCAAGGAGATCATGGTCAAGGCCCTGGAGCAGGCCCGTAAAGGTCGTCTCCACATCCTCGACAGGATGCTCGACGCCATCGACGCACCCCGTGAGGAGATCTCTGTCCACGCACCCAAGGTGCACGTGGTCAAGATCAACCCGGACAAGATCCGAGACATCATCGGCCCCGGCGGCAAGAACATCCGCCAGATCCAGACCGACACCAACACCCGCCTGGAAGTCTCCGATGACGGCACCGTGAAGATCACTGCCGTCAACGCCGAAGACGCAGCCAAAGCGGTTCAGATCGTCAACGACATCGGCACCGATCCCGAGCCCGGTGAAGAGTACGAAGGCACCGTGGCCAAGATCGCCGATTTCGGCGCTTTTGTCACCATCCGCCCGGGCGTGGACGGCCTCGTCCACATCTCCGAGCTGGCCCACTACCGCGTGAACAGTGTCTCCGACATTGTCAGCGAAGGGGACAAGCTCAAGGTCCGTGTCCTTGAGGTGACCCGCGACGGAAAAATCCGCCTGAGCCACAAGGCAGTCCTGCCCGCCCCCGAAGGGGAAGAGGCACGTCCCCACCGCGATGATCGCGGCGGACGCCGGGACGACAGGGGCGGCCGAAGGGATGACCGCGGACGCGGCGGACGAGGTGGTCGAGGGGGCAATGACAGGGGCCGTCGATAAGACCACACTGACAAACGGCGTACGGATCGTCTCGAGACGGATCGACCATGTGCGATCCGTCTCCATGGGCGTCTGGGTAGACGCAGGCGCCCGTGACGAGGCCGTGCCCGAAGGCGGGCTCTCCCACTTCATCGAGCACATGCTCTTCAAGGGAACCCAAAAGCGGTCGTCCTACGACATCGCCAAGGCCTTCGACGCCATTGGCGGGCAGACCAACGCCTTTACCTCCATGGAGAACACCTGCTATCACGCCCGCGTGATGGATGAGCACCTCGTCACCATGGCGGACCTGCTCAGCGATATCTTTTTGAACTCCACCTTTTCCCAGGAAGAGGTGGAGAGCGAAAGGCCCGTGATTCTCTCTGAGATCGGCATGGTGGAGGACAACCCCGAGGATCATATCCATACCCTCCTGGAAGAGTGTTTCTGGGGGGATCACGCCCTGGGGCGGTCCATTCTGGGCACCCGGGAGCAGATCCTGGGGTACGGGCGGGAGGACCTGGTTCGGTTCTTTTCCCATCTCTACCAGCCCGACCGGGTGCTGATTTCCTGCGCAGGTCATGTGGACCACGAGGAGATTGTCTCCCTTCTGGCCCCGGCCTTTGAAGGCATCAAGGCCCGGGACGGATTTCCCGTGCGGAAGGTGCCTGCCCCCCTGTCCGGGGTGAAGGCCCTGTCCCGGGACATCGAGCAGACCCACGTGAGCCTGGCGTGGCCCGGCCTCTCCGTCACCGACGAGATGCGCTTTGCCTCCTCCCTGATGAACACCATCCTGGGCGGGAACATGAGTTCCCGGCTTTTTCAGGAGATCCGGGAAAAGCGTGGCCTTGCCTACAACGTCTACTCCTTTAACGCGTCCTACGTGGACAGCGGCATGGTCGGTGTCTATGCGGGCGTCAGCCCGGACCGGCTCACCGAATGCCTGGAGGTGACGAACCAGGAGCTCATGAGGCTCTGTGAGCACGGCGTGGACCAGGAGACCCTGGACGAGGCCAAGGCCTTTACCAAGGGAAATATTCTCCTGGCCTCCGAGAGCGTGGACAGCCAGATGGCACGACTTGCCTCCAGCGAGTTCCACTTCGGACGCCAGCTCTCCCTGGATGAGGTGGTGGCCCAGATTGAGGCAGTCACCGTGGAAGAGGTCCGAAAGGTCGCGGACATGGCCTTCAGCCAGAAACCCGCCGTGGCCGTCCTCGGTCCCGACCCTTCCGAAGCTGAGATCCGAAAGGTCTTCGGGTTGTGATGGCGTCCGGTTGATCCCATGGCCGGCTCCCCATGACACCAAAAAAAATTAAAGGTACCTCCCGTGTGGGGGTACCTTTTTTTGTCTCTGCCTGTTACGGTATTTTTTGCCGTTTCGTAAAACGAGTCTCCATGGTCAAAGGCGCAGAAAAAAAGCAGGCCTCCGGCGGGTCGCTTTTTTGAAAAAAAGCTCCGCAAAAAACTTTCCAAAAGAAGTGACGAATTTCTTTCGGCGAAGCCTGGAATGACTTTACTTAAGACCTGTTTGTCAAACTTTTCAAAAGTTTGGCCCCCGGCAGGGCCGCCGGAGGCGCTTTTGAACTGATTAGTTACGCATTTTTTTATTATATGGAGCCGATATGACCGACAGACCCCGGGTGGCCTTCAAGCGCCTTGACCCGCAGAAAAACAGCGACGTTCCCTTGCCCCGTTACATGACCGAGGAGGCCGCGGGCATGGATATCCATGCGGCCAACGAAGCCCCCGTTACCCTGGCACCCGGTGCCGTGGCCCTGATCCCCACCGGGTTTTCCATGGCCCTGCCCAAGGGATTTGAGGCCCAGATCCGGCCCCGGAGCGGCTTGGCTGTCAAGCACGGCATCGGCATCGTCAACGCACCGGGCACCATCGACAGCGATTACCGGGGCGAGGTCAAGGTGGCCCTCATTAACTTCGGTGCCGAGCCCTTTATCATCAATCGCAATGAGCGCATCGCCCAGATGATCGTGACCCGCGTCTGGCAGGCCGAGATCACCGTGGTGGACGACCTCGACGCCACAGAGCGCGGAGATGGCGGCTTCGGACACACCGGCGTATAAGGCCGGTGTAACATCAAAACAAAACGTAACTATTCAACTCCAAAAAGCAGCCTCCGGCGGCGAGGTGAGCCACCTCGAAAGCTTATTGGCAAGCGCATTTAAAAAATCAGTTGCCTCCGGTGGGTCGCTTTTTTGAGAAAAAGCTCCGCAAAAAACTTTCCGAAAGGTTAGAACAGTCAGAATCGCTGGAATTCATAGCAAAGCTGTTAAGACATGTTTGTCAAACTTTTCAAAAGTTTGGCCCCCGGCAGGGCCGCCGGAGGCATTTTATTCTTTGGGATGACATGAGATGACTGAGATTCAGGAACCGGAAAACTGTTTTTGCCAGCTCGCCAGCGGCAGCAAGGGCAACGCCCTGTACGTAAAGGGCGGAGAGACGGCGGTCTTGTTTGACTGCGGTCTTTCGGGCCGTGAGCTGGAGCGGCGCATGGCTGAGCGGGACCTCGATCCCACGACCCTCTCTGCCGTGGTGGTCTCCCATGAGCACACCGACCATGTGGGGGGCGTGGGGGTGGTGTGCCGCAGGTTCGGGATCCCCCTGTTCATCACCGAGGCCACCCGCACAGGGTCGGTCAAGAAGCTCGGCAAGACCAAAACCATGGACATTCAGGCCATGGAGTGCGGCAGGCGCTTTTGTGTGGGGGCCATGGAGATCCATCCCTTTTCCATCTCCCATGACGCGGCCGATACCTCCGGGTTTCGGGTCACCACCCCGTCCGGTTCGGTCCTGGGCATCGCAACGGACCTGGGCATCGCAGGCCACCTTGTGAAAGAGCACCTGTCGGGCTGCAACGCCCTGATCCTGGAGTCCAACCACGACCCGGATCTTCTCTACGACAACCCCAACTACCCCTGGCCCCTGAAACAGCGCGTGCGCAGTCGCGTGGGCCATCTTTCCAACGAAGAGGCCGCCACCCTTTTGGATGCCGTGGACCGATCCCGGCTCTCCCACCTTGTCCTTGCCCACCTGAGCGAGGAGAACAACACCCCCGATCTTGCCCTTGCCGCCGCCTACAGCGTTCTCAGCGGCAGCAACACCTCCATCTCCGTGGCCAAGCAACATCTGCCCACCCCCGTGATCTCATTTTAGACGCATAAAAAGCCTGCCTCCGGCGGCAAGGTGGGGGCACCTTGAAACCCTGAGGCGAATGCATGGATGCAGCCATTCTACCCGCGTTATCGGGGCATTCGCGTGATGTGTGACATCTGGCAACCGTCTTTGCAGGAGAAGCCCATTTCATTCTTCTAAAAACACGCTGAAGAAGTTTAACCGGAATAACTCCGGCGGCAAGGGGCTGAGCCCCTTGACCCCAGTATCGCACATGCTCCAAGCCCTCGTTCCTCGGGCTCGTCATATGTGCTGACGGGCTGTGCCCGTATGTTCTGGTCTGTATAGCCATTCAGGGTCACATTGCCCCTGCGAATCGCCGAAGCCAACGGTAATAGAAGTCAAACATGAATAAAAGCGCCGTGTTCTTGATGCGTTTATAATAAACGAATAATCGTTTGTTCACAGGTGTCCATAAGAGGGGCATGGGTATTGTGGGGGGCCTATGTTAGACGAGGACGTTTGTGGCATCGGGTGTAGTGGTCTTGGACTTTGTTATCATCATACTGCTTCGAAAAAGATATAATAAAAGAACGATCGTTTAGCACTTTCCGATGAAAAGTGTGGGCCCGTTGCCATGGGCTTCTAAGATGGGGACTGAGCAGGATGACGTTTTTGGGATAGGCCTATACCCAAGGAATAACGGGATTCCTTTTCTAAGGGTACAAGGTGTGTGGCATAAGCTATGTGAGATAGAGTGTATTTGGGAGAAAAGGATTCGGTCTTACGCCATCACAATACACAGAAAGATTTGAAAACTTTATCATGAATGAACGATTGTTTATTTGTAACCTACTAATAACCTACCTTTTTCATCTCTTTGTTACCGGTCTGGAACGAGAGGGCGTATTTGGGGAGCTTTCGAATAGTGTAGTCAGGTTATCATCAAAAAATGTCTCGTGTTGCTGATACAGGGGACAGCTATGGCGTGGGGTGGGGGCAAAAAAGAAGAGAGGCAAAGGCGGTGCCTTGGATGATGAACGTGGGGACAGAGCCTTCGTGCATCATTCCCTAAGGAGAGCAACATCCTGATACGGACTATTGCCCCTTAATCTCAGCAACACCTTACGGGCGTAGCCCGTCAGCAAATGCGCAGGGCGAGGAACGAGTCCCGGAGCATTTGCGATATTGGGGTGCAGGGGCTGTAGCCCCTGCCCGCCGGAGGCAACTGAATAGGTTTTTTTTCTTTTTTCAGGCACGTGGCTTATGCCTCGGGGGCGGCCACGGCGTCCCAGGCGCAGGAAAAGGCGGCTTCGAGGCCGTCGTCGTCCATGGCGATTCCCTCTTTGACGTGCTGTTTGGCCAGCTGGGTGAGGGGGTGGAAGGCAAAGGCCACGAGGAGTTCCATGGGAACCTGCTTAAGGATGCCCTCTTTCTGGCCGCGTTCGATGAGGTGGGTGAAGGGTGCGAAGAAGCCTTTGGCCTCCTCTTCCTCCACGGCATCGGCGATGGGGGCGTTGCAGAACTGTTCGGCAAAGACGAAGTGGTCCGGGTAGGCCAGGTAGTAGGCGTAGAGGTTTTCCCACATGAAGCGGAAGGCGTCCCGGATGTCCAGGTCGTCGTCCAGGCTGTCCAGGATGGCCCGGCTCATCTCCCGTTTGACCTCCACGTAGAGGGTAAGGAGGAGGTGGTCCTTGTTTTCAAAATAGATGTAGATGGTGGCGGGGGAGACCCCTGCCTCCCGTGCGATTTTGGACATGGAGGTGTGAGCCAGACCCAGGGTGTTGATCAGCACCATGGCGGCGTTTAGGATGGCCTCTCGTTTGGTTTCGTCTTTGGGTCTCATGGGAGTTTAATAAACGATCATTCATTTAATGTCAAGGGGTGGATATCCCCGGAAGCACTCCATTGTTTCAGGCAGAACGGTTGCGCTATCAGCTGGAATACTGGTTGGTTGTGGCCGGTCAGTCATGATCGGTTAGTTTGTCTGCCAACCACGGAAACCATGCAAAATCGGGTTATCCACAGGAAAAGGCTTCAGTTGGCTGCCGCACGATGCACGGCGTCCGGGTGGTCGGCGAGGCGCTCTTTTATCTCAATTACCTGGTGAAGGATGCCCATGAACCGGCTGATCAGATTTGGCTCAAAGAGGTGGCCCGACTCTTTTCGGAGGTAGTCCACTGCCCGACTGACGTCCCAGGCTTCTTTGTAGGGGCGCCTGGAGGTCAAGGCATCAAAGACATCGGCCACGGCCACGATGCGGCCTTCGATGGGGATGGCTTCGCCCTTGAGTCGGCGGGGGTACCCACTGCCGTCCCAGCGCTCATGGTGGGTGAGGGCAATGGTGCGGGCCATCTGAAGGAGAAGGGAAGGGTTTGGGCCGATGATCTCCGCTCCGATTTTGGGGTGGCGCCTCATGATGCGCCATTCGTCTTCGGTGAGGGCGGTCTGCTTCTGGAGGATGCGGTCCGGGATGCCGATTTTCCCGATGTCGTGCATGGGGGCAGCATTGTACAGGCGATTGACCTCCACTTCGGGCAGGCCGATGGCCTGACCGAGCAACCGGGCATAGTGGCTCATGCGCAGGATGTGGAGCCCGGTTTCGTCGTCTTTGTACTCCGAGGCCCTTCCCAGCCGCTGGATGATTTCAAGGCGGGTGTTGTTGAGCTCCTTGGTGCGCTCCTTGACCTTGGCGTCCAGGGTGCGGTTCTGGTTGTAGAGGGCCAGGTGGGTGGCGATGCGCGCTTTGAGGATGGCGGGGCTGATGGGCTTGGTGATGTAATCGGCGGCACCCATTTCCAGGCCCGTGGTTTCGTCTTCGATGTCGGTCATGGCGGTGACGAAGATAACGGGGATATTCCGGGTCCTGGGGTCCTTTTTCAGGGCGGCACATGTCTGGTAGCCGCTCATCTCCGGCATCATCACATCAAGAAGGATGAGGTCCGGCAGGCTGCCTGTGGCCAGGGCCATGGCTTTAAACCCGTTTTCGGCAAACATCAGCCGGTAGTGATCTTTGAGGATATGTTTGATGACCTCTCGGTTGATGGGCTCATCATCCACGGTCAAAATGGTCCATTTTTCCACGGAAGGTCTCCTGGTAAGGATGGGTTGTCCGGGCAGCGGGTGCAATGGGTCACGCCTTGTCGCCCCATTTGTTGAGAACCCAGAGCAGGTGTTTTTTGATGCCCATGAAGGCCTTGACCAGGGCCGGGTCAAAGTGGCCGCCGGATTCGTCGGCAATATGGGCCATGGCTTTTTCCACGGGCCATGCCTCCTTGTACGGGCGCTTGCTGGTGAGGGCATCAAAGACATCGGCCAGGGCCACGATGCGTCCCTCAAAGGGAATCGCCTCGCCGGCAAGGCCTCCGGGGTACCCTGAGCCGTTCCATTTTTCATGGTGGGTCAGGGCAATGGTGCGGGCGTACTTCAGGAGTTCGGAGTCGTCCTCGCCGATGATTTCCGCTCCGATGGCGGGGTGTCGCTTCATGATGACCCATTCTTCGGCTGTGAGGGGCCCTGGTTTCTGGAGGATGTTGTCGGGGATGCCGATTTTTCCCACATCGTGCATGGGCGCGGCCGTGAAGAGGCGCTGTGCCTCCTCCTGGGAGAGGCCTGCGGCCAGGGCGATCATCCGGGAGTAGTGGCTCATGCGGATAATGTGGGCCCCGGTTTCGTCGTCCTTGTATTCCGAGGCCCGTCCAAGGCGCTGGATAACCTTCAACCGGCTGGAGTGGAGGTCCCGGGTACGTCGGGCCACGGCATGTTCGAGCTCCCGGTTCTGGTCATAGAGTGCCAGGTGAGTGTTGACCCGGGCCTTGAGGATGGGGGGGCTGATGGGTTTGGTGATGTAGTCCACGGCCCCGAGCTGCAGCCCTTTTTTCTCGTCCTCCACATCCCCCATGGCCGTGACGAAGATGATGGGGATACGCCGGGTCCTGGGGTCTGCCTTGAGGTTTTGGCACAGGTCGTACCCGTTGAGGTCCGGCATCATCACGTCCAGGAGCAGAAGGTCCGGTCGATGCTTGTATGCAGCATGGAGCCCCTCCCGCCCGCTGGTGGAAAAGGCCAGGTCGTAGTGGTCTTTGAGGATGAGCCGGATGATCTGAAGATTGCCGGGCTCGTCGTCCACCGCGAGTATTTTATGTTTTTGCGCCATGGGCTTCCCCGTTTAGGTAAATGTTCATGTCTCGGGCTGTTTTCCTGGCCTCTTCCTCTGCTCCTCGGAAGTCAAACAGGTCCACCCTGTCCTGGATGGTTTGGGTGTGTGCCTCGGAGATACAGGCGACAGTCGGCTCCAGAAGGGGGGCGACCCGGTCCGGGTTGTCGGTTTCCAGAGCGTTGAACAGCTCGGCAAACCAGGTTGCCGCTTCCTCCGGGGAGCGCTTGGGGTGGGTCGCGGTCGGAGCCTTCCGGTCCGGAAGTGTCAGGGCCTGGGCCAACCGTTGGAACGCGCCGTGGAGGGTGAGGAGAAGAGGACGCGTTTTATGGCTTTCGTCGGGGCCCGGCAAGGGGGTGAGGGCCTGGCAGGCCCTGTGAACCTCGGTCATGCAGAGGTTGGCCGACGCCCCCTTGATGGCATGGAGTTTCTGGTGGATGCCATCTGTGCCCCCTTTCTCTATGGCTTGGAGCATGGCCTGAGGGGTTGCTTTGAATTTTTGCACGAACGACGAGAGGGCTTTGAGGTATACGGCCCGGTCTCCCCAGGTGGTCATGGCCTTTTGCATGTCGACCCCTGCAATTCTCGGCCATGTGCCGCCGGAGCCGTCAGTGGGCTCGGGGGTGGTCAGTGGGGAGAGGCCTTCACGGGGGAGGGTGGCTTCCATGGCGGCAAAGAGGTGCGAGAAGTCGATGGGCTTGGTGACCACTTCATCCATGCCCGCGTCCAGGCACTCCTTGACATCCTGTTTCCCGGCGCTGGCCGTGAGCCCGATGATGGGGATGGTTCGGGGAGCCTTGCCGGAATCGCCGTAGCGGATTCTGCGGGTGGCCTCCAGGCCGTCCATTTCCGGCATGTGAACGTCCATGAGGATCAGGTCAAAGGGCGTCTCGGCAAGGGCCCTGAGAACCTCCTGTCCGTTGGCAACCGACACGGCCCCGTGCCCCTGCTGCTCCAGGCGGATCATGATGAGCTTGGCGTTTTCATCGATGTCTTCTGCCACGAGGACGGAAAGGGCCGCCGGCACAGAGGCGTGGGGTTGCGGCGGGGCCTGGTGGGGTGCTGCGGCCTCCGGCAGGGCGATGGTCAGGTGAAAGGTGCTTCCCTTGCCCACCTCGCTTTTGACCCAGATGGTGCCGCCCATGAGTTCGGTGAGCTGTTTGGCAATGGCGGTCCCCAGGCCGGTGCCGCCGTATCGTCGGGTGGTGGAGTCATCGGCCTGGGCAAAGGGCTCAAAGATACGTTTCAGCTGGTCTTCGGGAATGCCGATGCCCGTGTCGTTGATGGCAAAATGGATGTCCGTGCCGGTGAGGGACTCCACATGGATGGTGATACCCCCCTTGTGGGTGAACTTGACGGCGTTGGAGAGGAGGTTGAAGAGGACCTGCCTGAGCCGCATGGGATCCCCTGAGCAGTATCGTGGCATGGGCGTGTCCATGTATAACCGCAGGTAGAGCCCCTTTTCCCGGGCGGCTGCCGCCATGGTCTGGGAGATGTCCCGCAACAGGGCGGTGAGATCAAAGGGGGTGAACTCCAGCTCCATGCGGTTTCCTTCGAGCTTGGAGATGTCGAGGATGTCGTCCAGAAGCCCCAAAAGGCTCCAGGAGGAACGGTGGGCGACTTCCAGGTAACTTCGAAGTTCTGTTGGCAAGTCGTCTTTTTCCAGGGCCAGGGCCAGAAAGCCCAGCAAGGCATTCATGGGGGTGCGGATTTCATGGCTCATGTTGGAGATAAAGTTGGACTTTGCCCGGTTGGCGGCTTCGGCCTTTTCCATGGCGATTTCCAGGTCCTTGGTACGCTCATGGATCATGGCACGCAGGTTGTCCCGATGCTTCATCAGTTCCGCGTCTGCGCTTTTCTGCTGGGTGATCTCCAGGATAGATCCAACAAACAGGGGCTCTTCGGTTTGCTTCATCTCCGAGACCGCGAGCCAGATGGGAAACACCTCGCCGTTTTTTCGCCTGCCCTTGACCTGCTGTTCGATGCCGATGGCTCGTTTTTCTCCGGACTGGAGGTAGCGCCGTATGAACCGGTCGTGCTCCCTTCGGTAAGGCCGGGGCATGAGGATGCGGATGTTTTGCCCAAGGACATCCTTGGATGCGTATCCGAACATCTGTTCCGCCGCCTGGTTGAGGGATCGCAGGGTCCCGGCGTGGTCGATGGTGATGAGGCCGGCCGCTGCGTTGTTAATGATGGCCGAAAGGCGCAGCTGGTCTTCGGTGCCCTTTTGTTCCCGCTGCGCAAGGCGGGTCTTCATGGTGTCAAAGGCGTGGGTCAGCAGGCCGATTTCATCGCCTGTGGCCCCCGGAAGGGCGACGTTAAAATCGGCGCGTGCGATGTGGTGTGCCGCAACACCCAAGCGGTTCAAGGGGCGGGTAATCCGCCGGGTCGTGTACAGGAGCAGTGCCATGGTAAGGATACCGGGCAGGGCAATGAGCAAAAGGCCCATGCGGGCGGCGGCCTGGGTGCGCTTTGCGGTGAGGGCTTTGACATTGGCGCCGAGGCGCAGGGTGGCAATCTCCACCATGCCGTGGGTGATGGTGGCTTCGAACCAGGTCAGGGGCGTGGTTTCAGGGGGCTCTGGCGTGGGGGGATAGACCTGTTTTCCCCGGGCGTCGGTCAGGATGATGCGGCTCCAGACCGGAGAGGTCTCAAGGGTGTGCTCCAGGGCCCCTACGAGGCCCCCCGGCGGGGCGGAGAGGATGCCGGGCCGCATGGCCTCGGCAAGAAGGGCGACCTCGGCCTCCCCCAGGGTGATCAGGTCGGACTCGACCCGCCGGGTGTACGCCGGGAGCCACCATGCGAGATATGCGCCGAGGAGGGTGGCCGTAAACAAGGCCATAAAAAGCGTCAGTTTAAGGCGAAGGCTCATGGCAGGTTTCCTTTGGGCGGCGACGCATGGGCACAAGAGCCGCAAGGGAAGGGATGGTGCCGGTCTTTTTGGGTCGGGGTGTGCGATGGCGAAGAGGGCCTGCAGGGAGACTCCGGTTCCGGGGTGACGGGGCGGGGCAGGCATCGCAGGGGGTGTTTTCAATGAATCAGTATACCACAGATAAGGAGCGGCCATAAAGGGGTGAGAAAATCTGCATTGAAACCCGGAAAGAGCCTGTGTAGAGTGCAGAAGGCTCTTATCTCGGCCCGGTAAGGGTGTGCCCGCAGGGGAGCCGCAGACACGCGACAGGATTTGTGTGCCGAATCCTCCGGGCCGAAGGGCTCAGGGCAAGGCGCTTTTTAACAAGTGACGCTGGAGAGAATCGCTTATGGACACCTATGCCATTGTTCGTCCCGAACACCTCAATCACCACGGCTATCTTTTTGGAGGGGCCCTGCTTAAATGGATCGATGAATACGCATGGCTTGTTGCGTCCCGGGATTTTCCCGGCTGCACCCTGGTGACCATCGGCATGGACGATATCGTATTCAAGCAGAGGGTGATCAGCGGGGCCATCCTGAGGTTTCAGATCGAGCCGGTGAAAAAGGGCGGCTCTTCGGTGAGGTACGGTGTGGAGGTCTTCTCCGACGAGCCCGGTGCCACGGATGAGAGGCATGTGTTTTCCACCACCATCACCTTTGTCAGGCTGGACGAGCAGGGGAAAAAGTGCGACCTCCCCGCCGAGGTGCGGTACCGGTCCCTGGCCGGAGGGACCCTGACCGCCTGATCTGCACCCCAAGGGCTGCGGATGGCCCGTGCCCTTTTATGTTACGGGAGTGTTCATGATTTTTCTTGTTGCAGCGCTTCTTATCCTGGTGATTCTCTTCGGGCCCCAGGCCTGGGCACGATATATCCTTGCCCGTTACAATCGGGAGGCCTATTTTTCGGGCACCGGGCTGGATTTTGCCCGTCTCCTGATCAAGGACCTGGGGCTGAAGGAGGTGCGGGCCGAGGTCTCCCTGCTGGGCGACCATTACGACCCCGGGCAAAAGTGCGTGGGGTTACGGCCGGCCTTTGCCCATGGCAGGACCCTTTCCGCCGTGGTGGTGGCCGCCCATGAAGTGGCCCATGCCCTCCAGCACGCCCGGGGGTACCCCCCTTTTTTTGCCCGGGGGCGTCTCATCAAGCTGTCGGAGGCCGTGGATCGATGCGGCACCCTGATCTTTATCGTTTTTCCCCTTGTGGGCGTGGTGCTCAAGGCTCCCATCATGGGTCGCCTGATCCTGGTGGGAGCAGGAATTCTGCTCATCACGCCGGTGCTCGTCCACCTAGTCACCCTGCCCGTGGAGCTGGACGCCAGCTTTCGCCGCGCCCTGCCCCTGCTTAAATCGGGTTCCTACATCCCTGAAGAGGACCTTCCCGCCGCCCGACGAATCCTTGTGGCCTGTTCCCTTACCTATGTGGCTGCGGCCCTGGCCGGTTTTTTCAATGTCTGGCGCTGGGCCCGGGTGCTGCGTCGCTGAAGGGTGACCGGCTAGGCCAACGCGTTTAGATTTTTGCCTCCGGCGGCCCTGCCGGGGGGCAAAACTTTTGAAACGTTTGACATACAGGCTTTATCTCTTTGGTGTACACACCAACCTTGCATAGCTCCTTGATTATCGGAACGTTTTTGCGGAGCTTTTTTCAAAAAGCGACCCGCCGGAGGCAACCGGATTGTTACATGCGTTTGCCCTGGGTGACCGGTTGTGCGGCATTGCCATTCCCCGCAGGTTCGATTATCGTGTCGCCGTGCCCGGTGGGTAGCGGGTGTTTTTTTATATAAGGACGGATGGGGTAAGATGGGCGAAGCAGAGATGAGGGCACCAGGCATGGTGGGGCACGGCAACGGACGTGTCGCTGGCAGTGGCTCGGAACATGTGAATAAAGGGCGTGGGGCTGCCATGCCCGGATCTGCGAGTCGGGCGGCGCTGCTGCTGGTTGCCGTTCTGGCCCTTGCTGCGGTGGTGACCTGCGGGGCGTGGGTTTCCGCCATCGGGATGTCTGCGTTTGCCCTGGGGCGCGGAGCCATGGTGCTCATGCTTGCCCTTCCCTGGGTCGTGGGGCTGGCCCTGCCCGTGGCCGTTTGGCGAAAAGGCCCAACCGGAGTTTTGTGGGAAAGGCAACCTGGGACGCTGGCGCAGTTCGGCCGGGTCGACACGGTGGTTTTCTCCAGCAGCCGAATGCTGACCCGGGGGCGGCCCCGGGTGATCCATGCGGTGCCCATGAACGGTGAGACCGAATCCCGGCTGGTGCGCCTTGCCGATGCAGCGGAAGCAGAGTCAGACCACCCCCTGGCAAAGGCCGTTGCGCTGTACGCCGAGCGGGTGGGTAACTTCCGAAGCCGGGGAACCGATTTTAAACCCCACGAAGAAGGGGTGGAGGCGGTGGTGGACGGCCGGATCGTCCGGGTGGGCAAGGCCAGCTGGCTGGTGTCCCACGGCGTCTGCTTTCACCACGAAGGGGAGGTGCTGGACGCCCTGGAAGCCGACGGGAACACCACTCTGGTGGTGGCATCCGAAAAAACGGTTCTGGGATTTCTGGCTGTTTCCGACCCCATGGCAGACAGGGCGCAGGCCGCGGTGATCTCCTTGAAACAGATGGGGCTCACCGTGCTGTTTCTGACCGGGGCACCTGCCGCCTCCGCCGGTGTCCTGGCTACGCAACTGGGCATGGACGGGGTGCTGGCCGATTTGCCTGCCGGGGAGAAGGGCGGGGCCGTGGCTGCCCTGCGTGGCCGGGGAAAATATCTCTGCGTGGTGGGAGGTGGCCCGGAAGACGCTCCGGCCATGGCGGAGGCCGACCTGGCTGTGGACCAGGACAACCCACCCCATGGCGCCCCGGAGGACGCTTTCTTGCCTCTGGTCCATGCCCTGGGCACGGGGCGCTCTTTTCTTGGAACCCTGTATCGAAACCTGTTTTTTTCCGCTTTTTTCGCTCTTCTTTCGTTTCCTTCTGCCGCAGGCCTCTGCCGGGGCCTTACCCGGCTTCCCGGGGTGTTGCGGGATCCCAGCCTTATGATCTGGGGCGTTTTTACGGCCCTGGCCTGCCTTATCGTGGTGTTGAGCAGTCTGTACACAACAAGGAAAGGCTATGGCCAACGCATTTAGGCTTTTGCCTTTTTGATGCCCCGGGCCTTGGGCTAATCGCTGGCCGGTGTTACCGGGGCCACAAGCCTGAAGCCCACGTCGGGGAAGGTGTCGCTTCCGTCGGCTTTGGGGTGCATGGCGGGGCGTGCAAGGACGGGCTCAGCGGCCACGTCCCCTTCGGCCAGGACCCACTCGGTCATCACCGGTGTACCCACGCCTCGGATGCCGAAGGTGTTGGGCTTGAAGACAAGCACGGGGAAGGGAAAGGGGAGGCGCTCCGGTGTGGTATCGTCGGCCGGAGGCACCGCTGCTGCCGTCTCCCACTGGGCCAAGGTGGGCAGGGCCTTGCCGTAGAACTCGGCATAGGCAAGGGCCGCGTATCCCGAGATATTGACCACGGGGCAGGCGGCGCTGTCTCCGCTTACCAGAACAAACTGTCCCTTTTTAAAGGTAATGGGGGCCTGGTGGTCGGACGTCCCCGGAGGCGGGGGGAGATGCTGTTTTTTCATGAGCATCCAGAGCCTGCCGTCTCCCATGACCCGGTTGCCGTCCACGGTGACCCGTGCCCTGGGCTGCTGGTTCAAAAAGGCGATGAACTGGAGATTGGTGACCTGGGTTTCCGACATGTAAAAGGGGGCCGGGGCTCCCTCTTCGGCCCGGGGCGGGCT
The DNA here is from genome assembly GCF_056829775.1 of Desulfoluna sp. HI9BLuna. NCBI lineage: Bacteria > Pseudomonadati > Thermodesulfobacteriota > Desulfobacteria > Desulfobacterales > Desulfolunaceae > Desulfoluna > Desulfoluna sp. HI9BLuna. The sequence goes on from NZ_CP186555.1 coordinate 3,117,215, forward strand.
GATGCGAAACATGGTGGTGTTGTTCTCCGCCAGGAGGGGCTGGCCCCCCGGAGGCTCGCCGGCTACTCCGCCGCCGAGGTGATTCGCCGGTTCCGGGCCGGAGAAGTGCCAGACAAGGATGGCACACAGCAGCGCAACAAGGCAGAGGATGGCCCATGTGTATAGGGCGGGCACCGTTTTTTTCGGTGAAGCCGTGGCCGGGCTGCCCGTGAGGGAGAGGGCCCCTGTGAGCCTGCTGCTCAGCTCCGCCACCGTGACGGTGCGCTCTTCCGGGGCCTCGGCCGTGGCCGAGGCGATGATCCGGTGGATCTCTTCAAAAAAGGGGGACTCCGGGGACGGGAGCCCTGCCTGTTTGAAGGTGAGGGACCTTAAGGCTTCGGGCCCGGCCATGGCCTCAAAGAGGATTTTTCCCAGGGCGTAAACATCGGACAGGTGGGTGGTCCGGCGGACATCGGCCATGTGTTCCGGAGACATGTACTGCAGGGTGCCCAGCATATCCATGGTGTGGGTGAGGCCCTGCCACTTTCCCGAGCGGGCAAGGCCGAAATCGGAGATTTTCGGGGTGGCCCCGTCCATGAGGATGTTTTCGGGCTTCAGGTCCCTGTGGACGATGCCCCCGGCATGTATGGCCTCCACCCCTTCCAGAAGGGGCAGAAAGGTGTGCCGGATCCACCGGGCCGCCGATTCGTCCTCCGGGTCGAAACCGCTTTCCGTCATGGTGTCCCGCAGGGTGGCCCCGGGCACAAACTCCATGGCGATGAATTCCAAGGCCTCCTTGCCGTCCGGCGGTGTAAAGAGGCCGTGGTCATAGACCTGGATGACGCAGGGGTGCCGGATGGAGGCCATGGCTTCCACCTCCCGCCTGAAGCGCTTAAGGGCCGTATCCAGCTCTTCATCGTCCCCCTGGAACGAGAGGAGCCATTCCCGGGAGATGACCTTGATGGCCACGTCGCGTTTGAGGTTGACCTGATGGGCCCTGTACACCTCGCCCATGCCGCCTTTGGCGACAAACTCGAGGACGATCCACTTGTCGTGGATGACCGTGCCGATGGGGAGGTTGGGGGTGTCCTGGGACGGAGTGTTTGTCATGGTCAGGGTCTCTTGGTCGGTCATTGAGGGGCTGTGAAAGGGGGGCCTTGGAAAACACATGTGTGCTTTACGATAACACGTTGTCAGAATAGGTGCTGTGGGTCAAGGGTTTTGGAACAGGGCAAACGTATTTAGATTTTGCCTCCGGCGGCCCTGCCGGGGACAAAACGTTTGAAAGGTTTGATAAACAGGTTTTATTTTTTTGGGATGCATCACAGCTGGCCATAACTCCTTTTATTTTTTGTTTATCAAGGAGCGTCTCTTCAACCCCGGGACGTTTTTGCGGCGCTTTTTTCAAAAAGCGTCCCACCGGAGACAAAAAAAGGGCGACCCGTAACGGGTCGCCCTTTTTCGTGTTTACAGATCTCGCCTCAGGGGAGAATCGCTATCCCATGCCCTTGAAGCCGAAGAAGGCCAGGGCAATGAAGCCTGCGGTGATGAGGCCGATGGAGGTGTCCCGCAAGGGGCGGGGCACTCGGGCCAGGATCACACGCTCCCGGACCCCTGCAAAGAGGACCAGGGCCAGGCCGAAGCCTGTGGCGTAGCAGAACGAAGAGATCAGGGCCTGCATGAAGGTGTACTCTTCGTTGATGTTGATGAGGCAGACCCCCATTACCGCACAGTTGGTGGTAATAAGGGGCAAAAAGATGCCGAGGCCCGCGTACAGGGAGGGCATGCTCTTTTTAAGGAACATCTCCACGAACTGCACCAGGGAGGCGATGATGAGGATGAAGGCCACGGTCCTTAAGAACTGAAGGTCCAGGGGCTTCAAAATCGCCGCTTCGACCGTCCAGGTGGTGATACCCGCCATCACGAGAACGAAGATGACGGCCATGCTCATGCCCACGGCGGTGTCCATGCTCTTGGAGGTCCCCAGGAAGGGGCAGGCCCCCAGGTTCTGGGTGAGCATGATGTTGTTGACGAAGATACAGCTGATGGCCAGCAAAATGTATTCGGTCATGGTGTCTCGCCCTCCTTTCTATTTCGACGATGCGATGTTCATGAGACAGAGGAGAATGCCCAGCCCGATGAACGCGCCGGGGGCCTCAACCATGAAGGTGAAGGGCTGGAAGGCGTCTCCGAAAACGCTGTGCCCCAGAAAGGTCCCTGCACCGAGCACTTCGCGGAAGGTACCCAACACAGCCAGGGAGAGGGTGAATCCCAGGCCGATGCCCAGGCCGTCGGCCAGGGAGTGGGCGACATCGTTCTTGCAGGCAAAGGCTTCGGCCCGGCCCAGAACGATGCAGTTAACCACGATGAGGGGGATGAAGATCCCCAGCTTCAGGTAGAGGGGGTAGGCAAAGGCCTGCATGAGAAACTCCACCACGGTCACGAAGGTGGCGATGATGGTGATGAAGCAGGCGATGCGGATCTTCGAGGGGATGATGTTTCGCAGCATGGAGATCAGCAGGTTGGAGCAGACCAGCACGAAGGTGGTGGCGATGCCCATGCCGATGCCGTTCTCCACGGACCGGGTGACGGCCAGGACCGGGCAGAGGCCCAGCACCAGGCGAAATGGGGGGATCTCTTCCCAGAGACCCTTGACGAACTCCTGGGATAATGACTTGGCCATCAGTTGCTCCCTCCTTCAGACGCGAGGTTGTCCATGCGTTTTACCAGCTCCGGCTTCAGGCGTGTGTAGAGGGCGCCTGCTTCGTTGACGGCCACGCACACGGCACGGCTGGTGATGGTGGCGCCGGAGATGGCGTCGATGTCGCCGCCGTCCTTGCTCACCGAGGCGGTCTGGTCGATGCCGGTTTCTTCGAACTGGGCCACAAAGGAGGGGTCCTCCTTGGCCTTGGAGCCGAAACCCGGGGTCTCGGTGGAGATGGTAACCCCGCTGCCGACGATGGTGTCGTTGTCGATGTCAAAGGCCACCAGCAGCCCCACGGGGCCGGAGAAACCCTTGCCGAAGGCTTCGAGGGTTACGATGTTCTGATCGCCGATCTTGGCGGGGAAGATGGTGTGGGACACTTCGCCGTCTTTGACCTTGAAACGATCGGCCATGGGGTCATTGTCCGCATCCGCCAGGATGGTTCGAATGACCGGTTCCTTTTGAAATTTGAGTTGCTGGTACTCGATGCGGTCCATCGTCAGGGTTCGGACCCCGGCCAGCACCCCGCCCGAGACGGAGGTGAGGACGGCGAGAACCAGTACCATCTTAAACATATCGTTCATGTTACACCTTTCCCAATGCTTTCGGTCGGATCATGTCGAGGATGGGGTTTGCCAGGTTCATGAGAAGCACGGCAAACAGGGCACCATCCACCCAGGCCCCTTTGTTTCTGATCAGCACGGTGAGCACCCCGCCCCCGAAGCCGTAGATGAGCATGGGGACGACGTTTACCGGAGAGGAGGCGTCTTCCGTGGCCAGGAAGAAGGCGGCCACCAGCGTGTAACCGCTGAGGAGGTGGAAGACGGGTCCTGCGTAAAGGTCCGGGTTGCTCATGCTGAACAGCCAGGCGCTGATAAAGACGCCCGCCAGAAAGGAGAGAGAGATCTCCCATCGGTTGATGCCGCGGATCATCAGGAAGATGCCGCCGGCAATGAGCCCGGCTCCGCAGACCGCTCCGATGCCACCGGCCTGGTGGCCCATGAGGAGTTCCATGGGGGGGTAGAGCTCAGCCATGCCCGCGCCGAAGAACTTCACGTTGATGAGGGGGTCCACCATGGTCCACATCATGTCGTAATCCACGAGCATGCCGTTGAAGTTCATGAGGGAGGGCCAGGACACGGTGAGGACCGCCGCGGAAAGGGCCGGCGGGCAGAAGGGGTTGCCCCCGATGCCGCCGAAGGCCACCTTGCCCATGATGATGGCCACAAAGGTGCCGGTGATGACCATCCACCACGGGGCGGTTGCGGGCAGCAGCATGGAGAGGATGAGGCCCACCATGGCTGCGTTGCCGTCACCGACGGTGGGCTGCTGCTTCATGAGGGTGTTGGCGGTCAGCTCCCAGAAGATGGCCGAGGCCACGGCCAGGGCGGAAACACCCAGGGCAGGGGCGCCGAACATGACCCAGCCGGGGATCAGGGCCACAAGGGCAGCGGCCATGATGAGGTAGCTGCGCTTCATGACGGTGCAGGCGTCCCGGTAGAAGGGCGCGTGGGATACAATCAGTTTGGTTGAATCAGTCATTGGAGCCTCCCGTTTCAGCACTCTTTTTACTCTCGGCAAGGGTGTGCCGCGCCAGCATGATCTGCTGGAACAGAGGCATCTTGGCCACGCAGATGAAGCTGCAGAGGCCGCACTCCACACAGGCGTCGAGATCGTACTTTTCCACTGCCTCTTCGTAGAGGCCGTTTTCCAGCACGCGGATAAGAAGGTTGACCGGGATGTTGGCCGGGCAGACACGCACACACTTGCCGCAGTTGATGCAGTAGGTGTCGGTGAGGCGCGGCATGTTTTCCGGGCCGTAGCAGAGGATGGCGTCGGTGTCGGGGTCCACGGGGAAGTCCGGGGTGTAGACCGACATGCCGGTGAGGGGGCCGCCCACGATGAGGTGGTCCCGCTTCACAAGGGTCTCGCCCACCGCCTCGAAGATCCGGGAGATGGGGGTGCCGATGCGGGCATTGACCAGCTTGGTCTGCTTGTTCTTAAGGGTGAGGCTGACGAGCTTTTCCTGGGGAAGGCTTCGGGTGCGAAGGGCCTTTCCGGCGGCCGCCACAGACTCGGCGCTGAAGAAGAGAAAGCCTGCCTCTTCCAGGGTTTTTCCCGCCTCCACCGGGGTGCCGGACAGGCGCTTGGCCAGCAGGAGGGGGTTGCCGTTGGGGTAGAGGTTTTTCACCCCCACGGTCTCGCAGCCGGTGTCTCCGGCTTCGGCCTCCAGGTACTGGGGAAGGACCAGGACCACGCGGGCCTTGGGGGCCAGATCCTTGATGAAGTCCGCGCCGCGCTTGAAGTCGGCCTTGCGGGCCTGGAGGGCGTATTGGTTGACGTTGGTGAAGAGGTCCTTTTCCAGGGCGCTCAGGATTACGGTGTGGATGCTGTCGCTTCCGAGCCGGGCAAAGGGCGGGCGTCCGGGAAGGTGGGACAGAAAGGCAAGGCTTGTTTCGCCTTTGGCGTCCTTGTCCAGGGCCTCGGCAAAGGCCGGAGAAGGCTCTCCCTCTTCGCTGGTGGCGATGTTCACCAGGGCGAAGTGCCGTCCGTAGTTGCCGGTGCGGGTTTCCACGCTGCCGACGGTGCCGGAGACCGGCGCGGTCAGGTCGTGCTTTTCTTCATCAAACAGTCCGTAGAGGGCTCCCCGTTGAACCTCCACCCCTTTTTTCAGGATGGTTTTCTTTTTATCCACGAGGCTTTTCTGGTCGGCACCCACCTGAATCTGGAGGGTGACTTCCCCGGGGAGACCGGTGTCCACGGGGTCGGGAAGTCCGCCCTGCACCGTCTCGTAGGGCAGTTTTGCCGCCAGGTAGCCGAAAAACGATCGTCGTATCATTGTAGTAGTCTCAGTCCCTGTGTTGTGATGGTGTTTTGGTGATGAGTCCAGCCGCCCGGAACGTTCCCATGGGTCGGGCCCATGGCCTTTCAGGCGCCGGCAAGGGGGGCGTCAAGGCATGGGCGGTGGCGTCATCTCATGACGAATAGGCCCGTTACTTTGGCGTGGCATGGCATTCCGCACATTCGGCGGGACCTGCCCCCATCTCTTCATGACAACCGATACACTGGGCGTGTATGGCGTCGGTTCGACCCATCACATCGTCGTCTTCCGACGCGCCGGGTTCATGGCATTCGCTGCAGTTGTACTCTTCATCACCGTCATCCAGGTTGTGATGGCATGAAGCGCAGTCCGTGTCGTACTCATTGACATGGATCTGGTGGGTAAAAAGCACATCCCCCGCGCTTCCCTTGAAGAGCATACGAACCGGTTCTTCCGGCGCGTCAGGCTTCAGCACCGTGTAGCACAGCGCCGCTGTCGCCAGCAGAACCAATCCCAGTATGACGGCCAGTTTCCTCTCGTTTTCTGGGCGCATCCTAAGTCAACTTCCTCTCTCATCCTTGCAGGCCTTGGGCGGAAGACGCGAGCCCTTGGTTTTCCGGCCATGGGCGAGCCGAGGCCCGGCGCCCATGTGCAAAACCCTCCGGCGTGTCGACGGGTGTTGCATCCCTTCTTCCAACTTAAGTCCTGGGTGGTTAAATAGTGAGTGTGTTTCTCACGGCAGCGTCAAGCGGTAAGGACCGTGGGCGTCCATGAAAACAGCGACCGGACAGCTGACCGGCGTCACGTATCGTGACCGGTGAGGTCGCCGCGTGCGGATGCACGTCGTTCATGGTCCCGGGTCCCCGACTATACCCCCTTCATGTGATGACACCTTTGTCCGGGGCGGCACGCCCGACAAAATTGAGGTAACCGTCCCGTGTACTCCACGTGCCTGAGAAATCCCTGTTTTTTGGCCGTTCCGGGGGAACCCCTGTGAATCTATGATGAAACCGGGCACACCCTTGGGCCAGGTGAAAAATTATCAAGCAATTAATCGCAAGAACTGTACCAGAAAACATTCTTATTGTGTAGCGATGGATTTGACAACGGGAGGGGGATTTTTTGTTTCGGAGGAGCGGAAAGCTGCGATTGACAATGGCTTGCCTCCGCAAATCAGGACAAAAAAGGTCTCATTTACAGGAGCAATTCCGGAAAAAAGAGGAGAGCCGTCTTGAAAAAAGGTTCCCCTGAAGGGACGTTGGTTGCGTGATAGGACCGTTGTCAGGCCAGGGGTGCTCCGGGAAGAATGCGAGTAATGCGTGGGGTGTAGGAGTCCCCCCGGGCAATCTTCCCCTCAAAGAAACGGATGATGACAAAGGAGACGGCCAGGGCTCCGAATCCACCGATACCGGCGGCAAGGGAGGGGTTCATTCCGTGGGCCGGGCCCAGGGTGTTTCCGGCGGCCGCCCCTGCCATGAGGGCAAAGACCGGAAAGATATAGGCCAGAAGGGACATCTTGATAAGGGTGCCGGTGCCGATGGAGACGAGGACCCGGTCTCCGATGTGGGCTCCGGCATCGTTGATGGCGCACACCTCCATGGATTTTCCCGAGGCATGGCAGGATCCCTTGGAGGCACAGCCCTCGCAGGCGGAGGTGCGGACGGTTTCCACCCAGGCGCGGCCGTGGGATGCTGTTTTGATGACGATGCCTTCTTCTTGTCTCATGGTGTGTCCTTCAAGGTGATTGGGTCCATCCCCGCATTTTTCCGCAGGGGCACATGGCACCATATAAGATGCCCGCACAAAAATCAAAGGTCCGGTAACCGTGGCTCCGGAGGGGGCTGATTGGGGCAGGGGAATCGGGGCTAAGGCATCCGAAAATGAGGAACCCGCATCGTCGACAGCGGCCAAACGGGTCAAGAGAGTGAAAAACGGGGGGATGGTTTCCAGTCTCAGAACAAGGGGCCGGGACGATGCGGGTCCGATGCCAATGCAGGCAGGAGAGAAACATTACAACATGCGTGCCATAGTGGGTGGGAAAAAATTATCCCATGATTTCAAGGGGGGACGGGGGCCTTGGGGACTGAAGCGTGTCCGAAATAACGGATGGGGACGGGCCTGTGTACGGATTTTTGGAAAACAGGTGGGTTGCACGCTCGGAAGGGGAGACATTTGGCGTTGTTGCGCGGTGTCCGGGGGAACAATGGAAAAAAGATGCATTTGAAAAAGTGGCATAATTTTTGTAAGAAGTAGTGGACAAAGACGGGGCTTTACCCGTTATGGAAAGGGGTGGCCGGAAAAGCCCGATGCAGGGCATGTCCCCGGTGGAGCCACAGGACGTATGGCAACGGGGCCATTCCATGTGTCGGCACATTTTATCCGGGTCACCATTTTGCTAAAATGGTATCGTTGTGAAAAGTCGGGTATTTACATTTTTGGAAACCGGCTGTAAAGTGACCTCGACCTCATGGCTTACCGAGGTCGGGACGACCCGTCGGCTCATCGACGTGTGACACGTTTATCAAGACTGTGTGGCGGGTGATACAAGGCGACCCCGGGGTTGCCGGAACCAACACCTAATATCCTTCTATGGGGTAGTTATGACCATTGTGATTCCTTTACTGGTACTTTGTGGGCTGGGAGCTGCCATCGGCCTTCTGCTTGCCCTTGCCGACAAAAAACTTGCCGTCGAGACCAACCCTCTTATTGATGAGGTCGCCGACATCCTCCCTGCGGGTAACTGCGCCAACTGCGGCTATGCCGGGTGCGGACAGTACGCCGAAGCCGTGGTGGAAGACCCGGAAGTGCGCCCTGACCTCTGTACGCCCGGTGGCAACGAGGTGGCCCAGAAAATTGCCGCGCTCACCGGGAAAAAAGCTGCGGAGATCAAGCCTGTAAAGGCCGTGGCCCGCTGCAAGGGGTGTCCCGAAACCAACAGCACCACCAAATATATCTACAACGGCTTAAACGACTGCGAAGCCGCGGCCAACCTCTTTGCCGGTGAAAAAGGCTGCGAATACGGCTGCCTTGGCCTGGGGAACTGCGTACGCGCCTGTCCCTTTGACGCCCTTGTCATCGGCGAGCTCAACGTGCCCAAGGTAAACGTGGACAATTGCGTGGGATGCGGCCTCTGCGTTACGGCCTGCCCCAGGGACATCATGGTCCTGGTCCCCGACAACGCCGTCAGCGTCATCGGCTGCCAGAACCGCCAGAAGGGCGGCCAGACCAAAAAGGTCTGCAACGTGGGCTGCATCGGCTGCCGTCTCTGCGTCAAGGCCTGTCCCCATGACGCCATGAAGGTGGTGGATAACCTCTGCGAGATCGATTACGACAAGTGCCAGTTCTGTGAAGACGCACCCTGTCTCCAGGTCCAGTGCAAGCCCGGGGTTATCGCCCCCGGCTACGGCGCACCCATCAAGTTCCTCACCGGAAAGATGACCGAGCTTGAAGAGAAGGCCGAGCCCAAGGCCACCGAGGCCGCACCTGAAAAAGCGGCTGAGGCGCCCAAAGCTGAGGCTCCCGAAGCAGACGCACCCAAAGAGGAGAAGAAGGAAGCGGCAGAAGCCGAGGCCTGATTCTAATCAGGGTGAGCGCACCACATTGTGCATGAAATAAAGGGGCACCGACCTTAGGGTCGGTGCCCCTTTTTTATTTTGTCGCCAAAAGCGCCAAGGCCGCCTCCATGAAGGGAAGGAGATCGGCCTCAACGATAAGGTCGCTGACGGCGTGGATGGCCGCACCCGGGTCGCGGTTCACCGAGATCACGGTGGTGCCCCGGGGAATGCCTGCAAGGTGCTGGGTGGAGCCGGAGATGCCCAGGGCGATGTAGAGATCCGCGGTGATGGCGGTGCCTGTGATCCCCACCTGGCAGGGGTAGGGCATCCAGCCCATGTCCACGAGGGGGCGTGAGCACCCTGTGGCGGCCCCGGGCAGGGCGTCGGCAAAGCGGCGGAACAGGGACAGGTTCTCCTGTGAGCCGATGCCCCGGCCCACGGAGACCACCACCCGGGCGCCGGACAGGTCTGCGTTTCCTTTTTCCCGAGCCGATGAGGATCGGAGGCGGACCGGACCCGGGGCCACAGCCAAAGGGCGGACGGTGACACGCCCCGGAACATCGGCGTCCGGAGCAGGGGAGAGCGCCCCGGCCTGCAAGGTGATCACCCCGCCAGCGGGGGCCTTGACGTGCAGAAGAGACGTGCCTGACCCGGCGCTTCGAAAAAAGGTTGCCGTTTCCGTGTCGTATCCCGTCACACAGGGAACCGTGGGGAGCCCCAAACCCACAGCCAGGACCGGGGCCACTTCCATGGACCAAGGCGTGTGGGGCAACAGGAGATGCCGGAGCACTTGTGCGGGGAGCACCGCCCTGAGGGCCGTTGCCATGTCCGCGGCAGGATGGGCTTCCGGGTCACACACCAACCCCAGGGTGTCTACTCCCGAGGCTTCGGCAAACCGGCGGGCGCCAAGGGCCGCCTCTTTTCCGTACACCACTGCCATGATGCCGGATGTTTCGGTTTTGTTCAGCCGCAGGGCCAGGGCTGCCAGCTCCATGGAGACGGCGGGCAGATGAGTGCCGGAGATGTCGATGATGAGTGTGATCATGATGTCAGGATAAAGTAGATAATAGGAAATAGGAAATAGGTTATAGGTTATAGGCCGTTGCGCTTTGGCCCGAGGAACGAGGGACAAGGCGCAACGGCAATATGCTTTCGAGGTGGCTCACCTCGCCGCCGGAGGCCTGCTTTTTTTATTCTGGCAACACCTGGCGTTCCTTGAGATAGGCGATGAAATGTGCGGCCTGCTCTTCCGGTGATCCCTTGATGCGGATGCCACGGCCCCTTTGCACCGGCGGGGAGGTGCCGGTGACCGGGGTCGTGACCGCTGGGGCTGCCGGTGGCGCACTTCGGCACTCAATGGGCTGGCTGCGCGCTTTGATCATGTGGGCAATGTTGGGGTAGCGTGGGGTGTTGAACCCCTGTTGCACGGTGACAAGGCAGGGAAAGGGCAGGCTTACCACCTGCCGCATGCCTGCCCCGGCGTCCCGGGTGACCTCCAGGGTGCGGGGGGATTCTGTGATGCGGAGCTCTTCCACGACCTGGCAGGTGTGGGGGATGCCCAGCATGGCGGCAAGGGCCGGGCCGGTCATGCCCTGCATGAGGTCTTCGCTAATGGCCCCGCAGAGGATGAGATCGGGCCTGAGGTCGTCAAGGACCGGGAACAGGGCCGCGGCCGTTTCCGTGGCACAGAGGGGCTCAATGTCTGCCTTGATCTGGATGGCTTTATCGGCCCCCATGCCGAGTCCTCGCCTCAGGGCTTCGGTGACCCGGTGGGGGCCCACGGTGATCAGGGTGAGCACGGTGCCTTCCATGGACTCTTTGATGCGAAGGGCCTCTTCCAGTGCGTGTTCGTCCAGGCGGTTGATGCGGAAATCCGCCGGTGATGCCTCGGGGTCCGGCAGGAGCTGTGTGGAACCGGTGTTGTGGACCTGCTTGATGAGCACAGCGATGTGCATGGGACCTCCCCCTTTTTTCCGTTTTCGTGGGTACATGATTACTGTAGCGTGGGGGGAAAAGGGTTTCAACAAAAAAAGCGAGCGCTCGTTCTTTTTTTCTTGACAGGTTGGCGTCGGCCTTTTTAGAGTGTGATTCAGCAGCGATACCACGGCAGCACCAGGCAGGGGCTGCCGATGATCCGTGTGGCCGGTCGCGGGCCAGCCTTTCCTCACTGGCACATCTCCGCGACCGGTCATCTCACCTGAACGAAGGGGATACGGACATGGCCCGAATCATTTTCATACGGCACGGGCAGGCCGCCTTTGGAAGCCAGCGCTATGACAGCCTCACCGACCTGGGAAAAGCCCAGGCCAAAGCGGTGGGGGACCACTTCAGCGCCTGCAGGGTCTCCTTTGACCGGGTGGTGGCAGGAGAGCCGAAGCGCCAGCAGGCATCGGCCGCCCTGGCCCTGTCCGTGATGAATACGCCCCGGGATGTGGCGGTTTGTTCCGATTTTAACGAATACGACCACATGGGCATCATTGAGGCTGCCCATCCCCTCATTGCCCGAAGCCATCCCCATCTGACAGAGGCCCTTGAAGCCCGTTTCTCCAACCATACCTTTCAGCCGTTTTTTGAAGAGGCCCTCTCTCTCTGGGTGGGCGGCATGCCCCTGCCTTCGGGGAGGGAGTCCTTTGGCGCGTTTGCCGGGCGTGTCCGTTCCGGCCTCAAGGGCCTTGCAGCAGGCCTTGCCCCCCGGGAAACCGTCGCTGTCTTTTCGTCGGGCGGTGCCATTGCCATGGCCCTGGGGGGTGCCCTCAACCTGTCGCCGTCGGAGTCCATGGCCCTTTCATGGGAGCTTGTAAACGGGGGGTATTCCACCCTGCGTGTCGGCAAACGAGGGATACATCTCATGAGCGCAAACGTGTCCGCCCATCTGGCCCTTCTGGGCCGGGAGTGGGTGACCTATAGATAAAGATTTGGCGCTGCTATTCAGGCAACTATTCAGCTTGCCTCCGGGGGGCGCTTTTTTGAAAAAAAGCTCTGCGAAAAAGTGGGAATTATTTCGGCAGAGCCTGGAAAGGCTTGCTTAAGACCTGTTTGTCAAACCCGGTTTTACAAATCAGGCTAAACTCTAAATCGAGGAGACCGTCATGGATTTTGGCGTATCGGAACGCATTGAGACCATCGTCTCGATGATCAACGAGTTTGTGGATCGGGAGCTGATTCCCATGGAACCGGAGTACCTCGTGCATGACTTTAACGACATGCTGCCGAAGATTCGGGAGAAGCAGGCCATGGTCCGGCAGATGGGGCTCTGGGCACCTAATTTTCCCGTGGAGTGCGGGGGCATGGGGCTCTCCCTGGTGGAGCACGGCCTGGTCTCCGAGGCTCTGGGGCGCTCCCCCCTGGGCCATTTTGTGTTCTGGTGCCAGGCCCCGGATGCGGGGAACGTGGAGATCCTTCACATGTTCGGCACCGACGAGCAGAAAAAACGCTACCTGAATCCCCTGGTGGCGGGCGACATCCGCAGCTGCTTTTCCATGACCGAGGTGGACATGCCGGGATCCAACCCGGTGATGCTGGAGACCACGGCGGAGAAAGACGGGGACGACTACGTCATAAACGGCCACAAGTGGTACACCACCAGCGCCGACGGAGCTGACTTTGCCATTGTCATGGCCGTCACCAACCCGGACGCTCCCCCGTACCTCCAGGCCAGCATGATCATCGTGCCCGGTGAGACCCCGGGGTTCAACATCGTGCGCAACATCCCGGTCATGGGCCATGAAGGCAACGGCTACGCAAGCCACGCCGAGATCCTCTATCAGTCCTGCCGGGTGCCTCAAACAAACCTTCTGGGACCCGAAGGCCAGGGGTTTGTCATTGCCCAGGAGCGCCTGGGCCCGGGACGCATCCATCACTGCATGCGCTGGCTGGGGATCTGCAGGCGGGCCTTTGACCTCATGTGCAAGCGGGCCAACGAGCGGGTCATCGCCCCCAACGGGAAAACCCTGGCCACCCGCCAGATCATCCAGGGCTGGATCGCCGAATCCGCAGCCGAGATGGAGGCCGCCCGCCTCATGACCCTCCACGCCGCCTGGCAGATCGACAACGTGGGGGCGGCCAAGGCCCGGGACAGTATCAGCATGATCAAGTTTGTGGTGGCCAACACCATGAACCGCATCGTGGACCGGGCCCTGCAGGTCCACGGTGGCCTGGGCATGACCGACGACACCATTTTGGCTTATTTCTACCGCCACGAACGCGCCGCCCGTATCTACGACGGTGCCGACGAAGTCCATAAAACCTCTCTGGCCAAACGGATCCTGCGGAGCTATGAAGGACGGGAGGTGAGGTAGAAAAACGAGCCTCCGGCGGCAAGGTGTGCCACCTTGAAAGCTGGTTACGAATGCGCTTTGCCCCTCGTTCCTCGGGTCAAATCACATCCGTATTTATGTCGGCGTAAACGTAAAATATGATTTTAAAATCTGTTTGTTAAACTTTTCAAAAGTTTAGCCCCCGGCAGGGCCGCCGGAGGCATAAGCTGAATGGTTACCATTCGTTTTTAGTTTGGGTAATATCAGTATGAGACAAGGGCAAGGGGCTGACGTGACGACGAAAGATTATCGTGTATTTCAAGAGAAGTTCGAGGTCTCCAGGGAGGAGATGATCCGGGAGCTGTTCCGGGAAAACGCAGGGTCCATCCGTGTGAAAAAAGAGGCCACGGCGGTGAAGAACCTCCAGCGGATCATCCAGGCGGTGTTCGCCATTTCCATGGAGAAGGGGTTCCAGGCCATGAGCATGCGGGACCTGTGCACCGAAAGCGGTCTCTCCATGGGCGGGCTGTATGGGTATATCCAGAGCAAAGAAGAGCTCCTTGCCCTGATCCAGGGGCAGGGACGGCGGATTCTGGAGCGGTTTTTACGGGAGAGCGTCACAGACCTCACCGACCCCTTTGACAAACTCGCTGCCCTGATCCGGGCGCATATCTACCTGAGCGAGGTGGCCCGGCCGTGGTTTTTTTTCAGCTTCATGGAGTCCCGCCACCTGGGCAAAGAGGATGTCAGCCGGGCCCTTGCCATGGAAGCGGCAACGGAAAAAGCCCTCACCGATCAGATTGAAGAGGGCATCGCGGAAAAGGCGTTTGCCCCCTGCGATGCCGCCCTGATCGCAGGGCTCATAAAAGCCATGCAGCAGGACTGGTACCTGAAACGCTGGAAGTTCAAAAAACGGGGCACCTCCGTGGAATCCTACGCTGACGCCGTCATCGAGATGGCCTTCTCTCGGTTAGCATAGGCTCAAGGAAAAGCTGCCTCCGTTTTGGGAAAAAAGAACCGTAAAACGTTCCCGATGGAACATGACAACCTGTCGAGGTTGTCTCGGCGGAGCCATACAAGATAGTCGTAAAACCTGTTTGTTAAACTTTTTAAAAGTTTAGCCCCCGGCAGGGCCGCCGGAGGTTGTTTTTTCTGTCTGCCTAATTCAGAGATATGGAAGAGGAGAGCGCATGAAGGACACAGCACAGGCGATTCGTGACGGAGAAGGGCTGGACGAGGGCAAGCTGTATGATTGCCTGGTGGTCAACATCCCGGGGCTTTCCGGCCCCCTGACACTGACCCAGTTTCCCAGCGGGTTTTCCAACCTTACTTATCTGGTGCGCGTGGGAGAGACCGAGATGGTCCTGCGCAGGCCTCCCTTCGGGGCCAGGATCAAGAGCGCCCACGACATGGGGCGCGAGTACCGTATCTTAAGCGCCTTAAGGCCCCATTTTCCATACTGCCCTGAGCCGTTGTACTACACCGAGGACCCGGAGGTGATGGGGTGTCCCTTTTACGTCATGGAACGCATGGAGGGGGTCATCCTGAGAAAGGACCTGCCCGCAGGGCTGGCCTACACTCCGGCCCAGGCGAAAGGCCTCTGCGAAAGGGTACTGGACGTCCAGGTGGCCCTCCACGGCATCGACGTGGAAGAGGCGGGGCTTGATTTTCTGGGCAAGCCCGAAGGGTATGTAAGGCGTCAGGTGGAGGGGTGGAGCAGGCGCTACCGCAACGCCCGGACCGACGACGCCCCGGACTTCGAAGCCGTCATGGAGTGGCTTGCGGACCACATGCCCGAAGACGCGCCGCAGCCCACCATCGTCCATAACGACTACAAACTGGACAACATCGTCTTGTCCGAGGCCGATCCCATGGCGATCATCGGGGTCCTGGACTGGGAGATGGCCACTTACGGTGACCCCCTCATGGATCTGGGCAACTCCCTGGCCTACTGGGTGGAGAAAGACGACCCCGAAGAGATGCAGATGATCCGCCTTATGCCCACGAACATGGACGGGGCGCTCTCCCGGTCCGAGATGGTGGCTCGCTACGGCAGGCTCACGGGCCGGGATGTTTCGGGGTTTGATTACTACCATTGCTTCGGCCTGTTTCGCCTGGCCGTTATTGCCCAGCAGATTTACCAGCGGTACCACAAGGGCCTCACCAGGGACAAGCGGTTTGCCATGCTGATTTTTGCGGTGCAGATCCTTGAGAGGGCCGCTCTATCATATGTACTGAACCGGAAATCAATGGATCATGGGAGGTAGGTATGGCTGTATCGGTTTCACTTGAAGGGAAAACAGCGCTGGTCACCGGCGCAAGCCGGGGCATCGGAGAGGCCATTGCCATGGCCCTTGCAGAGGCCGGGGCGACGGTGGTGCTTTCGAGCCGTAAGATCGAAGGTCTCGAAGCGGTAAAGGCAAAAATCGAAGGGGCCGGGGGGAAAGCCCATGCCGTGGCCTGCCACACCGGGGATCTTGAACAGATTGCCCAGCTGACGGCAGAGGTCAAGCGCCTCTGCGGAGGGCTGGATATCCTGGTGAACAACGCCGCGGCCAATCCCCACTTCGGGCCCATGGTGGACGCCGAAGAGTGGGCCTGGGACAAGATTTTCGACGTAAACCTCAAGGGCCCGTTTTTTCTCATCCGGAATGCGGCCCCCCTGATGAAGGAGAGGGGTGGCGGGGCCATCGTCAACGTGGCGTCGGTGAACGGGGTTCGGCCTGCTTTCTTTCAAGGGGTCTACTCCGTGAGCAAGGCGGGGATGATCGCCATGACCCAGGCCCTGGCCAAGGAGATGGCCCCGGACAAAATCCGGGTCAACGCGCTGCTTCCGGGCCTGACCGACACCAAGTTCGCCTCTGCCATCACCCGGAATGAGGACATCATGAAGGAGGTGAACCGCCAGATCCCTGCAGGCCGCGTGGCCGAGCCCTCGGAGATGGCCGGTGCGGTCCTCTACCTTGTCTCGGACGCGGCCTCCTATGTGACGGGCAGTTCCCTGGTGGTGGACGGGGGCATGCTGGCCTGATTATTTTCTTTTTTCTAACGGTAAAGGCGTGTCTTTCGGAGAGAGCTCCGGGGGCATGCCTTTTTTTGTTTTGGCGACACGGCATGGGCGGAAAAGGGCTGCCGAGGGGATAGCCCCTCAAGGATAATGGCTTTTCGCGTGGTTTTAAAAAATGTTCCCCCTTTGTGGCAAATGAAAAACTATGGTAAAGATGTGAATGATATTCCTACACTATATGGCGGTGCACATCGAATTTTACAATGTGCGCCAGGGTGATCGCAGATTATGAATCGTGGCCTTTCGGAAAAGGGCGGTGGTTGAGAGCTTCAATGGATGATTCGCACCTTGACCCCGTCGCTGTTTTCCGCCGGTAAGGCCGTTTATTATGTTATGCGTGCCGGATCGTTTGCTCGGGGGGGCTTTTTTTTAATTGATTTAGGAGAAATCGTCCCACGCATGTATCGGAGATTTGTACATTATGCTCAAGGCAGGTATTTTTCTTGATGTAGACAACCTCAGCTTCAATGGTGGGTGGGGCATGCGTTACAGCGTTATTCGCGACCTGGTTTCCGCCCAGGACACCACCATTGTACGGGCCAACGCCTATCTGGCCGCGGATTTCGACCGGGAGGAGTTTGACCACGAGTACCGCATGCGCAGTGAAGAGTACCGAAACGCCATGCGCCGGGCCGGTTTTCACCTGATCTTAAAAACCGTGAAACGCTACTTTAACGACGACGGGGACACCGTGGTCAAGGCCAACGCCGACTTGGACCTGGCCGTGGATGCTCTACTCCAGTCCGAAAATCTCGATTACGTGCTCATCGGCACCGGGGACGGCGACTTCCTGCGCCTGGTCAGGGCCCTCCAGAACCGGGGAAAGCGTGTGGACCTGCTCTCCTTTGACAACACCAGCTCCGAACTGCGCCGGGAAGTGGACAACAGTTTTTCAGGTTTTCTCGTGCCAGGGCTCATGCCCAGCCGGTTCGACAACAAACGCCGGCAGCGCGGTATCATCTACTCCGTCAAAGAGGGCCGCGAGTACGGGTTTCTCAACATGCGTACCGGGCTGGGTGTCGGTGAGGTGCAGAGCAATGTCTTCTGCCACGTCAACGACTTCGAGCCCAAGATCGTCAGCGACCAGCTGATGCGCTACAAACGCGAAGGCGTCATCCTGGAGTTCGACGCCATCGAGCAGGGCCCGGATAAATACAAGGCGGAAAACATCCAGGTGTTTGACTGGAAAAACAGGTAAAGCACATGCTCCGGGGCGTTGCCCCTTCACATGTGCAGACGGGCTGCGCCCGTGAGCGGGGATGTGGGTGCTGCTTGCCGCTGCGCGATAAATGATCACAGAACATGGCAAGAAAAAAGAAAAGGGCTCGTGATTCTTTTAAGATCACGAGCCCTTTTTTCTTGTAACTATTCCGTTGCCTCCGGCGGGTCGCTTTTTTGAAAAAAAGCTCCGCAAAAAACTTTCCGAAAGGTTAGAACAGTCGGAATCGCTGGAATTCATGGCAACGCTGTCAAGACCTGTTTATCAAACTTTTCAAACGTTTGGCCCCGGCAAGGTGTGCCACCTTGAAAGCAGGTTGCGGATGCGCTTTGCCCCTCGTTCCTCGGGTCAAATCATATCCGCCTTTAAAAGAGGTTTCATCAAAAATGGTTTTTTAAGACCTATTTGTTAACCTTTTTAAAAGGTTAGCCCCCGGCAGGGCCGCCGGAGGCCGTTTTCTGCCCTTAAGGCATCACCCCGTAGGCTTTGAGCTTTTTGTGCAGGGTTTTCCGGGTGATGCCGAGCTGCCTTGCGGTTTCGCTTTTGTTGTTGCCGGTGGCGTCCAGGGTGAAGAGGATGGCCTCTTTTTCCACCTCTTCCAGGGGCCGGACTTCGCCGGAAAATCCGGCGGTGGCGTGGGCCGGTTCCAGTTGCTCTTCTTCCATGAGGCGCAGGGACTCGATGCCCACGTAGGGGCTCTGGCAGAGGACGACCCCGCGTTCCACGGTGTTGATGAGTTCGCGCACGTTGCCGGGCCAGCGGTAGCGCACCAGCATGTCCATGGCTTCCGGGGTGAACCCGGAGATCTCTTTGCGGTTTTTTTCAGCCAGGCTTTTAAGGTAGTGCTGGGCGATGGGGGGGATGTCGTCGCGCCGCTCCCTCAAGGCGGGCAGGTAGAGGTCCACCACGTTGAGCCGGTAGTAGAGGTCTTCCCTGAATTTTCCCTCCCGCACAAGGTCCGCCAGGTTTTTGTTGGTGGCGGTGATGACGCGGACATCGATGGGGATGACCTCTTCGCCCCCCACTCGGGTGATCTCCCGTTCCTGCAGGACCCTCAAGAGTTTCACCTGCATGGACAGGGGCATCTCCGAGACCTCGTCCAAAAAGATGCTGCCACCGTGGGCCTGGACGAATTTTCCCTCCTTGCGGCGCTGGGCGCCGGTGAAGGCCCCCTTTTCGTGGCCGAAGAGCTCGGACTCCAGGAGGGTCTCGGTGATGGCCGCGCAGTTGATCTTCACAAAGGGGCCTTCCCGTCGGGTGCTGTTGTAGTGGGTGGCCCCGGCGATGAGCTCCTTGCCGGTGCCCGACTCCCCGGTGATGAGGACCGTGGCCTCGGAGGTAGCCACCTGGGCCACGGTGTCCAGGAGCTGGGTCATCACGTTGCTTCGGGCGATGATGTTCTGCCGGTCGAACTGCTCCTTTAACGAAAGGCGCAGGCGCTGGTTCTCTTCCTGGAGGCGCTGGCGTTCCGTGGCCCGTTCGATGGTGAGGCGGAGCTTGTCGAAGTCGATGGGTTTGGTGAGGTAGTCGTAGGCCCCGTTTTTCAACGCCCCCACCGCCGTCTCAATGGAGGAGTAGGCGGTCATGATGATGATGGGAATGGCCGGGTTGATCTGATTGATCTTCTCCATGGCTTCCAGGCCCGAAACCTTGAGCATGCGGATGTCCATGAGAATAAGGTCGAAATAACGCTCCTTGACCATTTCGATGGCGGGCTCGCCGTCGTTGGCTTCAAAGATGGTGTAGCCCCACCCGGTGAGAAGGGTGGCCAGCATGGTTCGATGGGAGGTGTCGTCGTCAACAACCAGAATCGAGAAGTTTTTTGTCATGATCTGTCTGCTCCGCTTTGGTTGGGATGACCAGGGTGATGGCGGTGCCTTCACCTTCGATGCTCTTGATACGGATTTCGCCACCGTGGGCTTCCACGATGTTGTGACTGACGGCCAGTCCCAGCCCGGTTCCAGATGCTTTGGTCGTAAAATAGGGGTCAAAAATATGGGCGAGGTTCTCATCGGA
Source organism: Desulfoluna sp. HI9BLuna (assembly GCF_056829775.1). Classification (NCBI taxonomy): domain Bacteria; kingdom Pseudomonadati; phylum Thermodesulfobacteriota; class Desulfobacteria; order Desulfobacterales; family Desulfolunaceae; genus Desulfoluna; species Desulfoluna sp. HI9BLuna. The sequence continues at coordinate 3,136,831 of NZ_CP186555.1, forward strand.
GATGCCGCACCCGGTGTCGGTTACCGTGAGGACGAGATTGGTCGATCCCACGGGGCGGGTGACGTTCAAATCGATGCTGCCCCCCGGCTCCGTTGCCTCAATGGCGTTTAAAAAGAGGTTGAGCAGCACCTGGCTGATCTTGTCCGGGTCGAAGAGGGCTGTCTCGGGTGCGTCGTCAAAGACCGTGGCGATGGTGATTCCCCGCTCCCTAGCCCGCATGCTCACAAGCTTGACGCAGTTATCGATGAAGGGATCGAGTTCCACCCGCTTGGGGGAGAGGCTCACGGGCCGGGCAAACTCCAGGAGCTGGCCCACCACCAGGTTGAGGCGGTCCACCTCTTTGATCATGATCTGGGCGATGTTCAAGTCGTTGGGGTTGTCCTTGTAACGCTCACTGAAATAGGTGGCAAATCCCTTGATGGAGCTCAAGGGGTTGCGGATTTCGTGGGCCACGCCCGCGGCGAGCTTACCCACCGAGGCCAGGCGGCGGCTTCGCTCCACCTCCCGTTTCAGGCTCCGCACCTCGGTGAGGTCTTTGAAGAGGCAGAGGTACCCGGTGACCAGGTTCTCTTCGTCCCTCAAGGGTGCAGCGCTTACCTGAAGGGGGAGAAAGGCCCCCTGGGGGGTGGTGCACTCCACCTGGTCCTCCACCATGCCGATGCCGTATTTCAGCTCCTGGATGCGGTCGGTGAACTCCCCGGGCAACAGGGCCCGGGCTTCTTTGCCCGTGGTGTTGTCCGGCAGCTGCATCACCTTTTTGGCCACGTGGTTGAAGGAGAGGATCCGAAAGGAACTGTCAAAGGCCATGAGCCCGATGGGCAGGTTCTCCACGATGGTATCGGAAAACGCCTTTATTCGGGAGAGGGAGCTTCGCGTGGACTGGTAGGCCTGGATCATGAACAGGAGGATCACCCCCCCGAACCCGGACAGGAGCAGCACCACCCCGGAGATGAGGGAGTCCTGCATCTCGATTTTTCCGGCTTTTTCCACGGAGCTCATGTCCAGGCCCACGAAGATGATGCGCTCCGGGGCCTTTTCCAGCTGGAGCACGGCGTCGGGGAGGACCCGGTTGTCGTACTTGGAGATCTGCATCCGCAAGAGGCTGGAGGCCTCCTGGGTGAATCGGCGGAAGATGACCAGGGTCTGCTTGCCCCCCTCTTCATGAATGATCTGCCAGAAGAGGCGGCCAGACCCGGCGATGCGCTTCAAGTCCAGCTCTTTGCCCTGGTAGGTGAGGTTCAGGTGCTTGCCTGCCAGGGAGGCTTTGTTGTGGGCGATGATGCGGCCATCGTCCTGGGCCACGAGGATATAGGATATGTCGGGCTGGCGGGCTGTTTCAAAGAGGAGTTTCTGGAGTTTTCGGTTCTCCCGGAAGCTGTCGGCCATGAAGCCTGTACGGGTGCTGGCCTCAAAGGAGCGGATCAGGGCCGCGCCTTTTTCGATGAGGAGCTGGATACTGTTTTCCCGCTGGCGCTTGATTTTGTCAAAGGTGACCCAGGAGGAGATGGGCAGAAGCACCACGACCGCTCCGATAAAGATCCAGGGCGGGACTTCCGACCAGAATTTCCGTTCCGATGGCATACCGTCTCTCTTGTTTTATAATGGTTCAGGGCATGGCCCGGTCACCGGACCGGGGGATGGTGCATAAAGCCCAATGGAATCTGAATAGCAAAACCGGTGCCAGGCCGTGCGCCACCGGGCCCTGCCTGGTGAGATCTGGCTTCAAGACCCTTACCTGAAAGGCCGATACAGGTCCCGAGACCGTTTTGAGGGACAAACGGGAGCTGTACCGCTTTGAGGCAAAGCGGGCGTTTTCTGGCACGGGTGGTTAAAAAATAACCACGGCCATCCGGTTACATGGGAATCATATGGCTAAAAAGTATCCACTATGTGGCCCGGGCCTGCAAGAAAAAAAAGAACGCGGCTGTTGAAGAACCATGAAGGCTGTTTATCTTTTCTATGATGACAGTCGGTTACGGGATGCTTCTGTGGGTTGACTTCAAAGCTTGGCACAGCGGTTGCACTACTCGTCTCCAAGCCTTCCGAAGGCCCGGCTTGTTCAGCAAGACGCAACACACCCAAAGAAGCCTCTTTTCCCCCTTTTGGAAAACCCCTCCGAGCCGGGCCCTTCGGAAGATTTTTTTAAAACGAGACGACAACGTTTAACAACGGAGCTACCCCATAGATGATGCACACACGAGAAACAGCCATCCCGCAATCGTCACACCCTTTACGTATCGCTGCCCTGATGATGCTTTCCCTGGCCGTGCTCCTGACGGCCGTTCCCGTCAGGGCGGAAGCGGTCAAGATGATCCCCGCCGATTTTTCCGAGCTGGCGGAGAAAGCCTCTCCGTCCGTGGTGAACATCCGTACCGAGAAAACCGTCAACGGCGGTGGCCGTGTCTCCCGGCATTTTCAGGGCATGGACCCCAACGATCCCATGAACGAGTTCTTCGAACGGTTTTTCGGGGATCAGCGCCAGCGTGAGTTCAAGCAGCGCAGCCTGGGCTCCGGCTTTATCGTGGATCCCTCCGGCTACATTGTGACCAACAACCACGTGGTGGAGAACACCACAGAGATCAAGGTGATCCTCAAGGACGGCCATGAGTACGAGGCCACCATTGCGGGGCGTGATCCCAGTACGGACCTGGCCCTGATCAAGATCGATGCCGATAAAGAGCTTCCCGCCCTTGAACTGGGGGATACCCAGGAGATCAAGGTGGGCCAGTGGGTCATGGCCATCGGCAATCCCTTCGGCCTGGGGCACACGGTTACCACCGGCATTGTCAGCGCCAAGGGGCGGGTCCTGGGCAGCGGGCCCTACGACGACTACATCCAGACCGACACCTCCATCAACCCCGGGAACAGCGGGGGCCCCCTTCTGGACCTTGAAGGCCGGGTGATCGGTATCAACACCGCCATTATCCAGGGCGGCCAGGGGCTTGGCTTCGCCATTCCCGTGAAGCTTGCGGCGGGTATCATTGCCCAGCTTAAAGAGGACGGCAACGTGACCCGCGGGTGGCTCGGGGTCTCCATCCAGGAGATCGAAGGTGACGTGGTCAAATACTACGGACTTCCCGGTGCCAAAGGGGTCATGATCATGGACGCCTTCAAGGGCGATCCTGCGGAGAAGGCGGGCATCAGGGCCAAGGACATCATTCTTTCCATCGACGGCAAAAAAGTGGAGACCTTAAAAGACCTCACCGGCATTGTGGCCTCCCAGAAGGTGGGGGACAAGGTCAAGGTCACCTTTCTCAGGAACGGCAAAGAGAAGACCGTGAAGGTCAAGATCGGCAAGCGTGAAGATCGCAGGACCGCAGGCGCCCAGGGTATGGGCAGCGGGGACACGGATCTGGGCATCGACATCGCCTCCATCTCCCCGGAGATGGCCAAGCGCTTCAACCTGTCCGACACCCAGGGGGTCCTCATCACCGGGGTGAAGCCCCGAAGCAAAGGCAGCCAGATCGGCCTGGTCCACGGTGACATCATCAAAGAGGTCAATCACACGCCCATCCGCTCCGAAGACGATTACTTCGAGGTGCTGGAGGGCATTGATGAGGGTGAGCAGGTGGACATGCTCATCATCCGAAGAGGCCGGGGGTATGCCCTGGTCCGGTTCACGAAATAGGCCATGATCCAAACCTGAAGGACATACCATCCTATCGCGGCCCGGTGGCCCGGGCCGTCACGGTGTTCACATATAGCTTCATCCTTTATTCTCCTGAATTGCAGTGGTGCAATACGTAAAACCCCCGTGGCATGGTGCCCCGGGGGTTTTGCGTTTGGCCCTGGCCCTGGATCCGGCACAGGTGACCATTCAGCTCAAAAAAGCCTTCGCAAGCTGGGGTCCAGGGGGTCATCCCCTGGCCGCCGGAGGCTTGTTTCTGCTCACTATTTTAACCATAGAAGGCAAGCAGACTCGTTATCGGTAAGGCCGTGTTCCTGTATGGCATGCCGTGCCTGCCTTCGTGCGTTGCTGGGGCAGGTGGCTACAAAGTAACCAAAGCGTTGGGGTGAGGGGGTAATCATGTGGTTAAAAAGTATCCATGGCAAGGGCGAGGTGGCGAGCTCTGCAAAGGAGAAAAACGTATGCTGAATCTTTTTGCTGTAGATATGTCCTTTTATAAAGGGTTGTTATGTGTCCTTATTAAAAATAAATCTTGGTTTGGCACGCGGGTTGCAAATTAACCAAGACAAGCCTCTCGAAGGCCCGGCTCAACCGAACAAAACGCAAAACAACCCAAAGAAACCTCTTTTCCCCCTTTTTTGGAAATCCCTTTGAGCCGGGTCCTTCGGAAGCTGTTTTAAAGAATCTCCTCATCGCGATCCGGTGGCCCGGGTCGTCAACACGGTGTTTACATATATTCTTCATCCTCCTATCTCCATAAGGTTGAAGGGGGTGCCGCAAGGCACCCCCCGAAATCTGAAAACAGCAAGACCCTTTTCTGAAGCGCCCTTAAGGGGACGGTTCAGGGAAAAAAATCATCCTTATATTCTCCTAAATTGTAGTGGTGTAAAACCCCCGGGGCAACGGTGCCCCGGGGGTTTTGCTTTTTGGGCGAGTGCGTGGTGGAAACAGCGATCAGGGGGACGCAACGGCCATGGGCCCGGTACTCCATGGGGAAGAGAGCATTCCTTCTGAGAAAAGAGCCTTTGGTGAGCCTTCAGCGGTGACTCCCCCGTTTTCAAGGGCCACTACGTGGGCTGCCAGGGCGCGGATTTCATCAGATGCATGGCTGACGTAGAGAACGGGGATGGAGACGTGGGCCGCGAGCTTTTTGATATAGGGGATCACTTCGGCCTTTCGTGCCGTATCCAGGGAGGCCAGGGGCTCGTCCATGAGGAGCATGGCCGGGCTGGTCAACAGGGCCCTGCCGATGGCCACCCGCTGTTTTTCCCCTCCGGAGAGACCTGCCGGTCGCCTGGTGAGGAGATGGCCGATGCCCAAAAGGGAGGTTACCTCATCAAAATCCACAAAACGAAGGGCAGCGGGTGTTCTTTGCATGCCGTAGGTGAGGTTGGACCGCACCGAAAGGTGGGGAAAGAGCCGTCCCTCCTGGAACACATACCCGATGCGCCTCTTTTCCGGGGGCAGGTCAATGCCCTGTTTCGAATCAAAGAGACAGAGCCCGTTGACGCAGATGCGGCCGGAGTCGGGCCGGACCAGGCCAGCCACCATGTTGACCACGGAGGTCTTTCCCGCCCCGGACGGGCCGAAAAGCGCCGTGACCCCGGTTCCGGGGGCCTCAAAGGCTACATCCAGGACAAACCGGCCCTGTGTATGGTGGATCTGTAAATTCAGCACGGGATTGAATCCTTCCTTGTCACTGTTCAGCGTATGCCTCCGGCGGACCTGTCGGGGCCAAACGTTTGAAAAGTTTGACAAACAGGTTTTAACAACTGATTCAGTTTGATCTGACTCAAAGGCGAATGTGATTTTCCATGAGGAACGAAGGGGAAAGCGCATTCGCAACTTGCTTTCAAGGTGGCACACCTTGCCGCCGGAGACTGCATTTCGGAGCTGAATTGTTACCCCTCATTTATGCCTTCATGCGGGCTGCGACTCGGCGGGCAAGGGTCTCGGAAACGATGAGGGCCACCATGGCGATGAGTACCGACAGGATGCACAGGCGCATGGCACCGGTCTCGCCGTCCGGCACCTGGGTGAGGGTGTAGAGGGCCAGGGGCAGGGTCTGGGTCTCTCCCCGGATGTTGGAAACAAAGGTGATGGTGGCACCGAATTCTCCCAGGCTCCGGGCAAAGGCCAGGAGGGTTCCCGTGAGGATTCCCGGGGCCATGAGGGGCAGGGTCACCGTGAAGAAGACCGCGACGGGTCCGGCGCCCAGGGTGCGGGCCGCGGCTTCCAGCCCGGGGTCCACACTCTCCAGGGAGAGGCGTACGGCGCGGACCAGCAGGGGAAAGGCCATGACCGCTGCGGCCAGCACCGCCCCTTTCCAGGTAAAGGCCAGGGAGATGCCCAGGTAGTTGAAGAGGGGGCCTCCAATGGCACCGTTTCGCCCCAGGAGCACCAGCAGAAGGTACCCCATGACCACAGGCGGCAGGACCAGGGGAAGGTGGACCAGCGCCTCCAGGAGGGATTTTCCGGGAAACCGGCCCCTGGCAAGGGCCCAGGCCGTCAAGATCCCTACGGGCAGGCTGAGCACCACGGCCCAGCCTGCCACCTGGAGGCTTAAGGTCACGGCTTCACGCTCCAGGGCGGTAAGGGTAAAAATGCCCATTACCTGACGCCGAACCCGTATTTTTGAAAGACAGCCCGGGCCTCCGGGGTCTGCAGGAAGTCAAGGAATCGCCGGGCTTCGTCGGCGTTGCCCCCCTTGACGGCGGCCACGGGGTAGACAATGGGCGGGTGGCAGGACTCGGGAAAGGTCCCCACCACGCGCACTTTTTTTGAAATGGCCGCATCGGTGGCGTAGACGAGGCCCAAGGGGCATTCACCGCGCTCCACCAGCACCAGGGCTGCCCGAACATCTTTCATGGGGGCCAGGCGGTCTTTGACCTCGTCCCATGACCCAAGGCTCTCCAGGGCCTTTTTGCCGTACATGCCCGCCGGGACGTGGCCGGGGTCTCCCATGGCCAGGCGGCCGGTTTCGCCCAGGGCCGAGGCAGGGGAAAAACCCGGTTTGACAACCATGTCCGTGAGGGCACTTTTCGCCGGCGCGATGAGGACGATGCGGTTTTTCAGGAGGTCGGCGCGGCTTCCCTGGCCCACCAGGCCCTTTTGGGCGATGTAATCCATCCATTTGGTGTTTGCCGACAGGTAGACATCAGCGGGCGCCCCGTTTCCGATCTGTTTGGCCAGGGTGGAGGAGGAGGCAAAGGAGGGAACCATGCGGCCAAGCTTTCGGGCGGCATAGAGTTCGCTGATGTCTGTGATTGCGTTGGTGGTGGATGCGGCGGCAAACACCACCACATCGGCCCGTGCAACGTCCAGGCCTGACAGGAAGATCAGGGCGGCGGCCATGAGGGAAGCTGTGCGTGTGAACGGTTTCATCAGTTTGATTTCCTTTGCGAGTATTTGTCTGGCGTATATATAGCGTTTTTAAACGTCATTTGACATACTCACATCGCATTTGGTAAGAAATCGGTCAATTCCTTTTTGGCTTTTTGTGCGTCCGAAAGGCCCATGGCCAACGAATATGAGGAGAGTTCCATGCAACTGATTCGAAACCTGTCGGCGCATTTTTCCGACAAGGCGAGCCGTACCATTGTGACCTCTGTGACCATCGGCCTGAAGTACACGGCCGTGACCACCGACGACGGGGGCATCGGCCTGGCCTGGACAGACCCTTCATCCCTGGGCTGCGGAAAGGCCGGGGAGTACCGTGATTTTGAAGGCCTGCCTGCCACCGAGCTTCTGGACCTTTTGCAGTCCGGCGTGCCACTTCATCGCACCATGGCTCTGGCCCTGGTCAACGCCCTGAACTACCACGAGGCCTGCGAGTACCCGGAGGATGCCGGTGACGGAGGCTGGATGGATTCCTTTGCCATCGGCCCGGAGACCCGGGTGGCCATGGTGGGGTTCTTTCGGCCCTTAATGAAAAAGTTCAAAGCCCGGGGCGCTTCTGTGGAGGTTCTGGACGACACCCAGGGCGTTGGCGATCGCCCTTCCTTTCTTCAAAAACTCAACGGCTGGGCCGAGGTGCTGTTGCTCACCTCCACCTCCATATTGAATCGCAGCACCGAAGAGCTCCTTGCCCTGCTGCCCCGGGATATGACCCGGGTCATCATGCTTGGGCCCAGCACCCCGGTGGTTCCCGAGGCCTTTAGCCATCTTCCCGTGCGAATCCTGGCAGGTACCGTCCCTGAAGACCAGGCCGCCGTTGTGCGTGCTGTCCGGCACGGGCAGGGCACCCCGGTGATCCATCGCTTCAGCCGCAAAGTGTGCGCCGTGCAGCCCATTGGTTAATCCTGGTTGAAAAACCGCCTGCCTTCTAATGGACGATTACACTCTTAACGTGGCCTTCTCTCGGCCCACTGTGGAGGTGGGCTTTGCCCCGTAGTCATGGCCGGGCCATACCACCGTGTCCCCCGGCAGGGTGAAGATCTTTTCGCGCAGGGAGCGCTTCAGGATTTTCAGGCTGCCCCCGGGAAGGTCTGTTCTGCCCACCCCTCCCACAAACAGGGTGTCCCCGGTGATAACGTGGCCGGGCGTGTAGAGGCAAATGCCTCCCCGGGTGTGCCCGGGCGTATGAAGGACCGTGAGGCGGCCCTTTCCCACCTCGATGACGGAGCCGTCTTTCAGCAGCCGGGACGGTTTGGGCGATCCCTTGCCTCCCAGGGCCCGTGTGAGGGTGCGGTTTCCGATGCCGGAAAGCGCCTTGGCGTCATCACGGTGAATCATCAAGGGAGCACCGGTGGCCTCCACCACCGCCCGGTTGCCTGCCGTATGGTCGCTGTGGCAGTGGGTGTTGACGAGTCCCACCACCTCCAGTCCAAGGATGTGGACCTCCCGTAGAATCCGTTTTACCTCAAAGGCCGGATCCACCAGAAGGCAGCGATGTGTGGCTTTGTCTTCAACGATGTAGGCAAAGGAGGCCATTTTTGCCAGGCGAATCTGATGTATGTTCATGGGGGCTCCTGCAAAAGGGTCGATGGCTCTTAGCTATGGTTTTTTCTGATTCGATGCTATACCACCCCATGGGTGGGAGTGATCAGGGATCGGACCACAGGGTAACCCGGGGGCGGGGCGATGTCCATGGGGCGTCGGCAGGTTTTGATGTTGGCGTGCATTTAAGGAGGGTGTGATGAAATCAGCGTTGGTGGTCATTGATGTTCAAAAGGGGCTCTTCGGGCCTGAGCCCGTTCCCTTTGATGCGAAGCACGTGATATCTCGCATCAATGAACTGGCATCGCGCTGCCGAAGTGCTTCGGTGCCGGTGATTTTTGTGCAGCATGAGACCCAAAGCGGGGGTCTCGTCTATGGTTCTCCCGGCTGGGAGCTGGACCCAAGGCTTCGGGTGGAGCCCGGGGACCATGTGATTCGCAAAACCACCCCGGACTCTTTTTTGCGAACCCGCCTTACTGAACTTCTGACCAAGCTGGGGGCAACTCACCTCATCCTCTGCGGATACGCCACGGAGTTCTGTGTGGACACCACCGCCCGCAGGGCCGCCGGATTGAAATATCATGTGACTTTGGCCGCCGATGCCCATACCACCCATGACAAATCACACGCGTCCGGCGATGTTATTCGGGCGCACCACAACGCCACCCTCCCCGCCATCAGGAGCTACGGAGTGCCCATTGACGCAATACTCTCCGGCGAAATCGTGGTTTGACGAGGGACATATCAAAACAGAAAATAAATGACTCAGTCAGTATAACGTGTTTATCCGATTGATCTTTTTTTCTTTGTGTGCAATGTTGTTGTGAACAAGTCATAACGTCTCGTACATCTCTTCCTTTTCAGTATTGATTTTGAGTAAAGCTCCCCGGGACCCATGCCGATGGGCCGGGCCGAGCAGGTGCGATGGCAGGTGAGCTTTTCTGCGATCCCTGCAGCGCCTTTTCGGAACATGGGCGAACACAGTGCAGTCAATCGGTGCCGTCAGCCAGGCAGTATAGGGCTGATTCCTGAGGTTTGCTCCGTCTGTTTTTTGGTTGGCCATGAAACGTTGTTTATAAATAAGGTCTTATGACCTTGTTCTGCAATATCTGTTTTTTGCATCGCTTTTGGTGGTGAACGCATGATTCGCGGTGATTGACCAGTAACCTCATTTGGAAAGGGATTGCCATGAAACGCAGGAAGCAGAAGTTGATTCACGTTTTCATTCTCTCGGTCTTTGCCCTGGCCGCCCTTGGCGGCACGGCATATGGCGCTCCGGAAAAAGAGCTCCTCGAAATGCAGACACAACTTGCCGATCAGGCCAAGGCCCTTGAAGAGATGAGGGCCACCATCGACGCTTTGACCTCTGAAAAAGAGGACGGGGGAAGCTTTCGGGCGCCCTTTGTGTTCAGTGGGAACAAGGCGTCGTCCGTGGTGCTGTACGGCCATATCAACCGTGCCCTCCTTGCCGCCGATGACGGAAATGATGCCGACGTGTACCAGGTGGACAACGCGGCTTCCCAGTCCCGATTTGGTATTCGCGGAACCATCAAGGTTTCCGACGAACTCATGTTCGGGACCCTTCTGGAAGCCGGGCTCAATTTGAACCTCAGTGATGGTGTGAGCCAGGATGACCCCAGGGGTGACGACGTAGACAACACCTTCAAGCGCAGGCATGTGGACCTGTATATGAAGCACACGAGGTGGGGAACCTTGTCCATGGGGCATGGGTCCACGGCTTCGGATGACACCACCAGCCTTGATCTTTCGGGGACTTACCTGGCAGGCGCATCTGCTGTGAGCGATTACGCAGGCGGCCTTATTTTTTACGACAAGAACTTGAACAGCTTGACGGGTATCAACATATCAAAAATCTACAACAGCATGGATGGGTTGGGCAGGGACGATAGGATGCGATACGACTCTCCCTCCTTTGCCGGGTTCATGGCCTCGGGCTCCTGGGTGGCCGACGGTGGCGGTGATCTGGCGTTGAGGTACGACGGGGAGCTGGCTGATATCCAGGTGCTGGCTGCCATCGCATATGCCAGGCCCAGCGATGCGTCGGACACTGTTGAGAATCAATACGACGGTTCTGTGGCGATACTCTTTGACTCCGGTTTCAACGCAGCCTTTGCCAGCGGTCTTCAGGAGTACAAGCAAGACCGTGCTGATGACGGGACCTTCTATTACCTCAAGCTGGGCTACAAGGCCATGCTTGCCTCCTTTGGGGAGACGCGCTTTTCCGTGGACTTCGGCCAGTACGACGACAACCTGACTTTAGATGGCAGCATTGCCCGGCAGTACGGCAAGGGTGATGTCATCGGCGCCCAGGTGGTTCAGGATGTCAAAGATTTCGGTGCCGAGCTCTACGCCGGGTACTATTTTTATGACCTGGACGCCGATATCAGCAGTTACGAGTCGATCCACGCACTTATCACAGGTGCGCGGATCAAGTTCTGATGCCTTGTTTCCGGGTCGGCGGCGATCAGGGTTCCAGCCACATGTCTCCCGGCTTGATCCAGCCGATGCGACGGAGGTATTCCGAGACGCCGTAGGCGATGGCCGCCGGAAAAATGAAGTGAATCAGAGCAATTTTGAGAAAGAGTGTTGCGGGGTGCTGGGCGCCGATCATGGTGTTCCAGGTCATGATCTGGCCCACGAGGCCAGAGGTGCCCATGCCCCCGCCGCTGGGGTTGTTTTCCATGCCGAACAGCACGGTGGCGATGGGGCCGGTGACGGCGCTGGCCGCGATGGCCGGGATCCAGATTCTGGGATTTTTTACGATGTTGGGCATCTGGAGCATGGAGGTGCCAAGGCCCTGGGCGAAAAGGCCGTTGACCTTGTTTTCCCGGTAGCTGGCCACGGCGAAACCTACCATCTGTGCTGCGCATCCTGCGGTGGCTGCCCCTGCGGCGAGGCCCTTGAGGCCCAGGATGATGGAGATGGCCGCCGAGCTGATGGGCAGGGTGAGGAAAATTCCCATGCAGACCGAGATGATGACCCCCATGACAAAGGGCTGCTGGTGGGTGGCAAAGAGGATGATGTCGCCCAGATAGGTCATGAAGGTGGAGATGGGCGGCCCGATGAGAAGGGCAATAATTCCGCCGCTCACCAGGGTGACCATGGGGGTGATGATGATGTCGAGCCGGGTCCTGCCGAATACCCGGCGTCCTACCTCAATGCCTGCCAGCACGGCGATAAACGCGCCGAGGGGCTCCCCCGGCCCCGCCAGGTGAACAGCACGCCCCACAAAGACGCTTCCGGCCAGGATCTTGCCGGCAAAGGCTCCGAACATCCCGGTCACCGCCGAGGCGTAGATAATCAGGTTGGGAGCTCCCAGCTTGTGCGAGACCCCCACGCCGATGCCTGCCCCGGTCATGGCAAGGGCCATCCCCCCTATTTGAAGCAGCACACCGCCGGTGGTTCCCCCGATGCCCGCTCCGATCTGTTTGATGATGAGCCCCACGATAAGGGTGGAAAAAAGGCCCAGCGCCATACCGCTCAGGCCGTCAATGAGATACCGGTTGACAAACTTTCGAAATAAACGTCCCTGTGACATGCTTCTGCACCATCCCCCTGAAGTTATTGATTGTTGTCTTTAGAAGTAGTTGGGTTTAACCACAATTCGGCCGAGATTTCAAACAGTCAAGGGACAGGCTCTTTATGCTGGCCAACTTTTAATACCCCAATCGATGGCTCTGGTGTGTGCATCTGTTTTTTATTATTTGGGAAAAGGCTGTTGTCGCCCAGCCCGATCATTGATTCCACAAATTCAGAGAGGAGGACTCATGCCACGTATTCCCCGGATGATCGTAACAGATTCAGGTGAGAAATCAGCATACCACATCATCAGCCGAACTGCCCTTGACGGCCTTCCCTTTGGCCGGGTCGAGAAAGACGAGCTGGTTCGTATCATCCAGAGGTACTCCATGGTTTATTGTGTTGAGGTCCTGGGGTTTGCCGTCATGGGCAATCATTTTCACTTGTTAGTAGAGATCCAGCCAGGGTCTATGGTGTCGGACGACGAGGTGCGAAGGCGTTATCGGCTTCTCTATGGTGATGATGTGGAGTTCCCTGAAGGAAGCCTCAATGAGTATCGGGAACGGTTTTCCAATCTTTCTGCCTATGTTAAGGATATTAAGCAGAGGTTTTCCTGCTTTTATAATAAACTAAAAAAGCGAAAAGGGACCCTCTGGGGTGAGCGGTTCAAGAGTGTGATTGTTCAACAGGGAGATACCCTGACCCATTGCCTGGCCTACATTGATCTCAATGCGGTGCGAGCGGGGATCGTGAAGCGTCCTGAGGACTATCGCTGGTGCTCCATTGGGTACCACGCCCAGACAGGAAACAGGGATGGGTTTCTTTCGACGGACTTTGGGATGCCTGATTTCAGCATGGAAGATCCAGCTATGCGGTTTCGTAAATACAGGGAATATCTCTATCATGTGGGAGCCATCGAGAAGACAGGGGCTGCGAAGATTTCTAAGGAGGTATTGGATGAAGAGACCGCCGAAGGGTTTGACTTGAACCGGGTAAGGCGGTTTCGATACAGAACCCGTTATTTCACGGAATCAGGTATCATCGGTTCAAAGGCATTCGTTGAAGCAGGATATGAGGTATTTAAAGAGCGTTTTCGGGCAAAACGAAATAAAATTCCGAAACGGGTGAAAGGCATTGAGGGCATGTACTCCCTGAAACGATTGACTGATGTCTGACTTGGTGAACCGTAACCGTTGATTACTAAAGCTGTTGATTAAATAAAGAGCCTGTCCCCTGTTTTACTTATTCCCCTGTTCACACATAAGGAGACTACATGCCGGCAAACGGCGCAATTTACATTCAGTACGATACGATGGTTGATCTTGCGGAGCTGTTTGAAGACGTTAAAAGTGACAAGGGGGTATTCAGACCGCCAACGTTTTTTGATGTGAGGGTAGGGGAAGATATCGTCCGGTTTAATGTTATGGACAGAAACCTCGTGTCCGCCCACATAGACCGTTTTCTCGGGTATATCTCTTCCAGTGTCCGGGATCCTGAGACAAAAGAAGGTGTCTGCCATGCCATTGGCCATACGCGCATCGTGCTTGGGCTGATTACCGATAAAGAGTTCCAAGATAACCCTGCAATCTGGGAAAGCCTGTTCAGGATTGCAGATAGGTATGATGGATTTGTGTTTACGTATGACAGCCTGTTGCTTCCCAACGGGGCTGTTTTGCTTGGCCCGCTGTTGGACGATATTCATTGAGAACGACATCGGCATTTTCTCTTTGATTCCATGACAAAAAAGAATCGTCGTGGCCTTTAACGGTTCTTGGCCGGTAATCGTCAATTGTTACACAAAGAGCCTGTCCCTACTTTTTTCTTGAAGGCACCCACAGATCGGTTTAGAGCTATTTCTTCCGATCACTCAACAACAGAAGGTGTGCCATGAAGCCTGTTTTAAGCGTCCCTGATTCCCCATCCGTTTGTATTGAAAGAAAAGGCCCCGTAACAACACTTGTAATTAACCGCCCCCATTTCCGTAACGCCATCGACAGCCGGGCTGCCCGCGAGTTGTCGGAAGCTTTTTTGGACTTTGAAAACGATCCGGAATCCCGGGTAGCCGTTGTGTGCGGCAGGGGCGGTCACTTTTGCGCCGGTGGGGATCTGGCGGCCATGGTGGCTGAGGGGTGTAATCCGATACGGCAAAAAGGGGATGGTCCCTTAGGTATTTCGCGCCTTTCGCTTTCCAAGCCGGTGATCGCTGCCATATCCGGGTATGCAGTGGCAGGTGGCCTTGAGCTGGCACTTTTCTGCGATATTCGCATCGCCGAAGAGAGCGCAGTACTCGGCTTTTTCAACAGACGATGGGGGCTTCCCCTCTGCAACGGGAGCACCGTGCGTCTTCCTCGTATTATTGGCCATGGGCGGGCCATGGAGATGATCCTTACCGGGCGTCCGGTCTATTCAGAAGAGGCACTTTCCTATGGACTTGTGACACGGGTGGTGGCGAATGGGACGGTGCGGGAGGAGGCCGAAGATCTTGCTGCGGAGATGGCAGGATTTCCCTTTGAGGGACTGATGTGCGACAGGCGCAATGCCTTGAGTCATGTTACCATGCCCATTGATGAAGCCCTTGACCATGAACTCATGAATGCCGCCGAGGTGTTTGACAATGATGACGCTTTGAAAGGGGCCAGGGCCTTTGTGGCAGGCAAAGGACGGCACGGAGCCTTTGGTGGCAAGGCCGGTGCGTTTTAACTATCTATGAACAATTCATGAAGGGTTCATTTCCGGCTGGCTTGCCTTTTACCGGAATCCTTTTGACGGCGGGCAGAGGGTCCTCTTGCAGCCAGACTACCCTTGGGTATCTTTTATTGGTTTATAGAGGATTGCGCCAGGACATAAGGAGCCTGTCCCCAATAATGGACAGAGGAACTTCCCGCTGTAGACTATCCCTGTGCATCTTTCATCATTGTGCGTCAGCAGATTACGTCAGAATATAAAACATAAAGAACCTGTCCCCTAAAAAAAACTAAAAAAACCGGGGCACAACGTCTGTGTGCCCCGGCGTGCTCTGTGCGGTGCTAAGATATTTTGAAGCGGCCCACCAGGGAGCCCAGCTGATCGGCCATGGTGCGCATCTCTTCGGCGCTGGCCCGGAGGGAGCCCCCGATGCGGGTGACCCCTTCAGCGGCGTTGTTGACCTCTGCGATGTCGTTTCCGATCTCCCCTGCCATGACCGTGCACCCGGCGGCGTTTTCATTGACCTCCTGGATGCCCAGGGAGGCCTGGTTCACGTTTTCGGCAATCTCGCTGGTGGCGGCGGACTGCTCTTCCACGGCCCCTGCGATGGTGGCCACAATGTCATTGACTTCGGTGATGACCGAGGTGATCTCCAGGATGCCGGTGCTTGATGCCGTGGCCGTTGCCTGGACGCTTGCTACGATTTTTTTGATGCCCTGTGTGGCCTCTGCGGTCTGGGCGGCCAGCTCTTTGATCTCGTGGGCCACGACAGCAAATCCCTTGCCGGCCTCTCCGGCACGGGCCGCTTCGATGGTGGCGTTTAAGGCCAGCAGGTTGGTCTGCTCAGAGATCTCGGTGATGGTCTCGGTGACCTTGCCGATCTCCTCGGCCGCGCTGCGGAGGGCGTCCATCTCCCGGGACGTGCCGTGGGTGCGCTCCAGGGCAGTGGCCGAGACCCCCCGGGCGGTTTCCGTGTTTTTGGCTATTTCGCTGATGGTGGCGGACATCTCTTCCGTTGCCGTTGCCACCATGGCGATGTTGGTGGAGGATTGTTCGATGGCGGCCGCCACTCCGGTGAGGTTCTCGGTCATGTCCCGCGAGGACTGCTCCACCCGTGTGGAGCGGGAGGAGGCGTTGTCCGCGCTCCCGGCAAGCTCTTCGGACATGGACAAAAGGCCAGCGGAGGAATCGTTTACCGAGGAGACCCCTGAGGCCACCTCCCGGATGAGGCCCTGGAGTTTTTCCATAAAGAGGTTAAACCCCGAGGAGAGGTCTCCGATTTCGTCTTCGGAGCGCACCTCAAGGCGCTTGGTCAGATCCCCTTCCCCCTTGGCAATGTCATTCATCATGGCTGCGTTTTCCTTGATGCGCCCCACAATGGAGGTGGCGATGGCCCAGGCCACGGCCGCAAAGATCAGAAAGGAGAGCACCCCGATGGTGATGTTGGTGACGAGGATCCTGTCGGCGTTGGCCATCACCTTGTCCAGGGGCAGGGTGACGAGAAAGGACCAGTGCTGGCCGGTGTTGCCGATCTCGATAGGAACGAAGAGCCTTAAGGTATCGGTGTCAAGGTGCGCTGAGTGATCGGTGAAGCGGAAAGGCTTGCCCTCTTTGACCGCTTCACGCGCCCTGGCCCACTGGCCCTGATCTCCGATGGACTGGCCGATGCGCTTCTTGTCCACATGGGCTGCATAGGTGCCGTTGGCCGCAATGATGGCGGCATATCCGGTGCCGTAAGGGGTGATGCCGGCCACCATGTCGGAGAGGCTGTTGAGCTGGATATCAAGCCCCACCACCCCGATGGCCCCACCATTTTCCATCACCGGAGCCGTCAGGCTGGTGAGGATGACCTCCCTGCCGCTGATGGTATAGACCGTGGGTGGCGTGATGTACTCTTTGCCGGTTCGCTGGGGAATGACATAGTAATTGTTGGTCTCCGGGATCGTGTAGTCGGTGAGTTTGTCCACGGTGAGGGGCGATTCCAGGCGGTAGAGGTAGGGAATGTAGCGGCCGGAGTCGTCATGGTTGGCCGTGCCCGTAAACTCGGCATCCCTGCCGTCTAAGGCGTCCGGTTCGAAGCAGGCCCAGATGCCCTGGAGCTCGGGATCGTTGGCGATGATTCCCTTGAGCAGGCGGTTTAATGCGGCTCGGTCGGGCACGCTCCCCTGGTCCTTCAGGCCCATGATTCCTCGGGCAATGGTGCGTGACGACTCCAGGGGCAGCTCCAGTAATGCCTTGACCTCATTGCCGTGGCGGTTGGCCAGTTCGATTCCCTTTGCCAGGGCTTCGTCTTTGACCATGCGGTGGGTCTTGGTTGTCATGACCGTTATGGACACGGTGAAGGCGACGAGGGCCACCAGGGAGATGAGAAGAACGATTTTTCCCCTCAACTTGAGTTTTTTGAACATGAGAAGTCTCCTTGTGTCGATTCGCGTGTATTGCAGCGTTTTATTTTTTTCGTTACATGTTATACGGTTATGAAACAGGAGGCTGTGCTATGTCGCTCTGTCCTGAATGGTACGCACCTCGCCTGACGGAAGGACAGAGGAATTCCCGCAGGGGATCGGGATCGTCTCCGCAGCGATTGAACGGCACGTTTTTTAGGAGCGAACATTAATTTGTACGATGTACTTTATTATATCGGTTCGCAGGTGTTCTATATTTAGGACAAAAGCCCATGTTGCTTGATAAAAACAGGGGGGCAGGAATACGTTGCCGCTGAATTTTGGTATGGGCGACAACCCTCAACAGAAGGAGCCGCCATGTCGTTTAAAGAGAATCTCCTGGAAAAGCTGGCGCTGGACCGCATGAGGTTGCGGGTGCTTGCCAGCCTCGGTCCTGTTGGCAGCGGTAGAAAGGTCGATAAAAAAGCCATGCGGGGGCTCCTTGTGGCCGCCGGGTTCAGGAGCCGCGAGGTCCGGGGAATGGAGCTCTACCTCCCTGAAGGTACCACAGGGGATGAGCCGCAGACTCTCCTTGTTCTGGATAACGATCTGCCCGTGTATAAAAGCACCGTGGATGATGTGGCCATGCGCAAAGAGCCCACCTTAAAAGAGATGATCAGCATCCGTAACGCCATGCGCATTTTAAGCGATTCGGATGTGGTGGTCAGCCGCAAGGCGGCGTCGGTGGAGAGTGTCTACCAAGAAGCCATTTCGCGACTGGATCTCTCCTTTACCGAGGCCGACATCAAGCAGCTCGAGTACGAGGGGAGGGCCGCCGTGGAGTGGAAGGATGCCGACTCTGTGGAGGAGTGTGTGGCCCTGTTCGGGGAGCTGCTGGCGCTCGGGCCGGAGCCGGCGTCTTTTGCCATTGAGCATTGCCTTGTCAGGGGGCGGATCACCCAAGGGGCCGGGGAGGAGGTCTTCGGACCCGCCGTGGTGTTCCATGCCGAAGATGGAACCCTTCGGTGGATTGAGGGACGGGTGGCCCTCTCCGACAGGGATGGCATCCGGCACTTCAAGGAGAAAGCCAGGGGAGAGCGCGAGCCCGACCTTGAAGGTACCGGGGTGATAAAGCACCTGGCCGCCCAGGTCATCGAGGGCATGCCGTCTTCCTGATACCGGGCTCCGGCCGGAAGGCTGGTGGCCCGAAAAGTCCTTCCTACAGGGAACGCATCGCGAGACACCGCAACGACAAAGCGCACCAAGGCACTCCGGTCAATCCCCATGACACGACTTTCGCCTTTTTCCCGCCATGGATTTCTGCATGTGTAATGCACATCACACACCCAATACCTCGATTTCTGGCATAACATGAAGGACTCTGGGAAACGTTTGCAATGATAGGGCCGTGGCTTCCTATGGAAGCCACGTGAGCGGAAGATACCATCAAAGCACATTCGCAACCTGCCTTGGCTCACCTTACCGTCCTGGGCAAACGTATGTAGATCCTGCCTCCGGCGGCCCTGCCTTGCCGCCGGAGTTATTCCGATTAAAGGCAAGGGAATCCCAAATGCCATTTATTGTGTTTCCAGAAGAATGAAATGGGCCTCTCCAGCAAAAACGGATGCCGGTTGTCACACACCACGCGAATGCCCCGAAACCGTTTGCAGGCTGTCTGCTCCCATGCATTCGCCATAGGGTTTCCAGGTGCCCCCACCTGGCCGCCGGAGGCATGTTTTTTTCCAAAGAAGGCATACGCTTCAACCAACCACACCCACGTGAGGTTTTTTTATATGCACCGTTTTGTGCGTGTTTTTATCTTTGTTGTTCTCTTCGTTGCCTGCACCGGGCTTGCCTCTGCAGACACATCTTCCGGTACGTCCACGTTCAACGGAAAGACCGTGACCTATACCTTTACAGGCGATGTGGTCTCGGCCTTGAGCTATGCCGAAGGCTCAATGTGCCGGGTGACGGCCAGGGTGGACGGCAATACCCATCGCATTGTGATCCGGGAGGACCGGCTTGAATGGAACGGGGCTTCGGCGCCTTTGGACGGGTTTGAAACAGTTCGGATCGTCATGGACAAGTCAGGGGCCCGCTTTCTCGTGGACGGAAAGGAGATCGTGTTCGGGTCTTCATCGTGAGTTTATCTACTGCCCGGCAGGTGTGGTGGTGAAGACCCCGTAGACCGGGTAGTGATCGGAGACCGCTTTGGCCTCCTTGGCTGACAGGCCCAGGATCTCGTCAAAGGGAAAGACCCCGGAGGTGCCGGTGAAGTACGGGGCGGTCTCCTCGGTGATGATGATGCGGTCGTAGGCACAGGCAGACCGGGCGAGGTTGGTGTCCATGCCGTTGGTGATGAGCCACCTGAAGCCTTCGCCCCTCAGGGGAGAAGAGAGTTCGTCTTCATCGTAGTAGGCGCAGTCCGCGTTGAGGTCCCCCAGGATCACGAAGCGGGTCTCTTCCGGGAAATGGGCGCGGGCATCGGTCACCACCTGCGGCAGGGCGTTGATCTCCGTGGTGGCATCGTCCGGGTCGGTGTGGAGGGTGATGAGGACAAAGGAAAAATTGCTCTGCCGAGTCTTGAACTGCGCGATGAAAGGCTCTCGGTGGAAGGTATCTTCGCGTGAATCGTCAAAGGTGTAGGCCTCGATGAACTCAAGGACATCGGTCCTGTAGAGGTAGGCATACTGCTCTTTGGAGGAGGTGCGCCCGAGGCGCGGCCCAAGGACCGTTTCGTAGTCCCGCCCCAGGGCGTCCACCTGCTCTTCCAGGGCCTGGATGGCTTTTCCGCTCTTGTCCCTGATCTCCTGGACGGCCACCACGTCAAAGTGGGAGATAACGGATCCCAGGGCTTCCATCACCTCGGGCTTTTTAGCTTTGGAGACACCGAACACCTGGATATTGAAGTTGGCCACGGCCAGGGGCTCTGCCGACGGGCCCGCATCGTTTTGGGCGATCACAGGGGATTCGGAGTCGCACCCGATGCAGCCCTTGGCTTGGCAGGCTTCTGACAGGGGCGTGCCGTCACCACAGATCGTCACCCCGTCTTGGCAGACCACGCCGCCGTGGCCGGAGCAGCAGCCCCGGCAGTCCCCAAAGGCGGTGGGTGTCATGATCAGGAGGATAAAAAAGAAGACAAACACAGGGTGAAGTAAATCAGGCAGGGCACGTCGCAAATCAGTCAATCTCATATCACCAACTTTTTTCTATAGCGTCAGACGGATGGAACCATGGCGTAAGGGCTATGCCCTAACATAAACCGTGGAGAAGCAAATCCTTATATTTTAGAAAAGGAAATAGACCGCATCGGTTTACTAATGCAGATGCATATGGGATGTAAAGGGAAATGCACATGGCGGGGTGGCCTATGAATCGTTACCATACCCCTTTTTTTGATGGAGAAAACGTAACTATTCAGCTTATGCCTCCGGCTGCCCTGCCGGGGGCTAAACGTTTGCCTGATTTTATAAAGGCGGGTTTAACAAACAGGTTTTAAAAAATCTTTTTGAGTGAATTTTTACTTTAAAGGCGGATGTGATTTGACCCGAGGAACGAGGGGCAAAACACATCCGCAACCTGCTTTCAAGGTTGCACACCTTGCCGCCGGAGGCTGTTTTTTTTGAGCTGATTTTTTGAGCTGAATAGTTACGAGAAAACAAGGACCACACGATGGACAACAACGATATACTGCGGCGTATTCGCTATGCCTTTGACTTCAGCGATCCGAAGATGGCGGAGCTCTTCGCCTCAGGGGGCCTTGAGGTCTCCCGGGAGCAGGCTGCCGCCTGGTTGAAACGGGAGGAGGACCCTTCCTTTGAGGTACTCTCCGATCGCAAGCTGGCGAGCTTTTTAAACGGGCTTATCGTCCACAACCGGGGCCGGAAAGAAGGCCCTCAGCCTGAACCTGAGACGCGCCTGACGAACAATCTTATCTTTAAAAAACTCAAGATTGCCCTGAACCTCACCTCGGACGACGTGCTGGCGATCATGGCCCGGGCGGATTTCGGCATGAGCAGGCACGAGCTGAGCGCTTTTTTTCGCAAGCCCGGCCACAAGCATTACCGGGAGTGCAAGGACCAGATCCTGCGTAATTTTATCCAAGGGGTGCAGGTGACGTATCGCGTGAAACAGTAAGAATTAAAACATAGATAGTTACACATCCGATGCCTCCGGTGGCCCTGCGAGGGGTAAAAAGCACCCGCTACCGGCACTCCTTGCCGCCGGAGTTATTCCGGTTAACGCCAAGCGAATCCCCGATCCTTTTCACTGGGTTTTCAGGAGAATGAAATAGGCCTCTCCTGCAAAAAAGGTTGCCACCACATACCACGCGAATGCCCCGAAAGCGTTCGCATGATGTCTGCCTCCATGCATTTCAAGGTGCCCCCACCTTGCCGCCGGAGGCAATTCTTTTACGTTCAGGTTTTCAGGAGAGGATATGAAAAAACAGGAGACAATGAAAAAAACCGGCCATTTTATCCGCAACTCGGCCACGTTGAAGGTGGTCTCCATCGGCCTGCTGGTCCTGGTGTTGCTTATTCCCATGTCCATGGTCTCTTCCCTGATGCGGGAGCGGGAGTTCCGGCGCGACGACGTGGTGTACGAGATCAACGCCAAGTGGGGCAACAGCCAGACCGTGACCGGGCCTTTTTTCACGGTTCCCTACAAGTCCTACTTCCGGGATGAAGACGACAAGCTGACCTACACCCTGCGGTATCTTCATGTACTGCCCGAGGAGGTGGTCATCAACGGGCAGCTCGATACCGAGGTCCGCTACCGAAGCCTCTACGAGGCCGTTCTCTACACCGCCGGGCTGGAGATCTCCGGGGCCTTTGCCCTGCCGGACCTGACCCGTTCCGGCATCGACCCCGACCATGTGCTCTGGGACCAGGCGGTTTTTTCCGTGGGGATTTCGGACATGCGGGGGATCCGGGACACCATCTCCGTGACCTGCGGGGAGGCGACCTACAAGGCAGGCCCGGGCCTTAAAACCACGGACATTGCCTCCTCCGGGGTGCAGTGCGCCATTCCCCTTTCCCCGGACCGGGCCAAAACGCCCTTCTCCCTGAGGTTAAAGCTCAACGGCAGCGAAGAGCTCCACTTTATCCCCGTGGGGGAGACCACCCGTGTGACCCTGGCGTCAAGTTGGCCTTCCCCGAGCTTTAACGGCTCGTTTCTCCCGAGCCAACGGGAGGTGACGGACCGGGGCTTTTCCGCGGACTGGTCGGTGCTCCATCTGAACCGGAACTACCCCCAGGTGTGGTCCGGAAACCAGTACAAGGTGGGAGACTCCGCCTTTGGGGTGAACCTTCTGGTGACGGCGGACATCTACCAGAAGTCCATCCGCATCTCAAAATACGCGGTGATGTTCATCGTTTTTACCTTTGCCGCCTTTTTCTTCTCGGAGATCATCAGCAAGAAAAGGGTCCACCCGATTCAGTACATCCTCATCGGGCTGGCCGTGCTGCTCTTCTACGTGCTGCTCCTCTCCATTTCCGAGCATCTTAACTTTGACCTGGCCTACATCATCTCGGCAACGGCCGTCACGGCCCTCATCACGGGATACTCCCGGGGGATTCTGCGCAACAACCGCTTCACCGTCACGGTGTTCGGGATCCTGACCGTGCTCTATGCCTACCTCTACATTGTGCTCCAGCTTGAAGACTACGCCCTGATCATGGGCAGTGTCGGCCTGTTTCTCGTGCTCTCGGTGGTTATGTACATCACCCGGGGCATCGACTGGTACGCCCTGGAAAAGGAAGACGCAGACTGAAGCCGCAGAGCATTTTCGCAAGATCCTCCAAGATTCCGGAGACGCGGGAAGGTAGTGTTTCCGTAACGTCAACACGACCCAACCGAATTTTTTGACTTGGAGGATGCCATGGAAATGGAAAAGGAATTGTTTGCGGCAATGGCCAACGGCTCTGTAACGTACAAAGGGGAGGACGCTCCGAAACAGACCGGCCCGTGGAACGCTCACCCCCTCTTTAAAGGGGTGTACTTAAAGTCCCTTGTCTCCGGAGAGGGCACGGACGGGGCGCTGAGCGCCCACATGGTTCGCATCGATCCCGGCTGCACCCTGGAGTCCCACGTCCACGGGGAAGAGTGGGAGCTCCATGAGGTTCTGGGCGGGGAGGGCTCCCTTGAGCTCGACGGAAAGCACCACCCCTACCACATGGGGCGCCTTGCCGTGATACCCAAGGGGGAAGCCCATGGCGTCAAAGCTGGAGACAAAAGGCTCCTGCTTCGCGCCACGTTTTTTCCTGCCTTGCCCTGAGCAACTGAGAGAGCTTTCAATTGGCCGACCTCCGGCGTCCCTGCCGGAGGCAAACATAAGCTGAATAGTTACAAAAAAGTTTAACAAACAGGTCTTAAAAATTTCTTTTGAATGAGTTCTGCTCTAAAGGCGGATGTGATTTGACCCGAGGAACGAGGGGCAAAACGCGTCCGCACCCTGCTTTCAAGGTGGCACACCTTGCCGCCGGAGGCTGATTTTCGGAGGCCAAAAAAGAGACCATGGCAACACGGGAGCGCATCACATTTTCCAGCCTTCCCTTTTTATGCGGCGTGGAAGCGGTGGCAGGGCAGGACGTGTCCAACACCTTTGAATCCCATAGTCACACAACCGCTGTTGTGGGCATGGTGGACGGGGGCGTTCGGGTGATCGCCCACGAGCATGGCGAAGCGCGCATTTTAAGGGGCGGGTTTTTCTTTCTGAACCCCGGTCAGGTGCATGCCTGCGCTTCCGGGGAGGACGGCGCCCACAGCTATCGCCTCCTGTCGGTGGATCCGGCGGTTTTGGCCCGCGTGGCCTCCGAGATCTCGGAAAAGAGCGTGTCCGGGGTGTGGTTCGGCTGCGTGCACGCAACACATGAAATCATTTCCCGGGATTTTGAGCGCTTTTTCAGGATGCTCTCCGATCCCCTGGCCCCAGCCCTTGACAAGGAGAGCCTTCTTTACGGCCTGCTCTCCGAAATCATCCTCTCCTTTGCCCAGGATCCGCCGGAGGTGTGTGCGGTGGGACGGCAGGATGCGGCCATGGCGCGGGTGCGGGACCACATCCGCACCCACCACGCAGAGCCCCTGACCCTGGCCACCCTGTCGGCCGTTGCCTGCCTCAGCCCTTTTCACCTGCAGCGTCTTTTTACCCGGCGATACGGCATGTCTCCCCATCGGTACCTCACCCATCGGCGCGTTGCCGAGGCCCGGAGTCTTCTCTGGGCCGGTGCGGGCATTGCCGAGGCAGCATTGGCTGCGGGGTTTTCCGATCAGAGCCATTTGACGTATCATTTCAAGCGCGTGGTGGGGACCACACCGGGGCGCTTTGTGCAGGACAACCTGTAGACATACGAGTGCGCGGCAAAACCGGAGACCTTCTATGATTAAAGTGGGGGGAAAAGCATGCCTCCGGCGGCGAGGTGAGCCACCTCGAAAGCAGGTTGCCCTTGCGCTTTGCCCTTCGTTCCTCAGGCCAAAGCGCAAGGGCCTTCGGCTCGGGCTACGCCCGATATAAACGTTGATGGTTTGTGCGGGGAGGCTCACAAGCTTCGAGGTAAGAGGATACGATGTCGCTCCTTGTCCATTATCGATTTAACCGCACTGCCTTCTATGGTTAAAGTGGGTGGGAAAAGCCAGCCCTCGGCGGCGTGGTTCGTGACATTCGGCAGTCGTCTTTGCAGAGATATCTGTCTGGTTTTCAGGGCCTTCAGGAAATAAAAAAGGCGGAACCTAAATGGGTTCCGCCTTTTTAATTGATTTGGATGCGCTGAATCGCTTTAGGCGATGAGCTTGCGGTGGAGCTTGCTGATCTCGGCCTCGGCTTCGGCTGCCATGGAGGCGAGGAGCTCTTTGCAGGTGGTGACCTCGTGGATGAGGCCGATGGACTGGCCCACCATCATGGGGGCGACGTCCACGTCTCCGGTCTCCCAGGCCTTGAGGCACTTGTCCCCGGTGATGAGGGGGATGATCTTCTCCAGGCCGCCGCCTTTGCTTTCCACGTCCAGGACGGCGTTGGTGGTCTCGTTGATCAGGGCCCTGCCCTGGAGGTTCACGGACTTGCAGATGAGGGTGGTGTCGCGCTCCTGGCGTTTCACCAGCTCGTCTTTGATGTTCTGGTGGATATCGCACTCTTTGGTGGCCATGAACCGGCTGGCCATCATGACGGCGTCGGCCCCGAGCATCAGGGCGGCGGCCATGGTTTTGCCGTTGGCAATGCCCCCGGTGGTCACCACGGGGATGTTCACGGATTCCACGATGCGGGGAGTCAGGAGCATGGTGGTGACGTCGTCGTTCAGGGGGTGCCCCCCTTCTTCGATGCCTGCGGCAAAGATGCCGTCATATCCGGCTTTTTCCGCGTGCATGGCGTGGCGGACGGAGCCCACCTTGTGGAAGAGCTTGACCCCTGCTTTTTTCAGCATGTCGATGTATTCCATGCCGCAGGCCTTGTCGATGGGCGCCCCTGAGATCTCCAGGGCGGGCACCTTCTCTTCGGCGCAGACCGTCAGGTACATCTTGTGGTGTTCGGGGGTGATGTTGATGGAGGGCAGCAGGGTGATGTTGACGGTGAAGGGCTTGTCCGTCAGCTCCCGGGTTTTCCTCAAGGCGCCCCGGAACTCCTCTTCGGTCTTGTAGATGGCCGCGGTGATGTTGCCCATGCCCCCGGCGTTGGAGATGGCGGCGCACAGCTCGGGTTTGCAGATCCACATCATGGCACCGCAGATGATGGGGTACTCGATATCGAACATCTCAGTTATTTTTGTCTGAATCACGGGTTCTCCTTCCTGAAAAAAATTGCCTCCGGCGGCCCTGCCGGGGCCAAACGTTTAAAAAGTTTGGCAAACAGGTTTTGAGTAAACCTTTCAGGCTCGCACCCGCACTACGTTTTGATCGCCCTGAAGGGCGATCAAAACGAAGCGCGGGTGCATTAGAAAAATTTTTTGCGGGGCTTTTTTTCAAAAAAGCGACCCGCCGGAGGCTTCATTGCCGCTTAAGCTGCCGCGTCGATCGCCAAAAAAAACGGGACCCCTCTCTCCAGCCGGGCCCCGCTTTTCTTAGATCGTGTGCCCTATGCCTTGACGGCTTTCAGCTGCTCAATGAGCTGGGGCACCACGTCTTTGGCGTCGCCCACGATTCCGTAGTGGGCAAACTTGAAGATCTCGGCGTTGGGGTCTTTGTTGATGGCCACGACGGTACGGGAATCAGCCATGCCCGTGGTGTGCTGGACCGTGCCGGAGATGCCCACGGCGAGGTAGAGCTCGGGGCGGACCGTCTTGCCGGTCTGACCGATCTGGACGTCGTGGGAGATGAGACCGGTCTCAAAGACGGGGCGGGTGCCGCCGATCTCGGCGTCCAGCTCCTTGGCCAGGTCTTTGAGCTGATCGAAGCAGTCGCCGGAGCAGGCGCCCATGCCCGCGGAGACCACGCGGATGGCTTCCTGGATGTTCTGGGCGGAGGCCTCGTGCTGCTTCACTTCCAGAACCTTGACCTGTGCGTCCTCTTCCTTGGCGGTGACAGCAACCTTGATGATCTCGCCGGTGCGGGACTCGTCTTTCTTGGGAACGGCCATGACGCCGGCACGTACGGTGGACATCTGGGGACGGTGGTCCGGGCAGAGGATGGTGGCCATGACGTTCCCGCCGAAGGCCGGACGGGTGGAGACGAGGATCTTCTTCTCTTCGTCGATGTCAAGCTCGGTGCAGTCTGCGGTACAGCCGGTGTGGAGCCTGAAGGAGATGCGCGGAGCCAGGTCGCGGCCCGTGGCCGAGGCGCCCACCAGGAGAATATCGGGCTTTCGCTCTTCGGCTTCCTTGCAGATGATGTCGGTGTAGAGCTCGGTGCGGTAGTCGGCCAGGACCGGATCGTCGGCCATGAGCACCTTGTCGGCACCAAAGGCGATGAGCTCCTTGGCGGTTTCCTCAACGTTCTCCCCGAGGATGACGGCGGTGAGCTCGCTGCCCAGCTTGTCGGCGAGCTTGCGGCCCTCTCCGAGGATCTCCAATGAAAGGGTGGAGCGGGTCAGCTTACCCTGAAACTGCTCCACGAATACCCATACGCCTTTATATGCACTCAGATCTTTTTTAGCAGTCATGATCGTCTCCTTAGATGGCATTGATTTCCTGAAGTTTTTCCACCAGCTTCTGCGAGGACTCTTTGGGCGTCCCGTCGAGAAACTCCACCTGAGCCTTGGCGCGCTTGGGTGAAAAGACCTTGCGCAGGCGCGTGGGAGAGCCCTTGAGGCCGAAGTTGCCCACTTCGCCGTTTACATCGGCCATGCCCAGGACCTGGATCTCTTTTTCAAAGCATTCGAACACCAGGTCCATGCGGGGGATCCTGGGTACGTTGAGCTCTTTTTCGCAGGTGATCAGGGCAGGCATGGGGCCTTCGATGACCCGGGTGAGGTCTCCCATTTTCTGGTGGATCTTGACGGTGCCGTCACCCACCTCGATGCTTTCGGCATAGGAAAGCAGGGGGAGCTCCAGGAAGTCGGCGATTTCGGGGCCCACCTGGGCGGTGTTGCCGTCCATGGCCTCCACGCCGGAGAAGATCAGGTCGAAGTTGCCCAGCTTCTTGATGGCAAGGCCGAGGGTGTAGGCCGTGGCCCAGCAGTCGGCGCCGCCGAACTTGCGGTCTGTCAGGAGCACTGCGTGGTCGCATCCCATGGCCAGGGCCTCCCGGAGGGCCTCCTCCACCTGGGGGGGACCCATGGAGACAACGGTCACCTCAGCGCCTTTCTCCTCTTTCAGGGTCAGGGCCGCCTCAATGGCGTTCTTGTCGTTGGGGTTGATGATGCTGGGAAGACCGGATCGGATCAGGGAGCCGTTTTCGTCCCATTTTACCTCGGTTACGTCGGGAACTTGTTTTATGCATACAATGATTTTCATCTTAGAAGTCCTCTTAATCGGTAAAGTCGTCGATTCGCGTGTGATCGCGTCATGGGCTGTGTCGCCCACGGGCACCGGGCCGGCGTGTCGCCGCGTGCCTTACTTCTGAGTCAGGATCGTCATGCCGGCAATGGTCTTGTTGATCTCAAGGCTTGAAGCGACAACGCCGACGTGCATGGCGTTACGGAAGAGTTTTTCCACTTTGTACTCTTTGGAGTAGCCGTAGGACCCGTGGAACTGAACAGCCTGGCGGCACACTTCCTGGATCATGGGCACGGTGAAGACCTTGAGCTCGGAGGAGGCGGCCTCAAAGCCTTTCTTGCTCTCGTCCTGGAGCTTGACGGTTTTGTAGCACATGAGGCGGCACGCCTCGACGCGGGTCTTCATGTCGGCCAGCATCCAGGAGAAACCCTGCATGTAGCCCATGGGGAAGCCGCCCACCACGCGCTCGTTGCCGTACTTCACGGATTCGTCCAGGGCTGCCTGGCCTCCGCCGATGGTGGCGGCGCACTGCTGGATACGCTCACCGGCGATCCAGCGCAGAAGAATGGGGAAACCCTTGCCCTGCTTGCCCAGGATGTTGGCCTTGGGCACGCGGACGTCTTTGAAGAAGACATCGCAGGTGTCGGCGCCGTCCAGGCCCATGAGCTCGTAGTGGCCGGAGAAGGTAATGCCCGGGGACATCTTGTCCACGATGAAGGCCGTGGTGTCGAAGGGCTTGCCCTTCATGGAGAGGTCCTTGGCAAAGAAGATGCCGTAGCCGGGCTTGTTGGCCATACTGATGAAGCGCTTGGTGCCGTTTAAGATGAAGTCGTCGCCGTCGGGCTCGGCCGTGAGGGTCAGGGCGCGGGGGTCGGAACCGGTGTTGGGCTCGGTGAAAGCCATGGAGGCCCAGGCGGTGCCGTCGCACAGGGGCGGAACGAATTTTTCAATCACCTCTTCGGTGCCCCAGTGGCAGATGGTCTCTGCAACGGAGTTGTTCATGAAGAAGGGGAGCATGCAGGTGGACCCGGTTTTGCCCACCTCTTCGGCAATGAGGATGAGGTTGAAGTTGTCGGCGCCGATGCCCCCGTATTTTTTGGGAACGTCCATGCCGAGCATCTTGTGCTTTGCAAAGATCTCCTGGAGATTGGGCGGATAGTCTTTGTGCTCTTTCATGTAAGCATCTATCCCGGGGATCTCTGTCTCACAGAACGCCTTTGCCGTTTTGATGACCATCTTGTTCAGTGGTGATAAGTTGAAATCCATTTCAATTCCTTTCCTTCTTCATTGATGTAAGGGTGTGGGCGTTTATGAAGCGGCTCCAATGAAGGCCTGGGCTCGGCGGGCACCCCCGGCGCTTTCCATCCGCCGCAATACACTTACCTCAAGTCCTTTAAAAGACGTTTTAAAAGAAGCTTCTCCTCCTGGGAAAAGCTCTGCAAAATCGTTTCATTGACGTGCTCGCGGGCCTGGAGCAGGTCCTCCTGGTACTCCCGGGCCTTGGCCGAGAGGTGAATCCGGATGGCCCGTTTGTCCTCGGCGTCGGTCGATTTGGAGATCCAGTCGGCGTCGGCCAGGCGGTCCAGGACCCCGGAGAGGGTGGCGTTGTCCAGGATTAGGCGCTTGCTTAAGTCCCCTGCCGTTAACCCGTCGTCCTCCCACAGGGCTTCGAGGATGAGGATCTGGACCGGAGTCAGCCCGTAAGGTTTGAGCATTTTCTTTAAGACGGCCTGTGACTTCTGGTTGGCCTTGGCAAACAGGAAGCAGATGCAGTCTTTGTACGTTTTTATCATGTGATCCCGTGGGTTGCGTGTGTCCGTGTGATGTCTTCCGATAAGAGACGTTTGCCTGGCAGAGCGGGGTTTGGGCCGCTCCGGGGCTCTTTGTAGCGGGCCTCTATTTTGGAGACATGATCAATGTTCAGTATGGGGCTGTCCGGCACGATGATGTCGGGTTAAAGTTTGTAAGGATAACTTCCCTTGATCTTGCTCTTGCGCCCTGTTTTTACGTTTTAGTTAATAAATTGAAAATATTATCTGAGAAAAGCTAAAATTGGTGTTTCTGTATATTAGTTTGTATGCAAAGGTATTTCTTCGGCGACCCTTGTGTCAAGAAAAATGTGTACAGGCGGTAAAAAAGAGGGTGGGGTGGGGCAGGGGGCTCAACGGCAAAGCGCCCCGGCAGACTGGGTGCCGGGGCGCTTTGAGGGGGATCAGATTCCCAGTTCGTCCATGGCTTCGTCGAGTTCGTAGAAGAAGCGGCTTTTTTTGGTGCGCTTTTTCCGCCGTGACGATGCGGAGGTGACGTAGAGGTGGCTTTCGGCCCGGGTGACGGCCACGTACATGAGGCGGCGCTCCTCTTCGAGTTCGCGGTCGCTCTCCATGGATCGCCAGTGGGGGAAGAGCTGCTCTTCCAGGCCCACGATAAAAGCCATGCGATACTCCAGGCCCTTGCTGGCGTGGACCGTGGAGAGGTGGACCCCTTTGCCGCCCCCGTCATCGTCGTCCTTGTCTTCCTGGATCAGGTTTACGTCTTCCAGGTAGTCCAGCAGGTTCTCCTTAAGAGAGGCGGTGTGGAGGAGCTCCTCCACCTGGTCCTTGCGGGTGTTGAACTCATCCGGGGTCTTGCAGTACCCCTCGAGGTACCCCAGGTAGTCGGTGCGGTCCAGAATCTCCTGGATGGCCAGGGCCGGGGGCATCTCCTTGATGGCGTCCAGGAGCTCGAAGATCATGGTGAGGCCATCGTGAACTTTTTTGGAGAGGACTCGGTTTTTGACCATCTGCCTGGCGGATTCCTGCAGGCTCATGAGGCCCACCCGCGCCTGGGAGATCTTGGTGATCATGGAAGGGCCGATGCCCCGCTTGGGGGTGTTGACGATGCGCTCGAAGGCCACGTCGTCCCCGGGAAAGGCCGCGGCCAGGAGGAAGCAGTTGAGGTCCAGGATCTCCTTGCGCTCGAAGAATCCCTTGGAGCCCACCATCTGATAGGGGATCTGGAGCTGGCGCAGGGCCTTTTCAAACCAGAGGGAGAGGGCCTTGGTGCGGTACATCACCACCATGTCCTCGTAGTCCACCCCGCTGCGGAATTCGGTACGGATTTTCCGGGCCACCCACTCGGCCTCTTCAAACTCGTTGAAGAAGGTGCGGGCCTGGATGACGGCGCCCCGCTTTTCGGAGAAGCAGTGCTTGTCCATGCGGCTCTCGTTGAAGCCGATGATGCCGTTGGCCAGCTGGACGATCTCGTCTGCGGACCGGTAGTTCTGCTCCAGGCGGAAGATCCGGGCGTTGGGATACTTGTCGGGGAAGGAGAGGAAGTGGCTGACGTTGCTGCCCCTGAACCCGTAGACCGCCTGCCAGTCGTCCCCCACGCAGAAGAGGTTTTCATGGCCCAGCAAGAGGCGGGTGATCTCCTCCTGGAGGTTGTTGGTGTCCTGGTACTCGTCCACGAGGATGTGCTGGAACTTTTCCCGGTACTCGGCCTGGACTTCGGGGTGGTCCCGCAGCAGGTCCCGGGTGAGGCAGAGGATGTTGTCGAAGTCCAGGGCGTTCTTCTCTTTTAAGATGCGCTCGTACTCCCGGTAGATCCCTTCGGTTCGGCTCCGGGTGATGAGGGGCAGGGCATCGAAGTACCGGTTGACGTTGCCGGAGTTCTTGGCCCGTGAGATCTCGGAGAGGATGGCCGGGGCGTGTTTCTTGTCGATGTTCTGGGTCAGGGCAATCTCCTTGATGGTCTTCTGCTGGTGGTAGCTGCTGAAGATCTCCAGGGGCATGCGGTAGCCTAGCTTGGTGCAGTGTTTCTTTAATATGGTGTAGCAGGCACTGTGGTAGGTGCGCACCCAGGGGAAATCCGTGTCCATGCAACCGGTCATCTGCATGAGACGGGTCTTCATCTCCCCTGCGGCTTTGTTGGTGAAGGTGATGGCCAGAATGCGTCTGGAGTCCACGTTGCGCTCCATGAGCCGCGCAAACCGTGCCGTAAGGGTTCGGGTTTTGCCCGAGCCGGCACCGGCCACAACCAGGGCGGGGGAGCCGAGGTGCTCTACGGCAGCCGCCTGTTGCTGAGATAATTCCATTTTATATGTACTCCGTGAGGACGGTTGAGGGGGAGTGAGGAGAACGAAAGGGACTCAGGCCATGCGAAGGCCCCTGCACCTCCACACGTCCAAGGTAACGGGCCGATGTCACATGTCATCGCCGGGCGGCCGCAGCTTGCGTTTGCTCACGCTGGTATTACCTG
The DNA here is from genome assembly GCF_056829775.1 of Desulfoluna sp. HI9BLuna. Taxonomy (NCBI): domain Bacteria; kingdom Pseudomonadati; phylum Thermodesulfobacteriota; class Desulfobacteria; order Desulfobacterales; family Desulfolunaceae; genus Desulfoluna; species Desulfoluna sp. HI9BLuna. The sequence continues at coordinate 3,169,104 of NZ_CP186555.1, forward strand.
AATCCTTCGGGCTCCGGCGGCCCAAGACAGAAACGGCCCCTCTGGAAGTAAAGGGGCCGGCTAAGGTGCCAAGACGATACGACAATGCGTCCGGTGGATCAACCTAAAAATGGGCCACAAGGGCCGAAAAAGAGGGGGGGGTGGCCCGCCTTTGCGGGGCTTTCAGGGTATCAGGCGGCAGCCTCGGCTTCTGGCGCGGCGTTTTTCCTTCATGCGCCGGGCATGGGGTTGGGCGTAGAGGGCCAGGATGATCCCGGCCAGCGCGGCTGATGTGATGACAAACACCATGGGCTGCGTTCCGATGCGCGGGCGCCCGTGGTTCACGGCAGCGGTGTGGAGCCGGGGCGCACACGGTGGGTTGTTGGGGATGAACAGCGTAATTTAGTGATAATCGCTGTGCTGGAAGGATGTCAAGACATAATTATTTTCAGGGGGTTGGCGCGGCCCCGGGAGGGAACGCCCCGCTCAGGAGGGCTGCGCCCTGTTGGGGAGCCAGCGGTCCAGGATGCGGGAGAGTTCGGCCTTGCGAATGGGCTTGCTGAGGTAATCGTTCATGCCGGCGTCCAGGCAGGCCTCCCGGTCTCCCTTCATGGCAAAGGCGGTCATGGCGATGACGGGGATCTCCGGGTTCAACACCCCGGACCCCTGGGTGCGGATGAGTCGCGTGGCTTCATAGCCGTCCATCTCGGGCATCTGGACGTCCATGAGGACCAGGTCGTAAGGGGTATGGCAAAGGGCCTGGACCGCCTCTTTGCCGTTGGTCACCGCATGGGTGTGGATGCCCATTTTCTGGAGCAGGAGCACGGCGAGTTTCTGGTTGGTGGGGTTGTCTTCGGCCAGGAGGACGTGGCCGTTGCGGCGCTGGTTCTCCTTGACCATGCGGCGGGTGATGATGGGGGCGCGCCCGCTGTCCACAGGGCCCTTGCCCACCACCGCGGCCAGGGTGTCGTAAAGGTCTTTTTGTTTGACCGGCTTGATGAGGTAGCCGGAAAACCCGATTCCCTCCAGGCGCCGGGCGTCGCTTCTCTGGCCCATGGAGGTCATCATGAGGAGCAGGGTCCCCCGGTAGACCGGGTTGGCGCGAATGGCCCGCCCCAGGGCCTCGCCGTCCATCCCGGGCATCTGCATGTCGAGGATGGCCAGGTGATAGGGCGCGTCATCGGCCTTGGCTCGGTCAAGGGCGGCCAGGGCCTCTGCCCCGCCGGAAACGGCCCGTGCCTGGATGCCCCAGGCCGTGAGCTGGGTGGTGAGGAGGCGCCGGTTTGTGTGGTTGTCGTCCACCACCAGCATGCGCAGGCCGTCGAGTTCGGCCAGGCGCAGGGGCTCGGGCTGGGATTTCTGCTTTTCCAGGCGCACGGTGAACCAGAAGTTGGACCCCTCGCCTTCCCGGCTGGCCACACCGATCTCTCCGCCCATGAGTTCCACCAGCTGCTTGGAGATGGTCAGGCCCAGGCCGGTGCCCCCGAACTGGCGGGTGGTGGACGGGTCCACCTGTTGGAAACTCTGGAAGATCATGGGCTGCTTGGCCGGGGAGATGCCGATGCCGGTGTCTTTGACGGAAAACTTGAGGAGCACCTCCTGGCCGGTGTCCTCCTGAAGGTCCACGTGCACGGAGACCTCCCCTTTTTCCGTGAATTTTACGGCGTTGCCCGTGAGGTTGATGAGGATCTGCTTGAGGCGGCCGGGGTCCCCTTTGAGGAAGGGTGGCACCTCCGGGGCCGGAGCGCAGATGAGCTCAAGGTGCTTCTCCTCGGCCTTGACGGCCATGAGCCCAGTAAAGTCGTCCAGCATGGCCCGCAGGTCGAAGTCCAGAAGGTCCAGGTTGAGTTTGCCCGCCTCGATCTTGGAGAAATCGAGGATGTCGTTGAGAAGGGCGAGAAGGGACTCCCCGGAGGCCTGGACCGTTTCGGCGAACTGGCGCTGTTCGTCGGTGAGGCGGGTTTCCAGGAGGAGGCCGGTCATGCCGATGACCCCGTTCATGGGGGTGCGGATTTCGTGGCTCATGTTGGCAAGGAAGGTGCTCTTGGCGTGGCTTGCTTCTTCGGCCTGCTCCAGGGCGTCCCGGAGCTGCTGCTCCATCTGCTTGCGCTCGGTGATGTCCCGCAGGACACAGTGCAGCACCTGGCGGTCCTGAAAGGCGATGGGGGTGAGGCTCACGTCCGTCCAGAAGGCTTCGCCGTCTGCCCGCCGGTGCATCCACTCAAAGGAGGTGGGGCCCTGGGCCAGGGCCTTGGAGAAGAGGGCGTCCATGGCCGGGGCCGTGGGCGTGCCGTCGGGCTGGTGGGTGGGAGAAAAGCGGGATGGGTGGGTGCCGATCACCTCCTCGGTGGACGGCATGCGCAGCATGTGCAGGGCCGCCTCATTGCAGTCGATGAACCGGTTGCCCTCAATGAGAAAGACCGAGTCGGCGGTGTCTCGGAAGAGGCGCCGGAAACGTTCTTCGCTCTGCTGCAGCTCCTCCTGGGCCAGGCGGACGGTGGTGATGTCCCGTGCGGAGCACAGGACCCCGGTGATCCTGCCGGTGCCCTCCAGCACGGCGGTTTTGGAGATGAGCAGACTCTTGAGGGTCCCCTCTCTGCTGAACGTCCACTCATCGGTGATGGGCTGGCCCTGCTCCAGCACCTCACGGTCCCCCTTGGAGAAGAGCTCGGCCTGGTCCCGGGAGAAGAGTTCCCAGTCGGTGCGCCCTTCGATGGCCTCGCGCTTTTTTTTCATAAAGGCGGTGCAGGCGTCGTTGACCATGCGATACACCCCGCCTTTGTCCTTGAGCATCAGAAGGTCGGTGGTGGAGGCGAAGATGGCCTCCAGCAGGGACTGCTGCTTGAGAAGGACGGTGGAGACCCGTTGCCGCTCCTCCAGGACCTCGTTGATCCCCACGGCCAGGTCCCGGAACTCGGCGTGGCCGTACACCGTAATATCCAGGGAGTTGCCCTCGGAGGTGGTGAAGTCCTCCTGAAAGGTCTGGAACTGGGTCACCAGGCGGGTGGAGTACCGGCGTCCCAGCCAGGTGCAGAACAGGCCCAGGGCTCCCATGGCCGCCAGCATCAGGCCGAGCCGGGCCGAAAAGTTGGTGACCATTTTCTGCTTGGCCAGGGCCACGGCGTCGTCGAGCCGGTCCAGGTTAAGGCAGGAGCCCACGGCCCATTGCCAGTCATCCACCCCGCGGACATAGGCTATTTTTTTCATCAGGGTGGGGTCCGGAGGGGTTCGGAAGGCGTGGGTCACGAACCCCCCGTCCGGGTGCTTGGCCGCGGCAATGAACTCCTGAACGGTTTTCATGCCGTGGGGGTCGGTATCGTCCCACAGGTTTTTCCCGATGAGGTCTTTGCGGGTGCGGTTCACCAGGAGGGTGCCGTCGTAGGCCGTCACGAAAATATACCCCTCGCCACCTGCATAGGAGATGCCCTCCAGCTGCTGCCGGGCCAGTGCCTCGGTGTCGCCCTGGATGTCGTCTAAGTATTCGCCGGTGCCGATGATAAGGCCAAGAGGCTCGAAAAGGCGAAGGTGGGAGAGTTTGGGGCTCTGGAATTTCTCCTCGGGGCTCTTGGCCCATTTGTACTGGCTGAACCCTTCCCCCGTCTTTTGGATGGCGGCGATGAAGTTCTGGATCAGCAGGACCCCGTCTTCATCGGTGAGGTCGGCCAGCTCCCGCCCTTCGAGGTCGGGGAGCAGAGGGTGGACAATCATCCGGCCTGTGATGTCCAGGACAAAGTAGTAGCCGCGCTTGTCGTTCCAACGCAGGGCGTACAGGGCATCATAGATCCGTTTTTCGATCTCTTTTCTCGGTTGTTCTAGGTGGGTGTTGTAGAGGTGGGCGGTGATGCCCAGGGCCTCTTCTGTCCGGGATTTCAGGTCCCGGCGCAGGCGGGCGCGCTCGGCCTTTCTCTGAAAGGCAATGTCTTCCATGGCCCGGTTGACCTGATACGAAATGGTTCTGCGCAGCTCTTCCATGAGTTTCAGGCGGAGGCTTCGGCTGTTGTCACGGAACTGGAGGTAGTCCTGCCCTGCCCAGAGCAGGGTGGCCAGGATCAGGACCATGGCAGGCACGGCGATGACCATCTGGGAGATCTGGGATGAGAACTGGGGGAGGGCCCTCCGTTTCCTGAGAAGCCGGGCCGATATCAGCAGAATGTAGATGACGGCCACAAAGCAGAGAAACAGGATGACCGTGTTGATGTAAAAAAAGGGGCGGGGCAGTTCCCCTTCGGACTCCCCCCACACCACGCTGCCCAGGGGCAGGTCTTTTTTGGGGATGTCGAACTTTTTCAGCATGGCGTTGTCGAACATGTACAGGTTGGGGCTGGAGTCGATGATGTGAAGCTGGTCCGCCTTCTTTCCCTTGAGGATCCTCAAGGCAAGGGCCGCCGCACTTTGCCCCTGGTCCATTGAGCTTGCCATGCGCCCGCCCACCACACCGGTTCCCAGGAAAAAGTCCCAGAGTCCGAATACGGGAGCCCGTGACGCCTGGGCGATGATCCTGGCACCCTCTTCGTAGGAGAAGTACTCCCCGGCGCCATCCCGGTTGAAGAGGAGGAGAAGGACCACGTCCCTTGAGCCCAGGCCCTTGAGCTCCCGCGTGAGGTCCTCTCGGGAGAGGCCGTTCCACCACAGTGTTTCCACCTTGCCCCTCAGCTCCTCAAAGGCCTGTTGCGTCAGCTGTTGCATGTTTTTAGCCGTGGGGGTGATGCCGGTGATGACGATGATTCGCCTGGTTTTCGGGAAGAGGGAGAGGGCCAGCCTTGCGGTGCCCAGGGGGTCGGGCTGCTCCACCACGCCGGTGATGTTACCGTCGAAGCCTTGGAGCATGGACGGGACAAAGCTGTTGATGCCGCAGAAGACCACGGGAACACCGGGAAAAAGTTCCGGGCCGTATTGCCTGAGGAAGTTCAGGGCGTTGTTGTCCGAACAGATGATGGCATGGGGCTGGCTGGAGGCGTATTTCCTGGCGAGAAAGTCCCGGCTCGGGGCGGTTATTTGGGCCACGGAACGACGCTTGCTGTCCAGATATTCCACCTGGAGCTCGATGTTCCTGCCCTCAAAGGCGCGGGTGATGGATTTGGTGATGCCGTCGGTCCATGCGTATCCCTGGTGGTAGGAGTGCAGGAGAAGGACACGCCGGGCAAGGCTCGACCCGTCCGCGTGGCCCGGCGTTCCAAGAAGGCACCCCAGCAGCAGGAGGCAAAGGGCCGTCAAGCCATATGTGCGGTGCACCGGAGACGCCATGGGAACTCCTGGACCCCGTGAACCCGTGGGGTCGGTTTGTTGGAATGCCGCTGCGGGAAAAGGGTGAAGGCGGTTGCAAAGCAGGCATGTCTGCAGCGGTGGGGCCGCCATCATTTGGTTGCCTGATCGTCGTACGTGTTAACGGGTTGGCGCCGGGCCGGGCCGCCGGAGGCAGTTTTTTTCCGATGAATGGCTGCATCTGTGCCACGGCGACCACATTGCGGTGGGCTTGGACCTTCTCGTCTGGAAGGGTGGCATGGCACGGGGATCCCTGGCTTTGAGGTGAGCCAGGCGCGAGCCTGTCCACTTCAGGCGTTTTCGGTGTCGTCGGTGCCGGTTCAAGATTTAGGTGCGGGGATCGGGTTGGGAGACGCAAGGGGCCGCCTTTTCATGCCCGTGGGTAGTCCCGCTCCTGCGAGGGCTCATCGTGGGCGGGGGAAGGGGCCATGGGGGTGATGACAAAGCTCTGTTTGGTGCGGCCTTTCAAGGTTCATCACGTAAAAAGAATACGGTATCGGCCGGATTGTGTCAAGGTGGCCTCCCTTACGGCAACAGGCCACTTCGGGCCAAAAAAGGCGGGGTTAGGCTGATGTGATGTGCTCCGTAATTATACGTTATTTCAGGTGGTTTTTGCTTATTGACATAAAAATAAATAAACGAACATTTGTTTATAAATAAGCGCAGGGTCCTGCCCATGGACGGCGCTTTTGGGGGAATGGGTCCTGCCTGAGAGGGCTGCATGGGGGAGGAAAGCGTCGGGGGCACGGTTTGGGTAGCAGTGGCTCGTTTTCAACAGCCGGTTTTCCCCGTGACCGGAGCGCAGCGCATGGCGAAATAAATATTCTCGGGGCCAACGTCTCGGTATAAAAGGGGAAACGTTTTAAACAATTTCATGGATAAATAAACGATCGTTTATTAAAGAGGCTGCCATTGTGCCTTCGGGCCTTTGCAGCCTCGGGCTGCCGGGCATGAGGGACACTACGTCTGAGGCCTGAGGGCAGGCTCAGGGAGAGAGTGAGAAAGCGGAGGCCCTGGAAGGGGCCCCCGCTTCACCGTTGGATGGATAACGTCAGTGACTAAAACGTCTCAGTTGTCGCTTTGGTGGTTTCGTCGGAGCTCAGTCTCCACCATGACACCGTATTTGTACGCCTTGGCCCCTTCGTTTTGCGGCAGGAGAGCATAGCCCCCAACCCAGGGCTGCTGGTCAGCAAGTTCGGCCAGGTTATTGCGGATGCGCTCTGCTTTCAGGGTTTGGTCATGGGTCTTGGCCACGTAATTTTTGGGGATGTAGACCCTTCGCTGGGAAACCCGCAGGTCGCCGTTGGGCATCTCTTTGGCCCGGACTTCAATGACTCGCCCCTCACCATTTGTAAAGTAGCTGATACCACCCAACCCCGTGTTCAGTGCCTGGGTGCCCAGGGCGTGAAGATCAGTCCCCGGCTGGGCCACGCGGCCTTGGGTAAAATCAAAAAATCCGGCGGACGCGGTGCCGGCGGTCACGGTCAGGGCAAGCAGCACGAGGGCTGCTGAAAAAAGGTGTTTTGTATAAGAGGTAATGTGTTTCATGGTTAAAAATCTCCGCTTTTGTGTTGTGCTGGATGCCCCCCGGTCTGGGTGAGTCGATCCGGTAAAACGTTGGAACTTAATTTATCTGACTACGGGGATATTCATAAAACGTGCCACAATGTTATTTTATTTTTTTATCTTTAAAATTAGCAGGTTGGTGCGGTATTCTGGCTTTGGCCAACGTGGTAACACAGCGAATACAGAAAGGGGGTGAAGAGATGTCTTCAACACATCAGGGACAATTCTCGGAAAGACGCCTTCAAGGCCGGGAAAAGGCCGCGACCCTCTGGTCGGATATTTCAATTACCGGCTTTCTCACCTCATAAGATCTCTCACCTGTCAGCACAGGTGGCTTTTTACCTTTTATATAAAATTCGGGTTGAGTCTGTGATGAATACTCTTCATCGGCATGAAGAATAGACTTCAACCCCATTGCCCCGACAGGGCGGAACTCTACCGGTCGCGGGCGTATCCTGCCTGAACTACAGACTGTTTTTTTCCTCAGTACAAGTTGGCATATATCCTGCTATCCACTGGGGCAGCTCATGGGACAGCCCATGGCTGCCGGTGGCTCCCGTGTATTTTTAAAGTCGGGGACTGCCTGTAATTTTGAGGCTTTTTACACAACAGCGAATCAGGACGTAAAAACATGAAGAAAATGATTATCGGAACATTGGCCATTCTTTTTTTGACGTCAGCTACAGGCATTGCCTCCATGGGAGGAGGCGGAATGGGGTCCGGATCTGGCGGGGGGCATGGCTCCTCGATGATGGGTGGTTCCCACAGCAACGGAGGCGCGAATCACCAGTCCATGCATGGGAACTCCACAGGGGAGACAATGGTGCAGCACGGCCCGATGATGCGGAGCATGGGAAAGACCATGGTCACCATGGGAACGATGGTTCAGGGGATGCCGGAAAACATGACCCGCTCACAGAGGCAGGACATGACGGAGATGATGAAGGGTCTGTCCCTGCATTTTGATGCGATGGCAGGGGAAATGTCGTCGGAAACCGTCGACAAGGCACGTATCGAGAAGATGAACCGGCAAATGATTGACCAGATGCAAGGCATGATGAACCAGATGGACAGGTAAAGGGAAAAGGGCCGGAGAGAGTGGCTCTGATGGGTGGAAGCACGCCAAAAAGCCACCATCGTTTGTGCACCCGATATGTTCATGACGGAATGTAAAACCATGATGATGAAAACAGTGATTACAGCCATGTGCCTCCTGATTTGGACGATCACTCCGGCCATGGGGTGGGAGGGGGAAGAGTCGTTGGCCGAACTGGTTTTGGAGGCGATGGAAAACAACGCCGAGATTCGTGCCGACCGCGAGGTGGTGCAGGGGCTTCTGGACGCCTCTGAGTATGCAGGGGCCCTTCCCAATCCCAAAGTCGGCGTGGGGCTTCTCAACGTGCCCACGGGAAGTTTTGATCTGGACCAGGAGGCCATGACCCAGAAACAGATCTCCGTGACCCAGCGCCTCCCCTGGCCCGGCAAGAGGGGTTTGGCTGCAGAATCCCGGCTTCTCGCCGCCCGTCGGGCCGAGGCCGGGCTCAAGGCCAAGGCCCTGGCCCTCCAGCGGGAGGTGGCCGGGGCCTACTATGAACTTTGGTTCGTGACCGAGAGCCTTCGTCTTAACGGAGAGCTTTACGACCTGGTGAGTCAGCTGATCCATGCCTCGGCATCGCGGTACGGCGCTGGACGGGAAGTCCAGCAGGCTGTGCTCACCGGAGAACTGGAGTTGAGCGGCCTGACCAACGAGCGGCTGGCCCTGGACGGTAAACGCCGTGGGCTGGAAATTCGGATCAACCGCCTGCTTCAGCGGGAGGCTCATCTTCCGGTGATCCCGGAGACCGGCCTGGGCCTGCCCCGGCTTCGGCCGTCCACATCCTGGGTGGCACAGGCAGAAAGGGGGAACCCTCGTCTGGAGGTGTTGAAGCACGAGGTGGCCCTGAGCCGGGTCTCCCTTTCGCTGGCGGAAAAGGAATCCATGCCCGATGTGGACGTGAAGCTGGCTTACGGTCAGCGGGAAGACGATCCCATGGGCAACAGCAGGGATGACTTTGTCTCCCTCTCCGCCTCCTTTCCGGTTCCTGTCTGGAAGTCCAGGCGAGAAGACCGGCTTGTGGCCTCCCGAAGAGCGACGGAGAGAGCGGCCCTGCTTAACTATGAGGGCTACCGCCTGGAGTTGCCCCATCTCATCGACGGGGTGGCAACGCAGATGGCCACGGCCGTTGACCGCCACGAGTTTTATAACAGGGACCTTGTGCCCAGGGCGCGCCAGCTTTCCCAGGCCCTGGTCTCCCGTTACGAGGTGGGGGGGAGTTCCTACACCGATATGATCGAGGCGGCCATGGCGGCCATGCGGGCCGAGCTCACGGCAAGGCAGTACTTGAGGGATGCCCTGCTGGCCGAAGTGAAGCTCATGGAGCTGGCTGGCGGAACCTTTCCCGGCGTTGCGCCGCTGATGCACGCCGGGGCTGAGAAATCCCCATCCGATTCAGACCCCACGCGGACCAAATCCAATGAAGGAGAGTGACACATGACACGGAAACGAAATGTACCCAAGTGGGCCTGGGCCGCAGGAATCGTGGTGATCCTCGCCGTGGTGGGGGTGGGGATGGCCCTGACCATGCATCGGGCGGGGCCGGCGGCCACCGGAACCACCGGCGTGGCCCATGGCGATCACACCCATGAGACCGAGGCGGAATTGTGGACCTGCAGCATGCATCCCTTCATTGTGCTGGATGAGCCCGGGGACTGCCCGGTGTGCGGCATGGCCCTGATCCCGAAGGCGGTGGAGGCACCTGCCCTGGCCCAGGACAAAGAGAGAGTGGTGGCCTATTGGCGGGCTCCCATGAATCCTGCCGAGATATATGATGCCCCCGGCAAGAGCGCCATGGGCATGGACCTGGTTCCCGTGTACGAGGATGAACTGGTGGGCGGGGTGGAGATTCGTATCGATCCGGTGGTGGAGCAGAACATGGGGGTGCGCATCCAGGCCGCGGAGCGCGCCCGACTGGCCCGCAGGGTTCATACCTGGGGCCATGTCACCTGGGATGAGACCCGCACCTATGACATCAGCCCCCGGTTTTCCGGCTGGATCCAGACCCTCCACGCCAATTTTGAAGGCCAGAATGTGAAAAAGGGCGACCCGTTGTTCACGGTCTACTCCCCGGAGCTCATCGCCGCCCAGGAGGAGTACCTCCACGCCCGGCAGCGGCTGGGTGGTCCGGGAAGCGGTTACAACGAGAGGCTCCTGGCCTCGGCAAAGCGAAAGCTTCTCAATTATGCCATGGCCCCGTCCGAGATTCGTCGGGCGGAGAAGCGGGGGCGGGCCCTGGATACCGTGACAATCACCTCCCCCTATAACGGGGTGGTGGTGGACAAACGGGCCGTGGAAGGCAGGTATTTCGGGGCGGGTACCACCTTGTTCACCGTCTCGGACCTCTCCAGGGTCTGGGTGGAGGCCCATGTCTACGAGTACGAAGTGGCGCGGGTGAGGGCCGGTCAGCAGGCCTCCATGGTGCTTCCCTTCAGCCCCGGGGAGAGCCGGACGGGCAAGGTGGCCTTTGTCTACCCCTTTATGGAGGGCAAGACCCGCGACATCACCGTGCGCATGGAGTTTGACAACGACGACGCCTTTTTAAAGCCCGACATGTACGCCAACGTCACCATCGAAACCGGCACCGGGGACACAGGGGTGGTGATCCCCTCCGAGGCTGTCCTGCGCTCCGGCAGCAAAGAGACGGTGTTCGTGCGTGCCGGAAAGGGGCGCTACACCCCCCGGGAGGTCCTCACCGGCGTGACCCTGGATGACGGACGCCTCCATGTCCTCCAGGGTGTTGCCCCCGGGGACCAGGTGGTGGTCTCCGGCCAGTTCCTTCTGGATTCGGAATCCCAGCTCAAAGAAGCCGTGGCCAAGATGATGGAGGCCGTCAACCCGCCGGCACCCGAGGCCAGGTCGATGGATTCCAAAGAAGATGATTTTTTTGAGGATATGTAAGACGCAGGGGATAAATCCCCTGCACCCCAGGTTCGTAAATGCTCCGTCCCTTCGTTCCTCAGGGACGTCACATTTACTGACGGGCTTCGCCCGTGATGGGTGGTGTGGAATCTTTGCATTTTCTCATTTTTCGACAAGGGCGAAGCAATTTCAAGCGTGGAGGCAGATCCTCCAAAGATCATTCCCAGGCGGAGCCTGGGAACGAAAGATATCTTGATTCCGTTTATTGCACCTTGCCCTCGGTGTTTAGCACGGGCACAGCCCGTCAGCGAATGTGATCGGCCTGAGGAACGAAGGCCGGGAGCATTCGCGACCCTGGGGTCAAGGGGCTCAGCCCCTTGCCGCCGGAGGCGTTTTTTTAAGAGACATTGTCCTTCTAACCAAGGCGAAAAAAGATGATTGAAAAGCTGATTATATGGTCTGTGCGGAACCGGTTCCTGGTGATTTTAGCCACCTTGTTTGTTGTGGCGGTGGGGCTCCTTGCCATGTCGCGGATGCCCCTGGACGCCATCCCGGATCTTTCCGATGTGCAGGTGATTGTTTATACGGACGTGCCCGGCCAGGCCCCCCAGGTGGTGGAGGATCAGGTGACCTACCCCCTGACCACGGCCATGCTGAGCGTGCCCTACGCCAAGTCGGTGCGGGGGTACTCCTTTTTCGGGCTCTCTTTTGTCTACATTATTTTTGAAGACGGCACGGACATCTACTGGGCCCGCTCCCGGGTGCTGGAGTATCTCAACGTGGTGGCAGGGCGCCTCCCCGACGGGGTGACCCCGGGCCTGGGGCCGGATGCCACGGGCGTGGGGTGGGTGTACGAGTACGTGCTTAAAGATGCCTCGGGCACCCTGGACAACCAGCAGCTCCGCAGCATCCAGGACTGGTACCTGCGCTATGAGCTTACGGCGGTGCCCGGTGTCTCCGAGGTGGCCAGCATCGGCGGGTTTGTGAAGCAGTACCAGGTGGAGGTGGATCCCTCTCGCCTCAATGCCTACAACCTGACCATCGGCCAGATTCGCAAGGCCATTGAGCGGTCCAACAACGACGTGGGGGGCCGCCTGGTGGAGATGGCCGAGACCGAGTTCATGGTGCGGGGCCTGGGCTATCTCTCCTCGGTGGAGGACCTGGAGAAGATCTCCCTTGGCGTGGATGAAAAAGGCACGCCGATCCTGTTGAAGCACGTGGCCCGGGTAAAGATCGGCCCGGAGCTGCGGCGCGGGGTCCTGGAGTGGAACGGCGAAGGCGAGGTGGTGGGGGGCATCGTGGTGATGCGCTACGGTGAGAACGCCCTGGCCACCATTGAGCGGGTGAAGACCCGCCTGAAAGAGCTGGAAGCCGGCCTGCCCGAGGGGGTGACCATTGAGATGGGCTACGACCGTTCGGGCCTCATTGAACGGGCCGTCTCCACCCTTCGGGTGAAGCTGGTGGAGGAGATGGCCGTGGTGGCCCTCATCTGCGTGATCTTTCTCCTGCACTTCCGGTCCGCCTTTGTGGCCATCTTCACCCTGCCCGTGGGGATCCTCATCTCCTTTACCGTCATGTACGCCCTGGGCATCAACGCCAACATCATGAGTTTGGGGGGCATTGCCATTGCCATCGGGGTGATGGTGGACGCCTCGGTGGTGCTGGTGGAGAACGCCCACAAGCACATGGAACGGAGCGGGGGCACCCGCTCCCACCGGCAGATCATTATCGACGCCTCCCGGGAGGTGGGCCCGGCCCTGTTCTACAGCCTTTTGATCATCACCGTCTCCTTTCTGCCGGTCTTTACCCTGGAAGAGCAGTCGGGGCGCATGTTCCGTCCCCTGGCATATACGAAAACCTTTGCCATGGCCGCCTCTTCGGTTTTGGCTGTGACGGTGATCCCCGTGCTCATGACCTTTTTTATCAGGGAAAAAGGGATGGCCGATGACCAGCCAAAAGGGCGTCGCCGTCTCCTTTACAGCCTGGCAGGCGTGCTGCCCCCTGTGGGGGTGCTGGCCGCCCGCTCCTTTGGCGTTTCGATGCCCTCCTGGAGTTTTTGGGTCGCCCTGGTGGTGGGCATCCTTGTGGTGATGGTGGCGCTGCCCCAGAGGATCCTCAGCGAAAAAGAGAATCCCTTGAGCCGCGTTCTCATTCGCCTCTATCGGCCGGTGATCCACGGGGTGCTTGCCCATCGAAAGCTGACCATCGTGGTGGCCACCCTTATTATTGCAGCCACCTATGTGCCTGCTTCCCGGCTGGGCAGTGAGTTCATGCCCCCCTTGAACGAGGGAGATTTGCTCTACATGCCCACGACCCTGCCGGGCATTTCGGTGACCAAGGCCCGGGAGCTTCTGCAGCAGACCGACAAGATCATCCAGCGCTTTCCCGAAGTGCGCCACACCCTGGGAAAGGTCGGCCGTGCCGAGACGTCCACGGACCCGGCTCCCTTGTCCATGATTGAGACCACCATCGTGCTGCGGCCCAAGGTGGAGTACGAGACCCTGGTGGTGGACCGGTTTTACGACGGCTGGCCGGGGTGGCTGGCTCGCCCTCTCTCCCTGGTGTTTCCCAAGGAGAAAAAAGGAAAAATCCTCCATGAGTGGCGCAAGCGGCCTGTGCCCCGGTTTTTTTCAGGCTGGCCCGGTTTCTTGAAAACGCCCCTTGGCTGGGTTTTCCCCGAAGAGCGCTACCTGACCATGGAGGAGTTGTCCGACGAGCTGAACCAGGCCGTGAACTTCCCCGGGCTCACCAATGCCTGGACCATGCCCATCAAAACCCGCATCGATATGCTCTCCACGGGCATCAAGACCCCGGTGGGGGTCAAGATCATGGGCACGGACCTGGAGATTCTCTCCACGCTGGGAGCCCAGGTGGAGGCCGTGCTTCGTCCCCTTGAGGGGACCCTGTCTGTCTACTCCGAGCGGGTCACAGGGGGAAAATATCTGGATATCGACATCAACCGGGACCACATCGTGCGTTACGGCCTCTCCGTGGACGACGTGCAGGAGGTGATCATGACCGCCATCGGCGGGCTCAACATCACCTGGACCGTTGAAGGCCTGGAGCGCTATCCCGTGAACCTGCGCTACAGCCGGGAGTTCCGCAGCGACCTGGAGAGCCTGGGGCGGGTCTTGGTACCCACCCCGTCAGGCGCCCACGTGCCCCTGGCCCAGCTGGCCACCCTTTCCTTTAAAGACGGCCCGGCAGGCATCAAGAGCGAAAACGCCCGGCGAACCGCCTGGGTTTACGTGGACCTGAAGGGCATGGACGTGGGCACCTATGTGAAGAAGGCCAAGGAGGTTGTGAACAGCCACGTGACCCTGCCTCCTGGGTACTCCATCGTCTGGTCCGGTCAGTTCGAGTACATGGAAAAAGCCAGGCAATCCCTGATGCTCATCGTGCCGGCCACCCTGGTGATTATCTTTGTGCTTCTCTACCTCCACTTTGGAAGCCTCACCGAGGCTGCCGTGGTCATGGCCAGCCTTCCCTTTGCCCTCACCGGGGGGATCTGGCTCATTTACCTTCTGGGCTACAACCTCTCCGTGGCGGTGGTGGTGGGCTTTATCGCCCTGGCAGGCCTGGCCGCAGAGACCGGGGTGGTGATGCTTGTCTACTTAAATGAAGTCTACACCAGGCGCCTTGCCGAAGGGCAGATGAACACCCCTGGCGACCTCTACGGGGCCGTCATCGAAGGGGCTGTGGAGCGGGTCCGGCCCAAGCTCATGACCGTTGCTACCACCCTCATCGGCCTGCTGCCGGTGATGTGGGGCAGCGCCACCGGCGCCCAGATCATGAAGCGCATCGCAGCTCCCATGGTGGGAGGGCTCGTCTCCTCCACCGTGCTGACCCTCATCATCATCCCGGCCATCTATTACGGGATCAAGGCCAGGGAAATAAAGGCTCGTAAATGACCCGGGGCCAACGTCCCTGCGCCTGAAGAGTTTAAAGGGTCGGTCCCCGGCAAAGGTGCCGCGGGGCCGACAGGTAACAACCAACACAGATAGAAGGAAACGTTATTCATGAAACAACACACATTGATCCTGAGCCTGCTGGCTCTGTTGACCCTGGGACTTTTTTCCCTGGCCTCGGCCGGTGGACATGAGCACGGATCTTCGGATCACGGAGATAAGATGCACATGGATCATTCCATGGACATGAAGGGCCATGACATGGGCATGGGGGAGGTGATCCGTACCCATACCGTTGACGACCTGACCCTCACCTACCGCCTTATCGACATGCACCAGCGCATGAAGGATATGGAGGGCATGGAGTCCATGTCCGACAAGGTGGCTTCCCACCATCTCATGCTGGATGTGAAAGGGAAAAACGGGGTCATGGTCCATGACGCCAAGGTCGGATTCGTCATCACCGATCCCGCCGGCAAAGAGGTCAAAACCATGGCCATGGCCATGGGCGGCGGACACGGTGCGGATGTGGAGATGAAGCAGAGTGGGACCTACACCCTGAAGGTGAAGGTCAAAGCCGGCGACAAGGTGGTGAAGGACTCGTTTACGCACATGACAAAGTAACGGGCAAAGGAGGCGAAGGGATAACGATTCAATTTGCCTCCGGCGGGTCGCTTTTTTGAAAAAAAGCTCCGCAAAAAATTTTTCGAATGCACCCGCGCTTCGTTTGATCGCCCTTCGGGGCAATTTAAACGAAGCGCGGGTGCGATATTATTTTGGTGAAGCCTCGGAAGTCATAGTCCACACGGGCGAAGCCCGTCAGGGAATGTGATGAGCCTGAGGAACGAAGGCGAAAGAGCATTCCCGAACCTGGGGTGCAGGGGCTGTAGCCCCTGCTTATAGTGGGTAGGTGTAGGTTTTGCCGTCGTAGCCTTTCACGGTGAGGCTTTTTTTGTCCCGGTCCAGGATGGAGTCGGGGAGCAGAGGCACCTTGCCCCCGCCTCCGGGCAGATCGATGACGTAGGCGGGCACGCAGAGGCCGGAGAGGTGGCCGCGCAGGCCGTTGACCACGGCAAGGCCGGTTTCGATGGAGGTGCGGAAGTGGCCGGTGCCTTTGACGGCGTCCCCGTGGTGGATGTAGTAGGGGCGCACCCGGTTTTTGGTGAGCTTGCGCATGAGCTCGGCCATGGTTTCGGGGGCGTCGTTGACGCCTTTTAAAAGCACGGTCTGGCAGCCCAGGGGCGCTCCGGTTCGGTTCAAGAGCCTGAGCGCCTTTTCTGCTTCGGGGGTGAACTCTGACGGGTGGTTGAAGTGGGTGTTTATCCAGAGCTTTTCATATTGGGAAAGCACGGCACAGAGCTCTTCGGTGATGCGCATGGGAAGGGTTGAGGGCACCCGGGTGTGGATGCGGATCATCTCCACGTGGGGGATGGCGGAGAGGCGCTTTAAAATGGCGTCAATCTTTGCGTCTTCCAGGAGCAGGGGATCCCCGCCCGTGACGATGACGTCCCGCACCGCAGGGGTCTGTTCGATGTAGGTTAGGCCCGCTTCGATGGTGGCGTCCGTCACCGCGCCCTGGTGCTTGCCCACTTTTCGTTTTCGCATGCAGTGGCGGCAGTAGAGGGCGCATCGGTTGGAGACGAGAAAGATGACCCTGTCCGGGTAGCGGTGGGTCAGGCCGAAAACCGGAGAATCCTTCTCCTCGCAGAGGGGGTCCTCCAGCAAGGGAGAGTCCGAAAGCTCGTCGGCGCAGGGCACGGCCTGTCGCCACAACGGGTCCCCGGGTTTTTTCATGAGCTTCAGCCAATACGGGTTAATACGCATGGGGTAAACCCCGGCCACACGGGCGATTTCGTCCGTTTCCTCTCCCAGGACATCGGCCAGATCTTGTGCCGATACCACCGATTTGTCGAGCATCTCTTTCCAGTTCATAAGGGCCTTTTATCACAGTTGCGATGTAAGGCACAGAGGCCGAAAGGCCAACGCATTTAGATTTTTGCCTTCTATGGTTAAAGTCGGGAGCAAAAGCAAGCCTCCGGCGGCGAGGTGAGCCACCTCGAAAGCATATTGCCATTGCGCTTTGCCCTTCGTTCCTTAGGGCAAAGCGCAATGGCCTTCGGCTCGGGCTACGCCCGACATAAACGCTAATGGTTTGTGCGGGCTGGCTCACAAGCTTCGAAGTCACAGGGTACGTTGTCGCTACTTGCCCACTGCCGATTTAACCGCACTGACTCCGGCGGCCCTGCCGGGGGGCAATCTTTTGAAACGTTTGTTAAACATGTTTTTTTGGCGCACACAGCAACCTTGCATGGCCCCTCTTATTTTTACGTTTATCAAGGCGCGTCTCTTCTGTCCCGCAGGGGCTGAAGAGACGCGCCTTGATTAACGGAACGTTTTTGCGGAGCTTTTTTCAAAAAGCGACCCACCGGAGGCAGTTTACTTGTCAAATGTGTCTGCCTTGCAAAGGCCAGGAAGGATTGTTTCCAGCTCCCGTCGTTTGAAGGGTTTTGAGAGGACCTCTGAGATGCCGTTTTGTTCCAGGACGTCCGGGGTGAGGGCCTGGAGTTCGTCCTGATAGCCCGTGCAGAGCACCACGGGAACATCGCTTCGCAGGGCCAGCAGTTCTGCAGCGAGTTCTATTCCGTTTAAAAATGGCATCATGTGATCGGTGAAGACCAGGTCGTAGCGCATGGGATCTGTGCGAAAGGCCTTGAGGGCCTCCAGGCTTCCGGAGAAGGCGGCCACCTCGTAGCCCATGCGGGTGAGGAGTTTTTCCGTGCCGTAGAGCATCTGCTCATCGTCGTCCACCAGCATCACCGTGCCCTGGGTGTGTACGTTGGGGGCGGCGGCGGCCTCCCCGGGGACGGTTGCTACCCCGTGGGCACAGGGGATGAACACCGAGAAGATGGTGCCCCGGCCCGGATGGCTTGCCACGGTGATGGCCCCGCCGTGGTTCTTGACGATGCCGTGGGACATGGAGAGGCCAAGGCCCGTACCCCCGCTCTCTTTGCGGGTGCTGAAAAAGGGGTCGAAGATGCGTTCCATGTTTTCCGGGGCGATGCCTTTGCCGTTGTCCCGCACGGTGAGGCGTGAGTACCTGCCTTTGTGGAGGTCCGGGTGGCGCAGGGAGGCTTTCCGGTTCAGCTCCACGGCCTCCAGGGAGATCTCGATGCACCCCTTCTGGTTGGCCACGGCGTGACTGGCGTTGGTGCACAGGTTCATGATCACCTGGTGGATCTGGGTGGGGTCGGCCAGCACAAACCCGGCCTCTGCCTGGACGTTGAGCCGCACGTCGATGGTGGAGGGGATGGAGCTTTTCAGCAGCTGCGTGCACTCCATGAGGATGAGGCGCATCTGCACGGGCTGCATCTCCCGGTCCTTGTTCTGGCTGAAGGTAAGGATCTGGCGAACCAGGCTTTTCCCCCGGTTGACGGCCTTGAGGACCTGGGACAGGTCTTCCTGCACCGGGCTTTTGTCCTCCACCTCGTCTGCGGCAAGCTCTGTGCAGGTAGCGATGCCGCCCAAAATGTTGTTGAAGTCGTGGGCGATGCCCCCGGCAAAGGTTCCCATGGCTTCCATTTTGTGGGCCTGTCGAAGCTGGGCCTCCAGCGCCTTTTCCCTCTCCTCCGCCCGTTTCCTGCGGGCGATGATGCGCATGAGGACCACGATGGTCACCGATTGATAGATGAGAAAAAGAACCGTGGCCCAGATGACGTATTTGTAGCGGTAGTAGACCGTCACCGGTTCGTTGATCACCACGCTTCCCTCGGGGAGTCGCCCCATGGAGATGTCGAAGTAATCAAGCATGGTGTAATCGAAAATGGGATCCAGGAAGCTTTCCCGCATCACCGGGAGGTCGTCCACCGGGGTGCCGTCAAGCACTTTGAGGGCCATGCGCGCGGCCTCCGAGGCCTGCTCCTGAACTCGCAGCATCCGGCCCCCCAAGGCCCCGTTGCCCAGGGTGTAGTCCCAGATACCGTAGATGGGCTTTCTGGCTGCTTCGAAAATCAGGGAGAGGCCCTCGGCCACGGTGAACCGGGTGCCGTCGGGCGTGACGTAGTAAGAGAGGTAGAGGATGACGGTATGCTCGGGCAGGTCTGCCAGGGCTTTTTTCAGGTCGTCGGGAGACATCATGGAGAGGCGGATGAACTCCACCCTGAAGGCGTAGCCGGGGATGAGGCTCTCGAATTGATCGCGGATGATGTGGCTGGAGGTGCCGCCCCCGGAGATATAAGCCACATGGGTGGTCTCCGGGTGGATGGCCAGGGCAAGGTCCAGGGTCCCCTTGAGGTCGTAGTCCTCGGCAATGCCCGTGTAGCCTGTCTGGCCTTTAAGCATGGCCCTGGAAAAGTCGTTGACCCCGCAGAACACCACCGGAACCCCGGGGAAAAGGGCGGCCCGGTACAGAAGCAGAAAATCCAGGGCGTTGTTGTCCGAGGCGATGACCACGTCAAAGGAGACCGACGCGTACTTGAGCCGGTAGACCTCCTTGAGGGTGTCGAAGATCTCCGACGGCTTGTACCGCTTGGTGTCCATGTACTCAAAGCTGAGGCGGACCGAACTTCCCTCAGCATCCAGCACCTTTCGGATGCCCTTGGTCTTCCAGTCCGACCACACATACCCGGGGCTGTACGAGTTGAGCACCAATACGTCCCGAACGTCTTTCCCCTCCGAGGCCCCGGCAGCGCGTAACGGCGCAACACAGACTCCAATACACCAGAAAAACAGTACCCACCTGCACACCTTGGAACCCCCTTATGTCCTGAGCGTCCCAAACCGGCACGCACTCTTTTTCCTATGATAAATGCCCCGCAGGCGTCAACCGAGGGGCAGTGCTATGGTAAAAAACAATCCTTAAAAAAGCCTCCGGCGGCCAGGGGATTTTTGGCTTAAGTGGCTTCGCCACCCCTGGACCCCAGGTTTGCACATGCTCCGTCCCTTCTTTCCACAGGGCCGTCACATGCGGGACGGGCTGCGCCCGTTGAGGAATCTGATAATCAACGTATCTATTCAACCCAATCTACCCCTGGCTGCCATAATAATCTGAACAGCTTATTATGTGGTATTCCGTAGGGTGTGCTTGCGCACCGTTTGTTCGGAAATTCAACGTCTTTTGAGATTTCTATTCTTCGTGAAGATGACCCGTACATGGGTTTTCATGACCGTTACGATTCTTCGGCGGTGCGCAAGCGCACCCTACCTCACATCCTACACCGTGGGCGACGCGTCACAGCCACATAAAGAGGCACTTACACCGCCTCTTTTAATGTCACACAAGCTGAATACTTTGAAGTTTGTGAGCCAGTCCGCATAACCCCTCAGCGTTTATGTCGGGCGTAGCCCGAGCCGAAGGCCATTGCGCTTTGCCCTGAGGAACGAAGGGCAAAGCGCAATGGCAATCAGCTTTCGAGGTGTTTTCGCTATAGTGGCTTCGCCACCCTCGCCGCCGGAGGCAGGTTTTTAATCGGTTTTCTGCCGATTACAGTGTCACCACCAGGTCCACCAGGGGGGCGTGTTGTTGGGCGCCGTAGACGTCGGTTTCTCCGAGTTCCCCGGAGGCCAAGGGTCTTACGATGGTGGCTTTGATGGCTTTGGCGGGTTTGAACTCGATGATGTTGATGACGTCGGAGACAGGGATGCGGTAGAGCCCGGCCATGACCTCTGCGTTGATGATTTTATTGGCACAGGCCGCTTCAAATGCTTCCTGTGTTTTGAAGATGATATCGAAGGTCAGTTCGTAGGGGCCGGCGTTTTTGCTACGGATGACGTCGGCAATCTCTTTGAGTGTGGTTTTCATGGGCGCTCCTCTCCAACCGTTACGTAGTCGATGGGAAACAGTTCATGGGGGTCCACCTCCACGATGTGGTAGAGGCTGAAGGCAAAGACTTCACCGGCTTTGAAGTCCGAGGGTGAGTAGGGAAAGGCCAGGTTGCCTGCCGTGGAGATGCGGCCCTGGTATCCGTAGTGAAGCATGGTGGAGCGGGCGAACCCGCAGATGGTGTTGGCGATTTTCTGTGTATCGGCCACGGCCTCGATGACAATGCCGATCTCGTGGCCGGGGATGTCCGTACATGGCTCCAGGCTGCCCATGACCCCGTTTCTGCCGTAGATCTTGAAGTCCAGGTGGTAGGTGAAACCCGCCTCGGAGAAGTTGTCTCTGACCCGTTCTTTGACCTCTTCGATGATGGTGTCGATCTGGGAGATCATGATGCTGTCCCGGGTGCCTGCGATGGAGACCGTGCGGAAGCCCACCCGTTTGGCACCTTCCAGCTTGATGGTGTAAGCCTTTGAGGGCACGAACCGGGAGCCCGAGACCTTGACCATGCTGTCGGTGACCTGCTCGAAGGTGGTCTCGGACAGGTCGATGAGGCCGCCGGGGCCGGGCAGGTGATAGGGGTCGGTCTTTTCGTAGAGGGTGTGGGCAGCCACCGAAAGGGTGGTGCATTTTCGGATGGGGTTGAGGGGGGCCAGGCGAAAGTGGTCTTTGGCCAGGTACCCGAACATGCAGTCACTGCCGCTGCCCGGGGTGGCGGCGATGGCCGCGCATTCCAGGATCTTGCCCATGTGAAGGGCCAGGCCCGCATCAAAGCCCTCTTTGACGGCCAATGCGGCAAAGACCGTGGGGTCGTAGGCGCGCCCTGCGATGATTACCTGGGCTCCGTTGTCCAGGGCCGTGATCATGGGCTCCAGGCCCATCTGGCCCACGACGCGTTCGGTGCGGTCCAACTCCTCGTCGGTGAGTTCGGGGGCGGGGTGCAGCGGGCTCACCTTTCCCTCGGCCATCTTGCGGGCCACGGTTTTTTTGTCGATTTCCGCGTGGATCACGGCCATGGGAAAGGTCAGCTCTTTTTCCCGGGCGATGGCTTGGACGATCTCCACCACCTCGGCGAGATGGGGCTCTCCGCCTGCGCCTCCGGCTGTTCCCACGATGACGGGGATGCCTGCCTTCATGGCTGCCTCGATCATGACGGCCAGGTCACGCTTGACGGCCGTGGCATCGGTAAAGGAGATGCCCGCGCCCAGATAGTAGGGCCCGGGGTCCGTGGAACCGGCATCTACGGCAATCACATGGGGTTTTCGCTTCATGCCCTCCTCAAAGGAGGCCATGGGGAATCCGTATCCCAGTATGGCGGTTGGTGACAACACCCTGAGTTCTTGCATCCTGCATGATCCTTTCTCTTGATGGTGCGTACGGCCGGAGTCCGGGGGCGCTTGTGGGGCGGCGCGAGCGGGCCGGTCTCATGATCGGGCGGCATCCTGGTGCCCAGGAGGCGCATTCAAAGACATTGTTGCCCAAGAGAAATAGCAACAGCCGTACCAAATCGGGATGGCAGGGTACAATATGTTGAAATGGATGAGGTTTGTGCTGGAAATGGGGTTGGGCGTGGGACGAGGGGAAGCCTGAGACTCTCCTGCCCCGCAGGCATTTTTCTTGCGGGGCAGGAATGGGGATGGGCATCAGTGGGAGATGTCGTGCCGTTTGAGCAGGGCGTAGAGGCGGGACTGGGAGAGGCCTGCCGTGGCGCAGGCTTTTTTCACGTTGCCGCCGCTGGCTGCCATGAGGTCTTTGAGATAGCGGGCTTCGGCTTCGGCGCAGACGAGGTCCCGATAGGCCTGGAGGGGAGGCATGGCCTCGGGGTCGTAATGTGGGGTTACCTCCGGGCCTTGGGTATCGGATGGGTGGTCGCCATGGCTGACCCGCGCCCGTGCCACCCGGGCCCTGAGTTTCATGGGCAGGTGCTTGGGAAAGAGGGTGGGCTCATGGCGGGAGGAGATGAGGGCCTGGTCCAGGACATTCACCAGCTCCCGGACGTTGCCCGGCCAGCTGTGCTTTTCCAGCACGTCGAAGAAGTCCGAGGAGACCCCTTTCTGGTCCCGCCCCGTCTCTTTGCAGAACCGGGCGATGTGGTAGGAGGCGATCTCGCGCAGGTCGGTTCCCCGTTGGCGCAAGGGGGGCAGCTCCAGGGAGAAGGCGTGGATGCGGTAGAGCAGGTCCTTGCGGAAGGTGCCCTCCTTGACCATGGCCTCCAAGTCCCTGTTGGTGGCGCAGACCAGCCGAAAGTGGCTTGTCACCATCTCCCGGCTTCCCACCGGCCGGATGGTGTGCTCCTGCAGGACCCTCAGAAAGGCTTTCTGCAGGGACATGGGGAGTTCACCCACCTCGTCGAGAAAGAGGGTGCCGTTGTGGGCCTGGGCGATGAGGCCGATGCGGTCCCGGTCCGCCCCGGTAAAGGCGCCTTTGACGTGGCCGAAGAGGAGGCTCTCCACCAGGGATTCGGGAATGGAGGCACAATCCACGATGACAAAGGGGGCGTTCTGCCGCAGGCTGTTGGCGTGGACGGCCCGGGCAAAGAGCTCCTTGCCGGTGCCGGTCTCCCCAGTGATGAGGACGCTGGCGTCGCTGGCCGCGGCCCGTGCCACCAGGTCAAAGCAGTCGTTCATCACAGGGCTCTCCCCCACGATGCCCTCGCGGTTCAGGGCCACCACCGGATTGCGCTCCATGGCCGAGACCTTTTCCCGGCGGTACTGAAGGGCACGGGCAAGGGTGAGGGTGATCTCTTTTTTCGAGGCGGTTTTTTCGATGTAGTCCCAGGCCCCGTTGATCATGGCAAGCTCGGCGCCGTCCGGGTCTCCCAGGCCCGTGAGAATAATCACCTCCGGGGCGGACGGGGCCTTCTGTAGGGCCGGCAAGGCCTCCAGGCCGTTGCCGTCGGGCAGGCGCACGTCCAAAAACACCGCGTCCACATCCCCTGCCTCGGCAAGGGCCAGCCCCTCGTGCAGGGTCTGGGCCGTCAGGGCTTCATGATCGGCGGAGCGCACCACCCTGGAAAGGGAGTAACAAAGGGTTTCGTCGTCATCGATAATCAGTACTCGGGCCATACACACCTCAAACATGCCAAAGAAAGGGCCTTTTCCGCCCAAACCAACAAGACTCATCCCGACCATACGAAACGCCCGTGTTTGTTGTCAACGCGGTTGTGCCTCAAAAGCGCATGAAGGCCTGATGAAAAAAATAAAGCGATTCAGGTGCCTCCGGCGGCAAGGTGGGGGTACCTTGAAACCCTTTGGCGAATGCATGGAGGTGTTCATTTTACGACTGTTCTCGGGGCATTCGCGTGACGTGTGACATATGGCAACCGTTTTTGCAGGAGAGGCCCTTTTTATTGCTCTGGAGACATCGATTGACGTTGACCGGGATAACTGCGGCAGGACGGTTAAGGGCTCGGCCGTAAGCTAATCATACACCATCTCATGTCAGCCGTTAGATCGGTGATGGGAATGGATCGATCGGTAAGGTTCACTGCGTGAATATTTTATTTTGTCATAGCCTTAAATCGATAATGAATAAGTGGCAACAACGTATCCTGAAACTTCGAAACGTGCGAGTCAGCCCGCACAAACCATCAGCGTTTATGTCGGGCGTAGCCCGAGCCGAAGGCCACTGCGCTTTGCCCTGAGGAACGAAGGGCAAAGCGCAATGGCAATATGCTTTCGAGGTGGCTCCACCTCGCCGCCGGAGGCATGTTGTGTTACAGGATATCGTTGTCACGGAGCAGGGCGTCCACGCGGGCGGAAACTTCCGGGTCTTCGATGAGGGGCGGAGCGTGGTGGGGTTTGAGTCGGGCGTCGATGATGACGGGGCCGGTGCATCCCCAGTGTTTGTGGATGGTGGTGGCTTCCACCCCGTGGATATCGTGGCTGGGGTTTGAGCGGGTGAAGGTGACCCAGAGAAAATTGTTGAGGGAGGCGGCGGCAAACTCGGCGTCCTCGGTGAGGACCACGAGAGCCATGCCCGTGGTGTCGACCTGGGCCAGGTGAGAGGCCAGCTCCTGGGCTGTGGTTTCGCCTGTTTCGGCATCGGTGAAGGGGGGCGCTTCCACCATGACCACGCCGGGCAGGGCAAGGCGGGGATTGGAAAAGCCCTCGGGCAGGGAGAGGGCCGGGGGCAGGGTGGTGGCAAGGGTGCGTTTTTTCTCTCCGGCAGCGGCAAAGACGACCTTGGAGCCTTCGTTGAGGCCCTCGGCGGAGTAGTCCAGGGTGTCCATGGTGGCCCGGGTCTGGAAGTGGATGTCCCGGGAAAAGTCCATGCGCTCCAGAAGGTGGACCAAAAAGGCCTTTTCGTCATGGATGTCCAGGGCAGGGTTGTCCCCTTCGTCCGCGATGAAGAGATACTTGGCCAGGGAGCACTGGCCGAAGCCCAGGATGGCATTGGACAGGGTGAGGAGCTCCATGGGCTTTTTGGCGTCGTCTTTGGCGTAGGGCACATAGGTCTCTTTGCCCATGGCCAGGAGCAGGGGGTGGACCCCAGCGGCGTCCACCGCATGGACGGCCGACACCCCGGGGATGGAATCGGGCACGGCAGGGCCGGTGATTTCGTGGATGAGGGCCCCGAAGCTGGTGTCCTCGGCAGGGGGACGGCCCACCACGGTAAAGGGCCAGATGGCGTCCTTGCGGTGGTAGACTTTCTCCACGTTCAAAAAGGGGAAAGGGTGGGTGAGGCTGTAGTAGCCGATGTGGTCTCCAAAGGGCCCTTCCGGCTTCACCGCCTTGGGATCCACGGTGCCCACGATGCAGAAGTCGGCCTCGGCCGAGAGGGTGTGGCCCCCTGCTTTGGCGTAGCGAAACCGCCGCCCGGCAAGGGCCCCTGCAAAGGCCACTTCGGGCAGGTTTTCGGGCAAGGGCATCACTGCGGCAAAGGTGTGGGCAGGCGGCCCCCCCACAAAGACAGAAACCCTCAGGGGTTGACCCTTTTCAATGGCATGGGCGTGGTGGCGGCCGATGTCCCGTTTGATCTGGTAGTGAAGGCCCACCTCCCGGTTTTTTTCGTAGTCGTTTCCCGCCATCTGAATGCGGTACATGCCCATGTTGGAGCCCAGGATCCCCGGCTTTTTCGGATCCTCGGAGTAGACCTGGGGCAGGAGCACAAAGGGGCCGCCGTCGTCGGGCCAGCAGGTGACCTGGGGAAGGCTGGAGAGGTCGGTGGTGCACTCCATGACAGGGGCCTCTTTTACCTTTCGGGGCAGGGCGCAGGCCGCGGCAAAGGGCAGCATGAGGTTTTTCAGCGGGTGTTTTAAAAGGGAGGCCGGGTTTGACTTGGCCTCCACCATGCGGGAGACCCGGTCCAGGGTGTGGCGAAAGATAAACCGGGATCGCTCCAGGGTCCCGAAGAGGTTGGATACCGCTGGAAAGGGAGACCCCTTGACCTTCTCATAGAACAGGGCAGGCCCCCCCGCCGCATAGACCCGGCGATGGATTTCCGCCATCTCCAGGTACGGGTCCACCTCTTCTTGGATACGAATCAGGTGGCCGTTGGCCTCCAAATCCTCCACACACTCTCTCATACTGGCATAGGTCATGGTGCCTCCGGCGGCCAGGGGATGATCCCCTGGACCCCACGTTCGCCAATGCTCTCGACCTTCGTTCCTCAGGTCGATCCCATTGGCCGACGGGCTTCGCCCGTGGATAGGTTAAGATCAAAGCCGCTAATCAGGTTGTCTCCGGTTAAAGTCCCGTGGATTCCAACAGCCTTTCATTTGTTTTTAGGTAACTATTCAGCTTATGCCTCCGGCGGCCCTGCCGGGGGCTAAACTTTTAAAAAGTTTAACAAATAGGTCATAAAAAAAGTTGCATGAATGCCGTTATAAATGCGGATGTGATTTGACCCGAGGAACGAGGGGCAAATCACATCCGCTATTTGCTTTCAAGGTGGCACACCTTGCCGCCGGAGGCCTGCCCTTTTTATTCCTCTTGAGGAAAAAGCGCGTCCGGGTTGACTTCCACACGGTGGCCGAAACCCTCGCTGTTGTCAAGGTAGAGGGCCGTCTCCGGGGTAAACCGGTACCACTTGGGTTTGCCTGCGGCGAGGAAACCGGCGAGGCTTCCCAGGTGCTGCGGGGCAAAGAGGTCCTTGAGAAAGGGGAACCGCTTCACATACCGGGAAAAGGCTCCCATGGCCCTTGGCGTCAAGCCTGCTTTGGTGATCACCCCTTCCATTTGCAGGCCTTCGATCTCCTGGAAATAAAACGGGTTTTCGTGGACCGTTGCCGCAGACGCCTCTCCTTTTCCTTCTATAATGTGTCTCGAATCCGGGCTCGAAAAAAAGTAGAGGCTCCCCTTGTGCGCCACATAATAGACAGCCGCCGCCCACGGCTTTCCGTCACAGGCCGTGGCCAGGGTCATGATGTGCGCGCGGTTGAGAAGTCCTGCTGCCTTTTCCGAGGTTTTCTCCAAGGGTATGTGCCTCCGGCGGCCAGCTTTTTGAAAAAAGCTGGACCAAAAACGTTTCGGTTGCATCCCCCGCTTCGCTCAGCCCTGAAGGGCTGAGCGAAGCGGGGGATGCTCATTTAACAGAAAAACCACATGGTATGACAAAGGAGCCAGCGCCTTCAACGTTCTTTTTTACGGGCGAAGCCCGTCAGCACATGCGCAGGGGTGAGGAACGAGCCCCGGAGCATGTGCGAACCTGGGGTCAAGGGGCTTAAGCCCCTTGCCGCCGGAGGCAGTTTTTAACCTGAATGGTTGTTTTTCAGCTTTTCCACCGCTTTACCAGGTCTTTGGCCGGGGTGATGCCGATGTGGTCGAGGATGCGGGCCACCACGGTATCGGCCAGGGCTTCCAGGGTCTCGGGCCTGGAGTAGAAGGCCGGGGAGGCGGGCAGGATGGTTGCACCTGCTGTGGCTGCGGCGGTCATGTTGTTGAGGTGGATGAGGCTGTAGGGCATCTCCCGGGGGACTATAATCAGGGGGCGTTTTTCCTTCAGGGTGACGTCTGCAGCCCGGTGGATGAGGTTGTGGCCGTTGCCTGTGGCAATGGCGGCCAGGGTGGCCATGGTGCAGGGAGCCACCACCATGGCGTGGACCGGGCAGGAGCCGCTGGCCGGGGCTGCGGTGAAGTCGTTCACCGCGTGGATCTCGATGCTTTCAGGGCCGAAGCCGAGCAGGCTTTCCAGGAAGGCCTCTTTTGGGAGGCCCAGCTCCTCTTGGGCCACGATGAAGGCGGCGTCCGAGGCGATGAGGTCGATGTGCGCACCGGCCTCGGCCAGGGCTTTCACCAGCCGGAGGCCGTAGAGGGCGCCCGAGGCGCCGGTGAGGGCGGTGACGATGCGCTTCATTTTAGGCGCCCCCTGTGAGGTGGCCGGCCAGGATCCCTAAGAAGAGCACCACGGAGATGATGCTGTTCATGTGGAAGAAGGCGATGTTGACGTGGGAGAGGTCGTCGGGGTTCACCAGCTTGTGTTCCACCACGAGAAGCGCTCCGATGAGGGCCACGGCCAGGCCGTAGGGCCAGCCCAGGCTGAAGACGGGCCAGAGCAGGAGCATGAACCCGAAGGTGGCGACGTGGATCCAGGTGGAGATTTTCAGGGCCTTTTTGATGCCCATGGTGGCCGGGATGGAGTGGAGGCCCTTTTCCCGGTCAAAGTCGCTGTCCTGGCAGGCATAGAGGATATCAAAGCCTGCGATGTAGGTGAGAAGGGCCAGGGTCAGGATGAGGATACCGCCGGAAAAGCCTCCGGTGATGGCGATCCAGGCACCCAGGGGTGCCAGGGAGATGGCAAAGCCCAGGTAGATGTGGCAGAGCCAGGTAAATCGTTTGGTAAAGGAGTAAGCCCCCAGAAGGAGCAGCACGGGAAAGGAGAGTTTAAAGCACAGGGGGCTGAGCATGGCCGCGGCAAAGACAAAGAGCAGGGAGGATCCGGCCACCACGAGCCAGGCCTCTTTTTTGCCGATCTCGCCTTTGGGGATCTCCCGCATGGCCGTGCGGGGGTTGCTGCTGTCGATGTCGGCGTCCACGATGCGGTTCACGCCCATGGCGGCGGTGCGGGCACCC
Organism: Desulfoluna sp. HI9BLuna; assembly: GCF_056829775.1. Lineage (NCBI taxonomy): Bacteria > Pseudomonadati > Thermodesulfobacteriota > Desulfobacteria > Desulfobacterales > Desulfolunaceae > Desulfoluna > Desulfoluna sp. HI9BLuna. Next base: position 3,197,601 of record NZ_CP186555.1, read on the forward strand.
ACCATGGCCACCAGGATCCAGAAGAGTTTTCCGATGGTGAGGGGCGCTTCGGCGGTGGCAAGGACCACGGCGGAGAGGGCAAAGGGAAGGGCGAAGATGGTGTGGCTGAACTTGATCATGCGCCCGTAAACGATGAGGGTCTCTTTGACTTTTGCGGCAGAAGGGGAGGTGAAGGCCGCTGTGAGCCGATTACGAAGTCTGTCCATCAATATCAATACCGTCAATGTAGGTGCCGCAGAAGCTGCAGCGGTTGTCCTTGATATCCACGGCCGTAAGCCGGTACCCCGATCGCTGGATCACCGCTTTGCCGCAGCCGTAACAGAAGGTGTTTTCCCCCGTGTTGTGGGGAAGATTGCCCGTGTATACATAGCGCAATCCGGCTTCGATGCCAATATCCCGAGCCATGAGGATGGTTTCCATGGGGGTGGGGGGATGATCGGTCATGCGGTAGGTGGGGTAGAAGCGGCTGAGGTGCCAGGGGGTGTCGATGCCCGGCCCTTCTGCAATGAATCGGGCGATCTCTTTGAGTTCATCGGCGCCGTCGTTGAGGTCGGGGATCACCAGGGTGGTGATCTCCAGGGCCACCCCTTGTTGTTTCATGTAGAGGATGGCGTCCTTGACGGGTTCCAGGGATGCCCGGCAATAGCGGGTGTAAAAGGCCTCGGTAAAGGCTTTTAAGTCCACGTTGGCGCTTGTGAGGTACGGGGCCAGAAGGTCGATGGCCTCAAAGGTGAGGAAGCCGTTGGTGACCAGGATGGTGAAGAGCCCACGGCTTCGGGCCAGGCGGGCAGTGTCCAGGACAAACTCAAAGGCCACGGTGGGCTCGGTGTAGGTAAAGGCGATGCTGCGCGCCCCCGCGTTAAGGGCCTCGGCCACGGTTTGCTCCGGGGTGACGGTGATGCCTGTGCGGCCGTTGTCGTCCGGTGCGAGCTGGGAGATTTCGGCGTTCTGGCAGAAGCTGCAGCTGAAGTTGCAGCCCACGGAGGCCACGGAGTAGGAGAGGCTCCCCGGGGCCAGGTGCCAGATGGGCTTTTTTTCCACCGGGTCGGAGGCGGCGGCCACCAGCTGGCCGTAGACCAGGGAGACGAGGGTGCCCCCCTGGTTTTCCCGAACACTGCACCGTCCCCTTTGGCCTTCCTTGATGGTACAGCGGTGGCTGCAGAGGTTGCAGCGCACCGCATTGTTTTCCAGTCGTTCATACAACAGGGCTTCGACCATGATGGGCTCCTTGGCCACAAGGGGGGTTATCGGGGATCGGGTTTAAAATACTGCTCCCCGATGCTCATGTTCCGTGGGTGGGGCTTATCGGCGAACAGCGTCAGGGGACGGGTGGTGAATCGGGGGACCAGGCTGACGGACAGGCCGGTGTACGCCCCGTAGGGCAGACGGTGGAAGAGACGCCCCAGGAGCCGGCCTCCCGAGGGAGGATGATAGGTAATGGTGCGGGAGGTCAGGGGCACCTTGCCCAAAAGGCCCCGGATAATCTGCCGGACCTCCCAGGTGGAGAGAAACCGTGCCTTGGAATAGACGGCATTGCCGTGGAGACCCTTGCCCAGGGAGGGCACGGCTCCTAAGGAGAGGCGGTTGAAAAAGCCGATGTAGAGGCGGTCCTTGGCCACGCGCGCTGCCTCGGCGATCACTTTCTCCGGGGAGTCCACGAACTCCAGGGTGAGGTTGAGGACGGCAAAGTTGAAGGCGTTGTCTTCAAAGGGCAGGGCTTCGGCGCTTCCCTTGAAGAGATCGGCGCGGTGGTTCAGCTTTTCTCCGGCGATATCAAGCATGTAGGTGGAGGCGTCCAGGCCGGTGAGGTCCAGGCCCGGCTTGATGTGGTCCAGGCAGGCAAGGGTGATGCCCGTTCCGCAGCCGATGTCCAGGAGCCGGTCTCCATAGGCCGGCTTGATGAGCTTCACCATCAGCTGGCTTTGGCGCTCGGCTGCGTCCCGGTGCCGATCCATTTCAAGCCATTGGGCATATTGCCCGGCTTCCTGAAAGTTGAATACGTGTCCCATGGCTGTAAAGGTAGAAAATTGTGAGTGTTTTATCAATCATTATTGACGGCTGAGCAAAAAAATCGGGCCCGGCCGACCCCTTGATCTCAGTCGGACTTCTCTGCTGCGACCCGGATGGTGAGGTGCAGATGACAGCCCCGCTTGCTGTAGGCCATGTTGTGGCAGTATTTTCTCATGATTTCAATGCCTCGTCCCCCCTCGGAATCACTGGCAGCCTGGCTGTCGATCATGGTCTGCCAGTCAAACCCCGGGCCCTTGTCTTCAAATTCCATGTGAACGGTGTCGTCGGCCAGGAAGATGGAGAAGCGGACCTGGGCATCGGGGGAGAGGGACGAGCCGTGACGGACGGCGTTGGTGAGCCCCTCCCGCATGGTGATGATGATGGCAAAAAGAGCGTTGGAGATGCCGCGCTGCCTGCAGAATGCCGTGACTTCATCCACGGCGCGGTCCACCAGGGCGAGGGAGGCCTGCATGTCGATTTCCAGGCCGTCAGCTTTTTTTGTCACGACAAAAGGATTCATAGGGCTCAGATCTCCATGGCGAGGATGACCACGTCGTCTTCCTGGGCTTCCCGGTTGGGGCAGAGGTAATCCGAGACGGAACGGGGAGCTGCTGTGATGGGCTCGGATCGCGCCCGGTCGCAGGCTTCGAGCATCTTTTCCGTTTCACTGTGCCAGACTTTTTTGGTGGACGGGGACTCCACCAGACCGTCGGTATAGATGTACACCCGGTCGCCCTTGGAGACGGTGAGGGTGGTGAGGCCGAACAGGGCGCTCTGGAACATGCCCATGGGGTCGCCGTCGGCCCCCACGAGCTCGGGGGGACCGCCCTGGGGCACGTAGCAGACAGGCGGGTGCCCTGAAAAGACGATCTCCATGATCCCTTTGCGTCGGTTCAGGCGTGCGTAGCAGGCGGTGAGGTACTTTTCCGCCGGGAGGATCTCCACCAGGACCCCGTTGATGAGGTTCATGCTCTCCAGGGGGGTGTAGATCTGGGTGCAGTTCTGTTTGAGGAGCCCCTTCACCGAGGAGGTGAGGTAGCCGGTGCTGATGTCGTGGCCTGAAAAGTCGGCGATGAAGTACCCGTAGATGTGGTCGGAGATGTGCAGGACGTCGTAGAAGTCACCCCCGGCCTCGTGGAGGGCCAGGTAGTGCACGCCGAAGCGGGCGCCGGGCTCCTGCTCGGGGGTGATGAGAAAGGAGGCCTGGGCCTCGGTGAGCTGGCGAAGCTTTTCCGCCTGGCTGTTGATCAGGGAGTTGGTGGCGATGGAGAGCTTCAGGTGGAGGCTGACCCGGGCGGAAAGTTCCTCGGGGTGGAAGGGCTTGGTGATGTAGTCCACGGCCCCTAAGTTGAACCCTTCGATTTTGGAGTCGACATCGGTAAGGGCCGTGAGGAAGATGACGGGAATCGCCGCAGTGCGGGCATCGGACTTAAAGTGCTTGATGACATCGAACCCGCTTTCACCCGGCATGCAGATATCCAGGAGGATGAGGTCGGGGGGCTCTTCATCGGCAAGGTGCCGTGCCTCTTTACCGGAATCGGCCGTGACGATGCGGTATCCCTCCTTTTGGAGGGTCTTGGCCATGAGCAGACGGTTCACGGAGTTGTCGTCGGCGACCAGAATGGTGAAGCTGGGGGACATGGCTCACCTCGATGGGGGACGGCCTGCCGTCGGCGTGTGGTCAGGCTGTCTTGGCGTTCAGGGCGTCTTTAATATCTCCCTTCAGGGTTTCGATGGATTCCAGGACAGGGCCAAGGCTGTCCAGGGTGTGTTCTCGTGCCGCGGTTTCGATCTCTTTGGACAGACGATAGATTTCGGTAAAACCCAGGTTGCCGGCGGATCCCTTAAGGGAGTGGGCCGCCTCGGTGAGGGTCTGCATGTCGTGGCCGTCGATGGCCTGCTTGAGGCGTGTGATATCGGCTTCCGCCGTTTCCAGGAAGAGCTCAACGATTTCAAGGAACTCGCTCTCTTCCAGGCCGAGATCTTCTCCGATTGCTTTTAAATCCATGGGTGTCAGTCCTTCGATCGCCCGTCAGGGTGGCTGGTCGGGGCAAAACAGGGTCATGTCGGTTGAACGACAGGGGCCGATTTCCAGCCGTGGCGGGAAATCATGCGGAAGGCCGGTGCAGGGCCTTGTCGGTCGGGGCTGTGTAGCGCTCGCATCGCTAATTATAGCTGTGGCGTCATCGGGGTGCAAGGTGATTTTCCGGATGGGGAAGCGGGCAACCACTTGACAGGAGTAGGGAAACTCTATATATCAATAAATCTTGATATATGGATATTTTCACGGCAGGGGGATCCTTCGGGGATGAAAAGTCTGATCTATTTCAAAGCCATGGCGGACAGCACGCGTATCCGCCTCTACCATATTCTGCTGCACCATGAGATGAGCGTCAACGAGATCGTCGGGCTTATGGACATGGGGCAGTCACGGATCTCCAGGCACCTGAAAATCCTCACGGATTGCGGGCTCCTCTCCTGTCGGCGCGACGGGGTGTGGGCCTTTTATTCGGCAGCCAACGAAGGGGCAGGGGCCCTGGTGGCCACCCTGGTGGAGTCGTTGTCACAAGGGGAGTCCCTCATGGAGGACGACCTTGCCCGGGCCGAAGCCATCGTCTTTGAGCGCAGGCTCCGCCGCCAGAAATTCTTTGATGACATCGCCCCCCGATGGGAACACCTGAAAGTGGACCTCATCGGTGACTTTGATCTGAACGAGGCCCTCATGGCCGATATCCGGCCCTGCAGCACGGCCGTGGACCTGGGCTGCGGAACCGGGGCTCTCATGGCCCGGCTCTCCGAGCGGGTTTCACAAGTGGTGGGGGTAGACAGCTCCTCCAACATGCTCAAGGAGGCGGAAAAAAGGCTTCAGGCCCTGGGCGGCGGCTTCGACCTGCGCCTCGGGGAACTCGAACATCTCCCCATGGGGGACGGGGAAGCGGACCTGGCGGTCATCTCCCTTGCCCTGCACCACCTGGACAATCCGCGCCTGGCCCTCAACGAGTCCGGACGGGTGGTGGCCGACGGGGGGCGGCTCCTCGTGGCCGAGTTTGGCCGGCACGCCGACGAGTCCCTTAGGGACCGCTTCGGAGATCGCTGGCTCGGTTTTTCCGAAGCAGAGCTTTTGGCCTGGATCCGCGAGGCGGGGTTTGCCGTGGAGAGCACCCGGCATTTTGCGCCTGCCCGGGGGCCTGCGGTGATGATCTGCCAGGCGGTGAAAGCCGACGGCGGCAAGGTGGGGGCGACCTGATTGGCGAGCAACTTTTGTAACTATTCAGTGGAAAAAAAACAGCCTCCGGCGGCAAGGTGTACCACCTTGAAAGCTGGTAGCGGATGTGTTTTGCCCCTCGTTCCTCGGGTCAAATCACATCCGCATTTAAAATGGCATTTGTTCAAACTTTTTATATATACCGAATTAAAACAACCCAAAGACCAAACAGTCATTGACTACAGACATTCTTTAAGGAGGACGCGACATGGCGTTTCAGGAACTCGATTTGACCCTTACACACAAGGTGGCCGATATTTCCCTGGCGGACTGGGGCAACAAGGACATGCAGCTCTCCGAGCTGGAGATGCCCGGCCTCATGGCTTCCCGCGAGAAGTACGGACCCGAAAAGCCCCTGGCGGGCCTCAAGGTCACCGGCAGCCTTCACATGACCATTCAGACGGCCATGCTCATTGAAACCCTCAAGGAGCTCGGGGCGGACATCCGCTGGGCTTCCTGCAACATCTTCTCCACCCAGGACCACGCAGCCGCAGCCATTGCCGCCAACGAATCCGCCAAGGTGTTTGCCTGGAAAGGCGAGACCCTGGAAGAGTACTGGTGGTGCACCGAGATGGCCCTGACCTGGCCTGACGGCAGCGGTCCCGATCTCATCGTGGACGACGGCGGCGACGCCACCCTGCTGATCCACGAAGGTGTGAAGGCCGAGAAAGACCCCTCCCTCCTCGACCGTGAGCCCGGCAACGCCGAAGAAAAGTGCCTGCTGGACCGCCTGAAGGCCGCTTACAAAGTGGATCCCACCAAGTGGACCAAGATGGCTGAAAAGATCAAGGGCGTCTCCGAGGAGACCACCACCGGCGTACACCGCCTCTACCAGCTGGAAGAGCGCGGCGAGCTTCTCTTCCCCGCCATCAACGTCAACGACTCAGTCACCAAGAGCAAGTTCGACAACCTCTACGGCTGCCAGGAGTCCCTGGCCGACGGCATCAAGCGTGCCACCGACATCATGCTGGCCGGCAAGGTGGTCATCGTCCTCGGTTACGGCGACGTGGGCAAAGGATGCGCCCGCTCCATGCGCGGTTACGGTGCCCGAGTCCTGGTCACCGAGATCGACCCCATCTGTGCTCTTCAGGCCGCCATGGAAGGCTTTGAGGTCGTGACCCTGGAAGACGCAGTGGGCCAGGGCGACATCTTCGTCACCTGCACCGGCAACTACCACGTCATCACCGGTGCCGACATGGAGAAGATGAAGAACGAAGCCATCGTCTGCAACATCGGTCACTTCGATAACGAGATCGACATGGCCTACCTTGAGTCCAACGACGGTTGCACCAAGCTCAACATCAAGCCCCAGGTGGACAAGTGGACCCTGAACTCCGGTCGCTCCATCATCGTCCTGGCCGAAGGCCGTCTGGTGAACCTGGGTTGCGCCACCGGCCACCCCAGCTTTGTTATGAGCAACAGCTTCACCAACCAGACCCTGGCCCAGATCGAGCTGGCCACCGGCAACTACGAGGTGAAGGTTTACACCCTGTCCAAGAAGATGGACGAAGAGGTGGCCCGTCTCCACCTTGACCGCCTCGGCGTCAAGCTCTCCACCCTCACCAAGGCGCAGGCAGACTACATCAACGTGCCCGTGGAAGGTCCCTACAAGGCGGATCACTACCGTTACTAAGGGCCAAAAGCCAGCCTCCGGCGGGCAGGGGATAAATCCCCTGCACCCCAGGTTGCGAATGCTCTGGGCCCTCGTTCCTCGGGCCCAGAGCATTCGCCCGTAAAAAACAAGAAAGCCCGACACCATGCTTTAATGGTGTCGGGCTTTTTTATTGTAACCATTCCGTTCTTTTTAGCGCTCCTCGGCAGAGCCGCCTGGGGCTATCACTGAATGGTTTTTTTTGGCTCTTGAATTGTGCTGCCCTTTGAAAGGGGCGCGAGGAACGCGCCCCGGAGCATGTGCGACCCTATGCCTTGTTTTTCTCGATGAGGGCCAGGGTCTTTTCGACGATGTTGTCGGCTGAGAACCCGAACTCTTTGAGGAGGGTGCCGCCGGGGGCGGAGGCGCCGAAGCCCTCCATGGAGATGACGGTGCCCTTGTCGCCTACGTATTTTTCCCAGCCCATGGCGATGCCCGCTTCCACGGCCACGCGGGTCTTGACCTCGGGGGTGAGGACCCAGTCCTTGTAGTTCTGGGGGTTCATGTCAAAAAGCTCCCAGCTGGGCATGCTCACCACGCGGGCTTTGACGCCCTTTTCAGCCAGTTTTTCGGCGGCTTCCACGGTGATGTGCACCTCGGAGCCGGAGGCCATGAGGATGGCGTCGGGGGTTCCCTCGGTGTCCTTGAGGATGTAGGCGCCGCTGGGCACGGATCCTTCGGACTGGCTGCGGTCGGAGACGGGCAGGCCCTGGCGGGAGAGGATAAGGGCCGTGGGGCCGTCGGTGATCTTGAGGGCCACGCGCCAGGCGTCGGCGGTTTCGGAGGCGCATCCCGGTCGCAGGACGGTGAGGCCGGGGATGGCGCGCAGGGCGGCCACATGCTCCACGGGCTGGTGGGTGGGACCGTCTTCGCCTACGGCGATGCTGTCGTGGGTGAACACGTAGATGATGGGCAGCTTCATGAGGCTGGCCACGCGGATGGCCGGGCGCATGTAGTCGGCAAAGACGAGGAAGGTGCCGCCGAAGGGACGGACGCCGCCGTGGACGAACATGCCGTTCATCACGGCCCCCATGGCGTGTTCACGGACGCCGAAGCGGATGTTGCGGCCTTCGTAAGCGCCTTTCTGGAACTCACCGCAGTCGTTCATGAAGGTGTTGTTGGAGGGCGCCAGGTCGGCGGAGCCGCCCACAAGGCCGGGCAGGTTGGGGGCGATGGCGTTGAGGACCTTGCCGGATGCAGAGCGCGTTGCGATCTTGCCGTCTTCGGGGGTGAAGGTGGGGATCTCCTTGTCCCAGCCGAAGGTGAGGAAGCCGCTGACGCCGTCCACCCACTGATTGGTGCGCTTGGGGTGGGCCTTGGCGTAGGCGTTGAAACGTTCCTGCCACTGGTTTTCGGCCTCTGCACCTTTTTCAATGCAGGCGGAATAGACGGCCTTGGCCTCTTCGGGTACGAAGAAAGGCTCGGTGGAGGGCCAGCCCAGGGCTTTTTTGGTGAGGAGGATCTCCTCTTCGCCCAGAGGGGCGCCGTGGGCGCCGGATGTGCCCCCTTTGTTGGGGCTGCCGTAGGCGATGGTGGTGCGCATGAGGATGACGGTGGGCTTCTCGTCCTGGGACTTGGCTTCGGTGAGGGCCGCGTCGATGGCTTCGTGGTTGTTGCCGTCTTCTACGCGGATGGTGTTCCAGCCGCAGGCTTCGAAGCGGGCTGCCACGTCTTCGGTGAAGGCGATGTCTGTGCCACCCTCAATGGTGATCTGGTTGTCGTCGTAGAGACAGGTGAGTTTGCCCAGGCCCATGTGGCCGGCCATGGAGATGGCCTCCAGGGCCACGCCTTCCATGAGGTCCCCGTCACCGCACATCACGTAGGTGCGGTGGTCCACGATGGTGTGCTCGTCGGTGTTGTAAGTGGCAGCCAGGTGGCGTTCGGCCATGGCCATGCCCACGGCGTTTGCAATGCCCTGGCCCAGGGGCCCGGTGGTCACTTCAACCCCGTTGGTGTGCCCGTATTCGGGGTGGCCGGGGGTCTTGCTCTCCCACTGGCGGAAGGACTTGAGGTCGTCCAGGCTCAGGCCGTATCCGGTGAGGTGGAGCAGGCTGTAGAGCAGGGCCGACCCGTGGCCGCCGGAGAGGACAAAGCGGTCCCGGTCGGGCCAGGCGGAGTTTTTGGGGTTGTGGGCGAGGTGTTTGGTCCAGAGCACATAGGCGGCCGGTGCCAGCCCCATGGGGGCACCCGGGTGGCCGGAGTTGGCCTTTTGAACCGCATCCATGGCCAGGGTGCGCAGAGTGTTGATGCAAAGATCGTCAAGGGTGAGCTGGCTGTCGCTCATGGCGTACTGTCTCCTTACTGAGTATTACAAACTGAAAAATAGAGTATGGCAAACGTCTTGGGGCAGACCGACACTTGGCCTCACCGGAGACGGGACGCGGCAACGCTCCTTAAATACACGCAGAAGCGCGGCTCAGGTCTCCTCCGCGGGGAGGCGTCCTTTCCGGGGGCGCGGATGTCGATTTGCCCGAATGATTCGTTGAGCCACTGGTTTTACAGGGGGCGCTCCCCTTTGTCAAACCAAATCAATGGATTACAGGGCCCGCAAATGCTCCGGTTTCAGGGCCACTTTTCCCTCAAGGGCCCGATTGATAAGGGCAAGGGTCTTCTCCTTCTCTTCGGGCAGTTTGGCCCGGATGGGAAGGTAATTTGATGCGTGGTTGGAGTGGAAGAGGCCGTCGGTCATGTGGGTGGCTGCGATCATGGCACCCAGTTCATGGAGCAGCTCGTCGGGCTCCAGCACGGGAAATTTGCCGTCCAGGTGATCCTGGTACAGGGGGGTGCCAGGGGTGAGCATGAGGCTCAAGGCCCCCACGTACTCGGGATCAATGGCCGAGATGACCCGACCGGTCTCCCGGGCGTGGACCATGGAGCGATCGCGGCCAGCGATGCCCAAAAGGACGGTCACCGAGAGTTTGATGCCGGCGGACCGGATCTTGGTGCCCATCTCGATCATGCGGGCGGAGTCCGCCCCTTTTTTGATGGCGGTAAGGGTCTCGTCGTCACCGGTTTCAAGGCCCATGTAGGCGATGGAAAGCCCCAAGTCTTTCAGCTCTTTGAGTTGTTCCACGCTTTTTTTTGCGATGCTCTTGGTGTTGGCGTAGGTGCCCACCCGTTCCACCCAGGGGAGCTGTCGCCTGATCTCTTTCAAGATGTGCACCAGGCGTTTCTGGGGCAGGATGAGGGCGTCGCCGTCACAGAGGAAGAGGCGCCGGACGTGGCGGTGGTGCTTCGCCGCAAAGGCGAGGTCCTTCATGATCTGCTCATCGCTTTTGATCTTGAAGATTCGCTTTTCCTTGTACATCTCGCAGAAGGTGCATTTGTTGTGGGAGCAGCCCACCGTCACCTGGAGCAGGATGCTGTAAGCCTCCGAAGGGGGCCTGAAAATCATGCCTTCGTAATCCATGCCGTACTCATTCATAGCGTGTGTCCGATCGTGTGTGGAAGCGCGCTCTCCGCACGGGTTGGACGGGCGCGGCTTCGGTCGTCGTAATAAATCCGGTGCAGCGGGCTCCGGGCCGTTGGAGGTGGCCGGGATGCCGGGCGCGGCACATTTTTTTGAACCCTTAACAAAATCAACGGGCTTGGGCCCTCTGGTTCCGGGAAAAGGGCTCCGGGTTGAATGATTACGCCACATTATCGTAGATTCATGGCGGGGTGCAAGCTCTTTCAAGGCGGGGGCCGGGCTTCGATTTTTTTTGGCCGGTGCGCTTGACATCACCTGATTCTGCATAAAATTTTATGTGGTTTATATCTCTGCCGGGGGCAGGGAAAACATATTCGGGCCTTTTCGGGCGCCCGCCGGACAGAGGCGGGACGTCCTTGCGGCACCACGGAACAACCATGAACACACATGATGTGAGGAGAGACCATGAGCAAAGAGACGCGTCAGTTTGAAACGGAAGTTCAGCAACTGATGAACCTGATCGTAAACTCCCTTTATTCCAACCAGGAGATCTTTCTCCGGGAGCTGATTTCCAACGCGTCGGATGCCATCGACAAGCTTCGCTTCGAGGCCCAGACCCACACCGAGCTGCTGGAAGGGGAAGGCGACCTTCATATTCGCATCACGCCGGACAGCGACAACAAGACCCTTGTGATCTCGGACAACGGCATCGGCATGACCCGTGACGAGGTGGTGGAGAACCTGGGCACCATCGCAAAGAGCGGCACCGCGGCCTTTATGAAGGCCATGGAAGAGTCCAAGAAGGGCGACGCCATTGCCCCTGAACTCATCGGCCAGTTCGGCGTGGGTTTTTACAGTGCCTTTATCGTGGCCGATAAGGTGACGGTTGAGACCCGCAAGGCGGGCGAGGGCGAGGCGGTGCGCTGGGAGTCCGACGGACTGGGGGCCTACACCCTGGAGACTTGCGCCAAAAAGGATCACGGCACCACCATCACTCTCCAGCTCAAGGAAGAGGGCCTGGAAGAGGACTTCACCGAGGAGTGGGCCATCAAGCGCGTGGTCAAGCAGCACTCCGACTTTGTGGCTTACCCGGTGATCATGAACGTGGAGAAGACCGAGCCCCTTCCCGATGAGGAGATCATCAAGGATTCCGACGGCAAGCCCATCGGAGAGACCACCAAAAAGGTCCGCGCCGACGAGACCCTCAACACCATGAAGGCCATCTGGGCCAAGCCCAAGAGCGAGGTCACCGACGAGGAGTACGACGAGTTCTACCGTCACATCAGCCACGACTGGAACGCCCCCTTGGACAAGATCCACATGAAGTTCGAGGGGACCACCGAGTACGATGCCCTGCTCTATGTGCCCTCCAAGGCGCCCATGGACATGTACTACAGCGAGAAGAAGAACGGCATCCACCTCTACTGCAAGCGCGTCTTCATCATGGACGACTGCACCGAGCTGATGCCCGAGTACCTGGGTTTCATCAAAGGGGTGGTGGACGCCTCCGACCTGAACCTCAACGTAAGCCGTGAGATCCTTCAGCAGAACCGTCTGGTGCAGAACATCCGCAAGAACCTGGTGAAAAAGGTCCTGGAGCTCTTCACCAAGATGGAGAAGGAGAGCTACGATACCTTCTTTGACGAGTTCGGCGCAGCCATCAAGTCCGGTATCCCCATGGATCACGACAACAGGGACAAGCTGGCCAAGCTGATCCGCTACAAGACCACCAAGTCCGACGGGGCCTATGTCTCCCTTGAAGAGTACGTGGCGAACATGAAAGAGGACCAGGAGTTCATCTATTATATCACCGGCGAAGACCTGGTCTCCCTGGCCGGAAGCCCCCACCTGGAGGCCCTGAAGGCCAAGGACTACGAGGTCCTTCTCATGAGCGACCCCGTGGACGAGTGGGTGGTTCAGTCCCTGCCCGAGTTCGACGGCAAGAAGCTCAAGAGCGCGGAAATGGGCGACCTTGACCTCACCGAGGTGGATGACGACAAGAAAGAGGCCTTCAAGAACTTCATGGAGTACCTCCAGAAGCAGCTGGACGAAGAGATCAAAGAGGTCAAGCTCTCCAGCCGCCTCAAGGACTCCGTCTCCTGCCTTTCCGGGGACGCCCTGGGCATGAGCGCCTACATGGAAAAGATCATGAAGGCCTCGGGCCAGGAAATGCCCAAACAGAAGCGTGTTCTGGAGCTCAACGGGGATCATCCCCTGGTTGACGCGGTCAAGTCCCTCTTTGAAAAGGACGCCGGAAACCCCGTGCTGCCGGATCATGCACAGCTTCTGTATGACCTGGCCATCATCAGCGAAGGGGGACGCGTGGAAGACCCGGCCCTCTTCTCCAAGCGCGTGGGTGACCTGATGGCCAAGGCGCTGTAGCGCCGCCCGGGCATCGCCCGCAGCTTATCCCGACCGACGAGACAAGGCTCGCTTTTCCCCCCGTGGGAGGGCGGGCCTTTTTTCATGGCGGCCCCATTGGAAGGCGGCTGAAAACAGGGCGGATCACCTGTTTCGGTCGGTTGACATCTTATAGACGCTGTACTATCCTCCGGGGCGGAGGCACATATGACAATGATGCAGATTCATGACCTTGAAAAACAGCAGTTTATCACCCTCTTCAAGGAAGAGGGGATTGATAATATTGACGAACGTTTCACCATTCTTGACACGTTTCTGAAAACGGAAGAGCACATCACCGCCGATGATCTCGCCCGGCTCCTGGCCGAAGAGGGGCACACGGTGGACACGGATTTCCTCCGAGAGACCCTTGAGTTGATGTGCCATTACGGGTTTGCCCAGGAGAATCGATTTGATAACGGCCGGACACTCTACGAGCACCGGCACCTGGGGGACCACCACGACCACATGATCTGCACCCGATGCGGCGGAATCACCGAGTTTGCCGATGCCCATCTGGAGAGGCTCCAGGAGGCCATCGCAGCCCGTCACGGGTTTCACATGCTTCAGCATCGCATGGACATCTACGGCATCTGCTCTGCCTGCCTGAAGAAGAGGGTGCCCCTCATGCCCCTCATGCTGGCAAAGCCTGGCGAAAGGCTGATCATCCGAGAGTACCAGTGCGGTGAAAACCTGGAGGCCCGCCTGCTGTCCATGGGCATCCGGCGGGGAGACGTCATTGAGGTGATCACCAGCCAGGGCCGGGGACAGTTTGTCATTGCCGTGGAGAACAAGCGGTACATCCTTGGCCGGGGCATGGCCCAGAAGATCATGGTGGAGCCCATCCACTGAACGAAAGGGGCCCAGCCCTGTCCCGGTGCGTGGCGCGTCGGGCAGCCGGTCTGCTTCGATCACAACAACCATCATAAAACGGAGTAACAGATGCGAATCCGCAGGATGATTCCTTTCGTGCTGGCGGTGCTGCTGGCGGCACCCGCCCTGTGTGCGGCAGCTCAGCGCGTCAGTGTCAGCGTTGAGTCGGCCAATGTGCGAACCGGTCCCGGAACCGAGCATGAGATTGTCTGGAAAGGGGTCGAGAAGCACTACCCGCTCCTGGTTCTGGACCAGGCCGGGTCCTGGTATTATGTCAAGGATTTCGAAAGCGACACCGGCTGGATCTACAAGAAGCTGGTGGGCAAGACCCGCACCGTGATCACCATAAAAGAGAGATGCAATGTCCGAAAGGGGCCGGGAACCAAGAAGCCCCTGGCGTTTGTGGTAGACAGCGGGGTGCCGTTCAAAGTGTTGAGCCGCAAAGGCAACTGGATCCAGGTCCAGCACGCTGACGGTGACAAGGGATGGATTCACAAATCGCTGGTGTGGTAAGTCGCACCGTTTTTTTAATGCCCCGCTGATACCCGGGGCGGGGTTGCAGGAGTTGTTGACTATGTACGACAAGTTGAGCGGAGAGAAAAAGGGCATTGTCGGGGTGGGCTCTGCGTTGATGGACCTTCTGGTGTTCGAAGACGACGCATTTTTGAAGGGGATCAGCGATATCAAGGGCGGCATGACCCTTGTGGACGGCTCTTTTGCCGACGGGGTCCTTGAAAAGGTCACCTCAGAGGTGACGGTGGTCCCCGGCGGGGCTGCCTGCAACACCATCGTAGGGGTGGGGCGTCTGAACGGGGCTGCCACCTTTGTGGGTAAGCGAGGCCGGGACAGCTACGGCGAGCACTTTGAAAAAGACCTGAAGCAAAACGGGGTGACCCCGGACCTGGTGATGTCCGATACCCCCACGGGGCGGGTTTTGTCTGTTATTACGCCGGATGCCCAGCGTTCCATGTTCACCTACCTGGGGGCGGCCTCGGAGCTGGCCCCCGAGGAGATCTCCCCGGAGACATTTGCAGGGGCCGCCATCGTCCTCATCGAGGGCTACCTTGTTTTCAACCAGTCCCTCATGACCAAGGCCCTGGCCTCGGCCAAAGAGGCCGGCGCCCTCGTGGCCATGGACTTGGCCAGCTTTACCGTGGTGGAAGAGGCTCTCTCCTTTATCAAGGAGGAGGTGATCCCGGCTGTGGACATCCTCATCGCCAATGAAGACGAAGCCCGTGCCTTTACCGGGCTCTCCGACGAGGACGCGGCCCTGAACGAGATGAGCCGGTGTGCCGATGTCGCCGTTTTAAAGCTCGGGTCCCGCGGCAGCCGCATCGCCGTTGGCGGCGTCGTGACCGAGGTCGCGCCCGTATCCGGGGGGACCATCGTCGACACCACGGGGGCGGGTGATCTCTGGGCCGCCGGTTTCCTTTACGGCATGGTCATGGGTTATTCAGCCGAGACGTGTGGCAACATCGCTTCGGCCTGCGGGTATGAGGTGTGCTGTGTCACCGGGGCGGATATCCCCGAGGCGGGATGGGCCCGCATCAGAAACACGCTGCCCGCATCCTGAAGCAAGGCGCGGGCGGTTTACGACGAGACTATTGTGGAGGATGGTGCGAGATGCAGAAAGAGAACCCCCAGGCCGTGGCCGAAAAGGATCGGTTCGTAGAATTTGTTGAGAAAACCCTTGTTGCTGCGCGGGAACATAAATCCCAGGTGACCCTGGGGGTTGCCGGCGTGGTCCTGTGCCTGGCCCTGGTTGCCGGGACGGGCCTGTATCGCCATAAGGCTGCCCGGCAGGCGTCCCTGGCGTTTCAGACACTGAAAGTGGATTTTCAGGCCCTTGAGACCAAGGAAGGCCGTGAGGTTGCCCTGCAGCGATGGCTGGGTCAAGCCCCTGAGGCCCTTGCGAGCATAAAGGGCGGGGCCGCCACCTACGACGCCGCGCTGCTCTGGTACGGCGGACTGGCCTTTGAAAGCGGTGACTTCGAGTCCGCCTCCGCCTGGTACGCGTCGGCTGCCAAGGGCTTCGACTCGGGCAGTGCCCTTCGGAACATTGCCCTGTGTGGTCAGGCTCAGGCCCTAGAGGGGCTTGGGAAGGCCGATGAAGCCGCTTCCATTTATGAAAAGGTGCGGGCCAGTGCGGCCTCTGTCAAGCAGGAGGAGGCAACGTTTCTCCTGGCGCGTATAAAGGAAAAGAGCGGCGACACCCAGGGGGCCGAGTCCCTTTACCGCGAAATCCTCGAGAGCCCTTCGACCTCTCTGTATAAAGACCTGGCGGCGGAGAAGGTCGCCGGTCAGTACTAAGTGCATTGCGGTGAGGCCGCTCTGGCCTGGCCCACAGGCCTTGGCCCCGCCGCGTGATCACAGACGGCGCCCTTATTGGGCGCCGTTTTGTTTGGGCGTTGCATTGCTTATTTGTCCCAGTGCCCGGAACGTCCATCGTCCCCTCTTTTCACCTGCCTCACAATGGAAAATCCTTGACAGAATCATGTGCGAGTGGATAATCGTAAAGATATAGTATATCTTTATCCATGTCCTGGCCTGATCGTTCCCCCCATTTTTGAGAAAAAGGCCGCGTTAAAGGACTCACCAAATCTTCCGGAATGTGCTCCTCTTTCGCCTTGACTTAGGCATTGTCCTGGCCTTGGAGCCGTTGCTCGTCACGTCACAATCAACCCCATCATTTTTACCTTTGTCGGATATTGTTATAATATGAAAAAAAGGAATGAAGAGCGAGCTATGAATACAATATCTTGATTTAAATTTGTCTACTGCACAATATATGTCAGTTATCCAAGCGAGTTATATATTTCCCTTGACTTCATTATAGCAATACTCGAATATATGTATCTGACAATTAATAAAATCATAAACAGGTTTTCGCAAGGCGTACGCCGCTCCGTTTCAACATCAACGCGAAAATCCGAGATTCAAATCTGTTGCACCGCAGATGCGGCGTGTTGCCCTCCGTGGAGTCATCGTGTGCCCGATGGGGCATGCGCATGAGGTCCGTAAAATTCCATTCCTGTATTAGGGTGTACTTATGACATTTGGTAAAAAAGATCAGCTGATCGGTCTTGATATCGGGTCCAGTGCCATCAAGGTGGCTGAGGTGGCTGATACGAAAAACGGGTATGCGTTAAAGCGGTTCGGCCTTTACGACATGCCCAGCGGCGCCATCGAGGAGGGGGTCATCCGAGACCCCGAGGAGGTGGCGGAAACCGTCCGGGAGGCCCTTCGGGCCTACAATATCAAGACCCCCAACGCAGCCATCTCCATCGGGGGGTATTCGGTCGTGGTCAAGAAAATCAACGTCCAGACCATGACCGAGGAGGCCCTCCAGTCCACCATCCACTTCGAAGCCGAACAGTACATCCCCTTTGATATCAGCGACGTTAACCTCGATTTCCAAATCATGGGCGAGAGTGAGCACAACCCCAACCAGATGAGCGTGCTCCTCGTGGCCGCCAAAAAAGAGATGATCGCCGATTATGTGAATGTCCTGGACATGGCGGGCCTGGCCTCCTGCATCGTGGATGTGGACGCCTTTGCCCTTCAGAACATTTACGAACTCGGGTACATGGGGCCGGACGCCACCGGAGACGAGTTCGTGGCCCTCATTGACGTGGGCGCCAGCAAAACCTCCCTGAACATTCTCAAAGGGCGAAATTCCCTGTTTATGAGGGATGTTTCCCTGGGCTGCGGCCAGACAAACCAGAAAATTTCCTCCATGCTGGATTGTTCTGCCGACGAAGCCGAGGAGATCAAGCTGAACAACAATGGCGAACGAATCTCCAATGAAGAACTCAAAGACATCGAATCGGCCGTCATTGCGGACTGGTGTACCGAGATCAGCCGGGCCCTGGACTTTTTCTATTCCACCTACCCCGAGGAGAGGATCCAGAAGATCCTGATCAGCGGAGGTGGCGGCAACATCGCCGACTTCAAAAAGATGCTGGCGCTGAGGACCTCCACCGAGGTTGAAACCATCGATCCGTTCAAGGGCGTGGATTTGGGAGACGGGCGCATTGACGATGACTATCTCAAGCAGATGGCGCCCCAGGCGGCCATCTGCATGGGGCTTGCGATAAGGAAAGTGAACGACAAATGATACGAATCAATTTACTGCCTTTTCGAGATGCTCGAACCAAAGAGAATGTCCGCCGTCAGGTGTCCATCTTCGTGCTCCTGATCATTTTGATCGGGGTGGGAATGGGGGCTTACGCCCTGAGCGTGGGGGCGGCGGTGGAGAAGTATAAACAGGAGGTGAGCGACACCCAGGCCGAACTGAACAAGTTCAAGAAAAAGGCCCGTGAGGTGGATGCCATCAACAAGAAAAACAAGGTGCTTCAGAAGAAAATAGATATCATTGAATCCCTTCAGGTGGTTCGCAAGGATCCTGTCCGGGTTCTCAGCGCCATGACGGAGCTGGTGATTCCCGATCGCATGTGGATCAAGAGCTACGACGAGGCAGGAAGGACGATTACCCTCAAGGGAGCGGCCCTGGACGAGATCACCGTGGCGGATTTCACACGGAAACTCGAAACATCGGAGTATTTTTCCAGCGCAAGCCTGAGGTTCCTGAAGCTGGGGGCGTCGAAAAAGAGCGTGGCCATGAAGAATTTTGAGATCGTGTGCACCCGGGCCAAGTTGAAACAAAAAAACACCAATGCAACCGGTATGAAGGTAAAATGATGAACAAGTCCTCAGCGTTTCAGTCGATGGACCCCCTGTTCAAAAGGGTCGAAGAGCTCGACAAGATTCAGCGGATCGCCATCTGCGCCATCACCTGCATCGTCCTGATCGGGTCGATCTTCTACTTCTCCATCCTGCCCAAATACGAAGAGATCAAGCAGCAGAAGCAGACGCTTCAGTCCCTTGGGACCCAGCTTGAGATAGCCCGGAAAAAAGCCGCCCGCCTGGCCTCCCTCAAGCGGGAGTGGAAAATGAAGGAAGCGGAATTCAGGAAAGTGATGCGGGCCCTGCCTGAAAAAAAGGAGATTCCCTCACTTTTGACGAGTATCTCCCAATCCGGCCAAGACACGGGGCTTGAGTTTATCCTCTTTCAGCCCCAGAAAGAGGTGAACAAGGAGTTTTACGGCGAAATTCCCGTGAGCCTGCATGTGAAGGGGAACTTTCACAACACGGTGATGTTCATGGACAAGGTGACCGGTTTGAACCGTATCGTCAACATCCGGGACATCAAGATCAGCGGGTACAAAGAGGGCAAAATTTCAACGAAGTGTACGGCTGTGACGTATAAGTTCATCGATAAGAAAGAGCCTGCAAAGAAGAAATAATCCATCAAATACAAAGATCGTGAGCCATGCAAAAAAAGATCATGACATCGATAGTGACGGTTGCGTTTCTTGCCGGGCCTCTTTTCTCAGGGTGTGACAGGGCGGACGACGCATCACAGTCCCGGGACACCGTCAAGACCTTCAAGGTATCGAAAAAGGAGACGGTGCCGATCAAGGCCAAGGCCAAACCCGAGCCCGAGGCGGCGGATGCGACGCAGATCCCGGCCGTGGCCGGGTTGCCACCGGCTGATTCGGGCAAGACCTCCAAGCCGGAGGTTCTCTCGGAAAAGGCCTCGGATGAGATGCTCTACGGGAAAACAAGTTACGACCCCGCAGGGCGCGTGGACCCCTTTGAGCCTCTGTTCGCACGGGGCAGCATCAGTTCCCAGGCCGTTGAGGGAGAGGCGCGCCCCACGATACGCCAGAGCAGGATGTCCCGGTTGACCCCCTTGGAAAAGTTGGATATCGGCCAGCTGAAACTCGTGGGGATCGTGAGCATGCCGGGCCGGAGCATGGCCATGGTGGAAGAGACCGGCGGCAAAGGGTATGTGGTTCGTAAGGGAACCTATATGGGCGTTAACTCGGGACAGGTAGTGGAGATCACCAGGGACCGGGTGGTTATTGAAGAAGAAGTGGAGAATTTCCTCGGAAAAATTGTGGTTCGGACACGGGAACTTAAACTTCAGAAACCTCTTGGAGAAGACTAATATGTTTGACAAGACCTCAACGTTGCGCTGGAAGGCAGCTTCAGTCGTGCTTTTTGTTTTTTTCGCGGCGCTTGCGGCCGGCGGCTGTGCATCCGATAAGGGTGCGATCACGCCTGCTGTCGAGACGCAATCTGTCATGGCTGAGCGGGTCATTACCGGTGTGGACACCCGTGGAAACTCCGATGAAGTGGTTGTGTCCATCCAGGGCAGTGCCATGCTGACCTATGCCATGATACCCCAGTCCCTTCCCCCAGGGGTTGTCCTGCATTTTCCCGATACGGATGTGGCGGAAGGAGCGGTTCAGTCGCCGGCGAACCATGAGGTGGTGGAGACCATCGCAACCTCCCGCAAGGGAAGCGCCACACAGATCAAGATCCTCCTTACGGAAGAGGCGGAGTACGACGTGGTTCGCAACGGAAACGGATTGGATGTGATCTTCACCTCCGTGGGGGCGGACGTACCCGAGGTGGCCCTGGTCCCTGAGGACGCACCGGCAGAGGCCGACGTGGCTGAGATGACGGTGGAGTCCGAAGCTGTGGCGGTTCAGCCCGAGAAAACGGTAGAGGCACCGCCCCTTCAGCCCGTTGCCGTGGGACCTGCCACGGTGAGCCAGATCGATTTTACCAGCAGCCAGAGCGGGGCATCCACCATCCTGATCGGCACCACCGGCCCGGTGGATTACAAGGTGAGCAAGAAAGATGAGAAGACCCTCTACATCAAGCTCGCCGACACCACCCTGCCCGATTCCCGGAAGCGCCCCATTATCACCACGCGGTTCAACAGCGCCGTGAACCGGATTCTGCCGGTCCAGACGGACCGGATGGCCGGAGACGCCCTGTTTATCATCGAACTCAGGGACGCCGTACCGTACCTGGTGACCCAGAGCGGCGATCAGATTGAGGTAAGCATCGACCCCACCACCGTGCCTCCCCAGAAAGAGGACGAGGCCAACCTGCCCAGCTGGAAAGAGGCCATTGCCGGCGCCGATGTGATGGATCTGCCCCAAGGGGCGGACGCCGGTATGACCGTACTTCCTGAAGGGGCTGTGGGTGGCGCTCCGGTTCCGGACGTGGTGGTGGCGGACGCGGAACCGGAGATCTCCGTGGGCAAGTCCAAAACCTACACCGGCGAGAAAATCGCCGTGGATTTCTTTGAGACGGACATCAAAAACGTGTTCCGCATCATCCGGGCCGTGAGCGGGCAGAACTTTGCCATCGACAAGGATGTCACGGGTCAGGTCACCATGACCCTTCAGAACCCGGTTCCCTGGGACCAGATCCTGGACCTGGTGCTCAAGATGAACATGCTGGGGTCGGTGAAAGAAAACGGCATCACCCGCATCGCCACCTTAAAAACCCTGAAGGAAGAAGAGGCGGCCCGACTTCAGTACATCGCCTCCCAGCAGTTCTCCAAAGAGATACAGAAGGCCATGGCCCCCATGTTCACGGAGTACATCCTCATCAGTTACTCCAACGCAGACGCGGACATCAGGCCCCATATCGAGCGCATCCTTACCCCGGAGCGGGGGAGCGTCAGTGTGGACATCCGGACCAACCAGCTGATCATCACCGACACCGCGGAAAAGATCGCCCAGGCCCGTGAAATTGTCACCCAGATCGACCGGATCACGCCCCAGGTGATCATCGAGGCTCGGATTGTGGAAGCCTCATCCAACTTCACCCGGGCCTTTGGTGTGACCTGGAACGCCCAGACCGAGGGGTATCCCACCGTTGGGGAGGGCAACGAGAGCGGCACCCTGGGCGGTGTGTACGGCTACGGCGTGGCCATGGACTACGGGGTGGACACCACCAACAGCATCGGCATCAACTTTTCACGGCTCACCGGCAACACCCTGATCCTGGATGCCAAGCTTACGGCCCTGGAGACCAAGGGCACCGGCAAGATTGTCTCCTCCCCCAAGGTTCTCACCCTGGACAACAAGAAGGCCACCATCAAGCAGGGGGTTGAGATTCCCTACCAGACCGTTGAAGACGGCGACGTGGACATCGAGTTCAAAGAGGTGGAGCTGAAGCTGGAGGTGACCCCCCATGTGACGGCCGACGACCGGATCTCCCTGCAGGTGCTCATCGACAAGAACGACGTGGGCAGCATCACCGACGGGATCCCTGGCCTCAACACCAAAGGGGTGGAGACCGAGCTGATCATGAACGACGGGGAGACCATTGTCATCGGCGGCATCATCAAGTCCAACAAGACCTTTGCCGAATCGGCCTTCCCGGTGTTGTCCCAGATTCCCGTTCTGGGCTGGCTTTTCAAAAACCGCACGCGTACGGAAGAGAAGCAGGAGCTGCTGGTCTTCCTCACCCCCCGCGTGGTGAAAATGGATGAATTGAAAATTTAGACATGCTTCCCCCTGCCTTTCGTGGCAGGGGGAAATATCAAAGAGTGGTTTGAACAACGAAAGGGAGCAGGTGGTAAACACCTCGCTCCCTTTTTTTATGGTGGTAGAAGTATGTGCGGGGGGAGGGCCCGGTCCGAACCACCCGGACGTGCTTGGCGGAGGATAAAGTTCGTTTCTCTTGAGTGTGGGGATGCCTTATACGTGGTTCTTCCGGAGCGCATCACTGGCCCGTGGCGAAAGGTCTCACGTGGCCCATGGCCCCGGTGAGAGACCGGGGCCGTGCCGTTGGAAGGGGAGGGTTAAATGGAAAGGGCCGCGAGCTCACGCTGCGCTTTGGCGGCAATGGGGGTCTGGTCGTTGATGGCGATGGTTGCTGTCAGCGTGGTTTTGGCCTTTTCATAGGAACCGGAGCGCAGGTAGGCCCCTGCCAGTTCGTAGTGAAGCTGCTGAAATCTGGGGGCGGTGTCGACGGCCTTTTCAAACCAGTGCGTGGCATCGGCAAGGCGCCCTTCGGCCATGTGGCACAGGGCAATGCCCCGCATGGGAAGGACGAACTCCGGGTGGATCTCCAGGGCTTTGTTGAAGTAGCCGACGGCCTTGGCGTACATTTTTTTGTTATAGTACGCCCACCCGAGATTGTAGACGGGGTAGTGGGGCGTGGCATACAGGATGTTGTTTGACACCTGATTGAGGATTTCGATGGCATCGTCCCATCGTTCCATCAGCAACAGGGCCGATCCCATGTTGTTTTTGGCCGGGCCGTAGTCGGGCTGCAGGTCGATGGATCGCTGGAAGTGGATGAGGGCGGTTTCGTACCTTTTTTTGGCGGTGTAGGCCTTGCCCAGGTCGTCTTGAAGGAGGTAATCGTCGGCGTAGAGGCTCTCGGCCTCAAGGAGTTCTTTGAGGGCGGCGGTGTAGTCGCCCTGGCTCAGGTAGGCCTCACCCAGGTTGCGCTGGGCCTCGGATTGCTTTTTCAACATGGGTGTTTTGCTGGCGCAAC
This sequence comes from Desulfoluna sp. HI9BLuna, assembly GCF_056829775.1. Classification (NCBI taxonomy): domain Bacteria; kingdom Pseudomonadati; phylum Thermodesulfobacteriota; class Desulfobacteria; order Desulfobacterales; family Desulfolunaceae; genus Desulfoluna; species Desulfoluna sp. HI9BLuna. The sequence continues at coordinate 3,220,584 of NZ_CP186555.1, forward strand.
CGGCCAGCAGGGCCGCGGCCAGAAGAACGAGCAGGATGCGTGCAGATGAATTCATGATGCCCCCGGTATTTAGATGGTGTGTGCGATGGTCGGGATCGTTGCGATTCGTATCGCCTATGGGTCATGGTCAAGCCCCCGTGAAGGGAGGTATCTTTGGAGAAAACGCTGTGTTTGCGCCTATAGCGCAACGTGCCATGAATCTCGTTTTATTGCAATTGCCAGTTGCCTCCGGCGGGTCCCTTTTTTCAAAAAGGTTCGGGCTATCGGACCTGGATAATGCCGAGGCCCTGCTCTTCAAGGAGGGCGATGACCGGGTCGGGCAATGTGGAGGCGACGATGAGCTTTTTGACCAGGGGGGCGGGCTTGACCAGGATGCCGTCCACGGTGAGGGCGCAGGAAAGGCCGTGACCCGCCTTTCCGAACTCGAAGCGCGGGTTCTTTTCATGGGGAATGCCCAGCTTGGAGAGAAGCTTCAGGGTGGCGTTGAAAAGATAGTCTCCCTTTCGGATGGAGACCACCTTGAGGCCGGAGCTTTCGATGGCGAAAGCAGCATCGCCGTAGAGCTGGCCGAAGTCGACCAGGGCGCCTTCTCCCTGGGGATCCCGTATCATGTTGGAGGTGGTCTCCAGCTGGGTACCGGCATAGGAGAAGGAAATGGTGATGTTGGAATCGTACATAAGGCCCAGGGCCTTGGCGAGCTTTTCAACGTAGATTTTGCGTGTGCGGGGGACAATCCGTTTCAGTGAGGTGCTCTTTTCCACCGCATAGAAGACCGGCGGAAGGGCTTCGCCCTGGAGGGATTCCCGCAGCACAAGGCCGTGCTTTCGAAAGTAGGCGGTCAGGGGAACGGGAAATCGCCCGGAGGGGTCGGAAAGGTCAGAGACGATGATGCCCCGGAAAGCCTCAGGGGATTTGGACCGGTCGTACTTAAACGCCCAGCGCGCTTTCAGGGAGAGGTTCATGCCCTCTTCGGAAAAGGAGAGGGGCATGGGCAGGCGCATTTTTGGGTACGCAAGCTGAACCGCGTCAAGGAGCAGGGGCAGGCTGGGCTCGGTGGAGATGTCGGTGAACTGCAGGTTCTTGAAATGGGTGGCCATGATACGCCGTCGCTCTGCGGACAGGGAGAGGCCGTTCTGGACAAAGAGGATTCGTCGCCCTTCGGGAAGCTGCAGAATGGGGGTTTCCGACAGGTTCACGGAAAAATCCGTGCCCTCGGCGTCGGGAAAGTAGTATCGCCCTCGGTTCAGGAGAACACCTCCCAGGAGCTTGGCAAGGGCGTCAAAGGGATCCTTCAGGCCGTCTGCCTCCTCTTCGTCGTACTGGGTGTCCCCGGTTTCTTCCGGTGACGAGGTGTCGGTGGGGGAGGCGTTCAACACCACCTCACCGTCTGCCTCAAATACAGAGGAGTACCATTGTTCATTCAGAACCGACGCATCGGGGATCTTGAGTGCCTGGCCGATGTAGATGCGGTTGAGGTCCTTGACCGTGGGGTTCACCAATCGGAAGAGTTTGACGCCTTCCCGGTAGGTCCGGCTTCCCGTGGGCCCGAACTGGTTGGAGATGATGCGGGAGACCGAGTCTCCGGGGGCCACCTTGTGGGTTTTGGCGCCCTGGGTGATGAGTTGCTTGACCGGTGCCGCCGTAATAAAGGGAAGGTCCACGACCCCTCGCCGCTGCCCGGGAAGGGCGTCGGGTTCCAGCCACTTCAGGGGGACGAAGATTCTCTGGCCAGGGTGGATGCGGTTGATATCGGCGATGTGGTGGTTGATGAGCTTGAATATGTTCAAAAACAGCGGAAAGTTGGTGTGGGAGATCTCCCCCTTTCGCTTCAGGATCTTGATGACATAGTCGTTGGGGCGCACCGTGTAGGGCTCGCTGAGGACATCCCGGCCGTTGACGTTCTGGACGTAATAGCGCTTGTAGAGTACCTCGGCCCGGGCGTGGCCGGACGCAACGATACAGATGACGAGAAGAACCAGCAGGGGCAACAGCCGTTTGATCCTACAACCCATAGGCTCCGGGGCCTCCATGGTGGACTGAGGCCCCGTCCATGGCTCGGCATGAACCGGGAAGGAGCCTGGGATTTGACGGGGCAGGGGCCTTTTCACGGGAAAAGGCCCCTGCCCTGCAATGAGTTATGATGTTTGACGGGCAAGGTCCAGGCGGGTGGCGATGGCATCGGCCGTCAGCCGGACAAATCGCTCAAAGGATTCCCCGGTGAGGGGCGCCCCGGACGCGGGGAACTCGGTGAGGCCCTCGGCCTTGACATCCTCAGGTGCGTTGACCAGCTCCGGGTTCGGGGTAATGCCGAACTCTTCCGGGAAGGTTCCGGAGAAGTAGGTCTCCTGGAAACCGGAAAACTTCAGGGCATGGGCCGTGGAGTCGATGACAGCGGTCTCACCGTCGGTGATCAGGCCCTGCTTGACGGCCTCCATGAGCCCTGCCAGGGTCTCGCCGCCCTGGGTGCAGGCGATGTGGCCGTTGCGGTTGGCCAGGAGCTCGCAGTCCATGATGGCCTGCTCCGTGACTTCCATGAAGAAGACGTTTTTCTTCTCGGAAAGGCGGTTGTAGGTCTCCACCACGTTGATGACCCGGGGCATGGAGACGGGGTTGCCGATCATGGCCGCCTGGGCCACGCTGGCTTTGACGGTGACGGGCTTGAACTCCCGCTTGGCCGTGTCCGGCTCCAGGTAGTACTTGTAAACAGGGTTGGCGTGGTGTGACTGCACCCCGATAACTTTGGGGAGGGTCTCGATGATGCCTGCCTCGTAGAATTTCAGGAAGCCGTTCATCACCGCCGTGATGTTCCCGGCGTTGCCGATGGGAACCACCACCACCATGTTCTCCATGGCGTAGTCGAAGTCCTGGGCGATCTCAAAGGAGTAGGACTCCTGGCCCAGGATGCGCCAGGCGTTCTTGGAGTTCAACAGGGCCACGTCGTAGCGGGAAGAGAGGTTCTCCACCACCTTCATGCAGTCGTCGAACACGCCCGGGATCTCAAAGACCTTGGCCCCGCTGCCCAGGGGCTGGGAGAGCTGCTGGGGCGTGACCTTGCCCTGGGGAAGCAGGACGGCGGACTTGATCCCGTCGGTGAGGTAGGAGGCATACAGGGCGGCAGCCGCCGAGGTGTCTCCGGTGGAGGCGCACACCGCCAGGATCTCCTTCATGCTCCCTTTTTTTACCAGGGAGTTGATGTAGGAGAGGGCGCTGGCCATGCCCCGGTCCTTGAAGGAGGCGCTGGGGTTCTGGCCGTCGTTTTTGAAAAAGAAACGGGCACCGGTAAGCTCCTGGAGGCGGGTGTTGGCTTCCACCACCGGGGTGTGTCCTTCGCCCAGGTAGAGCACAGCGTCCAGGGGGACCACAGGGCCGAGGAACTCGTGGTACCGGTAGATCCCCTTGAGTGCGGGGATGTTGAGCATGCGCCGGTAGTCCAGGATCTTTCGCCAGGTGGGCCCGTCTGCTTTTTTGGCCGCCAGGTTGGAAGTCTCGTGGAGCATCATGACGCTGCCGCAGTCCGGGCAGACGTAGAGCAGCTCGTCAATGCCGTGTTCGCTGCCGCAGCCCAGGCAGCGGTAGATCATGGTGCCTTCCGGGGACGGAAGGATCAGCTCCCGGATGTCTTCTGGAAAATCCGATGGTTTCATTTGGCAATAACCTCCTTGCCGCCCATGTAGGGTACGAGCACTTCAGGGATTTTGACAGTCCCGTCTTCCTGCTGGAAGTTCTCCAGGATGGCGGCCACGGTGCGGCCCACAGCCAGCCCGGAGCCGTTGAGTGTATGAACCAGGCGCGGCTTTTTCTCGCCCTCGGGGCGGAACCTGATGCCCATGCGGCGGGCCTGGAAGTCTTCGAAGTTGCTGCAGGAGGAGATCTCCCGGTAGGTGTCCTGGGCGGGCATCCACACTTCGATGTCGTAGGTCTTGGCAGAGGAGAAACCAAGATCGCCGCTGCAGAGGGTCACCACCCGGTAAGGCAGGCCCAGGAGCTGGAGGACCTTTTCCGCGTTCTGGGTGAGGGTCTCCAGTTCGTCGTAAGAGGTGGCCGGATCAACCAGCTTGACCAGCTCCACCTTGTTGAACTGGTGCTGGCGGATGAGGCCGCGGGTGTCCTTGCCGTAGGAGCCTGCTTCAGAGCGGAAACAGGGGGTGTAGGCCGTGTACCGGATGGGCAGGTCCTTGTCGGTGAGGATCTCGCCTGCGTGGATGTTGGTCACCGGCACCTCGGCCGTGGGGATCAGGTAGTACTCCTGGCCCTCCAGTTTGAAGAGGTCTTCCTCGAACTTGGGGAGCTGGCCCGTGCCCTTGAGGCTGTTGCGGTTGACGATAAAGGGGGGCAGCACCTCGGAGAACCCGTGCTCTTCGGTGTGCAGGTTGAGCATGAAGTTGATGAGGGCCCGCTCCAGCCGTGCCCCGGCCCCGAAGTAGAGGGGAAAGCGGGCGCCGGTGATGCGTGAGGCCCGGCCGAAGTCCAGGATGCCCAGGTCTTCGCCGATGTCCCAGTGGGCCTTGGGCTCGAAGGCAAAAGAGGTGGGGGTGCCCACGGTGCGCAGCAGGATGTTGTCCTCGTCGGTTTTGCCTTCGGGGACCGAGGGGTGGGGAATGTTGGGGATCCCCATGAGGATCTCCTGCAGGGTGGCTTCGGCCTCGTTGACCTCTTTGTCCAGGGCCTTGATGCGGGTGGAGACCGATTTCATCATATCAATCTGGGGCTGGGCGTTCTCCCCGGATTTTTTCATGGCGGCGATCTCGTCGGAGACCGTGTTTCTCTGGTTACGGAGCGCTTCGAGTTCACCGATGAGTTCACGGCGTTTGGCTTCGCAGGTGGCGAAGGTGGCGAGATCGGCTTTGCCGCCTCGTTTCTTGAGGGCATCCTCCACGGTCTGGAGGTTGTCTCTGACGTACTTGAGTTCAAGCATAATTAAGGTACCTGTTCTGGCAACGTGGGATGGTGGACGCTTGGCAACCCGGCCTTACAGAGCCTCGGCAGGACACACAACCACGATTTTGTGTCAGAGCTGTCGATTCCCATATCGTATTGTGTTATGGTATGGACCGAGGACCGGGCTGGACCACGGATATCATGCCGTTTCGTGGTATGGTCGGCATTGTGGTTTTTTGTTTTTAAAAACTTAAAATTACTATCACGGTCCATGGTGGCAGTCAATAGCTTTGAAAATTACCAATCATTACTGATTTTATGTGTTTAGCGAAAAAGACTGGAGATTATATATGGAAGATGCCGGAGAGAAAAAAAAGGAAATAATCGCTGAGGTGGAAGCTGTTCTGGATGCGCTTCCGCCCGAGGAGAAGTCTCGAAAGCAGAAGACCATTGAAGAGCGGCTCTTCGGTTTTGCCAACTTCATGGAAGCCAAGGTCGTGCTTCTCTACCTGGCCAAGCAGAGCGAGGTGGAAACCCTTGATATCATCAAGCGTTCCCTGGAAGGGGGCAAGGTCGTGGTGCTGCCCGTGTTCAATCGGGAGTCCAGCAAAACCACCCTGTACAAGGTGGAAAACAGCCCCGAAGATCTCATTGACGGCCCCGACGGCTGCCTGGTCCCCGATCCCGGCCGGTGCAAGACCGTTCCCATCAATCACATCGACATTGCCATCGTGCCGGGCCAGGCCTTTGATGAAAAGGGCGGCCGCATCGGCATCGGGGACAAGTTTTACGACAAGTTTGTCCAGAAACTCCCCATCACCACCCGAAAGGTGGCCATCGCCTTTGAAGAGCAGGTGATTGCCCAGGTCCCCACCGATTCGAGAAACAAGCACATCGACATCATCGTTACCGATACCCGGACCATCTACAAGATTTGATGTGGGCCGGGTTCTCCGTTCCTCAAGGCTGGAGCGCAGCCTGCAAGCCTGCCAGGTTTGTCCCTTTGCCCACGGCAATCACCGTGTCTCCGGGCTTGAGGACGGTTTCAAAGGAGGGGTTGAAGAGCATGGTTCCCTCCCGGGTTTTGATGGCGATGATGATCAGGTCGAATCGTTGCCGGATGCCCGAATCCTGAAGCATTACGTTGACCAGTTCGGAGTCCTCGTGGATGACGATCTCCTCCATCTGGATGTCCTTGTTTCGGTCCTGGAGCGCCAACTCCAGAAAGTTCGTGACCGTCGGGCGGAGCAGCTTCAAGGCCATGTTGGCGGCCCCCATATCGTAGGGAGACTCCACCATGTTGGCCCCGGCCGTGATGAGCTTGGACCGGGACTCCTTGTAGCAGCAGCGGGCCATGATGAAGATCTCCGGGTTGAGCTGTCGGGCCGTGAGCACGAGAAAGACGTTGTCCGTGTCTGTTGCCAGGGCTGCCACGAGGCAGGACGCTTTTTTGATGCCCGCCCGGATGAGGTTCTCCTCCAAGGCGGCATCGCCGGAGATGTACAAGGCGCCGTCCGCTTCCATGTGGGGCACCAGCTCCGGTGATTTTTCGATGACCACGATGTCCATGGGGGTGGTGGCCATGAGCTGGTGATAAAGGACACGGCCGATGCGGCCGTAGCCGCAGATGATGTGGTGGTCTCTCAGACGGGTGATTTTCTTGTCCAATTTGCGCCTCCCCATGAGGGTTTGAATCTGGCCCTCCACCATGAACTGAACCACGGATCCGCCCACGTAAATGAAAAAACTGGTCCCGAGGACAATGATGACCATGGTGAAGTGCCGACCGACGGGGGAGAGGGGGTGTATTTCTCCGAAACCCACGGTGGTGATGGTAATCAGGGTCATGTAGGCGGCATCGGTGATGCCCCACCCTTCGATGGTCATAAACCCGCCGATGCCCACCGTGATGATGAGCATCAGGAGAATGACCGAAATAGCGACCTGCTTGAGCCCTTCCAATGGATCCGTCCCTGTCGTTGACAGTCGGATGTTTGATGTTGCAACATCCTGTGTTTAAAGGAAAATCACCTTCAGCGTCTTGCCTTTTGCGGGTGAAAAGATCCCCCATTTTACAGAAAAAAAAGCAGTATTTCCAATACTATTCGTTAATAAGTTGTGCTATACACAGCCCAGACGAAATTTCTAGTAGACTGACGGAGAGGTCGTAGGCAATATCAAGGCCCGGTGCTGCCGGTGTTCGCCGCTTACGATATTTTCATCAAGCAAGGGTTGGAAGGGATGGGCATGGATGTGTTGGAGAGAAAATACGCACGCCAGCGGGAGGAGATGGTCAAGCGTCAGATCGCCGGGCGCGGTATCAGCGATCCCCGCGTGCTGAAGGTCATGGGGGAGGTTCCCCGTCACCTTTTTGTCAGTGAAGCCCTCATGGATCGGGCCTACGGAGACTTTCCCCTCCCCATCGGAGAGAGGCAGACCATCTCGCAGCCCTTCATCGTGTCCGAGATGACCCAGGCCCTCTGTCTGTCACCGGATGACCGGGTCCTGGAACTGGGCACCGGCTCCGGCTACCAGGCGGCGGTATTGTCCCGGCTGGTCTATCGCGTGTATACCATCGAGCGGATTCACACTCTGTACATGAGGGCGCGGAAGGTGTTTGACACCCTGCGCTATTTCAACATCGTACCCCGGTTTTCAGACGGCACCACGGGCTGGCCCGAAGAGGCCCCCTTTGACGCCATCATCGTGACGGCAGGGGCCCCGGAGATCCCGACTCACCTCACCGATCAGCTGGCAGACGGCGGTCGCCTGGTCATGCCGGTGGGGGGCGCCGATACCCAGGACCTGCTGCGCATCACGCGGGCGGGGGATGAGCTGGTGCACGAAAACATGGGCAAATGCCGATTTGTTCCCCTCATCGGGGAGTTCGGCTGGAAGGAGTAGCAACCGATGCAGATCATGCGTCGTCTTTACGACTGGGTGTTGAGCTGGTCGGAGTCCCCCTACGGGAGCTGGGCCCTTTTCCTCATCGCCTTTGCCGAATCGTCCTTTTTTCCCATTCCACCGGACGTGCTCCTTGTGGCTCTGGCCGTGGGCGCCCACAAAAAGGCCTTTCGGTTTGCCCTGATCTGCACCGCAGGCTCGGTGCTGGGGGGCATGCTCGGGTACCTCATCGGCTGGCAGTTCATGGCCGCCATCGGGGATCGCATCGTGGCCCTCTTCGGCTTTGCCGACAAGTTCGCCCGGGTGGAACACCTCTACAACACCTGGGACGCCTGGGTGGTCTTTATCGCCGGGTTTACCCCCATTCCCTACAAGGTGTTCACCATTGCCGCAGGGCTCTTCTCCATCAATTTCCCCATCTTTGTCCTTGCCTCCGCCGTGGGCAGGGCCGGTCGCTTCTGCCTGGTGGCCGGGCTCATCTACCTCTTCGGCCCCACCATCAAAGCCTTCATCGACAAGTATTTCAACCTGGTGGTCACCGCCTTCACCGTCCTTCTCGTGGGCGGTTTTGTCCTTATTGCCCACGTGATGTAGGGCACGCGCTGGGGGCCGCTTGAAACCTCTCAGCGCCTGCATGACGGAACCCATCGCTGCAAGCGGTATCGAGGCTTTATCAATGCCTCCGTGTCTTAACCCGAGGAAGAAAGGTTAAAACACGGGGGCATTCTGTTTTTAGCCCTATCTGGTCGCCGGATGCCGTGCGGTGAAACCGAGAATGGACACGTAGCGACATCGTATCCTTTTACCTGGATGATTGCGGGCCAGCCCGCATAAACCATCTGCGTTTATGTCGGGCAAAGCGCAAGGGCTATCAGCTTTCGAGGTGGTTCACCTCGCCGCCGGAGGCTCGCTTTTAACTTGTTTTCTTGAGAAAGGCGGCAAAGGCGTCTGCCAGGGGGGAGGGGGTGCGCTTTTTGTGGCGGGTGAGGTAAAAGGAGCGCTTGAGGTTCACCCCTTCGATGGCGATGGCGGCCAGCAGGCCGGCCTGGATGTCCCGTTCCACGGCCCGCGTGGAGAGGATGGAGACCCCCACCCCGCACTTGACGGCCTCGCACACGGAGACGGTGTTGCCCATGCGGGCAGCGATCTTGAGGTCAGACGGGTTGAACCCGGCGTCGGAGAGGCTCTGGTCCAGGGACTTCAGGGTGCCGGATCCCTTTTCCCGGGTGACAAAGGGTTCGGTTTTCAGCATCTCCACGGGGATGCTTTTTCGTTTGGCCCAGGGGTGGTCAGCGGGGACGATGAGGCGCATGTCGTCTTCGAAAAGGGGCTCCTGGAAGATAGCCGGGTCCGAAAGGGGCGCCCCTGTGACGGCCAGCTCCACGTCACCGTTTAAGATGCCGTCGGCAATGTCCCGGGTGTCCCGGATGATGAGGGAGACCTGGACTTCGGGGTGGGCCTTGGCAAACCGGCCGATGATCTCGGGCAGGATGTATCCGCCGGGGATGGTGCTTCCGCCCAGGGTCAAAGAGCCCTTGGTGACGCCCCGGAACTGGGAGAGGGCTGTCTCGGCTTCGTCCCGCAGGGCCAGCAGGCGCTTGGCGTAGCTGAAGAGCAGGGTGCCGGCCTTGGTGGGCAGCACCTCTTTGCCAAGGCGGTCCAGGAGGCGGAACCCGCAGTGCTCCTCCAGGTCCTTGATGTGGCTGCTCACCGTGGGTTGGGAGAGGTAGATCGCTTCGGCTGCACGGGAAAAGCTCTTGAGCTCCACCACCTTGCAGAATATGGTCAGTTGCCAGAAATCCATGCCCGTTAACCCTTGCTGTATGCCTGGTGAAATTTATCTTTGAGCTTTTTCTCGATGGAGGGGGGCACCATGCCGGAGACGTCCCCGCCGAAGCTTGCCACTTCCTTGATACCGGAGGAGCTGGTGAAGATCCAGCGCATGCCGGTCATGAGAAAGACTGTCTGCACATCGCGGTTGAGCCGCCGGTTGAACATGGCCATCTGAAATTCGTTCTCGAAGTCCGAAACCGCCCGCATCCCGCGCAGGATGGCGTTGGCGTTTCGCTTCCGGGCGTAATCCACCACCAGCCCGTCAAAGGCATCCACCTCCACGGAATCCATTCCCTGAAAACAGTCTCGGATCATGGACAGGCGCTCCTCCACGGAAAAGAGGGGCTTTTTTGCCCTGTTGTTGAGGGTCACGATGACCACTTTGTCGAAGATTTTCAATCCACGTTCCACAAGATCGATGTGGCCATTGGTGAGGGGGTCGAAGGAACCGGGGTAAACGGCGATTGTCTCCATGGTGTCAGATCCTTTTTCGCTGAATGAACAGTGGGCCCAATGTCAGAGAAGCTCTAACACAAAAAAAAGAGGGGGAACAACCTTTTTCATCGGAAATTGCATATGTTAGAGGGGCAGGAGACGGGGCCGTGCAACCGGTTCCGCCACCGCGGCAGTGAATGCCGCGGCAGCAGGTGGCGGGAACCCCATGAATTAAGGGGGGTTGCCCGGGACGTGCCGGAAGGCCCGTATTTTTCGGGGAGCCCTTACTGGGGAGAGAGGAAGGAGAGGGCTGTGGAGCCGTAGTGCCGGGTCTCGGTGAGGGTCAGGCCGTCGGGCGCCGACGGTGCCTCGTCTGCGGCGTGTTCCACCACCACAAGCCCTTCCGGGGCCAGGGCCCCGGCTTGGCTGAGGTGGGCCAGGGCCAGGTCGTCCAGGCCTTTACGGTAAGGGGGGTCCATGAACACCAGGTCCAGCCGGGATGGGTAGCGGGAGAGGCAGCCCAGGTTGCGGGCGATGTCCCACTTGATGACGGTGCTTCTCTCCTCAAAGCCGCAGGCGGCGATGTTCTTCCGGCAGGTCTCCAGGGCCTGCCTCTGGTTGTCCACGAAGAGGCAATGGTCCGCCCCCCGGCTCAGGGCTTCGAGGCCCAGGGCCCCGGTGCCTGAGAAGAGGTCCAGGACAAAGGCCCCCCGGATGTGGCTCTGAATGATGTTGAAGAGGGTCTCCTTGACCCGGTCCGCCGTGGGCCGGGTGGCCATGCCGGGGACGGCCAGGAGTTTTTTCTTGCGTCGTTCTCCGCCAATGATGCGCATGGATGATGCCTGATGCCCTTACGATTTGAGAATTTTGGTGATGTGGCCCTTGCTGACGCCCAGGCTTTTGGCTGCTGCCGCCGTGTCGTTGTCGCACTCTGCGAGGCGCCGTTTGATGTACTCCCGTTCAAAGGCCTCTTTGGCCTCCCGGAAGTCGGCGATATCGGCCAGCTCAGAGAGGCTGTCCGCGCTCTCTCTGGTGTCCGGGGCGCGGTAGGGCGTGGGGAGATCGGCCAGGGCGACGGTCTCTTTATTGACCGTAATGAGCAGGCGCTCCACCAGGTTTTTCAGCTCCCGCACATTGCCGGGCCAGTTGTGGTCGGCCAAGGCTTCCATGGCGTCCTGCTCAAAGGCTTTGGGCTCGGACTCAGAGGTTTTGCACCACTCCTGGGTGAAGCGCCCCACCAGCAGGGGGAGGTCCTCCAGCCGGTTGCGCAAGGGGGGCATGTCCAAGGGCACGCCGTTGAGGCGGAAGTAGAGGTCTTCCCTGAAGCGTCCCTCTTCGATCTCTTTTCTGAGGTCCTTGTTGGTGGCGGCGATGATGCGCACGTTGACGTCGATGACCCGGCTCCCGCCCAGGCGGCAGAAGCGTTTCTCTTCGATGACCTGAAGCAGCTTGCCCTGGTTGGCCAGGGTCATGTCCCCGATCTCGTTGAAGAAGAGGGTGCCCCCGTCGGCCAGTTCAAAGCGGCCGATGTGCTTGGCCTTGGCCCCTTCGAAGGCGCCTTTTTCATGGCCGAGGAGCTCGCTTTCAAAAAGGGCTTCCGGGATGGCCGCGCAGTTGACCGTGATTAAAGGGCTCTCCGAATGGGTGCTGAACTGGTGGATGGTCCGGGCGGCAAGCTCCTTGCCGGTGCCGTTCTCCCCGGTGATGAGGATGGGGGCTTCGGTGGGGGCGGCTGCAATGATCTGCTGCTTCAGGGCCAGGATGGGAGGGCTGGAGCCGTCGATGGCGTTTTTGGCGATCATGCGGGTCCGCAGGAAGCGGTTCTCCTCTTCCAGCTTGCGAAAGTTCAGGGCGTTGTTGATGGCCACGATGACCTTGTCGATGCTGATGGGCTTTTCGATGAAGCTGAAGGCCCCGTACTTGGTGGCGGTGACCGCCGTGTCGATGGTGCCGTGGCCGGAGATCATGATAACGGGAATGTCCGGGTGGGACTTCTTGATCTCCCGCAGGGTTTCGATGCCGTCCAGGCCCGGCATCCAGATGTCCAGCAGCACCAGGTCGGGGTGCTCGGCGTCGATGGTCTTCAGGCACTCATAGCCGTTGGGGGCGGTCAGGACGTTAAACCCCTCGTCGGAGAGCAGCCCCTCAAGGGAATGGAGGATGGGCTGTTCGTCATCCACAATAAGCAGGGTTGGAAACATAAGGTGTTCTCCTTGGGCGGGCTCTTGGTGAGCCGAAGCCGGGATCAGGCCGGGGCCTGTACCGGGAATTCAATGACGAAGCGGGTGCCGGTGGGATCGTTGTCCAGCACCCGGATTTCGGCGTTATGGTCGGAAACAATGGAGTTGACGATGGCAAGGCCCAGGCCGGTCCCGGATTTTTTGGTCGAAAAGTAGGGCTCAAAGAGCCGGGCTTTGACGGGATCGGGGATGCCGGTTCCGGAGTCGGCCACCTCCAGGGTGACCACCTGCTTGAGGCTGTTGTACGAAAGGGATAGGGCGATTCGCCCCCGTCCCCGAACAGCCGCCACGGCGTTTTCGATCAGGTTGATGAGGGCCTGCTTGATCAACTGACGGTCGAGATTCAAAAGGGGAATATCATTTACAAACTCAACTGTAAACTCAATATCGGGGAGGCCCTCCCGGTAAAGGACCAGGCAGTCTTCCACGATGGGAGGCAGCTCGCAGGGCTCAGGGTTGGCAGTGGGGAATCGGGCAAAAGAGGCAAAGGAGTTCACCAGGTTGCGGATGAGGTCCACATGCTCGATGATGGTGCGGGTGCACTCGTCGAAGACCGGCTCGGCCACCACCTTGGAGTAGCGGCGCTTGAGGCGCTCGGCCGACAGGGCGATGGGGGTCAGGGGGTTCTTGACCTCGTGGGCGATGCGCCTTGCCACCTCTCGCCAGGCCGCAAGGCGCTGGATTTTTTCAAGCTCCGTCATGTCGTCAAAGACGATGACCAGGCCCATGGGGTTGCCGTTGTCGTCCCGGAGGGTGGTGGAGTGGACGTTGAAACTCCGGGGCTTGCCGCTGATGGCAAGGGAGACGGGAAAGTTGATGCCGTTGCCCGAGTTCTCCAGTTTTTCGGAGATCTCCTTGGCGGTCTGGCTCTCCTGGTCCCCTAAAAGCTCGGTGTAGTGGTGGCGGATCACATGCTTGCTCTTGACCTGCAGCATGCGCTCGGCAGACTTGTTGATGGTGGCCACATGGCCCGAGGGGTCCAGGGAGATGACCCCGGCCGAGACGCTCTGCAGGACAATCTCCATGTACTGCCGCTGCTCTTCGATCTCCAGGTTCTGCTCTTTAAGCATGCGGGCGGACAGGGCCAGCTGTTCCCGGCTGATCCCGAGGTCACGGGTCATTTTGTTGAAGTCCACCACCAGGCTGCCGATTTCGTCGTTTGCCACCACGTCGATGTGAAAGGAGAGGTCCCCTTCGGCAACGCGCCGCGTGCCCTTGGCAAGTTCCATGATGGGGATGGTGATGGAGCGGGCCAGGTAAAAGGCAAACCAGATGGCGCAGAAGAGGACCAGCAGGGCCACAATGGACAGGGCGATGAAATAGGTGGTGCGGATGGGCTTTTTCATCAGCTTGATCTGCTGATACTCTTCAAAGCCCCGGGTCACCGAGGAGATGTTGCCCACCAGCTCCCTGGAAACCCGGATGGTGATCACCACATAGGCCCGTGCGTTCTGGCGATCGGCCCGGAAGGGGACGGTGGCGATGCTGCGGATGAGTTCCTGGCCCCCGCTCTCTTCGATGAGGGTGTGGATCCCCTTGGACTGGGCAGCCTTCTGGAGTTCCCCGGCGGCGATGAGGTTGAGGGTGGTGGGGGCGGTGTCCGAGGAGATGGAGAAGGTGAGGCGATCGGTGTTTTTGCCGTAGACCTCGATGGCGTCTAAATTGAAGGCGCGCTGGCTCACCACGATGTAATTGGACAGGGCGCTTTTTTTGCTTGAGTTCAGGTACTTTTTGTCCAGCTGGTAGGCGATGCGATCCAGGAAGAAGGCGTTGTTCTTTTCAATGTGGGTGTAAAGCTCCCGGCCGATGGACAGGGAGTTTTCCAGGGCCTGTTCCACCGGAGCGTTGAACCAGTAGGCGATGCTGGTGGAGATGAACTGCATGGAAAAGTAAAAGAGCACCACCGTGGGCACCAGGGTCAGGGAGATGAAGGCGATGACGAGCTTTACCCGGAGCTTGGAGCCCATGGTCTTTTTCCGCCTGTCGAAGTAAGCCTTGGCCAGGTTGCGGAAGACCAGGATGATCAGGGTCAGCAGCAGCATCATGTTGATGTTGATGAGAATGAACATCAACAGGGTGTTGGAGATGGGAAAGTTGGCGCCGTAGTTTGATGCCTTGCTGATGGCGTAGGAGATGAGGCCCACGGTCACGATGAGAAGGGCAATGAAGAGGAACTCCCGCTTCTGCCGCTTTTTTTCCGCCTCGGCCGAGGGACGCTTCATGCTTAAGTCCATGGGCATCCGGCCGGGGGAAGAACCGGTTTTATGTGAAGACTCGGTGGGGGGCGTGTCAAGGGGTGGGGTCATGGCCACCTCTTAATAGACGAAGGCGGCGTGTCGCCAGTCGGTTTCAAAGGCGTCCAGATCGGCAAAGAGGCCGATGAACTTCAGGTAGACGGGCAGGGTGAACTCTTCCAGGCGGGCCCTGGCCCTGACCTGATAGGCTTCCCCGCGTGTCAGGTCGGTGAGGGCGGCCGCGCGCAGCCCTTCCAGGCGGCTCATGACCTGCTTGGCCTCTTCGTAGTTTTCCGTGGTGAGGCTCTGGGGCTCGGCCCAGGAGCGGGTGATGGTGTAGACCTTTTTCATGGCGTCGAACTTGACCCGGTGTTCGGCCCGGATGGAGGCGATGCGCTTGTCAAACCAGAACCGCTTCTGCTCGAAGATGTCGATGTCGTAGGAGACCGTGGTCTCCACCCCGCTCTGGACGGCGGTCTCCACCTTTTCCACAAAGGCCCCCTCCAGCTCGGTGTAAAGGAGCAGGTGGTCCCGGGTGTTGGTGATGGTGAGGCTTGCGAGCCGCGGGTCCTGGGACGCAGCCCCTGCGGCTGCGGCAAGGAGAAGGATCAGGAGCACCACACAGACGGCAAGCGTTGAGAGTCGGCTTTTCATAGGGCGTCGGCTTCCACCGTGCGTGTCTCCCAGGAGTCCTTGTGTTCGAACAGGGTCTCCAGGAAAGCGTGGTTAAAGGCGTGGCCGGACTTGCTGGTGGTGATGTGGGCAAGGATCGGCATCCCCAAGAGGGAAAAATCACCCAGGCAGTCCAGGAGCTTGTGGCGGGCGAACTCATCGGGGAACCTCAGGCCCCCTTCGTTCATGATGCCGTCGTCGGTGAGGGCGATGCCGGTGTCCAGCTCCGCGCCACGCCCCAGCCCGTAAAGCTTGAGCATTTTGATGTCCCGGTAGAACCCGAAGGTGCGGGCCGGGCTGATGTCCGTGAGGAAGGTGTTGTCCCGGGAGTCCAGGGTGACGCTCTGTTCGTTGATCATGGGGTGATT
Source organism: Desulfoluna sp. HI9BLuna (assembly GCF_056829775.1). Lineage (NCBI taxonomy): Bacteria > Pseudomonadati > Thermodesulfobacteriota > Desulfobacteria > Desulfobacterales > Desulfolunaceae > Desulfoluna > Desulfoluna sp. HI9BLuna. The sequence continues at coordinate 3,236,148 of NZ_CP186555.1, forward strand.
GAAGGCGATGCCGCAGGTGATGGAGAAGTGGTCGCACGGCACGGCGGTCACCCGCTTGTCCCCCTCGCAGAGCTCCACTTTTTTGGTGATGGCCAGAAAGCTCCGGGGTTTGTCCAGCGCCACGATGCCTGCTTCCATGATGCCTTCGGCAAACACGCGGGCACTGCCGTCCATGATGGGCATCTCATACCCGTCGATGGTCACCAGGGCGTTGTCGATGGCAAGGCCAGCAAAGGTGGCCATGAGGTGCTCGATGGTGGAGACAATGGCGCCCTCCTGGCCGATGACCGTGGCAAGGCTCGTGTCCACGACGTTTCGGAACAGGGCCCGGATGGTGGGGCTGTCCGGGAGGTCGCTGCGCTGGAACCGGATGCCGTGATTGGCGGGGGCCGGATGGACGGTCAGGTTGACCCGAACACCGGAGTGGACGCCGGTTCCCGAGCATGAAAAAGGTTTTGCTAAGGTGCGTTGATTCATGTAAATTGTCATCACCGTATCGTCTGCGGGGGCCTGAAAAAGGCCGCCCGATATCGTCGTTTTGATCGTGTCCGATCGTTTCAGTGTCCCTTGAGAGTCTTTCCCGACGTATCCAAATCGTTTGTGCATGGTTGTGTGATGGGTTTGTCCGATAAACGCATCAGGCGTGTCGACATCCTATGCCCCGAAAGGGCCGTCTGTCTGTGCGTGGTATCACTCGTAAAGTCGACACACGCGGGTGGATGTGGGTGCCGTGGTCCGTGGCCCCTGATTATTCGGAAAAATCTCAACTTAGTGGGTTTATATATCAAATACCATGAAATATCAAAGCCATTGTCATCCCGGAGCCCGGGGCTCCCTGGGGGGTGAAAAGGAGGGGGCGTGCTGGCCAGGGTTTTCAGCAGTGCACTGGTGGGGGTGGAAGCCCGGGTGGTGGATGTGGAGGTGGATATCGCCCGCGGACTTCCGGCCTTTACCACGGTGGGGCTTGCCGAGACCGCCGTGCGGGAGAGCCGGGAGCGGGTCAAGGCGGCGGTGACCAATTCCGGCTTCCAGTTTCCCAGGGATCGCATCACCGTCAACCTGGCCCCGGCCGACATGCGCAAGGAGGGCACGGGCTTTGACCTGCCCGTGGCCTTAGGGGTTCTCACGGCAACGGGCATGGTGCCCCAGGGCGCGGCATCGGGCTTTTTGATCTGCGGGGAGCTGGCCCTGGACGGACGAGTCAAGCCGGTGCGAGGCGTCCTGGCCATGGCCATGGAGGCCGGGCGTCGCGGGATGAACGCGGTGATGGTCCCCAGGGACAACGGTATCGAGGCCTCGGTGGTGCGGGGCATCAGGGTCTTTGCCGTGGGAAGCCTCTCCGAGGCCGTGGGGTTTTTCAAGGGCATCCATCCCCTGATGCCCGAGCCGCCCTTTGAGGGGCTGGAGCCCGGTGCCGGGACCTGCCCCGTGGATTTTTCAGACATCGTGGGCCAACAACATGCCAAGCGGGCCCTTGAGATCGCGGCGGCCGGGCGCCACAACCTCCTGATGAACGGGCCGCCGGGTTCCGGGAAAACCATGCTGGCCCGCGCCCTTCCCTCCATCTTGCCTCCCCTCTCCTTTGGCGAGGCCCTGGAGACCACCCGGGTCCACTCCGCAGCGGGCCTTCTGGACAGAAACACGCCCCTGGTCACCATTCGCCCGGTGCGTTCCCCCCACCACACCATCTCCGATGCGGGCCTCATCGGTGGGGGCCAAAACCCCATGCCCGGGGAGGTGAGCCTTGCCCACAACGGGGTGCTGTTTTTAGACGAGCTGCCCGAGTTCAAAAAGCGGGTCCTGGATGTCCTGAGGCAGCCTTTGGAAGATGGGGATGTCCACATCGCCCGGGCCCGCATCAAGGTTACCTACCCCAGCGACACCCTTCTCGTCTGTGCCATGAACCCCTGCCCCTGCGGATACGCCACCCACCCCGGCCGGGAATGCCGCTGCTCCTCCGTGCAGGTGGAACGATACCAGGAACGCATCTCCGGCCCCTTGCTGGACCGCATCGACCTCCATGTGGAGGTGCCCGCCGTCTCCTTTGACGAACTCTCCGGACGAAAACAGACCGGGGCAGAGGCTTCAGCCGCAGTGCGGGAGCGGGTGGTGGCCGCCGTGGCCCGGCAATCACATCGGTTCAAAGACCTTCCCGTCCGGTTCAACGGCCAGATGGGAAGCCGCGAGGTAAGAGCCTTCTGCCAGGTGGGCCCGGACTCCCGGGACCTGCTTGAATCCGCGGTGAAACGCCTGGGCCTCTCAGCCCGCGCCTGGATGCGCTGCCTGAAAATGGCCCGCACCATCGCCGACCTCGAAGGCGTCGATGCCATCGATACCCCCCACGTGGCCGAAGCCATCCAGTACCGGGAGATCTTCTCCCGGGCCGACGAACGGGAACCCTGGGAAGCAACCTGCCCCAGTTAAAACACAGGCAGCGATGCCTTCTATGGTTAAAGTCGGGGGCAAAAGCAAGCCTCCGGCGGCGAGGTGAGCCACCTCGAAAGCTGATTGCCCTTGCGCTTTGTCCCTCGTTCCTCGGGCCAAAGCGCAAGGGCCTTCGGCTCGGGCTACGCCCGACATGAACGCTGAGGGTTTATACGGGCAGGCTCACAAGCTTCGACGTAACAGGATACGTTGTTGCTACTTGTCCAATGTGGATCTATCCGCATTGCCTCCGGCGGCCAGGGGATTTTGGGCCTAAGTGGCTTCGCCACCCTGGACCCCAGGTTGCGAAAGCCCTCCCCCTTCGTTCCTCAGGGGAAGAGCTTTCGCGAAGATTTTTGTGAAATTGAGCAAAACCTGTTTGCCAAACCCAAGACATCTAATTGGCAAAAGTTTGGCCCCCGGCAGGGCCGCCGGAGGCATCATTAGAAAGAGTGACGAGGTGTCGAATCGTGGGCTTGACATCCGTTCCTCAGGCACCTATGAGCCCTTAGCCCTTAGCCCTTAGCCCTTAGCCCTTAGCCCTTAGCCCTTAGCCCTTAGCCCTTAGCCCTTAGCCCTTAGCCCCCCATCGTTTCCTTTTTAAGGTGTCGCCACAGGGTTGCCGTACCGATGCCCAGGATGCCGGCGGTCTCTTTTTTGTTGCCGTTGGTGTGTGCCAGGACCTTGTGGATGTAGCGGTGGGTGAGGTCTTCCAGGCTGGGAAGGTCGCCGTCGATGCTGTCGCCGGATGGGGTTGTGCGCCGGGCTTCCGGGAGGTGATCGGTGTCGATGGGGGTGTTGCCGGCAAGGATGAGGCCGTGTTCCACCCAGTTTTCAAGCTCGCGGACGTTGCCGGGCCAGGTGTGGCTTTGCAGGGCTTTTTCTGCGGCTGACGAAAACCCCGGGTGGTCCGGGGCCCGTTTTTTCAAGGCGGCGTGGGCCAGGGGGAGGATGTCCGCTTTGCGTTGGGCCAGTGAGGGCAGGGTGATGGGAAAGACCGACAACCGGTAGTAGAGGTCCTGGCGAAAGGAGCCTTCCCGGGCCATGGCGGCCAGGTCGCGGTTGGTGGCGGCGACGATGCGGGCCTTGACGGGGATGTCCTCCAGGCCGCCCACCGGGCGTACTTCCCTCTCCTGCAGGGCGCGCAAGAGCTTGCCCTGGACAGGCAGGGGCATGTCCCCGATTTCGTCCAGAAAGATTGTGCCTTCCCCTGCGGAGACAAAGAGCCCTTTTTTTGTTTTTTCAGCGCCGGTAAAGGCTCCGCGCACGTGGCCGAAGAGTTCGGATTCCAGGAGCTCCGGGGGCAGGGCCGCGCAGTTGATGGCCAGAAAGGGGGCATTGCTGCGGCGGGATCCGGCATGGATCCGGCGGGCCACAACCTCCTTGCCCGATCCGCTCTCCCCTAAGATAAGGACCGTGGCGTCGGTGGGGGCCACCTTGTCGGTGCGATCCAGCACGGCCCGAAAGCCGGAATCCCTGCACACCGGGTCGGTTGTTGCGAAAAAGGGCGGGGCCGCGGCCGGGCGATGTTCAAGGCCCAGGATTTCCCTTAGCTTGGTGATGTTGCTCTCCAGGGCGTGGTCGCCCTCATCATCCATGTACGGCGGGGCCTCGCCCATGTCCCATTCCGTCGCCGGTTTTCCTTCAAAGTGGCATTCCGCTGTTCCCATGGCCTGGCAGGCCGTTTCCTTCACCACAATTTTTTCTCCGAACACCGCCGAGGCGTACCCGCTGAGGATGGCGCACAGGGCCAGGCACACCGGTCGCCCGGCATGGCCCCTGTTTTTGCGGCTGTTTGTTTTGAGGTAGATGGCGGTTTCAAAGGATCCGGCCCACCGGCCGCTGAATCGCACCAGCTTTCCCTCGGGGGTGATGTCCAGGGAGGTGATGCGTTCGTGGCAGTAGCCGGTGAAGTTCCGAAGCCTGCTCCCTGCGTGAAGGTGCTCCGAGGCCGATGAAAAGGCGCAGAGCCCGGACAGGGTTGTGGCCTGGCCCAGGCCGACCTCGTAGCCCAGGTTTTCGGCAATGCGTCGGCGGGTTTTTTTGTCCACCATTTCGGTAAAGTCCCGGTAAAACCGTTCCAGGGTGGCGATGCTGACGCCCAGGACACGGCTGGGGCCGAAAAGGGGAAACCCGTATTGGGGGTCCCGGGTGATGAGTTGCGACGGGGAGAAGGGGTCGGAAAGCATAATGATCACCTCTGTGAAAGTGGGCTCAGGGTTTAAACTTTGTATCATTTTGAAATTATGATTTCAATATGAAACGAAATGGCGTGTAACCTGTCCGTTCCGGGATTCTGTGAATGTGGTGGAATGATTACTCAATAACCATTGTTCACGCAGTGGCACGATGGTTGCACAATTGACTTCCGGTAGAAGAGTGGTACAGTGCTGCGCGGTTTAAGTGAACGCTGGTCGCATATGTAGAAGGCGTCATTAACTTTTGAACCGGGCTTTAATATGCACCTGATGTGTAGTGTTCCGTACGGTCGGTTTTTTGACTCTGAGATCGGTGTGCTGGGTCGCAACATCCCAGATATCTTGCCGGAAATCTCCCTGAAGAGGGCGAGTAGGTGTGACGGTGGGACGGTGTTTATGGATGGGGCACTGGTATGAAGGGATGATTTCAGTCCCGGGTTTCGAGCGTCGCTGCTATGTTGACATGCTATGTGTAAGGAGGAAACAATGGTGAAACGTTTTGCTTGTGCGGCGGTTTGTGTGCTTGCCGCTTCCACGATGGCTTATGCAGGTTCGGTGGATACATACGGTATCGGTGCCAGGGCTACCGCCCTGGGCGGGGCCTATGCGGCCACGGCCGACGACCCCTTTGCCGCGTACTACAACCCGGCGGGCCTCTCCCAGATTGAGGGCAAGGTCTTTTCCGTGGGAGCCCTTGCGGTGGACCCCACCATCGAGATGTCCCAGTTTACGGTGACCAACCGCTCGGATATGTCGCAAAACCTCATTGAGCCTACGGATTTCAGCGACGAGTCCGACATTCTGGTGGCCCCTCATCTGGGCTATGCCCAGAAGATCAGCGAGCGTTTCGCCTTGGGCGTTGCAGCGTACGCACCCTGGGGCATGGAGCTGGACTGGGAAAAGGACCCCACTAAAAACCCGGGTTCTTACAGTGCCTATCACTCTTACTATAAGCGATATGGCGTGACGCCTTCCCTTTCGTACAAGGTGAACGATAAGCTCTCCTTCGGTGTGGGGGTCACCATCGGCAAGTCTGAGGCCGGTGCAGATACGAGTAAGTATCTGATTTCCAATACCACTGAGTTTGTAGGGAAACTGATCGACAATGCCGATACGATCAGTAAGAAAATGGGAACAGGCCCAATTAATAACGTTGCTGGTGCCGCCGTTGTTTATGCGAATGCAGCGGCTGCCGACCCCGAAAAGTATGGGGAAGCCGCGGCCTACTCAGCCCAGCTGAGCGCAGCCGGGATCGTGGACGGAAGTGAATTTGGGAATCTTCCCTCTCCCGACCATCAGGCCGCCATCGGCATGGAGTTGGAAGATGATGTAAACTATTCGTACAACATCGGTGTGATGTACAAGCCCAAGGAGACCATTACCCTCGGTTTGACTTACCGGAGCGAGTGCGATGCCGATTTTGAAGGCGACGTGTTTAAAGACGGTGTCAAGGTTGCAACGGCAACGATGGACTACAATCACCCCCAGCAGATACAGGCCGGTGTACGCTACCAGCCCCATGACAAGTTCTCCATTGAATGCGACCTGGTCTGGACGGACTGGAGCATTAACAAGGACCAGGTGTCCAAGCTGTCCAACCCCATAGACATTGGCGTGTTTCCAGGTGCTGATCCCATACAGAGTGGCATGGAAGAAGCTTATGAAAGGGATTGGGAAGACACCAAGCAGCTCCGCTTCGGCATGGAATACATCATCAACGACATGATCACCGTGCGCGGCGGTTACTTCTACGACCCCACGCCCATCCCCGACAACACCCTGGACATGCAGTGGCCCGATGCGGACAAGAAGACCTACTCCCTGGGAGCCGGGTTTAACTTTGGTCGCTACACCATTGATGCGGTGTTTCAGTACACGGACATCGAGCAGGCCCGTGTGGTGGGTGGCGAGAGCACGAACCTCAACGAAAGCTTTGCAGGCAACGTGGTTTCAGCCAGCGCCGACGGCTACATCGTGGGCGGGGGCGTGACCCTGACAGCCCGCTTCTGATTTTTTTCAGTCTCCCGGCACCGGCGACCGTCGGTGTCCTCGGGGGAGGGGCACCCCGCCATCGCCATTGGCCCCTTCCCCGGCATTGCAGCGATGGGCCCGGGCCCTCCTGGGTCCGGGTCGTCACTGCAGACAGTGGTTGTGAGCACAAAAAAGCCGTGCATCGGCAACAAAAAAAGGGCCGCCCCGGATGGGGGCGGCCCTTTTTGCGTTCGAATGCGGTGGTGGTTCGTTCAGTTGTTTCAGGGGTCAGTGCTTGCCGCCATGCGCGATGTGCAGCTTCACATCGCCTCGCTTGATGATCTCAAGGAAGGAGGCCGGGGGGGTGCGGTCTGTAAACAGGGCGTCTACTTCTTCCAGGTTGCCGATGCGCACCATGGCACTTCGGTTGAACTTGGAGTGGTCGGCCACCAGGAAGACCTGGCGGGAGTTGCTGATGATGGCCCGGGCGATGCGCACTTCGTTGTAGTCGAAGTCGATGAGGGTGCCGTCGGGGTCGATGCCCGCCACCGAGATGATGCCGAAATCCACTTTGAACTGGCTGATGAAGTCGATGGCCGCCTCCCCGGTGATGCCGAGGTCGTGGTTTCGGACCACGCCCCCGGAGACCAGGATTTCAAAGCCCCGGTTCTGCCCCAGGATGGATGCCACGTTGAGGTTGTTGGTGATGACTCGCAGGCCGGTCTTGTCCACCAGGGCCCGAGCCACCTCTTCGGTGGAGGTGCCGATGTCCAGAAACAGGGAGGCGTTGTTGGGGATGAACTGGGCCACGTGCTGGGCCACGCGGATTTTCTCTTCCGAACACAGCGATTTTCGGGTGGAGTAGGTGAAGTTTTCCACGCTGTTCAGGAGACCGGCGCCTCCGTGGTAACGCTGGAGCAGCTTGGCGCTGCACAGGTTGTTGATATCCCGCCGGATGGTCTGGGGCGTCACGGAGAAGTGCTGGGAGAGCCCTTCGATGGAGACAAAGCCCTTTTCAAGGACCATGTCATAGATCGCCTTCTGACGCCTCGGCAGCGTTCGGATGACATCTGCTGCGTTGTATTCCCGATCCCCGGTGTTCACCTCTACTCTCCTTATTTTCGGTTTTGATGAGAACGAACCTGCAAAGTTTAATGTGTGATAGCATCGTAATTCCTTTTTCTCAAGAGCTATTATCCCGATTCTCTGTGCCGGAAGCAATAGTTTTGGGTTTTCAAATCCGAAAATTTATGTTGTATTGTGAACAATCTGCTGGATGTGGATGGTCAAAGGATCGATTCCGAACCTTGTCAGGGAACCGGACGCGCTGGAAATGCCAAGAAGTTTATGGTTGAAAACCAAAGGGTTTACCGCAGCGTGTCCGCCGGGTATCCGAAATGTGTGTCTGTTTTGGAAAACGAACATCCTGAGCTGCGGGGGATCTTTTGACGTGCGGTCTCGGTCCGTGTGTGGAATACGGGGGCGCTGTTGCACTGATGGGCAGGTCCTTAATCTGACTCTATAAGACGGAGCATCATGGGATGATGAAGCGAATAAAAGCGGATGTAACGGTCATCGGGGCCGGAGCGACCGGGTGCGGCGTAGCGCGCGACCTGGCGCTTCGGGGATTGAAGGTGTTGCTGGTGGAGCGCGGGGACGTCAACTCCGGCGCGTCGGGGGGCAACCACGGCCTTCTCCACAGCGGGGCGAGGTATCTCTATTCGGATCGGCACTCAGCCGAAGAGTGCAGGGATGAGAACGCACTGCTCCGCGAGATGGCCCCTCAGTGCATCGAGGCCACCGGCGGCTTGTTTGTGGGTGTTGAAGGGGATGACGAAAATTACATGGCGGACTTTGAGAGCCTTCTCAGTCAGAGCGATATGCCTCACAGGCAGCTCGACGTGGCCGAAGCGCGTGCCATGGAGCCGAACCTCACCGGCGGTATTGTTGCGGCCTACGAGGTCGCCGACGCCACCGTGGATCCTTTTCGACTCTCCCTTGACAACGTCTCCGATGCCCTGAGCCACGGGGCGGAGCTCCTCTGCGGCACCGAGCTGGCAGGGGTGACCCGTAAGGGATCCAAGGTGACCCATGCTCTTTTGAAACGCCGGGCAACGGGCGAGACCGTGGAGGTAGAGACCTCCTGCGTGGTCAACGCCGCCGGCGCCTGGGCAGGTCAGGTGGCGGCCATTGCCGGGGCCACGACCCAGGTGCGGTGCTCCAAGGGGAGCCTCCTGGTGACGGACCATCGCCTCACCACCCGGGTGGTGAACCGCCTGCGTCCCCCCTCGGATGCGGACATTGTGGTACCCGGAGGCACCGTCTCCATTGTGGGGACCACGTCCTCCCATGTGGATGACCCGGATGCGGCCTGGCCCACCACCGATGAAGTGGATCGCATGGTGGAGGAGGCCATTCCCTTGTTGCCGATCCTTGAACGGACGCGGATGATCCGGGCCTACAGCGGGGTACGTCCCCTGTTCGGCGCCGCCTCCGGCGGAGACGATCGAAGGGTCAGCCGAGGGTTTGTCCTGATGGATCATGCGGAGGAGGGGGTGGAAAACCTGTTTACCATCACCGGCGGCAAACTCACCACCTACCGGCTCATGGCGGAAAGAGCTGCGGACGCCGTCTGCCATTACCTCGGCACAGGCGGACCCTGTCTGACCCGTACCCGCATCCTGCCGGCCAGTGGCGACGCCATGTGGACCGAGCCCGGCGCGGCCCCGAAAAAGTGGATGTCCGGTCATCAGGACGGTGACGGCATGATCTGCGAGTGTGAAATGGTCTCCGAGTCGGTCATCGGTTCCCTGGTGGCCTCCCTGGAAAGCCAGGGCCTTGCCCGGGGCCTTGTGGAAGTGGGCTTGCGAAGCCGCGTGGGCAAAGGTCCCTGTCAGGGGAGCTTCTGCGGGCTGAGGCTGGCCGCCTGGATGTACGGCCAGGGGCACGTGACAGGGGACGAGGGCCTCTCCGGTCTGGCCCGTTTTTATAAGGAGCGCTGGAAGGGGATGCGATCCGTCTCCTGGGGAGAGAACCTCGCCCGGGCGGAGCTTCATGAAGCCCTGCAGTGCGGACTCTTTGGAATGGAGGTGGGTCATGAGTAATGCAGCGGATATGGGCCGTACGGCCAGAGACCCCTGGAACGGCCAGCGAGACGTCGTGGTGGTGGGAAACGGACTTGCCGGAAGCGCGGCAGCTCTCTTTGCGGCAAAAAAGGGGCTCAAGGTTGCCGTGGTGGGCACGGGCAGCCAGCTGCCTTTGTCCAGCGGCCTGTTCGATCTGGCGGGCATGTTGCCCGGTGACAAGGCGTACTCCGCAGCTCCCTGGCAGACTGTTCAGGACCTGGTGAGCCAGGGGCCCGGCCACCCCTACGGAAAGGTTGGGGCCGACGCCATTGCCCAGGCCTTTAAAGGGTTCCTGGCGGTTCTGGAAGAGGAAGGGGTGGGCTATCGAATCTGTGAAACCAACGCCCGGGTGGTGACCAGCGTGGGGTCTCTCAAGGCCAGCTATGCCCTGCCCGAGACCATGGTCGCAGGGGCAACGGCCCTTGAGCAGGGGCTCAAGACCCTTATTGTGGGAATCCGAAGGCTCAAAGGGTTTGAGGCGAGCCAGGTTGCTCAGTCGGCTGCCCCCATCTGGCCCGGGCTCTCATCGGTTGTGGTTGCACCCGAAGGCCTGGGACGTCCCGGGGACATCTACCCCGAAGCCCTGGCGCGGGAGCTGGACCTTCCCGAAGCATGCGATCGGCTCATCGAGGCCATCCGTCCTCACCTGGACGGGCACAAGGCCGTGGGCCTTCCCCCTGTCCTCGGCATGGAGAAGAGCCGCGAGACCCTGGCCTATATGGAAAAGGGCCTGGGCGTTCCCTGTTTTGAAATCCCCGGCATGCCCCCCACGGCCGCCGGCGTCCGGCTGCGAGAAGCCTTGGACCGGGCCTTCTCAAGGTATGGTGTTGCGACCTTCGTGGGCGGGCGGGTCACAAAGGCTTCCAAAGGGGAGGGCGGGTTCACCGTGACCGCCTCCCTGAGGGGCGAGGAGCGGACCGTTTCGGCCCGCAAGATGATCCTGGCCACCGGTCGCTTCATGGGTGGCGGACTGGCCGGGGACCGGCTTCGTATCACCGAGCCCCTTCTGGATCTGTATGTCTCCCAGCCCCAGAGCCGGGACGCCTGGCACCGATGCGACCTCTTCCACCCCGAAGGCCACGCCGTGAACCGGGCCGGGATCATCGCCGATACGGCCATGCGCCCCCTGGACAGCGACGGCAACGTGGTGGACCCGAGCCTTTTTGTGGCCGGCAGCATCCTGGCCCATCAGGACTGGAAACGGGAGAAGAGCGGGGCAGGGATCTCCATTGCCACCGCCTTCAGAGCCGCGGAATCCTGCAGCGTGTAAGTCTTCTACGGACTGATAAGCGTGTGTTGAACAAAAAAAGCCCCCTTGCGCTGCAAGGGGGCTTTTTGCGTTGGGTCCCGGGCGTTCTAACAGGGCCTAGAAGGGGATGTCGTCGTCGGGCGGGTTGGTGAAACCGGGATCACCGCCGCCGAAACTTCCGCCCTGGTCAAAGCCGTTGCCCTGGGGCTGGGCCGCAGGCTGCTGGGGGGGCTGTTGTGCGGGCTGCTGGGGCGCGCTGTTGTAGCTGCCCGGGTAGCCGCCGGCGCTGCCGTAGCCACCGCCCTGGTTTTGATTCTGGTTCTGGTTGTATCCGCCGCCCTGGTAGCCGCCGTTCTGGCCTCCGCCGAAGCCGCCGCCCTGCTGGCCGCCGCCGTCTGCGTTGCGGCCGCCCAGGAAGGTGACCTGGTTGGCGATGATGTCGGTGGAGTATCGGGTGATGCCGTCCTTTTCATAGGAGCTGGTCTGGAGGCGTCCCTCGACGTAGACCTGCCGTCCCTTGGCAAGGAACCGGCCGCAGTTTTCTGCTGTTTTTCCGAACACGGTGATGCGGTGCCACTCTGTTCGCTCGTTGCGCTCTCCGCTGTTGCGGTCCACGCGGACGTCGGTGGTGGCGACACTGAATTTGCAAATGGCAAGACCGCTGGGGGTGTAGCTCACCTCCGGGTCCCTGCCCAGGTTTCCGATAATCATCACCTTGTTTAAACTGGCCATGGATGCCTCCTTGGAAGGTCAAATCGAATGGGCCGGAGCCCTTTATTTACAGATCAATTAAGTAATGACAGCTTCGCAAAAAGTCGAACAAGCCATTATGAATGGATTAGATACAAGATATGGAAAGGGTTGTCAATCTGCTCGCCTATCCATGCCGGGACGGATTTCCGGGCCACAGGCGGGGTTAACCGGGGCGGGCGGGCTTCTTCAGGGAGCGTAAATCCTGTTGACGGTTGCCAAGTGCCTTCACTAAGATGATGAAATCCCATAGCCGAACCGGAGAGAAGCTCCCATGGCGGCTTTTAAAAAAAACTGCAGGGATGGTGGGACCCCGAAAAGGGGATGCGCGCCTATGCTGTGACGGTTTTTTCCAAAACGGGGTATGGCCTGAAGGGCGCGGACAACGGGCGCTGAATGACCACTCTTGAGATGGCAGGTGTTGGATGAGGTCGAAACGGAACGTATGGGCCTGGCTCGTGGGAGCAGGCACTCTTTTTTTTGCGGCGGATGCCTGGGCCGACGGTCTTTCGGAGATTCACTGGGGATTTCAGATCATGGGGCTGATGGGGGGGCTGGCTTTTTTCCTCTTCGGCATGGAGCTCATGAGCGACGGCATGCAGCGGGCGGCCGGGGACAGGCTTCGAACCATCCTGGCCAACCTGACCAAGAACAAATACCGGGGGATGCTCCTGGGCATCGTGGTCACCATGCTGGTGCAGTCGGGCAGCGCCACCTCGGTGATGCTGGTGGGCTTTGTCCAGGCCGGTCTCATGCAGTTTATCCAGACCATCGGGGTGCTCATTGGGTCGGGCATCGGCATGACCATCACGGCCCAGCTCATCGCCTTCAAGGTGACCGATTATGCCCTTCTGATGATCGTGGCGGGTTTTCTCATCCGGCTCCTTGCCAAAAGGGACTCGGTGAAATCCTTTGGCGACGTGCTCCTGGGGTTCGGGGTCCTGTTTTACGGCCTTAAGCTCATGGGGGACTCCATGCGGCCCCTGCGCAGCAGCCAGGAGGTGATCACCCTGCTCTCAAGCCTTGAGAACCGGTTCCTGGGCCTTCTCATCGGGGTGGTGCTCACCACCCTGATCCAGAGCTCCACCGCCTTTATCGGGATCCTCATCGTGCTGGGCCTTGAGGGGCTCATTTCCCTGGAGGCGTCGATTCCCATGGTCCTGGGAGCCAACATCGGCACCTGTGTCACCGCGGGGTTTGCCAGCATCGGCGCCAACCGGGACGCCAAGCGGGTGGCCCTGGCCAACGTGATGATCCGGGTCATCGGGGTCATGATCTTTATCGGGTTTATCCCCGAGTTCACCTGGTGCATTGCCTGGCTGGGGGCTGAGTTCAACTCCGACATTGCCCGTGAGATCGCCAACGCCCACTCCGTGTTCAACATCGTCATCGGGGTGATTGTGCTGCCCTTCAGCGACGCCTTTGCAAGGCTCATCGTGCGGATGCTGCCGGAGACCTCCTGCCCCATCCCCAGGTACACCACCACCTTCCTGGATGAGAGCAAGATCTTCTCTCCGGCCCTGGCCGTTGACCTGGCCCGTTCCGAGATCTCACGCATGGCAGCGGCCCTGGAGTACCTGCTCAAGGCCGTGGCCATCCCCTTTGTGACCCAGAGTCCCAAGCGGGACAAGGTCTACCCGGAGCTGACCCTCATGGAGGGCATCGACATGCGCGAAGAGGAGATCGACTTCCTGGAGGAGAAGATCACCGATTACCTGCTCAAGGTGGCCCGCAGCGGGGCCTCGGACGCCCAGTTGCGCGTGGTCTACGCCATGGTCTCCATTGTCCGGGACATGGAGAGCATCGGGGATATCATTCACCGCAACGTGCTGCCCCTGATCCGGAAAAAGCATGCCCTGGCCCACGACTTCTCCGAAGAGGGCAGGGAAGAGCTCACCATCTATCACCAGAAGGTGTGCAAGCAGATCCGGCTCCTGAAAGAGGCCTTCGCCGAACAGGACCTGGAAAAGGCCAACCGCATCATGGTCAAGGAACGAAAGTACCTGGACCTGGAGCTTCAGTACCGGGTCCACCACCTCGACCGGCTGGTGGGCAAGCAGGAGGCCTCCGTGGAGACCCACGAGGTCCACACCGAGCTGATGAACCTTATGGTTCAGATCATTGTCTACTCATCCAACATCGCCAAGACCTTCCTGGAGACCGAAACCCGGGAGAAGGCACTGCTTATTTAACCAAAAAGCTTTCTGTGGTTAACGTTTGGGTGGAAAAAGCACGCCTCCGGCGGCCAGGTGGGGGCACCTGGAAACCTTGTGGCGAATGCATGAAGGCAGATATCATGCACACGTTTTCGGGGCATTCGCGTGGGGTGCGACATGTGGCAACCGTTTTTGCAGGAGAGGCCAATTTTATTCCTCTTGGATGAGGTTTGGGCCCTGGGTTTTGGTTGTCCGCGACCTTTGAAACACTGAGAAAAATCGACTGAAACGGAGGACCGCACTCCGGTACGGTTTTTTTAGTCCGTCGTTACCCGAGCCGCACCGGAGTGCGGCGCTCCAGGGGACAAGGGTGTTCGGGCGGGGACAGGCCGATGGCCTAAATGATGATCAAGGCCTACGTTTGTTTGAAAGGCGGATGTGATTTGACCCGAGGAACGAGGGGCAAAGCGCATGCGCAATTTGCTTTCAAGGTGGCACACCTTGCCGCCGGAGGCCCTTTGAGCTGAGTATTTATGTTTTTTATTTTTGGAGGACCGGAGACTGGAAACACCTCAGGAGACGAAAAAAGGCGACACCGCCTTTGAAAAGAGGGTGCGCCGTCGTGTGGCGGGTCGAGAGCACACCTTTTATGTAAGTGCCGCGCCGGGCCTCGGCGGGCTGCTGGCCCAGGAGGCCGAGGAGTGCCTGGGCGTTTCCGTCGCGCGGGTCACCGGCGGGGTGGAGTTTACCGCACGCCTGGAGGCCATGTGGCAGGCGGCTCTCTCCTTGCGCCTTGCCAACCGCATCCTGGTGCGCCTGGCGAGCTTCAAGGCCGAGAACTTTGAGAAGCTGGAGCGGCGGGTCGCTGAAATTCCCTGGGAGCTCTGGCTGCCTGCCCATGCCGTCCCCGAGGTGGTGGTGACTTCCCACCATTGCCGTCTCTACCACACCGACGCCGTGGCCCAGAGGGTGGCAGGTGTGGTGGAAAAGGCCCTGCCCGGCGGGGAGGGGCAGGTGTCCCAGAAGATTTACCTGAGGGGGGAGGACGATCGCTTTACCCTCTCTTTGGATGCCGTGGGCGAGCCTTTGTACAAGCGCGGGGTCAAGACCCACGGCGGCAGGGCGCCCATCCGTGAGACTCTGGCTTCAGCCATCCTCACCCTGGCCGGGTACACCGGGGAGGCGCCCCTGGCAGATCCCATGTGCGGGGCCGGGACCTTCAGCCTGGAGGCGGCCATGCGGGCAACCCGAACGCCCCCGGGTATGTATCGCCATTTTGCCTTTGAATCCTGGCCTTCTTTTCGGGAGAAAGGCTTTGCCCACATGAAGCGGGAGGCCCAAAAGGCACTGCACGAGGTGTCAGCCCCCGTGATCTTTGCCTCGGATTTGGACCAGGGGGCTGTGGATCGCCTCGGGGTCACCCTGGATGGGCTGCCCTTCGGCAAGGCCGTGGGGGTCAGGGCCGGGGATTTTTTCGCCCTGGATCCGGCTTCCTTTGCTTCTGAGCCCGGGGTGGTGGTTTTCAACCCGCCTTACGGCAAGCGGATCAAAGGAGGCAACGATGCCTTTGTGGTGCGCCTGCTGGATCATCTCGCCACCCACTGGCGCGGATGGACCGCTGCCCTGGCCGTGCCCAAGCAGCAGGTTCCCCGGCCCATGCCCAAGGGGTTCCATGGGCATCCCATGTCCCATGGGGGGCTGGATCTCACCGTCCTTGTCGGTCGTCTTTCCTGACGCCTTTTCTTCCGTTTTTCATCTGTCCGGGCGCATGAACGTGCGCCTGGATCCCTCCTGCCCGATTCATCCCTCGACATATCGGAACTGCTCTGTTTTTTGTGCGATTGCGCCTTTTTTCTGATGCGGATCGATCCCAAAAGGACCCTACGCGTGGTGAACGCCGTTCCGGGTCTGGGACCGGATTTTCGGTGTGGTTGTCCGCTTTGCCGGATGGGAAGGCGCGCGGGGAGATGTTCGCGTCGGGGATTGATAAAAAATCAATGGGATTATTGACCGGACCTATTCGCCGATCCGGCGTTTGTTTTTGCGTTCCCCCGGTACTCCTTCAAGAAAAAGTTGAAGGGAATCATTTTGTTAGCGGCTTTACAATTGACAAAACTTTCATCGTCATATATCTGCATTCTAATTGCTCGAAAAGAACTTTTTATTTGGTTTGGGAAGGCCAATACGTGCTTTTCGGCAAGTAATCGCAAGTGGAACAGACGCCTGCTGGAGCACAAGGGACGAAACCACGCTCCAGGTGATGGCGTTTGTTGTTTTATGAACAACCGGCAGGGTTTGTGCAAGACCCTCTGCGGTTTGGACACCGGATATAAAAGGACAGGGAAGTTCCTTTTAAGAATAGGAAGAAAGAGGTTTATGTATTTAATTTTCTGATTTTCAGGGGGAAGTATCGTTATGTTGACCAAAGTGTTTCCATTTCTGCTCTGGTTCAAGGACTACGACACAGGAAAGTTCAGAACCGACGTGGTGGCCGGCATTACCGTGGCCATGGTTTTGATTCCACAATCGATGGCATACGCTCAGCTGGCCGGGCTTCCGGCCTACTACGGCCTGTATGCCGCATTTCTGCCGCCCATGGTGGCGGCGCTTTTTGGCTCCAGCCGCCAGCTGGCCACCGGACCGGTGGCTGTGGTGTCGCTGATGTCGGCGGCGTCGCTGGAACCGCTTGCCACGGCAGGGAGTACCGAATTCATCGCCTACTCGGTGCTGCTGGCCCTCACCGTGGGGACCTTTCAGTTCCTGCTGGGCGTGCTGCGCCTCGGCCTGGTGGTGAATCTTCTCTCCCACCCGGTGGTGAACGGGTTCACCAACGCGGCGGCCATCATCATTGCATCGAGCCAGTTCTCGAAGCTCTTCGGGGTCTATGTGGACAAGGCGCCTCATCATTATGAGACGATTCTCCATGTCTGCCGTTCGGCCCTTCATTACACCCACCTTCCGACCCTCGCCATGGGGGTCTTCTCCATCGCCATCATGGTGATCCTCAAACGGGTCAATCCCAAGATTCCCAACGTGCTGGTGGCCGTTGCCGTCACAACGGTGATCTCCTTTGCCTTTAAGTTCAACCACGATGTGTTCGTACCTGTGGAGAGCATCAAGGCCCCGGCCATCACCGCCAAGATCGACGCGTTTAACCGGGATGTCGCAGAGATTGCGACTCTGGGGGCAGAGCGTGCCGCCCTCAACACCCGGCTCAAGGCTGTGGAGGATCAATCCGAAGGGCCCATTCCCAGCTCCGAGAAGATGGAACTGGACTATGAGCTGGCACGGATCAATGCCCGCATCGACACCCTGAAGACCTCCTCGGGGTCCCTGCGGGAAGAGCTGCGCCTGGTTCATTTCTCCGCACCCAAGGAGGCCGGGGAGAGCCCTGTCTTTTTCGTGGGCGGGAAAGAACCCCAGGGCATGGTGACCGACGGGCGTAAGTGGCGCCTCAAGGTGGGGAACAAGCCCCTGGCCCTGGACGGCCTGAAGATGATCGGCGCCGGTGCCGTGGTGGGGGACATCCCCAAGGGCCTCAAGGTGGGCATTCCCACCCTGCCCGACAACACCACCTTCCTGGGGGCCTTTATCCAGCTGCTGCCCTTTGCCGTGATCATCTCCCTTCTGGGCTTCATGGAGGCCATCGCCATTGCCAAGGCCATGGCCGCCAAGACCGGCCAGAAGCTGGACCCCAACCAGGAACTCATCGGCCAGGGCCTGGCCAACATCATCGGTTCCTTCGGCCAGAGCTACGCGGTCTCCGGCTCCTTTTCGCGGTCTGCCGTGAACCTCCAGGCCAACGCGGTGAGCGGGATCTCCTCGGTGGTTACCAGCCTCATGGTGGCCCTGACCCTGCTCTTTTTCACCCCCCTTCTCTACCATCTGCCCCAGGCTGTGCTGGCCTCGGTCATCATGATGGCGGTGATCGGGCTGGTGAACGTGAAAGGCTTTGTGCACGCCTGGAAAGCCAAGCGGGCCGACGGCGCCATCAGCGTCATCACCTTCATCTGCACCCTCTACTTTGCACCGCACCTGGAAGAGGGGATCATGGTGGGGGTCGCCCTGACCTTCATCGTCTTCATCTACAAGAACCTGCGGCCTCGCGTGGCACTGCTCTCCAGGTCCGAAGACCAGACCTTCCGAAGCTCTGTGAAGTTCGGTCTCAAGGAGTGCCAGCACATCGCCGTTGTCCGGTTCGACGGACCCCTGATCTTCACCAACGCCTCGTATCTTGAGGACAAGGTGTTGGAGTTCATCACCGTAAAGCCGGACCTTCGTCACATCCTCATCGAGTCCAGCGGCATCAACGACGTGGATGCCTCCGGGGAAGAGGCCCTGGCAATCCTCATCGAGACGGTGCGCGAGAGCGGGCGCGGTATCTCCTTCAGCTCCATGAAGGAGGAGGTGGTCGCCGTTCTGGAACGGACCCATCTCCTGGAGACCATCGGCAAGGAGAACATCTACCCCAACGGGGAGAGGGCCCTGACCGCCATCTACCAGCAGATCCACAAAGAGGGCGCCTGTGGCGGGTGTCCCCTTTCCAAGTATCTGCCTGCGGAAGAGGCAGCCAGCGCCTGATCAAGGCCGAACCAAGGTGCAAGACGAGGGGGACGGGCCCTGTGCCCGTCCCCCGGCAACGAAGGACAACATTGCCGAACAGGACGGTCCATGGACCGTTTGAAGCCCGGACGACCATGCCGCCGTTTTTTTTCAAAAGGACGGCATGGGGGCAAAACCCCCCTTTCCTGTGGCGGCAATCGAAAAAAGGAGGTACCACAAGATGAAACAGTTGGAAAAACTCATTGATCGCGTGATCGCCCGGGTCAACGTGAACCTGCGGACGTTTTCGTTTGATGCGGAACCCTATGCCAAAGATGTGGTTCCCTTTAAGCAGATGCTTCGCTTCAACGCCTTTTACGGCGTCACCAGCCACCATCCCCTCCACGTCAATTTCAAGAACTCCAGCCTGGCGGGCAGCTATTTTCTCGGCAAGTGCTTTACGGACAACGCCGTCCTGTACAAGACCGATGTGCGGGGGGACGAGCTCAAGCGCAAAGGGGACACCATGCTCTTCCAGGGCGCGGAAGTGCCCGTGGAAAAGGATGAAGAGATCCATATCAAGGACAGCTACCTCATCAAGGCCTTGATCCACAACTATTCCCACGACCCCGAAGCCCCGGAGGAGTTTCTGATCCGGAACACCATCGCCAGCTTTTACTCCAACATCCACGGCGCCCCGGTGGAAGGGTGCTATATCGCCCCCTTTGCCACCGTGGACCTGACCTCTCTGCACGGCTGCAAGGTGGGAACCTTTGCCTTTGTCCAGAGCGCCACGGACCTCTACCATGAAGAGATCCCCGACGGCACCATCTGGATCAACGGGGGCACCTTTGAGTTCAAGTACACCTACGATCCCGAGGTGCTGGCCCGCTACATCAAGAACGTTCCCGGCGGCAAGCCCGAAGGGGTCCTCTGGGACTTCATGGAGGACCGGAAAGGGGATTACAGCGATATCTACAGCTCGGCTGTGAGCACGACGCCGGTGACTGTTTCCAGCAAGTCCGCCCTCAACCGGTACGCTTACGTGGCCGGGGACACTCACATCCATGAAAATGTCCTCGTCTCCCAGCGGGCCTATTTGGACAATGCCTGGATGGGGCCGGGCACCAACGCCCAGGAGCACTCCTACGTCATCAACTCCATGCTGGAGAAGAACGATGTCACCGCCCATGGCGCCAAGATCATCAACGCCAATTTAAGTGAGCGGGTGTTTGTGGGGTTCAACTCCTTTATCAACGGCAAGCCCGGCATGCCGGTTTCCATCGGCGCCGGTTCCATGGTGATGCCCCACACCATCATCGACGTGGAAGAGCCCCTGACCATTCCAGAGCGCCATGCGGTCTGGGGCTATATCCGAAACGCCGACGACCTGAAGAATCACAGCATCTCCCTGGACGACCTCTCCGAGGTCACCGGCGAGGTGAACCTGGGCAACCTGACGTTCTCCGGCAGCGGATACGATTTGGTGCATGCCTTCGAGCACCGTATCGACCATATCCTGGAGGCCAACGGCGCTTTCTTCGGGGATGTCAGCAAGGTGAGGGGCCATGCCCAAGCCGGGCATATGATCTCCTTCAACACCCTGCAGCCTTACCTGACAGGCAAGAGCAAGGGGATTTTTCCCACCATTGATATTCAGCCCTAAGGAAGAAATCCGGTCCCTGGTTTTCAGGGACCGTTCAAGGGGGACGGGGCGCTGTCCCCCTTGAAATGATGCCCGGCCTTGGGTATTCTTTGGCCATGCATCTCCCACACATCTTAGGGGAAAGGGGGCGCCATGAAGATTCGAGAATGCCTTGACGTGAACCATATCTACGTGGGGGTTCACCTGCCCGGCAAGGACGACGTGCTGGCGTTCCTGGCGGACAAAGCGGCGGCCTCCGGCCTTGCCGCAGATGCCCCGACCCTTTTGTCCGGTTTCCGGGAGCGTGAAGAGAGCTTCACCACCGGCATCGGCCTGGGCATTGCCCTGCCCCACACCACGTCGCCTTTGTGCACCCGCACCACCCTGTTTCTCCTGCGCCTCACCCGGCCCGTGGACTTTGACTCCATCGATGATGAGCCCGTGGACGTGGTCCTGGCCCTGATCATTCCCACCACCAACCCGTCGGAGCACCTTCAGATCCTGGCCCGTACCGCACGCCTGTGCAAGCAGCAGGCCTTCCCCGAGGCCATTCGTCAGTCCTCGGATGCCGGGACCCTCTGGGAGACCATCCGGCGGATTGAAAAGGACGCGGAGATTGCCTGGTACGGCGGGGAGGTGTAGCCGTGTACCAGATGATGATTGTGGTGCAGAGCGAAGAGACCGCCGATGAACTCATCACCGGCTTCATGGACCTGGGCGTCACCATGAGCGCCGTGGTGGATGCCACCGACGCCCTGGAGATCATCAGCCACCATGTGCCCCTGTTTGCGGGCTTCCGTCTCATGGCAGGGGGCGGCATCACCCGCAGCCGCGCCATCTTCTCCATCGTGGAGACCGATGCCCTGCTTCGCCGCCTGAAAAAGTTCGTGGGCCGCACCATCTCCGGCCGACGCGAAGAACGCGGGTTTTATACCGTCACCCCCATGACCGAAGGCGGTCCCCTCTCCAACCTGGTTTGATTCCCTTTTAAAAAATGCCTCCGGCGGCAAGGTGTGCCACCTTGAAAGCAGGTAGCGGATGTGCATTGCCCCTCGTTCCTCGGGTCAAATCACATCCGCATTTAAAACGACATCTATAAAAATGTTTTTTATGACCTGTTTGTTAAACTTTTTAAAAGTTTAGCCCCCGGCAGGGCCGCCGGAGGCAGGCTTTTACCGCCGGTCTTTTCCCTCTTCTCCGGTCAGTACCAGGGCGCGTTTGAAGGCCACGGGGCCTATGAACTGGTTGATGGTGATGACGGCCAGGGTGAGGGTGGTGAGGTAGCTTGCGGTGAGCGGGTCTTTGCGTGCGATGATCTGGGTAAGGCCGATGGCCACCCCGGCCTGGGTGAGGTGTGCCATCCAGGCGAGGCGGCGTTCCGGTGCGGGGAGGTTTGCCATGCGCCCTGCAAGGCGGGTGGAGATGGCAAGCCCTGCGGCACGGGAGGTGGCCAGGACCAGGGCCAGGGGCCAGCAGATGGCCAGGGCGCCAAGGTCCAGAGAGGCCCCTGCCACCGAGAAGAAAAGTACGTAGATGGGCAGGGAGAGGCGCATGAGGTCCCCTTCGAGTTCTTCGCCGAAGGGGGTGGCGTTGCGCACCACAAAGCCTGCGGCGATGCAGATCAACAGGGGCTCCAGGCTGAGGTGGAGGGCTGTAAATGCGCTGAGCTGGTGCCCTGTGAGCACAGAGAGGCGGGTGACGGTAAAGGCGATGAAGAGCAGAAAAAGGGCGTGGTCTTTTCCCACCCGCTTGTAAAAGGCGTTGATGCCCATGCCCAGAAGGGCCCCCATGGTAAGGGAGCCTGCCAGTTCGAGGACCAGGACTCCGGCCTGGTGCCAGCCCGTGGCGCGGCTTCCGTCCAAAAGGGGGGAGAGCAGGGCCAGGGCCGCGGTGAACAGGACGATCACCAGCACATCCATGGCCACGGTGATGCCCAGGGCCGTTTCGGTAAAGGGGCCCCGGGCGCGGCATTCGGTGATGATGGCCATGGCCGACGAGGGGGATCTGGCGATGGCGATGATGCCCGACAAAAGGGCCAGGGCCAGGAGCTGGGCCTGGGTGATCTGGGCGGTGAAGGCAAAGAGGGGGGCGGTGACCATGATGGCGCCGAAGACGATGAGGGGCACCAGCAGGCACTGAAAGGCCAGGTTGAGGCCCAGGGCCAGGCTGCGGCCCGAGAGCAGGGTCCGGTCCAGGGCGGCCCCGGCGTGCAGGGCAATGAAGCTTAAGGCGATCTCGTTGATGAGCTGGAGCTTTTCCACGGTGTCCACATCGAGGAACTGGGTCACGTGGGGGCCTGCCACCACCCCTGCCAGGATGTAGCCGGTGATTTTGGGGATGCCCAGGTGGGCGAGGAGTTCGGCGGTGAGAAAGCCGCAGAGCAGGGTGGCTGCCAGGGTGATGTTGATGGCTCCGGCCACCTGCCAGCTGCTGTCGATGGGGATCTCCATGGACCAGGCGCACAGGGCCACGGCCATGGCCAGGGTGATGGCGTTTCGGACGATGCGGGTGGCGGGGCGCGGGGTCATGGCGTGGTCTCCCTTTTGGGGACCAGCTCGCCCCAGGTAAGCCGTCCGGAGAGGTCACTGACCAGGGTGGCCAGGAGGATGGCGGTGACAAGGTTGTGGGTGATCGGTCCTGGAAAGGCGTGCTGGGCGTCAAAGCAGAGGGCCAGGGCCAGGCCTCCCTGCTCCATAAAGGCAATGCCAGCGCGCCTGGGCAGGGCCACGCCGGTGTGCAGGTGAGAGATGAGCCATCCCCCGGCCAGCTTGGCTGACGAGCGCAGGAGAAGGTAAAGGACCGCCGTCAGCACAAGGCTCTGGGAGAAGGTGACGGCCCGGGCTCCCAGTAAAATAAGCAGGAGCAGGTAAAGGGGCTTTTCAAGGATGATCACCATGGATAAAATGCGGTCCCTGTACCGGGTGGTGTTTCCGAGGAAAAAACCGGTGATGGCGTTGGCCAGCAGGGGGGAAAAATGGTGGGTTGCCGCCAGCCCGCTCGTGAGGACCACCATGCCGGTGACGATGAGGAGCAGTTCTTCCCTGGGGCGCCGTTCTGAGAAAAAGAGGGTGTAGAGTACCACCAGGGCGGCGGTGCTCATGAGGACCATGGGAAGGTCGGTCTGGATGGACATGGAGAGCCGGTCCGGCAAAGGGTTGGGGGCGCAAAAGAAAAAGGCCGCCGCAAACACCCCGAGGCTGAGGAGGCTTCCCGCCGTTGCAATGCGCATCAGGGTCGTGACGGCCCGGGTGGGTCTCAGGCCCGGGCTGGCCATGACCAGGGCGGCCTGGGAGCTGCAGGCGGCCGTGGCAGCCGTCACCAGGGCCAGGGAGAGGGTGTGCCCCGGCTCCAGCAGGGGGAAAAAGAGCAAGATCACGGCCACGAAGAGAAGAAGGGTCATGCCGGTGTCCAGGACCACGGCCACCAGAAACGGCGGAGAGAGACGCCGCATAAAGGGAAGGTCGAGCTGCAGGCCGTACATCAGCCCCACCCACCCGGTGACCAGCCCGTCCAGGGGGTAGAGCTCCGTGGCGGTTTGTTCGTCGAGGATCCCAAGGAGGTCCGGGCCCAGGAGGTATCCTACCAGGAGAAAGGCCGCCCCCGAGAGATGAAAGCGGCTGCCCGGGCTCCCGTAGACCAGGTGGTAGCCGATGAGGGCCAGAAAAAGAATCGTGGAAAGTGTGATGAAAAGGGACATGTCTCATCCTGCGTCAGGGTGAAGGGCATGGTTTTGTTTCGGCAATTATATAGAAGGATGGAAGGAAAAGTAAACATGCCTCATGTGATGATCAGCGCCTGCCTGGCGGGAGAAAACGTTCGGTACAACGGAATTCCCGTGGAGGATGTGGACAAACGGCTCAAAAAGTGGCTGGCGGAGGGAAAGGCTGTTTTGTTCTGTCCGGAGGTGGAGGGTGGGCTGGTCACCCCCCGGGACCCGGCTGAGATCATCGGTGAAGGGGGCGGAAAGGCCGTGCTGGACGGCACGGCCCGCGTTGTCTCGGAGAAGGGGGAGGATGTGACCGAAGCCTTTGTGGACGGCGCCCGAAAGGCCCTGGCCTTTTGCCTGGAAAAGGGCATCCGCTTTGCTCTGCTCCAGGAGAGAAGCCCCTCCTGCGGGAGCCACCTCATCTACGACGGGCGCTTTCAGGGCACCCGTATCCCGGGCCGCGGCGTCACCGCGGCCCTTCTTGAACAGCACGGCATCCGGGTCTTCAGCGAGGCCGAGATTGATGCCCTGGAATCTGCCTTTACAGGTTCTCTTTAAAAATTTCGTCGCGGTCCGCCTCCCGGGTGAGGGGCTGGGACTGCTCGGTGGGAACGGTGCCCTCTTTGAAGCATTCAAAGAGGGTTTTTTTTGTGTCCGGGCCGGGCAGGAGCCCGGTTTCGGTGTCGATCTTGGCAAAGACCACCCCTTCGGGCACCTCAAAGACCTTCACGGGTTTGTCGGCGAGGATCCCCTTCATGAAGCTCAGCCAGATGGGGCTGGCGGCCCGTGAGCCGGTTTCGCTTTTGCCCAGGGGCGCTTTCTTGTCGTTGCCCACCCAGACCCCGGTGACGTAGGTGGGGGTGTAGCCCATGAACCAGGCATCGTAGAGGTTGTTGGTGGTGCCCGTCTTGCCGGCGGCAGGGCGTCCGAGCTTGCGCACGCGCCTGCCCGTGCCCTCTTCCACCACGCTTTTCAAAAGGCTTGTCATGAGGTAGGCGGTGGACGGCTCAATGGCCTGGTTTTTGATGGGCACGGCCTCTTCCAGGACGTTTCCGTCCCGGTCTTCGATGCGCGTGATGAAGGTGGGTTCCACCAGGTAGCCCAGGTTGGTGAAGACCGAGTAGGCCCGCACCAGCTCCAAAAGGGAAACCCCGGAAGACCCCAGGGCAATGGAGAGGTCCTGGTTGATGGGGGAGGTGATGCCGAGCTTTCTGGAATAGTCGATGGCGTAGTTCACCCCGATTTCTTTCAAGACCTTGATGGTGATGATGTTCATGGACTTGGTGAGGGCTTCCCGCAGCAGGGTGGCGCCGTGGAAGGTGCGCTCGTAGTTGTTGGGCTTCCAGGTGAAGTCCCGGTCTTCATCCAGGTAGACCACCGGGGAGTCGATGATCACCGTGGCCGGGGTGTACCCCTTGTCGATGGCGGCGGCGTAGACAATGGGCTTGAAGGCGGAGCCCGGCTGCCGCCTGGACTGGATGGCCCGGTTAAACTGGCTGTTCTGGAAGTCCCGCCCGCCGATCATGGCCTTGACGTATCCGGTGTCTGCCTCGATGGAGAGCAGGGCCGCCTCCGAGGCCGGGTCCTGGTGGAGGGCCAGGGACCAGAGCTCCGACTTGCTGAGGAGGCTCTGGGTGTCGGTGCCGGGGTTCTCGGTTCCCCATTTGCCCTTGCCGTCGTATTTGCCTGCGATTTTGACAAGGATGAGGTCGCCCTGGGTGAGGGCCTCCGAGGGATTTTTGATGCGGTCTTCCCAGTAGCCTCTGTGGATGTTGGGTTTTCTGGCCCATTTCATGTTGGCCAGGGGCAGGACACCGCGTCGGTTGCCGCATCGGACCAGTACCTCACCGCTTTTGTCGTCCACCTTCTCCACCACCCCTTTTAAGATGGTGCCGTCGGAGATGGTCTTGCCCTCCATCTCCCGGGCGAGGTCGATGGCGGTCTGTTCGGCCTCGGCCGGGGTGAGGTGGCCCAGGGGGCCCCGGTAACCCTGGCGACGGTCCAGGGCCTCAAGGCCCTGGGTGACGGATTTCCGGGCGATCTTCTGCATCTCGATGTTAACGGCGGTCTGGATCTTTAGGCCCCCTTCGTAGAGGGCGTCGGCACCGTATTTTTTCTCCACGTAGCGTCGGACGTACTCGGTGTAGCAGGGGACCTTTTCGATGTACCAGTTTCGCCTGGGTTTGATGTCCAGGTGGGTGGCCATGGCCTCGGTGGCCTGGATGTTGGTGATGTAGCCCTCCTCCACCATGCGGTTGAGGACGTAGATCTGCCGCTGTTTGGCCCTCTCTTTATAGCGGAAGGGGGAGTATCGGCTGGGGGCCTGGGGGAGTCCTGCAAGGATGGCGCATTCGGCCAGGTTCAGGTCCTTGGCGGACTTGCCGAAGTAGTTTTCCGCGGCGGCCTCCACCCCGTAGGCGCCGTGGCCCAGGTAGATCTGGTTCAGGTAGAGGTAGAGCACCTCGTTTTTGCTGAAGCTCTTGTCCAGCCGGTAGGCCAGGATCGCTTCCTTGATCTTTCGTTTGTAGTTCCGGGCCGGGGTGAGGAAAAAGGACTTGGTCACCTGCTGGGTGATGGTGCTGCCCCCCTGGACAATGGCGCCGGCCTTGAGGTTTTTGGTGAAGGCCCGGATGATGCTGAACAGGTCAATGCCCCGGTGTTTGTAAAAGCGCGCATCCTCGGCGGAGACAAAGGCCTGGAGAAGCTGGGGGGGCATCTCGGACAGGGGAATGACAATGCGCCGCTCCCGGAAGAATTCCCCGATTTTGCGGCCGTCGTCCGAGGTGACCACGGTAACCGTGGGGGGCCTGTAATCCTTCAGCTGGGTGATTTTGGGCAGGTCGGCGCTGAAGTAGAGGTAGATGGAAATACCGGAAACCAGGGCGAGACAGAACCCCAGGAGCGCAACTCGCAGCAGAAAGCGCAGGACACGCCGCTTTCTGGGGGTGGGTTCAGGGGGGGGGCGTCGGTGGTGTTCGGGTCGCGGTGATCTGGGGTATCGGTCATGACAATCTCTTTGTTAGCAATGATATCGGGGGTGTTGGCGCCATGGCATTGTCCCCCCACTGTATACAGCCTCTCTTTCCCTGGGGGAGGAGGGCATGGGATCGTTGTGGGATGTCGTCGTACAATCGAAAAAAACTATCAAGGATTGGACCCCGATGCAAGGGGCGGGAATGAAAAAGCAATTGACAAGGGGGCAGGCAGCGATTAGGCAAGGGAGCATGCCCGGCTCGGACGCCGGGGCTCTGCGGCGCGTAACCGGCCGGGCCCCCGGGCGGTGTCCTTTCGGTGACGGCACGTACCGTCGGGGCCGATCCGTGGCGGATTCTGGTGTGAAACAGCGTGATGTGCGGGGGCGTGTGCCGCCCGGCGCGAAAACGATACCTGTGGAAGGAGACGAGGTGATGGTGGAACTGGATTACACGAAATTTGACGGTCTTCTCCCGGCCGTGGTGCAGGACTGGGAGAGCGGGGACGTTCTCATGGTGGCCTTTATGAACGAAGAGGCCTTTAAGCTCACGGTGGAGACCAAAAAGGCCACCTACTTCAGCCGATCCCGGGGCAAGCTCTGGGTCAAGGGCGAGAGCTCCGGCAACGAGCAGATGGTCAAGGAGATCCGCATCGACTGCGACGCAGACACCGTTCTGCTCAAGGTGGTCCAGAAGGGCGGGGCCGCCTGCCACCTGGGGTACAAGAGCTGCTTTTTCAGGAAGGTGGAAGGGGAAGAGCTCGTGGTGACCGGAGAGCCCCTCTTTGACCCGGACGAAGTGTACAAGAAGTAAGAGATAAAAAAGGCGTGGTCTGCCCATGCTCTATGGGGATAGAAGACGGAGGCGACCACACGATTTGGTGATCAACGCCCGGCCGGGCGGGGGCCTTTGATGTTGGTGTATGGCCGTTTGCCGCGAGCCGGGCACAGACCGAAGTCTTCGGTGGTTTGACGAAGCCTTCATGCATGGAGTGTGTATGAACGAGCAGTTGAAACTTGGACTTCCCAAAGGCAGCCTCCAGGAGGCCACCCTTGCCCTCTTTAAGAAAGCGGGTTGGAACGTGTCGGTGAGCGGGCGAAGCTACTTTCCCGACATCAACGACGACACCATGACCTGTGCCCTTTGCCGGGCCCAGGAGATGGCCCTTAATGTGGAAAACGGCACCCTGGACGTGGGGCTCACCGGCAGGGACTGGATCGCCGAGTACCAGTCCGACGTCCACGTGGTGACGGACCTGGTCTACTCCAAGGTGAGCGCCAAGCCCGCCCGGTGGGTGGTGGCCGTGGCCTACGACTCGCCGGTTAAAACCCTGGAAGACCTCCAGGGCAAGACCGTCTCCACGGAGCTGGTGGGGGTGACCAAGCGGTTCTTTGCCGAGAAGGGCATCGACGTGAAGGTCAAGTTCTCCTGGGGCGCCACCGAGGCCAAGGTGGTCTCCGGCCTGGCAGATGCCATCGTGGAGATCACGGAGACGGAGAGCACCATCAAGGCCCACGGCCTGCGGGTGATCCACGAGCTTATGCAGACCAACACCCAGCTCATCGCCAACCGCGCGGCCTGGGCGGATCCTGCCAAGCGAGAGAAGATTGAAGAGATGGCCATGCTCCTGAAAGGGGCTCTGGTGGCCGGAAAGCTTGTGGGGCTTAAGATGAACGTCTCCAAAGAGGATGTGGAAAACGTGGTGGGCCTGTTGCCCAGCCTCCACGCCCCCACCGTGGCCCACCTCTACCAGAGCGACTGGCTCTCCGTGGAGACGGTTGTGGATTCAGGGACCGTGCGGGACCTGATCCCCAAGCTCCTCAGGGAAGGTGCCGAAGGGATCATTGAGTACCCCTTGAACAAGGTGATCAATAAATAAGCCCTTCCCGCGGCGGGAGGCCTCTTTTTTGTGGCAAGTGCCCTTGGGGTTGTGGTAAGGGTATGAAACCATTCGGAAGAAAGAGACGTTTTCCGTCCTCCGAACCTGATTGACATATACGCCCGGAGCCGTATGGCCCGGGCTTTTCGTTGTATACCAGAAACTGTGGCGCCTTAACGCTCTGCGGTTTATGACGCCGCGGCATGATGCACCTGCGCACGGGCCGCCGGGAAAGAAACAGACCATGAAAATCCTGTCAGCCGAGTTTGTGACCAGCGCGGTGAAGGCGGATCAATACCCCGAGCTCCGGCTCCCGGAGATCGCCTTTGCAGGCCGCTCCAACGTGGGGAAATCCTCCCTGATCAACGTGCTGGTGAACCGCAAGCGCCTGGTGAAGACCAGCTCCACCCCCGGGCGGACCCAGCTGGTGAACTTTTTTGACATCAACGATGAGATCACCTTTGTGGACCTGCCCGGTTACGGGTATGCCAAGGCACCCAAGCGCGTGGTGCGCGAGTGGGGCCCCATGGTGGAACGCTACCTGGCCGAGCGCCGTTCCCTGAAAGGGGCGCTGCTCCTCATCGACATCCGGCGGTCGCCCCGGGAGGATGAGTTCAACCTCATCGAGTGGTTCCGGGCCCACGGCATCCCCTTTCGGGTGGTGCTGACCAAGGCCGATAAATTTTCCAACAACAAGCGGCAGAGCAATGTGTCGCGCATTGCCAAGGAGCTGGGGCTGAAGAGCCGCGAGATGATCGTTTTTTCCGCCCTGACGCGAAGCGGCAGAGACGAGGTCTGGCAGGCCATTACCGAGTTGATCGCGCCGCCTTCGGCCCCCATGGACCAGGAGTAAGGGACCACCCATATGGAAAACACACACGATTTCAACGGATTTAAAAGCGGCTTCGTGGCCCTGGTGGGTGCGCCCAACGCAGGCAAATCGACGCTGATGAACAAGCTGCTGGGGGAAAAGCTCTCCATCACCTCCCGAAAGCCCCAGACCACGCGTCACCGCATCCTCGGCGTGGTGCACCGGGAAGAGATGCAGCTTGTCTTTGTGGACACCCCCGGGGTGCACAAGTCCAACCGCGCCCTGAACGTGCGCATGGTGGATGTGGCCCTCACCGCCCTGGGCGACGTGGACGTGGTGGTCTTCATGACCGACGTCCATGAGCCCGACGAGGAGTCGGACGCCTACCTCGTGGGCCAGCTCAAGAAGGTGAACCGGCCCGTGATCCTGGCCCTCAACAAGGTGGACCGCATCAAGAAGCCCGAGGTTCTGGCCCACATCGAAAAGTGGCGAGGCATCCACGACTTTCATGCCATCATCCCCCTGTCCGCCAAGCACGGAGACCAGGTGGATTCCCTGCTCTCGGAGATCGCAAAGATCATGCCCGAGGGCCCTCCCTTCTACCCCGAAGACGTCATCACCGACTTGCCCGAGCGCTTCTTTGTGGCGGAGATGGTCCGGGAAAAGATCTTTCGCCTCACCGGCCAGGAGATTCCCTACTCCACGGCTGTTACCGTGGACACCTTCACCCGGGAGAAGAAGCTCGTGCACGTGGAGGCCACCATCCACGTGGAGCGTGATTCCCAGAAGGGGATCATCATCGGCAAAAAGGGCACCAAGCTCAAGGCCATCGGCGAGGAGGCGAGAAAAGCCATCGAAGAGATGGTGGGCAAAAAGGTTTTCCTTAAGCTCTTTGTCCGTGTGGAGAAGAACTGGTGCAAGGACACCAAGGCCATTCGACGCCTGGGAATTTAGCGATGGACTGGTTTATTGGTGCCGATGAAGCGCACATCAAGCGAGAGCGGCGAAAGGCGCGGGAGCTTCGCCAGAGCCAGTGGTGGAAGCGCCGCTGCGCCAAGGGCGTGTGCCACTGGTGCGAGCAGCCGGTGAAACCGGCGGAGCTCACCATGGACCATGTGGTTCCCGTGGCCCGGGGCGGAATGAGTACCAAGGGCAATGTGGTGCCCTGCTGCAAGACATGCAACACCAAGAAGAAACAGCTGCTGCCCATGGAGTGGGACGCGTGGCTGGAGGGTGTGAAAAAAAGCAGCGTGTAAAACGACGCGGATCACTCCCCATGGCGTAAAGACGAATAAAAAAGGCCGGTACCTGGATGATTCCAGGGGACCGGCCTTTTTTTGTCTGGGGGCGGAGGTCTTTAGCCTTCCTGCTGGCAGAGCCGATGGATGGTCTGGGCGTGCCATTTGCCGCGACCGGAGAAGGTGGGCAGGCCCAGCTCGGTGAGGTGGGCGGCCACTTCGTTGTAGGTGGAGCCCTGGGCACGCATTTTGTGGATCATGCCGATGATTTCGTCCTTGGACATCTCGGCGGCCGGGGCTGCTTCCTGCTCGGGGAGGTCGTCCATGGGCTCTTCGTCCACAAGGCCCAGCTCGTCCTCGTACTCACGCGCCACGGCGTCGATGCCGGAGACAACCTTGTCGATGGTGGGGAATTCGGCCCCTGCAAGGGAACTGATGATGCTTGCGATCTCTTCGATGGCCTCGGCCTTGCGCTCTTCGGCGATGGCTCTGCGCTCGTGGATCTCCATGGCCTGGTTCTGCTGGGTCACCATGGTCTCCAGGAGGTCTTTGATGAGGCCGAGGTTTTCATCCTTCTGGGCGTAGTCGTTGCGGGGCCGCTGGTGGTACCGCCGGTTGTCGTTGTTCCGGTGGTAGTTGTTCTGGTTGTCGTTATTGTTGCGATGGTGGTTGTGGTAGTTGTTGCTGTTGTTCTGATTGTTCTGGTACTGCTGCTGGTTGTTGTGATGGTTCTGCTGATTGTGGTGGTGATTGGAGTGACCGCCGTTGTTGTGATCGTAGGGACGGCGTGACTGGTGGTTGTGCTGGTATCGCTTGTCTTTGGACTGGTTGCGAATGGATTGGAGAAAATCGCTCATGAAAAATACTCCTGTGCCTGGTGATGGTGCGCAACTCCTATGGCAAAAGATGTTGCTCGGCGTCATGTGAATCGGCGAAATATGTGTTACCGATGCGGGGTCGCCCGGCGTGCGATCAAGGCAGGCATCGGGTGGCTCCGGGGTGGCGCCGTCATAAAAATTGCGGTGATAAATCATTCCTTTATCGGCAAACTCACCATGGGATGGGCATGTCGTCCGGGAACGTTTGCCGTCCCTTCTGGGGCGACAATTCTCTTTTTATGCGGATTTTTTTTGGTAACAGATATTTCTCATGGTGTCAAACGGAATCGTTTTTTAGGCGATTATTAGGAAGTGATGAGTATTCGCAGAGGGTACGTTTTGATAAGGTATATTAGAAAAAAGAAGGGAGAAAATGAGGAGGTAAATCGCGAACAGCCCCGTTAAACGGGGCTGTTGTTAATCGAAGAGTCCGGTGGCCACCACCTTTTCATGCATCTCGCCGTGGCAGAGTTTCTCCTTATAGGAACGGATGAGGGAGAGCCCTTCTTCCCGCGTTGACAGGGTAACGGCCCTTTTCCTGAAACTGCTGCATCCGGGCAGGCCTTTGACAAACCATCCCAGGCGGCTTCGCATGGTCTTGCAGGCGATAAATTCATCGGTAAAGTAGTCGAGGGTGTCGGTGAAGTATCGCTCCATCATGGCGAAGTGGTCAACCAGTGACGGTTTTACGATATCCCCGGATAACAGGGCGTTGATGCGTTTGAACAGGGCCGGATCGCCGATGGCGGCCCGTCCGATCATCACCGCGTCGCAGCCGGTGGTTTCGAACATGCGAAGGGCGTCCTCCGGGGTGAGGATGTCGCCGTTGCCGATGACAGGGATGCCCATGGCCTCCTTGATCCGCTTGATGACGGACCAGTCCGAATGACCGCGAAAGCCCTGCTTTGCGGTGCGCGGGTGCACCGCCACGGCATCGACTCCCGCCTCTTCGGCAAACCGTGCCAAAAGCAGGGCGTCGTCCCCGGAGGCGTCCCAGCCGGAGCGCATCTTGACGGTGAGGGGGATGGTGATGGCGTCCCTGACGGCCTTGAAGATCTCTCTGGCCAGGGCGGGTTCGCCCATGAGGGCCGAGCCCGAGCCGGTCTTGAGGACCTTTTTGACGGAGCAGCCGCAGTTGATGTCGATCATCTCGGCCCCTGCGGCCTCCACGCGTCGGGCCGCCTCGGCCATCATGGCCGGGTCCGATCCGAAAAGCTGGATGGACAGGGGCTTTTCTTCGGGGCGGCTGTCCATGAGGCGGTAGGTCTTTTCCGATGCGTAGATGAGGCCATTGGCGCTCACCATCTCCGAGACCACGAGGCCGGCCCCCATCTCTTTGGCCATGAGGCGGAAGGGGAGGTTGGTGATGCCGGCCAGGGGGGCCATCACCGTGGGGCTGTCCAGCTTGATGTTTCCAATGGTAAAACGTGTCATCTCTCGTCTCTATGGTTCGGGCGTACCCTGCCCGGGCGTTTGTTTTTTGCGGGCGAATGCGCCGTCCCTTAAGCCTTGGGGGCAGGAGCCTTCGCGGAACTGGCGTAGCAGTACAGGCAGCCCGTGGGGCAGGGGTGCCGTGTGTAGGAGCCGATATCTTTGCTTTGGGTGCACCGGCACCCGGCCTCTTTTCTCTGGCCCGAGTCCCGTGCAAGGGAGAGATCGCCCCCGTAGAGCCCGGCCAGGAGCGGCCCGGGGATGCATGCGGACGGCGTGATGCCGCTGCCGAAGGGCAGGGCGTCCTGGAGCGCGTTCTCACAGCAGGTAAACAGATCGATGTCGAGGGCTTGCAGCTCCCGGTTCAGGCGCAAAGCGACGGCTACTTTCTCATGGATGGGAGGATCCGTCAACTCGATTCCCGCGGCCCGGCAGCGGCGAACCACTTTGGGGTAGAGATCCGCGAAGCTGGTGATGCAGCGGCGGATCCCGGCGTCGCGGGCCGCCTTTGCGATGCTGGAAAAATCGTGGAGGTTGTCGCAGGGGGTACCGGTTGCGTCCCGGTAGTGGCAGATGGGGTCAAAGCGCCAGACCACGGCGTCCGGGCCCACGCGACGGCAGAGCTCGGCCATGGCCTCCAGGCGGCGGTCCAGGGGGGGGACGCCGGGCTCCAGAAGTCTGTCCGTGCTGTTGACGGTGAGGTTGAAGTAGAGGTGGAACCCTTTTTTCCGGAGGCTGTCATCGCAGCCCCTTTTCAGGAAGGGGCCGATGTCCTTTGTCCAGAACACAAGGGTATGAACGCTCTCCGGGGTGAGGGCAACCCGCCGGGTTTCACCGGTATAGGGGTGATCAACGAGGGCCTCTCCGGCTGCGACGGAGTCCATAAACCAGTCCAGGTAGTGGGCCGGGATATCGCTGCGCCGGGAAACGGAGAGGACGTGTCGTTTGGAACTGCGTGTTGCCATCCACCTTTCCGAAAGGGGCTACTTGTTCCCGAAGGGGAACTGAATCACTTTGGCATCGGGCTGTTGCGGTGACGGCTCGGCGTCGTTGACGGCGAGGTGTTCCTCCATCGCGGGCACTTCCTGCATCTCGGTCAGGGGCTCGTCGTCCCACTCCTCGTCCTGGTCCACTTCGGGGCAGACGACTTTTTCGAGGCGCATGCGCTTGCCGCCCATGGTGAATTCGTCCCCATCGATGTACGCCCCCTTCAGGATCCAGGTCGCCGAGTGCACGGGAATCTGCAGAAAGAGCAGCTTGACGTGGAACCAATCGGGTTTGTCATCTTCCCAGATCTCCTCAATACGAGCGAAGGCCAGGGGGGTGTCTTCGTAATAGATCAGTACGATGTCCTTTTCGAACGTCATGCTACCGGACATGTCACGCTCCTTGCTTCCAACCGGGTGTTTTACAATGAAAAAAAGGCAAAAGCCCCTTTTTTGCGAAATTGCATTATGCACCTTTTTCGCCAAATTGGAAATCGAAAAGATGCTCTTTGGTATTCATGGGATACCGCGTCGGGAACAACAGCCTTGTTCGGTGCGGGGCACCGGCCGTCCGAGGCCTGCTTTTCAGTCCCCGGGGCGGGGAAAGAGAAGGGCTCGCACCCATCCGATCACGGAGTTCCCGCGGAGTTGATCCCGATCGATGATATCGAATTCCCGGGCCAGCTGGCCGGGATTTGAGAGCCATTCGCCCCGGGTACGGAGCTTGGTGTCGGGGTCGAGGTACTTGACGACACGTGCCGGGTTGCCCACGGCGATGGCGTTTGCCGGGATATCCGAGGCCACCACGGCTCCGGCGCCGATGATGCTGTTTTTTCCCACGCGCACCCCTTTGCAGATGATGGCGCTGTCCCCCACCCAGACGTTCTCTTCCAGAATCACCGGGCAGGTCTTGCCGATGGGCAGGCTGCGGTCGTAGATCCCGTGCCAGTCCGAGTCGGTGATGTAGGCGCCGCTGGCGATCATGCAGCTCTCGCCGATGGTGATCTCCGAGGCGGCCAGGATGCGTACCCCCGGACAGACCAGGCAGTAGTCGCCGATGGTGATGCCTTTGACGTCGGGGTCGGCGGACCAGACGGTGAGGCGCACCTTTCGGTCCGGTGCGGCGATGACCGTGGGGTAGGAGCCGATGCGGACGGGGCCGCCGAAGAGTTCCAGGTGCCAGGGTTTCATATAGGCGCCGCCCCGGCCCATGAAGTCGAGCTGGGGGCGGATGTATCGGTTTGCATAGTATTTCTGAAACAGGATGTAGAGGCGTTTCAGCCAATAGGGTCTGTGGTCTTTTTTCACGTCAAACGTCCCGGCGCAGTGTGGGGTTGATTCTATTCGGTTACAGGCATTCGGCAAGGCTCTCGCCTGCCAGGGCCTCGTGGGATGCCCAGAAGTCATGGGAGAAGAGCCGCCCGGCCGGGGTCAGGTCAAAAAGGGCGTCGGCCGCCATGAGCATCACACCGTTGGTCCACGAGAGCTTCTCTTCGGGCCAGATCACCATGTCCGGGAAGGTGTAGCCGCACCAGTAGGAGCCGTCGTCAAATCGGGAGTCCTTGATCCAGTCAAAGATGATCTCTGCCTTGTCCCTGTGGCCCATGGCGGACAGGGCGAGGATGAACTCGGCGGTCTCGGCAACGGTAACCCAGGGCTCGTCGGAGACGCACCGCACCCCCTGGCCCTCTACGACGAATTTTTTCCAGTATTTGTCCAGCCGCTTCTGGGCCTCGGCCCCGGTGAGGGCGCCGGAGAGGATGGGGTAGAACCAGTCCATGGAGAAGCGGGACTTGGTGACGTTGAAGGAGTGGGGCCGGGTGCGGATGGCTTCCCGAACGCGGCGGAGGCCTTCGGACCAGCTGGGCATGTCGTGGCCCAGCTCGCGGGCGATGGCCAGCCCGCACTTGAGGCTCATGAAAATGGAGCTGGAGCCCGTAAGCAGGGCCATGGGGTCCACTTCCCCGTCCGGGCTGGTTGCCCAGTGGATCTCACCGCCGGGTGCCTGCAGGGAGAGGGCAAAGTCGAGGCCCCGTTTCAGGGTGGGCCAGTAATCGGCGAGGAACTGACGGTCCTTTGTAATAAGGAAATGGTGGTAAACCCCCACGGCCACATAGCTGCTCATGTTGGAGTCGTGGGTTTGGTCCTCGGGCACACCTTTCTTATAGGAGGCATACCAGCTTCCGTCGTCCAGCTGCATGGCGGCCAGCCAGGCAAAGGCCTTGCGCGCCTCAGCGATGTGGCCGCCCACGGACAGGCCCATGGCCGATTCCACGTGATCCCAGGGGTCGGTCTTGTCTCCGTCGCTCCAGGGAATCTCGCCCGAGGGGAGTTGGGTCCGGACGATGGAGGCTGCCACCGATTCCAGATCCAGGGTCGCCACCCTGTCCTTGTCCAATCTTTTAAACTCCATGAACGCCACCTCACTTTCCCAGCTCATCTGCTCTGCAAAGGGGTTCCGGTCGGGTCCGGGTCCCTCAGATCAGGGTGTTGTACCGATTGGTAAAATATACCGATGATGTTTAGCAGAAGGGGGTGTCGGAATCAAGGGGGAACTTGGATATCCGGATTGAAGTGGGAGGGTTACCCGGGGTTTCTTTGTCCGGGAAGCGGTTGTTGAATGATGTTTCATTCACCTGGTATCATTGACTTAAATGGTATGTATACAAAGTATGTGCCGAAGCGATTAAAAGGGAGAAAAAAACTTGTAAAAGGTCATATATTAAGGCCTATGCATGTCCTGGTAAGAGGCAATTGAAAGAGACTTGTTTTCTCTTGACATACAAATAATCGGTCTGTTACAACATTCACTGTCAATATATAAATTGAACGATCATTCATTTCATGGCGTGATTGTAATTTATTATGCACAGGAGGGAATTATGAGTAGAAAAATCAGAAAAGCTGCAGTGATCGGGTCCGGGATCATGGGCGGCGGCATCGCAGCTCTCTTGGCTGCTGCAGGCGTGAAGGTGCTCCTTTTGGACATCGTCCCCTTTGACCTCACCGATGAGGAAAAGAACGACCCTGCGGCACGTAACCGCATGGTAGACAACGGTCTGAAAGCCACTCTGGCTGCCAAGCCGTCTCTGTTCATGACCAAGAAGGACGCTGCTCTCATCGAGACCGGCAACCTGACCGACGACTTCGACAAGCTCGCCGATTGCGACTGGATCTGCGAAGTGGTTGTAGAGAACCTGAAGATCAAGCAGGAACTCTTCGCTCGTATCGACAAGGTGAGAAAAGCCGATGCCATCATCAGCTCCAACACCTCCGGTATTCCCCTTGCCAAGATCTCTGACGGCCTCTCCGCAGGTTTCAAAGAGCACTTCCTCGGCACTCACTTCTTCAACCCCGTCCGCTACATGCACCTTCTGGAGCTCATCCCCGGAGCGGAGACCAAGCAGGAAGTCCTCGACTTCATCGCCAACTTCGGCGAAGTATACCTTGGTAAAGGGATTGTCTGGGCCAAGGATACCCCCAACTTCATCGGTAACCGTATCGGTATCCAGGGCATCGGCCGCGTACTCCAGGCCGTTGTTGAAGACGACATCACCATGGCCGAAGCCGACGCACTGCTCGGTCCCGCAATGGGTCGTCCCCGTACCGCCATCTTCGGCACCGCCGACATGGTAGGTCTCGACACCATGGTTCACGTCGCCGACAACTCCTACGAGCTCTGCCCCGACGACGAAATGCGCGACACCGTTGTTGTCCCCGACTTCGTTAAGAAGATGCTCGCCGACAACAAGCTGGGCAACAAGACCAAGGAAGGCTTCTACAAGAAAGGCCGTGACGAGAACGGCAAGCGCTTCAAGAAGCAGCTTGACCCCGCCACCGGCGAGTACATCGACATCGAGAAGCCCTCTTTCCCCTGCCTGGACGCTGCCAAAAAGGCCGCTACCCCCGCAGAGAAGATGCAGGCCATCGTGTACGGCGACGACAAAGGCGCCAAGTTTGTCTGGAAGTGCACCGCCAACGCCATGACTTACTGTGGCAACCGCATTCCCGAGATTGCCGACTCCCTGGTTGAGATCGACAACGCCATGAAGTGGGGCTACGGCTGGGATGTAGGTCCCTTCGAAGCCTGGGATGCCATCGGCGTACGCAAGTCCGTTGAGAAGATGGAAGCCGAAGGGCTCCCCGTCTCCGCCAAAGTAAAAGCCATGCTCGACGCAGGCGTTGAGAGCTTCTACCGCGTAGAAAAGGGTATTCCCCAGTACTACGATTTCGACAAGGCTGCTTACGTAGACGTACCCCTGTCAGCTTCCGCTCTGTCCCTGGCTGCTGCCAAGGCAGACGGCAAAGTGGCTCTCTCTTGCCCCTCTGCTTCTCTCGTTGACATCGGTGACGGCGTTTACTGCCTCGAGTTCACCACCAAGATGAACGCCCTCAACGGCGAAATCATCGACTTCATGGGCGGCGCCCTGGATTACGTAGATGAGCACGGTGTAGGCCTTGTTATCGGTAACCAGGCCGGTGGCATGCCCGGTGCGTTCTCCGCCGGTGCAGACCTCGCCTTCGTTCTCAAGAAAGCAGAAGACAAGGCTTACGACGAGCTCGACGCCTTCCTCGAAAAAGGCCAGATGGGTATGCTCCGCGGCCTGTACTCTTCCTTCCCCGTTGTGGCTGCCCCCTACGGCATGACCCTCGGCGGCGGTTGCGAAGTGTGCCTCTCTGCTGACAAGATCGTTGCCCACTCCGAGCTGTACATGGGCCTCGTTGAGATCGGTGTTGGCCTCCTGCCCGCAGGCGGCGGTTGCCTTAACCTCTGGAAGAAGTACATCACCTCTCTTCCCGCAGGTACCGACAAAGACACCGACCTTGCCAAGCTCTTCATCCCCACCTTCATGAAGATCGCCATGGCGGCAGTCTCCATGAGTGCTGCAGGCGCCGTTGCAAACGGTCACCTCTCTCCCACCAAGGACCGCATCGTCATGAACCGCGATCTCCTCATCGGCGAAGCCAAGAAAGAGGTCCTGCGTATGGTGGAAGACGGATACGCACCCCCCATGAAGAAGAAAGTCCGCGTCATCGGCCGCGAAGGTTACGGCATGGTCAACGCAGAGATCTTCAACATGCTCAACGGTGGGTTCCTGTCAGAGCATGACGCCATGCTGGCCAAGCGTATCGCCTACGTTATCGCAGGCGGCGACGTGAAGTCCGGCACCGAAGTGAGCGAAGAAGCCATTCTCAAGCTCGAGCGTGAAGCCTTCATCGACTTCCTCAAGGAAGAGAAGAGCGTTGCCCGTATCGCGCACATGCTGAAAACCGGCAAACCTCTCCGTAACTAATAGCCGGGTTGGCCAATAGCCTTACGTTCAATTTCGATGCCTGTGAAGAGTACATGCATCACGCCGTGACGCACAGGGCGGGTCGCCCGCCCTGTGCCTCACTCCGGCGGATGCAGGAAAAGAGGGCATCAGGAAAATGGAGGAATAGAACATGAGAGATGCATACATCGTCCAGTCAGTGAGAACGCCTGGTTGTAAGAATAAGAGGGGTCAGTTCAAGGAGACCCGTCCTGAGGACCTCCTCTCCTTTATCATGAAGTCTTGTGTCGAAAAAGCAGGGGTTGATCCCCTCGAGATCGACGACGTCATGTGCGGTTGCGCCTTCCCCGAAGGTGAGCAGGGCCTTAACGTTGCCCGTGTCGCAGCCCAGATGGCTGGCTTCCCCGACGAAGTGTCCGGTGCCACCGTGAACCGCTTCTGTGCTTCCGGCATCGAAGCCATCGCCCTGGCCTCCCTTCGTATCCAGGCCGGTTGGTCTGATCTCACCATGGGTGCCGGTCTTGAGTCCATGACCTACGTTCCCATGGGTGGTCACACTCCCCGCCCTCACCCTGAATTCTCCGCAGTCAAGCCCGAGGCTTACATCTCCATGGGTGTAACTGCTGAGAACGTGGCTGACCGTTACGGCATCACCCGTCAGGAGTGCGATGAGTTCGCAGTTCGCTCCGTAAACAAGGCGGTTGAAGCTCAGGAGAAAGGCTACTTCACCGAGATCGTACCCGTTCCCGCATACAAATTTGTTGAGCAGGCTGACGGTACCTTCAAGAAAGAGACCTTCATGGTCGAAAAAGACGACGGCGTTCGCGCCGGCACCACCGTTGAAGGGATCGCTCGACTGAACTCCCCCTTCAAAGCCGGTGGCGTGGCTACCGCAGCCAACTCTTCCCAGACCACTGACGGCGCTGCCGCTACCCTCCTTGCCAGCAAGGAAGCATGCGAGCGTCTCGGCCTCAAGCCCCTTGCAAAGCTCGTGACTTACGCCGTAGCCGGTTGCAAGTCCGACGAAATGGGTGTTGGTCCCAAGTACGCCATTCCCAAGGCTCTGAAAAAAGCTGGCCTTAAGGTTGAAGACATCGACGTCATCGAGCTTAACGAAGCTTTTGCTACCCAGTCCCTGCACTGCATCAAAGAGCTGGGCCTCGACGAGTCCAAGATCAACCTCAACGGCGGCGCCATCGCCCTGGGTCACCCCCTGGGTTGTACCGGTGCCAAGCTCACCGCTACCCTCATTGCCAACCTGGAGCGTACCGGTGGCAAGTACGGTATCGTCTCCATGTGTATCGGCGGCGGTATGGGCGCATGCGCCATCTTCGAAAGGGTTGAAGGCTTCTAATTGATGCCTCCCTTCAGGGAGATCCGTTGATTGCAAGTTATAAGGGCCGTCTCGCTTGTGCGAGGCGGCCCTTTTTTTTATCTGATTTAAGGTATGGCGTGTGGCGGGCTTTTACCCGCGGGCGTGGGGACAGCGGTGCTTTTTGGATTTTTCTTCGATCATGGCCCCCAGCATCTTGATGATGTCTCGCCAGCTGATGATGCCCACGGGCCGGTTGTCGTCGTCCACAACCGGGATGCAGGTGATGGTCTCGGTGTTGAACAGGCGCACGGCATCCCGCACCGAAGCATTCCGGGGCAGGGTGATGGGCTCGCGGCTCATCACCTGGTGCACCTTCTTGTTCAGGGTGGCCCGGTCTTCCTGAGTTTCTGCGGCAGTGCCCAGGTTCGGGCTGAGGGCCTTGAGCAGGGCCCGGTCGGAGAGGACGCCGTAGAGGCGTTTGTTCTCCACCACCAGCAGGTTGTGAAAGGCCACGTTGGCAAAGATATCCCGGACGACCCGCAGGGTGTCGTCGAGTTCCACGGTGACGATTCGCTTGGACATGATCTCTGAAATGTTCATGGGCCGCCCTTCCTTCGGTATCAACGTTTCCTTATCTTGCTTTTCCTTAGTTTAGGCCTGGGCTCCTGTATCTGTCAATGACTCCCGTAGCACATGCGCCGGAGCTTACCTGCGGGTGACGCAGAAGGTCACGTCACGGGATCGGTGGGCATCGCTGTCGGGCAAGAGCCCGTCATGGCAGCTGATGTTTCGGAACCCCCGGGCCGACAGCAGGCGGTGGAGCGTTTCGTGGGAGAAGGTATGGGTCCAGAAGCGGTAGGTATCCACCGAGCCGGATTCATCCGCCACGATATGCTGGCTGAGGCATACCCCTTGCTCTTCATAGCAAAAGGACCGGGACAGGGCGAGGTAGGGCCGGTCCCTCCAGAATCCCTTGTCCGAAGCTTCCCATTGCGGCTCGGGAAGGGTGGCGAGAACTCCTTCGTTCATGACGTCAAAGACAAAGACCCCGCCCGGCACCAGGGCCCGGTGGATCTTTGCAAGGAGGCGGTTCTGCTGTGAAGGTGTCAGGACCCCAAAATCACAAAAGATCATGATGATGAGGTCGTATCGGCTGTCATGGTCCAGCTCCAGGTAGTTTTGGTTCAGGTAGGAGATCTCCAGCCCGCTTCTCCGGGCCGCTTGCCGGGCATATTTGATGGAGGTGGCGGAGATGTCCATTCCGGTGAGCCTGTGGCCGAGTCGGGCCAGCTTGTCGCAGTAGAGGCCGGGGCCGCAGCCCAGGTCCAGAATGTTAAGGGGTTTGTCCGGGGCCTGACCCAGAATCCAGTTTACCGTGTCCGTGATGGTCGACTCTTTTCTGCTTGCGAGGTCTGTGGCCTGGCTCAGGTGGGTTTCAAGGAGCCGGGCCCCGATGTACGGGTCGTCCCACATGGTGGCTGTAGCAGGGGCGTAGAGTTCGGGCTTTTTGGATGCGTCGATGAGTTGCTTGATGTTCATGAAAACCTCATGGTCCGGCCGTCCTTTGACGGAGCGGTGCCGGAATTGTCTTATGTTGAAGATGACATACGGTGCAGGAGGGGCGGCGCGTAAAAAAAAGGCGGGGGCTCTGTCGCAAAGGCGCACCTCACCGGTCCCGGGCCTTGGCCACCGCGCGTCCCAAATAGAGAGAAGGGGATATGTCTTAGATGGTTTTCATGATCCGCTGACTATAAATGTGGTGGATGGACATGTCAATCTCTTGTATGGTTGGTGCGTTATTTATCCCCTTAATGTATGAACAGCCCCGTTAGGAGAGAGAGTTCATGACGGTGACCACGGATTTGAATCAACAGCCGGAATCGGTAATGGACGATGAAGAGATGAGCTCCTGCTGCCTGGGGAACCTGGTGGTGATTATCAACACCAGGGGGGCCATTCCCACGGCCAAGGGGACCTACCCGGCGCGTTTCGGGCTCTATGGCGAGATCCGGAGCCGGGAGTTTGCCTTTCACTTCAACCCCACCGGAGAGATCCGCTACATGCGCGGTCTGACGCGGGCCTGGCCCCATCCCTGGGAGTGGCTGAAGCGGAGCTGGGGCAACGACTGGGTTTACTACTCCGTGGGGCTGGACAGGGGCCAGGGCCGGGTGAAGGACTGGGTGGGGGAGGACTACCTGCCCTGCCTCTCCTACGAGAGCAACGCCATCCGGGAGGTGACCCCGTACACGGAGCCGGGCATTGCCCGGGCTTTTTCCGCCTGGTCCCAGGTCTACGGGACCCTCTGCACCACCTCCCTTGAGGGGCTGGCCCCTGAGATGCGCGCCTTTGTGGAGGGGGTCATCGAGGCCAACGACGACTCGGCCCTGATCCGGCGGGCCGAAGACCTGCACCGCATCATCGGCGGCCGGGTGAGCGTTTTGCCCCCGGACACCCGCCATGCGGACTACGAGGTGATTCCCCTGAACATCGCCGACGGTTGCCTCTACAAGTGCCGCTTCTGCTCGGTGAAATCCCGGGCACCCTTTGCCCCCAGGAGCGACGAGGAGATCACCGCCCAGATCGAGGCCCTGAAGGGGTACTACGGCTCAAGCCTCCAAAATTTTAACGCCCTGTTCCTGGGAGACCACGACGCCCTGGCCGCGGGTGGAGAGCGGGTGGCCCACGCTGCGCAGACCGCCTGTGAGGCCTTTGGCTTCGGACCATCCAAAGGGGGCCCTCCCTCGGTGTTTCTCTTCGGGAGCTGCGCCTCGTTTTCCAAGGCCGGGGAGGAGACCTTCAAGGCCCTTGAGGCGTTGCCCTGCACCGTTTACATCAACCTGGGCCTGGAGTCTGCGGACGACGACACCCTGAAGATGCTCGGCAAGCCCATTACCGCGGCCATGGTCACCGAGGCCCTGCACAAAATGGTGGCGGTGAACGCCCGCTACCCGTCGGTGAACGTCACCGCCAATTTTCTTCTGGGCACCACTTTTTCCAAGGCCCATCACGCGTCCATCATGGCGCTTCTGGGGTCGGTTTCCCGGGAAGAGGGGGCCAAGGGCTGCGTCTATCTTTCGCCCCTGGTGGAGACCCAGCGCCGCGAAGAGGTGCTGCCCATGTTCCACGAGATCAAGGAAGCAAGCGGGCTTCCCGCCTATGTTTACCTGATCCAGAGACTTTAAATTAGGACGCATCGCACCTTTTCATACCCTCTCAGGAATGCTATATAATGCGCCGTCTGAAACAATAATTTCATCCAAACAACCCGTGACGTATCATCCCCATCGGAGCCCAGCATGCACGAATTGATCATGATCCATATCTACGGCCAGGACAAGCCCGGCCTTGCCGCACAAATGACAGGTATTCTGGCTGAATACGATGTGGAGATCCTGGACATGGGCCAGACCGTGATCCACGATAATCTCTCATTGGGTATTCTCATTCGGATTCCTGTCAAGCATGAGGCGGCACCCATCGTCAAAGAGGTGCTTTTTGCGGCCCACGATCTGGACATCAACGTAAAATTTCGGCCCATCTCCGATGCCCGATACCGGGACTGGGTGGCGGCCTCCGGCAAGAAGCGGTACATCGTGACCCTTCTGGGCCGCAAGGTCACGGCCGTGCACATGGCCGAGGTGACCCGGGTCCTGGCCGAGAGCGGGCTCAACATCAACGGGGTGACCCGTTTGTCCGGCCGCATGCCCCTGACCGACGTGGAGAAGACCGAAAAGCCCGTCTGCATCGAACTCTCCCTGCGCGGCACCCCCGACGAGCTGGAGGGAATCCGCAAAAAATTCCTGGAGATCACCTCTCGCCTGGGCATCGACATCGCCCTGCAGGAGGAGACCCCCTACAGGCGAAATCGCCGCATGGTGGCCTTTGACATGGATTCCACCCTCATCCAGGCCGAGGTCATCGACGAATTGGCTGCCGAAGCCGGAGTAGGGGAGAAGGTGGCCGCCATCACCGAATCGGCCATGCGGGGCGAAATCGATTTCAAGGAGAGCTTGCGGCGCAGGCTGGGGCTTCTGGAAGGGCTCTCAGAAGAGAGCATGCAGAAAGTGGCCGAGCGAATCCCCATGACCGACGGGGCCGAGCGCCTCATCGCCAACCTCCGCCAGTTCGGCTACAAGACCGCCATCCTCTCCGGGGGCTTTACCTATTTCGGCCGGATCCTCCAGAAAAAGCTGGGCGTGGACTACGTCTACGCCAACGAGCTGGAGATCAAGGAGGGCAAACTCACCGGCAAGGTGGTGGGGGACATCGTGGATGCCGCCAAAAAGGCCG
This sequence comes from Desulfoluna sp. HI9BLuna, assembly GCF_056829775.1. Taxonomy (NCBI): domain Bacteria; kingdom Pseudomonadati; phylum Thermodesulfobacteriota; class Desulfobacteria; order Desulfobacterales; family Desulfolunaceae; genus Desulfoluna; species Desulfoluna sp. HI9BLuna. The sequence continues at coordinate 3,280,987 of NZ_CP186555.1, forward strand.
AACTCCTCCAGATGCTCGCCAAAAAAGAGGAGATCAACCTCCAGCAGGTTATTGCCGTGGGTGACGGGGCCAACGACCTGCCCATGCTGAACCTGGCAGGCCTCGGCATCGCCTTCCACGCCAAACCCGTGGTGAAACAGGGCGCCCGCCAGTCCATCTCCACCCTTGGCCTCGACAGTATTTTGTATCTGGTGGGCGTTAGAGATCGGGATACCCTTATCTGATCCGCCCCGACGAAACACGTGAACAAGAGGCCCCGTCGCTTTGATGTGCTACAAAAGCGGCGGGGTTTTTTATTATATAACGGGTATGGGAGGGCCTTTATGCTGCATCGGTTGACCACCGGTGGCCATTCACGGGATACTCGTTGATTGCAAGCTTTTCCCCCCCTATCACACCGATGAGAAAGGAGAGAAACCATGCAGTACAGGCATGTTCCGCAAACGGGCGACAGGCTGTCCGCCCTGGGGTTCGGGGCCATGCGCCTGCCCATGACCGAAGAGGGACAGGTGGATGAGGACCGGGCCATCCGGCAGATCCGGTCTGCCGTGGACAGCGGCGTCAACTATCTGGATACGGCCTGGCCTTACCACGGCGGCCAGAGCGAGACCATCCTGGGCCGTGCCCTGAAAGACGGCTACCGGGACAAGGTGAAGGTCGCCACCAAGCTGCCCTCCTGGTTGGTCAACACCCGCGGGGAGATGGACACGTACCTGAACACCCAGCTGGACAAGCTCGGGGTGGACTGCATCGATTATTACCTTCTCCATGCCCTGGACGGCAAAAGCTGGGACAAGCTGGAGAGCCTGGGTGTTATCGATTTCATGGATACGGCCCTTGCCGATGGCAGAATCAAGAACGCAGGGTTCTCATTCCACGGCAGCGTGGAGGATTTCAAATGCATTGTGGACGCCTACCCCTGGACCTTTTGCCAGATCCAGTACAATTTTCTGGACCAGGAGAACCAGGCCGGCACCGAAGGTCTGGAATACGCGGCCGCAAAGAACCTGGGTGTGATCATCATGGAGCCCTTGCGGGGCGGGAACTTAGGGGCCCCCGAGGCGCCTCCGGCCATCCAAAAGATCTGGGACGAGGCGCCGGTCTCCCGCACGCCCGTGGCCTGGGCCCTGCAGTGGGTCTGGAACCGCCCCGAGGTGACGGTGGTCCTTTCGGGCATGAACGACGAAGCCCACATCAAGGAGAACCTTGCCATCGCAGAGATCGCCCTGCCCGGTTCCCTGACCCCGGAAGAGTGCGAGCTGGTGAACCGGGTGGCCGACACCTACCATGAGATCATGCGCGTGGGCTGCACCGGCTGCGGGTACTGCATGCCCTGCCCGGTCGGGGTCATGATCCCTGCGGCCTTTGAAGTGTTCAACAAGGTGCACCTGTTCGGAAAGAAAGAGGAAGGAAAGTTTCTCTACGCCCTTCGCCTGGGCGGCGTCCTGAGGCCCGGCGGCACGGGCTACGCCTCCCAGTGCGTCCAGTGCGGGGAGTGCCTGGATAAATGCCCCCAGCACATCGACATCCCCGAAGTCCTCTCCGAGCTGGTGGACGAGCTGGAAGACGAGCACCTGCCAGAGCGTCTGGCCGCGGCCAGGAAGATGATGGGGTTGAAATCGGCTGATTAAAGCGACCTGTGGCGATAAGCCGAAGATGCGTAGGATGGGCAAAGGCAAGGCCGTAGCCGTTGGCATGGCGGTGGTTTTGGCGCCGTGCCCATCGCGTATGAAATAAAGATGGGCACGCTCCGCTTTGCCCATCCTACGGATGTCACAGGGCGGCCGTGGTGGATATGCCGAAGGTGCGTAGGATGGGCAAAGGCAAGGCCGTAGCCGTTGGCATGGCGATTCTCTTGGTGCCGTGCCCATCGCGTGTAGTGACGGTGACCATGTCGGGATGTTATGGATTTTGGGTGGTGCGGGTTCACCGAGCAAAGATGGGCACGCTTCGCTTTGCCCATCCTACGGATGTCACAGGGCGACCGTGGTGGATATGCCGAAGGTGCGTAGGATGGGCAAAGGCCAATCCGAACCCGTTGGGATGGGGACGGTCTTGGCGCCGTGCCCATCATGTCCGGGGGAACCATGGACGCCGGCGTTTGCCTAAGCTGCCTTGGCTTCCCTGGTGCGGGGTGACCGGATGCGGTGCCACAGGTTCAGGAGCTGCACGGCGGTGATGGCGGCGATGAGCCTGGGGATCCAGAGCCAGAACGCGCCGATGCCCAGGGGAAGAAAGAGGGCGGGGTCTTCGATCATGGCGTGGTTGATACCGATGGAGAGGTGGAGCTGGGTAAGCTCATGGTCGGTGAAGGCGTTCTCCTTGGTCTCTTCCACGATGACGGCGGCCCCGTAGGAGAGGCCGAAGAGGGTGGCGGTGAGCCAGAGGATGCCCATTTTCCTGTCCACGCCCATGACGGACATAAAGGGCCCCAGGGGGCGCAGGATCACGGGGATGGCCCCTCCGGCCTTCATGATCTGGAGGGCCACCATGATGGTCATGATAATGGCCAGGATCTTGGCGGCCAGGGCGGCGGTTGCAATGGCCCACGCCCTGGCAAGGGGGGCAAAGGCCCCTTTGGAAGCTGCGGCAAGGCCTGCGCCTGCGGGCACAACATCCGGCGGGTTCAGCACCAGGGCGCAGATGGCCACGGTGATGACCGAGGTGGTGAGGCGCAGGAGGGTGGCTTTCACCGGGTTAAGACCGGCCTGTCCCTGGATGGCGCTCTCCTGGATCAGGTTGTGGCTGACGAGGAGGAATATGGCCACCAGGGTCATGTGTTCCGGGGCCATGGGCAGTACGAGCATGGCGGCAACAGCCCCGTAGATGCCGGTGAGCAGGCCAATGATCAGGGGCAGGGCCGCCACCGGGGGCAGTGAGAGAAGCCCCATCACCGGGGAGAGGATAAAATCGAGTTTTGTGATGATGCCGGTGTAGTCCAGCACCAGGGTAAAAAAGGAGATGGGGACGAGGATCTTCATCATCCAGAGAAACCCGAACCATCCCTTGGCGACGCCCTCCCGGGCGGCTTGCGCAACTGTTGCCCTGCTTATCATGCTATCCAACCTTGACTGCGATGCTCCGTTGTTTACTCTTCCTGGCTCTCCACGACAACCACCTTCAAGGACATCCCCTGAAAGGTAACCACGTCGTTGTTGTAGACTTTCTTGGCCTTGCGGGTTTCCACCTGGCCGTTGAGTTCCACCAGCCCTTCGGAGATGACGAATTTTGCCTCGCCCCCGCCCCCGACCCAGTTGGCGAGTTTGATGACTTTAAAGAGTTCGATGGGCTCTTGTCTGATGGCGATGAGGTCTGTCATGGTTTGTTCTCCTTATATGTGTGGGGTGCCGATTTCGCAACGGCACCTGGGTGTGTATACGGATTCTCCGTAGAGCAGACGAAATACACGAAATGTTACCAAAAGAACAGAGGAAAACAGGGCGAACCCATTCATTTCCTACCACCCGTTGACGCGGTGCCATGTGTCCACGACCTCTCCGGCGTCATCCACCACATGGTAGCGGTCGTACATGGCCCCTGTGGCGCAGGCGTGGTTGGGCAGGATTCGGACCATGGACCCGATGCCGCAGGATGCCCAGGGGATCTCTTTGTCTTCTCTGTGGGAAACGATGCCGTGCTCCTGGTTGGCACCGGAGACGATGAGGTCGCTTAAGGGGGCTCCGTCCACACCGCAGACCCTTCCGTAGCCCTGGTCCAGGGCTTGGGCTGCCGTGCCCCTGTCCCGGGACATGGCCATCCAGCCCGCGTCGGTGATGACCCAGCCCTTTCGCTTCTGGTGGCCGATGACCGAGGCCAGGACCGAGACGGCAATATCCTCTTCCTTGCACACCCCGAGACCCGCCATCACAAGATCATAGAACATGTAGACCCCGGCCCTCACCTCGGTGACGCCTGTGAGGTCTTCGGCAAAGTTGGAGGTGGGGGTGGAACCCACGCTCACCACGGGGCAGGGGAGACCGGATGCTCGCAAGGCTTCGGCACAGGCCACGGCCATGGATCGTTCCTGCTCTGCCATGGCGCGGATCGCCTCGGTGGAGCGGCACTGGTAAGACTCCCCTGCGTGGGTGAGCACGCCTTTGAGGGAGACCCCGTGCTCGTTATGGAGCAGGGTGCCGATGGCAATAAGATCGTCCCCTTCCAGTGTGATGCCGGACCGGTGCCCGTCGCAATCCAGCTCGATGAGGGCCGGAACCGTGACCCCGTGCTCCGCGGCAGCCTCGGCCACGAACCGCACCTGCTCGGCAGAATCCAGGAGCACGGTGATCTCCGCGCCTTTGTCCATGAGACGAAAGATCCGGGGCAGCTTCACCGGGGCAATGCCCACGGCGTAGACGATGTCCGTGATGCCCTTTTCGAAATAGTATTCCGCCTCTTTCAGGGTGGAGACCGTGATGCCGCCTTCCTGCCCTTCCAGGGCCATGGTCATGACATCGATGTTTTTGGCGGTCTTGCCGTGGGGCCTCAGGTTCACCCCCAGGGCCTTCATGCGCGCGCTCAGATTTCGGATGTTCTTCTGCAGCTTGGCCTTGTCCAGAATCAGGCAAGGGGTTTCCAGTGTCGTCAGATGCATTGGTTTTGTCTCCATGTGACCCGTGTTTCTAACCATTGTCTCGTTCCCAGGCTCCGCCTGGGAATGCTCCTCGGAGGCTCTGCCTCCATGTTGATGTCGCCTGAGCCTGGGTGTGTCAACCCGCGTTCGCTTTTACTTTCAGGCAAGGCAGAGCCTTGCGCCCGACACTCCCAGGCAGAGCCTGGGAGCGAAGCAAACAAGCTTTACGGGCGTAGCCCGTCCGCAAATGAGGAGGGGCTTTAGCCCCGGAGCATTTGCAAACCTGGGGTCCAGGGGATCATCCCCTGGCCGTCGGAGGCGCTTTTTTTATTCGGAAACCATCTGCGCCTCGTAAAACGGCGTGGTCTTGATGCCCGTGCCCGTCAAGATCACCACGGTCTTTTCGTCTGCTTTGATGGTTCCCGCTTTCAGGAGCTGGGTAAAGGCCGCTGCCGCGTGGGCGCTGGTGGGCTCGGTGTAGAGGCCGATGCGGGCAAGGGCGAGGCTTGTTTTGATGATCTCCTCTTCGGGGATGGCCACGGTGCCGCCGTTGCTTTCCCGCAGGGCCGCCAGGATCTGCTTCATACGGATGGGGCGCTTGATGGCCGTGCCCTCGGCCACGGTGGGGGCAAAGTCGGTCTCCACGTACTCCTCGGCACCGGCCTGGAAGCTGGCGTGCACCGGGGCGCAGTGGGCGGGCTGGGAGAGAAAAATGCGGGGCATCTTTTTAATCTCCCTTGCGGCCATGAGTTCTTTGAAGGCGATATAGCATCCCAGGGCGTTGCTTCCGGCCCCGCCGGGGATTACGATGTTGTCCGGCAGTGAAAAGTTAAAATCTTCCCAGATCTCGTAGCCCAGGGTCTTGGTGCCCTGGAGGAAGAAGGGGTGCCAGTTGTGGCTGGCGTAGAATATCTCGGAAGACTTTTCGATGGCCGCTGCTTCGGTGGCCTCCCTGGGGCCGGGGACCAGCACCACCTCGGCGCCGTAGGCCCGTACCTGAGCGATCTTGGACGGGGAGGTAGACTCGGGCACGCAGATGCAGGTGGAGAGTCCCCCTGCGGCCCCGTACCCGGCAACGGAGCAGCCCCCGTTGCCGGAGCTGTCTTCCAGCACCGAGGTGATGCCCTGGGCCTTGAGCATGGAGAGCATCACCGAGGTGCCGCGATCCTTGAAGGAGCCCGTGGGGGCGAACCACTCCAGCTTGAACGAGCAGGACGCCCCGCCGAATGTTTTGGTGACGAGGGGGGTGCACCCTTCGCCCATGGTGATGGGCTCTTTGACCTCAAAGGGAAAGGCTGCCCGGTATCGCCAGATGGAGCGAACCGAGGTGTCGATCTGTTCGCGCGTGATGCCGGGAAGCTCGGTGAGCATCAGGGGGCCGCCCGAAGGGGCTCTCCAGATGGGTTCGTTAATGGGAAAGGTCTCGCTGGTTTTGGGATCGATGTATCGTGCCATGCTGTGTCCTCGGTGAGGGTTGTTTTATGCCTCCGGCGGGTCGCTTTTTTGAAAAAAAGCTCCGCAAAAAATTTTCCTGGTTTGAATCTCGCAGGAGCCTCGAACGTCAGAGCAAAAGCCTGTTTGTTTAACGTTTTAAGCGTTTTACTCGTTTTGTGGAGGCAGAGCCTCCATGCATCATTCCCAGGCGGAGCCTGGGAACGAAAGATATCCGGTCTCAGGGTATTGCCTCTGCCCCTCGGTGTTGAGCAACGCTGCCTTGGGCGGCAAGGGTGGTTTGGAGCGCCGCACTCCTGTGCGGCACGGGTAATGACGGACTAAAATGCCGCACCGGAGTGCGGCGCTCCGTTTCGGTGGATTTTTCCCGGTTTTTTATAGGTTGCGTGCCAAACCATAGCCAAGAAGAACCAGAGCGATTTGTTTGCTAAATAGCTGCTATTGCCTCCAGCTCCACATGGAACCCGAAGTGCAGCTCACCGTGGGTTGGCACCACGGAGCGGGCGGGCTTGTGGTCGCCGAAGAACTCGGCGTAGACGCGGTTCACCTGGTCCCAGAGGGCGATGTCCGAGATGTAGAGGGTGGTTTTGAGAACCTTGTCCTTGCTGCTGCCCGCTTCTTTGAGAACCAGCTCCAGGTTGGTGAGGACCTGGAGGGTCTCCTCTTCAATGGTTGCTTTTCTTTTTTCTCCGGTCTCGGCATCAAAGGCCAGCTGCCCGGAGGTGTAGATCATGCCGTTGTGGACGATGGCCTGGCTGTAGTGACCGGCCGGTTTCAGGGCGTTGTCTGTGGTGATGGTGTCCATGGGGTTACCTTGCCTTGTTTTTTTTGATTTCATCTAAGTAGCTGTAGACCGTGACCTTGGAGATGCCCAGCCGGGCCGCCACCTTGTCCATGGCTCCTTTGATGAGGAAAATGCCTTTGCTCTCCATGAAGGCGATGAGCCGGATTTTTTCTTTTTTCTTCATGGCGGCTGTGTCTGCCTGGGCGATGATTTTTTCGATGAGGTCGTCCACGATCTCCACCACGTTCTCCACGGGGGCCGATGCCGGGGCCTCGGGCTCTGCTTCCACGGGCAGGAAGTCGTCGAGAAAAGCCTTGATGGGCCCCATGGCCGAGAGGTCGTAGTTGATGCACAGGGCGCCGATGACTTCGCCTGTGGCGTCCCGGATCAGGGCGGTGGAAGATTTGATCTCCCGGCCGTCCTCGGTGACGGTTTTGTAGTTGGCGGTCATGTCCCCTTTGAACTGCTTCGAAAGGAGCACCTGCTTGATCAGGTGGTCAAAGGACTGGCCCACCTGTCGTCCGGTGACGTGGTTGTTGACGGCATAGATCACCGAGTTCTGGGGCATGGAGAGGTCGTGAATGACCACCTCGCAGTGCTTTCCAAACGTGCTGGCGATCATGTCGGCGACGGGGATGTACGATCTCAGTCGGGTGTCCGGGCTCTGCATGGGAATCCTGGGGTTTTGATTAAGATTGAAATATAAAAAATTCTATAAATTGGTTTTTTGTCATGATTTATGGGTTTATTGTATAAAAAATTATACAAAAGGCAATAAAAAAATATATGGGAGAGGTGGGGAAGGGGTGCCTCACGCCTGTGCGGCTTTTTTGGGGCGGCGTGGCGTATGCCGCACGGAGTGCGGCGCTCCAAAAGGTTGGGTAATGGCCTGGAGCGGGAGATGCCACGCCTTATGTGTTTGGACATCGCGTGGGGCGGCATGAAATATGGAGCGCCGCACTCCTGTGCGGCTTTTTTGGGGGCGTGGCGTATGCCGCACGGAGTGCGGCGCTCCACAGGGTGGGGCAATGGTCTGAACGGAAGATGCCACGCCTTATGTGTTTGGACATCGCGTGGGGCGGCATGAAATATGGAGCGCCGCACTCCTGTGCGGCTTTTTCGGGGGGCGTGGCGTATGCCGCACGGAGTGCGACGCTCCAAAAGATGGGGTAATGGCCTGGAACGGAAGATGCCACGCCTTATGTGGCTGGGTATCGCGTGGGGCGACATGAAAGGTGGAGCGCCGCACTGCTGTGCGGCTTTTTCGGGGGACGTGGCACATGCCGCACCGGAGTGCGGCATGCCAAAACAAGAGAATTTTATTTAATCCCCTTCATAAACTCCGGACTGATAAAGGCGGGGTCCGGGTAGCTGTAGAACCCTTTCTGGGTTTTGACGCCCAGGTCTCCTGCGTCCACGTAGGCTTTGACGAACTCGCCGTTTTTCTGGCTCTGGGGATCTTTGGTAACCTGGGCCCAGTAATCCGTTACTTTCCAGATGGTCTCAAGGCCGATGGCGTCCATGATGCCGAAGGGGCCCACAGCGGTTTTCATGATGCCCATCCAAGCGCGGTCGATGTCTTCCACAGAGGCCACCTTGCGGCTGGCAAGGGTGAGGGCGGAGCCGAAGAGCTGGGAGAGCATGGTGTTGAACACATAGCCGTGCTGCTCTTTTTTGAGTTCGATGGGGTATTGCTCAATCTGAAAGACGAACTCGCGGACAGCCGCAAGGGTTTCCTCAGAGGTGCCGGGGTGGGGCATGATGTCCACGATGTTGGTGATGCGCACGTCGTGGAAGTGAAGGGCCACGAAGCGGTCGGGCCGCCCGGTGTGCTCGGCGATCATGGAGGGCACCAGGGTGGAGGTGTTGGTGGTGAAGAGGGTGTGTTCCGGGCAGATGGCGTGCAGGGAGGCAAAGACCGAGGCTTTGAGCCTGGGGTCTTCGGGCACGGACTCGCTCACCAGGTCCGCGTCTTTTCCTGCCTCGGCAAGGTCGGTTGTGGTGCGGATGCGGGCCATGGCCACTTTGGCTGCTTCCGGGCTCACACGGCCCCCGGCCTCCATGGCTTTGCCGATTTTTTCCATGGTGGTGAGGGCCTTGGCCAGCGCATCTTCGCTGGTGTCGTAGAGGGTCACGTCCAGGCCGCACGCCGCGCACTGGTACCCGATCTGCTGGCCCATGGTTCCTGCCCCGACAATCAACACGCGTTCTACCTTCTTCATCCGTCTCTCCTTAAAGTGGGGTGTATTGAGATGGTCCTGCCGTCGGCATCGCAGTGCGGTGGCGCGGCGTAGGAAAAAATCAGGCAACAAGCATGCCATATGGCGAAAGGCCCGTTTGGCGGGGCTCTTGTTTCGTGAGAGGATCGCATCCGCGATATGTCGCAGTTTACTTCCTTTTTATTGTGTGGTTCTGCGATATATCAATGGTTACGCGGGGCCGGGCGATAGCACCTGGTGGAGCGCCGCACTCCTGTGCGGCTTTTTTCGTGTCCCGTGGCTATGCCGCACTGGAGTGCGGCGCTCCATATCTTATGGTTCCACGGAGTCTCCGTAGACCTGGGGCGCTGCTTTAAGGCGACATTGCCCCTAAAGCCGGATTCATTTACTCTGCTTTTATTTTCAATTTTACGTGTCGTGGTACCCCGGGCCGGGCGATAGCGCCTGGTGGAGCGCCGCACTCCCGTGGGGCTTTTATCGTGTCCTGTGGTTATGCCGCACTGGAGTGCGGCGCTCCATTTTTTATGGCTCCACGGAGTCTCCGTAGACCTGGGCGCTGCTTTAAGGCGACATTGCCCCTAAAGCCGGATTCATTTACTCTGCTTTTACTTTGAATCTTACGTGTCTTGGTACCCCGAGCCGGGCGACAGCACCTGGTGGAGCGCCGCACTCCCGTGCCGTTTTTTTCGTGTCCCGTGGCTATGCCGCACAGGAGTGCGGCGCTCCATATTTTATGGCTCCACGGAGTCTCCGTAGACCTGGGGCGCTGCTTTAAGGCGACATTGCCCCTAAAGCCGGGTTCATTTACTCTGCTTTTACTTTGAATCTTACGTGTCGTGGTACCCCGGGCCGGGCGATAGCGCATGGTGGAGCGCCGCACTTCCGTGCGGCTTTTTTCGTGTCCCGTGACTATGCCGCACAGGAGTGCGGCGCTCCATTTTCCTGATCATTATCCGTTTGAATGGTTGTTTTCTCATGAAATATACGGGCTAAAGGTCAGTGCGCCCGGACATAAGCTTCCAACTCAGCATGCCACTGATCGGGATCGCATGTGCCGGGGGCTGTGGGCTGGCCGAAAAGCAAATTCACCAAATGGTGCGGGGTCTTCCCCCCGTTGTGTATGGATTTGATGCACGATACGCAGTAGACCACCACGTCTTCTTCGGGCATCTGATCCGCTCTCTGCGTCATTTTTTCAATGATTTTATCTGTTGGCAGCACGCCCCAGGCACTGTCCCCGCAGCAGATGCTTTTGTTTTTGATTCTTTCGGCTTCCCTGACCTGGATGTTCATTTTTTCAAGCAGGGAGCGCACGGCCCCATGGACCCTGTTCTCCGTTCGCACAGGGCATGGGTCAAGCACAGACATGGATGCGCCTTTGTGGTCCGGGAAGGCCCAGAAATCTTCTTTATCAAGAATTTCCCAAAGGGATATCGTGGTGCAGTCCGGGTAATTTTCCCTGTAGCGTTTGTCGCACCCCGCACAGACATTTATCACGGTGGTGCCGGGGGACAGTTTCGGAGAATTCCTGCAACAGGTATCAAGCCGCTGGGTGGGCCCCATGTGTTGATTCAGAAGGGTCAAGATGCGGTCCGCCGCCCCGGGGTTTTCAATGGCCAGCGCGCATCCTGGCGCAAATACGGTATTCATGGCTTCTTCCTTTTTTCGGTCACGTGGTTGTGTGGTCTGGCCATGATCTACCATGCGCCAAAAAGAATTGCTGGCGATTATCGGAGGCGGCATTGAAATGATTCAGCTCTCCTGAAGCGGCCTTCGGCGGCAAGGTCTGCGACCATGAAAGCGGGTTGCGCAAGCGTGCCCTTATGTGGATTTGACATGTTGCCGACGGTGTAGGGGATGTGAGGTAGGGTGCGCTTGCGCACCGTCGATAAATCGGAACGGCCACGAAAACCCATGTACGGGTGTCCTACGCGCAGCTTAGACCTGGCAAAAGAGATGGGATTTCCGAACACATGGTGCGCAAGCACACCCTACAGGATGTTACAGACTATCCGGGTTAATGCTCTGTCGCGTGCCACTCTTCATACCCCCCTTCAAGGTTGAAGGCGGTGGGGAGCCCTGCCATGGTGTGGGCCAACCAGGCCCAGCCCGAGCGGATCCCGCCGGTGCAGTAGTAGACCACGGGTTTGTCCAGGGGGACTTTTTTCTTGGCAAGAAGGGCGTTCATGGCCCCGGGGGAGATGGGGGTGCGGGAGTTTTTATCGACCATCTTTTTCCAGGAGATGTGGACGGCCCCGGGGATATGGCCGGTGAGCCACTCCGCGAAGGAGCGGGTGTCCACCAGGGTGTAGGTGTCCGGGTTGTTCCGAAGATCCTCGGCCGTGATAAAGACGGTGGCATCTGGGGTCGGTGTGTACAGAGTCCTTAAGGGGGTATCCTGAAGCCCTTCGGGTTGCTCCTTTAAGGGAAGGTTCTTATCGATCCAGCCGGGCATGCCTCCGTCCAGGAGGTAAACCGGGCCCTGATGGCCGATCCACTCCAGGAACCAGGCGATCCAGCCTTCGCCGCCCCAGGACTTGTCTGCATCGCCGGTGATGACGATGGGCGACGTCGCCTGGATACCCAATGCTCCTAAGGCTTCGGCCATCTCTTTGGGGGGAAAGGTTCTGTAAGGTATCTTTTGGTCATCGGTTTTTGTATACTCTTCCCAGTTAAAGGAGAAGGAACCCGGGATGTGCCCTTTGGCCCACGCCTTTTTCGGCCGGGCATCCAGGATAACGGGTTTTTCCTCCATGGTATCCAACGAGCCCGGGGTGATCCGTTCCACCGCCCCTGCGGGCACTCCAACGACACACACCGAGACTACCAACATGAGAATGGGTATGAGAGTCGCAAGTCTCTTTTGCATCTGTCTTGCCTCCTGGATGGGTTTGCTCTTTTGCAGCCGCCCCTTTGCCATGGGTATATTCATGGCGGCTGCCTGCGTTCAGGGGGGATTGGTTTATGCGAATGCCCGTCTGGCCGAGTCCGGCACCTGGCCTTTGAAGGCCTCGACCCTTCTGGTCGTCGCCCTGTTGCTTCGGCTGCCCTTTGTGGTGTCTCCCCCTGTGTTGTCGGACGATATCTACAGGTACCTCTTTGACGGGATGGTCCAGGTAGAAGGGGAGAGCCCCTATGCACGGTCTCCCGAGCATTACGCATCACTGCTTATGCCCGGCCGTGACGAATCCGCTGCAGAGACTATTCTGGCTGAGCTGGCCACAAAGGTCAACCACCCCACGCTGGTGACCCTCTATCCCCCTGCGGCCCAGTTTTTCTTTCGCTTTTCCGCTCCCTTGGGCATGGCCGGGATGAAGGCCCTGCTGGTGGCCGCAGATCTTGCGGTGATTGTCCTGTTTCTCACGGCCTCCGGCCGGGGAGGACCACCGCTTCACAGGGTGATCCTTTACGCCTGGAATCCCCTGGTGGTCTGGGAGATCGCCTGGTCCGGCCACATCGATGCCCTGGCCCTTCCCTTTCTTCTGGCCGCCACCCTGCTGATCTCCACGGCCAGGGGCCAGAAAAGGGCGATTTGGGCTGGGGGCCTTTTTGCCGTGGCCGTGTGGGTGAAGCTGATCCCGGCCATGTTCGCCCCTTTTCTGCTCCTTGCCGCAGGCAGGCGGGCAGGGTGGGCGACCCTTGGCGGGGCCGTGGTGTCCGTTTTTCTGGTGGTGCCCTATCTGCCCCAGGCCGCCCACGCCCTGGAGACCCTTCGGGTGTACGGCACTACCTGGGAGTTTTCCGGGTTTCTCTTTCGCACGGTGCGGGACGTAACCGGCATGAACGGCGTGGCCCGTCTGACCATGGCAGCCCTTTTGGCCTGCGCTTTCTCCGGGCTGCTTTACCGTCAGGTTCGGTCCCCCTCATCCCCCGGCTTTTTCATGGGATGGGCGGCCTTTGCCTGGCTCCTTGTCACCCCCACCCTGCACCCCTGGTACGGCCTCTACCTGGCCATGTGCCTGCCCTTGATGGGGGCAGGCCGCGTGGGCGTTGCCCCGGCCTACCTCATGACCCTGACCCCCCTTCTGGGGTATGATGTGCTTACGGACTACCTGTCCGCCGGGGTCTGGTCCGAAGGGGCCTGGATTCCTTTCTGGATTTTCAGTGTGCCGGTGTGCGCTCTGCTGGTGGCATGGTGGAAGGGCAAAACCAACGCATGATTTTGGTATTGATGCTGTAAAAAACGCCTCCGGCGGCAAGGTGGGGGCACCTTGAAACCCTATGGCGAATGCATGGATTCCGTCGTTATGCATACTCTATCAAGGCACTCGCGTGACGTGTGACATACGGCGACGGGCGGTGATGTGCCGAAAATACGTAGGATGGGCAAAGGCAAAGCCGAACCCGTGGGGATGGCCACGGCCTTGGTGCCGTGCCCATCGCCTGAGCCACCATGGTGGCAGTGATGACACCGCCTGTAGGGTACACTCTGTGCACCATGCCCGGGTCACCCAGGGCTTCGATGTTACAGATGCCTTCGAGATATGCCGGGCTTTGATGTCGGTGCACGGAGAGCACCCTACCTTTGCCATGCAGGCCGAAGCCAAGCGAGGGTGAAATCGTTTTAATAATTAGCTTTCAAGGTGGCTCACCTTGCCGCCGGAGGCATCGTTTTTTGCTGTTTTATCCCCTAACTCGATCACAGAGGGCCTTTTATGAGCGATTTGCTGTTTCACGCGATGTATCTCCTTCACCTGATATCCGTGGTCCTGGTGGCCCTGTATGGTGTGCACCGGCTGGTTCTTTTGCGGGAGTGGCTTGGTGTGCGGCGCCGGAGAGGCGGCGTGGCACCTGTGCCGGACGAGGTGCCCATGGTGACGGTGCAGCTTCCCCTGTACAACGAAGAGGCCGTGGCCGAGCGGTTGATTGCGGCGGCAGGGGCTCTCTCCTGGCCTTTGGATCGCCTGGAGATCCAGGTGCTGGACGACTCCACGGACGGAACCCGGGAGGTGGTGGATCAGGGCGTGGCCCGGCTGACGGCGCGCGGGGTGACGGCCTCGGTGCTGAGGCGGCCCAGCCGCAAGGGGTACAAGGCAGGGGCCCTGGCAGCAGGCCTTGAAAAGGCCCGGGGCGACTACATTGCCGTGTTTGACGCCGACTTTGTCCCGCCTTCGGATTTTCTGCTGAAGACCATGCCCCGGTTTACGTCACCGGGCATCGGCATGGTCCAGGCGCGATGGGGGTTTTTAAACGATGAATCCTCTCTGGTCACCGGGGTCCAGGCCCTGACCCTGTCCGCACATTTTGATATCGAGCACGCCACCCGGCATGCGGGGGGGCGCTTTTTCAACTTCAACGGAACGGCCGGGGTGTGGCGCAAAGAGGCCATCATCGGGGCAGGGGGCTGGCGTGCGGACACCCTCACAGAAGACCTTGATTTAAGCTACAGGGCCCAGATGGCCGGGTGGCGGCTTTCCTATTACGGAGAGTGCGTGGTGCCTTCCGAACTGCCGCCCACCCTCACGGACTTTATCTCCCAGCAGCAGCGATGGACCAAGGGGGCCAGCCAGACCGCGGTGAAGGTGTTGCCCCGTCTTCTCAGCACGGCCTTGCCCCGGCGGGTGAAGGTGGAGGCGATCTTTCATCTGTTGGGGGGCCTGGGCTGGGTGGCAGGGGCTGTTGCCACGGTGACCCTCTGGCCCGCCCTTATGGTCCACGGCACGCGGGCCGCGTCCCTGGCCTGGATCCCCGGGGTGGCCGCCCTCACCGGAAGCTGCGGGGCCATCCTCTTTTACTACACGGTGTATGCCTTTACAGAGCCCCGCACCCGGCATCTTGTGCGCTACGTGCCCATGATCCCCCTGGTCTGCATCGGGGTGGCCCCGTTTCTGGCCCGGGCAGCGGTGCAGGGGTTCTTCCAGAGCCACGGGGAGTTTAAGCGAACTCCCAAGTACGGAACCTCCAAAGACACCGCAACCCGGGAGACCGCCGGTGCAGGCCGTGCCACCTTCGGCAGGGCCATGGTGGCCTTTGTCCTTTTGGTGGCAACGGCGTTTCCCATGCTCTTTGCCCTGGACACCCTGGCCCTGTACGCCATTCCCCTGGCCCTGGCCGTGCCTGCGGGCTATCTCCTTACCGGGGCCATCCTGGCCCGGGAGAGCCGGTTCGCGGGGGAATGCGCGCCTTCGTCCCTGGATCCGTTCGCCAGGTAGAAAACCTTCTCTGCGGATATTCGGTTTATGCAAGGGGAAAGCCGGTTTACACAGAGGGTGGCTCCGGGTATAATGCAGGCCTTTTGTGATTATTCAGCGATGCCTTTGGCGGGCCGCTTTTGCAAAAAAGCGCCTTAAAAACGTTCCGGTTACCCGGCTTTCCTCTGCGCCCACAGGTCGCGATGCAGGGACGGGACGCACGGGAATGCGGCCGCTGCGTTGGCAGTGGTCATTAACTACCTGTTTGCCGGATGATTTAAACAGGGCTGCCGAAGGCGACGTCAGGCTGAACAGTTACCCCTATGTTACGACGGATTGACCGAGTTATATAGCAAGAGACAATCTGCCCACAAGGCGGGCATGGAGACAGGACATCATGGACATTTTCAACTATCCTTCGGTAGAGGCTGAAGCCAAGGTTCGTGCCATCACGGACCGTGGCCTGGGATACACGGCAGAGGACGAAAAGGGCGTTATCGATATTCTCGAGGCGGTTCGCACAGGCGGCGACGAAGCTCTTTTACATTATATCCGCCGTTTCGACGCCCCGGAGATGACTCTTTCTCAGCTCGTGGTCACCGAAGCCGAGATCGACGAGGCCGTTGCGTCGGTGGACGACGATTTTATGAAGGCCCTGGATCTGGCCGCCACCCAGGTGGAGTCCTTTCACCGCAAGCAGCTTGAGAATTCCTGGATCGACATGCCCCGCAAAGGGGTCACCCTGGGTCAGGTGGTCAACCCCGTGGACGCCGCCGGTGTCTACGTGCCCGGCGCCACCGGCGGCATGACGCCCCTGGTCTCCTCCGTGCTCATGGGTGCCATCCCCGCCAAGATCGCAGGGGTCAAGCACATCGCCATGGTCACGCCCCCCATGGCCGACGGCACCGTCAACAAGCACCTCCTGGCCGCCGCACGGCGCACGGGCGTGGACGTGGTCTACAAGGCGGGCAGCGCCTGGGCCGTGGCTGCCCTGGCTTACGGCACCGAGTCCGTGGGCAAGGTGGACGTCATCGTGGGCCCCGGCAACATCTACGTGACCCTGGCCAAGAAGTTGGTCTCCGGCACCGTGGGCATCGACATGATCGCAGGCCCCAGCGAGATCCTCGCCATCGCCGACGAGAGCGCCAACCCGGTATGGGCCGCAGCCGACCTTCTTTCTCAGGCCGAGCACGATCCGTTGGCCTCTTCCATCTTCGTCACCACCGACGCAGAGCTGGCCAAGAAGGTCCGCGCCGAAGTGGACCGCCAGCTGGAAGAGCTGCCCCGTAAAGAGATCGCAGGTGCTTCCATCCGCGACTACGGCGCCATCATGGTTACCGACTCCATCGAGTCCGCCTGCGAGCTGGCCAACCGCCTGGCCCCCGAGCACCTGGAACTTCTCGTGAAAGCCCCCTTTGAAGTGGTGGGCATGATCCGCAACGCAGGGGCCATCTTCATGGGCCACTACACCCCCGAGCCCATGGGCGACTACGTGGCAGGCCCCAACCACGTCCTGCCCACAGCCGGTACCGCCCGGTTCTCCTCAGCCCTTTCCGTGGAGAACTTTACCAAAAAGAGCAGCCTGATCTGCTACTCCGAAGACGCCTTCCGCAAAGAAGCCGAAGAGGTCATGCTCCTCGCCGAAACCGAAGGCCTCAGCGGCCACGCCCGCTCCGTAAAAGTCAGGGTTTCCTGATTTTGAGCCTATTAAAAACCGGCACCCCGATCCGGGTGCCGGTTTTTAGGCTAATAGTGAACAGTGAACAGGGAATAGGGAATAGGGAATAAGAATGGTGCGACCCCCTCTTCTTCTTTCGTTTTCGGCCTCCCAATGCCCCTAATCTACTCACTACTCACTATTTTCTATTCACTTTTTGTCTTGCCGGATGCGCCGTGCGCACCGCCTAACGCCCCAAGGCCCCGCCCTCCCCGCAAAAATCGCCCCCCCTCCCTCTAACGTCACCCCCTTCCAACACACCACCACACCGGCACACCGTCCAAACCAATTTTATCTCGTGTTTTCCCCAAAAAAAGGAACGGAGCCGCACCCTCCCACCTCCCGGCACGACCCCGCCCTTTTCCCCCCTTCGGTCCCTCAAGCCGCAAGCCTCCTCACCCACGGTTCTTCCCAATCTATTCGCCTCTCACCACTTGCTACTCGCCTTCCTTCACTTTCTATTCCCCAAACCGCAGGCCCTGCCCATCGACAGCCCTTCCTAACCCATTCACCACTCACTACTTGCTACTCACCTCCCTCCACTTTCTATTCCCCAAACCGCAGGCCCTCCCGACCCACAGCTCTTCCCAACCTATTCACCACTCACTACTCCCTATTCACTTTGCCCCTTCCCTTCCCCATTCGTTCCTGCTCCTCTCTATAAAACGCCACAATCCGATCCACGGCCTTGTATTGCCGCTCCAAAAGATCCTCGGTAATGGTTCTGAGGCCCCATTTCTTGAAATCGATCTGAAGGCCGTTTCCCCCCGGGGCCTCGGCAGTTTCCAGTTCGGAAAAAAATGCCCCCACGGATGTGAGGAGGCGATGAACGTCCTTAATGGCATCGCAAAGCTCAGCAATCTCCGACCCGGAAAACATGACGGGGCCGTGCTGGCTGTCCGGTGAAGTCATGGTGGCTCCTTGTTGGGTGAATGTGAGCGGTGAATAGAGAACAGGAGGCAGGGCACGGAAAAATAGTCGAAAATCAACAATTTTACCTTGAGCACAATGACCCAGCCTTATTCGCTTTAGCCTTTAGCCTTTAGCCTTTAGCCCGTAGCCTTTAGCCCGTAGTGCACCATTCCGGTTTTCAGGTATCGAAAAGTAAAATGAGACCTACCGAATCGCTCAACAACGCACCAATGCCTTATCTATTCACTACTGACTATTCACCATTCACAATTTTTTTTATGGAGGCCCCCCCGGCAAAAGGAAAAGAGAAAACCCAACCCAAACCAGAAAGCCGGGCCTGCCGCAGGACAACTCAAGCTTCCGAAGGGGCGCAACTCCGCCTGTCAGTCAGAAACCCGCGTGATCAAGGGCCATTTTGTAAGGCGATAGTGTTGGTGAAAGGCGCGCTGGATTGCGCGTGACGAGGAAAATACGACTTGAAATGGGGGTGAGTGTGGTGTAAAAAATCGTGTAGCCATGACGACCTCCCTACAAGGTTGTTTTGGTCAGGCCTGGCAGGATGTTAGCGCATCCTGTCGGGTCGCAACATGCATTCCATGATCTTCGTAATAACTAGTTATTACCTCTCACCCTAATTCCATCCTTTTGACGTGTCAATAGTTTTTTATCACTAAATCATCATGTTATTCATTTCGACTTTTACTGAAATAATGCCCGCCTCATCTTTCTGGTGCATTTACGGTCTGGCCTGCTTAGTCTCATGGGGCTGATCAGGGCCGTCACAAAAATATAAAATTCAAAAACGATGGATGCCTCCGGCGGCAAGGTGAGCCACCTTGAAAGCTGGGTTTCGAAGCGCTATGCAGAAAAAAGAGAATGTCTTGAATGAATAGCTATATCGATATTAAGCGATATAACAGGATGGGTGATAAGCAGCTTTTACAGTGTGTTGTGTAAAGTTCTTTGCAAGGGAAGATGAGTTTTTTAAATTGAAAATTTGAGATTTCAGGCGTATGACTTGAAATGACTCGGTGGTCTTCGGTTGAAAAGGTGATGCATTACATTGCCTACGAAGCTGTTTTTGATTGGGGTATCAAGGGGCAAATATGGAAAACTATCCGCATCCAAGATCAAAGGTAGAAAATTTTCTGGGTATCACCGTATTAAAGCCTCAAAAGTGGACATTGCTATCGGGGTGTATCAATAACCCATTGAGGTGGCAGGGGATGTGCTGATTGGATTAAATAATCAATTAAAAGAGGAGGCCTTGATGTGTTGTGATGTGTGGCAGTCGCTTGATGTACGAAATGGTTTGATGTGCATGATAGCAGAAACCGTTGTTCGACAGTATTGAACTTCAAAAAATGGAAAAGAACCCCTTCGACTTTCCACTTTTAGCCCTTGAATAAACGATACCTTGGAAAATTATCCATTTTATATGGGTGATACATAGAAAATTTGGTGGGTATTCAATGTTAGCCTATAACCATACAAAGGAAGATATGATAGATATTCCAAATCCAAAAGATTTTTATACCTCAGGAAAAGAACTTATAGATTTTGCTTGGGATTTAGTCGCGAATTTATTAACAAATTTAGATGAAGCTCAAGAATTAGGGTATGCACCTGAAAATTTATCATTTGAACAATATTGGGGAGCGTCGAAAAGGCGTTTAACAACGGCATTATCGACAATCCAGCAAGGAGTGGAGTTCATTCTTAAAGGTAAAATTGCCGAAATTTCACCTTACTTGTTAATCGCCGACGCACCATCCGCTTGGCCTTCACCATACAATGGTCAAGCCATACGATTTTCGGATTTCAGAACAATAGATGCGCAAGACTTAACTAAAGTTGTAGATACATTTTCAGATAACCCTTTAGATAAAAATTTTATTCATCAATTTAATGAATTAAGAGAGAAGCGTAACAAAATAATGCACTCTGTCGATAAAAATCTCTCTGTTTCTGTAACCGAAGTCATAGGGTCCATTTTATTCATGCACAAATCTTTATTTCCTGAAGAGTCATGGCCAAAAATTCGACTTGATTTCATAGAATCGTCACCCGACTCACAAATTGGTGATTTAGATTATATTATAAACCAAATATGTTGGGAAATTTCAACTGTAATTGATTCGTTATCACCAGCTCAAGTTCAAGAGTATTTCAAAATCAATAAAAAGCAAAGGCGTTACTTCTGTCCAAAGTGTACTGGTGCAGCAAATCATGATGCAGATTTCGAATATAAACTTGCTGTATTACGACCAAAAAGTCCCGATTCGACAACTTTGTATTGCCCTATTTGTGACGATACTTTTGAAGTTGATAGAGTTGATTGTGAAAGGGACGATTGCCCAGGTAATGTAATTGCAAAAGATGGTATTTGCCTTACCTGCTGGGACTATCAATAAAATAAACTCGGACGTCACAAAGCAGCTCCGCTCGTTCCTCGCTCTGCAACTTCGTGCCGACGGTTATTTAAGCTTTATGTGTACGGAGACAATATTAAATGAAATCGGAAAATTTATTTTTTAGCTATTATTACAAAAATTCAACTGAATATGATCGGCTTATTGAAATGCTTAAAGGGCGGGGATATTTTCATTATTCCAATGCTTCTCTTGACGAGGATAGCAGTGCTGAAAATGAAGATTATATAAAAACAAAAATCCGATCAAAAATAAAATGGGCAGGGACAATTGTAGTGTTGGTTGGGCCGGGAACTTACACTCGAAAATATGTTAATTATGAAATTGAATATGCCAGGAAAAAAGAAAAAAGAATAGTTGGTGTCTATTTGTGGGGTGAATCTCAATCAAAACTTCCAGCAGAACTTCGTAAAGCTCATAATGAAGATTATGGTGATCTTGCGTTAGTTAGGTGGAACTCTAATTCCGTAGTAAGTGCAATTAGGGGTACAAACTCATGGGATGAAGGGGATTAACATGATCGGAGCGAAGAGAATTTGTTTTGTTATTATGGGGTTTGGAACTAAAACTGATTTTTCAATAGGCAAAACACTTGATTTGGATCAAACGTACAAGAATATAATCCAGCCAGCTGTTGAAAGTTCAGGCTTCCAATGCATAAGAGCAGACGAAATACAGGAATCAGGGTTAATAGATAAGAGTATGTATGCACTTCTTATGCAGGCTGATTTAGTAGTAGCAGATATATCTACATACAATCCAAATGCAATTTATGAATTGGGTGTAAGGCATGCTGTGAAGCCATATACTACCATCGTGCTAATGGAAAAAGATGGAAAAATTCCATTTGATCTCGACCATACCCGAATCTTCAAGTATTCTCATTTAGGGGTAGATATAGGTGTTGATGAGGCTAAGCGCTGCCAACAAAAACTATCTGAGTTGATTGATCTTACATCGAAAAAACCAATAGCAGATAGCCCATTGTATGAAAATTTTAAAAAAGTTGTACCACCGACCTTACCTAAAGAAGAGTATGAACGGATAATTGGTGAATTAGCAGAAAAAGAAAAGCACATTTTCGCAATCGTTGAAAAAGCAAAAAAAAGTATGGTTGAAAGCAATTTTGAGGAAGCAAAAAAATATTGGAAAAAAGCAACTGAAAAAATCCCATCAGAAAGTTATTTTGTTCAACAATATGCTCTATCAATATACAAGTCAAAGCAACCAACTGAATTATCGGCTTTATCAGATGCGTTGAGGGTTATGGAATCTCTTGATCCAGATGGTGATACAAATGATCCAGAAACTTTGGGGATTACAGGAGCCATATATAAAAGAATGTGGAGGGTAAATAAAGATAAAGAGTATTTGAGGCGAGCTATAAAATATTATGAAAAAGGATTTAATCTTAGAAATGATTATTATACTGGTGAGAATTATGCATTGTGCCTTAATTTGATGGCAAGTATCGAGGAAGATGAAGATGAGAAAACTTACTATTCAATAGCGGCTAAAAAAGCAAGACATCGGATAATAGACGATCTCATTCATGCTTTAGAAAATGGCGACGATGTGAATCGAGCAGATATTAAATGGGTATATGCCACTTTGGCTAATTGCTATTATGGGATCGGTAATGATAGAGATGGGGCTAGTTGTGAAGCAAAGTTTTTAGAGACAACTAATGTTAAATGGGAACGTGACACTTTTAATCAGTCGAAGGCACAGATTAAGGAATTAATTTAAGATGTAGTATGGAAGAATTTACAAAAAGGGAGAGGTAGATGAGCGTTAGACAAATCCATGTATTTATCAGTCATGCTTGGTCATATTCAGTTCACTATGACACGTTGGCAGGTTGGATTTTTAATGGGACTTGGAGTGTGGGACAAGCTTCATTAGATTTTCGAGATTACTCTGTTCCTCGGAATGATCCCATTCATAATGCAGACAACGATGCCCAACTAAGAGCCGCTCTGTATGACAAAATTTCAAGAAGTCATGTAATTGTTATTCCTACTGGTATGTATGCTAATTACAGTAAATGGATTCAAAAAGAAATTGACGGTGCAGCTACATACGCAAAACCCATATTAGCCGTTAATCCATGGGGTGCCCAGCGTACATCAACTGTTGTTAGTAATTCCGCCCAGAAAATAGTTGGTTGGAATAAAGACACAGTTGTTCGCGGTATTTGGAATTTATATCAATAAAAGCCACTACTATGGATCAAGCAAATATCTTAGTGAACGTTTAGAAAATAAATTGAGTGGTATGATACAACGAGTCAGAAAAACCAGAACTGGTTGAAGTCCCTTCGGATAACTGAAATAATATGTGCTGCCTTGATCCCACTTGTTGCTGGAGTCTCCGGTACTATTTCAGGCGGACAAATTCTCATGGGAGCTCTCGGTGTTGTTATAGCGATATGTACAGGGCTGTCTTCCTTAAATAAATATCAAGAAAGTTGGCTTACCTTTCGTACCACGTCCGAAACACTTTGGCATGAGAAATATCTGCACCTAACCATGTCTACACCTCTATAGAGATAATTCTCTTTTAAATCAATTAATAAGACGTGTAGAAGGTATTATATTAAAAGAAAATTCTCAATGGTCTCGCTATACGAAAGACAAATTACATAACAAAGCTATTTAGCCGACGCAAAAAGCCGAGCGGGTGAATAGCGGCGTTAAATTATTATCACCAAACATATATCTACTAACACTCTGCGGAGGATTAAAAATGCCAGATCTTCACAATTATCGACTCTTTATCAGTCACAAATGGGCTTATGATGACGACTACAACAGAGTTATTGAATTCTTAGATAGAGCCAATAATTTTAAGTATTCAAATTATTCTGTTCCACGCGATAAAGGGTTTGGTCAAATGACAAAAGCTGAATTGAAAGAAGAAATTCGTCAACAGATTAGACCAGTGGAAGTTGTTATCATTCTCGGTGGAATGTATGTTTCGTACAGTGATTGGATTCAATTTGAAATTGATTTTGCTGAGTCAGTTAGTAAACCTATTTTAGGCATCAAGCCATGGGGTTCAAAAGTGATGCCTCAAGCAGTAACAAATGCTGCCGATAAAATTGTTGGTTGGAATACCGATAGTATCGTTCGCGCTATTCGTGACTTAGCATAACTAAATAGACATGCGCCCCAGAAATGAGGCGCAAACCGTAAGGTTACCATGAAATATCCATCACTATACAATGTTGCTGATGCTGCGTCGCTGAGTTCACAAAACTACTTTTTACGACTCACAACTATCCACTCTTTACTTTTGATTTTTGGTACATTGTTAGCGGTCAATATCATGCCCCATAAAATCTATAGTATTATCATGGCGGTCTTTTATTTGGCTGGTTTGGGTGTCTCAATTTTCTTAGGTGTAAAAAAATATGAAAAGACTTGGTATAACGGAAGAGCTGTTGCTGAGTCTATTAAAACATCCACATGGCGATATGCCATGAGAGCGAAACCTTTTGATGATGCTCCTTCAATCCAAATTCCAAAATCAAAATTTAGAAACTTGTTACAGCAAATAATTGAATCAAACAGAGAATTGGGTGACTCAATTGGTGCTTGTCAAGATCTTACTGAGCAAATCACACCTGAGATGAGCCAGATAAGAGACTTAACAACGAATGAGCGTAAGGATTATTACTTAGAACATCGAATTGATGAACAACGCCATTGGTACGCAATGAAAGCAGCTTATAATAAAAAAATGAATAAGCGCTGGTTTATTGGAATTATCGTAGCTCAATCATTGGCTGTTGTGTGTGCCCTC
This sequence comes from Desulfoluna sp. HI9BLuna, assembly GCF_056829775.1. NCBI lineage: Bacteria > Pseudomonadati > Thermodesulfobacteriota > Desulfobacteria > Desulfobacterales > Desulfolunaceae > Desulfoluna > Desulfoluna sp. HI9BLuna. The sequence goes on from NZ_CP186555.1 coordinate 3,305,011, forward strand.
TTAAGAATTGCATATCCCGACTGGAAATTTTGGCCCACTGATGTTTTTGTTGTTATTTCTGCGTTTGCAATCAGCTGGATGCAAATTAAAAAATTTAATGAGTTAGCATCTGCTTATTCACTTACTGCTCAAGAAATTGGCATCATAAAAGGTTTAGCTGAAGAGGTTGAAACAGAAGGCCAACTATCAAAGTTTGTAATCAATGCTGAACGTGCATTTTCGAGAGAACATACACAATGGGTTGCCCGTCAGAACGGATAAAGATTTAACAATTGGCTTATGGCCGACCCCAAAAAGTTGGCCACATCTGTCGTGATTTCAACCGCTATCCCTACCAGCTCTCTGGGGTGGCATAGCCATGCGTTGGGCATCGTGGCACTGCGAAAGGAGATAATGAAAGCGGGTGATCTAATCAATTCAATAACGTGCCATGTCCAACGTGATCTGGACAGGGAAAACACAATAGATTGGGTATACTCTCTTGGCTGCGTTGACAAGGCCTTAAGTCATCATTGCCCTAACGCCAAGGCCACTTATCTATTTCGTCATCAATTAGCATTTATACATGCCATGGGCTATGGCGTGATAGAGGGCGTGCCAATCCCATGTAATTTTAGAAAGGTCACCGATTCAGTAGAACAAATTAAATTGTCGTGTAAACACCGGCGATTGAGGAATATTAGTAGGCGTGTTGGATTCCGAGTTGATCACATACATTTTGGTCAAACAGGATTTATCGAAAAAAATTGGGAGAATCAAGCGAGAAAGAGTGGGGTAGCCAATTTCAGTGATGCAAGTGATGCATATCGATCGCTAATAGATTCCATATCCAAGGAGAGAAAGACGGGCGAGTGGATAGTGTATTCTAACACTGATGATCAGCTATTATTATGGTGTTTATGGTTGCATGAGCTAAGTGATGAGGGCTTGTCAGATGTCATTACGGAATATATGCCCAAGAAATAAATGCAGGGGACGCAAAAAGCCGCGCCCCTGATTTCAGCGTTATATGAACAAACCATGATGTGAATCGGACAAAAAACAACATAGGCTCTAAATGAAAAAAATTTTTAATAACGAACAAAATGCAGTCATTATATCAAGATTTTATTCAAGATTAGATTCAATAGCTACAAATGATAGTTTTGAGTTATCTCGAAATTCTACCATTTTGTTAGTCCTAAATTCTATTTTGAATCTGCCCGATCAGTGGGATAAAAGCTGTCAAATTAATATTTTGTGGATTGGAGACCACTTCATTAGTTCACTTTCAAATGAACAAGATGAACTTTCTAATGAAAAACTAAATGATACTTGCTCAATGTGCTTTAGATTTTTTTTTGAGTTGTACTTAAGTACTAAAAATTTTTTATCAAGAGAATTCGATCAAACTAAGAAATTTTTAATTTCAAATATTGATTCATTCGATCAAAGATCTAAAGATCAAATACTTTATGCATTCTACGAGATGCCAACAAACATACTAAAAGATCTATTTAACAATGAATCATTTACAAATTTAAAAGACTTTAAAGAATTATCTGAAAAGGCGAATGCTTTAAAGTCAGAGTGGAACAATGAGTTCAAGAAAGCCGCTACGCGGCAAATCATTCCTCAGCCGGCATAGCAAAAATCAATACCCCTACATACCAGCATATTTAAAACGAAAGAAAAACATCGTAGCCTTCCTGTAACTCAACCAATTCTAACCAAAGGAGACTACGATGCACGACTATTATGAAAAATCAATGCGCGCTTTGCAACTGGCAGGTTTGGGAAAAAGCACCCAAAAGGCATACACACGCGCTGTTCGTAAGCTTGTCGATTATTGTGGCAAGACGCCTGACAAAATCACGGAAGAAGAAATTGAAGCCTACTTTCTTCATCGTCGAAACGTTGACGGGTGGTCGGCTCCACCATGGGTATCGCCCATTACGGAATCAAGTTCTTCTTCACCAATGTGTTAAAGCAAGACTTCCATCTCTTTTCTTACCTGAAGGCCAGGCGGGAAAAAAACCTGCCGTGTATCCTCAGCCGTGAGGAGGTCTTCCGCATATTGAATCATGTGACAACCCCACACAATTTGGCGTTTTATCATACGGTCTATGCATGCGGCCTCAGGTTATCTGAAGGCCTCAATCTCCGAGTTTCAGATATCGACAGCGCCCGAATGATGCTTCACGTCCATCGCGGCAAGGGGGCCAAGGATCGTTATGTGCCTTTGCCGGAACACACACTGGGTATCCTGAGGCAATACTGGTGCAATCACCGCAACCCCACCCTGATTTTCCCTGCTCGGGGACGTGGGAACACAGAAGCCCCCACCACCGATAAGGTCATGTCCATTGAAGGCGTGCAGGGCGCCTTCCGAAAGGCCCGATATGCAGCGGGCATCAAGAAACGCAGGGTATCCATCCATACATTGCGCCATTGTTATGCCACCCACCTGCTTGAGGCTGGAGTCAACCCGAGGGTCGTGCAACGTTACATGGGGCATAGCAATCTCGAAACCACCATGGCTTACTTCCATCTCACACAGAAAGGGATTGAAGATTCGTACCGGATCATCAATCACGTGATGAGGGGGGACAGCCATGAACAAGATATCTGAAATCTTCCGGGAGTTCGCCCCCGAGTATCTGGATCGGTTTGGGGCATCCGTGCCGAAGACCCATCGCAAAACCATCGGCGCCATCCTCTCTTGCCGAACGCAGGCCCATGGGCTGCTCTACTATGAGTGCGAAGCGTGCGGTAAAATCCATGCTTTCTATCGTTCCTGCGGGAATCGCCATTGCCCGGCGTGCCAAAATCATAAGGCCCGCCAGTGGATGGCTCGTCAGATCAAGCGGCAGCTCCCGGGCCATCACTTCATGGTGACCTTTACGGTGCCGGAGGAGCTGCGGAATGTGATCCGCTCCAACCAGAAGGCTTGCTATGGCATGATGTTCGCGGCCTCCTCCCAAGCCATGTCAGAACTCGTGGGCAGGGGACGATGGATGACGGGTAAGACACCGGGATTTTTTGGCGTGCTGCATACCTGGGGACGCCAACTTCAATATCATCCCCATATCCACTACCTGGTCCCTGGAGGCGCTGTCTCAGGCGATGGAAAGGCTTGGCACCCCACAAGCGAAGGCTTTTTGCTCCCCTACAAGGCGCTGTCCGCCCTGTTCCGCAAAAAGTTTAGGGGGCTGATGGAAAAGGCTGGCCTGCTTCACAACGTGTGCCCCGACATCTGGTTTGATGGCTTTAATGTAGACGTCAAACCCGCTGGAGGTGGCCAGGAGTGTATCAAATACCTGACGCCCTATATCTTTAAAGTCGCCATCAGCCAGAGCCGCATCGAAAAGGTCGAAGGGCGCGAGGTGACCATCACTTACAAAAAGAAAGGTTCCCGACGCCCCAGGCGACTGACACTTGAAGTGATGGAGTTCATGAGGCGCTACCTCCAGCATGTGCTCCCCACAGGGTTTATGAAAGTGCGGTATTACGGCTTTATTAGTCCGGCGTCGGTCCTCGACCTCAAAGAGGTGCGCAAGCAGGTCATGGATGCCTTGCAGGGTGGGGATATCGTTCCACCACCCCAGGTCCCTGCAAAGCCATCGCTATGCAAATCCTGCGGAGGCGTGCTCAAATACGTCTGTGGTCTTTATGCTCTGGTTCTTCCACCCGACGATGACGGGTGATGGGGTATTGCCGACAAGCTGAATGTCAAAGAGCTGACTCCATGCCAAGGATCAGAGCCCTTGGGGTGCGCCTTGAGGCATGAACACGCCAAAACAGGGAGCACGCCGAGCCACAAAACACGAGACAAATCAGTGAAACCGATGCGACGAGTCACCACATCACGTCAATGAAGCAGCCCATCTCGCAACTCAGAGGTGGGCTCCCGCCTGTTTGCTGAAAAGCAATACCCTATAAGACCATCGAGTACCGAAAACCGGGCTTCTTGAACAAAGGATTGATGTGACCTTCGGTCACGAGCAATCCTTAATGTTAGATGAAAAAGAAAAACAGGTTACAAGCCTAAAGGAATCTCTTGAAAAGTATAAAAATGGATTTAATTTCGTTGGCTTATATGAGGGCTTCAATGATTTATCAACAGAAAAGTCAAATGAGCTCAGAAAAATCAAACTTGGAATGTTTATATTAACATTCGTAGCATTGACACCAATTACACTTGAATTATATTCGATATACACACATATAACAAACATTTCAGCTATTCAAAACGCTCTAATCGTTTCTATATTTCCTACAATTTCGTTTGTCGTTTTATCAGTTTATTATTTTCGAGTTTTTCTTTTTAACTACAAATCTGTAAAATCTCAACTTCTCCAAATTGATTTACGCAAGACACTATGTCGATTCATTCAAGGATATGCTGATTATTCACAGGAAATGAAAAAGAAAGACAAAGACTCATTATCAAAATTTGAAAATATTATATTCTCAGGTATTGTCTCAGATGATGGTAAATTACCTTCTACATATGATGGTCTGGAACAATTATCTAACATAATTAAATCCGTAAAATCTTGATCATATAACAAAAGCGAAGGGAAACAGGGGACAGGCTCTTTATGCTTTTCCATGTGCTCATAAAAACACAGAAAAAGAGAGGGCTGGGTTTCGAGGATTTTGGTGAAATTAAAGAGAATTAAGGATAAATAGCGGCAAGGTGATGGGCTTGAGTTTTTATTTTTTATGTAAAAATAGTAATGAATGCTTCTTGCGGGATCTTGAAGCTTTTTTTATAAGATTGATCGCGCCCCTTGGCTGGTAACATTTTTGATACATATTGTGTTTGTGTTTTTTTTGACATATGGTTAGCTTCATTAGTTAATACGGATAATTGATTATTTTGTTCATGGTTTAAGTGTTTTGATGATTGCATCAATCATCTATTGGCTTTTAATTATTTGAAATAATGAACCCCCCAAACTTCTATATTTGCTGTTGTTTCCTGCGGCAGAAAACAAAAAAGTTAGTCTTTATGCCTCTCTCGTCTCTTGGCGTCTCTTGGGGTCCTGTTCGTAATTGATAGGCTTTGCAATAAGTGTGAAGGGTAGGGGGTTCATGTTTCAAAATAAAAAATTGCAGCCTGACTTAAAAAGAGATTTGCAGAAGTCTTCACTACTTTTTTCTTCTCTAAAAACAGGCTATGACGTGGCTGACTTTTTGGAAATATCCTATGGGCAATTGGTTTATTTGCTTTACAAAAGAAATGATAGTTTAAAGTATTCCTCATTCAATGTCCCAAAAAAAACAGGTGGCTCCAGAGAAATATCAAGGCCGGAAAAAGGTATTGATATTTTACAAAAAAAATTAAAACCGTTTTTAGATCAATATTATAGAGTTAAGGCGCCAGTGCATGGTTTTGTTAAGGATAAAGGCATAGTAACTAATGCTACTATGCATCTCAAACAAAAACATGTATTAAATATAGACCTTTTGGATTTTTACGGATCGATTAACTTTGGTAGGGTAAGGGGGATTTTTATTGCAAGACCTTTTGCTTTTGGAAAAAAAGCCGCAACGATATTGGCTCAGTTATTATGCTTCAAAGGAACTCTTCCACAAGGAGCATCAACATCTCCTGTGATTTCAAATCTCGTTGCTGCCAACTTGGATAAAAGACTGATATCTATCGCTAAGAAATACCATTGCCGTTACACGAGATATGCTGACGATATCACCATTTCAAGTACAAAAAAAAATTTCCCACGTTCATTGGCAACCTTTGATGGGGATAATCCTATTACAGGAATTGTCAAAGTAGGAGATGTTTTAGAGCGTGCAATTCAAGACTCTGGTTTTTCGATAAATTATAAAAAAGTACGATTACAAATTCCAGCATGTCGGCAAGTGGTTACTGGAATAACCGTGAATGAGTTTCCTAATGTAAAAAGAACATATATTCGCAACATAAGAGCAATGATTCACGACTGGCAAAATAACGGTCTTCTTGAAGCGGAGAAAAATTATATATTAAAACATCCCGAAAAAATTAAGGCTTTTGCAAAAAGTAAAAAAGATGGGTCCTATTTTCGGGCTGTTTTATATGGAAAGTTATCATATCTTAAAATGGTAAGAAGTTATCATGGGAAAAGTGATTCTGTTGTTTCTAATTTTGCAAGAAAAATAGGTCAAATTGACCCTGAACCGCCCAAATATATAAAGGAAATTATTACATTGAGCGAAAAATACGATATTTTTATTGGGCATGCAAGTGAAGATAAAGATTTGATAGCTAAACCTATATATGATGCTTGCAAAGCTAAAGGGTTATCACCGTTTTTAGATAGTGTCCATATTGAATGGGGTGATTCATTAATTGAAATTATTAATAGTGCGCTTGGAAAATCAAAGTTCTTTTTAGCTGTGATGTCGGAGAAATCTATTGTAAAAGCCTGGCCGACCAAAGAGCTACAAAGTGCAATTGCAAGAGAAATTTCAAACGAACAAAAAGTGTTACCCTTAATTGTTGGGGATAAAGATAAAATACTTGCAAAATTTCCGTTGTTAAAAGACAAATTGTTCATTGAGTGGGCTGATGATGCAAAAGACATAGCTGAACGTCTTGAAAGAATGATAAAAAAAGCTCTTAAGGATGTACCAACACAATAGTCTTAATTTTTAAAATTCCACAAGGTTGACGGCCTTGTTAAAGACCGCCATACCGATATGAAACAGGACACAGGCTCTTTATGCTGGACCCCTCGCCCTCGCCCTCGCCCTCGCCCCTTTCTGTGAGATAGTTCCGTAAATCAATATCACTCCGTAATCATATGAAAATCGACCCACCAAAACCAAAGCCACATTAAATTCTGTAAGACCGTGAAGGAGGGTGCTATGCCGCGAGTTCCCCGTATGGTCGTGACGGATTCAGGTCAGAAGGCCGCTTACCATGTGATCAGCCGAACTGCGCTGGACGGCCTTCCGTTCGGGAAGGTTGAAAAGGACGAGCTGGTTCGTATCATTCAGACATTTTCATCGGTTTATTGTGTGGACGTTCTGGGGTTTGCCGTTATGGGGAATCATTTTCACCTGCTGGTTGAGGTGAGCCCTTGCGACATGATTTCCGATGAGGAGGTGCGACGGCGGTTTCAGCGTCTTTATGGTGAAGATGCGGCGTTTCCCGAGGGGCGGCTTACGGAGTACCGGGAGCGGTTCTGCAGCCTGTCAGCCTATGTGAAGGACATCAAGCAGCGGTTTTCCTGTTTTTTCAATAAACGTAAAAAGCGAAAAGGGACTCTTTGGGGAGAGCGCTTTAACAGCGTGATTGTTGAGCAGGGAAACACCTTGATCCACTGCCTTGCCTACATCGACCTGAATGCGGTGAGGGCCGGTATCGTGAAACGCCCAGAGGACTATCGCTGGTCCTCAATTGGATATCATATTCAGACCGGCAATAAGGATGGTTTTCTCTCGTCGGACCTGGGGGCCCCTGATTTCGTTGTTGACGATGCCTTAACGCAGCTCAGGGCATACAGAGAGTATCTCTACCATGCCGGAGCCATCGAGAAGAGGGGAAAAGCGCGGATATCCAAAAGGGTTCTGGATGAAGAGACGGTGCGAGGGTTCGAGATGAATCGCGTCAGACGCCTTCGATACAGGTCCCGGTATTTTACGGATTCGGGGATTATTGGGTCCAGGGTATTTGTCGAAACCCGCTACGAAACGTTTAAAGACCGGTTCCAGACGACGCGGGAAAAGATCCCGCAGCGTGTCAAAGGAATTGAAGGGATGTATTCTCTAAAGCGACTGACCGAGGCTTGAGCGGATGCATTGAGGGACGTGCAGGCGTTCTTTCGGGATGGGCCTTAGTTCGGATAATCGCTTCTCAGAGGCGGATTTTTCCACACGGCATGGCGGGTGGTGGGAAACGCCTGCGTTGTGGCGGGGTTCAACAGGTGGTGGCCCGATTCTCCTGTGTAGTACGCTCGGGGGGACCCTGAAACATCCTGATGGGAACAAGGAGCCGACTGCAGGGTGTTTTCCGTTGTGTTGTGAAGGATTTGATCGTTGGGGTCGGCAACCACGATCGCAGCGGCCAGGAGGATGCCGAAGAGTGGAAGTACTGTTTTGATAGCTGGGCGAATCATTGCGTGAGTTATACCTTTGAGGATCATCACATCAGTGTCGAAGCCGAGACAGTGACGGTGTGTTGATTGATGGTTGATTGTGTCTGAAAAACAGCAGAAACCTTATACGTAAAAGCGGCGCTTTACAAGGATATGGTTTGTTAAGACAGTGTTTGGCAAAAGTAGAAATGCACAAAAGACATAGAAAGCGGGTTTGTGCTAAGTGAGTAAGCCTGACCTCAGTAGTCTGCGCGGTTTGAAGTTTCATCTCAGGGTACATCAAATGGAATAAGTTTTCAGGTTTACAAACAATAGCTTGGAGGTTGATTGTGAAAAAATGGTATGATGAAGAATATGAATGGGACATCGAGGTGACAGGGTTTCTTCGAGGTGATCAAACAGAGGGATATTGCAGAAACGGTGAGGAAATTGGAGATAAGTACACCTGCACGTATGGCTGCCCTGTGAATAAGGATGGTCAGGGTATCTGTTCCAAAGTAATGATGATGATGTTCCCAATCATGGAGGCGGTCAGAAGTGGGGGGGATTTAGAGAACATCGGTGGAAATGGTAAATACAACAAGGACATTGTATGCCCGGACGGTTGCGTTATGTTTCGGATGACTGCAAAGAAACTTGGACATGAGAATTTTTTTAAGGGAACGTTTTTCAGTTAGTTTTATTTCTATTGTGTTCTGCTTGAGGGTAAGATGACGTGTGTATTTGCCCCCTTATAAGCAGGGGAGTCTCTTTTTATGTATGTGTAGTGGAGATATAAGAGTTGTTTAAAAACATGATGTTATGTTTGATGATTTTCGTTTTTACACCTCAAGCTGAAGTGCACGCTATAGACTATCCCCCTGAGCTGAAAGAGATTTTTTATAGGACGACTGACCTTAATGGTTCTCTAACCAGGGAAATGCATGACGAATTTTGGGATATTCTGAATCAGTCTCTTACAAAGGCACAAATTGGCAATTATGCAGCGTATTTGTTGGATGCCCAGGATTATCAGAAAGAGATATGGGTTAGTGCCAAGCTTTCATACAAAAATGGGAAGGTTGTCAGGACGTGCAAACTCATCGTGTTGCAGATGGTGTTGCCCATAAGATTCGAGTTGATGATACCGTTTCCAAAAAATTCAGCGGAATATATCTCTGAACGGCGCACATATGAAAGAAAATTTAAAAAAAGTGTTAAGAAATCCAATGGGATCTTTGAATTGGCAGCAAATCGGCCTGATGAATGGCAGAACGACCTTATAAACTGGAGCCAAATCAAGAAAGCCATTGCACATGCAGAGGATAGTTATTCAAGGGTGGAAAAGCTGCTAACCGAAACGTGGCATGATTGAAGATCTATTATAAAACCTCGACATCTGCAGCTCTGATGACTTGAATATGGGTGCTCTCGACTCATGAAATATCCGGGATAGGGTTTAACAGCCATGTTCCCTCTCTTCTGCCGTCCAGGCCTTTTGAGCGGCAGGAGAGGGCAACGTAAAACGGTTTGCGGGATTATATTAGAACGGGCTCTGCCGGAGGCACAGCCGACAGTTCGAATGTTTACAGGGGGGATTGATTTGGACAAGGATATGAAGGTTCTCATTGTGAATGATTCCTCTGCAAAGAGACGATTTATCAAGGCCTTGTTTAGAGATAATGGTTTTACAAATACATTTGAAGCTGATGACGGGCATATCGCTTTATCCATGCTGAAAGAGGAGGCATATGACTTCGTTGTCACAACGTGGAATATGCCGATTATGAATGGCATCGCATTTTTCAACGAGGTTCGTGACACCCCTGAATTAAAGACTCTGCCCGTTTTGATCATGTTCGAACCGGAAGATAAGGAGCACATGGCTGAAGCCACTCAGGCCGGGGCATACGTGCATCTTGCCGATCCTTCTGCCGCCGGTGCATTTGGGGTGATTGGTTAGGATGGGGATTGGTTGCGTTGCTTCTTTCCTCAACGCTGTGCCAGCCGACCCTGTCATCAATAAAGAGCACCCCAATTTTCTCACCCTTCTTCTGCGTTATCAGGACCTTTATAAAACCACGATTTCTTCAGCTCTGATGCTTTGACTATGAGTGCACTCGGCTCGTGAAATATTCGGGTTAAGAAATAGATTGTGTCGAATGAGTAGGAACCCAGCCCTCTTTGCTGTTTTTTTGGCTCCATGCATACACTATGTGCATAGCTTCATTGTAGCGATTACAATATGATATTTACAAGTCAGTTTCATATGGGGTAGGCTCCGCCAATTACGTATGAGTTCCTCGTGCAGTTAATCATTGAGGATGAACTTATTTCCTTTCTCTCTGGTTCTGTAGAATCCATAGGGGCCTCTCACCGGGATGGGATGGTTGGTGTCCGTTCCAACTCAAACGTAATGATTTGAAATCGAGCAAATTAGACTATTAAGGACTATCCACAAGGAGGGCTTATGAAGAATCAATTCGCATCGACTGCTTTTCGCATGACAACGTCTCTTGTTTTTACCGTGATACTGTATTGCCTTGCCGCTACATGCGCGGTGGCTGATTCCGACTGGACAGGCTTTTATGTCGGAGCCACAGTCGGAGCCCTTGACGGAGAGGCGAACCCTTCCGTGACCACTGTAGCTGATTCATATTTTACGCCGATTCGTGATGCCGCTCAGCTCGATCCGGCAGCTTCGAAGGAGATCGATGCACAAAATATGTCCGGAAGTCTCTTTTTTGGGGGGGATTATCAGCTCAATTCAATCGTGCTTGGGTTGGAAGCAGCCGTTATGTATTCTTCATTTTCTGAAGAGGAATCTTTTAGCGATATATACGATACCAACGCTGATACCTTTTACCTTTCCACAACCTTTGAGACTGACTGGATGGTGAGCCTCACACCTCGAGTCGGGTATGCTTACAAAAATTCCCTCTTCTATGTGATGGGTGGCGTAGCGCTTTCAAAATTCTCATATGAATTTTCTTTCAAAGACTCATTGCAACAGACCCAGGTTGATGAAAGTGAAACGTCTTGGGGATGGACCGCCGGAGTAGGCTATGAATACCAAATCTCCAATGGCTGGGGAATCAAAGCGGAATATGCTTACTACAAGTTTGATGACATATTTGAAGTAGAGAGCAGGCTTCCAAACCTTCCTGATGACGGCTTTAATCATAACGTAGATTTTGAAGCAGATTCTTTTCGGGTTGGTTTGGTAAAGAGGTTCTAACCCGGATGTTTCACGGCAAAACGGCTTGGCCAAAGCAATAGCATGTAATTTGCTGTTTTTTGCTCAGGGCTATTTCCCTTTGGCCGGGCCGGAGGCATTCATGTTTTCAACTCTGATACCTTGAATATTGGGGGACTCGATTCGTGCAGTGCCCGGGATATGTTCTTTGTGGGGATGTGCTTTAGAATCGGTTGGTGGAGGCGTGAGGGGGAAAGATGGGCACGCTGGCGCTTTGCCCATCCTACGAGTGAAAGCATGCGCTGGGGCTCGTGAGCAAAAGGTGGGAGACCTTATTCAGGATATTTCACGAGAAAACAAACAGCCAAGATGAAAGCTATATGATTTCAGAATGCTATAACGAAAATGTCAGCATTTTTGAAAATGCAAAGTATAAATCAGGGTTTGCTGTTTTATTTTCTTACTCTTCGGGCGATCCGAGTGCACCCATCTTCTGCGTTATCAGAGCTTTGAGGTAGAACGCTACATCTGCTGATTTGATGCTTTGGATATGGGGGCGATCGATTCGTGAAATATCCGGGCTATAGTTGACGTTAAAAATGACATTTGACGTTAGCACCCTCTGTTATTTGTATTGGGATGCTTGATAGGGCCTTTTTGTCATTATTAAAGTGTTTTGGAGCTTTACCTGGACTGAATTATGGCGCTATAATATGACCAATAATAAGAACCTTTAAATGGTCATATGGCCGAGGAGGCTATCCATGGAGCCCATATACGCTAAGTTTTCGGCAAGCATCTCTGAGCTCAAGAAAAATCCGAGTGCCCTTATCCAAGAGGCCGAGGGCAGTGCAATTACCATTCTGAATCATAACAAGCCGACGGCCTATCTGGTCCCGGCTGCGACATACGAGGCTCTCCTCGATAAAATCGAAGACTATGAACTCGGAAAAATTGTTCTTGAGCGAAAATCAGAAAAAGGTGGTGCTGTCGAGGTATCATTAGATGACCTATAAACTCAAGTTCCTGCCAACAGCCTTGAAGGAGTGGAAAAAGCTCGATAACACCATCAGGATCCAGTTCAAGAAAAAGCTGGAAGAGGTTCTTGAGAACCCTAAAATTCAAGCAAATCAACTTAGGAAATTCGATAACCATTATAAAATTAAACTCAGAACATCCGGCTATCGTTTGGTCTATGAGGTGATTGATGATGAAATTGTCGTTTTGGTAATCGCCATAGGCAAACGTGAGGGCAACAAGATCTATGAAGTCGCCAAACTGAGGTCTGGAGTTTAATGGATAGGCAGGCCGACTTTTTCCGGTTATTGAGGGGGGAGGTGGGCACGCTGGCGCTTTGCCCACCCTACGAGTGAAAGCATGCGCTGGGGCTGGTGAGCAATAGATCGAGGGCTGATAGGGCCTTATGATGTTCACATCCCATGGCAGTGCGCATTATTTCATTGAAAAGAAGAGCACGTATTCCGACCAGGGGGCTTTGTCGCTGGCCTCCCAAATCCATTCACGTTGAAGGGGGAAGCATCATGAAAAAGCTGGTCTGTGTGGTGGTTTTCTGTGTTGTTCTGTTTGCCGGTCTTCCTGCGTCTGCCGGTGGGGCAGCCCCGGGGCTTTGGGGTGTCTATTCCGATGTGTTTGAAAGCGCCAAGTACATCGACCTTACCCATGCTTTTGAACCAGAGCAGCCGGTGTGGCCGGGGTTTGCCAATGCCTCATTCAAACCGGCCAGGGCGGGCAAAGGCATCGACGGGTATGTGGATGCCGGGCAGGAATTTACCTACGACAAACACGGCTTCGTGGCCACGGCGTACATGCTCACGACGGATCAGTACGGAACCCAGCTTGACCCACCGGCCCACTGGGACAAACTCGGGGCGACCATAAGCGACATTCCGGCGACCTATGCCATTCGCCCTCTGGTGGTCATTGATATCCATGACAAAGTAAAAAAAGACAAGGGCTACCACCTGCAGGTCGAAGACATCAAAGCCTGGGAAAAGACGTATGGGCGCATCCCGGAAGGGGCTGTGGTGATGGTGCGGTCGGACTGGTACAAGCAGTGGTCGGATACCGAGCGGTTCAACAAAAAGCCCTTCCCCGGGGTCGGTCTTGAGGCGCTCAAGTTTCTTCACCTGGAGCGGCACATTCTGTTCCACGGCCATGAGCCTCTGGACACGGATACAACCCCGACCCTTGAAGGGGAATACTGGCTGATGCACAACCATTTTGCCCAGGCAGAAGGGGTTGCCAATCTCGATAAAGTCCCGGAGGCAGGGGCACTGATCATCATCGGGTTTGCAAAGCCACAGGGGGGCACAGGCGGCTACGCGCGATATATTGCCGTTGCTCCAAAACAGTGGCCCCATGGCGTTTCGGTAACGGAGGTTCCCGGCGCACCATTGCCTGTCCAGGCCCATCCGTTGAAGCGGGATAAAAACGGTGTGATGCGGCCAACGCCATAGGCCCTCAGGGTTGCTTCGTCATGCAGGGCGCACGGCGCTCCCTAGATCGGATTTGCCAGAACGGCTTTTTGCTGGGTACCGGCCGTGGCTTTCAGTGCCAGGGCCAGGACGGTCAGGGCCACCTGGGTTGCCGGGTAGGAGTACCAGATCCCCTCCACACCCATGACCATGGGCAGGGTGACAACAAAAAAGGGCGTGAAGACCAAGGGGTCGGCGTAGACGAGGATCGAAGCGTTTTTGCCGTCGTCCATGGCGTAGAAATAGGCAGACATCACCCGTGCAACCACGATAAACGGGGCGGAGACAACCACCGCCACCATGGCAGACATGCATGCCGTTGCCACCTCGTGGGAGACGCCGTAGAAAATAGGAAAGCTGTACCGTGTGGCATAAAACGCCACCATGAAAAAGCCGCTGAGGGCAAAGCCCAGGATCAGGCCTTTTCTCAACACGGTTTCAAGACCCTTTTTATCCTTTGCACCCGTGCAGTGGCTGATGAGGGGCTGGATGCCGTCAGCAAGGCCCTGCATGATGCTGTAGATGACATAGGCTGCGTAAGACATGACCGTATAGACGGCAACGGCTGCATTACCGCCGTAGTTAAGGCACTGGTAGTTGGTCAGGATGATGACGATGGCCGGTGCGATGGTCAGCCCGAAGGGGGAGATACCTATTTTCAGCATTTCGAGGGTGGTGTCTCTCTCCAGGCGATACCAGTCCGGGCCCAGTTTGGATTTCAAGATGGGGCCGATACCCATCAGCGCCACAACGGCCTGGGCGATGCACGTGGCCCAGGCAACCCCTTCCAGCCCCATGCCAAGGCCCAGCATGAACCAGGCGTCCAGGACAATGTTGATCAGCATCCCCACCACCATCATCACCATGGCGTAGACGGGCATCCCGATATTTTTCATCACCGGCACAAGGCCTGCCCCCATCACCTGGAACAGGGACCCAAAGGTGATGACGAGCATGTAGTCGAGGCCGTACTCGTGGATGTTGCCCCTGGCGCCCAACAGGGTCAGCAGGTCGTCGATGAGAAAAAAGTACAGGGGCATGAGGGCAAGGGAGATGGTGAAGAGAAGCACCAGGGTGGATGACTTTGCTCTCAGGGCCCCGGTTTCGTCGTCTCCGGCGCTGCGGATGGTCATGATAATGGAACCGCCGGTGCCGATTCCCGTACCGATGGCTGTCATCAGTGCCAGCAGGGGCCAGGCCAGGTTGATGGCCGTCAGGCCGTCGTCTCCCATGGCACGGCACAGGAAGTACCCGTCCACGATCATGTACATCCCCACCAGGACCATGGACATCATGGATGGAATGACATACCTGATGAATTGATTGGCCATGTTTTCCTGCTCCACCTACCACCTCCCCATCATCATTTTCCTGCAACACCTTTTCGGGACACACAATAGGGCCTGCCCATGTCTTGCCAGATGTATGGTGCGAGCCAGCGAAACCGTAAACCTTCCCGTAAGGGGAAGGTCAATGGCTTTTACTTAAAAAAGCAAAAGGATTTTATTTTAAGTTGAAGGATTACCAAAAGATGGGAGGGTAAGAAAGGAGACTTGTTGAAGGGGTACCGCCTGAAACGGTCGCCTGCGATACATCATGACAGTGCCATCGGCGCATCCTCTTGATTTTTGCGTGTCATTGGAGGGCCTGTGCTTCCAATGGGCACACAAGCGTCAATAACGCCTCTTTGTGCAGGTGCAGGGCCTGGAATACCTTCCTGATAATTCAAAGCGCCGAGGCATGCTTTGGGGTTGCTTGAATGCCGGATGGAATCAAGCAATTTGTGTGTTGAACGGCTGACAACAAGGGGCCGCTTAACATGATGCTGTCAAGAGGGCGCCATGGGCGATTTATCCGCCCAGAAACTGCATGTTCAGAGCAAAGAAGATCTGCCATTGGGGTTGGCCGGGGCCGTCGTCGGCCACGGAGTATTGCGGTTCGACAAAGAAGTTGTAGACCGTTGTGCCTTTTTTGATGACTTTCCCGATGCCGACGCCCATGGGGACGGAATAATAGTCTTTTTCAAAGTTGTAGACCCACAGGGGCGCCGCCCGCAGGTAGATGCCGTCCCCCAACTGGAAGAACGCAAAGGGCTGCAACACCCCGACGTTGACATCGTCCCGGTCGTCTTCACCGGCAAAGCTGGCTTGCCAGGTCAGCAGGTAGCCGTACTGGAACACAGGGGAGGTGGCCACAAAGGTGACCTGGGCCAGCCCGGCCGACCACTGCTCAGAGCCCAGGTCATCGTCTGTTGCCGTGGGGGCGGTGAGTTGTGGCCCTAAACCCACGCTGATCCCGGGGTTACCGGTGTCGAAGAGGTAGGCTGCAAAAATGTTGAAATCACCCAGGCCGGTCTCTTTGCTTCCGTCGGGCGGTGTCGGAAAGGTGTTGACCGGCAGCGAGGCCCGCATCAGCCAGGAGGTGTCCCCGATACTGATGGGCTGGGCATAGCGGAACACAAACTGGTTTGCGTCTTCGTCGGACTCGGTGATCTTTCCGATGTAATAGTTCTGGAGGTTGAAGGCCTTCATGTTGGCCAGGGGGTTGTTGGCCTGTGCCTCTGCGTTGGATGCGGAGGCTCCGGCCTCGTCCTGGCCTTCCGGTTCCGCCAGGGCTGCCTGGAGGTGGACACCCATCAGGATGCATGCAAACAGCGCTGCCCTGACGGCATGAATCAAAAAACGCGCTGGGGCTCTGTTGGCCTTACGATGTGTCATGTGTGACATCATTGCGGTTCCCTCCGTTTTTATTCATTTTGCCAGGTGCAGGGGCAGTCAGGAATGTGATTCATGACCTTTCAATTCTTCACGGGAAGGAACTCTGGCTCCGGCCGGGTCAGAAAGGGCCATCCGGGGTCGGGAGCCAGCTTCCCTCCTGGTGTTTTGGTCACTTCGCCTTTTCGATATCCGGCAGGACCCAGCTTCTGTCAAGGAAGGCCTGGTCGGGGGAGTAGAGCCTGAAATAGGGGAACCAGGCTTTGCCGGGCATGGTCTGTATCCAGTTTTTTGCCTTATCGCCTTCCGGTTTGTTCGGGCCGATGGCCAGATCGACGGAGCCATCTGCGTTTTCGTGCAGGTCCATGCGGGAGGAGCGGTCGGCCAGCTTGGTGTCGTTTACGATGATGGTTCGGGTCGAGACATCATAGACGGTGAGGGACCAGAACGCCTTGACCGGAACGTTGGGCGGAACATGCAGGGTGTAGTTGACGGCACCGTCCAGCCAGTCCCCGTCGCTGTCGCGATAGGCCGCCAGGTACACCTGGCCTTTGCCGGTTTTCTGGCCGTGCATCATGGGATCGTTGGTGACGGCTTCGTAGAACCAGGCGGCGCGCTCATCAAGGTCATCGTAATGCTCCCGGCGTTGTTCCGGTGTGCAGACGGTGGCAAATTCCCAGTGGGAGCCGTCCATGTAATGCGCGTCCTCCAGACGCGGGTTGAAGAAGTCATTGGCCTTGGCCATTGCTTCACCCACCAGGGTGGCCTCGATCAGGAGCCTTTTCTGGTTCGGCGTGGGGGCAAAGGGTTTTCCCTTCTCAATGCCTAAAGGTTTGAGCATGGCCAGCCAGAAGCGATCCCGTTCGTGAACCGGCTCCCGGTTGATGATGTCGGCCAGTCGTTCCCAGTAGGCGATACCACGTGGGTGCCAGGCCTGCCAGGCTTTTCCGTCGGGGGTGATGTAGCCGCGGGGTCGGGGATCCATCCGTTCGGCGTAAGGGTACACGTCGATTTTTTCCAGGATGGCCATGCGCTCGCTGCGGTCCTGGGACATCAGGCGGACGCCCGGCATGATGTTCATGGTGGGCATCCGTACCACGGTATACTCTCCGTCTTCCGCGTCTTCGGGCGGCTCCTGTCCCGGACCGACAAAGAGGTATTTGCCCGGTTTGGTCATCTGCATGACCCCGATCTGCCAGAAATCGTTGGCCGCGCCACGCACCTCGCCTTCAGGTATCACCATGATCCAGGGGCCCTCGTTTAAGTCGATGAAGACGACGACGTAGGGCGTCGTGGTGTTGAAGGTCAGCCCCCCGAGCTTGTCCTCGTAGGACTCCATAAAAACGATTTGCCCGTTTTCCGCGCCGAGCTGCCGGAGGTGTGCGTGCTGCCACTGCTCCATGCCAATGAGGGGGATGGCCCAAAGGTAAGCCTGGCAAGCCCGCTGGAAGTCCATCTCTTCCAGGAGAAGCGCCTGGGTCTCGGCCGTGGGGTAGCCATTGGCAAAGTCATGGGTAAATTCAAGCGCACCGATGCGAGTCTCAATGGTCTCTCCTGCGGGGGGAGCCGTGGCCTCCTTGCCTGACGTTGTAGCGCAGGCCGTGAGAAGAAGGGCCAGGAGTATTGCGGGAACCGTTTTTATCCACAAAGACCGACGGTAGAGGTGGACCATGGGGTATCCTCCTTGGTTGGGAGCATGAAGCAGGTTGTTGGGTGGGTGCCCGGCGTGTCGGTTTGTCTCCGGATGCTGCCGGAAGGGGGCTGAAAATGAGGGGCGGGGGTGTGGTATATTCTTGATATTGTATCAGATTGTTTTGAGCGTGAGAACGCCTTTTACAACGATGTGCCGCAAGGAACGATTGCAGGCGTTATCCCGTTGGGTTGCCGTGGATTGCCTTTTTGCCAGATTCCTCATTAATATTCTAACTGCTGTTTTTTGTATCATGGTTTCATTGTGTGCCTTTTCAGATGGTTAAATTCGGGCGTGGTGTTTCGGTTGGATTTTCTCGGTTTGCTTCTTGATTAGGGCGTCTGTGCGGGTGCGGGTTTTGGGGAATGGCGATTCTTTATTTGAATCAGTGTGTTAAAATGATTGATCAGGATATGTGATGTTGACACCATGATGATTTTGTACTATGTCTGAGTTCATCACATGAACCTCTGGTGTGTTTCATCTTTTCTCCTCGAGTCGAATCGAGTCTTTCCAAGTGACATTCCGTTGGTACCGGTTTGCCGGTTCACCTTTTTTCCAAGGCTGATGGGAGTGTTGTATCTTTCCCTTCCGATGGCCCCTGACACGAGTTGGAGGAAATCATGACGGAAGTGATTCAACTGCCGACAGGCCAGTCCCTGGCCGATATTATCACCGAAAACGAGGCACTTCGGGAGACCCTCAACGACCGCAGGGCATTGGATCAGATGCTTGCTGCTGTGTCGTCTGACTTTATGAACGTAACCGGGGAATGGACCGGCGATGTCATTGAAAAGGCCCTGAAACGGGTGGCCCGGTTTGCCGGGGCCAAGCGGGGTGTTGCCTTTATCATGCCCCAGGGCCAGGTGGAGTGTGCCCTGTTTTTTGAGTGGATCTCCGAGGAAGATCCCGAAGGGAGCTTCGAGTCCATCTCGCCCCGGGCTTTTTCTGTTTTCCTCCCTCCCATGCGTGAAGAGAAAATCACTATCTTGAGTCAGAAGTCAGAAATGGCCGATTTGACGTTCGAGCAGCGGCAGTTTTTTTCGGATTATGGGTTCAGGGCGCTGGTGGGGCTTTATCTCAACAGCCGGGACGGCAAGGAGGGGGGGATTTTCCTGTTCGGAGGACCGGATGAGGAGTACCTGTGGCCAGAGGAGATGATTACCCGGTTCCTGAAAACCGTGGAGGGGCTCTTCATCAGCTCCATGCGCCAGGTGGAGCTGACCATGGAACTTAAGAAAAGGGAAGCCCTGGCCTCGGCCCTTCTCAACGCCACCAGAGACTCGGCGGCGCTGCTGGACATCGAAGGCAATATCCTGGCCATCAACAGCTCCTTTTCCCGTCGCCTCAAGATCAGCCAGAACCACGCCAAGGGCAAACCGTTTTACGACTTCTTTTCCCCGGACCTGGCCCGTTTTCGACGCAAGCAGGTGAAGGCCGTGGTGAAAAGCGGCCACCCCGTTCATTTTGAAGACGACAACAACGGCCTGGTGCTCTCCAACGTTATCTACCCGGTGTTCGATACCCGGGGCGTGGTGGAGCAGGTGGCCTTCTATTCCCACGACATCACCCCGTTAAAAGACGCCGAGCAGAGCATCCGGACCCTGACCGGAGAGCTGGTTCTGGCCCAGGAGGGGGAGCGACAGCGCATTGCCTACGACCTGCACGACAACGTGGCCCAGGAGCTGGCCACCTTGAAGATCAGCTGCGACACCCTGGTGGACGCGGCCCGGAAATCCCCGTCGGAGTTTGAAAAGACCGTCAGCGGGTTTTCAGGGATCCTCCAGAGCTCCATCAACACGGTCCGTGAGATGGCCTACGAGCTGCAGCCCCCCACCACGGGCAATATGAGCCTGGTGGACACCATCTACAACTATTGTGATGAGTTCAGCGAGCGGTTCGGTATCACGGTGGATTTTTACACGGCCGGGATGCACAATGTGAACCTGGACAAGGAGCAGCAGCACCACATCCAGCGGATCATCCAGGAGGCCCTGAACAACGTGCGCAAACATGCCGGTGCAGCCGGGGTGATTATCCGGCTGGTGGCGGCCCATCCCCACGTGATCCTGCGCATCGATGACGACGGCACGGGATTTGATGTGGCTCGCCGCATGGAAGATGGTCTCAGGGAGAAGCGTATGGGGTTAAGGGGCATGGAGAACCGGGTGAGGCTGATCAAGGGGAGGGCACGCATCGAGTCCGCTCCCGGTGACGGCACCCACCTCTTTTTTGAGATCCCCGCCGAACAGATCGAGGAGATGAACGACCGCAAGGAGAGAGACCAGTATTACCCTCTTTTTACGTGAAAGGTGTGCCAGATACCATCCTGTGCATGGTGGGCGGCAATGGTGTACCCCTGTGAGACAAGCTGTGCTTCGATCTTTCCGGCTTCGGTGGTAAGAAGGCCGGAGAGGATCGCCTCCCGTTTTCCGAGAAACCCTTCCGAGACAACCAGGTGTTTCATGATGTCGTAGTGGATGTTGGCCACCACGAGATCCGCCGGTGCGTGCACCATCTTCTCGGCACGTCCCTGGACGGCCAGGATTCGGTGCGAGAGCCCGTTGACCCGGGCGTTTTCATGGGTGGTGCGCACGGCAAGGTGGTTCAGGTCCACGGCCAGGACCCGGCTTGCCCCTAAGCGTGCGGCGCCCAGGGCCAGAAGGCCGGTTCCCGTGCCCAGGTCCTGAACGGTTTTGCCGGAAAGCCCCGGGCCCATTTCCGCCAGCAGCGAGAGGCAGCAGCTGGTGGTGGGGTGCGCTCCGTTGCCGAAGACCACCCCGGCATCAAGGAAGATTTCATCGGGGGCGGGGCTGCCCCCAGGGGCTGCACCCCGCCGAAAGGGCCGCACCGTAAGGGGTCCGGCGGTGAAGGGCTCGGCGTCTCCTCCCTGCCACTGGTCGTATGTCATGTCGTAGCGGTCGATGAGGGTGAGGTGGGCAGCGGCCCGGGTCAGGCGCTCCACCACCTCGTCGGCGGGGCTCCCGAAAAAGAGGAAGGTGGAGGCGTCCTCCACCCAGTTGCCGAGAAAGTCGGGATGATCCACGGGCGTGGCCGGGTGGATCACCCCTTCGATGTAATAGATAAAAAGCGCATCCGAGGCCTCCGGGTGCGCTTTTTTCATGTCGGAGACAGGAGGCGTCATGGGGCGGTGTCGACCTCCTTTTGAGCCTCTTTGAGTTTTTCCGAGACAGCCTCTGTGAGCCCTACAACCTCTTCCAGCAGTCGGCACACGTTATCGTAGCCGCCTTCCCGGGCACGTTCTGCCCATGTGAGGTAATTGCCCTTGTGGGCGTCGTTGTGATTGACCCAGTGGGTGAGCAGTGTGGCCAGCTGTTCCTGCAAGGAAAGGGGGGCGGAGTCGTTCTGGTGGTCGTGGTCGTGACTGTGATCGTGGCTGTGGTGGTGGTCGTGATGATGATCGTGATCGTGTGGCATGCAACCCTCCTAAAAGTATTTTTTATAATGGCGGCTTCGCATAACAGACCGAATGGTGGGAATTCCCCGTGGCGCGCACGGTGTGGCCGGTGGCAGGGGATGGGGGGCAAGGCCCTTGGGCAAAAACTTTTTCACACTTGAAGGAGGGTGTCAAACAAAAGCGTTCGTCCGGAGATTTCATGAAAAGACGGGCCGGGAGAAGGAATAAAGCATCATGGGGTCCGGTTCCCGTGTGAAACGCAGATATTTCCAAAAATGAAAATTCAATTCACGGTTTTCAGCTTGTCCTTTTCACGCCTCAGGCGGGTCGACTGTCCCCCTTTTCCGCGTTATCAGCGTGTTGAACAGGGGGTCAGGGGGTCCGAACGGCATGAACAAAGCCGCAGCCGGTCAGGGGATGGGCTTCCCGGACGTAGCTCTCTTTGTTGTTGGGGTTGAAGGTGACGGCTTCGGTGCTGGTGCCCCAGGCCCCGGTCTCCAGTTCCGAGGTCCAGTACCACGGGGCTCCGCTGGTGGGGTAGTAGGGTTTGCCGTTGTAAAGCAGGGCCAGCTCGTTGGGCAGGGGGATGCGCCAGTCTGTGAATCCGCCGATGGAGAGGCGCTCCACCCAGGCCTTTGCCGAGGCAAAGGGCATGCAGCTATTCCCCAAGTTCCTGGAGTCCAGGATCATCCAGGTGAGGCCGGATTGGGTGTCCGTGAAGGTGCCGTTTCTGTGGTCCAGGAATCGGTTGCCCTTGTCCCGGAGAAGGGTGCGGATCTCGGCTTCCCGTGTGGCAATGCGAGCGGCAGCCTCCTGTCTGCGCCGGGCGTCGGCCTGGGCCTGCTGCTGGGCCAGGAGGCGGTTCTTCTCTTCTTCCAGGCGCCGGGCCTCTGCCTGGCGGGCCAGGAGGGTCTGGCGGGAGGCCTGCTCCTCTGCCAGGAGGCGCCCCCTCTGGGACTCCAGCTCACCCTTCAAGGCCCGTGCCTCCTTGATAAAGGCGCCGTCCGGGTAGCGATCCATGTAGAGCTCCACCTCCTGAATGCGAACAGAGATGGGGTTCTTGGGGTTGTCCGCAACCGTCCTGACCTCTTTCCACTGACCCTGCTGGTCCGCTTTTCGGGCGAGGGAGGCGATCTCTTTTCTGATCTCCGAGGCCTGGGTGGTGTGGGGATTGTTCTGGAGGAAGGAGATGTACATGGCCCGGGCATCTTCAAAGGAGAGGCCCGCAGTCTCACGTTTCAGCCTGTTGAACTCGATGGTGTCGATCATCTCGCCGCGCATCAGCCACACTTCGTTGAAGCGTCTGTCTTCGGGGAACTCGGCGGTGAATGTGTCGGCCAGGGCAATGCAGGGTTCCCAGTTCTCCGTTTTGTAACAGGTGGGGGCCTTGGTTTTGAGCATCAGGTAATAGTCGTCGCTCACCGATGCCACCAGGTTGGTGACCGGTCGGATGTGTTTGCCGTTGGGGTGATCGGAGAGGTAGGCCCGGTAGAGCCCAAGCCGCTCCTGGGCGCTGCGGTCTTCTGCCTGGCGGAGTTTCTGGTAATCCAGGTCGTCCAGCTGGGCGGGAAGGCTCTTGATCTTGGATCGGATGGCCGTGGCAAAGGGGGTGCCCTGGTTCTCCTTCAGGTGTTTCTTCATCATGCCCACGGAGGTGTCGATAAATTCCCCGTCCCGCGGCAGGGTGTCGATGCGGCGGTCCATCTCCATAAGGGCATTTGCCTCATTGAGGCGCTCGGTGACCTGCAGGGTGAACCGGTTGATCACATGGCTGTTGAGATAGGACTCCAGAAGGGCCTTCTGCTGCCGGAACTGCTTCATGGAGGCCAGGTCGGCCATGAGGGTGTTGAATTCTGTCTCCAGGGTGTGGGCACGGTACCAGATGTAGCCGCCGAAGGCGCCGCCGCCGATGACGACACAGGCAAGGAAGACAATGAGAATGGTGCGGATGGGGCTGGACGGCTCCTCCAGGTCCTCATCCTCGTATTCATAGACCCAGGAGCCGTCGCCCTCTTCCTCGGCCTCCTCGTCCCCGGGATCTTCGTCCAGTTCCAGGTCCACGCCCGGAGAGAGCGAGGCGGTCACCGGCATGGCAGGCGGTGTTGCATCGGGCATGGAGGGCAGGTCCGGCAGGGGAGGGAGGTCACCCGGAGGAGCTGCGGGTTCGGGTTTCTCCTCCATGACAAATTCCATGGCGATCTGGTCGTCCACGGAAGGGGCTGTGGGGCCGGGGGCGGGTGGTGTTCCTTCTGCGGCGGCTTTGGCCGCCTTGTCGTCGCGGAGCTTGAGGCCCTCCATGAGGATGGTGAGAAGGGGGGTGGTGATATTGTGCTCTGGGGCCGGGGCGTTGTCGATGACAATGACGGTGTCGTCCCAGCAGATGATTTCGTACACCGCGTCGAGACCGTGGAGGGCTCCGGATTCGGCGGCCACGAGGTTGCCGTCGTTGATCCAGAGGTAGCCGACGTCATCATTGGCGTAGATTTTCAGCGTGCAGGATGTCTTGTCCATCTGGACGATCTGCAGAAATGAGCTGAGGGAAATCCCCTGTATCTGGCCTCCAACTTCAATCTTCATCGATTCGGTTACCACCTTGAATGACGCGTGAATCCCCTTGTGGCTGGGGGGGAAAGAAAAAATCCGGTTTTGCAGCGGTATCCCGGTGGGTTACGATGCAGGAATTCTGGCGAGAATCCGTCCCGGTGTGTCTTGGGCTCAAAATCCTGGGCTGTTGGGCAGGATCTGCGGGTTGATAGACTAGGAAATAAACTATCAGATCGGCATGTTGGTGTCAATCGGTCCACCGCCATGGGCGGCAGGATGAAAATTGGTTAACAGCCACGGCCAAAGATGGTGTAGACTCAATTCTTTCGGGCCCCTTCCATGGTGTATGGAAGGGGCCGGGTACGTTTTTGCGGGGCGCTCTCGGGGCCCCCGGCACAGCGCAGCGTTGATATACAGTCAGTTGATTTTTGATGGAGTGATGCATGAACGGCAACAAACGTCTCGTGGGCATGGCCGGGTTGGTTCTGGTGGCCTTCTTCTGGGGAATGACCTTTACCGTGATCAAAGAGGCGCTGGACGATGTTCCGGTCGCCTTTTTCCTCGCCCAGCGGTTCCTTCTGGCCTTTGGGCTTCTGTTTGTGGCGCGGCCCCTGGCCAAGGCCCCGCTGAACGCTTACACCCTGGGACGCGGCGTGCTTCTGGGGGGGCTGGTGGTGATGGGCTATGCCCTCCAGACCGTGGCCCTCATCGACACCACAGCATCCAACACCGCCTTTCTGACGGGCCTGAACGTGGTGTGGGTACCCATCCTGGCCGTGCCCCTGCTCAAACGCCGCCTGGAAGCCCCCAAGGCCGTGGGCGCGATCCTGGCCGTGGGCGGAATCTATCTGATGTGCGGGCTCCTGGGCGGCGAAGGCCTCGCCCATGTGAACCGGGGGGACCTCCTTGCCCTGGCCTGCTCCGTGTTTTTCGCCCTGCACATCCTCTACACCGGCCGCTATGCGTCCCGGTGCGACAGCTACTGGCTTGCCGTGGTCCAACTGGGGACCATCGGCGTGCTCTGCGGGGGCGCAGCCCTTGCCAAGGGCCAGCCCCTGTTCTCCTGGAAACCGGAGATCGCCGTGGCCCTGATTTTGTGCTCCTTTCTGGCCACTGTCCTTCCCTTTCTTATCCAGACCACGGTCCAGAAATGGGTCTCCCCTTCGGATACTGCCCTGATCTTCTGCCTGGAGCCGGTCTTTGCCGCCCTGTTTGCCTGGGTCCTGGCCGGTGAGGCCATGGGACGCATGGAGTACGGGGGGGCAGCGCTGATTCTTTTGGGGATGGTGGTGTCGGAGAGGTGGAAGGGGGGCAGGAAAAACAGGTAACAGGTAATAGGGGATAGGGGATAGGGAGTTGTGGGGGGAAGCGCTCCGTCGATGTTGGCGGGGCGTTTTTTGTTGGGGGAGGGGGAGGTGACGGGCTAAGGGGGAAAGGCTAAAGGGTGAATAGAGAATAGAGAATAGTGAGTGGTAGCGCTCCGTCGATGTTGGCGGGGCGTTTTTTGTTGGGGGAGGGGGAGGTGAAGGGCTAAGGGGGAAAGGCTAAAGGGTGAATAGAGAATAGAGAATAGTGAGTGGTGAGTGGTAGCGCTCCGTCGGTGTTGGCGGGGCGTTTTTTGTTGGGGGTGGGGGAGGCGAAGGGTTAAGGGCGAAAGGCTAAAGGGTGAATGGTGAATGGTGAGTTTAAGCGCTCCGTCGGTGTCGGCGGGACGTTTTTTGTTGGGGGAGGCGAAGGGCTAAGGGCGAAAGGCAAAAGGTGAAGGGCAAAAGGGCAAAAGGGCAAAAGGGGAAAAGGGGAAAAGGGGAAAAGAAACGCCCTGCCGGTGGGGGGCAGGGCGTTATTTGTTGAAAAGGGGGGGGCGGAGGGCTGGATCAATCCGGGTCTGTGAGGAGCATGGGCTGTTCCGGTTCCTTGACTTCCACGCGGTCCACCTTCTGGTAGCCGCGGGGGAGTTTTTTGCCCCGTAAGCCACGGGAGCTCATGTATTCGGCCACGTTGCCGGGCTTGAGGGTGAGGTGGCGCTTGCCCGCGTAGATGATGATGCTGCTCTCTTTCTGCAGGGTGAACAGGCGGATGACCAGCTCTTCTCCGGCTTTGGCTTTTGCCGACGGGATGTTGATGATCTTGTTGCCTTTGCCCTTGGGGAGCATGGGCAGGTCCCGCAAGGGGAAGATGATCATGCGGCCCTCGCTGGTGATGGCGGCCAGCAGGGTGTCGTCCAGGGTGGGGACGGCAAGGGGCGGAATGGGCGAGGCTGCGGCAGGCAGGGTGAGAAGGGCCTTGCCCGCCCTGTTCTTGCTCAGGAGGTCGCCGAACTTGGCAATAAATCCGTACCCGGCGTCCGAGGCCATCAGGAGAAGGTCCTTGCGGCTTCCGGTGACCATGTGCCGGAAGGTGGCCCCTGAAGGCGGTGCAAAGCGGCCGGTGAGGGGCTCGCCATGGCTCCTGGCCGAGGGCAGGGTATGGGACTCCAGGCTGTAGCTTCGCCCTGTGGAGTCGATGAAGGCGGCGAACTGGGAGCTTTTGCCTTCAGCGGCGCAGAGGAGCTCGTCCCCTGCCTTGTACTTGATGCGGGACAGGTCCACGTCGTGGCCCTTGGCCGAGCGGACCCAGCCGTTCTTGGAGAGGATCAGGGTCACGGGCTCCGTGGGCATGAGGTCCTTTTCCGAGAGGGCCTGGGCTTCCTGGCGCTCCACCACAGGGGACCTGCGGTCGTCGCCGTAGAGCTTGGCGTCGGCCTTGATCTCTTTCTGGATGAGCTTGACCAGGCGCTTGCCTGAACTGAGGATCTTTTCCAGCTCGTCCCGCTCCTTGGCGAGTTCTTCCTGCTCGCCCCGGATCTTCATCTCTTCGAGCTTGGCCAGGTGGCGCAGGCGCAGCTCCAGGATGGCTTCTGCCTGCTGGTCGGTGAGTCCGAAGCGCTCCATGAGGGCGGGCTTGGGCTTGTCCTCGTTTCTGATGATGGCGATGACCTCGTCGATGTTGAGGAAGGCCACCAACAGGCCGTCTAGGATGTGAAGGCGCTTTCTCACCTTTTCCAGGCGATGGGTGAGGCGGCGGGTGACCGTGTCTTTACGGAACTCCAGCCATTCGGAGAGGAGCTGCACAAGCCCTTTGACCTGAGGCTTGCCCGAGGTGCCGATGACGTTCATGTTCACCCGGTAGTTGCGCTCCAGGTCCGTGGTGGCAAAGAGGTGGTCCATGAGGGCCTCTCTGTCGATACGGTTGGAACGGGGCACCACCACGATGCGGGTGGGGGCTTCGTGGTCGGATTCGTCCCTTAAGTCCGCCACCATGGGCAGCTTTTTGGCCTGCATCTGGGCGGCGATCTGCTCGATGACCTTGGCCCCTGAGACCTGGTAAGGCAGGGCCGTGATGACTATATCCCCGTTTTCCCGGCTCCACACCGCCCGCATCTTCACGGAGCCGTGGCCCGTGACGTAGAGCTTGCGCAGGTCCTCGGCCGGGGTGATGATCTCGGCCTCCGTGGGAAAGTCAGGGCCCTTGATGTGTTCAAGGAGGTCCCGGGTGTCGGCCTCGGGGTGGGAGAGAAGGTGCACGCAGGCATCGGCCACCTCCCGGAGGTTGTGGGGCGGGATGTCCGTGGACATGCCCACGGCAATACCCGTGGTGCCGTTCAAAAGCAGGTTGGGCAGCCGGGCCGGAAGCACGGCCGGTTCCTGAAGGGTGCCGTCGAAGTTGGGGATCCAGTTCACCGTGCCGTGGCCCACCTCGTCTAAAAGCACCTGGGCGTAAGGGGAGAGGCGGGACTCGGTGTATCGCATGGCGGCAAAGGATTTGGGGTCGTCAGGGGCCCCCCAGTTGCCCTGGCCGTCCACCAGGGGGTAGCGATAGGAAAAATCCTGGGCCATGAGCACCATGGCCTCGTAACAGGCCGAGTCCCCGTGGGGGTGGAACTTGCCCAGGACGTCGCCCACGGTACGGGCCGACTTCTTGTACTTGGCCGTGGCCTTGAGCCCCAGCTCGCTCATGGCGTAGACAATGCGTCGCTGGACCGGCTTGAGCCCGTCCCCGATGTGGGGCAGGGCGCGGTCGAGGATGACGTACATGGAGTACTCCAGGTACGCATCCTCGGCAAAATATTTAATGGGCTGCTGCTCGCCACCCTCTTCGGTGAAATGTGTTTCGTGCTTCATTTAGAAAAATGCCTTCTATGGAGAAAACCGTTTGCAAAAGCAGGCGTTCGGCCTCAGGGGATACTTATATCACCAGGGTGTTGGCTTCGGCGAGGTCGCCTTTGGTCTCCAGCCAGTTGCGGCGGTCCGAGGCGCGCTTTTTGGCCAGGAGCATGTCGAACAGGGCGTCCGGGGCGTCGTCTTCGTCCCCTGTGGTGAGCTGGAGAAGCCGCCGGGTGTCC
Source organism: Desulfoluna sp. HI9BLuna (assembly GCF_056829775.1). Classification (NCBI taxonomy): domain Bacteria; kingdom Pseudomonadati; phylum Thermodesulfobacteriota; class Desulfobacteria; order Desulfobacterales; family Desulfolunaceae; genus Desulfoluna; species Desulfoluna sp. HI9BLuna. The sequence goes on from NZ_CP186555.1 coordinate 3,333,515, forward strand.
TCGGCCATGGTGGTCTCCCGGAGCTGCAAGGGGTTCATCTCGCCCAGGCCCTTGAATCGCACCACGTTGACGGTGCCGCGTTTCTTCTCCTTGGCGATGCGGTCCAGGATGACCTGTTTTTCCGACTCGTCCAGGGCGTAGTGCACCTCCTTGCCGATGTCGATGCGGAAGAGGGGCGGCATGGCCACATACACATGGCCCTCTTCCACCAGGGGGCGGAAGTGCTTGAGGAACAGGGCGCAGAGCAGGGTGGCAATATGAAGGCCGTCGGAGTCCGCGTCGGCCAGAATGCACACCTTGCCGTAGCGTAGCTGCTTAAGGTCGTCGGAGCCGGGGTCCACGCCAAGGGCCACGGCAATGTCGTGGATCTCCTTGGAGTTAAGAACCATCTCGGGCTCCACCTCCCAGGTGTTGAGGATCTTGCCGCGCAGGGGCATGATGGCCTGGGTCTGGCGATCTCGGGCCTGTTTGGCCGAGCCCCCTGCGGAATCACCCTCCACCAGGAAGAGCTCGGTGCGGGCGATGTCGGTCTCCACGCAGTCGGCCAGCTTACCGGGAAGGGCCGGGCCCTGGGTGATCTTCTTGCGCGCCACCTTTTTACCGGCTTTCATGCGCTTCTGGGCCCTGGCCAGGGCCATCTCGGCCAGGAACTCCCCTTCGGCCGTGTTCTGGTTGAGCCAGAGGCTGAAGGCGTCCTTGGCAATGCCCGAGACATAGGCGGCGACCTGACGCGAGGAGAGGCGCTCCTTGGTCTGGCCCGAGAATTGCGGATCGGCCATTTTTACGGAGAGAACGTAGGCGCAGTTTTCCCAGATGTCTTCAGGGGCCAGGCGCACGCCCCGAGGCAGCAGCTTGTGGATGTCGCAGAACTCCCTCAAGGCGGCAAGCAGGCCGCTCCTCAGGCCGTTGACGTGGGTACCGCCCTGGGCCGTGGGGATGAGGTTGACGTAGCTCTCGGCCACCACGGTGCCCCCTTCGGGGAGCCAGGTGACAGCCCAGGAAGCGGCTTCGCTGTCCCCTTCCAGCTCTCCGATAAAGGGCGGGGAGGGGACCTGCTCTAAGTCGCCCAGGCTTTCGGTGAGGTAAGCGGAGAGGCCGTCCTCATAATACCAGCGGTGCTTTTCTCCCCCGGGGATGTCCCGGAAGCAGACGGTGAGGCCTTTGCAGAGAACGGCCTTGGCCTTGAGGATGTGGATGAGTCGCCTCACCGAGAATTTGGCGCTGTCGAAGTAGCTGGCGTCGGGCCAGAACCGGACCGTGGTGCCGGTGTTTCTCCGGCCCACTTCTCCCATCTGGGTCAGGGGGGAGACTGTCTCTCCGTGCTCAAAGGCGATGGCGTACTTCTTGCCGTCCCGCCGGATCTCTACTTCCACACGGGTACACAGGGCGTTGACCACCGAGACACCCACCCCGTGAAGGCCGCCTGAAAAGGTGTAGTTCTTGCCGGAAAACTTGGCGCCGGCATGGAGACGGGTCATGATGAGCTCCACACCGGTGATCCCCTCTTCGGGGTGGATGTCCACGGGCATGCCGCGTCCGTTGTCGCTTACCTCCAGGGAGCCGTCCTCATAGAGCACCACCGAGACCTTGTCCGCGTACCCGGCGATGGCCTCGTCCACGCTGTTGTCGATGGCCTCCTGGGCCAGGTGGTTGGGGCGGTCGGTGTCGGTGTACATGCCCGGACGGCGCCTGACGGGGTCAAGGCCCTTGAGGACCTCGATGGCATCCGCATCATATCGTTTTTCATGCAAGTCCATAGTGGTGAAACAACACTCCTAGAAAATCCGATTCAACGTCTTTTAAACGCAAGGGATACATCCGGCAGGGGCGGCGCGTGCCGCGTGTGCCGTGGGGTTTGCCGATACCGGAAGATGGGCCGCTGGTGACGAAGGCCGGCCGTGGAAGGCAGCACCAAAGATGGCCGCCATGGCGCTCCGGTTTCGGTATCATAACCTTTTTTGAAGTTTTCGCAATTTTTTTGTGGGGACGGGAAGGGCAGGGACCTATCGTGAGACATAACGACGGGTTGTGAAGCTGGGAAGGGCGGATGAAAACACTACAGGCTCTCTCGAATGGGTGCTGATGGCGTCAAGAGAGCCTGAGGTCTTCTGCGGGCGGTACGTGGGATGATGACGGGATCGGCGGCGGTCGGTGTCAGGCGGTGTTCCAACGGCAAAAAGGCAGGTCTGCCGGCGCGGCAAATTCTTTGTGCCGGAGTCGGGACCCACCCACCGAACGCGTTATGAACCGGTCAATCAAGCCTGAGCGAAAACCACTACTTGGCGGCTTTGATCACGTTGCCGGACTTGATGCAGCTGGTGCATACGGTCATCTTCTTCACGGTGCCGTTTTTGAGGGCACGAACGTTCTGAAGGTTGGGATTGAAACGGCGCTTGTTGACATTGTGGGCGTGGCTCACGTTGTTGCCAACCATCGGCTTTTTGCCACATATTTCACACATCTTGGACATGTTGCACACTCCTTTTTTCACGTTGATGGCTTTGTAAAACGGCCGGTAGGGCCGGATATCCATTCGGCAAGACACAAGTGGTTTACCGGCTCTTTTTTACGAACCCGTCAAGGCGTCAGGTGACGTAAAAAAATAACGAGTCTGTATAAAACAAAAGTCAGGCCGTGTAAAGCCTTTTTATCGCTTCGAATCAAACGGGAAGAAGGGCCGGCGCTTCAGCGCCCGCCCTTTTGCTTCCTGCGGGTTGCTTACGGGGGTGACCGCAAGGGGAAACAGGCCTATTCGGCGTCCTTGGCTTCCTCTTCGGCCAGCTTTTCCCGGGACTGAGTCGCCAGCTTCTGGGCTTCTTCGTCATACCCAAGGCCGGCGTAGGCGTCGATTACCGTCTGGAAACGGTGAAGGGCGCTTTTGTACTTTTTGTTCTTCAGGTAATAGCGGCCGACGTACATTTCGTGACCGGCAAGGCTCTTCAGGCAGACCTCCCTCTTTTTCTTCGCCTCATCCACATAGGCGCTCTCGGGGTACTGCCTGATCAGGCGCGTAAAGATGGAGATCGCCTTGATGGCCTGGGCCTGGTCCCTGTCCACCGTGTCCAGCCGGTTGAAGTAACAAAGGGCCTGCTGGTTGATGATGTAGTCAATGGACTCGTGCCGGGGGTGGAGCTTTTCAAACTCTTCGTAGGCAATGGCGGCCTCGTCGTAGGCTTCCATTTTGAAGTGGGCCTCGGCGATGTTGAACTCCGCCTCCACGGCCAGCTTGTCAAAGGGGTACCAGTCCCTGAGTTTGGTGTAGATCTTGATGGCCTCTTCGTAGCGTTCCTTTTCAAACTGGACCCTGGCGTCTTCGGCCAGTTCCGGGGCCAGCTTCTCTTCTTTGGTCTTGGAACCGCAGGAGACAAAGGCGAGCGTAACAAAGGCGATGAGTACGAGGGAGATCAGACGCTTCATGGATCAGTGCCCTTCTATGTAGTGTTCAGCCGAGGTGGCGGCAATGGCGCTGTCGCCCACTGCCGTGGCAATCTGGCGCAGGGGGGTGCTCCGGACGTCGCCTGCGGCAAACACACCGGGGATGTTGGTGGCCATGTTGGCGTCGGTCTTGATGAAATTCCACTCATCCATGTCCAGGGCAGTGCCCAGAAAGTCGGTGTTGGGCAGAATACCGATCCAGATGAAGCAGCCTTCCGCGGCGATCCTCGTCTCTTCTTCGGTCTTCACGTTTTTTACGGTGACGCCTTCAAGCCCGAAGAATCCGTCCAGGCCGGTGACCACGGAGTCCCAGACCATTTCGATCTTGTCGCTGGCCAGGGCCCGCTCCTGAAGGATCTTGGCGGCCCGGAGCTGGTCGCGTCGGTGGACCAGGTAGACCTTTTTGGCAAACTTGGTGAGGTAGAGGCTCTCCTGGACGGCGGTGTCGCCCCCGCCCACGGCCACGACGGTTTTGTCTTTGAAGAAGGGGCCGTCGCAGGTGCCGCAATAAGAGACGCCCTTGCCGTGGAATTTATCCTCGCCCACGTGCAGGGTGCGGGGGGAAGCCCCGGTGGTGATGATAATGGTCTTTGCCGTGAGGACCTTGCCCCCGACGGTGATGGACTTCACCTCGCCTTCGAGTTCGGCCTTTTCCACCTCGCCGTATTCGAATTTGAGGTCGAACTGGCGGGCCTGCTCCAGCATCTTGTCGGAGAGGTCGGGACCGCTGATGCCCTCGGGAAAGCCGGGATAGTTTTCAATCCAGTCGGTGATGAGAACCTGGCCGCCGGTGGCGGCTTTCTCAACCAGGACGGTGTTGAGGCGTGCGCGGGATGCGTACATGCCTGCGGTGAGGCCGGCGGGGCCACCGCCGATGATGATCAGGTCGTAGTTGTTTTCTGCCATGTCTTCCATCCAGAATCGACGGGGCACTGATGACGGTGCGGCCCGTTCCTTTGCCATCCGGCGAAAAGAGCGGGCCGCGTATACGCCCGGACGTGCTCCGTCCGTATGATGCCTGCGCGTGTTCTGCGGATCATGCCCCGGGCCGGGGCGCTGTGCAGGGCGCGGTCATCGGGTCAGTCTTAGAGAAGCTTGCCGATGGTCTCTTCCAGCTTTGCCTTGGCCGTCATGCCGGTGATGGTGTCCACAACCTCGCCGCCCTTGATAAAGAGCAGGGTGGGGATGGCGCGCACTTCATAGCGGCTGGGGGAAAGGGGGTTGTCGTCCACGTTGCATTTTACGAACTTTACTTTGCCGTCGTACGTGCCGGAGAGCTCTTCGATGATGGGACCGATGGCTCGACAGGGGCCGCACCAGGGGGCCCAGAAGTCCACAACAACGGGAAGGTCGGCGCTCATCACTTCAGTTTCAAACGTGTCATCTGTAATATTGAGGATACCTTCAGCCATGATCGTTTTCCTTTACTTGATATGGGTTGTTTTTCGATGATTTTCTTTGCGTTGAAATATATTTACGCTTCACGGGCTTGTCAAGTGGCCCCCTTCGGGAATCCCGGGTGGGTGAATCCTCCGACGGGCGGGGCGGCTTGAGGCAGCGTAAAAAACGTCGGCATCCCCGGTAGATGGGGGCCTCGATATGGGGTGGGCGTTGGTGCCGGGCTGCGGGCCGGCGATGTTGTTACACGCTCTGGCTTTTGCGGGGCCTGGATTTCATTGAGTATACCTTCTTTGGCGCGAATGGGAAAGGCCCCTTGTACCGGACTCCAGGGCCAGCACCTTTAACAATTCCGTTGACTCCGGCGTGTCGCTTTTTGAAAAAAGCTCCATAAAAACGTTCCGGTAATCAAGACACGCCCAAAAAAACGAAACCTGTTTGTTAGATTTTTCAAACGTTTTTGGCCCCCGGCAGGGCCGCCAGAGGCAAAATCTAAATGCGTTTGCCCTGTACCGGATCCCCTTACACCGGAAGGCTTTGGTTCCAGGTGAGGGTGTCTGTGATGATCTTTCCGATGTGATGTTCTGCAAGGTTGACGGTGCGGGCCTCCCTGGCCATTTCAGTCCACTGGCCCTGTTCAAAGGCCCTGGCAAACCGAAGGAAGGGGGCCTGGGGGCCGGTGCCGCTGGTGAGGGCCGCCACGGTTGCCGGGGAGAGGGGCAGGTGGCTGAGCACCTCCTTCATGGGGCGATGCAAAATGGTGTCGATGAGGGAGAAGATCCCCAGGGTGAAAAGCTCCGCAGGGTCGGTCCGAAGGCTGGAATGGCCCACGGCAAGCTCGCAGATGCGCCCGCGCACCGCTGAGACGCGCAGCAGCTCTTCGGGGACGTCCGAGGCGATGTTCCCCATGGCGATGAGGCCCACCAGCCGACGCACCTCGTCAAGGCCCAGCATGCGAAGGGCTTCCCGCAGGGAGGAAGCGGGGTGCTTGAGGCCGTACCAGGCGCTGTTCAGGTGGGAGAGGAGCTTGAACACAATGGCCACGTCCGTCACCACGAGGCGTTCCACGGCTTCCACATCCACGTCGGAGCGGTTGATCTCGGCCACCAGCCGCAGCAGGGTGAGGTTGGACGCGGGGATCTCTTTGCCGGAGATGATCTCCGGCCGACAGAAGAAGTACCCCTGGAAAAGGCTGAAGCCCAGCCCGGCGGCCCAGGCAAACACCTCACGGGATTCCACCTTTTCCGCCAGAAGGGTGATCCCCCTTTTCCGGGCGGAGCGCGCCAGGGCTTCCACCTTCTCGGGCGGGGTGTCCAAAAGGTCCACCTTGATGATGTCGGCCACATCAAGGAAGGGGCTGGAGGCGGCGTCCAGCACAAAATCATCCAGGGCCACGGTGTACCCCCGGGCCCGGGCTTCGGCCAGGGCGCGCACGACTTTGGGGGTGGCGGGTACGGTTTCCAGCACCTCGATGACGGTCTGTTTCAGGGGGAAAAGGCTTGGGATTCCGTCGTTTATCAGTTTTTCCGTGAAGTTGATAAAGGCATACTTTCCGTTTGTTAAGGTGTCGATGCCTATGGTAAAGAAGCTGCTGGAGAGAAGCTGAGACGTGGCCATGTCCCCGTCCATTTCTTCGGGCATGGCATTGTGTCTGCCGTTTCGAAAGAGAAGCTCATAACCGTAGACCTGCGTGCGTGTATCAAAGATCGGTTGCCGTGCTATATGGGTATCCATCTGTCGTTACTCCCCGGTGTGCCGTTGAACCTGGTCGAACCCTGGTGTCTGTGCAAGAGCCGAAAGTATAGGGAAACAGCGAGGGGCGGTCAAAAGAAAAAGAGATGGTCGCTCCCGAGAGAGGTGTTTTGCTGCGGGACCGCACGATAAAACCAGGTAAAGGAGTCGGATGAAAGGGAATTCTAAGATGAACATCGGTGTGTTGGTTTCTGGGGGAGGGTCCAACCTCCAGGCGATTATGGATGCCGTGGCCGTGGGCGACCTGGATGTGAATATCGCCTGTGTGGGCTCGGACAACCCCGATGCAGGCGGCCTGCAACGGGCCGATAAGGCGGGCATTCCCACCTTTGTCACCGATTACGGTGCCCTTTTTGGCCGCTGGCGGGACGGGGCTCCCCTGCCCGAGGATTTCTGCCTGGAGACCGTGGCAGCCCGCCAGAGCCTGATGAAAGGCAGTGATCCGGACTCCCTGAGGGCCTTCCTTGAGAAGCGCGCCATGGCCGAATCGGCCCTGCTGGCCGCCCTGGTACCCTACAAGATCGACCTGCTTGTGCTGGCCGGGTTCATGCGGGTCCTGACCCCCTATTTTATCGATGCCCTCAACACCGACCCGAACCGGCCCCGCATCATGAACATCCACCCGGCCCTTCTCCCCGCCTTCCCCGGCACCGACGGCTACGGGGACACCTTCCGCTACGGCTGCAAGGTGGGGGGCTGCACCGTCCACTTCGTGGATTACGGCGAGGACTCCGGCCCCATCATCGGCCAGAGCAGTTTTGCCATTGAGCCGGGCGACGACCTGGACGCCGTCAAGAAAAAAGGCCTGGCCGAAGAGTGGCGCCTCTTCCCCGAATGTATCCGTCTTTACGCCGAAGGCCGCCTGAATGTTGTGGAGCGTGAAGGCACCCGCGTGGTGGAGATTCTCCCCGAGAAGGATTGATCTGCCGAAAACGCTTGGTAGAAAAATATAAAAGGCCACGTCCGTGCGACTGCATGGTCGTGGCCTTTTGTGTTTTGTAAGGCGATGTCGATCAATATACGAACCTCTTCGAATGAATCGATACGGTTCTTAAAACCTGTTTGTTAAACTTTTTAAAAGTTTAGCCCCCGGCAGGGCCGCCGGAGGCATTTGTTGCTCTTTATCCGTTGAGGATTCGGGCCATCATGGGCAGGGCCACGGCCGTGCCGATGGTGCTGCCCAGGTTGGTGAAGACCACCACGAGGAGGACCCGGGTTACCTTGTTGCGCCAGAAGCCTTTGACCGAGAGGATGTCGTCCCCCAGGCTCTCGAAGTCCATGACCTTGGGCTTGCGCACAAAGGCCTCCACGAGGCCGGAGACCCAGCCTGCGGCCACCATGGGGTTCAGGGAGGTCAGGGGAGCGGCAAGGACCGCCGAGGCGATGGTGGCGGGGTGGCCGAAGGCGATGATGGCCCCGATACCGGCCAGGATGCCGTTGGCGGCGATCCACCAGCCCATCATGCCGGCACCGGCTTCGGCGCCGCCACTGGAAAACCCGTAGATGATCAGGGCGGTGACCAGAAGGGGCAGGCCCCACTTCAGGACCTTACCGGTCTTTCCCGGCGGGGGGACCTCATCTAAGGTGGTAATATCGATGGTGTTGTCGAAGTAGCGCAGGATGCCGGGCAGGTGGCCTGCCCCCACCACGGCCACGACCTTGTCTCCGGCCGCGTGGCGGATGTTGTGGGCCAGGTAGCGGTCCCGTTCGTCGATGAGGATCTCCCGAAGGGCCGGGTGGGATTTGCCCACATCTTCCAGCACGCTCTCCAGCATGTCCTGGTTCTTGAGCTTTTCGATCTCCTCTTCTTCGATGTCGTCGGCGCTGCCCACGGAAAGAAGCATCTGGAAGAGCAGGGAAACCTTCTTGAAAAAGCCCATGGAGTGCCAGGCCCGGGACAACGTGGTCTGGACGTTCCGGTCGGCGAGCACCAGCTCAGCCTCCACTTCGTCTGCCTTGGCCACCGCGCGGATCATCTCCTCACCGGGGCGGATGTCGAATTTTTCAGCCACCTTTTTCTGGAACGAGGCCAACAGCAGGTTGGCCAGGAGGAGAAAGGATTTCTTCTCCCGGATCACCTTGATGATGTCCATGTTACGCCAGGCGTCCCGTTCGGTCATGGACTGATAGCGGGCCTGACAGAGCTCCACGCACACGGCGTTGGGCTTCTCCTCTTCGATGACGCGCTCCACGAGTTCGGCGCTTTCGCGGGAGACGTGGGCGGTGCCGATGATGATGTACTCCTTGCCGTCGCGCGTCAGGCGTTTGACCATCTCTGTGTTTTGTTCCGTCGATTCCATTATACTAAGGTATCCCTTGTGGTTCACATGTCAGTGGGGTTCCGGGTCAGTCGCAGGGCGATGCGCTGCTGTCGCCCTGGGCCCAACGCTCCAAAAAGTAATCGGGGACGGGCGTGCTGCCTATTTCCCCGGGAAGGTCGATCAGCATGGCTTCGGTGATCTCCTGTTCGGTTTCGTCGCCCAGGAGCAGGGCAATGCCAAGGGCCCGTTGAAGGTGCCAGGCCGCGTCTTCGGATTGCTCCATGAGCGCCAGGCAGCGGCCCATTTCCCGAAGGTCTCCGGCCATGCGGAGCAGGGCGCCCCGTTTTTGGTCCGCCTTGAGGGCGTTGGAGAAGGCGGTAAAAGCCTCGTCAAAACGTCCCAGGTAAAGGTGGCATTTGCCGAGGGCCACGTTCAGGGAGGCCTCGAACGCGGGGGGCGGGTTTTGCTCTTTTTGGGCAAGGGCCTGAAGCATGGCCAGTGCCCCTTGGGCGTCACCGGTTTCCCGCATGAGGTTGGCCCGCACGACCTGTGCCTGGGGCCAGGAGAACCCCGCCTCAAGGGCGCTGCTGTCTGCCAGGTCCAGCCGGTTCTCCGCCAGAATCGCAGACCCGCCCATCAGGTGGGCAGCGGCCATGTTCGTCAGCACCCGGACTTCGCCCCGGGTGTTGTCCCTGTTGCCGTGGAGCCACAGGGCCTGTTCGTAATAGACCAGGGCCTCTGTTTCCTGCCCGTTTTCCAGGTAGAGGTTGCCGAGGTTGTTGAAGCAGGCTGCCAGGGCGTCCTGGTCGTCGGCCAGGGTAAAGAGTTCCACTGCCTTGAAGTAACTCTCCACCGCCTTCTGGGAACAACCCTGGATGGCGAGCCGGTCGCCGGTCTCCACGGCACGGGCGCCCTTGGTATAGAACGGATTGGTGGGCGCAGGGGGCTTGCCGCCGGTGGCGCAGGCAGAGCATCCGGCGAGGATCGCAACCGATATGAACAGCGCAAGGGGTTTCATGGGTATGTTACCTCCTGTGATCAGCGTGAACCGAGGCAGTGATTTGTGTGGCTCATCACGGGCGTCGAGCGGGGCGGCGATGGGTTCAAGTAATAAGGCATCCCAAGGCCACTCTCTACAAGATCATGCGCCCGGCATGCGAGGAAGCCCGGTATATAGTATGTGGTGGGGCTCCAACACCCTGCAATGCAAGGCCATCATATATACACCCATCACGTTGACCCTGTCACCAAAAAACTCCGGAGGACCCGGTAGGGATGCTGTCTATGGATACGCGGATTTGTATCGATAGAAACAATTGGACAGGGCCCTTTGGGGCGGAGATTATGCAATTCGGACGGGCCGCGTCGTGCCCGTGATACATGGCGTTGACAGTTTTCGGACACCCGATGAAGGAATATCATGGAAACACTCGATTTTAAAGGGCTGGCATGTCCCCAGCCCGTGATTCGCACCAAGGCGTATCTGGAAGAAACCGCCGACTGCCTTGATCTCGCCGTACAGGTGGACAACAGGGCTGCGGCGGAAAATGTGACTCGTTTTCTGGAAGGCCAGGGCTTTGCCGTGGCCACGGAAGGAGGGGACGACCTCTTTACCGTCTCCGGCCGACGCACCGAAGCCGGGGCGTCACCCGCGGCTTCCGAAGGGCCCGCTTCTACAGGGGCTGTCCTGGTGATGATCACCCACAACACCATCGGCACCGGGGATCTGGACCTGGGCGGCAAGCTTATGCTCAACTTTCTGAAGACCCTGCCCGAGATGGGGGACGGCCTCTGGCGGATCATGCTCGTCAACGAGGGCGTCAAGCTTGTCTGCCGGGACACCGAGACCCTGGCCGAGCTCTCCGCCCTGGAGAAAAGCGGAGTCAGCCTCCTGGTGTGCGGCACCTGCCTCGAACACTTCGGCCTCATGGAGGACAAGGGCGCGGGCATTACCACCAACATGCTTGATATCGTCACCAGCCTCCAGGTGGCGGACAAGGTGATCAATATCTGACCCCCGGCGATGCAAGGTGGGTGAGGGTTTGCTTTCATGGGTTCGGCTCCTGCCGCGCCCATGATTTGTTTTGACCCCGTGAAAAGGCTTCGGTATACTTTTTTGCCAGAAAGACATTCAGGGAAGTGGCAGGGATGGTTGTCTGACGTTTCAACGGGTTGGCCCCGTAGGGTCTCCCCCTTTTATGCGATTTTACGCGAAGGAACCCCCTCATCCATGAAACGAACCCACGACGAGGCTCCCATCGACGTTGACGAGCTCATGGACATCATGGGCGGCGACCGGACATTGATCCGGGAGTGCCTTGTGGATTTCTCCCGGGAATACGACGGAATGATTGCGGCCATCCGTGATGCCTCGGCCAAAGGGGACGGCGAGTCCCTGGAGAGGGCCGCACACGCCTTGAAAGGGAGCCTCGCCTACCTCGCGGCACGCCCCGCAGCTGCAGCGGCCTTTGAACTGGAAAAAACGGGCCGGGGAGGCCAGCTCAATGAGCTGGAGTCAAAGCTGGCGGACCTGGAGCTGGAGTGCGGCAAGCTGTGGGCCTTTCTCAAGGGCTTCATGAACTGAAGACCCGGTGTTTCAAGAGGTTATCGTTGCCGCTGGTCCCACCTTTTCTCATGGGCCTCCCTGTGTTGTCCACCCCGGGCCTGCTTTACAAAGACGGGATGCTGTGACATAACATACCGGCGCCCCATGCCTTGGGCGGGCTGCTGTGTATTGTGGACATTACGTCAATTCCGGGGGGGAAGGCATCGCCCATGCTCACAGAACTTTCCATTCGACATTTCGCGATCATCGATGATCTTTCCATCTCGTTCGACGAGGGACTGACCGTTCTCAGCGGGGAAACCGGCGCGGGCAAGTCGATCATCATCAACGCCTTGAACCTTCTTCTCGGAGGCCGGGCCTCCGCGTCCCTTGTACGCACCGGAGAGGCCGCAGCCGAGGTGGAGGGGCACTTTGCCGTTCCGCAAGGGAGCGACACCGCCGAAAGGCTCACCGCCATGGGGCACGACCCTGCCGAAGGGCTCCTCGTGCGCCGGGTAATCTCGGCCACGGACCGTCACCGGGTCTATATCAACGGTCGCCTTGCCACCATGCAGCTCCTGGCCGAACTCACGGAAAACCTTGCCAGCATCTCCGGTCAACACGCACACCAGGCCCTCTTAAAGGAGGAACTCCACCTCCTCTTCCTAGACCGTTTTGCAGGGCTCATGCCCCTGCGCGATAAGGTGGCAAAGGCCTACCACGCCCTGGCGCCCCTCCTTGAAACCCTCCGCAAAAAAGAGGCCCTGAAACAGCGCCAGCAAGAGCAGGAAGAGCTCCTGCGTTTTCAGAAAGAGGAGCTGGACGCCGCAGCCCTGGAGCCGGGGGAGGACACTTTCCTCGAATCCGAACGGGTGCGCCTGAGAAACGCCGAGTCCCTGTTGCGCACGGCAGGCGACGGGGTGGCCACCCTGTATACCGCCGAGGGCGCTGTCTACGAGCAGGTTACCCAGCTGAAAAAGGAGCTGGAGAAAGGGGCCGGAGCCGACAGCGGCATGGCGCCCCTTCTGTCCGAAGCCGAAGAGCTCTGCTACCGGGTGGAAGACCTTTCCCGGAACCTCCAGCAGTACCGCGACGGCATCACCGTGGACGAGCGAGCCCTGGACGCCGCCGAAGAGCGCCTCGACTTTCTCAACAAACTCAAGCGCAAGTATGTGGGCGCTTCCGCCGATCTTTCGGAACTCATCGATCGCCGACAGGTCATCGAGGCCGAACTGGCGGCCCTGGAAAATCTGGAGGTGGAGATGGAAGGCCTGGAGGCGGCCATCAGCGAGGCCCGTGAAACCCTCCATGCCCTGTGCCTGACCCTTTCGGAAAAGCGGCAAAAGGCCGCGGGCAAACTCTCTTCTCTGGTGGAAAAAGAGCTGAAAAACCTGGAGATGCCCCGGGCCAGGTTCCATGTGGCCGTTGCCCCCCTGGGCGCGGAGTCCGGCGGCACCGCCGAAGGCCCCGCAGGGGTCCGCATGGGAGAGACCGGCATGGACCGCGCGGTCTTCATGATCGCCCCCAACGTGGGGGAGGCGGAAAAGCCCCTTGCCAAGATCGCCTCGGGCGGCGAGCTCTCCCGCGTGGTCCTGGCCGTGAAAACCATCCTGGCCGAAGGGGACGCCGTGGGCACCGTGGTCTTTGACGAGGTGGACTCCGGCATCGGCGGCGGCGTGGCCGAAGTGGTGGGCATGAAGATCAAGGAGATCGCAGGCCACCACCAGGTGCTTTGCATCACCCACCTGCCCCAGATCGCCAAGTTCGGTACCCACCACTACCGCATCGAAAAGCAGGTGGTGTCCGGGCGCACCTGCACCTCCATTACCCCCCTCTCCGAAGAGGGGCGCGTGGACGAGATGGCCCGCATGCTCGGCGGGGTCGAAGTGACCCGCGCCACCTTGGATCACGCCCGTGAAATGCTGGAAACAGCCGGGTAAGGGCTAAGGCCTAAAGTAAGGCACCGGTCTTGGGGGCAACGCATTTAAACATTCAGTTGCCTCCGGCGGGTCGCTTTTTGAAAAAAGCTTCGCAAAAACGTTCCGGTAATAAAAAAGAAGAGGGCTATGCCTTGTAGGGACGCATCCTCAAAAAACAAAACCTGTTTGTCAAACTTTTCAAAAGTTTGGCCCCCGGCAGGGCCGCCGGAGGCAAAAATCTAAATGCGTTAACCCTGCACCGACCTTGACAACACTTAAAAAGTGCCCATAATGTACGGAACTGACGAAGGATTTGATCCCGTTTGGCGCGGGATGTTTTTTGGATATGCTCCGCGGCGCAGTCGCGGTGAGACGATGAAAAGGCGGGGAATCTATGCCCATTTACGAATTTAAGTGCAGCAAGTGTGAAGAGTTCTTTGAACTGCTCGTTATGGGCAGCAACGACGAAGAGGAGTTGAAGTGCCCCAAGTGCGGCTCCCAGAGCTTTGAGCGGGTCATCAGCACCACCAATTTCAAAATGGGGGCGGCTGCCTCCGGCGGCAACCCGGCAAACCAGTCCGGCATCCAGAAACGGCAGTGCTCCAGCGGCTCCTGTACGACCTACACCCTGGGAGGCCAGGAGTAACGCAGGACTTTCCGTTTAAGTGCACGATTTTGAAATGCCCCATGATGCCGGCAACGGCCATGGGGTGTTTTTGTTTGGAAAATAGGAAAGACAGGGGAAACAGGAAAGACAGGGAAAACAGGTTATAGGTTATAGGTTATGGGGGAATAGGGGAATAGGGGGTAGGGAACAGGGGAGAGGGATCATGCAGGTGTATTCACGGGACGGGATCACGGTGCGGGTAGGGCTTGTGGGGGCGGTGCGGTACCTCAAGGCGAGCTGGGCGGTGAGGTACGGCCTGTACCATGAGATCCGGACACCCGCCTACCTGTTTCAGTTCAGCCCGGAAGGGGTGATCCGGTTCCTCCAGGGACGTCCGGGTACCTGGCCCAACCACGGGGACTGGTTCAAACGCACGGCGGGCGGGGACTGGATCTATTATTCGGCCGGTGGGTACAACGGGGCGTTTTCGGCCATCGGCGAGCACTACATCCCGGTGTTTCCCTATTCCAGCAACGGGGTGATCGGTGAAAAGGCCTACCCCCAGGGGACACTGAACACAGCCCTGCATGCATTGGAAGAGCTGACAGCCTGGGCGGGTGACGCTGCCAGCGGGGCGCCACCAGAAGTGGCTGAACTCCTGAGCCGCGTGGCCCTGAAAAACTCCCGAGAGGCCCTGTCTGCCCTGGCAAACCGCTTCCACAGCCTGACCCACGGGCCTGTTACGGTTCTGCCCCCGGATTGCCGCCATGTGGACTACGATATCCTGCCCCTGCGACTGGCCAAAGGCTGTCTCTACCATTGCCGGTTCTGCGGGGTGAAGTCCCGACACGCGTTTTCCGTGGAAAACGATGAAAATGTGGTGGAAGGGGCCGGGGCCCTGGCTGATTATTTCAAAGACGACCTGGCCGACATGGGTGGGGTGTTCTTGGGAGAGCATGATGCCCTTGCCGCAGGGGCAGACGCCGTGATCCGGGCCGCAGAAGCCTGCGAGCCCTTTTTTGCAACAGGGCGACAAGTGGCGGATGCCCCGGGCCTCTTTCTCTTCGGAAGCCCTGATGCCCTTGTGAAGGTGTCCGATGCCCAGTGGCAGGCCCTGGACCGTTTGCCCTTTGACGTGCGGATCAATACCGGCATCGAGTCCCTGGATGAGACCACCCTGAATTACCTGGGACGGCCCACTCCCCTGTCCCTGGTCTCCGAGGCCGTGGCACGGGCCGACGAGGTCAACAGGCGGTTCAGCGGGGTGTCGGTCTCCCTTAACATGGTCACCGGATCAGGCCTGCCCGAATCCCATCACACATCCCTGGCGCGGTTCGTGGCCTCCCGCCGTACCCTGGACGCCCCCCTTTACCTTTCGCCCTTAAAAGACAACGCAGACCGGCGCACAACCCTCAATGAACTTACCGCCCTCAAACGCATGGGCCAGGGCTCGGTGTTTCTCTACCTGCTCCAGCGGTTATAACGATTTTGCAGGAAAAGCCTCCGGCGGGTCGCTTTTTGAAAAAAGCTCCGCAAAAACTTTCCGGTCAGAAAGGCTAGAGCAGTCAGAATCGCCGGAATTCATAGCAAAGCTATCAAGACCTGTTTGTCAAACTTTTCAAAAGTTTGGCCCCCGGCAGGGCCGCCGGAGGCAATTGTCGCTATGTTATTTAATGTTCGTTCCTTACATTCGTGGCCGGAGGCTGTTTTTGTTACTCCGCTTTGGTCTCGGAGCCCTTTCGCATTCCCAGGACGAGGTAGAGGAGCCATCCCACAAAGGGGATGAGGGCGACGATGGCCCAGAGGGCTTTTTTGCCGGTGGTGCCGAAGTCTTTTCTGGCAACATCCACAAAGGCGAGCATGGTGAGGGTGAAGAAGACGAAGCCGATGACGACCCAGGTGCCGAGGGTGGAGCTGGTCAGTCCGTTCATGGGGTGTATGTTCCTTGGCGTATTGGTTTATGGGGTTGGTTTTTTCAGGGCATCCATGATGTCGTGGAGCGTGTTTGCGTAATAGATGCTGTGGTTGTACCGCATGAGCACTTTGATGGCTTTTTTGCGTTCGATGCCGGGTTTCCAGCCGAAGTGGCGCAGGTAGTTGGCCACACTTGCGATGGCGTCCTCGTGGGTGTAGAGGTCGACGACGCCGTCGTTGTTTCCGTCCACACCAAGCTGGAGGATGCGGCTGGGCATGAACTGGGGAATGCCCATGGCCCCGGCATAGGAGCCGATGAATTTTCTGGGGTCTTTGCCCACCTGGTCGCTGTAGGTCAGGAGGGCTTTGAGTTCGCGGTAGGCCCACTGGGCCTTGTCCTTTGTCTTTTTCTCAAAGCGCTTGCGGCTGATGCGCCGATTGGGGGGGACTTCCCGCCAGAGGTGTGCCTTGGCGGTTTTGTCCGACAGGGAGGCCAGGGTGGCCAGGATTTTGAAGACCCGCTGGTTGCCGATGTAATTGCCCAGGGCGGTTTCCACCATGAGGACGGCGGTGATGATCTCCTTGTCCACGCCGTAGGCTGCTTCGGCCGCATCCAGGGATGCTGCGTGACGCTTCAGGTAGGCCCGGCCCGTGGCAAGGGAGCTTTTGGTGAGGAAGCGGCCGTAGTTGAGCTTGCCTTCGTTGTGCATGAAGTAGCCGGAGACCCCTTTAACGGCAAAGAGGCGCAGGCCTTCCTGAAAATAGATGTCCACCTTCTCTTCGGGGAATCCGTCTTTGACCAGTCTTGCTCGTACCGATTTAAACGGGTCGGGGCTCTTGGTGGCGGCATGGCCGGAGGGCGGCACAAGCCCCAGGAGCATCAGGGCCAGGAAAAACGTGACAAGCAGGCGACGGGTCATTGGGACTCCTGTGGGGTCGGTTGAGTGTCCATGGGGACGAGAATGCGTTGTCGGCGGTCAAACCGGGCCAGGTGGGTAACGCCCAGGTTTCGGAGGGTGTTCATGGCAGCGGGAATCCCCGCACCCACGGCCTGGGCCTTGTGGGCATCGGACCCCGTGGTCAGGGGAACTTCCTGTGTTACGGCCCGGGCAATGAGGGCCTCGGAAGGATAATAATCCTTTGCAGGATGGGCCAGGCCGCCGGTGTTCACCTCCAGAGCAAGGTTCTGGCGGGCCATGATGTCGATGACCTCGGCAAGGCCCTTTTCCACATCGGCGGGCAGGGGGCGACCGCTTTTTTTGATGACGTCCAGATGGCAGACCACGTCGAAGAAGGGCGTCTTCACCATCTGGCGGACCCTTTCCACATAGCGCCTGCACAGGGCGTCGAAGTCTTTGTCGGGAATGGCCGAGGCGTTCCGGCGGCTGGCGATGTTGATGCCGTCCACAAAGTGGATGGAGCAGCCGATGAGGTCGAAGTCGAAACGGTCGATGATCTCGGTGAGGGCCGGGACAGCCTCGGGGCAGAAGTCCACCTCCAGGCCGGTGCGGATGGTGATGCGGTCTTTGTACGCCTCTTTCATCTCCCGGACGGCGTAGACATAGAAGGGGACCTCTCCGGGGGCCATGGAGTGGGCGGTGCTGGTGCGATCCAGGGTGAAGTGCTCAAGAAAGCAGATTTCGGTCAAACCAGCGCGGACCGCGGCGTCTACGTAGCTTCGGATGCCGCCGACGGCGTGGTTGCACAACAATGTATGGATGTGGTAGTCAATCATTGCCTTTACCAACTATAATTATTCCACGGCCTTTACAGGCCAGCCATCTTACCAGAAGCCGGGATGAATTGACACCGTGAAAAAGAGAAGAAAAAGCCTCTACAGCTGCCAGTCGTGCGGGTATCAGACCCCCAAATGGATGGGGCGCTGCCCGGAATGCGGAGGATGGGATACCCTGGTGGAGGAAGTGGTCACCGAAGGGGATCGCTTCCAGGCCTCACCGTCTGCCAAGCGCGTGGCCGCCCCGGAACCCGAGAGCATCCTGGCCATCGAGACCCAGGAAGAACCCCGCATGCCTTCCGGCATTCCCGAGTTCGACCGGGTGCTGGGGGGCGGCATTGTGGCGGGCTCTCTGGTGCTCATCGGAGGGGACCCCGGCATCGGCAAGTCCACCCTCATGCTCCAGGCGTTAGACGGCCTGGCCCGGGACGGCCGCCGGGTCCTTTACGTCTCCGGGGAGGAGTCCAAGGGCCAGATCCATTTGCGGAGCCAGCGCCTGGGTGTCTCGTCAGGTTCCCTGATGGTGGTCACCGAGATCCACGTGGACGCCGTCCTTGCCCTTTTGGAGAGCCAGAAACCCGCGGCGGTGGTCATCGACTCGGTGCAGACCATGTACAATGCCGAACTGGCATCGGCCCCGGGCAGTGTGGGCCAGGTGCGGGAGACCACCATGAAGCTCATGGTGGCGGCCAAAAAGAGCGGGATCCCCATCTTCCTCGTGGGCCACGTGACCAAGGACGGAGCCATCGCAGGCCCGCGCGTCATGGAGCACATGGTGGACACGGTCCTCTACTTTGAAGGGGACACCAATCACATCTTCAGGGTCCTGAGGGCCGTGAAGAACCGCTTTGGCTCCACCAACGAGATCGGTGTCTTTGAGATGCGGGGCGGGGGCCTGGCCCAGGTGCCCAATCCCTCGGCCCTGTTCCTTGCCGAGCGGCCGGAGAGTGCGCCGGGATCCGTGGTGACGGCCAGCATGGAGGGCACCCGGCCCATCCTCGTAGAAGTCCAGGGTCTGGTGAGCCGATCGGGCCTGGGAACCCCCAGGCGCACCGTGCTGGGTCTGGACAGCAACCGCGTGGCCCTTCTGGTGGCGGTGATGGAAAAGAAGATCGGCATGAACCTGGCCGGGCTGGACATCTTCATGAACGTGGCCGGTGGGGTGCGTGTCACCGAGCCCGCTGTGGACCTGGCCATCCTGGCTGCCGCAGCCTCCAGCTTTCTGGATCGCCCCCTTCCCGAAGGGGCCGTTGTTCTGGGGGAGGTGGGGCTCACCGGCGAGGTGCGGGGCATCAGCCAGCTGGAGGGACGCGCCGCCGAAATACGGAAAATGGGGTTTACCCACTTCATCGTGCCGGAATCGGGCGCCAAGCGCCTGAAAAAGATTGACGGCCTCAAGGTCAGCGGCGTTCGCCACGTGGCCCAGGCCATGGAGATATTATTCTGATGGCAGTAAAAAAAGCAAAAATTTCAAGGCCTCCCAAGAAGAAGGGACAGTGGGAAGATCATTACACCCGCAAGGCCAGGGACGAGAAGTACCCGGCTCGAAGTGTCTATAAACTTCAGGAAATACAACGCAAGTTTACTCTGATAAAAAAAGGTGCTAAGGTGCTGGATCTCGGATGCTCGCCGGGTTCCTGGCTCCTCTACGCTGCGGAGCTCACCGGCGGCAGCGGGCACGTGACGGGCATCGACCTGAAGCCGGTGACCGTTAAGCTGCCCTCCCATGCCGAGGCCCTTGTGGGGGACATCCTGGCGTTGACCCCGGAGCTGGAAGAGGCTTTCTCCTCCGGCTTTTCTGCGGTGATCAGCGACATGGCCCCGGCCACCACCGGCATGAAGGACGTGGACGCTGCGCGTTCCCTGGAGCTTTGCGAGATGGCCCTCACCGTGGCCCTTGAGCGGCTTACCCCCGGGGGGCATTTTGTCTGTAAGATCTTCCAGGGTGGCGACTTTGACGCCTACGTGACCCACGTCAAGGGGCACTTCCGGCAGGTGAAGATCTTTAAGCCCGAGAGCTGCCGCAAGCAGAGCAAAGAGATTTACGTCATCGGCATCGGCAGGAAAGAGTGACCAGGGCGTCTGCATGCCCTTTTGACATAGAGCGATATCGAAACATTATTGAATGCACACCGCCTTTATGGCGAATCAGGCACACGCGTGACGATGGCCTGGCAGTAGGCATGACCAATAGGAGGATTTATGGCTGGACACAGTAAATGGGCCAACATCAAGCACAAGAAGGGTCGCGAAGACGCCAAGCGCGGCAAGATCTTTACCAAGCTGATTAAGGAAGTGACCGTGGCGGCACGCATGGGCGGAGGCGATCCTTCCGCCAACCCGCGCCTGCGCTCTGCCGTTGCAGCGGCACGTTCCGAAAACATGCCCAAGGACACCCTGGAGCGCGCCATCAAGCGCGGCACCGGTGAACTTGAAGGGGTAAACTACGAAGAGATCGTCTACGAAGGCTACGGCCCCGGCGGCGCTGCTGTGATCGTGGAGTCCCTCACCGACAACAAGAACCGCGCCATCGCCGAGATCCGCCACATCTTCACCAAGTGCGGCGGCAACATCGGCGCCAACGGCTGCGTATCCTGGATGTTCGACAAAAAAGGGCTCATCGTGGTTGCCAAGGACGCCGTGGATGAAGAGGCCCTCATGGAGACCGCCATCGAAGCGGGTGCCGAGGACGTTAAGGACGAAGGCGAGAACTTCGAGGTGATCACCGCCCCCGAGGACTACAACGAGGTGAAGGAAGCCATCGACGCTGCCTCCATCCCCACCGTCATGTCCGAAGTGACCATGATCCCCCAGAACATGAGCGACCTGGAAGGCAAGGACGCCGAGAAGATGGTCCGCATGATGGACATGCTGGACGATTGCGACGACGTTCAGAACGTCCACACTAACGCAGACATTCCCGACGACCTGGCATAAGGCCCCGGACAAGGGGACGGGTTCGGCCGCCTAAGGCCTCGGACCCTGTAACTCCTTTTCAGGCACCTGTGCCGACGGCGGGTGGACGACGGCGGGCAGATGAGCCCGCCGCCATGACCCGAACCGACCTTCGGAGGAGACAGATGGCAGTCATCGTAAAATATGTTGTGGTTCGCGATGGGGTCGAAAAGATGACGTTTACCACCAAAAAAGAGGCGGATGCCTACGACAAGATGCTCGATATCGCCGAGAACTTGAACGGCTTCATCGGTGCATCCGGCGTGGAACTCTCGGACGAGACCCTGGAGAGCCTCTCCATGTACCTCGCGGAACACAGGGACCAGGTTGCGGCCATTCTCAAGGGCGCCTCTCCCCGTCCCAAAGCCGCGGAACCCGAGGCCGAGGCACCGCCGAAACCTACCAGGAAAACGGCGGCACCCAAGACGCCCCGAACCCCGAAGAAAAAAGCGTAACAGCACGCTCTTCCGTAAAGGACCTGCCTTGGGCCTTTACCGAAAAAGGCCGGTCTTCCCGACAGTGTTCGGGGCCGGCTTTTTTGTTTTTTGGAAACAGCTCTGCTTTCTATGGTCAATGTTGCTGGAAAAAAGCATGCCTCCGGCGGCAAGGTGGGGGCACCTTGAAACCCTATGGCGAATGCATGAAGGCAACCATTCTGCCTGCGTTATGGGGGCATTCGCGTGATGTATGACATCTGGCAACCGTCTTTGCCGGAGAGGCCCATTTCATTCTTCTAAAAACACGATACAGAACGATTGTGATTCGCTTGACTTTAACCGGAATAACTCCGGCGGCGAGGGTGGCGAAGCCACTTAGGCCAAAAATCCCCTGGCCGCCGGAGACCTGCTTTTTTCACTCACTTTCACCATAGACGTTCGTGCGGTTAGATTCACAATGGACAAGCAACAACAACGCCTCCTGTTACCTCGAAGCTTGTGACCCAGCCCGCGTAAACCATCGGCGTTTATGTCGGGCGAAGCCCGAGCCGAAGGCCCTTGCGCTTGGGCCCGAGGAACGAGGGACAAAGCGCAAGGGCTATATACTTTCGAGGTGGCTCACCTCGCCGCCGGAGGCACGCTTTTTGCCAGTTACTTTAACCCTATAAGGCAGTTTTCAGCATTGCTTCACTGAACGGAAAGGAACGAACCCCATGGACCATCTGGTCTGGAACATCTCCCCTGAGCTCTTGTCCATCGGACCGTTGGCGGTTCGCTGGTACGGCCTTTTTTTTGCCTCTGCCTTTCTTTTCGGATTTTTTTATACGGAGCGCCGAACGGCCCGGGCCGGGGTGGATGTCAACACCGATGCCCTGCTCTTATACCTCATGGTCGGGACCCTTGCGGGTGCCCGCCTTGCCCACTGCTTTTTTTATGAGCCGGGGTACTTTTTTGCCCACCCCCTGGAGATCCTCATGGTCTGGAAGGGGGGGCTGGCAAGTCACGGGGGGCTTGTGGGGTTTCTTCTCTCGTTGGGGATTTTTACCCGCCGGGAGGGGGCACCTTTTTTCTTCCTCCTGGATGTGCTGGCGGTGCCTGCGGCCTTTGGCGGGGCCCTGGTGCGCCTGGGGAATTTTTTTAACTCTGAGATCGTGGGGCTTTACTCGGAGGTGCCGTGGGCCATTGTGTTTGCCCGGGTGGACACGCTTCCACGGCATCCGTCCCAGCTTTACGAATCCCTGGTCTGCTTTGTCACCTTTTTGCTTCTGTTTACCTGCGACAGGGCCGGGGCGAGCCGGGGGCGCGGCATTTTGTCCGGGGGATTCCTTGTGGTGATTTTTTCCAGCCGGATTCTCCTGGAACCCCTGAAAACCCGCCAGGCCCCCTGGGTCGAAGGGTTTTTCCTCAGCATGGGCCAGATGCTGAGCATCCCCATGGTCCTTGCGGGCCTTGTCCTCCTGGTGCTCGGCCTTCGCAGGCTATCCGCCTCAAAACCTTCCGCCTGATATCATCCCCCAGGGGCCTCAGCCGAGGAGGCCTCTTTCAATTCCTGAAGTGACATTTCCACAGCATTCAGCAGAGTGTCCCCTTCCTCTTTTGTGAGCAGGAGGGAGGGGCGCAGAACCACGCTTTCACAGGCCACGGCCCCGGGGACCGTAAAGAGCCCGTTGCCCGTTGCCATGCGGCAAAAGGCAACAGCTTTTCGCTGGGAGGCAAAGGTGAGGGCCAGGAGCAGGCCCATGCCGTCCATTGAGGTGAGGAGGTCCGGGAACTGCGCCAGGAGCCGGGTAAGGCCCTCTTTCAGTCTGTCTCCCATGGCCCGGGCGTTTTCCCAGGGAGCGAGGCGTTCGTATTCCCTCAGGGCGGCAAGGGCCACGCAACACCCCACGTCCGAGCCGCCGAAGGTGGAGAGGTGAATCAATGGATGGGCGTTGAGGAAGCGGTGGAGTTTCGGGGTGAAGAGGGTAGCGCAGATGGGGAATATCCCCGCGCCCAGGGCTTCTCCTGTGATGAGGATGTCCGGGGTCACCCCCAGGGCCCGGCAGGCGAACCGGTGTCCGCACCTTCCGAAGCCGGACTGGGTCTCATCCAAGATGAGCAGGGCGCCCTTGTTGCGGGTGATGGCCCGGAGGGCCGAGAGGTACTCTCTGGTTGCGCAGCGCCCCCGGTTTTCCGCCTGCACGGGTTCCAGGACAAGGGCGGCGGTCTTTTCTGTGACGGCCTCTTCGGCCCGGGCAAGGTCGCCCCAGGGGATGGTGCAGGTATCCGGGATCAGGCTGCCGTAGAGGT
Source organism: Desulfoluna sp. HI9BLuna (assembly GCF_056829775.1). Classification (NCBI taxonomy): domain Bacteria; kingdom Pseudomonadati; phylum Thermodesulfobacteriota; class Desulfobacteria; order Desulfobacterales; family Desulfolunaceae; genus Desulfoluna; species Desulfoluna sp. HI9BLuna. The sequence continues at coordinate 3,356,762 of NZ_CP186555.1, forward strand.
GCTTGTCCCGACGGTCGGACAGGGCCATGGCAAAGCCGGTATGGCCGAACCAGGAGCCCGACAGGGAGATGATCTCCGTGCGCCGGGTCGCTCCCCTGGCCAGCTTGCAGGAAAAATCCATGGCCTCGCCCCGCACCACGCTGAACATGACCCGCGAAAGCCCTTCCGGCGCAAAACCTGCTAGGGCTTCGGCAAGGTCCGCCTTTTCCGATGAGATGAGGGGGAAGTTCCCCTGGTCCGTTGCAAGGGTCGCTTTTTTGAGCGCCTCCACAAGGGCCGAAGGGCGTCTGCCCAGGTTGCAGATACCACCGGCCGATGTGGCGTCCAGGAGGCGTGTCCCTTCCGAATCCTCAATCCAGCTGCCGTCGGGGGCGCTTTCAAGGAAGTCGTGGCCAAGACGCTTCATTCGCTTCAGGGTGCCGGGATTGAAGGGCAGTGGCTCTTCGAATGCATGGTCCATGGGTTACCTCCTGCGCTTTCGGGTCATGAGGTGGGCGGCGGTCTCTAAGGTGCGCAGCCAGTTGAAGGTGACGGTCTGGATTTTTTCGCTGTTGAGAAGGGGAAGGATCCCGGGGATCTTGGCGGCGGGCAGAGCCACGGGGAGCAGGGTTTTCATGGTACGGATGGCCCGGCGGATCACCTCCACCACCTGCTCGATCTCTTCCTGGCTTACGGTCAGGGGCAGCATGAAGCGCATAACCTGTGGCGCGTTTCCCGAGTAGGCGGCAAAGATCCCCCCTTCGGCCAGGGCATTGGACATCATGGGCCCCATGAACTCGTGGAGGTACTCGATGCCCACCATGAGGCCGATGCCCCGCACCTCCCGGATGATGCCGGGGTTTTCCCCACGGATCTCCTCCAGGGCTCGGCGGAACTCGTCTCCCCGTTCCCGTGCGTTGCGGCAGAGATCCAGGCGTTCGATTTCGTCCAGCACGGCCAGGGAGACGCGGCAGCCGATGTCGCTGCCTCCGCTGTAGGAGAGGTGAAAGGCGGGCCAGGCTTTCAGGAACCGGGTCACCTTGTCGTTCATGGCGTAGAGCACGGCGCCGTTGGGGAACAGGCCCCCGCCCATGGACTTGGCCGTGGTCAGGATATCGGGGGAGACCCCGTAGTGTTCCGCGGCAAAGAGGGCCCCGGTGCGGCCGAAGCCCGTCTGCACTTCATCAAAAATAAGGAAAATCCCCAGCTCGTCACACAGCTTCCTGAGGCCTTGCATATAGGCCTGGGTCGCCACATGGATGCCCGCCTCCCCCTGGACCGGTTCGATGATGACGGCGGCTGTGTCGGGGCCGGCCATGTCCCGCACCGCCCCGAGGTCGTTGAAGGGGGCAAAGCGAACCCCCGGCATGAGGGGCTCAAAGTGGCGTCTGTAGTGGTCTTTGCCGTTGACGGAGAGGGCCAGGCCCGTGTGGCCGTGGTAGGCCTTTTGGGTAGCGATGATCCCGGTTTTACCCGAAGCCCCCAGGGCCAGCTTCAGGGCGCAGTCCACTGCCTCGCCGCCCCCGGCGGCAAAGAAAAGGTGGGTGAGCCCGGCAGGGGCCCGTTTCGTTAGGTGCCTTGCCAGGCGGATTTTGGTCTCGGAGAGGAGGTGGCCGCTTCCCATGTCGCAGGTGGTCAGGGCCTCCTCAATGGCGCGTTGGACGGCCGGGTTGCTGCGTCCGACGTTGAAGCAGCCGGCCGAGGTAAAGCAGTCCACCATGACGCGTCCGGTTTCCGGATCCGTAAAGCCCAGGTCGGTGCGGTGGCGTTCCAGAATATCCAGGTGACCGGCCCTGAGGTAGCGTATCTGGCCCTTGTTGAGATGTGTTGAAAAACGCTTGACCACGGCCCGTTTTTCTTCGGGTTTCAAGGGGTCGCGTTCCGGGGTATCGGGTGACTGCGGGGCGGGACTCGTCAACGGTTTCTGCATGGCACCTCCAGCTGAATCGCGATGGGTAAACGTCAGGTATCGGGGTGTTCCAAACAGGCCAGGTTGGGCCGGGGGGAAGGGAGGGACGTTGTTCATGGACGGGTGAAAGGACCGTCTCCACTCCCAATCTACTATTTGCTAGTTTTGTCCTGATAGTCAAGGGAATCGTTTCTAACCTGTGGATTTTTCTGAAAAGCCGTGCTGGCAGAGGCGGTCTGGAACCGGGACGATTCCCCAGGAATCAGGGGCAACATGGTGTTGACAAGTGTATGGGATTCGTGCAGATTTAGACAGGCTTAAATCGCGTTATCCCCCGGAGTTGATTCTGCATTTTGACGGGCCCGCCTCAGTTTTTCAGATGGCGTGGCTCGGTGTTTTTTCCTCCAGCGCGGTGTGTGCGGCCATCTCTTGCGATTTGCGCCGTCCCCGTGTTCCCGCCCACAGGGGTTCAGGCCCCGGGCAAGGGGCAAAAGGCCCCGTGACCCCATGTTTCTATATCCCCGACTCAGCGGAGTAAGGGAAAGGAGCGATCATGACAGCCTACGAATGCAAAACCTGCGGTAAGGTGACCATGGAGAAAGGACACCTCTGTGATCCTACGGAGGTGGGGAAGATTTATGCCTGCGAGCACTGCGGCAAGCAGGTGGCCAACGAAAAGCACGTGTGTAAGCCCCAGATACTGGAGTTCAAGTTCTTCTGCAACGATTGCGGCAGAAGCGCCGTCAGTGAAAAAGACGTGTGCAACCCGGTACCGATTGATGAATGATCAAGACACCGGGGCCCATGTCCCGGAATTCGTCCACGTGGAAAAAGAGTTCAGTCGCTGTGATGCCTGCGGGTATGAAGACGGATTTCACGTCTCTTTTTCTGTCCTCAAGGCACCACGGGCTGAGATTATCTTGATTTGTCCCAGATGCAGCAAACGCTTTCGAGTGGGGTGGGGTGTCACCCTGGCGTAAGCGCATCACAACCCGCGGGGAACGCAGTGCGCATTCCGCATACGCTAACGGACGTTCGTGAGTGGACACCGGAAAGGGGGAACTCCCTTTCCGGCGCATGGCGTCCGTGCCCGGTGCCTATGCGCTGTGTCCGTGTTCCCGGTATCGAAAAACCAGCAGCAGTTCACTATCAACAGGAGGAGAGTATGGGAAAGCGTGTTGTAATCGACGAAGAGGAGTGCATGGGATGTGAGGCCTGTGTTGAGATCGCGCCGGACGTGTTTGAATTTGACGATGACGCAGGAAAGGCCCTGGTGGTGATGGCCGAGGGAGGGGACGTGGGGTTGATTGAAGAAGCCATGGACGCCTGCCCCGCCGATTGTATCACCTGGGAAGGGTGATGCCGCAAACCATGGCGGCACGAGTCACGGGCCCTGGGGGCGCCGCTTGCCGATAAGGTGGCGGCTGCTTTCCGGGGCCTTTCTTGGTCGGAGATCGATTTGTCGGCGAATTGTTTTTCAAGGGGGGCTTTTCCCCCGGCGAAACCCATGGGAGGCGACGGCATGCATGTTCTGATCACAGGGGGAACCGGCTTTATAGGGACGGCGGTGGCAAGGCGCCTTTTGGACGAAGGACACGAGGTGACGGTGACAGGGCGCAGCGGCAAGTCAGCCATCCCCGAAGGGGAGATGTTTCGCGCGATAGCCTGCGACACCACCGTGGAAGGACCCTGGCAGGAGGCGGTGGCGAGCAGCGACGCGGTTATCAACCTTGCGGGGCGCAGCATCTTTACCCGCTGGAACAAAGAGAAAAAAGAGCAGATCGTCAACAGCCGCCTGCTCACCACGGAAAACGTGGTGACGGCCCTGCCTTCCGATGGAAAGACCTCCCTCTTCAGCGCCTCTGCCGTGGGGTACTACGGAAACAGGGGGGACACGCTGCTTGCCGAGGATGCCTCCGGAGGTGACGGGTTCCTTGCCGACGTGAGCCGACGCTGGGAAGCCGAAGCCCAGGCCGCTTCTAAAAAGGGCGGGCGTGTGGTGATCATGCGGTTCGGCGGGGTCCTCGGCCTGGGTGGCGGTGCCCTGGATGCCATGCTCACCCCGTACAAGCTGGGCCTGGGCGGGCCCTTGGCCGGTGGGGATCAGTGGTTTCCATGGATTCACATGGACGATCTCGTGGGGGCCCTTCTTTTTCTGATGGGGCAGGAGAGCGCCGAAGGCCCGGTGAACTTCTGTGCCCCGTATGTGGTGAGGAACCGGGATTTTTCCAAGGCCCTGGCCGGTGCCCTCGGGCGTCCGGCTCCCTTTTCCGTTCCGCTTTTTGCCCTGCGCATGGCCATGGGTGAGCTGGGTGATGAGATTATCGCCAGCCAGCGCGTGGTCCCGGAAAAACTATCCTCCTGGGGTTTTTCCTTTGCCTTTCCTTCCCTGGAAGGGGCCTTGAAAGATCTCCTGGCGTGATTCCCATGCCTGGCAAGTGTATCCGGGGCATTGCCCACCATGGGGAATGCCCTCGTTATCAGGCAAACAGCTCGCTGCGTTGCCAGTCCCTTGCCTGCTTCTGAAAGCTCTTCAGGTAGCAGCGCCCTTTTTTATCCCGCATATCATAGACCGCGTGGCGAAGCACGGTAATCGCCACCCCGCCTTTCATCCGCATTTCGATATCATATCGGGAAAAATTCTCCACAAGCCCTTTGATGATCTCCCCCTCCAGCAGGGTGATGAACATGACCTGCCTCTCTTTGATGAGGGGGTAAAGGGTTTTGTTCTTGATGAAGTAGCGATGGGCAGGGGCGTGAATGGGCCCCAGGTCCATGGCTTTGACTTTTTTGTCGACTTTGATGAGCTTGGTGAGGGCCTCCTCGGAAGAGGCGGGAAAGTGGCACTTGACTTCCACCTTGGGGACCAGGGTCTCCCCTTCATCCCCTGCGACATAGATGTCGTAGGGGGTCTGGCGGGTGACGGGCCCGGTGAGGGACGCGCCGCCGTGCAGGAGGAACCGGGTGGGCTCCCCGCCGGCCTCAAGGGCGTCGAAGCTGGAGGTGTGGTAGTGCGTTTTTTTGTAGTCGGAGAATCCCTGGAGTTGCGCCATGGGTTACTTTCCCCCTTTCAGGACTTTGAGTTTGGCAAAGGCGGGGTGCCCGGTGGCCACATCGCAGTCACAGGCTCCCTGGTTGAGGTTTTTCCCGCACTCCCGGCAGAGGCCCTTGCAGGTCGCGTTGCAGATCGGGTTCTGGGGAAGGGCCATGATCACCTCGTCCTGGAGGTTGGCGGAGAGGTCAATGGAATCTCCGCTGAAGGTCTCCCGGGTCAGGGCCTCTTCGGTGAGCTCCACCTCGTCGGCCACTTTGGTCTCGTATGCATGGACCCCTTCTTCCACAAAGCGCAGGTCCACATCGGCGGTGAGGGCTTCGGTGAAGGGTTCGAGGCATCGCCCGCAGGGATGCTCCACGGTGACGGAAACGGTCCCTTTGACCTCCACCTGGCCCCCTTGGGTACGTGCTGAAAGGGCTATGTCAAGGGGGCTCGTGAAGCGAACCTCGCCTTTGCTTTCCAGATCGGAGAGGACGGAAAAACGGGTGGCGGGCTCGCTTGCGGAGAACTCGCTCCAATTTTCTGAAAGAACGGATATATTGAGGATCATGATGATCTCCATGTGTGGCAAGGGTGTTGATGGTTGAGAAGGGCCGCCTGACAAACAAGCGACCGGTTCAATGGCTCATTAGAGCAGAAAGGCGTCTTGTTGTAAATGTCACGGCAGGGTGAATCGTGCCCGGACGGGCACATGGTCGGAGAGGGTGGTGTGCACGGCCGTGGCCGGGCCGTCAAGGCAAAGGCCGCGGTAAAAAATGCGGTCGATGGCCAGCTTGCTGTCGCCCCTGGCGAGGACCACCAGGCGTGAGGTGCCGGTGCGAGCGCCGCGAACCGGTGCCTCGGTGAAGCCGGGGAGGGCCTCGGTGACCACAGCGAGCCGACGGTTGCTCCAGGTGTTGAAGTCCCCGCACACCACGGCCGGTCCCCTGAATGCCTCCACCGCGTCACGGACGGCTGCCATCTGGGCCGAGAGGCCCCGGGCGGATATCTCAAAGTTAAGCCCGTGGAGGGTGATGATCAGGAGTTTGCGGGGCGTGCCGTCTTCACCTGCAATGGGGTAAACCGCCGCCAGTCCCATTTTGGGGGTGATGAACCCCAGTTCACGGGGCCTGACCGCGATGGGACGAGCGGAAAGGGGCGCTACGGGAGCCATGAGGGCCACCCCTGAGTCTGTATCGCTCCACCACCAGCGAAAGCTCCGGGCAAAGTGGGCGCCCAGGCCCGGAAGGGCGAGCATCTCCCCGGTGGCTTCCTGAAGGGCCATGATGGGGGCGGTAAGGTTTGTGCTGAGGGTTTTCAGCACCTCGGTGACCTCCTGGCCGGAGCTCTCATTGCCCTTGGCCACGTTCCAGGTAACCACGGTGAACTTTGGGCCCAGCGCTGCAGGGCCCTCGGGATAGGGGGCAGCCTCCTGGAGGTCCTGGAGCAGGGTGCAGGAGGTGAGCAGGAGGAGTGCGGTCACAAGGGGGAACATCCGTTTTTTCACAGGGCACCCCCTTGGCCGGAAAAGAAGGCGAGGCTGCAGGCAAGGGCCGATACGGCAAGGCCCGCGGCCTGGAGGAGGGGACCCTGTTTTTCTGGGATCAGGCCGGGAAGGACCCCGGCCCCGAGGCCGAAGCCGAACCCCAGCAGGTGGCCGGAGACATCGGAGCCCGGCCCCACACCGGTAAAGGCAAGGATGGCCAGCCCGGCTCCCAGGGGCATCAGGGCCCGCCAGGGCGTGGCATGGGAGAGGAGGCGCTTGAGGGTGCCGCCTGAGGCCAGAAGGCCTGCCGAGGCAAAGACCAGGGTGGAGGCCCCGAAGGAGATGTGCCCCATGCCGGCAAACCAGAAGGCGTTCACCGCGTTGGCCAGGGCCGAGGCCGCCAGCAGGAGAAACCAGCCCACCCCGTCTCCGCAGATCTGGAACACACCCGTGGAAAAAATAATGAGCCCGGCCATGTTGCCCAGCAGGTGGGGCCAGTCCGAATGGAGAAACAGGGCGGTTAAGGTCCGGTACCACTCACCGGCAAGGATTCGCGATGAGTAGGCGGCATAGAGCTTCACCGGCTCCTGGAGGCTGTCCAGGGGGCCCGTCTTGAGGAAGACGGCCAGGATTACGGCGGCGGCGAAGAAACCGGACCAGGAGGGAGCAAGGGTCCATGTCCGCTCCGGCCGTGGACGGTTCTCCGCGTCGTAAGTGGCGATGAGGGATTCGCAGCGCAGGGCGTCCTCCGGGGCCACCAGAAGGGTCAGGCGCCCGTGCTCGGCATCGATGCGGTGGGCGATTCCTTCGGTGGTCAGCAGCAGCTCGATTTCCCTGGCCCTTTGTCGTGTCAGGTGCGTCAGCAGAGGTTCCATGGCGTTCCTGTGGGTTGGGTGAACGGTTTAATGCTGTTTTTATCACAGAAACGGGGGGCAGCGGTAACCTTCTCGGGGACCGCGTTTCGTTATTTTTCTTAAGGCCTGCTTAAATTCGGCCGTTAATGAAGGTATAGATGGCCAAGATCACGGGGGGGCTCGGTTGATCTGTTTGGGCGATACTGCTCGCTTTTGTCAATTGATATGAGGGGTCTGTCTTGAAAAACTGAATTAAGGAGTCGATATAAATATGGGATCATCCCTTGCTGAAGTGATTTCAATCGATCAGGAGAAATGTGTCAACTGTTATGTCTGTATCGCCGCCTGTCCGGTGAAGTTTTGTAATGACGCCTCCGGGGACGGTGTGGTTGTGAATCACGCCATGTGCATCGGGTGTGGAGAGTGTGTGCGGGTCTGCACCCATGATGCCCGCACCGTGTTGGATGATACCCCGGCCTTTTTACGTGACCTGGGGCGGGAGAAGATGGTGGCCGTGGTGGCCCCTGCCGTGGCGTGCGCCTTTCCGGGGCGAACCCTCAACCTCAACGGGTGGCTCCGGTCCCGAGGGGTATCTGCGGTGTTTGACGTGAGCTTCGGGGCGGAACTCACCGTCAAAAGCTACCTGGAACACATGAAGGCCGACTCCCCTTCCTGCGTCATCGCCCAACCCTGCCCGGCCATTGTCAACTTCATCGAGCTTTACGCCCCCGAACTGATTCCCCACCTTGCCCCGGCAGACAGTCCCATGCTTCATGCCATGAAGATGATCAAACGGTTTCACCCGGAACTGGCACACCATAAAATCGTGGTGATCTCTCCCTGCCTTGCCAAAAAGCGCGAGTATGCAGAGGTGGGCATGGGGGATTACAACGTCACCATGAAGGAGCTCTCCGACTTTTTCCAGCGGGAAGGCATTCGCCTGGGGGATTTCCCTGAGGTGGCGTTTGCCAACCCGCCCGCAGAGCGGGCCGTGCTGTTCTCCAGCCCCGGTGGCCTTCTTCGGACGGTGGCGCGCTGGAAGGGCGGGGCCGACACCCGGTCCCGGAAGATCGAAGGACCCTCCGTGGTCTATCCGTACCTGAAGACCTTGAAACAGAGCGTTAAAGAGGGGGTGGCCCCCCAGCTGGTGGACTGCCTGAACTGCGACCACGGCTGCAACGGAGGCACGGCCACCCCGGCCCGGGACCTGTCCCCGGACCGCCTGGAGCACGAGGTGGAAAAACGCAGCCGGGCCATGCAGGAGGGCTACCGGAAATCAGGTCCCGGGGCCGAGGCGAGGACGAGAAAGAGCCTGGAGAAGCTCCTGGACGCTTACTGGGAGCCCGGACTCTACACCCGGAGCTACACCGACCGAAGCGCGGACAACATCATCCGTACCCCTTCCGAGGCCGAACTCAAGGCTGTCTACGGGAGCATGGGCAAGCACACCGCAGCGGACCTCTACAATTGTTCGGCCTGCGGCTACAACTCCTGCGAAGGCATGGCCCTGGCCATCTTCAACGGCATCAACAAGCCGGAGCACTGCGCTCACTTTATCATGGATGAGAACCAAAAGCTCATCGACCGCATCAACGCCCGGGCCATGCAGGACGAAGAGATCGCCTCCATCGATCGCTCCACCCGGGATCTTTCCACCAACATGCAGAGCATCTCCGGCAACATTGACGAGCTCAACACCAGCATCGCCGAGATTTCACGGGACGTCCAGCAGAGCAAGTCCGTGGCCGAAGAGGCGTCCCGCAACGTGGACGATTCCGGGGAGGCCTTCAGCGGCCTGCAGGCTGCCAGCCAGGAAATTCCCGATGTCCTTCAGTTTATCAACGACACCGTGGACAACCTCTCCCTGCTGGCCTTAAACGCCAAGATAGAGGCCGCACGGGCCGGGGACGCGGGCAAAGGCTTTGACGTGGTGGCCACCGAGGTCAAGGGCCTTGCCGACTCCACGGCCGGGGCCGTGGTGCGCATCCGCGAGATCACGGAAAAGATCGTCTCTGCCTCCAAGAACGTCAACCAGGCCATGGATGCCCTGCGCAGCTATGTGGCGACCCTGGAAGAGTACCAGGTCTCCATTGCCGCGGCCGTAGAGCAGCAGAGCACCAACACCCACAACGCTTCGGGTCTCCTCCAGGACCTCTCCGGGGCCGTGGCGGACATCCACGCCAACCTCAGCCGCGTGGCCGAAGGGTAAAGGGTCGCCCAGAAAAAATGCCTTCTATGGTTAAAGTCGGCTCAAAAAGCGTGCCTCCGGCGGCGAGGTGTGCCACCTCGAAAGCAGGTTGCGAATGCGATTTCCCCTTCGTTCCTCAGGGAAAATCACATTCGCTATTGATTCAGATTGAACTGAGTCTGTTTTTAAAACCTGTTTGGTAAACCCGCCCTTTACTCAGCGGGGCGCTCTTCCAGGTTTTTGAGGAAATTCATGACCAGGGCGTTGAATGAGGCCGGCTCCTCCACGTTCACCACGTGGTGGGTGCCGGGCAGGGTCATGAGGGTGGCGTTTTGCATGCGCGCGGCCACCTCTTTTTTGTGGTCCAGGGGGGCGTAGTCGTGCTCGGAGTGGATGAGAAGGGAAGGGCAGGCGATGCGGTGGAGCCGGTCCATGACGCTCCAGTTTTTTAGGGCCCTGAGGCTTGCGAGGTAAGGCCTTCGGGGGTTCTCCGCCCATCTGGCCTCCATGGTGTGCCGAAGGGGTGCCATCTCCGGGGCGGGGAAGACGTGCTTTGCGATGAATTTGCCCACGGCCCCCGGGCCCATGAGGGCTGAGAGGATCAGGCGGCTGTAGTAGAGGTGCTTTCGGGTGAAGGTGTCCACCGGCACCATGCCGCTCATGTTGGCGATGACAATGGATTTGACGAGGTGGGCGTGGTCCAGGGCGAGGTGAAAGGCCACGGCCCCTCCCATGGAGAGCCCCACCACATGGGCCGGTTCCCCGGCGATTTTTTTGAGGAAGGCCGCCACGTCCTTTGCAAACAGGGGCATGGCGTAGGGCCCTTTGGGTTTGTCGCTTCTGCCGTGGCCCCGCAGGTCCACGGTGAGGACCCGGAACCGGGGGGCAAAGTGGTCCACCTGATACTCCCAGTCCCTGAGGCTGGAGCCCAGTCCGTGGATCAGGAGAAGGGGAGGGCCTTCCCCGTGGGATTGGTAGTGCATGGAAATGCCGTTGACGATGGTCTGTGGCATGGCGGGATCTCCCTTGCGGGAACAGCCCCCGGCGAGAAGCCGGGGGCTTTTTTTATGGGGACGCTACATAATGGTGTTTCCGTTGATGGTGACGTGTCCCTCTTTGATGGTGGCCTTGGTGCGGTAGTAGTTTTCGTCGGAGACGAGGAGCCCCTGGTCCATGAGCTGCATGAGCTGGCCCAGATCCATAAAGGTGTTGAGGAACGCCTTGGGAAGGGAGGCCTCGAACTCGGCGTCCACGGCCTGGATGAGCATGGTCATGGAGGGGAGGTTGGCGGCCTGCTCTCCGATGATCTCTGCATAGCCGGTGGCGGTGAGGGTTTCGTCTTTTCCGGTGCCCAGGCTCAGGGTGGCCAGGGTGAGTTTGGGATCACGTTTGAGGATCTCGGGAAGCAGTTCCATCAGCTTGCCCATGATCATCATGCCGTACATATCGGAGTTCATGCTGCCGGAGGCCGCGACATCGTTTATGGTCTCCCGGAGGGTGTCCATGGATGCTTTGTCCAGGTTGTCCAGCATGATTTCGAGCTTGGCCGGGGCAAAGCTCAGGTCGTTGTTGGTCAGGTTGTCGAAGCCGGTTTCAAAGGTGGAGTTGTAGACCTCTTCGGCCTCCTTGCTCATGGCCGCCACATAGGCCTTGTCCAGGTTGAAACGGGTGTGGGATATTTTGTTGTTAAAGGCGATGCGTTCGATGTCGTATCGTGCGCTGGTGTCGCCGCCCGCCTTGGCAGCGGACAGGAGAATCTTGTCCACGATGAAGACGTCGGCCTCATTTTCCGTGATGGAAAAGGAGGGCATCTCCGCCTCAAAGTCGAAGTCCTCGGAGGCCCAGTTGTACGTGCCGTTTCCGTTGAGTCCGGCAAAATCGATGACCACGGGCTTGCTGGAGTCCTTAAAGGTCTTGGCATAAGCTGCGATGCTGTAGACGCTGGAGATGGTCTTGTCGAATCCGATGTGGCTTTCCATCTCAAAGGAGGGGAACTCCTTAATGATGGCGGCCAGCTCTGGATCGGATTCTTCCACGGGCTCAATCCAGGCAGAGGAGCGGTCCAGGGCCAGGCCAATGGGAGAGCCGGAAGAAAGAGCTGACCAGAATACGGGCCCGTGGGTGACCTCGCTCTTGAAGCGGATCACTGCGGGAAGGGCCAGGTCTTCCCCCATGGCCTTGAGGATGATGTCCCCGGTGATGACAGAAGAGAACCAGCCCCTCTGGTAGTCCAGGTCCTTGATGTCCATGGATGGGTTATTCATCAGGGATTCATCGGTAAGCTGGGTGTAGAAGGTTTCGACCTGTTTGCCGATGTACCATGGGGCGCCCATCAGAAGAACGAGAACAAGAAGGATAATGCCGCCGAGTACTTTTTTCATAAAATCTCCGTGAGATATGTGTCAGGGTTTCGGGATTGAAATAACTGCAAAAACAATGATGGTCAACATATCAGCAATTGATTGGGAGTAAAATAAAAAAGGGCGACGGAAGCGTAAAAGTGGTTGAATATGCGCTACAATGGCGGTGCCCGGTGCGATCAGGTCCGACGCCTCTTGAAGGCCATGGTGCCCATGCCCGAGAGGATCTTCCAGACCGTCTTGTAGACGTTTTCATGGGGCCTTGGCTCCTGGCCCATGCCCAGGTAGCGCAGCTGGTTCTCGTACCAGGTGATCTCCAGCATGGTGATGCGGTCCAAAAGTTTGACGCCGGTGGTCAGGCGCCGGACCGTGCTGGTGACCGTGCTCCCGTTAAGCACCTTGCCCGGTAGCTCGGGGTCCACCACCAGGGGACGGGCAAGGCCCACCATGGCAACGGCTGTTTCGCAAAGGGCCGTCCTCATCATCTCGTCGGATCGAAAGCCGCCGGTGAGGACCAGGGGCGCTGTGACGGTCCGGGCCGCCTGATCGGCAAACTCAAGGAAGTAGGGGCTTCCCTCTTTTTTTCTCCCGCCCATCATGGCCGGTGCCTCGTAGTTTCCCCCGGAGACCTCCACCAGGTCGATGCCCTCCGCGTCCAGGGCGCGGATCACCACAAGGGCCTCCTCCTCGGTGAATCCGTTTTGCTTGAAATCCGATGAATTGATCTTGATGCCCACGGGAAACTCAGGGCCTACCTCCCGCCGGATGGCCCGGTAAGTCTCCAGGACAAAGCGCATGCGCCCGGTGATGTCTCCGCCCCAGCGGTCGGTTCGGTGGTTGTACAGGGGCGAGAGGAACTGGCTGACCAGATAGCCGTGGGCTCCGTGGATCTGGACCCCGGTAAAACCGGCGCGCTTGACGGTCTCAGCGGCTTTGGCAAATCGGTGAATGATCTCCAGGATCTCGGCGTCGGTGAGGGCCCGCGGGGTGTTGAAGGCCCGTTTGAGGTCCGATGCGTAGGGGATGGCCGAAGGCGCCACAGGTTCCGGGGAGAGAAAGGCCGGGGACTGGCGACCCGGGTGGTTAAGTTGCACCCAGATGTGGGCTCCGTTTGCCTTGCCGCACTCGGCCCATCGGGACAGGGCTTCCAGGTGGCGGTCGTCTTCAATTACCACATTGTTGGGCTCCCCCAGGGCTCGCCTGTCCACCATGACGTTTCCGGTGACCAGAAGACCGGTGCCTCCCCGGGCCCATCGGCTGTAGAGGCGATGAAGCTCCGGTGTGGGGCCGTGGCCACGGTCTCCCATGATTTCGCTCATGGCGGATTTGACGATGCGGTTTTTCAGAACAGCTCCGCACGGGAGGGTGAGGGGGGCGGCCAGGGGGTTGGGTTCCGTCTTCATGGGGTCTCCCTTGATTCAAAATGGATGGGTGGGGATAGCGTTCTGACGAAACGTAAGCCCGAAATCGTGGAATGCAAGTGGGAGAGGTGGTGGGGTTCCCCTTGGTGTGGCTTCAGGAACCCGCGAATATCGGCGCTTTCGCTTTTTTTGAATGCACGGTACAATAAGCGAGAATTTTTTCTTCACAATCAGGCGGTTGGTCCAGCGGTCACCCATGCCGGGGCTCCTGCGCACTGCCGCCGACGGCTGTCGGTGACCCTCCCAACTCTTCTTTTTCGGGAGGTCTCCATGAGCCACGCTCACCATCACCATGCCCCCAGCGGAAGCCGCCTGGGGGCCACCATCGCCATCAACGTCCTCATCACCGTTGCCCAGGTGGCGGGGGGGCTTCTCTCGGGCAGCCTGGCCCTTCTCTCCGACGCCCTTCACAACGCCAGCGACGTGGTGGCTCTCATCATCAGTGCCATCGCCGAAAAACTCATCACCCGAACCTCTACCCCGGAGAAAACCTTTGGGTACCGGCGCGCCGGGGTGGTGGCCGCCATGATCAACAGCGTCACCCTCATGGCCATTGCCCTGCTCCTTATCAAGGAGGCCGTGGTTCGCCTGATTCATCCGGTGGCCGTGTCCGCTGGGCCGGTGATCCTCCTGGCGATCCTGAGCATTGCCCTCAACGGGCTCTGTGTCCTTTTGTTAAAGGAAGAAGCCGAGGGCAGCCTCAATATCCGCTCCGCCTCCCTGCACCTTTTTACGGACATGATCACCTCCGTAGCTGTCCTGGCAGGGGGCCTGGCCGTGGCCGTGTTCGGGGTGCACCGCCTGGACAGCCTGCTCTCCGTGGGCATCGCCCTGTACCTGATCTACGCCTCCTGGGGCCTGGTGATGCAGAGCCTGGCCGTGCTCATGCAGTTCTCCCCGCCTTCCGTGGACGTTTCAACGGTGGAAGCGGCCATGCTCGAAGAGGAGGCGGTGCGCAACATCCATCATCTCCATGTCTGGCAGCTCACCGACACCGACATCCACCTGGAGGCCCATGTGGACTTCCATGAAGACCTTCCCTTGAGCCGGGTGAACACCATCCTTGTTGCCATGGAAGAGCGCCTGCGCCATCGGTTCCACATTACCCATGTCCTGTTGCAGCCCGAGCTGGAGGTCTGCGACGACAAATCCCTCATCGCCGATGCGTCCTGCAGGCGCGATCCCCATGACCATTAAATACATCTGCACCCCGGCGTCTTGACTTCTATAGTTATAGTGCATGGAAAAGCCTGCCTCCGGCGGCGAGGTGTGCCACCTCGAAAGCAGGTTACGAATGCGTTTTCCCCTTCGTTCCTCAGGGAAAAACACATTCGTCTTTGATTCAAATTGAACTGGATTGATTTTTAAAACCTGTTTATCAAACTTTTTAAAAGTTTGGCCCCCGGCAGGGCCGCCGGAGGCTTTTTTACAGGTACTCGCTGCAAAGCAAAACGGGCGACACCATCGGTAGTGATGGGTCGCCCGTTTTGCACATCTCAGGGGAGGAAGTCCGAAGGCGCCCCGTTCAGGGGGTGGGCGCCTTCGGGGCTGGGGTCAGGATTTGTTGATGCTGAGAATGTATTTCACGATGCCGAGGGTCACATAGCCCGCTGCAAGGACGTTGATGGCAAGGGATGTGTAGATAATGGCTTCAAGCATGGGTCACCCTCCTTTAGATGGACTCCGGTTGAAAGTTTCGGGACGGTGTCGTGTTCTTTGTCATCTGGTGCACCACGACCATGGTGAGGATGTTGGCGGCCATGCCCACGATGTTGGAGGGCAGGCCCAGGGGATCGCCCAGGACCTTGGGGCCCCAGACAAAGGCCGTTAAAAGGCCCACCACCACAGCCGGGGCGCCGACGTAAGGGGAGATGCCTCTCTTCCAGAAGAGGGCCACGAGCAGGGTCGGGATCACGGCGGGAGCCCAGAGGTTGTAGACGTAGATCATCAGCTCGAAGATCTTGGGGAAGGCCAGGGCAATGCCCACGCCGCCGACACCGATGACGATGGTGATCTTCTTGGTCCAAGAGAGGAGTTCCTGCTGGCTGGCCTTGGGGTTGATGAACTCGTTGTAGATGTCCCGGGTGAAGATAACCGCCGCGGTGTTGATAAAGGAGTCACCTGTGGACATGACCGCCGCCAGCAGGGCGCCGAAGACAAGGCCTGAGATGCCCGGGGGAAGAGTCTCCCGGATCAGGGTAGTGAGAGCCAGGTCGGGCCTTACATCGGGCTGGATCACCAGGGAACACACGCCGATGACCAGGGTGGTGACGAGGAAGAACATGTAATAGCCACCGAAGATGGTGACCCCCCACTTGCTGTCCTTGGGGGAGGCGCCGGTGGCGTAGCGCTGGATGAAGTAGGGCGCGGCCATCTCACCGAACATGAAGGTGAGGAAAAAGGCGAAGATCTTGGTGGTGCTCCAGTCCGAGCGGAAGAAGTCCACCTTGTCGGCAAACTCAGGACCCATGGCGATGACGGTCTGCACCGCTTCGTTGATGCCCCCCACCTGGTTCAGGGAGAGGAAGGCGCAGAGGGTGATGCCCAGGGCCAGGACCACAAACTGGATGGCGTCGGTGAGGATAACGGCCAGCATGCCGCCTGCCCAGGTGTAGGCGATGGTGATCACTGAGGAGATGACGGCCGCCGGGATCAGGGGAATACCGGTGACGGTCTGGAGGATCCGGCCCATGGCCAGGATCTGCACCCCGAACAGGGCGATGACAAAGGCGAAGGCCACGATGCTTGATGCCAGGCGGCCGCTTCGGCCGAAGCTCCTGCCGAACAGGTCGCCCACCGTGTAGACGTTGGCGCCGGCCTCACGCACCTTCGGGGCGATGTAGAGCCCGCTTAAAACCTGGCCCAGGGCCATGCCCGAGATGCCCATGAGGACGATGATGCCCTGCTTGTGCACAAAGGCGATACGCCCGATGGTGGAACCGCCGCCGCAGAGGGTGGCAGCAACGGTTGCAAAGAGGATGGCCATGGGGATGGAACGGCCGGCTACGGAGTAGTCGTCAAAATCTTTGATGTTTTTCATGGAAAAGACGCCGATGCCGAGTACCAGTGCGAAATACCCGAAGATCAGTATCATGTCCAACGTGGATACTGCCATACTTCCTCTACCTCCTACGTAGATTCGATGAAAGAGACGGGCGCGGCCTTAAATAAGGCCGTGCGGGTGAACTCTCATCAAAGCGACAGACACCTCGGTTTCCCTGGTGGGGGCCGGAGAAGATGATGATGGTTCGGTCTGTACGGCAGGCGCCGTTGCCTGGGTTGAACCGCGGGTCGGGCCATCATCAATGTTCAAAAGTGTACGCCATTTGTCGCTTCGATTTCCAGAACAATATCTGATATATCTGATTTCTGTCAATGGGAAATATTCATTATGTGATCTTGTTATCATTATATGATAAAAATGTGGCTGGCGAGATCGTTTTTCAAATGCATTGATTTTTCTTGAACTTTGAAAAACGGTGGCGTATACACTTGGTCATAATATGAACTTTTCTCATAATATGATTTATCGGAGGTTGCATGTCAGACATCAAACGCCACGGCACCCCCACGGGCGGGGGGCTTCCCATCTCCAAGGCAGTGGAGGCCGACGGCTGGCTCTATGTCAGCGGTCAGGTTCCGCGAAACGAAAAGGGTGAGCTGCTGGCCGGCAGCATGAAAGCAGAGGCGGAACTCGCCTTTGACAACATGGTGAAGGTCCTTGAAACCGCCGGATACACCCTGGACAACGTGGTCCGGGTAGGGGTGTGGATCGACGATCCCAGGGATTTCCCCGAGTTCAACAAGGTGTTCGCCGCCCGATTCTCCCCTGCCCACGCACCGGCGCGGGTCACCATCCAGTCCTCCATGATGTGCGACTGCAAGGTGGAAGTGGACTGCATCGCCTTTAAGGCGTCCTAACCAGGGGCATCATGAAAATCACAGGATCCAAGAGACGATGATATTAGGAAACAGATCGAAAAAATCGGCGGATCGCAGGCAGGTGGATGTGCTCGTCATCGGCGGCGGGGTCACCGGCGCCGGCGTGGGGTTCGGCCTGGCGAAAAAAGGCGTCCGCGTGTGCGTCATCGACGACACCCCGGTGGTGGACCGCGCCTCCCGCAGCAACATGGGCCTTATCTGGGTGCAGTCCAAGGCCCTGGGGATCCCCGAGTACATGCGCTGGGGCTTTAACTCCTCCCGCCATTTCCCCGGGCTCGTCGCCGAGCTCGAAGAGACCTCGGGCATCCACATCCCCTACAACCCCACCGGCGGCCTCATCCCCTGCGTGGGAGAAGAAGAGTACGGCCGGAGGGCCGAGTACATCGAAGGGCTTCGCAAAGAGGCGGGGGACTTTGGCTACAGCGGCACCATGATCAGCCGGTCAGAGCTGGAAAAACTGCTCCCGAAAATTTCTTTTGGCGACAAGGTATGCGGGGCGGCCTGGTGCGAAGAGGACGGCTTTTTAGAGCCCCTGAAGATGATGTTTGCCATGCGCAAGGCCATGGTGAATTTGGGGGGGACCTTCCTGCCCGAATGCCGCGCCCATACCATCCGGCGCGAGGGCTCCGGCTACCTTGTCACCACCAGCCGGGGAGAGATCGCCTGCGACAAGCTGGTTCTGGCCGGGGGGCTGAGCAACCGGCAGCTGGGGGCCTGGTTCGACCTCAAAGTGCCCGTGACCCCGGACCGCGCCCAGGATCTCCTCACCGAGCGGGTGACGGACAACGTGCTGCCCATTCCCATCCTGGGACTCACCCAGACCCCCGGCGGGACCATCATGGTGGGCTACAAGCATGAGTACGTGGGCACGGACACGGGCTTTACCCCCGAGGCCGTGGCTTCGGAAGGGCGGTGGGCCGTCTCTGTCTGGCCCGACCTGGCAAAGCTCCGCGTGATCCGGTGCTGGAGCTGCCTGCGGGTGATGCCCGTGGACGGGCTCCCCATCTACGACACCGTGCCCGGTCACGACAACGTCTTTGTTTTCAACTGTCACAGCGCCGTGACCCTCTCCGGGATCCACGTGGCAACCCTCCCCGACTACGTGCTCGGCAACGGGCTGCCCGAGGACGGCAAGATTTTCAGCCTTTCACGGTTCAACAAGACCGGGGCCAAGTGAGGAAACCATGAGCAAGAAACCAGCCAAGGCGGAGCAGACCGTCACCATCACCGTGGACGGTGAATCCATGACGGTTCCGGAAGGCATCTCCGTTGCCGCCGCTGTCCTGGGACACTCCCACGACAGGCACACCTGCAAGAACAGCGTAACCAACGAGCCCAGGGCCCCCTACTGCATGATGGGTGTCTGCTTTGAGTGCATGATGGAGATCGACGGCAGGCCCAACCAGCAGTCCTGCGTTACCATCGTCCAAGAGGGAATGACCGTCCGGCGTGAACCGGCGGAGCGGGAGGGGAAATGATCCAGCAGCAGTGGGACCTCGTTGTCATCGGGGCCGGACCCGCGGGACTCTCCGCCGCCGCAGCAGCCGCAGAGTGCGGCCTGGAGGTGGTGCTCCTGGACGAGCAGGCCTTTGCAGGCGGCCAGATCTATCGCTCCGTGGACGCCCCCGGCGCCAAGGGGCGCTTTCTCCAGAAGGAGGACCGGGCCGAAGGGCTTCGGATTCTAAGGCGCTTTCAAAAGAGCGGGGCGGCCTACGAACCCCGCAGCACCGTCTGGTTTGCAGAACCCGGACGCGTCCTGGCCACCCGGGACGCCCAGACCCGGGAGTACAAGACCCAAAATATTGTTGTGGCCACCGGGGCCATGGAGCGCCCCGTGCCCTTCAGCGGATGGACCCTGCCCGGGGTCATGGCCGCCGGTGCCGCCGATATCCTCTACAAAAGCGCCTCGGTGGTGCCCAAAGGCCCCATCGTGGTGGCAGGGAACGGGCCCCTGATTCCCCTGATCACCAACCACCTCCTGGAGCTGGGAGCCGATATCGCCGCCGTGGTAGACACCACCCCCAAGGCCAACATCATGAAAGCCGCTCCCCATATGCCCATGGCCCTCCGGGACATCCCCTTTCTCTTCAAAGGGCTCAAGATGGTGGCCAAGATGACCCGAAGCCGCGTGCCCATCTATCGCAACGGTTCTGATATCACCGCCTTCGGCAAAGATCGCCTGGAGCGGGTGAGCTTTGCCGTGGACGGCACTCCCCGCAGCGTGAGCGCCGCCACCCTCCTGGTCCATGAAGGGATTCTGCCCCGCACCCACATGAGCCGGGCCCTGGGCCTCGACCACGCCTGGAATCCGGTGCAGCGCTACTGGTATCCGGTGTGCGACGAAAACGGGAAAAGCAGCCGGGAAGGCATCTACGTGGCCGGGGACGGAGTCTTTGTCCACGGCGCCGCCGCAGCCGCGGCCAAAGGCGAGCTGGCAGGCATCGACGTGGCCCGCTCCCTTCGGGTGCTCACCGATGAAGACGCCAAACGAAAGCGCACCCGCCCGCGCAAGGTGCTGAGCAAGGCCCTGGCCCCGCGAAAGTTCGTGGACGGTTGGTTCGCCCCCCGCAAAGACCTCTACGAGGTGGACGACGATGTCCTGGTCTGTCGCTGCGAAGGGGTCACGGCCGCGGCCATCCGCGAGGCCGTCAAAGAGGGGTGCCACGAAGTCAACGATATCAAGGTCAGGACACGCTGCGGCATGGGCCCCTGCCAGGGACGCATGTGCGGCCCGGCCCTGGCCGAGATCGCGGCAAACGCCCTGGAACGTGAGGTCCCCGACGTGGGCTCCCTGCGTATCCGCCCCCCCATGCGCCCGGTCCTCTTCGGCGAGATCTGTGGCCTCGGTGGCGGGGACTAAGACGAAAAACGAAAAAGCAAAAGCGTGCCTCCGGCGGCCAGGGGATACATCCCCTGGACCCCAGGGGCGCGAATGCTCGGGGCTCGTTCCTCGCCCTTCACATTCGCTGACGGGCTTTGCCCGTGATGATTTTGATGTGGGGGGGCACGTGCAAGTCAGGGATCGCAATCCGGTCGTTGTTTCGCTTATCTAAGGGCATCTTCATATGGATCCTTTGGCGAAAAAACATTCCCGAATCTGGGCACACAGGCAAAACCAGATAATCTTCAAGGCACGGTAACGTATCCAGGTATTTCAAAGCCTGTGCGACACCCCGTGTCAGCCGTCAACTTAGTATATCGGGCGAAGCCCGAGCCGAAGGCCCTTGCGGTTTGGCCCGAGGAACGAGGGACAAACCGCAAGGGCAATGAGCTTTCGAGGTGGCTCACCTCGCCGCCGGAGGCATGCTTTTCGAACATAGCAAGGAGGGATGATGATTTTAAAGGGCGGTCTTCTTCATACGGACACCCCCATTGGTGTGCTGTGTCTGGAGTCTTATTTTCCCAAGCCCCCGGGGCATTTGAGGAATCCGGTGACCTTTGATTTTCCGGTCACCTACAAGGTGTTGCGCGGGATCGATGTGCCCACGCTTCTTTTCAACCCCACCCCGGAGCTGGTGGCGCCCTTTATTGAGGCGGCCAGGGCGCTGGAGCGGGAGGGGGCCATGGCCATCACGGGCAGCTGCGGGTTTCTTGCCCGGTTTCAGAAGGAGCTCACCGAGGCCGTGAGAATTCCGGTCCTTGTCTCCAGCCTCATCCAGATTCCCATGGTGCGGACGCTCCACGGGCCGGATGCCGTCATCGGGGTGCTTACAGCCAGCAGGGATGCCCTGACCCCCATGCATTTTGCCCAGGTGGGGGGAGACATCAACGACGTGGTCATCAAGGGCATGGAGGGGTGCCCCGAGTTCTGGGAGACCATCATCGAGGCCAGGCGCACCGACTTTGACATGGACCGACTGGAGGCGGAGATCTGCGGGGCAGCCGAGGCCCTGATGGCAGAGCACAACCTTGATGCCCTGGTGCTGGAGTGCACCGACCTTTCCGCCTTTGCCCGGAGCATCCAGGAGCGCATCGGCTGCCCGGTGTACGACATCGACGGGCTCATTGAGTACGCTCGCTACGCCGTGAAACGCAAGGTGTACCACGGGCTGTAATGGCCTGACGTGACTTCCATGGGAAGGGCCGTCTCGTTTAAAGATGCCTCCGGCGGTCCTGCCGTGACCGTTGAAAAAATCGAGAAAGCTCGACCGAAACGGAGCGCCGCACTCCGGTGCGGCATTTTAGTCCGTCGTTACCCGTGCCGCACAGGAGTGCGGCGCTCCAGGGGCAAGAGGGTTCCGGGGGTGATGTAAATATGCCGATGCTCTAAACGTTGATCAGGGCACGTTTGGTTGAACGGCGGATGTGATTTGACCCGAGGAATCCGCCTGCACCGTGCCTATGCGGCTCTATTCGACCCACGTCAATGGGCTACGGCGCGACAAGCGAGGGGCACCGCATTCGCCGCCTGCTTTCAAGGTGGGAGGCCGTGCAGCTAAATCGATAATGGGCAAGGGACGACAACGTATCCTGTTACGTCGAAGCTTGTGAGCCAGTCCGCACAAATCGCAAGGGCAATGAGCTTTCGAGGTGGCTCACCTCGCCGCCGGAGGCTGGCTTTTAACCATATCAGGCCACTTACCGGCGCATTGACGAACCCCTGTTGACCCTTGAAAGGGGAGCTGGTAGATTCACCCCATTATGATTAAAGGAGCTCAAAGCGCATACCGGATCCTCAACATCCTCACCCTTATCGTGGAGGAGAGCGAGGAGACCGTTTCACCCCGGGAGATCAGCGAACGGCTGGGCATTCCAGCCCCCACCGTGCACCGGCTTCTCTCGGTCCTCAAGGAGTGCCGGTTCGTCTCCTGCGACCCCGCCACCAAGGGGTACCGGGTGGGTGACGAGTGCATCATCCGACCCAATTTCGACCGCGACCAGCGGATCCTTTCCCGGTTCTCTCCCCTGGCCCACGAAGCGGCCCAAACCTTCGGGTACACCACATCCCTCTATTCCCGGGACAACGACGACTGCACCTGCGTGGAGCGCGTGGAAGGGACCCACAATATCCAGGTGTTCTCCAGCCGGGTGGGGGAACGACGCCCCCTGGGGCTCGGCTCCTGTACCTTAGGCATTTTGTCTGTTCTTCCCGTTGAGGAAGGGGACGCCATCCTGGCCCGCAACGAGCCCGAACTCAAAGAGCGGATGGTGGGAAGCTGGGATACCCTTAAACTCTTCCTCGAGATCTCCCGCAACCGCGGCTACGGCTACGCCTACGACTTGGCCGTGGACGGGGCCGTGGGGCTTGCCTTTCCCCTGTGCTCCGGTGGCGAGGTGGTGGGCTCCGTCACCGTGGATGCCTTAAAGGGCGCCGAGTGGGACAACAAACTCGACGACATGGTCGCCTTCTTTCGAACCCGCCTCAACCAGCCAGCCAAAAAATAAACGTTACTGCTCAGTTTGCCTCCGGCGGCCCTGCCGGGGGCCAAACTTTTGAAAAGTTTGATAAACAGGTTTTGTTTGGTTTTTGCGGAAGCCGTCGCGAATCATTTCACCCCGATGAACGAGGGGTGAGAGAATTCGTATTCTGGGGCTCAGGAGATCATCACCTGCCCACCAGAGTTATCCCGGTTAAAGTCAAGCGAACCCCAAATGTCCTTCATCGTGTTTCCAGAAGAACGAAATAGGCCTTTCCTGCAAAAACGATTGCCACATGTCACACACCACGCGAATGCCCCGAAAGAGTGTGTAAAACGACTGCCTCCATGCATTCGCCATAGGGTTTCAAGGTGCCCCCACCTTGCCGCCGGAGGCTTTTTTTCGTACTTTAACGATAGAATGCAGTTTTTCGGAACTAAATAGCTACCCAAATTTTGTATGCTTTTTTGTCTTGTCTCAGTCCCGTGCCTTACCATGTTTGCCAATGGAGGTTTTCAGGGGCCCATTTCTCTTTGGGTTTGGGGTTGCCTGACGGGGTCCCTAAGGGGATGACGTTGAGGGGGACGATGTGGTCGGGCAGGTTCAGGATGTCGCTTACGGCGTCCATGCGCTCCTGCAAGGGGTAGACGCCGGTCCAGACCGCCCCCAGCCCCTTCATTTCACAGGCGAGCAGGATGTTCTGGGTGGCGGCGGAGCAGTCCTGGACCCAGAAGGGTTCCTCCACCCCCTCAAACGCTTTGGAGAGATCGCCGCAGACCACAATGGCTGCGGGAGCCCCTTTAACGAACACTGCGTAGGGGAGCACGGCACCGAGTCGGGCCAGCACCTCGGGGTCATCCACCACCACAAAGGCCCAGGGTTGTTTGTTGCCGGCGGTGGGGGCGGCCATGCCGGCCTTGATGAGTTGCGTTAACGTCTCCCTTGATACGGTTTCTTCTGTAAATTTCCTGACGCTTTTGCGTTGATAAAAGATGTTGAAGGGATCCATGTGCTGTCTCCTGATAAAAAAAGGTGGGAATCATACGGCTGTAGCGCGTACAATGTTAATTTTGTGTGGTTTGCGTTTGGCCGAGGGCCTGTTCTCGGTCTTGTTTCCTGTGGACAGTATAGGAAGCGGGGCGACGCGGGACAAGCAGGCACTTTTTTGTGCCTTGGTCACATGGAGGGAAGCTTTTCGGGATACCGGGGAGTTGGCAGGTTAATTGTGGGCGACATGTATGTGATGGGGGAGGATATGCTGCAAAGTGTGTTTGGGGTGCTGGTGTTGACGGCCATGGCCTGGGGGATAAGTGAACAGCGCCGGGTGTCCCAGGGGCGCAACATTCTCATGGGCCTGGGGCTTCAGGCGGCTCTGGCCTTTCTGTTGTTGAAGTGGGCCGTGTTTCGGGATGTTTTTATTGCCCTCAACGGGGTAGTACTGGCCCTGGAGGAGGCCACCCAGGCGGGCACGGGGTTTGTGTTCGGGTACTTAGGGGGCGGGCCGCTTCCCTTTGAATCCGGCGTGCCGGGTGCGGACTTTATCCTGGCTTTTCGTGCCCTTCCCATTCTTCTTGTGATGAGCGCCCTCTCCTCCCTGCTCTTCTACTGGGGCATCCTGCCCAGGGTTGTGAAGGGGTTCTCCTGGCTTCTGACGCGCAGCATGGGCGTGGGCGGTGCCCTGGGGGTTGGGGCTGCGGCCAACGTGTTTGTGGGCATGGTGGAGGCCCCGCTGCTGATCCGTCCCTATCTGGCCCAGCTCACCCGAAGCGAGCTCTTTGCCGTCATGACCTGCGGCATGGCCACCGTGGCCGGCACGGTCCTTGTCCTTTACGCAGGGTTTGTGGGCACCATTCTTCCCGGCGCCCTGGGGCATATCCTCACTGCGTCCCTTATCAGCGTGCCTGCTGCCTTCATGGTGGCACGGCTCATGGTGCCGGAAACCGAGGCTGTTACGTCGGGTGCCCTTGTCCCTGAGCAAACCGTCTCCAGCAGCATGGATGCCGTCAATCAGGGTACCCAGGCCGGGCTGACCCTTTTCCTCAATGTCACGGCCATGCTCCTGGTTCTCATCGCCCTGGTGCACCTGATCAATCAGGGCATGGGGCTTCTGCCGGGGCTGGGGGGCGAGCCCCTGACCCTGCAGCGGATTTTGGGGTGGCTCATGGCACCCCTGGTCTGGCTTATGGGTATTCCCTGGTCCGAAGCCCCGGCAGCGGGGAGCCTCATGGGGGTAAAGACCGTTCTCAACGAGCTTCTGGCCTACATCCGGCTGGCCAATCTTCCCGAGGGGACCCTCTCCCCCCGGAGCCAGCTCATCATGACGTATGCCCTTTGCGGGTTTGCCAACTTCGGCAGCCTGGGCATCATGTTGGGCGGTCTCAATGCCATGGTCCCGGAGCGCCGGGAGGAGATTGTGGGCCTCGGTCTGAAGTCCATTGTCTCCGGCACCCTGACCACCTTGATGACCGGAGCCATGGTGGGGATCATGGTGCCATGAAAGGATTCTTCCTGAAGGGCGTGTGAACGCACCCGGCTGGTCGGGATCCCGGCTTCGGTTGTTGCACTGTGGAATATTTTGTGTATGATCAATGTGTTGTTCTGGCTGTGGCTATGGGCGATGCCCCGTGGCCTGCCGGATCGGTTGGTGTCGGATGTGTTGATTTCTGTTTTTGAAGTGGCTTGCCTTCACGTGCAAAACAAGGAGAGAACAGGATGGAAAAAAACACGCTGTCTCATCCCTTTAACGCCGGCCTGGAGCCTGGGCCTATTCACAAAAACAAGGTGGTGACGGCCCGGGAAGCCGTGGAGATCGTCCAGAACGGCGACGTGATCGGTCTGGGTGGCTTCGTGGGGAGCGGGTTTGCCGAAGAGGTGGCCATGGCCCTGGAGTCGCGGTTCCTCTCCACCGGGTCCCCTGAGGCGCTGACCCTTTACTTTGCTGCGGGACAGGGGGACGGAAGGGACCGGGGGGCCAACCACCTGGCCCACGAGGGGCTTGTGAAACGGGCCATCGGCGGGCACTGGGGGTTGATCCCCAAGCTGCAGAAGCTGGCCATGGACAACAAGATCGAAGCCTACAACTTTCCCCAGGGCTGCCTGGCCCATATGCTGAGGGACGCAGGGGCCCACAAGCCGAGGACCATCACCCGGGTGGGCCTTGGCACCTACATCGACCCCCGCAACGGCGGGGGTAAAATCAACGGGCGCACCACCGAGGAGTTGGTGGAGCTCGTGACTTTTGACGGCAAAGAGTACCTGGCCTACAAGACCCAGCCCATTGACGTGGCCATTATCCGGGGCACCACCGCCGACCCGGACGGGAACATCAGCATGGAAAAAGAGGCCCTGACCCTGGAGAGCCTCTCACTTGCCATCGCGGCGAAAAACAACGACGGGTTTGTTATCGCCCAGGTGGAGCGTATCGCCGGAAAAGGGGCCTTGAGGCAGCGGGACGTGAAGATCCCGGGCATCATGGTGGACTGCGTGGTGGTGGCAACCGCAGCGGAAAACCACATGCAGACCTTTGACGTCCCCTACAACCCCGCCTTTGCCGGGGAGTTCCGGGTACCCCTCTCCTCCATAAAGCCCCTTGCCCTGGATGAGCGAAAGATCATTGCGCGGCGGGCCGCCTTTGAGTTGATCCCCAACAGCGTGGTGAACCTGGGGATCGGCATGCCCGAGGGGGTTGCCAACGTGGCCGCCGAGGAGAATGTCTTTGATTACATGACCCTCACCGCAGAGCCGGGGGTCATCGGCGGTATCCCTGCAGGCGGCCTGAGTTTCGGGGCCGCCGCCAACGTGGATGCCATCATCGACCAGCCCTACCAGTTCGATTACTACGACGGGGGCGGCCTGGATATCACGGTCCTGGGCCTGGCCCAGGCCGATGGGGCCGGCAACCTCAACGTCAGCAAGTTCGGCCCGAGGCTCGCCGGGTGCGGTGGGTTTATCAACATCAGCCAGAACGCCAAGAAGATCGTGTTCGTGGGCACCTTCACCGCAGGGGGGCTCAAGGTGTCTGTCTGCGACGGGGCCTTGTGTATCGATCAGGAGGGGAAGGTGAGAAAATTTGTGGATGCCGTGGAGCAGATCACCTTTTCAGGGCATGTCGCCACAGAGACTGGAAACCCGGTCCTGTATGTCACCGAGCGATGCGTGTTTACCCTGTCCCCCGAGGGGCTGGTGCTGACGGAGATCGCCCCGGGCATCGACCTGGAGCGGGACATCCTGGCCCAGATGGATTTCCGGCCCCTGATCCCTGAGACGCCCCGGACCATGGATCCCCGGATTTTCGCCCCGGAGCCCATGGGGCTCAAGGACGAACTCCTCTCCATCCCCATTGACCAGCGGCTGGTCTATGACGTGGAACAGAAGGTCTTTTACGTCAATTTCGAGGGCCTGGCCATTCGGTCCCGCCATGAAATCCGCACCATCGACGAGCAGGTGGCGGCCATCTTGTCGCCGGTGGGGCATAGGGTCAAGGCCATCGTCAATTACGACAACTTCGATATCTCCCCCGAACTCATTGATGAGTACATGGACATGGTGAAAAGTCTCATGAACCGGTTCTACTCCGACGTGACGCGCTACACCACCAGTACCTTCATGCGGATGAAGATGGGGGATTCCCTCAAGGCGAGAAATCTTTCGCCCCATATCTACGAAACACTTTTGGAGGCTTCTGACGCGCTGAAGTAGGAGCCTTGCGAAAAGAAGGGAGCACACAAGCCCGGTGGTCATCGCAGACCACCGGGCTTTTTTTGTTGAACATTAGGAAAATGGAGGGGTGATAATTTTTTATTGGAATTTGGCGGGTTTTTCTGAGGTTGCGGCGGGGTAGTTAGAAAAAAGAGTGGCAGGGATGTCTCGTTTAAATATCCTGTTATTGTTGTCGAAAGTGGGTGTCGCTTTGAGGTCTGAGGAATAAGGGCAAGGTTAAGAAATTTTTATTTTCGTCCGATATGAATGGAGACCGGCTCGCGGTTCAGGAGCTTTTTTCCGGGACACAGGGAAAGGCGGCGAGCCCAATTGATTCGATGTAAAGGAGTTTCTTTTTGAGCTATTTAACCATCAAGAAAAAGTTGATCGCATCGTTTTCCCTCGTGGCTCTCATTCCCGTCGCAGTGATCTGCGGGGTGACGCTGGTGGAGGTGAACACCATCTCCGAGGCCCATTTTGTCGATTCCACGACCCGCGAACTCAAGCAGCTGGACAATGCCATGGTGCAGTTCGCCGACATGGTGAAGACGTCGGCGCGGTATGCGGCGTCGCGGCCGGAGGCTATGGGGGCGGATCGTTCGGTGTTGAGCTACCTTCCGGGGGCCGTGGCCCACTCCAATGATCCGGAGCGGGAAGGGCCGGTGAACAGCGCGATGTATCACATGCTGGCAGGGATCGAGGCCTCCAACCCCGCCTTCCATGAGGTGTTCTTCGGGAGCCGATGGGGCGGTTTTGTGTCGTCCCAGAAAGCCGTGCCGCCCAAGGGGTATGACCCGCGTCAAAGGGAGTGGTACACGGCCGCCGCCGAGACAAAGGCTGCCGCGGTCACGTCAGCGTACGAGAGCATGGGAGCTGACGGTGTCCGGGCAGGGGGGATCTCCTTTGTGGCACCTGCCTTCGACCCCTCGGGGGAGCTGGTGGGTGTCGTGGGGATCGATGTGCCGCTGACAAACCTGACCACCATGGCCCTGGACATCAAGATCGGCAAGCGCGGGTTTGTCCTCCTTGCCCAGGGGGACGGGACCATCCTGGCCAACCCAAAGGCCCCTGAGACAAATTTCAAAAAGATGTCGGAGCTGGACCATCCGGTCTTTGCAAGCCTTGACCGCATGCCCGAGGGCCGGGTGGAGCTGGAGGAGGACGGGGTGGCGTACGACGCCTGCGTCTACACGTCACCGGTACTGGGGTGGAAATACGTCGGCGTCATCGAAAAAGAGGAGGTCATGGCCTCCATGCACAAGCTGGTGGTTGCGGTGGTTGCCATTGGCGGGGTGCTCCTTGCCCTGTTCGTGGGGGTTGCCTTTTTCATCGCCAACGCCATCACCCGGCCCATCAACCGCACCTCGGAAATGCTGCGGGATATCGCCGAAGGGGAAGGGGATCTGACCCGTCGCCTTGAGGTGGCTTCCAGCGATGAGCTGGGGACCCTTGCCACGTGGTTCAACGCCTTTGTGGAGAAGATCCACACCATTATCCGGGAGCTCTCCCTGCATGCGGAGAAGGTTACCGGGGCAGGGGGCGAGCTTTCCGGGTTGTCGGATGAGATGTCCGGCGGAGCCGGTGAGATGAATGAGCTTGCAGGGGGCGTCACCCGGTCCGCCGAGGAGATGAGCGCCGTCATGGTCAGTGTGGCGGCTTCGTCCGAGCAGACGGCCACCAACGTCAACACGGTGGCGTCTGCCACCGAAGAGATGCGGGCCACCATCGCCGAGATCGCCAAGCGTTCGGAAAAGGCACGGGATGTGACCTCGGACATGGTTGATCAGGCCCATGGGGCCAGGGAAAACATGGATGCCCTGGGCCAGGCCGCCACAGAGATCGGCAAGGTCACGGAGACCATCACCGAGATCTCCGAGCAGACCAACCTCCTGGCCCTGAACGCCACCATCGAGGCGGCCCGTGCCGGAGCGGCAGGCAAGGGGTTTGCCGTGGTGGCAGGGGAGATCAAGGCCCTGGCGGCCCAAACCGCCGAGGCCACCGGTGAGATCCGCTCGCGCATCAACGGGGTTCAGTCCTCTTCCGCGCGGTCGGTGGAGGGGATCAATCGCATCGCAACGGTCATCGAGGAGGTCAGCGAGCTGGTGGCCGCCATCGCGGCAGCCGTGGAAGAGCAATCCGTCTCCACAGGGGAGATAGCTGAAAACCTGGCCCAGGCCTCGGCCGGGCTCCAGGAGGTGAACAGCCAGGTAGCCCGAAGCTCCGGTGTGGCCGAAGAGATTGCCCGGGACATGGGGGCTGTGAGTCGCTCGGCACATCAGCTGTCCGACGGCAGCGGCATGGTCCATGACCGGTCGGAAGATCTCTCCAGGCTTGCCGGTGGGCTGAATTCCGTGGTGGGGCAGTTCAAGGTGTGACGGATGGCCTGATGGGATGTTCGGCAGGCAGGGTTAACGCATTTAGATTTTTGCCTCCGGCGGCCCTGCCGGGGGCAAAACTTTTGAAACGTTTGATAAACAGGTTTTGTTTTTTGCGGAGGCGTCCCTACAGGGCATAGCCCCTCTTCTTTTCTTACTTATCAAGGCGCTTATCTTCAGCCCCTGCGGGGGTGAAGATAAGCGACTTGATTACCGAAAAATTTTTGCGGAGCTTTTTTCAAAAAGCGACCCGCCGGAGGCAACTGATTTTTTAAATGCGTTGACCGTCCTGTAGGCTATCAGGGAAAAGGTGGCACCTGCCTGATCGCTGCATGGGGTCGCATGCAAAGAGACATATCTGCGTCCATGTGGAAGGGCTCGGTGATTTTTGAGAATCGCCGGGCCTTTTTTTGCGTCGGTGCGGGGTGTTGGGCGAAGGGATTTCGCTTGTGTCGCAGTGAAAACGAAATAGCTTAATTACTGTATCTCAAGGGTTTGATTATGTGCCTGTATGCATAGCGCATGCGTTTTATTTGATTGATTTGTATGGTGTGCAAAATAATATTAAAGAATTCTAGCTCCGGTCCGATATGAAATTGGGCCATCCCGTGGGAAGGGGTCGTGTTTCTTAATGCTTAGGGAATATCGACAGGTTCAATGGATTTGAAATGAAGGAGTTTTTTTTGAGCTATCTGACAATCAAGACAAAGTTGATTGCTGCGTTTTCTCTCGTGGCATTGATTCCCGTGGCGGTGATCTGTGCGGTGACCGTGGTGAAAGTGAACACCATCTCCGAGGCGAATTTCGTCGATTCAACAACCCGTGAGCTCAAGCAGCTGGACAACGCCATGGTCCAGTTCGCGGACATGGTGAAAACATCGGTGGCGTATGTGGCGGCCAGGCCGGAGTTGAAGGGGGCGGACAGCTCGGTGCTGAGCTATCTTCCGGGGGTTCCGGACCACTCCGCCGACCCGGAAAAAGAGGGGCCGGTCAATGCTGCGATCTATCGGGCCCTGACGGGGGTACAGGCATCCAACGACGCCTTTTACGAGGTGTTTTTTGGAACCCGTTGGGGCGGGTTTGTGTCGTCGAATAAAGGCGCCTTGCCTCCCGGCTACGATCCGCGCAAGAGGGGCTGGTATCAGGGTGCCGTCGAGGAGAGGGTTCCTTCTGTTACCCCGGCGTACCAGAGTTTGACCGGCACCGGCACCATGGCCGGTGTTATCTCTGTGGTGGCACCGGCCTTTGACCCATCGGGGGCGCTGGTGGGGGTGGCGGGGATCGATGTACCACTGACAAATCTGACAAAGATGGTCCTGGACATCAAGATCGGCAAGCGCGGGTTTGCCATGCTCGCCCAGGAGGACGGGACCATCCTGGCCAATCCCAAGACCCCGGAGACGAATTTTAAAAAGATGTCGGAGCTGGATCATCCTGTCTTTCATACCCTTGACCGCATGTCCGGGGGGCATGCGGAGCTGGAGAAAAACGGGATCGTGTACTATGCCTGTGTCTACACCTCACCCGGGCTGGGGTGGAAGTATGTGGGGGTTATCGAAAAGGACGAAGTGATGGCCTCCGGGCACAACATGGTTGTTGCGGTGGTTTCCATCGGCGGGGCCCTTCTCGCCCTGTTTGTGGGGCTTGCTTTTCTGTTTGCCAATGCCATTACCCGGCCCCTCAACCGCACCTCTGACATGCTGCGGGATATCGCCGAAGGGGAAGGGGACCTGACCCGTCGCCTTGAGGTGGCATCCAAAGATGAGCTTGGGACTCTTGCCACGTGGTTCAATGCCTTTGTGGAGAAGATCCATGCCATCATCCGGGAGCTCTCCCTGCACGCGGAGAAGGTCACCGAGGCTGGGGCAGAGCTCTCCGGGTTGTCGGATGAGATGTCCGGCGGAGCCGGTGAGATGAATGAGCTTGCAGGGGGCGTCACCCGGTCCGCCGAAGAGATGAGCGCCGTCATGGTGAGTGTGGCGGCTTCGTCCGAGCAGACGGCCACCAACGTCAACACCGTGGCAGCGGCAACCGAAGAGATGCGATCCACCATTGCCGAGATCGCCGAACGCTCGGAAAAGGCGCGGGGTGTGACCTCGGACATGGTTGACCAGGCCCATGGGGCCAGGGAAAACATGGATGCCCTGGGCCAGGCCGCAGCAGAGATCGGCAAGGTCACGGAGACCATCACCGAGATCTCCGAGCAGACCAACCTCCTGGCCCTGAACGCCACCATCGAGGCGGCCCGCGCCGGAGAGGCAGGCAAGGGCTTTGCCGTGGTGGCAGGAGAGATCAAAGCCCTGGCGGCCCAGACCGCCGAGGCCACCGGGGAGATTCGCTCCCGCATCGACGGGGTGCAGGCCTCATCCGTGCAGTCGGTGGAGGGGATCAATCGCATCTCAACGGTGATTGAGGAGGTCAGTGAGCTGGTGGCCGCCATTGCGGCAGCCGTGGAAGAGCAGTCCGTCTCCACGGGGGAGATAGCCGAAAACCTGGCCCAGGCATCGGCGGGCCTTCAGGAGGTGAACAGCCAGGTGGCCCGGAGCTCCGGTGTGGCCGAAGAGATTGCCCGGGACATGGGGGCGGTGAGTCGCTCGGCACATCAGCTTACCGACGGCAGCAGCACGGTCCATGACCGCTCGGAAGATCTCTCCCGGCTTGCCGGTGGGTTGAATTCGGTGGTGGGGCAGTTCAAGGTCTGAAAACAGGAGTACTTTGCAACCGGCAGGGAGCCCATGGCCAGTGGTTCCCTGCCCATGGCTCTTTTCAACGGATCATCACCAAACACTCACACAATCCGAACATCCTTTCATAATAGTCTCCCGTGACAAAAGAGCGCGCATGAGCCCATGGCAGCGCTCCTTTTATTTACCCATTCCATCACGGGAGGACCCCATGTCACCATGTCGTCGTTTGTCTATCCTCATCACCACCACTGTGCTTGTCGCAGGGCTTTTTGCTGTTTCAGCGACAGCGGCTCCGTTGCCGGGCGCCAAAGGGGAAAAGGCGAAATACGTGTTTCTGTTTATCGGGGACGGCCTGGGCATGCCCCAGCGCGCCGCAGCCACGGAGTTTCTCAAGGATTGCGGCAAAGAGAGGCGCCTGGTCATGGAGGCCATGCCCGTGCACGGGGTCACCTCCACCCATGCGGCGGATCGGTTCATTACGGGGTCTGCCGCCGCAGGAACGGCCATGGCCACAGGGGTGAAGACCAACATCGGGTGCATCGGGGTGGACCCTTCCTTTCGGCCGGTGGCCACCCTGGCCGAGCGGGCCAAGGGCAGGGGCTATAAGGTGGGGATCGTCTCCAGTGTCTCCATCGATCACGCCACGCCTGCGGCCTTCTACGCCCATGAGCCTTCCCGGAGCATGTACCATGAGATCGACCACGCCCTGGCCGAAAGCGACATGGATTTTTTTGGCGGGGGAGGCATGAAGGACCCCGAGGGGAAAAAGTCCGAGGCGCCCCGGGGCAATGCCCTGGCCGCGGCAAAGGCCAACGGGTTTACCGTGGCGGACACCAGGCGGGAGATCATGGGCCTTAAAAAAGGCTCGGGCAAAGTTATCGCCGTCAACCCCCGCCTGCCCGACGGCAAGGCCCTGCCCTACGACATGGACCGGAACCGAAAAGATGTGAGCCTTGCCGAGTTCACGGAAAAGGCCGTGGAGCTCCTGGACGGAGAGGCCGGTTTTTTCCTCATGGTGGAGGGGGGCAAGATTGACTGGGCCTGCCATGCCAATGACGCAGCCGCCGCCGTCAAGGACACCCTGGCCTTTGACGACGCCGTTGCCGTTGCTGTGGATTTTGCCGAAGAGCACCCCGGCGAGACCCTTATCGTGGTCACCGGCGACCATGAGTGCGGGGGACTTGCCTTAGGGTTTTCCGGCACCAAGTACGCCACCTCCTACAGCCTCATGAACCGTCAGACCAAGAGCCACCAGGCCTTTTTCGACGACGTTTTTGCGGATCACCTTAAGAAAAAGGGGAGCTTCGAGGCGGCCATGAAGCTGGTCAAGGCCCACTTCGGCCTGGCCCCGGACGCCGACGGCCCCCTCGCCTTGAAACCCTTTGAAGTGGCCGAACTCAAGCGCGCCTTTGACGCCAGCCTCCGGGGCGAAACCCTCAAACCCGGCATGGCCGACTACATGCTTTACGGCAGCTACGACCCCTTTACCATGCAGCTGACCCACCTTCTCAACCGCAAGGCAGGCCTCGGCTGGACCACCTACTCCCACACCGGCGTGCCCGTCCTCACCTCGGCCTCCGGCCCAGGAGCCACCCTGTTCGGCGGCAGCTACGACAACACCGACATCGCCAGGAAGATCGTCCGCGTCATGAATCTTTAAAGGCACAATGTGCCTTCTATGGTTAAAGTCGGGAGCAAAAGCCAGCCTCCGGCGGCGAGGTGAGCCACCTCGAAAGCTGGTTGCCGTTGCGATTTGTCCCTCGTTCCTCGGGCCAAATCGCAACGGCCTTCGGCTCGGGCTTCGCCCGATACAAAAACCGGAGGTTTATGAAGGGCATTTTGGATTCGTTTGACCTTAACCGGAATAATTCAGTAAATCACGGGCGCAGCCCGTAAGCGAATGCGACAATCCGAGGCACGAGGATTGGAGCATTCGCGAACCAGGGGTGGTGAAGATGACAAAAAAACGGGATCGGGTTTCCCTGGGCGTGTTTGTGCTGGTGACTCTGGTGCTGCTTCTCTGGCCTGCGGACAGGCCCGATGACGGCGGGGTGAGGTGCAGGGCCACGGTGCTTTCCGCAGACAACGGCCAGGTGTTGCGGCACGGGCTCATCAAGACCGGGTTCCAGAAGCTGGAGTTGCGGGTGGAAAACGGGCCCTATGCCGGAGAGGTTGTTTCGGCCGCCTCCAATCTCATGGGCAAGCTGGAGCTCGACGCCTTTTACGGGGAGGGGGACAGCCTCCTTGCCGTCCTCACCGTGGGGGAGGGTGGAGAGGTGATCCACGTGACCCCGCGGGACCATTACCGGCTTACGGGGCTCTGGGTGATGGTGGCCCTTTTTTTCGGGCTGCTCCTCATCACGGGGGGAGAGACCGGAGCCCGGGCCCTGGTCTCCTTTGTGCTGACGGGAGCCATGATCTGGAAGGCAATGATTCCAGCCCTTTTGGCGGGGTGGAACCCTCTTTTCGTCTCCTTCGGGGTGGTGATGATCCTTAATTTTTCCGTGATCTTTCTGGTGGGCGGCCTCAACCGTCTGGGGCTCACCGCCTTTTGCGGGGCAACCCTGGGGATCCTTGCCACCTGCCTTATTGCCCTTGTGGCGGGCAAGGCCATTCACCTCAACGGGGCCGTGAAACCTTTTTCCGAGGCACTGCTTTACGCTGGGCACGCCGATCTTTCCCTCTCCCTGATTTTTATCGGAGGGATTTTCCTTGCCTCATCCGGGGCCGTGATGGACCTTGCCATGGATATTTCCGCCAGCATGGCCGAGGTCGCACGTGTGGACGCCACCCTCTCTCCCGTGGCCCTCATGGGTTCCGGTCTCCGGGTAGGGCGCTCCGTCCTCGGCACCATGACCACCACCCTCCTTCTGGCCTATTCCGGCGGCTTTACCTCCCTTCTTATGTCCATGATGGCCCAGAACGTGCCTCTTTCAGTCATGCTCAACACCCCGTGGGTCTCCTCTGAGATCATCCATACCCTTTCCGGCAGCATCGGCCTTGTGACCGTGGCCCCCTTTACCGCCATGTGCGGGGCGGTGATCTACAGGCGGGGTGCCGCGCCAGCCTGTGACGCTGTGGCGCGGGCCGCCTGATTGCTGAAGGCCACCGGGCTCTCCCCGAAATAGCGTTTGAACTCCCGGCTGAACTGGGTGGGGGACTCGTAGCCGACCCGGGTGGCGGCTTCGTTGACCCGTGCCCCGGAGAGGACCAGCAGGTCCCGGGCTTTGTTGAGCCGGACCTTTTTGATGTACTGGATGGGGGAGGAGGCGGTGACCTCTTTGAAAGCGCGGTGAAAGGCCGACGGGCTCATGTTCACCAGCCCGGCGAGCTGGTCCACGTCCATGGGGCGGTGGTAGTGGCTGTGGATCTGTTTGAGGACCTTGTCGATGCGGGACAGGTGGGTGTTTTTTACGGCCAGGGCGTAGAGGGAGGCGGCGTTGTCTCCGCACATGACCCGGAAGAACAGCTCTTTAAGGAGAGCGTCTCCGAGTACTTCGGCCTCCATGGGAGAGGTCAGGGCCCTGAGAAGGCGGGCGGTGGTCTCTTTGAAGGGGGCATCGGCCTCGGCCAGGAAAAGCCCCCGGTTGGTGTCGCCGGTGTCGGCAAAGGGGGGGAGGTGATCCCCCATTTTGCCGATGACGGTGCTCACGTGGGCGAGGTTGATGTCGATGAGCATGGCCAGAAAGGGCTCCTCTTCGGTTGCCGGGGCTTCGCATTCCGCGGGTATGGGAACCGACATGACCAGATAGCGGTCCGGGGTGTATTCGTAGGCTGTCTCCCCTAAGAAGACCCGTTTTTTCCCCTGCCCAACGATGATGATGCCCTGGGTGTAGAGGAGGGGGGAACGTGGTGAGCTTTGGGTGGCTTTGTAGATTCGCACGCCGTCAAGACGGGTGGCGTTGAGCCCCACCGAGGGTGCGAGCCTGTTCATGAGTTTTGCGGTTGTTGTCATGGTGCTTCCTTGCGCTTGTGACCTTTGCCTGGTGTCCGGGATAAAAAACAGTCTACCACAAAGAGCCTGGTTCTGCTTTGATAAGCAGGAATGGGCATGATTTCGCGAGGATTGTGTATTCCAATAAAAAGGCGATGTATTATTGTATTTACAGCAATAAACTGAAACCCTAATCGGAGAATGCATCCATGCTTGATTTTGATTTTTATAACCCGACACGTATTGTTTTTGGCAAGGACAGACTGGCAGAACTGGACACCCTCGTCCCCAAAGGGGCCAAGGTGCTGGTTCTTTACGGGGGCGGCAGCGTAAAGCGCTTCGGAACCCTGGAGAAAGTAACAACGGCCCTGAAAGAGCGGGACGTGGTGACCTTTGGCGGCATCGAGCCGAACCCCAAGTATACCACCCTCATGAAGGCGGTGGAGGTGGTCAGGGCCGAGAAGGTCGATTTCCTGCTGGCCGTGGGGGGCGGCTCGGTGATGGACGGCACCAAGTTCGTGGCCCTGGCCTCCGGCTTTGAAGGCAACCCCGAAGAGCTTCTGGCCTGCGGGTTTAACCCGGTACCGGTGGAGACGGCCCTTCCCCTGGGCACGGTGGTGACCCTTCCCGCCACAGGCTCGGAGATGAACTCCGGCGGCGTCATCAGCCATAACAAGGGTAAATTTCCTGTGTTCAGTCCCCTGTCTTTCCCCGTATTTTCCATTCTGGACCCCACCCTGACCGCTACCCTGCCTCCCACCCAGGTGGCCAACGGCATTGTGGACACCTTTATCCACACGGTGGAGCAGTATGTCACCTACCCCGTATCGGCAGGTTTTCAGGATCGAACCGCCGAAGGCATCCTCCAGACCCTCATCGAGGTGGGAGAAAAGACCCTGGCAGACCCCGAAGATTACGACGCCCGGGCCAACCTTGTCTGGTGCGCCACCATGGCCCTGAACGGGCTCATTGGCGCAGGGGTGCCCCAGGACTGGACCACCCACATGATCGGCCACGAGCTCACCGCCATGTTCGGCATCGACCACGGCAAGACCCTGGCCGTGCTTCAGCCCTCCATCTGGGCCTTGAGAAAGGAGCAGAAGCGAGCCAAGCTTCTCCAGTATGCCGAAAGGGTGTGGGGCATCACCGAAGGGGATGAGGATAGCCGCATTGACGAAGCCATCGGAAGGACCCGGGCCTTTTTCGAGTCCCTGGGCATCCGTACCCGGCTCTCAGATTACGGGGTGACCGAAGACAAGATTGATGACGTGGTGAAAGCCCTGGAAGCCCACGGCATGGTGGCCCTGTCCGAGACCGGGGACGTGACCCCCGAGGTGAGCCGCCGGATCCTGGCCCATGCCCTCAACGGAGCATAGTTCTTCTTAAAGGGCTGCCAAAGCGTCCCTGGCGGCTGAGGAAAAAAGTAAAAAGATGTCTCTTGAGGCTCTTTCGTTTTTATGGGTTCCATCGTTATTCCTTAAGAAGAAACACCCCGACAAAGATCATGCCCGTGGCTGCAAAGTCTGCGGGCGTGATGGGCTCGCCCACCAGGAGAACACCGATAAAAAGGGCCACCACCGGGGGCAGGTAGGTGACGGAAGAGGCCGCAACCGCCCCCATGGTGTCCACGATGTAGTAATAGAGGATGTAGGCCAGGCCGG
Organism: Desulfoluna sp. HI9BLuna; assembly: GCF_056829775.1. Lineage (NCBI taxonomy): Bacteria > Pseudomonadati > Thermodesulfobacteriota > Desulfobacteria > Desulfobacterales > Desulfolunaceae > Desulfoluna > Desulfoluna sp. HI9BLuna. The sequence goes on from NZ_CP186555.1 coordinate 3,394,648, forward strand.
TTCCCAAAAGGCCCAGGCCCACGACGAGACCCGCTGAGGCGTGGGGGGAGGTCCAGATGCGTCCGATGCCCGAGGTGTCCGTGGCAAGGGCCAGGATAAGAAGGCCGAAGCCGAGCTGATAGGTGGTGAGGGCGGCTGCCGGGATGTGCAGGGGGACGATGAATTTCCGGGCATACACAAAGGACGCCCCCACTCCCAGGGACCCTGCCACCATGTAGCCGACCCCTTCCAGGTTGGTGGTGAGCACCTCCTGGCCCGAGGGTCTTGCGATGAGCACCACCCCGGCAAGGGCCACGAGCACGCCGCACAGTTTGCGCACCGTGGCTTTTTCTTCGGGGATAAAGACAATGGCCATGACAAAGGCGAAGAGGGGGATGGCTCCGCTGACGGCCCCGGCAATGCCCGAGAGCAGCAGGCTGGCCCCTTTGGCAAAGCAGTAGTAGTAGAACGCCGTGGCCAGGACCGACATCACCAGAAAGTGGTGCGCATGGCGGGCGTGGGCAAGGCGCATGTCCCGCCTGACCCCTGCATAGGCCAGGACAGGAAGGAAGCCGAAACATACCCGGTAGAGCACAACCTGACCGGGGGTGATCAGGTCCACAGCCATTTTCATGTAGATAAAGTTGCTCCCCCAGACAACGCCCAAAACAGCAAAAATGAGAAGGGGGAGGTGGCTTTTGTGTGATGTCATGGCTTGTGGTTCCTTTTGTGCTCAGGCAAAAAAACACGCTTCCGGCGATGAGGTGTGAGCCTCGAAAGCGGATTGCGCAACTCTGGGGTGTGGAAGGGGACTATAACAGGAAACCATCGTTGAGGTTTGAACAAAATTGCGGGGGGTGGGGAGATGTGGGGGGCTCTACGGTTCTGCCTCCGGTGCAGGCACACGAAAGCAAAAGGGCGGAGAGTCCGACTTGCGGCCTCCCCGCCCCTTCGGGGCTTGCTATGTCAATGCCATGACATAAAGGTTTCAACGGCCTCCTGGGATTCAGGTCGCAAGTTGTCTATGCCTTCATAGGGCTTGCCTTTGCCGATCTTGGCGTGTGGGTATTTTTTGATGCCCATCATGTGCCGTGTGAGCATGTCCTGAAAACTGGCACCCGACCACAATGCCGCCTTGATAAGCGGGGTCATTTCGCGGGGGTCCCGTGCGAGGTCAAAGACCGGTGCGGCGGCTCCGGGAACGCCGGGGCCCGGCATGTGCATCTTGAATTTCTGTTTGACGATGGAGCGCAGGACAACCCCCTCATAGATGTACACATAGTCCCTGCGGCCGTTTCCTTCCCCTTCGATGAGCAGGGCGGTCTGGTCGATGCCGTCGATGATCCTGTCCGTGGGGATGTATTTGGTGGCGTCTCCCAAACGGGCAAAGGTCGTATACAGGTCGCAGACGTGGATCATGTCCCCTGCCAGGGTGTCGGGTTTGATGCCCGCAGGCCACCGGGCAAAGGCATTGACTCGGACGCCGCCTTCAAGGTGGTCCAATTTGCCACCGCGGTAGATCATGTCGTTCATACCCGTGATTTCTTGGTACCCAGCCAGAAACGGACCGTTGTCTCCCATGAGGACAACCAGCGTGTTGTCTGCGATACCGAGGGTGTCCAGCTCATCGAGGATCTCTCCCACCCATCCGTCAAGCTGGTTCATGCTCTCGACCATGGTGCCGCCGTTGAGCGTTTGGAACTGCTCTCGGTCGCTGCGGACGAAGTTGATCGGGATCAGGGGCCAGTACTGAAGGAAGAACGGTTTCTCCTGGTTGGCAAGGGCTCGCAATTGCTCCAGCGTCTGTGTCTGGTAGCGCTGGTTCATCTCATTGTACTTGTCCTGGGTCCACTGCTCTCCGGCCTCCATCCCTACCTCATGGGCATCCTTGCCCTTGTACGCTTCAACGCCGGTGACAAGACCAGCGGGTTTGAATTTATTGTCCAATGCGAATTTGTCCGTGTAAGAGCTTTTTGCATGGCCGGTCAAGGAGTTGGCCTGCTCGGCATCTTCGGTCATCAAGGAGAGTTGTGCCTGTTGATGCAGGGGGAAAGCTGCAAAATCGAATCCCTGGTTGTGGGGGTAGGACTCCTTGATGTCGCCCATGTGCCATTTTCCGATATGAACCGTGGCATACCCAGCCTTGGAGAGCACCTCCGCAATGGTCACCTCGCTTTTGGGAAGCCCTTCGCCGATAAGGGCCACCTTGACCTCTTTGAGTCCGGCTCGAACGGGGTGGCGACCCGTCATCATCGCCGTGCGGGTCGGTGTGCATGATGGCTCGGTGTACATGCGCATAAAAGAGAGCCCTTCGTCGGCCAGCTTGTTGATGCGCGGGGTCTGGGTACCGCGCACATAGTTGAGTTCGGGAATGCCGAACTCCCCGAATCCCACGTCGTCAATGAGGATGTAGAGGATGTTGGGCTGCTTTCCTCCATTTTTCTCCCTGATTTCTGCCAGCTTTGTGTCAATTTGCTTGTCCTGTTCCGCCCATGCGTCAACGTGTTGGGCTTTGACGAAATTGTATTCGCCGTCATGCACAATGCCGCTGGCGCAGGCAAAGGTCCCCATGGACAAAGCGATGACTGTCAAACCGATTAGTCTTGCGAGTCGCATGATACGCTCCTTGTGTGTCTGAGGTTAAGGTGGGGGGCTTTTTTGCTGTGGTGGCTACAGCAGGGCTCTCGTCATTCAGGCATCGTTGCGGCCGATAAGGCGATACAGTGTGGCGCCGAGGATACCGCCGATAATGGGGGCTACCCAGAAGAGCCACAACTGGGTCACCGCCCAGTCGCCCACAAACACAGCCACCCCCGTGCTGCGGGCAGGGTTTACCGAGGTGTTGGTCACGGGGATGCTGATCAGGTGGATCAGGGTAAGGCACAGGCCGATGGCAATGGGGGCAAAGCCCTGTGGGGCGCGTGGGTCCGTGGCCCCTAAGATGACGATGAGGAACATGGCGGTCATGACCACTTCGCACACCAGGGCCGAGGGCAGGCTGTACCCTCCGGGTGAGTGCGCTCCGTATCCGTTGGACGCAAACCCGTCGGCCAGGGAAAAGCCGGGTTTGCCGCTGGCGATGAGGTAAAGGATTCCTCCTGCGGCAATGGCGCCGAAAACCTGGGCCACGATGTAGGGCACCAGCTCTTTTCCCGAAAACCGGCCCCCGGCCCAGAGGCCGAAGGACACAGCCGGGTTGAGGTGACACCCGGAGATGTGGCCGATGGCAAAGGCCATGGTCAGAACCGTGAGGCCGAAGGCCAGGGAGACCCCCAGCAGGCCGATTCCCACATTCGGGAATGCCGCTGCCAGGACAGCGCTTCCGCATCCGCCGAGAACCAGCCAGAATGTGCCGATAAATTCTGCGCCGTACGCTTTCATGATGTGCTCCTTTGCGGGTAAGGGTGTTCACAAAAACATGCATAGGGTTGGGCTGGAAAAAGAAAAGGGGTGTGCCTTGATATTGCCACCGCCTGGCGGACAGCCGGTTGGCTGGAGGGGCTCTGGGGCATGGGGCTTGGAAGGTGTTACGCCGGGGCGCTTGGGGAAGGTCAGTGTGGCGGTTTGATTTGGAATAATATTTTATACTTAAGGGCGTGTTTTGGCAAGGCCTTACCGGCGCAGGTGAGTGGGGCATCCCGCGGTGTGATATGGCCTGCCGGGCTTTCTCGTTTTCTGTCAATGGTTCGGTGTCGCACTTTACCCGGTGGTTGGTTCGTCTTTTTTCGAATTCGAAAATATGGTGCGATGGTTCTTGGCTATACATCAGCCCTTTGTCACGCTGCAGACGTGTACTAGTTTCCGGATGCCGGGAGTTGTCGATGCTCTGGGTGTTGGGAGAGACGCCTGGAATCGTATTTATGGCCAATATAGAGGGTTTTTGTGGTTTTCTCTCCGTGGCTCCAGACGCTGAAAATACCCTTTTATCTATGGCTCGAGTGGCGCTTTTTTCATCTTTTCTGTGGGGTGATATCGTTTTTTTGTTCCCGTATTGATAAAAAACGAGTATACACACTCTTTCTGTTGTGATGTAATATTACGAACATTGGATGTTGAGTTATGAACATTCGGGCAGGGTGGGTCTTGTTGGCTATCCGCAAAACATTGTTTGTTTGGGGGCGCTTGAGTCCTTCGGCGCGAATGTGTTCAAGGCAAGAACAAGGTTGCGTATAAGGGAGAACGTCGGAGGCTGAAAGCTCGCGCCCCGACGGCATGTAGAACCATATATCAATGCAATACAGAGGGATTGTCCATGAATTATCGTATTTCAAGGTTGTGCGCCGTGTTGCTCGTGGTGGGTGTCATGTTCACGGGCGTAGGGTGCAAAGAGGTGTTCGACATCGATACCCAGGAGGAGGTTGCTCTCCACAGGGAGTATTACAGATCAACGGTCATGCCGTATTTCGAGACGGGCGAAGAGGGGTACTTTACTGGTGTCGATGGTGTGGACATCGCTTACAGGGCCTTTCAGACAGACTCGGACAAAGGGGCCATCGTCATTTTTCACGGCAAATCCGAGAACCTCACCAAGTACGCTGAGTTTGTCTACGACATGAAGGATACGGGGTGCGCCATCTATCTCCTGGACCACAGAGGACACGGAGCCTCAGGCCGGCTGCTTCCCGACCCCATGAAGGTGTATGTAAAGGATTTCGACGACTACGTGGAAGATGCCAACTACCTGATCAGCAACATCGTCCGGAGGCGGGACGGGCATGAGAAACTCTTTCTCGTGGCCCACTCCATGGGCGGGGGTATCGGGAGCCTTTACCTGGAAAAGTACCCGAACGTCTTTGACGGGGCCGTGCTGTGCGCGCCCATGCAGGGGATCAACACCGAAGACTTCATCAAGATGTCCGATGAAGCCGGATACGCCCTGGCCCTGGGCAAGGTCATTGCCGGCAAGGGAAAAGAGTATGGCCTGAAGCAGGAGGCCCCCGAAGATTTCGGGCAGGACGTGGGTTACGAGGAGGGACAGGAGCGGTTTTTCACCGAGGCTGTCACCCACAGCTACAAGCGATGGCTGGTCAATGAGGAGTACCTTTCCGAGCACCCGGAGCTCCTTGCGGGCGGAGCCATCATCGGTGTGACCTGGCGCTGGCTGGAAGAGGGCTATGCCGCCATTTTCAAACTCCGTCGCAATGCCTGGAAAATCAACACGCCCCTTCTGCTGTTTGAGGCGGTGGACGATCATTTTACCACATCCGAAGGCCACGAGACCTTCGCGGACGGGCTCCGGCCCGGTGTGCTGAGGGAGTACGTCCGGTTTGATGCGGATATCAACGGAAAGCATGCCGCATACCATGAAATCCTCTGCGAAGAGGACACCATCCGCACCAAGGCGATCGAACGGATCAAGTCCTTTATTGCGTCCTTCGAATAATTTTTCCCCTCCCCATACCATCCGGTCTGTGCCCCAGTTTCGCACGGGCCGGGTGGTTACCTGACTTCCATGCCCCCCCCATCTTTTCTCCCTTTTCCTTGGTTCCCTACCGGCTCCGGTGCGCTGGGCGATAGGCCGTTACGAAAAAGAGTTTGACTTGTTGAGGGATTGATATCATAAAAACAGTACTGTTGAAAAAAAGAGCGAAAATCACCATTTAAGGGAGGTGTCATGCCGGAAAATGTCGCAGGCCCGATCCATGTTCTTTTCAACAACAAGTCATTGAGAAAAATCTTGCTTGCGTTGCGGGTCCCCCTGGGGGGGCTGCTTTTCGTATTGCTGCTTGTCCGGGTCGAGCCCGGCTGGTTTGTGCCCGGCCTGCTGGTGTCCGTAGTGGGGCAACTGATTCAATTGTGGTGCATGTCCACCATCAAAACCCGGAAACGTCTCACGGTCACCGGACCGTATATGTTTGTAAGAAACCCCATGTACCTGGGGCGGTTTCTGTTTGTGTTCGGCATCGTGATGGTAACCGGGAGCCCCTGGTGGCTGGCAGGGTTTTCCACTGTCTACTATTTTTACATGGTCAACAGGGTAAGGCGTGAAGAGCGGATTCTGGAAGATCTGTTCGGGGAGGAGTACACGTCCTATTGCCGGGATGTGCGCCCGTACCGCCCGGGGATGAAGCGGTTTGACCCGGCAGGGCTGTGGTCTTTCAACAGGGAAAGTATCGTTCAGAACAACGTGGTGACCAACATTGCCTTTCCCTGTCTGCTTTATGCCCTGCTTTTTGTCTCTGTTCTTCTCCAATCCGGTTGAGGGGAGCCCCAGGGACGAGGTCAGGCTCTGCGGCCTGCTTTTGTGCTCAAGGGGTAGCCCTTGAGGAACCATAAAAAGCGAATGCGATTCAAGGCGTCCAGGTGCTCCTGCCGGGCTCTGTCCAGGGAGCCGGGCTTCTTTTTGCGCCAGTTTTTGTAAACCCCGGACAAATCAATGTCCTTCATGAGCTTGTGCAGGGCCCGGGGGGTGTTTTCCAGATTCAGGCTGGACTGGAAATCCAAAAGGGCAGGGCGCCCCTTGTCCGTCACCAGGATGTTCCGGTGGTTTCGGATATCCAGGTGGACCATGTTGTGCCGATGCATGCGTTTCACCAGGTCTTCAAATTCAAAAAAGAAGTCATCACTGATCAACTCCGCAGGCGTTTCCTTCAAGGTTGTACCGGGCTGGTACTGATAACACACCGCATACATATCCAGAAAAAACGGGTCGGCAGGGATGCCGTCAAGGCCTTTGAGTTTTTTCAGGGCCAGAAATTCCCTTTTGGCCATCAGGCGGCCCCAGGTTTTTTTGATGACCGGGGGGCAGCGGGAGAAGTCTTTGACAACCCAGGTGGTTTGCCCCTGGGTGTATTGATAGAGCTGCGCATTGCCCCATCGTCCTTTGGAAATGACCTTGTACTCACCGGATTCCAAATCTCGTCGAGTAAACGATTTTCCCATGGTTTTTGGCCTTTTTCTGCATGGTGTGGTTGGTTGGATGTGTGGTGGCCTCGACTAATCGTATTCCGTCAGTTCGCGCGCGACGGCTCCATGCCCTGGCCCGCAGGTGCGGCGGCGTGAGGCAGAACCGCAGGGAAGGCCCTGAAACTGCGTGGTTTTAAAAGAGAACATGGTAAACCTGCCGGGTAAAAGGTGGCGACTCGTTACCGAGGCAAATGGGCTCCTGCCATGGGTGATGCGTCACCCTGATGAACGGTCAGGTCCGGTGTGTACTGGCTGTGCCTACATGCTGGGAGGGTATTGCTGAAGATCGATGACGCAGGTTGCGTGCCTTGCGGTGCACGGTCGTCGTCCCGGGCGTGCCCGAAACACTCTTCTTATTTCGTGTCCAACCGTATGTCTATGGTGCCCTTTTGCTGCCGTGTCGTTGGCTGTCTTGTTCTTCCAAACGGGACGGGGTCCAAGGCACCATGGGGGGTATTATACCCTCCTTTTAATCCGGGTTCAAGAACCCCCCGAGGACGGGGGCGCATTCTCTCCGGGAACTTCCCGCAAAGGGGCGGCCTTTCTTTTTTTGTTGTTTTTTATCAGGTACTAAGGGTACTCTGTTTAACATCCTGCTATTCCTGCCATAACCTGTTGTCGAATCATTGACAACCCATTCACGCGGCCATTCTGAGTGTGCCCGTCCATGAGAGACGGCCTTTCCTGCATCATGCGGAGACCACATGCCGATTTTTCGAACGCTGCCCGTCGGCATCCGTGAGTGCTCTGTCTTTGCGTTTTCTTTGTCTCTTTATCGGAGGCATGCATGAATCCACGATGGAATGACAAAAAGGACTTGGAGGTTTCTATGAAGATGACTGACGGATTCCGGATGTTCTTTCGACGTGCCATGCTTTTGCTGATGGGGGCTGTTTTGTTGTCTGCCTGTGCAACGGCCGACACGCCCCCACCCATGGCAGACGTTCCCGAGATAAAGCCGGGAATTCTTAAAGGGTACCTGCCCTCGGAAGCCCTGCCCAACAGTCTGGCCCTGATTCCCCTTCCCCCGGAAGAGGGTTCCGCCGCCTTTGGCCTGGACACCGATGTTCAGAAGCGAAGCAGTAAATTTGTGGATACGCCTCGCTGGGAGCTGGCTGCCGTGGATGCGGAGTTGATGTTTCCCGCCGCGGCCGAGACCTTCTCCTGTGCCCTGGGGATCGCCATTACAAAAGAGGAAACCCCCTACCTGTATCGCCTGTTGAGGCGAAGCCTGGCCGATGCGGGCCTGTCCACCTACACGGCCAAGGACCACTACAAGCGTGTGCGCCCCTTTGCGGCGAAGGCAGAGCCCACCTGTTTTCCCAAGGATGAGGACCATTTGAAAAACGACGGGTCCTATCCGTCGGGTCACACCGCCATTGGGTGGGCCTGGGCGCTGATTCTCACCGAGATTGCCCCGGAACGCGCCGACAGGATCATTGCCCGCGGCAGGGCCTTTGGGGAGAGTCGGGTTATCTGTAACTATCATTGGTACAGTGACGTGATGGAGGGGCGGTTCATGGGGGCGGCTACCGTGGCGAAGCTGCACGCCGACCCGACGTTCTGCGCGGACCTGGCGGCGGCCAAGGCCGAGTATGCCGTGGCTGTGGCCAAGGGACTTGCCCCGTCCGGCGACTGCGAAGCCGAGGCCGAGACCCTGACAAGGTATCCCCTTCCCTGATGGTTACCGGCAAATGAAACGGTTTGTTGCGCCTGGTGTGGCCGTTTTTTCATGAAAAAGAAGGGTTATCGTGCCATGGTGGTGATGGTCAGGCTTGCTTCGGCGTGTGCGGCCTCCTTCTTCTTTATTCGCATGAGGCCCCGGCTGGTCGCCACGGCCTTGGAAGGGGACGAGCCTCCCGTTTCAGGGCTGCCGACCTTGAACAGGCCGGTGGTCGGGTCTTGGAAAGTGCTGGGGACGTTTGCTTCAAGGTCGCCTGTGGCGGCATAGATTTGAACGGTCTCCACACCAAAGGGGGCCACAGCTTCGAATTCGCCGAGTTCGATCCATTTCCCGGCATCGTCCGGGCCCACGTAGGAGATGAACCTTCGGTCCCCCGGGGCATCGTTGAGCTCCACCAGGTAGGTGTACGGGGTTGCCTTGAAGGCGTGGCCCATGAGGTAGAAGTAGCCCGGCCGGTTCATCCTGATGAGCAGGGTGATGGACTCTCCGGATGTGTAAAGGAGGTCGGTTCGTCCGTCGGCAGTCTTGATATCCACGGAAAAGTCGCTGGAGACCACCAGGCCCGAGGCAATGAGCTTTTCAAAATCGAGGGTCTCGGGTTGCGTGCGGTAGCCCTGGCAGGCGGAGGGGAGAAAACAGGCCATGGCGGTTTGCAGGGTGTTCTGCTGCCGGTCCATGAGGCGGCAGGTCAGCTCTATGCCCTGGCCCGTGACGGTGTACTCACCGATGAGAATGAAGGCGGCGGAAGCAGGGGTCGGGCAGGTGTCGAGGAAGACCGAAAGGTGGTTTTTGACGGCGCTTGCAAAGGGGGTGACCTCACGGGACGCTCCCGTTGCGGGGGGAAAGATATAGATTCCTTTTTGGGTGAAGTGCCCGGCCATGCGTTTCAGTCCGTCGTCAAGGGTATCTGCCTTCTGCTCCAGTTTCCGGATGCGCGCTTTGAGACCGGCTTCGGTGACCTCCGAAGCAGCAGGGGCGACTCCTCCCAACAGGCGGGCCACGAGGCTGAGGCGCTGGAACCGGTCGAGGGCCGTGAGGGCCTCTTCGAGCACGGCGATTTTTTCTGCATGGCTTTTACAGGTGTCTGCCTTGGCCAGGGTCCGTGTGATGGCCCGGCGGGTCACTGCAATTTCGCTTGAATACAGGGGCAGGGCCTCTTCGGAGAGGCTCGCCGTGGCTGAAAATTCCGTGCCTGACGGCACAACGGACACTGTTGCCCCCAGAAGGGGCAGGCGGGATGAGATCTGAAGGTGCTTGGTTTTCAAGGTCTCTGCCGTGGTGGCACTTTGGGTGACCACGGAGCTGAAGTCACTGACCACCTCCACGTGGATGGCCTGGGAGAGATCGGCAAGGGCCTCTTTTTCCGCCTGGTTGCGGGTCGGGCAGATGCCTGTGCCGGTATACTCCCGGGCCGAGAGGAGGGGGGGACTAAGCAGGAGAAGAAGGGGAAGAAGAAGGACGATTTTTTTCATGGCGGTCAGGGCCCCCTGGTGGTTGTTTCTGCGGATCGGGCGTCATACTTATCGTTTGTATACCGGATAGGCTATATCACGTCTGTGATGCAAATCAATGTTCGCCGATTCGGGATATGGCATGGTACGAATGCATAAAGGATTTTTCCCGGGGAAACGGGGAGGAAAGAGTCGTCCTGAGCCCGGGGCGGCCAGTGCTGTGAACGGTTAGCGCAGAGGAGTGAGTCAAGATGAAAAAAACAGTGATGTTGTCGGGAATTTTGGGGTTTCTCATGGTCTTCGGGTCGGTCTCCTGTGCCGGGCACGGGCAGCTGAAAGCCTTTCCGGAAGCTTCGGAGGGCATGGAGCGTTTTGTGATCGTGCTTCCGGAAAAGGCAAAAGACGAAGAGGACGCCAGCATGGTGGAGCTCATGGCGGGCAAGATGATGATGACCGACGGGGTCAACCTGGTGCGCCTGGGCAGCAGCATCGAGCCCCGCCCCCTTGAAGGCTGGGGGTACACCTATTATGAGGTGACGGGATCGTCGGCCATGATGAGCACGATGATGGCTCCGCCCGAAGGCGCCCCCCAGGTGGAGGCCTTTGTCATGGGCACCCCCTTGAAGGTCCGCTACAACAGCAAGCTCCCCATCGTGGTCTATGCGCCGGAGGGGTATGAGGTGCGGTACCGTATCTGGGCGGCCTCGGAGACGGTTTCGACGGCGGATAAAAAATAGGGGAGTCCCCTTGCGGCTTGACGCGCTTTTCACCAACAGCGAGGTGACAACCTATGCGAAAGAAAAACGCCCTGGTCATCGGTATCGCAAACCGGGAGAGTATCAGCGCCGGAATTGCTGAAGAGCTTCATCGCAACGGCTATCGGATCGTGGCAACCTATCTTAACGAAAAGGCCCTGCGCCATGTCAGGGAAGTGACCGACCCCCTGGGAGTTGAGGAAGAGGCCCTGTTGCCCTTTGAGGTGGGCAATGCCGGGCAGCTGGATGCCATCGTTGAGTATCTGGGGGCCAGGGGCATGCGCCTTGACGCCATTCTCCACGGCATTGCCTACGCCTCGGAGATACGAAAAGAGCTCCACGAGGTGTCCTGGAAGAGCTTTCGGGACTCGACCCGGATTTCCGCCTTCTCCCTGGTGGAGATCACACGCCGGATGCTGGACGCGGACGTCTTGAACCCGGGGTGCAGCATCCTGACCCTCTCCTATATCGGTTCCCATCTGGCGGTGGAGGGTTACAACATGATGGGCCCGGTCAAGAGCATTCTGGAGGCCCTGGTCCGCGGCCTTGCCTCGGAACTCGGAGGCAAGGGGATTCGTGTGAACGCCCTCTCCCCGGGGCCTGTCATGACCCGGGCCGCCAGCGGCATCGGCGGGTTTTCAGACCTCATCAACCACGTGCGCAGCGCCACGCCCCTGGATCGCACCGCCACCTTGGAGGACATCGGAAATATCGCCTACGAGGTGATCACCAACCCGTCCATCAATGGGGGCTCCTATGTGGTGGATTGCGGGTCCAGCGTTCTGGTACGTGTGGGCAAGGAGACCTGAGGCGAGTGCATTCAATACCTGCTTGTCAAACGTTTCAAACGTTTGGCCGCCGGAGGCGCCCTTCTTTTGCACTTCTGCTTTTTTCAAGGAGACCATGACCATGACGGACAAAAACGCCTTGATCATCGGGATTCGAAACACAGAGAGCCTCTGCACCTCCATTGCCGCCGAGGTGAAGAAGGCCGGTTACACCCTCTATGCAACCTATCAGGATGAGATGACCCGAAAGGATGTGGAACAGGTGGCCGAGGACCTGGGAATCCGCAAGATCTTTAAATACGACGCAAGAAAGGACGAGGACCTGGATGCCTTTGTTGAGGCGTTTAAGGCCGAAGGGGTGAAGCTCGACGCCCTGGTCCACGGGATCTCTTACTCCACGGCGTCGGGGGCCAAGCTGAATTTGCCCCTGGTGAAGGTGGCATGGGGAGAGTTCACCGATGCCATCCGGGTGGGGGCCTTTTCCCTGGTGGAGGTCTCGGGAAGGCTTCTGGACGTGTTCCGGGAGGATGCCTCCATCCTGGCCGTTTCCCTTCGCTGGGGGCGGGTGGCGGTGCCCAATTTCAACGTGGTCTGTGCGGCCAAGGCCGCCCTGGAGTCCATGGTGCGGGGCCTGGCCCAGTCCCTGGGCAAGGCCAGGAAGATGAAGGTCAACGGCATCTCCCCCGGCTTTGTTTCCACCTACTCCCTTGCCAAGGTGGGCAATACCCTGGAGCTGCTGGAAAAGGCAAGGAACGCCTCCCCCTTGAAAACCAACGTGAGAAAAGAGGACGTGGCGAGCTTGTCGGTGAGCCTTCTTGAAAACAACTCCATCTCCGGCATGGTCTACACCATCGATTGCGGGGTGGAGATCATGGAGCGGTAAGGGGGCTCAGCTTTTTACTTCCCGGCTTGGCCTGGCCGGCGGTGACCAAAGGTCCCGTCGGTTTTTCTTTTTTTTCCTGAAAAAACTCAATCTGAAAATTGGTTTTCTCTTTTTCCCGGAAGGTGCGCACCAGGCCCATGAGGGTGTCGGCAGACGAGCGCATGGGGTCCAGGGCCTTCAGGCCCAGTTTGACGTACTCCCAGTTGTCCCGGAGCACCTGGGTGCTGAAGAAGGTCTCTTCCTTCACCGCGCCGATGGACACATCGTTGGAGATGTACCGGATGGACTTGTAGTCAGTGCCGTGGGTGGTGCCCATGGCCGAGGTGACGGCGTGGACGCTCAGGGTTTCGATGCGGTGGACCCTGTATGTGGTATCACCTAAGGTCAGCTCCTGGGGGACTGCAAGGTCCAGGGCTTCGAAGGCGGTGAACATACCGTTTGGCCGGGCCGGTTCCACCTTCAGGGGAAAGACCTCGTTCTTGTAGTGCAGCTCCGCCCTGACCACCTTGTGGTTTTTTACCCAGTAGTGGACCCGGTGCAGGAAAATATCTCCTTCCGGGTAACTGGCCAGGTGGATTTCTTCTCCGTTGATCTCCAGCACCTCGATCCAGGAGCCGAAGTCTTTGTCCAGCTCGTCATGGTGGTACCATCGGTAGACGGTATCTCCGCAGCGGGTGGCAGGGGATACGTAGAAGGCTTCGTGGATGGGTTTATCCTTCATGCTGGACAGGGCGCTTTTCTCCACAACCCGTGAGATCATGGTGGTGCAGCCCGTGCAGAGGACGAGGGCAACGGCGATCATGAGGATCGGGGTCGCTTTTTTCATTTTCTCTTATTCCGTGATGACGTCGGTGGCGAGTTTGAAGCCTGCGGCGAGCATCAGGCCTCCGGCTGTTTTTTGGACGGCGGCAACGGCATGGCGCCCGGTCATGGCCGCCCGGGCCCGGGACGCGAGCAGGGCGTAGCCGCAAAGCACCGAGGCGACCACCGTGGCCACGGTAAGGGTTGTCAGGGCGATGCCTGTGGGGGTGAGGGCGGAAAGGTCCATGAAGGCCGGGAGGAACCCGCAGTAAAAGAGGATCACCTTGGGGTTTGCCAGGGTGATGAAGAGCCCGCTGGTGTAGGATCGGCGCGAGGATGGGGCGGATTCCCGGGCTGTTTCATGGGGCCGCGCAGCAAGGAGGCGGATGCCGAGGTACGCCAGGTAGGCCCCTGCACAGAGCTTGATAAGGATAAAGCATTCGCCCAGGGCTTCGGCCACCATGGAGAGGCCGAAGACGGCGAAGAGAAGGTAACAGATGTCTCCGGTAACCAGCCCGGCGATAAGGCTCAGGGTACCGCGAAATCCGTGTGAGAGGGCGGTGGCCACGGTGGTGAGGACCCCCGGGCCCGGTGTCAGGGCCAGTACGACCATGGCGGCGGCCAGCCCTGCTAAGGAAAAGATGTCCATGATTCAGTGCTCCGATGCTGAGAAAAAGAAGTAAAGCCTGTATTGGAGCATCCTTTGTGGCAAATTTCAAGGCGCGAGTGCCGGGCAAGGGGCTGCAGGTCAGGGCTGACTCTTTTAAATGTTGCATCCGGCGGACCTGTCGGGAACCAACCTTTTGAAACTTTTGACTAACAGGCTTCGCTTTTTTGTGTGCACAGCCACCTTGCATGGCCATCTTGATTTTTACGTTTACCGGAACGTTTTTGCGGAGCTTTTTTCAAAAAACGACCCGCCGGAGGCAACGGATTTTTTCATGCGCTGGCCTTGGCGGCGGTGTCGGATCACCCTGTTTTTTTTTGTCGCATGTGGTAAAGGTGATGGGGTTGCGGGACGATACGGGCCGTGATTTTTTTAAGAACGCACCATCGATCGGGAAATAACATAAGGGCATGAAACTGAAAAATACGGCACTGCTTATCGATTTTGAAAACCTCATCTGCGGGTTGAGCGGCAACAACTCGGCGGACAGCGACGAAGGGCTGTTTGACCCCTCCCTTCTGCTGAAGATCTCCGAAGACCAGGGCAAGCTCACCACGGCCCTGGCCTATGCGGACTGGCGTCACCGGGACTACAACCAGCACCAGTTCAAGCTCTACCAGCACGGGGTGGAGCTGGTGCACGTTCTGGGCAAGGGCCAGAAAAACGCCGTGGATATGCGGATGGCCGTGGATGCCATGGAGATGATCTACGAGCGCCCCCAGATCGACCGGTACGTCATTGTCAGCGGGGACCGGGATTTTATCCATCTCCTGAAAAAGCTGAAGCTGCACAACAAAGAGATCGTGGGGGTCTCCCCGGAGAACTGTGCCTCGGAAGACCTGGCCGAGCTGTGTGACCGCTTCGTGAACTACGAGAGCCTGCAGGATATCTTTGATACGGAGCTGAGGCCCCACAGCGGCGGCAACACTGAAATGCTCAACGTCTTCAAGGCCCAGCTGCGAGACCTTCTGGAGCGACATGTGGGGGAGCAAGGGATTCTTGGGGCCCAGCTCAAATCCCTGATCCGCCGTCATATCTCCTCGTCCTTTGACGAGTCCCGGTACGGGTTCCGTAAGTTCATCGACCTGATCCTTGCCCTGGACGACGTCGCCACCGTGGAGCGCAGCGAGACCGTGGGGGATTTTTACATCAAGGCTGCCCGGTATGAAAACAGGGCTCCCAAAAGGGACGAAGCCGACGACATTATCCCCAAGCTTCGTGCCAAGCTCAGCGGACTCAACATCGACTGGGACCGTGCTTCCCGGGACGGCATGCTCGCCTTTATCCACGACAACATGGTCCGGGCCGAGACCTTCACCGTCAACTCCATCGTCGAAGATCTGGAGGGCATGACCTTTGACGACGGGCGCGTGGTGAGCTCCCGGAAACTCGACGGGTACATCAAGGTGTGCAATCACTCCAGCATGCTCCAGATGCAGCCTGCAGGCACCGGCACCTTCCGTGACCGGGACATCGCCCTGAAATCCGAGTATCACGACATCGAGTCCTTTATCAGCCGCTTCGAGTACAGCCTGATCTACAAGATCAAGGAGATGCTCCCCGCCTCCCGAAGCGAGGCCATCGACATCTGCACCAAGCTACTGGAGCTGGTGCCCGAAGACGACGACAGCTATATCGAGCACATTCTGGGGCGCTTGCCCCAGAAGTTCGCCTGACAGCGGTTATCCGGTACGAAGAACACGACGCCCTGTGGTGACTCACCACAGGGCGTTTTTTATTGCTGTGTTGCCTGGAGAAAGTCTGAGAGATCTGCCACGAAGCGTTGGGGGCGCTCCCACTGGAGCCCGTGGCCGGTGTCGGCGTAGAGCTTCAGGGTCGCATCCGGGATGTGGGTGCCCAAAAAAAGCTGCTCGGACGCGCCGAAGACCCCGTCTTGTTCTCCCCACAGGACCAGGGTGGGTGCGGCAATGGCGCTGAGCTGCTCCCGATGGTCCACGGCCATGAGCGCCGCCAGGACCTTCTGCCACTCATCTGCCTTCAGTTTCATGCTCTCGTCCACCACGTGGTCCAGAAAGGCCTCGGGGACGGGGGCCGCCACGGTGCTTGCCTGAAACTCCCGCACAAAACCCCGGTCGATGGGGTCTTTCAACGTATCCACGTAGGCTTTCAATTCGGCCAGGACCTTGTTGTCGTTGCACGAGGCCCCCGAGCCGATGAGGACCAGGCCGCTGACCCTCTCGGGGTGGGACAGGGCCACCTCCTGGGCGATGAAGCTGCCCATGGAGTGCCCCACCACCACGGCCTTTTCAATGCCGACCCGGTCCATGAATGCCGTGACGTCCGATGCAAAGAGCTCCATGGCATAGGCTCCGGGCCTGCCCGAGTTCCCGTGGCCGCGCATGGTGAGGTAAAAGGCACGGATCTCCGGGGGCATGAGGGGGGCAACGCGGCTGAAGGAGTCGTGGCTGTCGGTGTAGCCGTGGAGAAAGACAACGGCCATGCCGTCGGGGGACCCCTCTTCCAGGTATTCAAGGCAGAGGCCGGAGCCCAGGGTGATGGACCGGGTGGCCTGGGGGGAGGTGTCGGTTTTCTCTTTGGGAGGAGTGCATGCGGAAAGGTTCAGGAGGGCAAGGCCGACAATCAAAAGGGAACACACAGTCACTATCCAGGGTCGTTTCATGGGTCACCTCGTTGTGGGTTGCTGGTCGTGGGTTGCAGGCTCAAACGGGTCGTCGGTCGGATGGCAATTGTCTGACATCATAGCAAAAGGACGCGCCTGGATCACTGGAATTCTGCCTGTTCCCCTGGCGGTGTAAAATAAGGGGGTAGATTGTTTTTTTGTTGGGGGTGCCTGTTGCTTAGTGTTTTGATTTTAAGTGAATCTTTTTCTTTGCCTGGTTCTGGGAACAGCCGGGTTGACAAAAATCTGCGGCAGGCTATTGATCTGTGAAAATTATGTTGCTATGGTAACGTTACTATGGCAACAAAAAAGACAGGACCCAAAGAATTTGTGATGTTCGATCACCCCGTGATTCCGAACCGGGATGCGAGGGGCATGATTATTCATTTGCTGGATATTGAGATTGGAGCGGGGATCAGACGGCGTTTCGAAGCAGCCGGGGCCGCCATCACACCGGAGAACTTCGTGGTACTGGCCATGCTCGTGAATCAGGAGGGTGTTCACCAGAGCGAGCTGGCACGGCTTACCCGGAAAAACCGGCACAACATGGCCCGCATCATCGCCTGTCTGGAGCAGAAGGGCTATGTCCAGCGTCGCTCCGACGGCGGTGACAAACGCCGACAGCTTGTGTTCCTCACCGGTGAGGGGCGTTGCGTGCTGGATGAGTATGCCCCCATTGTCTCGGAGTTTTCTAGTCTGGTCTTTGACGGACTGTCCGATGAGGAGCTTGAGACCATGCAACGGATCCACCTTCAGATTTTGTCAAACCTGGGAGTCGAGGTGTAGGGGGCGTCAAAGCCTCCCCCGATGCCGAGACACACACTTTATTCTGCTGCCTTTTTTCAAGGCGGCACCGTTATTCGGAGACGACGCCGGGCCCTGGCAGGAAGGGCGGCCAACCTGTCGTTCCGAACCGCAGGGTTTGGGCCACTTCGTTTTCCTAACTATTTCACTGAGCCAAAAACCATCAGGATAACCGCCTTGTTTCCAAGGCTTGCCCCTTTGGGGCTTTTTTAGTCGATCTGCGTGTTTACGCGCCGGATAAAGACCGCTATCTCTGCGCGGTCGATCATGGTTCCCCGGTTGGTCCGGGGGCTGAAGAGGTCAAAAAAAAGTATGATTCGGAGACACACCATCATGAGTGAACGATCAACATCAGCATTGCGCAACCCGTATCGCCCCGCAGGGGTCATGGCCGTGATCGGCGCCGTGATCCTGGGGCTCGTCGTGATACCGTCCGTCAGCCTGGCCCAGGGGCCCGGCCCCAAGGCCCCCGTTTCGGCCATGTCATTGAAAAAAACATCCATTCAGTACACCCAGACCGCTCCGGCGCGGGTCAACGCCTTTAAGGTGGCTGAAGTCAGGCCCCAGGTCACGGGCATCGTGACCAAGCGCTTTTTCGTGGAAGGCGGCCTGGTGAAGAAGGGGCAGCCCCTCTACCAGATCGATCCGTCCACCTACCAGGCGGTGTATGCCTCGGCCATGGCCAACCTCCTTCAGGCCAAGGCCCAGCTGGAGACCACCCGGGCCCGGGAAGAGCGTTACGGCCGGCTGGTGGAGGACAAGGCGGTGAGCCGTCAGGAGTACGACGATGCCCACGCCGCGCTGCTCAAGGCCCGCGCGGCCATTGCCGTGGCCGAAGCTTCCGTGGCCCAGGCCAAGATCAACGTGGACTATACCCGTGTCTACGCCCCCATTACCGGGCGCATCGGCAAGTCAACGGTCACCGAAGGGGCCCTGGTTACAGCCAACCAGCCCCAGATGATGGCCAAGATCACCCAGCTGGACCCCATCTATGTGGACATGCAGCAGGCCCGTGAGAAGCTCTTTGAGTTCAAGGCAAAAAGCGTTAACACCGAAAAAGTCGAGGTGGCCCTGGATTACGGGGACAAGGACGGGGCTTACGGCCACAAGGGGGAACTCCAGTTCTCCGAAGTCACTGTGGATCCCACCACCGCCTCGGTGGTCTTAAGGGCCCTGTTTCCCAACCCCAATGAAGAGCTGTACCCTGGCTTTTTTGCCAGCGCCACCCTCTACCTGGACAAGGCCGATGTGATTCTGGTGCCCCAGAAGGCAGCCATCCTCCAGCCCAGCGGGAAGCGGATCGTGTGGGTGGTGGATCAGGAGAGCAAGGTGCACCCCCGCCCCATCGAGGTGGACGGGGCCTACGGGAACAACTGGATCGTGAAAGGCGGCATCTCCGAAGGAGAATCCATTGTGACCGAGGGCTTCCAGCGCCTGCGACCCGGCACCGATGTCGAGGTCTCACCCGCCAAACTGGCCCTGGTCGATTAGGGCCGCTTCCACAGACAGCAGATTATCCAGATCCGGTGCCGGTGTCTGTCCGCCCCGACAAAGGGGGGACTGTACCCGCACCGGGCTTACCGATTTACGTCATGTAAGGACACACAGTCATGTCTCGTTTTTTCCTTGATCGCCCGGTGTTTGCCTGGGTGGTCGCTTTGCTCATCATGCTGGCAGGGGTTTTGTCCATTCCGCAGATGCCGGTGGAACAATACCCCACCCTGGCCCCTCCCCAGATCTCCGTGAGCACGTTCTACCCGGGGGCCTCCGCGGACACGGTGCAGAACTCGGTGACCCAGGTCATCGAGCAGCAGCTGACCGGCATCGACAACCTCCGGTACTTCAGCTCCTCTTCCGACGCCACGGGCAAGGTGGAGATCATCGTCACCCTGGAGCCGGGCACCGACCCGGACATCGCCCAGGTGCAGGTGCAGAACAAGGTGCAGACCGCCATGCCCCAGCTCCCGGCTGCCGTGCAGTCCCAGGGGGTGGTGGTGGAGAAGGCGTCCACCTCTTTCCTGTTCGTGACCAGTTTTCACTCCACCAACCCGGACATCGACCAGACGTACCTGGCCGACCTGGTGGCCTCCCGCATCCAGGACCCCATTTCGCGGGTCAGGGGCGTGGGCTCCGTGAGCACCTTCGGGTCGCCCTACGCCATGCGTGTGTGGCTGGACCCGGCCAAGCTCTACTCCTACAACATCTCCACCAATGAGGTGCTGGGCGCCATTTCCGAGCAGAACCTCGATGTGTCCGCAGGACAGTTCGGGGCGCTTCCCGCGCTGGAAGGGCAGCAGATCAACGCCACCATCCTGGCCCAGTCCCGCCTCAACACCGTGGACCAGTTCCGGGACATTATCCTGAGAGTCAACGAAGACGGCTCCCAGGTGCGCCTGAAAGACGTCTCCACCATCTCCCTGGGCGAAGAGACCTACGGCACCGTGGTGGAGCGCAACGGGGTGCCTGCGGCGGCCTTCGGCGTGAGCCTGGCCACCGGGGCCAACGCCCTGGATACGGCAAAGCGGGTAAAGGACAAGCTGGCCGAACTCTCTGAGTACCTGCCGGACGGGGTGAGCTACTCCTTTCCCTACGACACGACACCCTTTGTCGAGATCTCCATCGAGTCCGTGGTCCACACCCTGCTGGAGGCCATTGTCCTCGTCTTTTTCGTGATGCTTCTGTTCCTGCAGAACTTCAGGGCCACCCTTATCCCGACCCTGGCGGTTCCGGTGGTGCTGCTGGGCACCTTTGCCACCCTGCACCTGTTCGGGTTCACCATCAACACCCTCACCATGTTTGCCATGGTCCTTGCCATCGGCCTGCTGGTGGACGACGCCATCGTGGTGGTGGAGAACGTGGAACGCGTCATGGCCGAAGAGGGGCTTTCGCCCATGGAAGCCACCCGGAAGTCCATGGACCAGATCACCGGCGCCCTGATCGGCATCGGCATGGTCCTGTCTGCGGTGTTCATTCCCATGGCTTTCTTCTCCGGGTCGGCCGGGGCCATCTACCGTCAGTTCTCCCTGACCATTGTTGCGGCCATGACCTTTTCGGTGATTGTTGCCCTGATCCTGACCCCGGTCCTCTGCGCCACCATCCTCAAGCCGGTCGCCGCCGGTCACGGGGAGAAAACCACCGGCTTTTTCGGCTGGTTCAACCGGGTGTTCAACAAGGCCCGCGGCGTCAGCCACACGGCTTCGGGCCGCATCGCACGCAACTGGAAGCGCTCCCTGGCGGTCTACCTCCTGATCTTTGTGGGGCTTGGCGCGCTGTTTGTCCGAATCCCCACGGGCTTTCTGCCGGATGAGGACCAGGGCGTGCTCATTGTCCAGGTCTCCACCCCGGCCTCGGCCACGGCGGCCCGTACGGCCAAGGCCCTGAAGAAGTACACCGATTACATGGACGCCAACCTGGCGGACCAGTTCCGGGAGTACATGACCGTGGTGGGCTTCAGCTTCTCAGGGTACGGCCAGAACACCGCCATTTCCTTTGTGAACCTGAAAGACTGGGCAGACAGGGACATGTCGGTGATGGAGATTGCCGGCAAGATCAACCAGGCCATGTCCCAGGTGAAAGACGCCATGATTTTTGCCTTTTTCCCGCCTGCCATTATCGACCTGGGCAACGCCTCGGGCTTTGACCTCCAGCTCATCGACTACGTGGGGGCAGGCCATGAGAAGCTCATGGAAGCACGGGACCAGATCCTGTCCAAGGCCCGTCAGAATCCCAAGCTGGTTGGGGTCCGGCCCAACGGCCTGGACGACGTGCCCATGTACAAGATCGAGCTTGATATGGAAAAGGCCCGGGCACTGGGGCTGTCCATCGGCGAGATCAACGCCAGCCTCCAGACGGCCTGGGGCTCGGCGTACGTCAACGACTTTATGGACAACGGCCGCGTGAAAAAAGTCTATGTCCAGGGTCAGGCCAAAGACCGCATGCAGCCTTCGGACATCGAGAAGTGGTACGTCAAAAACAGCCAGGGCAAGATGGTGCCGTTTACCTCGTTTTCCACGGGATATTGGACCTACGGGTCTCCCCGCCTGGAGCGGTTCAACGGCTACTCCTCCATCAACATCCAGGGGGCCAACGCCCCCGGCGTTTCCACAGGTGAGGCCATGGCTGAGATGGAAAAGCTGGCCGAAGAGCTTCCCGAGGGCATCGGCTACGCCTGGTCCACCACCTCCTATGAGGAGAAGCTGTCCGGGTCCCAGGGCCCTGCGCTTTATGCCATCTCCATCATCATCGTGTTCCTGAGCCTGGCAGCCCTCTACGAGAGCTGGGCCATCCCCTTCTCCGTGCTCCTGGCTCTGCCCCTGGGCGTGGTGGGATCGGTCGTGGCCGCCCTGGCCTTCGGCTTGAGCAACGATGTGTACTTCCAGGTGGCCCTTCTGACCACCGTGGGCCTGTGTGCGAAAAACGCCATCTTGATCGTGGAGTTCGCCAAGGAACTCTACGAATCGGGCACCCCCTTGATGGATGCGGCCCTGGAGTCCTTCAAGCTGCGTTTCCGCCCCATCATCATGACCTCCATGGCCTTTGTCCTTGGGGTCCTGCCCTTGGCCAAGTCCAGCGGGGCGGGGGCGGCCAGCCAGAACGCCATCGGCCTGGCCATCATCGGTGGCATGTTCGGGGCCACCTTTTTGGCCATCTACTTCGTGCCCCTGTTTTTCGTTTTCGTCGAGCGCGTCTCGTCATTCAAAGGAAAAAAGAAGCCTGCCCTGGAGTTGGGCAAGGGTGAGGTGAACTAGATGAAAAAATTAGCAACCGTTGTGCTGGCAGGGGCCCTGATGATCTCGGGCTGCTCCCTGGCCCCGACATACAAGCGACCTGAACCGGTGACCGCGGAAGACTGGTCCTCGGTCCAGGAGGGCGCTTCCGCGGCGGATCAGGGCCTTGCCCGGGATATTCCCTGGCGAAGCTTTTTTCAGTCTCCTGCCTTGCAGCAGGTGGTGGAAATCGCCCTTGCCAACAACCGGGACCTGAAGACCGCGGCCCTGAACGTCCAGAAAACCCAGGCCCTCTACCGCATCGAGCGCTCCAAGCTGTTTCCGGAGATCAACGCGGCGGGGACCGGGGAGTACAAAAAGGATTTCCGTGGGAACACGGCGGAGACCTACACCGCAGGCCTTGCCATGCCCGCCTATGAGATCGATCTCTTCGGCCGTGTGGACAACCTGAGCCAGGTGGCCCTGAACACCTTCCTGGCCACCGAAGAGGCCCGCAAGAGCGTCACCATTTCCCTCATTGCACAGGCAGCAGGCGCCTACCTGCAGCTCACCAGCGACATGGAGACACTGGCGCTCTCCAAGGAGTCCCTGGAGACCCGTCGCCAGACTTACGAGCTGGTGGACAAGAGCTACCGGAACGGCGTGGCCACCCGCCAGGATCTCTCCCAGGCACGCATTGCCCTGGAGTCCGCCCGGGTGAACACGGTGCTGTACACCCGCCTGGTCCAGCTGGACAAGAACGCCCTGGTGCTGATCCTGGGGACCCGGAACCTGGAAGGGATTCCCATGGTGGCAGCCCTCGAGAAATCTGCGGTGCTCGACGAGATCCCCGTGGGGCTCTCCTCCGAGGTGCTTCTGAACCGCCCGGACATCCTTCAGGCCGAGTATTCCCTGAAAGCGGCGGGGGCCAACATCGGCGCTGCGCGGGCAGCCTTTTATCCGCGCATTGCCCTCACCGGCAGCCTCGGCTACTCCAGCACGGATTTGGGTGAGCTCTTCTCCTCCTCGGATGCCGGGGCCTGGGGCCTGGGGCCCTCCATCTCCATTCCCATCTTCAACGGCGGGCGGAACAAAGCCCTTCTTAAGGCCGCGAAGATCGATCAGGAGATTGCCGTGGTAAACTACGAAAAAACCCTGCAGGTGGCCTTTAAAGAGGTGGCCGACGCCCTGGCCGCCAGGGAGACCCTGGGGCGTCAGCTGGAGGCCCAGGGGATGCTGGTCCAGGCAAGCCAGGAGGCCTACGACCTCTCCCTGAAGCGCTACACCGAAGGGGTGGACTCCTTTTTGAGCGTCCTGGACGCCCAGCGGTCCCTGTTTGCCTCCCAGACCACCCTCATCGACCTGCAGCGCCAGGAGCTGACCAACAGGGTCAGCCTCTACAAGGTCCTGGGCGGAGGTCTTGAAGAGCAGGCGAAAGCGAGTTCATAAAAAAAGGCACAGTAAAAAAATGCCGCTGCATCCGCAAACGGCATTTATGAACACGGCATCTCCTTGTCGATTAGACGTTTGCCGTCTCCGTTTTTTTTCCGGGGGCGGCAAACGTTTTTTTTTGCAATAAGCTTTGGAGGCAGGCTTTTTTTGATCAGATGCCCAGGGCCCTGAACCCGGCCACGATGGCGGTGCCCGCTACCATGGCAATGAAGGCGTTGCCGGTTTTGACGGTGACCCCCACCACGGCGCCCCCGGCCACCAGGCCGGAAAGACCGGCCGAGGCAAGGCCCGGAGCCACCAGGGAGAGGAGCAGGGTGCCGGGAAGGGCATCCAGGAACCGGCGCATGGGCCCGGTTTCGGGCAGCCATTGGGAGACAAAGAGGCCGCCTGCCCGGAGGCTGTAGGTGACAAGGGCAGCCAGGGCGATGGCGACCCAGGGGGCAAAGGCTTGGGGGATAGTGAACTCAGGCATGGGCGGCCTCCTCGGTGTCGGTGTGTGGGGCTTCGTTTCCGGTGAGGGCGGCGGCCAGGGAGCCGCTGAACCCCCCTGCCAGGATGTACCACTTGCCGGGAAAGAGCCTCTCGCAGGCGATGGCCGCCGCAGCAGCCACGATCCAGGGGAAAAGGTCGCTGCGGGCCCCGCGCCAGAGCCCCACCACCAGGGCCAGGAACACGGCGATAAAGGCAAAGTCCAGGGCAAAGGCCTCGGGGTTGGAGATGGCCGCACCCATGGTGTGGCCCATCAGAGTCCCGGCGCTCCAGAAGAGGTAGACGCACACCCCGCCACCGAAGAGGTGCCCCACGGACGCCTGGCCCCGCCGCTGGGCGGCCATGGTCATGGCCCAGTTCTCATCGGCCACCAGGTGCATGAAGGCCAGTTTTTTCCAGAGGGGTTTCCCGGCAAAGAGGGAACGCAGGGAAGCGCCCACAAGCAGGTACCTCAGGTTCATCACCAGCACGGCAAGGGTTATTTCAATGAGGGGCAGGTGATCCTGCCACATCTCCAGCATCACAAACTGGGCTGTTCCGGCAAAGACGGCCGTATTCATGACGGCAAGCTGGGCCAGGGAGACCCCTTTCCTGGCGGCAAGCACCCCCAGCACGCTTCCGTAGGCCAGCACACTCACCGACACGGGCAGCGCATCTCTGCATCCTTCATAAAATCGCGACATGGTCAACATCCTGACACAAGAAACAATGGGTGGATAATGGCTCCGGCTGTCCCCAGGACAGCCCGGAAGGTTTACCCGGCAAGCTTAGCCCCACTGTCACCCGGTGGCTTGAACAAAATTGCGGTCGCTTTTTTGTTTGTGCTTTCTAAGGCAACTATTCAAATCAAAAAAGCCTCCGGCGGCCCTGCCGGGGGCCAAACTTTTAAAAAGTTTGATAAACAGGTCTCAAGCAATCATTCATAGGCTCCGCCGAAACAATTCCGACATGTTCGTATTAGAAACGTTTTTTGCGGAGCTTTTTTTCAAAAAAGCGACCCGCCGGAGGCAACTGAATAGTTACAAGAAAAGTTCTGCAAAAAACGACGCACTGGAACAACATGCCTGAATTGTTCTGCGGAGCCTGGATATGATGATGAAAAAATCGCGAATCACAAACGTTCTGGATCGTGTTTTTTCGAAGAATGACATGGGCCTCTCTTTCAAAGACGGTTGCCAGATGTCACACATCACGCGAATGCCCCGATAACGCAGGCCGAATGGGTGCCATCATGCATTCGCCATAGGGTTTCAAGGTGCCCCACCTTGCCGCCGGAGGCACGCTTTGGCCTTTTTTTAGTGGTGTTTCTGCACCTTGCCGGGGGTGATGCCGAAGATGGCCTTGAAGGAACGGGTCATGTGGCTCTGGTCGGCAAAGCCCGAGGCAAAGGCCGCATCGGCCAGGGGGAGGCCGGACTCAACGGCGGCCTTGGCCTGGAAGACCCGGACCTGGGTGAGGTAGGCGTGGGGGGCCAGGCCCGTGTGTTTTTTGAAGACACGGATGAAGTGGTACCGGGAGAGCCCGGCTTGTTCAGCCATCTCCGTGAGGGTGATGGGCTCGGCCGCGCGCTGCTTGATGTACTCCTTGACCCGGCGGATGGCATGGGCTCCGGCGTCGGGGAGCTCCTTTGGGGCCAGCTCACCGTGTCGGTGGAACAGGGCACGCAGGGTGAGCACCAGCTCGGATTCTGCCTTGACGCGGCAGGTGGCGGGATCGGTCAGGGAGGCCAGGACTCGGTGGAATTCCCGGGCCAGGGCGGGGTCCTGGGTCAGGCGTTTCCGGAAGTGGGGATGGTTTGGAAACGAACCCGGCTCAATCTCCAGATAGCTGTGAAGGAGGCGTTCCGGCACATAGGCGAGGCGGTAGTGGTAGCCCGCCTCGGTGGCTGCTTCCCCGGCGTGGACGTCCCCGGGGTTGAGGGTGTAGAGGGTCCCTGCCGGGGCGGGGTAGGTTCCCCCGGGTTCCCGGTACCTCTGTACACCGGCTTCCACCACGCCGATGGCATACTCCTCGTGGGCGTGGGGGCGGTAGGCGTGATCGTGGATCCGTCCGGTGAGCAGCTCCACCGCGGGAAGCTGTTCGGGCCGGATGATCCGTATGTCGTCTTTTGTCTTTTTTGCCATGGCCTTTATGTCAGCACCACTGGGCCGTAATCGCAAGGGAAATTGTGCCTACCGGTTACGTCAGGATAAAGGTCACCAGAATGGGCACGGCAATGGTCAGAACCACGCCGCTGAACAGGGCGAGAATGGCGAAGTCCTTGCCGGAATTCAGGGTGATGATGGGAAGGGTGGTGTCCATGGCCGTGGCCCCTGCCGAGGCAATGGGGGCGGTTTTGCCGAACCACGCCACGAGAAGGGGGGCAGCCAGCAGGGTGAAGATCTCCCGCAGGATGTTGGAGAGCAGGGCAATGGTGCCCAGGGTCTCCCCGCGCATCTCGGTGATGTAAATGGAGGAGAGGCTGTAGTAGCCCAGGCCCGATCCGATGGCCATGGCGTCTTTGACGGAGACGTCTGTCAGAAAGACGGAGGCCCCGGCAGCCCCGGCCAGGGAGCCGACGATGATGGCGCTAGGGATCAGAAAGATGCGGACGTTGCTCTTTTTCAGCACGGAGAAGGTGGTGGCGTCGCCCCCGATGCCGATGCCCACAAAAAAGATGAGGGCATAAAGGACCCAGAGGGTGAGGTCCGATTGGGTGACCCAGGCGGGAAGCTCGGCAAAGAGCCCGGCCAGGACCCCGGCGATAAAGCAGCAGAGGATGGTGAGGCTACCCTTCATGGGGCACCTCCTTGTCGGCTGATTCGGATGCGGCATGTGCAAAGGTGTCTGCAAAGAAAAAGCGGTAGGCCAGGGCGCAGCACAGGACGCTGCCGAAAACCGCCCCTGAGGTGAGGACCACGGCTTTCACGCCGATCATGTGGATGCTGCTTACCACGGTCTCGTTCAATCCCACGGAGATCCCCAGGACAAAGAGAAGGAGAAAGATGACCGCCATGACGATGCGGTCCAGGATGGGAAAAAGAGCTTTTTTCCGGCGCAGCAGGTAGCCGATGAGCATGCCTGCTGCCATGATGACGAGAATTTCAACCATAACCCACTCCAAAAATCATGCGAGGAACCACACTACCTGTCGGTGGCCTTCTCTGCGACTATTACACCGGGCGGCGCCTGCTGAAATCACGCCGTCACCGCATCTGCGGATATAGAAGAAGCTCCGGGGAATGTCAATCAAATAGCTTGATTTCAAGGTGGATCCTGCCCGAACCGGTTCGGAGCGTTTCTCTGACATGTATCACATTGCTAAGTTCTGTTTTTTTATGTCGTGTCATTTATTGGCCTGAAATTCCTTACTCGATGGTGTACGCTGTTTTTTCATAAACACATGGGATTGACAAAACTCCGTTGGGGACAGGGCCGCTTTATGCGGTCCCGGCCAGTCTTCTCTGGGTGATATTAAGTGTATGAAAAGAAGGAGGCTTTGACCGTGGGAGAGCCGTCGCAAACCAGCCAGATACCCCTGAACCATATTCTCGATACCATCTCAAATGCTGTTTTTTTGATGAATAAGAAAAAGGAGTTTTTTTGCCTGAATACGAGTGCGTATTACTTGATTTCAGGCTCTGCCGGTTACAATTCCCATGAAAAAGCCGGTGATTTTCTCTCAAAGCTTGGTGTGGATGATGCCATTGCAGAAGGGGAAGATAAAAACGCCACAGCCATGCTGGGTGACTTGACGTATGAGGTCTCCGTAATCCCCATGGCGTCCAAGGGCCATCCCGACAGGGTGGTGGTCCTGGTTGAGGATGTCAGCCAGGCGGGTGAATTATCCCGGCAGTTTGAAGCGTGTCAGCGGGAGACATCCCTGCTCAAGCAAATTCTTGAAACCGCTTATGACGGGCTGGTGGTCACCGATGCCCATGGGCACATCACCATGATGTCCAATGCCTACAAAGGCTTTCTGGGAGTCAGAGACCAGGAGGTTGTGGGCAAACACGTCACCGAGGTGGTGGAGAACACGCGTCTTCATATTGTCGCCAGGACAGGGGTGGCAGAACTCAACGATATCCAGAGGATACAGGGCAACCATATGGTCGCCTCCCGCATTCCTTATACGGTGGACGGCAAGCTTGCCGGGGTTGTGGGCAAGGTGATCTTCCAGGATGTGGATGAGCTGGGCGAGATCAATAAGAAGCTCAAGACCATGGAAAAAGAGTTGAACCGGTATCGAAATGAGATCTCCAAGCTTCATAAGGCACGGTATTGCATGGATGTGATCTTCACGCGTAACGCACGCATGGAGTCATTGAAGAATCATGCCCGCGTCATCGCCCAATCAGACTCCAACGTTTTGATTCTCGGGGAGAGCGGAACGGGCAAAGAACTCTTCGCCCATGCCATCCATCAGGAGTCCCCCCGATCTTTTCAGCCCTTTATCAGGGTCAACTGCGCTGCCATTCCTGAAAACCTTCTGGAGTCGGAGCTCTTCGGTCATGAAAAGGGGGCCTTCACCGGAGCGGCAAGTACGAAACTGGGCAAGTTCGAGTTGGCCAACAACGGCACCATTTTTTTGGATGAGATCGGTGACATGCCGCTTCAGATGCAGGCCAAGATCCTGCGAGTGCTCCAGGAAGGGGAAGTGGAGCACATCGGTGCAAGTCGGCCCAAACAGGTGGACGTGCGCGTGATTGCCGCCACCAACAAAAATCTTTCCGAGATGGTGGAGAAGAAGACGTTTCGGGAAGATCTCCTCTACCGCCTCAACGTGTTCACCTTAACCATCCCTCCTTTGAAAAGGCGGCGGGAAGATATTGAGCTCATCGCGGGCCATGTCATCTGCGCCCTGAACCGAAAGATGAAACGGGGGGTTAAAGGGGTCTCCCCAAAGGCGAGCTGCCTTCTACAGGCCTATTCGTGGCCGGGGAATATCCGGGAGCTGAAGAATGTTGTGGAGCGAGCCTACCATATTATGGAGGGAGAAGAGTTGATTCAGCCGTGGCACCTGCCCCATTTTTTGAGGGGCGGTAACATCAACGCCAGCCAGGAGCCGCTCAAGTACATCCTGGAAAACATGGAACGGAAGGTCATCACCGAGCGCCTGATTCTCCACAGCGGCAATAAAACCAAGACCGCTGCCGATCTCGGCATCTCCAGAGTGGCTCTCCACAAAAAACTTGAGAAGTACAGCATGAAGTGAGCAGGGGGTGTAAACCTTGGTTTACACTCCGGGAGATCGGCTTGTATGTGTAAATGTAAGTTAACACGCATTTCAGAAATGGGATGATATCGTAAACTTATCTTTACGGTGATGTTCTCGGGTGTGAACGTCGATACTGGCACTGAATGTCTGTAAGGTCCTTGAATCGCACGATTTGTGTTTTTCTAAGGGGCTTTTTCAGGTGGCATGCTTCCTGCTTTATGGTTCGCAGGAGGTAACAATATGACGTCTTTCCGATCAACCACATGGGTTCCACGCTACTTTGCACACGAGGCTTCGTGGCTTCAGTTTCTTTTTAAGGGCGCTCTCGTTCTGATCTTTGCCCAGCAGATTTACTATCCTCAGCCTAACAAATACCTGCATCTCGCCCTGGTGTTTGTCTATATGGTCTTCAGAGATCTGCTCTCGCCCGTTGCAACGTCCGGAAAGAACGATTACCTGCTGCTGGCTTCGGCCATGGCATGCAGCCTGCTGACCGTTGCAGACCATCTGTTACCCTCCAATCTTGAAGCGGCCTACCTTGCAATGCTCATCGTGGAAGCCTTGCTCACGGTGGCCCTTCTTCATCGTTTGATCAGCGTATTCAGAGACCCTGACGGGTTGGATTCCATCGCGGAGCATCACAGGGCCCATGCCGGTAAACGCCCTGGCTTCATGAAGGGAATGTTATGGGGCATGGTCACCTGCCTGCTGTTCGCTGTCTTTTATATCCTATACCTGCTGCAACTCACCTGACCCGGGTAGTTCATGAGAAAAACGGTTTATTTGAAAAAATGAAAATCATTACGACCAGTTACTGTGAAAGAATCAGGTGTCTCAAAAGCACAACATGTCATTCACGGTTTTCTGCTCAATTTTCTCACCCTTCGGGCGAGCTGGGTACACCCCACTTCTGCGTTATCAGAGCCTTGAGCCAAGCCGCACCATCTGCAGCTCTGATGCCTTGACCTTGGGTTCATTCGACTCGTGACATATCCGGGCTAATTTCGAAGGAGGCATGAATATGCTGGGAGTTATCGCAATTATCCTAACGCTGTTCGCTTTAATGTACTTCGCTTATCGTGGTGTTACCGTCCTTGTTCTGGCACCGATCCTTGCCATGACCGCAGCACTGCTTTCGGGCGAAATCCCCGCTTTGTCTGCGCTGTCCAATGTCTTTATGCCTGCGGCCGCCAGTTACATCAGTAAGTATTTTCCGGTGTTCATCGCAGGGGCTGTCTTTGGCAAGCTCATGGGCGCCACCGGAGCCGCCCGTTCCATTGCCCACTTTATCTCTGAGAAGATTGGTCCCGATTACGCCATCTATGCTGTGGTGGTGGCCACCTCCCTTCTCACCTACGGCGGGGTCTCTCTCTTTGTGGTGGTTTTTGCCATGTACCCCATCGGCTCCATGCTGCTTAAGGAGGCGGATGTTCCCAAACGCCTTCTCCCCGCATGTCTTGCCCTGGGAGCTTTTACGTTTACCATGACGGCCCTTCCCGGATCTCCCCAGTACATCAACACCATGCCCACGGTCTATTTTGACACCGATATCTATGCCGCTCCCATTCTGGGGCTCCTGGGCTCCATGATCATCTTTTTTGGCGGCACCGGTTTTCTGAACTATCGTGCGAAAAAAGCCAAGCTGGCCGGAGAAGGGTATGGGGTCCATCTGAACGAAGGCCTCGAGGACCTTGAAGGGGACGCTCCGGGCTTTGGTCTGGCCATGGCACCCATCGCCATCGTCTTTATATTGAACTTTGCCCTGACCAAGTTTTACTTCGCCTCTGACGCGGTGAAGGCAAAGTATACCGCAGCCGGCTATGCCGTAAACGGCACCTGGCCTGTGGTGATCGGTCTTTCTGTGGCGGTTGTGTTCATCCTGATCTCCATGAATCGATACCTGAGAGAGTCCAACAAGACCATCTTCGATGGCGCGGTGGGATCCCTGCTGCCCATCTTCAACACCGCATCCGAGGTGGGGTACGGCGGTGTCATCAAGTCCCTGGCAGCATTTACCACCTTGAAGCTTGGGATTGTGGCCCTGGCCATCCCCTCACTGTTTAAAGTCGGTATCTCCACCACGCTTCTTGCGGGCATCGTTGGCTCAGCTTCCGGCGGTACCGCCATCGCCCTTGAGGTGCTCTCCAAGGATTTCCTCGCCATGGGCATTCACCCGGAGGTGCTGCACCGCGTGATGATTATGGCGGCAGGTGGCCTGGACTCCCTTCCCCATTGCGGTGCCGTCATCACCCTGTTGTCTGTCTGCAAACTCGATCACAAGCAGAGTTATATTGACCTGGCAGCCATGACCGTGGCCGCCCCCATTATCGCGGTGACATGCGTCATGGTGTTTCACCTGCTCACCGGTTTGGTTTAAAGCGCAAAGGAGATGGAGATGTCTAAGCAGGTAACTCTAAACGACGCCGTTGCTCTGATTAAATCCGGGGACACGGTGGCCACAGGCGGGTTTGTGGGAAACATGCACCCCGAGGCGCTGTCCCGGGGTGTGAAGGAGGCGTTTCTCAGCACCGGGTTGCCCACGGACTTAACGCTGATCTACGCAGCGGGGCAGGGCGACGGAAAGGAGCGCGGCCTGAACCACTTCGGCCACGAAGGGCTGGTCCGCCGGGTCATCGGCGGCCACTGGGGGCTTGCCCCCAAGCTGGGAACCCTGGCCCTTGAGAACAAGATCGAGGCCTATAACTTTCCCCAAGGGGCCATCTCCCATCTCTACCGGGAGATTGCCGCCGGAAAGCCAGGGGTGCTCACCAAGGTGGGCATGCACACCTTTGTGGACCCTCGCATGGATGGCGGCAAGCTCAACGAGGTGACCCGAGAGGACCTCGTGGAGGTGGTGAGTATCCATGGCGAAGAGTGGCTCCTCTACCACGCCCTGCCCATCGATGTGGCCCTGATCCGCGGGACCTATGCGGACAGTGAGGGCAACTGCACCTTTGAGAAGGAGGCCCTGACCCTTGAGATGCTGGCCATTGCCCAGGCCGCCAAAAACTCCGGAGGAAAGGTGATCCTTCAGGTGGAGCGGGTTGTGGAAAACGGGACCTTGGATCACAGCCGGGTGGGCATTCCGGGCATATATGTGGATGCCATTGTGGAGGCAGAACCCCGCGAGCACATGCAGACCTTTGCCGAGCAGTACAACCCCGCCTACTCTCGCGAGATCCGCATTCCCAGCAAGAGCATTCCTCCCCTGCCCCTGGGAGAACGCAAGATCATCGCCCGCCGTGCGGCCATGGAGCTGGTCCCCGATGCCATCGTGAACCTGGGCATCGGCATGCCCGAAGGGGTCTCCATGGTGGCCAATGAAGAGGGGGTCACCAACCTGGTGCTCACCACCGAGGCCGGGGCCATCGGCGGGGTGCCCGCAGGCGGCCTGAGCTTTGGGGCCGCCATCAACCCATCGGCCATTATTGATCAACCGGCGCAGTTTGATTTTTACGACGGCGGTGGCCTGGATGTGGCCTTTCTCGGCTTGGCCCAGTGCGATGGCAAAGGGGATGTAAATGTCTCGCGGTTCGGGACGAAAGTAGCCGGCTGCGGAGGCTTTATCAACATCTCCCAGAATGCCGGCAAAGTGGTCTATTGCGGCACCTTCACCGTGGGCGGCTTGAAGACCTCTGTGGCCGATGGAAAGCTGATCATTGAGGAGGAGGGGCGTGGAAGCAAGTTTCTGGAGGCGGTGGAACAGGTCACCTTCTCGGGTGAGTATGCCCACCGCATGGGCCAGAAGGTGGTCTACGTCACCGAACGGGCCGTGTTTGAACTGACGGCAGAGGGGCTCACCTTAACGGAGATCGCCCCGGGCATGGACCTTGAAAAAGACATTCTGCGGCACATGGGGTTCAAACCCGCCATTGCCGAGCCCCTGAAAACCATGAACCCGGCCATTTTTCAGCCGGGACTCATGGGATTGACCCTGGACACACCATCCAAGTAACCCACGTGGAGGTTGATATGAGATTGAGTGGAAAAACAGCCATCGTCACCGGTGGCGCACAAGGCATCGGCCGCGTCATTGCAGAAACCTTTGCAAGAGAAGGCGCCACCGTCATCGCGGTGGACATGACCAAGCCCGACTACGACTGCGAAGGCGTCTTCGGATACACCTGCAACGTCACCGACCGGGAAGGCCTCAAAGCCTTTGTGGAGGACATCGTGGGGACATTCGGCAAGGTCGATGTGCTCATCAACAACGCCGGTATCACACGGGACGCCCTGCTTCAGAAGATGACGGAAGAGATGTGGGACCTGGTGTGTGACGTGAACCTGAAAGGGGTCTTTAACCTCACCCAGCTGGTGGGGCCCCTGATGATCGACCAGGGCACAGGCTCCATCGTGAACATTTCGTCGGTGGTGGGCGAGTACGGCAACGTCGGTCAGACGAATTACGCTGCCACAAAAGCGGGCGTCATCGCCATGGCCAAAAGCTGGGCCAAAGAGTTTGCCCGAAAAGGCGCCAACGTGCGGGTGAACTCCCTGGCGCCGGGATACATCAATACCGAGATGATGAAGACCGTCCCCGATAAAGTGCTGGACCCCATTCGCCGGAAGACCATGCTGGGCCGTCTTGGCGAGCCCGAAGAGATCGCCAGCGCCTGCCTCTTCCTGGCGTCGGATGAGGCCTCCTTTATCACGGGGCATTGTCTCTCTGTGAACGGTGGGTTGAGGCTGTAAGATACGCTCCCACATACAGTCTCCCCTATGAGAAATCCCCTCCGCCCTGTTTCCGGCGGAGGGGATTTTTTGTTTAACGAGAGCTTGTGCCTCCGGCGGCCAGGTGGGGGCACCTGGGAACCTTGTGGCGAATGCGTGGAGGTCGTCATGATCCAATCACCCTTGAGGCATTCGCGAGGAAGGTAAGGGCTTGCGACCGTTTTTGAGAAGAGACCAGTTTTATTTTTTTGTTTAATGATAGTCAGTGCCTCCGGTGGTCCTGTCGGTGGCAAAGCTTTAAAAAAAATAAACAGAATCAGACTAGTCAGAATC
Source organism: Desulfoluna sp. HI9BLuna (assembly GCF_056829775.1). Taxonomy (NCBI): domain Bacteria; kingdom Pseudomonadati; phylum Thermodesulfobacteriota; class Desulfobacteria; order Desulfobacterales; family Desulfolunaceae; genus Desulfoluna; species Desulfoluna sp. HI9BLuna. The sequence goes on from NZ_CP186555.1 coordinate 3,428,855, forward strand.
AATAGCGAATGTGATTTTCCCTGAGGAACGAAGGGGAAAGCGCATCCGCAACCTGCTTTCGAGGTGTTTTGCCTAAGAGGCTTCGCCACCCTCGCCGCCGGAGGCATCGCTTTTGTTTTTTTTGAGCCCTCTTGGCCCTGTGATTTATCTGATTTTAACCATAGAAGGCTGAGGCTTGCCGTGAGCGTTAAATAAAAGGTCTTACGATGAAATAGCACCCCAGGCCCCCCACGATGACCCCTGCTCCTTTTTTGAACCACAGGCTTCCGCTCTGGAAGCTTTGGCTTGTGAGGAGGCGACGGATCAGGGCGGTGCTGGAGCCCGCCACGGCAATGGGGACGCAGTGGCCGATGCCGAAGGCGACCACGAGGAGGATCCCTGCGGCGATTTTTTCCTGGATGGTGATGACGGCCAGGATGGGCGCCATGAACCCGAAGGTGCAGGAACCGGAGAGAACACCGTAGGCAAGGCCGAGGACAAAGGCCCCGAAGAGCCCCCGGACCTGAAGTTTTGAGAGGGCTCCGCCGGACATGGCGCAGGCTTCCACCCCGAGCATGTCCAGGGCCACCCAGATGAGGATGCCGCCCATGAGCAGGGTCCAGTAGGGGCTGACGTCCCCCAGCATGCGGCCCAGAAGGGTGCAGGCGATGCCCAGAAGGGCGATGGTGATGAAGAGTCCCAGGGTAAAGACCACGGCGTATCGGGCTGCGCTCCGGGCCTGGAGTGCTTTCTCCTGGCCTGCCACGTACCCCATGATCAGGGGAATGGAGGCCATGTGGCAGGGGGAGAGGATGACGCTGATCATGCCCCAGAGAAAGCAGCCGAAAAGGGCCAGCCCGAAGGTGCCGGCCATCCAGGTGTTGACGGTGGTGAGAAGGTCGTAGAGCATGGGGGCCTTTACCTTTCATGGTTAAACTGCGTTGAACATCCTTGCCTGCGGCGTGCAGACGGTGGCTCGCGGTTTACTGAACACCGAGGCTCTTCAACTCCGCCTCAATGCTCTTCTTGTCCATGAACCCCACGTGTCGTTTCACTTCGCTGCCGCTTTTGTCGTAGAAAATCTGGGTGGGAATGGCCCGGATGCCGTACTTTTTTGCCACATCTTTGTGTTTCCACACATCAATGAAGACGATGGCGGCCCTTCCTTCATACTCCTTTTGAAGTTCATCGAGGATGGGCGCCATCATTTTGCAGGGGACGCACTTGTGGGCACCCAGGTCAAGCATGGTGACCATGCCTTTGGCCGGTACTTCGGTGGCGGGCGTGGTGTCGGCAAGGGCCGGGGTTGCGGCAAGGCACAGCAGGGCGGTCAATACGAGAATCAGTCGTTTCATGGTTTTCCCCCATGGGTGAGTGGTTCAGAGCGGGTGCGGACAGGGCTCTTGCTTGTCACCTGTTGCCAGAACGCCGGACAGGCGATGCGGCCGCAGGTGACGAGGTATGCAGCAAGACCACGGAATCAGGCCGTGAGCCATTTGATGACATCCTTTTTCTTGGGCACCTTGCCCACGCTTTTCACCTCTTCGTTCACCACCACCGCCGGGGTGCCGAACACGCCGTAGGACCCGATGGCCAGAAGGTCGGTGACTTTTTCCACAGTGGCGTCAACGCCTGCTTCGGCAACGGCTTCCTTGACGATGGCTTCTGTTTTGTTGCACTTGGTGCATCCGGGACCGAGGACTTTGATGATCATGGTTTTTTCCTTTTATTGATTTGCACGTGTCAGATGGCTCCGTAGATCATGCCGGCGAGGGTGGACATCACCACCACGATGGCTACGAAGACGGATGTTTTCTTTACGCCCATGACGCCGCTGATGACGATCATGTTGGGCAGGGAGAGGGCCGGTCCCGCAAGCAGGAGGGCCAGGGCCGGGCCCTTGCCCATGCCGGCTCCCATGAGCCCCTGGAGGATGGGGATCTCCGTCAGGGTGGCAAAATACATGAGGGCGCCGGAGAGGGAGGCGAACAGGTTCGCGGAAAAGGAGTTCCCGCCCACCAGGGCCGAAATCCACGCCTCGGGGATGAGGGCCGGGTGGCCGGGGCGCCCCAGGAGGAATCCGGCGGCCAGGACCCCGATGGCCAGCATGGGAAAGATCTGCTTCATGAACCCCCAGGAGGATTCCACCCAGTCGGTGCGTTCCTCGGCGTCGAACCAGGCTTTCAGCAGCCAGGCCAGGAGAAGCAGAAGGCCTCCTGTCAGGTACCATTTGACCCCGAAAAGGGTCTGCCACACAACCCCTTCGTCGGGGCCGGGTTTGGCAAAGGCTGCAAAGACGAGGATGAGTACCATGACAGCCATGACAATTCCGTTCTGGGCAAGGCTTCGGTTCTCCTCTTCATCGGGAAGGTGCATGGGGCCGGTGGCGCGGGCCGCGTCGTCTTTGCGGAAGAAGAAGGCCATGAGGAGCCCCACCACCAGGGCAAAGCAGATGGCCCCGATGGCCCGGGCAAGGCCCATCTGCCATCCGAGGATCCGGCCCGTGAGGATGATGGCCAGCACGTTGATGGCTGGCCCGGAGTAGAGAAAGGCCGTGGCCGGACCGATGCCCGCTCCCCGGGCGTAGATTCCGGCGAACAGGGGCAGGACCGTGCAGGAGCAGACCGCCAGGATGGCCCCGGAGACAGAGGCCACGGAATAAGCGAGAACCTTTCTGGCCTGGGCGCCGAAGTATTTCAGGACCGAGGCCTGGGAGACAAAGACGCTGATGGCCCCGGCAATGAAAAAGGCCGGGACCAGGCAGGTGAGGACGTGCTGCCGGGCGTACTCCTGAAGCATCATGAAGGCCTCCAGGCCTGCCTGGCGAATGGTGGGGGAGCCCCAGGGCATGAGGTAGGCGGCGAGGTAGAGGCCGGCGATCCAGATGAATTTGGTGCGTTCTTTCATAACAGACATCCATGGTGGCGGGGACGCTAAGCTCGGGTGATCCGTGAATTCATGGACGCGAAGCGTGTGTGACCGCCGGGTTTGTAATTCTATGTATTGCCATTTGGCGATGTAATTGGTGCCATTCCGCCCCGCGGGAAACCGCAGAGCCGGTATAAAAACCCGGGCTTTGGGACGAATGAACCTGTCATGCCCCAAGGGGTAAAACAGGTCCTTTCAGCATAACGAAGCGGTGTGCTGCCATCATCGTCGGGAGGGCCGGTGCCCTCCCCACTCACTCATGGGAATTTGGCAGACTCCTCAGCCCCGGGTGATGAACTCCCGATCAATGTCCGGGAGCCTGTCCAGCATCTCCCGGATGTCCGCATCGGCTTCGAGCCAGTCGCTCACCTGGTCCAGCATGGCCACGGCATAGGTGTTTCCCGGCTGGCGGTTCAGCTGGAAATTGACCCAGAGCCCATCCTTTTCAAAGCTCACCAATTCGGCCTCTTCCAGGACCTTGAGGTGCTTGCTCACCGTGGACTGGGCCAGGCCCAGGGCCTCTTTCAGTTCGCAAACGCAAAGAGACCGATGTTGCAGAGCCTTGACGATCTTCACCCGGCTGGGGTCGGACAGGGCTTTCATCACTTTGATAAACGGTTTCATCGGGTTCTCCCTGATGGCTGATATATCGTTATATGGCAATATATGGTTTGGGTGACTCTATGTCAACACACAATGGAAAAAAACGGACGCCGAATGCCCTGTTCCCCAGCGGACTTATCGTCTGTGGCCCAGAGGCGTCATGTGTCAGGGGGACCCACCTCATCGAAAAACGTACCGCGTAACCATGTCGGCAAGGGCGTCGAGTAGCCGATCCTGTTCGATGCCTGGCGCGCCGGTCCCGGAGGTGTGCATCACCTCTTCACAGGCGCTCAGGATCACAAAGGCGGCGGCCTCCAGGTCGGTGACCCGCAGGTCTTTTTGCCTGCGGCTCAGGGTGTCGACCAGCTGGGCCCTCATGGCGTCGTGCTGTCGGGCGTGGATCGCCTCCACATCCTTGTCGCTGGCCCTCATGGTCGCCACTTCGCGCCGGAATCCGGGGGAGAGGGTATGCTCTTTGGCCAGGCGTTGCAACAAGATCAGGATGGCTTCCCGGTTGGTTTTTCCCGAAACATCAATCTCCCGGCAGGCCCTCTCCAAAAAGGAGGCATGGGAGGCGGTCCCGTAAATTTCAAGGAAGACGCTCTTTTTGTCCTTGAAGTACGCATAGACACTTCCGGTGGCCACACCGGCTTCGGCGGCGATGGCTTTGGTGTTGGTCTTGTGGAAGCCTTTATCCGAAAAAAGGCGCTCAGCGGCCTTGAGGATCTTGTCCTTCGTCTGTATCCCCCGCTGCTGGACAGGCTTTCTTGCTTGCTGCGTCCCCTGTTTCATGTGCGCTCTTTTTCCTTTGCGAGTAGTGAATGGACCTGCCGATTATTCCCACACCCGGGGGGATGCTGTCAAACAGGGGTGAACATGGGGTCATGTTTTTAAATTGACAATATGAACCAGAAAAGGAGAGCGGGTATGGGGTCACACAACGGAGTCCGGTGTCCGGGCGCGCAGGAAAAACACGACCCCCATGCAAGATGGCGGGTCCTGGGGGGGGGGCTCCATGGGGGCGTTTTCCGTACCGGGGTGCTTCAAAGGCCTTGTCCGGTCAGAGTCCCCTACGGTGAGCATGCTTTGTGCTACCAGGCTCAGGGTTAACGCATGTAGATTTTTGCCTCCGGCGGCCCTGCCGGGGGCCAAACTTTTGAAACGTTTGATAAACAGGTTTTATTTATTACCGGAACGTTTTTGCGGAGCTTTTTTCAAAAAGCGACCCGCCGGAGGCAACTGAATGTGTAAATGCGTTGACCCTGCTGCCTGGCTTTTGTCCCATTGACAACGGGTGTTCCGGGGGGTACCTTTTTTCTTCCAATGAACTTGAAATGTCGGTGTGATAGCACCGGGACGTGTTGATGTATGGAAGGAGATGTAGATGCAAGACGAGATGATCAGCCTGGCCAGTGACAACCATGCAGGGGCTCACCCAGAGATTGTATCAGCGGTGGCGGCCGCTGCCGCAGGCACGGCCGGTGCCTATGGCACAGACCCCTGGACGGCCGTGGCCGCGGAACGCTTCAAAAAGGTTTTTGGCAAAGAGGCCTCCGCCTTTTTGGTGATGACCGGCACCGCTGCCAATATCCTTTCCATCGACGCCGTGACCCGGCCTTTTGAGGCGGTGCTTATCTCAGACTGCGCCCATCTCCACATGGACGAATGCGGCGCGCCGGAGCGGTTCACCGGCAGCAAGTTCATCACGGTGCCCTCGGAGCAGGGCAAGCTCACCGTGGAAGGGCTACGGCCCTGGGTGGAGCGGGAACCGGACTACCACAGGGTTCAACCTAAGGTGGTCTCCATCACCCAGACCACTGAGTACGGCACGGTCTACTCCGTGGATGAGATTAAAACCATCTGCGAGTACGCCCATGACAACGGGCTCCTGGTCCACATGGACGGCTCCCGCATCTCCAATGCCGCCGCATCCCTGGGCCTCGATTTCCCAGCCTTTACCAAAGACGCCGGGGTGGACTTCCTCTCCTTCGGCGGCACCAAAAACGGCATGATGTTCGGTGAAGCCGTTGTCTTTTTTACCCCGGAGTTTGACGAGGCCTTTCAGTACAGCCGCATGCAGGGCATGCAGCTTGTGTCCAAGATGCGCTTTGTGGGGGCCCAGTTCGAGGCGTTTTTAAAGGACGGCCTCTGGAGACGCAACGCTCTCCACGCCAATGCCATGGCACGAAAGATCGCCGACGCCCTAAAGGGAGCCCCCGGGGTGACCATTACCCAGCCCGTGGACGCCAATGCCGTCTTTGCCGTTTTGCCGGCTGACATGATCGAGACACTCCAGCAGCGGTTTCATTTCCATGTCTGGAACAACCAGACAAACGAGGTCCGCCTCATGGCCTCCTTTGCCACCACGGAGAAGGAGATTCAGGCCTTTGCCGAGGCTGTGAAAGCCATTGCGTAATATTTAAGGCTACGGCTCCGTGCCGCTAAAAAGCTGCCTCCGGCGGCCAGGTGTGCCACCTTGAGAGCAGGTTGCGGATGCGTTTTGCCCCTCGCTTCCCGGGTCAAATCACATCCGCATTTAAACCGGAGTTCACTCAAGGCGAGTGTTTAAGTCTGTGTGTGAAACTTTTTAAACATTCAGCCCCCCGCAGGACCGCCGGAGGCATAAGTAAAACAAACGTCGGTTTTCGTGTTAGCGTTCCGTTGTTTGAGTTGACACCTGAATGCATTCGGCTATTTTAGCCCTTAGCCCTTAGCCCTTAGCCCTTAGCCCTTAGCCCTTAGCCCTTAGCCCTTAGCCCTTAGCCCTCTTAGCCCGGAGACCGTTATGACATCCCGCCTCAAGACCACCATTTCCACCTACGATGACTCCGCGGCTGCCTACGCGGATAAGTTCATGGATTACGCTCCGTACCGGGAGATGATGATCCGTTTTCGCGACAGCTATGTGCCGGAAGGGGCCGCGGTGCTGGACATCGGCTGCGGCCCGGGGAACAATGCCGTGCTGATGACCGGGAAAAAGGCGTCCGTCACCGGCATCGACCTCTCTGCCGAGATGGTGAGCCTGGCCAAAGCCCATATGCCGTCGGGGGATTTTTGCTTTCGGGTGGGGGACATCCGGGACCTCTCAGGGCTCGGCACCTTTGATGTGGTCATCGCCTCGTTTTGCATCGTGCATATCTCGCCTGAAGAGGCCCGGGGCGTCATCAAGGAGGTTGCCTCTTGCCTGGCCCCAGGGGGCGCTCTCTACCTGAGTTTCATGGTGGGGAAAAAAGACGGGTACGAGACCGCCGGTTTTTCCGGGGGCCGCAAGCTTCATTTTACCTACCACGACCCCGAGGTGGTGAAGGGCTGGCTTGCCGAGAATCACCTTGCCGTGGTGGAGACCCACCTGAGCGATTACCCGGAGCCGGACGGGAGCATCACCACAGACATGTTTCTGTTTGTTCGCAAATAGCCCGGGTCGGTTCGGCAGGGCCGCTTTTATGACTGGTTGTAACGATTCAGCTTGCCTTCTATGGCTAAAGTCGGTTCAAAAAGCGTGCCTCCGGCGGCCAGGGGATGATCCCCTGGACCCCAGGTTGCGAATGTCCTCGCCCTTCGTTCCTCAGGGCGAGGACATTCGCGAAGGCTTTGAGAAAATTGGATAAAATCTGTTTGTCAAACTTTTCAAAAGTTTGGCCCCCGGCAGGGCCGCCGGAGGCAGTTTTTTGGTGCTGAATCGTTACGACTGGGTTACGCTTACGTGTCGTATTGCCATCCCTACCCCATACCAGGAGGTTTCCCATGACCATCAAGGCCCTTGTGTTTGGCGCCGTTGCCCTTTGTCTCTTTTCAGGGTGCTCGCTTTTTGCCGGGAAAAAGCCCGATAACCTGGGCGTCATGGAGGGTAGGCTGTCCCCCTGCCCGGATTCGCCCAACTGCGTCTCCTCCCAGGCCGACGACGAAACCCATGGGATCGCTCCCCTGCCACTAACGGTTTCCCCTGCCGAGGCCATGGCGCGCATTGTTTCGGTCCTTGAGAAGACCCCCCGCGTCACCCTGGTGACCCGCACCGACACCTACCTCCATGCCGAGGTCCGCTCCGCCCTTTTCCGGTTTGTGGATGACCTGGAGGTGCATATCGACGAGGCCAGCCGCACCATCCATTTCCGATCGGCCTCCCGCACGGGGTACAGCGACTTCGGCGTCAACCGGAAGCGCGTGGAACGCTTGAAAAACAGCGTGTCCCGTTGAGGTGCCCATGGCCGTCATCGACCCCCCTTCGGAGTTCGCATCTTTTATTTCTTCGTATCGCCACCTGAAAGGCGAGACCTCCCTTGAGCTCTTCGGCGGGGTGGCCCTGGTGTTCAACCTGGGAGATCCCGTTTCCGTATGCGTTCAGGGGCGCGCCCCCTTTACGGTGTCCTCTTCTTTTCTTCTGGGGGGCATGTCGCGTCGGGTGGGGCTTGGGTCAGACGGCGACCTGAGGCTTTTTTGCGTTCGGTTTTGTCCCTGCGGGGTCTTCCCCTTTCTCTCCATGCCCCAGATGGAGTTTGCCGGGCAGTGCGTGGTTCTTGACGAACTCTGGGAACTCAAGGGCCTGGGCGTGGAGGCGGTGGCCCGGAACAGGGGCGATGCGCCGGAGGTCTACGCGCATGGGTTCAATGCCTTTTTTGAGGCACGCAGGGACGCCTTTTTATCCTATGCCCGGGTGGTGGCAACGGCCGTGGCCCTTATCCGCCAGGCGGGGGGCCATGTGGGCATGGAGGACCTATCCGCCCGATGCGGGGTGAGCCAGCGCCATCTGGAGCGGCTCTTTGATGAGCGCATCGGGGTGCCCCCGAAGCACCTTGCCCGCATGTTCCGGCTTTCCCGTGCCCTGGGGCACCTCTCCACCTCCCACGCCGCCGACGTGGCCGTTCGTTGCGGCTTCTTTGACCAGTCCCACCTGATCCGCGAGTGCCTCAGCCTGGCCGATTATTCCCCTTCACAGTGCGTGGCCTGACCTCCCTGGAAAAAGTCGCATTTGTCCAATACAGGTTCACCCGTCGTGGTGCAGGGTTGAGGGCATGGTCCGGGGCCCGTTTCGGGGGCCAGGCCGTCTGTGCATAAGAATTGACATACCATAAGGGGGAAACATGACGACATCAACGCGCGTGGCCGTTGCCACGGATTATCTGCAGGCCGGGTACTCTTGTTCCGAGGCCCTTTTGCTCACCTATGCAAAAGAGCTTGGGCTGGGGCACGCCTGTGCCCTGAAGTTGGCATCGGGCCTTGCCGGGGGCATGGGGGCCGGAGGCGGGACCTGCGGAGTCATGACCGCGGCCTGCCTGGTGATAGGACTTGCAGCAGGTCCCGACACCATCGCGGAACCCGGGGCTCGGGACCAGGTCCGGGGACTGGTGGACGCCTTTCGAAACGGGTTTGTGGCCGACCACGGGGCCCTGGCCTGCAAGGCCCTCAACGGCGGGGTTGACCCCTCCACCCCCGAGGGCAAGGCGGCCATCCGGGCCGCAGGGCGGGTGCAGGAGCTCGTGGCCCGTGCGGTCCTCCGCCTGGACGCGATACTGGCGCGGGGGTGACCGGTGTTCGGCAGCTTGCCTTCTGTGGGCAGCGTGGGTGAAAAAAAGCAGGTCCCCTGCGGCCCTGCCGAGGCTAAATTTTTGCCGGATTTCATAACGACGGGCTCAATAAACAGATTCAGTTTCATCTGAAACAACAGCGAATGTGATTTTCCCTGAGGAACGAAGGGGAAAGCGCATTCGCAACCTGCTTTCGAGGTGTTTTGCCTAAGTGGCTTCGCCACCCTCGCCGCCGGAGGCATCGTTATTGCTTTTGCTGAGCTCTCTTGGTCCTGTGGTTCATTCGACTTTAACCATGGAAGGCAGGCTTGTTCTGGTTACGTTTCCGCTTCTTTTTCCAAGGCGGCCAGGAGGCAGCGGGCCTCCTCCATGACCCTGGCCGTCTCCCCGGCAAGGGGGGCCAGCTCATCGATCCCGATGGCTTCCCCGGCCTCGAGCCTGTGCTCCAGGGATTCCGCTATGGCCGCCGTCTTCGGGGCGCCGATGTTCAGGAGGGCACCCTTGAAGCGATGGACCCTGACCTCGAGATCGGAGAATCGTTCCTCCCTGACCATGGTCTCCATGATCCGTATGCCCTCCCGATGATCCTCCAAAAAAACGTGCAGCAGTTTCACATAGAGTCCGGTGCCGTATTTTTCCCGGCATGTCTCCCCGGCAAGAAGGGGGGCAGGTGCCTTGGGCCGGGGGGCCCCGGTGACGACGCGTTCACGGGGGAGCCATGCCAGCAGCGTCTTACGAAAGGTGATGATGTCGATGGGTTTTCGGATAAAGGCATCGAAGGGACTTTGCTTCAGGTTCTCTTCTGTGTCCACGGCGCTGAAGGCGATGACAGGGGGCAGGGCAAGGGACGGGACATGGGACCTCAAACGTCTCACGACGGTGCGGCCGTTGAGGTCCGGGAGCTTCATGTCGGTGATGACAAGGTCGAAGGTGCGGCCCGAGGTCATGGTGTCCAGGAAGGCCCTGCCGGTCTCGGCGGTGTGGACCTCCATGCGGTGCCCTTTCAGGAGCTCGGAGACCATGGTGCGGCTCAGGGGATCGTCTTCCACCAGGAGGACCGATACCCCGGGGGCCGTAAACTCATGGACAGAGTTCTGGGGAAGGGGGGCAACGGCAGGGACGTCCGGGCGGTTGTCCGGGTGCACCCCGGACCTTTTGTGCACGGCCTTTTGAACCACGAAAAAGGTGAAGCGCGTCCCTTTGCCCGGCTTGCTGGTGCAGGAGATGCTTCCCCCCATGCGTTCCACCAGTTTGCGGGTGAGGGTGAGCCCCAGGCCGGTTCCCTGGACGTTGGTTTCGGCAAACTGGGTGAACTCATCGAAAATATGGGGCAGGTTCTCCGGGGCGATGCCCGATCCGGTATCGGTGATGGTGAACTCCAGGCAGATCCGGTCTTCCTCTGCCTTGCATCCGATACGCAGGGAGATGATGCCGCTGTCCGTGAATTTGACGGCGTTCTGCAGGATATTGAAGAGCACCTGTTTCAGGCGCATGCTGTCCCCCTTCATGGCGTGGGGGATCTCCGATGAGGCGGAAACGTGGAGACGAACGTCTTTTCCCCTTAAGGTCTGTTCCACCAGGGCCACGATATGGCCGATTAGGTCGTGGAAGAGATAAGGCTGATCCACGATGCGGTATTTTCCCGCCTGGATGCTGGAGATATCCAGGACATCGTTGACAATGCCCGCCAGGTGCTTGGAAGCCGTACGCGTGTGGTTTACGTAGGTTTTCTGTTTCCGGTCCAGGGGCGTTTCACTGAGGAGATCGATGAACCCCACCACCGCGTTCAAGGGCGTTCGGATCTCGTGGTTCATGTTTTTGAAAAAGTCCTGCTTGGCCCGGATGGATGCCTGCTCCACGGCCAGGGTGTTCCGCGCCAGGCGGGACCCGGTGATGCCCACGATGAGAAGGATCACCCCGGCGGTGAGGGTGTACAGGAGGATGTAGCTTTTTCGGATATCCTGGAGGGTGGCTTCCGAGACAAAGGTGAGGATCTTCAGGTCGTACCGGTCCATCTTCCGTGTGTAGGCGGTGTACCGTCTGCCGTGGATGATGACGGTCTCCCCGTTCACGGCGGTGTTGGCCCGGGCAAGGTCCCTGTTCTCCGGTGTGGAGAGGCTGGTATAGCCTGCGGCAGGGTCCTGGGAGTGGGCGATGAGGGAGGCGTTGTTGTGGGTGATGACGATAAACCCGGATTCAAAGGCCAGGTTCTGCATGATGGTATGGTATCGGGAGAACAGGAAGTCCACCCCCACCACCCCTGCGATTTCTCCGGATGGGCCTTTGACGGCCAGGGAGATGGAGGTGATCTCCAGCCCGTCGGGTACGCTGTTGTACAGGTCGTTGATGAAGGGGGTTCCCGGTTTTTCCAGGGCCCCGGTGTACCAAGGCCGGACAATGGGGGTGTAGCCTTGGGGCAGGGAAATTTCCCTGTCCACGATGAGGCTCCCGTCCCGGGTGCCGAGGTAAACATACTTGAAGCGTGAATTGAATTGCCGGTAGTGGTGGCACAGGTCTCGGACCTCCTGGAGCAGTGCCTCGCTCCTGTGGGCCTTCGGAGTGGTGAGCAGGGCAGCCACGGTTGGGTGTTCGGCGATCTCTTTTACATGGGAAAACCCCGTGCCGATGTCTTCGGAAAGGGTGGTGGCAATGGAGGTCAGGGCGATGTTGGCCGCCTCTTTGAGGTTACGGGTGGACTGCCTGATGGAGATGTTGATGCCGATGACCGCCATGACCATCAGGGCGGAGAGCACGCTGATAAAAAAGATGCTGATGACTTTCAGGGAGAGTTTCATGGGGCCGTCCCGGGGGCGCCTTGCCCGGTGGGGGTCATGCGTCGGAGCCGTCGGTATGGGAGAGCCTGTACCCCCGCCCCCACTTGCTCACAATGGCAAGGGGGATGCCTGCCTGGGTGAGTTTCTTCCGGATGTGGGAGATGTAGGTCCTCAGAGCCCCTTTGGATGTCTCCAGGCCTGCGGTTCCCCAGACCGCTTCGATGAGTTCGTCCGAGGGGACATAGGTGTCGAACCGCAGGCGGAGGCGGTGAAGGAGCCGGTGCTCAATGGGGGTGAAGTCGATGTCGAGGGCGGCGGCACCGGGGAGCGCCTCATCGTCCGTGGTGGCGGTGGGCTCCGGGGTGCGTCTCAGGACACACTCCAGGCGTGCCGCCAGCTCCGCGATGTCAAAGGGTTTACGGATGTAGTCTTCGGCCCCTGATTTCAGGGAGCGCACCACGGATTCGGGCAGGGACTTGCTGCTGACCATGACAAAGGGGATGTTGTGGCTCTGCAGGTGAGTCGTGATCTTGTGGCCGTCTCCGTCCGGCAGGAGGATATCCACCAGGGCCAGGGAAACAGGGGTTTCGTGGATGGTTTGGACAGCCTCCCTGCACCCTTCGGCGTGCAGGACGGTGTACGATGTGCCCAGTTGCTCAATGGCGTGTTTGATGAGGATAAAATCCGTCTGTTCGTCTTCGACAACAAGTATATTCATGAAAACCGCTTTGTCCGATTCTTACTTCAGATCATTCACCACCATGATCCTCCTGTGTCGAGGAGACGGTGTGAATTGGAGTAATGCATTGTTCCTTCATGACTCATGTTTTGGGACGGCGCACAGTGTACCTGCCTGAAATGATTCTTTGCGTCATCTTTTTAGCAAAATAATCATAGCTTATATGACAAAAAGAAGTGCCGAGTCAATCGTCAATCAAGGGGCTTTGCCGTGTCTATAAGTACTTTTTTTGGCCTTCTTTTAACTTTTTTTACTGAAGAACCGCATGTATATATCCGGCGGGGTGATGTTACCCCCGGCAGAAGATTGGCCTGTGGCCATACCTCGGCTTACCCAGGAGAAACGGGGAGCCAGGCGGCCGGGGAACGTTTTTTCGTGAAGGGCCCTCGGGTGGGAAAGGGCCGTAGATGAATGCCTTATTTATGGAATTTCGGAGGTTTGTTGTGAGAAACGGCTGTAGAAGATGGAAGGCCATGGCCACGGTACTGGTGGCCCTGGTGGCAGGCACGATGCTGACAGGCTGCGCATCCACCTGGGTCCAGAAGGACGCGGACTGGATGGATAAAAAACATGTTCCCGTTCTTGTGGGGCACTACAAGGTGACCAGCGACGGCGGTGCCGATGTCATCGATCTGGCCAAGCAGGTAGCCGGGGGAGACTCCTTTGGCACCCTGGGGATGGATACGTACAAGGAGATGAGAAAGGCCCTGGAGCCTTTCGGTTTTGACCTCAGAACCGACAAGCGCAGGGCAAAAAAACTCGATCGCATCAAGGATTACAAGACCGGAAACAGCCAGGTAGACGCCCTGCTTTCGAGCCTCACCTGCGAGTGGGTCCACCCGGCCACCTCCAACCGTGAGTTCCACCACATCATGGCCGGGACCTCCCTGCGCAAAAAGGTGGTCAACGAGCTCAAGGGCAAAAACAGGAAGGAGGCGTTCCTGTCTGCCAACCTCAAGATCGAGGATCAGGACCAGTACCTTCTCTTCAAACGTTATCGGGTCGTTCTGGGGATTCAGATCCTGGACCAGAAGGGGGATGCCGTGTTCCAGGCCAAGGCCGAAGGGTTTACCACCCTCTCGTTCCTGCGAAACCCCTGGAGCGAGAAGCGGATCCAGAAGGCCCTGGCCGACGGGCTGGCCAAAATGCAGACCGTGGAAGTCAAGCCCAAGGTGTCCATGTTCACGACCCTGTAAGGGGGGAGGAAACAGCCCGGATCGGGCCGCGTGAATTGACGGGGGGGATGCGCGTAAACGTGCGTTCCCCCCTTTTTTTTATATCTGCTTTCGGCCGCCGAAGACCAGCTTGCCGCCCAGGGAACCCGCACGGATGGTGGGGATCAGCAGAAGGAGGTAGGCTGCGACGAGGGCTTTTGCCGAACCGGTGAGCCGGTGCACGTTCACCGGGTACAGGGCCTGGAGGAGAAGGATCAGGACAGCACCTGTAAGGACCAGGGCGCTGCAGACAAGCTTGGTGCGGAACAGGGCGGTGGTGGCTCCCTTGTACCGGTGCTGCCACGAAGCGATGCCGGTGAGGATGACCCCCGGCATGGACAGGGCAATGACAACCAGGTTCACGTAGGCCGCAAAGACAAGGGCCTGGATATGAAGGAGGCAGCCTGCGGCCATGAATATTCCGGCCACCGGCACCATGCCGTTGGGGATATGCACGGCAATGGGATGGAGCTGATAGCGGTCGTTTTGCCTGTAGAGGGCAAGGAGCCACGCTGGCTTGGGACGGCGACGGGGGTGTGGTTTCATGGGCGCACCGGTGTGGGGTGAAAGGATGGATGGCAAGTGGTTGATTTTTCACTCTACCATGGAAACCCGTGGGGCCGCAATGTGTTGCCGGTGTTGACGCCGGGTGACGGCCGGTGGGTACAATGTACGGCGCCACTGTTCAGTTGCCTCCGGCGGCCCTGCCGGGGGCAACTTACCCTTTTATTCTAAAAATAACGATGCCAGGAGAGGCTGGTCTCCCAGGCGTGCTGGCTCTCGACGTCGGTGCGGGAGACCGAGAGCCCGATGCGGTTGTTGCGGTTTACCGTGAAGTTGGTTTCAAAGGCCGCGTGGGTTTCGGTGGTGTCGTCGGGCATGCGCCGGGTGATGTTGCCGGAAAGAAGCATGCGCCATCGGTCCGTGGGGGAGAAGAGGAGCCCCGTCCGGAGCCCGGGCCCCACGGAGGCCCCTTTGTCCAGGCCTTTGGAGGCGAGGAGTTCGGCTTCGGGCAGGATGAAAAAGAGGCTCTCGTCCGAGAGGTTCCAGCTCATTCCCGTTGCGGCACGCAGGGAGTAGGCGCCTTTCATGTCTCCGGTTTCGGTCATCCGTTTTTCGTACCCGGCGTGGAACGTCCAGGAGAGGGGCCGGATAAAGGCATTTCGGGGGGACAGGGAGAGGATGTCCAGGACGGTGAAGGCCTCCAGATCCAGCTCCTTGTCATCGTTGTCGTAGCGGACCCGGGTGTGCAAAAATTCGATCTGAACGCCTTCGCGCCGGGTGTAGTCGGTGGTGAGCAGGTTGGTGAAGGCCGGGGTAAAGGCGAGCTCTTCGAAGCTGTCCCCGTCGCGGACCCCGAAGGTGGCGGAGACACGTGACGCATCATGGCCCGTGGTGGGCTCGGGAGGGGCGGGCACGGCCTTTTCTTCGGGGCTTCCTTTGCCCAGGGTCTTGCGTGCCTTAAGGGTCCCCAGGAACCGGGGCCTGAACTCCTCCTGGGAGAGCTTTTTCTTGGCGCGCCTGTAGCGCGTGACGTCGGTGACCAGGTCCAGGGTGACACGTTTGGTGCGATCGGGAAGCTCCATGGCGAGAAAGTCCGCCGGGGGCAGGGTGCCGTCGCTGAGGTCTTGTGCGAGGCCTACCTCGTCTTTGGAGAGGCGCCGTACACCGGCCTGGATGCGGCTTCCCAGGGAAGGGCGGTACCTGGCTTCGGAGATGAGGCCCGCTTTCTGCATGGCCTTGATGGTGTCGATGGGGATGACGGTGAGCCCTTTTTCATGGGTGAGGGAGAGGCCGGGCCGGGCCGTCTCCAGCAGGAACTGGAGCATGTAGGAGCAGTTTTTGTCAAAGAAATAGTAGTAGCTGTAGCTCTCCTTCAGCTCGAGGATATGAAGGACCATGCGCCGGGTCTCTTCCGGGGTGAGGGTCAGGGGGTACTCCCAGATGTCCCGCTGCGCCATGTCCCCGTACTCCTGGATTTTTTTGTAATAGGGGAGGATGGCATAATACCCCTTGAAGGAGCCGACGATGCCCTTGAACATGTAGGTGATGGGGTTCTGGCTGTCGGGCAGGGCCGCGTAGTTCACGGCGTCGGCCAGCACCGGTGCCTGGTAGTCGGTCTCAATGGTCAGAAAGGTGTGACCGAACATGGAGGCCGGGTTGTTGAGATGATAGGTGGGAAAAATCAGGGTGGCCGATGAGGGCCGGAGCCTTGCGGCCTCCTCGCATACCAGGGGCGGGGTGTCCAGGACATCGGACAGCTGGTCGTATACCCAGGTGTATCGGGCGATGAAGCGGCACAGGGGGACGTCGTCGGGGGCCTCGCCCGTGAAAAACGTGCGGATCAGGGCGGTGAGCTCTGCGTCGGCATCGGTCTTGCCCGTCTTTGCCAGGAAGAAGGCGGGGTCGTCTATATAGCTCCGGTAAGGGGTCAGGCCCACGGGGCAGTGGAGCAGGGTCCGCCAGTACGGGTTCTCGGAGAGCTTGCGTTCGCGGGCGATGCGCACGAGCTCCTCCGTGCCCGCGTCCGATGACTCGGCGAAAAGCGGGGCCGGGGCCAGGGCGATAAAAAGCAGCAAAAAAGCCCCCGCCAGGCAGCAATACCATGCCGAAAGGCGGGGGCAATTCCATGCGGATGTTGTGCTAGATCTGAGCAAGAACGCCTCGGATGGACTGAGACACAGCAGCGTGCTCAACGTCGACGGTGGGGTAGATGGTGTCGAAATTTGCCTGGAGGGCCTGGCATGCAGCGGCCTTTTCAGAACCGGATACCTGGGCAATTTCCATCAGGGCATCGAGGCTCTCGCCGTTGCCGGAGGCGATGTCAACAGCCAGGCTGTCCATGTTGTCGGCCACAAAAGCGTCCATGCGCTCGTTGCTGACGAAGCTCTCGGGCTTGTCACAACCCAGGGTACCGGAGGAGATGCCGAAGGTCTGGTTCCCGCTGGTTCCGTTGAGGGAGCTGCCGAGGATGTTCCAGGCAAGACCGGTTTTTTCGCCGATGAGTTCTTTGCCGAGGCCGCAACCGCAGTTTTCGCTGACGGTGGACGCATAAGAGGTGCCGGCAACCAGCAGAAGGGCACCCAGTGCTACAATACATTTCTTCATGATGTTTCCTTTCAACTAATCATTACATTATCATACCTTCACCGATGATTATCTCTCCGGTTAAGACCCAGTCCACCCAGTAAGATAGGGGCTCAGGTTTGAAGAGGAATCCTTGATCATCAATGAAGTGTACATTCATAGTAAATTATTCATCGGGATTCTATGAAATAAATCACATCCGTGAAAAAATGTTAATTGATGCGCCATGGCGCGATTCGCTGTTGATATCGAGTATCGCGCCATGCCTTGTGTGTGCTGTCGGCTCCCGGTGTCAATCCCAGGATGACGGAAGAAGGGAGGTGTCCATGAGAATTCTGGTGGCGGAGAGTACTTCCCCGGTTTCCACGCGAAGGAGGCGAACGATGACATCGGCCCTGGAACCGGAGATGACGACGCGACCGGCCATGAGAAGTTCGGCACCGGTGAGGCGCCCCGCCTTTGCTGCGGTCTCTTCGTCCACGAACCCGGAGAGTCCCAGGGTGATCTCATCTACCATGGCCGAGGTGTTGTCCCTCTCCACCACGGTGAAAAGGGGGTGGCGGGTGGTGGCGATGAGAAGGGCCGAGGTGAGGTAGGAGGCGTCCGGGCCGGAGAGTTCCGAGGCCAGGGGGAGGACGGCGGTGGCCGGTTTCCCCGACAGGGAGATGGCCGCGTAATCCGCCAGCTGCCCCACGGCTTTATCAAAGAGCTCTGCCGTGACCTCGTCGGGCTTCTGGCCGCCGGAGACCCCTTCGAAGTACTCTCCGTGTGTCTCGTCCGGCTGGGTCACAAGGTGGTTCAGCTCGTTTCGGGCGATGTTGATGATAACGGCTTCAAGTTTGTCCGATGTGAAGTTGGCGCCGGTGTGGTGGCTGACGCTCCCAGGTGCGCCACCGTCGCTTTCCCCCCTCTCCCCGTACGTGAGGAAAATGTAAGCCCCGCCCGTGAGCTGGGAGAGCTGCCTCAGCACATACTCCCCGGCAAGGGAGAGCCCGCCGGTGCCCACGGAGAAAATTTTGATGCCCTTTTCCCGGGCAGTGCGGGCCGCATCCATGTAAGTGAAGGCGTGGTCGTAGTCCAGGTGGGGCGGCGCGTCGGTGACGGCAAAGGCCAGGCGGATGCCCGCCTCGTTCCAGTCCATCTCGTCGATGCCTTTTTGCAGGGCGCTCTCCAGGTCTTCGGGGGTGTCTCCCCCCCCTCCGGCCCGCACGCGGGACAACCGCTGCCTGAACGCTTCCAAGTCGGTGGTAAAGGGGATCGTTCTGGTGACGTACTCATCGCCCGCGTCCCGGTACATCACCATGCCGTATCGGATCAGCGGGCGCACGGAGAGCTGAGAAAGGTTGAGGTTGATGAGGTCGATGCTGGTTTTCAGCTGCTCAATCTCCTCGCCCATGCTGCCCGTGGTGTCCAGAATAAAAAGGAGATCCAAAGGCACGGCCGCGGGAAGGGACCTGTGGGTGTCCAGGGTGACGGTTATCTCGCGCCGTCCGTTGCGATCAAGGGACACTTTTTTCTCCAGGCCGGCGTAGCGGAAGGTGGCCGCCAAGGTTTGTGCCGTGCCCGCGTACAGGGCGGGGTATGTGCGGAAGATGCCGTCGGCGGTGGTCGTCCCGGTTTCCACCGTCTTGCCTTCCAAGGCGATGCGGACGGTGCAGTCCGGCAAGGTGCGCCCTTTCTGGTCCAGGACGGTGAGGGTGATGCGTTCGCTGACGTCGGCGGGGATGTGGGGGACCTCTTTGTAGGTCTCCAGAAAATCGAGGAAGTGGTTGAACTGCCGGTTGTCATCGGCGTAGGCGGCCTTGAGCCCCGAGGCCGAGGGTGCGTCAAGGCCCCGTTTCCGAACCGGGGCGCTTTTTACCTCCCGGGACATGGAGCCCCCGTCTGCGTGCATTCTGAAGGTGGGGAGGGGGGGCATGGCTTTTTCTGCTTCGACAGCGTCCGGGGGAGCCGATCTATGGTTCAGGGTTTCCGCGCATCCCCAGAAAAGGAGCATGAGACAAAGAAGGGGGACGAGTCGTTTCATGGGTGACCTCCTGATGTGAGCCGTAAGGTGTTCTCGTGAATTATCCGGGACAGGGCTTCGAGGGAGCCCCTCCTTGTCGGTGGTGAAGATGCAGCTTATACGGCTGGTTTTCAATCCGTCTATGTGCTGGATCACACCGGGGTCACCTGGTCGGAGTGTCCGGCCCCCGCAGCCAGGCCAGAAGGCTGCCCAGAGCTGCCGTGGCCGCGCCGCAGAAGAGGGCGTAGCGGAAGGCCGTGAGAAAGGGGCCCTGCAGGGCCTGGGTGTAGGTGGAGAGCCCGTTGGCCCCGGACAGGGCCGTGTAGGTGTGGTTAAAAACCGCCCCTGCCAGGGCCACGCCCGTGACCATGCCCAGGTTTCGCGCGGCGCCCACCACGCTGCTGGCTACCCCCCGGCGGGGAGCGGGCACCGAGCTCATGATGGTGGTGTTGTTCGGAGGAAGGAAAAGGGCCACGCCAAAACCCGCCAGGGCCAGCTTGAAGGCAATGGGGGGAAAGGCGGTGACCTCCGTGGGCCAGGCCAGCAGGGCCAGGGCCAGGCTGAGGGTTCCCATGCCCAGGACACAGAGGATCCGTGAGCCCATGCGGTCGGCCAGGGCGCCGGAAAAGGGGGGCACCACAAAGAGCAGGGCAAAGGGGATCGTCATGACGGTGCCCACCTGGGCTTCGGAGTAGCCCATGGGAAAGAGCAGGTAAAAGGGCATGAGAAAGACCATGGTGAACAGGGCCGTATAAAGGGCGACGGCCGAGAGAACCGGCAGCCGGAAGATGCGCTCCTTAAAGAGGCTGGGATCCATGACCGGGTGAACGGTCCGGTTTTCGTGGGCCACGAAGATCAGGGCCAGGGCGATGGCTGTACCGGTGAGCCCAAGGACGCGGAAGGATGCGTAGCCCCAGGCATGGGCGTGGGTGAGGCCGGTGAAGAGCGCTCCGCAGGACAGGGCGATGAGCAGGCCGCCGGGCAGGTCAAAGGGCTCGTCGCGCCGGGTGTCGGCCTCGGACCCTTTGAGAATCCGCGCGGCCAGAACCGCCACGGTGAGCCCCACGGGGATGTTGACGGCAAAGATCATCCGCCACGAAAAATGGGTGAGGATGAACCCGCCCACGGCAGGGCCCGAGGTGAGCCCCGCGGCCACCACCGTGGCGATGCTGCCCAGGGCCTTGCCCCGCTCGTTTTCCGGAAAGGCGTCCACGATGAGGGCCTGGCTGCAGGACATGATCATGGCCGCCCCCGTGCCCTGGAGAGCCCGGGCGGCGATGAGGGCGCCCACGGACGGGGAGAGGGCGCAGAGCAGGGAGGAGAGGGTAAAAAGGCCGTGCCCTCCCACCAGGACCAGGCGGCGCCCCACAATGTCGCTCAGCCGCCCGAAACTCAGGATCAGGGAGGTAAAGGCGATGAGGTAGATGAGCACCACCCACTCAATGGTCACCATGGTGGTGTTCAGCCTGCCCATGAGGGTGGGCAGGGCCACGTTGACAATGCTGGAATCCAGGGTGGACATGAAGCTGCCCGTGGTGACCAGCGCGAAGACCGTCCATTTTCCGGGGGAATGCTCTTTCATTGCGGCTCATTTATCCATTGCGTACAGGTGGCGACGGGGCGTCCGCCCCTGGGAGGGCGTTACGCGGCGGCATAAGAACAAAACACACAAGACCAATGCCTCCGGCGGCTCTGCCGGAGGCTTGTTTGGGCCTTTACGCGGCAAAGGGGGCCAGCATCTCGCGGATGTCCCCTTCCACGGGCAGGGCGCGGCCTTCGGGACCGGCAATGACAAAGGTGACGTCGGCCTCCACCACCGGGGTGCCCGAGCCTTTTTTGGTCATGGTCTGCTTGAGGGTGCAGCTCTTGCCCCCGAACCGGGTGATGCGGCTTTCGATGGCCAGGGTGTCCCCCAGGGTGGCAGGGCTCTGGTAGCTGATGTTGATGTTCACGACAAAAAAGGAGTACCCCTTTGCCGCCAGGTTGCCCAGGTGTTCCTCAAAAAGGGCCCAGCGGGCTTCTTCGATGAATTCGAGGTAGCGTGCGTTGTTGACGTGTCCGTACAGGTCCAGGTGGTAGCCCCTGACTTTGATCTCGGTGTGGTTTTTCATGCGGCTCTCCGTTGGCGTGGCGGGGGGCTGGGCTGCCTGAGTCCGGGATTCGGCAAAGGGGGAATGGCCATGGCCGATACCTCTGCCTGGGTGGGCGTTCAAGGCCTCGTCACGATGGTGGATTGCATCGTCCGGAACGGCTGTGTACCGCGTGTTTTCCCTGTCATGGTCCCGATCCCCTTACCGTCAGTCATGGTTGTGTTGTCTCGGTAAACTCAGAACGATAGCAGCGGACCCAAACCATGTCAATGCCGCTATATGCTGCGTAAATTGGCCTTGACGCCACTATATCTTGTGCTAAAATGGCATTTAGAGCAGTTGAGCCCATCCAGAGACAGCCGGTGTTCCCGGAGGCGTTTTCCTGACAACACCCATCCAGTAAAAAAAAAGGCGGGTTGCGGCCCATGGGAGAGAAAAAAGAGAGGTGATTCTCTTTGAGTCTCCTGCCTGCTCTGGTGTCCGGTGTGTTGGTTCCCCCCATGGGGTTCCGACCCCTTTCAGGCGACACCGGCGGAAGCATACATGATAAAATTCGGTTGAGATGACCTGTGAATAACTGAGAGAAGATGACAGCGACAACGCGAGAGGGAATCATGAAAGAGAGCGGTATGTTGACAATATCGGACAATACACGAACGGTCCTTGAGAGACGGTACCTGAAAAAGGATCCTGAAGGGAATCTTGAGGAGACGCCTGAAGAGCTTTTCCAGCGCGTGGCAAGCAGTATTGCCGAGGCAGAAGGATACTACGAGGGCGGCCTTGAACCCTCGGAGGTGTCCGAGGCGTTTTATCGCCTGATGACGGAATTCAAATTTTTGCCCAACTCCCCCACCCTGATGAACGCGGGCAACGATCTGGGCCAGCTGGCGGCCTGCTTTGTGCTGCCCGTGGACGACAGCCTTGAGGGGATCTTCGATGCAGTGAAGAACGCGGCGTTGATTCACAAGTCCGGCGGAGGCACGGGCTTCTCTTTTTCCCGGCTCAGGGCCAAGAACTGCCGGGTGGGCTCCACCGGGGGCGTGGCCTCGGGGCCGGTCTCTTTTATGAAAATTTTCAATACCGCCACCGAACAGGTGAAGCAGGGGGGCACCCGGCGGGGGGCCAACATGGCCATTTTGCGGGTGGACCATCCCGATATCCTGGAGTTCATCGGCTGCAAAGAGGACAACGAAGCCCTGAACAATTTCAACATCTCCGTGGGGGTCACCGATGCCTTTATGCAGGCGGTGCGCCAGGGGGAGGCCTACGACCTCATCGATCCCCGCAACGGAGAGCCCCGGGGCTCTTTGGACGCTCGCACCGTCTACGAAACCCTCATCCACCAGGCCTGGTTCAACGGAGACCCCGGCATCGTCTTTCTGGACCGCATCAACCGGGACAACCCCACCCCGGAGATCGGGGAGATCGAGTCCACCAACCCGTGCGGGGAGCAGCCCCTGCTGCCCATGGAGGCGTGCAACCTGGGGTCGGTGAACCTCTCCCGGTGCGTGGCGGTCCAGGGGGGCAAAACGCGGGTGGATTACGAGGCCCTCAAGGAGACCGTCTGGCTTGCCGTGCGATTTCTGGACGACACCATCGAGATGAGCCGCTACCCCCTTGCCGCCATCGACGAGATGGTCAAGGGCAATCGGAAGATCGGGCTGGGGGTCATGGGCTTTGCCGACCTCCTGTTCATGATGGGGATTCCCTACAACTCGGATGAGGCCGTGGCCCTTGCAGAAAAGGTCATGGGCTTTGTCCAGGCCGAAGCCCACGAGGCTTCCCGGCACCTGGCCGTCTCCCGGGGGGCATTCCCCAACATCGACAAGAGCGTCTTTAAAGGGGACGAGGCACGGGCCTACCGCAACGCCACCTGCACCACCATCGCCCCCACCGGGACCTTGAGCATCATCGCCGGGTGCTCCAGCGGCATCGAGCCGGTGTTTGCCCTCTCCTTTGTGCGCCGGGTGATGGATGGAGACGAGCTGGTGGAGGTGAACCCCCTGTTTGAAGCCACGGCGCGAGCCCGGGGATTTTACAGCGACGAGCTCATGGCCCGCATCGCCAAGGTCGGCACCATCGCCCACATGGAAGAGATCCCCGAGGATGTAAGGGCCGTGTTCGTCACCGCCCACGACGTCTCCCCGGAGTGGCACATCCGCATGCAGGCGGCCTTCCAGAACCACACGGACAACGCCGTTTCCAAAACCGTGAACCTGCCCAGGCAGGCCAGCGAAGACGAGGTGCGAGACATCTACGACATGGCCTTTGACCTCTGCTGCAAAGGGGTCACCATCTACCGGGACGGCAGCAAGGAAAACCAGGTCCTCTCCGTCTCCGACGCCAAAAAAGAGGCGGCCCCGGCCGAGCCCTCCCACAGGGTGCTGGAGCGCCCCGAGATCCTGGAAGGCTTTACCTCCAAGATCGGAACCGGCATGGGCCAGCTCTACGTCACCGTCACCGAGATGGACGGCCGCCCCTTTGAAGTGTTTGCCACCATCGGTAAGTCCGGCAAATCCACCACAGCCAAGACCGAAGCCATCGGTCGGCTCATCTCCCTGGCCCTTCGCTCCGGGGTGGACGTCTCCGAGATCGTCCACCAGGTGAAAGGCATCGGCGGCGAGCACGCCGTGTTCCAGAAAGGGGGGCGGGTCCTCTCCATCCCCGATGCCATCGGCCGGGTGCTGGAGAAACGCTACCTCAAAGGCAAAGGTCCGGCAAACGGCGTCAAGGTGGAGCCCTCCCTCATCGATGATCCCTGCCCCGACTGCGGCGGCGCCATGGCCCACGAAGAAGGGTGCGTCACCTGCCACCTCTGCGGGTACACCAAGTGCGGGTAATGAGTTGAAAGCCTGCCTTCTATGGGCAAAGCCTGCCTCCGGCGGCGAGGTGAGCCACCTCGAAAGCTTATTGCGATTGCGTATTTTCCTTCGTTCCTCAGGAAAATGCGCAATCGCCTTCGGCTCGGGCTTCGCCTGACATAAACGTTGATGATTTGTGCGGGCGGCATCACATGCTTCGACGTAAGAGGATACGATGTCGTTGCTTGTACGGGGGGCAGGCGGATTCCTCTGGGGAAAGCATACCCCTATGAGAATGTAACGCGCTGCCGACGGTGCAGGGGATGTGAGGTAGGGTGCGCTTGCGCACCGCCGAAGGATCGTAACGGATTATGAATCCCCATGCACGGGTGACCTTTACGCAGCATAGACATGGCAAAAGGCGTCGGTTTTCCGAACAGATGGTGCGCAAGCACACCCTGCAGAATGTCAGGCAACAGGCTGTTAAGTCATTTTTACGAATCAGACACAAAAGGGCCATGGAGGTGATCTCCATGACCCTTTTTATCTTTTGTCCAGCTTGCCGCCGGGGGCGCTTTTATAAAAAAAGCATCGTAAAAAACATTCCCAATGGAGCGAAAAAGTCGAACCTATTTCGGCGAAGCCTGGAAAGGCTTGCTTAAAACCTGTTTGTCAAACTTTTCAAATGTTTGGCCCCCGGCAGGGCCGCCGGAGGCTTGTTTGAGCTGAACAGTTACGTTGTTCCTGTCTTATATGTTGGTGAGGGTGCGTTTCAGCACCGTCTCCCGCAGCCATGCGGCGTCGTTTTTCTCAGGGCAGTTGATGGTGTAGTGGAGCCCTCGGGATTCGCGCCTTTTCATGGCGCTTCGGATGATGAGCTCGGCCACCACGGCGATGTTCCTCAGCTCGATGAGGTCGGCGGTGACGCGGAAGTTCCAGTAGTATTCCCGGATCTCGCTCTGGATGTTTTCGATGCGGTTCAGGGCCCGGGAGAGGCGCTTGTCCGAGCGCACCACGCCCACATAGTTCCACATGAAGCGGCGGATTTCGTCCCAGTTGGTGGTCAACAGGCTCACCTCGTCGCTGTCGGTGGCGCCCACGTCGTCCCAGCGGGGGAGTTGAACGTCCGATGCCTTCCAGGCCTTTGCGTCTTCGATGGCACTGGCCGCGGCGTTGTGGGCGTAGACCAGGGCTTCCAGAAGCGAGTTACTGGCCAGGCGGTTGGCGCCGTGGAGGCCCGTGCAGGCGGTCTCCCCGATGGCGTAGAGGTGCTTGATGTCGCTGCGCCCGTCCAGGTCGGTGGCCACCCCGCCGCACATGTAGTGGGCGGCGGGTACCACCGGGATGGGGTCTTTGGTCATGTCGAAGCCGAACTTCAGGCCCTGTCGCCAGAGGTTGGGGAAGCGTTTTTTGACAAAGGCGGGATCCTTGTGGGAGATGTCCAGAAACACCGAGTCGGCCCCGCTGGTTTTAAGCTCGGAGTCGATGGCCCGGGAGACCTTGTCCCGGCAGGCCAGATCTTTCAAGGGGTCGTACTTCTCCATGAAGCACTCGCCCTTTTCGTTTTTCAGCACGGCCCCTTCCCCGCGCACGGCCTCGGAGATGAGGAAGTTCTTGGCCTCCGGGTGGTAGAGGCAGGTGGGGTGAAACTGCATGAACTCCATGTTGGCCACGGAAGCCCCTGCCCGCCAGGCCATGGCAATGCCGTCCCCTGTGGCCACATCCGGGTTGCTGGTGTAGAGGTAGACCTTGCCCGAGCCCCCGCAGGCCAGGACAGTCACCTTGGCGGCGATGGTTTTGACGGTGTCGGCGTCCTTGTCCAGGACGTAGGCCCCGCAGCAGGTGGTGTCCCGGGTGGTGGTGATCATCCCGCTCTTGACCCGGGTGGAGACGGTGATGAGGTCGATGGCGATGTGCTCTTCCAGGAGGGTGATGGCGGGGGTGGCGCGGACCTGTTCCACCAGGGCGCGTTCGATCTCCCGGCCGGTCATGTCTTCGGCGTGGAGGACCCTTTTTTCCGAGTGACCGCCTTCGCGGCCCAGGTCGTAGTCGGTGCCGGGCGCCCTGTGGGCGTCGTCGTCGCAGAGGCTGAACTTGACTCCGAGGTCGATGAGCTCCTTGACCCGTTCGGGGCCCTGGGTGACCACCATGTCCACCACGTCCCGGTTGCAGAGGCCGTCTCCGGCGTCAAGGGTGTCTTTGATGTGAAGGTCAAAGGAGTCGATGTCGCTCTGGACGGCGGCCACGCCCCCTTGGGCGTAAGCGGTGTTGCTTTCGGAGACCGCCTTTTTGGTAACGATAGTGACGGTGCCGTGTTCGGCGACTTTCAGGGCGAAGGTGAGTCCGGCGACGCCGGACCCGATAACGAGAAAATCAGACGTGATGTTCATAAAGGCCTCGGTAACGATGAAAATCGTGACGCTGTGCGATGCGTGTTATCCGGGCACGGCCGGCAGAGGCCCCATGGACATCCTTGAAAAGGGGCGGTCCCGTGGCGGGCAGTCCCGGGCGGGACGCATCCCCTACATTAATAATATGAACTTCTCTTTTTTCGGGAGCTGGAGCCGATGATAAAGCCCACGAGCAGGACCCCGGCTCCGGCCAGGAACCAGATCATGTTCTTCTTGGCCAGGCGGTCGTTTAAGATGTCCGCCTTTTTGGAGAGGTTGGCCAGCTGGTTCTTGGTCTCCTTGTAGTCCTCTTCCAGCTGCAGGAAGTTGCCGGATTTCTTTTTGAGCTCCTGATACGCCTGGCCGGATTCGGCGGCGCGTTTTTCCGTATCGGTCAGGTTCTTTTTCAGCTCGTTGTTCTCTTTCTTCAGCTCTGCCAGCTGGCCCTTCAGCTCGGTGCGGGACTTAAGGACCCGGTCGTGCTTGGCCTGGAGCTTGTCAAGGAGCACCCCTTTGGTGGGGGTGGGGACCAGCCACTGGGTCAGGACCCAGCCTTCGGCCTCTCCGTCCACGGTGACACGGGTCCACTTTTCTCCGTCCTCGACGACCTCCACGGCCGTGCCCGAGGGCAGCCCCCTCAGGATGCTGTACTCGGTTCCCGGGCCGCCGCGAAAGGTCGCGTTGATACGGTCGGTGATGTACAGGGTTTGGGCTGCGGCCGGGGCCGCGGAAAAGAGCAGACAAGCTGTAATGAGAGCTTTGATTTTCATGGTTGACTCCTGCGCGTTGGGCCCCTGAATCAAGAGCACGTGAGGGGCATTGGAACGGGACCTTCGGAAAGTGACGTCGCAGCCCTTTCCGGGTTCATGGTTCGGATAGGCGTTCCGGTGTTGTCAATATTTAAGGGGCCCGGAAAGGTGCATGGGCGCAACCCGCCTTTTCCGTTCCCCTGGTGAACCGTTGAATCGGTCCAGATGGACATCCCAATTTAACTAAAACATTATCTCCCGTGGCGATGGCGTATCGTCACCTGGGCGGTGTGGTTCCCATCCCTCGGGATGGTTTACCATATACAAACTCACCGCCCCATTGGAAGGAAAAAATCACTGTTTACCCATGGTTCAAGTATGGTATGTATACCCGTTCCATGACGGCCGGATTCCGCGTAAACCCTATATTTTGATCATTAGCGATCCCATCGATACCGGTGATAGTATGATAGCCTTTGACCTGCAGTGTGCCAACGGACATACCTTTGAAGGGTGGTTCGACGACAAGACAGCCTTTGAAGACCAGCAGAAACAGGGGCTGGTTACCTGTCCCTTTTGCGACAACAGAAACGTGTTTATCGTTCCCAGCACCTTTGCCATCCCCAAGGCGGTGAACGCCCCGTCGGGTCCCCGGCAGAGCAGCGGCCTGGCCGTGGGAGACGTCAGCGCCAAGATCGTGGAGTTCATGGAGCAGAACTTCGACGACGTGGGGGCCAACTTTGCCAAGGAAGCCCTGAAGATCCACTACGGCGTCTCCGAGCCCCGGAACATCCGGGGGGTGAGCTCCCCGGAAGAGGAAAAGGTCCTCGAAAAAGAGGGCGTCCCCCTGTTCAAGGTCCCCCTTCCCGCCAAGAAAGGCACCGAAGACGCCTAACTTCCGGTGATGGCCCTTACGCCATCCCGGCCAGGCGTCGGTCCAGGTGGGAGCAGCGCATGTTGGGCCGGTTGTTGGACAGGGCGATCTCCACGGCGCGTCGGGTGCCGATGAGGATCACCAGCTCTTTGCCCCGGGTCATGGCCGTGTAGAGGAGGTTCCTCTGCAACAGCGGGTAGTGCTGGGTGGTGACGGGAACCACCACCGCCGGGTACTCCGAGCCCTGTGATTTATGGACGCTGATGGCGTAGGCCAGGGTCAGCTCGTCCAGCTCTTCGGTCTCATAGGCTACCTTCCTTCCCTCGTAATTCACCTTCAGGGTCTTCTCTTTTTTGTTCACCTCGCAGATGATCCCGATATCCCCGTTAAAGACCTCTTTTTCGTAGTTGTTTTTCAGGTGCATCACCTTGTCGCCTTCGCGGAAGGTGCGCCCGAGGGACTGGAGGGCATCTCCGGTTTCGTTCAGGGCCTCCTGCAGGGCCACGTTGAGGCTGATGGTCCCCACGTCCCCTTTGTGCATGGGGGTCAGCACCTGGATCTCCTCCAAGGGGGTGTAGCCGTAGGTGGCCGGGATCCGCTTGGCGCAGAGTTCCACCACCCGCTGCATCACCTTCACCGGGTCACCGGTTTCGATGAAGTAAAATTCCGAGGGCCCTTTGCCTTCTTCCGGGTGAGCATCCGGGAACTCCCCGGTGCGGACCTTGTGGGCATTCATGACGATGGGGCTCTCCTGGGCCTGGCGGAAGATGCGGGTGAGGGCATAGGTCTTGAGGCGGTCCGAGGCGATGAGGTCCGACAGGACGTTGCCCGGCCCCACCGAGGGGAGCTGGAAGATATCCCCCACAAAGACCACGGTGGCCTCAACGGGCACGGCGTCCAGGAAGCGGTGCATCAACAGGGTGTCCACCATGGAGACCTCGTCGATGATGAAGACGTCGCCGGAAAGGGGCTTGTCCCGGTTGTGCTCGAAGGCACCGGTGGCATAGTCGTATTTCAGGAGCTTGTGCAGGGTGGAGGCTTTTTTGTCGGTGACCTCGGTGATGCGCCGGGCGGCCCGGCCCGTGGGGGCGGCCATGACGGTCTCGTGGTTCAGGTGGTCGCACAGGGCCGCGATGGAGCGGACCAGGGTGGTCTTTCCCGTGCCCGGGCCCCCGGTGATGACGGCCACCCGGTGGCAGAGGATCTCCTCCAGGGTTTCGAGCTGCTCGTCGGAGAGTTTGATGGCCAGCCGTGACAGCACCGTCTCCAGGATCTCCTCCCGGGTGATGGCAGGGGCCTCTTCGGGCATGGAGAGCATCATGGCCAGGCGCCGGGCAATGCCCTCTTCGGCCCGGAAGAGTTCTTTGGGGTAGACGGCCTGGATGGCTTCGCCGTTTCGCTCCAGGGGCTCTGAAACAACGCGCCCCTTGGCCTTGAGCTCTTCCAGGGCCGCGGTGAGGGGCTCGTGTTCCATGTGGTGCTGCTCCATGCAGCGGGTGATGAGGCTCCCTGCCGGGGCAAAGACATGGCCGTCCGAGGTGAACTGCTCCAGCACGAAAAGGAGGCAGGCCCGGACCCTTCTGGGGTCGTCTTCGGCGATGCCCAGGGAGAGGGCTGCATGGTCCACGGTGTTAAAGTCCATGCCGTTTATGTCGAAGAGTAGAGTAAAGGGATTGTCTTTAATGCACTCGGTGGCCTTTGCTCCGTACCGTTTGTGGATGGGGGCGCATTGGGACACGGGGATGCCGTGTTCCTTTAAAAAGGCGATGAGGCGCTTGACCTCCATCTGGCGGGTGAGGGCCTCGCGCAGGCTCTCCATGGTCTTCTTGCCGAAGCCCTTGAGACCGGTGATCTTCTCCGGGCAGGTTTCGATGACGCTTAAGGTCTCGGCGCCGAATCGCTCCACCAGGGTTCGGATTTTGGGGGTGGAGAGGCCCTTGACCCCCAGGCGCTTGAGGTAGGTTTTTATCTCCTCCCCGGTCTCGGGAAAGATCAGCTCATACTCGCTGATGCGGAACTGATCGCCGAAACGCTGGTGTTTCTCCCAGGTGCCGGACAGGCGCAGCCGGTCTTCCAGGTCGATGCCCGCAAGGGTCCCCACCACCGTGATGGTGACCCCGGTGTCGTCGGTGACAAGGTCAGCAATGGTGTAGCTGTTGTCTTCATTTCGGTAGCGGATGCGCTTGATGCGTCCGGACAGGGTGATGGTGTTCATGGAACTGCCTTGCTACGAGCCCAAGGTGTCTAAGACCCAGCGGACCGCGTCGAAGAGGGTGTCTGCCACATGGTCGGGGCGCTGGCCTTCGGCGTCCAGTGCGGCCAGGGCTTTGTCGGGGTTTCCGGTTCGTACGAGCACGGTGGCCGCGCACCCGGCGGCTTTTCCGCAGAGGACGTCCTTGGCGCTGTCCCCGATCATCACCGAGGAGGCGGGGTCGATGCCGTGGATGTTGCAGGCGTCATGGATGAGGCCGGGCTTGGGTTTCCGGCAGGCGCAGCCGTCGTCCGGGGTGTGGGGGCAGAAAAAGATGCCGTCCACCGAGCCCCCGGCCGCTTCAATGCCCGCTGTCATCTTGTCAAAGATGGCTGAAAGGGTCTCTCGGGTCACCCAGCCCCGTCCGATGATCGACTGGTTGGTGATGACCATGGCCGAGAGGCCGTGGGCCTTCAAGAGGGCAAAGGCCTCGGGGCTTCGGGGAAGAAAGTGGAACTCGTCCACGGTTTTGATGTAGTCGGGGGAGTCCTGGTTGATGACCCCGTCGCGATCGATGAATACGGTGGTGATGGGCATGCGAATCTGTCCTATAGGGAGAGGATAAAGGCCTGGGTAAAGCCGTCTTCCATTAAGCGGAGTTTCAGGTCCACGGCGGCTTCCCGGTTGAGGAGGTGTCCCACCACCACCCGGTTGAGGCCGTCTGGTCCCTCCATGGCTTTGACGGGAAGGAGGCTGTACCGGTCGGTAAGGCGGGCTGCGTAAGCCTCTGCATTGCTCCGGCTGCTGAAGGCGCCGACCTGGACACCGAAATCACCCCGGGTAAGGGGCTTAGCCGCAGCGGTTTTTTTTGGCTTCAGCGCCGTGACGCGTACCTTGGCCGTGCCGGTGCCCACCATGCCGATGGCATGGGCCGCTTTGTTGGAAAGGTCGATGATCCGCTTGCCCACAAAGGGGCCGCGGTCGTTGATTTTCAAGGTGACTGTTTTGCCGTTGCCCAGGTGCTTTACCCGGACCATGGTTCCCAGGGGCAGGGTCTTGTGGGCGGCGGTCATGGCGTGCATGTCGTAGGTCTCGCCGCTTGCCGTGGGCTTGCCGTGGAACTTGGGGCCGTACCAGGAGGCGATGCCCACCTCGTCGTACCCATCGGCCGTTGCCAGGGGTTGGTACCATTTGCCCAGGACCTTGTAGGGACGGGGAGCACCGGCGGTCCGAGCGGGCTGTTTGGTGGCACATGCCGAGGTCAGCAGGAGGAGCGCTGCAAGGAACAGGGTGAGAAGAGCGTGTTCGGTGCGGTTCATATGGTGACTCCTTGGAGATTCGGAACGTGATGGAAACCGTGTGGTTGTGTCGGGCGCTGGGGCGTGCGGGGAATCCTTCTTTCCCATGGGAGGTGTGTCTGCCCGGGCTTTTATCTCAGAAGGGTCATATCACAGGTTTATACCCGGGGGAAGAAGACAGGGCCAGGCCCCGGCCGGAAAGGAAAACACGGCGACGCGGATAAAGCGGAAAAAATGAGGCGGAATCCGTGTGTGCGAATGCTGAATTTCCAGTGGCATGAAGGCATGCAAAGTCCCCTTGGTTTCGACTGGATTTTCTTGTGGCAGGTTTGATCCGGGGGACGTGTTATGGTAGGTTGATACGCAATTATACACTGTCGGCAAAGGCTGTGGGGCGGGCTGAAACATGGCGCGTCGGCAGTGATACTAACGTTTTATTTTTCTGGTGATTATGAACAGAAGAGATTTTTTGAGGCTTGCTGCCGCAGGTACCCTTGGGTCCATGGTCCCGTCACCGGCTTACGCTGCGTGGATGTCCGTGTTCAAAGACGAGGTGCAGCCCATCGATGACCGGTACATCAAGGATTACCTGAATAAGATTGAGAATTTTGACGAAAAGCACACCGAAGATATCTTTCTTCGTGCCGATCAGAAAGTGACCCTCAAAAGCGCCCTGAGTCGCCTGAAACGTATCCAACGCATCGTGGGGCACGGTCACTTTGCCCTGTTGAGTTTCGATGGTGCCGTGAAAACAGCCAAAGCCTACACAAGCGTGGGGCGGTTCACCAAGAAGGAGCTGGACTTCATGGAGATGATCTTCTATGAGGACAGCCTTCTCTACGGGTTCATGGGGGACAAGCCCCTGAAGAACCTCACCGACACCATTGACGAACCCAAAGCCGTCAAGATTCCTTACACGGGAAACTACCTGTACAAGGGGCTCCCCCTTGAGATGTACAAAAAAATCAAGAAAGACATCGGGGATGACGTTATTCTCACCTCGGGCCTGCGAAGCGTCACCAAGCAGTTCATGCTCTTTTTGAGCAAAGCCCACAGCAACGACGGCAACCTTTCCCTGGCCTCCCGCTCCCTGGCTCCCCCGGGATACTCCTTCCACGGCGTCGGCGATTTTGATGTCGGTCAGGTCGGGTTCGGGGTGCTCAATTTTACGGAAAAGTTCACGGACACCCCCATCTACAAAAAACTCGAAGATTTGGGCTACATCAAACTCCGGTACAGCAAAGGGAATTACCTCGGGGTCCGTTTTGAACCATGGCATATTAAGGTAAAGTTGCAATCATGCTGAGATTCATCGTACTAGTCGTTTGCGCCATCGTATCAACGTCGGCGGCCTTTGCATCATCCCTGGAATTTTCCGTCCACAAGATGGAGTCCGGGGTTCCCGGAAACACGATCCTCATTGTCGGGGGCATCCAGGGCGACGAGCCGGGGGGCTTCAACGCCGCGTCCATCATCACCACCCATTACACCATCACCTCCGGCAGCGTCTGGGTGGTTCCCAACCTAAATTTCCTCAGCATCATCAAGCGCTCCAGAGGCGTCTACGGGGACCTGAACCGCAAGTTCGCCGACATCAAGGAGAGCGACCCGGAATACGGCACCATCGAAAAGATCAAGAAACTCATCTTAAACGATGAGGTGGACCTGGTGCTGAACCTCCATGACGGAAGCGGGTTTTACCGCGACACGTACATCGACAGACTGCGCAACCCCAACCGCTGGGGGCAGTGCGTCATCGCGGACCAGGAGGCCCTGGAGGGGGTTCGGTTCGGTAACCTCTCGGAGATGGCGACCCGAACGGTTGAAAAGGTCAACAATGCCCTTCTCGATCCGTCCCACACCTATACCTTCATGAACACCAGAACCCGTGAAGGCAACCTGGAGATGGCCAAGACCCTCACCTACTTTACCATCCGCAACAACAAGCCCGCCTTCGGCATCGAGGCCAGCAAGTCATTGCCCACCCATGAACGGGCGTATTACCACATCCGCGCCATCGAGTCCTTTTTCAAGGAGCTCGACATCACCTACCAGAGGCGCTTTGACCTGACCTCTGCCGGGGTGAAGCACGCCATCAACGACAACGTGAGCTTTGCCCTCAACGACAAGCGCATCGTGTTGGACGTCAAAAACGCACGGAACAACCTGCGGTACATCCCCTTGAAAAAAGAGAACCCCATGGAGTTCTCGCCGAGCAATCCCCTCATGGCCGCCGTGGACACCGGCCAGGGCGTTCGGATCTATTACGGAAACAGGCGCGTTACCTGGCTGCATCCGGAGTATTTCGAGTACGACACCTCGGTTGATTCCGTTCAGATGACGGTGGACGGGGTGAGCAGGCAGGTGGCCTTCGGGGAGATTGTCCCGGTGCGGGAGGAGTTCACCGTGGACCCCACCTCCGGGCTGAGGGTCAACGTCATCGGATTTACCCAGAAGAATATCCGTAACGAATCCGGGATTCCCATCTCCCAGCGCAACATCCAGCGCCGTTTTTCCGTGGACAAGGCGGGCATGCTCTACCGGGTGGAGTTCTACAACCAGGAGAAGTTCTCCGGCATGGTCCTGGTGGATTTCTCCAAGGAAGCCCTGGCCAGGCAGGAAAATACCCGGGATCAGGGGCCTTCCGGAAAGCTCGTGGGAGAACTCGACGACGGGACCGCTCCCCATGATGCCCATGGCGTGTAATCACAGGTGAGCCTGCGGGGCCCTGCCTGGGGTGCTCGCAGGCTTTCTTCTCTTGTGCCAATTCGGCTTGCCCCGGGCGGGCCGCTTTTCGATACATGCCCGTACATTTATAACAGTCGGCTCGCTGATAACGTTCAGTGGAGCCGAGACGTTCCGTTCATAAGACCTGTTTATCAAACTTTTTAAAAGTTTGGCCCCCGGCAGGGCCGCCGGAGGCTGTTTTTCATAGCTGACACTCAGCTGCTTAACCCTGCCTTGTTTCTCTTCTCTCGTCATCACTCCCATAACCGTATCTTTCCCGTGTTATCATGTTGGCCGATCGGGTCCAGTCATTCATCACGGCACTCATTCAATACAGGAGGCAGCGATGTCAATCAGTGTGTACATAGGAATCAGCCTGGACGGCTACATTGCGGACAGGGACGGCGGGCTGGACTGGCTGCAGTCCGTGCCCAACCCGGACAATCTGGACTTCGGGTGGGCGGATTTCATGGAGGGCATCGACGCCATCGTCATGGGGCGGCGGACCTTTGAGGTGGTCTGCGGCTTTGACTGCAACTGGCCGTACAGCAAACCGGTGTATGTCCTGAGCCGTACCCTTACGTCGTTGCCGAAGGGGCACGAGGGGAAGGCCGAGCTGGTCGGAGGCGCCCTTGCAGAGGTTGTGGAGACCCTTCACGGCAGGGGGCATGACCACCTCTATATCGACGGAGGCAAGACCGTGCAGGGTTTCCTGAACGAGGACCTCGTCGACGAGATGACCCTGACCACGGTGCCCGTATTGCTTGGGGGTGGAACCACGCTGTTCGGTGACCTTACCGAGGCCATGGCCTTTGAGCATGTGCGCACCGATGTCCATCTGGGGGCCTTGGTGCAGACCCGTTACCGGCGCAAGCGATAATATTTTTACGTCAGCCTTACAGGATGCGTTTGCCGAAGAGGGAGACGGCCAGTTTAACGGCCAGGGTGGCGGTCTGGTTGGAGGTGTCCATGATGGGGTTGATCTCCACGATGTCCATGGAGCTCAGGAGGTGGGAGTCGGCCAGGATCTCCATGAGCAGGTGGGCCTCCCGGTAGGTGAGGCCTCCGGGCACCGGGGTGCCGACCCCCGGGGCACCGGCGGGCTCCAGGCTGTCCATGTCCAGGCTCACGTGGAGGCGTCCCAGGTGGGAGAGGCGGGAGATGGTTTCCCGGGCCACGCGGCTCATGCCCATCTCATCGATGTCCCGCATGGTGAAGGTGGTGATGCCCGAGCGGGCAAGGACCTCTTTTTCCAGGGGGTCGAGATCGCGGATGCCCACCAGGACCACCTGGTCGGCCCTTATCTTGGCCCCGCTGCGCCCGCAACAGACCAGGGCCTCGTGGCCGTTGCCAAGGAGGATGGAGAGGCTCATGCCGTGGACGTTGCCCGAGGGTGAGATGGCCGGTGTGTTGAAGTCGGCGTGGGCGTCGATCCACACCACCCCGCAGGGGGCATCGTGGGTGACGCCCCCCACGGATCCCACGGCAATGGTGTGGTCCCCGCCCAGGAAGATGGGGATCGTGTCGTCTTCAATGGCTTTGCGGGCCTGGTCGTAGCAGGCCGACGAGGTCCGGGCGATTTCGGCCACGGTCTGTACCTCGGGCACGGTGTCCCGCACGGGCACGTGGATGTTGCCCCGGTCTTCCACGTGGTAGCCCAGGCGGGCGAGGTGCTCGGCAAGGCCGGCGTACCTGATGGCGTCCGGGCCCATGTTGACCCCGCGCCGGGGCTGGCCGAGGTCGATGGGGACGCCGATGATGCGGATGGTCTGGTTCATGGGATCAGGTTGTTGGCAAGGTTGATCATAAAATCCTGCACATTGGTGAGGATGGCCGTGGACTGGGCCGATCCCCGGTTGGCCAGTTTGTCTGCGGAGAACTCGCTGATGTCCACCACGTAGAAAAAGACGGGGCGCACCGTGCCGTCGTCCAGGACCCGGTAGGACGGGGTCATGTTGCCGAAGGCGATGGTGTGGAGCTGGGTGGCCAGGGTGATGACGCAGGTGGCCTGGGCGGCAAAGACCCGCATGCGGTCCTGGGCTTTGCCTGTGTGGGTCTCCACCTCGGGCAGGGGGCCGTCGTCCCGGATGGATCCGGCCAGGACGTAGGGCACCCCGCAGGTTTCGCAGGCGTGCATGATGCCGTCGGTGATGCCGAGCCCTTCAAGGGCTGCGGGGATGGAGCCTGTTCTCCGTACCTTGTTGAGCAGGTCCAGGTGGTGGTAGTGGCCCAGGGGCTTGAGCTCCCGGGTGTAGATGTCCTGGCCCAGGCCCGTGCCGTAGACACCGGCCTCCATGTCGTGGGTGGCCAGGGCGTTTCCGGCCATGAGGGCGTGGCAGTACCCCTCCCGGATGATCCCTGCCATGGCGTCTCTGCTGTCCTTGTCAAAGGCCACGGCCGGGCCCAGCACCCAGGTGATGAACCCCTCTTTTTTTTCGTGCCGGAGGATGTCGTAGAGGTGATCGTAGCTTCGCGAGAAGGGGGTCTCCCGGCTGCCTCTGGTCATGAAGGCGAATTTTTTGGACGGCCCCTGCCTTTGTTCAAAGCCGTCGGTGTGAATATAAACCCCTTTTTCCCCCTCCTCTCCCCGGCCCACCACCACCATGTCCCCTTTTTTCAGTCGCCTTGCCTCCACGGCCTCGGGTGTTTCCCCGTCCATTCGAATTACCGTGTCCATGCGGTTTTTGTGCAAAAGGACCCAGGTCCCCGGGGCGACGTGCACGTATTCAGGGTGGTTGCTGGTGGCGTGAAATTCATCCGGGGCCACGCCGTCGGCGGGTGCCTTTTCCGTGGTGATCACCGGGGCGGAGGCCAGGGGCTCTGCGGAAAAGTCCGGGGGGGTGTAAGGGGGGATAAGGTCCATGGCTGCCTCGCTCGTTGGGATGGCGGTTGACATGCTCAGGTGATCGGAAGGGGTGGCGTCGCGTGACACCGGTGGTGATGATCCCTCACTATACCACCGGTTATCGGCACGGAAAACGAAAAAGGGGGCGCAAGGCCCCATGCCATCTGTTGACATTTCGACGCGTTGAGTCATAATAAATGGACTTCTTGTCTTCTTTTTTTACGCATTGCTTGCCTGGTTGTTGTCTTACGGTGTACGGGGCACTGCCCCTTTCCGGCCGGGGTTTCCCGGTTGCGACGTATCTGTTCGGATTCTCAGTTTTCCCCCCACTTGATCGGGGCGCAAGTCGCCCTTCATTTACTTCTCAGTCATCTTATATCGGATTCATGACATGTTTCGTGCCGGGAGGGTGCGATGACGATGGTCCGTTTGGTTCCCTTTTGGGTTTTTCTGGCCTTTGCTTCCCAGGCCCTGGGGCAGGGGCTTGTGGTGTTTCCCTTTGACGCCCCGGGCAGGCCTGAGGCAGAGGTTTCCTATTTCCAGGAGACGCTGGTGACCCATCTGGCCCGTGGGTTTCGGCTCTTTGAAGGGGACGGGGTGACTGCTGCCCTGGGGCTCTGTGGCGAGGGCGAGGCCTCGGTTGCCGATTGCCTGGCCCTTGTGGGGGAGGTGTTTGAGGCCGAACTCGGGGCCCGGGGACGTTGGACAGGCACCGGCAGCCGTGGCGATTTTTTCCTGGAGGTGGTGGACCTGGGCACCGGCAGGGTCCTTTTCTCCCAGCGGGATGCAGACCGGCAGCGATCCGCCCAAGAGCGTCTTGCCGCACTTGCCTCAGGCGCCAGGGTCCGGGTGGCCGGGGAGCCGGAGGCAACGGTTGCCGTGATGCCGGGCATGGTGTTTGTGAGGATTCCCGGGGAGGATACCCCTCCGCTTTACCTCCAGGCCAGTGAGGTCACCCAGGCCCAGTGGCGCATGGTGATGGGGTACAACCCCTCGTGGTTCATCGCATGCGGAGACAATTGCCCGGTGGAGAGCGTTACCCGTCGTGAGGTCGATACCTTTGTGGCCCGCATGAACATCATGGGTCTGGGGCGTTTCCGCCTGCCCACCTCCCGAGAGTGGCAACGGGCTCTAACCCTTTCGGGGCCGGAAACACCCTGCCTTTCGGGGAACAACTGCGTGGGGTACGAGGGATATCCCTGCGGGGCATGGATCCAGGGCGGTGCCCGGTGCGATCGGTGCGGCCCCAGGCCCGCCGGATCCGGGGCCGTGGCCCTGGTGAACATGGTGGGCAATGTCTGGGAGTGGCTGGGTGATCCCGGCAACGGGGGTTCCCCCGGCCTCATTGTGGGGGGAGGATGGGCCGACGCACCCGGGGACGCCGGTATGGTTCTCCGTCCCGTTGCCTCAGCGCAGTTTTCAGCCGATGACGTGGGCTTTCGGCTTCTCCTGGAAAGGGAGGCGATGCATGCAGGGGATACACATTGATTTGCCTTACCAACTCCTTTATAATATAGCCCATCCTCGATACCTCACCAACGATGCCGGCTCACGCCGAATCCCTTCGGCCCGCCGTGCCGACATAAAGGAGGGACCATGACCTTCCAGACCATTGCCTGCTGCACCGATTTTTCCAAAAACGCCGATGTGGCGGTTCGCACCGCTGCAACCCTTGCAAAGAAATTTGATGCGGTCCTGGAAGTGCTTCACGTGGTACCGCCCCCGGTGAACCCCGTGGTGACGGATTTCGACAACCCCGTGTTCACCTCGGTGACCTTTGACGACAGCGTGGACAGCAACCTGGTCCTCCAGGTGGAGGAGAAACTCCAGAAACATTATGCCGCAACCATCCCCGGGGGGGTGAAGGTCCGGTACGTGGTTTTGGACGGCCATGTCTCCACGGAGATCCTCAACCACCTGGACGAGTCGGGCTGCGACCTCGTCGTCCTGGGCTCCTATGGCCTTTCCGGCATGGGGCTGGTGATTTTCGGCAGCATCGCCAAGCGCGTGGCCCACAAGGCCAGCTGTTCGGTGATGATTGCCCGGCCCTCGGAAAAAGACGCCTGAAGCCCCCTGCGGCTCTTTGCAGGCCGACCCCGCGACCCCGTTGAGTCATACCTGAGACGCCCCTTTGGCGCTCGCCCCATGCCCTTGTCTTCCCATCGGCCTCAGCAGCCGGAGAGTTTTTTTGCCCATCCACGCCCTCGGTGTCACTGAGACATGAGTCACCCCAACACACAACCCACTTGTTTTTTCAGGGGAGGTACCCATGGAAAACCCCTTTACCGCTTATATGCCCATGTTTTCGGAAGGGGCCGCCCTGATGCAGGAGGCCCTTGCCTACCAGATCGATTTCGGGCAGCGCATGACCCTTTTCCTCGACACCAAAAGGGAGCAGGGCGACAATTTTATAGAGGAGAACCGCAAAGGACTGCCCCCGGTGCTGCATTTTGACTACGAGGTGATCTTCAACGGACGCGACCTGGACAATCCCGTGAATTACTCCCTGGCTCGCATCACCCCTGAAGAGGGGCAGGAGATTGCCCCCGACGCCCGGCCCGTGGTGATCATCGACCCCAGGGCCGGCCACGGCCCCGGCATCGGAGGGTTTCGCAAAGAGTCCGAGGTGGGCATGGTGATGCGCAAGAATCATCCCGTCTATTTTCTTATTTTCACCCAGGAGCCGGTGCGGGGCCAGACCCTGGCCCACGTGTTCAAGGCCCATATTGAGTTTCTTAAGGTGATCCGCATGTTTCACCCCGAGGCGGAGCGTCCGGCCATCATCGGCAATTGCCAGGGGGGATGGGCCGCCGCCCTCATCGCCGCAGATCGTCCCGACATCACAGGGCCCCTGATTCTTAACGGGTCACCCCTTTCCTACTGGGCGGGGCGCGACACCCAGAATCCCATGCGTTACCGCGGGGGACTTTTCGGCGGGGTCTGGCTGGCCTCCCTCTCCGCGGACCTGGGCAACGGCCTGTTTGACGGGGCCCAGCTGGTCTGGGGCTTTGAAGACCTCAACCCCTCCAACAGCCTCTGGAAAAAGGATTACAACCTCTGGCAGTCGGTGGACACCGAAAGGGACCGGTACATCTTCTTCGAACGGTGGTGGAACGGGTTTGTCTTCATGACCAAGGAGGAGATCCAGTTCGTGGTCCGGGACCTTTTTGTGGGCAATCGCCTGGAAGAGGGGCAGGTGGAAGGGGGCAGCGGCGAGATCGTGGATTTGAGGAAGCTCAAGGACCCGGTGATCCTGTTTGCCTCCAGGGGAGACAACATCACCCCACCCGAGCAGGCCCTGGGGTGGATCGAGCGGGTCTGGGGCTCGGTGGAGGAGATCAAGGCACGCAACCAGATCATTGTGTATCTCCTCCATGAGGAGGTCGGGCACCTGGGCATCTTTGTCTCGCGGAAGGTGGTGGAGCGGGAGCACAAGGAGCTCATCGACTGCGTCGATCTTGCCAAGCGCCTTGCCCCCGGCCTCTATGAGATGGTGATCAAGGAGGACGGCGAGGCACGCTTCGAGGTGCGGGACCTCTCCCATCTGCATGGGGGGGGCGGCGACTACAACGCACGGCCCTTCGAGCACGTGCGCAAGACCTCGGAGATGATCGCCGAACTT
The DNA here is from genome assembly GCF_056829775.1 of Desulfoluna sp. HI9BLuna. NCBI lineage: Bacteria > Pseudomonadati > Thermodesulfobacteriota > Desulfobacteria > Desulfobacterales > Desulfolunaceae > Desulfoluna > Desulfoluna sp. HI9BLuna. Next base: position 3,469,293 of record NZ_CP186555.1, read on the forward strand.
TACGAATCCGCTGTGAGTCCCTTGATGAAGCCCTGGGGCACGGAACTCACCGCCACCCTGATCCGGGAGAGCTCCCCGTTGAGACAACGGCTCTATGCCGTCTCCAGCATGAACCCCGCGGCCCGCGCCGCAAGCGCCTGGACCCCTTATGTGCGGGAGCACCGCATGGAGGCCCCGGCGGACAACACCTTCCGCAAGGTGGAGCGAGCGTATTCCGACGCCCTGGTGGCCCTCCTCGACGGATACCGGGACCTTCGGGACAGCACCTGCGAACTCCTCTTCTACAGCATGTACGACAACCCCATGGCCCACTTTTTCTTCCAGGAAGCCGTGGATATGCCGGACACCCCCCTGGATGTGGGGGTCGGGGCCCTGGATGAGAACGGCGGGGACCACTGGATCTCCCGCATGGTGGAGGGGGGCTTTTTCCAGGGACTGATGCGCGGGCTGGTGGCCCTGGGCCGCGTGAAGCAGGTGGTGGACAAGCAGGAGCTGGTGACCCTCAAAGCCTTGATGAAGGGGCGCAAACACCTTCAGGACATGACCAAGCGGGAGGCCAAAAAGGTGGTGGGTGAACAGGTTCAGTTGCTGAACTTCAACCGGGAGCTGGCCATCAGCACCTTGCCGGAGTTGCTCCGCACCCCGGAAGACCGCCTCACCGCCCTGACCATATTCCGGGCGAGCCTTCAGGGCCCGGGCGGTGAGGATCCGGCCGCAAAGCATCTGCTAAGTCATCTGGAAGAGTTGCTCAAGGACCGGCAAACCCTGTGAGAGCCTATGGAACATATCCTGTACAAAGTATCGGATGACCTTTTTATGGTGAGCCTCAATCCCCCCATCGCCGGGTACGAGAGCTTTCTCTCCGCCTGGATCTATGTGGGGGACGTCACCTTTCTGGTGGACACCGGCCCGTCGGTGACGGCAGGGGCCCTGGTCAAGGCCCTGGAATCCCTTGGGGTGAGCCGTCTGGATTATATCCTGCTGACCCATGTGCACATCGACCACGCCGGGGCCGCAGGGGATCTGGCCGTCTTTTTCCCGGAGACCCAGGTGGTGTGCCACAGCCGGGGGATCCCCCATCTGCTGAATCCCCATCAACTGGAACTCAGCACGGCCAAGGTCCTGGGGGAGACCGCCGTGCAGTACGGACCGGTGCGCCCCGTATCCGAAAGCAGGCTTGTGCCCGCCGAGAGCTTTATGTCCAATTCGGTGATGCCCGTGCCCACCCCGGGGCATGCCTCCCACCACGTGAGCTACCAGACGGATCGCTACCTGTTCACCGGAGAGGCTGCCGGGGCTTGCTTCCCGGGCGTTCTGGGGATCTCCTACATGCGGCCCTCCACCCCGCCTCCCTTTTATTACGATATCTCCCTGCAAAGCCTGGAGACCCTTATGGAGCTTAAACCCGAGCGCCTCTGCTACGGCCACTACGGCAGCTTTGAGTTCGGAGAACGGGTGCTCTGGCAGCACAGGGAGCAGCTTCGACTGTGGGACTCCATCGTCACCTCGGAGATCAGCCGCGGGCAGGTGGGCGCGGACCTGGAGCTGAGCGTCCTCAAATCCATCCTGGAGACCGACCCTCTGGTGCTGCCCTTCCTCGACATGGAAGGGCCCCTGAGGCTTCGGGAGCTTTTCTACCTCCAAAACAGCATCAAAGGGTTTGTCGGCAATGCCAGCCGGCACACAGGCCCTCTCTCCTGATGCCGTCATGATCCATTAAAAAACAAAAAGCGTGCCTCCGGCGGCGAGGGTGGCGAAGCCACTATAGCGAAAACACCTCGAAAGCTTACTGCCCTTGCGTTTTGTCCCTCGTTCCTCGGGCCAAAGCGCAAGGGCCTTCGACTCGGGCTTCGCCCGATATAAACGCTGATGGTATGTGCGGGCTGGTTCACTGGCTTCGAAGTAACAGGCTACGATGTTTCTGAATGCACATGTCGAAATTGGTTTTTGCAGAGCAGAGATAGAATTTCCTGAAAACCTGTTTGTCAAACCCAACGCATAAAATTGGCAAAAGTTTGGCCTCCGACAGGGCCGCCGGAGGCTTTTTCTGTACCGCTTACATCCGCCTCTCGGGCATGTTCATTTTCATGACCTCCATCCTGAGCGTTCTGTCGGAGGTGTGGCTTTTCCAGTTGCCGGAGAGGCGGCCTGCCCCTGCGGTGAGGAAAAAGAGCAGCACCATGAGAAGGGCAACTGCCTTTGGGGACCAGGGCGTGCCTGATGGGGAGGTGGAGAGGCGAAGGGCCTCTTTTTCCGGGCAGCTCGTCACGCAGGTAAGACAGCCGGTGCATTCGTCGGAGAGCATCACCTTTTTTTGATCCACGGCAAGGGAAGAGGGGCAGGCCTTTGCACATCGTCCGCAATGGGTGCAGGCGCTTTCGCTGCGGTGGATCTTCAGGATGCTGAAGACGCTGAGGAGGCCAAGGAGGGCCCCGTAAGGGCAGAGGTAGCGGCACCAGCCGTTTTTGATCAGGGCGGGTAGCACAAGGAACAGGCCCAGGGTGACCAGCGAGCCCGTGGATGGGTGGGCGAAAAACCGGAACATGCGAATATCGGCGGTGAGGTTGGTGCTGCCCGAGAGAAAGCCGCGGATGGCGGGCACGGGCATTTTGACGAGGATGGTCCAGAGGAAAAAACCGAGGAGGAGGTACTTGATGCCCCGCAAGGGGATGTCAAGGAACCTGGGCAGGGGCCGGGCAAGTCCTGTCCTTTGGCCGAGCTTGCTTGCCATCTCCCCTGCAAAGCCCACGGGGCAGACAAAGCTGCAGAAGCCTTTTTTTACGAGCAGTGCCGAGGCACATACGGCAAGGAAGAGGAGCAGGGCCGCCGGATGGGCCCCGTGGATGGTGCCCGTGGCCAGGGTGTACTTGAGGTTCAGCAGGCCGCTGATGGGAAGAAAGGCGTCCACCGCCGGAGGCCGGGTGACGGACGGGATCTTGCCCTGGGCAAGGGATGATGCCCAGAGGGCAAAGCGCCATCCGATAAAAAGGGTAAGGGACAGAAAAAAAAGCTGGGACATACGACGGGGGGAAATGCGGCTGAACATGGACCTGGTTACCTCGGGTTGATCGGTTCTTTTGTGAATCGGCCCCGGCCGGGTGCAGATGGTGCCGGGGGATCCCGGGACAATCAAGCACCCTTTGAAGGCGGTGGCACGTAGAGGGTGTATAGCACATCTCAGGCAAAAGGGGCTGTCGGGATGGCGACATCTCGGGGCAACCCATGGACCTGTTACATCCGCGTTTATCCCTCCTTGCCCGGGGATACAGGGTGGATGGAACAGGTGGCCGAATGTGGCGTCATGTTGTTGATGTCGTTTTTTAACACAGTGGGGGCTTCTGTCATTGACTTAGGTCAGGAAAGGAGGGGGGCTGGAGAGGCACCGGCGATTTGCCCTTGGGAACCAGGGGCAAATCGTCGCCGGAGGCCTGCTTTTTTAAAAAGCCCAGGAGAGAAGGAGGTTGCCTGCCAGGCCGTTGTCGCCGGAGTCGGTGATGTCCTCCCACTTGTTGAAGACGTAGCAGCCGAAAAGGCCAATGGAAGCGTGCGTGCCCAGGGAGATTTCGATGCCCGCGATGGCCTGCCAGTACACGTCGGTCCAGTCGGTCTCTCCGTCTTCATCCACGTAACTTGTCAAGGCCCCCAGCCCCAGCCGGTAGATGCTCTCTTTGAAGATCAGGTTCACCTGGGGGGTGAAGACCTCGGCGTCCCTGTCCGTGTTGCTCTCCGGGGTGTAGCCCAGGGCGAGCTGCCAGTAGGCGACGTTGGAGTGATACTCATAGGCGAGGAGCCAGCTCAGGTCCCCCTGGTCATGGGGAAGCTCCGGGATGGCTTTGATCTCGTCGTGTACCCGCATCCCGATGGCCAGCTTGTGGGTGCGGTCGGTGTCGTCGCTTCCCAGCAGATAGTCCGCGCCGTCAAATGCGTGGGCGGGCAGGGTGAACACGAGCAGGGCGGCAAGGGATAGGAAAACGCGTCCGAGTGAGGTCATGTGTGGGCTCCGTTTGTGCTGTTAGCGGGACAAAAGGGCTTCGTCACTTGTGAATGTTTTGTTTCGGACTTCAGAGAACATGGCCACCAGCTTGTCCACGGTGAGGTCTTTTTTCTCCTCACCGCGAATGTCCAGAACAACGTCCCCTGCGTCCATCATGAGGAGTCGGTTGCCCAGGTTGATGGCCTGCTGCATGTTGTGGGTCACCATCATGGTGGTGAGACCGTATTCTTTCACAAAATGGGTGGTGAGTGAAAGGACGATGTCGGCATTGCGGGGATCCAGGGCTGCGGTGTGTTCGTCTAAAAGGACCAGTTCGGGACGCGAAAGGACCATCATGAGAAGGGTCAGGGCCTGGCGCTGGCCGCCGGAGAGGAGCCCCACGTTATCTTTCAAACGGTCCTCAAGGCCCATGTCGAGGAAGCGGAGCTGCTCCCTGAAGAACTCTCGTCGCCCCCGGTTGAGGCTGATGCGGAGTCCCTTGAACCCTTTTTTGAGGCAGACCATCATGTTGTCTTCCAAGGTCATGTTGGAGGCGGTGCCGGCCAGGGGATCCTGGAAAATGCGGCCGATGGTCCTGGCGCGGACGTATTCCGGTGCCTTGGTGACATCTTTGCCGCTTAAGACGATGCGACCGGCGTCCGGGGTCACGGTTCCGGCCAGGAGGTTGAACAGGGTGCTTTTTCCCGCCCCGTTGCTGCCGATGACGGTGACAAAGTCCCCCTTGTCCACCGAGAGGTTGAGGGCGTCAAAGACCCGGTTTTCGTTGGGCGTTCCGGCGTTGAAGGTGAGGGTGGCGTTTTCTACGGAGATCATCTGGCCCCCTTTGCCGGTTTTTTCATCTGGGTAATCACAAGGGCGCCGATAATGAGGACGCCGGAGACAAGCTTCAGGTCGTTGGGGGTGAGGTGGATGGTGTAACCGTAATAGCGCCCCAGGAACATGATGGCCTTGTAAAAGATGGCGCCGATGACCACCCGCAGGGTGAGCATGGAGATGCGGTTGGAGCGGATGAGAAATTCCCCGAGCATCACCGAGGCCAGGCCCGAGACCACGATCCCCTGGCCCAGGTTGACGTCGGCAAATCCCTGGTACTGGGCGGCAAAGGCACCGGACAGGGCCACAAGGCCGTTGGAGAGCCCCACGCCGATGACCTTGTAGGTGGCGGGGTTGACCCCCTGGGAGATGACCATCTGCGGATTGCCCCCCATGGCCCCGAAGGTGAGGCCCATGTCCGTGAGGAAGAAGAGGTCCAAAAGCACCTTGATGATCAGGACCACCAGCACGAAAAAGAGGAGCAGGGTCCACGCCTCGGAGAGGGTACCCTGGGTAAGGGCCGTGGCTTTGGTGAGGAGGGTCTCCTTGCGCATGAGGGGCAGGTTGGCCCGGTTGCCCAGGATGCGGATGTTCACCGAGTAGAGCATGGTCATGGTGAGGATCCCCGCCAGAAGGTGGGGCACCTTGAGCTTGTTGTGGATGAGGGCCGTTACGGCCCCTGCGGCCACCCCGCCGGAAAAGGCCAGGAGGATCCCCGCCGACAGGCAGATTCCCTTTTGGATGGACATGGCCATGATCACAGCGCCCAGGGGAAAGGAGCCGTCCACCGTAAGATCCGGAAAATCCAGGATCCGGAACGTAAAAAAAACACCGAGGGCCATGATCCCGTAGATCAGGCCCTCAACAAAAATACCTTCAATCATCTCGTCTATCCAGTTGCGTGTGGTTTGGTGTAACGATTCAGCTCATCTTTGCCTCCGGCGGCCCTGCCGGGGGCTAAACGTTTGCCTGATTTTATAAAGGCGAGTTTAACAAACAGGTTTTAAAAAATCTTTTTGGGTGAGTTTTATTTCAAAGGCGGATGTGATTTGACCCGAGGAACGAGGGGCAAAACGCATCCGCAACCTGCTTTCAAGGTGGCACACCTTGCCGCCGGAGGCTGTTTTATGAGCTGAATAGTTACCAAAAATGTTGCCTTGTTTATTGTTTGATGACCTTGCCGTCCTTGATGAGGGTGGCCGCGTTTTTCACGGCTTCTTCTGGGAAGGAGAGGCCCAGGGCTTCGGCCACGTCGAGGTTCAGGAGCAGGTCGATGTCCGAGGGGTCGGTCATGAAAATGGTGGGGACGGTTTCGGGCTTGGTGCCTGAGAGGATGTCAGCCGTGAGGCGGCCGGTGCGGCGACCCATTTTGTAGTAATCAAAGCCCCAGGCGGCCAGGACCGGGATGGTCTCGGCGGAGCTGGGGTCGGCACTCATGACCGGCTTGTTGTGCTTTGCCGCCACATCGGTGATGGCGGACAGGGCCGAGACCACGGTGTTGTCGTTGCTGATGTAGATGCCGTCCACGCGCCGGATGATGGTCTGGATGGCCTGTTTTACTTCAGCGGAGTTGCTCACCGTGGCCGGGACAAAGGCGATGCCCAGTTCCCTGCAGGCCTCTTCGGCCAGCTCGGCCAGGCGCACGGCGTTGGCCTCGCTGCTGGAATAGATGTGGCCCAGGGTTTTTATTTTTTTCACCTTTGCCAGAAAGGCGATCTGCTCTTTCACCGGGGTGAGGTCCGAGACACCGGCGATGTTCTTTTCACCCTGGTCGAAGGAGCGGATGAGCCCCGCGTCCACGGGGTCGGTGACGGCGCAGTAGATCACCGGGTGGTTTTTGATGGTGTTCACCAGGGCCTGGGCCGTGGGGGTGGCGATGCCCACGGAGATGTCCACTTTTTCTGCCTTGAATTTCTGGGCGATGGAGGCGGCGGTGGAGAGCTCGCCATTGGCGTTCTGCAGGTCGAAGACGGCCCTCGGGAACCGCTCGGTGATGCCGTCCATGACCCCTTTTTCAAGGGCGTCCAGGGCCGGGTGGGCCACGATTTTCGAGATTCCGATAACCACGGGTTTTTTTGCCAGGGCCGGGGCGGTGGTGAGGAAGAGGCACGCCAGGGCTGCCGTCAATATAGTAAGGCGTTTCATTTTTTTATGTCTCCTTGGATACAGGGGGTGAGCAGGGACGGACCCGCGTGAAACCGGCAGGTTTTTCGGTGGCGGCGTTTCATCTTCGGGGTCGGTGTCGCCAGACTATAATCAGAAAAAGGCGTGCCCCGCAATGAAAATGTTTCTATGGATAAGAACAGGTAGCTATTTGCCTGTATTTTTTCATGTGCCTCTGTGCTAAGGAGGGGGGCATGCAAGGATTTACGGGGGGGAGATAAAGGCTCCGGCAAAAACGGAAATGTGCGCCTTAAGGTGTGCCGGGCCGTGAGGTTTTTAAGTTGGTATGAGGTGTTTGATGCGTTGCCGATGGATGTTGTTTTGTGTGGTACCTGTGTTGTTTGTTTGTCAGATGTTGTCCCCTTCCATTGCCTCAGCCGGTCTGGGGCCTTTCCGCGTCCCCGCCTTGGGGGCCGGTGAATTTTTCCGGACAGTTCCTGCCTTTGCCAGCCCTTTTACCGATTCCATGCCCGGGCGCGTTGAGGTGGGAATGGACGTGCGCTGGCTCAATACCTGGGTGTATCATGTGGAGTCGGACCGATCCGTTGACTGGGTCGATTTCAAGGACACCGACGAGCTCAAACACGGGAGTTTTCTCTTTGACGTGGAGACCCTGGCCTTTGTGCCATCGGTCCTTTACCGGGTCGGAGACCGCATGACCCTGGGCTTTGAAATTCCCGTGGCCATTCAAGGGGGCGGGGTGCTGGACGGGTTTATCGAGGGGTTCCATTCCATGATCGGGGTGGGACAGCACAATCGGGATGACTGGCCCCGGGACTCCAGCCACTACATCACGGTGGACAAAAACAACGTGGCCCACGACAAAAGCGATGAGTTGAACCGGGTCATCACCGGTGACGTGCAGCTCTCCGCTTCCATGCTGGTCTCCCAGTGGCCCATGCTGACGGCCCGGGCCATTGTGAAGCTGCCCACCTCACGGATCTACGACAGCCAGGAGAACAGCGGCACGGACGTGACCCTGCAGGGGATCTGGAGCTGGCGTCGGGGTTCCTTTGCCGGTTATCACGGGATCGGCGGAACCGTCTACACCCGGGACGGGGACGAGAACCTCGACCTGGAGCGCTTCAGGTACTCCACCATGAACAGCTTCGAGTACATGCCCAGCGATACCTTCTCCTGGGTCCTCAGCCTCAACCACGCCTCGGCAGTGGCAGACTACCCGGAGCTGGAAGAGCCGGTGGTGGAGCTGACCATGGGCTTTAAAAAGGTGGTGGGGCCGGGCGTGCTGGAGTTCGGTATCATCGAAAACCTCTTCTTCTTCGACAACAGCCCCGATGCCGGGTTGCAGCTGGGGTACACCCTCAAGCTGCTGTAAGATCTCGCATGTCTCCGGCCTTCGTTTCCCAGGCCTGCCACAGGCGTTTGTGTTATGAAAGGGTTCCGAGCTCTGCTTCGGCGCCCTTTTTTGTTATGGAGACCATGGCATACCGGCCCTGGGCCAGGGCACCGGGGTTGACGATGAGGGTGCCGTTTCGGTTTTCGATGCCGCAGGATTCGTGGATGTGGCCGGTGAGGCAGGCCACGGGGCGGTGGGTGTCGATGAAGGCCGCCACGGCATGGCTGCCCGCGTGAACCCCCGAGGCCAGGCGGTCTGCGCAGGACTCCCACGGCGGCTGGTGGGAGATAAGGACCAGGGGGCCTGTTTCCGAAACGCCTTCCATGGCATACTCCAGCGTCGATGCCAGCTCTTCTTCCCTGTATTCGTTGGGGGTGCCGAAGGGGGTGATGAGGGATCCCCCCAGCCCCAAAAGCGAGACCCCGTCCACCTGCCGCACCCTTCCATGGATTCCCACCCCCTTTTTGATGAGGCCCTCTTCCACGTTTTTTTCATCGCAGTTTCCCGACACCGCAACAATTTGGTCCAGGGGCTTTTTTACGGCAGCGACCACCCGCAAGGCGGCGGCAGGGCCCTGAAAGCTGGTGAGGTCCCCGCAGAGGCAGACGAGGTCCGCCCGGTCAATGGCTTCCTTAAGTTTGGGAAGGTGTTCGGTGTGGCCGTGGATGTCGGAGAGAAGGAGAATCTTCATGGGCGCGGTCCAAATGAAAGGGTTTGCCCCCGGCAGGGCTGCCGGGGGCGATGTTTTATGCGGGGCTATGCTTTGGCGGGGAACTCTTTGTCGAGGATTTTGTTCCACTCGGCGAGCTTGTCCGCGCACTTTTCAAAGAGGGCGTCGGTGTCCCCTTCGATGGTGACGGAGGTGATCTCATCGCCCATGACGATGCTGTTGACCACGTCCTGATCGGCCTGGCCCATGACGCTGCCGAAGACGGAGTGCTTGCCGTCCAGCCAGGGGGTGGGCACGTGGGTGATGAAGAACTGGCTGCCGTTGGTGCCGGGGCCCGCGTTGGCCATGGAGAGGATACCGGGGCGCTCGTGGCGCAGGCTGTTGTCGAACTCGTCGTCAAAGCGGTAGCCGGGGCCGCCCGTGCCGGTGCCGAGGGGGCAGCCGCCCTGGACCATGAAGTCGTTGATGACGCGGTGGAAGTTGAGGCCGTCGTAGAACCCGCGCTTGGCGAGGTTGGCGAAGTTGGCCACGGTGTAGGGGGTTTTCTCGGCAAAGAGGGCAAGGCGGATGTCGCCTTTGGAGGTCTTGAATACTGCGGTAAGATCCTGCATGGTGTTTTCTCCTAAGGTCGAAGGATTTGCATTAATATGGTTTTCTTCGTTGTTGGTGTCGGTGCTGGAGCCTCCCGGCTGCCTGGGGTTACCAGGATACAGGGGTTTTTCCCTGTTCTGCCAGAAAGCGGTTGGCTTCGCTGAAGTGACCGCAGCCCATGAATCCCCGGTGCGCCGACAGGGGCGAGGGGTGGGGCGCTTCCAGGATTCGGTGCTTTGCCTCGTCAATGAGGTGTTTTTTCCCCCGGGCGTAGCCTCCCCAGAGCAGAAAAACGAGGCCGGACCGGCCGGCGCTCAGGGCGCGGACCAGGCCGTCGGTGATCTCCTGCCAGCCCAGGTTTGCGTGGGACGCGGCCTTGCCCTCTTCCACGGTGAGCACCGCGTTGAGGAGAAGAACGCCCTGTCGCGCCCAGCGGGAGAGGTCACTTGAGGCTTCGTCAAGGGGGCGGCCGGTATCCCGGGCCACCTCTTTGAAAATGTTGCGCAACGACGGGGGAATCCTGACCCCGTCGGGAACGGAAAAGGCCAGCCCGTCTGCCTGGCCCTTGCCGTGGTAGGGGTCCTGACCCAGGATCACCACCTTGACCTGGTCAAAGGGGGTGAGGGAGAGGGCCCGAAAGACGTTCTCTTCGGCGGGAAAGACCGAGGCAAGGCGTCGCCGCCTGCAAACCGCCTTCTCTACATCGGCAACGGGTTTTTGGGAAAGCAGGGGAACCTGGTCTTTCCACGAATCAAGGGCATGGTCAGTCATATGATAATGAGGTGATCTCTCTTGCATTGCAAGGGGTTTTCGCCGGAGGCCCGGGTGGCCCTCCGGCTTCCCGGTGCTTAGCGGTGTTTGCGCCTGAAGTCGTTCATGAACTCGCACAGGGCGGCCACGGAGGCTTCGGAGACGGCGTTGTAGATGGAGGCGCGGATACCGCCCACGGACTTGTGCCCTTTGAGGCCGGCAAGGCCCGAGGCCAGGCTCTGTTCGACAAACAGGGGCTCCAGCTCACGGTCTTTCAGCCGGAAGGTGACGTTCATCAGGGAGCGGCTCGCCTTGTCGGCCGTGCCGCAGTAGAAGTCGTCTTCGTCTATGAGGGTGTAGAGGGCACCTGCCTTGCGTTTGTTAACGGCCTCCACAGCGGCCAGGCCGCCCATGGTCTCTTCCAGCCACTTGGTCACCAGAGAGATGGCGTAGATGGGGAAGGTGGCCGGGGTGTTGAACATGGACTCCTTATCCACGTAGGTGCGGTAGGAGAGCATGGTGGGGAGGGTCTGGGGAATCTTCTCCACCATGTCCCTGCGAAGGATCACCACCGCTGTTCCCGAAGGGCCCATGTTTTTCTGGGCGCCGCCGTAGATCATGCCGAAGGGGGAGACGTCCAGGGGGCGGCTCAGGATGTCCGAGGACATGTCCGCGATGAGGGGGACGCCGCCGGTGTCGGGCAGGTCGTGCCACTGGGTGCCGCGGACGGTGTTGTTGGTGGTCATGTGGACAAAGGGGGCGTCGGCAGAGATGTCCGAAACCTTGGGGATGTAGCAGAACTCGCGGTCCCCGGAGCTGGCGGCCACACGGACCCCTTTGTTCTGGATGCGGGCCTCGGCAATGGCCTTGGTGGACCAGGTACCGGTTTCGATGTACTCGGCGGTCTGGCCTTCACCGATGAAGTTCATGGGAATCATGGCAAACTGCAGGCTGGCGCCTCCGTGGACAAACAGCACCTCGTAGTCATCGGACAGACCGTACAGGCGCTTGATGCGCGTGCGCGCTTCTTCGATGATCCCCATAAAAAGTTCGCCCCGATGGCTCATCTCCATCACGGACATGCCGCTGCCCCGGTAGCTCAGCAGGCCTTCCTGCATCTCCTGCATCACGGCGGTGGGAAGGGCCGAGGGCCCTGCACTAAAATTGTGAATCCGATCGTTCATGATTGGTCGCCTTCTTTGGCTGATGGCCTCGCAAAGCGTCGAACACCAGGGAGGTTGGTTGCGGTTCGGGTTCCGTGTCACAGGCAGAAGTCTTGCGAGGCGTGGTCGACGATGACGGGCTCCGGCGCATCTTGCCGATGGCCGTGACGGCCGTGTAACCTGTGAAGCAGGGACGTTGTATCACTTTTATTGCGAAATGGGAACGGAAGGACGGTCCGGGGAAGGGGGGCTCCGGTGCGGGGGGCGCACCGGAGCGGGTTGGTTGAGGAGTATGTGTGTGTGTCGCTGTTGGTCTGTTGTTTGAGTCAGGGGCAGACGGAAGAGCCCGTCCGCAGGTAGGAGATCGTGCTTTTATGGTTTTTGCAAGTTCGAAAAGAAACCGGGGCCCCACCCATTGCGGTGTGACGAGGGCAGAGCCCCGGCGGTTGTTCGGCAGGAGACTCGAGGGGGGGTGAGCCTTCTGCCTGTGCTCCGTTTCGCTGTGAGAAAAATGCATGATCGGTGCCAAACTTTGAAATAAGAAAGTAACGGGCGAAGATCTTTTGTTATTTTTAAGAGCGAGGGCTGTTTCGGCATATTGGGTTCCCGGACAGGGGTGTGTCAAAAAGTATCCATGGATACAGCGGGGGTGGTTCCAAAGGATACAGTTGCCGCTGCCAGGCAGGGGCGTGCATTCCGCCGGTGGCGGATGGGTGCAACCGGGGAACGTGCCACGGCACGGGGGCGGGATCGCAGACCTGGGACTGGAAAAAAAACGTCATTCCTTGTAAATCACTATGGTAAAGGGGCCGTCGGTGGTCGGCACTCACCGTGTGAGAAAACGGGCCATGCATGGCGTCAGGCGTCGTGGGACGGATCGGGCGGGCTGGTGCGGCGGGGGTGTGGCTAATTCATGTTATCGGAGAAGGATCGTCTGATGATGAAAAAAGTTGTGAAGTTGTCTGAGTACAGAAAGAAAAAGAAGCGCGACGCCCACCAGGGGACCGGAAGCCCCTTGAGCACCGTGTGGGTGGTGGCCGGGGTGTTTGGCGCGGCCGTGCTGATGGTGTTTGTGTACCTTGTGCTGACCGGTGGCACTCCCTGACGGAGCACAGGAGGCCGCACGACACCCGGTCTTCTTATGGTGCGCGGGGTGTCCCGGAGATCCGGCCGTGTTCGGTGCCGTCAGGCATACATCGACTCGATGACCTGGGCGTACCGCTCGTTGATGACGCGGCGTTTTACCTTCATGGTGGGGGTGAGCTCTCCGGCCCGCTGGGTGAGTTCGGTGGGGAGCAGGGTGAATCGTTTGATTTTTTTCACGCGGCCAAGCCGCTGGGTGTACTGGTCGATGCGGTATTTGTAAAAGCTGACGATTTCCGGATGGGTCACCAGCGATTCCCGGTCGTCCCATGAAATCTCCATCACCTCGGCCAGGGACTCCAGAATGGGAAACGCCGGGATCACAAGGGCCGAAACGTAGGGCTTGCCGTCGCCTACGGCCACGGCCTGTTCCACATAGACATCTTCCTTCAGGGCGGACTCAATGGCCTGGGGGGCGATGCTCTTGCCGCCGGAGGTGATGATGATCTCCTTGAGGCGGTCGGTGACGCAGACATGGCCCTCGGGGGTGATACGCCCCACGTCTCCGGTTTTGAACCACCCGTCTTCGGTGAAGGCCCGCGCCGTCTCTTCGGGCCTGTTCCAGTATCCCTGCATCACGCAGGGCCCCTTTGCCTGGATCTCTTCGTGGGCGCCCGTGCGCAGTTCCATCAAGGGGATGGGGGCTCCGCTGGTTTCAAGGGCCATGTCTTCCAGGGAGCGGACACACAAGGGAAAGACCTCGGTGAGGCCGTAGCCCAGCCCCATGGGAATGCCCGCGCTGATGAAAAAATCGGCGATTTCGGGGTTCAGGGGCGCCCCGCCCACATGAATAAACCGTGCCCGTCCTCCGGTGACGGACCGGAGCCTTCCCAACCCCAGAAATCCAGCCAGCACATACTTGATCCTCAAGGCCATGCCCACGGACCTTCCGCTGTTTTTGAGGTGGTTTCGTTTGCCGCCGATGCCCAGGGCCCACCGAAAGAGGGCCTGCCGGACAGGGGAGGCCCGGTGCAGCTTCTCCATGGCCGTGCTGTGGATTTTTTCCCAGACGCGGGGGGCGCTGACCATGAAGTGGGGCCTGGCTTCTGTGAGGAACTCTTGGACGTCGTTGGGATCGTGGCAGTAGACGTTCCTGGCACCCCGGCAGAGGGCAAACCAGGTCCAGCTCCGTTCAAAGATGTGGCTCAAGGGCAGAAAGCTTAAAGAGACGTCCTTTTCGGTCATGGGAGAGGGGTGGCCGGTGCTGTAGAGGCCGGTGAGCATGCTTTCGTGGGTGTGCATGGAGCCTTTGGGGCTGCTGGTGGTGCCGGAGGTGTAGATGATGGTGTAGAGATCGGTTCCCCTTGCTTCGGAGAGATGGCGCTCAAGGGCTCGCTGGAGCCCCGGCTCTTCTTTCCCCAGATTTAGAAAATCTTCAAAGCTGTGGCTTTCGATGTCCGGGCTCAGACAAACCCCGGGTGAGAAGGCCACCACCCGTTTCAGGGGGGCTCCCCGGGCTGCCATGGCAAGGGCTTTGTCGTACTGCTCCTGATCGTTGACAAAGAGGCAGTGGATCCCGGCGTCGTTGACGATGTAGGCGGCTTCGTCGGTGGAGTTGGAGGCATATACCGGGACGGTGACCCCGCGAATGGAGAGGATGGCCAGGTCGGCCAGGGTCCAGGCAGAGCGGTTCTGGGAGAAGATACCCACCCGGTCTCCGGGGCCGATGCCGCATGCCAGAAGGGCTCTGGCCAGGGCGTCGGCCGTCTGTTCCATCTCCTTCCAGGTGATCTGGGTCCAGGGGCCGTCGGCCCGGTCTTTCAGAGCCACCTTGTCTCCGTACCGGGGAACCCGCCTCCGGACCATCCGCGCAAGGTGCTTCTCACGTTCCAGAAAGAACCGGGACGCCTCGTGGTGCTGGCTCGCCATCATCTGAACCCTCCGTGCCTTGTGATGACCAATGTTTTAAGCGTGGAACATCCATACTATGGCATGGCTGGTGGAATCAAGGGGCGCATAAAAAAACAAGGAGGGCACAGCGCTCCGGAGCCCGGCGTTAAATCAGGCCCTTGGCGGTCAGCAGTGGGGCCGGGTCCACCAGGTGCCGCTTGATCCACTGGTCCGTGTTCTTCCCCTTGCCCAGGGCCAGGGTCAGGATTTCGGAGAAGTGGAGCACCGGGAGCCTCTGGCCCAGGTCGCAGCGGATCTCCAGATTGAGCTGGCACATGGCGCAGGCCGTGATGAGGCACTCGGCCCCGGCATTCTGGCCGCTTTGGACAATGCCGTTGACCACCTCGGTGACCGCATCGGGGCGGGCCACGGAGAGAAAGGTGCCGCAGCACCTGTTCTGGCCCTGCCAGGTCACGGCCCTGGCCCCTAAGGTTCCGAGGATTTTCTCCATGAGGCCGTGGAAATTTTTCTGGCGCCTGAGCTGCGGGGGACGGGCCAGCATGCAGCCGTAATACGGTGCGTAGGTGAGGCCTGAAAGGGGCTTTTCACCCTGGACAAAGGCCGAGATGTCCAGGCCGTCAATGAGTTCGAAGAAGTGCATGACCTGTTTGGACTCGTCAAAGGGGATTCCCCACTGCCTGTGGAACCGGGTGCGGGCATCGGCGCTCTCGGTGAGGTGGTGGTGGGCCTCCTTGAAGCGAAGGGTGCAGCTGGGGCAGGCCGTGAGAATGGGCCTGCCTGCCGGGGCCATGGCCAGGTTTCGTGTCACCAGGTCAAAGGCCAGGTCCCGGTCGATGCTGTGGGCTGAGGAGCTGCCGCAGCAGTTCCAGTCGGGAAGTTCCACCAGGCGGATGCCGATGGCCTCGCAGAATATCTTGAAGGACTCATGGTTTTCCATGGCCGACGTCTTCATGGAGCAGCCGGGAAACCAGGTGACTTCCATGGGGCGCGTTTCGCATTTCATGGCATTACCCCGCTTTTTTGAAAAGGTTTCGGATATCCCCCAGGGCCTTGACCCGCGAGGGCAGGATGTGGAGCTTTCGTCGGGTGAGCATGCGGACACCAAGGTCCATGTCGCTGAAAAAATCCCGGGTGGCCAGTTTGTAGCGCATCATGATCTCCAGTTTGTGGGTGCGGCCGTGGCGCTTTACCGAGCCCAGCATCTCCCGGTGGAAATGGTAGATCTCCTCGTCGGGGACCTTGTCTCGGGCAATGGCCATCTCCCGGAGGGTGTCCATGACCGCAGGGATGTCGATGCCGTTGGGGCACTCCATGCTGCAGGTGTTGCACCCCACGCAGATCCAGGGCCCGGAGGCGGTCAGGGCCTCCTCTTTCAGGCCGAGCTGCACGAGACGGATGATCTCATGGGGCTTTCTGTCCATGATGTGGGCAAACTGGCACCCGCCGGTGCAGGCACTGCAGTTGTAACAGCGGGTGGGCACGGTGCCGGAGCGGCGCGTGACCTCGGTGATGAAACTGGGCATGATGTCTGCCATGATCCCTCCCTTGGGCTTTGGGTCCGTTTTGTCGGGCGAAGGCTCATCATACCGGTCCGGCACGCAAAGGCCTTGACTCAGGTCAAAAAAAGGATTTTTACCGGGACAACTGGCAGGCAGGGCGGTTTGTGTGTATGGTGGGAACCCGACCCCGAGTGTTGCCTTTGTGGGGTGGCGGCGGGAAGGTTGGCCCATGAAAAAATGACAGGCAAGGACCCGAACAAAAGGCAGGAAAGGCCCATGGCTTTGGATATCAATGAGTTTGTAGATCGTTTGAAAGACGCCTACAAGGCGTGGAACGCACCGGTGATTACCTTTATGGCGGGCATCGGCGCCACCCCCTTTGAGGTGCTCATCGCCACTCTTTTGTCGTTGCGCACCAAAGATGAGGTGACGGCCCCTGCGGCCCGGCGCCTTTTTGCCGTTGCCAACACACCGGAGACCCTCCTGCCCTGGGCGAGGAGGAGGTGGCCAAACTCATCTATCCCGTAGGGTTTTACCCCACCAAGTCCAAGCGAATCATGGAGATCTCCACCATGATCCTGAACAAATACAACGGCGTGGTCCCCGATGACCTTGACGAGCTCCTCACCCTGCCCGGGGTGGGTCGTAAAACAGCCAACCTCGTTCTGGTGGAAGGCTACCAGATGGAGGCCATCTGCGTGGACACCCACGTCCACCGCATCAGCAACCGCATCGGCTACGTCAAGACCAAGAACGCCGACCAGACCGAGATGGCTCTGCGTAAAAAACTCCCGAAAAAGCACTGGATCCTCTACAACGAAATCCTCGTGGCCTTCGGCCAGGTGCTCTGTCGCCCCATCTCTCCTTTTTGCTCCACCTGCCCCGTTGCCGACCTCTGCCCGAAAATAGGCGTGACCAAACACCGATAAGGGCTATCCCTAAAATAATAGTAACTATTCAGCTTGCCTCCGGCGGGTCGCTTTTTTGAAAAAAAGCTCCGCAAAAAACTTTCCAAATACACCCGCCCTTTGTTTTGATCGCCCTTCGGGGCGATCAAAACAAAGGGCGGGTGCAGAAATAACGAATGTCTTTCTGCGAAGCCTGGAATGACTTTATTAAGACCTGTTTGTCAAACTTTTCAAAAGTTTGGCCCCCGGCAGGGCCGCCGGAGGTTTTTTTGAACTGAATCATTACCGATCCTCTAACCCGTCACATTTACAAACGGGCGTAGCCCGTCAGCAAATGCGTAGGGCGAGGAACGAGCCCCGAAGCATTTGCGATCCTGGGGCTCAGCCCCTGCCCGCCGGAGGCATGCTTTTTTTATTTTTCCATGAGGTGGGTGACGGCGCCTTCAAGGCCGTCCAGGGAGAGTTCGTACATGGGAAAGATCTGTCCGATGGCCTGGATGGTGCGGGTATAGCCCCACATGTGGGCCTGGACCGGGTTGAGCCAGACGCAGTGGGGAAAGGTTTCGGAGAGGAACCTCAGCCGCTCGATACTGGGCTTGCCGCTTCGGTCCTGCACATAGATGGAGCCGTCCCGTGAGAGGAGCTCGTAGGGGGCCATGGAGGCATCCCCCAGGATGATGAGCCGGGTGTCCGGGTCGATGGTGGCAAACTCGTCGATGGATTTGGGTTTCCGGTAGCGGCTGGCATCAAGCCAGACGCTGTCGTAGATGGTGTTGTGGAAGAAATAGGTCTTTAAGTCCTTGAACTGGGCCCGGGCGTAGTCAAAGAGGGTCTGGACCACGTTGACGTAGGGTTCCATGGACCAGCCGCCGTTGTCGATCATGAGGATGATCTTGAGGCGGTCCCGCAGGCTCTGATCGAAGACAAGTTCGATCTCCCCCCCGTTTTTCATGGTCTGGTAGATGCTCTCGTCCACGTTGATCTGGTCTTTGGGTCCGGCCGGGATGAGGTTCCTCAGGCGTTTCAGGGCTTCGCCGATGTGGGCCTGGGTCAGGGGGCCGTAGCCGGAGTAGTCCTTGTAGCGGCGCTCCCCTGCCACCTTTACGGCGCTTTTGCTCCGCGATTCGCCTCCCACCCGCATGCCGCCGGGGTGGTACCCGGAGTGGCCCACGGGTGAGTAGCCCCCGGTGCCGATCCACTTGTTGCCCCCGTCGTGGCGCTCTTTCTGGTCTTCCAGGCGTTTTTTGAAATAGTCGATGAGCTCTTCCGGGGTGTATTTGGAGAGCTCGTTTTCGTCCATCCCCAGGGCCTCGGCCATCTCCTTGGGGTTCTGGAGCCACTCGTCCAGCATGGCCCGGGCCACCTCGTCCAGCTCCAGCCCTTCGTCCTCCGGGATTTCCACTCCCTTGAAATACCAGGCAAAGACCTGATCGTAGATATCAAAGTAGCGCTCGCTCTTGATGAGGATGGTGCGCGCGGCCGTATAAAAATCGTCCACGGAGTTCACCAGCCCCGACGAGAGAGCCTTCTGAAGCCGCAAAAAGGAGGTGGGGCTCACCGGAACCCCGATCTCCTTGAGTTTGTAAAAAAAGTCGATGAACATGGTGCCTCCGGCGGGTCGCTTTTTAAAAAAAACTCCGCAAAAACGTTCCGGTTGCAGCAGCGATGTTCCCTTCGTTTCTTAGGGAAAATCGCTGTTGCGAAGTCATCAGGGGGTGCTCATGCCATGTTAAAACATCCGCCTGCGCGTCACCTGATTGGCGGCCCGGCTGTAGTCCGGGCTCTTTTTGAAGAGCACGCCGAGGAAGGGGATGTCCCCTTTGGCCAGTTGCTTGACCTTGAAGTCCGGGTCAGCCTGGAGGGCACGGATCCAGTTGATGAGTTCCCGGGTGGCCGGTTTTTTCTCGATGCCGTCGAGCTCCCGGAGTTTGTAGAAGGTGGTGGTGGCATTTTCCACCAGATCGTCGCTGATATCCGGGAAGTGGACGCGGAGGATGCGGCGCATCACCTTGGGGTCGGGGAAGGCGATGTGGTGGAAGTTGCAGCGCCCGAGGAAGGGATCGGAGAGGTCCTTCTTGGAGTTGGAGGTGATGAGGATCACCGGACGCGTCCTGGCCGAGATGGTCTTGTCGATCTCCATGATATCAAACTGCATCTGGTCCAGGACATCGAGCATGTCATCCTGGAAATCGGTGTCGGCCTTGTCGATCTCGTCGATGAGGAGCACCACGCGCTTGTCGGCGGTGAAGGCCTGGCCGATTTTGCCCATGGCGATGTACTCTTCGATGTCCGAGACGTTGCGGGTGGAGTCGCCGAAGCGGCTGTCGTTCAGGCGCGTCAGGGTGTCGTACTGGTAGAGGGCTTCCACCAGCTTCATGCTGGACTTGACGTTGAGGGTGATCAGCGGCATGCGCAGGCTCTCGCTGATGGCGTGGGCCAGCATGGTCTTTCCGGTGCCGGGCTCCCCTTTGAGGAGCAGGGGCATCTCAAGGGCCATGGAGATGTTGACGATCTTGGCCAGCTCGTCATCCAGGACGTACTTTTTTGCACCGGTGAATACGGCGGCATTTTCAGGTGAGGACATGGGGGATTCCTTTGCTTGGGGAGGAAACGGTGCCTCCAATCAATGTTTTGTCGGGTCGTGGGTCATGGCGTAGACGGAGCGCTGTTCTGCCTCCGGGGCATGCCTTTTCACTGCCGTGGAACCCTGGTCCCGATATCTGCCTGTATCGTGACGTCGCCCCTTCTATGTGGAAGCGTCGGTCGTTGGTCTGCGGATGCGTCGAGCCGCATGGGGCCGTTCGGTGGCCCCTGGCACGGGCATTTTTTTACTCCATTGAGACATCAAACGCCCATTATAAGGGAGAGTTTGTCTTTTTGGGAAGGATTTTATACGGCCGTCAAAAGAAGGGCGGGCCAAGGGAGGAACAGGGGCCCCTGCCGGGCAGGGGCCGCGTACGGTCTGGAGCCTGAGGGCTTGTGGCGCCTTATGCCTGGGCGCGCACCTTGTCCGAGAGGCCTTTGGTCAACGCAAGGACCTTTTCGGCCAGCTCCAGGGAGAGGGAGCCGGTGCCGCAGCTCGGGGTGATGAGGGTGGCGTTTATCAGGGCCTTTCGGTCAAAGCCTTTGGCTTCCAGGGTGCGCATCTGGGCGTCCCATTTTTCATACAGGCTCTCCACGGTCTCCTTTTCGATGTCTGCCTTTTCACCGGTGGGGACGATGCCCCAGGCGATGATACCGCCCCTGTCCAGGTAGGCTTTCAGGGGGGCCTCAAAGAGGATGAACTTGTCGAAGTAGCTGTAGGCGTCGAAGCTGATGATGTCGATGGCCGCGTCGAAGAGGAGGGTCCACTGGGTGTTGGCGCAGACATGGACCCCGGCCAGCCCCCCTTCCTTGTGGACGGCCTCGGCCATTTCGTTTAAGGCGGAGATGACGTGCTCTTCGGTGATGGTGAGGTAGGCGGAGGTACCGAAGCCCGCCAGGGCCGGTTCGTCGAAGAAGACGATGGGCAGGGCCCCGGATTTGCCGAGCATGCGGGCCTGCCAGGCGGCGTTCATGGTGAGGTGCTTTACCATGATGTCCCGGAGCTGGTCATCGTAAAAAATGGCCCGGTCTTCCTGGTCCTTGACAGCGGTGCCGAAGGTGACCGGTCCGGTGATCTGGCCTTTGAGGGCAAGGGCTGAAAGCGTTGGCGCCATTTCCGTCAGGGTGAAGAAGCCTTTGGCGCGTTCTTTGGAGATGCCGAAGGGGGACGCTTCGATGTCGCCGCCCCCCTCGCTGACGGTGAGGTAGGCTTCGTAGAAGGCGAGCATCTCTTCGGCAAAGGCCTCGGAAGTGGGGTCGATCCAGGAGGTCTCTTCGGTTTCCACGAGGCCGGGGAGCCCGGGAAGAAACTGGTCCACCATTCCCTCTTTGGGGTTTGATGGGAGCTGGACCCACAGGGGGATCTCGGGGGTGTGGGCGAGGACGAGCTCCGTGGCCCGGAGGTGGTCGGACAGGGGGAGGCTCCCGATGAGAAGGGGCCTGCCCTGAGGGGTAAATGTGCTCATAATGTATTGAATCCCTTTTCAGTTATAAAGATTGACACCCTGCCGAAGCCGGTGGTATGTTCGGTGGTCGCGTGAACAACTGTGATGTATACTAAAACCCACACAGACCTTTGCATGAAGGGGGAACAGATGTTTGGACTTGGTCCGATGGAACTTACCATCATCCTCATCATCATTCTCATCATTTTTGGCGCCGGACGACTTCCCGAGATCGGCTCAGGAATCGGGAAGGGCATCCGAAACTTCAAGAAATCCGTTTCCGAGACCGAAAACGAGAAGATCGAAGGGGACAAGAAGGACGACGCCTGAATGTGATGGGGCTCGGTATGCCGAGGCGCAACCGGTTGTCCGCTGAGCGTTACGGACAAGATACGCGGTTGGTTCCGGCAGCCTGATACACATTATGATATGCCGCGAAAAGGGGGACTTGACAAGGTCCCCCTTTTTTTATGGTGCCGTGGCCCTTGCCTCTTCTTCCGGGCCTGTTCCCATACCCTCGGCGATGAACCGCCCTGCGCGTCCGCTGTGGGTCTCTTTGTTGCTCTCCATCACCTCCACCCTTGCCTCGGGCATGCTGCCCGCCATCTTCGTGATCTCCTCGACCCCATGCAGTTTGTCGGAGGCCGCCCCGATGACCACCACCGGTGTGGCGACCCCGGGCAGGTCGTCCCATATGGTGTAGCCGTTCAGGGCACCGGCGTTGGCCTTCAGGCGAATGGGCTCGGCGTCCATGACGGTGCGGGTGTATTTTTGGGCCTGTTCGGGCTCCTTTTTTTTGTCCACCCGGAAGTTGACCAGGTACCAGACGATGAGGTAGCGGATGACGGTGAAAAAGCAGGGGGGCAGGAAGCGGATGATGAAGTTGCCCCAGGCGGGGAAGGCAAAGGCGGTGACCGGGGAGATGAGAAAGGCCCCTTTGGGGGAGACCCTCCCGCCGGACATGGCCCGGACCAGGGCCGTGGAGCCCAGGGAGCTTCCCGCCACATACAGGGGCGTGCCGGAAGGGACGAGCTCTGCCGCCACCTCGCCGATGTCGTCGGCGAGCCGGTCGATGTCAAAGCGGGGAAGGGGGCCTGCGGGGAGACGCGCGCTTCGTTTTTCGCGGGACTCCATGTAGATGACACGGTAGTGGGGCGTGATCTCCTCCAGCACCTCGTGCCATCCGGACAGGGCCGAGAGCCAGCCCGCCACAAAGAGGAGGACCGGCTTGTTCTCCCACGAGTCGGTTTTAAAATCAAACAGGGTAAGGGTGACGCCGTCGGAGACGGTCACAAGGGATTTGGATACCAGGATTCCCCTGGTTTCATATCGCAGGAGCTCTCTCATGATTTCTCAGGTCCGCTGGAATGTTGCATAAGGGGGGAATCGGCATCTGTGGGTGTGACCGTTTTCCCGGGTATGGGTTGCTCTACCGGTTGCGGTAGCTGGCGCTGATCTCCTCAAGGGTGGCCAGGTACTCTTTTTGCCTGGCAAGGCCTTTGTAAAGAGCGATGTCGCTCTGGAGCCCTTCCAAGGCCTGGGGGACATCCACGCCGTAGATATTGGTGCCGGACTGGTCGGCCCGGTGAAGCACACGCACGGCGTAGTATGTGGCCAGGATCCGGTACCTGGAACTCCGCCGGAGGAGGTAGCTCCGGCCGGACAGGGTGTGGAGAAAGTAGGTGGCGTAGAGGGTTTCCACTTCGGGGGTGCAGGCGGCGGGGACCACCTGGTGGCAGGTGCTGTCCGTCATGACCTTGTAGAGGTCGGGGAGAAACGCTTCCACCGCATCGGGCTCTTTGTCCAGAAACCCTTTGAAGGCCATGATGTCTTTGGCCCCCAGGGTGCGGTAGAGGTGGGCGATGTTTCGGAAAAGGGCCAGGGTGTCCAGGTCTTTTTCCACGATCTCCGGCGGGTTGCTCGCCAGGCGGGTGAGGGCGCTCTGAAAACGGGCCTGGGGCGCTTGATCCGAGGGGTATTTTTTCCCCAGGTAATCAAAAAAGGAGATCAGCCGTTTCTCCGAATCCGAACAGCCGGCGGCCTCGCCGGAAGAGGACGGGGCGATACCCTCGGGGGTCCCCAGGACCTCGCTTACCTTCTGTTCATGGGTCTCCATGGTGGTATCGCTGTGAAGCTCTTCGCGCAGGTCCTTGACCTCCCCTTTGAGCTTCTCCACATCAACCATCCATCGCTCCTGTTCCTGTTCGACGGCCTGCTGAACCGACGAGCTTTTCCAACGCTGAGCCTGTTTGGCCCCAAAGTAAAGCGCTGCTGACAATGCGGTGATGACGACAAGGGAAATAGCGACACGATTCATGATCACTCCAGATCTGTTATGTAGGAACGGTGACGCGGTTGGCGTTAGGCCGGGAAGGCTCGCCCTGTGGGGAGGGCGGCGTCACAGATGAACAAACTTATGAAAATATGATACACCATAATCGATGCTTGTGCAAAAACTCATGCGGCGGCACGCACCTTCGGTAAATGGGCGAATGTCGTTGCCTGGATGCGTTATTCTGAGAAACCAGGCGTTTTTGTTGCGATTTGAACCCTGCGGTATGGAGATAAGAGGAAACGATGGCGATACCTGAGACGGACACCCCCACCACGACCCCTGCGCAGAAGGCCCGAGGGACCCTGATGATCCTGACGGCGGCCCTGGGGTGGGCCTCCTCCGGGACGGCGGCCAAACACCTGTTTCTCATGGGGGTGACCCCTGCGGGCCTGGTCCAGATGCGGGCCACCCTGGCTGCGGTGCTCATCGGCCTGTGGATCGCCATGACCCGGCCGGACCTGTTTCGCGTGGAAAAGCGAGACCTGCCGCGCATCCTGGCCCTGGGGTTCCTGGGCATGGCCATGGTGCAGTTTACCTACCTGTTTGCCATCAGCCGTATCCATGTGGCCGTTGCGATTCTCATGCAGTACATGGCACCGGTCTTTATCTTTTTCTGGTCCCTGACCTTTGGGTCCAAGAAGCCCACCCTGCTCTCGGCGGCGGCCATTGCCGTCACCGTCCTCGGGTGCTACTTCGTTTCGGGTGCCTATGATTTCGACCTGTCCGAGCTGGACCTGCTGGGGCTGGGCAGCGGGCTGGCCTCGGCCGTGAGTTTTGCCGTGTACACCCTGTTGGGGGAAGGGCTGGTGGGGCGCTACGATCCCAGGGCCGTGACCTTTCACGCCTTTTTGGTGGCGGCGGTGACCTGGAACCTTGCGTCTGCGCCCCTCTCCTTTGTGGGCATGTGCGCGGATCCTGCGTTTCTCTTCTGGGGTCTCTACGTGGTGGTGATCGGAACCGTGGCCCCCTTTCTTCTGTATGTGGCGGGCATGAGGGGGATCAGTTCCGTCAATGCCTCCATCACGGCCACCACCGAGCCGATCTTTGCAGGGCTCATCTCCTGGGTGTTCATCGGAGAGGCCCTGACCCCCGTCCAGATGGCCGGGGCCGCCCTGGTCCTTTTTGCCGTGGGGGTGCTCACCGTCAAGGGGTAAGGCACAGGCCGAAAGCAACAGGGCTTTTTCCCGGGTGTGCTTTTGACCTCCCCATGGATTTTAAGTATAATGACTCATTGGTTTCCGGCTGTGATCCGCCTTTGTCTCTTTAAAGATGTCCCCTTCCTTTTGCGGAGAGATCGCCGGGCCTCCATTACCCACCTTTGTTTGATTCGTATCGCCGCCTGATGTGGCCAGCTGAAGTCCATCGCCCCTCCAATCCGTGTGCGGGCACGCTCTTTGAGGATTGCTACCCATGCAAAACAAACACAAGTCTGCGGGGATCCACGATGCCTTTGTCTGTTCCAGCACCCATGTGTCACAGGAAATTACTGCCATAGAGGACGCCATTGCGGCCCATGGGGGAGACCGCCGTGTCGTTGATTCATTGCGTCAGGCCTGTGCACGTCTGGAGCATGTCCACAGTGTGCATCGGGCTGTCCGGCGGTCCCTTGCCGTGACGTCGGGGATTAAGAGCCCCGAGGTGTTGATCGGAAACGTGTGCCGGTCCCTTGTGGATACGGGAGGGTACGAATCGGTCTGGATTGTCCTGTTCGGCACGGACAGGAGGCAACGCACCTGGGCTCAGTCCGGCATGGGGGATAAGGGGGAGGCCCTGGGCCGAAAACTGGAGGCTGGCTGGCTTCCCCGGTGCGGCAGGGACCTTCTGACGCCGGAAGGGGGATGTTGCCAGGCAGAGGCCTGCGGAATCTGTGCGAACTGCTCTTTTGGCAGCGCGTGCAGCCAGCAGGGGAGCATTGTGACTCGTCTGGCCAGGGGAGGTCAGCTCCTGGGGATGATGAGCGTGACCCTGCCTTCCCAGGAGGCCGCCGGAGACGAGGAGGCATGCCTGGTGCAGGAGGTGGAAGGAGAGATCTCCCGTGCCATTGAGGGGTTGAACCGGGACCTGGACCGGGCCGAGACCGAGGCTGGCCTGGGGGAATCGCGGCGCGTCATGGACACCCTGCTGAAGAACCTGCCGGGCATGGCTTACCGGTGCAAATACGATGGGGAGTGGACCATGGTGCTCGTGAGCCGGGGGGGATATGAACTGACCGGCTACCACCCGGAGGAGATGGTGGGAAACCGGGCGGTGGCCTACAACACCCTTGTCCACCCCGAGGACCGGGCCATGGTCAAGAAGACCGTGGACGAAGGTATTTCGGGCAGCGATTCCTTTGAGATGGAGTACCGACTCCTGACCAGGGACGGCACCGAAAAGTGGGTCTGGGAGAGGGGCAGTGTGGTGCGCATCGGCGGGGTGGTGGTGGCCCTGGAGGGGTTTGTCACGGACATCACCCAGCAGAAACATGCCATCGAGGGCCTCCGCTGGAGCAACCGGCGCTACCGGATCCTGGTGGAGGACATGCCGGCCATGGTGTGCCGGTTTCTGCCCGACGGCCGGTTGACGGACGTCAACGAGAGTTACTGCCGCATGTTCGGCATGGCCCGGGAAGAGCTTTTGGGGCAGAACTTTTTTGCTTTTCTTCCTCCGGCGGTGCGGGACGCCGTGCGGGATCATTTCCATGAGCTGACCCCTGAAAATCCCATGGACACCTACGAACATGAGGTGATCAACCCCACCGGCCGAAGGGGGTGGCAGGAGTGGACGGATCGCGCCATTTTTTCCGATGACGGGGAGCTTCGAGAATTTCAGTCCATCGGCCGGGACATCACGGAGCGGCGCCGTGCTGAAGAGGCCTTGAGGGCCAGCGAGAGGCGGTATCGGGCGTATATCGACAACTCGCCGGTGGGGATTTTTATTTTCGGCGAGGAGGGGGGCTTTGTGGAGGCCAACGAGGCCGCCTGCAGGATGGTGGGCTACTCCCGAAGCGAGCTGGCGACCCTGAAGGTAAGCGACATCGTCGGTGCCGACGCCACCGGCAAGCGAGCGCCCAACTTCGAGCGCCTGAAACGGGAGGAACATGTCCGGTCCGAGACCCCGCTGCACCATAAAAACGGAGCGATTATCCACGGCATCATCGAGGCCGTGGCCCTGGGGGAAGGCACCTACATGGCCTATTTCATCGACCAGACCGAGCAGAGAAAGCTGCAGTCCCAGCTTCAGCAGGTGCAGAAGATCGAATCCGTGGGTCGGCTGGCAGCAGGCGTCGCCCATGACTTTAACAACATGCTTTCCCCCATCCTGGGGTATGCGGAACTCCTGTTGGACGAGCTTCCCGAAGGGGAGGAGTGTTACGGCTATTCCCTGGAGATCAAAAACGCTGCCGAGCGTTCCCGCAACCTGGTGCGGCAACTTCTGGCCTTCAGCCGAAAGCAGGTGCTCCGGCTGGACCCCCTGGACCTCAGGTCCATTGTCTCCGGGATGCAGCCCCTGTTGCGGCAGACCCTCCGGGAGGATATTGCCCTCACCGTTTCCCTTGCGGAGACCTCGTGTCCGGTGCGTGCCGACATGGGCCAGGTGGAGCAGATCCTCATGAACCTGGCCGTCAATGCCCAGGATGCCATGCCCGACGGCGGGGAACTCTCCATTACCGTACGCATGGCCGTTCAGGAGGCCGATGCCCCTCGGCTTCACCTGGATCTCTCCCCGGGGGAGTATGTGCTGGTGGAAGTTCGGGACACGGGGCACGGCATGGACCCCACCACGGCCGAGCATGCCTTTGAACCCTTTTTCTCCACCAAGGGCAAGGGGGGGACCGGGCTGGGGCTCTCCACGGTGTACGGAATCATTACCCAGCACGGAGGGGCGGTGCGCATGGATACCCGCCAGGGGGAAGGCGCGGTGTTCTCCCTCTATTTCCTCCGGGAGGAGGAGCCCGTGGCCGAGATACCCGAGGTGACGGAGGAGAAGACCGTAGCCTCGGGCCATGAGACGGTGCTGGTGGCCGAGGACAACGAGGTGGTGCGGAACATGACGGTGAGTGTTCTGACCCGCCTGGGCTATCGCGTCTTTGACGCCGCAGGCGGTGAGGAGGCCCTGGCCGTGCTGAAGAACCACGAAGGGGCAGTCGATCTGCTCCTCACCGATGTGGTGATGCCGGGCATGAACGGCCGGGAACTCTACACCCGGGTATCCCAGCTCTACAGCGGGATCCGCGTTCTTTACATGTCCGGGTACTCAGACGACGTCATCGCCCACCACGGCGTGCTGGAAGATGGGATCCATTTTATCCAGAAGCCCTTCACCATCGAAGGGCTCACCAGCAAGGTGAGGGAGGTGCTGGATATCGCCTGCTGCGCCGGAGCTTCCGGGTCATGAGAGGTCTTGATAGGCCCTTGAAACACGGGTCACCGTGGTGATGCCGCAGGCCGCCGCAAAGGCAAGGGCAAGAACGGGAAAGGCCGCCGGAAACAGGCAGGCGGCCACGTAAAAGGCGATGGTCTCGGTCCCTTCGGTGAGCCCTTCCAGGTAGTGGAGGGCTTTTCCGCTGGGGTCACGTCCCTGCTTGTGGGCCATGGCCGCATAGGCCAGAAAGCTGGAGCCGGTCCCCACAAAGCTGAAAATGAGCACGGACGCTGCCAGGGCGTTGCGGCCGGGATCGGCCAGGGCAAACCCCACCACCACGGCGGAGTAGAAGATAAAATCCAGGACAATGTCCAGGAACCCTCCCGCATCCGAAGGGCCTGCGTCCCGGGCCAGGATACCGTCGATGCCGTCTGCGATGCGGTTGGCAACAATAAACACAAGGGCCGCACCGTACCACCCCATGGCAAGGGCCGGCACCGCCAGCATCCCCACGCCGAATCCTGCCATCGTCACCTTATCCGCATGCACCCCCCGGGCCTTTAACGGGGCGGCCAATCCCTCCAGGGGGCGTTTCACCCACCCCGCACTCCATTTATCCAGCATATGTTCTCCTTATTTGTTTTCACGACCCTTCAATGGCCAAAATCTGTTCAACAACTGCCTACTATGGTTAACGCCGGAGCAAAAAGCCAGCCTCCGGCGGCCCTGCCGGGGGCCAAACTTTTAAAAAAGTTTGACAAACAGGTCTCACGCCATCATTCCAAGGCTCCGCCGAAATTATTTTGATATGTTCGCCTCCGTGTATCGGTTTTTACGGCGCTTTTTTTCAAAAAAGCGACCCGCCGAAGGCAAGCTGAATAGTTACGTTTCCAGAAGAATAAAATGGGCCTCTCCTGCAAAAACGGTTGCCACATGTCACACACCACGCGAATGCCCTGTGAGCTTTCGCATAACAGCGGCCTCCATGCATTCGCCTTAGGGTTTCCAGGTTCCCCCACCTGGCCGCCGGAGGCGCTTTTTAACGTTTTTCCTGCGTTTCCAATCGAATGAGCCGGCCGCCTTCGGGGATGTCGTCTTCATCGTGGGTGACAAGCAGGGCCGGGATTCCCATGGCGGTGATCTGGTCGAAGACAAAGGCCCGGAAGCTTTTTCTCAAGGGCTTGTCCAGTTTGGAAAAGGGCTCGTCCAGCAGCAGGGCGTCGGGGCGGCTTATGAGGGCACGCATGAGGCTGATGCGGGCTTTTTGTCCGCCGGAGAGGGCCGTCGGGTGTCTGTGGGCCAGTTCGGCAAGGCCCAGGTCGGTGAGGACCTGCAGGGCCTTGGCCCTCCTTTGGCCTGGTTTTCCCCCTGGCAGGGCGAACAGGAGGTTTTCCAGGACGGTCATGTGGGGAAAGAGGAGGTCGTCCTGAAAAAGGATGGCAATGCCCCGTTTTTCAACGGGCAGGCCCGAGAGGGACCGCCCGCCCAGGGAAAGCTCGCCCGTGGCCTTGAAGGCCGGGGCCAGGGCCCCTGAGATCCAGCTGAGGATGGTGGATTTTCCGCAGCCCGACGGGCCCATGAGGGTGACCACCTCCCGGGGGGCCACGGTGAAGCTCAAGGTGTGGCAGAGGGCCTCGGTGCCGTGATGGATGGTGAGGCCGGAGACGGCAAGTGTGTGGGTCATGGGGTGCCTCGCTTGAGTCGTGGAACGATAAGGGCCGCAGCATAGGCCAGGGTGGGCAGGGCGAGCTGGATCAGGGCGTAGACCGCGGCAAGGCGCCTGTCCACTCCGCTGCCGATGGCCACGGCCTCGGTGGTGATGGTGGAGACCCGGCCGCCCCCGAGCATCAGGGTGGGGAGGAACTGGGCGATGGAGACGGAAAAGCCCACGGCCCAGGAGAAGAGAACGGGGCGAAGGAGCATGGGCAGCTTGATCTGGAAAAAGCAGGCCAGGGGCGACCGGCCCATGGAGAGCCCTGCGGTGACGTAGCGCTGGTCAAAGGCAAGGTAAGTGCCGTTGAGGCAGAGCCAGGTGTAGGGAAAGACAAAGAGGAGGTGCCCCCACATCACCAGGGCGAGGGACCCGGAGAGGCCCGCCTTGAGGGCTGCCACCTGGATCCCGAAGACCATGGGGAGCTGGGGGAGCAGGATGGGCAGGGCGATGAGGACCAGGGGCAGTCGCCTCTGGGAGCGTGCCTGATGCTCCAGGCAGCCCACCACGAGAAAAACGGCCGACGCGCTTACCACGGCGGCCATGGCAAAGGACACGCCCATGGGCTCCGAAGCAAAGGGCAGCTCCGCCATCCAGTTCGAAAAGGTCATGCGGGAGGGCAGGGCATCGGGGAACCGCCACCTTCGAGCGATGCTCCAGAGGCAAAGCCCGGCAAAAACGGACAGGGTGACCAGGGCCCCTGCCGGGATGCTGAGGCGGGCGACCCTCGACAAAAAACGGCTTGGGCGACCGCGTCGCCCGTTGACCTGGTTTTTTTTGAGCAGGGGAGCCAGGAGGCGCTCCATGGCCATCCAGCATCCCATGAGCCCCAGGGTCAGGCCGAAGAGGAGCAGGGCCCCTGCCGCGGCCCGGGGCATGAGGGCCAGATCCGGCTCCTGAAACCAGTGAAATACCTGGACCGCCAGGGTGGGGGGCCTGTTGGGACCCAGGAGCAGGGCCATGTCCACCACCGAGAGGCTGTAGGCCATGGCAGCGAAAAAGGGCAGGCGGATCAGGGGGTATAGCTGGGGGATGAGGAGCTTTTGCCAGACCCGGTGGGGCGGGTAGCCGAAGCTGCGCCCAAGCCGGAGCTGACGGTCCGTGTCGATCTGGGAGAGGGCCGCCATGCACATGAGGATGAGAAAGGGGGTCTCCTTGAAGGCCAGGGCCAGGGTGAGGCTAAGGCCCAGGGGGTCCTGGATGATCTGCCAGTCCGGGGGACGGTGCCAGCCGGTGAGCACCGGAGAGACCAGGCGCACCAGCCAGCCGCTGGGGGATATGAGGAAGGCAAAGCCCACGGCAAAGGCCACATGGGGCAGGGCCAGCACAGGGGGCAGCACCCGCCGGATCCACGCCCACCAGCCGGTGCCCCGGGTGAAGGTGACCACAAGAAGGGAAAGGATCAGGGAGAGGATCGGGGCGCCGACGCCTGTCAGCACGGTGAGGCCCATGCTTGCCCCCAGACCCGGTTCGGCCAGGAGCAGGCGAAAAGCCCCTGTGCCCGGGCGCAGCTGTCCTGTGGCTGGTGCCGCGCCCAGGGCGGGAAGCACCACGCCGGCCACACCGCAGGCCAGGGGGGCCAGGCAGAAGAGGGCAACAAGGGTTGGGAAAACACGCAGCATCATCGACGTCCCTTTGGGCATCACTGCCCGTACCGTCTTTTCCACTCCTTCTCAAGGGCCGTCATCCAGGAGGGGTGGGGCTCGGCTACGCTTTTGCAAAGCGTGGGGGCGGTTTTGAAGAGGGCTCGCTCTTCGGCTGTCAACCTGTCCATGGCAAGGACCGTGGGGTCTCCCCAGATGTCGGTGTCCGCTTTTCTGGCCTGGGCTTCGGGGGACAGGAGAAAGTTGATGACCACCTTGGATGCGGCCCTGGCATCGCTGTTGTAAGGGATGGCCAGAAAGTGGCTGTTGGTGAGGGCGCCGATGTCAAAGACCAGGGACCGGGCCCCGGCGGGGAGGAGGCCCTGCCCGGCTTTGGTACGGGCGTCCTGGGGGTTGAAGCTGATGGCCAGGTCGATCTCTCCGTCGTCCAGGAGCTGCACCATATGGGAGCTGCCCGTGGGAAAGGCACCTGCCCTGCGCCAGGCAACGGGGTGCAGGGCGTCGAGCCATCGCCACAGGGGCGATGTGATTCGGTCCACGTCGGCTTCGGAGGCGGGGCTGTACAGGGGGGCCGGGTCGTCGGTCAGGTCCAGGAGCACCTGTTTGAGAAAAGAGGAACCGTGAAACTCCGGGGGCATGGGGTAGGCCACGCGTCCCGGATGGCTCTTGGCGTAGGCCAGCAGGGCCGCTGCGTTTGTGGGGGGCTCCGGGGTGCGCTGCGGATCGAAGATGAGGTTGAGCTGCCCCACGCCCCAGGGTGCCTCCAGTCCATCCACCGGAACGGTGAAATCCCTGTCCACCTGGAGCCTTTCCCGGTCCAGCAGGGTGTCGTTGGGCAGCTCCTTGACAAAGGGGCCGTGGAGGAGCCCGGCCTCCTTCATGGCCTTGAAGTTCTCGCCGTTGATCCAGATCATGTCAACGGAACCGTCCCGGGTTTTGCCTGCGACTTTTTCAGCCAGGATGCGGCCCACAACGTCGGAGATATCTGTGACCTTCACATGGACAAGGCGAATGCCGTAGCGCTTTTTCACCTCGGCACCGGCCCATCGGATATAGGTGTTGATCTCCTGGCTGCCGCCCCAGGCGTTGAAGTAAACGGTCTGCCCCCGGGCGTCGGAAAGGGTCTGTTGCCAGGGCTCGGCGTGGGCCGACGAGAGGGGCAGGAGAAGGGCCAGGCAGAAAAGGAGGCGTGTGAGCATGATGGGCTGTCCTTTCGAAAAGGGCGGTTTATCGGCAGGTGTCTGCTCTATGGGAATTATTGGATTTGCCAATGACGTACTGCGATATACATCAATGCGAAAGACAATGCTACCATTTTGAGGATGTCCGGGGAAGGTGAAAGGGGGGGATATTCAGGGCCAACGCATTCAAAGTTCCATTGCCTCCGGCGGGTCGCTTTTTGAAAAAAAGTTCCGGTAAAAACGAAAAAACGGGAGGGGCTGTGGCCGGTTGCGACGCGTCCAAAAAAATGGAGCCTGTTTGTTTAACGTTTCAAATAGTTGGCCCCCGGCAGGGCCGCCGGAGGCAAAATCTGAATGCGTTGGCCCTGATTGGGTGAAAGGGCAGGGTTATGCGGCGTCTCCATGGAAGAAAACCGCACCCATGGCGCAGACGAAGTGGGCGGTGTGGCTTTCGTTGCTCCACTCCAGATCGATGCCGAAGCATCGCCGGGCCAGGTCCATGAGATTCACCCCCAGGGATTCAAGGCTGAAGATTCGTTGATCGGGCTTGGCGCATATGGTGACCCCCTCTTCAGCGACGCAGCGATCGCATGCCATGCAGGGGCCGGCACCGGCAATGGTGTAGCCCTCTTCCCGTGAGGCGTAGAGCTCATCCACCAGAAAGCCGCGGACCTGTTTGAAACAGAGGCGGTAACGGTCCTGCAGGAGTTCCCCGGAGAAGTATTCCAGGGGCAGGCGAAGGCAGATGACCCGGGCGCTTTTTTTGCCTTGCGTGTAGTGGATAAACGTCGGGCTGAACGGGGGGCAGGCGAGGTTGGTGCCGTATTGGCGGCAGGCTTCGCAGGCCGTTTTGTACCTGCTGTGGTGCTCGATGGCGGAGAGGGGCACCACGGTTTCAAACCTTTCGTAATAGATGGGCTCCCCCGACGGGTCCGCTGCTTCGCAGACGGCCATGGAGACCTCTTCCCCCACGGGGATGCGACGGTCGCGGCTCGAGATGTTGACAGCGTAGGCCAGGGCTTCCTGCCTGGCCACGTGGTTGGTGCAGGCGGCGCACCGTCCTTTTGATTCATCCCTCCAGATTTCGAGCTCCTGTCCGCAGTGGGGACAGGGAAACAGCTCGGGGACAGACATCAGGGTCTGGTCCCTTCCAGGGCACCTGGGCAACATGACTGGCTCTCCTTTGGTGCATGGCACCATGGGCGTTGTGGTGACGGATGGGAACACCCATGGTGTCTCCTTCCGTTGTTTTGCGCCGACATCGTCCATCTTGTCGGGGTGCTCGGTGAAAAAGCAAAAAAAGGTATTTCGCAGGTGCAGTATGCGGTGCTCAAGGTAAGTAATGCGGGATAGTGTCTAATGGTGTGGTATATTTCTATATATCTGAAATTGTATGTTATTGAAAGAAGAAAATGGTCGGCTTTCGGAGCGTTCGCTAAAGAAACAGGCGTATATTATTTAGGTGTAGGAAGACGGAGTGCGGGTTTAAGACTATATATAGTTAAATAGGGCGGGAGACACAGCTTCCAGCTTCAGGGAATGTGGGGATTTTGCCAATTCTTCGCAATTTTTCCAGGCCCCGGGCCCGCCCGGTGGCAGGCCGGCGGGCACCCATGGGTTGCTGCGCGGGGACTTTGTGTTTGGGGCCTCCCTTGGTACGGCTTGTGCAATACGAGGGGTGAATCACCGGCCGGTTCCACCGGAGGGTGAGGGCACGCATGGGCGACGGTGAATGAGCCAAGGCGGCGGCCCCGGCAGATAACGGATGCAGCCCCATTCCCCCCGGAAGAGACGGCTTCTACCCTGTCCGGATACGGCGCATGAGCCACCGCCATTATTATTTGCCGCAGGCGCTTTCAGGCACGTCCCCTGAACGTCCAACCACTGCCTGAAGCGCCCCCATGCAGCCCCCCAGTCTCCGTCAGGTTTCCACGGCCGGTTGACATGCCTCGATATCGGGGACCGGTATCGCCTGTTTGACACCGATGCCGACGCCCTTGGAATTCAACCGGTAACCGAAGAAAGAGAGCCCTGTGCCCCTCTGCGGGGTGCCTCGGCACAATGGGAGCGACGAGCCTATGTTTACTGTCATCGGAGAGCGGATCAACACCACCCTGAAAAGCGTGAAGGCGGCTGTGGCCGAACGGGATGCCGACTACATCGCAGAGGATGTAAAAAAGCAGGCGGCCGCCGGGGCCACGTACATTGATGTCAATGCCGGGGCCCGCATCGGGTGTGAAGAAGAGGACATGCGCTGGCTCCTCGGGGTGGTTCAGGAGGCGACCTCCCTTCCCCTGTGCCTGGACAGCCCGGACCCCGCGATCCTGGAGATGGCTTACGGTCTTGCAACGCAAAAGCCCATGATCAACTCCATCAGCCTGGAGACGGACCGGTTCGAGCCCATGATGGCTTTTTTCAAAGGAAAAGCGTGCCGGGTGGTGGCCCTCTGCATGGACGATTCCGGCATGCCCACTTCCGTGGATGAGGTCTTTGACCGGGCCAGGCGCCTGGTGGAGTCCCTTGCTTCCATCGGGGTGGAGCGGGACGACATCTTCATTGACCCGTTGATCCAGCCCCTGAGCGTGGCAACAGGCAACGGGACCATGGCCATGGAGGCGGTGGAACGCATCATGACGGAACTCCCCGGGGTCCATACCACCGGCGGGCTCTCCAATATCTCTTTCGGCCTTCCCCAGAGGCGGATGGTCAACCGCAGCTTTCTCGCCATGATGATGGCCCGGGGCCTTGATTCGGCCATCATGGACCCCCTGGACAGTGAACTGATGGCCACCTTGACCACGGGCGTCGCCCTGAAAGGCGGGGACAAATTCTGCATGAACTACCTTAAAGGCGTGCGTGCAGGCAGGATCAAGGCGTAATGATTTCGGGGCGCATGCGAAGCGCCCCTTTGATAAGCCGGCTGCGCGCGGCCCTGGTTCCGCCGCGTTTTTTTCCCGTGGTATGGCGGGACGGACGCCGCGCTGCAGCGGCTTTATCGTGGTGCCACCCCGTGGGAACGGGTGGCGGCGCGGTGGGGGGTTGGTTTTTCCGGCGGGTTTGTGATACCCCTGACAACAGGGAAAGATCAGTGGAAACATCCCTTTCTATGGACTCGGCTCATCGCAGGGCGTGGGTCGGGATGGTTCGAATGAACACAAAAAAGAGGGGGGCATGGTGCGACGGCCTGACGTGAAGTTCCTTTTGGCAGCTCTTTTGCTGCTTTTCGCTTTTTCGGCCGCGGCGTCGGCAGCCACCCCTGTGGCCGTGGATCCGTTGACCCCTGAGGAGCGTGAATGGCTCACAGCCCATGACGGCAAGATCCGCCTGGCCCCTTCCCCTAACTGGGAACCCCTTGAGTTTTTTGATGAAAACGGGCGCTATCGTGGGCTCGTTGCCGATTACATGCACCTTGTGGAGGAGCGCCTGGGATTTCGCTTCAAGGTGATCCGCATCGACTCCTGGGAGAATGTCCTGACCCTGGCGCGCCACCGGGAGGTGGACATCATCAGCGCCGCCCATCATACCCGCGAACGGGGGGAGTTTCTGGACTGGTCCCCGACCCTTTTTACCCTCTCCAACACCATCATCGTCAAAAAGAGCGTGCCGGGCGTGCTGACCCTGGGCCGGATGCAGAACATGACCATCGGCGTGCCCGCCGGATACGCCGTGTACCACTATATCAAGGGCACCTACCCGGACCTCAACCTGGTTCCCGTCGCCAGCGGCCGCGAAGGGATGCGCATGGTCTCCTTCGGGGAGCTCGATGCCATGATCATGGAGGTGCCCAACGCCCTGTTCGTCATCGAGGACCAGCAGATCACCAACCTGAGGCTGGCCGGCACCATCGACTTCAAGGTGGAGCTGGGCACGGCCACCCGCAACGACTGGCCCCTTTTCCGGAGCATCATGGAAAAAGGGCTGGCCCTCATCACCGAGGAGGAGCGGGCCGACATCTACAACAAGTGGGTCCGGCTGGAACAGATCCCTTTTTACCGGAACCCCACCTTCTGGACGGTGATCAGCTCCATGCTCATCGTGGTGGCGGTGGTGATGGCCGCCGTTATTGCCATCAACCGCACCCTGAAGATGCAGGTGGCCCAGCGGACCGAAGAGCTGCGCGTCAATGAAAAAAGGCTGGAGGCCCTGCTTCGCCTCAACCAGATGACCGACGCCTCCATGGATGAGATCATGGCCTTTGCCGTGAAAGAGGCGGTGAAGCTGACCCGGAGTCGGTTCGGGTACCTGGCCTTTGCCGACAGCACCGGCTGGCTGTTTGTCCATGACTCTCCGTATTCCGCCGCAGGCAAGGGGTGGACCGCCACCTGCACCCCGGAAGGCTTTCCCGAAGAGTTTCGAGGGTTCTGGGGCGAGGCCCTGGCCAGGCGGGTGCCGGTGACCACCAACGATTACCCGGCCAGCAATCCGGCCATGAAGGGTGTACCCACCGGTGTCGGCCCCATTTTTAGGTACATGAACATTCCGGTGTTGAAGCGCGGAGAGGTGGTGGTCGTGGCCGGGGTGGGCAACAAGCCCGTTCCGTATGACGACGCGGACCAGCGCCAGGTGACCCTGCTCATGGCGGGGATGTGGCGCATGGTGCAGAGGCGGCGATCCGAGGAGGCCCTGAAGCAGAGCGAAAAAAGGTTCCGCGACCTGGTGGAGAGCGCCCTGACGGGCATCACCATCGTCCAGGCCGGGGAGGTGGTGTACAACAACCCCGAGCAGGAGCGGATCATGGGGGCGCTGGCTCCCTTCGGGACCCGCAGGGACGAGGCGATCCATCCCGATGACCTGGAGGCCGTGAACCGTTTTTCCGAGGCTGTCATGAACGGGGAACCGGGCCTCCACGAGGCGGAGTTCCGGCTTACCCCCACCGCCGGAGACATGGGGGAAGGGCGTCAGACCTGGGTGACTTGCCGGGCCAACCCCATCGAGTTCCAGGGGGAGTCGGCCATGCTCATCAACACCATGGACATCACCCGGGCCAAGGAGCTCGAACACCTTTTGGTGGTTCAGGACAAGATGGCCTCCCTGGGCCACGTGGCCGCGGGCATCGCCCATGAGATCCGGAACCCCCTGTCGGGCATTAATATCTACATGAGCACCCTGGAAAAGAGGGTGGCCGCCGGTCGATCCATTGCAGAGCTGGAGCCGGTGTTCCGTCAGGTGCGCTCGGCTTCGGGAAAGATTGAATCGGTGATCCGGCGGGTCATGAACTTTTCCAAGCCGTGTGAACCCAAGATCGTGCTGACCCGGATCAACAAGCCGGTGCGGGAAGCCCTGGCCCTGTCCATGATGATGCTCACCAAGAGCAACATCCATGTGGAGCAGCGGCTGGACGAGGCCCTGCCCAGGTGTTACGCCGAGCCCCAGCTTATTGAGGAGGTGGTGCTCAACCTCATCACCAATGCGGCCAGCGCCCTGAAGGCGTGGCCCTGGGAGAAGCGTATCCGCGTCTCCACTTACCTGGAGGGCGGTGAGATCATTCTTCAGGTGGAGGACTCCGGGCCCGGGGTGCCCCGTGAGGTTCGGGACCGGGTGTTCGAACCGTTTTTTACCACCAAGAACAACAGCACCGGCATCGGCCTGAGCCTCTGCCACCGCATCGTCACAGATCACGGCGGCAGCATCCGGGTGGAAGAGGGCGAAGGCGGCGGGGCCCGGTTTGTGGTGGCCCTTCCCCTGGAGGGCGACCGCGGCGGAGCCGGGAATGTACGGCATGGACTGTAGCGGTGGGTGCACCGATATCACTATATAGCCCGGATCATTAAATGCCCGGGATGGGGACAATGCAGAGTATGATGACGATCGATTACAAAGTATTTATCGTAGATGATGAGGAGACAATCCGGGAGGGAATCACCCTGGCCCTCTCCGACCGGTATACCCTCACGGGGTTTGCCGACGCGGAGTCGGCCATTGAGGGGGTGACGGCCGAGGCCCCGGACCTGATTCTCCTGGATATCGGGCTCCCCGGCATGGACGGGGTCGAGGCCCTGGGCCGGATCAAGGAGATCCATCCGGATGTGCTGGTGATCATGATCACGGCCTACGAGGACATCAACTCCGTGATCACCTGCATGAAAAAAGGGGCCTACGACTACATCATCAAGCCCATCCACATGGAGGGACTTGAGAACACCATTGAAAACGCCCTGGAGACCATTCGCCTGCGAAAAGAGGTGAGGGCCCTGCAGGAGCGGCAGCTCACCGAGAACATGCCCTGCTTCATCGGAGAGAGCAACGCCATCCACGACATCATGGAGTTCATCACCATGGTGGCCAAGAGCCCGGACACACCGGTGTTGATCCTGGGGGAAACCGGCACGGGCAAGGAGCTCATTGCCAGCACCATCCACTACCGGAGCCCCAACTTCAAGGGGCCTTTTGTGACGGTGAACTGCGCGGCCATTCACAAGGAACTCATCGAAAGCGAGCTCTTCGGGTATGAAAAGGGCGCCTTCAGCGGGGCCAGCACCACGGGCAAGACCGGGCTCATCGAGGCCGCCGAAGGCGGGACCCTTTTTCTGGATGAGGTGGGGGACATGGGCCTCGACACCCAGGCCAAGCTCCTTCGGTTCCTCGAAGAGGGCGAGTTTTACAAGGTGGGGAGTACGGTGAAGCGCAAGGTGAAGACCCGCATCGTCTCGGCCACAAACCGGGATCTGGACAAGATGATCACCGAGGAGACCTTCCGCAAGGACCTCTTTTTCCGCCTGGGGGTCATCAAGATCAACGTTCCCTCCCTGAACGAGCGGCGGGAAGACACCCTGATCCTCGCCCGGAATTTCATGCACACCTTTGCCGAGAAGTTCGGAAAAACCATCACCGGCATGACCGAGGAGGCCGAAGACAGGCTCCTTATCTACAGCTGGAGCGGCAACGTCCGGGAGCTTAAGAACATGATGGAGCGGGGTGTGCTCACCGCAAGGGGAGAGAAACTCACCGTGGAGGACCTGGGCCTTGAGGACGTCCGGCGGGGAGAGATCATGGAATCCGGTCCCACCGGCTTTGCGCCCCTGCCCCCCACGGGCATCGATATCCAGGAGGTGAGGACCGCCATGGAGACCTTTTATTTCAAAGAGGCCCTGAAGATGGCCAAGGGCAACGAGTCCAAGGCCGCTCGCCTGCTAAACCTCAATCACCACACCTTTCGTTACCAGCGCAAGAAAATCCTGCCCGACGATTAGGCGGCCCGGACTGCCGGCGCCCTTTCCCGCACAAGGGCGGCCAGAAGAAACCACTCCCCCTTTTTTGCTCTGCAAAGGGGGAGTTTTTTATTGCCTTGAATTGGCACCCGCCTTCTTCCTACTTCATGCCTTCCATGTCTTCATTGCCTTTCCTTCAGATGCCAACCGGAACCTATGCTGTCATGCCTTCACGCCGGAAACCCCACCTGTGTCCGGATGCCGGGATGTGTGCATTTTCCGGGCATGCGTTTATCGGGTGAACCTGGTTTTGCATTCTTTCGAAAGATTTGAAGAATTGTCAGGCGCCTCTGGCAGGGCACATGGCAGGTCCGGAGGCCGTGAGGGAGGACGGGGGGCGTCCACTGAAATTTTCTAGATGAGTGAAAGCCAATGCTGGCAAGCTTTTCTAACTTTATTGCCCTTCCAATGACTACCCTTGAAGCCTTCGGTGGCACGCTCCATGCAATTTCCTGATGCAGACGCAATGAATCGCGTACCCAAAAAAGAGTCGCCGTGCATGGCCGGGAGGTGAGTACCCGCGGCGGTGGTGGGGACGGAACCGAAACCCGCCGTCCCCCACAGAAGCCTTGAAAGGGCTTCCGCCGCATGAAGGAGGGTGCACCTTGTCTGGCCCGGCCAGGGCACGGTGCCCGGAGAAGGGTCCGGGGGTGGTGTTTTTCCTGTTTTATGGCCTGCCCCTGTCCCCTTTGCCCGCCGCACCAAGTCGGGGCGCGTTACCAACGGGAACGATATGGAAGAGACCATGATGCACAACCAACCACACAGCCCACAGTCCCATCCGGCCCATTGCATGCTCTGCATTGAGCCGGCCGACGGTGTGGCCCAGGTGTATCGGTCCTCTCTTCTTGAACCGAGCCCGGAGTGCAGTGACCGTATGACGGTTTCTGCGCTGACAACCCTGAAGCGAATTGAATGCCTGTGTGGTGGTGTACCGCACAGGCATTTTTGTTTTTGGGGGGAGGCCTGGGGCGGTTTTCAGTCCGCAGGGGGGATCCATCCACTGACCCAAGGCCATATGGGGCGAGGATGCCGCGTTTTGACGGTATCTTCTCGTCACCGAACGTATGCCCGCACAGAGCTGAAGGGGGAGGCGCGATGTCCGGCACGCGCGCACTCGGCTCGCCCGAAGGGTGAGAAAATCGAGCAGAAAACCTTGAATGACATTCAATTTTTTGTCTCGGCCGTTTTCTCATGAAATATCCGGGAAAGGCGTTGCGGGGGAGTAGGGAGGGCATTCGGGAAGAACACAGCGGTCAGGCAAAGGGAGCGACGCCCAGGCGAGGCGGCGAGCCCGGAATCATGCCGTAGCCACAGGGCTCAGCCGCGGGGTTTTTCACGGAGTCCCAGAGAAGTCCAACCAATCAAGGAGGAGTGACACATTGAGTAACTCGACGGACAAACCCGTACAAATCGAACCGGTCCTGTTTTTTTCAGCGCTGGTGGTGACCCTGGTCACCTGTATTCCCATCGTCATGTTTCAAGACAAGGCGCTGGTGGTGCTGACCAACATCCGGAAATATTTCACAGGTAACCTGGGCTGGACCTTTATGCTCTTTGCCGTGGCCGCGGTGATTTTTTTCCTCTGGCTGATCTTCGGCCCCTACCGCCATGTGAGGCTGGGCGGCCAGGATGCCAAACCCGAGTTCGGTAACATCAGCTGGGTGGCCATGCTCTTCTGTTGTGGCATCGGCACCGGCCTC
This sequence comes from Desulfoluna sp. HI9BLuna, assembly GCF_056829775.1. Taxonomy (NCBI): domain Bacteria; kingdom Pseudomonadati; phylum Thermodesulfobacteriota; class Desulfobacteria; order Desulfobacterales; family Desulfolunaceae; genus Desulfoluna; species Desulfoluna sp. HI9BLuna. The sequence goes on from NZ_CP186555.1 coordinate 3,510,309, forward strand.
ATCTACTGGTCTTTTATCGAGCCCATTTATTACATGCAGGGTCCTCCCTTCGGCCTGGAGGTGGGATCCAAGGAGGCCAAGGAGTGGGCGGCCTGCTACGGTATCTTCCACTGGGGCTTTGTTCCCTGGGCGCTGACCGCGGTCTTCGGGGTGCCCATTGCCTACTCGTATTATCAGCGCAAAACCAAGCGCCTCAGCATCGGCGCCGCCTTTGAAGGGCACGTGAAGAGCCCCGGGTTCAAACTGTTTGTGGACCTTCTCATCATGTTCGCCATCCTGGGCAACGTGGTGACGGTTTTGGGCCTGGGTACCCCCATGCTGTCGGCCACCATCGCAAAATTCGCCGGTGTGGAGACCAGCCTGACCCTGGACATCCTTGTCGTGGGCATCTGGACCGTCATGTTCTGCTGCAGCTGTTACTTCGGCCTGGAGAAGGGCATCAAACGGCTCAGTAACTTCAACCTGGTTCTGGCCTTTGTCCTCATGACGGCCGTGCTCCTGGTGGGCCCCACCAGCTGGATCCTCAACACCTTTGTCAACAGCCTCGGCATGATTTTCGACAACGTTATCCGCATGTCCATGTGGACCGACACCGCCGGGCAGAGCGGCTGGCCCCAGGGCTGGACCATTTTCTTCTGGGCCTGGTGGCTCGGGGCGTCTCCCTTTGTGAGCGTCTTCCTTGCCAAGATCTCCAAGGGCCGCACCCTGCGTGAAATGGCCGTTGCGGTTCTTGTCTGGGGCCCCCTGGGCTGCGCCGTCTTCTTCGGCGTGTTCGGCGGCTACTCCCTGTACATCGAGCTCAACGGCGCCGAGTCCATGACCGCCATGATGGCGGCCAGCGGCCCGGCCAAGACCATTGCCTCTCTCATCGCGGCCCTTCCCCTGGGCCAGCTCATGCTGCCTCTGTTCATTATGCTGATGTTCATCTTCTGCGCCACCACCCTGGACTCTGCCTCCTACGTTCTGGCCACGGTGAGCACCAAGGAGCTGCCCATGGACAAGGAGCCTGCCCGCTGGAACCGTATGTTCTGGTCCGTGATCAACGGCGTGGCGGCCATCAGCCTGATGTTCATCGGCGGCCTCAAGCCCCTGCAGGCGGTTGCGGTTCTCACCTCCTTCCCTCTGCTCTTCATCATGCTGGGGGCCGGTTACTTTTTCATCAAGGACCTTCACCGGTATGAGACGCGGTGTGTCTCGGCCCTTCAGCCTCCTCCGGAATCCATGGAAGAGGCGGTGGAAAAACAGGCCGCATAGCGCGGTCCCTTTCGGACGGCATGCAAGAGCCCTGCACTCCCTGTGCAGGGCCTTGCAGCTGGCCGGATGAAACCCTTTGACAGCAAGAAGGCGGAGGGGAGGCGCGCCCCTTCGCCTTGATATCCCGTAATACCGCGGCGTGACAGGAGACTACAAGGACATGGCATTGGCAAACCGTATCAATGTGGTGGGCACAGATGAGCTGGCCCGCATTCACGAAGCAACCGTCCAGGTACTTGAGACCACCGGGGTCGAGTTCAAGTCGGACGAAGCCCTGGCCCTTTTCAAGCAGAACGGGGCCGAGGTGGACGGGCACCGGGTGAAGATTCCCCGCTCCCTGCTGGAAAAATCCCTGGAGAGCGCTCCTTCGTCCATTTCCCTGTGGGGCCGGGACAAAGAGACCGTGGTGACCCTTGGCGAGGGACAGACCCGCACACATGTGGAGCCGAGCAACGGCTGCGTCTTTACCCACGACATGGAGCGCGGGCGAAGGGCCTCCACCATGGCGGACCTCATCGACTTTTTCAAGCTGGCTCACCAGAGCCCGGTATGCACCATTTCCGGGGCCATCCCCGTGGAGCCCAACGACGTGCCCCCTGAAGAGCGCCCTTTGCGCATCTTTTTCGAGACCCTCAAGCACACCACCAAGCCCTTGAAGCGCAACGTGCAGCCCGCCCGGGAAATCGAAGAGATGTTTGCGATGTACGAGGTGGCCGTGGGCAAGGGGTTCCTTGCCGATCACCCCAGCATCTACGCCAGCGTCAACCCCTTGAGCCCCCTGGCCTTCGACACCGAGCCCATTGAAACCATCATGACCTATGCCCGGTACAATCAGCCCGTGACGGTCCTCTCCTGCGCCCTGGCCGGGATCTCCGCGCCCATGAGCCTCCTGGGCGCCGCCGTGCTCCAGAACGCCGAGATCCTCTCGGGCCTGGTCCTGAGCCAGATGGTCACCCCCGGGGCCGGGGTGATCTACGCACCGGCCACGGCCGTGCCCAACATGATGACCGCCCAGTACGTCACCGGCTCCCCGGAGTCCCACCTCATCAATATCGTGAACCTGCAGATGGCCCTGGAGCTGTACCATCTGCCCACCCGCACCATGGCAGGGCTCAACGACGCCAAGGTGCCGGACGCCCAGGCGGGCTTTGAGACCATGCAGAACCTCATGCAGTGCATGCTCGGCGGGGCCCATGTCATCAACGAGTGCCTGGGCGTTCTGGACTCCATCATGACCAACTCCTTTGAAAAGTTCATTATGGACGAGGAGATGATCAGCCGGGTGCTCCGGTTCATGGAAGGGGTGGGCGGGATCCACACCGACCTTTCGGCAGAACTCATCGACACCATCGGGCCCCAGGGCTCTTTTCTTATGCACCCCACCACCATGAAGAACTGCCGGACGGCCTGGCGGCCCACGGTTTCGGACTGGAACAACCACGAAAAGTGGGACAAACAGGGGGGCGAAGACGCCCTGGTGCGGGCCAACCGTCTTTACAAAGAGCGGCTTGCCGCCTGCCCCGAGTCCACCCTGGAGCCCGAACTCGAATGCGAACTCTCCGCCTTTGTGGATAAACGGCTGGGTTGATTTTGCTGTGACTGATGAGCCCGGCCCGGCCTCCGGGGACACGCCGGAGGCCGGGGAGGCGGGCCGATTTTTTTAGACTGGTGCTACGGAAAACGTAAGGAGACTGATTATGGCTGACCTGAAAACCATTACCGAAACCCTCATTGCCGGAGACGATGAAGCCCTTGTGGGCCATGTGCAGGCTGCGCTGGATCAAGGCCTGGAGGCCGGGGTGATTTTGTCCGACGGCCTGATTGCCGGCATGGACGTGGTGGGGGGCCGCATGGAGACCGGAGAGATGTTTATCCCCGAGGTGCTCATGTCGGCCATGGCCATGGGGACTGCCGTGGAGATTTTAAAACCCCTGCTCTCCGAGGACGAAAACGCCTCGGTCGGAAAGGTGGTCATCGGCACGGTGAAAGGCGACCTGCACGACATCGGGAAAAACCTGGTGGTCATGATGATGGAGAGTGCCGGTTTTGACGTCACCGACCTGGGCGTGGACGTGGAGATCGATACCTTTCTGGACGAGATCCGGGAGAAGCAGCCGGACATTGTGGGCCTCTCGGCCCTGCTGACCACCACCATGCCCATGATGAAGTCCACGGTGGAGCAGATCACCGCCTCCGGCCTGCGCGACGGGGTGAAGATCATGGTGGGTGGTGCGCCGGTGGACCAGGCCTTCGCCGATGAGATCGGGGCCGATGCCTACGCCGCTGATGCCGGGTCCGCAAGCAAGCTTGCCAAGGCCATGCTGGCCTGAGGCTTGGACTCGATTTTATGGCACCGCGATGCCTTGCCGTCGTGTGTGCCAGTCCCTCCACAGGAGACCGAGGGGCAAAGGATGTTGCCGACCGCCTGTTGATGTGGTGAAACAGGGGGCGCGATACGTTTCCCGGGCGAATCTTCCCATTCGACCGGATCCTCCTAACGGCGTATCTTCAGGCACCCTTTGCCCCTCGACTCCCATGGCACCCTACCAGAAATCCCCCCTCATTCCGAGTTCCAAATCCCCTTCCCTATTTTGTAATGATTCAGTTGCCTCCGGCGGCCCTGCCGGGGGCTAAACTTTTGACTGATCTCATAACGACGGGTCTAATAAACTGGGTTTAAAAACAGACTCCGTTTCATCTGAATCAATAGCGAATGTGATTTTCCCTGAGGAACGAAGGGGAAAGCACATTGGCAACCTGCTTTTGAGGTGACACACCTCGCCGCCGGAGGCATCGATTTTAAGGTTGTTCTTTTTAAACAGGCGGATATGGCCATGCGTGAAACCAAAAACGCAGGGAAAAAGAGGTGGGTTCTGTACAAGCCCCATGAGAGCTGATAGAAGGGATTTTGTGTGGAATGATCACTTTTATTATGGAGAGGCGTAACCGATGGTTGATGACCATGATATCTGCTACGACCTGTTGATCTCCCTGCGGCAGATCATACGGGCCACGGACCTGCACTCAAAGCAGCTTGTAAAGAAATACGGCCTGACCGGGCCCCAGCTTGTGGTGATCCAGGTGATCGCCAGGGAGGGGGAGATCTCCATCGGGAGCCTGGCCAAAAAGGTGAGCCTCAGCCAGGCCACGGTGACCAATATCGTGGAACGCCTTGAGAAGAACGGCGTCCTGAAACGGAAAAAAGGGGAGACCGACAAACGGCGGGTGCTGGTGGCAGCCACCGACAAAGCCCTTGAGATTATCCAGAACAAGCCGTCCCTGCTCCACGAGCAGTTTGTGGCGCGATTCAATAAGCTCGAATCCTGGGAGCAGACCCTTCTGCTCTCTTCCCTTCAGCGCATCGCATCCATGATGAACGCGGAAAATCTGGAGGTGGCCCCCATCCTCTTTTCCGGTCCCATCAACACCCTGGAAGCCAAGGAGTAACCCCGGCTTTAATTAAGGTGCCCCCCCCTATAGGAAAAATAGAAAAAACAAAAAAACGCCCGCGTGCTACGCGGGCGTTTTTTATTTGGGCCTTCCCTGCCGTACTGTCGGGGGCGGAAAAGACCTATTTGGGCATGTAGGTCATGGTGTTTTTCATGTTGAGCTCGGCATCGGAGAACTCAGCCACCTCGGTGTAATAGTAGGCGTTGGCGTTGATGTCGCGCTCTTCAATGAAATCGGCCAGCGGCTTGATGGCGGAGAGGCTGTCCAGCCAGGGGCCGATGACGTAGATCATGAGAAGGCATCCGGCGATGCTTGCCAGAAGACCTCCGATCCGTTTTGACAATGGGCTGTTAGGGTCCATGGTTTTCTCCTTATTCCGTTAGATCTTGGCGGTGATCTCCGGGAAGACCAGGAAGAACATGATGTAGGCCATGATCAGGGTCAGGCACAGGTTGAGGCTCTGGCCGCAGACATAGAGAATCAAGGGCTTGCCTCCTTTGAAGTAGGACTTCAGCTCCCGGAAGTTGGTGGCCAGGCCGATGCTGGCAAAGGCCAGGCAGAAGAACCAGCCCCGACCGATTTTGGAGAAGCCCCGGATGGCGCCGTGGTCGATGATGACGTAGGCCAGGTCCTTGCCGATGGAGGTGTAGAGGGTCGAGAACGCAATGGAGGCGATGATGAACCCGATGACGAATTTGGGGAATCGGTTCCAGATTTCGATGAGCCCCACCTTGCGGCCGCTGGCGGCCTCCTCTTCAGCCACGAAGTAAATGGCCACACCAAAGGCGATGACGCCGATGAGCACGTTCTGGATCATCTTGATGGTGGCGGCCACGTAAAGGGCCCGCTCCGAGAGGAAGGCGCCGGCCGCGGCCACGGCGCCCGTGGCGTCAATGGTACCGCCCATCCAGGCGCCGCCCAGGATGTAGTCCATGCCGGTGGCCTTGATGACGGCGGGCATGATGATCATCATGATGGAGGTAAAGATCAGGGAGAGGCCAACGGCCAGGGTCAGCTCCTCTTTTTTGGCCCGGCAGGCCGAGGCCGTGGCGATGGCTGCCGAGACCCCGCAGACGCTCATGTCCGCGGAGATGGTCATGTTCATGGTCTTGGATTCGATCTTCAGGATTTTCTGGCCGAACCAGTAGGTGGTGATCAGCACGACGGGGGTCACCACCCAGGCCACGAAGATGCCCGGGATACCGATGGAGAGGATCTTGTTGAAAAGTACCTCAGCCCCAAGGAGTACCAGGCCGGTTTTGATGTAGTACTCGGTCTGGACACCGGGTTTCACCCACTCGGGGGTGCCCACGGTATTGCTGATGATCATGCCGAAGAGAATGGCCCAGGCTGCGTAGCCGATGCCGTAGTGCTTCATGGTGGCGTTGGCCGCGGCCACGTAAGCCAGCACCGCCACGGCGAAGACAAAGCAGAAGGCCTTGGCGAACCTGGCAAAGGAGTCTCCCATGAAGGCGATGCCCACGCCGAAGAAGAGGGCCAGGAAGATCATGAAGCCGATGAGGCCGGGCAGCAGGTTGTAGGGTTTGACGTTGGCCTTCTTCTTGAGGCTGCCCAGCTTGGCGTGGGCGCTGCGCCAGTCATCGATCTTCTTGCCGGCATCGGCATTGAGGGCGGTGTCGCCGAAGTTTGCGGCAGCGGCTGCGGCCTGGGCTGCGGTGGCCGCTTCAAGGGCTTCAGACACTTTGGCCTTGCCCGCGTCGTACTTCACCATCCCCTTGGCCGACAGGGCCTTGGCGTCTTCGGCGCTCAGGTAAAAGGCGGAGATGGGGTTGCCGCTCCATTTATGGGGCTTGCTGGTGAATTTTTTGATGGCCTTGCCCACGGGGCTGGAGGTGGCCTTGAGCTTTTTCTTGGCGTCCACGGCCGAGTACCACTCAATGGTCTTGAACGGCGCCCGTTCACTCTCCTGGGTCAAGGTGGCGTTGGCCTCGGTGATCTTGGCCTTGACCGCGGCGTCTCCCTTGGGAAAGTAAATGATCATGCCCGCAAAGAGCAGGATAAAGCCCAGCCAGATGGCCCAGTAATCTTCTTTTTTCCATAAGTCCGACAGGCGCCCTTTGCCACTGTCGTAGACGATGTTGTCCTTGTTTTCCGTTGTCATATCTCTCTTCTCCTCCCAAATGGTGGTGGAACAGCGTCCCTCGTAAAAGGTGTGCCCGGGTGAAGCAGGCCTCCTGCCCCCTGCATGGAGGGCAGCGCCCGGCAAACAATTCATGCCCGGTAAAGGAGCAAGGGGAATGCCAGAAGATGCAGCGGAATGCATAAGTTCTCGGAATGAAACCGATAAAAATCGCTTATGGATGTTGTTGGGTGTCGGGGGGTGCCCCCTGTAGGGGGCGCAAGGTTAATGAATGAAACTCATCAGTGAATTTGATGAAGAGCATTGGAGGGCAGGGAACAGAGGCGCCCCCGGCGGGTGAGATGATAGGGTGCCGCCTTGGGGGGGCACCTGCCGTGCTGGGGGGGCAGGGGTAATGGTGGCGTTTGCTTTAAGTATTTTATTCGGAGGTGTAGGGACTCTATTTCTGTGGTCTGGTATGACGCAGGAACAGGAAGAAACGAGGTGCCCTTATTCTCTTGCACAAGGTATCGAAGATATAATACTTTGCCCAGTGAAATGGCAAAAACCCTATTGCAAAGCAGGTCTTCTCAATTCGTAGACCATTTAGTCAATCAAATAGCTTGAAGTTGTTCAATTCGCCAAGCTCCGTGATTGCCTTCTAACAATGCTTATGAACGGTCAGATGTCTGTGGCATAAAGAGCTGTTTTGTGATGAAATTCGACGGTATCTGCCATAGCTGTATATAGATATTTCATATCCACTGGGAGGTTTCGAGACGATGACCGTTGATCGTTCCACCGAGTATTTGTTGAGCCTGCTCCACGAACTGCGCAACCTCCCCATGGAAACCGAGTGGGTGGAGTTCAAGCGCAACAACGGCAAGCCCGAGGAGACTGGCGAGTATCTGTCCGCTCTGGCAAACAGTGCCGCGTTGATGGGAAAGGTGCATGCCTATCTGGTCTGGGGTGTGGACGACGCCTCGCACGGGGTGGTGGGCACGACCTTTGATCCTGCGTCTTTACGTGTGGGCGGTGAAGAACTGGAGAGTTGGCTGCTGCGTTTGCTGTCGCCCAAGATCAATTTTCGCTTTCATTCACTTCAGGTGGAGCAAAAAACGGTTGTGATGCTGGAGATCGGGGCGGCCTTTCGTCACCCCGTGCAGTTCAAGGGGACAGAGTTTATCCGGGTCGGATCCTACAAGAAGAGGCTCAAGGATTTTCCCGAAAAAGAGCGAGAGCTGTGGCGGGTGTTTGACCAAACCCCTTTTGAACGGGAAATCGCAGCAGAGCATGTCTCCGCAGGGGATGTTCTGAAGCTACTGGACTATCCGACTTATTTCGATTTGCTCGGGTTGCCTTTGCCCGAAGGCCGCAATGGAATTTTGGACGCCTTGGCCTTAGATGAGATGATTGCTCCCGGAAAAGGGGGGGCGTGGAACATTACAAACCTGGGCGCGGTATTGTTTGCCAAACGTTTGGCCGATTTTCGTTCTTTGAAACGAAAAGCCTTGAGAGTCGTACTGTATAAAGGTGAAGGCCGGGTCGAAACGGTTCGAGAGCAGGAAGGAACCAAGGGCTATGCGGCAGGCTTTGATGGGCTTATCGGCTTTGTTACCAATCTGCTGCCCAGCAATGAAGTGATCGGCAAGGCCTTTCGAAGGGACGTGCCCATGTTTCCTGAATTGGCCATCCGCGAGCTCGTTGCCAACGCCATTATTCATCAGGATTTTCATGCCACCGGTACCGCACCCATGGTTGAGATTTTTGATCATCGTATGGAGATTACCAACCCCGGACTTCCATTGGTCAATACCGAACGGTTTCTCGACAGTCCCCCAAAATCACGCAATGAAGCGTTGGCGTCGTTCATGCGCCGCATTGGCGTCTGCGAGGAGCGTGGCAGTGGCGTGGACAAAGTCGTGTTTGAAACCGAAGTATTCCAATTGCCAGCACCATTGTTTGAAACCACTGAGGAACATACCTGTGCTGTCCTTTTTTCCCATCGAGAATTTAAGGATATGGACAAGGATGACCGCATTCGAGCCTGCTATCTCCACGCCTGCCTGAAATATGTGCAACGGGATTTTATGACCAATGCCACCCTGAGGGAGCGGTTTGGCATCGAAGACAAGAACAGTGCCATGGCCTCACGAATCATAAAAGATGCCATCACCTCGGGCTTGATTCGTTGCCATGATGAGAGTGTCGGAAGCAAGGCCCGTAAGTATCTTCCAGGGTGGGTTGAGTGACCTTTTTGGATTTGTTTGACCGTTGTTTGACTGAAATGGGGATGGTTGGGATGTTTGTTTTTTAATGTTTCTATTTTTCAATATGTTACGTGTTGGCGTTTGTTTGATTTTGTGAAGCGCTATGTCGTTTCTGTAGAACCCAAAGGGTACGTAAGCGCACTCTCATGTGGATGTGACGGGTTGTCCACAGTGGAAGGGTCGTGAGGTAGGGTGGGCTTGCGCACCGCCGAAGAACCTTAACGGTCATGAAACCCCATGCCAGGGTGATCATGGCGCAGCATAGAAAAGGCAAAAGACGTCGGGTTTTCAAACACGAGGCTTGATACAGGCATTGCCCTTACCTTCGGTGCTTCTGCAAACACTGGGTTCCAGTGGCTCAGCCTTTGACCGCTGGAGGTATTCCGGTTAATGTCAAGCGAATCTCAAATGCCTTTTATCGTGTTTATAGAAGAATGAAATGGGCCTCTCCTGTAAAAACGGTTGTCGCAGTCACACATCACGGGAATGCCCCGAGAGCGATAGCATAATGGTTGCCTTCATGCATTCGGCACAGGGTTTCCAGGTGCCCCCACCTGGCCGCCGGAGGCATTTTCCCCTCCTCCCTTTTTTCCTATCCCCTTACGTTCTGTACGACTCCACGTCGATGGCATAGCGCTGGATGATCTTCTGGAGGGACTGGCGCTTGATGCCGCTTTTGCGGGCGGAGAGGGCGACGTTGCCGCCGGTTTCGGTAAAGAGGCGGTGGAGGTAGTCCCGGGTGAAGGACTCGATGATTTTCTCCTTCTGGTCCAGGTAGGGCACGGCAAAGGAATCCGTGGGGGTGTCTCCATGGGGCGGTGTGTCCGGTACTTCGCAGAGGTCGATGGTGTCGCCCTGGGTGAGGGCCACCCAGCCGGTGAGGGTGTTTTCGAGCTCCCGGGTGTTGCCCGGCCAGGGGCGGCTGCATACCGAGGCCATGAGCACGGGGGAGAGCTGTTTCCTGGGGAGTTTCAGGTCCCGGGAGGCCTTGGAGAGGAAGTGCTCCACGAGAAGGGGGATGTCGTCGCGTATGTCCCGCAGCGGGGGCATGGTGACGGTTGCCACGTTGAGGCGGTAAAAGAGGTCTGCACGAAACGAGGCGTCGTCGATTTTGGCCTCCAGGGCCTGGTTGGTGGCGGCCAGGATGCGCACGTCCACGGTGTGGCTCTCGGGATCGCCCAGGGGGCGGATTTCCCGGTTCTGGAGGACCCTGAGGAGCTTGGTCTGGAGGCCGGGGGTGAGGTCGCCGATTTCGTCCAGAAAGAGCGTGCCTCCCCTGGCCTGGTCGAAGAGGCCGACTTTGTCTGTGTCCGCGTTGGTGAAGGCCCCTTTTTTGTGGCCGAAGAGCTCGCTCTCCAGAAGCCCCTCGGGCAGGGCCGGGCAGTTGACGGTGACAAAGGGCTTGGCCTTGCGGTCGCTGGCCTCGTGGATGATGCGGGCGGCCAGGTCCTTGCCCGTGCCGGTCTCTCCCCGGATCAGGACGGTGACGTCGCTTTGTCCCAGCATGGCCAGGGTGTCCAGGGTCTGGCGGATGGGGACGCTGTTGCCCACGAGGGGGCTGCCCGAGGTTTCGGCGAGGCGGGCCGTGAGTTCCCGGTTCTCCCTGAGGAGCCGGTGGCGCTCCAGGCCCTTGGTGACGATGCGCACGAGGGTGTCCGAGGCAAAGGGCTTCTGAAGGAAATCCCAGGCCCCTTTTTTCATGGCTGAGACCGCCACGTCGATGGTGCCGTAAGCCGTCATGAGGATAACGGTCTGGGTGGCATCGTCTGCAAGGATCTGTTCCAGGAGTTCCATGCCGCTCATTTCCGGCATGCTGATATCGGTGAGGATAAGGTCCACGGATTCCAGTTTCAGGATGGCCAGGGCCTCTTCACCGCTTGCGGCGGTGCGCACCGTCACGGGCAGGGCCATCTGAAGGGTGCGTGCAAGGCCCCGGGTCAGGTCGGTTTCATCGTCCACGATCAGGATGGTTTCATGTGGGTTCACTGTTGCTTTTCCCTTTTGTCTCCGGGTCTTTTCGTAAGGGCAGGGTGACCGCAAAGCAGGTCCCCTCCCCGGGGGTGCTTTCCACGTCGATGGTCCCGCCGTGCTGCCGCACGATGCCGTAGCTCACCGACAGGCCCAGGCCCGTTCCCACGCCTTTGGCCTTGGTGGTGAAGAAAGGCTCGAAGATGCGCGTGCGGTCCGAGGGGCTTATGCCCACGCCGGTGTCGGCCACGGTGACCTCCAGGTGGCTGGCGTCGACAAGGCGCGTTGCGACAGTCAGCTCGCCCCCTTTGTCCATGGCCTGGATGGCGTTGATGACAAGGTTCATGAAGAGCTGCCGGATTTTTTCCGGGTCCAGGGGGAGCTCCACCCCGGTGGCCAGGTAGCGGGTCTGGGCGGTTACCCCGACCTTTTCCATACGGTGGCGCAGGATGGAGAGGATATCGTCCAGGATGCCGTGGAGGTCGTGCATGAGGAACTCCGGTTTGTTGACCCGGGCGAAGTTGAGGAGGGACTCCACCACGTGGGTGCACAGGGAGGCGTGCTTGGTGATCACCCCCACGTCCTCTTTGAGCTGGGCGTTGCCCTTCACCTGTTTGTCTATAAGGTCCGCATAGCAGCTGATGACCCCAAGGGGGTTGTTGATCTCATGGGCAAACCCTGCGGCGAGCTGGCCGATGGAGGCGAGCTTTTCGGTCTGGGCCAGGTGGGCGTTGATCTGCTTTTGCCGGGTGATGTCCCTTAAGACCATCTCCATGCCGAGGTAGGTGCCCGAAGCCTCGTCAAAGAGGCCGGTGGCAGTGACCAGGGCGTCGATGCGCACCCCGAAGCGATCCACCATGGAGAGCTCTTTTTCGTAGAGGACGAGTCCTTCCTTGACCTGGGCGCCCACGGTAGCGGCGTCTCTGCCGTCCCAGAAGAGGGTATGGAAGGCTTCCATGAGAAAGGCCTCGGCCATGGAGTCGAGCTTGAACAGGGAAAGGCCTGCCCGGTTGATGTCGGTGAGGCGGTCGTCGGCCCCGAAGAGAAGGATGGCGTTGGGGCTGTGTTCAAAAAGGCGCCTGTATTTGCTCTCGGATCGGGTGAGATCGTTGTGGGCTGCCTCCAGGTTCTCGGCGGCCTCTTCAAAGGCCAGGGCCAGGCGGTCCACCTCGTCACCGGCCGGGATGGGGTCGCTGGGGGTGTCGCCGGAGGTGCCCGACAACCGGGTGAAGGTCTCCAGCAGGTGGGAGAGGCGGTTGTGCACCGTGCGGTTAAAGAGGAGGCGAAACAGGCCCATGAGGCAGAAGAGGGCGGCAAACCCCACGATAAAGACACCCCACGCCTTCTCCTTGATCTGGATGCGATAGTGGGTCATGGGGATGTACAGGGTGTCGGCTGCCACCACGTCCCCCACGGCGTATCCGTAGCTGGCCGCGTCTCCGTAACGCTCCCTGAGCTCTTTCGGAGCGTCTTCGGGAACCCCGTGGCACCTCAGGCAGGAGTCTTCTACGGTGATGGGTTCCATCTTGACGTAGTGGGTGCCGTCCGACCGGGTGATCATGCCCTCCCAGCCGGTCTCCTCGCGGTGGGTGTCGAACCAGGCAATGCGCTCTTCTTCAAAGGGGTCTGCCCGGTTCAGGGGGTTGCGGGGGTTGTCCGCGGCCCGTTTGTAGGTGAACTCCGGGAACCTTTCGTTGAGGTTCTTCATGATCTCCCGGGAGATGTAGGAGGTGGACATGGATTCGATGACAAAGCGGTTGGCAGAGAGCTCGCTTTCCATGACCGGGCGCAGGACATCCTTGGCGTAGGTGCGGATGGCCGAGGCCGTTGCCAGGTGGCGTGCGGCGTTGTGGGCGGCCTGTTCCTCCACCTGGTCCGAGAGCCAGGCGTACTCCACCAGGGAGACCACGCTGCAAAAAAGGAGCAGGATGGCGGAGGCCCCTGCAAAAAACCGATTTTTAAGGGACGCTCGACGTTTCATATGGTACCTGTCACTTCATAAGGTGGACGTCGGGCGGGGTTCCGACCGGCCGGGCCAGGCAACGGGCGCGGAAAGGGAAGTCCCCGGGAGAATCTGTTTTTCTATAGCATAAAAGGAGGATTGACAGAATCTTCCTGTGGCCGTCCACGGGGACCGGTGATGGGGTGAGGGACAAAGGCAGCCGCGGGATGTGCCTTGCCTTCACGATTGACTTTTGTTTCATTGTCGTGAACAATCGTTGCCTTGAAACATGACGCGACCACTGGAAATTCCCTGCGCACGGCGTAAAGGTTCCGTAACGCGGCCTGAAGGGCCGCTGGGGGTTTTTAAGGGGCGCCACACCAGAATCAACCGCCCGTCCCGGATACGGGGCGGCGCGCGCAATCCATCGGGAGCATGGCCGGATGATTCAGTTTGATAATGTAAATAAGTGGTACGGGGACCTGCATGTTCTCAAGGATGTCGATTTTCACGTGGGGTCCGGGGATGTCACCGTGGTGTGCGGGCCCAGCGGTTCGGGCAAAAGCACCCTCATCCGGTGCATCAACCGCCTGGAACCCATCGACTCCGGCTCCATTGTGGTGGACGGCATCGCGGTTCACGACCCCAAGGCAGACCTGACCCGGCTTCGCACCGAGGTAGGGTTCGTGTTTCAGCAGTTCAACCTCTATCCCCATATGTCGGTGCTGGACAACATCACCCTGGCACCGAAAAAGGTCCGGAAGATGGGGGACAAGGAGGCCCGGGAGATCGCCATGGAACTCCTGGCCAAGGTGGGGATCCACGACAAGGCCGACGCTTACCCCTCCCAGCTCTCCGGCGGCCAGCAGCAGCGGGTTGCCATTGCCAGGGGCCTGGCCATGAAGCCGCGGATCATGCTCTTCGATGAACCCACCAGCGCCCTGGACCCGGAGATGATCAACGAAGTGCTGGAGGTCATGATGAACCTGGCCAGGGAGGGAATGACCATGGTGGTGGTGACCCATGAGATGGGCTTTGCCCGGGAGGTGGGCAGTGAGGTGGTCTTCATGGACAAAGGCGTGGTGGTGGAGACCAACACCCCGGATGCCTTTTTCACCCACCCTGAAAACGAACGCACCAAGCTCTTCCTCAGCAAGATCCTGACCCACTGAGCCCCATAACATTCATTTGCCTTCCTTTTGACCCCATGTCGTCCCGTCGGCATGGGGTTTTTGTCTTTTCGAACCCACTGTTATTTCCCCTTACCCCCGGTTGAACCCTGGCAGATCCATGGCCCTGTTTATCCTGTCTTGGCCGGGGCCGGAGAGCGATTTGTTCGGCATAGTGAACGCCATGGACGAGTTCCCCACCCGGGATCTGTCTTACCTAATTGTTGAATCTGTTGGTATAAAAAACAGGGAACACAGGCGCGGTTTTCGAGGCTTTTTGCTGTAGAAAATAGACAAAGTCCGGATGCCCTTTTCATTGCGTATGACTGCGTTTTGTTTTTCGGACAGTTGTTCACTTTAGTGTAATTTCGGCATGCAATACCATGGTTTTCATGAGGCATCAAAGGCATGTCGTTTTAAGTCAGCGAGGGATACAGGCTGAGCTTTTTATGTAGTCAATGAGAAAAAACATGTAAATTTATCTGGTTGCGCATAAAGGAGTTTTTCTGGCGTTTAGAAAAGATGACAAGGGAAAGAATCTGGCCCGTTTTCTGCTTTCATCTTCCGCGTAGCATTGCGCGGTTTTGTTGCGGGGGGGCTGCTGCATGCTTTGAGGCGTTGAAGAACAACAACAGGATGCATCTGTCCAGGTGCTGAGCAAGGTGGTGATTTTGGCTGGTACTTCGCATGACTATGTAAGGGGTTTTTCCCTGGACAGCATGGTGACCATGATTGAGATGAATCAGGAAACATGGTCCCTGAAGCTGAGGTCCGGGGGTCGGGTGGGGTACCTTTACTTCAGGGACGGGGCCGTTGTGGACGCCGCCGTGTGGGAGCTGACGGGCCACGCCGCCGCCCTGGAGCTGATCTCCTGGGAAACCCCTGAAATTGAAATAATCAAATTTTGTGACCGGCCCCGGCGGATCCACACCTCCATGATGCAGCTGCTTCTTGAGGGCAAGCGGATCAACGATGAGGCCAAAGACCAGAGGGCCGATGAAGCCCGGTCCCTTGAAGAGGCCGTGGCCCACATTGAGGGGTTTCGGCTGAAGCGGGGGCAGCAGCTTCTTGTGGCGCTGTTGAACCGCAACAAACACCTGGCCGGGGCCTGGCTGTGGTATTCCCGGACCATCGGCACCCTCAAGACCATCCAGGGGGCCATTGAACGGGCCCTGTTCCTGGCTCCGGAAGACAAGGAGATCGCAGAGGAAAAAGAGCGGTTCGAAAGGGCCCGTGGCGCCGTTACCGATGACCGGGTGAAGCGCTGTCCCTTTTGCTGGGCTCCCCTGAACATGAAGGCGGTGCTCTGCACGGACTGCGGAATGCAGCTTCTCATTACCCGTACCAGCCTCTCCCCGGGCAACAGCAGCTGCGATTCCGATGTCGTGGACACTTCGGTGAAGCGCTTTGCCAGGGTCCTGGCAAGGGAAGCGAACCGGAACCTTTATGCGTCGTATTACATGGCCATGTGCCATTTCAATATCAAGGACACGGACCGCACCTTAGAGCTCTTCAACGACACCGTGGCCCTGGCAGGGGAACAGCCTTTTTTTTCAGACCAGCTGAAGCTCTACCTCACCTGGATGGCCGCCCAGCAGGTCTCGGATGAAACGGGGGAGAAGGCCTCGCCCCAGGCCGAGACCGTGGGGGACGGCAAGACGATTCTGGTGGTTGAGGACAGCGCCACCACGCGCAAGGTCATCGGCGCCACCCTGAACATGAAGGGGTATCGCATCATCGAGGCCGTGGACGGCCTGGAGGCCCTGAGCAAACTCAGCGAAGAGCGACCCGACCTGATCCTGCTGGACATCATCCTGCCCAAGATGAACGGATACGAGATTCTCTCCATCATTAAGAACAAGCGAGACCTCAAGGCCATCCCCGTTGTGATGCTGACCAGCCGGGACGGGTTCATGAGCCGCATGAAGGGAAAAATCGCAGGAAGCGCTGCGTACCTGACCAAGCCTTTTAACCCCGACGAGTTGTTGCAGACCATAGTCAAGCACATGTAGGGCGTGGACCGTGCTCCGGCCCTGTTCTGAAAAACGGGATGTTACAAATGGACAAACGAGAGACCGACGGGCTCGGACCGGATGCGGGAAGCGACACATCGCCCCCCCTGGATGAGCTGCTGGCTGAGATGGGGGCGGAGGAACCGGAGCGTTCCTTCCCTTCCGAAAAGACAGGACCTTTCCGGGAGCCGGAGGCCGGCCAGGCCGATTCCGAGCCTTACATCCGCTTCCGGATGGATGGGGTGCATTTTGCGGTTCCTCTGGGCTGTGCCCTGGAAGTGGGGAGACTCCCCAAGGTGACCCCTCTGCCGAACCTTCCCGGCTGGGTGTCGGGCATCAGCAACATTCGCGGAGACGTGGTCTCCATGGTCGATTTGAAGGCTTTTTTCGGCAGGGGCCCTTCGGTCTCTCCGGGAGGGGGCAGCATGGTTGTGCTGCATGCCCATCATCTCAAGGTGGGGGTTCGAGTGGATCGGCTGGAGGGGATGGTCTCCCTGGCCGAAGGGGCATGGAAGGTCTCTTCCAACCCGTTCACCAGGGGGGATATCACGCCCTATCTCGCAGGGGTTGCCGCCACCGGTGACTCGCTGCTCTACCTTCTTGATGTGAAGGCACTGCTGACCTCGGACCGGATGAACAGCTTTCGAAAGGCGTGAGCGGACACGGGCGGAGGCTCAACACGGAGCTTTCGAGCCGTTACGACAGTCAATATGGGGGACGAATCGTATCGTGGGATCTCAAAACAGCAGCATTGTCAATGGATTTATTGATGAAGTGACAACTTACATTCCGTTGCTTCGCCGCGGAATCGAGGCGCTGTCCGCCGAGCCCCGCCGTGTGGAGGAGGTTCAGGAACTCCACCGGTTGGTCCATATCATCCACGGGGCGGCGTCCCTTGTGGGACTTGTGGGCCTGAGCCATGCGGCCGCGCCCGTGGAAGAGGCACTGGAGGAGGCCATGGAAGGGGCCTTGCCGGTGGATGCCCCTTTCCTCGACGCCATGGCAGAAGCCGTGGACCACTTTGACGCCTTTGCCCTGGGACGGATTACGGACCGTGCCCATGAGACCTCCATGGTGGCCCGATCGGTGGCGGTGTTCAGGCGCCTCCGGGGGTTGCCCGAAACAGGGGACAAAGAGGCCGTGGCCTTGTTTCTGGAAGAACTCGGCGAAGACCCCGGCCCCGGGGACGTCTCTGTCCCCGGGGTTGGGGTGCCGGAGCCTGATCAGGAGCCCACCCTGTGCGTTGAAGGGGATGACGAGGCCGAGCTTCTCCTGGGCGATGTCCCTTCGGGTGCCGAGGGCCTTGAAGGGATGCCCATGCCCGAGGACGACGACGTGGCGTCGGTGGATCCCTTTCTCTTTGATGCCCCTCCGGTGTGTCCCGCTCCCTTTCCCGAACAGGAACCGGACGGTTCGCCGGGGGTTCTGCCGGAGAGCGGCGACGCCCCCAGCGGGGTGGCCCCGGAGATCCTCGCCGTGTTCAACGACGAGGTGGAAGAGCACGTGGAGTCCATCAACCGGAACCTGGAGGCCTTAGAGGCGCAGGTGGCGGAACCCATGATCATGGGGGCGGACGAAAAAGAGAAGATTCGCCAGGTCCGCCGGGCCGTGCACACCATCAAAGGGGCCTCAAGCCTTGTGGGCATGACCGGGCTGCCTGCCTGGGCGCACCGGGTGGAAGACCTTTTGGACTGGCTCTACGATGAGGCCGAAGAGATCACGCCCGAGGCCGTGGCCGTGCTGTTGAGGGCAACGGACATCATGGCTCTTTTCCTGGCCGACCCGTCCCGGGTGACCGACCACGAAATGTCCGCTCTTGAAACCGATTTTTCCCGCATCCGCGGCGCCTCCCCCGGGGCACCTGCCCCTGGGGAGGGGGATGGGCCCCACGGTGAGCCCGGAGAGAGCGTGGGGATCTTTGACGCCCTGTCCGTTGAGGATGAGGCAGCCATGGACCGGGAGGCTGCAGGCGCACCGGGCCCCGCATTGTCGGGGACCTTTCGCGTGGGCATGGAAAAGCTCGACGACCTGGTCAACCTCGCCTCCGAACAGATCATTGCCTTGAGCGCCTTTGACCGGAAACTCGACGCCTTCATGGGGACGGTCTCCGAGCTGGACCTGTCCCGGGCACGCCTGCGGGAGACCTCCCGCAGCCTGCAGGTGGGCTACGAGGTCAAGGCCATCGCAAAACCGGGTGCGGCCCTGGCCGAGGCCGGTGACGGGGATCCCTTCGGCGACTTCGACAGCCTGGAGCTGGACCGCTACTCCGAATTCAACCTCATGCTCCGGGATCTGGCCGAATCCGCGGTGGACATCGGGGAGATCTACAGCGTCATGCAGACCCTTCACAGCGACTTCGAAGGGTACGTCACCCGGCAGCGCGTCC
Organism: Desulfoluna sp. HI9BLuna; assembly: GCF_056829775.1. NCBI lineage: Bacteria > Pseudomonadati > Thermodesulfobacteriota > Desulfobacteria > Desulfobacterales > Desulfolunaceae > Desulfoluna > Desulfoluna sp. HI9BLuna. The sequence goes on from NZ_CP186555.1 coordinate 3,528,840, forward strand.
TGCTGAGCGAGCTCCAGGGAAAGTTGATGCACATCCGCATGGCCCCCATGTCCGTGATCACGACCCGGATGCGGCGGGCGGTGCGGGAGGTGGCCGACAGGCTGGCAAAACAGGTGCGTCTGACCATCCGCGGAGAGGGCATCGAGCTGGACCGTGTGATCTGGGAAAAACTGGCCGACCCCCTGCTCCATATCCTTCGCAACGCCGTGGATCACGGTATTGAAGACCCGGAATCACGCCGTAAGGCGGGCAAACCCGACACCGGTATCATCGCGGTATCCGCCTCCCGGGAGGGGAACCAGGTGCTGATCCGGATCCGGGATGACGGGGCCGGGTTGAACCTTGCGGCCATCCGCCGTAGAGCAGAATCCATGGCCGGTGTGGATGCCGCATCTTTGAGCGACGAGGAGCTGGTCTCCCTGGTCTTTGCCCCCGGGTTCAGCACCCGGGGCGAGGTGACGGAGATCTCCGGCCGCGGGGTGGGCATGGATGTGGTGAAAACCAATATCGAAGAGCTCAAAGGCTCGGTGCGCATCTCTTCCCCCGGTCCGGGACAGGGCACGGTGCTTCTGGTGCGTATTCCTCTGACCCTTGCCGTCACCCGAGCTGTGCTGTGTACGGCGGCGGGTCGCACCTTTGCCGTTCCTTTGAACGAGATCAGCGACATGCTGAGGGTCTACCCGGAAAACATGGTGCGCGAGCCCATGGAGTCGGTTCGGGTGGATGATGAGGTCTTTCCGCTCTATCGTCTCTCCCGGGTCCTGGGCATGGCCGACGACACGGCGAGTCGCGAGGGCGTGGGAGACCGGCCCCTTGTGCTCAAGATCGAGTCCCCCGAGAGGACGGCGGCCCTGGCCGTGGACAGCCTCGTGGGGCAGCAGGAGATTGTTATCAAGAGCCTCGGCAGCCACCTGCAATACGTCAAGGGGATCTCCGGGGCCACGGTGATGGGGGACGGGAGCCTGGTTCCCATCCTCAACGTCCGGGAGCTGCTGGACGGTGAGTTGGGTGACGCCCGACCTGCTGCACCGGTGACGGACTCCGAGGCCGACACGCCCCTGGAGGTCCTCATTGTGGATGATTCCGTCAGCGTCCGCCAGGTGGTGGCACGGCTCCTGGAAAGCCGGGGCTGGAAAACCACCTTTGCCAGGGACGGGGTGGAGGCCCTGGAGACACTCTCTTTCCTTACCCCCGATGTGATTGTCCTGGACGTGGAGATGCCCAGGATGAACGGGTACGAATTTTTGAGCGCAAGGCGGTCCCACCCGTCCTGCCGCACGGTTCCGGTGGTCATGCTCACCTCTCGGTCAACGGCCAAGTACCGGGAAAAGGCAAGGGCCTTAGGGGCCGACGGGTACGTTGTGAAGCCTTTCGACAACCGGCAGTTTCTCAACCTGATTGAACGGCTGGCCATGCGGTGAATGGGCACGGCCCACCCTCATGACCCGGAAAGGGGACCAGATGCATACCTATTTATCGTTTACTGTGGGGCCCCTGACCCTGGGCGTGGACATGGGCTCTGTTGCCTCCGTGGAACAGGGCCGCCCGGAGCATGGCGGCAGGCAGGCTACCGTACAGATGGGATCGGTTGCCTTTCAAGGGGAGACTGTGCCCCTGTACAGCGCGTCCCTGCTCCTGGGGGCGGCCGGTTTTCACCATGGCGACACCTCCGGTGCCAAAACCGTGATCCTTCGCCTGGAAGACGGGGCGGTGGCCCTGTCCGTGGACGGGGTGGGCAAGGTGCTGGAAGGCGCTGATAAGGATATGGCGGAGATGCCTCCGGTGTTTAACGGCCCGGCAAAGGACCTCTTCCCGGAGGCCCTGCACGGACCGGATGGCTGGGTTCCCCTGATTCGCCCGGAAGCCGTGGGCAGGGCGGCTGTTTCCCGAAGCCGGATCCCGGTGACAGACGATCTTTCGGCTTTCGACATCGAACCGGCGGTGGAAGCCTTTGATGCCTTTGATGCCTTTGAGGCCGAAGAACTTCTTGTTCCAAATATCGAGCTTGCGGTGGAAGCGTGTGAAGCCCCTGAGGCCGAAGAACTTCTTGTTCCAAATATCGAGCTTGCGGTGGAAGCGTGTGAAGCCCCTGAGGCCGAAGAACTCCTTGTTCCAGATATCGAGCTTTCGGTGGAAGCGTGTGATGCTTCTGAGGCAGACGAACTCCTTGTTCCTGATATCGAGCTTTCGGTGGAATCGTTCGATGCCCCTGAGGCAGAAGAAGTTCTTGTTCCTGATATCGAGCTTTCAGTGGACGTGTGTGATGCCCCTGAATCGGAAGAACTTCTTGTTCCTGACATCGAGCTTGCGGTGGAAGCGTTCGATGCCTCGGAAGCGGAAGCATTTCTTGTTCCTGATATCGAGCTTGCGGTGGAATCGTTCGATGCCCCGGAAGCGGAAGAACGCCTTGTTCCTGATATCGGGCTTGCAGTGGAAGCATTTGATGCCCTTGAGGCCGAAGAACTCGCTGTTCCAGATATCGCGCTTTCGGTGGAAGCGTGTGATGCCCCGGAAGCCGAAGAACTTCTTGTTTCTGATATCGGGCTTGCGGTGGAAGCGTGTGATGCCCCGGAAGCCGAAGAACTTCTTGTTCCTGATATCGGGCTTGCGGTGGAAGCGTGTGATGCCCCTGAGGCCGAAGAACTCCTTGTTCCTGATATCGGGCTTGCGGTGGAAGCGTGTGATGCCCCGGAAGCCGAAGAACTCCCTGTTCCTGACATCGAGCTTGCGGTGGAAGCGTGTGATGCTTCTGAGGCCGAAGAACTCCTTGTTCCAGATATCGCGCTTTCGGTGGATGCGTGTGATGCCCTTGAGGCCGAAGAACTCTTTGTTCCTGACATCGAGCTTGAGGTGGAAGCGTTTGATGCCCCTGAAGCCGAAGAACTCCTTGTTCCTGATATCGAGCTTGCGGTGGAAGCGTGTGATGCCCCTGAGGCCGAAGAACTCCCTGTTCCTGATATCGGGCTTGCGGTGGAAGCACGCGAAACCCCTGTTACAGACGATGCCCTGGCTGAGGCCATCTCCCCCGCCCTGTTGGAAAAGGTGGTCCACCGTGTGGTCAAACGCATGATGGTTGAGGTGGTCTCAGAGCTGGCGGCCGATTCCGTGGCAGCTGATTATCCTGAGGACGAAGGTCTGTGAGAATCGTTGCGCGGTCATGCTGCGCACCATCGTAAAAAGAGAAAAACATGGACGTAAGAGAGTACAAATCCGCCTCATCGGGTTCCCTGATCCTGGCCCCGGCCGTTGGGGCTTTTGCCCAGGGGGAGCCGGTGTGGTTTCTGTTCGGCATCTCCCAGGTGGAGGATATTCTGGGATCCCTTGGGTTTTCCGAGGTGCCCTTTGCCCCGGCCTATGTCGGCGGCCTCGGGGACTGGCGGGGTTTGGCCCTGCCGGTTCTCTCCCTGGAGACCCTCCTGGGCTTTGCCCCCGATGAGGCCGGATACGGCGGCACGCGCATGCTGGTGGTGCGAAAGGCGGGCCTTTCAGGAGAACCTGAGAACTGGAAGCGGGCCCTTGTGCGCATCGCCCCCGGGGCAAGGCTCCTTGGCAGCGCTCCCCGTACCGAGCCCCTGTCTGCGGGGGCGTATCTGGAAGCATCCCTTCTTCCGGCGGTCAAGGGGATGTACCGATGGGAGGAGGGGCTCCTTGTGGTGCCCCATCTTGAACACATCCTGGGAGGGGAGTTGAGCGGTGTATTCAGCCACGACACTTGAAAACGGTATCCGCGTGGTCACCGAGTCCATGCCCGAGACGCGGTCTGTGTCCGTGGGGATCATGATCGATGTCGGACCCCGGGATGAGCCCGAAGGGTGTCACGGCCTGGCCCACCTGGCCGAGCACATGATGTTCCAGGGCACGGGAAGCCGCAGTGCCCGGGATATTGCCCTGATGATGGACGAGTCCGGCGGGCAGATGGGGGCCTTCACCACCCGGGATTACACCTGTTATTCGGCCACGGTCCTGGACGATTACACCACCTACGCCCTGGATCTCATGGGGGACATCCTTCTTAACTCGGTGTTTCCTGAAGAGGCTCTGGAGCGGGAGAAACACTCGATCCTCCGGGAGATCGACGGGGAGTCCGACATCCCCTCAAGCAGGGCCCACGACGCCCTGAAATCCCATGTCTGGGGCCGACATCCCCTGGGGCGCTCCGTGGCCGGTTCTCCGGAGGTGGTCCGGGGAATGACCCGGGAGGATTTGATCTATTTTGTCCACCGCTACTACCTTCCCGACCGCATGATCGTGGCGGCCGCTGGCAACCTTCACCACGGGGATTTTCTCTCCCAGGTGCGGGACGCCTTCTGGCGGATGATGGGGACCGGGGAGAAGACCCATAGCCTTAGCCCTTCGTTTGCTTCCGGGGTGGTGGTGGAGGACGTGCCTGTGTCCCAGGCTTACTTTGCCATCGGCATTGACTGCCTGCCCTACGGGGACGAGGGGCGCTACGGGGTGCACCTGCTCAACAGCATCATCGGCGGCGGATCGAGCTCCCGGCTCTATGCCCGGTTGAGGGAGGAACGGGGCCTGGTTTACCGCATCGGCTCGGAATACCACGCCTATGCCGACGGCGGTATGCTGGTCATCGAAGGGAGCACGGCCCCGGAGTATCTCATCCGGGTCCTGTGTCTTGTGCTGGTGGAGCTGTGGCAGCTTGCCGCAGGGGATGACCCCGTCTCCGAAGAGGAGCTGTGGAAGGCCCGCATGCAGCTGCGGGCCCAACACCTCATCGCCTCGGAGAATTCTTCGACCCGCATGAGCCGCCTGGCCACCCAGGCCTTTTATTTCGAGCGGTTTCTCTCCGGAGAGGAGATCCTATCGTCCATCGACGCGGTGGGGTGTGCGGAACTCAAGGAGACCGCAGGCAGCGGCCTTGCCAGGGCCCTGAAGCATGTGGCTGTCTCCGTGGTGGGCCCCGAAGGGCCCGAGACCTTTACCCGGCAAGGGATCGAGGATCTGCTGGCAGAGTTTGTCTGAAAAAGCCGGGCACATGGCGACGGCATGGCCGTAGGGCCAAGGGGCGTCGTCCATCAATCCATAGACCAAGAAGGAGTGCAATCATGACCATCGACAACGCCGTGAAGAAAAACTGGATCGACGTGCAGAAGAAACATGATGTTCCCGTCAACGCCATCGGGGTCAAGATCAACCCCAAGGACGAGAAGACGCTGAAGGTGTGGAAGGAAGAGGGCATCGATCAATTTGTGAAGCGGTAGGGCCGCAGGTACGGACGATGTGTCCGGGGCGCCCCGGTAAGCGGGGCGCCTGCACCGGCGCTGCATGGGTTTTTGAGTAATTCTGGAGTGAAACAATGGCGAAACATAAAATTCTGGTTGTCGAGGACAGCCCGACGAACATGATCCTTATGACCACCCCCCTGACCGAGGCGGGGTACGATGTCATCACGGCTGTGGATGGCGAAGAGGCCCTTGAAAAGGCCACCGGTGAGCACCCCGATCTCATTGTCCTGGACGTGATCCTGCCGAAGAAGAACGGGTTCCAGGTGTGCCGGCAGCTGAAAACGGCCCCGGACACCCAGGATATCAAGATCATCATGCTCACCAGCAAAACCCAGGACAGCGACCGGTTCTGGGGGACGAAGCAGGGTGCCGACGGGTACATGACCAAGCCCTTTGATAATGGTGAGTACCTGAATGCGGTCAAGGCGCTGCTCTGATCCATCGGGTTCGGTTTGAATCTCCCCTGGTTACGCGGGGTTTTTTCGACGGCCCGTCGTGCATGGGCCGTCGCCACGAGGAAGGAGTGGCGCATTGGAACGCATAAAATCGTTTTTTCAGAGCCTCAAGGTCGGCACCAAGCTGTCTTTTGGCATCGTATCGATGATCGTGTTGGTGATGGCGGTCCTGTTGACGACCATTATTAACTCTTACCGCGAAAACCTGATTGCCAACAGCCAAGAGCTGATGATTGCCTCGATCAAGAACGTGGGCCAGTCCACCGAGGCGGATATCTCGGCCACGGCGCAGATGGTGCGGACAACGGCCATCTCCCAGGCATCGGGGATGTTCGGAGACCGCGAAGGGACCATTGAGCAGATCAAGGCCGGCATGGAGGCTTTCCCCGGCTGCTTTGGTATTGCCATCAACTACGAACCCGACGCCGACGGCCAGGATGAGGCGTACCGCGGCGACACCGTGCATACGATCGACGGTCGGTTTCTCCCGTTTTATCACTGGAAAGACGGGCTCAAACGCGATGAGATCGTGCCCAGTAAGAGTATCCAGACCGCCAAGGGGTGGTACCAGGTGCCTAAGAAAAATGCCCTTGAGATGCTGCGGGGCCGAAACGTGACAGACCTGATGTACTACTCGGATGTCTACCTGACCCGAGGGGTTCCCACGGTCTCCATCGTCCATCCCATCATCCGGGACAGGGAGTTCAAAGGGGTGGTCTCCGTGGACATGTCCATGATCAATGCCCAGGCCGACCTGAAGCGGCTCAAGCCTTATGCCACGGCCCGACCCTTCCTCGTGGGCGAAAAGGGGACGATCCTGGCCGGGGAGCTCTTCGGACAGGCCAAGGTGGGCTCATCCGTTTACAAGGAGCCCGGCTACTCCGACGCATTTTTCCGGTTCTTCAAGGAGCACAAGGGCGGAATGCTTGAGGAGACACGGGCCTCGGACGGCAAAGAGATCTACTATGTGTTCTCCCTTCTTCCCACCACCGGCATGGTGGTGGGCCTGGCCGTTGAAAAAGAGGAGATCGTAGCCCCCATCAACGCCCTTATCGCCAAGATCTCCGTGGGCGCAGTGGTGGCTCTTATTCTCTGCCTGGCCGTTGTCTGGCTGGTGGCGCGGCGCATTGTCGTCAGGCCGGTCAACAACATCATGTCCCTTTTCAGTGAGATCGGTATCGGTAACTTTGACGCCCGTGCCGAGGTCATGAGCCGGGACGAACTCGGCATCATGGCCGAGAGTCTCAACGCCATGCTGGACAACACCCTCTCCCTGATCCAGAGCCGTGAAGAGCGTGACGCCATCCAGGGCAGCGTCATGAAGCTCCTTACCGAAATCAGCGGCCTCACCGAAGGGGACCTGACCGTGCGGGCGGAGGTGACCGAAGACATGACAGGCGCCATTGCCGACTCCTTTAACCTCATGGCCGAGCAGATCGGCCAGGTGGTCCGGGAGGTCAAGGCCGCAGCGGGCCGCGTGAACGACACCTCCGGCGAGGTTCATGAATCCACGGAAAAGCTGGCCCAAACCAGTACCTTCCAGGCCGAGCAGATCGCCTCGGCCATCGACGACATCCGAGGCATGGCAGACGCCATTCGCCAGGTTGCGGAACGGGCCGTGCATTCGGCCTCGGTATCGGAGCAGTCCACGGCAAGCGCCCGTGAAGGGGCCGACGCGGTGAGCAAGACCAACGCCTCCATGTCAGCTATCCGGGAGAACGTCCAGGAGACAGCCCGGGCCATTAAGCGCCTCGGGGAGAGCTCCCAGGAGATCGGCAACATCGTGCAGATCATCGGTGACATCGCCGACAGGACCTCGATCCTGGCTTTGAACGCCTCCATCCAGGCAGCCATGGCAGGGGACGCGGGCCGGGGCTTTGCCGTGGTCGCCGAAGAGGTCCAGCGCCTCGCGGAGCGTTCCACCAACTCCACCAAGCAGATCGACACCCTGGTAAAGAACATCCAGGGGGAGATCACCGAGGCCGGTGCCAGTATGGACGCCAGTATCCAGAGGGTTGTTGAGGGCTCAAAGCGAGCCGACGACGCCCACGCCAAGCTGGAGGAGATCCGGGAGGTATCCGGCGAGCTCGCCGAACTCATCGGCGGCATCTCCCGTACGTCCGAGGACCAGGCCAGGGAGTCGGAGAAGATCACGCAATCCATGGAAGCCATCGGGACCATCAGCTCCGACACCTCGGAGGCCAGTCTTGCAACCGCCGCCCGCATGGACGAGATGGAGGAGACGGCACTTGCCATGATCAGCTCCATCGCGGCCTTTAAGGTGGACGCGGCGTAAGAAAGGCTGCTCGACCTTATTGATTGATCGTGGGCATCTACCCGTTTTTTTCCCCCCCGGGGTGATGCCATCACGTGAAAAACCCCCTGAAGCAAAATGCTTCAGGGGGTTTTTTCATGGGAGAGGCTCCGCCCCGGGTCTTGCTCAAGGTGGGGCGGAGCGGGGAGCCGGCACCTGGATGAAAGGCACCATCGGGGGGGCATGCCGTGTGGGGACGGCATGGGGTATGGTGCCCGGAAAAGGTGCTCGGTTCCCCGAAAAAAAGCCTAAATGGTCATGTTGTTAAATGCCGATGTCGTCGGGGCGGACCATGAGCCAGCGCTTGTTGGCGGAGGGGTACTGCCAGGCCTCCTGCTGCTGCCGGGCGCGGAGGGTTCGGGCCGCCTGGGTGGCTTCCCAGAGGTCTTCCCTGCGGTTGACCCAGAGCTTAATGCCCCCGAACTCTTCGGCCTTGAAGAGCATGGGGTGATCGTTGGGGGAAGCCCCGGCCGCTAAAATGGGGCGGTTTACCGGGTGGATATAGTCCTCGATGGCCCAGACCTTGCCGGAGGTGATGGTGTAAGGGCTCCACAGGGTGGGGGTAAGCTCCATGGTCATGTGCCGCGCTTTGGGGTAGCTCTCATCCAGAAAATGACCTCTCTGGATCTGCAGGCGGGCCGTGGTGATGTTGCCGGTGGCACGGTCCTTGAGCAGGGTGCTGACGCCGATGACGTTTTCGGGTTTGATGTTGAGCCCGTACCGGGGGTCGCAGGCCACCATGCGCACCAGCTCTTCCAGGGCGGAGGAGATCAGGAAGACCTCGATGTCGTTCTCCTGCATGGCGTTGATGAGTTCCCGCATGCCGGGGTAGATACGCGGGGCCTCCACCTCTATCTCGGTAAGCACGCCGCTTTGCCGGTACTTGGCGGGAATGGACGCGCCGTTCAGGGCGAAGAGATCGTCCACGTGGCCCTTGAGCTCTTCCAAGGTAAACCCGGAAAAGATCCGGGCGAGCCAGGGAGACCCCACCTTGGGGTCGATCTCGAAAAGCCGTCGGGCATAAGAGGTGAGGGTGTCTCCCGGAAGCAGGGGGACGATTTCAAGGGCGGGATCCATGGACTCCGGGGTCATGAGTCCCTTGTTTTCCAGGTAGGCCAGCAGGGATGCGTCCAGGTTCCGGTACCAGAGGGTGTTGTCGCAGGCAAAGACAGCAAATTTGTCCTGAAAGGCGTTGCGTTCGATGAGACGGATCAGCTTGTGGCGTTGAGCCCCGGGCCAGTGGGTCAGCTCTGCGGCTTGGGCCGTGCAGGTCAGGGCGATGAGGCTCACTGCAACAAGGGCGACCTTGCGAAACCATGTCATGTCTGCTTTTTCTCCTTGCCATCTTGCGGTTGACAAAAAAACGGATCAGGGGCGGTTCAGCCATCCTGACTGCATGTGTTTCCTGCGGGGGTGAAAAAGCAAACCGGGTGCTTGGGCCAGTGTGGCGGGAGGGGGGTGGGAAGGGCTCCATGGAGCGGTCGCACGGGTGACGGCACTTGGGCTGCGAAGGCGGCCATCGGGCGTCATCCATGGGCAACCCGGCTGTCTTCGTTTGGGGAAGACCCGTGGCTTTCCGTCCCTGCTTCACAACAGGTTTGGCTTTTTCCAGCGTCTTCCCCGACAAGTTGGGCGTCGAGGGCGCTCGGGAAAAAAGTATGTATGAACCGAGAGGTATCCTGGGATTTTTAAAACCAGGAAACATAAGATGTTATCAGGCACACTGTTCCGTGTCCTAGTTAGATATAAACCATACGAGTGAACTCCTGGTCAACGCTTGTTTTTCTTTTTAAACAAAAAAATAAGGCAGTAAGTAAAATGGGCTTTTTATAGAAATCAGTAAATGGAGGGTGGGGGTGTGTAATGCACTGATATGCAGAGGGTTTGTTGTTCAGGTGATGGCGGGCGCTTTGGGGGGGGCGGGGCAGGGCCCTGCCCCCGGCAGGTCGGTTGCATGCTTCCTATTTTCAGTTCAGGAAGCGGTCTGTACAGGCTGTAGATAAATCGGGGACCGTCTGGACCTTGCCCTGGGCCTTTAAAAAAGCGGCGGTGTCCGAGAGGCTGCCTACGATGGAGGCGTCCAGGGAGAGGGCGTAGGTGTGGCGGGCCATGGCCGACTGCATCACCTCCCGGGGAAGCCCCGTGGCCCGGGCCATGATTTCGGCTGTCTCCTCAGGGTGGGCCTGCACAAAGGCCTCGGCGGTCTTGAGGGCCTTTATGAACGCAAAGGTGTCGGCCCGGCGATTGGCAAGGAACTCCTTTTGGGCCAGGAGCATGATGGGGTAGCGGTTGCCAAGGCCGCCGAAGGTCATAAGCTCCCTTCCCCCCTTGAGCTCTCCCATGGAGGGGGTGGGCTCACTGGCGGCAAAGGCATCGATGGAGCCTGCGGCCAGGGCCTCGGGCAGGGTGGAGGGCGACAGGTCCGTTACGGTGATGGTCCCGGCCGGGATCCCGGCAGCACTTAAAGCCGCAAGAAATCCCCCGTAGGTGGAGGTCCCTTTTTTGATGCCCACGCGCTTGCCCGAGAGATCGGCCAGGGTGGTGTAGGGTGAGTCCTTGCGGACGATGAGGCGGTGGCGATGCTCCCCGGTGCAGTGGCTGGCGATGATGGTGAGGTTCTCGGAACGGGAGGCGCTGATGATGGCCGTGGTGTCTCCCATGGTGCCGAAGTCTGCGGAGCCGGAGTAGAGGGCCTCGGCACAGGCCGGGCCGTTGTTGAAGCGAAGGGGTGTCACGTCAAGGCCCTCATCGGCGAAAAAACCTTTTTCCACCGCAATGACGGGCAGGGCGCTGCCGATGCGGTTCTGGAAGGCAAAACGGATGGGCTCTGGGGCCGTCTCCGGTTTCTGGGTGCAGGCGGCAAAGGTGACCGACAGGCCAAGGACCAGGGCGGTAAACAGGAGAGGGATAGGGCCTCGATGGCGCGGTGCGGTGTGGCCTGGGAAAAGAGCTGTGAATTTCATGTGTATGGTTCCTTAACGATGGTTAACGTGAGTTCAAAAAGAAAAAAATGCCTCCGGCGGCCCTGCCGGGGGCCAAACTTTTGAAAAGTTTGCCAAACAGGTTTTTTGGGTGCCCCTCCAGCCCTCCTGAGATAGTGCGGTTAAATCGATAACGAATAAGTGGGGACAGCCTATCCTGTCACGTCGCAGTGTGTAGATAGGCCGCACAAACCATCAGCGTTTATGTCGGGCGTAGCCCGAGCCGAAGGCCTGCTTTCTTTAGGCATCGATGCGGGTGGGGCCGATGCAGCAGGGCAGGGCGTTGAGTTCACGTCTCAGGTCGCGGACCACCGCTTCCATGTCGTGTGAATACCGGGTGCGGGGGCGGGGCAGGCCGATGGGTTTGTCTGCCCGGATGTTGCGGGGGGAGGGCCCCATGACGATGACCCGATCTGCCAGGAAGGCCGCCTCTTCCACGCTGTGGGTAACGTAGACCACGGTCTGGCCGAAGCGCTGCCAGAGCCGGAGCAGCTCGTCCTGGAGCCTTTCCCGGGTGTTGGCGTCCAGGGCGCTGAAGGGCTCGTCCATGAGCAGGACGTCGGGGGCAAGGGCCAGAACCCGGGCAATGGCCACCCGCTGCTTCATGCCGCCGGACAGGGTGTGGGGGTAGGCCTTGGCGTGGTCGGCCATGCCCACGAGCTCCAGGTGGTGCAGGGCCTCTTCGGTGCAGGTTTTATCCGGCTTGCCTTGCTGCTCCAGGCCGAATGCCACGTTTTTCAGCACCGTGAGCCAGGGAAAGAGGGTGGCCTCCTGGAAGACCACGCCCCGCTCCGGCCCGGGGTCCGTGATGGGTTCCCCCCGAAACAAAAGGGTCCCAGAGGTGGGCCGGACAAATCCTGCAATGAGGTTGAGGAGCGTGGTTTTACCGCACCCGCTGGGGCCCAGGATGCAGGTGAACTCCCCATGGCCCAGGGAGAGGGAGACATCGGATAAAATGGCCGGGCCCGAGGCACCGTTTGTGCCGTATGCTTTATGAAGGTCGGTGCAGGAGATCATGCGTCATCCCCCGTGAGGTACCATTTGGCAATGGTCCTCTCTTCAAGGGGCTTGAACAGGAGACGTTCCACCAGGAGCCCGATGAGGCAGATGATGCCGATGCAGGAGAAGGCCGAGGCGTAATCCAGGGTCCAACGGGCTTCGATGATGGCGTAGCCCAGGCCCGTTCCCGTGCCCACCACCATTTCAGCCGCCACCAGGACCCGCCACCCGTTGCCCAGGCCGATGCGAAGGCCGCTGATGGTGGCCGGAAGGGCCCCGGGCAGCAGCACGCGAAGGAGCAGGGTCTTTCCCCTTGCCCCCATCATGCGCGCCGCCCGCAGATAGGTTTCGTCGAGCTGCTGCACCCCGGACAGGACGTTTAAGGCAATGGGGGTAAAGGCGGTGATGGCGATCATGGAGACGGTGGCGGCCTCGCCGATGCCGAAGCAGAGGATAGCCACGGGGATCCAGGCCAGGCCCGGGATCAGCTGTAGGACGTGGAGAATGGGAAGGGTCGCATTGCGAAAGCCCCTGGACCACCCCGCCAGCAGGCCGTAAAAGGTGCCGCACACCGCGGCGATACCGAAGCCAGCGAGCCAGCGCAGGAGGCTGTCCCCTATGTGGCGTATCAGGGGCGCTTCGGACAGGGGAGCGCCGGACACCAGGGCCGCCAGGGTTTGGCCCACCTCCCAGGGGGTGGGAAAGGCCACGTGCCGGTTGGCCTGGATCATCAGGGCCATTGCCTGCCAGATCATGAGAAAAATGAGAAAGGGTAGCATTTTTCCAAAGATGGTTTTTGCCATGGAGGTTCCTGCCTTGCACATGATGTGGGGTTTTTCACGACGTTGGGGCGTTGCGGCGGTTTCAGGCGGGGCACGCACCCAGGGTTACCCTTGATACGTTGCAAATTTCAGTCCACGAGTATCTCATGTTTTGGGCCAAGGGGCACGGGAAAAGTGGGGAGAGGCTTTGTTAGGGTGGGCAAAGCGGAGCGTGCCCATCGTTGCACGGTTAACCCGCACCTTCCCAACTCCATGACAGAGAGCATCGCCACACGCGATGGGCACGGCGCCAGGGCCGTCGCAACCTCAGCGGATACGGCTGTGCCTTTGCCCATCCTACACCACCTCGGGTTATCGCCTCAGATGGCCGTGTATCACACGTAGGATGGGCAAAGCGGAGCGTGCCCATCGTTGCACGGTGAACCCGCACCTTCCCAGCTCCATGGCAGAGACCTTCGCCGCACGCGATGGGCACGGCGCCAAGGCCGTCGCAACCTCAGCGGACACGGCTGTGCCTTTGCCCATCCTACACCACCTCGGGTTATCGCCTCAGATGGCCGTGTATCACACGTAGGATGGGCAAAGCGGAGCGTGCCCATCGTTGCACGGTGAACCCGCACCTTCCCAGCTCCATGGCAGAGACCTTCGCCGCACGCGATGGGCACGGCGCCAAGGCCGTCGCAACCTCAGCGGACACGGCTGTGCCTTTGCCCATCCTACACCACCTCGGGTTATCGCCTCAGATGGCCGTGTATCACACGTAGGATGGGCAAAGCGGAGCGTGCCCATCGTTGCAGGGTTAACCCGCACCTTCCCAACCCCATGACAGAGGCCATCGCCGAACGCGATGGGCACGGCGCCAGGGTCGTCATAACCTCAGCGGATACGGCTGTGCCTTTGCCCAACCTACACCACCTCGGGTCATCGCCTCCGGTGTCCGTGTGTCACACGTAGGATGGGCAAAGCGCAGCGTGCCCATCGTTGCAGGGTTAACCCGCACCTTCCCAAATCCATGACAGAGAGCATCTCCACACGCGATGGGCACGGCGCCAGGGCCGTCGCAACCTCAGCGGATACGGCTGTGCCTTTGTCCATCCTACACCATCTCGGGTTATCGCCTCAGATGGCCGTGTGTCACACGTAGGATGGGCAAAGCGGAGCGTGCCCATCGTTGCACGGTGAACCCGCACTTTCCCAACCCCATGACAGAGGCCATCGCCGCACACGATGGGCACGGCGCCAGGGCCGTCACAACCTCAGCGGATACGGCTGTGCCTTTGCCCATCCTACATCACCTCGGGTTATCGCCTCAGATGGCCGTGTGTCACACGTAGGATGGGCAAAGCGGAGCGTGCCCATCTTTCCACGATTAACCCGCACCATCCCAGCCCCATTGCAGAGGCCATCACCACACACGATGGGCACGGCGCCAGGGCCGTCACAACCTTAGCGGATACGGCTGTGCCTTTGCCCATCCTACACCCCCTCGGGTTATCGCCTCAGATAGCCGTGTGTCACACGTAGGATGGGCAAAGCGCAGCGTGCCCATCTTTGCAGGGTTAACCCACATCTTCCCAACCCCATGACAGAGAGCATCGCCACACACGATGGGCACGACGCCAGGGCCGTCGCAATCTCAGCGGACACGGCTGTGCCTTTGCCCATCCTACACCACCTCGGGTTATCGCCTCCGGTGGCCGTGTGTCACACGTAGGATGGGCAAAGCGGAGCGTGCCCATCTTTGCAGGGTTAACCCGCACATTCCCAACCCCATAACAGAGGCCATCGCCGAACGCGATGGGCACGGCGCCAGGGTCGTCACAACCTCAGCGGATACGGCTGTGCCTTTGCCCATCCTATACCACTTCGGGTTATCGTCTCCGGTGGCCGTGTGTCACACGTAGGATGGGCAAAGCGGAGCGTGCCCATCTTTGCACGATTAACCAGCACCTTTCCACATGATCATCACCACCCGTTCCTGGCCGTCTTCGGCGATGCAGGAGAGGTGCAGGGTGCCCCGGTCGAGGAAGAAAAAGGTGTTGTCGTCGGCGTTGCTCAGCTCGTGGTGCCGGGGCAGGGTCTTGCGCGTTCCTTTGTCCAGGATCTCCCGCCAGGGGGCGTTCAAATCCCGGATGCGAAACACGGCCAGGTCCTGTTTGTAGGTGTCGATGTCGGGGTGGTTCATGGCAAAGCCCTCCTTGTTTTTCTGGTCTGAACGACGCCCCGGCATGTTGCGGCGTGTTCCTCTGTCCGTCATACGACATTGGGGGATATTTGGCACGCGGGAATTGCCGATGCCGGTGCAAGGGAGGGGGAGGTTTTTTTCTTCTGTGGGGGGCTGTGGGCAGGACAGAAAGATATTGATGAAACCTCCCTTCCCGTATAAGAATAAGACACCTTTACCCGATGTATCCACGTCGGGCCCCCTTTACTCCACCAAAGGAACGAACCGATGAGAAACTAGCCAAGGGAATCAGACCAGATCATGTGAATCGGTACACAAGGGCGACCGCTTTCGGGCTGTCATGCCATCACCATTCCCATGTTCCGTTCCCCTCGGCTCTTTTGGTTTGACGTATCGCGTCGGACCCGTCGGTTTTCCCTCCCACATGTGCACCCTTGTTTCTCAAGGGCGTATCATCCACGGGTACACCCATCCGACAACAGAGCGCACTCCCCTTGCCCGACGGTGACGGAACATGGCCATAATAATGATGAAGAGGGAACCATGGGCCACTCAACCGTTGTTTTTGATGCGATAACCTTTTCCTATCCAGCGTCGTGCTCGCTTGTCTTTGATCACCTTTCCGTGACGGTTCCCAGGGGGTGGACCGGCGTGGTGGGGGGTAACGGCACCGGGAAAACCACCCTTTTAAAGCTCGCTGCCGGAGACCTCAGACCGGATTCCGGCCGCGTCACCGCACCGGAGCATGCGGTTTACTGCCGCCAGGACACGGACCGGATGCCAGATCTCCTGGAAGAGATGCTCGTTTCCGGGGACAAGGCCGCAGGCCGCCTCGTCTCGGAGTTGGAAATGGGCTACGACTGGCCCTACCGGTGGGAGAGCCTGAGCCATGGGGAGCGGAAGCGGGCCCAGGTGGGCACGGCCCTCTGGAGACAGCCCCGTTTGTTGGCGGTGGACGAGCCCACAAACCATCTGGACGCCAGGGCAAGGGGGCTTCTTTTCAACGCGCTGAAGGCTTTTCAGGGCATCGGGCTCCTGGTGAGCCACGACCGGGAGCTTTTGGATGCGCTGTGTGATCGGTGCCTCTTTATGGACCCTCCGGCTGTCCGGTTGAGGCCGGGAACGTATTCCCAGGGCCGGGAGCAGGCCAAGCTGGAGGAGCAATCCGCGGAAAAAGAGCGCGAAACTGCAGGCCGGGCTCTGAAAAAACTGAAGCAGGAGGCGGCCCGAAGAAGGGACCGTGCCTCCAGCTCCAACGCCAGGCGGTCCAAACGGGGCGTTGCTTCAAAGGATCACGACGCAAAAGCCAAGATCGATCTCTGCCGCATTTCAGGAAAAGACGGGGCAGATGGTCGGGCCTTGAAACGCCTTGCGGGAAGGATACGCCAGGCCGATGAGACGCACCGGAACATCCGGGTCATCAAGCGGTATGACACCGGCATACGGCTGCCGGACAGCCGGTCGAAGCGTGACTTTTTGTTTCACATCCCCAGGGGGACAATGGCCCTGTCTCCGGACAAGCGCCTGAGCTTTCCCGACCTCGACATGGGGCCATCAAGCCGGGTGGGGATCACCGGAAACAACGGGACGGGCAAAAGCTCCCTGATTCGCTATGTCCTCACCCGAATCCGCATAGCGGAAGAGCGGGTGTTCTTTCTGCCCCAGGAGACAGACCCGGACGAGGCCCGTGGATTTGTCCGCAAGGTCCGCTCGTTGCCCGAAGAGGAGCTGGGGCGGATCATGACCCTTGTCCGCAGGCTGGGATCGCCACCTGCAAGGCTCATGGATACGCGGCAGCCGAGTCCGGGAGAGCTGAGGAAACTTGCCATCGCCATGGGCATTGCCAAGCATCCCCATCTCATTGTCATGGACGAACCCACCAATCACCTGGACCTGCCCTCGGTGACCTGCCTGGAGGAAGCCCTGGCTTTGTGCTCGTGCGGCCTTCTTGTGGTGAGCCATGACAATCGTTTTCTGGCGCGCATTGCCGAGACCCGGTGGCACCTGGCACCTGTGGCGGGCGGGAACGGTAACGTGGCTTTGGAGGTGTCCGGTTTTGCATGACGGGCATGGCCCGTACCCTGGTTGTGCCGGTGCCGGGAACCTGTTTTACTTTCGTGAACCACATTTTCTGGTGTGTATTGACAGGGTTGTCGTTGGAGGCTATGGTTGGGGGAGTTGTCGGCCGTCTGGCCGACTGAGAGGCTTGGGAATCAAGGCACGAACGGTTGGTCCAACACAACGGCTCCCCGTTTTATCAGGGCCGGAAAGGAGGCACAGATGAGCAGTTCCATGGAGGCACAGGTTCTACCGGACAATGACGCGACCCCTTGCTGCGACGCCGTTACAGGGGAGCTTCTCGGGCACTCTCCCCTGCATTCCACAGAAGACCTCAAAGAGGCCATTGCGGCGGGAAGGCTGGCTCAGAAGGCTTGGGCGGGCATGCCGGTGAAAGAGCGGGTCCGGCGGATGATGCCGGTGCGGGAGTATATGATGGCCCATCTGGACGAGCTGGCCGAGACCGTGGCCCGGGATGTGGGGAAAACCCGTATCGACGCCCTGGTTTCCGAGATCGTGCCCGCCATGATGGCCCTGACATATTACGGCGGCAAGGCCAAGGGGTTTCTCAAGCCCCGAAGGATGATGCCGGGGAATCTCTTTTTTGCCAACAAGTGGAGCAGGATTCACCGGGTGCCCTTTGGGGTGATCGGGATTATCTCGCCGTGGAATTACCCCTTCAGTATTCCCTTTTCAGAGGTGGTCATGGGGCTGCTTGCGGGCAACGCCGTGGTTCTCAAGACCGCTTCGGAGACCCAGGCCGTGGGCCTGGCCCTGAAAGAGTGCCTTGCGGCCGCGGACCTGCCCGAAGGGCTCTTCAGCTTTATCAACATGCCCGGTCGCATGGCAGGGGATGCCTTTCTGGAGTCCGGGGTCGACAAACTCTTCTTCACCGGCTCGGTTCCCGTGGGGAAGATCCTCATGGCCAAGGCGGCCGAGACCCTTACCCCTGTCTCCCTGGAACTTGGGGGCAACGACGCCATGCTGGTGTGCGAAGACGCCGACCTGGACCGCGCGGTGAACGGGGCGGTGTGGGCGGGCCTTCAGAACGCCGGGCAATCCTGCGGGGGCGTGGAGCGGATCTATGTGCATGTCGCCGTGTACGAGCCCTTTATGAAGCGCCTTAAGGCCAAGGTGGAGTCGCTGAGGATTGGGTACGATCGCAACCACACCACGGACGTGGGGGCCATTGCCACCGAACGGCAGCTGGAGACGGTGAAGCGCCACGTGGATGACGCCGTGGCCAAGGGCGCGGTGGTCTATGCCCGGTCCAAGCCCCCCAAAGACCCCATGCAGGGACATTTTTATCCGCCCACGGTGCTCACCGAGGTGACCCACGATATGCTGGTCATGGCCGAAGAGACCTTTGGCCCGGTGCTGGGGGTGATGAAGGTGGCCAGCATGGACGACGCCGTGATCCTTGCCAACGACTCCGATTTAGGGCTCACCGGCTCGGTGTGGACGAAAAAGTGGAAGAAAGGGGCCGAGCTTGCACGGCGCATCATGGCCGGTGCCGTCACCGTCAACGATCACCTTATGAGCCACGGCCTGGCCGAAACCCCCTGGGGCGGCTTTAAGGAGTCCGGCATCGGCCGTTCCCACGGCGCCATCGGCTTTGCCGAGATGACCGAATCCCAGGTGGTTGTGCAGGACGTGATGCCCCTTGTGAAGAAAAACCTGTGGTGGCACCCCTTCAGCCCTAGGGTCTACGCCACCATCAAGGGCGTGGCCCAGACCCTGTACGCCCCCACCTGGAAAGAGCGGGCCAAAGGACTTGGCAAGGTGCTCATGGGCTTTCCCCGGATGTTTATGAAGTAGGGTAAATAGATAAGAAAAAACGCTGCCTCCGGCGGCAAGGTGAGCCACCTTGAAAGCAGGTTTCGGATGTGATTTCCCCCTCGTTCCTCGGGGCAAATCACATCCGCCTTTAAAGTAAACATTCACTCAAAAAGATGTTTTAAAACCTGTTTGTTAAACCCGCCTTTATAAAATCAGGCAAACGTTTAGCCCCCGGAAGGGCCGCCGGAGGCATAAGCTGAATAGTAACAAATGCCTTTACCTGTGACGGGAAGATGTCTCGTCTGTGGTAAAGGCATTTTTTTTGTGCGTAGCAGGTGTCGGGAGGAAGGCAACGCAAGCCGGACAGGGATCACGGGGAACGTTCCGGGTGGCAGGGGCTGAGCCTCTTATCCCGGATATTTCATGGCTCGTGAAATATCCGGATGATGCGTTTTGCTTTCAGGCTTGAGATGCATGTTGCATGGAATCCCGTATCAAGGGTGATTCCCTATCACCTATCACCTATCACCTATCACCTATCACCGACGGCATCGCTGCTGTTTTTTTAAAGTGGGACTGTCTCAGAAAATCGGTGATTTGCCACTTGGGTTTTGCCGCAAGGGCAGCCCAGAGCTGAAATTGATCTAAATCGCGGGGCGCAATCGGCGATAACAGAAGTGTGTGGAACAGTGTTTGGTCTGGTGACCAGAGGGTATGTGACTAAATTTTTTTTGACAGAGGAGGGTGTCCCCTGTGCGGCCTGTTTTTGGCTGGGACGGGGTGTTGGTTGCTAAAAAAAATGCGTACGTTTCGTCTGTTCCACGGATGTTGAGACAGGGCCCTTTCAACGGCGAAAGGGCAAGGGCTCATAGTTTCTGGAGAGCCCCGAATTGCATGGCTGCAAAGGAGAAGGAATGCTCAAAAACGTATCAATCAAAGCACGTCTGTTTGTTGTTGTCGGGATGGTCATGGTGTTGTTTGTCGGTATGTTGTTCGGCGTGTTTGAAACGGGACGTTTGGCAAAAGAGGTGGGGATCGATGCGGCTGAGTCGATGATGCTGGAAAGGCAGAAGGAGACGCTGAAGGTGGCGTCCCATACCGTGGGGGAGATGCTGGGCAAGGCGTTAAAGGGCACGACCGACCCTGCGGAGGTGCGTGCCGTGGTGGAAGACCGCATCGCCTCCCTCAGGTTTGGTGAGGATAAGTCGGGCTATTTTTTTGTTTACGACAAGACGACCGTGGTGTGTGTGGCGACCAACCTATCCCTTGCGGGAAAAGAACTCTCCGGCGTCAAGGATTCGGTGGGGGTGTATTACGTCCGCGATCTTCACAATGCGGCCAAAGGCGGCGGCGGGTTTGTACGGTATCAGTACAAGAAGCCCGGCAAGGGGATCCAGCCGAAGCTTGGGTATGCAGAGATGATCCCGGGTACCGGCCTCTGGGTGGGGACCGGTGTCTACATCGACAACATTGACGTGGAGAAAGCACGCATCGAAGCCCTTGTGTCGGGCAATGTGGCCCGAAAGGGGGCATGGGTGGCCGGGCTCGCCGGTGCCTTTTTCCTTTTAATGATCCTTCCCGTGACCCTGACCATTGCTTTTGGCATTTCCCGCACCCTGGGGGAAGCCATTGAAGGGCTTCAGGGCATAGCCGAAGGGGAGGGGGACCTCACCACACGCCTGGTGATCAAGAAACATGACGAGATCGGCGTTTTGGCCCACTGGATCAACGTCTTCATCGAGAACCTTCAGGGCATCGTTCGGGACGTCACGGATAACGCCCGGGGGCTCAACGGTGCCGCAAACGAACTCTCGGCCGTCTCCACCCAGCTTTCCCAGAATGCGGATGAGGCCTCTTCCAAGTCCAGGACCGTTGCCGCGGCAGCCGGTGAGATGAGCGGCAGCATGACCTCGGTGGCCGCCGCAAGCGAGCAGGCCGCAGGCAACGTCGGCATGGTGGCCGCAGCCTCCGAAGAGATGAGCGTCACGGTCCAGGACATCGCCGCCAACTCCGAAAAGGCCAGCACCATGACCCACGAGGCCGTGGACAAGGCGCGCATGGCCAGCCGGAAGGTGGATCACCTGGGCGGGTCGGCCCAGGAGATCGGCAAGGTGACCGAGGCCATCACCGAGATCTCCGAGCAGACCAACCTGCTGGCCCTGAACGCCACCATCGAGGCGGCCCGTGCCGGTGAAGCCGGAAAAGGTTTTGCTGTTGTCGCCAACGAGATCAAGGCCCTGGCTGCCCAGACCGCCGACGCCACCCAGGAGATCAAGCGCCAGGTGGCCGGGATCCAGGGGGCCACCGAAGAGACCGTGGTGGAGATCCGGTCCATCACGGATGTGATCGTGGAGGTCAACGACGTGGTGGCAACCATTGCCGCTGCCGTGGAAGAGCAGGCCGTCACCACCCGGGAGATCGCCGGCAACGTGGCCCAGGCTGCCCAGGGTATCGATGAAGTGAACTCCAACGTGGCCGAAAGCTCCATGGTGGCCGAGAACATCGCCCAGGAGATCAGGGTGGTGAACGCCACCGGCGCCGAACTCGCCTCCAGCAGCACCTTGCTCAGCACCCATGCCGGTGAGTTGACGCGGCTCTCCGATGCCCTGACAGGGATGGTGGCGCGGTTTAAGGTGTGAGAATGGTAAAAGGGTAAAGGCTAAGGGCAAAAGGCAAAAGGCAAAAGGTAATTAGGTAATAGGAAATAGGTAATAGGGTGAAAGGTTGAAGGAAAAGGCTTCCGGTGGCCGCTTTTTGAAAAAAGCTGGACCATAAACCTTTGGTAGCCCCCTGGTTTTCTCCGTGTCCTTCGGAATAAGCCAGGGGGCTTTTTTGTGGAAGGAAATCGGTGTGTTTTGGACGGCAGGCTAATCTTTTCTGGATGAAGGTGGCTCCTGTTGACAACACCCCTGGGTTTCTGGTTGCATGACGGGGCATAAGGGGCACATTCCATGCCTGTGTAAGGATTCAGTTGCCTCCGACGGGTCGCTTTTTGACCTGACTCGTGACCACGTTTGATGAGGAAAGGAAATCATGAACACAGCAGAGCTGCTTAATCGGTTTGGTTTTTCAGGGTTTCGGCAGGGGCAGGAGCCGGTGGTGGAGAGGATCCTGGGCGGGGGATCGGCCCTGGCTGTGTTTCCCACGGGGGCGGGCAAGTCCCTGTGCTATCAGCTTCCGGCCCTGGCATTGCCCGGGCTTACCGTGGTGATTTCGCCCCTCATCGCCCTGATGAAGGATCAGGAAGATTTTCTCAAGGCCAAGGGCATCCCGGCGGCCCGCCTGGACTCTACCCTGACCCGCGAGGCGTCCCGGAAAATTTTGGGGGAGGCCATGGACGGGACCCTCAAGATCCTTATGGTGTCGGTGGAGCGCCTTCGAAACGAGATTTTCAGGGAGCAGCTCAAGCGCATGAACCTATCGCTCCTTGTGGTGGACGAGGCCCACTGCATCTCCGAGTGGGGCCACAATTTTCGGCCCGATTACCTGAAGATCCCCGAGTACAAGTCCTTTTACAATATTCCCCAGGTGCTTTTGCTCACGGCCACGGCAACGCCCAAGGTGGCCCGGGATATCTGCGAGAAGTTCGGTATGGGTGAAGAGAGCGTGGTTCGCACCGGTTTTTTCCGGCCCAACCTGCACCTGCGGGTGCTCCCGGCGGCCACATACACCGAAAAGCGCGGGGCGCTCCTGGCGGCCATGGGGGATGAGCCCCGTGGGCCGGCCATCGTTTACACCACCCTCCAGAAAGGGGCGGAGTCTGCGGCGGCCTTTCTGACGGAAAACGGGTTCCCCTGTGAAGCCTATCATGCGGGGCTGGCACCGGACGTTCGGGCGTCCATTCAGAACCGGTTCATGGAGGGCTCTTTGCCCACGGTGGCCGCCACCATCGCCTTTGGCATGGGCATCGACAAGAGCGACATCCGCAAGGTGATCCACTTTGACCCGCCCAAATCCATCGAAGGGTACAGCCAGGAGATCGGCCGGGCGGGCCGCGACGGCGAGCTCTCCGCCTGCACCCTCATCGGCTCCCGGGAGGGGATTTACACCCTGGAGAACTTTGTCTACGGGGATACCCCGTCCAAAGAGAGCATTTTCAAGCTGGTCTCCGAAATCGCCTCCCACTCCGAGAAGCACTGGGAGGTGAGGCAGTCCGAGCTCACCCGGCAGCTGGACATGCGGCCCCTGCCCTTAAAGACCCTGCTTGTGTACCTGGAGCTTTTCGGGGTGATCAAGCCCGTGCGGGTTTTTTTCGAGAATTACGCCTTTAAGTACGAGCGCCCCAAAGGGGCCATCATCGATGCGTTTCAAGGCGAGCGCCGTGCCTTTGTGGAGACACTCTTTTCCCTGTCCGCCGACAAGAAGGTGTGGAGCTATCCGGACATGCAGGCGGTCTGCCAGGCCACCGGATCTCCCAGGGAGCGGATCCTGAGCGCCCTCTCCTGGTTTGAAGAGCAGGGGATGATTACCCTGAAGCAGGGCCGGGCCGTGGATGTCTTTGAGATTCTCCAGCAACAGGTGGATGTGCCCGCTCTTTCCGAACGCCTCCACGATCTCTTCAGCCGGAAAGAGGTCTCCGAGGTGGCGCGGATTCATGAGGTCCTCGACCTTGCCGACGGCACCGCCTGTCTGCCCCAGGCCCTCTCTGCTTACTTTGGAGAGCCCCTGGAGCACCCGTGCGGGAGTTGTTCGGTCTGCCTTGGCAAGCATCGCCCCATTCCGCCTGCCCCCCATGCCCGTGATTTATCGGCCCTTCACCTTGATCAGGTGGCCGGGTCCTTTGTTGCCGGGCTTGCCAACCGTGATCCGCGCCTCATCGCCAAGTTTCTCTGCGGCATCCCGTCTCCCTCCCTGTCCCGTACCCGGGGAGAAAAGGGGTTTGCCGCCCTGGAGACCGAGCCATTCCATGAGGTGATGGCGTGGTGTGAGAGAGAATTGGGGACCCGTGAACAGTGAATCTGTTCCTGCAGCTCCGATGCCTTGACTATGGGTGCACCCGACCCGTGAAATATCCGGGCTAAGGTGTCCCCACCTTGCCGTCCATATACGTTTCCATGGCAGCCACGGCCCGTTTGGAGAAGGCCACGGCTTCCACCACGGCCTTGGCGCCGGTGACCACGTCCCCGGAGGCAAAGATCCCTTCCACTTTGGCGTAGTCGTACTCAAAGGGGGTGGCGGGCATTTCGGCTTCGCCGCGCCGGTAGACCACGGTGACCTCCTGGGCCCCTTTTCTCAAGGCCGTGCGGGCGACGTCCATGGCCACGTTTCCGGCGCCGATGATGGCCACGCGTTTGCCCAGGCGATAGACATCCCCTTACGGAAAAGCTCGATCATGTCGCGGATGGGTGTAGAAACGGGGTATCCCGTGGTGCAGCGGGGTTTTTTACAGACAAGGCACTGATTGGCCTCTTCGATGACATGGGTTCCCAAGGCAGACTCCTCACGGTTGGGGTGGAGCCTTTGGGACGGGGGTGTTGCGGCGATGCGCGGTCGGTTCTGCGGTGCGTGGAACAGCGGCCCCAAAGGCATTCCCGGACGCTTTCTGTCGGTGGGTTTCCGGAAAGAATGACTCCGATTATCGGGGGCGTTACTATGCCACATCCCAGGCAAAATGGAAAGGGAGCCTTAAGGGATCAGTTCCTGGAATTCATCCAGGGCAGCCTCAATGGGGATGGCTAAGCCGATGCCTTCGGAACCGGCGAGGCTCATGGTGTTGACGCCCACCACGCAGCCTGTTTGATCAATGAGGGGGCCCCCGCTGTTGTCGGGGTTGATGGGAGCGTCGGTCTGGATGTAGGTGTGGCCTTCATGGCTTCGTTTCCCGGAGAAAATGCCGGAGGTCACGGTGTGGGAAAGCCCCAAGGGGTTGCCGATGGTGAAGACCGACTGGCCGACTTTCAGGGCACCTGATTGCCCTTTTTTCATGCAGGGGCACTCTTTCTGGTCCAGCCGCAGGAGGGCCAGGTCATGGGTGTCGCTGAAGGTGACGTCGGTGGCCGTGTAGGTGGAATCGTCGTAGAGGATGACCGTGTAGCTGGGGTTGGCCCGGCTTTCTTCGATGGCCGCAAGACGGGTTTTGAGTTCGGCGAAGCGCAGTGCCGGAGTGGCCCTGTCATTCAGGTGCCTTTGGACGGTGGTGTCGCGCTTTTTGCTCTCTTGCCTGCTGCGGATGACATGGGCAAGTACACGCAGTTCCTGGCGTATCTCCTCGACCTCTTTTTCGCTTACGGTGAGAACATGCTTGTTGGTGAGGATCCGGCAGGAAGAGTCAATAAAGAACCCAGAGCCCGAGCCCCAGGGCGTTTCGATGAACACCGTTGCCAGCCGGCTTTCTTGGACCGGGTTGCCGTGGGGGCGGACCGCGTTGAACTGCCGGGCGATGCCGGTGGGGCCTCCTGGCCGGGGCTGCATGGGGGCCGACCGGATGGCGAGGTACATGCCACCGGTGATAAAGGCCCAGACAACGGTGAGGCTTAAGGTGACCCGTACCCATCTGGGGAGCCGGGTCACGGGCAGCCGGACGGGCTTGCGATCCGAGATGCTGTGGATGGGGTCGTTGAGACGTTCCTGTATCCTTTGGTATTTTTCAAAAACGACGCCGCATACCTCGCACTCTGATCCTGCGACTTGGTCGTGATGGCACTTGGGGCATTTCATGGCAGTTGTCCGTGTGTGGGTGAGCCCTTACTCCAGCACCTCGGTATCGAGATCGGGCGTGTTGATACCGGCCAGGGCCTGAAAGAGGCTGCGGGCCTCGTCGGTGCCGATGATGGCCACCAGGTCGCAGGCCGAGAGCCTCAGGTCTGCGTCGGGATTGGGGATGAGGGTTTCACCCCGGAGAACGCCCACCACGGACACCCCGGTTTCCGTGCGGATGCGCGCCTCGCCCAGGGTGCTGCCCACCAGGGCGCCCGAGGGCTCGAGGCGGACCCACTGCAGGTCGAACTGCTGCTCTGCCCTGGAGAGCTGGCCCAGGGTGGTCATCTGTTCGTGGTCTCCCAGCATGGGGGCGAAGATTTTCTGCCGGAGGGTCTCGGTCTGGTGCTGGATCTCCGTGGGGGGGACGCGAAGGTGGAGAAGGGCTTTACGGGTCATTTCCTGGCCGGCCTCGAACTCCGGCAGGATCACCTCGGAGACGTTCATGTCCTTGAATATTTCGATGAACTCCCTGCCAGAGGCCCGGGTGATGATGGTGATGTCTTCGGCCATGTTCCGGGCATGGGTCACCACGGAGCGAGCCTCCACCGGGCCGGGGAGGGTGATGAGCAGGAGGCGGGCCCTCAGGATGTCGGCCGCTTCCAGCACAATCTCGTGGCAGGCGTCGCCGAAGACCACGGGCAGGTTGTCCTGCCTGGCCAGCTCCACCCGCCGCTGGTCGAGTTCGATGATGACAAAGGGAAGGCCCATGGCCTTGAGGGCCGAGGCAATGTGGCGCCCCACGCGCCCGCCCCCGGCGATGACCACGTGGTCCTGGAATCCCTCTTCCGGGACGTTGACGGTTTCCAGGGGTTCATGGCGGAACCATCGTTTTTTCAAGGTGTAGAGTCGTGGGGTCAGGCCCGAGACAATGGGGGTAAGGACCATGGTGAGCACCGCCGTGGTGAGGAGCAGGCTGTAG
The DNA here is from genome assembly GCF_056829775.1 of Desulfoluna sp. HI9BLuna. NCBI lineage: Bacteria > Pseudomonadati > Thermodesulfobacteriota > Desulfobacteria > Desulfobacterales > Desulfolunaceae > Desulfoluna > Desulfoluna sp. HI9BLuna. The sequence continues at coordinate 3,555,254 of NZ_CP186555.1, forward strand.
AGATCATGGCTGATGGAGGACGTGGCTACCCCCACCCGTGCCAGGACAAAGGAGAACTCTCCCACCTGAAACAGGCCCAGGCCCACGGCCAGGGGTACCACGTTGCCGTAGCCGAAGAGGCGGGTGACCCCCATGAAGATGAGGCCCTTGCCCAGGCTGATGACGGTGACCAGAAGCAGCACCGCCCCGAGGTGGTCTTTAAGGAAGGTAAGGTCCAGGAGCATGCCCACCGAGGCGAAGAAGAGGAGCCCGAAGAGGTCCCTTAAGGGGATGATGTCGCTTAAGGCCTGGTGACCGTAATCCGATTCACTCAGGACCATGCCCGCCACAAAGGCGCCGAAGGCAAAGGAGAGGCCCACCAGGTAGGTGAGGTATCCGATGCCCAGGCCGATGGCGGTGATGGCCAGTAAAAAAAGCTCCCGGGAACCCAGGCGGGCGATGTGGGCCAGCAGTCGGGGCAAAAGGCGGGTTCCCAGGAAAATCATGGCAACAAGAAAAATCGTTGCCTTGGCGGCCGCGGCCCCCAGGTTATCCAGGCCCATACCCGGTGTGCTGAGCTGGGGCAGGATGATCATAAAGGGCACCACGGCCAGGTCCTGGATGATGAGCATGCCCACCATGACCTTGCTGGAGAGGGTGCCCATCCAGCCCTGGTTCATGAGGGTCTTTAAGATGACCATGGTGCTGGACAGGGAGATGAGGGCCCCGAGCCAGAGGGCCGGAAGCCAGCCCCAGCCCAGTGCCTTGCCGATGACAAAGCCCAGGGCGGTGGTGAGCCCCATCTGCAGGGGCGTGCCTATGATGGCGATTTTTTTGACCGGCTTAAGGTCCTTGCTGGAGAACTCCAGGCCCAGGGCAAAGAGCAGCAGGGCCACGCCGATTTCGGCCAGGAGTTCGATGTCGTGGATGTTGGCAACGGTGGTGAGGCCGGTGTGGGGACCCAGGGCGATGCCGGCGGCAATGTACCCGAGAATCAGGGGTTGACCGATACGCTGCATGAGAAGGCCACAGCAGAAGGCCGCGACCACGATGAGGATGATGTCTGTTGCAATGCCCATGGAAACCTCGGTTGCTGTGGCTGAGCAGGTGAATGAGACCGGAGTCCGGGATAACAGGTTTATATTAAAGCACGGTTTGAGCGTTTCTGTGAACAGAATACGATGTCTGGGGACACATTTCGGGCGGGGAGACAGCTTTCAAGCTCGTGGAGGGATGGAATGGGGCTTGCCGCCGGATTGACAGGGGGCGGTCATGAAGGGAGGGACCGCAGCCTTTGTTCAGCGGTCCCTCTGGTCTTTCGGGTCAGGGTGTTTCCAGGCTTTTCAGAAAACGTTCCACTTCGTCAAAGAGCTCCGCGGCGATGGGGCCGCGGACGATACCGTGCTGGTGAAAGGGGATCTCCCGGTAGGTTTTGTTTTCGTGGCCGATGCGGGCAAAGAGTTTTCTGCCGCTTTTGTCGCTCACCTTGGGGTCGCCTTTGCCCTGGACGATGAGGGCGGGAGGGCAGAAGTCAGGCAGGCCTTTCCAGACCCTCTTCATCAGGGCTTTCACCTGGACGAGGCCTGCGATGGGGCTCTTCAGGTAGTTGATGTGGGGGTTGTCCGCGTGGTTGGTAACGAACTCCTTGGTGAACCAGGTGAGACCCAGGGCACGGCAAAGTCGGTTCCAGTCGTTTAAGGCCTCCACGCCGGAGACGGAGAGGCTCTTGAATTTTAAGGGGGCACTGACGGAGATGACGGCCTCAAAGGCCTCGGGCTTGAAGAGGGCCTGGGCCAGGGCCAGTCCGGCGCCGGTGGAAAAGCCCGCCACCACGATGCGCGTGCAGCACGTTTCGAGGATGGCGTGGCCTCGGTCCGCGGAGTCCATCCAGTCGTCGCAGGTGCGCCCGGCAAGGTCGGCAGGGGAGGTGCCGTGGCCCGCAAGCCTGGGGGCGTAGACGGTGTACCCGAGCCCGTAAAGGAATTCAGCCCATTGGCGGACCTCTTCCGGGGCGGCCATGAAGCCGTGGAGCAGCAGGATGCCGGTCTGAGCCTCCGGGTGGCGGAGGAAGACCGGGGCGCCGATATGCCGTGGTTTGGATTCGCCTTCCAGGGCAAAGGCGTCGTAGTCGTCGTAAAAGCGGAGCATCTCCGTAAGGGCGAGAGACTCCCATTCCCGGCATGGTACCTGTTCTTTCCGTGGTTCAATCAAAGCGTCTTGTTGTCCAATCTCGTTTTTCAGTGTGCAGTCACATTCGTTGTCCGGGGCCGTGTCATGCCAGGGAGGTTGCATAGACCCGGTAGATCAGGGCGTAGTGGAGGACGCCCCCTAAAAGGACCATGATGTGGAAGAGTTCGTGGAAGCTGAAGATCCCCGGGACAAGCCGGGGTCTTTTGATGGCGTAGATCAGGGCACCGGCCGTAAAGGATGCGCCGCCCGTGAAGAGCAGCACCGTCTGCCCGGCCGAGAGGTTGGCCAGCACCTGTTTGATGGGAAAGACCGCCGACCAGCCCATGGCGCTGTAGATAAGGGCATAAAGGACCCTCGGGGCCCTGGGGAAGAAAAGCTGGGAGATGAGGCCGAAGCCCACCACGCTCCATTGAAAGGCGATCATGACCCAGCGGGTGTTGCCCTCAAGGCAGAAATAGCTGATGGGGGTGTAGGTGCCGGCGATCATGAAGAAAATGGCCAGGCGATCCATTTTTCGCCAGAAGGAGAGCTCGTTCTCCTGTTTTTTAAAGGCGTGGTACAGGGAACTGGCCGAAAAGAGAAAGACCAGGGAGAGGGCGTAGACAAGGGCCGTGATTGTCATGGACGCCGAGTGGCTGGCGATGCGCAAAAGGTAGACCGTCCCCACCAGGGAGGCGATGGCACCTGCCAGGTGTGAATAGAAGTTGAACGATTCCTGTGTTTTGATTCCCATATCGCTTTCCTCGAAAGAATGGATGGGGCGTCGCGTGGTCCGGCCGGGGGACCCCGCGTCCATGGCCTCTGCCTGACCTTGGTATATAGTATGTTACCGGGGGGAAAGACAGGAAAAAATGAGCCCCACGTTGCTCAAGATCACATGGAATTTCAAGGGGCGGGAGGAGCGGCACCGGTGTGTGTCAAAAGGGGTGTGGGACAGATCTGGCTGAAAGGTAGGTGGGTGGGACAGTTTTTTTTGTGTGCCGCAGGCGTTTTGGCATGGAAGGGACCTGTGTTGTGTCTTGCGGCTCGTTTTTTTGGGGGGCGCTGTCCGGTGGGGGTCGGGATAGGCCAGGTTTGGATGAGACTATGGAAACAGATGGTTGTCCTGGGACGTACCCGCACTCTCAGGGGCCCTGGGCCGTCGAACCGTATACTTCGGCTTTTTTTAAGGCGCTTCAGGTGTCGGGCTGGCACAGTTGTTGTTATGTAGTGTGGGCATGCCCCTGGGCCGGAGAGACACTCCGGGATCCCACTGGGCTGGATGTGCCGTGTGTCGCACCGGGTGAGACAGGGCCGGTCATGGGAATTGAGTTGCAGCGGAGTGTGAAGAGATGAGTATCAAGGTCAGGCAGACGCTTTTGATGGTAGGATTTTCGGTGATTGTCGTGTTTATGTTCTGTTCCACCGTGGTGGTGTCCGGCCGCATGAAGGACGACGGCCTGGTCATCAACCTGGCGGGCAGGCAGCGCATGCTGACCCAGAAGATGACCAAGGAGATCCTTCATTACACCGCCTTTCCCGATGCTTCTTCGGCCGCCACCATCCGCAACACGGCCAAGGTCTTCGACCTGACCCTGAAGGCCCTCACCGACTCCGGAAACGCCCCCCTGACCCTGAATCTGAAGACCACGGCTTACCGGCACTGCCCCGCAGCCGGAGGAGAGGTGCGGGATCAACTTAACACGGTATCCGGCCTGTGGAGGACTTTTTACGGACACCTTGAGACCGTTGTTTCGGACGGGGAAGGTGCCGCCGACAGCCTGGCCTGGGTCCAGGCCAACAACCTTTCCCTTCTGGGGGAGATGAACAAGGCTGTGCTTCTGATGCAGAAGGCCTCCGAGAAAAAGCTCTCCCTGCTCTACACCCTCCAGATCGGCGGAGTGGCCGTGGGGCTGCTGGTCATGCTCCTGGGCATCCGCATGACCTTCGGCCTGCTGACCCGCCTTGCCCGGGTGGAGAAGTTCGCCCGCCGCCTTGGCTCCGGTGACTTAAACGCCACCTCCGGCATCGACGGAGGCGATGAACTCGGGCGCATCGGTGGCAGCCTCGACTCCATGGCCGGGGAGATGAAGGCCATGCTCCAGGGAGTGGTGGACAACTCGAAAACCCTGTTTGTCTCCTCTGGTGAGTTGAGCACCCTGTCTGGAAGCATGAACGTGAACCTCTCGTCCATTGTGGGAAAATCCCAGTCCGTGGCAGCCTCCGCAGAGCAGATGAGCGGCAACATGAACACCGTGGCAGCCGCCATTGAAGAGGCCTCCACCAACGTGGGCATTGTGGCCGAGTCCGCCGAGCAGATGATGGAGACCATCGGGGAGATCGCCGGGAGTACGGGCAAGGCCACGGAAATCACCGCTCAGGCCGTGGACCAGGCCGAGTCCTCGGCCACCCGCATCGCCTCTCTGGGCGAGGCGGCAAGGGAAATCGGTCACGTCACCGAGGCCATCACCGAGATCTCCGAGCAGACCAACCTGCTGGCCCTGAACGCCACCATCGAGGCGGCGCGGGCCGGTGACGCGGGCCGGGGTTTTGCCGTGGTGGCCAACGAGATCAAGGAGCTGGCCCGTCAGACCGCCGAGGCCACAGGTGATATCCGTACCCAGGTCAGCATGATCCAGGACGCCACCCGGGACGCGGTCAGCGAGGTGACGGGCATCAACGAGGTGGTCCACGGCATCAACGAGGTGGTGGGGGGGATCTCCGCCGCCGTGGAAGAGCAGTCCGTCACCACCCGCGAGATTTCCGAGAACATCGGGCAGGCTTCCCTGGGGATTCAGGAGGTGGCGGCCAACATCGCGGACACCTCTGTTGCCGTGGGCAGCGTGGCCCATGACATCACCGAGCTGAACCGGGAGACCACAGGCCTCGGCGAGGGCAGCTCCAAGGTGGCCTCGGAGGCCTTCACCCTCAACGGCCTCTCCGAAGAGCTGGAGACTGCTGTGGGGCAGTTTCGCCTGTAGTGTCTCCGTGTGAAGTGGGGCTCGCCCGGTCGGGGAGCCCCGGTGCTTGAGCAAGGAAATCCTTGAAGCTTTTCCGTGGCTGTGGTTCCCTTGGGCCGTTGTGATCCATGGGCCCTTGGGGGCGCTTCGGATCAAAGGGGCTGCGGATCCAGGCCCTCCCCATTGCATGACTCGATCAAGATGAAAAGGACGACGCATGTATATTGTTTCCCTGACCTATGTATGCGAAATGGATAAAGTGGACGCGAACCTTGAGGCCCATGTCGTTTACCTGAAGGAGCAGTACGAAAAAGGACATTTTATCGCCTCCGGTCGCAAGGTGCCCCGCACCGGTGGGGTGATCCTTGCGGACATGCCTACCAGGGAGGCCCTGGACGCGGTGCTGGCCGAAGACCCCTTTTGCAAAGAGGGCGTGGCGCGATATGATGTGACGGAGTTTGTCCCCTCCATGGCGGGCAGCGGCTTTGAGTGCCTCTTGCCGAATTAACCGGTTTTTTTTGAAGGATCTTACCCATGACTGTTTGGAATCAGGACCTTGTCCTTGCCGCCTGGAATTTTGCCTCCAGGGCTCACAACGGGCAGACCATGCCCGGTACCGAGATCGCGTACATCAATCATGTCGGAACCGTCTCCATGGAGGTGATGGCCGCCATCACAGAGGACCCCGCCTGCACCGAAAAGCCGGATCTTGCCGTGCTTTGCGCCCTGCTGCACGACACCCTGGAAGACACGGAGACCTCCTTTGAGACCGTGGCCGAGGGTTTCGGGCTTGAGGTGGCCCGAGGGGTAAAGGCTCTTTCCAAGGACAAAACCCTTGGCAGCAAGCAGGAGCAGATGGCCGACAGCCTCGCCCGCATTCGGCAGCAGCCCGAAGAGGTCTGGATGGTCAAGCTCGCCGACCGCATCACCAACCTCCAGCCGCCGCCTGCCCACTGGGATCGGGAGAAGATCACAGCCTACCGGCAGGAGGCCGAAATGATCCTTGAGACCCTGGGGGCGGCCAACGTCACCCTGGCCGAGAGACTCCGGCTCAAGATCGAGAACTACCTGCGATACAGCTGAGCCCCACCTGCCTTGCTGTGGTGGAGATGCCCGGTTGTTTTTGGGGTTGATCAATGATTACATCTTTCGTATGACATCTCATACGGAAGATCCACCTGGCCGATAACCCCCACCGAAGGTTCCTGATTATGGGCTTTACCCTGACGTTCATTCGGTTTCTGCTGTGGGCCCTGTACTTTGCAGCCCCCCTGATGGTGTTCTTGCTCCTTGTGATCGTGATGCTGGGGCAGTGGGTGGGCCGCCTTGAAAAATGGGGCCGGTTCGACACCCTCTACTGGACATTTATCACGGCCACAACCGTGGGATACGGGGACATGCGTCCCAGTCGGAAGGGGTCCAGGGCCCTTTCCGTCCTCATTGCCCTGACGGGGATAACCTTTACAGGGATCCTCGTGGCCCTGGCCCTTCATTCCGCCACCCTTGCCTTTGGAGAGCACGTGGACATGGGGATGGTCAAGGAGATCAAAGAGCAGATTTAGCGCCTCTGCTGCTTTTTTGGCTGAGCCGGCCGGTCATGCGCTGACGCTCCCCGGATGGCGTGACCCCATTCTCCCTGCCCCTTTACTCACTGTTCCCCGTTTCAGTCCCCTTTTTTCCGACCCCCCGGACAGTTCATGAGAAAATAACCCTGCCAAAGTGATGTGAGGTTATGTTTCCCGACCTCTGCGGGGAAGAGTGGGTATTACTGAAAGAGCAACCCCAACTCACGGTTTTCTGCTCGATTTGCCAACCCTCCTCGCCTTGCCTGCCGCACGCCCTTTCTCTGATTGGGTCGTGCGGTTTTTTATTGCAAAAAAAATGAAAGAAATATTCAAGGCGGTTTTTGTTTTGTCGATGGATGAGGGGATAGTATTTCTCATTTTCGTGGGCTGTGAACCCAGGCGTGTGTTTGCATGGAACTGACGAGAGATACTCCTTGTCGCGTGGACGGCGGGGTTGATTTATTTATCGGGGCCGTTCATCAGGCAGTCCGTTCAAAGCGGCTGCATGATGGCTTTTATGGCCCACCCTTTGTGATCCTTTATGAGGAAAGATAGAGATGGCGTTTAAACTCAATGATGTGTCGGTGCGGGTGAAGCTTTTTGCAGGCTTCGGGATTGTGTGGGTGCTGTTTGCCATTTCGGGCTTGTGTATCACACGGTTCACCCAGGCGACGGTGGAGGAATTGGCATCTGCAGAAGGGGAAGTTCTTCCCCACACCTTTAATTTCATCGAAACCAAGCGGGATATCGAGCAGATTCAGGGCTGGCTCACGGACATCTCTGCCACCCGGGCAGCCAAAGGATACGATGACGGATACGATGAGGCCAAAACCTACTACGACGACGCAGTCAAGCGTATCGCCTTTGCCATTGATGAGCACAAAAAGTACGGCGAAGCCGAGACCGTGGCCCTGTTAAAGGCGATGCGGGTGAGCCTGGACCGGTATTACGCCATGGGACGCTCCATGGCCCAGGCCTATATCGACGGGGGGCCGGAGCAGGGCAATCCCATGATGGAAAAGTTTGACCCCTTTGCCGAAGAGCTCACGGGGATGATCGACAAACTCGTGGCCCAGCATGTGGAAGAGCTGGACCATTCCCTGACAACCATGAGGGAGCACAGTGCCCTCACGGCCCGTACCGTATGGGTCTCCATGGGGGTTGTGCTGGTGATGTGCGTGGGGGTTGCCCTTCTCATTGCCGGTCCCATCGTCTCATCACTGTCACAGGCCGCGGCGTTTGCAGACAAGATGGCCCAGGGGGACCTGCGGCAGACCCTGGACATCCGGGGCAAAGATGAGATCGGGGTTCTGGTGGCGTCCCTTAACAGCATGTCGGCCAATCTCAAATCCATGTTCGGCGACGTCAGCACCGGGGTGGGGATGCTGATGTCTTCCTCGTCGGAGCTGTCTGCCGTTTCGGAACAGATTACATCGAACTCGGACCATACCGCGGAAGCCTCCGGCACGGTCTCAACGGCAGCCGATGAGATGACCGACAACATGAACGAGGTATCCGCGTCCACGGAGCAGACCACCGTGAGCATCCAGATGATCGCCGCTGCCTCTGAGGAGATGACGGCAACCATTGAGGAGATTGCCGGAAATACGGCAAAGGGAAGCGAGATCACCCGGGGGGCCGTGGACGAGGCCCGCATGGTGTCGGAAAAAGTGACGGAGCTGGGAAGCGCTGCAAAGGAGATCAACCAGGTGACGGAAACCATCTCTGAGATTTCTGAGCAGACGAACCTGCTTGCCCTCAACGCCACCATCGAGGCGGCACGGGCCGGCGAGGCCGGAAAAGGGTTTGCGGTGGTTGCCGAAGAGATCAAGGCCCTTGCCCGGCAGACGGCGGATGCCACCGGGGAGATCAGGGGAAAGATCTCCGGGATCCAGACCGTGACGTCAGAGTCCGTAGACGCCATCGAATCCATTGTCACGGTGATTCACGATATCAATCAGGTGGTGACCACTGTGGCTGCCTCCATTGAAGAGCAGTCCGCCACCACCCGTGAAATTTCGCAGAGCGCTGCCCAGGCTGCTTCCGGCGGCCAGGCCGTAAGTGAGAACGTGGGACAGGCCTCGGCCGCTGCCGAAGGCGTGGCCCAAAGCATCTCGGAGGTGAGCCGGGCGGCCCGGGAGATGAATGAGGGGAGCCTTCAGATCCGCACCAAGGCCCGGGAACTCTCCGGCCTGGCCGATCAGTTGAGTGGCCTTGTGGGGCGGTTTACCCTGTGATGAGTCGCGGGGCGCGGTGAGCCGTGCCTTGCGTGATGATACGGAATGGATACATAGATAAGGGCTTGCGCATGGCGCGGGTTGGTTGGCGCAGGGCCTTGATGGGGGGGATGATGATGAAGGGGCGTTCACGCGTCATGGGGCTGGCATGTGCCCTGGTTTTCTTGTCTTTTGTCTGTGCATGGGCCGAAGGGCTTCCCGGGTCGGTGACGGCGGTGCCCACGGCCGTGCCGATTTTTATCGGGCACACGGGAAAAATGCCTGAAAATGTGATGGAACCGGTTTCGGTGAGTAACATGGCCGAGTACGTGGCCTTGTTCGGTGGTGCGCCGGTCCTCGGCTTTTCCCTTGAGGAAAAGGGGGCGGGCTCACCCGATGCCTCGGATGTGGTTCTAAATGGCAAATCCTTTTCCCTGACCCAGAGCTCCGAGCGCTACATCCTGTACCGCAGCCTGGAACTCTTTTTCCAGAACGGGGGCGGACCCTGCAGCATCGTGTCCGTGGGGGACTACAGAGATGCCGTGGAAACCGAGGGCTTGGTCCGGGGGATTGGTGCCCTGTCGGGGGAGGATGGGCCCACCCTGGTGGTGATCCCCGAGGCCGTGCTTCTGGATGGGGCAGGGTGCAGCGCCGTGCAGCAGGCCGCCCTGCGGCGGTGCGCAGAGCCGGGTCGCAGCCGGTTTGCCATCCTGGATGTCCGGGGAGGAGACCGGCCTTCACCAAACTCTTCTGCGGATTGCATCAAGGTGTTTCGGGACGGCATCGGCTCTGCGGACCTGGGCCTCGGAGCAGCCTATTACCCATGGCTGAACACCACGGTGGTGCAGGAACGGGACCTGGGGTTTGAAAACCTTACCCCCCTTTCGCTTCTCCAGCGGCTTCTGACCGAGGAGCTTTCCCAAGGCCGGGGGGAGGCCCCCGCCGCCGAGTCAGGCGCCATGGCGTCTGTCATCAGTAAGATGACCTCTCCCTTACTCACCCACGCGGAAAAAACCGGCATCAACAATGCCCTGGTGGCAGAAAGCCCGCTTTTCAACACCCTGCTCAAAGCCATGAAGGAGCGTGCCAACCTGCTGCCGCCGTCGGGCGCCGTTGCCGGTGCCTACGCCATGACGGACAATTCACGTGGCGTCTGGCAGGCCCCTGCCAACATCAGCCTGAACAGCGTCTGCAGCCCGGCTGTCACCGTTTCCGGTGATCGCCAGGAGTTCCTTGCCATTCCCCCGGATGGCCTGTCTGTCAATGCCATCCGCGCCTTTCCCGGTGAAGGGACCCTGATCTGGGGAGCCCGGACCCTGGACGGCAACAGCCCGGACTGGCGCTATGTGAACGTGCGGCGGACGGTGATGATGATTGAGGCCTCCATCACGGAAGCCCTCAAGGGATGCGCCTCAAAACCCAACACACCGGCGACCTGGGGGAAGGTGACGCCCCTGATCAGGCATTTTCTCATGGACCTCTGGAAAGAGGGGGGGCTGGCCGGGGCGGACCCGGACGATGCCTTTAACATCACCGTGGGCGCAAGCGACGTGGATGCCGGAATGATGCGGGTGGTGGTGAACGTTGCCGTATCGCGACCAGGGCAATTCATTCCCATCACCATGGACGTGCGTACCGGGGCCTCGGAGTAGAGACAAAATCTCCGGTCACACAGACGCGGTTGACTGATGACGGGGGTTTTTCCCGACGGCTTGCGAGCGCCCCATGGGAATGGGGCCTCTATCCTGTGGGGTTAAGGCGTACTGAGGGCGTCGCGAAGTTCGGTTAAATCATGGATGGTGGCCGATGGCTCAATGCCCCAGGGATCAAAGGGGGCTTCTTTGGATCGGTTGACCCAGGCAGCGCGCATGCCGGCTGAAAGGGCACCGATCACATCAAAGGGATTGCTTGAAATGAGCCAGGCTTCGTGCCTTGCGGCTCCGGATTTTCTCAGGAAGTGGGCATAGACACCGGGGTTGGGTTTGAACGATTTGATCTCATCGACGCTTACAATGCCATGGAAAGCATCCCGGATTCCCGAAGCGTTCAAGAGGGTTTCCACCGCGTCTGCGGTGCCGTTGGAAAAGGCAAAGAGGTTGCAATCCGTTGCCTTCAGACGGGCAAGCCCTTCACGAACATCCGGAAAGGCGGGGAGGGTGCGATAGATTTCCAGGAGGCCTTTTTTTTGCTCGCTGTTGAACGGTATTCCATGGACGGTGCAGGTGTAGTCCAGTGCCTGGGCGGTGCATACGGAAAACGGAGCATAGTGCTGCATTAACCCCCGCCTGAACGAATATTCCAGCTGTTTTTCGCGCCAGGTACGGGAAAAAGCCGCAGCCTTTTCCCCGATGAGTTCTTTGAGGTGCTCAACCACACCGTGGGTGTCGATGAGGGTGCCGTATACGTCAAAGGCGAGGGTGATGGTCATGGTGTGGTTCCTTTGCTGGCCATAGATCAGGGTGCTCGCTGTTTAAAGAAGGGCGCTGTTGGAGTCCGCAGGGGCTTGGCCCCGCTTGTCGTGGGTGTAGTCCCGCACCACGTTGGCCACGCGGATGCGGTAGGAGGTGAAAAGGGAGGCCTTGCCGGTTCTCTGTGCGGTCCGGTGGTCCAGCATGGTGCGCCATGCCTCGATGGCGGCCTCGGATTCCCAGAAGGAGAGGCTAAGCAATTTTCCCTCCTCGTTGAGGCTGGCGAACCGTTCAATGGAGATAAAGCCTGGTCGGCTCTCGAGGAAGCCCCGGATTTCCGCGGCGATTTTCAGGTACTCGGCTTTGCCTTCGGCCTTGGGGGTCACTTCAAAGATGACGGCATACATGGTGGTGTGTCCTTATTTGTTACTGATGCATTCATAAAAGCCTCCGGCGTCCTGCCGGGGGCTCTTCGTTACGTTGGGTCCTTCTCTTTTTCCAGCCGGATGAGCTGCTCCTTGATGGTCAGGCCATGGGCAAAGCCCGTGAGCTTGCCGCCTGCCCCCACCACCCGGTGGCAGGGCACGATAAGGGGGATGGGGTTCTTGCTGTTGGCCATGCCCACGGCACGGCAGGCCTTTTCGTTGCCCAGTTTTTTTGCAATGTCTCCGTAGGTCCTGAGCTCTCCGAAGGGAATGGCCGTGAGTGCCTTCCATACTTGTTTCTGGAACTCCGTTCCCAAGGGGTTGAGCTTCAGGTCAAAGTGATCCCTTTTTCCTTCCATGTACTCCCGCACCTGCCCCACGGCGTCGTCAAAGAAGGCGTCGTTTCGAACCCACTCCGGTGAGATCTCAAAGACCCGTTTGCCTTCCCCTGTGCAGAGGTGAAGATGGGAGATGCCTCGCTCATCCCCTGCGATGATCACCTCGCAGAGGGGGGCCTGGAATTGTGTGTAATAGGTCATGCCTCGTCTCCTTTGTCCATATGCCACAGGCACAGGGTTGCATAGCTCCGGTAGGGGCGCCACGCTTCGGCCATGGCCTGGATTGCTTTTTTGGTCGGTTTTTCGTCCCGGGTCAGGGCCTTGATGACCCCTAGGTCCGTGGCCGGAAAGCAGTCTTTCATACCCAGGCCCCGCATGGCCACGTAGTGAACGGTCCAGTCGCCGATGCCTTTCAGGCTGGAAAAGTCCCGGTGAAAGGCGTCAAAGGGTTGGTTGGGGGTGAGCTTGACAGCCTCGTCCAGAACGGCCCGCATCGCGGTCTGCAAGGTAGCCTGGCGGGTCTGGGTGAGGCCGATGCCGGAAAGATCGAGGCTAACGAGCTCTTCGGCATCGGGAAAGTAGCGGTCCAGGCCGTCCGGGTACTCAGGGCCGGTGTTTTGTTCCGCTTTTTCAGCGATGCGTCCGGCCAGGGTGGTGGCGGCCTTTACCGTGATCTGCTGGCCGAGGATGGCGCGGACAACAAACTCAAAGGGATCAAAGGCCACGGGCAGGCGGGGCACGTGGCCGTTTGTCATGCCGCGGGACAGGGTGGTGTCCGCTGCAAGGAGGTGGTTGATCCGGGAAAAGTCGGTGTCCAGGTCGAACATCCTGCGGACGCGGTTGTGGATCTCCATGCAGCAGCGGATGTCGTCACAGGCGATGTGAAGCGCAAGGGCCGAGGTCTCCGGGGCATCGGTGACCGTGACGTGTCCTCGGGCTGAGCCCACTCGAAAGGTGCGGCTGTAGCTTGTTTCGGTGACCACCTCCACCCCCCGGATGGCCCGCGGGGCCAGAAAGGAGAGGATTTGCTTGAAATCAAAGGGCTGCCGGTAGGGGAGCTTCAGCAGGGTGTCGGCGCCGGGATTTTCTTCCCCGGGTCCCTCTTCCCGGCGCAGCTGCGTGGGTGTTTTCCCAAAGGTCTTTTTAAACACCTCGTTGAACTGGCGAATGGAGCCGAAGCCTGAGGCATAGGCGATGTCCGTGATGCTTTGGCGGGAGTAGACCAGGAGTTTCTTGGCGAACAGAGCCTTGTGGTACCTGGCCACGGCCCCGGGCCGGGCACCCAGGTTGTCCTGGAAGAGTTGCCGCAGGTGGCGATCCGACACCCCCACCTCGGCCGCCAGATCTTCGAGGCCGTGGTCGTGGAGAAACCCGCCGTAGATTTTTTCCAGGGCCTCTTTCACCAGGAATGTTCCCCGGATGTTTCCGCTGGTGTACTCCGTTTCAAGGTCCGGCCTGCACCGGTAGCAGGGCCGGAACCCTTCTTTCAACGCTTCAAAGAGTGTCTTGAAGTAGCGGACGTTCTCCTCTTTGGCCACAGGAGACGGGCACGAAGGCCTGCAGAAGATCCCCGTGGTTTTCACCCCGAAGAAGAACCTGCCGTCGTAGTTCCTGTCCTTGGCTATTCTGGCCTGGCTGTATTCGTGCTGTATCATGGTCTCTTTGCCCCAAAAGGTGGTGCGGCGTGCCGCAGGAGACCACGGGGGATGATCCGAAAAAAAACGACCCGTGACCTCTTTCCTGTATGGATAACGTTCCTGCCGGAATCCTGGCAAGCGGTTTTCGGAGATGGCATTTTTTTGATGGGCAGGGGAGGTGCGGTGTGTTGGGCGCTGCCGCTCCGCCGGGCCGTCATGACCGTGGGCGGAGCAGCGAAAGCCGCTGTGGGGGGCCTTTCTTCGCAGAAAAACGGGAAGGCGAGGTGCTACTTGTCCATGACGCCGAGTTTTCTCTCCAGGGCGGCCAGGGCCTGGGAGATGATGAAGGTCAAAAAGAGGTAGACCACACCGGCGCCGAAGAGGAACTGGACGTAGTCGTAGTACCGGGCGCCCATGACCTTGGCCGAGTACATCAGCTCACCGGCCCCGATGACGGAGACCAGGGAGGAGTCCTTTAAAAGGACGATGAACTCGTTGCACAACGGGGGAATGATTTTGCGAAAGGCCTGGGGCAGGATGACGTCCCACATGGCCCGGCCGTGGGGCATGCCCAGTGAGCGGGCGGCTTCCATCTGGCCGCTGGGAACGGCCTGGATGCCCGCGCGGACGATCTCCGCCACGTAGGCGCCTGAGTTGATGCCCAGGGCCGTGATGCCCGCCTTGATGGGCGAAAACATGATGGGGTCCCCGGTGATGGCCAGGTAGAGCTGGGGCAGACCGAAGTAGATGAAAAAGATCTGCAGCAGCATGGGGGTGCCGCGCAGGACGTAGACATAGACACCTGACACGGCTCGGATCAGGCGGTTTCTGGAGATGCGGCCCATGCCGGCAAGGGAGCCGAGGATGATGCCGATGATCAGGGCACCGGAGGTCAGCTGAATGGTGACCGCGGCTCCTTTAAGCAAAAATAACTTGTGCTGCCAAACCAGCGCAAAATCGATCACTGTGATGATCCTTCTATGGGGTTGCCGCCGGCGGGCCTGCCGGGGGGCAAACGGTTTTTGAACAGACCCGTTGAGGCGCGGGGGCGGCATGGAAAACCGCATGGTTTTCCAGGGGGCCTTACGTGATCATGGTCGCGGTCTGTTGTGGTGCATGCTGTGAAGGACAACACCCCAACCGGTTTTCCGGCTGGGGTGGCGTCGTTTTACAATCAAAGCTGAGGGCCTTCGATCCTCTATACGCCCCACTTCTTGCGGAGCTTGGCGATGGTGCCGTCGGCTTCGAGCTTTTCGATGGCCTTGTTGAGGGCGTCCAGGAGCTCAGGGGAGTTCTTGCGCACGATGGCGGCGGTCTCTTCGTAGCTCAGGGGCTTTTCAAAGACGGTGAACTCGGGCTTCTTGGCGTAGTTTTCGGCAATGGCCACGTCCAGGACAGCGCCCTGAACCACGCCGTTTTTCATCATCATCACTGCGATGTTGGCGTCGTCCACGATCTGGGCGTCGCAGCCCTTGATCTTCTTGGCCGCTTCGGCGCTGGTGGAGCCGATCTGGGCGGCAACACGCTTGCCCACCAGGTCTTCTTCGGTTTTCACGGGGGAGTCTGCCTTGGTGAGAACCGTGGAGCCGTTTTTGTAGTAGGGGATGGTGAAGTCAACGCTCTGCTTACGCTCTTCGGTGACGGAGAAGCTGGACATACCCAGGTTCACCTGCCCGTTTTTCACGGCAATGATGATGGAGTCAAAGCCCATGGCCTGGAACTTGGTTTTAAGGCCCAGCTCGGCGGCAACGGCGTCGATGAGGTCGATGTCAAAACCCACGATTTTGTTGGTGGCGGGGTCCACGCTTTCAAAGGGGGGGTAGTCGGGGCTGGTGCCGATGGTGAGAACGCCGGATTTTTTGATCTTTGCCCAGTTCTTGTCCGCGGCGGATGCCGTGGAAACCATTGCCATGCAAACCCCTGCCATGACCATGACGGTCAGCAGTTTTTTCAATCGTGCCATGTTCGTCTTCCTCCTGGTTATCATATGGAGACGGCTCCCAAGCCAGCGGCTGCCCTCCTCCCGGTGAGCCGGGCCTTCGGCAAAGGGCCTTGATGCGGGGCCCTTGATCTGTCGCGTGGTTGATGAGAAGCGACATCCCCTGTTTGATGGATCCGTCCAGTCAAATCAAAATTTTATTTAGTATGACTGAAGGGCTCGGATGTCAAGACGAAACCGGTAACAGGTCAGGGCCAACGCATTTAAAAACTCCGTTGCCTCCGGCGGGTCGCTTTTTGGAAAAAGCTCCGCAAAAACGTTCCGGTAATCAAGATTAAAGAAGGAGAGGGGCTATGCTCTGCAGGCACGAATCCTCAAAAAACAAAACCTGTTTGCTGAATTTTTCAAAAGGTTGGCCCCCGGCGGGGCCGCCGGGGGCTGTTCATTGGGCTGAATCGTTCCTTTAGTGTTGCCCCCGGCAGCTTGGCCGGAGGCAACCCGTGGGGCTATTTGAGTTCGGTGCTGAGTTCTGCTTCGCAGGCGTGCTCCTGCTGGAGCTCGCCGTTGCGGTTGAACAGGCCTTCGAGCATCAGGGTGAGGGCACCGTCACCGGTGACGTTGCAGGCGGTGCCGAAGCTGTCCTGGAGGGCAAAGACCGCCACCAGAAGGGCCACGCCCGCGGGGTCGAACTGGAGGACCCCCACCACGATACCCAGGGAGGCCATGACGGTTCCTCCGGGAACGCCGGGGGCGCCGATGGCAAAGATGCCGAAGAGAAGGATGAACAGGGCCATGACGCTGACGGAGGGCAGGTGGCCGTAGAGCATCATGGAGATGGTCATGGCAAAAAAGGTTTCGGTGAGCACGGAGCCGCACAGGTGAATGGTGGCACCCATGGGGACCATGAACTCCACGGTGTCCTTGCTGAGCGCGCTGGACTTGGAGGCGCAGGAGAGGGACACGGGAAGGGTGGCGGCGCTGGACATGGTGCCCACGGCCGTGAGGTAGGCAGGGGAGTAGTGCTTGACCACCTCAATGGGGTTCTTGCCGGAGATCATGCCCGCAATGAGGTAGAGGATGGTGAGCCATACAAACTGCCCCACCAGCACGATGGCGATGACCTTCAGGAAGACCGGAAGCTGCCTGGTGAGGCTGCCTTCGTAGGCAAGGCAGGCAAAGGTGGCGGCAATAAAGATCGGGAGAATGGGGATGACCACGCGATGGACAACCTGCATCATGATCTCTTCAAATTCGTTCATGAGCTTGGCAAAGGTCTCGGCCTTGGTCCAGATGGTGGCACTGCCCAGCATGATGGCGGTGACCAGGGCGGTCATCACCGACATGACAGGGGGGATGTTGAGCTGGAATACCACTTCGGGAAGTTCCCGGAGTCCCTCCACGCTGGTGGCGATGGAGAGGTGCGGGATGATGAGATAGCCCGCCATGGCAGCCATGGTGGCCGCTCCGGCTGCGGAGAGGTAGGCCAGCAGGACCCCTGTGCCGAGCATTTTGTTGGCGTTGCTTCCGAGCTTGACGATGGACGGCGCAATGAACGCGATGATGATCAGCGGGACCGTGTAGTAGATCAGCTGCCCGATGACGTATTTGATGGTGGTGACAACCTCGATGACGGCCTCGTTTGCCACAAGGCCGATGATGATACCGGCGGCGATCCCGCCGATGAGCTTGATAATCAGAGCAAATTCTCCAAACCTGTTTTCCAATGACATCCTATCATCCCTCCTGGTTGAACATATTGGGCCCGGGCAAAAAAGCCGCTTGCGTGCGGGCGTTCCGGGGTGTCTCAACGGTGAAACGATTCCCAGGCGAGCCCATGTCGGCTGCAGTGTCTCCAACCTGCCTGCCGCCGAGCGCCGTGCTTTTTATGCCGAAACCTTTATTTTTTTGGGGGACGGCTCCCAGGCCATGGGCCCGAAGTGCGCCTGCCCTCCGTTTTTTACACGTGTTTGTCAACTCCCTTGCATATGGGGTCCCCGGCCGGGGGGCCGGGGGGCTTTGCGTTGGCCAGGGTGACCATATAGCGCGATTCCGGCCATGTCCCGTGAAAAAACGGGGACCGGTAAAAATAGTTTTTACGTTGCGTGAAAGGGAACGCGGGCCGGATGGATGGTCGCCGTGACCGGGGAGGGAAGAGCTCCCTTTGTGGGGTTGCTTTTCCCCCGTTTTTATCAGGCACCGGTTCCCTTATTTACCCCACCTTTTTGTACTGCCTTTCCATGATATCGAGGATGGAGTTGTTGGCACCGGCCAGGCCTGTGTTGCACAGGTATCCGAGGTTTTCAAAGAGCTGGCGGAAGCTGAAGGCCAGGATGCCGTTGTCCTCATGGACAGCGACCCCTTTCTGGGCCAGAAGGGCTGCCTTGACGGCCCAGCTGGCTGAAAGGGCCAGCTTGTAGGCGCATCCCTCTTTGCCGCCGTCGCAGATCAGGCCCGTGATGCTGCCCACCATGTTGAGCATGCTCTTGAAGATCTGGGCTTCACTGCCGCCCATCATGTAAGAGACCCCGGCACAGGCCCCGATGCCCGCGGCCACACCGCATCCGCACATGGCCGACAGGGTGCCGGTAAAGGACTTGATATAGACGGTGATGAGGTTGCTGAAGGCCAGGGCCCGGAGCATGGCTTCCGGGGATGCCTCGGTGGCTTCGGCCACCCCGGCAATGGTCAGGAACACGGTGATGCCGTGGTTGCCGCTTCCCGCACTGCTCATGGCAGGCAGGGTGGAGCCGGACATGCGGGCTTCCGAGGCTGCTGCGCAGAGCATCTCCGCCTTGGTGACCATCTGGTCGTTCAGGATCCCTTCCTCCACGATTTTCTTGTATGCCTGGCCGATGCCTCCCTCATAGGAGAGCCCCTCTTTGGCCAGCATCATGTTCTTGTCCACCCCTTCCTGGAGAAAACGGATCTCATCCAGGGGCACGGTGTTGGAAAAATCCAGAAGGTCTTTGAGGTCGTATGCCTGGATCAGCTTTTTGTGGGCCTGCTCATCCACGGCGCCGGGCTCTTCATGGGAGAGGTTGATCCCTTCTTCCACCTTGACGATGTTGTTGTGGCGGTCCACGGCCATGACCTTGATCTGCCTGCCGTCGGTGAGGGTGACAAAGATCTCCACGAAGAGCCTGCTGCAATTGCCCTTGATGCAGACGGAGATCAGCTCTTTTCCCACCAGGGCTTCGGCCTTTTGGTTTTGCTCCGGGGCGATGGTCTCCAGGACCCGCAACTCTTTGTCGGGGGTTGCGATGGCAAGGCCCAGGGCCGCGGCGATTTCCAACCCGCGCTTTTTGATGCCCGGGATGCCTACGCGAAGGCCGTTTTTGAACAGGGCGGCATCCACGCAGACCTCAACGGACTTGATCATGGAGAGGTCCTTGATTTTAGCCCCCGCCACAGAGGCTGCGTATGCCACGGCAATGGGCTCGGTGCACCCTGTTGCCGGGACAACTTCCCGCTTTAAGATTCCAACCAGCTCGGAATAATCGGTGGCCATGGTCTGACTCCTTTCTATGGTTCGTACGTGTCGTACTTGATCGTTCACGGTTTTTTGTTTTCGTCCCATGACTAAGCGCAAGGAGCATGCCATGTTTGAAAAAAGCGAAACGGTCTCGTTGGTTTCTTGATGATTTGCACGGGGTAGGGAATGGTAAGTGTTTGTCAAAAAAACGGATTTGCAAGGGGTGGTGAAGGGGGGCGGCACGCCGTACGTTCAGGCACCACAGGAAGGATACACACAGGTCAGTTTCACATCTGATACAAAAATCTGTGTCAGATATGGAACTGTGCCGGTATTGAAACAAAAACAGATCGGTTCACCCCCGCTGCCCCTGACCGTCGGCATGAGAAGAGGTGCTTGCCGAGGGACATCCTGCCCCACAGCGCTTGTTCAGACCGATTTCACTGGTGGAGGCAGAGCCTCCGAGCATCATTTCCGGGCAGAGCCTGGGAACGAATGAGATCCTGCCGATATGTTGAACATGTAAATCAGCGTTTGCTGTTTGATTTTTTCACCCTTGGGGCGAGCCGGGTTCGTGCCCCTTGCCCTCGCCTTCCCCACGGGCTGAGCCCGTTTGCACATGTGACGTCCCTGAGGAATGAAGGGATGGCGCATTTGCGACCCTGGGGATGGTGATGGCGTGCTTGCGGAGCCTTCGGTAGAGGGTGGTGCGGCTGATGTTGAGGTCTTTGCAGGCATTTTTGACGATCTCTTTGTGTTTTAAATCGCTGTGGGCGTCGATGGTTTTCTGGATCAGCTCTTTTTCCACGCGGTCCATGTCCGAGGAGAGGGTGGCGCCTGGGTGGGCAAGGGGCAGGCCCGCTCCGGGGGCCGCACCTTTCAGCCTGTTGTTGCCGCCTGCAAGCCGTCGCTTGATGAGGTCCTCGTGGATTTCGTCTCCCGTTTCAAAGTTGACGGCGTACTCCAGGATGTTCTGCAGCTCCCGGACATTGCCGGGCCAGGCGTGGGCCGTGAAGAGTGCTTCCGCGTTTTTCGAGAGCCGCTTCACCGACTTGTCGAACCGGAGGTTGTACTGCCCGATATAAAACTGGGAGAGGTAGATGATGTCCTGGACCCGTTCTCTTAAGGGGGGGATGTGGATGGGGATGATGTTGAGCCGGTAGTAGAGGTCTTCCCGGAAGGTGCTTTCTTCGATGCGTTCCCTCAGGTCGGCGTTGGTGGCTGCGATGATGCGGATATCGATTTTTCGGGTCTCGTTGCTGCCCACCCGGCAGATCTCTTTTTCCTGGAGCACCCGGAGGAGTTTCACCTGGAGGGCGTAGGGCATCTCGCTGATCTCGTCTAAGAAGAGAGTCCCTTCGTCCGCCCCTTCGAACTTGCCGATGCGGGTGTTGATGGCACCGGTGAAGGCCCCTTTTTCGTGGCCGAAGAGTTCGCTTTCCAGGAGTTCGTCGGGGATGGCCCCGCAGTTGATGGCGATAAAGGCGTTGTCCCGTCTCTTGCTCCTGTTGTGGATGGCCCGGGCAAAGAGCTCCTTGCCGGTGCCGCTCTCCCCGTAGATGAGGACGTTGGAGTCGGATTCGGCGGCTTTGGCTGCCGTGGCCTTGGTGTCCAGAAGGCTTTCGGACACGGTGAGGATGCTGTCGAAGTCCACGTTGACCTGGTTCTGCTGGGTGTACCGGATCATCTTTTTTTCGAAGCGGATGAACTCGTGCAGCTTGACGATGAACTCGCTGCCCTCCGCGTCCATGGTGTAGACCGAGGCCACCAGGGTGGTGACCTGGCCGTGGAACCGCACGCGGATTTTCCTGTTCTCCACCACCTCCCGGTTGAGGGCTTTCTCCTTCAGTTCATCCCACAGGCCCGTCAGGAATCCCCCTGAATCGGAGATGGATAGTTCGGTGAGGAGCTGGTTCAGGGGGTCGTTCCTGTAGAGGATCTCCCCGGAACGGTTGAACACCACCAGGGCCTCCTGCATGGTGTTGAGGATGGTCTTGAGCCGGAGGGCCAGGAGCTGGTTCTCCCTGGACATCCTCTCTTCCGAGAGTTTGGCTTCCAGGAGTTCGGCCATCTTCTGGATGAAGTTGATGTACTGGGCCTTGTTCCGGACGATTTTGTTCCGCTGCTCGTCGGTAAAGGCAATGACCCCGATGACCCCGATGGGCACATCTCCCCGTTTGAGGGGCATGCACACCTCGGCCTTTTCGCTGCACCGCACCCGTCTTTCGCACACCGCGCAGATTTCGCTCTCGCGGGCGGTCTCCACCACATAGTGCCGACCGGTCTTCAGGGCGTAGCCAAAGGCTGTCTGCTCTTCAATCTTGAGTCCGATGCGGTCTTTGTAGATGCCCGTTCCGGCAATGCGCACCATGTTGCTGTCCATGACGGTGACATCAATGTTAACCACCGCCTCAATGGCCTCCGCCACCTTTTGGGCAATCACGGCGAATATTTTCTGGGTTTCCATGGATAACGACTCCATCTTCATTCTGGGGGCAAAAAACGAGTTGAAAAAACGTACCACACCATGGCTGGCAGGTGTGCTTTTTTTGCTCTCATTCGGGCGAGGGGGCCGGGCCAGGCCGCCGGAGGTCGCAACACACTGCGCGTTGCCATGATTCTGTGTCATGGCTTTTAAAAAAAAAGGGGCAGGCCCTTTTGGCTGTCTCAGCCATAACGGGCCTGCCCCTGTGTGTATGTGTCTCTCTTTTGCCGGGTTAGTTGGCTTTTTTCATTCCGGGTTGCGCGGCCTGGGTCCCTTTCTTTCCAAAAGCCCGGCCAATAAAGTTCTGCACCCCGGCCACGCCGCTGTTGAACAGTTTCTGCTCATCGGCTTTGCTGAGCTTGAAGTCGGTGGCGGGGATGCCGCAGCCGCTGACGTTGATGGTCCTCTGCTCGTTTCTGGAGAAGAGGAGCATGGCAAAATTCTGGCTGTTCATCAGGTCGTTCAGCATGTACCCGGCAAACTCAAGGCCGTTGGTCGGTGGGGGCTGGCCCACGTCCGTGGCCATTTTCCCCGGATCCTGAAGAATGGCGATGGCCGCGTCGCTGTCGAGCTTCAACCCCAGGGTGGCGGGGTTGGCGTCTAAGTTGCCGTAGGGGCCGGGCCTGTAGTCCGGCATGAACTGCTCCTGGTCGAAGAGTTCAATGGGGTAGTTCCAGACCACCCCGCCGTCCACGAAAAGGCACCTGGCCTGACCCCCGTCAAAGGGAAAGGGCATCTCCACGGGTTCGAAGAAGATGGGAATGGACATGGAGACCCGGACCGCATCGGCCAGGAGGATGTCGGGGGTGTCCTGATAGGAGAAGACCACCGGGTAACCGGAGTTCAGGTTGGTCCCGATGACAAAGGGATCGATTCTGAAATAGTCTGTTTCATGGATTCTCGCAAAGGTCAGCTCTTTGCTGGTGATACCCAGGCCCGCCTCTTGAAGGGCCGCATCGATGGCATCTTCCAGCCACTGCTTGAAGGCGTTGCCTGCCCAGATTCCCGTTTTGGTGGCGTCAAATTTACTGAACAGGTCCTTGTAGACTGCCGAGGCGTCCTCAATGGTTTTGATTCCCTTGCCCACGGCCCAGGGGAAGAGGAGGAACTTGTACCAGTCCCATCCCCTGAAATCGCCGATCAACGCCTCCACCTCCCTGCCGAAGGGGGTAAAGTCTTCAAACTTGGAAAAGTCTTCGTCCATCAGGGTTTTCATGGCGTCGTAGTTGCCGTTGTAGACGGCATACAACGCCGCGAGAATGGAACCAGCGGACGTTCCCGCGGTCCTTTTGACCTGGGAAATATCGATTTTGTCCGAATTCTGCAGAAGCTCATGGATGGCCCCCATATAGGCCAGTCCCTTGATGCCTCCACCGCTGAATGCCAGGTTTTCAATGGTCAACATGTCCATGACATGCCTCCTGAAAGAAGGTTGGTGGTGCGGGGGCGGGCACATCATGATGGCAAAGGGTGCCCGTTCCCCCCCAGGGTCGTGATCTTTCTCTCCGGGATATGTCTTGAGAAACCGCGATTATGAATGAAGTCGACAGGGAAAAGGCGTGGTGGCTGAATAAAGAGGGCTGAAATGCGCACTTCTCATGAGTGCCCGTGCAGGTGAAGAGGCCTGACTGTGTCCCCTTGCGTTTCGTTGCGATACCGGAATCCGATGGTGTATAATATATCAAATTTTCAATATATTTTAAACGGAAGCCCTGGCGGGGCCTGTGTCCCTGTGGCTTCATAACCCGAACGCACGTTCCGGCTCGGTTCTTTCCCGTGTTTTTGCATTCCGTCATTGTCTGAAATGAAGGAAGGGACGGTCGTCACGGTGCAAAGGAGATGGCTATGGCAACATTAACGGAGCTGGCATCCAAGGTACCGGACAAAGAGAGGGTTCCTGTTGCGATTATCGGGGCTGGGCTCGGAGGCCTGATGGCGGGCGCCTGCCTGGCCAGAAACGGCTTTCCCGTGACTGTTTTTGAAAGGTATGACAAACCCGGCGGCTACGCCACGACCTTTTCAAGGGGGGCGTTTACCTTTGATGTTTCACTGCATGCCACGGTGGCCGCAGGCCCTCCCGTGGATTTTTTGCTGGAAGCCTCCGGGGTAAAAAACAGGATCGATCCTGTGCTGTTGCCCGAACTGGCCCGGTTTGTCACCCCCGGGCGCCCGGACCTTTCGTATCCCAGGCAGGAGGCGAAAAACCTGCTCCCCAACGACCCGACGAACTATGTCAAAGAGATCATCGCGTCCTTTGTGGCCCGGTTCCCCGATGATGCCCAGGGGATTCAGGCCTTTTTCGGCAAGATGATGCAACTGCTTCAGGCGTTTTTGAAAGAGGGCATGGCTGGGCTGGAAAAAGATCCTTTAAGCAAGATATCCCTGTCGGAATTCCTTGATGAGTGCACGGGAGACCCCTGGCTCAAGACATTGCTGGGAGGGTTTATTTCGTATTACGGGAAAACCCCGAAGACCTTACCGGCAAGCTTTTACCTGTTCAGCACCGGCGGCCTGATCACCTGCGGGAGCTGGTATTACAAACGGCGTTCCCAGGATTTTTCCAACGCTTTTGTGGATGTGATCAGGGAACATGGTGGAAAGGTGGTGACCGGAGCCGAGGTCACGGATGTCCTGATGGAGGGGGAGGGGGTTTCCGGTGTGGTGTGTCAAACAGGTGGGGACAAACGCAAAGAGGCGGCAAAAGCCGTGATCTCCAATGCCTGCGTTCCGGAGACCATGTTTAAGCTGCTGCCTGCGGGTAAGGTCCCCCAGGATTACCGGGAAAAGCTCGGAGCCCTGAAGCCCTCCATGTCCATGGTGAATATCTGGCTGGGGCTGAACAGGGACATCAGTACGGATATCCCTGCTTACGAGACCTTTGTGTTTGACTCCTGCGACGATGCGGCAAACCTTCAGGCCATCAATGCCTGCGACCCTGAGCGAATGCCCTACGGGGTGACCGTTTACAACAACGCCTACCAAGGGTACGCGCCTCCCGGCACCAGCATTGTATCGATCTTTGCGCGCAGCAGCTACGAGCCATGGCGGGCTTTTGAGGTGGAGTACAGGACGGACCACGCCCAGGCATCTGCCTACAAGAAACGGAAAAATCATGTCAGGGACGTGTTGATACAACGGGCGGAAAAACAGGTCATCCCGGGGCTGACCGCCATGATTCGGGAGAAGGAGGCGGCAACGCCCCTCACGAATCTTCGGTTTACAGGCAATGCCCAGGGCGCTTTTCTCGGGTACAGCCAGCTTCTCGGCAACAGCGGCGACAGCCGTCTGAAGAATACCTGTCCTGTTGAGGGCCTGTACCTGGCCAGCGCCTGGGGGACGCCCGGAGGGGGCTACTTCGGCGTTCTCAACGGCGGCTACGACGCTGTTTGTGACCTGTTAAAGGACCTGCAGCCCTGAAACAAATCCATGTGGAGCGAGGTGGCCTTCGGAGGCTAATCCTCTGTGAATAGGATGCGGGCCGCACCGGCGTCACGTAAACCATCCATGATGATCTGCCGCTGATACCCATGCAATACAGGTTGCAGCTCGTCGACGCCGCGTACAATAAACGTGGGGCGTACCATGGCAAATTGCGGTGACCAAGGGTTTGGCCCCCGGCAGGGCCGCCGGAGGCCGCTCCTTTTTTTTTGATCGTTGCGTCGAGACGTAACGCATTTGAGGCGAAAGATCGTTATGTATTATTATTTTGGGGCATAGCCCTTACTACAAGGTTCCCGAGGCATCAATTTTTGAGGTCAGGCCGTTGGTACCGGTGTGCTTGAACTCTTTGCCTTTGCTTTTGTGGGTCAGGGTGACGGC
The DNA here is from genome assembly GCF_056829775.1 of Desulfoluna sp. HI9BLuna. Taxonomy (NCBI): domain Bacteria; kingdom Pseudomonadati; phylum Thermodesulfobacteriota; class Desulfobacteria; order Desulfobacterales; family Desulfolunaceae; genus Desulfoluna; species Desulfoluna sp. HI9BLuna. The sequence goes on from NZ_CP186555.1 coordinate 3,580,666, forward strand.
TTTGTACTGGGTGTGGTCCTCCATGAAGGGCACGGGAAGGTTTTTGATGCTGATGGGCTCGCCGTTTAAGCCCTTCATCTTTTCGATCTCCACCTTGGAGGCGGGCACGGAAAAGGTGACTTTGGTGTCGGTGCGTTCCACGGAGATGGGAGCCCTCTCCTCGGAGAGGATTTTCGAGCCGCCGGAGTAGATGATACCGAAGGTCTGGTCCAGCTTCAGGAGCTCGACCACGGCTTTGGCCTGCTCCATGGAGGCGGACTCATCCACATACACCCTCAGCCATTTGCCCAGGCTGAAGGCCGTGACCACGGATACGCCGTCAAGGTTGACGTCCCCGTAGTGACCCTCCTTGATTTCAATGAGGTTGTTGCCCTCGCAGTAGCCCCGTGTCGACGGAGAGCCGAACAGGCAGGGGCAGGTGGGGTTGCAGCTGCAACTCTCCGTATAGTTGGCTTTGATGGCCCACCCTTCGGCATGGACCGTGGTCGCCGTGATGCCCATGATAAACAGGCCCAGCACCCATAATATGATGTGATGTTTCATGACTCCATTCCTTATGTACGGATAAAGACATATCGGATTCCCGGGCGGAAGGTGTCCGGGAATCATGTTTTTTCGGTCACGGCGCGTTGCCGTTGCCTGGGAAGGCAAAAGGGATAAAAGCGGTGCGACGAAGGGGGTGTAAAGCCGGAAGGGGGGCCACACAACAACAGGGCGGGGGCAGAACCGGGGTCATACGAAAGGGGGCATAAAGCGCACATGCCGTCTATCAAAAATACACCAGGCCCCAGTGGTTATCAACATCGAATCCGGCTGCTTGATGCCCGGGTCCGAGGTCGGCGCGTGCCTTCGTATTTGACAAAAGGGGCGGCTCCCCATAAGGATAGTACACTGTTTACCGTGTTCCGCCGCCCTTGATTTCAGGGGATTGCCGAATCCGGGCCCTTTGCCCCGCAAGGTCCTGGGCACATGACGCCGCCCGCAGGCGTTGCCGCCCCGGCGTCGGCACGTTTCATCGATGTTTCTGAAAAGACCGTATGAACCCATTGGAGTTGAAGGAATGACTATGTTTCACATCACAAAGACCCGGATGAACCCTTTGATGAGGGTGACGATTGCAGTGTCTCTTCTTGTTATGCTGAGCGGTTGCGGAATGATCAAATCGTGGCGGACACCCGAACCGCCCAAGCCTGTCTACAAGTACATCCCCAGTGTCGGTGACAACGTGCGATTTGTGGTCATGCCGTTTAACAACTACATCAACCAGCTGGAGTTCGCCGCCAAAGTCGAGAGCCACCTGCTGGGCGCCGGGTTGAACCTCGTGGCTCCTCCGCGCGGGACCAAGACCGTTGAAGAGCGAAAAGGCGCAGGGTTCCCCCGGACCGGCCTGGACCGCAAAGAGATGAAGACGGTTCGTATCGAAAGGTACATCGTCTCCGATGCCGTGGACGCCGAGTACCTGGTGGAGACCATGCTGAAGGATTCCCACGGGACCGTGAAATTCACCCGTCTGAGCGACCACAAGATCATGGGTGTCCTGACCCTGAAAGGATCGAAGTCCAAATTTAAAAAGGAACTCTACAAAGAGCTTGAAGCCATGAGATTTGTCTCAAGGACCATTGTCCGGGGATAGCGGGGCAGGTTGCTCGTCTGGGGCATAACCGACGCATTACGCTCGTACAAACAAAAAAAGGATCTGATCGGTACCGATCAGATCCTTTTGTTTTTTAAGCTGTTGTTTTGGTCGGGGCGAGAAGATTCGAACTTCCGACCCCTTGACCCCCAGTCAAGTGCGCTACCAGGCTGCGCTACGCCCCGCCAAAAACAGATCGGGTTATACGCCCTTGCCCGGCGTGGTGTCAAGGGAAAAGGGGGGCAGGGTTATTTTACAACACAATGGTAAACAAAGATTATTGTTGTTATGGTGATTGACGAGTGTGGTCTTGCGGTTTTTACGGGCGTGCCCGGTGCCGGGGAGCGGGCCAAAGGGGCCGCGCCTGCTTTGAGATAAACAAATCCGGATGGTTTTCCATGTGGGAGGGGGCCATGAGCGAAGTGCAACGGCAAAAGTGTCTGCAGTCGGTGACCCGGAAGCTGGTGGTGGTGACGGCGGGGTGCCTGGTCTTTCTGGCCATCTTTTTTTATGCGGTCAACCCGTCGGAGGCCAAGCGGACATACCTGGTGAGCTACGTGTTCATGGCAGGGCTCATCGGCGGTTTTGTCAGTATCCAGCAGCGGTTGCCCTCCCTGGGCCTTGATGAGCTGCGGGAGCTGTCCAACTCCTGGTTTTCTATTCTTCTTATTCCCATCAACGGGGGGGTGTTCGCCCTGGTGCTCATGATCTTGTTTCTCTCCGGGATACTGGAAGGCTCCATGTTTCCCCGATACACCCACAGCGCCATCAACCACGACGACCTGGTGGGCAGCTTTGCCCTGTGGCTGAACTCTACCTTTCCGCAAAGCGGGCCGGACATCGCCAAGCTTCTCTTCTGGTCCTTTGTGGCCGGGTTCAGCGAGCGCCTGGTGCCCCAGATCATCCGATCCGCCACCCAGAACATCCAGGAGACCCGCGAAAGCGAAGACGACGAGACGCCGCCCGTCTCAGAAACATAAATCATGCAGCAGATGAAGGAACGTTATGAGTCAGGTTAAGCAATGTGTGTCCATGGTCAAAGGGGCCCTGGGGCCCTTTTTCCTTTCGCCTTCAAGCCGAAAAAACGTGGGGGCGGTTCTGGAGCGTCAGGCGAAAAAGCGTCCCCACCAGGCCCTGATCTGCTTTGAAGACCGGGTGATGACCTACGGGCAGGCCAATGAACTGGCCAACCGGTATGCCCGGCTGTTTCTCTCCCGGGGCTTTGCCAAAGGAGACACCGTGGCCCTGCTCATGGGGAATCGGCCGGAGTATCTTGTCATCCACGCGGGCCTGGCCAAGGTCGGGGTGGTACCCGCCCTTGTCAACACGAACATCCGGGGGCGGGTCCTGGCCCATGCCCTGGAGATCGTGGAGGCCAAGGCGGTGATTGTGGGCATCGAACTGGCAGAGGCCTTTGATGCTGTTGCCGAGGAGGTGTCGCTTTCAGGCCCCGTGTTTGTGGAGAAAGAGGGGCAGGATGTGGCCACCCCTCCCGGCATGGAGGACCTTGCGCCCCTGCTCGCCGAGCAGCCCGGGTCCAACCCCGAGCCCCCATGGCCGGTTGTGGCCGCGGACACCCTGGAGTACATCTACACCTCCGGCACTACGGGTATGCCCAAGGCCACGGTGTTGACCCATCGCAAGTGGTTTCAGATGGGGTACGCGGCGGGGGGATTTGCCATGAACGTCGTCCCCGGGGATGTGCAGTACCTCTGCCTGCCCCTCTACCACAACAGCGGCATCAACATTGCCTGGCCCCACTCCCTGATGTGGGGCGGAACCCTGGCCCTGGCCCGCAAGTTCTCCGCCGGCCGGTTCTGGGACGACGTAAGGCGGTTCAATGCCTCCCATTTTATCTACGTGGGGGAGCTGTGCCGCTACCTTTACAACCAGCCCCCCTGGGACGACGACAGGGAGAACCCCCTGCGCGTGATCCTGGGCAACGGCATGCGGGCAGAGTACTGGGAGGCGTTTCAGGAACGCTTCGGCATTGAGAAGGTCTTGGAGGTCTACGGTGCCACCGAAGGGGTGGGAGGCCTTGTGAACCGAAAAGGGATTCCCGGCATGATCGGCCAGCTCTCCTTTGCCGGGGTGGTGCGCATGGGGGAGCTGGCCCGCTGTGATGTGGAGACCGGGGAAATCTACCTGGACGCCAACGGGTTTGCCCAGAAATGTAGGGTGGGAGAGACCGGGATGTTCCTGCCCAAGATCAATGGCCTCAACCGGTTTTCCGGGTACAAAAACAACAAAGCCGCCACAGACGAGAAGATTCTCAGCAATGTCTTTGCCCCCGGGGATCGGTACTTTTTGAGCGGGGACCTGATGAAGCTCCATGAAAAGAGCTACGTCTCCTTCGTGGACCGCCTGGGGGATACCTTTAAGTGGAAGGGGGAGGTGGTCTCCACCAACGAGGTGGGGGACCTTCTCTTTCGATTCGGCGACATCGAAGATGCCAATGTCTACGGGGTGGAGGTGAAGGGGGCCGAGGGCCGGGCCGGAATGGCAGCCCTTACCCTGCTTCCCGGTTGCGAGATCGATTTTGCGGCCTTGAGCGCCTACGTGGCCGAGAACCTGCCCGCCTATGCCCGGCCCTGGTTCTTGAGGCTTCGGGAGCAGTGCGATGTGAGCGTCTCCTTCAAGCAGCAGAAAGTCTCCCTGAGAAAAGAGGGGTTTGCCCCCCACCGCATCAACGACCCCCTCTACTTCTACTATCCGGGCGAAGGGTACCGCCCCCTGACCCGGGACCTTTACGACGATATCCAGGGCGGGGCGGTGCGGTTTTGATACCTTATCCGATCAACGGGGATTGCCGTCGGCACCAGACGAAATAGATTGCCATGTGCTGAATACCGACATTTCATATGAACCCTCCCCCATCCCTCGTCGGATGACGGGACTACGACACGGAGGTTTGTGTATGAGACATCGTTCGGCTTTGCAGATTGTATCGTTTGTGCTGTTTGTTCTGTGCGGTTTGGGTGCAGTTGCTTCGTCTTTTGCAGCGGGAGGCCCGCTTACTTTGGAGCTTCGGGGGAGGCTGGAGACCCTGGCTGGCCATGAGGTGCTGCCCGTCATCGTGGTCCTGAAGGAAACCCCCGGCCTGAGGGCCATGGCAGGGGACCTGGATACGGCGGCGTTGTCCCGTGCCCAGGACGTTCTTCTGGATGCCGTTGGCGGCACTGTGCCCCGCTATCGCTACACCCGCATTCCGGCCCTGGCCCTGGATGTGAGCCGTGTGGATATCCAAGCCCTTTCAGGGCTCGCCTCTGTGGCTCGCATTGAGTACGACGCCCCGGTCCATGCGTTTATGGATACGGCAGCCCAGTGGAGCGGGGTCACCGCCGCCCGGCAGATGTACGGCCTGGACGGCCAGGGCGTCACCGTGGCGGTGATCGATACGGGGATCGACGCGGGGCACGCCGCCTTTGGCGATCGCGTGACGGCCTTCTGCGACCTGGTGGGGGACGACACCGGGGCCCCCGCCTACGACGACAACGGCCACGGCACCCATTGCGCGGGTATCATCGCAGGGGCAGGCGATGAAAACGGGGCCAACATAGGGATTGCCCCGGCAGCAGAGCTGGTGGGCGTCAAGGTGCTGGACAGCCGCGGCAGCGGCAGCATGAGTACGGTCATTGCCGGGATTGAGTGGTGCATTGAGCGGAAACAGGAGCTGGGCATCGATATCATCAGCCTGAGCCTGGGAAGCACAGGGAGCTCCGACGGCACCGACGCCACCTGTCTTGCCGCAAACGCCGCCGTATCCGCAGGGATTGTCACCGTGGTGGCCGCCGGCAACAGCGGGCCGGCTTCTGCCACCATCGGGTCACCGGGTGCAGCCGAAGAGGTGATCACCGTGGGGGCCATGGGCGATCCGGGTGAGGGCGGCTTTTTCCTGGCGGACTTTTCCAGCCGGGGGCCCACGGCGGACCAGCGCGTCAAGCCGGATATCGCCGCTCCCGGGGTGAATATCATGGCCCCCCTGGCCAACTCTCCGGCAGGGTATATCGCCCACAGCGGCACCAGCATGGCCACTCCCTTTGTGGCGGGAACAGCGGCCCTGCTCCTACAGGGGGATCCGGCCCTGACCCCGCAAGGGATGAAGGCGGTGCTGGCGTCCAACGCCCAGCTCTGGGGACCGGCCGGGAAAGACAATGAAGTGGGCGCAGGCCGTCTGGACGGCCTTCAGACCATCAGCAAGACCATGGACGGGTACCCTGCCCCGCCCCTTGAAGGCGCCCCTTACCACCTCGGCGTCACCGATACCCTGAGCGGAAGGAATTGGTTTGCCTCGGGCACGGACAAACGGGACGAGTGGACCTTTGACGTCTATGATACCTCCCAGCCCATCGCCGTGACCCTGATCATCGAGGCCTGGCATCCCATCCTGCTGGTGTTTCCCAGCCACGACTACAACCTGAGCCTCCTGGATCCTGATGGCACCGAAGTGGCCTCGTCCGCCAAGTGGTCAAGCAGACAGGAGACCGTGACCTTTGCGCCCACCGTCACCGGCACCTACACCATCCGGGTGGACGCCCGCAAAGGATCGGGGGCCTACACCCTGGACGTGAGCGCGTTGACCAGCAACCTGGCCCTTATCGGAGGGTAAATCGGTGCGGGAGCCCCGAAACGGCTCGAGCCAAACGTAGGGTGAGCTTGCGCACCGTTTACCGTACGATGCGCGTTGGCGGTTCGCGTCACGCAAATCGGTGCGGGGGCCGCACCCTACAGGCCACGGCAACCCCGAAGGGGCTTGATTCAAGCGTAGGGTGAGCTTGCGCACCGTTTACCGTACGATGCGCGTTGGCGGTTCGCGTCACGCAAATCGGTGCGGGAGCCGCACCCTACAGGCCACGGCAACCCCGAAGGGGCTCGATTCAATAGTAGGGTGCGCTTGCGCACCGCCGAGAAATCGAAACGGGCGTGAAAGCCCATGCCCGGGTGAGCTTCACGCAACATGGACATGGCAAAAGGCGTGGGGGTATTCCGAATACATGATGCGAATGGGTGGACGTGTGGCCCGTAAGGCGCTATCTCAAGAAAGAGAGAGGCGGCCTTTTCGGGCCTTTTTTACGCAATTTGCGTTTCTGCAACTCGCAGCAGTGACGCCGTCATGGAGTGGGAAGCATCATGTCATATACCATCGAAGAGATCCGTCCTGAGTGGGACGGTGCCATCTGTGAGATCATCAGACAAGCCGGCGCCGAGTTCGGGGCCGTGGGGGAGGGCTTCGGCCCTTCGGACCCGGAAGTGAGCGCCATGAGCCGCCACTACGCCCCGCAGGACGGGAGCCTTTACCTCGTTGCGCGGGTGGGGGACCGGGTGGTGGGAGGGTGCGGCGTTGCCCCGTTCCAGGGAAGCCGGGAGACCTGCGAGCTGCGCAAGCTCTTTCTCCTTCCCGAGACCCGGGGCCTGGGCGCGGGAAGGGACCTTGCCGAGCGATGCCTTGCCTTTGCCGAGTCCGCAGGCTACCGACGCTGCTACCTGGACACCCTGGCCGCCATGGCTGCGGCCATTTCCCTTTACGAAACCCTTGGCTTCGAGCACCTCGGTGCCCCCCTTGAAGGCACCATCCACGGTGGCTGCGATGTCTGGATGCTGAAAGCATTTTCCGGTTGACCCGTTTATGGCTTCACAGTCTATACCCTTTTCTGTCATGGCCGTGACGCATTCAAAAACACATGAACGGTAAGGAGAAAAATCATGGAAAAAAACGTCAGCAAAGAGCAGTGGGTTGCCATGTTTCAGGAGATCGGGTTGTCCGAGGAGCAGATGATGGCATGGCACAAGGTGTTTGAAACGCGCCATCCCGAGGTCCACGATCAGTTCCTGGCGTGGCTGGGGATGTCCGAGGCGGAAATCGCCGATGTGCGGAAACGCTGCAGTTAAGGCATAAGTCAGGAAAAACAAGTACGCCTCCGGCGGCCAGGGGATGATCCCCTGGACCCCAGGTTGCGGATGCTTTTTCCCTCGTTCCTCGGGGAAAAGCATCCGTGGAGATGTTCATAAAATCATCCCAAACCTGATTGTCAAACCCGGCTTTATAAATCAGGCAAACGTTTGGCACCCGGCAGGGCCGCCGGAGGCATTTCTTGTTTATTCATCCGGGAGATGGACTGTGAAAACCTACACGATTTCTCAGCTGGGCCGGGCCTTCGGGTTGTCCCGGAGTACCCTGCTTTACTACGACCGCATCGGGTTGCTGCGGGCGCCTGAGCGCACCCCGGCCGGATACCGGGTGTACACCGAGGCAGAGTACGACCGCCTGGCAAGGATCACCATGTTTCGGGGGGCGGGCATGGCCCTGTCCGATGTGCAGGCGATTCTGGACAGCGGGCAGGCCCCTGCCGTGAAGATTCTGGAGAAGCATGCCAGGGAGTTGGAGGCGGAGATTCTCTCCCTCAGGCACCGGCAGCATGCCGTCATCGGGATGCTCAAGGCCATGACCGGGGATGCGCCCACCCCTGTGGTGGACAAGCAGATGTGGGTGGCCATGCTGGAGGCCGCGGGCATGGACGAGGCGGCCATGACGGTGTGGCATGCCGAGTTCGAGGCGCGGGCCCCCATGGCTCATCTGGAGTTTCTTCTCTCCCTGGGTATCTCCCGGGAGGAGGCGGAAAAGATACAGGCATGGTCGCGCGAGCACTGCAACGAGGGCACACAGGCCCGAGGGCCGGAAGGGGACAACGCATGAATGGCAACACAAACAACAAAAGGGGAAAAACGGTCTCCCTTGTGCTGGGAAGCGGTGGGGCACGGGGGCTGGCCCACATCGGGGTTATCCACTGGCTGGAGGAACACGGGTTTCGCATCGCCTCCATCTCGGGGTGTTCTGTGGGAGCCATGGTGGGCGGCATCTATGCGGCGGGGCACCTGGACGAGTTTGAGGCCTGGGTGCGCTCCATCACCCGCATGGACCTGGTGGCGCTCATGGATCTCTCCTGGGGAAAGAGCGGCCTGGTCAAGGGGGACAAGGTGATGAGCACCCTGGTGGGGCTGGTGGGCGATCAGTGCATCGAGGACCTGCCTATTCCCTTTACGGCCGTGGCCACGGACATGTTGAACGAAAAGGAGGTGTGGCTCACCTCCGGGAGCCTGTTTGACGCCATTCGGGCCTCGTGTTCCATCCCCTTTTTCCTGACACCCGTTCACCTGAACGGGGTGGAACTCATCGACGGCGGCGTCCTGAATCCCGTGCCCATCGCCCCCACCTTCGGAGACTCAACCGACATCACCCTGGCCGTGAATTTAGGGGGGCCGGCAGAGGAGCACCAACACGAGGAGGCGGATCAGGTGCAGGCTGCGGAGGAGTCCCCGACGATCCGTCGAAAGATCAATCGGTTTATCCATCGGTTCAAGAACAATGGAAAGGAGAATGCGGGCAGGGATTGGGGCGTCTACGACATCGCCCACCAGGCCTTTGACGCCATGCAGGGCACCATCGCGCGGCAGAAACTGGCCGCGTATCCGCCGGACAGGCTGGTGGTGATCCCCAAAAACGCCTGCGGCACCCTGGAGGTGTACCGGGCGGCGGAGATGATTGAACTGGGGTACCGGCGGGCCGAGAGATGCTTCAGTGAGCTGTTGGCGTAATGCTTACATGGGTGTAAAAATTCAGATAGACAAAAAGGATGCCTCCGGCGGCCAGGTGGGGCACTGGCTTAAACCGGAATAACTCCGGCAGCGAGGTGTGCCACCTCGAAAGCCGGTTGCAAATGTGCTCTACGGTGTATGATGTGAGGTCGGGTGCGCTTGCGCACCGCCGAAGAACCGTAACGGTCATGAAAACCCATGTAGGGTGACCTTCACGCAGCATAGAAATATCAAAAGACGTCGGCTTTCTTAACAATATGGTGCGCAAGCACACCCTACAGGATGCCACAGAATAAACTGTTCAGGTTATTCTGACAGCCAGAGGTAGATTGCGTTGGGTCGTTCCGACTTTTTAAAACCTGTTTGTCAAACCCAGTCCATAAAATTGTCAAACCTTTGGCCCCCGGCAGGGACGCCGGAGGCGTTTTCCCATCAAGCCGCAAGGCATTCCCGCTTCAGGCGCTCGTTGTCTGAGAACATGACGCCTTCCAGGGCCAGTCGGTGGTCTTCAAAGACGCCTTCGCTGTCAGTTTCCGGGAAGGTCAGTTCCTCGCCGAACCGCAGGATGACTTTGGAAAAGGGCTTGGGCAGCAGGAACCTGTCCCAGCTCTTGGCATACCAGGCGCGGTCTGCCTGGATGTAGAAGGGCACAATGACCGTCTCGTGCCCATGGGCAAGGCGGATGGCACCGGGTTTGACTTTTCCGAAGGGGCCCCGGGGGCCGTCGATGATATGGGCGGCGAGTCTGTGGGTGCCCAGGTGGTCGATCATTCCCTTCAGGGCGTCTCCTCCCCCCTTTGATGACGATCCCCGCACCGTGGTCCAGCCGGTCCGGTTGGCCACGGCCGCGATGAGCTCCCCGTCTTTGCTCTGGCTGATCATCAGGCCGGGGCAGTACTCCCTGTACTTTTGGAAATACCGGATGGCTGCGAAAAACTGCTGGTGATGGACGCACAGGAGGATACGCTTGTCTTTGTTCAGGTAGGCATCGAGCCAGGCATCCTCGTTTTGGACCTCAAGCCTGAAACTCAGGGAGTACATTCGGATGAATTTGTAAAGAAGCCACTGGGAAAATCTGGACGAGAGCATCCTGTTGATCTTGATCGCCATGATCACCTCGACGGTTGAAGGCGTTGAATCACCGGCAATGCGTGGGGACTCATCCATAGCGGACGATGCAGAACAGGCGAGGAAAGGTGTGCCCCTGCCTGAGACACAAAGGGGAATATCCAAGGAAATGAACACACGGGATTAAGACAAGATTTATCTTAATTCGGGGTAGAAAGCAAATCGCATTTTAACGGCCATGGGCTGCGGGCGTGACTAAGTGATGGTGTTTACCAGAGTTTCATGGAGAGCTTCACCGCCAGGAGGAGAAGCACCATACCCAGGCATTTTTTTACGGAAGAGGCTTTCATGTTTCGCTGCATCACCCGGGTCCCCATGTACCCGCCCGCCCAGGCAGCGAGCCCTGCAATGGCCAGGAGACGCGGGGAGACCGACCCCAGGGCCGCGTAGGCAAGAAAAGCGGAAAACGAGGAGAAGGGAACGGCAAAGGCCGTCACCGCTGCGACCCGTTTCGGGTTGAAGCCCTGGACGATCATCAGGGGCGAAATGAGCCCGCCGCCGCCCACCCCCAGAAGGCCGGAGAAGAATCCCGCGATTGCTCCCACAAGCATGGGGCCCACAACCGGTCGGTCCTCCCTGTACTGGTTTGCATACTTCGCCCCCTTGAAAAAGAGCATCATGGACCCGGAAAAGGCGAGGAACCCGATAAAGGCGAAGAGGACCGCCCGGGTGGGGACGCGGTGGCTGACCCAGGCCCCCACCGGAGCCAGGAGAACGGATGCAGCGATGATGGGGACGCCCAGCCTGATGTCCAGGCGTTTTTCCCGGATATTGGAGACCGTGGCCCCGAGCATGCTCACCGTGTTGACGAACAGGGCCGTGGGCCGTGCCTGGGCAAAGGGGATTCCCAGCCAGGTGAGGGTGGGGATGAGGACCAGGGCCGACCCGACGCCCCCCAGGGCAAAGAGGAAACTCAGGCCAAAGGAGAGGAGGGCGACGGTGAGTGTGAGGTGATCCATGGGACGTCTCCGGGATGGCTTACAGGGTGGCCAAAGGGCCGGGTTTGAAGATAGTGACCAGATCCTCCATGGGTGCGGTGAGGCCCTTGACCTCGTCAAACCCCTTGGCCGACAGGTAGGTGTAGGCCACAGCCCCGCGGAAGATCGAAGAGCAGAAGGCAATGATGCATTTGTCCCGGGGCAGCTCGTCCAGACGGTTGGGCAGCTCATGCAGGGGGATGTGAACGGCAAAGGGGAAAGCGGTGTAGGCGATCTCTCGGTCTGTGCGGATGTCGAGGAAGACAAAGTGATCGTTGCCGAGAGCCTTCCGGGCCCCTGCCACGCTCATGGCGTGCTCTCCTGAGCCGAGAAAGTCAAAGTCCATTTCGGTGATAACCTGGTCCAGTGCGTTCATTTTTACTCCTTTGCGTAATGAGTCGGGATGGATATATCTTTATATTCCCATATTGCCAAGTAGAAATATACTCCCCTTGCGCCCTGTGTCAACTCCGGAGTGGCGTCGCCATGGTTTTCCAGGGTGGCATTGTGGTTCCATGGCCGGTTTATTAGGGGCATGGCGGGGTGGGGCAACGGCTGTATCCGGTCTTTCGGTATCACCTCCGAAACTGTCGTTTGATGCAAATAGAGTAAAGGAAGAACCCGTGGAATTACCTTGTTATTGAGATGTAGAAAAATGATTGACAAGGTGATCAAGGGGTGGTTATTTTGCGCTGATATATTTGAACTAGATTTTAGGTAACTATACGATAAAATGTTACATGAGGTGAGCCTACCGTGAGACGGAATTTTTTTGACAGGAGCGTTCCCATACTCCGAGCAACCCTGACCCTGCTGATCAGTCTCATGCTGCTGGTCCAGACCGCTTCGGCCTTTGATCTTGAGAAGGCCAAAAAAGACTACAACGGAGCCGGTTTTGCCGTGGCGTCCATCAAGGAGATCCTTTACGAAAACGCACCGGCCATTGCGGTGAGTTTCACGGCACCGGTGGACCGGGACCTCCTGGAAGACAAACAGATCTACCTGAAAGGGGGGAGGTCCGACCACTGGGTGGTGAATGAGGACCGCACCAAGGTGATTTTTCCCTTTGTGACCCCGAAGGCCAGGTACATCGTCAATGTCTCCAACAGGATAAAGGACATCAACGGTCAGAAGCTGGAATTTTCCGAGTACAAGACGGTCACCACCAAGGCCCTGACCCCTGGGGTGAACTTCACCTCCAGCGCCCACATCATCAGCAGCTCCAGCCCCAGACAGCTTCCGGTCACCACCCTGAACGTGGATGAGGTGACCATCGATTTTTTCCGCATCAACGCCAAGAGCCTGCCGAAGATGATGGAGCGTTTCGGCAAAAACGGCTGGGCCGACTATTACAACCTGAAGAAGCTCAAGACGTACGGCTCCCTTGTGCATACCGGCCGGTTTGCCTTGAACCCCCGAAAGAACCAGCGCACCGACTACAACATCGATCTGAGCGGCATCGATGCCCTGAGCGCCCCCGGGGCCTACGTGGCGGTGATGTCCCAGCCGGGTGAGTATAACTATCAGTACGAGCACGCCCTCTTCATGCAGACCGACATCGGGCTCCATATCCGCGAGTACAAGGGCCGGTTTGATGTCTATACCCAGAACATTGCCACGGGCAATCCCATGGCAAACGTGCAGGTGAAGATCATCAACCAAGAGGGCAAGGTCGTCGACGCCGGTGAGTCCGACGAGCTCGGGCGTGTCTCATTTCGCGCCAAGTCCAGTCAGCATCAGCTTCTGGCCACCTTGGGGGACCAGTTTTCGGTCCTTCGCCTCGGCCGAAATGCCCTGGACCTCTCGGGGCTCAAAAACGCCGTGACCGTCCACAGCGAATACCAGATTTACCCCTGGGGTCCCCGGGACCTCTACCGCCCCGGCGACAACATTGAGGTCAAGGTGCTGGTGCGGGACTTTGACGGCAAGCTCCCGGAAGGGCTTCCCCTGAGCTATGCTTTTTACAAGCCCGACGGCAGCCGGCTCACCTCGGGCCAGCTTCAGCCTAAGGAGACCGGGCTCTATGGTTTTGATTACCAGACCTCGGATTCAAGCCAGACCGGTACCTACACGCTCAAGCTGGCCTATGCCGGGGGCAACGCCTGCCGGTACCAGGTCAAGGTGGAGGAGTTTCTCCCCGAGCGCCTGGACCTCACCCTGTTTGACGGGCCCCAGGAGGGCAAGCGGCTCTATGCCTCGCCTTCGTACGTCAAGCTGCCCGTGGCCTCCAAGTACCTCTACGGTGCCCCTGCCTCCGGCAACAAGGTGGACGGCTTTATGACGGCCAAGGTGGATCGCCACCCCTTTGACCACCTGCCCACCTTCTTTTTCGGGGACAAATCCGAGAAACTGATGGTACGCCGCCGTGATTTTCGCACCCACAGCCTGGATGAGAAGGGCAAAACGTGGCTGAGCGTGGGCAATCTGTGGACCAAACAGACGTCTCCGGTGGAGGTCCACGCCAACGTCAGTGTGTACGAGACCGGTGGACGCCCCGTGACCCGCTCCACCCGGCTGACCATTCTCAACGGAAAGCGTTTTCTGGGCATTGAGCCCCAGTTCAGCGGCAACCCGGATTCCGACACCACCGTGGACATCAAGGTCGGGGTCGCGGACTCCGCCGGGGAGTGGCAGGAGGCCAGGGATATCCAGCTCTCCCTGATCCGGCAGGATCGCAACTGGTACTGGCGTCACTCCGACAGCCGGGGCTGGCACTGGGACTGGGACGAGAGCCCGGTGACGGTGTTCACCAAGTCCCTTACCACCCGCAAGGGGGAGACCACCACCGTGAGCCTGCCCCTGAGCTGGGGCCGCTATCGTGTGGAGATCACCGACGGCACCACCCGCACCGCCTATGGGTTCAAGACCTCCTGGTCGTGGTGGGGCAACGCGGACACCGGCAGCGCCCAGAAGCCGGACCAGGTGAGCCTGGGCTTCGGCAAGGCTTCTTATGTCCCCGGGGAGACGGCAGAGCTGCGCATCACCCCGCCCCAGGACGGCCTGGCCCTGGTCACCGTGGAGAGCTCTGAAAAGTCCCTGTACACCACCTACGTTCCCGTGAAGTCCGAGGGCACGGTGGTCTCCATTCCCACCAATGCCACCTGGAACCGTCACGACCTCTACGCCTCGGTGATGGTCATCCGTCCGGGGGACATGACCGCCACCCCTGTGCCCTCCCGTGCCTTCGGCATGGTTCACCTGCCCCTCAAGCGCAAGGGGGCCCACCTGGATGTGTCCATTGACGCGCCTGAGCGCACCCAGCCCAACAAGACCGTGAAGGCATCCATCTCCGTTTCGGCCGAAGACGGTCCCGTTCCCGCCAACACCCGCGTGGTGGTGGCCCTGGTGGACGTGGGGATCCTGAACATCACCCGCTACGCCACCCCGGACGCGGAAGGCTACTTTTTCGGTGCCCGACGCTACACCGTGGACCTGTACGACAACTACGGAGAGATCATCGACAACATAGGCCCGGCGGCGGCCCGTCAGCGGTTCGGCGGCGGTTTTGCCGAGTCCGACGCCGAGCTCTCCCGGGGCGGGGACAAGCCAAAATCCGACGTGCGCATGGTCTCGTTCTTCTCCGAGCCCCTGGCCGTGGACGCAGACGGCCAGGTTACCGCCGAGTTCGAGCTGCCCGACTTCAACGGCCAGCTTCGGTGGATGGTCCTGGCCTATGCCGATGAGCAGTTCGGCAAGGCGGACGCCAACACCACCGTGGCCGACAAAATCGTCACCCAGGTGGCCATGCCCCGGTTCCTGGCCATGGGGGATCACTCCACCCTGGCCCTGGACCTGCGCAACATGAGCGGCGAGCCCCAGACGTTTTCCGTTAAGATGACCCAGGGTGGCTCCCTTGCCGCGTCCACCGAGACCCGCTCCGTCTCCCTTAAAGAGAAGGAGAAGACCACCCTGCGCTTTCCCCTTACGGCGGAAAAAAGCACCGGCCAGGGTGTGATCTCCATGCATCTCACCGGACCGGGGGGCGACTCCGGGGAAGCCCTGGACATCGACCGCATCTGGCGGCTGGGTGTTCGTTCGCCCTATCCTTCGATCTCCCGGAAAACCGTGGCCACCATTGATCCGAACAGTCAGTGGACCCCGACCCTTCAAACCGATGACCTGGTGCCCGCCTCCGTGCGGTTCCAGATGAACCTGTCCGACCGTCCCCCCATTGACTTTGCGGGGCACTTTGAGTACCTGCTTCACTACCCCTACGGTTGCCTGGAACAGTCCATCAGTTCAGGGTATCCCTGGGTTCTGGCCACCCCCGAGGGCCTGGGAGAGCTGGGCCTGACCAACCGTGTGGAGGAGCAGTTCAAGCGTCCCTATGATGAAGCGTTTCGACGGGCCCAGGTGGACAAGGCCGTGACCCGGGTACTGGACTGCCAGAAGTCCAACGGGAGCTTTGGCCTGTGGTCCTCGGACAGCCCTGAAGACGAGTGGTTGACGGTTTACGCCGCCGAGTTTCTCCATGACGCCCAGAAGATGGGGATCCCCGTGGGCTCAAAGGCCCTTGAGAAGGCCGACAAGAGGCTGCGTACCTATCTGAAAGGCAACAACGCCAGCAGCAGGCACTGGAGCGAAGACCCCGATCATTACCGGTTTGCCTACCGAAGCTACGCCGGCTACATTCTTGCCCGTAACGGAAAGGCTCGCCTGAGCGACCTGCGTCGTCTTTATTCCCACTACGACGAAAAGACCGATGACGACGGCCTCAGCTGGATGTACCTGTCCGCGGCCTTTAAATTCACCGGGGATGAGCGGCACGGGGAGGCATCCTATGAAAAGGCCCTTTCCGAGCGACTGCGTTCCGATCGCAGGTACTACGGCGATTACGGGTCCCCCGTCAGGGACCTGGGCCGAATGACCGAATTGGCCATGGCCTATGGCTTTGAGGGCCTCGGCGAGCTGGTGGAGGACCTGGCGGACACCGTCAGGGAGCGCAGGTGGCTCAGCACCCAGGAGCGCATCTGCCTGTTCCGCACCGCCACCAAAGCCTTGTCCGGACAGGGCGACGCCAACAAGAAAAAATGGCAGGCCGTGCTCATGACCCAAAACGGCGACCAGGCCCTTTCCCGCAACAGGGATTTCTCCTCCCTGTTTGACCTGGACCAGTTCCAGGGGCTTACGGCCATCAAGGCCGGGGAAAAGCCCATCTACGCCAACGTCAGCCTCACCGGTGAACGCAAAAATGCCCCTGAGCCGGTCTCCAACGAGATGACCATTACCCGGAACTTTTACGACGTGGACGGCAACGAGATCTCGCCCGCAACCCTGAAGTCCGGTGCCCTGATGGTGGTGAAGCTGACAGTTTCCGCCACCCGGCGCACCCCGGACGGTCTGGTGGTGGACCTGCTCCCCGCAGGGGTGGAGATCGAGAACCAGAACCTGGGGCTTTCAAGCGTCCGTCTGGACGAGATCCGTATCGGGGACAAGCCCGTGGGCAAGCTGTGGGACAAAGGCGCCGTCTCCCACGAAGAGTTCCGGGACGACCGCTACGTGGCCGCCGTCTCCGTGGGCGAGGAGAGCACCGTTACCCTGTTCTACCTGGTGCGCGCCGTTACCCCCGGGGTCTACCGCATGCCGGGCAGCTACGTCGAAGACATGTACCGGCCCTTCCGCCACGCCATTGGCGGGACCTTTGAAACCCTGACCGTGACGGAGTAATATCGCTTCTGTTCCGAGAAAAGGGTGCGCAAACGCACCCTTTTCACGAGAGATACCGCCTTCGACGGTGGGTCGGGTGCGCTTGCGCACCGCCGAAGAACCGTAACGGTCATGAAATCCCATGCCCGTGTCTTCTGTATGCCGCATAGGTAAGGCAAAAGAGGGTGTTTTTTCTCATTCTCGAGTCCCTCAGCAACCTGGGGGCCAGGGGGGCGGAGTCACTAAGGCCAGAACTCCCTTGGCCGGCGGAGGCCTGCTTTTTCCATTCATTTTCACCATAGAAGGCAGTTCGGTTAAATCGACACGGAGCACGTGGTGACAACGTATCCTGTAGCGGTGAAGCTTGTGATCCAGCCCGCATAACCCATCAGCGTTTATGTCGGGCGCAGCCCGAGCCGAAGGCCATTGCGCTTTGCCCTGAGGAACGAAGGGCAAAGCGCAATGGCAATAAGCTTTCGAGGTGGCTCACCTCGCCGCCGGAGGCATGCTTTTTTTAACCATTTTCATTTGAGAAGGCTTGATTGAAACAGATGCTTTTCAATCGCAGCGCGGTCGCGCAGAAGATCCAGGCCCTGGGGGGGCGGTTTCCCAGGGCTTTTTTATGTTTGGGCCTGTTTGTCCTTTTGCTGGTGGCAGGGCTTTTTGCGCTGGATCGCCTCTACCCTGTGGACCTTGCCCCCCGGACCCGGACCTGCGTGGTCCTGGCCGAGGACGGCACGCCCTTGCGTGCTTTTGCGGACCCCAACGGGGTGTGGCGCTATCCCGTGACCCCGGAGCAGGTCTCCCCCTTGTATGTGGAGGCCCTTCTTGGGTACGAGGACAGGTGGTTCTACCGTCACCCCGGCATCAACCCCGTGTCCATGGTGCGGGCGGCCTGGCAGTGGGCGGCAAGCGGCCGCATCGTGTCGGGGGGCTCCACCCTCACCATGCAGGTGGCCCGGCTGCGTCGGCCGGTGCCCCGAAGCCTTTGGGGCAAATGCCTTCAGATGGCCACGGCCCTTCAGCTTGAGTGGCATTTTTCCAAGGCTGAGATTCTCACCTACTATGTGAACCACGCCCCCTTTGGCGGGACCTTTGAAGGGGTCCAGGCGGCTAGTCACGCCTATTTTGGCCACGGGGCAGACGACCTTACCCGTGCCGAAGCAGCGCTTCTGGCGGTGATGCCCCAGTCCCCGAGCCGCTTTCGGCCGGACCGGTTTCCCGAAGCCGCGGAAAAGGCAAGGAACAAGTGTCTGGATCGGCTTCAGGACTTCGGGATCTGGAGCGCCCTGGAGGTCACCGAAGCCAAGGAGGAGAAGGTGATCCCCTGGCCGGTGGAGGCCAGCATGACCGCGCCGATCCTGGCCCGTCGGCTTCATGCCGGGGCCGCGGAAGGGACCGCCCGGGTGGAGACCCTCATCGATTTTCCCCTGCAGGAAGCCATGGAGCAGCTGGTGATGGATTATGCCACCGCGCTGCCCCCCCATGTGTCGGTGGCGGTCCTTGCCATGGAGAACCGAACCGGGGCGGTGACGGCCTATGTGGGGTCTGCGGATTTTTTCAATGAGGAGCGGTTCGGCCACGTGGACATGGTGCGGGCCCTTCGGTCCCCGGGGTCCACGGTAAAGCCCTTTGTCTTTGGCATGGCCCTGGACCAGGGGCTGATCTGTTCCCAGAGCCTTCTCATGGACGTTCCCATCCGGTTCGGGGACTACCAGCCCGTGAACTTTCACCGCAGCTTCAGCGGCCCGGTGAGCAGCGCCTCGGCCCTGGCCCACTCCCTGAACCTTCCGGCCGTGCAGCTCATGGACCATGTGGGCCCCCGTTTTTTTTATGCGGGGATGGTCAACAGCGGGTTTCACATCAAGCTGCCTGTGGGGGCCGTGCCCAATCTCTCCATGGCCCTGGGGGGCTTTGCCACGAGCCTGGAGGACCTGGTGCTGGCCTTCTCCAGCCTGGGACGTGGCGGCAAAACCATCAAGCCCCGCCTGGTCCGGGGCGCTCCCGCCGAGGAAGCCAAGCTTCTCTCCGAAGGGGCCGCCTGGATCATTCAGGATATGCTGATTCCCCCCCGTGCCCGTCAGATCCGGGACACCGGGGCCTTGTTTGCCGTGAAGACCGGCACCAGCTACGGGTTCCGGGATGCCTGGTCTTTGGGGGTGGATCGGGACTACACCGTGGGGGTGTGGGTGGGGCGGCCCGACGGCGCTCCGGTGCCGGGCCATTACGGTGCCCAGACCGCCACCCCGCTATTGAAACTCGCCTTTCAGCTCCTGCCCCGTCACACCGGTCTGGTGCCGCGGCCGGACTCCGTCTCCGAGGGCACCATCTGCTGGCCCGAGGGCAAGGCCGTGGCTCCGGGGCAGAGCTGCGATCAGCCACGCATCGCCTGGCTCCTGGACAGGACCGCCCCTCCCACCCTCACCGCCACCCGGGAGACCTCCGGGCCTGCCGTGACCACCCTGGAGCTCCCTGTCACCCCGGACGGTCGGTATCGCATCCCGTCAGGCTGCGATGCCGGAGAACCTTCTGTGCGAAAGCGCTTTACTCTCTGGCCTGTGGCCCTGGAGAGCTGGCTTGAGCCGTCCCGGAGGCGACGGCAGATCATACCGCCTCGGCTTCCTGCATGCGCAGGGGTCTCCGACAGCGTCATTGACGAGCCTGTGCGTATCAAGGGGATCGAAGACGGGGAAATCATCATGCGAAAGGATGCCAAGCGGGATTACCCCTCCTTTGACCTGAGGGTGGAAGGGGGCAACGGCCCCTGGTACTGGTTTGAAAACTCCGTTGCGGCAGGGCAGGGGCCCACCTGGTCCTTCCGGCCCACCCGTGGCGGCCGGTACCAGATCCTTGTGGTGGATCAGAGCGGCGCCCTGGACCGGGTTTCCGTGGAAGTGTATTAGCCCGGATCGCCCGAAGGGTGAGAAAAACAAACAGCAAAGGCTGATTTACAGTTTGTATTATCAACATAGCTGACATGTTCATATCTCCGTTCCAAAAAAAAGACCCCGCCCTCCATTGCTGGAAGACGGGGCCTTTATGTCTAGGGCATTGAGCACCAACCGTGCGCTGGGCCAAGGGAGAACTCTCCCCCCCGGATGAGTCCTCACAAGACCGCATCGACAGGATCGATGCTCGCCCTATACACCTGTATCAGGGCTCCGGCATCACAGAAGTCGTCTCCCAAGGCTGGGCAGGCATGGGCCGTGACGAGACTGCGGCCCTGGCCCTGTCGGCCGGGAGGTGTTGCGTCGACTTCGTCGAGTGAGCCCCTGAGTCGGGACGTCATAATCTTATTAAAAAAAACGGGATGCTTCTTTCAGGGGAGCGGATACGATAGATGGCTCATTCTGCCACGGCCATCATGGGACTTGCCCGGGGGTGTTCAATGTTATTCTTCCGTCTTCCCTGTTTACTGCGGGGCTGAGAAACGCCCCTGTGGTCACCAAACCATGGCAACCATATAAAAATGGGAGTTACATTTCGGTTACGAAACGGCCGCCCTTTCGCCTCTGAATGTGAAGCTTCGGGGGGATGTCTTTGGAAATGGTGAGGTTAGCGGACTTTTTTATGTGGGGGTTAAACCGTTGACGCACCAAAATCAGGGGCCCAGAGCCTGTCTATTTCTTCTTTTACTTCCTCTTCTGTGTATCCGGTACGGACCAGTGCTTCCTGGTAGGCACGGGTGAGGTCGTGGATTTTTCCGGTGTTCCCGGCGGCTGCGTGGAGGTCAAAGAGGTTGTTCATCATTTCTGTGGTGCCTGCCCCACGGGGGACGGAGCGTTCGATGAACTCCAGGTCTTCCCGGCTCGGGATGCCGTGGGCATTGATCAGGGCGCTCCAGGCGGTTGCAGCATTACTTAGTGTGTTGAGGAAAAAGCGATCGTTAAATTCTCCGGCGGCGTCGTCGTAGGAGATGCTCTTGAGAAAAGGTCCCTTCCAGAAGGAGAGGGCATGGCGAAAGGCGTTGGCCGCCTGCCAGTGCTGGCGGTTTCTGTAGTGGGTCATCCCCTTGGAGGCGGCGTCCAGGAAATCATGGGCGTCAATGCGGCAGTGGGCCAGGAAGAGCTGCCTGTTTTTGTGCTGGAGGTAGTCTTGGAAATCAAAGGCAGGTCGGCCCGCAGGGTGGGAGACTTTTTTTCTCAGCCTGAAGAGCATGACTTTCAGGGCTTTGAGCGCCTTTTCCTCATCGGATTCGGGCCATATCATATGGAAGATATCGTGGATCCCCATGCTGCGGGAGGGGGAGCAGATCAAGGCGGCCAGGAGGCGTTGCTCGTGATGGCTTAGCCGGGTGCCGTCCAGGATCTCGTGGCCCTCGATGTACAGGGCAAACCTGCCCAGGGTGATGATTTCAAGGAGGGGCAGGGGGCGATGTTCCGCATCAAAGGAGACCTTCAGCCGGTCTTCGGCCAGGGTCAGGGCAAACTCGGGCAGGATGCCCTGGGCGCGGGCCATCTGCAGAACAGGGAGCATGACCCTGGGGGTCCAGGTGTCAAAGTGGACGTATCGCTCCTTCTGCATGAGGGAGAGCAGCTTTCGAATGTCGCCGCAGGCCTCCTGGTCCCGGTTGCGGGCCAGGTAGAGGCAGGCCCTGTGGGCAAGGGCGCCGCAGCGGATGAAGCGCTCGCCCGAGCCCCGGCTGTTGTCGATGGCCCGGGTCAGGTAGGCCTCGGCCTCTTCGGCTCTGTCGAGCTGCACATACATGGCCCCCAGCACCATGGACTGGAGAGTCACAAAATAGGGCACCCTGGCCTGATGGCGAAGGGCCAGGGAGACCTGGGCGGCTTCCAGCGCTTTGACGGGTTCGTGTTTCAATCCGTAGATGTAGGCCTGGTAGTGAAGAAACTGGCTTTTCAGGTGGGCGTTTTCCCCTGCGTTGTCCGGGGAGAGGGCCCTTTCCGTTAGCTGCAGGGCCGTTTCCGTGTCGCCGACGGCAAGGGCCTGGCAGGTCTCCCAGATGGTTGAAAAACCATTGAGGACCGTCTGTTGGAGCAGGTCATGGCGCGTCCGCCGCTGGAGGATGGGTTTCAGGTGGTTGTAGTTGAAAAAGTCCCCGGTGATCTCCAGCTGGTTGAGCTGGGCCAGCCCGGCGCGCAGCCTGGCGGACTCGGTGAGCCCGGGGGTGGAGAGGTGAGGAAGCTGTGCGTCGAGCTCTTCGGCGGATTTGAGAAACCGGCCCCGGCCCATGCGGTTGAAGCAGGAGGCTGTGTGTGCCTCCACCAGCAGGGGCTGCATGTGGTGTTCGCGGGCCGTTCGTTTGGCTAAGGTTGCACAGGCTTCGGAGGCGCTGGTGTCCCCCGTAAAGTAGAGGTGGCAGGTGCCCAGGGCCGTGGCTGCCCGGGTCAGGTAAAAAGGAGACAGGCCCTGGCGCAGGCGGTTGAAGAGCTCGGTTGCCCTGGCAAAAAGGGGCCTGGCCCGGTTGACTTCGCCGTCCATGAAGACGTGGTTGATACAGATCTCGGTGGTGGCCAGGAACTCTCCGGGCAGGTCCCTCTGGGCCACAAAGAGAGTGCGGGCGCGGTGAAGGTTCTTAAGGGCCGTGGCGGGATCTGTCTCAAGGGCGATGAGGCCTGTGAAAAAGGAGGTCCATCCCCTGGTGTCGGCCTCGTCAGCTGGAATCGTGGAGAGGATTTTGTAGATGGCATGGGGCTTTTCGGACCGGTAGAGGGAGAGGCCGTGTCGCCTCAGCAGGGTCTCCGTGGCGTTGAAATTGCCCGCGGCTGCATAGGAGGAGAGGGCTAACCGGAACCCATGGTTTTTTTCGTGCCATGCCCCGGCCAGATTCAGGAAGTCGGTGATCTCTTCGGCACTGCATTGCTCCCTGCACTTTATCCTCAGGAATTCCCGGAAGAGGGGATGGAAGGTGTAGGGCGCGTCCTTGCCTTTGCTTTGGGAGAGAAAAAAGTGGTCACGGCGGAGGACCTCCAGGGTATCGCAGAGCTCCGGGCCGTCTCCTGCCTGCCGGGCAATGCCCCGCGGGATCTCCTCCAGCAGGGCCAGTTTGAGCAGAGCATCCGAGACATGGGCAGCCATGGCAGGGTAGACCTCCTCGGCAAAATACCAGAAATCGAACTCCGCGTCACGGCAGGGCCGCTCCCCGGAAACCGGAGGCAACGCCGGGATGCCGCCCATGAAAAGGCACCTGGCCCTGAGCCCCGTGATCCAGCCGCCGCAGGTCTCAACGAGTTGGTGGAGCTGCGCCCGTGACAGGGGCAGTTCCATGCATCGGTGCACAACATCACGGGACTCTTCCGCGCTGAAGGCCAGTGACCGGCTGTCCAGGTAGACACACTGGCCCGACTGAAACAGGGCGCGGACCTGCCTTGGGATACGGCGCCTGGAGATGAGGATGACGTAGAGCTCCGGGGTGGGTTGCGACAAAAAGGCGGTGAGGAATTTTAAGGCCGCCGGTGAGGCCTCGATGTGGTGCAGGTCGTCAAAGACGATGTACAGGTCGGTCTTAAGGGCCTTTTTCAGGTCGGCAAGGAGGGCCCGAGCGATTTTGCCCATGGCCTGGATGGAGAGATCGCCCCGGGTGAGCATGGTGCCTGCCGTGCGGGAGGAAAAGGCGGGGACAGCCTCTTTCAGGAGGGTGTAGAGCCCTGAAATGAGGCGGGTGGCATCCATGTCCGCAGGGTCCAGGGCGCACCAGATGTTCCGGGTGGAGACGTGGTCCAGGTACTGGCGGGCAAGGGTTGTTTTCCCCTGGCCGGCCTGGGCCTCGATGAGCAGGGATCGTTTTTTGCCGAAGGCGCGCAGGTCAATGGCCTGCAACACAGAGTGTCGGACGCAGGTGCGATCTGCCGGGGACTTCGGGGCAGATGGCGTGGAAGGGGACGGGACCTGTCTGGTCTTTCCGTCTCGGGACTCAAAAGAGGTGCAGGGTACAGGCATAGCGTTGGGCCGATGTCATGGTGATGCGTATGGAAGCCGTGGGGGTGAAAATACCGCGGCCTTGAATCGTTCAACCGTCAAGGGGAACCGGGCAGGGCCCGTCTGTAAAGGCGGTACCCTGCGCAGGATGACTCGGGCTATCGGGGCTTTTCCTCCCTTGCCGCCTGAGCCTGGACAGCCGTGATGGCCACGGTGTTAACGATGTCGGGGACGGTGCAGCCCCGGCTGAGGTCGTTGACCGGGTACCTCAGGCCCTGGAGGATGGGGCCCACGGCCACGGCGTCGGCGGATCGCTGCACCGCCTTGTAGGTGTTGTTGCCGGTGTTCAGGTCCGGGAAGATAAAGACCGTGGCCTTGCCGGCCACCTCGCTGTCGGGGAGCTTGGTGCGGGCCACGGCCGAATCCACGGCGGCGTCGTACTGGATGGGCCCTTCGATCTTGAGGTCCAGGCCATTTGCCCTGGCCATGTCCCGGGCAAGGCGGGTGGCCTCGCGGACTTTCTCCACGTCGGCACCGCTTCCCGAGCCCCCGGTGGAATAGGAGAGGAGGGCCACCGTGGGGTCGATGTGGAAGGTGCGGGCGGTTTCGGCCGAGCTGATGGCGATTTCGGCAAGCTGGGCCGCATCGGGGTCGGGGTTCACCGCGCAGTCCCCGTAGACGAGGACCCGGTCCTCCAGGCACATGAGAAAGACGCTGGAGACCAGGGAGACCCCCGGCTTGGTGCGGATGATCTGCAGGGCGGGCCGGATGGTGTCCGCCGTGCTGTGGACCGCTCCCGAGACCATGGCGTCGGCGTCGCCTTGCCGGACCATCATGGTGGCGAAAAAATTTCGTCCCCTGACCACGTCCCAGGCGTTTTCCTCGGTGATGCCCTTGTGTTTGCGCAGTTCGTAGTAGGTTCGGGCATAGGATTCGAGGAGGGGGGAGGTGTGGGGATCGACGATGTTGGCCCGGGAGAGGCGCAGGCCCAGTTGGGTGATTTTTTCCTGAATGCGCTCGGTGTTTCCCAGCAGGGTGATGTCGGCCACCTCCCGATGAAGGAGGAGCTCGGTGGCACGAAGGATTCTCTCTTCGTCCCCTTCGGGAAGCACGATGTGCTGTTTTTTTCTCTTGGCCCGCTGGATGAGGTTGTACTCAAACATCTTGGGGGTGACGATGGCCGTACGGGTGGTGACGAGTTTTCGCTCCAGCTCGGTTGTGTCCACATGCTTTTCAAAGAGGGCCAGAAGCTGGGTGATTTTTCGGTCGTCGTCCGGGGAGATCTTGGTGTGGAGACGGCTGACCCGGCTGGCAATGGGGAAGGTGTCCTCCTGCACGCTGAGGACCGGGAAACTCCGGGGGGCGGTGGTGAGCAGGTCCATGATGGTGTCGTCGGGTTTCAGGCCCCCGGTGAGGATCATGCCCGCGATGTTCTGGCGGGTGGCGGAGGCTCCGGCGGCCAGGCAGGCCACGATGACGTCGGTGCGGTCCCCTGCGGTGATGACCAGGGAGCCTCGCCTGACCCGTTTCAACAGGTTCTGGATCTGCATGGCGCCGATGGTAAAGCTGCTCACGTGAAATCCGAGCCACTTCTCCCCGCAGAGCACCTCGGCTCCCAGGGCGCGTGCCACCTCTGAAACGGTGGGGCGCGCCAGGGCCGGGTTTTCCGGGATACCGCAGATAAGAAGGGACGCTGCCTGGGGGTTGGACCGGAGGCGACGGACGATCTCTTCGGTCTGCTCCGGCGCCGTGCGGTTGATAACGGCCCCTATGGTCTGGCACTTCTTGTCCTGGAGGGACTCCAGGGCCACTTCCATGGCGCGGACGGTTTCGTGGGTGGATCTCCCGTGGCCGTTGGCCACCAGCAGCACCGGGCAGGAGAGGTTCTTGCTGATCTCGGCGTTGATGTCGAACTCGAAGGCGGCGGTGGATGTGGCGTAGTTGGTGCCGTCGCAGACGATGAAGTCGCAGGTCTCTTTGAGTTCATTGTACTTTTTGATGATCCCTTCGATGACCTCCATGGGCCTGCCCCGTGTGGCCAGGTCCGTGGCCTCCTTGGCCGAGTAGCCGTACATCTTCTCGTAGGGAGCCTCCAGGCCGAAGTGGGTGGCTATGAGGTGGGTGTTGCTGTCCAGCTCGTCCAGCCCCGAGATGATGGGGCGGAAAAATCCCACCCTGCCGATTTTTCGATGCAGCAGCTCCATCACCCCCAGGACTATGGCTGATTTTCCGCTTCTGGCCTCTGTTCCCGCAATATACAGACTGTCGGACATCTTATCCTCCCTCGTCACCCGTGAAAAAGCCCGGATCGTGTGGATCACCGTGATGGGATGGGGGCAGGCACGTCATGGCCTGCACCCCTGCCGTTGCGATTCATCGCCGGGTTTGCCGTCGTGCATGGTCTTGTCGTGTAAATGGCTGTGGAATCTGTGCCCGCAGGCCGTCGCGGGCGGTAAGTGTGTGCTGCGAATACCCCATTTTGTCTCAGAGATCGCAGGGTTCGTCAAGCCTCATCTCATCTTCCGCAGGGGGCTATATCCATGGTGGCCAAGGGGTGTTCCCCTTCCACTGTTCGGCTGGCTGACGAGGCCAGTCAGGGGGTGTGGGGTTGGGTTAAACTGAAAAATTGTATTGTATTGTAATTAATTTTTTATGGTAAAACGGCCTTTTTTGGGAGATATTATAAATAAAATCCACTGGAGGTCGGGGTAAACATATATTGAGTTCAAAATAATTTCGTGGTAGGTGGTGAATCAATGTTTTTACCTGGTAAACAGGCAGCACAGGGGCAGGCCCTTTGCTGTCATGGCGGAAATTACACCTGGGCGGGAGATTATGGACGAGGTAGACAGTCATCTTGAACACGTGGATTGCACCAAGCTTTTTTTTACAGACCTCAACGGCAGGCTCATGAACCTGTCGGTGAACAAGCACAAAATCGGCGAAATTTTCGAAAACGGCGTGGGGTTTGACGGCAGCTCCATTGCCGGGTTCGCCAACGTGGAGCACAGCGATCGCATCCTGATGCCGGACGCGGACACCCTCTGGAAGATTCCCTTTGAAGAGGAGAAGGTGGGGTTTTTCATCGCCAATGTACTCAACGAGGAGGGGGCCCCGGCAGCCGTGGATCCCCGGACCATTCTCCAGGAGGTGGTCCGGAGCGCCGAAGAGGAGTTCGGCTTTCGGTTCCTGGTGGGGCCCGAACACGAATTTTTCCTGCTCAACGGCGATGAATTTGCCCTGACCGCAAAGCGGGGCTTTCCCTCGGATGTTCACACGGATCAGGCAGGCTACTTCCACTCCACCCCCCACGACAAGGGCCAGGCCATCCGCCAGCAGATCACGGATGTTCTGGAGCGCTGCGGTATCGTCTACGAAAAATCCCACCACGAAGTCACCCCGTCCCAGCACGAGATCAACCTGGAGTGCACCGACCCCGTGAGCGCGGCAGACCGGACCCTCCTGTTCACCTATGTGGCCCAGCGGGTGGCCCAGGAGAACGGGTTCTATGCCAGCTTTATGCCCAAGCCCTTCAAGGAGCACAACCGCAACGCCTTTCACATGCACCTCTCCGTTCAGGACGCCGAGGGCACCAACCTCTTTTACGACGAGGCCGCAGACCAGAACCTGAGCACCGTGGCCCGTCAGTTCATCGCCGGGATCCTCAAGTACGCCCGGGAAACCTCGGTGGTCATGGCCTCCACCGTCAACTCTTACAAGGCGTATGTGGTGGAAAAGGAGGCTCCCATTGTGCGTGGCTGGGGCTTTCGAAACCGCAGCTCCATGGTTCGGGTCCCATACACCACAAGCCCTTCGGCCACCCGCATCGAGCTGCGCAACCCGGACCCGGCGGGCAACGTCTACCTGCAGATGGCAACCCTCATCGCCATGGGCCTGCAGGGCATTCGGGAGGCCCTTGCCTCGGACAACCCGGACAAGGGCAGCACCTACGAGCGTGATTACCAGATGAAGGTCTGGGACGAGCGCTTCCTGCCCCGCACCTTCTACGAAGCACTGGTGGAGGCCGAGCGCAGCGAGTTTCTCAAGGACTTTCTCGGGGAGAAGCTGTACGACAACTTCATGACCCTGAAAATCGAGGAGTGGGAAGCGGATCGTATCCATATCTCGGCAAGGGAGCAGCGTCAGTACCTCTCCATCTGACGCCATGGCAGGGTGACTATGCTCCCTTGAATGAACTTACTACTGAAGGCCCGGCAGGCATCCGCCCGCCGGGCCTTTTGTGTTTTCTGAAAGGAAACCATTGGAAAAAATTGGCCTTGTTTTAACTTTTTTTTGCGTCTGCCTCGGTATACGGTTTCATCCCGGATGGTGTGTGCGAAAAAACGGCTGCGGAAAACATGGGTGATTGCCCTGCAATGCCTCAAGACAACGAGGTGTCGAAAGAATGGTTGCTGAGGAAAACAAACAATGAGCTCTCCTTCACGTGTGTTGCTCATCGGGTGGGATGCGTCGTGCTGGGACGCCATCTTCTCCCTGATGGAGAGCGGAAACGTACCTTCAACGGACCGGAACGACTCTCTTTTCAAGGTGTTGTGTGGGGCGCTGGACGAGGTGAAAGACGGCGTCACGGTGGTTCTGGTTGCTTCCGACGAGGAGCCGGGGCTCTGCCAGGCCCTGGGGGCGATGTTCCTGAAGATGGGATGCTGGAGCGACGCGGAGAGATACTTCAAGCGAACCCTTGCCGTGGTCCCGGACAATTCCGGGGCAACCTTGGGGCTGAGGCGATGCGCCGTGGCGCGTCGGCGATGCCAGGAGGCCGGGTCCGAGTGGTATCGGGCCCTTGCCTGCCAGGCACGCAGGCGCATCCATGCCCTCAAGGCCGAAGCCTTTGTCGCGGCAGGGGAATCTTGCAGAATGTCTTGCGGGCACAGCAGCGATTCTCTGTCCGGGGCGGTGGCAGGTTCGTCTCAAGAAAAGCAGCAGAGGCATGTCCCCGGTTAGCCGAGGGTGACCTCGCTTACCTGGGGCGGGGTGATGGTGACCACGTCGATAATGGCCTCTTCGGTGATGATCTGAAAGTGGTGCAGGGGATGCTTCATGGTGGAGGCCGCGTAGGTCTCGGCCCGGACGTAGTCGAGGAAGGGGGAGGCCGTGTAGTTTCTGAGGAGGGTCCCGGTGTACGTTCCCTTGTCGGCCTCGCGGGTGTAACTGGCGTTGAGGCTCTCTAAGGCCATGATCTCGCCGGGGAAGGCGATGTGAAAAAGGCGGGGGGACCTTCTGGGGGTTGTCTTGCCGTTGTCCTTTGACTCTTCCGCCCAGATCTCAAGGGTGCCTGCAACTTCCATGCGCATCAGAACAAGGGCTTCGGCGCTGTTGATCTGCGAATAATCCATGGGGCCATCCATTGTTTTGGTTTGGTTCACGGGGAATACCCTTAGTGTAATTCGGTGCCCGGGGAAGATCAAGGGATCCTTTGGTGGAAGCCGCACCCTGCAAAATCTTGGCTGGCCCTTGCCCGGGTTTCTGGTATAGATTGCCAAAGGCAAACGTTTTTTTATGGGCAACGTCTTCGACAGGGTTTCCCCAAGATGGCAGACATCCTTCACTCCAAGCTCCTTGCGCCTCACCCGCAGGGCCTCCTCGACCGGGGACGGCTCCATGCATGCTTCGGTGAGCTCTTCCAACGAAAAATTACGACGGTGGTGGCCGGGGCCGGTTACGGCAAGAGTACCCTGGTGGCCCGGGCCTTAGGGCAAGGCGGGGCTCAGACCGTCTGGTACCGGCTGGATGCCTTTGACCGGGACCTGTCGGTGTTCATGGGGTATCTCATCAGCGGGATCGAAGGGCTTTGTGCCGGGTATGGCGGGGTGCTTCCGGCTGTCCCGGAGAGGGTCTCGGTCTCCCGGGAGGAGCGCGAAGCGTTTCTTTTGGCCTTTGCCAAAGGCCTTGAAGAGATGGTCGCCACCGAGACCGTCATTGTGCTGGATGACTACAACCTGGTGGGCGAGAGCGCCGAGGTCAACGGGGCTCTGGATTTTCTCCTGGAGAGACTTCCTCCCTTGATGCATGTGGTTGTCATCAGCCGCACGGCCCCGCCCCTTCGCCTGTCGAGGCTTCGGGTGGCAGGGGGGCTTCGTGAGATCGGTGAGCGGGAGCTTGCCTTCACCGAGGAGGAGATCGGCGCGCTTTTTTCCCGGGTGTTCGGCATGTCCCTTTCACGGGATGCCGTGGGACATCTGCGTGAGAAAAGCGGGGGATGGGCCGCCAGTCTCATGCTGTTTCGATGTTCTCTGCAGGATGCGGGGGACCGCGGGGTGGAGGGCAGGCTCCTGGAGCTCAAAGGATCCCAGGGCTACGTTTTTTCCTACCTGGAGGAGAACGTGTTCGAGACGCTGGAGCCCGACGAACAGGATTTTCTGGTGAAGAGCTCTCTGCTTGCAACCTTAGATCCCGGGCTGTGCGATGCCGTCCTGGGCATTGACGACTCCCTGGCGCGCCTTCGAGCCCTCGAAGACCGCCACCTGCTTACCTTTTCCCTGGACCCAGGCCGCAGGTCCTTTCAGTACCACCACCTGCTTCGGGATTTTTTGCTGGAAAAGCTCTCCGAACAGGTGGACGGCGAGGCCATTGGCGCCCTCCACCTTGCGGCGGGCGAAGCCATGGAGACGGACACGCCCCTGGAAGCCCTGAACCACTACCTGGACGGGCAGTGGTACGACAAGGCAGCCCGGGTTGTGGAAGCCCTGGAGGGGCGGTTCATCATCCAGGGCAAGGTTCGTTCCTTAAGGGCGTGCCTGGAGGCGTTCCCGTCGGCCTACCGCAATCGGACCCCCCATCTTCTGACCATCGAGGCAAAGCTCCTGTCCTGTGCGGGCATGCCCCGGGAGGCCATCGCCCTGTTGAGGCGGGCCCTGGTTCTTTTTCGCGATGTCCATGACGGCCCCAACGAGATGAAGTGCCTGTCGAACCTGGGGTTTCTCTATTACTACACCGGCAACGTGCGTGAAGCCAGGCTCCTGCTGGAGCAGATTGTGGGGGGCCAGGACCCCCACTCCGAGACCTACGCCTTTACCATGACCTTCCTTATCTTTTTTGCCGCAGTGCTGGGGGATATGGAAGCCTCGGACGCCTACACCCGGGAGGCCATGGATGCCATCTCGCTTCTGGACGAACCCGACCGGTCCGCAAACCTCACCATCGTGGAAACCTCCCTGGCCTACCGTCTTTACTACGCAGGGGAGTTCAAGGCTTCCCTGGAGGTGAGCCGCCGCTCCCTTCAACGGGCCGGGGAGCATGGGCTGGATTTTTGCCTGCCCCTGACCTACTACCAGCTTTCTGTGTGCTGCTTTTTCATGGGGGCCTTTGATGACGGGTGCGCCTATGCGGAGCAGGGCATCGCAGCCTCCGAGGCCATTGACCTTAACGACAGTCAGAAGGGATGGGTTTATGTGGCCTGGGCCCAGAATTGCCTGGGGTTGGGAGCCCTTGACAGGGCCGAGTCCCTGGCGCGAAAGGGTCTTGCCATCTTTGAGTGTCCGGAGAACAGGTGGGGCATGGCCAGCACCCACGACTTTTTCCACGAGATCAGCCTGGCGCGGGGCGATGTCGAGTCTGCCCGGGCAAGCCTGGAGACCGCCGCAGGGCTCATCAAAGGTTACGGTCTCACCGTCACCGAGGGCATTCTGGGCATCGGTCAGGCCGGGCTGGCCCTGGGAGAGGGGAACCCGCAAAGAGCCCTGAGCATTCTTGAGGAGAGCAGAGACAAGGTTCGGCCCGCCGCCCATCATCTCCTTGCCCTTTATCTTCTGGAGACAAGGTGCCACCTGGCAGCCTCACGGGGGGAAGAGGCTCAGGTCGCTTTCGAGCGCGCCCTTCACCTTGCCGCAGACAAGGGACTTGCCCACCGGATGACCGGTGAACCGAAGCAGCTCGTGCCCCTTCTGGCCCGATGTTATGCAAAAGGCTGCCGGACAGAGCTGGTGGTGCGTCTCCTCAAGGCCATGGGTGCTCCCGCAACAGATGGGCTGGCCGTTCTTGCCAGGGGCAGGGACTCTGCGACCAAAGGCAGCGCAAAAGCGTTGATGGCCCTTATGCCCTCCCCTACCGCGCCCCCTTTGACTCTCTCTCTTCTGGGGCCGTTTGTGGTCAGTGTTGGGGGGGAGGCAATCCCTTCCGAGGCCTGGACCAGCATCAAGGCCCTGACAATTCTACAGGCCTTGGCGGTAAAGCGGCGCGCGGGCTTTGTCCATCGGGAGACCCTCACCGAACTCCTCTGGCCCGAAGAGGATGCGGAAAAGACCGCCAAACGCTTCAACGTGGCCATGAGTTCCCTGCGCGCCACCCTGGAGCCCCACCGCACCGCCAAAGGGGCCTCGTCCTATCTTGTGAAGCAGCAGGACGCCTATCGGCTCGACCTGGGCGATGGGGGAATCATCGACGTGGAGGTGTTTCTGGATCACCTGGAGGCCCTGGACAACGAAAAGGACGCCCCCCTTAAGGACCTCCTTGCCGCCGAAGCCTGCTGGAAAGGCCCTCTCCTGGAAGAGTACCCCTTTGACGCCTGGTGCCAGCCGGAGCGCGACTCCCTGACAACCCGGTACCTTGCCCTGCTTATTCGGATCATGGATCACCCGGACATGGCAGACCACCCCGCCAAAGCCCTTGCCTGCGCCGAAACCTACCTGGGGCTCGATCCCCATGCCGAACCCGTCTACCGCACCGTTATGCGCCTTAATGCCCTCATGGGCAACAACGCCGGGGTGGTGACCGCCTACACAGCCTGCTGTACCCACATGCAGGCCCTGGGATGCCCCCTGCACGAAAAAACCATGGCGTTGTACGAGCAGCTTATTGGTTTCTAATCGTTAAGGCTCTGCCTTGTCGGTGAGAAGCATCGAGCGAACAGTTCACGAGTCGAGTGCACCCATATTTTTTGGCTTGGTATTGCCGTTTTCTCATGAACTATTCGGGACAGCTGCATCATGGACACATGGCGTAGGGTGTGCTTGCGCACCATGTGCTCGGAACACCGACGCATTTTGCTATGTCAATGCTGCATGAAGACCACCCGTACATAGGGTTTTATGGCAGTTAAGGTTCTTCGGCGGTGCGCAAGCGCACCCTACCTGAGCTCGTATGGCAATGAGGGGGGCCCTGATACAGGGTTGTGCCCCTTCCTTTGGCATTCAGAACGGGCGCAGCCCGTCAGCAAATGCGCAGGGCGAGGAACGAGCCCCGGAGCATTTGCGAACCTGGGTTCCAAGGGCTCAGCCCTTGGCCGCCGGAGGCACGCTTTCCCCTGGTTTTTTACTGCTGCTTTATTCCTGTTTAACTTGCGATTTGTATACTCCCTCCCGACAGATGTTTGATGACTTGGATTTTTTTCTATGCGGAGGGCGTATGCTTGAGTTGGCGATTAAGGGTGGAAAAGGGTATTGGGCGTGGATTGCGGGGCTTTTGGCGGTGCTGGTGCTGGGGGCGTTGTGTTACGGGCAGCAGCTTGAACACGGGCTGATGATCACGGGCCAGAGCCGGGATGTCTCCTGGGGATTTTACACGGCCCAGATGACCTTTCTGGTGGGGGTTGCGGCAGGGGGGGTGATGCTGGTGCTTCCGTATTACCTCCATGACTACAAGGCCTTCGGGCGGATCACGGTGCTGGGGGAATTTCTGGCCGTGGCCTCCATTGTGATGTGTTTTCTCTACCTGCTCATTCATTTGGGGCAGCCCTTCCGGGCCCTGAATATTTTCCTCAACGCCACGCCGTCGTCCATGCTCTTCTGGGACGGCAACGTGCTGATGGCTTACCTTCTCATGAACATCATCATCGGGTGGAATGTCCTTGAGGCCGAACGTAACGGGGTGGCACCGGCCCCCTGGGTGAAAGTGCTGGTGTATCTTTCCATTCCCATGGCCTTTGCCATCCACACCATGACGGCCTTTATCTACTGCGGCCTTCCCGGCCGGGGATTCTGGCTGACGGCCATCCTGGCTCCCCGGTTTCTGGCATCGGCCTTTGCGGCGGGTCCGGCCCTTTTGATCCTTCTTTGCTTTGTTATTCGAAAGGTCTCGGATTTCGATCCCGGCCAGAAGGCGATCAAGACCCTTGCCGTCATCACCGCCTACGGCATGGTGGCCAACCTCTTTTTCCTGGGGTGCGAGGTGTTTGTGGCGTTTTACTCCCGGATTCCCGAGCACATGGCCCACCTGAAGTACCTCTACGTGGGGCTCCACGGCCACGGGGTCCTCGTTCCCTGGATGCGGGTTTCCCTGCTTCTCATGGGGGCGGCCGCGCTTTTGCTTGTTCCCCCTGTGACCAGAAACAACGAGACGATCCTTGCTGTGGCCTGCCTCAGCGCTTTTGTGGGCATCTGGATCGACAAGGGCCTCGGCATGATCGCGGGGGGCTTTATCCCGTCTCCCCTCCACCATGTCACCGAGTATGTGCCCTCCTTTACGGAGCTGATGATCTCGGCGGGTATTACGGCCATCGGTCTTCTGGTCCTTACCGTGCTGTACAAAATAACCCTGGGCGTGAAACAGGGCGGTTGAAGAAAACAATGAAGAAGCATGCCTCCAGCATTCCTGCCGGAGGCATAACTGAATCGTTATTGAAAAATATGCTACACCCCGTCGAGGATGATGTCATCGGAGGAGAGCCCCAGGATCAAGGCGAGGGCATCCCGCAATTCGTGGAGGCTCGTGAAGCGGCGGTCCGGTGCCAGGTGCTGGGCGAGCTCGTTGCCGGATTCATCCGTTGCCGAGACGACCCGGAAGCTGTCGTAATATCCCTCGTATTCAGCGTATTCCCACTCTATATCAGCGTAAATAATCATGCTTATCTGCAGAGCATAAAACCCGCTCCCACGCGGGTGATCTCGCGGTTGTAGTCGATGAGGCTGTCTCCGTACCCGTGGAAGCCCTGGATCATAAAGAAAACGCCCCCTTCGGTGACGGGGATGCTCCAGGTGAGGCTTGCGGCCCCTTTGCCTTCCCGCAGGTTGCCCCGGGCCATGAGGTGGATGAGCTGCTCTTTGGCGAACTGATACTTGATGTTGAACTCACTGTAGCCCATGAAGTCTGCAATGTCCGGGTTGTTGCTTCCTTCGGAGCCGTCTGAGGAGACGTCTTTGCTGTCTTCGGTGATGTACCAGAGCTTCAGCCAGGCAAGGAGGTTGCCGTCGGCGTAGAAGGGGGTGACGTAAAAGCGGTTCCAGCTTCGGGAGTCGGGCATGTCCTGGCCGTTGGATTCGTGCTCGAAGCCGAGGTCCGCCCCCATCTTGTTGATAAGGGGGCCGTTTCCCAACAATTGGTGAAGGGGGCTGCCCGGCAGGAACCGGTAGAAGATCTCCGGGTTGTAGTTGGTCTCCCGAAAGGGGGAAGAGTCGTCTGTGTTGTAAGCCT
Organism: Desulfoluna sp. HI9BLuna; assembly: GCF_056829775.1. Taxonomy (NCBI): domain Bacteria; kingdom Pseudomonadati; phylum Thermodesulfobacteriota; class Desulfobacteria; order Desulfobacterales; family Desulfolunaceae; genus Desulfoluna; species Desulfoluna sp. HI9BLuna. The sequence continues at coordinate 3,615,883 of NZ_CP186555.1, forward strand.
GCCAGAAGGATTTCTGTGTGTAGGCCACGTGGAACCCGGTGTTCATGATCTGTTTTTTGAGGCTGAACTGAAAGACGAGTTCGCTGTGTTCGCTGTGGTAGGCATCGGACCAGGTGAAGGGCATGATCCAGGTGGCCTTGTGCCGGGAGATGCCCTGGGCCATGTCGGTGATGGTGTAGTCAAAGGCGCGGGCGGGTGTTGAAAACACAAGCCCCGCAAGGAGCAGGAGGAGGAGAAAAGCACGTGGGCGCATGGGGGTTACCTTTTCAAAGCTCGCATGGGTCTGAGGGCCTCCGCGCGGAAGGCCCCGGTGAGAAGCGTGCTGCTTGCATATCAGCGCCGTACGTTAGCATGAAAGGCTGATTTGTGAAAAGGCTTCACGTGATGTGTACAATGTTTTGGGTGGGGGCCACGCCATGAATACCTTGACGCCACAGGAGCCGGAGGGCTTACCGGGAGAGCATGATGCCCACACCCACGCGGGAGACGGACCGGTTGTAGTCGATGAGGCTGTCCCCGTATCCATGGAATCCCTGGACCATGAAGAAGGCCCCGCCGTCGGTGATGGGAATGCTCCAGGTGAGGCTCGCGGCCCCTTTGCCCGTTGCCGGGTTGCATCGGCCCATGAGGTTGAAGAGCTGGTCCCCGTAGGTCTGGTATGTGAGGTTGAGCTCTCCGTATCCCATGTAATCGGCGATGTCCGGGTTGTTGCTTCCGCTCTTTCCGTCTTCCGGTACGTCTTCGCTGTCCTCTGTAATGTACCAGAGCTTTAGGGCCACAAGCAGGTTTCCGTCGGCGTAGTACGGGGTGAGGTAGGCGCGGTTCCAGCTTCGGGACTCGGGCATGGAGCGGCCGTTGGACTCGTGCTCGAAGCCGATGTCCAGACCCAGGTTCTGGCTTCCCAGGGACTGGAACAGGTCGTTGCCGGGTTCAAAGCGGTAGAAGACTTCAGGGTTGTAGTTGGTCTCCCGAAAAGGGCTGGACTCGTCCGTGTTGTAGGCCTGCCAGAAGGATTTCTGGGTGTAGGCTACGTAGAGCCCGGTGTCCATGATCCGCTTTTTGACGCTGATCTGAAAGACCGCTTCGGTTTCGTCTCCGTTGTATTCATTGGACCAGGTGGCGGGCATGATCCAGGTGGGTTTGTGAAGGGAGATTCCTTTGGCCACATGGGTGATATGATCGCCTGCGGCCCCTGCCGGTTGTGTCACGAAAAGGGTGGCCGTGAAAAACGCCAGGGCCACGATAAAACGAAAAATCATCAGTTTGTCCTGCTTGGAAATGATGGGGTGGTCAACTTAAAGGGACGACACCGCACCGTGCGGTATCCTCGGATGTTCCCGCGGGGATGCGGGAACGGTGTTTTATCATATAACGGTCAATGGGGCGTTTCCCTTGAGGGAATAATGTCAGGGGGAGGCGCGAAGGCATGGCCTTCGCGCCTTTTTTTCTGGGGGGCTATACCTCGGGAACCGTCAGATCATTACCTCGATCTCCCGGATCCATTTGTTGAGTCGCTTGGCCGAGACCTTTTCCCGGGTGCCGATCTCCTGGGCGTAGATTGAGATCTTGAACTCTTCGATGGACCAGAAGAGGGCCTCGATGGCCTCTTTTTTCTCTTCGGAGGAGTCGGGGTTGAGGGAGGCCACCAGGCTGTTCATGGCCTGGACAAAGGGAGCCACCTCCCGGGCTTTGACGCGGTCTTTTTCCGGGGCGTCAAAGGCGCGCTTGGCGCGCAGGGCGATGGCCCGGATGTGGCGTTCCAGCTGGGTGAGGCGGCTGGGGCCGTAGAGGTCGATGAAGTTTTTGGGGACCAGAAGGTCCAGCTCGTTTCGCATCATGCCGGTTAAGAGCTGGCCCGCCGGGGTCTTGGAGCGCCGGAGTTCCTCGGTGTAGATGAGGCTGCTGGTGGCGTGGTACTCGGTGAGGATGGCCTCCACCGCGGCCAGGAGTTTGGTTCCCGTGGCGTAGAGTTTTTTGGACACCTCGTTGACGTGGGCCTCGAAGGCAGCGCGGGTGCGGATGTCTGCTGCAAAGAGCAGCTCCGTGGTCTTGGCGGCCAGGGCCGTGGTTAGGGGGGCGTCCCCTCCGAAATAAGCGGCGCGTTTTTTTGCCTCTCCGGTGAGTTTCAGGTCTTTGGAGAGGCTTCTGACCTCTTTGGCCAGGCGCAGGGCTGTGAGGGCCGATACCCCTTTTCTGTGGAGGCGCAGGGCCTCCTTGTCGTGGCGGTGGAGGACAAGGTCCACGGAGCCTTTGCGTACGGTCAGGGCCGGGTAGGCAAAAAGGCCTCCGGGCGCGGGGACGGAGGCTGGGATCTCGTCCATGGGCCATTCGGTGAGGCCGGTTTTCTCCCAGGTTCGGCTCAGCTTTCTGAAGGCGTCGTCTTTGGGGGCCACGGCTTCGGCTGCCGGGGTGAGGAGGACGGATTTGTCCCGGGACGCGGCCAGCTCCTTGCCCTTGGCGCCGGTGACGGCGATGCGCACCTTGAGGTGATCGGGCACGGCCCCGGCCTGCCAGGCGTTGGGGGGAATGCGAACCCCGAACCGCCTGGCAATGAAGGAGCCCAGGGCGGTGATGAGGGGGCGGGTGGGAAAGGCTCCCTGTTTCAGGGTGTCGAGCTCTTCCATCTCCCGGGCGATGACGGCCACGGTGTCGGAGACGGGCACCAGTCGCTTGCGGTGCTCCTTGGGCAGGGCCTTGATCATGGCCTCGATCTTTTCGGGCATGAGGCCGGGCACCACCCAGTCCAGGGCCTCTTTGGAGAGGGCTTTGGCCGAGTGGGCCGGAACGGTGAGGGTGACGCCGTCTTTCTCTTTTCCCGGCTCAAAGGCGTAGGAGAGGGAAAAGGTGCCGCCTCCCACGGTGATGCCCTTGGGAAAGGCCGCCAGCTCCTCTTCCTCCGGGGTGTACCGGGCGATGGCTTCGGGGTCCATCATCAGGTGGGCGTCTCCCCCGGCCACCTTGAGGTGCCGTGAGAAGGTGCGGATGTCCCAGGTGTTGGTGATTTTGTCCGCGTAAAAGGAGAAAAGGTCTTCTTCACTGATGAGGATGTCCCGCCTTCGGATGCGGTCTTCCACCTCCCGCACGTCGTCGATGAGGGCCCGGTTGTGTTCTAAAAAGGTAAAATGCCGGTTGCCCTTGGGCACCTCCAGATCCCCTTCCACCAGGGCGCTGCGGATGAAAAGACGGGTGGCCTCTTCGGGATCGGTGGGCCCAAAAAGGACCTTGCGGTCTGCGACGATGATCAGGCCGAAGAGGGTGACCTGCTCGTCGGCCACCACCGCGCCCATCTTCTTTTCCCAGCGGGGGTTGGAGAAGGTGCGCTTCACAAGGTCTCCCCCCAGTTCCTCCAGCCAGTCCGAGTCGATGCGGGCGACGTTCCGGGCAAAGAGCCGGGAGGTCTCCACCATCTCCGATGCCACGATCCATTGCCCCCCTTTGTTGAAGAGCCCCGACCCCGGAAAGATCATCACCTCACGCCCCTTGGTGGCGTTGTAGCGGTTTTTCTCCTTGCAGGTGGCGATGCTGGAGAGGTAACCGGCCAGGATGGATTTGTGGATGGCGGTGTACTCGGCTCCGAAGGTCGCTTTTTTCCCCTTTTGGGGCTCAGCCGGTCGGGTGGATTTTTGGGTGACGCCCGGGGAGAACTCCTTTGCAATGCGGGAGAGTTGGCCGTGGATGTCGATCCACTCGCGCATGCGCAGGAAGGAGACGTAGTTCTCCTTGCAGAAGGCCTTCATGGCGCTCATTTTTTTGGTGCCCCCCATGTGCTCCTTGAACCGCTTCCAGATGTTGAGCAGGGTCACGAAGTCGGAGCTGGGGTCTTTGAAGGCCGCGTGTTTCTGGTCGGCCTGGGCCTCTTTGCCGTCGGGGCGCTCCCTGGGGTCCCGGATGGTCAGGGCCGAGATGATGACCAGAACCTCTTCGAGGCAGCCGTTGGCCGAGGCGTCGATGAGGATGCGGGAGAGCTTGGGGTCCACGGGGATGGAGGCCATGATGCGGCCGGTGCGGGTGAGGGCATGGCGCACCTCCCCGTTTCGGCCCTTTGTCTCCTGGATGGCCCCGAGCTCCAGAAGGGTCTGGAAGCCGTCGGCAATGCTCTGGGGAGAGGGGGGATCCACAAAGGGGAAGGTCTCCACTCGGCCGAGTTTCAAGGAAAGCATGCGCAGGATAACCTCGGCCAGGTTTGCCCGCAGGATCTCCGGCAGGGTGAACAGGGGGCGGCTCTCCAAGGATGCCTCGTCGTAGAGGCGGACGCACACCCCGTTTTCCACACGGCCGCAGCGTCCTTTTCGCTGGTCGGCGCTGGATCTGGAGATCTCCATCACCGGCAGGCTGGTGGTGCGTGTGCGGGGGGAGTATCGTGGGATTCGGGCCACGCCCGTGTCGATGACGTACTTGATGCCCGGAATGGTGATGGAGGTCTCGGCCACGTTGGTGGAGACAATCACCTTGCGGCCGAAGGCGCTCTGGAAGACCTTTTTCTGGTCGTGGGCGGAGAGGCGCGCATACAGGGGCAGCACGGTCATGGCCTTGTGGCGCCTACCCTCGATCATGTCGCAGGCCTCTTTGATGTCGGCCTCCGTGGGCATGAAGATGAGGACATCCCCGTAGGGGCCCAGGGCCACGAGCTGATCCAGGGCGGTGACCGCGGCCTCCACGTAGCTGTCGTCTTTGGATTCCAGGGGCTGGTGGATCACCTCCACGGGGAAGGTGCGGCCGGACACCTCAATGATGGGGGCCCCGGAAAAGGCCTTGGAGAATTTCTCCGTGTCAATGGTGGCCGACGTCACAATGACCTTCAGGTCCCGCCGTTTTTTCACCAGGGTGCGCAAAATGCCGAGGATAAAGTCGATGTTCAGGCTGCGTTCGTGGGCCTCGTCCACGATGATGGTGTCGTAGGTGGAGAGGAAGGGGTCTCCCTGGGCCTCGGCCAGGAGGATCCCGTCGGTCATGAGGCGGATGGTGCCGTCTTTGTCCCCGGTTTCGTGGAAGCGGATCTTGTAACCCACGCTGTTGCCGGGCTCTTCGCCCATCTCTTCGGCCAGGCGGTTGGCCACGGAGACAGCAGCAATACGCCGGGGCTGGGTCACGGCGATGAGCCCGCCAGTGCCGCGCCCTGCCTCCACGCAGAATTTGGGGATCTGGGTGGTCTTGCCCGAGCCGGTCTCCCCGGAGATGATCACCACCTGGTGCTTCTTGATGGTCTCGACGATCTCTTCTCTTCGGGCGGTGACCGGAAGGTCCGGGTTGTAGTTGAGGGCAGGCGGGTTCTGGCGACGGCGGTTGCGCTCGTCCATGGACGCTGCAAGGCGCTCCCGGAGGGCGGTAAGCCTTCCCATGGCTTTCTCGTCCGGGGTGTTGATGCGTTCGAGTTTCTTCAGGTCCCGCCGCAAGGGGTGGCGGTCCCTGATCATGGTGCGGCCCAGGCTCCGTAAGGCCCGTTCCACCTCTTTTTTAAACGCCTGTGATTCCATGCGTCTCCTGCTCTCCACGGGTGATAAATCCTCCGGGGGTTTCCACTATTACCCCGGCTTCGGCAGGGACACTTTAATGACAATGCCATGTAAAATCAAGGCCACGGCGAGGCGTGGGCAGGGCCAATGCATTTAAAAAATCAGTTGCCTCCGGCGGGTCGCTTTTTGAAAAAAGCTCCGCAAAAACGTTCCGGTAATCAAAGCGCTTATCTCCAGCCCCGCAGGGGGTGGAGATAAGTGATTTGATAAATTGAAAAAGAAGAGGGCCTATGCTCTGAAGTAACGCACCTTCAAAAAACAAAATCTGTTTGTCAAACTTTTCAAAAGTTTGGCCTCCGGAGGCCAAAATCTAAATGCGTTAACCCTGTAGGCGTGGGTTTCTCCCTTTGCAACCGTTCGGTTCAAAAGAGCCGTCTATGGTTAACGTGGGGAAAAAGCAAGCCTTCGGCGGCAAGGTGGGGCACCTTGAAACCCTTTGTTGCGTGCAGGGATGGATGGGCGAGGCTGAGGCCGGCTACGGATGAAAGGTGCTGAGCAGCTCGTCGATGCGATCGTTTCTGCGGCGCGCTTCGGTGAGCATCTCAGGGTTGTGGGAGGCCTTTTCCAGGCTTTCGGCAAGGGCGAGGTTTTCTTGCCGGAGGGCGGTGAGCTGGTCTGTCAAGGAGTCCAGGGCCTCGTTGACCATGTCTGCTTCGTCCCGGAGATAGTCCCGTTCCCGAAGCCGGATGCGACGTGAGAGGTTGCCTTCTGCTATGGATTCAAAGGTGCGGGTAAAGTTGACCAGGGGGCCGCAGATGCGGTGGGTCATGATTACCAGGTGGACGAAAAAAAAGAGGAAGAGAACCAGCACGGCGGGCACGAGGCGCTGGGCCAGCAGGAGAAAGACCTGGGCGGCTTCGTACTGGGCGTTGGGGTCGGAGGCGTCGAACATGGCGTGGAGAACAGGCAGGAGGGTAAAGGCGAGGGTCACGGCAAGGGTGATGGCCATGTACCCCAGGCTGACAAAGATCAGGCGGAGCTGAAGGGAGCGGTTGATGACATAGTTTCTCAGCTTGCGTTCATGATCCTTGGACATGACGGCTCTACCTTTCGATGATTGTGTCGGTTGCAAAGCTGTATTCGTAAACGGTTGCGGCACGTTTGTGCTTGGCCTGCATGGTGAACGGATTGTTGGGATTGTACGGGTCCTCGGGTGATCCTGCAACGATGGTGATGGAGACCCCCTTGGAGAGGGTGTAGTCGGTCAGGTCGATGGTGGAGGGCAGGCCGTCGTTGCGAATGGACTCCCCCTGGTCGCCGATGCAGGTGCCGTTCATGGAGAAATGAAATTTCTGGAAGTCTGCAAAGAGCTGAAGGTCGTGCTGGGTGGTGATATTGAAGGCCGAGGCGCTGGTGATCTTGAGGAAAATGGCCCCACCGGCAAAAAGGGCGGTGGTGAGGATGGCCACAATGCAGATCTGGGCGGGCGTCACAACGGGCTTTCGCTCTCGTTTGCGATGCGGCTTGGCATAAGGGTGTCGTCGGTTTTTTTTCCGAACGGTCATGGCTTCCCTCATGTGGGACGGCGGCCCCGGTGAACGGGTCCGGGTGCCGTTTGGCTGTGCGTCGTTGGGTGATGTTGCGGGAACCGATGAGTGCGTCGCTGGGTTGGGCTCCCATATGCTGTAGCTGATGAGGAACGTGCCTTGTCGGGTGACGTGGGGTGAGTCGGTGCGGATCATCGTGTGCATACGGGCATCCTTGGGCACAAGGGTCGGGTTCCAGGACCCGACCTGTGAAGTATGCGATATATTGTATTGAATCTCAACAGAATAAATCAGGGGCGCCGGTACTCCCTGCAACGGCCATGGGGATGCAGGGGCCTGCCCCCCGGACGGGGTGCAGGCCCTGTTTCGGGATGACGGGTTACCCGGCGATCCGTCCGTTGGCTTTCAGGGCGGAGATCACCACTTTCTGGAGGAGCCTCTCCTTGAAGACCGCCGGGGTTTTAAGGGCCATGCGGTCCAGGTAGGGCTCGGCCCCAGCGGGCACGGGTTTAAAGAATTCACTGGCCAGGGACATGGCCACGCCGAGCTTGTTTTTGCCGGCCTTGGCCTTGAAGGCCCGCAAGGCACCGCCTAAGACCACCTCTTCGTCGGTAAAGTCCGTGCCAAAGGGAAAGACCTGAAAGAGCCCCTCTTTTTTGTACGGGGCCAGAAAGGCAGAAACCTTTTCCGGGGTGTTGTGACGATAGGCTTCGGGGATCTCGTAGTGAGAGGGCACCTTGCCGGTTTTTTTGGCCCGGGCCAAAAGGTCGCCCTGGAAGCGGGAGTCGGCGATCTTGATGAGTTCCAGGATGACATCCTTGTCGGGCAAGCCCCGGACGTCGGCGATGCCGTATTCGGTCACCACGATGTCCCGAAGGTGCTTGGGCACGGAGCAGTGGCCGTAGTTGAACACGATGTTGGACTGTGGGTTGTCTGCGCTTCCCCGGGTGCTGCGGACCATCATGATGAGACGGCCGTCGGGAAGGGCATGGGCCATGGAGACAAAGTTGTACTGCCCCCCGATGCCGCTCACCACCCGTCCGTCATCCAGGGCGTCGGAGACAACGGAGCCGAAGATGCTGATCATCATGGCGGTGTTGATGAAGCGGCCGTCCTTTCTCTGGAGGCTGCGGAGCTTTTCGTCGCCGTAGAGCTGGTTCACCTTGTCCACCCCGGACATGCCAAAGAGCTTTCTCTCCTCTTCGTCCATGGTGTTGAGGGCCTTGTAGAAACTGCGCGGACCAATGAAAAAGGCCCCTAAAATCACGCTGCCCCCGTTGAGCTTTTCTCCGCGGATCGCTTTGATGGCCTGGAGGTTTTTCGGTACGGACAGGTCGGTTTCATAGGCGGTCTCCCCGTCGTAGAGTGTGCCGTCTCTCCAGGTCACCCCCTCTTTGAGAAGGCCGAAGGCGGTGAGGAACCGGACATCCTTTTCCCTGAGTTTTTCCTGCACAGCCTCTTTTTCGACGAGAAGGTCAAACAGGTTCTCCGGGAGAGCCTCGCAGTCCAGGCGTTTTTCGTTGATCAGCTCCATGAGGGGCTCGCTCTCAAAGACCTTTCGCTTGAGGATGCCGCTTTTGTAGAGCTCCATAAAGGCGTCCACAAACATCTCGGAAGAGCCGTAGAGCCCTTGGGCAAAGGTGTCGGTGCCTCCCACCTTCTGGATCAGGTCGCCGTAGGCGGCCGTGATCCCGGCCTTTTCAATGATGGTGTTGTACCTGGCATTGTCGGTGTGGCGAAGCTGCAGGCCGGAGACGATGGCGTCCCCCAAAGAGCCGATACCCACCTGGATGGTCCCCCCGTCCTTGACCAGGGCGCTCACATGGAGCCCGATGAGGTGGTCCACGTCGGAGACCGACTCCTTGGGCGGGCCGAACAGTTCGTAGGAGGTGTTGTCGTTGTTTAAGATGAAGTCGTAGTCCGCAGCCGGGACCACGGCGTCTCCGTACATGAAGGGGAGGTTGGTGTTGACCTCGCCCACCACCGCCACTTTTTTGCCCTTGGCCCGCTGGTTTTTCAGGGCCGCAATGCACTCTAAGCTGATGTCGGTGTTGCAGCCCATGGAGTACTGGGGGCCCGATCCGTTGCCGTCCCGCACGGAGAGCATCTGGCCGTAGACGTTGATGCCGAAATTGATGCCGTCCCGGATGACGTGGGTGTAGTTGGAGTTGAGGTGGTTCTGCTGGGCTTCGGGGCTGCCCATGTACCCCCCGGCTTTGTTGAAGAACTCGTAGAGCTTGATGTTTTCGGGCATGGTTCCGGCCCGGAAGTCTTTCATGTAGTCAAACTCCGGGCATCCGCCGAAGATGCGCTCCACAAGGGGACCTAACAGGCGTTTTTCAAGGTCGCTGGCTCCTTCGGGTTTTTCCAGGGCCAGGGCGGTGAGGATGGTCAGCTTGATCTGCGGGTTTCTTTTGGCGTGTCGGTAGAGTTCGTTGACAAAAAGGGCCGGTTTTCCCAAGGCCAGAGGCATGCCGAAGATAATCTCGTTTCCGACGGTGCGGATGACTTCTTCCACACAGGCGGAGGTGTTGTCATGGTACGTTGTGTTGCTTGTCATAACCCATATCCCCCCTTGCTGTTTCAATGTCTCCATGGGGCTCGAAGCCCGCGGATCCTGCCTTGATACTATGGTGGCGCACATGAACTATGTTATTTTTGAAGATGCAGTAATGCCTGTAAAAAAAACCGTGGGAAGGAAAATAGTATGAGTATTGTTCGGGAATGTCAATACAAAGGGGGACGCGATCTCTTTGGGCTAAGACCAAGAAAAGGCAGGGGGATCGGACAACGGCACCGGCCGTTGTCCGATGATTTCGGCTCCATCAATCCATGGCAATGGTGAGGAAAAGATCGCCCCGTGAGCCGTTGGGGTGGGGAAGCCCCAGGCCCTTTAAACGAAGCCGTTTGCCCGGTTCGACACCGGGTGGCACGGTGATCTTGATGAGGCGGCCCTTGCCGAAGCGGAAGAGGTTGATGCGCTTGACCGCCCCTTTGCGCGCCTCTTTGGGCGTGATGGCAAGGCGCCCGGTGAGGTTGAAGCCTCCCTGGTCCACGCGGACATGGATGATCTGCAGGCGCGGGGACCGTGACCGGACGGCCTGGAACCTGTGTGGTTTGGTGGGCGCCTTGCGGGCTCCCGTGACCAGAACAAAGGCCATGCCGCAGAGAAACCCGCCGATGTGCGCCCACCAGGCAATGGCGCTGGCACTGCCGCCGGTGGCGTTGAAGAACTGCATGAGAAACCAGATTCCGAGAAAGATGAAAGCCGGAATTTCAAAGAAAAGGGGGATGAAGAACAGGGGCACCAGGGTCAGGACCTTGGCCCGGGGGTAGAGGAGGAAATAAGCCCCCATGACCGCTGCCACGGCACCGCTGGCCCCGATGGTGGGCACGGTGGAGCCCGGATTCAAAAGCATGTGGGAGAGCCCGGAGACGACACCCCCGCCCAGATAGAAGAGAAGGTAGCGTACATGGCCCAGCCGGTCTTCCACGTTGTCCCCGAAGATGTAAAGGCTGAGCATGTTGCCGAGAAGGTGCAGCCAGCCGCCGTGGAGAAACATGAAAGAGACCAGGGCCGTCATCTGGCCCGCCACGCCAAAGTACTCCCAGGCCGCAGGGGTGGTGTAGCGCGCCGGGATAAGTCCGTAAATATGGTAAAAGTGGGCTGGTTGCGACAACGTCTGCAGAAAGACCAGGAGGTTGATGACAATAAGGGTGGTGTTCACCACCGGCAGGGTGCGGGAGGTGAGGGTATCTCTCAGGGGGATCATGGGCGGTCCCTTAGGCTCTGGGGTTTTCGTTTGAGGCTGTCATGGCTTCTATCCTGCCGATTTTGAGGGCGGCTGGCAAGGGGATAGGGGATAGAAGGCGGATCGATTCATATCAAGACGACTCAGCTTCTGTGGGGATGACGCGTTGCCACCGGTATAGCCCGGATATTACATGAGGCTGGTAGGGTGCGCTTGCGCACCGCCGAAAAGTCGTAACGGTTATGAAACCCTATGAACGGGTAATCTTTACGCATTACAGGTCTGGCAAACGCTTGGCCCCCGGCAGGGATGCCGGGGGCTTTTCGTTTAAAGCAACAGAAAATTCCGGATGCCGGTGAAGATGATCTGGGCGGAGATGGCCGAAATCATCAGGCCCGTGACCTTGGAGAGGATGACCACGCCCTGCTTGCCCACGGCTTTAACCACCAGGGGCGCGAAGAAGAGCATGGAACCCACAAAGCCTGAGGCCGTGAGGATGGCCGCACCGATCTCCAGTTTGGCCGGAAGGGTGGTGGCTTCTGCGCCGAAGAGGAGCAGGACCCCGATCCCCCCGGGACCGACGGTGATGGGCAGGGCCAGAGGCACGATGGCGATGTCGTTGCCCTCCCCGGCGCTCTTGATGTTGGAGCTGCCTCCTACCATGGAGACCCCCGAAAGGAAGAGGATGCTGCCTGCCCCGATGCGGAAGGCATCCAGGGTGATGCCGAAGAGGGCAAAGAGGTATTTCCCGAAGAGAAAGACGCAGAAAGAGATGACGATGATGCCGAAGGTCACCCGCAGTGCCAGGCATTTTTTCTCCTTCTCTTCCATCTCCTGAGTCATGGAGATGAAGGCGGAGAGAACGAAAAAGGGGGTGAAGATAAAGAAGATCTTCAGGGCGTCGTTGATGAATAAAGAGAGGTCCACGGGGCTTGCTTCCTTGATTCAGAATACTACGCATGGGCACGCCGGGACACTTCGGGCTCCGGCAGCCGGGCAAACAGATCCCCGTGTTTGGAAAACGACAGATGTTCCATGGGGAGGCAGCTTTGTATACACCAAATCAGGGAGGGATAAAACAGGAATTTGAAAGGATTTTATAAAATCTTGGAGGGGGACGCAAACAGGGAGTAGGGGATGGTGAATAGGGTGTAGTGAATGGTGAGTGGTGAAGGGGGCGTAGTGGCCTTCGTCATCGTATCGGTCACCGGGGTGTTTTTGATGACACCGCCCCAAAAGGCCGCCGGCCCTTGCGCTTTTTCCTGAGGAACGAAGGACAAAGCACAAGGGCAATCAGCTTTCGAGGTGGCTCCACCTCGCCGCCAGAGGCTTCTTTTTTACTTTCCCCGGATGCTATCCCAGGGGTTGGCGGGGCCGGAAGGGCCCTTGGGGCTGCCGCCCGTGGGACGGGGACGCGTGCCTCGGAGCTTGGCCACCCGCTCTTCAATGGGGGGGTGGGTGGAGAAGAGGTTGGCCAGGCTGCGGCCCGACAGAGGGTTGGTGATGAACATGTGGGCCGTTGCCGGTTCCGCGTCCATGGGGATGCGGCTGGAGGCGGCCCCCAGTTTTTCAAGGGCGCCTGCCAGGCCTTCGGGGTTGCCGGTGAGCTGGGCGGCGGTGGCGTCGGCCAGGTACTCCCGGGACCTGGAGATGGCCATCTGGACCAGCATGGCGGCCATGGGGGCGATGATGCTCATGGCGATGAGGCCGAAGATGCCGGAGCCTCCTTCTTCATCACTGCGCCCTCCGCCGAAGATGGCGGCCCAGCGGGCCATGGACGCAAGGGTCATGATAGCACCGGCCAGGGTGGCGGCCACGGTCCCCACGAGGATGTCGCGGTTCTTGATGTGGCCCAGCTCATGGGCCAGGACGCCCTTGACCTCTTCGGGCCCCATGAGGTCCAGAAGGCCCTGGGTGACGGCCACCACCCCGTGTTCCGGGTTGCGGCCCGTGGCAAAGGCGTTGGGGGCCTGCTGGGGGATGATGCACACCCTGGGCATGGGAAGCCCTGCGCGACCTGCAAGCTCTTCGACCATGGCGTAGAGTTTGGGCGCTTCGGTTCGGCTCACCTCCCTGGCCTTGTACATTTTAAGGACCATCTTGTCCGAGTAGAAGTAGGAGAAGAAGTTCATGCCCCCGGCCAGGACCAGGGCGATGACCATGCCAGCCTGGCCGCCGATGACACGTCCTGCCATGACAATAAGAAGGGTTAAGACCGTTAAGAGCATCGTGGTTTTGATCTGGTTGCCCATGGAAGACTCCTTGATGAGAATGAAATATTCGGGCTCGGAAACATCGCCCCTGCGCCCGGTACCTTGGCCCGCAATGGCTGGCGGTGCGGATTGCGGGACGTCGGTCTGCTTTCTTTCTGGCCTTTGGGGCGCTGAAAGGGATGACGCCGAAGTGTATTCACCAAAATATAAAGACAAATTTTGTTTTGGCAAGGGGCGGGGCGGCGTGAAACATGAAATGAGGTTTTGGAAAAACCGGCGGAAAAGGGACAATATGGGGGCTGGTTGTCATTATAGGTCATTCTGGGTTATTCTTGGTGCGTCTCTTCAAAATGAGTTGACAAGAAATGGATGGGATGGGTAACTCTGAAACGCTGAAATGCATTGTTTCAAGGGGGATGGATGAAAAACAGGGGTCGTGGAAAAGACCTTCTTACCACCAGGGAGGTGGCCGATTTTCTCGGTGTCAACGAGAAGATGGTGTATCAGCTGATTTCGGACAAAGGCCTGCCCGCGTCCAAGGTCACGGGAAAGTGGCTTTTCCCTCGATACCTGGTGGAGCAGTGGGTGGAGAACAGCACCATCAACTACCCGGATGCCGCCCACATCCACAACGGCGGCAGCGGCCCCTTGGTGGTGGCCGGGAGCAACGACCTGCTTCTGGACCGGGTGCTTTCACAGTACAACAAGAGCAGCCGGGGAGAGCTGGCGGTTTTCGGCAACGTGGGCAGCATGGGGGGCATCCAGGCCCTTAAGAGCGGCATGTGCCATATCGCCTCCAGCCACCTCGTATCCACCGATGACCAGGACTACAACTTTGAGTTTGCCGGTCGGGAGCTGGAGCGTCAGCCGGTGGTGATCAACTTCTGCCACCGGGAGCAGGGCATCGTGTACCGCCCGGGCTGGACCGATTTTTCCGGCGTGGCAGACCTTTCGGCGCCCGGGGTTCGCATTGTGAACCGTCCTTTGGGAACAGGTACCCGGCTTCTTTTCGATCGGGAACTCAAGGCCTGCGGCATTGAGGCCGGGAGCCTCGACGGCTATGGCGAGGAGGTTTCCCGCCACATGGACGTGGGGCTGGCCGTGCTCTCCGGCCGGGCCGACGCCGGACCGGGCATCCGGACCGTGGCAGATCTTTTGGGGCTTGGCTTTTATCCCCTGCGACGGGAGCGGTTCGACCTGCTTGTGCTGCGTGAGTTCTATTTTGATCGAAGGGTTCAGGGCTTTTTGGCCCTGCTTCGGGAGAGCTCTCTCAACGAGTTGAAACAGGGCTTAACCGGATACGATATTGAGGGGAGCGGGCTGATGCGGTTTCCCGACGGTCCGTGACATGAACAACCAGATGCAACAAGGGATGGGATTTACCATGATGAAGAGACGATTTATGACCACGATGATGGCCCTTGTGGCGGCCATTGCCGTGGCGGGAAGTGTTCAGGCCAAGGCGCTTATGATGGCCACCACCACCAGCACCGACAACACCGGACTCCTGGACTACCTGGCCCCGGAGTTTACCAAGGACACTGGCATCGAGCTCAAGTGGACCTCTGTTGGAACGGGCAAGGCCCTGAAGCTGGGCATGAACTGTGACGTGGATGTGCTCCTCGTCCATGCGCCCCCTGCCGAGAAGAAGTACATCAAAGACGGCTACGCCGAGTCCCGCAAAGAGATCATGTTCAACGACTTTGTCATCGTCGGCCCCGAAGCCGACCCTGCCAAGGTGAAGGGCATGGCCGTGGAAAAGGCCCTTGCCACCATCCGCACCAAAGGCAAGACCTTTGTGAGCCGTGGGGACAACTCCGGCACCAACAAAAAAGAGAAACTGCTCTGGAAAGCGGCGGGCGGCCCCCTTCCCGAAAAGGAAGCCTGGTACGTCCAGACCGGCCAGGGCATGCTGGCGTCTCTTAACATCACCGCAGAGCGCGGTGGTTACACCATGACCGACCGCGGCACCTACATCAAGTACAGCCACAAGAACGGCGGCAACCCGCCCTTGAAGGTTCTCGTGGAAGGCGGGGCTATTTTGAAGAATCAGTACAGTGTGCTGATCCTCAATAGCAGCAACTGCCCAGATGCCCAAAAGGAGCTGGCCGAGGCCTTCTCCGCGTGGATGGCAGGCGACAGGGCCCAGAAGCTCATCGCCGATTTCCGCCTGCTGGGCATGGCGCTGTTTACCCCCAACGCCCAATAAGGCCAGGACCAAGGAGGGGCGGTGGATTTTCTCGTTGACGGTTTTTATCGGGCCCTGGTGCTGCTGATTCAGGCAGACCCCCAGACCCTTTCGGCGGTCACCACCACCCTCAAGGCAGCCTTTCTCTCCATGGGCATGTCCCTTTTCATCGGGGTGCCCGCCGGGTTTTTCCTCGGATACTGTGAGTTCCGGGGAAAAAAAACGGCGCGCACCATCGTGGATACAATGTTGGCCCTTCCGACAGTCTTCATCGGCTTGCTGGTATATGCGTTCCTCTCCAATCGGGGGCCGTTGGGCGGGTTGGGCCTTCTTTTCACGATTCCCGCCATCTCCGTGGGCCAGACCATTCTGGCCCTTCCTGTCATTACCGCCCTCACTGCGGCAACTCTGGACAATCTGGACAACGGCATGCGGCTCACCCTGGTCTCTCTGGGGGCCGACAAGCGCCAGCTCTTCTTCACCACCCTGTGGGAAGTGCGCTACGGCATCGTGGCCGCAGCCATGACGGCCATGGGACGGGTGATGACCGAGGTGGGGATCTCCATGATGGTGGGGGGAAACATCAAATGGCACACCCGCACCATCACCACGGCCATTGCCCTGGAAACGGGCAAGGGCATGTTTGCCGAGGGCATCGCCCTGGGACTGGTGCTGCTCAGCATCGCTTTGGTGGTGAACGTCAGCGTGTCGGTTTTCAGGAGGTAGGCATGGATCGCCCTTTGTATCAGCTGGAAGAGGTGTCCCGGTGTTTCGGTGCGTCCAGGGCCCTGGATCGGTGTTCGTTTACCATTCCCGCAGGCCGGGTCACGGGCATTGCCGGGCCCAACGGCAGCGGCAAGAGCACCCTTCTGAGCCTTCTGGCCTTTGTGGAGCGACCCGATGAAGGTCGGGTCCTTTTTGAAGGTCGGGAAGAACACCCCTTTTCCCCGGCAGTCCGCCACCGCGTGACCCTCATGCCCCAGACCCCCTTTCTGCTGGACCGCAGCGTCTTTGACAACGTGCGCTACGGCCTTTCCTTAAAAAAAGAGACCACGGACGTGGCCGACAAGGTGGGCCTTGCCCTTGCCCGGGTGGGCCTGGATTTTGATGCCTTTTCCCGGCGCAGGCGACACGAACTCTCCGGGGGCGAAGCCCAGAGGGTGGCCCTTGCAGCCCGCCTGGTCCTGGATCCTGAGGTGCTGATCCTAGACGAGCCCACGGCCAGCGTGGACGCCGCCAGCTCCTTTCTCATCCATCAGGCCATCCTCGCCTTTGCCGCCCAGCCCGGAAAAACCGTGATCCTCACCAGCCACGATGCGGCCTGGCTCGACAGCGTCAGCGACGAAGTCCTCTTTTTCTTTCGGGGGCGGCGTGTCACCGAAAAGATGGGCCTTCTCCTTTTCGGTCCCTTTGCAAAAGACCCCGCCTCCGGTTCGTGGGCCGCAGGCACCGGGCAAGGGGCCATTGCCCTTCCCGAACCCCCGTCGGACGATGCCGTGGCCGCCATCCCCGAGCGGTGCCTTCGCATGGGGGCGGAAGAGGGGGATCACGAAGCCGGGTTCGACGCCGAGGTACGGGAAACCGCCCTGGAAAAAGGCCGGACAGGCGCTCGGGTTACCCTCATCGGCGCCGGATTTCCCCTCACCCTCTCCTGTCCTCCCCACCAGCTCCCGGAACCGGGCCGCACCGTCCGCGTCTCCTATCCCCTTTCATCCGTCCAGTGGCTCTAACCCGGGTTCGCAAATGCTCCGGGGCTCGTTCCTCGCCCTGCGCATTTGCTGACGGGCTTCGCCCGTGTTGAATACCGAGTCTGTATCAGGGGACCTTTCGTTCCCAGGCTCTGCCTTGGAATGACGCACGGAGGCTCTGCCTCCACAGTCGAGATGGCGGCACGCGCAAAAGCATGTCCTATGCGTCAAACCAGGCACATTGCATAACAGTCGGCAAATGATGGTTCACGGCAGGTCTGCCGGAGGCGTGGACTACTCTTTGGGGTGGCGTTTTTTGAGGGCGTTGGCGGTGAAGGAGTCTTCGGTCTTGAGGATCTTGGAGCCCCGGGTGATCTTGCAGAGGCTGATGTTGTGGCGTTTGGCGATGCTTCGCTGGGTCTGTCCCTGATGGAGTTCCACCATGAGCTGCCATCGCATGGCAAGATCCGAGCGCTCCTTGGGGGTGAGGATGTCGTCAAGGAAGGCGCGCACCTTTTCCAGGTCGGTGGTTTCCGCGAGCACGCTCAATAATTCGTCGTAGGCCTCTTTCATCATGTCGCTCCAAGGGTAAGGTCAAAGGTCGATTGAAATGGGGTTATATCACAGAGAAGGTGTTTCTGTAAAAAGAAACATGACGGCCTGGAAGGCAGCAGATACAGAACCTGCGGCGCACCCTTGTGGCGATGTCGAGGGCCGACAGGAAGCGGCATCGACGCCAAAGGGCGCGCGGCGGGTGGGGCTGAGGACAAGCAGCATGGCCGAACAAGGGCCTTGCCGTGTGGCTCCTCAAACACCCCTTATTTGTAATCGTGGGTGCCTAAGATGACGGGAACACCGGTTTTTTCTTCGATGAACTTGGCTTTTTCTTCCGGGGTGGAGTAGGGGCAGTCGGGCTTGGCGCCCACCATACAGCTGCTCAGGAAGATGGCGTCGGGCTTGACACCGGAGAGCTTGATGGTCATGCCGACGTTGGGTGCTGCGGAACGTCCGGGGCATTCGCATTTCACAAACCCGATGATCTGGGTGGGCTCTTCGAATTTGCCGTCGCCCATGGCACCTGCCTTTAGACATCGCCATTCACCGGGGCATCCGTAGCCAGAATCCAGATACGAGCCGCATCCTACAACAATCGCCTTTTTCATGTTTTACTCCTTTTAAGGTATTGTAGTTATTGCGCCGAATCATAGGGGATGAACCCAGGGGTGTCAAGTCCCCTGGCAGGGCACTTCAGGGCCAACGCATGTAACAATTCAGTTGCCTCCGGCGGGTCGCTTTTTGAAAAAAGCTCCGCAAAAACGTTCCGGTAAAACGAAAAAATAAGAGGGGCAGTGAACGGTTTCGATGCGCCCCAAAAAAATGAAACCTGTTTGTCAAACTTTTCAAAAGTTTGGCTCCCGGCAGGGCCGCCGGAGGCTGTTTTTTAAAAATAAGAAAGGAGCCCTTGGGGAATGGCCTCAAATGGTGCGGCTGGGGCCCAGCCTTCGAGAATCCTGTCCATGGGGTCGTGGCATGGGACGTTATCTGGCAGGATGAGCGAGGGACTGCGGCGGGTTCGTTGGGCGTAAACCGTGCATGAGCCGAAATGCATCTCTTTTTCCCCGGGCCCTCCGGAGGGTATGGGGCTCAAGGCGGCCTCGTCGTAGGAGACCCTGCAGGTCGTGTTTTTATCGGGCGTGTGCGGTGCAAGGTGCGCAGGCAGGTGAAGGCCGTCGGGGGTGCGCGTAAAGGCTCCCCCATGACCGGCGTCGGCCAGGCTTGCCTCCAGAGAACCCACGGTGTTGTTGGCCCCGGTAATGGTGAGGTTTCGGATGTATCCGTTGGCCGTCACTGCCTCCCACGGCGCACACAGGGCTTCGGCGGCACGGATTCGGGCCGCGGCGCCCTGGAAGCGCTGCTTGTAGACAAAGGAGCAGTAGTTGACCCCCATGGGAAGGCCCAGTTCAAGGGCGTGGCGCACCAGCTCCAGGGCCCCCAGCTCCGATTCCAGCACGGTGACCCGGCTGCCGTGGAGAAAGGTGTAGTCCCGAAGGGCCAGGTGACGGATGTTGTGGGGCGTAAGGCGCAGCTGGTGGAGGTTGAGGTGGGAGACGCCGGCCGCGGCCATGGGGGTCAGGAGACTCTTCAGCCGGGAGGTCTCCTCCGGGACCATGGGGATCTCCACGGTGACGGTGGGGATGATGCCTTTGGCCATGGCGGTTTTCTTCAGGGCGTAGTTGGTGGCCCCGATGTCAAAGCGGATTTCGTCCAGCCCTGCCTGAGCCAGGGCTTTCAGTTTTTCCCGGGTCACGCGCGTGCCGTTGGTGTAGAGCCAGATGTGGACCTTGGGGCCGAGGTGCTCGCGCACAGCCCGGATATGGGCCAGGCTCCGCTCAAAAGTGAGGAAGGGCTCGCCCCCGCTGATGCTCATGCCGGAGAAGCCGAATGCATCCACGTAGGCGGCGTAATCTTCCGGGGAGGCAAAGGCAAGGTGGTTGGTGGTGGGGATCCCCACCTCATCCTGGGGTGTGGGGCAGCAAAAACACCTGCCGTTGCACCGGCCGTTGACAAAGAGACAGGACCATGTCCCCTGCATGCAGGCCCGGCATCCCGGGGAGAGCGGCGGGGCAGCGACCTTGGTCCCTGAAGCGAGGATCTCTCCGCCCAGGCCGTGGATTTTTTCCATGAGGGCGTCGCGACTGGCTTCCCCGGCGGCTGCCTGCTCCGGCGTCACCCAGGAAAGGGCGGCGTAACTCCTGCCGTACTCTTTTCGGTTTCCTTCCACCAATAAAGCCTTGCGATTTTCCGAAAGACCCATCGTTGTCTCCTGTGACGGATGCGTGATGTGTGGCAACCAGCTCGGACAGGTTGGGGGACCGAAGACACCCTCAAGGGATCTCCGGGTTGATAAGAATGCTCTCCTTATGAGGAAAAGAAGTCAAGGGGTTCGGTCAAAAATAATGAGCATGTGACCGGTCAGAGGGGCGAAGACCGGGAGTATTCGCGAATCAGGCTCCCAGGGCGCTGAGAACTCCTTTCATGATGCGGTTGATGGCCTCAAACCGTTCCGCTTGGCCCAGCATCTCGGCCTTGCTTTGCACATAGGGAAGGTCCTCCAGCTCGTGTCCGCAGTGTTCGATGAGCCGGGCAGCAGAGTCCGGGGTGGTCTCCAGGTGAAACTGCAGGGCCAGGACCCGGTTGTCCATGAGAAACCCCTGGTGCCTGCACGCCTGGCTTGAGCCCACGGCAACGGCCCCGTGGGGGACAGAAAAGGTGTCCCCGTGCCAGTGAAAGACCTCGGCCTGCTCAGGAAAAATGTCGCCAAGGCAGGTGCCGGAAAGGGCCGGGTCCCGGGTGACGGGAAACCAGCCGATCTCCCGGTGGGGATTCTTCGTGACCTCAGCCCCTAAGGCCTCGGCCAGGAGTTGAGCCCCCAGGCAGACGCCCAGGACCTTTTTGCCCTGGTCCACGGACGCCTTGATAAAGCGCTTTTCCGGGGCAAGCCAGGGATAGACGCTTTCATCGCCAACCCCCATGGGCCCGCCCATGATGATGAGAAGATCAAAGGCCGACGGGTCGGGCAGCTCCTCGTCACGGTACAGGTGCGTGGCGGTTAAACTGTGTCCGGCCTCGGTGAGAACCGCTTCCATGCTGCCCAGGCCCTCAAAGGGGACGTGTTGCAGGTAATGCACTCTCATGATGGCTCCATGGTGCCTTTTATGGTGAAAATCGCAGGAGAAAATCAGCCTCCGGCGGCTCTGCCGGGGGCCAAACGTTTAAAAAGTTTGATAAACAGCTCCTAAATCATCAGCTCCAGGCTCCGCCGAAATAATTTCGATATTTTCGAACCCGTGCGTCGTTTTGATCGCCCTTCGGGGCGATCAAAACGACGCACGGGTGTATTAGAAAAGTTTTTTGCGGAGCTTTTTTCAAAAAAGCGACCCGCCGGAGGCAACGGAACAATTATCTGAAAAGGCGCATGTGCTTTGACCCGAGGAACGAGGGGCAAAGCGCAAGGGCAATCTGCTTTCGAGGTGGCTCCACCTCGCCGCCGGAGGCTTTATCGTCTACAGGAAGAGCTCAGGTTCACGCCGCTGTCGGCAGTTTTGGTGAAGGACCCCTGCGATGTGGGCGATCTTGGGCTGATTGAAGGCCAGGGCCCCTTTGGGGCAGGTCTTGACGCAGGCGCAGCAGACGGTGCAGCGGGAGGGGTCGAAGGTGACGGTCTTGTCCACGGTGATGGTGCCGGTGGGGCAGGCCTGGGCGCAGAGGCCGCACAGGACGCAGGCCGAAGCTTTCCAGTCCGGGGCGATGTTGCCCGGGCCGCCGTAGGGGCCCTCGGGAAGCTCACCGGGGACAGCCACAGGAGCCATGGCCGAGAGATCTGAAAGGGCTTTCAGCTTGTCTGCCACATCGGCACCGAAGCTGCTGGCTGCGGTTTTGTCCTTGTTATCGGGACGGCCCTGGGCAATGGGCTTTTCCTGGGTGGAGAAGGTGTGCTCGCCCACGAGGGCTGCTGCTGCCACCACCTTGAACCCGGCGTTTTCCGCAAGGGTCTTGAGTTCAAACAGGGCGTTGTCGTAGTGACGATTGCCGTAGACAGCCACGACGACGGCCGGAGTGCCGTTTCCGCGGATGCCTTTGAGGCGTTCCACGGCCACCAGGGCAATGCGGCCGGAGTAGACCGGGGCTCCGATGACGGCGATGCCGTCTTGAATGGCGATCGAAGGGGCCTTTGCTTCGGTGGGCCGGGTCAGGTCCAGGCTTTTTGTCTCGGTCACGTCCAGCCCTTTGGCGATGTGCTCCAGGGTGGTGAAGGTGGTGCGGGTGGGGGAGTAGCAGATGAGGTGTGCTGTCGTGATATTCATTGAAAATCTCCATGGTCAAAACAGGTGATACGCGTTGGGCTCGAGGGAACCGGAGACCATGCACGCGCCGCAGGGCCATGGTGATTAAGGTGCTGCGGGCTGCATACGGAAAGGTCGTCGTGGTTCGGCGTTTCCGGTTGGTTCATCAAGCCCTTATGTTTCCGGGATTTGGTGTATCACGTTCTGGTAGGCTTGTCATGAAGATAGCACGTGAAATTTGGTAACTATTCAGCTTGCCTCCGGCGGGTCGTTTTTTTGAAAAAAAGCTCCACAAAAAACGTTTGTAATTGCGAAAAAGTGGAAATTATTTCGGCGGAGCCTGGAAAGGCTTGCTTAAGACCTGTTTGTCAAACTTTTTAAAAGTTTGGCCCCCGGCAGGGCCGCCGGAGGCATCAGCTGAATAGTAACGTTTTTTTATCCGCCGATGGAGGACATCATGTCCTGGACCCCATTGGCCGAAAGGTCGTGGCGCTTGCCTTTGATACCGGCTGCATGGCGGAAGAGGGCGGCCAGGGTGGCGTCGTCGGCGGAGCCTCGCAGGGCGTCCTTGAGGTTCACGGTGACGTCGGAGAGGAGGCAGGGGCGCAGGTGGCCGTCGGCGGTGAGGCGAAGGCGGTTGCAGGTGGCGCAGAAGTGGTTGGTCATGGGGCTGATGAGGCCGATCTCCCCTTTGGCGCCGTCGAGTCTGAAGCGCCTGGCCGGGCCATCGTGGGGGCTTTTTGGCACAGGGATCAGTGTGCCAAGGGCTTGGAGGCGGCGGGTGATCGCAGGCGCCAGGAGCTCGCTGTGGTCGGGACCGGAGCCTTTGCCGATGGGCATGTATTCGATGAACCGGATGTGCACGGAGTGATCGAAGGTGAGGCGGGCAAAATCTTCCAGCTCGTCGCCGTTGGTCCCGTCCAGCAGCACGGTGTTGATTTTCACCGGGGCAAGGCCCGCGTCCAGGGCACCCTGGATGCTTTTTTTGACCTCGGCAAAGAGGTCTTTTCCGGTGATGCGGGCAAACCGTTCGGGCTTGAGGCTGTCCAGGCTGATGTTGATGCGGGTGAGCCCGGCCTCCTTCAGGTTTTGAATCTCATCTGCAATGAGGGTCCCGTTGGTGGTCACGGCCAGGTCCTCAAGGCCTTCCAGGGCGGCAAGCTCCCGGATGAACCCGGTGAGTCCTTTTCTGGCAAAGGGTTCTCCCCCGGTGAGGCGCACCTTTCGAATCCCCAGGGAGATGCCGATGCGCACAAGGCGGATCAGCTCTTCATAGGAGAGGATGTCCGTGTGGTCCATGTGGGCAAAGGGGGTGGGGGGCACACAATAACTGCACCGCAGGTTGCACCGGTCCGTGACGGAGATACGCAGGTAGTCGATGGTTCGGTCATAGCTGTCGGTGAGTGTGTGTGTCATGGCAACGTGCCTTTTATTATGGGGTCATGGCCGGGGGGTGCCCATGAAGGCGGCCACCGGCGTGGTGTACGGTAAATCCGGATGTTGATTGTAGCAGGAATAATTCAGGTGGCAAGGGGAGGATAGGCTTTAAGCATCTTTCTTGAATGCAGTTCGATGCAAAGGCGGATATGAAAAGCTGCGGCGCTGTGCCTTGAGAACGAAGGGCACAGCGCCGCAGTAATCCGCTTTCGAGGTGGCTCACCTCGTTTTATTCGGCAGCACCGACGATGGTGTCCACGAGGCCGTCGATGGTGAAGGTGTCGGCCACGAGGTGGGGGGTGAGGCCCAGCTCTTTGGCGGTCTCTTCGGTGACGGGGCCGATGCAGGCCACGGTGACGTTCTCCATGAGGGAGAGGTCGCCGTCCGGGATCATGGAGACGAAGTTTCTCACCGTGGAGGAGCTGGTGAAGGTCACCATGTCCACTTCTCGGTTGGTGAGGGCGTCGGCCACTTTGTCGGTGGAGGTGGTGTCCATGGTGGTGCGGTAGACGGCCACTTCGTTGACTGTGGCCCCCATCTTGGTGAGTTCCACGGGGATGACCGGGCGGGCTTCTTCGGCCCTTGGGAGCAGGATCTTTGCGCCCTGGATCTCCTGGTCCTTGAAGGCCTCCACAACGGATTCCGCCACGTAGCTGTCAGGCAGGACATCGGTGCCGATGCCGTATTTTTTCAGCTCGGCGGCCGTGGAGGGGCCGATGCAGGCGGTTTTAAGACCACCCAGAGCCCGGGCGTCCAGGCCTTTTGCGAAGAGCTCGTCAAAAAAGGTGATGACCCCGTTGACGCTGGTAAAGACGACCCAGTCGTACTCCTTGAGGGTGGTCAGGGCGTCGTTTACGGCTGCGGAGTCTTTGATGGGCTCGATCTCGATGGCCGGGGCCTCAAGGCACTCGGCACCCAGCTCCATGAGGCGGGTGGTGAGGCCGCTGGCCTGCTTGCGGGCGCGGGTGACCACGATGCGCTTGCCGAAGAGGGGGCGGTTTTCAAACCATGTCATGGTGTCGCGCAGGGAAACCACATCGCCCACCACGATGATGCTGGGGGACTTGAGCCCTGCTTTTCGGACATCTTCCACAATGGTGGCCAGGGTACCGGCAACGGTCTCCTGGCGGGTGGTGGTGCCCCACCGGACCAGGGCCACGGGGGTGTCCGAAGGCTTTCCGCAAGCACTGAGCTTTTCCACGATGTTGGGCAGGTTCTTCACGCCCATGAAAAAGACGATGGTGCCCGACTTGGAGATGGCGTCCCAATCGATGTTGGAGTTCTCCTTCTCCGGGTCTTCGTGGCCGGTGACCAGGGACAAGGTGGCGGTGAACTTGCGGTGGGTCAGGGGAATCCCTGCGTAGGCCGGGGCCGCAATGGCCGAGGTCACGCCCGGGATCACCTCCCAGTTGATGCCCTCTTTGATGAGGACTTCGGCCTCTTCGCCGCCGCGTCCGAAGATAAAGGGGTCGCCTCCCTTAAGGCGGGTGACCGTGGCCCCTGTTTTGGCTTTTTCCACCAGAAGGGCGTTGATGCCGTCCTGGCTCAGGGTGTGGTCTCCGCCCTTTTTGCCCACGTAGATGATCTCTGCATCTTTTTTGGCGTGGGCCAGGTGGGAGGGGGCGGCCAGGTAGTCGTAGACCAGGACGTCGGCTTTTTCGATGCACTCTCGGCCCTTGACCGTGATCAGGCCGGGGTCTCCGGGTCCTGCGCCCACCAGATAGACGGTTCCGTATGTCTTGCTCATGCTTGGTTCTCCAGGAGTCTCGTAAGGATATCTGCTGCGCCGGCCTCTTTGAGGCGCTCTGCCACGGTGACGCCCAGGGCTTGGCCTTGAGCGTTTTCGGCGGTCTCTTGTTCCATGAGGATGCGGGATCCGTCCACTTCGGCCACCAGGCCGCGGATGGTGACGTCTTTGCCGTCGGTTTCGGCAAAGGCGCCCACGGGGATCTGGCAGCTTCCTTCCAGGGTGTTCAAAAAGGCGCGCTCGGCAAGGACCGTGACCCGTGTGGGCATGTGGTTCAAGGGGGCAAGGGCCGCGTCGATGCGGTCGTCCTGTTCCCGGGATTCGATGCACAGGGCGCCCTGGCCCACGGCCGGGAGCATGAGCTCCGGTGCCAGGCATTCGGTGATGTGCTCACCGAGCCCCAGGCGCTTGAGGCCTGCGGCTGCCAGGATGATGGCGTCCAGGTCGCCTTCCGTCACTTTCCGAAGGCGGGTGTCGATGTTGCCGCGCAGGGTCTCGATCTGAAGATCGGGGCGCTTGGCAAGGAGCTGTGCCGAGCGCCTGAGGCTGCTGGTGCCCACGCGGGCGCCCTGGGGCAGGTCCTCGAAGGTGAGGCCGTTTTTGGAGATGAGGGCGTCCCTGGGGTCTTCGCGTTCGGGGATGGCACCGATCTTGAGGCCCTCGGGGAGGTCTGCGGGCATGTCCTTCATGCTGTGGACGGCCATGTCGATGCGGCCGTCCAGGAGGGCCTCTTCGATCTCTTTGACAAAAAGGCCCTTGCCCCCCACCTTGGCCAGGGGCACGTCGAGGATCTTGTCCCCTTTGGTTTTGATGACGAGGAGCTCGCAAGTGACCCCTGTGTGGAGTCGTTCCAGTTCAGATTTGACCCAGTTGGCCTGCCAGAGGGCCAGCTGGCTCCCCCGGGTGCCGATGACAATTTTATTTTCCATCAGGAACCGCACCCCGCGCAACTTGTGGCTGTGCAGCCGGTACAGGAAGAGCCGGAAGCCGATGAGGAGGAGATTTCACCCCCGGCTCCCTTGCTGACGAATCCGCAGCGGGACATCAGTTTGGCAACGTTTTTGTCGCCGCATTTGGGGCAGCTCTCCGGGTCTTTTCCTCCCATGACGAGGTACTCGAACTCGTGGCTGCACGCACCGCACTTGTATTCATAAATGGGCATGGTCTCACCTCATGGTTATTCGGGTTATGGCCCCTCAGGCCGGGCGTTTGGACGCATCGGACGGGCCTGTCCTTAAGTTCAGGGTTTTTCGGGTACGACACACAATAAGCACCCTGGGGCAGGATGGCAAACGGTGTCGTTAAAAATTTTCGGGAAAGAGGATCCGGTCCACCAGGTCGCAGAGGATGTGGCCCATGAGGATGTGGCTCTCCTGGATGCGCGCGGTGATCCCCACGGGCACGGTTAAGGCGATGTCGGCCATGTCGGCGGCGAGCCCCCCTTTGCCGGTGAATGCAATGGTGTGCATGCCTTTTTTTTCGGCGGCTTCAAGGGCCTTGACCACGTTGGGGGAGTTGCCGCTGGTGCTGATGCCGATGGCCACGTCGTTGATCTGTCCCAGGGCGGTGACCTGCTTGGAGAAGATCTCCTCAAAGCTGTAGTCGTTGCCGATGCTGGTGAGGATGGAGGAGTCCGTGGTCAGAGCGATGGAGGCCAGGGGCACCCGCTCGGTCTGGAATCGGTTGACGAACTCGGCGGCGATGTGCTGGGCATCGGCGGCGCTGCCCCCGTTGCCGAAGAGAAGGATCTTTCCTCCGGCGGTGAGGCTTTCGGCCATGAGGGTTGCAGCGTTAATCAGGCGCTCACCGTTTTCGGCGATGGCCGATTTTTTGGTCTCGATGCTGGCCTGAAGGGTGTCGTTGATGATGGTGATCATGGGCGGGCCTCCACAAGGGTCTTTAGGGCGCCTGCGATGAGGGGGATGTCTCCCTCCTGCAGGGTTCGGGGGTCGAGGATGAAGGTGTCGTTTTCAATGCGCCCGATGACGGGCGGCTCGTTTTCTCTCAGGGCCTTTTCCAGGGCACTGGCCCCCATGCCGGGGACGGTGAGTCCCACGCAGCAGGAGGGCAGCTCCAGAAGGGGCAGGGAGCCGCCGCCGGGCCGGGAGGCAAGGGCCAGGGCCTCGGTGGTGACGGGAAGGCTTGACAGGGCTTCCATGAGGGCGGTGGCCCGTGTTTCCGTCTCTTCCCTGTCCATGGTGATCATGCGCAGGGTGGGGATCTTGGCCACGGCCTCGGCCTCGTCCCGGTAGAGGCGCAAGGTGGCCTCCAGGGCGGCCAGGGTGAGCTTGTCGATGCGCAGGGCGCGGGTCAGGGGGTTCTTGCGGATGGCGTCGATGTGGGTCTTGCTGCCCACGATGATGCCGGCCTGGGGGCCCCCCAAGAGCTTGTCCCCGCTGAAGGTGACGATGTCGGCCCCGGCTTTCACCGACTGCTGCACCGTGGGCTCGCTGGGCAGGCCGTATTGTCCGAAGTCCACAAAGGTGCCGCTGCCCAAATCGTCCATGACGGGGATGCCCCGCTCTTTGCCCAGGGCTGCCAGCTCGGCCACGGAGACCGCCGATGTAAAGCCCACAATGCTGTAGTTGCTGGTGTGGACCTTGAGAAAGAGGCCGGTCTCGTCGGTGACGGCGTTTTCATAGTCCCGGAGGTGGGTGCGGTTGGTGGTGCCCACCTCTTTTAATATGCCCCCGCTTTTGGCCATGACGTCGGGGATGCGGAAGGCCCCCCCGATCTCCACCAGTTCCCCCCGGGAGACCACGGCCTCTTTGCCGTTGACCAGGGTATCCAGGCAGAGGAGCACGGCCCCTGCGTTGTTGTTCACCACCATGGCCGCCTCCGCCCCGCTGATCTCGCAGATCAGCTCCTCCACGGCGGAATAGCGCAGGCCCCTTTTTCCGGTGGCCAGGTTGAACTCTAAGTTGGAGTAGCGATCCCCCACGGCCTTGATGCGGTCCAGGGCTTCTTCGGCCAGCAGGGACCGTCCGAGGTTGGTGTGAACCACCACGCCGGTTCCGTTGACCACCCGGGTGAGGTTGGGGCGCATTTTTTTTGCGATGAGTTCATGGGCCAGGGTGAGCACCGAGGCCAGGTCCACGGTGGGGTCTGCCCCGGTGAAGATGGCGCGACGGGTGGCTTCCAGGGCTTCCCGGGCCGACGACGTGAGGACGCTTCGGGGCACCGTTTCTGAAGGGATCTCTGCCGTCAGGGCGTCAAGGAGGGTATCCACACCCGGCAGGGCGCGAAGCAGCTGTTTCTGAGTGTCCCGTAATTCCATTTTTGACTACCTAAAAATATAGTGGGATGCGGCGTGGTGCGGCTTCCCGTATCCGGGTCTCAAGGGACAGGGACGACAGGGAGCCCGCAGGGCCGGAGATGGTTTCATCAGTTCTGCCAAACCCCTTCTTTGTATCTCAAAAGGTCTGCCTCGGCAAATGCTTTTCCCCGCGGGAAGGGGGGCGTTGCAAGGGGTCAGGTGATGGCCAGTTCCGGGCTCCCGGAAAGCACCTGGTGGGGGATGGCGTCCACGATGGCGGGGAAGTCCGAGATGGACATATCCAGAAGCTCCAGCCTGCGGGACAGGGAGTTCATGTCCACCTTATGGAGGCTGGGGCTGGCGCTGAACATGTGGAACAGGGAATTGGCCACGGAGATGATGGTCACCAGTTCCCGGTGGGCTTCGGCCTCGCACGGGCAGTGGTGGTAGCGGATGGTGTTGGCGATGGAGGCAGGCAGGTCCCATTTTTTGGCCAGCTTGAGCCCGGCCTTGGTGTGGTTGGTCTTCAGGAGCCGGTTCTCCGTCTCCACCAGGTCGTTTTCACCCATGATCTCCCGGTAAAAGAAGGGGCGCGCGCCGGAGACAAACTGGTCCAGGACCACCTTGCCCAGGTCGTGGGTGAGGCCTGCGGAGTAGGCGGCAAAGGGGGAGGCCTTGCCGCTTAAAGAGGCTATTTTTTCCGCCACCAGGGCCACGCCGATGGCATGGTGGTACAGGCCGCCCTTGGCCAGGGAGTAGCCGGTGTAGCTGTTGTTGAGCAGTTTTTTTACGGCCATGGCCGTGACGATCTTGGCCAGGGCGGCCTGGCCGATGATGAGCAGGGCATCGTCGATGGAGTCGATGCCCCCCTGCCCGCAAAACACTGCGGAGTTGCAGTATTTGAGGACCTGGGCGCTGATCACCTGGTCTTTTCTTACCTCCTGGGAGAGGTTGTGGATGTCGTAGATGTCCTCATCGATCATCCGCAGGATCTTCAGGGCCACCTGGGGGATGGGCTGGATGTCGTCCAGTCGGGAGATGCGGCCGTGGGTGGTGTCATCGGCTTCCTGCTCGTCGGAGAGGAGTGCCGGGATCACTTCGTAGTCGAAGGTCTCCAGGTTGAAGTTGAGGCAGCAGGTAAAAAAACCGCCGGTCTCGGAAAGGGCAACCTTGATGCCGTGTTTGCCCAGCACCTCTTTGACCACCTCGGCCGTGCGCCCGCCGATGTCGAGGCGGATGTCCTGGTTGCTGACCTTTCCTGCCAGGGCCCCTCCGGCGATGACGGCCTGGAGGCGGGAGATGTCAGCCCCTTCGCGGACGAGACTTCCCAGAAACAGGGGCAGGCCGGTGGCGGCGTATTTTTCCCGGTTGTACTCGGATTTGTGGGAGACGGGCTCGGGCAGGAGGATGTGGTAGAGGCCCCCGATGCCGGCTTCGGCATCAAAGAGGGCGACCCCGACACAGGAGTTGAGGTACGCTTGGAGAATCAGGGGTTTTCGGGCGTTTACCTGGAACGTTCCTGCCGGAACATGATATTTCTGGTAGTAGGTCATACGGAGAGACTCTCTTGCAAGGGGTCGTTCCCAAGTGTGGTGAACAAGGCCCTTGCCATGTCGGGTGCCTGTTCAACCGGAATGCGCTCGGCAAAAGGACCGGATCGGGCTCGGAGAGGGGGGCACCGCGGCGGTGTAACCCCAAAGTGAGTGGTTGCTCACCCTGGTGGGTGCAAAAGGTCCCTTCCCGGCTTTTCAAGCGCTGTTAAGAGAAAAGAGGTAGCACTTTGCTTGGTGTATTGCAACCCAAAAGGCATTAAACTCACTGTTTTTTCATTGTTTTCGAAGGGCTATGGTCCGGTGTGCGGACCACGGTCCCGGCGGGGGGCTGCCGGAGGGGTGATGCCAAACGATTTTGATGCTTTATCCTGTGGGAGAAATAAGGTATACCCCCTGTGACCATGGACACAGCCGTGGTTTTTTATTGTTCAATGACCGCAATCAACATGAAGGTAAGGAGGCGCCCTTGGGTTCCCACGATCGAATCATTTTTCCTCTGGATCTCCCGTCGGAGAAAGAGGCGCTGGCGTATGCCACCCTGCTCTCCGGCAAGGTGGGGTTGTTTAAAATCGGGCTGGAGCTTTTCCTGGAGTGCGGGCCGTCCATTGTGGAGAAGGTCCGCAAGGCGGGTAATGCGGATATTTTCCTGGACCTGAAGCTCCACGACATTCCCGTGACGGTGGAGCGGGCTGTGGCCCGCGTGGCCGATCTCGGCGTGCGGTTTCTGACGGTGCACTGCGGGGAGTCCGAGGCCATGCTCAGAGGCGCGGTGGCCGGCAGCCAGGGCAAGGTGGGGATTTTGGGGGTCACGGTGCTCACCAGCGTGGGGTCCGAGGACATCCGCAAGTCAGGTTTTCTGCCCCAGTATGCCGACGACATGAGGCAGCTCGTGGTCAAGCGTGCGGTGATGGCCCACACCTGCGGGTGTGCCGGCGTGGTCTGCTCCGGCCATGAGGCTGGCGTGATTCGCGATGCCGCGGGCGACGGGTTTTACACGGTGACACCGGGCATTCGCCCGGCCTGGGAAGGCACGGGCGCGGACGACCAGAAGCGCGTGATGACCCCTGCCGCCGCCATGGCGGGCGGGTCCGACTACCTTGTCATCGGGCGGCCCATACGGGACGCTGCCGACCCTGCGGCGGCCGCGGACAAGGTGGCCGAAGAGATCGCCGAGGGGCTTGCCGCACGGCCCTGATCCCGGTTGCCATGGGCCCCATGGGGCCGAAAGATATCTTCGCTTCGGACACATAAAGCCCGACCCGCATCATGCGGATCGGGCTTTTATCGTTTAGGAGCCTTGCCCGAGATATTTCATGCGCAAGGCGTGGACAGCTTCGGGTCACGGGGTGTTGAGCTCCATGGCGTGATACCTGGCGAGGGAGACGGTTTCGGACCTGATGAGGTCGCCCTTCTCTCCGTAGTAGAAGAGCTCCACGTTGCCCAGTTTTTTGCCGGTGAGGTGATACTCCATGAGGGTGTAGTCCCCCTGGGCGTTGAAGTGGGTGATGGTTTTGTTTCGGTTGTTTTTTGTGCTGAACAGGGCGTGGTGAAAGGTGTCGCTGCGCCTGAGAACGCCGGCTTCGTTGAAGTGGTTGAGTTGCTTGAAGATGCCCTCCGGGCCGTCGTAGAGCGGATCTCCCTTGGAAAAGACCGTGGTGGTGGTTTTACCGCCATACAGATTGTGGGTCAGGGTGGTGCGGGTGGTCCGGGCGCCCGCCGTCCCCGAGATCCCCTCGGCCAGGAGCTCGATGGCCTTGTCCTTCCGGGACATGGAACCGGCTTTGCGCTTGAGTTCACCGTCCTTCAAGTGGTCTTTTGCCAGCCTGTTCTTTTTGCCGGCGGCGCTTTGCATATCGGAAAGGGCCAGCCCGAACTGGCCGGTCTTTTGGTAGGCAAGCCCCCGGGAGTAGAGAACGTCCGGGTCGTTGTGCCTTAGTTCCAGGGCGCGGTCGAAGTCCACGATGGCCTTGTAAAAAAGTTTCAGGCTGTGCCAGGCCAGCCCCCGGTTGTAATACGCTTCAAAATAGTCTGGGGAGGCTTTGATGGCCTGTGTGTAGCTGGCGACGGCCTCCATGTAGCGACCGGCCTTGAAGTGGCGGTTCCCCGTATCTTTTTGTGCCACGGCTGCCTGGGAGGGCCGGGAGGACACGGGGGCCTTGGCCCGGGCTGACGTGGGGACAGCGAGCAGTATGAGGGCCATAAGGGTGAAGAAAAGTTGTTTCATGGTCACGTCTCGGGTTGTGAGGGCTTCCCACGGGGCCCGGGGAGCCGTTCGGGCGGTATGGTAGGCTTGTCGGGAGCCTGCAACGGGGGGCCTACCCCGTTCAGGGGACGCGGCACCCTCCCTTGCCCTTGGAGCCTGAACCTGCGTTCAGGGATGGCTATTCTATAGATCGGGGGTGCAAAGGCTGTCAAGGAGAGGTCGGAGGCGTGGGGGCATCCGGCGGTGCGTGGGATACTATGGGGTTTTGTCGTATAAATAATTGACATTATAGCTGTTTTTGGTGTAATGTAAAGCAATTTGCTGCGGTGGTTATTTTGGTGGCCCATGGCCGTGATCCTGCCCGTTGGCCCCAAACCTGAAACACCGCGTCCATCCTGGCTCCTTTGCCCGTATCGTGACCTGCTTTCTCTCCGACTCAACGAAGACCATCACCCACCCCGGTAGACGGGCTGTGGTCGCGGGTTCTTTTCCGTGCCACACCCCTTGCATGGGCACAGGAAGACCATATCCCCGCCTTATCCGACCTATGACGAACAGGCGTGCCATGAAACGACCTGACCAGCGAGACATGCTCAAGGAAAAGGTACTGGAGTGCCATCGCCTGGCCTGCGCCTTGAGGATAAAGGAGCATGCCCTGGCCCACTCCCTCAATGCGGTCTTTTTCGCCGATTCCCAAGGGACCGTGTTTGACGTCAACCCCGCTTTTCTGAGGCTGTGGGGGTATGGGGAGACACAGGAGGTGTTGGGGGCAAAGCTGGATCGGTTTTTTATCCTCAAGGGGGGGCTTGGTAAGTGGCGCAGTGGGGTGGGGCCCACGGGAGAGGCGATTCGGGAGATGACGGCGGTGAAGAAAAACGGCACCGTCTTTCCCGTGGAGGCGGCCATCAGCCTCTTTCAATCATCGGGCCGGGGGCCCTCAGGGCTCATGGGGGCCTGCGTGGCCCTGGCGGAAAAGAGCCGCACCGAAGAGTTCAAGCGTCAGTCCCTGAAGCTCCTTGCCCTGGGACACCTGTCCGCCGGGCTTGCCCACGAGCTGCGAAACCCCCTGGCGGTGATCAGCTCCTGTGCCCAGTTCAGCATCGAAAATCTCACCATCGAAAGGCCGCTGGCGGAGAACCTGAAGGTGATCTACCGAAACAGCCAGAAGGCGAGCCGCCTGATTGAAGAGCTGCTCTCCTTTGCCAAGCCGTCCAACCTGGACTGGAAACGGCTGAGCGTGAACGCGCTTCTGGCCCATGTGGTGAAGATGGCCCGCCTTGAGGCCGGTCAGGGGAGGATTCAGACCTGCCTCAAGGCAGATCCCAACCTACCGCGGATCGTGGGGGACAGGGAAAAGCTGGAGCAGGTTTTTTTGAACATTACCCTGAACGCGTTTCAGGCCGTGGCGCACCAGGGGCGGGTGACCCTCACCACGCGGCATGTGAAAACGGCAAACATGGTGGAGGTCAACGTCATCGACAACGGGCCGGGGATTCCCGAGGAGTATCGGGAGCAGGTGTTCGATCCGTTTTTTACCACCAAAGACAACGGCACAGGCCTGGGGCTGAGCATTTCCCATGCCATCATCAAACAGCATGGCGGGCAGATACGCATCAGCGGAGACGCTCGCCACGGCACCGATATGTCCATTTTGCTGCCCATCGGGAAACCGTAACAGGAACGGAGACTGGGAGGCTGGATGAACAACCCCACAGAGGCGATGCAGAAAAAGATCATGGTGGTGGATGATGACCAGGACTTTCGCTGGGCCATCTCCAATGTGCTTTCCCTTGCGCGGTACGACGTGAGGCAGGCCCCCAACGGGGACGATGCCCTGAAGCTGTTAAACGACGACATGGCGGACCTGGTGCTTCTCGACCAGAGGATGCCCGGACAAGACGGCATAGCCGTTGCCGAGTGCCTGTATCGGCAGTACCCCTCCCTTCCCATTATTATGGTGACCGCTTACTCCGAGGTGAAAACCGCGGTGAAGGCCATGAAGATCGGGGTCCGCGACTACGTGACCAAGCCAGTCAACAACAACGACCTGCTTTACCTCATTGAGGAGGCGCTGCAGCACGCGGATATTTTAAACCGCAACCTGCCCGGGGCCGGGCGGTGCGTCGGGGAGAACCCCCTGTTTGAGACCATGGGGCGGAGCCATGCGGTACAGACCCTGGCCTGGAAGGTGGAGAAGGTTGCGGCCAGCGACTTGACGGTGCTCATCGAAGGGGAGAGCGGGGTGGGCAAGGAGCTGGTGGCACAGACCATCCATGCCCTGAGCCCCATGAAGGAGGGGCCTTTTGTGGCGGTGAACTGCGGCGCCATCCCGGAGACCCTCATCGAAAGCGAGCTCTTCGGGTACATGAAGGGGGCCTTTACCGGTGCCCAGGAGAACAAGCCGGGTTTTTTCGAGCTGGCCCAGGACGGCACCCTGTTCTTGGACGAGGTGGGGTGCCTCCCCTACGGGGCCCAGCAGAAGCTGCTCAGAACGGTGCAGGAGCGCTGTGTGCAGAGGCTGGGAGCCAAGCGGGCCCAGCCCGTTCAGATACGGATTGTGGCGGCCACCAACCAGGCCCTGGACCAGGACCGTCACTCCGACCGCTTTCGTTCGGACCTGTACTACCGCTTAAAGGAGTTTTACATCCGGGTCCCGGCTTTGAGGGAGCGCAAGGAGGATATCCCCTACCTTGCGAAACGGTTTTTCAACCGCAATCGCAAACGCTCTTACGGCAGGCAGGTCATGGGGTTTTCCGACGAGGCCATGGAGGCCCTGCTTGCCCATGACTGGCCCGGTAATGTCCGTGAATTAAAGAACATTGTGCGCCAGGCGTCCCTGATCTGCGAAGGGCAGCTCATCGAACCGGGGTGCCTGGCGCTCCATGCCGAAGACGAGGTGATGGCCCCTGCCGCGTTCCCGGTTCCGGCCACAGGCCTGGGGGGCCGCTCCCTCACCGATGCCATCAAGCATGTCTCGGGCCTCTGGGAGAAAGAGATCATCCGGGAAACCTTAAAACAGAGCCGGGGCAACAAGCGGGAGGCTGCCCGCCGGTTGAAGATCGATTACAAGACCTTGTATCGCAAACTCAAATCCCATGGCTTGGGCGGTACGGGCCATTAACCTCACCTGTTCTGTCATCATATCTCCTTTTCACATCTGTTTTTTTACTTCTTTCTACAGATATTCATCCGCATCATCAGATCCCATCGTGCTATGGCACCGGTGCCCCATGAGAGTCAGGCCTGCCACGGGTTGCGCGCGGGGCGGGTGCAGGGTGTAACCCCTGTGAACAAAAGGCCTTTTTGTATGGGTTTTCCGGCAATGGGTTCCGGGCTGTTTCTGTTGCCGTGAAACCGGGGGTGTCGGTGTGGGGTGCGGGTGCCCTTCCCCGAACGGGGGGCAGAGTGCCCGAAACCCTGATTTTCGGGCATTTTTCGCGATGGCGGGTGGTGGTACGCAAGTTGCATTAACTTGATGTAATGCGTAGCCAATATTCAACAATTTGTTAATTAAAAATAAAAATATCAGCCATGAAAAATGAATGAAAAACCTCCCTTGATATTGCTTGTGGAAGATTCGGACGAGTTGCTCTGGGTGGTCGCCAATATCCTTGATGCCGCAGGGTTTCATGTGGAGGCGGCCCTGAGCGGCGGCGAGGCTCTAGAAGAGTGGGGCCGCCACCCCGAGACAGCGCTGGTGATTTTGAACTATCGCCTTCCGGACATGAGCGGGCTGAGTGTGCTCCGAAGGCTTCGGGAGAGGGGGTACACCCGCCCGGTCATCGCCATTTCCGGGTTCGGGACCCGGGAGGTGAAAGAGGGGTTTTTGAGCAAAGGGGCCTTTGCGTTTCTTGAAAAACCCTTCGACATGCATGTGCTCATCGGTCAGTGCCGCATGGCCCTCAATGGCCAGCCGGGGATGAAGCCCGAGGCCGTGAACCAGGCCTAAGGGGCCGAGGGGACCGGACTCTCCGGGGAGGTTTTAACGAAGACGAGATTTCAGCATCCGGTGCAGGGCGGCCGGGTGCTGGACAGCGGAACGGCGGGCAACTTTCCGCGGTTCCAGGCACGTCCGGCGGTTGGTTTGTGATGAGACCGCATTGTTACTTACCCTTACGACAAAGGAGTGTAGCCATGGCAGTTGAAAAAACCAATGCATCGTCAAGCCTTGTGGAAGTTGTGGACCGGATCCTTGACAAGGGTGTGGTCGTGGATGCCTGGGCCAGGGTTTCCCTGGTGGGCATCGAGCTGTTGGCAGTGGAGGCCCGGGTCGTTCTTGCCGGTGTGGACACCTACCTCAAGTATGCCGAGGCCGTTGGCCTGACGGCAACGGCGACCACAACAGCCTAACATCAACGCGGAGGTGAGATCGGCAGGTATCCTTGAGGGCATCGAAGGCGCCTTTCAGCGCCCCTTTGATCACGACGCGAACCTTAAGCATATCTGGTATCTCGGGTGTTGATGGCAATGGATGGGACCGATCCCCGGGCGGCTGCAAAAGGCCCCCCAAAAAAGGGACGGCGCCATTTAAAAAAACCGTCAATCAATCCGACAATACCCCGCGGAGCCAAACCATCCTGGCTATTGTCCGATTTATTGACGGTTTTTGAACATAAGATCATGGAAAAAATAGGTGGGCGCATGGGCACCGGTGAGGAGTTGAGGCAACTGGCGGAGAGCATCATCGATTCCTATGAAGGGCGCGTCAAGACGGTGTGTGCCCTGATGGCACAGGCCCATGAGGTGCTGGTAACCTATCGATCCGACCTGGCGGCCATGGTGGCCGAGGTCCGGGCCAATCTGGCCGCCTCCCGCAGCCTGAGGCGCACGGATTTTGACGCCATGGTGGGGGATGTCCTGGACCGGCACCATCGGATCGAAACAGAAGCCGCCGGCCACCTGATTCGGTTTCGAACGGAAGAAGAGGAGGTGATCGAACGGTTGCGTCACATCATCAGCAGCGGGTGCGCAACCCCCCTTGAGGATGTGGAGTTCATCCGCGAAGAGATCCTCTCCCGGCAGAAGGAACGGGAACTGGAGGTGATCGGCATCTTGAAGCGGTTTCAGGTGGAGCAGGTGGAACTTAAAATCGGCCTGCGCAAGCTCCTGGACAAGGGGGACGAGGTGAAGGTGAAGGATCTGAAGACCATGCTCAAGGCGATCAGGGCCCAACAGAGCGAGACAAACCAGACGCTTTTTGCCTTTCTGGACGATTTTGACCGGATGCGAAGCCGCGTCCAGGGTCAGTGGCAGCAGGTGGCCCGCCTGAGCAGTTGATGGGAGGAGCCCCGGTCTGTGCCGGGCGGTGCGGCCGGAAGCATTCAACAACACGCGCAAAGGACGCTGAGCAACAGGCGTCCTTTGGGTCGGCAGTCCATGGAGAGGGTATCATGTCAACAACCCAGGATTTCAATCGGTTGGGGGAGGAGATCGCACAGGCGTACGAGCAGCGGTGTCTCTTCAGGGAAAAAATGCAGCAGGATTTTTCCGACATCAAAAAGGGTACGGCAGAGTTGCTCGGGGCCCTGGCGGAACATCGGTTTGAAATGGCCCAGGACCTGAAGGCGGGGTTGAAGCAGTTCACCGACGAGCTCGGGGAGAAGGGCAGACAGCGCCAGAAAGGGGCGGAAGATGCATCCCAGGACCGCATGGCGCAAATCGATGCCCTTCGGGCGGACATGCGGCAGATGGAGGCCGAGACCCGCAGCTTTCTGGAGGGCCTGGAGGGGGCGCACCGAGCCATGGGCGAGAGCCTCAAATCGGAGTTGGCTGAGTTTTCCAAGGCCTTTGGGTCCCGGTCCAAAAAGGATTTGACCCGCCGCGTCCAGGAGATCAAGAGCAGGCGGGACGATGTGGGGACAATGCGGGGAGAGATCCGCTCTTTTCTCGGGGGACTCGCCAAGACCCGGGAAGCCATGGAACGTGCCCGCAGGTCCGGCATGAAGGCCTTTGAAGAGGAGCGAAAGGCCGGTGTGCAGGATTTTCTGGATACGGTGCGAACGGAGCACCAGGAGATGGCCGCGGCCTGGCAGGGGATCGTGACGAAGATTACCTCGGTCCTGGAGCGGCACAGCCAGGAGAGTCCGGCCAAAGGCAAAACAAAGGGCGGGACACAGGCGGGGGCCTCTTCGGCGGCTGCTACGGGTGAGGCCGGAGACCTGGGCCGGCTCAAGGCCGAGATCGCCGAGACCCTTTCGGCCCATCCGGACGGGCTGAAGATGACCCAGATCGCAGAGATTCTCGGGATCGGGCAGTGGCGGATGCTCATTCCCATCATGCGAGACCTTCAGGATGCCGGAACGATCCGGAAAGAGGGGGCCCTCTACGTTTCCGAGTGATGGCGAGAATTCAATTTTGTGCGCCATCGTCATCCCCATGAGGTGGTGCCTGTGCAAAGGAGAGTGCCATGTCCATAGCTCACCCCACCACCGTCCTTGAACCCCGTTCCATGTCCGACTTTGTGGAGACACCCTACATCAAAGGTGTGGCGGACCGGGCCCTGGGGTACATCACCGCAGGGTTTCCCGTTCACCTTCGGGGCATTTCCGGCACCGGAAAGACCACCCTGGCGATTCACATCGCCGCCAAGCTGGAGCGCCCCCTGATCCTGATCCACGGGGACGAGGAGTTCTCCACCTCAAACCTCATCGGCAGCGAAAACGGATACAGCATCAGCAAGGTCCGGGACAACTTCATCCATTCGGTGCTGAAAACCGAGGAGAACATGAGCAAGCAGTGGGTGGACAACCGCCTGACCGTGGCCTGCAAATACGGGTTTACCCTGATTTACGACGAGTTCACCCGATCCCGCCCTGAGGCCAACAACGTGCTGCTCTCCGTGCTCCAGGAACGGATGCTGGACATTCCCACCACGGGCAACGGGGACAGCAACTACGTCAAGGTGCACCCCGATTTCACGGCGATTTTCACCAGCAACCCCGAAGAGTACGCAGGGGTCCATCGCAGCCAGGACGCCTTAAGGGATCGCATGGTGACCCTGGATCTCGACTACTTTGACGAGGAGACTGAGGTGGGCATTGTCCATTCCCGCTCGGGGGTCTCCTACGATGACTCCAAAAAGATCGTGGGCATTGTCCGGGGCCTGCGGGACTCGGAGGTGTTCGAGTTTGCCCCCACCATCCGGGGGTGCCAGATGATCGCCAAGACCGCCAGGGTGTTGGGGGCCTCCGTGGACAAGGACGATTCGACGTTTCGTCAGATCTGTGTGGACATTCTCTCGTCGGAGACCACCCGCATCGGGAGCCGGGCCACCAAGGAGAAGGTGACCAAAGAACTCTTCAAGCTCATCGACAAGCACTGCAACGGCAAGGCCAAGGCCAGGGAGAAAGGGTGATGGCAAAACATCGGCATGGAAAGGACATCTACCGGAGGGGCTACGGCAACATGCGGACCCCCATCAAGCACAACATCGCGGCCAAGTTTCGGCCGGTTCAGTCGAGTTACCTTGAGATGTTCATCCTGGACAAGCACCGGAGCCGCCTGCGGCAGGAGAGGGCAAACCTGCTGCGACGCATAAATGAGATCGAGGCCGAGCTGGCGGCCCTGGATGCCAAGATTCATGAGGTGAGAAGCGGGGTTGAGGTGGAGATGGACCAGATGGACGAGGAGCAGACGGGAAAGCAGGGGCCCGAGAGCGGAATCCGGACCATGCCACTGGGGTACTGACGGGTCACCATCTGCGCTTCCTATATGGGGTGAGGCATGAGACAGGACGGCAAATACGTGTACTGCATCATGGGTGAAAACGACGGCAGGAACTTCGGGCCCAGGGGCATCGGGGGGCGGGAGGATGTTGTCACCACCATCGGGTACAAGGACATCAGCGCGGTGATCAGCAACACCCCCATGACCCGCTACGTCATCAGCCGGGAAAACCTGACCCACCATGAGAAGGTGATCGAAGCGGTGATGAAGGAGTACACCATTTTGCCGGTGCGCTTCTGCACCATTGCCGAAAGCACCGAAGAGATCCGGACCCTTCTGCGAAACCGCTACGCCGAGTTCAAGGGGTTGCTCAGGGACATGGACAACAAGATCGAGATGGGGATCAAGGCGTACTGGAAAGGGATGCCCGGGGTGTTTCAGGAGATCGATCGGGACGATGCGTCCGTGAAAGAGCTCAAACATAAGCTTGGGGGCAGGGGAGGGGACGACGCCGGGATCAAGGAGGCCCTGGGAAAGGCCGTTGAGAAGGCCCTGGCCGTGAAGAAGGCCGATGAGAGCTGGCCCCTGGTGAACCGCCTGCGGCGTATCTCCGTGGACGTCAAAGCCAAGGAGCCCCAGGCCGGAGCCATGGTGTGCAATGTGGCCTGCCTCATCGATCGGACCCGGGAACGGGAGTTTGACTATGTGGTGGAGGAGCTGGCCGAGGCAAACGAGGGGCGTTATGCCTTTGCCTACGTGGGCCCGGCGCCTCCCTTTCATTTCGTCAACATTGAAATCAAAGCGTGATGGTCGCCCCGGCAGACGGAGCGGGGAGCCATCAGGCACCATCAGCAAGGCACGGGGGTAGGCAATGAGCGACAAGGAAAGATCCGACAGGAAGATGGAAGCCCACGGAGACTTCGGTTTCGGGGGGCTCTTGAAAGGACTCGGCAACCTCATCGACGCCGCCGCCAAGCTGGCCGAGACCGGCGAGGGCCAGAAGCGAACCGGAGAGTTTGACCTGAGCAGCCTGGACAAGATCAAGGGGCTCAAGGACATTCGGGGGGTCTACGGCATCAACGTGCGGACCCTGCAGGACGGCAGCCCCGTTGTGCAGTCCTTCGGCAACATCAAAAAGAGCCCCAAGGGGCCCGTGGTGGAGGAGGTGCGCGAACCCATTGCGGACCTTTTTGAAGAGGAGGGCCAGGTCCGGGTGGTGGTGGAGATGCCGGGTGTGGAGGCCGAAGAGATCTCGGTGTCCGTCTCCGACGACATCCTGACCATCCATGCCGAGGGCAAGAACCGGGAGTACCAGAAGGAGGTGCTGCTGTCCGAGTCGGCCCAGGAGGACCGGATGAACTGGACGTACAAGAACGGGATTCTGGAGATTACCCTAACCATGGATTAGAGGCCCTATGGATAAGACAAGCCTGACCCTGAAGGTAAAGGAGGCGGAGTCCAAGGATGTGGGCCGCGGCATCGTGCGGTTCGATCCTGCGGATTTTCCCGGCATCGGCGTGGAGGTGGGCGATATCGTCGAGATCAAGGGCAAACGAACCACCGTGGCCAAGGTGATGCCGGCCTTTATGGAGGATCGCGGCCAGGGATGGGTGTGCCTGGACGGCATCGCCCGGGACAACGCCCAGGTGGGCCTGGACGAGAAGGTCAGCATTGCGCCCTGTGGCTGCAAGCCCGCCCAGAAACTGACGGTGAGTCCCCTGACGCCCCTGCGGTCCTACGACTCCACCTACATCGGGAGCCTCCTGGAGGGCATCCCCCTGGTGACAGGGGACACGGTGCGGGCCAAGCTTTTCGGGGCCCAGACCCGGGACTTTCAGGTGACGGGCACCAAGCCCGACGGGGTGGTCATTATCCGTCCCGAGACGGCGGTGGTGATCCAGGAGCCCCGGGAGAAGGGAGAGGTGAAGTCGGCGCGGGTCTCCTACGAAGATGTGGGTGGCCTGGGCAAGGAGATCCGGCGGATCCGAGAGATGATCGAGCTCCCCTTGAAGTACCCCCAGGTCTTTGACCGGCTGGGCATCGACCCCCCCAAAGGGGTGCTCCTGCACGGTCCCCCCGGCTGCGGCAAGACCATGATCGCCCGGGCCGTGGCCAACGAGACCGATGCCTTCTTCAGCCATCTGAGCGGGCCGGAGATCATGAACAAGCTCTACGGGGAGAGCGAGGCCAACCTGAGGCGTATCTTCGACGAGGCCTCGGCCCGTGCCCCCAGCATCATTTTTCTTGATGAGATCGACGCCATCGCCCCCAAGCGGGAGGAGATGGGCGGGGAAAAGCAGGTGGAAAAACGGGTGGTGGCTCAGCTTCTGACCCTCATGGACGGGCTCTCCTCCAGGGGTCAGGTGATGGTCATCGGCGCCACCAACATCCCCAATGTCATCGACCCCGCCTTAAGGCGCCCCGGACGGTTCGACCGCGAAATCGAGATCAGC
This sequence comes from Desulfoluna sp. HI9BLuna, assembly GCF_056829775.1. Lineage (NCBI taxonomy): Bacteria > Pseudomonadati > Thermodesulfobacteriota > Desulfobacteria > Desulfobacterales > Desulfolunaceae > Desulfoluna > Desulfoluna sp. HI9BLuna. The sequence goes on from NZ_CP186555.1 coordinate 3,657,882, forward strand.
ATTCCGGACCGCAACGGCCGCCTGGAGATCCTCACCATCTACACCCAGGGGATGCCCCTGGCCGACGACGTGGACCTTGCAAAAGTCTCTGAGATCACCCACGGCTACGTGGGGGCCGACCTGGAGGCCCTCTGCCGGGAGGCGGCCATGGCCTCCCTTCGCAACATCTTTCCCCGCATCGACTTTGAGTTGGAAGAGATTCCCATGGATACCCTGCTGAACCTGCAGGTGACCATGGGCGATTTCACCGAGGCCATGAAAGGCATCGAGCCCTCGGCCATCCGGGAGGTGTTCACCGAGGTGCCCAACGTCACCTGGGGGGATGTGGGCGGGCTGGACGGGGTAAAATCCCTGCTCAAAGAGACCATTGAATGGCCCCTGGCCTATGCCCCTCTGTTTGAGCGGGCAAATACCTCCCCTGCCCGGGGGATCCTGCTCCACGGCCCCCCCGGAACGGGCAAGACCCTTTTGGCCAAGGCCGTGGCCTCGGAGTCCGGTGTTAACTTTATCTCCGTCAAAGGCCCGGAGCTTCTCTCCAAGTGGGTGGGGGACAGTGAAAAGGGGGTGCGGGAGATCTTCCGCAAGGCTCGCCTGGCCTCTCCCTGCATTGTGTTTGTGGATGAAATCGACAGTCTGGTGCCCCAGCGAGGCATGCACGGGTCTTCGGCCGTCACCGACCGGGTCATCAGCCAGTTCCTGACGGAAATGGACGGCATTGAGGAGCTCAACGGCATTGCGGTGCTGGCGGCCACCAATCGCGTGGACCTCATTGACGCGGCCCTGCTTCGTTCCGGCCGTTTCGATTTCCACCTGGAGCTGCCCCCTCCGGACGGGGGGGCGCGCCGCGAGATTTTTTCCGTGCATACCAAGGGCAAGCCCCTGGCGGACGGCATTGATCTCAACGCCCTGGTGGCGGCCACCGAGGGCATGGTGGGGGCCGACATCGAGTTCATCTGCAAGGCCGCGGCCATGGCTGCCATCCGTGCCTTTATTGCCTCCGGGGAGAATGAGACGGAGCGGTTTGAGATCACCATGGGCCATTTTGAAGAGGCCGTGGAAACGCGTCAGAGGGATCGGGGCGATGGACGGTAACGCACTCTACCTTTACGGCTTCATGACCGCTGATGCCCCCTTGCGCCTGGGGCCCTTCGGGCTGGACAACGGGGAGGTCGTCCTCAAAGGCGGTCCGGGCCTTGCCGTGGCTGCAAGCGAGGTGGCCCCCGTGGACTTTCCGAGGCTGCCCCGGGACACCCTTTTGAAGTACGTGGCCGAGCACCAGCGGGTCCTTGAAGGGATGATGGTCCGGGGGCCGGTGATCCCCTTGAAGTTCGGTACGGTTTTGGGGCGGGGCTCTGAGGTGGAGGCCCTGCTGGCCAACGGCCGCTCCCGGATCCTGGCGGCCTTTGAAACGGCCCGTGGCAAGACGGAGCTGGATGTGGTGGCCCGATTCAGTGATTTTGAGCGGGAGCTCAGGGAGATCGGCACCTCCGAGGCCGTGGCCCATTTCCGGCGCGAAGCGGTGCTGGCCTCCGAGGCTGACCGGCAGAAGGCCCGGATGACCCTGGGCAAGATGGTCAAGGCGGAGCTGGAGCAGAAACGTAAAGGGTATGCCGAGGCCATCGTCGAGGGGCTCAAAGGGGCTTCGGCGGCTCTTGCCCCCCTTGACGTGCGGGACGATGCCGTCATCGTCAGCCTGGCTGCCCTGGTGGAGGAGAAGGAGACGCCCCGCTTTGAAGAGGCCCTCACCGATCTGGATCGGCGCCTTGAAGACCGGGTCGACTTTCGCCTCATCGGGCCCCTTCCCTGCAACAGTTTTTACACCCTGTCCGTCCAGCAGGTGGACTTTGCCGAGATCGACGGGGCCCGAAGGTGCCTCTCCCTTCCCGAGCGCGTGACCCCGTCGGATATCCGGGAGGCTTACCGGCTCATGGTCCGGGAATGCCATCCGGACAGCAGCTCCCACGGAGACCTTCAGGCAGGCCGGTTTGAGGACGTGAGCAAATCGTACCGGCTGCTCCTGGCGTTGTGCGGGGAGGGGCCGGTCTCCTTTGCAAAGGGCGGTGAGAGCCGGTGGCTGACGGTTCAGCGGTCGGATCAAACCGGCAGGGGGGGGCCATGAGAGAGCTGATCCTGGTACCCATGATCCATTCTGACCCCGACTTGGGGGCGGCCGCCGAGAAGATCCGGCTCATGCGGGAAAAACTTTACGGACCGGACCGGCTTGCGCGCCACGAAGCGGTGGTGACGGCCTTCTGGGGAGGGGTGGAGCAGCGCCTGGGAGCCGAAGATGCCCACCGGCTCAAGATCTATCAAGACGGCATGGTGGAGGCCGGCGAGATCGGCGATGCGGTGGTGCGGGAACTGGCCGCCAAGGGGAGCCCCAACTTCCTGTGCATCTCCCGTCTCATGGCGCAGGGGGCGGAGATTCGAAAGACCGAGGATCTTGCCCTGATCCGCCGGGAGTACGAACTCACCATGAACCTGGTGCAGGCCCGGTCCCTGTGGCAGAAGCTCTATCGCCTGGCCCTGTCGCGGTTTCAAAGACGGGGGCTCCTGAAGCGCCGGGACCGGTTCATGGCGCATCGGATCAACACGACCCTGGAAGACGGGGAGGTGGGCGTTCTCTTTGTGGGGGCGGCCCATCAGGTGCAGCAACACCTTGACGCGGACATTGGCGTGGAACCTTTCAAAACGCCCGGGCTGGTCCGGGCATACATGAAGGCGGTGAAGCGTCGCGGGGGAGAAGAGGAACTCCTTCGCCTGGGCGAGGAACTGATCGGGTGACACAAAGGTGACTATGGGCCAATACATCTATGCAGTGGCCGCAACGGGCGAGGAACGGACCCTGGAACTTGGCGGCATTGACGAGGAAGGGGGCCAGGTGTCCATCATCTGCCACCGGGACATCGGGGCGGTGGTGAGCCCGTCGCCGGTGACGGAGTATGCGGTGAACCGGAAGAACACCATGGCCCACCAGACCGTCATGGAGCAGGTGATGGCCGAGACCCCCATCCTGCCGGTGAAGTTCGGTACCGTGGGCGACGGGGCAGAGGCCATCCGGACGAAGCTTCTGGCCGAGCGTTACGATGAGCTCAAGGCAAAGCTGGCCTACGTGGCGGACAAGGTAGAGCTCGGTCTCAAGGTGCTGTGGACCGACCCGTCCCAGGCATATCGGGAGATTGTGGAGGAGAACCGGCAGATCCAGAGGCTCAGGGACCGGCTCAATACGCAGAAAGGCGGGGCGCGCAAGGAGCAGATCCGGCTGGGTGAGATGGTGGCAGGCGCCCTGGCCCGGAAGCGCGAGGCCCTGGATACGCGTATCGGGTCGTTTTTCGACGGGCTCTGGGTGGAGCAGAAGAAAAACCCGCCTTTAGGGGACCGGATGATCACCCACAGCGTCTTTCTCGTGGCCCGGGACAAGGAGAGGGCCTTTGATGAGGCGGTGCACCGTCTGGACGAGAGCACCGAGGGGCGCATGAAGATCAAGTATGTGGGGCCTGTCCCCCCAAATCATTTTATCGAGCTGGTGGTCAGGTGGTAGACCCATGGTGCTGATTCTCGACGACATATTGCTGGCGCCTGTGAAGATGACCGTGTGGGTGGCCGGAAAGCTGAGGGACACGGCGCTTCAGGAGATGACCGACGAAGCCGGCATCCATGAAGAGCTTTTGCACCTCCAGATGCAGTTTGAGATGGAGGAGATTGACGAGGCGGAGTTCGACCGGAAGGAGCAGGCGCTGATGGACCGGCTGGACCGGGCTCGGCGTTTGAAAAAAGAGATGGACGAAGGTTGAACAACCCCTTCAACCCTGGACAAAAAAGGACACAGCCATGGCGATTTCATTTACCGAGGCCATTCAGAAAGCCCGCGAGGAGCTCAACATGCTCATCGGGCTTGAGATCGATTCCACGGTGAGCGCCGAGCCCAACGCCGAAGGCTGGCGGGTGACGCTCGAAGCCATCGAGAAAAGAGCCATTCCCGACAGCCTGGACATCCTGGGGGTGTACGAGACCATGCTCGACGACGAGGGAAAGGTATCGGAGTTCAGGCGGGTTCGCATGCGCAAACGTACCGACACCGACGATCCGGAGGGTTGATTATATGAGCCTGGAACCGACCCGGGAAAGCAGTGGAAGCCTGGCCGATGTGGTGGACCGGATTCTGGACAAGGGGCTGGTGATCAACGCGGACATTGCCGTGTCCGTGGCCGGGGTGGAGCTCTTGGGGATCCGGATCCGGGCGGCCCTGGCCTCCTTTGAGACCGCGGCCAAGTACGGCCTGGAGTTCCCGTCCGGCACCGAGCTCCAGACCCCGGCCTGGGACGAGGCCCTTTCGGCCAAAGAGCATTGTCCCCAGTGCGAGAAGGTGCTCCCCGCCGAAGAACTCATCACCACCGGTTGCCCCTGGTGCGGCTGGATCAGCGCCAAGGCGAGGCAATCGAACCCCGGCCTTACCACCTCGGTGTAACCCGTGTTCAAGACCCTCATGGACAAAGTCCGCCAGGGGCAGAAGGAGAAGCAGGCCCTTCGGCAGCAGAGCGGGTACTGGACCCGATGCCCTTCCTGCGGCAAGGGCGTGGTGAAAAAGGTCCTGGTCAGCACCGGGTGCTATGTGTGCGGGGCAGGGCCTGAGGGGGGCGGGGACAACCGGGCCCCCCTGGTCTACAAGATTCCCTGTCCCGGGTGCGGGCGCCTTGTGGTTCGGGAGTCCATGGAACGGACCGGGTGCTACCTCTGCGGGTTCTCCCCGGAAGGCACGGACAAAGGCAACCCCCATGGCCATTGATATCGACGAGAACAACTTAAAGCACGGGGTGCTGGGGCTGGTGGTGGCCCTGGTGGAAGTGATCCAGGACGCCTTGCGGCTTCAAGCCATGAAGCGGGTGGAGGGGGGGAGCCTGTCGGACGAGGAGGTGGACCGGCTGGGCCAGGCCTTGATGGACCTGGACGAGGCCATTGCCGAGATCAAGGCCCAGCAGGGCATCTCCGAGGCCGTGAAAAACGTGCGCGACGGCCTGGACGAGATGGTGGACGACGTCCTGGAGAAAATGATCAACCCGAACCGCTGGTCCGGGCCATAAGGCCATACCTAAAAAGCGAGCCTCCGGCAACAAGGTGGGGGCACCTTGAAACCCTATGGCGAATCCTTAGAAATAATGACGTAAGGCCTGTTTCTCGAACTTTCTAAACGTTTGGCCCCGGCAGGGCCGCCGGAGGCAATTTTGAACTGAATCGTTACGGCATGTTTCAACCGGTTGAGCCACACCCACCCCAACGGTTTTCTGCCCATGGACCCCATTCTCAGAGAGCGAGTGTTGCAAGAGATCCGGAGCCTGCTTGACGCATACCGGCCGGAGATCCGGCGGCTTGTGCGGGAGGCCTTTGTTCCCGAGCTGCAGCGGGTGATCCGGGATGAGATTGCCGGGGCGCTGGCCCCGGAGACACCGGTTCCCCCGGTGCCGTCCCCAGTGGTGGAGGCCCCGGCGGAGCCTAGGCCCTCTTCCCCGGAGGAGGCCGCGTCCCGGGAAGCGATCCCGGAGGAAACGCCCCGTGACCTCGGGGAGCCCGGAGAGGGGTGCTATGTCTACGCGGTGATCCGGGGAGAGGCCGGGCCTGTGCTGGGCCCCATGGGCATCGACGGCAGGGAGGTCCGCATCATCTGGGAGGATGGCTTAGGGGCTGTGGTCCACGACTGCACGGCCGCACCCTACGAGTCCACGGACGAGGAGACCGTAAAGCAGTGGCTGTTTGCCCATCAGGGGGTCATTGACCGCGCCTGGAGAGAGTTCGGCGGGGTGATCCCCCTCTCCTTTGACACCATCCTGGCAGGGGGTGAGGCGCAGGGAACCGACGAGACCGTGGCGGCCTGGCTCCGCCAAGGCCGGGAAGACTTTTCAGCCATGCTGGACCGTTTCGCCGGGCAGGCCGAGTACGGGGTGCAGGTGTTCTGGGACGCCCCGGCCATGATGGAGACCCTTGCCCAGGAGAGCGAGAGCGTCCGGCACATGACAGCAGACCTGGGGGATAAACCCAAAGGGGCGGCCTACCTGCATCGCCAGAAGATCGAGGCGATGCTGAAAAAGGAGCTGGAGACCAAGGCCGATCACTATTTCCGGGAATTTTTCAAGGACATCCAGGGGTGCGTCACCGAGGTCAAAATCGAGAAGACGAAAAAGGCCGAGGACCCTGCCCGGCAGATGATCATGAATCTTGCCTGCCTGCTGCCCGAGGCCAGGAGCGGGGAGTTGGGCCGGGAGCTTGAGCGTATTCAGGAGATGGCCTGGTTCTCCGTGACATTCACCGGCCCCTGGCCGCCCTACAGCTTTACGTGAGCCCATGGAGCCCGAAAATCACACCAAAGCCACCCTGGTGGATCTCCTGGACCGCATCCTGGACAAAGGGCTGGTGATCCATGCAGACCTGGTGGTTTCCGTGGCCGGTATTCCCCTTATCGGGCTTAACCTCAAGGCGGCCCTGGCCGGTATGGAGACCATGGTGAAGTACGGGATGCTCAAGGATCTGGACGAGAGCATGCGGGCCCGGGAGCGCGAAGCGCGTCAGCAAAAGGAGGTGTTGCTCCCCAACGGGGAGGAGGTGCTTTTTTCGGCCCACGGGGGATGGTATTGCTCCGAGGGGTTGCATCCGGCCTGGCGCTACGGGCACCTCTACCTTACCCGGGAGAGGCTCTTTGTCTACCAGCACCCCTTTGAACGCATGCTTTTTGAGGCCCCTTTAAAGGCTGTTGCCCGGTTCGGGGTACCGGAAGAGGCCGCTTGCGAGGAGACAGAGATCCGAGAACTCCACCTGGTGATGGTGGATGGCCGGATTGAAAAGCTCAGGAGCGGGGAGGCGCCCCGGCTTCAGGAGTGTCTCGCGCAGGAGGTGGACGCCGGTGTCAGCCTCGACAAGGGCGTCTGGAAGGCCATCTGGCAGGGGAACCGACCCGGCGATGATGTGCTTCCCATGGAGACGGTGTGCAAATAGGCGAGCAGGCATCTGCGTAACGCATCACTTACAATGAGGCAGCCCATGGACCGAGTCATCGGCATCGACCTTGGAACCTCCAACACGGTGGCCGCCGTGGTGGACAACGGACGGGCCCGCATCATCCCCAACAAAGAGGGGGAGCGCCTGACACCGTCGGTGTATGCGGAGACCGGGGACGGGCGTCGGCTTGTGGGGAGCGCGGCCAGGCAGCGGCTTGCAGAGGGGGGCGGCGATGCGGTCTCCAGCGTCAAGCGGCTCATGGGCAGCGGCAGGCAGGTGATGGTCCGGGGGACGCCCCGGTCACCGAAAGAGATCTCGGCGGCCATTCTGGAAAGGGTCAGGGCCGATGCCGAGGAGGCCCTGGGCGGCTCCGTGACCCAGGCGGTGATCACCGTGCCTGCCTATTTCCATCACGCCGCCCGGGAGGAGACCCGTCAGGCTGGACAGGCAGCTGGCTTTGAGGTGCTCAGGATCATCAACGAGCCCACGGCCGCGGCCCTGGCTTACGGTCTTCATCGTCAGGAACTCTCCACGGTGCTGGTCTGGGATTTAGGGGGAGGCACCTTTGACGTCTCCGTTCTGGAGCTTGCCGAGGGTTTTTTTGAGGTGCGCGCGGTGTGCGGGGACAACCACCTCGGCGGGGACGACTGGGACCGGCGTTTTGCCGACCACGTGGCCGCACGGATCAAGGCGGCGTGCGGTGTGGATATCCGGGGCGATTCCCAGATGCTGGCGCGGGTGGGGCTGGTGTGCGAAGGGGTGAAAAAAAGATTGTCGGAGAAGCCGGTGGCAAGGCTTTCCCTTAAGCACCTGTCCGGGGCGCCCCGAAGCGTGTCGGCCTTTGAGGAGGTCATGACGCGGTCTGCCTTTGAGGCGGTAACCGACGACCTGGCAAGTCGGCTCCTTGCCCCCACGGAGCGCGCCCTCTCCGATGCGGGGCTCTCGGCCGCCGGTATCGACAGGGTCCTTCTGGTGGGCGGTGCCACCCGCATGCCCGGTATTCGGGCCCTTGCCGAGTCTTTTTTCCGGCAGCGCCCCTTTCTGGGCGTCAATCCCGACGAGGTGGTGGCCATCGGGGCGGCGGTGCAGGCCGGGATCATCACCGGGCAGATTCGCGACGTGGTGCTGGTGGACGTCACTCCCCTGTCCCTCGGCATCGAGTCCCAGGGCGGGCTCTTTGCCCGCATCATCCCCCGGAATACCACCATTCCCACCTCGGCGCAGGAGCTGTTCACCACGGCCCGCGACGATCAGGAGAACATGGACATCCACGTGCTGCAGGGGGAGCGGGAGATGGCCTCGGACAACATCAGCCTGGGGGCGTTTCAGCTCTCGGGCATTCCTCCCCTTCCCCGGGGACAGGCCCACGTGGAGGTCTGCTTTTCCATCGACGCCGACGGCATCGTCACGGTCTCTGCCGAGAATCTCCAGACGGAAGCCAGGGAAACCCTCTCCATGGAAGCCATGAAGGATTTGAAAGACGAAGAGGTGAGCCGTGTGCTTGCCGATGCCGAGGCCTGTGCCCATGGGGACCTGGAGAAGCGGGAACAGATCGAGGCCGCCACTCGGGCAGAGACCCTGATGCGGTCCGTGGAGGCGCTTCTGGAGGACCCTTCAGCCTCCCTTGCCGAGACCCTGGTCAAGGAAATTGAAGCCCATGTTGCCCTGTGCCGGGACGCCCTCAAGCGGGGCAGCGCCCTTGAGATCAGGAGCCGTTGCGCGGCATTGCAGTCCCTTGTGTCAACCTCCGACCCCCATGCAAAGGAAGCAGGCCATGAGACCCCGATTGAGCTCCATGCCCCCTTTGACCAAACCCGCCCCGCCCCTGAAGCCCCATGAGACCCTTATCTTGAGGGACCAGGGGGGCTTCAGGGCGCATCCGGGGGCGGGCTGGAAGGTTGTGGAATGCCTGTTCACGGACAGGAGGCTGATTTTCTGGCAGCTCAGGACGGTTCTCCTTGAAATTCCCCTGGGGGCCATTTCGGACCTGCGCATGGGGACTTTTTACTATGTGCTGCGTAAACGCCATGCCCTGGGGGTGTGTTACCACCCCGGCGGAACCCTGCGCCCCCGGATGGTCTGGCTTATTGTCAATGGGGCAGCCATCTGGAAAGCCAGGCTGTTCCAGATGGCCCTGCTGAAGGTGGATGAGCCCCTGATTGAAACCCTTGCCGGGAAGCTCGACGACAGCTGCCGGGCCATCCTCATGTATCTCTGGGAACAGGGCCACGCAAGGATCGCAGACCTTGCCGAGGTCTGCGGAACAGACAACCACATGGACGTGCTGATGCACATCAGGGATGCCATCAACCCCGTGGCCCTCAAGACCATGGGCTGCCCGATCCTCACCTTTGAACGCAAACGGGTGGACCCGGCGTCCGGGGAGGCCGTTCTTTTCAGCTGGTGGCTTGCCGGAAGCCCGGGGAAGCGGCACCCTTCCTCCGAACGCCTGCTGGATCTCTTTGACGAGGGCGGTCACTATCAGGTCATCTTGGATGTCAAAGGGGTGGGGCGAAGCGATCTTCATGTGGGGGTGGAGGGCAGGGAGCTGACCGTTGCATCCCGTCATCCGACGGCTCCGTGGGTGGAGCGGTTTGAGCTGCCCGAAAAGGTCGTGTTCGACGCCCACCGGGTGAGCCTGAAAAACACCCTCCTTGAGATCTGCCTGCAAAAGGCCGAGGGCGTCCATGGCCTCTGATTTCGCATTGTCCCGGCCGCCCATGGCCGGGACCGTTATGAACCCGCGCAGAGGACGCGTTATCCCATCAAACCCGACTACCTCCATAACCCTGACCTGAAACTTCTTCTCTTCGGCGGAAAAGGCGGTGTGGGCAAGACCACCTTGTCTGCGGCTGCCGCCATCTGTCTTGCCGAAGCCCGTCCAACCTCCAGGGTCCTCCTGCTTTCCACGGACCCTGCCCATTCCCTCTCCGATTGCCTGGACATGGACGTCTTCCATGACATGACCCCGGTGCCCCTGAACGGGCAGGGGAACCTGTTTGCCCGCCAGTTGTGTGCGGAAACATTGGCAAACCGCTTCAGGGAGCGCAACGGAGAGATCCTTGAGACCATCGCCGAGAGGGGGACCTATTTTGACCGGGAGGACATCTCCGGGTTTTTCGCCCTGTCCATGCCTGGCCTGGACGAGGTGATGGCCGTCCTTGAGGTGGCAGATCTCCTGGCCGAAGGGGCGTGTGACCTCCTGATCCTGGACACGGCCCCCACCGGGCATACCTTGCGCCTTCTGGCCCTTCCGGAGCACATGCGCACGTGGATTCGGGTGATGGATTTGATGCTGCACAAGCATCGCTACATGGCATCGGTCTTTTCCGGGAAGAGGTACGCCAAAGACCGGTGTGACCGGTTCCTTGAGAGTCTGGGCCGGGATATAGAGGTGGTGGGAACGCTCTTCAGAAACGGTCACCGTACCCGCTTTGTGCCGGTGATGACCCCGGAACTCATGAGCTTTCGTGAGACCGAACGGCTGGTGGGGCACCTTGAAGCCGACCATATCCCGTGTCGGGAGATCCTCGTGAACCGGGTGGACCCGGCAGGCAACGCTGGGATTTTTGGGGCGATCCAGGCGCGGTTCCGCCGGTATGACCTGGTCCTGGTGACAAAGGAGGGGGCAGAGGTAAAAGGGCTCCCCGGCCTGAAGGCCCTGGGGGCCCGCATTGAATGTGAGGTGCGTGAGCTTGGGGCTGCTTCATCGGAGCCTTGGGATAAAGACCAGGCCCCGGACCGTGTAAGGGAATCGACCCTTTCGGGACTCTGTGACTCTGCGGTGTGTCGGTTTCTTCGCTACGGGGTGGCCGCCGATCTGGAGGTCATTGTGGTGGGGGGCAAGGGCGGCGTTGGGAAAACCACGGTGGCGGCATCCCTGGCGGTTCAGCTGGCCGATTGCTTCAAGGGAAAACGCTTTTTGATTGTCTCAACGGACCCGGCCCATTCGTTGTCCGATGCCTATCACACACCCATCGGGGATCGGGTCACGCCCATAACGGAGAACCTCTCGGCGTATGAGATCAATGCAGATGGGCTGTTTGAGCGTTTCAAGGAGGGGTACCGAAAAGAGATCCAGACGCTCTTCAAGCGGTTTGCGGGGCGGGGCATGGACATCGCCTTTGACCGGGAGGTGATGGCAGAACTCCTCTCCCTGGCGCCCTCGGGCCTCGATGAGATCATGGCCCTGGATGCGGTGATGGATGCCAGGGGGGACGGCGCCCACGACATCCTGATCCTGGACGGCTCCCCCACCGGCCACCTGCTTAGATTCCTGGAGATGCCCGGCCTGGTGAGGGAGTGGCTCAAGGCCTTTTTTGCGGTGCTGAGGAAGTATCACGGGGCGGTGAAACTGACGGCCACCATCGAACGGGTCCTTGACCTGTCCCGCCGTGTCCGGAGGATGCAGGGGGCGCTGCAGGACAGGGACAGGACCGCCTTTGTCTGCGTGGCCCTGCCTGAAAGCATGGTCCTGGCCGAGACGGAACGTCTGGTGGCATCCGTGGCCCGGGCCGGGATCTCCTGCAGGCATCTTGTGGTCAACCGGGTAACGCAACAAGGTGAGCTGGAGGCTGCCTGCTCCCGGTTTTCCCGGCTGGAGGTCACCGGGATTCCCGAGGAACAAAACGGCCGGTAGCTTGTGACGTGTCCGGGTAAAGGGCTTGACCCGTCGCATCCGTTATTCCAGGACGTTGTCGGGGAGCGGGGCCTCATCCTTCGGGGCCTCGTCGGTTTCAGGATACCAGGATTTTTTCAACCACAAAGCGGCATTCACGAGGCCGATGAGGACGGGCACCTCCACCAGGGGGCCGATGACAGCGGCGAAAGCCTGTCCTGAATCGAGTCCGAAGACAGCAACGGCAACGGCAATGGCCAGCTCGAAGTTATTGGAGGCGGCCGTAAAGGATAAGGTGGTCGCCTGCCCGTACGTGGATTTGGCTTTCAGGGAGAGCCAGAACGATACGAAGAACATGGCCACGAAATAGATGCACAGGGGAATAGCCACGCGTACCACGTCCATGGGAAGCTGGACAATATACTCACCCTTGAGGGAGAACATGACGAAGATGGTGAAGAGCAGCGCCACAAGGGTCAGGGGACTGATTCTGGGGATGAATTCGTTTTCGTAACGGTCCGCACCGATGGTTTTGAGGCCAATGAACCGGGAGAGCATTCCGGCGATGAAGGGGATGCCCAGGTAGATGAAGACGCTTTCGGCGATCTGGCCCATGGCGATGTCGACGGCCATGCCTTCATGGCCGAGGAGCGCCGGCAGAACGGTGATAAAGAGCCAAGCATACACCGGGAAGAAGAGCACCTGAAACACCGAGTTGAAGGCCACGAGCCCCGCGCAGTACTCGGTGTCTCCCCCGGCCAGGTCGTTCCAGACAATGACCATGGCGATGCAGCGGGCCAGCCCGATCAGGATGAGCCCCACCATATACTCCTGGTGCCCGGACAAGAAGGCCATGGCGAGGAGAAACATGAGAACGGGTCCGATGACCCAGTTCTGGACAAGGGAGAGGGCGAGGACCCGTGTGTTTTTGAACACCAGGCCCAGCTTTTCGTATTTCACCTTGGCCAGGGGCGGGTACATCATGAGAATGAGGCCCACGGCAATGGGAATGTTGGTGGTTCCGACGGAAAACCGGGTGATGATGTTTTGTACCTCGGGAACAAGGTATCCCCCTCCGATCCCCACGGCCATGGCCAGGAAGATCCAGAAGGTGAGGTATCGGTCAAGAAAAGAGAGTCGTTTGATGGTGGACTCAGACATGGGACATACTCCATTTGTTTCAAACAAGGGTTTTGTGAAGCCCGGGGACAACGCCCCGGGTTTTCTTTCGGGAAGCCTTTCCTTAGCCTCCGGCTGAGGCCTCTGTGACCCAGGCCGTCAGGTTGATCTTGGAAGGCACCTTGCCCACGGCTTTGACCTCCCGGTTGATGATGAGGGCAGGGGTGCCCATGACCCCGTAGGATGCAATCTCCGTGAGGTCCCGGACATGGTCTAAGTCCGCTTGGATACCGGTCTCGGTCATCACGGTCATGACCAATCGCTCCAGGCGTTCGCATTGGGGGCACCCCGGGCCCAGGACCTTGATCTCAACCAGCCCTGCGGGTACGGCGTCGTCTTCCGGTGCGCCGATGTGCCGGAGGTAGGCTCTGTGAAAGGCTTTCTCATAGGTGGGGGCGGCCGCCGGGGCGATGTAGTTTTTTGCCGAGAGTTTTTCAAGGAGAACACGTCCCGCCGCGGTGTCGGGGTTGCCGTTAAATTTCTCCGCTGCCTCGGCAAGGGCCTCTTTGAGGCCCCGGATGCCGATGGTGTTTTTACCGACGCGTAGTTTCGTGATGTGATCCATGCTGATCCCCCGTGCTATGCGATGATGAGGTTGAAGAGGTATCCCACCAGAAGGATGCCGGTGCCCACCACCCCGATGAAGGTGGCGATCAATCTGGGTTTGAGAACCTTCCTGAGGATGATGATCTCGGGAAGGGAGAGGGCGATGACCGACATCATGAAAGCCAGGACGGTCCCTAAGGCCGCGCCCTTGCCCAGGAGGGCCTGGACAATGGGGATGATACCGGCGGCGTTGGAGTACATGGGGATGCCGAGAAGAACCGACAGGGGAACCGACCACCAGGCCGACTTGCCCATGAACCCGGCCATGACCCCTTCGGGGACGTAGCCGTGGATGCCGGCCCCCACGGCGATGCCCAGGATGACATAGAGCCAGACTTTTCCGAGGATTTCCCCCACGGCCTCGACGCCGGAGCCGATGCGATCCGCCCAGGTCAACGTGTCTTCAGCCATGGGCCCGGCTCCTGCCTGGATCTCGTGGACCCAGGACTCCAGGTGGCCTTCCATCTTAAGCTTGCCGATGATCCACCCGGCGGTCATGGCAATGGCCAGGCCGGTGCCGAGGTAAAGGGCCGCCACCTTCCACCCGAAGAGGCCGTACAGGAGAACCAGGGCGATTTCGTTGACCATGGGAGCGGCAATGAGAAAGGAGAAGGTCGCCCCCAAGGGGACACCGGTGGTGACGAAGCCCAGGAAAAGGGGGACGGCGGAACAGGAGCAGAAGGGGGTGACAATGCCCAGCAGGGCGGCCAGGATGTTTCCGGTGAAGGCCCCTTTTCCTGCCAGCATGGCCCGGGTTTTTTCCGGGGTAAAAAACGAGCGGACAATGCCCACGGCAAAGACCACCAGGGTGAGGAGCATAAGTACCTTGGGCACTTCGTAGATGAAGAAGGCAAGGGCGCTTCCCAGGTGGCTTTCCCGCGAAAAGCCCGTCATGGCCGATAAAAATGCCGTGATGGCCTCGGCCAGGGGGGTAAGGTTCAGGTAAACCACAAACCAGAGGGCGATGCCCAGGGCGCTTGCCGTGATCATGGCAGGTGTCTTTGATTTTTCTTCTCCGGGGGCAGACGCGGTGTCACGGCCGGTTGCCTCTTTTTTGCATGGGCACGGCGTGCCTGTCAGGAGCTGGTGGGTCATGATTGATATCCTTATTTGTGTCTCTGTGAAACTATATATCGCCATTTAGCGATTCAAAAAGCTGGATGGCTGCCTGTGGGGAGAAAGGGACAGGCCGGTCATCTCTCATGGTACGAAGGTTTTACATAAATCGTTATTTGTGAATATAGCTATTTGGTTGACGCTGTCAAGGGATTTGAGCCCATGTGGGGGACTTTTTTATGTTTTTCCATGCGTTGAACCGGCAGACCAAACAAAAAAACCCCGAAGGCTTAAGCCTTCGGGGTTTTTATATATCGGCTCTGTCCGAAACGGACAGTTGTTTTTGGCTCCCCAGCACGGATTTGAACCGCGGACCCAGTGGTTAACAGCCACTTGCTCTGCCGACTGAGCTACTGGGGATCAGTCAAAAGACTCGGACTATTTAGTGTGATTTGCCGGTGGTGTCAATAGAAAAATGCATCCCCATGCCCTTTAGCTGTCCAGGACCTTCCGAACCTTGGCGGCAAGGTCCTCTGAGGTAAAGGGTTTCTGGATAAACGAGGTGCCGTTGTCGAGGACACCCCGGCGGCTGATGACGTTGTCCGTGTACCCGGATACGTACAATACCTTCAAGGCCGGGGCCAAGGTCACCAGGTGGTCGGCCACCTCCTTGCCGCTCATGCCCGGCATGATGACGTCGGTGACCAGGATGTGGATGGCCCCGGTGTGGCCCTTGAAGCGTGTGATGGCCTCTTCGCCGTGACCTGCTTCCAAAACGGTATAGCCCTTTGCGGCCAGGATGCGCCGGGCGGTCCGCCGGACGCTCTCTTCGTCTTCCACCAGCAGGATGGTCTCGGTGCCCCGGGAGCTGGGTTTGGGGGCCGGGTCCCGGGGTGGTGACGGGCAGCTGGTCGACTCGTCGTTAACCCGGGGCAGGCAGACCCGGAAGCATGTTCCTTGCCCCGGCTTGCTCTGGACCCGGATGTTCCCCTGGCTCTGTTTGACGATGCCGTAGACGGTGGAAAGCCCGAGGCCCGTGCCCTTGCCGTTTTCCTTGGTGGTGAAAAAAGGGTCGAAGATGTGGGCCTGCGTCTTTTCGTCCATGCCGTCTCCGGTATCGGTCAAGACGAGCATCACCATGGGCTCCGGCGGCCTGGTGTCGGGACCGTCGGGCCCTGTATCGGCGGTGACGTTGCGGGTCTCGATGGTGAGGGTTCCTCCGCGGGGCATGGCGTCCCGGGCGTTGACGGCCAGGTTGGCGATGATCTGCTCGATTTTGCTCTCGTCTGCCCGGGTGTTGCCGAGGTCCGGGGTGAGGCGTTTTACGAGTTTGATGTCTTCTCCGATGACGCGGGAGAGCATTTTTTCCATGCGGGTGACCACCGTGTTCAGGTTCAGGCAGGTGAGCCGCATGGGCTGCCTGCGGCCGAAGGCAAGGAGCTGCCGGGTGAGGCGGGCGCATCGATCAGCCGCTTCCTGGATTTCACGGATATCCTCGTGCATGGGCTCTCCCGGGGAGAGATCGCTGAGGAGCATGTCGCTCACCGCCAGGATGGGGGTCAGGGCGTTGTTGAAGTCATGGGCCACCCCACCGGCCAGCCGTCCGATGGCCTCCATTTTCATGGCCTGGTGGAGCTGCTCCTCCAGTTTTTTGTGCTTGGTGATGTCCTGGAATGTGC
Organism: Desulfoluna sp. HI9BLuna; assembly: GCF_056829775.1. Lineage (NCBI taxonomy): Bacteria > Pseudomonadati > Thermodesulfobacteriota > Desulfobacteria > Desulfobacterales > Desulfolunaceae > Desulfoluna > Desulfoluna sp. HI9BLuna. The sequence goes on from NZ_CP186555.1 coordinate 3,674,007, forward strand.
CGGTCAGTTTTTCGACCTTGCCCGCAGGGCCTGCGGCACGGCCCGTGACGCGGGCCTGGAGGTTCCGGCCCCCCGCCGTGGTGACGTGGAGCTCGAGATCAAAGGGGGTGGCTGTTTCCCGGCAGGAGGCAAGGGCTTGTTCCATGGCGGGCCTGGATGCGGTGTCGCAAAAGGCCAGGGCTTCGGCAAGGGTCACTGATTTGCCCTCGGGGATCTCGTGGATGCGGTAGGTTTCCCGGGTCCAGCGCATGGCTCGGGTGGACAGGTCCAGCTCCCAGCCGCCCACCTTGGCCATGGCCCCCATTTCGTTGAGCAGGGTTTCGCTCTCCCTTAAGGCCCCTTCCACGCGGCTTTTGGCAAGGGCGATGCCGATGCTGGTGCCCAGGCCTTCAAGGAAATGGATCATCTCCCGGTTGAAACAGCCGGGGCGGGAGTCCCCCAGGTGGAGCAGGCCCAGGATCTGTTCATCCGCCTTCAGGGGGATCAGGGCCACCGACTGAAACCCCTGGGTGCTGCAGAGGTTTCTGGGGCAGGTTTCCTGTATGGCTGAGGGGGCGGATTGGCCCCAGGTTTCGGTGCTGTTGGTCCAGAAGCTTCCCCCGTCGGTGAACGCGGGGGGCAGGGGCGCTGTGTCTCCTGAGAGCACGCGGCCGCAGAGACCTTCCAGCAGGGCCTCTCCCTTGTTGTCTCGGAGGGCACTTCCGTCGGCGTCTCGCCTGCACAGGAGGGTTTCGGTCTGGATAAAATGCTCGGGGAACCCCTGGGTGTGTCCGTAGGGACTCTCGTCGCCGTCCCGCAGCCGGATGCCCAGGGCTTCCACATGGGTGCTGCGACGGATGATGGAAAGGATCTCGTCCAGAAAGTCCGGTGAGTGCTCCTTGCGGTTGAGCAGTTCCAGCACATCCCGGGCCAGCCTGTCCCGACTTCGGGCACGCCGTGCCTCCAGCATGGTCCCCAACCGCCGGGCCAGGTTGTCGATGAGTTCCCTCTCTTCCTTCAGGAAAGGGCCCTCGTCCAGGGACGGGCACTCTTTGAGGACAAAGACCTCCACCTGGCCCACCTTCTCACCCGACACCAGGATTTCTGCGGAGAGGGTCCAGGGCGTTTCCCGGAAGCCCGCGCTGGTGAAGCGTTGGCGGTGGCAGGTGATGCGGGCGCAGGTGAGTTCCGGGTAGAACCAGCCTGCGGGAATGAGGGAGACCACCTCCTGCAGCACCTCCCTGACCGGTGCGGTGGAGTCCGCCGCGAGCCGGGACACCTCGTAGAGGCAATGGAGCTCCTTGACCCGTTCGGTAAGGGCCCGCGTCTTCATCATGAGGGCTGCCTCCGATGCTTTGAGTTCGCCGATGTCGTGGCTTGATCCCACGATGCCGATGGGGGTACCTGCGTCATCCCTTACCACGGCAAAGGTGGCCGACGCCCAGGCCGAAGAGCCGTCTTTTTTCGTGAACTCGATCTCCATGGTGATGGAGAGCTTTTTTCGGGGGTCGATGAGGTTTTCCGGGGTGATGGTGGTGTTGTACGCCTCCATCACCCGACGGTAGGAGTCCGGGGTCATCTGTTTTGACAGGGGCAGGCCTTTGAGCTCTTCTGAGGTGTACCCGCGGCTGCGTGCGGCGCTGATCCAGATGGGGTACAGGTTCATGTCCATGAGCCAGATCACGTCCCGCATGTTGTCCAGGACCATGCGAAGACGGAGCTCTTTTTCGATGGTGTGCAAGGCAAAGGCGAGGTCTCCCCCGGCTTCCTCCAGGAGACTCAGTTCGTGCAGGTCACTTGCCAGCTGGCGCGGCATGGCCAGGGTCATGAGACCGTAGACCCTGTCGGCATGCTCCAGTCGGATGGTGATGGAGGCGTGGTCGCGGCCCTTCCCGGACAGGGGACAGTCGGCGCAGTCTGCGTGGGGAAGGCGCGTGAGAACAGGGGTCGGCTGGATCAGGGCTTTTTCATAGCATCGGGACAATGTGCCGGCTTTGAGGTTGTCCAGAAACGGGGGGAAATCGTTGCCAAGGCCGGTCTCCGCCGCGGTTTCCAGTTTTCCCGAGGCATCCAGAAGGGTGATGAAGGCAAAGTGGAAGCCCCGGGTCTCGATGAGTTTTCGGCAGGCGTCCCGGATGAGTCGGGCGGGTTTTTTCTCCCGGACGATGAGCTGGTTGACATGGCGGATGCCCAGGAGCACGGAGTTGAGGTGGCTGAGCTGGAGGGTGCGCGCTTCCACCATCTTCTCAAGCTGCCTTCGGTGGGTGTCGAGTTCCAGCAGGGTGCGGACTTTCCCGATGAGGATGGCCGGGTCAACGGGCTTGACGATGTAATCGATGCACCCGGCCTCATACCCCTTGAATGCCTGGTGCTCATCGGCTGTGGCGGCGGTGTTGAAGATGATGGGAAGCACCCGGGTTCGCTCCTCTCCCCTGAGGATTGCCGCCAGCTCGTAACCGTCCATGCCCGGCATCTTTACATCCACGACGGCCACGGCAAAATCGTTGTCCAGGGTGGCCACAAGGGCCTGGTTGCCGCTTGAGGCTTCGATGATCTCCACATCCAGGCAGGTGAGGGTCTTCCTGAGGGCAATGAGGTTCTCCTGCTTGTCGTCGACAATGAGGATTTTCTGCCTGTGCGCCCAGGAGCAGGGTTCCGTGGGGGCGGGGCTGGGGGTGTCCGTGGTGTGTGTCATCGAAGGGTCCTTGCAACGTTTCCCATGAGCGTTGACTGGGTGTCGGTTTGTGCCTTTTCGTCAGCAGAGGCGCTTGATGGGTTCCTTTCTATCGGTGAAGCCACACGCGCATCATGGAGATGAGGCGGTGGGGGTCCACGGGTTTGGGCATGTAGTCGCTGGCACCGCTGGCAAGGCATTTGGTGCGATCTTCTTTCATGGCCTTGGCGGTGAGGGCGATGATGGGCAGGTTCCGGAAGGCCTCTTGGGCGCGGATTCTCCTGATGGTTTCGAACCCGTCCATTACGGGCATCATGACATCCATGAGCACCAGGTGCAGGTCGGGCTCCCGGGACAGGACCTTCAGGGCCCGCTCCCCGTTGTCTGCCTTCAGGGGAATCATGCCCCTCTCCCGCAGGAGTTTGGAAAGGGCAAAGGTGGCGCGCATGTCGTCGTCGACAATGAGCACCTTTTTGTCCCGCAAAAGGGCATCGGTGTCGTGGAGGTTGGTGATGATCTGTTTTTGCCGGTCCGGCATGCGGCTCACCACCTGGTGGAGGAACAGGGAGACTTCGTCCAGGAGTCTTTCCTGGGAGCGGACGTCCTTTACGATGATGGCATCGGCGTGTTCCCGGATGCCCATCTCCTGTTCGGCGGTGAGGTTTCGGGCCGTGTAGATAATCACCGGTGGGAGGGGCACCCCCTCGGCGCGGAGGGCGCGCAGGAGTTCCAGGCCGTCCATGTCCGGCAGGCCCAGGTCGAGGATGATGCAGTGGAACTGCCTGGCTCGAAGGGCGTCCATGGCCTCAGAGGCCGAGGTCGCTTCCGTGGTGCGCACCCCTTCACATCCGATGAGTCCCACCACGCTTTGACGTGTCTCCCGGTTGTCGTCCACCACCAGGACGTGCTTGGGACGTTGGGCCGTCATCTCTTCCAGGGTGGAAAAGGTCTTCTCCAGGGCTTCGGTGCTCATGGGCTTGGTGGCGTGCCCCACGGCTCCCAGGCGGAGGGCTTCCGCTGCTGCGTCGTGGGCGGAGATGATGTGCACCGGGATGTGGCGGGTGCGAAGGTCTTCTTTTAAGGCGGTGAGCACCGCCCACCCATCTATCCCCGGAAGGGTGATGTCCAGGAGCACGGCGCAGGGCAGGTGCGTTTTCAGCAGCGCCAGGCCCTCCTCTCCGGATGGGGCGGTCAGGCACTTGAACCCTTTGTCCCTGCATGTGGTGCAGAGGTGCCGGGCAAAGACGGGGTCGTCCTCAATGACGAGGATGATCCTGTCTTCCGAGTCCAGGGCCTCCCGGTCATCCTGTACCGGTGAGGGGGCAGGGGGGGCGATGTCGGGGGACGGGATCGGTTCCGGGACGGGCTGCCTGGACGGCAGGGAGACGGGGAGGAAAAGGGTGAAGGTGGCTCCCTTGCCCGGCTGGCTGGTGAGCTGTATTTCGCCCCCCAGGAGGGTGGCGAGCTTTCGGGCGATGGAGAGGCCCAGTCCCGTGCCTCCGTAGCGCCGGGTGGTGGTTCCGTCGGCCTGTTGAAAGGCGTCGAAGATGATTTGCTGGCGGCTCTCTTCGATGCCGATACCCGTGTCGGTTACGGACAGGGCCAGGGTGGTCTGGGGCGTGAGCTTTGATTGAAGGAGCCGGACGCCTTCGGGGCAGGGGGCGGCGGTGAGGGTGACACGCCCCGATGCCGTGAACTTGATGGCATTGGCCATGAGGTTGTTGATGATCTGGTCCAGGCGCTTTCGGTCCGTGACGATGTGCGCCGGGGCTTCCGGTGAGACTGATGTCACGAGTTCGAGGCCTTTTTCTCTTGCCAGGTGCCGGAACCCGGCCTGGATATCGGACGTGAACTCTTTGAGATCCACGGTGACCGGGGCCAGCTCCATGCGCCCGGCCTCGATTTTGGAGAGGTCGAGGATGCCGTTGATGAGGTTGAGCAGGTCTGTGCCGCTGGCGTGGATGACCTCGGCAGATTCCACCTGCCCGGATGTCAGGGTCTCCTCCTTGTTGTCGGCAAGGGATCGGGCCAGGAGCAGCAGGCTGTTCAAGGGGGTGCGGAGCTCATGGGACATGTTGGCCAGAAACTCCGATTTGTAGGAGCTGGCCAGGGCCAGTGCTTCGGCCTTCTCTTCGGTCTCTCTTTTAACGGCAAGCATCTCCCGGGCCTGGCGCTGGAGGAGCTCGTTTTTCTCTTCCAGCTCTTCGTTGATGGCTTTGAGCTCTTCCTGCTGCTCTTTGAGCCGCTCTTCGGAGCGCAACAGAGTCGATGCCTGCCCTTCCAGCTCTTCGTTGGACTGGCGAAGCTCCTCCTGCTGGGCCCGGAGCTCTTCCGACAGCTTTTCAGACTCTTCCAGGGAGAGGGCAAGCCGTGTCCGGCCCTGGGTGTTTTCCACGGCCAGGGCGATGCTGCCTGTCACCAGATCCAGGAACTGGGATTGGGACTCCGAAAAGGTGGTGAGGGTGCCGAGCTCCAGAACCGCTTTGACCTGGTCGTTGCGGATCACGGGTTTGATGCACAGGGTGGTGGGGGCTGCCGTGCCCAGGCCCGACTCGATGGTGATATAGCCTTCAGGGACCTGGGTGAGGATGATCTCCTCTTTTTCCAGGGCGGCCTGGCCCACGAGCCCTTCGCCGGGACGGTATGCGGATGCCAGGTGCTTGCGCCGCTTGTGGGCGTAGCTGGCCACCAGGCGTAGGGTCCCGGTCTCGTCGGCCAGATAGATCAGGCCGGTGACGGCGCCTAAATACTTGCAGAGAAAGGTGATGATCCGGCGGCAGAGGGCCTCGGGGTCCGACTCGCTCTGCATGAGGTGGGAGAGTTGTGCCTGGCCGGTTTTCAGGTCATTTTGGTCTTCCAGGGCCCGGGCCGTTTTTTTGCGGTCGGTGATGTCCCAGAAGCTTTCGATGATGCCCCCGAAGGTCCCGTCGGGTTTTTCAAGGCGCATGGCGTTGAGGAGGTAAAAGGCCTGGGTACCGTCGGGGTGTTTTTTTTCCACCTCGGTGTGGATGTGGGTGGTGGCCCCTGTTTTCATCTGGGTGAGGGGGCAGGCATCGGTGTGGCACAGGGGGCCGCCGAAGGACTCGTAGCATTTCACAGGGCCGGGTCCCGGGGGGGCGCCTCCGGCCAGGGCCGCCAGGGTGTCGTTGGCCTGCACCTGGTTGAAGTGGCTGTCCACCATGCGTTTGCCGTCCACCCCCACATGGAAGAGGGTGTCCAGCTCGGCATGGGTGCGGAGCATCTCCTGTTCTGTTTTGCGGTAGGCCACAAGGGCCAGGAGAAAGGCGATGAGGTACCCGGAAAACCGCAGGAGGTGCCAGAACCACCAGCCCGCCTTCCAGGAGGTGGTAACGGAGAACAACATGCCGGAGATGCCGAACAAAAGGGCCAGAAGCAGGAAGAGGAGCTCTTCCTGCTGCCTGGTCCGGTTGTAGTTCACCGCAAAGTTGAGGGCGGCCATGAGGATAAGAAGGCCCCCTGCAAGGGCCGTGATGTCGGCGGGGGAGAGGCCTGGTGAGCCTGCCTGGGGAAGCGGCTGGCCCTGGGGCCAGGTGGTGATGAGCGTGCCTGCGGCCACCGAGGCGAGAAGGGTTGCGTTGGCTGCCACCAGCACCGTGGTCCGGGAGAGGGGGCGGTCGGGGAACCAGACCAGGGCGAAAAAGAGGCCACCTGTCAATACGGAGAGGCTTCGAAACCAGATGAAGGCCCGGCCCTCGGGGGTGCAGCTGTGGAAGATGTCGAAGACGGCCATGGCAATGAGGGCCAGGGCGATCCACATCCTTCGGGTGGTGGTTTTTTCCTGGCTCAGGAGGAGGAGGGCGGCCAGCACCAGGCCGAGGGTGGCCCCGGCCACTTCCAGGGAGGTGTGGAGGGGCTGGGAGACGAGACGCCAGTCCGGGTAGCGGGTGCCGATGAACAGAGTGCCCATGAGGGGGATCGCACCGCCGAGCCCCAGGGCCGTGGACAGCCACTGGCCGGAGTGGGGGCGTTGCTCAATGAAAAATTCCCGTGTGGAGCGGGCCATGGCCTATCTCCTTGGGGTGACGCGGCCGCCAAAGGCGATGGGCAGATCAGCAGGTTGAGACCGCCCGCGTCGTTCAATTGTCGGGTTGTGTTTGTTTTGCCCGGCCCACGGGGGTTCCCACGGAAACCGAGGCGGGCCTTTCAAGGGGCTTTGCTGTGGTATGCCGTGGTGTCCGGTGAGCCTCTGCAAAGGGGGGAAAGGAAACGCTCTCCTTTTATACCATATCGTGTTCCGCCAAGAAATGGTCATGTGTGGTGTATTGGAACGTTTTTTCAGGAGGTTATCGATTTGGTGGGCAAAAGGGCACAAAAAAACCCCGAAGACTTAAGCCTTCGAGGTTTTTTATATCGGCGCTGTCTGAAACAGACAGTTGTTTTTTGGCTCCCCAGCACGGATTTGAACCGCGGACCCAGTGGTTAACAGCCACTTGCTCTGCCGACTGAGCTACTGGGGATCAGTCAAAAGACTCAGACTATTTAGCCCGAACTCCGGGCGGTGTCAATTAAAAAACAGGGCGAGGACCCTGTTTTTTTTGCCCCAGGCACCGGCGGGAAACCGGTGTCGGGGGTATCTGACTTGAATTGCTCTACGATTCGATTTTCTTGATTCGAAGGGCCAATTCGTTGAGCTGTGCCATGCCCGCCTCGGAAGGGGCGTCGGTGAGCATGCAGGAGGCCTTCTGGGTTTTGGGGAAGGCGATGACGTCCCGGATGGAGGGCATGCCGCACAGGATCATCACCAGGCGGTCCAGGCCGAAGGCGATGCCGCCGTGGGGAGGCGCACCGGATTCCAGGGCGTTTAAGAGGAAGCCGAACTTCTCCTCGTACTCTTCCTTGTCCATGCCCAGGGCCGAGAACATGCGTTCCTGGATGGCACGGTCATGGATACGGATGCTGCCGCCACCGATCTCGGAGCCGTTGAGAACCAGGTCGTAGGCCCTGGAACGCAGCTTCAAAGGATCGGTCTCGATGTGCTCGTAATCCTCCTCCAGGGGTGCGGTGAAGGGGTGGTGCAGGGACTGGTAGCGTTTTTCCGTCTCGTCGTATTCGAAGAGGGGGAAGTGGGTGACCCACACAAAGCGGAACTCGTCCTTGTTGATGAGGCCCAGCTTTTCGGCCAGGTGGTTTCGCAGGTTGCCCAGGGACTCGTTGACCACCTTGGGCTGGTCCGCCACAAAGAAGATGAGGTCGCCGGGCTCCATGTCGATGCGCTCGGCAAGGGCCTTCTTCTCGTCGTCGGTGAAGAACTTGGCGATGGGGGACTGCCACTCGTTTTCCTTGACCTTGATCCAGGCCAGGCCTTTGGCGCGGTAGATGGAGACGAACTTTGTGAGATCGTCGATCTCCTTGCGGGAGAAGTCGATGCAGCCCTTGGCGTTGAGGGCCTTGACCATGCCGCCTTTCTTGACCACGTCGGCAAAGACCTTGAAGCCGGAGGTCTCCACGATGGAGGAGACATCTTTAAGCTCCATGTCGAATCGCAGGTCGGGTTTGTCCAGGCCGTAGCGGTCCATGGCGTCGGCGTAGAGCAGGTGCTCAAAGGGGGGCTCAAGGTCCACACCCAGCACCTCTTTAAAGACGCTTGAGACCATGCCTTCGGCAATGGACATGATCTCTTTTTCCCCCACAAAGCTCAGCTCCATGTCGATCTGGGTGAACTCGGGCTGGCGGTCGGCGCGCAGGTCCTCGTCGCGGAAGCACTTGACGATCTGGTAGTAGCGGTCGAAGCCGCTCATCATCAGGAGCTGCTTGAAGAGCTGGGGTGACTGGGGCAGGGCGTAGAAGAGGCCCTGGTTCACGCGGCTGGGCACCAGGTAGTCCCGGGCGCCTTCCGGGGTGCTTTTGGTGAGGAAGGGGGTCTCGATGTCGAGGAACCCTTTGCCGCTGAGGTAGTTCCGAACCGCCTGGGTGGTCTGGTGCCGGGCGATGATGTTTTTCTGGTACTTGGGACGCCGCAGGTCGATGTGTCGGTTTTTAAGGCGGATGTTCTCACCCACCTCGATGTCGTCTTCGACGGCGAAGGGCGGGGTCACGGCGCGGTTCAGGATGCGCAGCTCGTCCACGTTCACCTCGATGGCGCCGGTGACCATTTTGTCGTTGACCATGTCTGCGGGGCGCGCGGCCACGGTGCCCCGGACGCCGAGGACGAATTCGCTCCTGACGGCGTGGGCTTTTTCATGGACCTCGGTGTTCACCTCGGGGCTGAAGACCACCTGGGCAATGCCGCTTCGGTCTCTCAAGTCCACGAAAATGACGCCGCCGTGGTCCCGCCGGGTCTGTACCCAGCCCATAAGGACCACTTCTTCTCCCACGTGGGCGGTGGTTAAGTCGCAGCAGTTGTGGGTTCGTCTCATATCACCAAGTAGATCTGTCAATGCCCTGACTCCTTTGTGCTTTCTGATATCGTTTAGTTGAATCGGTCGACCAGTGTCTCCACCAGCCCATCCAGGGGAAGATCCCACTGCTCTTTGGTGGCCATGTTCCTCAGGGCGGCCACGCCCCTGTCCAGCTCATCGTCGCCCACCATGAGGACATGGGCTGCGTTCAGCTTATCGGCCCGCTTCATGTGGCTTTTGAGGCTGCGCCCCGCAAAATCGGCCTCGCAGAAGACGCCGTTGGCGGCCAGCTGCATGGCCCAGGTGGCCGCTTTTTCCGTGGCCGCATCGCCTAAGGGGGCGATGTAAAGGGTGGGGCCGTCCGCTTCGATGGTCTGCTGCATGGCCACGATCTCCGCCAGTCGGTCAAAGCCGATGGCAAATCCGATGGCGGGTATTTCCGGCCCGCCCAGGGCCTTGACCAGTCCGTCATATCGCCCGCCGCCGGCCACGGCGTTCTGGGCGCCCAGGGAGGTGGTGAGCACCTCAAAGGCGGTGCGGGTGTAGTAGTCGAGGCCACGCACCAGGCGGGTGTCCACCTCATAGTCCACCCCGTTTTCCGTGAGAACGCTCTTGACGGTCTCAAAGTGCTCGCGGCAGTCGTCGCAGAGGTGGTCGAGGATGGAGGGCGCTCCTTCCACGGCCTCGCGGCAGGACGGAACCTTGCAGTCCAGGACCCTTAAGGGGTTCTTCTCGCTTCGCCTGAGGCAGTTCTCGCAGAGGCTCTCTTTCTTGGCGTCGAGGAGGTCCTTGAGGGCCTTCTGGAAGTTGGGACGGCAGCAGGGGCAGCCCAGGGAGTTGATGTGGGCCTTGACGTCCCTGGCCTTGAGTTTTTCCAGCAGGGTGGCCAGCATGAAGATGAGCTGGGCGTCGAGGTACGGGGAGTCGATCCCGAACACCTCGGCGTCGATCTGGTAAAACTGACGGTAGCGCCCTTTCTGGGGGCGTTCCCTGCGGAACATCGGGCCGATGGTGTAGAACTTTCGGATGGGGTCCTTGGCGTACATCTTGTGCTGGATGTAGGACCGGACCACCGATGCGGTGGCTTCGGGACGCAGGGTCACGTGCCCCCGTTTGCCGTCCTCAAAGGTGTACATCTCCTTTTCCACAATATCGGTGGTGTCGCCGATGCTTCGGGAAAAGAGCTCCGATTTTTCCACGATGGGAAGGCGGAGTTCCTGGAACCCGAAGTTTTCAAATGTCTCTTTGGCTGCGCGTTCGATGGTCTGCCATACTTCGATTTCACCGGGCAGAACATCTTTGAATCCTTTGATAAGCTGTATCATGTGCTGTGCTTAAACCGCCTTCGTACCTGCGTTTTGAAGTTCAAAAGAAAAAGCCGGCCCCGTGTGCGGCGCTCCGGGATGGGGTCGGTGCCCCCTGCCGCATGCACGAAAGTGCCGCCCTTAAAAAGACCGTGGGAGTCTCGGATACTGGCAGGTAAGGCGCCCGGGACAGCCATGGGGCTGCGGGCGGTGTCCGGATGATTCCCAGTGATTTTTCAAGCGGTTGCGCCGTCCCGTGTGCATGGAGGGGTGCAAATCAACCCCTACTTGTATCGCAACAGGTAATTGCCGGTCAATACTTAATGTTTTTCAATAGATGGCGTTACCGGGAAATGAATTGAGTTTTTCCCGGAGCTGCAGTATGCATGAACATTGTTGGCCCAGCCGGAAGTTCTGTGGTTGAACAGGGTTGGGCCTTGCATCCGCGATGCAGGAAAGGGCGTTGGGCCTGCAGGGGCCGGTGCGCTCCAAATGAAAAGCTGGAAAGAAGGGGGAGTAGACGTGAAAGCAAGATGTGCAGTGGTGGGATGTGGACGAGTGGGAACCAGCCTGGTGATCCATCTGGACCGTGTGGGATACCCCCTGTGCGGGGTGGCGAGCCGCAGCGCCGAATCGGCGGAGAAGGCGGCGGGCCTGGTTTCCGGGATCCCGTATTCGACGGACCCGGTGGCCGTGACCCGGGACGCCGATCTGGTCTTTATCACCACGCCGGACGACACCATCGCCGAGGTGGCCGAGGCCATTGCCGCAGCCGGGGGATTCAAACAGGGGGCCACCGTCCTTCACTGCAGCGGCTCACTGCCGTCCACCATCATGGAGAAGGCCAGGCTTGCCGGGGCCCGTATCGGATCCATGCACCCCCTGCAGAGCTTTGCCGGGGCCGACCGGGAGACCAACCCCTTTGAGGGCATCATCATGTCCGTTGAAGGGGACGCGCCGTCTGTTGAGCTCGCCCTGGGCCTTGCCGCGGACCTGGGGGCCAGGGGCCTTACCATCGAGACCCGGGCCAAGACCATGTACCACGCCGCAGCCGTGGTGGCCTCCAACTGCTTTGTCACCGTCCAGGACATGGCCTGGCAGTTCATCGGTGATGCCGGGGTTTCGGAAGAGGACGCCTGGAGCGTGCTTGGGCCCTTGATCGAAGGGACCATGGCCAACATCCGGAAGGTCGGCCCGGTGGCGGCCCTTACCGGGCCTGTTGCCAGGGGCGACGTGGACACCATCGGCACCCACCTGGACAAGATCGCGGAGATGAAGCCGGGCCTTGCCGCCCTTTACAAGGCGTTGTGCCTCCACACCGTGGACATGGCCAGCCGCAAGGGGACCCTCACCCCGGAGGCCGAAGAGGCGCTGGTGCGCCGGTTGACATCCTGATGAATAGGGGCAGGGCGCACGGCTACAGCTTGCTCAAGTACCGGTAGATGGTGGGCTCCGAGCACCCGAGCTGTTTGGCCACGGTGCGTACCGCGCCCTTGAGTTTGAAGATCCCTTTCTGGTTCAGGATGTCCACGATGTCGATGCGGTCGTCCTGGACCAGTCGGTCGATGGAGGTGTTGTGCTTGTTCAGGTAGCCCTGGATGACGGCATCCGTCTCTTCAATGGCCGAGTCGTAGAACCGTTCCCCTGCATTGTTGACAAGGGAATCCACCGATTCGTAGGCGTTGTTGCTCTCGATGAGCATGTCCGGGTGGCAGAGCTTCAGGATCTGCTCGCTGATGTTTTTGTACCGGCGGTCATCGAAGTTGATGCAGAGAAGACCCACGATGTTTTTGTTGTCGTCGCGGATGAACATGGTGGAGGACCTCAGGATGCGATGATCCTTAGAGACCCCGTTGTAATTGATCTTGTATTTTTTTTCGCTGAAGCTTTCGTTGGAGATGACCTCCAGGCCGAAGTCGGTCAGGGGGGCCCCCACGGTTCGCTGGCTGATATGCCCGTTGGCGATGGCCACGATGGAGTTGATGTGATCCTCCGTGTCGTGGAGGACCACTTCGAAATCGGGGCCCAGGGCTTTTCCCAGAAATTCCACGATCAGGCTGTACTGGCGTTTTAAGGCGTCGTTCATGGTCTTTTGTCTTTCAAGATATGTTGGGTGCGTTTACCGGCCACCGTGGAAAGGGGGGAATGGCCCCGGAGCATGGTCTCGGATCCGTTATCAGCATGACGGCAGCATGGCTTCAACGCTTGCGAAACGCCGGTGCCTGGCATGTCTTCGTGTTTTCCTGTACCTCGGGCTTCGGGCCGATACGGCCTGGTTCCCGAAAGGGCCCCCTCGCCCCTCAGCTGGTGTCGGACTGCACGTTGTTGCGTGAATGATACCCTTTTGTACTTATACCACCGCCGGTAAGGATGCAATGCGTAACTGGGCTTAAACGCCGGGAAGACCCCGGAAAATAAAGGGGCTTTGCAACTCCGGCGTAAAAAAAATCCCGTAACCCACACTTGGGTTACGGGATGGGATCAGCAGGCGATGGCCATGGGGGTTACCCGATGCCTCCGTAGACGATGCCCAGAATGTAGACGATGATGGTGGCTCCGCAGAAGCCGTATTTCGTCATGGGCTCGAACCAGGCGCCGATGGTTTTGTCCTGGCCGGTCTGGGCCTGCTCCCTGGCAAAGCCCGGGCCGCAGACCCAGAAGAACATGATGCCCGCCAGAAGGGCTCCTAAGGGGATGAGATAGATGGAGACGATGTCCATCCAGGTGCTCAAGGTGGCCCCGTTTTCCAGGATCAGCCCCACGGTGCCGCTGATGAGGGCGATGATGACGATGGCCGCGACCCGTGAGATCTTGAGTCGCTGCTGAAGGGCCTCCACCGGCGTTTCAAACAGGTTCATCAGGGAACTGACGCCGGCAAAGAGGACCGCCACAAAGAAAACGATGGAGAAGAGCGTGCCGCACGGCATCATCTTGAACACGTTGGGCATGGTGATGAACATCAGGGGAGGACCGGCCGTGACATCAAGCTTGAAGGCAAAGACGGCCGGGATGATGACCACCGCGGCCAGCAGGGCGGCCAGGGTATCGAAAATGGCCACGTTCTTGGCGCAGCCTACCACGTCTTCGCTCTTTTTGAGGTAACTGCCGTAGACCACGGTGCCGGATCCGGCCAGGGAGAGGGAGAAGAAGGCCTGTCCCAGGGCGTAGACCCATGTTTTGGGGTCTTTTAAAAGGTCCCACTTGGCCACAAAGAGATACCGGTAGCCTTCCCCGGAGCCCGGGAGGGTGAAGACCCGGATGGCCAGCAGGATAAAGAGAATAAAAAAGCCGGGCATCATGACCTTGTTGACCTTTTCGATGCCGTTGGAGATCCCCAGGATCATGACGGCAAAGGTGAGGGCAAGGCCGAGGAGGTGCCAGCTGACGCTGCCCATGGGCCCTGCGATCTGCCCGAAATAGGCGCCGCAGTCCGGGGCACTGGTGACGGCCCCGGTGAAGGAGCCCACGGTGAATCGGAGGATCCAGCCCACCACCACCGCGTAACCGATGGCAATGCCCAGCGAGCCTAAGACCGGGATGATGCCGAAGACTTCGCCGTACTTGAACCCACGACGCTCACACGCCTTTTTGAAGGCGCCTAAGGGGCCGGTGCCCATGGCCCTGCCGAAGGACATCTCTCCGATGACGCCGAAGAGGCCGATGATGACAATAAATAGAATGTAAGGGATGAGAAAGGCGGCTCCGCCGAATTGCCCGAGCCGATAAGGAAACAGCCAAATATTTGCCATCCCCACTGCAGAACCGATGCAGGCGAGGATGAATCCAACTCTCGAATCAAAGTTATCCCTGTCGACGGGATCCGTATTGATCTTCTTTTGTTCAGACACAGCTTCACTCCTTCAAAAAACACCAGAAAAAAATCAAAGAGAGAGCTTCCGGAAAGATACAGCTGCATTGCTGCTTTTCCGGAACATAATCTGCGGTCGACATCCATGGGTGGAACGGTCATCCCATGGATGTGTTGTTCAAAAACAAGACAAAAGGTTGGTACACGTTTGTAGGGGGTGTCCGCAAGGCGTTGGGCTGATTTTTGCCCGGGACAATCAAAAATACCTGCAGCCCCGAAGGGCTGCAGGTATGTGGAGGTGGACTATTTTACGGGTTCAAGGTGAGCCTGGAAGTGACGCAGGACGGGGGGCTCCCAGGTGATGCGGTAGCCTTTGACCTGGTCGGCCCGTTTTTTGATCTCGATGAGGGCGTCGGCCATGATGTCGATGTGGGCCTGGGTGTAGACGCGGCGGGCGATGGCAAAGCGGGTGAACTCAAAGTTGGCTTCGAGCTGCTTGCCGGTGTCCGGGTCGTTGCCCAGCATGTAGGAGCCGATGTCGCAGGTTCGGATGCCGGCCTCGATGTAGAGCTCGATGGCCAGGGCCTGGCCCGGGAACTCATTGTAGGGGATGTGGGGGAACAGCGCCTTGGCGTCTACGAAGACACCGTGGCCGCCCACAGGGGACTGGTAGGCGATGCCGGCGTCGTCGAGGCGGGAGGCAAGGTACTCCATCTGGCCGATGCGGTACCTGAGGTAGTCCTCGTCGAGACCTTCGTAGAGGCCGATGGCCAGGGCTTCGAGGTCACGGCCGGAGAGACCGCCGTAGGTGGTGAAGCCTTCAAAGGAGATGGTGCGGCCCTTGCACGCCGTGAAGAGCTCCTCGTCGTCCTTGACGCCGAACAGGCCGCCCATGTTGACGATGGTGTCTTTTTTGGCGCTCATGGTGAAGCTGTCCGCGTAGCTGAACATCTCGTTGATGATCTCTTTGATGGACTTGTCAGCGTACCCTTCTTCGCGCTGCTTGATGAAGTAGGCGTTTTCCGCGTAGCGGGCGGCGTCGATGTTGAGCTTGATGCCGTATTTTTTACAGATGGCTGCGGTCTCTTTGACGTTGGCCATGGAGACAGGCTGGCCCCCTGCGGAGTTGTTGGTGACGGTCATGATGACCAGGGCCACGTTCTCGGGGCCGTATTCCTTAATTAAGGATTCGAGCCGCTCAACATCCATGTTGCCTTTAAAAGGAGCTCGTTTTGAGGGCTCGTTGGCGATGGGAACCACACAGTCCACAGCGCGTGCCCCGGCAAGCTCCACATGGGCGCGGGTGGTGTCGAAGTGCATGTTGGAGATGGAGTACTGGCCCTCTCCCATCATCACGCCGAAGAGTACTTTTTCCGCGGCACGACCCTGGTGGACAGGCTGGATGTACTTGTAACCGGTGATGTCCCGGGCGGCGTCGAGGAGCTTGTAGTAGCTTGAGCTGCCTGCGTAGGCTTCGTCACCGCGCATGACGCCGGCCCACTGCTCCTGGCTCATGGCGTTGGTGCCGCTGTCGGTGAGCAGGTCGATGTAGACATCTTCGCCCTTGAGGTTGAAGGTGTTGTATTTCGCCTCGGCGATTTTCTGCACCCTCTCTTCGCGGGTGAGCATTTTGATGGTTTCGACCATTTTGATTCGGAAGGGTTCGGCGACGTATTTGATTGCCATGATGTTAGCCTCCAATGTATCTGATTTTATATGAATCGTAAGAGATAGAGATGTCCGGTGCCTAACCGACGACCGCGATGGCTTCAATTTCGACCAGGGCGTCCTTGGGAAGTCGTGCCACTTCGACGGCCGATCGTGCCGGGTAGTTGCCTTCCCCGAACATCTCTTGATAGACGGCGTTCATTTCGCTGAAATCGTCCATGCTGGACAGGAAGACGGTGGTCTTCACGACATGGCCCAGGGTCATGTTTTTGCATGCGAGGATTTCGGCGAGGTTTTGAAGGGATTGTCTTGTCTGGGAGGCGATGCCTCCTGCGGGAAACGCTCCGGTTTTCGGGTCGACCGGAAGCTGTCCTGAAACAAAGACAAGGTTGGGAGTCACGACGCCCTGGGAGTAGGGCCCGATGGCTGCCGGTGCTTTTTCTGTGAAAAGTGTCTCTTTCATGATCTATTCCTTAACTCGTGATTTCAATCATGACCGCTGTTGACTGATAGGGTTTTATAGTGAAAAAAAATTATTGTCAAAGAAAATCTTTATTATCTGAGAATAAAATTTTGCGGAAAGTGGTTTGTATATCTAAGCAACTGTATTTAAATGGTAAGAGGCGTCTTGTGTAGAGTTTCTGTGATGAGAGAAAATGAGAAAGTTTTATTAAATCTGGGGCGGTGTGGGGTGTTGGTCGGTTTGTTTGTGGTCCTGCGGGGTACGGACACGCACACCCTTGGTGTGTGTGTGTCGGAAAGGGAGGAGGGCAGGGGCGGTGCTTACGCCCCTGCCGGATTCGGATCAGATGGTGTGAATCTCGAGCTCCTTGTCCAGGCGACCGGAGAGTCCCTTGAGCCTGTCGGCACCGGAGATAATCGCCACACTCGCCAGGTCGGCTTCGGGGGGGAAGTAGCGCGCGGCAGCGGCCCGGACCTTTTGGGCGTTCAAGGCCAGGAGTCCCTCTTTAAAGGCCTTGCGCGTGTCGTCGGAGAGGCCCACCAGCTCGCGGAAAAATCCTTTGCGCGCGGCAGCCGCCGGTGTCTCGGGGCGATCAATGGCGGCTGCGGCCTGGAGAATGGCCTCTTTGACGTCCTCGTCGGTGTAGTCGGTGCCGGTGATGTACCGGGCGGCGCCGTCGTATGCCGAAAGGGTTTTTACCACGTGGGGATCCCGGTAGGAGCCCATGCTGAAGGTGCCCTCTTCGCTGCTGTAGGCGGCAAAGGCGCCGTAGGCCCCGCCCTTTTCCCGGATCTCCCGGTGGAGGTAGAGGGAGCGGAGGAGCCGGGCGATGATGGACAGGGCCGGTGCGTCCTCGTGCCCCATGGAGACCACGGGAAAGGAGGAGGCCACAAAGGAGACGGCGCTGTTGGTGGCCCACCCTTCGTGGACCGGGGTGCAGGTTGCCGGTACCGAGGCAAAGCTCAAGGGCGAGGAGCCCTCGGGCAGGGCCTGGGACAGGGCAAGCTGATCGGCCTCTGCACGGGCCAGGGTGGCTTCGTCTCCGGCCAGGGCGCAACGCAGGTTGCCCCGGTTGAGGAAGGCGTCGCCGATGCGGGCGAGCTGGTCGCCGATGCGGGCCAGCTGCTCTTCGGAGGCGTCCCCGCGTACCAGGTCCTCGGTGATCTCTTTGATGTACCGGATCTGGCCAACCCCGTTCCAGAGTTCCGAAAGGGCCAGGGAGTCGGTGAAGTTTCGGTTGGCAAGGGAGATGGCCAGGCTGTGGCCGTTCTGCACCACCGCGGCCTCTAAGGACGCCCGGTACTCCAGAAGGAGGTTGCGGAGCCGCTTGAGGTCGGTGAACCGGTACTGGGTGAGGGTTTCGGTGAGAAGGTCGAACATGGCCCCCCGGTTCCTGGCAAGGCACTTGCTGTTGACGGCGATGAGGGGCAGGGCGGATCGGTTTTCGTCGTAACGCCTTCGGGAAGCCGGGGAGAGCCCCATGCCGCCGGTGTGGGCGGCAATGGCCCGGGCGAGCTCCTCGTAGTTCTTTTGGGCGGTGCCCACCTTCATGATGGCGGAGCAGAAGAAGGGGACCAGGGGCACCAGGTCGTCGTCAAGGCTGCCTGCCTCCAGCACGCCGGTGTAGTACAGAAGGGTGTTGGTGGCGCAGGGGTAGGTGAAGATGCGCTGGCCGTTCCTGCTTGCCGGGATGACCGAGTCGATGGTGGCCGGGATGTCGGAAAGCTCTAAGGTGGGCAGGCAGGAGATGTCCTCTTCTGCCTCCTGAAGGACCTTCAGGGCCCGGGCATCGGCGTTGATCTTCTTCTTTTCGTCCTCGGTGAGTTTTTGGGCGATGGCTTGCAGCCTGCTCGTCTCTTCCTGGGCCTGTCTGGCGGCCAGGGTGCTGTCCGGGGCCAGGGTAAAGCGGACCCGGTGGGGGTTCTCCAGCAGGCGCTCACGTATGAGGGATTCGAAGTAGCCCCCTTGTTTGACGGCATCCTTGATGGCGCTCAGGTCGTCATCCAAAAGGAGGAGCTTTTCGGGATCCCCGCCGTGGAACCAGCAGCCGGCAAGCCCCAGAAGGATCTTGATGCCGTAGGGGTACGGGGTGTTGGAGATTTCACGCCGCCTTATCTCCATCTGGTGGATGGCCGAGTCGATGAGGTCCGTGTCGATGCCGTCGTCGGCGATGCGCGCCAGGGAATCAAAGACCAGGGCCTCAATGGCGTCGGCGTCTTCAACGCGGGTCTCTTTGAGGCCGCAGCCAAAGGAGGCGTCCCGGGCATCGGAGTCAAAGCCCGTGGCGTCGCAGAGGGAGGAGCCGAGGTTCGAGTCGATGAGGGCCTTGCGCAAGGGCGCGGCCGCGTTGCCCAGGAGGATCTGGGAGAGGAGGCTGAAGGCCAGGGTCTCCCGGGTGTTGAGGATGTCGGTGATCAGCCAGACCAGGCTCACCTGGGCGCGGTTGTCCCGTCCCTCTTCCTCGTCGGCCGGGTAGTACTCCACCACCTTGCGGGGTGCGGTCCAGCGCCCCTGGGGCTCCACCGTGGTTTTGGGGTCGATTTTTTCGAAACGGGAGAGGACCTTTTCGCTGATGACCTTGAGGTGATCGGCCAGGGGAATGTCCCCGTAGGTGAAAAAGTAGGCGTTGCTGGGGTGGTAGTGCCGGGCGTGGAAGGCCTTGAGCTCATCCCAGCTGAGGTCGGGAATGGCTTCGGGGTCCCCGCCGGAGTTGTTGGCGTAGGTGGTCTCGGGCATGAGCGCCTTGTTGAGGGCGCGTCCCAGCACCTGGTGGGGGGAGCTCATGGCTCCTTTCATCTCGTTGTAGACCACCCCTTTAAAGGAGAGGGCCTCTTCATCCCCCTCTTTGCCGGCCTCGAATTCGAGGCGGTGGCCTTCCTGCTTGAAGCTCAACTCATCGATGCGGGGAAAGAAGGCGGCGTCCAGGTAGACATCCATGAGGTTGTAGAAGTCCTTCCGGTTCTGGCTGGCAAAGGGGTACATGGTCCAGTCCGACGCGGTGAAGGCGTTCATGAAGGTGTTGAGGCTCCGCTTGATCATGGAGAAAAAGGGGTCTCGTACCGGGTAGCGCTCTGAGCCGCAAAGGGCGGTGTGCTCCAGGATATGGGCCACCCCCGTGGAGTCTTTGGGCACGGTTTTGAAGGCCACGGAAAAGGTGTTTTCCCGGTCTTCTGCGCTGATGTGGATGTGGGACGCCCCGCTGGCATCGTGCTTCAGCTCGTAATAATAGGCATGGATGTCAGGGATGGGGCACGCCTTGACGACGGTGTAGCCGTGGAGGGTCTGCCCCGGTCGGATGGGGGTGTTGCAGGGGTCGTTGTGTGTCATGGTCTGGTTCATCCCAAAATCTATGGTTCTGCGCACGCCGGGTTGCATGCAGGACAAGGCCACCAAAGACGATTCACCGTGCTCGGCGCGGGGCCGGGTGATGTGTTGTGGCCGCCTCGGGCCCTTAACGTGACAATCCGGTCGGGCGCGTGAAGGTGCGCTGCGATTCTATAAGATGGGCATCCCAAGCCCGTTTGTCGAGGGCTGGGCCAAAGAGTTCGTGTTTTCTTCGGATGAAACAGTGGGGAAGGAAAGGGGGTTGTCCTCCCTGACAGGTTGTGGACAACACACCGGCCGCCAGGGCGCAAAGGGAGTGCATCGCCTGTGCGCGACGGCGTAAGGGCCTTGGAATCACCCGTTTGCTATGCAAAGGGGCACGAGTACGTGCCTGGCGTAAATCCAGGGGCCCGGGATATCCACAACCTGTAAGGGAGAACGATCCTGAATCGGGCAAGAGCAAATGAAATGGATGTGGGACCCGGAAACGCGGGTTCGTACAGGCGCACCCGGATTTCAACCCGACGATGTCTGGTGACAGCGGGTGAGGGGTGTCGGCACGGATGAGTATGCCGAAGTGCACGGGCCGTTTCCATGTCCCTGAAGCGTGTATACCGGGCGTCACTTGGAAGAAGGACGTCAGAGGGCAGGTGCCCGGTATGAAGCTTCCGGCTCTTTAGGCGGCGATATACACGCCACGGGTCTTGCGCTTGATGCGGCCGATTTTGTTCAGGCGGAAAATGATGTTGCGAAGTTTTTTGTCTTCAAAACCGGTTTTTGCCTGAATTTTAGCGAAGTCGGCTCCGTTGCGTGAGCTCTTAATGACCTTGAGCACTGTGCCGGATGCAGTCATTTCGGAGCGGTCGCCTTTTTCTTTTCCGGCGCTGGCGACGTAGCCACGGCCTGAGGTCTGGCGAATCAGTTTTTCAAGACGATCAATCTGAGCAGAGAGCTTTTCGATGTCCTGACGGGACGGGATATCGTAGCTTTTGATGATGGTCTTGAAAAGGGAGTCAATGCTCACCGGCTTGGTACGTACGCGACGACGGGTGGCCGGGGTTTCGGGTGCTTGCTCTTCCTGAACGGGGTTGGGGGTCTCTGCAGACATATGTCCTCCTTGTGCTGTTTTGTTTCTTATTATTTGGGTTTATATACAACCAGAAGGATGTCTGAATACCACACGACCGATCTGCACACCCCTGCACGCGCATTTCCCCCCTCTCGTCAGCACGCACGCTCAGGAGCTCCATGACAAACATGGTTTATGCTTGTAGGCAAAACAGAAATCGATCAAGAGACATCCTCTAGTAAGGATTACCCGTTAGATAACTTAATTGTTTATGAGAGTCAAGCAATCTTCAAAGGAAAAAACGGACCTTTTAGTAAAAATCATGAAAACGTGGGGACGTCACGGCGGAAAAAGCACAAATCGTGTTGAAAGGGTATGCGTTTCATGGTATTTTCAAATCGCCGAAAATAAAATGGATTGGTGGATCGGCCCATGAAAATTTCGGTGCCGTTTCAGCCCTTTCCATACCCTGCGACAGTCACTGTAACGAAAACGTCCACCCGGGAAAAAAATTAGGTCGTTGTTACAGTTTTTGTTTATGTGACGTTGTTTTCTAAGGCTTTGCTTTTTTAGGGATTTGACAAGTATGAATCAGATCGGACAGAAATCCTTGATGTCTAATGAGAATATAACATATTGGAACAAAATAAAAAAACACTTTTGTTCTCTTTTAGAAAAAATTAAGAGGTTGCAGGGTAATCCTCACTATATTGCCATGGGAATGGCAATCGGCGTGTTTGTGGGTGTAACTCCCACCATTCCTTTTCATACGGCTTTAGCAATCGTCCTGGCCTTTGTTCTCCATGGCAGTAAGCCGGCGGCAGCAATAGGGGTCTGGATTGCCAATCCGTTGACGATCCCCCTGTTTTATTACAGCAGTTACAAGGTCGGTGTGGGGCTGTTCGGCGGGAACCGCGGGGATGGACCGAATATCGACCTGATGATTCGGGTGATGGAAAGCGGGATCCCCCTGGCAGAAAAACTGGAACGGATCAAAGGCTTTCTTGCTCACCATTTCGGGGTGGCGTGCATGATGCTTGCGGGAAGTATTGTGTTGGCTGTTATTCCTACCATTGTAACCTATTTTTTAACGCGAAAGATGATTGCGGGCACATACACGAGTGTAAAAGTGATCAGTAAATCAAGATACAAGAATGATGGAAATCGCCAATGCGGCGAGGAGAGTGACGATGACATCGCCTAGAATTACCCTGGCTGCGTGGGATATGCATGCGAAAAAGAAGTTTGGGCAGAATTTTTTGAACGACCCCTCGGTGCCGGAGCTTATCGCCGAGCGCGCGGGCATCGCGCCCGAGGACCTTGTGGTGGAGATCGGCCCGGGCCTGGGGGCCTTGACCGTGCCCCTTGCAAAGCGGGCTGCCCGCGTATGTGCCATTGAAAAAGACAGCCAGATCCTGCCTGTTCTTCGCTCCGAGCTTCTTGCTTCGGGCACCGAGAACGTGGAGATATTGAATGAAGACATTCTGAACGTCAGCCTGACGGAGATCGCCGAGGCCCACGGGGGGCCCATTATTGTGGCGGGAAACCTCCCGTACAATATCTCGTCCCAGATTCTCGTGCAGATGATTCGTGAGCGTCGCTGGGTGAAAAAGGCCCTTTTCATGTTTCAGAAGGAGTTGGCCGAGCGCATCACGGCCCCTGAGGGAACTCGGAATTTTGGCCGTATGGCGGCCATGCTGGGCTATTGTGCGCGGATTCGGACCCTGGTGCGGGTGGATGCCTCCAAGTTCTTTCCCCGGCCCAAGGTGGACTCTGAGGTGATCGAGGTGACCTTCCTTGCCGATCCGCCCCACGTGGCCACGGACGAGGCGTTATTGTTTGCCGTGATCAAGGCGGCTTTCGGGAAACGTCGCAAGAACCTTCGCAACGCTCTGTCCAACAGTGAGCTGCCCCTGAGTCCGGTACAGGCCGAGGCGGTGCTGGGCGCTGCGGGGATCGCGGTGAACCGAAGGGCCGAGTCCCTGACGGTGGCCGAGTTCGTCGGGCTGGCCAATGCCCTGGCCGATTTCCTTGCGGCATCGCCCGAGGCGTCCGGCGACTAACGCGGAAACGATCGTTTTTTAAGGCTCCGGGGCATGGCTTCGGGGCCTTTTTTTTGTAAGGGGGATGAAAAAGGTATTTTCAGGGCATAAAAAAAAGGGTTCCTTTTTAAAAAAGGAACCCTTGTTCTTTTTATGGTGGCGGGAGTGACGAGACTCGAACTCGCGGCCTCCAGCGTGACAGGCTGGCGTTCTAACCAAACTGAACTACACCCCCGCAGGTGGTGGGCGATGCAGGGCTCGAACCTGCGACTTCAACCTTGTAAGGGTCGCACTCTACCAACTGAGTTAATCGCCCGTTGCCGTGAAGGCTTTCGCCCTCAGGAACGAAGCCTTTTTAGCAATATTCATCGGGTCACGTCAAGGGAATAAAGTGACCCGGTGTTATTTTTTTTTGCCTCGGATCAGGCCAGCTCCGGGCTGGTGAAAAGGCTGGTTCCTTCAGGCGTGATAAGGGCTTCGTTTAACACGTCATCCAGATGGTCGGCCGGAACCACCTCCATCTGCTTGAGGATGGAGGCCGGAATCTCTTCCAGGTCCTTTTCGTTCTCTTTGGGGATGATCACCTTTTTCAGGCCCCCGCGATGGGCGGCAAGGATCTTCTCCTTGAGGCCGCCGATGGGCAGGACCCGTCCCCTGAGGGTGATCTCGCCTGTCATGGCCACATCTTTGTCCACGGGGTATTTGGTAAAGGCGGAGACAAGGGCCGTGCACATGGTGATGCCGGCAGAGGGGCCGTCTTTGGGGATGGCTCCTTCGGGCACGTGGATGTGGATGTCCACCTTGCTGTAGAAATCGTCGTCGAGCTTCAGGGCTGAGGATTTGGATCGCACGTAGCTTACCGCGGCCCGTGCCGACTCTTTCATGACGTCCCCGAGTTTGCCCGTGACCGTGAGGTTGCCTTTGCCGGGCATCAGGGCTGTTTCAATGCAGAGGAGCTCGCCCCCTACCTGGGTCCAGGCCAGGCCCGTGACAATGCCGATCTGGTCCTTCTCTTCTCCCTGCCCGTAGCGGAAGCGGATGGGGCCGAGGTGTTTTTCCACCTTCTTCGGCACGATCTTCACTGGCTTTTTCGCTTTCTTCTTGACCACCTCCAGGGCGCTTTTCCTGCAGACGCCGGAGATCTCCCGTTCCAGGTTACGAACCCCTGCCTCCCGGGTGTAGTTGCGGATGATGTCGAAAACCGCCTGGCGGGTAAAGTCGATCTCATCCACTTTCAGGCCGTTCATCTTGGTCTGTTTGGGGATGAGGTGGTCCTTGGCGATCATGTATTTTTCCTGCTCGGTGTAGCCGGGGATACGGATCACCTCCATCCTGTCCTGCAGGGGCAGGGGGATGTCCGAGAGGGTGTTGGCCGTGGTGATGAACAGGATGTCCGACAAATCGTAGTCCACATCAAGGAAGTGGTCGTTGAAGGTGTTGTTCTGCTCGGGATCCAGTACCTCCAGAAGGGCGGACGAGGGGTCTCCCCGGAAGTCGGTGCTCATCTTGTCCACCTCGTCGAGGCAGAAGACCGGGTTGTTGACTCCGGCTTTTTTCAGGTTCTGGATGATTTTACCGGGCATGGCGCCCACGTAGGTGCGGCGATGTCCCCGGATTTCCGCTTCGTCGCGCACGCCCCCTAAGGAGATGCGGATAAAGCGCCTGCCCGTGGCACGGGCAACAGAGCGTGCCAAGGAGGTCTTGCCCACACCCGGAGGGCCCACCAGGCAGAGGATGGGGCCCCGCACCTTGTTGACCAGGGATTGCACGGCCAGGTACTCCAGGATGCGCTCCTTGGGCTTTTCCAGGCCAAAGTGGTCCTTGTTGAGGATGGCCTCGGCTTCGGTGAGATCGCTCTTGGTCTTGCTGCGGTTGTACCAGGGCAGGTCCAGCATCCAGTCGATGTAGTTTCGTACCACACTGGCCTCGGCGCTCATGGGCGACATCATCTTGAGCTTTTTGAACTCCTGCTTCACCTTGAAGGCCGCCTCCTTGGAGAGGCGCTTGCCCTTGATGCGCTGCTCAAGCTCCTGGAGTTCGTCGTCGGCGCTGTCGTCGGCACCCATCTCCTTTTTAATGGCCCGCATCTGTTCGGTGAGGTAGTAGTTTTTCTGGGTCTGCTCGATCTGGTTTTTCACTCGACCGCGAATTTTCTGACCCATTTCGAAGATTTCGCCTTCGCGCTTGATGAGCCCCAGAAGGATGTCCATGCGCTTGCCGATGTCCACCGCTTCCAGAAGGGTCTGCTTGTCGGCGACCTTGAAGGGCAGGTGGGAGGCGACGGTGTCGGCCAGCTTTCCTGATTCTTCGATGGCGGCAACTTTTCCGATGAGCTCTTTGGAGATGCTCTTGTTGAGCTTGGTGTACTCTTCAAAGGCATCGATGACGGCCCGGGACAGGGCTTCGCCTTCGGCTTCGGTCACCGGGGTCTCCGGCATGGGCTCGGCATCCACGGACAGGAATTCCTCGCCGGGGATAAACGAGACGATGCGGCCTCGGGCCTTGCCTTCCACCAGGGCCTTGACCGTGCCGTCGGGCAGTTTGAGAAGCTGAAGGATGGTGCCCACGGTTCCGACACTGCTGATGTCCTGCTCTTCGGGGTTGTCCACTCCGGCGATGCGCTGGGTCGACAGGAAAATGGTTTTGTTTTTTCCCATGGCCTCAGCCAGTGCGTTGACGGACTTGGTCCGTCCCACAAACAGGGGCACCACCATTCCGGGGAAAACCACGATGTCCCGCAGGGGAAGAATCGGAAGCGTCACACGGCTGGAACTGGAATCATCGTTTTTAAATATCTTCGGTATATTGATCATCGGAGCTTCTTCACCATCATCTGATAAGGTAGTTGGTCGAGGAGGAAGGGTCAGCGGCCTGAAGGGCACGTTCAAAGGATGGTCCCACAGGGGATCGCCGATCAAACCGGGGCCCTTTCCGCACCGCGAAGGGGCGGAAAGGGCGTTCAACCGGATTGTGCCGGCCAGAGGGCCAGGGGAACAGTCACCCGCGGGGGCCTGAAGGACGGGGCCGGTCCTGCGCCGGTACGTCAGGTGGTTCCGCGGAGGGGTTCCGTGTTCCTCAAGCCTGCTGCTGAGGTGTTTCGTAGAGAATGATGGGGTCCTCTTTTTCGAGGATCACATCTTCATTGATCACGCACTCGCTGATGTTTTCCAGGGAAGGGATTTCGTACATGATATCAAGCATGGATCGCTCGAGGATGGCCCGAAGGCCGCGGGCACCGGACTTACGTTCCACCGCCTCGTGGGCGATGGCCTTCACCGCGTCGTCGGTGAACCGGAGCTTCACGTCTTCGAACTCGAAGAGCTTCTGGAACTGCTTGATCAGTGCGTTCTTGGGTTCCGTCAGGATCTTGATCAGTGAGTTTTCGCCCAGCTCGTTCAGGGTGGCGATGACGGGAAGGCGTCCGAGAAATTCGGGGATGAGCCCGAACTTGATGAGGTCTTCCGGTCGAACCATCGTGAGGAGTTCACCCAGGCTCTTGTCTTGTCGGCTGGTGACCGTGGCCCCGAAGCCCAGCGCTTTTTCGCCGGTTCGCCTCTGGACCAGTTTCTCCAGGCCGGTAAAGGTACCGCCGCAGATAAACAGGATGTTGTTGGTGTTGATCTTGACAAAGTCCTGCTGCGGGTGCTTACGGCCCCCTTTGGGGGGGACGCTGGCCGTTGTTCCCTCGATGATCTTGAGGAGGGCCTGCTGCACCCCTTCACCGGAGACATCCCGGGTGATGGAGGGGTTGTCGGAACGCTGGGCGATTTTGTCGATCTCATCGATGTAGACAATGCCGCGTTCGGCCCGTTCCACGTCGTAATCCGCATTCTGGAGCAGGGAGAGAATGATGTTCTCCACGTCTTCGCCCACGTAGCCTGCCTCGGTGAGGCTGGTGGCGTCGGCAATGGTGAAGGGCACATCCAGGAAGCGCGCCAGGGTCTGAGCCAGCAGGGTTTTCCCCGAGCCGGTGGGCCCGATGAGCAGGATGTTGCTTTTCTGAAGTTCCACCTCCGACGAGCTCATGGCCGAGTCCAGTCGCTTGTAGTGGTTCCGGACGGCTACGGAGAGGACTTTCTTGGCCCGATCCTGCTCGATGACATACTCATCGAGTCGCTCTTTGATCTCCTTGGGGGTCAAGAGCACTTCGGGGCTCTGGGGCTCCTTGATGCCTTCATCCTCAATGATCTCGCTGCAGAGCTGGATGCATTCGTCGCAGATATACACTGCGGGACCGGCGATGAGCTTCTTGACTTCTTTCTGGTTTTTACCGCAGAACGAGCAGAAAAGCTTATCATTTCCGTCCGACTGTTTTGTCATGGATTACTCCTCCGATTTTACAAGGTTCGCCAGATCTTCCCTGTTCTTGACGACATGATCGATGAGGCCGTACTCCTTGGCTTCCAGGCCGGACATGAAGAAATCCCTGTCGGTATCCGCCTGAACTTTGTCGTAGGGCTGCCCTGTGTGGGTTACCAGGATGTTGTTGAGTTCTTCGCGCATGCGGAGAATCTCCCGGGCGTGGATTTCGATATCCGCCGCCTGGCCCTGGGCTCCACCCAATGGCTGGTGAATCATGATACGGGAGTTGGGAAGGCTGTATCGTTTTTTCTCGGCCCCTGCACACAGGAGCAGGGCCCCCATGCTGGCGGCCTGTCCGATACAGACGGTAGCAACCTCCGGTTTGATGTATTGCATGGTGTCGTAAATAGCCATACCGGCTGTTACGGACCCCCCCGGGGAGTTGACGTACAGGTAGATGTCTTTGTCAGGATCTTCCGATTCCAGGAAGAGTAGCTGCGCCACCAGCAGGTTGGCGACTTCATCGTTGATGGCGGTGCCTAAAATAACGATCCGGTCTTTGAGAAGTCGTGAATAGATGTCGTACGACCTTTCACCTCTGCTTGTCTGCTCAACTACCATGGGGATAAGTGGCACGAGTGTCTCCTCCTTGGTGAAAGGCTGCCCCAAAGGGCAGCCCTTGGTTTTAATTCGGCGTTACGCTTCGTCCGCTTCCGCGGCGTCTGCGTCTTCGAGCGTTGGTTCCACTTCGTCAACGTCGCTAATCTCAATAATAAGACGCACTGCCTTTTTTTCAAGCAGGGTAAGCTTCAAAACATCGATTTTGTCGGGGTTGGCCTGGTAAAAAGCGTGGATGGCGTCCACGGGCTGGCCCACCATGGCGGCCATATCGGCGTAACCTGCTTCGAGTTCTTCGTCGGTGAGTTCCATCTCTTCCTGCTGGACGATGGCGGCCAGGAGGAGGTGACGGCGAACCTGCTTGTCGGCCAGCTCACGGTACTGATCACGGAGCTCTTCGCGGCTCTTGCCAAGCTGCTCGATGCTCATGCCGTTCATCTGGAAGGCACGCTCGGCCTCGGCCAGAATGGCGTCGAGTTCGTACTCGATCATGATGTCGGGGACGTCAAACTCATGGCGCTCGATGAGGGTGGAGAAGATCTGCTCGTTGAGCTCCTGCTCCATTCTCTTTTCGTAGTTGGCGGTGAGGTTTTTAACGATCTCTTCCTTCAGGGCGTCAATGGAGTCGAAGGGACCCATGGTCTTGGCGAATTCGTCGGTGAGCTCGGGGAGCACCTCTTCCAGGATCTGGTTGAGCTTCACCTTGAAGGTGAGGGTGTTGCCCGCCAGGTTGGAGTTGACGTAGGTGTCGGCGTAGGTGATCTCGAACTCTTTTTCGTCACCGGCGTTCATGCCCACGAGCTGCTCATCGAACTGGTTGCTCATGGCCGCAGCACCGATTTTCATCTGCTGGTTTTCCACGAGGGGGGTGTTCTCGAAGGACTCGCCGTCCTTGAAACCCTCGTAGGTCAGCACGGCGTAGTCGCCGTCGGCTGCGGGACGGGCCTCGGCGATGGGCTCTCGCTTGGCGCCGTTGCGGCGAAGCATCTGGAGCTGGGCGTCGAGCTCTTCGTCGGTGGCCTTGTAAAGGGTCTTGGTGATTTTCATCTCTTTGAAGTTGATCTCGCCGAGTTCGGGGCGGAGTTCAACGGAGGCGGTGAACTTGAAATCAGCCGCAGGATCCAGCTCGGGGGCTTCCACCAGCTCGGGCTGGCCGATGATGCTGTACTCTTTGTCACGGATCGCTTCCATGAGAGCGGACTGGATCAGTTTGGAGACGACGTCGCCGTGGACATCATTTTTATACATGCGCTCCAGAACGGAACGGGGGGCCTTGCCGGGGCGAAAGCCTTTGACCTTGGCTGTTTTCTTCAGCTGGTTGTATGCTGCATCCAGTTCGCCGACAACGGTTTCATTCGGCACTTCGATATGCAGGGTCTTCTTGACGCTGCTGACGTCTTCTACAGTAAAATTCATTGTGATCCTTTCCACTTCGGCACCCTTTCGGCCTGCCTGGAACCAGGCGGTCGACATGCGCCTTGATTGCTGCTGACGTTACCCCACCCTTTGGTCGGCAAAAGGTGAATACCCGTAAGGGCCGCGCGAGGGTGCAGCCCTGTTTCATAATGTCATCATCTTCCGGTGCCTGCCGGGTTTCGGCATGGGGCTCGGGGGATGTTTTTTCCTGTTCAAATGCCGCTTTATCTTTTATAGTTTTCAGCGGCGTTGAACGCCTGAAAGGGCCTTGGAATCAAGATTTTGGGCGATTCTCGGGGGCCCTGGGTTAAATCTGTGTATTAAAGCCAAATTTTTCGGGCAATGTCAAATACTATTGGTGAAGGGCGTGATGAGAAGGGGCTTCGGGTTTCATCCTCCCCGCGCAGCGCCGCCGAAGGGGTGAAGGAATGCTCAAAAGTGGAAGGGGGCCGAAGGCCGTGGCCTTGGTTTCCGCCTGTGTCATGGTTCTGCTGTTTGCCGCAGCAGGTTATGGGGGGGAGAGGCCCGTGGTGGTCCTGGATCCCGGGCACGGCGGCGACGATGTCGGTGTGACCGGTTCCTACGGGTCCCGAGAGAAAGATGTGGCCCTGGCCCTGGCCCTCGAACTGAGGCGGCAGCTGGGACTCTCCTGTGATGTGCGCCTGACGCGGGAGTCGGACCGCGAGATGTCCGTCATGCGTCGGGTCGAACTTGCCAACAGCTTCCACGGTGACCTCTTGATTTCATTGCACGCAGGTGGGGGGCTCTCCCGTGATGCCAACCGCATCGCCCTTTTTGTTCAGCATGAACCCAAGGGCCGTGCGACAGATTCGGGCCGTGATAACGGATGGGGCGGAGGCCATCGGCCCCATATTCCGGAGAGCCAGGCACTGGCCACGCTGCTGGAGCGGCCCCTGGCCCTTCTTGACGGGTATGAAGGGGTGGATTACTCGGCGGTCCCCCTGGGAATAGCCAGGGGCGCCGGGATGCCGGTGGTGCTTCTGGAGGTTGGAAACCTCACCAATCCCCGTGAAGAGGGGCGGCTCGAGAGTCCCGAGCACCTCCGGCGGGTGGCAGCCGCCGTGGCTGCCGGGATCGACGCTTATCTCCTGCGCTGAGCAGGCGGCGGTATTAGCCCTTGCATGGTCCAGGCAACTGTGTTAGTTTCCCTGTCGTTTAATCGGGGCGTAGCGCAGCCTGGTAGCGCGCCTGCTTTGGGAGCAGGATGTCGCAGGTTCGAATCCTGCCGCCCCGACCAGATTTCTTGAAACCACCCCTTGAAAAAAGGGGTGGTTTTTTTATGGCCGAAATGAAGGCCGCCCCTGCCTTCGCCTCAGGGCGAATCCCCCGCCTTTTCAATGGTAAAGTGGCGATCCAGGCGCATGGTCGTGAAGAGCCCGTAGATGTCTTCGGCAATGTTGATCACCTTCAGGGTGGCGCCGTGCTGGTCCAGGGTGTTGTGGGTGGCGATAATGACCCCGATCCCCACGGAGTCCACCATCTCAACCCCATGCAGGTCGATGGTCAGTTCCTCCAGCTCTTCGGCAATCTCACCGTTTAATTCCGATCGAAACTCGCCGGCCATGGAGGCGACAATATCTCGTCCCGGGCGAATGGTCACGCGACGGTCATCTCGAATGATTTCACTCATGTTCCACCTTTTCGTCGTTAAAATAAGGATGGGGTTGTGGCGTCATTATGGTTGTTCGGGTTGTGGGCCGGGCATGCCCCGGCCTCTTGTCCGGCAATCCTGGCGGTGCTGCGCATGCCGCGTCACCTGTCGAAGGGGTGGGCTCGGGAAAGAAGGATGTCAGCGTGAAATGGCGGGGCTGTCTGGCCCGTTGGTCGACGTATCGGTTCCGCTGAGGGTAACGGTTTCACGGTTTATGATTCCTGGGGATTGGGACAGTGCCCTTACGGTGTGAGGCGTTTGTCAGGAATTAAGGCCGCAGCCTCCTCATCAAGGGTGCATATATGGCTATTTTTACCACACCGGTTGGGAAATCACAAATAAAAATATGGGCCCAACCGCTTGTCCTTATGAGGAATTCGTCGGCTGGCGCGGGCCGCGGGCCGTCGCAAAATCCATTGACACCCTGCCCGTGGCTGGTCAATAGTTGGCAGCTGAGGGCCGTTGGCAGGTCCGACCCCATGGAAACCGCAAGCACTGAATTCAGCCGGAGCCCACGGCTCCGCATCTCATCTCATGCGAGGAGACAAACAGGTGGTATCTTTAAGCGACATCGCCGTATGGCGGGGGGAGTCAAGTTCCCGGATCCGGTCGGAGCTGTTCTGGGCATGTGCCGGGGCCCTTCTTCTGACCTTTGCCTTTCCCGGCCCCGCCCTGGGGCTGCTGGCATGGGGGGCCCTTGTCCCCCTGATCGTGATTTCCCTGACCTCTGAACCCAAGCGCGCCCTGCGGGTGGGGTATCTCACCGGTGTCCTCCATTTTCTGGCCCTGCTGCGCTGGGTGGTGGGGACCATTCATCAATACGGTGGTATTCCCTGGATTGCGGGCATTGCCGCCCTTCTCCTGCTCTGCCTTTACCTTGGCGCCTACGTCGGGGCCTTTGCCTGGTGCCTTGCCCGCTGGCGACGGGGTACGCTTTATTCCCTGGTGCTGGCCCCTGTTCTCTGGGTTGCCCTGGAATACCTCCGCACCAAAGCCCTCACCGGGTTTCCCTGGGGGCTTCTGGGCTACACCCAGCAGGATGCCCTGGCCCTTATCCAGCTGACGGATGTCACCGGAGTGTACGGGCTTTCGTTCCTCGTGGTGCTGGTGAATACAGCCCTGGCCCTGTGCGTGGTGCACGGAATGGGACGAAACGGCGACGGACATTCCGGTTCGGCGTGGGGCGCACCCGTGCTGGCTGTGGCCCTGGCCGCTGCCTGTGTGGGCGGGGCCTTTGCCTACGGCACCCATCGCATGGCCGAGGTGGATGAAGCGCAAGGCAAGGCCAATACCCTGAAGGTTGCGGTGATTCAGGGAAATATCGATCAGGCGGTCAAGTGGGACGCAGCCTACCAGACCGCAACCATCAAGACCTATCAGACGCTTTCAACGGAAGCCCTGGCCAAAGAGCCCGACGTGATTGTTTGGCCCGAAACAGCCACACCTTTTTATTACCTGAATCCGGTGGACGGGCTCTTGACCCGCGAGGTGAACCGGGGGCTTGCCAAAGGAGATGCGGACTGGATCCTGGGAGCCCCTGCGGCGGAACGCGCAGGGCAGGGGTGGCGCTATTTTAACCGGGCCTATGCCGTCACCTCGGAAGGGGCGGTCATCGGCAGCTACGACAAGGTGCACCTCGTTCCCTTCGGGGAGTATATCCCGTTTCAGAACCTGCTTTTTTTCGTCAAGCGCCTGGTGGCCTCGGCCGGTAATTTCTCTGCCGGGACCAAGGGAGACACCATCAAGGGCTGGGACTGGCATGCCGGGATCCAGATCTGCTTTGAGTCCATCTTCCCGGAGCTCTCCGTGGCGTCGGTGCGGTCTGGGGCGGGGCTTCTCATCAACCTGACCAACGACGCCTGGTTCGGTCGGTCCGGGGCACCTTACCAGCATTTTCAGATGGCCCGTTTCCGGGCGGTGGAGACCCGAAGGGCCCTGGCCCGCAGCGCCAACACCGGCATCAGCGGGTTTGTGGACCCCGTGGGGCGTGTGAGCGGGGCCACGGGCCTGTATGAAGAGGCCTGGCGCGTGGCCTCCCTTCCGGTGATGACCCTGACCAGCCTGTATGTGCGGTACGGTGATTTTTTTGCATGGCTTTGTGTTGCCATGGCCCTTGCTTTCGGGCCGGTGGGCGGGGGCATCAGGCGGCGATTTCTGTGAAAGGCCAGGGGCTTTTCCGGGGGGCATGAAAAAACGGTTTCACTGTCTGGGGATCAATGGTAGATAGGGGAGTTGAGGCCGGGTGTGTACCGGCTGGTAACCCATTGCTCTGCCATCGCTGCCCCGTCCGGGGGGCGTTGCTGAGGGCGTGGGCAGACGAGTTTGACGGCAAGCCCTTTAAGGAGATAAAACATGTCAATTGAGTTGAAACAGGCATTTCGAGAGTTCAGTACTCGCCTGGGACAGCTGGGAGGTTGTCTTTGACCTGCCTGGCAAAGAGTTTCGACTAAAAGAACTTGAAGCCCAGGTGTCCCACAAGGACTTCTGGAACAATCCCGACGCCACCACCGCCGTTCTCAAGGAGCGGTCCTTCCTGACCACCCTTTTAGACAACTGGAACGAGCTTTCAAAGGACATCGAAGACGGTGAACTCCTGCTGGAACTCGCCATGGAAGAGGGCGACAAGGAGACCCTGGAAGAGGTGGCGCGCCATGCCGACGGGATTGATAAGCGACTGAAGAGCCTCTCTGTTGAGATGATGCTCGATGGAAAAGATGACGATCGAAACGCCATCGTTTCCATCAACCCCGGCGCAGGGGGCACCGACTCCCAGGATTGGGCCGAGATGCTGCTGCGCATGTACACCCGCTGGTGTGAGCATAAGGGGTTCAAGGTGACCATGGTGGACTACCAGCCCGGTGACGAAGCCGGGATCAAGGGTGCCACCTTTACGGTGACCGGGACCAACGCCTTCGGATACCTGAAGGTGGAGAGCGGTGTACACCGGCTGGTGCGGATCTCTCCCTTCAACGCCAACGGCAAGAGGCAAACCTCCTTTTCGTCGGTTTTCGTCTGTCCCGAAGTGGACAACGAGATCGTCATCGACGTTCAGGAGAAAGACCTGCGCGTGGATGTCTTCCGGGCCAGCGGTGCCGGCGGCCAGCACGTCAACAAGACGAGCAGCGCCGTGCGCATCACCCACATCCCCACGGGGATCGTGGTGCAGTGCCAGCAGGAATCCTCCCAGCATCGGAACCGCGAAATCGCCATGAGCGTGCTGCGTTCCCGCCTCTATCAGGTGGAGATGCAGAAGGTGGAGTCCGAGATGCAGGAGATGCACGACAACAAGGACGAGATCGCCTGGGGCAGCCAGATCCGTTCCTACGTGATGCATCCCTACCAGATGGTGAAAGACCATCGCACCGATGAAGAGAGCGGAAACATCAAGGCCGTCATGGACGGTGCCCTGGATCCCTTCATCGAAGCCGCCCTCATGGCGAGGCGCAAGCGATGAGCGTGGACGTCGA
Source organism: Desulfoluna sp. HI9BLuna (assembly GCF_056829775.1). Classification (NCBI taxonomy): domain Bacteria; kingdom Pseudomonadati; phylum Thermodesulfobacteriota; class Desulfobacteria; order Desulfobacterales; family Desulfolunaceae; genus Desulfoluna; species Desulfoluna sp. HI9BLuna. Next base: position 3,708,172 of record NZ_CP186555.1, read on the forward strand.
CGCCATCTTGAAGGCCCACTACGGCAACGGGTCGGAAGCCCTTGAGGTGCTTTTGACCCACAGCCGCTGCGTGGCCCACAAGGCCCTGGCCGTGGCTCAGCGGGTGGCCCACCTGAACCCGGACCTGCGGTTTATCGAGGAGGCCTCCATGCTCCACGACATCGGCATGGTCCGCACCTGGGCGCCGGGCATCGGATGCCGGGGGGAGGCCCCCTATATCCGTCACGGCGTCATCGGTGCTGAAATGCTCCTGGAGGCGGGGCTTCCCCGCCATGCCCGGGTGTGCGAGCGCCATACCGGGGCCGGGCTCTCGGCCCGGGAGATCATGGACGCTGATCTGCCCCTGCCCCACCGGGACCTCCAGCCCGAAACCCTGGAAGAGAAGATCATCTGCTACGCCGATAAATTTTTTTCCAAAAACCCCGACACCCTGACCGTTGAAAAATCCATGGACAAGGTGCGACGCCTCATGGCCCGGTACGGCGACACCCAGCTTGAGCGATTCGAGGCCATGGCCAGCCTCTTCGGCTGAGTCCGCCGCCCGGCCCCGGACCCCTCCGGGTTTTGCACGGGCCGTCGCATCCAACCCCATGCGTACCCCACACACAAAGGCGCTTCCGTTGACTTCAGACCCCAAAGAATCCGGAGAATTCGGGCTCATCGATACCCTGGTGACGCGGCGGCCCCACAGGGCCAGTCTTTACCGTCCCTGCCGCGTGGCCGCAGGGGACGATGCCGCCCTTCTGGCCTGGCTTGCCCAGCCTGTGATCACCACCGACACCCAGCGGGAAGGGGTGCACTTCCGTCGCGACTGGCAGACCCCCTTTGAGATCGGCGCCAAGGCCGTTTCCGTCACCTTAAGCGATCTTGCTGCCTCCTTTGCCAGGCCCGTGGCCCTGTTCGTGAACCTGGGGCTTCCACCCACACTCCCCGGAACCGTGGCCGAGGAACTCTACGACGGCCTGGGTCATGCGCTGGAGCGTTACGGGTGCGACCTGGGCGGAGGCAACACCTCCCGGGCCTCCGAGCTCTCCCTGGATCTTTTTGCCGTGGGTGAGGGCCAGGGGCGCATGCCCCGTCGAACAGACGCCTGCCCCGGAGACCTGGTGTGCGTCACCGGCCCCCTGGGTCTGGCCCGGGCCGGGCTTCGGTGCCTGGAAACCCAGGAGACCCGTTATCCAGAGCTTGTGAAGGCCTTTAAAGAACCTGCGGCCCGGTTCGATGCGGCCGAGGTGCTGAGAAAACACCGGGTACGCTGCGCCATGGACATCAGCGACGGCCTTGCCGGAGACGCCGGGCACCTGGCCCGGGGATCCAAGGTGAGCCTGGTTTTTGATCTGAGGCCGGACATGGCCCACGGCGCCCTTACCGACTGGTGCGGAGCCACAGGGGAAGACCCTCTTACGTACATGGCCTCCGGGGGAGAAGAGTACGAGTTGCTTTTTGCCTGCAACCCGGATACCCTTGCGGCCATCGAAGCCGACTTACCCGGCGTGATGTGCGTGGGCCGCGTGACGGACCGGTCCGGCTCGCCCCTTTCGGGCCTTCCGGACGATGCATCCTCTTTTGAACACCGATGAGCAAAGCAACAGCGATATGCGTATTATAGACAGTCATTGTCACCTGGATGACAAGAGTTACCAGGATGACTTGAATGAGGTGGTGGCCCGGGCAGAGGCCGCCGACGTGGTCAGGGCCATGGTGGTGGGTGTTTCCGAAGCAAGCTCCCGGCGCTGCGCAGCCCTTGCCGACAATTCCGATTTTTTTTACGCCTCCGTGGGCATCCACCCCCACGACGCCGCCGATACCGACGAGGGCGTCCTGACCCGCCTGGCCGAACTGGCCAAGGGGGACAGGGTCAAGGCCTGGGGTGAGTGCGGCCTGGACTTCAACCGCATGTACTCCCCGAAAGACGTGCAGGAAAGGTGGTTTGTCCGTCAGCTTGAGGTGGCGCAATCCCTTGACCTTCCCCTGATCTTTCACGAACGGGACACCGAGGGCCGGTTCCTGGAGATGCTCTCCGCCCACCGGTTCGACGGTCTGCGCGGCGTGGTCCACTGCTTCAGCGGCTCCACCCAGGAGATGGAGGCCTATCTGGACATGGGGCTCCACATCGGCGTCACCGGCATCGTCACCATCCAGAAGCGGGGCGAGCACCTCCGGGAACAGGTCCTTGCCATCCCCCGGGAGCGCCTCCTCGTGGAGACCGACGCTCCCTACCTCACCCCCGCACCCCACAAAAACAAGGTGCGGCGAAACGAGCCCGCCTTTGTCCGCGAGGTGCTCTTCAAGCTGGCTGCGGTTCGCGGCGACGACGTGGAACTCCTTGCCGACACCGTCTGGAACAACACCACAGCCCTGTTTGATCTTTCGTAAGAAAGAAAAAGCGGCCTCCGGCGGCCAAGGGCTGATCCCTTGGATCCCTGGTTCGCGAATGCTCCCGGCCTTCGTTCCTCAGGCCATCGCATTCGCTGACGGGCCTTGCCCGTGAACCCAAGGGCACGCAGGTGCTTTTCCTTTGCTATAGAGAACACAAAAAAGCCCTGATGATTCTTGCAGATCATCAGGGCTTTTTGCGTGTTGTCGCGTGAATTCATCAACGTCGCACCCTGGGAGCCAGGGGATCATTTCCTGGCAGCCGGAGGCTGCTCTTTCCACCAACTGTAACCATGGAAGACAGTCCGGCTAAACCACCGGCAATATGCTTTCGAGGTGGCTCACCTCGCCGCCGGAGGCACGGTTTTAGGCTTTTTCGTACACGGTGCCGTTTTTAACGATGAGGGTGAGGTTGTTTAAGGCGGCGAGGTCCTGCAAGGGGTTTTCCGCCATGGTGATGAAGTCGGCGCGTTTGCCCGGCGCGAGGGTGCCGGCCTCGTTTTCCACGCCCAGGATGCGGGCGTTGTTTACGGTGGCGCAGGTGAGGGCCTCTGTGTTGCTAAAGCCCAGGCGGGCCATGCACTGGAGTTCGCGCACGATGGCGCCGTGGTAGTTCAGGGGGACCCCGGCGTCGGTGCCGCAGCCGATGCGGATGCCCGCCTCTTTCATGCGCATGAGGTTTTTCTGGCCGTGGGTGAGGATGGGAAAGAAGAGGTGGGGGTTGAAGGTGTACTCGCCCCGTGTGTAGAGCTCGGAAAAGGTGTGTTTTTGCATGGCGTCCAGCATGGCCAGGTTGTTTTCGTGGATGGCGGGCTCCACGTCGTCCTCGGTGACGGCGGTTAGGTAGGCCTCCCGGATGGGGGCTTCCAAAAGGGCCCGGCGGGAGAGGAGTCCCTTGGGAAGGGGCTCGGCAAGATCCAGCAGGGTGTAGAGGTTGGCCAGGATGGTGGTGGGCACCACGGAGACCTTGTTGTCGGCCATGGCCTTGAGGGTGGCCTCGTTCAGGGGCCCGTCCGAGACGGTGTGCTCCAGGGAGTGGATGGGGTGGGCAAGGGCGCGGTCCACGCCGAAGCGGCTCATGGCGTGGCCTGCCACGGGTTTTCCGGCGTCCCGGGCCAGGCGAAAGATGGTGGTGAGTTCAGGGTCGCTGTAGCGGTTGATAAAGGGCTTGCCCGCGATGAGGGAGGTGTTGTCCAGGGTGATCTTGACAAAGTCGGCGCTTCGGCAATTGGCCTCAAAGGCTGAGGCCAGCTCCCCCTCTTTGAAGGAGACGGTGGGTGCCCCGGTAAAGAGGCTGCCGAAGGCCGCGACCCAGGAGACATCGGACGGGGAGATGTCGGGGTGGCCCCCGTCCACGTTGAAGATGGCGTTGCAGGTGATCACATCCGGCCCGGCCAGTTGGCCTTTTTCCACCTGGCGGACCAGGGTGCCCAGCACCGGGGGCATGGCGCCCATGTCCCGAACGCGGGTGACCCCGGAGGCGAGCTGGTTCTCGAAATTTTTTCTGAGCTGTCGCCAGGTGGCCAGCCCCAGCAGGGGAGAGAAGCTTGCGGCCGAAGGCAGGGTCATGTGGCAGTGGGCGTCCATGAGGCCGGGCAGGAGGTACCCTCCCTGGAGGTCGATGTGCCGGGCGTCCAGGCCGGAACAGGGCGTGTCCGGCCCGGCCCAGGCAATGTGTCCGGATTCCACCAGCAGGGACCAGCCGGGGGTGATCCGTCCTTCGGGCAGGGAGAGAAGCTGTCCGTTGGTGAACAGGGTCCTGTGGGGCGGTGGTTCGCCTGGATGGGCAGGGGCGATGGCAGGCGTCTGCCCGGCGCACCCGCCTGCCGCCATGGAACCTGCCACGGCGGCAGAGGTTTTTTTCAGAAATTCCCTTCGCGACAAAGGGGGGATGGTGACGGGGGTGTCCATGGCTGCTCCCATGCATGGGGGGGAGGCAAAAATCCGACTGTTCGGTTCTCCTCCCGGTTCAGGCTGGTTACGGTGGGAACACCGAGGTGGCGCCATTGTATCCGTAGGCGATGGTGGTGGCCCGGGTGTGTTCGTCTTCGATGAGGATGGCGCCGCTGACCGGAACGGAGCTGTGGCTCAGGCTGCGCCCGCTGGAGGTGATGCCGGATATGGTGACGGTGTAGCTGTGGGAAAAGCAGCTGCGGGCCAGGATATAGGTACCGTCGTAGGCCTGGCGCTCGGCCTCCCCCACGCGGACCGTGGAACCGGCCAGGGCGCTTTCGGTGAGGCCCCGGGCCATGGCCAGAAGTTCAGGGGGCATGTCGTTGACAGGGCCGTCCCCCTCCCTGGTGCGGACCCGGATGATGCGTAGCTGCCCTGCGATGCGGTCGTATTCGTCCCGGGTATAGAAGAGGCTTCCCCACACCGGGTAATTCTCGAAGGTGACCTGGCTGTGGAGGGGCCGGGCCTCATTGGATGCGGAGATGCTTTCCGTCTCCAGGGTCACGGTGTTGCCGTCCACGGAGATGACCTTGGTGGTGGTCAGGGCGACATTTTTATCCCCGTCCAGGGTCTCCTGGAGAACCGTGATCCACTGGCCTTTTTTCAGGCCCATGCGGCGCTCCTTGGACCGTCCCAGCTTTCGGGCTTCGGGAAAGGCCATGGTGTCGGCCATGTCGTAGATTTTCTGGCGTTTGTGTTGCGGAATCTCGGGCATGAGGTTCATGAGGGTGGTGCAGGAGGCAAGGGCAAACAGAACCGGGACGAAAAAGGCAAGGATGCGCGTCTTCATGGCGGGGTTCCCCTTTGTTGGGTATGGCTGCGATGTGTTGACGGGGTCCTGCGGGCCTGCAGAACGTGGTTGTGATCGTTCGAACGTACCAGAGATATACCGGATAATCAACGGCTTCCATGTGGGTCGCCCCTGTGGCCGGGCGCGTCAGCAGGCCTGGGCGGACCTGGCCTCCAGGGTGGTGATCATGTCCAGGCAGCTCTGGCGGAATTCGGTGTAGTCGGCAAGGGACATGTCGCCGGTGAGGATCCACTCCAGAGCGTAATTGAATCCCAGGTAGTCGTAGGTATAAATGCCGTAGCCGTCGCGGAGGGCGTCGATGCTCTTTCGGCACATGAAGGCCAGGCAGATGGGGCTTTTGTGGGTGGGAAGGGTGCAGCCGGTGTTGGTGTGGTACTCGCAGGGGCTCACCAGGCTGGACTCTTTCACGTCCTCGGGTTTGCCGTAGAGGGCTTCCCGCTCTTTGCGCAGGAGGTCAAAGCTGGGGTGGTCCAGATCGTAGACCTTGTAATACTTGTCCTTGCAGCAGGCGGCAAAGGGCTGGTTGCCGTTGCGCTCCAGCTCGGGCAGCACGCATCCTTTGAGGCAGAAGTCAAAGATCCCGAAAAACCGGTTGAGGATCGTCTCCATTTCCAGGTACCGGTTCAGGTTTTCCTGTGCGCTCTCCATCATCACTCCTTTATGCAATCGTCACAATCCGTCTCTTTTAGCGCAATCCCGGGCTGCTGGCAAGGGTGGCACCGGCTGTTCTCAGGGGGATACCGGTCCTGTGGCCAGGGTCAGCCAGAAGGGGATGGCCATGAGGCAGACCACGTAGCAGGCCAGCATGGCGCCCCCGATGACCTCTGTGCGGCCGTTGTAGGCCCGGGCCTGGAGGATGAGGTTGGTGGCCGGTGCGGCCGCGGCCTGGATCATGAAGAGGGAGGCGATGAGGGGGCTTTGCCGGGCCAGGTCAAAGGCGGAGATGGCCCACAAGGTGATGAGGGGGACCAGGCCGAACTTGACGCCCGCAAGGCCGAGGAGGCGGTGCCAGGGCGGAAGTTTTTGCAGGCGAACTTCCCCTAAGGTGGCCCCGAGGATGAAGGTGGCAAGGGGAATGGTGGCGCTTCCGAGGAGGCCCGTGGCGTCCAGGACAAGGGATGGCACATGGGGGGAGAGCCCCGACAAGGCGATGGCGACTCCGGCAAGGCTCGCCACAAGGGGCGGGTTGATCATTTCCCTTAAGCGGACCTTGCCCTTTCCCCCCACGAGGCGCACCCCAAGGGTCCAGTGGATGGGGGTGTTTCCGATGACAAAGAGAAAGCAGTAGGCGGCGAAGGTGTCGAAGGTCTCCGGGAAAAGGGCCTGCCCCACGGGCAGGACCAGGTAGGCGGAGTTCTGGATGCCGCTCATGGCGATGAGCTCCGGGTGGCGCCGTGTGGTCCGGCCGAAGAGGACCCATCCGAAAAAGAGGCCGCCCAGGTTCATGGCCATGGAGGCCAGGGGGAGGATCCACCACAGGGGCGTTGAACCGGTGTCCAGGCGCGTGATCAGGGAGGTGAGGATGAGGCAGGGAAGCAGCACATGGATGGTGATGCGGGAGAGGGTGTCGATGTCTTCGGACCGAATGACCCGACGCCTCACCAGAATACCTGCCAGCAGGGCCACGACCACGATGCGCAGCATGGAGAAAAAGACGGTCTGGAATCCGGTGGCAAACAAAGGGGACATCATGGGGGCTCCTTGCCCGGATATTTCACGAGTCGATTGCGCCCGAAGGGTGAGAAAATCGGGCCAAAACCGGTGAATTACATGGTGCATTCTTGAAATAACTAATTTTTGTCACAATGACCATCTGTCATAATTCCCTACCCCTGTCGCCCTGTCGTTTTCTCATGAAATATCCGGGCTTGGGCGTCGTGGGCGAATACGTTCCAGTTTGTAGGGGTAGATGAAGGCACCCTACCGCGCTTCCCGTCACGGGTCAACTCAAGGACGAGCCGGGCAGGCAGAACCCGGTGCCATCGAATAGCGTTTAACTAATCGGCTTTATCGGCCGATACGTTTTTCTAGACGCGGATTTTCTACGACAAAACCCTGAACCCGGATATGTTACGAGTCGCATAGCATTGTATTGTGTCGGCCTGATGGTTTTTTACGACATTTCCGGGTGACATTGTGTTTCAACCCATCATGGAGAGGATATGACGGTGCGCTCCTGTACCCTTCGTTTGTGTGTGTTCGCATGGCTTCTTCTCTGCCATGCCGCCCTCCTGTTCGCAGAGACGGGCCCTGACGGGCGCGTCAAGGTGATGGGGGGAAAAAAGGGGCACGGCACGGTATCTGTTGCCGTGGGGGGCCGGGCTCCCGGAGCGGTGACCCTTTCCTCCGGGGACCCCAACTTTGACACCGGCGGCTCCTTTTCCTTCACGGGGGTTCCCCTGGACCGGATTCTTCGCCGGGCGGGCGTTACGGAGATGGCGGGGGTCACGCTCATCGGCCACGATCAGTACACCGTGTACCTTCCCGCCGAGGTGGTTTCAAAACCGGGGGTGATCATCGCCTCAGAGCAGGACGGCAAGCCCCTGAGCCGTTATCTCGGGGGGCCCCTGAAGCTTTTGTTCCCTCCGGAGATGGGCATGCACCAGAGCGCCTATTGCTGGTACGTGGATACGCTGGTCCCGGATTACCTGGACGATCCGGAGGTGAGGGTGTCCGTCAACGGGAAAACAAAAACCTACACCTTGCCTGACCTGGATGCGTTGTTGCCGGAGCACCGGACCCTTTATCTCTCTATTCCCCTGGGGTACCGGTGGGACCTGCCCAAGCTGAACCAGCCGTGCCGGGTAACGGCCGTCCCCTTAGCGGCCCTGTTTGACGGAGAGGATGTCACCGGCGGGGAGCTGACCCTGACACCTTTTGCGGGGAAGCCCATCACGTTGCCTGTGGCCCCGCTTCTCTCCTGTGACGTGATGCTGGTGTATCGCATCAACGACCAGCCCATCCATCCGGCCATGGGCGGTCCGTTTTCCGTCTATTTTCCTGTCATGAGCTGCGGGGAGCTTCAACGTGTTGCCCCTGAGACGGCTTCTCTCTTTTTTTTACATGAGATCTCCGTGGATTAGGAGTGGTTTATGGCGTTTCACATGCGGTTGCAGACCAAGCTTCTGGCAGTGGTGAGTGTGCTGGTCCTGGCAGTGGTTTTTGTCTCCTCCGGCCTGGTGACCTATTCCCAGAAAAAACGGGTCACCGAGGCCACCTACAAGCTGATGGAGCGGGATGCACGGTACCTTTCCCGCCGGATCAGCCACAACATCTACAACTCCAACTGGCGAACCATCCAGATTACCCTGGACATGGCCCTGCAGTCCAACGGGGACATGCTGTATTATGCCATCCACGACAAGGACGGCAAGATTCTCTTTTCATCGGACAGCAGGAGCGTGGGAGGGTGGCTCCCGGGGTGTGTCGCGGACGTCCCCCGGTCCGAGGTCTTCGAGCGTTACCAGTCCAGGGAGTTCTCCGTCCGTGAACGCCCCCTGGCCGAAGCCGTTGCCTACAAGGGGGTCGTGCGTGGGGGCAAGGGGGAGTCGGTTTTCGACACCTGCATGAAGGTGCGGTATATCGGGCGGCCCATCGGCTGCCTGCGCATCGGGTATTCGTCCCGGGAGCTTTCGGCACATATCCGAAAGAGCGCCATGGATGTCCTTGCCGGGGGGGCGGCCATTCTCATGACGGTGATCACGGGGCTTCTGATTCTGATCCGCATCAGCATCGCCCCTTTGGGGCGGCTCAACCGAAAGCTCCTGCTCCTCAGGAAGCGGGCTGAGACGGAGCCCGTGGGCACGGTGCTGGGAAGCCTGGACATCGACGAGATCTCCGAAGGGTCCACCACCACGGAGATCCGGGAGCTCTCCCTCTCCTTCGGGGCCCTCAGCGGGATGCTGGTGGAGAACTGGCAGCAGCTGGAGGCCCAGCAGGTCGATCTGGAAAAGAACGTGGCCAAGCGGACCTGCGCCCTCAGAAAGGCCAACCGGGCTTTGCTGCGGGAGATCGCGGAAAAGAAAGAGGCCGAAGAGAAGCTCCGGGTGAAAAATTCCCTTATGGAGGCCCTCCACGACACCACCCTGGACCTCATGCGCCAGCTGGGGTTCAACGAGCTTCTGGAGCTTCTCCTCAAACGCGCCGGGGGCCTCATGAACATGGAGAGCGGATACTACTTCGAGTACAGGGAGTCCACCCGCCAGCTTCACCCCATCGTCACCTCCGGCCCCTTTCTGGAGGTGCCCAAGATTCCTTCCCGCATCGGGGAGGGGCTTGTGGGGCGCGTGTGGGAGACGGATCGTCCCCTGTACGTGGAGGACTACAAAACATGGAACGGCCGGGTCAAAGGTCACCCCGGCCTGGAGACGCTGGGGGCCTCCGTGGCCGTGCCCATCCGCCTGGAGGGCAACGTGGGCGGGGTCATGGGCCTTGCCCAGTTCGGGGATGATTTTGAGATGGACGAGACGGCCATGGCGGTGCTCATCCGCTTTGCGGAGCTTGCCACCATTGCCCTGAACAACGCCATGATGCACACCAAGCTCCAGGAGGAGCTGGATGAGAGGCGCCGGGTGGAAGAGGAGAAGGACCGATTGTTCCAGCACCTCCTCCAGGCCCAGAAGCTGGAGGCCATCGGAACCCTGGCAGGTGGCATTGCCCACGACATCAACAACCTGCTCATGGCCATTCAGGGCAACATCTCCCTGATCATGAGCCTCACCGGTCCCGGGGACATTGTGCACAAGCGCGGGGGCAAAATCGAGGAACTGGTGGCCAGCGGCTCCGCCCTCACCAGCCAGCTCCTGGGCTTTGCCCGGGGGGGGCGATCCCATGTGCGGCCGGAGAGCGTGAACACGGTGGTGAAAAGCAGCCTCTCCATGTTCGGCAGGACCCGCAAAGGGATCATGATCTCCGAATCCATGGCCGAGTGGCTCCCCAACGTGGAGATCGACCGGACCCAGATGGAGCAGGTGCTCCTGAACCTTTACCTGAACGCCTCCCACGCCATGCCGGACGGTGGCAGGATTCACATCGAGACCGGCATGACGGACCTCGACGACAAGCTGGCCGCAGCCTTCAACCTCAAGTCCGGGGCCTATGTGACGGTGGCGGTCTCCGACACCGGCGTGGGCATGGACAAGAAGACCCAGAGCAAGATTTTCGACCCCTTCTTCACCACCCGGGAGATGGGACGGGGCACGGGCCTGGGCCTGGCCTCGGCGTACGGCATCGTCAAAACCCACAAGGGTGCCATCACCGTGACCAGCGAAAAGGGCCGGGGTGCCTGCTTTACGATTCACCTGCCCGCCACCTCCAAGGCGCGGTGGGAGGAGGAGGCCTCTCCCTTGGCGGTCCACAGCGGCGAGGGAACGGTCCTGGTGGTGGACGACGAACCGGAGATCCGGGAGGTGGTGAAGACCATGCTCAAGGGGCTGGGGTATCGCTGCCTGGTGGCGGAGAACAGCAGCCGGTGCGTTGCCGTGTTCAGGGAGGCGTGGCAGGAGATCGATCTGGTGCTCCTGGACGTGGTCATGCCCGACGCCGGAGGGGACATTGCCTACCGGGCCATGAAGAAGATCAACCCGGATGTGCGGGTAATTCTCTGCAGCGGCTACAGCCTGGAGGGGCGCGCCGAAAAGATGATGGAGGCCGGGTGCAACGGGTTTATCCAGAAACCCTTTTCCGTGGAGGTCCTCTCCACGGAGATCCACCGGGTGCTCGAAGGGTAGGGGAGAAAACGACCGCCAACGAGGATATACGTGGGGCGGGGATGGTGCTTGTGAAGAACAAAAGCCCGCAGGGGGATAATCCTGCGGGCTTTTTTGCGTTTTGATGGTTGCCGGGAAGGGCGTCAGGCTAAATTTTGAAACGTCCCACCAGGCCGTTTAAGGCCTCGGCCATGGCTTTGAGTTCCCGGGCGCTCTCCTCGATCTTGTGGCTGCCGTCAGAGATTTCGCTGGAGGCGTTGTTAAGGTTGCCCATGTCCCGGTTGATGGCATCGGCGGCTGTGGCGCAGTTGCCCACGTTGTTGTTGACCTCCTCCACGCCGGCCGATGCCTGGCCGATGTTGGCCGAAATCTCGCTGGTTGCGGCGGACTGCTCTTCCACGGCCGCGGCGATGCCGGAGACGATGTCATTGACGTTTTTGATGACCCCTAAAATGGCGTTGATCTTCTCCACGGAGACGTTGGTCTTCTCCTGGACGCTGTGGATATTGCCCCGGATCTCCAGGGTGGCTGCGGCGGTCTGGCCGGCCAGGTCCTTGATCTCTCCGGCAACCACGGCAAAGCCTTTTCCCGCTTCCCCGGCCCGGGCCGCCTCGATGGTGGCGTTCAAGGCCAACAGGTTGGTCTGCTCGGAGATCTCGGTGATGGTATCGGTGACCTTGCCGATTTCATCCACGGCGTTGCCCAGGCTGTTCATGAGGTCGGCGGTCTCCATGGCGTCGGAGAGGGCCCCGTCGGATACGGATCGTGCGTTTTCGGAGTTTGCGGCAATCTCGCCGATGGTGGCGGTCATCTCCTCGGCGGAGGCGGCCACGTTGTTGATGTTGGCCGTGGACTGTTCCATGGCCGAGGCGATGGTGGCCAGGTTCATGGCCATGGTGCCCGCTTCCTGGCCCACCTGGGATGCCAGGGTGTGGGTCTCGTCGGCGGAGGAGGACATGGCACCTGAGATGGTGAGGAGCTCACCGGAAGAGCTGTCCACAGACCCTGCATTGCCCTTGACCTCTCCGATGATGGACTGCAGATCGGCCATGAAGGTGTTGAACCATCCGGAGAGTTCGCCCACTTCATCTTTGGACTGGACCTCCAGTCTCTGGGTGAGGTCCCCGTCCCCTTTGGCGATCTCTTCCAGCAGGGAAGCGCTTCGGCGCAGGGGCTTGGCAATGGAGCCCGCCACCCAAATCACCACGGCGGTGAGGAGAACAAAGGCAGCCACCCCGATGCCCACGATGAGCCAGCCGATGGCGTTGGCTTCGGCCATGACCTGGGCCATGGGGATGTTCACGAGAAAGGACCAGGGCGTGTCCTGGCCGGAAAAGGGGATGGGGGCGAAGATGCGGACGATGTCGGTGTTGAGGTCCCGGGAGACCGTTTCGAACTGAAAGGGTTGTCCTGCCTGGATGGCTTGTTTGGCTGCCTCCCAGTCTGCGGAAGACCCTGCGTTCTGGCCGTGCTTGGTCTGGTTGACCTGATGGGCCACGTAGGTGCCGTTGTTGGCGATGACAGAGGTGTAGCCCGTATCGAAGGGGGTCAGCCCCTTGATGAGCTCGGAAAAGATGGAGAGCCTCAGGTCCACACCGCAGACGCCCACGGTGGTGCCTTCCACCTGAATGGGCACGCAGAGGCTGATGATGGATTCCTGGCTGCCCTGAACCTCATAGAGGTAGGGCGGGGTCATGGTCTCTCGGCCGGTGCGCAGGGGGACGAGGTAGTAGTCCCCTTCTCCCTCCTTGTCGTAATTCACCAGGGGCGTGACATCGATGCTGTCTCCGGTGCGGTGCCAGTAGGGGACGTAGCGGCCCGTGGCGTCGTGGCCTTTCTTGTTTTCAAAGGCTGCGTCCAGGCCGTCCAGGGCATCGGGTTCCCAGGCGGTCCAGACGGCAAGGAGCTCGGGGTTGTTGTCCAGGACCTCGGTCATGATCTGGTCGAGGGCCTCCCTTGGGTTGAAGCTGCCCGCCTTTTTGAAGGCCTCCATGGTTTCGGAGAGGGAGCGTACCGTGCTGAAGGATGCGTCGATTTTCCCGGAGATGACAGCGCTGTATCGGGCGGCGATCTCTTCGCCCTGGGCAATGGCTGCGTGATGGGCAGAGCTGCGAACTTTCAAGGTTACAGCCGTGATGGTGATGAAGTAGGAGAGAAAAGCAATGGTGGAAATGGCAAGGATGAGCTTGCCGCGTAGTTTTATGTCCCTGAACATCCGCAGAACTCCAGTTTAAGGGTGGTAAATAAGGTGTATGGGTTAAATATCGGATGAAGGCGTGTTTGGGTTTAGAGTGATTACATGAAATATTTAATAAAATTGATTATCCCGTTTGGAGGAACGCCGGGCAGCTTCTGCTTTGGTCCGAATCGGTCTGTCAAAATAGGGCCTTTGGGGGCATGGGATGGCCCTTGCGATGGACGGATCTCTTTTTTTGGGGTTGAAACTTGACGGGTGTTTATCATAAGTAAGTATTCGATATGGCTTGGGTTAAGGTGTCGGCTGCAAAACCCGGTCGAGAACAACCTCAAAATACAGGATCAAGGGGAGTGTTATGGTTTTTGTCAGAGGGACTGCTATTCGATGGATGGCCGCTGTTGTTGCGGCGGCGTGTGTGCTCGGCTTCTGGCAAACCGGTTTTGCAGGCAATGAGACGCGGAACTCTCTGTTCCAGGGGACCGAGGCGATGATTGTCCAGGCCAAGGAGAAGCGGGCCTACCTTTTTGCCCCGGATGCCTTTGGTGAGGCCATGGAGGCCTATCAGGACGCCCTCACCGATTTTAACAAGGGACGAAACCTGAACGGGATCCGAAAAGAACTCAAGAAAGCCGAGTCGTACCTTACCCGGGCCATGGCCGTGTGCGTGACGGCTGAGGTGACCTTCGAAAACGTGTTAAAGGCCCGGGAGGATGCCTCCTCCATCGGGTCCGAAAAATACAGCGCGAAACTGACGTCCAAGGCGGAGGCCGAATTCCAACGGGCCGTGAGGAGCCTTGAGGATGGCGACGTGGACAAGGCCCGCGGTCAGGCCGGTGAGGCCGAGGTTCTGTTCCGGGGCGCCGAGCTTGAGACCATCAAGCACGCCCTTCTGGGCAAGACCCGGGAGAAGCTGGCACGGTTCGAGGACCTGGGGCGTAAGAACAACGCTCCGAAAACCTATGAGAAGGCCCGTCGGCTGGTGGCCCTTGCAGAAAAGAAGCTGGACCAGAACCGCTACAACAATGCCGAAGCCGTGGCGCTGGTGAAGGAGGCCGAGTACGAGCTGGCCCACACCGAGCACATCCATACCCGGGTGGGCAAGCTCAAGGAGGCCGACTATAGCTTTGAAGACGTGATCATCGACATGGAGATGCAGCTGGTCAAGATCGCCGAGGGGCTGGACATGGAGCTTAAATTTGATCGGGGCGTCAGCGGTGCCACCTGGCAGCTTCTGGACGGGGTTCAGGCCCTGAAGGCGTCCAACGACGCCAAGGACCGGGAGATTGCAGATTTGAAGGCCAAGGTCACGGATCTGGAGACCTCCGTGGCCAGCCTGAGCAAGCTGGAGCAGGACCTCATGGCGCGCAAGCACGAAGCCGAAGAGGCCCTGAAACAACAGAAAGAGGCTGAGCGGCTGAAGCACATGAAGATCACGAGGATTCGCGATGCCTTTACCCCGGAAGAGGGCAAGGTCCTCATGGACGGAGACAAGATTATCATCCGTCTTTACGGGCTCTCCTTTTCCAGCGGCAAGGCGGTGATCGACTACAAATACTTCGGCCTCCTGGCCAAGGTGCGGGACACCTTCAAAGAGTTTCCGGGCTGCCGGGTGATCATTGAAGGCCACACCGACTCCCTGGGCAGTGAGAAGGTCAACAAGCGCCTCTCCAAGGAGCGGGCTGATTCGGTGCGCCATTACCTTATCGCCAATTCCGTGGTGACGGACGACCAGATCTCGGCCGTGGGGTACGGGGAGGACAAGCCCGTTGCCTCCAACGAGACCCGCCAGGGGCGCGCCAGCAACCGGCGTATCGACGTGGTGATTATCCCTGCCAGGGGGTGATGCGGCAACAGCCGGTGCGATGGATCCGGTGGCATTGATAAGGGGCGGTTATCCGCCCCTTTTTTTTACGCGGGTTTGACCTTTGGGGAAAAATAGCCTAATCAGTTGGCCCCGGCGGGATTGCCGGAGGCACGTGGACGCACACCAACAAACAAGGCACAGGGTATGGGGATGTTTGAGAAACTGAAGCAGCTGTTAACGAAAAAAGAGACGGGAAAAGCCCCCCAGGCACCGGTGGATAAGCCCCGTGCCGAGGTGACGGCTCCGGTTGAACCTGCGGCTGTGGAGCCCCCGGCTCCCTTAGAGAAACCCGGTGGCGGGAAAAAGGCGCCGTCACCCGGCAAGGGGACCAAGGCTGCCCCCAAAAAAGGAAAACACGGGATCTCCGTACTGTCCGGCGACGAGGACCTGGAGAGCCTGTTTCGCGACGAGGGGCCCCAGGAGGTCCCGGCCCCGCCCAAGCCAAAGCCCAAACCCCGACCACCCAGGCCGACGGCTCCCCCGCCCAGGAAAAAGCAGAAAAAACGAAACCGCAACGGGATTCTGGTCCTCTCCGATGAGAAGGACCTGTGCAGCCTCATGGCCGAAGAGGCTCAGCGCGAAGGGGACCGGGTGGTGCCCACGGCCCGGAAAAAGGTGATCCCCGAGGAGGTTCCTCCGGCCAAAAAGGTGCAGCGGGACCGGCACGGGCTTCCCATCCTGGAACAGGGACAGATCCCCGCCTCCGAGGAGAGCGAAGAGTTTGCCGAGCTCCTGGCCTCTTCCCTGTCGGAGAAGAGCGGGGAGGTGCTCTTGAGCGAAAAGGTGGACAAGCTTGAGCAGGCCCGTACCCTCACGGTGAAAGAGCGACTCAAGCGCTACCCCGCTCCCCAGGGCCAGCTGGATCTTCATGGCTACACCGCGGCCAAGGCGGATCAGACCGCCGAACACTACGTGCGGCGCGCTTTTTCCGTCGGAACCTACACCCTTCGTCTCATCGTGGGCAAAGGGCTCCATTCCGAACACGGGGCCGTCCTCCCCGATACCATCGCCGATCGCATGACAGCCCTGAAACAGGAGGGCATTGTCCTTGCCTGGGCCTGGGAAAAGGGCAAAAAGTCCAAGAGCGGCTCCATCCTTGTGTATCTCAACAACTACGACACCTCACGCCACGGGCGGTAAACCGAGCTCCGGCGTTCAGGCGAAAACCCGCACCCCGCAAAGGGTGACGGGTTTTTTTGCGTGCATCAGCGCGCACCTGGGTCGCCTTCCCATGGGCGTCGTTTTCTTATTTATCCATTTTATCAATGGCCCGACATTCAGGGCGGTGTTGAAATATTCCCTGGGAAGTAATGGCGTTACCGCAAAGGTTGCGTTTGCTTGTCAGTCATGAGTCTTTGGAGAACCTTGAACAAAAGGCCTTTTGGAAGTCGAGGCTTTTTTTTAAGTAAAAAGTTGTAAACAATGTTTGCGAACAAGAAGAAGTATTTATATAATGCATCGCGTTCCACCTTGATTCATTATTCCCACAGCAGACGGCCGGAGGCTCCATGCCATGAATCACCCGATTCTGAAACGACTCCTTTGTTTTGCAATGATGGCCGCAGGGTTCTCCCTGGCGGAGGGCAGGCCTGCACAGGCCCTGACCCCCCTGTCCGACGAAGGGCTTGCCCAGACCCATGCCGCCAACGGGATTCGCCTGGCCTTTGAAGACATGGTGGTCCATCACGCCACCGATGGCATGGGCTACATCGCCCAGGGGAACATGGATTCCCTGGGGGGCCATGGGGGGGCCTACGGAAGCCTCGGCCTCAACGATGTGTCCATGGCCCTTGCCGTTTCAGGCACCGTGGAGATTGAGGCCGAAACCTTTGCCTACCCTGCGGGGTCGGGGCCCTATTTTGCCACGGATGTCTGGAAAGAGGACGATTTTGTGCACGTGGCCAAAACTCATACCCTGGACAAGGAGCCCCAGGTCAACGACGCCCACCGGCAGGTGGTGGTGCTGGAGGCCATGGGGCTGGGCGGGCCCTTTTTGACCCTCGGACCCGACGGCAGCCCGGTGGAGGGCAACCTGGAGGTGCGCTACGGCACGGAGAGCGACCTTTTTTCCCTGGGGGCCCTGGGCCTCTCCAACCTTCACCTCATCGATCAGCGGACGATCCTCTACGCCATGCCCGAGATTGACGGGTATTGCTCGGGCGAGGGCATCGCCATGGAGATCGGGCTCCGCCTCTCCCTTTCGTCCATGACCATCGACTCCCCTTCGGAGGAGGGTTTTCACTTTTTCCAGATGAAGGGGTTTCATCTGAGGGAGAGTTTCGAGGAGCTGGACCCTGTTTATGACCACCTGGGACATTACAAAAAGAACTCCATGGGCGATCTGTACGCCAACAGCACCGGGGATTCAGACGGGTACGGCCCCGGGGACAAATCAGCCCTTCTTGCGGACTATGCGGCGATGACCGAGACCTGGGGGAGCACGGAGGTCCCTGCCGAGCGCTCCGTCAACAACATGTACGACGGCCGGTTCATGATCGGCAACCTGCGGCAGGTGGGGTTCACCGACTATGTGGCCGGGAACAGGGAGATTGCCTACCATGAAAACCACAGGGACCAGCTCACGGATGAGTTGAGGGATGACGGCTGGGATAACCAGGAATACAGCATCGCGTTTCCCATTCACTATGTGTCCGACGAAGACCGCGTGGACTATGCAGAAATCGTGGAGCGCCCCATGACCCTCTCCTTTAAAACGCGGACCCGTGAGGAGTCTCTGGACGAGTCCTCGTGTATGGTACTCAACATGCCCCTTCACGGGGCCATCCGCGTGGAGGAGACCGTGGGATACAACTCCAGTGGGGACAACAGCTACCTGGGAGGCAACGCCATGGGGCCCCTCATCGTAGAAGGGCTGCGGGCGAAAAAACTCTATATCGAGTTTCCGGGGCGGCACACCACCTATGCCCTTGAGACCGCGGTGAACGAGAGCGCCTCGGATCCGAACCCCCACCTGTACACCTACCGGGCCGGAAGGCTACCCGTGGCCCAGGACATTCCCGCAGGGCAACAGGAGTACAACCCCATGGGCCGGGGGGCGGAAGAGTTCATGGACCGGCTGAGGCCCGAGCCGGGGCCATGGGTGGACAGCAGTGACCACAGCTTGGGGGTCACCCCGGCCCCGGTGAATTCGGGATGGGCCCAGTACCGCACCCGCATCGGCGAAAATGTGTACGACGGGGACAGGCTGGTGAAAGACACGTCTTTCTGGCAGATCCGGGAACCCTATCCCATCAACAGCGATTACACGATCTACAGGAATTGAGGCACGCAGCAGGCATGGGTAACGGCAGGAAAGGGGAGAGCATGAGGCAATTGGGGACAGGCAGAGCATTGAGGTGTGCGGGACGAGTTCTTGCGGTGGTGGTTGCGGTCTTTGCTGGTACGGCGGAACCTGCGGATGCCCTGAAGCCCCTGAGCGATGCGGCCCTGGCCATGGTGGACGCCCAGGCCGGGCCCGTAACCATCTCTGTAGAGCAGGACACGGTGCGTATCTTTTTTGACACCTATATCAAGACCTATGTGGAGGCCGACCAGGTGCGCATGGGGTATTACTACAAGGACAAGACGGATCTTGTGACGCGCAAGGGGATGAACCCCGGGGTACACGGTGGCCAGGGCATGAAAGACTTCGACCCCCGCATCAACCAGAAGTGGAAGAAAAATGAAGTGGTGGACGGCCACCGGACCTTCAAGGTCGATTATAGGATGTACGGCGGCGAAAAGACCCCCGAACGGTACGCCATGGAGTACCAGCTCTTCAAAGACGGTGAGCTGGAGACGGAGTATGTGCCGTGGACCGATGACGACCTGTTTATGGCCAAATACAAGGTCTCCACGGGCCAGAAGCTGTGGGTGGACGGGGTTCAGGCCGACAACGATGCCACCTTGCTGGGGATTCCCCTGTTTTATTTCTCTGAAAAAACCTACCAGAACCGCAATTACCTGGACTGGGACATCAGCCTGGACAACCTGCGCCTGGGCGCCAGCCCGGATAACCCGGCGGAGATCAACGGATTGGTGATTCGCCTGAAATACGACAACATCAACGACCCGGACCGTCGCCTCACCGACATCATCATCGGCACCAACGACCTTCAGGCCGATCTCATGGTGGACTTCCGCCGGGCCACGGGCCTGTACAGCCCGAAAAACGCGTACCGATCGAGGCAGGTGGGCCGTATGCTGGGGATTCCCATGCTCCAGGGGTCAAGCGACCTGGCCAAGGAGTTCAACAGCACGCCGGTGCCGGTGATCCTCCAGCGGGACTCCATGCTCATGTTGGTGGACCACTACTATTTCGGCCGGGACTACCGGGTCCCCGACGGGGAGAGCTATATGGCGGCGGTGCCCGACAATCCCACCAACAGCAACGCCCACAACGGCATGTTCCTGCGCATCGGCTTGGATCGGGAGAGTCCCCATTTCGGGTACCAGATCGTGACAGGCTACAACGAGCTGGTTGCCACGAGTTTTCAGTACCGGGGAGAGCACATCAACGAATCCCTCTACAAATGGTGGCACGGAGAACCCCACGCCGAGGCCACCCATACCTACCCCTCGTACCTGCCCCAGGACGGCCTGTACACGGACAACTCCAGCAACTTCAACTACCACCCCTGATACCCCTGTTGCGTTTTACTGTGCTCGGTCACGTGCGTGGCCCTCGGTGGGGACGATGCCCTGCCGAGGAGCCTTCCTCCTCCTTCTTTCCTTTTTTGTGCGGATGATGCATATTTTTTAAGTAAGGATACCTGTGCCCTGGCCGTACCGGTGTCCTTGCCGTGAATGCATACCTGTTTTTGTCCAGCCTGATGAAGGGGGCCCCATGAAAAAATGGTTGATTGCACTGGCCGCGGTTGTGAGCCTGCCTGTCGTGGCCGGGGCGCTGCTCTGGCTGTTTCGGAATCCCCTTGCGGATTATGCCCTCTCCCGAGGTGCCGAGGCCCTGGTGGGCGCCGAGGTGTCCGTGGAAGGCGTAAAGGCCGGGCCCTTCAGCCTGGAGCTTGCCTGGGAGAGGCTGGTGGTGGCCGATGCCCGTGATCCCTGGAAGAACCTCGTGGAAACCGGTCCAGGACGCCTGACCCTTGCCGGGCCCCCGCTGCTGAAGGGGTGCCTCAAGGTGGAGAGCCTGACCACCGGAGGGGTGGTGGTGGGGGGAGCACGCCGGGTGAAGGCTCGGGTGACGGATCCGTCCTCTGTGGCCGGGACACCTTCGGATCGTCTGTCGCTCTGGCTGCGCAGGCAGCTGGAGGAGGAGGCAAAGGAACTGCCGGGTGTGGCAACGGTTGACCGGGGAAGCTTGGAGACGGTGCGCGGGGTGATGGGGGCGGTGTCGTTTCAGACCCCGGCACAGGTGGACAGGGCCCGGGCCGATATGCAGGCACGGTCGGCCCGGTGGCAATGGCATCTTCGGGGCCGTGACTACAAGGGACGCCTGAAGGCCATTGCGGAAGCCCTTGATGGCGAGGACCCCTCCGCCGCCGAGACCATGGAGGCCCTGGCGGCGATGACGGAGAGAGGCCAGGGCCTCAAGGAGGACCTGGAAACCTTAGGTGATGAGCTGGCTAAAGAGAGAGCCACAGCCAAGGCCGAGCTCTCCCGCCTCGGGCGATGGACCGCAGCCTACCCCGGGTGGGTGGCTCGGGACGTTGAAGCAGCCCGGGGCATGGTCAGGCCGGGGGAGCCCGGGTTACAGGATCTGGCGGAGACTCTCTTCTCTTATCATCTGGCCCGACTGACGGTTCCTGCGGTGGAGGGGCTGGAGAGCTTAGGGGCCTTGGTCTGTGCCCTGAAAGAGGATGAGGGCTTAAAGGCTGCGGGGCCTTGTCCGAAACTGTGGATTGACCGGGCTGGTGTGGCCATGGATCTGGGGGTGTTTTCCATGAGCGGGACCGCAGAAGGCTTGTCCAGCCGCAGGCCCCAAGGAGAGGGGGCCCTCACCTTTGACCTGGAGGGGGAGGCGTTGTCCGAGTCAGGACGGCTGAAGGTGACGGGCAGGGCCGGTTGCCCCGGGGACGCCTGTGATCAGGGAGGGATAATCCATGCCCAGGGGGTCTCGTCCGGGGAGGTGATCCTGGCGCCGGGCGTTCATCTGACCCAGGGGGTGGCAGACGTTCGCATGGCTTACCGGATGGTGGGACAGGAGGCCCGGGTGGAGACTCTTGTGACCCTTACCGGTGCCACGGTGACGGGGGACGGAGGGGGGCTGGGCTGGCTGCGCCAGGCCCTGGAAGAGTCCCTGGCACGGGTTCCTTTTCTGGAGGTGCGCGCGGTCATGACCTTTGACGGTGGGCAGGGGCGCTGGGAACTGGAGAGCAACCTGGATGCGTACCTTGCCGTGCGCTTTGACGAGGCCGTGGCCCGGGAATCAGAGCGGGTGGCCCAGGGGTTCAAGGAGGAGGTGGAGCGGCGCCTCAGGCGCCATGGCGTGTTGCTGGAGGAGGAGCTTGCCGTGGCGCAGCAGCGGATGATGTCTCCTGTGGCGTTTCTGGAGGAGAGCCTGGGCCGGGAGACCCTGGCCGTGGACCGGTTCCTTGCCGGGGTGGAAAAAGAGCGCGCGAAAAGGCAGCAGGAGATTGAGGAAAAGGGGATGGATGCCCTGATGAGGTGGAAGTACTAACGTGACATATCCGGGGCAAATACTGGCGAAAGCAACTCTGGCTGCGGGTTGAAAAAAAGGGCCGTTGAATTGGCAGGAGTCACCATGGATCATGGAACCATCAAAAAGGCACTGGTCGAGCATTTGAAAACTGCGCGTCGTGAGACCCTTTCCGGCTTGCTGTGGGGCGGTCTCCTGGCTGTTGTGGGGTATGTGGGCGCCGGAATTTTATTGAAATGTGGGGTGATGTTTTGCCTGGAGGTGGACCAGAAGGTGGTGGAGGACTGGTTTTGGGCGTTTTACGGCGGTTTTTTTGTGCTTTTGATGGCGGTGGGGTTCTTTTACCAGCCCAGGGCATCGTATGACTTCGGGATGAGGGGCAACCCGTTCAGCCAAAAGGACGATATGGAAAGGGCCCATATGACAGGCGGTTTTATTCTGGCGCTACCCCATTTTACGTACCACTACCTGAGAACCCTTTTGGGGTATTTTTTCAATGCGGGTGAGCAGGTTGACCTGAACCTGGCCGCAGGGCTCCTGGCCCATGCGGCTCATCCCCATTACACCGTTTCCCTGAAAAAGGCCTATGCCTCCCACCTGCCGAAGAAGACGGTGGACGGGACCCTTATCACCCTCGAAGACACGGGGGTGGTCAGCATCTCAAGGCAACGGGGCCTCATGACCCTGACCCTGAAGGGCCGGGAAATAGTCGGCAGGGATCCGGTGAGAAGGCAGGCCGAACGATTTATGCCCGAGTAAGTGTTTGTTCCGTTGCCTCCGGCGGGTCGCTTTTTGAATAAAGCTCCGCAAAAACGTTTCGGTTGAATGCCTGTTACGTTGAAAACAGTGGGATGTTCGATACATTTTGGCCGCCGAAGGCGGTGCGGTTAAAGGTGCCTCCGGCGACCCTGCCGGGACTAAACTTTTAAAAAGTTTAATAAACAGGTTTTAAAAACAGATTCGGTTTAATTTGAATCAATAGCGAATGTGATTTTCCCTGAGGAACGAAGGGGAAAGCTCATTCGCAATCTGCTTTCGAGGTGGTACACCTCGCCGCCGGAGGCATTGCTTTTGTTTTTTCCTGAGCCCTCTTGACCCTGTGATTCATCAGACTTTAACCATAGAAGGCGGTTGCCAGATGTCACACATCACACGAATGCTCTGATAACGCATGCAAAATGGCTGCTTCCATGCATTCGCCACAGGGTTTCCAGGTGCCCCCGCCTGGCCGCCGGAGGCCTGCTTTTTTAACTCACGTTAACCACAGAAGGCCTTTTTTGCGCTTGGGGGATTATGGCGTGGACCCTGTCATAAAATCCCAGGACATCTGGCTGACAGAGATGTCGCCGTGTTCGTAGAGGGCGTTGTGTCCGCCGCCTTTCAGGGTACAAAGGGTGACGGTGACCCCGTCGTCGCAGGCGCTGGTGGTGGTGCACCAGCTCGCCCCGTGAAAGTGGAGTTCGGCGGACCCTTTGATGCAGCCGTTTTTGTCGCACCAGTCGGCAAAGCTCTCCTCGGCGCCCATGTATGGGGCGTCTTCCAGGGGAATGGTGCCGCCTGCGTAGGCGATGGTGTTGTCTGAGGCGCCGTGGAAGTGGATGACGGGGATGGGGTAGTCCGGTGTGATGTCGGGCACGAGGACCGGCATGGAGGAGACGGAGACAGCGGCAAAGAGATCCGGGGCTTCCCGGCCCAGCCTGTGGGCCATGCCACCGCCGTTGGCGTGGCCATGGGCGTAGATTCTGCCGGCGTCGATGGCGCAGCGGGTCTGGAGGTGGGCCACGAGGTGCCGCGCAAAGCCCACGTCGTCGACGCTGTTGTTCTCTGCCTGGCCGCAGCAGGCCGGACCGGCATTCCACCCCAGGAGTCCCGGTGTTCCCGAGCCTTTGGGATAGGCCACGACAAACGGCTCGCGGTCCGCAAGGTGGGGGAACCCGTCTTTTTCCGCCTGGCCCGCCGGGGTGTCCCGGTGGCCGTGGAAGGAGAGCAGCAGGGGGAGGGGGACGCCTACCCTGTATCCTGAGGGGACATGCAGGTAGACCGGCCGCGTTTTTCCTTCGTACGAGAGGGTGAGTTTCCAGTTGCCGGGGCCCAGGGAGCCGCCGGGATCCTCGGTGTACTCATCATCGCATCCCGCCATGAGCAGCACACTGATCAGCAGCAGGCATGCAAGCAAGGGTTTCAGGTGCATGGGGCATTCTCCATGGTGTGTGATGGGTGGGCCGGAAGGGGATGAGGCCCTTGGACTTTGGGGAGGTGTACGTAACTGTTTAAGTTACCATGTGGATTCGATGTGTGTCAAAGCCAGCTCGGTCCGGCCAGCGCAGCATCGTGGGTAGAATGGTTATTCTAAATGGTGTATGGTGCACTGATCGTGTGAACATTGATGGCGTTTGGGGGCGTGTGCAATGGGGCTTTTTCCCCCGGGCCGTTACGCAGGAACAGAAGACGTGCATGGGCGGCATCACGGCTGCCCGCAGAAAGGCAGTGAGGGTATGCAGAAACGACCGGTGGAGGTGGATGCAGGGGAGATGGCAGAGATTCTGGACCGCTATCTGGACGCTGACGGCCAGGTGAACTATGCCGTGAAGATCGTGGGGCATCCGGGGATCGGGAAGTCATCCATCGTCAAGCAGGCGGCGGAGCGCAAGAACCGGTATTTCATCGATACCCGGCTTGCCTTCAAGGAGAATATCGATCTGGGGGGCTACCCGGTGCCGGACCATGAGAACCGGCGCATGGTCTATTACCGTCCCCGGTTCATTCCTCCTGAAGAGGTGCCTGAAGGATTTGACGGCATTGTGTGGTTCCTGGACGAAGCGAACCGGGCCCATCCCACGGTGATTCAGACCCTGTTTCAGGTGATCACCGAGGGGCGCTGCGGGGAGCACCTGCTGCCAGAAAAGACGGTCATCGTCATTGCAGGCAACCTGGGGGAGGAGGATCACACCCACATCACCGATTTTGACGACAGCGCCCTGGACGGGCGCCTGGGGATCTTTCACCTGAAACCCCTGGCCGAGCACTGGCTGAACTGGGCGCGCAAAAGCGGCATCCACCCCACGGTGGTCCGGTACATCTCCCGTTTTCCCGAGCGGCTCTGGGATGCGGCGGCCATTCACCCGAATCCCAGGGGGTGGCACCAGGCCTCCCAGGCCCTGTGTCTCTCCTACGGCCTGGAAGACGAAGACGCACTTTACAGAGCCCTTGCCGGGGAAGGGCGCCGGGCCGTGGAAAAGGTCCTGGCCTCTCTGGTGGGAGAGCTGGCCGCCTCGGATTTCGTCACCCAGATTCTTACCCCCAGGCAGCTGAGCACCCATGAGGTGCTTTCCGGCGATGCCGGGGCCTTTGCCCGGTTCAAAGCTGGGGAGGTGCCTGTTGAGGATCTGCTCTGGGCTGTGTCCGGGGCGGTGACGCGCATCCGCGAGAAAAAAATGGCCGGGGATGAAGGGCTCCTGGAGCCTTTGGGGTGTCTGCTCCGGTATGTGGCGGCATCCCGAGCCGATGCCCGCGTGAGCTTTTTCCTCATGCTGCTGAGGGAGTGCGGCGTCTTTTCTCAGATTCCCGATGCGGTGCGGGCTGTGTCCCAGGGGCAGGAGCAGGAAGAGATTCTCTCGTTGCTCACCGACGTGGTGTTTGACGGGGAGAAGGTACCGGCATGACCCCCTGGGATCCCCTGTTGAAGGAGCTTTGGAAGCGCAGTCGGTTCACCTCCTACTTTTACCAGCTGGTCTCCTTTGTCGAGGACAACAGCCTGCCCACCCTGGCCCTTACCGTTCGATCGGGGCGGGTGACCCTTCTGTACAACGGCGCGTTTGTCGAGGGGCTCTCCATGGAGGAGCGCATGGGGCTCCTGGTCCATGAGATGATGCACGCGGTGTTCGGGCACGACCATCGCGGCTTTCGGGATGAGCACCCGTATCTTCAGAACATGGCCCAGGACATGGTGATCAACTCCTGGATGGACGACCACCGTGGGACCTTTTTCTCAACAGGCGAGGCAACGCTTACGCTCCCCGAGGGCCTGCCAAGGATTCCGGCGGAGTTTTACGAGAAGACCGGTGAGAATGATCCTTCATGGGAGAGCGTGTATCGCTTTTTGAAAACGGATGAGCCCACTGTTCTGGGGGATTTTGCCGAAGGCCTCAAGGAGAATTTCCGGCCGAGCAAAAGCCGGGAGCAATCGGGACAGCCGGAGCCTGCCCCCATGACGCCGAATGAGGAGGGCAGGGCGGAGGACGGTGAGTGGTGCCTCTCGCCGGGCCAGGGCCAGCAGCTTCCCACGGGGGTGCATCGCATGGAAGATGCTTCGGCCGCCGTGAGGATACGGAAAAATGTCCGTGAGGCCCTTACGCTCTCCGGCCAGGATGTCAAGGCGCGGGACGAGCGGCTGGTCCGGGAGATCAGCACCTTGATCCAGCAGGTGGCAAAGGTGGACATCTCCCCCTTGAAGCGTAAGATCTGCACCATTGTGGCCCGGGGCACCCCGTCCCGGGAGTGGGAGTACAGCTCCGCCCGGTTCAACAGGCGCTATTTTACGGAAGGGATCTACTCGGCGGGGCGGCATTATGTGGACAAGAAGCTGTTGACGGTGGTGGTGGACCTTTCCGCCTCCATGGTGACGCGACCCGAGCAGATCGAAGAGGCCTTCGGGGCGGTGGAGTCCCTTCTGGACGGGTACCGCATCAACCTGCTGTGCATCGACGAGACCCTTTTCGTCCCGGAAAAACAAGGCGACCGCTTTGTCAAAGGGGGAAGCGAAACGCGGGTGTGCACCTACCGGCGCGGCGACTGGCGCCTGATCCGTTCGGGAAACAGCGGTACCACCTTTTTTTCTGCCCTGTTCAATCGTTATCTCCTTAACCATCGGGAGATGGTGGTGGTGATCACCGACGGGGAGATCTACGACCTGGAGCGGCTGCTCCCCTACCAGCGGACCCTGTGGCTTCTTCCCTCCACGGCCCAGGGATTCCACGCCCCCTTCGGCGACGTCGTCAGACTGGAACGGAAGTAAAAGGGGACAGGCAAATTTCTCTATTTACCCACGACAACCACCCGGGCTCTTGGTGAAACCGTCAGGGTGCACGGCTTTTGGAGCAAAGCATATGCCACAATCGTTACATACGCTGACCGATTCGGAATCAATTGTTGAGATGGGAGCCGCCGGTGGTGATTTTTCGGTGGCAGAAGGCCTTCGCCGACTCGTTGTGCTGGGGGACGGGCAGGCCATTTACAAGGCCGGTTTGCGCTGGGAAGGTTTTGATACTGCCGACGGCTTGACGGCGGTCATCGGGTTACGGGATGCCGAAAGTCTTTATAAATGCGGATGGATGTGGAAGGGCTTTGATTATGAACGGGGCATGGACGCGCTTTTTTCATGGGCCGGTGCCCGGTATATCTACCTTGCAGGCCTTAACTGGAACACCTTTGACGCGGCAAGGGGGCTTGAGGCCCTGACCAGGGCCGGTGATCCAGAACAGATCTGTTATGCAGGCTTTCACTGGAAGCGGTTTGATTACGAGCAGGGGATGAAATCTCTTTTGGAGATCGCATCCCCCGAGCACCTTTACAAAGCGGGCGCCAGGTGGCCGGTCTTCGACTATGCTGCTGCCTGGGATGTCATGGAAACACAGGTAGCGGAAGGCGAAAAGTGGCGTGAAGAGGCCTTTGATCAGCCCTTTTGGCGTCAGGCCTTGCGGTGTATCTGGTTACGCAAACGAAGCCCCGACAATCCGATAAAGGTTCCCATGCCCAAGGGTGCCACAAAGGAAAAACGACAAGGCGGCAGCTGGTCGTTGTAAAAAAAAGGTAATAAAAGGGACAGGCAAATCAGCGTTGACATATGCTGGTTTGTATATCATAAGAATATCAGAACTTTGAGGCCTGTATGTTTCTTTATTCCAGTATGTTAGAAGGCTGGGCTTAATCCATCCACCAATTGACCACCCTGCAATACGATTCCATGATCCGATGAAGGAGGTGCCAATGCCCCGAAGTCTGAGAATGGTAGTACCCGACGAAAGCACTGCGTATCACATCATTTCACGAACGGCCTTAGACGGTTTGCCCTTCGGCGATATCGAAAAAGAAGCGCTGGTTGATATCATCAAAAAATTCAGTTCGATCTATTTTGCAGATGTCCTGGGCTACGCTGTCATGGGAAATCATTTTCATCTGCTGGTCACCATGCATACCGAGATGCGGGCTTCCGATGCGGAGATAAGGCATCGCTATGGCCTCCTGTACGGAGAAAAGACGGTTTTTCCTGAGGGGAAAATGTCTCATTTTCGGAGCAAATGGTGCAATTTGTCCGAGTTCATCAAAGAGATCAAACAGACGTTTTCACGGTTTTACAACAAAAGGTATGATCGCAAAGGGACCCTTTGGGGGGAACGGTTCAAGAGTGTGATTCTGGAAAGGGGGGAAGCGGTTGTACGTTGCCTTTCCTATATTGACCTCAATCCCGTACGTGCAGGCATCGTCAAAAGGCCGGAGGCCTACAGGTGGTGCTCCATGGGCTATCATGCGCAGACGGGCAATCGCGACGGCTTTTTGTCCCTTGATTTCGGGTTTGTGGACTTTGGTGTGGAGGACCCTGAAGATCGGCTGATCCGGTACCGGGAGTACATGTACCATGCCGGCTCCCTCGAAAAAGAGGGAAAGGGGGCCATTCCCCGGAGCATTCTGGATAATGAAGTGGCCCATGGGTTCAAGATCAGTGGATCCTCCCTCGTGAAGGGCAGGGTACGACATTTTACGGAGTCCGGGGTGATTGGATCCCGCGCGTTTGTGGAGGCGACGTGTCGGCGTTTCAAGAATAAGTCCTTCTCGACTAGGGCGCGCATACCCAGAGTGATCGAGGGGGGCGGAGGGCTGTTTGTGGTGAAGAGGGTGAGTGACACCTGAAACCGGTTGGCTGCAGGTGTCGTGTCAACAAGGGGAGTGGGTTTGATTTAAATTTGCCTGTCCCTTTTGCATCTTCACCTAAGTGTATCACACGGTGATCTTCCAGCACCGGTGAATGGTTTTTCGTTTGCTGATGTAATCTTCCGGAATGGTTGTGTGGGTGATTTCCTCGAAGTCGGTGACAGGAAGAACATCGAGCTTGGGGGTGAAATCCTGGTGGTTGGTGGAGAAAAAAATTGTGCTGCCCGGCTTCATGATGGCCACCACGGCGTTTAGCAACCACGGGTGGTCTTTATCGATATCAAAGGCCTCGCCTGTGGTCATGGTGGTGGAGTAGGATGGTGGGTCCACCACAGCGAGGTCAAAAGTGCGCCCTTCTTTTTTTGCAATTTCCAGAAATTCCGGTGTGTGCTTTTGAATGACCTCGTTGCTCTCTGAAGAAAGCCCATTGAGTTCGAGGTTCTCTTTAACCCAGTTGGCGGCTGTTTCGGAGCGATCCACGCTGGTTGTAGTGGCTGCGCCTCCCTTGGCCGCGTAACAGGTAAAGGCACCTGTGTAGCAATAAAGATTCAGAAAATGTTTCCCTTGGGCCATCTCTCGGACCATCAGCCGTGTGTTGCGATGGTCGGAGAAGAGCCCGGTGTCCACATAGTCGCATGGGTTGACATAGAATTTCAGGTCCCGTTCTCCCATGATAATTTTGGCGTCGGTATGGTCGATACGCTCGTACCGTTTGCCGTTTTGCCTTCCTGCCTTGCGCTGCTTCAGGTGGACCTTCTCCATGGGAACGTCAAAGGCCTTGGCAAGTGCCTGCCCCATCATGGGGAGCCATTCGGGTGTTGACTGGGCACGGGTGTATTCTCCCACCACAAGGTGTCCTGCGTACCAGTCGACCACTGCCCTGATCTCTGGAATATCCCAATCATAGATCCGAAACACCTCGATTCCCTGCTTGGCAAAACGTTTTTTCAGGTGTTTGAATTTTTTCTTTGCTTTGTTGGCAAGCATCTCTCCTTGCCGCAGATATTTATTTTCCATAATGGGATCCATGTCGTGCCTCGCCCTGTATATATGCCGCGCAAGGCATGTGCACCTTCCTCTTTTTTCGGAAGGCGATGCCGTGCTGCGGAGATGAGTGTGATAAAATGCTCGTTTTATAACAGAATGGGGGAGAAGGGTCCATGGCCTCAAATGTGAATCAGCCGTTCCGACAAATTTCCCTTCACAAACAGTAATTGATCAACTGTGCCTCCAGCGGATCGCTTTTTGAAAACGCTTGGCATGAACTTTCGGCCCCTTCCCTTTTTACCGCTTAGCCCCGTTAAGCCTGAAACCAACGAATCCGAATAAACCCAAGAAGCGCTTAAAACCTGTTTGTCAAACTTTTTAAAAGTTTGGCCCCCGGCAGGGCCGCCGGAGGCAACACCACTCCGATCCGAATCGAATTGAAAAATAAACTTGCCTGACCCTTTTTTTTCTTCGATCGATCTGGGTGTGGGGTGTGCTGTTGGGGTGGTCACTGGGCAGTTTGGCTTTGTTTGAACAGGGCTGGCGTTTCGTGGCTGCGATGGCAGGCCACCATGTGGCCGTCGCCCATGTCCGTGAGGAGGGGCTCGGTTGTCAGGCAGGTGTCTTCGGCAAAGGGGCAGCGGGTATGGAACCGGCAGCCCTGTGGCGGGTTCAGGGGGCTGGGAACGTCGCCTTTCAGAAGGACCCGCTGTCGTGTGGCGTCCGGATCTGTGCTGGGGATGCCGGAGAGAAGGGCCCAGGTGTACGGGTGGAGGGTGTTTTCAAAAAGATCGTCCGTGGCGGCGAGTTCCACGATTTTACCCAGGTACATCACGGCGATGCGGTCGGCCATGTACTTCACCACCAGAAGGTGGTGGGTGACGAAGAGGTAGGTCAGCCCCATCTTTTTTTGCAGGCCCTGGAGCAGGTTGAGGATCTGGGCCTGCACCGATACGTCCAACGCGCTTGTGGGCTCGTCCAGGACAAGGCACTCCGGGTTGGTGGCGATGGCCCTGGCAATGGCGATGCGCTGCCTCTGGCCCCCTGAGAATTCATGGGGGTAGCGATACAGGTGGGAGCGGTCCAGACCCACCAGTTTCAGGAGTGCCACCACTCTGGCCTCCAGTTCAACGGAGGTGAGGGACTCTTTTTCGATGATGGGCTCGGCGATGATGTGCTTGACCAGCATGCGTGGGTTCATGGACGTGGTGGGGTCCTGAAAGACCATTTGCAGCCGGTGGCGGAGGTCCTTTTTTTTGAGCTGCCTGGGGGAGAGGTGGGTGATCTCCACCGGCGCGTCTTGATCCTTGGGGTGAAAGACAATGGCCCCGGAGGTTGTCCCATGGAGCCGGATCACGGCCTTTGCGGTGGTGGTTTTGCCGCACCCGGATTCACCCACAATGCCCAGGCATTCGCCCCGCCTGATGGTAAGGGAGACGCCGTCCAGGGCCTTGACGGAATTCACCTGTCGCCTGAGCACCCCGCCCAGGACAGGGTAATGTTTTTTCAGGTCCACCAGCTCCAGAATGGTCTCGTCAGGCATTACTCTTTTCCTTGTTTCCATACAGGTGGCAGGCCACCCTGTGGTTTTCTCCAACGGGTTGAAGCTCGGGAACCTCGGTTCTGCATCGCTTCATCACGTGGGGGCACCGGGGGTGGAACCTGCACCCCTGCGGTGGATTCACGAGGTTGGGCACCGCACCGTCAATGCTCTTAAGCTCGCCTTCTTGGTGAAAGCGGGGCACCGAGTCCATGAGGGCTTTGGTGTACGGATGTTTCGGCCCCTGGAAAAGATCGGTGACGTCGGCCTCTTCGCAGAGGGTCCCGGCATACATCACCCCCACGCGGTCGCAGGTCTCGGCCACCACACCCAGGTCATGGGTGATCATGAGGATGGAGGTAATTTCGGTCTCTTTCAGTTCGTGCAGCAAGTCGAGGATCTGTGCCTGCACCGTGACGTCTAAGTTGGAGGTGGCCTCATCGGCGATGAGCAGGTCCGGCTTGCAGGCCAGGGCGATGGCAATGATGATGCGCTGCTTCATGCCGCCGGAGAGGTTGTGGGGATAGCTCCGGGCCACCTCGTCCGGATGGGGGATGCCGAGGCGCCCGATGATCTCCGTGGCACACCGGAACGCCTCTTTTTTCAGGCGCGTCTCCCAGCGTTTCAGGATCGGGATGCGACGGGAGAGTCGAAGCAGAAGGGCCTCCGGGTTCGATGCGGTGCGCGTATACAGAACGTGTTGCAGCCACCTGCTTCCCGGGAAGACCCGGGTGTCGGCATCGGCCAGGTCCGAAAGGATTTTTTGTGCCATGGAGCGCCTGCGGTGAAAGAGAAAACTCTCCGCCACCTGGTCCCCCACCCGCAAAATGGGGTTCAGGGCCGCGTTGGGCTCCTGGAAGATCATGGAGATGCGGTCCCCCCTCAGCCCCTGCATCCAGGCTTCGGACTGGGCGATGAGGTCCACGGGGGCTTCGCCGGCACCTTGCCCGCCGTAAAACAGCACCTTGCCGCCCACGATGCGTCCGGGCTCCTGGATGATGCGCATCATGGAGCGAACCGTTACGCTTTTCCCGCACCCCGACTCCCCCACGAGGCCGAAGGTGATGCCCCGGTCCACACGGAGGCTTATTCTGTCCAACGCTTTTACCACCCCTTCGTAGGTGTAAAAGTGGGTGGTGAGATCCGTTGCTTCGATGAGGGGGGCCATGGTCATCTCCTTCGCTGCTTCGGGTCGAAGGCGTCCCTCAGGGCATCGCCGATGAGGTTCCAGGCCAGCACAAAAAGGATGATGCAGATCCCGGGGATGGCCACGGTGTACCAGAATCGCAGCGGGTCTTCCGGCGGTCCCACAATGTAGTTACGGGCCAGGGCCACCATCTGACCCCAGTCCGCATAGCCCTTGGGTGCTCCCAGCCCCACAAAGCTCATGAAGGAGGCGGAGATGACCATGGACCCCATGTCCATGGAGGCCATGATGAGTACGGGGTAGATGGCGTTGGGGAGGATGTGGCGTGCGATGATTTTTGTATCGGAGCGCCCCATGAGCCGGGCCGCCTGCACAAAATCCCGGTCCCTCAGGGTGAGCACCTCCGAGCGGATGACCCGCACATACCAGCGCCACTCCACAAGAGCCAGGGCGATCATGATGTTTTCAAGGCCCCTGCCGAAGGCCACCACAATGGTCATGGCCAGCACCAGGAGCGGCACGGACCAGACAATGTCCACGATGCGCATGAGGATCTCGTCGAACCATCCCCCGTAGTACCCTGAGATTACCCCGAGAAAGGTGCCGAAGCATCCGGCGATGCCCACCACAAACAGGCCGATCTTAAAGGCGGTTCGCGTGCCCCAGACCACCCCGTAGTAGATGTCGTACTGGCCGGAGGTGGTACCGAACAGGTGCAGGTCGCCCGGCGGTTTCGGCGTGGGGGAGAACCCGGTGTGGGGCATCTGGTAGGGGGCGTGGGCGTATTTCGGCGGTGCAAGGTACGGCGCGGCTAAGGCCACGGCCACAAAGAAGAGGAGCAGGCCGAAGCCGATGAGGGCCGAGGGGTTTCGAAAAATCCGGTGCAGGGTGAAGGTGAACTCTCGCCATCTCGGGTGCCTGGTTTGTCTTGGCTCCGGTGCTGGGTCCATAGGAGGTGCCTTTCAGCAAGCAGGTGTTCTGGTTTGCAGCAGGGAGGTGCCGGTGGGTGCCGTCCCCGCGTCGCTTCCGTGGCGATCCGGGCATCATCACGTGTTATGTGAGCCGGATCCTCGGATCGACCTTCGCGTAGAGGATGTCGATGACAAGGTTGGAGACCACAAAGACAACCCCCATGAACATGCAGACACTCATGAGCACGGGCATGTCGAGCTGGGTGGCGGATTCAGCCAGCCACCACCCCATGCCCTGGCGGCTGAAGACCACCTCCACGGCGATGGAGCCTTCCATGGCAAGGGCCACGAGCTGGCCTGCCACGGTGATTACGGGGATCAGGGCGTTGGGCCTGGCGTGGGCCCGGGTGATGGTGTGGGTGTCGGCTCCCTTGGCCCGGGCGGTGATGATGTAGTCCTTGCCCATCTCTTCGATCATGCCCGATCGCATCACCCGCATGAGAAGGGCCACTACCACGATGATCTGGGTAATGACCGGCAGGACGAGGTGGGCCAGGGCGTCACCGGTGATCCACAGCTCGCCGTTTAAGATGCCGTCCACGGTGTACATGCCGGTGTAGCGGATAAAATTCGGGCTCCTGGCCACCCACAGGGCCGTGTGGGTGGAGACGATGCCCGGCTGAAAAAGGTCCAGATAGCCGTAGAAGACCATGAGCAGCACCAGGGCAAAGAGAAAGGTGGGCAGGGACCAGCCGATGATGGCGGCAATGCGGGTTCCGTGGTCGAGCCAGGTGTCCCGGTGGACCCCCGAGAGGGTCCCGAGCCAGATGCCGATGAGGATCACCAGGGGAGAGGCAAACAGGTTCAGCTCCAGGGTGACGGCAAAGTAGCCCCAGAACGCCTCGGTGACGGGCCGGGCAGCCACCAGGGACCATCCCAGGTTGCCCGAGGCCACCTCTTTGACCCAGCGGGCATACTGCACCGGGAAGGGGTCGGTGAGCCCGAACTGCTCCACGATCCTGGGGATGTCTTCGGCCTGCTGGGGTGTGGTGACGTAGGCGGCGGCCCGCCTCTCCGGGCTGAAGGTCATGAGAAGCCCGAAGATGAGCACCGACACCCCGAACAGCACAAAGAAAAGGAACATCAGGCGACGCGTGATGTAGGCTGTCATGGCTGGTTCCCCGGCTATTGGGTGGCGGCGTCCGACTTGGAGAGCCGCTTAAGATCCTCCCAGGCCGTGTCCAGCATGGGGTGCGGGACAAATCCCCTGATGTTGCTGCGGTAAACGAAGTTGTCGATTTTCTGGTAGATCATGCAGCCGATGGCCTCTTCGTACCAGAGATTCTGGAGGCGCTCATAGATGGTCCGGCGTTTTTCGGGGTCCACCTCAAACCGGCCCTCTTTGCAGAGACGGTCCACCTCTTCGTTTTCATAGGCCATGTACTTGCCGTAAACCCCTTCGGAGCTCATGAAGGTAAACATGAAGTTGTCGGGGTCGGGGTAGTCGGCGCCCCAGCCGATGATGAAGATGGGATACCTGTATTTTCGGTAAGCCACTGTGTAGTCTTTCCAGTCCACGTTGCGCACCTCGATCTGGAATTTGGGGCTCAGGCTCATGATGTTTTCCGCCAGCATGTGGGCGGCGGCTTCCCGCTGGGCGTTGCCGGTGTTGTGGGTGATGACCATCTTGAAGCCCTTTTTCCACAACTCACCCCCCCAGGCCTGCTTCATTTCCTCTTTGGCCATTTCCAGGTCAAAGTCGTAGATGGGGACACGGATGTTGTAAGGCATGCCGCTGGCGTTGGGGCTGGTGGGCATGACCACGCGATCGTCCCAGACGTCCTTGGCGTAGGTGCTGCGGTCAAAGGCGTGGAGGAAGGCCTTTCGCACGTGGGGGTCGGCAAAGAAGTCTGGGGGGATCCCGTCCCCGTCAAGCTTCCCGCTGCCGATGTTGGGGTTGGCCTCGGGATTGACCTGGCGGCAGAAGAGGGCTGCCGTCACCGAGAGCTGGGGCACGGCGTGGATCACCACGTCTTTCATGGCCTGCACTTCGGACAGGTACTGGG
Organism: Desulfoluna sp. HI9BLuna; assembly: GCF_056829775.1. Taxonomy (NCBI): domain Bacteria; kingdom Pseudomonadati; phylum Thermodesulfobacteriota; class Desulfobacteria; order Desulfobacterales; family Desulfolunaceae; genus Desulfoluna; species Desulfoluna sp. HI9BLuna. The sequence continues at coordinate 3,743,278 of NZ_CP186555.1, forward strand.
TGTCCACCAGAACGCGGTCGGCGTCGCCGTTCTGAAGGGCCAGTTTCCGTGAACTCCACTCTTTGTTGTACCGAATGACGGCAGTCTTCAAGGCGGGCTGCTCGCCCCAGTAGCCGTCGAAGCGTTGGAAGATAAAAACCTTGGAGGGCTCCCAGGTCAGCATGGTGTAAGCGCCGGTGCCGTTGGTGATGTGGTGCAACGGCTCGGCCCCGAAGGCAGGGTTGTTGTGGGCTGCCGCGGTTTCCAGGGTGCCGTCCCAGCCGCCGTGCTCAATGGTCCACTCCTTGTCGAGGATGGCGCCGCAGTTGGCGTAGGCAAGGAGGGCCAGCAGCGGGGGAAAGGGGCGGGGCAGGGTCAGGACCACGGTGTCGCCGGAAACGGCAACGCTCGCATCGATTTTTTCAAAGATACCGGGCTTCAGGGTGCCTCCCTTGGTCCGGGTGCTTGTTTCACCCACCAGGGCTTCCAGAAGCATCCAGATGGGGCCGCCGTCCTGGTCCACCACCATGTGGCGTTTGAGGGAGTAGGCCACGTCCTCGGGGGAAAGGGTCCCCCCTGCGTGGAAAGTGACGCCCTTTCGGATTTTGAAGGTGTAGGTCTTGCCGCCGTCCGAAATGCCGCCGTTTTCCACGGTGGGGACCTCTTCGGCCAGGACGGGCACGAAGGCATCGGTGGCCGAGCCGTCAAAGGCCACGAGGGGCTCGTAGATGTTCATGATGCGCTGATGGGAGACATTGTCGTAGGCGCATGCGGGGTCAAGGGTCCGGACCGTTCCGTAATCTTCGAAGACAAAGGTGTCCGGGTTTTTTACTTCCGGTTTGACCACTTTGATTTTGGTGGGTCCCTGGGGGGCCTCTTCAGCGGGGCCGCTACAGGATGTGGCAAAAAAGAGAAACAAGAGGAAAAACAGGGTGCGTTTCAACACGCTTGATGGGCTCATGGATTTTTCCTTTGTGCGGGTGATCGGGTGCCCGGAACGGGTCGCCTGGTCGTGTTATGTGCTTCTTTTTGATTGCTCTTTACTTTAAACGCAGGAAGGCTTGGTGATCTTTGTTGAAGAGGCTACCACAAAGTGAATCGCGCTTCAAAGGCGAAGTTTGCTTTCCTCGCGGCGAGCTATTCCCCTCCGGGGTCTTGCTTGCTGATTTTCTTTGGAATACAACAGGAGGAATCCTCTCCTTTAATGGCGGTGTCAGCAAGAGCGCGACGGCGGGCGAACGGAGAGGCGGAGCGTGGTGTCTCCATGCTTCGGATTATGATGCGCCCGGTGGGGAGCCCGTTTTCCCGCTGGCGGAGTCTTTTCGCGTCGCTGTCGGAAAACGGGCGCGTCTGCCGGGTGAGGGCTGCCTCGGCGGATGATGCCACAGAGAATGCAAGGATGTGTGAGTATGGACGAGATGGTTCCCCTGTTGAAACGCCTGATTCAATTTCGTTCCGTGGCCGATCGGCCGGATGAGATCACGGCCTGCGCCGATTTTATCGAACGCTGGATGACGGAGGCGGGCCTCACCGTAAATCGCATGGAGGTGGACGGCACCCCCTCCCTGTGGGTGACACCCACTGCCGACGCCGCACCGGTGCTTTTGATGGCCCACTTTGATGTGGTGCCTGCAGAAGACGAGCTCTTTACCCCCCGGGAAGAGGGGGGGCGGCTTTACGGCCGGGGGGCCGTGGACGATAAATACGCCGTGGCCTTGTGCATGGTGCTTGTGAAAGCGTGGCTCGACCGCCTGAGGGCGGAAGGCAAAGGTCAGGAGGCCCTTCCCTTTGGCGTGCTGTTGACAGGTGACGAGGAGACCGGTGGATTCAACGGGGCCGGTGAGGCCTTGAAGCGCGTGTCCTGCGACTATTGTGTGGCCCTGGACGGCGGAAGCCCGGAGCGCCTGGTGGTCCGGGAAAAAGGGATCGTGCGGCTCAACCTCACCGCCCGGGGCAAAGGGGCCCACGGGGCCCGCCCCTGGCTGGGGGACAATGCCATCGATACCCTGCTGGACGATCTGATGAGGGTGCGGCGTCATTTTATGGAGACCCGTGAGGACCACTGGCACCGAACCCTGAACATCGGCTGCATCCAGGGAGGCAGCGCCGTGAACCAGGTACCGGGCGAGGCCCGGGCAAAGCTCGATATCCGTTACACCGAGGCCGACGATCCCCACGCCCTTATTGAGGCGATACGGGCCGACGTGGCCTCCGAGGTGGAGGTGGTTTCCGTGGACACCCTCTTCAACGGCGGGGACGGACCGGTGACCCGATTCCTGGCAGAGCTGGCCGGGAACATCGAGAAAGTGGCCGAGCATGCGTCCAGCGACGCCCGGTTCCTGAACCGGACCGGCACACCCGGGGTCATCTGGGGGCCACAGGGAAACATGAGCCAGCACACCGACGAAGAGCATGTGGAGATCGAGAGCCTTTACAGCCTGTATGGGGTGCTGGACAGGTTCGCGGAGGCGGTGTTCAATCATGAGGTGACCCTCAGGCCATAACCCGGAAGCATCTCTTTGGTTACCGGAACGTTTTTGCGGAGCTTTTTTCAAAAAGCGACCCGCCGGAGGCTTTTTTGAGCTGACTTTCTACCTAATGCCGGTGTTCGTTTAAAAATGGCCGGCCAGGCCAGGGAGCCTGGCCGGCCTGTCCGGGTAGGAGGGCCTTCACCATGTCGGGCAATCATGTGAAGGTCCCTGTGGGGCGGGATGTTTTTGACGCCCTGTGGTCCGGCGTTTGTTACGCGGCGTTGGCAGGGCGTTTTTTTTGAGACCTGAAGGCCGTGTACGTCTTAACGAACGACGTTCGGAAAACTACGCTGAGCGTTCCATTGTCTTGACATCGGGCCCGACTGCTGCCTTTGCCGAGGCGGGCGCTGCAGGCGAAATGTGCGCCGGAGGAATCCGTAAGGGCAAGGGGGGATATTCCCATGTCTTGCGCGAGGCAAGGAAATGGAAACGTGAATGCCTGACTTTCGGATTCCGCCGGCACAGCGAAGATTCGGACTTGGAAAGGTGGATCCTGACGTGTGGGGTCCGAATATTCTGCCTATGAGATAAACCAAATATCATGCCAGGGTTTCAGGTTGAGTATTATTGAGGGGTTGCGGTGCGGGTGGTGGGTATGGTAAACGAGATATCGTGACCAATGCACGAAATATCGTTTAAGTACGGAATGGAGGAATTGTGTCCGACCGGTTTCGAGAAGTCGCCCGACGTATCTTCAGCAGCCTGGAGCTGGAGTCCGCCCTCTTTGACGCGTATACCTACCTCAAGGGGATCATGCCCTTGGACGGCGCGTTCATTACCTCCTATGACCATGGCCAGAAAAAAGCGCGGGTCATCGCCCTTGCCTGTGCCGAGGGAGGGATCGGGCTTGATGAGATGATCTCCATCTCCGACGGAACCTGGGAGAGGATGGGGGCCTGGCACGAGGAATCCCTTCAAAACCCCACCCCCTGGATCCGCGACCATACCCATCCCATCAACAAAGAATTCATGGGGCTGGTGAAGCACTGGCTCCCCTCGGTCCGAAGTCGTCCCGAAGGATTCCAAAACCTGTGCTGCACCATCTCCTGCGCGCTGAAAAACCAGGGTGAGATCATGGGCAACCTGATCCTTGCCGCGGCAGGGGAGTCCCTTTATAACGAAAGCCATCTCGACGTGATGAAGGATATCTGCGAGCCCTTTGGCATGGCCCTGGCCAATGCCATGCGGTTCAAGGACCTGGTCCGGGATCACCAGGCCCTTCAGCGCGACACCCGGCAGATGACCGGTGACGTCATGATCGGCTCCCACGGGGGACTGGGCGAGGTGCGGCGCCTCATTGAGCAGGTGGCTCCCACCGAGAGCCCGGTTTTGCTCTTCGGAGAGACAGGGACAGGAAAAGAGGTGGTGGCCGGAGAGATCCACAAGCTTTCGCCCCGATGCAAAGGGCCGCTTATCCGCTTGAACTGCGGGGCCATCCCGGAGTCTCTCATGGACTCCGAGCTGTTCGGGCATCAGAAGGGGGCCTTTACGGGGGCCTTTGAGACCTCGGTGGGTCGGTTTGAGCGGGCCGCCGGAGGGACCCTGTTCCTCGATGAAATCGGAGAGCTGCCCATGGCCGCACAGGTTAAGCTGCTTCGTGTGCTCCAGAGCGGGGAGTTCGAGCGGGTGGGCGGTACCCGGGTGATGCAGGCCGATGTGCGCATCATTGCCGCCACTCACCGGAACCTCGAGGCCATGGTGGCCGAAGGGACCTTTCGTTCGGACCTCTGGTTCCGCCTCCATGTGTTTCCCCTGGGGATTCCCCCCTTGCGCAGGCGAACCGAAGATATCCCGGCCATGGTGGACCACTTTATCCTCCGCAAGACCCGGGAGATGAACCTGCCGTACCGCCCGCGCCTTGAGGAGGGCGCCCTGGCAACCCTGATGGACTATCACTGGCCCGGCAACGTCCGGGAGTTGCAGAACCTTGTGGAGCGGGCCCTCATCCTTTCTGGCGGGCGCCCTTTGCGCTTTGAGGCCCTTTTGAACCGGCCCGCCCCCAGGACGGAGACAAAGGCCTGGGAAGTCACAGAGCCCCTCTCCGGAACCTTCGACGAGATGGCCGCTTCCTGGATTCGCAAAGCCCTCGTCCTGTGCCAGGGGAAAATTGCGGGCCCCAACGGCGCTGCCGAACGCCTCGGCCTTCACCCCAACACGTTAAGAAGCAAGATGAAAAAGTACGGCATCTCCCTGAATCGCCATGTGAATGTGGATTAAAAAAAGGGGACAGGCAAAAATTGGCGGGGCGAGGGATGCGAGGGCATGATACGTTGTCTTTGGGCTCGGCCATCAGTCCATCCTGTTTTTTTCCCTTTTATTTGCCTGACCCTATTTTATTCTTTCGTTCCGAAATAAAAAAAAGGACAGGCAAAACAAACCAAGGACATGGCGATCCTATCCCGGACCTACCCGCTGTTTTTTTGTTCTGTTGTTTTGCCTGACCCCTTTTGACACGGCTTCGGCCACAACCAAAGCGAGGGCATGATGCCACAGGAATCACTGGTTACCATCGCGACCTTTACCGCACCTCACGAAGCCCATCTGGCCAAGGCCCAGCTTGAGTCCAGCGGCATCGAGGCCTTTGTGTTTGACGACAACCTCGTGGGCATTCATCCCTGGTACTCTCTGGCCGTGGGCGGTGTGAAACTGCGGGTGTTTGCATCGGATCGCCAGGACGCCCTGGCCGTCTTGGGGTACCGGGATCCCCTGGCGGAGACCGAAGAGCGGTGCCCACGGTGCGAAAGCTTTGACGTGGATTGTGAGCGAAACGTGGGGTGGCGGCTTCGGATGTGGCGTGGGATCTTGCTGCTGGTTTTCCTGGGCATCCCCTGGTTTTTCCGACGCAGGCGGTGGGTCTGCAATGTGTGCGGTCACCAGTGGAACGGTCCCGTGGACAAGGGGCCGGGTTCATAAACGGGACCCCCACGGTTCAGTTGTGTGTGGCGTTGTTCCATTGTTTTTCTTTTTTATAATTTATTCGTGTGCGCATTCTTTGATTTTTGGCGCAGCGACTGTTCAGGGCTTGATAAATTCTCCAGAAGGTGTAGAAGAAGTGCCTTACCTGCGGCGCCTCGGGCATGGCCCGGATGCGCTGCGGGGACAACTCGGATGAAAACAGCAGGAGAGACCTTTCGGCGCGTTGTTGCGAGTGCGATGCGATGGGAAGGCACCGAAGAAGTAAATCTTTCAGGTAAAAGGGACTGCTGTTGGACGAGCCTCTGGAGAGTCTCAATATTCGGGGGCTCTGCACAACCCAAGGGTTGTGCGGAGCCGCTTTTATTGAGCGCCGAAGGAGCAAGCTGCCGCACCGTATCGCACGGGCGGTGGTGAAACTCTCAGGTACAAGGGACAGAGTGGCATGGCAGATCAGAACCGCCGGTATCGATTCCGGTGCGCGCTGGCTGTCGTGAAAACTGAAGTAACATCAGTTGGTAGTGCCTCTTTTTTACGCCTTTCTCTTAGCAGACCGATCCATTCATCCACATTATTCATCTTATTTCATTATTGAAGCGGCAGCCAAACGCCGTGATCATGCCCTGTGCTTTGCCTTGTTGTGCGCACACGGGCTGGAAAGGAATGATACTGTGGAAAATTTTGCACAACTTTTGGGAACGATTGATTCCTTTGTCTGGGGGCCTCCCCTTCTGATCCTCCTTGTGGGAACCGGGATTTATCTCACCGTGGGCCTTGGCCTGCTGCAGATCACCAAGCTGCCCCTGGCCATCAAGTATCTCTTCAGCAAGGACCACGGCGACGGGGCCCAGGGGGATGTGTCGAGCTTTGCCTCCCTCTGCACCGCCCTTTCCGCCACCATCGGTACGGGAAACATCGTGGGTGTGGCCACCGCCGTCAAGGCCGGCGGTCCCGGAGCGATCTTCTGGATGTGGGTTGCCGCGTTTTTCGGCATGGCCACCAAGTACGCCGAAGGGCTCCTGGCCGTGAAATACCGGGTGGTGGACGAAAACGGGCAGATGTCCGGCGGCCCCATGTACTATATTGAGCGGGGCCTCGGAAACAAATTCCTGGCCAAGATGTTCGCCCTGTTCGGCATCGGCGTGGCCTTCTTCGGCATCGGGACCTTTGCCCAGGTCAACGCCATCAAGGACGCGGCCCTGCTGAGCTTTCACATTCCTGTTCCGGTGACGGCAGCGATCCTCACCGTGCTGGTGGCCCTTGTCACCATCGGGGGGATCAAACGCATCGCCCAGGTGGCCTCGGCCATCGTGCCCTTTATGGCCATCTTTTTTATTCTGGCCTCTGCCGTGGTCCTGATCCTGAACCTGTCGAGCATTCCGGCCGCCGTCTCCCTGGTGATCCAGAGCGCCTTCAATCCCGAAGCCGCCTTCGGGGGCGCAGCGGGCGTCACCATGATCATGGTCATGCGAAGTGGCATTGCCCGCGGGGTCTTTTCCAACGAGTCGGGCCTGGGCAGTGCGCCCATCGCAGCGGCCGCCGCAAAAACAAACTCCTGCGTGCGTCAGGGCCTCATTGCCATGACAGGCACCTTCATCGACTCCATCATCATCTGCACCTTAACCGGCCTGGTCCTGGTGATGACCGGCACCTGGAACGATCCGTCCCTTGCCGGGGCTGCCATGACCAACACCGCCTTCAACATCGGCATGGGAAGCGGCATCGGTCAGTACGTAGTCACCGTGGGCCTGATGTTTTTCGCCTTTACCACTATCCTCGGCTGGAACTACTACGGGGAGCGCTGCACCGAGTACCTTTTCGGTATCAAGGGCATCAAACCCTACAAGCTGATCTATATCGTCCTGGTGGCCTCAGGTTCCTTTCTCCACCTCAGCCTTATCTGGACCCTGGCCGACATCGTCAACGGGCTCATGGCCATCCCCAACCTCATTGGTCTTCTGGGCCTGAGCAAGGTGGTTTTCTCCGAAACCCGGAGCTTTTTCAGCGGCCTCTCCGTGGCCGCCAAAGCCGAAAAAGGCTTTCAGTCATAAGACGGGTAGAACGTGAGCCCTTGGTGACGCATGGGTGGCCGCGATAAACGGCCACCTATGACCTATGACCTGTTTTTTCAGCCCTTATCATCTCGAGCTTTGTTTTCCGGGGAAGTTTTTTGATGCGGTATTCGAGGCGGGATGCTTCAGATCGGTCTTTCACCGAGACCTGGTAGACCATGGTCACGGGGAGGCGAGCCCGGGTGTAGCGGGCGCCGACGCCTGCGTTGTGTTCGTCAAGGCGTCGCCCGGGGTCGGTGGTGATGCCTGTGTACAAGGTGCCGTCTGCGCATTCAAGGATGTAGAGATACCATGGTTTCATGGGGGCACTGTAGATCATTAAAAGTGGTGGCGCCAGCATGAAGGTGGCCCGGCCTGTCAAAACAAAAAGCCCTGCCGATGAATCGGCAGGGCTTTTTTATGCTGAACCAGGTGGAGGCAAGGAGCGGGGCGGTCTGGCCGGTGCTTGGTTCACCGATCCTTAAGGCCCGGAAAGGCCCTTGACACAAGCACACTATCCCATTTTTTTACTCACTACTCACTACTCACTACTCACTACTCACTACTCACTACTCACTACCCAACAAACACCGCAAAATTGTCTTTTCGCGCATCGGCGTGCTGGATCACGGTCTGGACCATGTCTCCGGACTTGAGGCTCAGGCCGCTGGCCGGGAGCATCACCTCCATCATGTAGTCCGGCAGGAGGACCTGGAAGCTGTGGCGGCGCTTGTCCAGGACCAGCCCTTCCACGCGTTCGCCGACTTTGGACTCCAGGTACTTAAGGATCCAGTATCGGCGCCGGTTGGACTGAATTCGCCCGATGCTGCCCATGGGGATGTCGAGGTGCTGGGAGACCTCGGCCACCTCATCCTCGGTGTACGGCTCTTCCAGGCCCATGACGGATCGGATCTGGCGCTGGGAGACAAGGTCGTAGTAGCGCCGGATGGGGCTGGTGGCCGTGGTGTAGGCGTCGAGGCCGAGACCGGAGTGGTGGCCTGCCTTCTGGCTGATGTAGGCCCGTGAGAGCTGCTTCCTCTGCATGCAGTTGAGGTAGAGGGACGCCTCTTCCCCCTTGAACAGGCGTTCCTTGGGATCGGGCTGGAGCCGGAAGAACGAGGGCAGGTTGTGGCGGGCCAGAAAGCTTGCCATGAGCCAGTTGGACATGATCATCAGCTCTGCCACCATCATGCGGGAGGGGCTCTCCCGGTCCACGGTGGAGATGACGGGGGTGCCCTCTTCATCCAGGTGGACATTGACCTCGGGCAGGCTCAGGTGCACGGCACCGCTGTCCAGTCGCTTCTTGCGGAAAGCCTGTCCGATCTTGATGAGGGTGGACAGGTCTTCGTCCCCTTCCTTGGCCAGGGTGTTGGCCCCTGTGTAAGTGAGCTGGCGCCGGACGGTGACGATTGTGGGTACCACCTCAAAGTCTTCCACGGCGTGGAATCGGTTCAGGGTGATCATCACGCTGATGCAGGGGCGCACCGTGCCTTCCACCAGGCTGCAGAGGTTGTCCGAAAGGTCCGAGGGCAGCATGGGGATTTTCTGGTCGGGCATATAAATGGAGCTGCCGCGGGACAGGGCCCGTTTGTCGATGAGGCTGCCCCGTTTGACGGACTCGGCCACATCCACGATGTGGATGCCCAAAAGGGTCTTGCGGTCGTCCAGGCGCTCAATGGTAACGGCGTCGTCGTAATCGGTGGTGAACCTGCCGTCGATGGTGATGGTGGACAGGTGGGTGAGATCCCGCCTGCCTTCGAAGGAGGCCGGAGCCTCCTCCACCAGGCGTTTCGCTTCAGCGAGCACCTCGTCGGAGAAGTGTCGCGGCACCTCCATGCGGATGAGGTCGATGTTTTCGTTTTCGTCGAACACGTCGAGTTTCACCAGCAGGCGAAAGACCGTTTCGTGGGAGGAGATGTTGGCTTCTGCGAGGATGGCCTTGGCCATGTCGAAGTGGCGGCTCTCCCGCTCCTCGATGTACCACCCCTTGAGGCAGGCGATGATCTCCATGGCGTGCTCGCAGGGGCCGGGCTTTTTGTCTCCCAGGAGGCCCTTGAGCCAGGCCGCCCCTTCGGTGATGACCTTCAGTCGCCTCTCCTCTTCCCGTTTTTTGGCGAGCATCTGCTCCACCTGTTCCGGGGTGTAGGGGAGGAATCGGTCGTGGTCGAACTTGAACCAGGTCCGGTTTTCGAAGAACGCCCGGATGATGGCTGACTTGTGGTCGGAGGTCACGGCTTCGGAGAAGCAGTATTCCGCCATGGTTGTGAGATCGATCCACTCCCCTTCTTCATTGAGCAGTTCCCACAGCTCTTTGAGGTCGATCTCCTGTTTGAGGGATTCACGACGGGCGACGGTGGCCTTGAGGGCTTCCACCATGGTGGCGCGGCTGGCCGATTCAGAAAGGGCGTCGTCCGAGGTCAGGGATATGCGGGAGGCGGAAAGGCTCACCTCTTTATCGCTTTCGGTGATGAGTCTCAGGCGTTTACCTTTGACATCTGCCACCGCGGCGCATATCAGCTTCTGCTGATCTATGTATTCGATGATGGTTCCAGATTTCATAACTAATCAGGATATCAACGGCACCCCTGAAAGTCAATTCAAGCCATAAAAACCCCGGTGCCAGCGCCTTTACCTGTGCCGTTGCCTCTGGTGGGTCGCCTTTTGAAAAACGTATTAAAAAAGGGGACAGGCAAAAAAAACGGTGCTGCTTTATGGCCGGGGCCAAGGTGCTTTTTTTGCTTTCATGTGTGGTGTTAAGAGGAATAAGAGATGGCAGGGCAGGGCAAGGGGTGGTACTATTCACCGGAGTGAACAGGGCTTTGTACCTGGCGGTCGGGCCCTAACCGACGGGATCTTTTAGGAGGGATCGTGACACAGATCGAACTGGACGTGAGCCGTCACTGCATCGCCAGCGAGGTGAAGAGGCTCCATAATCGTCGTATCTCCGATTACTTCAAGGGACGCGGAAACAAGGAGTCCCTGGAAACCCAGATAGCGCTCCTTACCCGGGCGCTGGAGGAGCTGGACCTGCCGGCCCTGAGGGGCAAGGATGCCCGCCTTGCAGGGGGGGAGGCCGTTGATGTGGTGTTGAAAGGCGTCGAGGGCAAGCCCCTTGCCATCACCGTCTCCGGGGAACCCGTGGACCTGTCGGGGGTTGAGCGGGGCTGAGGCCGCCCCGGCTTTCTTTACCCTGTATATTTCACGAGTCGAGTGCACCCATAGCCGCAGGGTGGCGGCATCGCCGTGTCAGGCATCAGTAAAAAGCAGCCGGCACTATTTCAGCGAAGCCTGGGAAAACTTACCTGACATCTTTATTGTTCTACGTTTAAACGTTTTGTCCCCGGCAGGATCGCCGCTGGAGAGGCACACCTGTGCCATCGCTTTTAACATACGATGCGGGGCTCTTTGCACGTCAATGGAATCGTCTCGGTAAGGCGGTTTTTTGCTGCATGGGATGCCGCGTGTTGTGACTCGGGTCACTGGAAAAATCCGGGATTCGGGCTATACTTTGTTTGTGTTCATGCCAAAAAGAGGCGCCGGGTTTATCGGTCGGGCGCCCGGAAGCGGGATCGGATGCGTGTGGGTAAAGGAGGGGTATGGAGACGGTAAAGAACTGGCCGGCCATGGTGGCGGCCCTGGCCACTGCCTGTGTGGCGACCCTGGTGGTGGGGCTTTTTTCATTTTCCCCTGTTTATCAGAACATGCGTCACGCAGCCTTTGATGCCGCCCTTCGCATGGTAACGGACGAGGGCACGGCCGACCCCGATATGGTGATGGTGGCCATTGACGACGCCTCCATCCGCAACCTGTCCGAAGCGTATCATGTGAACTGGCCCTGGCCCCGTGAATTCTACGGGGTGGTGACCGGCTACCTGGCCGACGCCGGTGCCCGGGCCGTGGTTTTTGATATGCTGTTCACGGAAAAAGAGGTGGACCGCCTGGATGTGGACGCCGAGTCTTCTGAGCAGGCCTTTGCCCAGGCCATCCAGGAGTCCGGCATCGTGGTGCTGGGGTCGGTGGTGTCCACCAACGGCGACGGCCGGTTGTCCGATGACGGGGTCATGGTCTTTGAAAACAGCGGGATGCTCAAGCTGCCGCCATACCACAGCATCACCATGCCCATTGACTCCCTTGGGGCCCATGCCACAAACGGCGTGGTGAATTTTCTGGCCGATGACGACGGCACGGTGCGGCGCATGCCCCTTTTTTTCCGTGTGGGGGAGCGCCTCTACCCCCAGCTCGCCTTTGCCGCCTACCTGGCGGTGACCGGCGATGAGGTTGTGCGCTACGACCCCCGGAAACGCGAACTGGTGACCAGAAAGCGCACCTTTGCCCTGGACGCTCAGGGCAATCACATCGTGTACTGGCACGGCAAGGGGGGGAGTGGCGGGGTCTACCGCTACGACAGCTTTTACGACACCCTGCGCTCTGCGGTCCAGGCCCTGGGCGGGGAGACGCCGGTGATTGCCCCGGAGGCGTACAAGGACAAGGTGGTGGTGGTGTGCGCAACGGCTCCGGGCCTCACGGATTTGAAGACCACTCCATTTACGGCCCTGGCGCCTTACCCCGGCGGTGAGATCCAGGCCACCCTTCTGGATAACTACCTCAACGGCCACGGGATCCGCGGCCTGGGGTTTGTCTGGCTGGTGCTTTTTTCCTTTGCCGGCAGCTTTCTGGCGGCTGTGGCCTTTACCTCCAGGTCGTTTCCCGTGGCGGCCCTGACCAGCGGCGTGTTGCTGCTGGTGCCGCTTGGGGGCAGCTGGGTTCTGTTTCGCACGGGGGCCGTTGCCGCGGATTTTCTCTTTCCCATGGCATCCCTGGGGCTTTCCGCCTCGGGCGCTGCGGTTTACCGCATGGTCACGGAAGGGGCGGCGCGCCGCCAGATTCGGACGGTTTTTTCTCGATACCTGCATGAGGATGTCATCAATCAGCTCATGAAGGACCCGGACAAGGTCTCCTTAGACGGGGTGGAGTGCCACGGCACGGTGTTGTTCACCGACCTCCAGGGGTTCACCACCTTTTCCGAGGACAAGACGCCCAAGCAGCTCATCAAGGTGCTCAACGACTATTTTCAGGTGGTGACGGACATCGTGCTGGACCAGGGGGGGCTCCTGGATAAGTACACCGGAGACGGGATCATGGCTGTGTTCGGGGCGCCGGTGGACCGCAAGGACCATGCCCGGGCCGCCTGTGAGGTGATCCTTGCATTTCGCCGGGAAAAGGTGAACGAGATGATCTCAACGGACAAGGGCAACATCCTGACACGCATCGGCATCAGCAGCGGGCCGGTGGTGGTGGGGAACCTTGGCAGCACCCGACGCATGGATTTTACCGCCATCGGGGACACCGTGAACCTGTCGGCCCGGCTGGAGGGGGTGAACAAGGCCTACGGCACCACCAACATGCTCTCGGAGCAGACCTGGGAGCAGGTGAAGGACGAATACGTGTTCCGGGAGCTGGACTGCATCCGGGTAAAGGGTAAGAACAAGCCCATCCGGGTCTTTACCCTGGTGGACCGCCTGGAGCATGTCACGGACCGAATGCAGCAGGTGGAAGACGCCTTTAAAGAGGCCCTCTCCGCCTATCGACAGAAGATGTGGGACGATGCCATCTCCCGGTTTGAGAAGGTGCTGGCCCTGGACCCGGACGACAAGCCCAGCGCCGCCTACATCGACCGGTGCAGGCTTCTCAAGCATACCCCCGAGCTGGTGGACGCAGACGGGGTGTTTACATTTAAGACCAAGTAATCTCATGGAGGGACCATGAAAACGATTCAATGCATGACGGCGATGCTGGTGATGCTCTTCTGCGGCGCGGCCTTTGCCGAGACCATTCAGGTGTCTTCCGCCTCCCTGCGGCAGAACCCCGGCTCGTTCTATCCGGTGGTGTCAGTCCTGAACAAAGGGGACGAGGTGACCATTCTGAAGACCCACGGCATGTGGCGCCGGGCAAAGACCGCGGACGGCCAGACCGGGTGGGTGTCTGAAAACGCCTTCAAGGCCCAGGGGCGCTCCATCGATTACGGCCTCATGGCCCAGGATACCTCGGGACGTCGCATGGCAACGGTGATGGTCACCGCTGCGGTGAAGGGTTTTTTTGAAAACAGGGTGCGCACCGGCAACCTCAACCGGGCCCTGTTTGAGGCGCCCTTTGTGCGATACGTGACCCCAGAAGGGTACGGGGCGTTCAAGGAAGAGACCTTCAGGGGCCGCCGGTCCCACGGGTATTTCCTCTCGAAAACCCCGGTGTACTCCAAGGGGCCCTTTTTTATCAGCGAGCAGATGGTGGCGGTGAGCGCCTACATCACCGGGCGCCTTGCCGCCCCGGGGCTGGTGACCGACAGGGCCCTTGTCTCCTACGTCAACAACGTGGCCCAGCTGGTGGCAGAGAGCTCGGAGTTTTATGATCTGCCCATCAGTGTCCATGTGGTGGATACGGATGCCATCTTTGCCAACGCCACCCCCATGGGAGTGATCCTCGTGTCCAGGGGGATGCTGGATATCATCCGCAGTGAAAATGAGCTGGCCTGTCTCCTGGCCCACGAACTTTCCCACGTGACCCTCCAGCACGGTGCCATCGAAACCGAGGCGAGGAAATCCAAGATCCATGCAGAGGATGCCTTCGCCGAGATGGACGATGAGCTGGGCAAGGATGAGGTGGAGCAGGAACTCGATGACCTGGCCATGGACATGTACGAACATGCCATCAGGGGGCGCAAAGAGGTCTACGAGATGGAGGCCGACGCCCGCGGTGTGCTCTACGCCAAACGGGCGGGCTACGACCCCTCCGGTATGGCCACGCTCTTGACCCGCCTAAGGCGCGTCCAGGCCGATGTGCCCTGGGACGAAGAGCCTTCCCACTGGCTTCCCAACTCCATGGGCCGCAGGATCAATGCTCTGCCCAAAAAGACGCCGTCAGGGGACTACGTCAATTTCGGCAGCCGGTACAACCGGATGGTGCGTTAAAAGAATTCCCCAGACTATTTGAACACATCAGGCCGTGGATGATCCCTTGGATCATCCACGGCCTGTTTTGTTTTTGGGGGGCTATGGGGGAAGAACCAGGCACCATGGTGGAACCGCAATGGGCTTCGTCTTTTGATGAGGTTCAGCCTTACTGGCTCGTTTTGAATAACGCTTGGCGGTGACCTTAAAAAAACCGAGAAAGACCAACTGAAATGGAGTGCGGCGCTCCAGGGGACAACGGTTTTCGGGGGGGGGGGACATACGCCCATGGACCAAACGGTGGTCAAGGCCGATGCAGCCTTCGTTCTTCGAGTACGCCCCATGTGCCGACGGGCTGCCTCCCTAACCGACTTGGCCATCGTTCCCAGGCTCCGCCTGGGGATGCTTTTCGGAGGCTCTGCCTCCATGGTTGCGCCTCGGCAACCTGTGGGTTTCTTGCCTGCGCCACGGTTTTTTATGCTGGCAAGGCAGAGCCTTGCACCAAACACTCCCAGGCAGAGCCTGGGAGCGAGGAAAAGATCCCGTCCTTAATGCCCTTACGTTTTGCCCTGAGGAACGAAGGGAAAAACGCAAGGGCAATACGCTTTCGAGGTGGCTCACCTCGCCGCCGGAGGCACGCGTTTAAAAAAGCAACACCTCACGGAACTGGCCGCGCATGCAGTGGTTGGAGCTCATGGAGGAGGCGTAGGCCCCGGCGTTGATCAGTGCCAGGGTGTCTTCCTCTTCCACGGGGGGCAGGGGGATCCCTTCGGCAAAGAGGTCCAGGGCTTCGTTGATGTTGCCGGCAACGGTTGCTGGAAGGCAGGGGCCTTTTTTGAGTCGGGTGACAACCGGCTCGAAGGGGAGGCGGTAAAAGGCGGGCTCCACGGCGATGTTGAACCCGCCGTCCACGCCGATATAGCGGGTGGATCGCCGGGTCTCCACGGTGTTGGCGGTGAGGAGGAGCAGGCCTGCGTCTTTGGCGATGTAGTCCCCGGGCTCCACCTCGATTGTGAGGCCGGAATCTCCGAAGACCCGTTTGATGACAGCGGCCCATTGGCCAAGGTCCAGGGCGGTGTCTGTGGGGGTGTGGGGCACGCCCAGGCCGCCACCCAAATTAATGGTCCGCAGGCCGGGGATTTTCTCGGCAAAGGCTTTGGCCTCTTCAAGGATCTGTTCCCATGGGGCGAGCTGATCGCTTAAGTAGCCGCAGCCGGTGTGGAGGTGAAGGGTGGTGACGGCGAGTTTGTGCTTTGCAGCGATTTCCAAGGCTTCGTCAAACTGTTCGGCGTAGATGCCGAATTTGGTGGTGCTCTCGCCGCTGTAGCGCAGCAGTGCGTTGTCCCCGTAGCCCACGCCCATGGCCGGGTTGATGCGCAGGCCGATGTTCCGCCCCGAGGCCCGCGTGCCCAGGCGGCGCAGGGTGCTTATGGCGTCGCAGTTGATGTGCAGCTTTTCGAACCGGGCCAGGGTGTCCAAGTCCTCATTGGAGACGGCTGTGGCCGTGTAGGAGATATCGGACTCTTTGAATCCGCATCCCATGGCGTGCATCACCTCTTCCGGGGAACAGGCGTCGATGCCGCAGAGTCTTTCCGTGGCCATAAGGGTGAGGATGGGCGCGAACCGGTTGGCCTTCATGGCGTAGTGCAGGCGATACGGGCGTCCTGTGGTCTCCAGTGCCTGGCGGAGCCTGGCCAGGTTTTCCCGGATGCGTGGGGCGCTGTAGAGAAAGGTGGGGGTGCCGAAGCGCCGGGCCAGGGATTGCACCTTTTTTTCTGCAAAGCGAAGGTGCCCTTTGTCGTAGCAGAGCCCTTGGCGTTCCCACCAGAATGGGGTGTGGCGGGCATCAGGCATGGGCGTAGACTTTCTTGGCCGGAGTGGCGAGTTTCAGCCCTTCGAGGTAGGCGTATCCCTCTTCGCTCGGGGCCTCCAGGCGTCCGGTGATCCACTTGCGGCAGTTGTCGGCCTCACAGAGGCAGGGGAACTGCCTGTAGAGGACGTCTTCGGTGGAGGTGTAGTCCATGGTGAGGGCTTCACCCGGGTCGATGTCCTTGAGGGCCCACATGGTGAGGGTCTTCATGTCCAGGGCCACGTTGGGGTCGCAGGCGTGGAGGAGGTAGCCCACAAAATGGGGATCGTGGAGGTGTTTTGTGGGGCTGATCTGGAGGGTGTGGAGCCGGATCTCGTCGAGGACCTCGCCGGTGAAACGGGCCATCATCTCCCCTTTTTTGAACGCTCGCCTGGTAAAAAGACCGAATCCTTTTTCATCACCTTCCGTGGAGACGAAAAAATCCTTCCGCGAGGGGTAGCCCTCTGGTTTCTCTGTGGTGTCTGGGTATATATGCATGCATCCTCCTGAAAACACGGATCGGGGTGTGGTGAAAACCTGTTTTCATTGGTTGGGTTTAGGTAAACAGTGCCATCTGGGTGGCACCTTTCTCTTCAAGGGCCTCGCCTGTTCCGGTGAGGGGCGACGGCTTGGGCGCCTTTTGGCCCGGAACAAAGGGGGCGTGTTCAGCGCTGAAGCCGGCCCCGTTTTTTTCGACGGATACGGTCACCGGCAGGGTCATCCCCTTTTCTTGGGCGGTGACCACGGGCAGCTCCCAGGCTTCATGTGTATGTTTGATCGCTTTTCCGGACGCCAGCCTTTCATCGACAAACCGCACATGGTCCTCGTACCTGCTTCGCGCGATGGTGTGCGAAAGGCCGGGTGCCTGTGTGGCCCGGGCATCGAACATGGGGGCAAACCCGCTGTCGATCTCATAGGAGATGCTGTTGCGGCCGGTGGCAAGGGCGGCCTGCATGGTGGTGCCTGTCCCGGAAAACGGATCCAGCACGGTGTCTCCCATGGCAGAGTACATAAGAATGAGACGCAGGGGCAGCTCCAGGGGGTAGGCGGCGCTGCGTTGCCTCAGGGCTGTGTCGCCTGTTTCCTGGCGTACGCCGGAGATATCGCTCCAGGTGTCCGAATACCAACGGTTTCTCTCTTCCCAGAAGATGGCCGAGGCCTTTCGAATCTCCTTGTCCGGGCCGTTTTTAAAGACCCGTTTGCCGCCGTTGCGGAAGATAAGAATGTATTCGTGTTCCTGGGTGACATAAGCTCCTGCAGGAAGCATGCCGGAGCCCATGAATTTATTGGGCGCGGTGCTCACCTTGCGCCAGAGGATTTCGGGCAGGGGGGTGAATCCCCTTTTCAGCATGGCCATGGTGATGCGCGAGTGGTTGGGGTAGATGGCGAACTCCCCGGCGATGGTGCGGGTGGCGTCGCCCATGTTGATGGCAACGAAGCCTCCCTTTTTCACCACGCGGGCCAGCTCGTCCCAGACCGCATCCAGGATCCCGTGCATGGCCTCAAAGGCCTCCATACCCCGGCCCTGGTCAAGGGCCTCAGCCACGGCGGGGTCTGCGTTGGAGAGAGCCTCGTCCCACATGGCAATCATGGGGTACGGGGGGGAGGTGACCACCAGGTCGACGCTGTGGTCCGGGGTCGCCTCCATGGCGGCGGCGTTGAGAAAGTGAAGGGCGTGGGTGGTGTTCATGAAAATGTACTGCCTTATATGTCGAGCCCGTGCAGGCACAGGCGTTGTCGGGTGTCGGGCATGGGGCCATAAAGCCCCTCGGGCTCGGTCGTCTCTGGTCCGGCCAGAAAGACGCCAGCCTGTTTTTCCGGTCTGGGGCCCGTATCCCGGGGTTATGCTGGGGTTGTTCGTGGTTCGTTTCGGTGTGCGATGTGTTTCATGTGTCTCATAAACAGACGGTACGTGTATCAGGTTGTGGCCTGTGCCACAACGCCGGAATCACGGAAGGGGGCGCGGGGCTGTATGCCCGCTCGCGGGGGACGGGGTCGTCCCTGCCGGGCCGAGGCGGCTGCATGAGCCGCCTCGGGGGGCTGGTGTGCCTCGCGGATTAATCCTTGTTGCTTGCCTTGACGAACTCAACGATCTCTTCGGGATCGTCGGTGAGCTTGATGATATCGAGGTCCCCTTCGCTGATGGTGCCTTCCTCGAGCATGCGGGCCTTGATCCAGTCGATGAGGCCGCCCCAGTACTCTGTGCCGAAGAGGACCAGGGGCAGGGGCATGACCCGCTGGGTCTGGATGAGGGTCACCGCCTCGAAGAGTTCGTCCATGGTGCCGAAGCCGCCGGGCATGATGACATATGCCGAGGCGTACTTGACGAACATCACCTTGCGGATGAAAAAGTAGTTGAATTCCACGCAGATGTTGGCGTAGGGGTTGGGCTTCTGTTCAAAGGGCAGGTTGATGTTGAGGCCCACGGACTTTCCCCCGGCCTCGGTGGCGCCGCGGTTGGCCGCTTCCATGATGCCCCCGCCGCCACCGGTGATGACGTTGTACCCGTTCTTCACCATGAGGGCCGCAATCTCACGGGCTTTTTCATAGTAGGGTGTCCCCGGTTTGGTGCGGGCTGAGCCGAAGATGCTTACGGCAGGGCCCAGGTCATGCAGTCTGTCCACCCCTTCCACAAATTCGCCGATGATGCGGAACAGTCTCCAGGATTCTTCAAGTTTGAACTCTTCGATGACGTACTGATGCTTCATGGTATTACTCCTCATGTGGTGAAACGCAACGTCCGCTCAACTGGGCATTCCAAAAGGGGTGCCGGGCCGCTGGGCCCTTGGTTGATGTGCAGACAGGCGATGGGGTGCTCCGGCAACCTGCCGGAGTCGTCTCAGACCCGTCAGGTTTTTCCCTGCCAGCCGACGGAGACCTCTCCGTCGGTGTCGATGACCGGGATTTTTCGCCCGCCCCCGGAGAGGGCGAGCATTTTATCCATCATCTCCGGGGATTTGAGGACATCGATGTAGACCACATCGTTACCCCGTTCTTTCAGGGCGTCGACGGCGGCCCGGGTAAAGGGACATTTGTCTTTGCCGTATATGGTGACCGAGTGCTTCATGGGATCAGCCTCCTTTGTTGATGAACCGGTTTCAGCGAATATGCGGGTAAACCCAACCCCTTGGGATTGTTTTTAATCTGGAAGAATCTCGACGTTTTTCAATTTGACACAAGGGGGTGCTGTGTGCTAATAATGTCCGGTATTTTTCGTTGGACCGGGAAACCGGGCTGTTACGCATCATTTCCTGAAGGTAAGTCATATCAAAGCAATTTCAAGAAAAACAACGGTAAAAAGTGAATTGGGCATCCACGCTCGGCCTGCCGCCATGATTGCAAAAGCCGCGGCTGAGGCGATGGGGGAGGTGTGGCTGGTTCGTGATGGCGAAAAGGCCGACGCCACCAGCATCATCGATATCCTGACCTTGGGCTGCGCCTGCGGCACCGAGGTGGAGATCGAAGTGGAAGACGCTTCCGACAGGCCTGTCCTTGATCGAATTTTCGAACTCATCGAGGATGATGAGTGAAGACCCATCGAGGTCGATGAGTGGTTCCCCGCCCCGGCCGTCCGGCCCGGGGAGATACGCATCAAGCGTGGTCCGCGGCGATACTTTTTCAACTATTCATTCATTGATTGACGTTTCCCTCCAAGGTGTTTTGACACCAAAGGCCGTTTTCCGTTTAAGTTGGCGGACGGCTTGGTGTATAACACCATGAGGTGCGCTCGCCGGGAGCCCGATCCTTTGGGTTGGGCCGTGGTGTGCGAGTGTCAACACCGGGCGTTGCAAGGCCCGGGCAATACAACGTGAACCGGCACCACGACGTGTGCAAGGTTACGAAAAATTAAGAAGAGCAGATCTTTACCCATGGCAGACAAAGGTTCAGATACAGTATTGAAGGGCATCAGCGGATCACCGGGGATCTGCATCGGCCAGGCTTATCTCGTGGATCGGGAGGGCGTGGACGTTGTGGAGAAGTACACCGTCCGACCCGAGAGCATCCGAGACGAAGTGAACCGTTTCAAAACAGCGGTGAAAAAGTCCGAGGACGAGCTCATCGAAGTGATTGAAGAGCTCCCCGAGGAGCTCCATCATCACCTGACGATCCTGGAATCCCATCTTGCCCTGTTCAAGGACAAGATGCTTTACGAACGGGCCATCGACGCGATCCGTGACGAAAGCATCAACGCGGAGTGGGCCTTGAAAAAGGTGGCCACCCGTGCCAAGGCCATGTTCCAGGACATTGCCGATCCCTATCTCCAGAGCCGCGTGGACGACATCGTCCAGGTTTCGGATCGCATCATGATGAATCTCGTAGGGGTCGACGCCGTGAACATCGGCAACATCGACAAGCGGGTGGTCCTCGTGGCCAAAGACCTGACCCCTGCGGACACCAGCCGCATCCAGCTGGAGCGCGTCAAAGGCTTCGTCACCGACCGCGGCGGGAAAACTTCCCACACCAGCATCATCGCGCGGACCCTTGAGCTGCCCTCGGTCATGGGCCTGGGCAACGTGTCCGCCCTGATCAAGAACGACGACATCATCATCGTGGACGGCAACGACGGGCTGGTCATCATCGACCCCTCGGACGAGACCCTCCTCGAGTACGAAGAGAAGAAGCTGCGCTACGAGACGCGGCGGGCCAATATCAAGCGCCGGAGCAAGATTCCCGCCACCACCGTGGACGGGGTGACCATCAAGCTCATGGGCAACATCGAGCTGGCCGAGGAGATCGTCTCGGTGATGGACTACGGCGGAGAGGGCATCGGCCTGTTCCGCACCGAGTTCCAGTACCTGAGCCGCTCCCATTTCCCCACGGAAGAGGAACTCTACGAGCAGTACCGGGAGGTGGCCGAGCTCATCTTCCCCGAGCCCGTGGTGATCCGGACCCTGGACATCAACGGGGACAAGGCCCTGGCCTACGCCCGGGAGAACGATGAGGAGAACCCGGCCTTAGGGCTTCGGGCCATCCGGTTCTGCCTCCAGCGGCCCGATGTGTTCATGACCCAGCTCCGAGGGATCCTACGTGCAGCCGCCTTCGGCAATGTCCGGGTGATGTTCCCCATGATCTCCGGCGTGGAAGAGGTTCTGGAAGCCAAAAAAATGCTCAAAGAGGCTGCAGCCCAGCTCGAAGCCGAAGGGATTCCCTACAGCGAGAACTTCGAGATCGGTATCATGGTGGAGGTTCCCTCTGCCGTGGTTATGGCCGAGCGCCTGGCCGACGAAGTGGACTTTTTCAGTATCGGCACCAACGACCTGACGCAATACACCCTGGCCATTGATCGCGGCAACCGTAAGGTGGCCCATCTTTACAACTCCCTTCACCCTGCTGTGCTGCGCATGATCAAGCAGGTGGTGGATGTGGGCAAGAAGCACGGCGTCAAGGTGTGCATCTGTGGCGAGATGGCCTCTGAGCCCGCCAACATGCCGGTGCTTCTGGGCATGGAGCTTGACGAGCTCTCCATGACGCCCCAGTCCCTGCCCATGGTCAAGGAGATGGTTCGGGGTCTGAGTTTTTCCGAGTCCCGGAAGTTTGCAGCCAGGGTTCTTGAGGCAACCACCGTGGACGGCGTGGCCTCCATGATGGACGAGTTCGTCTACCCCGAAGAAAACGAGAACGGCACCGCTTCGGCGTGATGCTTTCGGCCGCCTGTGCGGCTTCCATGAGAAACCGGTGCCGCATAGGCGGCCACCGGTTTTTTTCGACCGCATCTCTGTAGTCAGGGCCATGCGGGATCAGCCACCATAAGGTGGGCAAGGACAGCGATTATGGCAGAAAAGAGCACCCGAACCATCGCCAACAACAAAAAGGCGCGGTTCAACTACGAAATCACCGATCAGTACGAGGCTGGCCTGGTGCTGGTGGGCTCCGAGGTAAAATCCCTGCGCGACGGGGCTGTGAACCTCAAGGAGTCCTACTGCAAGATTGCGGAGAACGGCGAGCTGTTCGTCTATCAGATGAGCATCTCCCAGTACCCCTTTTCCTTTCACTCCAACCACGACCCCCTGCGCCCGAGAAAGCTGCTCCTGAACAAGAAGGAGATCCGCAAGATCTCGGACATGCTCAACATCAAAGGGTGCTCCCTGATTCCCTTGAGCATTTACATCAAGGGCAATCGCATCAAGATGAAGGTGGGAGTCGGCCGTGGCAAGAAGCTCTACGACAAGCGACAGACCCTGAAAGAGCGGGACGCCAAGCTGGAGGTGAACCGCATGAACAAGCAGAAAGACTATTCGGATTAATACACCCGGGCTGCAGCGCAAGAGTGCCGCGCCCGAAGATGCCTCCGGAATCACCCTGACCATTGACAGGCCGCCCCGGATGCATTACCTTACGTTTGATCTGAGCCACCCACCTCACAGGTTCAGATCAAGTCACATCTCTTATGAAGCCAATTTATGGGGGCGTCCTGGGTTCGACTGGGATATGAGAGCTGTTTGACTGCACTCCGAGGATGATCGTTGGCCTCGTTAATAATCGATCACAACATAAATGCAGACGATTATGCATATGCGGCAGCTGCTTAGCAGTTAATCCGCAAAAAAAATGTATCCTTCGGGATGCACGTCACCTGACCTTCTCACTTAAGGCCAACGTGGCGACACTCTAATGTGATAGGGACCGGAAGCCTGGTATTCCACCACCTGGCGGCGTCCGGAACCGAAATTAATGCTGCAAGGGGACGTTCAGGGGACCGAGTCAGCGGGTAAAACCTGGATGTATTTGGATGCTGACTATGAGTGTAGAGGTCTTACGGGGAATTATTTCAGGACGCGGGTTCGATTCCCGCCGCCTCCACCATTTTATAGTTCCGATAGTTTCCGAGAAGTTCCAAAGAAAACGGTAACCCTAAGATTTTAAAAGAATCTTGGGGTTTTTTCGTTCCGTCCAGTTCCACCCAAAACCCTTGACAGCCAGTTCCTTATGGCGGTATTTTTGACGGTATATTAACGTATCCACTAAGGAGGTACCGTCATGCCACTTACCGATACAGCCATTCGTAACGCCCAGCCTAAAGACAAGCCTTACAAGATGACCGATGAGAAGGGACTCTACCTTCTCGTGAAACCAAAGGGGAAATATTTTCGCTACGATTATCGTTACGGCGGAAAGAGAAAGACCATGGCCTTGGGGGTGTACCCTGATGTGAAGTTGAAAGAGGCCAGGGAAAAGCGGTACCAAGCTCGTAAGTTACTTGATAGTGACATTGACCCCATGGACCATGCCAAGACCGCAAGGTTGCTGTCAGTTAATCTTGCTGAAAACACGTTTGAAGCTGTAGCCTTGGAGTGGTTTGCGAAGGACAAGCATCAATGGGTGGAGGGGCATTCCAGGACCATAATCAGGCGCCTTGAACGTGATGTGTTTCCTTGGATCGGATCACGTGGGATTGCGACTTTATCGGTGCCTGATGTTTTGGCAGTCTTGAGGCGAATTGAGGCGCGTGGTGCTATTGAGACCGCCCATAGGGTAAAGCAGATTTGTGGGCAGGTTTTTCGACATGGTTCTCGAACTGGGCGTGGTAACGAGGACCTGACTGTTAATTTGAAGGGGGCCCTGACTCCGGCAAAAGTGAATAGGATGCCAACCATTACAGATCCTGTAAAAATAGGTGAACTTCTCAGGGCCATAGATGGATATGAAGGGCACCTTGTCACGCGTTGTGCACTGCGTCTGGCCCCTCTGGTGTTTGTAAGACCAGGGGAACTCCGTCATGCCGAGTGGCAGGAGATCAATTTTAAAAATTGTATGTGGAAGATTCCCGAAGAAAAAATGAAGATGCGCTTTCCTCATCTGATTCCCCTTGCAAGGCAGTCTGTTGAAATTTTGAAGGAAATTGAGCCTCTGACTGGTCAAGGAAAATATGTATTCCCTTCTCTGCGATCTTCAGATCGGCCGATGAGTGACAATACGATCCTTGCCGCCTTACGTCGGATTGGCTATGCGAATGACGAAATGTCTGGGCATGGTTTCAGGGCTATGGCCTATACAAGATTGCTAGAACAGGGTTGTGATAAGAGGTTTGTTGATCGTCAGCTTGCCCATATACCGCCTAATACTGTCCAAGCTGCGTACGACTATACAAAGTATATCGATAAGCGCAGTAAGATGATGCAGTTTTGGGCTAATTATCTGGACCGCCTGCGAGCTGGAGATGGTGCACATGATGAAAATCTATATTCTGGGGGCGTTTGTTTTGTAACGCCTTCCAACTTATTGGCTTGAAATTTCGTATAGTGACCATTTCATATTAATCCTTTCCGCTCACAGTTGCAAAAAAACCATCGCCATGCTCCATGGTAAGGCTGTTGCTCGAAGCGTGCAAAGCAGCCTGGGTATGGTGCGTGGCGATGGTAACGATTTGGCTTTGAATGGAAAGGGTATGTTTCTTGTGGCGCTACTTGATGGGGCTTTGTCGCTTTTAACAGTGAACTTTCAACCAGGAGTGTGATCTTGGCTGATAGAGGGGAACCATCTCTACAGAACCATTTAAATGCTTTGGATTCTGTGGGTTTGGGTCTGAATCGTTGCCACAATTTTTGAGGCCGTCTCCTGGAAAGTGGGGTCGTCTGGTATTTCTTCTTTGACCTGACCTGTCAGGGCGCCGAGAAGGCTGGACATCGTTTTTATTCTGCGGCTTAGTTGCTTGGGGCTGATCTCAAGGTCATCAGTCAGGCGCTGCCAGTGGATAGGGAAAAGGTAATTCATTTGGCCTTTTCCGCCAATATGCATGGCCATTTTCTGTGAAAGCTCGGGGTAGATGAGCGTAGAGACGAGGTCGTAAAATGGTGCAAGGGTCGTTCCTGCTTGCGTATAAAGAAGCGAGATGTTTTTTGCGTGGGCATCGCAATTTCCGATTAAAAAGTTGAATACCATCCAATCGATCAGTTTGTTTTTTTCAAGGACCGGTGTGGTGCAAAGTGAATTGATGGCTTTAAGACAGTCGGCATACCCGGGGCCGCCTTCGTTTTCATACTTTCTGTCGGGCATGACACCAAGGGCCTGGCAGAAGTCCTCTTGATGGAGCCGGTGAAGAACGCCATCGTCGTCTTTGAATCGATCATAGCGCTCAACAATCAAGGCCTTTACCTCTTCGTGGGACCAGATAAATACCTGAGGCACTGAAAGACCAGCCTTATCGGCAAGCTTCATGCAAAAGAATTCATTTTCGATGAGATCGGGGAAGCCCGGAGAGGTGATTTTCAGTATGTGGCTGCTGGGTGCAGTCCCTTTGGGAAGAGAGCAGTTGCTGTTTTCATAAAAAACAGGGATTTTATTCTGTGCTCCGGCAAGGGAAAGGCGAATCTCATCACTATGGATGATAAGAGGCTTCAGCGATGCAGACTTGATCATGTCGGCAAGATAGCTGTCGGATAGCAGCTGATAATTGGCATCTACCTGGGGCTTCTCACCGTGGGGGAGAAGAGAGACCGCACCCGCGCATTCACCGCCAATCTCCCGTAGCAGCGCAAAATCGTTGTCTGCAGATACTTTTCGATCCTTTGCAATGAGGTGCCGCAGGTCTCCCTCTGGAAGCAGGTTTGAAAAAAAGGCTTTCACCCGATCGGGGGCCTGGGCATCAAAGGCTAATGGCAACGTGGCTGAGAGTGGGACGGGATGGTCTGAAGCGAGATACTCCGGTGCGTACTCAAAGGAGAAGACCCGATCTTTTTGAGAAAGCACCCCCGCCAGCTGGTTGTGTATGAACACATGAAGAGTCTCCACCTATCACCTTCCTTTGGCAAAGAGATCTATACCAATAAGCTGTGTTACCCGTAACACTCGATCAAACTCTAAGGTAGGCTTCCCGTTTTCAAGTTCAGATATAAACCGGGTGCCCACATTGCAGAGCCCTGCAAAATCCGCCTGGGTCATTCCAATCTCCTTTCTTTTGGTGCGAATCAGTGAGCCAAGATCTTTTGCGTTTTTTATAAGGATCATGTCTTGTGATGAGTGCATTGTGTTCCCGTTCGGGTATTTTTTAAGGTGTTACGGCAAGTATATCTAATTTATTCCCGTTCGGTAACTATAAACGAGATACTGCCTGGTGGCAATATATTTTTCCCTTACGGTAAAATAGTGTGACTTGATACGTGAGGGTGTTTAGAATTTTGTGCCAGTATCAGCTTCCTATCAGTATCAGCTTCTTATCAGTATCAGCTTCTTATCAGTATCAGCTTCTTATCAGTATCAGCTTCCTATCAGTATCAGCTTCCTATCAGTATCAGCTCCTTATCAGTATCAGCTTCCTATCAGTATCAGCTCCTTATCAGTATCAGCTCCTTATCAGTATCAGCTCCTTATCAGTATCAGCTTCTTATCAGTATCAGCTTCCTATCAGTATCAGCTTCTTATCAGTATCGGCTCCTTATCAGTATCACCTCCCTATCGTTATCACCTTCTTATTCATAATCATTTTGCCCATCTCTGAATTAAGCAGGCTGAAGGGGGCAATTAGTGTTGGTGTAAGGCAGGGTGCCGTTATTACGATGCTTTGCTGTTTTTGATTTGGCCTCGATACGTAAATATTGGATCAACCGATTTTTTGATGCACCACTCCTGTTAATACCAAGTCTAAAATAAACTCTTTGACCTGCTATTCTCAATCGCCACTGATATGACACCTTTATTTTGAAGATGAGTCCTAATTCTTATGTGCGCGTTAGGCTCGCGCTGGATTAGCGTAAAAAATGAGCGAATTATAATCGCTATAGCCGAACTGCTGTGTGATAATTTTGTGCTTTGGGTCCTCCTTTGTCGTGGTAAGGGTTGTCATCATTATTCTGGGTTTGTCGCCTCCTCTTGAAATAAAACAGATTGTCATCGTTATTTGGGCCGGGAACCTCCATGTAGGTTGAAATACGTTTAAATCGTTGTGCTTTCCAGGCTCTTCCTTTCTTGTGATATCAAAGATGGAAAAATCATTACGGAGCTCCGGGAAATGTGTTGGGCTGCGTAACACACTGATATGCATTTTAATGAACACATATCGCCGATGGGCAAGACGTTCGTCTTTGATTGAAGTGCTGGGGAGGTGTCCCCGAAAAAGTGAAATGTGATCAAGCGTGGGAACTCAACGATTGCGACAAAATATTGATTGTAAATCAATTGATGTATAGCCCGGCGAGTTCGATGATCAATCGAAATTGCCACGTTGAGTCTTGTGTTTGAAGGGACTGTTTGAGTCCCTTTTTGGCATTAAATACCGCAGGGGTATGAAATGCTTACGCACAGAGGCGTGTATAAAATCGTTAAGAGATTTTTTTTCTTTAATGATCGAACTTTATATGTAAATACAGGATATTAAATATTTTTGTCAATGCCCTGTTAATGCCATTAGAGTTCCTTTATTGATTGTTTTTTGCAAAATGTGGATTCCAAACCTCTTTATAGGGCAAAACCCAATAAAGAGGTTTAGCCCATTATAACGGTCTGTTGATGTGATTTTTGGTGTCGGTTTTATTGTTTTTTAAAAACGTTTCTAAAAAACACACCAAAAAAAAATCTGTTATCGAATTTTTTAGAAGGCGAACTTCACATTCAAACATGTGTGCGGTGTGAGAAACTTTTGCCACATGCTACGACTGCCCCCCTTGCTGTCAAGGCCAAGCCGCGCTGTGCGCGGTGCTTCGCAACCTTGACAGCTGTGTGTGACAGTCGTCTATGGTGGCTAAGGGTTTATACCCCCCGTATGCCTGTTGGCATAGACCTGGTTCAAATGAAACCGCAAGTAGTCCCACCGATTTTTTCAGAGTTACCCACCTGATTTTCAATTTCAAAAGCCACAAATTAAATACCCCTATGAAGCCAAGATCATCTTTTCTGGCACAAGGGTATAGAAATGAACTTTTTTCTCATTTGATAAAAGCCGTCATGAACGGATTTCTGACTATTCCTGTGGCCATCAATGATGGCGTCTGTTGAAGTTTACGTAATCTAAAGGTGTACATCTGAAGAAAACTAAACCTGTGCGCTATTGATAGAATAGCAGAGGGTGCCGTCGCGTTTTTAAGAACATAAGCGCTATGGATGCGTTACCCTAAATCAACTTTATAAATCAGGAGGGAAAAATGGGCGGTAAACGTAAAAAATACCGGAAACGCGCAATTCCAATGAACTGTCTTTCTATCGAGCAAACAGCGGCCATTGTCGGCATAGGCAAGCGGACTTTGCAGTGTCGGATGGCACCTTCGGGCATCAAGAAATGGGGAAAGTTTGGAATTTCAGCACAAAAAAGAAATGGGATCTGGGTCTTTAAGCGCTCTGATGTTGAAGCGTATATGAGCAAGGAGTTCGATGAAGATATAACCATAAAATAAGCGGATTGGTGGTATTTCACCTGCACCGTACTCAATGAGGATAGCGAATCGATAATCTTACAATACCCTCCATTAT
The DNA here is from genome assembly GCF_056829775.1 of Desulfoluna sp. HI9BLuna. NCBI lineage: Bacteria > Pseudomonadati > Thermodesulfobacteriota > Desulfobacteria > Desulfobacterales > Desulfolunaceae > Desulfoluna > Desulfoluna sp. HI9BLuna. The sequence continues at coordinate 3,771,944 of NZ_CP186555.1, forward strand.
TATTTGGGTGGGAATGACCATTGACAGGATAAGGAGCTCAAATATGGGAACCGACAATTCGACAAAAATTAACATTCTTCGGCGTGGACGAGTTCAAGAACGAACCGGGCTTTCGAGGTCAACGATCTACGATCGAATAAAAGATGGGACTTTCCCAAAGCCAATACAGCTTGGCCCAAGATCTGTGGGCTGGGTTGAAAGTGAAATTGAAGACTGGCTGATTGAGTGCGTTCAAAATCGTGACGCTGAGCAAAATGCCTGATGGTGGTGCCTCTGGAATAGAAGGGGCATTTGCCCGGATTGTGTGGCTGAGCAAGAAAAGGCGTCCCGATGTATGAGGCCCTGATTTGGCATAGCCGTGAAACGTGGCCGGGTTCCTTTTGGAACTCACCCCGTGCCAATGATGACAGAGTTAATCCGGATATTTCACGAGCCGAGTTCACCCATATTCAGGCAGCAGAGCTGCAGATGTAGTGGTTTACCTCAAAGCTCTGATAACGCGGAAGATGGGTGCTCTCGGCTGGCCCGAAGGGTGAGAAAATTGAGCAGCGAGCCGTGAACTACATTTTACATTTTTGAAGTAACTGGATTTTCCACACTAACACCTTGCAATCACGATCTATTGTTTTGTTTTGATCGTTTTCTAATGAAATACCCGGGTTAAGGCCAGATCACTTTGATTCTGTATGGCGGTTGGGAGCAGATCAAAAACAGAAAATAAGGATTTTATCATGTATGAAGGCGTTGTACCGAGCAACCGATCCGATGAAATCATCCAGGCCTTGTCACAGGATCCCCGCTTTCAGTTCAAGGATCAAGCTGGATACCTGCGATACGGAATCTGTCCCAATTGTGGAAAAAAAGAGCTTTACGTCAGCAAGGCCAAGCCATTTCGCATTGCCTGTGGACGTGAGAATAAATGTGGCCAAAGCTGGACGGTAAAAGAGCTTCTCCCCCATCTCTTTGGAAATTATGAAAAACGATATCCCCCATCGAGAGACAACCCAAACGCCACGGCAGACGCGTACCTTCAAGAAGAAAGGGGCTTTGATCTTCACCGCATTCGGGGATGGTACCGGCAATATCAGTGGAAAGACGGCGACCAGTGGATTTCTTCCATCCGTTTTCCATTAAACCGTGACGGTTCTGTCTATTGGGAACGGCTTGTTCGTATCGGTAAAGATGGCCGCAAGGCGAATTTCAGGGGCAAATACCGAGGTATGTGCTGGCTGCCTCCGGCCCAGGTATTAGAGCAGGGAGACAGGTGCTTCATAACCGAGGGCATTTTCGATGCCATGGCTTTTGAGCATATTGGCGAAAAAGCGGCGGCCTCGATGTCATCATCCAATTTTCCAGAGCAGTTGATCAGGGGGGCTGAGAAGAAGCGTGTGGTTTGGGTTCTTGCGCTGGATAACGATAAGGCCGGTCGAAAGGCGGCTGTGAAGCATGCCAATCGTCTGAATGGAATGGGGCAGCACGTGGCTGTGGCGCTTACTCCGGATGGAAAAGAGGATTGGAACGATTTCTATAAAAAAGGCCTTTTGAACGAGACGTTCATTGATGAATGCCTGTATCGTGGGCGGCTCTTTATGGCCAGGTCTCCGGGGCAGAAGGCATGGCATATGTTTCAACGGAATCAGGGCCAGCGAAAATTCGTGGTGGAGTTTGCCAATGGCCTTTATCGATTTGAGGTGAGCAGCGATTTGGATACTGCCTTGGAAGGGGCCGACACCCCTTTGTGCGGTGAAGATGGTTACCGTCTCTTTACGCAGCACACCACCCAAGCCCAGATAAGCAACGCCGTTCCGGAGTTGCTTTACATCATAGATGACGTGGATATGGATCAATTCAGGTACGTGTTCCGCATCCGTTACAAGAACAGCGAGCGGGTGGATATCAAAGAGTTCACTGGAAACGCCCTCACCAAGGCGGAAGCCTTCACAGCAACCCTTCTTACCACAGCCCGCGGCGTGATTTTCAAGGCCACGGAAGCCGAGTTTCAATACATGCTCCAGGGGTGGCTGGATCCCATTGGCGGTGAGCCGGATACCGTTACCACAGTGCCCTACCTCGGGTATCATGCGGATACCGGTGCCTACATTTTTCAGGATCACGCCTATTATCAAGGCAAGGAGATCCCTGTAAATGAGTTTGGCTATTTCAAGATCGGAGAACTTGGGTTGAAAAGCTCTCTTCGTTCCGGCGTTCGTATTCAAACCGGCCAGGAATTCAACCCCTCCTGGTTCCTCGACTATGTCACTGTTTACCACTGGCAGGGGCTCTCCTGTTTGGCGTGGTGGCTTGGGTCCTTTTTTGTCCAGCAGATCCGGAAAAAGTATCGTCGTTATCCCTTCTTTGAGCTCTCTGGAGAGAAGGACACGGGCAAATCCGATATGCTCCAGCTGCTTTGGAAATGCTCCGGCCGAGACGACTATGAAGGGTTTAACCCCAGAAAGGACAATCCCAAGGCCGTGCGCCGAAAGTTCAACCAGCTTTCCAATCTCCCAACCAGTCTTTTGGAGACGGACTACGGAGAAGGCAAGGAGAACGGACAGCAACAGCAGTACAACTTCGACTCCCTGAAAGATCTGTTCAACGGACGTGGAACCGGTGCTATCGGACTTCCCACAAAGGGCAGCGACATCTTTGAACAGCCATTTCTTGGGGCTTTGATCGCTTCTCAAAATCACCGGGTAACAGGCCATGAGGCCACCCTTTCTCGAATCGTTCATTGCCATATGACAAGGGCGCACCATAGGGCAGAAAACAAGGCCTTGGCCGAAGAGCTTCCTGCCCGCCCAGTGAATGCGTTCAGCGGGTTTATGGGGGCCGCGTTAAAACGTGAGCAGCTGATTCTTTCCCGGACTTACGATGCTTTCGAAGAGCTGTCGCCGAGGTTTGAGAATCAAGGGTTAAGCAACCGCGTTGCATTCTGCCATTGCCTGGTGGCCGCCCTTGGCCATGGCCTTTGCGTTCTTTTCCCGGATATGGCGGAATCGCTTGCAGATAGATTAACGGAATACCTTCTTGTGCGTGCCAAAGACCGGGAGAATCTTCTTCAGGAAGAAGATGGCCTGGTCGCTCAATTTTGGAAGACCTATGAATACATGAACGAAGAGATCTGGGAGAAGGATGTGATGGAAAGCCGGGCGGGTTGGTTGAACCATTCAGCGAAGAAAGAGCTCATCGCCATTAACCTCCAGGAGTTCCGGGCTGCCTGCGTGGATTACAAACAGCCGCTCCCCCAGGACATGCAGCGTCTACAGGAAGCGCTGAAAACAAGCATCAAACACCCCTTCGTCAAATCCGGTAACGTCTACAGCCGCCATAAGAAGCGAAGTATCAGTTGTTTTGTGTTCCAAGCATAGAAACAGACCCCTTTGGGGCTTTAAACGTACGATATACGATAAGCTTAGGATTTTTGTGGGTGGGTCTGGAAAGGGCGAATGAAACGAATGGATCGTAAAATATTTCAATATAACAGGGTTTTGTGTGGTGGATGTGCGCGAATGTTTGAGCGAATGCCCACCGAATGCTTTGCGAATGTTTGCCAGGCGCAAAATCGCATGATTTTTAATTTTATTGTTTTGTATATTATTAATATAATTGAAGATATAAGAAAAAATTAAATATACATTCGTCCTCATTCGTCAAACATTCGTTGGCTGTTTGGGTTGTATCAAGCATGAATACAGTCAATTAGCCTGATACATTCGTCCATTCGGGCATTCCGGAGCATCACCCCACCCAAAGATGAACCCCCGATAAAGAGGCCAGTATGAAACCCGTGTGTACAAAGAAACTCTGGAGTCTGTTTCACGAGATGAAGGGCGTTGATGACAACATCGGCTCTATGTGTTGCGATGCCTTTGCCACCGCTTGTTACCTCCACCTGAAGGCCGAGTGCAAGGAGGAGCGGGTTGCCGCCCGCAAGCTGATCCAACAGGTGCTGGATGTGATGGGGTGGGATGGGCGAAGAACATTCTTCAACCGCCTGTTTGATTCTCTGCCTGGTAATGAAATTTTGTATGTGGATGCGATTCCGAAGCATTCGGAGTTTAGGCGGTTATTTCTGTGGGATAGGGTTTGAGGGGGAACGGCGGTGTGGGGTGGTAAGATATTGAATTTTAAGCTGTTTTTATGGTTTGCGCCGCTTTGGTAAGATTTTGAATTTCATCTTCACTGAAGCCGGCCTCCTTGATATAACGCAGGAGGTTCATGACAGCCGGTTGGTTGTGAAGGAAGTCGACAACCTCTGGGTCTGTTGATGAAGAAAGGCGGAAAAGGACATCGGGGTCAGCGGCCAGTTCTTTGGCCAGGGTTTTGACGATTTCCGGCCGAGGAGGGCGTTCTTTACCGCGTTCGATACGGCTTAGGTATGCGGGTGAGATACCCACTTTGGCAGCCGTTTCGCGCAGGCCTAAATCCTGGGCGGTTCTGAGGTTACGAATTGTTTCACCGAATTTATTCATGAATACGACTATAGCCTGCTGTTTAGTGTTTTGCAACACGAAAAATATCTGGTGATTTTTGCCGTACTTTGGTAAATTTTAGTGATTTACTACTCCTGTGAGAGTAGGATAACCCGTTGGGGGATTGTTACCCATAAAGGATTATAGCCCTTCAGGAGAAAATATATGAGCTATGGGGAAATTCTTAAAATTAAAGATGTCGTTACATTGCTCAAGGTTGGTGAAAAAACTGTCTACTCTATGGCTCAGGCCGGAGAATTGCCTGCATTTAAAGTGCGGGGTCAGTGGCGGTTTACTCGAAAAGACATCGATGTCTGGATAGAAGCACAGAAATCTTCGATTCAGAATTCCGATAGAATTGATACGAAATAGATTAGCCCTTGGTGAATGGAGTTTCTAATGGCCAAAGAAAATATTGCGCAAACTGAGGGTGCTATCCCTGCAGGTTTCACACTTGATTATGTTTCAGGTAAACAAATCAAGGAAACAAAGAAAGAGTTGGTTCGCCAGCGGGTGGTTCGAGCTTTGATCCATGAATATGGATTTTCTCCGGAAGATATGGAGCTCGATTTTAAAATAGGTGGGCGTAAAAAGGTGGACGTGGCCATCTTTCATCATGGGAAAGACCACGTGATTGAAAATCTTGGCCGAGCTGTGTTGTGTCGACAAGAACCAAAGGCCGGGAAGAGCGCTGTCCGTATTCGTGACTTTGAGCAGGCCTCAAAGGACTTGGAAGATATCGAAAACATTATGCGCGATATTGAGGCCATTAAGTATGGTTTGTGGACCAATGGTCTTGAGTTCTTTTTTGTTGAGAAAGAACAGAAACGATTTGAAACCAAATGTAATCCCATTGGCGACTGGCCCATGGCGGAAGAGTCTGTCGGCACGAAAGAGGTGCTTTCCGATGCCCACACCCGCATAGCGGACAACGAGATGCTGAAGATTACTTTCCGCCGTTGTCACAACTTTATCCATGGCAATGAGGGGATGCCAAAGGATGCGGCTTTTTGGCAGTTTCTTTATTTGATTTTTTGTAAGATGCATGACGAAAACTTGCGGGGCAAACAGCGTCAGGCATGGCAACGCCGTTTTTGGGCTGGGCCCAAAGAGCAGTTTGAAGTCGAGGGGCGAGAGGCCATCCGTAAGCGAATCGATGAACTGTTTTCTGAAGTTAAGAAGCAGTTTAATAATATTTTTAGGGGTAACGAAGAGATTACCCTCTCGGACCGTGCTCTTGCCTTTATCGTTTCTGAACTGGCCAAATACGACTTCACCCGTACCGATGTCGATGCCAAAGGCGTTGCTTACCAAGAATTGGTAGGGGTCAACCTGCGGGGTGACAGAGGCCAATATTTTACACCCAGGGGTGTGGTGAAGCTGGTTGTTGAAATGCTTGCCCCGAAAGAGAATGAAACGGTTTTGGATCCGGCTTGTGGAACCGGTGGATTTTTGGTTGCGGCCCTTGGCTATATGCTGAAAAAATTCCGTGATGAACAAAACATCCAGGCTGGAAACGAAAACACAACAGAGTTCCTGAGTGTCCATGAACGGCTTAAGGATTATGCCGCCAAAAACGTTTTTGGTGCAGACTTCGATCCTTTTTTGATCCGTGCCGCCCAGATGAATATGGTTTTGGCGGGGGATGGCCGAGGGCATATATACAATATTAACTCACTTGAGTTCCCCAAAGGCCATCTGGCCGATCTTCCAATGGCAGAGAGAGAGATCCCATTGGGTTCGGTCGATATTATCGCAACAAATCCTCCGTTTGGTTCCGATATTCCCATTACAGACAAACATATACTGGAACAATACGAGTTGGCTCACAACTGGGAGTCCGATGGGGACGGTGGATTTCGAAACACAGGCCAACTAAAAAGCAGCGTTTCGCCAGAAATTTTGTTTATTGAACGTTGTATCAAGTGGATCAAGCCGGGTACCGGCCGCATGGGGATTGTTCTTCCCGATGGTGTGCTCGGCAACCCGGCAGCGGAGTACATCCGTTGGTGGATCATGCGTGAAACACAGGTTCTTGCTTCTGTCGATTTGCCGGTTGAAGCTTTTATTGCCGAGGCAAACGTAAATATTTTGACCAGCCTGCTCTTTTTGCGTCGTAAGAGTGATGAAGAAAAAAAAGCAGAGGCTCTGGGAGGAAGCGAAGGGTATCCGGTTTTTATGGCTGTCGCCGATAAGGTTGGATTCGACCGCCGTGGAAATAAGCTCTACAAGCGTACACCGGATGGAGAAGAGATCGTTAAGCCCAAACAGTACACCGAACGCCTTCGTATTGGCGGTCGTTTTGTGGAGCGCACCTTAACTCGTAGTGAAAAAATTGAGGATGACGATCTTCCAGTTATCGCTGAAAAGTATCGAGAATTTCTTAAGGAGCAGAACGAGTGAATGATCAAAACGCAGATATCAATGGCACATCCAATGACGATTCCGATGTAAAAGAGCCCGATAACTTTTATATCGATATTCTGACGGGTAAGAAAGAGAGTGCCTCTCCCAAAAAACTGATCGTACAGAAAGTGCTGCGCCAACTCATCGAGGGGTATGGTTTCAACCGAGATGATATTGAGGTGGACTACAAACACCGAATTAAGGGCGGGAAGCCGGCGAAGATGGATATCGGTATTTTTCGCCCCGGAGCCAAGCACACCAACGAAAATTTACAGCGGATTATTGTCTGTAAACATCAAAAGAAACGAGACAAGCTTCGTTCCATCATTGAGGCCGATACTGACCTCCAAGAACTGAAAAATTTGCTGGAACTTATTCCTGGTGCGACGCTGGGCATGTGGACCAATGGACAGGAAGAGTTTTTGTTCCAGGTTGAGCATACCCGTTTTGAAGTGAGACAAAAACCGTTGGGTGTCTGGCCTGTTCCGGGTGAAGCGACATCAGACTTAGATAAAACAGGTGGTGTTGTACAGGTTGCTGCGGATTCGGAAGGCCTTGAAGCTGCTTTGATGCGGGCGCATAGGTATATCAATCGTAACCTCGGGCTGGACCATAAAGATACCTTTAAACAGGTCGGGCTGTTGATGTTTGCTAAGATCTATGATGAGACTCGGCCATGGGGTGAACGGAAGTTCTGGATCAAGGGTGATGAGCCTTTTGATGAGGCAGGCCAGCTGGCCATTCAACAACGCATTAGCAAATGTATTGCATCGGCTAAGGCTTGGCAACCGGACCTTTTAACACGGGGTTGGGATCTCACATTGGAACCCCAGGAAACGGCTCGGGTTGTTATGGAGCTGGCTCGTTTCTCCTTGAGTGAAACCCAACCACGTTACCGTACCCATGCTTATCGTTCCGTGGTGAGTAGTGTGATGGACGGCCGAGAAGGAAGATACCCGACCCCTTTGAATGTCGCCGAAATGGCTGTTCAGATGCTTGACCCTAAGCCGGGTGAACGCATCATGGACTGTTCCAGCGGAACCGGTACCTTTTTGGCCATGGCTGCAGATCACATTTTCAAGCAAAAGCTTTCGGGGCATGGCACGACCCCAGATGAAGCAACAGTCGAGCAGATTGTTCAATCGCAAAATGAAACGGCTTCATGGGCGGATCGTAACGCGTTGGGTTGCGAGATCGATCCGTTTTTGGCAGTCGCCAGTCGTATGAACATGCTTTTGACAACGGGCAACCCTGGTCGCGTGTTTCGCATAGACGCTCTGACTTTTCCAGATGGAGATTTGGATGGCGTTGAGGCGGCTCGGCCAGCGATACCTCTAAACAGTATGGATGTGGTTTTGGTTAACCCCTGGTTTTCGACAAAGGAAGTGGTTACCGATAAATCAATTCTGGAAAATTATGACCTTGGGCATGCATGGAACCCTGATGGTGAGGGGGGGTATCGCAACTCAGGCAATATAAAAGTGGGTGGCGTTCCCCCCGAGGTGTTGTTTTTGGAGAGAGCCCTTCAGTGGGTGAAGCCCGGCACAGGACGTATCGGTATACTGTTGCCAGATGGTCTTTTGGGGAATCCGGGGGATGAATATGTGCGTTGGTGGATTCTGCGGCATTGTGAAGTGATGGCAAGCGTTGATTTGCCGATAGAACCTTTTAAGGTGACGGTGAAAGAGTATGGTTTGACCCCTGCCTTGCCGAGTTTTTTGGTTTTGCGTCGTCATAGTCAGGAAGAATTGATTCATACTGAACATCCGGAATACAAAGTTTTTATGGCTGTGGTAGGCCGTGCAGGGGTGGATGCACGTGGTAACATGTTGTTTCATCGCGCGCCCGATGGAGAAGAATTGATTTTTAACGAAGAAGTCATTGAACGTGTTCGAAAAGGTGGAGAGGTGGAAACTCGCCGCACCACTCGTCGTAATCGACGCATTGATGACGAGCTGCCGTTGGTGGCAGAGAGATTCAAGGAATTCCGCGTAACCGGCGAGGTGATGTTATGAGCAGAAAATTTCAAATAAAGGCAGTTCCAAGTAGTTGGATCGAAAAACAAGGATGTCGACTCGATTGTGGACCGTATATGTCAGGTGCTATCGAGGCGAAAGAATTGCTCCGCCAGTTACCGGTGAGAAAGGACCAACTACAAAACCTCACAAAAGGAGGCATCTCTGGAATTATTAACGCGGGTCGTATCACGCGGCTCTGGGTTGATGATGATCAGCATGGTTATCCATTTTTGTCGAGCACCGATATTCTTCAGGCGGACCTGAGTAACATTAGTTACATTGCTAAATCTGTTGCTTGTCAAAATAGCCAACTTTTAATTAAGGATCGTTGGACGCTCATTACCCGTTCCGGTACTATAGGCCGCATGGCGTACTCTCGTAAAGATATGGCGGAGATGGCCTGTTCAGAAGATGTCTTGAGAGTGATTCCTGATGAGAATGCAGTTTATCCTGGCTATATATATGCATATTTGGGCACAAAATTTGGTTTGCCGATTATCGTTGCAGGAACTTACGGTTCAATAATTACACACTTGGAACCCCACCATATCGCTGAACTTCCTGTGCCTCGTCTTGGTGAAGTGGAAGAAAAAGCTCATGATTTGGTTCAACAGGCGGCCGAGCTACGTACAAAGGCAAGCGAATCCATTACAGAGGCGATTGAGCTAATGGAGCGCGAGTCAGGGCTCCGTGGGTTATCACAAAACCAGACCAATGGAATTGAATTTGGCGTTAGGACAGTTTCTTCAGCCAGACTTCTTAAACGGCTTGATGCAGGTTTTCATAGCCCTTTTCATAATGAAGCTATCGATTCAATAAATACAGCATCTGTAGGCACAACTACCGTGGCGGACATTTCAGAATCGATAGTAGAACCGAAACGATTTAAAAGGATCCATGTTGATGACGAAGAATTTGGCGTTCCCATGTTCGGTACCACGGCATTGATGTGGGCGGACCCTCAGCCGAGCTTCTTAATTCCTAAAAAAATCGTGGATGCATACAATTTGACTGTGGATCAGAGGACTTTATTGATCCCAAGGTCTGGTCAGTTATCCGGTATTATAGGAACTGCAGTATTACCATATGGCAAGTTAATCGGTGGTGCAGTATCAGAAGATGCTATCCGGATTCACTGCAAAAACGAAGTTGATGCTGGTTATTTGATAATTGCTCTAAGATCAGAGTATGGAAGACGGCAACTCAAGGCTAGGGCTTATGGTTCCTCTATACCGCATCTTGATGAATATCAGATAGGCCAAGTCGTTGTCCCAGATCTTGATGAAAGTGTGCGCAATGAGATTGGGAGCATCGGGTTCCGTAGCTCTGAACTACGTAGTCAAGCCATTGATCTTGAAGACGAAGCCCGAGCCCTTGTTGAGCGCACCATTGAGGAAGGAGGCCGTTAATGGCAAAAGTCATCCCCATCGGGCAACCCGTGAACGATTCTGAACGTCAGGCCATCGGTTTCCTTCGAGATCATTTGCCCGATGGGTGGCTGATTTTTCATAATTTTGAGATGCGTCAGGGGCAGGACGTTTTTGAAATCGATGTCGCCATCCTGGCTCCCCATGCTGTTTATTTGGTTGATGTGAAGGGGACGCGTGGAAATATCGATGTGTACGGCTCCAAGTGGTATCCCGAAGGCCGACAACCGTTTTTTTCTCCTTTGGGCAAGTTGCGAAGCCATGCCAAGGCCATGGCGACTATGATTCGTGAGAGTAACACCGGACTGATCGAATTGCGTAAAGCGCATGTGCACGCCGCTGTGCTGCTCACATCAAGTGATGCTAACCTTTTGGATCAAGCCGGTATCGATAGCCCGGACGTAACAGATCTTAAGCATTGCTTAAAATATTTTTGTGACAAGAGCCGTATCCCTGAGCATCGGCTTAAAAATATCAGCCGTTTTCATTCACACATTTCGAAAGCCATCAGAGGTAAAGCAAAACCCCAAAAAGCAGCCTTGGTTTTTCGGGATTGGCTGGTGGAAGAGAGGTTGGGAGGGACGGATCGCTATACAGAGTATCGTACCAAACACAATCTTCTTGGCAAAAGGGGGGGGATGGCTCGGCTGCGTGTGTATCAGGCCGACCCTTACCAGGAAGAGACCGCCCGTAAGGAAGAGTTCAAGAAGATCAGCAATGCTTATCGTGCCGTAGCCCATATGCCAACCCACGCCAATGTTTTGGCGGTAAAAGCCCTCTTTCAAAATGAAGAAGAAGATAAGGTGATACTGGTCACCGAAGATTTACCCGCCCAAGTTCTTCGACTTCATATCAGTAAGCCCTCTTTGGCTCTTACCTTTGATCAGAAACTTCAAATTATGCGCAATGTTTTATCGGCGTTGGATCATGCGCATCGCCATGAAGTGATTCATCGCAACTTGACGCCTGATGCTATTTTGGTGACTAAAGGTGGGCAGGCCCGGGTGACTGGTTTTGATTTCTCCCGGGTTGGAAAGAACCGTAGCAATGAAAGTACCATTGCAGAGCAGATTATTGAAGATCTCGATCCAACCTATCGTGCTCCGGAGTTGGTAAAAAGTGAAAAAGAATCGTTTCCCAAAGAAGCCAGTATCGCTTCGGATTTATACTCTGTTGGTTTTATTTTCTACGAATTGCTCACAGGTGAACGCCCTTTTGTAGATGTTGATGAGATGATCGAGGCGGATGGCAAGTTTTTAATCAAACCATCGGAGCACAAACCGGATTTGCCCAAGGGGTTTGATGAATGGTTACAACTGTTCTGTGAGTTTGATCCGGAAGATCGTCCTGCGAGTGCAGCGATTGCCCGAAAGGCTCTTGATGATCTGATTCTGCCTGAAGGAAAAAATGATTTATCATTTGGTGTGGCATCTCATGCATCAAATGAACAACCAATTTTGGAAGATTTAACAAATTTGCCCCAAGATTACATTCTTGCTGAGCGATTTCGTATTCAGAAAAAATTGGGAAGTGGTGGGTTCGGTGTCGCTTATAAAGTCTTCGACTCTTTGGGGGATGTCGTACGAGTCATCAAGCTGGTCACTCGGGATCGACGAAGCGTTTATGAGCGCCTTCGCCGAGAGTACAAGACGCTCACCGGTCTGCCCGATCACCCCTATGTGGTGAAAGTCGTCTGGGCAGATCGTATGGCTGATGCCAATCAGACACCTTATATCGTGTTTGAATATGTTGAAGGCATTGATGTCTCTGACATGATCGAGATTGAATCCATTTCAATTGAAGATGCCGTTCAAATTGCCACCGAAGCAGCAGAGGGGTTGGGGCATTTACATAAGCATGGTGTGTACCATCAGGATGTGAAACCATCTAACCTACTTTGGACGGATAAAGGCATCCGTATCATCGATTTTAATGTGGCCGTCAGCGAAAACGATGAAATTCAAGGCGGTGGGGGTACCCGCCGCTACCTCCCGCCAGATTATGACTATTCAGTAGAACCCGATGCTGCTGATCGAGTAGACCGTGATCTCTATGCACTGGGCATTTCTTTTTACGAATGCCTGACCGGAAAGTACCCTTTCGATGAACCCACTCCACCGATAAAGACTCTGCCCAAGGATCCAAAGCAATTCAAAGGATGCGCTGATTTGAGTCGGGGGTTGGTTGACGTCGTGTTTAAGATGGTCGCCCCAGAGCGTAAAGACCGTTTTACATCGGCAGAGGAGGTGTTGGCAGCACTGCAGGCCGTAAAACAATATCGCTCGATACTCACTACTGGTGAGCTAAGTGGCGGCCCGAAGGTGGTTGCGACGTTGGGATTTGAAACAAGCGCGCCGAATGTAAATCCTTTTGTGACTCATTTGTTGACTTTATACAGCCAGAGCCAGATTTCAAATGCCGGCACCCGTGGATTAGACGAGATTGGCAAGGCCACCTATGTATCGACTTATCTCGACGAGAGGCTCAAGCCGGCCCTCTTCAAAGGCGAGTTTGGGCTGGTGATTATCAGCGGCAATGCAGGTGATGGAAAGACAGCTTTCATCCAACAGTTTGAGGCTGATGCCGAGAGCAAGGGGGCGCAGATTCAGCGCGGAGGGAACGGTGCCATATTTCAGCTCAAAGGGCATACGTTTCAGAGCAATTACGACGGCAGTCAGGATGAGGGCGAAGAACGCAATGACATCGTTTTGCGGACATTTTTCGGCCCATATGCTGGCAATGACAAGACAGGTTGGCCGGAGAATCAAACCCGCCTGATTGCTATCAACGAAGGGCGATTGGTGGATTTTTTCTTGGAGAATGAAGATGAGTTTCCGCTTCTCTCCAAGCAGGTTCAACGAGGCCTGAGGGGGGAGATGCCTGACGATGGCATTGCCGTTATTAATCTTAACTTGCGTTCGGTGGTTGCCGATCCTGAAGAGGGCAAACCCTCCATTTTGGAACGGTTGGTCTCATGCATGACTCAGCAGGTGTACTGGCAGGCTTGTGAAACGTGTGATCTTAAAGGCAAGTGTTACGCCTATCACAATGCCAAAACCTTTCAGGACCCAGTTGCCGGCCCCAAAGTCATTGAGCGGTTGAAGCTGCTCTACACCATTACCCACCTGCGTGGCCGGTTGCATATTACGATGCGCGATTTGCGCTCTGCCCTTGCATTTATGTTGGTTGGAACCCGGGACTGCGACGGAATTCATCAGCTATACCAGAGTGGTGGTGAGGAGAACCAAAATCGCATACTGAATGGGTTCTATTTCAACTCCTGGCTTGCAAGTGGTGCTGGTTCAAATGACCGTTTAATTTCATTGTTGAGTGAGATTGATGTTGCTGAGGTCAGTAACCCTGATCTGGATCGTTCCTTGGGATTTTTAAACCCCAAGGCAAAGGCTATGAGCCGTTTTTCGTTTGCAGACCGTCCTGCTTATGACGATGAATTGGTGGAGGTATTGTTTAATAGTCTTCCCCGTGATTATTCGTCAAAGAGCCGTTCTCGACTGATTGCCAAACATCGGAACTACCTTTCACACATGCGCCGGCGTCATTTTTTTGAGTGTCGTGATCTTAGCTGGAAGGCGATGCAGCCTTATGAAAGCATTGATCCTTTTCTGACTGCCATTAAACAACCCGCTATACAAAGCATTGATTCAGTTTCCGCTATTCTTCGGGCTATTAATCGGGGAGAAGGATTGAACGACCCATCGCGTCTGGGTCACCAGCTGGCACTCCGCGTTCGTCAAGTGGATAAAGGGACTATTCGTAGCTACCGGCTATTTAATGGTGAACACTTCACCCTTCGTGCTGAACAAGAAACAGCAGCCCATCCTTTTTTGGAGTGCCTCTCTCAAGCGCTGGTTCTGTTCTACGATTCAGGAGAAGGCCATACCGCGAGCCTCCGAATCAATCTTGATATTTATGAGATGCTGGTGCGATTGAACAATGGTTATCGGCCCAGTATTGAAGAGCAAGAAGGCTTCTATCTTAGCCTGTCTGTATTTAAGAATGTCCTATCGGCAGCCCCATATCAGGAGGTACTCCTGACAGAAACGGGTCATCGCTTTTATCAAATTAATCGTGAAGAAGACGGGGTATTGAGTCTCACTGTGTCGGAAAAGGGGTGCGAGTATCATGTCGATTAAAGGAAGGGATAAGGAGTTCAGAACCCCGAAAGTAAGTTACTTAGAGTTTAAGCATACCGAGATGGATCGGGTGCTTACGATGCTATTTCCAAGGTTGAAGTTTGGTGGATATGGGAGCAGAAAACCACCTCGGGCAAACAACCTTCAGCCTGAGGCGTTTGTTTATGAAATTATAGAACATTCTGATATTCAAGAATATTTTAGAAACTTTGATCAATATCCAGATATTGTACAGAAGTGGATGGAAACCGACTTGCTCGATGTGGTGAACAGGGGACAGTCAAAACAAGCTGTGGCCTCTCCTCGTCCCCTTCATGGAGAAACCTATAAATTTCGAAATGCAAAGCATTGCCGTGATTATGGCGCCGGTGAACATGTTTACTGGATGCTTTTTTATGCTCGCAAGAGCAAAGGGCAGGCTGCCAGAGATGCCCTGAAACGCTTTTTTTTCCCCGGAATTGATCTTGTCACTGATAAATATGACTCTGGTGTCACTGTCGATGTTGAGACACAAGCATTGCTACGGTTTAATTCTCAAGTGACTGCAGACATGCGTGATTCAAGGGAGCCGGAGAGGATTCATCCGTTGTGTATAGGGCAGGCCGATATTATGGCTGATGACATCCTGAGGCTTTTGGCTTACGAGCCCTACATCCCGCGTTCGGTCTTGGTTGATTATCTTAAGACCCTTATGGCTTTTCATTTGTCGCTTTATCACCTTAAGCTGATGCAGGTGCTGCCAAAATTTGTGAAACAGCGCTCTGGAAACGACCTTTGCTGCACCAAGGCATGTCCGGTCAACCCCAGCCTTGATAATTCGTTAGAGGGGTGCCCTTATCGCATAGCTTTAGTGGTGGACATGGGCGATGTGAATAATCCTCATATGGCAGAGTTGGCTCGTAAGTCCACCGAGCGACTGTACCGTCAAATCCCTTCTTTCGTGCAAGCCAATTTTGTTGTTAAAAAGCTTGATGAAATGGCGGATTATTTAAGCAATAAAACCGGAAAACTTGCCGCGCCAGCCTCTGGGGTGTTTTCTGTCGGCGATTTGGTTTCCCTGCTGAAACCTGAGCATGATGCAGATCGGAATGCCTATTTCAAATTCCGTTTGGCAGGCTTGGTTGATGAATCAACGTCGGGGAACGGGGATGTCGATCCAGAAATTCGCGAAGTTATGTCAATGGGGTTGGACGAATTCGAGTCTTTTATCGAGATATTAATGGCTTACCGTGGCAAGTATCATCGGAAATACATAACAGAGTGTCTGGACTCTTTAATGCTGAAAAATAAGAAAAGCGGGTTGCTGGCGCAGTCACGGTGCAAAGGAAGCCCTCGTCGGTTTGTACTGGGCAGCCAACTGCTTGAGGTACTTCTTCAACTGGCCGTGTTGAATCAAGATGGGGGCCATTTTGTAACCCGGGAAGTTCGTATTGAAGAGTTATTGGTATTCTTGAGGAATCGTTACGGGCTCTATATTGATCGGCTCCCTGAAAACACGTCTGATAATGATAGTATTCTGGCCCGCCGAGCATTACGATTAAACCTTGACTCCTTTAAACGTCGCCTTCGTGAAATTGGTTTTTACGAAGATTTGTCAGACGCTTATGTAACCCAAAAGGTATCGCCTCGTTATGCAATTGAGATACGTGACGGAATAGATAAGAACGGGAGGGAGGGATGAGTAACACGTTTACCAAGCTATCCCAAGATAAATTGAATACGGCGGTTGCAGACCTACTGTGTCCTTCTTTCGAAGAGATATTGGGTGATCGGAGTATTGGTCACTGTATGCGGGTTACCGATCTCGATGATGATGTCATGGAGTCTGTATGCAAGGAGCTTCGAAGGATCCGTCCGAATGGTAACATTTTTATCCTTGCCAACGATGACCAAGAGGGGCTGCCTTACCGGGTGACCTCCACCAAGCTGGTTGAGTTGCGAAATCCTGATGCGAATGGAGAGTTGCGTCCACCGCTTCTTGTATTTATTCCAACGTCACTGCGTACTAGCGCTGAAGATTCTTTCGGTGTAGCCACATTCGAGGAACTGACCTTCACCTCAATTTACGAAGATTTGATAGACGCTTTGCTTGATAGGATTCCCACCTCCTTTCTTGGGCATGTGCGTGATTTTTTTCAGAGCCTAACCGAAGAAGGCTGGCTGTTTGCGGATGAAGTTTCCCGTGTAAGGTATCTACTTACTGCGTTAGAAAATGGAATTGACGGCGAAACGCTTGGGGCTAGTTTGTATGAATTGACTCTAATTCCAGACTTTAAGCTGTTTTCTGATCTCGGGATGATTAATCGTAAGATCCGGCGGAACCTGGACAGTGTTCGAAGTCTTATGGGTTCGTACAAGTCCGTTCGTGGGCGCATCGCGGACTTGGGGCTCCGTGATAAGACGCTTGAATTGCGTTTATACACGTATTTCAAGAAATACGATATCCACGAGCCGGAAGCCTGGACACCACCTATTGTCACAGAAAAAAGTTGGTGGGATATTTCGTTCGATAAATGGATTTTTCAGGATGAGTTGTCTCTGACCAAGGTATCACTAACTGTTTTGGAAACTGATTTGCCATTCGTTCAGAAGGATGAAGCTGACGTTCATTTATCCGGGCTCATTGGGCAACAAGTATTGGTTCCTAACGACCGAAGAAAGATGAAAGTTGTTTTTGACGTCAATCCTCACCCAGGGAAAGTTAGCGGTTTGGACCACTTTACAGTCCAAATGGTTTCACAAAACGGTGGGCCGGTCGGAAAATCCAAAAAGGTAAATGTTTGGAAACCAAGCCGAACCAAAGCAACGGTTAGTATATTAAAATTAAATAAGGTTGAGTTTGAAGAAGGGTGGCACTTTGTTCGGGTTCTTCCATGGACAGCAGATGGAGATCCGATTCCATTGGACGCTGATTCTGTCTCCGATACAGCCAAACGTACCTATGAGAGTGAACCGTTCTATGTTCTTCCGACTGGGACCATTGAGGAGGATCCTCCTCAGCGGGCAACCCCGATTGAGCTGAGTGTAGAGCACGCTCATTTTCGTCTACAGCTTTCTGCATTGGGGGATGAGCGTGATTCTGACGAGATAGCTTTGAGTGACGTCGCTTGGGCTGAGGGGAGGCGCACAAGCAAAGCTTCACGCAATGAAGTACTTCTGGCTAAGTTTGGCCGTGACGGTGGAGTTCAGATTCCGTTGTCAAGAAGGCTAAAAGCCATTGAACAGCGGATATTGAATGAACCAAAGCATCCATCAGGCTGGCGGATGCAGATAAATTTAGACACTGCTGAACCTCCATCGGAAGTTGGGTTGAATTTTCCCTCTTCGGCAGCTATGGCATCTTTTTTGGCCGCCCGGGAAGAGTTATTTGCAAGAGTGAAGAAGGGTACCGGCGAATTGGTGATGCAGGGCTTCTCATTTAGAGATGCCGAGAAAGAGTGCTTGGCGTATGCCGAGGCTTATCTCGATTTAATTCGCAGCCTGAATCGACAGGCGGAAACGACATCTGGAACTGAACGGCAGCAACATCTTCAGACACTTCGTAATATGCTTGCCGTGGATTCCATTCATGTCGTTTTAACGGACTTTCGAGGAGGGCATCGTGAGGCGGTACTGGTTTCCCCGACACATCCACTTCGCGCGCTATGGCTATCCAGTTGGGTGGCCTTAGGCAGGGAGTGGATTGAAAAGATTAAAGTGGGGGGGAAGGACCACATCCCATATGTTAAAGCATCTCTTTTGGGTGGGCTTGTGCCTTCGGCATTTCCAGTAGGGGTTCCAGTCGAGGATGGGCGCATTTTTACCCCGGTAGACAACCTGAACGCGTTTTGGGCGTTGTACGCGCCGACGACCGAGGACAACTCTCGGGGCTTAATGGCAGAAATTTGCTCGGCTCTTGGCTTGGCAGAACCATCAACAGCAGGTGTTGACATTTCCGGCAAGGTGATTGCCGATAAGATTGAGCGGTATCTGTCGCAGCACCCATACGTTCGCGAGTTGTCACTTAATGTCTTCAATCCAGGTGCCGGCTCCGTCATAGCGGATGCATTGCTGTCGCTACAACAGAAGCTTGAATATGCTGATTTGCGTTATGATATTCGTCTGTTTGCTGCGGACCCTGATTCGCCGGTATTGGGTGAATCTCTTGAATTGATGGCGCGACCGGGATCCAACATCAACGAGGCCGCCGATGCCTTTGCGATTTCCTCCGGCAGCCATTTGTTTTCAAAACTTAATTTGGCTAAGCATGCTCTTTCCGAATTTCATGAAAACGCCAAAGAGTTCTCGGCTCACCTCAGCTTTTTGCTTGACGTGTTTCCTGCTGAGGTGGTCTCGATATTAGAGAAACCAGTGGGGATTACATCACTCCATGGATTAATACAGGATTTCGATACAGAGTTTGTTGATGATGATTCAGGTACCTTCTGGAATAAGATGCCTGTGGTCGGTCGTCCTTTTAATACAGATAGCCCGGCGGCATGTTTTGATCTACTTTCATCCTTGAGCCGCCATGTGAGCTTCGCAACTGCAGCCGTCGCCGCATCTGGAGCCAGTTTCAAAGCGGTGCCCGTCGTAACTCTGGGCCTGGGTGTTGCTCAGCGAGAGTTAATCTATGAAGTCCATCAGATTAGCGACTGGGTGTTTACCATTGACCGCAATATGGGGATCGAGTTTTTCGATCATGGTGGTCGGAAAAATAGACCTGACTATCTGATTGATTACGTTCCGGGGGCAAGTTCTCAAGCAACACATAATTTGATCATTTCTTCGAGGTCCAACGCTGAACTTGAGGCAATGTTGAGGCCTGTTCTTCTCGGACACGGGTTATCGGCCAATGGCGAACAATCAGTCGAGATTTTGGCTAATCTCCGGTCATTGTCAGGGCAGCTTGCCTTGAAGTTGATTTCAGCACCGACACAGCAGGCCGAAGCCCTGGGACTGGCCTTGGCGCGTCTGTACCTTGAATATCAAGGAGCGTTGAGCAACCAGATTATTGTTCCATTGGATGCTCATACCGACTTATATCGCTCCAGCGGGGACGCTGACGACGTTAGTGATGCCATTAGTTTACAGCGTACCGATCTTGCTTTATTCGATCTCGATTTATCTGAGAGATCCATTACATGCAACTTGATCGAGGTGAAATGCTATTCACAAGTGGGGGACTTTGCGGCTTTCAACCAGCTCAAGGAGCGGATTTCCTCTCAAATCAACCAGAGCGAGCGTATCATTCAGCGTCATTTTGATCCGGCACTTAAAAAGCCAGATCGACCGGATAGGCTTATTAAGAGTCGAGAATTTAGACAAATTCTTAGGTTTTATCTCGAGCGCTCATTGCGCTATGGAATTTTTGATTCAATTGCAGCTCAAGAAGCGAAAGTTTTTCTGGCATCTATCGAACAGGGATACTCGCTGAAGTTCCGGCGTTGTGCACTGATATTTGACTTCGAAAAAAACGGTACCGATGCCCCAGACAACGAAGTTGGAATTGAATTCCACCGTATCGGTAAGGATCTGATCCATGCATTGCTTGAGAACTGTCGCAAACCTGTATCGGTCGAAGTTGAAAAAGAGCCTACCAAGTATCTTCTCAGCGAGCAGTTGATTCCGAGCGTTCCAAAGCTCGAGACGGCAGCTTTTATTGCTCCCCATCGGGAGAGGTCAATAACCTCGACTATAAGTGAATTCTGGGGTGAACAGGAGGCGTTGCCTGCGCCTGTTGCAAAGGATGTTTTTGTCACCGGTAATACGGAATCAACACAAGAGCCCGTTGTTCAGGTTCCGGATGTTTCGGCTAAGCCCGAAGAAGTCGAAAAGGTTGATGCACAAGCCGAGGCAGCTGAGCCTGAAGCTCCTCTTAACTCAGAAGAGAGCATGCCTCAAGAGTCTGTATCAGAGCAGTCGCTTTCTGCAGATGTCAACTACGATATTATGCTTGGTGTGAATGGGGACTCACCGCAGTACGGCTTACTGGGGGACGTGTCCGGGAGAAAGATTGCCTTGGATTTGAATCATACTCATACGATCAGCCTCTTTGGGGTCCAGGGTGGCGGTAAGAGTTATACGCTTGGCTCGGTTATCGAAATGGCATCCATGCCGCTCGAGCACATCAATGTGCTGCCAAGTCCGCTTGCCACCGTGATTTTTCATTATAGCCCTACGCAAGACTATGCGCCTGAGTTCACCTCAATGATCAATGCGAACTCGGTGGATGAAGAGATTCGTATCCTCCGCGAACGTTACAAGGCAAATCCTGAAGCTTTGAAAGATGTTCTGATCCTCACTCCTGCGAGCAAGGTAGATGATCGCAGAGCCGAATACCCGGATATAGAAGTGAGGCCTATTGCATTCTCTGCCTCTGAATTGAAGGCCGCACATTGGAAATTTCTGATGGGTGCCATTGGCAGCCAAAGTATGTATATGCGTCAGATAAACCTCATCATGCGCGGTCTTCGGGATAATTTGACCTTAGACGCCCTTCGCACCGGTATTGAGGCGTCAGGATTGTCTGATCATTTAAAGGATCTGGCTCTGACACGGCTCCTTTTTGCTGGTGAGTATATTGACGATGACCTGTGTCTTCAGGAATTGATACGTCCGGGGCGTCTTATTATCGTCGACTTGCGAGATGAATACATCGAGAAAGATGAAGCGCTTGGGCTGTTCGTGGTAATGTTGCAGATTTTATCTGAGGCAACTTATCAAGGTAATGCTTTCAATAAGCTGGTTGTATTTGATGAGGCCCATAAGTACATCGAGAACGATGATTTGGTTTCTGGGTTGGTTGAAGTCGTTCGGGAGATGCGCCACAAAGGAACCAGCATTATGGTGGCATCCCAAGATCCGCCATCAGTCCCCGTGTCGTTGATTGAACTTTCATCGCAGATCATTATGCATAAATTCAATTCACCTGCATGGCTTAAGCATATTCAGAAAGCCAACGCTGCTTTGGGGGAGCTGACTTCTGAAAAGATGAGTCACCTTGGTACAGGGGAGGCTTACGTTTGGTCGAGCAAAGCATCAGATGATGTCTTTTCCAAAGGTGCACTAAAAATCAAGTGTCGACCTAGAATCACACAACACGGTGGGAGCACCAAAACCGCCGTTGGAAATTAATGATTAATGGAGTCTGCTGAATTTACTCAGTCTGTCCAAAAAACAGAGGCAGTTGGTCGGGCTGCAGTGGAGAAGTTGGTGGAAGCGACCCTGGTTGATGCTCACGGTTCGAAACGTGGGCGGTCTAATATTTTGAGTGCTAAGGTTTGTGAAAAATCAGTCAAAAAAGCTGAGTCCGGCCAGCTGATTTTGACGGCTCTCCGTCATCTTTGCGGCGCAATCCCGACTCCCCGTAAAGGTAAGGGCCGAATCCAACATTCGAAAGCGATCGCAATCGCTTAAAAGTTTATGGCGGGCTTAAACTGTTAACGCCTTGCTGTTTCAGCGCATACTCGCTTTGGCTTAATGAGAACCTAAAGAACCAAACGTCTGTGAGCATTCTGCTTCATCAAGAATTCTGCAACAGAACGCAAGGTGGCGTTCAGGGGGCAATGCTTGCGGCCAACCCAATCGACAAGGGCCTTATTTTGCCTGGCAATTCGGCCAACGCGGATGCCAACGTTCAGCAAACATGACGGAGACCCATTTTGACAAGCTGCAACAAGATTGAATGGTGTTAAACATCAATGCCCATGGAACCAAAAAGTGTGCAGGGGGCATGGCGCTGTGTTGAATTACAAGAGATTAGTCTTCTAAGTTTTTGAAATTGTAGGTTGAGTATGGGGGGAAGTGCAAGGGATCCTTAGAGGTGCATATTATGAGCTAAAGCCATAATATATGCGCTTGACGCATAATAGTTACGATCCGGCTCATTATAGGCTCATAAGTTAAGATTATCTTGCTGAGAAGCCCCCTGCTTTAATGCTCACGAACTGAACACAAATTATTTTGTCGCTCATATTTTGTAAAATGTGAGCGACAACATAAGTTGTTGCTAATAAATGAACCACAAAATGTTTCGAGAGAGCATTTCTGTCGGTGATAATTCTATATTGGGGGGCGTGACACAGATGGGGGAGACCAAGAAACCGTTGATCCGCAACAGCACGGCGGAGTTTCTGATTTTTACCGGGCAAGCGGGTGAGCAGAGCATCGAAGCCAGGTATGAGGATGAGACGATCTGGCTGTCTCAAAAGTTGATGGCCCAGTTGTTCGATGTAGGTGTGAATACGATCAATTACCACTTGAAAGAGGTGTTTGAGATCGGTGAAATTCAGCCGGAAGCAACTATTCGAAAATTTCGAATAGTTCAAATGGAGGGGAGCCGGGAGGTTTCCAGACAGGTTGATTTTTACAACCTCGATGCCATTATTTCCGTGGGCTACCGGGTCAACTCCGTTCGGGCCACTCAGTTTCGCCAGTGGGCCACCCAGGTGCTGCGCGAGTTTGCCATCAAGGGGTATGTGCTGGATAGGAAGCGCATGGAAAACGGCAGCTTCCTTGGCGAGGATTATTTTGAACGCCTTTTGGAAGAGATCCGTGAGATCCGGCTCAGCGAGCGCCGCTTTTACCAGAAGATCACTGATATTTATGCCACGAGCCTGGATTACAACAAGGACGCACCAACCACAAAAGCCTTCTTCTCCAAGGTTCAGAACAAGCTGCACTTTGCCATCCATGGCCACACTGCCGCTGAACTTATCGTGCATCGTGCCGACAGTACCAAAGTCAATATGGGGCTGACATCCTGGGGGAATGCTCCCGATGGAAAAATTGTGAAAACCGATGTGTCCATTGCCAAGAACTATCTGGATAAAGAAGAGATCGAGTCACTGGGCCGTATCGTAAACGCCTATCTGGATTTGGCTGAAGACCGTGCAAAAAGAAAAATTCCGATGACCATGGAGGATTGGGCGAAGCGGCTGG
Source organism: Desulfoluna sp. HI9BLuna (assembly GCF_056829775.1). Lineage (NCBI taxonomy): Bacteria > Pseudomonadati > Thermodesulfobacteriota > Desulfobacteria > Desulfobacterales > Desulfolunaceae > Desulfoluna > Desulfoluna sp. HI9BLuna. Next base: position 3,795,343 of record NZ_CP186555.1, read on the forward strand.
ATATGTTTTTGGAGTTTGATGACCGTGAGGTGCTCAAAGACCGTGGTAAGGTGAGTGCCAAGCTGGCAAAGGCCCATGCAGAGAGCGAATTTGAAACGTACCGTTTTGTTCAAGATAGACTTTTTGAGAGCGATTTTGATAAAATCATCAAAAAGATAGGGCAAGAAGATGAGCCCCTTGATGGGTAGCCTTTGGGGGCACCGTGTTTGGGCTTTCCCGGACTAAAACGGCTGGAAAAAAAGTACCCAAGTTAGGTGACGGTATTTATGACGGTACCTACCAAAAATCTAATTTAATAAAGCTCTTATTGATAGGTGCTTTAGGGCTTAATTCGATGGACGCCGCCTCCACCAGGCTTCGCCTGAGCGCCAGCGAGCAAGAAGCCTGCCGCGGCGTAGCACGCAGTGCGAAGCCGGGCCATTTCAAGACACGCCACAGAGGGGGCTCAGGCTACGCCCCGGCAAGCCAGACAATCCACCCAAACGCCATCGGTATGAAGTCTTAATCAAGCTTTTTTCATTTTCACTGAAATAATTTAGCCCAATAACAATCCAATCTTGTTGATTTATTGAAGGAATTCTGGGGGCGGCCTTGGGATTTTACTATGTATACATGCTCCGAAGTGAGTCGTTTCCGGAACGGTTTTATACCGGTATGACCTCTGACCTTGGAACTCGCCTATAGGCCCATAATTCCGGAAGCGTCCCCCACACGTCAAAGTACAAACCCTGGAAAATTGAAATCGCCATCGCCTTCGAGACCTACCTCAAATCCCACTCCGGCAGGGCCTTCGCTGCCAAGCATTTTTGAACTGAAATAACTGTTGCTTTGTCCACTATTTCCAGCATAGGTCAAAAGAGTCACGGCAGGAAAATCGAGACTTGAAACGGCTTTCAAGGAAAGGGGCAGGCCTTTACGCTGAGTTGCGAGGAGGGCATTATGGTGAGCATGTCAGGCTGGAGCAGGAAAGGATTTCCTTTGGTTGGTTAATGGAATCAATCATGGGGATTCTTGATGGGTGAGTATCCATCGCTTTACTGCGTGCCAGCTGTATCATAAAAACCTGCACCCATCACCGCCAAAATCGTGATCACCTGCCTTGCCCCTCCGTTTCGAAAACGTTCAAAACAGAGGGGCAAAGCCTGAATATTCCATCTTATTTATTCCATTTTAGCGCTGGGTTTTACTCGGCGGCGGGCTCTGCCTCAGCGGTAGGTTCCGTTTCCGCTGCAGGCTCTGCCTCAGCTGTGGGCTCGGCTTCGGCTTCAGGCATTGCTTCAGCAGCTGGTTCCGCTTCAGGTTCTGGTGCGGGGGCTGGTTCTGCCATGCCTGCTTCGTAGGCATCTTTGTCAACTTCGATCACCTCAGAGTTCTGGATGATGATCTCTTTACCTGTGGCTGAGTCTTTGAACTCGATGGCTCCGTTGTTTTTCTTGTTTATTTTTTCAGTGTAGTAGACTTTGTCGCTTGAAGGGTCTGTCACTTGATAGTAGGTGCCGCAGGCCGCCAGGGAAACCATCATAATCAGGGTCAGGATTAAAGCAGAAACGTTGATCTTCATGTTAGCTCTCCTTTTTTAGATTCGAAATTACCTCAAAAATGTAACGGACTATGGGGTTGAGTTCCGGCCATACGGCATACAGTCGTCCAAATGTTGGCGGGACGATTTTTTACTCATTTTTGGAGAATTACGAGAGCGCTTTTCAGCAGAAGAGGCAGGCCTCAGGTTTCTCATTTGTCCGGGAGGGTTTTCTCTTCATTATACGGGAAAGCCTTGCCGGGATTGAGAAACCATCATGCCGCATTGTATTGGCATGGCTGCATACGTTCAGGTCGCGATGATCTGTATTGAATTGTCGAAGCAGGTGAAAGGCGTATAGCCCTTAAAAATGACAGGATATCGTTAATAATCAGCCCAATTGGATGCAAAGTCAATCATTTTAATTTGTCATACGCTGCATACGATACATGGCGAAAGGCAGAGCACATTCCAACGTGAGGGTGGGCAACACCGGTGGGCCCTCATTTATCCTCCGCACGCATTCCACATAAGAATAAAGACAACGTCTCTTTTGGTCGATGACATCCTTCAGGGGCCCTGACTGCTGAGTACCCACAGGGTTTGAAGGTTGTCGCCCCCTGAAAACTTTACTATTGAGTGTCTTGTTGCGATGTTGCGCCTTAAACCGGATTGATGGATGCGTTGTGGATAACATACTGGATTATTGTGCCCGGCTGCTGAGCGGCCTGATGGCACTGCTTGCCACCCCCAATTATACCGCTATTTATAAGAGCGTCCTGGCCGCCGGGTCCCACGCAGGGCCGTGGCAGTTCCTGGGGCTGTTTCTGGTTTCTTCCATGGTCATGGTCTGGCGGCTCAATGCCTTTGAGAAGCGCGGCTTTGAGGGGACTGCCATCGGCACCATGGTGATGCCGTACTGCTCGGGGTTTTCCAATCTCGCCTTTGCCTATGTGATGGGAACCACGGGCGGGGACGCGGCCATGGTCCTTGAAAACTGCATCGTGAATAACGTCACCAACCTGACCATCCTGTTGGGTATACCCGCCCTGCTGTGGGGCCTGACCCTCAAGGGGACAAAGGAAGACCGTTCAGAAGAGAAGCTCGATTACCTCTCCCTGCTTCTTACCCTCATTGCCATGGTGTTTTTTACGGCCGTGACTTGGGCCCTGGGTCGGGACGGGGGCCTGAACCAGGGGGACGGCCTGGTGCTCATGGGGCTGTTTCTTTTCTGGCAGGTGTTTCAGGTCTTTGATGTGATGAAGACCAACGTCCAGAAACACAGAGCCGTAAGTCTCTGGGTGGTTGTGGATATCCTGCTGGTGGGTGGTGCTGCCTGGGGTACTTATGTCAGCATCGAAGGGCTTGTGGCCTGGGTGTCGGCCGGGGGCGGGGGGATCATCTCCACAAGCCAGATCGGCATCTTAAGCGGCCTTCTCATGGTGGTCCCCAACGGGCTTCTTGCCTTTTACTATGCAGCCGTGGACCGCTCCGACATCGCCTACTCTTCCCAGATCGGGGACGGCCATATCTGCATTCCCATGTGCATCGGCATTTTCGCGTTTTTTTCTCCCATCCGAATCCCCGATTCCTTTGAAACCGGGGCCTTCACCATCATGGCGGCGTGTGCCGTCCACTTCTTCTTTGTCGGGGCCATGAAGCGCCTTCCCCGGGGCGCAGGGGCCCTGCTCGCCGCAAGCTACGGTTATTTTATCTACAAAGGCATCTTTATGTAGGTGTGACGCGTTGCCGACGGTGTCGGGGGTGTGAGGTAGGGTGCGCTTGCGCACCGCCGAAGAATCGTACTGGCCATGAAAACCCATCTGCAGGTGACCTTCACAACGCATAGAAATGGCAAAAGGCGTTGGTTTTCCGAACAAATGGTGCGCAAGCACACCCTACGGGATGTCACATTTCGAGGTGGTCCACCTCACCGCCGGAGGCAGTCTTAAGCCGTTTCTACGCACGCCTCATCCAGGGCATGGCTCCAGAGGGTGGCCCGGTTCCTGCCATCGTGTTTGGAGCGGTAGAGGGCCCGGTCGGCCCGGCTGATCCACTCCAGGGCATCGCAGGGGGAGGCGTCCGCCCGGTTTTCGGCCACGCCGAAGGAGAGGGTGATGCGAAGGGAGTCGCCGGGGATGGGTTTTCCGGCCTGGTCCACCTTGGGGAAGGCGTGGGTTTCGATTTTTTTGCGGATGCGCTCGATCATGGCGATGGCTTCGGGGCCCGTGGTCTCATCCAGGACCAGAAGGAACTCCTCCCCGCCGTAGCGCCCTGCCACGTCAAAGTGTTTGCGCATGGAGGTGGAGAGGAGTTCGCCCACCTCCTTGATGACCATGTCCCCCTGGATGTGGCCGTGGGTGTCGTTGACGGCCTTGAAGTGGTCGATATCGCAGATCGCCACGGAGGCAACGGCCTTGGGCTTTCGGGCAAATCGGTTTCGGATGCGGGAGGCCTCTTCTTTGATGCGCCTGCTGTTGGCAAGGCCGGTGAGGCTGTCGTAGACGGCGAGTTTTTCAAGCTGGGCCTTGATGAGGATGGTGCTGAGGAAGTTGCACATGATCTCGCAGACGCTGGCCTCGTAGTCCCGCACCCGGGATTCTTCTCCGCAGTAGTCCCCGCCGAAGAGGTAGCCGCCGCCCAGGCTCTCCGGGAGGTAGACAAACCCCATCATGTCGCACCCCTCGTTGGGCACGTTGATGCAGGAGACCTTGCGGGAGGTGAAGGCTTTGACCTCGTTAAGGTAGATCCCTTCGGCACGGGTAAGGTCCAGGATGAGTTTTTTTCCTTCCTTCAGGTCCTCACGGTAGCCCTTGGGATCAAACACGCGGGCCACTTCCAGGATCAGCCAGTTGTCCACCACGTTGCAGACTTCATAAAGGACACTCACGTCAAAGGACATGGCCTCTGTCATGATCGAAAGGGGCATGGTGAAGCAGGCGTCCCCTTCGGTGTGCGGGTCCATGCCGGTGAGAAAGGAGCTCAGGGAGCCCAGCTGGTTGAGAATGTGCTTGGCGTCTGTTTCGACTTTGTCTATATCGCTGCGGGTCATTGCACCTCCTTTGCCCATTAGCCAGGTATGATCAGAAGAAGTACTATCGCAATTTTCCGGTCAACACGCCAGTATTATACGCATGCGCACCCAGATGCCGGAGCTGCCCCGGGCGGGTGCGCATGCAGTTTGAGTGTTCATTTTTCTGATGGCTATCCCCCCGGAAAGAGAACCCGGCCCACCTGAAACGCCACGGCCCCCATGGTGATAGAGACGGCGAAATAGTAAAGCAGGGTGCCTGTGGTCCATCGTACAGAGCGGGTCTCTGCATAGATGGTCCCTAGGGTGGCAAAGCAGGGCAGGGAGAAGAAGATCGCAAAGACAAAGGCCAGGGCGCTGGCCTGGGAGACCCCTGAGGACGCCAGAAACGAGCTGAGTCCGTTGTGGACAACCGAGAGGAGCTCCTTGTCCATGATGATGTTGAAGAGGTCGGCTCCGGTGGTGGTGGCCGCTCCGAAGATGACGGCCATGGTGCCCAGGGTGGCCTCTTTGGAGGCAAAGGCCACGATAAAGGCGATGCAGAGCCGCCAGTCAAAGCCCATGAGCTGGCCCAGGGGTTCTAAAGAGCGTCCCAGGGAGGCTATGTAGCTTTGGTGGATGGTGGGCCCGGGAAAGTAGATTCCGGCCCAGGTGAGAAAGGAAACTCCTGCCAGAAACCAGAACCCCTGGTGGTAAAAGGCCTTCATGCGGGTGAGGCTGTAGAGGCAGACGTGTTTCATGTCCGGTTTCTGGTAAGGGGGCAGCTCCATGATGAGGCCCGTGGGCTCACCGGGCACCACACACCGCTGCAGCAGGCGGGAGGTGACCACCATGTGAAGGCCGGTGACGGCAAAAAGGGCGAGCATCACCCAGAGGGCCTTGGAGCCGAAAAAGATGCCGCTGAGAAAGGCCGTGACAATGAGAAGGGATTTGCACGGCACAATGGGAATCAGGGCCAGGGTGAGCATGCGTTGTCGCCAGGAGTCGATGGTGCGGCTTCCGGCCACCCCCATGATGTTGCAGATGAGCCCCATGAGCATGGGCATCACGGATTTGCCGTGGAGGCCGAGCCGTCGCATGAACGGATCGAAGATGTAGGCGAGCCGGGCCATGTAGCCAGAGTTTTCCAGGATCCCCATGACAAAAAAGACCGCCCCGATAAAGCCCATGATCATCAGCCCGAGGCTCACACCGCAGAGAACGCCGTTGCACACCATGGCCGCCAGCCAGGCCGGGGCCACCCGGGCGATCGCGTCATGGATGGCGTGGGTGGAGAAGAAAAGGGCAAAGGCCGGAACCATGAGGGGAATGGCCACGGCGTAGGCCGCCACAATGCCCAGCAGGAGAACACAGGCGGCCACCCCTTTGCCCCAGACGGGGTGGGTGGCCAGCCTGTCAAAGCGTCCCTGGAAGCTCTTGGGCGTTCGGTCTGCCTGGGACCGCACCTCGGAGAGGATATGGCTGATCCATGCGTATCGGGCCGTGGTTCCTGCCACGAGGCCGTCCGGGCATGACTCGGTATGGCGGGACACCTCTCGGGCTGTGTCACCTCCCATGGTCTCTTGGACTTTTTCCAGGATCTCCGGATCTTTTTCCAGGCATTTCACCGCCAGCCACAAGGGCGGCATCCCCGGGCGGGTGTGCGGCGCAAGGGCTTCGGAGACAGCGGGAAGCACCCCTCCGAAAGCCGCCTCCATCTCTTCGGCCAGCACCGGGGCACAAGGGACAGCCGGTGCACCCACGGAACCCAGCAGGGCCTCGATGCCCGTCTCCTTTTTGCGGTCGATGGCCGACAAGGGCACCACGCGCATTCCGGTGAGGAAGGCGAGTTTTTCCGCGTCCACCGTGATGTTTTTTTGGGCTGCCAGGTCCATTTTGTTCAGGGCGATCACCGTGGGAACGTTGAGCAGGGCCAGCTCCGCCACCATGTAGAGGGATCTCTCCAGTTGGGCCGCGTCCACCACCGCCACCACGGCATCGGGGCGCTCTTCGGTGAGAAAGTCCCGGGAGATGCGCTCCTCCATGGATCCCGCGGTGAGGCTGTAAGTACCGGGCAGGTCGAAGATGTGGACGGTTCGTCCCCCTGCCTTCACTTGTCCCTCTTTTTTCTCCACGGTTTTACCGGGCCAGTTGCCTACGTGCTGGTTTGCCCCGGTGAGGCGGTTGAAAAGGGTGGATTTTCCGGTGTTGGGCTGGCCCACCAGGGCCACGGTGAGGTCCCGGTCACAGGCCGGAGTGCAGGCGGCGGGTTCTGCGTGGCAACACCCGGCTGCACACCGCCCCTGACAGCTATTTGCTGGGTTCATGGATGGCGATCCTTTCGGCGTCGTGCCTGTCAATGGCCACCAGGGTGTCCCTCAGGTGGACCAGAAGGGGAAGTGTGCGGGTGTTCTGCACGGCCGTGACCCGCGCTCCGGGGGTAAACCCCATGGCCGCTGCCCGGTTCACAAAACCCGGCGTCCCGGAAAGGGCCTCGATAACCGCGCTGCGGCCTTTGGTTAATTGTTCAAGGGTAGACATACGCCTTGGTCTCCTTTCATCAGAAAAATACATTCACTCGGCCGCCCACCACGGCGGGCTCGCCCACGCGACCGGCGTTGGCGAAGGTGTGCTGAAGGTAGGTTTCGTCCAGGAGGTTTCGTCCGTAGAGGTAGGCGCCCCAGGTGTCGCTTTCGTAGCCGACCTTGGCGCTGACAAGGGTGTAGCTCTCCTGGCGGGTGGTGTTCTCCTCATCCATGTATTTCGGGCCCATGAAGGCGGTGGTAAAGGAGGTGAAAAAGCCGCTCTCGTGGCGGTACCGTCCGCCCAGGGTGGCGCTGTACTTGTTGGCGTTGGGCAGGTCGTTGCCCGCAAGGTCCTTGCCGCTGGGGTGGTTGTCAAAGGAGTCGAACTCCCCTTCCAGCCAGCCCAGGCCCATGAGCAGGTCGAACCGGTCGGCCACCTTGATGATGGCCTCCACCTCGGCTCCGTAGCTGTGGGCTTCGGCTGCGTTCTGCATCACGGCCACGTTGTCCTTCATGATGCTTACCTGCATGTCCGTGTAGTCGATGTAGAAGAGTGCGGTGTTGAGCTCCAGGCGGTTGTCGGCCAGGAGCCCTTTGTAGCCCAGCTCCCAGGTGACGGTGTACTCAGGGTCCACAGGCTCTTTGATGGCGTCGAGTTGAAACTGGTTGGCAGCGTAGTCCCCCACCTTGTAGCCCCTGGAAACGGAGCCGTAGGCCTGCTGTTTGGGGGTGAGGGCGTAGCTCAGGCTGGCCGAGGGCATGAGGCCCACCCAGTCGTCATCCCGGGAAAAGTGGTCCGCGGGTCCCAGGGCGGTGCCGCCCAGTTCCGTGCGCCCCTGCCAGGTGAAGTCCCGCCGTTCATAGTCCACCCGAAGGCCGGTGCGGAGTTTCCAGCGGTCCAGGAAGGTGAGGGTGGTCTGCCCGAAGAGGGCGCCCCCCTGGCTGTCGATGGTGGCATCGGCGATCTGGTGCATGCCGCCGGGGCCGGTTACCGGAGGGCCCGGTGCATCCTGGCCGAAGCTGAAGTCGGTGAAGATGTCGTTGGTCTCGGCCAGGAAAAAGAGGCCGCCGAGCCACTGGAGCCGCCCTTTTTCTCCGGAGAGGCGTACCTCCTGGGTGATGGTCTTGAACTGCTCGTCAAAGGCCAGGCTCATGAGGTCTGCCGGAGAAAAATCCATGTCGTAGGAGAAGCTGTAATCCGAGCTGCTCACGTTGGTGATGGTGGTGAGCTCAAAACCCGGAAACGCCTTTTCCCAGGTGAGGGTGGGCGAGAAGAGGGAGCCTTCGTTGCTCCCTTTTTCGTTGTTGGTTGTGGTGCGGGAGACCCCTGTTGCCAGCGGGGTGAAGACGTCAAAGGCCCCGTCGTAGCTGTCCCCGGTGATGCTGAGGCGAAGGGTGTTGTCCACTGCTGGTTTATACTCCCAGGTGGCCCGGCCGGAGAACTGCTCGTGCTCGCCCCCGTCTTCTTTGTCACGGTAGCTGTTTTTGTAGTAGCCGTCCCCTTTGGTGTAGCCCAGGGCAAGTCGATACCCCTGTTTGGGCCCCAAAGGCCCGCCGAATGCCGCCTTGAACCGGGTGGTGTTGAATCGTTCCACCTCAAGGGAGCTGTCCATGGTAAAGACTTCGGTGGGTTTTCGGCTGATAACGTTGACCATGCCCGCGTGTGAATTGCGCCCGTAAAGGGCCCCCTGGCTGCCCCGGATAAGCTCTACCCGTTCGGGGTCCAGGAACATGTCCATGCCCACATAGGGGATGGTGACGCCGTCCACGTTGGTGTTCCATACCTTGTTCATGTTGGTGAGGCCGCCGATGCCCCGGAAGACCACCTGGGTCGTGTGGGAATCAATTCGGTTCACGTTGATGTTGGGGGCGAGTTCGGTGAGGGTATCGATGGTGTTCTTGCCCAGATCGTCCATGAGAAAGCCGTCCACGGCAGTGACGTTTCCGGGCACGTCCCGGATGCTCTCTTCACGCTTCTGGGAGGTGACGGTGAGGCTCTCCAGCTCGGTGGCGCCGCGCTGTTCCTTGGCCGTGGTGTCGGCCGGGCAGACCGGTGCGGAGAAGAGGATCATGGCGCTTATCAGGGCGGCGTGCTTCAAGGCACGGCGACCGGGGGGAGTCTTGCGGTGGGTGATCATATTCCGTTTTTTCCTTCCTTCGTTCATTCAGTCCCTGTGTAACGGCCCGGGCCGCGTTTCCTGCAAACCGTTGGCCCGAAGCCGATACCCTACATACGGCAGGCAAAGGGCCTGGGCTTTGCCGGACGGACCGATGGTGTTGCCATGCGACACATTTTCTTGGGTGGAAGGAGAAATTACGGACTAACGAAAAAGGCCGGAGGGGGAGATGCCGAAGTGCTTCTTAAAGGCTTTGGTGAAGTTGCTGTGCTGGGCATACCCCACCTCAAGGGCCACCTGGGTGATGCTCATCTGGCCGGTCTCCAGCAGCTGCCTTGCCTTTTCCAGGCGGTGGATCCTCAGGCAGTCGTAGACGCTTTTGCCGTAGAGTTCCCGGAACCCGTGGTTGAGCTTGTTTTTGTTGGTGCCCACGGAGCGGGCAAGCTCGGGCAGGGAGGGCGGGGACTCCAAATTCCGGGTCAGGAGGGTGTGGGCCATGCGGACCCGCTTGAGTTCCCGGTCGGTGAGGGGACACGGCGGGCTTAAGGGGCATGCGTCCGGCAGGAGCGCCTGGAGGCTGTCCCGGATCAGCTCCAAAGCGTAGGCCTGAAGGGTTACAAGGCGGAAGGGCTCTTCGGGGCCCAGGTCGAGGATCCGGTTGACGGTGGCGGCTGTGTGGGGGGAGAGGGGAAACCGCCGGTAAAAATGTGTGTGGTCGTCGCCCCTGATGATGTCGTGGCATTCCCGGGGAAGGGATTCCGCTTCCGGGCCGGTGAGGGACATGAGAAGGGACGGGTCCACATAGAGCATTACGCCTTCGAGGGAGACCCCCGACGGCGGGTAGGTCACGCCCTGCCAGAGGGGAAGGTAGCTCATGATCCCGTGGCCCGCCTGGAGATGCCAGACGTCCAGTTCGCCGTGTTCATAGGTGATCCTCTGGCGGATGTTGCCTGCGCGGCTGAAGGCGATGGTAAAAGGCGACGTTTCGATTTCAAAGGAGAAAGAGAGGTTGGACAGGAGCCGGTAACATCCGATCCCAAGGCTGAGGCCCGGGCGAAGCTGAATCATGGACATGGAACCGCAGCCCATCTCTTTGGGCCATTCCCAGCGTCTTTCAACATGTTCGGAGCCGCCCTCCAAGGGGGCATCGGCTTCGAAGAAGCGGCCGAACAACCGGTTTGCCTGAATGGATTGTGAGCCCATGGCGCTCTCCCGGGAACGAATCGGCCGAAAGTCTCCCGGCCGTGTTTCTGTGTTTTGTTTTGATTCTGCTAAAAATATTTGGACTTCCTAAAATAAGGGGTGGTGTAATACGATGGTGGGTTTGTGTCAAGGCAGAGAATAAGGGAAGGGGGACTCAACGGACGAAAACAGGCCGTTGAAAAAAGGACGTGTTCAGCTCTAATTCGCCTTCGGCGGGGCGTTTTTATTTGAAAAAAGCGCCCCAAAGAACGTTCCTCACGCACCAGAGCCAGTTTAGAGCTGAATAGCTACAGAAAAATTCGAGTGATCATTATAAAAAAAGCCCGGCCCCGGGGCAGTTGCCCCGAAGCCAGGCTCGGGTGAGGTAAGGCGTTAGTTCTCGTACCAGATGGTCTTGGTGGCCATGTACTGCTCAAGGGCTTCAAAGCCTTTGTCGCGGCCGCCGAAGCCGGACATCTTGTAGCCACCGAAGGGGGTGCCGATGTCTCCTTCGGAGAAGCAGTTCACGGAGACGGTGCCGGCCTTGATGCGCTGGGACACGCGGTGGGCGCGGCGAATGTCCGAGGTGTAGATGGAGGAGGCCAGGCCGTATTTTGTGGCGTTGGCCAGCTCGATGGCTTCCTCTTCGGTTTTAAAGGTTGTGACGGCAAGGATGGGGCCGAACACTTCGTCGTTGAACTGGTACATATTTGGCCTAATCGTCCATGCCGGACTCGGCCTTGATCATCTCCCACCCCTCATCCACCACACAGGTGGGGGCTTCCATGTAGAGCAGCTCCTTTGTGTTGAAGAGCAGCTCTTCCCCTTCACTGTTCAGAAAACCCGCAAAAAAACCGGAGACCTCCGGGCCGAGGTCAAGGGACGAGAAGAATTCGTGGAGCTCATCCGGGGAGTCTGTGTAGCTCTCCATGGGCTCTTTTCTGTTTTTCAGAAAGATCGTGATGGGGCCGTCGTTTAGTGGCTGATCTTTTTCGGAGGTGGCGGGTTCCCACAGGATATTTACGGCCTGGATGTTGGAGAGGTTGATGGCGATGGTTTTGCCGTTAACGGTGTCGCTGACGAAAAAGCCCTCTGCCTCAACACCTTCGCCGAACTGAAGGAGGGTGGAGGTGAAGCGATCCTTTTCTTCTTTTCGAAGGCTGACGAAGACGGGTTCGTCCACCGTGGCCAGATACAGTCTCAGGATGAAGGTGTTGGTCTGTTGGGTGTCGTTCACGGTGAAGGCCTCCTGTTGCCGGAATGAGTGGGTACGTTTGAGTTGAAGGCCCACGATACGTGATGCGTTTTGTTTCAGCAATAACTCATTGGACTGGCTGCCCACTGTTTTGTCGGTGGCATTTCCCCCCTGATTCACACGGGTGTTCCCCGATGGCGGATCCTTCTGTTTTATTTCGACTATCCATGGAATTTGAATTGAAAACGCCCCGGGATTGGCGTAGGCAACGCAAAAGGGGCGAAGCCCGAGCCCTGAGGAAGATCGCGTTTCCTCCGCAATTCCCCGGTCCAACGGGCCTCCGCCCCGTGCCTTTGTGTGTTAACCCCCCAGACCCCGTGTGGAGTGATTATGGACAACTCAAACCGACTTTATTTCATGGATAATTTACGGAGCCTTACCATCATCCTGGTGGTGGCCCTTCATACATCCCTTTGCTACATGGCCTTTGCCCCGGAGTGGTGGTATGTGCTGGACCCCCAGCGCAGCCTTTTTTTCACCGCCGTGGTCATCGTTCTGGATGTCTTTATCATGCCCGTCATGTTCTATATTTCGGGGTATTTTCTCTTTGCCTCCTTAAGAAAACACGGCACCGGGCGCTTTCTTAAGGGCAAATTCATGCGCATCGCCCTGCCCTGGGTGGTGGGGGGGGGGGGCCTGGCCCCGCCCCTTGCCTACATGATTTACTTTTCGCGCCAGATCCCCGTCTCCTACATCGACTTTTTCACCCATGATTTTTGGGGCAAAGCCTATCAGCAGGCCCACTACTGGTTCATCGGGGTGCTTATGGGGTTTGTTCTGGTGACAACAGCCCTGGCGTCGGCCTTTCCCTCCCTTGTGAAAAAGCCCGATCAGCAGAAAGCTCCCGGGCCTCTGTTCCATGTGGGCTTTGTGGCCCTCATCACCCTGATTTTCCTCGGTGCTTCCCTGTCTTTCCCCCTGGACAGCTGGATCCACCCCGGCTACGTGTTCGTGTTCCAGCCCGTGCGCATCGGCGGCCTGTTCCTCTTTTTTCTCCTGGGCATTTACTGCGAGCAAAACGGCTGGTTCACCCAGGGCGGCTATGAACCCAAAGCGCTCCCCTGGGGCGTTCTCGCATTGATCTCCGGGGCCCTGTACCTTTACATGAAGCTTGTCTTCCCCGAACCAAAGCTCACGACCCTGCTTCTCAAAGGGGCCAACGCCGCGCTTTTCAATCTATTCTGCTACACCTGCATTATTTGGCTCCTGGCCCTGTGCAAAACCTGCTTCAACCGTACCGGCACCGTGCTCAGGCACTTCTCCGACAACTCCTACGGCAGCTACTACGTGCATCAGTTCTTCGTGTTCGGGGTCTCCTACGGCCTCACCAAGGTGCAGCTTCCCATCTTTCTCAAATTCGCGCTGACCCTCACCCTGGCCGTGACGCTCTCCTGGGGCACCTCGGCCCTGATGCGCAGCAGCGCCGCCATGCGCCGGGTGTTTTAACCCTCTTCGTCCTGTGCCGGGGCCTGCCACAGGCCGTGTCCCGGCACCAGGGAACACACGCCTCGGTGCCGGTTCATTGCCGCAGCACCGGATGCTCCTCCATTGGCCGCGGCCCCCGGCCTTCGGACATCTTCTCCTGTTCCTGCTTGTAAATCGCCACAATCCGATCCAGCTTTTCATACTGCCGGGCCAGCAAATCCTCGGCGATGGTCCGCACGCCCCACCGCTTGAAATCCACCTGAAGCCCGTTGCCCCCGGGGGCCTCAGCCCCGTCCAACTCCACAAGAAAATCCCCCACTGACGCCAGCAACCGGTGAATGTCCTTAATGGCCTCACACAACTCCGTGATCTCCGACCCCGCAAAAATCCCGGGCTCGCTACACGTTTCTGATCGTGTCATGATGGACTCCTTTTTTTTCGTGAATTGCAAATGGTGAAAGGTGAATAGGGAATAGAAAAAGAGCCTTCCCGCTATGCCGTGCCGCCCGGGGTACCTCCAACGCCCGAAGTTCCGTGGCCCGTAGGGTGCGTCCCACGCACCGAAACCGATGCGTGGCGTTCCCCGGCAACACCCCAAAAGCGGAAGCCTTTGGAACGCGATTATCTATCCCCCATGACCTATGACCTTTATCGCGTCCCACTCCCCAGAACCGATGCGTGGCGTTCCCCGGTAACACCCCAAAAGCAGAAGCCTTTGAGGCCCGCTTATTTCTCCCCCCCTATGCCAAAGCACTCAAGCTACCTCCAACGCCCGAAGCTCCGTGGCCCGTAGGGTGCGTCCCACGCACCGAAACCGATGCATGGCGTTCCCCGACAACACCCCAAAAACGAAACCCTTTGGGACACGCTTACTTCCCCCCCCCTATGCCAAAGCACCCAAGCTACCTCCAACGCCCAAAGCTCCGTGGCCCGTAGGGTGCGTCCCACGCACCGAAACCGATGCGTGGCGTTCCCCGGTAACACCCCAAAAGTGGAAGCCTTTGGAACGCGATTATCTATCCCCCATGACCTATCACCTGTATCGCGTCCCACGCACCAGAACCGATGCGTAACGTTCCCCGACACCACCCCAAAAACGAGACCCTTGGGGTCACCCCTGTTTCCTATCCCCTATGACCTATAACCTATAACCTGTCTCTCGCCCCACATACCGAAACCGAATCATGGCGCTCCTCGGCGCCCCGCCATCATTCGCATGGCTTCATTGTTGGCCAACACCCAAGCGTACCAACAGCAACACCAAACACGGTTTTTATTCACAGCTTACTGGAAGAGGAAAATTTTTCAGGGCCAGACATGCCTCAAAAAAGAAAACAGACCGTTCCCTGAAAGGGAAAAGGGAAGGCGCGACTCCGTCAAACACAGGTCGCGAAGAATGGGCGCATCGCTAAGAATACCAGGGCTGTTAGAGCACGCGCAGAGACCCGGTGAAGCGCCTTCCCGGTCGTTAATCAGGGAAGCACGCGTGCATGGGCCATTTGGCACAGCAATAGCGTTTGTAAAAGGGGATTCGTATACTGGGGATTAAGGAAAAATCGCCTTGAAAAGGAGAGGGGGGTGGTGTAAAAAACCGTTTAGCCATGATGACCTCTCTGGAAGGTTGTTTTGGTCAGGCCTGGCAGGATGTTCGCTGCATCCTGTCGGGTCGCATCATGTATCGATAATAACTAGTTATCGTCTCCCACCATAATTTCATCTTTTTTGCCTGTCAAGATTTTTGTCTGAAAAATTCAACTGTTATTCATTTTGAGAGATATGGAATGATGCCGTGCGGTGTAGCCGTCAAACGGCTCAAGATGAAAAATACGGGCTCGAATCATCTCGGTGGGGGTGATGACAATGACAAGGTGGCTTTTATGAAGACATCCCTGCTCTCAATGGTTTTTGCTTTCATGGTACTACTCATGTCTTCTTATGTGTTTGCATCGGAAAATCCCTTTGAATGTTACAGGTACGATCCGTTTCAATTTCCGTACAAGGAATACTATTACACTGCGGACGTGGTGCCATTACCCCAGACCCCAAAGCCTTCCGGGGCTGGTGTGGATCTGTTTGGCGTGTCCGCAGCTCTTCCCGCAAAATACATGGGGGAACTCCATAGAAAATCCAACACCCAGATTCAGGTGCGGTCCGAGCATGGGCTGGTGATCTTTCGGTATGAAGAGGACGACCTGATGGGTTGCAGAAACGAACAAGCAAGGGCCGGTAACCTTGATTTTTGTTCGGCCTTTAAGTCCACGCGCGAGTTTTACCAGAAGCTCTTTACATTGACTCCGGACAATGCCGGTGATCCTGTGAAGCGAGGGGATCTGTGGCTTCTGCATGAGAAGGGGGCCTTTTTTGAGCACGCCGAGAAAATACGTATCTATAAAGGCGAAAAGACCACGGGGTATGCAAAGGTATTTACCAATCCTGAATGGAAGATCCGTCAGGAGGTGGTCATTTTTCATGATCAGATTCCCAAGAAGGGCTACATTGTCATGACGACGACCATTGACGATGACAGTATGGTGACCACACTCCTTTCAAGCCTGAAGCCGACGTCCGGCGAAAAGTAAACCGTTACGAATTTCAATAAGCCGGAATTGCCCGAGAAATCGCTAAAGGGTAGGGTGCGGCTCCCGCACCGTTTGCTCGGGTACACCTGCATCGTGGCATACCCCACCTACCCTCCGATTCTCTTTGGACGAATGGAGGTATCACCCGTTTGTCCTGCGGCTGATTTTTACCTGATGAAAACTTTCTTCCTGTGCCAGGCAAGGTTGTCGATGCCCGGGGCAAAGCTGGGCTCTTTTGGTTGGAAGATGGGGCGCTTTTCGAGTGTGAGGAGATGCCCGGCGCAGTTGTCGGCCGATTTCAGATGACGGGATACAAGGACCTGGTGGTTCTTGTCGATACCCAGCATGCCCCGATCAAAGGACCAGCGGCAGCAAGGGATATTGAGGGCAGTACTTTGTATTGTTTTCATGTGTCTCAATCGTATTGAAAAGCGAGTGTATGACACCTTAATACCAAGTCAAGGCAGATGCTGCAGGTTTTTAGTTTGTTCAGATACATTGAAAGGCTTTCATTGACGAGGGTACCTTAACACACATCTATAGTATACTTTTGATGCTATGGTAAGACTCTTAAAAAATAGGGTAAAGAAGATATTATTTAGAAATCATAATGTTACTTGATCGGGACCGCGTTGGGCGGTGGATGTTCTTGACAAGACGCTTGTGGTTACATACTTACGTTAAAAAATATACAAACACATTATTACATATTACAAACATCCCATAGGTGACCAATGTCAGATCCATTCGAATACGTATTCCCTGCCATTAAAGGGGTTCAAGCGAATCGGACGTATTATACAACCATGTGCCCATTGCGGTTAATTCCGAAGATTTTTCTTTTTAATGAAGAGGAGTTGGTTCCGGAATTACGGGCTCAAAGGGTTTTGAATAAAGCACGTGTGCCTGATATTGCGAAATACCTGGTTAGTAATAGGAATGATTATGTTTTTTCGTCTATTACAGCGTCTGTAGATGGTGATGCCCGTTTTGAACCTCTCATAGAAGGGGGCGTAGGCGAAAGGATGGGGCTGCTTCATATTTCGATGTCATCCCAGTTCATCATAAATGATGGGCAACATCGTCGGGCTGCTATTGAGATGGCCTTACGAGAAAATCCCGATATTTCAGATGAGAGTATCTCGGTGGTCTTCTTTATTGATAAAGGATTAAAGCGGTGCCAGCAGATGTTTGCCGATCTCAACCGTTATGCAATCAGGCCGTCGAAATCCATAGGTGTACTGTATGATCATCGTGATGAAATGGCAGAGATAGCAAGGTTTTTATCTGCCAATTCAAAAGCTTTTAAAGATCTCGTTGAAAAAGAGAAACCAACATTGTCAGCTCGGTCAAGCCGACTGTTTACTCTGAGCTCAATACATTCGGCTACGTCAGCACTTCTGAAAAAAGTGGAAGAAAAAGATGAGGAGAAGCTGAAAAAGCTGGCATTGAACTATTGGAATGAGGTGTTCAAGCACATTCCAGAATGGAAGCTCATTCAAAATAAGAAGATTACGTCTGGGGATATTCGAAGGGATTATATTCACTCTCATGGCGTTGTTTTGCAGGCCCTGGGGCATGTTGGAAACGCTTTATTGCTGAGCGGCAATGCTCAGTGGAAAGATACTCTAAAACGCCTTAAGGGTATCAATTGGTCTCGATCAAATTCCAAAGAGTGGGAGGGACGTGCTCTTATTGGTGGGAGGGTCTCAAAATCTCATCAAAACGTGGCGCTAACCACGAACCTAATTAAACAATATTTGAAAGTCGAATTGGGCCCAGAAGAACTTCGGGTTGAAGAGGCTTTTTTGCGGGGTGACAATGGCCTCTAAAGCCAAAAAAACAAGTGTTCGATCAGCATTTAACGAGCTTGGATTTGAAGAAACAGTATCCAGCTTAATTAAAGAAATTCAGATATTATATACGTCCCGGAAATCCCCATGGGTGATTGGGTATAGTGGTGGAAAAGACTCCTCAACAGTTGTCCAGCTTGTTTGGAAAGCTCTGGAGGGGTTAATCCCGGAAGACCGTATTAATGATGTTCATATCATCAGTACTGATACGTTAGTTGAGAATCCTGTGGTTGCAGACTGGGTTTCTAGTAACTTGAAGATTATGGCTGATTCTGCGGCCTCTGAAGGGTTGCCAATTTATACCCACAGGTTGACTCCCACAGTGAAAGATTCATTTTGGGTAAATCTCATTGGAAAAGGCTATCCAGCTCCCAGGCCGACGTTTCGGTGGTGCACATCTCGACTTAAGATCAACCCATCCAATCGGTTTATCGAAGATCTTATTAAGCAAAGCGGTGAAGTTTTATTGGCCCTCGGAATGCGAAAGCAAGAGAGTTCTGCACGGGCACGAGTCATGAACAAGCTTGAAAAAAAACGGATTCAAGAGCGACTGACGCCGAACAAGAATATGGCCAATAGTTATGTCTACACACCCATAGAAGACTGGACCAATGATGATGTATGGTCGTACCTTCTTCACCATCACACCACGCCGTGGGCGTTTAACAATAATGAGATTCTGGATATGTATAAGGGGGCATCCCCCGATAACGAATGCCCCCTTGTTGTTGAATCCGGGTCGCAAAGTTGTGGGAACAGCCGGTTCGGATGTTGGATCTGCACACTGGTAAGCAAGGATAGCTCCATGCAAGCCATGATTCAAAATGATGATGAAAAGGTCTGGATGAAACGGATGCTCGATTTTAGGGACCAGCTGGACCCAGCCAACGATCGTCCATTCAGAGATTTTCGAAAAATTGATGGTCGCCTTATGCTGCATCGAGATCGGTTGGTTCATGGGCCGTACGTCCAATCCTATCGTGAAGAGTTGCTGAAGCGGATCTTAACAATTCAGGTTGATATCTCTAAAGAAACAAATCGCTCATTTGAATTGATATCATCTGACGAACTACAAGAAATACGGCGTATCTGGATCGAAGAGAAGAATGAAATTGAAGACACGCTTCCTGGCATTGTGGAACTCCTGACAGGTAAGCCCGTTGGTTTTTCGACATCAGAAAACTTAATTTTCGGATCAGAGGAGATCGACACATTGCGTGAAGTGTGTGGTGGTGATTCCCTCCATTTTGGCATGGTTCGGTCTCTGTTGAATACAGAGCGCAAGTTCAAGGTTAAAGCCAAGCGAGCAGGTATATTTCAAGCCTTGGAGGCAGAAATTAAAAAAGGCTTTTATGCAGATGAAGAGGATGCTCAGGCGTTAGCCTTGCAAATTCAAGAAGCCAAAAAATCCGCAAAAGCAGGGTTGCTGGATGAATTTAACTTTGTATCATCCTTGTCTGAAAACGAAGCAGATTCAGATTTTGTTGAAGCGTATATCGAATAATATAAAGGCGTCTCTCCATGATTTTTGATGAGATTGTGTTACATAATTTTGGGGTGTATAAAGGCACTCATACCATTGCCTTAACTCCTCACCCGGATCAGCCTGTTGTCATTTTTGGTGGGCACAACGGCGCTGGAAAAACCACTCTGCTAGATGCCTTTAAGCTATCCCTGTTTGGTAAGTTTGCTGACTGTGCTGGACGCGGCAAAAAACCGTATTTGGACTATTTGAAAGGCATGATTAACCGAAGCGCTTCAGATTCTGAAGGCGCAGGTGTCGCTCTTTCTTTCAGAAATTTTGACGATGGTATTGAACTTAAATACATGGTCAAACGAACATGGCGATCTACTGGTAAAGGATGCAAAGAGACTGTCGATGTCTTTTTAAATGGTGTTCGGAACCAAATTTTTTCAGAATCTTGGGAAGAGTTTGTTGGCGATTTCATTCCATTGGAAATCTCGCGTCTTTTTTTCTTTGATGGTGAGAAAATAAAGGATCTTGCGGATCAATCGAAAACCGCAGAGCTTCTTTCAACAGGGATTCACTCCCTGCTGGGGTTGGACTTGGTCAGTAAGCTTGAGTCAGATCTTTCAATTATTGTGAAAAATAAACTGGCTGGCTCTAAGAAACAAACAGATGATGTTCGAGCAAAGCAATTACGTTCGGATATTCAGACAGTCGATGAACTTCGTTGCAAGCTTAAAAATGGAGTATGCGATTTGTCCGAAGAAATTGACAGTATAAAATCTCAGCTTCATAAAAAGAAAATTGAGTTTAAACGCTTAGGCGGTGATTTTTATAATAAACGAGAGCATCTCCAGCAAGAAAAAGAACGTTTAGTATCTGAGTTGGAAGGGGTTCAAGAACGTACTCTTGACCTCTCAGCATCGGCTATGCCCTTATCTCTTGTCACTGATTTGCTGGATGACATCATCATTAGCGATCAAAAAGAGCAAGAATACCTGAAAAACCAAATGGTGTTGGATGTTTTAGAAGAGAGGGACCGAGTCCTTCTCAATACTCTCAAAGGGGAAATCGATGATGCCAAGGTGTTTGGTGTTATTAAGGATCATTTAGCCCGGGATATTCAGCGGCGTGAATCAAAGGAAGAAGTAGAGATTGTTTTTGGCCTCGATGATAACGTAAGGACACAACTCAATGATGTTAGGCATCATATAATCCCCAACCTTAGGGATCAGGCCGGTGACGTTCTGAAGGACCGTGAAGCGTTGAAGGAGCAGCTTCTCTTGGTAGAGAGAAAGCTTGAAATGGTTCCAAGTGAGGATGAAGTTGGTGAACTCATGGGGACCATCGATTCATATGCAAACGCACTCGCTGAAAAAGAGCTTCAGTTAGTGATGAGAGAAGCAGAATACAACCAAGCGTGCCATCAGCACGAGCAGTTAGAACTCTCCCTTACAAAAGAACTTGAGAAGTCCATCGAAAACTCTGTTGAGAATGAGACCAACAAGCGAATCATTGAGTACGCTAGGAAGTCGGCCTCCACATTAGATAGTTTCAAACGAGAAACAATCAAGCAACATATCTCAACCATAGAAAGTTTTGTGTTGGAGAGCGCAGGTAGTTTGTTTCGTAAAAAGCCTTTCATCCACGATTTAAAGATTGACGAAAGCACATTTGAATTGGAGTTGATGGGAGCCAACGGAAAGATTACACCGAACTCCTTTTCTGCAGGGGAGAGACAAATTTTGGCCACTGCCCTTTTATGGGGGCTATCACAAGCATCAAAATACCCACTTCCTGCTATTATCGATACGCCCCTTGGTCGGTTGGACAGCATTCATCGGAAGAATTTAATTGATTCGTATTTACCCAATGCAAGCCACCAGGTCATTATTTTATCCACAGATGAAGAGATTACACAGTCTCATTATATGGCCATGGGTAAGTGCGTGAGCCACGCCTACTATCTCGACTACAACAACCGGACCGAGTCAACGCAGGTCTGCGAAGGATACTTTGGGGAGTTGATTTAAACTATGCTTGAAACGGTGAGACTATCTGAACAGAATAAAGAGCAGTTGATTCGGATCAAAAGAAAGACCAAGATTCAAAATTGGAATGTGTTGTGCCGTTGGGCATTGTGCCTGTCTTTGAAAGATCCAACGCCTCCCCCGGTTATTCATTCAGAAGTCTTAAGTAATGTTGAGATGAGTTGGAAAGTTTTTGGTGGAAGGGAGGCTCACTTATACTTAAATTGCCTGAAGCTTTGGTGCATTAAATCAGGGGTGATGATATCAGCCACTAACTTACAAGACCAGCTAAGGCTTCATCTTAATAGAGGGATAAATATGATTTCCTTAGATTGTAAATTGATTAACATATCAAATTTATAAACAAAATGTTTAGCCCCCCCCCCCTCCCTTTTTTTTACTTTGTGCGGGGGGGGAGGGGGGCTTGTGTGGAGAGTCTTATTAAGAAAGTTCCAATTCATCAATCCAGAGCTGATATTGATCTTCTGTATAATTAAACCAATGTGTTAAAGCTTTTTTTAGGCTCATTTGTGTAATCGTTTTAGCTTGTGAAATTATTTCATTAGAGTTTTTATCTTCAGGGGCAGCATCTTGATTTAGCGTTGTTATTCTTTCATTTAAAAGAAAATCGTAATAAAGTTTTCTACTTTGTCCTAAATAGGTTCTGAACTCTATTTTATCAATCCAACTTGGGAATATTTCTTTATGGATATTAAACATAAGGATTTCTAACCAAAAGTACCGAAAATAAGCAGCATGATGCGTGTCCATTTTGCGGATCATATTTAAAGGGTTAGTGATGTCAGTAGAGAATATTAATTTTCTTTTGCCCTTTTCACATTCGAGTGTCTGATTAATACAGTTAATGAAATCTAACGCACATGATGGTAAATCATTAGGTTTAACATCATTCAATTGCGTTGTTGAGGCAAAAGCTAAGGCACCACCAACTGTGCAGGCATACGTTCTAATTTTATTGTAAAATGTTTTTGTTTTTTTATTTTGAGGGTCCTCCTTGCCGTAATAGGCTTTCGAACGTAATGTATAAAATTTTTCTTCCCTTTTCAGGGTTTCTGTCCATGCTTCATATACATCTTCCATTTCCCCATTTGTAGAATGGTTATTATCATTTCGTTTTTCGTAACTCTCCTTAAGGGTCCAATACATTCCAACACCAGAAAATATAGATTCCTTTGAGAGTGAACCAATTGTATTTGCATCAGACCACCCAACTTCTAATCGTTTTAGGGCATCAATATGCTTAGAGAAAGGAAGAAAATTTGACAATATTGTAAGTATTGCATTTCCCCAAGTGTCTTGAAATTTACTTGTAAGTTCTGAGGTTTTACTTTGAGGGAAATTAGTATTTTCTATTTCTGCTCGTTTGTAGTTTACCCCATCTATGCAAAACTCCTCGGGTAACCAATGTTTTAGTTCTAACTGCCTCCTCATGTAATTGTTTTTCTTTGTCCAGTTGGGCTTTCTTCCACCAACCTTTTGAGATAAATTTTTAATATAAAGGTCTGGACCAAAGACACAGCGTTTTATAGTTTCTCGTAAAATCTCAATGTTAGTTATAGCGCTCCATTTTATTGGGGTTGTTACTAACTTGTTTGTTGGAGAGCCAGGATAGTCATATTCAATCGCATATATTGGAAAATTTTTTTCTTCGCTTTTTCTTGCGGTATTTAACGTATTACGAGTAAATATATTTAGTAATTCTTGATCAGATAAAAGTATCATTCTGGACTCGCTAGGTCTTCTTGCATTTTTGTTCACATCAATGAAAAGTTTGCGAGCCGCTTTTTGTTGATTTAATTTTTCACCCTTGAAGTTACATATTGTAACAGGGAATTCAATGTTTTCTAAATTTGCTTTAACCCAGTCTTCTCCACCAAGCTCATTAATTGTTTTTTGAATAGATTGCTCGTAAAAATGTTTGTACTTTGAAGCGGATGTATCTCCCCATGAATTGTTTATTGTTCTGTGTATAGCGATGAGAGCCATTGCTCGATGTTGTCCATCTAGAACTACTACTTTCGCTTTTTTTTCATTCCACGCAAGCTTTCCGGTTTTGAAGTGAGGATTAATTTCTCCTTTAGGTGAAACCATCCACTCATATGAATAAGAATCACCATATGACTTACCCTTCCAAAATGTACCGAATTTTTTATATGTATTAACCTCTGATTCGGGTGGAAAGTAGTCATTTTGAATATTCCCTTTAAAAGGAAGAATCGCAGCTACAATTGGGGGGAAAAAGGCAGGTCCTACAGATGATTCCCCCAAGATATAGGGTATGAGGTCAACTGCAACACGATGGTCATCAAGATCTCTTTGAAGTAAGTGGTCAAAATCCATCGTTTTAGTGTCTAAAATTTCACGGACAGGTCGAAGCTGATTCGTTAATTTAACGGAATCATTGTTCTCATACTTGCTTAGTCTGGCAGTTGTCATTAAGTAGTCTATGGGGCCTGAAACGCTTTCAAAAGACCCATAAGTTCCAATAATCTTGAAATCCCATTCTTTTTCATCTGAATAATCGAACATTATGTCATCGTTCATGAATTATCTCCTTAATACAATTATGATCTACCTAAAAAAGGTCTGTGAGATCTGTTTAAGATCCATTCAATAATTTCGGCTATTCTTTCGAGGTCGTTATATCTTATATCATTTATTTTTTGGTTCTTAGCATAGTCAAAAATATCAAGCGTGTATACTTTTAAATTTTCAGCGTAAAATCCTGCCCCTACGGCTCTTTCAGCAAAGGTTTTGCCACTTTGGAAAAAATGTAATTTCTCTTTTTTTGATAACTTTTCGGCTAACAGATCTTCAACAGCACTAACATGCTCGTTTATTCGCCTTTGAAGGTTGTTTGTTTTTCCAATATATAGTGGTGAACTAAATATTGGAGCACTGTCTGTTAAAAGATTAGCTACCAAATTCCTGTAATTTTCTTTTGTGAGTAAGTCGTTACACTGTGAATTGATCTTACTTTTGAGCTGATCACCTCTTTTTTCAGACCCAACTTCTTTTATGTGAGCATTCCAGTGAAACTGAAATGGTAATCTGGCCTCTGTCGAAATACTCGCCGGGTGATATCTTGAGAGCATATTGATCATAATAGATTCTAACTTGCTCATGTCCCCTTTTTCAATGCCTTTCCAGTCGATTGTACCTATATTGTACGTGCCATACCAAGCATATATTCCTGGCCCACTGCTTACTAAGTCAATTTCATCGAAAGAATATTTAGTCCACATTTATGCCTCAGTAATTGAGAATGCTTATGATTAATTAATGACCGATCAATGTGCTTTTATTGCTGTGTATTTAGCTACCCTAAAGCATTTTTGCTGTCGCTTTTGTCGTAATTTCTGTCACATGATATTGATGCTGATTGATTATTTCTGAGGGGCACTGCTTAGAGTAATATCTGATTGTAGCTAATTTTTTATGGATGAGGTACTTATGTATTTGAATCATAGAATTTTATTCCATTGGTTAAACTCTGTCAAAAATGAAAGTTATTGATAGTTTGTTAATTCCACTGTACCAAAGTCTTAAGAATAATTGTACCTTGAATTGGTTCAGAAATATAGTTGCTATAATAGCATTCATTTAGCCATACTCGTTGATTTTGAAGATCTAAGTGATGGAAGAACTTTTTTAGGCCTTGGCGTTGAAATACTAGGGCTTGACATGAACTACAGAATTCTTGTCTCCAGCCACATGAAGGCGGCGGGAAACTCTGCGGCCAACTTGCTTGATTTAGAACATCAGCCCATCGTGGAACCGAAGAATCCCATGTATTCACCTGGGGAAGAGAATCTGGCAAAGCACCGGAGAAGCGTGTTTATGAGGTAGGGTAGTGAACAGGGAATGGTGGGTGGGAAACAGATTATTTCAGATAAGAATGTGGGGGGATGGGAATGGAGAGCCGCCTTTGTGATTTCGGGGCCGTTCCAGCCCATGAATGCCGCACGGGAGTGCGGCGCTCCATGGGTGCTTTTTGTGGCGGGCTGCGGGCGCGGGCAAGGATGCCAACCGGCAGCCTTTGGCTTCGTTGATAAAAAACAGGGTATGCAAGCTGGCCTTGCCGGTGTACGCCCGCCTCAGCCCTCAGCCCTCAGCCCTCAGCCCTCAGCCCTCAGCCCTCAGCCCTCAGCCCTCAGCCCTCAGCCCTCAGCCCTCAGCCCTCAGCCCTCAGCCCTCAGCCATCAGCCCTTTAGCCTTTCAGCCTTAACTTATATTCAACGCCGCCCGCACTTTGGCGTAAGCCTCTTCCCGTCTCGTCCTGTTGCTTGAAAACCCGACGGTGACCCTGGGGGTGTCGAAGTCTTTGGTGTTGAGGTGGATGAGGTACTTCATGTGGTTTCCCATGGCATAATCTTCCCATTCGATGCTTGAGACGTCGCTGAACTCAAGGACCTTGCCTTTGCCGATTCTTCCGGCAAAGATTTTGCTGCTGGTTCTGTCGATGGCAATGCCGTTTTCGCCGTAGCTTGCCACGTATTCGGGGGTGATGTTCATTGAGGTGACGTGATTTATGAAACGGTCTTTTTCCCGTTTGCCGTCCCAGATCAGGTAGGCAAGGGAGGCGATGACCGAGACAAGGATGGGAATCCACAGGTTCTGGCTTGCAGAGTAGGATACCTGGGCGAGGATGATGGCTGTGGCCTTGAAGCTTGCCACGGCAACAAGGGGCAGGACGACAATCACTTTAAGCAGAGTTTTGAGGATAAACATGTTTTTCCTTACGTTGGTTATGAATAAGCCCCGTTACGCGGGGGAATCAACAGCATGTTCGGGGGGGGCGGAAGGCCCCTGGAAGGGAACAGATACCCGTGAAAGGGAACCTGTGTCAAGGCAGATGTTGCCTTACCGGAAAAGAAGTACTGTCAAGCCCTTCGGCGTGTGACATACCCCACACCCGGGGGCTTTTTTCTGAAAAAAGGCAAGGCGTCCCGGGGAGGAAAAAATGTGTGCGGCAAAGCCAGGCAATGCCGTGAAAAATAGGAGACATGGGCGGGAGGTTCCCAGTAACGTCCGGGCGGGGGTGTTTGACTTTTCTCAAAAAAGGAGTAGGAACATAAGGGGCCCGGGTGACGGGGCCGTGATTACCATCTCAAACCGAAGGAGCTCGCCATATGCCAAGTGATACCGTCGAAACAACGATACCGTCCAGCACCCCGGGTGTGGATTTGTTTGTGGCCGTTAATCGGATTGAAGCCGCCAGGGCCGTGGTGGTCATCGTCCATGGCCTGGCAGAGCACCTGGGCCGGTACGACCTGGTGACCAGCGAGCTCAATGAGGCGGGATGTTCGGTGTACCGGTTCGACAACCAGGGCCACGGGCGCTCCGGGGGCGAGCGGGGCTACCTGGACAATTTTCAGTCGTTCATCGACGATGCGGACCTGCTTGTTGAAAAAGCAAGAGAGGAAAACCCGGGGCTTCCCGTGTTTATGCTGGGGCACAGCATGGGCGGGTTTATCACGGCGGGCTATGGGGTGAAATACCCGGGCAAGCTCAAGGGGCAGGTGCTCTCCGGGGCGGCGGTGATCCAGCTGCCATTGTTCGAGGCCTTCAAGGATGTTGATTTTGAGAAAGAGCCCCGCGTGAAGGTTCCCAACGCTCTGTCCGAACTCATCTGCCGGGACAAGGACGTGGTGACGGCCTACGACGAAGATCCCCTGGTACTCAAGGAGACCTGCCAGAAACTCCTGGGAGAGGTGTTCATCAACGGCGCCGGGTGGTTGACGGGGAAACTGCCGGAGTACGCCTACCCCTGCATGATTCTCCACGGCGACGATGATCAGATTGTCACACCGGATGCCTCCCGCTACATGGCGGACCACATCGCTTCACAGGACAAGACCCTCAAGATGTACCCCGGTTTTTTCCATGAGATTTTAAACGAGACCGGACGAGACGAGGTGGTGGCGGACATTACCGAGTGGATCTGGGCGCGCCTTGGCTAACCCGGATATGTCATGAAAAAACGGTCGGGGAAAACCCATAAGGTGGCCGCGATCGGTTTGTCCGGTGTGTTGATTTTCTGTTGATAAAAATGCAGCGCGAATCTGATTTCCCTTGCAGCCGAGGGAATCGAAAAAGGCCCTCTGGATGCGAATCCGGGGGGCCTTTTTTTGATGATGAAACAAAAGGGGGACAGGATGCCTCGAATGGCGTTTAGAGGTTCTTGACGTAGCCCACATCCAGTTCGAGGTTTTTGCCGTTTCTGGCGGTGGTGTTGGCAAGGGTGTCGCAGCGTTCGTTTTCCGGGTGGCCAGCATGGCCCTTGACCCACTGGAAACGGACGGCAAGGGGAGCGCAGAGGTCGAGAAGCTTGGCCCAGAGGTCGGTGTTGACGGCGGGCTTGCCGTCGGACTTTTTCCAGCCCCTTTTGCGCCAGCCTTCGGCCCAGCCCTTGGAGATGCCGTTGACCACATAGGAGGAGTCGGTGGTGATGACCAGGGGACGCTTGGTGGAACCGATGTGTTCCAGGGCCTTGATGCAGCCCATGAGCTCCATGCGGTTGTTGGTGGTGTAGCCGTAGCCGCCCTGGAGTTCCGTGCGCTTTTTGCCGTCCACGATCACCACGCCGTAGCCCCCGGGTCCGGGGTTGCCGATGGCGCCGCCGTCACTGTAAATATGCAGGGTTTTTCCGTCGCCTTTGGGCCGCGGTGCCACCGTTTTTTTAACGGGGGCCTCCTTGGGCTTGCAGCGCTTGCGCACCACGGTGTTGTAGGAGGGTTTCTTGCACCAGCTTTCGGCCTCTTCCCGGGTTGTGAAGCTTTTATACATGGCCCCTTCAAACCCCGAAACCTGGGATTGAGCGTCTGGCCAATTGGTGTAAATGCCGGGCACACGGCCTACTGCGACGGCATAAAATTTCATTGATGCCACGTGATAATCCTTTCGTCGCAACGAAACAGGCGACGGTGGGTTTTTTTAGAATTCAATGGCCGGTACGGCCGCGTCTGGCAGGGATCTCTGCCGAGGAAGAAGATTGCTCCGAGAAGAGCGCCTTTTCCTTTTATCCCCCTTGAACCCAGAAGTCCAGAAATATGGTGCGTGTTTTTGAGGCGAATCGCGGATTTCGAAGAACAGTTCCCTCAGGGCTGTGTTTTGGCCTTCCCTCAGGGCTGGTTTTTAGCAGATGCGGAATTCCTCTTGACGGCTTCACTGGTTTTCGCCTATTTTGGGCCCGTCGAGCCAATGTAGCTCAGTTGGCAGAGCAGCTCACTCGTAATGAGCAGGCCCGCGGTTCGAATCCGCGCATTGGCTCCACACCACGAAACATCCCAAGCCCGAAGATCCCGACAGAGGATCATCGGGCTTTTTTTGTGGTGGAAAACGCCCGCCCCGCTGGTTGACAGCCCTTGTTTTGAACGATATCACATTGTAAGCTTTTTCCGCCGGTTTGGGAAAAGAAATCGCCCCGGACGCCCCTTTGTCCTGCCGCCCTTGTCCCTCCGGCCCGTAGTGCCCAGACCCGTTTGCCCGTTGATCCGGTATTTACCCTCATCTGCGCTGTCGCCCGGAGGCACCCATGCTCGTCGTTCCACTGACCGGAAAGCTGACCCTCAAAAACCTGCCGGTGGTCACCATCTCACTGATCGTGCTGAACTGCGCGGTCTTTTTTTTTACCAACCAGGCCGACCAGGACGCGTATAACGCTGCCATGGCGCACTACGAGGCGTCGGGCCTCTACGAGACCGAGGTGACAGCCTACCGCGAATACCTGGGGGGCGACGAAGGGGAGAGTGGGCCATGCCGACATGCCGTGGACCCGGAGTCCCAGGCGTTTCCGGAATGCTACAGCCAGATGGTGAAGGATGAGGCGTTCCAGCGGGAGCTTACAGCTAACCGGGTGATCTCCCCGGGTATGGACGGCTACAGGCGCTGGCACCTGAACAGGGACATTTTTGAGGACTCCCTGAACAAGATGACCTCCCGACGGTGGGGCCTGATCCCGGACAAGCCCAGGGCCCTGACCTGGGTAACCTGTATGTTTCTCCACGGAGGCCTGGCCCATCTTCTGGGCAACATGATTTTTCTGTGGCTGGTGGGGTGCGCCCTGGAGCTGGGCATCGGCAGCCTGGCCTACGGCATTGGGTACGTGGTGACGGGCGTCTGTTCAGCCGTTCTTTTCGGGCTGGTGTACAGCACGAGCACCACGCCCCTGGTGGGGGCCTCCGGGGCCATCGCCGGGCTCATGGGGGCGTTCTCCCTTCTGTTCGGCAGGCGCAAAATCCGGGTGTTCTATTCTCTGGGATTTTATTTCAACACGGTGTGGGCCCATGCCTGGCTTCTGTTTCCCGTGTGGGTGGCCTGCGAGGTGGGGCAGCTGCTCTTCGGAGGTGTGTCTCATGTGGCGTATATGGCCCACATCGGCGGGCTGATTTCCGGGGGACTGTGCGCCCTTTTCTTTACCCATGTGCTCAAGGGGCAGGTCAAGGAGGTGTTTGACACAGAGCCGGAGGAGGACCGGGTTACCGTGTTGATGGACGAGGCCCTGGCCTGCATGGCACAGCTTGATGTGGCCGGTGCGAAAACGGCCCTGGAATCGGTGCTCGCCCTGGAACCCGGGCATCCCAAGGCCCTGGAGCAGCTCTACACCCTTGCCCGGAATACCCCCAACGACCCCGCTTACCATCAGACAGCCGTGGCGGTGCTCACGGCCATGCTCCGCCACAACGCCCTGCCCGAGGCCGTGCTCAGTACCTATGACGATTACGTGGAACGGGCTCCGTCCGTGAAATTTCCTCCCTCCCTCTACCTTGCCCTTGCCGGGTTCTTCCCAGGGCACGGGCGGGAAGCCGACGCCGATCGGTTTCTCATGATGCTCACCCGCAAAGCCCCGAACCTTGCGGGTCTTCCCGATGCCCTCCTGCGGCACGCCACCCACTTCAAGCAAAAGGGGGACGACGCACATTGCAGACGTTTCCTTGCTGTGCTCCGGGAGCAGTTTCCCGACTCCGCCGAAGCCGCCCTGGTTCAGCGAACCATGGGGGAGTTGGTTTCGTAAGGATAGCCCGAGTCCAAGGCAATCTGCTTTCGAGGTGGCTCGCCTCGCCGCCGGAGGCAGGCTTTAACTTTACATCACATAACCGAAAGGTAGTTTCTCACCTGGGGGGCGATCTCGTGCTCCGGGAATTTTTTGAGGATGCCGTTCAGCAGCTTGAGCGCTTTGTCGTGCTGGTGTAGCCGGTCGTTTAAGATGCGGGCGGCCCGGAACCAGATGGCGGGCAGCATGGGGTCGTCCGGGTGGTTTCGGATGGCTCGCTGGAGGATGGCGATGGCCTGTTCAGGGGAGACCCGGTCGCTGGTCCAGGTGCCGATGTGGTAGAGGATACCGGCCGAGGGGACAAAGTCCGGGTCCGCTTCCATGCAGGCGGCATAGGCGGCTAAGGCCTCCTCTTTTTTTCCGGCGGTGATGAGCTCGTCAAGGTGGGTGTGGCCGTGGGCCGTCAGCTTTTCAGTGTGTCCAAGCATGTTCAGCAGGCTGAAGTATTTTTCCGAGAGCTCCGGTGTGGGCAACTCTCCTTTCTGTGCCTTGATCTCCCCGATATATGCCAGGGCGTCCTCCAGTCGGCCTTCCCGCAGCAGGAAGGTGACCTGCTTGAGCTGAGGATCTTCCACGGTTTTTTCTTCTGCGGCCTTCATGGGGGTGGCGGCGGCCTTGAAGTTTTCCTGGGCCACGTCGTACCCGATGGATTCATGGTACTGGAGGGTGACGTAGCCCATGAGGTGGTAGGAGACCAGGCTGTAGTACCCGCTGACGACGCAGGTGAGGGCACTCAGAAAGTTGGGGGAAACATGGGGGGCCAGGCGGCCGACCACCAGGGCAGGGGCGCCCCAGAGGATGGTGAGGAGACCGAACATGCCCAGGTACCCCCTGCCGATGCGGGTGGCCAGGCGGATAAAGGCGTTGGGGTTCACCGCGTGGAGTACCCGGTTGGAGGTGGCCAGCAGGATGATGATGACCGGGACGCAGAGGATGATAACGACCAGCAGAAGGTAGGCGGCGGTCTGGCCTGCGATGGTAACGACAAAGGCGTATGGCACGATGAGGAGAAAGGCCACCAGCCCCTGTTTCAGCACAATGACGATGCTGCTGCCCAAAGGAATACCGTCCATGGGCGGCGGGGTCAGGTCTCCGCTGCTTGTGGTGGTCAGGGCCAGGTATGCGTACCGGAGGACCAGGGCCGAACTGGAGATGCTTACGAGCACTCCCGGGAGGCTCTCCGGGTCAAAGATGTAGTGAAGCAGGCCCAGCACCCCCAGAAAGAGGAGGATCTTTGTGGTCAGGGGGTAGAGGAAAAAGTGGGGCAGCCTTTCCCAGTAAGGGACGATGGCGTTCTGGGCACCTATCCAGTCCATCTCCCGGTTGCACTTCGGGCAGAGGGTGATCTGACGGTCGACGGTGAGGGTGCGATGGGTGCTGGTTTTTACGCAGGCATTGCAGAAGGTGCCGCCGCAGAGGGGGCAGCTCCAGTGGGCAGGGTCGTGGGGGTGGTGGAGACAGTAAGTGGTCATGGGCCCTTGCTCGGTCTGATGTCGTGGTCCGGTTGGCGATACGTACTGTTCTTGGATGGTTGGTGTTATTGGTCATAGCACAGGTATTTGTGCAGGGTAAACACCGTATGGGAAAGATGCTGCTGTTTTGGGGGGCTGCGGGAGAAGGGTGCGGTTCGGCGCGTTGGAGGGACAAAACAAAAAAGGGGCGCTGTCGGGAGGAGGGACAGCGCCCCCTTTTATTCGGGTTGTCATAGGTCAGGTGATGTCATCGCGACAAGGTGCGGCGTTGAGCCGGCCCCGGACGAAGGGCTTGGATCAGGCCACCTGCCTGGACTCCACAGTCCGGCGGTAGTGGACAATGTCCTCCACCGTAAGGACCGGGAACCCGTGTTTCTTTCCGAAGTCTACCAGGTCGGGAAGGCGGGCCATGGTGCCGTCTTCCTTGGTGAGCTCGCAGAGGACGCCCGTGGGCTTGAGCCCTGCCAGGCGGCAGAGGTCCACGGTGGCCTCGGTGTGGCCCCCGCGCTCCAGCACGCCCCCTTTCCTGGCTTTCAAGGGGAAGACGTGGCCGGGCCGGTTGAGGTCGTCGGGGTGGGCGCCGTCTGCGATGGCAGCCTTGATGGTGGTGACGCGGTCTTTGGCGGAGACACCGGTGGTGACCCCTTTGGCGGCTTCGATGGTGAGGGTGAAGGCGGTGCCGTACTGGGAGCTGTTGGCCGGAACCATCTGGGGAAGGTCCAGCTGGTAGGTCATCTCCGGGGTGAGGCAGAGGCAGACAATGCCGGAGCACTCCCGGATCATCAGGGCCATCTGGGCATCGGTGATCTTTTCGGCGGAAAAGATCAGGTCGCCTTCGTTTTCACGGTCTTCGTCGTCGGCAACAAGGATACCGTTGCCGTTTCGAAGGGCTTCAAGGGCCTTTTCAACCCGTTCAATGGGGTTGCCAAACTGTTCGAGAAGATTCTGATTCATGGAAAAACCTCCAGATAATGTTTAACCCGACTCCTAAAGGCACGCATGGGACCAGACAAAAAAATCATGCACCAGGGTCGAGGATTTCCAGAATCAGGGCTAACGGAAGGGGTGTGGGCAAAAGGACCATCCTTTGCCGCACGCGTCGAAAGGCATCACGAAACAGGGCACAACGAAAAAATCAATTTCGTTCAAGCCCCGTATGGGGACATCCTATCCTCTTCCATCCGGACTGTAACCGTCGGCTCCGGAATCTCACCGGATCTGCTGTCCCCTCGCCGGTGATGAACCGGAAAGAGCGCTCGCGGGCTTGCCATTGAGGCTTACCGCCGGTGGGGAATTTCACCCCGCCCTGAGAATAAGTGGCACCCATTAAACGCCTGATTGCCCCCTTTGTCAATGGGTATTCTGACGCTCCGGTTGCCAAACGTATTGAAAAAATATATAATTGTTGCATATATCCCATTGAAAACAGGTTTCTTTTTTCTCTTGCCGGGGCGGTGCGCCGCCTTGCTCTCCACGACCCTGTTTGCGCCTGCTCCCAGCCCTTTCGGGCTCTGTTCCAGCGACCTGCACAAGCGATTCTTTCCCTTTCCCATTCCTGCCCGGGCCCTGTGCCCGCCTTGAACCTGGTGCGATTGGCAACCGGCCGGACCGACGCGCCGCGGTCCGCCGACACCTTCGGGGCTGACATTCACAAGGGGAGACCGACCTCTTCGGTTCTGCCCGTGTCACGGCCCCGGACCCTTACCGGAATATACCTACGATCCCCATGAAAACGGGATGAATTGGAGGCAAACCATGAACCACGACATGCAGGAGACCCTGACCAAACTCATCGGCGGCAAGGCAGAGAGCCTCGTCCATCATGCCGACGCCTTTCTGGATTTCTGGTCCGTCCTTGAGCCCGATGACCGCCAGGTGGCGCTGAAGGACCTCATGACCCGTTACCGGCTTCCCGCCTTTCGGACCGAAGACCCCATCTACGGGGGCGGCTTGTCCCAGGAGCGGATGAAAGAGCTCACCGGAAAGGTGGGGAGCATGGTGGACGCCACCTTGGGCAGCATCCTCTCCAACCGCATGGAGCCGGACTCGGCCGCCGCAGAGGTGCAAAAGCTCCTGGAAGGCCGGGAAGAGAAGGACGAGCAGGTATTCTGCCTGGCCGGGATCCTCTCCTCCAACGTGGTCCCCTACGCCGTGGTGCCGGAGTTCAAGACCCAGCTCACCAACGAGATGTACCAGGCGCTGCTCAAGGAGCTCTCCGAAGGGGTCTCCCGTATTCGCATCGCCTCCGGGGTCTCCAAGAACGCCGCAGAGATGGCGGACCTTGTGCTTTCGGTGCTGGACCAGGAGATGGACTGGGAGAAGAAGGTGGCGCTTCTGGCCTACTTTATCGTGCTTCGTGAGCGCACGGTGATGGCGGGCAAGGGGGCACGTTCAGGCAACGGCGGCAAAGAGAGCGCTGAGTGAGGGAGCGGCCCGTGGGGCGCCTTAGGATTGGGGCTCCACGGGTCACCACACCCAGGACCAGAGAACGGAGATGCTTCCGTACTTGAAGCTGCCGGTATCCTCCGGGGAGTCGTTCCAGGGGTACCGGTTGCCCGAGTAGTTGTTGTACTGAACGGAGACGGTGCCGGGGTGCCAGTCGAAGTAGCCGAAGCCGTAGGTGTAGTCGGGGTCCCAGGGCTGCTGCTGGTCCGGCCGGGGGTAGTAATAGCAGGTGATGGTGGCGTACCACCATTTGTAGATGGTGTACTTGAGGGTTAAAGAGAGGCTCTGTTTCCAGCTTTTCTCCTCGCCGGACGCGAGGTCGGAGTAGGTGGGGGTGAGGTTGTAGTTGATGCCGCCGCCCAGGCCGCCGGTGGGGTGAACGATAAAGAGCTCTTCAACGCTGCGGGGGATGAGGAATTTCCAGCCAAGGGAGTAGGTGCCGCTTGAAAAGTCGGTGACCTTCTCCCCTTTTTCTTTGTCCGGGTTGAGTCGGTTGCCTCCGTAGTTGGCGTAGGTGAGGCTGAAGGTGTAGGGGTGCCAGTCGTCGTAGCCGAAGACGTAGGAAAAATCAGGGTCCCAGGGAGCTCTACAGTCCGGGCACCAGGGGTTGCTCTCATCGAAGTTCAGGTACCCGTAAAAGGTCACCGAAGCAAACCAGTAGCTGAGGGGGTTGTACTTGAAGGTGGCCGATACCGTGGCCTTTCGAAAGCCTGATTCTGTCTGGGTGCCGTCCGGCCCCCGGGACTCTTCCACGGTGTCTGCAAGGGGGTAGTTGAAGGCGACGTTGCCGCTGAAGCCGGAAAAGAGGTTGCGCCACTCCGAGTCGTGCTCTTTCTCCATAAGATCGCTTAAGGGCATGGAAAAGGAACTCAAGGCCGCATGGTAAATCTCCTGGGCTGTTTCGCCCCGGCAGGGCACGTGGAACAGCAGGGCCAGAACCAGGGCGGCGAAGCTTGCAGCCCATGGGAGACGGGGACTACACAAACTCAACTCCCAGCATGGTGACGTCGTCCCCCAGGGGTTCGTTCTCCCCGAAGTTCATCATGTCCTCGTGGGTTCGGGTGAGCAGTTCGTCGATGGGCAGGTGTTTGTGGGCGTCCAGGGTATCCTGGAGGCGCTGGTCTCCGTAAAACTCTCCCAGAAGGTTGCGGGATTCGGTCATGCCGTCGGTGTAGAGGATGAGTTTGTTGCCCGAGCGGAGGCGGATGGTCTCCTCTTCAAAGGGGATGATGCCCCCCATGCCCACGATGGTGCCTCCTTCGGTGAGAAGGGTCGGGGGGCCGTCCGGGTGGAGGAGGATGGGGGCGGGATGGGCTGCGTTGCTGTAGGTCAGGTGGCCGGTCTTGAAGTTGATGATGAGGTAGACCGCCGTAAAGTACTTGTCGAACCGCTCCATGGGGTACTCTTCGTCCAGGGCCTGAAGCACCTCAGACGGAGAGGTGAGGCTGTAACGGGGCGGGTCGTCCTGCTTTTTTTTCACCAGCATGCCGCTCTGGGCGTTGAGGCGCTGGGATACGGAGACCGTCACCAGGGCAGACGGCACCCCGTGACCGCTGACATCCAGGATGTAGAGCCCCATGTGGTCCTCGTCCAGGCGAAAGACGTTGAAGATGTCCCCGCCGATGCTCTGGCAGGGGATAAACTTCCAGGCAAAGTTTAACCCCTCGACGTTGGGTGCGGACTGGGGAAGCAGGCTCTCCTGGATCCCGGCGGCCGCCTTCAGGTCGATCTCCAGCTCCTGCTGGGAAGCCAGAAGCTTGCGGTTGAGGGCGGCGAGCTGTCGCTGGGACTGGGAGAAGTGCAGGATGATGGTTTTCAGCACCCGGTTGTTGAGGTCGTGGTCTTTCTTCTCCGTACGGTAGCGTACGGCGGCCTTGTAAACGTTGTAGGCCATGTCCCGTTTGAGCTTGAACCCGCTGAGTTCCGGGAAGCCCAGCTCTTCTATGTTCATCAGGTGTCTCCTTCGTCTGTAATGATCCTGTCGATGCCCACCCCGTCAAGGTTGATGAGCCTCTCTCCGATGGCCCGGAAGTCCTGTTCCATGGGGATCACGCTGCCGTGCTGGGGAGCCACCATGCCTGCGGGGGTCTTCAAAATCTGCCGGATGGCGTGTCTCAACGCCTTGCCCGAGGGCATGATCATCTGGTGGAAGGTGAGAATGTCGGTGATGGGGCAGTAGTCCCTGCCCTTGGGGCAGTCGTCCAGGTGCTTGCAGGTCCTGCATTCGTCGTCCAGGCCGATGAAGAGCTCCCATTGACTGCCGTAGCTGCCGAACAGATCGCTGGTAAAGGCCACGCCGCTCAACTCGTCGTAGGTGATGAAGCTGCCTGCGCTGTGGGCATACGGGGTTCGGATGAACTCCAGCACGCGTCCCGACGAAAAGGTGAACCGGTCGTTGTAGTCTGCGATGTCTATGAGGGTTGCCGACGGGCCGTAGTGCCGGATGAAGAAGTTGTTCTCCAGGGCCGACATGATGCGCAGGTCCTTCCGCTCGATGATGTCTTCGTAATCGGAGACGCTGCCGCAGAGGTCCGGGTCGTAGTGGTGGTAGATGAGCCCCCGAATGGCCGAGGGGTTGGTGCCGGTTTTAAGGATCTTTGTCATGACCGTGGGAAAATCGGGACGGCTGCCTCCGTCGATGACCACGGCTTCGTCGCCGTCCACGATGAGGTAGGGGTTGCAGTGCAGCCCGGTTTCCTCGTCGTAAAAGCCTACCCAGTAGATGCTTTCAGCGATTTTGATGGGGTCGTCGTAGTTGAGGTTGAGGTTGATGGTGTTGATCATGGACAGACTCCTTGGGTTGTCCCGGACATTTCATGAGAAAACGACCAGGCTAAAATTAATAAAACGTCATTACAGCTTGTTACTGAGAAGACTTAAGATATTTCAGAATACAGAGTGTAACTTAGCGTTATGAGATCTATTCTCTCATCCCTTCGTGAAATATCCGGGATAGAAATGGGGTGGACCCTCGTTTCATGTAAAGCATCGCCTCAAGAATGAC
Organism: Desulfoluna sp. HI9BLuna; assembly: GCF_056829775.1. NCBI lineage: Bacteria > Pseudomonadati > Thermodesulfobacteriota > Desulfobacteria > Desulfobacterales > Desulfolunaceae > Desulfoluna > Desulfoluna sp. HI9BLuna. The sequence continues at coordinate 3,832,303 of NZ_CP186555.1, forward strand.
GGCGTTGGTGTTGATGTTTCGGGAGGTGTTGATGGTGCCGTCCGGGTATTTCCCTGCGTAGAAGCCGTAACGGGGGTGCTTCAGGCCGACGACGGCCTTGCGAAGGGCGGTGGCGTATGCGTCGTCAAAGAGGGCGCTCCAGCCCAGGGCCGCCTTGGTGGAGAGGGAGAAAAAGGCGTCGGCCGGGGTGCCGTTATGGGTGACACAGGCCCAGGGCGTCCCCTCGTAATAGATGTTGGTGTAGACAAACCAGGGCGCTTTGCTCACGGCATCTTCGTTCACCGCCGTCACCTCCTCGCTCTTGAGCCAGCGTTTTTGCTGGAGGCCGTATACATCATGGGTCAGAGCCGTAAAGGTGTCGTCCACAGATCCCAGCTCCATGGCGGCCATCACAAAGGGATCGCTGGTGAAAAATGCCTTGTTCCGGGTGTCATGGCGAATGGTGCTTCCCAGGATCGTGACCGTGTCCGTCTCTTTGTAATCAAGGGCGTTTCGCATATCCGCTCCGAAAAGCGCCACCCCCATGGCTGCGTACTGCTCGTAGCCCAGGCGTCCCTCCTGCCGAAGCCACTCTTTCTCTCCGTTAAAAAGCATGCCGTTAAGCTCCCGGTGCCGAACCAGCCGGTCAAAGGTCCAGCGGTCCACCACCTTGTCCACCATGGGCGCAAAGTCCGGGTACCAGGCCGCGGTGATCTTGAGCCAGATAAGGAGCCTGCCGATGTCCAGGGCCGACCACCCGCTGCCCACGCTGCTGGGCCTGCTGCCAAGATCCGTCATCTCCCCGGTTTTTGTGATGTATTCCCGGTTGGGAAGCTCGTTGTTGTAGAGTTCCACAACCTGGAGGGTTTCTAAAAAACGGGTGATCTTCTGCTTCCCCTCGGCAGGCCCGATGATGCCGAGCTGCATGGCACAGGAAAAGGCGGCCAGGGTGCTCCCCAGGTCCCAGAGGGTGGCGTAGGGGTAGTTGTGCACGGAGTTCACCAGGCCGGTGTTGGTCTGGTAGTTTTCGATGACATAGCGCCAGGCCGTGCGGGAGATCTCCAGGTCCTCGGCGGTGAACCCCTCGGCTTTCCGGAGGTTGCCCCGGGTGGTGAAGGGCATGGGGGCCGCCTTGGGGGCTGTCTCGACCACCGTGGCGTCCGCCTCCGGCACGTCTTGGACCGGGGACGCGGCAAGGGGCTCCTCCCTGACGGGCGGCGGTGGTAACGGAGGAACGTCCGTGGGTACCGTCTCGGTGGCGGGGGGCGGGATCATCCCTTTGCCCGGAAGACCCTCTGTCTTGGGCTGTGACGCGGCCTCTGCTGCCAGGGAGCCGTGGCGGGTCCCTTTTTGTACCGCCGGGGCCTGTGTCTCGCGGACGGCAAGGGCCTGGGGCCGGGGAAAGTAATTCCGAGTGACCCGGATCTCGGGTTCGTCGTCGGCCACGTCCCGTACCTGGAGCCCTGCTTTCGGGCCGCTGTAGGTCAGGAGACCCAGGCCCTCCACCATGTCCATGAGCCGCCGCTGGGGATCGTTTCCAGACAGGGGCAGGCTGCCCGAAAGGCCCGCCTTCAGCCGGGTGTCGATGGCGTGGGCCTCCAGGCGGAGGGCCTCCTGCTGGGCCTCCCAGGAGGTGTTGCTCTCCAGGAAGTAGCGCACGGCAGCCGACCAGGTGACGTAAGCCCTTGCGTTGTTCGCCTTTTCAAAGGCGATGGAGGCAAACACGTTGAAACAGGCGGCCAGGCGAAGGGTTTCCTGGTCCCGGGACCGCTTGAGGTGGGTCTCGCCGTCGGCCACCCAGGTCTGGGCCGCGCGTTGCCAGGCCTCTTCTTCGGCATGGCGGAAGCCGTCTTCAAAGGGAGACGGATCGGACAGGGGACCGGCCGCAGCGGTCCAGGCCCACAGGAGCAGGCACAGCCCAAGGAGCCACGGGCCAGGGCGTCTTTGGCCGCCATGGGGGCTTGCTTGGGTTACGGGACGCATCCTGTTCGCTCCAGGGGCAGGCATTTGCCCTCCTCGGTAAAGGGGTTTTCCACGTTGAGGTCGTAATAGGGCCTGGGAAACGCTTCATTGGGGTCGACGCAGGCCGAGAGCTTGCCGTCGGCCTTGTAAAACAGGGTCTCCAGCACCGCGGCGTTGGTGCCTGCGGTGATGAGCTTCATGTGGTTCCCGGTGTTCTCCATGCGGCCTTCGTACCACCCTTTTTCCGGGTCGTTGAGGCAGTGGAGCAGCTCCATGAGCCGGTCGGTGTACGGCGTCTCCCAGAGGCCCCACATGGCAAAGGCGGCCCGGGTGGAAACCAGGGCCTGCTCCTTGTGGTAGGTGCCGCTGTCCGAGATAACGTTCCACGGGTACCCGGCGGCAAAGATGGAGTCGTAGACAAAGTAGGGCGGCCCGGCCACCTGGTGATCGGTGCGGGCGGTGAAGACGTGGTCGTTTTCAAACCGCGCCTCCTGGACCCGGTAGATGGCGTCGGCGATGGTTGCCATGTCCGTGTCGCTGTGGATGCTGTCCCACCCCTGCCTCTGGTCGGTGCGGTCCCAGTTGAATTCCAGGCCGTCTAAAAGGTAGCCCATGCTCAGCACCGGGGCGTAAGTGCCTGTCTCCCGGACGTCCCGGCTGTCGTAGGGAAACTCGATCCCGTACAGGGTGGCCTTTTCAAAGGGTTCAATGCGGGAGGCCTGGGTCGTGTCAAACCCCCAGAGCTGATAGCCCCTGGCACAGTACTCCTCGTAACCCAGGCGCCCCTCCTGGAAGGTGTCCACGGCGTTGTGTACCTTGAGGCCGCCGTAGAGGGTCCCGCAGTTGTCCACCACCCGGCAGAAGGTCCAGCGGAGCACGGCTTTGTCGATGTACTCCGAGTAGATGGGGTAGCGGCACTTGACGATGTAGAGCCAGGACAGAAGCCGTCCTAAATCCATGGCCGACCAGCCGATTTCGCCCGGCTGGTTGGTGTAGTCCACCATGGCCCCGGTCTGGGTGTTGTAGACCTTGTTGGGGAGCTCGTTAAAGCACAGGGGCATGGTGTTGAAAAAGTGCATCAGGCGGCTGAGCCGCTCGTCAAACTCGCACGGGGTGATGATGTCGAGCTCCCGGGCCGAGACCATGGCCCCCAGGTAGTCCGCTGTGTGCCACATGGTGGTGGCCGGGTAGCGGTCCACGGAGTTGACGAGCCCCGTCTTGGGGTTGTGGTTGTTCTCAAAGTATCGCCAGGCGATTTTGGCCCAGGTCTCTTCCTGTTCTGTGAGCTCCCCGTGGCGCCCCTGGTGGAACAGGTCGGAGTTGGCCGTGGCCGACACCCCCCGGTCCACCCCGCGGACGATGACCCCGCAGCCCGTCATGGCTCCAAGCATGAGCAGGAGCAGGCCGAGCAGCATGGGGCCAAAAAGGGGAACGCGGGCCATGGGCTCTCCCGTCATGGGTCAGGGCACCTTCTCTTTTACAAAGGGGCCGCAGCTCTCGCGATGGCCGGGGTAACACTTGTCGGATCCTGAAAATTCGTCGGCGATGACCTTATCCCACTTGCTCGGGTGGTCCCCGAACTTCAGGAGCTTGCCCTGGACCTTGTGGAGCAGGGTTTCCAGGATGATGCCGTTGTTGTTGGCGGTAAAGGTATTGATGAGGCCGCCGTTGACCTCGTAGCGTCCTTCGTAAAAGCCTTTTTCCGGGTCGTAGAGGCCGGAGACCGCGTCGTAGAGCAGGTCCGTGTACGGGGTCTCCCAGAGGGTCCAGAGGCCGAAGGCCCCTTTCAGGGCAATGGCCGAAAACTGGGGCACGTAGGTGCCGTCCTCGGTGATGGTGTTCCAGGTGTAGCCGTCGGTGTAGATGGTGTCGTAGACAAAGTACGGGGGGCCGTCGAGCTGGTGCTCGGTGCGGGCCGTGAGAATTCCTTTCATGCGGTACCTTGCCTCCTGCACCGCGTAGATCCGCTGGGCAAAATCCTCGGAGATCGTGTCGGAGTGGGAGCGGTCGTTGTCGTCCCTGTCCGTGGTGAGGTCCCAGTTGAGCTCGATGCCGTCCAGCACGTAGCTCTCGCACACCACGTAGTTGTGGGCCACCAGCTCCCGGGGGTCCCGGGTGTCGTAGGGGACGTCCACGTCAAACATGAGGATGTAGGCAAAGGGCTCGGCCTTGGAGGCCCGGGTGGTGTCAAAGCCCCAGAGCTGGAATCCTTTGGCCGCGTACTCTTCGTAGCCCAGGCGCCCCTCCTGGAGGTACTGGGGCTGGCCGTCCTTGAGGATGGCCCCGTACATGGTGCCGCATCGGTCCAGCACCTGGCAGAAGTCCCAGCGCAGGATAAAGCTGTCGATGGCGTTGCTGTGCTCTGGGTAGCGTTCCTTGATGATGCGCAGCCAGATGAGCAGGCGGCCCAGGTCCAGGGCCGAGTAGCCGATTTCCCCGGGCTGGTTGGCGTAGTTCACCTTCTGGGCGGTCTTGGTGTTGTACGCCTTGTTGGGCAGCTCCCCCCTGAAAAAGTCCAGCTCGTTGAAGGTCTTTAAGATGGCCGTGAGGCGCATGTTGAGTTCGTTCTTGTCGACGATGCCCAGCTCATAGGCGGACACGAGGCCCCCAAGGTAGGAGCCGGTGTCCCACATGGTGGTGGAGGGGTAGGCGTTGACCGCGTTCACCAGGCCGGTTTCCGGGTTGTAGTTGTTCTCGAAGTAAACCCAGGCCACCCTGGCCAGGGCCATCTCCTCTTCGGTGAGGGCGCCGTTGCGCCCCACATGGCGCGGACCGTCCCGGGGCGGCTCGGGCTTTTTGTCGATGGCAATGGCCTCGATGCGGTCCTCCTCGCCGTCGTCGTAGGAGGGGATGAACCGGTAGCCGTCCGGGGAGCAGGCGCCGAGGATGAGCAGGAGCATCCCGGCAGCGGCACCGAACAACACCGTGCGTCGGGCTGGGGTCGGAGTGGTCATGGGGTCTCTCCTTCGGGGTGGAGCCGCACTGCGGTCTGCGGCTCGGACTCTTTGGCGTCGCTGGTGCCGTGGATGGCGACGAGTTTTCCTGTCTGCTTCCTGCAGAGGCTCTCCAGGACAATGGCGTTGGTGTTGCAGGTGATGGCTTTGTTGGGAGCCCCGCTTTTTTCGTAGAGGCCGGAGTACCAGCCCTTGGCCGGGTCGTTGAGCCCGGCCACGGCGGTCATGAGGCGGCGGGTGTAGTCGGTGTCGAAGATGCAGTGCCAGCCGAAGGCCGCCTTGGTGCTGAGGCTCTTGAAGGCTGAGGCGTCCTCTCCGGCTTCGGTGATGCAGTTCCAGATCTTTCCGTCGGTGAAGACCGTGTTGTAGACGAACCAGGGGGCGGTGTCGATGTTGTCCTCACTCACCGCCGTCAAGATGCCTGTGGCCTCAAACCGTCGCTGCTGGGCCGTAAAGACCCGGTAGGCGAACTCCCGGGAGGTTTCGTCCCAGCCGTATTCCAGGGCATCCAGGATAAAGGGCTCGCTGACCACGTAGTTGTGGGCGTGGTAGATCTCCGGGTCCCGGCTGTCGTGGGGCACCATGACCCCGTAGACATCCACGAAATCGAGGAAGGCCGTGTAAGAGAGGGCCCGGGTCACGTCCAGGCCCATGAGGGCAAGGGACTTGGCCGCGTATTGCTCGTAGCCCACGCGTCCCTCCTGGAGCAGGAGGATCTCTTCGTCGTCGTCCAGGGCCGCCCCGTAGAGGCTTCCTTCCTGAATAAGGGCCTCAAAGTCCCAGGCCGAGAGGATGGCGGCCACGCGCTGGGTGTGGCGGGGGTGGTTCCAGACCAGGATGTTCATGGGGGTGAGGATCCGCCCGATGTCGATGGCCGACCATCCGATGCCACGTTCTGTTGGCCGGTTGTTGTAATCCACCATGGCGCCGGTGACGGTGTTGTAAGATTTGTTGGGGAGCTTGCCGTCAAACAGGGGCAGGGTTTCCAGGGTCTCAAGGAGCGTGCCCATGCGGCCGTGGAAGGTCCCGTCGTCGATGAGCCCCAGGCGCCGGGCCGAGATGAGGCCCATCATGTAGGAGGCGGTGTCCCAGAGGGTGGTGGCGGTGTAGCCGTCCACGGAGTTGACGAGGCCGTTTTCCTGGAGGTTGTTCTCAAAGTAGGTCCAGGCGATGCGGGCCCAGGCCATCTCTGTCTGGGACAGGGACGCCGGAGCCCCCATGGCAAGGTCGGCGGTCTCTTCGATGACAAGGGCCGGGGCCGCGGCCTGCTGGAACTCGGCCCGTTCCAGGGCGATGACCGTGCCGAAGGCGGCAACGAGTCCCAGGAGGAAGACGATGTGACTGCGTGCCCTGAGCAGGCCTTGGGTAAAGGTCATGGTGTCTCTCCTTCATCGTTCGGGTCGGGTTTCCAGAAGGCGGCGGCCACAATGCCCCACATGGCCAGGATGTTGTTTGCGCCCCAGAAGGCGTTGGTGAGCAGGCCGTTGACATTGTCGAACCGGCCTGCCCAGGCCATGAGGCCCGCATAGACAAGGCCTGCGGCGGTGAGGACCATCACCAGGATCTGGGGGACCACCAGGTGGGCGAAGTTTCCCTCCTGCCGGGTCTTGGGGGTCACGGGAAAGGAGATCTTTTTTCCCCTGAGCACGGTGGTCAGGGCCCGGAAGTTGATGGGGAAAAACGAGAGGTAAAAGGACTGGCCGGACCAGGCCGCCACCCCCCAGGTGCCCACCATGGTGGCCAGGGTGTTCAAAAAGAGGAAGGGGAGCACGTGCTTGTAAAAGTCCATGGAGTAGGCGGCCACCGGGGCGATGCCCGTGAAGAGGTAGATGATGGGGGCCGCAAGGAAGATGACGTTCCAGATGCACCCTAAATAGGACCAGAAGGTGGAGGCGTACATGAGCTTCTGGGGAATGGTCATGCCCCGCCTGAACAGGGGGTTGTCGTTCAAGGCCACGTCGATGGTGCCCCCGGCGTACTTGAACCGCTGGACCGCCCAGCTCACCAGGTCCTGGGTGGAGAGCATCTTGGACTCTATGGGGGGATGAAACACCGACTTCCACTGCCGGTCCGGGTCGGAGTGGAGGACGATGGAGGTGTACATGTCCTCGGAGACGTGGAACTTGTACGGCGTGAGCTCGGTCTCCAGGGCCAGCTCCCGCTGCATGGCTTCGGTGAGGTCGGACTTCAGGGAGAGGTCCTTGATGTCCCGGGTGATGTTTCCGATGAAGCGGTCCATGGCCGTGGAGTAGGACTTCAGGGCCGCCTCCATCACCGCCTCACGCCGGTGGATGGAGCCCGCCCCGCAGCAGAAGGAGGCGTTGGCCCAGTTCCTGCGCCGCTGGATCACGTCGTAGAACATCTGGGGGCTGTTGCAGAACGGATCTTCCCCCACCATGACCGGACCCACGATCTTTTCGATGCCCCGGCCGAGGAGGTGGCCCGGGGTGCCCAGCCGCTTTTTCATCACCTGGGCAAGGGGGGTGCCCGGGGGAAGCTCAAAGAACCATTGGGGGGTCTGGACCCAGGCCACGTCCGGGTCCCGGAAGTAGCCCAGGGTGCGCCGGAGCATGGTGGGAAAGGGCCGGGTGTCGGCATCGCAGATGACGATGAAGTCCCCGAAGGTCTGCTCCATGGCGTTTCGCAGGTTGCCCGCCTTGAACCCGATGTTGGAGTCCCGGGTGATGTAGTTGACCCCCTCCTGCCGGGCCACCTCTGCCATGGCCGGGCGCTTGCCGTCATCCAGCACATGGATGGTGAGATCCATGGGGTGGGGGTAGTCCATGGCCTTGGCGTCCAGGATGCTGAGCCTTACCAGCTCGGGATCTTCGTCGTAGGTGGGAAAGAAGATGTCCACCTGAAGGGGGCGGTCCTCAAAGGCGTCCGGTTCGGAGACGCACTGGCGAATGGAGGAGGGGGGCTCCTTCATGGGGATGTCCCGCACGGCCCAGAGGTTGATGACAAAGAGGATGAGCCCCACATAGGCAAAGGTCTCGGCCGTGGCCAGGGGCACGGCAAACCAGAGAGCCTCGGGGTTCAGGGAGTCGGTCCATCGCCAGGCAATGTACCAGAATCCCACCCCCAGGCTCATGGTGGCCAGGAACTGCCAGAGAAGCTCCCGGGGGATGGAGTGGGGGATGGGCTCCGGGGGCAGGACCGATTCGTATTTTTCGAAATAGGCGGTCATAAGGCGGTCTCCAGGGCCCTTAAACGGACCATCAGGCCGATGAGGGCTGCGTTGTAGTCGATGGCGTACTCGTTGGTGGCGTAGGAGGTCTCGTTGTCGATGTAGCTCCTGAGCCCCTTGTCCTTGGGGGCGACGCCGTCTTCGGCGTTGACGTTGGGCCCGCCCACCAGAAGTCCCGGGATGTTGATGCCCACGGCCCTGCCGTAGAGGTGGTTGACGTGGTTCACCGAGGTCTCCCCCAGGCCTGTGACGTAGCTTATGCCAAAGGGGTTGATCCCCAGAAGGTAGTTGAGCTGGCTGACTGCCGCCGACACATGGGCGGGGTTTTTGGTCTTCTCGGCAACCAGGGCCAGGGTGATGCCCTCTTCGGCGATCATTTTATTGGATCCCCAGATGATGCGGGGGTTGGCTGTCATCCAGGGGCTTTTGCGCACATTGGCAAGGAGGCTGTCCGCCCTGCGGAGGAGCTTGGCCTCAAGGGCTGCGGAGACCTTGCCCGGTGTGTTTTTGTGGCGCAGGAGGTTGGCCATGCCCAGGGCCGAGGGGTCTTTCCACTCAAAGAGTCCCCAGGGAAGCAGGGGCAGGATGCGCTGCACCTCTGCAAGGAAAGGGGCCTCTCCCGTGGTGATGTAGAGCTCCGCCGCAGCCCAGAACCGGTCGTCTATATCCGTGGTGAGGGTGGCCTCCCGGTCGATGGGACCGGCAAGGTAGGGGCCGGAGCCCGTGTCGTCTCCCTTATGGATATCCACCACCATCTCCGGGGTGGCTTCAAGAAAGTCCCAGCCGCGCCGGGCTGCCTTAAGGCAGGTCCCGGCAAAGGCGGGGTCTTTGGTTCTGTAAACCCGGGCCGCCATGGCAAGGGCCGCTGAAGCCTTGGCGGTTTCCGGGGAGGAGATGCCGTAAAGATACCGGATCTGCAAATCCGCGTCCGGCGGGATGGCCGCGGGCCAGGATGCCCCGGAGAGCTTTCGGTAAAAGGCGCCGTCGCTTCGCTGCATGCGCAGCATCCAGTCAAGGCCCACCCGGATCTCCGCAAGGGTGTCGCACAACGGGCTTTTCTCTTTGTGCGGCAGGGAGAGGTCGAGGCTTTCGAAGAATTCCGGTGCCTCTTCCCAGGCCGCGAGGAGCCTGCCCACCGTGACGGCGGTGGTGGCCACGTATTTTCCAAAGTCTCCGGCATCGTGCCATCCGCCCCGGGCGTCCACGGTAGAGCCTGTGGCGGCAAAGGCATCTTCATGGGCCACCACCCCGTCCCGGGTGTGGCAGGGCTCGTGGACCAGCCCGGTGACAGGGTCGTTCAGGGCCGTGCCGCACCGCTGCAGGGTGTAGGAACGCAGCAACAGAGTCAGGCCGTCATGGAAGGCCTTGGGGTTGACCTCAAAGGGGGCGGAGCGTACCCCCTGCCAGGTGATGCGGTAGCGGCCCGGCTGTGTGAGCCTTGAGAAGTCCAGAACCCTCAGGGCGGTGCCGTGGGGCTCTTCCCGGTACGGGGTCCCCGGGGCGATCTCAAGGATGGGGGAGCCGGTGTTCTCGTCCACCAGGGTGGCCCGGGCATCCCGCGCGCCCTTCGGCTCTCCGGTGAGCAGGGCCAGCTTGGGCAGGTGGGGGAGATACCCCACCTGATTGACCAGGATGCGCGTGGGCTCGGACCCCGGGTGCAATGCATTGCCGAGGCTTGCCACGGGCAGGGCGACAACCATGAGGGCAAGGGCCAGGAAACGGGTCACGGTTTGTCTCCTTTTTCCACCCTGAAATCCAGGGCGTTTGTGGCCAGGACCCCGCCGTCTGGCCCCTGGAGGGCCGCCTCCATGCGGTAGTCCCCTGGGATCAGCCCGGCCCGGGAGAGGTGGGTGATTTCTCGGGCGCTGTCTGCCTCAACGGTAACGGGCGTCCGTGTTTTGGTGAGGGTTTTGTCACCCTGCATGAGGGCCAGGGTCAAGGTGGCCTCGGGGATTCCCTCCGGCCGATCGTTGATGACCCAGAACCGGGCGGTGACGGTTTCATTTTCTGCCCAGGTCTCTTTTTTCATCTCGATGCTGGGCAGCAGGGGCTGATAGGCCCGTTTCAGGGCTTCGTAGCCCGGTTTCGGGTGCCTGAGGTAATCCACAATGGCCCAGTTCATGGAGGGCCAGCCCTCCACGAACATGAACTGGAAGACGCCCCCCACCGGGGCAAAACGCTGGCGCCTGTACGATTCCGCCGCAAGCTGGGTGAGTTTGGCCTGGTAGGACTGGGTGGCGTGGATCAGCTCGTCGACGGACTCTCCCCGGGGGATTTTTGCGATTTCAAAACTCTCCCTCTCCTGGAAGTTGTGGTAGGCCCAGAGGTCCCATGCCTCACGGGTCCGGGGCCAGAGGGCGTCCGGGGGCAGAAAGCTCTCCAGGGTCTTGCGTGCGGGCAGGGCCTGGGCCCCGTACTCCGAGATAAGGGCCCTGTCCGTGGGCCGGGCATAATCCCGCCAGTGTCCCGAGTACCACCCCAGCCAGGGGTGGTCGGCGGTGGGGGAGATATTCTGTACGGGCCGGGAGGCATCGGCTTTGGCCAGGGCCCGCCCCACCGTCTCGCCCAGCAGGCGGTTCTGGCCCGGGGTGTAATTGGGGTATTTCCACTTCATCCACGTGGCATCCCAGGGGGGTTCGTTGTGGCCGCACCAGGTGAAGATGCCGGGGTGGTTGTAGAGGGAGACCACCATCTCCCCTGCCTGCCGGGCGGCCTCGGCGGCAACCTCCCTGTCGTCTGAGTAGCCCCACTGCAGGGGCATATCCTGCCAGACCAGAAGGCCCATTTCGTCGCAGAGGCGGTAAAAAGCCTTGGGTTCCACGTGGGCATGGACGCGGATGGCATTGATGTGGGCCTCTTTCATCATCCGAAGGTCTGCTGCCAGGCGCTCTTCGGTCATCTCCGAGAGCCACTGGGAGGCGATGTAGTTGGTGCCCCTCAGGAAGATGCGTCTGCCGTTGATGAACCAGGTGCCGGAGTCGGGATCCCTTCGGACCTCTCGGAACCCCATGGTCTCCGAGCGTGTATCCAGGATTGTCTTGCCCTGGCGAACCGTGGCCGTGAGGCGATAGAGGGTGGCCTCTCCGTGGTCCCAGGGCCACCATAGCCTGGCCTCGGGCACGGAAAGGACCATGTGCCCCGTAAGGGCAGTGCCCGGGCAGGGGAACTCCGCCCGGGTGGTGACGGTTTGCGTTGGCTGGCCCTCTGCCGTGTGGGGCGTGATCCCGAGGAGGACCTCCACGGTCTCCCCTTCCATGTCCGGTGTGGCCAGGTCAATGGCAACCCGGGCCTCGGCGCCGGTGCCCGTAAGCTTCGGGGTGACGGCAAGGCGCGTGATGGAAGCCTTTCGGGTGATCCGAAGGGTTACCGGCGCCCAGATTCCGCCGCAGTTTTTCTCCTGCCCCCGGTGGGACCAGGCCCCGCCGGGGCGGGTGTCGTGGTGGTTCAGCACCCCTTTGATGAGGCGCTTGTTCAGGCTCCACTCTTTGCCGTACTCCTCATTGGGGCTGTTGACCCGCACGGCGATGAGGTTTTCTCCTTGCGTGAGCCGGTCCGTGACATCAAAGGCAAAAGGGGCGAAATAGCCCTGGTGGTGGCCCACCCAGTGGCCGTTGACCCAGACGTCGCAGGCATAGTCCACGCCCTCAAAGTGGAGTCGGGCCAGGGCGTCTTTCGGCAGGTCAAGGGTCACGGTTTTTCGAAACCAGACCACCCCGGCGTGGTCCAGGCCGCGGAGGTACCAGTTGGACGGGAGCTCCATGAGGGCCCAGTCGCCATGGGAGAGGGCCGGGTCAAAGAGGTTCTCAGGGCCCAGCCCCCCTGTTTTGTAGTGCCAGGGGCCGTCCAGGGAGAGCGCCTGTACGGCATGGTTTTCAGGCGATGCGTCGGGAGGCGCCTGGGGCGTCATGCAGGCGACACACCCCATCACCACCGCCAGGAAGACGGCGACCCAGGCTCCTGTGCGTACCGGGCCCATGGACGGTATGGGGCGCTCAGGTTTCATGGGGGGACCTCTCCGTCGGGGGGCGCTGTGCCCGAAGAAGGTTGCCCGAATGCGGCGCCCCTGCACAGGGCCCAGGGACGTGAGGGGTCCTGGTACGCGGGGGCGGACCGATGCTCGTCCCGCAGGAGGTCCAAAACGGTTTTAACCGGGGCGAAGGTCTCGGGGGGCACCTCCACGAACACGGTGTTCCATCGTGCCATGCCGCCGTTCCAGAGTCCGGGGTGCTCCAGGGCCTTGAGGTCTCGCCCGGCCTTGGTCTTTCTGGAGATAAAAACCGCCTCCGGGTCCGTGAATTGGGTAAGGTCAAAGGTCCGTCCCTGAAAGTCCCGGAGCCCCAGGACCAGGTCCACGGGGTTGAAGTGGGTGGCGGACTTCAGGTGCTCCTGCTGGCGGGGAGAGGACGGATCCACGGACGACGCCTCCACGATCTGCAGGGAAGGGCCATTGTCCTGGCCTACCCAGAAGGGGCCTCCCCCGGCCTCTCCGTGGTTTTCCACCACGCCGCAGACGCGCAAGGGGCGATGCAGCCTGTCGATGATCCAGGTGCGACGGTGGGGGGGCGAGGCCCGCCGGATGGACTCCGGAATGTTGATGTTGAGGCAGCTTTGGGCGAATTCCATGGCTTCGTCGGCCATGGTGGGCGGCCCGGGCACGCTTAAGAGCTTGAGCCACCTGAACGTGTCTGCCTGGAGGGTGAGCAGCAGCCCGGCCAGCGCCTTTTTGAACCGTGTGGTGGGGGGCTTTAAGGGGTCGGGGACCACGTTGTCGATGTTTTTGATAAAGACGATGTCCCCTTTCAGGCGGTTCAGGTTGTCCAGAAGGGCTCCGTGGCCGCCGGGTCGGAAGAGAAGGGAGCCGTCGTCCTGACGGAAGGGCTTTCCGGAGAGGTCCAGGGCCAGGGTGTCGGTGCTGCTCTTCTGGGTGGAGAAGTGCAGGTCGAAGCGGACACCTAAGCGGGACTCGTAACCCTGGCGAACATGGTTGAACAGGGCTTCGAACCGGGGCTGGTGATCCATGGAAACCGTGAAGTGGAGCCTGCAGATATCGCCTCTTCCCCTGGCGTAGTGGGCCGCCTCCACCAGGTGCTCTTCAAAGGCGGTGCGGGGACCTTCCGGGGCATGGTGAAAGAGGATGAGGCCCTTGGGGCGCCGGGAGTAATTCAGGCCCACGGGGTGAAGGAGGTAGCGCAGGATTCGGAGGTGGTGGCTGCGGTCCCGGAGTCGGGCCAGGGGGATCCCTTCGTGTGCGGACAGCACGGAAAGGGCCTCATAAAAGGCAAACTTGTCCAGGTTCGCCATGAAGGTGACCAGGGTCTTGCTGGCGACGTCTCCTTTGTCTGCTTTTTTCTGGACCCAGTCCGGCTCCACAAAGGCATCGTCTTTTTCCATGCGGATCAGGTCCTGAAACATGCGGGTGGCCGCCCCCGAGGCCGGGGTGAACTTGGTGATCTCCCGCCTCGGGGCTTCCCGCTCGTAACGGGCGATGCACTCCCGGATGGTGTCCGGGGAGAGCCGGATGATGCCGTCGTCTATGGTGCAGGGCCTGTCCAGGGGGAGGTAGGGGACTCCCTGCTCAAGGGTCCTGAGCTGCTCTGTCGCCTGCTCCTCGGAGATGCCCCGGGCGGCTAAGGCTTCATGGTCTGCCTGTGTAAAGGAAGGTGTCTTCATGAGTCTCCTTGTCCCTTACCCGGGGTGTGGGGAGGCAGAGGGCGCCTGGTGGGGATCCGTGTGACCGTCGAGGAGGGGGTGGGGCCCGAAGTTTTTGGTCATTTCAAGGGTGTTTTTGCCGTTGGCCGTGCAATAGGCCACCTGGTCCATGACCTGGTGGATGATGAACAGGCCCATGCCGCCTTCGGGCAGCTTGTCCAGATCCTCGGGGTCAAAGTCCAGGGAGGGGCTGACGGCCGGGTCCATGCTCAACCCGGTGTCGCTGACCTTGAAGGCGATGCGGTCGAGGTAGAGGTCCACGTCCACCTCCACGCGGTGGCCCGTGGTGTGCTGATACGCGTGTTCAATGGTGTTGTTGATGGCCTCCACCACGCAGGCCTCGATCTGGTAGACCTCCACGTCTGACAAAGGGATCTGGGAACAGATTTTGTTGATGGACAGGCCGATGAGGGAGACGTCCCTCAGGTTGCTGTCGATGGCAAAGGTGATCTTTTTTGAATCCATGATGGGCTCCTCCTGAAGGGTCAGCTGGAAAGGGCCTGGACCGCTTCGGTTTCCGTATCGAACATCCGGAAGACCCGGTCCATGCGCGTGAGCTTAAACATGCTCAGAACGGTTTCGTCGGCTTCGGCAATGACGAAGGCGCCGTCCCGGCCCACCTGCTTGAGGCAGGAGACGATGGCTCCCAATCCGCTGCTGTCGATGAAGTTGAGGCCTCCCACATTGAGGACGATGCGCGTGTTACCGTCGTCAATGTAGCGGGCCATGTCCGTGCGAAAGTCCACGGCCACCTTGGCGTCCATTCTGTTCTCAAGGGAACGGACGATGAAGACCTCTCCCTCTTTGCGTGTCTCTAAACGCATGTGCTGCCTCCTTAAGTATGGCGATTATGCCCACCGGGTCAGACCTGGGGCGTTGCGTTCCAAATGTCCTTTGCGTATTCCATGATGGTGCGATCGCTGGAAAACTTGCCCATGCGGGCCACGTTGAGGATCGCCTTTTCCATCCAGGTCCGGGGCGTGGCGTAACAGGCCTCCACCTGCTCCTGGGCCGTGATGTAGGTCGCCAGATCGGCCAGGTGCAGGTAGGGGTCGTATTTGCTGAGCAGGCTTTCGCAGACCGGGATGAACCGGCCCGGGGCGTCCGGGCTGAACCGGCCTGTGCCCAGGGCATCCAGGATCCGCTTGATGGCCGGGCTGGTCTCGGCGATCTCCCAGGGTCGGTAGTTGTGGGAGGCCCGGATGGCCTGTACCTCCCCGGCGGTGAGGCCGAAGATGAAGATGTTCTCCTCCCCCACCTCTTCCATGATCTCGATGTTGGCCCCGTCCAGGGTGCCGACGGTCAGGGCCCCGTTCATGGCAAACTTCATGTTGCCCGTACCCGAGGCCTCTTTGCCTGCCGTGGAGATCTGCACGCTCAGGTCGGCTGCCGGGATGATCTTTTCGGCCAGGGAGACCCGGTAGTCCGGGATAAAGGCCACCTTGAGGGCATCACCCACGCGGTCATCGTTGTTGACGGTGTCGGCCACGCTGTTGATGAGTTTGATGATGCGCTTGGCCGCCTCGTAACCCGGTGCGGCTTTGCCTGCGAAGATGTAGGTGCGCGGGATCTTAGGGGTCTTGCCGCCCTCGGCGATCTCCAGGTACTGGTGGATGATGTGGAGCAGGCAGAGGAGCTGCCGCTTGTACTCGTGGATGCGTTTGGCGTGGATGGTAAACAGGGAGTCCGGGGAGACGGTGAGGCGGCATGTGTCCCAGATGGTCTGGGCCAGGACCTCCTTGTTGGCCCGCTTCACCGCGGCAAATTCGTCCTGGAACGCCGCATCGCGGCTCAAGGGGGCCAGGTCTTCGATTCGCTCCATCTGGGTGACCCATGAATCACCGATGTGCCGGGTGATCAGGGAGGTCAGGCCCGGGTTGGCCTTGTAGAGCCAGCGCCGGGGTGTCACCCCGTTGGTTTTGTTGTTGAACCGTTTGGGGTAGAGGGCATAGAAGTCGGGCAGGAGCTCGGTCTTGACCAGCTCGGAGTGCAGGGCGGCCACCCCGTTGACCGAATGGCTTCCGATGATGGCCAGGTGGGCCATGCGTACCTGGCGGGGGTGGGACTCTTCGATGATGCTCATGGAGGCCAGTCGGCCCGTGTCTCCGGGCCACTTGGCTTTTACCTCGTCCAGGAACCGGTGGTTGATCTCAAAGATGATCTGCATGTGCCGGGGCAGCACGTGTTCCATGAGGCCCACGGGCCATTTTTCCAGGGCTTCAGGGAGCAGGGTGTGGTTGGTGTAGGCAAAGGTGGCGCGGGTGATGGTCCAGGCGCGTTCCCAGGAGAGGGCGTGTTCGTCCACCAGCAGGCGCATGAGTTCGGCAACGGCCAGGGCCGGGTGGGTGTCGTTGAGCTGGATGGCCACCCGGTCGGTAAAGGTGTTGAAGGTTTTGTAGGAGCTCAGGTGGCGGTTTACGATGTCCCGGATGGCGCAGGCCACGAAAAAGTACTCCTGAACCAGGCGCAGTTCCCTGCCGGACTCCATGGCGTCGGAGGGGTAGAGAACCTTGGAGACGGTCTCGGAGGTCATCTTCTGCTCCACGGCCCTTAAGTAGTCGCCGGTGTTGAAGATGTCCATGTCGAAATCGTCGGAGGATTTGGCCGCGTAGAGCCTGAGGGTGTTTACGGTCTTGCCCCCGTACCCGGCCACGGGCATGTCGTGGGGAACCCCGATGAGGGTCTTCCAGTCCATCCACATGGGGTTGTAGTTGCCGTCGCGGTCTTTGGCGTGGACGATGCGTCCGTACACCGGGATGATGCACTGCTCCTGGGGGCGCGTGATCTGCCAGGGGGTGCCGTCCCCCAGCCAATTGTCGGGCTTCTCTTTCTGGTAACCGTTGTCGATCTCCTGCTTGAACAGACCGAATTCATAATTGATGCCGTAGCCGTATCCGGCCAGGCCCAGGGTGGCCATGGAGTCCAGAAAGCAGGCGGCAAGTCGTCCCAGGCCGCCGTTGCCCAGGGCGGCATCGTGTTCCTGGGCGCGGATTTCGTCGATGTCGGCCCCCATGTCTGTCAGGCTTTGGGCAAAGTCTTTGAAGAGCCCCAGGTTGTACAGGTTGTTCCCAAGGGATCGCCCCATGAGGAATTCAAGGGAGAGGTAGTAAACACGCTTTGCCTTTTTTTTCTCATACCGGGCTTCGGTCTCCATCATCTTGTCGATGAGGTGGTCGCGCACGGCAAGGGCTGTGGCTTCGTAGAGGCTTGGGAGCGTTGCCTGTTTCTCCGGGGTTCCCAAAGAGTACCTCAGGTGTCGGGAGATGGACTGGCGATGGGGCGCTGACGGCTTGGCAGACTTGGCTTTGGCTTTCATTCAATCCTCCGGGATGGGGTGGGGCCTTCTGTGAGTCGCATCGTAGGGGGTGCGAGCAGGGCCGTGTTGACGTCGACACCTTTGATGACAAGGGTCGAGGGGCTTACGGATTGAGGCTGTGGCGTCTGCCGTGTTTCCCGGGGAGGTATCACGTGGTCCGGGAAGGGCATTGTCCTGCCGTGGCGGCAGATGCCATGGTCCGTGGGGCCTTATTCTGGTGCGTCGGGTTGGCGGCGATGGGGTGAGACTCCGGCGAAGGGGCCTTCGTGCGTGGAACCATGGGGTTTGGGTGCCATGGATATGATAAGGTGAGTATTGCTTATAATTGGCTATAATTACTAATTAATCGCATGGTTTGATCTTCCGTGTCAAGGGAGAAGTCTGCAGAGGTCAATCGTCGGTTGAGGACCCTTGTCTTCCCGGGGCGGCCACAGAAAGTGCTGAACGCCCGTAAAGATCTGTAGGGCCTGGGGTTTGAAAAAATAACCGCCGGTCACTATTCGTGTTGACAGCCTTGGTGTTGATCTGTAATCTTTTAGGTATTCCAATGACTAAGTGTACTGTATCGAAATGGCGCCGAACGTGGGGAGGCCGTGACACAGGATATCCAGGTCTGATGGTACCGGCAAAATGGAAAAAGCCCGGATGACGTATCCCGGGTATCGAAGTTTGTCTGCGTTCGCCATGGGGTAAATTTCGATGATGACATGGAACCAATGGCGATGAGGAAAAGCGCAGATGAACATATATGTCGGCAATATTGCCTACAGTATGTCCGATGATGAGCTCAGGACAGTCTTTGAAAATTTTGGTGAGGTGGACTCAGCACGCATCATCACCGATCGTGACACCGGCCGTTCCAAAGGGTTCGGGTTTGTGGAGATGCCTGATTCAGACCAGGCGGCCGCGGCCCTGGAAGCGCTCAACGGCTCAGAGATCATGGGCCGCACCCTGACCGTTAACGAAGCACGGCCGAGAAAACCCCGTTCGGATTACGGCGGTGGCCGTCGAGGCGGTTACAACAACGGCGGAGACGGCGGAGGGTACGACCGCTACTAAGCGGTGCCTGCCTCGTTTGACGTAAAAAGTAAGGAAAAGCCCCATGCAGCGACCGGCTGCATGGGGCTTTTTTTTATGGGGTAAACCAGTGGCGGGTCCCGGTGCAGATTTTTACCAGCATGAGCATCACCGGCACCTCGATGAGGACCCCCACCACCGTGGCCAGGGCAGCGCCTGACGAGAGCCCGAAGAGCATGGTGGCCGTGGCGATGGCCACCTCAAAGTGGTTGGAGGCCCCGATCATGGCCGCGGGCGCCGCGTCTTCGTAGGAGAGCCTCAGGACCCGGGCCGCACCGTAACCTAAGGTGAAGATGAGGATGGTCTGCAGAAACAAGGGAACGGCAATCCAGAGGATGGTCAGGGGGTTGGCAAGGATCACCTCGCCCTTGAAGCTGAAGAGAAGCACCAGGGTGGTGAGCAGGGCGGTGATGGTCACCGGGGTGAGCAGGTGGAGAAAGGTCTCCTCAAACCAGGCGCGCCCCCTGGCCTTGATCAGCCATCGCCGGGAGAGGTAGCCAGCCACCAGGGGCAGGGCCACGTAGACGGCAATGGAGAGAAACAGGGCCTCCCAGGGCACGGGGAGGCGGCCCACCCCCAGCAGGAATCCGCCCAGCACCCCGTAGAGAAGGAGCATGGTCAGGGAGTTGATGGCCACCATGACCAGGGTGAGGCCGTCGTTTCCCCGGGCCAAGTAGCCCCAGACCAGCACCATGGCCGTGCACGGGGCGATGCCCAGGAGGATGCAGCCAGCCAGGTAGCTCCGCCACAGGGGGACTTCGAGCATCCTGATGCCGCCGGAGACCACCACGGTGCCTGCCCCGTGGGCGGCCCCTTCGGGGAGGTCCAGACCAAAGGGCATCTTGACGAGGTCCGTGGCCTCGGGGCCGATGAAGCCCCGGAAGAGGACCCCCAGGAAGAGAATCCCGATGCCGTACATGGTAAAGGGCTTGATCATCCAGTTGAGCACCAGGGTCAAGGTCACCGGTTTTCCGCTTTTTCCCGCCTTGACCACCTCGGCAAAGTCGATCTTGACCATGATGGGGTACATCATGAAAAAGAGACAGACCGCGATGGGGATGGAGACCACCGGGGCACCGTTGACCCGGATGCTGATGCCGTCCAGGGTCCTGGCCAGCTCCGGGGCGATTCTGCCGAGGAGGATGCCCCCCGCAATGCAGAGGCCTACCCAGACCGTCAGGTATCGCTCAAAGGGGTTTTTCATTTCGCGATGGTCGCCGTCGGGGCGTGGGGTGGTCATGGCGTCTCCTTATGTTGCGATGGGGTTATCCGGTGATGGCGTCGGGCAGGGTCTCCACAAAGGCTTTGATCTCATCGCGCACTTTTCGGTAGCAGTCCAGCTCGCCTTCGCGGCTTGTTGCATCCCGGGCCAGGCGGGGGGGATCGTCAAATCCCACGTGCACCACCCTGGCGCCGCCCGGGAACAGGGGGCAGGTCTCGTGGGCATGATCGCAGACCGTGACCACCACATCGATTTTTGTCTCCATGAAGTCGGCAATGTTCTGGGACCTCTGGCCGGAAATGTCCACCCCGGCTTCGGCCATGACGGCAACGGCGTCGGGGTTCAAGCCGTGGGTCTCGATGCCCGCGGAGCAGGCGTCGATGACATCGCCCTTCAGGTGGCGGGTCCAGCCTTCGGCCATCTGGCTTCGGCAGGAGTTGCCTGTGCAGAGAAAGAGAAGGGTGAGCTTCTGGGGCATGGGTGTGTCTCCTTAATCGTGAAATGCGTGTTCTGTTTTTTTTGATTCGGTTGGGTGCGTGTTGAGGGAACTCGGGCTGTTCCCTTTAAATGGACCGTTCACCATACCGCTGTTTTGTAAGGATTGTGTGAGGGGCCTTGCCACATTGGCGTCCATTGTATCGTATGGCTGATTTTTACAGCAACTTATTTTTGCCTTGGGGGGCTGAAGGGTGTGTCGTCCGGGGGAACTTACGGAAATTTTCTATTCCGGGGAAAAAAGAAAGTAAAGAAAATGTCATTCTACGCGAAAACAAGGGATGTATACGAAAGGCTTCCTTCTCTGTTCTGGAGAGTGAGTCCGCTGCCATCCCCACACACAGGCAGGGCAACCCGTACCGGCAGGTACATCCCGGGTGCCGCCCCAGTCGAAAGGCCATAGAACATGACATTTTCAATCAAGCAGAAACTGGTGATCGCTTTTACATGCGTTGCCGTTGTCCCCATCGCCATTATCATGGGGGCGGTTGCCCTTCAATTAAAGCAGCTGTCCATGGACGGATTTGTAGGGGCCACGACCCGGGAGCTCGTCCAGGTGGACAACGCCATGAACCTTTTCATGGACGGGATTGCCAGCCACGTGACCCAGCTGGCCTCCGACCCTTTGCTCAAAGGGGTGGGGGACAAGGTCACCTCCTATGTGCACACAACGGAAAAGACCCGGGTCACTCCCCTTGAGGACGGAGGCGTCAACGCAGATCTTTACCGTCTTTTCAAGAGGGTTCACGAATCCAGCCCCTCCTATTGCGAGATCTACATGGGCACCGAGGCCGGCGGGTTGCTCACCTCCCTTCCTGCGGTGAAAAAACCGGGGTACGATCCCCGCAAGAGGAGCTGGTACCGGAAGCCCGCCGAGGCAGGCAAGCTGGTGATGACTCCGGCGTATCTCTCCGGCGGTAACGGGCTGACGGTTGTGGGGCTGGTGGCCCCGGTGACCGGGCCCGACGGCAGGCGCACCGGGGTGGTGGGCATTGATGTCTCCCTGTCGCGCTTAACCGACATGATCCACGGCATCCGCATCGGCGAAAGCGGGTTTGCCATCCTGGTCCAGGGGGACGGAACCATCCTGGCCAACCCCCATGACCCTGCCACCAACTTCAAAAAAATGACGGAGCTGGACTCACCGGCCTACGCCACCCTCAACGAAATCGCTTCGGGACATGTGGCCGTGGAGATGGGCGGGGTGGATTGCCTGGCCGATGTCTACACCTCTCCCACCCTGGGCTGGAAGCTCATCGGCGTCATTGAGACCCGGGAAGTAATGGGGCCGACCCGGCGCCTGACCCTGATGATTCTGGGAATCGGCGGCGTGCTTTTTCTTCTGGCCGCAGGGGCGGCCCTTGGCCTGGCCCGGGTGGTGACACACCCCATTGTCAACACCGCCGAAATGCTGCGGGACATCGCCGAAGGGGAGGGCGACCTTACGCGTCGGCTTGAGGCAGGCACAGCCGATGAGGTGGGGGCCCTTGCCACCTGGTTCAACGCCTTTATCGACAAAATCCACGGGGTGATCCGTACCCTTGCGGAGAATGCCGAGGCCGTGAAGGATTCCGGGGGCGAGCTCTCCCGTCTCTCGGTGACCATGTCCGACGGCGCCACCGAGATGAACGACCGCGCCGGAACGGTGGCGGCTTCTGCCGAGGAGACCAACCGCGTGATGGCCGATGTTGCCGCATCCACCGAGCAGGCCACCGCCAACGTGAACATGGTGGCAGCAGCCACCGAGGAGATGCGCGCCACCATCCAAGAGATCGCCGGGAATTCCGAGAGGGCCCGGGGCGTCACCACGGAGATGGTGCACCAGGCCAAAGAGGTGCGAGTTATCATGGATGCCCTGGGGGCAGCCGCCGGGGACATCGGCAAGGTCACCGAGGCCATCTCCGAGATCTCGGAACAGACCAACCTGCTGGCCCTGAACGCCACCATCGAGGCGGCCAGGGCAGGTGAGGCGGGCAAGGGGTTTGCCGTGGTTGCCGGAGAGATCAAGGCCCTTGCCGGTCAGACCGCCGAGGCCACCGGCGAGATCCGGCAGCGCATCGACGGGGTCCGGGACTCTTCCACCCGATCCGTGGAGGGGATCGGCCGGATCTCTGCGGTCATCGACGACGTCAGCGAGCTGGTGGGGGCCATCGCCGCCGCCGTGGAGCAGCAATCCGGCTCCACCGGCGAAATCGCGGAGAACCTTGCCCAGGCCTCCCGGGGCCTGGAGGAGGTCTCCGGCCAGGTGGCCCAGTGTGCAGGCGTCTCAGGGGAGATCGCCGAGGAGATGGCCGGGGTGAACCGGTCCGCCGGTCGCTTCACCGAAAGCAGCAACGCGGTCCACGGTCGCTCCGAAGAGCTTGCGGGGCTGGCCGCAGGCCTCAATGAGGTGGTGGGGCAGTTCAAGATCTGATGACCAGGGTTTTTGACGGGCCCCGGGCTCCTGTTTCAGGACCCGGGGCCCCGTTCCTGCCGGGGCATCATTATGTGCTATGTTGTTTCTATCGAGGTCTGTTTCGCCTTAATCCCTGCCGTACAGGAGTTTTTTGATGTCTCTTACCGTTATGATCGTTGTGTTGCTTGCGGCCCTCTTGCACGCAACCTGGAACTTCCTGGTCAAAAACACCCCGGACAAGCACGTGAGCATGACCTCCGTGGTGCTGGGGCACACCCCCTTTGCCCTGGGCGCCCTTCTGGTGGCGCCCCTGCCGTCCCTTGACGCCTGGCCCTACCTGGTGGCAGGGGCCCTGCTCCATGTGGGGTACCAGCTCTTTTTGCTGGCCTCCTACCGCATCGGGGATTTAAGCCAGGTCTATCCCCTGGCCCGCGGGGTGGCCCCCATGATCGTGGCCGTGGTGTCCGTGGGGTTTCTGGGGGTGGAGCTCTCCTTCAGCGAGCTGGCCGCCATCGGGATCATCGGCACCGGGATCATGAGCCTGACCCTGGTGCGCAAAAGCGACGGGCTCCGCAACGGCCAGGCCGCATTTCTCTCCATTGTGACGGGGTGCTTCATCGCCTCCTACTCCCTGGTGGACGGCATGGGGGCCCGGGTGGCGGGCACGGCCCTTGGCTTTTACGGCTGCCTGTCGGTGCTCAACGCCATCGGGTTTGCCGCGGTGATGCGGATCCTCAGGCCCGGGATCCTGACCCGGGTGGTCTGCCACGAGTGGGCCTTTGCCCTCAAGGGCGGGGGCGCTTCTTTTTCCGCCTACGCCATGGTGACCTGGTCCTTTACCCTGGCCCCCATTGCCATGGTGGCGGCGGTGCGGGAAACCAGCATCATTTTTGCCCTGCTCCTGGGAGTCATGGTGCTCAAGGAGCGGCTGGACCTGATGAAGGTGCTCTCCACCCTCATGACCCTTCTGGGCGTGGGCATCCTGAGGCTGAACCGGTAGACAGCCATGGCGTGGCCGGGGGCTGTGCTTTTTTCTTCCTGTTCTTTGTCGTCTGATTTGCGGCCTTTACCTCCGCCGCTGCCCGAGATTCCCGCATCGTAAGGAATAAATCAGTAAAGGCAGTGCTTGGGTATGCCGAATAAATTTGAGAGGTTGGAAGTATGACGGTGTGTTCCCTTAGGGGTAGCATTTGTCGTGATATAAGGTTTGGTTTTGAGGGGGACCGATGCCTGTCCGTTATGGTCGGCAGACACGGACCATCGAACGGAAGGAAAGGAGGCTGCTCTGTATGTTGAAACTCAGTGATATTCCCTTGAAGAAAAAACTGGTGGGAAGTTTTTTGCTGCTCTCGGTGGCAACGGTGGTGATCGGGCTTTTCGGTCGATACGCGGCCACCACCATCGGGCGTTACCTCCAGACGGCCACCGAAGAGAGCCTGCCGGCCATGGAGCACATCGCGGAGATGCGTGAGCTGGCAAATCGGTTTGTGCAGGCTCAGCAGGGGCTCCTGAGTGCCTACCTGGACCCGGAGGCCCTCCAGGCCGAATACGAAGAGCTGGATATTGTTCGAACGAAATACGCCGAAAGCATGGCTGCCTTTGAGGCCTTTCCCCGGTCACCGGAGGTGGACGCGGCGTGGAAGGCCTACACCCAATCCTTTGAGGAGTGGACGGGAGTCAACGACGCCTTCTTTGCCAAGCTCAAAGAGCTGGAGGCCACAGGCATCCTCAACCCCCTTCCGCTCCACGCTGAGACCCTGAAGGCCAAAGGGGCCTTTGACGCCGCGGTCAACCGCATGGCCCGGCGGATCTACACCCTTGAAGACAAGGACGGCACGGACTGGAACGTCATTGCCGAGTCCCTTTATACCTGGGGCCAGAAATACCCCCTCGTCAACGAGGCGATTGAAGGGGAGCTGATGAACATCGAGCTGGAGGCCATGTCCCTGCAGCGGCATTTCAGCCAGATCGATTCCTTTGTGGAGCAGGGCTTCAGGTCCCGGGCCGCGGGGATTTACCAGCAGGACCTGTTGCCCGTGCAGTCCAGTGTCTCCGAGGCCTTTTCCAGGATCGGCGAAGAGGTGGACAAGGCGGTGGCCGTCAACATCGAACTCAACGCCATGGCCAACGGCCCCTGCCTGGCAAAGCAGACCCAGACCCTGGCCCTTCTGGACGAGGCCGTGGCCGCCCTGAGCCGGGATGCCCGGCACCTTACCGAAGACGGGCAGGCCCTGTATTCCAAGATTCAGGCCGCCAACTTTATCATCATGGCGATTGCCGTGGCCCTCTCTCTCTTTTTCGGGGTGGCCATCAGCGTGGCCATTACCTCCCCCCTCCAGGAGGGGGTCGATCTTTCCCGGAGCATGGCCGAAGGGGACCTCACCCGGACCTTGTCGGTGAAACGGGGCGATGAGATCGGAGCCCTGTCGTCGTCGCTGAACAGTGTGGTCAAGAGTTTGCACACCATGATGGGGAGCATCAACGAAGGGGTCGATCACCTGGCCCGCTCTTCCAGTGAACTCTCCACCGTTACCGCCCAGGTGAAATCCGGTGCCGCAGGGACTTCGGATCGCTCGGACACCGTGGCCGCGGCCGCCGAAGAGATGAACACCGGTATTGCCTTTGTGGCCTCCTCCGTGGAGGAGGCAGCCGATAACATCTCCTCGGTGGCATCCGCCGCCGGGCAGATGGCCTCCACCATCGAAGAGATCGGCAAGAACGCCAACACAGCCAAAGAGATCACGGATTCGGCGGTCTCCGGGACGAAGAACGCCACGGAAAAGGTGGGGGCCCTGGGCGAGTCAGCCCATGAGATCGGCACCATCTCCGAGACCATCTCGGGCATCTCCCAGCAGATTAACCTGTTGGCCCTGAACGCCACCATCGAGGCGGCCCGTGCCGGGGAAGCCGGACGGGGCTTTGCCGTGGTGGCCGGGGAGATCAAGGACCTGGCCGGTGAGACCTCCGGGGCCACGGAAAAAATCCATGAGCAGGTGGCCGAGGTTCAGGCCCAGATCGAGTCCACGGTCTCTGAGATCTCCAATGTCTCCTCCGTGGTGGGAAAGATGGAGGAGATCGTTTCCATCATCGCCTCGGCCATGGAAGAGCAGGCCATTGCCACCAACGAAATCGCCGGAAACATCGAGGCGGCCTCGGCCAAGGTGGAGGATGTGAACCGTCAGGTGGGGAAAAACTCGGCCACCGTGGCCTCCATTGCCCGGGACATCGCCGACGTCAATGTGTCGGCCCGGGAGATCACCGACAGCACGGACATCCTCACCCGGTGCGCCGGAGACATGAACACCCTGGCCGGCGAGCTCAAAGGGATGACAGGGCGCTTTACCCTGTAAGCCTTCCTTCCCCCTTCTCATTTTTTCAGTTTTTTCAGGGCAGCCACAGCCCGTGAATTCCAGGATTCACGGGCTTCTTTTTTGTGCTTCGGTACAACCCGTTCCCTTTGCCCGGCCTTTGTGTTTCCAACATGCGGTTTTCGTGCCGATTTCCCGACCCTTGGGGCAAGGCGGCACCGGGGCCGTTTGACAGCGAATCATTGATCGTGGTACGTCCTGTTGACAATAAATCTTCAGCAGGACGGCGGCTTCTCTTCATCCCATTCTTGCTGGCCCGGCCTTTTCTCGCCGGGCATCGCCGCGTCCGTTGCCCGATACAATGACCCCAAACGTAAGTGAATTCGCTTCATGAATTATACATATCGTTCCCTTCTTGCTGTCCTTCTGGCTGCCCTTTTGTTTACCGCCTGTGACGAACACGATGAGACCTCTTTGTCTGCTGCCGTTGATGCCGCCGACGCCCCGGCAGCAGCGTCGGAAGCACAGGCCCCCGTCCTTCCCCCGGAGCCCCGGGAGACCCTGGTCAAGGGAAAGGTCTCCTCAGGAAACACCGCCGCCTCCATATTAAAGAAGTGGCTCTCGCCCTCGGAGGTCTATGCCTTCGCAGGGGCATGCACTCCGGTGTACGACCTTACCCGGATCCAGGTGGGCAACACCTGGCAGGTGGCCACCCTGGACGAAGAGTTTGCCCGGTTTGAGTACGCCATTGATTCGGATAGCTATCTTGAGGTGTCCCGGGAAGGGGATGACTACACGGCCGTGGTAAAGCCCATTGCCTACGATGTACGCACCGAGACGGTGACGGGCTCCATCCGGACCTCCCTGTACGGTGCCATGTCCCACGTGGGGGAAAGGCCCGAACTGGCGGTCCGCATCGGCAACCTCATGGGCTGGGAGATCGATTTTGTCCATGACCTGAGGGTGGGGGACACCTTTTCGGTGCTCGTGGAAAAACGGTATGCGGGAAACCGGTTCAAGGGGTACGGCAAGATCCTGGCCGTGGCCTTCACCAACCAGGGGGAGCTTCACGAGGCCTTCAGGATGGAAGAGCCCGACGGCAGCGGTGAGTACTACGCCCCGGACGGCAGGAACCTGCGCCACGTCTTTCTCAAAACCCCCGTGGCCTTTACCCGCATCTCCTCGGGGTTTTCCCTGAGGCGCTACCATCCCATTCAGAAACGCTACAAACCCCACTACGGCGTTGACTACGCCGCCCCCACCGGAACCCCCATCTACGCCATTGGCAGCGGCACCCTCAAGCGGGTGGCCTCCAACAACAGCTCGGGCAACCACATCCTCATCACCCACGGCAACGGCTACGAGAGCGGGTACCTGCACATGTCCCGCTTTGCCAAGGGCATGCGCACCGGCAAAAAGGTGAAGCAGGGGGACCTCATCGGCTACGTGGGCTCCACCGGCCTTGCCACCGGGCCCCATCTCTGCTTTCGCATGAAGATCCACGGCAAGCCCGTGGACCCCACCAAGATCGACACCCCCCGTGCCTCGTCCATCGACAAAACCCGCAAAGACGAATTTTCCCGCATCATGGCCCGGTACCGGCCACAGCTTCTGGATTCCATCGCCAGGATCGCAGACGGCGACCAGAAGGCAGGTGGCGAGGCCATAGAATCCAAAGGGTGATCAGCTTTCGAGGTGGCTCACCTCGCCGCCGGAGGCGCAGTCCTTTTTAGTGACTGGCTTCTGCCTGGAAGAGGCAGGCCTCCGGGTCCTTCAGGGCCAGGTGTCCGTCTGTTGCCTGCAGGGTGAGGATGCGGCCGTTTTCAGGCAGCCGGATGTCGCCCAGCTCCCAGATGGCCTTGCCCAGGAAGTGGGCCAGGGCTGTTTTGATGGCGATGGCGTGGGAGACCAGGAGAATGGCCTGGCCCTTGTGGGCCTGGAAGAGTTCGTCGATGGCGGCAAGGACCCGGTTTTGCACCTGGCTGTATCGCTCGGCCCCGGGCAGGTCAAAGTCCTGGGGCGCTTCCCAGAAGTCCCGGCACGCTTTGGGGTGAATTTTCTCCGCCTCGGTTAGCGGCATGCCCTCCAGGGGGCCCAGGCCGATCTCCCGGAGCCCGTCGTGGTGCGTCAGGGCGATGTCGCGGTCTCCGATGATTCCATTGGCCGTTTCCACGGCGCGGCCCGAGGGGCTGGAAAAGGCTGCGGCAATGGGGGTGTCTGCAAGGATGTCTCCGGCGGCCCGGGCCTGGTTGCGGCCGGTCTCCGTAAGGGGTGAGTTCAGGTGGCCCTGAAGGCGGCGTTCGACGTTCCAGGTGGTCTGGCCGTGACGCACGAGAAAAAGGGTGGTGGGGGCAGGTGCCATGGCAGTATCCCGTCTTCTTGAAGGGTTCATGTGAAAACGTGGATGAGCATACCGCGATGCCTGCAAATTGCAAGGGGGTTGAAAAAAAGAAGGCGATGGTTGCGGGGCGGGTGAGGGACGAGGCAAAGACAGGCCTCCGGGTTCGTAAACACAAAGCCCCTCCACATGTGCTGACGGGTTTAGCAAACAGGCCTTTAAAAAGCAGATTCAGGCCGATCAACATCAAAGGCCAATGCGCTTTTCCCTGAGGAACGAGGGGAAAAGCGCATTCGCAACTTGCTTTCGAGGTGGCTCACCTTGCCGCCGGAGGCTGATTGCGGTTAGTGAAGGACAAGCTCCCGGGCCATTTTGCCAGCGGCACCGGCGTCCGGGGCAAAGCCGTCGGCCCCGATGCGGTCTGCAAAGTCCTGGTTCAGGGGGGCGCCGCCCACCATGATCTTCACGGAGTCGCGCAGGCCCGCTTCGTTGATGGCCTCAACGGTCTCTTCCACCACGCACATGGTGGTGGTCAGGAGGGTGGAGAGCCCGATAATATCCGCCTTGTGTTCGATGGCCGCCTCAATGAATTTTTCTTTCAGCACGTCCACGCCCAGATCCACCACGTTGAATCCCGCTCCTTCCAGCATGATGCAGACCAGGTTTTTTCCGATGTCGTGCAGGTCCCCGTGCACGGTGCCGATGACGATGGTTCCCACCTTTTGCACGCTCTCCCCGGTGAGCAGGGGCTTCAGGACCTCCACACCGGCCTTCATGGTGTGGGCGGACATGAGCATTTCGGGGACGAAGGTCTCCCCGGCGGAGAATCGCTCTCCCACAACATCCATGGCACGGATGAGCCCCTGGTTGAGGATTTCATCGACGGGGGTTCCTGCTTCAATTTCAGCGTTGACATCTGCAACCACTTTGGCCGGATCAAGGCCGATGACGGCATCGAAGACACTTTCAACAGACATATTGCTTACTCCTTTGATGAAGACGGACAGATGGCATCGTTCTTTCCGGGACCTGGCGGTTGGTTGGGCCGGAAAGGACGGGGCGGCGCACATCACTGCCGGCGCCTGTGGTCGGGTGCGTACCCGTCCGTCGAAAAAACAGATCGGTTGACTGGACGGGACCTTGACGGGGTGCCGTCCCTGCAGCGGATTCCCTTAAACGGTGCCTGGGCATCAGGGATTTCCGCTTGCGCGGTGCATGGGGAAGACGGGGGATGGACCGTGTGACAGTGGCTTCCCGGCATCTTCACGGGCATCATGACACAGGGGATATATGGTGTCAATATAATATGGGATTTTATAATCATTATCCCACAATATGAAATTTATGGGGTGCGGAGTCGCCTGGGAACCTGGGATTTTACTTGCAATTTTCCCGGGGCGTGGGTATGTCATCGTTGTGAATTAATGATGGATTCGAGGTATTCTGCAGGCCGGTCCGGCCGGAAGAGAGTGACGGATCCCAAGACACCACAGGTTGGATTCCATGATTCAAGGCGCACAAAGTGTGTATCGTACCCTCAATATATTGAAGATGATCATTCAACGGGGGGAGTCCCCCACCACCCTCAAAGAGGTGAGCGAAACCATGGAGATCACCACCTCCACGGCCCACAGGCTCCTTTCGGTGCTGACGGACTGCGGGTTCCTCTCCTTTGACCAGAAAAACAAGACCTACATCATCGGCTCGGACAGCGTGATCTACTCCGGCCTCTCCATGGAGCACTATGTGCGGACGAGCTACGGGGCGCTGGCAGGCAACGTGGCCCGGATGTTCGGCTACACCACCTCCCTGTTTATCCGGGAGGGGGACGACTGCAAATGCGTGGGGATTTACCAGGGCACCAACGTGATCCAGCTGGCGGCCTGCCGACCCGGAGAACGGGCACCCCTGGGGTTCGGGTCTCCGTCCATGGGCATGCTGGCCTTCCTCGACGATGAGAGGATCACGGCCATTCTGGACCGGAACACAGAGCGGCTTCGCGATGTGCTGCTGGTGGACCGCGAGACCTTTATGGAATTTGTGGCGCTCTCCAGGAAGCTGGGCTACGGGTACGCAGAGTCCTTTCTTGTCCAGGGGGGGCTTGGGGTCTCCTATCCCTTGAAATTCGAAGGCAAAATCGTAGGGGCCATGGCTGTGGATGCCCTTGTGGGCCGTGAATGGGAGTCCAAACGCGATGAGCTGGTGGGCTACCTGAAGCAGAACATCGGCTGACAGGGCGTTGCCCGGACATGGCGTTGTATGGCTGGCGGATCGCTTTTTTTAAAAGCGCCGCCT
Source organism: Desulfoluna sp. HI9BLuna (assembly GCF_056829775.1). Taxonomy (NCBI): domain Bacteria; kingdom Pseudomonadati; phylum Thermodesulfobacteriota; class Desulfobacteria; order Desulfobacterales; family Desulfolunaceae; genus Desulfoluna; species Desulfoluna sp. HI9BLuna. Next base: position 3,862,540 of record NZ_CP186555.1, read on the forward strand.
TTTTTTTCGCCGGGTTTGCCACCATAAAAAAAGCCCCCCTTCACGGATGAAGGGGGGCTGGCTGGCCTTTCGAGTCCACCACGTGGGGGACCCAGGAGGAAATCAGCAGGCGATGGGGTACTGGCCGAACTCCACGGCGGCCTCCAGCATGGCCACGACATTTTCAGGGGAGATGTCGGACTGCATGTTGTGGACCGATCCCAGGATGTAGCCGCCGCCCGGGGCGAGGTCCCGGATGCGGGTGGCCACTTCCTTGCGGACGTCGTCGACGCTGCCGTTGGGCAGAACATGGAAGGTGTCGATGGCGCCCCAGAAGGAGAGCTTGTCCCCGAAGCGTTTTTTGAGCTGGTCGGTCTCCATGCCCGTGGCCGAGACCTGGACAGGGTTTAAGATATCCACGCCGATCTCCACGAGATCGTCCAGAAGGCCTGTGACGGCCCCGCAGCTGTGGTAGTAGAGCTTTGCCTTGGTCATGCTCTTGATGTAGCTGAAGAGTTCTGCCTGGTAGGGCTTGATGAATTCCCGGTACATGGGCATGGACATGAAGGGGGCGTTCTGCATGGCCAGGTCGTCGGCGCACTGGATGACGTCGATGTACTCACCGGCCTCTTCGAGGAAGAGGCGGGCGTTCTCTTTTCGATGGTCGCAGACCTTGCGGAGCAGGGCGTGGGCGAAATCCTTTCTGGCCATCATGTCCATGAAAAACTCGGGCATGCCCCGCATGCACCAGCACTGCTCAAAGAGGTTGCCGGGGCTTCCCATGCATCCCACCACCGCGTACTCCCCTTCATCGTGGAGCTTTTTTGCCTCTTCCCGCACATGGCTGAAGTCAAAGTCCGTGGCCGCATGGGGCCACGGGTGGTTTTCAATGGCCTCCAGGGTGGGCTCTTTCATGTTGTACTCGTGGATGGTGGCGTATTCGCCGTCCACTTTCCTTTTGACTCCCCACTGATCCGTGAAAATTTCGCAACCGTCTTCGGTGAACTCCTGCTTCACGTCCTCGCCCAGGACCACCATGTTTTTGGGCCGCACATGGCGGAAGTCGGCGTTGTACATTTTCAGGAAGTGCTCATCGATGAAGGCCGTCTGCCACACCTTGGACATGACCTCGGTGGTTAGGTCCTCTTTTCCGTGTTTTTTCTTGAAGGCCTCGTATCCGTTGAGCATGAGGGTGGTGTTGCGACCTCCCAGGTCGATGGGAACCCGGTCCGGCTCTTCGTGGTTCAGGGCGGTGAGTGCGCGTTCTTTATGGTTCATGGATCACTCCTTCATCCCGGAAAGGGATCTCGTGTCTGTGGGTTCACGTCGTTTGGGCACTGGGGCTCCGGGGCCTGGTGCAGGTGCCGGAAAACCCCTAGTTTTTTTTAAGCTGCGGTTCGGCTGAACACGGCCGGGGCGGACGCGTGGTCGGCCCGGGTCGTCCTCGGCCGAATCGTCCCCCGGGCCCTTGCAGGCATCGGGGGACACCTCCGGTCAGGGTGGCTAACCGGAGGCTGTGGAGGGAAGCACCGGGGTTATTTTGCTTCGAGGGTGGCTTCGACTCTGTCGATGAGGTCCTTGCCTCCGATGAAGTCGTAGAACTCGGGCCAGACCTTCTCCTTGGCCAGGCGGATCCACTCCTCTTCATCTGTGAGGTTGTCCATCTGGACCCCTGCGGCGGCCATGGCTTCTTTGGCCTTGGAGGCTTCGCTCACCTGGAAGAGCAGGTTGTATTGCTGGGCCTCGATACCGGCGCGGGTCAGAATGTCCCGGGTTTTCTGGTCGTATTTTTTCCAGCTGCGCTCACCCACGGAGAGGAACTGCAGGGCATACATGTGATGCACTTCGGTGCAGTACTTCTGCACTTCCTGGAACTTGGAGGTGTGCATGACGATGTAGGGGTTGTCCTGTCCGTCCACCACGCCCTGCTGAAGGGCGGTGAAGGTCTCGGGCCAGGAGATGGGCACAGGGTTGGCGCCCCAGGCGCGGTAGGTGGCCATGTGGATTTTGTTCTGGGGGATACGGATTTTCAGGCCCTTGACGTCCTTGAGGGAGGTAACGGGTCGCTTGTTGTTGGTGAGGTGACGGAAGTTGGAGTAGACCCAGCCGAGGATACGGAATCCTCCTTTTTTAACGCAGGTCTCGTTCCAGAAGGCGCCGAGCTCGCCGGTGGTGGCTTTCACCGCGTCGTACTCGTTTTTGATGAGGTAGGGCATGGTGAGGGTGCCCAGCTCTTTGACGAAGGGAACGGCGTTGCCGCTGAAGACCAGGGACATGTCGAGGGTCCCTTTTCGCGTGGTCTGGAGCATCTCGGTTTCGGTGCCCAGGGCGCCGCCGGAGAAGAGCTCCACTTTGATTTCGCCGTCGGAAAGACCTTCCACAACAGCTTTGAAGCGCCGGGCGTAAACGCCCTGGTCAGACTCTGGGGGATCACCGTAGCCCAGCTTGATGGTCTGTGCGGCCTGAGCGCTTGAGAGGCCGAACACGGCCAGGGTAAGGAATGAAAGGGCAACGGCAAAAGACTTACGTAACATACTACCTCCTCCTATACGCATTGTTGATTGGGGCATATACGGTTTGGGGCGGATTGGGACCCCGGGTAACCATACAGGGATATATGCCTTGTCCGTTCCCATGAAGGCAACGGACGGTGTACGCGTTCGCATGGTTCGAGCCGCTGCGTTGCGGTTCGAAACAGGGCACCTGGAGGGTCGTCGGGCAGAGCGATCCGGGCACCCAGCGGTATGTATCTGGAGGCGGGCCTTGGGAGGCGCCGCGTGGTCTCTTTCTGGGGATGTCCCTGTGTACGTTTGCTGTAACTCCATGGCCGGCGTGGTTGAGATCCCGGCCCTTCCTTTGGCTCACCACCACAGGGCATGGTGGCACAGTGCAAAGGTTTTAACGTAACAATCAGGGATGTCCGTGCCCTTGGGTTGCGTCGGGGCGGTGTGTGCCGAAGAGAGGGGGCATGGACCTCTCTGCTCACCCCGATGGTTGATAAGGTGGCACACCTTTTTGGATAGTGTCAACACAATATGATAAAATAAAATATTAGTTTCATATTATGGGAATTAAGGGCGCAGAGAATTTCTCCATATTCTACGGCGCGGACGATGGTTTGTCTTGTTGATTCAGCAGGGTATGGGCGTCATGAAGCGCAGGCAGGGCGCCTGGGGAGGGGAAAATGCATCCGTCGGGTGGACGGTGGATGGGAGGGTGACATGCGTTTTGTACCCTTTCTCTAATGTGCGGGCTGGTCTGTCGGTTCACTTGGGGGCACTAAGGCGAACCCGTCCTTGCCATGGAAGCCACAAGGGAACGCCCCGGTGGTCCGGGGTGTGGGGGCCCGTTTTTGTTCAGCGGTGCGGGGACGTGGGTTGGAGGTGCTTTCAGGCTGGGCGCGCCCCTTGCTCAGAGAAAAGCGATGGGTGTGACGGCAGGCTTTGCCGTGGGGCGATGCGGTACAATGGGCTCTTTTTGTGTCCCGTGTTCGGGTGCTGGGTGGAATGAAAACGCGTTGTGTCACCGGCCATTACCGGAAGGTGGGAGGTCTCGGGGTCGATCTCGTTCAAGGATGCTCTTCCCACCAGCCTTTCCGAATATGGGCTTCCCGCTCCATCTCCGCCACCTGCTTGATCTTGTAAGCGGCGTCCCGGAGGATGCCGTACAGGATACCGCATCCGCTGTCTTCACGGTCGCTGTCCCCTCTTTCCGCCAGCTGGATCATGGCCTCAACCAGTTCAAGGGTTGTCTTTATGTTGTGGTCACATGCTCTCACGTTTTGTCTCCTGCTTGGGTTCCGTTCAACAGGGCGCTCCGCAACGGGCGTTTCCCTGTGATTCAATCTTTCAAGATACATGCCAGAAACGCTGGAGAACGGGGGAGAAGGTGGTAAAAACCGGGGGAGGGCCCTGGGTGACGGAGCGAATGTGCCGTGGCATCAAATAGATCGGGCTGCGGGGCGATTGCACAGGTCGGTGGGAGATACGCGGAAGCCCCGGGGGGCGGGCTGTGTCTCACAAAGGAGGAATGAAACAGAGATGTCTTACCAATACAGGGGAGACAGCCCCCGCCGCAGGGGCGGGGGCTGACTCAAAGCTCATCCCGAAGGGACGGATCAGGCCTCTTCCACGGGCTTGCCGAAGAAGAAGAGGATGCCGATGAGGGCAACCACGGCCACGGGCAGGATGATGTACACGGGTACACCGAGGCCTGCGGGGATGTAGCCGAGGAACACGGTGACAAGGGCAACCGTCACGGCGTAGACCAGCTGGGTCCGGGTGTGGTCGATGTGGTCACAGGCCGCACCCATGGACGAGAGGATGGTGGTGTCGGAGATGGGGGAGCAGTGGTCCCCGAAGATGGCGCCGGTGAGGACTGCACCGATGTTCATGAGCATGTACCCGCTCTCCGGGTTGATGGCGTGGGCTAGGGGAATGGCCAGGGGCATCAGGATCCCCATGGTGCCGTAGGAGGTACCCGTGGCAAAGGAGATAAAGGAGCCCAGGATAAAGATGATGGCCGGCAGCGTAAAGGGCGGGATGGCGTCGGAGAGAACCGACACAAGGTACATGGCGGTGCCGAGCTGCTTGATGACGGAGCTTAAGGACCAGGCCAGGAGGAGGATGACCCCGGTGATGACAAGGGATTTCACACCCTGGACCCAGGTGTCCACGGCCGCCTCGATGGTGTAGATCTTCTGGGTAACCCCCAGGATCATGGCCACGATGCCTGCGAAGAGGGCCGCCTCAAAAAGCACGATGGAGGCGTCCGAGGCGCCGAAGGCTTCCCGGATGGCGGTGAAGGAGGCCGGGCTCTCCTTGAGGAGCTGGATGAGGGCGGCGTCGTCCCCGCCCATGATGGCGCCCCGTCCGTTGAAGTAGAAGCCGACGAAGGCCCCCAGGATCAGGGTCATGATGGGGATGATGGCGTTCCAGATGTTGAGCTTGACGGACTCGTCGGGCTCAAGGCCGGTGGACTCGGCGGCCACCATGGGCTTGGCCCCGTCGGCCAGGACCTTGCCGGTTTTGCGGGCCCGCTTCTCAGCGGTAAGCATGGGACCGAATTCCCGGAGCATGACGGCCGTGGCCACGATGAAGATGAGGATCAGGATGTTGTAGAACCGGAAGGGGATGGTGCCCACAAAGAGGCCGTAGGCGTTGGCCTCGATACCGAGACCGGCGTAGCCGTCTTTGATGAGGCCGATTTCGTAGGCCACCCAGGTGGAGATGAGGGCAATGCCCGCAATGGGGGCGGCGGTGCCGTCGATGATGAAGGCCAGCTTTTCCCTGGAGATCTTCATGCGGTCGGTGACCGGTCGCATGATGGGACCCACGGTGAGGGAGTTGGCGTAGTCGTCGAAGAAGATCAACAGGCCCATGAACCAGGCGTAGAGCTGGGCGCTGGTGGCGCCGGTGGCTTTTTTGGCCAGGGCCTCGGCGATGGCCTTGGCGCCGCCCATTTTGGAGACCAGGGCGATGAGGCCGCCGATGGCGAGGCACTGCAGGACGATGCCCGCGTTCCAGGGATCGGCCAGGGAGCTCAGGACCTCGTGGTTCAATTTGATGAAGCCGTCTTTGAAAGCGGAGACAACACCGCCTTCAAGGGAGAGCATGAAGGTGCCGGAGAAGATGCCTGCAAACAGGGAGAGCACCACGTTGCGGGTGACAAAGGCGAGCACGATGGCCACCACCGGCGGGATCAGGGTGAGCATCTTGAAATGATCCGCGTTGGCCTTGGCCACCGCCGGATCGGCGGCCAGGAGCATCGCGGGGACTGCAAGGGTCAATAAAAACGAAACGGCCGTAAACAAGGCCATTTTGCGTGAACGAACCATGGGTATCCTCCTTAAACTGTAACGCATGTGTTGCAGGGTTACCCGGTGGCCAGATCCCACCGGGTCGAGTCGTATGGCAAGGCTGTGTGGCTGCCGTGCAGTGGGGCGTGCCACACCTGTGATGCCGTCAGGGGTATTTCATCGCGCGGCATGCTGACTTTTATGAACGGTTGTCAGTACTTTTCATGAGATTGCCGTCATTGAGAAAAAGCAGGAATGAGGTAGGAAAGCAAGGGAAAAATGAGGGGGATGCCGGGGGGCAGCGGTGATCTGACGGGGGTAAATCAGGGAATAACAGCGCGTTGCAGGGGCGAAATCCCTGTGATAGAGGGGCTCTGTTCCGGTGGTGGGCGCCCCGGACAGCCCGGATGATCCGCTGTGTCGGGGAGGCTGTGCCTTGAAAGGAGAGGGGCGATGGGGTATAATTGCACCCATCGAAAATTACCTCAATTTGTCATGTTTCCCTATGGTTTCCCCAGAGTCTTTCTCCACCAGCCCCTTGCAGGGCCACACGGAGGTTGAGCTATGGATGGCGCACCGGTTCAGCAGGCACGTATCACCCAGGCAATAAGGACCCTGCCCCCAGAGATGTCCGGCCTCTTTGTCTCCATGGACCGGAAAAAACACTACCCGGGGAATCCCGACGGCGGCATCCCGGCCATGACCTATTTTACAAACCGGAAGCAGGTTCCCAGGGGCATGCTCAAAGCCATATCCCTGTGGTTTTCCGGGCACGACGCCATGAAAGAGAGCCGCCCGGAATGGGGGGAGTACTATGCCACGGTGCAGGGGCTCAGCGGCGGGGAGATGTGCGTCTCCATGCGGGTCCGGGACCCTGAAGGGGCGGGCAGCGTCGAGGTGATGGTGGAGGTCGAAATCATCCACAGCCTGGCCGACGGCAATCCCGTCCCCTGAGGCCACGGGCCGGGCGCTGTGCGATGGGCCGTGATACGGGGAATCTGTCTTTGTATATCATGCCTTGTCACCCGGCATGATTCCTAAAATCGTTGCGAAAATCAGTCTTGAATCCTTGAGGCAATGTGAGAACTCATGCGGGGTTGGTCTCGCTTTGGTCTGTGGTACATCCGGGCCCGGAGGAGGGCGCTGCCCGCGCAGAAAGGAGGCATCACCATGGCAAAGGAGAGCAGTGGCGCCAAGCGCATTCCGGGGCGGAAGCATCGCCTGGGCGAACTGATGATGGAGTACGGTTACATCAGCGAAGAGCAGCTGGAGACGGCCCTGAAACGGCAGATGCACGACGGCGGGCAGTTGGGCTCCATCCTCATTGACATGGGCTTCATCGGGGTGGACGACCTGTTGAAGTTTCTGAGCAAGCATTTTGAGGTGAAGCCCGTCAACCTCTTCAGCATCAACATCCCCCAGCATGTCCTGGACATGATTCCCCAGGAGAAGATGCGGACCCTGCGCGTCCTTCCTGTACGCCTGGAGGGGCATGAACTTGTCCTTGCCATGGTGGCGCCCCAGGATTTCATGACCATCAACGACCTGGGGTTTTCCCTGGGCATGAAGATACGGCCCGTGGTGACCCCGAGCTTCATGATGGAGGCGGCCCTCCAGTCCCTTGCCGGGGGATACGGCGACGGCATCTCCGGGGAGGTGATCCGGCGCACGGCCGAGGCCTTGAGCCTTCGCATCGAAAAGGCGCCGAAGCTGAAAAGCCTGATGGAGGAGATGGTCAAGCAGGGGGCCAGCGATATGTTCATCTCGGCGGGGGCGCCTCCGTCCCTGAAGATCAGCAACCAGCTCAAGCGCATGCCCATGGGGGTTCTCTCCCCTGCAGACTGTGAAAAGTATGCCCGCGAGCTGCTCACCGATGACCAGTGGCGCAGGTTCCAGATGGAAAACGATGTGGAGATGGCGCTGAACGTCAAGGAGGTGGGGCGGTTCCGCATTGCCCTGTACAAACAGCGCAACACGGTCTCCATCGCCTTCAGGGCCCTGCCCGAGGTGCTGCCCAGCATGGAAGCCCTCGGCCTGCCGGACTGGGTCCACGATTTTGCCCTGAAGCCCCAGGGGCTGATCATGGTGTGCGGACCGGCCGGTCACGGAAAGTCCACCACCCTGGCCAAGATCGTGGACATCATCAATGACAACCGCCGGTGCAACATCATCAGCCTGGAAGACCCGGTGGAGTACCTTCACAAGCACAAGAAGTGCAACGTGAACCAGCGGGAGGTGGGGCGGGACTGCGAGACCTTCCATGACGGGTTGCGAAGCATTTTCCGGCAGTCACCGGACGTGATCGTGGTGGGAGAGATGCGGGACAAGGAGAGTTTCGAGATCGCCCTTCGGGCGGCCAATACCGGGCACCTGGTGATCAGCACGGTCCATGCCGACAATGCCACGGGGATCATCGAACAGGTGATCAACATGTTCCCCTCCCATCAGCAGAACCTCATCAGGAGCCTTCTTTCCGCCTCCCTTCTCTGCACGATTTCCCAGCGGCTGATTCCCAGACGGGACGGCAAGGGGCTTGTTCTGGCTGTGGAAAAGTTCATCAACAGCTACCGCATGAAGAACCTGATTCGCGAAGAGAAGACCCACATGATCCGCACCCAGATGCAGACGGCCGGCGAGGAGTTTGTTCCCCTGGATTTTTCCCTGGCGGATCTTTACTCCAGGGGGGAGGTGACCTTCGAGGATGCCGCCCGGTACATGGAAAACATCGGGACCCTGCAGAACGCCTCCACCCGGAACGGGTACATGGCGGCCAGGGAAGGCTAAAGGGCGGGGAGCCACTCCCGCCCGTGATGTCATCGAAGGGATCTTGCGGCCATGTCGGCCTGGTGCCTTTTTAACTCTTCGGGGATCCGCTGCACCGCCGCCAGGGAGACACAGGCCATGAGGGCTCCCCCTATAAAAGGAATGCGGTAGTCCACCACCCAGAGCAGGCCCCCGATGAAGGGCAGCACCACCGCTGCAATATGGTTGATGGTAAAGCCCGCTGCCATGCTTGGAGCGATGTCCCGGGGATCGGCCACTTTCTGGAAGAAGGTCCGGATGGCGATGGCGAAGTTGAAAAAGATGTGGTCGAGGATGTAGAGGACGGCCACCAGCACCCTGGACTCCGCAAAGGCGTAGGCGATGAAGACGAAGATAAGGCTCAGGTACTCCAGGGAGAGGATGCGCCGCTCCCCGAAGCGGACGATGGCTTTTCCGATAAAGGGGCTGAGGAAATAGTTCACCAGGTTGTTGAAGAGGAACAGCACGGCGATCTCCTGGACGGAGAAGCCAAAGCGCTGAACCATGAGGAAGACGGAAAACGCAACAAAGATCTGTCGCCGTGCCCCGGCCATGAAGGTGAGGAAATAGAAGAGCCAGTAGCGCTTTCGAAAGATCGCCTTTTTGCGTTGGGGAACGGCGGCGCTGTGGGTGGGGTCTCCCACAAGGCTGTAGAGGCCCAGAGCAACGATGGCCGTGCCGCTGAAGATGTACATGCCCTCAAAGCTGAGGAAGGGGGCGGCGCAGAAAAAAAGGACACTGGCGAAAATGGCGGTGGCGGCACCGAAGCTCCGCAGCTTGCCCAGCACAAGGGGAGCTGTGTCACGGTCAAAGTATTGAAGGGTAAGGGACTGGTTGACGGTTTCAAAGTAATGGAACCCGAAGCTCATGGCCAGGGTGGTCAGGGCAAGGCCCCAGAAGCTGGGAAACCATCCCGTGACGCAGACGCCGATGCCGAGAATGATCACGGAAAACGAGGCGATGCGGTGCTCTTTCAGGAAGAGGGTGACGTACACCACAAGCAGGGCCAGAAAGCCCGGGATTTCACGGATGGATTGAATGGCGCCCACATGGCTGCCGTCAAGGCCGATGACCTGTACGGAGAAGTTGTCAAAAAGGATACGCCAGGATTGCAGCCCGAAGGTGGCACCGAGCGTCAAAAGCAGAAGGAATCGGTACATGGGCCGATTCCACGGTTGGAGAGAGAGTTTCGTCATGGCCTTATATCAGTTGCTGTCTATGGGTAAAGTGCAAAGTATGTCACAGGGTCGCAGGCCGGGCAAGGTCAACCTTTTCCAACGGGGGAGGGTGGTTGACGGCTCCCCCGCGGAGGAGAGATGAGACAATTGATGCCGTTTAACTCCCAGGAGATCGCCCGGGTGGAAGCCCTGGGGGAGTTTCTCCTCAAGGAGGACATGGAAGATTTCAACCGGGACTACTCGGTGTGGTCGCGCCTTCCCGAGTCCGTGCTGAAGATCGCCCTGAAAAAACGGTTGGCCCTGGAGCGCCAGGTCCTGGAAAAGAACGGGGCCTCATCCCATGAAAACATCCACGCTGTGGTGGATGCCGGGATGCGGTTGATGTCCCTGGCCCGATTCTATTACCAGAGTTCCGAGTCGTACCGGGAGTTGATCCACGAACTCTACCCGGTGCAGCTCCCGTGGTAGCCAGGGGGCTCGCCAGGGAAAGACAAAAGGAGAGGACGATGAATCGCTGGTTTCTGATGGGAAGTGTCTCAATGGTTGCCGGCCTGTTTCTGCTGGTGATGAAAGCTTTGGCCAATTTGACTCCGGGGGATCCCCTGCGGTTCGACTTCAGCCTCAAGAGCCTGATGCCTCCTGAGCGGCTGACGTGGATCGACGGCATCTCCAGCTCCGGGCTGCAATCCGCAGCCCATTGGATGGAAGCGGCCCCCCTGTACATCTATTGCTTTGGCCTGGGGGTGCTGCTGATCCTGGCCAGCGGCCTGGTCCGGGAATAAAGCACGCCCGTTTTCCGGCGGGGTGAGGGCCATGGGGTGCACCCGGTTTGCTTGAACGGTGGGAATATCAGGTAACGATGAGGCTGTTTTGTGCCGTTGACGCGCTTTGGCTCAGCGGCAGGACGCCATGATTTTTTCCAGGGTGGCCAGGGCCGAGTAGTAATTGAAGTTTTCAATGCTGTAGGTGAGTTCTTCGATGAGGTGCCCGGCCTCAGGGGGGATCAGGACCTTGAGAAGGTCGGTCTCCTGTGTCGTCTCAAATTTGTTGTGGGAGAGTTTGTCCCGCAGCCGTACCAGGGTGTGGGTGAGCTGGGCGGGCGGAGCCGACGGGGTGGGACCCCATTTTTCGGGGGCTTCCGTGGACGGCATGGGAAGGGGGCAGAGGGAACCACGGATCTCCACCAGTCGCCGTGAAAGGTGGGTGGGTTTCAGGGGCTTTTTCAGGATGGAAAGGGCCTCAACCTCCTTGAACAGGGAGGCGGCGGCGTCGAAGAGCCCTCCGGAGCAGACGGCAAAGGTGTGGGCAATTCCCTGGGGCCAGTCCGGGACAACGGGCGCACCGGGGGGCGACAGCTCGGCATCGGAGAGGAGCCAGAAGGCAAGCTCCCAGGGAGGGCTGGGGCAGGGCACCGCATGGGCCGGGTGGATGCGGTCCACCTGATAGCCCCACCACTCCAGGCACCGGCAAAGGCCTGTCTCATCAGCGCAGGGAGGGCCCACCAGCACCACGGGTTGGGAGGTGGTGAGGCGCGGTAGGTGCGGTGGGGTTCTCCAGGGAACGGTGAGCTGAAACGCAAAGACGCTTCCGAGGCCTGGCCTGCTGCGGACAGTGATCTCTCCCCCCAGAAGGGCCACGATTTTTTTGCAGATGGCCAGGCCCAGGCCGGTGCCGCCGTACTCCCGGGTGGTGGAGCAGTCCGCCTGGCTGAAGGGCTCGAAGAGAATGCGGGCGTCTCCGTGGGGCAGCCTGGAGAAGTCGATGCCGATGCCCGTGTCCCGGACACCGGTCTCCAGGGTGATGAGGTCTGATTCGCGCCCGACCACCCGGCAGCAGAGGGTGACGCTCCCCGAGGGGGTGAATTTCACGGCGTTGGCCATGAGGTTCACAAGCACCTGGCGGATGCGCAAGGGGTCCCCGGTGACCATGGCGGGCAGATCCGGGTCCACCTCCAGGACCAGGGCCAGCCCTTTTTTTTCAGCCTGGGGGGTGAAGGTGTCTGTGACCTCTTCCAGAAGCTCCAGGTAGCTGAAATCAATGACTTCGGCCGTGAGTTTTCCCGCATCGGCCCGTGAAAAGTCGAGGATGTCGTCGATGAGGGTCATGAGGGCGTGGGACGAGCGCATCATGATCTCGATGTAGTTTCGCTGCTTTTCGGTGAGCCCCTCGGCCTCCAGAAGCTCGGCAACCCCCATGATGGCATTCATGGGGGTTTTTATTTCGTGGCTGATGTTGGCCAGAAAGCGGCTTTTTGCCTTGAGGGCACTTTCGGCCAGATTCTTGGCTTTGGTGAGCTCCCGGGTCTTTTCCGCCACCTTGTCTTCCAGGCGCTCCCGGTAATCGGTAAGCTCGATCTCCGTGGCTTTTCGACGGGTGATGTCTGAAAAGGTGCAGAGAGCCGCAGGCCGCCCCAGGTACCTCAGGTGGCTCACGGTGATCTCGATCCACACGGTGCTGCCGTTGCCGTGACGGATGCGGTACGCCCAGGTGCGGGGAGGGCTGTCCGGGTTTCGGAGGGCCGAGTCGAAGTAGGTCCAGACGGGGTCGATGTCATCGGGGTGGGTCCACCCCCAGAGGATGTCGGCGGTGGCTTCGAGGAGTTCCCCGGAGGTGCGGCCGGAGAGGATGCTGCAGGCGGCGTTGGTGAAGACGATGCGCTGATCCTGGAGAATCATGACGCCCTGGAGGGTGTTGTCCACCAGGGTCCGGTATTTCTCTTCGTTTTCCTTCAGGGCCTTTTCGGCAATTTTCCGCTTGAGGATCATGCGGTTGGCGGCATCGGCAAGGTGCTTGAACTCGGAGAAGAAGAGCTTGTCCGGATCAATGGTGGTGAAGTCCCTGGAGGCTTTTTTGAAAAAGGTGCCGAAGGAGGCGAAGGAGCGGGCCAGGTGCCTGGCAAAGAACCCGGAGACCGTGGCGCTCACGGCCACGGCCGCGCAGAGGATGACGAGGACATAGAGGAGCTGCTCGCGGATTCGTTGCTTCAGGGCATCCTGTTTCTGGCCGAGGGCAAGGCCCATGGCGTGGGTGTCCGCCGACGCCCCGATGACCCAGCCCAACCTGGAAAAGGGACGGAGATAGCCCAGGTAGGCGGTGCTTCCGTCCGGAGCATCGTACTGGATGAACCGTCCGTCCTCTTCTAAGCCCTGGGTGGCAAGGGCGGCGGTACTTTCGGCGGCAAAGTCGTGGCCGGTGAGGGGGGCGCCGGTGTCCGAGAGGATGAAGACCCGGTCGGCCGTGGGGCTTGTGGGGCGGTACAGCTCCTTGACGATCCGTTTTTTAAGGGTGCGGTAGAAGTCGTCATGATAATAGCCCGTGCCCACGATCCAACCCAGGGGTTTGATCAACCGGACGTAGGTGGTTTTCAGGAAAAGGGGCCCTTCGGGGGCTTCCGGTTTGGGGTACCGGTAGGTGAGGTACCCGTCTCCGGCGGACAGGGCGAGGTCCACGGCCCGCCTGGCGATGGGAAACTCCTCCTGGCCCGACAGGCGGGCAAAGGGGGTGCCGTCAAGCTTGGGCCGAATGGCGTTGAACATGAGGGTGCCGTCTTCATTCAAGGCAAAGAAGAAACGCTGGTTTTTCTGGGACCGTGCCTTTCGAAGGGCGTTACGCATGAGGGCGTGGCGAATCTGGAGGGGCAGCCCTGCCTGGTTTTCCGAATGGATGGCCAGAAGGATGGAGGAGGTCTCCAGGACCCGCTCCTTGAGCTGCTGTTGGCGTTGCTCTTCGGCAATGGTGATGGCCCGGTCCAGGGTTGCCTCCAGGCGATTTGTCATTTCAACGAGGCTCTGTTTCCGGGTCTCCATGAAGTGGGTGCGGACCTGGTCGGACTGGTCCCGGAGGCGGTTGTTCTCAACGGCAACCCAGAGGGCCCCCAGCCCCGACAGGGCGCAGGTCATCAGGATCATCATGAGGGAGAAGTAGGATTCCGAGATGGTCCAGCGTCTCTTCATGGAGGGGTCAGTTCAGGGGCAGGGTAAAGGTGAACTCAGAACCCGAGGCATCGGTGCGCGTCAGGTGGATTTCCCGCCCGTGCCGCGAAAGGATGTGCCGGGTGATGAAGAGGCCCAGCCCCGTGCCTTTGTCGTCAGCTTTTTCAGTAAAAAAAGGCTCGAAGATGGTGTCGATTTTGTCCGGCGGGATACCGGGGCCGTTGTCCGAGAGGGTGACCCAGGCCGAGTCGTCTGTTTTTCCGGCCCGGATGACGATGGAACCGGAGCCGGTGGTGAGGACCTCGGTGGAGTTGTTGATGAGGTTTACAAAGACCTGGGAGATCTGGTGGGGGTCGCAGCAGACGCTCAACTCTTTGGAGACGCCGGAAGTGTTAATCTCCACGCCGCATTTCAGGAGGCGGTACCGGAGCATCTCCAGGGCGTCGTCGATGATGTCGCACAGGGGGGTGAGGACATTGGAACGTCCCCGTTTTTTCGAGTAGCCCTTGAGCCGGTCGGTGAGGGCGTTGATGCGCTGGGCCCCCTTGACGATGTTAACGGCCCGCTGCTGGATGGAGACCATGTTCCCCCCGAGGATGTCGTCCATGATCATCTCCGCGTTTCCCACCACGTAGTGCAGGGGATTTTTCACCTCATGGGCAATGGCCGCGGACAGGGTCCCTAAGGTGGCGAGGCGATCCGAGTGGATCAGCTGGCGGGTTCGGTCGTGGACCAGGCTGTTGAGGCGGTCCCGGTGCATTTTGAGTTCCATGTGGGTGCGCACCCGGGCCTTGACCACCGCAGGGCGGAATGGCTTGGTGATGTAATCCACGGCCCCCAGCTCCAGGCCGAAGGTCTCGTCTTTTTCGTCGTCCCTGGCTGAGATGAAGATAACGGGGATGTGGGCGTGTTCGGGGTTGTTCTTGATGCGTCGGAGGACCTCGTAGCCGTCGATGCCGGGCATCATGATGTCCAGGAGGATGAGGTCCGGGCAATGGTCGTCAACCATCTCAAGGGCTTTGGAGCCGCTCCGGGCAAAGCTGATGTCGTATTCTTTTCTTAAGGTTTCACCGAGAATTTTGATGTTGGTGGGCATGTCGTCCACAATCAGAACGTTCATTCGGTAGGGCGTGGGGCTCATCGTATCTCCTTGCTGCCCGGTTAAGACTTGGCCGGTATGTAAGGGGCATGGACGCGGGCATGACTCTATTTGACGTCGGCTCCGGTTTTGCATACACAAAGGGCGTTGAGCGGTGCCGAATATCATCGCCAAGGCGGCCGAAACGTGGGATGGTGTGGGTTGTGTGCCGAGCCCCTCACGTACCGGAATATCCTGCGGTGTTCTCTTCCCTGTCGGTATGAATGACTGAGCGAGTCATTTCCTTAGTGATATTCATACCGGGTGACAAGGAAGTAAAAAGTGTATCAATATACCCTGTCAAATGCAACATGGATAAGTCTTTTCAATTTTGTGTTACTTCATAGGTAACACCTTTGGTGGGAGGTATTCGTGCCACCGGGCGGGGCATTGCCCCCGGCGTGAGATAAGATGGCCGGATGACATAATAAGTTCACGGGACGGAGAGTGCAGAATGGAGATATTGGAGACCCCCTACGACGAGGTGGTCGGCTATGTGAAGGCCCGGTACGGCAAGGGGGCCTTTCATGCCTCGGCACTGGTACGGGAGGTGATGGTTCACGGCAACCCCCGCTTTTGGGAGGCAAAGGCCTTTTCCGAGGCACCGGCCCTGGCCTCTTCCCTGGCAAAAGAGGTGCGCTTTGCCCCGCCCGTGATAGAGGAGACGGTTCAGCGGGAGGGGGTGGTGAAGGTCCTCCACCGTCTTTCCGACGGCCTGGCCGTGGAGTCGGTGGTGATCCCCATGAAGGGGTATGCCACCTTGTGTGTCTCCACCCAGGTGGGGTGTCGCATGGGATGCCGGTTCTGCCGTACCGGGCGCATGGGCCTGCACCGGAACCTGACCGCAGCCGAGATCACCGGGCAGCTCTGGAACGCCCGGTTTGTCTTGAAGGCCCCCATCCGAAATATTGTGTTCATGGGCATGGGGGAGCCCCTGGACAACCTTGAGAACGTGGTCCGGGCCATTCGGGTGATGACGGACGGCCGGGGCTTTTCCATCGGCCCCAGGCGCATCACCGTCTCCACCGTGGGGCTGGCCGATGAGATCCCACGCCTTGCCAACGCAGGGACAGGGGTTCGCCTGGCCCTCTCCCTGAATGCGTCGGACGACGCCGTGCGTGCCGACCTGATGCCGGTGAACAGGCGCTACCCCCTGGCCACCCTCAAAAAAAGCCTGGCGGCCCTGGCCGGGCACAGCGGGATCCGGGACGGGGTGCTCCTGGAGTACGTCTTGATCCGGGGGCTTAACGACCGGGGCGAGGACATCTCCAGGCTGGCGGATTTTGCAAGGGGGGTGTCTGCCACCGTGAACCTGATCCCCTTTAATCCCTCCGGGGAAGAGACCCCCTTTGAGCCCCCTTCTGATGCAGAGGTCAACGCTTTCCATGACCGGCTGGTGGCTGAGGGGCTCCATGTGCGACGGCGCTGGTCCCAGGGGGAAGATCTCCTGGCGGCCTGCGGCCAGCTGGGGGAAAAGGCGTGTCCGCACAAAAGCAGGTGACGTCTACAGGGCGGTGTGAAGGAGCACGTCGCCCTCTTTGGCCGGGTCCAGGGAGACAATGCGGTTCCGCCCTGACTCCTTGGCCCGGTAAACGGCGGTGTCCGCAAATTTAAGGAGTTGCTCGGGGCACCCGGAATCCCCGGGGGTCATGCAGGAGACGCCGATGCTCAGGGTTACAAAGGGGTGGGTGGGGGATGCCTCGTGGGCAATGCCCAGCTTTTCCGTGCTCCGGACAATGAGGTCGGCCACGATAAGGGCCTTGTCCAGGGGCGTGTGGGGCAGAAGGACCACGAACTCCTCGCCACCGTACCTGGCCGCCAGGTCGTGGGCTCGTTTGACGCAGGCGCTGATGGCCCCGGCCACCCGTTCCAGGCATCGATCCCCGGCCTGGTGGCCGTAGTGGTCGTTGAATCTCTTGAAGTGGTCGATGTCGATGAAGATCAGGGAGATGGGGGAGCTGACGCGTGCGGCGCTGCGCCACTGGGCGTCATAGACGGTATCGAAGTGGCGGCGGTTGTAAAGGTTGGTGAGGCCGTCGGTGATGGAGATCCGGGCGAGCTTCCGGTTGGTCTCGGCCAGTTTGCGGGCGTTGATGCGCTGGAGCATGGCCTGGAGGAACTCCCGCCGTGCCTCGCTTTCGAGCTGAAAGCACCCGAAGAGGCTGATGATGAGGGCAGCGCAAAGGACCAGGGCGCTGTTGATCCCCGCCTCCCGCCCCATGGCGGGCATGCTGTCCAGGCTGACGACATAGGCAAAGAGAATGACCGAGGAGGTGATGAGCCCGGTCTTGAACCGGATGCCTGCCACGATGTTCCCGAAGATGGCAATGAGGATGATGCCGGTGTAGTAGTGGGCCACGTTGGGGTGGTGGCTCTGGGTGAGCAGGTAGATGATCCCCGAGGAGGTCAGCATCATCAGCACCATGATAAAGAATTCGCTGTGGCGCCGGAAACGTTTGATGGTCACAAGGCCCATGACCAGCAGGATGGCCGGGGAGACCACAAAAAGCCTGAGCCGCCATGCCGTGGCGGAGATGTCGGGCACCATGATGCGGTCGCTGATGAAGAAGAGATTATAGATGACGATGGCCAGGAAGCCGGCCAGGGGGAAGTGGCGGTTCCGCTTGTCGGTTTTCTGGTCCCGAAATCGGGATTCCAGGGGTTCGGGAAAGGCGAAGACCCCGAAACGGCGGGCCAGGCAACGACGGATGACCCCTTCGTGGGAGAGTCGGCTGTGTGGAGAGTCCAAGGGCACCTCACTCAAGGTCGTTAAGTCCGTGAGAAAATCACCGCGCCCGGGGGGGAGGGCCTTGCATGGGATAGGGCAGGGTGCCGGGGCAACCTGAATAGAAACGCATACAAAAAAAGGAGGCAGTCTCCTGCCTCCTTCCTTTGAAAAAATCGAACGGCGATTAGCGCTTGGAGAACTGGAAGCGTGCTCGGGCGCCTTTCTGGCCGTACTTCTTACGCTCTTTGACCCTGGAGTCACGGGTAATGAACCCGGCGCGCTTCAGCACGTCGCGAAGCTCGGGGTCGGCAAGGAGAAGGGCCTTGGTGATGCCGTGACGGATGGCACCGGCCTGTCCCATGATACCGCCGCCTTTGACCTTGACGTTGATGTCGTAGGCGTCCTGGGCCTCAACGAGGGCCAGGGGGGAGGCGAGAACAAGGCGAGCCATGGGGTTGGGGAACGCCTCTTCAACAGGTTTATTGTTGACGGTGATTTTGCCGCTACCGGGGGTGATCCAGGTGCGGGCAATGCCGTTTTTCCGTTTGCCGGTGGCGTAGAATACGTTTTCTTTTTCCATGAATATCCTCAGTATCTCTTGATTCGCTGTGATGGTTGCTTAGACTGCGAGGGTCTCAGGCTTCTGGGCCGCATGAGGATGTTCTTCCCCTGCGTACACGAAAAGCTTTTTGTTCAGCTCACGACCCAGTCGGTTTTTGGGCAGCATGCCCTTAACGGCGAAACGGAGCAGATCCTCGGGACGCTTCTCAAGAAGTTTGTCGGCGGTGATGGCGGTGATGCCTCCAACGTAGCCGCTGTGACGGTAGTACGTCTTGTTCTTGAGCTTGTTGCCGGTGAGCTTGATCTTGTCGGCGTTGATGACAATGATCCAATCTCCGGTGTCAACATGCGGTGTGTACATGGGGTTGTGCTTACCACGAATGTGTGCTGCGACAACGGAAGCGAGTCGGCCAAGCACCTGATCCTTGGCATCGACGACGAACCATTTCTGTGGATTGTCCGATTTCTTTGCGCTATAGGTATATTTTTTCAATGTTGTATACTCCCGGTCGGTTTTCGTACAAATAACTGAAATTAAATAATTGAATTCACCTGATTTGTCAAGTGGATTCTTAATATTTGGGCACACGTGGTAAAGGCTTGCCGGAGACGTGATACCACAAATCAGATCGTAAAAGAAAGAGGAGATTTCAAAAAAAATGAAAAATGTGGAAGTGGAGGTGAAATACCGTCTGGCCGATGCCGATGCCCTGAGACAACGCCTGGTGGATGCCGGGGCAAAGGGGACGGGAAGGGTTTTTGAAGCCAACTCTCGCTATGATACTGCAGATGGCGGAATCAGGCAAGCCGGATGTCTGCTTCGCCTGAGAAAAGATGGAAAAACGCGCCTCACCCACAAAACGCCCCACGCCGACACCGGGACGGACGGCTTTAAAATCTTCCGGGAGCTGGAGGTGGAGGTGAGTGACTTCGACACCATGGACAAAATCTTGAACGCCCTGGGATTTGAGGCGGTTCAGACCTATGAAAAGTGGCGGGAGACCCTTCACTTCAAAGGCTGCGAGATCTGCCTGGACACCCTCCCTTACGGTGAGTTCATGGAGATCGAAGGAGAGAAGGCGCGCATCGAGGAGGTGGCGGCCCTGTTGGGTCTGGCCCGTAAAGGCCGCATCGCCACCAACTACCTCTCCCTTTTCGAGGCCCTGAAAACCGAGTTCGATCTCCCCTTTTCCAACCTGACCTTCGACAACTTTTCAGGCCTCACCCACGACTTTGGTAAGGTCCTGAAGCGCTTTGAAGCCGCTGGCTGAAGCCGGGGACGGGGGCTAAGCCTCGGCCTTGGCCTTGGCAGCGAAGGGCTTGACCGCGGCCTCGTGGGTCTCGTTGCCCCGGGCGTGGCTTTGCCCCTTGCCGGTGGCGGGCTTGGTACAGGTCACCGCAGCGTTGATCACCCCGCCGGCCTCCACGATGAGGTCCCCGCAGGTCACGGTTCCGGAGCAGCAGCCCCCTTTAAGGACAATGAGCTCTTTTTCCGCCTTAAGGGTCCCCTCATAGGTGCCGCCCACGGTGATGGAGCTGACAGTGACGTCGCATAAGGCTTTTCCCTCTTCGGCGATGATGAGGCTGTCCGCCTGGATGGTGCCGTTGACCACCCCTTTGATCACGAGCTGGCCCTTGCCGGAGATGTTTCCGGTAAAGGTGAGGCTTTTGTCGATAACGGAGAGATGTTTCGATGGGTTCATTGTGTGACTGTTTCCATATCGTACCCAGGCGGGCCGGGCGGTTAGAAGGTGAATTTTTTCTTATAACGCAGGGCACCGCCCTGGTCGAAACCGTAGAGAGTGACCTCTTTAAAGGGCAACGTTCCCGGATCTGTTCCAATGGTGAAGGTGTGGTTGGTGAAGTTGCGCATCTTGAACCCTTCCCCGCGGGCGGGGTCTGACGGGACCCCTTTTTTCAGCTGGGCGGGGGGGAGGCAGCGCTGCGCGGTTCCCCCTTTGCCTGGCGGGACCACCAGAAAGAGGGTGCCTTTGATGCGCTTTTTTTCCGGGGTGTCGTTGGCGATCTTGAAGGTGATATTGAGAAAGGAGCCGTCCTCGGTCCTCTGGGCGTCCATGGCGTCCACCCGGATAAAGGGGGGCTCAGGGGGCGCCACAGGCTTTTTGGTCTTGGACGGCGCCTTGGCGGGTGTGGTCTCGGGGGCCTTTGCCTTGACGTTTTTTTCGGCCAGGGCCAGTCGGGCCATGAGCAGCTCCTGGTCGGCGGTCTGCCGGGCCAGGGTCGTGCTGAGGTTGCGTTCCCGCAGGATGCTTTCGGTCAGCGTGTTTCGGGTGTGGAGCCAGAGGCCCGTGATGACGGCAAGGGCAATGAGGAGCAGCCCCATGCATATCAGGGTGGCGGTGACCACCCGGCGGTAGTTGCCGGAGTGGACCATGCGTCCGTCGGTGCTGACAAAAAGGAGGCGCCACTGGCGGGTATGGCGGTAGGGGTTGGGAAGGGCGTAGCGGGCCAGCTCACCTTGCAGGTCTTTGGTGTAGTCGTCCGAGGGCAAAAGATCCTCCTTGAAAACCAGGCCGGGCAGGGGGCGTCACCCTCCCGGGGCGTTACAGGGTCGTGCGGCCGGTGGACAGGCTGCGAATATCTCCGGTTAAAACAGGCGTCCTTGAACCGCGTATCCCAAGTGCCTGCAGGCATCCTGGGAGACCTTTCGCCCGGAGGAGGTTCGGGCGAGAAATCCGATTTTCAGGAGGTAGGGCTCCACCACATCCACAAGGGTGTCGGTCTCCTCCTGAAGGGTGGCGGCAATGGCCTCGATGCCCACGGGGCCGCCGCGGTAGTAGTCGATGATGGTTTTCAAAAAGGCCCGGTCGAGGTTGGTGAGACCCAGACCGTCTACCCCTTCCAGGGCCAGGGCTTTCTCCACCACCTCGTCGGTAAGAACGCCGTCTGCCCTTACATCGGCATAATCCCGCACACGCTTTAGCAGACGGTTCAGGATTCGGGGGGTTCCCCGGGAACGCAGGGCCAGGGCCCGGGCCCCTTCGGGGGTCAGGGGGGTGTTGAGCAGGGCGGCGGATCGCCTGGCGATACGGATGAGGTCCTCGGTGTCGTAGAAGTCCAGGGTGCGGAACATGCCGAAGCGGTCACGCAAGGGGGCCGAGAGCAGCCCGATACGGGTGGTGGCGCCGATGAGGATAAAGCGGTTGAGCCGAAAACGATGGCTCCTGGCGTGGACCCCTTTGTCAAAGACGATGTCGATGGAAAAGTCCTCCATGGCCGGGTAGAGGAACTCCTCCACGGCCTTGGGGATCCGGTGGATCTCATCGATGAAGAGGATGTCCCCCTGCTTGAGGTTCGTGAGAAGCCCCACAAGGTCTCCCCCCTTTTCAAGGGCCGGTCCCGAGGTGATGGTGAGGTCTCCCCCCATTTCGTTGGCAATGATGTGGGCCAGCGTGGTCTTGCCGAGGCCCGGAGGGCCGTGGAAGAGCACGTGCTCGATGGGTTCCTCGCGTTTTTTGGCCGCTTCGATGGCGATCTCAAGGGTCTCCACGGTCTCCCGCTGCCCGACGTAGTCGGCAAAGGAGTCCGGCCTCAGGGAGAAGACGCTCTCTTCCTCCTCTGGGTTGATGGGATTCCCGGAGACAAGGGGGGTGGTCCGTGGGGACGAACCGGAAGATGAAAAAGAGAAAAGATCATCGCTCATCGCGTGGGGGACACTCCTGGGTTGAGATGGCCGCGGCATGGCGCAAACACACCATGGCAGCGCACCTTCGGGTAAAGGGATGCTTGCATGAATTAAGGCCGACACACATGGGGATGATACCTTTTTCCAAAGGTGGAATCAACCGGGAAGCGTGCCGCCTCCGGGGTGAACGCATTTGGCCCCGGCAGGGCTGCCGGGGTCAAAAATCAAGATGCGTTACCCCTTGGGGGCGCGGTAGACTTCGTCCAGGAGTGACTCGGGGCTGTCGATGTCCGGGTTGCGCGTCATGGCGTCTGCCACCAGGGCCTTGGCGTCGCTGCCCTTGTGGCCGAGCTGGTGGGTGAGGACGTCGATGACCTGGTCCACGAAGGCGGCCCTGGGGGGCTCGGGGGCACCGGTTGAAGAGACTGCCTCCAGGGCGAACCGGGCGGTTTTCCCTTCCAGGGTGGCGATGATCTTCTGGGCCGTGCGCTTGCCGATGCCGGGAAGCTTCATGAGGCTTTTTAGGTCAGCGCCCTCGATGGCAGCGGCGATCTCCTCAATGGGAAGGCCCATGGCCTTCACCGCCTTCATGGGGCCGATGTCCTCCACGGAGATGAAGAGCTGGAAGAACTCTTTCTCCTCCTCGGTGTGGAACCCGATGAGGGTGGCCTTGGGCTGGCGCTCGGTCTGGTGGGTGTAGATGGAAAAGGAGAGCTCGTCTCCGGGCTCACGTGAGGCGATGGAGGCCATCACCGAGGCGGGAAGCAGGATGTTGTAGCCGACGCCCCCCACGAGAAGGAGAATTTTCTCTTCTTCTTTCTTGAGGAGTCGTCCTTGCAGGTAACCGATCATAGGGGTGTTGTAGCCTCGCAAAAAGTTAAGGGGTGCGCTTTATGCTGATTTTTATCAGCGGCGAAGACGGTTGTGCCGGAAGAGGCCGATCATGGCCAGTGCCAGGGCATCGGAGGCGTGATCGGGCTTGATGGGCTCCGGGTGTTTCAGGAAGTCCCGGACAGATCGCTCCAGCTGGGCCTTGCTGGCGTTGCCGTTGCCCGAAAGAATTTTCTTTGCCTCACGCACCGGGACCTCGTTCACCGGAATACCCGCAGTGCACGCGGCCAGGAGGACGACTCCCACCACCTTGCCCAGCAGGATGCCGGATTTGGGGTAGCGTTCCAGGGAGAAGACGTCTTCCACCACCATGAGGTCCGGGTGTTTGATGGCGATGGCTTCGCTGATCCGGCTGTGGATAAGGTGAAGCCGGGCTGCGGTGCTCATGTCCTTTGTGGTGCGGATGTGACCGAAGGAGTAGTCGGAGACGGTGAGGGCTGCGCCGCTGACCACGCCGATGCCCGTTTCGGCCAGGCCGGGGTCGATCCCCATGACTGTGACCATGCTTTAGGCGCCTTGTTGACGATGCCCCGCTTTGGTTTTGCGGGGCGGGAAAAAAGAACGGATGCTGCCGAATCTACTTCTCCAGTTTTTTTCGTGCGATGGAGGCTTCGGCGGTGTCGGGGTGTTTTCGCAGGAGTTCTCCCAGGATCAGGTGGGCGTTTTCGGTTTCGCCCAGGGCTTCGAAGGCCAGGCCCTGTTTCAGGTAAGCCGCCGGGACCTTGTTGCCGTCCGGGTAGTTTTCAATGACCTTCTGGTACTCGAGGATGGCCTTCTGGAACCATTTTTCCCTGTAGTAGATCTCGCCGATCCAGAACTGGGCGTTGTCCGCGCTGTCCGAAGAGCTGTAGGTCTCCACCACGTCGGAGAATCCTTTTTTGGCGGTGTCCATGTCCCCGGCATCAAAGGCCTGCTTGGCCTTGAGGTAGGTGTTTTCGGCGGTGGCTTCGGTCTCCGGCGCTGGGGACTTGCCCTCCGTGGGCTCATAGCCCGTGAAGGCTTCGAGGCGTGCCAGTTTGGCGGCCAGGGCGTCAATGCCGGCCTGCATGGCCGTGAGGTTCTTTTCCGTATCGGCTCCCTGGGAGGTGGCCTGGCTGCTGTGGTGGAGGGCTGCCTCCATATCCCCGCGAATGGCCCGGAGCTCCTCTTCCAGTTGCTCAAGTTTGTTGGCCAGTCGTACGTTTTTGCTGGTCACAGACTCTTCCACCCCTTTGGAGGCGGACTGGCTTTGGCGCATCTCCTCTTCAAGGAGGGTGATACGTCCGTTCATGGCAACGTAATCCTTTTGAAGGGCGCAGCCGGAGAGACACAGGCCCGCCAGCAGGCAGGCGACGACCTTGGGCTTCATAGCAGGGTACTCCTGATGCAGTCGTGGTTGGGCATGAAAACGAAAACGACCGAAGGGCGTCCGTGGACGCCCTTCGGTAACTTGGATAGACTAAGGTTGCTGCGGGCACAAGGTGCCGGAGAGCGAACCTATCGGATGACGAACTCGGCGCGCCGGTTCTTGGCCCAGGCGCTTTCGTTGGCGGCGGGGTCCATGGGACGCTCTTCGCCGTAGCTGACGGTGACCATGCGGTCTGCGTCTACGCCGAGGCTTTCAAGGAAGGCCTTGACGCGTGCCGCACGACGGTCGCCCAGGGCGAGGTTGTAGTCGGTGGTACCGCGGTCGTCACAGTGTCCTTCGATGGTGATGCGGACGCCGGTGTTCTCTTTGAGCCACTCGGCCTTGGCTTCCAGGACGGCGATCTCAGAGTCCTGAACCGCAGAGCTGTCGTAGTTGAAGAATACAGGGGTGTTTTCAAAGGCGGCACGGGCTTCGGCCCTGGCGGCAGCCTCTTTTTTCATCAGTTCTTCTTCGGCGATCATGGCAGCGTCATCAGCTGCGGCCGCGGCATCGGCGGCTTCCTGGGTCATGGTCTCCTGGGAAGCGGCGTCTGTTGTGGGATCGGTTTCCACGGGTTTTTGGGAGCACGATACCGCCACCAGCATGGTGAGCAGCACGGTAATGAGCGCTAAGCTTCCTCTCCAGTTTTTTCCCATCATTCCTCCTCGTCAACAAGTTTCATTGGGTTAAATTGGGAGACCACACCGGGGCGGTCTGTTCACCGGGCAGTGATACGAGTTGCCGTTGATCTGTGCCGTATGCGTTCATGACATAAATGGATGATCTGCCTCTCCTGTTCGAGGAGAAAACAATCAGGCTGCCATCGGGCGACCAGGACGGGGTCTCGTTGTCCCCGGAGTCGTAGGTGAGCTGCATGGGGCGTCCTCCGCGGGCATTGATGACATGAATGTCAAAATGGCCGTTTTTGGATCCGGCGTATGCAATCTGGTCACCTGTAGGGGACCAGGCTGGGCTCGTGTTGTACTTTCCGTCGAAAGTGAGGCGTTCAATGCGGCCGGAGGCCAGGTGTTTGACATAAATCTGGGGGGTGCCAGATCGCTTGGATACAAAGGCCATCCTGTCGCCAGAAGGGGAAAATACCGGAGATACGTCTATTCCCCACTTGCTCCACTTTCTTGTTAACCTTTTACGTATTTTACCCTTTTGGGTCAACAGATAAATCGCTTGATCCCCGTCAATTGTCAACGATGCCGCCATGGTTTTTCCCCCGGGGAGCCACGTCGGTGTGATGTTTGTTGTGCCCTCTGCCGTCACAAGATCGCGTCGGGATCCGGGCCAGGCTCCCTGGATGAAAATATCGGGTTTTTTATTGACATAGGAGGTGTAGGCCAGGGTTGATCCGTCCGGGGACCAGGAGGGGGTCAGGGTAATGGCGTTGTTCCTGGAAACCTGTACCGGGGCGTGGCCGTCGAAGGCGCAGGTCCAGATCTCCTTGATGCCGCTGGTTCCCGTGGAAACAAAGGCGATGCGGCTGCCGAAGAACCCGTGTTTCCCCGAGTAGGTCATCATGATCTTGTCGGCGAGCTTCAGGATCAGGGGGCGCAGGGTCTCCTCCGCTGCGCCGGCACCGCGGAAGCGGACCCCGAAGAGGCTCTTCTGGCGGTAGATGTCGAAAAGGTAAAAGTCGCCGATGACGGTCTGGGCGCTGACGGTGAGGCTGCCCGTCACAAGGAGCTCCGCACCGGAGGAGCGCCACCGGTCGAAGTGGATATCCTGTTCGGTGATACCGGTGCGGGCGGGCTCTTCAAGGAAGGCGTCACGGCTCACCATGCGGAAATACCCTGTAAATGCAAGAGTGTCCTGGAGAAGGGCCACGGCCTCCTCGGCCAGGGCAACCTCCCGGTCCGTGTTGCCCGTGACCCGGAAAGCGGGGACGGCAACCGGGGTTTTGTTCTCAAAGGGGTTGGTGACCCTCAGGCGCACCCGCTCTTCGGCCTGGGCCGGGGCGGCTGCAACAAAAAGGAGCATCATAAGGAGAAGGGAACGTCCAAGGCTTCTGACTAATGTTTGCATGGCTACCTACAACAGTTCGCTGATGTCAAAGTCAATGACAAAAGGCATCTTTCGATCGGTGATCCCTGCCGGATAGGGGGGCAGGGGAGTGGATTTGTGCACGGCGCTTAAGGCCGAACGGTCAAAGCTGGCATTGCCGGACCGCTGGGAAACCCAGACGTCCCGCACGGAGCCGTCGGGCATGACCGTGAAGATGATCTGGGTCTTGAGCTGGGAGTCTGTACCCACCATCTGGACGGGGTAGGCCCAGTTTTTCCGGATGATAACCTCAATGGTGCGATAATAGCGCTCTTTCACGGAGATCTGGGCGGCGGTGGGCTGGCCGTCGCTGGTTCCCGATGAGGGCTGAGCCGGAGGGGCCTTGGTGTCGGCCACCTCCTGTTTCAGGCGGTTCATGCGCTCGGACAGTGGCTCGGGTTTGGATGTCTCCCGGGCCATCTTCTCCAGGGCGCTTTGCACCAGCTCGTCCGGGGTGATCACCTTGCGCTTGCGCTTAACCGACTTGTTCCCGGAGATGGTTTTGGTCACCGGGGTCTGGACCTTTTTCTCGCTTTTTTTACGGGAGGCCTTCTTGGACGGCGTGGTGGGCCGCTTGGCCTTGGCCGCAGGGGCTGCTGTCTGTTTGTTGGCCTTGGATACCTTGGTCGGTTTTTTTACGGGCTGCTCTGTCTGCATCAGGTCCACGTCTATGGAGCGCGGGGTTTTGTGGGGCTTGTACCCGCTGGTGGTAAAGACATGGGAGAGGGTGAACAGCAGGACGTGTCCGGTGAGCGAGAGGATCACGGCAAGGGTGAGGAGGCGGTTGTCATCACCGCCGGTGGGGTTCTGTCTGGGCGCAGAAGTCATGTGGGGCGTCTTCGTTCCGGACCTGTGCTGAGGATCATTACTTGGTTTCAAGGGGCTCCGTTACCATGCCTAATTTTTCCACGCCGGCGCCCTTGATTTCGGCCATGGTCCGAACCACCGTGCCGTAACTGATGGACTTGTCGGCCCGCAGAAAGACGCGGGTCCCGGGCCGCTCCTTGAGAAGGGCGGTGAGCTTGGGCCGGAGCCTGTCCGAGTCCACGGGAAAATCGTTGATGAAGATCTCTCCGCCACCTTTGATGGTGACGTAAAAGGGTTCGTCGTCGTCCCGGGCAAGGGAACCCGCCGCTGCCTCGGGCAGGGCGACGTCCACCCCCTGGGTCATCATGGGGGCCGCCACCATGAAGATGATGAGGAGCACCAGCATCACGTCCACAAAGGGGGTGACGTTGATCTCGCTCATCAGCTCGTTGTCGTTTCCGCCGGAGATCATTTTCCGTTTCCTTTGCGCAGGATATCCCGCTCCACGATGTTCAAGAAGTCCGAGGAGAAGTTGTTGAGCTCCACCTCGATGATCCGGATGCGCTGGGCAAAATAGTTGTAGGCGATGACCGAGGGAATGGCCACCATGAGGCCCACAGCCGTTGCAATGAGGGCTTCGGCGATGCCCGGGGCCACCACGGCCAGGTTGGCCGAGCCCTTGTAGGCGATGCCCTGGAAGGAGTTCATGATGCCCCAGACCGTTCCGAAGAGGCCGATGAAGGGGGCCGTACTGCCGGCGGTGGCCAGGAAGGGGGTGAGCTGCATGAGGCGGGTGACCTCCTGGGAGGTGGCCCTGCGCAGGGTGCGTCGGACGTTGTCCAGGCCGTTGCCGCCCATGACGATGCCCACCTCGCTTGAGGCGCCGATGCCCGCGCTGGAGAGCTTTTTCAGCTCGCTGTAGGCGGTGCGGAACACCTTGCCGATGGAGCTGTAGCTGAGCTCTTTGGCCAGGGAGTAGGCGTCGGAGAGGTTTTTGCTCTTCCAGAAAGTCTCCACAAAGACAAGGGACTCCTTGTGGGCGCGCCGGATGGTTCGGAATTTAAGGATGATGATGGTCCAGGAGGTCACGGAAAAGAAGAGAAGCGTTAAGAGGACCAGTTTGACCATGGGGCCGGCCCCGCTGATCATCTGAAAAATACCTAAAGACTCGTTGGCCATGTGTGCCGTCTCCATGTTGGGCAAAAAAAGGAGGTGTCAAGAACGTGCGAAACGACCGCCCGGCCGCTGTTTCACGTTAATCTATACAAGCCGGGGCAGGGTGTCAAGGCTGGAGGTGGAGGGCCGTGGGGCGGATAAAGTCGGGCAACCCGTTGAAAGCATATAGAAACCCCCTTTTGCCCGCGGGGCAAAAGGGGGAGGATATCAGGGGCTCAGGAAGGCGCCGGGCGGCGCCTTCGCTGAAGCGGTCTTACATCATGCCGCCCATGCCGCCCATGCCACCCATGCCGCCCATGCCGGGAGCTCCGGCGGGCATTGCAGGCTCTTCCTTGGAAGGAAGATCAGCGATCATCGCTTCGGTGGTGAGCATGACGGAGGCTACGGAAGCAGCGTTCTGAAGGGCGAGACGAACCACCTTGGTGGGGTCGATAACGCCAGCTTCGAGGAGGTCTTCGTAAACGTCGGTGGCCGCGTTGTAACCGAAGGAACCTTCGCTGTTCTTGACCTTTTCCATAACGACGGAGCCTTCGACACCGGCGTTGTTGGCGATCATGCGGAGGGGCTCTTCGATGGCGCGCATTACGACCTTGACGCCGATCTTCTCTTCGGCTTTTACCTTCATCTTGGTAAGGGCGTCGATGCAACGAACCAGGGCCACGCCGCCGCCGGGGACGATACCCTCTTCAACAGCAGCACGGGTGGCGTTGAGTGCATCTTCCACCCGGGCCTTCTTCTCTTTCATCTCGGTCTCGGTGGCTGCGCCGACGCTGATGACGGCAACACCGCCGATGAGCTTGGCCAGACGCTCCTGGAGCTTCTCACGGTCGTAGTCGCTGGTGGACTCTTCGGCCTGGGCGCGGATCATCTTCACGCGGGCTTCCAGGGCGGTACGGGAACCGGCGCCGTCCACGATGGTGGAGTTGTCTTTGTCGATGACAACGCTCTTGGCCTTGCCGAGGTCTTCCAGGGTGATGCTCTCAAGCTTGACACCGAGGTCTTCGGAGATGACCTGGCCGCCGGTGAGAACAGCGATGTCTTCGAGCATGGCCTTGCGACGGTCGCCAAAGCCGGGAGCCTTGACTGCGGAGACGTTGAGGGTACCGCGGAGCTTGTTGACCACGAGGGTGGCCAGGGCTTCGCCGTCAACGTCTTCTGCGATGATGAGAAGGGGCTTGCCGGTCTTGGCAACCTGCTCAAGGATGGGCAGGAGGTCTTTCATGCTGGAGACCTTCTTCTCGCAGAGGAGGATGAAGGGGTCGTTGAGGGAGCAGACCATCTTCTCGGTTTCGGTGACGAAGTAGGGAGAGAGGTAGCCGCGGTCGAACTGCATGCCTTCCACAACGTCCAGGGTGGTGTCCATGGACTTGGCTTCCTCAACGGTGATGACGCCTTCTTTGCCGACCTTGCTCATGGCCTCGGCGATGATGTTGCCGATGGTGGCGTCGCTGTTGGCGGAGATGGTGCCAACCTGGGCGATCTCATTCTGATCTTTGGTGGGCTTGGAGATCTTGACGAGTTCTTTAACGGCTGTTTCGATGGCTTTGTCGATGCCGCGCTTGATGCTCATGGGGTTGTTACCGGCAACCACGAGGCGCTGGCCTTCTTCATAGATGGCTCGGGCGAGAACGGTGGCGGTGGTGGTGCCGTCGCCTGCGGTGTCGCTGGTCTTGGAGGAAACTTCCTTGACCATCTGGGCACCCATGTTTTCGAATTTGTCTTCCAGCTCGATCTCTTTGGCGACGGTGACGCCGTCTTTGGTAACCGTGGGGGAACCCCAGGATTTGTCGATGACAACGTTGCGGCCTTTGGGACCTAAGGTAACGACGACAGCGTCAGCAAGGGTCTTGACCCCGGTCAGCATTTTTTCGCGTGCTTTTGCATCGTAAATAATCTGTTTAGCCATGGTTCACCGAACCTCCGTGTATGTTGAAAATGTTGAGTTCAGGTCGTTAGAATATCTATTACAGTCAGGTCGTGGATTGCAACCGGGGCCTAAGCTTCGTCGACGACGCAGAGGATGTCGTCCTGGCCCATGATGAGGAAGTCGTTTCCGTCGAATTTTACTTCGCTTCCGGCGTACTTGCTGAAGAGAACACGGTCGCCGACTTTCAGTTCCATGGGGATGAGGCTGCCGTCTTCTTTGGTTTTACCCTGGCCTGCGGCCACGATACGCCCTTCTGCGGGCTTCTCTTTGGCGGTGTCGGGGATGATGATGCCGCCTTTGGTGGTGGTTTGCTCTTCCAGACGTTCTACCAATACTCGGTCCTGTAACGGTCTGATTTTCATGATTCCTGTTCTCCTTTGCGCTGTATCCACGTAAATGGTGTAAGATGTTTATCTGAAGAAGAAATGTCTGGTTAAATAAACACGATATATGCCACGACACCTTAGTAGATCCACAAAAAACAGCTGCCGCCCGGCTTGTTGAAGGCCGCGCCCCCATGGGGGCGGGTGCGTTGCGTTTTTACTGTGTGACGTCCTGCAGGTGCATCATGGTTGCGTCAGAGCCTGGGGGCCCAGGCGTGGCGCCTTGCTTGAAGCCCGGCCGGCCTAAGAGCCGCCGGATGTGCTGGAACCGCCTCCCGTACTGCTGTAGGAGTCAGCGTACCATCCCCCACCCTTTAAGTGGAAGGAACTGTGGGAGATCAGTTTGCGGAGTGGTCCGGAGCATTTTTTGCACCGGGTAAGGGGCGGATCGGTCATTTTCTGGACCGCCTCTTCCACTTCACCGCATTCGGTGCATTCATACTCATAAATCGGCATGGTGGTTACCTCCTCGTCGCTTCTAAGAATCAGATCTCAAAGGCCTTGACGCCTGGGACCTGTGCGTTTGAACGTCTGAAATATAATCAGGATAAAACGCTTGTCAAGAATCCCTTTTAAAAAAAATCCCCCGGGGTATGGGCCCAGATTTATTTGCTGCAATGCCGGATCGCCCAGTGTTGGGACATAATTTTTTCAATGCCGGGAAGGCTCGTCCTTGAAAGGATCTCCCGGGTCCGGTCATGGACCAGTTTCTCTTCGGGCTCCCGCTGGGCCGTGGGCGTGGTGAAACTCTGGAGAAAACGCCCGAAGCGGATGATGTGGACCAGCTCATGCACGAAGATATAGCAGAGGAAGGGGAAGATGGAGACGTCGGTGTTGGTCTCCACCTCTTTCAGGATGGC
This sequence comes from Desulfoluna sp. HI9BLuna, assembly GCF_056829775.1. NCBI lineage: Bacteria > Pseudomonadati > Thermodesulfobacteriota > Desulfobacteria > Desulfobacterales > Desulfolunaceae > Desulfoluna > Desulfoluna sp. HI9BLuna. The sequence goes on from NZ_CP186555.1 coordinate 3,893,784, forward strand.
GTGATCCTGGAGGCAGATCATGTACAGATCGAACTCCCGGGGGGCGCCCGCGTTGGGGGAAGGCACGCCCCGGTAGCGGATGACCTGGGCGAAGACATCCTGGTTCACGCGTTCCTGGTCCGTTAAGTCTTTGCCGGTCTTGACGTCAAATCGGTTTCTAAGCCATTGGCTTTCCGAGATTTTGTAATGGTCGCTCACCAGCTCCTCGGAAACGGAGACAGCCCGATTGACCAGGGTGAGTTCGTCGCTGTTGAAAAGGTGTCGGTCCATGGTCTCCTGGAAAAACATGTGGACAAAGTGAGGGTAAAGGTGATAATTTCTTGTTTTGTGTAACGCCGTAGAGTGATGAAAAGGTAAGGAAGTTACATGCTTTCCCGGGTTTACCCAGGGTGAGTGCATGATGGAAGAGACGCTCTTTTCGTGTACCTGACCGTGCAGCGTTTATGTTTCGCTCGGTTTGATTCTTCGGCGGTTACCAAAACACACATTCAATGTGATTATGATTGCATAAAATATCTCTATGAACGGAGGTGGTCTGTTGGGTAGCGTGATTAAAAAAAGGCGCAAGAAGATGCGCAAGCACAAGCATAGAAAACTGTTGGCCCGTACTCGTCATCAGCGACGCAAGGGCAAATAGGGTTTCTATCCCGATTTTGTTTAAACAGAAAAAGCACCGGCGCTTGCGCTCAGGTGCTTTTTTTGTGTCCGAGGGCCGGGCAGGCGCCGGCCTGGTAAGCGCGATGTAAGTGCACGGCCCCGAAAGGGCCGTGCACTGAGCCTGCTCTGGAGATGATCCCCTAGCGCCTCTCTTTCAGGTACTTGAGAAACTCGGAGTCCGTGGACAGGACCAGGGTGCTCTCTTTGTTGAGGGCGGTCCCGTAGACCTCCAGGGATTTGGTGAAGGAGTAGAACTCCGGATCCCGCCCGTAGGCATCGGCATAGATGCTGGTGACTTCCGCATCGGCCTTACCCTTGAGCTCCTGGGCTGTTCGATAGGCCTCGGACTCGATCTTCTTGAGTTCTTTTTCCATCTCGCCCCGGATCTTCTGGGCCTCGCCCCGGCCTTCCGACCGAAACTTCTCCACAATCTGGGTTCGCTCGGCGATCATGCGGTCGTAGACCGAATTTCGCACGTCGTCACGGTAGTTGAGCCGCTTGATCTTGACGTCCACCAGGCTGATGCCGAAGCCCTTGAGCTTCTCCCCGGCGTTTTCCATGATCTGGTGGGTGATGACGCTACGGCCCGCCTTGATGGTCTGGTTGGCTTCGTACTCCTCTCCGATCTCTCCCAGGACCAGGTCGTCCACGTTCTCCAGGCGGTTTGAGTTCCGCACCGTCTCGATGAGGTCGTAGGAGGCGATGGCGTTTTTCACCGCCGGGTCGATGATGTCCCCGATGCGGATAAGGCCGCCGCGGACGTCCCGACAGGTCTGGAAGAAGAGGACCGGGTCCACCACCTGCCAGCGGGCAAAGGTGTTGACCAGGATATAGGTCTTGTTGAGGGTGGGGATCTCACCGCTCTCCCCGTCCCACTGCTGCAGGTTTTTGGGGAAGGGGTTGACCTGGTCCACAAAGGGGAGCTTGAAGTGAAGCCCCGCGTCGGTGGTGGGTTCGCCGATGACTTTACCGAAGCGGGTGATGACCACCTGCTCGGTCTCGTCCACGGTGTAGGCGGACATGACCAGCACGGCCACGGCGGCAAAGACAAGGATCAGGGTTGAAACTGCGGTTGTTTTCATTTGGCCATCGCCTCCTTGCCCGGTCCCATGTTCAGCAGGGGAAGCAGGTTCTGCTGTTTTTCATCCACAATGTACTTCCGGCCGAGTTTGGGCAGGATCTCGCCCATTTTTTCCAGGTAGATGCGCCGGGTGGTGACATCTTTGGCCTTGGCGTACTCTTCATACAGGGAGAGGAAGCGGGAGGCGTCACCCTTGGCACGGTTGATGCGGTCCAGGGCATAGCCTTCGGCCGCCCGGATGGTGCGTTCGGCCTCGCCGCGGGCTGCGGGGATGGCTGTGTTGTAAGCTTCCCGCGCCTTGTAGATCATGGTCTCCTTCTCCTGCTGGGCCTTGTTGACCTCGTTGAAGGAGGGCTGGACCGGTCCCGGCACGTTGGTCTTTTTCATCTCGATGGTGGAGATGGTGATGCCGGTCTTGGCCTCGTTGAGTTCCCTCTGGAGTCTCTCCTTGGCCGCCATGGCGATTTCGTCACGCTTGATGATCACCTCGTTGATGGTGCGGTCCCCCACCACCAGACGCATGGACGCTTCGGCCATGTCCCGCAGCAGGTTCTCGGGCTGATCCACCTCAAAGAGGTATTTCACCGGATCTTCAATGCGGTACTGCACCAGCCAGGGCACGAGGCCCACATTGAGGTCGCCGGTGAGCATTAGGGATACATCGTCCCTGGGCGTCACGCCGGGCCGACCGGAATATTGGTTTTCGGTGAAACCGAACTCCTCTTTCCGGATGATGTCGACGTTGACCTTGGTGAGTTTTTCGATGCCGATGGGCAGCTTCAGGTGAAGGCCGGGCAGGGTCTGGCGGGAGTACTGCCCGAACCGCTGAATAACGCCCACTTCACCGACACCGATGGTGTAGATCATGGATTTGCCGAAAAATAGAAGAAAAAGAACGATGAGGATCAGTCCGCCGGGGAGCCTGAAGTTTCTAAACTGATTCATCAGGTCATCCAACTGCGGGGGGTTGGGGCCGTCACCGCCCGATCCTCCGCCGCCACCGAAGGGTTTTTTCTGACTCTGTTGTTCTCTGAGTTTGTCCCAGTCCCAATTCATAGTGGTTCCTGTGGTTTGTGATTGCAGATTCGTGAAGGGTCTCATGCCGAAGGCACACTGTTAAAAATCTAATAAAATGCGTGAAAACTTTCAAGGATCAAAGTGGAAACTCGCATAAAGTTGCGACAGGGACCACACCGGAGGTTGACAGGCAGGGGCAGGTATGTTGAATCTTCGAGCCATGAAACGACATGGAAAAAAAGACGGGGCCACCCATGTGGGGGATCTCCTGTCACAACAGTTGGGCTCTTTGACCCAGCGTGCGGACCTTGAACTGCTCTCCCTCTGGAAGACCTGGACCGAGGCCGTGGGCGAAGAGGTGGCGCGCCACACCCGCCCCAAGGCGTTCAAAGGGACCCTTTTGCTTGTCACCGTGGACAGCTCTGTGTGGATTCACCACCTGTCCATGATGAAAGACGAGATCGTGGCCAGGATCAACGCACAGCTCGGGGAGGACACCCTTCGGGAGATCCGTTTTTCCATCGGCCACGTGGCGGAGGATGAGCGTGGGTGACACCGAGCTCACCGCAGACACCCTCTTTGACGGCGAGCTGGTCCTCTATCAGGAGAAGAGGGGGTACCGGTTCTCCATGGACTCGGTGCTGCTGGCCCATTTTGCCGAGGCCGGAGACGCGGAATCCCTCCTGGACCTGGGGTGTGGCTGCGGGGTGATGCCCCTGGTCCTGGCGTGTCGGTACCCCGGCCTGAAACAGGTGGTGGGGGTGGAGCTCCAGGCCTCCCTTGCCCGCCTTGCCCGGCGAAACGCTCTGGAAAACAACTTCTCCCATCGGGCCTTCATCCACCATGCCGACATGCGCCGGTGCCAGGGGCCTTATCCCGGTGGCCCCTTTGACCTGGTGATCAGCAATCCGCCCTACACCCCTTTGGGCCGTGGCCGCCTCAACCCCCGGGACCAGAAAGCCATCGCCCGCCATGAGGTAAGCCTCTCCCTTCCCCAGCTCTTGGATGCAGCCTTTGCCAACCTGTCGCCCTCCGGGACCTTTCACCTGGTCTATCCGGCGGAGCGGTGCGAAGAGGTGCTGGCGGCCGCGCAACAGAAAAAACTCTACCCCCTGCGGCTCCGCATGGTCAGTTCCCATGCCGGTGCGCCCCCCAAACGCCTGCTTCTCTCCCTTGGCAGGCTTCCCGGATCCTTCCACACCCTGCCTCCCCTGACGGTCCATCAACACGACGGGACCCTGACGGATGAGGTTGATAAAATGTTTAAAAAATAGGATGGTTGATGGCGACGGGTCGTCGCTTCGACCCCTGCGGCCCTGAAGGGGCCAGCCTGTTGCCTGGTTGACAAAAGGCGTTATCCGCATGGATTTTTCGGCCCTGGCTCCAGGGTGGCTGTGAGTCGGGGAAAACGGGCATGTGCACTCAGCGTTCTAAGGAGATGGGGATGAAACGGTTGTTGACGGTTTTTTTCGTGTTGCTGGCAAGCGCGGCAGGGTGGGCGTCGGATGAGGTGACGGTACCGGAACCCCTGGCACCCTGGCAGGGGTGGGTCATGGACGGTGAGGCGCAGGTGGCCTGCCCCGGACTCAACGGGGAGAGCGACCGCGTTTTATGCCTCTGGCCGGGAACCCTTCACTTGGTGGCGGACCAGGCGCAGGGACGCTTCCGCCAGGAGGTGACCCTTTTTGCCGACGGGTTCGTGGGCCTTCCCGGGGACACCTCCCTGAGGCCCCACACGGTGACGGCCGACGGCGCCCCCATCCCCGTGACCCTGGCTGACGGCAGGCCCCGGGTCTACCTTGGGGCCGGGACCCACAGCCTTTCCGGCCGGTTCAGCTGGACCCGCCGTCCCCACGCCATCTCCGTGCCCCCCGCCACTGCCTCCGTTGCCCTGACCGTGGACGACGGTGTGGTGGAAGCCCCCTACCTTGACGGCGACCATCGCCTCTGGATGAATCGCCCACGGCAGACGCCCAGGGAGAACGACCAGCTCTCCGTGGAGGCGGCGCGGCTCTTTGCCGACGTCCTGCCCGCCACCGTCACCACACGCCTTACCCTTTCGGTCTCAGGGGGCAAGCGCCGGGAAACCCTGGAGGGGATTCTCCTGGCCGACACCTCTCCGGTCTCCCTGTCCAGTGACCTGCCTGCCCGCATGGGGGAGGACGGAAGCCTTGAAGTGGACGTGAAACCGGGAAAATGGACGGTGACCGTCACCGCGGTGTACGACGATATCCTTTCCACCCTTGCTCCCTTTGCAGCCCCTTTTGGCCCGGAGGTCTGGGTGTTCAGGCGCTCGTCCTCCATGCGGCTGGTTTCCCTGGAGGGCTTGAAACAGGTGGACCCCCACATGACCCGTCTGCCCGAGGCCTGGAAACGCTTTCCCGCGTACCTGGCGAAAAAGGACGATGTCCTTGGCGTCACCGAGGTGAGGCGGGGCCAGGGGAAGGGCGCATCGCGCCTCACCCTGGACCGGGAGGTGTGGCTCGATTTTGACGGGGGCGGGGCCACGGTGAGGGACCGGATTTCCGGTGAGCTCAATGCCCGGCGATTTGTCTCTCTTCCGGACGGGCCCTTTCAGCCCGGGCGCATCCGCCTGGACGGGCGGGACCGCATGGTGGCCGACTCCGGTCGGGACCGGTTCGGGGTGGAGGTGCAGAAAGGGGCCGTTGCCCTTGATGCCGTCTCCCGCATGGACCGGGACACCTCCCCCATGGCCCTGCCCGTGGGGTGGAACCTTGCCTTTGACCGGACCTCCATGGTGGTTCATCTGCCTGTGGGCTGGGGGATTCTGGCCGTTGCCGGGGCCGCCGTGGAGTCGGGGCGTGTGTTTCTGGATGCCTGGTCCCTCCTTGATTTTTTTCTGATTCTCGTGGTGGGGGTGGCTGCCTTTAAGCTCTGGGGACCGATTTGGGGGTGCCTCTTTGTTCCCGGCCTGGCCCTTGTGTGGCAGGAGCCCTTTTCCCCGGGCCTTCTCTGGCCGGCGGTGCTGATCACCACCGCCCTGATGCGTCTGACCGTCCAGGGTGACGGACGGCTTGCCGGCCTGTGGGGCCGGGGGGTAAGGGGGCTTCACGGAGCCGTCCTCGTCTCTCTTGTTGCCGTTTCCCTTGTGTTTGCATCCCAGCAGCTTCGCCAGGCCCTGTACCCCCAGCTGGAGCTGCGGCATGGGGGAACGTATCGCGGGGCTGGGATGGAAACGGACGGGGCTGTTCGGCCCATGGAATCCCCCATGGAGTCCATGATGCAGATGGATGAGGTCGTGTCCCGTTCCAGCCTTGCCAAAACAGAGAAAAGGGCTCGCCCGCGGATGGTCCTTCCCCCGGATGAGGGAGAGACCCAGACCGGGCCCGCTTTGCCATCCTGGCGCTGGATGCGTGTGGCCGCAGTGACGGGCCCGGCCGCCGAATCCCACAGCGTGACCCTGCACCTTGTGCCACCGAGCCTCCGGCGCGGTCTCCATGTGGTTCGGGTGGCTGTGCTGCTTCTCCTTTTGTTGCGGGTAGCCCCGGTGCCCCCCGGCGGTTTTTTCCGGCGGCAGGGGGCCCAGGCCCTGTTGCTGCTGGGTGTCTTTCTCTGCCTGCTTCCCCGGGGAGCTTTTGCCGACGCCTTTCCCCCTGCACCTCTCCTTGATGAACTCCGTTCCCGGCTCACGGAACCACCTCCCTGCGCTCCCTTCTGTGCTGCCCTGTCCCGGGCCGAGCTGACCCTGCCGCAGAAAGAGGCGGACCCGGCGCGCCTGGTGCTTCAGGTGGATGCCCAGGCCCACGTGGCTGTTCCCCTTCCGTCCGGGGACGGCAGCTGGCGCATCGCCTCGGTGGCCGATAAGCGAGGAAGAAAACGTGAGCTTCTGAAGGTGGACGGGGAAACCTGGGTGCGAGTGACCCCCGGGATCCATACCGTGGTCCTGAACGCCGAGGGTGGCGGAGGTGAGTGGACCTTCCGGTTCCCCCTTGCACCGGGGACGGTGCGGGTGGGGGGGACCAAGGGCTGGCAGGTCTCCGGGCTCACCGACACCCTCCAGGTGGACGGGGTGATCCGGGCCACCCGCATGGCCGCAGATGGGGACACGGGCAGGCCTCTTACCGGCAAAGGGCGACTGTTCAGCTGGTTCCGCGTGCAGCGCCGCATGGAGTTCGGTCTGGAGTGGCGGGTGGTGACCACCGTTACCCGCAACGGAGGGGACCTTGCCGGACCGCCGGTGGTGATGTCCCTGGATCTTTTGGCAGGGGAGGAGATCCGAACCGACCTCAAAGGCGTCAAGCGCACCGGGGACTCCGTGTCCGTGACCTTTCCCTCCGGGGTGACGAGGAGGCGATGGGAGAGCGTGCTTCCCCCGGGCACGCCCCTTGCCCTCAAGGCCCCGGACAGCGGGCGCGTGGTGGAGGCCTGGACCCTTCACCTGGATCCCATCTGGCACCTGGCCTGGAAGGGCATCGCCCCCACAGGGGGCACGGACCGAAAAGGCATGGTGTGGCTGCCCAGGCGGGGAGAGGCCGTGAACCTTTCCGTGTCGCGCTTTGCCGGTGCCGTGGGACGCACCCTCACCGTGGACCGGGCCCGTGTTACCCTTCGGCCCGGCAGGGGGGAGACCCGCATGGAACTCGAAGCGGGCATCCGCGCCTCCAAGGGGGCGGAGGTGGCGGTGACGAGCCGTTTCAACCCCAACGTCAAGGAAGTGACCGTCTCAGGAGAGCCGGTGCCCGTTCCTGAGGAGGGCGGGGCCCTTACCGTACCCGTGGACCCGGGAGAATCCGAGGTCCGGGTCTCCTGGCGAGCCTCCGATACAAAAGGCTTTTCCCTGTTCAGTCTGCTGGTACCACGCAAAACTGCCATGCCCGATCTCTCCCTGGGCCGCAGCACCTCAAACATCGACCTGATCATGCACCTGTCAAGGGATCGATGGATCCTCTGGACCCAAGGGCCCGTGCTGGGCCCTGCCGTGCTGATGTGGAGCATCGTGGCCCTGGTGATCCTGGCTGGGGCCCTGTTGGGGCGGGTCCCCTTTTCGCCCCTGTCCGGTACCGAGTGGGCCCTTCTGGGGCTGGGGCTTGTGACCCGCAGCCTGCCCGCCGTGGTGATGGCCGCCGGGTGGTTTTTCGCCCTGGAGGTCAGGCGGCGCAAACGGCCTTCAAAGCGCCTGGTGTTTAACGGCATGCAGCTTGGCCTTGTGGCCTGGGGCGTGCTGGTGGTGCTGGTCCTCTTTGAGGCGGTGAGAGCAGGACTCCTGGGGATCCCGGACATGCAGGTGTCCGGCAACGGCTCCACCGCCATCTTGCTGCGCTGGACCGTGGACCGGGTGGCCGGGGCCTTCCCCGAACCGGCCGTCTGGACCCTGCCGGTGTGGAGCTTTCGACTGGTGATGCTTGCCTGGTCCCTCTGGCTGGCCCTGAAGGTGGTGGGATGGGGCCGATGGGCCGCAGGCTCCCTGGGGGAAGGCGGGTTTTGGATGAGCAGGCCCGAAAAAAAGAAAGATCCGGAAGCGCCCGCCGCCGATGCGGAACATCCCGAGTCGTAACGCCAAGGCTTTTATTGCCAATGCTGGCCTCAATGGCAAGCCCCGGCGGCCCTGCCGCAGGGGCAACGCATTTAAACATTCAGTTGCCTCCGGCTGGTCGCTTTTTGGAAAAAGCTCCGCAAAAACTTTCCGGTAATCCAGTTGCTTGTCTTCAGCTCCGCAGGGGCTGAAGATAAGCGTCCGAACGTTTTGCCCCCGGTAGGGACCCCGGAATCCTTCCGGTTAAAGTCAAGCGAATCCCACATGCCCTTTATGGTGTTTCCAGAAGAATGAAATAGGTTTCTCCTGCAAAAACGGTTGCCACATGTCACACATCAGGCGAATGCCCCGAAATCGTTTGAAGGATGTCTGCTCCCATGCATTCGCCACAGGGTTTCCAGGTGCCCCCACCTGGCCGCCGGAGGCTGGTTTTTTCGCCCGTTTTAACCATGGAAGGCCCCTGTTTGTTTGATCGGGATATAAAAAAAAGCCCCCTTCGATCTGACTCGAAGGGGGCTTTTTTTTGAAATCTGAAGACACGGGGTGTTCAGCGGTGGTCGTTGATCCTGTCCCGAAGAACCGATGAGCATTTGAAGGTGACGACCTTTCTCTTTTCCAGCATCATGTCGTCTCCCGTGGCCGGGTTGCGCCCTTTTCGTGCGCCTTTTTCTTTGACGCAGAACTTTCCGAACCCGCTGACCAGGACGTCTTCTCCTGACCCGATGGTGTCTTTGATGATTTCAATCAGGGTCTCCACAAGATCACTGCTGCGTTTCCTCGAATACCCTATGCTTTCCTGAACTTGATCCACAATGTTCGTCTTCGTAAGTGCCATTGTCGGTGCTCCCGCAAGATATTTCCAAAACTTGATGTTCCAAGGGTTGCGTGCAAAACAGTTATTCTTTATATGGGTAATTTTAATGAAAATCAAGAGTGTTACGGTGGGGAAGCACGTTTTTTTTACTGAAGGGCACGTCAGCATGCTTACCAATTCCCGCTGACTTCACCTGACAATGGGCCGCGAGGATCTATCATGGTTACCACGGGTTCCCGTGGGAGGATCGGTAAATCCGGCGCATCTCCTCAATGACTCCATGGTCGGGAGCGTAAGGGAGGTGGGGGCTTCCCGGGGTGGGAAGGGAAAACCTGGCTCCCTCGGGGAGTGCGTCCCTGCGCATGCGGCAGGCTTCCATCAGGAGGGGCTCCATGTTGACGGTGTCCGCTACGTTGTAGGCCAGAAGGGTCTCCAGGTAGCGCCGCTCCCCGGTCCGTTTGTAACGGTCCCACATCACCACGGCAGAAGAGCCGTCCACACCGGCCAGGTCCGTGCGACCCATGCCGAGGGTCTCTTCGCAGCGCTTGAGGCCGCCTTTGATGCCCAGGCTCCCCAGGACGTAGCGCAGGTCGATGTGGGCCATCTCCATGGGAATCCCTAAAACGCGTCGGATGACGGGGATGTCAAAGCATTTTCCGTTGTAGGTCACCACGGTGGTGAAGGGGGACACAGCCTCCCCGAAGTCGGCAAGGTTCTCTCCGTTGACGTAGGTCCGTACGGTGTTGCCGTCGTAGAGGGCGATGGTGGTGATATCACACCAGGGACCGTCCCCCGTGGTTTCGATGTCAAGGTAGCAGGTGGTCTCTTGAAAGCCCGGAAAGAGTCGCCAGGCCTCCCCGGCGGGCATGAGCCCCTCGAAGTGGAGGAGGTCGCCCTCTTCATAGCGGCGGCGGGAGGTGCGGATGCCCGGAAGCACGGTGCCGGGCATGGGAAGTTTTTCCCCCCGTTCGTGGGCCTCCTCGTAGAGAGACCAGGTGGTGATTCCCCGGTGCCAGAGCTTCTCTTCGGTGGCTTTGCCCACCCCCTGCATGTGGATGAAACTGTGTTGAATCACGGAAATTCCTTTAATATGTTGACAATGATCTTGCCGGGTTATTATGTTTCCTGTGCCATGACGGCTGGCAGCTTGCCATGCCCTTGCCGGACGTTTTCCGGTGGTGGCGGCTATGCCGTTTCACTCCGAAAGGAGCCGACCTACGACCCATCCATGGGTCAGCCCACCATAAACATCATATTTTCACCAACCTGACAAGGAGTCGTTATGCAGGGACACCCCGTCTCAGAAAGCCGTGTGATCCTCTCCCATCTCATGCTGCCCCAGGACGCCAACCCGGCGGGAAACGTCCACGGCGGCGTGATCATGAAGTACATCGACAACGCTGCAGGGGTGGTGGCCACGCGCCACTCCCGCACCAACTGCGTCACCGCCTCCATCGACCGCCTGGATTTTTTCAAGCCCATGTTCATCGGGGAGCTGCTCACCTTGAAGGCGAGCCTCAACATGGTGGGGAGTACCTCCATGGAGATCGGAGTGCGCGTGGAAGGGGAGAACCTTTTGACCGGTGAGAAAAAGCACGTGGCCAGCGCGTACCTCACCTTTGTGGCCCTCTACGCCGAGGACTCCAAGGTGAAAAAGTTGCTCCCCGTGCTCCCGGAGACCCCGGAGGACAGCCGCCGAAACGAAGAGGCCCGTTACCGAAGGGCCCATCGTTTAGAGGAGAAGCAGCGCATGCTGGCCCGCCAGGAGAAGGCGGGCTCCTGAGTCAGTCCGCGTCAAATGTTTCGATGTATTTTTTTGCAGTGCGCCGGTCCAGCCCCGTGATGCGGGCCACGTCGCCGTAGGTGCCGTACCGCCTGTAGAGCATGGCGCAATAGGTGCACGTCAGGGCCTTCAGGTCCATCTCCCCGTTGCGGATTCCCCGGGCAAGGGCCTCGGTGAGGGAGGTGTCGTCCGTATCCCGGGAGAGGAGGTAGCTCTTCTTGATGAGGACCCTTCGGGTGCACTGCTCCAGCTCCCGGACGTTGCCGGGCCAGGGGTAGTGGGGGCCGAGCTGGCGGTGGATGACCTCCAGGACCATGTCCGTGTACTCGGGGGATGCCTTGCCCACCATGCGGGTCACCGTGTGGTTCAGAAGGGTGGTGAGCTCCTCGGGGTCCTCTTCGATGCGGACCCGCAACGGAGGCACGGTGATGATGTCCGAGCAGAGCCGGTAGAAAAAATCGTCCCGGAACCCCCCGCTGCCCGTGATCTCTTCAAAGGGGCGGTTGGTGGCGGCGATGACCCGGCCGTTGAACCGGGTCTTGAGGTGGCTGCCCACCGGGGTGAACTCGCGTTCCTGGAGCACCTGGAGGAGCTTGATCTGGGTGTGGGCCGGGATTTCGCCCAGCTCGTCCAGAAAGATGGCCCCGTTGGGGCTGCACCGTTCCAAAACCCCTTTGTGGTCCTCCACGGCCCCTGTGAAGGCCCCTTTCTTGTGGCCGAAAAGTTCCGACTCCAACAGGGTCTCCGGGTACTGGGAGAGGTTCAGGGAGACAAAGGTGCGGGTAAAGCTTTCGGTGAAGGTTTTGCGTTCCGGGTCAAAGGGGATGTAGCCGCTTCGGCCGATGGCGATGGCAGCCGTGCCCTTGCCCGTGCCGGTCTCTCCCAGAAGCAGGGTGGAAAAATCCTCCATGCGGTTGATGAGGTAGCGGGCGTAAAGGCCGATATCGTGGGTGAAGACGTTGTTCCAGAGGTCGCGCCGAAGGTTGCGCATGGCCCGGCTCTCCCCCACCAGGGAGTCCCGGATCAAAAGAAAGGCGCGCCGGAGCTGGTAACACAGGGCCATGTAGTGGCAGAACTGGTCTGTGGAGAACCCCCGGTCCTGGAAAAAAGCCCGGGCCTCGTCGGCAAAGGGGACGGGCAGGGAGGTGTCCCCTGCCTCCACCTGGCGGTGGATCAGGGCGTCGAACCGCTCCCGGAAAAGATAGAAAAATTCAAAGACCAGGGCGTTCTCCACAAGGGTTTTGTCTTTTTTCTCCACCCGGTCGATGCGGGGGCGACCCGACGGCTCAAGGGCCTCCAGCCGGGCGCTGACCTCTCGGATGGTCTCATCAATGAGGCTCTCCACACGGGCACCGGGAAAGAGCCCTGCGATGCGGGTGTCGATGGCCTCCCGCTCCTCGGCAAAGGGGTTGGCGTAGATGGCTTCACTGACCAGGGCGAAGAAGATGCGTTGGGTGTCGGTAAGCCGGATCATGGGCTCTCCTCAGGTGGCGCGGCTGTGCATGAAAGGCACATGGATGACCTTGCGTTGATTTCGGTTGATATGGATGGTACACAAACCATCTGAGTGTGCCCTTGAACCCATGCCAGAGTAAAGGCAAATTTTCGCTCGGCATCCGATGCCCGGCCCTTCGTCCATCCTTCATGACATGCATTGGGAGACCCCTATGATGATGCCCCGCGAAGACATATCCCCCGACATCCACCAGAAAAAACTGGCCCGGCGCTTCAGCTCGGTGTGGCTCATCGGTCCACCCATGGGAGACGAACTGCAAGCCTTGGTCTGCCATCTTTTTGACCCGGAAGAGGCCCGGGTGGCCCTGGGCCTCCCCTCCTATGTACCCAAAGGGCTCAAGGCCGTTGCCCGGCGTGCGCAGATGGCCGAGGCAGAGGCCCTTCCCGTCCTGGAACGCCTTGCCGCGCGGCGGGTGATCTATGGCGGGTCGTCCGGGTATTCTCTTATGCCCCTGATCCCGGGGATCTTCGAGTATTTTCTCATGAACGGCAAAGAGACCCCCATGCACCGGGGCTTTGGAGATCGCATCACCCGGCTCTTCGGCACGGGGTATGTGAAGGATTTCTTAGGCTGGGTCCGGGCCCCTGCCATCCGCAATATCCCCATCGAGGAGCATGTGTCCCACCAGCAGACCGTGGCCGACGCCGACCTGGTGGAAAAACTCCTGGCCGCCCACGACACCTTTGCTATCCTGAACGTCTGCCAGTGCCGACAGTCCGTGGCCTTTGCCGGCGGCCGCTGCAAACGGGCCCGGGTGGAGGACGGCTGCCTGCTCTTCGGCTCCTTTGCCGAAGGCGTGGTGCCCCAGGGCACCGGGTACCACGTCACCCGCGAGGAGATGCGGGCCGTGATCCGGGAACGCTGGGAGAGAAACCTCGTGCTGCTCACCGCCAATGTCTCCCACGAAAGCCCCAACGCCATTTGCACCTGCTGCGACTGCTGCTGCCATGGCCTGGAGACCATCAACCACTTCGGCGGCATGGCCCTCATGGCCGAGCCCCGCTTCAAGGCCGTGGTGGATGCCAAAGCCTGCACGAACTGCGGTCGCTGCCTGCGCCCCTGCAACACCCGCGCTCACACCATCGAAAACAAAGAACACCGCTACGACCCCACCCGGTGCATCGGCTGCGCCGCTTGCCTCTCCGCCTGCCCGGAAGGGGCCATCTCCCTGGAACCCAACCCCCTGTACATCCCCCCTTCGGAAAGCTTTACCCGCCTTTTCCTCCGGCTGAGCCCCAAGGTGGTCGCCTTCGGTGCCCGCGCTTTTCTGGTTCGGCTGAAGGCGAGATTCTAACGGTTCAGTTTGCCTTAAAAAGCGTGCCTCCGGCGGCAAGGTGGGGGCACCTTGAAACCCTATGGCGAATGCATGGATGCAGTCATCATGCAAACGTTTTCGGAGCATTCGCTTGATGTGTGATGTCTGGCAACCGCTTTTTCATGATAGGCCCATTTCATTTTTCTGGAAATACGATGAGTGGTATTGGGTAATTGATTGATTTTAATTAGAAAACTATTACGAGTCGCTTTTTTGAAACAAAGCTCCGCAAATAAAGCGAAAAAGTCGAATGTATCCCTGCGAAGCCTGGAAAGTCTTGTTTTAAATCTGTTTGTTTAACTTTTTAAACGTTTAGCCCCCGGCAGGGCCGCCGGAGGCGTTTATTATTTATCTTTTGAGTGTTCCAGGGCGTGCCAGATGGAGTGGACGTTGTAGTTCCACCTGGGAAGGATGAGGGTGATGAGAATGGACTCCACGGTGGAGGCCAGGTGGAGGATGGCGGAGAACCGGAAGGGGCCGCTCATGTCCTGGGTGTAGAGGAGGACGAGCAGGGAGATGGAGAGGAGCAGGGTGGCGCTTTTGGAGGTCCATGTGTGATAGCTTGGGGTTCTGCCGAACTTGACGTAGCCGCAGGTGAGCTGGGCAAAGCTCCCCACCAGCACGATCATGAAGTAGCGCAGTTCCGCCTCCAGGAGATGGGGCCAGAGCCACCAGATGCAGGGCAGGACCGCCAGGGCCAGGAGGAAGTCGGCCATGCTGTCGAGCTTGGCGCCCAGTTCCGTGGTGTGCTTGAGCATGCGTGCAATGGCACCGTCAAAAAGGTCTGAGATCAGGGCAGAGGTGAGGAAGGCCAGGAAAGGGCGTTCTTCTCCGTTCCAGGCAAACCAGAGGATTACCGGTGAACAGGCGAGCCGGAAGAGGCTCAGGGTGTTGGGGACGGCATATAGGATCGTTCGTGCTATCTTTCCAGCCATACGTGGGTGTGCTCCGAGTGAGAATCTGAGGAAAAGTCCCAATGGCAGGGCTTTTGCATTGTTCTTTGAACAATGTACACTTCATATCACCGCAGGTTCCCCTTCGCAAGGAGGATATCCACGAAAAGGTTTGTGTGCGATCTTTTTTTGTGTTCCCGGCCGGGGCAGGGAACATCTGATGGGGTTCGCAGGTGATTGAAATATGTTTTTGTTCATAGTACCACTATACCCATTCGTCTTTCAGGCTGTCCACGGAAGCTGACCTTCGGGTAATCCCGGCGGGACACCCTCCGTCAGCCATCAAGGGGCTTTGGATCCCACGCATGGATTATGGAAACGGCGGCCCCCCGGGATTTCCGGGCCGCACGTTCGATGCGCGGGCTGTTACCATGCCGTTTTTCCGTGGCCCCCAACCCGTGATTTGGAGACCGTCATGTCCCCCATCCGAGACATCTGCATTACCGGCACCGACACCGATGTCGGAAAGAGCGTCCTTTCACTTCTGGTGATGAAAATCCTTCGCGCCCAGGGCCTGGATCCCCTTTACCTGAAACCCTTTCAGACCGGTTGCCACAGCCCCACGCATCCGTACAGCGACCCCTCCTTTGTGCTCACCCTCATGGGCGGGCGTGACGAAGCCAAGGATTCTGTCCTCTACTGCTTCCGGGAAGCCAAGGCTCCCTATTTCGCGGCCCGGGAAGAGGGGAAAAAGATCGACCCCGAGGCGTTCAAGACCTTTATTCAGGAAAAGAGGGCCCTGGGCCGCCCCCTGGTGGTGGAAGGGGCTGGCGGTGCCCTGGTGCCGGTGACCGAGCGTTTGAACGTCATCGACCTCCTGGCCGAAGAAAAATTTATCCATGTTGTTGCCGCCCGCGCAGGCCTTGGGACCATCAACCACACCCTGCTTACCCTGGAGGCCATGGCCAGCCGGGGCATCACCCACCCCTTCGTGGTCTTCATCGACCGGGACGGCTCTACAGAGCCGGTGATGATCGCAGAGCACATGGAGGCCGTGGCCCGCATTACGGGTATTCGTCCCGTGGCGTCCATCGGGCGCATGTGCTGCATCGAGACCGAGGCCGACGCCATGGCCGAGCGCCTGCTTCCCCTGGTGCGGGCCCTGGGGCTGGAAGCGGAATGAGCCGGAGTCCTTATGCGTCCACGGTGACGGTGGGAGAGGCGGTGCCTTCGGGGACCCCCATCCTGGCGTTTCTGGAAGCGCGCTTTCCTGCCGTGTCTTCGGACGTCTGGGAAGCGCGCTTAGACTCCGGTCTCGTCACCGATGAAAAGGGCGCGGCCCTTACCCGGGATGCCGTGGTCTCCCCCCTGATGGTGCTGCGCTACTATCGGGAGGTGGCCCATGAAGATCCCATCCCCTTTGCCGAAGAGGTGGTTCATGTGGATGATCACCTCATCGTTGCCTGCAAGCCCCACTTTCTGCCCGTGATCCCTGCCGGTAAATTCGTCAACGAGACCCTTCTTACCCGGTTACGGAACCGCTTCGACAACCCGGAGTTGATCCCCGTAAACCGCATTGATCGCGAGACCGCAGGCCTGGTGCTTTTTTCCAGGCAAAAAGAGACCCGCGGGCTCTACCAGGGGCTGTTCATGGAAAAAAAGGTGAGCAAGGTCTACGAGGCCCTCTCCCTGAGCCGCCCGGAGGTCGTCGGCCCCTTTCATGTGACGAACCGACTCGTCAAGGGAGATCCCTGGTTCCGCATGGCCGTAGGGGAGGGGCCCTGCAACGCCGAGTCCACCATTAAACTTATGGAACCAAAGGGGGCGGGCGGACTGTTCCGTATCTCCCCTGTCACCGGCAAGAAACACCAGGTACGCCTCCATATGTGCGCCATCGGCGCCCCCATTGAAAACGATCGCCTCTACCCGGACCTCCTGGAAGAGGCCCCGCCCGATTTTGAGCGCCCCTTGAAGCTCTTGGCCAAAGAGGTGCGTTTCATCGACCCCGTCACCCAGACACCACGCCGTTTTATCTCGCCAAGATCCCTTGATTGACTGTGTGCACCGAGGCAACAACCAGCGCCCATGGGGAATGCCTATCTGTTAACCCTGTACGGAGACGCAGTTGACAGCTCGGGGGATATGGCTGTATAACGGGCCTTTAAATACAACCAAGGCCCTGTGGCCCGGGGCAAACGCCAGCCGGGCAGCATGCGCAACCGAGACGGTTTTTTGCGGGGCTTTTTATTCAAGGAAAGCGACACGCCACCATGCATACCCATGAACTGATACGCCAACTCATTGCCGACCCCTCCTACCAGGTAGGGGAGGAAGAGGCCCTGCTTCTGTCCGAAGCCGGGCACGAATCCCTCTTTCTCCTGTTTGAAGCCGCCCGGGTGAGGTGCTCCCAGAATCGGGGAGACACGGTGTTCCTCTGCTCCATCGTCAACGCCAAATCGGGCAAATGCTCCCAGGACTGCGCCTTCTGCGCCCAGTCCTCCAGCCACGACACCGGGGTGGACATCTATCCCCTCATGGACGAGGAGACCCTGGTGGAGCGGGGCCATGCCATGGCCCGTGCCGGGGCCACCCGCTTCGGCATCGTCACCAGCGGACACAGCCTGAACGACGCCGAGATCGATCGGGTCTGCCGGGTAACCGAGCGTCTGAGAAAAGAGACAGACCTTGCCATCTGCGGCTCTCTGGGCATGCTGGACGCCAAGCGGGGTGAACGCCTGCGGTCAAGCGGCATGGGGCGGTACCATCACAACCTGGAGACCTCCCGCAGCCATTTCGACGCCATCTGCACCACCCACACCTACGACGAGGACATCGAGACCGTCCAGCTGGCTGCTGAGATGGGCTTCGGCGTCTGCTCCGGCGGAATCCTGGGCATGGGCGAGAGCTGGGCCCAGCGTGTGGAGCTGGCCCTGACCCTGAGGACACTCAACGCCGATACCATCCCCATGAATTTCCTGACCCCGGTACCCGGGACCCGCATGGAAAATCGCCCCCTGATGCCGGTTTTGGACGCCTTGAAGTCCGTGGCTCTGTTCCGGCTCATCGCCCCTGAAAAGCGCATCACCGTCTGTGGCGGGCGTGAGGTGACCCTCCGGGATTTTCAGTCCTGGCTCTTTCCCGCCGGTGCCGACGGCCTCATGGTGGGCAACTACCTCACCACGGCCGGGCGTTCCCTTGACGACGACCTCAAGATGGTGGCCGACGCCGGGCTCATCGTGGGAGAGGTGTAATGGAAGCCGTCCTGTCCGGACTCTTCCGGTTCGACGGCTCAGACCCTCTGTACAAGGGCCACTTTCCCGGCAACCCCGTGGTCCCCGGGAGCCTTGTGGTGGAAGCGTTTTATCATCGCCTCAGGGACGAGGGGCACGCCCCTGTTGCAGCAAAAAATTTCAGGTTCAGGGTGTTTGTCCCGCCCGGGGAGTATCGGTATACGGTCCGTTGCGAAAAGGGGCGGGCAAACTGCACCCTGTTCACCGATGAGGCTCCGGCCGTGACCGGAGAGATGGTGCTGCCATGACGTTTTCCGGACAAACCGTATTGATCGTGGGGGGGAGCTGCGACATGGCTCTCTCTCTGATTCCCTTCCTTGCAGGGGCCGGCCTTCGGCCCGTGTCCACCTTCAGGTCAACGGAAGGGGAACAAAAAATCCGTAATGCAGGCGGCACGCCCTGCGCGTTCGACCTGCAAGACGCCCTGGAGCCCGACGGGTTTTCAACGCTGGATGCCCTGTTTCAAGACGGCGGCCCCGACTACCTGGTGGACTTTGCCCACGGAAACTTCGAAAGCCTCGTGGCCACGGCCGATGTGGCGGCAACGGGGCGCTACATGCAGGAGAACATCACCTGCCGCGCAGCCCTTGTGAAGTGGGCCTCCCGTCGCATGATGGCAGGCCGCTTCGGCCGGATGCTCTACGTCTCCTCCACCGCCGCTGCCCTCCAGAACGGCGGCCAGGGGTTTTACGCCGCCTCCAAGCAGGCCTCGGAATCCCTCTACCGGGGCGCGGGCATCGAGCTGGCCAAAAAGGGCATCACCAGCGCCATCCTGCGGCCCGGCTACGTGTCGGCAGGCCGCGGCACCGATTACCTGGAGGCACACGGAGATCGAATCCGCCAGCGGGTCCCCCTGGGACGCGCTGCCACCCCCGCCGAGGTGGCCGAGACACTTCTCTTTTTGCTCTCCGACGCCGCACGCCCCATCAACGCCACCGTGGTCACCATGGACGGCGGCCTCACCGCGTGCAAGTAGGGCCTGAAAGCGTGCCTTCTATGGTTAAAGTCGGGAGCAAAAAACAAGCCTCCGGCGGCGAGGTGAGCCACCTCGAAAGCTGATTGCCATTGCACTTTGCCCTTCGTGCCTCAGGGCAAAGCGCAATGGCCTTCGGCTCGGGCTTCGCCCGACATGAACGCTGATGGTTTGTGCGGGTTGGCTCACACGATTCGAAGCAACAGGATACGTTGTCGCTACTTGCCCAGTATGGATTTAACCGCACTGCCTATGGCGTAAACACTTTGAAAGCAAGCTGCGGGGGCCAATCATACTCACTTTTGAATAAAATTGGCCCACATGTGTTTTTTAAAATCTGTTTGTTAAACTTTTCAAAAGTTTAGCCCCCGGCAGGGCCGCCGGAGGCAAGCTGAATCTTTATTCTTTTATATGTGGAGTGATACTGAGCCCATGACTGTTTTTGAAAAAATCCAGGCCACCCTGGCCGATATCCTGGACGTGGACGAAGAGCGCATCGGATTCGAGACCTATCTGTTCCGGGATCTGGACGTGGAGTCCATTGATTTGCTGGAGCTGGCCGTGAGCCTGAGCTCCGAGTTCAACATCGATGTCAACGACGACGAGGTCTTCCTGAAAACCCTGCGGGTCTACCTGAGCGAGCCTGGGGACCACGTCACCGACACCCGGGCCTACCTCATGGAAAAATACCCCTACCTCACCGCGTCCCGCGTGGACGAGATCCTGGCAGATCAGGACGGCGGCCCTGTCCTTAAGGTGAAAGACATCGCTGATTACGTCTCCTGGCGTAGTGATGCTGCATAATTAAGGAGTCTTCATGCGCAGGCGTGTGGTGGTGACGTCCATGGGGGTGGTTTCATCCCTGGGGGCGACATCGGAAGAGATTGGAGAGAGGCTTTCCTCTGGGGCTCCCCGGTTTGTGTTTACCGGGGAGGAGGGGCTCTGGGCGGCGCCGGTGGAAGGCTTTGACCTCAAGGCGTACACCGGGCGTTTTAAGGCCGGCCGGTACCTCAACCGGGGGGCGCAGTTTGCCGTGGCATCGGCTGCAGCGGCCATGGAGATGTCCGGGCTTTCCGAGAAGCAGCGGGCCGACACCGGGCTGTTCTGCGGGAGTGGGCCCAACTTTGATGTGGGGGAGGAGTTTGCCAGGATCGACCATGGCGAGATCTCCGAGGAGGGGCTCTCTGCCTTGTGGATGCTCCGTTTTCTTCCCAACACGGCGGCATCGGCCATCTCCCGCCTCACCGGCATTCACGGGGAGAACCACACTTGCGGTAGCGCCTGCGCCGCGTCATTGACGGCCCTTGGGGAGGCGTACCGAAAGATCCGGGACGGGTATCTGGACACGGCCCTTGCAGGGGGCGGCGATTCCCGGATCAACCGGGGCGGGCTTTTGGCCTACGGCATGGCCCGGGCCCTGCATCGAAGCGACGGGGACCCGTCCACGGAGTACGCTCCCTTTAATGCCCGCCGAAAGGGCTTCCTGCCCGGGGAGGGCGGGGCGTTTTTCCTTTTTGAAGAGCTGGAGCACGCCAGGCGGCGGGGGGCCGATATCCACGCCGAGGTGCTGGGGTTCGGCTCTTCCATGGACGGCTACAACATGACGGCCCCGGATCCTTCGGGCACCTGGGCGGAAAAGGCTGTTCGCCTGGCCCTGGACGAGGCGTTTCTGCTGCCCGAGGAGGTGGACGCGGTGTCGGCCCACGGCACGGCCACCGACCTCAACGACAGCATGGAAGCCGATCTTTTCAAGCGGGTTTTTACGTCCCGGAAACCGGCCATCCTGGCCCCCAAGGCGTGGCTGGGCCATCTGGCCTCGGCCTGCGGGGCCGTGGAGCTGGCCGTGATGCTGGCTGCCCTGAAGAGCGGTGTGCTGCCCTCCAACCCCAACCTCACCGATCCCCTGGACCCGTCCCTGGATGTTGTAAGGGGCCCTCGAAGCGCCGACGGGGTTTCGACCCTTTTGTTTGAAAACTTCGGTTTCGGCGGCCAGAACAGCGCCTTGGTGGTGCGCAGGTGGCAACCATGACACAGGTTCTTGACACCCCTTTTCTGATGCTCTCCCGGATTTCGTCCGTGGAGGAGAAATCCATGACGGCGGACTCCGCAGAACTGGGCGGCGAGCCCCATGGCCTTCTGGAGGCCATGGCCCAGTGCGCCGCCTATCATGTGCGGCATCTTACCGATTTTTCCCGCCAGGCCTTTCTCATGAAGGTGACCCGATATCCTTTTCCATCGGCCCCGGTGACAGGGGTGGTGACCCTCACCGCCGTCCTTACGGGATCGGCCACCGATGCCCGGGCCTACCAGGTGTCGGCGGAGGTTGGGGGCGAGACCGTCAAGGCCTCCCTTCTCATCGGCACCACCCCCTATGACGACCGTTTCGAGGCCGCCCGCCTCAGCCCTCACTATCAGGAGATTTTTCAATGTTTGACACGCGCTTGAGACAGAAACTGGCCCTTCAGAAAGAGAAGGGGCTTTACCGCAACCCACCGGTGGTGGAGGGCGGGGACGGGCGCACGGTGACGGTGGATGGGCGTACTCTTGTTAACTTTGCCTCCAACGACTACCTCGGCCTGGGGCGCTGTGAGGCACTTCGCACCAAGGCCGCAGAGGCGTTTTCCCGCTACGGCACCTCCTCGTCGTCTTCCCGGCTAGTGTCGGGCAACGGTTCGGCCATCCGTGAGGCGGAAAAAGCCTATGCCGATTATTTCGGCTACGAGGACGCTGTTTTTTTCCCTTCCGGGTACCAGGCCAACCTGGCCATCCTCTCCACCCTTTTCGGGCCGGAGGAGACCCTTTTGTTTGACAAGCATGTCCACGCCAGTACGGTCAAGGGCATGCAGCTGGGATCTGCCCCGTTTAAAGGCTTTCGCCATAACAGCATGGGGCATCTGGAAAAAAGGCTGAAGAGCGCCTCGGGCCAGCCCGTGGTGGTGACCGAATCCCTCTTCAGCATGGACGGGGACACCCCGCCTCTGGCCGAGCTTTCGGACCTGAAAGAGACCCTCGGGTTTCTTACGGTGGTGGACGAGGCCCACGCCTATGGCGCCATGGGCATCGGAGGACGGGGCATCGCCCGGGGGGTGGCTGACGTGGCTTTAGGTACCTTCGGCAAGGCCATGGGGCTTTTCGGGGCTTTTGTGCTGCTGCCCTCCCTGTATCGGGAGTATCTCTTCAATTTTGCCTCCCCCCTTATCTACACCACGGCCCTGCCCGAAGCCCACGCCGTCACCGCCCTGGCCGTGCTGTCGGAGGTGGAGCGGGGGGATGACCGGAGGGAGCGCCTTTCTTATCTCAGCCGGAAGCTGACCCGGCTCCTCACCGACCGAGGGTTTACCGTCTGCGGCGAGGCCCACATCCTTGCTGTTCAGATCGGCAGTGAAGAGCGGGCCCAGGAGCTGGTGACAAAGCTTTTTGACCAGGGGTATTTTGCCTTTACCGCCCGTTTTCCCACCGTTCCCATGGGCCAGGCCATTATTCGCCTGAGCCTGACAGCCAACCACACCGAAAAAGACCTGGAAGATTTTTCCGACGCACTGGCCGCATTGGACCGTTAGCCCGGATACGTCTCAGGGGCCTGGGCTTCCGGGCCATGGGGCTGCTTAGGCTGTGTTTTGTTGCCCGTTCCTCTTTAAGTGAATTTGCCAGTTACCGGAAAAGGATTGATTTTGTTTTGTCAAAGTGGTAACAATGTTCACTATAAATAACACGGTGCGAATAACGAATCCGTGGCCATTCGCTCGGCGTGTTGCCAGCGTGGTCACATGATAACCCCAGGGACCAGTCCCAGCCAGGGAGGACGGCATGGCTTTTTCCGCCCGGGATTTCCGTCACTATATCGTCTGTGCCTTTTTTTTATGTGCCTTTGGTGCGGCAGGGGCTGTGGCAGCCCCCAAGCCCATGAAGGAGTGGGAACTGGGCGGGGTTGAAGCCAGGACCGGGGTGAACCTGGGGTTCGACAACCTTGTGGTGGAGAGCACCGGCGGCAGCTCAAGGTTTGTGCCCGATGACCAGAACAAGCCGGACCACTACCTTGAGTTCACCTCCATGGACAGCAGCACCGCATACAATGGAGATATCTCCATTGTGGCCGGGAAATATGTTGCCCCACAGCGGCAGTGGTTCATCAAGGACACGGCCAAGGTCCGGAAAGGGGAAGCGGGCATGATCGGCCTCGGCATCGACTGGTACTACAAGCACAAACGCACGGACCCATACGAGATCAACAAGGGGAGTGACTTTACCCCTCCGGCCGAGGCCCGGGGGGTGACGGCGGTGGTGATCTCCATGGACAACGGCGAGGAGCCCTTCACGGTGGGGTCCAGCAGCAGCAACCTCAATTTTTCCGCCATCGGGTCGTACACGGACATGGGAGAGGACGTCGGTGATCGCATTGTGTCCGGGGTGCTTGGGGCGGACACCGGGCTTTTGTCCATGACCGGTGTGAAGAACCTGGGCCAGCGGGTGACCCTCTACCCCATCGGAACCATAGACGGCTATGTCGAAGGGGAGGGCATTGCCCTGGAGCTCCGGAGCAAGACCACCATCGACGAGGTCACCATCTCCCGGGAGATCGGCGGGGAGACCTTCGTCAACCTGAGGGCCTCGGGGATTCACATGCGCGAGAGCTTCAGCCAGGAGCTCCATGTCCAGTACAACAGGTGGGGGGACATGGACAAAGACTACTTCGCCAGCGACGCCCCGTCGGAGTACCTGGACAGCACCTACGACCCGGACGGCTTTTTCGGCAGCGATTACAACCCGGACCACGTCATGCTTTCGCGTAACCTGGTGAGGTCCCCGTATACGGGGGGGCCCGGTTATCACAACATGTACGACGGGTTCATGCTCAACGGGAACATCAACCAGATCGATTTTGCCGACCGCATCTCCGGACGAAAGCTGGTACTGGACCACGGTCAGATGACCGAGGCCGACGTAATCACGGGCAAGAATTTCGACGACCCCGGCAAGCTGGATAACGATTACCAGATCCATAACCAGGACATGGCCAATGACATCGAGATCCTGGAACGTCCCATGACCATCCAGGTGAAGACAGGGCGGAACTACAAGAGCTTTGACCCGGCAACGGGCCAGCCCGAGCTTGTTTACGACGAGCGGAGTTTTATCGCCATCAACTGGCCGCGCCACGGCTCGGTGCGGGTGGAGGACCTCCAGGGGTTCGTCTCAGATCCCGGGGAGTGGCCCTACAACCAGTTCGGCCCCAGCATGGGGGGCGTGATCCTGGACGGAATGCGTGCCAAGAAGACCTACCTGGAGATTCCCGGTCGAAAAGAGATGTACGCCATTACGGAACAGAACATCGACAGGTCGGATTCCAACAACTGGGTTCGCCACTACTATCTTTACGAGGCGGGCAAGATGCCCGATGAGATGAATCCCAACGGCCTTCCCTCCAACCAGGCGGACTGGGACCCCATCGGGCGGGGTCAACTCGACTTTTTAAGCAAGCTGGGCAACCCGTCGAATCCCACGGGGGGGCGGTGGGACCTCTACGATATCAAGAAGATCATGCCGGACGGGGTAACCTACGACTTCTGGCATATCTACGAACCGGAGTATCCCGGTTCCGGTGCGAGATGGGTACCGGATCATTGACCGCGATTGAGGCCCTTGAGCGTAAAAGGAGAAGGTCCATGGGGTGTGAAAACCACAGGCGTGAGAGCTTCCGGCGTACCCTGGCATGTGTGCTTGCCCTGGCGTGGTTCTGTGCATGGGCAGGAACGGTGCGCCTAGCCCATGGCGCGGTACGTCCCATGAGCGACGGTGCCCTGTCCGACATCACGGCCCAGACCAGCCCCATCTCGGTTGATATCGAGCGGGACACGGTGCGGATCTTTATGGACACGTACCTGGAGGTCTATCAGGAAACGGACAGAGTGCGCCTGGGGTACTACTACAAGTCTCCGGCCGAGCTCACCACCCGAAAAGGCCTGAACCCGGGGGATTATGTGAGAAAATACATTCCCTGGTCGGTCCCCGTTTCCTATCACCACCTGTTTGAAAACGGTGACCCCAGGATTGAGTGGCATCCCGGCGATGTGCCGGCACATGACAACACCCCCTGGGAGAGCAAGCGGTTCAGGGTGGTCATGAACCCGTGGGTCACCGAGGACTCGCAAAAGATCTACTCCCCCTGGGAGGTGGCCACGGAGTACACCCTGCACAAGGGCGAGGACAAGGACCTCTCTTTGGAGACTGTCTATGTGCCCTACGTGGACGACGACAACTACCTGTACAAGTACAAGTACAAAAAAGTTCTGGACATCGCCCCATCCCACAGCTGGGTGGACGGGGCGCAAGGGGACAACAACGCAAACGGGCTCTTTTCCACCCGTCCCTATCGCAACCGGAACTACCTGGACTGGGATTTTTCCGTGGACAACCTGAGGATGGGGATCAGCCCGGACGAGCCGGTCCGCATCAACGGGCTGGTGATTCGGCTCAAGTACGACAACATTGCCTCGGCCAACCGAAAGCTGACGGACATCATCGTGGGAACCAACGACCTGCAAGGCGACCTCTCCTTTGATTACAAGCGGGCCACGGGGATCTATAGCCCCAAGCTGCCTCACCAGGCCCGGCAGATCGCCCTGCAGACCGGGGGGGACGGCAACAGCCTGGCCGGTTCGGACCTCGGGGAGGAGTTTAACTCGACCCCCATTCCCGCCATCTATCAACGGGACACCATGATGTCCCTTGTGGATCAGTTCAGCCTGTCCCGAAACTACAAGAATCCCAATGGAAAATCGTGGGTGGACGCCGTTCCGGACAACCCCTTGAGCAATGCCCAGCATTCGGGCTTTTTTATCCGTATTGGCCTGGACCGGAACAGCCCCCATTTCGGGTACCAGCTTGTGGGGGGCTACAGCGAGCGAATTGCCTGCTCGTTCCAGTACAAGGGCGAGTCCATCAACACCTCCCTGCACAACTGGTGGAACGGCATCGAGCCGTCGGCCGCAACGTCCCAGTACCCGGCCTCCCTTCAGAAGGTTTACCAGAATGA
This sequence comes from Desulfoluna sp. HI9BLuna, assembly GCF_056829775.1. Taxonomy (NCBI): domain Bacteria; kingdom Pseudomonadati; phylum Thermodesulfobacteriota; class Desulfobacteria; order Desulfobacterales; family Desulfolunaceae; genus Desulfoluna; species Desulfoluna sp. HI9BLuna. The sequence continues at coordinate 3,919,650 of NZ_CP186555.1, forward strand.
CCCCAATGTCACCGGGTTTTCCTATTTTGGGCAGGACCCGAATTATTTCCCGTAAAATGTGTGCTGACCCGTCGGATCTTTTTTGTGGGGCCGGTGGCGTGGGAACGGGACCGGGCTTTTTTGATGTCCTGCCAGGGGGTGTTCCCTGAAAAAGGGACCACAAGGTCTCCGGCCGGTTGAGCTCCGTGGGCTCAGCCGGATTTTTCGTTTTGGGAGCCGGGGTACGGCAGGCGGTGTGTCTCCACAGGCGCGCGGGTGTCTACCGGGAACTCCTTTCTTTGCCTAATGAGTGGCCGTTGCGCATTTGCTTCTTTTTCTCTGTGGAAAGGTGTTGCTTTTTATGCATTATTGATATAATTATCCCGCTCGTTTGTTCCTTCTGAATCTCTTCATGTGATTTTCTTTCATCCAATCCGGATCGATACCTTTGCCCAGAGACGTAAAGTGAGTTCTGTATGACGGCCTTGGAAGAAGCTGAAGGGCGGATTGTGTATGCTGCGTGTGACGGGTTTCTGCATGGATTGTGCGGGACCGGAAGACACGGCATCAGATTCGTCGGGGGGCCCTTTGCGGGAAAGCCGCGGGGTGCGTTTTGCATGCCGGAAGAGATGGTGTGGCAGGGGCAACAGGGCACGGCGTCATGGGGGATCACCCCTTTGGGCAGATCCTGAGATCTGTTTTGTGAATGACTGCATGAGCCCAAACCGTAACCGTCTATACACATAAGGAAACCCAAATTATGACTCAGGTAAAGAAACATTTTTTCAGCGGCGGCCTGAAAGGGGCTGAAGCGGCATTCGGCGAGCAGGCAGAAAAATACGGAATCACCGAGACCACCTACGCCTTTGAAGGGCAGACCCTGACCCGTGAGGTGAACGTGGAGATCCTCTCCGAAGAAACCCTCAAAAAGGGCGATGTCAGCATGGAGATCGTCTCTGCCCGCATGGGACGACGCTACGCCCAGGCCGACAAGATCCGTAAGGTTTTCCAGGTGATCTTTCACATGGTGAACAAGGGCTGTCAGGTTCTTGCCATTGGCTGGATCCAGGACGACAACACCGTCAAAGGCGGCACCGGCTGGGCCGTGGAGCTTGGCAAATTTTTCAACCGCCCCGTCAGCGTTTTCGATCAGGACAAGAACCAGTGGTATACCTGGAAAGAGAACCGCTGGGCCCTGGACACCCCCGTCATCACCCAGGACACCTTCTGCGGCACCGGGACCCGGAACCTTTCCGATGAAGGCAAGGCCGCCATTGACGAGCTGTTCAAGCGCTCTTTTGCGTAACGAAAAAAAGCCCCGGCTTTTGCCTGGGGCTTTTTTGTATTGATCGTTCAAAGGGGGCGTCAGGTGGCACTTAGGAGTTTCCGTGCTTCATCGCCCACCGTGGTGGTTGTCAGGTGCCAGCCCGTGTAGAGGGTAAAGGGGTGGGAAGATCCCACCAGCCCTTGGGCCTGGGGCCGCGCCGCCTCATCTCCCGTGCGGGCGGCAAAGAGCAGGGCAAGGCCTTGCTTGACGGGGTCCGTGGAGCGGAGGTGGCCCCTGACATCGGCCAGGGCAGGCCTCACCTTTTCAGGGTCTGCTTCGGCGAGCCTGCAGAGCCCCCAGAGGGCCCCGCGTTGAAGGATTTCGTGTTCCAGGAAGTTCCCCTCTTCACTGACGTAGGAGCAGAGGATACGGTGGTACTCATCGGCGAGCAGCCGGTTGACGGCCGTGATCTCTCCCATGGCCTCGGGCGCTCCCCATCCGATCCCCCCGGACTCGTCGTTTAAGGTCCACATCAGGCGTCGCATCACCACACGCGCCTCTTCCAGATTTTCCCCTGCCAGGGCATCGGTAACCATCCCCAGCGAGGTTACGGCCCGCCATCTGATCTCCTCCTGTCGATCACAGAATAAGCCGATGAGGGGGCTCACCAGTCGCCTTAATGGGTGGCTGAGGAGTTCCGTCTTGACGTTATCGTGCGTGCCTTCCAGAAGGAGGGTGCGAAGGGTGCGTTTGATCTCCCGTCCACCGGGGGTGTCGTTGTCGGTCATGGGACCTCCTCGAAAAGGCTTCCCCTCCGGCGAGGCCGCCGAAGGCGAGTGGATCATGATTCGGCGCTTTTGGCCTTGACGGTCTCGCCGATGAGGACACCGTAGTCAAAGCACGCCTTCAAGGCCTCGGGGTCGGGAACGTAGAGGGTGCGCAGGCCGTCGTCGATGCGCTCGAATCCCATGGTGTCCAGCTCGTTGTTGAGGAGCTTCACCGCTTCGCCGCTCCAGCCGTAGGAACCAAAGGCAGCCCCGAGTTTGCCCTTGGGCTTGAGGCCTTTCATGTAAGACAGAACATCGCAGAGGGTGGGGAAGATCCCGTTGTTGAGGGTGGGAGATCCCACCACCAGGGCCCTGGCGTCCATGAGTTCGGTCATGATATCGCTTCGGTGCCAGTTGCGGACGCTCATGGGGATGACCTCGACACCGGTGGAGCGGGTGCCGTCCACGATTTTGCGGGCCATTTTTTCCGTAGAGTTCCACATGGTGTCGTACATGACGATCACCTTCTCTCTGTTCTCCTGACGGGCCCAGGAGGCGTAGCGGTCCAGAATCATCTCCGGGTTTTTCCGCCAGAGGATCCCATGGTCCGGGCAGATCATGTTGAGGGGCAGGTCCATGGACTTAATGGACTCTAAAAGCTTCTCCACCCTGGGGGCAAAGGGCAGGAGGATGTTGGCAAAATACTTTTTGGCATGCTCGAAGAGCCCTTCGCCCATTTCGTCATCAAAGTTTTCGTGGGATGCGTAGTGCTGGCCGAAGGCGTCGCTGGAAAAAAGGATGCCGTCCTCTTTGAGGTAGGTGAACATGCTGTCCGGCCAGTGGAGCATGCGGGTTTCGATGAAGCTCAAGGTGCGCTTGCCCAGTTTGATCTCCGTGCCCGGTTTGACCACGTTCAGGTTGATCTTTTTACCGTTGAAGTGGGCTGAAAGGGCTTTCTCTCCCATTTTGGAGCAGTAGACCGGGGTCTCTTCTCCGATGAGGTGAAGTACCCGGGGCAGGGCGCCGGAGTGATCCATCTCCGCATGGTTGCTGATGATCATATCGATTCGCTTGGGATCGATGATCTTGCGGATGTTCTCCATGAACTGATGGGTGAAGGGTTCCTTGACCGTGTCGATGAGCACCACCTTGTCGTCATCGACGATAAGAAAGGCGTTGTAGGTGGTCCCCATGTAGGTGGAGTACCCGTGAAAGTCTCTGATGTTCCAATCCTTGACACCCACATCGTAGATGCCTTCGGCGATTTTAAGTGGTCTCATGGCTTGCTGTCGTCCTTTTTGTTTCCGGATGGAAAACCCGGATCCCCGTGCGAACATGGCCGAGGGAATCCGGGTTGAGGATACCCGGGGATCACTCCCGGGGTGTTACCTGTTACACTTCTTCAAACTCAGATTTTCCCACACCGCAGACGGGGCAGAGCCAGTCTTCGGGAAGATCTTCAAAGGCGGTTCCTGCCTCAATTCCGTTTTCGGCGTCTCCCTCTTCCGGGTCGTAGATATAACCGCATACCGTGCACTCGTACTTTTTCATCGGATCACCTCACTTGGGTTGTTGGTTGGGTGTGGTTCGGTTTAAAAAAAACCGTCTGTTATTTGTCAAAATAGCGTTTCAAAAGCCCGGCAAAGGCCTGGCCGTGTCTTGCTTCATCCTTGCACATTTCGTGAACGGTGTCGTGGATGGCATCCAGGTTGAGCTGTTTGGCCCGGGTGGCAAGGTCTTTTTTGCCCTGGCAGGCTCCGTGCTCGGCATCCACGCGAACCTGAAGGTTGGTGCGGGTGTCCGCTGCCACCACCTCGCCCAGGAGCTCTGCGAATTTGGCCGCGTGCTCCGCCTCTTCAAAGGCGATGCGTTTGTAGGCTTCGGCCACTTCCGGGTAGCCCTCCCGATCGGCCTGACGGCTCATGGCGAGGTACATGCCCACTTCGGTGCACTCTCCGGTGAAGTTGGCGCGGAGCCCTTCGATGATTTCGGGGTCCACCCCTTTGGCCACGCCGATGACGTGTTCGTCGGCCCAGGCCAGGGTGCCGCCGGCGCCCTGCTCCTTGAATTTCTCCTTGGGGGCCTTGCACTGGGGACAGTGGTCCGGGGGCACATCCCCTTCGTGGATGTAACCGCAGACGGTGCATCCCCACTTGGCGGTCGCCTTCTCTTCGGCAACTTCCTTGAATTTGTCGGAAGGAACGCCGCACTGGGGGCAGGCTTCAGGGGGAGTGTTTCCTTCGTGGACATAACCGCATACCGTACAGACAAACGTTTTCATTTCTGCTTTTGCTCCTTTGTTTCCGTTCAGTTTTCGCTCCACGTCGCTTCGCTCAGATGGGCTCAAGGGGTGAGCCCCGGCAAGGAGTGTTTGTATTTCGTTAAAATGGTCGATGTTTCCCACCATCTGGCATCCCGTCAGGCATCCCTGCTGGAAAACAATTTTTTTATACGTGCATTCATCGCTTCGGATGATGGAGTCTTCGGTGCCTTCGGCGTCCACGCTTCCCACCGATGCAAGGTAGATTCCCGTGACCTTGAGCATGGTGGCGAAGGCAGGCTCGCGGTAGCTGGCCGCCTGGCCGCTCATGTTAAGGCCTGCGATGCGTCCCTGGGCAAGGCCCGTGGACCAGATGCCGTGGACGGTGCCGTTGAAAAGGGCGCAGTCTCCGGCAGCGTAGACCCCGTCAAGGGGGGTCTCCATGGCCTCGTTAACTGGAATCCCCTGCTGTGAGGGGAGCCCCGATGCCTCGGCAATGTCTGAGACCGGCCGGATGCCGGCGGAGATCAAGACCATGTCCGCCGTGACCAGGGTGCCCGAGGAGGTGATGACCCCCGTGACCTGCTGCTGGCCGGTGATCTCCCTGGCCGCCGTGCCCGTGTGAAACTGAAATCCCTGTGCCACCATTTTTTCCATGAGCAGTTCGGCGCCCTTTGCGTCGAGCTGCCTCGGGAGGATCCGGTGGGCATACTCCAGAACCGTCACCTTCTTCCCCCGTTTGATCAGGGCGTGCCCTGCTTCAAGGCCCAGGAGCCCGCCGCCGATGATCACCACATTGTTGACCTCCGGGGCGCGGGCAAGGATTCGCCGTGCATCCTCAATGCTGCGCAGGGTAACGACTCCTTTTTTCCGAACTCCCTCGATGTCCGGGATGTGGGGGCGCCCTCCGGTGGCGATGAGAACCTTGTCCCAGCCGATGGTCGTGCCCTCTTCCGTTAGGGCCGTGCGGCTGTCGGGGTCGAGGTGCGTGATGCGTGTGCCCGTGGTCAGGTCGATCCTGTGGGCGGCGTACCACTCCGGGTCTACCCCGGGGAGCTCTGTCTCGGGGAGGTCCCCCGAGATGTAGTCGCAGAGGCGAATACGGTTGTAAAAAGGAGCCTCTTCGTCGGTCACCATGGTGATGCTGCCGGTGGGATCGTTGTCCCGAATCGTTTCCGCTGCGGTCATTCCGGCAATGCCGCTTCCGATGATCAGGTATCGTTGCATGATGTGTCCGTTGTCTCAGTTGGGCGCGTTACGCACCGGGGGCCCCTGGATGGTGAAGCGGGGCGGCTCATGGGGATTTCAATAAAGCATCTTGCGTGCCAATATTTTGGATAAAATCAAAAGCTGTCGATTTTACATCGTTTCTGGGCCTATGCATGCTTTTCCGGCCTGTTGCCGGGATGGATCCTTCTGTATCAGGGCCTCCCGAATGGATCGAATTGTCTCATTTCCCGTGTGAGACACCCGTGGTTGCGGGCTTAAAGGGTCGGCAGGAGTTTGCGGACCCGGGTTTCCACCTGGCGAATGAGGGCCAGGGCCTCGTCGTCGTTTTCCGGGGGTGCCGAAGGCAGGTCCCAGGTAATATCGGCAGTTACCGCCGGGTTGTCGTTAAGGGAGCCGTCCATGTCCACCGTGAGGGTGGGGGAAAAGGTCTCCAGGGTCTCCTGGAGGGCGAAAACAGGGATGTACCGGATGTCCGTTTTCCTTCGTTCCATCCAGGCATCGCATCGGGCCTTGAGCTGGGGCGCGGGCTCGGTGCCTGCGTGGCTCACCCAGGTGGTGGACGGAGAGAGGGACATGGCAACGGCCCAGGCAATGCGGCTTTTAACTGCACCGTCCTTGCACACAAAAAGAAGGTGGTGCTTTGGGGGGAACAGGGGGCCTGCGGCGAGGTCGGCGGCTGCGTGGACCCTTTTTTCGGTATCGGAGCGCTCGGCAAGGGCACCCTTGCCTTCGGCCCCGCGAAAGGTGAGGGCCCCTGCGTAGGTGGCGTCGATGGCATCGAAAAAGTAGCGGGAGTTGAGGACAAAGGCGGTGAAGAGATCGTCCCCGTGGGTGGCGGCCGAAGAGAGGATATAGCCCCGGCGTCTTTTCTTGCCGGGGTCGCTCAGCTTGAGCCGGTACTTGCGCGACCAGAACATCTGGCCCCGGTCCATGGCGGATTTCAACTGGCCGGACGGCCCGTAAAAGTAAACCGGTGAGGCCATGACGATCACCTCGGCCCGGCGGATCAGGGGGGCGATTTTCAGGGCGTAGTCATCTTCAAAGATACACCAGCCGCTTTTTTCACACGATCCGCAGCCGATGCAGAACGCGAATTTCATTTGAGGAATGGGAAGGGTCTCAGTCTGAAAGCCACGATGTTTCAGACGGTTGAGGAAGAGACCCAGGGTGTGGTTGTTGTTGCCCCCTTTTCTAGGGCTTCCCTGCAGACCCACTGCTAACATCTGGCGATTCCTTCTTTTGGTGATGAAAGAGAAGCCCGGATCCCGGCGAGGGCGGACATGCCCTTGGCGTAAGGGGCGGGATACGACGGGCGCTGGCGTTTATTTGCCGTGGAATCAGTGCGATAAAGCGTTTGTGTTATTATAGCAGTCGGTGAGGCATTTTCAAGGCGGTTCTGTAAAAATGGCCGACCCGTCCCGGTACGGCGGGCTCACCGGATTTCCCTGGATTCCGTGCACAACGCCAGCTGCCCCCCGGTGAGCCGGTAGACCCGATCAGCCAGGCGGGCGACCTGGGCATCGGAGTGGGACACCAGCAGGATGGTGCAGTCTCCTTTGAGGGCCAGGAGCTGGGCCTCGATGTGGTCCCGGCTTTGTGAGTCCAGGGCGGAGGTGGGTTCATCCAGAAGAAGGATCTCCGGCTCGGTGACCAGGGCACGGGCCAGGGCAAGGCGTTGCTGCTGCCCTCCGGAGAGGTGTGTCGCCGGGGTGTGCAGACGCTCCTTGACCTCTTCCCAGAGCCCTGCCCGGGTCAGGGCCCGTTCCACTCGCCTGCGGACCTCTTCTTTGTTTTTGATTCCTGCAAAGGAGAGGGGCAGGGCCGCATTCTTGAAGATGGTAAAGGGAAGGGGCGTCGGAGCCTGGAAGACCATAGCCGCTTTGCGCCTCAGGGCGGGCAGGTCGAGGCCGGGGCCCAGCAGGTCCACCTCCCCGTCGGTAAAGCTGGCCCTGGCCGAGCCCTTGGCCCGGGCCCCCTCTTCGGCGGACCAGAGGCGGTTGATGACGGAAAGCAGGGTAGATTTTCCTTCCCCGGAGGGGCCGGTGACGGCCGTAAGAGAGCCCTCGGGGACCTCCATGGAGACGTTATCCAGGATGGTATGGGGACCATAGTAAAAGGAGAGGTCGCGGATGGTTAGTTTCATGGGGCGTCTGCGGCTTTCTTATGTGTTGGAGGGTTCGGTGCCAAGGCGCTTGGCGATCCATGCGGAGAGGCCGAAAAGCCCGGCACAGAGCAGCAGGAGGATCAGGGCGGCGCCGTAGCCCCTGGCAAGCTCCTCAGGGCCTGAATACTCCGAGGCGATGGTAAAGACGGTAAAGGAGAGGGCTTCGAATCGCCCGAAGAGGGCGTAGGGCACCCCGGCCGAGGCCACCACTCCGGTGAGCATGATGGCGGCGGTGTCTTCGGCACATCGCCCCAGGGCCAGGATGGCCCCCCGGAAAATACCCGGAGCGGCCATGGGCAGGTAGACCCTGTAGATGGCCTGGACTTGGGTGGCCCCCATGGCCTCGACGGCCCGTCGTGTGTCCGGGCCGATGGCTGCCAGGGCCAGCTGGGTGTTTCGCACGATGCCCGGAAGGACCAGCACCGCAAGGCTGAGGGCGGCCACGCACAGCCCCGGTCCGAGGCGGCCGTTGCTGATTTTGTGGAGAAGGACGGCAAAGGAGAACCCGAAGAGCCCCACCACGATGGACGGAACCCCGGTCAGGGTGTCGATGCACAGGGAAAGGGCTGCTTTGGCCTTAGGGGTGCCGAAGTGGCAGAGCCAGATGCCGGTGAGGACCCCTGCCGGAAGGGCCAGGGCCACGGCCAGGAGCACCAGGCAGAGGGTGCCGCAGATGGCCGGGAAGAGCCCGTCAAAGACCCGGGTGGCAAGGGTGAGGGCCTCCCAGGGGGGCACGTCTCCGAAGATGAGGGACACCTTCAGGGCAGGCAACCCCTTGAGGACGATGTACCCCAGAAAGCAGCCTGCTCCGCCCACAAGGGCCAGGGTGGCCACGAGGGCGAATCCGTATAAAAGGGCTCGTTTGAGACGGCTCATGCTTCCGGCCCCCGGGAGAGCCGCCTCACCAGAAGGGTGAGGACAAAGACCAACAGGTAGAGCAACAGGCCGCAGGCAAAGACCGAGCGGAATTCCGGGCTGTCGAAGTCCGCGGCCATGACCAGGGCGATATGGCTGGTGAGGGTACGGGCCGGTCCCAGGGGGTCGGTGGGTGCCAGCACGGCGTTGCCCGCCAGCATCAGGGCGATGAGGGTGTCCCCGGCGGCCCGGCCCAGGCCCAGAAGCAGGGCCCCTGCCATGGCCCGGGAGGCCTGGGGCAGAAGAAGGGTCCACACGGTCTCTTCCGGGGTGGCGCCCATGGCCGTAAAGCTGCGCAGCCACGCCCGGGGCACGGCGTCAAAGGCGGTGATGAGGATGAGGATCATGGTGGGGCTGATGAGCAGGGCCAGCACGAGGACGGCGGCCACCACCGAGAAGCCGGAGCCTCGCTCCCCCAGCTGCCGGATGAGGGGCACCAGGAGAAAGACGGCGGAAAAACCGTAGACCACCGTGGGGATGCCGGTCATGAAACCGGCCAGGGCCTTGAGGACCTTGCGAAAGCGAACAGGGGCCAGGTGGGTGGCAAAACAGGCAAAGCCAAGGCTCATGGGAAAGGCCAGGAGCGTTGCGGGAAGGGCAACGGCCAGGGTGCCTCCCACCATGGGAAGGATGCCGAAGCGGCCCTGGTCCGGCTGCCAGATCGGGGCCAGCAGGGTGGACAGGGCCTCGGTTTTCAGAAGGGGCAGCGCCAGCCAGCCCATGAACCCGAAGATGGCAAGGGTCAGGCCCATGGTGATGAAGGCAGCCCCGGAGGCCGCCTTTTCACCAATGAGCTCGTGGGCTCTCCGGCGCGGCGTCATTACCCCTTCACCGGAATAAAGCCTTTGGCGGCAATGATCTCCTGTCCTCGGGGGGAGTAGAGGGCATCGATGAACGCCTTGGCAAGGCCGGTGGCCTCCCCTTTGGTGTTGCTGTAAAGACCCCGGGCAATGGGGTAGGCGCCGGATTTCACGTTGGCCAGGGTGGGGGCGGTGCCGTCAATGGCAAGGCCTGCCACTGAGGCGTCCAGGTGGCCCACGGAGAGGTAGCCGATGCCGTAGGGGTCTCCTGAAAGGGCGCTTTTCATGGCGCCGTTGGACTTGACGAAGTTGGCTCTGGGGTGGATCTCACCCTTGCCCAGGGCCTTTTTCCAGAAGACCGACCGGGTGCCGCTGGAGGCGTCTCGGGTGTAGAGGTTGATGGCACGGTCCGGGCCGCCCAGCTCCTTCCAGTTGGCAAGGGTACCGGCGTATATGGCCCGAAGCTGATCGCTGGTGAGGGTGCGGACCGGGTTGTCCGGGTGAACGGCCACGGCCACGCCGTCCACGGCCCACCGGTGGAGGACCAGGCCGTATTTTTTGATCTCGTTGGGTTTGGGGGACCTGCCCGAGTTGCCGATGGTTACGATGCCTTCGCCCACCTGCTTGATGCCGAGGCCGGAGCCGCCGCCTGCAATGGAGATCCGCACGGCCGGAGCGGCCTTCATGATCTCGGTGGACAGGGTTTTCATGACGGGGATGTGGGCTGTGCCGCCGGAGATGGCAAGTTCTCCTTTCAAGGGGGCAAAAGCATTCCAGTTGTCTGCCTGGACGTCGGTTGTCAGCGGAGAAAGGGTCCAGGCCAGAAGGGCCGCAAGGATAAAGATGCCACGTTTCACGGGTCGCCTCCTTTGGCGTTTCAGTGATGGTTTTTCCGTATGCGTCATAGTACTATAAAAGGTGAGAGATTCAGCTACCACAAGCGCCCCTCTTCCTCAAATCGATTGATTCAATACAACCTCCCCTTCGTATAGACAAGATCCATGACCATCCCGGTACCTGTGGACCCGGCCTCGCCGCTGACCACAAGGTGCCTGCCGCAACCGACATCAGGGGGTAACCCGATGACGCAAGAGAGAGTCGAATCCCGACCCTTCCATGAGCTGGACAGCCTCTGGCATGCCATCCAGGGGCGCTGGACCATGAATTTTTCACCGGTGGCCACAGGGCTGGCCTTCAGCGACTGGCTCCTTCACCTGGCCAACTCACCCGGGACCCAGGCCACGTTGTGGCTCCGGTTCTGGGAGCTGGCCGCCGAGGCCTTAGATGAAAGATCACGTCCCCCGGCCGATGCCACGGAGCTTTCGGATCGGGACCGATCGCGCTGCCGGTGCGACGATCCTGCCTGGGAGTCGGAGCCCTACCTCTCCATGCGTGTGATTTACGAGAAGGGCTGCCGGTGGTGGGAGTCCTATGCCACGGATGTGCCGGGCATGAAGCCGAGGCACAAGGCGTTTATCTCCTTTCTCGGCCGGGAGATGCTGGCCTTTTTTTCTCCCTGCAATCACCTGTGGACCAACCCGGAGCTCATGCGCCTCACCGCGGAAGAGGGGGGAGCCAACCTTGCCCGTGGGGGGCTTTTCTGGGCGGAGGACATGCTGCGCCTCTGGGGCTGGCCCGTGCCCCGGGACGAACCCGCGCTTTCCGTGGGAAAGGACCTGGCCGTCACCCCCGGAGAGGTCATCTACCGCAACCGCCTCATGGAGCTCATCCAGTACCGCCCCGCCACCGGGGAGGTGGTGGACAACCCCGTGCTCATCATCCCGGCCTGGATCATGAAGTACTACATCCTCGATCTCTCCCCGGAAAACTCCATGGTGAAATACCTGGTGGACCAGGGACATACCGTGTTCATGGTCTCCTGGAAGAACCCGGGGTACGAGGATCGGGAGACCGACCTGGAGGACTATATCGAGCTGGGGGTTATGGAGGCCGTGGACAAGATAGAGGAGGTGATCCCAGGCAAAAAGGCCCATGCCGTGGGTTACTGCCTGGGTGGCACCGTCCTTGCCATGGCTGCCTCGGCCATGGCAAGGGACGGGGATGATCGCTTGAAGAGCCTTACCCTTCTTGCCGCCCAGACCGACTTCAGCGAGGCCGGGGAGCTGATGCTCTTCATCGGCCATGCCCAGTTGAGTTTTTTAGAGGACATCATTCACTTTCAGGGCTACCTGGATACCGGGCAGATGGCCGCCGCCTTTCAGATGCTCAGGGCTTACGACCTCATCTGGGGTACCTGGGTGACCCGCTACCTCATGGGCAGGCGCGAGCCCTTAAACGATTTGATGACCTGGAACGCCGACGCCACACGCATGCCGAGCCGCATGCACTGCCGTTACCTTCGAGACCTGTTCCTGAACAACGACTTTTCCGAGGGGCGCTTTCAAGTCAAAGGACGCCCGGTGGTGATAAGCGATATCCACGAACCGGTTTTTCTTGTGGCCACGGAGCAGGATCACGTGGCCCCCTGGACCTCGGTCTATAAATTCCACCTCTCCTCGGACGCCCGCTCCGTCACCTTTGTCCTCACCCGGGGCGGCCACAACGCAGGCATCGTCAGCGAACCCGGACACCCCGGCCGCAGATACCGCATCGCCACCATCAGGGAAGGACAGCGCTACATGCCCCCGGGCCACTGGTACCACGACACCCCGGTGAAGGAAGGCTCCTGGTGGATCGACTGGCAGCGGTGGCTCCTGGCAGGGTCCGGGAAAAAGGGGACTCCCCCGCCCATGGGCCGGTTTACAGGCACAGGAGAAGGCTGCCCCGCCCCGGGACGATACGTGTTCGGACGGTAGTCATGGGCGTGCATACCTTCTATGATCAATGACTTTTCAAAAAGCATGCCTCCGGCGGCAAGGGGCTGAGCCCCTTGACCCCAGGGTTGCGAATGCTCCCGGCCTTCGTTCCTCAGGCCGATCACATTCGCTGACGGGCTACGCCCGTAACAGGGGCTGTGGATCACAACGATCTCCACGCATTCACCACAAAGCCTCAAGAAGAATCAGTGATGTCCGGTTAGGTCTTTGCACGTGGCTTTTTACGCTTTTTTGATCGTTTTTTATTGACCACTATATCTTTCATAAGGTCAATTTCAACGGACGATCTCCTCAGTTGAAACGTAGGGTGCGCTTGCGCACCATCGAAGCACAGTATCGCCCACCGAAGCCGAGGTGACAGAGGCCGCGTATTGCTTGGATATGACGATGGGTGGCGGTCTTTCAGACAAATGGTGCGCAAGCACACCCTACGGTCCTCGGTTCCCGAAACGTAAGACATGACAAGCGGCCTTCAAGAACGATGATGGGCTGAATAGTTACGATTCATTTAATGCAAAAAGCTAACCGGACACTACTGAAGAAGAATGAAACAGGTCTCTCCTGCAGAGGCGGTTGAGGTATGTCACCCGTCACGCGAATGCCCCGATAATGTTCATGTAACGGCTGCCCCCATGCATTCGCCATAGGGTTTCAAGGTGCCCCCACCTTGCCGCCGGAGGCCTTTTTTTCCCTTTCTCCCTTTTTGGTCTTTAGGCTTTTATCGGACTCACCCTTTCTCCAAGCCGTAGGCTTTGATTTTAAGGTGAAGGGTTTTGCGGTTGATGCCCAGGCGCCTTGCAGTTTCGCTTTTGTTGCCTCCGGTTTCCCGGAGGGTGGCGACGATGGCCTCCTTTTCAAGTTCGGCCAGGGGGCGTCCTGCCATGGAAGGGGGGATATCGTGGTGGGGGGCGGGGTGGTTCCCTGCGGTGAGGGTCATGGGGAGTTCCCGTTCGGAGATAAATTCGCCGCACATGAGGATCACGGCCCGTTCCATGGTGTTTTCCAGCTCGCGGACGTTGCCGGGCCAGGGGTGGCGAATAAGGCGGTCCATGGCCTCGGGGGTGATGCCTTTGACTATTTTCCGGTTTTTTTCAGCGTAGGTGTCGGCAAAGTGCTGGACGAGCAGGGGGATGTCCCCGTGGCGTTTTCGCAGAGGGGGGATGGCAAGGGAGACCACGTTGAGCCGGTAGAAGAGGTCTTCCCGGAAGCGCCCTTCCTTGACCTCCTCGGCCAGGTCCCGGTGGGTGGCGGCGATGATGCGCACGTCCACGGAGATAACGGCCTCTCCCCCCACCCTCTGGAACTCCCGCTCCTGAATCACCCTGAGGAGCTTGGCCTGCATGGCAGCTGAGGTCTCCCCGATCTCGTCCAGGAAGAGGGTGCCGCCGTCGGCCTGCATGAAAAGACCCTCGCGCCGCCGGTCCGCCCCGGTAAAAGCGCCCCGCTCGTGGCCGAAGAGTTCGGACTCCAGGAGGGTGTCGGTGAGGGCGGCGCAGTTCACCACCACCATGGGGTTGTGGTTCCGGGAGCTCTTCCTGTGGATGAGCCGGGCCACCATCTCTTTGCCGGTGCCGCTCTCCCCGGTGATGAGGACCGTGGCCTCGGAGGGGGCGATCATCATCAGCATCTCCCCGAGCTCCTTCATGGCCGGGCTGGATCCGATGATCTCATCCAAGGACGAGTCCCCCATGGTGGCTTTGAGCTTCCGGTTTTCCTCTTTCAACCCCGCGTGTTCCACGGCCCGGTCCAGGGTCAGCTTCAACAGGTCAAAATCCAAAGGTTTCATCAGGTAGTCGTAGGCCCCGGACTTGAGGGCGCTCACTGCGGTCTCCACCGAGGAGTAGGCGGTCATGATCAAAATGGGGATGGCCGGGTTGTAAGCCTTGATCTCCTTCATGGCGGAGATGCCGTCCATTTCGGCCATGCGTACGTCCATGAGCACGGCGTCCCAGGAGGCCTCTTTGATGCGGGCCACAGCCTGGAGGCCGTCCTCGGCCATGCCGGTTTCGTGGCCCCAGCTGGTAAGCAGGGTGTTCAGTGTGATTCGGTGGCCCCGGTCGTCGTCGACGATGAGGACCCTTATTTTTCGGCTCATTTACTCTCCTTGGGGAAGCTCGATGTCAAAGCGCGCACCCTGCCCCGGGTGGCTGGTCACCTCAATGGTGCCGCCGTGGGCTTCGATGATGTTGTGCACGATGGCAAGGCCCAGGCCAGTTCCGTCGGCCTTGGTGGTGAAATAGGGGTCAAAGAGGCTCGCAAGGGTTGCCTCGTCCATGCCGCAGCCCGTGTCGGCAACCGAGAGGCGGACCGCTTCGGGCGTCTCTTCCAGGGTGACACCAAGCTCTCCGCCCTGGCCCTTCATGGCCTGAAGGGCGTTGAGGAACAGGTTCAGCAGGGACTGGGTGAGGCGGTCTGCGTCCAGAAGGGCCATAACCGGGGTTTCGGGGGCCTTCACCGTGAGACTCACACCCAGGGTGTCGGCCTCGGCCTCCACGAGGCGGACGGCGCGCTGGATAATCTCCCCCACGTCGTGGCGTGCCGTCACCAGGCGGGTGGGCCCGGCGATGGTGAGGAGTTCGGTGACGGCCCGGTTGAGGCGGTCCACCTCGTCGATCATGACCCCTGCGGTCTCCCTGGCGTCATGGGATTCGTCAAAGAGCCCCTTGAAATAGGTGGCGATGCCCTTGATGGAGCTCAAGGGGTTGCGTATTTCGTGGGCCACGCCTGCGGCCATGTCTCCGATGGCGGCCAGCTTCTCCTTGTGGCGCAGCTCTTTTTCCAGGCGCTTGACCTCCCGCAAATCCCTTAAAATAACCACGCGTCCCACGTTGCCGCCGTCCTCGTGGACGATGTCCGAGGCGCTGATGCTCACCGGGATGACCCGGTGGGCGGCAAACCGGCAGAGGTGCTCTTCCTCGTGGAGGGGGGGGCCTGTGTCAAGGGCGGTGTTGACGGTCTCCATGAGGCCGGGCAGCACAACGGCGGCGGGCTTGCCTCTCACCTCGTCGTCCGTGAGGCCGGATAGTTTTTCGGCGGCCTGGTTCATAAAGGCCACGGCGCCGCTCCGGTCCACCACCATGAGTCCCACGGGAAGGGAGGTGACCACCTCCCGGGCCATGGCGCTGGTGTCCCTTAAGCTCTCCCGGGTCAGGCGGTAGTTCTGGAACCAGAACAGGGAGGCAATGCCCCCGACACCCAGAAGGAGCAGGAGCCCCGAGATCACCAGGGTGCTTCGCAGGTCCCTGTTTCGGACCACCTCATAGGGGGTTCGGTCCTGGGCCAGGACAATGAGGGGCTTGTCCCTCTCTTCAGGGAAGAGGCGATGGTCTTTTCTGGCTTTCCACGTTTCCATGTGGTCCCGGCCGTGCATTCCGTCCATGTGGTCCCCCATGTGTCCGGGCCGTTTGTCGATTTTCAGGGGTCGGAATTCCCGCCAGACAAGGAAGGTGAGGTTTCCATCGGCCTCTTCCCGCTGGAGGATGCGGAGGCCTTTGGCCTCTTTGGCCTCTTTGGTCCCTTCCGGGAGCGTGAGGTTTCGACCCAGAAAGTCCCGGTCGCTGTGGGCCAGGATACGGCCGGACGGGGTGGTGATGGCAAGAAAGAGGACGCCGGGCTGATGCCCGGTCTCTTCCAGGAGGTGCTGGAGCTGGCCGCGTCCCCACCGCATCCGCATCATCCCGGCCCGGGTGCCCGCTTCGATGGTCCGAATGAGGGCGTCCCCCTTTGCCAGGAGAAGGGCCTGGGCGTTGTCCACCTCACGGCGATGGTTGCGCACGGCCAGAAGGAGCACCACCAGGATGAGGATTATGACGGCCCCTGCCGCTACCCAGATTCCGGATCGGTTTGTGTTGGATGATCGTTCCAGTGTCAGTTTCATTGCCGCATACACACCTTTGTTGCAGTGATGGTGAAAAGCGCCTTTCGGCGGATCGGTTTATGGGGGCTGTTTGCCGCATACACGACTCGGATCCCCCCGATGGGGATTCTTATGCAAGATTAACGCCACCATTATGTGCAGGTGACAGCTGAGGGGCGGGGACCACCCCTGACCGGTGATGCCGGATCTCAGGGGTGCGGTCAACACCCCGGAAATAAAATACATCAGTTTCGTGGCTCGGGCCGGGATGGCCCGGAGGGATGAAGGGCTTTTTTTGGGGGCGTCTCCCCGTGCCCGGCGCCATGTGGGGTATTTTTGGACACACCCCACCCCGGTCCATGCCCGGTGGGGCATTATACCACACCCTGAGGATGGCTTGCCATGGCCATACGAAAAGAATGTTGTGCAAATAGATTGTGTTTTCAGTGACTTGAAAAATAAAAAGCGAACTTGGCACGGCTCTTGGAATATCTTCTTGTCAAACGCCGGCATCTCCAACCGGCATCAGGTTTCAAACCAAACAACACAATCATTTATTTTGGAATAAAACAGTAAAGGAGTCAGACCATGAAAAAAATCGCACTTATCCTTATCGCCGTAGCCATCACCGGATTTACAGCCACGCAGGTCTTTGCAGGACGGGCACATCACGGATACAGGGACGGAGGATGCATCCAGCAGAACCTGACCGACGAGCAGATCCAGGCGCGGCAGGCCTTTATGAAGGACACCGCCGAGCTTCGCCAGAACCTTGCGGCAAAGAAAGGCGAGTACCGCGCCCTCATGGCCGGTGAGAACCCCGACCCCAAGACGGCCGGCAAGCTCTCCGGAGAGATCGTTGCCCTGAAAGACCAGCTCCGTGAAAAAGCCGTGGCCGCAGGGGTTCATTACAAAGGAATGGGTATGGGGCCCGGCATGAATCACGGCATGGGTGACGGACCCCACCAGGGGCGTCATCACAACAACTGGTAGCCTCAAACCAAAGGGTCATGACACAACCCCCGGATTGGTACCGAGCGGATCGGTCCGGGGAGTGTCGGCCCTTTTTTTTATGATATGTTTCGTATGATCCGCAAGGAGGTCACGATGTGGCAGTGCAATACCTTATTCGGTTTCTCCGGTATGGGAATTCCCCATGCCTGGGGATGGATTATTCACCTTCTTTTCTGGGCGGCCCTCATCGGGTTTGTCCTCTGGGCGTTTAAGCGCGTCACCTGCCAGGGGGCCAGTCCGTCCTCTGCCGTGGGAGGCGAGGCCGCATCCATTCTGGACAGCCGGTTTGCCCGGGGGGAACTGACGGCCGAGGAGTACCGGCAGGCCCGGCAGACCCTCCACAAGAGATGAGCCTGTCCCACATGCTTTCACCCCGAGGGGGGGAAAGCACTCGCAACAGGGGTTCCAGGTGTCCCACCTGGCCGCCGGAGGCAGCCCGGTTAAAGATGCCTCCGGCGGTCCTGCCGGGGCTAAACGGTTAAAAAGTTGAATAAACAGCTTTTTAAAACAGACTCCGTTTAATCTGAATCAATAGCGAATGTGATTTTCCCTGAGGAACGAAGGGAAAAGTGCATTCGCAACTTGCTTTCGAGGTGGCACACCTCGCCGCCGGAGGCATCGTTTTTGCTTTTTGCTGAGATTTCTTGATCCTGTGGTTCATTCGACTTTAACCATAAAAGGCTTGTTTTTACCCGCTTGAACCATGGCCCTGCAGTATCCGAACAACGGTGCATTTTGACTGCACCCGGGTTTCCACCTGTGATATACATGGGGGACACCCAAACCCAATCAGGATGCAGAGAGGCCAGATGACCAATACCCGACCCATGAGTCTTCAGGAAATAACAGAGCAGATGGTGGCCATTGCCTTGGAGTTCGGCGCTTCGGAGGCTGAGGTGGTGGACGCTTCGGCACTGACGGTGAACCCGGAGCTTGTACGGTACTGCCGTGAGCCCCAGTGCCCCAGCTACGGCACCTCCGGGCACTGTCCGCCCAACGGGCCCTCGGCACGGGAGTTCCAGCTTTCCCTTGCCTGGTATGAAAAGGCGGTGGTGTTCAAGTACGATCTGCCGGTCTCGGTGTTGATGACCGATGAGCGGTTGCCCGTCTCCCGGAAGATCCACGAGACCGCAGCGATTCTGGAGCGGTTTGCCGGACGGGCGGGGTGTGTGGTGACCATGGGTGTGGCCACGGGCGGGTGCAAAACGCTTTTTTGCAGTGGGTTTGATGAGTGCCTGAGGCTCAAAGGGGGGCTCTGCCGTCACGAGGGGCTTTCCAAGCCTTCCATGTCGGGGCTCGGCCTGGATTTTACCGCCCTGTGCGAGCTGGCGGGCTGGCCGGTGAACAAGGTGACCTCGGAGAGCTGTGCCTCCGACGGGCAGATGGGGGCCCTGGCCGGTCTGGTTCTCGTGGGGCAGACCCCCTGATGCGTCTTATCCGGCCGCCCTCTGGGTGAGGGTGGCTTTGTGGTTGCTGCAGGTGAGGGTGCAGCTTCCCCCCATGCGGCAGAGGCGGCAGGGGGAGCCGGCCTTTGCGTCCGTGAATCCCGGGCCGATGGCGATGACCACCGACAGGGTGTTCATGGGGGAGAGGATGGCGTCGTCTCCCTGGGTGATACCGATGGCGCCCATGGGAAAGAGGGCGCACAGCTCACGCTGGCTGTGGAGCTCCCATCCTTCGATGGAGCCAGGGCTCAAAGGGGGGCTGACACCGACCCCTTCCTGTTTCGCGCGGTTTTCGGCCAGCCGGGTGAGGACCGAGGCGGTGCGGGTGAGGGCGGCCAGGGAACCCATGTTTACGAAGTGGGCCTCCATCTCCCGGTCCTTTGTCGTAAGGCGGTGAAGCAGGGTGTCCACCTTGGGGCCCAGGGTGTACAGGGCGGCCAGGAAACGGGTGGCCCGGTGAAAGTACGGGGAAAATCCGCCGGTGGTGAGACGGGCCGAGGTGCCGGAGACCGGTTCCGTGATCATGATCTCCTCGTCCAGGACCTTTTCTAAATCAAACCATTGGAACAGGGCCTCGGGGCGGATGATGCGGTTCATCTCCCCCACGATTTTTTCGGCGACGGCCGGGGCGTCCGGTTGGTCGGACCATGCCGAAGCGGCCAGGGCAAGGACCTCTTCCGGCGTGATGCGTGCATCGATGGTAAGGATGCGTCCCGTGTTTCCCATGATGTTACAAGACTCCACAACCTGATGACCCGTTAGGGACATCGGGTTTTTTTATGCACAAAAAAAGCCCGCGCGAACGGTCCATCCATAAGGACGTTCAAGCGGGCTACATTGCCGATTATGGGGGCTTACGCCATTGTAAGCACCCGTGGTCATTTTTTTAAAAAAAAATAGCACACTCAACGCGCCGAGGGCAAGGCCGAAACGTGGAAAGGCCAGGGCCAACGCATGTAAAAATCCAGTTGCCTCCGGCGGGTCGCTTTTTGAAAAAAGCTCCGCAAAAACGTTCCGGTAATGAAAAAAGAAGAGGGGCTATGCCCTGTAGGGACGCATCCTCAAAAAGCAAAACCTGTTTGTCAAACCCAAGGCATCTAAATTGGCAAACGTTTGGCCCCCGGCAGAGCCGCCGGAGGCAAAAGTCCAAATGCGTTAACCCTTGTGGAAGGGCCGCATGCCGTGACATGGGCCCTTCGGGTCGCGCGCGGGATCCGGCACCGGCAGGGTCGGGGGAATACCCCTGCCGGGCAGGGGCGGATCAGGCGACGATGTCGCCGGCGCGCACGGCTTTCAGGTAGTTCATGCAGAAGTTGTCTTCCCCTTTGAGCATGTCGGCGGTTTTCAGCACGGCCATGATCTCCTTGTCCAGGGGATCCATGATGGCCGAATCAAAGCCTTTGGCCATCATCATGGCCAGGAAGATGCGATTGACCACTTTACGCTGGGGCAGGCCGTAGGAGATGTTGGAGAGTCCGCCGGTGGTGTGGACCCCTTCGAGCTCGGTCATGATTTTTTCCACGGCGTCCATGGCCATGGTCCCGTTTCCTGGGGCCACGCTCATGGGCTGGATGAGGGGATCGATGAAGATGTCGTCCCGTGCAAAGCCGATGCCTTCGAGTTCGGCCACCAGGGCTTTGGCCCGGTGGAAGATGTCATCCACGGTTTTGGGCATGCCCGAGTCGTCCATGCACAGGGCGATGATGCGGCACTCTTTTCCTTTCAGGTACTGCATCATGGGGTCGAACCGGTCCTTTTCCAGGCTGATGGAGTTGATAAGGGGCGTCTGCTCCACCAGGCCGTAGGCCATCTCCAGGATGGCCGGGTCCGGGCTGTCCAGGCACAGGGGGAGCTTGGTGGCCCCCTGGATGACGGAGAGGAGCCACTTCATGTCCTCTTCTTCATGGCCGATGCGGGCCCCGGCGTTGACGTCGATGTAGGTGGCCCCGCAGGCCTCCTGCCGTTTGACGTCCTCTGTGATGTAGTCGGCGTCCCGCTCGGTGACGGCCGCCTTGACCTTTTTCAGGGTGGTGTTGATGCGCTCTCCGATGACGGTAAACATGGTCTCTCCTTACATTGATGAATTCCCGTGAAAAATGAACACCCGCATCGGCAGGTTTACCTGAGCATGGCCTTGGCCAGCTTGCAGGCGGACCCGGCATCGGAGGCGTAGGCGTGGGCGCCGATCTCATCGGCAAAGGCCTGGTTCACCGGTGCCCCGCCCACCATGATCTTCAGGCCCTCGTTTTTGCCGGCCTCGGCGATTTTGTTCACGGTGTCCCGCATGGCCGGCATGGTGGTGGTCAAAAGGGCGGAGAGCCCCACGATATGGGGCTTGAGTTCGTCGATGGCCGCGATAAAGGCGTCGGCCTCCACGTCCACGCCCAGGTCGGTCACTTCAAAGCCTGCGCTCTCCATCATCATCACCACCAGGTTTTTCCCGATGTCGTGGAGGTCCCCCTTCACCGTGCCGATGAGCACACGCCCCGCCGAGGTGGCATCCTCTTCGGAGAGAAGGGGTTTTAAGATCTCCACGGCCTCGCCCATGGCCTGTGCGGACATGAGGACTTCGGGGATGAACATCTCCCCGGTCTCCATGCGTTCGCCCACGATGTCCATGCCTGCGATGAGGCCGGAAGAGAGGATGTCGTTGGGGGCAGTGCCCTGGTCCAGGGCCTGGTTGACCTGGGCAATGAGGGCGTCGCCGTCTCCGGCGATGAGGGTTTGGGTCAGGGCTGTCATGTCACACATCACATTAAGGTCTCCGTTGATTGGGTGATTAATCCAGGGCTGCCACGGCAGCGATTTCAACATCCAGGCCGTCGAAAATTCCGGCAGAGGCCACGGTGATCCGGGCCGGAGGATGGTCCGGGAAGTAGGAGGCATAGACGTCGTTGAAGGCATCGAAGTGGTCCATGGAGGAGAGAAAGACGGTGCAGGAGAGGAGGTTTGCCATGGAACTCCCGGCCGCCTCCAGGACGGCTTTGATGTTCTCCATGCAGCGAAGGGTCTGCCGGGCCACGCTTTCCCGTTCAAAGAGGCCTGTCTCGGGGTTCATGGCGAGCTGGCCGGAGAGGTAGAGGGTGTTGCCGTGGCGAACGGCCTGGGCATACGGGCCCACGGCTTCGGGGGCGCGGGGTGTTGTGATGATCTCTTTCACGGTGTGGTCTCCATGATAAACCGGGCGGCAGGGCCGCCCGGAAAGGTTCGGTTAGCGGGGTACTTCATGTTTTTTGAGCAGCTTGACCATGGCAAAGCAGATGGCGATCATCACAAAGATAATCAGCAGGGAGGCGGCGATGGAGGAGAGCTGCAACCCGGAGATCCCTTCCCCGAAGAGCACCAGGGTGACGCTGATGACACCGATGGAGATGGCCCACAGGGCACGGATGGGTTTGGGTGGCACTTCCGGACCCTGGCTTTTCCGCGTGGAGATCTGTGCGCAGACATAGGCAAAGGAGTCCACGGTGGTGGCCAGGAAGAAGAGGACGAGAAAGAGGAACATGACGCCCATGAGGTTGCCGAAGGGCAGGTTGTTCAGGACCGCAAAGATGATGTCGCCGGAGCCTGATTTCATCTGGCCCACCAGGTCGACTCCTTGCCTGATCTGCTGGTGCAGGGCGGTGGAGCCGAAGGTGGCGAACCACATCCAGGTGGCAAAAGGGGCCACGGCCATGTGAACAAGGACCACCTCTTTGATGGTGCGGCCCCTGGAGATGGAGGCGATGAACATGCCGGTGGCCGGGGCACAGGCGATCCACCAGGCCCAGTAGAAGATGGTCCATCCCTGGGGAAACCCGCCTGCGGCGATGGGGTCGGTGTGGAAGCTGAACTTGAAGAAGTTATTGATGTAAAGGCCCAGGGAGTTGAAGCCCAGGTCGCAGATGAAAAGCGTGGGACCGAGGACCAGCACCATGGCCATCAGGGCAATGGCCAGGGGGATGTTGATGTTGCTGAGGATTTTGATCCCCTTGTCGATGCCCGAGATGGAGCTTGCCGTGTAGAGGACGAGCCAGATACCGGCGATGAGCAGGTAGAGCCCGGCGTTGACCGTCAGCCCGAAGAAGTGGTTGAGGCCCGAGGCAAGCTGCATGATGCCGAAACCGGCCGAGGTTGCGATGCCGAAGATGGTCCCCAGCACGAGGAAGGCATCCAGGGTCTTGCCAAAGCGGCCGTCGGCAAGGGTGCCGATGAGGGGGCGCAGCATGGTGGAAAACCGGGGCGCTTCCTCCCGTCGAAACATCAGGTAGCCGATGGGAGCCGAAATGGCGAGGTATATGGCCCAGGGCGTCCAGCCCCAGTGGAAATAGGTGTAGGCCAGGGCGATCTCTCCGGCCTGCTGGCTCAAGGGGGCGATGCCGAAGGGGGGCGAGGAGTAGAAGCTCAGGGGCTCGGCCGCCACCCAGTAGACCACACCGATGCCGTAGCCGCAGGCAAAGATCATGCTGAACCAGGAGAAGAAGGAGAACCGGGGTTTTTCATTGTCTTTGCCCAGCTTGACGTGACCGAAGGGACCAAAGGCCAGCCAGAGGGCGAAGGCGCAGAAAAAGATGCCGGTGATCAGGTAGAGCCAGCCGAACTGGTGGGTAGCAAAGTTGAAAAAGGCCTTCATGGCTTTGCTCATGGCTTCCGGTGCCATGAGGGTCCAGGCCATGAAACCCACGATGGCGGCCATGGACATGCCCACAACGAACCGGTCCATGCGAAGGAACCAGGCCGCGGGAGGCTCGGCTGGGGTTGGGGTGGGCGGGGTGGTGGTGCTTTCATGTTGACTCATGCTGCTCATCTCACTCCTCCTTACTCTCAGTTGCCGCCGTGTGGGCCGTGACTGTTTGAGGCCAGGGGCACAGGCGGTGGCAGGCATTCCCGGCAGGTCCTGGGGCTGCATGGGCTGCGGACCGGCCGGGAAACAGACGCATACATCATCAAAAAGGGTCAATGGTTTCCGGTCAGGTCAGGTGGTTCAAAACGGTCAGGTCCACTCCTTTTTCCTTCAGGTAATTTTCAAGGTCCCCCTGTGTTTCGGGGGGCAGGGCCGGTTCTTTGTAGGTCCCCACCAGGGACTCCATGGTCTGGTGGACTTTCCCAATGGATGCCTCAAAGGCCGTGGTGCCTTCGGGCAGCGGGCCGCTCAGGGCGATGTCGGAAATCCAGGACGCCTTGCGGCAGTTCTTCATGGTGTGGGGCGAGGTGAGGTATTGCCCCCCCGGACCTGCCGCCCGCACGGCGTCTACGGCCAGGGCGTCGTCATCCACCGGCGTGTCGGCAAAGAACCGCTCGACCCGGCGGATGATGTCCACATCGGCGATGAATTTTTCAAAGGACATGGCCGCCCACCCGTCAAGGATACCGGCGCTGTGGATGACCAGGCTGACCTTCTCCTGCAACGAGACGAACATGGACATCATGGCTTCGGCCCCGCTTTGGGCTGTGGGGCCGTTGGCATCGGTGTTGGTGCCGCCGCAGCGGCAAGGGATGCCGTACATGCGGGACAAACCCGCGCAGTAGGTGACGGCCAGGGCGTGATCCGGTGAGCCGATGTTGACCCCTGCGGTGCGCATGTCCACCGGGGTGGTGTTGATGGCCATGACCACCGGGGTGCCGGGCTGGATGATCTGGGCGATGGCCACACCGGCCAGGGTCTCTGCGTTGCCCTGGGCCAGGCTCCCTGCAAGGGTCACCGGGGCGGTGGTGCCGCACATGACCCCGGCCCCGATGATAACGGGCTGGCGGTGGGTGGCATAAGCCCACAGGGTCTCCAGGGTGTGGGTGTCCATCTGAAGGGGGCTCAGGGTGTTGATCAGGGCAATGAGGCGCGGTTTTTCCCGCAGGGCGTCCGGGCCCCCGAAGAGGATGGCGGCCATCTCCATGACGGCCTCCACCTCCTGGGCGGAGCCGGGCTGGGACATGATGCACTTGTCGGAAAAGCGCATGGCCGCGTAGGTCATGAGGAGCTGGAACTGGGCCGAGGCGATGTCCGAGGGCTGGGCAAGAATCCCCCCGTTGATGCGAAACTCAGGGGTCTGGTGCACCAGCTTGATGAACCGGAGGTAGTCTGCGAAGGTGGCGTTGCGCCTTGACCCGTCGGCTTCAATGATGGCTGGGCTGCCGTACCCGCCGATGTAGGCTGTGGTGCCGGCCCCGACGGTGACGTCATGTTCCGGGTTTCGGGCATGGAGGGTGAAGTGGGACGGGGCCTGGCGAACCCGTTCCATGATCTGTTCCTCGGTGAAGAAGGCGGTGTCTCCCTCCACGCGGATTCCGTTTTTCTCCAAGGTCTCCAGGGTCTGCCGGTGGTGGAGGCGAACGCCCACGTCCCAGAGAATGGTCATGGATGCCTCGTGGATTTTTTGAAGCTTTTGGTTCACGGTGTCCTTATCCTTGACTTGAAGTGGTGGCTTGACTTGGCGCTGGGCCGTTATTCTTTTACCCCAGGGGCACACGCAGGTACGTATTGTTGTTTCCAGGGTTTCGGTACTGGTCCATGGGGCCTTGCTCCACAAACCGCCGGTGGCACCGCTCCATGGCTTCCCGGGAGAGGGTCACCCCGAGGCCCGGCCCTTCGGGGACGGGCACGGTGTTGTTGACGACGTTGTACGGCCCTTCCTCAATGACGTCTTCGGTCATGAAGCGGAAGAGGGACTGGTGGGGCTCGCAGATGTGTCGCACGGCGGCGGTGACGTGCATGTAGGCCGTGGTGGCAAGGCCCGTGTCCCCGCTGTAGAACCAGAACCCGATGCCCATGTGCTCACAGGCCGCGATGAACCGCAGGGTCCGGGAGATCCCCCCCAGGGCCGTAAGGTTCAATACGAAGGTGTCCGGCACCCCGATGCGCGTGGCAAGGGCAAGGTCCGGGGTGTGGGTGGAAAAGGGGATGGCCGAGTGCTTGCGCAGTTTTTCCATTTCCCAGAAGGTGGGGACCGGGTCCTCGAAGTTCCGGATGTTGAGGGGCTCGATGCCGGCCAGGAGCTGCTGTGCCGAGGGAAGGGTCCAGGCCATGTTGCCGTCCAGGCGGATCATGGCGTCCTCGCCCACGGCCTCCCGCACCGCCCGGGTCACCTCAATGTCCAGGGCGGGGTTACCCGTGGAGCATTTGCCTTCAAAGAAGGTGGAGCCGTGCTCTGCGCGCATGCGGGCGCAGTAATCTGCGATCTCTACGGCTGTTTTCAGGCCCCCGGCGTTTCCGTTTTGGGGGCGGAAGGCGTAGTACTCGGTAAAGGGGATCTCCTTGCGGACCGCGCCCCCGAGCAGCTTGTACAGGGGCATGTCCCAGGCCTTGCCGCGGATGTCCCAGAGGGCCATCTCAATGCCCCCGAAGGATTTCAGCGGGGTGTTGCCGTCCGTGTTGGTCAGAACCTTTGTCTCCGGGACACAGAGGAGTTCGCAGGCTTCCAGGTCAAAGGGGTCTGCCCCCATAAGCCTGGGCGCCATGTGATCGTTAATGTCTGCTTCGCACTCCCAGGACGGCGCCTCTCCGATGCCCACGATCCCGTCATCGGTCTCCACTTCCACGATGACGCGCGTGATGCCCGTGTATTCCCCGACGGACCAGATATAAGGAGCGTCAAAGGGGATGCTGACTGCCGTGGCCTGGACACGAGTTATTTTCATTTGTCTTGTCTCCTGTGTGATGTTGGGCATTGCCTGGTGCATGGGAAAACAAACGCCTCACGGAGGTAACCTTCCGTAAATGGCACTGTTTTTTATTGCAAGAGGAGGGCCATGCTTGCCTTTTTGGCAGGAAAAAAAGAGATGAGAGGAGGTCGATTTAAAAAAATAGTCTTGTGTTTCAGTGGGTTGTGGCGGAGTGTCGCATTGTAACATGATGGACAGTTTACGGACAGGGAACACCGAATGACAAATATTTTTGTCGTGCTTGGTGGGGACTGACAAATAAATTTGTCGGAAAAAGAAAAATATATTTGTCTATTTGCTTTGCCGTGCTGTGGCCAGATGGGCGCATAGGGCACTGGGTTATCGGTGCCGGTCTCCCGGGATGCCGAGTTTTCGCATCTTGTGGTACATGAGCTGGCGGGAAATCCCCAGTGAACGCGCCGCTTTGGCCGCGTTGCCGTCATGGGCGGCGAGCTGGCGGTTCAGGATGGTCTTTTCATAGGTGTTGAGCAGTTCAGGCAGCGAAGCACCGGTTTTCATGGGCGGCAGGGGGAGAGTCTCCGGGGCCCGGGGCGCAGTGCCCTTAACCGGTGGGGTGTCGGGTTGGGTCACCGACGCCATGAAGTGGCTGGGCATGTGGATGCGCTCAATCTGGTGCAGGTCGCCCACCAGGTTCATGGCCCCTTCGATGACATGTTCCAGCTCCCGGATGTTGCCGGGCCAGGCGTAAGCATGAAAAAGGCCCATGACTTCGTCGGAGACGCTGCGGATGGCCCGGTTGAGCTTGGTGTTGCACTTGGCGATGAAATGGTCCACCAGAAGGGGGATGTCCTCCATGCGCTCTCGAAGCGGGGGGATGGCGATGTGGACCACGGCGAGGCGATAGTAGAGGTCCTGCCGAAGGGTGGCGGTTTCAATGGCTTTCCGGGGTTCCTCGTTGACGGAGCTGATCATCTTGACTTCGATGCTGATCTCCGTGGCCGAGCCCACCCGCCTGATTTTTTTCTCCTGGATGGCCCGAAGCAGCTTGGCCTGAAGCCCCAAGGGCATGGAGTTGACCTCATCCAGGAACAGGGTCCCTCCGTTGGCCTTTTCAAAGAGCCCGGCCTTGTCCCGGGCATCGGTAAAGGCCCCTTTGGAGGTTCCGAAGAGGATGCCTTCCAGCAGGGTTTCCGGGATGGCCGAGCAGTTGACGGCCACAAAGGGGCTGTCCCGCCAGGGGGCGTCGTTGTGAACGGACTGGGCAAAGAGCTCCTTGCCGGTCCCGCTCTCCCCGTAGATCATGATGGGGGACGGGGAATCGGCCGCCATTTTGGCGGTGTGAAGGCATTGTTGCAGCTCAGGGGAGCTGCCGACGATGTCCCCGAAGGTAAACCGCTTTTCCCTGCCTCTCTCGGTGCTGTTTCCGAGGCGGAACCGCGAGGTTGCGTCCACCTCCCGTTCAATGGCGCTGTACTCCCTGACAAAACAGATGGCTCCCTTGAGGCGTGGCCCGTCAAAGAGGGGGAACACGTTTTGCATGGCAAAGACCGCTCGCCCATGGCGGGTTCGGTAAAACTGGGTGTGGTGGATGATGGTTCGGCCCGTGGCCAGGCAGGCAAGGGTGGGGCTGTCCTCTTCGGTGACGGTGTAGACCTCTGTGAGCTGGCGCCCCAGGGCAAGGCTGCGTTCCGTGCTGTCGATGCGGGACAGGGCCTCATTGTAAAAGAGGATCATTCCGTTGGCGTCGGTGATGAGGACCCCGTCGTCGGTTTCGGACAGGATGCCCGTGAGGTCCTCCAGGCTGAGGCCGATGCGTTTGTAGAGAGTGTCCGGATCCGTCATGGCAGCGTCCCTTTTTTAAAGCGGTGGTGGGGTCATGGTGGATGAAAAGAACTTTAAAGGAGGTGGCGTTGTGGTTTCAAGGGGAAAGTGGTTTTAGCCGGGATAACGCATTCGCAACCCGGGGGGGCCAGGGGATGTATTCCCTGGCCCCCGGAGGCTGGTTTTTCGCGGTGCTTTACGGAAAGCTGAGGGCGTTGATGAAGAGTTCGTTGAACGCCGGGTCATCGGCAAGGTTGAAGACCCGGGTGGTGGCGGCAAGGGCCTCCATGGCGGAGAACTTTTTTCGGTCACACAGGGCCAGCACCGCCCCGGTACCGGCGGCATTGCCCACAAAGCGGATCTTTCCCCGGCTGCCTTGGGGCAGCATGCCCACGGCCAGGGCATCGTCTTCCCGCAGGACGCTGCCGAAGGCCCCGGCCAGGAGCACCTCGGTGGGGGCGTCCATGCCCGCTCGTTTGAGGAGCAGCTCGATGCCTGCCATGAGGGCGCCCTTGGCAAGCTGCAGGGCCCGGATGTCCTTTTGGGTGATGAGGACCGGCGGAAAACCCGATGCCTTGTTCTCCGGGGCAATGGTGTAGGCCGGGAGCCCTTGGGAATCCGTACCCACGGCACCCGGGATGCGCCGGGTGTCGAATCGCCCGTCCGGGAGCACCAGGCCGGTGCGTAGGAGCTCGGCCATGGCGCCTATGATACCGGAGCCGCAGATGCCGGTGGCCCCGGTGCCGGGCTCGCCGATCTGGGTGAAGTCTGCCCGGCCGGTGTCTGGGTTGATGGTGACGCGGTTCACGGCGCCTTCCACCGCGGGCATACCGCAGGAAAGGGCACCGCCCTCAAAGGCAGGACCCGTGGCGCAGGAGGCGGCGTAGATCCCGTCGTGGTTTTTCAGCATGATCTCCCCGTTGGTGCCGATGTCCACCAGCAGGGTCCCGGCGGGCGCGTTCACCAGGTTCACGGCCAGGGCCGCGCTGATGATGTCGCATCCCAGGAACCCCGAGAGCAGGGGCAGGGTGGTCCAGCGGGTGGAGGGGGCCAGGGTGAAGACCCGGTCGTCAAAGGCCAGGCGTCTGATATCTGTGAAGACCGGAGCGTAGGGGGCCACGCCCAACGGGGCCGGGCTGACCCCGGCCAGGATGTGGATCATGGTGGTGTTGCCCACGGCCACAATGCTTTTGAGCTGTTCGGCCTGGGTGCCTGCCTGGGTGAGCAGCTCCCGGCATCCCCACTCGATGGCTCGCACCACAAGGGTTCGCTGGGTGGTAAGGGCCTCGTCGTTTTTGCGCACCGCGTCGATGCGGGCCATGACATCGGCCCCGAAGACGGTCTGGGGGTTTTTCACCGACAGGGATCCCATGAGCTTTTTGCTGGAGAGGCTCACGAGGTAGAGGGCGATGGTGGTGGTGCCCAGGTCCACGGCCACGCCCAGGTCGTCTTCGCGGAAGTCCTCACCTGTCGGGGTGTAGCCGGAAGGGAGAAGGGCCGGGGCCTTGGTGACGGCGGTGGCTGTCATGAGCGTGGCTGCCGGAATGGTGAGTTCGATGTCGCCGTGGATTTTCGTCCGGCAGGCCAGGCGGCTGAGGCCGGTCTCTTCGTCGCCTGAGACCCGGGCCACGGATTCGGACTCAAGGGTCACCCGGCACTTGCCACAGACCCCCTTGCCCCCGCAGTCCGTGCGCAGGAAGATACCGGCCGATGCCAGGGCCGGTGCGATGAATTCCCCGTCCCGGCAGACGATGACCCGTCGTCCCGGCAGGAGGGTGAGGGTGTGTTGTTTCATTTTAAAAAGCCCTTCATTTAAAAAACATGCCTCCGGCGGCCAGGTGGGGGCACCTGGAAACCCTATGGCGAATGCATGGGGGGAGGACGTTATGCGTGTGTTCTCAAGGCATTCGCGTGACGGATGAAATTCGGCAACCGTTTTTGCTGGAGATACCCATGTCATTATGTCGAAAGCCAGGGTCGTGGTTTTTCTGATTAACTTGCTTTCTTTTCGGAATAGCTCCGGTACCAGGGGGGGCGTGGGCAACACCAGCATATGTTTCGGGCGAAGCCCGAGCCGAAGGCCGTTGCGATTTGGCTCGAGGAACGAGGGACAAAACGGAACGGCAATCAGCTTTCGAGGTGGCTCACCTCGCCGCCGGAGGCAGGCTTTTCCATGCATTTTAACCCGTGACGGCCTGCGTTTGCCTCTGGCAAATGGGGAAGGGCCGCATGCCAGGCATGGGCCCTTCGGGTCGCGCGCAGGATCCGGTTCCGGCAGGGTCGGGGGAACGCCCCTGCCGGGCAGGGGCGGATCAGGCGACGATGTCGCCGGCACGCACGGCTTTCAGGTAGTTCATGCAGAAGTTGTCTGCGCCTTTGAGCATGTCGGCGGTTTTCAGCACGGCCATGATCTCCTTGTCCAGGGGGTCCATGATGGCCGAGTCGTAGCCCTTTGCCATCATCATGGCCAGGAAGATGCGGTTGACCATTTTGCGCTGGGGCAGGCCGTAGGAGATGTTGGAGAGTCCGCCGGTAGTGTGGACCCCTTCGAGTTCGGTCATGATTTTTTCCACGGCGTCCATGGCCATGTTCCCGTTTTCCGCGGCCACGCTCATGGGCTGAATCAGGGGGTCGATGAAGATGTCGTCACGTGCAAAGCCGATGCCTTCGAGTTCGGCCACCAGGGTTTTGGCCCGGTCGAAGATGTCGTCCACGCTTTTGGGCATGCCCGAGTCGTCCATGCACAGGGCGATGATGCGGCACTCTTTTCCTTTCAAGTACTGCATCATGGGATCGAACCGGTCCTTTTCCAGGCTGATGGAGTTGATGAGGGGCGTCTGCTCCACCAGGCCGTAGGCCATCTCCAGGATGGCCGGGTCCGGGCTGTCCAGGCACAGGGGGAGCTTGGTGGCCCCCTGGATGACGGAGAGGAGCCACTTCATGTCCTCTTCTTCATGGCCGATGCGGGCCCCGGCGTTGACGTCGATGTAGGTGGCCCCGCAGGCTTCCTGCCGTTTGACGTCCTCTGCGATGTAGTCGGCGTCCCTCTCGGTGACGGCCGCCTTGACCTTTTTCAGGGTGGTGTTGATGCGTTCTCCGATGACGGTAAACATGGTCTCTCCTTCATTGATGAATTGCCGTGAAAAATGAACACCCGAACCGGCAGGTTTATTTGAGCATGGCCTTGGCCAGTTTGCAGGCGGACCCGGCATCGGAGGCGTAGGCGTCGGCGCCGATCTCATCGGCAAAGGCCTGGTTCACCGGCGCTCCGCCCACCATGATCTTGACGGCGTCTTTCTTGCCTGCCTCGGCGATTTTGCTCACGGTGTCTCGCATGGCGGGCATGGTTGTCGTCAGAAGGGCGGAGAGCCCGACGATATGGGGGTTGAGCTCTTCGATGGCCTTCATGAAGGCATCTGCGTCCACGTCCACACCCAGGTCGGTCACTTCAAATCCTGCGCTCTCCATCATCATCACCACGAGGTTTTTCCCGATGTCGTGGAGGTCTCCCTTCACCGTGCCGATGACCACGCGGCCTGCGGTGCTGGTCTCTCCTTCGGCGAGCAGGGGTTTTAAGATCTCCACGGCCTCGCCCATGGCCTGGGCGGACATGAGGACTTCGGGGATGAACATCTCCCCGGTCTCCATGCGCTCGCCCACGATGTCCATGCCTGCGATGAGGCCTTCGGACAGGATTTCACCAGCGGGGATGCCCTGGTCGAGGGCCTCTTTGACTTGAACCATGAGGGTGTCGCCGTCGCCGGAGATAAGGGTTTCGGTGATGGTTTTTAAATCAGACATGATGACTCTCCATTGTTATGTGTCGGGTTGTTGGTGATCCTGTTATTCATCTGCTCAGACCTTGGGTCTCCCTTCCCGGACCAGTTCCCGGGTGAGGGAAACAAGAAGGCAGAGCATGACGAAGACAAAGGGAAAGGCTCCGATGATGGAAGCCGTCTGCAGGGCCTTGAGCCCGCCGGACCAGATAAGGACCATGGCAAGGCCGCCCAGCAGCAGGCCCCAGAAGATGATGAGGAGCCGTCCTTCGGGGGATTCCGGCCCCCCTGCGTGGCCGCCGGTGGAAAACCGGCTGATCACGAGGGTGGCGGAATCGGCCGAGGTGATAAAAAACGAGGCGATGAGCAGGTTTGCCAAAAGGGCCAGCACCCCGTAGAGGGGCATGTGCGCCAGGGTTTCAAACAGCGCAGCCTCCAGGCTCTGGCTCACCGCGTTCATCAGGCCCGCTCCCTGCTCCAGCTCCAGCCAGACGGCGGTGCCGCCCAGGGCCGTGGAGAAGAGGATGGAGAAGAGAGCCGGCAGAAACATGACCCCCAGGACGAACTCACGGATGGTCCGGCCCCGGGAGATGGTGGCGATGAAGGCTCCCACAAAGGGGGCCCAGGCGATCCACCACGCCCAGTAAAAGACGGTCCAGCTTTCGGTCCAGGCACGGTTTCCGAAGAGGCTGAAGGTCGTGGAGAGCGGGAGGATGCCTGTTGTGTAATCGGCCAGGGCGATCCCCAGGGTTTTGATGATGAACCCGAAGGGGCCCTTGACCATGAAAAAGAGCAGCAGCAGGACCATGAAGGCCACGTTGAGCAGGGAGAGCATGCGGATGCCGCGCTTGACCCCGCTCAGGGCCGAGGCGATGTACAGGGCCGTGATGACCCCGATGACTGCCGCCGTGGTGCCCGTGCCTCCGGGAAGTCCCCAGGAGAGGTGAAGCCCGCTGGTGATCTGCAGGGCCCCGAGCCCCAGGGAGGTGACCACCCCCATGACCGTGGCCCAGACCGCCAGCATATCCACCAGTTTGCCCGTGCCCCGCGAGGCCCCACCGTTCCCGGCTGCCCGGGGAAAGAGGCAGTGGGAGACGGTTCCGGGCAGGCCCTTTCGGAACTGGAAGTAGGCCAGGGGCAGCCCCACGGCCACGTAAGTCCCCCAGGCATGGATCCCCCAGTGGTGGCAGAAGATCTGGAAGGCCAGGCGGGCCGACTCCGCGGTTGCCCCGGTCCCCTTCGGGGGGGAGGCATAGTGGTAGAGGGGCTCGGCAATGGACCAAAAG
Organism: Desulfoluna sp. HI9BLuna; assembly: GCF_056829775.1. Lineage (NCBI taxonomy): Bacteria > Pseudomonadati > Thermodesulfobacteriota > Desulfobacteria > Desulfobacterales > Desulfolunaceae > Desulfoluna > Desulfoluna sp. HI9BLuna. The sequence goes on from NZ_CP186555.1 coordinate 3,952,663, forward strand.
ACCAGGCCGATACCCATGCCCGCGGAGAAGAGCATGGCAAACCAGCTGAGCCAGCTGTACTCCGGTTTTTCGTCGTCGCGGCCCAGGCGTATCCTGCCGTAAGGAGAGAGTGCCAGGGCCAGGGCCGCGACGACGAAGAGGTTGACGCTGGAGAGGTAGAGCCAGCTCCAGCTTTGGGTTAGGTAGCCCAGGGCCGCCCCGCTCATGCTTTTCAGCAGGGCGGGGGCTGCGGCCCCGAGCAGGACAAAGGGAACCACCAGGACGGCTGATCCTGTAAAGACTGCTGTGTCTAGGTGACGTCCGATGCGACGGGTGATTCCTCCGGATTCCATGGTGTGTCCTTTCAACTCTTCGGTTAAGCGTTCTTGCGACGGTTCACGTATTCGGTGAGCTCCTTTTCCACGGCCGGGTCGATGTCGGGTTTCTCGTACTTGGCCAGGCGCTGGCTCATCTTGTCGCCGGCCACCTCGTGGATGCGCTTTTTGCCTCCGGCGCTCCAGGCGTCGTAGTTGGTACGGGTCATGAGATCGGGCAGGAAGAACTCGGTGCGGCAGAGCTTAAATGTCTTGGGATTGGTGAGGTACTGCCCGCCGATACCGGTCTGCTTGATCATCTCCACGTCGATGCTCTCTTCGTCAAAGCCGATGGGCTTGAGCATCTGGCGGATCATGCCGGCAAGCTCTTCGTCCATGAGGAATTTTTCAAAGCTCATGGCGATGTAAGAGCCCAGGATGCCCGCGGAGTGGAGGATGAAGTTGATGCCGGACCGGGCTGCCGTGGACAGGGCCAGGGCCGATTCCAGGCCAGCCTGTCCGTCGGGGTAGAGGGCGTCGGTGAGGCCGCCGCCGCTTCGGCTGGGCAGGTCGTAGAATCGGGCCATCTGGGCGGTGACGTTGATGTTCTTGGACAGGGCCGGGGCGCCGATGGACAGGGCCCCTGTCTTCATGTCCATGGCAGAGGAGGTGGACCCGTAGATCACCGGGGCCCCTTCCCGCACCATCTGGGCCAGGGTGATGCCGGCCAGGATTTCGGCGTTCTGGAGGGCGGCCACGCCCCCTAAGGTCACGGGACCCGAGGCACCGGCCATGATGAGGGAGGCCACCACGCAGGCCTGGCCGTGGCGGGCCAGCTCGATGAGGGAGCCCACCATCTCATCGGAGAACTGCAGGGGGGACAGGGAGTTGATGAGGGAGACCGACACCGGGGTGTCCATGATCTTGTCCTTGCCGCCGAAGACGATGGAGGCCATCTCGATGCCGTCCATGGCGCCCTGGCGCGAGACCGGGGAGCCCATGCAGGGCTTGTCGCAGAGGAGGAAGTTGGAGAGCATCATGTCCATGTGGACGGTCTCCGGCGGCATGTTCGAAGGCTCCACCATCATCCACCCGTTCATGTCGATGTACTTGGAGGTGTGGATGAGCTTGCAGAAGGTGTCGTAGTCTTCCATGACCGCTTCCCGCTGCACCCCGTCGGCATCGATGATGTACGGGGCGCCGTAGCCGGGGACAAAGACGAAGTCGTCCTTTCCGATGGCCACGTTTTTCGCAGGATTCCGTCCGGCGACGGTGAAGCTTGCCGGGGCTTTTTCCACGGCGCTTCGCACCTGTGCTTCGGTGAGAAACACCGTCTTGCCCTCGGTTTTTACGCCGTTTTTCCGGAAGATGTCGATGGCTTCCTCATCGTTGAAGACAATCCCCGTGTTCTTGAGAAGATCCATGGCGCTGTCATGGATCCGGGTAAACTCCTCTTGGGTTAGTTCCTGCATTCTGTCGTACATCGATGGTCTCCTTCGTTGGAACATGTCCGGGACATGGTGAAAAACAGGCACCGGCGGAGCCGGTGCCCCGATTTTGCGGGGCGGCGTCCATGCCCCGCGTGCGGTCTATTCGTCGGGTGTCTCCTTGATGTGTTTGTTCAGCCCCCGGAAGGTGCCCCAGAGGCAGATGAGCAGAAGAAAGATCATGGGAAAGGCCGTGGCGATGGAGGCGGTCTGGATGGCCTTGAGCTTGCCGGTACCGGCTAGGACCGCGGCCACGGCGCCCAGGGCGATGCCCCAGAAGGCCCGCAGGTTGCGTCCCGGGTTCTCTTTTCCGGAGACAAAGCAGGCCAGGGAGAGGGCCGCGGAGTTGGCGCTGGTGACAAAAAAGGTGGTGATGAGAAAGATGAGGAAGATGGCCAGGATGCCGGTTAAGGGCAGGTGCTGGGCAATGGCGAAGATGGCGCTCTCCACCCCGTGCTCCTTGAGGATAGGGGTGACATCAAAGCTGATGCCCGAGCCGCCCACCACGCCGTACCAGAGGAAGTTCCCCAGGGTGGGGAGGATCAGGACCGCGGCGATGGTCTCACGGATGGAGCGGCCCTTGGAAATGCGGGCGATGAAAACCGAGACAAAGGGCGCCCAGCTCATCCACCACGCCCAGTAGAAGACGGTCCAGCCGCCGATCCAGTTGCCCTCGATGCCCGGTGCCGTGTAGAGGCTCATGGGCAGGAAGTGAACGAGGTACTGGCCCAGGGCGTTGGTGGTGAGGTTGATGAGAAAGATGGTGGGCCCGAAGACGAGGATAAAGAACCAGACCCCGATGAAGACCCACATGTTGACGTCGCCGACGATCTTGATTCCTTTCTCCACCCCGGTGTAGACGGCCACGGTGAAGATGACGGTGAGCACGGCGATGATGATGTAGATGGCGTTTGTGCCCAGCTCCAGGCCGTACTGGTACTTCAGGCCGCTGGAGAGCTGAAGGGCCACCAGGCCCGTGGTGGTGGCCAGGCCCCCTAAGGTGGCGAAGACGGCAAAGATGTCGATGATTTTTCCCCAGATGCCGTAAATACGGTCGCCGATGGCGTAGTAGAAGGCGCTGGAGAAGTTTAAGGGGAGGTTCTTGGTGTAGCAGGCGTGGGCCAGGGCGATGGTGAGGATGGCGTAGATGGCCCAGGCTGAGAGGCCCCAGTGGAAAAAGGAGTAGGTCATGGCGTTGGCGCCGGTCTCCGGGGTGAGGGCTTCACCGCCGAAGTAAGGGGGCGGGCTCATGAAGTGGTAGGCCGGTTCCGCCGGTCCCCAGAAGACGATGCCTGCGGCAATGGCCGAGCCGAAGAGCATGGCGAACCAGGAGAAGTTGGAGAACTCGGGCTTGTCCCCGGGAAGCCCAAGTTTCAGGCGGCCGTAAGTCCCCCCCATGAGGACGAGGCAGCCGGCCACCAGCAGAAACGCCGTCAGGAGATAGAGCCACCCCCACTTCTGGGTGGTCCATCCGAAGACGGCGTTGATGGTTGTGTTCATGTTCTCCGGAAAGAGGATCGACCACAGGATAAACAGCACGGTGACGGATGCCGAAACCCAGAAGATGATCGGATCGAAGGGCCTTGCGTTTTGATGATCGGTCTGAGACATGTGTAACCCCTTTATTAGCCATGATGTTGCATGCGTACGCGGAGGCCGGACGGCCCGGTACGGACTGGAAACCTCATGACCGCACTAAAGAGCAAGGGGTATGCCAAGGGGTTGTCTTTGCGGTAACATCGGTGGGTTAAAACGTGAGAACGTGCGTGATTGCGGTGGATGGTGCTGAACGCTGTTTTGTGTCAAGGGGGGCGGGCAGGGTGAAAGGATTTTTTCGGTTTTTCGGTTTTGTCAAAAACCTTTTCTAATTTAGCAAAATATTTTTCACCCTGCCCCGGCCGGACAGGTCCGGGGGAAAGGCGACATGATTATTACTTGTTGAGTGGCGGTTTTGCCTTTGAGTTCTGTGTGTTGACTTGATTTGCTGCGGATGCACCTCGCCCCTTACCCGGCGGGCGGATCGGCGAAGGTCTTTCGGTTGAGCTTGTGTTTCTTCATTTTGTAATGGAGGAGCTGCCGGGAGATGCCCAGGATCTTCGAGGCCCTGGAGACGTTGCCGAAGGAGTGGGTCAGGGCATGGGCGATGGTCTGCCGCTCGGTGGCCTTCTGGGATTCCGACAGGTTGCTTGTGGCGGAAAGGGGGGCTGCGGCCGGCATGAGCTGGTGAAAAGGACCCGTATCCGAGGATTCCCAGGCCGTGTCTTCAAGGTTGTCGCCCATGACGTTCAGGGTCTCAAAGGCGGAGGTAAAATGCCGGAGGCCGATGATCTTGTTCTGGCCCGCGCTGTTCATGGCCCCTTCGATGAGGTGCTCCAGCTCCCGGACGTTGCCGGGCCAGCGGTACCCTTTAAACAGGTCGAGCACCCTGGGGGAGACCCCTTTGACGTGGGTCCCGAAGGTGTGGTTGAGGGTGAGGATGAAGTGGCTGATGAGGTTCTCCAGGTCATCGAGCCGGTTTCGAAGGGGGGGGATCTGGACGATGACCACACCCAGGCGATAGAAGAGGTCGGTTCTCAGCTGGCCGTTTTTCACGGCCTCCCGTGGGGAGCCGTTCATGGCGCTGATCACCTTGAGCTCCACCTCCACCTCTTTGTGGGAGCCGATGCGCCGGAATTTTTTCTCCTGCAGGACCCGTAAGAGCTTGGCCTGGAGGGTGGTGGGCATGGCCAGGAGCTCGTCCAGGAAGAGGGTGCCCCCGTTGCCCATCTCCAGGAGGCCCGGTTTGTCCAGGGCACCGGTGAAGGCTCCTTTGACGGTGCCGAAGAGCACTCCTTCCAGGAGGTTTTCCGGGATGGCCGCGCAGTTAAGGGCGGTGTAGGCCTTGTTTTTCCGGGCGCTGTGATTGTGGATGGACTGGGCAAAGAGCTCTTTGCCCGTGCCGGTCTCGCCGATGAGCATGATGGGCGACGACGAGGAGGCCGCCTCCCGGGCCGTGACCATGGCCCGCTGAAGGTCGTAGCTGTCTCCGATGATGTCCCCGAAGGTGTAGCGGGTGCCGTTTCCCTTGTTTTTGTTGAAACTGGGGACGGCGATCATGGGGGTGCTCTTCTGGAGGATGTTGTAGTCTTTGACAAAGCAGATGGCCCCGGTGACGCGGGAGCCATCAAGGAGGGGAAAAATGGAATGGATGGTGTGGGCCACCTTGCCTTTCCGGGTGCGGTAAAAAAAAGTGCGGTTTCGGATGGCGCGTTTTTTGTCCATGCATTTGGCAATCATGCTGGTCTCGTCGGAGAGCTCGTAGACCTCGGTGACATGCTTGCCGATGATCTCCTCGGGATCGGCCCCGTCGATCTGGGCCTGGGTGTCGTTGTAGTAGACGATGATCCCCTGGTGATCGGTGATGATAATGCCTTCGTCAAGCTGGTCCAGCACGCTCAAGAAGTTGATGCGGGTGACATCGAACAGCGATTCGGACCGTGACTTCCTGTGTTGACCCATTGAACAGACTCCACGTATGACTGGGGTTGATACGGTGTTGCCTGGGGCACAGCCTCAGGGCGCCGGCCGAGGGCAGTCGACCGGTCTTGTCATCCCCGGTGAGGGCGACAATGCCTTGAGGGTGAACGGTGCCTGATAGGTGTACCTTGAACGATCTCTTCGTGGATGTCAATCTTGCCGGTGTGTTAGGCCATGTTTACAAGAAGGGAAAACGCGATGCCCCACATGACGAGGCCCACCAGGGTGTCGAGAATGCGCCAGGCCCTTTGCCTTCGAAAGACCGGGGCCAGCAGGTTGCCCCCCAGGCTGAGGAGAAAGAACCAGGCAAAGGAGGCCGTGGCCGCTCCGAACCCGAACCAGGGGCGCTGCTCCAAAGGAAACTGGCCGCTGATGCCCCCCATGAGGACCAGGGTGTCCAGGTAAACGTGGGGGTTCAGCAGGGTGACGGCCAGGGTGGCCAGCACCGCGGTTTTAAGGGGTGTGCGTCCTGCCTCTTCCGCCTCCAGGCTGCCTCCCCGGTGTGCCGACCGGAAGGCGCAGGCTCCGTACCAGAAGAGAAAGGCGGCACCTCCCCAGGCTGCCGTCCGGGTGAGCAGGGGATGGGCGGCCACGGCCGTGCCTACCCCGAGGATGCCCACAGTGATCAACAGGGCGTCGAAGAAGCTGCATATAAGGGGGATCACCAGGTGATGGTTGCGCTTCACCCCCTGGCTGAGGACAAAGGCGTTCTGGGCGCCGATGGCGATGATCAGGCCCGCGCTGGTGCCGAACCCTTTGAGAAATGGCGAAATCATGATGTCGTGTGTCCCTTGTGATGTCAATGCCGGTGCCGCCTGAGGCTGCCGGTGTCGTTCCTGTGGAAAGCCGGGGGGCATCAGCCTGCCCCTGCGATGATGACGCCCCCTTTGTAGGGGGATTCAATTGTAAAAGTAAAATTAATTATATATATACATCATAAGAAAAACGAATAATGTGACGGGGCCTCGCCTGCCCTATTAAGAGCGGCTTTTTAAGAACTTTTCGGAGCACGCCATGTACGATTACAAGCTGATAGAGGCCATGGCACGTGTGGTCCTGGAGGGGGGCTTTGAAAGGGCGTCCAGGGTTCTCAACATCTCGCAGTCTGCTGTCTCCCAACGGGTCAAGCTCCTGGAAGAGCAGGCCGGTCAGGTGCTGTTGAGCCGGACAGCCCCGCCGTCTCCCACCCGGGCCGGTGAGCTCTTTCTGGCCCATTACTTTAAGGTGTCCCATCTGGAGGCGGACCTGGGGGAGACCCTGGCCCCGGGGGCGGATGAGGGCTTTCATACCCTCACCGTGGGGGTCAACGCAGACAGCCTGGAGACCTGGCTCCTGCCCGGGCTTGCCGCGTTTCTGGAGAAGGAGCGAGTCCTCCTTGATTTCTGCGTGGATGATCAGGACGAGACCCTGCGGTTTTTAAAGAGCGGGGAGACCGTGGGTTGCATCACCTCCAGTGCGGAGCCGGTCCAGGGGTGCCGCATGGCCTACCTGGGGGCCATGGTTTACCGCATGGTGGCGTCCCCTTCCTTTGCCGGGCGCTGGTTTGGCGACGGGTTCGGTTCGGGGGCTGCGGCTCGGGCCCCGGCGGTGCTCTTCAATCGCAAGGATGAGCTCCATGGGCGGTTTCTCAAGGCCTGGTTGTCAGATCCTCCCTCGTCTTTTCCCCGTCATTACGTCCCCTCGTCTGCAAGTGTGGTGACCACCATTGTCCAGGGCATGGGGTACGGCATGGTGCCCATGCAGCAGGCCTCGCCCCTGCTTGCCGCCGGGGCGCTCACGGATGTGGCCCCGGGCAGGGAGATAAAGGTTCCGCTGTACTGGCATGTCTGGAATGTGAAGTCGGCGCTTTTGGAGCGGTTCTCCCATGGACTGGTGGAGGGGGCCCGTTGCACCCTCCTTCAGGACACGCCCGGCGAATCGCCGTGACGGAAGGGCGACGAGGCGAAATGAGAGAGACGTCGCTTTCACGGTGTGGGGCTGATGGGCGTGATGCCCCGCCATTCGGTGCATTACAGGGGGCTGGGTGGTGCCGATGCCGCGGGTGGGCACGGACAAGGGGTGCGTCTTTTCGTCAACTGGGAATAAAGGTTTTGTCAACTGTGACGAAAAGTACATTAAGGAAAGGCTTGATGGGGACGTCAGGGTTCGGGGGAAACAATTCACACGGCTGCGTCATGTGGGCCGCCTCTCGGTGTTTTGTATCAGCCTGAAATACATTGAGATTGACCGGCTGTTTTGGGCTTGGGATTGCGCCGCAGCTCGGTGCGTGAGCTCCGTTCATTCCGTGTGGGGTGTGCGGTGCTTTTACGAAACACGCAGGGGACATGTGAATGATCAATTTCTCATCATCAACGATGCGCAGACAGACGGGGGGGCGAACCGGACGTTTACGCCCATGCGCCTTTTGTTGCCTGTGCCCTGTGGCGGTGCTGTTTTGCCTGGTGGTTTATCTTTCGGTCTCCTTTGCCGCTCCTCCGGTTCCGGATCCCCTGACCCCGGAGCAGCGCCAGTGGCTCGAAGCCCGCAAGGGCCAACTCACCCTGGCCTTTGAACCCAACTGGCCCCCGGCCTCCTTTTTTAACGATGAGGGGCAGGTGCAGGGCATCGCCCCTGAGTACATCTCCCTTATCGAAGAAAAACTGGGCTTTGTGTTTACCCGGGTGCGCTACGCCACCTGGGCCGAGATTCTCCGGGCCGGGTACCGGGGCGAGGTGGACGTGATCCCCTCCATAGCCCGGCTTTCATCCCGGGAGCCGCACCTGGCGTTCACGCGGACCTATTTCCAGATGCCCACCACCATTGTAACGGGGCCGGAAACAACGGGGGGCATTAACCTGGAGGGCTTGGTGGGCAAGCGGGTCTGCGTGCTGAAAGGGAGCGTGGACCATGAGATCCTGTCCAGAAAGTATCCGGGGATTCTGGTGGAGCCCGTGGATTATACCCTTGAGGGGCTACTCAAGGTGGATCGCCGGGAGGCCGAGGGCCTGGTGTCCGATGTGGCCTCCACTTCTTACCTGATAGAGAAGCACGGCCTGGTGCGGCTTCAGACCCTGGGATACACCCACTACAGCTACGAGATCTGCATGGGCATCTCCCGTCAGCAGCCCATGCTGGTGGATATCATGAACCGGGGCCTCTCCTTGATTTCGCCGGAAGAGAAACGGGATATTTTTAAAAAGTGGCTCTACCTGAAAACCCACCCCGTCTACAGGGACCCTTCTTTTCGTACCTATGCCATCGGCCTGGTGGTGTGCCTGGTTGTTGCGGTCCTCGGTGGGTTTTTTGTCTGGAACCGGAGCCTGCGGCACGCCGTGGACCGTGCCACCCGGCTGAGCCGGAGGGCGGAAGAGTCCCTTCGGGCCCAGGCCTCGGAGCTGGAGGGGGCCAGGCAGCGGGTGGCCCGGGCCAACCTGGAGCTGACCCAGGTTTTCAACGCCTCCATCCCCATGCTGATCATTGACCGAAGGTTTCGCCTGCTTCGCATGAACAGCACCTTCAGCGAGCTTTTTGGTGAGGATGCCTCCCTTGCCGTGGGCAAGCACTGCTACGAGGTGATTCGCAGCGACATGTGCCGCACCGACGCCTGTCCCCTGGTCCAGGCGCTTTCAGGGGTCACCCCTGTTCGGGGGGAGAGCCTGTTCTCCACGGCGAGTCGGGAGGGCATCCCCTGCATGGTGGCCGCCAACCCGCTCACGGACCGGGACGGTCGTCTTTTGGGCATTGTGGACAGTTTTATCGATATCTCCCGTCTTTTCCAGGCCGAAGAGGAAAAGGAGCTGCTGCGTGCCCAACTCCGGAACTCCCAGAAGATGGAGGCCCTGGGCACCCTGGCCGGGGGCATTGCCCACGACTTCAACAATATTCTCTCCCCCATTATCGGGTACGCGGAGATGACCCAGCTTTCGCTGCCCCCGGACAGTCGGGAGGCGGAGAACATGACGGGCATCCTCAAGGCCTCCCAGCGGGCGCGGGACCTGGTGCGAAGGATCCTGACCCTCTCCAGGCGTCATCAGTCCGAACTCAAACCGGTCCATGTCCAGGCCGTGGTCCAGGAGGCCCTGACCCTCCTGCGCTCCACCCTGCCCAGCACCATCGCCATCCGGGAGAGGCTCCACGCCGAAGGCCGTCTGATATTCGGGGACCCCACCCATGTGCACCAGGTCATCATGAACCTGGGGACCAACGCCTACCACGCCATGGAAGGCATGGGGGGCGGGACCCTGGAGGTGGCACTGGAGACTGTATTCATGAACGAGAAGGAATCGCCGTTTCCGGGAAACCCCTCCGGCTCCTGCCTGAGGCTTGTGGTGAAGGACACGGGGGTGGGCATGGACGCGGCCAGTCGAGACAGGATCTTCGACCCGTACTTCACCACCAAGGAGGAGGGCAAGGGCACGGGCCTGGGGCTCTCCGTTGTCCACGGCATCGTCCGGGAGTGCGGCGGCACCATCACCGTGGACAGCGAGCCGGGCAAGGGCAGCACCTTTACCCTCTGCTTTCTCGAAGTGGAAGGGGAGGCCTTGCTTCCTGAGCCCGTTTCCGCCGAGGCCCCTCCCAGGGGCCGCGAGACGGTTCTGGTGGTGGACGACGACGAAGAACTCGCCTTTTTGCTCAAGCGGATGCTGAGGCGGGCCGGGTACCGGGTGTCGGTGTTTACGGAGAGCAAAAAGGCGCTGGACCATTACCGGGCGAGCCGGGGCAACTACGATATCGTGGTGAGCGACATGACCATGCCCGGCATGACCGGTATGGCCCTGACACGGGAGATCAAGGCCATGACTCCCGGGATACCGGTGATCCTCTGCACGGGCTACAACGACCGCAGGGCCCGCCAGGCAGCCGAGACCATCGGTGTTCGGACGTTTTTGATGAAACCCGTGGAGATGCACACCCTGCTCACAGCCGTGCGACAGGAGCTGGACGCGGGTGATGAGGCGTGGACACCGTCAAAATCAGGTTAAATCCGATGCCCAGCGGGCACAAAGTAAAAGCCAAAAGCGATGTTTTTTATTGTGAAAGTGCATGGCAAAACCAGCCTCCAGAGGCAAGGTGGGGGCACCTTGAAACCCTATGGCGAAGGCATGGAGGCCGTTGCCATGCGAATGCTGCCAGGGCATTCGCGTGAAGGGTGAAGTCCGGCAACCGTCAAGGCAGGGGAGGCCCATGTCATTCTTCTAAAAACATGACGCGGGCGTTCTCAGACTCGTTTGAGTTTTAACGGAATAATTGCCGGTGACAAGGGTGGAGTAACCACTTAAATTAAATGCCCTGAACGCAGGATGCAAATGCGCTTTGTCCGTCGGGAAAAGTCACATTCAACGTTTATAACGGAATCCATTCAAGACGAAACTTTAAGATCTGTTTGTTAAACTTTTTAAAAGTTTAGCCCCCGGCAGGGCCGCCGGAGGCGTCTTTTTATCCTTTTTTCCGTGCCATGCAGCGGATGCCGTCCCCCCTTCGGGCCGGGACAAAGCATCGACAGCAGGAGTTGCACAGGGCGGGGGCGGTGTCTCCCTGTTCCCATCGGGCGATGAGGTTGGGCTCCCGGATGAGGGGGCGGGAGAGACTGATGAGGTCGGCCCGGCCTTCATCGTGCATGGCAAGGGCGGTCTCAAGGGAGCGGATGCCGCCCACGAGCATCACGGGGACCTGCACCGACTCCTTGACGGCTTTGCCTGCATCGCGGAAGTAGGCTTCCTTTTCCGGGGCGTCGATGCGGGGCCGGATGGGGGCAAGCTCCCCGCTTTCCGGAGTGCCGCCGCTTACCTCGATGGCGTCGATCCCCTCGTGGGCCAGACGGACGGCCACGGCGCAGGCCTCGTCCAGGGTAAAGCCGCCTTTGACGTGGTCGGCGCTGTTGAGCTTGATGAGCACCGGGTAGTCGGGGCCCACGGCGTCACGGATGGCGGTGGTGACCTCCAGGAGTAAGCGCATGCGGTGCTCCACGGGGCCGCCGTACCAGTCGCTGCGACGATTTTCCAGGGGCGAGAGGGACTGGCTGAGGAGGTAGCCGTGGGCACTGTGGATCTGCACCCCGTCGAAACCGGCTTTTTTGGCCCTGACGGCTGCCTCGGCAAAGGCGGTGACCACCAGCTTGAAATCGCAGGGACCCATCTCTTTTACCGGGGGCTCTTCGGCGCCGGTGACGGAGATGATGCGGGGGGGACGGCCCGACTCGTCGGTGTTGGCGCGCCTTCCGGCATGGGCCAGCTGGGCCACGATTTTCCCGTTGCGGGCGTGGACCGCCTCCACCATCTTGGTGAGCCCGGGGAGAAACGCGTCGTCGTGGATACCCAATTGTTTCGGGCCTGCCTTGCCTTCGAGTTCCACAAAGGCGTGGCCCGTGATGATGAGGCCCACACCGCCGTCGGCCAGGGTGGCCATGCAGTCGATGAGCCGTTGGGTAACGCAGCCGTCGGGCCCGGCCATCCCTTCCCAGGTGGCGGACCGGACAAAGCGGTTGGCAAGGGTCATGCCGTTGATGGTAATGGGGTCGAAAAGGGGGTGCATTGCGATCTCCTGTCTGGTGTATCAGATATCAATTATCCTGATGAAGCTATATCAAATGGTTGTGATCACGCCAATAAAAATGTGGCGTCCCTTGTCCGGCCACGGAAGGTCAACCCGATGTCGGCGGGGGAACCGTCTTTTCCACAGGGGTGCCGCCGTATCCTCCCACGGTGACCCTGGTGGGTCTTTTCTCATCACAGGCAAGGAGGACATCCATGCGGGACGGGCTGCCCATGGCGTGTCCCTGCTCGAAGATGTAGCGCTCCTGCTGGTGACCGTTCATCCACAGGTAGGCGGCCAGGGCTCCGCTGGCGCTTCCGGTGGCCGACTCCTCATCAATGCCGTATGCCGGGGCAAAGTTCCGGCAGCATGCGGTATGGGCGGGGTTCCGGGGCTCCATGCAGAAGAGGTGGAACCCCACGGTGTCGGTTTCGGTGTTAAAGGCTGCCATGGCCCCGAGGTCCGGGACGACCGCTTCGAGGAGCCTTCGTGAGGGCAGGGGGACCAGGATGTCCGAGAGGCCTGTGGAGACGGGCTGGATGGGCAGGCCCGTTGCGGTGAGGTCCTCGGGCGCAAGCCCCAGGATGGGGGCCACCCGGGCCGGATCAAGTATCGGATTGAAGGCAGGGGGTTTTTGATCTATCCACACCGCCCCGGAGTTATCCAGGGTAACGCTGATCTCTCCTTCCCTGAGCCCTTGACGATGTCGTCCCGGCCGCACAAGGCCCAGGTGGGCCATGACAGTCCAGGCCGCCACAGTGGCGTGGCCGCAGAGATCCACCTCAGCCACCGGGGTAAAATAACGGATGACAGGGCAGCTGCTCAAGAGATCCGAAACAAAGGCGGTTTCCGAGAGCCCCACGTTGCGGGCCAGGGCCTGCATGGCGGCCTCGTCCATGTCGTCGGCGAAAATCGCCACCCCTGCGCCGTTTCCACCGCACCCGGCGTCGGTATAGGCTTGCTGAAGAAAGAGTCGCATCATACTTATTTTGATAGCATGCCGGAGCAACGGGGAAAAGCAGAAACATGGACAAGTAACAACAACGGTTCCTGTTGCGTCGAAGCTTGTGATCCAGCCCGCAGAAATCATCAAGGTTTATGCCGGGCGAAGCCCGAGTCGAAGGCCCTTGCGCTTTGGCCCGAGGAACGAGGGACAAAGCGCAAGGGCAATATGCTTTCGAGGTGGCTCACCTCGCCGCCGGAGGCATGCTTTTAATGCTGGCTTTGCCATAGACGTCTGCTTTTCTCAATGGCTGGCGCTGATGTCATTGATATTATCATTTTGACATCCGGGGGGCGCCCACACCATTCTACCGTTTACCCCTGAATTCCCCTTACCATGACAGGAGAGACCATTTTCGTGAAAACAGGAAGCCTGCGATCCTTTTCCGACCCTTCCCAATCCATTCTTCCCCGGTGCACCGGCTGCGGCAAGTGCCGGGTGGGGTGCGCTTTTTTAAAGGAGCACGGAAGCCCCCTGGAGATTCGGGAGCTGTTGGAGACCCGGCCGGAGGAGGCCCTTCGCCTGGCGTTTCTCTGCTCTCTGTGCGGGCTCTGCACGGCGGTCTGTCCGGAAGGGGTGGATCCCGCGGCCTTTTTTCTTGCCTTACGGCGGGAAGCGGCGGAGAGCGGCAAGGTGGATTTGTCGCCTTACACGCGCCTGCTTGCCTACGAGGCCCGGGGGGTGTCCAAACGGTTTACCTGGGCCCATCTGCCCGAAGGGTGCGATACGATCTTTTTTCCGGGGTGCGGCCTGTCGGGAACGCGGTCCCACAAGACCTTTCGCGTCTGGCAGTACATCAGGGAACAGGTCCCCCAGGCGGGCCTGGTTCTGGACTGCTGCACCAAGCCCTCCCATGACCTGGGGCGGCAGGGGGCCTTTGAGAACGCCTTTGGGGAGCTGCACCGCTGGCTTCTGGATCGGGGCGTGCGCCGCGTGGTGGTGGCTTGCCCCAACTGCTTCAAGGTGTTTCATCACTACGGCACGGGCCTTGAGACCCAGAGTGTCTATGAGCTCATGGCAGGGGACGCGGACCTTGTCCCAACATCTGTAAGCGGGGCGTTGAGGATGCACGATCCCTGTGCGGTGCGGTTTGAAGAAGGGATCCACGGGGCGACCCGGGAGCTGGCCCTGCGAAGCGGGGTGTCCCTGGTGGAGTCTGCCCGCAGCGGCAGGCGGACCCTCTGCTGCGGGGAGGGGGGCGCAGTGGGAGCGGTCTGTCCCGGCCATGCCGAAGCCTGGCGGCAGAGGATTCAAGGGGATCGGGCCGGAGAGGCGGTCCTCACCTACTGCTCGGGGTGCGCCTCGCGTCTCGGCGGCCGGGGAGGCGCCCGGCATCTCCTGGATTTGTTTTTTAATGACGGCAACACGATTCCCAAAGCCACCGGGAGCCCTCTGACCTATCTTCACCGCCTGGGGCTCAAAAGGCGGGTGAAAAAGATCTCGGAGCCTGCAGTGACCCGTGAGCGGCACGTCTCCATGGGCGGCGGCCCAAAGGGGGCATGGTGGGTCAAGGGGGTGATCCTCATGGCCCTCATCGGCATGGCAGCCGCTTTGAAAATTTCAGGCTTCACGGATTCTTTGGCCCCGGAGGCGGTGAGGCAATGGGTGGAAGGCTACGGCCTTGCCGCGCCCCTTATCTTTGTGGCCCTCTACTGCATCGGGCCCTGCCTGCTTCTTCCGGCAAGTCCCCTCACCCTTGCCGCAGGTCTTCTGTTCGGTCCGGTCATGGGGCTGGCCTGCACCATGGTGGGGGCCACGGGCGGTGCCACCCTGGCTTTTCTTGTGTCCCGCTACCTGGCAGGGGACTGGGTGCGCGGGAAGGTGGCGGGCACCGGCCTGGAGCGCCTGGACCGCAAGGTGGCCGAGGAGGGGTGGAAGGTGGTGGCCTTTACCCGCCTGGTGCCGGTGTTTCCTTTTGTTCTCCTCAACTACGCATTCGGGCTGACCCGGGTGCGACTCTCCCACTACGTGGCGGCCACCGTTGTCTGCATGTTTCCCGCCACCCTTGCCTTTATTCTCTTTTCCAGCTCCCTGCTGGACCTTCTCCAGGGGCGGATAACTGCGCCCTTTGTCGGGGGATTTCTCCTTTTGTGCGCCGTGGGCACGATTCCTTTTCTCGTGAAGCGTTTCTGGAAGAAGGCTCCGTGATACGGCCTCGACAAACAGGTTGTAAGGGGCTATGATACCGGTGCGTTAAGCGGATGAAAGGAGGGGTATGGCGCGTGCTCGGGCTTTGCTTACCGGTGTCTCTCTGTTTTACCTTACCTTCTGGGTCCCCCTGGCAGCGGTTGTCTACACGCCGTTCTGGTACGATGCCGCCTGCGGGATCCACGGCCGCTGCGTGCGCCTGAAAGCCGGGCCGCCCAGGGTTCTGGTCCGGGAGCTGACCTCTTTTCTCTCCCATGGCGGGGCCCTTGCCCATGGGGCATGGACGGCCAAAGAGCGCCGTCACCTGGCAGAAGCCCGGGACCGGCTGGATCTTGCTGCGGTGGTCGCGGCGGCAGCCCTTCTCAGTCTTGCCTTTGCCGCGACCCCGTCTTTGCTCAGGGGCAGTGCCCTGGTCAACCTTGTTCTGTTCCCATTGCTTTCGGGAATCTTTCCGTTTTTTACCACCTTCTGGCGGGACCTGTTTCACCCGCTTCTTTTTTCCAATCAACTCTGGCTCAACACCCCTTTGGATGTCTCCTATTACCTGATGCCCAGGCTGTTTTTCTTCTGGACTCTGGCCCTGGGCATCGGCGCTGCCGTGGCTGCCAACCTTCTGGTTCTGGCATGCACGCGGACCATGAAACAAAGGGGCATGGACCGGACCACAACGACAGGAGGCAACATGGCGCGTATCGGCTGGGTGGCAGTGGGTTTGGTGGCAGGTGTTCTTTTGACCTTGGGGGCCCGGATGGTCGTGGGCAAAGGGGATGTCCCGGAACAAGGGATGGATACAGCGGCCCTTGAAGAGACGGTGGCCGGTCAGCACGGCAGTGCGGTCGAGGCCCAAAGCGGAGAAACCGGTGAGAAACCGGTGGCCCGGGAGCCTGAAAAGCAGGAGCCCTTTATGCCGGACATGGACCGCATGCGGGCAAGCCTTCCCGACAACCTGGCCATTCCGCCCCAGACCGAGGAGGAGCGGTGGCAGCGGGAGGAGGAGAAAAAGTCCCGCAACGAACTCTTCGGACGCATCAGCGCCAACATCGCCTCCGAGGACGAGGTCCACAGCTACTACGACGAGCAGGCCCTTCTGACACGGGACAGCATCGCCATGCTGGAGTGGATTTTAAAGGAGCATAAGGGCGAGATGAGCCAGCGGGACCTGGCCCAGCATCAATTTTTGCTGGAGCAGTTCAAGAAACGGCTGGAGGCCATTCCGGAGCGGGAAGCGCGGGCCCTGGATCGGATCGAAACCAAGCAGGCCAACGGGTAAGGGCCGAAGGAACCACAGGGACAAAAGGGCTCAGGGAAAAAGCAGGCCCCCGGCAGGGCTGCCGGGGGCCTGAGGTGAATCGTTACGTTGTCTGTTCCGTGCCTTACAGAGCGCCCATGAGCAGGTCAAGGAGGTTCCAGAGGGGGTAGGGCCTGTTGAGCTCTTCCTCGGTGGGCTCTTCGTAGTACTGCATGGCGGCCATGCCGGCCCCGTCGTTGATGAGGCGATCGGCGTAGTCTCCCACGTTCATGCCCGTGCCGGTGATGTCGGTGTCGTCAAAGGAGAGGATGCAGGAGCAGTGGCTGTCGTTGAAGGGGCGGTAGTAGGGGACGAAATAGCCGATGTTGCCGTTTTCAGCAAAGAGGTCGTCGTACATGGCCATGAGGTAGCCCTGGTCCGCGGCCCACATGGCGTGGATCTCTTCTTTGGGCGGGTAGTCGTAGAACCGCTCGTACGAGTAGCCCGAGTAGTTGCCGTCCATGGTGAACTGGGTATGCGCCAGCTTGTCGGCGGGATACTGACGAGACAGGGCAACGCTTAAGCTGCCGTAGTCATCGGCGTCGAAATCACCGGGGATGTCCTGGCCCAGGATGTCGATGACGCTGTCCACGTTCCAGGCACTGCGGATCTTGGTGTGCAGGGGCAACGAGAACTGGGGAGAGTCTTCGGCCGTGGAGTAGATGGGACCGGAGTCGTTGAGGAGGATGGCCTCGCCCACGCGGTCGCCCAGGCCCTTGCGGATGAAGTGGTAGTTGAGGATGGAGCCGGCGCCTCCGGCGCTGCATCCGCTGACCATGAGCTTGGGAATGGAGTCGAAGTGGTCCTTGAAGGGCCCATTGGTCATCCAGTTGATAATTCCCTGGGTGTTGGTGTAGCCGTTGTGGTGCCACTCCAGGCTCTCATCGGAATCCTCGGATTCGTAGGTGGCGGTGTTGTTTCCGATGAAGATGTCCCCGGTGCAGTACGGAACAAAGATGATGGTCCAGCCCTGGGTGTCCACACGCTCCCAGGGGTGGGCGCGAAAGATAAAGGGCGACATGATGGCGGGGATGGAGAACCCGTCCATGTAGTCGTCGGGGATGCCGTTGGGGTTGGCCGCACCCCGGATCCCGCTTTGTCCCGAGCAGCTGGGATAGTCCCAGCAGGCCCCGCCGGCCTCAAAATAGATAAGCACATTGTCACTGGTCAAAGACGGGTTGACGAAGAATTTGTAAGGGGACCCGTTTCCGCACACATACTCCACGTCTCCCTCGGGTTCAAGCTGCACAAGGTTCCACTGGTAGTACTTGATGTCCTCGTCGCAGCCCCCGAAAAGGAAGGGGAGCAAAAGCACGATGACCAAAAAAGGGATAACGGACCATCTGCGCATGGCTACATTCTCCTGATTTTGGGTTGGTGGGGTGCCCACGCGGGAAGGGTCCGAAGATCGCCCTGAAAGGGCCGACGCCGGGTGTTGAACGGGGATGACACAGGGAGCCGGTTTCTTTCATGTCGCGTGTGCACGGCATGTCATGGGCGGGGGGGAGGCTCCGGTGGCAGTGTGTGGCCCGGGCGGCTGAGGAATGGGATGAATTGCATTTGGTCTATTAAACGCCGTTCAAATGAAAAAATCAACAATTGATTCATTTCGTTAGGGATGCCCGCGGCTCAACGGCCATGATGGTGACAAAGCCGTCGTCGTAAAGGGGAGACACCGGGGGATCCAGGTGAGGGGTGAGGCAATCGGCCACGCTTACAAGGTGGATGGGCTGGTCCATGGCACCTATTGTGGCTGCCAGTTTTCGGTACAGGGGAAGGGTTGTCTCCGAAGGCCTTACCGGGCGGTAGAGGTAAAGGAGGGTGACGCCGGAGAGATCGGTGGCAAAGAGGTCCCCGTGGCGCCAGGAGACGCGGTGGTCGGCAATGCCCAGGATCCGTTGGAAGAGGCGCCCGGCGCTCAGGTGCCCTTTGGAGAGTTCCACCTGCAGGGTGTGGCGGTGGGGGCAAAGGCACTGGAGGAGGAGACCCTGGAGGCCGTTTCCGGCGCCGAGGTCGGCCATGCATGTGTCCGGGGAGACAAGCTCCTTTGTCATGAGCAGGGGCAGGAGGCCCCCGGAGAGGCCGTGGAGGCCCTTTTGCTCATCCAGCTGCTTTTTTTCCTCTTCGGTGTATCCGGCGCCTGCGGTGTGGAGGGTGCGGTAGAGCTCCAGCAGGGCATACTCTTGCTCTTCGGTGTCTCCGTCGACCCGGGCTTCGGCAAGGTGGTTGCGCCAGGTTTCGGCTTCCGGGGCGAGGCGCAGCACCTCGGGGTTGCCGGCCAGGGTCATGAGGGCTTTTTCGATGACCTCCACCCCCTGTACCGTGCAGATGGTGGCCTCAAGGGCGTTGCGGATGGCGGTGAATCGGTTCTGCAAGGCGTCCATGGTCTCTCCTGGTTCAGCTGGCTCGGGGTTGGCAGCACCTGTGGTGCCGGGTCAGTTGACGGCACCTACGGCTCATAGCACAGAGAAGGGCAACTGCAACCAAAAAAGCGTGCCTTCTATGGTTAAAGTGGGCAAGAAAAGCCTGCCTCCGGCGGCCAGGGGATTTTTAGCCTAAGTGGCTTCGCCACCCCTGGACCCCAGGTTGCGAATGCCCTCTCCCTTCGTTCCTCAGGGTGAGGGCATTCGCGAAGGTTTCTGGATAAGTGAGCAAGACCTGTTTGTCAAACTTTTCAAAAGTTTGGCCCCCGGCAGGGCCGCCGGAGGCAAATATCTAAATGCGTCTGCCCTGCAAAAAAAGCCCTGCACGCGTGCAGGGCTTTTTTATTATGGCCTTTGGGTCAGCGGAATGTGTTGCGGTCTTAGTGGGCGTAAAAATCCTCCTCGGTGACCTTGTGGCTGAAGACGCTGTAGGCCCAGACCTGGTAGGCGATGACCAGGGGGATAAAGATGAGCACCACGGTGAGCATGATCTTCAGGGTCAGGGGGCTGGATGAGGCGTTGAAGGCCGTGAGGCTGAAGGCCTCGTCCAGGCTGGAGGGAAAGAGGCTGGGAAAGAGGCCGACGATGCCGTAGAAGGTGGCGCCGAAGATGGTGGTGCAGGAGGCGAACCACGCCTTGAACCAGGCTTCTTTGGCGATGAAGAACCGGATGGCCGCAAGGGCCGCCACGGTGATGGCGATGATCACAAAGAGCGCGGGCTGGGCAAGGTAGTTGCCGTAGAGATCCGTTGCAAACCAGCTGGCGCCCAGGAAGGTGACGGCGGCCACCAGGAGGATGGGCCAGAGGATCCGTGCCGTGCGGATGGTGCGTGCCTGGAGGTCCCCTTCGGTGCGGATGCAGAGCCACAGGGCACCGTGGAGGGTGAAGAGGAGCACGAAGAGAACGCCCCCGGCCAGGCCGTAGGGGTTCAACAGGGTTAAGAGGTTGCCTTCGTAGACACCCTCTCCGTTGAAGGGGATCCCTTGGAAAATGTTGGCAAAGGCCACTCCGAAGAGGAGGGCGGGTACAAAGCTTCCGATGAAGATCGTGGTGTCCCAGACCCTTGTCCAGACCGGGCTGACGATCTGGTCCCGGAACTCAAAGGAGACGCCGCGGATGATCAGGGCAAACAGGATGAGCATCAGGGGCGTGTACAGGGCTGAGAACATCACAGCGTACACCGTGGGGAAGGCGGCGAAGGTAACGCCCCCTGCGGTGAGGAGCCACACCTCGTTGCCGTCCCACAGGGGGCCGATGGCGGCCACCATGGTGCGCTTGTCCGTTTCGCTCTTGCCGAGGAAGGGGTAGAGAGTGCCAACCCCGAAGTCAAATCCGTCGGTGATAAAAAAGATGGCCCAGAGGAGCCCCCAGAGAAAAAACCACGTTGACTGCAAAACCATGAATATATCCTCCCTAATTCAATTCTGAAGATGTGTGCTGCGTTTTCAGCTTAAGCGGCGGTTTCCTGTGCGGGTGCCGGGCCGGTTTTGGCGTGCTTGATCATGAGCCAGAAGCCCACGAAGCCCAGGAGGCCGTACACCACGATAAACCCGATGAGGCTCGCCAGGACCTGGGACGAGGCCACCGGCGATGCTGCCTGGGAGGTCTTCATGAGGCCGTAAACGATCCAGGGCTGCCGCCCCACCTCGGTAAGGACCCATCCGGCTTCGATGGTGAGCAGCGGCAGGGGAATGGCAAGGACCATGGCCGTGAGGAGCCTGCGACTCTCAAGGAGTTTGTTGCGTTTGACAAAGGCCCACACCGTGAGAAAAATCAGCAGGGTGGCGCTGCCCACCATGGTGCGGAAGGCCAGGGAGGTGATGAGGACCGGGGGCCGTTCGTCTTTGGGGATGTCCTTGAGGCCGATGATTTCTGCGTTGAAGTCATGCTTGCCCAGGAAGCTCAAGAGGCCGGGGATGCGTCCGAACTCGATGAGGTTCCGTTCGTTCTTTTCATCGGGAATGGCCAGGATAAAGGAGGGAGCCCGGGTGGTGGTTTCCCAGTGGGATTCCATGGCAGCCAGTTTGGCGGGCTGGGTGTTGGTGACGTTGACCCCGTGCATGTCGCCGGAGACGGCCACCACGATAGCGGAGAAAACCCCGAAGATCAGGCCGAGGCGGAAGGCTCGTGTGAAGAGCTCCACGTTCTGCTTCTTAAGAAGGTGCCAGGCGCTGATGCCCATGACAACGAAGGCGCTGTACATGTAAGCGGCCGACAGGGTGTGAGAGATCTCCAGCAAGGCATACTTCTGGGTGATGACCGCCATGAAGTCGGTGAGTTCGGCGCGGCCGTTGCGGATGGTGTAGCCCACGGGGTTCTGCATCCAGGCGTTGGCGATGAGGATCCACACCGAGGAGAGGGAGCCGGCCAGGGCCACCAGCCACATCACCGTGGCGTGGGCTTTGGCCGAAAGCTTTTTCCAGCCGAAGATCCAGATACCGATGAAGGTGGACTCCAGGAAAAAGGCGGCGGTGGCCTCAATGGCGAGGAGGGAGCCGAAGACGTCCCCTACATATTCGGAGTAGCGGGACCAGTTGGTGCCGAACTGGAACTCCAGAGTGATGCCGGTGACCACCCCCAGTGCCACGTTGATGAGAAAGAGTTTGCCAAAAAATTTGGTCATGCGAAGCCAGGTCTCATCCCCTGTTTTCGCGTAGCGGGTCTCCATGATGGCCACCAGAACGGAGAGCCCCAGGGTCAATGGGACAAAAAGAAAATGGAACATGGTCGCAGCGGCGAACTGCAGACGGGAGAGCATTACGACATCCATGAATTCCTCCTTACAGCCGGGTCCAGGTCAAGGTAAATCTTTATAATTAAAGTTAGTGGTGTATACGTCGCCTCCGCACAGACGGCTTCGCGTGCCTTGCCAAAGGGGGCCATGCGAAGCCGTCGCGGGTCGGTTTGTCCTCGTGCGCGTTAACCTGCGGTGTTTTTCACATCCAGGACCTCTTTGCAGGAACGGCACGTGTGGGTCTTCTCCACCTCGTCCGAGAAGACCTCATTGACGGTCCCGCATTTTTTGCAGGTTACTTCAATGGGTTGAATGCTTTTAAAGGGCTCGTGCCCGGGACAATGTTGGGTGGTGTTCATGGGTGCCTCCTTAAGTGAAAGTGGCTCTTAAACCATCGTTCATTGTGGGTGGGCCCGGCGGTGTCAACGGTGCGGGCCTCTGCATTCAAACAGGGACGAAACGGGTCGGCGAACCGAGTGCCAGGAAGAAAAGCAAAACATGTGCCAAAAATGAGCGCAGGCAGGGGCTCGGTCGCCGGTAACTGGGGTCGGTCAAAAGCAACCACACCGTTGGGTGCGCGGATTGGGATAAAAAACGAATAGCGGTCGGTCCGTCTGTCCAACAGGGGAATCATACGGCTTAATACCATGGGGTGCAAAGGGAAAATGCTTTTTTTTGCTGCAATCTCGAAGGGATGGGGTGATGCGACCCCGGCTGGGCCGGAGACGCTACTGTCTCGAATCGTTTTTGAGACAGGCCGGGTCGCATATGCGATACGTCCTTTTTCTAAACATTTCGGATGGGTTAAAGAAGAACGCTGTCGGGGAGCCCTTGGCGGGGCAGGGGGGAAGGCGTCCTTCTCGGGACCGGCGGCCGGTTGGAATGTCTCATTTTTCTAATGGATGGAACAGGGGCGATGGTTCATGGACAGGGCAGGTCGTCGCTTTTGGTGCCCTGCTTGGTAACGCCGGAAAGCGAAAAATAGCGCACTGACTTGACTTGTTCGGGTTAGGAATTATATATGTGTCTGAAACAGAGGCGGCTAACTGACGGAATATTAGGGGCTTTGGATGCCCCGTTTTTTTCCGGGACGGTTCGTGCCGCTGCGCCGTACCCATTGGGTGGCACGAATCTTGAAACAATTGTCCCTTGAAGTGAAGCACAAGAAACTCCGGCTCCGGGGCCTGGCGGCCTGAGATTGTCAGCGTCGCGGGGAACTCGATGTCATCAGACAAAGCCGGAGATGCAGCAGACGTCTAATCGGTTTGAAGGCGAATCGGTTCTTCGCTTTCGACACGTGATCATTTACCATTCTTTAAGGAGAAGAGAGATGGGCCTGGGTTTTAATGCAGACGAAATTTTCGAGATGGCAGAGCAGATTGAACGCAACGGAGCCAAATACTACCGCGATGCAGCCGAGGCGGTAACCAACGCAGATGATAAGGACTTCCTCGTTGAATTGGCCGCCATGGAAGACGACCACGAAGTGACCTTTGCCGGCCTGCGAAAAGAGCTGAGCGCCGACGACAAGGCCGAGGTAACCTTTGATCCCGAAGGGGAAGCGGCTCAGTACCTCAAGGCCCTTGCCGACACCCGCGTGTTCTATGACAAGGCCATGGACCTCTCCTCCATGGAGGGCATCCTCAAAGGCGCCATTACCGCGGAAAAAGACTCCATCGTCTTTTACCTCGGCATGAAGGACCTGGTCGCCGGAAACCGTGGCAAAGCCCGCATCGACGACATCATCAAAGAAGAGATGAAGCACATCAAGCTTCTTTCCGGCCGTCTTCTTGCCAACGGCAAGTAAGTGACGGCTTCCGGGGGGCTGTCGGCCCGTTGAGGGTGACTCCCCGGATATGCGGATTTCAAGGCACCTGCTTCCTTTCCATGGCACGTGAAAGGGGGCAGGTGTTTTTTTTTCGGTTTGTCACGGTTGAAGACCCATAAAGCAATGATTCAGGAGTGCCTCCTATGGTTCACGTCGGGTCAGAGCGCAAGGCCATCGATTCGGGCTGCGCCGCCACCACATTTGTTTGTCGGACGTTTCAAGGGCTTTGTCCCCAACAGGGCTGCCTGCGGTGACAGCAATCCGGATCGTGACAGGATAACTTCTCCTTGAAAAAAAGCTGTAAAAAGGATAAATTTCCAGAATGATTATCAATCATGCCTCAACCGGCTGCCAACGCCCCTTCTTCCTCCTCCTGAGATAGTCTGCCACTCCCCTCCGGCGTGTTACTCCCTGCAATCGGTGCCGGTTTTTCTGCTTGTGCCGGTGGTGACGTTATTTTATGCGGCGTTGCCTCCCGGTGTTCTTGATGCGTCCGCCGTTTTTTTGAATCCACGACGAGACCGGCCGTGTCGCCTGAATCACGGGCGACGGCGTTTCCGGTGACATGCATGAAGGAGGCACGGTATGACCCGACCCGCGTGGCTCACGGGAAAGACCCCTTTAAAAATCCTGGGGTGGGGAGCAGGCTTCGGCATTATGGCGACGGTGCTTCTGGTGCTTGCCTCAGGATTTATGATCGAGTCCACCAACACCGACACCTTCTGTGTCCGGTGTCATTACATGCATCCCTTCCGGGATTCCTGGCGTGCCTCTGTCCACGGCGGCAGCAACCCGCGGGGCGTGGTGGCCCAGTGCGTGGACTGTCACCTGCCCCACGACAACTACATCCAGTACCTTGTGATCAAGGCCAAAACCGGAGCAGGTCATATCTATAACCACCTGTCCATTGATCCCTACACCTACGACTGGGCAGGAAAAGCTGAGGCCAACCGCCAGGAATTTACGTTTGACAGCGCCTGCAGGGCCTGTCACATGGACCTGACCCCTCCGGGGATGAGGCGGGGTGGCTTTATCGCCCATCGGGCCAAGCTGCGCGGCGAGACGGATATGACATGCTCCAAGTGCCACCCCCATGTTGGCCACCGGGACATGCTGGATATGGTGGAACGATATTTCTCCAAAGGCAAGGCCATGTAAGGCAACCGGAAACGGTTGCCTTTTTTTATGGTTCCCTTATGGGCTTTTCGGCTCCGTTGGGGGCTTCCTGTGCCAATCAGAGGGCAGTCTCCACAAGGCCGTTGTCCCTGGGGACGGCTCCGCAATGTTCATACGACACGCGTGTTGATGCAAACCCAAAGTAATGTGAGGAGGTGTTCATGTTGAATTCAGGCAGACGGGTTTTGTTGTGGGGTTTTGCTTTTCTAACGGGGATGGTTGCCCACGGGGCTGCGGAGACCGGGTATCCGGACCTGGCGACCAAGGAATTCAAGATTGTCCGGGGCTACAGCCAGGAGGCCCTGGCATGCATCGAATGCCATGCGGCCAAGACCCCCGGGGTGGTGGAGGGCTGGAAGCTCAGCAAGATGGCCCATGCCGGGGTCTCGTGTTACGACTGCCACACCGTGACCAAGCGCTCGCCCATGGCCTCCCAGTGCGAGGGGCTCAAAGGGACGGACACCTTTATTTCCCCCATGGTCTCCTCCGGGACCTGCAGCCGCTGTCACCCCGTGGAGGTGGAGCAGTTTCTTAAGAGCGGCCACGCGGAGCTTGCCTCGGCGCCGGTGGTGGAAAACGAGAAGTTCCTGAAGCTCATGTACCATTACGAAGGGGCCGAGTTCATCGGCAACCCCCTGGGTTCCTTTTCCAACCGGGCCGCACGGTCCAGCGGCTGCCAGATGTGCCACGGCACCCAGGTGGAGGTGGGACCCGACAACAAGCCCATCAAGGAGACCTGGCCCGGAGGTGTCGGTACCCGGTACCCGGACGGCAGCATCGGCAACTGCACGGTGTGCCACACCCGCCACCGCTTTTCCATTTCCGAGGCGCGGAAACCCGAGGCGTGCGCCAGCTGCCACCTGGGCCCGGACCACCCCAACATCGAGATCTATATCGAGAGCAAGCACGGGCAGATGTTCCTGGCCCACGGGGATGAATGGGAGTGGGACAGCGCCCCGGATACCTGGGAACCCGGGGACTATACCGCCCCCACCTGCGCCACCTGCCACATGAGCGGTATCGGCGAGCTGGCCACCTCCCATAACGTGAACGAGCGGCTCAAGTGGGACCTGGTTCATGCGCGCAGCGAGCTCAGGAGCGGGGTCCGGGGGGACGGCAAAAAAGGCGAGGAGATGATGAAGAAGGTGTGCGCCAACTGCCACGGGACCAGCCATATCAAGGCCCAGCGGGACACCCTGGACAGCACGGTGGAGCTGTACAACTTCTACTGGGACAAGGCCGTGGCCATGAAAGAGGGCCTGCAGGCCAAGGGACTCCTGAAGGACGATCCCTGGAAAGACGGGTTCCAGGAGCTGATGTACTACCTCTGGCACCACACGGGCAGAAGGGCGCGTCACGGCGCAGCCATGGGCGGGCCGGATTATGCCCACTGGCACGGGTTTTTCCAGATCTTTCAGGTCTACAAGGACATGGAGGACCTGTATGATTTTCGTATGAAGGCCAACAAGATCGAACCGTTGAGCCCAGTGATGAGCACCGGGCCCCTCTGATAGTGGGGAACGTCGGAGACATAAGGGCGGTTCCGCATGCGGGGCCGCCCTTTCTGTGTGGCACGGATCGTGCGTAAGAAACGTCAAGGGAGGAGACGTTCGGCCCGGGCATCGCCCTGGAAAGAAAGAGACCGCGGCCCCTGGCTACAGCTTGCCGTTTTCCGCCAGGTCCTCCAGGCGCTCCACGTCCAGGATAGTGATCTCGCGTCCGGAAACCCGGATGAGTCCCTCGGAGGCCATCTTGGCCTGGATTCGGGAGAGGGTCTCGGGGATGGTGCCCAGAAGGCTTGCCAGCTGGCCTTTGGAGATGGTGAGGGTCACTTTTTCCCGGTTGTTCTGTTCTCCGGCAAGGAAAAGCAGGTGGGAGGCGATGCGTCCCGGCACCTCCTTGAGGGAGAGGTTTTCCACCTGGACGGTGAACTGCTTGAGGCGCATGGACAAGACAGCCAGGAGCTTCATGGCCAGGGCCGGTTCCTTGGCGATGAGGCGGATGAAGGCCTCCCTGGGGAAGAAGAGCAGGGTGGTCTTGGCCAGGGTGGCCGCAGAGGCCGGAAAGGGGATGCCTGCAAAGACGGCCACTTCCCCGATGGGCTCCCCCGGACCGAAGACGTGGAGGATCTGCTCCTTGCCCTCGGCCGAGGCCTTGAAGACCTTCACCTGGCCGTCGGCCACGATGTAGAACCCGTCTCCGGGGTCTCCGTCGGAGAAGATGAGTTCGCCTTTCCGGTACTGCTTCTGAATGGCCAGGCCGGCCAGGAGGTCCAGGTCGTGGGGTTCCAGTCCGCTGAACAGGGGAACCGAGGCGAGGATGGCTGGGATGGATCGGGACATGGGCATACATCTCTTGTGCGGTGAAGGGCCCACTTGTTGTCGGACCTGATTTAAACAGTGACCACGATTTTTTCTGTTTTTGCACGCTCCTTGACCTAAGTCAAGGTACGGGGACGGGCAGTGGGGTAGGTTGGGATCACGACGGAGAAAGCCCCTTTGCCGACAAAGCGGCTTTCTCGGCATACACGAACCAACAATGACCCAGACGCCTGGTGAAGGAAAAAATGCCGGCGGGCATGACTCGGGTCCGATAGAGACAACAACCATAAAAAAATGAGCGAGGAGACCACCATGTTTTGTTTTCAGTGTGAGCAAACGGCTAAGGGAACCGGGTGTACCAAGATTGGCGTCTGCGGAAAACAGCCTGAGGTTGCAGCCCTGCAGGACCTTTTGATCCACGCCCTTAAAGGCCTCTCCCTATACGCGGTGAAGGCCGCCGAGATGGGCTACCGGGATGAGAAGATGGACCTTTTCACCTGTGAGGCCGTCTTTTCCACCCTCACCAACGTGGATTTTGACCCGGCCCGCTTTGTGGAGCTCATCGCCGAGTGCGAGGCATACACCAAGGTACTGAAAGAGAAGACCGGCCTCAGCCTCGAAGGCGCTTCCTGCACCTGTGCCGGCAAGAGTCAGGCCGAGCTGGTGGCCCTGGGCGAAGGCGTAGGGATCAATGCGGACCCGACCCTGGATGAAGACATCCGCTCTTTGAGGGAGCTCCTCGTGTACGGCATCAAGGGCCTTGCCGCTTACGCAGACCACGCGGCCATCCTCGGCCAGAAGGACCCCGCGGTCTTCGCCTTTGTCTACGAAGCCCTGGCAGCCACCCTGGACAGCACCCTGGGGGTCAACGACCTGGTGGGGCTCTGCCTCAAGTGCGGTGAGGTGAACATCCGCGCCATGGAGCTGCTGGACGCGGGCAACACCGGTACCTACGGCCACCCCGTCCCCACGGAGGTGCCCCTGGGCGCCAAGGCGGGCAAGGCGATCCTCGTCTCCGGCCACGACCTCAAGGACCTGGAGATCCTGCTCAAGCAGACCGAAGGCAAGGGCATCAACATCTACACCCACGGTGAGATGCTTCCCTGCCACGGGTACCCGGAGCTCAAGAAATACGACCACTTCTACGGTCACTACGGCACGGCATGGCAGAACCAGGCCAAGGAGTTCGACGCCTTCCCCGGCGCCATCCTCATGACCACCAACTGCATCCAGAAGCCCAAGGAGACTTACAACGACCGCATCTTTACCACCGGACTGGTGGGATGGCCCGGCGTGTCCCACATCGGCGACAGCAAGGATTTTACCCCGGTGATTGAAAAGGCCCTGGCCAGCGAAGGGTTCCCGGCGGACACCGACAAGGACACCGTCATGGTCGGGTTTGCCAGAAACGCCGTCCTCGGCGTGGCCGACAAGATCATCGACGCGGTGAAGGGCGGCGCCATCCGTCACTTCTTCCTGGTGGGCGGCTGTGACGGCGCCAAGCCGGGCCGAAACTACTACACCGAGATGGTGGAGCAGATCCCCCAGGACTGTGTGGTGCTGACCCTGGCCTGCGGCAAATTCCGCTTCTTTGACAAGAAACTCGGTGACATCGGCGGCATCCCCAGGCTCCTGGACGTGGGCCAGTGCAACGACGCCTACTCAGCCGTGCGCATCGCCATGGCCCTGGCCGAGGCCTTTGACTGCGGGGTCAACGATCTGCCCCTCTCCTTTATCCTCTCCTGGTACGAGCAGAAGGCCTGCGTCATCCTGCTCTCCCTGCTTCACCTGGGGATCAAGGACATCAAACTGGGGCCCTCCCTGCCGGCCTTTATCTCCCCCAATGTGCTCAACGTACTGGTGGAGAACTTCAACATCGCCCCCACGGGCACCGTTGAGGATGACCTGAAGGCTGCTTTGGGATAGGCAAAACCAGGTGATCGCACCACGCGATCACCTTCAGGACCCAAGGCGCCCCGCACCGGATGAGGGGGCGGGGCGCCTTGTTTGAGATGACCGCCGGGCGGGAAACCGCCCGAATCAAAGGGGGTGTGCCATGAAATGTCCGGGTCAGGATACCCAGTACTGGGGATACGGTGCCATCTTTGAGGCCGACTGTCCCGAGTGCGGGACCACGGTGGAGTTCTTCAAGGACGACACCATGCGCACCTGCAAGGGGTGCGGCAAGCGGCTGGCCAATCCGAAGCTCGACTTTGGCTGCGCCTCCTATTGTCAGTTCGCCGACGCCTGTCTGGGCTCGTTACCCCCGGAGCTGCTGGCGGAAAAACGGAACCTGATCAAAGACCGGGTGGCCGTTGAAGTGAAAAAACGGTGTGGAAAGGATTTTGCCAGGATCGGCAGGGCCGCGCGACTCGCCGCCCATGCCGAGCAGATCGCCACCCGCGAGGCCGGGGCCGATCTTGCGGTCCTGCTCTGCGGGGCGTACCTGGCCGCGCTCTCCCGGGAAGAGGCCCGGGAGGTGCTCGGGGCCATTACCGCACCGGAGGGGCTCATCACCGAGGTGACAGCCCTTTTGGAAGGGGATGTCCCTGACCACAAGGCGGATACGAACCGGATGATCCTTGAGGATGCCCGCCGCATCGCCGATGAAGAGGACCGGTGCGGGGGATCCCCCCTGGACGAGGCGGCCTTTGAAGAGGGACTGGCTCGCCGCCTGAAGACGGCCGGGGCCGTGGACGAGGCCCGCAGGGTCCTTGTGCGACCGTAAGAACCACCACGCTTAAGATAACATCGCCGGCAGCGGCGTAACGATACAAAGGGGAATGACCATGAAAATCATGCGAAATATCATCGAAATCGACGAAGAAAAATGCACCGGATGCGGGCTCTGTGTTCCTGCCTGTGCCGAAGGGGCCATTGAGATCATCGACGGCAAGGCCAAGGTGATCAAGGACCTGCTCTGCGACGGCCTGGGGGCCTGCATCGGGGAGTGCCCCGAAGACGCCCTGCACATTGTGACCCGCGAGGCCGATGCCTTTGACGAGGAGGCGGTGCACGCCCACCTGGCCGCAAAAGAGACCGCGGACAAAGGGGCTGCCCAGCCCGCGCCCCGACCCGGCGGCTGTCCGTCTGCGGCCCTCATGGACTTTTCGGACCCCTCGGCCTGCCAGAAGGCCAATGTGCCCAAGGATCAGGTGTCCGGTGTCTCGGCATTGTCTCACTGGCCGGTACAGATTCGTCTCATTCCCCCCACGGCGCCCTTCCTCAAGGGGGCGGACATCCTGGTGACCGCCGACTGCGTGCCCGTCTCGTACCCTGACCTTCACACCACCTATCTCAAGGGCCGCAAGGTGATGCTGGGCTGCCCCAAGTTCGACGACGCCCAGAGCTACATCGAAAAGTTCCGGGACATTTTTTCCGTTGCCGGCATCAAGAGCGTCACCGTGCTCATCATGGAAGTTCCCTGCTGTTCGGGGCTCCCCACCATCGTCAAGAAGGGGATGGAGCTCGCAGGCGTGGATGTTCCCGTGGAAGTGGTGGTCGTCGCCCTTGACGGACGCATCAAAGGATAGGCCTTTTTTAGCCTTTTGTCCCAAAGGCAGGGGCTGCCATGCCGCAACGCATGTTGAGAAAATGATCCCGGTGGGGTATTGTGAAATATACCCCCATCGGCACGAATCATGCAATTGTTTCGGTAAGATCTCCGTATCGGTGACACAGGTGAGGCCTTGAGCCTCACCTGTTCTCCCGCTCGATCTGGTTTGTATTTCGAATGAGACATGATGTCAGGGACTCGGAAACGATGAACGAGGACATACGGAGGTTGCGGCCGGTTCGGCGATGACGCCGACGGTCGGTGATCCTGGCTGCGTGAGACCGAAACAGCCTTTCTGTCCTCCCCTTGTTGATTTCCATGTCCCTCCCAATCAATCGGTCTGCAGAAGCAGGCTCAACACCAAGATCCGGTGGCCGCGCCACTCCGGTCCAGGTTCCATCCCCGTCTTCGATATCGGCCGGCTGCCCAGGGGAGTGAGTTATGGAAAAATTGGACAAGAAGGTCAAGAAGGCCGTTCCCATCAACGAGGTGACCCAGTGCGAGGCCACCGGCCGCATGCTCGAAAAGGCGAGAAGAGACGGCGTGGTGGTGGCTTTTGACCGGGCCGCTGAGATGAAACCCTGCCCCATAGGGGCGGAGTCGGCCTGTTGCAAGATGTGCTATATGGGGCCTTGCCGCCTCAACGCCAGGGACCCCTACGGCAAGGTGGGGGTGTGCGGCGCCACCATCGATACCATTCAGTCCCGGAACCTGGCCCGCATGGTGGCCTCGGGTTCTGCGGCCCATAACGACCACGGCATGGCGGTCCTGGAACTCTTCAAGGGCGTGGCCAACGGCACCATCACCGATTACACCATCAAAGATCCCTATAAACTCGATGCCCTGTGCGCGGAGCTTGGCCTGGACGTGGACGGCATGACCGTCCAGGAGAAGGCCCTGGCCCTGGCCGACGAGCTGGAGAAGACCTATACCCAGACCGAAGGGGAGATTCCCTTTGCCAAGCGCGTTCCTGAAAAGACTCTGGAGACCTGGCGCAAGCTCGATATCGTCCCCCGGGGTGCCATGATCGAGGTGCTGGGCATCATGAGCCGGACCCACATGGGGTGCGACCAGCACTACGAGAACATCACCAAGGCCATCAGCAAGGCGGCCCTGGCCGACGGGTGGGGCGGCTCCATGGTGGCCACGGAGCTTGGGGACATCATGTTCGGAACCCCCTCTCCGGTCCAGGCCGACGTGAACTTCGGGGTCCTTAAAGAGGACCACGTCAACGTCATTGTCCATGGCCACGAACCCAACCTTTTTGAGTCCATGCTGGTGTCCGTGAGTGACCCCTCCCTGGTGAAGATCGCCCGGGAAAAGGGTGCCAAGGGCATCAACCTGGTGGGCATGTGCTGCTCCGGCGCGGAGATGATGTCCCGCCACGGCGTGCCCCATGCCGGAAACTTCATGAGCACCGAGCCCGTTCTGGTGACCGGTGCCGTGGACGCCATGGCCGTGGATATCCAGTGCATCCAGCAGGGCCTGGTGAAAACCGCCGAGTGCTACAAGACCCACCTCATCACCACCAACCCCCGCTGCCACATCGAAGGGGCCCGTCACATCGAGTTCGACGAGCATGTTCCCAGGGAGTGCACCGACGAGATCGTCACCCTGGCCATTGCCCGCTTCGGAGACCGGGGCGTGGACGTGGAGATTCCCAAGATCGTCAACTCAGGGATCCACGGCTTCTCCCACGAGTACATCAACTACATGCTGGGCGGCAGCTTCCGCAGCAGCTACGCCCCCTTGAACGACAACATCATCAACGGCCGCATCCGAGGGGTGGCAGGGGTCGTGGGCTGCGTGAACCCGCGGGTGAAACAGGACTGGGTCCACGTGGAGCTGGTCAAGGAACTCATCAAAAACGACGTGCTGGTGATCCAGACCGGGTGCTCGCAGATCGCCCTGGCCAAGGCCGGGCTCACCGTGCCCGAGGCAGCGGTCCTTGCCGGGCCGGGCCTCCGTGAGGTGTGCGAGGCCGTGGGCATGCCGCCGGTATTGGGCCTGGGCTCCTGCGTGGACAACACCCGGATCCTCATCGCCGCCACGGCCATGGTGAACCAGGGCGGCCTGGGTGACTCCATCGCGGATCTGCCCGTGGCCGGAGCCGCACCCGAGTGGATGAGCGAAAAGGCCGTTGCCATCGGCCAGTACTTTGTGGCCTCGGGAGTGTTCACGGTCTTCGGGGTGGGCTTTCCCACGGTAAAGGAGACCAAATTCCACGACCTCCTCTTTGGCGGTTTGGAGAATCAGGGGCTGGGCAAGTGGGGCGTCACCAAAGATCCCTATGAGATGGCCGCCATGATGGTGGCCCATATCGACAAAAAACGTAAAGAACTCGGCATTGACAAGGCACGGGAACGCGTCTTGACGGACATGGCTTCACGCCGGGAGCTGGCCTGATAAAACGCGGGCACAGGGGCGCTGGAGGGCGCCTTGTGCCCGGAAGACAGTGTTGTTCAAAGCGGGATGCCCGATCGGGCATCCCGCCGCAAGGTTTAGAATTCGCCGATTGGGTCTCAACAGGGCCCAGCGGCACAACCCATGCAGGAAAAAACCATGATTTTATATGACGGCATCTACTCCTGGTCGGGAAAGACAAGCTCGGGAAAGCGGCCGGTCAGCTGGTGGCCCGGGTCCTACCGGGTGAAAATTGTCGACCTGTCCGACACCACGCCGGACGGGGTGTTTCATATCAAGCCCGTAATCTGCCTTTTTGCCGATACGGGCAAAGGGTTCAACGTGCGGAACCATTTTCAGTATTTTGCCCAGTCCATCTGTCAGGAGTTCGGGCTTACGTTGAACAAGGTGCTCTGGGTGGAGTATTACCCGGAAGGGACCGCCATGGATGTGGCCACCCTCAACGAAGGGGCCATGGTGGGCAAGGAGAGACTCTATACGGTCCACTGGCGACCCGTCCACGAGGACGAAGCCCAGTTGATCGGGGCCCATAAGGGGACGACAAACGGGCTGTTTGCCTGATCTATACATACGAAGGAGTGAAACCCATGAGCGACGAGCTGATGAAGAACATTGAGATGTCCTGTGCCGTGGTAATGAAAGACCTGGTCTCCTATGCGCCGAATCAGGTGGTGAGCCGGACCCTGGCCACCACCCCCGGGGTGGTCATCACCCTGTTTGCCTTTGACGAGGGCGAGGAGATCAGCGCCCATACCGCCCCCGGAGATGCCCTGGTTCAGGTGCTGGACGGGCGCGTCAAGATCAACATCGACGGTGCTGTCCTGGAGGCTGGGACCGGAGAATCGGTGGTCATGCCCAAAGACGTGCCCCACGCCCTTGAGGCCCTGACCCCGTTTAAGATGCTGCTGACCGTGGTGAAAAAACCAAAAACCATCGGCACGTTGTGATGCGGCCGTTCCAAGGAAATGGATTGAGCATGAAGTGGACTCCAGAAGCAGAAGCAGCGATCAAAAAGGTGCCGTTTTTTGTCCGCAAGCGGGTGAAAACCCGTGTGGAAGAGGAGGCCGCAGAGGCCGGTGTGGCCGTGGTGACCTTGAAGGAGGTCAACCGGACCCGGGCGCGGTTTTTAAACAAAATGGAGGATGAAGTGGCAGGCTTTCAGGTGGAAGCCTGTTTCGGCGACGGGGGCTGTCCCCGGCAGGCCTGCGGGAGCAGGGGGCTCCAGGAGAAGGTGAAGGCGCACTTAGAGGCCGAGGACATCCTCGGGTTTCTCCGGGAGCGGGTCAAGGGCAAGCTCAAGTTTCACCATGAGCTGCGCGTGGCCTTTGCCGACTGTCCCAACGCCTGCTCGCAGCCCCAGATTCGGGACATCTGCATCATCGGGGCCATGGTACCGGAAACCTCGGAGACCCCGTGCACCCAGTGCGGTGCCTGCGTCACCGCCTGCGCCGAAGAGGCCGTGACCCTGTCGGACACAGGCCCTGTGCTGGACATGGAGCGCTGCCTGGTCTGCGGCAGGTGTGTTGCGGTCTGCAAACCCGGAACCCTGGTGGGGCTCCGCAGGGGGTATCGCGTCCTTCTGGGTGGGCGGCTGGGGCGCCACCCGCGCCTTGCCATGGAGGTGCCCGGGATCTTTGATGAAGAAGCCGCCTTTGACATCGTCCGGCACTGCGTGGCCTTTTACAAGGCCCGAAGCACCGGCGGAGAGCGGTTTTCCCGCCTTTTTACCGAGGCTGACTTTCATGAGGTGGTGCTGCGTTTCCGCGACAGGTCCCTGACCGCCGTCGGAAGCTCACGGGCTGCCGGGTGAGGAGGAGAAGATGGCTGAGAGGCGTGAGTTGAAAGTGGCCGGCATGAACTGCATGCATTGCGCCGGCGCGGTGACCCGGGCCGTGGAGGCGGTGTCCGGGACCGACAACGTCATGGTAAGCCTCGAAGGGGCCTGCGTCACCTTTGAGGTGGACGACGAAGGGGTCGTGGAGAGGGTCAGGCGGGCCATCACCGCGGCGGGTTATTCCGTCACCATGGCGTGAGACTAACCGGGGCCCGGGGTGGCCGGGATACGTTGCGTGTGACGGCGTGATCTCTTTGCGATGGTAATTGACTTTCCTATCATAATATTCTAACTAAGCTCATTATGAGTGGATTGTCATTGAACAACATAGTCGGCAACGTCAAGAACCTTGAGCGCATCCTCGATAACCTCAAGGACGGCATCGTTGCCCATGATTTCCAGCGCAGGATCTTTTACTTCAACAGTGAAGCCGAGCGCATCACCGGATTCTCCCGGGAAAACGTCATCGGCAGGGATTGCCACGATGCCCTGGGCGGGCCCCTGTGCGGTGCCCGGTGCTCCTTTTGCGGCGAGTCCGTGGACCTGGCCGAAACCACCTCCTACCAGACCAACATCGTCACCCGAAGCGGGGAGACCCGCACCGTGGAGATGACCGTCTCCATGATGAAGGACGACGAAGAGCAGCCCTTCGGTGTGCTGGCCGTCTTCCGGGATCTCACCGACCTTCTCGAACTGCGCCGAAAGGCCGGCGAGATGGTGAGCTTCTCCAACATCATCGGGCGCGACGTCAAGATGCTTGATGTGTTTCAGCAGGTGCGGGACGTGGCCGAATACGATTTCCCCGTTCATCTCTTCGGGGAGACCGGCACCGGCAAGGAGCTGGTGGCCGCGGCCATCCACAACGAAAGCCAGCGGGGCGGCGGTCCCTTTGTGCCCATCAACTGCGGTGCCCTTCCGGAGAACCTCATCGAAAGCGAGCTCTTCGGTCATGTGAAAGGGGCGTTCTCCGGGGCGGTGCGGGACAAGAAGGGACGCTTTGAGCTGGCCGAGGGCGGCACGGTGTTTTTGGACGAAGTGGCCGAACTCTCCCTGGAGATGCAGGTGAAGCTCCTGCGCTTTCTCCAGGAGGGGACCTTTGAAAAGGTGGGGGGAGAAAAGACCCTGACCTCCGACGTCCGCATCATCAGCGCCACCAACAAGGACCTCAAAAAAGAGGTGAAGGCCGGCAGGTTCCGCGAAGACCTTTTTTATCGCCTCAACGTCATCCCCATTATCCTGCCTCCCTTGCGCGAACGGCGCAACGACATCCCCCTTCTCGTGGACCATTTCCTCGACAAGTGCACCATGCGCCACGGGCGAAAGTCCCCCGATTTTTCCAAGGACGCCATGAGCCGTATGGTGGCGTATACCTGGCCCGGTAACGTCCGTGAGCTTGAAAACGCCGTCCAGTTCTCCATTGTCCGGTGCAAGGGAAAAACCGTCATGCCCTCGGACTTGCCCATGGAGCTTGGCGTGGTGCAGGAAGAGTCGGTGAAACGGGGCCCCACCCGGAAGCTGGAGGACGCCTCTGTGAGGGAAGCCCTGGTGAAAACCGGCGGCAACAAGGCCAAGGCGGCCCGTATCCTGGGGGTCGGCCGGGCAACCCTCTACCGGTTTCTGGACGATCACCCGTCCCTTGCCGACGAGTAAACCCACGCAGACAGTGTTGTGATTTTTTAAAGGCGTGCCTTCCTTGTGAGGGCACGCCTTTTTTGTTGCCGGTGGAGGGGCGGGGTGGCAGACTGAAGGCAGTATTCCAACCAACATGTCAACCCGAGGAGGCCGGGCATGGAGACGTCAGAACCCCGCAGACAGGTGTTTATCGGATGCAGCGTGATGAAGGAGGAGGCAACCCGCCTTGCCTCCTTGAGCCGGCACCTCACCACCCTGTCGTTTATCGACATGGGGCTTCACGACACACCGAAACGGCTCCATGAATCCATTCAGGAGGCCGTGGACAACGTGGACGCGTCCCAGGATGTGATCCTGCTGGGCTACGGCCTCTGCAGCAAGGGACTGGAGGGGATCCGGGCCGGGGAGCTTCCCCTGGTGGTCGCCAGGGCCCATGACTGCGTGACCCTCTTCCTGGGCTCGGCGGAGCGGTACCGCCGCCATTTTTCACGGCACCCCGATACCTACTGGTACATGCCGGGGAGTGTAGAGGGAGGCGAGGTGCGCGGGCCGGAGCGCCATGCCCGGCTCATCCGGGACTATACCGAAAAATACGGGGAGAAAAAGGCCAGGATCCTTGCTGATTTGGACCGTCAATCCGTGGCCCATTACAGGCGGGCCGCCTTTGTGGACCTGGGCATGGGGGACAGTGCAAAGGCCCGGGACAAGACAAAGGAGGCGGCCCAGTGGCAGGGCTGGGAGTATGAGGAAATCCCCGGGGACAAAGGGCTCCTTTCAGATCTCCTGAACGGTCCCTGGGACCGGGAGCGATTTCTTGTGGTCAAGCCCGGCCAGGTCATCGTCCCGGTTTATGACGACACAACCATTATCGATGCCCGGGACCCGGATGCATAGCCACCTGTGCCTCCGCGCGCAGGCAGGCCCGGGCCGTGAATCACTATCTCAATAACCGGGAGCCCCGCTATACCCAGAACTTCTGGGGCTTTCCCTGCAGGATGGACCGCACCGTCCTTCCGTTGACCTCCGTTTTATCCCAAAAAACGCCCCCGGTTCCCGGACCGTGCAGGGCGTTTTTTAGTGCTCGTCCGGGCAGTCGGTCTTGGGCGGGGAGAGGTAGGTCTCCATAAGGGCAAAGAGGGCGGCCTTTTTAAATGGCTTGCCCAGGAAGTCATCGCATCCGGCCTCCAGGGCTTTTTGCCGGTCCATGCCGAAGGTGCAGGCCGTGAGGGCGATGACCGGGGTGACGGCCCCTTCGGGGGTGGCCTTGATAAGTTTGGTGGCTTCTATGCCGTCCATCACCGGCATCCGCAGGTCCATGAAGATCAGGTGGGGCCGGATGTCCTGGAACCGTTCAACGGCCTCCTGGCCGTCCACGGCGCAGATGACCTCAAAGCCTGCGGAGGCGAGAAGGCGTTTCAGGAAGAGGCGGTTGGCGGCGTTGTCGTCCACCACCAGGATGCGCCGGGTCTCCGTTGGCATCTCCTCGCCGTCGGCGGACCGCTGCCTGGACGGGGCACAAGGGGGGGCCACCTTTCGGGTGCGCAGGGACAAGCGGAAAAGGGAGCCCTTACCCGGGGTACTGGTGACGGTGATATCGCCAGACATGAGGCGGGCCAGCTGGCGGCAGATGGTGAGGCCGAGGCCGCTGCCCGGCTTGTTGTGGGGCATGCGCCTGCCCTGGGCAAAGGGGGCGAAGATGTCGGCGAGATCTTCTGACGGGATGCCCTGGCCTGTGTCCTCAACGTAAAAGAAGAGGTCCGTCAGGTCCTTGTCCCCAGGGCACGGGCGGTGGCTGACATACAGGTGGATATAGCCTGTCTTGGTGAATTTTAGGGCGTTGCCCAGAAGGTTCATCAGCACCTGGCGAAGACGGAGCCGGTCCCCCACGATAACCTCGGGGAGCCCCTCTTGCCAGGTGCAGTGAAATTCGATCTCTTTCTCTTTGGCCCGGTGGGCAACGACCTGGAGGATGGAGGCCAGGCCGTTTTGCAGGTGGAAGGGGGCATTGACCACGGAAATATCCCCTGACTCGATCTTTGTGAATTCCAGCACATCGTTGATCAGGTCCAGAAGGTGTTCCCCGTTTTTCAGGATGATCTCCAGGCTCTCCACGTGACGGCCCGGGAGATTCTTCTCCTGTTTGATGAGGCCGGAAAACCCGATGATGGCATTAAGGGGGGTCCGCAGCTCGTGGCTCATGTGGGCAAGGAAGGTGCTTTTGGCCCGGTTGGCCGCCTCGGCCTCCTCCTTGGCCCGTTTGAACTGGGCGGTTCGTTCATGGACCTTCTGCTCCAGAAGGGTTCGGGACTGCTCCAGGGCGCGGGCCACCTTCCTGCGGCCCGACAAGTGGACGAGGAGCAGGCAGATGCCCGTGGAGATGAGCAGGGTGTAGGCGCCCACCAGCCACACCAGGGTCTTGTAGGTGGCGTAAAAGGAGAAGGGGCGGTGAACCAGGGTGCTTTCACGGGGAAGGAGATGCTCGGAGATTCCGAATCGCTCCAGCTGGCGGTGGTCGAACAGGTTGCGGTTGGCTCCGCTCTTGACCACGGGGATGGCAAAGGGGGGCGTCCCTGACAACACCTTTTTGGCCAGGACAACCGCCTGTTGCCCCTGGCTGCCGCCGTTGATGAGGTTGCCCCCGAGCAGGCCGTGGCCCAGGTAGAGGTCCAGCAGGCCGTAAACGGGGACGGATGAGGCCCGTGAGATGCGCTCCATGCTCTCCTGCTCGGTGAAGTAGCGGTTGGCGGCGTCCCGGAAATAGACCCCCATAAGGAGGATGGCCGTGTCGGGCAAGGCGGCTAGGCGCTTTTCCAGGTTTTCCATGGTCAGGTCCGGAAGGTAGGTGATGGCAAGGCGCTCTTCATAGGGCCGCAACTGTTCTCGGATGGTTTGGGCCCAGGCCACCCCCGTGGGCAGGTGGTCGTTGAGGACGTAAACGTGGGTGGCATCCGGGTGAATGGCCAGGGCGATGTCCAGGGTCCGGGGGGCATCAAAGGCTTCGGCCACCCCGGTGAAGAGGGGCAGGGCCTCGATCTGTTCGTCGTGGAAAAAGTTGACGCCGCAGAAGACCACCGGCGTTTTGGGGAAAAGGGCCTTGTGGCGGGTGCGCATGAA
Source organism: Desulfoluna sp. HI9BLuna (assembly GCF_056829775.1). Taxonomy (NCBI): domain Bacteria; kingdom Pseudomonadati; phylum Thermodesulfobacteriota; class Desulfobacteria; order Desulfobacterales; family Desulfolunaceae; genus Desulfoluna; species Desulfoluna sp. HI9BLuna. The sequence continues at coordinate 3,991,950 of NZ_CP186555.1, forward strand.
CTCAAAGGCGTTGTTGTCGCAGGCGATGACAAGGTCCGGTGGACGGCGGGTGAACTTGTGCCGGAACAGATCCGTGAGCTGGGCTTCGTAGGACGGGTCGTAGGGCGTCCTTTTGGTGTCCATGTGCTCCACGTGAAGGTCCACGGGGTAGGGGGCGTTCTTCAGCCCCTCCTTGACGGCGTGGTAGATCTCTTCTTCCCACACCAGGCTCTGGTGGTAGGAGAAGAGAAGAAGCACTCTGACAGGCGCGGGGGGCGGCTCCGGTCCGGGGACGGAGAACACCATCGACGGCAGCCAGGTCAGGAGGAGCACCATGCCCCACATAACGGCAGGCCGTGTCCCGGGCCATGGGCGGCCCCGGCGATGTCTGGGGGCAGGGGTCATAACGGTTGTGTCCCTTGATGTTACGACTTTCAAAGGGGCGAGGGCATTTCAGGACAACGGGAGGGAGGTGCGGCAAAAGGGTGCCATGGAGCGGGGAAACGCGATGTCACGGGGGGAATCAGATCCTTTATGTATACCATACTTCCCTGGCGGAGGGGACTCTGAAAAATGAAATCCGGGGCCGCCCCTTTCCCGTCGGGACCTGTACGGATTTCACCAGAAAGCCGTTGACAGGGGCCGCTGTCACCGACTACTTAAGAGCCAGCCACCGATAAATCCCGGCCGACAGGATAAAGGCCTCGAATATAAACGTGAAGCGTGCCGTGGCGTCCATGGCCCGCAGGGTGTTTTAGAGACGTTTTTGCAAACCTTTTTGAATTCAAAGAGAAAACGAGGGGTACCCATGATGAAACGAGTGATGCTGGCCGTGCTGTGCCTGTGCCTATCCGCACTGCCCGCCTATGCCGCGGATGAAAAAAATGACGACACATTGGTGATTTACACCTACGACTCCTTTGCCTCGGAGTGGGGCCTGGCCCCCAAGGTGATTCCCTCCTTTGAGAAGATGACCGGGATCAAGGTGGAGCTGATCTCCGTGGGCAGCTCCGGTCAGGTGCTCCAGCGCGCCATGCTGGAGAAGGATCACCCCAGGGCCGACGTGGTCATCGGCATTGACAACAACCTGCTGGCCAAGGCCAGGAAAGCCGATGTGCTTTCCCCCTACCGCTCCAAGGGGATCGATCAGGTGCCCGAGGCCCTTCGGTTCGACCCCGAGTTCCAGGTGACGCCCTTTGATTACGGCTACTTTGCCCTGATCTACGACAGCGAGGTGGTCAAGAATCCTCCCAAGAGCCTGGAAGACCTGACCTCCGAGCGTTTCAAAAAGTCCGTTATCCTCATGGACCCCCGCACATCCGGCCCCGGCCTGGGTTTTCTGCTCTGGACCGTGTCGGCCTATGGCGACAATTTTGCCGATTACTGGAAGCGCCTGACCCCCAGCATCCTCACCATCACCGACAGCTGGAGCTCCGGCTACGGTCTCTTTACCAACGGGGAAGCCCCGGTGGTGCTGAGCTACAGCAGCAGCCCCGTCTACCATGTGGCCTTTGAAAAGAGCGACCGCTACAAGGCCCCGGCCTTTGAAGAGGGGCACTACATGCAGATCGAAGGGGCCGGGATCCTCAAGGGGGCACCCCATCGCAAGGCCGCCGAGGCCTTCATCGACTTCATGCTCTCCGAGACCTTCCAGAAGGAGATTCCCTTAACCAACATCATGTTCCCGGCCAACAGCGCCACCCCCCTTCCCGAGAGCTTCTCCCACGCGGTGAAGCCGGGGAAAAACCTCCAGCTTTCTCCTGTTGAGATCATGACCAAAAACGAATCCTGGATCTCTACCTGGGTGGATACCGTCTCGAAATGATCCTGTCATCGCACAGGGGGTGGGGGGCGCGGCTTCTCTGGCTCGTGCCCCTCGTTCCCACCCTGATTCTTTTTTACTTCCCCCTGTCGGTGATCCTGATGGAGGCCCTTGACGGGGGGGCGGGACCCTCGCCCTTTGTGCGTCTCTTCTCAAGCCCCTACACCTTCCGGGTCATCGGGTTTACCCTGTGGCAGGCCCTGGTGAGTACGGTGGTCTCCCTGATTCTTGGATTGCCCGGGGCCTGGCTGCTGGGCCGGGCCTCCTTCCGCGGTAAGCGGCTGCTCAAAGCCCTCACCGCCATTCCCTTTGTGCTTCCCTCCATTCTCGTGGTGCTGGCCTTTGTGATTTTTTATGGTAACAGCGGGGTGCTCAACCGGTTCGCCATGGGGGTGCTGGACCTGAAGCGGCCCCCCTTTCCCATTCTCTACTCCTTTTCCGCCATTATCCTGGCCCACGCCTTTTACAATTTCCCCCTGGCCGCGCGGCTCATCGGCTCGTTCTGGGAACGGCACAACGACGGCCCGGCCCAGGCAGCACGCACCTTGGGGGCCGGGCCTTATCGCACCTTTTTCACCGTGACCCTGCCCGGGCTCCTGCCCGCCATCTTTTCCGCCGCCGGGCTCATTTACCTCTTCTGTTTCATGAGCTTTGCCGTGGTCCTGGTGCTGGGGGGCGGGCCCCGGTACACCACCATCGAGGTGGAGATCTACCGCGCCGCCCGCATCAGCCTGGACCTGGACATGGCCGCGGCCCTTGCCGTGGTGGGGGCCGTGCTCACCCTGGCCCTTCTTTTTCTCACCGTAAAGATGCAGCACCGGGCAAGCCATGTGGTGAGGGGCCAGGCCGCCCGGCGCGGGACCATGCGCCTGACGGGACCGACGCGCCTGGTGTGGGGCCTTTACATCCTCATGGTGGTCCTGGTGGTGGCCTCGCCCCTTCTGGCCCTTGTGGGCCGGTCCTTCCTGGCCCAGACCTCCCGTTCCGGTCCTTTGGTGTGGACCCTGAAGTGGTACGGGATGCTCTTTACGGACACCGGGCCGTCCCTCTCCCTTGCGGCGGTGAAAAACAGCCTCACCTTTGCAGGGCTCACCGTCTGTGCCGCCTTGCCCCTGGGTCTTGCCGCGGCCTGGGTCACCACCCGGAGCAAGGGACCGTTGGGGCGGCTTACGGAGACGGCCATGATGCTTCCCATGGGGGTCTCCTCCGTGGTCCTCGGGCTGGGCTATTTCAAGTGCCTGGCCCTTTTTTTTCCCGATTACAGCGGAAGCCGGGTCGCGGTGGTGGCGGCCCACGTGGTGGTGACCTACCCCTTTGTGCTTCGTTCCGTCTCCGCCTCCCTCAAGCGCATCAGCCCCTCTCTGCCCCAGGCGGCCCGTACCCTGGGTGCCGGGCCCTTTCGCACCTTTTTGACCGTGGAGCTGCCCCTGATCCGATCCGGCCTGGTGGGCGGGGCCTGTTTTGCCTTTGCCCTCTCCATGGGAGAGATCAACGCCACCTTGATCCTGGCACGGGCCGATACCGTGACCATTCCCCTTGCCCTGTACCGACTCATCGGGGCGTATCGCTATTTTGCCGCCTGTGCCCTGGGAGCCCTTCTCATGGGGTTGTGTGCGGGCTGTTTTTTACTGCTTGAATGGATGGGAGGAGAGAGCCTTGACCCTGAACGTGACTGACCTGTTTCGGACCTACGGCGACTTTCAGTTGCGCGTGGACCTCACCGTGGCCCAGGGGGAGTTTCTGTCGGTGATCGGCCCGTCCGGGTGCGGAAAATCGACCCTCCTGCGCATGGTGGCGGGGCTGGAACCCGCCGACGGCGGAAGCATTGCCTTAAACGGGGACGAGATCTCCGGCCTGGCCCCTGAAAAGCGGGGCATCGGCATGGTGTTCCAGGATTATGCCCTGTTTCCCCACATGCGGGTGGCCGACAACGTGGCCTACGGGCTGAAGCTGAGGCACATGGACAAGGCAGGCAGGGAAGCCAGGGTGAGGGAACTTCTGGACCTGGTCCGCCTCACGGACAAGGCCGATGACTTTCCCGCCACCCTCTCCGGCGGGGAGCAGCAGCGGGTGGCCCTGGCCCGGGCCATTGCCCCGAGCCCGTCGGTGCTGCTCCTGGACGAGCCCCTTTCGGCCCTGGACGCCAGGCTTCGCATCGATTTGCGCCGGGAGATCAGGGAGGTCCACGACCGTCTCTCCCTCACCACCCTTTACGTGACCCACGACCAGGAGGAGGCCCTGACCCTTTCGGACCGTATCGCCGTTATGAAGCAGGGGCAGATCCTCCAGGCCGGCAGCCCCAGATCCCTGTATGAGAGCCCGGAGAACCTTTTTACCGGGACGTTCCTGGGACTTTCCAACACCCTTGAAGGGCGCCTTCAGGCAGGGTGGTTTGTCACCGAGGAGGGGATTCAGGTGGTTCCTGCAGAGGGAGAGGATGGGAACGGTGTGCTGTTTTTCCGGCCCCATCATGTGACGCTTCACGGGGAGCCCGCTCCGGGGAGACTTCCCTTTGCGGTGACGCGGGTGGAGTATTGCGGGGGATGGTCCCTGGTTCATGGAGCCGCAGGGGCCCACAGGGTGGTGGTGTTTGAACCGGCCGACACCCGGTGGACCGCAGGCAAAAAAGGCCACCTGGCGGTGGGGGCCGACCGGGCGCGGTTTTTCCGGGGGGAGTAAGGCGTCAGGGGATGTATCCCTCGTTTCTGAGGTAGGCGGCGAATTTTTTGTCGGAGTCGGCCACGTGGGTGGTCCACCAGAACCTCAGAAAGGAGAGCATCTTGTCCGAGAGGTCTTCGACGCCCTTTTCATAATCCGAGGCAAACTCTTTGATCCGCTCTGTAAATTTCGAGTGCTCTTTGCTGTGGGCCACGGCCAGGGGGTAACTGGTCTCGGCCATGTGGTGGTCTTCGGTGCGGAAATGGGTCTGGGCAAAGGCCACGAGGACCCGGATGAGGTCCAGGAGCTCCTCGCGGCGCCCCTGGTTGCGCTTGTGGATGATGAGGCGGTTGATGAGCAGGAACAGGTTCCTGTGCTGATCATCGATTTCGTCAATGTGGACCAGCATGTCGTCGGTCCAGTTCAACATGGATACCATGATGTTCTCCTGTGTTGACGTGTTGTCATGCGGCCCCTTCAGCTGGGGTGGATGTGGTGGGCGTACAGGGTGTCCGTGTGCGAGACATGGGCGCGCCACCAGTGGGTGAGAAATTCCAGCATGTCGTAAAGCAGGCCCTGTGTGTCGGCCCTGTACTCGTTGATGAACAGGTCCACCTGCTCCATGTAGGCCATGTGTGCCTTGTTGTGTTCCGCAAACCCGGGAAAGTTGTGCTTGACCATGAGGTTCTCTTCGGTGAGGAAGTGGCGGTCTGAGTAGTCCATGAGGCGCCCGATCTGTGTGAGGATTTCATTGGGGTCCCCGCCCCTTTCATGGATGGCGATGAGGTCGTTGATGATGTCGAACAGGGCCTTGTGTTGGCTGTCGATATCCGGGATGTTTACCGAGATCGCTTCGGTCCATACCAACGGGTCTGTCATGGGGTGCCTCCCGGGTGAGGGGTCGGTCCGGTTGTTTTATCATGACATATCCGGATTAGGGATTTCCGGCGTTGTATCGCTTTTCTGCTTCCTTCCAGTTTGCCAATCCGTCAAAAACACCTTCCACGTATGCCTTTCGTTTGTTCTGCACATCGAGGTAGTAGGCGTGTTCCCACAGATCAATGGTAAAAAGAGGGGTGAGACCCTGGGCAACGGGGGTGTCTGCATTGGCCGTGGTGAGGATGCGAAGGTCGCCCTTGTCCGTAACCAGCCATACCCAGCCGCTGCCGAAATGGGAGAGGGACGCTTCGAGGAATTCACTCCGAAAGGCATTCCATCCCCCGAACTCCGTGTTGATGGCTTCGGCCAGGGCGCCTTCGGGCTTTGCGTTGCCTTCCGGGGTGAGGCATGTCCAGAAAAAGGCGTGGTTCCAGGCCTGGGCCGTGTTGTTGAACAGGGCCGTGTATCTCTTTTTCCCCCGGGTCGCCGCAAGGATCTCCTCAACGGGTTTTCCTTCGTACCGGCTGTTGGCGATGAGCTTGTTGGCCTTGTCCACGTAGGCGGCGTGGTGTTTGCCGTGATGCAGCTCGATGGTGCGCTGGGAGATGAGCGGCTCCAGGGCGTCTGAAGGCCAGGGCAGGGGTGCCAGGGTAAGGGCAGGACCCTTGGGTTCGGAACTGCACGCGGTCAGGAGGGCAAGCAGGGCCGCGAAGAGTACGGCGAATCGAACGCCTCGCGGGATGATCCAGTGACAATACGGCGACGACATGGGCATGGCATGGCCTCATCTGTATGGATTCGTAAGGGGGAGACGGTGTGGCGATGTCTCAAAAGGATGTGGGAAAAAGGATTGATATACTTCTATTTATACCTGAGTCGGGTCTGCTTCGCAACTTCACAGTGGCAGGGAACCAGGTCAAACGCATTTGAATTTTGCCTCCGGCGGCCCTGCCGGGGGCCAAACTTTTGAAAAGTTTGACAAACAGGCTTTATTTTTATGTTTTACCGGAACGGTTTTGCGGAGCTTTTTTCAAAAAGCGACCCGCCGGAGGCAATTGAGGGCAAGGATCCGTTTATTCACGGGAAAGGCTCAGCCAGGTGAAGTGAATGAGGCCTGCGGCCATGATGAGGGCACCCATGGGAAAGGCAAGGCGAAGTTCCAGCAGGTCCATGGTGACCCCGGCGATGAGGGAGCCCAGGAGCATGCCCAGGCTGTGGGCCATGGTGAGAAGGCTCATGACCGACCCGATACCTTTGACCTCCCGGCCCCGTTCCACGGCCAGGGCCGAGAGGGCAGGAAGGGAGGTGCCTCCGCCGATACCGAAGACAATCACGGCCCCTAGGAGGCTGTAGAATCCCGTGGCCTGGTGGCAGAGCACCATGGAGCCCACGATGAACAGGCCGCCGACCCCCACCAGGAGTTTCCGGTTCATGCGGTCCGCCACCAGGCCCATGGGGATGTGGAGCAGGCCCCCTGCAAGGACCATCATCATGACGAGGATCCCGGTTTCGGCGCTTCCCAGGCCAAAGGTGACGTCCACGTACAGGGGAAGAAAGCACCAGATCATCCCCACGCAGGTGGTGTAGACCAGCCGGAAGGAGACCAGGGCCAGGATGAGGCGGTCTTTCAAAAGGCCCATGACGGCGATGGATTCGTTGCGGGTGGCGGTGCATCGCTCTTCGGCCACCGGGGGAAGGAAGACCAGGGCCATGACAAAGGCGGCCACGGCAAGGATCCCCATGCCGAGAAAGGCCGCGTCCAGGCCGTAGAGTCGGTTGATAAAGCCCCCCATCAGGGGGCCCATGCTCAGGCTCAGGAACATGGCCATGCTGAAGAGCCCCATGTAAAAACCCTCTTTCCCCTCGGGGGTGATGTCCCCCACATAGGCCTGGGATACGGGCATGATCATGCCCGAGGCAATGCCCTGGAGAAACCGGAGCCCGATGAGGGTGCCCACGGAGCTTGAGATCATGAAACCCAAAGAGACCAGGGCATAAAAGAGGAGGCCCGGAAGGATAAAGGGCTTTCGTCCGATGCGGTCCGAGGTCTTGCCGAACCAGGGGAGGACCAGGGTGCGGGAGATGGAAAACGCCCCGAAGATCATGCTGATGTACAGGCCGCTGGCCCCCAGTTCATGGGCATAGACCGGGAGCAGCGGGATGACGATGCCCACCCCGGTCACTGCCGAGAAGATGGACATGAAGAGGGTGATGAAGATTTTTCGATCCTTGGGGTTCATGAAGCGGAGGCCTCGTCGTCCAGCAGGGCAAGCCGGGCGATCCCTTCGATGAGATGGCCCAGAGCCGCGGCCTCGGTAACGCCCAGACGCATGCGGTTGCTGATGTCGTAGATCCCCCCGCGGCCTTCGGAGTGCTCTCCGTGGATTCCCCGGACCTGGAGCCCTAAGGCGTTGGCTTCCTTGTGAAGGGCTTCTTCGTCTTCAGCCAGCCCCTTAAGCTTCATGTGCACGCTGGCACGCATGGCCGTGCCCAGGTTGGTGGGGCAGCTGGTGAGGGAGCCCAGGCGCGGGTGGGTCAAGAAGTCCAGATGGGAGGAGAGGGCGGCCACACCGTCGGCCAGGCGCTTGAACACCTCCGTGACGTCACCCCCCTTCTGAAGTGAGATGATCCTGAGCTGGTCCTCTTCGTTGACCCAGACGCTGAAGGCTTCGTCGTGGGAGAGAAAAAGACCCCGGGCCTCGGGCCAGTCCCGCATAAGGCCCGCCGACAGGAGAAAGCGGTCCTCGTTCTTGAAGAGAAGGTGGCGCTCGATGAGGTCGTCGCGAAGGGCCGGGTCCATCTCCGGCAGGGGGTGGTAGGTGCCCTGGAGGTGCTCGGGGAGCCGGGCAAGGGCGGCCTTGATCCTCTCCTCCACCTCACGGCGCTGGTCGGGGGATATGGCAGGCCCCAGGGGAAAGCCCGCAAGGTTTCGTCCCACCCGCACCCGGGTGGAGATGATTTTGCTGGCTGCCGAGGCGCTGAGTTCGGGCAGGTGGGCCAGGGAGTAGTCCGGGGCGGGATGAGGGCCTGCATTGCCGTGGTACTCCCGGACAACCGGGGTGAGCAACGGGGAAAACAGGTCGTAGGACTCCGCGTCCCCTGCGTAGACACCCACGGAGCTCTCCTGCTGTTCCACGCCGGAGCGGATGAGGTCGGCGGCGGTGTAGCCCGACCCTGTCTCCAGATCCTTCAACTCCTCCCACACACGGCGGGTCAGGTGCCTGCTGAGAAGCGACGCACATCCGGTCCCGAATGCGGGAAACCCTTTTTCTTCCATGAAATCCTCACCCTTTTCAGTCCACAATCATGCGTTTGTGCAAAGTCACTGTATATATCACAACCGAAGACAAAAAGCATGTGGGCCCGGGCGCTTCACAGGGCAGTCAGTGTTCAGGAAAAAATAAAACAATGCCTTCTATGGTTAAAGTCGGTTCACAAAGCAGGCCTCCGGCGGCCAGGGGATGATCCCCTGGACCCCAGGTTGCGGATGCCCTCTCCCTTCGTTCCTCAGGGTGAGGGCATCCGCCAAGGCTTTGGGGCGATTGGCCTAAACCTGTTTGTCAAACTTTTCAAAAGTTTGGCCCCCGGCAGGGCCCCCGGAGGCCAAAGCCTTGGCCGTCGTCCATCCATAATCGTAGAACCAGAGGCCCGGATATGCTACAAATAAGGGTTTAGAACCGTGTGGGGCGACCGCCCTTTGACCCGAGATGACGCAGCTGAGCAGGAGGAGTGATGATCGCCAAAAGAGCCGAGGAGATGACCTCGTTTATCGTGATGGATGTACTGGAACGTGCCAAGGAGATGGAGCGCGACGGCGTGGATGTCATTCACCTGGAGGTGGGCGAGCCCGACTTCGACACCCCGGACTGCGTGAAGGCCGCGGCCTGCAAAGCCATCAACGAGGGACACACCCACTACACCCACAGCCTGGGGATGATGGAGCTCCGGGAAGCCATCTGCGAGTACTACGACGAGACCTACGGGGTGAGCGTGTCCCCCCATCGCGTGATGGTGACCCAGGGGACCTCTCCGGCCATTTTTTCCGTTTTTTCCGCCATGCTGGAGGCCGGCGATGAGGTGATCCTGTCGGATCCCGGTTACGCCTGCTACCCCAACTTCATCAAGTTTGTCGGGGGCGTACCCGTGGCTGTTCCCGTCACCGAAGCCGACGGGTTCGAGCTTCGGGTGGCCGAGATCGAAAAGCGGATGACGGACCGAACCAGGGCCATTTTTCTGAACTCCCCGTCCAACCCCACGGGCAACCTTCTCTCCACGGACCGTATGGAGCGTATCGCAAAGCTCGGCCCGGCAATCGTCTCCGATGAGATCTACCACGGCCTGGTCTACGAAGGGGAAGAGCACACCATGCTGGAGTTTACGGATAACGCTTTTGTCCTTAACGGCTTTTCCAAGCTCTACGCCATGACCGGCATGCGCCTGGGTTACGTCATCGCCCCGGAAGCCTTTATGCGCCCCCTGCAGAAGATCCAGCAGAACTTTTTCATCTCGGTGAACGCCTCGGCCCAGGTGGCGGGCATCGCCGCCCTGAAAGAGGCCAAGGCCGACACCCAGCGCATGAAGGAGATCTACAACAAACGGCGCCTCTACATGATCGAGCGCCTCCGGGCCATGGGCCTGGGGATCACCGTGCCCCCCACCGGCGCCTTTTACGTCTTTGCCAACGCCAAGCACATCTCCATGGACTCCTACAAGCTCGCCTTCGACATCCTGGAAAATGCCCACGTGGGGGTTACCCCCGGCATTGACTTCGGCAAAAACGCCGAGGGCTACCTGCGCTTCTCCTACGCCAACTCTCTTGAGAACATTGAGCGGGCCATGGATCGGCTTGAGGCATATTTTAAGGCGAAAGGCTAAGGGGGAAGGGCTAAGGGGGAAAGGCTAAGGGCTAAAGGCTAAAGGCGAAGGGCTAAGGGCGAGGGGGGCAGGGCAGAGGGGCTGTGATATGAGCGGTGGCGTGGGGTCACGGTTTGAAGGGACGATACGGTCCCTGGGGAGCAAAGGGTTTGGTGTCTGCGACCACCCCGGGGGCGGCGTGTTGTTCGTGCCCGGGACCTGGCCGGGGGATGCGGGGCTGTTTGAAATTACGGACCTTGAGAAGCGCTACGGCCACGCCCGGCTAGTTACCTTGAGGAGGCCCTCCCCCCATCGCGTGGATGCCGCCTGTTCCCACCACGGCTTCGGCGTTGGGTTGTGCGGGGGCTGTCCCTGGATGTTCGTCTCCTACGAGGCACAGCTCCGCGAGAAAGAGCGCCAGGTCCGATACCAGCTTGAGCGGGCCGGGTTTTCGTCAGATCCAACGGCGATCCGCCCTGTCATGGGGTCACGGGCGGTCCTTGGGTACCGCAATCGCGCCCAGTTCAAGACCGACGGGAGGGCAATCGGGTATGTCTCGCCCGTGACCCGCACCCTGGTTCCCGTGTCCGATTGCCCGGTGCTGGACGGGCCCACTAGGGCCCTGTTTCACCGACTCAAAGGCGAACTTCCCACCGATGCCTGGCTCCCCGGAGAGGGGTTTACCTGGAACTACCTCGACATCGACAGCGACACCACCCTTGACTCCCTTACGTTGAACCGAAGGCGCCCCTTCCGGCAGGGCAACGAGGCCCAGAACCGGACCATGAAGGCATGGCTGAGGGACCGCCTCCACGCCGAAGACCGCGCCGTGCCCATCCTGGAACTGTTTGCAGGCTCCGGGAATTTCACCGAAGAGATTTCGTCCATGGGGTTTTCTCAGGTGTGCGCCTCGGAGGTGGCGGGCAACGCGGTTTTGCCCCTTGGCGAACGGGGCCTGCCCGGTGTTACCGTGGTGGCTGCCGACCTGTTCAAACCCCGCACGTGGGCCGATCTTGCCGCGGTCATGCCTTCCCCTGAGATCCTGGTGATGGACCCTCCCCGGGCCGGATTTTCAGGCCTGCCCCGATTCCTCAGGATGTTTCCTTCCATCCGCACGATTTTTTACGTGTCGTGCGACCTTCCCCACTTTATCCGGGATGTTGCCCAGGCCCGCAAAAAAGGGTTCTCCCTCACCGATCTCCAGCCACTGGACCTTTTTCCCCATACCCCCCACGTGGAAGTGCTTGGGGTGCTGCAGAAACGGTGAACGTGTCAGGGCGGAGCGACAGCCGGTAGGCATTGCCCATGGCCCAATCCCGGGGAACAAGGCCATGGACAGCCTGATCAGAGCAGGTTGCCTCGCCTTCTGCCGTTTAGCCCGGTTGGGGCTGAAGAGCAGACGGCGAGGCATGTCCGTTATATTTAGAAAAGTCGACTTGTCGGTAACTTAAGGCCGGCCGAAGTCGCTCGTCGGACCTGTTTGCCAAACTTTCTTGTCGCGCCGTAGCCCTTGGGCGAAGGCGGATAAAACGTTTGTCCCCCGGCAGGGCCGCCGGAGGCGCTTTTGAACTGAATTAGGTACCACGCCTCATCGTTTGATCTGTCCCCTTTTTTTCATCTGTTTCATCTCCTGGGCCACCCATTGCCAGCGCTCTTTTTCGATGCGGTCCGCGCTTTTGGTCTGCCTGTCGGAGAGGTAGGCCAGCTCGCGTTTCTGCTTGAGGTAGCTCTCCAGCCGCTCGGTGTCCAGCTCGCCGGTACGGCAGGCTTCCCGCACCCTGCACCCGGGTTCCCCCGTGTGGGTGCAGTCCGAGAACCGGCACGACTCAGCCCAGGCTTCGATCTCCGGAAAGGCGCTGTCCGATCCGTCGTCCACATCCCAGAAGGCGATTTCACGGATGCCGGGGTTGTCGATGAGGGCGCCCCCCGTGGGAAGGTGGATGAGGTCCCGGGTGGTGGTGGTGTGGACCCCTTTGCCCACATGGCTGCTGATCTCCCGGGTGGCCTGGATCTCTTCACCGGCCAAGCAGTTGACCAGGGTGGATTTTCCCGCCCCGGAGGAGCCAAGGAGGGCTACTGTCTGGCCTTCTCCCAGGTAGGGGGCAAGGGCGGCGATGCCATCCTTGTGAACCGATGAGACAGGGTGCACGGGAACGCCGAAGGCCACGGACTCCACCTCGAGAACAAAGGGCTCGGACGAGTCGTGGAGATCGGCCTTGCTCAAGATGATGACGGGGGTGCACCCGCAGTTGTAGACGAGGGTGAGGTAGCGTTCGATGCGGCGCAGGTTAAAATCCCTGTCCAGTCCGCAGACGATAAAGACCCAGTCCAGGTTGGCGGCAATGATCTGGGTGCGGACGGGGGTGTTCTCTTTTTTGCCCTGTCGCCCGGAAGCTCCTCTGGACAGGGCGTTTTTCCTGGGCAGCACCGAGGTGATCCTGCCGTCGGTGAGGTGGACCCAGTCCCCGGTGGCCGGGAAGAGCCCGTTTTCATCGGCTTGTTTGTAAAGTCTGCCCGAGGCGGTGGTCAGCGATTCGGTCTCTCCGTCGCTGACAAGGAAAAAATTCTTCCGGACGCCTGTGACCCTGACGGTTTTTTCTATGGGGTTCTGGTTGATGTCGGTCTGTTTGTGGTTGTGGGTATCCAAGGGGTATCCCTCCAAAGGGTCTGCACCTGTTTGATGGTGCAGCACATAAAAATCGTGGTGGGGAAGGGCGCGCCCCCATCCTTGGGATGACGGGTCGATTGCCTTTCCTGTGTTGCCATATCATTGATTTTTAGGTGGATACCGTTGCCGGTCCGGAGGGTACACGTCTGGTGAGGGCGTGCAACGAAAGGTGGGGCTTACGCAAACGCATGGGATGGGTCAAAAGGTGCCGGTGCCTTTGAGGGGCCTTGATGCGGCAGGTGTGACCCGCGTTGAGTCGATGGTCCGGAAGATAAGATAAACCGGGCCTTCGATGTGAGTCCTGTTCCAGTCGTTACCGGGCGGCAACGGGGGATACAAGCTCCTGGAATGTTCCGAACATAAAAAAAACTCCTTTCGGTGCCTGGCACCGTTACGGCCGTCAGGCCGGTGTATCGGATGTCCGATATGTATACCCGGAAAGGGGAGGTGTCAAGGTGACGATCACAGGGCCAACGAAGGTAGCAATTCAGTTGCCTCCGGCGGGTCGCTTTTTGAAAAAAGCTCCGCAAAAACGTTCCGGTAAAACATGAAAAGAAGAGGGGGTATGCAAGGTTGATGTGTATACCAAAAAAAACGAAACCTGTTTGTCCAACTTTTCAAAAGGTTGGCCCGGCAGGGCCGTCGGAGGCAACGCATCTAAATGTGTTGGCCCTGGTGACGATCAGGCGTCGGGGGCTTCAAGGGTGACATTGCCCTTGGCGTCCAGGTGCCAGAACGGATTGTGGGCGACCTCCCAGAGGTGGCCGTCCGGGTCAGCAAAATAGCCGGAGTAGCCGCCCCAGAACACCTCCTGGGCAGGCTTGACGATGCGCGCCCCTGCTTGGGCAGCCCGTTCCAGGACTTCCTCCACCTCGGCCCGGGAGCGGGCGCAGTAGGCAAGGGTTACGCCGGAAAAGCCGGAGCCGCGGGCCGGAAGCTCGGCATCTTCGGCCAGGGCCTCCCAGGGGTAGAGGGCAAAGATCACCCCGTTGAGCTGGAAAAACCGGATCTGCTCCTCAGCAGACCCCACGGTCCATCCCAGCCCTGTTTCGTAAAACCGCTGGGATCGGTCCAGGTCTTCAACGCCCAGTGTTATGACGCTCAGTCGCTGGTCCATGGGTCCTCCTTACTTATTTTGCCGGGGCACCATCGGGTATCAGCCGTTTGCCAATGCAGACCACCGGGTCTTTTTTGTAGCCGCAGCCCTCGTAAAAGGAGATGACCGGTTCATTGGTGTCCCGGACCATGAGGTTGATCTTCGGGCATCCCAACTCCACAAGGCGCGATTCCACTTCCTTGAGGAGCGCAATCCCGAACCCTTTTTTCTGATGGTGCGGCAACACGGCCAGGTAGTTGACGGAACCGCGGTGGCCGTCGTACCCACCCATGGCCGAGGCCACGATACTGCCCTCCAGCTCGCCCACGAGAAAGAGGTCGGCCTTGACGGCCAGTTTGCGTTCGATATCCTTATTCGGGTCGTTCCAGGGGACGGTGAGTCCGCATTCCTCCCAGAGGGCGATGACCTCTTGGGCGTCCGAGTCCGTAAAGCAACGTACGTTCATGCTGTGTCCTTTGCAAATGAGCAGAACGGAGCCCGCCGCCAAGGGCTCCATGGCTTGTTATTACTCCGGGTTGCGTCGAAGGAGCTTGATCTCAAAATGATAGGTATCGGTGGACGGGTCGTGGCTCACCAGCCTGCAGGAGGAGACATCCACCCATTTTTCAATGGCCAGGATGGTTTTCGGGTAAAACCGAATGTCGGAGTCAAAGCGGATGCCATAGACCAGCTCGGTGTAGGGGAATCCTTCTTCAACATCTGCCCTGCCCAGAAAGCACACCTCCAATGGGGAGAGCGTCGGCGTTCGGCCAGTTTCACTGCGCTCCATGTCGATGACATGCTCAACGAACAGTTGCCTGTACCTGTCAAAGTCCTTGATGGGGTCCTGGGGCATGTCGGTGCCTCCGTTCAGTCCGGGATGGGCAGGTTGTGTGCTTTCAAAAAGCTCAGCTTGTCCCAATACCCTCGTTGAAATACGATTTTGTCTTCCACGACATGGAAAAATCCGCACCCCCTTAATCCGATGGGATCTTTCCACTCCAGAATGGCCCACTCCCCGTCCTGGAAGATGTTTTCCACGATACAGACCATTTCAGAGCCTGCAAACTCTTTGGCGAACATTTCGGCAATGGCCGCTTTGCCCGTTACAGGCTCGTTTGCAACCTGGTGGTTGGTGGCATTTTCTGCATAAAAATCTGAGATAAGGTGGGCGTCCCCTTTATTGAAGGCCTCTACCCATGCCTTGACGATGTCTCGCGGTTGCATAACTCTCCTTGTGGCCCATGGCGTTCCGAAACATCAGGTGTTTACCTGATGCCTTGCCTGTGAGTGAGTATGGGGCCAGTGCCCATGACGATGACTTGAAGTTTACTGCCCTTTTAGGGCTTTGGCAAGGTTGGCATGGGAGCAGGGCAGGGCCGCCGGAGGCAAGATCTAAATGCGGTTGCCCTGGGGTGCAGGGAAATACCTGGGAGGGGGTGCAGGATCGCGGAAGGGCGGGGAATCACAAGGGACAGGCGTGCTATGCCTGCCCCTTGGATCATGTTGTCGGTAAGGGACTTAACGTGTTTTGTATGGGCACTTTCTTCCCTCTCGCGCCTTGGCCGTGAACCAGCCGTCTTCCCACTCCATTTTCTGACCGATGAGGTCGCAGTCGTCCTTTGTCCCTCCTGGGCCGTCGCCTTCCAGGCCGTGGCCTTTTTTCTGGGCGTCATAGCCATAATACCAGCAATCGCAGCGTGATGAATCTTCCTTTACTGCCAGGGAAAAAACAGGCAATGCAACCAAAACCATGATGAGAATACCAACTTTGACGAGATGGCGTTTCATGTGCGGTCCTCCTGTCTGGTGACCCGTAAAACGGGTTCTGGGTACACGTGCATGGAAGTGTTGCTTGGTGATGAAATAAGGCAGGCTGTTGTTGATAATGTATACTTCACATACGATGGCGTTGGAGGTCAAGTGCTTATTTTGTTTGGTGTTTCTTTTTTATGTTGTGGGGTTCGAGGCTGATGTGAAACATGGAATCGATTTCATGAAATCTGTCTCAATATAAAAAAGAGAGGAAAAGGAAAGGCCCCAATGCCATGAAAGCGAAACTGGCATTGGGGCCTTTTTTGTTGGACACAGCGTTACGGTTGATTCGTGGTTGGGAGCCTGTGAAATCCGACCACACCCTGTGGCGGCTCCCGTTCTGGTAGTTGTTTATGCTGAAAAAGCATGGTTGATGAAGGTTGCCAGCGTTTCAACCGCAGCGTCTTTATGCTCGTCGAATATCTGGGTGCCATGGCCGTCACCTGGGTAGAAGGCGAGGGTTTTCGGCGCGCTGAACAGGGCGAGCATGCGATGGTTGTCGGCTGCGCCGTCATCCCCTTCGGAGTTGATCAGCAGCTTGGGAACGGAGATGGCTTTTAACTCTTCCTCGGTGTAAAAAATCGTCCCTTCATGCTCAATGGGCGATGAAAGGGCTGCGACGCCCACGATTCTTTCGTCATTGGAGTGCTTTGCGGCCACCTTGAGAGACGCGACACCGCCCCTGCTCGCCCCGGCAAGGAAGATGCGGGTGGCACCCATGGCAGTCACATGGGCGATGACCGCTTCAAGGATGTGGGACTGCTCAAGGGAAAAGCCGGGATAGTCGTAGGTCACGACCATGTGGGGGCCTGAGGACAGGGCCTCCACCACAGGTGCCCACTCCCGCTGATCGTTGGTGTCCATGTTGGAGAGGATGACGGCCGTTGTTCCCGAACCATGCAGGGTGCCCGGAACGGATGACGTATCTGACGTGGACTGGCTGATGGGGATGGTTATGGGGTTCATGGTGTCCGCCTCTCTTTTTGACGTGAATCGCAGGTGAACTGTAAGGAGTGATGAAAGGGACGTTTCTGTGATGCCTTGTCATCTCGATGAAAACATGACGGTGATGGCGCAGGTTAATTCACGTTGCAGACCATGGGTACAAAGACGATGCCGCTTTTTTCCTGTTGTGGGCCTGTGGGGGTGAATCCAAGTTTTTCATAGGCCGCCTGTGCATAGGTCGACGAGTTGACCGTGATCTCTGACAACTCAGGGTTCATGCTTCGGCACGCCTCCAGGGCGATGCGAAACAGCTCCCTGGCGATTCCCTGGCCGCGGCGGCCCACAAAGAGCAAGGAGACATGGCTGCAGGCGACCATTTCGATGACCCCCACCATCTCGTCCTCCTGTTCTGCGACAACCACCACCTGGCCTGCACCGGATCTGGCTGCCATGGCGTCCGGGGAGGCGTATTTGAAAAACTCCCGGATGCCCTCGGGGCTGTAGCCGGGGGCCACCAATTCATTGAATACTGTTTCAACAAGGGCGCAGGCGCGGCGCTCATCGCCCTTTTTCATGATTCTGTAACGTATATCCATGGTCATATCCGTGTTGGTTAGGTCAGCAGCCCCTGTTCCCGGATGCAGGGGCAAGGGCGTGATCGTGTGAAAAAAAGGTGGGAGACAGCGTAGGCATGTTTGAGGTATTTGGCAAGTGTTTCCTGGGGGATGAAGGGGAAATAGTAAACAGGAAATAGGAAACAGGGAGGAGCCGGGAAAGGCTGGGGCGTCTGTGGTGCCCGGAGGAATCCTTTCCCAGCTTTCCCAGGCCTGGTTCCTTCTATTTGGGCCTTGATTCTCTGTCTTGCGTAAATGGTTAAAAACTATATAGTTAGTTACACGAGGGCGTCGGATGTGATGGAACCCGTTCGAATCGTTGCAGCGTGGGTAACGATTCAGCTTGCCTCCGGCAGATCGCTTTTTTGAATAAAAGCTCAGCAAAAACCGTTCCTGATGAGAACGCATCTCAATTGTTTCGGAGGAGCCTCGAAATGACGGCTCAAAACCTGTTTGTCAAACGTTTCTAAAGGTTGGTCTCCGGCAGGGCCGCCGTAGGCATTTTTAGCTGGATAGTAACCAGTGTGGGCAGGTAAACGGAAACACATGAGGGAGGGGGCTTATGTCTTCAGCAGAGTTTGCCGTCAGGATCATGACCCGACGAGATATGGATATGGCCGTTGCGTGGGCGGCCATGGAGGGGTGGAACCCCGGCATACATGACGCCGAGAGTTTTTTTTCGGCGGATCCCAACGGTTTTTTTATAGGGGAAGTGAACCGGGAGCCGGTGGCAACCCTTTCAGCGGTCTCCTATGGGGAAAGGTTCGGGTTCCTTGGTTTTTACATTGTCAAGCCGGAACACCGCGGGAAAGGGTTCGGCATGCAGATATGGAATGCCGGGCTGGGCTGGCTCCAGGGCCGGAACGTGGGGCTGGACGGCGTGGTTGCCCAGCAGGACAATTACAAAAAGTCCGGTTTTAAGCCGGCGTATCGAAATATCCGCTACGAGGGGCGCGGTGGCGGGGAACTTCCCACACACGGCGGGCTTCAACCCCTTACCGCACTGCCGTTCCAGGCCGTTGAGGCGTATGATCGGCCCTGTTTCCCGGATAACAGGACCCGGTTTCTTGCTTCCTGGCTTCATCAGCCCCAGGGCATCGCTTTGGGCGTTGTCCTGAACGGGGACCTTGCGGGTTATGGAGTCATCAGGCCCTGCCGGCAAGGGTTTAAAGTGGGTCCCCTCATGGCGGACACGCCCGAGGTGGCGGAGACCCTTTTTCTTGCCCTGAAAGCCGGGGTGCCGCCTTCGGAACCTGTGTATCTCGATGTCCCGGAAGTAAACCACGAGGCCGTGTCCCTTGCAGCACGCCACCAAATGGACATCGTTTTTGAGACCGCGCGGATGTACACGGGGCCCGCCCCCGACATTCCCCTACATCGCCTGTATGGCGTCACCTCCTTTGAACTGGGGTGATTTTTTCGGGCCGCTTTAACCAGCCCGTATCTGCTCTCCACGGAAAATCGTCACCAAACGATCAATGATCTATCTCCGGGTTAAATACCGATAAGTGACAACACGGATTCGGCATCCCTGAAATGGTCCACCTGTTTGGTGTGGGAGAGGCCGTTTCCCACGAGGATAAACTGGTAGTCGAGCTTTCTGCTCGCTTCTTTGTCCCAGGGCCCGTCACCGAAATAGGTTCTGGTGGTAAATTCAGAGTGCCTGCAGCGGGACTCGGCGGTCTGCATGACCCGGGTCCGTTCCACGTGGTCGGAGCAGGAGGCAAAGGCCACGTCCGACGAATCGAACCCTGCAGACCGGAGCTTGGCCTTTGCTGTCTCTTCCCAACCGCCCGTGGCAAGGGCGATCTCCACATCATCCCGTGCCCGCAACAGATCCAGAAAGTCCACGGCCCCGTCCACTTCCCGCACAGGCGAACTCTTCAGGTGGGAGGCCACCAGGTGGGTGAACTCCTCTTTGACCTGTCGGTGAAGGGTCGCCCGGTTTTCATGGAGCCCTTTCATGGTAAGGAATTCATCCAGGATGCCTGCGTCCGTGATGTGGGTATACCGTGTCCAGTCGGTGTTCAATGCGACGCCAGTTACTTTTTTGACGGCCTGGAGATAGCATTCCGCGTCAAATCCACATGACTGGATAAGGGTGCCGTCGATGTCAAACATAATGAGGTTCACGCTTCTGTTCCTTTACAGCTGTATCCATTGCTGCGTTCAAACCGAAAATCACACGTGTGTGAGCCGGTGGGGAGGGTGCCCCGCCGGGTAAAGGTAAAGTTGAGCCGGTCGCCCATTTTTGGGTACACGACGTTGTCGATCCTGCACCAGGGAAAGCTCCAGGCGGGGTTGCCGTAAGCCTTGGCAACCTCATGGATAACACAGAAATGGATGTGAAAGGAGAGGGCATTTTGTGTGTCCTCGATGATCTCCGTGTGGTGGAGCCCTTCCTCAACCGCTGCCTGGACCTGGGCCTTGGTATACTCGGCAAAGGAGCGGAAGCTGTCATTGCATGCCTTGAGGTCGCTCACCGGAACCGCAAAGAGGTTGACGGCGGACCCTGTTTTCAGCAGTGCCGCCTCTGTCCGTTCGTGGATATCCGTCACCAGGTCCCTGGCTTTTTCCATGCCGAACCGTTCATCCAACACCTTCATGAGGGCGATGAAGTCAAAGGTTGACTCAATGACCGCCCGGGGCGCGCCTCTTTTTTCCAAGTCGAGCCAGTCAGCCTGTTTCATGTGCCTCACTTCGTCGCGCCACCGGTAGAGCACCTTGGGAATGCCCCTGATTCCCACCTCGCGGCGCAGGACGCCCAAGATCTGGCAGAACATCTTTTTTTCGATCTTTTGGAACTCAGGGCCTGCAAGGGAGTCCACGAGCCCGTTGCCGTAATTTGCCATGTGTTCAATATTCATGGGTGCCTCCTTTCATTCCGGGGTTAAGAAAAACCACACCTGGGATGGGGAGAAACTGCCTGCGTAATACGAACGATTTGTGTCGGAAAACGGCTGTTGTGATAACCAGCAGCGAAAAAAAGGGTGTGCCTTGTGGGACCAAAGCCGGGTGACCTGAAGAGTCGCCTAAGCTCTGGACAAGATCAGAAAGCAGACAGGCCAAGAAGGTGGGGCGCCTGTGGGGAGGAATTTGGCGTACCCGGCGTGTATGGTAACGAGGCCCTGGGGGACCAATTTCGGTGATGAGTGGATGGGCGTGAGGTGAATTTGTCGCTCGCTGAAGTCACACAAGGCCTTTGGGGCCCCTCGGGCTGATCACTGGGGCGAGCCCAAAGGTATGACCTTGCTTCCAACGGGGTGCCGATGAGCGGGGGACTGGTTTTGGAGTCGGTTTATGAAACAGAGCCGATACCATACTCTACCGGTTTTCTGGCTGTAGGGCAAATGATCATATATTTCAAGCTGTCATGGGCGCAGTGCCACCCATGCCTTCACATAAACCGCGCCAGGGTTGTCACCAAGAGGTGAGGCCTTGGGGGCTACGAACATACCGGAATGTACCATTTGGGTTTCATGCGACCGAAGTCGCGGCGCAGGTTGTGTGTGAGCCCCTTTTTGGAATCAAGGACAAAGGCCCCGGTGTGTTGCCGTGCAAACACCACCCAGTGCCAGAACGGCTTGCCGTTTTCCATGCGCCATTTGATGGCCAGCAGCGCCTTGTCCGGCAGCTCCTCCCAACCGGTAAAGGGAATTTCGCTTTGCCCCACCGGTACCCCCAACTCAGAGAGGAGCTTTCTGACATGCCCTGTTTCAGACCATAATGCCTTGTCGCCAGCAAAAATTCCCATGCGGTTGGCAATTACCCTGCACTCCTGATAGCCGATACCCGCCAAGGCCGCACAGGCAGCAATGCCGCATCCTGTTGTCTCTTCCTGAATGACTGGTTTCATTTTTTCATGGATGTCTTTGGGGTGTGTTGCGTGTCGTAAACTTAACCATCTGGCGTTTTCTGTGATTTCAAAAACGATACCGGAGCACCTCAGCCAGGTCGTCCAGGACAATGTGCCCAAGGGCCAGGAGGTCTTCGGTCGGCTGTATCATATCAGGAATTTGTACCACGGTCATTCCGGCTGATACGGCGGATTTAACGCCGTTGCTGGAGTCTTCCAGGGCGAGGCAATCGGGCGGAGACACGTTGAGCCTGGTCGCCGCCATGGCATAGATTTCCGGGCTCGGTTTTCTTTATATTTACGAAATTGTTCCATTCAGGGGGGGCATGGTCTGCGCTTCAGATTTTAAACTCCTTTGCCGAGGAAAGGTGGATTTCGATTCGGTTTGACCGCCTTTGGGATACCTCTTCGTCGGTTGCTTGAATAGTCCCCAGGGAACGCTTAATGCTGAAATTATGGGACTCGCCCGGCTGCAGGATCTTGATATTGCTGAGCCAGGTGTTGTCCTGGACGTCAATGAGATTATCCTGTGCATCATAAAATGAGACATTCAGCATGATTTCATTCAGGGGTTGGTTCGAATCGTTGGTAATGGTTGCCACCAGTTTCTCTTTTGTGGGCCAATCGGAGAACGTGTAGTTGACGTTGCTGAAATTGACGTTTTTTTTGATAGCGAGGAATGATTCTATCTCATCAGATTTTTTTTCATCGAAGGTGTGAAAGGCGTTGGAGATGGCGTTAATGGTTTGTGAGGTGAGTTTTGAAATTGCATACTGCGCGGTCAGAGCCGTAAAAACAGGCCAGATGGACAGGGCAATGGCTACGACGATGATGGGACTGTTGAGCAACTTCCAGAGTTTTTTGAGCAAATTCATTGGGGCTCCTTTGAAGAAAGGTGTGTGAGGGGGGGAGTCAGGTAAATGGGGGGGACGGGTAATAGATACCCCGAACCTTTCGGTGGTTCGGGTACGGTGGGTGTTTTTTGTGGAATGGTGTCATATAGGTGTCAGCCGGGCCAGAAATTCCCCGTTTTCTGTTTTCTCCAGTTCCTCCGTGTGCCACCCGCAGCCTGAAGCCTGCTCTGACAGGGTATCGAAATCGACGTGCAGCCAGCGCATCCAGGGGCCGGTGCGGCCTTTGAATGAGAGGCGGAATTCCAGCTCCCCCGGGTACCCGGGGCTGTCGGTGCTCCCCTGGTTCAGGGCTTCGTCCACGGAGTTGGCCAGCAGCTGCCCTCCGGGGGCGAGAAGGGATGCGCATGTGTTCAGCAATACGGGGATCCGGCTGACGGTTTCGCAGATGCCGATGGTGTGCCCCAGCATGAGGATGGTGTCGAAGGCCTCTTCCGGCATTTCGAAAAAATCGCATTGCCTGATGTCTGTTATTCCTCGTTCTGAAAGGATTTCAACTGCCTGGGGGTTGACCTCCACGGCCGTGACCTCATGTCCTGATTCCTGAAACGTCACCGCATGGACCCCGCTTCCGGCGCCCACGACCAGAATCCGGCCGCGACACCACGGGAGAACCTTTTCCGTGGGATAGAACGCCTCCGGGCTTCGGAAGAACTCGGAAACCGGGATGGAGGCGATGCGCCCGGATTTGTATTCATGGTCGAGCCGGGCATCCCTGTCCCCCCGCCAGTAGGCAAGGAGGGCGTTGCCAAAGGGCTCAAGGGCTGGGTGGTTTGTCGTTTTCATGGTCTTTGTGCTCAATGATGTTAAAGCTGACCCCTTGAGGATCCTTTACGACGCAGAAACGACCCACGTTGGGAATGTCCGTGGGCGGAAGAACGATTTCACCACCGAGTTCTTCTGCCTGTTTTGCCGACAGTTCGACATCGTCAACCGAAAGATACGGGTCCCAGCAGGGGACAACGTCATCGGGGACGTTGCCCTCCTTGAGCATCATCCCTCCCACAAAGACGCCATCTTTAAAGGCTGTGAGGTATCGGTTTCCGTAGATTGTCTTGGTCTCGGCAAAGCGCCACCCAAACAGGTTGCCATAAAATGTTTTGGCAGCTTCCAGGTCGGTTGTGATGAGCTCGTTCAGGCTGAAAAAGCCGTGTTTCTTGGACGGGTCCGTCATGGTTAGTCACCGATTTGCTTTTCGGGTTGGTCACGGGCTGATCCGCCTGCCCTTTGGGCTTTCGATATCAGCCGGGGGGACGCCAAAAGAGAGGTCTCTTGCTCACCGGTGCCATGGTGCGCGTGTCACACGCCCTGCACCGGTTTATCTTCTTTGACTTACAGCGGTTTAGCATAAGGAGGGACTGCAGGCAAGGGGCTGTCGCCAGGGCTAACGCATTAATATATTTTAGTCTCCGGAGTCCCTGTCGGTGGGCAAACTTTGAAAAGTTTGACAAGCAGGCTTCGTTTTTGGGGCGTGCCCCAGCAGTGCATCATCATTTTCATGTTGTTGTCTATCAAGGCACTTGTCTCCAGTCTCGCAGTGATTATTTCAAAAAGAGACCCGACGGAGGCAGGCTGAATAGCTACACAGGGATATCACCTTAGTCTCTCTGCTAGAAAATTCGGGCAGGGGGATCCATATGCGGCAGTGACGATCACGGTTGGCGCAGGCCTCTGTGGCTACTGCGGGGTTTCCTGATCAATGGCCTCACAAAACGATGCGATCTGCTGTTCGCCGTAATGGCTTTCGACAGTAAAGGAGCGAAGGGGGCGCCGGAGAACAAGCCGGGAAAACAGCCTGAAGATTCCGATTAAATGGAGCTCATGGTAATTGCTGGAAAGTCCCAGTGTGGACGCAGGGACTCCCCCTGCTTTTCGGATTTGCCCGGCCATGGGGGTAAAGATAAAATCAAGTTCAAAGACGTTCAGGGGCGGCCCTCCGAAGGTGGCAAAAGCACTCACCGGCTTGTGCCGCAGGCCCTTGATCTGCCTTAAGTACCTCGCAACAGGATAGGAGGTATAGGCCCACTTGGGGCCGCCGATGCATACATGATCAAAGGCCGATACATCCGCAAAAACAGGCGGCCGAATCGCTTCTTCCGGCTGATGGTAGCCGGTTATCCACCAGCGGTAAAAAACCGGACTGATGAGCGACAGCCCGATGAGAGGGTATTGGTAGAGCTGCCGGAAAAGAAGGCTCCAGCAACTTCTTGTGTTGACGACATCAAGGGTCTCCCGGTGAACACCATGGCCTCGTGATGTGAGGTCGCGGGCAATACGGTCGGCAAGTTTTTCGGTGCAACCGGTTCGGGAATAACAGACAATCAAGATCTTCATGATGCCTCTCGCGTGGAGCGTGATGAGTCTGTCGCCATATGGGCCCTGTTACGGTTTCGTACCAAAATATCGGGTCTTTGTGAATGCGTAGACCCACTCGTCTGCATAAAACTCCGATCCGTCTGGAACCGAGTGGAGGGTTTTCCGGTACCTCATCCCAATTTTTTCCAAAACCCGTACGGAGGCGATGTTTAGTGGCTTGACTCCGGCAACGATCTCTTCAAGTTGCAGGTCGGAAAACCCATAATCCAGAACAGCGCTGGCCGCTTCGGTAATGATGCCTTTGTTCCAGTGGGCCGGTGTCAGTCCATAAAAAATTTCTGTTTTATCGGGCTCCGGCTCAAAGGGCTGCAATCCGCACCAGCCTATGATTTCACGGGTCTCTTTCATGTGAATCGACAGGTTTGTTCCGGTAAAACCCGTCTCAATATTGCCTTGGTCTCTTTTGATGAACCATGTGATGATTTCCTCAATATCCTTAAGGGACGGCACATCCTCCGGAAGGTAAGTATAAATCTTCGGATCATGAAGCGCTTTTGCAAATGCTTCCGCATAGTCAAGGCGAAAGGGTTTTAATTTAAGCCTGTGGGTTTCAATATACAAAGATGCATTCCTTATCGAACGATTGCGTTATGCAGACGCCGAGCTCAACGAGTAGGGCCTGCTGCACCGTGGCGGCGGGTTCGGCACAATGCGTAGCGTAAGATGTTCATGTACGAACAGCATAAAGAGCCTTCCCCTCTCACTCTCTCATTTTTATTGTCTATTTTGAGCCGGTTTCAGGTGACGCCCGTTTCTTTAAGGGCTTGGATCTCTTTCGGGGGGTAGCCCAGTTCCGCAAGCACTGTCTCTGTATCCTGGCCAAAGGAGAAGGGTGCGGTGCGGATGCTCCCCGGGGTTTCGCTGAGTTTGACGGGCACGCCGATGGTTTTGACGGGCTTGTTGTTGCGGTTGCGTGACTCCACCACCATGCCCCGTTCCTTGAACAGCCTGCTGTCCATGGCCTCGGAGAGGGAGCTTACCGGGCTCCAGCAGAGGTCCATGGCCTTGAATCGCTCAGACCAGTAGGCCAGGGGTTCGGATTTGATAAGGTCGGCAACGGCCTGGATGATCTCCTCCCGTTTTTCGTCGTCGAACTGCAGGGCCTCAAAGCGGTCAAGGCCCGTGGCGCGGCAGAAAGCGATCCAGAACTTGGGCTCCAGGGCGCCCAGGGCGATGAATTTTCCGTCGGCAGTTTCATAGGTGTTGTAAAAGGCGTAACGGTGGGAGAGGAGGGTGTCGCAGCGAGAAGGCTCGGTGCCCGTCTCTTGGCCGATGTTAAGGGCCAGGTGCATGAGGGCCAGGGTGCCGTCGGTGATGGAGATGTCGATGTGCTGGCCCATGCCGGTGCGTTCCCGGTGGAAGAGGGCCAAAAGGATCCCGGAGACAGCGCTTAAGCTCCCTCCGGCAACGTCGGCCACCTGAAACCCGGGGACATGCGGGGCCTCTTTGGATCCCATCAGGTCCAGGGCCCCTGCCGCGCTGAGGTAGTTGATGTCGTGTCCCGGTGCATCGCGAAGGGGGCCGGTCTGGCCGTAGCCGGTGATGGAGCAGTAGATAATACCGGGGTTGACTGCTTTGACGTGGTCGTATCCCACACCCAGGCGATGGGTGACGCCGGGGCGGAAGCCCTCGACGATGACATCGGCCCGGGCTGCCAGCTCCAGGAAGATGGTCTTGCCCGTGTCGGACTTCAGGTTAAGACTTACGTGCTCTTTGTTGCGGTTGATGAGGTCTGGAAAGGCGCCTTGGGACGCGTAGCGCGGATCTTCAATGGCGATGACCCGTGCGCCGTGGTCGGCGAGCATCATGGTGCACCAGGGGCCGGGAAGGAGCCGGGACAGGTCGAGGACGGTGATGCCGGACAGTGCGCCGGTGGTCATGGGCTCTCCTTGTGTGTTTATTTTCGGAGCGTAAAATCCGAGATCCGTCACCTGCTTTATGGTAGACTATGAGCACAGGGGACAAACGGGGATGCACATGATTCGGGGGCGGCTCGGTCAGGTTTTACTTCATCCAGGCGAGCCGATCCCATGTTTTGTAACGTAGACTGTAGACGAATGCATCCCATGCCACAACACATTATTTTACGACAATCCGGGGGGCGCGTACCTCCCTGGAGTGTTCAGCGAAAGGGGAGCTTATGAAAGTCGTATTGCATATAGATTCCGATAAGGAGAGGCGCCTGCGCCTGACGTTAAACAACATGAAGAACCTTCTGGCGGCCATGGAGGGGCGTCCCATCGACGGGGCCGTTGTGGTGAACGGGCCCGGGGCTCAGCAGGTGACGGCGAGCATGGACATGGAGCTTTCGGAGCTGGTGACCAGGCTGGCGAATCAGGGCATCGTCTTTTTTGTCTGCAACAACTCCCTGGTCCAGTACGATATCACCCCCGAGGTGCTCCATCCGGCGTTCAAGGTGACGAGGGCTGGGGTTCTCAAGCTGGTGGAACTCCAGCGGGATGGCTACGCGTACGTGAAACCCTGAGAATCACGGACACAGGGAACCCCTGCCTCGGCAAGGGTGGTCGGTGAGGTCCCGGCAGGGGACGCTTTTTGTAAAGAGACTCTATTTTTGAAAGGGATCGTGCGAAACAGCGATAAACAAGGGTCAATCTGATGTTTTTCAACAGGTTATCCCCTGGCGTGATCGTCGGGGGAGACTTGGCTTTATCGCCGCGAAAGAATGCGTACGAACGAAAACACCCGGAGCTGCCAAATGCTCAGGGTGTTTTGCGTTGTGGGGGGAATTGTGGCACGTTCGCGCACATTATATATTGTATACAAAGTGACTACTCAAGGTCGCGAAGCAGCCGTTTCAGAAGGACCCGTTCTTCCAGGCTCAGGTGGGCCAGGGTCTCTTCGTTGGCATCGGCACGGACCTTGAAAAGATCGTTGACGATGCTGGCGTTGGCCTGTTCAGTCAGGAGGATACGCTGGACCCGGCGATCGTTCTCATCGCTTTTCTTGGTGATCCAGCCACCGTCGATGAGCCGGTCGAGGACCCCGGAGACCGTGGCGTTGTCCAGGACGAGACGCTGGCCGATTTCGCTGGCGGTGAGTCCGTTGTTTTCGTAGATGGCACCGAGGACGAGCCCCTGGACCGTGGTGAGGCCATAGGGCTTCATGCGTTTTTTCAAGTTTCTCTGGGCTTTCTGGTTGGCTTTTGCCAGCAGAAAGACAATGCATTCGTTGTACGTAATTTCTGCAGTCATGGTGATGTCCGTTGGTCGGGTGTGATGAAACCGCCAAAAGCCGGTGGCACGCGCACTTCATCTGATATCCTGCCCGGCGCATGCGGTGGCTTGGCGTCTGATGTCGGGAAATGTGGGTTGTTGGCTTTCGGAAGTGTTTCTAAGATTGATTTGTGCGCAAAGTATCCTGCAAGCTCTGTGCCTGTCAAGGGAAAAGAGACAGTTCCCGGTGAGGTGGTCACCATCCGGGCAAGGCCCTGTCCAGGGGCACCTTTTCGGAGCAGTTGTCAAACAGGTTTTTTAAGGTAAGGTTCCATTCCGCAGCAAAGGAGATGCTTAGGGGGCGTGTCGGGGCTGGGACATGTAAGATCAACAAAAAAAGCGCGCCATGGGAAACCATGGCGCGCTTTTTTAACTCAAGGTACGGTGTAACTATTCAGATTGCTTAGAATCGGTAGGAGAGGGTGGTGCCCACGTTCAGCACCGTGCCGTCGGCCACGAGGCTTACCGGGGCGCCTCCGTAACTGGGGTTCAGGGCCTCGCTCTCCCCGTTGATGGTGCGCTTGCTGGGGATGTCCGCGTAGCTTGCCGCAATGTCCAGGGTGAAGTTCCCGAAGGTGAAGCCAGCGCCCAGGGAGAAGGTGTGCTTGTCCCCGTCGGGCCAGATGAAGTCAAGGCTCTCGTCGGGCACGGGGGTGGGATCCCAGACATAGCCGCCGCGAAGGGTCACGGTGGGGTTAACTGTCCACTCCATGCCGATGCTGTATTTGGTGGTGTCGTCCCAGTCGCGGGTAACGGGCAGGCTGGTGATAAAGTTGCCGTTGTGGGGAATGGGTGTCGAAAAGCGTTGGTCCTGAACGTCGTTGATGCTCCAGCGAGTCCAGGTGGCGTCTGCTTCTACGAGCAGCCCCTTTTTTGCACCAAAACGATACCCCAGGCCGGCCTGAACCTGCTCAGGGTGATCGTAATCCAGCATGACCGTGGTGATCTTCATGCCGTTCACCTTGAGGTCCCCTTCAAACTCAGTCTCGGTACGGCTCCGGTAGGTCAGGCCCATGGAGAGCCGGTCCGTGGCCTGGTAGAGGGCGCCGATATTGTAGGACACGTTAAAGTCGTCGGTGAGTTCAGCCTCAAAGGGGGCCTGGTGCTCGAGGTGTATGAAATCCGCCCCGGTTTCGGAGCGCCCCAAAGAGACCCCGACACCCAGGGCAAGCTTTTCGCTGACTTTGTAGGACAGGGCAGGGGTGACGGTGACCCTCTGGTAATACGCCTCGTAGTTGTTGTGGGCCCCGGGGTTGGTTTGCGGGTTCTTGTCCCATTTGACGTGCATGCCCCAGGGCACGCAGAGGGTGATTCCTGCGGCCAGGCGGTCGGACAGGGGCATGGCTGCCCCCAGGTGGGGAACCACAAGGGTCCCGGTTTCGTCGGAGAAGTTGGTGGGGGTTTCCAGGTGAGGAATTCCCGCAACGCTGTAGTCCTCCACCTCAATGTCCGGGGTGGTGGTCAGGACACCGGCGGACATGGTGGCGGTGGTGGCCCGGGAAAGACCCGCCGGGTTGTAGTAGGGCGCAAAAACGGGGGAGGGGGCGGCGCTGACAGCACCTCCCATGGCAGTGGCCCGGGAGCCGATTCCGTATGTGTCGACCATGCCGGCCCACGTCGGGAGTGCCGAAGTGAGGGTCAGCAGGGCAGTGAGGATGGTCAGGGTTCGTTTCATGGGGCCTCGACATGTTTTCATAAAAAGTTCGTGGGTGCACCGGGTGGTTCCGGTCTTTCCAATCTGTTGCGGTGCGGTGCACCGGTATGACTCAGAAAGCATGCCAGAGCCCCATGGAAAGGCAATATGGAAAGAATAGAGGGGGAATACAGGGTTGAAACCTATATTTTAGAATGGCGATTCTATGGAATCGCTTTGACTGGCAGGATGTTAATGAAGATGGGGAATCGAGGTGTCTGTGTTATGCCGCGAACGATGTTTTATCACTGCCCAGGGTACGCGACCCTGTTGTGGCGTCTTTTTTCTGCCGCGGCAGGTGGGAACGGAGATTTCATTCGAACAGGTTTTTGAGTGTTTCCTTGAAGAGGGCTCGGCAGCCAGTTCCTTCCCCTTCCGATCTGCGCACCGATTCCAAATCAGCTCCGCATCTTAAGGGGGCCCCGCTCCGCAGGATGCTCCACGTATACAAAACGACGGATGAATCGGCACCTACCGGGTCAATGAGAGGAGCTGGGTGCGCAGGTTTGCCCCGCTGTTGTTGAGGCCCAGTTTTTTGCGGATGTTGTTGCGGTGAAAGTCGATGGTCCCCTTGGAGAGGTGAAGCATGGCGGCCATCTCCTTGGAGGTGTGGCCCTGCCGGATAAACTCGGCGACCTTGAGTTCCATGGGGGTGAGGTTGATAAAGGGAGAGGCCAGGCGCCGGGTAAACGGGGAGATGATCTCCGACAGGCTTGTCATGGCAGCGTCCAGGTGTTTTTTCTGGGTGGGGGTCAGGGGGTGGTCGGTGACCTTCTCCAGGGAGGGGAGCACCAGGTGGCGCAGGGTGGCGGTCATGTTTTCACCCAGCTCTTCCTTGTCTTTTTCCCGCTGGGTCAGAAGGGCCCTCAGGGCTGCCTGGCTCTCTTCCAGGCGGCTTACCTTTTCTTCGACTTCCGCCTTGCGGCGTTTCAGGGCCTTTTCCATGCGCACCTGGCGGGTGACGTCCAGAAAGGTCCCGGCCACGGTGAGGACATGGCCGTCGGGCCTTTTTTCCACGGCTTTTCCGCGGGTGCTCATCCAGAGCCATGCACCGTCGCGTCCCTTGAGGCGGTGGCGTACGTGCACGGCATCTGTTTCGCCCTTGAGGTGCAGGGTAAACGAACCGGAGACAAAGGGGCGCTCCGACGGGTGCAGTCGGTCCAGAAATTCGGCCTGGGGCATGGATTCTCCGTTCTTTACGCCGAAGCGCTGGCCCCAGCCCCGCTCCAGGGTGACCACTTTTTTGTCCACCCGCCAGTACCAGACCCCGAGCTCTGCGCCTTCCAGGGCCATGATCAGGTTTTCTTCCCGGTTTTTCAGGTCCTCTTCCCGTTTTTTCCGGTCGGTGATGTCCACGGCAATGCCGTGGAGCCGCACAGGCACATCGTTCTCCTTGATGAGCCGGGCCCGGGTGGAGATCCAGATATGGGAACCGTCCTTTCGCCGGACGCGAAACTCCAGGGCTTCGGTGAAGCCTGTTCGCTTTTCCGGGTTGCCGAGGATGCCGGTGGCATGGGTTTTCTGGTCTTCCCGGATCAGCTCGAAGAAGTTGAGGCCGGGAAGTTCGTGGCGCTGGTAACCCAGCATCATCAGGGCCGTGTCGTTGGCGTCGATGAAGTTTCCTGAAAAATCGATGACGTACACCGCATCCAGCGCCTTCTCCAGAAGGCCCATAAAACGGTCGTTGAGCTCCAGTTCATGGATGCGCTGGGTGAGTTCCCGGATTTTGGCGTTTTGGTCCTGCATGGGGGCTCCTGATGAAACGGTTTTTTCCGGTTGCTCACACCGGGAAAATGAAGCTACCCCTCCTGGTGGCAGATGTCAAATGAAGGGTGTTGTTTTTAAGGGGGATTTTCTATACAATGCCTCCCATTAAGACATGTTGAAGATCCTTGACAGTGCTTCATGACGGTTGCTGCTCGAGGAACACGAGTTCCATTCGGGCCATGGGGCAGCCGCGATGTCCGAGGCCTCAACCCGCTGCCCGGCGAACCCCGTCGGCGGATGCGCACACCACCGAAACCCCCACCCCAATCTGGTGAAAATAAAGAAACGGAGTAACTATTCAGTTCAAAAGCGCCTTTGGCGGCCCTGCCGGGGGCCAAACTTTCAATCCGCCTTCGCCCAAGGGCTACGGCGAGGCAACCGGAACGTTTTTGCGGAGCTTTTTTCAAAAAGTGACCCGCCGGAGGCAACTGAATAGTGACGAAACGGAGAGCCTTTGCACGCATGGAAACGCTGGACCAGGATGTACGGAAAAACCGCGATGTTTCTCGCAGGTCTCCTGGCCCTTTTGGCTTACGGATACCATAACCTGAACTACAACTGGCAGTGGTACAGGGTCTGGCCCTATCTGGTGACGGTCACCGATGAGGGCTTCCGGGCTGGAGTGCTCCTGAAAGGGGCCCTGGTGACCCTGAAGATTTCGGGGCTCAGCCTGGTCTTGACCCTTGTGATCGGCTTTTCCACGGCCTTTATGCGCCTTACCTCCTCTCCGGTGCTCAACGCCCTGGTGGTGGGCTATGTGGAGACCATCCGCAACACGCCGCTTTTGATCCAGCTTTTTGTGATGTACTTCGTGATCTCACCTGTCATCGACCTGTCTGCGTTCGCCTCGGCCGTCATTGCCCTCTCGCTTTTTGAAGGGGCCTACGCCTCGGAGATCATCCGCTCCGGCATTGCGGCCGTGGACCAGGGACAGTGGGAGGCCTCCTTCAGCCTCGGCATGACCCCCTTGGGGACCTTTGCCGAGGTGATCCTACCCCAGGCCCTGAGGCAGATGCTCCCCATGCTGGCAGGCCAGGGGGTTTCCCTTATCAAGGACTCGGCCCTGGTGAGCACCATCTCCATTTTTGACCTGACCATGCAGGGCCAGAGCATTGTGGCTGAAACCTTCCTGACTTTTGAGATCTGGTTCACCGTGGCCTTTTGCTATCTGGGCATGACAGCCACCCTGTCCGCCTGCATTGCCCGGTGGGAGGCGAGGGTCAGGATGAGGGGATAGGAAAAAGGCGAAGGGCTAAAGGCGAAGGGCTAAAGGTGAAAGGTGAAAGGCTATAGAGCAAGGGTGATGAGTGTTTGGTCTGATTGATCTGGGACATGGCCACCGGCGGAGCTGCCGGGGTTTATCGAATAATAACCCACCGAAGGAGAGAATGATGAGACGATGGCTGGCTTGTGTGATGATGGTATGGGTTCTGCTTGGCTGCGGGCCTCTTTGGGCGGGCGAGAGCGTGATCGAGACGATTCAGAAAAAAGGGGTGATCCGGGTGGGCATGTCCACCTTTGTGCCCTGGGCCATGCGGGACAAGACCGGGGAGCTCATGGGCTTTGAGATCGATGTGGCAAGGGAGCTGGCAAAGGACATGGGCGTGAAGGCGGAGTTTGTGCCCACCAACTGGTCGGGCATTATCCCGGCCCTTCTTACGGGCAAGTTCGACGTCATCATCGGTGGCATGGGCATCACCCCGGTTCGGAACCTCAAGGTGAATTTTACCGAACCCTACGATTTTACGGGCATGTCCATCGTGGCCCATCGGAAAAAGGCACAAGGGTTTTCCTCCCTTGCGGATTTCAACAAAAAGGAGGTGACCATCGCCGTGCGCATGGGCACCACCGCCGAGATGGCCGCCAAAAAGTACCTGCCCAAAGCTTCCTTTAAGCTTTTTGAAAATGAGAGCCAGGCCCTTCAGGAACTTCACCTGGGGCGGGTACACGGGGTGGTATCTTCCGCTCCCCTCCCCCGGTTCCAGGCCCTGAAATATCCGAACAAGCTGACGGTTCCCCTGGAAGAGGATTTTACCAGGGAACCCATCGGCTTTGCCCTTCGAAAGGGGGACCACGACGCCCTCAATTTTTTCAATAACTGGATTCGAGCCAAACAGGCCGACGGGTTCTTCGCGGAAACCAAGCACTACTGGTTTGAGACCCGGGATTGGGCAGAACGGGTGAAGTAAGCTCTATGATTGGTTTTGGCAACAAGAAATATCGATTCGGCATGGTGGACGCCGCGACCCTGCTGCTGGTGGGGGCGCTTGTTCTGTGGTTTTTCCACCGAGTGGGGGCGGTGCTGGATTACGGATGGGAGTGGGGGGCGGTGCCCTCGTACATCCTGAGGCGGACCGATGAGGGGGGATGGGTGCCCAACCTGCTTTTGACGGGTTTTTTCACCACGGTAAAACTCAGCCTCTGGGCGAGCCTCCTGGCCTCGGTCATCGGTATCCCGGCAGGGGCCATGCGGGCCCAGGGCAGCCCGGGCCAGAAGCTTCTGGGCTGGGTGTACGTGGAGACCATCCGGAACATCCCGTCCCTGGTGCTGGTGTTTCTCTTTTACTTTTTCATCAGCAGCCAGTTCTTGGATCTGCTGGGGGTGGATGCCTGGCTCAGGGGGCGTTCAGAGATTACCCGGGCCATTTTTTCCTTTCTCTTTGCCGGTGAGGCCCAGATCAACGCTTTCCTCTCGGCCGTCATCACCCTGGCCATCTACGAAGGGGCCTACGTCACGGAGATCGTCCGGGGCGGCCTCCTGGCAGTGCCCTTTGGGCAGAAGGAGGCGGCCCGAGCCACAGGCCTGAAAGAGGGGCAGGTATTTCGCTACGTGATCCTGCCCCAGGCCTTGCGAAAAATCATTTCGCCCCTGGCCGGTCAGTTCATCTCCACCATCAAGGATTCGGCCATCATGAGCGTCATCTCCATCCAGGAGCTCACCTTCCAGGGCATGGAGGTCATGGCCGCCACCTTTCTCACCTTTGAGGTGTGGCTCACCGTCACCTTCCTCTATTTTATTCTCACCTTCAGCCTCTCACAGGCCGCGGCCTTCATGGACCGCCGCATCGCCAAATACTGAGCCGGTTTATCAGCCTGGCATGTCCCGCGCGCCTCGGTAAAATCGAGGCGTTTGGTGAGCCGGACACGGTGCACAGAGTGCACCCTACGGGGCATCGGCCACTTGAGACGGTGTCATCAAAACCACCCTGGTGGCCCACACGATGATCATGGCCCGGTGAGCCACAAAAACCCCAGCCTGTGACCTATCCCCTTATTACCTGATTTACCGATTTACCTGAGGTCTATGTCCGCCTGCCGGATCTGACGGAGGGCCTGACGGATGCGCTCTTCGTTCTCCACCAGGGCCAGGCGGAGGTAGCCTTCCCCTTCCTTGCTGAAGCCCGCTCCGGGGGCCACGGCCACGTGGGCTTTTTCCATGAGTTCCATGGCAAAGGCCATGGAGTCGTGGCTGTTTTTGTAGCGTTCTGGGATCTTCACCCAGAGGAACATGCCCGCCTTGGGGGCCTCCACATCCCAGTCCATGCGCCTGAGGACGTCGCACATGGTGTCTCTTCGCTTCAGGTAGACTTCCACCTGTTCGGCGATGTTGGCCTCGCAGTCGCGAAGGGCCACGATGCCCGCTGCCTGGATGGCGGTGAAGATGCCGTAGTCGTAGTAGCCCTTGATCTTCTCCAGGCCTGTGATCATCTCGGCGTTGCCCACGCAGTAGCCCATGCGCCATCCGGCCATGTTGTAAGACTTGGAGAAGGAGCCGAACTCCACGCCCACGTCCTTGGCCCCGGGAACTTCGAAGAAGCTGGGGGCCTTGTAGCCGTCGTAGGTGATGCGCGAATAGGCGAAATCCTGGATCACCATGAAGCGGTATTTCTTGGCGAGCTTTACCACCTCTTTGAAGAAGTCCACGCTTGTCACCTGGCCCGTGGGGTTGTGGGGGTAGTTAAGCATCAGCATCTTGGGCACGGGGTACATGGACTCGCAGAGGTCGGAGATCTGCCTGAGCATGTCCTCATCCGAGGCCATGGGAAACCGGACCACGTTGGCCCCGGCGATGATGGCCGCGTAGATGTGGACGGGAAACGCCGGGGTGGGCACCATGATGGTGTCTCCGGGGCCCAAAAGGGCCAGGCAGAGGTGGGAAACCCCCTCTTTGGAGCCGATGGTGGTGATCACCTCGGAGCCGGGATCCAGGGAGACCCCGTAGTCCCTGTCGTACATCAGGGCCAGCTCCTGCTTCAAGTGCTTGATGCCTCCGGCCACGGGGTAGCGATGGCTCTTGGGGTCCTTGGCCACCTTGCAGAGCATCTCGGTCACCTTGTCCGGTGCCGGGTCCACAGGGTTGCCCATGCCCAGGTCGATGACATCCAGCCCCTTCCTGCGCTTGTCCATCTTCATTTTGTTGATCATGCCGAACAGGTACGGGGGCAGGTGGCCCATTCGTTCCGAGTACTTGATGAGTGGTTCTTCCGTCATGTGTCGCCTCCGGTTGGGTTTGGGGTAAGAAGGCTCAATGGGTCGGTATGTGAGGGCGGGGCCCCGGGGACAGCCCGGGGCAAAAAAAAAGCCACGGGTTGTCGTCGTCAACCCATGGCGTTCTTACTGCGGTCTATATAATCAGAAGGCAGCGAAACGACAATGGGTTGACCCCATGGCCGCTGCCGCCGCCAATATGTGGCAAGCGTTGTTCATTCTGGTTTCCTTGAGAATAAAAGTTCCCTTTTTGATTACGCGTATTGGCGCCACCTGTCAATCGAAAAACGTGGAGGAAGCTTGTCTTCGGAAGGGGCATGACGGGGCGTGCTTTACGTATCCTTGGCCTCAAGGCAGAAGGAATCCAGCGGTTTTGTAACTATTCAGTTTATGTGGGTATGAAGCGTTACCGACGGGGTAGGTGAGGTAGGGTGCGCTTGCGCACCGCCGAAGAATCGTAACGGTCATAACAACCAATGTGCGGGTGATCTTCACGCAGCATAGGCATGGCAAAAGATGGTGGTTTTCCGAACAAATGGTGCGCAAGCACACCCGACGGGATGTCACATAACAAGCTGTAAATATTATTCTGGCAATCAGAGGTGGATTGGGCTGAATAGTTGCCTGGTTTTCAAAAATTTGGCCCCCGGCAGGGCCGCCGGAGGCTTTTTTTATCGTGATGTCAATGCCGGAAGGTCCACACGATGAGAAGGCCCCCTGCCGTGCCTGTGACGGTTACCTTGTCCAGAGTGGCCTGGATATCCACGCGGGTGAACTCCCGTTTCATCAGGTAGCTTGAAATGAATTTTCGCGATTTCACGGGCAGCTCGGAGTACCTGTCCAGAAGCTCTTGCGGGACTTCAATTGCCCCGGGGATGTACCGGGGATCGTCGGTCAGGCCCCTGGGGCGCGGGCTGACGCGGATGGTCTCCTTGGTGTGCAGCTTCAGGTTGAGGGACTCCTCCGGGCTCAGGTGCACCACAAGGTCCACCGGGGTGTTGTAGCAGCTGAAGTTGGTGAGCTCTGCGGCCCAGTCATTGCCGTTGATGATGTGGTACCAGGGCAGGCCCGGGGTGAGGGAGCCCAGGTTATCCATGTTTTTCCCGTAGTACCGGTCGTCCCGTTCCCCCAGGGTCAGGTGGGTGGTGTCTCCCTCCCGGTTGTCCAGGATGGTGCCGGACAGGGGGGCACCCGTGGCGTGGAAGGTCCACTGGGTGGTGTCGTCCACCTCGGTGATGTCCTTTTCAAAGTACCCGGTTTCTCCGTCTTCGCTTACGCCTTCCACCCGCAGGGTGCGATGGATGCAGTTACGCCCGATTTTGTGGATGCTGATGCGGTCGGTGATGGTGCCGGAGATTTTCGGATGGCGGACCCAGTAGGTTGGGATCTGGATGAGGGGGATGAGCTTGTCGCTCTGGTCTTCGTAAGAAGAGGGGAGAAAGGCGTCGGCGCCCCCGATATCAAAGTCGTAGAACCGCGTGTACATGTCCCCGTATTTGTTGATGAGAAACAGGTGGGACCCGCTGGTGCTGAGGTTGAGGGCCTGGAAGGCCCCCCTTTCCGGTCCGCAGATGCCGTAGCTGTAGTCCGTGGGCAGCCACGGGTCGTTGTAGATCAGGTCCTGGCCGTTGGGCCCCAGCATCCAGATATGGGAGCATTTGGCCAGCCCCACCTCAAAGAGATTGCCCGCCGGGTCGGTCCAGTACCCATCTTCCCGCCTCGACACCACGGAAAAATCCCAGGTGATGATCTCGTCGGTGAGTTTCATGCCTGGGCCCATCCAGAAGGGAATGCCCCACTCCTTCTGCCAGGTGAAGTCCGATATGTCATCAAGCCCGTTCCACATGGTGTAGATCTGGCGCTCACCGTTCAAGGCGATGATGTGCTCATCGTCCATGGCAAACTCGGTGACCTGGCCGGCAAGGCCCTCCGGGAGCTCAAGTTTGACCCGTGGCTCCGGTGTGTTGACCCCGGTTCTCTCCTTGATCCAGATGTCGCCGTCTTTGAGTTTAACGTCGTACCTCGTGTTGAACGATGCCTGGTTGCCCCTGAAACAGACCCGGTCCTCGAAGGTTTCCGCCGAAAGGGCGGTGCATGGGATGAGGGTGAAAAGCAGAAAAATCGTAAGCACGAAACTGTTTTTTTTCATGACGTCTCCCCCTGACTTGATGGTTATGGTTGGCAAATCGTTTGCACAAACCGAGACCGGCAAGAGGGCTCAAACAGCGGGTGCGCAATCCGGGCATGCAGATGCGTGAGCCCTTCGTTCGCGTTGTGTGAGGTGGGATACCCTGAAGTATAGAGAAAGGCGGGGGGAAGTGCAATGAACAAAGTCGTCATATGTTCATTTTGTCAGGTTTTGCCTGTTCCGTTGAGGATGGCTGCAAACCGGGCCTTGAACTCCTGCCGGGAGCCCCCCTGGATGACGGTGACTTTTCGGGAGCCTGTCCGGCTGATCCGTGTTGTGCCGCACCGGTTGTCGGTCTCGCTCTCCGTTATGTCGATGTCCAGGAAGGCCCGGTACGACTGGCAGCTCTGCATGTCCCCGGTCATGACCAGGGTGGCCAGGGGGTCGAAGACGGGAACGGGGATGCCTTCGTTGTGGGGACCGGTTTTCTCAAGGAGGATTCGTTTTGCCAGGGTGGCCAGGGGGTCGACGGCGGTAAGTGCCTCAGTCAGATCCGGGCCCAGGAGCACGTGGTTGCAGGCGTCCAGGGGAACCAGGGTCAGGGGGATGGGGGAGTCCACGATACGCTTTGCCGCCACAGGATCGATAAAGACATTCCATTCGGCCCCGTGGTTGGTGGCGTACACCGGGCCCTGGTCCCACGCGTCCCTGGCGTTGTTGAGCAGGGCCACGTTGCCGTCCACATAAACAGCCCCGGCCATGGCGACGATTTTTTCAATGTTGTCGATTCGTGGGGCAGGGGAGGTGTCCATCATGCGGGCAGGGTTGGTAAACCCGCCCAGGCAGAGGAGGGTGATTTTTTCGTCGGTCGCCTCCAGGGTGTCGGCCAGGAACTGCCAGGCCGGGCGCGGGTCCGTTTCAAAGCTGACGGAGGGGTTGAGGCTCCCCAGAAGCCCCATGACACTGTTCATCTCATCCTTGAAGGGTTGGGGAAACCGGTGATCAAACCCCATGGGCGTGCTGGTGCCGGCGCAGACCCGGACCCTGGGCCGGTTGGCCAGCTCTGTGAGGGTCTTGGCGATGAGGGTGCCCCACCGGAGGTCGGTCTCCCCGCACCCGGTGACGCAGATGCCGAGGAGCTCCACCGAAGGGTGCTTCATGAGGCAGAGAATGGAGAGGATGTCGTCCCATCCCATGTCCGAGTCGACAATGACGCGTTTGCGTGCAGGGTTCACGGAACCTCCTTTGGGCTTTGTGGGGGCGTTCAAACAAAACGTGGGAGTGCTGTTTTTTGCATTTTACACCGGCCGGGCCGCCTGAGGCAAAAAACAAAAGCGATGCCTTCCATGGTTAACGTGGGCAAGAAAAGCCTGCCTCCGGCGGCCAGGGGATTTTTGCCTAAGTGGCTTCGCCACCCCTGGACCCCAGGTTGCGAATGCCCTCTCCCTTCGTTCCTCAGGGTGAGGACATTCGCGAAGGTTTCTGGATAAGTGAGCAAGGCCTGTTTATTAAACGTTTCAAAAGTTTGGCCCCCGGCAGGGCCGCCTGTGGCTGATTTTTGGAGCTGAATAGCTACGTTTTACGTTTCAACAGGTTGGCCCCGGAAGGGGAGCCAAACGGAAGTAGCTGCAACAACTCATGCCTTTGCCCGGGGGCGTCCAGGCCCTTCGTTACATTTCTTCACACATTCTCCACAGAATGACACGCACAACCCGTGATAGCCATGGACTTATCGGAAGTCATGCTGCCCTGAGGCAGCAAAGAACAAACACAAGGCTTGAGGATGTGAGGTGACTATTGTGGGACGGATTGCTTTTTTTGTGATGTGTGTGATGTTTTGTTGCGCTCCCATGGGCGTATGGGCCGAGGGCCCGGCACCGGAGGGTGAAGAGGGCGGATTTTACGGCACCGCCATGCTCGGGGGCGGTGTGTCTCACTGGCGGCCCAGTCTTTTGGATGCGGAAGATGGAAACGAAACCATCACCAGCCTGG
Organism: Desulfoluna sp. HI9BLuna; assembly: GCF_056829775.1. Lineage (NCBI taxonomy): Bacteria > Pseudomonadati > Thermodesulfobacteriota > Desulfobacteria > Desulfobacterales > Desulfolunaceae > Desulfoluna > Desulfoluna sp. HI9BLuna. The sequence continues at coordinate 4,031,724 of NZ_CP186555.1, forward strand.
AAGACACCGCCGATAAAGAGACCTCCTTTATCCCCCTGATGACCCTGGAGGGGGGGTATTATTTCGACTCCACGGGGACGTGGGTGTCCATGGACGTGGTGGACGGCCTTGAAGAGCTTGAGACAAGCGTCATCGGCAACCTCACCGTGGGCCAGTCCCTGGGGGACCTGGGAACCATGGCCTTAAGCTTTTCCCGCCATCGCACCGATGTCTGGAAAGATCCCTACCTCGTGGGATCGGCCCGAGAGATGACCAAGTCCAAGGACCGCACCGTGGGGCTCTCCTGGGAGGATGTCCTGGGGCTTCCCATTAGCCTGGACGTGGCCTACACCCTCACGCGGGTGCGGGACGACGTGTCCGGGAAGAACAACCCGGACCTGAAAAGGGACGGTGAGACCGGTGAAGCCACGGTGTCGTTTCCTCTGTTTTTTGGCGAGCGGTCCATGGTCCTGGCAGGGCTGGGGGGCGTCCAGGGTGATTTTGACGGCCAAAGCAACAGCTACGACGGATACCGCGTGAATCTCATTCACATCCTGGACATGGGGCGCTGGAGCCTCTCTTCCGTGGTTTCCGGAGAGCAGAGGCGTTACGATGCAACCCACCCGGTGTTTGGAAAAACCCGTGAGGACAAGGGGTGGATTTTCAGCACGGAATATACCTACCACGCCCCGTTGGGGTACGACCGCTATTTTTTCCAGGCAAGGGCTGCCATGGGGGAGACCACAAGCAATATCTCCTTTTTCGAAAGCTCTACCCTGATGGTGGGGGCAGGCATCGGGTATACCTTTTAAGCCCGGTGTCCTTGTTTACTCCGTGGGTGGTTCTGCTGATATGACATATCTGAAATTGCTTTCACTGTATGCATTGCCTACAATGCGGAGGCTGATTTTCAGGTCAGCTGGCCCGGCAGGACATGACTCCGTAAAGGAGCCAACCCCAGAGAATATCTTGACTGACACACAGAAGGCACACCTTAGGTATGAGAAGCGCGATCAGTGCAGTTGTTTTTTTACTGAGTTTGTGGGTTTCAGGGCCTCTTTATGCCCTGACCCTGCAGGACGCCGTAAAGGCGGGGCTGAAAAACAGCCACACCCTGAAAGGGGCGTCCCATGAGACCGATATTGACAAGTACAGACGGGACACGGCCCAGGCGGCGTTGATGCCGAAGGTCACCTCCCGTTACGGCTACTCCCGGACAGACCGGTCGGCGGGCGGTGACGGACGGGACAGCTCGTCTGCCGGAGTGGCGGTGAGCTGGAACCTCTTCAACGGGCTGGCCGACCTCAACACCTATCGGTCGGCTGCGGCAGGCTACCAGGCCCGGCAGTTCCAGGAAACCGGCCAGGTGGAGGACTACAAGCTCAAGGTGATCAAGGCTTACATCGAGGTGCTGAGCGCCCGGAAGAAGAGGGCCGTGGCCACAGAGTCCGAGGCGCTCCTGCAGTCACAGCTCAAGACCACGCGGTTGTCCTACAAGGTGGGACTCTTTCCGAAAAACGAGGTGCTTAAGGTGGAGTCCCGGGCCGTGGCCGCCCATCGCAAGGTCCTGGAAGCCCAAAGACGAGTACGGGTGGCGATCTTCGACCTGGAAAAGGTAACGGGGCTTACCCTTTCCGGCGCCGAGCCCTTGACGGATTTTCCGGCGGAGACCCCGGGGGTACCGGCCCTAGAGCAGCTGACGGCCATGATGGACGCCAACCGCAGCGAGTTGAAATATCTGGACACCTTGCTGACCTCCAGGGGGTATGATGCCCGGGCGGCCAAAGGCAGCTGGTGGCCCTCCCTGGACGTGTCGGCCGGATGGACCCATTACGGGGACTCGGCCATGCCCGACGGCAGGGCCTACGGCCACAACGACGATACCGTGGCGCGAGCCGATCTCAGCTGGACCCTCTTCGACGGCACCGCCAGGAAGAGCCGCCTGGCAAGCGCCCGGTCCGAGGTCTCCCGGGTTCAAGAGACCCTTGCAGACACCCGGTTGACCCTTGAAACCGCTTTGAAACGGGTGGTGGAGGATTACCGGCTCGCCGTGGCAAGCTATGATGCAGCCCACAGCGAAGTGGCCTCGGCCCGGGAGAACCACCGCGTCACCGAGGCCATGGTCAAAGCCAGGAGCGCCACGCCCACGGACCTTCTGGATGCCAACATGATGCTCACCCAGGCGGAGAACAGCCGTGCCGAGGCGCGGTATGCCATGTACCGGGCCATGGCCGAGATGGAACGGGCCGTTGAAACGTCCCTGTTTTATGACGGCGGCAAGAGGTTCTTCGACTATGATTGAGATCAAGGGTCTGCACAAAACATATCCCCTGGGAGAGGGACGGCTCCATGTGCTCAAGGGCATCGACCTGTCGGTGTGTGAAGGGGAAATGGTGTCGGTGATGGGGTCCTCGGGATCGGGGAAGTCCACCCTCCTGAACATCCTGGGGCTTCTGGACAGCTACGACAGCGGCTCTTACCTCCTCAACGGCATGGCCGTGGGGGCCATGGACGAAACCCGGGCCGCTCGCCTGCGCAACCGGAACCTGGGCTTCGTATTCCAGTCCTTTAACCTTATCCCTTTCAAGACAGCCGAAGAGAACGTGGCCCTGCCTTTGTACTACCGGGGCGTTCGACGGCGCGAGAGAAATCGTCTTGCCAGGTCCCTGTTGGCGCGCGTGGGGCTGGCAGACCGGGCCGGTCACCTTCCAGCAGAGCTCTCCGGCGGGCAGAAGCAGCGGGTGGCCATTGCCCGGGCCCTTATCACCGATCCGCCCCTGATCCTGGCGGACGAGCCCACCGGCGCCCTGGACACCGAGACCTCCTACGAGGTGATGGCCCTGCTCCGGGAGATCAACGCCACGGGCAAGACCATTGTCATCATCACCCATGAACCCGACATCGCGGAGATGACGGACCGCATGATCCGGTTGAAGGACGGACGCATCGAGGCCGGCACCTCGGAGCACAAGGGGGGCGGAGATGTTTGACGCGGACCGGTGGCGGGAGGTCTTCGGCGTGCTGAACAGGAATCGTTTGAGGACCCTTCTCACGGGGTTCTCCGTGGCCTGGGGGATCTTTATCCTCATTGTTCTGCTGGGGGCGGGCACCGGCCTTGAAAACGGCCTTCGGGAGAACTTCAAGGGAGAGGCCATGAACGCCATCTCCGTGTACGGCGGGTTTACCCAGAAAGACCACAACGGGGTGGCGGCGGGTCGGGAGATTCTCTTGAACCGGGAGGACCCCGAGCTGGTTCGCGGGCGCATCAAGGGCATTGGCCACATGGCCCCGGTCATTGAACTGAACCTGGAGACCCCGGTGCGCCACGGCAGCGAGTACGGATTTTTCAACGTGGAGGCCGTCTGCCCGGAGAACCGGCACATCACCCGTGTGGAGATGATCCGGGGACGCTACCTGAACTCCGTGGATATGCAGGAAACCCGCAAAACAGCAGTGGTGGACGACGAAATCGCCCGGGCTCTCTTCGGAAAGCCAGAGGCCGTGGGTCAGTCCCTTCTCATCGGGGGGATTCCCTTTACCGTGGTGGGGGTCTTCAAGCGCCTTTCCAGCTTCGGCAGCCGGACGATCTACATTCCCTTTGCCACGGGACAGCGCCTCTTTCAGACCGACCGGAAGATCACGGGGTTTACCTATCTTGTGGACGGCGAGACCCCTCTGGCAAAAAGTCGCCTCATGGAAGCCGGCACCCGGGTTGCCCTGGCCGGCAAGCATCGCTTTGACCCGTCGGACAAAGCCGCCCTCATGACCATGAACAGCCAGGAAGAGTCCATCATGTTCCGCAAGCTCTTTACGGCCATTCGCCTGTTTCTCTGGATCACCGGCATCGGCACCCTCATTGCCGGTATCGTGGGGATCAGCAACATCATGCTGATCACCGTGCGTGAGCGGACCCGGGAGATCGGTATCCGCAAGGCAGTGGGGGCCACCCCCGCATCGGTGGTGGGCATGGTGGTGACCGAGGCGGTGCTCATCACCGTTGCGGCCGGGTACACAGGCCTGGTGGCAGGGGTGGCCACCCTGGAACTGGTGCAGTGGATTATGGCGGTGACAAGCGCCAAGGCGGCCGAGAGCACAGACGTCCTGGGCAATTTCACCGTGTTTTTGAATCCCACCGTGGATTTCGGCATTGCGGTGAAGGCGTTGCTGCTTCTGTCTGCAGCCGGGGTCCTGGCCGGTTTTTTCCCGGCGCGAAGGGCGGCCCTTGTGAAACCCATTGAGGCCATGCGGGAGTAACGACCATGTTTGATGCGGATTACTGGAAAGAGATTTTCCACACCCTTGGGTGCAACAAGACCCGGACGTTTTTGACCGCCTTTGGCGTGTTTTGGGGCCTCTTCATGCTCACCCTCCTCACCGGTGCGGGAAACGCCCTGAAAAACGGGGCCATGAAGGATTTTGACGGGTACGCCAAAAACGGCGCCTATCTCTGGTCCCAGCCCACGGGAAAACCCGGCGGCGGGTACAGCCGGGGCCGGGAGTGGCACATCACCCTGCAGGACGTGGCTGTTCTCAAGCACAAATTGGCCGAGCTCAAAAGCATTGCTCCGCGCCTTCACGCGGGCAGCGGGGCCAAGAATGTGGCCCGGGGGGCCCGTTCCGCTTCCTTTACCGTGGTGGGGGACGTGCCGAGCTGGCGGGACATCGAGTCCATGAAGATCCTGAAGGGCCGGTTCATCAACGGCCTGGACATTCGGGACAAGCGGAAGGTGTGCGTCATCGGCAAGCGTGTGGCCGAGGTGCTTTTCCTGCCCGGAGAAGACCCCCTCGGAAAAAAGGTGAAAGTGTTCGGCGGGTACTTCCGGGTGGTGGGGGTGGTGGCCCCCATCTCCGCCCAGGATCGCCAGAAGAGCCGGACTGTTCACCTGCCCTTTGCCACCCTGGGCGGCCTCCTGAATTTGGGGGACGACATTCATTACATGGGCGTCACCGCCGCCGACGGTGTGAGCGTGGCCACCCTGGAGGAGCGCATCATCGCCATCCTCAAGGAGCGCCACAGCATCGCCCCCGACGATGCCCAGGCCGTGGGCCACCTGAACATCGAGCGCCAGTACAGAAAAATGACGAGCCTCTTTTTCGGGATCTCCGCCCTCTCCTGGGCCGTGGGCTTAGGGACCCTGGCTGCCGGTGTCATCGGAATCTGCAACATCATGCTCCTGGTGATTCGGGAGCGGACCCGCGAGATCGGCATCAAGCGGGCCCTGGGCGCAACCCCCCTTCAGGTCCGGCTCCAGATTGTCTGCGAGTCGGCCCTGCTTACCTGCGTGTCGGGATATGCTGGGCTGTCTGCCGGGGTGGTGATTCTGGAGGCCGCCAACCGCGTGCTCAAAAAGGCCTCGGCCGGAGGAGAGGGGAGCATGTTCCTCAATCCCTCCATCAGCCTGGACGCGGCCCTGGGCGCCCTGGCCGTCCTGGTGGTGGCAGGCATTCTGGCAGGCCTTCTGCCTGCCCAGCGGGCCGTTCGCATCAAGCCTGTGGAGGCCATCCAGGACGAATAGTTTCGCAAATGCTTCGGCCCTTCGTTCCTAACCCGGATATTTCATGAGAAAACGGTCAAGCCAAATCAATAAAATATCATTACAGGCGGTTAGTGGGTGAAATTTAGATATTTGAAAAATGCAAAATGCCATTCGTCTTTTTCTGGTCGATTTTCTCACCCTTCGGGCGAGCCGAGTGCACCCATCTTCTGCGTTATCAGAGCCTTGAGGTAAAACACTACATCTGCAGCTCTGATGCCTTGAATATGGGTGCACTCGACTCGTGAAATATCCGGGCTAAAGGACCGTCTCATTTGCTTACGGGCTGCGCCCGTGAAAAATTGACCGAAGCGGCCTTTTAGTCCGTCGTTACCCGTGCCGCACTGGAGTGCGGCACTCCAGGGGGCAAAGGGAGGCGGAGGGGATGTAAATTAGGACGACGGTAACTATTAGCGACCCGCCAGAGGCAACCGAATAGTTACGGTAGACGTTTGTTTGAAAGGCGGATGTGATTTGACCCGGGGAACGAGGGGCAAAGCGCATTCGCAACCTGCTTTCAAGATGGCACACCTTGCCGCCGGAGGCTGCTTTAAGCTGACCCATGATGGTTCGTGGGGCAAGATGCCACGACTATGGAGTGTGATGAAACGATGAAAAAAATAATGACATGCCTTGCTGTGCTTTCCGTTGCCGCTCTGTTTATCGGCACCTTTGTGTTTCTCTACGGCAAGTCCCACGGGCCGGTGGAGACTTTCGGGACGGTTTCGCCGTCCTATGGGGACATTTCCAACCGGATCCTCATCACGGGCCACATCGAGCCGAGAAAGGAGATCAACATCAAGTCCCGGGTGGCAGGCATCATCCAGAACCTGGAAAAAGAGGCGGGCATGTCCGTCAAGAAGGGCGAGATCATCGCCACCATCCAGATCGTGCCTGAGATGATCCAGTTGAGCGCGGCCCGCTCCCGGGTGGAGGTGGCCCGCATCAACCTCGCCAACTGCCGGGATACCCTCCGGCGTAATCGGGAGCTGTTTCAGTCCGCCTCCATTTCAGAGTCCAAGATGGACGAGCACGAGCTTGCCGCCGACCTGGCACAGGCAGAGCTCAAGGCCGCCAGGGAGAACCTCCAGCTTATTCTGGAGGGGCGGGCAGGGGACAGGGACACCGCCTCCAACACCCTCATTCGCTCCACCATCGACGGGATGATCCTGAGTGTTCCGGTGAAGCAGGGGGACTCGGTCATTGAGAGCAACTCCATGAACGAGGGCACCACCATTGCGGTCATCGCGGACATGAAGGACATGATCTTCAAGGGAACCGTGGATGAAATCGACGTGGAAAAGGTGAAGACGGGCATGCCTGTGGCCGTGACCCTGAGCGCGGACCGCCAGAAGGTCCTGTCCGGGGTCACGGAGTTCATCTCCCCCAAGGGCACCCAGACCAACGGGGCGGTGAAGTTTGACCTGCGGGCCACCCTGGACCTTCCCAATGAGGGATTGCTGCGATCGGGCTACAGCGCGGCCGGAGAAATTGTCCTGGCCGAGCGAAAGCACGTGCTCATGATCGATGAAGGGGTGGTGACCTTTGAAGAGAAAGGGGCCTTCGTGAACCTCGTCACCGGTGAAGATCCCCTGGTTTGTGAACACCGCACCGTGACCACAGGCCTCTCCGACGGCATCCACGTGGAGATCGTCGCCGGCCTGGAACCCGGGGACAAGGTCAAGGCAGACGACAGCCTGGTCAAGAGCCTTGCAGGCCGACCGGGTGATGAAGAGTCGGATATGATGTAAGACAAACCGTCATCAGAGAAAAAACATGCCATGAAGAAGATCTTTATCAAATTATACCTCTTGCTGCTGCTTGTCCTGGCCGTGTGGATCGGGTCGTTTCTGGCTGTGCTGCCCTACCTTGAGTCCCTTGAAAAAGAGAACAACGAGCGCATCATGAAAGGGGTGATGGAACTTGCCGTTCGTGAGTTCCGGGAAGTTCCCCCCTCCCGGTGGCCGGAGCTGGTGAGGGCCTTTGGCGAGGTGTCCGGCAGGCTTGCCTCGCTTGTGCCCCTGGGTGATGTGAAGGGCCTGGAAGACGACGCACAGCAGGGCCTGCGAGACGGTAAACTCGTGAGTGATTACTCGGAAGACGCCTTTTACCGGCGGCTTGGCAAGAGCGATCAGGTGCTTCTGGTGGAGCCGGGGCGTGACGGGTCGAGCTGGTACACAGGTGAAGACGAGCGGGTCACGGACCTTACCGTGTTTCTGATCTCCCGGGAACTTCAGCGACAGGACTTCCTTTCCGCCGAGGAGGCCCTTGCCGCCATCGGGCCGGTCTTCGGGTTTCCGGTCCGGCTGAGCAAGGCCCCTCCCGCCGACGGGGGACAAGGGGCTGCGGACCGCCTGGCCCGCAGGGGGATCTGGGTGGACAAGGAGGCAGACATTGCCTGGTGCACTCTCCCCGGTGTTGAGAGTTACCTTGTCCTCGGTTCCCTGGACGAGGGGGAGGCCCTTCTCTATTACGTATCGGTGTACTGTGTCCTTGGCATGTTCCTGGTCCTTATTGCCGCAGGGGCCTTTCTCTGGACGCGGCCCCTGTGGCGGGACCTCGATGCCCTCACCGGGGTGGCCGAGCGGTTCAAAAAAGGGGACCTGTCGGCCCGGGTCGCGGTTTCCAAGGGGTCGGCCGTGCATATCCTTGCAGAAGAGTTCAACGCCATGGCAGCACAGGTCCAGCGGGAGATTTCCTACCGTATCGACCTGGCCGATGCCGTCTCCCATGAGCTTCGCTCGCCCCTGGCGCGCCTCCAGTTTGCCTTCGGGCTCCTGGACGAAGCCACCGATGCCGGGGCAAAGCAGAAACTCAATGCAGAGATCCAGTGCAGCATCGAAGAATTAGACGGCCTGGTGGAAGAGCTGCTCGCTTTTTCCCGCATGGAGCATGGGGGCGAAAAACCTGATTTTCAAGAGGTGAACATGACCCGGTGGCTGGAGACGTTTCGAGCCGGGATTTCCGTGGTGAGGCCGGAGGTGGATGTGGCTTTCCAGGACCTTCTGGAACCGGAGCAGGCAACGGCCCTGGCTGAAGAACGCCTTTTAGGACGGGCCCTGGGGAACCTTGTGGGCAATGCGGTGCGGTATGCCCGGAGTTCTGTTGAGGTGTCCCTGGAACGATCAGGGGACGACTTTTTCCTCACCGTGGAGGATGACGGGTGCGGCATTGCCGAGGAACACCGGGAAAATGTCTTTGTGCCCTTTATCCGACTGGATGAGAGCAGGGACAGGGAGTCCGGAAACCACGGCCTGGGCCTTGCCATTGTCCGCAGCATTGCCGAGCGTCACAGGGGGCGCGTGACCATCGGCGAGTCCCGCCTGGGCGGTGCCCTGGTCCGTTTGTCCTGGCCTGTTCAGGCCCCATCTATGAAGGATCGTCCCACGCCGTCGTAACAAGCAGGTACCCCGCCGCCCAGACGGTTTTGATTCGTTTGGGGCGCTTGGGGTCATCCCCCACCTTTTTCCTGACCCGCGAGACAAGAACATCCACGGATCGATCCTGCCCGTCGTAGGCCACACCACGAATTGTTGTTGAAATGTCATCACGGCTGACCACCTCGCCCGCCCTGGAGGCCAGGAGGGTGAGCAGGTTGAACTCGTTGGTGGTGAGGCTCAAGGGGGTCCCTGAAAGGAAGGCGTTTCGGTCCCGGGTGTCGATGACGAGGCTTCCGAAAGTGAAGGTGTCCGTGGCATGTCGGGGCTCGGCTTCCGCCTGGGTCCGCCGTAGCAGGGCCGTGAGCCGGGCAAGGAGGACCCGGGGCGTCATGGGCTTGGCCACATAGTCGTCGGCCCCGAGCTCCAGGCCCACCACGTGGTCGATGTCGTCCCCCTTGGCCGTGAGCATCAGAATGGGCCCGGTAAATGTGGGCCGGATGGCACGGCAAATGGAAAACCCGTCCAGGCCCGGCAGCATGATATCCAGGACAACCACCTTCGGCGAACACTCCGCCAGCCTTTTTTCCGCGCAATCTCCCCGCCGTTCCCATGTCACATCAAATCCATTTTTATCAAGGTACTCTTTGATCATCGGGGCAAGGCGGTTGTCGTCTTCAACCAGCAGCAGGGGGATCTTCTTTTCCATGTGAACAACTCCAGCGTGTAACGGAAAAAGATAGTTCTCAGACTGGGAATCCGAGAGGTTCGGCGCGCGGTATCCGACCGTGTCGGGTGGTGCGGCAGGGGAGACACATCACGATACGAGTCTGGTCGTACCATGGTTTTTTCCGTGTCGGCAACGGGTTTTTGCCGTCATTGGAACACTCCTCCCTTATGGGAACCTGTTTCTTCACATTTGTACACATTTTTACACACAATCTCCATAGAATGTGCCCCCTTGCCGGCTCTACACTGCGCCTTGAAGTCAACCCCCACGGTTACCGGAAATACGCAACCCGTCCGCCACGGCGGAATCGACCGTGCGTTAACTGAAAAGAAAAACCAGAACAAGGAGTCGGAATGAAAAATAAAGGAAACACAGCTGCGGTTGTTTTGTTTTTTGTCACACTCGTCGCATGCAGTGCCTGGAGCTCTCCCGCGCTCTGCAAAGGGGCGTGCATCGAAGAGGCGGCACCGGGCATCGGAGCTGTGCCTGCCTCCATGGAACCAGAGTATAGACGGGTGTTCTGCAAGTACACCAAGGTGGTTGCGCCCAATGGAAAGCCCATTCATATCCTTGCCCAGGACAAGATCAGTGACCTTCAAATGCTTCGGGCCAAAGGGGTGCTGGAGCATTACCTGACGGATTGCCCCGGGTCCCTTTACGGCGAGGACAAATCTGCCGTGGCCAACCGAATGGCCGACAACGGCGCGGCGTTGCTTCTGTTGAACGGGAGCGACGATCGGTGGTTTCCGGTGAGGGTAGAGGGGCAACCGCTTTACCAGAATGAAATCCAGGTGGAAGGCGGGGAGTGGTACATGAACCAGGATTACGAGCACCACCGGGACGCCACCTTTGAAGAGATTCTTCACCTTGTCCATGACTACGGCATCGGCGTGGACGGACCCCATACCCTGCCGGGGGTCTTGCCCGGGCTGCAGGCCAGAATTCGTGTGGCCCAGCAATATGCCCTGGAAAACGGCCTGATGGGTGACCTGCCGGAAGAGGTGGTTGATGAGTGGACCCGGGAAAACAGCCTCTCCCAGGAGTACCTGGCCGCCGTGGTGGACAGCTGGTACGGCCTCTGGGGCGCCTGGCCGTGGAATGACCGCGGCATGTACGGGCATTATTGCGCAAAGGATCGGGAAGGCCTTCGACAGAACGACCCCATGGGGGCGGCCATTATGGACAACACCTTTTTTCACCCCTACCTCACCTACAACGCACGCATCGACCCCGGGTTTGAAGGGACCTTCTCCCTGCGGTTCGACCCCGATCTTCCATATACCCATCATGCCCGCTACCTCAAAGACGTCACCCTGACAGGGGGCGAAAACAGCAACGTGCGGGTCAACGGATACAACAACGACATCACGGGCAACAGCGGTGAAAACACGGTGTTGTTCAGCGGAAATTATGCAGAGTACACCATTCGCCTGAGAAGTGGCTTCAGCATCCGCGTTGAGGATGGGGTCCCAAACCGGGACGGCATCAACACCCTGAGAGACGTCGAGGTGCTTACGTTCCAGGATCGCGTTCTGGTTTTGGGCCCAGAGTAACGGTTCAGTTTGCCTCCACCGGAGGGTTTTTTTAGCGGAAGGAAGTTCGGTTTCTCCCGGCGGATTTGCTTTCGTAAAGGAGGGTGTCGGCCCGTTTGATGAGGCTGTCGATGGAGTCGTCGGGCCGCACGACGGTGGCGCCCATGGAGATGGTGACCCGCAGGGCCTTGCCGTTGTGGATGCACGTGGCGTTGGCAATGAGGGTGCGGAGGCGGTTGCCCAGGGACTCCAGGGCCTCGGCCGTTATGTTTCGGATGATGCCGATGAACTCTTCTCCACCCCACCGCCCGTAGAGGTCAAAGGCCCGTGAGTTGGACACGAAGGTATCTGCGATGGCTTTCAGGACCTTGTCTCCGGCGTCATGGCCGTAGGTGTCGTTGACCCTTTTGAAGTGGTCGATGTCCATGAAGAGGATGCCGAAGGGCACGCCGTAGCGCTTGTGCTCCTCCAAGTCCCCCTGGAGGGCCCGGAGGATGCCGGTGCGGTTGGCAAGCTGGGTGAGGATGTCCAGGAGGGCCAGCCTTTCCAGCTCCTTGATTCGCTGCTCTGTCAAGGTCTGGTAGCTGATGTCCGTGAAAAGCTCAATGCCCCCCACCACGTTGCCGTCAGTGTCGTTAAGGGTGCTGACCCGGACCGAGACCGGGATGCGGTGGCCGTTTTTGTGGTGCAGAAAGAGTTCGGCCTCTCTCATCTTTTTGTCGGCCATGGTTTTTTCCAGGGGACACCGGCCGGTGCAGAGCTTGTTTCCCTTGCCGTCCAGGTGGGTGAGGATGTTCTCCGAGCATTTTTTGCCGAGGACCTCCTCTGCGGCGTATCCGGTGATGCGTTCTGCGGCTTTGTTCCAGAAGGTGATGGCGCGGTCTTTGTCCACGATGTACAGGCCGTCGTGGATGTTGTCGACGATTTTCGGAAATGCGGTTTTGATGTCCATGGGGCCCTTCTTTCGTGTTTCTGTCTTCAAAGACGGGCCGTGGAGGGGGGTGGGGCGGGGTAAAACCGGGTGTATCTTTTCATGTTACGACCTGTTGCGAGCATATCACAAAGGTTGCGCTGCGGGCAATGAAAGAGACCGGGGTGAGCAGGGCGATCAATACGAAGCGCGGGGACGAAGATGAATAAAACGGTAATTGCGCGGCTGCAAGATAGCCCACAGGTTAATACGTTGTCAGAAGAGAAGGCAACGCACCCCGGAGCAGCAGGTACACGCCCCGGTGCCACGTTTCTCATGCGGGTAAACGTCGGTGACGTGATCGTTTAAAAGGCCGTGCAGCCAGAATCGACCACCGTTCATTCGGTTTGCTGCTATTTACAGTACGAAGGAAGATGTATGAAATTTTCACGCCGTATCGAGTTCATGACTTACCACCTTATCAGATCATTAATAACCCTTATCGGGCTGATTCCCCCACGACGAGCCAACCGGCTTGCTCATTTCGTCGGACATGTCTGGTTTAAGTACGATACACGGCATCGAACCGTGGCCATGGACAACCTGGCCCACGTCTTCGGTGATTCCATGGACCAGAAAGCGCTTACGGGACTTGCCAAGCGGAATTTTGTCAACACGGCTCGTATTGTTTTTGAAATGGGGCAGAGCACCCGGTGGCCATTGGAGGGTATCTGCCATCGGTTTCGTTATTACGGTCTGAACCACGTCATCAATGCCCATAAGAAAGGGAAAGGCGTCTTGCTGGTTATGGCTCATATCGGCAATTGGGAACTTGCGGCCCCAGCTATTATGGCCTCCGGTTTTCAGTCCGCCGCAGTGTATCGAACCCTTGATTTCAAGCCTTTGGACCGATACACCAAGGAGCTTCGGCAAAAGTTCGGATGCCGTATGTACCCTACGCGAAGGGCTGTCTATGGTATTCGGAAAGAGCTTTTTAAAGGAAATCTCGTGGGGCTGCTTATTGATCAAAATGCCAGCAAACCCCGTCAAAGCGTTTTTGTGGACTTTTTGGGGAGAAAGGCCAGTGCGAATAAAGGCCTGGCCTTCTTTGCCATGGCCACCGACGTGCCCGTAATCTCTTTTTTTGTGGTACGAGAAAAAGGCAAATTTCGGGCGGAGTTCGGCCCGGAGGTTCCCGTGCTAAAGACCGGTGACCCGGAGAAGGACCTCGTGGAAAACACCCAGGCCTTCAACCGTGTCATCGAAGAGATGGTGCGGCGCTATCCGGATCAGTGGTTCTGGATCCACAGGCGTTGGAAGACCCGACCCCTTCAGGAGTGCGTCCCTGCAAGGGAGGTTGGCCATCTCGAAACCCTGTAGACCTGGTTGTCGCTTGCCTTAAACCGTCGGCCCGTACAGGAACACCGGAGACAAAATCTAAATGCGTTGGACATGCAAGGGTGAGGCGACTTGCTGTTTTCCTGCTTTTGATGGCCCTGCTGGGTATTGCCATTATTGGAAATCCATGGCAAGTGAGTGGTGATGTGTTGATGCCGGAATCACCTTTACTCGACGTATAAGGCATAATCTATGACTTCATTTTCATTTCCCCTTATCAGTGATCGCCTCTCTCTTCGTCCCCCCCGGCCAACGGACCGCGATTTTTTCGTGGCCCTTTACGGTGATGCGGACGTGATGCGCTTTATTCCTCCCCACAATGCCCCCCTTGCCGAAGAGGAGGCGGCTCAGCGCCTCTGCGTGCTCATGGACCACTGGCGGGACTTTGGCTACGGGATGTTTGTGGTGTCGTGGAAAGAGACCGACGAACCCCTGGGCTACTGCGGACTTCGGTATCTATCGGAGGTGGACGCCATTGAGCTGGGTGCCATCCTTGGCAAGAAGAGCTGGGGGCAGGGCGTTGGCCCGGAGGCCGGTCGGATGTGCATTGCGTTTGCCCGGGACCAGCTGAAGGCCGATCGCATCGTGTCCCTTACGGACCCTGAAAACGCAAGGTCCGGCCATGTCCTCACCGCCTTTGGCTTTTCCAGGCAACCGGAGCTGGACGGCGAGTACCACGGCATGCCCCACCTCTTCTTTGAGATGGCGTTGCAACAGGATACCCCTTCGGCCTGACTGGTTTCTCAAGGCATATCCGGGTAAGCCCCCCTGTAAAGAATAATCCCCATGCCCTTGAAGAGTATTCTCCACCCCGGTGCCGGGCGCCGGGGTGCCTTGCCCTGAGCCCACGTGCATGTCCCGATTCGGCGGGGCATTCTTTTTATGGTGGCCCGAGACCTGCCGTGGCACGCTTTGTGTAACTTCTCTTACCCATACAGCGTTTCTATCCAAAAGACGATCCAGCCGGTGTTGACCGGTATGTATAGAGTAAGGGAGGATCCGTTATGAAGACCGTGAAAAGAGCCTATGTGCATGTGTTTTTTACAGCCGTGATTGCAGCATTTGTCATGGCCGTGACACCGGCCCATGCCGGTTTGTTTGATTTCACCCAAGGCAGGGTGGCCGCTCCGGGCAGTGACCTCCATGCCTTAGGCACCGAGGCCCTTGATCGCGGGCTCGGCGGTGTCAGCTATTTCACCAACGGCGAGGGCCGTGTGGTGGAGGTCCGGGCCAAAGAGATGGCCAACGGGGATCTGCGTGTTGCCGTCAGGCGTGTCCATATCCCGCAAAATTATGTCGCTGATACCCATGATCAGACCCTTGAGGCAGAGCGCACCTGGAACAGCCTGGCAACGCTCTCCGAACAACAGCCCTGGGTCGGCGGGTACGCGGTGCTGCCCCATGACGAAGGGGTGAAGGCGTATAAGCTCGGCGTGATGGTGGAAAACGAGTTCAACAGGAACCACCAGCGCGACAACTAAGTCGACCCTGCCTTGCAGGTGATCCGGGGAGCCCCCCATGGGAGCTCCCCAATATCAAAGGGACAGGCAACACGGTTTCCGTTCTTATGGCTCGGAGTCCCTTGCCGCTGAACAGAGAAAGATGTTGTGAAAACGTGAAATAACAACCCGCAGGAAGGGAGCGCAGCTGGTACCCGGCATGACGACTTCCACACGACTCCGTATTCCCCCTCCCATGATCCCTTGACCCGGCTGACCTTTCCCAGGCGTTACCCATAAAACCCAACCGCGAACCCGGTATGTGGTGCAGGAACCCATGACAACCGGACGCACATTATCCCAAGAGGCATCGGTGCCCCCGGGCATCGCGAAATAAACCATTTGGCCGGGCTTCACCGGCTTTGATACATCCTAAGATAGAGGCATCATCATATGAGTACCTTCAAAGGCATAACGTTTCATATCGTCACCGTGACCGTTGTTATGGTGGCGTTCAGCTTCTCCTCCGGCCCTGCTGTTGCAGGGCTTTTTGACTTTACCAAGGGCACGGTGGCCCAACCCGGCACCGAGCTCCATGAACTGGGGACCCAGGCATTGATGTCGGGCCTGGACGGCATCAGCTATTTCACCAACGGTGAGGGGAACGTCATGAAGGTCCAGGCCAAGGAGATGAGCAACGGCGATCTGCGAGTCGCTGTCAACAAGGTGCATATCCCCCGGGATTATGTCTCCGAAAACACCGACCAGGTCATGGAGGCGGAGCAAACCCTGAAAGAGCTTGATGTCCTGGCGGAAAAACAGCCCTGGATCGGTGGTTACGCGGTCCTTCCCCATGACGAAGGCGTAAAGGCATACCAGACCGGCGTGATGGTGGAGAACGAGCGGCGGCGAAGTGCCACCGGCGCTTACGACAACAACCGGTCCGATTGCTGCTGGGGGTTCTGATTCGCTTCGGGAACATCCCGGCACGGATTTTTTCCGGGCCCTGCCCCGGCTGCTTGCGGAAAGGCCAGCTTCCCGGCAGTCGGTGAGAAGGACCGGTTCACCCCTCTTACCCGAACGGGCGCATGGATTCATGTGCCCGTTTTTTTGTCGGGGACGCCTTGCCTCCGGCGGGTCGCTTTTTGAAAAAAGCTCCGCAAAAACGTTCCGGTAATTAAAAAAGAAGAGGGGCTATGCTCTGTAGTGACGCATCTTCAAAAAACAAAGCCTGTTTGTCCAACTTTTCAAACGTTTTGCCCCCGGCAGGACCGCCGAGGCAAAAATCGAAGTGCGTTAACCCTGCAAGGGGCCCTTCCCTCCATTGACAGTTTTCCCGCTCTGGCCCATGATGGCCACCTGATCTGAATTCATTTGAGGAGATCCCCATGGAACAGAACCTGGTTGCCTATACCATTGCCATCACCCTGCTCACCGTCACCCCGGGCGTCGATACCCTCCTGGTGATCCGAAACACCACCCGGGGCGCCGTGAAGGACGGCTTTTTTACCAGCCTGGGCATTTGCTCGGGGCTTTTTGTCCATGCCGCCTTTTCCGCCGTGGGGATCTCGGTGATTCTCCTGCACTCTGCCATGGCCTTCGGGCTGCTCAAACTCGCAGGGGCCGCTTACCTTATCTGGCTGGGGATTGTGAGCCTGCGGTCGGCCGTTGCCAAGGGGAACGGGGACACAGACGCCGAGATCCCTCCGGGCTTCGGTGACTTTCGCGTGGGCCGTTCCCTTCGGGAGGGCTTTCTCTCCAATGTCTTAAACCCCAAACCCATTGTCTTTTACATGGCCTTTCTGCCCCAGTTCATCGACCCGGCCCGTCCGGCCCTGGCACAGGCCTTAGGGCTCGCCGGCCTGCACTTTGCCATCGCCATGGTGTGGCAGACGGGCCTTGCCGCCATGGTGAACCGCGCCAAGGCCATCCTGATGAAGGAGAAGGTCCGCCGCATCATGGACGGCATCACCGGGGTGCTGATGGTGACCTTCGGGGTGCTGTTGGGGTGGGAGAGGTGAGACAGGAAATAGGTGATAGGAAAAACGGGTGATAGGGAAAACGGGTGATAGGGAAAACGGGTGATAGGAAAAACAGGTGATAGGTTATAGGCGATGGGGTATTTTCTATCACCTATCACCTATCACCTATCACCTATCACCTATTACCTAAATTTACCCGCTTTTTCGGAACACTTCTGCAATGCCCTCCAGGGCCGCCTGGATCACGGGCTCGTTTTCCCGCTTTTTTGCATACCCGAAGGAAAGGGGCAGGGTCAGGTCTTCGCCGTCCCAGATAGCAAGGGTGCCTGCTTTTTCAGCCTTTAGCGCCTCGTCGCGCAGCATGATGGAGAGGCCGATGCCGGACTGGACCATGGTGGTGATGGTGGATTCGTTGTCCGAAAGCATGGCCGTGCCCGGTCGAATGCCGCCATGCTGCATCAGGGGCGTCAGGGCTTCGTTGTAAGGGCAGTGGGGTGGAAACCCCACCCAGGGCAGGGAGGCGATGGCTTGCCAGGACGCTCCTTTGATCTGGTCTGACCAGTCGGCGGGCCCGGCTATCACCAGGTCGATCTTTTGGAGAAAGAGACCGGAGATCTCATTGTGGGGGCACGACCCGTAGTAAAATCCGCCGTCGATGACACCCGCTTTCAAATCCAGGAGAATTTTGCCGGAGATGCTCTGGTGGTAGGAGAGGTGCACCCCGGGGTGCCGGTTTTTGAGCCAGGTGGCAAAGGGGGCGACCCTGAGTCCGGACGGGTCTGAGTTGAGCCCGATGCGCAGGTCCCCGGTGAGTTCCCGGCGCAGTTTCTGGGCCTGGAGTTCCATGGCGCGGGTTGCCTCCAGGATGGTTTCGGCCGAGGCCTTCAAGACCTTGCCTTCATCGGTAAGGACCATGCCTTTGGGGGTGCGGTGGAACAAAGTCGTGCCCAGGGTCTCCTCAAGGGCTTTGATGTGGGCGCTGACGGCGGGCTGGCTGGTGTTGAGCCGCTCGGCCGCGCGGGTCAGGTGGGCTTCTTCCGCCACCGCCACAAAGGTTTTCAACTGGTAGATTTCCACGGTTTCCCCCTGATCAGGATTTGTGAAGAGGCTGATCCGCTCTTACGATTGGATGAAAATTACCACACCGGTGTAGTGTAAAGACAGTATTATTTACGTTCATTGAGGTGGGGTATGAGACAAACAGTCGGAGCGGTGTGGCAGGTGATCAAAACCCTTTTTACGGCGGAGGACTCCCGGTTGATGAAGGCGGAGCTTCGTTGTTCATGGGACGGAGCAAGGTGGGAAGGGGTGGTGAAAATCATGGTCTGGTACGGGCTGGCAGGCGCCGGGGTGATGCTGGTGGCACGGTTGTAGCCCTTTTCTGAATACCCATGGGCCTGAAAACACGGCAATACCCGGTATTCGCGTTAAGGTTTTTTAAAGGAACGACCGAAGAGAAAGAGACAAAGCAGCTTCAACGGACGAAAGCCAAGGCAGCGCAGGGGCATCCCGCGAGCTGCCGGATCACACGACACGCGTTGACGGGCACAGGCAATGGTCTCTTTTTTTGGATTCGGAAGCGGAAAACCCGCCGGGCCCCGGCCCCTGGCGCCGGGACGGGTGGTGAGGGCACGGGTGGTTCAGGCCAACCCCGACGGCACCGCCACCCTCAAGATCGGCAAGCGGGAGGTGGAGGCCACCGTGAACCAGCCCATGAAGAGCGGGGCCCTCATGCACATGCGTGTCACCGATGTGGGCACAGAGCACATCGCCCTGCGCCGCCTGACCTTTGCAAACCATCCCGTGGGCCGCTACCTCGTGGCCCTTCGAAACCTGGGCCGTCAGGGACCGTTCCAGCATCTTTTTACCCTCTTTGGCACCGACCTTCCGGCCAAGGGAGCCACCGCCGCCACCCATCTGAAAGAAAAACTCCAGCGCTTTGTCTCCCAGATTGCCGTAAAACCCGGAAAGAGTGGCGTGGAAGATATTCGGCGCATGGTGCGCCAGTCCGGCCTCATGCATGAACACAACCTCATGCAGGGAGGGGGAGAAGGCGAAGAAGACTTAAAGGGCCTCTCTCTGAAGCTTGCCCGGGCCGTGAAGCGGGAAGAACCCATCGGAAAGGCGGTGAAAGCCCTTATCGACGGCATTGAAAAACTCCAGGTGGTGAACCGCGCCACAGGTGAGGTGTCCGGTCGCTTTCTTTTGCCCCTGCCCATTGTGATGGACGGCAACCTAAGCTTTGGCCAGCTCCTCATCGACCGGGGGGAGGAGGGCGCCTCGGGCGGCGACGCAAAGGACCGGGTGACGAGGGTTTCCATGCTCCTGGACCTCACCCGTCTCGGAGAACTCCGGGCCGATATTTCCCTGCTTAAAGGGGCGGTGACCGGCACCTTTTCCGTAACAACCCCGGAGGCCGAAACCCTCCTCGCAGAGGATCTTGAAACGCTGAACCACAGCCTGGCCGAGAGAGGTTTTTCCGTGAGAAAGATGAACGTGCAGCGCGTGGACCGGGCCGTGATGGCGGGTACCTCCCTGGTGGATGAGCTGGTGGACGCAATGGATGGGCTTCATGTCTCCATCTGATAAAAAACGGCAGACCGCCGTGGCCTTAGGGTACAAGACCGGCGAGGGCAACGCGCCCAAAGTCAAGGCCAAGGGACGCGGGCCCATGGCCGAAAAGATCATCGACCTGGCCCGGGAACACGGGGTGCCCATCCAGAGCGACCCCGACCTGGTGGAGGTCCTGGCCGCCCTGGACCTCGACATGGAGATCCCCGAAGAGATCTACGCCGTGGTGGCCGAACTCCTTGCCTTTGTCTACCGCACCAACAACAAAGCCCCGTAATTCCCCCCTCCTGAGTTTTCATTACCCCCTTTTACTGAGACGGTGCAGCTGAAAAAAGTCTCTGGTGACTTTGCCGGAGGTGCCCCGAATAGTGAAAAAAAAACGAGAAAAATCGACCGAAACGGAGCGCCGCACTCCGGTGCGGCTTTTTAGTCCGTCGTTATCCGTGCCGCACAAAGTGCGGCGCTCCAGAGGGCAAAGGCGTTCGGGGGAGAATGCTAACGGGCCTTTCCTGCAAAGACGGTTGCCAGAGGTCACACATCACGCGAATGCCCCGATAACGCGGGTAAAATGGTTGCCTTCATGCCTTCGCCAGAGGGTTTTCAGAAGCCCCCACCTTTCCGCCGGAGGTAGTGCGGTTAAATTCGGTAACGGACAAGTGACGACAACGTATCCTGTTGATTCGAAGCTTGTGTGTCAGCCAGCATAAACCATCAGCGTTTATGTCGGGCGAAGCCCGAGCCGAAGGCCCTTGCGCTTTGGCCCGAGAAACGAGGGACAAAGCGCAAGGGCAATATGCTTTCGAGGTGGCTCACCTCGCCGCCGGAGGCTTGCTTTCGCCAGCCGTTTTATCTGGGTTATCCGAGGACGATGCCGAAGGGCTGGAGGAGCTGGAAGGCGTTGCCTCGGTCGAAGATGGCCCCTTTGAGGTTGTTGTGGCAGGGGTTGATGGTGAAGCCTGCGGCGCCCCTGAAGTCGGCATCTTTGAAGGCGCAGCTGGAGAAGGTGGTGGCGCGGAACTGGACGTTGGTAAAATCGGTGTCCCTGAGGGTGCACTCGCGGAAGTTGGTCTCTTCGATGGTGCAGTCCGAAAAGGGGGTTTTCCTGAGGTCGAGGCCGGTGAAGGTGCAGGAGATGAGCCTGGTCTTGACATAGGCCAGGTTGATGCAGAAATCGTTGAGGGTGCTGAAGTTGATGCCCGCGATCTTGCATGCCTCGAACCGGACCCCGTCAAAGGTGGTGCGCAGCACCTCGGACATCATCAGGGAGGAGGAGTGGAAGGTGCAGTTTTCAAAGGTGGTGTTGGTGAGGGTGGTGTCTGAAAAGGTGCAATGCTCGAAGGCACACCCTTCGAAGACCTTGCCGGAGAGGTTGGCGCCCGTGGCGTCCACATGGGTGAAGGTTTCGTCGTAAAAGTCGTCCTGGTCGTAAATCATGGCGGTTTGGTGTGTCATCCCGTGGGGTTCCTGTGGTTGAGGCCGTCTTTGTGTCGGGCCCACGATACCACAAGGTGATTTTGTTTCCTATTGGGATTCACGACCTCACATGGGGACGCCCGCGGGCGACCGTTCCTTGAGGAAACGGTCGCCTGCAGGTTGGACGGGCAGGGTGTTCAAGTGCATTCGCGACCTTATCCGATTCCCATGGCAGCTGCCTGGTTGGCGAGCTCGTCACGGAAGTCGGGGTGGGCAATGCTGATGAGGGCCTGGGCCCGCTCCACCGTGGACTTGCCCTTGAGCTGTACCATTCCGTACTCGGTGGCCACGTACTGGACCAGGGATCGGGGCAGGGTGACAATGGAGCCCGGGGCCAGGGTGGGGTTGATGCGGGAGTGTACCTCGCCTTTGCTGTCGGTGTAGGTGGAGCTGATACCGATGATCCCCTTGCCGCCCTTGGAGCCGAAGGCGCCGAAGATGAAGTCGAGCTGTCCCCCGGTGCCCGAGACCTGGCGGGTGCCTGCGGATTCGGAGCAGACCTGGCTGAAGAGGTCGATGGCCACCGCGTTGTTGACGGCCACCACCTTGGGGTTTAAGGCCACGATCTTGGGGTCGTTGATGTAGTGCACCGGATAGGAGGCGCAGGTGGGGTTGTTGTGGAGGAAGTCGTAGAGCTTCTGGGTGCCCATGGCAAAGGTGTAGGCCATCTTGTACTTGTCGATGACTTTCCTGGCCCCGGTGATCTTGCCGCACTCATAAAGATCCACACAGGAGTCCACCAGCATCTCGGTGTGAACCCCCAGGTCCTTGAGGTCGCTCTCCGCCAGCATGCTGCCGATGACGTTGGGCAGGGCGCCGATGCCCAGCTGGAGACAGGAGCCGTCTTCGATGACCTCCATGATGTGGGCTGCAATGGCCCGGTCGATGTCCGAGGCGTTGGCTCCGGGGACTTCCACGAGGGTGTCGGTGCGACCCTCCACCACGGCGTCCACGCGGCTGATGTGGATGGATTCCTGGTTGCCGCCCAGGCAGTTGGGCACGTTGGGGTTCACCTCCACCACCACGCGCCGGGCCTTGTCCACGGCCGCGGAACTCATGGAGTTGGAGAGGCCGTAGTTGAAGTAGCCACGCTCGTCCATGGGACCTGTGGTGAGGACGACGATGTCGTAGTTCTGGTACTTCCGCATGATGCGGGGGCCCTGGTGATAGGTCAGGGGGATGTAGTTGCAGCGGCCCTGCTTGTGAAGTTTTCGGCTGACGCCTCCGAAGTGCCAGTCGTTGAGGATGAAGTGTTTGCCTTCGGGGTCCACCTCGGCCACTTTGGGCATCTGGGTGAAGCAGACGCTGTCCACGTTGACTCCGGTGACCCGGTCTTTCTGGGCGGCCAGGGCGGCATCGCACAATCTCGGGAAGAGGGTGAACTCCCCGTAAAAGATTCGGTCGCCCGATGTCACTCCCGCCATGGCTTCCGCAGCGCCGGCTCTTTTCAGTTCATATTCACGCTCTACTCGCTCGCTCATCTGGCCCTCCTTACTTGCGGTTCGGTGTGCCGGGAACAACGGTGTTCCCTTGAAAACCACGTGTCGCACCGAGAATAAAAATGATTACACCAGAAAACAGTCACAAATAAAGGAACCGTTATACACGCAAGGTGAGAGAAATTCAATATATTCGCAATGAATACACGCTGTTAATCTATCGTAACGCAATTCACACATAGAAATAGATTCCTTAGTATATGAAAGCGTTTTGTGAAAAATTACAGGTACGCAATCGCCACCAATTTTAACTTTTGCTGTTTTTTTCCGGGAAAGTCCGAAAAAGGGAATAAAGCAGGAACATCAAGTTGACAACCCGTTGGTCTTTTGTGGATAGTCAAAAGGTAACCCCGGATATTTCACGAGTCGAGTGCACCCATAGATCTACTGTTTTTCCCCTGGGATGAGGAGGTCGGACCGGCATGAAAATATCAACGATGAGTCTGCTTGAGGAGCTGGAACGCCCCGAGTATGCATCCATGAAAAAAGCCTTTCGAAGGCGGCGCTATGTGAAAAACGAGACCATCGCCTTTCCCGAGGACTCCCCCAACGAGGTGTTCGTGGTGGCTGAAGGGCGCCTGCGCGTGTTCAGGGCCTATGAGGAGAAAGAGTTCACCTTTGCGGTGCTGGAGGCCGGGGATATCTACAGCAGCCACACCGGCGCCCATGTGGTGGCCCTCACCGACGGGGCCCTTCTCGTCACGGACGTGGGGACCTTTCACCGGGAGATGATGCAGGCCCCGGCCGTGACCCAGGCCATGGTCCGGGTGCTGGGGGGCCTCTTGAAAAACGCCTTTCAGATCATCGACAGCCTCGTCTTCAGCGACAGCACCGCACGCCTTGCCGCTTTTCTCCTCTCCGAAGCCCGAAACGAGCCAGAAGGGCCCGTGGTACGCCTTGCCGTGACCATCGAAGAGCTTGCCCTCCACCTGGGCATGTCCCGCCAGACAGCCTCCACCCTCCTTGCCGACATGGGCCGCTCCGGCATCATCCAAAAGCTGGGCCGCGGGGTCTACCGCATCGAAGACACCCCACGGCTTGAAGAGCTGGCCCGCTGATTCATTTGACTTCGGTGGGTTATGTCGGCTGGGCGACAGAAGCGGTGCCTGGACTCTGGTAAGGTGACGATATAACCGTGGGGTGTCGCGGGCCTTGCCGGAAGGGTTCTGCGAGGCGTGGGCACCGGGAGATGAAGGAGGTCGGCATGGCAAAGGAAAAACGGACGGTGGAAGAGCTTTCCATGTGGGATGACGCCCGGGCGATGATCAAAAAAGCCCGGACTGAAGGCATTGAAACGGCATGGGAGCGCCTGGAACAGCAGACCCCCCACTGCAAATTCTGCGAGCTCGGCACCACGTGTCGGAACTGCACCATGGGGCCCTGCCGCATCAGCCCGAAAAAGGGCGGCAAGATGCAGCGGGGCGTGTGCGGCGCCGACGCAGATGTGGTGGTGGCCCGCAACTTCGGCCGGTTTATCGCCGGCGGGGCTGCGGGTCACTCCGACCATGGCCGGGACCTCATTGAGGTGCTGGCCGGGGTGGCCGAGGGCCAGTGCCCGGACTACGGGATCCGGGATCAGGACAAGCTCATTCGCATTGCCGGGGAGTTGGGCGTGGAGACAGAGGCTCGCCCGGACACAGAGATCGCCGGAGACCTCGCCGAGGTGCTCTTCGGGGATTTCGGGAGCCGAAAGGCCGAAGTGGCCTTTTTGCAGCGGGTGCCTGCACGTCGACGCGAGACCTGGAACAAGCTGGGCATGACCCCTCGGGGCGTGGATCGTGAGATCGCCGAGATGATGCACCGAACCCACATGGGTTGCGACAACGACGCCCCGAGCACCCTGATCCATGCGGCGCGCACGGCCCTTGCCGACGGATGGGCCGGGTCCATGATCGGCACCGAGCTTTCGGACATCATTTTCGGCACCCCCACGCCGTCTAAGTCCACGGCCAGCCTGGGGGTGCTCAAGAAAGACCAGGTCAATATCCTGGTCCACGGCCACAACCCCGTTGTCTCGGAGATGATCCTGGCCGCGGCCCGCCTGCCGGAGCTCGTGGACCGGGCCCGGGCAGCCGGGGCGTCCGGCATCAACGTCTGCGGCCTGTGCTGCACGGGCAACGAGCTGCTGATGCGTCAGGGGATTCCCATGGCCGGGAACCACCTCATGACCGAACTCTCCATTGTCACCGGCGCCGTGGAAGCCGTGGTGGTGGACTATCAGTGCATCATGCCCAGCATGGTCCAGATCTCCGGCTGCTACCACACCCGGTTCATAACCACCTCGGGCAAAGCGCGTTTTACCGGGGCCACCCATTTTGACATTCATCCGGAAAACGCCATGGAAAAGGCCATGGAGATCGTTGCCATGGCCGTGGATGCCTTTGTTGAGCGGGATGCCTCCAGGGTAGAAATCCCCGACGAGCAGGTCCCCATCATGACCGGGTTCTCCAACGAGGCGATCCTGGCGGCCGTGGGCGGCACCCCCGATCCCCTCATCGAGGCCATGAAGCGGGGCGCCATCCGGGGCGTGGTGGGCATCGTGGGATGCAACAATCCCAAGTTCACCCAGGATGCCCTGAACGTGGGCCTGGCAAAGGCCCTTATTAAAAAGGACATCCTCGTGCTGGTGACGGGCTGCGTCACCACTGCTGCGGGCAAGGCCGGACTCCTCGTGCCCGAGGGCATCGACATGGCCGGTCCCGGGCTCAAAGAGGTGTGCGGATCCCTGGGCATCCCCCCGGTGCTCCACATGGGCAGCTGCGTGGATAACGCACGGATCCTTCAGCTCTGCGCACTTCTTGCCGAAACCTGCGGCGTGGATATCTCCGACCTTCCCGTGGCCGCCTCCTCCCCGGAGTGGTACTCGGAAAAAGCCGCCGCCATCGGTCTCTACGCCGTGGCCTCAGGCATCGAGACCCACCTGGGCCATCCCCCCAATATCCTGGGTTCCGACACCGTGACACACCTCGCCACCGAAGGCCTCGAAGACCTTGTGGGCGCGCGGTTTATCATTGAAAAAGATCCGGAAGAGGCCGCTGAACGCCTGGACAGACGCATTACGGCCAAACGGGTGGGGCTGGGGTGGACGCCCTAAGTGAGACAAGGGCTCAGGGAGGGAAAAACAGCCTCCGGCGGCGAGGTGAGCCACCTCGAAAGCTGATTGCCCTTGCGTTTCGCCCTTCGTTCCTCAGGGCAAATCGCAAGGGCGTTCGCCGCGGGCTTCGCCCGCCACCAACGCTGGTGACTGTATGCGTACTGTCACAAGATTTGGCCGGGTGAGGAAGCGGTGCTGTTACTTTGTAGAACCGGTATTCATCTGAATGCCTCCGGCGATTTGCCGGAGGCATTTTTTCGTTACGCTGCTGTGTGCTCGTTTCGCTCCAAGGCTCTGCCTTGCCGGAGTATGAAATTAAGCAGGTGGGGGGCTCACAGGCTTCGGTGGTAGCAAAAGATGGAGGCAGAGCCTCCGGGGAGCATTCCCAGGCGGAGCCTGGGAACGAGCAAGCGGTGCTATTGCTTTAGCAGAATCGGTTGACGTTTTTTGACCATGAATACCCAAGCCACTGCCCACGGGCGCAGCCCGTAAGCGAATGCGACACCCCGAGGAACGAGGGGTGGAGCATTCGCGAACCCGGGTTATTTTTCCCGGAGGACCTGGC
Organism: Desulfoluna sp. HI9BLuna; assembly: GCF_056829775.1. Lineage (NCBI taxonomy): Bacteria > Pseudomonadati > Thermodesulfobacteriota > Desulfobacteria > Desulfobacterales > Desulfolunaceae > Desulfoluna > Desulfoluna sp. HI9BLuna. The sequence continues at coordinate 4,057,807 of NZ_CP186555.1, forward strand.
CCCTTGAGGTAAAGGAGATGCCCTGCTGGGCCCGGGTGCTGATCATGATGGTCTCGATGAGGGCCGGGGTGATGGGGCTGTCTGCTTCCCAGGAGACGATGAAGCTGGCGCCTGAACCCCCGGTTTTGTCGGACTCCTTGAGGATGAAGCGGGTGGCGGCCAGGGGCGCGATGGTCTGGGGCTTTTTGATGTGGCGCCTGATGAGTTTACCTTTTGATCCGTAGTAGTCCACACGGCTGATGGTGATGGGGCTGTGGGGATCGGTGTTGCGGATGCTTAAGGTCACGGCCAGGTCAAAGGGCTTTCCCATGTTCCCGCTGTAGATATGGGAGTAGACCGGAACGTAGACGGTCTGCCCCTTGGACGCGGCATGGGCGAAGGGGGCAGACAGGGCGAGAAGGGCCACGAAGGTGAAAGCTGCCAGGGTGCGTAGGAATGTCATGTGTCGGTCCTCTCTGTTGGCTGTTGATGCGTCAGTATACGGTCAGGCGCCCGAAGCCTCTATCTTTTTTTTCTCATGATCCTGGTTTTTCTTTACCAAAGGGTCCATCATACAGCATTTTTCCTATCCCCTATCCCCTATCCCCTATCCCCTATCCCCTATCCCCTATCCCCTATCCCCTATCCCCTATCCCCTATCCCCTGATTTCCCTGCATCTCCTGCTTCAGGTAGCATTTCTGGGCAAAGGCAGCGATCTCCGCTTCCAGATTGGGCAGCTCCGAATCCCCGAAGACCGCGTCCATGAAGGGGACGATGCGATCGGAAGGAGAGCCGGCGTGCATCCTGTGCTTCTGGGTGATGGACTGAATCTGGGAGGTGGCTGCTGTCTCCTGCATGCATCCGAAGGGTCCCACATGGTAGATGCCGCTGATGCGTGGCATCTCTCCCTTGGTGAAAAGGTAGGCCTCGCCGATGGAAATGGGCGATTCTCCCTGGATGTGCCGGTCGTACACCAGGTCTTTCTGAATCTGGCTGAGGAGGTGCTCGGAGTCGTGGCTCTCCCTGCCTTTGAGAAAGTCCCGGAAGGGCGCGGTGAGTTTTTTGCCCCGGCTCTGCATGTAGCTCTTTTTGATCATGGACAGGACCAGGCGTTTCCAGTTGTAGGCTTTTTTGAACTCTTCGATGGCTGTTTTGTTGGTGTATCCCATCCACTGGCCCAGGGGGGAGAGCATCACCTCCAGCCCGTATTTTTCCAAAAGCAGGATGGACTCCTGGTTGGCGTTTCGGTGGAGCCTGACAAAAATCTCTCCGTTGATAACCACCACGGGTTTTCTGGGGATACCCGGGTCGATGAGGCCCTGAAAGCCTTCCTGGGCACGGGCCATGAAGGCGAGATACTCCTTTGAACCCGCACGTCTGGCAACCATGGTGTAGAGCTCGTCGGTGAGGCTGTCGTAGAGGGCCTGGGTAGAGCCCGCCTCTTTTTCGTAGGGCCGTGTCCGCAGCAGGGCGTTGCCCAGGATATCCAGGCAGGAGGTGCCCTTGAAGAGCCCGGCCGCCTGCCTCAGGATTTCCCAGTCGGAGACGGGCACGTTGGTGTAATCCTTTTCCGCATCCGGGCTCAGGATGTCCACGTTGCCCAGGCCGTTTTCCCTGAAGAGCTGCTTTAAGATGACGTGATACTGGCCGAATCGGCAGGGGCCCTGGGCCATGGGCTGGAAGACCACGGCTTCGGTGTTGGGGTTGATGCCCTGGTCCATGAGGCTGTAAAGCCAGGCCAGGCAGTCCCCCACCTGGTAGGCAAAGGGCATGCAGGTGTTGGTGCCCACCATCTTGCGGGCGATCTCCTGGGCCCTGCCGGTCTGGGTGGGCATAACCTCGGCGGTGAAGCCCATGCTTCGGAAGGTGGCGGCCAGCACATGGGAGTTGTCCCCCATGTAGGGGATGCCGACGCGTTTGTTTTTGAGGACCACCGGCCTTATTTTTCGCCGGAAGTCCGCCAGGCGAACGGGCTTGGGCCGATGGGTCTTCACCACCTCGTTGTTGGCCAGGGTGCGGGTGCCGAACTGGGCGTTGCTGGAGTGGCCGTCTGTCTGGAGGATCAGGTGGGGTTTCCCCGCTTTGTTCATGATGGCCTCCTCGTGGTAGAGGAGGATGGAGTCGGTGCCGCAGTTGAAGTTGGTGGCCCGCACCGGGTAGAGGTTCGGTCCAAGGGCGGTCTCCAGGGTGTACCGGATGATGGTTTTGCCCTGGACCCAGTACATGTTTTCGGCAATGTCGCTGATATCGAACTCCGGGGGCCTGGTAAAAAAGGCGGGCACAAAGTGGAGGCCGTGGGAGGCGAAGAGTTCGTGGATACGGGATCCGGCCTTGTTGTCCAGCAGGGTGTAGCCCCGGCCGATGCCCATGAAGATGTTTTCTCCCTTGGCCGTGAGCCCTTCGATGATCTTTTCTCCCCGGCTGTAGATGTCAAAGAGGCACTCGGCCTCGGCCTTGCGGGCACTTTCCACAGCCTCAAACACCCGGCCCAGGGTGAAGCGGGTGCCGAACACCCGGGAGAGGTCCTCCCACACCGCCTTTTCCATGGGGTGGGCCGAATCGTCGAAGTGGAGCACCGGAAGCAGCACGTCCCCGTTGTCGATGCCCACGGCATCCTTGGCCAGGAAGCCGTCTCCGGCCACATAGGGGCAGAAACGGTTTTTCTCCCACAGGGCGCCGATGGCGTTGACCAGCAGGATTTTGTCTTTTCCCTGCCTGACATGCTCTTTGAGAAAAGCGGCGTGGCCATGGGCCAGTTTCACCGGAAAGCAGGTCTCGGAGTGGGAATAGTGGATCCCTAAGTTTGTGATCCGGTCGTCGGACTCCGGGGAGAGGGCCACCTCAAAGCCCAGGTGATGATACAGGGCCGCGTAGAAGATTCCTTTTTCGTTGAGGAAGGTGAGGCTTCGGGGGATGAGGACCCGCTCTTTGTCCGACGGCGAGTCCAGGGGACTCGTAAAGCGGGTGAGGTGTCGGTTCATGATCTTCTTGTACTTGGCCACGTAGTCCGGCGCCTTGGCAGAGCCCGAGTCCGTGTTGCCCTTGGGGCATGCCCCGCCCGAGAGGACCCGGTCGTGGCCCACGGTGTAGACCTGGAGCTTGCAGTCTTTCAAGGAGCAGGAGTCGGAGATCAGGCGGCTGCAGAGGGCCTCCGAGGTGGTGAACTCGGTGTCGGCAAGGCCCAGGCCCCTGAATTTGCAGTCCGCAGGTATTCCCTTTTTGCGGCAGGTCTCCAAGGCCTGGTGGGCGGCGATGGCGGCTCCCAGGGCGCCGAAGAGCTGCCGGTGGGGAAAGGCGTGCACCTCCATGCCCGTGTGCAGGGAGAGGGCGGCAAGGCAGGCCGTGCCCTTGAAGGGACCGCCCTGGGCCGATGCAAAGTCCCCGAAGGGCTCGTTGCCGATGAACTTGTTGACGTAGCCCCCCATGAACCCGTAGGCGATGGCCGCGGCCACCTCCTCCTTGGGAAACCCCAGGGCCACGAGGCGGGCGATGCCGGCCTCGGTGAAGACGCCGCAGGTGTCGTCCACGATGGGGGTCCTTTCGGCCCTCAAGGCGTACTCATGGAAGCTCGTGCCGATATCCAGGCCGATCATCTCTACCATGTTCTGCATGGTCTGGCCGGTACCGGCCATGCAGCTTAAGTTCATGCGGGATTTCTTGACGGTACCGTCTGTGTTGAAGAGGGTGAACTTGGCGTCCTGGCCCCCCAGCTCGAAGATGGTGTCCACCTTGTCGTTGAAGTGTTTGACCCCGTAGGCGTGGCAGGTGATCTCGTCCTTGACGATGTCCATGGACGCCTGCTCCGGGTTTTGTCCTGTGTCGGTGAAGAGCTTGTGGTAGAAGGCCCCGGACGAGCCCGTGTAGGCCACGGCCCGGATGGTGAGATCGTCTCCCAGGGTGTCCCGGATCTGCCGGAGGATCTCCTTTGCGGCCTGAAGGGGACGGCCGTTGGTGTTGAGGCAGATCTCGGCCACGATGGCAAGGGTTGAGGCGTCGGCCACAATGGCCTTGGTGGTGGTGGAGCCGCCGTCCATGCCCAGGATGACCTCCCGATGGGCAGGGTCGCTTGTGTCGAACACGGAGAGATCTTTGATTTTGGTGGTGCGGGCGGGTTCATCGTAGATACGCACCTTGTCCAGGGCCGAGGAGAGGGCAGGGGCGGTCTTGACGGTGCTTTTTTCCGCCTGGGAAAGGGCGGTAAGGGCGTCGCTGCGGAAGGTGGCCGGAACATGCCCGGCACAGATCACAGCCCCAATGGCACCTGCGCTGCGGAACAGCTCGGGGACCTCGATGGAGAGGTTCAACGTTTCGGCAAGGAGATCCACGAGGTGGTGGTTGCCGAAGATTCCCCCGGTGACCACGGCCCGCTCGGCTTCGCCAAAGGCCCTTGTTTTGAGGACATCGGACCGGTAGTTCTTGACAATGCGGTCGCACAGGCCCTTCAGGATATTGGGAATCTCTTCCCCCCGGTTCTGGAGGTGGATCATGTCGGACTGGATCACCACCCCGCACCTGCCCCCCACGTCGATGTCCCGGGTGGCTGCCCCCAAGGCCCCTTCGGCTTTGCCGAAGATGGTCTCCAGTTGCTGCTGGAGAAGGGCCCGGTTGGTTTTGCGGTCGTCTCCCAGGCTGACGGGCACTTCTCCTTCGAAAAACCGGCGGCACTGTTTGGCCATGAGGATGCCGCTGCCCCCGCCGCACTTGGTGCCGGTGGCGTGATCCGGCACAAAGGCCCTGGAGCCGTTTGCCTCCTGGATGGTCTCACGCCTGAAATAGTAGGGGTCCTTGGCACCGATGTGGAAGATGTGGTCGGCCCATGGCGCAATGATCCCCACCCCTGCGGGGATGGTGAGGGTGTCATAGAAAAAGGGGACCTTCAGGGCCTGGGCAAAGTACTCGCCGCCGCTTCCGGTAAAGGCCGTTGTGGCGATGTTCTCCTGGCCGTAGCGCGAGATGATCTCGTCAAATATCTCTTTGAGAGCGTCTGCGGGGTTGCCGAAGTGCATCAGGGCCTCCGGGGCGTACTCCACTTCCAACCGGGGCGTTAGAACAACCGAGTGCACAGAATCCGTACCGATGTCAAAACCGACAGCGTAGTGTTTCATGGCAAGTGGTCTTTCATGGGGTTGCGGTTATCTGTTGTGGGAAGGCACGCCATGCGCGGGCTGAGCCGCAGGGTTTTCATGGAAAAAAGGCAGGGTGCGGGGCGCTTTGGCGCTGGCGAGCGGCAACGCGTTTCAGAAACGTTCGGGTGTGGTGACAGTCACCCCGGGAAACGGTACGCTCAATGATACCAAAATACCGAAGATAATGAAGAAAAAATTCAATGGGTATCTTGGGGGGAAAAGTGGCTGGGAAGGCGTATCGCCGCAGATGGCGGGGGGTGGCATGGTGAAAAAAGGTGGTTCGGGTGCGAGGGGATGGAGGGTTCCATTCTGTTGTTCTGTGGCAAAGAGGCCCACTTTGTTACCGGTTTTGCCACTGTTTTGTTTACCTCCGGCAGGGCCGCCGGAGGCAAGCTGAACCGTTTTTTTACTTGATGTACCGGACCCCTTCGCCCTGGGTGACGGTGCCGATGCGGTAGGCTTTTTCGCCCATGGCATCCATGGTGGCCATGACGGCGTCGGCCTCTTTCGGGTCCACGGCGAGGATAAAACCGATGCCCATGTTAAAGGTCTTGAACATCTCGGCTTCGTCGATGTTGCCTTTTTCCTGGATCAGGGGGAAGAGGGGATGCATCTCCCAGCTGCCCATGGTGATATCGGCACCCAGGCCCTCGGGCAGGACCCGGGGGATGTTTTCGGTAAAGCCCCCGCCGGTGACGTGGACCATGCCGTTGACCGGGTGGTTGGCAAGGATCTCCAGGATCTCTTTGACGTAGATCTTGGTGGGGGCGATGAGGGCCTCGCCCAGGGTCATGCCCAACTCGTCCACCTGGTCGCTCACCTTCATCTCCAGCACGTCGAAGAAGAGCTTTCTCACCAGGGAGTAGCCGTTGGAGTGGATACCCGAAGAGGGCAGGCCGATGAGGACGTCTCCCTCCTTGATCTTGCTGCCGTCGATGATCTTCTCTTTTTCCACGATGCCCACGGTAAAGCCCGCGATGTCGTACTCGTCGTCGGTGTAGAAACCGGGCATCTCAGCGGTCTCGCCGCCGATGAGGGAGGCCCCGGACTGCTTGCAGCCCTCGGCAATGCCCTTGACGATGTCGGCCACCTTGTCGGAGCTGATGCGGCCCGTTGCAATGTAGTCGAGGAAGAAGAGGGGCTTGGCGCCCTGGACCAGGATATCGTTGACGCACATGGCCACCAGGTCGATGCCGGCGGAATCGTGGACGTCCGTGAGAAAGGCGATCTTCAGCTTGGTGCCCACCCCGTCGGTGCCGGAGACCAGAACCGGCTTTTTGTAGCCTTCCAGGTCCAGCTCAAAAAGCCCGCCGAAACCGCCCAGGCCACCCAGGACACCCTTGGTGAAGGTCTCCTGCACATAGGCTTTCATCTTCTCAACGGCCGCAGCGCCCTCTTCAATATCCACGCCTGCGTCGGCATACGTCAGTTTCGTCTTTTCGCTCATATCTTTAATCCTTGATTGGGATGGATTTTTAGTTAAAAAACGCCTCCGGCGGCAGGGGGCTAAAGCCCCTTGACCCCAGGGTCGCGAATGCTCCCGACCTTCGTTCCTCAGGTCGATCGCATTCGCAGATTCAGCTGTCCCACGGGCGAAGCCCGTAAGCAAATGCGACGGCCGAGGAACGAGGCCAGGAGCATTTGCGAACCAGGCTATTCGAACATGAGTTTGTTGACCTCTTCGGGGACGTCCATGGGGTAGTCGCCGTCAAAGCAGGCAGTGCACATGTCGCAGTTGGTTTTGCCCACAGACTCAAGAAGGCCTTTTACGCTGATGTAGCCCAGGGAGTCGGCGCCGATGAGTTCGCGTACCTCTTCGTCGCTCTTGGAGGAGCCCACGAGCTGCTGGCGGTTGGGGGTGTCGATGCCGAAGAAACAGGGGAATTTCACCGAGGCGGAGCTGACCCGCATGTGGACTTCGCTGGCCCCTGCCTTCCTTAAGGCGTCCACGATCTTGCGGCTGGTGGTGCCGCGGACGATGGAGTCGTCCACCACCACGACCCGTTTTCCTTTGACGTTCTCTTTGAGGACGTTGAGCTTGAGGCGGACGGCCAGCTCCCGGGACTCCTGGTCGGGCTGGATAAAGGTGCGGCCGATGTACTTGTTCTTGATGAGGCCGATGCCGTAGGGGATGCCGGACTCCTGTCCGAAGCCGATGGCCGCGTCAATGCCGGAGTCGGGAACGGCGATGACGATGTCGGCGTCCACGGGGTGCTCCTGGGCCAGGGTTTTACCGGCGCTGCGGCGGGAGCTGGAGACGCTGACCCCGTCGATGACGCTGTCGGGGCGGGCAAAGTAGACGTATTCGAAGATGCAGTGGGCCACACGCTGGCTGTCGTCGTAGATGATGGACTCCATGCCGTTTTCATCGATGATGACCATCTCGCCGTTTTTCACGTCCCGCACGAGCTCGGCACCCACGACGTCCAGGGCGCAGCTCTCGGAGGAGAGGACCAGGCCGCCGTCGGGGAGTTTGCCGATGCACAAGGGGCGCAGGCCGTTGGGGTCCCGCACGCCGATGAGCTTGCCCTCGCAGACGATGACCAGGGCAAAGGCCCCTTTGATCTCCCGGACGGTTTTGAGGATGGCGTCCTTAAAGCCCAGGGAGTAGTTCTTGGCAATGAGGTTGGCGATGACCTCGGTGTCGATGGAGGTCTGGAAGATGGAGCCGGAGAGTTCCAGTTCGTCCCGGATCTTGTCGGCGTTCACCAGGTTGCCGTTGTGGGTCAGGGCGATGCTGCCCCCCCGGTAGTTGATGACCAGGGGCTGGGCGTTGGAGACATGGGACTCCCCTGTGGTGGAGTAGCGCACGTGGCCCACGCTGATGGTGCCCTTGAGGGTTTCCAGGATGTCGTTGTTGAAGACGTCCTGGACCAGGCCCATCTCTTTGTAGTGGCGGACCTTGCCCTCGTCGTAGGCGGCGATACCCGCACTCTCCTGGCCGCGGTGCTGCAGGGAGATGAGTCCGAAGGCGACCCGGCGTGAAAGGTTTCGGCTTGTCTTGGAGAAGATACCCAGGACACCGCATTCGTCTTTAAACTTGTCGCAATTCATTGTGAATCCTTTGATCATGCCTGTTTACTGGAAGTACCTTACCCCAGACTCAAAAATCTTCATATCGGTTTTGCCGTAAATGTTACCGGCCACATGGTTTCCGATGCGTTCGCTGTGTCCCATTTTGCCCAGGATGCGTCCGTCGACGCTGGTGATTCCCTCGATGGCGTAGATGGATCCGTTGGGGTTGAAGCTGCCGTCGTAGGTGGCGTTGCCTGTTTCGTCCACGTACTGGGTGGCGATTTGTCCCCCCTTGATGAGCCCGTCAAGGACCTCCTGATTGGCAAAGAATCGCCCTTCGCCGTGGGAGAGGGGAGACTCAAAGATCTCACCCACCTCGGTGCCCGCAAGCCAGGGCGAGAGGTTGGAGGCCACGCGGGTCTTGGCGTAGCGGGCCACGTGGCGGCCGATCTTGTTGTAGGTGAGGGTGGGGGCTGTTTCCGAGAGGGTGCGGATCTCGCCGAAGGGCAAGAGGCCCAGTTTCACCAGGGCCTGGAAGCCGTTGCAGATGCCGAGCATGAGGCCGTCCCGGTCGTTCAGGAGGCCGTGGACCGCGTCTTTCACCTGCTCGTTTTTGAAAATGGAGGCGATGAATTTGCCGGAGCCTTCGGGCTCGTCCCCTGCGGAGAACCCGCCGGGCAGGGCGATGATCTGGGCCCCTTTGATCTTGCCGGCCAGGGTGGCGATGGACTCTTCCACCCAGGCGGCGGTGAGGTTCTTGAAGACCACCACCTCGGCGTCGGCACCGGCGCGTTCAAAGGCGCGCTGGGTGTCGAGTTCGCAGTTGGTGCCGGGAAAGGCGGGGATGATCACCTTGGGGCGTGCAACCCGGGTGTTGGCCACATGGACGGTTTTTGCCGTGTGACTTAAGGTTTCGATGGGACCGTGGTGGTCCTCCTTGATGTCGAAAATATCGTTCAAGGGTGCTTCCCACGCGGTGATGAGATCGTCCAGGGCGAGGGTCATCTCGCCGTGGGAGATGGTCGGCTCGCCGGTGACCATCCCAAGATCGACATAGGCCGAAGTGAAAAGTTCTGCAAGCTCTTTTTCGGAGCTGACCTCCAGGACCAGGGAACCGATAGCCTCTTCGGTGAGGATCTCCCGGGTGACCTCGGGGGTGATCTCCATGCCCAGGGTGTTGCCGAAGCACATCTTGGCGATGGCGGCCATGGCCCCGCCCTTGCTGACGGTGTGTGCGCTGATGATGTGGCCTTCTGCCATGAGCCGGGTGATGCGGTCGTATTTTTCCTTGAGGTCGTCAAAGTCGATGACGTCGGCCTCGTTCCGGTTGGCCCGGACCATCACCACGCGGGAGCCTTCCCGCTTGAATTCGGGGGTGATGAGCTGGTTCAGGTCCGTTGCGGCCACGGCAAAGGAGATGAGGGTGGGGGGCACGTCCAGGTCTTTAAAAGACCCGCTCATGGAGTCCTTGCCACCGATGGCGCCGATCTTGAACTCTTTCTGGGCGCGATAAGCCCCCAAAAGAGCGGCAAAGGGCTTGCCCCAGCGTACGGCCTCGCCTCGCAGTTTTTCAAAGTACTCCTGGAGGGAGAGGTAGATGTTGCGGTAGTCGCCGCCCATGGCAACGACCTTGGCCACGCTCTCCACCACGGCGTAGAGGCCGCCGTGGAAGGGGGACCAGATGGCCATCTCCGGGTTGTACCCGTGGGCCATGAGGGTGCCGGTGCTGGTGTCGCCGTGCTCCACGGGGATCTTGGCGGCCATGCCCTCGGTGGGGGTGCGGTAGGTCTTGCCGCCGTGGGGCATGAGGGCCGAGCCCGCCCCGATGGTGCTGTCGAAGAGCTCCACCAGACCCTTCTGGCTGGCCACGTTAAGGTCCGACAGGGTTTCGATCCAGAGGGCGGCGTCATCACCGCTTTTGTTGCTTTCAAAGACGCTGGCCCCTGCTTCGGGGGATTCCACCTCGATCTTGGTGGACTGGCTCACGCCGTTGGTGTCCAGGAAGGCTCGGGAGACGTCGATGATCCAGTTGCCGCGCCACTGGATGCGCAGGCGGCCGGTGTCGGTGATGTCGGCGATGGCCGTGGCTTCCAGGTTCTCGTCCCCTGCCAGGCGGATAAACGCTTCGGCGTTTTCGCGCCTCACCACAACGGCCATGCGCTCCTGGGATTCGGAGATGGCCAGCTCGGTGCCGTCCAGGCCGTCGTATTTCTTGGGCACCCGGTCTAGGTAGATGTCGATGCTGTCGGCAAGCTCGCCAACGGCAACGGAGACACCGCCTGCGCCGAAGTCGTTGCAGCGGATGATCATTTTGGAGACGGTTTCGTTTCGGAAGAGGCGCTGGATTTTTCGCTCCTCCGGGGCGTTGCCCTTCTGGACCTCGGCCCCGCAGGTGGCCAGGGACTCTTCGGTGTGCTCCTTGCTGGAGCCGGTGGCCCCGCCGCAGCCGTCGCGGCCGGTTCTGCCGCCCACCAGGATCACGATGTCACCGGGCTCCGGCACCTCGCGGATCACCTGGTCCTTGGGGGTGGCGGCGATGACGGCCCCCACCTCCATGCGCTTGGCCACGAAGCGGTCGTTGTAGTACTCCTTGACAAAGCCGGTGGTGACGCCGATCTGGTTGCCGTAGGAGCTGTAGCCGTGGGCGGCCCGCTTGCAGATGGTGCGCTGGGGAAGCTTGCCCGGAAGGGTCTCTTCAAAGGGCGTCCTGGGGTCGGCGGCCCCGGTGATGCGCATGGCCTGGTAGACGTAGGATCGGCCGGAGAGGGGATCCCGGATGGCGCCGCCCAGGCAGGTGGCGGCCCCGCCAAAGGGCTCGATCTCCGTGGGGTGGTTGTGGGTCTCGTTTTTGAACATCACGAGGTAGGGGACCTTCTCCTCGGAGCCGTCCACGTCCACATCCACGTTGATGCTGCAGGCGTTGATCTCCTCGCTGACGTCGATGTCCTTGAGGTAGCCGTCGTTTCTAAGGGATTTTGCGGCGATGCAGGCCAGGTCCATGAGGCACTCGGGCTTTTTCGCCCCGCAGGCGGCCCGGTCTGCCCGGTAGAGGTCGTAGGCTTTCTGGATTTCCTCGGCGTACTTGCCTTCCCGGATCTTCACCTCTTCGATTTCCGTCATGAAGGTGGTGTGGCGGCAGTGATCCGACCAGTAGGTGTCGATGGCCTTCATCTCGGTGATGGTGGGGTTTCGCTTTTCGGTCCCTTTGAAGTAGGCCTGGCAGGAGAGGATGTCCCCCATGCTCATGGCAAAGCCTTCGGCATCTTTAAAGGAGGCCAGCTCGGCTTCGGAAAACTCGGTGAAACCCTCGAACACGGCCACGTCCTCGGGGACCACCGCGTCCATCTCAATGGTTTCGGGGAGCTCCAGGTCCAGCTCGCAGGACTCCACCACGTTGATCATGTGGGTCTTGATCTTGGCCTTGTCCGCATCGGAGAGGCTGCCGTTGACGGCAATGACCTTGGAGGCCCGGATCAGGGGGCGCTCTCCTGCGGTTAAGAGCTGCACGCACTGCATGGCGGAGTCCGCACGCTGATCGAACTGGCCGGGGAGCAGGCCCATGCGGAAGACAAAATCACACCCCGTGAACCGGGAGGGGTCCTCATACACCTCATCGATGTTGGGCTCGCTGAAGACATTGGCCTTGGCCAGGTCGAAGGTGGCGTCGTCAAAACCCGTGCACTCGTAGCAGTTGATGATGCGCACATGGGAGACCCCGTCGATGTTCAGGTTGTGGGTGAGGTCCGAGAGCAGGTGGTCGGCCTCGACCTTGAAGTTATCTCTCTTTTCAACAAAGACCCGTCTGATTCTGTTTGGCATGGAAAGACCCCTGAATAATGTATGTGTTTCTCGTTCACGGTTCCGCCGGATCCCGGGGGACCGTGAACCGGTATCGCCTCAATGTGGGGCGGGCCCTGGGGGCTCGCTTCCTGATGACACCCTTGACTTACCATAGGTGGTTTTATAAATGTAATTAATAATTGTAACGTCAATAACAGGTATGGCTAATATAAGGACGGATTGTGAACGTTAATTTTGAATTGTACAAGGTCTTTTACCATGCGGCCAGGCTCCTGAGCTTCACCCGGGCGGCCGAGGCCCTTTTTGTGACCCAGAGCTCTGTTTCCCAGTCCATCAAACAGCTGGAGACCCAGCTGGGGGCCCTTCTTTTTATTCGCAACCGGCGGAACATGCAGCTTACCAAGGAAGGGGAGATGCTCTTTTTCCACATCTCCGAGGCCTTTGACCTGATCAAGGCCGGGGAGAGAAACATCGAAAACACAAAGGCCCTGGGCTACGGCGAGGTGACCATCGGGGCCAGCGACACCATCTGCCGCTACTTTCTTCTGGATTACATCAAGCGCTTCCACGAGGACTACCCCAACATCCGAATCAGCATCACCAACCAGCCCTCCATGCAGACACTGGAAGAGATCGCCGGGGGCAAGATGGACTTCGGGGTGGTGAACCTGCCGGAATCCATGGCCGTCAAGGGGGTGAACATCACGGAGATCAAGGGGTTTCAGGAGGTGGCCATTGCAACGGATGCCTATGCCCAAAGGCTTCCGGCCCGCCCTTCCATCAAGGACCTCAAGGACGTGCCCTTGATTACGCTCACTTCCAACACCAACACCCGCAGGTACCTGGACGCGTTTTTCCGGGCACAGAAAGCGGTGCTGACCCCTGAGTTCGAGCTGGAGAGCATCGATCTTATCGTGGACTTTGTCCGCATCGGCCTTGGCGTGGGGTTTGTCATGGCCGACGCCATCCCCGAGGGCGACCCCATGGTGCGCGTCCTGGACCTCAAGGAGACCCTTCCCTCCCGTTCCATCGGTATCGTCACCAACAGGAACAGCCCCCTGAGCATCCCCACCGAGCATTTTATGAAGGTCCTGATCAAGGGCCGCTAAAGAAGGTTCCGGCTGTCGTGACTTGCCTTTTTTGCGATAAATGAGGCAACCAAGTTCTGAAAAAGGTACTTTTCTTATTCCTGCCCTTTGGCGGTGCTTCGAGGGCCTGCTGTGTACAGGTCCTATTTTTCAGGGACATCGCGTTTTGGTTTTCGGCGAAACCCCGAGGGGTCTTCTGTATCGCCATTCTGGGTTTGTTTGCTGCTTTCCTGCGATGAGTGAGCAAATGCCACTAAGACTTTGATTGTTTAAATCAAATGGGGCGGCCATGATTGCTTTATGGATCAGTTTCACTACTTTTTCTAACGTTTAAAGATATAAAATTCTTTACATGTAGTACACTTGTGCCTATGATTTTCTTGTATTACGTGGTTGTCAGGTGAAATTGGTAGTGTTTTTTGTTGATGTTTTATTTGCTCAATTTGAAATAAAAATTCGGAAACCAACCCTGAATATTCCTTATTGTCGGGTGTTCCCCGCATCACCGCCTTTTCCTGTATCAGCCAGTACTCGCTATCCTTAATGAATGATGTATCCCCTCACCGCCGAAGTGAGCGTTTTGCGTCCCCCCCCCTTTTTTCAGCCTGTGGCGAGCAACGGGAGGTGTGAACCGTGCCCTTCATCCGTGGGAACGGGTTGCGTCTTCACCCTGAAGGGCCCGTGCGCCTTTTCTATCAACGAAATCCAAAAGGAATGAGACATGAAAAAGTCCCTGTTGCTCACTGCCATGATGGTTTTTTTTCTCTCGGGTGCCGCCCAGGCCGCCCTGACCTTCGGGGTGATTCCCCTGGAAGATAAGCAGATTATGGAGGAGAAGTTCACGCCCCTTGCCGGGTACCTGAGCAAGGTGCTGGGAGAGCCGGTGACCCTGCGTGTCGGCGAGAACTACGAGGCCATCGAGGCCGCGCTGCTCTCCGGCGACCTGGCCTTTGCCTACATCGGCCCCGTGGGTGCGGTGAAGGTGAACGCTCAGAAAAAGACGGTGATCCCCATCGTCAAGGTCGTGAAGAAGGGCTCGCCCTTTTACAAGTCCTATGTGGTTGCCCCCAAAGATTCGTCCCTGGCATCGGTTGCCGACCTCAAGGGCAAGGTCTTTGCCTTTGGTGACAAAGGTTCCACCTCCTCCTACCTGGTGCCCAGGTACCTTCTGGCCAAACAGGGCGTGACCTTGGACGCGCTTGACGATCACCTGCTCACAGGCTCCCATTCCAACGTGGTGCGGGCGGTCCTGGACGGCAAGGCCGCTGCAGGGGGCATCAAGGAGAGCGTAGCCCTGAAAAACAAGGATGCCCTGAAATTCCTCGCCATCTCCAAGCCCATCCCCAACTTTCCCATCTGCGCCAACATCGAGGCCCTGGGCAAGGAAAAGGCAAAAACGCTCCAGAAACTTCTGGAAACACTGCCCGCCGACGCCCCGGAGATAAAGGCCATCAACAAGAAGTACGACGGGTTTGCCAGGGCAACCATCGGGGACTACCGGATCATCCAGGCCATCATGAAGCAGCAGTAGGCCGACAGGGTCCGTTCCGGGTCAGGTGCGCAATGCCCCTTTCGGTGCGGGGCGTTGCGCGGTGGCGTGTGCACCGTGAGATGCGAGGGGGATGAGAGTGAAACTCAAGGTCAAGTTGTTGCTGTCCATGATCATCGTGGGGATCCTGCCGGCGTTGTTTGTGGCGGGGTATGCCAGCTACAGGATTTCAGGGTTTATCGAGTCGCGGCAGTCCGAGCAGATGGTTGCGGACAGCCGGATCGCAGCCGAATATCTGGAGGAGGTTCTGGACCATCGTATCCGGGATATCCGGTTGCTGCTGGCAAACCCCATCCTGGGCCAGTCGCTGATCACCGATTTTGATTACGGGGATGTGGACACCCTGCTCACCGGCCTGGTCCGGGACAAGGACAATCCCTTTTCGTTTTTCATGGTGACAAATCAGGAGGGCACCTGTGTGTCGGCCAGCGAACCCGGGCTCATCGGTGCCCGGCACGGGGAGGAGGCATGGTACCGACAGACCCTGGCCCGGGGGACCTACTGGTCGGACTGGCACGAGCAGCCCGAGGGCTCGGTTCTCACCCAGCCTCCCTTTGGCGGGGATGCCCGGTACACCATGGTCATCGCCACGGTGATTCGTGATGCGGACGGCGGGGTGCTGGGCACCCTGAGCGCGCGGGTGAAGTGGCAGCTGGTGCAGCAGTGGCTGGAGGGCAGGGTAAGCAGCTTCCGGGATCTCGGCTGGGCTACCAAGACCCTGACCGTGGTGCGCTCCGACGGCACGGTCATCGGTCATGAAGAGGGCAGCGCGGGATATGGCGGGAACATCCGGGAGAGCCTGGGGGAAGGCTCGGACAACCTGAACATTTTAGAGACCGTGGGCCAGGGTTTTTTCAGCGATGCCACCGAAGGGCACGCCACCGTGTACGGATTTGCCACCGCGGATTTCGGAGATTTCACGTGGAAGGTGCTCACCTCAGCCTCGGAAGATGAGTTTTTTCAGGTGAGGCAGGAGTTTCTTGTGGCCATGGTGGTGGTGTGCATCCTCTGTTTTCTGGTGGCTGCGGGGCTGGGGCTCTTTACGGGCAACGGCATCGTGCGTCCCTTGAACCGGGTGGTCTCCATGCTCCAGGGTATTGCCACCGGGGAGGCGGATCTCACGGCCAGGCTGCCCATGGCCGGCGGCCGGGGAAAGCCCGACGAGATCGGGGCCCTGTCCCTTGCCTTCAACACCTTTATCGGCAACCTGGAGCGCCTGGTGCGCAGCATCCGGGGCAACGCCGAGACCATCGGCCATGCATCGGTGAACATGGACCGCATCGCAGGGGAGATGTCCGGCGGAGCCCGCCAGATGTCGGCGGACTTAGGAGAGGTGGCCTCCTCCTCCGGAGAGATGAACGCCAGCATGGATGCCATGGCAACGGCTATCGATGAGTCGGATCGCCTGGTGGGGCTCATGGCCGAATCGGCCAAGTCCATGACCGCGAGTGTGAAGGAGGTGGCCCATCAATCCGAGCAGGCCAAGGAGATGACCCGCGAGGCCGTGGCCCAGGCGGAGCTGGCCAACACCAGCGTGGAAGCCCTGGGCAAGGCCGCGGGCCAGATCACCCTGGTGACCGAGACCATCAAGGAGATCGCCGATCAGACCAACCTGCTGGCCTTGAACGCCACCATCGAGGCGGCACGGGCCGGGGAGGCGGGCAAAGGCTTTGCCGTGGTGGCTGATGAGATCAAGGCCCTGGCCAGGCAGACCGCCGAGGCCACCCTGGAGATCGAGGACCGGGTATCCGGGGTCCAGGACTCCACCACCCAGACCGTGCAGGTGATCGACCGCATCACCCAGAGCAGCACCCGGGTCAGCGACATGGTGAGCACCATTGCCTCGGCCGTGGCCCTGCAGGCCGACGCCAGCCGGGAGATCGTCTCCAAAGCCGACGACGTCTCCCACTCCATGCAGGAGGGAAACAAGCATGTGGTCAGCGCCTCAGGTGTCAACGACCTGGTCTCCCGGGAGATCTCGTCGGTGAAGGGCGCGGCCGACGGCACGGCACACCGGTGCATCGAGGTGGGCGGGTTTGCCGGAGAACAGAAACATATCGGGATTGTCCTGCAGGAGGTCATCGGCCGGTTCAAGGTCTCTGCGCCCCCCTTTGACATGGGCAAGGTGAAAAATGCCCACTTTGACTGGAAAATGGGCATCGAGACCGCCCTCCAGGGCATCCGGACCATGGAGCCCGGCGAGGTGCCCGGCCACGGGGCGTGCGCCTTTGGCCGCTGGTATGCCTCGGTGGACGATTCCGTGGCCGCCCTTCCCCAGTACCGGGCCGTGGGGGCCTGCCATGAGGAGGTCCACACCCGCGCAGAGGCGGTGGTGGCCCTTCACACCCAGGGGAAAACCGACGAAGCCCGGGCCGAGATGGCCCGCTTTGAAGAGGCCCGAAACGCCCTTTTCGAAACTTTGGACGAACTCTACCTGTGTCGGTGACGTCCCGGGATCCATGCAGGTTTTGATCTGTCGTGTTCCGGGGTCAAAGGTTTAAACAGCTTGCCACACAGCTCTTGCGAATTGTTTGGACCTTCCGGAAGGCCGTCGACGATCCGACTGCTATCCGGGGTCAACAAACTCAATGTTGGCTTCCCGTGAAAAGTCATGCAGGGCCCCGACAGCCTCAATGGATTTCGGGTACAGGTCGTGGAAGAGAATGATCCCTTTTCTCCACAACAGGATCAGGGTGGTCACCCGGTCGGAGAGCTGGTCAGGGCCGATTTTCCGGTTCCAATCCTGGCTGTCGATATTCCAGAGGGCCACGTGGCTGTGGTGTACGGTGCGAAGGTGCGCGATGATCTCCGGGGTTCGCTGACCGTACGGAGGGCGAAATCCGATGCGGCTGGAAGGGGTCGAAAAAACAGCCGAGATCAGAGAATGGGTCCTGTCTATGGATGATTGCCACTGGGCGTACCCGGGGTGGGCCTTGTGGGTATACCCGTGGGAACCCACATAGTGTCCGGCATAAAGGGCTTGGGCTTTTTCAGGGGGCCATGTTTCCAGGCGCTCCCCCAGAAGAAAGAACGCCGCCTTAAGGTGTCTGCTGTTCAGCTCAGAGATCATTTTCCCGGTGACCCCATTGGGGCTGGGGCCGTCATCAAAGGTCAGGATGAATTGCTTGTCGCTGAGTTCAAACCCGTTGCGTTCGGATTGATCCAGTTTCAGAATTTCACTTGTGATCCGGGGGAAGAGGGCCGCCAGGCGTAGCTGCTCGTACACGTAGCGGGTATGGAATTTTCGGGAACGCTCTTTCCACTGATCGTACTCGGAAGGAAGGGTGAGGTAGTGGGGCCGCATCAGGGCCAGGTAGGTCTCTGCGGAATCAATTTTTGAGCCTCCGCCCCACCCTTTGGCGTCCTGCCTTTGGGCCGCATTGAAATTTTTAACCATCTCGTCCCGGGCAAAACGGACCCACCTCCCTACAGACGCCATGTCGGGCTCTTTGACGCCGGTGAATGCCCGGATCGTCTCTGTACTGCCTGTGTCCACGGTGCTCAGCACATCGAGGAAATGATAGCCCTCGAAGGCTGAGGCCCGGTCAAAGGCGGCATTGCTGTCAATGGCTTCCGGCCAGGTCTTTCTGTCATAGGTTGCTATTTTTTCGGGACCCGCGGCATGGGCGGCGGAGGTGAAGATGAGTAAAAGAATCAGAATGTATCTCATGGGTCGTCCCCTTGCCTCGGGCGGGCCGCTTTTTTGACAAGAGTCCCCGCACATGTTTCCGTGGCAACAGCCTTTCCCCTCAGGACCTGCAGGCATCGTAGGGGAAAGACCGTTGCAAGTGATGTTAATGGCGTGCCGAAAGAGCGGGGACACCCCACTCTTTCGGAACAGGTAAAACAGGGCCCCCGGCAGGATCACCGGAGGCAGGCAGGGATTACATCCCGAGCTTCTCATTCATGCGGGCGATGCCGGAATCGTAAGCGCTGTGGCTTTTGAATGACTTGGCCCAGATAAAGTTCTGGAGCGCCTCTTCGTACTTGTTCTGCGCCTCGAAGATTCGAGCGATGTTGTAGTAGGAGCTGGCGCTGACGGTTTTCTTGTGTTTTCCCCTTGCCAGGGCAATGGCCTTTCTGTTGGCCCAGATGGCATTGGGGTAGTCGTCTGCCCGCTGGTAAGCCAGCCCGAGGTTGCTGAAGGCCTGGGCATAAGTGGGGTCTTTTTCGATGGACTCTTTGTAGTAGTAAATGGCCTCATCGTATTTTTTCTTGTGATAGAGCTCTTCGCCCTTCTTGTTCATGTCCCGTGAGATTTTACGGGAGAACCGGATCTCCTGGGCCTTTTTGAGGGGGCCGACCAATGCCCTGGGCTTTCCGCCGGAGAGTTCGATTTTGGAGAAGCCGACGGTATCTCCGCTGGCCTTTTCGATGGTGACCTTGAACTGTGTGATGGGCAGGTCTTTTTCAAAGGTCCCGGAAATAAGGCCGCTTCCGGGATCAACTTCGTAGTGGCGCTTGTCGTCTCCGTTGAGGGTTACGGAGATGCTTGATGGCATGTGTACGCCGTTTTTCGGGGGGTGGATGGTAAAATGGTCGGCCATAACCGGCTCATTGAAGTTCAGGGCGATCCACTCTTTAACGCCGCTTCCGGCTACGCCTTCGGCCCAACAGGTGTTTTTGTCCCCATCAACCACAAAGTGGGGAGAGTAGGGGCTTTCGTTGCCCTTCAGGCTGTATCGCCGACTGGATGCGGTCACCCAGCTCGGGGCCTGGTATTGCGTGACATTGTCTGCCAGGGAGTGGCCTGCAAGGGTCAGCTCGACAGATCTCCAGGTGAAATCGTAGGACGGGCGGCGGCTTGCGAAGGTGAGGGTGTAGTTACCGGAGCTTCCCCCTGCAATCTGGGTGATGATGCGCTTGAACTGGCCTGAGTCCTTGTCGTAGAAGGTGCCGCCCAGCTCAGAGGTCATGGCCTTGTACTGGTCGATGTTGGGGCCCACCACGTGGAGCTGGATGTTTCGCTCCGCCAGGTTCGTGATGATCTCCTGCATGGAGAGGGGGCTTATGGCGTCCCGGGCATGGAAGGTCGCGTCGGTGATCAGGATAAAGATGACCCGTGCATCATCTCTGAAGGGCTGGCGGTAAGCGGCCTCTATGGCGTCCAGTGCATTTTCCGGCTCATCCTCGCCTCCGGCCGCTCGCAGGGAGGAGACCCAGGTTTTGAAGTCCTCGGCGTTTTTTGTGCGCCTGAATGGGTTGTTGATGGTGTCTTTGTAGGTGATCAGGCCCAACTCATAGTCAAACCCCGATGACTGGATGATATCGGCAAACTCAATGGTTTTCTCTTTGAGTCCTTTGATTTCGTATGCCATGCTGCCGGTGTCGTCAAAGACGAAGACGATATCCACCTTGTTGCGTTTCATCTCCTCCGTTTTTTTTGCTTCAAATCCTGTCATTTCAACGGATTTTAAATCTTCCATAAGGGAGAATTGCTCAGGCTTCAGGCCGTAAACGGGGTGACCGTTGCTGTCCAGGATGTTCACGTTCAGCTGGATCTGGGGGAAATCAGTGACGATGGGCTGAATGAAGGCTTTGCCTGTGGCTGCGTGTGCTTGGGCAATGGAAAAAATGCCCACGAGAATCAATGAGCAGATTTTAATAATTTTTGACATGGAACTTCCTTTCTCTTTGGCACGTCAGGTTACAACAGTTGGGAGGGCCATCAGAAAAACTTTTCCGGTAGGCAAATAAGAAAACGCTTGGTGAGGGACGTTGGGACGAAATGATGGAGCAAGGTGTCCGGTAATCCGTTGGGAAACATCTTGTAATAGCACCTGTTTTGTATGATTCGCAGGCGAATTTCCGGGTATGATATTTCGAAAAGAATAGAAATGTCAACCTTATCTGACGTGCCGGGGCGAAGAAAAAGGGAGGCATGACATCTGCGGGTTAAGGGGAGGGACGTTGAGCCATGATCTCTTGATGGTGCTTTTGGGAAAGGGGGTAGAAACCGGCAACGGCAAGGGCCACAATGCTCAAGAGGCAGGGGACAAGGGCGTACAGGGTCCGTAAGGCAAAGATGGCCTCTGGTCCCTGGCGCTGGCCCGCCTCGTAGCCGAAAAAACCGAGGGCCCAGAGGCCGAGGCCTGCCCCTGTGGCACCGGCCATTTTTTTTGCCACGGAGAAGACCCCGATGTACTGGCCTTCGCGCCGTTTGCCGGTGAGGGATTCGTCGAAGTCGATGACATCTGCGGTGAGGGCGGAAGGGAGAGCAAGGCCGGCGCCGAAGCCGATACCCGAGACAAAGACCAGGGCCCCGTAGACCCCTTCGTCACCCGGCCCAAGCCAGAAGACATAGAAGAAGGCTCCGGTGTTGATGGCCATGGAGGCCATCCACGCCGCCTTTTTTCCGATTCGCCTGGCAAGCCGCACCCATGCGGGGAGAAAGACGACCCCCGAGACAAAATAGAGGAGAAGGAACAGCTCGGCCCGATTGGATTCAAGGACGTGTTCCACATAAAAAAGGATCAGGGTGGCGGGCATCTGGGCGGCGATGGCGCTGAATGCAAAGGCCACGACCAGAATGCCGAAGGGTTTGTTGTTCAGGAGGGGGGCCAGGCTCTCTTTGAGATGAAACGGCTCCGGCACGGCGGAGGTGGCATGTTCCCGGACCCTGACAACGCAGATGCCGCAGCAGGCCAGGATCAGGGGAATGTAGACAAGGGACATGATGAAAAAGACGGTGTGGTCGGAAAATGAAGTCCCGGTAGATCGCAGGGCGGTGCGGATGATGACGGGGACGATGGCCGCCATCATGGTGCCGGCGATGAGAAACCCGTCCCGATAGCCGAAGAGAACCGTTCGTTCATGGTAATCAAAGGTGAGCTCCGGGCCCAGGGCTTCGTAGGGCACCACCGCAACGGTCCAGAAGAGGAAGACCAGGGCCAGCCAGATGAAAAACCAGGCCGTGGTCCAGGGCTCGCCGAGTTGGGGCGGGTTGAAGAGGCAGGCGATGGCCAGGCAGAGAATGACGGCCCCCACCGCGATATAGGGGCGTCGCCTGCCCAAGGGGCTGGCGGTGCGGTCGGAGAGCATGCCCATGACAGGATCGGTGACGGCGTCAAAGAGCCTCAGCCCCAGAAGGCCCGCCCCCACCACGGCAATGTCCAGTCCCATGACGTCGGTGTAGAACTTGGGGATGTAGATGTAGACGGGGATGCCCACCACGGCCATGGCAAAGGCGGGCAGGGCGTAGGCGAGCTTGACCGGACGGGGCAGCCTTTCGGTCCCGGGCTTCACTTCGCCCCCAGGAGCCGCTTTCGAAAGGCCTTGTCGATGGGGGCGTCGCCAAGCCAGACGGCGAACATGGCCCGGGCAAAGTCAGGCCCCTGGAAGGTCCCCAGCTGGATGCCGTTGAGGGTGAGGGAAAGGCCCGATTTCGGTGCGTAGGTCAGGGCGTAGCGGTCGGTGGGCACAACGGAGCGGAAGGCGCGGCAGAGGCGATACAGCTCGGGGGCGATGCGGGCATAGGTGGCCTCATCCGTGTTTCTTTCCACCATGGCGCGGGTGGCTTCGGCAAAGTCCTCGGCGTCGATGGTCTGGAAGTATTCGAGGACCAGGTGCTTGGGCACATCGGTGAGCACCTCACTTGAGGGGATGGCCTTGGGCATGTAGAGGGCCCCGGCATAAGCCCTGATGAACCGGAGGTAACGCAGGGTGGCAACACCCCGCAGGTGAAGGGTGACCGGTGCGTCCGGGTAGACCAGGTCAAAGCGGACCCCGTCGATGGTGGCCGTGGGCTCCAGGCTGTGGGCGGGAAGGACCCAAAGGCAGCAGATCAGGAGCAGGATGGTGCGTTTAATGGGCAACATGGCTCTCCTTGGACCCGATTTCTCTTTTACGGTCCGGGCATGGCAAAAAGGGGTGGGTGTTTAGGTTTCGCGTTTATGGATCCTTTGACGGCGCAGAGCATGCTCATGGTGCTCAAGGGCTGTGAGAAGTTGCCTGCGCTCATCCTCGGTCTCACGGGTACCGGGAAATACATGGGTGCTGTGGGGCCTTCGGTCGAGCCAGAAAAGGCCCGAGCACCGGCCCGGTGGTTCGGCCGCGGCAAGCCAGACCAGGGTGTCGGCCCCTTGAGCAGGCGTTCGGAGCAGGGGCCGGATCGCTTTGTGAAATCGGGGCAGGGAGGCGGCAAGACCCGGGGTGTCCACCCATCCGGGGTGCATGGCGTGGACGGCAAAGGGGCGGTGGCGAAACATCTCAGCCCAGTGCTCGGTCAGGATCACCAGGCCTCGCTTGGCCCATGCGTAGGCGGTGGGCCCGTCGTAGGGGGCGCTTTCCATCTCCAGGTCGTCCACGTGGATTTTCTGGGTGTACATGCCGCCGGAGGCCACGTTGAGGATGCGCGGCTCCTTTGCCCGGCAGAGGGCGGGCAGGAGCCTCCGGGTGAGGGTGAACACGCCCAGCAGGTTGATGGCAAAGGTGCGCTCCAGGCCTTCGCTTGTGGTCTCCCGCTGGGGGAACAGCGCCCCGGCGTTGTTGATGAGCACGTTGATACAGGGCGCCTCATGAAGGATTTCGTCCGCCACCCGGTGAACCTCGGCCATGATGCTCAGGTCTGCGACGGCCACATTGATCTTATCGTTGCCCGTGATGCGGGTAAGCTCCCGGCTTGTCTCCATGGCCTTTTGTCGGTTTCTTGCGATGAGGATGAGGCGGGCGTCCCGCAGGGCCAGGGCCTGTGCCGCGGCCTTACCCAGACCCGATGTGGGGCCGGTGAGGACCACTGTTTTGCCGGTGAGAAGCTCGGTGCCGGGTCTCCAGAAGGGTTGGGCCAGGTTGTGGCCCCACTTGCTGAAGCTTAAGGCGCCGGGCAGCACCAGTCGGTCGGCCACGGCATCAACGGGGTGGACCCCCCGGTGAAACAGGGCCACGGACCGGGGCGGGCCCGGGCAGGGGGAGAGGGCGGCCTTCATGCCGTCCATGGCGGCCCGGGCGATGCGCTCCAGAAGGGGCTGCACCACCGGCGCAAGCCGGGGCGGCATATCGGGCAGGTCAAAGCAGGCCGTGTAGGTCACCGTGGTTCGGGAGCTGTTTTCGCTCATCACAATGGTGTCGGTGACGGCAAAGGAGTCTCCGGTTCCCTTGAGCATCACCCGGAAGGGGGGACGGTACTCTGTGATGGTGTAGACCATCCGCATGGAAAAGATCCCGTACCTGAGGGCCAGTGCAAAGGAGGTCCCCTCCCCCACGGGGCCGTCGGATACCTTTTGGGACGATACCACGCCGGGATCCCAGTGCTGGATAAAGGAAAAGTCGCTGATGACGCGGAAGGCCTCGTGGATGGGCCTTCGAACGGCAATGGATTTCGTGATTTCAATCATGGATCCCCCTTTACGTGAGGGTCGAGCCGTTTTTACCCACGGACCAACGGGGCATGGGGCACGTCGGGTGCGCCATGGTGGTCGGGTTCAGGCAGGCGAGCCGGGAGGCAATCAATGGGTGACGGGCAATCTGTATGTGGTGCGAGAAGTAACTTTTTAGAATTACCGCAAAATACACGGCAGTGTCAAATCCTTCGCCAGCAGAACCTGCTCTCAGCATTGGGTATTGTCTCTTTTTTCATTCCACGTCATGACCTATTGGGATATATTTAAGATCTATTACCCAACCTATGACAGGCGTTATCCCTTTGTGGTTTCGGGAGGCGCCGGAGCGTGCCCTGTCGGTCCCCGGCCAATGGCTTGCCGTGGTCCTTTTTCGCACCGCAGCAGGGATTCGGGCCATGTCCCGAGAGTGCTGGTACCTCCTTACAGGACGCAATACAGGACGAGATGTGTATCCCTGATTCAAACAAATACGAACGCTATTTACGGTCTCCACACACAGGGCCGAGGATTCTCTTTTTCAGTGGTGGAACCGCCCTGGGTGAGGTCTCCCGGGAGTTGACGCGGTATACCCACAACACCATTCATATCATGACTCCCTTTGATTCCGGCGGGAGCAGCGGGGAGCTTCGTCGGTGGTTTCACATACCGGCCATGGGCGATATCCGAAGCCGCCTTCTTGCTCTGTCGGACTCGGCCACCGGTGAAGGACAAGCCGCCGCTGCACTTTTTTCCCACCGATTCTCCCGGGACATGCCCCGGGACGAAGCGGCCTCGGAGCTCGCCGCCCTGGCTGGGGGAACCCATCACCTGTTCCAAGGGCTCTCCCTGCGGACAGGTGAGGCCCTTTGCCCCCACTTTCGGCGGTTTCTGGAGTCCATGCCCGATGCCTTCGACCTGAGGGGCGCCTGCATGGGCAACCTGGTGCTGACCTCAGCTTATCTTGCCTCAAGCCACGGCATGGCATCGGGGATCAGCCTGGTGGCAGCCCTTGTGGGGGGCCATGGCGAGGTGCATCCGGTGGTGGCCGAGGACATGCATATCGCCGCTGCCCTGGCCGACGGGTCCGTGGTTGTGGGCCAGCACCTCTTGACCGGCAAAGAGGGCGGGGCCATCCAGTCCAGGATTACCCGGGTGTGGCTGACTCCCTCCCTGGACGACACCTCCCCTGTCAAGATCTCCATCGACGGGGAGACCGCCGACCGTATCGCCGGTGCCGATCTGATCTGTTTTCCCATCGGCAGTTTTTTTACCAGTGTGGTCGCCAACATCCTGCCGTGGGGTGTGGGCAAGGCCGTTGCCGCAAATCCCTGCCCCAAGGTGTTTGTTCCCAACCCTTTCGAAGATCCCGAACTGTTGGGCTACAGCGTGGGAGACCAGGTGGCGGCCCTGCAGGCCTATCTTGTTGAGAGCGGGGCTCCCCGGGGGCGGGACGCCCTGCAGTTCGTGCTTGTGGACAGCCGCAAAGGGCAATACCCCGGTGGGCTGGACACACAGGCCATTGAGGCCATGGGGGTCGATGTCATCGACGTGCCCCTCATCGGGGACCGCCCCGGAGCCGGCATCGACAAAGGACACCTGACCCGGGCCCTGCTCTCGTTTACCTGACCGCGGATCATGCCCCGCAAGGGGGATCCCGTCGTTGGGACACCGGCCGCCGTGCCCGCTCCGGGCAGGGCAAAGGAAAGAGGCCATGACAGACAAGACCGTGTCATCCGGAGAGGTCGGGCGAAGGCTTTTTCCCCGGCAGGGATTTTCCGCCGAAGTCGCCGAAGGGGACCTGGAGCGCTTCTTAGGCCTCGTGGCTACGGAGCTGGCCCCCTGGCAGGTGGAGCAGGTCACGCGGCCCCCTGTGGTGCACCATCGTCAGGAGGCCCTCCTGGCGGTTCACTGGCACCCTGAATTTGTCCCTATGCCCTTGATCAAGCAGCGATTGAAGGCGGCTTTTCCCAATATCCGGGAAGCCCTGATCATTCCTACCCAGCACAACCAGATGATGAGCTGGGGCGGCTACACCGGTGTGGAGGTGGACTGCTACGCCAAAAAATTCAACAGCAAGGTGCAGCTCCTGCTCCACTTCACCGACGAGAAGGTCCAGGAAGCCCATGTTCTCAAGTCCATGCTGGAGCTCACCGCAAAGTACCGCTCTTCCCAGCTCTTTGATTTCATGGACACCATCATCAAGCCCCGGGAGGAGAGAATCAACCAGGCGGCCATGGCCACAGGTGCCGATGCCGAGGTGGTCGCCTTTACCCGGGCCCAGGTGACCCGGATCCAGACCCTTCTGGATGAAAACTGGCCCAAGGTTCCGGCCATCTCCGTGAAAAACAAGCTCCTCAAAAACTGGTTCGACACCCTGCGCCCTGAGGTGGGGGACCTTGCCATCGGACGGGTCCAGGCCTACCTGCAGGCGGTGAAGCAGATCGTCAAGACCCATTTCCCCTTGAGCTATTTCTATCGGGCCTCCGAGGTCATCGAAGAGGTCCGCGCCCTGGGGGGAGGGGTGGTGATTCCTCACCCGGAGGAGTTCTGGCCCATCCTCCTTGCAGGCTACGACGTGGACGGCATTGAGACCTGGAATCCCCAGTCCCAGCGCTACACCGAGTTTCTTATTTCCGTTGTGAACGATCAGAACCGGAAGAGCACGGCAACGCGGCGAAAGCAGCTCATCTTCATGGGCGATGACTGCCACATGGGAGAAAAAACCAAGGCAAGGGAACTTCAGGACGAGGCCAAGGCAAGCCGGGAGATCGGTTATCAGCCAGCCTGGGACAACCTCAACATCCGGAAGAAGCTTGTGATCCACGGGGTCAGCAGGCGCTCCGTCATCCGTGAGTACAGGGAGCGCCTCAAGGGGTAACCGTAATAGTGCGCAACAGGCACCACATGCCGGACAGCGTGAGTCGTTTTCGGTTTCCGGCCTGCCCGGTAAATCCATTCACACCTTCAGGAGCCCTTCCATGTCCGACGAAAAATTCCTTTTCGATTCCCTTCAGGACAACGACACCATCACGGCCTTTCTGACTTCCCTTGCCGAAGGCTTTCGCAAGGGGTCCATCGCGTTGTCCACCAACGGAGCCGCCATCGACCTTCACCCGTCCGGGCTCCTTAACTTTACGGTGAAAGCCAAAAACAAAGCAGGTCTTACCAAGTTGAGTATCACCGTGAGCTGGCGAGACGGGGAGACGCCGGATGGGCAAGGGTACCCCCCGTTGCAGGTGAGGTAGCCCATGGCGACTCCGGAGGGCCTTGACCAACATTTCCGATTCCTTGTCCTGGCCGTGGAAACCCAGGCCCGGGGGACCCGGATGTTCTTTCTGGACCCTGTGCGGAAAGGCATGGCCAAGCTTCACTCCCGCAAGAGGTACATCGATAACCTGAAAACGGTGGTGGATAACGAGTGCTTCGGGTTCATCCACAGCCGAAGCTCCCTGTCGCGCCCTCTTGTGAACAAGGTTCGTGCCGCCCAGAGAATCTGCGACAGCCTGGCACGTATCGGGGACACCCTCGTAGACGTTGCGGAGCAGGCCGCACACCATAGCTGCCGGGAACTCCAGGCGGCAATGGATGTGGAGGGGGCCTTTTTACCGATTGTAAGGGGCATTGCGCCGATTCAAAGGGCCCTGGCCAAGGGCAAGATGGACGCCGGCCTCTCCATCTGCCGGGTGGGATCGGAGCTGGACCGGGCCTGCGCGGACGGTGCGGAGAAACTCATGGCCGCGCTGCAGGAGGGGGGCGACCCGCGGCACCTCGTTTCCGTCCTCTGCGTCTTGAGGGACCTGGGGCGGGTGGGAAGCGAACTCCTCAACATCGGGGAGGCGATCCTTTTTTCCATTCTGGGTGAGCACATCGACATCGAGCAGTTCCATGCGCTGAAGAAAACCCTGTCCAAGTCAGGGAGTGCCGATTCCGTGGAAAGCATCGATTACCGGGCCATTAAGGGGACGCGGTCCGGGTGCCGGGTGGGGGAGGTCAGGGGGCCGGGCACCCGGCCCGAGACCGGGAGCCGGATCTACAAAGAAGGGCCCTTGGAAAAAATAAAACGGGAAAAGGAGAACAACAGCCGGTGGCAGCGCTGCTGCCCGGGCCTGGTGCCCGAGATCTACAGTTTTCATGCTCAGGGGGAGAACGGGTCCCTGCTCCTTGAGTTTCTTCCCGGGGATACCCTGGACACGGTGATCCGGTCGGCAGGGGACGCTACGGCGAAAAGCGCCCTTGACGCCCTTGAGCGTACCCTGTTTGCCGTGTGGGACCGCACAGCCGTTACAGCGCCCCGGAATACGGACTACATCCATCAGATCCAGACTCGCCTTGCCGATGTGCTGGCGGTGCACCCTGCATTTTTCCGGGAGAGCACCCACGTGGGCCGCGCCGCCGCCCACTCCGTTCAAGAACTCCTGGCGCGGTGTGCGGCCATGGAACAGGGGCTTGCAGCCCCGGTGTCCGTGTTTATCCACGGGGATTTCAACACGAGCAATGTGGTGTACAACCACGACACAGGGCGTGTGCACTTCATCGACCTGCACCGATCCCGGGATTTCGACTACGTTCAGGACGCCTCGGTGTTTCTGGTCTCCCTGTTTCGCACCCCGGTGTTCGAGGCCGACCGCCGTCGGCGGATCAACGGGGCCATTCACAGGTTTCACAAGGGGGTTGAAGCCTTTTCCAGGGAGCGCGGCGACGCCTCCTTTTGCGTTCGGTTGGCCCTTGCCCTGGCCCGGTCTTTTTATACCTCCACCCGCTTTGAGCTTAATGCCGACTTTGCCCGGGCCATGTACAAGCGGGCCCTGTTTCTCCTGGAGAAGGTCCAGGGGTGTCAACGCGGGGACTGGGCGGCGTTTCGGTTTCCCGAGGAGGTTCTTTACTACTGACGGGGCCTGAAGGCGGAGTATCCGGCGAACTCGTCATCTGACCTATCATAAGATTCAGGAGGGATGCGGTGAACATTGGCGTGATCGGCAATCAGGGAGGGTGGTCCTCGGAACAACTTGCCGATGCGGTGGCTGCCCGGACCGGGCGGCGTGTCCTCATCTCCCCGAACGAGATCCGCCTGGATCTGCCCTCGGGCAGGGCCCGGTGCGGTCCCCATGATCTTGCAGGGTTCGATGCCCTGATGATCAAAAAGATCGGCGCGCGCTACTCCCCGGACCTTTTGGACCGGCTGGAGCTGTTTCGGTACCTGGAGGGGCGGGGGGTGAAGGTGTTCAGCTCTCCGTTGGCCCTGATCCGCGTTCTGGATCGGCTCTCCTGTACCATCACCCTTCAGCTGGCCGGGATTCCCATGCCGCCCACCACTGTCACCGAGAGTGAAGAACACGCCATGGAGGCCCTGAAGGCCTACGGCACGGCCATCCTGAAGCCTTTGTACACCTCAAAGGCCCGGGGCATGGTCCATCTGAAGGACGGGCCCGGGGCAGGGGAGATTATCCGGGCCTACAAGGCGAAAAATCCCATCCTCTATCTTCAGAAATCCATTGCCATAGGGGACCGCGACCTGGGGATCGCCTTTGTGGGCGGGAAGTACCTGGCCACTTACGCCCGCAGCAGGCAAGGGGGATCGTGGAATACCACCACGGCGTCCGGGGGCAGGTACCGGGCCTTTGACCCTCCTGCCGAGGTCATCGAGTTGGCCCACAGGGCCCAGGCCCTGTTCAACCTGAGCTTTACCTGTGTGGACGTGGCCCTGACAGACGAGGGCCCCTACGTCTTCGAAGTGTCGGCGTTCGGTGGTTTTCGGGGCATTCTGGAGACCACCGGCATCAACGCGGCGGACCGATACGTGGACCATGTGATGGAAAGGGTTATGCCATGATCCTTTCCGGCGGAACCTGCAAAGAACTCCTGGCTCGGGTGCGGAGCCGCATTCCGGCCAACAACGGGCTGACGCTGGGGTTTGCCGGGTGCCTGGTGCGGGTCACCTCAAACTCCCGAGAGATCAAAGAGGCCCTGATCGATTATTTTCAGGAGTTTCTCTGTGACGGCGGCCCGCCTGCCGTGCGCATCAGCCTCCATGAATCCGAGGTGTTATCAGCTCCCTTTGCCTTTGCCCCGAAGCCACCGTCCCACGGCAAGACCGTGATCAAGGAGGAGTGGGTGGATTTCCCGGACGGGCGCATGGTGCGTAAACGGCTCACGGGCATGCTTTTTCTCTTTGGCGGCGGGGAGCACCTTGCAGTGGGGCCTTGCCTTGCCAACACCAACCAGGTGATCAACTTCATCAACAATCGCTTTATCGAGTGGAAGCTAGGTCAGGGGAGCCTGCTGGGACATGGGGCGGGGGTGGTGGCGGGCAATCGAGGCCTTGCCGTGGCCGGGGTATCGGGATCGGGGAAATCCACCCTGGCCCTGCATCTCATGGCTGCAGGGGCAAGGTTTGTCAGCAATGATCGCCTGATGGTGATGCGACGTGGGGAAGGCCTTGAGATGTGCGGGGTGGCCAAGCACCCACGCATCAATCCGGGGACAGCCCTGACCGTGCCCGGGCTTTCCGGCCTGCTCGCCCCCGGTGAGAGGGCTCGGTTCAGGTCTTTGCCCCGAGATGTTCTTAGGGCTGTGGAAGAAAAGCACGACGTGCCCATCCACCGGTTTTTCGGGCCGGGCCGTTTTGCCCTGACAGCTCCCCTCTGCGGCCTGGTGATCCTGAACTGGTCCGGGGGAGGTTCCCCCACCATGGCACGGCCCCTTGAGATACCCCGGGACGCCAGCCTGCTCTCCGCCTTTGCCAAGGACACCGGCCTTTTTTACGGCCCGTTTCAGGGGCAGGACACCAGGGCCCCGACCCTCTCCGCCTATGCCGATCTGCTGGCGGGAGTGCCCGTGGTGGAATTGTCCGGGGGCAGGGATTTTATCCAGGGGACCAAGGTCTGCCTTGCCATGCTTTCGCCTTGAGGCGGGGGCCGGTTAAAGCCAGAGGTTTTCCACGGAGAGACGAC
This sequence comes from Desulfoluna sp. HI9BLuna, assembly GCF_056829775.1. Classification (NCBI taxonomy): domain Bacteria; kingdom Pseudomonadati; phylum Thermodesulfobacteriota; class Desulfobacteria; order Desulfobacterales; family Desulfolunaceae; genus Desulfoluna; species Desulfoluna sp. HI9BLuna. Next base: position 4,088,633 of record NZ_CP186555.1, read on the forward strand.
GCAAAAATCCCCATCGCTTGATGCTGACAATGATGGGGCCTGTGTGGGCAAGCACCTCCGGGGTGTACCAGACGGGGATGCCGTCCACCAGGGCCTTGCGAAATCTGTTTTTCCTAAAGGGGACGCCCCGGCGAACTGCCGGGGTCAGGTCGGGTGCCCGGCCTGAGGGGCGTCAGCTGCCGCAGCTCTTTTTCTTCACCATACGGAGGGTCACGGCCCCTCCCCGTTTGCGCAGGGCGTGCCCTGCATCATCGGTAAACGCGATATTGAGGGTGTCCAATCCTTTCACCTTTCCTTCCGGTTGTGGTCCATTGTTTTTTTCTACCTCACAACAGGCCCGTCGTAAAGGCAGCCTTTGTGGGTCTTCCGCCATGCCATCTCGTTTTATAAACAGTTTGTCAATGTGATTCCGCGGCTGTCTTTTCAGCGTCACAATCGCCTAAAGTTCCCTGTTTACTGGGTCGATACGTGATGTATCAGTGCGTTTTTCGGCGGTCAGGGAATTTTGCGGTGTGTGATGTGGCCCTGGCGCGGACCATGGACAACGGAGGATGGTGGATGTTTGCAGCGGTAAGTTTGAGGAAAAAACTGATTGCAGGGTTTGCCCTGCTGGTGGGGGTGCTCCTTGTGGTTGGGGGGACAGGTTATCTCAGTTTGAACCGGGTCATCCGCCAGGCGGACGAGGGGTACATGACCCTGGAACTTGATACACAGCTTAAAGGAACCTTAAGCGAACAGGTGGCCTACGCCAAGGAGGGGAAACCCGAGCAGTTTGAGGCCTTGAGCAGGGGGCTGGACATCGTAAAGGCCATGCTGGAAGAGCTGGGTCGGGTGTCCGGTACCACCGGGGAGGTGGACACGCTCAACACCGGACGAACGCTCTACGAGAAGAACCTCATCTCTCTGAAAGCTGCCAAGGGCAAGAAGGCCGAATTGCGCGGACACCTTTTGACGAGCGCCGCTAAGGTGAAAGCCACCACACAGGAAGAGGCGCGTCGCATTGAGTCGGCCATTCGCGGGGAGGTGCTGGAGAACAGCACCTACTACCTCAAAAAGACGGCCTTTGCCTCCGTTCGAAACCTCGTGGACGTGGCCCACGATGCCGTTGAGGCCATGTACAAGGCCTCTCGTTCCCGGAAGGCGGCCCTTTCCGTGGTGCGCAAGATGCACTTTGAGGGGAGCAACTACTTTTTTGTGATGCGGCCGGATTTTACCCTGGTGGCCCACGGCGCGGACCGCAGCCTGGAAGGCATGGATTTTTCCAAGATCCAGGACAAGAAGACCGGAAAGCGTTTCATGATTGATGTGGTCAACGGGGCGGTCAAGGACGGCACGTCCATGACCGAGTACTACTGGACCAAGCCGGGCATGGGGGACGCCGTGTTCCCCAAGGTAACGGTGGCCCGCTACTTCAAGCCCTGGGACCTGGTGATCTGCGCCGGGGTGTACGTGGATGACATCGAGACAGCCGGGCGGGAGCTTGGCGGGGTCATCGAAAACGGTTTCACCCGGTTGGAGCAGGTGGCAAAGGTGAACGAGGCCCTTGTGGATGCGCGGTTGGGGGCCCTTTACTACCTGGCTTTCCGCACCGATCCCGGCAAGGTGACCGAGGCTCTGGACGGCCTCATGGAGATGGAGGCGACCACCGAGGCCATCCGGGCATCGGCCGGAGAGTACAGGGCCACCTGGGACGATTACGTGGTCCAGGACAAACATGAGCTGGCAACCGGCGCCGAGGCCCGGGGGCTCATTGAGGAGGCCTCCGAGACGGTACACACCATGGCAGAGCGTTCCAAGACGGCCTTTGTGGAGTCGGCCTCCTCGGGCAAGGCCGTCATCGTAATCTTTATCCTCATCGGCGGAGCCCTGGCCGTGGGGGCGGCCCTGGTGCTTATTGTCTCCATTACGCGTCCGTTGAAGCAGGCCGGTGACATGCTCCGGGATATCGCCGAAGGGGACGGTGACCTCACCCAGCGCCTGACCATTGCCAGCCGTGATGAGCTGGGGGAGATGGCGCGCTGGTTCAACCTTTTTGTGGAGAAGCTCCAGCAGATGATCCGGGAGATCGCGGGCAACTCCGAGACCCTCTCCCGCTCTTCGGCCGGGCTGACGGATCTTGCGGGCCGCATGGCCCAGGGGTCCGAGGCATCCTCCTCCAAGGCTCACACCGTGGCAGCGGCCTCAGAGCAGATGAGCTGCAACATGGAGGATGTGGCCCGTGAGACCGAGCACTCCGCAGGCAGCCTCAACACCATGGCCTCGGCCACCGAGGAGATGACCTCCACCATCGGGGAGATCTCCCGGAACTCGGAGTCGGCGCGCACCATCACCGGCGATGCGGTGACCCAGGCCCGACAGGCCAAAGAGAAGGTGGGAGACCTTGGGGAGGCGGCCCTGGCCATCGGCAAGGTCACCGAGACCATCGGGGAGATCTCCGAGCAGATCAACCTGCTGGCCCTGAACGCCACCATTGAGGCGGCCCGGGCTGGGGACGCGGGCAAGGGGTTTGCCGTTGTTGCCGATGAAATCAAAGAACTGGCCAAGCAGACCGCGGTGTCCAACCAGGAGGTCAGAGAGCGCATCGGTGGCGTCCAGGCCTCCACCGAAGAGACCGTGGTCGAGATCGATGGCATTGCAGAGGTCGTGGACCAGGTGAATCAGATTGTCATTACCATTGCCGCGGCCATTGAAGAGCAGTCCGTGACCACCGCTGAAATTTCCGGAAATATCAACCAGGCCTCCTCCGGGATCCAGACAGTCTCCGACAAGATCTCCGAAAGCACCGGGGTCTCCCGGGACATGGCCCGTGAGATCGCGGACGTCAATACCACAGCCGGGGAGATGTCCGATGTCAGCGCCCAGGTGCGCACCAACGCTCGGGAGCTCCACGGCCTTTCAGACCAGCTGAGTGCCCTGGTGGGGCGCTTCAGGGTGTAAGGAGGCAGCGGGCCCCGGTGGATGACTTGCGGCAAACCCTTCTCCCCCCGGGGGGCGAAGCCGCAGGGTCTCCTGCGGGGCCTGTCACCCTGCCGGTGGGCATTTTTTCTCGGCAGGGGTCGGGGCGCCCCTTCGGTTTTGGGCCGGGCAGGCGAAGGATGATTTTTTATTGAACATATGGGGGTGTTGATGTAGGATTTTAAGCAAAATTTCAATCTGTTGAGGCGCTGGGTTCGCACCCTGCGCTCACGCCGCATTGCCCGTTTGACGTCGGTTCGTTCCCTTCGACCCCTCCCCCGACACAGGCGGGTATCAGTCCCCTTTCATCGGTCAACATCCTCTGGGATGCCGTCCTTTCCATGGTGAGCCACGCTCTGGTGCATCCTGCAGGCGGAACGGACTTTTTTTCCTGTTTCTGGCGAATGGTGGAGGCGAAATGGAGATAAAACACGCACTGAGTGTTATGGATCCGGCTTCCGGAAAACGTGTGCAGCATGAAAAGGTGGTGCTGATCTGCCACGGCATCGACTCCTCTTTTGGCGATGAGGCCATTGACAAAGAGTTCGCCTGCGTGATTCTGCGTACCCTGATTCCGGATTTTTCCGACGGGATCGATGTGGAGTACATTTATGCCAGAAGCCGGGACGGCGACACCGCTGCCAGGAAGATGATGACCCTGAGCAAAAGCCGGGGACTTGACGCCTTTATCATCCCGGATCTTGATGCCATGGTGATGCCGGTGGCCTTGGGGCTTGCCTTTCCCGCAGCAGATGGGCGGCAGCCCGTCGTGGTGCTGGTGTCCCAGGACGAAACAGACACGTTTCAGGACCGGATCCGCGTGGAGCCTGTGGCGGATTCCTTTGGGGCCGCGGAGCCGACACCCGCTCCCCGGGTTGCCGTGCCGACGCCGGGGCCTCCCGCCGGAGAGCCTCGCAAGCAGGAGACCGCAGAACCCGCAGCCGCAAAGGAGGAGCCGGCTCCGCAAACGCTAAAGCCCCGGAAGACCGGAGGGCTCGCCTTAAAACTACTGACCATCGGCCTGTGTGCCCTTGCCGGTTTTTTGTACTATCACCTGCTGATGCTGCTGTGCGGGATGGTTTACAATCTCTTTTGGGAAGGGGCCTTCCAGGGAAGCCTGGAGAGGGCCGGGGGGATTGTGTCCGCCCTTGGAGGGGTGCTGCTCGTTGTTACCCTGGTGCCGAGCATCAGGGAAGAGTGCTTTGAGGTTTTCGGCTGGATCTGCATTGCCTTTGCCATTCCCGCCTTTATCGGTGCCATCTCATTTTACGACCCCGCAGAAGCGGCGGGGTTCCAGGCCTTTGTCACCACTAACGCCAGGTCGGTGGTTCTGATGTGCGCAGGACTGCTCCTGATCCTCTCCGGCGCCCTGTTTGTCCGGTTCAAGCCCTGACCCGGACTCCGAGTGCCTTCCACCCATCCTGTTGTGCCCCACGTTTACCTGACTGTCTTTCCACTTTTTTAATGGAGGGTCACCGGTTCGTCCGGCGTCCCGTCGCTGTAGATTTTCTCCTTCATGACCCAGGCCGCTGACGTGAAGATGTAGAGGCTGAAGAAGATGTTGCAGCTGACCGTGACGGCGGAGGCCAGGGTGTTGCTTTCAAGGGACGGGAGCAGAACCGGCAGGATGTACCCCTCAAAGAGAAAGGCCACAACGCTCAGGATGATGAGGAAAAGGGAGTCCGAGACGTTGCCTAAAAGGCACTTGATGCCCGTGAACACCGCATGCCTGGCCTGGCCGGTGATGAAGACCAGGGGAAAAACATAGATGGGCAGCACCTTCAGGGTCACCATGACGGTGTAGAACAGGGCCTGGGGATTTCCCGGGAAAAACAGGGCGGACACCAGGATCATGACGGGGGTGAGGAGCAGCGCAAGGAGCAGGGTGGTCAGCAGGTAGCCCGGGAGTTTTTTGCGGATGAGCAAAAGCACCGGAAGGGGACGGAGGCCGAAGATCAGCTCGATGATGCGGCCCAGGAAAAAGGTCATCACCAGGTAATTGAGGGCGGTGGAGACGGCGATGTGTGCAGCAAGGGCATTTTGGGCCTCTTCTCCGGTGCGCATTCCCGCAAAGAAGATGTCGGTGAACAGGGTCAGGCCGATGAAGCCGAGGATGTATCCCACAAGGGGAAGCATGGTGCTGATGACCCGCTTGGCGTCGTGAAGTCCGTATATGTGCATGGGCTGGTTCCAGGGTTTTTGATGTTTCAGGTACGGGCTATCGACACAAGGTGCCAAACAGCCCTCCGGTCTTTTCATCTCCATCAGGCCTTAGCCTGTTTCCCGATGCCGTGTCAACACATCCCGTGGGCCGGTCGGCTTCGTGAAGCGGATGTATGCTCACATGGTCCGGTATCGCGTGTCAACGGGATTTCCTGCGACCGTCTACGTGGGGCGGCGGGCGTGTAACGGTGCGATGGTATAACAATATTGTGTGTCTGGAGCTGTTGTCCATTGGTTGACAATAAATGTTTACAAATGAATTCATCTGTCGTAACTATGTTGACGGACTCGGTTGAAAACCGATGGACAATTCAAGACAACGGGGGAGGACATGCCGCCAAAAACCGTACCTTTCAGTGTGCGAATCACAGAAGATGACGCCGAGTTTTTAAGTCGGCTCGACTTTAAAGGGGCCAAGACGCCCAGTGACCGGTTCAGAGCGCTCATTGCCGAAAGGCGTGCAGCAGAAAATGAGATCGAAGGCTATCAGGACTGGTTTGACGAGATAACGCGGCTCATGGGGCCTGCGGTGCGGAAGGTCCGGGCCGACGAGCAAAGGGCCGGGGTCTCCTCGGAGCTCGTGACGCGCTCCTTTGAGTGGCTTCCGGATTTGCTCGCGTTTTTCCTGTCGTATACCGCAGACCAGGCGGAAGGCGCCGAGGACCTGTCGGGACTGGAGCGCGGCCTTACCGAACGCGTATCCAGAATGATGGACGTAACGCTTCAGATGGGGGCATCGGATTTTCGCCTCTGCTATGACCCTGAGGCTGTGAAATCGCGCATCGCATCCACCATGGAGCTGTCGGCGCTGATGCAGGAAATCATGACTCGAAAACAAGAAGGAGATCAGTGATGAGTAGTGAACGGCTTTGGAAACGGGTACGCCGCATCGTCAGCGGCAGCGTGAACTCGGTGGTCTCTGCCCTGGAAGGGGCGGTGCCGGAGAGCGTCATGGAAGAGACCATCCGCGACGTGGAAGGCGCCATGGACGAGGTGCGCGAAGAGCTTGGCAAGGTGGTGGCGGGCAAGCATCTTGCCAGCAAGCGCCTCATGGCCATGAACCGGACCTACGAAGAGCTCACCGGCAGCATTGAGCTGGCCGTGCGGGAAAACCGTGACGACCTGGCCGAAGCGGCCATCGGCAAGCAGATGGACATCGAAGCCCAGATTCCCATCTTGGAGACTGCCGTGGCCGACAACGCCGCCCAGGAAAAAGAGCTGGAGAGCTACCTTAATGCTTTGAAAGCCCAGAAACGGGAGATGACCGAGGTCCTGGCCCAGTACCGGGAAGCTGTCCGGTCCGAAGGGGAAGCAGGCGACGCCCCCCAGGGAGCCTCAGCTTCAGGAGATGTGGCGCGGCGCGTGGCCGAAGCCCAGGCGACCTTTGAACGGGTCACGGCCAAGGCCAGTGGCATGGGAACGCTCTCCACGGAGACCGGGCGTGCCGATGCGGTGAAGCTTGCCGAGCTTGAGGATATGGCCCGGAGCAACCGCGTGAGGGAGCGTCTGGCCGCCTTCAAGGGTGAGGGCGCCCATGGTTAAGCTGATCCTGCATCCCGCCAACCTTCCGTTCACCGTTGCCCTTGGGGTGATGCTGTGTATCTCCGTGATGGAAGGGGTGGGGGTTTTGCTGGGATTCGGTATCTCCGATCTTCTGGACAGCCTGTTCCCGGACGTGGATGCCTCCGTGGATATAGACGCCCCGGACGTGGCCGACTCCGGCCTTACCCGGTTTCTGGGGTGGCTTCAGATTCGCGGGGTGCCGTTTCTCATCCTGCTGGTGGTCTCGCTGACCTCCTTCGGCCTCCTGGGCCTGGGCATCCAGTCCGCGGCCGAGACGCTGACCGGGGGCTATCTGCCCTCTGTCCTGGCGGCGGTGGGGGCCCTTTTGGGGACCCTTCCCGTGGTGAAGGTGTTTGGCCGTACCTGCGCGCGGTTTCTTCCCAGGGACGAGACCGAGGTGATCTCGGAGAAGAGCTACATCGGCAAGGTGGCCCGGATCACCCTGGGCCGTGCCGAGGTATCGAGCCCTGCCCAGGCAAAATTGAAAGACCGCTACGGCACCACCCATTACATCATGGTGGAGCCCGATGAGGAGGGCCAGGTCCTGGAGCAGGGAGACGCGGTGTTGATCGTGGAGCAGAAGGGCGCGGTGTTCCGCGCTATTTTAAATACCTGTGAAGAACTTGAAGACTAAACGTATACGTGTGTGTGGCTTGTGCCATGGGCACAGCCGAATTAAACGAGGAGAAATGCATGATTGAGATGGGAGGAATGGGCAGTATGTTGATTATTGCTGGTATTGTTTTCATATCTTTGCTGTGTGTGGGCGTTATTTTTTCCAAGCTGTATACCCGCTCGTCCAAGGAGACGTCCTTTGTAAGGACAGGCTTCGGCGGCCAGCGGGTCATAATGAACGGCGGGGCCCTGGTGCTGCCGGTGCTTCACGAGGTGATCCCCGTGAACATGAACACCCTGCGCCTTGAGGTGCGCCGCGCCGAGACCCAGGCCCTCATCACCATGGACCGCATGCGTGTGGACGTCATGGCCGAATTCTACGTGCGGGTGAAGCCCTCGGAGGAGTCCATCGCCAACTCGGCCCAGACCCTGGGTATGAAGACCATGAACCCGGACGAGTTGAAGGAACTGGTGGAGGGCAAGTTCGTGGACGCCCTTCGGTCCGTTGCCGCCGAGATGACCATGACCGAACTCCATGAAAAGCGAGTGGATTTCGTGCAGAAGGTGCAGCAGGTGGTCTCAGAGGACCTCCTGAAAAACGGCCTGGAGCTCGAAACCGTCTCTCTCACCGGCCTGGACCAGACCGGCAAGGAGTTTTTCAACCCGGACAACGCCTTTGACGCCGAGGGTCTGACCAAGCTTACCGAAGAGATCCAGGTGCGCCGCATGAAGCGTAACGCCATCGAGCAGGACACCGAGGTCTCCATCTCCAACAAGAACCTGGAAGCGGAAAAGCTGCAGCTGGAGATCCAGAGGGAAGAGGAGTACGCCCGCCTTAAGCAGGAGCGGGAGATCGAGATCCGCAAGGCAGACCAGGCAGCGGAAATCGCCCGGGAGCGTGCCCAGAAACAGCGTGACGCCGAAGAGGCCAAGATCGAGGCCAAGCAGAAGGTGGACATGGCCACCATCGAAGCGGATCGTGCAGTGGAAGAGGGCAAGATCGACAAGGAGCGTCAGGTACGCGAAAAGGACATTGCCAAGGAGAAGGTTCTGGAGACGGCCAAGATCGAGCAGGAAAAAGCCGTTGAACTGGCCGAGCAGGATCGCTCCATCGCCATCGCTGAAAAATCCAAGGCCAAGTCCGAAGCCCAGGCCGAGGCGGACAAGGCGCGGGCCATGGCCGTTAAAGAGGAAGAGAGCGTGGTCACCGTCCGTGAGAGCCAGGTTGCCGAGCGAGAAAAGCTCGTGGAACTCATCGAAGCGGAAAAGGCCGCCCAGAAAGACGCCATCAAGATCAAGGTGGCCGCCGAGACCCAGAAACTTGCCGCCGAAGACGAGGCCGAGGCCATTCGCATCGCAGCCACCGCCGAAGCCGACAAGCTCATGATCGAAGCCAAGGCAGCCGCCGACGCCGAGATCCTCAAGGCCGACGCCGAAGAGCGCAGCTACGCCGTGGAAGCCGAGGGCAAGCGGGCCCTGAACGACGCGGACAACACCCTGTCCGAAGCCCAGGTGGCCATGCAGATCCGCATGGCCCTCATCAAGTACCTCCCCGAGATCATCCGGGAGAGCGTCAAGCCCATGGAGAACATCGACGGCATCAAGATCATCCAAGTGGACGGCCTCAACGGGGCGTCTGCAAACGGCAGCGCCGCAGCGGCCTCAGGGGACGCCAGCCTGTCCGACCAGCTGGTGAACAGCGCCCTGCGCTACCGCGGCCAGGCCCCCCTGGTGGACTCCCTGCTGGCCGATATCGGCCTCAAGGGCAACGACATCAACGGTCTGACCCGGGAGCTGCTGGGCAACGACGCAGGAACCCCCGAAACAGAGAGCTAAGGCCGGAAAAACGTAGACAAGCAATGCCCCCGGCAGCGAGGTGAGACACCTCTAAAGCTGGTTGCCGCTGCCCCTTAGCCCTTGTACCTCGGGTTAAGGGGCAGCGGCATTTTTTTTGGAATTATTCCGCTTCAAAAAACAGCCTCCGGCGGCCAGGTGGGGGCACAAAAACATCGGCCTAGGCGGATACCTCGGGGAAAAGGATGTAGGTCATTGATTCAGTTTGCCTGAATCTGTTTTTGAAACCTGTTTGTCAAACTTTTCAAAAGTTTGGCCCCCGGCAGGGCCGTCGGAGGCCTTTTGAACTGAATCGCGATGTTTGGGCTTGGGCAACCCTCTAAGTCATCTTTGGCCGCTCCGCAATGCCCCGCAAGAGCCTTCCCAGAATATCCGCACCGGTCACCACTTTCTTTGTTTTTCCCCATAAAATGATCAGGTCGTCGTCGATGACGTCGTCGTCGGATCGCTCCGGGTGGACCTTCAGCTTGGGGAGCACCGAGCCCAGGGGGGTTGTGGCGTCCGCCGTGATGATGGGGCGGTGGCAGTGGGCCATGGGGTGGATGGGCGCGGTGTCAAAGAGGACGCTTCTGAGAAAGCTGTCGGAGTTCAGGGCAAAGCCGGGATAGCCCATGTCGTCGATGAGGATGGTCCACTTCTTACCCGAGGACTGGATCTGGTTGATGAACTCCTCGAATTCCGGGGTGCCCGCAGGGGGGAAGCAGGGCACGTTGTTTTTGAAAGGGAGGTGGATGATGCTTAAAGGATCGATGAACTCTCCCTCCTTGCTAAGGGGGATGTCGTCGAGATTCAGGAAGTTGATGGCACCCTTGCCCTCCACGGCGTCGATGTCCGACTGGTCGGACTTCATGTGCATGGTGATGAGCTGCTGCATGTCCCGTTCACGCATGAAGTGGAAGGACTCCTTGCCCAGCCACTGGTCCAGCATGATGGCCGTGGGCTTGGCCACCACAAAGAGGAGGCACTGATAGATCCGGAGCAGGGGGGTGAACCCGTAAGCCATTTTCAGGGCGTGCCGTGAAAAATAGGCCTGGGGGATGATCTCTCCCAGAAAGGTGATGAGTACCGTGGAGAAGAGAAAGGCGGTGACGCCCGCCATGACGGAATTGGCCAAAAGGGCCAGGAGCACGTTGATGCCAACGTTGCCCCAGAGGATGGTGGTGAGAAGGAAGTTGGAGTCCTTGCGGATCTTGATGACCCGGGCTGCATAGATGTTGCCTTGGGTGGCCTCTACTTCCAGTCGGAGTTTACTGATGCTGAAAAAGGCCAGGTTCAGGCCGGAAAAGATGGCGGACTGTGTAATACAAAACACAATGCCCGCCCAGGTTATGCCTTCAATCATGGGTGGGGTCTTTACCTCTCGTTGATGGGTTGTGGAGGTCAGGGGCACCCGACGGCCCCAAACGGACCGCGGGCGTGCCTGCCTCCGATACCTTTAAGCAAAACATATTTCAACGGAATCTTCCAGAGGATTCCGTCGATCAGGCGTGATCGCCGCGCAATTCCGAGACCAGGCTGTGCAGGCCGCCTGCGCTGACCTCTTCCGGTGTCACAGCATCCCCCACGGTGTAGTGGATCTTGGAGTAGAGGCGCCTGGGGCGCTTGGCAAGGGCCGTGCCGTCCTTGTGGCTGAAAAAACTGCCCCACAGGCCTTTGAGGGCCGTTGGGATCACCGGGGCCGGGGTGCGTTTGATGATCTTTTCAATGCCGCTTTTAAAGGTGTCGATCTCGCCGGTGCGGGTGAGCTTGCCCTCGGGGAAGATACAGACCACCTGGCCGTCCTCCAGCTCTTCTGCGATGCGCTGAAACGCCGCCTCGTACACCTCCGGGTCTTTGCGCTTGGCCGTGATGGGGATGGTCTTTCCCGTGCGGAAGATAAAGTTGAGGACCGGGATGTTGAAGATGCCCTTGTCCATGACAAAGCGCACCGGGCGCCTGCAGCAGCTCCCGATGATGAGGGCGTCCATGTAGCTCACGTGGTTGCAGACGATGACCGCCGGGCCTTCGGCAGGGATCTTGTCCAGGTGCTCGTGGTGGATGCGGTAAAACAGGTGGGTGATGACCCAGACCAGGCAGCGCATGGTGAACTCGGGCACCAGGGTGTAGATGTAGACGGCCACGGCGATGTTCATGAGGGTGATGGTCAGAAACAGGGCCGGGATGGAGAGGCCCATGGGACCTAAGAAAACACCGCCCAGGATGGCGGCCCCCACCATGAACAGGGCGTTTAAGATGTTGTTGGCCGCGATGACGCGGGATCGGTGGCTCTCCTCGCTTCGGGTCTGGACAATGGCAAACAGGGGCACGATGTAGAGCCCGCCGAAGATGCCGATGAGAACCAGGTCGAGGAGGATGGGAAAACTCCCTTTTGCGCCGAGGAATCCCATGAGGGTGTGGGGTGCCTCGGGCACGGGCAGGCTGCCCGCAGCGGCCAGGTGGATGCCGAAAAGGCTGAGGCCCAGGGAGCCGATGGGCACCAGGCCGTACTCCACCTTCTTGCCGGAGAGGTACTCGCAGAGCATGGAGCCTGCGCCGATACCGATGGAGAACATGGCCAGGAGCAGGGTGGCCACCCCTTCGGTGCTGTGCAGGACGTTTTTGGTGTAGGCCGGAATCTGGGTGACGTAGCAGGCCCCCAGAAACCAGAACCAGGAGATGCCCAGAACCGAAAGAAACACGACCTTCTCTTTTTTTGCGTACCCCAGGGTGCGGAGGGTCTGGCTGAAGATGTTCCAGTTGATGGCAAGGTCCGGGCTGGCGGCAGGGGCCTTGGGGATTTTGCGGCTGGCGAGCCACCCGGCAACGGCCGTGACCACAACGGCCAGGGCGGCGTACGCGCTGGGAAGCTGGATCAAAAGCCCCCCTGCGATGGTGCCGGCCAAAATGGCCACAAAGGTTCCCATCTCAACAAGGGCGTTGCCCCCCACGATCTCGGACGGATCCAGGTGCTGGGGCATGATGCTGTACTTCACCGGCCCGAAAAAGGCGGACTGGGTCCCCATGAGAAAGAGCAGGGCCAGAAGGGAGGCGGTGCTGCCCAGCATGAGGGCCGCGGCCCCAGCGCACATGATGCCGATCTCCGCCACCTTGATCATGCGGATGAGACGCCCCTTTTCAAACTTGTCGGCGATCTGGCCGGCCAGGGACGAGAAGAGGAAGAAGGGAAGGATGAAAAGCCCTGCGGCCAGGTTCATGAGAACGTCGGTCTGGCCCGGCTGGGCCGCGCGAAAGGCCAGGAGCAGCATGAGGACGTTTTTAAAGATGTTGTCGTTAAAGGCCCCTGCAAACTGGGTCCAGAAAAAGGGGGCGAAGCGGGGTGCCTTGAGAAGGCTCAACGGGCTGTGCTCATGGGTTGTCATGGGGGCTCCTTGGGGTTCGTAACGGTTGACTATGCATACCATAGCGAGTGGATCTTCGCCGGGTGTTTTTTTCTTGGGGACATGTATATCAAAAGCTATGCCAGAGTTACCGTGTTTTGGTAACGGCTTGATTTTCGGCTGTAAGGGCTATTATGTGACTGCTTGGCGTCTGGATGAGGTGTTGGGGTTTGTGAATTTATGATATGTGTGTATACAAAAAATGACAAACAGGTTTTGAGTTGCCATTTTGAGTCTCCACCGGGGGCAGCTGGGTTAAATCAACCCGCAATGGGCAGGTAGCGACAACGTATCCTGTTGTATCGAAGCTTGTGAGCCAGCTCGCATAAACCATCAGCGTTTATGTCGGGCGCAGCCCGAGTCGAAGGCCCTTGCGCTTTGCCCTGAGGAACGAAGGGACAAAGCGCAAGGGCAATCAGCTTTCGAGGTGTTTTCGCTATCGTGGCTTCGCCACCCTCGCCGCCGGAGGCACGCTTTTGCAAACGGTTTTCACCATAGAACGGAGGTATCCGCAGATGGCCCATCGCTTGACAGAACATGAGAGAACCTTTTTTTCCCTGGTGCGTGATGCGGTGCGGGCCAACCCCTTCAGCGAGGAGCGCCAGGCAATCAACCGCCGCATTGCAGGGGTTTACGGCGGCGAGGACGATGCCCTGGCCCGGACCATCGCGGACGTGGACCATCGCATGGCTGAGATGAAGGCCGGGGGCCGGGGGGATCTTTCAGGGTATGGCCATGCCGATCAGGAGCTTTTGAAGTATGCCCACCTCTTTGCCCTGTTCCACCGCCACATGGGGGCCTTTGACGCCCATATCCTTGCCCAGTCCGCAGAAGGGGCGCGGGTGCTTCCCGTGCCCTTTGCGGGTGATGCCCTGAAGGAGCTTGTCTCCTCGGGGTTCTCCGAGGCCGAGGCCCTGCGTTTTTTTGCCTTGAGTTTTCAGATCCGGCGGGCCTTTTTCTTCATCGACCGGGGGCTTCCCGGCCTGAGCCCCTCCATGGTGGCCCTGCGGGAGGATCTGTGGAACAACGTCTTCACCAGCGACATCGACCTCTACGAGTCCTGGCTGGTGAACCGCATGGAGGATTTCTCCACCCTGCTCCTGGGGGAGACCGGCACCGGCAAAGGCAGCGCGGCCCAGGCCATTGGCAGGTCCGGGTTCATTCCTTTTGACCCTGTGACCATGCGCTTTACCGAGAGCTTTGCCGCCTCCTTTGTCTCGGTGAACCTCTCCCAGTTCTCCGAAACCCTTGTGGAGTCCGAACTCTTCGGCCACACCAAGGGCTCTTTCACCGGCGCGGTCAAAGACCATGAGGGGCTTTTTGCCGGGTGCAGCCCCCACGGGGCTATCTTCTTAGACGAAATCGGCGAGGTGAGCCCGGGCCTCCAGATCAAGCTGCTAAAAGTGCTGGAAGAGCGCACCTACACCCCGGTGGGCAGCCGCACGGAAAAGCGGTTCTCCGGCCGCATCATCGCCGCCACCAACCGCCCGGCCTCAGAGCTCACCGCTACAGGCCGTATGCGAGACGATTTTTTCTACCGCCTCTGCTCGGACCTCATTGTCATGCCCCCTTTACGCACCCGGCTCCGGGAATCCCCGGACGAACTCAAGGCCCTGGTGGACTTCACCGTTGCCCGCATCATCGGAAAACCCGCCCCGGACCTTGCCGCCATGGTCACCGCCACCATCCAGAAAGACCCCGGCACAGGCTACCCCTGGCCTGGAAACGTCCGCGAACTGGCCCAATGCGTCCGCCGCATCCTCCTCAAACGACGCTACACCAGCCAGGCCCCCGAGGCCGAAACCCCCGAGTTTGCCAGGGCCATGACCCAGGGCCGCCTCACCGCCACCGAACTCCTCCAGGCCTACTGCCACCACCTCTGGAGCGGGTGCCACAACATCGGCGAAGTGGCCCGCAAAACCGGCCTCGACCGCCGCACCGCCAAAAAGCACATCGACGGGTTCTTGCGTGGGGAGTAAAAATGCCTTCTATAGTCAAAGTCTATGGAAAAAGTACGCCTCCGGCGGCGAGGTGGAGCCACCTCGAAAGCATATTGCCCTTGCGCTTTGTCCCTCGTTCCTCGGGACAAAGCGCAAGGGCCTTCGCCTCGGGCTTCGCCCGACGCAAACGTTGATGGTTTATGCGGGCTGGCTCACAAGTTTCGAGGTCACAGGATACGTTGTTGTCACTTGTCTACTGTCAATTGACGTGCATTACCTCGACATCATCGGGCTGTTACCCTTGGTTCCAGGCTCCTCACATTCCCTGACGGGCTTCGCCCGTGTTGGGTACCGAGTGTAAGGGGCAGGCCCCTGGACCAGAGTACCTTTCGTTCCCAGGCTCCGCCTGGGATATGGTGCGCAGAGGCTCTGCCTCCATGGTTGAAGTCCCGTCACACTGGACATTTTGCCCATAAAGCGGCTATTCCTCGCCTCGTAAGGCGGAGCCTTGCAACCCACACTCCCAGGCAGATCCCTGGCGCGAGAAAACCCGTGAAGATAAATATTCTCACACCGCTGGTTACGGGCGCAGCCCGTCAGCGAATGCGAGCGGCCTGAGGGACGAAGGCCGGGAGCATTCGCGAACCTGGGGTGCAGGGGCTGTAGCCCCTGCCCGCCGGAGGCGTGCTTTTTAAAAAAAGGCAGCGTGATTGGAGTTGAACACCGGGGGGTCGCGGTGGACGATGGGGGCGATGCGGGGGTGTTTTTTGAACTCTTTTTCGAGGAAGTGGCGGATGAGGGAGCGGTTCCATCCCAGGGGGTGGTTGAATTCGCTGTAGAGAGAGAGGTCGCCGTCGTAGAAGGTGCTGGTGTTGAGGGTCTTTGCCTCGGGGGCAAAGTAGGGGAGATTAAAGACCGAGAGGTTGAGAAATCCGATGGCCTCGTGGTGGTGGGCCACGAAGTCCAGGGTTTTCCGGGCGGCGGCTTCGGTTTCCGTGGGGGTACCGAAGAGGAGGTAGACGTAGGTGTTGATGCCCACCTTGCGCAGGGTGGCAAGGGCGCGGGAGACCATCTCCGGGGGCACCCCTTTGTTCATGTCCGACAGGACCGCGGGATCGCCGGATTCGATGCCCAGTTTGAGCATGCGGCACCCCGAGGCCTTGAGGTTCCTGCAGAACGCTTCGTCGGTGAGGTGGGGGGTGACCCGGGCAAAGGCGTACCAGGGGGTGTTGAACCCGCTGGCAAAGAGCTTTTTCAGAAAGGCCGGTCCCACGGAGTTGTCCACGATGTGGACCAGGGCGGGTTTGAGGGCCTCCACCAGGGTGTTGAGGTGGGCGACGGCGGTGGTGGTTTCCACCGGGGTGTAGGGGTTTTGTTCTGCCCGCTCCGGGCAGAAGGTGCACTTGCGCCACCAGCATCCCCCTGCGGCGCAGAAGGGGAGGACAAACCCCGGGGCCAGGTAGGGGAGGTCCTTGAAATCGTCGTAGTCGGGCAGGTAGTGCTTCTGGTCGGGCTCTTTGCCGAAGAGCCTGAGGAGCGGGTGTTCGCCTTCCCCTGCGATCATCTCGTCCACCAGGTGTTTAAACGGATTCTCCCATGAGGGCATGCGCATCCAGGAGGTGACCAAGCCGCCCCCCAGGACGATGCGGACGTGGGGATAGACGGCTTTGAGGTGACCGATGATGGCAAAGGTGGTGAGGGCCTGGTTGAGGTAGTTCATGGAGATGCCCACGGTGGTGAGGCCCCCGCACTCTTCTTCGAGTTCCTTGAATCGTGTCTTGAAGTAGGGAAAGTAGGCGTTTTCTTCAGGGCTTTGGGCGGCCTGGAGGAGATCTCCGCTTTTTACCGGCGAAAGGGTGTCGCTTTTGTAGTTGGCCATGGAGGCCAGGGCACCGGTGCCTTCCGAGGCCACCTTCAGCACCCGGTTGGTGTCCAGCACCGCGTTGCGGTAGCGGTCGATGTTTTCGTACCCCTGCCCGGAGGTAAGCAGCCCCAGGTTTCGCTCTTTTCGGTTCAGGGCCCGGGTGCTCCACTTGTCGTGGGCTTCCGAGGCGCTGTCAAAGAGGTACATGAAGCCTTCAAGGCTCATGTCCACGGATTTCACGGCAACCCCGTGGTGCTTCAGGGCCCCGGCAAGCCGGGCGATGCCCGCCGGGGGCTCGCTGATCTTGGCTGCGGGGGGATAGATAAAGAGCATGTCGGGTGGGGTGGTGCCTCGGGAATGTGTCACTGGCCGGTTCATCCGTTGAAAAAAGGTTGCAAGGGCCCGAAAAAGGGTGGAACCTGTCCGGGCATGGTAAAATTCCGATGGGGTCATAACACAGCCGGCTGATGGCTGGAAACAATTTACGGAGAAACAATGAACAGGCAACGAAAAGAAGGGGGCGACTCGGTGCGTGCGTCCCTGTTCGAGGGCATACCGGCAGAACTTCCCGAAGAGCTCATGACAACCCTTGCATCGGGCAGCGGGGTCACCGTGGAGCGCATCGTCTCCAAGGGCCACGCTTCCCCGGACGGGTTCTGGTACGACCAGGAGACCCACGAGTGGGTGATGGTGGCCAAGGGCGAGGCGCGCCTCTGTTTTGAGGGCGAAGAGGAGATCCATCTCCGGGAAGGGGATCATCTCCTGATTCCGGCCCATGCCCGCCACCGGGTCACCTGGACTCCCGAGGACCGGGAGACCATCTGGGTGGCGGTGCATTTTAGTTGACCGGTTCGCATGTATCGGCGGTTTGTGATTATTCAGTTCGCTTTCTATTGTTAACGTGGGTGAAAAAAACAGGCCTCCGGCGGCCAAGGGCTGAGCCCTTGGAACCCGGGTTCGCAAATGCTCCGGGGCTAAAGCCCCTACACATTTGCTGACGGTCTCCGCCCGTAAACTTTGGAAACACGATAGAGGGTATTTGTAATTCGCTTGACCTTAATGGACAAGCAGCGACATCGTATCCTCTTCCTTCGAAGCGTGTGATCCAGCCCGCATAAACCATCAGCGTTTACATCGGGTGTAGCCGAGCGGAAGGCGAAGGCCACCGAGAGTGGTGGCATAATGGTTTCCTCCATGC
Organism: Desulfoluna sp. HI9BLuna; assembly: GCF_056829775.1. Taxonomy (NCBI): domain Bacteria; kingdom Pseudomonadati; phylum Thermodesulfobacteriota; class Desulfobacteria; order Desulfobacterales; family Desulfolunaceae; genus Desulfoluna; species Desulfoluna sp. HI9BLuna. The sequence continues at coordinate 4,106,222 of NZ_CP186555.1, forward strand.
CTTGGCTACCGGAAAGTTTTTGCGGAGCTTTTTTCAAAAAGCGACCCGCCGGAGGCAACTGAGTTTTTACATGCCGTTGGCCTTGACAGCAGGCGTGTGTCTGCTTATTAAATGAATGTTCAATAAATAAGCAGGCGGTGCTGAAGGCACCGCAAAGGATGGGTATGACAGGACGGAAACGACAGAGTGCAGACGAGAGAAAACCGGCCATTTTAAAGGCGTTTTACGAGGTGATCGAGGCCGAGGGGTTTGAAAACGCCTCCGTGGCCAAGGTGGCCAAACAGGCCGGGGTCCATGCCAGCCTCATCATTCATTACTTCGGCTCCAAGGAGAAGATGGTCATGGCCCTGGTGGATGAGGTGTTGCGGACCTACGCGGCCCTTTTTGCACGGCTCCCAGAAGGCGGGGACCCGAAAGAGCGCCTGGAGCGCCTCCTTTCGCTGATCTGGAGCCGGGAGTGGTACGAGGCTGCCAGCTTCTCCGTGGTGTTTTCGTTTCTGGCCCTGAGCCAGCGGGACGCCGAGGTGATGGAGCGGGTGCGAAACCTCTACGGCAACTACCGACGATACCTCACCAAGCAGATGGCCCTCCTCTCCGAGGCCGGTGTGATCCGGGTGGATGACCCCCAGGCCACCACCGAGGCGCTGATCTCTCTGTCCGAGGGGTCCCATTACTTCTGCCAGTACCACCTCAAGGCCGGGACCTTCGATGCCCACTGCGCCCACATGATCCGATCGGCCAGGCTCCTTCTTGGGGCCACGTGAGGGAAAAGCAGCCTTCTATGGTTAAAGTAGCCGGAAAAAGCATGCCTCCGGCGGCGAGGTGGAGCCACCTCGAAAGCTGATTGCCATTGCGCTATAAACGCCGACGGTTTATGCGGGCCGCTTCACAGGCTTCGCCCGAACAGGGTAAGTTGTTGCCACTTGTTTTTTGTGGATTTGACCGCACTGCCTCCGGCGGCCAGGTGGGGGCACCTGGAAACCCTATGGCGAATGCATGGAGGCAGCCATTTTGCATGCGTTATCAGAGCATTCGCGTGATGTGTGACATATAGGAACCGTATTTGCAGGAGAGGCCCATTTCATTCTTCTAAAAACACGATGCAGAACGTTCGTGATTCCTATGACTTAAACCGGAATAACTCCGGCGGGTCGCTTTTTGACAAAAGATCCGAAAAAACATTTCGGTTGAACGCCCGATACGTTTGAATCCGTGGCTTTTCGATAACGTTCGGTCGATCCGGGGCGTTCACAAGACCTGTTTATCAACCTTTTTAAAAGGTTGGCCCCCGGCAGGGCCGCCGGAGGCGTTTTTAATGCGTTAACCCTGCCGGTGTCATGGCACCGGCTGAAGAATATAACCAACGTGATGAATCTGTACTTGGAATTGGGAGAGAGAAAATGACAGAGACACAGTGGAAGTCCCTTGAGGGGGTGGATCGGGAGTGTTTTGCCTGTGGGACGGAGAACCCCCACGGCCTGAAGATGAGCTTTGAGTCCAACGGGGAGCAGCTTCGCTCCTTTCTGACGGTGAGGCCGCGGTTCAGGGGGTGGAGCAACCTGGTGCACGGGGGGATCCTCTCCACCATGCTGGACGAGATGATGAGCTGGACCGCCATCCACCTGACCGAGCGGTTCATTCTCACCAAGGGGATGAACGTGGCCTTTAAAAAGCCCGTGCGCGTGGGGACACCCCTGGCCCTGACCGGCATCATCAAAGAGCGGCTCAGTGAGCGAAAAGCTCGGGTGGTGGCGGAGATCCGCGACGAAGAGGGGGACGTGTGCGCCTCGTCCGAAGGAGAATTTGTGCTGTTTACCAAGGAGGAGTTCGGGGCCATGGGCATCATGTCAAATGAGGAGCTGGAGACCATGGCAGCATCCATGGGATGATTTTAAGTGAAAGGAGAACACATGGCAGGCGAGTTGTTGATTCTGGCGGGCCACAGGGCCTATGAGCGGATCCGGGAGGAAGGGCTCTCCCCGGACGATATCTCCATGGTGGTGGGGGCATCCGGGGCGGCCAAGTGGCTGGTGCTGCACGGGCTGGAGTCGGCGATTTTCGGCCGGTGGTTTCACGGTCGAACAAAGCCCCTTCACCTGTTCGGGACCTCCATCGGGGCGTGGAAGTCGGCGGCGGCTGCCCAGGCTGACCCGGAAGGGGCCTTTGACAGGCTGGCCCGGGCCTATATCCACCAGTATTACTCGGGCAAGGTGACGCCCCGGCAGGTGAGCGACGAGGCCCACCGCATCATGGACACATGCCTGGGGCCGGGAAAGGCCGAAGAGATCCTGGCCCACCCCTATTGCCGGCTGCATCTCTCCACGGTGCGCTGCCGGGGGCCCCTTGCCTCGGACCACCCCCTGGCCATGATCGCAGGCATTGCCGGGGCCTGGGGGGCGAACCGGATCTCCCGAGAGCTGTTCCGGGCCCAGTGCCGTCCCACCTTGTTTTTTGATCCCCGGGATGTGCCGCCGTTTTCGGAAAACGGTGAATTCACGGGCGGGGCCTCGGCCCTGACGCCGGAAAACCTTCGGCAGGCCCTTCTGGCCAGCGGTTCCATCCCTTACATCATGGAAGGGGTGCGGGACATTCCCGGAGGGCCCAAGGGCGTATATCGGGACGGCGGGCTGTTTCACTATCACCCCGCCTTTGATTTTATGAACGGGGAAAAGGGCCTTGTGCTTTATCCCCACTTTTACAGCGACGTGACCCTGGGCTGGTTCGACAGGAACCGCCCCAGCCGCATGGCAGGGGGGGCTCTGTTGTCCGATGTGGTGCTTCTGGCGCCCTCGCCCTCCTTTGTGGCTTCCCTGCCCCTGGGGCGGATTCCGGATAGGCGGGATTTCAACCGTCTTGCGGGCCGGGACGACGAGCGTGTCTCCTTCTGGGAGACGAGCGTTGCCATGGGAAAGGTCTTGGGCGAGCAATTTCTGGAGGCATCTGCCTCCGGGCGTATTCGAGAGTTGGTAAGGAGGATTCCTTGACAGGCAGTGAGATAAAGAGGTTTGAGATCTCATTTCAAGTTCCCTCGTGGGACTGCGGTCCCACGGGGCGCATGGTTCCTGCTGCCATGCTGCGTTACTTTCAGGAGGGGGCCATGCGCCACTCGGACGCGGCCCACGGGGCCTTTGACCGGGTGGGCGAATTTGGCCTCTTCTGGGTCATGGCCGGCATGCGGGTAGAGTTCGAGACCCTTCCCATGCGAGGGGAGTCGGTGCACATCACCACCTGGCACGGCGGCAGGGGACCCCTTCTGTTCTATCGCGCTTTCAAGGCCGTGGGAGATGACGGAAGGCCCCTGGCCTCTGGCGTGAGCAGCTTTGCCCTGGTGAGCCTTGAGACCCGCAGGATGGTGAGGACCTCGGCCTTTCCCGTGAAGGTCCCTGTGTGTGAGCTGGGGGCCGAACACGAGGCCCTGGTGCCGGAACGCCTCGGGTCCATGGAGGTACCCGAGGAAGGACTGCACTGGCAGGCGGGCTTCCGGGACCTGGACATCAACGGGCATGTGAACAACGTGCGTTACGCCGAGTGGATTCTGGAGAGCGTGCCCCCGGAGGTGCTGATGAACGGCGCGCTGACCCGCCTGGAGCTGGAGTTCAAGAGTGAGATCCGGTTCGGGGAGAGGCTGCGGTCCGTGGGAGTGGGGGCGGACACGCCCGGCCTGTTTGAGCACGCCGTGGTCAAAGAAGGCGATGTCCTTGCTTGCAGGGCCCGGACCCTTTGGCGTCCGGCAGCAACTTAACCCGGCGGCAGGGTGTCCTTCAGGTGGGGGAATTCCGGCACGGGAACCGGCGGTGACCAGAGGTAGCCCTGGGCCGAAGGGCAGCCGATGGATTCCAGGTAAGCCCGCTGCCACTCCTCTTCCACCCCCTCGGCCACCACGTGAATGTCGAAGTGGGTGCCGATCTCCACGATGGTGGCAAGAAGAAACCGGCTTTTTTCGTCTTCGGGGACCAGGGCGGCGATAAAGGAGCGGTCGATCTTCAGGGTGTCCACCGGCATGTTCCGAAGGTAGTTGAGGGAGGAGTAGCCGGTTCCGAAGTCGTCCAGGGCGATGGAGATGCCCATGGCCCGCAGCCGGTCCAGGGCGGCCACAGCCCCGGAGAGATTTTTCATGATGGCGGTTTCCGTCACCTCAAGTTCCAGCCACCCGGGCTCACAGCCCGTCTTTTTCAACATCTCCATCACCCTGTCCGGGAGCCTGTTGTCCCTGAAGTGCCACGCCGAGACATTGAGGGCAAGGCGCAGCGGGGGCTTGCCGGCCAGGGCCTCGCGCTCTTTGTTCCATATCGCCACCTGGGTGCACCCGGTTTCCAGCATCCACATATCCATGGGCACGATGAGGCCGTTGCGTTCGGCACAGGGGATGAACTCCGCCGGGGAACAGATCCCTTTCTGGGGATGGCACCACCGAATGAGCCCTTCCATGCCGAGGAGGGTGTGATCCACCATGTCGACCCGTGGCTGGATGTACATGGAAAACTCCTTTTTTTCCACGGCGGTGCGCAGGTCCTGTTCCATCTCGAAGCTTTGCCTGGCGTCCCGGTCCAGGCGGTGGGTAAAGAAGCTGTAGGTATCCCCCTGCTGCTTGGCCCGGTACATGGCAAGGTCGGCGTTCCGGATGAGCGTTTCTGCATCTTCCGCATCATCCGGGAATCGTGAGACCCCGATGCTCAGGGTGACGTGGAGTTGGGTGGCGCCGAGGGCAAAGGGCGCTCCGAAGGCGTCCTCCAGGCGGTAGAGGATGGCAAGGATGTCCTGGGTGCCCCGGATCTCTTCGGACAGGACGATGAATTCGTCGCCCCCCATGCGGGCCACGGTATCGCTGGTGCGCATGGTGCTCACCAGCCGCTGGGCCACCAGGGTGAGGAGCTTGTCGCCGCAGGGGTGGCCCATGGTGTCGTTGACGCTTTTAAAACCGTCCAGGTCGATGAGGAACAGGGCGATGGGGCGCTGCTTGCGCCGGGCCACGTCCAGGGCGTGGGTGAGGGTCTCTTCAAAGAAGCGCCGGTTGGCAAGGCCCGTGAGGCTGTCGTAGAACGCCTGGCGGCGCAGCATCTCTTCTGCCTTTTGCTGGCGGGTGATGTCGAGGATGGAGACGATGTGCTCCCGGGTTCCCGGCAGGCGCATGATGTGAATTTTGGCTGTGTGCGTCCCCCCGGGAAGGTCGTGGAAGGTAACCACCACGTTGTCTTCAAAGGAGATGCCGGTTTCTTTTTTCTCCGACAGGTAGGCCTCGATCCTTTCGCGGTCTTCGGTGTTGAGAAATTCAGACCAGTGCCGCCCCTGAAGCTCCAGGGGGCTTCCGGCTCCGGAGTACCGGAGGAACTCCCGGTTGAGCTTGGCGATGTGGCCGGTGGCCGAGAAGAGGACACTGGGGGTGGCGGAGTTGTGAAACAGGGTGCGGTAATGGGATTCGGAACGTTTGGCGTCTTCCAGGGCCGACTCCAGGGCCTGGATGTCCGTGAAGGTTTCGATGCGCAACGGTGTGCCGTGGTAACTGGTGGCAGTGGTGGCCCGAAGGACGTGGCGGGGCGAGTCTCCCCGGAGAATGCCTTTTTCCTGGTGAGGGCCTCCGGGCCTGTGTTCTCCGCTGCCCGAGAGATGGAACAGCTCGTCGGCTCGGTGTCCCACCAGCTCCTCCCGGGTTTTTCCCGTCATCTTCTGCATGCAGGTGTTGGCCTCATGGATGGTGTCGGACCGGGCATCAATCATGAGGATCCCCACATTGAGGGCGGTGAGGATGTTCTGGTTGAGGTTCTCCTCTTCCACGATGCGCTTGAAGACCTCGTTGATATCCATGGCCAGGGCCGAGAGCTCGTCGTTTCCACGTGGCTGGACGTTTTCTACCGGGGTCCTCGGTGCCGCCACAGGGGCCACCTGGTGGCGCAGGAAAAGGAGCCGTTTGAGCAGGGTCCGCTGGATGAGCAGGTAGGTGAGAAGGCTCAGCATCAGGCCGGTAAAAAGGATGCCGCCTTCGGTGAGGTTGACAAGGTTCCTGCCGGCAAGGGCGATGGTGGCGCTGCCCGTCAGGGTCAGTGTTACGGCGTCCTGGCCCGTATTGCCGGGGAGAGAGCCGGTGCAGAAGTAGTGGGACCGGTTGTCCGTGAAGGCGAACCGGATGGTGGCCGACGCCGTGGAGGCCGGGCGCGCGGCAACGGTGATCCTGGTGTCCGGTTCGGGAAAAAGGTCGGCAAAGAAGGTATCGCTGAGTTTCTGCACCATGATGAGCCAGCCACGGGACGGTCCGGTTTCATCGCTTCGAAGGATCGGGGTGCCAGCGATGATGTGCAGGGCGTCTTCACAGACGAAAAAACCGGGGGGCAGTGTGGCGTCCGCTCTCAGGCCCCTGAGTTCCCGGAGCAGGGCGCCGATGGTTCGGGCCAGAAATGGTGGCGGGGGCGCCATGGTTTGTGCTGAGTGATCGTAAAAGCCTTCCCACCGCGGTTCGCCTTCAAGGGGAAAAAAGCCGATGTAGCACAGGCTGGCGTCCACATACGTGTCTGCCATCAGGTTGCTCTCCATGAACCAGGGGGCCTGGTGGTCCATAAAGGCGTAGGTGTCGTTCCAGGAACCCCAGTCCCTGGTGAGCATGTGCAGGTTGTTTCGGCTGTTGTCCAACAGACGAAAAACAAAGCTGAGGCGGCTACGCGCCCTGTGCTCTTCAAGGGTGCTGAAGCGGGTTGTGATGGTGCGATCGGCAAGCTGGTAAAAGAGGCCGATGGAGATCACCACTGCGATGAGAATCGAGAGAATTGTTTTCTGGCGAATACCCATGGGGCCCCTTGTGATTTATCCCGGGTAAGGGACGGCGCAAGCTGAACCCGGGAAGGCCGAGTGGATGTGCCGATATGGCCTCGACCCCGACGTGCGTGGCGGTGAGATCCCTGCGTCCAAATGAGGACACGGCGCAAGCGACCTGTGTGCAGACATGTTGTTGGTGGAGATGGCATTTATTTTAGCCTGAACCGCAACACGGGTCAAAGGGAAACGCGGGGCGAATGGGCCGGGGATGATTGGTGATTTTAATGGCGATCCGGCTGGCATACGGGCGTTTTTTTGAGAGAAACGGCCGAAATACATCTCTATGAGCAGAGGATGGGCCTTGCTAAGGAGCGGTGTTGCAGGTACCCTGAATCTATTTCATATGTGTAATGAGTAGGTGCAGCAACATCATCATATCGTATCAATCTGCGGACTCCGGCAAAAAGGGGGGAGCCGCCATGACGCAACGGGGGGGGAAGGCATGACCATGTGGATGGATGAGGGCATCACGCGTTTTTCAGAACAGGCAGCCAGGTTGTGGGCCGATGGGGAGGGGCTTGGGGACGAGGTCCTGTTCGGCCGCCTCTGGGAACTTGCGGCCGGGGCCGGATTGTGCCGTGTGGGCATCCCCGAGGCCTACGGTGGAAGGGGCGGGGCCGGGCCGGAGATTTCCGAGATGGTACGGCGGCTCACCCTGGCCACGGGGAACCTGGGGCTTCCCCTTGCCCTGATGATTTCCCAGCTGGTGGCCCATTTTATGCTGGGGGCCCTGGGCAGCGACTCCCAGAAAGCAGCCTGGCTTCCTCCCATGGCTGAAGGGCGCTTCCCTTCGGCCTTTGCTGTGTCCGAACCCAAAGTAGGGGCCCATCCGGGTAAGCTCACCACCTACGCCGAGAGAGTCGACGATGGGTGGCGTCTCACCGGTATGAAATCGTACATCTCCAATGGGCCCCTGGCTGGTCTTGCGGTGATGGTTGCCGTGGTCGGGGAGGAGAAGGGGCGAAAGCAGTTCAGTGCTTTTCTGCTGGACGGTGACACGCCGGGTGTGGAGCGCTCCGATGCCATGGCCCTGCCTTTTCTGCGGCCCTCCCTTCACGGGAATATCCGCCTCGACGGGGTGGCCCTGGGCGCGGGATCGGTGCTGGGCAAGCCGGGAAACGCCTACCGTGAGCTTGTGCTTCCCTTCAGGCGCTTCGAAGATGCCATGATGATGGGGTGTGTGACAGGTGCCCTGCGGTTTGTGTTGAACAGGCTCGGCGATACCGCGGCGATGTTTGACGATGCGGTCTGTGAGACAGCCGGAAAACTGGCAGCCCATGTGACGGCCCTTGAGCGGGTTGCGCGGGTGAGCGCGGCCCTGACGGCGGACGTGTCGCCGTCTGCCGAGGAGGAGTCCACGGCCCTTTTGATTCATTTCCGGCAGGTGGCGGGCTGTTGCCGAGGCCTGGTGACGTCCCTTGAGGAGGCCGGGGTGGCCTTGGATCCGGCAAGCCGTGCCGTCATGGATGACCTTGCCGCGACATCGGGAATTGCCGCAAACATCGCCAGGGCAAAACAGGTCAAGCTCGGCAGGGCCTGCCTCACTGGAGAGGCGGAACCCTATTTTTAAATGAATCATTGAATAAAAAGTTCATTGATCTATAATTGACCGGGTAGAAAGTGTATTTGAACGCCCCGAAGGGAGACGCATGCCTGTGTCACGGTGATGGGCTGAAAGGCGTCGGCTCTTTTAATTGCTTGACCTGGTCTATGCTTGAAGTGTAAACAATGATAACTTAGCGGGAACATGGTTAATGACAGGGCAGGTTTCGCGCGGAGGGCCGGGGGCGACCGCAGCGAGAAGCGCCCTGAATGGACGTCATCAAACATGCAAGGAGAGGTTTTTTTAATCACAGGGGGGAGCATGGAACTCAACGCACATAGCGTGCTCACGGAACATGACGTGGCAGCCAAGCGTCTTGCCGAACTGGGCAACGGAACACGTCTTGCCATCATTCGGTATCTTGTCAACGAAGGGCCGGAAGGCGTGCCGGTGGGGCAGGTTCAGAAAGCCCTGGGAGTACCGCCTTCGACCTTGTCCCACCACATTGCACGCCTCATATCTGCAGGCCTTCTGCGCCAGGAGCGGAACAGCCGCACCCTGTATTGCCATGCCGAGGTGTCGGCCATTGATTCCCTGGCTTCGTATATCCGCTCCGCCTGCCTGAGCCCGGAAGCCGTATAAACGAGTCGGTGGATACCCGTTATGTCCATGGTGTAGCCGGGGCTCGGTACGATGATCACGTCTCTGTCCCCCCCTTATCCCTTTCTAAGGACCCACCATCCAGGATGTTGCCCAATGGCCCTTCTGCCATGGCCCGCTACCGTTCCGTGTTGACAGACGGTTGGGCATGGGAGACTTGGCATCTCTGCCGCTGGATAGCGTTCGTCACAACCCGGGGGCTGCGGCCGCCCCTGTCCTTGTCATGAACCTGCCGACACGATATGATTAAACGATCAATCCGTTTTTTCGTCGCGATATGTCGTATCGTGTAACGAAATCATTGAATCGTCCACCGGAATACGCAGGGTGGGGTCATCCGTGAGGGGGAGGTGTTGTGAAACGATTCACAGACAGCCGCGTGTTCATTGCAGGGGTCTCTTTGCTGTGTTTTTTGCTTCTTGCAGGGGGCAGCGAGTGCCTGGTTTACCTTGGAAAGGATCGCTGGCAGGCCCGGGAACGGGAGGCCTTGATCAAGGAGGCCGGCCGGGTTCGAACCCTTCTGGAGTCTGAGATCAACACCACCCTGAACCTGAACCTCGGGCTGGTGATCTACGTGGCCACCAACCCGGAGGTGCAGCCCGAGACCTTTGAGGTCATTGCCCGTCGCCTGATCCGAAGGACCCCCCATATCCGCAATATCGGCCTGGCCAGGGACAACGTCATCACCCACATCTACCCCCTGGAGGGGAACGAAGCAGCTTTGGGCTTTCGTTACAGGGAGAGCGAGGCCCAGTGGCCCATGGTGGAGCGGGCCATTGACACCCGGCGGACCGTGGTGGCAGGTCCCGTGGAACTGGTGCAGGGGGGGCGGGCCATCATCAGCAGGAGCCCCATTTATCTTACCGACGGGGACAACTCGTATTGGGGAATCTCCAGCATGGTGATGGATGTGGACTCCCTTTATGCGGCCAGCGGACTCATGGATGCCGGTTCCCTGGTGTATGCCCTGAGGGGAAAAGACGGCATGGGCGCCCAGGGAAAGGTGTTTTACGGGGACCCGGACCTGTTTGAACGCAGTGACGCGGTCCAGCTTCCCATTTCTCTTCCGGTGGGGACATGGCTCCTGGCGGCGGCGCCTTACCGGGGCGCCGTTGTCTACAAAGCCGAGGGATTCCTCCGTGCCTCCGGGCTTGGGCTCTCCCTGGTCATCACGGCCATGTTGTACGCCCTTCTCTCCTCCCTTTCCAGGATCCGTTACCTGGCCCATCACGACCCCATTACCGGGTTGCCCAATATCCGGTATTTCGAGGCCTACATCAAGCAGCTGATCACCGTCAATCTGTACAAGGATGAACCCTTTGCCCTTTTCTATATCGACCTGGACCGCTTCAAGCCCATCAACGAAGCTTACGGCCACAAGGCGGGAGATCGGGTTATGAGGGATGCGGCGGAGCGGCTTAAGGAGGTGGCTTCGGACGAGGCGCTGGTATGCCGCATGGCGGGCGATGAATTCGTGGTGGTGGTTGAGACGGTTCGAACGCGTGAGCAGGCCAATGCAAAAGCAGATGAATTGACGGAAAGCCTGGTGAGACCCTACACCCTTGCGGGCAGAGGGGATGTCTCCATTGACGCGCGGGTAGGGGTGAGCCTCTTCCCGTCCCAGGGCGTGACCTCGGAGATTCTCATCCGGGAAGCGGATCTGGACCTCTCCTTAAGAAAAGGGGAGCCCTTCCTTGCCACCGAGGGACAGACCGAGGCCTGATCTGCCCCTTTTTTCCCTATGACTGCGTACCGTCCCGGTAGGCGATGACCTCAATGGTCTCCCGGGTAATCATCCCTTTGACCAGAACGGACTCCAGATCCCTAAGAAAATCCTCAATGCGATGGGGGCGATCCACAATCTCCACCACCACGGGCAGGTCCTCGGAGAGACGCAGGATTTTGTCCGTGTGGATGCAGCTGCTCGCCCCGAAGCCCATATGGCCGCGAAAGACCGTGGCGCCTGCCATTTTTTTCCGCCTGGCCTCTTCGACAATCCACTGGTACAGGGGCGACCCCATGTGGCGGGCCTGGTCTCCGATGTAAACTCTCAGACGCTGTGCTTCCTCTTGAATGGGCATGGTACCTCCTGAAGTGACGGTTTCGGTTGATCAGATCAGGCGGGCCAGGGCGGCACCTGCGGCAAACAGGGCGAGGCCTGCTCCCACCTGAAAGACGATGTTTCCCATGGCCACCCACCATTGGGCTCCCACGGCCAGCTGGCCGGTCTCCGAAATAAAGGTGGAAAAGGTAGTGAAAGCCCCCATGAATCCGGTGAGGATAATGGTACGGGTTTCGGCACCGATGACCATACGGTCGGCCCCCAGTGTCCAGATCAGTCCGAAGAGGAAACATCCGATGATGTTGACGGTTGCCGTTCCCCAGGGAAACCCGCCTCCGGCGAGGCGTTGAACCAGGCCTGCCAGCCCGTATCTGGACAGGGTGCCCAGGGATCCGGCCGCAGCAATGCAGAGAAGTTTCTGATAGAGGATCATGGTGTGGAATCTCCCAGTGATGCCCGGCAGGGTCTGCCGGGATTTTTACGCATAAAAAAACCCGCAGTCGGCGGGTCTGTCTGGTGGCTGGATGCCCCCGGACAGACACAAAGGTACCGTCGGCAGGAGTCATCAGCCCAAGGGCAGTTTGTTCCGGTGCAAGGTCGCCGGATGCTGGGGAACTCCATCCCCGTGAAGATGTCCTAACCTTACTGGAAGGGGGGCGGTTCGTCAAGGCGGACGGCGGGGGGTGGCAAGGCCCGAAGGGCCACTTAATGGAAAATACGTGGGGCATTTTGCAAGGCATGAAGGCCCCTTGGAGTCGCTGAGGCACGTTGTTTTTCGGCGGCTTTTTTTTGTGGAGTTACTGTATAAATCCCTAAAAAATATTGACAATCAGAAGCTCTGGCGGTAAAAGCTCAATCCATATGCATTGGTTCTATATTATGTTAATGTATATCAACCAAGTATACTTAGCGGGAGAGAGGTGGCACAGCCGAGTCGCAGCGGCGTGCGAAACCATAACGCAGAGGAAGCTATGAAAAAGATTGTCATTCTTGGTTCCGGAGCCGGTGGAACCATGGCCGCCGCCCATCTGAGAAAACAGCTCAGCGTCGACGAATGGCGCATCACCATTGTCGACAACGATGAAGAGCACCACTACCAGCCCGGTTGGCTGTTTATTCCCTTTGGCATCTACACCCGTGACGATTGCGTGAAACCGAAGCGAGACTTTATTCCCAAAGGGGTGGAGTTCCTTCTGGATGAGGTTGTGGGGATCAATCCGGACCAGAACTACGCGGAAACCAAAGCCAACGGAAAGCTCCCTTATGATATCCTCATCGTTGCCACCGGGTGCGATATCGCACCGGATGAAGTGGAAGGCCTGGAAGAGTGGAAGGCCGACCCGGAAGGCAACGAGCACACCATCTTCAGCCTCTCAGGGGCCCTGGCCCTTGCCAAGCGCCTGAAGCGCTTTGAAAAGGGCAAGCTGGTGTTCAACATCGCGGAGATGCCCCACAAGTGCCCGGTGGTCCCCATGGAGTTTGTTTTCCTTGCGGACTGGTACTTCAGGGAAAACGGGGTACGCGACGACGTGCAGATCGAGCTGGTCACCCCCAACACCGGCATCTTCACTAAGCCCATTGCCACCAAGGTGCTCTCCAAGACCGCCGAGGAGAAGAACATCCTGGTCAAGCCCAACTTCGACCTGGCCGAGGTGGACACGGCAGGCAAGCGCCTGATCTCTCCCTCGGGTGAGACGGCCGATTACGACCTCATGGTCTCCACCATGCCCAATCTGGGGGCGGATTTTATCGACGAGTCCGGCCTGGGAGACGGCATGGGGTACCTCATGACCGATCACCACACCCTCAAGTCCGTGAAGTACGACAACATCTATGCCGTGGGGGATGTCTCCAACGTGCCCACCTCCAAGGCGGGGTCCGTGGCCCATTACCAGGCGGAGCTGGTCACAGAGAACATCCTGCGGGAGATTGAGGGGCTGGAGCCCAAGGCCTCCTTTGACGGCCACTCCACCTGCTTTATCGTCTCGGGTTACGACAAGGCCTTTCTCTTTGACTTCAACTACAAGACCGAGCCTCTTCCCGGCAAGTACCCCTTCCCGGCCCTGGGACCCTTCGACCTTGTGGGGGAGTCCCACATGAACTACTGGGGCAAGATGATGTTCAAGTGGGTGTACTGGAACCTGCTTCTCACCGGTAAAGAGTTGCCCCTGGAGCCCCAGATGTCCATGGCAGGCAAGTTCTGGCCCGCATTCGCCAAGTAGGAGGGGCCACATGACCAACGAGGAACTGATACTACAGAAACTTGAAAAGCTCGATCGCCTGGAAGAGCAGCTGGCCCCCATCATCCAGGGCCACAAGGCCCGCACCGAGCTCATGGCGGACCTGGCTCCCCTGGGGCGTCAGGCCGCCGACCTGGTGACCCGGGGCCTTCAGGAGGTGGAAACCAGCGTTCAACTCGACGATGTGTTGGAGCTGCTCACCATGGTGGCGCGCAACACGCGCAACTTTTCCTATGCCCTGCGCCAGTTCGAGAGCCTCCTGGACTTCATGAAGGACATGGCGCCGCTGATGAAATCCACGGTGCCCAAGCTCGTCACGTATCTGGATACCCTGGATCAGCGGGGTGTGTTCCGGGTTCTGAAGATCTGGATGGTGGATTTTAGGGAGAAGATCGCCGCCAACTACGGCCCGGAGGAGTCCGAAGAGATCATCGACGGCATCGTGGCCTTCATTGGCCTTGCCAGGACCCTCTCCGATCCGAAGGCTGTAGAATTCTTGAGGCGCGCCGCAGCCCTGCCCGGCCTGGTGGACCTGGACAACGCTCCCAAGGTGGGGCCGGCCGGTCTTGCCGTGGCAAGCTTCAGCGACGAGATGAAAGAGGGTCTCGGGGTGGTGGTGGAACTCACCAAGGCCCTGGGGAAACTCAAGGATAGCGAAGACGAAAGCGAGTAAGCTTTCTCATCGGCGGGATAAGAACAGGGCGGTCCATTTTGGGCCGCCCTTTTTTAACTGTGGGGATCCATGAGGTCGGAGATGGTGACCTGATCGAGGTTGGCGTACAGAGCCTCGGTGGCCTCTTTCCATGCCTGGCGGAACCTGCAGCTGGGGGCCTTGATGCAGGTCTCCGGCGAGCTGATGCACTCCACAAGCTCGTCCTGCCCTTCAAAGAGGCGCACCACGCGGCCCAGGCTGATCTCCTCCGGGGGGACGTTGAGCACATGGCCGCCCTTGGGCCCTCGCACGCTCCGCACAATACCGGCCAGCCGCAACAGGCGAATCAACTGCTCCAGGTATTTCATGGGAATGTCCTGACGGCGTGCGATTTCGCTGACCTGAAGGGGAACTTGCGTGGCATGGTGCCGGGCAAGCTCAACGAGGATGCGGGCACCGTAACGACTTTTCGTGGAGAGTTTCATGGGGATCCTTGGATGTGACGATTCATATCAACAAAGTCAAGTTAATGGAGTTCCCGCAGACGTGTCAATGTTTTTATGGGGTCCCGGTTTCCATGGGCCGGCCCCCGGGCAACAGGAGGAAAAAGATGCCGGATGCTTACCTCGTAGAGATTCACAGATTTCTCGCCGAGAAAAAAAAGGAAGCCATAAAAGGCCTGGAAGGGGCGGACGACGCGCTGACGCGGGCCTTCTACAGGGGCATGCTCAATGAAGTGGCGGCCATGACGGCCCACGTCACGGAGAGATACAACATGGCGTTCCGTGATTACGGGGAGGCCGTGTAATGAGCCATACCCATCTGATCGAACTCTACAGCTACATCGACGAAAGGCGCAGCAACGCAGAGACCCTGCGCACGGAGGCCGGGTCCTCCGATGCCGACCGTGAAGCGGCCCGGGGGGCAGAGACCTTCCTTGCCGATACCGCGGCGTTTCTTTCGTCCCGCTACCACGGCAAGCTCCCCAAGCGGCTTCGCGCCAGGCACCTTCCCCGGTAACTGTTGACGTTCCCGGCAATTGTGCCTTTTTGGTCCCTTTTATCTGTGATATGAAACATGGTTTTTAAGTTATAGATATGCAGAAGGAAAGGGGAGAGCCCATGCTCGGTACGATTGTCAACGCATGCGCCATTGTGGCAGGGAGCCTTACAGGCCTGGTGTTCAAAGGCGGCATCGCCGAAAAATACAAGGAGACGGTGATCCACGCCGTGGCCCTGGCCGTGGTTCTTGTGGGGCTTAAGGCCGCCTTTGCCTCCGAGGCCCTTCTCGTGGTGATTCTCTCGCTGGTCATTGGCGCCCTCATGGGCGAGT
This sequence comes from Desulfoluna sp. HI9BLuna, assembly GCF_056829775.1. Lineage (NCBI taxonomy): Bacteria > Pseudomonadati > Thermodesulfobacteriota > Desulfobacteria > Desulfobacterales > Desulfolunaceae > Desulfoluna > Desulfoluna sp. HI9BLuna. The sequence continues at coordinate 4,121,515 of NZ_CP186555.1, forward strand.
GGATGGATATCGAAGGCCGTCTCCAAAGGCTCGGGGAGTGGCTGGAGACAAAGGTCCCCGGCGGCGAAGGGTCCCTTGCCAAAGGATTTGTCACGGCCAGCCTGGTCTTCTGTGTGGGCTCCATGGCCATTGTGGGAGCCCTTGAGAGCGGGCTCACCGGCAACCATCAGACCCTCTACGCCAAGGCCATTTTAGACGGCATCATCTCCGTGATCTTCACCACCACCATGGGCATCGGCGTGATCTTCTCCGCCGTGGCCGTGTTCATCTACCAGGGAAGCATTACCCTCACCGCCACGGTCATGAAGCAGTTTCTCACCCCTGAGGTGGTGGCCCAGATGACCTCCGTGGGCGGCCTTCTCATCCTCACCATCGGCCTCAACATGCTTAACGTCACCAAGATCCGTGTGGGCAACATGCTCCCTGCCATCTTCCTGCCCCTGATCTGGTTCATCGCCAGGGGCGCCTTGCCTCTCTTTTCTTTTTAAATCATGCCTCCGGCGGGTCGCTTTTTGAAAAAAGCTCCGCAAAAACGTTCCAGTTGCCTCGTCTTCCGGCACCCAGGGCCGGAAGACGAGGCCGGTTTACATGATTCGTGAAACCTGTTTGTCTAACTTTTCAAAAGTTTGGCCCCCGGCTGGGCCGTCGGAGGCACGTTTTTTAGCCCTTGATCCCCCTGGGGCTCTCTTTCAAAAATGCCTGGAGTTTTCTTCCCGCCTTTTTGCCGGGCTCCACACCAGAGGGACCGGCGATGCAGCCACCTTCACATCCCATGATCTCCACAAAATTGCCCGGGCATTTCTTTGCATAGGATTTCAGTTTTTTCACCGACCGCTTGTCCAGGCCGTTGACGGCCACAGGCTCTATGGCAGCGCGTTCCCCGATATAGGCCTTGATGCCCTCGGTGACGCCGCCGGAGACGGGAAAGCCGCGGCCCTCGGCCAGGCCTGCCAGGTCAAAGTCGGTATCCACGCACTGGAGGATCTCGATGTTGCGCGCGGCCAGCAGGGCTCTTAGTTCCCGGAAGGTGAGGACGTGGTCCACAAAGGGATCGTCCGAGGCCTCTTTGCGTTTGGCCACGCAGGGGCCGATGAAGACGGTGACGTCGTCGGGGGCCTCTTCCTTGGCGGTCTGGGCCGTGTAGTGCATGGGGGTTCGGGTGTCCGAGACAAAGGGCTTGAGTTCGGGCAGGTGTTTTTCCACGCACTCGGTGTAGGCGGGGCAGCAGGAGGAGGTCATGAAGGGCGCGCCCTCTTCCATGCGTTCCACAAACTCGTCGGCCTCAAAGGCAGCGGTCTTGTCGGCTCCTGAGGCCACCTCAAAGACATGGGAGAAACCGGCGGCCTTCAGGGCGCCCACGAGCTGTCCCATGGTGGAAGGGGTCTCCCCAACGATGGCCGGGGCCACCAGGGCGGTGACGCGTTTCCCTTCGGCCATCTCGCGGATGACGTCCACCAGCTGGGAACGCTCCAGGATGGCGTTGAAGGGGCAGGCGGCCAGGCATTTTCCGCAGAAGATGCACTTGTCGTAGTCGATGGTCTCCTTGCTGTTGCTCATCTTGGAGATGGCCCCGGTGGGGCAGGACTCCTCGCAGGGGATGGGGATGCGTACGATGGCGTGGTAGGGGCAGACATCCATGCACTTGCCGCACTGGACGCATCGGTCCGGGTCGATGATGGACTTGCCGTTGACGAGTTTTACGGCACCCTTGGGGCAGACATCCACGCAGGCATGGGTGAGGCACCCACGGCAGGCGTTGGTGGCCTCGTAGCGGGTACGCACGCAGCCGTTGCAGGCCTCGTCGATGACCGTCAGCACGGGGTTGGGGGCGGACTTTCGGGAGAGGCTTAACTCCGCGTATCGGGAGAGGGGCACCATCTCGTCTTCTTCCTCTTCGATGCCGAAGCCCAGAAGGGCCATGAGCCGGTACTTCAGAATGGCTCGGTCCCTGTAGACACAGCACCGGGAGTGGTCTCCGTCCCGGGGGCGCATCTCAACGGGGATGCGGTTGACGGTGTCTGAAAAGTCCTGGGAATCAAAGGCCCGGATGAGGCGGACCATGAGCTCAAAGTGGGTGGTGTCACTGTAATTCTTGAAAAACACGGGCGGTTCCTTGGGTTTTGGGTCTGTCTGTGATGCATGTGGCGTAACGCCGTATACGTGCATCCATTGCCCTGTATGTAGCACAGGCTTCTAAGGAAACATGTCGCCTCGGGGACAGGACGCACAAGAAAGCCGCCCTCCACACTCTGGCCCGACGGCCGTGGAAGAGGCTTGTGAACATCATAAAAAATCAAAGCGGTTGTATATCGGATTGCCCCGGGTCGGGTCAATACCGGATTGGGGCTTGCGGGGAAGGGACGCAAAAACGCCCCTGGCCCACAGGGCCGGGGGCGTTTTTTTCGTTAGGTTATCGCTTGTTGATGGGGACGTAGTCGGTGGCAATGTTGCCGGTGTACACCTGGCGGGGCCTGCTGATCTTCCAGTTGGGGTCGTCGGCCCCTTCCTTCCACTGGGAGATCCAGCCGGGCAGTCGGCCGATGGCAAACATCACGGTGAACATCTCCGTAGGAATACCCATGGCCCGTAAGACAATGCCGCTGTAAAAGTCCACGTTGGGGTAGAGGTTCTTGTCGATGAAGTAGGGGTCGGTGAGAGCCACCTCTTCGAGCCTTCTGGCGATGTCCAGCAGGGGATCCTCCACCTTGAGCTTGGGCAGGACCGTGTCACACATCTTTTTCATGATCCTGGCCCGGGGGTCGTAGGTCTTGTAGACCCTGTGGCCGAAGCCCATGAGGCGGAAGGGGTCGTCCTTGTCCTTGGCCCGCCTGACCACATCCTCGATGTCCGCACCGCTCTTGTGGATGTTGGTGAGCATCTCGATGACCGCCTGGTTGGCTCCGCCGTGGAGGGGCCCCCAGAGGGCGGCGATGCCTGCGGAGATGGCTGCGTAGAGGTTGACGCGCCCGCTGCCCACCACGCGGACAGCCGCCGTGGAGCAGTTCTGCTCGTGGTCGGCGTGGAGGATCCAGAAGACGTTCAATGCTTCCACGATGTCCGGGTCGAGCTCGTAGGGCCGCACCGGCGAGTGAAACATCATGTTGAGAAAGTTGGCGCAGTAGGAGTAGTCCGCCCGGGGGTAGACCACCTTGTGGCCCCGGGAGATCCTGTAACTCATGGCCGCCATGGTGCGGATCTTGGAGAGGAGCCGCAGGAAGGTGCGGTTGATGCCTTCCGGGTCCGTGTCTTCGAGTTCGGGGTAGAAGCTTCTCAGGGCGTTGATCATGGCCGAGAGAATCCCCATGGGGTGAGCCCGCCTGGGGAAGTTCTGATAGAAGATCTGCATGTCTTCGTGGATGAGCGAGTCATCGTTAAGCTGAACGCTGGTGCGGGTGAGCTCCTGTTTGTTGGGGAGTCTTCCGTTGATGAGAAGGTAGGCGGTCTCGACGAAGCTGGAGTGCTCGGCAAGCTGTTCCACCGGGATGCCGCGATAGCGCAGAATGCCCTTTTCGCCGTCCATGAAGGTGATGGCGGACGTACAGCTGCCCGTGTTGCCGAACCCGGGGTCCATGGTGATGTACCCGGTTTGCTGGCGCAGTTTGGTAATGTCGAAGGCTTTTTCCCCTTCAGATCCCTCAATCACGGGGAATTCGTAGGTCTTTCCCTCGATGATCATTTTTACCACTTCAGACATGGTATTCCTCCTTTTAACGGTTGCCCTGCGGGGCTGTGCGGATACAGCTTCGGGAAGGTACCGAAGACAGCTTCGGGAAGACTCCGGCCGTGCTGGTTTTTTCGTTAAGCGGGCGGATGCGGTCAGCCAAAGGTGCGGTTCAGCCGCATGCTCATGATTCTCCGACAGGTGGTTCGGGGCAACGTGTTTCGGGTGTCCGGGTGACGCGACCGGATACCGAAATGGCGTTGTTCAAGGCGTGCCATCAAGTGTTCCACGAAAAGACTATCCCCATAGATCCGTGGAGTGAGGCCCCGTGCATGCGCGATTGCTCTGCGCATGTCGTCTATTTAGGTCTTCCGCCCTTGGGTCGGCTCGGTGATAAAACAGTCAATCATCCCATTTGCGTGCCTTTTCAGGGTGCAGGGGGGATCCGTTTCATTTTCATTTCGTGTTGTTGATCATTGCTAATGAGCCTGTCAGAGTGAGGTCAACGGCCTAAAATATCTGATTCATCCTTTGCGGTCAAGGGGTTCACGCGTTCTCTTTCCGGAGACGCGCTTTTTTTCATGGGCCGCGCAAAGAAGATGAAAGCTTGTTATTTAAGCGGTATTCGGCTATTTTGACCTGATTTTACGATGGCATCTCACTGTTTTATAAACGAAATGCCTCAAGGATTGATGTTCCCGGACGATATAGGGGACAACGGGGATGTCCCGCCATAATGATCGGCCCAAAATGATGGAGGAAACAATACGTATGAAACGATGGTTATTCATTCTGCTTGCAGTGGCAGCTGTGATGGTGCCCGGGCGCTCCTTTGCGCTCCTCGGGCTGGTAAGTGTGGAAGGGGCTGTGGGAGGGTTCATGCCGACTCCGTCCGGTGACTTCCAGTACAACGGCGGAACCAGTGGGGATGTGGAATCCATTCTGGGCTTTGACGACGAGGTGTTCCCCGCGGCCCGCCTTCGGGTGGAACTTCCCCTGGTGATTCCCAATGTCTACCTCATGACCACCCCCATGGAGTTCGAGGGGAATCTCTCCGAGGAGTTCAAATTCGGGGACGACACCTTTTCCGCCAACTCCGAAACCAAGCTGACCCTTGAGCAGTATGACATCGGCCTGTTCTACGGGGTCCCCTTTGTGGGGCTGGCCACCCTGGGCCGTGTGGGCCTGGACGTGGGCCTCAACGTACGGATCCTTGACATGGAGGCCGAGATGACCGGGCTCGTGTCAGGTAATCTCACCACTCGCACCGAAAGCGTCACCGTGCCCGTTCCCATGCTGTTTGTGGCAGGCCAGCTCAACCTCATCGGGGGCTTTGCCCTGGAGGCGGAAGTCAGGGGCCTGGACGTGAGCTATGCCCGCATCATCAGTGCCATCGGCCGCGTGAAATACAACACCATGGGGCCGTTTTTCGTGGCCGCCGGGTACCGCCACGAAGAGGTGGAGGTGGATGAGGACGACTTTGACGTCGACCTGACCTTTGCCGGACCCTTTGCCGAGGTGGGATTCTCCTTTTAGTCCGGTCCTCAGCGTTGGTGTGATGATATGATCAAAAGCGGCCTCCTTTGGGGGCCGCTTTTTTATTGGACGCCCATCTCCCTGAGGTCCGCCTCAAGGGCGGCTTTGTTAAAGACCTTGCCCCTTCGCCATACACCCTTGTACTCCAGGGTGGGCACCACCCATTCCCCGCCGTTGATCTCCGAGACCTTGTCCACGATCTCCTTTGGCGCGGTTTCGATGTTGATGGAATCAAAAGGGATATTCTGTTCTTTGAGGTACGCCTCTGTCTTGATGCAGTGGGGGCACCAGGAGGCGGAGTAAACTTTCAGCATGGGTTTCCTTTCTTAAAAAACGCCGGGCCCGGAGGGGAAGGGGCTTGGCGTTTCGTCATTCCGGTATTGTTGATCTTTTCCGGTAAGTGTGGCAGTGTGTTTTCCAGTTGATTTTTAAGGCATCCCGTAAGCAACGTACCGACTCCGTTGCAGATGACCCTGGCGTGGAGAGGTTTACCGGGGAAGTATATCATACTTACAGGGCCGTCCGGAAAAAGTCGACGCCTGAAAATGACCGAATCCCTGTCCGGAGTCACCCACATCATGCGGATGTCAGCAAGGCTGTCCTCGGCAGCGGGGCGGCAACGGCGGGTTTCGTCGCCAATTCATATTCAACTTGTACAGGAATTCTTCATGATGAAAAGAGTATCGATCATCGCTGCCTCCCTTTTTATGATTACCGCTTCCCTGTTGTCTTTCGGGTCCTCGGCATCTGCCGAGGGGCTCAGTCTGGGGATCTCAGCCAACAACCGTGCCGTGGGAACCAACGCCAGCATGTTGACGAGCAGCCCCCTGGGGACCCTTGAGGTCGGCGCTGGGCTGATGTACAACGAAGACCGTTACACCATCGGCAGTGGCCTTGTCAGCGTGAAAAGCGACAACCTCACCCCCGGACTCCGTTACGGCCTGGGCTTCAAGTACGTTCTGGGCTCCATGAAGAACAAGGCAAAGACCGAGCGGGCCGACCTCAGCGCCCTGGGCTTCAACCTCGGCGCCGGCTACGAGCTGCCGGCCACCATCAACCCCTTTAACATTCCCATCGAGGTGACCGGCGACATGACCCTTGCCCCCGAATCCATCACCTTCGATGAGACCAAAGGGTACATGGATTTCACCGTGGGCCTGCGCTTCTACCTCATCGAAAATGCCTACCTGACCCTTACCCACACCTATATCGACGCTGAATTCGACACCGGGAATTCCTGGAGTCGCTACATCAATGAAACCATGTGCGGCGTGGTGCTGACTTACTGATCCGTCAGCGCGTGCAGTGACGGGAAAGCATGTGAGGGTCGGCCACCGGGTGGCCGACCCTTTTTTTATGGCGAGCAGGGCACTCTTCGGATTCAATGGACCTGCCGTGCCGCCGACCCATTTGCCTGACGAGGCAGGAGTGATCGATGGAAGAAAAAGAAGGAACGGGCCTGGGGCTGAGAGCCCGCATCACCATATGGATCTCTGGGGTCCTTGTGGTCATGGCCCTGTTCTTTTATGCCTTTGTGCATTATCAGACACGGTCCGTTTACACAGCAACCCTTGATGGGGCCCTGCTGGCCTGGGGAGAGGGTGTCTCTCCGTCGGGTACGGTGCGTGCCGACGGGGCCCTTTCCATGGGAGGGCTCGTCCAGGGGGAGGGAACCCCGGAGACGTGGGCGCGATTCGGAAATGCCACGGGTGTCCCTGTGGCCGAGCTGGCGGCCCATGCGGACCTGCTGGCGGAGGCAAGGCGACAAGGCCGGGCCGTTGGCCGGACTGCAGCGCTGCCCAGCGGTACCGTTCGCCTCATGGCCCTGCCTTCCAAGGAAGATGGCGGCAGGGGCCGGTTGGTGTTTACCCCGGTTTTTACCCGTCCCGGAGGCACCGAAGAGCTTGGGTCCCGGTTTGCCGTGGCTGCGGTGTGTCTTTTCGGGGTTGTCCTGGTGGGTGGCTCTCTGTTTTCCTGGTTTTTGATTCGCCCCATTGAGGAGCTGCGGGATGTCTCGGAGAAGATTGCCGAAGGAAACCTTGACGAAGGGGTGCGGTTTTCAGGAAGCTCCGAGTTTGTTTCCCTGTCCCGGAGCATCAACCGCATGCGACGGGCCATTGCAGAGATGCTCCATGACTCCGAGGGCCAGAACCGGGCCCTGGCCGATAAGGGAAAAGAGCTCGAATCCTCCAACAAGGCCCTGGAGCGGGCCATCTTCACAGCCAACCAGATGACGGCCGAGGCCGAGATCCGAAGCTATGAGCTGGAGCACGAAATCGTCCAGCGCCACCAGGCGGAAGAGGCCCTCAGGTCCAGTGAGGAGAAGTACCGGACCATCGTGGAGAACATGAAGGAGGGGTATTGTGAGGTGGACCGGGAGGGCTGTGTCACCTTTGTCAACACCGCCATGTGTGAGATCTGCGGGTACGAAGCAGACGAGATCCTGGGGATGCACAGGGGCCGGTTCATCGCCGAGGAGAGCCGGGACGAGGTACTGACCCGGTTTGCAAGGATCCTCAAAGGCGATGAAGAGATGGCCGAGTTCGATTACCCCATCATCCGAAAGGGTGGGGACCGGCGCCATATCGGCGTGTCGGTCTCCGTCATCCGGGACAGCACCGGGGAGCGCACCGGGTACCGCACCATTGTGCGGGACGTGGAGGCACGGAAACGCTACGAGCAGGAACTGATCTACATGGCCTACCACGATCCCCTCACCGGCCTGAAAAACCGGAAGGGCTTCTACGAACGCCTGGAGACGGATATCCTGAGGGCCAAGCGCTACGGAGGGCAGGTGGCCCTGCTCTACATCGACATCGATCGGTTCAAAGAGGTCAACGACACCCTGGGGCACGAGGCCGGAGACGAGGTGCTCCGGGAGATCACCCGGCGCCTGGTGGACAATCTTCGCCAGTGCGACTGCGTGGCACGGGTGGGGGGCGATGAGTTTGCCGTGGTCCTGGACAACGCCGACGGCTGCGATGTGGAGGTGGTGGTGCGCAAAGTGGCCGTGATTCTGGCCCAGCCATACAGCGCCGGAGGGAGGGACGTGGCCTATGTCTCTGGCAGCGTGGGGGTGGCCGTCTTCCCCGACGACGCGGTGACGGCCAGTGACCTGATCCGGTATGCGGACAGCGCCATGTACGAGGTGAAACGAAGCCGCAAGATCTCACGGTGCCATGGCCGTATGAAAGGAGTGCATGCCTGATGGAATCCATACCGACAACCAGCTACAAAAACCGGTTTCCCTTTTCCCTTTCCGTGCCCTCCTGGCTTTACCCTGCGGGGTATGAGGAGAACGTGGCCCGCGTGGCCCCCTTTGTGGACGGGGTGGAGCTTCTCTTTTTCGAAGGCAGGCCCGATTGCCTGCCGGAGGCGAAAACCTTCCGGGCCCTTGCCTCCCTCCAGCAGGCCTACGGCCTCTCCTACAACATCCACATGCCCATCGACGAGAACCTGGCCTCGGTGGACCGTGCCGAAAAGATCCGGTCCCTGGACGCCCACAAGCGGGTTTTCGAGTTGACGGCACCCCTTGCTCCGGTGACCCATACCGTCCACCTGGAGCGCCCTTCCGGAACGGATCCCGAGGCGTGGTCGGAAGCCGCCCACAGGAGCCTTGAAGCCCTTGCAGGGGCCATGGACCCGGCCAGGGTCACCGTGGAGACCCTGGACTACGACCTGCTTCCCCTGGCCGACACCCTGGAGTCCATGGGCTACAGGATCTGCCTGGACCTGGGCCACCTGATTCACTTTGGCCTCCCCGTTGAAGAGACCATCCTCCGCCTTGGTCCCCTGTGCCGCATGGTTCACCTCCACGGCGTTGCCAACGGAAAAGACCACCGCGCCCTTCCCCTCATGGACCCTTCACTTTTTCACCGCCTCCTTCCCTTTATGTCCTCCTACACCCACACCCTCTCCATGGAGATCTTCAAAGCTGCCCCTTGCTTTGAATCCATCGATTTTCTCGCCACCCATTTCTGATACCGCCAGCCTTTTAGGGCTATGCCCTAAAATAATAATACATAACGATACCCCACCTTAAATTCGTTATGTGTCGAAGCAACGATCAAAAAATCATGCTGAGGACTTATGGGATGATCCCATCATGTGTAATTTATTCTTGGCATGGCCCTTATTTGTTTCCAGAAGAATGAAATGGGCCTCTCCTGCAAAAACGGTTGCCACATGTCATACCCCACGCGAATGCCCCGAAACCGTTTGCGGGATGTTTGCCTCCATGCATTCGCCAGAGGGTTTCCAGGTGCCCCCACCTGGCCGCCGGAGGCAGGCTTTTCCTGGCCCCTTTAACCATAGAAGGCATCTGAATGGTTTAATACGCTGGTCCTGGCCCCTGCTTGACACGTCCGGATGGGTGGTTAATTTTTCCGTTGAACGCATCGATAAGGACGCTAAAGCTTCTGCGATGGACAAAGCGAAACGCTGTGAAGGCCCGACCGTGGGGGAAGGGTCTTTCAGGACGAAAAGGAGTGGATGATGCGATTTGATCGATTGACGGTGAAGTCCCAGGAGATGATTCAGGAGGCCCATGAGATGGCCTCGCGCAAGGGCAACCCACAGATTGAACCCGAGCACATGCTGGCAGCCATGGTGGGGGACCGGGAGGGGATTGTCCTCTCGATTTTCCGAAAAATGGGGGTTCCTTTAGAAGGGCTCTCCGGTCAGCTGGCCGAGCTCATGGGGCGCCTGCCCCAGGTGAGCGGGGCCGCAGGGGACGCCGCTTTATCCCGGGAGTCCAGGCAGGTCTTAAGCCAGGCCTTTGACGAAGCCGAGACCATGAAAGATGAGTACGTCAGCGTGGAACACCTTCTCCTGGCCCTTGCCGGGTGCGGGAAAAAAGGGATGAAGGAGCTTTTTGCCCGGTTCGGCCTCACCCGGGAGTCCCTGCTTTCGGTGCTCATGGAGATCCGGGGCAGCCAGCGGGTCACCGACCCCAACCCGGAAGCGACCTACCAGGCCCTGGAGAAGTTTTCCCGGGATTTAACGGCGTTGGCCCGCGCCGGCAAGCTGGACCCGGTCATCGGTCGGGACGAAGAGATCCGTCGCGTGGTGCAGGTGCTCTCCAGGCGCCGGAAGAACAACCCGGTGCTTATCGGGGAACCCGGTGTGGGCAAGACCGCCATTGTGGAGGGGCTGGCCCGCCGCATCGTGGAAGGGGATGTGCCCGAGATCCTCAAGAACAGGCGCCTTGCGGCTCTGGACATGGGGGCTCTGGTGGCGGGCGCCAAGTTTCGGGGTGAGTTTGAAGAGCGGCTGAAGGCTGTCCTTAAAGAGGTGGAGGATGCCGACGGCGAGATCGTCCTGTTCATCGACGAACTCCACACCGTGGTGGGTGCCGGTGCGGCAGAAGGGTCCATGGACGCTTCCAACCTGTTGAAGCCTGCCCTGGCTCGCGGTGTGTTGCGCTGTGTGGGAGCCACCACCCTGGATGAGTATCGAAAATACATCGAAAAGGATGCGGCCCTGGAGCGGCGTTTCCAGCCGGTTTTTACCGCAGAGCCCAGTGTGGAGGACACCATCTCCATCCTGCGCGGGCTTAAAGAAAAGTACGAGGTTCACCACGGGGTGCGCATCAAGGATTCGGCCATTGTGGCGGCCGCCACCCTCTCCAACCGCTACATCGCCGATCGGTTCCTGCCGGACAAGGCCATCGACCTCATTGACGAGTGCGCCTCCCGGCTCCGCATTGAGATCGACAGCATGCCCGCCGAGATTGATGAGATGATGCGGCGCATCACCCAGCTGGAGGTGGAAAAGCAGGCCCTCACCAAGGAGAGCGACCGGGGTTCCAAGGACCGGCTGGAGGCCCTTGAAAAGGAGCTGGGACAGCTCCGGGAAGAGGCCAACAGCAAGAAGGCCCACTGGGCCAACGAAAAGGCGATAATCGATGGGATCCGGGGTCTCAAGGAAGAGCAGGAACAGCTGGGGATAGAAGAGGAACGGGCCGAGCGCGAAGGGGACCTGGCCAAAGTGGCCGAGCTCCGTTACGGGCGAAGCGATGAACTCAGGAAAGCCCTGGATGAAGCCAAGGAGACCCTTTCCGAGCTCCAGAAAGACCGGAAAATGCTCAAGGAGGAGGTGGACGACGAGGACGTGGCCGAGGTGATCTCCCGCTGGACCGGCATTCCGGTGGCCAAGATGCTGGAAGGGGAGATGGAGCGCCTTTTGGCCATGGAAGAGGGGTTGGGCAAGCGTGTGGTGGGTCAGAAACGGGCCATTTCGGCTGTTTCCGACGCGGTGCGCCGCGCCCGATCCGGGCTCCAGGACGCCAACCGGCCCGTGGGCTCCTTCATCTTCATGGGCCCCACCGGGGTGGGCAAGACCGAGCTGGCCAAGGCCCTTGCCGAGTTTCTCTTTGACGATGAGCGGGCCCTGGTGCGCATCGACATGAGTGAGTACATGGAGAAACACGCGGTGGCGCGGCTCATCGGGGCGCCTCCGGGGTATGTGGGCTACGACGAAGGCGGGTACCTCACCGAGGCCATCCGAAGGCGGCCCTATGCCGTGGTGCTTTTCGACGAGATCGAAAAGGCCCATCCGGACGTCTTCAACCTCCTGCTCCAGATTTTGGATGACGGGCGGATGACGGACAGCCAGGGACGCACCGTGGATTTCCGGAACACCCTCATCATGCTTACCTCCAACATCGGCAGCCACGTGATCCAGGAGTACGGCGGCAAGAACCGCCCGGAGATGGAGACCAAGGTGGAGTCCATGCTGCAGGCGTCGTTCCGCCCCGAGTTCCTCAACCGCATCGACGAGACCGTGATCTTCGACAGCCTGACCCGGGAAGACCTGTCCCGCATTGTGGAACTTCAGCTCAAGCGGGTGAGCGAGCGCCTCAAGGCTCGGGGCATCGGCTTTTCCGTGTCCGAGGCGGGGGTGGCCCACCTGGTGGACGCCGGGTACGACCCCGTGTTCGGAGCCCGGCCCCTGAAGCGCGCCATTCAGCGGGAGGTGGAGAACCCCCTGGCCGTGGAGATCCTCAAAGGGCGTTTTGGGGACGGCGACAGTGTGGCCGTGGATGTGGGGGGCGATGGCCTTGAGTTTCGCATGGGTGATGAGTCAAGATAGCAAATAGAAGTTTCCTTTTCGAGGAAGCTGGAAAACACTCAAAGGTCGGAACAGCAGAGTAATGGATGCTGTTTCGACCTTTTTTTATGTAATTTAGGCGGCGCTTCGGACGGTGCTCGGAAGTGAAATATTTGCGTAGGATGATTGGGTAAATGAGGATTATTCTGCTTTACTTTGATATGGGGATCATGTAATCATGCTTATTTACGACTCCCTCGTAAAGTGAGGAAATATCCGCCCCGTGGGGCGGTACGGTATAGTGAGACCCGCGTCCGCAGGGATGCTCGGAATATGGCCGACGCCATGCACCGACCTGCGGACCATCGCAGTTCCGGCCCGGATTTCGCCATCGCGCCACCGCAACGAAAAAAAGACCCACGCCGCAGGAATCGCCGATACATCGGCACTGGGGAACCCCTGCGGCCGGGATTGCGGGTGTGGCGAATCCTTCCTAACGATTTAAAGGAGTTAACTATGGGGAAAACAATGAAGACCATTGACGGCAACACCGCTGCCGTCCATGTCGCCTACGCCTTCAGTGACGTGGCGGCACTGTATCCGATTACGCCTTCAACGCCCATGGGCGAAACCGCCGACGCGTGGGCAGCCGCATCCCGGAAAAACATTTTTGACCAGGAAGTGATGGTTCGCCAGCTCCAGTCCGAGGCCGGTGCGGCCGGTGCGGTTCACGGGTCCCTGGCAGCCGGGGCGCTGACCACCACCTTCACCGCCTCCCAGGGCCTCCTGCTCATGATTCCCAACATGTACAAGATTGCAGGGGAGCTTCTGCCCTGCGTCTTCCATGTGTCGGCCCGTGCTGTTGCCGCCCATGCCCTGTCCATCTTCGGGGATCACCAGGACGTCATGGCCGTTCGGCAGACCGGTTTCGCCCAGCTCTGCTCCGGCAACGTCCAGGAAGTCCAGGACCTGGCCCTTGTGGCCCATCTGGCCACCATCGAGAGCCGGGTGCCCTTTGTCCACTTCTTTGACGGGTTCCGAACCTCCAGCGAGATCCAGAAGATCGAGATGATCGATTACGAGGATATGAAAGACCTCGTGAACATGGACGCCCTGGAAGAGTTCCGCGCCAACGCCATGAACCCTGAGCACCCCGAGATTCGTGGCACCGCCCAGAACCCGGATATCTACTTCCAGGGTCGTGAGGCCGCCAACCTCTATTATGAGGATGTGCCCAACATTGTGGCCGAGTACATGGAGAAGGTCACCAAGCTCACCGGCCGCCCCTACCGTCTCTTCGACTACGTGGGCCACCCCGAGGCCGAACGGGTTGTCATCGCCATGGGCTCCGGCTGCGAAGCCCTGGAAGAGGCTGTCTCCAAGCTGACCGCCATGGGTGAGAGGGTAGGCCTCGTCAAGGTTCGCCTCTATCGTCCCTTCAGCGCCGAGCACCTCCTGCAGGCCATTCCGGCCACGGCGTCCACCATCACCGTTCTGGACCGCACCAAGGAGTCCGGAAGCATGGGCGAGCCCCTCTACCTGGATGTTGCCGCCGCGTACATGGAGATGGGGGAGATGCCCCAGATCCTCACCGGTCGCTACGGCCTGGGCTCCAAGGAGTTCACTCCTGCCATGGCCAAGGCGGTCTTCGACAACATGAAGGTCACCGGGCCCAGGAACCACTTCACCGTCGGCATCAAGGACGACGTCTCCTACAGCTCCCTGGAAGTGGACGAGAGCTTCGATGCCGGCATCGAAGGCACCGTCAACTGCAAGTTCTGGGGCCTTGGCTCCGACGGAACCGTGGGTGCCAACAAGAGCGCCATCAAGATCATCGGCGACAACACCGACATGTACGCCCAGGGGTACTTTGCCTACGACTCCAAGAAGTCCGGCGGCATCACCGTGTCCCACCTGCGTTTCGGGGACGAGCCCATCAAGAGTACCTACCTTGTGGACAAGCCCGATTTCGTGGCCTGCCACAAGTCCAACTACGTCCACCTCTACGATGTGGTGGATGGGATCAAAGAGGGCGGCACCTTCCTTATCAACGCCCCCTGGACGGCCGAGGAAATGGAGGCCGAGCTTCCCGGTTCCCTCAAGAGTATCCTGGCCGCCAAGAAGATCCGTTTCTACGCCATCGACGCGGTGAAGGTCGCCGCCAACGTGGGCCTTGGCGGACGTATCAACATGATCATGCAGACCGCCTTCTTCAAGCTGGCCAATGTGATGCCCTTTGAGGAGGCCATTGCCCTCCTGAAAAAAGACATCAAGAAGACCTACATGAAGAAGGGCGATGCCATCGTGGACATGAACATCGCCGCTGTGGACCAGGCCCTGGAAGGTCTTGTGGAGATTCCCGTTCCCGAGGCGTGGGCCGAAGCCAAAGATGCCGCCTCCGAAGCCGAAGAGGCACCGGAGTTCATCACCGATGTGCTTCGACCCGTCAATGCCCAGAAGGGTGACTCCCTGCCCGTCTCCACCTTCCCCGCCGACGGTGTCTTCCCCGTGGGTACCTCGCGCTACGAGAAACGCGGCGTGGCCATCGAAGTGCCTGAGTGGATCGCTGAAAACTGTATCCAGTGTAACCAGTGCTCCTTTGTCTGCCCCCACGCGGCCATCGTTCCCATTGTGGTGAGCGATGCTGAGCTGGCCGATGCGCCGGAAAGCTTTGCCACACTGCCCGCCGCCGGCAAGGAGCTCAAGGAGTACAAGTTCCGCATCCAGGTCAACGCCATGGATTGTCTGGGCTGCGGCAACTGCGCCGACATCTGCCCGGCCAAGACCCCGGCCCTGGTGATGAAGCCCATCGCCTCCCAGGCCGAGGCCGAGGCGGACAACTTCGCCTTTTCCAAGACCGTGGAGTACAAGGAAGGCCTGCTCAAGCGCGAGTCCGTCAAGGGCAGCCAGCTCATGCAGCCCCTTCTGGAGTTCTCCGGTGCCTGTGCGGGCTGCGGGGAGACCCCCTATGTGAAGGTCCTCACCCAGCTCTTCGGCGAGCGCATGACCATCGCCAATGCCACTGGTTGTTCCTCTATCTGGGCGGGGTCCGCCCCCTCCTTCCCCTA
Organism: Desulfoluna sp. HI9BLuna; assembly: GCF_056829775.1. Lineage (NCBI taxonomy): Bacteria > Pseudomonadati > Thermodesulfobacteriota > Desulfobacteria > Desulfobacterales > Desulfolunaceae > Desulfoluna > Desulfoluna sp. HI9BLuna. Next base: position 4,136,830 of record NZ_CP186555.1, read on the forward strand.
TTGCGCCAACAAAGACGGGTTCGGTCCCACCTGGGGCAACTCTCTCTTTGAAGACGCAGCCGAGTTTGGTTACGGCATGGCCCTGGCCACGAACCAGCGGCGCCAGAAGCTTGCCGACCTCATGGCCGAGGCCCAGGATTGCGAGATCTCCGACGAGATGAAGGCCGCCATGAAGAACTGGTCCGAGAACATGGGCGACGCCAAGCTCTCAAGGCAGTACGGGGACGAGATCAAGGCACGCCTTCTCACGGAGATGGGAGACCCCATCCTCGATGAAATCGATGCCATGAACGACCTGTTCACCAAGAAGTCCCACTGGATCTTTGGCGGGGACGGCTGGGCCTATGACATTGGTTTCGGCGGCCTGGACCACGTCATTGCCTCCGGGGAAGACGTGAACATCCTGGTCATGGATACCGAGGTCTACTCCAACACCGGCGGTCAGGCCTCCAAGGCGACCCCCACCGGTGCCGTGGCCAAGTTTGCCGCCTCCGGCAAGAAGATCGGCAAGAAGGACCTTGGCCTCATCGCCATGAGCTACGGCTATGTCTACGTGGCCTCCGTCTCCATGGGCGCCAACAAGCAGCAGCTCATGAAGGCCTTTATCGAGGCGGAGAACCATCCCGGACCTTCTGTGGTGATCTGCTACGCCCCGTGTATCAACCAGGGCATCAAAAAAGGCATGGGCAAGACCCAGGAAGAGATGAAGCTTGCGGTGGCCTCCGGGTACTGGCCCCTGTATCGCTACAACCCTGCCCTGGCCGAAGAGGGCAAGAACCCCTTCATCTTTGAATCCAAAGAGCCCGACGGCACCATTCAGGACTTCCTGGCCGGCGAGAACCGTTTTGCCAGCCTGGAGCAGATGTTTCCTGAAGAGTCCAAGAAGCTCCGCGGTCAGATCGAGATGGAGTTCGCCAAGCGCTACGAACACTACAAGCGCCTTGCCGAGTAACCCGCAGGGATTTGGGTCGCGGTAATACAGCGATCCTTCAGGGTGAAACACCTTGAAAACGTAAGGTAAACAAATCAGGCAGGGGTCTCTTGCGCGGTGCGCAGTTGGCCCTTGCCTTTTTTTCTGGTTTGATGTTTGATGACCTGCGGTATCGCACATGCTTTACGCTTCGTGCCCCAGGCTCATCACATGTGCTTACGGATTGCGCCGTGAACCCTGAAGGCAGGCTGGTGTCTGTGTGAAACCTGGTTGTTGAATTTTTTAAAAAAAAGTTGGTCCCGCCGGCAGGGCCGCCGGAGGCAATGGGGCTCAACATGATCTATATATAAGGAAGGGCTTTATGGAGTTTTTAACCGGCGGAAACGAAGGATGCAGCGGGTGCAGCGCTGCCCAGACATCATGCAACCACTGCGGCGCCTGCTGCACCGGGGGCGGCCCGGTGCTGCGGTCCCAGGATGAGCGGCTTATCAAGACAGGAAAACTCGACCTTTCCGTGCTGTACACCCTGAGGGCCGGAGAGCGCATGTTCAATAAAGAGTCCCTGAAGATGGAGCCCCTGGCCACGGATCAGATCAAGATCAAGGTGGACCCCGAGACTCTGCGCTGCCTGTTCCTGACCCCTGAGAACCGCTGCGACATCTACAGCCAGAGGCCTTTTGAGTGTCGCTCCTTCAAGTGCTGGGACGAGCGGGAGATCGTGGAGGTCTACGCCTCGGATACCCCCTTGTGCCGCGAAGACATCATCGGCGGGATCAAGGGGCTCTGGGATCTGGTGGCAGACCACCACGAGCGCTGCAGCTATGACCTGCTGGACGAGCTGATCCGGAAGGTGGACGACACCGGCGACCAGGAGGCCGCTGAAAAGGTTTGTGAGATGATCGCCTACGACCGGAGCCTCCGGGAGACCCTGGTGGAGAGCGGCAGGGTCAAGGCAGAGATCCTTGATTTTCTCTTTGGGCGGCCCTTGACCACCACCATTGTGATGTTCAACTACCGCATCGAGTCACAGGACGGCAAAGATGTCCTTGTGGCTGTCTCCTGAGGCAGAGCGCGTTCGTCGGCAGACTGCTATAGCACCAGTTAAAAAAAGCTCACCGGGAATTCCCGGTGAGCTTTTTTTATGGTGCGTGGTTCGTGTTGCCTTTATGCCGGGCGTTTTACGGGCTGCTTAGAGAAAATCTTTCTGGTACAGCTGGTAGACGTACGCATGGTACATGTGGTTGGCGATGCGCAGGGGCATGTTCCATGTGCCTCCGCAGAACATCAGGTGATCCAGCCAGTAGACCTTGTCGGCATTGCCGTAGCGGGGGCAGGTGGCGAAGGGGGAGCTGTCGTTCATCTGTCCGTCGGTGTCCACCAGGGGGCAGTTTTTGACATTGATGTGGGTGATGTTGGCCACCATCTCTTCGGTCACGGGCTGGCTTGCGCTGTCGATAATGCCCTGCTCAACCAGGGTGGCTGCGGTGAGGCCGGCTGCGTTGAAGCAGGTGGTCTTGACCCCGGTTTTCAGGCCGGTGATCTGCGCCAGGCCACCGCCCAGGCTGTGGCCGGCAATTTCCATGGTGTAGCTGTTGGCATCGGCAAAGGCCTTCAGTCCCACGGCAAGGTTTACAGCTTTTTCGTACTGCACCGAACCGATGGAGTTTACGAAAATATTGAGGGCCTGCCTGACGTCGGCAATCCAGTCGTTGACGTTGAGGGCTTCGGTGCCCCTGAAAACCAGAACAAGCTGCCCGGGGTTGTGGATGTTGATGTACACCTTTGCGTCCAGGCCGTCCCAGCCGCCCACATAGGTGTCCAGCAGGGTTGTCACTGCCGAACGCTGTGCTTCGGTCATGTAGTTCAGGACGTTTTCATCCCGTACAACATTGAGGTAGTTGGATGAATTGCCCACAAAGTCGAGTTTGTTCAGCAGGAAGGGCGCCAGTCTGTCCAGCATCCAGTCCCAGGCGTTGTCGTAGATCCGTGCCGTGAGGTTGGCCATGTCCAGGATGTATTCGTATTCAACCTGGGTCATCTGGGGTGGGAGGCCGGAGCCATCAACGTCCCTGCCATCGGCCGCAAGCGCGGACCCGGTTAACACAAAGAAAAAACCAATCATCATCACAAGTCGTCTCATTTCACCTAATCTCCTTTAGCAATGGTTAGAATTGATGCAGTGCTTACATTGTATGATCGGCGCACAGTATGCGCGGTGGTTATCATATGTGAGATGGCCCAGCCCGGCGGTGGGATGGCCGTTTGTCAACAATGGGTTAAGGGTGCATGTCGCGCCGCATGTGGCTTGCGTTTGCCACTGAATTTAGGCGAACGCAAGGGCCTGAAGGGAGCATCGGCGACCGATACCTAAGGGCAGGTGGAGGGTCGCGATGGTTTCAACGTATTCTTGCGGGTATTTACCCCTTGGCTCCGGTGCTGCTCGTGCAGCGATGCGTTTTCATGGTGTAGTGAAATGGATACTTGGTCTTTTTTATTGATAAATGCCATATTTCTAATAACATCGAATCATTAAATATTGATCATGGGATGTGCCAATGATTAAAGGGTGATGTCAGTCATATATATATCTACATTTTATGTGTCAATAATAATTTCTAAGGTGGTGCGGGTGTGAGTTAAGGGGAAGATGACTTAAGGCATGGGCGAACGCCATCAAAAGGCTGGGTGTTGTCTTCTTTCAGTTCTGCGGAAACAGGTTAACCACCTGTAAGCTATCGACTTTGGCGTCGGGGATTAAAAGTCGGGGCGGGTGTTGGGCAGGAAGTAGCGCATGGGGTGGGACCTGACCTCGGTCAGTTTTTTTTGGTCAATGTCCACGAGGTGGAGGCCTTCTGTAAGGCGTGGAGGTCCCGCAAGATGCCCCGAGGGGTCAAAGGCCAGGGCCAGGGCCGGAAAGGAAAGGTGCGCTTCGTTGGTGCCGCACTGGTTGACGGCAGCCACCCAGAAGCTGTTGTCAAAGGCCCGGGACGGCAGGTGACGCATCCAGGAATCGTATTTCTCTTCGCTGGTGCCCCTGGGGGAGGCGTGGGGTAGGATCACAAGGTCTGCGCCCTGCTGGGCCAGGTGGTGAAAGGCCAGGGGGAAGTGGGCGTCGTAGCAGAGCATCATGCCAATGGAAAACCCCTTGAAGGAAAAGAGGGGCAGGCCGGTGCCGGCGCTGTAGAGTCCCTTTTCCGGCGGGGCCAGGTGGAGCTTTCGGTAGGTGGTGTGACCTCCGTCCGGTAAAAGGGCTGTGTGGGAGGCGAACAGGTCACCGGAGGAGGCCTTTTCCGCATACCCGGCAAGGATCCCTAAGCCGGTTTCGTTTACGGCCTCCTGAATGATGCAGAGGGCCTCCCTTTCGGTGATGGCCCGCTCAAAGGCACCGGTTCCGTTGGCATAGCCGGTGAGGGAGAGCTCGGGAAAAGCGATGAGGTCGGCCCCGGCCTCCCGGGCCTTGCGACTGCTGCGGTGAAGGGTGTCTCTGTTGCCGGAAGGGTCGGCAAGGGAGGCGGGAACGGCGGCCAGGGCAAGGCGCAGGGTTTCCATGGCTACTCCACGGTGAATTCGGCGCGAATTTTAAAGATATGGGTGGCTGGCAGGTTGTAGATACTGGTGACCCCGGTACGCTCGGCAATTTCGGCCAGGTTGGCCTCAATCTGGGCCACGGAGTCTTCGATGAAGGTGAACCAGACGTTGAACTCGTCATCCCGGACGTAGTTGTGGGTAACGCCTTTGTAGCTGTTGACCACCTCGGCAAAGGTCTCAAGCTTCTCCTCGGGAACCCTGGCCCCGCAGAGGGTGCTGTGAAAGCCCACTTTTTCGGGGCTGAAGTTGCCGCCGATACGGCGGATGATACCCATCTCCTTGAGCTTTGCCACCCGCGTGATCACCTCGGCTTCATCCATGGACAGCGCGTCGCCGATGGCGGCATAGGGCCGTTTGCAGATGGGAAAATCGGATTGGATGTGGTTGATGATCTGCTTGTCCTTCTCTTCGAGGGTCATGTACGGATGCTCCTTTGGCCGCTCATGGGTAATCGCCTGGCAGGGCCTTATAATAAAGGGGGCCTGCGTGTCGTGTTTCTTGAATTCGATATCTTATGATGCCGGGGCCGTTGCGTCAACCGTTGGGGCCGGGCGCCATCGGGTCAACGCATTTATCCATTCAGTTGCCTCCGGCGGGTCGCTTTTTGAAAAAAGTTCCGCGAAAACGTTCCGGCAACCAAGGCGCTTGTCTTCTGCTCCTTGATAAAGAAGAATAAGAGGGGCTATGCGCCTGTTGGTGCCGCAGCCCTTCAGGGCCTTACCCCGGAAGGCACTTGAGGACCACCCGGCGTTTGCGGGGGCCGTCGAATTCGGCAAGGTAGATGCCCTGCCAGGTGCCGAGGACAGGGCGTCCCTCTTGGATGAAAATGATCTCGGACGAGCCGGTGAGGCTTGTCATGACGTGGGCATCGGAATTTCCTTCCAGGTGCCGGAAGGCCGGGTGATCGGGGAACGCCTTTTTCAGGGCGTAGATCACATCTTCCTGAACGGCGGGATCGGCGTTTTCATTGATGGTGACGGCAGCGGTGGTGTGGGGCACGAACAGGAAGAGGACGCCGTCGTGGCAGCCCCATCGGTCTATTTCTGCCTGCACGTCAGAGGAGATATCCACCAGCTCTTTGTTTTTTGTGGTCTGGATCAGAAGGGAAGTCTGCATGGGCGTTTGGGAAAGGCTTATAGGGTGAGGGGCTTAAACCAAAAAAGGCCCCGCCGTTACCGACAGGGCCTGATTTGATAAACTTAAAAACGGCGTCCGGTGACTATACGCAACCGGTGGGCTTGGGAAGACCAGCCATTTTGCAGGCGCCTTTGCCGGGGCCTGAGGGGAACAGCTCGTAGATGTGCTTGAGCTTGAACTTGGTCAGCTTGGAGAGAACGCGAACCATGGGAGCGATACCGTTTTTACGGTAGTAGTCCTGAAGAACGTCGATAACGAGCTTGTGCTCGTCGTTCAGCTCTGCAATACCTTCTTCTTTCATAACGATCTCCAGCCACTCTTCGGTGAACTGGTTGAAGTCAAGAAGGAAACCATCCTCATCTACGTCAAACGACTTTCCGTTGTATTCAATTGTCTCGGCCATTGAATCAAAACCTCCTGTTGAGAATTATCAATTTGAAAGGCTTATCCCTTATTTTGTCCTGTCCACTTCGAAGAGAAGAAATACAGTAAAGAAAGGGCAATGTCAACCCGTAACATACAATATGTTACGGGTTTAACCGCCTATATTCGTTTACTGATCCTCTTCCGGCATCTCATTGAGCTTGTCGAGGGTGAAGACGGGGCCGTCTTTGCAGACCAGCTCCTTGCCGATGTTGCAGCGACCGCACATGCCGATGCCGCATTTCATTCGGTTTTCGAGGCTCATGATGATGTGATCAGGCTTGTAACCAAGCTTGTCCAGGACAGGCTTGGTAAACTTCAGCATCATGGGGGGGCCGCAGAGGATGGCGTAGGTATCGTCATCGGCCTGGGGCGCCTGGGTTTCGGTGATGGTGGGCACGAAACCGGTGTGGTATTTCCAGTCGGGATCATCGGTGCCGTCAACGGTGAGGTTGAGGTTGATGTCGTCCCGTTTTTCCCACTCCACCAGCTCATCCTTATAAAGGATCATGCCGGGGTTACGCGCACCGTAGATCACGTCCAGTCGGCCGAAGCGCTTGCGGTTTTCGGGCTCGAGCAGGTACTTGATGGTGGAACGCAGGGTGGTAAAGGCAAAACCGGCGCCGATGATGACGATGTTTTTGCCTTCGAGGTCCTCGATGGGATACCAGTTGCCCAGAGGGCCTCGGATGCCCATGATGTCGCCTACCTTCATGTTGTGAAGGTGGTCGGTCACTTTACCGGTACGGAACACGGTAAACATGACAAAGCCCTTCTCGGAAGGGGAGGAGGCGATGCCAATGGGGATTTCACCCTGACCGGGGATGGAGAGCTCTGCGAACTGTCCAACCTTGTAGGCAAATTTCTCTTCATCTTCCGGGTTGAGAAAGACAAACTTAAAGGTTCTGAGCGTTTTATCCGCGGTCGCAACCTGAATGTCGTCAATGCGAACGGGATACGCCTTATAAGGATTCTGCACAGGTCTTCTCCTTTTTTTAGCTGGCGGCTTCGTAACCGTTCATCTTGTTACAGATGCTGCGGATATCAATGTTGGCAGGGCACTGCTGAACGCAGCGGCCGCAGCCCACGCACATCAGGCCCTTGTCGTACTTGTCGACAAAGTACTTGAGCTTGTGCATGAAACGCTGACGGAAGCGCTGATGCTTCTGTTCCCTGGGGTTGTGGCCGGAGCCGTGCAGGGTGAACAGAGAGGTCATGCAGCTGTCCCAGTTTCTCATGCGCACGCCGTCGTTGCCCTTGTTTTCGTCCTGGATGTCGAAACACCAGCAGGTGGGGCAGGCGTAGGTGCAGGTCCCGCAGTTGATGCATGCAAAGGAGAGTTCTTTCCAGAACGGTGCATCGTAGAGATCGAGGCTGTTTTTGCCCCGAAGCTTGGAGGACTCCACCTTGCAGGTGATCTTGGCTTCGGCTTCGGCTTTTTTGGGCTCGAAGACAGAGGCATCGCCTTCGGCTGCCCAACCGGCCGCTGCCAGGAGCTTCTCCCCTTTTTCCGTCAGGGCTTTGGCCTCGTAGGCATCGCCGCAGTCGGAGAGGAGAACGTCGAGGCCTTCCTCGTGGTAGGGGCCGCATCCTGCGCTGGTGCAGAAGCAAGTGTCGCAGGGGGCGTCACAGGCCAGGCCCACAAAGGTGGTGGCTTCGTAAGAGTCCATCCAGAAGGGGTCGCGGTAGTCTTCGGTGTCGAAGTTCATGCGGACCAGGGCCAGGGCCTTGGCGTCGCAGGGTCGCATCCCGATGACGGCCCGGGGGGAATAATCCTTGGGGGCGTCCTTGAGGAGGTGGTGTTCCGGATCAGACTCGTCCAGGCTGTACGTAAACATCGGCTCGGACTGGGGGAAGACCACGGACTTGGGGGAGAGACGGGTGTTGGTGTACGCCATGTCCGGCGTTTCGTCACTCGTCAGTTCCTTGTATTCGTGGGCATCACCCTGCATCACGGGGCCGAAGAGGCGGTAACCGCTTCTCAGGCTGTCAATCCCGCCGGCCCATGTATTTTTATCAATTTTGATGACCTTCATGATATTTGCCCTTGTTCATATGATGGTTCATTCGCTCAGTTCAGATAACACAAGAGAGGCGAACGGGATTACATGATGAATTTTTCGGGATCGTCCAGCTTGAAGCTGTCCAGCGGCGGACGCTGGTCGACGGTAAGTCCCGCTTCCCAACCGTAGAGCTCGTAGCAGTCTTTTTCGAGCTTCTTGGTGAAATTGCGCACCTTGATGTTCTGGGGGCAGGCCGCTTCGCAGGCGCCGCAGTCGGTGCAGCGGCCGGCGCAGTGGTAGGCCCTCAGGAAGTGGTAGGTGCGAATATCGATGGGATCGGTTCCTTTGCCTACCCACTGGGGTCGGGACTCATCCACGAAGCAGGTGGGGCAGTAGCACAAGGGGCATGCGTTCTTGCACGCGTAGCAGCGGGTGCAGCCGGAGAGGAGCTCTTCGAAGAAGGCCCATTTCTCCTGGGTGTCCATGGCTTCAACCTTGCGGACGTCTTCGTAGCGGTCCACGTCCTTCTGCTCTTCCACGAGGTCGGCACAGAGCTCGTCGTAGATGACGGGGTTTCTGTGGAGACAGGTGGCGCAGTTGGCCTGAAGCTGCTCGGGGTTGTTCTTGTCCACCATCCCTTTGCAGGGCACGCCGATGATCACAAGCTGATCGCGGGAGATCTTGTTTTCGATGATGTGGTTGACGATGTTTCGAGAATCACATCCCTTGGCGATGATGGCGATCTTTTCCGTACGGCCGGTGATGTAGTTGGCCAGGTTCAAACGGCAGTTTGCATCCCAGACAAGGTCTTTGGCATCTTCGGCTTTGGTGATCATGCAGGGCTCGTTGGTGTTGGCCACGGTTCCTTTACGGAATCCAACAACGCACTCGACGGTGCCGTCGTTCAAGAGCCTTTCCGATATCTCTTTGATTTTTCCGATGTATGATTCCATGGCTTAACCCTTCGCCGCGCTCTTTTTCACGTAATTGGTATTGGGACCCAGGGCCTTGACGGATTCCGTGACCTTGGTCACCACGTCCACGAACTTGGTGGACTCGGCGGACGAGATCCAGGAGAACTGCAGGCGGCCGGGTTCAACGCCCATATGCTCCATGAGGTTTTTCATCAGGGCGAACTTTCGACGTGCGTAGTAATTACCTTCCAGGTAATGGCAGTCACCGGGATGTCAGCCGGAAACCCAGACGGCATCAGCTCCTTCGCGCAGGGCGGCCAGGAAGAATTTGGGGCTCATGCGACCGGAACAGGGGATCCGGATCACGCGGACGTTGGCAGGGTACTGGGCTCTGCCCACACCTGCGAGGTCAGCGGCTCCGTAACTGCACCAGTTACAGAGAAAGCTGACGATTTTCGGTTCGAATTCAGCCATTTTTATTTAGTCTCCTTTGAATCCCGCCCCTTCGAAACTCGCTCGGAAAGGGCGGGACAAACAGGTTTAATGCGAATCTGTCCTTACGCTTCGTTCAGGGCAAAGATCTGCGACATGATCTGGTCGTTATCAAAGCCCCTGTGGCGAATGGCACCGGATCGGCAGGAGCCGACGCAGAGGCCGCAGCCCTTGCAGAGTACGGGGTTGATCTGGGCCTTGCCTGCGTCTCGGCCTTCGGTCATGAAGGAAGGCGCGGAGTAGGGGCAGACGCTGACACAGATCCCGCAGGAGCTGCAGAGCGCGGGGTTCACATGGGCGACCTGGCCGCTGGTGTGAATGGTCTCACGGGCCAGCAGGGTGATGGCGCGGGATGCCGCTGCCTTGGCCTGGCCGATGGCTTCGTCAATGGGCTTGGGATAGTGAGCCATGCCGCAGAGGAAGACGCCGTCGGTTGCGAACTCGCTGGGACCCAGCTTGGCGTGGCGTTCCACGAAGAAGCCGTTGTCGTTCATGGGCAGCTTGAAGAACTGGGCAACCTTTTCATCCCGGTAGGGCACCACGGCGGTGGCCAGGGAGAGGAGGTCTGCTTCGATCTCAACTTCGCGCCGGAGAACGTGATCGACGGTCTTGATGGATACCTTGTCTCCGTTGACGGCGACAACAGGCTTCTTGTCCACGTCGTAACGGATGAAGATAACGCCTTTTTCGCGTGCTTCGCGGTAGAGATGCTCGCGCTCGCCGTAGGTCCGGATGTCGCGGTACAGGATGTATACGTTGGCAAGGGGATTGCGGCGTTTGATTTCCAGGGCGTTGTCGATGCTGTGGGTACAGCAGACACGTGAGCAGAAGGGACGCTCGGGCTCACGGGAGCCGACGCACTGGATAAATACGGCTGAATTCACGGTGTTCAGCATCGGATCGTCGGCCTTGAGTTTTTCGTCCATTTCAAGGCTGGTGACGATGCGGTCGCTGGAGCCGTAAGAGTATTCTGTGGGGGTGTAGGGCTGAGCCCCGGTGGCCATGACGGCAACCCCGTGCTTCAGGACGGTCTCCGCTCCGTTGGAAGCGAGGGTGGATTCGAAGTTGCCCACGAAGCCTTCCACGTTTTCCAGGGTGGTGTTCAGGTGAACGGTGATGTTGTCGTCCTTGGTCACGTCGTCGATGAGCTCGACCAGCTTCTCTGCCACATTCTCGCCGGAGGCGGTGCGGTAGAGGCGGTTGGCGTTGCCGCCAAGCTTGTCTTCGCGCTCAACGATGTGGGTGGCGTATCCCTGACGGGAGAGGCTCTGGGCGGTGGTGATGCCCGCAAGGCCCCCGCCGAGGACCATGGCGGTCTGGTTGACCTGGAGCTCGGCTTCTTCGAGGGGCTGGAAGAGGGCGACCTTGGCCACGGACATGCGAATGAGGTCCTTGGCTTTTTCGGTGGCCATCTCCGGCTGATCCTTGTGTACCCAGGAGTCCTGGTTACGGATGTTGGTCATCTCGAAGAGGTACTTGTTGAGGCCGGCGGCCAGGAGGGTCTCCTGGAAGAGGCCTTCGTGGGTCTTGGGCGTACAGGCGGCAACCACAACGCGGTTGAGGCCCTTCTCCTTGATGGTCTCAGCGATCTTGTCCTGAGTATCCTGTGAACAGGAGAAGAGGTTGTTGGCCACGAACTCCACGTAGGGGAGGGACTTGGCGTACTCGGACACAGCCTCCACGTCCACGGTGCCTGCGATGTTGGTACCGCAGGAGCAGACGAAGACGCCGATCTTGGGTCGTTCGCCGCCCACGTCGAGCTGGGGCACCGTCTCGGCTTCCTTGGTCACGGTGTTCCGTGCCGAGGCGATGGACTCGCCGGCCGCGGCAGCTGCCGCACTGGCGTCCACGATGGACTCGGGAATGTCTTTGGGGCCCTGGAAGGCGCCGCAGACGTAGATACCCTCACGGCTTGTGGCCACGGGGTTGAAGGCGGAGGTGGCGGCAAAGTTGCTGGGGGTAAGCTCAATGTCCAGCTTCTTGGCCAGTTCCACGGTTTCCGGAGCCGCCTCGAGACCGATGGAGAGGACGATCATGCCGAAGACTTCGGTCTTGATGGTGCCGTCTTCGGTGACGTAGCGTACTTCCAGGTCATCGGTTTCAGGAATGGGGTTGATGGTGTGTACGCGGCTGCGGACAAACCGGATACCACGATCCTTGCTCTTCTCGTAGTACTCTTCGAAGTCCTTGCCCGGAGTACGCATGTCCATGAAGAAGATGGCGCAATCCAGATCGTCCCCGTTGTGCTCCTTGGCCATAACCGCTTCTTTGATGGCGTACATACAGCAGACGCTGGAGCAGTGGCCGTTGTCGCAGCGGTTGATGTCCCTTGAACCGATGCACTGGAACCAGGCGATCTTCTTGGGCTCTTCGCCGTCCTTGCTCCGACGGGTCAGGTGACCCTGGGTGGGGCCTGAAGCGGAGAGGATACGCTCGAATTCCAGAGAGGTAACAACGTTGGGGAACTTGGTGTACTGATAGGTGTCGAAAACGGAAGGATCAAAGGGCTTGAAGCCAGTGGCCAGGACCACGGAGCCGACGTTGAGGGTGGTCTCCTTGGCGGTCATCGTGTAATCGATGGCGCCGGTGGGGCAGACCTTCTCGCAGTTTCCGCACCTGTCCTTGGTAAGCTTGAGACAGGTGTCGGGATCAATGGCGTACTTAAGGGGTACGGCCTGATCATACTCGACGTAGATGGCTTTTCGCTTGATCAGATTAGCGTTGTAAGGGTCCGTGACCTTCTTGGGGCATTTTTCGGCACAGAGACCACAGGCGATACATTTGGACTCGTCCACGTATCGGGGCCTCTCGTTTAAGGTAACTTCAAAATTACCTGCCTCGCCCTGGATGTCGATCACGTCAGAAAGGGTTTTTAACTCAATGTTCAGATGCCGGCCGACCTCGACCAGTTTAGGTGAGATAATTCACATTGCACAGTCGTTGGTCGGAAAAGTCTTGTCCAGCTGGGACATGACACCGCCAATGGAGGCCCCTTTTTCGACCAGGTATACATAATAACCTGAATCGGCCAGATCCAGGGCAGTTTGCATACCGGCGATACCCCCCCCGACGACCATCACGGATCCGATTACATCCTTAGACATGGCTTCTTTCTCCTGTTGAATGGTGCGCAGGCGCATTCAAATCGCTGAGAACGGCCTTGCAGTGTTACAGAATATTCCAAATAAACCTGAAAAGTTATATTTCCAGAGTCGACGAGCGCGCTGGCTCGCAGCTATCTTACCTTATATTAAAGATAAAATGAGCAAATACACTTACTACCCGCTATATTGGGTGTTGTCAATAGAATTATATTTATATATTAAGGGACTAAATGTCCGGTATCCGTGCGGCTGTTCAATGGTGGACAACGGGAGAAACCGGCGTGAATCCGTTTAGGCTTGTTTACATTATTTACTGGTATGAATAGAAAAATTGTTGTGATATGTGGACCCACCGGTGTAGGAAAAACCTCTGCGGCCATAGAGGTTTGCAGACGGTTTTCCGGGGAAGTGGTCGGGGCGGATTCCATGCAGGTTTATCGGCAAATGGACATCGGCACGGCCAAACCCACCGAAGAGGAGCAGCGTCTTGCCGTTCATCACATGATTGACGTGGTGGACCCTGATGAACCTTACGACGCCGCCCTTTTTGCGGCCCAGGCCGATGGGGTGATCGACGCCCTGTGCGATGGCGGGGTGTTGCCCGTGGTGGCCGGCGGTACCGGCCTTTATGTGAAAGCCCTGGTTCACGGGCTCTCCGAGGCGATCCCGTCGGATCCCGTCATTACCGAGAGGCTTACGGCCGAGGTGGAGGCCTCGGGGCTTGCCCCCCTTTACGCCCGATTGGTTCAGGTGGACCCGGCGTATGCTGATAAAATAAGCGAAAACGATCCGTTGCGCATTGTTCGTGCCCTCTCTGTTTTCGAGGCCACGGGCAAGCCCTTCAGCGCCCACCACGCAGAGCACGCCTTTGCACAGGCCCGCTACGATGCCCTCAAGGTCTGTCTCTTTTCGGACCGGGAGACCCTGTACGACCGCATCAACCGGCGCGTGGACCTCATGGTGGCCGAGGGCCTTCTGGACGAGGTCAAAGGGCTCCTTGCCCGTGGCTACCACCGGGGCCTGAAGTCCATGGGGTCCATCGGGTACCGGCACATGGTGGAGCACCTGGAGGATGGCGTGCCCTGGGAGGAGACTGTCAGGCTCCTGAAGCGGGACACGCGGCGGTTTGCCAAGCGGCAGCTCACCTGGTTTCGGGCCGACCCCGACATGATCTGGCTGGACCCCGGGGATACCGAAGGTCTTTTTGCGGCCGTGGAATCGTTCCTTGCATGACAACCCACTATATTAAGGATGGCCAAAGGGTATGGCGATAAAGAACCCGTTGATAAAAAAAGGGGCCCGGGCACTGCTTTTCCTGGTGCTTATTCTGTGTTTGGTCGGTTGCGGGCAAAGGGGGTACGGCCCTGAGCGGGTCCTGCCGGAAGATGAGCAGCTTTTTGTCCGTGCGGAAGAGGCCTTTGGCGCACGGCGATACGACCAGGCGCTGGAGATGTATGCCGACGTGGTGGGCCGTTATCCCGATAGCCATGTGGCCGCTGCAGCCCTGTTGAAGCAGGGGATGATCTACGGCCTTACCGGTGCCTACGGCAAGGCCGACGTCGCTCTGGCCCGGGTGGCCGAGGTATATCCCGAGAGCCCCCTTGTGCCTGTGGCTCTGGTGGAGTCCATGATTCTTTCCTATCGCCGGGGAGATTTTCCCGGGGTGATCCGAAAGGGTGCGGCCATTCCAGATACCCTCTCTCCATCCGATTATCTGATGCGAAAATACGCCGTCATGGGGGATGCCTACCTGGCCCTGGGGGATACTGTGGACGCCGTGGGCGCCTATTTCAAGGCGTGCGAACTGGCCCATCCTGCAGAGCGCAGGGGGGTGACGGTCCGTCTCCGGCAGACCGTGGCCAACCTGACCCTTTCGGAAACCCTGGAGATGCTTTCGCGGGTCCACGACAAGGAGAAAAGGGGGTACCTGCTTCTGAGGCGCATGAGGGCCCTGGCGGAGGACGGGCAGGGTGACGAGGCCCTCCGGGGGGCGGTGGAGTTTCTGAGCCTTTACGCGGTTCACCCGGTGCGTGATGAGGTGGTGGCCTTTCGGGAGGCCCTCAGCCAGACCCATTTTAACCCCAGGGTGCTGGGATGCCTGTTGCCCTTTACGGGCCGGTATGCCGAGTACGGGCGCCAGGCACGGGAGGGGATTGAGCTTGCCTTCCAGTCCATGGCCGCTGACGAAAGGTATCGGGATGCCCAGTTGATTTTCCGGGATACGGGCTCCGATGACGAGACGACGCGCCAGGCTGTTCGTGAGCTGGTGGAGGCAGGGGCCGCAGCCATCATCGGTCCGGTGGGCAACGTGGAGAGCGCCGCGGCCGAAGCCCAGCTCAGGGGGATTCCCCTCATGACCATGACGGGCAAAGAGGGGATCACCGCCTCCGGCGACTTTGTTTTCCGGAACTTCATAACCCCCAGGATGCAGGTTCGCTCCGTGGTCTCCTACGCCTTTGAGGTGCTGGGCTTAAACGATTTTGTGATCCTCTATCCCGATGAACCCTATGGCCGGGATTTCATGAACCTGTTCTGGGATGAGGTGGAGCGCTACGGGGGAGAGATTCGCGGGGTGGAGGCCTACGCGGCCGGTACCGTGGACTTTTCACGGGCCATCAAGAAACTGACCGGGCTCTGGTACGCCAAGCCCCAGGTTCCCACCGGCATGCAGGCCTGGGGGCGTGTTCTGCCCGAAGATGCCAAAGGCTCGGGCCAGGTGGTGGACTTTGAGGCGATCTTTATTCCCGACGGACGGAAGAATCTTGAGATGATCCTGCCCCAGCTGGCCTTCCACGATTTAGGGGGTGTGTACACCCTGGGTACGAACCTCTGGCACAACACAGCCCTGAGAAAAGGGGTGTCCGGCCATCTTGGGAACAGCATCATCCCCGACGGTTTTTACGCGCGGAGCCGCGACCCGAAGGTCAAGGGCTTTGTAAGGGCGTTTAAAGGCGCCTATGGGCGAACCCCCGATTACATCGAGGCCGTGGCCTTTGACTCTGCTTCTTTGATGTTGAATATCCTCCTGGATTCGGCACCGGCATCCCGTGGTGCGGTCCGTGATGCCCTTCTGGCGGTGAACGCCTATCCCGGGGTCACCGGAACCACCTCCTTTGACGGAACCGGCGATGCGGACAAGGTCCTGACCCTTCTGAAGGGATCGAGGCGGCGGTTTGTGGAAGTGGGGAGGTAGAAAAAGAGGGGATAGGTAAAAGGGCATAGGTAAAAGGGGGCGCGTCGGCGCTTCACCACTTTAAAAATGGATGTGCCGCCACGCTGTTTCCGAGAATCACTTTGGAGCGCGTGGCGGCAACCGAAACGTTTTTGCGAGGCTTGTTTTGCCAAGTCGACCCGCGGAAGCGTTTTTTTTATGCCTTTTCCGGGGCGGGGTTCTTGAGGGAGCTTTGGCCCGTGGCCTCCAGCACCGTGGCCCAGAGCTTTCCGTCGGGGTCCACTTTTTTGCGCTGGGTGATCACCTCGTCCATGGGCACATGGACAAAGTGGTTGTTCCAGTGGCTCACCACCATCTTGGTTTTGCCCGCCATGCCGGCGTGGACCGCGTCGCGCCCGAGAAAGCTGCAGAAGACGTGATCGTTGGCGTTGGCCGGAAGGCTCCGGATGATGTAGCTGGGGTCGATGTACTTCAGGCTGACGGGGATCCCCTTCTCCTTGAAGTAGGCCATGATCTTGCTCTTGATGAGCAGGCCAATGTCGTAAAGCTTGACGTTGCCGGACGCGTCGTGCATTTTTTTGCGCCCTTCAAAGAACTCCTGGCCTGCGCCTTCGGCCACCACCACCACGGCGTGGCCGCGAAGGGTGACCCGTTTTTCCAGGTTTTCCAGGAAGCCGTTGGGGCCGTCCAGGTCAAAGGGGACCTCGGGGATCAGCACGAAGTTGACGTCCTGGCGCGCCAGGGCGGCGGTGGCCGCAAGGAAGCCGGATTCCCTTCCCATGAGCTTGATGAGGCCGATGCCGTTGGGGTAGGCCTCTGCCTCGTTGTGGGCTCCGCTGATGGCCTGGGTGGCGATGTCCACGGCCGTGTCGAAGCCAAAGGAGCGGGCCACGAGATAGACGTCGTTGTCGATGGTCTTGGGGATGCCGATGACGCTGATTTTCAGGCCGCGCTTGGTGATGGCCTCCGAGATCTTGGATGCGGCGGCCAGGGTGCCGTCGCCCCCGACCATGAAGAGGATGCCGATGTGCATGCGCTCCAGGCTGTCCACCACCTCTTCGATGTCCTGATCTCCCCGTGAAGATCCTAAAATGGAACCTCCGCTGTCCAGGATGTTGGTGACGGTTTCCGGGGAGAGGTCCACGGTGCTGTGCCCGTATTTGGGGATGAACCCCTGGAGGCCGTGCCGGATCCCGCAGATGTGCTTCACGCCGTAGCGGTGGTAGAGCTCCAAAACCACGGACCGGATGATGTCGTTGAGGCCGGGGCAGAGGCCGCCGCAGGTCACCAGGGCGCATCGGAGCTTGCTGGGGTCAAAGTAGATCTTGCGACGGGGCCCGGCTGATTCAAAGGCGGGGGCGGGGATGTCGTCGGCTTTGAGTTGGGCCACATGCTTTTCGTTGACGTGCAGGAGGATCCGCTCGTCGTCGTCCACGAAGTAGGCCCCGCATTCACCGTTATTCGGTTGCAGGAGGGGGGAGGGGATCTTGGCTTCACCAAGGGTCTGGATGGTGGTGTCGATGTGTTCGAATCTCATAATCACTCCCATCATGGCGTTGCGATGTGCCCCCGCATCCGGTTAGGGATACGGGGGCGTCGGGTATCTGTCATGATCCGATGCCGGATCAACGGATTTTTCGGGTGAACCGCGGGCGTCCCTTTTTTGCGCCCGGTCAAAAAGGAGAGGGGATCAGTTGCCGTTGAACTGAAACGCCCCTTTTCCGAGGATGTCGTGGAGGTGGAGCAGGCCCTTGACCCTGCCCTGGTCGTCGGTGGCGGGCAGGACCGTGATCTGGTGCGCTTCCATCATGTTGAGGGCGTCGTAGGCCGGGGCGTTGATGGCCACGGACCGGGGGGACCGGGTCATCACCTCGGAGACGGGGCGGGCAGGGTCGAAGTCCTCGGCTGCCATGAGGTGGCGGACATCCCCGTCGGAGAGCAGCCCTAGGAGCAGGCCCTTGTCGTCGGTGATAAACACGGCACCCAGGCGACGGGCGTCCAGGGCGGCCAGGGCGTCGCCAATGGAGGCGGAGGCCGCCACCAGGGGCACCATCTCGCCGGTGACCATCATCTCGGAGACCTGCAGGGAGAGCCGCTGGCCCAGGGCGCCCCCGGGGTGGAACTTTTTGAAGTCGTCGGGCTTAAAGCCCTTGGCGTCGATGAGCACCACGGAGAGGGCGTCGCCCATGGCAAGCTGGGCCGTGGTGCTGGAGGTGGGGGCAAGGCCCAGGGGGCAGGCTTCCTTTTCCACGCCCGTGTCGATGACCAGGTCCGCGTGCTGCCCCAGGGTAGACTTGGGGTTGCCCGTGAAGGCCACCACCGGGCAGCCAAGGGCCTTTATGCTGGGCAGCAGGTGGTTGAGCTCGATGGTTTCACCGCTGTTGGAGATGGCCAGCACCACATCTTTGGGGGAGACCATGCCGAGGTCGCCGTGCATGGCTTCCACCGGGTGCATGAAGACAGCGCGGGTTCCGGTGCTGCTCAAGGTGGCGGCGATTTTACGTCCGATGAGGCCGGATTTGCCGATACCGGTAATGATGACGCGCCCCTGGCTTTCCAGGATGGCGGTTACGGCTTTGTCGAAATTGTCGTCGAGTTTATGGGTCAGGTTGAGGAGGGCATCGGCTTCGGTGCGGATAACCTCGGCGGCCTGTTGGATTCGATTCATGGTGTTGTCCTTCAAGATGGTCTGTATGTATGGAATGCACCATGGACACATATGGACCGTGTGTCCATGATGTTGTGGTTTTGTGTGGGCCTTGCGAAAGGTCGGCTCATCACCTTACTTTCGTAAGTGGCATCAAACGGGCCAAAGATCAAGGGAAAAAGCCGCGCGGGGCCATGGGGAGATGTCCCCTTTTCCGGCGGCCTCAGCCATCCGGGGCACCGGATGGTGCCGGGGATCAAGCATCGGCGCAGGGGCAGGGGCGGTGCCATTTTTTAAAAGTCCCCATGAATTTGAATTTGACAAATGGGGCTGAGTTCTTTTATAAATATTTGGTTTAATTTTGATCTATTGAGATACCATGAGTCGGCCCCAGGGCCAAAATCTGTGATATGGAGAGTATATCCAATGATTTGTACAACAGTTCGAAACGGCAGCGATTGCCCTTTCATGACCAAAAGCGGTTGCTCCTACGAGGGCGGCGTCTGCAAACCCATTATCGAAAAGTGCGAAGGCTGCGGCCGCATCGGTGAGTTCGCCTCCGAAAAATACTGCACGTCCGCACCCGATCCCGATGCACGCTGGAAAAACGGCAACTGCAACCTTGCCACCCACGTGAAGAACGTGATCGTTGAGAAGAAGCAGAAGATCAACCCCATCAAAGCTTCAAAGCGTGGGGGAAGATAGCGTATCGAGTCGATGCAGAGCCGATCATAGATGCGCCTTTTCGGACGATTCAAAAGCCCCCGCCTTTTCACCTTTGTGGTACAACGACGGGGGTTTTTTTATCTTTTGGTTATTGCCTGGAGAATAGGGGCGGCACCTTGCCGCATGACACGTATATGATGAAGATGTGGCTGGTCCACATCGGAAGTGTCGAACCGACACAGATTTGAAGGAGCCTGATCCATGAACGAAATCGCCAGACAGCTGAATGAGGAAATCGCCCAGGGTAATGGTTATCTGATGGAGATGTTGTCAGAGGTTGGTAAAAATCTCTTTTTTCCCAAAGGGATTCTGAGCCAGTCCGCTGAAGCAAAACAAAAAGCGCACCGGATCAACGCCACCATCGGCATTGCCAAGGAAGAGGGCGGCATCATGCGTCTTCCGTCCGTCATGGACAGCATCGAGGGGCTGGCACCGGAAAACAGCCTGACCTACGCCCCCTCATTCGGTATCCCCGGACTCCGCGCCGCCTGGAAAGAGGCGATGTACGAGAAGAACCCCTCCCTTGACGGTGCAGAGGTGAGCCTGCCCGTTGTGACCTGCGGCATCACCCAGGCCATCAGCGTCATGGCCGATGTCTGGGTCGACCCCGGCGACGCGGTGATCCTGCCGGACATGATGTGGGGCAACTACAACCTGATCCTCTCGGTTCGTAAAGGCGCCACCTTGTCCAAGTACAACCTCTTTACCGAAGCCGGCGGCTTTGACCTGGCCGCCTTTGAGGCCAAGGTGAAGGAAGAGGCGGCGGCTCGCGACAAGATCATCGTGCTCCTCAACTTTCCCCAGAACCCCACCGGGTATACGGTGACCAATGCCGAAGCAGCCAGGATCGCCGACATCCTCGAAGAGGTGGCCAAGGGCGGGACCAACGTCATCGCCGTCACCGACGACGCCTATTTTGGCCTGTTCTACGAAGAAGACGTCCTCAAGGAGTCCATCTTCTCCCTCATCAGCGGTCGCCACGAGCGCCTCATGGCCATCAAGATGGACGGGGCCACCAAGGAAGATTATGTCTGGGGCCTTCGCGTGGGCTTTCTCACCTACGGCATTCCCGCCTGTGATAACCAGGCCGGTGTCTACGACGCCCTGGAGAGGAAAACCGCCGGTGCGGTTCGCGGTAGCGTCTCCAACGCCTCGCACCTGAGCCAGTCCATTGTCCTGAAGGCCATGCAGACCGAAGGCTACGCCGAGTCCAAGGACGCCAAGGGCGAGATCCTCAAGGCCCGCGCCAACAAGGTGGCCGAGGTGTCCCGCGATGCGAAGTACGCCGACGCCTGGAGCGTCTACCCCTTTAACTCGGGCTACTTCATGTGCATCCGCCTTAAGAACACCGATGCCGAAACCCTGAGACTCCATCTCCTGGATACCTACGGGGTGGGCCTCATCTCCCTGGGGGCCACCGACCTGCGCGTGGCGTTCTCCTGCATTGAGATCGAGGACGTTCGCGAGCTCTTCGACACCATTTACAAAGGTGTCCAGGACCTGGCGGGCTAACCGGTTCGTTTGTTGCACCCGGGCCTGACCTCGCTCCGGCCCGGGCTTTTAAGTGCCCTGCAGACTCTCTGCTGTGCGGGGCGGCACATGTGATTGCCCATTGGAGTTTATATGGTCTTGTTGACCAAAGGCGCACGGGGTCGGAAAGGGATCTACAACGCCGGCAAGTGGTTTTCCTACTTTTTGATCATTGGCCTCATTGCCGGGTGCGGATCTGTCCTTTTTCACTACCTGTGCCAGCTGGGAATCCACTATTTTATGGATTTCATGGCAGGGTACCGTCCCACGCCTCCCGCCGGAGAGCACCATCTCCTCGAACCCACCACCCGTCCTTTCAATCGGTGGATCCTCCTGTTTCTTCCCGCCCTGGGCGGTCTCGTCAGCGGCTGGCTGGTCTACACCTTTGCCCCGGAGGCCGAAGGCCACGGCACCGATGCAGCCATCGACGCCTACCACAACAAGGGCGGCTTCATCCGGAGCCGGGTGCCCATCATCAAAACCATTGCCTCCACCATCACCCTGACCACGGGTGGGTCCGGTGGCCGGGAAGGCCCCATCGCCCAGATCGGGGCGGGCTTTGCCTCGTTTCTGGCCACGCGTTTAAATCTGTCGGACCGGGAACGCCGCATCATGATGGCTGCGGGCATCGGCGCAGGGGTGGGCAGTATCTTCCGTGCGCCCCTGGCAGGGGCTCTGTTTGCTTCGGAGGTGCTCTACCGGGACCCTGAGTTCGAGTCAGATGTGATTATTCCTGCGGGGATCTCCTCGGTGGTGGCCTACTGCGTCTACTGCCTGGTTTATGGCTGGGGGTCCCTCTTTGAGTCCCCGGATTTTCTCTTCCGAAACCCCCTGGAGCTCGGGCCCTACCTGGTGCTGGCCGGGGTGCTGGTGGCCACGGGCTGGTTTTACGTGAAGGTGTTCTACGGCACGGAAAAGGTGTTCAAAAACCTCACCGGGGTGCCCAACCACTTGAAGCCTGCCATGGGAGGGCTCTGCACGGGCATCATCGGGTTTTTCTTTTCCCATACCCTGGCTTTCGGCTACGGGTTTATCCAGACGGCCCTCACCACGGGACTGCCCATCACCATGCTGCTCACCCTTGCCATCGGCAAGATCTTCACCACCTCCTTTTCCATCGGATCCGGGGGCAGCGGCGGGGTCTTCGGTCCGTCGGTGGTCATCGGCGGCGCCATGGGCGGCGTTGTGGGCCAGATTTTTCACCAGATCATGCCGGGGGTGGTAACGGCCCCCGGGGCCTTTATCATCGTGGGCATGGCCGGTTTTTTTACGGCTGTCTCCAACACCCCCATCTCCACCATTATCTTCGTCAGCGAGATGACCAACTCGTACCATCTCCTGCTGCCGAGTCTCATGGTCTGCTCCATCTGTTTTCTCATGGGCCAGAAGTTCACCATCTTTGAAAACCAGGTGAAGACCAAGGTGGATTCCCCGGCCCATGCCGGTGAGTTCATGGTGGATATTCTCCAGAAGCTTCGGGTAAAGGACCTCATGCCTGCGGTAAAGCAGGTGCCCCACGTCCATGAAGAGATGGGCTTTCTTGCCTTCAAGCGGTTCTTTTCGGAGACCAAGCAGCACTACTTTCCCGTGATGAACAAAGAAGAGCGCCTGGTGGGCATCTTTTCGTCCACAGACATCCGGAGTGTGATTTTTCTTCAAGAGGTGGAGCACCTCATTGTGATGCGGGACATCGCCACCACCGAGATTATCACCACCACCCCGTCCGAAGATTTAAACGCGGTGCTCCAGAAGTTTACTCAGAAGAACATCGACAGCCTGCCCGTGGTGCAGGAGCATGACGCGGGCATCCTCATCGGCATGCTGGATCGTCGCGACGTCATCGCCACCTACAACCGCCAGGTAGAACGCATGAAAACCACCAGGGGCTAAAGCCCCTGGGGATTGCGAATGCTCCTTGGGCTCGTTCCTCGCCCGCGTCGCATTCGCGTACGGGCTGCGCCCGTGGGAAAACGTGGGGTGACGGATAAAAAAAAGGGAGACCACGTCGCTGTGACGTGATCTCCCTTCTTTATTTGTAAGCCACGGGCGTCAGCCCGTCAGCGAATGTGATGAGCCTGAGGCACGAAGGCGAAAGAGCATTCGCGAACCTGGGGTCCAGGGGCTTAGCCCCTGGCCGCCGGAGGCATCGCTTTTGTCTGTTTTGTTTTTACAGCAGGTCGAGCAGCTCCAGGGGGTGGTTGATGAGGTGTTTGGCGCCGCTCTCTTCGAGCTCTTTTTGTTCGCGGAAGCCCCAGAGGACGCCCACGGGGACCATGCCGGCGCCCACGGCGGTTTTCATGTCCACGGCGGTGTCGCCCAGGTAGAGCATCTCCTCGCCTTTGATGCCGGTGGTCTCAAGGATCTCCAGGGCCCCTGCGGGGTCGGGCTTTCTGGGGACGCTTTCCCGGGCGCCCAGGACCTGGTCAAAGGTCCAGCGGGGCATGATGTCGGCGACGCACTCCCCGGCGGATTCGTGGGGCTTGTTGGTGAGGACAAAGAGTTTGATGCCTTTATCCGCAAGGGCGGTGAGGAGCTCGGGGATCCCATCGTAGGGATGGGCGATGGTGCCGGTGAGCTTGTGGTAGATGGAGAGGAATCGCTCCAGCAGGGGCTCGAACTTGTCGGGGTCGGCTGTGACCTCTTTGGGGGCGGCCCGCTCCACCAGGACCCGGGCCCCGTGGCCTGCAAAGTATTTGAAGGCGTCTTCGGGGTGGGTGGGGTAGCCGAAGGCCGCCAGGGTGCGGTTGGTGGCGGTGGCGATCTCTTCCAGTGAGTCGATGAGGGTGCCGTCCAGGTCGAAGACGACCCCTTTGATATGTGTTGTCATGAATGGTTCTCCTAACAGGGGCCGAGCCAGAGGCCGGCGGGGTAGAGGGGGGAGTCGGTGAACTCTCTCGGTGTGTGGGGCGTGTCTTCATACACCACGGATACGAGGAACAGGCCCCGGGAAGGGGCGGTGGCACCGGCGTGTTGTCTGTTGCAGGATGCAAGGATTTCCCTGAATCCGTCCGGGGTGGTGCGGGAGAGTCCCACATCCACCAAGGTGCCCACCAGGTTCCGCACCATGAATTTTAAAAAGCCGCTGCCGCAGAAGGTGAGGGTGATAAGCCCCTGACCGTGGTCGTGGACGCAGGCCTCAAAGAGGGTGCGCACGGTGGTGGCCCGGGGGCTGCCCGTGCCTTCGAAGGCTTTGAAATCATGGGTGCCCGCAAGGCATGCTGCCGCCTGCTGCATGGCCGGTATATCCAGGGGATTCCGGATGTGCCAGAAGGTGTCGGCGCTTACGGCCGGTGCCACCGGGCGGTTGATGATGCGGTAGGTGTAGCGCTTGCGCCGGGCGTTGAACCGGGCGTGGAAGGTGTCTTCTACCTTTTCGCATGCGTGGATGGTGATGGTCTCCGGGAGCATGCTGTTGAGGGCGTCCTGGAACTTTTCAGCGGATATGGCGGTGTCTGCCTTGAAATGGGCCACCTGGGCCACGGCATGGACGCCGGCGTCCGTGCGGCCTGAGGCGATGACGGTGACGGGTCGGGTGACCATGCGCGTCAGGGCCTTTTGGATCGCCTCCTGCACCGTGGGCTGGTCGGGTTGGATCTGCCAGCCGGCGTAGGGCGTTCCGTGGTATCCGATGGTCAGTTTGAAGGTGGTTTCCATATCAGATGCGGTTGATGGGCACGCAGGCCATTTTCCGTTCAAAGGCTTCGTCGATGAGTTCCTTGAGCCGTTCGGGGCGATAGCTTGTGTTGCAGGACCTGCAACGAAAGGTGACGCGGGTTCATGACCGCTGCACCTCAAGGGGGCTTCCGCATTCGGGGCACTCCCCGTGGGTGTCGGTTTGATTGAACATTTCAGAGGTTTCCTGTACATAGGGTAAGGGGCGCGCCGCAGTGAAGGCGCGGCCCCGATTTTTTGGGCCGGAAAGCGGCCCGGTGATCGCCATAGGTATATAGAAGAAACGGAGCGGATTCAACCGCTCTTTGGAAGGAGAAGGGGTTGTGACTGAGATTGAGGGGGTGCGCCTCCAGAAATACCTGGCCCATGCAGGGGTCTGTTCCAGGCGGGCTGCCGAAACCCTGATCAAGGAGGGGGCAGTGACCGTGAACGACCGGGTGGTGACGGAGCTGGGGTCCCGGGTGGATCCGGCAAAGGACCGGGTCTGCGTGAAGGGCCAGGCGGTTCGCACCGAAGAAAAACGGGTCTACCTTGCCCTGCACAAGCCCGTGGGGGTGATCACCTCCTGCAACCATGGGGATGCCAGGGTGGTTACGGACCTGGTGGATGTGCCGGAGCGGGTGTTCCCCGTGGGGCGTCTGGACCGGGATTCGTCGGGGCTCCTTATCCTCACCAACGACGGCAGGATTCATCACCGGCTCTCCCACCCCTCCTTTGACCATGAAAAAGAGTACCGGGTGCGGGTGTCAGCCGAGATTTCGTCCTCGGAGCTGTCCCGCATGGAAAAGGGGATACGCCTGAAGGAAGGCATGACCCGGCCCTGCAGGATTCGTCGGGAGGACAGGGACCGTTACACCATTGTGCTCAAAGAGGGTAAGAATCGCCAGATCCGGCGCATGGCGCAAAGCGTGGGCCATGAGGTGGTGACCCTGAAGCGTGTGCGCATGGCCAATATCCGGCTGGGGCAGTTGAAGCCCGGACAGTGGCGCCATCTCTCGCAAGGGGAGGTGGCCGAGCTCTTGAAGCGAACCGGGGTAGAGGCTGGCAAAGGGAGGCGACGCAGGTGATGGGCTTGTTTGGGCGCAGCACAGGATACAGGTATACGCCCCTGGGTGAGTTTTACTGCCCGGGATGCCGCCAGACCTCAGAGTGTCAGTCCATGGAGACCCTTACGGTGATCCGGCTGCTGGGGATGCCTGTGCGCACACGTTCCGAAGATGCCGGCCTGGTGCGCTGCCTTCGGTGCGGCGGGGTCTTTGACCGGGATGTGACAGCCCATAGCCCCACGGTGACCCGTGACGGGTTGAAGCCCGCGCTTTTGGCTGTGGTGCTGGCGATGATGGATGCCCACGGGGAGAAGGGCTGCTTGAAAGGAGCCGTTGACTCCCAGTTCATTGAGGACGTGACTGGGGTTGTTATGGATGCCGATGCCATGGCTCTGGAAACGCGTCGTTATGAAGCCGACCCCGATGCCCTGGGAGAGCGCCTGAAGCGTATCGCTCCGTATCTTGCCAACGCCGAGAAACGGATGCTCCTTGAGTCGGCCCATCGTGCGGCCCAGGCAATGGGGTATGTGTCCGGTCAGGCGGCCCTGTTGCAGCGCATCGCCTCTCTCCTTGAGGTCCCCGATTCCCTGGTCCGGGCGGCATACGATGCGGCCTCGGGTACTTGAGTGGCGACAAGGTTTCACTGATCGCGC
Organism: Desulfoluna sp. HI9BLuna; assembly: GCF_056829775.1. Classification (NCBI taxonomy): domain Bacteria; kingdom Pseudomonadati; phylum Thermodesulfobacteriota; class Desulfobacteria; order Desulfobacterales; family Desulfolunaceae; genus Desulfoluna; species Desulfoluna sp. HI9BLuna. The sequence continues at coordinate 4,162,868 of NZ_CP186555.1, forward strand.
TATTCTGTGCCCGTAGAAGGCGCGCATGGCAGTCATAAAAAAAAGGACACCCCCAGGCGGGGTGTCCTTTTTTGGTTTTGGTGCGAGAGGCAGTCGTTCAGGCTCGGCCTTGATAAGGCTTACCGGCTCGTGAGGGCGGCCCGGGCTTCTCCGGCCACGTAGAGGGATCCTGCCACGAGGACCAGTTCGTCCTGCCGGGCTGTGGAGCGGGCGGACTGGATGGCCTGCGCGATGTCGGGGATCACCGAGACGTCGCGGACGTATTTGGACGCAGCGGCCCGCATGGCTTCCGGGTCGATGCTTCGGTCGGTTTTGGCCTTGACGAGGATGACGCGCCTGCAGAAGGGCAGCAGGTTGGCAAACATCTTGGGATAGGCTTTGTCGTCGAGGATGCCTGTGACCAGGGTGATGTCCCGGCCCCGCTGCTCGTCTTCAAGGTACTGGACGAGGACTTTTATGGCTGCAGGGTTGTGCGCCCCGTCAATGATGGTCTCCGGGTTGCCGGCGACTCGCTCAAGGCGTCCGGGCCAGGGGGTGGTGGCCAGGCCCTGGCGAATGGTCTCGTCAGCGATGCGGAATGTGTCTCCTTTTCTCAAGGTGGCACAGGCTGCCACGGCAAGGGCGGCGTTATCCACCTGGTGCCTGCCGAGCAGGGAGGTGGTGAGGTCGCTGATGGAGATGCCGCTGCAACGGCAGCTAAAACCCTTGTCGGAGCGTCGGGTGTGGATGTCCCGGCCCAGGCGGATCACGGGGGCGTCCAGCTCCCGGGCGGTCTCTTCCACCACGCCGATGGCGCTGGCCTGGCGCACGCCCACGATGGCGGGGATGCCCTGCTTGATGATCCCTGCTTTTTCGTAGGCAATTTTGGCGATGGTGTCGCCCAGGTGGTCCTTGTGCTCCAGAGAGACGTTGGTGATGACCGACAGGGCCGGGGTGACGATGTTGGTGGCGTCCAGTCGGCCGCCCATGCCCGTTTCGATGATGGCCACCTCCACCCCTTTTTCGGCGAAGAGATCAAAGGCCATGGCTGTGGTCAGCTCAAAGAAGGTACCGGAGCGTTCTCCGACATTGGCGGCTTCCACCCGGTTGTAGCTGGCCACAACGTCTGCATCGGTGACCATCTCGCCGTCCACCACGATGCGTTCGTTGAACCGGACGAGGTGAGGAGATGTATACAGGCCGGTACGGTAGCCGGAAAGGGTCAGGATCCGAGATAGATAAGACGCCACGGAACCCTTGCCGTTGGTGCCCGCCACATGGATGACGGTGAATTTTTTCTCCGGGTTGTCCAGGCGTTCAAGGATCCCTTTCATGGTGTCCAGGCCCAGGATGATGCCGAAGCGGCCGAGTTTGTACATGGTGTCGAGACAGCGCTCGTAGTCGGATTGCATTGTCATGGTGGATGTTACTCTGAAGATGTTGGTGGTCTGCCAATACAAAAAACCCGGCTAAATGCAGAAAATGCCTAAGCCGGGCCTTTTGAAAAAGAATCGATAGCGATACAGGAAACTGTCAGGCCTTAGCGGTTGCGGGCACTGGCAATCCTCTGTCGACGCTGCGCTTCGCGCTGCTTGCGGCGTCGGAATTCGCTCGGCTTTTCGTAGCTCTTCTTGAGCTTCAGCCGCTTGAAAAGGCCGTCGTTCTGAATTTTTTTCTTCAGAATACGCATGGCTTTTTCGAGATCGTTATCGAGTACTTTAACTTCGATTTCCTTCAAATATATCGCCCCTTTCTCAACATCAGAGGCCGGTGATCTCTTGCGTTCGGCGTGATGGTTAGTCTGTATACTATTAAAAAGTAAACTCCTGTAAGGATAAAACAAAAAAAAGGTGATGGCAAGAAAAAAATCCTGCCATCACCTTTTCGGTGTCTTGCTGTCTGAAAGCCTCGGCCCAGGGCCGTTTGCGTATCCTACAGCTTGGAGATGAGTTCGTCGGTGACGGACTTCATGTCTTTTTCACCGGCCAGGGTGATGTACTTGGTGGCATCGCTCTTGGCGGCAACATCTTTGAAGTAGTAGGCCGCAGCCAGGGTGCCGTCCACTTCGTTGTAGTAGATGGAGTGGCGTTTGTCGATGGCTGCGTCATCCTGGTCGTCGGCGCGGGAGGTGAGGGCTCCGCCGCAGACGCGGCATTTGTCGCCATTGGGCTTGATGGCTTCGATGCCGATGTTGTTGGGGTGGTTGGGGTCGTTTTCGCAGAGGCGTCGGCCGGTGATGCGGAGCTTGGCAATCTCTCGGTCCAGGACAATCTCAACCACGTAGTTGAGTTCCATGCCGGCGGCCTTGAGGGATTCATCGAGTTTTTCGGCCTGCACCTTGTTTCTGGGGAACCCGTCCAGGAGCCAGCCGTTGGCGCAGTCGTCCTGCTTGAGGCGATCAAGGATCATGGGGATGGTGATGTCATCGGGTACGAGGTCACCGGCGTCGATGTAGCTTTTTGCTTTTTTGCCGAGTTCAGTACCGCCCTTGATGTTCTCGCGGAAGATGGCGCCGGACTCGATGTGGGCAGCATTGTACTTGTCCTTGAGGATGGATCCCTGGGTGCCTTTTCCGCTTCCGTTGGGGCCGAAAAATAAGATGTTCATGCGAAAATCCTTTCAGTTAAAGGGGTAAACGATAACCATATACAATTTTGGGTGGACAGAGTCGTTGCTTCGCGGCCCTGTCTCCTTTGGTCCGTGCGGGGTGCAAAGAAGGGGTTCCTCGCCTGGCCGGTACGAATTATTAGCCAATGGTTTGAAAAACGGCAACGCCTTTCGGCGGCTGAGTCTGATTGAGGAATCCATTCTTCGATTATTTTTTACATAATCATCAAAAAAGTTTAAGTAATAGAATGTAGGTGGCTTGTCAAGGGGAGGGATACATTGTATGGGAGGATGGGGGCTGATTCAGGGCGAATTTTCAATGACGTCCTGGGTGTGGTGTTGCGCAGAGAGTTCCCTGTGGTGTGGGGTGTTGCGAGGTTTTTTTTGACGTATTGGGGCGCCTTTCGGGCTCTGATTGATGGCCCGACGCGCTGGCGCCGGGTGGAAGGATGATGCGGGGATGGTCAAGGTTGGGTTGACCGGGGGGGCTGCCTCCGGAAAAACGACGGTATGTCGCCTGTTCAGGGAAAAGGGTGTGGCGGTGTCCATTGCCGATGAGCTGGCGCGGGAAGCCGTGAGCCCGGGAAGTCCGGGGTTTGATGCGGTGGTGGCCTGGTTTGGTGACGGTGTGGTCGGGGCGGACGGCGGCCTGGATCGCCCCGCGTTGAGGCGGAAGTTGATTTCCGACCCTGAAGCGCGACGCGTTTTGGAGTCCATTGTGCAGCCCGAGGTCATTCGCCTGATGAAGGTGTTTCTTGAAAGGGAGGAGGCGTCGGGGGCGGTGATGGCTGTGTGCGAGGTGCCCCTGCTTTTCGAATTGAACCTTGAAGCCATGTTTGATGTGACCCTCCATGTGGGGGTGGATCGCGCCACCCAGTGCGCCCGGTTGATGGAGCGGGATGGCGTTGCCGAGGCGGAGGCCCTGCGGCTTCTGGATCTTCAGTTGCCGGATGGCGACAAGCGGGATCGGGCTGATCTGGTGATTGAAAATATGCGGGGGCTTTCCGAATTGAAAGGGGCATTTTATAAGGTGTTTGAAAAAATTGTAAAAAAATGAGGTGCCCATTTATAAGTCCTTGACATGCCGCGCGCGGGATTGTATCTAACCAATAAAACCGCTCTTTTTGTTATTACCAACGTCATGATCCTTATAGGACCTGCAGAACAGACACTCACCTTACAGAAATCATGGTAAAAAATCTGTAACACATCCCGGCCTCACAGGTGACCTGTGTGGCACGATGTGCCTTCCGAAGGGGCCTTTTTATGTTTTCCATTGCGGGTAATACGGAAGGAGTGGGTATTATTGCACCGAATCAATACGGATTGGGACGACGCTGATTGTTGTTCTGGATGAGCATATAAACATGTGGGGAAACTGTTGATGAACATTGTTGAATTGAAAGCGATGCGGATTGAAGAGCTGGCCAAGATGGCGCGGAGTCTCAATATAGAGGGTGCCGGCGGTCTTCCCAAGCAGGAGCTCATTTTTATGCTGCTCCAGGCCCAGATTGAGCGGGAGGGTCAGATTTACGGGGAGGGTACCCTGGAGGTGCTTCCCGACGGGTTCGGTTTTCTTCGGTCTCCGGATTGCAACTACCTGCCCGGGCCCGATGATATCTACGTTTCCCCTTCTCAGATTCGCAGATTCAACCTCAAGACCGGGGACACGGTTTCCGGTCAGATTCGCCAGCCCAAGGAGTCTGAACGCTACTTCGCCCTCCTGAAGGTGCAGGCGGTCAACTATGAAGACCCCGATGTGGCGCGTGAAAAGATCTTTTTTGACAACCTCACGCCCCTTTACCCCGAAGTAAAGGTTCAGCTGGAGAACGACAAGGACAACTACTCCACCCGCATCATCGAACTCATGGCTCCCATCGGCTTTGGTCAGAGGGGGCTCATCGTCTCCCCTCCCCGTTCCGGTAAAACCATGATCCTGCAGACCATCGCCAACAGCATGATCAAAAGCCATCCCAATATTGTTCCCTTTATCCTTCTTATTGACGAACGGCCCGAGGAAGTGACCGACATGGCTCGCTCCGTCAAGGCTGAAGTCATCAGCTCGACCTTTGACGAGCCCGCCGAACGTCACGTTCAGGTGGCTGAGATGGTTATCGAGAAGGCCAAACGCCTTGTGGAGCACAAAAAAGATGTCGTGATCCTTCTGGACAGTATCACCCGTCTGGCCCGTGCTTACAACTCGGTGATGCCTCCGTCGGGCAAGATCCTCTCCGGTGGTGTGGACTCCAACGCCCTGCACCGTCCCAAGCGTTTCTTCGGCGCGGCCCGAAACGTGGAAGAGGGCGGCAGCCTTACCATCATCGCCACGGCGCTTATCGATACGGGCAGCCGTATGGACGAGGTGATCTTCGAGGAATTCAAAGGAACCGGCAACATGGAGCTGGTTCTTGATCGCAAGCTGGCTGATCGCCGCATGTTCCCTGCCATTGACATCAAAAAGTCCGGTACCCGAAAAGAGGAGCTTCTGGTTGAGAAGGGCCAGCTCGACAGGATCTGGATCCTGCGCAAGCTTTTGGCATCCCTCAACACCGTGGACAGCATGGGCTTTTTGCTTGACAAGATTAGCGGAACTAAGGATAATATGGAGTTTCTTGATTCCATGAATTCATGATACCACCGCTGCCTATCATCGGCAGCGTAAGGCGGCCCTTCGGGGTTCCCCTCAGGTGGTATGTTTTCATATATTTATCTTTTAAGGAGTTTTACCTCATGAAAAAGGGCATTCATCCCGAATACAAAGCAGCCACTGCCACCTGCGCATGCGGCAACGTCATGACCGTGGGTTCTACCCGCGAAGAGATCAAGGTGGAAATCTGCTCAAGCTGCCATCCGTTCTTCACCGGTAAGCAGAAGCTTGTGGATACGGCTGGTCGTATCGATCGTTTCCGTAAGAAATTCGCAAACTTCGATGCCAGCAAGGTTGGCAAGTAAGTATCGCGACGAAATCAAGACCGTATGGCTTGGGAGAAGAAGGGGAATCGGTTTTTACGATTTCCCTTTTTGTCGTCCGGACGGCGGGTCCGGGCAACGACGGTGCGAACACTTCCCTTTGTGTGCCGGTGGCGCATGACAAAGGGGTAATGGGGCAGGCAAGATAATGTTTGGTAAACTCGAAGGTGTGGAAGACCGGTTCATAAAACTGGAGCAGCTTCTCAGCGATCCCGCTGTGGTCAGCGATCGGGTTCAGTATCAGAAGTACATCAAAGAGCACGGTGAGATCACCAAGCTGGTGGAAGCGTATCGTCGGTACAAGAAGGTTGTGGCTGAGCTTGAGGAAGCCCGGGAGCTTCTCAACGACGACGATCCCGATATGAAAGAGATGGCTGCAGAAGAGATCGGCCCCCTGGAAACTCAGGTGGAGGAGATGGAAGGGGAGATTAAGATTCTCCTGGTTCCCAAGGATCCTCTGGATGAGAAGAGTGTCATCGTGGAGCTTCGCGCCGGTACCGGCGGGGACGAGTCCTCACTGTTTGCCGGGGACCTGTTCAAGATGTACACCCGATATGCCGAAGGTCGGGGTTGGGGTGTGGAGGTCATGGACTCCCACGGATCCGATGTGGGCGGCTACAAGGAAGTCGTCTTCCAGGTGAACGGCAAGGGCGCTTACAGCTCGTTCAAGTATGAGAGCGGGGTTCACAGGGTTCAGCGCGTTCCCGCTACGGAGACCCAGGGGCGTATCCATACCTCTGCCGTGACCGTGGCGGTGCTTCCCGAGGCGGAAGATGTGGAGCTGAAGATCGAGCCCAATGAACTGCGTATCGATATTTTCAGATCCTCCGGCCCTGGCGGTCAGAGCGTCAACACCACGGACTCCGCGGTCCGTATTACGCACCTTCCCACGGGTATCACAGCCACCTGCCAGGATGAAAAGTCCCAGCACAAGAACAAGGACAAGGCCATGAAGGTGCTTCGGTCCCGTATTCTGGATAAGATGATCCAGGAGACGGAAGCCGAACGTTCCGCCGCCAGGAAGGGCCAGATCGGCAGCGGGGACCGCAGTGAGCGTATCCGTACCTACAACTTTCCCCAGGGTCGCATGACCGATCATCGCATCGGGCTGACCCTCTACCGACTGGATGCCATCATGGAAGGGGATATCGAAGAGATCATCGCATCCCTTAGAACCCACGCCCAGGCCCAGGCCCTCCAAAATGAACAAACCCTCTGATTTGCTGTTTGAAACCTCTGCCACCATCGCCCAGGTGTTGGCGGAGGCTGCCCGTCTTTTTGAAGATGCCGGTGTGGATTCCCCGAAGCTTGCCGCGGACCTTTTGATGATGCATCATCTCAAGGTGGGGCGTGCCGGTCTTTTGTTGAGAAAAGACGACCCTGCTTCGGCGTCGCTGAAGAAGGGGTACGAAATTCTTGTCCGGAGGCGGCTGGAGCGGGAGCCCATTGCCTATATCATGGGTGAGACCGGGTTCTGGGATCTCGATTTGACGGTCGCCCCGGGGGTGCTGGTGCCTCGGCCCGATACCGAAACCCTGGTGGAAGCGACTCTGGAGGTTTTGCAGGGTGGGGATAAGGGAGTGCAGCGCGTTGTGGATCTGGGAACAGGGTCCGGTGCCATTGCTCTTTCCCTTGCCAAGGCGTGTCCCGAGCACACGGTTTTGGCAACGGACCGTTCCACAACGGCTCTTGGTGTGGCTCGGGAAAATGCCCGGCGTAACGATCTGGAAGGTCGCGTTTCCTTTATTCAGGGCGTCTGGTTCGCTCCCTTTGTCGAGGCTCCGCTGTTTGATGTGGTGGTCTCCAATCCTCCCTATATTCCCACGGCGGATATCGATCTGCTGGAGCCGGAAGTGGCGGTTTTTGAGCCTCGCCTGGCCCTGGACGGCGATGCCGACGGTTTGCGGGATCTCTCCCTGATTATCTCCGGGTGTCGAACGCACCTGAAACCTGGTGGATGGCTTCTCCTTGAAATGGGCTGGGATCAGCGCGAGGCGGTTCGCGGGCTCCTTGAGGCGGAAGGAATTTTTGATTCCATTCGCTTTTTTGATGACTACGCAGGCAACAACAGGGCGGTGCGGGCTCGTCGCAAGGCTTGATGTCTCTGTGCGGCTTTGAGGGTGTCGGCGTTGTTTCGGCGGGGTATGGAAACGCTTGGCTAAGGTCTGTTTGTTATGCTTTCCAGAGGGTTTTTTTTTTGTGGTCCCGCCGGAGGCCTTTTAAATCTGGGCAGTTGTCTTTTCTTTCTTTTCCCATGCCGCAGGCGCGGCGTCATTTTTCCGGTCTTCCGTGTTCTGGAGGGGCGGTCTTCCTTGTATATCTGTTGGGTTCTCGCTGGTCGATGCCGGGGTTTTTTGATGGCTGGTTGGATTGCCCTTGTCATGCGTCTCTGGACCTGTTATGAATGTTAGGATTTATCGATCGAGGCGCATTTTTGCGCCCGACGGTCCGAGCGTGCCCTCCGGGGTGCCAATTTTCAAGCGGCGTCAACAGCCGCTTTTGTTTAATTTGCCCGATTCACGGGCAGATGCATTTTAATGACACACGCCTTCCGACCCGTATCAGGTTCTTTCCCCGTTTTATCGGGGCGAGTTGATTCCGGGGATGACGGGGGCGGTGGAAAAACCAAAGGAGTAAGGATATGTCTTACGTAAGCATGAAAGAGCTTCTCGAAGCCGGATGCCATTTCGGTCACCAGACCAAACGCTGGAACCCGAAGATGAAGCCGTATATTTTCGGCGCCCGCAACGGTATCTACATCATCAACCTTCAGAAGTCCGTCGGGATGTTCAAGAACGCCTACGACTTCGTCGCTGATGTGGCCGCTGCCGGAAAGTCCGTACTTTTCGTGGGCACCAAGAAGCAGGCCCGAGAAGCCATTTACGAAGAAGCCAACCGCGCTGAGATGTTCTACGTGCAGAACCGCTGGCTCGGCGGCATGCTCACCAACTTCCAGACCGTTAAAACCAGCATCGAGCGCCTCAACAAGCTCAATGAGATCCAGAACGACGGAACCATTGAGAGCTACACCAAAAAAGAGCGCCTCAAGCTCGGTAAAGAGCGCGACAAGCTGGAAGCCGTTATCGGCGGTATCAGCTTCATGAACGGCCTTCCCGGTGCCATCGTCATCGTGGACCCCAAGAAAGAGAGCATCGCCGTCAAGGAAGCTCAGCGTCTCAACATTCCCATCGTTGCTCTTGTGGATACCAACTGTGACCCGGATCCCATCGATTACGTGATCCCCGGTAACGATGATGCCATCCGCTCCATTCGTCTGATCACCTCCCGCCTTGCCGATGCCTGCATCGAAGGCCGCAAGCGCTTCAACGAAAAGCGTGCTGCCGCAAGCGACAAAGGCAACGACGAAGTGGAAACCAAGGCAGCAGCTGTTGCCGAGGCCGCTGCAGGTGACGCAGAAGGGCCCGTGGTTGAAGTGATCCGTAAGAAAACCGAGAATGATGCCCCGGCAGCAGACGCCGCGGCCGATAATGCAGGAGAGTAGTCATGGCAGAAATCAGCGCAGCAATGGTAAAAGAACTTCGTGAAAAGACCGGCTCCGGAATCATGGATTGCAAAAAAGCCCTGAAGGAGAGCGACGGCGATGTGGCCAAGGCCCTCGACTTCCTCCGGAAAAAAGGCCTGGCAGCCGCTGCTAAGCGTTCCGCCCGAGCCACTTCCGAAGGCACCGTCATGAGCTACATCCACATGGGCGGCAAAATCGGTGTTATGGTTGAGATCAACTGCGAAACTGACTTCGTTGCCAAAAACGAAGACTTCCAGGCCTTCGCCAAAGACATCGCCATGCACATTGCAGCCGTCAACCCTGCCGGTCTTGCCCCTGAGGACATTTCCGAAGACGTTGTAGCCAAGGAGCGGGAAATTTACCGTGAGCGCGCCCTTGAGCAGGGCAAGCCTGAGAACATCGTGGACAAGATCGTTGAAGGTCAGGTCCAGAAGTTCTACAAGGATTCCTGCCTCATGAGCCAGGCTTACGTAAAGAATCCCCAGATCACCATTGAGGACTATACAAAAGAGGTTATCGGCAAAATGGGCGAGAACATCCGTATCCGCCGTTTCGTCCGTTACCAGTTAGGAGAGTAGATGACAGCGGCGAAGCCTGCCTTCAAGCGTGTTCTTCTTAAATTAAGTGGTGAAGCTCTGATGGGTGATCAGAGCTTCGGTATCAGCCCCGACATGATGAAATACGTCGCCGAAGAGGTGAAGTCGATTCATGAGCTGGGCGTTGAGGTGGCCATTGTCGTTGGCGGCGGTAATATCTTTCGGGGTATCGCCGCAAGCTCCTACGGCATGGACAGGGCACCTGCCGACCATATGGGGATGCTGGCCACCGTCATCAACAGCATCGCCCTTTCCGGTGCCCTTGAAAAGATCGGCATTCCCACCAGGGTCCAGTCCGCCATCAGCATGCATGAGGTGGCCGAACCCTTTATTCTCCGTCGGGCGGTTCGCCACCTGGAGAAGGGACGCGCCGTGATTTTCGCCGCAGGGACGGGCAGTCCCTACTTCACCACCGACACGGCGGCGGTGCTTCGCGCCCAGGAGATCCATGCGGAACTCCTGATGAAGGCCACCAAGGTGGACGGCATCTACGACAAAGATCCTGTCAAGGAGAAGGACGCCACGTTCTTCCCCCGGATCAAGTACATGGAAGTCTTGGAGAAGCAGCTCAATGTCATGGACATGACTGCCATCTCCCTTGCCATGGACAACAACCTGCCCTTGTCGGTGTTCAATCTCTCCGGCAAGGGAAATATTTTCAAAGTGGTCACCGGGGCCAAGGATGTAGGCACCCTGATTGACAACTGATGATCTTACGGGTATGAATGAGATCAGGTTCGCGATACGCGGGCCTGATCTTTTTCTGTTTCAGGGGGAGGCACCGGACCTGAGCTCTGACCGGTCTTTGATCCCTTTTTATCCCCCCCCTTGCCATACCTGATTTTACAACCATCTAATCTAATCTTAATGAAGACAGGAAAGGTGACGATATGATCAACGCGCTTCTCGAAGAGACCAGTGAGAGAATGGGCAAAACCATGGACGCTCTTGAAAAAGAGATGGGACGTGTTCGCACCGGTCGCGCCTCGGCCAATATGCTCGACAGCGTGAAGGTGGACTATTACGGTACCCTGACCCCCCTGAACCAGATGGCTTCCGTCTCTGTTCCGGAACCTCGCCTGCTCGTCATTCAGCCCTGGGATGCTACAGCCCTCAAAGAGATCGAAAAGGGCATCCTCAAAGCAAACATCGGCCTGACCCCCTCCAGCGACGGCAAGCTGATTCGCATCTCCGTGCCCCCCCTCACCGAGGAGCGGCGTAAAGAGATCGTTAAGCTTGTGCACAAGACCTGTGAAGACCACAAGGTGGCGGTCCGAAATATCCGGCGCGATTCCAACGAGACCCTGAAAAGCCTGAAGAAGGACGGGGAGATCTCCGAGGACGATCAGTTCAAGGCCCAGGATCAGGTCCAGAAGGTCACCGATGATTTTGTGGGCAAGATCGACGCGGTTTACAAAGACAAAGAAAAAGAGATTCTCGAGGTTTGATGGAACGAGAGCTTCCCGACGGACTGTCAGCAGACCAGCTGCCCGAGCATGTCGCCTTTATCATGGACGGCAACGGCAGGTGGGCCAAAAAGCGGGTGATGAACCGTGTCAAGGGCCATGAAAAGGGCGCGGGCGCGGTTCGTACGGTGGTGGAGAGCTGCACGAAGTTCGGCATCCCCTACCTGACCCTCTATGCGTTTTCCACGGAAAACTGGCAGCGGCCGAAAAAAGAGGTGGATGCCCTTATGGGGCTCCTCACGCGGTTTCTTCGAAACGAGAAAGCGCAGCTCGTCAAAAACGGCGTCCGCTTGACGGCCATCGGTGAGCTTCATCGCCTGCCGGAGGAGGTGCGGCGCGAGCTCGACCTGGCCATGGAGGCAACGCGTCACAACGAGCGCCTGACCCTCTGTCTGGCCCTGAGCTACGGCAGCCGTTCCGAGCTGGTGGCGGCGGTGCAGGGCATCGCCGACGAGGTGAGCCAGGGGCGTCTCCGGGCCGCCGATGTGGATGAAGAGATGGTGTCACAGCATCTGTTTACCCGCGGTATCCCCGATCCCGACCTGGTGATTCGTACCAGCGGGGAGATGCGCCTCAGCAACTTTTTGCTCTGGCAGTGCGCCTACAGCGAGATATTTTTTACCGAGACCCTTTGGCCCGATTTTAATGAATCGGAGTTTGCTTCCATTCTCAAGGATTTCCAGGCGCGTGAGCGCCGCTATGGAAAGGTGCTTCAGTCCTGAGTCGAGAGTGAACAACGTGGGTACCCGAAGGGAGTATCGGCTGCCGCATGCGGCGGGACCGGTCTCCCTTTTGCTGTATTAAAAAGGATGTGAAACCCATGCACCTGAAACGGATTCTTTCAGCGGTTGTCGCGATTCCCCTGCTTTGGCTTTTTATCTTAAAAGGCGGGGCCCTGCTCTTCACACTTCTCATCATGGCCGTGGCCGTGATCGCCCTGTCCGAGTACTACCCCCTGGTGGACGATACAGCCGACCGGTTCGATGCCCTTCCCCTCCTCGGGTACGGCTCCTCCCTTGTCATGGTGGCTTTGGCCCATGGCATGTCCAACCCCTGGGGCGCCCTTTTGGGTGTGATGTTCCTCAACATCCCCTTGGGCGGCTTTTTCCTTCTCTCCCGGTTCGAGACCGATCCCAAGGTGGTCAAACACCTTTTGACCCACATCTTCGGCCTTTTGTACATTCCCATGATGCTGGCTGCCGTGATGCGACTTCGCCTGGACCCCGAGCACGGGGTGATGTGGATCTTTACCCTGCTTGTGACCGTGGCTGCCTGCGATACCGGCGCCTTTTACGCAGGGACCTTCTTCGGCAAGCGCAAGCTCTGTCCGGCCGTAAGCCCGGGCAAAACCGTGGAGGGGTTCATGGGCGGCATGGCCGGGGCCCTGGTGGCCGGGTTTGTCATGAAGGCTCTTTTCGTCCCCGAACTGGGCTGGTTTGCCTGTTTGTTGCTCTTTCCCCTGGCCGGGGCTGTGGGGCCTCTGGGCGATCTGTTTGAGTCGTCCCTGAAACGTTCGTCCGGCCTCAAGGATTCCGGTCAGCTCATTCCGGGCCACGGCGGCCTGCTCGATCGTATCGACGCCCTTCTCTTCGCGGCGCCTCTGTTCTATTTCTTTATGGTGCTTGGCGCCTGAAGGGGAGTCCCATGAAATACCTGACCCTGCTGGGATCTACCGGGTCCATTGGAAAAAACGTCCTCGAGATTGTCCGGATGTATCCGGACCGCTTTGCGGTAAAAACCCTGTGCGCCGCCACCAGCGTGGAGCTGTTGGCGGAGCAGATCCTTGAGTTCTCGCCGGAGCTTGCCTGCGTCATCGACGAGGCCCACCGGGACCGCCTCAAGGCGCTTCTTCCGCCTTCGTGCGCCACAGAACTTCTCTTCGGGGAGAGCGGGTACAAGGCGGCCGCTTCCTGCGACGGTGTCTCCATGGTGGTTTCCGCCTTTGTGGGGGCCGCAGGCCTTGTGCCTACCCTTGCAGCCATTGAGGCCGGAAAGGCCGTGGCCCTGGCCAACAAGGAGACCCTGGTGACGGCAGGGGATCTGGTCATGCCCCTGGCCGCTGAAAAGGGCGTGCCCATCCTTCCGGTGGACAGCGAGCACAGCGCCATTTTTCAGTGCCTGAACGGTGAGAACCCCAGGGAGGTGAGTAAGCTGATCCTCACGGCCTCAGGAGGGCCGTTTCGAGGCACACCCAGGGACGCCATGGGGGATATTTCCCTGGCCCAGGCTTTGAATCACCCCACCTGGAGCATGGGCAAAAAGATCACCATCGATTCGGCCACCCTCATGAACAAGGGCCTGGAAGTTATTGAAGCCCATCATCTTTTTGATGTGGAGGCCCAGCGGATTGAGGTTGTGGTCCATCCCCAGAGTATTGTACATTCCATGGTGGCCTATGTGGACGGGGTGGTGATGGCCCAGTTGGGGCAGCCGGACATGAAGGGTGCCATCGCCTATGCCTTGAATTATCCCAGCCGCATGGACATCGGCATGGATCCCCCGGATTTTGCAGCCCTTGCCGCCCTGACCTTTGAAGCACCTGACTTTTCGAAGTTCCGATGCCTGAAGCTCGCCTTTGAGGCGGCAGGTGCTGGCGGGACGATGCCGACGGTTCTAAATGCCGCCAACGAAGTGGCTGTGGCCTCTTTTCTTGAAGAGCGCATCGGTTTTCTCGACATTCCCCGCATTATCGAAGCAACCATGGATGCCCACCCCGTGGTCACCCGGCCCGCCCTGGACCATGTTCAGGAGGCCGATGCCTGGGCCCGGCGTAAAGCAACCGAATTTATTTGCCCTTAGCGGCATCAACCATGCAGGACAATTCATGACGACCAACCTTTTTTCCATCATCATTGTATTGGGCGTTCTCGTCTTTTTCCACGAACTGGGGCACTTTCTTGTGGCCCGCCTGTTCGGCGTGGGGGTGGAAAAGTTCTCCCTGGGCTTCGGCCCCCGGATCTTTGGCCGCAAGGTGGGCATGACCGAGTACCTGGTCTCTGCCATTCCCTTAGGGGGATACGTCAAGATGGTGGGGGAGGAACCCGACGCTGAGATTACTGACGAGCAGCGGCACCTCTCCTTTACCCACAAGGCGGTGTGGCAGCGGATGCTCATCGTGGCCGCAGGGCCGGTCTTTAACCTGGTGCTGGCTGTGGTGATTTACACGGGCCTTTTTGGGGTGCACGGGGTCAACGGCCTTGCCCCGGTGGTGGGCCAGGTGGTGGCGGATACCCCGGCGTCCCGGGCTGGTCTGGCCTATGGCGACCGGCTCACAGAGGTGGGCGATGAGCCCGTGACCCTCTGGAGCGATGTGGTGGAGGCCATAGAATCCAGCAGCGGAAAGCCCCTTTTCCTGACCTACGAGCGAGCCGGAGATACCCGCACCGTGGAGCTCACCCCAGAGGCATCCACCTCCCGGAACCTGTTCGGAGAGGAGGTCCCCTCCTGGGCCGTGGGCATCGGTCCTGTCCAGGATCCCATTATCGGAGGGATCCAGAGTGAGTCACCTGCCGAAAAGGCAGGCCTTAAGGTCAAAGACCGGCTCCTTGCCGTGGATGACACCCCCCTTTCAGTGTGGACCGATGTGGTAACGGCCATTACGGGGAGCAAGGGCAAGGCTGTCACGCTGCGGGTTTTAAGGGATGGCAAAGAGCTTACCGTAAGCCTAACGCCGGAGCAGCTCGACGGCAAAGAGGGCGCCTGGCGCATCGGTATCGCTCCGTATTACGAGGTGGTAAACAAGCGACTCGGATTTTTCGGCTGCATCACCGAAGGGGTTGCCAAGACCTGGTTCCTTGGAAAGCTCATGGTGGTGGGTCTTGTGAAGATGGTGAAGGGCAGCATTCCCGCTGATCTGGGCGGCCCCATCATCATCGCTAAGATGGCCGGGGACCAGGCCCGTGTGGGGCTCTCTTCCCTGATCTCTTTTATCGCTTTTATCAGCATCAACCTGGCCATTCTCAACTTTTTGCCCATTCCGGTACTGGACGGGGGGCATCTTCTCTTTTTTACCATTGAGTGGATCACCGGAAAACCGGTGAACGACAGGATCCGTGAGACGGCCAGCCAGGCCGGGATGTTTCTCCTGCTCTCCCTTATGGTGTACGTTTTTTACAGCGACATCATGAAACTCTTTTTCAAATGATGATACCTGAGGGCGCGCCTTTTCTCGGCAATGCGTCCCATGACGTGTGATATGAAAAGGCCCCGGGAGAGATTCCGGGGCCTTTTTTTGTAAAGAGTGAACAGTGAGAGTGAGTCGTGAATGGTAAATGGTGAATAGAGAGTCCATGCGGTGGGAGGGGATGACAGGCAAAAGGGTCTCTCCTGCCCGCCACCAAATTTCATGATAGACCGTTTAGGTCTTGATGGAAGCAAGGCCTGACAACCGAAACGTTTTTGCGGAGCTTTTTTCAAAAAGCGACCCGCCGGAGGCTGAAAAGATGAATGACTACCGATTGAAATTAACAACCACCGAGGCTGCCACGGGATATTTTGCCGTGGTGCCCGAGGGCGTGGAGAGCCTCGATGCGGCCCTTACGGCCCTGCGCAAGGCCCCCATGGACGCCTTTATGCGCCAGGCTGCCCTGACCCTGCTGGGTGCTCTGGGGGAGGAGGGGATGACCGAAAAGCTTAAGGGGGCCGATGAGCTTCTCAAGGGGCTTCTCTATGAGGCAACCCTTGCCTTTGATGCATTTCCGGCCATTCGGGAGGCTCTTGAGAAAGAGGGCTGGACCCCGGAAAAGGTGGAGAGCCCCTTGATCTATGCTCGCTTTGTGTCGGCCCACGGAGTATCTGCCCACCCCTGGGCAGAGATGCTGCAAGGCAATGCGGACCGTCTGGAAGAACTCCCCTTTATTGATGAGGCTCCAGTTTTGCTGACGGCCCCTGGCCCCATGGGGCCTTCCGAACCCCTTCCCGTGGGGAGCATGGCTGATCAGGTGCGCCAGGAGGTTCCGCCGGTCCAGCGGGTTTCGGCTGCTGAGACAGCCTCTGTGGCCAAGGCCCGGCTGGAAGCAGTGGGGATCTTCAACGGCGGTGAAATGCGTCACCAGGCCTCCCTCTCCCCCTTTGCCCTGCAGAGGAAGTGGCAGGTCTCGACGCGGGTGAGCCAGGGAGATCTGGCCTACACCCTCACCGGTGAGCAGACCAGTTACGGCAAAGGGCTCTCGGTGGCTGATGCCAGGGCCTCCCTGTACATGGAGATCGCCGAGCGCCTGAGCTCCTATGCCTCCATTGAAGGCGGACGCGTGGTGAGCACGGTCAACGACCATGAGGTGACCAGGGCCCGCTACAGCGAGCTTCTGGCAGGCGGAAAAAGAGCGCTGGACCCCAACGCCTTGATGCTGGATGTCCCCTATGGGGACGAGCCCCTCCATTGGATGGAAGGCGTGACAACAGTCCAAAGGGCAGAGGTACCCATCCTGGTTCCGGTTCAGGCGGTGTTTCTCTTCATGAATCTCGACGAGCCCGGCCTTTTCTCCAGCCTGGGGTCCACGGGGCTTGCTTCGGGGAACACCCTCGACGAAGCGTGTGTTTCCGGCCTCTACGAAGCCCTGGAGCGGGAGGCCGAAGCCACCCAGCCCTACGATCCGGCCCTGTGCTTTGAGCTCTATACCGCCAACGAAAACCTGGGCCCGCTTCTGTCCGCGTACCGCCAGGAGGGGGTGAACCTGTTTTTCCAGGAACTCACCGGCCGTCTGGGCGTGCCCATCTGCAAAGCCATGGTGATAGATCATGAGGGCGTCGTGGCCAAAGGGTGTGCGGCCCATCTCAACGCCAGGCGGGCCGCGGTTTCGGCCATGACCGAGGTGCCCTTTGCCTTTCCCGGGGGCGAGGCGTCCATGGCCCCTCCGGCACGACCTGTTCCCGTCCACGAAGAGCAACTCCCCGATTACTCCACGGGCTCGGCAACAGGGGACAAAAAGCTTCTTGAGCAGCTTTTGGGCAAAGAAGGGTTTGCTCCTGTGTATGTGGACCTCACCCGAACGGATCTTGAGATTCCCGTTATCAAAACCCTGGTCCCTGGCTTTGCCTTTACTGCCGATTTCGATCGGTTTACCCGCCTGAGCCCGAAGATGATCAGCTGCGCCTCAGCCATGATGCAGGCAAAACACTGCAAGTCGTAATGTTTATGGGTGACTTTTGTTCCTCTTTTTACTATGAGTAAAGTCAAAAACCATCAAGTGGCTGCCTCCGGCAGGCCGCTATATTGAAAAAAACTCCGCAAAAAATTTTCCTGAATGCACCCGCAGGTCGCTTTGATCTCCCTTTGGGGCGATCAAAGCGACCTGCGGGTGCGACATAGTTTCGGCAAAGCCTACAAAAGGCTTACCCAAGATCTGTTTATCTATTTTTTCAAAAGCTTGGTCCCCGGCATGGCTGCCGGAGGCGATTGTGCGCGAACGTCAACAAAAAGGCATCTTGCATATGTCCACCGGCATCAAGACAAGCATCAGTGTGAACCTGGCGTTTCTCTTTCTCTTTGCCATGGGGGTCACCGCCTTTTGCGCCTTGACTCTGGTGCGTCAGGTCATGGTGAAAAAAGAGGCGGAAAGGGCCCTGCATTTGGTACGGGCTGTAACGGACTACGGGTTCGACGAGGCCGGGAAGCGAGACGTTGATAGCCTTCGGTTGGTCCTCGGGGGCATGGTGGAAGGAAGCGCCGTGACCCTGGTGAAGGTGTCCCTCCTCGACGAGCAGCTGAGCTACGGGTTCGGCACGGATGAGCGCGGGGCAGAGGCTGGGGAGGCCATCGAAAAGGCCGTGACAAGGGGAGGGCCGGTTCTTGTCAAGGGGGCTGGTATGGGGCTGTTGGGACTGGGTGGGGCTGTGGTTGCAGCTGTTCCTTTTGAGGCGCCTGTTCGGGGTGGTGTGGCCGCGGTTGTGGATACGGGCAAGGTGAGTGCCTGGCTCACCGACACCATCAAGCTTCTACTCCTTTATATCCTCATCAACCTTGTGGTGGTTACGTTTGCCGGGGTGAGCCAGGTTTCCAAGGTAGCCGTCAAGCCGGTGGCGCGGCTTCTCGCAAAGGCCGAAGATGCCGGAACCGAAGATCCCTTCATGTTTCAGGAAGAGGCGGGCAGCGAATTTTCAAGACTCTCCATGGCGTTGAACACCATGGTCAGCCGCATCAACGCCGACCGTGAAAAGCTTAAGATTTCGGTCCGGGAGCTGAAGGAGCTCAATACCGAGCTCTCCCGGGCCCAGGAGGACGTAGTCCGTGCCGAGAAACTCTCGGCCATGGGGCGCCTTGCCTCTGGTGTCGCCCATGAAATCGGCAATCCTTTGGGGATCATCACCGGGTATCTTTCCCTTATCCAATCCGCTGAAACCGATCTGGAACGTTTTGATTATATCGCCCGAACCAACGAGGAGTTGTCACGTATTGACGGCATTATCCGGCAACTCCTGGATTTTAACCGCAGTGGAGACTGTGGGGACAAAGACGTGGTGGCTGTCCATGACCTGATAGCCGAGATTCGCGAGCTGGTTCGTGTTCAGCCCCTGTTGAAAGATATTAACGTTATGACCAATTTAGGGGCCCATGACGATGGCGTCATGGCCACCACAGGCGCCTTACGCCAGGTGTTTCTTAACCTGGTGCTAAACGCGGCCGATGCCATCGAAGGTGCCGGCAGGGAGAATGGTTCCCTGGTGATCTCCACCCGCAACGTAGTTGAAGACGACAGGCGCCAATACCTTGAAGTCGTGGTGGAAGACAACGGCGGTGGGATTTCGGATGCGGACCTGCCCAATATCTTTGATCCGTTTTATTCCACCAAGGAGCCAGGGCAAGGTACCGGGCTGGGGCTCTCTGTCTCCTTTCTTATCGTGGAAGGACTCGGCGGGAGCCTGCGTGCTGAAAGCCGGCATGGCGAGGGCGCTCGCATGATTCTGTGCCTGGAGACGTCGAAGGGGGCAGCGGTTTAGTTGCCTCCGGCGGGTCGCTTTTTGGGAAAAAAGCTCCGCAAAAATTTTCCGGTTAGATCATTAGAAGAGCTCAAGATTCAGGAAACACCTTCGAATAGTCAAAAAACGTACGTGAGACCTGTTTGTCTAACTTTTCAAAGGTTTGGCCCCCAGCAGGGCCGCCGGAGGCATGTTTTTTCAGAACTCATTTAGAGGGGGATGGGGTGGCGGGAAAGATCCTGATCATTGACGATGAGAAGAACATGCGGCACATGCTCTCGGTCTTGCTGGAAAAAGAGGGCTATGCCGTGGAGACGGCGGCTTCAGGGGGGACCGGTGTTAAGATGGCCGGCAGGGCCGCGAAACTTGATTCTCCCTATGATTTTATCCTCCTTGACGTGAAAATGCCCGGTGTGGACGGGGTCTCCCTGCTCAAGGAGAACAAGGCGGTTTTTTCGCGCTCCATGGTGATCATGATGAGCGCCTACGGCACCATCGACACCGCGGTTTCAGCCATGCGACACGGAGCCTTTGACTTCATCTCCAAGCCCTTCAAATCCGACGAGGTGACCCTTCTCCTCTCTCGTGCCGCAGAGCACAGGGATCTCAAAAACGAAAATCTCTATCTCAAAGACCAGCTGGGCCTCATGGAAGGCCGGTTTCGGTTCTCCAACATGGTGGCAAAAAGCGATAGCATGAAGGATGTTTTTGTCCTGGCACGCAAAGCAGCACGGTATGCCACCACGGTCTTGATCTCGGGCGGTAGCGGAACGGGCAAGGAACTCATCGCACGCGGCATCCACACGGCGAGCGAACGGGCCCAGGGGCCCCTGGTCCCCGTGAACTGCGGCGGCATTCCTGAGACCCTCATGGAGAGCGAGCTTTTCGGGCACAAAAAAGGGGCCTTTACCGGGGCTGTTCAAGACAAGAAGGGGCTTTTTGAAGAGGCCCACGGCGGAACCCTTTTTTTAGACGAGATCGGAGAGCTGCCTCTGGCCATGCAGGTCAAGCTCCTTCGGGTGCTTCAGGAGGGCGAGGTGCGCCCCGTGGGAGGCGTTCAGACCCGGAAAATCGATGTGCGCGTCATCGCTGCCACTTCGCGGGATCTGCGGGCAGAGGTAGCCCAAGGCGCCTTTCGCGAAGATCTCTTTTTTCGCCTCAACGTTCTTCCCCTTGACCTTCCCCCATTGTCGGAACGCCCAGAAGACATCCCCCTGCTGTGCGAACACTTTCTGAAGATGTTTAACCGCAAGCTCGGCAGCAGGGTGATCGGCGTCTCTCCAGCCGCCATGAAGCGTCTTTTGGCCTACCCCTGGCCCGGCAACGTCCGTGAACTGGAGAACGCCATGGAGCGCGCCGTGGTCCTTGCCAACGGCGATCAGGTTGAACCCGATACCCTGCCCACAGCCATTGTAGGAACACCCCAGGAAAGACCTTGTTCAAAGGACGAGTTTTTCCTTGACGGATTTTCCCTCAAAGCCGCTGTACGAAAGCTCGAAGGGATAATGATTCGCCGCGCCCTGGAAGAAACAGGCGGCAACCGCACCCAGGCCTCCAGGCTTCTTGAAATCAGCCATCCCTCCCTCCTGTCCAAAATGAAATTTCATCATTTAAAGTAAGTGTCGGGACGAAAAGTACACCAAGAGTCAACGTATCAGTACAATACACCTTGAAAGTCGTTATTCGACGTACTTTATCCATCACCCCTCCAGTTAAGTCACTGTGGCTTTCATGGGTGTTTTACTATCCCAAACCACGGCCCCGCCGTCGCATCGTCACGATGCAAAGAAATTTCTCTCTATAAAAATAAGTGATGCCCTTTGACTTGTGGCATGGTCTTATGTCCTTTTGCAGGGATATTGATTCGTAAACGATCGTAAAATTTTTTTTATCACCGAGATGCAACGATTGATGAGAGTGTGCTTGTGCTATTTTTATCGTAATTATAGCGTTTTACCGTTTTTGGGGGCTTGGCGGGCGAACCTATGTGGAAAATTTTTTAATAGTTTGGCTGTTAATTTAACTCTCTGTTTTTATATGTTTTGAGCTCGTTCTGTAAATATATTTAATAGTTTTTTGGTTGTATGAAGTGATTACGGTGAGTGGCTGGAGTTTGCCGATTATTACGCGAGTGCATAACAAAGAGCTATTAATATGATGAAACACGCTTTGCTTGTGAATCTTCTATGTAAGTAGAATCGTTGTTTTTGGAACAAAGTTCACGAATGGATCAAGGCTTGCATGAAAGGTTATATGCTTTTCAATGAAGTTGGTCGCATTGTGATATTTAGTGGTGTGATAATAGTATAACTCCGAAAAAATATATTTACTAAAAGTGTCTACCAGGAGCGTATCATGAAAAACCAGAGAGGCTTTACCCTCCTCGAGTTGATGGTTGCCGTCGCCTTGGTCGCCATCGTGGTTTCCATTGCCTCCCCCTCCTGGCGGGAGTTTGTTTCTAATCGAAAAACGGCCGGCGTATCAAGGGAACTCTATAATAGCCTTCAGCATGCGCGCATGAAGGCCATTAAGGAAGGGCAAACCATTACAATAATCTATTACGACGACAAGAATGAGCCTGTCGCCGACGCCACAGGTGGAGCCCCCAAAACCTTTGTGTCTGCACGAATCAGCTGGGATGAGGACGGTGACGGGGAGCAAGACACTACGGAAATCTTCAGTGCACCGGAATTTGTTATTTGTGATACCAACCGGGACTCAACTGGTTACAATTCGAGGGGAACTCTTCAGGGAGCTAACAACGGTACCCTGAGAATTTGGAATGATTATACCCTTCGCGAGTACAGAGTGGTCATCAGTAACCTGGGGGTTCTGAGCCGGGCAATGGGGGTTCACTCGGCATCACAGGTTGGCACCTCCGAAGAAGGTCATGGCGAAAGCCAGGAGGAAACATTATGAAGGTCGAAAATCGATACGTTGTTTTGCAAAAAGCTTCGTTGGAGGGTTCCAGGGGCTTTACTCTTCTTGAACTTTTAATCGCTCTTGCCCTTGGGGTCGTTCTCATTACAGCGGTCTGTGTCCTTATTATCGACCAGGCAAAGACCCATGAAGATCATCAGATGAAGGTCATGATGCAGCAAAACGGCAGGGCAGCCATGGCGGTGATGTCCAATGAGCTCATGTTGGCGGGGTATTGTGCAAACGAATTAACTGATGGGACAGTTATCCATGCAGCCATTGATATGATTGGTATCAGGTACTGCAATGACAATGGTGGCGATGAGTGGCGCGAGTATTCATTTATCGATTCCGAAGATCGTATCGGGGTACGGCTCCATAGAAGTGGTAATCGGATTACCCTGCTAAAGGATGTGGAGGTGTTTCGGATTCTTTATGCCTATGATGTCGATGATATCGGTTCGGGAAATGATGGGTATGGCGTTTTAGAAGAGGAATCTGATGGTTCCGGTGGTGGTGGGGTCGCTTGGGCATTCAGTTCGCAGGGTAATGGCGTTTTGGATAGATACTATATTCTCGATGATTCGGGACATATTAAGACGGATGATGAGTCACCGAGAGTAAATAATGATAATCCTCCTTCACTTGATAGAATCCGTGCCGCCAAAATTTGGTTGCTCATGCGAAGCACAAAGCGAAAGAGTAAACGGGTGTCCGAAGCAAAGCTCGATTATATTCCGGATTTTGAGGTGGATGGTCTTGATACCGATAACTACTCTTATCGTCTTTTTACAACCACAGTAAAAATGAGGAACATGTACTATTGAAGACAAGATCATTGGAGGGATGGGAATGAGATGCGAAAACGGTTTTACCCTGCTGGAAGTGCTTTGTGCCATGGCTATTTTTGCTGTTGCCATGCTCGGTGTGATGGGGCTTCAAATGACGGCTATTTTAAATGATGAAGAGACACGGCGTAAGGACATGGCTTCGCAATTGCTCACGGCTGGCGTTGAAATCGTTGAATGCACAGATTATGCCGCAACGGACGGGGCCGGTGACCTTTTCCGGAAGAGCAACCTACTTACCGAAAGCAGCTTTGGTGCGTTTATAGCCAAAGTAGGTAATGATAGCATCGTTGATTCGAATTCCTGGATGACATGGGGGAATGGAAAGGCCAGGTTGTTTTTGAGGCACCGGGTAGTGGATACCGATGCGGACGGGGATGGGAATACTGATTTTTCTGTCCGGAATGTTTGTCTTGTAGCATCTTGGGACTCCATAAAGTCGCAAGAAACAAAGACGTTGAGCCGGATGGTAGTAAAGCCCGCAAATCAATTGCAATAGGGGGATACGATGCTGAAGCACTTTACCGATGACACGGGGTCCGTGATGCTTTTTACCCTTATGTTTATCCTCATCATTACGGTAATGGGGCTGATCGCCACTCAGACATCTGTGTTCGAGATTAAAATTACAGAAAATGCTCGAAGATACACCGAAGAGTTTGCAGCTGCTGAAGCAGCGTTGAACCATGCCATCGCCAATTTTAGAAATCTCGATGAAGTAAGTGAAGAGGTTGGTGGGGCAGATGGAAACCCTCAGAGCCAAAAGGTCTGCAGCATTGATGATCTTCTTAATGATATACGCTATCCCGATCATAAAAATGTTTTTTATATCGACGATTCTCCGCTCATGCATGAAGGTGGAATCCATAAGAGCCTTGCAAAAATTGAAATGCGGAGAATTGTAAAAAGCAAAGTGAAGTGCAAAAAGGACGACGGCTCCCCTGGAGCCGACGCTGGCTGTGGGCTTTGCAGAACCCTGACTCCACAGGCTGTTGACATACCTACCGGCTTATCCCACAGGAGATACGACGGCTCTATAGATAAACGTCGCTTCGCCATTACCGCTACAGCATACAAACGAAATTCGTCTGAACTTTCATCGACCTGGGTTCAGAAAGGTGTGTCCATTCCCGTGGAACAGGATCGCGACCTTTTTTAAGGCATCTTGGAGGATCTGTGCATGAAAAAAATACTGTTCATAATGGCGTGTCTGATGACCCTCAACGGCTGGGGATATGCCGAGGATGTGGATATATTTCAAGAGTGTTCGGATGTGTTGAAGCCCAATGTGTTGGTCTTGTTTGATACATCGGTGAGCATGAGGGAAGTTGATGTACTGGATTCAGGTATCCCAGCTTACGATCCTGAAAAAACGTATGAAGGGAGTTTCGGAAAAAATCAGGTATGCAAGTTTCAGGCAGGTATCTGGCAGTCTCTTGGGGTAAACGTTCAATTACATAATATCGATACCTGTGTCAGTGAGAACGGTTGTACTGCATATACTGACCTGAAAAATAGTTATTACTCACTTGATCAGAAAATTATCTGGGCCGGTAAGGTTATTTCAGATCCTAACAAATTTAAGTGCGGGGGATTAATAAAATATCAGTTGGCACTAGGGAACTATGTGAACTACTTGAGACTCGTTGAAGAACAGCAGGAAAAATATCAATACAATGAAAATGACTATGATCATACAATTGATTACGGTGCTGACATGCCGGACGGAAAGGACAGGGATCAATTGTTCTATTTTGACGGAACAAAAACAAGACCCCTTTGTTTACCTGCTAAATATGCGACTGATATAACATATAGAACAGACATAACCAAAGATTATATGACGGAGAATCGTGAGAAACTGATTCATAATGGTTGGAACAGAATGCAAATAAGCCCTTGCACTCTTAGGTGGGGTATTTTTCCCTATTTTTTGAAAACAGGAAACTTTATTAATTATTTGGAGAAAAAATATTCAAGGAGATATGTGTGCATCAATGCCGTAAAAAATGTGATCGAAGCGAATCATTCCCGAGTCCGGTTTGGCATTATGCAGTTTGATTTGGGGTTTGCCTGGCAAAGCGCAACAAAAAATTACGCCATATGGAAAAGTCAGGGCGGGGATCTGGCCGCACCTTGCGGGGCCTCAAAGGCTGACTTATTGCATGTGCTGACCGGGAAATACAATCTTGAAGAAAAAAAAGAGTATCTTCAACCGCTTTTTTTTGGCCACTCCTACGTGTTTTCGACAGATAGTATTGATGTTACCAAAATGACGCCCCTGGCTGAGTCCATGGTTGAAGCTGGATTGTATTTTGCTGGGAAAAACAGCTGGTTCAATTCATATCCTGGTGCAAATCCCTATACGTCACCAATACAATGTCCAGGCCATAAGAATTACATCGTTATCTTGACAGACGGTAAGCCTCATTTGGATTTTTTCGGTGATTCGTCTATCAAAACCAAAGAATTCTACCCTTTATTTCCCGGCGGTCTGATTGGTGATAGTGATAGCGATGGCGACGGGAAATATGATGAAACATGGGTAGATGATGTCGCAAAGTTTCTTTATGAAAATGATATTTCTGAAGAAGGTGGGGAAGAAAATATCATTACGTATCCTATTGCACTGAAAATTGACAGGTTTACGGATGGTTACAAAGTTGACCCCGAGCTGATGCAGGATACAGCCGATAATGGGCAGGGACTCGGGGAAAATCAAGGAAATTACTATGAGGTGACAGACCAGCAGGGCATTGAAGATGCATTTGAAAGTATCCTCTATGTTGTAGTTAAAAACGCCAACTTTACGGCTGCTGCCACACCCACTACACAGGATGATTTCGTTTATTCCGGTGATTATACTTATCTCAGCTATTTCAGAATTGAAGGTGGGGATAAGGGGAAGGGGAATATAACCAAATACATCTTCAGAGACGGAAAAGTTGTGGATTCCCGGGGAGTACGGGTTGGGGGGGGGAGTTTGACCTATGATCTGTGGTCGGATGGGCCTCTGGCTGATTCTGATGATAACCAGCCAGATAAGAATGACCCATATGAAGGTGCTGCGTTTGTATTGAAAAAAAAGCTGGACGAGGTTTCGTTCGAAGATGAGGATTCTGTGGGTCAGAAACTCGATAAAGTTGCTGCCAGTCGAAACATATTGACACATGGCTCAGCCACGGCACCCCTTGTCTTCCTTGCATGCGGTGCCTCCCCTTCGGTGACAATCAAGAAGGACTCTCAACACAATTTCGAGGCAAACAGCGATGAGTTAAAACAATTTTTGCTCACGACGGTCTACGGCCATGGTGAGAAGTGGCCCTTGGGGGATATTGTGCATACCAACGTTCTTGTTGCTGAATATGCCGTGCAAAGTGGATCCCGCATAGAGAATGAACACGACGTGAAAACCTATATTCTTGCAGGTGCCAACGACGGTATGCTTCATTGTTTTGATGCCGACGACGGGACTGAAGCATGGGCCTTTATCCCACCGACACAGGTTGATCGACTTTATTTGCTGAAGTCTGGGTATCACAACTGGTTTGTCGATGGAGGGATGAGCCTATACTATGAATCTGTACCTTATAAGGATGGCGTTGAGGTCTCTGCTGAGAAAGCTGAATATCATGTTCGCAAACCCAAATACCTTATTTTCGGTGAACGGAAAGGCGGTAAGGCTTATCATATTCTCGATATCTCAAAGGAAAATGAACCTGAATACAAAAAGGCCGTTGCTGGTGACGACAGTGTCGACTGGGGTGAATCGTGGGGGCAACCCGATTTTTGCAAGGTGATGGATAGTGCGACCAATGCACCCAAAAAAGCCTTTCTGGTTCCCGGAGGGTACGATCCGAATCAGAATAAAATTAACCCGGGAAATGATTCGAAAGGGCGACATCTTGCTATCTACAGCCTGGAAGAAGAGTCTTTGGGAGAGTTGATAACCCTTATCGACCATTGCAGTCCGGATAAGTCGTCGGCTGACAGTCATCCCATTGAAGCGAGCATTATCGGTGCCCGAATCATCGACCACGATCATGATGGGAGCAGGTTGTTTACGAAAATTTATGCTGCGGATATGAAAGGTAACGTCTACTATTTTGCAGATGAAGCGGCAGAATTCTTGAACATGGGGGATCCAAATTATAATTATAATGAGTTTAAGAACGGGCCTTGGTCAGTGAGGAAAAAGTTTTTCCAAGCACAGTCCTTTCCCGTCGATGTTGTGGTAACATCGACGGGAGTCGACGGGACCGAAAGTTCTGAAACGGTCCATACAACTTATTATCAGAAGATTTTTCATGCACCTGTTGCCGGGTACGCGTGCTATACGGGTCTGACGTTTTTCGGCTCCGGGGACCGGGAACACCCTTTATTCTGTGATTCTCAATTTCAAGACAGTATTTATGCAGTCAAAGGGCTTGCCCCAGATGACGAATTTTATACGAAGGATGATCTTCGGGAATGCATATTGACGTATACCGGCCGGTCTACGCAGAACAACCAAATCGAGCTTTACGGAACCAGCTTTACGCAGGATGCATGCAACCAAAACGGATGGTATTTTGATTTTCCGACTGAAAGGGCTATGGGGGCTGTTTATGGGGAAAAAATGATATCAGACCCCATTGTCATGGATGATATCATGATTTTTGGGAGCTATACCCCGCCTCAAACCTCATCGCCGCGATCTTCTTCCCGTGTTGATGAGTCTGTCGACTGCAGTGCGACAAATTGCGATCCCGGTGAGGGACGAATTTATGTTGTCAATACGTGTATGGATTCATTTGGTGTTAAGTCTTTCTATCTGGGAGAACGAAACCCCATGCCCCAGCCCACAATCGTTTTTGAGCAGGAAACAGGAAAAATTCTCATCAATACCGGAAGCGGTGAGATCATGGACCCAAATCTTCCGGTGCTTGTCCCAGATTACTGGAAACATAGTGGGGCGAACCTATAGATGATTTGTTTCATAATGGAAAGGACAAAGCCAACTCGCCGTCAGGCTGGTTGGCTTTGTTTATTTGAAGATGGTATTTGTCAATGATATTTCCAGAGCGGCTCATCCCTTACAAGCCAAAGGCTGTTGCCTTGCCTACTAACGCCGAGAGTCTGGCCAGGGCCGGGTTGCCCAAGGGCCTCAATCGTTGTGCCAGGGTAGTCAAGGCGCTGGGAATGTGCTCCTTGAACCCTGGTTTTCCGAGGCCGGAAAGCTTGCCGAAGGCACCTAACATCTGGAGGTTTCGGGCAATGGCACAGAAGGTGTAGCTGGTGTGAAATGTCTCATCTATAAAAATGCCCCGGGTTTCCAATGCTTGGGCAGCGTGGCTCATGAGTCGCGCCTGGAGGGCTTCGGAGAGTCCTGCATAGGGGTCGATGAGCAGGGAGGCGAGGTCGTACTGTAAGGGGCCTTTACGGGCTCCCTGAAAATCGATGATGACAGGGCCGTTGTCTGAGATCATGATGTTGCGGGACTGAAAATCCCGGTGCATGAGACCGGTTAACCCGCCTTCAAGGGCCTTGTCGGCGATGAGGTTGAAGGCGGCCTGGTAGGGCTCTGCGGATTCGTTCATGCCAAGGTAGCCGTTGATGAAGGCATTCATGAAGTAGCGGCACTCCATGGTGAGGATCATCTCTTTATCATACGCAGGTGTCTGCCAGCACCATGCGCTCTCAAATCCTTGGATACCCTCCTGTGAGAAACGGATCAGCGTGTTGATGACCTTTTGGTATAGGCTTTCTACCTCGGGCTCGGGTAGGGTCCTGGCCACTTCGGCGAGGTGGGTGTTGCCGGCGTCTTTGACGAGGACAAGGCCGGAGACGGCATCACCGCTGACAACGGGGGAGACGGGAATGCCTTTGGTGCGGAGGTGGGTGCCGATGCGGATCATGGCTTCGGCCTCGCCTGTGGCAAAGCCTGGATGAATACCGTGCTCACAGGAAATGAGGGTTCCCTCAGGGCTTGTGATGCGGGACCACCTGCGGTCGGAGCCGTCCCCTTTCAAGGGGATTGTTTCAAAGGGCCCCTGGGCCGAGTCAAAGGTGTTTTTGAAGGCCTCCGGGACCATGAGGGCCTTGGTGGCTTCCAGGTACCGGGCCTCGGTGCCGCAGTCAAACCAGAGGCAAGTTTCCAGGGCAATACCCTGAACCTTTTTGCCCTTGGCGATGAGGTCCCGGTAGAGGTCCACCATGCCGTACGCTCGTTTGGGAATGGCAGCCACTGCTTCGGGGGACAGCACCTGCATACCGGTGAAGGCAAGCCTTTGCATGTCTTTGGGGGTGGGCTCCCGAAAAGCGCGGACCTGCCCTTGGGTATCCACGGACACATTATTGAACTCAGGGCGATCCATAAGGGCCAGGGTGGCCGTATTGTCTTGTTCCAGGTGGGCTTCGTAAAGGGCCTTGGGGTCGATGTCCGTTAAGGTATCCCCGTTGACAACCAGCAGGGGGGAGCCGTCCAGAAGGTCCGCCACATTGGCCACGGCACCGGCGCTGTCCAGCAGGGTCTCTTCCTGTCGCAGGTGGACCTTTACCGGCCATGATTTGTGGTCGATAAACCGGTGGACCTCTTTTGCCAGGTGGCAGGTGTTGATGATGACAGCGTCAAATCCTGCGTCGGCCAAGGCATTGATGCGCCGCTCCAGAAGTGTGACCCCGCCGATGGTGAACAACGGCTTGGGCCGAACCTCGGTATGGGGAAGCAGCCGGGTCCCAAGCCCCGCCGCCAGTATCATTGCCTGCATGTCATTGCCTTCTATGGTTAAAGTACATGAAAAAGCCTGCCTCCGGCGGCGAGGTGAGCCACCTCGAAAGCTGATTGCCCTTGCGCTTAGTCCCTCGTTCCTCGGGCCAAACCGCAAGGGCCTTTGACTCGGGCTTCGCCCGACACAAACGCTGATGGTGTGTGCGGACTGCCTCACAAGCTTCGACCCAACAGGATACGTTGTTCCTACTTGGCCATTATGAATTTAACCGCACTGCCTCCGGCGGCCAGCTTTTTGAAAAAAGCTGGGCCAAAAACTTTTCGGTTGTAGCTCTCTTTTCTCTCAGCCCCGAGGGGCTGAGGGAAAAGAGAGCTACAGACTTAGTAAGTCCAAAGCATATGATTCGCCAGTATCAGTGACGTGGCCGAAATTGCTCTCGAATCCTGTTTGTCAAACTTTTTAAAAGTTTGGCCCCCGGCAGGGCCCCCGGAGGCTTTTTTGATCTCAACAGTGACGCCCTTTTTTTCTGTTCACCAAAAAAGCCGCGGGCCACTCCAGCGAGTCGCCCACGGCTTTGATTCATCACGTGACAGCTCCAACCGAAGCTGCTTAAGGTCCTTTAGCCTTTAGCCTTTAGCCTTTTTAGCCAAGCTATTTCTCCATCACCTCCAGGTAGTGGCGAATGGAGTTTTTGTAGAAGGAGTGGGTGGCTTCTCCGCTGGCCTCGTCGAGGATGCCTTTGTCCTTGAAGTGGCGAACCGCGTTTTTGAAGGTGATGTCACTCAGGGCTTCAGGGAGTTCGATCTCGTTGACCTTGTACATCTTTTTGCCGAGGGTCTGGCATTTTTTCACCATGGCCTTGCCGTCCAGCTTGGGAGCCTTTTTGGATTCATAGGCGGTGAGGGCCACCAGGTACGACTCCAGGTAGGTTCTGAGGAATCGGGAGAAGAGGGTGAGCTTTCTCAGGCCGTCCGGGGTGATCTCGTAGGTGTCCGGGCTGGATTCGTGGGGCACGATGGTGTGGGTATCGATGAAGGCCTTGAGGTCTTTTCGCACCATGTACTCCGAGGTGGCCGTGCGGTTGAAGGCAAACTCCGGGTCAAAGAGGTCGGCCAGGAAGTCGTAGGCTTCCAGGAGCTCGCCCGCCTGGAACTGGAATCGGTTGACCTCCTTGATGGCAAGGGCGGTCATGGCCGCGGAGATGAAGTGGATGATGCAGTTGTTTTTGTAATAGTCCAGAACGGGGCGCTGGCCGTCGGGAAGGTTGAAGACCGTTCCCGGGTCCAGGTGGCCTTTGCAGTCGGAACCGCACTCCAGGAATTTTCGCCTGACGTAGCTGTCCAGAACGCTCTGGAATGATCGCTCCCGGTTTTCCCCAAGAGAGTCGGCCACCCAGACGTCCATGGCGTCCAGGTGATCGGTGTAGAGGCGAATATCTTCCAGGGCCTGCTCAAAGGTGAAGCGTTTTTTCATGCTGTTGAGCACTGCACTTGCCACGACCCCGTAGGGTGTGGCGATGGAGACATCGTTGATGCTGTTGATGATGCGGTAGCCCAGGTCGTTGCAGAATGTGTTGTGTTGATCCGTGTCCATGGCCTTGAAGTCGAGCCCCTGCTCTTTGACCACGTCGGACAGGGAAATGGGCTCATGGAAGTTGACGTACACTTTGCCGTAGCGGCGTTTCAGGAAACGGCGCGCCTTGATAAGCTGGCCCAGGTTTTCCGACTCTTTGTCCCCGCCTTCCACTTCGTGGAGGTAGGCGTCCTCTTCCAGCACCCTGTCGTAGCCGAAGTAGACCGGCACGAACTGCAGGTCCTCGCAGGCCCCTTGCCTGCAGGCATCCACCAGCATGGAGAGCAGGCCAACTTTGGGAGAGAGGAGCTTACCGGTCCGGCTTCGGGTACCTTCGATGAAGAGCTCCACGTTGAACCCTTCGGAGAGGAGCTTGGACATGTACTCGAAGAAGACCCGGGAGTAGAGCTTGGCCCCTTTAAAGGTGCGGCGCATGAAAAAGGCGCCTCCGCCCCTTAAGACAATGCCCAGGGGCCAGAAGGAGAGGTTTCGTCCTGCAGCGATATGGGGACAGGGCATGTTGTGCTTTTTAAAGACGTAGGAGAGGATCAGGTAGTCCAGGTGGCTCTTGTGGCAGGGGACCAGGATCAGTGGGGACTGCTTGGAGCGGATCTTGACCCGGGCGATCCCTTTTTTATCGGTGACGATGCCTTCAAAAAGGCTCTTGAAGAGGCGGTCCAGAAATACCTCGAAGATGCGGATCCAGCGGGAGCTGTAGTTGGCGGCAATCTCGTCGAGATAGGTGTCCGCCTTCTTGTGGACCTCCTGCAAGGGGGTGTCGCTCTCTTCAGCGTGCCGGATCATAAAGTTCTTGAGGGGCTTTCCGGTGAGGATGCTCTCGCGGATCTCCTGGCGGCTTTTCAGGACCGGGCCGGTGATGGTCTGGCGGTGGCGGTTGAGCTGCTCGATGAGCTCGCGGCGCAGAAGCAGGGCCTGTTCTCCCAGGGATTTTTCTTCCATGCCCGGGGCGGCCAGCCAGGTCTTGAGGCAGACCGGATCGCAGAACTCCACAAAGCTCTCTTTGTTGCGTTTGAAGATGCCGGCAAGGCGTCGGACCTTTCCCGGGCGCTCCCGGGTCCCGAAGAGGATGTCGAAAAAGGAGAGCCCGCTTTTCTTGGGCTTCATGGAAAAGATCATCACTTCGGGGATGATGTACAGGGGGCGGTCGGTTTCGGCCTGGAGTTCCAGCAGGCAGGCAATGGGATCGGTTTTGGACTTGACGAAGCTTCGGTAAAAGGCATCCCGTCCGATGAGGGGCAGGATGGCGGTTTTGCCGTTTAAGAGCTGGTTTTTGAAGTGGCCGCTTTCCACCGGGTCGGGCACGGAAAAGTGGCGGAAAAAATAGCGGATGTGAGAGCCCATGATCCCCAGGAGGTGGCCGATGGGCTGCCATGCGTAGATGGTGCAGTCAAAGCCGATGGTGGGGAAGGGCAGGCCCATCTGTTTGAGCCGGGTGTGAAAGTAGAGAAAAGAGAAGTGGCTCCGATACTTGGACGCATAAACAAAGATGCCGTTTTCGTCCAGTTGGGTGATCTTTTCTTTCTCCGTCTCGGAGAGCACGATGTTTCTGAACATGAATCGGCGCAGCAGATCGGAGACGGCGCCCCCTCTTTCGGGGATGTAGTTCGAGTAGTGGACCCGCATGGCATCGCCCACGGGGGTCTTGGTTTTGCGTTTTCGTCGAAAAGTCAACATGTCTCAAAAATTCCGATTGTTTGGGTGTCCGGATTGCGAAGCGGCCTTGGCTGGCAGGATGCCGAAAGGCACGGCGGCACACGTGGCAAGGCACTTGAACTCTTTTTGCTTAAGTTGCATCGCAGCGGTATAAAAAAGCCTGATCAGAACCTGCTTCGGTGGGTCAAAACAAAGAAGCGGGGCTGAGCTATCCAGGGCCCCGTCGTATCCAGGCAAGGGGCTCTTGGGTTTAACGCTTGTAAATAATATAGATCCTGTGATTGTGCAACTCTATTATCCCGGGTGAGACGGGGTGTGCGCTTTCAAAGGTCCACTATTTCAGGCGGTTGGGGCGGCTGCTGCAGAGTCGGCGGTCATCCGCCGCCGGGATGTTGTCACTCATCTTCAGGGGTACCGGGGCTCTGTCAGACACCTTGCTACGCATCATGGATAAATTAAGGTGGCATGTGATGCTTCCTTCCATGAAATCCTGTGGTAAAAGAGACAATGAACGGTCGTTCATCGCTGCTAATCACTCGTAAATTTATCGGGATTTGGGGTTGCGTAGAATCCGTTGATATGGTACCTTCCACAAGTTATATTCTAAAGAGAAACAGGCGTCATGCAGGGCTCTATTTTGTTGAAATGACATACGTATTCAGTTTGTATTTCGTTGTTTTTATCAAGGTTTAGCCTGTCGCCTCTCCCGCCGGTGTCATCGGCAGTGTTCTTTCGTAAGGATCCCCGGTTGGGGAGATTATAAAGTTAAAAATAAAGAAAATTTATGCTTAAAGGAGGAACTGGTTTATGAAGACGTTAATCGGTGGTGCTATTGCAGCGGTTCTTGGCCTGATTGGTATTGCGGTATGGTTTGATGCACTGCTTCAGCTTCTTGCAGGAACAGTACCCGCGCTTCTTCTTCTCGGTGGCGCACTCGCTCTTTACCTCGGCTTTGACGAGCTGAAGGAATCCTGGAAGAACGACGAAGGGGTTGAGGAAGAAAAACCCGCCGAGAACGACTAGTCAGTTTTTTCAAAGTTCCAAGTGCTTTGTTGGAAAGCCCTGTGGCGTCTTGTCGCCCCAGGGCTTTTTTTGTGCGCACGTTTCCGGGGCTCTGAATGGGCGGCTGGTCGGGGCCGGTTTATTTATCTGCCGCAGCGGCGTTCAGAAAATTTACCCCCGGGAACCGGTTTCGGGTTATAATCGTCTGTAACCGAACACAACGCTTCATTTTTCCAGCCTTCGGGGCGCTCGCCTGTGGCCTTCTTCGCGTTTCCCTCCTGTTGTGGCCAGGCGCTCCGGAAAGGAGCCATCATGGAGACCACCCCAGACGTATTGTACCATCTCACGGACAGCGGTGTGCGTGACAAGCTGCGCGGCATGGACAACCGCTTTGTGTCCGATAAAGAGGTGTACGCCCTTTACAACCATCTCCGCCACGCCTACGACCTCAAACCCGACACCATCCTGGATGCCATCGAGACCGTGCTGACCAAGACCGATCTCGGTCCCTATTTTTACCGGTCCCTTGCCACCGAGGAGATCGCTTTTCTTATTGCGGGAAGCCGTTATCAGGAGGCGATGCTCAAAAATCGTTACGCCTCTGGAAGCGGGGAGGGGATCAACGTCACCGGCCGTTTCGGCAACAAGCACCTTTTTTTCATTTCCGAGACACGGGAGCTGGTACGTGAAACCCTGGAGGCCATCAAGGCCCTGATGCGGGAACACCCCATGCAGAGCTTTCGCATGAGTTCCTATGTGGTCTGCCTGGAAGGGAACCCGGAGGCCAACCGCCGGTTGTATATTGTGGAAGGGGAGACGCCCGGGGTGAGAAAGCCGGGGCTCATGAACCATGCGGCCCAATATATGGAGGAGAAGCTGGGGAAGGTGGCCGGTAAAAAGGAGGTGATGGATTTTTTGGGGACCGCCACCGAGCGGTTTGTCCATGCCCTCCTCCACAATCAGCGGATCCGTACCCTTGAGAACTACTTTACGGCCTGGAACCGGGTGGTACGCCGCTTGAAAAAGGGGACGACGGTTCACATCTGCATCGACCAGAACATCATCGCCGACGAACCGGTCCCGGAACGAAGGCTCCAGCTCTGGCTCCCTTACGAGAATTTTCGGAACAACCTCACGACCATCGAAGGCATTTTCGACAAAAAGGGCATCCCCTTTACCCGGCAGTATTTTGAAACCTTTGTCATGGCCAACCGGCGCATGGTGGCCTTTTCCACCTATATCGCCGATGCCCTCATCACCCCGGAACTCGACGGGTTTCTGCGAAACGAGCTTGCCACCCGCTCCATGCTGATGAAGAGCGACCCCATTCCCACGGGGCAGATAGGTGATTTTCTGGGTAACCTTGCGCTGGCCGATTACAGGGGAAAGCTTGCCTATCTGGGCCGGATGCAGGCCCACCGCCACAAAGAGTATCTCATTCCGCTGGTGTTTCTTCTCTCCGATGAGAGCCAAAGGGTAAGGAAGGTGGCCTTTGACACCATCAGGAACTACCTCATGGCACCGGACGGGGAGATGAAGAGCGACTACTATTGGGCCACCCTCTACCATATTTTTGCTGCGGCCACCGTTCCCGTGGAGATCCCCGGGGCCGGAAAAAGGGCCCTTTTCGGCGATGAGATCTCCCGGCTGGTCCGGTTTCGAGGGATTCATTACGAAAACTATTTTGATGATCACTCCGGCAAGAGCTGCCTTTTTATCCGCATGAACGGGGAGGGCATCGGCAAAGGGGGAATCCGCTGCCACAAAACCCATGTCTCCTTTTCCGGGGAAGGGGCCCTGTCCACCAACATGCTGTTCAAGAGTCTGGGGCTCGGGATTCCCTATTATGCCACGGGCAAGGGGGGGATTCTGGGTAGCCTTGGGACGGGAGAGGTGCGCGAGCGGGTCCTTGCCGCCTACGGCCGATTTTTGTTTAAAAAGGCGGGAATCGGGCCCTTTTCCGATGTGCCGGCAGGGGACGTGGGGGTCGGCCCGCAGGAGATCGGAACGCTCTTTGAGGTGATCACCGACGAGGTGTCCCGAGACCTGGGTGCCATTGCCGAAGGGAGCCTGGAGCTTGCCTCCGAGAAGGCAGAGCGCCTGAGGCGCCATTTCGGTATCGATGTAGGGAACAAGGCTCTTGTGACAACCCTTGCGGCAGATCGGGAGGAGGTCAAGGGGTATACTTCCTCGGCCATCACCGGAAAGCCCGGGGGGCGCGGCCTGGCCCTGCGGACCGGTGCCACGGCCCGGGGGCTTTACGAGGTGCTGGCGGTGCTCAAAGGGTTTCATCGGTATAACGATGCCGACCTCTGGCTGAACCCTGCGCGTATTGATGAAGCCCTGGACACGGAACCCCAGTTCTATCACGCTGCAGACGCCAACATTCGCATGCTCTCCTTTGCCGTTCAGGGGTTTGGTAAGGTAGGCGGTGCCTTTGCCGCCATCGTTCACGGCAAAGGCGCGTCGATTCACATGATCTCCGATGCCGGGGGCACCCTGGTGAATCTGCGGGGTATACCCCAGGTGGACGAGCTGGCTCGAGGGGCTGCTTCCGGCAAGCTGCTGTCCGAGATGGCGGATGACACCATGGGCCGATTTGTGGAAGGGGACACCACCCGGCCCCTTACCGCCACGGTGGATGTGGTGGTGCCCGCAGCCCTGGAGGAGGTGGTGACCCTGGACGCGGAGATGCGGACCGGTGCTGTCCATGCCTCCAGGGTGGATGCGGATTACATCCTGCAAGGGGCCAACGGCCCTCTGACCCCCGAGGCCGAGACCTACCTGGAGGACCGGGGGCGCATTTCCATCCCCGATATCCTGGCCAACGCAGGCGGGGTTCTGGGATCATATCTCGAATGGGTGGACGGGCTGATCAAGATGTTCGGGTATGGAAAGGTCCGCAAACACGGATTGGTGCACCCCGTAGTGCAGGGGCTGGTGTCCCGGCATTACGGCGATGGAGCAGAAGACGAGCTCTACGCCGTGGATGAGCTGATCTACAGCCGGGCATTCCGGTTTATCATGCGGGGCACGGCCATGGGGAGCGCTAAGCTGGCTTCGGAGCGGCGCATCTCCCTGCGTACGGCCTGGATGGCTGAAGGCATTGGGGCTGCGGCCCGAGAGGGGCGCCTGGACGACAGCTTCAGCGACCGCGTGGATCACCTGAGGCGCCATTTTGCCTCGCCCACGCAGGGTGGACCGCAAAAGGTGAGGCCGGTGGTGGCGCGGTAAGGGGACGGGATGGTGGTGTAAGGCGGATGTTTTTGAACGTGCGGCCCGAGAAGGGCCGCACGTTTTTTTTATGCGTTGAGGCTGGGGCGGGGGCCGTCGGGGCCGGTGATATCCCGGTAGTAGGCGGAAAGGAAGCGCAGGTCGCTCTCCATGTCTCCGGTGGGAGAGAAGAAGACGCTGGAGCTGTCCACGTAAGCCCGGGTGTCGGCGTCGATGGCGTCGTAGCCGGAGAACACCTCGGCTTCACCGT
This sequence comes from Desulfoluna sp. HI9BLuna, assembly GCF_056829775.1. NCBI lineage: Bacteria > Pseudomonadati > Thermodesulfobacteriota > Desulfobacteria > Desulfobacterales > Desulfolunaceae > Desulfoluna > Desulfoluna sp. HI9BLuna. Next base: position 4,200,132 of record NZ_CP186555.1, read on the forward strand.
ACTGGTCCGGGTATTTGCCGGTGACGTTGCTGTAGAACCCCTTGATGAGATCCATGTCTGCCTCAATGTCCCCGGTGGGGATCAAGGCCGGGCCGAAGCCTCCCATTTTCAGGGAAAAATCAAGGAACCCCATGGCAATGGGAACCCCTGCTCCGTTGGCGATATGGTAAAAACCCGTCTTCCAGTACCGGGCCTTGGACCGGGTACCCTCAGGCGGAATGATGAGGACAAGCTTTTCGTTTTCATTGAAGGCTGCAATGGATTGCTCCACGGTGTTTCCGGCCTTGGTCCGGTCGATGGCGATGCCGCCGAGCCAGCGCATGATGGGGCCTGCCGGGCCTTTGAAGAGGGTGTGCTTGCCCATCCAGAAAACCTTGACGCGAAGCTTCAGGGCGATGCAGATGGTCCAGATAAAGTCCCAGTTGGAGGTGTGGGGGGCGGCAATGCCGACGTATTTGTCCACGGTGGGCAGGGTGCCGACGGCTTTCCAGCCCCCGGCTTTCAGGGTCATGATGGCTGCCCAGCGCATGATGGTGCGCAGGATGGGGGTATCAAAAACAGTGGTTCTCATGGTGCCTCTTGGGTCACAGGTGTCAGGAAAATGGCAGACCGTCATAAATGATGCCTGGAAAAAAATGGCGAGACGTTGTGGAGGGAAAAACCCTTGCAGTGGTGAGCGGTTACAGCGTCGTTTCGTTTTTTTACATTGTCATCACCTTTCGGAAGCCTCGGGTCGACCGGTGGTGCCATGGGTAACATAGCAAAATATATACCCGAATGGGTGGAAAAAGATAACATATTTGAATGGTATGGTAAAATTTCTGGTAGCTCGGCGTGTGGATCGTGGCTGGCGGGGCGAATGTACAATTGGTGATCTGTTTATGTACGGAGAATGAACATGCCTCGGGCGGGGCAGAAATTTCCCTTCAGGCGCCAAAAGGGAAAATTGTGCTGGGGTGGGGGATGTGGGATTTGTTTGGTTTAATCTCCTGAAAATATTGTAATTTGCATTGATGTTGGAAGGTTGGCATGGGCTTTGCTTTTTGTCAGAGGGCATGCGGTGTCCCACCGGTGGGGCCCGCAAGCCGAACGCACCTGATGATACAGGGTAGGGGAATTACGGTAACCCCAGGCAACCCAACCGGGAAAGTGAAGAGGTTCATGCAGACAGCAGTTCAAACCACATCGGAAGCAACCTCGGGCCTTCAGGCCGCGGGCAGGCAGCGCGGGGCAAAGGGAAAACAGCCCGGCGGCTTTGCCGCTCTCCTGACGGCTTTCTTCGGAAAAGGCAACGCGGCCAAGGGCATGGCCCCTGAAACCAAGGGAGAGGGTGCCGAAGCCGGGACATTATTAAAGGGAAAGGCCCCGTCGGGTAAAAAGGCTGCTCTTTCCATGGCGGAAGGAAAAGGGCCGGTTAAAAAAGGCGCGTCCGCCGAGGCAGAGGACACCAAGGGCAATGGCGATGAGGCGGTGGCCGAGCTTCTTGCCGGGTTGGCGGTCTCCCCGCTGGTTCCGGTTGTGAAATCAGGCGGCCCCGCGTTGGCAGAGGGCCCGCTGGAACACGGACCGGAAAAAAGTGCCGGGGTACCCGGAAAGCCCGGGGCAAAGATGCCCTTTACCAAGGGGGGCATGGCGCCCGGCCCCGCTCAAGTGGGTGGCGCAGCCGCAGCCGGCAAGGTTCCTCAACCCGCTGGAGAGGTGGGGGTAGACCGCTTCGCCGAGATGGTTCGCGGTGCCGCTGAGGGGAAGAAAGCCACGCGGCAGGAGACTCCTCCGTTGTCTGCGCCTGGCACATCCCCTGCCTCCGCGGACGCTAAAGTCCCGGCTGCAGCCGCAGGCATTGCAGAAGGACTTGGCAACACCCTGGCACGTTCCGGGAACCGGGCCACAGTGCGCGGGGCAAAAGCAGCGTCCCCTGCAGAGGTCGCTCTTGATGACACCGGGGCAGCCCGGCTGGCCAAGAAAGATCATCCGGCCATGGCTCCCGGCCCCGGAGCCCGACCCAGAACGGCTCCGGTGGACGAGCCTGCGGCTGCTCCCCTTCAATCCGTAAAGTCCGTTGGGTCCGACCGTGCAGGCGCCCCGGTGGTGCCCACCCCCTCGGACGTGGTGGCAGCCGCCGCAAGCGAGCTGGAGCCTTCCTCTTCGGTGGATACGCCCAAAAGCGGGCTGACCCGTCAGCTGGCCCTTCAGGTGGGGCGGCAGATCGCCACCTCCTTGAAAAAGAACGATCGCGAAGTGACGTTTCAGGTGCGTCCCCCCTCCCTGGGGCGGATTCAGATACGCATCGAAAAAGAGGGCGAAGGTGTTTCGGTACGCATCGTCTCCGAAAAAGAGAAGGCAGGAGAGATCCTTGCTGCAGGCAAGCATGATCTCCGGGCCCTCATGGCCGACCACGGGATTCGCCTGGATCGCATTGAGGTGGCCACCGGGGCGACCATGGACTTCATGGCCCAGAACGGCGGGGGTATGGAGGGTCGAAGCGGAAGGGGGCGTTCCAGCCCACGGCAGGGTGGTCAGGGCGGAACGGGAGAGCCCGAAGGCGAGGCCTCGGGCCCGACCAAGCGAGAACACGAGGGCGCCATCAGCGTGGTGGCATGAGCAAGGGGCGGATGCGATGGCGCCCAGACAGGGAATCATCGGTGATAATCAGTAAGGAGAGCGCATGACAACGCCGGGAGTTGAGAGCACATACAACAACCGATCCATTTTCCTCGACGGCCAGTCCCATAACAAGACCGGCCGCACAAAGGATGAGGACGAGGCCCTGGGAAAAAACGCCTTTCTCACCATGATGGTGGCACAGATGAAAAACCAGGATCCCCTGAACCCTCTGGACGGAACCGATTTTACCGCGCAGCTGGCCCAGTTCTCCGGGCTGGAGCAGCAGGTGAACATGAACGACAACTTAAAATCCCTGCTGGCCGTGAACCAGGCCAGCAAGGAGGAGAACAACATCTTCGACTACATCGGCAAGGAGGTGGTCTCAAACGGCAACCCCGTCTCCCTCAGTGCCGGTAGTGTAACCTCCGGCGGGCACTACACCCTGAAGGAGCCGGCCAGGGTCAGCGTGATGGTCTACAACCCCGACGGCGTCTTGGTCAAAGAGATCAGCTCCGGTACCGACTTCATCTCTCAGGGCCGCCAGCAGATCGCTTGGGACGGCACCGATGAAGACGGCAACCGTCTTTCCGACGGCAAGTATGTTTACAAGATCATCGCCCGTAATGCCAAAGGCGACTACGCCTCCGTCTCCACCACCGATCGCGGGATGGTGGAGGGGGTAACCCGGGAGGGTGGGCGCAGCTTTCTGGTGGTGGACGGCCGCAAGGTGGCGCCCGGGAGTGTGGCCACGGTGGTGGCCCCTGAAAAACCCCAGGTGGCAGCCGGTCCTTTACTGCCGGGCGGTGCCGTGCCCGGGGGGCTTCCCCCGGAGATCGCCGCTCAATTGTTCGGAACCCAAGGGGCTCAGCCCCGGGCAGCCATGGCTGCCGCACCGCAGCCCCAGGCAGCTCCGTCTGCCGATGGCGGAAACCGATAGAGGAGAAATCAACGCATGTCACTTACCAGTTCACTCTTTTCAGGCGTCAGCGGCCTCTCGGCCATGGGCAATGCCATGACCGTCATCGGCGACAACATCGCCAACGTCAACACCATCGGTTTCAAATCCAGCCGGGTCACCTTCCAGGATGTCCTGAGTCAGACCGTGGCCACCAACTCCGGAAGCGCCCAGGTGGGGCGCGGCACCTCCGTGGGCGAGATCGCCGGACAGTTTGCCCAGGGGTCCTTTGAATCCACGGAGTCCCCCACGGACCTTGCCATCGGCGGTGAGGGCTTCTTTATCGTGCGTCACCCCAAAAACGAAGCCGAGCAGTACTTCACCCGGGCCGGTGAGTTCCGGTTCGACAAGGACGGCAACTTCACCACCCCCTCCGGCTACATCACCCAGGGGTGGGCTGTCCGGCGAAACGAGGCTACGGGTGACGTGGAGGATGTGGGTTCCATCCAGGATATCCAGCTGGAGTCCTTTACTTCGCCCCCGGAAAAGACCAACAAGATCTCGGTTATCACGAACCTGGATGCCAGGGGCAAGGACAACACCGTGGGTCCCGGAGTGCCTTTGTCCACGGCCTGGGACGGACGCCCCGGCGCGGGGATCAACATCAGCGACCTTGCCTTTGAGTACCAGACCACGGTCAAGGCCTTCGACGCCCTGGGCAGTACCCATGACCTCACCCTCTACTTCGACAAGGGCGCAGGGGACGGCAGCTACGAGTACATCGTCACCTGCAACCCGGAAGAGGACATGAGGGACATTTTTAACTCCGATGAGGACAGGGGGCGGGGCCTTCTGGGGCGTGGTACGCTGAACTTCACCACCGACGGCCTGCTGGCAAGTCAGACCTTTGAGCGGTTTGTGGGCAATTCCGGTGGCAACCTCACCGTGGCCAACTCCACGTGGACCAGCGGCACCCCCAAGGTCAGCGGCGACTGGAGCGGTGACCCCGCGGTCCTGGCCGGCGGCCCCCCCGCCACGGAAACCTACAGCTTTACCGTGGCCCCTTCCGCCACAGCGGCAGATCCCGCGGCAGACCCGGCTGCAGGGGGCGGTATCGTGGGCACCAACCCCATTGTCCTGAACTGGACGGCGGCAGGCAGCGGCAAGACCGGCACCATCACCGTGCCCGCAGACTTCAAGAACGGCAACTCCGTGGAAGGCCCGGACGGCATCGTTCTGCGCCTGGAAGAGGACACCAGCGTGGCCGTGGGAAGTACCTTTGATGTGGTGATCTCCGCAGGGGATCCCGACGCTCTGGACAACGCCGACGGCTGGTCCGACATGAGCGGTGATTTCCAGAACCAGCACTTCACCGTGGCCGCCGACTTTTTAGGGGGCAACAACCGCACCACGGAGATGGGCATCGAGCTGGACATGGGCATCGCCTTTGACGGCACCAACTGGGCCCCTGCAGGGCTCTCCTCCACCCAGTTCGCTTCAGCCTCCACCACGGTGTTCCAGTCTGCCAGCGGCTACGGGGCGGGCAGCCTCCAGAACATCAGCGTGGACGTGGACGGCGTCATCACCGGCCAGTACTCCAACGGCCAGGTGACCCCGCTCTTCCGTGTGGCCCTGGGCAAGTTCCAGAACGTTCAGGGGCTCTTCAAGGAAGGAGGCAACCTCTTCAGCGAGACCCGTCTCTCGGGCTCAGTGATCACCAACCGTCCGGGCACCAACGGTCTGGGCAGCCTGGCCCCCAACTCCCTGGAGCAGTCCAACGTGGACATGGCCTCTGAGTTCGTGAAAATGATCACCAACCAGAGGGCCTACCAGGCCAACTCCAAGATCGTCACCACCGTGGACACCATGCTTGGGGACACCATCTCCATGAAGCGATAGCCAGGGTATCTATGGCTTTTTTATAAAACGCGGCCGAACCGGGGAGCATTGCCCGGGGCCGCGTTTTTTTTGTTCGGGTGTCATGTTTTTGACGATTCTGCCGATACCTGAAAAAGAGGGGGTGCGTCGCAGGGACGCTTGTTATGGGCCGCCTGTGTTGCAATACCTCGAAATACATCGAACTTTTTTGAGCCCTTGCCGGGAAAAGGGGAATCCAAGGGGCGTTGGCACGGTGGTTGCTCTACCTTCGGGTGGCGCGCTTGGGGCTGTATCCGGGGCCCGTGGCATTTCCAGTGGGCGTCTCAAGTCCCTGTCGGGCATATCCGGCTGATCCCCTTGGGGTTTGGAGACACAACGAAGGCGAAAGGCGAGTCATGCCGGGTTTCTTGAAAAATAAAAAAATGGTGATCATCCTTGCGGGATGCCTTCTTCTGGCTGTAGCTTGTGCTGGTGCGGCGTGGTTTCTTCTCGGGCAACCCGACGAGGAGGTCGCCGCGGATACCGAGTCCCTGCCGCCGCGTCACAAGGAGCCCTTCCAGGCCCTGTGGCCCCTGACGGACATTCAGGTGCCCCTTTCCGGGCGCATGGGGGACCGGACCCTGACCCTCGGGTTCAGTTTTGACCTCAACTCCGAGGGGCTGGCCGAGGAGATGACCCTTCGCAAGGAGGAGATCGTCGAGGCCCTGGGCCTTGCCCTTGCCGGGCGGTCCGTGGAGGAGATGGAGCGCAGCGGAAGCAGGGTACGCCTTAAATACGAGACCCTGCGCCTGGTCAACGGTCTTCTGGAGAGTGGGCGCGTCAAAGGTGTTTATATCACTGAATTTTTTATCCTGTAGGTGGCCATGAGCGATATTCTGTCACAGGAGGAGGTGGACAGCCTCCTGTCCGGCTTGAGCACCGGAGACATTGAAACGGAGACCGAATCGGGCCAGCCCGACCCCGACGGGGTGCTTCCCTACGACTTTACCAGCCAGGACCAGGTGGTGCGTGGGCGCATGCCCACCTTTGAGGTCCTGAACGATCGTTTTGCCCGGGAGATCCGCACGAGCCTGTCGGCCCTTCTGCATACCAACGTGGACATTGCGGCAGAGTCCCACGACATTCTCAAGTTTGCCGAATTCGGCCGCAGCCTGCCCGTGCCCACGAGCCTCCATGTGTTCCGGCTGGAGCCCTTGAGGGGCCACGCCCTGTTTGTCATGGAGAGCCGCCTGGTCTTCAACCTCATCGACCAGTTTTTCGGAGGCAAGGGCAACTCCACGGCCCGGGTGGACGGCCGGGAGTTCACGACCATCGAGCAGGCCATGATCCTCAAGGTGGTGAGGGCCTGCCTCAAGGATTTCGAGACGGCCTGGATGCCGGTGGAGCAGGTGCATCCCGCCATGGTCCGGTCCGAGGTGAACCCCCAGTTTGCCGCCATTGTCATGCCCACGGACCTGGTTATCGTCTCCCGTTTTGAGGTGGAGCTGGAGCAGTCGGCGGGTACCCTCATCGTGTGCATCCCCTATGCCATGATCGAGCCCATCCGCGGCAAGCTCTCCGCCGGGTTCCAGGCGGAAACCGAGGACGTGGACTACACCTGGCAGAAACGCCTTAAGGAGATCATCTTTGACTCTGAGGTGGAGATGGCGGTGAGCCTTGGCACGAGCGAAATTACCGGCGAGCGCCTCATCGGCCTGAAGGAGGGGGACGTCATCGAGTTGACCCAGGATGCCTCAGACACACTTCTGGCCATGGTGGGCGGCGTGAAGAAGCTAAAGGGCTTTGCCGGGACCCAGCGTGGGTTCCAGGCCTTCAGCATTGAAGAAAAACTCTACACCCGATAGCAAAGGGACAGACCTATGGAAGATAAAAACGGCAACAAGACCGACGAAATGGACGATTTCGGGGCTGAAACCCAGGACATCGATTTTATCCTGGATATCCCTCTGGAGCTCTCCGTGGAACTGGGCCGTCGAAAGATGCTGGTCAACGACCTGCTCCAGCTTGGCCAGGGCTCTATCGTGGAGCTGGACAAGCTCGCCGGCGAGCCCCTGGAGATCTACATCAACAGGAAGCTGGTGGCCCGGGGCGAGGTGGTGGTGGTCAACGAGAAGTTCGGCGTACGTTTAACCGACATCATCACCCCCATGGAACGGGTGCGCAGCTTGAGGTCGTAAGGGGGGAAGGCCGTGGAGGCGGGAGCGGTTCAGGATATTTCAGCGATCCCCGACATGGGGGCGCTGGTGCTTAAAACCGGGGGCATGCTGCTTGTTGTGCTGGCCGTTCTCATGGGCGTTGTGTTTCTTCTGAAGCGCATCGGCGGCATGCGGCAGCTTGCGGGTCAGGGAGCCGTGGCGGTACGGGGGACTTACCATTTGGGCCCCAAGGAGCGCCTCATGCTCGTGGATGTGGAGGGCGTGCGCCTGCTTCTGGGGGTGACCCCGGCCGGGATCAGTACCCTGCATACCTTTGGTGAGGTTGAGGACACGGCCAATGCGGACGAGGCCTCTCCGTCCTTTTTCGAGACCCTGCTCAGGCGCCGCATGGCCAGGGGCGAAGCAAAACAAGGGGAGGCCCCGGATGAGACGTGATTGCAAAGGGCTGATAAGGCACTTTTGCCCGGCTGCTTTCATCGGGGTGTTGTTCCTTTTGCCCGTGAGTGCCTGGGCTGAGTTTCCCATCCCCTCCCTTCAGATCGGGGTGGGGCAGGCCACCACTCCTTCGGAGGTGGGCGTCGCCCTGGAGGTGCTGGCCCTTCTCACGGTGTTGGCCCTGGCTCCTACCATTCTTATTCTCATGACCTCCTTTACCCGGGTGGTGGTGGTGTTCCACTTTCTCCGCCAGGCCCTGGCCACCCAGTCGGCGCCCCCCAACCAGGTGCTGGTGGGCCTGGCCCTGTTCATTACCTTTTTTGTCATGAAGCCGGTGTGGCAGGAGGCCTACGACAAGGGACTCAATCCGTACCTGGAGGAGAAGATCCCCTTTACCGAGATGGTCCGTGAGGTGGAGAAGCCGGTGAAAAAGTTCATGCTGGCCAACACCCGGGAAAAGGACATCGCCCTCTTTGTCAAGGTCGCCCGGGACAAGCGGCCGGAAACCCATGACGATTTGCCCCTCACCACCCTGGTGCCCGCCTTTGTCATCAGCGAGCTGCAGACGGCCTTTATCATCGGCTTTCTCATCTATGTTCCCTTCATTATCCTGGACATGGTGGTGGCCAGCGTGCTTCTCTCCATGGGCATGATGATGCTGCCCCCAGTGATGATCTCCCTTCCCTTTAAGCTCATGCTGTTTGTGCTGGTGGACGGCTGGAACCTCATCGTGGGGTCCCTGGTCAAAAGCTTTGGCGTATAAGGAGGCTGCTGATATGACCCCTGAATTTGTGGTGACCTTTGCCAAGGAGAGCATCATCTTGACGTTGCTGCTCTCTGCTCCCATGCTGCTTCTGGGTCTTCTGGTGGGGCTGTTGATTTCCATTTTTCAGGCGGTCACCTCCATTCAGGAGATGACCTTGAGTTTTGTGCCCAAGATCGTGGCCGTACTTTTGGGGTTTCTCTTCTTTTTGCCCTGGATGCTGGAGAAGATCACCACCTTTACCATCCGGGTGATCGAAAACATCCCCATGTACATCCGGTAGGCCCATGGAGATCCTCAACTTTCCCACCGCGGAGTTCCGCATCTTCCTGCTGGTGCTCTTAAGGGTGAGCACCCTTCTTTTTCTCTTTCCCTTTTTCGGCAGCCCGGTGATCCCGGTGCGGGTGAAAACCGCCCTTTCCTTGGTGCTGGCCTTTACCCTCTGGCCTGTGGCGGCCAAAACCGCCCCGGTGTTTCCCCACGGGACCGTGCCCATGGTGATAACCATGGGGGCGGAGTTGATCCTCGGGATGTGCCTGGCCCTTTCCGCCCGTCTCTTTTTTGCGGCGATACAGCTGGCAGGGGGCATCATCAGTTTTCAGATGGGTTTTTCCATGATCAACACCATCGATCCCCAGTCCGGGTCGCCCATGGCCATCATGAGTCAGGTGGGGTATCTCGTGGCCACGCTCCTTTTTCTGGCCTTCGGGGGGCACCATGTGGTGATCACCGCGTTGGCCGACAGTTTTTTTCTGGTGAAGCCCGGGGGGCTGCTGCTCACCCAGAGCCTCTGGAACACTCTGGAGACCCTGGTCTCTGCCATGTTCACCGTGGGCATCCGCGTGGCGGCCCCCACCATGGTGGCCCTTTTCTTTACGAGCTGTGCCTTTGGCATGTGCGCCCGTTTTGTGCCCCAGATGAACGTTCTGGTGCTTGCTTTTCCGGTGAAGATCGCCGTGGGGCTTTTTCTCTTTGGCCTGACCCTTCAGGTGATTCACATCATGGTGGGGCGCTTTGTGGGGGACTACGCCACCCTTCTCACCCACATGCTGGAGATGATGGGAGGCACCCGTGGCTGAAGACTCCATGCAGGAGAAAACCGAACCGGCCACCCCGAAAAAACGGGAGAAGGCACGGGAAGAAGGGGACGTGGCCCGAAGCGCCGAGCTGCCGTCGGTTTTTGTGCTTTTGGGGGCCATTTTCATTCTTTTGTTGACCTCCAGCTTTATCTCCGGGCATTTTGAGGATCTCTTCCGGGACGCCTTTGCCTTTGAGTCGGTGGAGGCGCTGACCCTCAAGGCCGTGGTGGATCTGTGTTTCCATATGGGGGGGCTCTTTCTCCTCATCATGGCACCGGTGCTTCTGGCGGTGTTTGTGCTGGGGCTTTTTTCTAACGTGATCATGGTGGGGTTTGTCATTTCACCCAAGGCGGTGATGCCCAAGATCGAGCGCATCGATCCCATCAAGGGGTTCCAGAACAAGTTTTCCCTTCATGCCGTGGGAGAGCTGGTCAAGAGTCTGGCCAAGCTCACCATCATCATCTATGTGGCGTGGCTGGTGATCAAAGGGGAGCTCTCCCGCATTCCCCTTCTCTACGATGAGTCGGCCCTGCGGATTTTCCTCTACATGGGGCGGGTGGCCTTTAAGATCTTTCTGGCCGTGACCCTGCCCATGGTGGCCGTGGCGGTGGCTGATTACGTTTTTCAGCGCTGGCGCTTTGAGGAGAAGCTCAAGATGACCCGCCAGGAGGTCAAGGAAGAGCACAAGGAGATGGAAGGGGACCCTTTGGTGAAATCCCGTATTCGAAACCTCCAGATCGAGGCCTCCAGAAAGCGGATGATGCACGAGGTGCCCGACGCCGACGTGGTGGTGGTCAACCCCGTGCGCCTGGCCGTGGCCATCTCTTACAAGCCGGGGCAGATGGCCGCCCCCAAGGTGGTGGCCAAGGGTGCGGGAAAAATTGCCCAGCGGATCCGGGAGATTGCCCGGGAAAACGGGGTTCCCCTGGTGGAAAATCGCCCGTTGGCCCGGAATTTGTATAAAGTAGTGGAGGTGGGCAGGGAGATTCCCGACGACCTCTTTCAGGCGGTGGCAGAACTTCTCGCCTACGTATTCCGCCTCAAAGGGCGGTAATGTAATCGCTTTTTGATGTAAAAGACGTGTCGGGACGCTGCCCGCAAGGCCCGGCACCAGGGGGTGACAAAGGGGCGGCAGAGAGGCGGGGTGACAAAATCATGACGCCCGCCGACGGATATCGGACGCAGCCGGACAACACTTCGGATCAGAGCAGGACAGACACGAGATGGCAAGCAGCACAGGCAACGCGCCCCCTCTTTTGGGGGCATTGAAAAAGGAGTCGGCGGAGATCGCCGTGGTGGCAGGCGTCATGGGGATCCTCACCGCCATGATTCTTCCCCTGCCCGCCGTGATTCTGGACCTCCTCCTGGCCCTGAACATCACCCTGGGGATCATCGTTTTGATCACCACCATTTATACGGTGAAACCCACGGATTTTGCCGTGTTTCCACCGTTGCTCCTGGTGCTGACCCTGTTTCGCCTGGCCCTCAACGTGGCCTCCACCCGCCTCATCCTTCTCCACGGCAACGAGGGCGCCTCGGCCGCGGGCTCCGTGATCCAGGCCTTCGGTAATTTTGTGGTGGGGGGCAACTACGTGGTGGGCATGGTGATCTTTGTCATCCTGGTCATCGTGAACTTCAAGGTGATCACCGCCGGTTCCGGCCGTATCGCCGAGGTGGCGGCACGCTTTACCCTGGACGCCATGCCCGGCAAGCAGATGGCCATCGACGCCGATTTGAACGCGGGCAACATCGATGAAGAAGAGGCCCGGAAGCGCCGCGAGCTCATCGCCCGGGAGGCAGAGTTCCACGGTGCCATGGACGGTGCCAGCAAATTTGTCAAAGGCGATGCCGTGGCAGGCATCATCATTACGGGCATCAACATTTTGGGCGGCATCGTCATCGGGGTGATGCAGCTGGACATGGACGTGGCCACGGCCGCGGGGAACTACACCCTGCTCACCGTGGGGGACGGGCTGGTGAGCCAGATCCCTTCGCTGGTCATCTCCACATCCGCCGGTATCCTCGTCTCCCGCTCCGGCTCCGAAGGGCGCATGGGCGAGGAGTTTGCCAAGCATATTTTCTCAAGTGCCTTTCCTATTTACGTCGGCTCGGTTATCGTGTTTCTGCTGGGGCTGGTCCCCGGGCTGCCCGGGTTTCCCTTTATGATTCTGGGGCTGGGCCTGGCCGGAGCGACCTATGCTTTCGGTCCCCGGGAAGGCGAATCCGTGGATGAGATGCCCCCCGACGAGATGGAGGAGGCCCCGGCCGACTCCGGTCCTGATGACGTGGAGAGCCTCCTGGCCATGGACAGCATGGAGCTGGAGGTGGGCTACGGGCTTATCTCCCTTGTGGACCGGAACCAGGACGGCAGCCTCCTGGGCCGCATCAAGGCCATCAGGCGCCAGTTTGCAACGGAGATGGGCATTGTGGTGCCCCCCATCCATATCCGCGACAACCTGAAACTGAAGCCTTCCGGGTACCGCATGTTGATCCGCGGGGTGGAGATGGCCGCAGGCGAGATGATGGTCAACCACCTTCTGGCCATGGACCCCGGAGACGTGAACCAGACCATCGACGGCATTCCCACCCGGGAGCCGGCCTTTAACCTGCCGGCCATCTGGATTCCCATGGAACGGGAGGAGGACGCCAAGTTTGCCGGGTACACGGTGGTGGACACCTCCACGGTCATCGCCACCCACATCACCGAGGTGGTGCGAAACAACGCCTACGAGCTGCTGGGACGCCAGGAGGTGCAGGCCCTTCTGGACAACCTGGCCAAGTCCAGCCCCAAGGCCGTGGAGGAGCTGGTGCCCTCCCTCATGACCCTGGGCATGGTGCAGAAGGTGCTCCAGAACCTGTTGCGGGAGCGGGTCTCCATCCGGGACCTTCTCACCATTGTGGAGACCCTGGCCGATTACGCTCCCATGAGCAAGGACACGGACTTGTTGACCGAGTATGTGCGCCAGCGCCTTGCAAGGGGCTTTCTCTCCCAGTACCAGCAAGGGGACGGCTCGTTGCCCGTGATCCTCCTGGATCAGCCTCTGGAAGACCAGCTCAGCGGAGCCTTGCAGAACTCCGAAGGGGGCGCCTGGCTCGCCCTGGACCCCATGGTGTCGGAACAGGTCATCATGGCAATTCAAAAGGAAGTGGACCGAAATATGGGATTGAATGTTCAACCGGTGATTCTCTGTTCGCCGGTGTTGAGACGGCATGTTCGGGCCCTTATCGAACCCTGGATTCCATCGGTGATGGTGGTGTCCCACGGCGAGATTACCCGCAACATGAACATCAAGGCCACGGGCAAGGTCTCCCTGCCCGGCGGAATGGAGTCGGCCCATGGCAGTTAAGACCTTTACGGCAGGCAGTATGCAGGCGGCCGTGGCCAAGGTGAAGGAGAGCATCGGGGACGACGCCATCATTTTATCGACCCGGCGCATTCCTGTGGGGGTGAATAACCCGTACGGACGTGATATCTTCGAGGTGGACGCGGAAAAGCCCCCGGCCGGGAATACCGACTCCCTTTTTTCCGAGGCGGTCCCTGTGACCAAGGGCGGGGTTGACTCCCGTTCGGTGCGGGATATAACCGAAGAGAAACCTTCGCCCGAGGGATGGGCTGCCGTTCAGTCGGAGCTGGCAGCGTTAAAGGAGCTGATGCTTCTCTCCCAGCAGGCCGAGGAGGAGCGTCAGATCCTCCGGAACCCGGAAACCCAAAGCATTTTTACGACCCTGCTCCGTGCCGGGGTCTCGGATTCCCGGGCCCGTGAAGTGGTGGGCCGGGCCGAGGAAAGGCTTGCGAGCCGGGCAGGCGACGGCGAGTTGCCCGCCGACAGCATCGGGCGGGAAGTGCTGTCCCTGCTAGTGGGACAGGTGAAGGTGGCCGATCCCTTCGGCCTTTCCGGCCGGGCGCAGGAAGGGCGCCAGGTGGCGACCTTTGTAGGGCCCACGGGATCGGGCAAGACCACGACCATCGCCAAACTGGCGGCGGAGCTGTTTTTAAAGCAGGGGAGAAAGGTGGGACTCATCTCCGTGGACAGCTACCGCATCGGCGCCATCGATCAACTCAAGACCTACGCCTCCATCATGGGCATTCCCTTTGTTCCGGCCTTCAGCCGGGAGGACCTGGTGTCGGCCCTCTCCAAGCTGGAGCGCTGCGAGGTGATCCTCGTGGACACGGCCGGCCAGAGCCATCTGGATACCGCCCGCATGGAGGAACTCAAGACGATCCTGGGCAGTGGCGTGCCCCTGTCGGTGCACCTGGTGGTGAGCGCCGTCACAGGGCGCCTGGATGCCCGGGAGGTGGTGCAGCGATTTTCGGTCTTAAGGCCGGAGACCCTTGTCTTTACCAAGGTGGACGAGACAAGGCGTGCCGCATCGATTTTCGACACCATGGCAGAAGCCCGGCTTCCCTTATCGCTCATTACCAATGGGCAGAGGGTGCCGGAGGACCTGGTGGTCGCAGACAGAAAAAGTGTGCTGGGGCTGGTCCTTTCAAACCCCTCTCAAGAAACCGACATGGAGCAATAGTACAACAGTGGATCAGGCAAGCAGTCTTAGGGAAATGGTTAAGGGCAGAGGGGCCTCTTCCGTTCGCAGGGGGGGCTTACGGGCATCTTCCACGCGCGTGATTTCCATCACCAGCGGCAAAGGAGGCGTGGGCAAGACCAATATGGTGGCCAATCTCGCGGTGGCTTTTGCCGACATGGGAAAGCGGGTGTTGATCTTTGACGCCGACATGGGACTGGCCAACGTGGACATCATTTTCGGGATTCACCCGAAGTACCATGTGGGGCATGTGATCACAGGCGAGAAGGAGCTATCCGAGGTGATCACACCGGCTTCCGGTCGGGTTGGGGTGATTCCGGCTGCGTCCGGAGACACGGCCTTTGCTGATCTTACCGAGGGGCAGAAGTTGAGTCTTTTGGCTGAATTTGAGGGCCTGGATAACCTTTACGATATTATGTTGATCGACACGGCGGCCGGGATTTCCTCAAATGTAATTTACTTTAATTCAGCTGCTGAAGAGTGTATAGTGGTCGTTACCGGTGAGCCGACGTCGGTAACCGATGCCTACGGCATGATCAAGGTCATGTTCCTGAACGGCACCAAGCATTTCAAGTTGCTCGTCAATATGGCCCGCGGCCTTCAGGAAGCCAAGGCGGTCTACGCCACCTTGAGCCAGGCGGCGGACAGGTTCCTTAAAGGGGTTGTGCTTGAGTTTGTGGGGTACGTTCCCTTTGATGATCATTTGAGACAAGCTGTCGTCGGGAGAAAACCCGTAATTGAGCAATACCCTGCAGCCGCATCAAGCAGAAGTATTACTAAAATAGCTGAACAGATCCTCAAATCCCCGTCCGGAACACCCGGTACCGGCAACATATCGTTTTTCATGAACCGCCTGATTTCCGGGGAGAACCCCTAGCGCCTTCAGCGGTCAGACAGTCGAGGGGGGGAGAGGTCCATATCTGCGACCGTTGGCAGGCGATATATTTCGCCGGTGACGGGCGTGTCGGATAATCGGATCGTTTGCATGACGTCTGCCTACGAAAAGAAAATGGAGAAGAGGCGATGCCACTTCTCACCGCTTGTACGGGATGAGATGATCCGCAAGTACGCGTATCTGGTGAAGTACATCGCCGGACGCGTGGCGTCTCGCCTTCCCGCCAACGTCGCCTTTGACGAGCTGGTGAGCGCCGGATCCCTGGGGCTTATCGATGCGGTGGACAAGTTCGATCCTGAAAAGGATGTGGGGCTCAAGACCTACGCCCAGTATCGCATCAAGGGGGCCATCCTGGATGAACTCCGAAGCATGGACTGGTACTCCCGATCCATGCGGAAAAAGATCCAGGACGTAGAGGCTGCCGTTCAGAAGATTGAGGCCCGCAAAGAGAGGCCCGCCAGCGACCTGGAGGTGGCTGAAGAGCTGGGCATGCCCCTTGAGAAGTACTACAAGACCCTTTCGGACATTCACAGCGCCGCCATTTTGAGCCTTGATGCGTGCATCCGCAACGACGACAGCGACGAGGGCAGCGGCAGTACCTTTTCCGAAGGCATCCGAAGCGAAGACGATCCTTCGGATTCGGTGATGAAAAAGGAGCTGAAACAGGTTCTCATCGAAGCCATCCAACGGTTGACGGACAAGGAGCAGACGGTTATCTCCCTGTACTACTACGAAGAGATGACCTTAAAAGAGATCGGCAAGATCATGGATCTCACCGAGTCCCGTATCTGTCAGATTCACACCCAGTCGCTGATCAAACTTCGATCACGCATTCGCCGGTATCAAAAGTAGCGCCGTATGTCCCGCCCCAATAGCCCATATGCCGATAATTTCGTTTCCCAGGAACAGATCGACACCCTGCTCAAAGGACAGGGTGACTTTGCGTTTCCCGATGGGGACGATTCCCTTGGGGATATTTCGGACTTTATCGATACCGATGAAATAGACCGCCTCCTGAGCGACGACGACCCGGAGGCCACCCCCGAATCCAGCAGGGAGGATGAGATGACTGACGAGCTGCTTCCTGAGGATGATGGCACAGACGACGAAGACCTTTCCATGATCTCCATGGACGATATCCAGCGGGTGCTCTCCGAGGCGGACCCCGGGGCAGATCCCGAGGGGCCCCCAGATGAGCTCTCCCTGGATGATGTCCCCCCGGCAGATACCGGCGAGGCCGAGGGCACCGACGAGGATCTCATCAGCCAGGACGACATCGATCGCCTGCTGAAAAACAGCGGTGTGGATGGCGAAGAGCCTGCACCCTCAGGGGATGAGGGGTTCCAGATTTCCGATGAAGAGATCGAGACCATCCTCACCGACACCCTGGAAGACCCGCCCCAGACCCGCGCAGACGAGATCGAAACACCTCCCTCCGGAGAGCCTGTCGAGGCTGCGGACCCGGAACCCGCCCGGGAGTCCTCCGGCGGAAAGAAGAAGCGGGTGCTCATGGCGGCCGGTGTCGGCCTGTTTTTTATTCTGGGAGGGGTGGCAGGCTGGATATTTCTCAAAGGGGACGACCCTGCCGTTCCCGTGGCCCAGGTGGGCGAGTCCGCCGGGGTCGAGGAGGCGGAGGCTTTGCTGGACTCCGGTGAGCCCGGCGAACCCCAGGTGATCTCCCGCCTGGAGAATTTTCTTATCCCTGCCGCCGACGGAAACGACTACGCCTTTGTGGCCACACATGTGGTGCTTACCATAAGGGGGGTAAAAAAAGATCCCCTGGCAGGCTATGAAACCTTTTACCGGAAGCGCATCTACGATGAGCTTGCCGCACGGCTCGCCTCGGTGTCCGGGGAAAAACCCGTGGAGCGTGAGTTGCGTGAGTTGGTCCGCAAGACCGCCGGGGCCCTTCTTACCGAAGGGGTCATTGACCGGGTTGTTCTGGAGGGGTATCGCCTGATGTAGGCCCGGGCGGTGGCAAAGGGCCGCCGGCCCTTTGTGTTTGGTTCGCGAGATGTTTCGCCATGTTTTTTTCAGCACGGATCTTCAGGAGAGGGGGACACGTCCATGACTCTGTATACGATGCTGGCTTTTCTGCTCTTCGGCCTTGGTACTGCCTGTCTGGCACTGGCTCTGTCCGAATTGATCCAGACCCGGCGCACACGGCAACGCCTGGAGGCTGAGTCCGTCCGTGCGGCCCATTCCCGGGTGCTCTCCCTGCTGGAGCCCGTGCTCTCCGAGGCCAAGGCCGTGGCCGACGCCTTTGACGGGCATGTGGCCGAAAAACGCCTCATAGTCACCGAACTGAACCAGGGCCTGGAAAAGCGCATCGCCTCCCTGAAATTACACCTGAACCGCGCCGATGCCCTCATGGCTCGTCAACAACAGACCGCCGTCGAAGAAGAGAACGCCGAGCAGCGCATCTCCGAATCCCGCCAGAGAATCGTTCAGCTTGCCGCCAAAGGGCTCTCCGTGGACGAGATCGCCGAACGCCTTACCCTGCCCAAAGGGGAAGTGGCCCTGGTGGTGGGACTCCGGGGCGGCAGGTAGGGCCGCGGGAGGCCACAACAGACTGAAGCGTCTCTTTTGAGGGATGGATTGATGCAAAAGGGTTTTTCATGCAGATAGCGTTTGTAACCGTCGGAACCGACGACATGGATGCCTCGGTGAACTTCTACACCGAAGCCCTTGATTTTCAACTGAGCAGTCGCCTGACCCCGTCCCCCGGGGTGGAGCTGGCCTTTTTGACAGACCCTTCGGGCGTCAAGGTGGAGCTTATCAAGCGGGCCACCGACCCTCCTGTGACCAATGCCGCCTGTTCGGTCTCTCTGACCTTCCACGTGGACGACATCGAGGCCACCCACGCCCGGCTTCTGGATAAAGGCACGCCGGGACTTGAGAGTCCTAAAACCCTGCCCGGCGGATTGCGGCTGCTGCTGGCCAAAGACCCCAACGGCGTGGTGCTTGGGTTTATTGAGGAGACAGGTTAACCCGGGTATTTCCTTTCCATATCCTCGGCAAACGCCTCCACCCTGTCCTGGGTGATGCCGTGATCTTCACCGTTTTGGACGCAGAGCAGGGCCGGATTCTTTGCCATGGCAAGGCCGCTGAATTTTTTCCCGGCCCTGATATTCCCCTTGCCCGCATAGGTGCAGAAGAATCCTGCGGCCGATTCCTTGGCGAGAGGGGCGTTCCGGGTGAGCCAGGTGCGGATGGCAGGGGATAGGTTGCCGTACCACACCGGGCTTCCGACGATGATCCGGTCGTAGTTTGCCGGATCGTTGGACGGTTTGCTGATGGCAGTCTGCCTCTGAAACAGGGCGTCTAAGCCCCCCATGAGATTCCCGAAAAAGCCGCTCCGATTCTTCAGGTCAAAGACCTCCTCCATGTCGCAGTTCAGCCGCGCCCGGATTGTTTCTGCCAGTGCCTTGGTGGTTCCGGTTCTTGAGTAAAATACGAGTAATGTGTTTCGCATGTTCTTTGCCTGGTATCTGATGGTTTCAGGCTGTTATTTAGCCTGTTAATATCTCTTTCTATTCCTTATCAGATAAGCCGGTGGGCGTCATGCACGGAATGAACAGGGGCCATTAATCGGAAATACTGGCCCATTTGTTGATGGCCTCAAGAAAGACAAAACTTTCGGTTCCCCTCACGCCGCTGACGGTGGCAAGGTCTTCGATGAGGAATTTTCTGAGTTCGCTGCGAGAGTCCACAAAGACCTCAATGACAAGGTCGTAGCGTCCGGTGACGTTGTTGACGGACTGAACGCCCTTAAAACGTGAGATCTGTTCCATCACCTCCTTGTTGGCAGGTTCTTCGAGATTGAGGCCGATCTGGGCCATGATGCAGTTTTCGAAAAAGAGCGGGTCCACCGACGCGCTTATTTTCAGGTAGTTGTTCCGGATCATTTTTTCTACGCGGAGCCTCACCGTACCGTCCGATACCCCAAGCTCCCTTGCGATGTTCTTGTACGATTCGCGTCCGTTTTTCTGCAATGCCTTGATGATGGCCCTGTCGATATGGTCCGTCTGGAAACTTCGCTCTGACATATGGTTTGTTCCTTGGTTCTGGTGGAAGGGAGAAACACCGGGCAACACGGTCGCCGTTTCGGTCCATGCCTTCGGATTCTGCAACACCTCTGCCGCCTGATGAATATACCTTGATTACCCCACGAAGATATCGCTGCACAACTCTTTTTGTTACCCCTGGGTTTCCTTTTTCAGGACGGGCCGGATTCGTTTTGCATTGTTGTTGGTTCTCTTGTGCCGGGTGTCCCTGGTATCGCCACCACATGTCGGGGCGATGGGTGAAAATGCCTGTGGATTGAGAAACGCGAAAATTGCCAGCGTAAAATTAACGATTAAAGATTTTATCAAGTTGTATTTTGCGCAATGGGTAATTTTTGGGTTAAAATTTAATTGACAACCCACAAGGAGTATGTTTTGACAATAATCAGGCGATGATGGACCGATAACGGGGGCTCCAGCTTTCCATGGGGCCGGTACAGGGCCCTTTCTGTTTAACCGGGTGGTCATCATCACAAGCCTTCGATGCGAGAAGGGGTCTGTTTTATTTGCCTCAACCAACCATGGGGGATGTTATGAAGACGGAACTGCTTACGCACCTTGCCAAAGAGACGGAGGCCCTGAAGGCTGCCGGGCTTTACAAAGAGGAGCGCGTCATCACCTCTCAGCAGCAGGCTGAGATCAGCGTAAAGGGACCCCGTGAGGTCATCAACCTCTGCGCCAACAATTACCTGGGTCTCTCCAACAACCAAACGCTCATCGACGCGGCCCACGCGTCCCTGGATCGTTACGGGTTCGGCATGAGCTCCGTTCGGTTTATCTGCGGCACCCTGGATATCCACAAAGAGCTGGAGGCTGCCCTAAGCGAGTTCCTGGGCATGGAGGATACCATCCTCTACAGTTCCTGCTTCGACGCCAACGGCGGTCTTTTCGAGACCCTTCTGGGGCCTGAAGACGCCATCATCAGCGATGCCCTCAACCACGCCAGCATCATTGACGGGGTGCGCCTCAGCAAGGCCAAACGGTTCCGGTACGCCAACAACGACATGGAAGACTTGGAAGCCCAGCTCAAGGCTGCCCAGGGGTCCCGCTTTGTCCTCATCGCCACCGACGGGGTCTTTTCCATGGACGGAACCATTGCAGACCTCGCCCCCATCTGCGATTTGGCCGATGCCTACGGGGCCTACGTCATGGTGGACGACTCCCATGCCGTGGGCTTCACCGGCGAGACAGGCAGGGGCACCCATGAGCTCTGCGGGGTCATGGGCCGGGTGGATATCATCACCGGTACCCTGGGCAAGGCCCTGGGGGGCGCCTCCGGCGGATACACCTCGGGAAAAAAAGAGGTCATCGACTGGCTTCGGCAACGCTCCCGCCCCTATCTCTTCTCCAATACCCTGGCTCCGGTGGTCACTGCCACCTCCATCGCCGTTCTCAATCTGCTCAAGTCCAGCTCCGAGCTCATCGACACCCTCAAAGAAAACACCCGGTATTTCCGGGCCGCCCTGGAAGAGGCCGGTTTTGACCTCGTCCCCGGAAACCACCCCATCATCCCCGTGATGCTCGGAGACGCTGCTCTGGCCAAAGAGATGGCCACCCGCCTTCTTGCCGAAGGCATTTATGTCATCGGGTTCAGCTTTCCGGTGGTTCCCAAAGGCAAGGCACGCATTCGCACCCAGATGTCCGCAGGCCTCACCAAAGCCCATCTGGATAAGGCCATCGCCGCCTTTATAAACGTGGGCAAAGCGTTGCATATCATTGAATAAAAACAAGCCTTCGGCGGCAAGGTGTGCCACCTTGAAAGCTGGTTACGAATGCGTTTTGCCTTCGTTCCTCGGGTCAAATCACATCCGTATTTATGTTGGCGCAAACTTAAAATATGGCTTTGGGGCCTGTTTGTTCAACTTTTCAAAAGTTTAGCCCCCGGCAGGGCCGCCGGAGGCGTTTTTTAACGTTTACACGAAGATGAGGTGAGCGATGGAGACAATGAAGGCGTTGAGCAAGGCAAAGCCCGAACCGGGGATCTGGATAGAAGAGGTTGAGGTTCCCAGGCCCGGTCACAACGACATCTTGATCAAGGTGAAGAAAACCGCCATCTGCGGCACCGATATCCATATCTACAATTGGGACGAGTGGTCGCAAAAGACGGTGCCGGCCCCCATGGTCATCGGCCATGAGTTCGTGGGGGAGATCGTGGAGGTGGGAAGCGAGGTGGAGGGCTACAAGGCGGGGGATCGGGTGTCTGCCGAGGGGCACATCACCTGTGGCTACTGCCGGAACTGCAAGGCGGGAAAACGGCATCTCTGCCGCAACACCGAAGGCATCGGCGTGAACCGCACCGGCTGCTTTGCCGAGTACATTGCCGTGCCTGCTGTAAACGCGTTTCGGATCCCCCATGGCATCAGCGATGAGACCGCCTCCATCCTCGACCCCCTGGGCAACGCCACCCACACGGCCCTCTCCTTTGACCTGGTGGGCGAGGATGTGCTCATCACCGGGGCCGGGCCCATCGGCATCATGGCCGTTGCCATCGCCAGGCACGCCGGGGCTCGCCATGTGGTTATCAGCGACGTAAACGACTATCGCCTGGACCTGGCCCGGAAGATGGGAGCCACACGGGCCGTGAACGTCTCCGGGAGCAATGGCTCCATCCCGGGTACCATCACCGAGCTGGGCATGAGCGAGGGTTTTGACGTGGGTCTTGAAATGTCGGGAAGTCCCCAGGCCTTCCGTGACATGCTCGACGCCCTGAATTTTGGCGGCAACATTGCCCTTCTGGGCATTCAGCCCCCGGAGACCGCCGTGGACTGGTCCCAGATTATCTTCAAAGGCCTCAAGCTCAAAGGCATCTACGGCCGGGAGATGTTTGAGACCTGGTACAAGATGAGCAGCATGCTCCAGAGCGGCCTGGACATCTCTCCGGTCATCACCCACCGCTTCGGCATCGACGACTTCCAGAAAGGCTTTGATGTCATGCGCTCGGGGGAATCCGGGAAGGTCATTCTGGAGTGGTAGCTGTCGGGTGAACCCGCTTTCAAGGCGGTTCACCTTGAAAGCGGCGGGCCGCAACTTAAAATCGAGCCCTGAAGGTGACCCCTGCGGTAAGGGGATCGCCGGACTGTCCCACGGGGTCAGACCCGGGAAACTCAAAGGCTACCACGCGGTAGTCGGTATCCAGAAGGTTCTTCGCCCAGAGGACAATGTCGTATCGCTCGCTTTCCAAGCCCATGCTGAGGTTGACGAGTTCATAGTCCTCCTCTTTGATGGTGTTGGCGGTGTCCCAGTAAAAGGATCCGGTGCCGTTGAGTTCAGAGCGCGTAAAGGCGTCCCAGGTGTGGTTGATGGGGCGCCTGTAGGTGAGGGCCAGGTTGTAGGTGTACGAGGGGGCCATCATGGCTTCGTTTCCCGTATAGTCGGCACCGGAGACATTGTCTTTGTAGTCCTTGAATTCGGCATCGGTATACCCGAAGCCGGCGTCCAGGGTCAGGCCCGGGGCCAGCAAGGCACTGGATTCCACCTCAACCCCCATGCTCCGTGACTCACCCACATTTCGGATCACCGTGTCGGCCGAAGGCAGGAGCTGGACCACTTGCTGATCCTTCAACTCAATGTAAAAAAGGGACGCGTTAACGGTGAGCCGGTTATCAAACCAGCTGGATTTGACGCCGGTCTCGTAGTTCCAGCTGAACTCGCTGTCAAAGGTAAGGTCTTTGGGGGCAAGGTGGGAGGTGTTGAACCCTCCGCTTCGATAGCCCTTTGATACGCCGACATAGGTCATGAGACCCGGTGTCCATCGGTAATCAAGCTGCAGCTTTGGCAGCCATGCATCCTGCGTGTCCGACGCATCGACGCTACTGTCCATCAGGGTGGTGCCACCTGAGGTGGTATCCATGGTGTGGTCTATCTCACTTTTTTCGTGGTCATACCGAAGGCCTGCCGTGACGGAAAGGTGCTCTGTTGCCCTGAGTGTGGCCTGGCCGAAGAGATCGGTGCCCGTTGTGGTGACATTGGAGTCCGTGAGCCGACGGACAGCTCCGGGGACAGGGTACATGCCCGGGGCAAAATCGAGGGCCATCAGGTGGTCTTTGTCTTTTTTGTATCCGTAAAAACCGGCCAGCCATTTCACACGTGCGTTTTCTTCATCCCTGGATGCCAGTCGGAGTTCCTGGGAGAACTCCTTGTCGTCGATGGTTTCATGGGACGTGATCATGGGGTAGGTCGTGAAGTCCTGATCGTTTGATGCCTCGTCCTCGTAGTCTCGATACGCCGAGACGGACGTGAGGTCAAACCAGGGCAGCTGCCAGGCCACCTTCAGATGGGTGGCGGTGCTGTCCCGGTTGTACGTGCCCTCACGGTCAAAGGCCACCGTGGAGGAGTCGGTGTCAAGGCCCTTGAGCTTGGCCAGAGGGAAGGCCCCGTCCCGAAGCTGCTCCGCGTTGAAACCCAGGGAGACATCCAGGGTGTCGCTGGGCAGCCAGCGAAGAAATCCCCTGCCGTTGAGCGACCTGCGGCTGTCCACATCCTTTCCGAGATAACTGTTTTCAAAGTAACCGTCACGTGACTCGCCCCCTGCGCTCAGCCCCAGAAACAGTCGATCTTTTACCAGCGGTGTCCGCAGATAAGCATGACCCCGATTCAGGTTGTAATTGCCCAGGGTGTATTCCAGGCCTGCGTGGGTTTCGTTGTCCGGCTTTCGGGTGATGATGTTGATGACACCGGCCAGTGAGTTGCGTCCGTAGAGGGTCCCCTGGGGGCCACGAAGCACTTCGATGCGCTCAATGTCAAAGAGCTGGGTGTCAAAACTTCGGGCATCCATGTAGCCCACATCGTCCACGTAAAACCCCAGGGCGGGCTCGTTGTTCACCGATCCGATGCCCCGGATAAAGGCATAGGAGGTACCCCGGATTCCCCAGTTGGCGATGTAGAGGTTGGGGACCAGTCGGGACATTCCCTGGATGTCGGAAAGACCTGCGTCTTGAATCTCATTTCCGGACAGGGCCGTGATGCTGACCGGAATATCCTGAACGTTTTCCCGGCGCTTTTCGGCGGTCACCACCATGGCTTCAAGGTGTGTTTTTTCTTCAGCGCCACTTTCGGCCTGGGCCATGACCGCTCCTGCCTGGCAGGTCAGAGCCAGGATCATCAGGGCGTGAAGGGCATATTTTAACGAATGCTTCATCTGTGTCTCCTTGGGCTACGCTTTTCGGGCAATATCAAGTTCCATCTTGCCGATGGGGGTTTCCATGGTTTGGGACCGAACATGGCGGAAACCGGCCCGAAGGGCGGCATCGGCGATCTCTCCCTGGTCGAAGCAGTAATCCAGGTCCATCATCATGCAGGGAATAATGGCCCCGAGCATGGTATCGGGCCGGGTCTGCTCGTGGGTGAGGCCATCCTGAAAGCTGACGAAATATCCGCCCGGGTTCAGGGACTGGTGGATTTTTGTGAGCATGTGGTCCATGCGTCCCCGGGCAAAGTTCAGGGTGGCACTGGCGAAGATGAGATCGTAGCCCCGGCCAAGGTCGTCGGTGAGATAATCCCCGGGCCGATAAGAGATCCTGTCCTGGGCGTCAAATGATTCGATGAGGGGCTTTGCCGCTTCAAGGACGCCCTTGCGGTCCATGAGTACCCCGGACATTCCCGGGTTCTGCTCCAGGAGATAGAGGGAAAAGACGCCGTGGCCGCACCCCATGTCCATGAAGGTTTTCAGGTTCTCAAAGCCGGGCAGGTCGGCAATGCGGGTTGCAATCCTGCTTCCCACACCACCCAAAACCCATCCGGAGGACGCCTTGACCTCTTCGGCCCAGAGGGCTTCATCGGTCATGTCCATGGGGGATGGGTGGGCTTCCGGCCCTTTGGCAACAAGTGTTTTCAATGCTTCTAAGGGGTTCATGTCGGGGTTTTGTGTCTGTGTGAGAAGGGGGCCGATAAACTGGGGCGAGTGGCTGACCAGAAAGGTGTTCGCCAAGGGGGTGTTTCGGTAAGTCCCCTCTTTTTTCTCCAGAAGCTCCAGGATGGTAAGGCCATCCAAGAGCCTGCGTGTGTTGGTGGAATGGGTGTTCAGCTGATGGGCAACAGATTCCGGTGATGCGGGAGCACTCAGCAGATCAAAGATAGAGAGCTCAAGGGCCATGTTGAGGAAGGCTGCCTTAAGGGGACCCATGGCAAGGTTGTAGAGGGGACGATAGCTTACATCTGTGTTTGGAAGAGACTCCATGTGATTCCTTTCATCATGATACGAGTGAGATTTAGTTTTTATTCTGCCGAGAAAATTGCGTGCAGACTAACATCTCCGGAACGTATGGTGTCATTTGCTGAATTTGTCGGAGTTCGCGATCATGTATGGGGCGTTGAGGGATGGAGAGTCAGAGGCTTTATGGCAGAGGGCCTTGGGGAAGGGAGATGGTCTGCCGGGCCATGACCTGCTTGAGGTAAAGGCTGGGCTGGATGCCGAAATGGCTGAGAAACGCTTTGGCAAAGTGGCTGGGACTGCTGAACCCTGTGGCATAGGCAATTTCACAGAGGTTCATCTCTCCGGATTCGATGAGGGTGCGGCTGCGGCTCAAGCGGTACCTTCGCAGGTATCCGAATACGGTTGTGCCGTATACCTCCTTGAACCCGCGGTTCAGCTTTGTGTGATTCATTCCGGCTGTTTTGGCCAGTTCTGCCAGGGTGGGAGGGTTTTCAAGATTGCGGGACAGGTGGGCTTGGGCTTTTTGGATCCGGTCGAGTTCCTGGGGGGTGAACGGTGCCAAGCCTTTGCCAAAGGAAGGGGGGGCTGAGGCGTCAAGTTGCATGGCAATGAGATCAAGGGCCCGGCTTTCGTAGAACATTTTTCTGCCCATGCCCTTGTACGGGCAATGGAGGAGTTGGGATGCGGCAACGGTCATGGCGGGGTCTGCGGGGATGGTTTTGAAACAATGGGGAAAAGAGCCCTGATCCATGGCCTGGTCAAATTCCGGGTATCCCGGTGTCTCCCTGGGTGTTTCAAGGTAGTCTCGGAAAAAAGCGGGGGTCATGTGAAGGGCTACCATGCGAATGGGAAGATCTGCCGCAAACGCCAT
Organism: Desulfoluna sp. HI9BLuna; assembly: GCF_056829775.1. Taxonomy (NCBI): domain Bacteria; kingdom Pseudomonadati; phylum Thermodesulfobacteriota; class Desulfobacteria; order Desulfobacterales; family Desulfolunaceae; genus Desulfoluna; species Desulfoluna sp. HI9BLuna. Next base: position 4,226,468 of record NZ_CP186555.1, read on the forward strand.
GGTGGCGTGTGAGCGGGGGAAGGCAGAGGCGACTCCCAGGCCCGGATGCCCAGTGAAACAGAGTTCTCCTTTGTCATGGTTGACTGTGTAGTGCGTGTGGCCGGAAAGATGAAAGGAAAATTCAAAGGGCACCTCACCGGTCTCCATGGTAAGGGAGCCGGGCTGAAGGGGTTTTCCTTCCACAAGGATGAGGTCAAGGCCCCGGCGTAACTCAACGCGTTGAAGGGTCATGCCTTCGGGAAGGGCCGGTTCCTTTTCCGAGGTATGGTGTTGTTCCGGTGGGGACAGGGAGATGTGGGTGTTACTGCTTGTCATCGTGTATTGCCAAATTAAATTGTAGTAGACTAACTTTTTTTGAGTGGAGCAGAGTTTAGCCATGTGAAAGGGATCTGTCAAGGCCAATCCATGGACCCTCAGGGGAAAGGAATCGACATGAAAAAGCTTGGTTGGGTGTGTGCTCTGTTGTTTACTCTTACCGGATGCCTGGGTGTCCCTGAGCCGGTGGTGCCTGTCCAGGGATTTGATCTCCAGAGGTATCTGGGGACATGGTATGAGATTGCCCGGCTGGACCACTCCTTTGAGCGGGGAATGGAGCAGGTCACAGCAGAGTATGCCATGCGTGAAGATGGCGGCGTACAGGTCATAAATCGCGGCTTTTTACCGGAGAAAAATCAGTGGAAGGAAGCCGAGGGCAAGGCTTTTTTGGTGGGCAGGCCCAGCGAAGGGTATTTGAAGGTTTCGTTTTTCGGACCGTTCTACGGGTCCTACGTGATCTTTCACCTGGACAAAGACAATTACGGGTACGCCTTTGTCTGCGGCCCTGATACCTCGTACCTCTGGCTGCTCTCTCGACACCCGACGGTCGATGAGGAGGTGCTGAGTGTGTTTGTGTCAACGTCAAAGGCCCTCGGCTTCAACACGGATGAGCTGATTTATGTGAACCATGCCTCAAGGTGAAAAGGGGGGGGCGATTCACCGGTCCCGGCAGCTCGGTCTTATAATGGGTTCATTTTTCCCAGCTCCACAGGTTCGATACGCACCACGGTAAACTCCCGCAGCTCACTCATGTGTTTCCACAGGATGTCATGCCCTTTGAGGTGCCGAAATCGGCGAACTTTATCCAGCCAGGCCCGGCGCTCTTCATCTGTTGCCGGGCGGCGTGCTCCGGCTTCGCAGACCAGGCGTATGGCGGGCTGACTCTTAAAACGTCCCCTCCACAAAGCGCTCAACCAGAATCCGAAACCCGGGGCCACAGCCAAGATGCTCATGCGCGGGTCCTGATCCAGATTGCGCCTCATGCTTTCGGGGAATTTTTCGAAGTAGTACCCTTGCTTTTCTCCGGTGAAAAGAACGGACCCGATGGGAGAGACGCGGGGACTGCCGTCCGGGTCCACCGTTGCGATGGCTGTGTGGGTGACTTTGCCGAAAAGGGATACGACGTCCGACCAGGGGATTTCAGGTTTCATGGTTTCCTCCGTTTTCAGGTGCCGGTTGCTGGCAGGTGGTACAGTTCGTTTTTCACCAGGTTGATGAGTGCGTCCCGCTCGTCTCCGGCAATGGCAGGCGCCACCATGCGCGTGCCCACAAAAAGGGAATACCCGATACGGGACAGAAGGCGCGCCCTGTCGGCATCACCGGAGACTTCCAAAAAGATGTTGAACAGGTAATCCATGCGCATGGCATCGACCCGCTCCAGAAATCGCAGGGCCAGGGCATCCCGCTGTGCCCATGCCCGAATGCTTGTTTCAGGGCCATGGGGCAGGTTGTTGGAGCTTTCCACAATGGCATCGAAGCGCGCAACCGCGTTGCCCGCGGTGTTTGCCAGTTGCATATTCTCCACCGTCCAGTTTTCCACCCAATGCTCCAGCATGCGCTCCAGGTAGTCGCTTCGGCCTTTAAAGTGGTGATAAAACGACCCCTTGGTGACATGCAGGGTGTTGCACAGGGCATCAATGGTCAATTGCTGAATACTGTGCTCCGCAAGGAGGTTAAGTCCGGCGTCCAGCAACTCAACGGCGCTGCGCCTGGCCTTTTTCTTCTCTTTGTTCTGTGGGTTGCTCAAAGCCGCTCTCCTTTTATTTAATACCATACGGTATGGTATGTTTGCATGGTGGCTTGCTGAGAGTCAAGGATAAGTGGAGAGTATTTTTGAAAAAGGTGGGGGGTAGCAGCCATGGGTACACCGAAAACCCGAGGGGCAGGAAACAGCATCATATAACAGGGGACACGCTTTTTAGGGCCAGTGTTTTGCTGGAACGAAGGGACAGATTGCGCTGGACTCAGTAAATGTGTCTGTGAGATACTTGCTGAGTGTATCTGCCTTGAATTAATGATAAACCCTTCTGGGTTTGTCTCCCCCATGCCGCCCGTCACAACCTCGCCTCACCATGCTTAATCTCACTGGTATAACCGTGTCCCCAAGGGCGACGGGAAAGGAAAAAAACGACCCATAACCCCATGAATCAAGGAGAAACGTCATGAGCACGAAGTTGCCGGTTTTCGCCTTGTTGTTTTTTTGTACCATGGTTGGGCTGCCCTCGGCCGGGCAGGCTGCCATGAAGATGACCACCGAGGTGCCCGCAGGCATTTCCACGCCGGACAAGCTGGAGACCTCCATCGGGGTGCTCACCGGTTTTGATGGGGTGCCTGATGCGCCCACGATCCAAAAGGTTTACGACCAGCTTGATCTCCAGCGTGCGACCCAGGCCTTTCTGGCCACCATTCCCATTGCCTCGATGTATGCCATGGAAAAAGGGCTTCTGGCATTCGGACCGGCAAACAGCACAGCCCTTCTCTTCGAAGATCTCATGGACTCCAAAGCGCTCTGGCTGACCCCGAACACCGTGTCGGTATATATGGCGGCCTGGATGGAGCTTGGCGAGGAGCCCATGGTCATTGAGACTCCGCCCAATGTGCTGGGGTTCATCAACGATGCCTGGTTTCACTATGTCGTGGATTTCGGCAACGCGGGCCCGGATAAGGGTGAGGGTGGGAAATTGCTCATCGTACCGCCCGGTTACAGGAAGGACGTGCCGAACGGGTACCATGTGGTAAGGTCAGACACATACGGGCATTGGGTGATCTGGCGGGGATTTCAGGTGGATGGCTCGCCCAAACCGGCTGTGGATGCAACCAGAAAGGCGTTTCGGATCTACCCCCTGTCAAAAAAGGGCAACCCTCCGGAGATGGCATTCGTGAATGTATCCGGTACCTACCACAACACCATCCACAGCATGGATTTTCATTTCTGGGAGGAGATCGACGCGCAGATCCAGGCCGAACCCGTGCAAGGGCTTGACCCTGAAATCCGTGGGCTCCTTGCCTCCATCGGCATTGAAAAGGGTAAAGAGTTCGCACCGGACGAGCGCATGAAGAACATTCTCACCGATGCCGCCAAGGTCGGTTCGGTGACGGCACGGGCCCTGACGGCCGTGCCCCGGGATCAACGCCATTACCTTTATCCGGGAGAGCGTGTCTGGACAAACCCCTTTATCAAGGGGCGCTACGATTTTCTTTTGGATGGTGCCCGGTTGCTGGATTCCCGGGTGTACATGCATTTTTATGCCACGGGGATCACCCCTGCCATGGCAAAAAAGAACGTGGGCAAGGGCTCGCAGTACGCCATTGCCTATCTCGACAAGGATGGCAACGCCCTTGACGGAAGCAAGACCTACAAGATCAACCTTCCCAAAGACGTACCGGCCAAGAATTTCTGGTCCTTTACCCTCTATGACAACCAGACCCGCGCCATGCTGCAGACCGACCAGCGTTTTCCCGGCATCGACAATCTTCGGAAAGGCCTGAAGCCGCGCAAGGACGGATCATACGATATCTACTTCAGCCCGAAGCCACCCAAAGGCCAGGAGAATAATTGGATCCAGACCGTGCCGGGCAAGGGGTGGAACACGATTTTGCGTCTCTACGGCCCCCTGGAGTCGTTTTACGACAAAACCTGGAAGCCCGGAGATCCTGAACTGGTTGAGTCGTCGAGCCTGTAACGGTCCCCTGGTGCCCCGCTGAGTCGGGTCCGATCAAAAATGAGTCGTCAATAAAAAGGGCCCCATGGGAACGATTCCCATGGGGCCCTTTGTGTTGTCTCTTTAAGCGCGGAAGCTTATGCGGCTGCAACCGTTTCGGTTTCGGTTTCAGTTGCGGCGGTGCTTCGGGCGTTAAGATCCGCTGCAGCAGTAAACAGCACGTCGGTGGAGCTGTTCAGCGCGGTTTCGGCGGAGTCTTGGATGACGCCGATGATGAAACCGGCGGCCACGACCTGCATGGAGATCTCATTGGGAACACCGAAGAGGCTGCAGGCAAGGGGGATCAGGAGGAGCGAGCCACCGGCCACACCGGAGGCCCCGCAGGCGGAGACGGAGGCGATGATGCTCAGCAGAAGCGCCGTTGCCATGTCGACCTGAATGTTCAGGGTGTGGACGGCAGCCAGGGTCATCACGGTGATGGTGATGGCGGCGCCGGCCATGTTGACGGTGGCACCCAGCGGAATGGAGACGGAGTAGGTGTCTTCGTTGAGGTCGAGGCGCTTGCACAGGTCCATGTTCACGGGGATGTTGGCCGCGGAGCTGCGGGTGAAGAAGGCGGTGACGCCGCTCTCACGCAGGCAGGTGAACACGAGAGGGTAGGGGTTGCGCCGGGTCATGAAGAAGACGATGGCCGGGTTGACGATGAGTGCGATGATGAGCATGGCACCCAAAAGAACCTGAAGCAGGTGGGTGTAGCCGGAAAGGGCTTCAAAGCCGGTGGTGGCGATGGTCTGTGAGACCAGGCCAAAGATGCCCAGGGGGGCAAACCGGATAACCAGCTTGACGATGCTGGAGACGCCGTTGGAGACGTCGTGCAGGAAAGTCTTGGTTGCTTCACCCGTATGCTGGAAGGCGATGCCCAGGGCAATGGCCCAGGCAAGGATGCCGATGAAGTTCCCCGTAGCCAGGGCGTTGATGGGGTTGTCCACGATTTTGAAGAGAAGGGTGTTGAGAACCTCCCCGATACCGTTGGGCGGTGTGGCTGCTGTGTCTGTGGCCACCAGGGTCATGTTGGTGGGGAAGAGAAAACTCAAGGTGACGGCTACGAGTGCCGCCATAAAGGTTCCCACCAGGTAGAGGCCGATGATGGAGCGCATGTTGGTGTGGGTGCCGCGCTTCTGGTTGGCAATGGAAGAGGCGACGATGACAAAAACGAGGATGGGTGCAACGGCTTTAAGCGCTTTGACGAACAAGCTGCCGAACAGGCCTGCGGAGTTTGCCGTATCCGGTGATACCTGAGCAAGGATGACACCTGCAATGATCCCGATCACAATCTGCAGTACCAGGCTTCCCGAAGCGATTTTTTTAAAAATCCCTGTCACTTGATTCATGAATTTCCCCCAAAGTTGGTTAAATATTCCTTAATTCCACTATCACCATTTCATAGGGGAAATATCGCTTATATGTCAATATTTTATTTCCATATAGGCTTATTCGTAACGAGGGCGTTATGTTTTTACGCATTCATGAATCTGAGGCCGAAATGTAGGTAGGAGGAGCTTCAACATTGTAAAATAAAGGCCAAATGGAGTTGTGAAGGAACATGGGGCGGCGAGATTGGAATCCCTTTTGGGGGAGTCGTAAAATTTGGGATGCCTATTGGTATGCCCTGAAACAGCCGGTACATTTAAGGTGCTCGAATAAAGTGAAAGAATGCGTAAAAACAGTCTTGCCAACTATCTGAAATCTTAGATAATGTTTCTTAAACGTTCTCTTTGGACGAATGCTTTTTTAAGGCCCTGATGGGCAAAGCGCATCCTCACGCCGCCTTCAAGGTGCTTTTCGCTACCCTTGTCGTCGGAGTTTTTTCCCCTTGACGCCCTTTGCCGGTTTCGTGTAGAGGATGGACAGTACCCGGTAACAGGGTACACATTCAATTTGTCATACGGTGTCATGCAAACGGAACTACGGTGAAAATCCGTGACGGTCCCGCCGCTGTAACCGGGTGGCCCGGCGCAGGTTGGTTTCTCCTCATCATGTGAAGAGATGCCAGCGGTCACTGCCTCTCCTGAAGGGGGGCGGGAAGGCGCGTCGGGAGCTCTTACCCCGGAAGTCAGAAGACGTGCATGAGACTCACGTGACCGAGTTCGATGGCAAAGGGCTCTGAGGTATATCTATGTACCTCAGAGCCCTTTTTTTATTGCCTGAAATCGGTGCGTTTCACCGGCACGGGTTGGTGCTGGTGGGAATGATCATGAAATTCCGGCGCTGTCTGTTTGTACTCCTTGCTTTCTTTCGACAGACGGATTTCATGGCGGCATCGGGTGATCTCCCGGGTGGAGCCGGGGCGCCGTCGGAGTCGGTGGCCGAACGAATCATGGTGGCGGTACTTTATATTTATGAGCCCGCCGATATGCTTGTAAGGAGAAGAGATACAATGGCTGTAGACAAGACCCAGATTGAATTGGCCCGGGAGGGCGTGGTTTCCCCCCAGATGCAGCAGGTTGCCGAAAAAGAGGGGCATGCCCCCGAGGTCATCCGTGACCTGGTGGCCAAAGGGGAGATCGTTATCCCCAACAACCCCAAGCACAAAGGCCCTGCCGTGGGCATCGGTACCGGCCTCCGTACCAAGGTAAACGCCTCCATCGGGACCAGCTCCGATATCTGCGACATCAAGAGCGAGATCGAAAAAGCCCTGGCCGCAGAGGAAGAGGGCGCCGATACCCTCATGGAACTCTCCGCCGGGGGGGACCTGGACCTTGTCCGCCGCGAGGTGCTGGCAGCCACCAACCTTCCCCTGGGCAACGTGCCCCTTTATCAGGCCTTCAAGGAGACCGGGCGCAAGTATCAGGATCCCTCCAAGCTCGACCCCGAATACCTTTTCGATCTCATTGAGCAGCAGCTCGACGACGGCCTCTCCTTCATGGCCATCCACTGCGGCATCAACCAGTACACCATTGAGCGCCTCCGCGCCCAGGGATTCCGGTATGGCGGTCTTGCCTCCAAGGGCGGCACCTTCATGGTGGCCTGGATGGACGCCACCAAGCGTGAAAACCCCCTTTACGAGCAGTTCGACCGCGTCTGTGCCCTCATGAAAAAATACGACGCCGTGCTTTCCCTTGGCAACGGAATCCGTGCAGGTGCCATCCACGACAGCCACGACCGCGCCCAGATGGCCGAGATGATCATCAACTGCGAGCTGGCCGAGCTAGGTCGCGAGATGGGCTGCCAGATGATGGTGGAAGGCCCCGGCCATGTGCCCCTGGATGAGATCGAGGGCAACATCATGCTTGAAAAGCGTATGAGCGGCAACGCCCCCTACTACGTCCTCGGCCCCATCCCCTGCGACACCGGCGCCGGGTACGATCACATCACTGCGGCCATTGGCGCGGCCAGCTCCGCCCGTTTCGGCGCAGACCTTATCTGCTACATCACCCCCGCCGAGCACCTGGCCCTGCCCACGGTTCAGGATGTGCGTGAGGGCGTGCGCGCCACCCGCCTTGCCACCCGCATCGGAGATATCGCCAAGTACCCCAACCGCCGCGAAACCGAGAAGCTGGCTGCCATGGCCCGTCGCGAGATGCGCTGGGACGATCTGGAAAAACACCTCCTTTTCCCGGAGGTGGCCAAGTCCATCCGTGCAGAGCGCACCCCCGAGCAGGAAGACACCTGCACCATGTGCGGTGACTTCTGCGCCATGAAAAAAGGGATGGAGGTTTTCCAGCCCGACATCAAAGGCGACAAGATCTACAAGGGGTAACCCAGGTTCGCGAATGCTCCAACCCTCGTACCTCGGGTTGTCGCATTCGCTGACGGGCTGTGCCCGTGATCAACGGTACGGGTTATTGACGTGTAGCCATTCAGCTTACAATGCCTCCGGTGGTCCTGCCGGAGGCAAGTTGAATCGTTACAAAGACGATTTGTTACGAACGACCATTTTGGTCCCCATGGTGCCATGTCTCCAACCACTGGCATCATGGGGGCGCATGTTTTGACTGGATTGATTGAGGAGGGGTTCTGAATGACATTGCTCGAAAAGACCATCGGTTCCATTGTGGGGATCGATCGCGGGATTGAGACGCTTGCCCTTGCCCGCCTGGCCGACCAGGCGCGGCCCCAGGGGAGTCTTGGGGTGCTGGAACCCCTGTCCGCCCGCCTTGCAGCCATTGCCGGTAAAATCGATGTGAAGCTCGAAAAGAAGGTGGTGGTGACCTGTGCCGGAGACCACGGCGTGGTGGAGGAGGGTGTGAGCCTGTTTCCCCAGGAGGTCACCGAGCAGATGGTCCACAACTTCGTGATCAAGGGCGCCTCCATCAACGTGCTGGCCAAGCACGCCGGGGCCGAGTCCCTGGCGGCCGACATCGGCGTCAAGGCCGATTTTGATCCGTCTCTTCCCATCATCCATAAAAAGGTGGCCAGGGGCACCGAGAACTTTACCAAAGGGCCTGCCATGACCCGCGAGCAGGCTGTGGCAGCCATTGAGGCCGGCATTGAGATTGTGAACGAACTCGTGGCCGAAGGCGGGCTGGACATGCTCGGCACCGGGGACATGGGGATCGGCAACACCACCCCCTCCACGGCCATTATCGCCGTGCTCTCCGGGGAAAAGGTGGAAGACCTTACCGGGCGGGGCACGGGCATCAACGATGAGGCCCTTCAGCGCAAAATCGACGTGATCAAAAAAGGGATCGAGGTGAACAAGCCCGACCCCAAGGATCCCGTGGATGTGTTGGCCAAGGTGGGCGGCTACGAAATCGGCGCCCTGGCAGGGCTTGTCCTGGGGGCTGCGGCCCACGGCGTCCCGGTGGTGTGCGACGGGTTCATCTCCACGGCAGGGGCCCTGATTGCAGGGGATCTGGCCCCCACGGCCAAGGAGTACCTCTTTGCCAGCCATCGTTCGGTGGAGGTGGGGCACACCTTCATGCATGATCACCTGGGCGTGGATCCCCTCCTGGACCTGGGCTTTCGCCTGGGCGAGGGCACAGGGGCGGCCCTGACCATGGAGCTCCTGGACGCCTCCACCCGCATCCTGGCCGATGTGCTTACCTTCGACGAGGTGGCCATCAAGGATCCCCACACCAAAGGGTAATGTTATTTTTGTAACCGGTTGTGATACGATGCCCCTGCATGACGCCATGCAGGGGTATTTTTGTATGTGATTTTTGGAGAATGGATGGGTGAGATGACACCGTATTTGAAGTTCAAAAACGTGCTCACGGGGTATCGCCAGTATCGGTTGCTTGAGGCAGCCTTTGACGCCGGGGTGTTCGAGATCGTGGGCGCTGAACCTGTGACGGCAGAGGAACTCTGCCGCAAGGTGGGGTGGGACCCATCCTTGGGGGCCCGTGCCCTTGCGGCCTTGTGTGTATTGGGGCTTCTGGAAGAGACCCCGCGGGGGATCAGGGTCTCCGAGGAAGGGGCGCTTTTCTTCGGGGCAGATGCGCCCCATCCCATGGCCGGTACCCTGGCCTTTGAAAAACGGCTCTACGACTCCTGGGCTCTCCTGGGAAAGACCCTGGAGCAAGGCGAACGTATCTACGCCGCATCGGAGAAGAGCGAGGCAGAGTACAAAAAAGACCTGGCCCAGTACATCGAGGCCATGGATGAGGCAGCCCGCATCCGGGCGGCTGAGCTCTGGCAGGTGGTGAGGCCGGACAACGAGCAGGGCCTTTTTGTGGAGCTGGGTTTTGGCTCCGGGGCTTACAGTCTTGCCTTTTTGGAACGGCACCCAGGCTGGAGAGGCTCCCTTGCCGACCTGGATGATGTGGTGGGGATTTTTGGCGAGACCAAGGCGAGCCATTCCGCCTTTGACCGAGTGACCCTTTCCTGCGTCAACCTGCTGGATGAGAGCTGGGACCTGGCCGCCTGTGAAGGGGCCGATCTTCTTCTGCTCTCCAACCTGGTGCACTGCCAGGGGGACGAGGAGACCCTGGGGATCGTGCGGCGTGCTGCCGGGCTTCTGGCCCAGGGCGGCACCCTGGTGGTCCATGATTTTTACCGGGACCGGGGCGAGGCAGGAGGCATGTACGACCTTCACATGATGCTGAACACCTACAACGGGAAAGTGTACACCACCGGCGAGATGCGGGCCATGGTCGAGGCGGCCGGGCTTGTTTTTGCCGGGGACCTTGCCCTGCCGTCGGGATCCTGCGCTGTTCTGGCACGAAAATGTGAGCCCTGAAACCCTTTACAACCCGTCATCCTCTGGCTATGATTCGGGCATTCTTACGTCACACGTGCAGGCTTTGGGAAGCCCCGGGGCCGTGCGTCGACAATGGTCCTTGGACCGGCGGGGTGCAAGGGCGCCCCGGGCGGTGAAAGAGTGGGATTATGAAGTGGAACAGAGACGTGTTTCTCCATAATCTGGAGGAACTGGTTGCGCGGGAGTGGGGCGGGCGCCTGGGTGAGCTGGATCGCACCGTGGGCCTGACCGGTGCCTTTGAATCATGGAAAAGCGGCACATCCCCCACCATTGATGCCATTTTCAGGATCTGCCAGGCCTTGGACTGCGATATTACCTGGCTTTTGAACGGGTACACCGGGGGAGAGGGCGCCGGCATGGTCAACGCCCTGGTCTACATCCCCAAGTACCGTGCCACCTTGTCCGGCGGCGGCGGTTCCTTTGAGACCACGGCCGAGGTGCTTGAGACCTGTCCCTTTGGCGAAATATGGCTTCGGAAAAAGGGCAACCCCTCGTCCCTGGTGCTGTTTGATGTGGCCGGTGATTCCATGGCCCCCATGATTTTAAGCGGGGATACCGTCATGGTGGACCGTTCCCGAACAGGGGAGGATGGCCGGTTTAAAGGGGGCATTTTTGCCTTTCGCGAAGGCGACGCCATTAAGGTCAAGCGACTTTATACGGAAGGGGCTGCCGTGCGTGTGCTCTCCGACAACAAGGCCGAAGCCGTGGACTATCTGGCCGATCTGACCGGTTTTGAAGTGATCGGGGAGGTGGTCTGGGTGGCCCGGGATCTTTTGGGCATGCATGCGTCATGAACAGCAGCCCGCCTCCGGCGTGAATTGATCTATAGCAAAGCTTCCGCCTTTGGCTTCACAGCCGAATCCGCTTCAATAAACCGAATGAGCCTTTGAAACCTGTTTATCAAACTTTTCAAAAGTTTGGCCTCCGGCAGGGCCGCCGAAGGCGCGTTTTTGTCTTTTTATACCAGTGATAGGTGACCTCCATTACCATTATCAATCGCTACATTCTGAAAGAGCTGCTGCAGCCTTTTTTACTGTGCCTGGGCTTTCTCAGCCTTGTCTTTCTCCTGACCAAAATTATCGACATCACCGACCTGGTGGTGAATTATCGGGCGAGTCTTTCCACGGTTCTTGCCATGGTGGGCTACACCCTTCCTGTAATGATGCAGTACACCCTGCCCATGTCCGTGATGATGGCGGTGCTGCTGACCCTCTTACGCATGTCCGCCGACCGGGAGATTGTCGCCATCAAGGCAGGCGGCGCCGGGCTTTCCGCCATCCTGTACCCGGTGGGGGCCTTTTGTGTGGTGGGGTCTCTGCTGACCCTGGGCGTGACGGTTTACGGTGTCCCCTGGGGGAACTACTCCTATAAAAAAATGGTGGTGAACATCGCCTCCGCCGGTGTGGACGCCTCCTTGAAAGAGGGCACCTTCAACACCAACTTCGACGGGGTGATGCTCTATGTGGAGCGCATCAACCCTGAGGACAAGAGCCTCCACGGTGTGTTTATCCGGGACACCCGGAACCCCGAAAGCGAGGTGGCCATCTCAGCCCCCAGGGGGGTGAGGTTTTTCTCCAAAGAGGCTGAAACACTGACCCTGCGCCTTTTTGACGGCGAGGTCAACCAGGTGAATCTGAAGAACCGGTCGGTCAATGCCATTGCCTTTTCCACCTACGACATCCGGGTCAATTTCGGCAAGCTCAGCTCCAAGAAGAAGCTGGGAAGCAAGGCCCGGGACGAAATGAGCCTGTCGGAGCTTTCCGCCCATATCGCATCGGAGAAGAAGGCGGGGCGCAATCCCGATACGGCCATCATGGAGCTCAACGAAAAATTTGCCCTGGCCCTGGCGGCCCTGACCCTGGGAATCCTCTCCATTCCCCTGGGGCTTCGGAGTGCTTTTTCCCGCAAGGGCTCGGGCATGGGGCTGGGTCTTGTCTGTTTTCTTCTTTATTATGTGATGCACGCATCGGGGTGGTCCCTGGGCAAGTCCGGGGCGGTTCCGCCGGAACTGGCCCTCTGGATGGGCAACGTGGTCATGGGAAGCGCGGGCCTGGTGTTTCTGGTGCGGGTCTCCCGGGAGAAGACCCTGGGGTTTGATGTTCTGGGTGGGTTGATTCTGTCGTGTGTACGCCGGGTCATCCGGCCCTTCCGGAAAGGAGGGCAATCATGAACATCATCCAGCGGTATGTTCTGAAACAGTTTTTCAAGTATTTTGCCATGATCCAGGTGGTGGTCTTCTTCCTGGTGGTGGCCATTGATTACCTTTCGTGGATCTCAAAGTTCCTCAGGGCGAACTACAACCTCTTGGACGGTGTGGGATTCGTGGTGATGAGGAACCTGGGGATCATCGTGATGATGACCCCGGTGTGTGCCCTGTTGTCCAGCGTGGTGCTCTTCGGGCTCATGCGGAGAAACAATGAAGTGGTGGCCCTCATGGGTGGTGGGATCAGCGCCTGGAAGCTGGTGAAGCCCCTGGCGTGGGCGGGCATCATCCTGACCCTCCTTGTGTTTACCCTGGCGGAAACCCTGGTCCCCGTCGCCTTGAACAAGGCCACCTATATCCGCATGGTGGAGATCAAAAAACGCAATATCCAGACCACCCACGGAAACAACATTTGGTTGCGGCACGGGCGGGAGATCATCTACATCAAGCATTACACCATCGCCACCAAGACCCTGTCCGGGGTCTCCATCACCCGGTTTGCCGATAACTCCTTTGTGCCCGTGCGCCGGGTGGACGCCGCCTCCGGGGTGTATACGGGCAGGGGCTGGTCCCTTAAGGATGCCATTGTCCAGGAACCCGTGGCATCCGGCGGGCAGCGGTCACAGTATGTGTCGGCCGCCATCGACATGGTGGGGGTGATGCCCGAGGACCTGGGCAGCGTGGTCAAACAGGCCCGGGAGATGAGTTTTTTCGACCTCTGGGAGTATATTCGGAAGATGGAAAAAGAGGGGTACGATGTCACCCGCTATCGGGTGGATTTTCACGCCAAGATGGCCTTCCCCCTGCTTTGCCTCATGATGGTGATGATCGGCTCCGGCATTGCCCTGACGCGGGAGCGTCATGAAGGGATTCCTGTGTCCGTGGGCATCGGCATATGCGCCGCCTTTCTCTTTTGGGTCTTCTACAGCCTCTGCCTCTCCCTGGGGTACGGCGAAATGCTGCCACCCTTTGTTGCCGCATGGGCCGCCGATGTGGTGTTCCTCTGCGGGGGCGGACTCCTGCTGCAGGACGTGGAGTGACGGGCACCTGGGTTTCGTAAAGGGAAATGAGTGATTGTATGGGGACTATGACGGATTACATTGAACGTGCCTTTGAAGACGATGGGCGGACCTCACCGTTTTCGCCCAAGTTTGCCCTTCTGGGGCTTTCCAAGGTGTACGGCGCCCTGGGTCGGGCCAAGCGGGCGGCCTATGAAAAGGGGCTGCTGGAGGAAAAACGCCTGCCGGCAAAGGTGGTGGCCATCGGCAACCTCACCGCCGGAGGCACGGGCAAGACACCCATGACCCTTTTTGCGGCCCGGTGGTTTCAACAGAAAGGGGCCGGGGTGGTCATCGTGAGCCGTGGGTATGGCGGGAGCCTTTCCAAAAGGGGGGCCGTGGTTTCCGACGGAGACGCTGTGTTTCTCTCCCCCCATGAGGCCGGTGATGAGCCGGTGATGATGGCCGAGCAGCTTCCCGGTGTGCCGGTGGTCATCGGCAGCGATCGGGTCGCGGCAGGCATGGAAGCCTGCGACCGGTTTCGGCCCGATGTGGTGATCCTGGACGACGCCTATCAGCATATCCGCCTGGCCCGGGACCTGAATATCCTCCTTGCCGACGGCAGCCGCCCCTTTGGAAACGGCCATGTCCTGCCGAGGGGACCCTTGCGTGAACCGCTGTCTGCCCTTTCCTGGGCCGACGCCGTTGTGCTGACCCGCGCAGGCCAAGGGGATGTCCATGGATTTTCAGGCCATCTGCCCGAGGAGTTGAGGGGCATGGTCGCTTCTCTGCCCGTGCTTTCGTCCACCCACCGGACCTCCCTTGTGGACGGCACGGGACGTCCCGTTAGCCCGGATGAACTGGGGCCGGTATTTCTCTTTTCCGGCATCGCCAAGAACCATGCCGTGGAAGAGGGGGCCGAAAAGCTCGGTGTGACCATTACCGGACGCTGTTTTTTTGGCGATCATCACTCCTACACCGAGGCGGAGGTCGCCGCCCTGGAGGCCCAGGCCAGGTCCTGTGGTGCCTCCGTTCTGCTTACCACGGACAAGGACAGGGTCAAGGTGCGAACCATGGCTTCCATGCCCCTTGCCACCATCATGGTTTCCATCGAATTCAATCAGGACCTTCCTGCCGTCACCGCCCTTTTAGAATCCCTGATTCGTCAATAAATACGGGTAGCGCTTTTTTTACGTCCGGCTTTGTTGGGAAATCCTTTTGCCCCGCATCCAGGCCATGATTTTTCAAAAAGCGCCCCGCTGAGGGAGACCTGAATCGGCACGGGGGCCGGATGCTTACAACGGTTCGATGTTGCTGTTTCCGGTCGTCTCTCTTCCTTTTGGGGTTCTCTTCGCACAGGTCCATCCGGGGTTAATCGCATGGCGAATACGCTTTCATGCTGTGAAAACCCCTTGTTGTGTGCTATGGACCTAGTTGACGATTCTATGTCAACGCCGGAGGGGAGTTCGTGTGGGAGCGGCTCCCCTTCGGCACCTTCCTCGGTTTTTCCTGTCTTTCCCCCTCCTTTTTTAATTCATCCCATGACCCATCCGTACGGCCTTTCCATCATCCCCAAGGGTGTCATAGCGTTTATGTGGATCCTGCGCAGCATATCTGTTTGGCAGAAGGCATTGTGGCTTTGTCAACCGATTTACAGGTGGCCGATGGGAACTGACAACGGAGAAATGGCTTTAATTCTGAGGGTAAATGTATTAAATAGGCCTCCGAATGATGATCCTGCCCCAGGGCTTTGGGCAGGATCATACAAAGAAATCGCGCCGAGATAACCGAAGTCTGCTGCTGCTTCTTACAAATAAGAGCGGAGCATGGAAATGTGTATCGGTGTGTTGCAGGAGACGTTGTATGCAGTACCCCAGGAAGTTGCGCCTGTCGTGGAAGGCGTTTTGTGTTGAGTTGCAGAAGGATATGAAGCTGCTTTTCTTGTTGATCCTTACCTTGCAACTTTATCGTCTGTTTGTCCTTGTGATGTTTCACGATGCCGTGGCTGGAAGCATCGGCCTGATAGACTACATCCTTGCTTTTTTCAGTGGCCTCCGGTTTGACGGCCGCGTGTCCGTGTTGATTCTGATCCCCACCTTTCTTACCTCGATTTTGTGTGCGTTTGCGGATGTCTCAAGGGGCGCTGCCGTGGTGCGGGCATGGATGGCCCGCATCGCCCTGCTGTTGAACGCAGTTGTCTTTTCGGTGAACTTCATGTTCGTCACCGAATACAAGGACACCTTTAACCAGTGGGTCTTCGGGGCGGTGTACGATGACTTTGGTGCTGTGATCAAGTCGGCGTGGACCAGCTACCCTGTGGTGACCATCACCGTGGCAACGGTTCTTTTTTATCTCTTGGCCCTGAAATGTGCCTTACGATTTATCAAGACACCTGTCTTTCCGGACGCCTGGTTCTCTTATCTTGGCAAATCTCTGCCCATGAAAACGGTGACCGTGGCCTGCATGCTTTGCATCGTGACCTTCTGCGGACGGGGGTCGGTTGTGAGCAGGCCGGTGCAGCTGAAGGATGCTTCCGTCACCCGGGATTCCTTTTTGAACCGCATGGTGCTGAACCCCTGGTCCGCACTTCGCTACACCGTAAAGCACCATAAGAAGGTGGCAAGCGCGGCCGGCCTTGAGGGCATTTTACCGGACGAAGATATGCAAGGGGCTGTGAGCTCCCTCTTTGGCGAAGCCCCCGGAAATTCCCTGGACGCTGCCATGGCCCGGACCAGCCGGGGGGCGGCAGCACAGCGGCCCAAGCATATTTTTTATTTTGTCATGGAGAGTATGGACAGCTGGTCCACCCTTGAGCGGTACCGCTCCCTGAACCTGATGCCTGAGCTGGCACGACTGGGGAAAGAGGGGATGCAGGTGCGATCCTTTATTTCCGCGAGCAGCGGGACCATGGTCTCCCTGTCCGCCATCATGACGGGGCTCCCCGATGTGGGAGTTATCACCAATTACCAGCCCGCAGCCCAGAAACCGTTTCCCACCTCCATGGCTCCTCAGTTCAAAGATTTGGGGTATGAGACCAACCTGTTTTACGGAGGCTATCTCTCCTGGCAGCGCCTTGAGGACTTCGCCCTGAACCAGGGGTTTGATGCGTGCTACGGCGGCAACCACATGGGCGATTGGCTCAAGGGCAACGAGTGGGGCGTGGATGACGGGGACCTCTTCGATTTTATCTTGAAACAGCTTGATAAAGAGACACCATCCTTTAACCTGATCCTCTCCACCTCCTACCATCCGCCTTACGATATAGACGTGTACGGCAAGGGCTTTCCTTTAAAGGCGATTCCCCCTGAACTTTCGGAGGTGTACGATGGAAAGATCCCCCTGGCCACCTTTGGTCACCTGTGGTACGCGGACCATGAGCTGGGGCGGTTTGTCCGGGCAGCGGAAAAGAGGTTTCCCCAGGCCCTGTTCGCCATTACAGGGGACCACTGGTCACGGAAATTTTTGAACGAACACCCATCCCTTTACGAGAGCCGCAGTGTCCCCTTTGTGCTGTACGGAAAAGAGGTTCTCAGCGGGGTTCCCATCCCCAAGCAGGTGGCAGGGAGTCACCTGGATATCATGCCGACTCTGCTCGATCTGGCGGCCCCAAAGGGTCATGCCTATCATAGCCTGGGCACCAGCATGCTGGACCCGGATCGCAGGCAGGTGGGCATCGGGCGGGGCATGATGGTGACCCCCGGGTACATGATCTCCGGCAGCCGTGTGGAGCATCTGCCCTACGCCGAGGAGGCCGAGGTTCCGGACACCGGCGAGGTGTCACGGCTTGTGCAGAGCTGGCGTGCCCTGGGGTGGTGGCGGATCATGAAAGGGGATGCCCTTCCGGCAAAGGCCAACACCATGGTCGGGTTGGCGCCCTGATCATGGTGACATGAGAACACAAAAGGCGACACGGATGACCGTGTCGCCTTTTTTTACGCCGTCTGTTGACCGTGATGGCTAAAGATTTTTACTGCTTGTCTAAAATACGCTGTTCAATCCCCGTGGTGCTGCGGCCCTCCATGAGGGGGACGAGTTCCACGCGGCCGCCGTAGCTCTCCACCACCTCTTTGCCCACCACCTCGTGGGGCTTGTAGTCCGCTCCTTTGACCAGGATATCGGGCTTTAACGCCCGGATCAGTTCAATGGGGGTGTCTTCGTCAAAGATCACAACAAGGTCCACGGAGGAGAGGGCGCTCAAGATGGCGCCGCGGTCCTCTTCACCCACGATGGGGCGACGGCTTCCCTTGAGCCTGCGTACGGACGCGTCGCTGTTGAGTCCCACCACCAGACGATCCCCCAGATTCCGGGACTTGTGGAGAATGTCCACGTGGCCGTGGTGGAGCAGGTCGAAGCAGCCGTTGGTAAAGACCACCTTGTCACCGTTGTCCTGCCAGCGGGCCACGGTGTGGGCGGCTGTTGACCGGTCGCAGGTCTTGATGAAATCCGATTTTTTCTTGTCGCTCTCTACCTGCTTGAGTTCGCCGATGGTGACAGGCCGGGTTCCCAGCTTACCCACCACAATGCCTGCGGCCGCATTGGCCAGGCGAGCGGATACGTCAAAGGGGAGTCCTGCGGCAACGGCTGCGGCCAGGGTGGCGATGACCGTGTCCCCGGCGCCGGAGACATCAAAGACCTCCCGGGCTTCGGTGGGGATGAACAAGGCGTCTTCAGCGCCTGCTTTGAGGCACATGCCGTCGGCCCCCCGGGTGAGGAGAAGGTTGGCCAGTCCGTAGGTGGTGCGGGTCTCTTCCACCTGATCGGTGACGGCCGCTTCGCTTGGGGTGAGGCGGTGGCCCACGACCAGTTCGAGCTCGCTGGTGTTGGGGGTGACGCAGGTGGCGCCGTGGTAGCGGTCCCAGTCGCTCCCCTTTGGGTCCACAAACACAGGAATCCCTTTGTCTGTGGCCATGCGGATCAGGGCCTGGCAGACGCCTTCGGTCTGCATCATCCCTTTGCCGTAGTCCGAGAGGATCAGGGCGTCGGCAGATTCCAGGGTTGAGCGGCAGGTTGCCAGGAGCTGCGCTTCATCGGTTTCGGAAAGGATGGCGGCAACCTCGCTGTCCAGTCGGAAGAGTTGCTGCTTTTGAGCCATGATGCGCGTTTTTGTTGTGGTGGGACGCTCTTTGGAAGCCACAAGGCCGTCCGTTGCGATGCCCATGTCTCGTGCAAGCCAGGTGACGCGCCTGCCTGTTTCGTCGTCTCCCAGGAGGCCCACCAGGGTGACCTGGCATCCCAATCCGGCCAGGTTGGCGGCCACATTGCCTGCGCCGCCTAAAATTTCGGTGGTCTCACCGGTTTTGACCACGGGGACCGGGGCCTCAGGTGAGATGCGTTCCACCTCGCCCCAGATGTATCGGTCCAGCATGACGTCGCCCACCACAAGGACGCGTGTGGTGCTGAAGGTATCGGTGTTGATGTGCATGGTGTGTCAGGTTTCCTTCGTTTGGGTGTACGTGCTCGGGCGCTACAGGCTACCGGCTTCGATCTCCATGATGGCAGAGGCCAGCAGGGGGATCATGATCTCATGGTGGCCTGTGATGGCATAGCCTTTGCCACCCGGCATGACGGGGCGGGAGACCACGTTGACGTGGGGCCGGTAATGTTGGATCATGTCGAAGTTTGCGGTGGTGAAGTGGGTGACCTTGTGTCCCAGGTTTCGGGCCACGGCCAGGGCTTTGAGGAACACTTCGGGCATGATGACGGCGCTGCCGAAGTTGAGGACCACCCCGCCGTCTCCAAGGTTGGAGACGCTGTGGGCAAAGATGCGAAAGTCCCTTAAGGAGGCTTCGCCGATGGCGGCTCCCTTGGCCGTGGGGTGCTGGTGGACAATGTCGGTACCCAGGGCCACGTGGAGAGTGTAGGGGATCCCCAACTCGTGGGTCCTGGCCAAAAGCGCCCGGCCCCTGTGGGGGGCGTCCTCTTCGATGAGCATGGCGCCTACGGCCTGGCCGAACCCTTCGGTGCCTTCAGCTGCCCGTTCCGCGGCGTTGTTGACCAGGGCGGCCGTGTCTTCGGCCATGCCGAAGGAGCCGTCTTCCAGCTGGGCGGCCACGTCTTCCGAGGTGTGGCCGAACCGGGCCAGCTCGGTGTCGTGGATCCCTGCCGCGCCGTTGGAGGCAAAGTGGGTGATGAATCCCTGCCGTGCAAGGTCGGCCAGGATGGGTGAGCAACCTGTCTTGATGACGTGCCCGCCGATCATGGCCATGACGGGTTTGCCCTTGGCTTTGGCTTCCACCACGGCACGGGCCACGGCCAGGAGGTCCCCTGCCTTTAAGATCCCGGGAAGGTTTTGGAAGAATCGGGCCATGGAGGTTCCCGCCTCGCAAGGGGTGCCCTCAAGGGAGGTGGTTACTTTGGAAGGACGCTGGGTGGCGGAGTAGGTCCGGACCTTGGTTATGTCTATCTCTTTGTATCGGGTCATGGTATCACAGAGTCGTTGTTTGGGTTATGGACACACGGGACGGCTGGTGTAGGGCTTCGTGTGAGGTGGCTTTTTTTGTGCATCAAGTCATATCACAGCGTTGCCCGGCAGTGGAAGGGGATTTTCCCTCTCCCATGGTTACCGAAAACATGGTCTTCCGGCAAGGGCAACACGGCCTTTTGAACCGGCGAGTTAAAACGTGGGAAGGATGTGGGAATGGATAAAATTCCGGCTAAAAAGATATGTGTGATTCGAACTTCGGCCCTGGGGGATGTGGTCCATGCCATGGCCCTGGTGGAGGCCCTGCGCCACGGATACCCGGACGCGGAGATCACTTGGGTGCTCCAGCCCCTGGCCTATGAGATGGTCAAGCATCAGGGGGCGGCAGATCACTATGTGCTCTTTGATCGCAAAGGAGGGCGCAAGCACTGGCAGGCGTTGCGGAAGCGGTTCAAGGACGAGGTGTATGACGTGGTCCTCATGCTCCAGGTGAGCATCAAGGCCAGCGCCATCTCCACCCTGATCAAGGGGCGGCTCAAACTGGGCTTTGATATGGACCGTTCCCGGGAGTGTCAGTGGCTCTTTTCCAACCGGCGCATTCCCAAGAAGACCCCGGGCCACGTTCAGGACCAGTTTTTTGAGTTTGCGGAGTACCTGGGTGTAACGGGTTACCCTGTGGCGTGGAATTTCGGGTTTACCGACGCCGAGCAGGAAGAGCGGGCAGCCTTTTTTGACGGCCTGGCGGCTCCGGCCGTTACCTTTGTGGTGGCTTCTTCCAGCCCCGACAAAGACTGGCCTGCGGACCGCTACGCTGAGGCTGTGGATCATGTGGCTCGAAAAGGCCTGGTTCCGGTTCTTACAGGTGGCCCTAGTCCGCGGGAGAAAGTCCTGGCAGATGAGATCAGCCGCCTGGCCGAAACAAAGCCCGTTATTGCGCTTCAAAACGGTATTCGGGATCTTCTCGTGGTGCTGTCGGGCTCCACGGTTGTGGTCTCTCCGGACACGGGACCCCTGCACATGGCCGTGGCTCTCAACGTACCCACCGTGAGTCTGTTCGGGTATTCCAACCCCAGGCGTTGCGGGCCCTACCGGCGCTTTCAGGAGCTTCTCATCGACCGGTTCACGGAATCTGCGGAAGAGAACGGGGCCAGGCGTTATTTTAAGACAGGGCGCATGGAGTACATCTCCGTATCCGATGTCACGGAAAAGATCGATCTGGCCCTTGAACGCTATGCCGGATCGGCTACAGACCGTCCATGATACGTATGAAATGATGGCTGAGGGTTTCGGGCAGGTTGTGCTTTTTCACGGCCCGGAGCCATCTTTTGACGTAGAGGTCAGCAAGCTCCTGCCTGGGACCGACCCCTTCCCGGGTCTTGTCGAAATCAATGAGAACGGGCAGGTCCCCTTCAGTGACGATGATGTTGCCCGGGTGCAGGTCCACATGGTGGATTCCCATATCGAGCAGGGCTTTCATCTGGGGGGCAAGGCGAACAAAGAGGGGCTCCAGCCGGTCTTCCGGGAGATGGGCTGTGGCCAGTGTGTGATCGTGGGGTACGGTCTCCATGAGAAGCCAGCAGCATCGAAGGATTTTGCCCGATTCAATGGTTCCCAGGGGAACAGGGGCCTTGACGGCCGTTCCTGCGAACCTTGCCAGAAGTTCACACTCCCGAGCGGCCCTGCTCTGTCCACACCCCATGTAAAATTTTCGATTGACCTTGCCCAGGAGCCCCCCCCTCAGGAAGGGCTTGATGGCCACATGCCTTCCGGCGATGCCGTCAATGAACTGCAGGGAGCCTCGCCCTCCCAGGGTCTTGGTGGTCTGCGCCAGGGTGTGGGGCAGGCGCTTTATAAGGCGGGCCGCTTCGTCGTGTGTGAGGGCAAGGGGGCTTGTGACAGTATAAGGGCCGATCTTCATGAGTGCTCCTCTGCCAGGAGGGTCTCCACGGCGGAGAGCACCTGCTGCGGGGTGATTTCCCGCATGCACGCTTCGGTGCCGTTGGGGCACTCCCGTTTCCCGTGTCGGCCGCAGGGGCGGCATGGAAGCTCTTTTTCCACCACAATGGCTCTGTTTTTCCAGGGCCCGAAGCCGAAGGCAGGGGTGGTGGAGCAGAAGATTGCCACGTTGGGCACCTTGAGGGCCGAGGCCATATGAAGGGCCATGCTGTCGTTGCAGATGATTACTGTCGCCCGGCTGGCAACCCAGATCATCTCACCGATGCCCGTCTTTCCTGCAAGGTTTATGGCCGGGATCCCTTGGGATGCCTGGCTGCAGGCCTCGGCTTCGGCTGGTCCGCCAGCCACCACAACGGAGAGCCCTTTGTCCAAGAGAGCCTTGGCAACCGCGCGGTAGCCTTCGGAGTGCCACATCTTGGTCTCCCAGGCGCTTCCCGGTACCATGAGGGCAAAGGGCAGGGGGCATGGCGCGTTTGAGGTCCTCGGAGATGTCAGCATCAGGGGGCGGGAAAAGGCGCATGTCGGCCTTCAAGGTGGTGATGTCGGCTTCGCCTTCAAGGATGGCAAGGTTTCTCAGTACGTCATGCACCGACGGGTCCCGTCGGAAGGTCCGATGGTAGAGAAAGCGTCCTTTGGCATTGGAAAAGCCGATGCGCTCCGGGATCCCTGCAAGGGCGAGCATCACACTGGTGCGGATGGATCGGTGAAGGGAGTAGACCCGGTCGAAACCCATGGCTTTCACCTGCGCCGCCATGGCCCGAAGGCCTTTGAGTCCTTTGGCGCTCTCTCGCTTGTCATAGGGAATGACCCCGGAGATCAGTGGGTCGTGGGCCACAAGATGGCTGGACAAGGGGGTGGTCATCATCCAAAGTTCCGCATCGGGATGGAGGCTTTTAATGCCTTCGATGACGGGCGTTGAGAGGATGGTGTCTCCCAAAAAACTGGTCTGGACAATCAGTATTTTCATATAAGGTCTGTTTCAGTGGTGTTCCGCGTAGGTCATTTGGGTGAGGTTGTTCCGTCCTCTTTTTTCTCGAAAACCAGAATGAGCGATCGGCTGAACAACAGGTTGTGCTGAAACATCCAGTTGGGGGATTTTGATGCCTTGCCACCGCTCCACCTGTTCCGGAATTTCGGCATCTGGAGCCACGCAAATCCCAGGAGCAGAATCGGAGAGAGCAGAGGGATCAGGATTTTTCGCTTGAACTTGTCTCCGTTTATACCTATGAGTTCAGCTCCGTGGCATGCGAACAGGTATTTTAGCTGAACGATACTCAAGGATGAAATATGGCCCCTGTCGATCTTTTCATGCTCAAGGGCGGGCTGGTTGGCGTAAGGCTCAAATTGGAAAAACGTCCCGGTAAAGAGGAACTGGAACCTGCTGTACAGGTTGTGGATATTGGGCAGGGAGATGATCACGCGTCCGTCTGACCGGCAGATTCTGCACAGCTCGGCAATGAGCCTGTTCGGTTCGATCACATGTTCGACCCCTTCCAAGCAGAGGATGGTATCGAAACGTTCATCCTCAAAAGGGAGGCTCGCTTCCATGTCGGCGTATACATAGTCCGGTTTTTCGGCGTTGATATCGGCACAGACGACGTTGTGGCCTGCTTGGGTGAGCTTTTGGGATAGAAGGCCATTTCCCGCAGGAATATCGAGGATATCTTGCTTTTCAGATCGTTTGACGACTTCATGGTACACCTTGGCCATGTACCCTGTGAAATTTTTAACGTGTGAGAATTTTTTCATTATGGTCGCTTTTTTTCGCGCAAGCGCGTAAGTGTCGATTACGGAAGATTGCTATAATTTTCGAGCTGAATATATAAACATTGTGGGAAAAAGTCCATTGAATATACGTATGATTTATCGTGAGCGAAGGTAATATCGTCATCTTGCCGGTGGCCTTCGGTAAACGGGAAACCCGGAATGAGAGCAATGAAGCGATATCCCATGACCGTATCAGGCAGGCGGGAAGGATCTTCAAACACCCGGTCTCTTGTTATGTTTTAAGACGTTCGGTTTATGGCGTTGTGACAGCCTCCAGGTTGTGATATCACTTTTCAAAAATACTACCCCGGGCTGTATGACGATTCAGGGGGGCGATGGATGCATCTTGTTTTCATTTCTGAGGAACGTCATGGCTACGCACGTAGCGGTAATTTTTATCCGTACATTGCGGTTTCGGGCGGGTTGACGCAGCTTTGGTGACCACCAGGGTTTGGTTGGGGCTGTTTGGATCGGATATCAAGGACGGAAGAGATCGCTCCACGGGACCAGAATGTTTCAAAAATAAGCGTTGCCTCGTTTTCGCGACGCCCCTTTTCATATGCCCTTCCATGATGTGCCGGCAATAACCTTATGTTTTCGCAATGCATAAAAAACAACGTCATGCGTTCAGGCTTTTCTGATGGCATGTTTTGATGATTCTTCAGGAGCGGTGTGTGGAAGAACAGGGCTCTATCGTAGTAAATCGACGAGAAATATGGGGCGGATATTTGGACAAGGCGACATTCGGGCTTGCCATTCTTTTTTGTCTCTTTGTGTTCCTCTCCAAGGCTGCCATGAACTCTTTGGGAGGGCTGCTGCTTTTGATGGGGCTTGTCTCTGCAGGGATAAACAGGCAGCCTCTTTTAACCGAAAATAAGTATCTTTCCTTTTTCCTTATCCCCATTGGGGTAGGAGCCGTCACGGCCCTGTTTTCAATTTCAGGCGGACTGGCTTCCGTGGCTTCGTTTTTAAACGACATGAAATTCTTTTTTCTTCCCATTGTCCTTGCCAGTGCGATCCGGGATGAAAAGAGATTTGGATGGCTTTTGGGGGCGGTGCTTCTCTCGGGTGTGGTGGCTGTGTCTTGGGGGATGGCAGACCCAGGACAACGTGTGTTTGGGTTGTTTCATGGCAGGCATGCCGTCGGGCGTACCGCAGACATGCTGATGGTCGCTATCCTGGGCATTGTGGTCTATCTTGGAAACGGATCCTTCAGGCGAAAGATAGGCCCGGTGTGGGTTGCTGTTTTGGTCTGCATCGGGGGGCTGCTTTTCTGGGGGATGATCATGACCGCCATTCGGGGGGCCTGGCTGGGTGTTATCTTGGGACTTGGGGTGTATGCTTTGCTGTTTAATCGCAAGTGCCTTATTGCAGGTGTTGTCCTGGTGGTGATCGCCTGCAGCATCGGCCCTGCAGGTAAGGTGATTACGGAGTTCAAGTCCATCGGGGATACCACCTCCAACCATTCGAATCTTGCCAGGCTCCAGTTGTGGCGTGCTGGGCTGGATTTTTCCAAACAGCATCTGTTCCTGGGGGCCGGCCGGGAGAAGATCGACGAGCAGTTTAAGGCCTTTTACGCCTCACAGTCCGAGGCCTATCAAAAAAAATATTCATTGAGCAATACGTATCCTGGAAATTTTCACAACAGCTACATCCAGCTGTTGGCTGAATGTGGGTTGCTCTTTTTTTTGGTTTTTTCTGTGTGTGGTGTTTTGATATTCTATCAACTTATCCGGGGCCTGGCCTGGGTTCCCCCAGAACAAGCCGTATATGTGCAGGCCGCTATTTCCGGAGGGGCTGGTTTTCTGGCGAGCCAGTTTTTCCATGGTGAGCTTGTTTCGTACGGCGGGATATTACTTGTCTTGGTTCTTTTCGGTGGCTTGATGGTTGCCCGGAATACGGAGCACCGGGTGAATTCGGCCATATAAGATGGCGGTATAATACCATGGCGGGTACCGTTTGTATTGCGGCCTGTCGGGTGATGCGTTCATCGTAATGGATTTAAGGATACGGAGTGTTTCGTATGAACCAACATATTCTTCAGTTGTGCCTGTCTCCAGATTTGGGAGGCCTTGAACTTTATGCCTTGAGGCTTTCTACTTTCCTTGCTCCCGAGGTGAATCTGACCTGCATTGTGTCGGAGGCGGGGCGGTTGAAAGGGGCCTTTGACAAAGCGGGGGTGCCGTGTATTTCCCTTCGGAAGCCGCCCAAGCTCCTGCCGTTTCGTACTGCCAGGAAAATTGCGGGTATCATTGACGCAGAGGACATTGACGTCATCCATATCCACTGGACAAAGGATATCCCCATTGCCGTGTTGGCCAAGCTTTTTTCCCGGAAAAAACCAAAGCTGGTGCAGTCCCGGCACATGACCATGACCCGCTTCAAAGGGGATGTGTACCATAAGTTTTTGTACAAGCACATGGACATGATGATTGCGGTTACCCGGCAGGTCCAGAAGCAGATCGAGGCGTATGTCCCCTCTGGCGTGAGGCCCGCGGTGGAGACTCACTATATTGGAGCCAAAACACCTCAGCCCATTGATGAAGACCGGAAACAGGCGCTGCGTGCACAGTATGCCTTAGGGGCTTCGTTTACCGTGGGGGTGGTTGCCCGGATCGAGGAGGGCAAGGGACAGTATCTTCTCATTGATGCCGTAAAACGGTTGAAGCAACAGGGGGTGGAGATCAAGGCCCTTCTTGTGGGGGACGCCATGGAGGCGTCGTATCTTGAAGATCTCAAGGCAGACTTGAAGCGAGACGGACTGGAGTCGAATATCGTGTTTACCGGGTTTGTGACCAACGTGCAGGAGCTCATGCAGACCTGTGATGTGGTGGTGTTGCCTCCGGAGGAGGAGACCTTCGGCATGGTTCTCATTGAAGCCATGAAGTGCGGTGTTGCCGTCATCGGGAGTAATCGCGGAGGTCCCCTTGAGATCATTGAGGATCGCCGGTCCGGGCTGTTATTCGAGAGTCTGGACAGCCGGGACCTGGCCGACAAAATCGGATATCTTTACACCCATGGTGAGGAGAGGGGGCAGATCGCCCAGGAGGGCCGGCAGCGGGCCTGTGATTGTTTTGATGAGCAGACTCAATTTCAGGAAATGCTGGGGGTTTTGACCTCGCTGTGACGTCGGCCGGTCGGAAGATATACTTCGGAGGGTCCCGACCTTAGGCAAAATACGTTTTTTATGTTGTGGAAAAACAATGAACATTACATTGATAATTTCTGTTTACAACCGAGCTGATTTTCTCGACATAGTTCTGTCGTCTGTGTTGCGGCAAAGGGATACAAATTTTGAAGTTGTTGTGGCTGAAGACGGAAGCAATGCCGCCATCAAAGAGGTCGTGGATTCTTACAGGGTGCGATCATCGGTTTCAATAACGCATCTTACCCAAAGGGATCACGGGTTTCGAAAGTGCAGGATTCTCAACAAAGCGGTGGCCGTTGCGACAGGGAAATTCCTGGTATTTATCGACGGGGATTGCGCATTGCACCCTCGGTTTATTTCGGAGTATGCAAAGCGCTGCAAAAAAGATGTCTGCCTTTTCGGTCGCCGGGTGATGCTGGGTAAGTCATTTACGGACAGACTCCTGAATGGGATTTTGGGCATGGGGCAGGTGAACCTGCCGTCCATTGTATGTTCCGACAGCAAGCGAAAGGAAAACGCAATCTGGCTGCCGTTTCGACTGTCCATTCGCAAGCATGGTATTGTGGGTTCCAATTTTTGTGTCTCAAGGGAAAAACTGCTTCAAATCAATGGGTTCGATGAAGATTTTGAAAGTGCGTGTATCGGGGAGGATACCGATATTGAGCGCCGGTTGAGGCTTGTGGGGGTTCGTTTTATGTCCACCAAGTTCAACACCGTTCAGTATCACCTCCACCATCCGATGACGGACAGAAACGAATCCTATAGCAAGAGTTTTGGAGTTTATTCAGGAAAATTGAAACAGAATTCCCACTGGTGCGTCAATGGGATAAAAAAAAGAGAGTTGCCATAGCCTGTCTCCATACTGCAGGTGGTTTTCCTTTGGATCAATTTTGTGGTTTGATCGACAGGGCGTCTGGGTTGCCTTTCAATTCAAGCTGGTGGAGCATGAAAGATGATGTTGAATAAGATTTTGTTCTACGTTCGAAACAAAGTGCGGATCAGGGGAAATCACGTTGTACGCATCGACAGGGCGGCTCGCGTTAGGCGGTGCTTTATTTCCATCAAGGGGCAGAACAACAGGTTGGTCATCCACAAAGGGGCCAGTATCCGTGATACGTTTTTGGAGATTGTCGGAAATGATTGTTCCATCGTGATCGGTGAAAATTGCCGAATCGGCCATAAGTGTTACCTGTCCGCCAAGGAGAATGGTATCTCCATTACAGTCGATAAAAATACATCGTTTTCACGCAATGTAAAAATCATGACAAGTGACGGTCACAATGTTATTCAGGACAGCCGACGAATCAATCCTGCCAAAAGCATCGCTATCGGAGAACATGTCTGGATTGCCGACGGGGGTACGGTGTTGAAAGGGGGGGGGGTTGGGGATCATTCGATCATCGGACTGCATTCTGTGGTCACACGGGTCATAGGATCACATAAAGTCGCGGTGGGAAACCCTGCGGTGGAAATCAAGGATGGAGTCACGTGGTGTGAAGAGTTGACATAGGATGTGTAACCAAACGTTGGGCGAGGTTTTTCAGGTCGTTCACCAACGATAAGGCAATCGGCCTTTTTTGTCTTGGTATGGATGGTTGCCTTGTAAGATCTTCGTTGATTGAGTCTCTTATTCGCTAACTTGTTATTGTGGTGGTATGTGGAGATGAAACATGAAACGTATGGTTTATGAAGGCATCAGCAGATATGTAGCGGATTACCTCAATACGCTGGATAAATTGAAAAACGCCGTTGTTTTGGATATTCCGGCGGGTGACGGGCGGTCCAGCGCGATCATGAAGGAAAAAGGGGCCACCGTCCTTGCATTTGATCTTTTTCCGTCATTCATGGAAGCGGAGGGCATCAAAACAGAGTTTGCGGACATGTCAGATGGAATCCCCCTTGGCAACCACGAAGCGGATCTGGTTCTCTGCCAGGAAGGTCTTGAGCATATTCCGGATCACATGAAGCTGTTTCGGGAATTCAACAGGTTGTTGAAACCCGGGGGGCTTTTGGTGATGACCGTGCCGAACAAGTCCTGTCTGGTGGGGCGATTCACCTCCCTAATCCATGAAGGGGAGACCTTGCGAAACATGCCTCCGTCCGAAGTGGACAGTATCTGGCACTCGGAAGGGAGCGACCAGATTTACTACGGTCACCTCTTTACGCCCACCGCCCACAGCCTGAGGACCATCTCTTCATTGAATGGTTTTGATATTGTTGAACGGGTTCCATGCCAGAAGAGCAAGTCGTCCATGGCTCTTTTGCCCTTGGTTGGGCCATTTGTTTACCTTCTTTCGACCTATGCTTTTGTCAGGAACTGTTTTAGGTGGAAGCACGACAAGTCTGCCCTCAAGCTGTTCTGGAATCAATACGCCCTTAACCTGTCACCCAAGACATTGCTGAACAAGCATACGTTTTGGGTTCTGGAAAAAAAACAAGAAGCCGATGAATCCAGAAAACGTATCGCAGCGCATTACAAGAGACGTTGACTGACTGTTTAATTTTAGATGGTTAAGTGGCTGCTCAAAATTTATACCTGTCAGGTGTCCGGAATTGTACATGAAAAAAATCCTTGTGGTACGCAATGACAAAATTGGTGATTTTATGCTGGCGTGGCCGAGTTTTGCCATGCTTAAAGCATCCCTTCCGGAGTGCCGGATCGTAGCGCTGGTGCCAAGGTACACGGCGGACCTGGCGCGATTGTGTCCGTGGATCGATGATGTGATCATCGATCCTACCAAAAAGGGAAGCAACGCTGACCAGGCGAAGGTAGTCAAAGAGCTTAAGGCCCACCGGTTCGACGCATCCATCAACCTGTTTTCCACGACCTACAATGCCCTTCTCGTGCGGAAGGCGGGCATCCCGTATCGCCTGGCGCCGGCCACCAAGCTGGCCCAGATTCTCTATACCCATCGCCTGAGGCAGCGCCGATCCCGATCGGAAAAGCCCGAGTTTCAGTACAATCTGGATTTGATCCGCCGTTTTCTTGTCGACCTGGGGCAACCTGCGGTGGAGGTCCGGCCTCCTTATGTGGCGTTGCCCGAAAAGCAGGTCGCTTTTCAGCGCGGGGTGCTTGCCGAGCAGCTTTCTATTTCACTGGAAAAACCGTGGGTGTTTGTGCATGCAGGCTCCGGCGGGTCAGCCAACAACCTCTCTTTAGGGCAGTATGCGGAGCTGATCTGCGGACTTCCTTCCCATTGCGAGGTGGTGCTGACGGCTGGCCCGGGGGAAGAGGACAATGCCCGGAGGTTGCTTGCCATGGTTGAAGAACGTGGACGGCGCGCGGTGTTGTATGACAAAAACGAGGGGTTGGTGGATTTTACGACGTCCATCGCCTGTGCGGCACTCTTTCTTGCCGGGTCCACGGGGCCCCTTCACATTGCCGGGGCCTTGGATGTTCCCACTGTGGGATTTTTCCCCCGGCGGCGCTCCTCAACCCCCTTGCGATGGATGCCCCTCAACTCGGAGGGGCGGCACCTGGCCTTTTGTCCGCCCGAAGGCGGCGGGGCGGAAGGTGAGACAGACATGGGCCGCATTGATATTCGTGAGACCCTGTTAACGATCAATCCCTGGGCATCTGATTTTGTCGCATGATCCACAAGTGGGCGTATTTCACGAAGGTGGAATGCGCCGACAGCAGGGAGAGCAAAAATCCCTGTTTGCCGTCCAGGAATCCTACCTTGAGAACGTACATCTTTAAAAAACAGCCCAGGGCGTGCAGGATGCCCTGGGAGATGCTTCCTTTTTTTCCTCGCGATTCCCGCTGCTCAGCCCACGCCTTTGCGTATCCCGCCGATTTGACCAGATAGTGGTGCAGGTCCTTGTAAGTGTAGTGAATGGCATCCCCTGACAGGTCCTTCACAGTCATGTCATCGGTGAGCTCCACCTTTTCGTGGACCAGGGAATCGTCATAGCGAGTGAGGCCGGTGGGGTAGAGCCGCACCACCCGGTCCGGGTACCAGCCGCAATGCCGAATATAACGCCCGAATACCCAGCTCAGGCGGGAGATGCGAAAGACCTTTGCAGGGTCGTTGGCCGCAACGGCCGCCTGGATGCTGGCGCGAAGTTCCGGGGTGATCCGTTCGTCCGCATCCAGCCAGAGGACATAGTCTGATTTGACGTGGCTCTGGGCCATGCGGCGCTGTGGGCCGAAGCCGGGCCACTGGGCGTTGACGAAGAATCGGTCGGTAAACTGCCTGGCCACCTCCTCGGTGGCGTCGGTGCTGCCCGAGTCGAGGATGACGATCTCATCGACCCATCCCTCAACGGTTTTCAGGCAGGCGGACAGGTTGTCCGCTTCATTTTTAACGATGACCGCAACGGCAAGGGTAGGGGTTGTTCGGGATTGTTCAGGCATGTGGTGGTTTCACTTTGTGTGCTCGGTTCAAATTGAATGGCGCAACCTCCGGTGAGGTTGACCTTTGCTGTCGATCTACCGGGTTTTTATTGGTCTGGTGTGTGTGCGAGGAGCTGCTCCACGATGGGGATATCGTCGGGATGATCCACGCCCACGCTTTGATGGCGGGTGATACCCACGTGCATGGGAATGCCGTTTTCAAGGAGTCGGAGCTGTTCGAGCTTTTCCACCTGTTCCAGGGTCCCCTGGGGAAGGGTTGCGAATACCTCCAGGGTCTTCATACGGAAGGCGTAGAGTCCAACGTGTCCCAGGTACCCGTCAAAGGCGTCGTCACGGGGATAGGGGATGGGTGACCTTGAGAAGTAGAGGGCGCGGTGCGCTTCATCGGTGACCACCTTGACGCGGTTGGGGTTTGTTGCCTCCTCCGGTGAGATGGGCGTGGCCAGGGTGGTGACCCGGATGGCGGGGTCTGTGAAAAAGGGCGCCGTGAGCTCAGTGAGCATGTCCGGGGCAAGGACTGGCTCGTCACCCTGGATATTGACGATGACGGCGTGTTCGGGGGCGTTGATGATCCTGGCCGCCTCAAGGACGCGGTCGGTTCCGCTTCGGTGGGCTGACGAGGTCATTACCACGGGCACGCCGACTGTTTTGGCCGCGTCATATATACGGTTGTCGTCGGTGGCCAAAAGGACGCGACTGATGGACGGGCAGCTTGAGGCCCGTTCGTAGACGCGCTGGAACATGGGTTTTCCGGCGATGGGGGCCAGGGGTTTGCCTGGGAACCGGGAGGAGTCGTAGCGTGCCGGAATGATGCCGATACAGGGAATGGATGAGGGCATGGAGGACTCTTTTATTCATAGGTTAACATGGTGACGTGACCGCCGTGGTTGCGCCCGTGGATAAAGGCACATTTGCCGCGTGTTGCAGTGTCACCCGGCGTTTTTTGCTTGTCGTGGCTTCTGCACGGATGCCGCCTTGGCTGCTGTGACATATTTGGTGGGCGACAGTATATCACCCATGCCTGACCAGGTGAAGGGGCATGCTCTTTACATGGCAGCCAGTCGGATGAGGTGTCTGCAGGTGGCCCTGGTGCCCCCTCGGCGGCCGGCGATGAGTTCCTGAAAGCGTTCTAAGGTTTTTTTGCGCTCCTGGCAGAGCCCGGCAAGGCGCACCAGCTGTGTTGCGGCCTCGTCGGCGGTCTCGCAGGTGATTAAAAGGCCCGCCTGTTCGAGGTCGTCCCCCACCCACGAGAAGTTGCTGAAGGATGGTCCCATGACGGGGATGAGGCCTGCGGCAAGGGGTTCCAGCATGTTCTGCCCGCCCAGGTCGGCAAAGCTGCCGCCCACAAAAGCGCTGTGGGCCGAGGCAAAGGCCGCCCCCATCTCACCGAACCGGTCCCAGACAACGAGACGGGTGTTCGCATCCAAAGACGGGCAGCAAGAGCGCTTGACAGGGGCAAGGGAATCGTTTTCCAGGTTTCGGCATAAGGGCCCTACCCTCTCCATATGGCGTGGGAACCAGGCAATAAGGGCACTTTTGTCACGCTCAAGGAGTCCCCGGCACATCTCTGCAACCACCTGCTCTTCTTCTTCCCGAACCGAGGCCAGAAGGTAGATGGTGCGTCCTTCGGCCCCGGGAAACAGGTTGGAGGCCGGAGCCTCAGGGGCACCAGTTTCTGCGAATCTGTCGAATTTGATGTTGGGGATTACTTCCACCGGGGTGGCTGGAAAGAGCGCTTTCAGCCTGTCTGCGTCTCCGTCTGAGATGGCCGAGATGAAATCGGGGGCAAGTGGAGCCAAAAGGCCTTTAAATCGTGCATAGCCCTTGAAACTTGAGGGGGTGAGCCGGCCGTTGACAACAGAAATGGCCGTGCCGGTTTTTTTGGCCGCGGCCAGCATGCCCGGCCAGAGTTCCAGTTCCACAAGGACGAGGAGGCGCGGTGCTACCTGTTGAAACGCTTTGTTCATAAGGCTTGGTGCGTCCAAGGGGGCATAGCATGCGGTGACATGTGTCGCGTTGGCCCTCGTCAGCTCCTTTTCAAGGACCTCAAGGCCTTGCCGGGTGTGGGTGGTGATGAGGATGCGGGGGGGCTCGTCTCCGGACAGCTCGGTTGCCAGTTCAGCGGCAATGTAGGACTCTCCAGCGGATGCCGCATGGATCCAGATATCCGAGGGCGTGAGCCGGTTTTCCGAGAGGGTCCGCTGGGGGTGGCCCTCTTTGAGGCGCTTGTGGTTTCGGGTCAGGGGCACGACGGCCTTCCAGAGGAGGTTGTATGCCGAAAGGACAAGGCCTGTGGTGAATCGAGAGAGGGTCATATGGAGCCGACTCCGGGGTGGCGGCAACAGGGGGCTGCGCTCACCGGAAAAGGGGTTTTAAGGATATAACAAACCAGTCATGATAGGAGATGCGCCCGGGTGTGTCAATTTAAATGGGAATTGCATGGGGTTGACCCATCTGATATAGATAGACATTTGTAGGAAAAGGGCGGGCGCCTCGGCCTGAAATTATCGCGGGGCCTGATTTTGTACCGCCCGGATCTTCCCAGATACGAGCCATTAAGCCTTGTGTCCCACAGGCCGTGTGCTGAGCGGTGTTTTGTGGGCATCAATAAAAATAGACACATTTGGATTGGATAATCACATGACGATTTCTCAGGAACTGATCGACATTCTGGCATGCCCGAAGTGCAAAGAGAAGGTGGAACTCAATGAGGCCGGAGACGGCCTGGTGTGCGGGGCCTGCAAGCTCGTGTATGAAATCCGGGACGGCATCCCCGTGATGCTGGCCGAAGAGGCCAAGCCCCTTTCATAGGTCATGCGGCCCACAGAGATGTTGCCCGCAAAGCTGGTGATCGGCGTGCTGACAGAGGAGAGCGGCTTGTTGCTCCACGTCGCTTCGGCCCTGGTGGATCGGTTCGGTCCTGTGGATATGGTGAGCCCGTGGATGCCGTTCAGCAGCACCTCCTACTACAAAGCCGAGATGGGAGGGCCCCTTTTCCGGCGGGTATTCTCCTTTGCCCGGCCCGTGGGCCAGGATACCCTGGTCGAGATCAAGGGCCTTACCAACGCCCTGGAAGACGATTTTTCAATTCAAGCAAGGCGGAGAGTCAATATCGATCCCGGGCTTCTTTTAAACGCCCGGTTCCTGCTGGCCACGGCCAAGGATCATGCCCACAGGGTCTGCATCGGCAAGGGAATCTATGCGGATCTGACCCTGGTATACAGGGCCGGTGCGTTTCGCCCGCTGCCCTGGACATTTCCCGACTACACCGAGCCGTTGATGATTGATTTTTTGACGGATGTCCGCAGGCGCTACGACGCCTTGCTTCATCACACACTTAAGGAATGAATGCCCCATGGTTAAAAGCATGACCGCCTATGCCCGGGCGGAAAAAATGGACGGCAGTGTGACCGCTGAAGTGGAACTTCGCAGTTACAACAGCCGTTTTCTGGATACCCACATCAAAGTTCCCCACGGCTACAGCCGGTTTGAAGAGAAGGTGCGCGGGGTGATCGCGTCTCGCCTGGAGCGAGGCCGGGTGGAAGCCCGTGTGACGATCCGAAATGAAGCCGATGACGCCATCGCCTTTGAAGCGGACACGGCCAAGGCCCGCGCCTATGGCCTGGCCCTGAAGGAGGCGGCCGAGGCCGCCGGCATTGAGGCGACTGTTACCCTGGACCAGCTTCTGCACATCAATGGCCTGGTGGTGCCCAAGGAGATGGAGACCGACTACGATCATCACTGGCAGGTGGTGGAGGCGTGCCTGACGGAAGCCCTGTCCGGGCTGGATGCCATGCGGGCCAAGGAGGGGGACTTTCTGGCCGACGACTTGAAAGAGCGCCTGAATACCGTGGAGGGTTCCCTGGACACCATCGAAGAGGGTGCCGGTGCCCTGCCTGCCATCTATCGGGAGCGCCTTATGGACCGTATCGCCACCCTCTGCGGCGGTGCCGTGGAAGTGGACGAGGCGCGCATTGCCCAGGAGGCAGCCCTTCTGGCCGACCGAAGCGATATTTCCGAGGAGATCACCCGGTCCCGGAGCCACATCGTGCAGTTTCGCTCCATCATGGCCGGAGACGAAGAGGCGGGCCGGAAGCTCAACTTCCTTCTCCAGGAGTTCAACCGGGAGTTCAACACCATGGGCTCAAAGATCGGCAAAGCCGAGATTGCCCATATCATTGTAAAGGTGAAGTCCGAACTCGAAAAGATGCGCGAGCAGGTCCAGAACATCGAGTAGGGCCGAGCTGCGTCGGTTGACAACGTGTTGGCGGGTGGCCCGGGGCATAAAGGCCCTGGCGCCCGCAACCCTTATACCCTTTGGAAATGATTATGGAACAGCAGGCGTTATTGAATATCGGTTTCGGGAGCAGCGTGGTGGCAGAACGCGTCATCGCCATCGTCTCTCCCAACTCAGCCCCCATGAAGCGGTTGAAGGACGATGCCAAGGATGACAAGCGGCTGGTGGATGCCACCCACGGCAGGCGGACCCGTTCCATCATCGTGATGGACAGCAACCACGTTATCCTTTCGGCCATTCAGGCGGAAACCATCTCCCAGCGCTACGCCCAGCTCAGGGACGGTGGGAAAGAGGAGAAGGCCGAGTAGGCCCTCTCAGGAGAGATTTTGAAACGACGAGGCAATATCTATATCGTATCGGCGCCCTCGGGTGCCGGAAAGTCCACTTTGTGCCGGGAGCTCCTCAAGGCCTACCCCGACATCACCTACTCCATTTCCCACACCACCCGGGCTCTCCGCGGGGGCGAGGAGAATGGGAAAGATTACCACTTCATCACCCGTGAGGCCTTTGAAGAGCGTATCGAAAAAGGGCTCATGGCCGAGTGGGCCGAGGTGCACGGCAACTATTACGGCACCTCCCTGGAGACCCTGGAGGACACAGTGGCCAAAGGCGTTGACGTGCTTCTGGACATTGACGTGCAGGGGGCAAGGCAGATGTGTGAATCGCTCCCTGAGTGCGTGACCATTTTTATCATGCCTCCGTCTGTGGACGAGCTTCGGGCGCGCCTTGAAAAGCGCGGGACCGATTCCCGTGAGACCATCGAAAAGCGCATGAATAATGCCGTGGGCGAGATGGATCAGCGTGACTTTTACAGCCACGTGATCGTTAACGACGATCTGAATGAAGCCGTGGCCGCCTTTGTTTCCGTGGTGAAGAGCTGTCGTGACGGGGTGGCCTCCTGATGAAGCACGGGAAACAGACGAAGCAGGGCAAGGTTCGGAAACCCTCGGCTGATTTGCTGTACGGTATCAACCCGGTCATGGAGGCCCTGAAGGCCGGCAGGCGCCAGGTTCGCCGGCTGATCCTGGCTTCGGGTCGGCGGGACCGGCGGGTGGATGCCCTGGAGTCCCTTGCCCGTGACGCGGGCGTACCGGTGGAGCGGGTGGACCCCGAGACCCTGAAGGGACTGTGCGGAACCCGCCAGCATCAGGGGGCGGCCCTTGACGCCGGTGCCCTTCCTGGCATGGCCCCAGACGACCTGGTTCGCATTGCGGAAAAAAAAGGGGAGGTCCCCTTTCTCGTGCTGCTGGACAGCATTGAGGATCCCCGGAACCTGGGGGCCATCGTGCGCACAGCCCATTGCGCCGGGGCCCACGGGGTGGTGGTGCCCAAAGATCGCTCGGCCCAGCTTACCGCCCTTGTGTCCAAGGCATCGGCAGGGGCCTTGGAGCATATGCCGGTGGCCGTGGTGACCAACCTGGCCAAGGCCATGGAGGAACTCAAGGCCGAAGGGCTCTGGTTCGCAGGGCTCGATGCCGACGGGGACAGCACCCTTTTCGGCGGAGATTTTTCAGCGCCCCTGGGCATTGTTGTGGGCAGCGAAGGCAAGGGGCTTCGTCCCCTTGTGAGAAAAGGGTGTGATTTTATCGTCTCCATTCCCCTGAAAGGGGAGGTGGACTCCCTCAACGCCTCGGTGGCAGCCTCCCTCGTGATGTACGAGGTGGTACGCCAGCGAGGCTGAGCAGGAAGGCAACTGAATCGTGATGGCGGGCTTGACAAACAGGCTTGAATAAACAGACTCAGGCCTGCCAGAATCAAAGGCGAATGCGTTTTTCCCCGAGGAACGAGGGGGAAAGCGCATTCGCAATTTGCTTTCGAGGTGGCACACCTCGCCGCCGGAGGCATCGGTTTTGTTTTTTTGGGGAGCGTGGTTGACCCGACTTTAACCATAGACGTCACGTTTCAGGGGGCTGGATGAGGTTGCGGTGGGTTTCGGCAGTGGCGCTGTTGGTGAGGCGCCTGGTGTACCCTCCCCGGTGTCGGGTCTGCGGGGTGCTGCTTCCCTGGGAGGGGCCCGCAATTACCCCAGTCTCTGGGGAAGACGACCTGGCCGATGTGTTCAACGGAGCGATGTCCAGTGTGATGTGTGCGGCCTGCAGAGCCGGAGCCCAGGAACCCTCGGGGCAGCGGTGCTCGGCTTGTGGCGAGCCCCTTCCAGGGGTCGTCGCCGATCCTCCCTTGTGCGGGGCCTGCATGGACCCGAGTCGTCCCCTGACGCGTATGACGGCCCTGTATCTTTACGACGGTGGCCCGGCCCTGGCTGTTCAGGCCTTGAAGTACAAAAACAAGCGAGCATTGGCGCCCCCCATGGGGCGCCTTCTTTTTGCCCGGGCCCTTTGTACGTATCTGGACGGGGACTTAAAAAGGTGGGATATTGATCTTGTGGTTCCTGTGCCCCTGCATGGGAAACGCCTGAGAAAACGCGGGTTCAATCAGTCGTCTCTTCTTGTGGATCCTTTTGAAGGCAGGGACGGCATTCAGGTCTGCCACCGCCTGCTGCGCCGCAAGCGGCCCACCGTATCTCAGGCCGGGCTGTCCCGAAGGGCTCGCCTGTCCAATGTGAGGGGGGCCTTTGAGCTGGCACCCGGTGCATCGGCCAGGGGCAAGAGGGTGCTTCTGGTGGACGATGTCTTCACCACCGGCTCCACCCTGACAGCCTGCGCCGCCCTGTTAAAAAAGCACGGGGCCGCCGAGGTCTCAGCCCTGGTTTTTGCCAGGCGGGACATGACACGTTAACGGTTTAAGGAGCGATTGAGATGAACCCATCGGTTGTGGTCGGGGTTGTGCAGTTTGATGTGGTGGAAGGGGGGCTTGAGGCCAACCTCACGCGGGCCTTTCAGGGGCTGATGAAACTGGCCGAGGCAGGGTGCCACCTGGCGGTGCTTCCTGAGATGTGGAGCTGCGGATTCGATAACGAAAACTTGGGAACCATGGCCAGTGAGACCCCGGAGATCCTGGCACGCCTCCAAGCCTTTGCCGCACGGGAGAACATGGTGGTGGCAGGCTCTCTGCCCGAAGAGGCGGACGGAGCGGTGGTCAACACCCTGTACGCGGTGGATCGGGACGGGGAGATAAAGGGGGCGTATCGCAAACTTCATCTTTTTTCCCCCACCGGGGAGGATCTCCATTTTGCCGCCGGCAGCGAGGCTGTGGTGGCCGAGACCTCCATCGGTCGCCTGGGGCTCATGGTCTGTTATGACCTGCGGTTTCCTGAACTGGCGCGGGGGTTGGTTCTGGATGGCGCCGAGATCCTCGTGGTCCCGGCCCAGTGGCCGGCGGCGCGCCTTGTGCACTGGGAGACGCTCCTCAAGGCCCGGGCCATGGAGAACCAATGCTTCGTGGTGGGGGCCAACCGGGTGGGGCGCTCCGGAAACCTTATTTACAAAGGTGCCTCCCAGGTGGTGTCGCCCCTGGGGGATGAACTGGCCCACGGGGGGAGTGCGGACGGCGAGGTGGTTGCGCTTATGGACCGGAAGGTCATGGTCTCTGCCCGGGAGCACGTCCCTTGCCTTGAAGAACGGCGCCCCATGTGTTACAGCAGGCGATTGACAGAAAGAGCATGATGGTGCGGGGCATGGGTTTTCAGCGACGGGGTCTCCGCACGCCGGCATGTGACAAACCCCCGTCGATACAGGGGAGGTCTCCATGGAGCGAAGGTGTTCAGGCGAACTGGTTTACGATTGTTTTCCCGCCCTTTCCAGGGTGTCCTGGCTTTTTCACGGCTGTTTTACGCGCAAGGGCGGGGTGAGTACCGGTCCCTTTCAGGGCCTCAACGCCGGGGTTTCTTCCGGTGATGACGGTGAGGCTGTGGCCGCCAACCGCCAGGCGATTCTGCAGGAGAGTGGCGGCAGCGAGCTGGTGGTGCTCTCCCAGGTCCACGGAAACGCCGTTCATGTTCACGCCGGATCGGAGCTCGGGCCGGTGGAGGCCGACGCCGTGGTGACGGACCGTCCAGGTGCCATGCTCACCATCCTCACCGCCGACTGCCAGGCCGTGGTCCTTGCCGACCCCGTCAGGAAGGTGGTGGCCAATGCCCATGCGGGATGGCGCGGCAGCGTGGCAGGCGTTCTGTCCGCCACTGTCTCAGTGATGACAGACCGGTTCGGGTGCCGCCCGGAAGACCTGCTGGCAGGCATCGGGCCGTCCCTGGGGCCCTGCTGTGCAGAGTTCGTCCATTACAAAACAGAGCTGCCGCGGTCCTTTTGCACCCATCGGGTGGGGTTCAACCATTTTGATTTCTGGGCCATCAGCCGGGATCAGCTCTGCGATGCCGGCCTTTCGGCGTCGAATATAGCCGCTGCCCAGTGTTGCACCCGATGTGACGAGGAACATTACTATTCGTACCGGCGGAATCATACAACCGGCCGGATGGCCACGGTGATCGGCATCAAACCGTCGGCCCCATAAAGACGATCGACAATTAATGGAATCATGATGAAACTTAGCGATTGCACCCTGCTATGGAACCGGGAAGTAAGCCCCGGATACTATCACATGGGCCTTGAGGCCCCGGCGCGCTACACCGAAGCCGCGCCCGGACAGTTCGTGATGCTCAAGGCGGAAAAGGGAGGCACCTTGCTGCGACGGCCTTTTTCCATCCATGACGTCACAACACAAGGGGACAAGACCGTTGTCACCCTCCTTTACAAAGTGGTGGGCCCCAACACCCGGGTCTACGCCGGGATGAAGGACGGGGACGTCCTCAGCATGCTCGGTCCCCTGGGCAACAGGTTCACCGAGCCCCAGGCCGGGGAGACCACCTTTCTTGCCGGGGGCGGCATCGGCATTGCGCCCATGCTGCTGCTGGCCAGGCGCATTCTCGCAAAGGGGGGATCGCCTTCGGACCACACGGTCTTTATCGGTGGGCGCAGCCGGGAGGATGTCCTGGCCGAAGAGGCCTTCCGTGAGCTCGGGCTCCCTGTTGTGGTGACCACAGACGACGGCTCGGCTGGAGAAAAAGGGCGGATTACAGCGCCCATGGCGCGTCTTTTAAGCGAAAAAAATCCGGCCAAGGTCTATGCTTGCGGTCCCCATCCCATGCTGGTGGGTGTTGCGGATCTCATGGACGGTCACGACGCTCTGTGTGAGCTCTCCCTGGAGATCATCATGGCCTGCGGCATGGGGGCCTGCATGGGCTGCGTGGTGGAATCCAGCGACGAGGACGCGCCGTACCGCCATGTCTGTATCGACGGGCCGGTGTTTGATGCCCGCACCATCAAGGTGTAGGCAAGGAGGGGTTGTGACGGACAGATTGCAGAACATACGCCTCACCGAAAAGGTGAAGGCGGCCGGTTGAGCGGCCAAGGTGGATCCAGGGGTCCTGGATCGCGTGGTCAAAGGGTTGAAGGTGACCCGTCCCCCCGAGCTTCTCGTGGGGGTGGACGGGGCCGATGACGCTGGCGTGTATCAACTCAGCGAGGAAACGGCGCTGATCCAGACCCTTGATTTTCTGACGCCGGTCACCGATTCCCCTTACGACTTTGGCCGCATTGCAGCGGCCAACTCCCTGAGTGACGTGTACGCCATGGGGGGAAGGCCGCTGACGGCCATGAACATCGTCTGTTTTCCCACAGACTCCCTGCCCGAAGAGGTGCTGGCCGAGACCCTTGCAGGGGGCCTTGAGACCATCCATGAATCCGGCGCCTGCCTGGTGGGCGGACACAGTGTGGACGACGCCGAGTTCAAATACGGCTTGTCCGTCACCGGCGTGGTGCACCCCAAACGCCTTCTGACCAATGGCGGGGCGTGCACCGGAGATGCCCTTATCCTCACCAAGCCCCTGGGCAGCGGCTTGCTGTCCACGGCCATCAAGGGGCAGGTGGCCGGAGCCGAGGCGTCGCGCCGTCTCGTGGAGGTGTGCGCCGCCTTGAACAAGTCGGCGGCCGAGGCCCTTGACACCTTTCACCCTACGGCCTGCACCGATGTGACGGGGTTTGGCTTTGCAGGGCACGCCCTGGAGATGGCACGGGGAGCGAAAAAACGGTTGGTGGTGTCTGTCTCTTCCCTTCCGGTGATGGAAGGGGCTCTGGAGTATGCGGAGATGGGGCTCCTGCCTGCCGGAGCATACCGGAACAGAGAGTTCTGCGGCACGTCGGTGGAGGTCTTTCCTTCGGTGCCCCGCAGCCTTGCGGATCTGATCTTTGACCCCCAGACCTCCGGGGGGCTTCTGGTGGCCCTGCCGGCATCCGAGGCCGAACCCTGTCTGGCTGTCATGAAAGGGCTGGGCGTGGAGGCTGCCGTAGTGGGTGAGGTGGCCGGTGAATCGAGCTGTGGATCGGTGGAGTGCATTTGAGGAATCGGGGTGGCAAGGGAGAGAAGGAATCCCCTGTGGCCCCCTGATTTGGTGCGTTTACCGGTAGGCGGTGTGTTGCGGATGTGCCTGAATGTCTCATGGGTTGCGTGATATAAGTCTTTAAAAACTATGACGTTCAGTGCTCTTTGGAATTGACTTTCAGCAATTCGCATGATAGGTGAGTCAAGGCTGAGTTGACTTCCGTAATGCCTTGTGTTGCGGGTTCGAGGAAGGAACACTGTGAACAAAGAGATTGCTCAGATCCTCAAGGAGTTATCGTATTACAGCAGTCTGGGTCTTCAGGTTGCCATTTCGATACTGCTGGGTGTCGGCGTAGGGATTTTTCTGGATCGCTTTTTCGGAACGACCCCCGTGCTGATGCTTGTCTTCCTCGTTTTGGGTATTGCTGCCGCATTTCGGAATCTTCTTCTTGCGGTCAAAAGAAGCAAAAAACTGTAGGCGAATGGGAGATCTACATGGGGGTGCAGCAGAAAATATTGGGGTTCGTTACACGGGCCAATTGGGTGCTTCTTGCCCTGGCTGCTGTGATGGGACCCATTTTTTTTTCTGCTGACGTGGCCATGGGCCTCACCTGCGGCGCCCTCATCGTAACAGTCAATTTCCATCTCCTTGCCCGTACCCTGGAAAAGGGGCTCAGGCCCAGGAAGCTTGCGTCGAGGAATGTGATCCTGGCAAAGTACTATGTCAGGTTTTTGATAAGTGCGGTACTAATCTTTTTTCTCATTTCAAAGCACCTTGTGGATCCGCTGGGGCTCATTCTCGGACTCTCTGTGGTCGTGGTGAGTGTCACCCTGGCAACGGTGTGCGAACTGATGAAACTCATCTTTAAGGAGGCGGTGTAAGGATGGCACATCCCTTTTTGTTCCTGGTTGATTTCTTTGACGTCAATGGGGCTCTTTATCATTTTGCTCACAAGTATCCCCATGTGATGTACACGTGGCTGGTGATGCTCCTGCTTGCGGGAATCGGTTTTGTTGCGGCTCGCAAGCCCGCCCTGATCCCCACCAAGGGGCAGAACTTCTTCGAAATCGTCATCGGCGGACTGGAAGATTTCCTCGTCGAGACGGTGGGGGAGGAGGGCCGCTGGTTTACCCCCCTTGCAGCCACCATTTTCATTTTTATTTTTGTTTCCAACCTCATTGGTCTGGTGCCGGGTTTCTTCCCGCCCACGGCGACCCTGAACACAACCGGCGCCTGTGCCCTGGTGGTGTTCTGCTTCACCCACTTCATCGGCGTGAAGTATCACGGGGCCAAGTACGTGAAGCACTTCATGGGCCCCGTCTGGTGGATGGTTCCCCTCATCATGCCCATTGAGATCATTGGTCACCTGGCCAGGGTACTCTCCCTCTCGTTCCGTCTTTTCGGCAACATGATGGGTCACGAGCTGGTCCTGGGGATCCTCTTTATGCTGGCCGGCCTTTACTTTGCCCCGCTGCCCATCATGGCCCTGGGGATCTTTGTTGCCTTTGTTCAGGCCTTCGTGTTTTTCCTGCTCTCCATTATTTACTTTCAGGGCTCTCTGGAACACGCACACTGATCGGCATCGCACACTGTTTTTGGATTACACGGCTTACACATTGGGATAATGGAAGAAGCCGAATATCAATACACTCTACATTAAGGAGAAACAAATGGAAGCATTACAGTTCTTCGTGGTCAGCTCTTTTTCTGCAGCACTTGCCATCGCCATCGCAGCTTTCGGATGTGGCATCGGCCAGGGTATGGGTCTCAAAGCCGCCGTTGAAGGGATCGCAAGAAACCCCGAATCTTCCGGTAAAGTAACTGTAACCATGCTCATCGGTCTTGCCATGATCGAATCACTCTGTATCTACGCTCTGGTTATCGCGCTGATCCTTATCTACGCGCATCCCCAGGCTGCAGCCATCGCAGGTCTCCTCGGATAATTCCGGGCAACCTCGTTGTCTCTGAGTACATTCAGGGCCGGATCGTTGATACAACGATCCGGCCCTTTTTTATTGTTTTTTGCCGGTGGAACGAGTCAGCTTGCCTCCGGCGGCCAGGTTTTTTGATAAAAGCTGGGCCAAAGACTTTTGGGTTGGCTCGTTACGTCCAAGGCAGTGGATGCACCAATCTCAGTGGCGCAACCGGATGTTTGTCAGACCCAAGCCATAAAATCGGGAAAAGGTTGGCCCCCGGCAGAGATGCCTGAGTCAGC
The DNA here is from genome assembly GCF_056829775.1 of Desulfoluna sp. HI9BLuna. Classification (NCBI taxonomy): domain Bacteria; kingdom Pseudomonadati; phylum Thermodesulfobacteriota; class Desulfobacteria; order Desulfobacterales; family Desulfolunaceae; genus Desulfoluna; species Desulfoluna sp. HI9BLuna. The sequence goes on from NZ_CP186555.1 coordinate 4,270,283, forward strand.
CATGAATTCAATGGCTGCTTGCGCTTTGCTATTGAAAACAGGCGCTTTGATTGTCTCGGAAAGATCCCTTGACCCTCAGAAAGCCAATCATATATAGTATGAAAGTTAAGGGCATGGTATCGGTAAGGTCACGGAGCCTTCCGGGCATGCTCCCTTTTTTATCGGGCTCATCTGTTTTTTGATTGTCCTGCTATCCAACCATTCCATCGCAACCCGTGTTCCGGCGAAGCGGTGTTGTTACTCTGGAGTTCTGGCCCATGCCGTTCCTGATATTGAAATACCAGGGAAAAATGATCCGGCAATATACCGTGGAGTATGGTCGCCCCTTATCCATCGGTCGCAATGAGAAGAACGATGTCATCATCGGCAACCTGGCCGTCTCCGGCTTTCATGCCCGTGTGGAGTTCCATGAGAACAACGTGGTCGTATCGGACCTTGAGAGCAAGAACGGAACATACGTCAACGGAAATCGCATCAAAAAGGCGGTGTTGACAAATGGCGATGAGTTGGGGGTGGGTAAGCACCAGCTCCTCTTCTCCGAACACCGGGCCGATGTTACCTTCCAGGAGACACCCCTGACGGCCACCAAGGCAGGCAGCCTTGATGTGACCATGGCCATCGATACCTCGGAGCTGAAAAATGGCAGGCAAAAGGAGTTGAAGGGTGTTTCGGCAAAGCCCCTGCCCATCCTGGTGTTTAAGAAGGGAGGCAAGGGACGCATCGAGCTGGAGGGACGCTATACCCGCATGGGAAATGCCCGATCAAACGAGGTGGTGGTCAAAGGGTTTTTCGTGGGAAAGCGTGCGGCCACCGTGGTTCGACGTGACGACGGGTATTACCTGAACCACGTCTCCGGCCTCATCAAGCCCAGGCTCAACGGGGTGAAGGTGGGCAAGGAGCCTGTGAAACTGACCCACGGAGACACGGTCTCCCTCGGGCAATCCAATTTGCGGTTTCTCTCCAAGGTGCGCATGCGAAAGGTGGATGGTTCAGGTGACGACGACGCCCTGGATGCATCGGTTACCCAGGCCTGACCTCCAGGCGTCATTGCGGTATCGCTTTTTTAAGCCGCCCCTCCCCACGTGGGAGGGACGGCTTTTTTATTGGTCCGCCGGGGTGTTGGGGAGGATCTCCTTGAGGTAGCGGCCGGTTACGGATCGCGGGTCGGCGGCGATCTCCTCGGGGGTGCCGACAGCCACGATATTGCCGCCGCCCTCTCCCCCTTCCGGCCCCAGGTCGATGACGTGGTCGGCACATTTGATGACATCCAGGTTGTGCTCGATGATGAGGATGGTGTTTCCCGCGTCCACCAGGCGGTTGAGGACCAGCATGAGCTTTCGGATGTCCTCCAGGTGCAGGCCGGTGGTGGGCTCGTCAAGGATGTAGACGGTGTGACCTCCTCCCTTTTTGGAGAGCTCCCTGGCCAGCTTGATGCGCTGGGCCTCGCCGCCCGACAGGGTGGTGGCGGCCTGGCCCAGGTGGATGTAGCCCATGCCCACCTCGATGAGGGTTTCCAGCTTGGCCCGCAGCACCGGATAGCTTTTGAAGAATTCAAAGGCCTGGTTTACCGTCATGTCCAGCACATCGGCGATGTTTTTCCCCCGGTAGCGCACGTCGAGGGTGTCTCGGTTGTATCGCTTTCCACCGCAGACGTCGCAGGGCACATAGACGTCGGGCAAGAAGTGCATCTCGATTTTGACGATGCCGTCTCCCTGGCACGCTTCGCAGCGTCCCCCCTTCATGTTGAAGCTGAACCGCCCCTGCTTGTACCCTCGTTCCCTGGCCTCTTTGGTTTTTGCGAAAATATCGCGAATGGCGTTGAAAAGCCCAGTATAGGTCGCCGGGTTGGATCGCGGGGTTTTGCCGATGGGGGATTGGTCGATGCCGATGACGCGGTCTACCAGGGAGAGGCCCTCAAGGCGCGTGTAATCGCCGGGACGCTCCTTGGCGCTCGAAAGCTTCTGGGAGAGGACCCGCTTCAGGGTGGTGAGTACCAGGGTGGATTTGCCCGAACCCGAGACACCGGTGACACAGGTGAGGGTCCCCAGAGGAAAGTCCACGGTGACCTCTTTCAGGTTGTTGGCCCGGGCTCCCATGAGGGTCAGGCACCCTTTGTCGTGGGGACGTCGCTTCAAGGGTGGCTCGATGCCCCGGCGGCCGGAAAAATAGAGGCCGGTGAGGGACTCTTCGCAGGCGGTGATGCCCGAGGGGGGGCCGGAGTAGACCACCTGCCCGCCCCGGATGCCGGCGGCAGGCCCCATGTCGATGAGGTGGTCTGCGGCGTAGATGGTGTCGGTGTCGTGTTCCACCACAAGCACGGTGTTTCCCAGGTCCCTGATCTTTTTCAGGGTGTCGATGAGGCGCCGGTTATCACGCTGGTGCAGGCCGATGCTGGGTTCGTCCAGCACATAGAGAACCCCGGAGAGCTTGGAGCCGATCTGGGTGGCCAGGCGGATGCGCTGACTCTCCCCGCCGGAGAGGGTGGAGGCTCCCCGGGAGAGGGTGAGGTAGGAGAGGCCCACATCGGTGAGGAAGGTGAGGCGGCTGGTGAGCTCCCGAAGGATGGGCGCTACCACCAGGGCTGTTTTCCCGGAAAAGGAGAACTCCGAGAGGGTGGCAAGGGCCTTTTCAACGGACATGGCGGTGATGTCGGAGATGGAATGGCCGTCGATGCGCACGGCCCGGGCCAGGTCGTTGAGGCGCGAGCCCCTGCATGCGGGGCAGGGGTGTTGGGTCATGAACCGGCGCACGTCCTCTTTTTCCGATGCGGTGGTGGCGTCGTCCAGCCGCTTCTGAAGGGCGGGTATCACCCCTTCAAAGGGGGTCTCATAGGTGACCTTGCGTCCTTTTTTCTCAAAATAAAACGGGATGGCCTCCTTTCCCGATCCTTTCAGGACCACCTTTTTAAAAGAGGCGGAGAGATCTCGAAACGGTGTGTAGATGGAGGCGCCGTAATGGTGGGTCAGGGCATCCAGGAATTCGGCGAATTGAACGGAGCTTCGCGAGGCCCAGGGTGCCACGGCCCCTTCCCGAAGGGAGAGGTCCGGGTCCGGGACAATGAGTCCCGGGTCGAAGCCTTCTGTGGTACCCAGGCCGCCGCAGCGCTGACAGGCCCCTTGTGGGGAGTTGAAGGAGAAGGACGCCGGCGTGTAGTCCGGCAGGGTGATGCCGCATTCGCTGCATCCTTTTTCTTCGGAGTAAAGGATGGTGTGGCGGATCTCCGTGCTCCCCTCTGCAAGAAGGTCAATACCCGCCTTGCCGTCTGCGGTGCGGGCGGCAAGTTCCAGGGAGTCGGCCAGGCGGTTTCGCATGCCCTCTTTGATGACGATGCGGTCGATGATGACGTCAAAGGGGTGGTCATCCACACGAAAGCCCTCGGGGAGATCGTCGAGTTCGTAGAGACGGCTGCCCACGCGGACCCGTGAATACCCTTCTCGCCTGAGGCGCCTGAGCATGGCTGCCGCGGCATCGGGCGCCATGGCCGGAAGGGGGGCCGTGATCAGGATACGTGTGCCTTCGGGCTCGTCAAGGACCTCGCCGATGATCTCATCCAGGGACCGGAAGCCCACCTCCTTGCCGCATGAGGGGCAATGGGGCGTGCCCGAACGTGCGAAGAGAAGTCGCAGGAAATCGTAAATTTCGGTGACGGTTCCCACCGTGGACCGGGGGTTGTGGGAGGAGCTCTTCTGCTCGATGGCGATGGCCGGTGAGAGCCCGTCGATAAAGTCGACATCGGGCTTTTCCATCTGCCCTAAAAACTGGCGGGCATAGGTGGAAAGGGACTCCACGTATCGCCTCTGGCCTTCTGCGTAGAGGGTATCGAAGGCCAGGGAGGATTTGCCCGACCCCGAAAGCCCGGTGACCACCACCAGGGCGTTTTTGGGAAACGAGACGTCGATGTTTTTCAGGTTGTGCTGCCGGGCTCCGGATATTGTGATCTCAGGTTGAACCATGGTGTGTTTGATTCCTGATGAAGGGCATGGTGCGCCGCCTAAGGGGCGGCGCATGGTTTCCGCTGCGCGTGTTATCTGCGGATTCGGTTTCGTGCCTGCATGGCGGCCATGTGCATGGCGGAAAGGAGGCTGCCTTCCGAGGCGATGTTTTTCCATGCGATGTCGTAGGCGGTGCCGTGGTCCACGGAGGTGCGGATGATGGGAAGCCCCAGGGTGGTGTTTACCCCGTCATGGAAATGGACCATCTTAAACGGAATGAGGCCCTGGTCATGGTACATGCAGACCACGGCGTCGTAGTGCCCTTCGGTGGCCTTGAAAAAAACCGTGTCCGGGGGCAGGGGCTCGCTGATGGTGCATTCCGGATGCAGGGCCCGTGCTGCTTCCACGGCCGGGGCAATGAGTCGGCTCTCCTCGTCGCCGAAGAGGCCCTCTTCCCCGGCATGGGGGTTCAGGCCTGCCACACCGATGCGCGGTTTCTCCACCCCGAATCGTTCGGTGAGGGACCGGGCCGTAAGGCTGATCAGATCAGTGATCTTGGCGGGTGTGAGTTGGCGGACCACCTCCTGCAGGGGGATGTGGATGGTGACCAGCACCACCTTCAGGCGGTCTCCGGCCATCATCATGGCGAATTCCGTGGCCCGGGTGCGGGAGGCGATGAGCTCGGTGTGCCCGTGAAATTCGGATCCGGCCAGTTTCATGGCTACCTTGTGGATGGGGCCGGTGACCATGGCATCGCACTCCCCGCAAAGGGCCAGGTCCACGGAGCGGGTGATGGCGTCGATCATGGCCTGGCCGGTGCGGGCTGTGGGGGCACCGGGGACCACCTCGTCGGGGGCCAGGGAAGACACAGGGAGAAGGTCGATGGTGCCCGGGGTAAAACGGGCCTCGCTGACCGAGTTGACGGTCTGGATCGTCAAGGGTACGCCGGTGGTCTCAATGGCTCTTGTCATGGTCGCTTCATCACCCACAAGCAGGGGCCGCATGTTTTCATGGGCTTTGGGGGAGTGAAAAGCCTTGGCGGCGATTTCCGGGCCGATACCGCAGGGATCGCCCATGGTCAGGGCCAGCAGGGGAGGCTGGGTCATGTGTACTCCTTTATTATATAGGGGTGTGCCCGGATGGTGGGGGCACCGACACCCTGGGGGTTCTGCCGTAGGGTTCCGGAATTCTGCGATATACGTGATGACAGCATGCGAACGACCGGATACCGGGCTTCTTCCACCTATATATACCAGCAGCGCTGGTTCAGGGGAATGCAAAAAAGAGAATGAAAGGGACCAATGGGTGGGGCGGAAATATGTTGCCTCGGGAGGAACTCCCGGGGGCATCCCCTATGTTGTGGTAGGTTCCGGGTATGGGGCAACAGGTTGGGGGGAGGCCGGGAAAGGGGTGTTTTATGGGGCCCTTGGGGGTAACACCCCAGGGGGGGGCAGGAGAAAAAAGGGGAACTCACCTAAGGGGGCTAAATGGTGCAGTATTTGGGGTGATCAGATGGGGGGACAGAGCGGGTATGCTGAAAAATGGAGCAAATCAGAGCAATGCAGAGAAAACGAGAGTTTTTGTGTTTGTCGTCTTTGGAAAGGAAACCGTGGATCATTCGAATATAGTTAGATAAATCTGTGTTGAAGAATTGGGAATATTTATGGGGGGTTGCGAGATCTGTTGGTTGTATTGTATTTTATAACAGTATCTTGCGGCGTGGTGTGATGGCGGGGCGGTGGACCCTGAAAATCGAAGATATTCGGGTTGACGGGGTCATCACGTTGGATTAATACCATTTTACATCACTATGGGGGATCCCGTCCTCTGTTTCTATCCTTGGTATTCTACAATGTATCGGGAATAATCAGAAATTTTGGTGGTTTTCTAACGAGCCCTGTAAAGGGAATAGCCTCTTATTGTTTTTTATTGGTGAGCATACTGTATGGAATCGGTTTGGAATAATGTTAAAGCTGTGCTGGCGGAAAGACTGCCCGGACACAGTTTCCGAATGTGGATTGAACCTGTAAAGTTCGAGGACAGGAGCGGGAATGACTTTCGGGTCTCGTGCCCCAACCTGTTTTCAAAGAAGCGGGTTCAGGATCACTACGGTTCCATGATTCAGAATGAAGTCCGGACCCTTCTCGGGTCAGATATCAGCCTCTGTTTTGATGTTCGCAAGGGAGCAAACGGCGTAAGCCGCGGCCCCGTGGTTAAAAAGGGGTTGAAGAAGGTGGAGACCCAGCTGGTCATTCCCAACGTGGCCAACCCCGTGATGCACAGCGGCCGCATGCTGAGGCCCGACTTCACCCTGGACGACTTTGTGGTCTCCGGGAACAACGATTTTGCTTACTCAGCGGCCCTTTCCCTTGCCTCGTCCACCCAGGCACAGAACAGCTCCCTGTTTCTGCTGTCCGACACGGGGATGGGCAAGAGTCACCTGACCCAGGCCATCGGTCACCACATCAACCGGAAGAAGCCCGGGGAGCGTGTCTACTACATCACGGCAGAAGACTTCACCAACGAGATGATCGGTTCGTTCAAAAACGACACAGCCGGTCAGTTCAAGGAGAAGTACCGTTCCCAGTGCGATGTATTGCTGTTGGAAGACGTCCATTTTCTGGGCGGCAAAGAGCGCACCCAGATCGAGCTGGCCATGACCCTGGATTACCTTATGGAGTCCGGCAAGAAGATCATGTTCTCCAGCTGCTATCTGCCCAATGACATTCCCAAGATGAACGAGCAGCTGGCATCCCGGTTTACCTCCGGGCTGATCTCTCCCATCGAGGACCCCAACTTCAGGACCCGCGTTCGGATCCTGAAAAAGAAGGCCGCCAAAAAAGGGCACCAGCTCCCCATGGATATCATTGAGTACCTGGCCGGTGAACTCACCGACAACATTCGGCAGCTGGAAAGCGGCCTGGTGTCCGTGACGGCCAAGTCTTCCCTCATGGGTGTTCCCCTGGATCTTGATCTGGCGGAAAGCGTGGTGAAGAACATCGCCACCAAGAAGAAGCGCGTTACCATTGATGTGATCAAAAAGCTTGTCTGTCGTGAATTTAATATCACACCCACCGACATTGTATCCAAGTCACGAAAAAAGACCATCGTGAAACCCCGCCAGGTGGCCATCTACCTCTCACGCCGATACACCGACCAGCCCCTTCAGGCCATTGGGAAAAATTTCAATCGGTACCACGCAACGGTTATGCATGCCGTGGGGACCATTGAAAAGGACATCCGTCAGGAAGTCCAGATGCGAAATCAGATCGAGTATCTTTCCAGAAAGATTGAAAACGGCGATTTTTAGGACGGTTTTCTGAAGAAGCATGCAGAGGCATTGCTGCGACGAAGACCGTTTGAAGGCGTGTTGTTTTTGTGCTCTCACGTAAACAATGATCGCGTGTAAGCGAGTGGTTTTTTTCTTTCACCTTCAGCTGGAGGGTCTTATGATTTCATCGAATGAACCCGTCTGGGGATCTGACAATAAAAAGAAACGTCGCATCCAGGAGATCCTGGAAAAGTTGAATCGGGCCGAGGTCATCGCCCGCGGCCTGGGCATTGAACCTCACGAAATTATCCGCCTCAAAGAGGAGGGGCTTCGTGAGCTGGACCGCCAGAAACACTGGTAGTGGGGACAACATGGAATTAAGGAGAAAGGCGCGTTCCGCCCTTGCGAAAATATACGGGAAGGAGCGTCTGAAGACATCAAAGGAAGACTGCGTCTGCTACGCGTACGATGCGCGAAATGCGCGATGCATCCCCGATGCGGTGGTGTTTCCCGAAAGTGCCGAGGAGATCTCCCGCACCCTGGCCCTGGCCTCTGAGCTGGGGTTTCCCGTGGTACCCAGGGGAAGCGGGACGGGAACCACCGGGGGCTCGGTGGCCGTTGAAGGGGGCGTGGTTCTTGTGACCACCCTCATGAACCGCATCGTCGAGATCGATACGGACAATTTTACCGCCGAAGTGGAGCCCGGAGTGATCACCGGCGATTTTCACAGGGCTGTGGAGGCCAAGGGGATGTTCTACCCGCCGGATCCTTCCAGCGCAGGGATCTCCACCCTGGGTGGGAACGTGGCCGAGTGCGCGGGCGGTCCCCGGGCCGTGAAGTACGGCGTGACCCGGGACTATGTCCTGGGCGTGGAGGCGGTTCTGCCCACAGGGGAGATCGTCCATACCGGCGTGCGAACCGCCAAGGGTGTGGTGGGGTACGATCTGACCCGCCTTCTGGTGGGGTCCGAGGGGACCCTGGCCGTCATCACCCGGATTCTGCTCAAGCTCTTGCCCCTGCCTGCGGCCACCGCCACCCTCAAGGTCTCCTTTGAAAGCATGGAAGAGGCGGCCGAAGCCGTCTCAAAGATCATCGCTTCAGGGACCCTGCCCCGCTGTGTGGAGTACATGGACGAAGCCTCCATTGTCTGCGCCCAGTCCATTGCCGACCTGGAGCTTCCTGAAGGGTGCCGTTCCATTTTGCTCATCGAGGTGGACGGCTCTGCATCGGAGGTGGCCACTTCCATGGAAGAGGTGGTAACGATCGTCAAGGAAGCGGGAGCCATGGCCGTGGAGGAGGCCCGTGACGCCGAAGAGGCCAAGCGCCTCTGGACGGTGCGCAAGAAGGTGTCGCCTGCCCTCTACCTCTTCGGGCCGGACAAGATCAACGAAGACATCGTGGTACCCCGAAGCGCCATTCCCAAGATGGTCAAAAAGATCGAAGCCCTCAAAAAAGAGTACGGCCTTCCCATGGTGAGCTTTGGCCACGCCGGGGACGGCAACATTCACTTCAACGTCATGATCGATAAAAAGGACGCAGCCCAAAAGCTCAGGGCCGATGCCGTCATCGACGAGATCTTCGACCACACCCTGGCCCTGGGGGGGACCCTCTCCGGCGAGCACGGGGTGGGGATCACCAAACGGGAGTACATCGGAAGAGAGATCGGGGAGAAAGAGCTGGAGATCATGAGGGGCATCAAAAAGCTCTTCGACCCCAAGGGCATCCTCAATCCGTCCAAGATTTTTTGACGCGTAAATGCCTCGCCTCCGGCGGCCAGGGGATAATCCCCTGGACCCCAGGTTGCCAATGGCCTCGGGGACAGGCCATTGGCCAAGGTTTTTCGATTATTAAGACACGCATCCGCAAACTGTTTTCTAAGAGGCACAACGTGCCACCGGAGGCAGACAATGGGCACGTAGCGACAACGTATCCTGTTGCGTCGAAGCTTGTGCATCAGCCCGTACAAACCCTCAGCGGTTATGTCGGGCGTAGCCCGAGCGAAGGCCCTTGCGCTTTGGCCCGAGGAACGAGGGACGAAGCGCAAGGGTTAATAGCTTTCGAGGTGGCTCACCTCGCCGCCGGAGGCACGCTTTTTGCGCGTTACTTTGTTTTTGTATGAAAAAAACAAAAACCCGCCAGGGCACCTCGATATGGGGTGAGGTCCTGTCGGGTTTTTTTGATGGTGTGTCGTGTGGTGCTTACTGGAGCCGTGCGGGCATGGCCTCGGTGTTCATGAGGTCCTCGATGAGCTCCATGCGATCGTTCTGGTCCCGCTCGATGATGCATTTCAGGCAAAGGGCGCAGTGTTTGGTGCACACCTTGTCGTTGATGTCGAAGTTGCCGAAGCAGTCGAGGTAGGCTTCCGATTTCTGGACGAAGACAATATCGTTATGCATAGGTCCCCTTATGGTTTAATGGCGTTTCGGTACCCTGTTGGTGCCTCAGGCCGTTGATGTCGTCAGCAGTGTCATCATGTCGTTGTGAATCTTGCCGTTGGTGGCAAGCATTTCTGCGTCTCCGGGCGTGAAGGTTTCGCCGTTGAATCCGGTGACGCGTGCCCCTGCCTCCTGGGCGATGAGGACCCCGGCAGCCGTGTCCCAGGCTTTGAGATTCTCTTCCCAGAAGCCGTCGAAGCGTCCGGCGGCCAGGTAGCAGAGATCCAGGGCGGCGGATCCCAGGCGGCGAACCCCCTGGGCGGCGTCCAGGCAGGCCTCGAACCGTGCCATGAGGCCGGGCAGGATCTCTCGGGCGTTGTAGGGAAACCCGGTGACCAGAAGGCTCTCCTCCAGGCTCGGGGAACCGCTCACAGAGATGGAGCGTCCGCAGAGAAAGGCGCCTTCGCCTTTGGTTGCCGTGAAGAGTTCGTTGGTGACGGGGTTGAAAACCACCCCGAAGCAGGTCTCGCCGTGGGCCTGGAAGGCAATGGAGATGGAGAAGAGCGGCAGGCCGTGGGCAAAGTTGGTAGTGCCGTCCAGGGGGTCGATGACCCAGCGGTACGGGCTTTTTTTCTCGGTTGCCCCGCTCTCCTCGGCCAGGATGTCGTGGTCGGGAAAAGCCCGGGTCAAGGTCTCGATGATGGCCTTTTCCGAGGCTGTGTCCGCCTCGGTGACCAGGTCGATGCGCCCTTTGCGGTCGATACGGAAGGAGCCGTTCACCATGTCGGCGAGGATTTTTCCACCTTTGAAAACAGCGGAAAGGGCCGTATTTTTAATTGCTTCCATCTTCATGGGTACCACATGTATCCTTTTTGTCCCGGCGAGTCAACATCTATGATGGCACACGGTGCATGACAGCACATCTTGTGTTGCGGTCTACTCCTCAAGGTCCGGGTCATCCTCCGGGAGCTGGTCGGTGATGAGGGTCTCGATCTGGTCTTCGATGCGGTGGAGCAGCGGGGTCAGTGTGGCCCGGTTAAGTGCGGAGATGAACAGGCCGCCGTGTTCCCGTGAAAGCGCTTCACGCCGCTCTTCATCGGTCTGGTCCATCTTGTTGAAGATCTTGAGGACCGGGATGGAATCGAGTTTCAGGTCCGAGAGGATCTTTTCCACGGAGTCGATCTGCTTTTCACACTGGGGGTTGGAGGCATCGATGATGTGAAGCAGGAGGTCCGCCGACTCCAACTCCTCCAGGGTGGCCCGGAAGGAGACCATGAGCTCTTTGGGCAGGTCCCGGATAAACCCCACGGTGTCGGTGATGATCACCTCGATGTCCTTGGGAAACCTTAAGCGCCGGCTGGACGGGTCCAGGGTGGCAAAGAGGCGGTCTTCGGCCAGGACCTTGCTCTGGGTGAGGGTGTTTAAGAGGGTTGATTTCCCTGCGTTGGTGTAGCCCACGATGGAGACCACGGGCACCCCTTTGCGGTTTCTTCTGGCCCGCTGCTGGCCGCGCTGTTTCTTGACGTTTTCGATCTGTTTGGTCAGGGTGGTGATGCGGTCCCTGACCCGCCGCCGGTTGAGTTCCAGCTTGGTTTCTCCGGGGCCCCTGCCGCCGATGCCACCGGTGAGCCGGCTCATGGCGGTGTTCAAGGTGATAAGCCGGGGCAGCATGTACTTGAGCTGTGCCAGCTCCACCTGGAGCTTGCCCTCCCGGGTCTGGGCGCGCCGGGCAAAGATGTCCAGGATCATCTGGGTTCTGTCGATGACCTTGATCTCCACCTGGTCGGTGATGGACCGGATCTGGGCCGGGGAGAGTTCCTGATCGAAGATGAGGATGGTGGCCCCTTTCTGCATGGCGGCGATGGTGATCTCGCTGAGCTTGCCCCGCCCCAGAAGGTGCTTGGGGTCGCTTTTTTTGCGGATCTGGAGCACCGTCTCCAGGATGTCGATGTTGCAGGAGCGGGCCAGTTCGTCCAGTTCCCTGAGGGAGGCCATGGCCTCTTTTCTGGGGCGGGTGGTGACGCTTACCAGGATGGCGCGCTCTTCGGCGTCTCCGGCGGACAGGACCCGCTCTTTGCGGGAGAGCTCCTCTTCCACTTCGCGGACGATGACGTCGAGGTCGTCCCGGAGGTGGCCCGGGGCCATGGGGGGGAGTTCCCGGGTGGGCTCACCGGTGGCGCCGGTGGTGACATGGGCGGTGTGCACCCTGTGGACCGAGCCGTCTGCGGTGAGGGTGACGGCGGCCATGAGGTCGAAGCGCAACAGGGCCAGGTCGGTGTGGTCGTCCCGGGTGAGCCCCTCGTTCTCCTTGAGGTGGGTGTGGATGTAGCGCAGGCCCGACAGGCGGCCGGGCAGGGGGCTGTACCCTTTGAGCTCCGGGATGTAGATCTGGTCCGGGGTCCCTGCGATAACAAACTCCACCTTTCCGGCGCGGCTCACCAGGACGGCCACCTGCCTGCGGATGTCGTGGCTGATGGCTGCCAGCTCGTGGGCCAGCTCGGCGTTCACCGCATAGCCCTGGGGGAGTCTGCGTCGGTAGAGGGATTCGAGTCGTTTTTTCTGGTTGGCCTTCAGGCCGTCGGTGTGACCGTGTACTTTTTTCATTCGCTGTCCGGAAGGGCGTAGTCGCCGATGGCGGCGTTTTCAAATCGGGTGTATTTGCCGATAAAGGTGAGGTGGGCCGTGCCCACGGCGCCGTTACGGTTTTTGGCGACGATGATTTCGGCCTTGCCTTTGTTGGGGTTGTTCTCTTCCTTATTATAGACCTCGTCGCGGTAGATGAAGGCGACGATGTCGGCGTCCTGCTCCAGGGAGCCCGATTCCCTCAAGTCCGAGAGCAGGGGGCGTTTTTCCGCACGCTGCTCCAGCATACGGTTCAGCTGGGACAGGGCGATAACCGGTACATCCATCTCCTTGGCAAGTCCCTTGAGGGATCGGGAGATCTCCGCGATTTCAAGGTCACGGCGGTCCCCGGTGGTACCGGAGCCCCGCATGAGCTGGAGGTAGTCCACGATGATGAGGCCCAACTCGCGGTCGGCTTTGAGGCGGCGGCACTTGGCCCGGATCTCCATGACGCTGATGTTGGGGGTGTCGTCGATGTAGAGGGGGGCCTGGCTGATGACGCCGGCCGCTTCGGTGACACGCTCCCAGTCTTCGGCGCCGATGGTGCCGCTTTTGAGTTTTTCGGAGTTGACCCTTGCCTCGGCGGTGAGCAGTCGCATGGAGAGCTGCTCACAGCCCATTTCAAGGGAGAAGATGGCCACCAGCTTCTCTTCGAGGACCGCCACGTTCCGTGCCAGGTTGAGAACAAAGGCGGTTTTGCCCATACTGGGTCGGGCCGCCAGGATGATGAGGTCGGTTTTCTGGAGGCCTGAGGTGAGCTTGTCCACCTGGGTATAGCCCGTGGGAACTCCGGTGAAATCGCTGCCGCTGTTCTGGCGCTCCTCCAGGGTGGTGATGTTGCTGTTGATGAGATCGTTGATATGGGAGAAGGAGGGCTTGATCTTCGAGTTTGAGATCTCGTAGATGGATCCTTCGGCCGTGTCGATGATGGACTCCACGGCTCCCTGCTCTTCCATGCAGTCGTTGATGATGTGAGAGCAGGTCTCAATCATGCGCCGCAGGGAGGATTTGTCCCGGATGATCTCCGCGTGTTTTACCGCGTTGACCGAGTAGGGGGCGCGGTCCACCAGCTGGGAGAGATAGGCGGCACCGCCCACCTCGTCTAATTGCCCTTTTTCCTTGAGCCGGTTGGCCAGGGTCACGATATCCACCGGCTCGGACCGGGCAAAGAGTTCGGCCATGGACTCGAAGATCTTTTCGTGGGCCGGCTTGTAAAAGTCCGGGGGGGTCAGCATCTCAATGACATCCACCAGGGTGTCGTTGTCGATGAGAATAGAGCTCAGGATGGATTCTTCCGCGTCCAGGGCGTGGGGCGGCAGTTTTCCCCGGGTGCCGCCTTCGTCGTTTGAAGGGTAGCCGTCCATGGGGCGGTTGCCGGTGGATTTCTTCCTGGGCTTGGGTGGGGCAAAGTTCGTGAGCATGGTGCGCTGGTCTCTTTTTTATCGTCTTTGGGTCTGTCGGGTTTCGGGGTGGACATGCGCTGGTTAAGAGCTATCAGGTCCCCGGGGTGTTGGCAATGTTTTTGCTCATGCCTGTGGCGCAACCCGGCGGGAAGGTCCGTAAGGGGCGGCTTTCCAGGGTCGGCGCCAAACGAAAAAAGGGGGGCTGCCGGTCTTCGGCTGCCCCCCTTTGCGGCTTTTCACTGGTGGAACGGAGAGGTGATTACTCCTCTTCGCCTTCCTTGGCTTCCGCCTTCACCTCAACGGTGATTTCAGGCTCCACGTCCTTGTAGAGACGGACGGGAATCTTGTAGGTGCCCAGCTCCTTGATGGGAGCGGCCAGAAGCAGCATGCGCTTCTCGATGGTGACTTCCTGGCCCTTGAGGGCTTCCAGGATGTCCTGGGCAGTGATGGAACCGTAGAGGCGCTCTTCCTGGCTGACCTTGGCCATGAGAGTGCAGGAGATCTCCTGTACTTTTTTGGCCAGCTCTTCAGCCTGCTCGCGCTCTTTGGCGATCTGGAGTTCAAATCGAGCTTTCTGCTGCTCCAGAAGCTTTCTGTTCTGGGGCGTGGCAAGAACGGCTTTCCCGCGGGGGAGGAGGTAGTTGCGTGCGTAGCCGTCCGCAACGGTAGCCTCGGTACCGATGATGCCCAGAGTGTCGATGGTTTCCGTTAAAATAACTTTCGTTGCCATATTATCCTCCGCTGAAGGGGGGCACCCCTTCAAAGTGAACCCGGAACCGTGTCCGGATTTCCGGCGTTGTTCAGTTGGTCATCGAAGCGGCGCATGGCCGACTTCGCATTATGATTCCAGGTTTCCGACGTAAGGAAGCAGTGCGATGGTACGTGCGCGCTTGATCTCACGGGTAAGGATTCGCTGGTGCTTGGCACAGGTGCCGGTAATGCGACGGGGAATAATCTTACCGCGCTCAGAGATGAAGTACTTGAGTACGCGGGTTTCCTTGTAGTCGATGACGATGCTGGAGTCGGCACAGAAACGGCAGACCTTCCTGCGGTGGTAAGTCCTTTTACGGCCTCCCTTGCGTCCGGGTTTCCCTTTTCCTTTTCCTCGTGCTGGTGCGGCCATCTTAGTCCTCCTCTTTGGTCTCAGGTTCTGCAGGTTCCTCAGCTTTTTCCTCTTCGGCAGGTGCGTCGGCAGCGGGAGCTTCTTCGGCTTTTTCTGCTTCAGCTTCAGGTGCAGCTTCTGCCTCAGCGGCAGCGGCTTCAGCCTGCTCTTTTTCTGCGAGGACGTCGTCGGGGTTGACGTCGTCGCCGAGGATGATGGTCATGAACTTGAGGAATTTGTCGTCAAGACGGAAGTTTCGTTCCAGCTCGGAAATGAGGGTGCCGTCGCCGCAGAAATCAACGCGGACATACTGTCCACGGGCTTTTTTGCGGATGTCGTAAGCCAGCTTGCGTACGCCCCAGTCATCGAACTCGATCAGGACGCCTTTGTAGGCAGCGATGATCTCTTTGACCTTGTCGTAACGCTGGTTGCGGACCTCCTCGCCCAGATCGGGATCGAGGATGAATACGGTTTCGTAACGTCTCATGTAACCTCCTTATGGATGTAAAGCCCTGTAATTTAAGACAGAGCAAGGATCGGTAGGCCGGTGTCGGCCTCGAAAAAACTACCCTTATTAACACCCTTTCCAAAAAGATGTCAAGGGGTGATGCGCAGGGCGTGGGCGCGCGCGAGCTCCCGTATCTTTTTCTTGTCCAGTTTCTGCACGGGGGTCAGGGGCATTTCGTCCACAAAAAAGACGGATCGGGGAACCGCGTAGCGGGCCACGCGCTCTTTGAGGAAGGCGATGAAGTCCTCCGGGGTGACCCGCCCCTTGTACCCAGGCTTGGGTTGAACGCAGATGATCACCCGTTCGCTCCCCTCCCGGTTTCCGTCCGGGACCCCGACGGTTGCCGCGTGTTCTGTGGCCGGGTGGCTGTAGAGGATGTCGTCCACCTCCCGGGAGTAGACTTTGTAACCCGAGACATTGATCATGTCCTTGGTGCGGTCCACGATGCGGAAGTAGCCCTGGGGGTCCACGGTGACCACATCGCCGGTGTGGACATAGCCTGCCTCGTCGATGCCGCTTGCCGCATCGGGCCAGTAGCCTTTCATGCGCTGGGGGCCTTTAAGGAGCATCTCCCCACGGACCCCGGACGGAAAATCATCCATATCGGCAAGGGGATCACCCGTTGCCGTGTCGGTGATTCGTACGTGTGTGTCGGGCAGGGGGATGCCCGTGGCCCCCGGTTTTTCCACGGCGGGTTTTTCGGTGTCGGACGGTCGGGAGAATTTGAGGAGAAGGGCGATGGCCCGGGTGACCATGGTGCCGACGGCCCTGGGCCCCAGCAACCCAAGGCCGCGGTTGAGCACAGGGCAGAGGCCCGGGATTCCCAGGACGGCGGTGAGAATCCGCTGGGGCAGTCTCCCGCCTGCGATGCGCAGGAGAAGGGAGGGGTTCAGGTGGGTGCTGGGGGACATCTCCGACAGGCCGTAGCCTTCCATGATGGCTCCCTTGCCCTTGGTTTCAAATTGCTTCTGGGTGCTCGGGGGCAGGGGCGCAGAGCCGGAAACCCCCAGGACGGCAAATCCTTTCAGCTCTTTTTCCGCCATTTTCATGAACTGGGCCGGGACCCCGAGCTGCAACAGGGGGCGGTGGGTGCGGATCATGTCCACCATGGCCTCGGTGTCCCTGGCGTCGGGGAGGAGGATCTGGTTGTAGCCCTCCAGGGTCATGGTGTGCATGATGACATGGCCGTAGGAGTGAAAGAGGGGCAGGCCGATAAGGGCGGTGATGTTGCCCCGGAGCAGCGTTTTGACGCGTCCGAAGGCCCAGCTGTTCTGCAGGGAGTTGCAGTAGATGTTGCGGTGGGTAAGCATGCATCCCTTGGGGACGCCGGTGGTCCCGCCGGTGAAGAGGATCATCTCCAGGTCTTTTTCCGGGTCAATGGGCCGGTCCGGCGGGGCGCAGGGGGTCTCTGCGATGAGCTGCGTCAGCCAGTGGCCCTGGCACGGGAGCCCGGCCAGTGGTTCTGGAGGGGCGGGGTGGGCGGAGTAGTCTGACAGTTTGGAGACGATCACCTGCTCCAATGCGGTTGTTTCGGCAAGGGCACGGGCGTGGGGCAGGGCGTCGTCCAGGGTGATGAGGGCCCGCGGCGTGCATGCGTCGAATTTCTGTTGAAGATGGGGCACGGGCTCCAGGGTGGAGCAGGGGACGTGGACCAGGCCGGCACGGCTGATGGCGTAATCTGCCACCACAAACTGGACGGAGGTGGGCAGCAGGGTAGCCACGCGGTCGCCTTTGGTAAGGCCGAACCCGGCCAGGGCCGTGGCCAGGCGATGGGCCATCTCGCGAACCCGGGGGTAGGTGACCAAGGAACCCATCTGGATCAGGCCTCGTTTTGGAAAGCGCCGGGCTGCTTGATCGAGGATGGCGTAGGCCGGTGCGTCGGGATAGGGCTCCAGTGTTTCCGGGATGCCCAGGATGCGGTACTCCCTGCTCCAGGGCAGGGCGGTCTCCTTGCGGGTGGTCATGCCGCTCTCCTTTGGGGGTGGCGCGGGTCGGCCGGGGGGCTCCGCTCAGGGGTGGGGCTGCGTTGGGTCTGGGGGCTTCGGCGGACCTGCGGCGATGTATGAATGAGGTGTGAGAGTGTGGCTCGTTGGGTGATGTTTGTGGGGTGCTATGTTCTGTTGTAAGGGGGTGGAACAGTGTTTGTCAATAGAAAGTGTGTTTTGTGAGGGAACAATACAAAAGACAATGTGGCCCGTGGCTGGGCAACATAAGGAGGGCTTTTTGTCGTGTATTAAATGCCTTGCGGGGCGCCGGTCCGACGGCCGCCCCGCAAAGCGCAGAAAAGGAGCTTTTTATGCGCCCGAAAGGTGCTCGTCGATGGCGCGGCTCACCTCATTTAAATGGATGGAGAAGAAGTGGTCGGCGCTCTCGATGACGTGGAGCCGGGCGTCGGGGTTCCAGGCAGGGACCATGCCTTTGACGGTTTCAAAGTCGGCAAAGCTGTCCTGGGTGCCTGAGATGACAAGGTTGGGGCCCCGGTGGCACGGTGTCGCCTGGAAATCGAGGAAGGTGACCGGGGGGGCCACCATCACGTCGGTGGTGACGGGGTGGGCCAGGGACGCGGAGAGGCAGATCCAGGTTCCGAAGGAGTAGCCGGCGCAGGTGACGTCCTCAATGCCCTCGGACTTCAGGCGATAGACAGCGGCCAGGAGGTCGCGGACCGCACCGTGGCCCTCGTCGAAGTCCCCCTCGCTGTTGCCTGCGCCCCGAAAATTGAACCGCAGGGTGGCAAACCCGGCTTTCCTATAGCTCTCGGTGATGGCAAGGACCACGGGGTTGTCCATGTCGCCTCCGTAGAGGGGGTGCGGATGGGTGATGACGACCCCGCGTTTGGTGCCGGGGGTTTCGAGCATGCCTTCAAGGATGGTGCCTTCAGACGTGAAGGTGATGCGATGTTCCATGGGGTTCCTCATGCGGGCGATGTCGGGCATCGCCCTGTGATCGGGTCGTGGGGTGACGTTTACTCCGGTGGCCCGCCGGTCGGCAGCCGACGGCGACGGGCTCCGCCTTTTTAAGCTTCCTGGCGCAGGGCGGTGATGATGCCCTGGCCCAGGGTGCTGATCTGCCACTGGCGCAGTCCGTCGATGGAATCAAGCTCATCCACGGTGTCGGGGTTACGCACGGCAATGGCGGTCATCAGCGCTTTGTTGATCAGGATGGGAGGATCCAGGGCCAGTCTGTGGGCCATGTCGTCCCGGTAGCTTTTGATGGCGTCCATGCGTTTGGGGATCTCAGGGTTGAAGCTGGGTCGTTTGCCCCTAGGGTACCTGGGCAGCTCCTCTTCGGGCAGGGCGATGCCCTGTTCCACCGCCTTGAGGATCTGGGTTCCGTGGGCTGCGGTCTGCCTCGGGGACAGCGCTCCGCAGGCCTTGAGTCGCCTTGTGGATGTGGGCTTTTCCTTGGCCAGGGTGTGCAGGGAGGCGTTGCTGAACACCTTGAACGGAGGTCTGTCTTTCTTTTCGGAAAGGATAAGGCGAAGTTTCAGCAGCTCTTCCAGGACGGCCAGGCTGCGCCTGTCGAGTTTGCCCGCGCCCTTTACCTTAGTAAACAGGGGGGCGTCGCCGTTGTCCTGGTGGCGGACGCCGGACAGCAGGAGGCACTCCTCTTCCACCCATTCGGTGCGGCCCTTCTCTTCGAGCTCACGGTCGAGGATGGCGGCAAGTCGGGGCAGGTAGATGACATCTCCGGCACCGTACTTGATCATGCCCTCGGTGAGGGGGCGTTTGGACCAGTCCTTTTTCTGGTAGGTCTTGTCCAGCTCCACGCCAAAGCGCTGTTTCATGACCGAGCCGAGGCCGGTTTCGGGGATGCCGAGAAACCGGGAGGCCAGCTCCGTGTCGAAAAGGTTGCGGATGGTGATGCCGAAGTCCCGGTTAAGGGAACGGACATCGTAGTCGCTTCCGTGGAAGATCTTGCGGATCTCGGGGCGCTCAAAAACAGGGACAATGGGGCCCATGTCTTCGATGCTCAAGGGGTCGATGACGGCGATGAAATCACCGACAGCCATCTGGATGAGGCACACTTTTTCTCGGAAATGGAACATGGAGTCGGCTTCGAGGTCCACGCCGATACAATCGGCGTTCAGGAACACATCGGCGACCTCCTTGAGGGCATCTGCGGTCTCCACGTAATGGAGGTTGTCTATCATATCGGTCATGGGAAAATCGGGGCTCGTTTCGACGGCCATTCCATGCGCTGGGCATGCGAAAAAAAATCCAGGCACATCAGGCCTCGGTGTGATGCCGAACCGGCTTGGCAAAAAGGTGCGCTGCGCGGCATGGATCCCGGACAAAAACCCGAGACGTTTTGGAGGCCATGGTACCTTGAGCACAACCGCCGGCCCACCGACGGTGCGAGTGAGTTTGATTTATGTTTGTGTATCATTTTTTTCCAAGGAAGACCATACACTTTCCGGGAGAGGGAAAGAGCTTTTGTCTTGACCCTCCCGGGGAATTGCCCTAAATTCACAGATTAGTCCTGTTTTCAGTGTGGTGCGTGCACCCCGCTGGATTTAAAGGTATTGGCAAGGCATCGCCTGTTGCGCGGTTCCTTTTATAATTCGAGGCGATACGGATACGGATATGGTTAAGATCACTCTACCGGATGGAAGCAAACGAGAGTTTAATGAGGCCCCCTCAGGGGGCGATATAGCCCTTTCAATCTCCGAAGGCTTTGCGCGCTCCTGCGTGGCCATGGAGATCGACGGGGACCTTTTGGACCTGTCGGAAAAGGTCGCGGACGGCGCTGCGGTCCGTCTTATCACCACCAAGGATTCGGAAGCCCTCGAGATCATGCGGCACAGCGCCGCCCACGTCATGGCCCAGGCCATCACGAACCTCTATAAGGATGCCCACCTCACCATCGGACCCGTGGTGGAGGGGGGCTTTTACTACGATATCGACATGGAGCCCATCGGCGAAGAGGCGTTCCCCGCCATCGAGCAGGAGATCAACCGCCTCGTGAAAGCCAAGCTCCCCTTTACGCGCAAGGAGATCTCCAAAGAGGAGGCCCTGGAGCGTTTCAAGGACGAACCCTATAAGCTCGAACTCATCGAGGACCTTGAGGGCACTATCTCCCTGTACGAGCAGGGCGACTTCACGGACCTGTGCCGGGGGCCCCACGTTCCCCACACCGGGATGATCAAGGCCGTCAAGCTCATGCGCGTTTCCGGTGCCTACTGGCGCGCCGACCAGACCAGGGCTCAGCTCCAGCGTGTCTACGGCACGGCCTTCTTCGACAAGAAAGAGCTCAAGGCCCACCTGCACATGATCGAAGAGGCCAAGAAAAGGGACCACCGCAAGCTCGGCACCCAGCTGGACCTTTTCAGCTTCCATGACGAAGCGCCGGGCATGCCCTTTTTCCACGCCCGGGGCATGGCCATGTGGAACGCCCTTCTGGACTACTGGCGCGAAGAACACGCCAAGGACGAGTACGTGGAGACCAAGACCCCCATCATGCTCAACCGCGCCCTCTGGGAGCGCAGCGGGCACTGGGAGAACTATCGGGAGAACATGTACACCTCCAGCGTGGACGGCTTCGATTACGCCATCAAGCCCATGAACTGCCCCGGCGGCATGCTCCTCTTCCGCATGAAGAGCCCCTCCTACAGGGAACTCCCCTACCGCGCCGGCGAGATCGGCCTGGTGCATCGCCACGAGCTCTCCGGGGCCCTTTCCGGGCTCTTCCGCGTGCGGGCCTTCCATCAGGACGACGCCCATATCTTCATGACCCCGGAGCAGATCCACGATGAGATCCTGGGGGTCCTGAAGCTTGACGAGCGGATCTACGGCACCTTCGGCCTTGATTTCCACCTGGAGCTCTCCACGCGTCCGGAAAAGTCCATCGGCTCGGACGAGCAGTGGGAAAAGGCCACCGAAGGCCTGAGGTCCGCACTGGACGCTTACGGCAAGGGGTATGTCATCAACGAAGGGGACGGCGCTTTTTACGGGCCCAAGATCGACATCCATATCAAAGACGCCATCGGGCGAACCTGGCAGTGCGGCACCATCCAGCTGGACATGAGCCTGCCCGAGCGGTTCGACCTCTCCTACATCGGTGCGGACAACGAAAAGCACCGCCCCGTGATGATCCATCGCGTGGCCTTCGGGTCCATCGAGCGGTTCTTCGGGATTCTGGTGGAACACTACGCCGGACGGTTCCCCCTGTGGCTGGCACCGGTCCAGGTGGTCCTTCTGCCCATGAACGACGACCTTCTGGACTACACCCGTCAGGTGAAAAAAGAGCTGGAAGCCGAAGGGCTCCGCGTGGAAGTGGACGCCCGGGGCGAGAGCCTCAAGCGCAAGGTGCGCGATGCCCAGCTGGAACAGGTTCCGGTCATTGTCACCATCGGCGAGAAAGAGCGGGAAGGCGGGGTCTTCTCCGTCCGTACCCTGGACGGCAAGGTCACCTACGGGGTTTCCCGTGAGGCCTTCCTCTCTGTGGTGAAGGCGGATATCCGTGCCAGGAAAAACGAAAGCGTTCCTGTATTCGGATAAGCTGTGGGGCGGCCCGATGGCGGTGATGTCACCGGACACCGGGCCCCCTGTACTGGGATGATGGGAAGGGAGATAGCGATGAGGATTTCGGAGTCAAAAGGGGTACGCAACTGGTTTGCCGTGCTTCTTCTCTGTGCGCTGATATTTCTTCCTTCCCTGGTTCACCTGCCCATGCCCAGGGGCCCCTTCAACGACAAGGTTGCCCACCTCCTTGTGTACACAGCGGCCGGGTACCTTGTGTTAAGGGGCGTTCGTTGCCTGCCCATGGCGCAGAGCCGGGTGGCTGCCGTGTGCTTTGCCTTTCTGGTGGCTGTGCTTATCGGCATGGCCGACGAGGTGCACCAGCTTTTTGTCCCGCGGCGGTCCATGGACCGAGTGGATTTTTTATGCGATATTGTGGGTGTCGTACTGGGGATTGCCCTTTACCTTATCGTCTGGGTGCGTGAGGAACGAAGGGTGCCCGACCGGCCGCCTACGGACTGATACGTGCAGCCCAGCACCCGGGCCATTTGCCCGGCAATACACGATGCCCCCGGACCCTTGCGGCCGCAATTTCTGAAAACCTGATACGATCTGCCACCACAACATAACAGGAAACAACACCATGCGAATCGTTACACGACCCGATTTTGACGGGGTGGTTTGCGCCGTCGTGCTGGAAGAAGCCCTGGCCCTGACCGAACCGACCCTCTGGGTCGAACCCAACGACATGCAGCAGGGCAAGGTTGAGGTCCGTCACGGCGATGTCATCGCCAACCTGCCCTTTGACCCCCGGTGCAGCCTCTGGTTTGATCACCATGCCACCAACCGCGTGACAGCTCCCTTTGAAGGCTCCTTTGATGTGGTGCCCTCGGCTGCGGGCCTGGTCTGGGACTACTACCGTCGTGGCCTGTCCGCGGACCTTTCCGAGCTCATCCGCGAGACGGACCGCATCGACTCGGCAGACCTGACCCGGGACGAGGTGGAAACCCCGGAGTCCAACCCGTACGTGCTGCTCTCCATGACCATCTTCGGTCGCAAGCAGAAGGATGCCCCCTACTGGGATCGCCTGGTGGGCCTGCTGCGGTCACGGCCCATCCATGAGGTGATGGCCGACCCTGAGGTCAAGCGCCGCTGTGAAGCGGTGGTGGCCCAGAACAAGGAGTACCGGGAGCATCTGAACTCCTGCACCCATGTGAAAGAGGGGGTCTCCATCACCGATTTCAGGGGCTATGAAGAGGCACCGGAGGGGAACCGCTTTCTGGTCTATGCCATGTTTCCCGACGCCGTTGTCAGCGTGAAGATACGCTACGTGGACCGGGCCAGGACCCGGGTGGTGCTCAGCGTGGGGCACAGCATCTTCAACGTCGGATGCAACGTCCATGCCGGGCACCTTCTGTCGAAGTTCAACGGAGGCGGCCACTTCGGGGCTGCGGCCTGTACCTTTGACGCCTCCCTGGCCGATAAATACATTCCCCGCATCATCGGGACCCTGCAGGAAAATAAGCCCCATGAGCATTGATCTGGTCTCCCTTGCCGATGCCGCTGAGAAGATGGCGTCCCTGTGCAACCGGTGCGGCCTGTGCCAGGCGGTCTGTCCTGTCTACAAACGCACCGGCCTTGAAGGGGATTCGGCACGGGGAAAGCTGGCCCTTATCACGGCCCTTCACGAAAACCTCACCGATGCCCCGGCCGAAACCCTGGCCCGTTTGAACCGGTGCACCCTCTGCGGCGGCTGCAAAGCCACCTGTCCCCGGGGGGTGGCCACGGTGGATGCCTTTCTCCTGGCAAGAAAGGCCCTGGCCGAGGCCGCACGGCTGTCCGGTACCAGGCGCGCCCTGCTTCGTCAGGCCTTTGCCGACCCGAAGCGCACCGCCACCCTTGCCGCACGGTTTGCGGCCGTGCAGCGGCGCATGATCACCTCGCCGGAGGATGCACGGGTGGCCCTTGCCGGTCGCTATCCGGTACCGAAGATCACGCGCCCCTTTTTCACCGAGACCTACACCCCGAACGAGAGCGGTGCTCCGGCAGCCAAAGAGGCCGGCGCCCCGAAAGCGGAGGTGGTTCTCTTTGCCGGGTGCCTGGTGGACAAGGTTTACCCCTTTGTGGGTGAGGGTCTTGCGGGGCTGCTCACCGATGCCGGGGCCCGGGTTCACGTGCCCAAAGAGCAGGGATGCTGCGGGATCCCCTTTCTCACCGAAGGGGATGAAGAGGCCTTTCTCCAGGCCGTGAAGCGGCACCTCGACCTTTTTTCTGCTCTGGATTTCACCCATGTGGTGACTCCGTGCGCCACCTGTACCCACGCCATCAAGCATCTCTGGCCCAAAGTAAAGGAGCAGCTCTCCGATGCCGAAGCTGCCCTGGTGGACCGCATCGCAGAGGCGGTGTGCGACGGCAGTGACCTGCTGGCACAGCTTGGGGAAGGCCCCGGGTTTGAAAAAGAGGCAGGCGGGCTTACCGTCACTGTTCACGACCCCTGCCATGGGCGCCATAGCCTTAAAAATACGGAAAATACACGGTCGCTCTTGAAAAAGGCGGGCCATACCCTGGTGGAGATGGAGCAGGGGTGTTGCGGGCTGGGGGGAAGCTTCGGCATGAAGAACCGCGACCTTTCCCTTTCCATCGGAGAGGGGTGCCTTGCCCGCATCGAGGCCACCGGAGCCGACGTGGTGGTCACCTCCTGCCCGGGGTGCATGGCCCAGATCGAAGCCCTTCTCAGGGGGGCCGGATCCGGGATCCGGGTGCTGCACGTGGTGGAAATTCTGGAAAATCCCCTTGACAGCCCTGGGGACTCCTGATTTATATTCGGGTAGACGAAAAAAAATGCCTATTGTAAAAAATACTGTTTACAAACGCATCAACCATACAGATGGGGTTAAATCTCTGATGTCGCAGATTGAAGAACTCAGTGCAAGCCTGGAAGACTACCTTGAGGCGATCTATCACGTTGTCTCGGAAAAGCAGGCCGCCCGTGCCAAAGATATTGCCAAAAAGACCGGGGTGAACAGCTCGTCGGTCACCGGCGCCCTGAGGGCTTTGGCTGAAAAAGGGTATATCAACTACGCCCCCTACGACCTGATCACCCTGACACCCAAAGGTCAGAAACACGCACGGGACGTGGTTCGGCGCCATGAGGCCCTGAAAGATTTTTTCATCCGGGTTCTCTTTATCGAGCCCATTGAAGCCGAAGAAACTGCGTGTAAGATGGAACACACCGTCTCTCGCTCTGTCCTAGACCGCATTATCTCCCTGATGGAGTTCATTGACCTGTGTCCCCGGGCCGGTACCGAGTGGCTCGGCCAGTTTGCCGCCCGCTGTGAGAAAGAGTCTCCCCTTGACGAGTGCAAGGGCTGTCTGGAGCAGTGCATCGGCGGGCTCAGGGACCTGGGCGGGCTGGATCCTGACTCCGGGGTGACCCAGAGCCTTTCTTCCCTTGGCAGCGGAGAGCGGGGCCTTATCGTCAAAATTGCCGGCAAAGGCAACGTGGCCCGGCAGCTCAAGGAGTCCGGGGCGGACGTGGGGAACATCATTGAAGTGGAAGCCGTTGACGATTCCGGTGAGGTGATCCGGGCCAAGGTGATGGGATATCATCTGGACCTGCGGAAGGAAGATGCCGAAAAGGTCGTCGTAAAAATGTTTTAGCATAAACGATGCCGTGAGAGTCGTTGCTGCCTTCAGGTCGAGGGCAGCAACGGACCGGGGTCGGGAGTAGGGGACTGCTCCCTTTTTTTTGTATATAATGTTTGGTTTGCCTAAAACTCTTAGGAGGTAAAAAATGTTTGAGGGCCTGCTGGAAGGAATTGGAATGGAACCTGCGGCAAAGGAGACCGAGGACTCTGTGCTTTTTCAATCCTTTTGGGATATACCGACGTCCTTGAAATGCCCGGTGGTTGGGCTGGGAATCAGCGACGAGGAGGGGCGGCGCATTCTGAAAAAATGCGGTCGCCGGATCAAGGCCCTGGCACCCTGGGAGGTGCACCGGGATATCATGGAGGAGGTGGGCTCGGGTACGGCCGTGGCCCGGCGCGTGGACGCTGTATTAAAGCGCAAGTTCGCCGACGCCCTGGACAAGGTAAAGGCCCTTCCCGAAAAAGAGCTCCTGCCCCTTCTCAAAGCCGCCATCGCCAACGGGGAGGCCGCCGAGGCGTTGTATTGCGTTTCCATGCGAAAGAACCTTGCCGTGGATGTGCTGGTGTCCGTGGTGGGGGAGGCCCATATGATGGGGCACACCACCGCAACGGATCTTCTGGAGGCGCGAAAAAAAGAGGTGAAAAGCGCGGGAAAGGTCAAGGAACTCACGGAGAGCCTGGATACCGAGAGGCGCGAACGGCGACGTCTGGGCCGCGAACTGCAGGCGATGGTCGATGAAGTGCGGGAGCTTCGCCAGGCCCTTTCAAAACAGGCCGAAGCGCCAGTGGTGGTCCCTGAGATCCGGTCGGAACCCAAAGCCGTTTCTGTGGATCCCGATGCGCTGAAGCAGGAGAGGGACAAACGGAAAGAGCGGGAACGGGAGCGGGACGCCCTGGCCCGTGAAGCCCGTAAGCTTGAGCGGGAAAAGCGCAAACTCAAGACCCGGGTTTTGGAGATTGAAAGCGAAAACAAGGCCCTGGCCGATGAGGTGATGAGCCTTGCCATCGGACGGCCTGCGACGTTGCCCTGTGAAGGCCGGGGGTGCAGCACCTGCCCGGAGATGGAGACCTGCAGTCGAAGGATTTTGATGGTGGGAGGCCTTTCCCGCATGGAGCCCCACTACAGGCGGGTGGCCGAAGCCAAGGGCCTGGGGTTCGAGTACCACGACGGCACCATGAGCGGTGGGAGAAAGTGCCTTGAAAAGCAGGTGAGCCGATGCGACATGGTGGTCTGCCCTGTGACCTGCAACAGCCACAACGCCTGCCGAAGCGTGAAGAAACTCTGCTCCAAGCACAACAAAGAGATCCGCTTTCTCCCCACCTCCAGCATTTCTGCCCTCACCGGCGTGCTTCTCGATATGCCTGCGTAGGGAAACCAAAAAGCGTGCCTCCGGCGGGCAGGGGCTACAGCCCCTGCATCCCAGGTTTGCAAATGCTCCGTACCTTCGTTCCTCAGGTACTTCACATTTGCTGACGGGCTACGCCGTAACAATGCAACGCGAGATTCTGAGAATAATCGGTAACGGTGAAAGATTTTACACGTTTTGCATCCCATAACAGGCGCTCCGCAGGAGCGCCTGTTATGGGATGCCACCTGGGGTGCAGGGGATCATCCCCTGCCCGCCGGAGGCATTTGTTTAATTCAGGCAGAACCGGATGTACTTGATGAGGCGACCTTCCTTGATGTAGCGCTTTTCGTAGGTGGTCTGGACGGCGGTGGCGTCGCCTAAGTCCTCGCTTACGCTGTAAAGGTCGTTGGTGTGAAAGAGGATGTCGGCCCCGTTTTCTTTGAGGCTCTCCAGGGAGAACTCATAGAGGGTGGGGTCGTCGGTTTTCAGGTGGAGCAGGGCTCCGGGCTCCACGATGTGTCTGTATACGTCCAGAAACGATCCGGCCGTCAGGCGTTTTCGACCGTTGACGGTGCGGTTGTACGGATCGGGAAAGGTGATCCAGGCTTCGGAGAGCTTCTGGTCCCCCAGAAAGGGGATGAGGTACTCCACCCGGATCCTCACGAACATGACGTTGGTGAGTCCTTCCTCTTGGGCTTTCAGGGCTCCGATGTAAAGGCGGTCCGCCTTCAGATCGACCCCCACATAGTTTTTGTGGGGGTTGCGCCGGGCCAGGTCGATGCAGTACTCGCCCCTTCCGCAGCCGATCTCCACCACGGTCTCCTGCGCCTTTGCAAAGGCGTGATCGTCCCAGCTTCGATTGACAATGCGGTTTTCCGCGTCCACGATTTCCGTGTAGATGACGTTGGGAAAATTGTGGATCTCCTCGTAACGCATCAGTTTTTTCTTGGCCATACCTTCCGATCCATCAATACAGGTTGTATTTGCAGAGCCTTCCGTCCAGGCCGCCGTTCATGAGCGGACGCTTCCACTCGGCTTTGAGGCCCAGGCTCCCGATGAGCTCCCGGTTTCCGAAGTAGATGAAGGCGGTGGACCCCTTGCATTCGTTTTTCAGAAAATCACCGAACTCTTTGTAAAACTGTTTCATGTCCTCTTCCCTGCCGAGCCGGATGCCGTAGGGCGGGTTGCAGACGATGAGGCTCTCTTCCTGGATTTCAAGCTTCCGGAAATCCTTGGCGATGATGGGCACCTGGTCGCCGCCGGGAAGGTTGGACATGTTCTCCCGGGCCGAGGCCACCGTGTTTTTGCAGATATCGCTGCCCATGATCAGGCCCTCTTCCGGGGGCTGGATGCGCCGGGTTGCCTTCTGACGCTCGGCTTCCCACAGCTTCTTGTTGAAGTTGGGAAGGCGGGAGAGGCCGAAGTGCTTCCGCAGGTAGCCTGCCGGGATGCCGCAGGCGAACATGTGGGCTTCGGACAGGATGGTGCCGGAACCGCACATGGGGTCCACCAGCGGGGTCTCCAGGTCCCATTCGGTCATGGAGAGGATGGCGGCCGCCAGGGTCTCCTGCATGGGCGCTTCCACACCCTGGGTGCGGTATCCGCGCCGGTGCAGGGAGCCGCCGGAGGTGTCCACGCTGATGCTGGCACGGCCCTTGCGGATATGAAGGTGAAAGATGACATCCGGTGCTTTTTTGTCCACATCCGGGCGAACCCCGGTGCGTGCGCGGAAATAGTCGCAGATGGCGTCTTTGAGCTTGAGTGCCGCAAAATGGGAGTTATTGAACGCCTCGGTTTCCGAAACGTTGGCCACAATGGCAAAAGACCCGGTGGGGCGGAGGAAATCGCGCCACTCCATGGTCCGTGTCGCCCGGTAGAGTTTATCGGCGTCCGGGCACCGGAACGAGATCAGGGGGGCCAGGATGCGGGTGGCGAGACGTGACCGGAGGTTGATGCGATAGAGCCCTGCCTTGTCGGTCGTGAAGGTCAGAATTCCGAATTCGGTTTTGATCACCTCGGCGCCAAGCCACGAGAGCTCGCGCGTCAGCTCCTCTTCAATACCGGGAAGTACCTGTGCATAATAGAGATTCTGTTTTTGATACGTATACATGGGAAGGCAATATACACCTATTTTATGGGTTCCTCAATACCAATATAGGCCCTGGGGACAGGCGAATGAACACAGGCTGAACAGCCGGGTCAAACTGGTTGAAAAAGGTGGGAAACCAGCCGCGGCCCAAGGGGCGGCCCGAGAAAAAAAAGCCCGGTGTTCCCCGGGAGGGGGTGACCCGGGCGTGATGTGACAGGAATCACTGTAAATGGGACCCATTGTGGTGTAAGGGAAATGGGTGGGTTGGTTTTGATTCTCAGGATACGTGATGCGCGCACACTGATACTCTAAAAATGAAGGGGGGACAATGAGTCGGACAATGGGCTGGATGGCATTTCTGTGTTCATTATGGATGACTGCGGCGATTTCTTTTGCCGCTGAATGCTCCTGCTGGGATGACCGCGAACGCCATGAGGTGGAGGGCTTCTCCGAAATTGAAGGGGCCGTGGTCCTCTCCTTTAAAGACGCCGTGAGCTGCCGTCCCCTTTCAGGGGCCGAGGTGGTGCTCTCTTTTCCCGATAAGGCACGAACCCTCCGCACCGGGCCCAAGGGCTACATCGTCATGCCGGAAGAGGTGGTGGAGGCCATGGACGAAGGGTCCATCGGCGTTGCCCTCTCCAAGGACGGCTACATCCCTTTTCAGGCCTCTCTTCCTGTGGAGGCCGGGACCATTCGCCACCGGCGGTTTCTGGTTTCCAGAAAGATCCCTCTTTCGAGTGTCCGTTTTGTGCTCCAGTGGGATGAAAGACCCAAAGACTTAGACCTTCATCTTCTCAAAGACACCAGCCTTCATATCTCCTACAGGCACATGCGCTCCGTCCCGGACCTTGCCCGCCTCGACCGGGACGACATGGACGGCCTCGGTCCCGAGACCCTCACCCTGGACCGCATCGACAAAGGCGCTTCCTATCGTCTTTTTGTACATAACTATTCCGGTGAAGCCCCGCTGGGCGGGGCCCGCGTGAGCGTTTACGCCAACGGCAAGCTGGATCGGGTGGTGGTCCTGCCTGAGGTTTCAGGGGCCCGGGCCGACGTTCTGACGATCAAAGACGGTGAGATACGCTAATCTCCGGTGTTGACGCGGTAATGAAAATTCGCTTTATTTATGCTTCTTAAGCAAAAAAAATTGTCTGGGGAGCGTTTCAAATTTAGAAGAAATCATGCTTGCCCGAAGGGTTAGAAAATCGAGCGGTAAACGGTGAATTATAGATTGTATTTGTGAAATGCCCAAGTATTTCTTGGTAACTGTCTGTAATGATATTTTATTGGTTTGTCGTAGTCGTTTTTTAATGAAATTTCCGGGCTTGGGGTGTGATCCTTCATTTTACGATGATGTGGAGTAGGGCATGAAAACCGTTCGATGGGCAGTTGCTCTTTTGTTTCTTGCCGCCATGGCAGCCGTGTCGGTGCAGCCGGTGCGGTACCATTTTCTGACGAACAAAGAGGTGGCCCCGATTCCGGACCACACCTCCTACCGCAAATCCATGGAGGAGCTTCTCCCGGAGAGGGTCCGGGCCATGGCCGAGGGCCGGGAGTGCCGGGATTTTCTCATTCCGCCCAAGGCCGTGACTGGGGATGCCCGGGGATTGCCCCATCTTCTCATGGATGTGCGCATGGCCCTGGGGGGCCATACCGGGTGGCAGCTCTGCGTGGATGACGGCGTAAAAGAGGCCATGATCAAGCGCTGGGACGAACGCTTTAAACTCTGGGGGGCCATGGGCACCGGCCGGGAGATGATCGCCCACGTGCGGAGCCAGAAAGACGCGGCCATGAAAATCCGGTATTCGGCCCTCTGCTCGGTCCAGGTGCTGACAGGAGGCGGCAACGACCGGCGGGTGGTGGTGACGGTCAACGATGAAAAGCTCCAAAGCAAGCTTTTTGATGTGTCGGTTTCCTTTATGGCGCCGGACACCTTGAATGCCCTGACGTCTCAAAGGGACGCGGCCCTTGCCGGTCTGGCAGAGGAAAAGGCGCGGGCCGCACGGCAGCTTACCTTCCTGGGGGGCCTGGGGGTGGCGTTCCTGATCTACCTTCTGGGCTGGGGGCTGTATGCCCGCGGGGCAAAAAAGAAAAAGGCGGCCTACCACGCATACCTCATCGACGAGATCGAAAAACGGGAAGAGCTGATCCGAAACGGCCATTACGTGGCTGCCCTGGACCTTGCCGACGAGTACCTGTCCGTGTTCTCCAAAGACACGGACGTCAAGGCCTTCAGGGAGAGGCTGGTGGACTTTACGGGCGGGGATCCCAAAAAAGCGCAGCTCGCCTGGGTGGAGGCCAAAAAGCTGGCCCAGCGCCTGGCCTCTGCCGCGCCCCTGGAGAACGGCAGGTACCTTCTGCCCGATGAAAAGCGCGACATCGCCGGCCTGCTTCCCTACCATGCGGACCTGAAAAACTCCTTTGACCGGCTCCTGGCCATGGACGAGGCCGCTGAACAGGAGCGGGCGGCAGCTGCCGAGGGCCGTTTTACCGAGGTTCGGGAGGCTTTCCGGCAAGGGAACCTGGACAGAGGGCGTTCTCTTTTGGAGCATTTTCTGGCGGTCTACCCCGAGTATCCCGAAGCCGTCTCCATGAAAGGGGCGCTGGCGGTACCTCGCGGGCGGCACTTTACCTTAAAAACAGCTCAAGGTGCCAAGGTGACGGTGGTGGCCGGTGACCGGTTGACCCTGGGGCGCGGTGATGAAGGGACTGCCCCTGACGTGGTACTTTCCGACCGCAGGGTCAGCAGGCGGCACCTTTCCCTGGCCCTGGACACGGGGACGCTTACGGCCTCGGATCTGGGCAGCGCCGGGGGCACCTACCTTAACGGCGATGCCATTGAAGGCGGGGCCACCCTGAGCGAGGGAGACCTGCTGACCCTCTCCCGGGTGATCAATTTTGATGTGTCGTGCGTTCAGGCAAACGGGGACGGTGTCACCGGCGCCCTGCTCCAGGGAGATGATTCTTTCCTCTGCCTGGTGCGCAGCGAGCTGGCCCTTTCGTTTTCAGACAGTGGCGCAGGGTGTAAAGAAGGCCGCGTGACGGTCTGGCGATCAGGGGAGACCGTGTGGGTGGCCACCCCGACCTCCCTTGTGTTCCCCGCAGAACAAAGCGTGTACCGGGTGGAGGCCACCCTGGAGATCAAGGAGGTGACGGCATGAAGACCGGATTCAGGATGACGGCAATGGTGATGATGGCGCTTCTTCTGGCGGGTTGCCTTGGGGCAAAGCCGACACCGGAAAAGGGGGCGGTGGATAACGTTCCCCCAGCCGAAGCCGCGGCGGAACGCATCCGCCTCAAGGCCATGCGGGCTGAAGCCAGGGCGTTCATCGCGGAAAAGAGAAAGGACCCGTCCCTTTATATCGGTGAGGGCACGGCTAACATCGGGGCGGACCTGGGCAAGGGAAAGCTTGAAGCGAAAAACCGCGCCAGAGAGGAACTGGCGCGGCAGATCCGCGTGAAGGTGGAGTCTGATTTCCAGCTCATCACCGAAAAACGCGGGGCCGGGGCCTCGGCTGCGGTGCAGCAGGAGATCACCCAGCGCCTGGAGACCTACACCAGCCAGGTTCTCACCAATGTCCGGGAGAGCGACTTTTTCATCGATTACCCCAAAACCGGCACCGTCACCGTGCTGGTGTTTATCCCCAAGGAAGCCTACGAGGTGCAGGTTAAAGAGGACCTGAACCAGAAAAAAGAGATGGTGGTGGAGGCGGTGAGGCAGGCGGAAAAGGCCCTGAAAAACGGGGAGCACGTGCGGGCCCTCAAGCAGTTCCTGGAAGCCGGAGCCATGCAGAAGGCCTTTTTCGGGCGGGTGCCGGTCTATGCCGAGATCGACGGGGACGGCCTGCGCGACGAGCTGTCCAACCACGTGGCCTTCCGGGTGGCAGGCATCACCGGGCGCATCCAGCTGAGCCTCCTCAACGACACCTTTCTCTATGACCCCGAAGGCCGCCTGGAAAAACAGCCCCGGATCATGGCGCGGTATTTAGGGGCCACGGGCTCCGGACAGCCCGTGACCAACCTTCCCCTGGCTGTCTCCTTTGCCGAGGGACAAGGGCAGGTGGCCCCCGGCGTCACCGGGGTTTACGGTCAGGCCGAACTGGCCGTGGGCAGTGTGGACCCCAGCCTGAAAACCGCGGTTCTCAAGGTGACCCCCGACTTTTCAGCCCTGGGCGATTTTTCAGCCTACGACCTCTCCCCCATGCGCCCCCTGAAGGTGGACCTCACCCGGAAACGGGCCGTGGCCCTTCTGGTGCGTTGCAAACACGCGGATAAGGGGCTGAACGTGAGCGGCCTCACCGATGCCGTCACCTCCCTGCTCCTGAACCGCAAACTCACCGTTGTTCCCGTGGACCAGGGCCTGACCCCCGCTTCCGTTAACGGGGACGCCCTCAACGCCGATTACCTCCTGACCGTGGAGGTGGACCCCAGCGGCGGGGGCACCGTGGGCAGCTACGCCAACATGCACGCGGCCAGGTGCGGTGCAGGCCTTTCGCTTTACACCCTTCCCGCCAAGAGCCTCACTCGGAAAGAGACGCTTTCCCCACAGGAGGGGTTTGGCGTGACAGCCGAAAGCGCCGTGTGGGATGCCTTCGGCAAAAGCCGTGAGCCCATTGTCAAGGCTGCGGGAACGATGATGAAAGGGATTCAATAGCAGGTGGAAAATACAGGCCTCCGGCGGCCAGGGCCCCAGGTTGCGGATGCTTCCCTTCGTTTCCCGGGGGTAAACATCCGCGAAGATGTTCATAAAACCACCCCAATCTGATTGTCAAATTTTTCAGGAATGTTGTCCCCGGCAGGGCCGCCGGGGGATTTTTCATAAGGGATATCATGAGTCAATTTTGTGAGACATGCGGTGAAAAGGTCGAGGCGCTTCACCTGTATTGTACGGCCTGCGGAGCCCAGGCACCCATGAAGACCATTGTGGGGAGCTTTGCCGAGCCGGTCTGTGAGAACCCGGTGTATTGCTGCGGCTGCGGCAAGCCCGCGGCAAAAGAATCGGCATTTTGCGGCTGGTGCGGGGGCGACCTTTACAAAAAAGAGAGGGGCGCTTTGTTTTTTTGTCCCTGGTGCGGACAGCAGCTCGG
This sequence comes from Desulfoluna sp. HI9BLuna, assembly GCF_056829775.1. NCBI lineage: Bacteria > Pseudomonadati > Thermodesulfobacteriota > Desulfobacteria > Desulfobacterales > Desulfolunaceae > Desulfoluna > Desulfoluna sp. HI9BLuna. Next base: position 4,304,126 of record NZ_CP186555.1, read on the forward strand.
AGCCGAGGCGAAAATCTGTTCGTCCTGCGGCGGCTCCATGGATGAGTGGTTTGCCATGAAAGGGGCCGTGGCCCGGGATCTGGGCTACAGCGGAGAGCTGGTGATCAAGGAGAAGATGACAGGTCTCACTTACCGTTTCCGGCCCGGAAAAGGGGTCACCATCGGACGGGCGCCGGACAACGATATTCCCATCACCTGTGCCTGGGTCTCCTCTCGCCATGGACGCATCGACGGCCCAAAAGGATCTCTGGAGGATCTTTCCAGTTCCAACGGCACCTACATCAACCGCAGCCCCGATCGCATCGGCAAGGTGCCCCTGTACGACGTCCGGGAGTTCAACATCGCGGGCAGTTTTACCTTTACCCTGGAAAAAGGCCCGGGCCTTTTCGCCTTTCGCCTCACGGCCATCCTGGACGAGGAGGAGTGCCTTAAGAACGGCGATCCGGCCTCTTTTGAGTCCCTTCGGAATCAGTACACCATTCTTTATGAGGGGGACCAGGTCCTTTATATCCGAAAACTCGACGGACTCCTGACCCTTGCCCCGGACCCGGCCTACGATCATTACAAGGTCGAAGTGGCCGACGGCTGCTACCATTACACCGACGAAAAGCGGGGGATAAACGGGGTGCTGCTCAAAAAAAATCGGGGGAACTGGCCGGTGAACTGGGTGATCACAGCGGGTGGATAGGGCATCCATCTGGGGCTCAACAGTTTACCTTCTATGGTTCATGTCGGTACCGAAAGCCTGCCTCCGGCGGCGAGGTGAGCCACCTCGATAGCAGGTTGCGAATGCGCTTTTGATTTTGATTGGTTTGAAACTGTTTTTAAAACCTGTTTGTTAAACTTTGTAAAAGTTTAGCCCCCGGCAGGGCCGCCGGAGGCTCTTTTGTACTCGTGATGCGTCAACTTTATATGGGATACTGGAGGGGTGATGGCGTTTTGTGCTTCGTGTGGCAAGGAGTTGGATGCTGGGGGAAAGTTCTGCATCCATTGTGGCACGCCGGTGGGCTCCACGGCGGCAGGGGGAGACGGAAGCGGAACCGGAGCGGTGGATCCGTACAAGACGGTGGTGAAAGGGGCCCCTGCCTACGGCGTGGTGAACCTGGAGCAGCTGCCCGAAGGGCACGTCATCGATGATCGCTATGAAGTCAGGGCAAAGCTCGGCCAGGGGGGCTTTGGGGCGGTGTACCGGGTCCATGACCGGAAGATGGAGTGCGACAAGGCCCTGAAGGTGCTGCCCGAGGCCGTGGCCTCGGACATTGAGGCCATGGAGAGCATCCGCAAGGAAGCCGTGACCATGGCGAAGCTCAACCACCCCAACATTGTGCGTATTTTTGAGTTCCAGGACCGGGGGGCCGTTACCTACATCGACATGGAGTTCGTGGACGGCAAGAGCCTCACCGAGGTGAAGATGGATGCCCCGGACAAAACGCTCTCGGAAGCCGAGGTGGCAAAGGTTGCCGAGGGCATCGCCCGGGGCCTTGCCTACGCCCACGAAAAGGGGGTGATCCACAAGGACATCAAACCCCAGAATATCCTCATTACCACGGACGGCACCCCCAAGGTCACGGATTTCGGCATCTCCGAAACCGTCAAGAGCTCCATGAGCCGCATCGCCAACTCCAGCTCGTCCGGGACCCTTCTCTACATGGCACCGGAACAGGTGAGGGGACGGGACGTGGGGCGCGAGTCCGATATCTACAGCTTCGGTGCCCTTCTGTACGAGCTTCTCTCCGGCCATCCCCCCTTTCACAAGGGCGCCATCGAGCATCAGATCCTCAACGAACCCGTGCCGCCCCTGCAAGGGGCCAGTGCGCCCATGAATGCCCTTGTCCTTCGGTGCCTGGAAAAGGAGTACTCGAAACGGTTTCGGAGTTTTGACGAGGTGCTGGCAGCCCTTGAGGGCAAGGAGGTCTCTCCTGCACCTGCATCGGGGCCCTTACGCGACGCCGATGCTGCTGGGTCTCAGGAACCCAAAGGCAAGAAAAATCTCGGTCTCGTGGCAGCCGTTCTCGTTGTGGTTGCCCTTGCCGTCGGTGGATTTGCCCTCATGGGCGGCGGTGGTGGTGATCCGTCGGATCCCGTTGCGGAGAAAAAAAACTCCCAAGGGGCGGTGGACATGGCAACCCTCTCCTTTCCTGAGCAGCAGGATGTGAAAATTGCCGCCTGCCGGGAGGAGATTTCCAGTCTTTCGTCCGCGGTGAGCGACATGAAGGCCCGCATGGATTCGGGCCAACCCCTTGAAGGGGACAGCACCAAGGCCATGCTGGGCCTGATCAAGGAGAAGAGGGCCAAGGCAGAAACCATGGCCACCCTCATTGAGGAAAAGGAGGCCTGGGCCAGAAAACGCCTGGAAGAGGACATCGCCACCTACAAGGGGCTGGTTGCCACCGAGGAAGGACGAAGCCTTCAGGCCGCGGCCTGGAACGAGCTCATCGGCAAGTACCCGGAGAGGGCCGAAGGGATTGTGGCCTATGACACCGATGCCCTGCTGGATGGGTGCCGTCTCTTTGTGGAGACCGAGCCCCGGGGCGCAGAGGTAAAGATCACGAATATCCGCCCCGCCTTTTTCTCGGGTATCCGGCTGACGCCGGGCACCTACGACATCCGTGCGACACATGACGGGTATATCCCGGCGTCCTCATCGGTGGCGATCACCGAAGGGGGCGGCGAGATGCGTGTGAGTCTTCGCCTGGAGCCCTACGCCAGTCTCACTGTGACGACCCAGCCCGAAGAGGCCCGGGTCATCCTGAAGGGGATCAAAGAGAAATACAGCCCCGGGGTCCGGCTGAAGGCCGGGGTCTACAAGGTGCTGGTGACCGCTGAGAATCACATGCCCGTGGAGCGCAAGGTGACCCTTACGGCCGGCAAAGCCGAGGCACTCTCCATCGACCTGGTTGCCATGCCTCGCCTTTACGTGACCACCACGCCTGAACATGCCGATATTCGGATCAAGGGAACCAAGGCGACCTATACGCCGGGTATGCGCCTGGAACCGGGGCGCTACACGGTGGTGGCCAGCGCCGAAACCTATCGGGTTGCCTCACGATCCGTTACCCTGGATGGGAAAGGCGACACCAAGCTTCACCTGACCCTGGAGAAAAACACGGACGATTGCCTCTTTCCCATGAACGGCATCACCCTGGGCGTCAGCACGGTAAGGGACTTACGGGCCGCGGGTGTGCAGTGCAAAAGCATCGACGACGACACGGGCAAGCCTTATCTCTACTACACCGTGGACGGCATCGACTTCTGGTACGACAAAGACTCCGGCGTGGTGGATTACCTGCCCTTCAGCAAAGGCGACATGCTTCACGAGAGCCTCGTGGCCATGGGGTTTGACCACGACAAATCCTACAACGACTGGTTAAAGGTCCTCAAAAACAATGGGTTTGAGGTCACCGTTGCCAAAAAGCCCACCACGGACAGCTACAAAGGGCGAAAGTGGCTCAGGGCCGAACTCAAAGGCACCAAGACCACCCCGTGCGGCATCAGCCTCAAGATCAAGCTCGACTTCAGCTGGGGAAAAGGCAGGTACGTCACAGACCAAAAAACCCTGAACGGAATCTATATCTGGGGGAAAAAGGTGTGAGACAGTAAGTAGGTAATAGGTAATAGGTAATAGGAGATAGGAGATAGGGCGTGGGGTGTTGGTGAAGACAGGGGCTGTTACTGTTCAGCACCCGTTTGCCTCGGGCGGCCCTGCCGGGGACTGAATAGTTCGGATTTCCTATGGTTTTTTTGGCCGTGGGCAGATCAGAGAGATGGACGCGTTATGTTTTCTTTTTTGAAGGGAGAGGCTTCTCTCCATGCGGCCAAAAGCGATATCGGGAAAAAGTACACCCACAACGAGGATTCGTTTTTTATCCCCGAGGCAGATGCCACCTGGGCGATCACGGAGGAAAAAATTGACGCGGGGGGCAGGCTCTACCTTCTGTGTGACGGCATGGGGGGCGGCCAGGCAGGAGAGGTGGCCAGCAGCCTGGCTTCAGGGTGGCTGGCCCGGGATTTTTATGGGGATCCCAAGGAAGAGATTCCGCCGGTTCGTCGCCTGGCGGAGCTGGCCTGCGAGACCAACGCACGGCTTTACGCCCTGGCTGAAGCCTATGACGCCTACAAGGGCATGGGCACCACCCTTGTGGCCGCCCATGTGCGGGACGGGCTCCTGAGCCTCGTCTCCATGGGCGACAGCCGGGCCTACCTTTTTCGAAACGGTACCCTGCGCCAGCTCACCGAAGACCATTCCGAGATCTGGCCCCTCTACAAAAACGGCTCCCTTACCAGGGAAGAGCTACGCACCCACCCTCGGAGCCATGTCCTCACAAAGGCCCTGGTGGTAAGGGAAACCATCACTGAGGACGATCTTTTCATGGATACCGAATCCCTTGAAGACGGCGATTTTCTCCTTTTGTGCAGCGACGGCTTGACGGACATGGTGCCCGAAGAGGAGATTATGGGGATCCTGGGAAAAAAGAAAAAGATGGCGTGGAAGGCCGAGGCGTTAGTGGCTGCTGCCAACCGGCATGGGGGGCGGGACAACATCACGGTGGTTCTGGTGAGGGCGTAGCCGCGCAGTTGGTCTTCGTGGTATCAGGCGGTGCGGGAGCCGCACCCTACCGTGTGACGCATGGCGGTCGGCGTCAGGATGTTGGACCGGATTCGCACGTACCGACAACCTATCTCCTATAACCTATTTCTCTCTCTTCTATTGCCTGTTTTTTAAAGCACCAACTCCTGAATAAAATCGACAAGCTGATTCAAATTGCCGCAGGCGCGGACTTCGTGGCAGTGGGCTTTGTAGGTGTACATCTCGGAGTCCCCTTCGGTCCACTGTTTCTCCTGTTCGGGGTTGAGCCAGATGATGCGGCGGCACTTGTCCCGGAGTTGCCTCAGGATGTGGTCCTGGGGGTTTTGGTAGTTGGAGCGGGCGTCGCCGATGATGATGAGGGTGGTTTTTTTGTCCAGATCCTGGAGGTGGTCGTTCTTGAAGGTCTGGAAGGCCATGCCGTAGTCGGTCTGGGCGTAGTAGTTGATGGGGGCGTCCTTCATGATGGCCTCGATAGCGTCGTTGACCTCTTTTTCGATAAAGTGGTCGGTGACCTCGGCCAGCTCCGAGACAAAGATAAAGCTCTTTACCTTGCTGAAGCACTCCTGCAGGGCATACAGGATGTTGAGCATGAAGCGGGCCGTGGACCACACCGAGCCCGACACGTCGCAGAGCACCACGATTTTCCCTTTCCGAAGGGGCTTGTCCTTTCGGATGATTTCGATGGGAATGCCCAGGTATTTACCCGCCCGGCGCAAGGTCTTCTTGACGTCGATCTCCCCTTTCTTGGCCACAGAGTAGCGAAGCGTGGCGATCTCTTCGAGTTTTTTCACCAGTTGGCGGATCACGTCCCGCACCTCTTCGATCTCGTCGTCTGAGAGGGAGGAGAAGGGGACCTGGCCGATTTCGTCGTAGTGCTCCTCGTTGTGGGCCACGGTCTTGAGGCCGGAGTTCTTGGTCTTGGGCTCCTTGGTGAGGATGTCGTAGGCGCTCTCTAAGCGGCGGGTGAACTCCTCTTCGATGCTTGCCTTTACCGAGTCGTCCACCACGGCGTGGTTGCCCCCGAGGAACTGGAGCACCTTCTCCTTCATCTGGTTGATCTTGAGCATCACCTCCAGGCGGCTGGAGAGCTGGGTCATGTTGGACTTCAGGCCGGTGGCGGCCTGCTCTTCCTGGGTGTGGAGCTTGTTGATGAGGTCCAGGTAGTCCAGGGGCTTTCCGGCCATGAAGTCGAGGATGGCCTGTCTCATGGCGTCTCCGTCGGCCTCCATCTCTTCGGCCAGGCGGGCGACGACCTCATCGAATCCCTGGCTCTCCGGCGTGACCTCCACCCCGGTGAGGTCGTTTTGCATCTCATGGAAAAAGAGGTTGTAGAGCCGGTCAAAGCGGTCCTGGTCCCGGTGGCTCTTGGCAAAGTTGGTCCGCAGCACCGTGTAGAACTGAAACTCATCAAAGGGATCCACAATGGCCAGCTGCCGGACCACATCCAGCACCTCGGCGGTGGAGACCCTTAAATCCGCTGCCCGGCAACAGTTTACAAATCGTAATGTCAGATTGACCATGGATGCCTCCAGCGGCAGGGGATACATCCCCTGCATCCCAGGTTCGCACATGCTCCTCCCCCTCGTTCCTCAGGTTCGTCACATGCGCTGACGGGCTGCGCCCGTTATTATTGTCTCGGTGATTCGGTCATTGATATACCCATCGCAGAAGCGAAGGAAAATGCCGGTCTGCCACCTATTACCTATCACCTGTTTCTAATTGGGCAACAGATCGGAGATGTTTCGTTTCACCAGCTCGTAGTCCGCTTTGTATTTGAGCAGCGGGTTCAAGGTGGTGGCCACGATCTCCGGGGAGAGGTCTTCGATCTGGAGGGTGAGAAGGGCGGTGGCCCAGTCGATGGTCTCGGAGATGCACGGTTTTTTCTTCAAGTCCATGTCTCGGATCTTGGCGACGATGGTGACGATTTTTTCCAGGAGCGTCTCGTCGATGTCCGGGAGCTTGATGCGCACGATGTCCATCTCGGTTCCGATGTTGGGGTAGTCGATGAAGAGGTGGATGCAGCGTCGCTTGAGGGCGTCGCTCATGTCCCGGTAGTTGTTGGAGGTCAGAAAAACGATGGGCTTGGTGGTGGCGGTGATGGTGCCGATCTCCGGGATGGAGATCTGGAAATCGCTGAGGAGCTCTAAAAGAAAGGCTTCGAACTCGGGGTCGGACTTGTCGATCTCGTCGATCAAGAGCACCACGGGCTCTTCGGACTTGATGGCGGTGAGTAAGGGCCTTGTCTGGATGAATTTTTCCGAGAAGAAGGCGTCTTCGTGGGCGGCGATCTCATCCACGGCCCCTGCCAGGCTGGTGGTATCCGAGACGATGTCGTTGATCTTGTCCTTGAGCATCTGGGTGTAGAGGAGCTGTTTTGCGTATTCCCACTCGTACAGGGATTTGGACTCGTCCAGGCCCTCGTAGCACTGCATGCGGATCAGGGGCCGTTCAAGGGCCTTGGCAATGCTTTTGGCCAGCTCGGTTTTGCCGACCCCAGCAGGACCCTCCACCAGGATGGGTTTTTCCATGGTCACGGCCAGGTAGACCACCGTTGCAATCTCCCGAGAGGAGATATACCGCTGGGACTCCAGCCTCTCTTGAACCTCCAGAACACTTTCAAATTCCATTGTTGCCCCCTTGAACCGTGAAAATCGGGTCCGGGAAAATATTCGGACCCGTAAAAATCGCTTTTATGCTCTGCGCGGGGTCAAACCGTGTTGCCGCACCAGTCGGGCACCTGGCTCTTTACCGACCGTACTATTTTTGAGGCGCACGAAAGGCGCCACCCCGCATCACGTTGTGTGGATCAAATCATCATGCATACCAATCAAGGGGTGAAAGAGCAAGGAAAATAGGCATGGATTCCGAGTGGGGCTGAAAGCAAAAAGAGGAAACAGTAAGGGTAGGAATAGCGCTTATTCCAGCTCTCCCTCTTCCTTCTCCCGGAGGAATTGGTCGACGGCTTCCCGTGTGATGTCGAAGGTAAATCCCTTGCCGGCCAGAAAGGTATAGGCCTTTTGCTTGAACACAGCGGGCTCGGCTTTTTTCCACTTCCATGCTTTTTTGCGGAGCAGGGTGAGGGCGGCGGCGGTTTCGTCCAGGCCCTCTTCAAGAAGGCGGTCGACGAGGGCTTCATCGACTCCTTTGAGCCGGAGCTCCTGCTTGAGCAGGTAGCGCCCCTTGGGCTGGTTTCTCAGGCGGGAGTCGATCCACTCCCGCGCAAAGGCCTCGTCATTGATAAAGCCTGCCTTTTCGGCCCGGTCAAGGGAGAGCTCTGCGGCTTTTTGGGAAAATTTTTTCTCCCGGAGGCGGCGCATGAGCTCGGCCCGGCTCCGGGAGCGAACCCCCAACAGGCGCAGGGTGCTGGCCCAGCAGCGCTGCTTTTCGTCTTCAAAGGCCCTTTTTTTGACCTCGGCGGGGTCCATGACAGAGCCGCGCTCCAAAAGGGCGGCGTCAAAGGCGTTCATGCTGAAGGCTTTTTTCCCGTTCAGAAAGATGTCGGCCTTTCCGGGGCGCTTTTCGCTGTAGTCAATGTCGGTGATTTTCTGGGGCCGCTTCGGGGACTCATCCGGGTCGTGGTCATCGTCCCATGGGAAAGGATCTCTCACCGGGTGATCTCCGTGATGGTGGCGTGGGTGCCTTCGGCGCTCCAGCGAATGTTCAGGTCCCAGAGGCAAAAGCCGAAGGAGGCATCTTTTTTCCGGGCGTCGTAATAGGCCGGTCTGGGGTCTTGCTCCACCACCCCGGTGATGATCCCCTTGAGGTTGGGGTAGGCGGTTTCCGAGAGCCTTGCCAGGGCCTGTTCTGCTTCCGGGGAAAAGCTCACCGAAAGCTTCGGTTCGGGCTTGTGGGCGGCAAATCCTCCGGTGGCATCGCTAACGGCGTCCACATAGGGGATGTAAGGCTTGATGTCCAGAACCGGGGTGCCGTCCAGGATATCGAGGCCCTTGACGTGGATAAGGATTTTTCCCTTCTCCTCGCTCACGGACAGGAGGCGCACCACGGAGAGACCCACGGGGTTGGGGCGAAAATTGGATCGGGAGGCAAAGACCCCGATTTTTTTGTTGCCCCCCAGGCGTGGTGGCCGCACCGTGGGCTTCCACTCTCCCCGGGTGGACCGGTCAAAGAAGAAGATTACCCAGATGTGGGAGAACCCCTCCAGCTCACGCACCGCCTCGGCGCGGTTGTACGGGGGGATGAGCTCGATGTGCCCCACGGCTTCGGCGACGATGCCCGGTTGCCGGGGAACGCCGAATTTTTCGGTGAAGCAGGAGTGCACGGTGCCGATGGGCGTCAGTAAGGGGGGCTGTTCCATGGTTGCTGCGTCTGTCTCTGGGGTTGCTGGTGGTTGTGTCGCAAGAAAAAACGGTTTTGATCGGTCCTATATCACAGGACGGGGACTTTAAACACGGATGTTTTGCGGCGCACGGACAGACGATGGCCAGCGACCCTTCAGCGTTTTGTCATGATGCGGAGGTAGCTCTCGGCGGCACCGGCAAGGATTTTTTCCGTGGAGGGGGGGAGCTTTCCCTGGCCTGTGGCAAGGATGGCCCCGGTGATCCGGCCCCGGATGAAGTGGCAGGCCAGGCTGTTGCCTTCGGAGACCTGGATGATCACGGTTTCGGCCTGGGTAAAGTCCACGGGGCCTGAAAGGGTGGCCGCGGTCCGCTGGAGCACCCAGGCCATGGGGCCGATGGATGCGGCGTTGCCCCTGGGAGTGGATGCCGCCACCAGCTCTCCGTCGTCATCGACGATAAGGGCGTGGCTGAATCCTCCTTTGAGCCGCGTGTAGTCCAGCAGGTTGTCGAGGGCTTCTCTCTGGTTGTTTGAGCGTTTGATCCGGCGTTCCTGGTTTACTTCTATCATACAAGTCTCCCTGGTCCCGTGGGTTCGGCTCTGTGGGTCGGTGTGAGCGAGGTGGTTTGAATCGGGATACCGAACATGACGTGTAAATGCCTCATCTTTAAAGCATACTCGGGCGGTTTGATTCAAGAGGGAATATTGGAAAAAAAAGGGGAAAACGGGCAGGTTGCCTGAACAGGCGGTGGGGCAGAGGGGCGGCCATGGCCCCGCACAACGGGCCGGAGCACGGCAAACGGGCTTTTTTCAGCTTGTGGTGCTCCGCAGGATGCGCTCGTAGCCGTTGGCGGCCCGGGCGAAGATTTTGTCGGCGGAAGGGGGGATGCGGGTTTTGGAGAGAACCACGATGGCGCAAGGGGTCCCGTTGTCCGCCTTGAAAAAGTAGCAGGCCACGCTGTCCCCCCTGGAGGTCTGGGCCGTGATGGTCTGGATGTCGGGATAGGTGGCCGCCTTGGAGAGGTACCCGGCCGTTTTTTCCAGGATCAGGGCGATGTCCTTCATGCGCGGTGTCTGGTCTGCCTGGTCCGAGCGGGCAACGACTTCTCCCTTGCGCAGGATGATGGCGTGGGCGAACCCTCCGTAAATTTTGGTGTAGTTGAGAAGATTGGTCAGGGATTCCTGGCGTGTTTCAGATCTGTTGAAACGGCGCTCCTGCTTGATGGCGTCCATGGGTACCTCCTGGCTGGGTATGGCGTTTTTTCGCAGGCGTATGGGGCTGTCCCCCATGGCATTCGGCGCATTGGCCGGTGGCGGGTGACGGGGCGGGCCCTGATGATTTTTAAAGGGATGATTAGAAACACTATACCTGAAAATGCCGATGGATGCGAGAAGGAACACAGGGATGGAACAGGGAGACGTGGAATGCCCCCGGCCCGGGGGCCGGGGGGGATTGTGTGACACGGATCAGGCCAGAAGGGCTTTTAAACGCTCCACCAGGCCCCCGAAATGGGCGATGGTGTTGTTCACCGGGGCAGGGCGGGTCATGTCCACACCGGCCACGCGAAGCTCATCCACAGGAAACATGCTGCCCCCCAGGGTGAGGAATTCCATGTATCGGGAGACCGCCCCCTCTTCTCCTTTGATGATGCGCCCTGCAATGTCCAGGGCCGCGGAGATGCCCGTGGCGTATTTGTAGACGTAGAAGGAGGAGTAGAAGTGGGGGATGCGCAGGCACTCCAGCTTCAGGGCCTCGTCGACGACAAGGGTGTCGCCGAAGTAGTCGGCAAGGAGGCTTGCGTACAGGTCGGTGAGGGTTTCCAGGGTGATGGCCTGGTTGTCGGCGGCCATGGCGTGGATACGCATCTCGAACTCGGCAAACATGGTCTGGCGGTAGAGGGTCCCCCGGATGTTGTCGATCTCCCGGTTGATGATGTAGGTCTCCATCTTTTTGTCCCCCTTGTATTTTTCCAGGAGGTATCGGCCGAGGAGGGCCTCGTTTAAGGTGGAGGCCACCTCGGCCACAAAGATGGTGTAGTCCCCGTAGATGTAGGGCTGGGTGGTGCGGGAGTAGTGGGAGTGCATGGAATGGCCCGCTTCGTGGGCCAGGGTAAAGAGGCTGTTGATGCTGTTGGCGTCGTGGTTGAGCAGGATGTAGGGGTTGGAGTCGTAGCAGCCAGACGAGTAGGCCCCGCTTCGCTTGCCCCGGTTTTCATACCGGTCCACCCAGCCGCCGGTGAGCCCTTTTTTCAAGGTGTCCACATAGGCCGTGCCCAGGGGGGCCAGGGCGGCCAGGGTGACCTCCACGGCTTCGTCGTAGTCCATGTGGAAGGTGACGTCCGAGGCCAGGGGCACATAGGTGTCGTAGATGTGAAGGGCATCGACGCCCAGGGCTTTTTTCCTCAGGTTCAGGTAGTCGAAGAGGGGGGCAAAGCCGTTACGCACGCTGTCGATGAGTCCGGTGTAGACCTCTTTGTCCACGTTGTCGGTGAACAGGGCACGGGAGAGGGTGGCGTCGAATCGCTTGGCCTTGGAGATGAACAGGTCCTTTTTGATGGCTGCTGAAAGGGAGGCGCCGATGGTGTGCTTGTGGGCCTCGTAGGCGGAATAGTAGGTGTCAAAGGCGTTTTTCCGCACCTCGCGCTTCGGGTTCATGAGAAAGGCGATGAAATTCCCGTGGGAGAGCTCGTGGGGGGTGCCGGTCTCGTCTTGGATGGTGCCGAAGCGCAGGTCCGCGTTGTCCAGCTGGCTGAAGATGCGGGAGGGGGCTGCCATGGCCTCGGCGGACATGGCCAGCAGCTCCTCCACCTCTTCGCTTCGGGTGTGGGGCTTGAAGCGCAGGATTTTCTCCAGGAAGAACCGGTAGTCGGCCAGCTCCTTGTGGGCAAGGAACCCTTCCATGGTGGCGCTGTCGATGGCCTGGACCTCGGGGGTGAAGAAGCTGGAGGCCTGGGCGATGCGGGCGTACAGGTTCACGGCTTTCTGAAAGAGGCCGTCGTAGTCGGGGTTGGTCTTGTCCTCGTCGTTGCGCAGGTGGGCGTAGGTGTAGAGAAGCTCCAGGGACCGGTTGACGGAAAGGTCATAATCGATGGCCTCCTTGAGGACCGAGGCCGATTCTCCCAGGCGGCCCTGGTAGGTTTTGTAGCCTGAAATCCTGGCCTCGGTTTCCCTGAAGAGGGTCTCCCAGGCCGCGTCGTCGGCGAACATGGGGGACAGGTCCCATTTGTGAGCGTCGGGTATATCGTGTCGTTCGGGTATGGTGGACATATTTTAGCGTCTCCTTTAGGGGTTGTAGCTGAACATGGGGGTGATTTTAATGAGGAGATCGAGGCCCGGGAACCGGGCTTGAATTTTTTCCTGGGTCTCCCTGAGGACCTCGCGCTGATCCCCAGGGCGGTCGCTGTTGTTGAGGGTGATGTTGAACAAAATGGTGCCGCGGTCCAGGGTGGTCCCCACGATGCGCAGATCGTGGAAGGTGAGGACCCGTTCGTCTTCGGCCACCACCTTTTGGATTTCGGTGAGCACGGTGTTGTAGTGGGGGTGGTCCCGGTTGATGGGGTCCATGTGGACCACCACCATGCCGCCTGTGATGCGGCCCACGGCTTTTTCCACATCCTCTGCGATCTCATGGATGGCAAGGGCCGAGAGGTGGTGGGAGACCTCGATGTGCAGGGATACGATGCGGTTTTCTCCGTAGTTGTGGACGACGATGTCGTGGACCCCCAGTACATCGGTGACGCTGCGGCAGGCCCCTTCGATTTCATCCAGAAAGGCCTGGGAGGGGGCTTCGCCGATGAGGGGGTTCACCGCTTCCCGGGCAATGCCCCAGGCCGAGGCGAAGATGACCAGAGAGACCCCGATACCCATGATACCGTCCACCTTGGCATAGCCAAGGTGGGAGGCGCCCAGGGCCACCACCACCAGCAGGGTGGAGAAGGCGTCGCTTCGGTGGTGCAGGGCGTCGGCCTTGAGGGTGGCCGAATCGATGAGGTCCCCCAGGGCAAAGGAAAAGCGGGCCATGAGTTCTTTGAACAGGGCGGTTCCTGCGACGATGGCGATGGCTCCGTAGCTCGCCTTGGCCACGGTGGGGTTCAGGGTGGCGGTGATGCTGTGTTTGAGGAGTTCAAACCCGGCCACAAACAGGAGAATGGCGATGATGAGGGTGGCCACCGGCTCGATGCGGCCGTGGCCGAAGGGGTGCTCGCTGTCCGAGGGCTTCCGGGACATGGTAAACCCCACTATGACAACGGCCGATGTGGCGGAGTCCGAGAGGGTGTGGATGGCGTCGGCGATGAGGGCCGCGCTTCCCACGGAGAGGCCGATGACCAGCTTGACTGCGAACAGGAGGGCGTTTCCCACGATGCTTACCCACCCTTCCAGAACCCCGTAGCGTGACCGGACATCCGGGTCGGTGGTGCGGGTGTGATCAGAAATAAAAAAGGACGCAAACCAAAGGGCAAAGGTTTTCACAGGCGGCTCCAGAAATGCATGGGCAAGGGGGTGTTGATGATGTGGCCCCGGCAGCCCCTGGGGAAGGCGGCTGCCGGGGATATCATGTGGGGTCGCCGGGCCCTGTGGCGCGGTGAAGGCGGGGGTGAGCGGCGAGCCCTTTCATGTATGCTTTCTGAATCCGTTATACGGCCTTACACTTCCCTTGTCCAGAGGGAGGCGATGGCAGGGCCCGTTCCCACGCACAGGGAGGCCCCGCCCACGGTGAGGTCCAGGCGTTCCATCTCGTAGTAGAGGCTCACCAGAATCCGAAGGGCGGTACAGCCCACGGGGTGGCCCAGGGCGATGCCCGAGCCGTTGTGGTTGGTTTTGTCCATGGAGAGGGCCATGCCGTGGTCTTCCCGGAGCATGCGGCCCACGCCGAGGAACTGGGCGGCAAAGGCCTCGTTGATCTCCCAGTACTCCACGTCCTCAAAGCCCATGTCCGTGCCGGACAACACCTTGGGGATGGCCACGGCGGGCCCTAAGCCCATGAGTTTGGGGTCCACGCCCGCACAGGCGGTGTTGATGAGCTTCATCAGGGGGCGGATGCCGAGCTCTTTGGCCTTGGCCTCGCTCATGAAGATGGCGGCGGCGGCGCCGTCGTTGATGCCCGAGGCGTTGGCCGCGGTGACCACGCCCCCTTTCTTGAAGGCGGGCTTCAGTCTGGCCAGGCTCTCCGGGGTGCTGCCGGCGATGGGATGCTCGTCGGTATCGAAGACCGTGGTCCCCCTTCGCGTGACGATCTCATAGGGGACGATCTCCCGCTTGAAATGGCCGGCGGCAATGGCGTCCAGGGCACGGGTGTGGCTCATGAGGGCCAGCTCGTCGCACTCCTCCCGGGTGATCCCGTATTTTTCCGCCACGTTTTCGGCGGTGGTGCCCATGTGGCCCCCGGCCAGTTCGTCCACCAGCCCGTCGAAGAGCATGGAGTCCTCAATGGAACCGGGGCCCATGCGATACCCGGACCGGGCCTTGGGAAGCATGTACGGGGCGCCTGTCATGCTCTCGGCGCCCACGGCCATGACGATGTCGTTCTTGCCGAGCATGATGCTGTGGGCGGCAATCTCCACGGCGCGCATCCCCGAGCCGCAGTTCTGGTTAATGGAGACGGCGCTGCTGGCATCGGAGAACCCGATGCGCTTGGAGACCTGCCGGGCGGGCAGGGAACCCTGCAGGCCGGGAAGGCACTGGGCAAGGACCAGTTCGTCGATGGTTTCCACGTCGATGCCTGCGCGGGCGACGGCTTCCTTGCCCACATGCACGGCAAGATCCCGTGCCGAGACGTTTTTCAGGGCTCCCTGGAATTTGCCGATGGCGGTTCGGCAGGCACTGACCATCACAACATTCTGCGTTTTCACATCTTCCTCCTGTGACATGTTGATACGTTTATGTGGTGTGAATAGGTGGTTTTCTGTCGACGCGAGTATCAATATAAAGCACGAATCTCTTGATTGATGAACAGTGTTAATATAACAAACGATAGTAAATAGCTAAAAAAGAGGAAGATGTATAGAAAAAATACAGTGGGCGGGCACAGGACATCCTGTGGACCTCACCGTGGGGGAGGCGTTATTTGGTGTGACGGGTGCCGTAAAGGGGGCTTTTACCCATGGGCGTGGGGGGCTTGAGCGGAGAAATCCGCGGCAGCGTCCCCTTTCATCAGCCGCCCGTTGCGGAACCACAGGGCAATGTCGGTGGTGACCATGAGGGCGTTGACGGCGTAGAGGACGATGACGGCATCAAAGCTGTAGAGAAGCTTGTGGGTGATGCCTGCTGCATAGCCCACGAGGACAATGCAGAGAAACTGAAGGCTTTTTCCGGAGTTGTTCCGCGAGGTCCAGGACTTCCAGATGGAGGCGGGCCAGGCAAAACCGAAGCAGACCAGCATGGCGATTTCAAATACACTCATAAAGCTACCTACATATATACCAAAAAAAGTCAGGCGCATGGTGCCCGTAAGTGCCGGTGGCGGGAACTCTACCGATAGGGTCCCGTGCGGTCCTTAACAAAAGAGGGCTATACCACCATCTCCGGCAAATGAAAAGCCGGGGACAGCGCTTTTTCGGGGTGAGTTCACCCTGCGGGAATAATTGACATAACGGGATCTTTTCGTGATAATGGGGAGTAATTCAGATGGCCTCCTGCACTTTATCCCGGCCCCTTTCTTCTCTTCAGCGTTTTTCAGGGAACCCATGATGTGATCCATCTGCGGCCAGCGCCTATTCAGGCGCCCCGCTCATGTAGGCTTATAGACCCCCAACAACCTAAGGAGACAGATCATGACCCGACGAGTGAATGTGCTTTTCCTGGTACTGCCGATTCTGGCCATTTTTTCTACGTCCCCCGCCTTGGCCGAGATAATGCTGGTCAAGGGGAAGATCATGGGGGCAAGCTGCGTGGTGAATGAAACCGTTTGTCCCACAGACATCAAGGACCCCCGTGTCTCCATGGAGCGGGACTTCGTGTTGGTTGCCGAAGACGGCAGCACCTATTTTCTCTCCAACATGAGGCGCGGGGCCAAGCAGGTTCTGGTGAGCCAGGATGTGGAGGTGCTGGGCAAGGTCAGGGGCAATACGATGTTTGTCCATAACGTGGACAAGATGCTGATGGGCGGGATGGTGAGCGTCTGGAACTGGGATCTTCGTGTGAGGAA
The DNA here is from genome assembly GCF_056829775.1 of Desulfoluna sp. HI9BLuna. Classification (NCBI taxonomy): domain Bacteria; kingdom Pseudomonadati; phylum Thermodesulfobacteriota; class Desulfobacteria; order Desulfobacterales; family Desulfolunaceae; genus Desulfoluna; species Desulfoluna sp. HI9BLuna. The sequence goes on from NZ_CP186555.1 coordinate 4,320,154, forward strand.
TCTCAGGCACCCCAGGTAGGGATGCTGCCCGTGATGAACTGGCATTGACAAACCCGCGTCGGCAAAGGGCCGATGCGGGTTTTTGTTGTGGGAGGCTTTTCGTGCGGGGTCATGAAGCGCCTTGGGGCAACACCTTGCGTGTCACAGGTATGGTGTGTTTTGTCGGCACGTCCTGCTTGACAGCCCGCAGGGCCTTGCCTACATAAGGGCGGACGGGCCGGGGTGCCTCAAGCCCGGTTGTTTACGGAACGTGTTCTGAACCGATACTCCCCTGACGCCCTGGACGGCTGCGGGCAAGGGGACCATGCAAGGCAGGGACCATGAATGAACTCGATGCGCTCCGAAGGGAGAACGCGCGCCTGAAACAGCAGCTTGAAGAGAGCTGTCAACTCATCAAGGGGTTGCCCGATTTGATGTTTACCCTGTCCCGGGATGGGGTGTTCACGGATTACGCCGCCATGGGACTTCCCCTGTACCGGTCACCCGAGGGATTCATGGGGAAGAGTGTCTTTGATGTGCTCCCCGGGGAGCTGGCCCGGCAGATCACCGCCGCCTGCGAAACAGCCATCCGGACCGGGGAGCGCCAGACCCTGGAGTATTCCCTGGAGCTGGAGGGGGAAGAGCGGTACTACGAAGCCCGCATGATGCGTTGTTGCCGGGGGGAGGGGGTGGTGGCCTTTGTCCGGGACGTCACCCGCGTGGCCCTTGTGGAAGAGGCCCTTCGTAACAGGGAACAGGAGCTGCAGCGCAAAAGCGCTGGCCTTGAAGAGATGAACACCGCCCTGGAGGTGCTCCTGAAAAAGCGCAGCGGGGACAAACAAGCCCTGGAAGAGGAGATCCTGTTCACCATCCGCGAGATGATCCATCCGTGGATCGAGAAACTCAAAGCCACCCGGCTGGGGCCACGCCAGGTGGCCTATCTGGAGGTGGTGGAAAACAACCTCAGTACCATTGCCCGGCCCCTGGTGCGGACGGCTCCCTCATATCAGCTCCAGCTGACCCCGTCGGAGATTGAGATCACCAACCTGATCCGGGAAGGCAAGACAAACAAAGAAATTGCCGATATCCTCTCCCTGTCCGTGAAGACCATCGAAACCCACCGAAAAAATATCCGCCGGAAGTTGGGGCTTACCCACTCGAAAACAAACCTGAGGGCTCTTCTTTCGACCTCTCTGCCGTCGGCTTCCGTGGAATAACCGTCGGTCACTTTTGGGTATGCTCCGGGTCTGGCGGGGGCAGGGCCGTGGGATGGGAAAACCCTTACAATTTCAGGGGACCCCGGGTTTCAAGGGGTTTCGAGGTTGTGGGTATGTATCATACCCATTAAATACCTCATCAACGAGGGTTGATTTTGTCAGGCAGTCTGTATAAATCACATTTGAAAAAGGGGGCACATTGCTGTTGATTTACTCCCCGGCTGAGATGTCTCAGGGGACGCAATGCTTACCGGATTGCCTGATCGCTGTTGTGCTGAACTGATTTTTTTGGTTGTGCGGCATGGGGCTGAGCAGAGAATGGATGTGACCAAATAGATAACCGGTCGATCCGGTGGCCGTCTTGGGGGAGGATCTGTAACGGATTCGGAGCCGACCTCGCAGGGTGTTGGACGCTGAGCTGAGCGGAATGGATAGACGCGATGTCCTGCAACTCCCTCCCCCGAAATAAAAAATAAAAAACGGGAAAGTTTTGAAGACGGGGGGAGAGTCCTGCCTTGTCCATCCTGCCTAACTGAGTCGTATAGAGGTCATGGCCATGAGCCATGAACGGATCATATCAGCTCTTCCTCTTTCTTCCCGTTTTTCTGATTAAAAAACCGCCGATTTCGGCGGTTTTTTTGTTTTTGGCAGTTCGTATTCAGTTGCCTTCTGCCGGATCAGGTAAACCGGCACACCACGGGGTAGTGATCCGAAGGGTAGATCCCTTCAAAGGGGTGCTTGATCACCTCTGCATCCACCACCTTCAATCCTCCCTTGTACAGAATCCAGTCAATATGTTTTCCCAGGTCGTTTCCGGTGAAGCCGTGGAAGGTGGAGGAGTGCTCGCCTGCAAAGCTGTCTTTGAACCCTCCGGACTGAAAGGCCTCATGGGCGGGGCTTTCGGGCGGGGCGTTGAAGTCGCCGGTGATGACCATGGGAACATCTCCGGGAAAATCTTTCAGGAACCCCAGGATCAGGTCCGCGCTCTGTTTCTGGACCCCCTCGTCAAAATCGAAGTGGGTGGTGACGCAGACCACGCGTTCGTCGTCCCGTTCAAACTCTCCGATGACGCACTGGCGGGGCCACTGGCTTCCCTCTAACTGGCTCTCTTCATGGGGCGTGTGGCTCAGGAAACAGTGGGTGTGTCTCAGGCAGGTCCACTCTTTCTGGTAAAAAATCAGGTTGTTCTGCCAGGTAGTGGGCGACGGGTTCCTCACCCCTACAAACCGGTAGTCCTTCAGGAGCTGGGCGAGGTACCGGGTCTGGAAGTTGTTCGCTTCCTGCATGCCGATGAAATCGGGGCGCGTGGCGGTAAACAGAGGGCCGTAGGCCCTGCGCCGATGCTCCCAGGAGTTTTCTCCGTCGTCGGCGAGGCCGAAACGGAGGTTGATGCTCATCACAGAGAAGGATCGGTTCATGGGATCGTATGCATAAGTCATGGCACCTGCCTGATCAGGGGTTAGGGCGAAGGGAAACAGCCGGGCCGGGTATACAATCCATTATCTTAAAGCAGGAATGCAGGCCCTGTCAAAATGGATTTTTCCCGGCCCGTCAGGGGCAACCCCGTTGCATCATGTCTAAAATCGATAGCTGACGCCCATGCCGCCCATCACGGCATCTCCCTCGTAAAAGTCGATGTTGGAGTCTGTACGGGCGTATCTCATGAGCAGGGAGAAGGCCAGGTTCTCCACGGGCAGGGGCACTTCAAGGCCCAGAGAGGCGCTGTAAGAGGTGTCTTCCCGTTTTTTGTCAAAGACCGGGTGGGTTCCGTCGTAGTTCGCCTGGTGGAAAGAGACGGTGGAAAATGCCTTGCAGGCGGGGAACCGCAAGATCGCAGAAAGTTTTCCCCCGAACTGGTCGAACTGATGGGCCTTTCCGTCGGCCTCGTTGCGGAGGGCGTCTGCGGTGGCGCCCAGGATCAGGGCTCTGGTGACAGGAAGGGTCAGCCCCGCTTCGATGAAGTGGGCCTCACTGGAGCGCCTGAGGCTTGAGAGCTCCTCGTCGCTTAAGGGGTCTCCCCCTTCGGTGATGAAGGACTGGCCCGACTCCTCTTCATCGATGTCGTTGACGGCAAAGGCATAGCTTACAAAGAAGGGGGTCCCCAGGATGGAATCCGCCTTGATCTGGACACCCTGGGAGGTCCGGTCGGTCTCTGTCCTGTCCGCCCCCGTGAGGAAGGGGTCTTTCCACACCTCGTCGTCAATGAGGGGAAGCTCGGGAATCCAGGCGAGGCTTAAGGCCGTGCCGTTGTCCAGGCGGTGCCGGGCGCCCACTTCAAGGAAGTAGGTCCCCTTGACAATATTGGAGGTGGGGGTGCCGGCGAAAAGCTCTGTTTTGAGGTTGTCAAAGGTGTAGTTGAGGTGCCACAGGACGATGGGAATCGCCTCCGTCTCCGAGGAGGCCGACTGGTCCAGGCTGTCGATGCGCTCGTTGTCGTCTCCGACGTCGTTGAGGGCTTTGGTGGCGTGGATCACTCCGGGCATGAGGGTGATGTCGCCCTGAAAGCCGGGGGTGGGTGTCTTCATGGGATTCCCTCCCCAGGCAGCGGGGACCGTCAGGGCCAGGAGAAGGCAGGTCAGGGGGAGGTGTCGCAGCAACGTAAAAAGGTGAGTTTTCCGAGTGAGCATGTCTGGTCATTCCTCTGGTCTGGTGGTGTTGTGGAAAAACGGGCCTGTGTCGGTCTCTTACAACCTCGGCATTTCTTCGCCGGTGGTGTCTGTTGATGCTTTGCCACGGCTCACAAGTGCTTTGATGTCCTCCAGGATCATGTAGAGGCTGGGGACGAGAAGCAGGGTGATGAGGGTGGCAAAGACGATTCCGAACCCCAGGGATATGGCCATGGGGATGAGGAACCGTGCCTGTCTGGACGTTTCGAAGATCATGGGTGCCAGGCCGCCGAAGGTGGTGACGGTGGTGAGGAGGATGGGCCGGAACCTCTGGATGCCCGCCGCCTTCACCGCATCGACCACGGCCATCCCTTCTTGGCGTTTTCGGTTGGAAAAGTCAATGAAGACCAGGGAATCGTTGACCACCACCCCTGCCAGGGCCACGATGCCGAAGAGGCTCATGACCGAAAGGGAGTAGCCCATGAGCAGGTGCCCCATCACCGCTCCGATGATGCCGAAGGGAATGCAGATCATGATGATCAGGGGCTGGGCGTAGCTCCTGAAGGGCACGGCCAGAAGGGCGTAGATGAGAATCAGCGACATGAGCAGGCCCTGGATCAGGCTCTCGACGCTCTCTTTAAGGTCGGCCTGTTTGCCCTGGAAGACGTAGGTGAGGCCGGGGGTGGCGGCCACAAGGTCGGCCAGGCCGCCGTCTTCCAGGGCACTGGCCACCTGTCCGGCCTCGGCCTCGGGGATGATGTTGGCGGTGACATCGGTGATGCGTTTCTGGTTCCGTCTGTAAATGGTGGTGTAGGCCCGTCCCCTGCTCATGTCCACGGCTTCGTTCAAGGGCACTTCCATGCCTTCGGGGGAACGCAGGGTCAGGCTGAAGAGGTCCCCTTCGGTTTTGCGCTCCTCCCCTTTGAGGCGCACCATCACCTTGACCTCGTCCCGGCCTCGCTGGAGCCTCAGGGCTTCAACACCGTAATAGGCGTTTCGCACCTGCCGCGAGATCTCTTCGGCGGAGAACCCCATGCGCTCACCTTCCGGGCGCATGATCAGGTCGAACTGCATCTTGCCGGAGGAGGAGCCGTCGTCGATGTCCCGGGCGTTGGAGAACAGGGCCAGCTCTTCGGCCAGCTCACGGCTGGCCCGTTCCAGGGTGTCGGTGTCCCGGTGTCGCAGCTCGATGGTCAGTCCCTTGCCGGAGCCCGGTCCTCCCCGGTTTGCCTCGAAGAGGCCCGACTCCACACCCGGAAGGGTCCCCACGCGTTCGCGCCAGGCCCGGGTCACCTCGGTGGTACTCATGGGGCGGACTTCTGGTGGGGTCAGGAGGATCCGGATGCGGATCTCCTCTTCGTCGATGCGGGTGAGGATCCCCCGGGAGAGAGCCTCCCCGCCGTTGTCCGCCACCACCTCCTTGGCCGCGGAAACGGCAAGACCTGCGATGCGGTCCACCTCGGCGGCCGGGGTGCCGTAGGGCAGGGAGAGGTTGGCGTAGGCGTAGTCGGACTCGATGCGGGGAAAGAGCTCCATGCCCATGCGGCCGGACAGGGCCCAGGAGCCGGTGACGGCAAGGATGAAAACCCCCGTGGCCAGGGTGACGTAGCGATGCCGGAGGCACAGGGAGAGCAGGGGCCCGTAACGGCGGTCCACAAAGCGGGTGAAGGCGCTGCTGAATCGGCTCTGGGCATCGGACAGGGGCTTGAGGAAACCTCCGAAGCCTTCCCTGCGGCTGTGGCCCAGGTGGGCCGGCAGGATAAAGAGGCTCTCCACCAGGGAGATGGCAAAGACGATCATCACCACGATGGGGATGCTCTTGAAAATCTTGCCCAGAAATCCCGGCACAAAGTAGATGGGCATGAAGGCCACCATGTTGGTGAGCACGCTGAAGACCACGGGTTTGGCAATCTCCCGGGCCCCTTCCACGGCCGCCGGGAGCAGGCCCATGCCCTGCTGGCGTTTGTGGTAGATGTTCTCCCCCACCACGATGGCGTCGTCCACCACAATGCCCAGGGTGACGATGAAGGCGAACATGGTGACGATATTGATGGTAAAATCCGAAAAGGGCAGCACGAGAAAGGCCCCCAGAAACGAGATGGGGATGCCCAGGGAGACCCAGAAAGCGAGCCGGATCTCAAGGAAGACGGCCAGGATGATGAAGACCAGGGCCAGGCCGATGAAGGCATTTTTGATGAGCAGCTCCCCGCGCTGCTTGAAGATCTCGGAGAGGTCCCGCACCATGGCCGCGGAGATCCCCTCGGGCAGGGTCTGCCTGAACTGCTCCAGGGTTGCTTTGGCTGCTTCGGCCACATCGATGGGGGTCTGTTCCCCCACCCGGTAGACCTCCACCATGACGGCCGGAGAGCCGTTGAAGGTGGCGTATCGGGTGGTCTCGGCGAACCCGTCCCGCACGGTGGCCACATCCCCTATGGTGATGCGGGAACCGTCGGCAAGGGTGATGAGGGGCAGGGAGGCATAGGCCTCGTTGGTGTAGCGTTTCTCCTTCATGCGGACCAGGAGTTCGCCCCCGTCGGTTTTCAGGCTGCCGCCCGGCAGGTCCACGGAGGCGTCGCGGATGCGACGGGCCACTTCGGCCAGGGTGAGGCCGTAGCGACGCAGGTCGGCTTCGGAAATCTCCACCTGGATCTCCCGGTCGCGGATGTCTTCAAGGCTCACCTGGGTGATGGCCGGGGACTCCAGGAGCCGGGCGCGGAACTCTTCGGCCCGTTCTTTGAGCACCGAGTCCTTCTGGTCCCCGTAGACGGCAAAGGAGATCACCTCCCGGTGGCGGGCCGCAATGGCGATTTTGGGATTCTCCGCGTCCACGGGAAGGGAGGTGATGGCATCCACCTCCCGTTCGATGTCCCGGTAAAGCTGCTGGATGTCGGCCCCTTCCAGGGCCTCCACAGAGATGGTGGCACCCCCTTCGGATGAGACGGCGGTAACCTCGGCCGCTCCGTCGATACCCTGGACCGCCTCTTCCACGGCCAGGGAGACCCCGCGTTCCACCTCCTCGGGGCTGGCGCCGGGATAGGGGACGCTGATGTTGACAAAGTCCAGGTCAAACTCGGGGAAGACCTCCTGCTTGATGGAAGCCCCCACAATGAGGCCGCCCACAAGCAGGACCACCATGAGAAGGTTCGAGGCAACGGCGTTGCCCGCCATCCAGGCGATGGGGCCGCGGCCCGGGTCTCTGTTGGGATCGTGTGTCATGAAAAAAACCTGCGTATCGTTGGGGGTGGTTGGACAATGAAAACAGACGAAAAGCCATCACGTCTCTCCGGCGGCAAGGTGGGCACCTTGAACGCTGGTTCCTGCCATGGCCCAGTGCATGCATTGAAACGTTTCGTGTTTAGCTGTTTGCCGGACTTTTCAGTTGCTTGGCCCCCGGCTGGGCCGCGGGCGTCTTTTTTTCTCCGGTGCGGATCTTCATGCCGTCGGCAGGGGACGAGAGGTCCGAGAGGATGACGCGTTCCCCCGGGGCCAGGCCCCTGTCCGTGAAGACCGTGGAGCCTTCCCGCCAGGCGATGCGGACCGTGCGGATGCGCAGGGTGTCCCCTTCGGCCACCCAGACCTCGTTTCCGTCCCGGAGGGCCCGGTCGGGCAGGGCGATGATACCGCGAAGGGGCGTGCCCTCCAGCTCCGCGGTGACGTAGCTGTTGAGCAGCAGTGGCGGGGCACCCGTGGCAGCGGCCTGTTCCATGGGATCGGCCACCTCAATGAGTACGCGGGCCATGCGGCTGGTGTCGTTCAAATCGCCCAGGACCTGCAGTAGCTGTCCCTGAAATGCCCCGCCGCTGCGGGGCAGGATGCGTGCCCGGCTTGCCTGGTCGCCGTTGTCCTTTTGGATGCGCAGCCAGGCCAGGTTTGAGACGGGCAGGGTCGCCTCCACCCACCAGACCGCATCCGAGGCCAGGGTGGCAACGGTTTGCCCCTCCGTGACCAGGGTGCCCATGGAGGCGCTGCGGGAGAGCACGATGCCATCAAAGGGCGCCTTGATCTCGCTTCGGGCCAGGTCCAGAAGGGCCTTGTCCAGGTCAGCCTCGGCCAGGGCCAGGTTTGCTTCGGCAATCTTAAGCTGGGGAAGCCGCAGGGCCAGGGATTGGTCTTTTACCCGGTGTCCCATGGTGGTCTCCATGAGGGCCAGCTCTTTTCGGGCCACTTCCTGGCTTCCCTGCTCCAGGGAGAGGTCTGCCCGGGCCTGCTGGAGCTTTGCCCCGGCCAGGGCCAGGGAGATGTCCAGGTCGGCCTTGTCAAGCTTGACCAGGGTGTCCCCTTTTTTGAATCGTCCCCCGGGCACGAGGGCGGGGGCGAGCCACTCCACCTGGCCGCTGACACGGGCCTTGAGGTCTATCTGGGAGGAGGCGCGCACCGTTCCCATGGCCGTGACGGTCACCGGGTGGTCGCTGAGCCGGGTCTCTTCCCAGCGCACCAGAGGGGGCAGGGAGGTGCGGGGGCGTTTTTCGGCCTTGGGCCTGGTCTCCATGAGATGGCTTGCAAAGAGAAAGGCTGCTGCCAGGATGAAAAGGGGCAGGCCCACACGCACAAGGAGAGGGGACAACGGGGCCTTTGGGTTCGGTTGAGGGGTGCGGATCATGATTCGGTGGGAACTCCCTTGGTCTGTTCGTTGGTACCTTCGGCGGTGGCGGTGTCACGGGCTGGTTCGGGGGCAAGGACTTGGGGCCAGCTGCCGCCCAGGGCCCGGTGCAGGGCGACGCGTTCTTTGACAAGGCGGGCTTTTTCCTGGACCAGTTTTCTCTGAAGCTCCTGGAGGTCCTTAAGCTCGTCGAGGAGGTTGACGTAGTCGGAGACCCCCTGGGTGTACTGGGTCTCTGCTTCAAGCAGGGTGATCCGGGCGGTTTCCACCTCCCGGGTGAGGGCTGCCACGGTCTCTTTTTGTCGCACCTCGCCCACGAGGCTGTTTTCCACCTCGGACAGGGCGGTGAGCACGGTGCGGCGGTAGGTGGCCAGGCGCTCTTCTGCCTGGGCCTGGGCCCTTTCTACCTCGGCTTTGCGTTTGCCCGCATCGAAGATGGGGCCGGTGAGGTTGGCGGCGAGGTTGGCCAGCCAGTTGTCAAAGAGGGTGTCCACCCCGTCCGAGGTGTATCGGGCCCTGCCCGTGATGGAGAGGGCGGGAAGGCGGTCTGCCCTGGCCGCTGAGATCTCCCACTCCTCGGCCTTGAGCCTGAGGCCCGCGGCCCGGACATCGGGCCGCATGGCCAGAAGGTCCGCCGGGATCCCGGTGGGCGGAAGGGGGCCCAGGTCGGGCAGGGAGGTGGTACGGACAGCGGGTGCCGCCCCGGGCGGTTTGCCCAGGAGCAGGGCCAGGCTGTTTTCAAGGCGGCTCTCCTGGAGCCTGAGGGAAGGCAGCTCCGAGAGCTGGCGCTCAATCACCTTTTTTTGCCTCAACACATCCACGGCAGAGACCAGGGAATTTTCAAACCGCCACGTCAGGGCGGTGAGCAGGGTCTTGTTGAGATCCATCTGTTCTTCCACCAGGGCGATTTCGTTTCGGATGGCCACCAGCGCCAGCCAGGTTTCCGCCACCTCTCCGGTGAGGGTGACCGCCGCGGTCTCCACGTCGGCACGGCTGGCCAGGAGGCGCTGGCGTTCGGACTCTTCCAGGGACTTGAGGCGGCCCCAGAGGTCCACCTCGTAGGAGGCGGCAAGGCCCAGGGAGACGGTATCTGTGCTCTCCTCGGTGGTGTCGTCTCCTCCGCGCCATGTTGTTTCGGCCCCGGCTTCTCCGGAAAGGGTCGGGTAAAGGGCCGCCCCTTTGGCCTTGTGCTGGGCCGCACTCTGCTTCAGGCGGGCCCAGGCCTCCTGGAGAGTGAGGCTGTCTGAAAGGGCGTCGTCCATGAGCCCGTTGAGCTCCTCATTGTCAAAGGAGAGCCACCAGCGGCTCCCTTCCGAAGAGGAGTCCTGGGGGTAGAGGGTATAGCGCTCCGGAAGGGGAAGGGGAGCCGGGCCCGTTTGCTGGGGCGCAAAGGGGGTGCAGGCTGCAACGGTCAAGAGAAGGGCGGCCAGCCAGGCCTTGAAAGGCAGATGTCGAAACAAAAGGGGCATGCGGATCCTTAAAAAAGAAAAAAATTAAGCGGCCGAGGCCTGCAGTCGTTTGCGAAGGCTACGCCGGGCCCTCACGAGGAGGGATTCCACGGCGGAGAGGGAGAGGCCCATGACCTCTGAGATTTCCGCGTAGCTGAGCTCCTGGGTGTGGCGCAGCACCATGGCCATGCGCTGGTTTTCCGGGAGGTTGTCCAGGGCACGGGAGAGGGAGTGCTGCCCCTCTTTGCGGCTCAGGGTGTCGAAGGCCGAAGGCCCGGGGTCCATGTCCACGGTGCCGTTGAGGGGCTCGGGGCGCTTTTTTCGGGCCGCGTCGATGAGCAGGTTGCGGCAGACCTTATACAGATAAGCTTTCACGCTGCCCGAGGTGTCGAAGCGGTGCCGGTTTCTGAACAGGCGCAAAAAGGTCTCCTGGACGGCATCTTCGGCCTCCTCCCGTACCTTGCAGAACCGCAGGGCAAAGCTGTAGAGACCGGGCTGATGGCGTTCCACCAGCTCGCGAAAGGCCCGCTCCTTTTCAAGGGCAAGGGCCCTCATCAGGTCGGCATCGTCCAGTGCTTTCCACGGTGTTCCAAGGTTCATGGTACGGGGTGTCCAAAGACTTTAGTGAGCCGTCTTTTTCCAGGCGGCCATTCTCTCCCGGTGCGGGCGAATCAGTTCAGCAGCGTTGGCGTACATCATGGCCATTTTGTCCGGCGGCAACAGGCGGCGCATGCTTAAAGAATACTCAAAATCAAGGGCGGAGATGTCGGCTTCGATGCGCTCTTCTTCCGCGTGGAACGTCTTTAAATCCGCCCGGGAAAGGGCGGGGTTTTTTTCAAGCCGGGCCAGGGTCTCGAGTTTGTGGTCGAGTTTTTTCACGATGAGCCTGGTGCGCTTTTCCATGAAGGTCTCGAGCAGGTCCGTGGCTTGTCGAAGGGTCGCTTCGGGAAGGTCGAGGCCTTTCAGCAGCTCCAGGTGACGCGAGTACGCCCGGAACGGGTGCTTTGCCTCCCCGTGCTCCGAAGAGGGGCTCCACACAAAGGCCGCAACGAGAAATCCGGCGTTGAGGCAGAGGGAGAAGGCCAGGAGAAGGAGAATAATTCGTCGGTTCATAGGACATCCCCGTTGTCGCTGATCAGGTAGCCGAGGAAGGGGTCCTCCTGGGCCAGGGGTTGGGCCGCCTCATACGCGGGACGGTCAAGGCCCCGGATGGTAAGGGACGCATACCCAAGGAGCCCTCCGGCCATGAGCCCCACGGCCACGGCCGCCCAGCCGACGCGGCCGAAAAGAGCACCGATGAGGTTGAAGGTGACGGGGCGGCTTGCCTCCTCACGGCGTCGGGCAAGAAGGATCCGGGTTACCATCTTCCTGTCTGGCGGGAGGGAGGGCAGGCCCTTGAGGTCGTCAAAAAGAAGGGCCAGCTCATCAACTTCCCGGCGGCAGCGCAGGCACTGGGAGAGATGGGCCTCGACAGCTTTTTCACCCTGCCTGTCAAGGGCGTTGTCCACATAGGCGTGGAGGGTTTCGTCTAAAGGGTGTTCCATAGCGGTCACCTCGGGCTTTGGCCTGGTTCAGCGGATTGAGGTCAATGTATTGCAGGCTGCTGGCGTCGCAAGGGGGCGTGGCCCTGAACAGTGGCCGGCGGCATGCGGTTCTTGGTCGTTTTTCAAGCTACCATGGTTATACATACAACGAACGCCCCTCCAAAATCCTGCGCTTTTTCATGTGCCCTCTTTTTGAACCAGGAAAAAAGTGACTTGTGCACGCCAGGGAGGGGCCTGTATGGTGGAGGTGATTTTCTTCGCGGAGGAAAACGTCCGTGGGCACCCACAGCGATGAGAGGAGGCGAAATGAGCGATTCCTTGACGGTGTTTGAGAAGACCTACGGCTGGTACCTGAAGCAGCTTGCGGCGTGTGATTACCTGAGCCGGGCAGAGCGCCTGGGTGCCTCGGTGCACGACAATTCCCTGGTGTTTTCCTTCCTCAACGATTCCATGTCGGTCTCGCGCATCGGGGTCGTCGGGCCCGGGGGCAAGGCCCCGGGGTTTTCCGAAAGCATCGTCCTGATGAACTACATCCTCCGCTGTCCGGAGGCGCTTCCCGTCCGCGGTGACTGGATCACCTACCGGGAGGTCGATGGCTCCGGCCCCTTGGCTGTCTATTTCTCCGACAATGCCTTAAAACCCATTCAACACCGATTCGCCGGGCACCTGCCCGGGCTGAGGGAGGCGTGCGCCCTGCTCGGCGGCAGGGAGGACGCCGGGGCAGAAAGCTACGACCTGGCCGCCACCTTTTCCCTTCTTCCCCGCATCCCCCTGGGCCTGCGTTTCAATGATGCCGACGAAGAGTTCCCAGCCTCATGCACCCTCTTGTTTGCCTCGGATGTGTCGGCCTGGCTCGATGCCGAGTCCCTGGCCATTCTGGCGGTGCTTTTTGCCCAGAAACTTGTGACCGGGGACTGATGTCCGGCGATTTGCGGGCGGTCAGGCCTTGATGCCTTCGATGACGGCGGTGCCCTTGGGGCTTCCGTAGTCGATGCGGCGGATGGCGGTGAGCCCGCTTTGTTCCATCATCGATCCCAGCTCCGAATAGCTGTAGGCCCTTCCGTGGTCGGTGACGGCCAGCATGTTGAGGCTGAACAGAGCCGGGAAGAGCGGGCTGTCCTTGGTGTCTTCCAGAATGAATTCATGGATGAGGAGCTTGCCGCCGGGGTGGAGGGCGGAAGAGGCCTTGGCAATGACGGAGAGGGCCTGGCCTTCGCTTTCACCGTGAAGGATATGGGAGAGCCAGGCCGCGTCGAAGCGGTCGGCGTCGCCAAAGGTGTGACGGATGAAATCAAAGGGGACAAACCCCACGCGGTCTCCCATGAGGTGCTTGTCGATGATGCTCACGGCAAAGGGTTCGGTGCCTTCCAGGTCGTACACCCAGGCCCTGAGCTGGGGGTTCTTTTTGCAGAACTGGATGGCGTAGGTGCCGGGGCCTCCCCCCAGATCAAGAAGGGTGGCGCAGTCGGAGAGGTCCACGGCGTCGGCAACAGCCGGAGCCGAAAGGGAGGCGTTGTTGTACATCCCCAGCAGAAAACTCTCCTGCTCTTCATCGCTGCGGTTTGTCTCCTCGTGACGGACCGGGCCACCGGTGAGGGCCGCCTCGTCCAGCCGTTCCCAGGAGGCCACCAGGTGGTGGTGGTGCATGAGGATGTGGCCCATGTAGTCCGGGGATTCCCGGGTAAGGTATTTCAGGGCAAAGGGTGGGTTGGTGAAGGTCTCCCCGGCCTTGGCAAGGAGCCCCATGGCGGACAGGGCGTTGAGAAGGATCCCAAGCCCCCGGGGGTCGCCGTGGATCCGATCCGCGATTTGCCGGGCCGAAAGGGTCTCCCCTCCGATGAGGGTGAAGATACCGAGTTTGACCCCGGTGTGGATGGTGCAACTCTGCCAGTACGCGCCTGAGGCTTCCATGAGTGAGGCCGGATTCCATTGTTCTTCGGACATGATGTCTCCTCCCGGTTGACATTGCGGTGTGAAACGGGCATATGACGGTGTCATTTTATCTTTAATGCGCCGGATTGTCGAGGTTCGCCTGCGCCTTACGGGTCAGGGGACGTTGCCTCAAGAGGTGAGTTGAGATAGGATGACCATCGTTTAAGTAACCTGATCATGCATAACAATAGTGAGAACCCTTGCGAATTGGCCGGGGACAATGGTTATCCTGCGACGCGGTTGATAACTGATCGGAATGTCTTTTGATAAGTTAAGGAGTCCATAACGTGAAACAGAGATTTTTCATCGTGGTGCTGCTTCTGGTATGCGGTTTGGCTCAGCCCGCCTGGGCCACCTCGCCCCGCCACCTCACCCTGGGACTCATCGCCGACGATACGAGCGGCGACATGGCCCGGTTTCTGGAGCTCGTTCACCAGGAAATGGACCTGCTGGCCGGTGCCCGGTACACCTACACCCTGGGGGAGGGCAAGGGCGGGACCATTGACTGGAGTGCCGATAAGGCGCGCGCGCTTTATCGGGAGCTGGTGGCCGACCCCGAGGTGGACCTCATTGTCTCCATCGGGGTGGTGAGTTCCTCGGTGGTTGCCGACTCCGGTCCCTACACCAAGCCCGTGATTGCCGTGGGCATCATGGATTCGGTGCTCCAGGGGGTCCGGGACGGGGACGAAGACCGATCCGGCATCGCAAACCTTACCTATGTCCATTTCAACCACTCCATCACCGAGGACCTGCTCCTGTTTCGCCGTCTGACCTCCTTTGAGGAAGTGGGCATCGTCTTTGATCCGTCGGTGGTCGATGTGATCCAAAAAAAAGAGGCGGAGCTGGACAAGGCCCTGAAGCCCGAGTCCGGGTACCGCATTGTGGCGTCCAACAAGGGGGTCAACGAGGTGCTGGCCGAACTCAGCGGGGTGGATGCCGTGTACGTGGGGTACATGGGGGCCCAGGAAGAGGTGGGGCGCCCCGCCCTGGTCCAGGCCTTGAAAGAGATGAAGATCCCCACCTTCGGTGCCACCCTTCGGGATGTGCGCCAGGGGGTCCTGGCCTCTGCCTCCCCGGAGGGGACCTACAACCGGGTGGCCAGGCGGGTGGCCCTGAACATCGACGGGTGGGTCGGGGGCGACAGGCTGGCCAATCTTCCCGTGAACATGGACTTTGAGGTGGCCCTGACCATCAACATGGAGACGGCGCGGGCCATTGGCTTTTCTCCCTCCTTTGAGATGCTCTCCGGGGCCGAGCTCATGGGAGACCTTCAGGAAGGCGGTGCCTTTTACACCTTGCCGGAAGCGGTGAACAGCGCCCTTATCGCCAACCCGGACCTGCGCATCAACACCTTTGATGTCCGTCAGGCCAAAGAGGCTGTTCGCCTGGCCGGCACCTCCTTTCTTCCCGACGTGAAGCTGGTGGGCTCCCAGACCTACATCGATGAGGATGTGGCCGCAACCTCCAACAACACCCAGGCCGAGCGCACCACCTCGGGCAGCGCCGTGGTGGAGCAGCTGATTTATTCCGACGAAGCCATCGGCAACATCTCCAGTCAGAAGGACCTGCTGGCCGCCGAACAGGACAGCAGGCATGCCCTGGTCCTGGATACGGTGTTCGACACCACCGTGGCCTTCACCGATCTTCTCAAGGCGCGCACCGAAGAGAAGGTCCAGATGGACAACCTGGCCCTTATCCGGAAAAACCTTGTCATCGCCAAGCAGCGCGAAGAGGCCGGGTACGCAGGCTCCGGTGACGTGTTCAGCTGGGAGAGCCGCCTGGCAACGGCCAGGGCCTCGTTGTTCACGGCGCGGTCCAATGTCAATGTGGCGTCACGGAACCTGAACCTTATCATGGGGGTTCCCATCAACCAGAAGACCCGGGCCCTGGATGCCGGCCTGGATAATTTTATGGCCGGAAGCTATCTGGTGAGAAGTGTCGAAGGGCGGCTGAACAACACCGAGGGGTTTGAAATGTACCTGGAGTTTCTGGTGGCGGAGGCCATCGAGAATGCCCCGGAGCTGTCGGCCCTTTCCAGTAACATTTCTGCGGTGCAGACCCGTGCGGGGGTGCTGTCCAGAAAGAACTGGGTCCCCACGGTGAGCGCGGCAGGCACCTGGGTCCGGGATATGGATCGCGGGGGCGCCGGGTCCGATGACACCCTTTTTTACCATGAAGAACGATGGGACGCCTCGGTCCAGCTCACCTGGACCCTGTTTTCCGGGGGGGAGAACCGTGTGGAGCTTGCCAGGGAGCGCCTGACACTGGCCCAGCTGGAAGAGAAGAGGCGAAAGGCCGAAAAAGAGATCGAACTTGCCGTGCGGGTGGCCCTTCTGGACACCATCACACGCTATGTGAACCGGGAACAGGCCGTGAGGTCGGCTGAGTACGCCAAAAAAAGCCTGGACCTCATCGCCGACTCCTACGCCAAGGGGAAGGCCTCCCTCACCGACCTGGTGGAGGCCCAGAACTCGTCGTTGACGGCGGATCTTGAGGCCACCAACGCCATTTACGAGCAGGTGAGGGCGCTTTTGAAGCTTGAGCGCACCGTGGGCAAAATGACCCTGGTCTCCGATCCTGCGGAGACGGAAGCCTTTGCCGGGCGAATTCGGGCCTTGTTCGATCAGTGATCAGGCATTGCGTATCAACACAGAATATATCATCAGGACCTGCAGCCAGAGAGGCTGTGAGCATGGGAGATGACCTTATGGGATGGAAAAAGAAGGCCGTATGTGGTGTGGCTGCGGGGCTTTTGGTCGCGATGACCGGCTGCGGCGGCGATAAGCAGCAGGAACCCGAAGTGATCCGGGCGGTGAAGTACCGTGAGGTGGCGCCGATTCCCACCCACCTGGAGCGGCGGTTTTCCGGCATCACCAAGGCCGGGGACGTGGTGCGCATGAGCTTTCGTACCGGGGGCAAGATAGAGACCCTGCAGGCCGGGGTGGGGGACCGGGTCAAACGGGGGCAGGTTGTGGCCACCCTGGACAACAGGGATGCCAGGCTCAACTTGGAAAAGGCCCTGGTGGACCTGGAAAAATCCCGCATCCAGAGCGACAACGCCAAATCCAACCTTCAGCGGACAAAGGCCCTGTACGAGAACAACAACGTCCCGGTCAGTGAGTACGAAAAGGCCCGGGACACCTACGCCAACGCGTCGGCAGCCTACGATGTGGACGTGCGTGCGGTCCGGCTCCAGAAACGGGAGCTGACCTACTACACCCTGGCCTCCCCCATGGACGGCATCATCACCGCCCGGGAGGTGGAAGCCAATGAGAACGTCTCCTCCGGCCAGGTGGTGGCCGTGGTCCAGGCCGGTGACTCCATCGAGGTGGAGGCGGGGATCCCCGAGCTCTGGATTGCCCAGATCAGCCAGGGCCAGACCGCGGACATCGTCTATCCCGCCATGCCGGACAAAAGGTTCGGCGGCCGGGTCACGGAGGTGGCCTTTGAGTCGGACCCCGAGACCCACACCTACCCCGTGACCCTGGTCATGGAAGGGCCCCGGGCGGATATCCGGCCCGGCATGCCGGCTTCCGTGGTTTTCCGGTTCGGGCGGGAAGGGGCGGTCTCTGCCCTGATGGTTCCGGTCCACGCCGTGGCCAAGGACTACGCGGGACACTACGTCTACACCGTTGAAAAGACCGGGGAAGGGGAAGGCGTGGTGACCAAGCAACAGGTCACCGTGGGACGGATGATGTCCCACGGGTTCGAGATCTTAAGCGGCCTTGAGGGCGGCGAGAAGGTGGTGACAACGGGCGTTTCGTTTCTCACCGACGGCAAAAAAGTGAAGCTGCTTTCCGACTAACCCCTTGGCCCGCCCCTCCCCCTACTGGGCGCGGGCAGCAGGATATGGACCATGATTACAAGATTTGCCATTAAAAACAGCGTGCTGGTGTATACCGTTCTGGGGCTGCTTTTCCTGTCCGGGGTTACGATTTTTAAGAGCCTTCCCCGGGATGATATGCCTCCGTTCCTCATTCGCACAATCAACGTGGTCACCACCTACCCCGGGGCCTCCCCCGAGCGGGTGGTGAACCTTATCAGCGACCGCATCGAAAAGGCCGTGCAGGAAGTCCCCGAGGTGGATTACATCACCAGCGAGTCCCGCACCGGCATCTCCATCATCAACATCAACCTCCTGGAGTCCACCACGGACCTGCAGCCGATTTTTGACCGCATCCGGCGCAAGGTGGAGGCCGTGGAGCCGGAGCTTCCCGACGGGTCCCACGTGCGGGTGGACGACGAGCTGGGGGACGTGTTCGGGATCATCCTGGGGATCATTGCCGACGGCTACACCCCGGCGGAACTCAGCGACCTGGCAGACGACGTGCGCGATGAGCTGATCAAGCTCCCGGCCTCGGCCAAGGTGGAGATCCAGGGGGCCCAGGAGGAGCGGATCTACGTCTCCTTTTCCAATGAACGGCTCGCCGCGGTGGGGCTCTCCAAGAACACGCTCCAGGAGATCATCTCGGCCACCAACATCGTGGTTCCCGGAGGGGACATCCTGGCCGACGGGCGGCGCATCATCCTGGAGCCCACCGGCAACTTTCAGTCCCTGGAGGACCTCTCCGAAATCGTGGTGGCGTCAAGCGGCGGGCGTGTCCTGAAGCTTGGGGACATCGCGGATATCACCCGGGGGTACACCGACCCCAGGGAGAGCATCGTCAAGATCAACGGCCGGGAAGGCCTGGCCATCGGCGTGAACCTCATGAAAGGGGGCAATATCCTCTCTTTGGGCAGCCAGGTGGACGCCAAGGTGGCCGAGCTGCTTGCGGAGCTCCCTTACGGGGTGGAGATTTTCCGGGTGGCCTCCCAGGACACGGTGGTGGCAAAGTCCGTGAACGATTTCACCAGCAACCTGGTGCAGGCCGTGGTCATCGTCCTGCTGACCATGCTGGCCTTCCTGGGTCTGCGAACCGGTCTGGTGGTGGCATCCCTTATTCCGGCCACCATGGTGACGACCCTTCTTCTCATGAGTTTTGCTGGGGTGGGGCTCAACAAGGTCTCCCTGGCCTCCCTCATCATTGCCCTGGGCATGCTGGTGGACAACGCCATTGTCATGAGCGAATCTATCATGGTGAAGATGGAAGGGGGGGACTCCCCGGTGGACGCGGCCGTGGATTCGGCCAAGGAACTTACCGTGCCCCTGTTGACCTCCTCGCTGACCACGTCTGCGGCCTTCATGGCCTTCTGGCTGGCCGAGTCGGTGATGGGGGAGATCATGGGGCAGATCTTTGTGGTGCTCACCATTGCCCTGATCTGCTCCTGGCTGCTCACCCTCTCCATGGTGGCCTTGCTGTGCATCAAGGCCATCCGGGTCTCAACCGAAGGGGAGAAGGAGAGCCTCTTCACCCGGTTTGCCGGGCGCTACCGAACAGCCTTAGAGCTCTCCCTCAGGCGCCCCTGGGTGACCATCGGGGGCATCGTGGGTATTTTCGTGGTCTGCATGTGGCTGTTCCGATTCATCCCCTTTGTCTTTATGCCCCCCAGCGATCGGCCTCTGGTGACGGTGAACGTGGAACTTCCCATGGGCACGGACATCGAGAGGACCCAGCAGGTCGTGCAGGGCGTCAACGACTTCATTCAGGAGAAGATGGCACCGGACGGCAACGAGGGGGAGGGGGTGGTGAGCTGGTCCACCTACACCGGGGAGGGCGCCCCGAAATACGACCTGGGATACGTGGCCCCGGAGGCCAGTCCCAACAACGCCCATATCCTCATCAACACCACCTCGGATGAGGCCAGCACCCCGGTGATCGAAGCCCTGGAGGCCTATTTCCTCGCCACCTGGCCGGATGCCAAATACAAGGTCTCGCGGCTGGTGAGCGGCGGCGGCTCGGCAGACCCCGTGGAAGTCCGTATCATCGGAAGGGAGGCCGAAACCCTCTACCGCATCGCCGAAACCGTGAAGGCGGAGTTGGCCAGGATCCCCGGGGCGACCAACATCTCCGACGACTGGGGCCTCCTCTCCAAAAAACTGGTGGTGAAGGTGGACCCCATCAAGTCCCAGATGGCGGGCCTGACCAACCAGGACATTGCCGTGGCCCTGGAAACGGAGCTCTCGGGCTCCAGCACCGGATCCTACCGGGAAGGGGAGGACGCCATTCCCATCATCATGCGGGAGAACCGTTCAGGGACCCTCTCCGTGGAGGAGATCGAGGGGCTCTCCATCACCTCCCGCAGCACCGGCAAGAGCATCCCCCTCACACAGGTGGCGGAGATCACCACCGAGTGGCAGTCCGGCAAGATCCTGAGACGGGATCTGAACGTCACCCAGACCATCACCTGCGACGTCAGGGGAGACACCACGGCAAGCTCCGTGTTCAAAGCCATTACCCCCTGGCTGGATGAGGCCTCCGCCGGGTGGCCCGCAGGCACCCACTACGAGCTGGGCGGCGACGCCGAAGGCAGCTCCGATGCCATGGGCGCTGTGGTGGAAAAGCTTCCCTGGTCCGGGGTGATCATCGTGTTGCTGCTGATCTGGCAGTTCAACTCCCTTAAAAAGCCCCTGATCATTTTGCTGACCATCCCCTTGGGGCTCATCGGGGTCATCATCGGCATGCTCATTACCGGCTCCTATTTCGGGTTCATGGCGTTTCTGGGGGTGATCTCCCTTGCGGGGATCGTCATCAATAATGCCATTGTGCTTTTGGATCGCATCCGTATTGAAGAAGAGGAGCTGAAGAAGGAACCGGCCCAGGCCATCGTGGATGCCGCCTGCCAGCGCTTCCGGCCTATCCTGCTTACCACGGCCACCACCTCCTTGGGCCTGCTGCCCCTGTGGCTGGGGGGCGGCATCATGTGGGAGCCCATGGCCATCTCAATCCTCTTTGGCCTGCTTTTCTCCACGGTGCTCACCCTGATTTTCGTACCGGTGATGTATTCCCGGTTTTACGGCGTGAAGATGTAAACGCAAGGGAGACAGGCTGCAATAAAAAAGGCCCGCCGGGATGGCGGGCCTTTTTTATTTGGGTGAGAGAAAGGAAGCGTTTGCCAAGCTATGGCTATAATCTGCCGGAGGATAGAAATCCTCCGACGGATTATCATGTGGAGTATCGGCATCCCCGATTCTTTGGACAGTTTGGGGGAACCTTCAGTCAGGACCGGGGGAATGGCCCCATCTGATGTGCTCAACCTTATAGGGGGATGTGTCTGGGGTCAAGAAAAAAATATCATATACATGAAAAAAGTTCGGTAAGCCTAAAAAAGAAGCCGCCACCATGGTTCAGGGGCACTCGACCCGTGATGTAGCCGGCGCAGCGGAGCGGCCACACCAAGGCATTGTGGCTGCTACCGTCTCGGGCTTCCGGTCCATCCTCCCTGCCACGACCACCGCCTTTCCGGGCCTGCTTTTTTACGGTGCGTATTTTGATTTTTGTGCGGCGATGCAGGTTCGGTTATACGGCGTGAAGATGAAGACTCAAGGGAAACCGGCTGGAATAAAAAAGGCCCGCCGGGGTGGCGGGCCTTTTTTATTTGGGTGAGAGAAAGGAAGCATTTGCCAAGCAATGGCTATAATCAATCGAAGGATAGGGAGCCTTCGAGATTACCATGTGGACGGCATCCCCGTTTGTTTTTGATGGTACGAAAAAGCCGGGGAGGCCTGAAGATGAAACCGGGGGAGTGGCTCATCTTTTGAGGTATATCATATAGAGATGGGGTTGTGCGGTCAAGGGAAAAGGTGTGGTTGGCGTGAAAAAAGTTAGGTAGGCCTAAGGCGAATGAAGGCTGATAGGCGGGGTCGGAAAAAACTTGCATTCGTAGACGATCGGTCATAATAAGGAGATATGGCACGACCACGAAAAAGCGAACATACCAGAGAGGCCTTGCTGGAGCTTGGCATGGCAATGATAGCGGAGCACGGGTACCATGGGACAGGCCTCAAGGGAATCCTGGATACCGCCTGTGTGCCCAAAGGGTCTTTTTATAATTATTTCAAAAGCAAAGAAGAATTCGTGGCGGAGGTCGTCGTCCGATACTGCCTGGGGATGAAGGCGTCGGTGGACGCCTGCCTGGAGGCTGCCGGTGACGACCCCGTGGAAGGGCTCCGCCGTGTGTATGAGCTCTCTTTGAGGGCCTCGGAAACCCATGGCTTCAGGGGATGCCTTGTGGGAAACCTCGCCGCCGAGATTGGCGATGCGGACGGCCCCTGCCGGGATGCCATGCAGCGCGGGACCGGGATGTTCCGGGAGCAGGTGGTGGCCTTGATCGAGGAGGCCCAGCAACGGCACCTGTTCCGGGAGGACCTGAGCGCCCGGGCCCTTGCGGATATTTTCTGGAGCACCTGGCAGGGGGCTCTCCTCGGGATGAAGATTGGCGGAGACCCAGAGCATCTCCCCCGGGTCATGGATGCCCTGTTGGACCGGCTGTTTCGGCCCGCCAAGGCATAAGGCACCTCACAGGAATGAAGCGCATAAAAGCGATGCCTTTCATGATGAAAGTGGGCAGGAAAAGCCTGCCTCCGGCGGCAAGGGGTGCCACCTTGAAAGCTGGTTGCGGATGCGTTTTGCCCCTCGCTTCTCGGGTCAAATCACATCCGCCTTTAAAACGACATTCATTCACACGCTATCGTATGAGCTGTTTGTCAAATCTGTGCCTTGTAAATATACAGGATTGCCTGTGGCAGAGCGGTTAAATCCATAATGGACACGTAGCGGCAAGGTATCCTGTTGCGTCGAAGCGTGTGAGCCAGCCCGCATAGAAGGCAGGCGTAGGCTTTTTATGTTTAATTAATATACGACCGGTCTAATGTTAAGGCCGAAAACACAAAGGAGACGATAAGCATGAAGGTATTTCAACAAGGAACGATAGGCGGTATCGAGGTGAAAAACAGGGTGTTCAGGTCGGCCACCTATGAGTCCATGGCCGATGACGGGGGCAGGGTCAGCCCGGCCATGACCGAGATGTACACCGGCCTGGCCAAAGGGGAGGTGGGGCTGATCATCACGGGCTATGTCTGTTTTGCCTCTACGGACAACCCCTCTGCCCGGACGGTGTACATGGGCCCGGACGCGGATCTTTCTGCGCTAAGGGCCCTGACCGATGCCGTCCATGGGCACGGCGGTCGCGTGGTGGCGCAACTGGCCCATGTGGGATCACAGCTGCATCACGCCCCTTCCGGAGAGGTGTTTGCCCCGTCGGCCGTTGTGGACCCTGTCAGCGGGATCCTGCCCACACCTTTTTCCGCAGGGCAGATCGAGACCCTGGTGGCGGAGTTCGGAGAGGCCGCTTTGAGGGCAAAGAGTGCAGGGTTTGACGGGGTCCAGCTCCACGCTGCCCACGGGTACCTGTTGAGCCGCTTTTTGAGCCCTGTGTACAACCGGCGGACAGACGCCTACGGAGGAAGCCCCGAGAAAAACGCCCGCATCCTTTCGGATATCCTGCGGGAGATCAAGCGGGTCTGCGGCTCAACCTACCCGGTCTGGGCCAAGCTCAACTGCGATGATTTCGAGACAAAGGGGGAAGGGTTGACCTTTGGGGGAATGCTCGTGGCGGCAAGGGAACTGGACGCCGGGGGCATCGATGCCATTGAACTGAGCGGGGGAACCTTTGCAGGGGCCTGGACCCCCTGCAGGCCCATGAAGCATGAATCCTATCACCTGGAAGCGGGGAAGGCGCTGGCGGCCGAAGTGTCGGCGCCGGTGATCAGTGTGGGGGGCTTTCGTCGCATTGAGGCCATTGAGGCTGCCTTGGCAGGGGAGGGCGTTGAGGCCGTTTCCCTGTGTCGGCCCCTGATTCGGGAGCCTGGCCTTGTGAAGCGCTGGCGGCTGGGGGACCGGTCCAAGGCCGCCTGCGTGGCCTGCAACGGTTGCTTCAATCCCAAGGGTGTGCGTTGTTTTTTTGATCTGAAAGGGGAGGAGAGGGAGGCTCAGAAACAGGTGATGGCGGCCATGAAGGGCAAGGCGTGAAACAAGGCGGGGAGGCGGCGTAAACCGCAGCCTCCCCGTCATGCTTGGGTGCCTCCGTGGACATCGGCTTTTTTTTAGGACACCTTGAAGCGCCCCACCAGGCTGCCGAGTTGATCGGCCATGGCCCGCATGTCCCCGGCGCTGGCCTGCAGGGATTCCCCGATGTGGGTCACCCCTTCGGCCCCCTTGTTGACATCCACAACGGCTGTGCCGATGTCGCCAGCCATGGCGCTGATTCCGGCGGCGTTTTCATTGACCTCGGCAATACCCTGTGAGGCCTGGCTGACGTTCTCCGCAATTTCGCTTGTGGCGGCGGATTGCTCTTCCACGGCTCCTGCGATGGTTGAGACGATGTCGTTGACTTCGCCGATGACCGTGGTGATCTCCTGCATACCGGTGGTGGAGGTTGTGGCCGTGGACTGGACGCTTTCCACAATGGATTTTATCCCCAGGGTGGCCTCGGCGGTCTGGGACGCCAGCTCTTTGATCTCATGGGCCACCACGGCAAACCCTTTGCCTGCTTCCCCGGCCCGTGCCGCCTCAATGGTGGCGTTTAAGGCCAGCAGGTTGGTCTGCTCGGAGATATCGGTGATGGTCTCTGTCACCTTGCCGATCTCTTCGGCGGCGCTTTGGAGGGCTTCCATCTCCTGGGAGGTGCCGTGGGTGCGTTCAAGGGCCGTGGCGGAGATGCCCCGGGCTGTTTCCGTGTTTTTGGCGATTTCGCCGATGGTGGCGGACATCTCCTCCGTGGCCGTGGCCACCATGGCGATGTTGGCGGAGGCCTGTTCGATGGCGGCAGCCACACCCGCCATCCGGTCGGTCATGTCCTGGGTGGCCCGGTCCACCTGGGTGGTGCGTGAAGAGGTGGTCCCCGCGCTCTGGGCCAGCTCTTCGGACATGGACAAAAGGCCCGTGGAGGCATCGCTCACCGAGGCGACCCCTGCGGCCACATCCCGGATGAGGACCTGGAGTTTTTCCATGAAGCGGTTGAAGCCCGAGGAGAGTTCCCCGATTTCGTCTGTGGACCGCACCTGGAGGAGTTTGGTCAGGTCCCCTTCGCCTTCGGCGATGTCGTTCATCATCAGGGCGTTTTCCTTGATGCGTGCCACAATGGAGTTGGCGATGGCCCAGGCCACGGCGGCGAAAATAAGAAAGGAGACGAGCCCGATGGTGATGTTGGTCAAAAGGATGCTTCGGGCGTTTGCCATCACCTTGTCCATGGGCAGGGTGACGAGGAACGACCAGGGGCTGCCCGTGGTCCCGACCTCAATGGGGACGAGGATCTGCCGGGTGTCCGTGTCCAGGGCCTCGGAGTGGTCGGTGAAGGTGTAGGGCCTGCCGGCCTTCACCGCTTCCATGGCGCTGCGCCACTGGCCCCCTTCCCCCATGGCCTTGCCGATGCGCTCTTTGTCCGGGTGGGCGGCAAAGGTGCCGTTGTTGGCCACGATGGCGGCGCTTCCCGTGCCGTAGGGCGTGATGGCGGAGACCAGGTCCGAGAGAGCCTTGAGCTCAATGTCCAGGCCCACGACCCCGATGGTTTGTCCGCCGTGCCTGATGGGGGTCACCATGCTGGTGAGTACCACGTCCATGCCCGTCTCTCCAATGTGGTAGACCGTGGGCGGGGTGACGTATGGTTTGCCGGTGCGCTGGGGAATGACGTAGTAGTTGTTGGTCTCCGGGATCATGTAGTCCCGGAGTTGATCCACGGTGAGGGCTCCGCCGGTGCGGAAGATGTAGGGGATGTACCGGCCGGTGTCGTCATGGTGGGCGGAGCCCGCATACTCGGCATCCCGACCGTCCAGGGCATCGGGTTCAAAGCAGGCCCAGAGGCTTTCCAGATTGGCGTCGTTTTCCACCAGCCCCTTGAGCAGGTTGGTCAGAACCTCCCTGTCCGGGATGTTTCCCGCTTTTTTCATACCCATGAAGGCGTAGGCCAGGGCCTTGGACCCTTCCATGGGCTCTTCCAGGATGACTTTTACCTCATTGGCGTAGCGGTAGGCCATCTCGGTGCCCTTGGCTTGGGCGTCCTCCTTTGCCATGCGGTGTGTTTTTGTCGTCATGACGGCAATGGACACACTGAAGGTGATAAAGGCTGTGAGAGAGATAAGAAAGACGATTTTTCCTCTTAACTTCATTCGTTTCAACATCGATGGCGTTTCTCCGGAATGGTCATGGTCAAAAAAGATACTATTTATATCGACCTGATTTCGCGTGTTTTGAGAGAAAAAATTGACTTGTTTTGGGGCGTCGGTATGGAGTTATGAAATAACGGCGTGTTAGGGGCAGAGATTTTTTTAGGGCTGTATTCGACGTGAAACCTTGTCCTTAGGGGAATGTTAGGGGGGCGCTAAGATGAGTGCGTGGCTGTGTTTGTCATGTCGACTTTTTTTAATGTGTAGTTATTTGGTAAGAAATATGTGGGTAGTCATAAATGGGCTGCGAACACAGAGGCGAAGATATCAGGGAACGGCTCGGCGGGCAGTGCCCATAAAAAGTGACAGGTCACCGCGGCATCTGGTATACAGATAAGATTAAGGTCGAAGCTCTGGGCTTCGGCCTTTTATGGTCTGACCCTTTCAGGATGTATCATGGATAAAACACGAATCGAACTATTGAGCCCGGCCCGTGATCTGGCCTGCGGCAAAGAAGCCATCAATCACGGCGCGGATGCGGTCTATATCGGGGCCCCGAAATTCGGTGCCCGGGCCGCCGCCGGAAACACCCTGGCCGACATTGAGGCGCTGTGCGCCCACGCCCGCCTCTACGGGGCTTCCGTGCATGCCACCATGAACACCCTGCTCTTTGACGGGGAGCTGGAGGCGGCCCGGGAGCAGGCCGTGGCCCTCTGGAACGCCGGGGTGGACGCCCTCATCATTCAGGACATGGCCTTTCTGGAGATGGACCTGCCGCCCATTGCCCTGCACGCCTCCACCCAGACCGACAACCGGACCCCGGAGCGGGCGAAGTTTCTGGAGGAATCCGGGTTCCAACGGGTGATCCTCGCCCGGGAGCTCTCCCTGGCCGAGATCCGGGCCATTGCCGATGCCACCACGGTTGCCCTGGAAGCCTTTGTGCACGGTGCCCTCTGCGTGAGCTTCAGCGGTCAGTGCTGGATGAGCGCCGCCCTGGGCGGGCGAAGCGCCAACCGCGGAACCTGCGGCCAGCCCTGCCGCCTTGCCTGGGACCTGAAAGAGGCGTCCGGCAAGGTGCTCAGCACAGGCCGTCATCTTCTCTCCTTAAAGGACATGGACCGTTCCGCTCACATCGGGCACATGCTGGATGCGGGCATCTCCTCCTTTAAAATCGAAGGGCGGCTCAAATCCGCGGACTATGTGAAAAATGTCACCGCCTATTACCGACAGGCCCTGGACCGGGAGCTTGAGCGTCGTGCCGGGGCAACCCGGGCCTCCTTCGGCAAGGTGACCCACCATTTTACCCCCAACCCGGAGAAGAGTTTTTTCCGCGGAGGGACCGACTATTATCTCTCCGGCAAACGGGGAAAGGTGGCCTCCCCGGACACGCCCAAGGCCATGGGGGAACGCATGGGAACCGTGGTGCACGTGGCAAAGGATCATGTGACCCTGAAAACGGACAAAGGGCGGACTCCCGTGGTGAACGGCGACGGCCTCTGCTTTCTGGATCAATCGGGAAACCTCAAGGGCATCAAGGCCAACCGTGTGGACGGAGGGCTTATCCGGCCCAGCCAGCCCGTGGCCAAGACCGGCCTGTTCAAGGGCGCGGTGCTCTACCGCAACTATGACCATGCGTTTTTGAAACTCCTGGAAAAAGAGAGCGCCGAACGGCGCCTTGCCCTGGACCTGTCCATCAAGGAGGTCAAAGACGGCCTCTGGATTGCCGCAGGCGATGAAACCGGCCGCAACGTTACCCACTGGTTCGGTGTGGAGCAGGTCCCGGCCCGGGACAAAGAGAAGGCCCGCAAGACCCTGGAGACCCAGCTTGCCAAGCTGGGGGGAACCCCCTTTTACCTTCGTGGGCTCACCCTTAACCTTCCCCCGTTGTTCATCCCGGTTTCCGAGATCAACCGCCTGCGCCGCGAGGTGGTGGCCCTTCTCCTGAACGAGGCCAATACCCTTCCGGTGCGGGACTCGGAGCCCGTGGAGCGGCCCGTGGTGCCCTTTCCTGAGACCTGTCTCACCTACAAGGCAAACGTGGTCAATGCCCTGGCCCGTAGCTTTTACACCCGACGGGGGGTAACCTCCGTGGAGCCCGCCTTTGAAGCCGTGGAGCCGGACGGTGCGGTCACCGTCATGGAGACCCGCCACTGCATCCGGGAAACCCTGGGCCTCTGCAATGGCAGGGGGAACCAGGCAGAGCCCCTGGTCCTTGAAAACGAAAAGGGGCGCTTTACCGTCCATTTTCTCTGCGGCACCTGCGGGATGCGGATCGAAAGGCGTTGAAACCCAGCACCTGAAACGCGCTCCCATATATGGTGGCTCTCCCATATTTGTCATGTGAAACTGAGATATATGGGAGTGGCCTTAAAACCGGGAGTCGTGGCGGTGCAGGCGCGCGGGCGGGAACTGGCACGGGTTTTGTACGGTAAAGACCGATGATCCGTGGGTCCCACGGGTGTGGGTGGAACAATTCGTGTGAGGAGGTGTGTTTTAACGGTGGACGAGAATCAGTTTTTTCGCGAGGCGACACTGCGCATCTGCGGCAGCCTGGATATCCAGGAGGCCCTGGACGCTTTCCTTGAGTACGCAAGGGCCCATATCCGTTTTGACCACGTTTCGGTCTCCTATTTTAAGGAGGACGAAGGGCGGGGCGTGGTGGTGGCATCCTCCCACCGGGAGGGCGAGCCCTTTATCCCCTTTTTGAACGAGGCCGCTTACTCCAAAACCGAGCGGGACGGCCTCTTTGAGATCATGGAAACCGGCCCGCCGGTCCTGGTCATTGAAGACCTCTCCACGGCAGAGCCCATTGTCCAGACCCTTTGCCGTCGCCATTTCGGGTTTATTCCCGACTTGTCCTGCCTTTTGATGACCCTTACCGTGGGGGATGAGCTGCTGGGGCTCCTGATCCTGACCTCCACGGCGCCGGTCACCTTCTCCGACCGGGAGATTGAACTCCTCACGCTTCTCCAGCCCCCCTTTTCCGTTTCCATGGCCAATTGGCGAAAGCACCTCGTGCTTTTAGAGCATCAGGAGACCTTGCGGGATGACTGCCGGTTTTTCCAATGCGAGCTTCGGGACGATGCAGACGGCAAGGTGGTCGGTGCCACGGGTGGGCTGAAGCAGGCCATGGGTATGGCGGCCCGCGTGGCCCGGACCGACAGCCCCGTGCTGATCCTCGGGGAGACCGGGGTCGGCAAGGAGGTCGTGGCAAACGCCATCCACAACGCGTCGGATCGACGCGACGGCCCTTTTATCAAGGTAAACTGCGGGGCCATCCATGACAGCCTCTTGGACTCGGAGCTGTTCGGACACGAGAAAGGGGCCTTTACCGGGGCCACCAAGGACCACAAGGGGCGTTTTGAGCGGGCCAGCGGGGGCACGATTTTCCTTGATGAGGTGGGCGAGCTTCCCCATGCGGCCCAGGTTCGTCTTCTCCGGGTGCTCCAGAACCAGGAGATCGAACGGGTGGGAGGGGTGCGTCCGGTAAAGGTCGATGTGCGCGTGATCTCGGCCACCCACCGGAATCTGGAGGCCATGGTGGCACAGGGATCGTTTCGAAAGGATCTCTGGTTTCGCCTCAATGTCTTTCCGGTTACGGTCCCCCCTCTGCGGCAGCGAAAAGGGGACATCCCGGCCCTGGTCCGCCACTTTGTGGGCGTCAAGCAGCAGGAGCTGAAGCTCTCGGCGGCCGCCGCCGTGGACGATATCGCCTTGGGGCGGCTTGTGGCCTATGACTGGCCCGGCAATGTGCGGGAGCTTCAAAATGTGGTAGAGCGGGAGATGATCCTTCGCCCCGGGGGGCGCCTCCTGTTTGACGGGCTGGTTCCCGTGGCCGATACAGGTGAGGTTGTGGCCGCGGAAAAGCCCCGCGTGGAACCCCTGGATGTGGTGACAAGGCGTGCCATGGAAAGGGCCCTGAAAGCAGCGGGCGGAAGGGTCCAGGGACGGGGTGGCGCCGCCGAGCTCCTCCAGGTCAAGCCCAATACCCTGAGGGCCCGCATGAAAAAGCTCGGTGTGGATTTCGGGATTCGCTGGCGTGAAGAGACGAAGGGAACCTTCACTCCGGATGCGACAGTGCCCTGAACAAGCCCCATCATGTTGGATATCCACCATATTTGGGATGAAAGGGTTGCCATATTTGGCAGGGCCTGAGAACCAGTCTTTCCAATGCATCATGTTTTCAGTGTGTTCAATGCTGGCATCGTTCTTGAAATAGGTTGGCGCGAGTAAACAGTGATTCTGTGTGGCGCGTTAACCCATCTATTTCAAGGAGCGTGAAGGTATGAAGGATTTTGTTTTGCGTGTTGGAAGCGGTGTGCTGGCGGTTCTTTTCATGACGACCTCTGCCGTGGCAAGCATGGTGGACAATCAGTCGAGCCTCACGGCCGACTTTACCCGGATGCCGGCCCGTACGGCCAGTTTTGACTCCTCGGACACCGCCATTTACAACCCGGCCGGCACGGCCTGGCTGCAGGATGGCTTTCATGTGGGGCTTTCCGTGAAAGCCTGTTTAAAAGAGTGGCAGCATACCTACGACGGTACCACCTACGAGACCACCACCCCCTCCTTTCTTGCCCTTCCCAACGCAGTCTACCGCAAAGGCCGCCTCGGCATGTACCTGGGAACGGCCGTCTTCGGCGGCCTCGGCATCGTGGACTATGGCGACGGCTTTGTCCTCATCCCCGGTCACCCACTGGACGCGATCCTGAAAAAGGAGACGGAGTTTACCTACCTGGTGCCGGGGCTCACAACCGGTGTCTCCTGGCAGCTTTCCGACAGCCTGGCTGTTTCGGGCGGGGTGCGCGTGCTTTACGGAATTCAGGAGGTTGAGGTTGACGGGGGGGAGGTGCTGGACCTCTCCCAGGACGCCACGGGGGCGGCCCCGGTGTTCGGTCTTTCCTGGAAGGCCACGGATCGACTGGCCCTTTCCCTGCGGCACGAGATGCGGACCAAGATGGAGTATGAGATCGACACCTTTGAAGGCAATCCCATGCTCCTGGGGGCCCTGAACATGCTTAACGGGGCCTCTGAGGGCTCTAAGATGCGCCTTGATTTTCCCGCACAGACCGCCGTGGGGGTCATGTATCGCCTTACCCCGAGGTGGCGAGTGGCGGCCGA
The DNA here is from genome assembly GCF_056829775.1 of Desulfoluna sp. HI9BLuna. NCBI lineage: Bacteria > Pseudomonadati > Thermodesulfobacteriota > Desulfobacteria > Desulfobacterales > Desulfolunaceae > Desulfoluna > Desulfoluna sp. HI9BLuna. The sequence continues at coordinate 4,350,641 of NZ_CP186555.1, forward strand.
CGGTGTGGTGGCCTGGCAAAAGGACGCCGACCGGAGCGGCGCCGAGGAGAACATGGGCAACGGTTACTATGTGGCCGCAGGGGTGGAGTACGACGCCACCCCGAAGTGGACCCTGAGCCTGGGGTACATCACATGCGACCCCAAAGACGACCTGGAGCGAACCGGCTACTACTACGTCAACCCCAAGCTTGAGTACCAGACCGTGGCCGCAGGCGTGAAGTACCGCCACAGCGACACCCTCTCCTTCAGCCTTTCGGCGGCCCCCTATTTTTACGACAGCTACACCACGGAAAAAGGCGTTAAAATGGAGAAAGAGACCCTGGACATCTCCTTCGGCGTGGAGTGGCTGATCATCTGATCCCCCTTTGGCCGGGCATGTCTCACCAACATGGCCGGTCATGACAGGGAGCGCGCCCTTGCACCGCGCTCCCGGCAGCGACCGGGGCAGCATCGGGACATCACAACAGTTTACGGCAGGATTCCACCTTCATACCTCCCGAACTGGTCCCGGGCTGCCCCGATTTCCGTATGGCCCTGTCCTGCCGGGCCCAAACGTTTGACACACGGGTTTTGTTTTTTGAGGATGCCTCCCTGCAAGGCATAGCTCCTCTTCTTTTTTTATTACCGATTACCGGAAAATTTTTGCGGAGCTTTTTTCAAAAAGCGACCCGCCGGAGGCAACTGAATGTTTACATGCGTTGACCCTGGGGAGGATGACCTTCTTGTCTGATATGGCCTGCTATTTGTCGTATCTGCCTCTTTTCGACGGCGTGCACCGGGGGTACATTTGGGGTGCCCTTTTTTCCAAGAAAGACCGGGGAAAAGGGGCAAGAGCCCGATTCTTTGCGAAACGCATGTGAAGGGGCACCTCCCCAACGCATGACCTATTCGTTTTCGCGACTTGTATTCCGTTGCATGGCACCCCCTCGCCGGAGGGACAACAGCGATTCAGACTAAGCAGACAATCAAGGAGGCCGATCATGGGGACGTGGCACAAGACAGGGTGCGTGCTTTGCGCGCAGAACTGCGGGCTGGAGGTGTTGGTTGAGGGCAACCGCATGGTGAAGGTGAGGCCGGACAAGGACAACCCGCGCAGCCAGGGGTATGCCTGCCGCAAGGGCATGAATGTCTTGTATCACCAGTACCCGGCGGATCGGCTGACCCAGCCCTTGAAAAAGGTGGGGGGCGAGTTTGTTCCCGTCTCCTGGGACCAGGCCTTGACCGAAATTGCGGAGAAGCTCACGGCCACGGTGGATGCCCACGGGCCGAGGTCCTTTGCCTACATGGGGGCCAGCGCCCAGGGAGGACACATGGAGGCGGGCTTTGGGGTGAGTCTGATGAAATGCCTGGGCTCCCAGAATCTCTACACCTCGGCGGGCCAGGAGTTCAGCGGCACCTGGTGGGTTCAGGGGCGGATGTTCGGCAAGCAGTACATCCTCACCGGCCCGGATGACCATGAAACCGAAATGCTGGTGGCCTGGGGCTGGAACGGCATGGAGAGCCATCAAATGCCCCGGGCGCCCCTGGTTCTTAAAGGGATCAGCAAAGACCCGGATCGCCTGCTGGTCTCGGTTGACCCCCGAAAATCCGAAACCGCCCGCATCGCTGATATCCACCTGGCCCTGAGGCCGGGCACCGACGCCCTGCTGGTGAAGGCCATGATCGCCATCATTGTGGAACAGGGGTGGGAAAACGAGGCCTACCTTTCGGCCCATACCGACGGGTGGGATGCCGTCAAACCCTGGTTCCAGGCCTTTGACGCCCGGGCCGCCCTGGCCGTCTGCGAGCTCTCCTACGATACCGTCTTTGACCTTTGCCACCTCATGACCACCAGACGCTGGGCCTTTCACCCGGACCTGGGGATTTTCATGGGACGGCACAGCACCCTCAACTCCTACCTTCTCAACATCCTGGGCTGCGTCTGCGGGATCTTCGGCCAGAGGGGCGGCAACATCATCCCCGGCATGGTGATGCCCCTGGGCTACCACGCGGACGAGCGAAACCCCAAGGTGTGGAAGACCGCTGTCTCCGGGCTGCCCCCTGCGGCCGCGGGCTCGTTTCCCGCCTGCGCCCTGCCCGAAGAGATCCTCACCGACCACCCGGACCGGATCCGCGCCGCCATCGTGAGCGTCTGCAACCCCTTGCGTTCCTGGCCGGATACAAAGGCCCTGGAGACGGCCTTCGAGAATCTGGATCTCCTCGTGGTCCACGACATGGTCATGAGCGAGACCGCCCGAAAAGCCCACTACGTGCTCCCTTGCCGGAGTTTTTACGAAGCGTACGACGGCACCTTTTTCCCCTGGAGCTTTCCCAACGTCTACTTTCAGATGCGCCGCCCCGTGGTCAAGCCCGAGGGGGATCAGCTGGAGTCCTCCCAGATCTTCACCCGCCTGGCCGACAAGATGGGCCTCATCCCCGAGATCCCGGAAGAGGTTATGACGGCGGCCCACAAGGACCGCATGACCTTTGGGGCTGCCCTCATGGCGTGGGTGGGGACCCATCCCGAGTATTTTCCCAAGATGCTCTTCATTCTGGGCAAGACCCTGGGGGAAGCATGGGACAGTTCGGCCCTTGCCGGTTTCTGGGGCATGATGATGACGGCCCCCAAGGCATTTCGCAAAAACGCCGCGCGCCTGGGATTTGAAACCGGCATGGACATGGGGGACCGGATCTTTCAAACGATCCTCGACACCCCCCAAGGGCTCTGGGTGGGGACCATGGATGCAGAGAGCAACCTGGCCGAGGTCAAGACCCCTTCAGGCAAGATCGAGCTGGTGATCCCCGAGCTGGAAGCCGAGGCCATGGCCCTTGACGCCGACACCGAAGCCCGGGACCTTGCCCTTACCGACGCCTTTCCCCTGGTCCTCAACGCGGGCCGCCACCGCATGACCACCATGAACACCCAGCTTCGCAACCCCGAATGGCTCAAGGGAAAACGTGGGTGCACCATTGCCGTAAGCCCTGCACTGGCGGAGACGCTTGGCCTTATCGACGGTGATTCCGTGCGGGTCACCACCGAGGCGGGATCTGCCGTGGGCGAGCTGGAGGTCAAAGACGACGTGCGGGAGGGCATGGTGCTTATTCCCCACGGGTTCGGCCTGAACTACAACGGCCAGATCACGGGGTTCAACGTCAACGACCTGACAAAAAGCACCCACCGTGATCCCATCGGCACCCCGCTTCACCGCTTTGTGCCCTGCCGGCTCGAGGCGTGTTGATGTGAGACAAACATAAGGAGCCCCATGGCAGGCTTCTTCTCTTTGGTTGACTTTTATTTTACATGTAAAGTAAATAGTACACATGTGAAATAAATGGTGGGCAGTTTTTGCCACAGACAACGAGAGAGGAGGTTATGATGAGTGGAACATTGACGATGTACAATCAGATGGGAAATGAAGCCTTCACCGACGGGGTGGTGCAGTTTGCCCCCTACTTCGGGAGCATCGACCCCATGTTCGTGGACTTGAGGCCGGGGTACGCCGAGGTGTCCGTGAAAAAGCAGGCCAAGGTGCAAAACCACCTGGGGTCGGTTCACGCCATTGCCATGTGCAACGCCGCGGAACTGGTGGCGGGCACCATGACCGATGTCTCCATTCCGGAGACCCATCGATGGATTCCGGTGGGGATGTCCGTCCGCTACCTCAAAAAGGCCAAGACAGACCTGCGAGCCGTGGCAGACGGCTCCGGTCTTGACTGGAGCGGGGAAAGCGACATCACGGTGCCTGTTTCCATCGTGGATACAGAAGGCATCGAGGTATTCACCGCCGAAATAACCATGAATATCAGCCCCAAGGCGTGACATATCCGGGCTAAGCCCCTTTGGAACGTTCTCTCCTGACAGCCCCGGCGGAGGCAGGAATGCAGTGCCCTTTCCGGTTTTCGGCGGGGCTTTGGGGGAGGGGCAGAAACGCAAACAATGGAGACCCGCATGACATTGCCTTCCAACGCAACCTGGACCCACCACGGGGGCAACGGCCCCACGGCCCACTTTTACGGGGCCAACGGTTTTCCCACGGGGGTCTACTCCCCGTTGCTGGCTCGTTTGACCGGCCATGTGAACCTGCATACCCTGGACCTGCGGCCGACCTGGCCCAAGGTCGGGCCGCCCCCGGTCCGGCGGGACTGGCAGATGTACGCAGACGATCTTATCTCCTTTCTGGAACAGACGGCGGATGCCCCGGTGATCGGCATGGGGCACTCCATGGGTGCCACCTGCACGATCCTGGCGGCGGCCAGGCGACCCGACCTGTTCAAGGGGCTGGTTCTCATTGAGCCTGCCATGCTCTCCAGAACCTTGGCTTTCCTTGCCAGCATCCTGCCCAAGGCCGCCATGAACCTTACCCAGCCAGCCAAAGGGACCTTGAAAAAGACCGACACCTGGAAAAGCCGGGACGCCTACCTGGCCCACTGCCGGGGAAAGCGGATGTACAGTGGCCTGGGGGATGAGGCCTTTGCGGCCATGGCCACCCATGGTGTCATGGAAACCGCAGACGGTCTCTGGTCCCTGGCCTTTCCAAAGGTGTGGGAGGCCCACAACTACACCCAGCCCCCCAATGTCATGGGAGAGCTCGCCGGAATCAACCTGCCGTGCGTTGCCCTGCGGGCCAGGCCTTCGGTTTTTTTTACCGAGGCGCTCTGGGCTCAGTGGCAGCGCATCAGCCCGGGGAGCGTCTTTCTGGAAGACCTGTCGGCAGGTCACCTGCTGCCCCTTGAAGACCCCGAAGGGTGCTGTGGGCTGATTGCCTCGGGCATGGCCGAAGCCGGGATGACCGGGGAGAAGGAGACCCCGGCTGTCAGTTCCGGAGCCTCGTGAATCGGTCCCTGTACTCTTTGGGGGAGAGCCCCGTGTTTTTCTTGAAGAGCTTGCGAAAGGAGTTGGTGTCTTCGTAGCCCACCTGCCGCGTGATGACGTCGATGGGCTCGGAGGTGGTCTCAAGGGTCTGCTTGGCCGCTTCGATGCGGATCCGCTGAAGGTAGGCCAGGGGCGTCTCCCCTGTGGCGGTTTTGAACCGTCGGACAAAGTGGCGCGGGCTGATGGCCAGCTCCGAGGCAAGGGCTTCCATGGAGAGGGGATGGGGGTAGTGGGTTTCCATGAGGGCCTGGGCCTTGAGCACCGTGGGGTCTGAATGGGCCTTGTGGAAGTCAAAGATGAAAAAAGGGGACTGACTCGACCGGTTCGGGTCCAGGAGCAGCCCCTTGGCACAGGTGGCGGCAAGCTCTTCGGATCCGAATGTCTTGATCAGGTACATGCAAAGGTCCATGTAGGCGGAGGTGGCCCCGGTGCAGATCAGGCGGTCGTCTTTGGTGAAAAGGCGCTCCGGCAGGAGCCTGACGTTGGGGTAGCGTTTTTTGAAGTACCGCGCAAAGACCCAGTTGGTGGTGGCCTCCTTTCCGTCAAGGAGGCCGGTTTCCGCCAGGAGAAACGAGCCCGTGCAGGTGGCGGCGATGGTGGCGCCCCGTGTATGCCAGTCCCGGATCCAGGTGATCAGTTCGGCAGGCGGCTTGTGGGTCACATGGGCGGGGGCAATGAACCCGGGAATGAGGATGAGATCGGTTGCCGTCACATCGTCCATGGCCCGGTGCGGCTCAATGCGGACCCTGTTTTCTCCCTGCACGGTAAGCCCGTCCCTGGAGACGATGTCCCAGTGGAAAAGCGGCTGCCCGTGGGAGCCGTTTTCTCCGGCGAGGGCCTGCCACCGGTTGGCGATGGACAGGGCGTCAATGACGCCGGTGATGCAGGAGGTCGCACAGCCTGTGGCGGCAAGCAGGGTGATGTGTGCCATGGGAGTCCTTTGGGTGAAGGGGACATATTTTGTCTGATCGATACCACTCTGGTCACTTTGGGGGCGGGCCGTTGCAAACACTGTCCCCCGTGTCCGGGTGTTTTCGATCAGGTATTCATCTCGATAAACGCCTCAAGGCGACCTTTTTCCATGAGGACCTGGCTTCCCAGCTGTGAGCCGGTCTCGGGCAGCGGCGGGGCCGTGGCCCGTTTTTCCATGGCAATTGCCTCTGCGGGACAGGAGGAGACGCACAGGCCGCAACCGATGCATTTTTCCTCGTCGATGGATGCGGTATCCCCGGAGGTGTCGATGGCATCCAGCATGCACCTCTCATCGGCACAGATTCCGCAGCCCGTGCACTCGGTTTCGTCCACCCGGGCAAACCATTGTGAGGTGGAGAAGGGGTGGGGGGCGTCGAGCTTGGTCCGGCAGGTGAGAATGGTGCAGCAGCATCCACAGCAGTTGCAGATGAGGTTCAGGCGGTCCTGGCTGTTGTTGGTGGTGTGAACAAGGCCGGCCTCTTCTGCCCGGAGCAGGGTGGCATGGGCCTCTTCCCGCGTGATCTCCCGGGCGTGCTTCCGGTCGATGAGAAAGCGGGCCATGCCGTCAAAGAGCAGGCAGACATCGGTGGGTTTGTCGCAGGCCTCCTCGCCTCTGGAGACCCGGCAGGCGCATTCGGCCAGGGCAAAGGTGTGGTTCTTCTCCATCATGCGGGTAATGACCTCATAGGGCAGGACCTCGTCGTTGCCGGTGACCGACTCTTCCACGGGCAGGACACGCATCAGGGGCGTCGGGCTTGAGGCAAACTCCATGCCCTGGCTTTCCATGTGGTAGGTCTCCCACAGGGTCCCAAGACGCTCATGCATGGGGGTGCCCCCGCCGCCCATGAAGGGGAACTCAAACAGGCCGGGAATTGCAGGGAGAAGGCAATAGCCCATGTCTCCTTTTTTTTCGCGGCTGAAAATCACTCCCTTGTCTGCCATGGTTTCACAGGTATCCCGAACCGTTTCCATTGAGAGGCCTGTTTTATCGGCAATCCGGTCCACGGGCTGGGGGAGGAAGGTGAGCGACAGGGCCAGTGTTGCCTCATCGGGGGTGAACAAAATGCGCAGGATCTCATCAAACGCCTCTGAAGGCGGTGCACCCACAGGGTTTGTGGCCAGTCGTTGCCGAAGTTGTTCGTAGATGTCCATGGTGTCTCCTTTGACATGTCTTGCCCTGGTGTGTGTTACCACTGGGGTGGCAAATGCTTACGACTCCATTCCAGAATGAATGATATGCAAAGGCACCATGCTTGCGGAAGGGGCAGAATTGACAAAAAAGAGGCCAAATCAGACTTTTTTGCCCCTGTCACTGCCCCGGGGATCACAGCCGCATGAACCAGCCCACATGAAGCCCGAAATCCGGGCTGTTGTCCATGGTGATGATGTTTTCGATGAGGGAAACATTCAGGCCGGTGCGGGGGGATACCTTGTACTTGAGCCCTAAGTGGACCTCGTGGGACGATTCTTTCAACCCGCCGATTTTCTCCACCACCGAGGAAGAGTAGAGGTACTGGCCCACGGCGCTGAGCCTGGGGGTGGCCTGCCAGGCAAGGGCAAACAGGCCGGTGACCTGGTAGCTCTTCAGGTCGATGATCTCTTTTTCCGACGCCTCCTGGCTGCCGTAGAGGGTGTACCCGAGGATGCCGTAAGCGTGGATCCCGGAGAACACCTGCTTGGCGAAACCAAGCCCTGCTCCTGTGTCCACCTCGTCTCCGTGTGAGATGACATCTGCTGTTTCAAAGGCGTACCGTGCCACCCCGTAGATGTTGACGTCCGGCAGCAAGGGGTGGCTGTGGAGCATGGTGTAGTTGAGTAAAAGGCTGACCCCTGTGTTGTTCAAGTCCCCCGGGGACCTCTCTTCCGCCACGTTTCCGGTGGCAGGGTCGAAGATGGTGATGGCGGAACGGCCCTTGCTGTAATTGTCCCTGCCGTTCTGTCCGATCCCCGCCAAATCGTGAAATCCCTGGATGAACCCGTCCATCTCCCCACCGAAGTAGCGCCTGTTGTCCATGACCACCGAGACCCCGAAGCGGTCGCTGATGCCGTAGCTGACGCCGAGGGTGGTGTCCAGCATTTCGTAGTCCAGGAGGTAGGTTGGGTCTTCAGCCCACACATTGGTCCAGGTGGCCTGGGAGAAGACCTGCCAGCCGCGGGGGATGTCACCGGGCACCAGCAGGGGCAGGGTCAGGCGGAAGCTCTGGGCGATGGACTGGGAGCGTATGTTGAGGATCCCCGGGCCGAAGTCGGGGGAGGCGCTGCCTTCGTCTGCTGAGGCGAATTGAGCGGTGAACAGAAAAAGGACGAGAAGCAGGGTCGAGAGGCAGGAGGCAAAACGGGTCATGTGTCGGGCCTTTTCAGTGAACGTATGTCAGTGCGCTTGTCGCTCTGGGTTCGTGTCGATAGGGAAGCCCGAACAGTGAGCGGGCATCACCGGTATTCCGCGGATCGATTCGCTGGGCTCGTCACAGGCTGCGTCACCGAAGACGGTTCAGGCCTGTCTGTGGTCCCCCTGGGCGTGCACCGGGTTGTGCGACAGGGCGCACGAACGAGGGGCTGGCTCGGGGGATGTATAGGAAAAGAAGTATGTTTAGCATATGAACTATTTAGGCGCAAGGGTGCCCTGGCAGCGCTCCCGCATTTGATAGCGAGGGCAGAAAGGTGTATCAGGCCCGGCCGTGGGGGGACACGGTCGGGCCTTCCTGGGTCAGAGGGTGTTCATGTCGAGGGCGTCAGCCGGCCGGTGGCTTAAAACGCGCAGAAAACAGAAAAGGTCAGGTCGTAGAGAACCACCTCGTCCGTATCCCCGAAGCCCCGGTTGAACCCGGCGCCGAAGGTGACCCCCAGATTGGGGATGAAGGCGTGGTCGATGCCGACCCCGAACCGCCCGATTCCGCCGCTTTGGGTGTCGTCCTCCCCGGAGGGCGCGTCCTCGGCTTCAATTTCCATGACCCCGGCCCCAAAGGCGATAAAGCCCCTGGTTTTTCCGCTGAAGGAGGAGAGGTAGCGCCCGCCCAGGGTCACCAGGGAAATAGAGGCATCTCCCCTTGTCAGGTTGTTTTCCATCTCAAAGTGGTCGCTGGTTGCGCCGTAGAGCTCAATTTCCCAGGCAGATGCCACCTGGTACCCCAGGGTCACGTGGCCGCCTAAGCCCGCCTCCTGGGTTGATGGGTCAAAGAGCATGGTGGGGCCTGCGGATATCCTCAATGAAGGCCCGCTCTCTGCCAGGGCCGTGGACCCCAGCATCACCAGAATGGCTGCGGATAAAAGGGTAATTCGTCTCATGAGCCGTATCCTTTGGATAGGGTTTGACGGGGGCCCGTTGCACAGGGCCGTTGCGCAAGATGTACCGGTCCCGGTCGTGCCTGCGGTATCGCAGGGGCGAGAAAAGTCGGGGCAAGGACCTGCGGGCAGCGGGGGCAGGAGAGGGAGGCGTCAAAGGGACGAGGCCAGCATGAAAAGCAGGAGCGCAGGGGAAAGCGGAGTCCCGGAAAGGAGAGTGTCCGGCATGGGCTGCATGGCAGCGACATGGACGGGACGTGTTACCTTGAATCAATGATCCATGATACTACGCCGTTGCATCGGCTCGCAACAGCAAACCCCGGTTTATGGAAAACGCATGGCAGGAAAAAGGCGGGCTTTAAAGCCGCTGGGGCGCCTCGGCATTCGTCCGTTGGCGAGGGCGACACAGCGACGGGAGGAGAGGCCGGTTTTTGACTTACGGGGCGTTGCTCTCCCGGCAAAGGAACGTGTGCAGGCCGTGTTTCCTAACAGGGATCGGGGCGCGTGTACAATGTCCTGTACGCTGTTCTTTGTAGCAGTACAGCGTATTGTTATTGCAGTCGATTGTGACGTGTTGTATGACTGCACCGCTTGATTTTCCGGAGTTCATTGTTAGCTTGAATGCAGTTGACAAATTGCCTTTTTTTACGAGTGTCCAGAATGCGTGAGTTCACAGTTCCGGAGGGCCGGAGCCAGACCGGACAGCGCATGCAGGGCAGGAGAGGTGAAAACGTGGAGGCCCACTCTTTTTCGGATTCGATATACGCCTGGATCGACCACCCGCCGTGATGGCACGGTGCCCGGCATTTCCGGCGGTGACGCCACCGCCCGGAACCACCGCAGGACGGTATTCAGGCTCCCGCACGGGCGGGATTGTTTAGACAGGTTCCCGGAGCATGTTGCCCGGGGATGACACAAGCGGACAACAAACCCCGTTGACGGGGTTGGATACGTTTAAAGGATGTTAAAGATGAAACGAATGATTGTTGCAATGACAGCCGTCCTCATGCTGCTGGGCCAGAGCGCCTTTGCCGCTGAGGGACACACTTTTCGAATTTCCGCAGGCCCGAGCCTGTTTTACGACTCCATGAGCCAGGAAGCCGGTGCCGGAGGGTACCTCAACGTCGGGTACCGTGTGGCACCGTCCGTGGACCTGGACATCTACGGCGCCGTGACCTCTGATTTTGAGGTGGACAACGACCTGACCCGCGGAGATGCCTCGGTCTCCATGCTTACCTTAGGAGCGCGGTACCTCTCTTCCATGGGCGACAACAGCACCGGGTACATTGCCGCAGGCATCGGGGTTCTCAAGCTGGAGGCCGACGAGGTGGCCGCCGGAGCCGATGATTCCCGCACAGGCGGTGTGGCCCGGTTCGGGGTGGGGGTGGATGTGCCCCTTACGGATCATTTGGGGCTGACCTGCGGGGCAGGGTTCAGCCGTGGGCTGGGCTCCACGGACGAGATCACCCTTTTTGATCTGAGCACCGCTCTTTTCTGTACCTTTTAATGGGTTTCGGCCCTGCCCGCACCGTCAACCGGTCGGGGCCGGATCAGAAGTGAAACACCTCGGAGCGCATGGACATCAGGTCCATGTGCACCATGGTGGCCTGGTCCGAAGAGATGTGACCCAGAAGAGCCCCTATAATCTGAGTGCATTGAAGGCCCGCTGCCACCGCAGGGGTGACGGCCGGAGTGCCCAGAACGGCCTCGGCTGTGGATTCGGCCTCGGCCCCGAAGAGATCGCCAAAGGAGGGACCATGGGGCCAGAGGACCATGACCCGTGCCTCAAACCCGGAGATGGTGGCGTGGACCATGGGGATGCCCAGGCCACGGGCCAGCTCCGAGAGTCTGGCCCGGTCCCCCAGGGTGTCCAGGCCGTCGGCCATGAGGGCTGCGCCGGTGAGATGGGGGCGGGCTTCGTCGCCCGTGACGTCGAGCCTGTGGGCCGTCACCGAGACCGAGGGGTTGACGGCGGCCAGGGCTGCCCGGGCCGCCTCTGCTTTTCCTGAACCCAGGGTCTCCCCGGTGGCAAACACCTGGCGGTTCAGGTTGCTGGCCTCGAACACATCGGGGTCGAAGAGCAGGAGCCTTCCCACCCCCATGCGGGCCAGGAACTGAGCGATGTACCCCCCAAGCCCGCCGCACCCCGCAACAGCAACCACCTTGCCCATGAGCTGCTTCTGCTCGCCGCAGGTAAAACTCCCCGCATTGCGCACATAGCGCTCTGGCCAGATGCCCGCCTCCAGGGCCGCCTCGTAAACCTTCCCCACGGCCAGCCCCACCTCATCGGCTATTATTCCGGCCTCCGCCTCGGAGAGCATCTCATGCCCGTGCTCATTGGTTTTCGCTGCCTGTAGAATGCGTTTGATCATCATGTCTAAGCCTTTTGCTTCAGGTTTCCAGGAGCGCTGCTTTCAGCCAGGCAGTGGCACGGGGAAAGAAGCGGGCCTGGTGGTCGGCGTCGCTCATGCGGTGGTCGCCGCCGGGGTTGATGATGAGCTCCTTGGGGTTTCCGGCTTCGGCCATGATTTTGTGGGCGTTGTCCACGGGGACGATTTCGTCGCAGTCCCCGTGAACCACGAGAATGTGGTGGATACCGGAAAGGCCGTCGGTGATGTCAAAGCCCATGTTCTCCTTGTAGTAAGAGAGGGGCACATCGTGGAGCTCCTGCTGGGCGGATATGGCCGCCTCGGTGATTCCCGTGCCGTTGACCGGTGCGGCCAGGCTCACCATGGCCTTGAGGGGAAAGCCGCGGCCTGCGAGGTGCTCCCAGGCGGCCAGGCAGGTGGCCCCGCCCATGCTGCTTCCGAAAAGGGCCAGGCCGTTGTCGGCAAGGCCCATGTGCCGGAGGACCTCGGCCGCGGCCAGGAGGTCTTCCACCCGGGTGGTGAGGGTGGTGTCGAGGAATCGACCCTCGCTTTCACCGCACCCCCGGTGGTCCAGTCTCAGGTAGGCGGCGCCAAAGTCGTTGCAGCAGCGGGCCAGGATAAGCTGTTTCCCCGACTCCTTGGTGGAGAGGAGGCCGTGGGAACCGATGACAACCGGAGGGTTCTCGGCGTCTGGCATGTGGAGCACGGCTTTGAGGTGAATGCCGGAGACGGGGATGGTGAGTGTTGTTTTTGTCATGGCGCTTGCCTTTCAAAGGTCCTTTCGTGGGTGGTTCGGTTCGGGAAACACGGGATCGTGTGGTGACTGTAGCCCGGGGCCGGGCTGATTTCAAGGGCGAGGGATCCAGCTGTACATTTTGCTACAAACGCCGAACCGCCGGTGAAAAGGGGCCCTTGGCCTGTGGGGATTCCCTTGCCACCGGTTCCGCCACACAGCTTGCAACAGACCGTTACACTTCCCCAACAGACATAAAGGGCCTGATCCGTCATGGTGTCCCTGCAGCGAACACACCCGAAGAAATCGGGTTGAATGACCGTTTCAAAGGAGCGTGCCCCTGCCCGGGTGGTCATGCGTCAGCATGACCGACCGGCTGAAGGCGGCAGGGGGCTCCTTGGAAACAGTCGTGCATCGCTTGTGTTCCCAAACACCTTCCATACGACGCATAGGCCACAAAAAATGAACGATTATCCTTCTGTACAAAATCAGACGCCACCCCATGGTTCCGGGTTGTTTCAGCGGATGAGGCAAGGGGTTCGCTCTTTGTTCATCGACCGTTTTTCTCTGCTCGGCCTCTTCATCGGAGTTTTTCTCGGGGTCAACGCCGTGACCCGGACGATTCTCATGACCCTTTCCGCCTCCCAGGTGGACTTCGGGTTTCACCAGCTGGTTGCCATCTACGGGGTGGGCCTGGTTTTTGACGGCATCACCGCCTTTTATTTTATCATTCCCGTCGTCCTCTACTTCGTGGTCGTTCCGGACCGGGTGTTTCGGAACCGGTTTCACCGGCCCGTGGTCCACCTCTTTTTCTTTGTGGGTGTCTATATCCTTTGCTACGGGGTGGTGGCGGAATGGCTCTTCTGGGATGAGTTCGGCAAGCGTTTTAACTTTATTGCCGTGGATTACCTGGTGTACACCACCGAGGTCATCGGCAACATCATGGAGTCCTACCCGGTATATCCCATGCTGGCAGGCCTGTTGGTGCCCTCGGGACTCATCTATTTTTTCTGTGCCCGCAGCCGGGCTTTCAAGGGGGCTCTTGCGGCGCCGTGCCCGTTCCGTCAGCGTGCGGCAACAGGGTTCATGTGCCTCATGGTGCCGGTGGTCTGCTTTCTGGGGGTGGACAGCTCCAGGGTCCGTGTTTCGGAGAACACTTTTAACAACGAGCTGGCAAAAAACGGGGTGTACGAGCTCTTTGCGGCCTTTCGAAACAATGACCTGGATTACGCCAGTTTTTACGAGCAGCAGGACACCACCGAGATGCTCGCCCGCCTGCGGAAGCTGGTGGCCACCGACAATGCGGAGTATCTGAGCGAATCCCTCGAGGATATCACCCGCAGGGTGGTCAACCCCGGGGATGAAAAACGGCTTAATATCATGCTTGTGACCATCGAGAGCATGAGCGCAGAGTACATGGGCATCTTCGGCAACCGGGCGGGGCTGACCCCGAATCTGGACAGGCTGGCGCGGGAGGGGCTTTTCTTCGACAACCTCTACGCCACGGGCACCCGGTCGGTAAGGGGTCTGGAGGCCCTGACCCTGTCCACGGTGCCCACGGCGGGCCGCAGCATCGTCAAGCGCCCCGGCAACGAGGGCATGTTCTCTTTGGGGTACCTCTTTAAAGAAAGGGGCTACGACACCAAGTGGATCTACGGCGGGTACGGCTATTTCGACAACATGAACTACTACTACGCCAACAACGGGTTCTCGGTTGTGGACCGCACCGATATGTCCAAGGAGGAGAAAACCTTTGCCAATGTCTGGGGCGTCTGCGACGGGGACCTGTTCAGCCGCTCCCTCAAAGAGGCCGATGCCTCTTACGCCGCGGGCAAGCCCTTTATGAATTTTGTCTTTACCACCTCCAACCACCGGCCCTACACCTATCCGGAGGGCAAGATCGACATTCCGGTGAAGACGGGGCGCGCAGGCGGGGTGAAGTACACGGATTACGCCGTGGGTGAGTTCATGAAGGCGGCCCGCAAGAGGCCCTGGTTCGACGACACCCTCTTTGTCTTTGTGGCAGACCATTGCGGCAGCAGCGCCGGGAAGACCAGCCTGCCCCTTCGCAAGTATGAAATCCCCCTGATTCTTTACAGCCCCAGGACCATCGAACCTGCGCGGGTCAGCAAGCTCTGCTCCCAGATCGACGTGGCCCCGACCCTTCTATCCTTGTTGAACTGGGATTACGACAGCAAGTTTTTGGGCAAGGACATCCTGGCCATGAAGCCCGAGGAGGAGCGCGCCTTTGTGGGAACCTACCAGAAGCTGGGGTACCTGAAAGGGGATCGCCTTACGGTGCTGCTTCCCAAAGGGGGCACCGAGGCCTATGTGTACGACCGGGTGACGAAACAGCAGGTGCGTGCGGCCATTGGCGACTCTGATCTCACCGACGCCATCAGTTTCTATCAGTCCGCCTCCTGGCTATACAAAAACGGGTTGACCCGGCGTATCACAGGGGAGCAGGAATGGGATTCCTAAGACGCATTTCCCTGGGTGCGGCGGTGCTCGTGGCGGTCCTGGCCCTGTTTGAAATGACCGACCTGGACCTTTGGGTCCAGGACAGCCTGTTCAATTTCGAGACCGACTCATGGCTGGTGGACCGCAACGCCGTTGTCCCGCGCCTTCTTTTTTATACAGGGATCAAGGGGATGATCATCGCCTTCGGGGTGATCCTGCTGGCACGGTACGGCCTCTCCTTTCGAACGAAAAACAGAGTGGCCAAAGAACGCCCCGGGGTCAGGCAGCGGTGGTTGACGGTGATACTCTCACTTATCGTGGTCCCCCTGACCATCGCCACCATGAAGGATGTGACCAACATCTATTGTCCGTCCCAGATCGAGCGTTACGGAGGGGACAGGCCCTACGTGAAACTCTTTGAACCCTATCCGGAGGCCTGCATCCGCTGTGATTTCGGTCGCTGTTTTCCGGCGGGCCACGCCTCCGGGGGCTTTGCCCTCATGGCCCTGGCCCGTCTGTTTGGCGACAGGCGGCGAAAGATGGCCGGGCTGGGGGCGGGGGTGGCCCTGGGCTGGGTGATGGGGGGCTACCAGATGATGAAAGGCGCCCATTTCCTGAGCCACACCGTGGTGACCATGGTCATGGCCTGGATTCTCATCGACTGCCTTGCCGAGATCGCGGGAAAGGTGCACCCCGGCGCCGGCTCCGTATGATAGACTCAGAGGGTACAAGGCAGGCATCAGCCCCGGCGCGCCTTGACCTGATCCCCTATAAGTGATGATGTAAGCATGCGCGGGCTGGATTCGACCCACAACAGACGAGGTTTCGAAAGGTTTTTTTTGGATGATGTCAAGGAGGACAATGTGAGGACAATGGGGGCCAAAGAGGTGCTGCTCGTGGAGGACGACCTTCCCCTGGCGGGGTTGATCAGTGAGTACCTCGGACAGAACGGGTACACGGTAACCCAGGTGCATGCCGGTGACGAGGCGGTTTCCGTCATCGCATCGTCGCAGCCGGACCTGGTCATTCTCGACCTGATGCTTCCCGGGCTGGACGGCCTGTCCGTCTGCCGCGAGGTGAGGCCCCTCTACCCGGGGCCTATTTTGATGCTCACGGCACGGGAAGACGACATGGACCAGGTGGCGGGCCTGGAGATGGGGGCCGACGATTATGTGAAGAAGCCGGTGGAGCCCCGGGTGCTCCTGGCACGGATCCGCGCCCTGTTCCGGAGGTACGAAGGGGCGCCCCCTTCGGCCGAGACAAAGGGCGTCCCAAAGGATCTTCGTTTTGGCGAGCTGGAGATTAACCTGAGTACACGGACGGTAAGCTTTTGCGGGCAGGACGTGAAGCTCTCCACCACGGAGTTTGATACCCTCCGGGTCCTTGCGTCCCACGGGGGGGAGACCCTCAGCCGGGATGACCTGAGCCGGGAACTCAAAGGGCGGGAATACGACGGCATCGATCGGTCCATCGACATCTGCATCTCCCGGTTGCGACGAAAGCTGGAAGAAAACCCCGAAAAGCCGGAGCGCATCAAGACGGTGTGGGGAAGCGGGTATCTTTTCGTGACGGACGCCTGGGGGGAAGACTCCCTAAGCTGATGGTGCCACCTGCGGGGACGGAGGCCCGCTGCCGTGAAACGAATCTTCTTTACCATCTACGCGCTCATTGTCTGTTCTCTGCTCGCCATTGCCCTTGGGCTGACCCCCATTGCCGACCATTTGATGAAGGGGGCCGAAGTCGAGGAGGAACGCTCCGAGTTCCGGGGGATTTTTTCCCTGATCGTCGCAGACCTTATCTCCATGCCCGAGAGTTCCTGGCAGGGGTTCCTTAACGAGCTGAACCAATCCTTTGATTACCCCATCACCCTGGAACGAAACAAAACCGTCCGCCTGCCCGAAGCCTATCGAGGGGCATACGACGAGGGGCAGATCGTTCCGGGCAACGAAGATGTGGAGATTCTGGTGCAGAAGATCCCGGGCAGCCAGTACAGCCTGTGCATGGGGCCGTTGCCTGAGCCCGAGAACATCAGGCTTATCGAGTCTCTTATGGTGGTGGTGGCTTTTGTGATTCTTGCCATCCCTGTTTTTGTCTGGTCGCTGTTTCTCTGGCGGGATCTGTCCAGACTGGAAGAGGCGGCCCGGACCTTCGGACGGGGGGATTTCTCGTCACGGGCCAGGGCCTCCCGGTTTTCAAGCCTGGCCCACCTGAAGCTCACCTTCAACGCCATGGCCGACCGCATCGAAAACCTCATCGCCTCCCATAAGGAGCTGACCAACGCTGTCTCCCATGAGCTGCGGACCCCGTTGTCCCGGATCCGTTTCGGCATGGAGATGGTGAAGACCGGCAAGACGCAGGAGGAGCAGAACCGTTACTTTTCCGGCATCGAACGGGATGTGGGAGAGATCGAGACCCTGGTGGAGGAGATGCTGACCTACGCCCGGTTCGACCGGGAAACCGGTCGGGTGGAGCCGGAGGCCCATGACATGGTCGCCTGGCTGCGTTATCTCGTTGCCTGTGAGGAGTCCAACGACGGGGTACGGCTTGAGCTGGCGGCACCGGAGGTTTCCCTGGAGTCGTGGTTCGACCCCCAGTACATGGCCTGGGCCGTGCGAAACCTTATTCGAAACGCCATGGGCCATGCCGCGTCGCGGGTGAGTGTCACCGTGGTGAATACGGATCGCATGGTGCGCATTCTGGTGGACGACGATGGCCCCGGCATTGCGGAAGTCCACCGTGTCCGTATCTTCGAGCCCTTTGCCCGCCTGGACACCAGCCGCAACAGGAAATCCGGGGGCTATGGCCTGGGGCTCTCCATCGTCAAGCGTATTGCCGTGGCCCATAAGGGCACGGTGACGGTGGACGATTCTCCCCTGGGCGGGGCCCGGTTTACCCTCTCCTGGCCGGGGACCCCGCCGGAGGCAAACAGCTCGGTGCAGCCACTGTAACCCCATTCCATCCTGGCTTACAACTTGACGAAGGTTCCGCTACGGTATTCGAGAAAGGCCAGGTCCAGCTCTTCCTGTGTGTTCATGACGATGGGGCCTTTCCAGGCCACGGGCTCCCCGATGGGGCAGCCCGTGAAGAGAAGGAACCGGAACGGTTCGTCCGGTGCCTCCACCTCAATGTCCGTGCCGGGGGAGAGGTGGGCCAGGTGTCGGCTCGGGACCTCGGTACCTGCGATGCGCCCCGCTCCTTCAATGCCGTAGACCAGCGCTGTGTGGCCCTGGGGAGACTCATGCCTGAATGAGGCACCCCGGGGGACGGTGCAGTCAATGTAAAGCGGTGCCGTCACCACATCGGTCACCGGCCCTGAGATGCCTGCGGCGGTCCCGGCGATGACCTTGACGCGGCACCCTTCGGAGGTCCGGGTCTCGGGGATCCGGGCGGCCGTGAACTCACGGTACCTGGGTGGCATCATCTTGTAGGAGGCGGGCAGGTTGGTCCAGAGCTGGAATCCGTGCATGGCACCGCTGGCGTCTCCCTGGGGCATCTCCTGATGGATGATGCCGGACCCGGCGGTCATCCACTGTACGTCGCCATCTGAAATGACGCCGCTGTTTCCCAGGCTGTCCCCGTGTTCCACGTCCCCTTTGAGCACATAGGTGATGGTCTCGATACCTCGGTGGGGGTGCCAGGGAAATCCCTTTGTGTAATCCTCAGGGTTGTCCGACCGGAAGTCGTCCAGGAGCAGGAACGGATCGAACATGGGGGCTTCAAGGAATCCGAAGGCCCTGTGAAGGCGGACTCCCGCGCCCTCGGTGATGGGCTGTCCCCAGAGCAGGGTCTCTACACGTCGTTTCATGGTGTTCCTCCCGGGGGTGCTGCAGCCTGTGCCCCCGCGTTGTGTCCCAACGTAATCTCGTGAACTATCCGGGCTAGTCGTCAGGGGAGACGATGGAAATCACCTCCCTGGGATCGGGACGCCTGGTGTAGTCCGGGTGGGCTTCTGCGCTGAGGATCTTTCCGCTGGGGTCCAGGATGAACCGGGCCGGAATGGGCAGTTCCCAGGAGTCATCGCCGTTGAACCGCGGCACGTCGATGCCGAACCCCAGGTAAATGTCTCTGAGCGGAAGGGGCAGCCTGTGCACCAGCCCAAAGGCCGAAGCCACCGTGTTTTGGGGATCGGCCAGGATGGGGAAGGTAAGCCCGAGTTTCTTGGCCAGGGGTTTGGAAAATTTTGCCTGCTGGGGGGAGACAGCCACCAGGGAGGCTCCCAGGGAGGTCAGGGCCGGGACGATTTCCTGCAGAGCTTCCAGCTCCAGATTGCAGTACGGTCACCAGGCTCCACGGTAAAAGGTGACCACAAGGGGCCCCCGGGCCAGGAGGTCTCGACTGTCCACGGGCTGTCCCGCGGTATCGGACAGGGTAAAGGCAGGGGCCTGCATACCCGCCTTGGGGATGCGGTCCAACAGATCGGAGGCCGCCAGGTCCCGGGTGGCCTGGTGCATGATCTCCAACGCCTCTTTGGGGGCGCTTGCCTCAAACTCTTGTTTTAACGCGTGCAGTTTGTCCTGCAGTTTCATGGCAACCTCGCTTTTGATGGGGATGGTGTGCCCACCTGAGCCTTGAGGACGAATACGGAGGGGGGATAACGGTCGGCAGTGGCTTCAGATGCATGGCACGGATATCCAAGGGCGGTACGCCGGATGGTTCCTGAAAAAATGATTTGTCGGTGTCTTGGATGCTCAATGATATCATACCCCCTCATCAGAGCAAAGAAGAGGACGGGCAGGCCGTGTAACCGGAATGGTGCTGCGGCGTTCAAAAAAACACCCGCCGCAAGCACAACGGAATCAGGTGTCGTTTTTTGAGTTGGTTCACTTGGGGCTTGCCGCCTGTGCGGCGGGTGTGTAGTGTTACGAACTGAAATAGCTCTTTTTGTTGCCTGTCGTACGTAGCGGTTATCTTTTCGGGAATTGATTTTTGTCTTTTGAGAAAATGCCACCACGACCAGTTTGAGGAGGGCGAATGCGTGTGAAGACCGTTCTTGTAATCCAATGCGGTGCTCTTGGGGATTTGATCTGTTCCACCAGCGTCATTGATGCGGTGGCCCGTCAGTTCGGCCCGGGGACCTGCATTGATTATGTGTGCAAGTCCGGGCCCGGGGCCCTGTTTTTTTTGGATAAACGGGTGAACAAGGTTTTTGAGGTGAACCATTGTAAATGGCCGGTGTGGCTCCATCCGGCAAAGCGCGACGTCGTCAACTCCTCCCGGGAGGTCCCTTACGATCTCCTCATAAATTTCGGCAGCGGAAAGCAGTTCAAAGGGTTGGTGCAGAAGATTCGTGCCGGGACAAAGGTGGGGTTCCACAGCACGGAGTCCCATTTCCCAAAGGGAATCCACATGGTGGACGCCTTAAAACGCATCTTCAGTGATGTCATCGACGACGAACATCTCTGGCGCGCTTTGCCTTCTCTGGTGGGTACCCCGGTTGAGGAGGTGAAAGCAACTTACGGACTGGACCATCGGTATCTCGTGGTGAGCCCCAGCAACTCCCATCACCACAAAAAAAACGTCAATCATCGTGCCTGGGAGCAGGACTCATGGGCGGAACTGATTGATGCCCTGAGTCGGGACATTCAGGTGGTGGTTGTGGGAAACCGCGGCGAGGACGATTTTTTTAACCGACTGAGGCCCTTTCCCGCAGGCGTTGCGGATCTGGTGGGCAAAACACCCGTGGTGGACCTGGTGGGGGTGATCGACGGGGCTGTGGGGCTCGTTGCCACGGACACGGGAACGGCCCACATAGCCTCCGCCACGGGCACCGAGGTGTTTACCCTTATCGGTCCCACGCCCGCCTGTGAAACCGCTCCCTACCAGGGACCGTTCAACACCGTGCACATCATTTCGGCCAACCTGCCCTGCAGTCCCTGCTACAAAACCGAGGCCATGAAAGCCTGCCGCGACAACCGCTGCATGAAAGACATTTCCGTGTCTGATGTTTACGGTCTGGTGGCCGCATCCTGTCTTGGGGGGGAAGGGCTTCAGGACAAAAAATCCGCAGCATCCTGAGATGCTGCGGATCGTGTTGTCAATGACTGATATGCCGGAGCATCGGTGTTGAATTGCCAACCCATCGATGGTCCGGCCTTATGGCTTAGTGCTTATGGTTTTTTTTCCTGCGAAACCCGGCGATGCCGCAAAGACCGAAGCCCAGGAGAAGCATGGTGGAAGGCCCAGGCACAGGGCTTGCCCCCAGTGAGGCATCGCCGCTCATGTCGTCCACCAGCCACATGTTTCCGCTGTCATGCAGAACGACATAATCGATGAAGGTACCGTCTGTTGCGTCGATTCGCAAGAAATCCATGGGGCCGCCGGTGTTTGAGTTGCCCTTGGCGGTGACCATGGTCCCGTCCGTCAGGTAGGCATCAATGTAAAACTCGGACATGGAGCTGTAGCCGGTTTGGAACCAGGTGCCGTTGTCGTTGGCAAAATCGACCTTGACGCCCCGGGCATCTGCTCCGCTGCCGGCCCACAACCACATATTGCCGTTGTGGTGAAAGGAGCCATGCCCATACCCAAGATCGTCCGAGGTGGTGTTATACCCCTTGCGACTGTCGCCATACATGGGCGCATTGCCCGAAAAATCTAAAAACTCGATCCCTTCAATGCCATCGACCCCGTTTTCAAAGTCGATGGAAAAGGCCCACGCCCCGTTTATCCCGAGAAAAACCATAAGACCTGCCATTCCGGGCCGTCTGGCCGGGCGCAGTCAGTCTGTATGGGCACCATGGAAGGGCTCCGGAGCAAGATTGCGTAACGAAATATCGCCGCGACCTTTTTTTTACTTGCTGCAGGTGTTGTGGGGGGGGGACGAGGGGAGGCGATTTCTGAATACAGGAGGGCGGGAACTTTACTAAGGCCCTTTTAACGTGGACATGACCATGAACGAATGGATCCGTTCCAGGCCCGGAATGGTGGCCAGGGTATCGAGGTGGAAGTCTTCATAGGCGTTGATATCTTTCACCGCCACCTTTGCGAAGAAATCGAACTGGCCGGCGAGGTGGTAGATCTCCTTGACTTCGGGGGCCTTGGCCAGGGCTTTCTGGAAGTCATGGAGTGCCTCCCGGGTATGGCTCTCCAACGTCAACCCAACGATGATCACCAGCCCTTCGGAAAGGGCTTCCGGGTTTATCACGGCCTGGTACCCGGTGATAACCCCCCTTTCTTCCAATGCCTTGACGCGCCTCTGGCAACTTGAAACAGAGAGCCCCACACGATCTGCCAGCTCTGCATGTGTGACTTTTGCATTGAGTCTGAGCTCATGCAAAATTTTCCTGTCAATGATATCCATGGCGGTAATAATACCTGAATTATCCTGATAAAGACATAATAATTGGTGATTATATCCACGTTGATTGGGTTACAATACCAATCCAAATCACCCAAAGGGGGCCCATGTGCCCTCTTTATCTATTCAGGCACGATTGTATCAACAGGAGGCACTATGAACATGGCAAGCATTGAAACCCTGCCATATTTGTCGGAACTTATTTCGGTGAGCGTTATTGCTATGTTCATGGCCATAAGCCCGGGCGCAGATTTCGTCATGGTGACAAGAAACAGTATCTTTCACAGCCGCTCTGCAGGTATTTTATCGGCCCTTGGGGTCGGCTGTGCCATCTGGATTCATGTGGCGTATTCCATTGCCGGGTTGGCCCTCATCATTTCACGGTCCATTGTGCTGTTTTCTGTTCTCAAGTACGTTGGCGCAGCCTATTTAATCTACATGGGTTGGAAGACGTTTACAGCAAAAGACCTGATAGACATGGATGAGCCTTCTGCTGGAAATGCATTGTCTAACGGGGCCGCCTTTAAAATCGGTTTTGTTACAAATGCCCTGAACCCCAAGACCACTATTTTTTTCCTGAGTATTTTTACACAGGTCGTCAATCCTGAAACACCGATATGGATGCAACTTGTTTACGGGTTGATCATCTCATTGTCTCATGTTGCGTGGTTCACCGGCGTGGCGGTTTTTTTAAGCCATCCCATCTTGTTGCAACGGTTCCAACATTCAAAGAGTGTGATCGAAAAAGTGGTTGGCAGTGTCTTGATTGGGTTTGGCTGCAAGGTTGCTGCAGCAAACCATGGTTGATGGGGTGTTACGATTCAGGTTTATCAAAATCAAGGGCGATCAGCTTTCGAGTTGGCTCACCTCGCCGACGGAGGCATCGTTTTTCACCCTTGGGCCTGGATGGTTGCATACGACACAGACCGTGATGGCTGCCAGTCCCATGAGGGGCAATATCGCTGAGAAGCAGAGCAAGGCGATGAACCCTGTGAAAAGGAAGAGGCAGGGAACGCGCAGCGCCATGGAAGGGAAAAGGCGAATGGCCGCTGCGACGGCCATGAGGGAGTTGGCCAGGAAAAAGACGTTTGCCACCGCCACGAGTTGTTCCAGAGAGACCCATTTAAAATGGAGCAAAAGGAGATCCGCCCCATGAAAACAGGAAAGGGTGGCCAAAGCGGCCACCGGTACCCCGTTTTTATTGCACCGGGAAAGCCACCCCGGCATGTGCCCCTCCCGGGCCAGGGTGGCCACAAGCCTTGATACCCCGCCAACGATGAGAAGCACCGTGCAGATGCAGAGGAGGGATGTCACGACCATGACCACGGCCTCGGCAGATACCCCGAAAAGAGGCCGTATCACCTGGGCCACCGATACCATGGTGCCGTTCTCTCCCACAGGGTGATTCGCTGATGACGTAAACACGGCCCACGCCACCAAAAGATAGATTCCGCTTATTCCCGCCACCCCCATCATTGTCGCTTGAGGAATCGTTCGTTTGGGGTTTTTCACGTCCATGGTGTAGTTGCCGACCACCTCCCATCCGACGACGGCCCAGAAAAGAACCAGCAGCGTACGCCCCATGGCGGAGAGATCGCACGGAGTATTCGGCCACGGTGCCATCGGGGTTTTGGCAATGGTTACAACGCTTCCTGCTGTGAGGATGACGCCGATGCACAGGCTGGCCGAAAGGGCCACGCCCCCCAGAACCGAGATCCGTCTCATCAACAGGACCATGCAGAGAAGGAGCATCCCTGCGGAAAGGCCGGGCATGGAATCGGGGGGCCACCCAAAGGTGCGCGCCATGGCATCGGCTGCGGTCATGAGCACCGCAACGGGCCCCACACAGACCGCGCACATCATATAGAGGGAGGTCAGGTGTCCGGCCCGTTGCCCAAAGGCCTTTCGCACGGCGATGGGCACGCCCTCCGAGCCGGGATAGTGCAGGGCCATTTTGGCAAAGAGCCCGGCAAACACAGCCCCCAGAGCCATCATGATGAGCCAGGCCGTGACCGACCAGCTTCCCAGGCTTGCCTGGGCCATGGGGGGCAGCAGTATAATTCCCGACCCCAGCACCGCTCCGGTGATCAACCCGCTCAGCTGCAGCGGTCCCATTTTTTCCTTTGGCATGTCGCCTCCTTTCGCAAAAAAAGTGGCGCCACCTTACCAAAGGGCACTGCATCTTCAAAAACGAATGTTTCGCTTGAAACGTTCGGAAAAACCGATAAGGATAGGGGCTCTTTTTTATTCCGACATTCTACAGGGGGGACCCATGGACATCCGACATTTCCAGACCCTGAAGGCCATCGTAGAGCAGGGCAGTTTTATCAACGCCGCCCGGGCCCTGAACTATGCCCAGTCTTCCATCACCTCCCATGTGAAAGCCATTGAGGACTATTACGATCAACCCGTCTTCGATCGAATCGGCAAACGGGTAGTGCTCAACGCCTTTGGGGCTGAAGTATACCGCCACGCCCTGGTGCTGCTGGCCGGCTACGAGGACATCTGCAACTTGAAAAATGACACAGACGAGCCCTCGGGCTCCATTCGCATCGGCGTTCCCGAATCCACCATGCTCTATCGGCTTTCGCCCGTTTTGCAGCGCTACAAAGCGCAATACCCCAAGGTGGAGATCATCATGCAGAACGCCTTGTGCCCGGTGATGCGCCGCGCCCTCAAGGAGGGCGACCTGGACCTGGGGTTGCTCTTGGAACAGGACGTGGAGGAGCCCGACCTCGCAAAAAAGCTGCTGCTCAAAGAACCCATGAGCATCGTCCTTCCCAGGCAGTATCCGGCAGACGACCTCGTGTCTTCAGAGAGACACGTCATTCTCTACACGGAAAAGGGATGCAACTACCGGAAGGTGTTTCAGCGGTTATTGGAAGAGAAGGGGATACAAACCGACAACGTCATCGAAACCGCCAGCGTGGAGGTGATCAAAAAGTACGTGCTCTGCGATATCGGCGTCTCGTTTTTGCCCACCATTGTGATCAAGGACGAGCTGGCACGCGGAGAGCTGAAACATGTCCCCTGGGAATCCCACAACCCCGTTGAGCTGAAAATCGCGTATCACAAAGACAAATGGCTGACACCCGCCATGAAGGAGTTTATCCGTTTTGTCTCGGACGAGGCCGTCCAGTGGCAAGATGCGTGAGAGCGTGATTGCTCAGTAGAATAATGCCTCCGGCGGCCCTGCCGGGGGCATAAGGTGAGATCAAACAAATAAAGCCTTACGCTTTCGCATAAGGCTTTTGAAGTATTTTTTATTTAGTGGTGCCGGGGGCCGGAATTGAACCGATTGTGTTTTTAACTTAACCGCCATGCCCTATAAAAATAGCGGTCTCAGGATTTTTGGGGCCTCATACATTGTGGTTACGCTCGGTAGATCTTGACGTTGGGATTATGCTTTTTCTTTCAGAATGCTAAGAATCTCTCGTGTGCTATTGGCATTGTCAACGGTTGCCCGCGTAATTTGTCCAGCTGCAACAAGAAAAAATCCGGAAACAGATAGGCCAAGGCATGGTATTATGCTAAGCATTACCCCGCTAAAAAAAGAGACAAAAGCCCCTATCCCGCCAAGCGCTGCAACAATCCAGCCTATGCCTGACATGAATTCTGAAACGTTTTGTGCCGTTTTATATTCTGGTGCAAATTTTTCTGTGGCTTGATCTGTTTTAATGGGGTTTAAGGGTTGTTTTTGAAGTATTACACCAAGTGGTTTGGATTTTCCGTTAATCTGAAGTTTTTCGTTGTCTCTAATTATTTCATATACGATGTCTGTATCTGCGTTGGTAGATATTTTTTCTTTTAATGACTCAATATTGCTTATGATTTCACCGTTAAAAGAAATAATGTAATCATCCTTGTTGATTCCCATTGCGGCGGCGTGTGATGTCTTGTCACATTCAAGGACCTTAAGTCCGAAACCTGTCATGTCTTCTTTCTCCTGATTTTCAATCTGTTTGTAATACTAAATGTGGAGGAATAATCTCAGCTTTTTGCCGTAGACAAGCATTTTTCGGATAACTATATATATCAAATGCTGAATTATCAATGATGAGAATATTAAGACGTGAGAGTGTAAATTTATCTGTGGACCTGGCTGTGGTATTAACCTCCTGGAAGGAGAATGTCACCATGGCCAAAAAGCAGGGTCGTATAAAGGCACCCTAGATGAGTTGCCCAATGTGTGGATTTATTTGAAAGGCACTAATGTTATCCCAAGCCCTAAAACACAAAATCCACAGCATCCTGAGATGCTGCGGATCGTATTGGCATTCTTATGGTACCGGAGGTCGGAGACGAGTCAAGACCTACGAATACCAAGGCTTTCGAGCGCTGTGCTTCTGCCAGTGACGAAATTAGTACCCTGAACCTGGCCCCTCCGTCAAGCAGGATTGCGCCCTCTGTGAATTCTGGTGTCCCTTCCCCTGCATCGCTCAGTAGATTTCACGTAGACAGCCATTTGGTGTGCCCCACCAAGCAACCTCGCTCTGATATTCTGGCAGAAAAATGTGAGAGGGCATATCGTATTGTGTTTTACACGCTGCGTCCCCCCTCTGCCCCGCCTCGGCCTGCTTCCTTATGAAAAAACGTTGCTCCCTGCATTCATCCTTATCTGCCTTTCCCTGTCCCCAGTCCATCCCTTGGCGTCAACACCACAGGCTCTGAGGGGAAATAAGAAAGGGGATACTCCATTAATTACACTGGAACACCCCCTTCTATTTCGTTAGCCACTTAGGTGAAACTACAGGCTATATTTATCCCCTCTAACTCACACGTAACTCGTATTCTTTCCTGACTTCACTAACCACTTCTGCCAATACTCCACGCATAGAATCTGGACCATTCCAGTCGTAACCGCTTAGACCAGAGCCAGAAGAACCCTGTGGCACACCGAATATTTCCCAGCCTTCTTCATAATATGGATGGTCTTTCAATTTGCTACAGAGCTTTTCAATGTATTCTGTCTCGTTCACTACCTGCTTGTTCATATAAAGACCTCTTGTCAGGGGTTTAGATTTGAATGTTATGTGTGGCCTAAGTGACATTCCTTACCCTGTATTGGTAATAATGCTAAGTATCTTTCATGTGATGTCAACTCTTTATCCTAATCAATTGCAAGCGCCACGCCCACTGCAAGAACGCTGCCTTATGGCTGACCAGTAAATAATGACAGCAAAATGTGAGAGTATATATCGTAGTGTTTCTCCTCCCTGCATCCCCCGTGGCCCCTCCTCGAACTGCTTCTTTAATGAAAAAGCTTTGCTCCCTGCCATCCTCTCTTCCTACCTTCCGTTGTCCCCAGCCCATCCCTTGCCGTCAACACCACAGGCTCTGAGGGTAGGACCTGCGGGGCTGGTGTGTGGGTCTCATCCCTTCAGGACATTGTAGATGGTGGCCCGTGAGACACCGTACTTCTTGGCAAGCTGAGTGGGGTTGAGCGCTTCTCTCTCACCCCTGATGGCCTGCTTCTGCTCATCCGTGAGGCTTGGCTTGCGTCCCAAGTGCTTCCCGGCTTCCTTGGCGTTCTTGATGCCCTCAAGCTGCCGCTCCTTCCGCAGGTTCGTTTCAAACTCTGCAAAGACCCCAAGCATCTGGAGGAAGGCCTTGCCTGCTGCTGTCGACGTGTCAATGGATTGGTCGAGGATCTCCAGTGCAGCGCCCTTGTCCTCCAGCTCTTTAACGATGGCGGTCAGGTCATTCAGGTCACGGGCCAAGCGGTCGAGTTTCCAGACCACCAGCTTGTCACCCTCCTGTATCGACTTCAAAGCGCCCTCAAGCTGCACACGGCCTTTCCTTGTGGTGCCACTGGTCTTCTCTTCCCAAAAGATGGCGTCGGGGTATTTGGCCTTAATGGCTGCATGCTGCATGTCGGTGGATTGGTCGAGGGTTGAAACTCGGGTGTAGGCGTAGACTCTCATGGTGGGGCTCCTTCCAGCGTGTGTCAGAAAATGTGTAATCATTGTCTTAGACCTTTTTAGAATCAGTGTCAACAACTCAAAATGAGACCTTTATGACATGGGTTCGAGGGGTGTTAAGAAGGTATACCTTTTTGACAGGCTGTGAGCGAGGGCCGGGAGCGATAGCCTGTAGGTGTAACAGCGGCTCCGGTATGTACTCTACATGGAACCGGGGGACGGCTGGTTGATTCCTGGAGCTGAACCTGTGGCAGGAGTTACGGCCCTCCCCCTGAAGCAGCCACGAGAACGGCCCATATTTCAACGAACGTAGGCTTGACGGTATGACCGTATAGGTAAAGGCAGAAGGTCAATTTTAGGCAGGAATGGAGCCTTTCAAGTAGAGCCTGTCCCACCATCAAATAAAGCGTCGTAAGTGCCTGATTCTACACACCGCCCCGTATAGGGGGCAGCATAGCTATAGGTATACTTTAAGAATACCTTTAGGTACACTTTAAGTACCTCTTAAAGAGTAGCTTAAAGCCATCCTTAAAGCATCCTCCCTCCTTATCTCCCTATCACAGCCGCCACAGCTCCCGCCGGTCCTCCCCCTCCTTTTGACCATTAGCTGCCCGTATGGCTGGTTCTTCGTGATATATGATAGCGTTCGTTTGTTACTTCTCCTTTGTGTGCGGGTAGATCCTCCTGATAGGCCATGTGGTCTTGATGGTGGGTCTACCCATTACCTCAAGAATGTAAGCTATATATGGTGGCGTGAGAGGATGGTACGCACTATATCTCGTGGCCTCTGTTTGTGTGTATCTGTATTTTTCGACACTGGTTTGCCCAGTAGACAAGGCTTCAGGAAATGCAGGCCGCAGCACAGAAGGCCCATCCTTCAGCACTTCCTGTGGCTCCAACTGTTACAAGGCAATGGTTGGATGTCCTTACTTCAGCTCCTCTTGACCCTCTGACGCATAACCCTATGGTTACGCACGGCCACTTCTCCCGACCTCTGGTTCAGTTGTGTCCATAGGGACATAATCTCAAGATGCCCCAGAGTTCTGCTGTGACCATATGGTTACACCAGATTGAGAAGACCAACGTAGCTATATGATAACGGTGTAGGTCCCAAACAACCACCAACGGTTCAACGATGGTGATATCGCCATGGTTGAAGTAAAAGCCTGCCATCTCTTAAAGGTTCAGTTGTGGTGATAACGCCATAACTGGAGGCTACCCCTAAGCTCAACTGTCTGGACCTCCAGACGGATGAATAATAAACCCACCCTACCGTTACTTAAAAGTCGCGTCCACTGTCTGGTTATCATGCCACACCGTGTCCAGCAACACTCACCAGACCAACACCACCACTGCCATCATTGAATTTAAAGGAACCGAACTGCTTGCCAACGTGGACGACAAAGGCGTCAAGTGGGTAGCTGCTCGACCTATCTGCATGGGCATGGGCATGAACTGGAAGGGGCAGCATGACAAGCTGAAGGGAGACCCAAAGTTCAACTGTGTGGACCTCCACACGGTTGGGGCAGATGGTAAGAATCGCAAGATGTTATGTATACCACTTGACCAAGTACATGGTTGGCTTAGTGGTATCAACACGAATCTCATCAAGAAACTCAATGTCCGCAAGAAAGTCCTCATGTACCAGAAAGAATGTATGGCTGCTCTCAACGCCTACTGGTCTGAAGGCAAGGCCGAGAACCCTCGGAACATCCCACCCCGACAAATACCCACCATACTCCCCGAATTTCAAACGTTGGCCCCTAACGCATACCTCCATATCAAAACCCTCTAAAATCCAATAGCACCCCCGCACAAACCCAGAAAGCACCGACCCATAGTAGAACCTACAAAAAGGTTTTGCCGATGCCGCATGCTGCAATTCCAAAATCATCACAACGAAGGAGACCGCCCGACATGACGCCCTATCCTTATTAAACAGCGTCACTGCCAGACCTACTGAGAATGCGAGCAAGTGACAATGTCAATCACTACATCGAGCCGTAAAGATCTCACCTAACCAAGTCCCGAGGGTAAATGGTCACAGTCCCATCGACCCATAGTAGAACTACAGAAAGTTATCACCTCTTATTTTTGGTCAATTGCAAGAGACCACAGCCACCAACACAAAAGGAGAATCGTTATGAACTACTCACCCCAAACCCCGAAGGCCCTTCGAGCATCCGGCGGCGCTGTCCACGGCATCTGCCTTGACCCTAAAGCTCTGGCTCAAGTCGGGCACCTGCGGGAATTCTACCGGCGGCAGTATGGCCTCAAGTGCTCCAAGACGGTCATCATCAGGAGAGCGCTTGACCTGCTCACGGCTCACACGGACATGCACCTCATTAAAGGCAAGACGCCGTTTCGGATTGTCAGCGAAGAGGAAAGCCTGTTGAAAGCTGCACCGTTCCGAGAAGCGCCCCGGCTGGACGCTACGGATGACATGCCGCTGACCGCTCAGTATCCGTCATGGGAAGAACGGACGAGAGCCACCGCCTAACACGAGCACACCATCACAGAATCATTAAAATCAAATCACACGCACAAAGGAGAACAGATTGAAACACCTGATTACCATCAACGAAGAAACCGGAAAGCCTGTCACCACCTCTTTGAATGTCGCTGACGTGTTCGGGAAGGAGCACAAGCATGTACTGCGAGATATCGAAGAGCTTGATTGTTCAAAGGGTTTTAGAGAGTCCAACTTTGGACTTTCTAATTTTACCGTCAAGGGCAACCGCCGAGCATACCCCATGGTCACTATGACCCGTGACGGCTTCACGTTCCTTGTCATGGGATATCGTGGCGAAAGAGCCGCCGAGTTCAAGGAAAAATACATCGAAGCCTTCAATTTGATGGAAGAAGAGAGACGCAACCCACCCAAACCTAAAAGCCAGATTGAAATATTAGTGAGTGTCACTCAAGAGATGGCACGGCAGGAAGCGCTACTTCTCGATACATCGGAGAAAGCGGCAGAGGCCAAGGAAGCAGCCACAGCAGCACAGGCCGCAGTCGCTGAGACTGTCGAAGAAGTGGCAGAACTGAAACACAAGTTGGAGCATAACGGATGCCCTGCCGGTTATATCTCCAAGGTCAAAGCGCACAAGCTGTTCGGCAGGCGGGTGACAATGACGGTCTTTGAGGATGTTGTGGCGACGGCCAAACACCAGACCGTCCCCTACACCTTCAAGGTTCCTGACAGCGACAAATACCAGATGGCAACCGGTATACTCGTTGAAGGCCTCCCGGAACTCATGGGTGCCTTTTATAGAGGCTGCGTGAGTGTCACACCGTGCTTCCATGAGAATCCCGCCATGCTGCCAGGCTACCGGTTCAAGTTGAAGCCTTAATAATCGCCACCCGAAACCATACTAAACCCCACTCATAAATCTCAGAGAAACAATGTGGCCTCAGTCTGTATATCAGATTGGGGTTTTGTTGTTTCTGAGGGGTGACAAGAGAGAGATGGGCAAAGCGCCCCTGCTTCTGCTCCCTGCTGAAGCGGTACCAATGTCAGAGAGTATCTTTTTAGCGTTCCCCGAAAGCGCACACGTCCTCTGCAACCTTATTTCACCATGGTCACAACAATGACCTGTGACCATCCCAAAGCCCCCTTCATAAGTACCCCGCTGAAAATACAATAAAATGTACGCCCGAGGGATTATTAGTCCCTTGCGTCTATCTTTTTGCACTTTTATGTAAAAACGCCTAGGCACCCCTCGATGTTTTGTGTATGTTCTCCCTCGTTGTTTGTTTGATTGTTTTACCCTCGACTGACCAAAGGAGTACCCGCACAATGCAGACCGTAAACATCATCGACACAACTGCCACCTCTCATCGTGAACTTGAAACTCTGACCGGCGTCGACATTGATTCAATCTTTGTGGAGAACTCAGGGACAGGGCAGGAATCCTATTTGTCAAAGGGGATTCAAGACGCCCGGCTCAGGGCAGAACTTGAGGAGGCAGTGAACAGAGTCTTTGAAATTGCCGGGAGAATAAAGGAGGTCAGGGCCGCATGATGAACACTGTCAGAATCTGCAATATAGAAATAGAGACGGCACCGGGGAAACGCTTGGTCCTGCCTCTGGGAAATACAAGAGACAGAGGGCTCAAAGAAGCCTTCGAGGAAATAGAACAAGACCTGAACCGCCTGCTTGATAGACACCTCATGATGACCGCAAAACGATAATAACAGAAAGGGGCTGAAATCGTCTCAATGCATTCTAAAGGAGAAATAAAAATGACGAAAACACATGCTATTGAATACACCGTAGGACAAGAAGCAAATCACGCCTTCCATGCAAACGCCGTCTTCTGTAACCGCATATCAATTAGTGATATAGACATACCATATCATGTAGGGGAAATGTTCAGACACACACGGGAATTGTTGGACGCTGACATTTCACGTGTCTCAGCCTTAACAGGCTTTCCAGAGCAGGTGGTTAAGGGCTTTGAGGATGGAGTCGTTTCCTTAACGAATGACGACGCAAGGGAAGCATACAACCAAACGACACGTCTTTATAAAAATGCGCTCCATATTATGGCCTATGAGACCATTCAAGCATGGGATGATGCTTACGTGTTTTATGACGACTTGGACCACCTCAAGGGGCTTTCAAAAGAATACGCCGAGACAGCGAAGGAGCACCGTAAATTCGCCGATGTGTCAGATGCCTTTGAGACGAATCGAACGGCTGTTACTTGGGAATATCTATCAGGCATGGCTCTGGATTGCGTCAACACCGTCTCTATTGTGCTGGATGCATTGATAGGAAGCCCAGACGAGTAAACCACACAACATTACGTAAAGACAAAGGGCTGCCTTCGGGTGGCCCTTCTGCGTTTCTAAAGGAGAAAATCACATTGGCAAAATCAAAGAACAATTTCTACGCAGTCGCCGTGGGCAGAACTCCCGGCATTTACACAAGCTGGCCTGAAGCACAGAAGCAAGTGGCAGGCTTTGAGAGTCCCATGTTCAAGGGCTTCGTGACCCGCGAAGAGGCCGAAGAATGGATGAAAAGCCCGTCTTATGGTACGGCCAAGGGTAAGGCCACCAAAGCCTCAACAAAGCCCCCTCTAACCGACGCTACGGGGTATCCCCTGCTTATCTATTCTGATGGCGGGGCAATCGGTAATCCGGGGACAGGTGGCTACGGGGTGGTCATCAAGAACAATGGGCTTGTATTGGAGCTGAAAGGCGGCTACCTGATGACAACTAACAATCGGATGGAGCTGATGGGCTGCATTAAAGGTCTTGAGCATGTCAAGGAGTCTACCCCGGTAAAGCGGCCTATTGTTGTCACTACGGACTCACAATATGTCGTCAATGGAATCATGAAGGGGTGGGCCAAAAGCTGGAAGCGAAGAGGCTGGAAAAAGTCAGACGGCAAGCCAGCCATGAACGTGGATCTTTGGGCCAGACTTCTTGACCTGATTGAAGGGCGTAAGGTCAAGTTCCAGTGGGTCAAGGGCCATGCGGGGCACAGGGAAAACGAACGGTGTGACGCTTTGGTTAATCAGGTGACAAGGGGCAGCAAAGATAAGCTTGATGTTGACCCTGGCTTTGACATGGTAGAGTTCATGACAGAGCTGTGAAGGCAGTTTAGAACAGGGGTTGCATTACAAAAATGGTGGTATTTTAAATAATTATAGCCATTGAACACTTGACAGGTCATTGTTCATGATTAGTTTTGGTTAATTGTTTTGGCGAAGTACACCTACAATAATATCAAGCGGAGGGTAATACCATGGACAATTACTATGTCAATAATTATGCCCAACCCACAGGTGAACATGAAGTTCACAAAGAGGGCTGCTCGTACCTTCCAAGCAGCAGGAAATCACTTGGCTACCACTCCAGTTGCCATGATGCTGTTGCCGAAGCACGCAAGACCTATTCAAACGTTGATGGCTGCTATTTCTGTTGTAACCCTTGCCATACAAGATAATGCGCTGACTTCTTAATCAGCTCAATTGTAATCCTCGTAGGATGGGGCTTGGTCGGCCCATCCTGTCATCGTCAATGTAAAAAGATGGTGGATAGGGGGGTGATGATATTCAGTAATATCACGCCTTGATTGATTGCAGAATGTACGGCTAATTAGGAGATAAGAATGCACCTCGATTTAACAACAGAAGCATTAGTGGGGAATAAGGTTTCAGCTCGTTTAGAGTCGACTCCAAATAAATGTCCAATTTGTGACCATCATATTCACCCAACGACAAGGGTAGCCTATAGCTCATCTACGCATGATAGAATACAGGTGATATTCACTTGCACGCATTTGGAATGCTTGGAGGCCTTTATAGCTACCTATAGGTCAACAGGTGGTGTGGCTGCGGGAGGCCATCATTGCTATGACTTGGTGAAGGTTGCGCCCATAGCCTACAAGCGACAAGATTTTCCTGACGAAATATCTGAATTATCAAAGTCATTTATCGCCATCTACAATCAGGCAATAGCGGCCGAGGCGTATGGCCTTGGCGGAATAGTAGGAATGGGCTTGCGGAAATCACTTGAATTTCTAATTAAAGACTACCTTATCTCCGAAAGGCCTGAAAATGAAGCGGCTATCTTGAAAACATTTCTGGGAAAATGCATTACCGATTACATTAAAGATCCAAACATACAAAAGTGCGCACAAAGAGCTGTTTGGCTTGGGAACGACGAAACACACTATGTACGAAAATGGGAAGATAAGGATGTTGAGGACCTCAAGGTTTTAATCCGGCTGACAGTGAACTGGATTGAAAACGTCCTGTTGACAAGGAAATACACTGAAGACATGGCCCATTAATCCGACCAGTCTCACAGCTTTCAGGCAGTGGGCCTTTGGGCCCCTTCCTGCCATCCTTCCGCCCTCTCCAAGCTCTCCCGCCTACCCGCAATACTTCGAGCCCCTCAGGTGGCTTAAATCCACGTCATAATTCAGTGACCCCACAATGGCCTCGTACATGGGTTTCACGGGATAATCTTTAACGTAGACGCCATAGGTCACAGTATTCTCGGCGTGTCCCGCTATGGCCTTGATAATGTGCTCGTCAACGCTGTCGTGTGCCAACTTCGATATGGCAGTGTGTCTGAAGCTGTGGAACACTTTGTCAGGGCCAGTGATGCCGATGGTCTTACGGTAATACGCAAACCACTTGCTAACGGTCTGGCCGTAGCCGTCGCGGGTCGATGTGATGTCAGGGAATAGTCTGTGGTGACCCTGTGCCTTCATGGTCTCCATTCGCTTAATTAGCCCCAAATCGTCCACAAGGAAGGGGTGTAGGGGGACCAAGCGCTTGGCTGCTTGGGTCTTGAGTCTCTTGTCTTCGGCGTCGTCGTTGATGTCAATGCACCAGACCCCGTCAACCTGCTTGATATCTTCAATATGAAGTTGGGCAAGCTCTGTGATACGGGCACCTGTGTAAAGGCCAAGGGGCGGCATCCAGAAGTTAAAGGCGTCTCTGAATGTGTCCTCTCGGTATCGTGCAGACCCGAAGATCTTCATAAGGTCGGCGGTGTTGAAGACCTCCCGTTTGTCTCGCTTCCTCCCTTTCGCCTTCAGGCTTAGGCCCTCCATGTAGTTCTTTTCAACATGCCCATGTCGGACGCCGTACTTGAGGACCGCACCCATACGCTGAATCCCTTTGTTGACGGTCCTTGGGCTCCGTAACTTGGGGTGGTCCATGGCTATCAGCTCTTCAATGGTCTTGTCCCGTAGCTTCGGCTTGGCGTTGAAGTTGGGGGGGAGCTTCAGCAGGGTGTCCTTGAGACGGTTAGCCACAGTATGGTCGAACTTGTTAACCGCTATATCCCCGATAATACTGAGGCTCAAGGCAAGGTCTGACTCAACCTCTGCAAGTGTCTTCTCTGTCCAGCTACCGTCACGTTTTCCTTCTGCAAAGTAGAGATCCATGAGTTCAGAGAGCAGCATGGAAGGGGCCACATCTTCAGGCTCGGAGGTGGCTGTGGGCTGTGCGGGGGACGCTGTTTGAACTGTTGCAGGGTCGTCGCTGTAGTCGCCCTGCTGGCGTTTTTGCAGGACCTCCCATATGTGGGTGTCGGCCTTCATGTACTCCCGGCATAGCTTCCGATATTCATGGCTGGAGTGGTCCACGGTCATCCCCGAGGTCTTCAGCAGCTCGTCTACCGACTCCTCGACCCATGCGATATTGTTGACGGCCAAGTGTTGCTTGGAAAGATCCCGGACCATTCCCAGCGCCTTCACGTGGTCTCTATAGAACTCGGGGTCGTGATTGGTGGGGGAGTCCATGAGTCGCTGGTGTTCGTCAGCCTCGAGTGTCTGCTTGATATGCTTCCTGATGATTTCTGCTATCTGGGTGTCCGTCAGTGTTGCCATGTTCCCGCCTCTGATATTTCTGATGGTGCTTTGAAGAGTCCCTGCCAACAGTCGGGCCTTGGAACGAGCCAGACCAATGGAACGGGTACGGAGGGAATATCGCAGTTCAGACTGATTGACAATGGCCTTAATATCGCTGGGAAGCTGGTAGCGGAAATAGTAGCCGGACGGCTTCTGAAGGAGGTAGTTGGGAGCGGCCACAAAAAAACTCCTATCGACTGGGAACCGGGCAATTAGTACCCCGGATTAGTACCCTGACAGGAGTTTTGAGGCTATCCTCAATGATATCGATAAGATGGTACCGGAGGTCGGAATCGAACCGACAAGGGGTCGCCCCCG
Source organism: Desulfoluna sp. HI9BLuna (assembly GCF_056829775.1). Taxonomy (NCBI): domain Bacteria; kingdom Pseudomonadati; phylum Thermodesulfobacteriota; class Desulfobacteria; order Desulfobacterales; family Desulfolunaceae; genus Desulfoluna; species Desulfoluna sp. HI9BLuna. The sequence continues at coordinate 4,387,216 of NZ_CP186555.1, forward strand.
GCGGATTTTGAGTCTAAAATATATGATTTTTTCTTACCCGCTGTTACCCCTGTTTACTCTGTGAATAAAAAGGGTTGAGGGGTTTTGCGTTGTGTGGGTATGTTCGGTGAAGAAGAACGTAATTCGGGGTGAAATCACCAATGATGCTATCCAAATTGATAGCCAAAAGATTTTGAGGATGATTGGACAATATGGCTAAAATCGAAAGTAAAGTAATTGGTTTTGTATCCACCTCTTCGGTAGGGATGTTTTGTAAGGGTGATGCTTGTATCGTGGCCGGTTCCTCACGAAAAATGAAAACTGTAATTCATGAGACAGACCCGTATGATCACATGGAACGAAGTATTGTTAAGACACTTTTTGGTGAAATTTTACAGGGGCTCATGCTTGGTGGGGCTTATGCCTTTGACGAAGAATCCTACCGTAAATTCTATCCGCTGGCCTTAAGAAAAGGCATCTCTATCCCCAAAGCCGACTTCAATAAATTGAAGTCGGAAGGTGAGCAATTCTTCATAATTGGAATGACCGACCTACAAAATAAAGTTTGAAAAAACTCGCGAGGGAGGGGCTGTGCCCCCGACCGACCGAGCGAGTTTTTGAAAAACGAAATCGTATCATCATTATTTTGATGAACCCCTCCCTCTCGAGAGGGAGGGCACGTCATCAAAATAGTGAGACCGGTAAAGCGGCAACTTTACCGGTCTTTGCTCAACCAATCTTGCTATGGAAGAAAGGAGAACATGATGCAACAGTTATCATTCGGAACCGAAACAATCAACCTTGATACGGGCTTGATGGCTTGGTGTATGGGATTTGATGCTGAATGCGCTAATAACGAGTGTGGTAAAATTCTGTCCGTTAGGCACGGCGATAAGGGGTATCCTTTTCTGTACAAAGATGAGGATGGTATATTATATGGCGCGTCTGTATTGTGTGAAAGCTGCTGGAATGCCCTGAGACTAACCATTCTTCGTGAATTTAATTTCCTTGGAATTGTTGAAAAAGCAGTGGAACGATTGTGTACAGATCCCGATACGAAGGCGAATTATCAGCGTTACAGGAACCCTTATGAACGCTTGATTAAAGAGATTCGGCGGCAAATGGTATTGGATGGGGAAGGAGCAAACCGACACAACGTTTCGTGCGGCGGTAACGTGATTTCTGCTGTGGCATAGTATTCGCGTCAGGGTTTAAGGTACTTATCCCTTTGCCCCGGAGGGATGCCGAGGGCTATTAACCTACATTAAACCCCCGCCGGCCCCGGCTTCTGTTTATTCGGAGAGAGGGAGGTGTCAACAGAAATACTCTTTTTTCGGGCGGAGCCCCGCGAAGCGGCCGGAGGCGAAAAAAGGAAGATTTCTGTTGACGGTGACCGAACGGAGAATAGGCTGAAGACGAGGACGGAGGGGGACAGCGTTTGAATGGAGAGTCTCTTCTTTCCTCAAGAGCTTTTGTTTTAGGACCGTAGGTCCGCCCCGAAGGGGCTCGTGCCAGGGCAAAAAGTTATCGGTTGACTGATGGTAATGGGTGTGCCCTGGCACATCTGTTCATAAATAAGAAAACTGGTTGGAACCCCGAAGGGAGCGAAGCGACCGTAGGGGGTTCAACCAGTTTTTTTATTTGGTAACAATGGGTAAAACCGAATATAAACGGAGAAATTCCTTGACCAAGTTGGTTAATTGAAATTACATTGGGATAAAAATAAAACCAATGGGAATATTATGGGTCGGAAAAAAGTCGAAAATAAGCGTAAGTCAGTCACTGTCATGCTGACAGAAGATGAAATAGAAGCCATTGATGAAATAGCTAATTATGTCCATCTAAGCCGAAGCCAAATGATGAGAGGTATTTTATTACAAGGGGTGGATGATATGAAAAAGTTAAAGCGTATAGGCATACTAAAATTGGCCTATGTGTCTTTGGAACTTTATGAAAAAATACGGAATAAAATGATTAAGGAAGGAGAAGATTCGATTACGTTTCATGATGTATCTGAATAAAAAATAAAAACCCGCTTCATGGTAGTACATGAAGCGGGTTCAGGTGACGTTCGTAGAGGTATTGTTGAGTTTGGCGGCTCATACACTCCGAACATCGATTCATCATATTCAATAAGATGAACCATGTCAAATAGCCTCTGGCGAACGTTGATTGTGATCATTAACGTTCAAAGGAGGCTTTATGCGTTTACCGGTAGAGGTACATTCATCGAAGACGGGGGGCGAAGCCCCCCTTAGCCTTGACTTAATAAAGAATAACTCTCACCCGCCCAAAAAACCAACCTGCCACATTGGATCCTTTCGTGGGGTTTACCTTGAAGGGGGAACCTTGAAAGCCATTCGTGGAAATATCCGATGCAAAAAATGGAGCTGTCCGGACTGCGCCCCAAAAAAAGTCCGCGACCTTAAAAAACGTTTATCTGCTGGCGGCATGACACAGTTTGTCGAACGGAGAGGATTTCGTACCTCAAAGTACGCATTCAAGATGTTGACCCTCACCTGTCCCGGTAAAGAGTATCGAGCCGCTCACACCCCAAAGGAAGCGTTGGAAGAGATGGCCAAAGCCTGGGAACGGCTTCGCAAGGCCATGGCAAAACGATGGGGACGGTTTCATTATCTTCGGGTCACTGAAGCCCATAAGGACGGCTTTCCCCATTTTCATATTCTGCTTGTTGGGCATGCCATCAGCCGGAAGGAGGTACTGCAACAGATCAGAGAGCTGTGGTGCTTCAAATACGAGATGGGGACACAGATTGACTTGCAGGTTTTGAAGAAAGGCTTTGGGGCCGGTATCAACTACGTCATGAAGTACCTGACAAAGGCGCTTGAGCCCATTGCACCCAAGAAAAGGGTTTTTACAGCCTCTATGGGAGCGTTGGAGCCTGTCCAAAAGGTGGAACGGGATTTCATCGAAAAACGGTTTGAGCTGGGGAAAACAATTGTCGATGGACCTGGTTTTCAGGCCTGGGAGTTTGGAAATGTCGAGGGTATGCCGGATGAGTTGGTAAAGAAATTCGCGTGGAACATCCGTACAAACATTCTCATGAAGGGCTTAGCATAGGGGGGAGCATGGACGAATACAAGTTGATGACTATTAAAGAGACTGCGGCACTTCTCGGGATTTCCCCAAAAACGATCTACAACAGGTTGTCGGCTCCCAAGGGGCAAAAGCCTTTTCCCATCAAGCCCAAAAGGGTTGGGAAGTTGGTCCGTTTTGTTCGTAAAGATGTGATTGCATATATCGACGAGGGGTGATGCATGTCGATCTATTACAGGTGCCCGACTTGTCGTTTGCGAAGTCCATACAGGAAACAGGTTTGCCGATGCGGTACAAATCTGCTCAATGCCCGGCGGGCCAAAAAGGGCAGCTATTGGGTAAATTACCGTATCGGCTCCCAGCAGGGCTGGAAAAGTGCAGGGAAGCATCTTGAGTCGGCAAAGGCTCTTGATGACAAGTATAAGTCTCTTCAGCATGAAGGTCGCCTTGAGGACTACGTTCCCAAAAAACATCGTACCTTTAGCCGTTTGGCTGATTGGTTTCTTGATCTTCCATCGGTGAAGCGGTTGTCTTATTTGAAGGATTTGAGAGCCACGTTGAATCATTTTTTAGGGGTGTTTGGTGAGCTTCAGATCCTTAAACTTAAGGCTGAAGACCTTGAACGGTTTCAGGACGATAAAGTCAGGGAAGGGTATGCACTTTCGTATGTCGATAAGATGGTGGGTGCCGCTCGTAACATGGTTAACCGTGCCATTGAAAACGATAAGGCTCCATATTCAGCGTTGAAGCCTTTTAAGGGGGTTAATAAGATGCTGAGAAAAAATGGTAATGCACGTGACAGGGTTTTATCACAAGACGAGTACCATAGAATTTATGACCGGTTGCCTGATCACCTCAAAGCGGTCTTTGCAACGGGGTATTACACCGGGATGCGTAAAGGGGAAATATTGGGGCTTACATGGGACCGTGTTGATTTGAATAAACGACTTATCCTTTTGAGAGCTCAAGATACAAAGGATCATGAGGAGCGATATGTCCCAATATCTGATGAACTATTTGATGAACTCTCAAGCATAGTTGATGAGGATCAAGATGGCCATGTCTTCAAGTATAGAGGCATGCCATTTCAAGATATCCGAGAAGGCTTAAAATGGGCTTGTTATTATGCTGATATCCGTTACGGCTCTAAAGCTGAAGGTGGCTTTGTATTTCATGATCTGCGCCATACGTTCAACACGAACATGCGTAAAGCTGGGGTGGCCGAGTCCGTCATAATGAAAATTACCGGCCACTCAACACGTGAGATGTTCGACAGATACAATACTGTCGATCATAACGACCTAAAACAAGCAGTGCTAAATTTGAGAATGTTCTTGAAAGGAGAGAATGATGGCCAGAGGTAAAACAAAGGTTCGGTTTATTGGCGGCCCATTTGGAGGTGATGTAGACGACAATTACGCCACAATAAAAGCTCAAGATTCTGTGGCACGTATAGACACTTGGATGAGATGGAATGGTAAAGAAGTCGAGATAATAAAGGGGGAACGTTACGGTGATGAATGGATAGCTTTCAGATATTCTGTTTATCAAAAAGCCGGAAAGGATGAGAGCGGATATATTCTCTATGAATATCAACTCTCTGAAATTATGGAGCGTTGTAAGGCTATGGCTAAAAAGACTGGACGCAGATGTAATAACAGGTGTCCTGAGGGTGTTCCTTATTGTAATGCACATAAAAAACTTATGAAGGGTAAGGGCTAAATGTTATCCCATCTGTTATCCCAAGCCCAAAAATATAAAATCCGCAGCACCCTGAGATACTGCGGATCGTATTGGCTTTGTTGTGGTACCGGAGGTCGGAATCGAACCGACAAGGGGTCGCCCCCGGCGGATTTTGAGTCCGCTGCGTTTACCAGTTTCACCACTCCGGCACACGAAATGCTTTTTATGTAAATTTGATTCGATTGTCAATCAAAATGAGGGCAGTTTTTCAAGAATAGCGTGGATGGCGGCGGCCGGGGTCGAACCCTGTCGCAGGATTTTCGGGGGCGTGCAGGTGACGTCCACCACGGTGGAGCCGGAGCCGCCCTTTAAGGGGCCTGCATCCAGGACGAGATCGGCGCCGGTGGCGATGCGCGGGTCCAGGTCCCGGACATCGGCGATGCCTCCCTGTTTGGAGATGTTGGCGCTGGTGCCGGTGACGGGGAAGGGGACGGCCTGGGCCACGGCGCGGGCCACGGGGTGTGAGGGGACCCTTAGGCCCACCTTGCCGGTTCCTGCGGTGATGAGGTCGGGGATGGTGGGGGCGGCCTTGAAGACCAGGGTGAGTTTGCCGGGCCAGAGATGCTTCATGAGCGCTTCGGCGGCCGGGGGGACCTCGGCGACCAGTTCGTCCACGGCCTGCCTGTCTTTGATGAGCAGGAGGATGGGGTTGGTCAGGGGGCGCTCTTTGATGGCGAAGACGTTTCGTATGGCGTCTTCGTCAAAGGCGTTGGCTGCCATGCCGTAGAGGCAGAGGGTGGGGATCACCACGCAGCCGCCTGCGGTGAGGATGTCGGCGGCCCTGGCCAGGATCTCCGGGTCGGGGCGGTCTGTCTGGATAGAAATCTGGGGTCCCATGGGAAGGTTTTCCAACGAATTAGGTGATGCTGTGGGGCGGACGGTTGGCGAAAAGGCCTCCGGCAGGTGCCGGAGGCCTTTTTGATCGACTTATCCGAACTTGAGCTTCTGCTTGAGTCTTTCGGACTTGGCTTCCACTTCGGCGGCCAGGTCTTTTTTGTATTCGGCCATGAGGTCGGCCATGACCGGATCGCCGATGGAGAGGATCTGGACGGCGAGGATACCGGCGTTTTTGGCGCCGGGCTTGCCGATGGCCACGGTGGCCACGGGCACGCCGGGAGGCATCTGCACGGTGGAGAGCAGGGCGTCCATGCCGTTCAAGGCCGAGGAGTCCACGGGCACCCCGATGACGGGCAGGGTGGTGTGGGCGGCCATGACGCCTGCCAGGTGGGCGGCGTGGCCGGCGGCGGCAATGATCACCTCCAGGCCGTTTTCACGGGCCTTGATGGCGAATTCTGCGGCCACAAAGGGGGTGCGATGGGCCGAGGCCACCATGAACTCGTAAGGCACGCCGAATTTCCGGAGGATCTCGGTGGCGCCCTTCATGGTCTCGTAGTCGGAGTCGCTGCCCATGATGATGCCCACACGGGGCTTGGTGGCCAGGTGGCCGATGGCGCGGCCGCCGATGTCGGTGCGGTGGAAGGCCTTGGTCCAGGAGATCTTGTCCACGGCCTTGTAAGCTTTGTTGATGGCTCGCTTGACGTCGCTGCCCAGGGCGGTGACGCCCAGGACCCTGCCGCCGGAGGTAACCACCTTGTTGCCGCGAAGGGCCGTGCCTGCGTGGAACACTTCCAGGTCCCTGGCGGAGGAGGCCTCTTCCAGGCCCTTGATGACGTTGCCCTTGCGGTAGGCACCGGGGTAACCGCCGGAGGCCATGACCACGCAGACAGCGGCGCGTTCATCGATGTCGATGGTGTGCTGGTCCAGGGTTCCGTCGGTGGTGGCCATCATGAGGTCGATGATGTCGTTTTGTACGCGCATCATCAGGGGCTGGCACTCGGGGTCGCCGAACCGGGCGTTGAACTCCAGCACCTTGATGCGGTCGCGGTCGATCATGAGGCCTGCGTAGAGCACGCCTTTAAAGGGGATGCCCTCCTTGGCCATGCCTTCCACGGTGGGGATCATCACCTCTTTCATGATCTTGTCGTGCATGAATTTGTCGATGATGGGGGCCGGGGAGTAAGCGCCCATGCCGCCGGTGTTGAGGCCCTTGTCGCCGTCAAAGGCGCGCTTGTGGTCCTGGGAGGTGGGCAGGGGCAGGACGGTCTTGCCGTCGGTGAAGGCGAGGAAAGAGACCTCTTCGCCCTCCAGGCGTTCTTCGATGACCACGCGGGCACCGGCCTCGCCAAAGGCCTTGTCCTGCATGATCTCTTTAAGGGCGGCCTCGGCCTCCTTGGGGGTGGAGCAGACGATGACGCCCTTGCCTGCGGCCAGGCCGTCGGCCTTAACCACCACGTTGCCGTTGAACTCGGCCATGTACTTGGCGGCGGGCTCATAAGAGGTGAAGCTGCGCCCGGTGGCTGTGGGCACGCCGTAGCGGTTCATGATTTTCTTGGAGAAGGCCTTGCTCGCTTCAAGCTGAGCGGCTTTTTTGGAGGCGCCGAATACCTTCAGGCCTTTTTTCTCAAAGATGTCCACGATGCCCTCGGCAAGGGGGGCTTCAGGACCCACCACGGTGAAGTCGATTTCGTTATCCTGGGCAAAGGACAGGAGCCCGGAGATATCGTCCGCTGCGATGTCGACGCAGGTCGCCAGGTCGGCGATGCCCGCATTGCCAGGTGCACAGAACACCTCGTCCACCTTTGCGCTCTGGGTGATCTTCCAGACCAGGGAGTGCTCTCGGCCTCCACTGCCTACAACCAGTACCTTCATGTCCATATCCTCTCATGTCTCAGGTTAAATAAACGACAATGCGTTCCCTAAAATGAATTGGGCGTTGTTACGGCTGTCCGTTCTTAGACTCCAGGGCCAGCTCGATGAGCCGGTCCAGAAGGGCGGAAAAGGAGAGACCGGCGACCTTGGCTGCCCGGGGCAGCAGGCTGGTGCGGGTCATCCCCGGGATGGTGTTGGTCTCCAGGAGAAAGATGTCCTCTCCTCTGATCATCATGTCGGTGCGGCTGTAGCCCTTCAGGTGAAGGGCGCGGTGCGCACGCTCGGCAAGGTCCATGACACGGGCGGTGAGGGCGTCGCTGATGCGGGCCGGGCAGATCTCCGTGGTGGCACCGGGGGTGTATTTGGCCTCGTAGTCGAAATAGGGGCTGTCTCCTTCGGGAATGATCTCAATGACAGGCAGTGCCTTGGGATCGTCGTTGCCGAGGACGCCGCAGGTGACCTCGGGCCCGTCAATGAAGGCCTCCACGACCACGGTGTCGTCGTAGGCAAGGCTCTTGGCGACGGCTCCGGCCAGCTCATTGGCCTCAGAGACCCGGAACATGCCGAGGCTGGAGCCTCCGCAGGCGGGTTTGACAAAGAGGGGCAGGCCGAGCTTTGTGACGGTGGCCGTCGCGTCAAAGGGCTCGCCCTTGCGGACCTGGATGGCCTCCGGTGTGGGAAGCCCAGCGTCGAGGTAAAGCTTTTTGGAGAGCTCTTTGTTCATGGCAATGGCGCTGCCCAGAACGCCTGAACCCTGGTAGGGGATCTTCAAGAGGTCGAGGAGGCCCTGGATGGTGCCGTCTTCTCCGGGAGATCCGTGAAGGAGGATGAGGGCGACGTCCAGGGTTCCTGCGTCGCGCACAAGGGCGTCAAGGCCGTCCTTGGGGTCGTACTCATGGATGGTGTATCGGTCCTGGTCCAAGGCGGCCAGGGCCTCTTTTCCGCTGACAAGGGAGACGTCCCGCTCGGGGGAGGTGCCTCCGTAGATCACTGCAAGGTTCAACTTCTTCATGGTGTATCTGTCCTGAAAGGGGCCCGTGGCCCCGTTAACCGTTCTGTTTTCTGTTGAGTCTGTTGAGCACGCCCTCTTGATAGGCTTCCGGGATATCGAAGATGGCCGGGGAGCGGCCGTCGCGGAGGAGTTTTGCCTTGAGCATCCGGAGACGCTTCATGGCACGGTAGGTTTCCGAGAGGTCGTCGCTCTCCCGGAGCAGGTCCTCCGTGCGTCTGATCTCCACATGGTCTTCAAGTTCCCGCGGAACACAGCCCGCGTTTTTGAGGATCTTGTGCGCAAGGCGCAGGTCTTCGGGGACCCGGCTGTCATCTTCCATTTCCAGGGGCTTTCCGAGGCCGGGAAGATTATCGAGTTTGCCGTCTTCCTGGGCCTTTAGAATTTTCTCTTCAATGATGCGGTTAAAACCGATACGCATGAGTGACTGAAATCCTGAAAATAGTGATCATCACGCCCTAATGGTGGTAAAAGCGGATTGTTCAACAATGTCAGTGGGTAAGGTTAAAATCGCCTGGGTCGTGTGCCCCCACACTAATAAAGGTTGGGGCTGATTTCAAGAAAGAAGTGGGAAATAGCTGTAAACCGGGGGGATTCGCTGGGCGCATCAGGCCGCGGGATGGGCCGTTTCGCGCCGGAGCCACCGGGGGTGGGCAGGGTGAAGGGGAGGGTACAAAAAAAAGAAGCCGGAGAGTTTGAGGGAAACTCAGCGGCTTCTATATAAATATGGTAGCGATGCACGGAATTGAACCGCGGACACTGCGGATATGAGCCGCATGCTCTAACCAACTGAGCTACATCGCCATATTTTTCTAAAAAAAGAAGCCGGAGAGTTTGAGGGAAACTGACCGGCTTCTCTATAAATGGTAGCGATGCACGGAATTGAACCGCGGACACTGCGGATATGAGCCGCATGCTCTAACCAACTGAGCTACATCGCCATATTTTTAATTTAGCACTCGATACGGAAGGTGTCCATCTCGCGTCGAGACAAAAAGCTTTTAATCTATTTTGAAGCAAATGGTCAAGGGGTTTTTGATAAAAAAGTGGAAAAAAAGCCGCAGGGCTTGGCTCTTCGGCATTTTTGGCTGACCAGAAGCTGGAAATCATACGGAAATCGTCGAGGGTCTCATGATGGCCTGTGGCGGCAAGCCGTGTTGGCTGAAACGGTCCGTGAGTGCAAGCGGTGCCGGAAGGGGGTGGTGGTGCCCTTGTCTATGTTCACGGGAGGGGGAGCTTTTTTTGTGGGGTAAGATGATGGGGCTACCGGCAGGGCTCTGTGATGGCAGGGGGCGCTTCCCCTTGCCGGTGGGCTCGGTTTTGATCGTGTCTCGTAGGGCTTTTGCCGTTTATTATGGAAGGGGCGGAGTATGGGGGTGTATGGGAGGCGTTAAGGGTGTATGGATGAGATTTGGCCGTGTGGGGCTGCGTGGGGGCGGGTGGGGCGCATTTGTGCTGTTTCCAAATAAAAAAAGGCCGCCCGAAACGGGCGGCCTTTTTATTATCGGCTCTGCAACGGATTCCCCTTAAAAGGGGGCTCCATTAAAACTCGGGCTCGATGTATTCAGGAACGTTGACTTCCTGAAGCTCGGGGCCGAGGTAGGTTCTCTCGTTGGGGGCAAGAACGCCCAGGGAGAGGCAGATCAGGGTCCAGAGGTGAACCACGTGGTAGTGCGCGCCGTAGTGCTCGCTCAGCTCATGGATCTGGGCGTGGCAGTTGTGGCAGGCAGCGATGCAGTATGTGGCACCGGTTTTCTGGATCTGAGCATCTTTGATCTTGCCGTAGGCGAGGCGCTCATCCTTGTAGCCGGACTGGAGGAAGCCACCGCCGCCGCCGCAGCAGAAGTTGTTGCTCTTGTTGGGGTACATGTCGATGAAGTTTTCTTTACCGACCACGGACTCAACGACAAAGCGCAGGTTGTCCGCCGTTTCATCCCCATAGGACTTACGGATGATCTGGCAGGGATCCTGGACGGTGAACTTGATGCCAAGTTCTTTGTTCCAGTCGGAGTTGACGGGAAGCTTGCCCTCACGGATCCACTGGGCGTAAAGGTTGTAGATGCTTTCGACTTCGAAGTTGTGCTCGATGTTGAATTTTTTCAGTCCTGCCAGGACTGAGAAGGTAACGTGCCCTCATTCGGTGTTGAGGAACGTCTTGCACCCCAATTCATTACACTTCTGTGCGCTTGTGCTGGTGAGTTTGTTCCAGCTCTCGTCATCGGAGAGGAACATGCAGTAGTTCTCACCGGCCCAGCCCTTGCTGCCGTAGGTCCAGTCGGCGCCGACGATGTTGAGGATTTTCCAGAGGGGAACCATCTCCTCGGGCTCGGTCATGGGCTCACGGGAGTTCTGGTTGAGGAAGAACTCGGCGCCCTGCTTGTCGATGGGGGCCTGGAGGTCTTTCTCTTCCCACATGGGCTGGGACTCTTTGACTTCGTCGATGACGTCTTCGCAGACGAACTCGAAGTCTTCCTGGGAACAGCCCATGGCGCTGCAGGTGTCGTTGGCTACGGCCATGTCGCAGGAGCCGAGGATACCCTTGGGTCGCTCTTCTCTCGGGGTGAGCTTACGCGCGTTGTACACCAGTTGGGGAATGTTGATCTCCATGGGGCAGATACGCTCGCAGCGCTGGCACATGCTGCACATCCAAACCCAGTCGTGTTTCGCGATCTCTTCGTCCATGCCCAGGGCCGCCATGCGCAGGAACTTTCGGGGGTCCATGTCGGCCAGTCCGGTTGCCGGACAGCCCGAGGCACAGAGCCCGCAGGTCAGACAGGCGTTGAGGTTCCCACCTTCGGGCAGGATCTCCATCACCTTGTCTTTGAAGGCACTTCTGGTGCCTCCGCCGATTTTGATTGCCTCAGCCATACTTACATTATCCTCCGTGTCATTTTTCCCGCCCCAAGCCACTGGTCGTTTCTACCGTCGATTATGGCAGGAAAGGATGATGTGCTCCCACAACACAAAAGAGCAAATCAGTCATTATATGAATGGTATAATCCGTGAAAACCTTATGCTCACAACTATTCCAAGAAAAAATTTATACCATAGTGTCCTTTTCAGGACAATAGTGTTTCTACTCTTAAAGATGAAAGCGTGTCAATAAGAATAAACAAAACATATCGAGTAAATACCCTCACCCGACAGGAAGCGGCGATGCGTTTTCGGTACGCCTATTTCGCAGGGGAACGGTGTCTGTATGTTGCATGATTTCAAAGGGGAAGAGGGGATCTGCGGGACGGGGAACTGCGAGCGGGGCGGTTCGATGGGCGGGTCTTCTCCGATCAACGCCGGGGTGGCGATGGGAAGGAGGGTTTGCTGAAAAGCCTTTCAGGCCGGGGGGATGCGCAGAGTGGGATGGGGTGTTTAGGGAAGGGGGCTTTTGATGGTAGTCATCACTATTATTGATGGGAATTCCGTCCGTTGGGGCTTTGCTCTTTTTCGGGGTCAAATCCCGGTGCTCCCGCCCTGCGAAGGCCTGCCGAAAGGGCCCAGCCAAGGGCGATACCCGAGGCGTTGGCCACCATGTCCAAAAGAGAAAAACTCCGCCAGGGAAGGAATGCCTGGGCACCTTCGATGCAGATCCCGTAGGTCATGAGCAGGGCGGCGTGACGCCAGGTGAACCGTCGGAGCGGCGTGGCGGCACACGTCAGCAGGGCCAGGTAGATATAGGCCCCGGCGTGCTGGGCTTTGTCCCAGATGTTCACGGCCAGGCTCCCCTGGACCGGCACCAGCGACAAGACGGTGATGGCGGCAATGGAAAGGACAAGGACGATGCGGGATGTGCGGGTATAAATGGATACGGGCATGGCGTTGCCGGCCCTGTACGGGCCGGCTCCTGTGGTCGGCTAGTCGGTAACGAAAAGGGCCAGGGATTCGATGACCTCTTTGTCTTCGGCTTCCATGATGTCGAGGATCTGCTTGTGGTTCCTCGCTTTGTGGATCTTGAAGATACCGCGCTTCTTGGCGAAGGTGGCGGCAAAGGCCAGGGCGTCTTCCATGAGGGCCTCGGGGTTCTCGCTGGCTTTGACGAGCATCTTGCGCTCGGCGAGCTCGGGTGCCCCGGCCCGGCGGCCTGTGAGGTACAGATCGTTGAAGTGGTCGAAGGCAAAGGCCTTTTTCACGAAGGCGAGCATGCCCGGGAGGAAGGGAATGCCCAGGTCCACCTCGGGGAAGCAGAAATAGCCACGGTCGGCCCGCATGAAGCGGAAGTCACAGGCGCAGGAGAGGATGGCTCCGTTGCCGAAGGCGTGGCCGTTGATGGCGGCAATGGTGGGGACCGGCAGGGTCAGAAGCTTGGTGAATACATCGTTCATGCCGTACATGAAGCCCTTGATGTCATCGAGCTTTCCGTCGGCAAAGGCGCCTCCCATCCACTGGACGTCCACTCCTTGAGAAAAGGATTTTGGGTCCGTGGAGGTAAGGATGATGGCCGTGACCTCCTCATCGGCGATGGCCTCGTCGAGGCAGCGGTTCAGCTCCTGGGCAAAAACCAGGTTCTGGGTGTTGGCGCCGTTGTCCATCCAGACAACGGCGGTGCGGTCCTTTTTCTCCCATTTTACAACAGACATGATAACCCCCGTTAAGCATTGTAGGTCCATCGAAAACAACCGGTTCATTGGGCGCCGGAGCCGTTGGCTCAGACCCGAGGGCCCTGGCCGGGATGAGGTCGGAGGCTCTGTGAAATCGGGCTTTTTGTGTGCGCATCAATGATTGCGGGATAAAACACATTTTATTATCTGATAATGGAAATGATGGAAAAAAGAAAGGGGGAAAGTTGATTTGTATGCGAAATAAGGAAGGGGTGGCGGACACAGGTGTCTGTGCGTGTGTTTCTAACTTATTGATCGATAAATCAAATCATTGAAGGGTGAAATCTTTTGGGCGGCTTTTTTGCTTTTATAGTTTGTGCGCTTTGTAAAATCAGGGAGGAAAAGGGGAACATGTTCTTCCACAAGGATGCCGGAGGTAGATATGCACTGTCGCTCAGGGGCAAGGGCTCTTCTGTCTGTGTGAGTCTAAATGGTTCGTAATCAAGGGTTTATCAATGATTGAGTCTGTGTTGACACCGTAAGAATATTCCTATAGATACGTTAGTATTCAGCTCGACTTACCGGGAGCTCCGTCACCGACGCAATACCATGGATGCCCATGCCTGCGGGTGATGCTGCGTCTCATCATGATCTGATGAACCCGTAGACCCTGTACGGTGATTTCAGACCCTGGGACCATGGCCACCCCACCTGTGTTCGCTTATATGCCGCTGCTCGGCAAGCGGCCTGGGTGGGCACGAATGGCGTTGGCCTCCCCGAAGTCCCCAATTTCTAAAGAAACGAGGTAGTCATGATTATCGGCCTGGATGTGGGGGGAACCCACACGGATGTTGTGCTTATCGGGAAGGAGGGGCTGATTCGGCAGACCAAGGTGCCCACCGACCCCGAGAACCTTTTTGAATCCATCCTTTCCGGCCTGGAGAGCGTGATCCGGGACACCGACACCGCGTCGGTGGAACGCATCGTGCTCAGCACCACCCTGACCACCAACGCCGTGGTGACTGGAAAACTCGAAACGGTGGGTATGGTGGTGGCAGGAGGGCCGGGCCTCGACCCCATGCTGTTCCGTTGCTGTGAGGAGTACCATACCGTTTCCGGGGCCGTGGATCATCGCGGGCGGGTGGTGGAGGGGCTGGATCGGGACGCGGTGGAAGCCCTTGCCGATGCCTTCCTTGCCAAGGGGATCCGAACGGTCGGGGTGGTGGGGAAATTCTCCACCCGCAATCCCGGCCACGAGCAGCGTATGGAAGAGATCCTCATGAAAAAAGGGATCGAGCGTGTCTTCACCGGCCACACCGTCTCCGGGCAACTCAACTTTCCCCGCAGGATTCACACCACCTTTTTAAACGCATCGGTCTACGCCATTCACCGGCGCTTCTACGAGTCCGTCCGGGACAGCCTCAAGGAAAAGGGCATCGACATTCCCATCTATATCCTCAAAGCCGACGGCGGCACCATGGAGATGGAAACCTCTATGATTCATCCCGGCGAGTCGGTGATGTCCGGGCCTTCGGCAAGCGTCATGGGATCTATTCCCTGGGCATCGGACTCGGTGGACACCCTGGTTCTGGATGTGGGGGGGACCACCACGGACATCGCCATCCTGGTCAAGCGCGCCCCGGTACTGGAGCCCCTGGGCATCACCGTAGGCCCCTGGCGCACCCTGATCCGCTCCCTGAAGAGCACCTCCGTGGGCCTGGGCGGCGACAGTCAGGTCCGTGTGGACAACGGGGCCGTGATCATCGGACCCCAGCGCCTTGGGCCTGCCATGGCCTTCGGCGGTCCGGAGCCAACTCCCACGGACGCCATGGTGGTCCTCGACCCCGACGGCACCCAAGGGGACCTTGCCCTGGCCCAGGAGGGGATGCGCCGCGTGGGAGAGGCCCTGGGCCTTTCCCCTGAAGAGGCGGCCCGCAAGGTCATGGAGACCATGGGGCGCACCATCCTGGATCATGCCCGCAAGGCCGTGGCCGAGATCAACGCCAAGCCGGTCTACACCATCCACGAGATGATGGAAGGGTACCGGGTGGCTCCGGAGGAGATCCTTCTTCTCGGCGGCCCGGCCAAGGCCCTCTCCGGTTACCTTGCAGACTGCACGGACAAGGCCGTTCGGCCCGTTCCGCGCTGGGGAGTCGCCAACGCCATCGGGGCGGCCCTTGCCCGCACCACCTGCGAGGTGACCCTGTTTGCCGATACGGAAAAAGGGGTGATCCTCATCCCTGAAGAGAACTACTCCAAAACCATGGACCATCACTACACCCTGGATGATGCCGAAGAGACGGCCAGGAATTTTCTGGTGGAAAAGGCGCGCCAGGCAGGCAGTCGCACGGCAAGCCCGGAGACCGAGATCGTGGAGAGTATTGCCTTCAACATGGTTCGGGGCTTCCGCACCACGGGCAAGAACATCCGGGTGCGGGCCCAGGTGAAGCCGGGGCTCATTGATGGGTACGATATAGCCGGTGGTGAGTAGCAAGGACTGAGGATACAGGATGGCGTCGTTGCGAGCCATCCATATACTATAAGGACACGCATGATGATCAAAGCGGACAGAAAAACAGGGTTGGTCTTTTTTCCTGCCTTTGACTGGGCCATCGATCCCACCCACCCGGAGCGGGAGGAGCGGCTGCTCTACACCCAGGACCAGGTGTTTGAAGAGGGGCTGTTTGATATCGAGGGTATCACCGAGTTCAAGCCCGACCTGGTGACCCATGAAGACATCCGGCGGGTGCACTTCTGCGCCCCGGATATCGAGAGCGTCACCACCGAATCCCACCTCATCAGCGCAGGGGGAGCGGTGACCGTGGCCAAGGCCGTCATGGAAGGGGCCGTGGAAAAAGGCTTTGCCCTGGTGCGTCCTCCCGGGCACCATGCCATGCGGGTGGTCCACGGCAACCGGGGGTTTTGCAACATCAACATCGAAGCCATCATGATCGAGTACCTGAGGGCCAAGCACGGGGTGCGGCGCGTGGCCGTTGTGGATACGGACTGCCACCACGGCGACGGCAGCCAGGACATCTTCTGGCACGACCCGGACACCCTGTTCATCTCCATTCATCAGGACGGGCGGACCCTCTATCCGGGCTCCGGTTTCATCGAAGAGCTGGGCGGGCCCAACGCCCTGGGCACCACGGTGAACATTCCCCTGCCGCCCCTTACCTCGGACGAAGGCTACCTCTGGACTGTTGAAAACGTGGTCATGCCCATCCTCGAGGATTTCAAGCCTGAGATCATTATCAACTCCGCAGGCCAGGACAATCACTTCTCCGATCCCCTCACCAACATGAACTTTTCGGCCCGGGGCTACGCCGACCTCACCGACATGCTGAGCCCGGATATCGCCGTTCTGGAAGGGGGCTACTCCATCGAAGGGGCTCTCCCGTATGTCAACACCGGGATCATCCTGGCCCTTGCGGGCCTTGACTACACCGGCATCAAAGAGCCGGGTTTCGATGCCGCCCGCATTGCCCAACCCCCCGACGTCACCCGGCAGGTGCGCCAGATCGGCCAGGCCGTCCTCTCCACCTGGCGCCAGAGAGAGGCCCTGCAGGCCAAGCTCGTGGGCAACCATAAGACCGTGAGCCGCCGCCGCAACATCATGTACGACACAGACATGATCTATGAAATGCAGATCGATGAGATCACCGTGTGCAGGGAGTGCAAAGGCGCCCTCAAGGTGGACTCCTCTTCGGACACCGGCCACCACCTCTTCGGCGTTCACATCCCCAACGGGGTTTGCCCCGCCTGCCGTGCCAAGGCAGAGCAGTGGTTCGAAGAGTCCAAAGACGGCCCCTACACCCTCCGCACCATGCAAGACCTCGATAGCCAGACATTCTACGACGAGCCCCGGGAGGCATAGGTCTTGGAGCGCCGCACCGCCGTGCCCGATGGGCACGGCACCACCTTTGCCCATCCTACCTGTTCACAAAACCTCTCCACCGGTCGCAGGGCGTTACCTCGTAGGATGGGCAAAGCGTAGCGTTCCCATCATTTGGTCGATATCCCAACGGTGCCGTCAATGCATATCCCACCGGGACGTGAGAACCCCATATCGGTAAACGTGGAGTCCCCTCACCGCTTCCCGGGTATGCCAGGCGCATGCCGTGCCCGATGGGCACGGCACTACCTTTGCCCATCCTACCTGTTCACAAAACCTCTCCACCGGTCGCAGGGCGTCACTTCGTAGGATGGGCAAAGCGGAGCGTGCCCATCGTGTGGTCGATATCCCAACGGTGTCGTTAATGCATATCCCACCGGGACGCGAGAACCCCATATCGGTAAACGTGGAGTCCCCTCACCGGTTTCCGGTTATGCCAGGGACATTCCGTGCCCATCCTACATGCTCATAAAACCTCTCCACCAGTCGCAGGGCGTCACCTCGTAGGATGGGCAAAGCGAAGCGTGCCCATCGTGTGGTCGAAATTCCACCGGTGTCGTTAATGCATATCCCACCGGGACGTGAGTACCCCATATCGGTAAACGTGGAGTCCCCTCACCGGTTCCCGGTTATGCCAGGGCATGTCGTGCCCGATGGGCACGGCACCACCTTTGCCCATCCTACCTGTTCACAAAACCTCTCCACCGGTCGCAGGGCGTCATCCCGTAGGATGGGCAAAGCGGAGCGTGCCCATCATTTGGTCGAAATCCCAACGGTGTCTCTAATGCATATCCCACCGGGACGTGAGAGCCACATATCGGTAAACGTTGAGCCCCCTCACCGCTTTCCGGGTATGCCAGGGGCATGCCGCGCCCATCAGGCCAAGCTTCCCATCATCATGCAGCCTTGGGCCGCGCCCTGGCCCTTATGTTGTACCCGGTGCTGTCCAGGGTGTGGGTGACTTGATCCAGCACCCACATGCCGTCGATGCCCGGCCCGATCTTCCGAAGGTCCAGGGGCGTTCCGGCCATGAGGTCGAACCGGCCGGAGCACTCCAGGGAGAGGGTGGTCTCCTGCTGCGGGCCTGTGCGGTGGGCGGCCAGGGCCCTGGTGTAGGCGGCCTCGGAGGTTGGGGCAGGCACGGTGAGCACTCGCTGGGGATGCCCGGCACCCACCAGGGCGTGCCCCTTGGCCCCTCGATCCGTGTCCTGCCAGAAGGCCAGGGTGGAGCGATAAACCTTTCTGGCCACCTGCCTCATGGACCATCGGGTGAGGTTCTCTGCCGTGAGGCGCACCGGTGGGATGGCCGTCCCCGAGGCCGTGGCTCCCTTTCCTTTGGGCAGAAAAAGAAGGCGCCCAGCGGCTGCTTTGGCCATGGCTCCGTATCGTTCTGCCAGACGGCTGAGAAGGTGGAGATCGCTTTCGTTTTGGTCCAGGTGCTCAAGATCGATTTTATCGAGGCTGCTGTGGATCTGGGGGCTGAGGCCGTGCTCCATGGCCAGGGTACGGACCAGGTCCCCCAGGGTGATTCCGTGCCAGGATCGCTCCTTGATCTCCTTGATGCTCTCGGTCATGTCGGCTGCGTTGCCCACTATGGTGAGGGTCTCGGCGGGCCCTTCCACCCGGAGTTCGTCGGCTATGAAACTGCCCATGGACGCCATGCCGCTTTCCGCATAGCCCAGCCACACCTCGATGCGGGCCCCCGCGTAAGGAAGGACCACCCGGTTGCCCCGGTTGTCCAGTTCCAGAACGAGGGTGTCTGACCGCAGCCCGGCCTCGTCCAGAACGGCCAGGGAGATGAGCCGGTCCTTGACGGTGTCGGTGATGTCCTTGCCGTTGGCTTCAATTCTGTAGTCCGGTGTCATATCACTCCCACAATCTGATGGGGGCCTCGGTGACGGGCCCGGTGATGGTCGGAAGGGTGACGGTGAGCCCGGCAGGGAGCCTCGGGCCCCAGGCGGCAAGGCCGGGGTTGGCTTCAAGGGTCTCTTCCACCGTGCCGCAGGTGGTGCCGTAAAAGCGGTACACCACCTCGTCGAGCATGTCGTTGTCTTTGGTCTGGTAGTGGGTCATTTGTCGTCTCCGTAAGCGGACAGGTTCATGCGAAAGGTCTGTTTCCGCGGGATGCCGTTGGGCAGAAAAAAGGTCTGGGTCTCTTCGATGCTTTCGATGCACCAGCGTCCCCGGGTGTTGCCGAACCCGTCGGACAGGTGCAGGGGTTTCCCTTTTTTTGCCTCCTTTCGCATGGCGTCAAGCTGGCCCAGGCCTCCTTTGTAAGTAGGGTAGATGGTGCCGGACAGCTCGATGGTCTCCTTGCCCATGCCCGTGAATTTCAGGGCCGGTCGGCGACCGCTTCGGCTCTTTTCGGTCCAGGTGTAGGGGGTGGTGCGCCGGAGTTCCTGATAGGCCGCCGTGTCCACGGCAAACTTGTAGCCACCCAGGGCCATCATCAGGTGCTCTTTGACGCGCTGCTCTTCTTTTTCCTCATTGGTCAGGTTCTTAGTCATAAAGCCTCCGTGCCTGTTCGTGTTTCAGGTGGCGCAGGACCTCCTGGGCCAGTTCCCGTGTGGATTGCCCTTCGGCGCCGTAGACATAGATGTTGATGGGGCCGCCGCCGGCAGAGGTCCGTTTTTTTGATTTTTTCCTGGTGGCCTGTGCCCTTTTGTCTTGGACTGCAGGTTTATTTTTGCGTTTGCTTCCCTTGGGATTCTGAACTGTTTTGGGCTTGGACGCCGTGCTCCCCGGTTTCGGGGTGCTGCCGACGCGTGCTTCGCCGGTGCTCTTGGCAAGGGCCGTGCCCGGTTTGGTCTTTTTCGAAGCCTTTGCGCTTTTTTTGTCTTTGGGAGATGCCTCTTTCTCCTTGGGCTCCTCGTCCTCGGATTTCTTTTTTCGGGAAAAAAGCCCTGAGAATGTTTTCCAGACAGCGCCGATGACCTTGAAGGTGGGCATGAGCCAGCCCAGGACGCCTTTGACTAACCCCATAATGCACCCAAAGAGCCCTTTGAAGAACGCTCCCAGGGGTTTCCAGAACTTGATGATGAGCACCGCAGCCATGGCGATCCCGGCGATGGCAAGGCCGATGGGGTTGGCCATGAAGGCTGCGGACAGGGCGCGGATTCCCCCGGCCATCATGGGGATCACACGGCCTGCAAAGCCCATGAAGGTGCCCCCCAGGGCCTTGACCCCCGAGCCCATGGAGAGGAGCTTGGTGGCAACGCCCCCGATGGGGCCACCCATGCCGGACATGGTGGTGAGACCCGTTTTCACCATGTCCAGCCCTTGTTTGGTGTTTCCCCAGATGGCCTTGGCTGTTTCGGCTTTTTCCTGAACGGCGTCGATGCCGCTGCCCACGTTGGAGAGCACCGATTGCAGGGGTTCAAATTGGGCAGGGAGGCCGAGGTCCATGTGTGCCATCTGGCCAACGCGGCCGAGGGTGGTTTCAAAGGCGGCCGTGGCTTTTTTGGCATTTTGGAAGAGGTCGCCGGGTGTTTTTTGGGCTTTTCCACCGGCCTTGTCCGAAGCGTTTTTTTCACCCTTTTTCGATCCGCCAAGTCCCTGTTTCAGGCCTGCCCACACGTTTTTCGCTGCGTCCACACCCTCTTTGGCGCTGTCCCAGGCTTCCTGGGCACTTGCCGCTTTCTCCTGAAGGGATTCCAACCCCTCGCTGAAATCGGTGACAACCGTGGTAAGGGGGGCAAGGCTTGCAGGAAGGGTGATGTCACCGGTGTCCAGTCCCTTGAGGGTGCCCAGGGCGGTCTGGAAGGAAGAGGCCGCCGTCCCGATGCCCTGGAAAACGGAGCCGGGCGTGCCGGAGGGGTTTTCCGTATTTTCAGCATCCTCTCCGTCCTTGGCGGGCTTGTTGCCAAAGCCCTGCTTCAGGGATGCCCATGCATTTTTGGCCGCATCCACGCCTTCTTTGGCGCTGTTCCAGGCCTCCTGTGCGGTGGCTGCTTTGTCTTGGAGGGATTGCAGGCCCTCACCGAAATCAGTGACCACGGTGGTCAGGGGGGCAAGGCTTGCAGGAAGGGTGACCTCCCCGGAATCCAACCCCTGGATGGAGCCCAGGGCCGATTGAAAGGAACCTGCCGTGGCTTGAATGCCTTGAAGGATGCTTCCGTCAGGAGCTTCCCCGGCGTTTCCCAAGCCCTCTTGCAGGGATGCCAGGGCGTTTTGCGCCGCGTCCATGCCTTCGTTTGCACTGTCCCAGGCTTCAACCGCCGTGTCTGCGCTCTCCGTGATGTCCGTAAACGCAGATCCCAGTTTGGAGGCCGCCGCTGTGACCCGCTCAAGGGCTGTGCCGGGCCTGGCTGGACCGTCCGCGTCACCGGCCTCTTTTTTCGCCTTCCCCGGTTTTTTCTGCCGTTTTTTTTTAGCGGCTTTTCCAGGTGCCTTTGTGTCTGCTTTGGTCTGGTTGTCTTTGGGATTTCCCTTGAGGGCCTTAACGGCCGCGAAAGCCGAGCCTACACCGCCCTTGGCTTTTTCCCAGGCTTCCTGTGCCAGTTCTCCGGTCTCTTGAAGGGGGGCCACCGCCTTGCCCAGGTCCGTGATGATGGGTGCCAGGGAACTTAAGGCATCGCTCACGGGCGTTTTGGGTTGTTTGGGAGTGGCCGTAAGGGCGGCACCCGGCATGTTTTTTTTAGCCTTTCCGGTGGCGCCTTGCGTACTGGAAAGGCCAAGGGAGAACCCCTTAAGGCTTTGCCCAACGCGGCTGATCTGATCAATCACGGCTTCACCCGCGGCCACCATGGCCTGTGCGGCCGAGGTGCCCGTGGGGAGTGTGAGTGTGTCTGTGGATGCCATTTGTTTTTCCTCAGTAAGCAGGGCTGGCCCAGGATCACGAATGCTCCGGGGTTCGTTCCTCACCCCTGCACATTCGCTGACGGGCTACGCCCGTGCCCAACAGTAACGTTTATGTCGGTTTCTTTGGTTAGCCCGGAGATCGCTTCAAGTTATATGAACCCGGCGGTCAGACGCATGACTGTCGTGTAACGATTTCACGTTGGCCTGTGTTGGGTATTCAGTTGCCGGGTTAATATGCTTCGTGCGAAGCCCGATCCGAAGGCCGTTGCGTCTTGACCCGAGGAACGAG
Source organism: Desulfoluna sp. HI9BLuna (assembly GCF_056829775.1). NCBI lineage: Bacteria > Pseudomonadati > Thermodesulfobacteriota > Desulfobacteria > Desulfobacterales > Desulfolunaceae > Desulfoluna > Desulfoluna sp. HI9BLuna. Next base: position 4,409,229 of record NZ_CP186555.1, read on the forward strand.
GGACAAAGCGCAACGGCAACCCGCTTTCGAGGTGGCTCACCTCGCCACCGGAGGTTGTTTTTAGGCCCCGTCGTTATTCCAGGGCCTCCCTCAGGGCCTGGTGCCATGCCAGGAGTTCTTCGCCGTCGAGTTCCAGAAGCTCGCCCAGGCCCCAGCCTGTGTGGGTGGCGATGTCGAGGGTGAGGGCTCTCGCCGCCGACGGGCTTAGGATAAAAAATCCTGGTAGGTCTTCTGGAGCTCGGCGTAGTCCGCCATGTCCAGTTCCTGGATGAGGTCCGGGGTGACTTCACAGAGATTGGCAAAGACGTGGATTTCGCGCTCGGCGTCGCTTTTGCCTTTTTTTTCTCCAATGAGCATGTCCCGCACCTTGGGACGTCGCATGGAAAGGGCCGTGGTTTCGATGCCGTTGAGGGTCACGGGGAATGTGAGGGTGAGGGTGGTGGTGTTCATGGGTGTCTCCTTATAAATAGAGTCGATTTAATCGTGTGTTTATTGAGGCCGACGCAGGCTTGAGAGATGTCCTACGGTGGCCGTCGGCTTTTCAGGATTCGTAAAAGGCCCGTGGTGAGCCAAGATAGTTGGAACGCCGCACTCCTGTGCGGCTTTTTTTTGGGTGCGGCGCTCCTTAAACGAACACATGGGGCGCTGCCGTTCAGGGTATGCCGTTTTCACCAGCACAGCCGACACCATATGTAAAACCTGTTTGGCAAACCCGATTTTTATAAATCAGGCAAAAGGTTGGCCCCCGGCAAGGTCGCCGGAGGCGTTTAACCTTATTTACTTAAATCCCAACGCCTGGCGCTGTTCGAGGAGCTGGTCCACGCCGTTGATTTTGCGGACCATGTTCTCCACATCGAGTTCGATGAGGACGGTGCCCGCGATGGTGAGTTTGTAGTAGCGAAGGGCCACGGAGGCTTTGAGGGAGGTGTCGTCTCCGGCTTTCCAGGAGCCTGCGTCCAGCTCTTTGAAGCCGCCCTGGAGGTTGATGATGATCTCGTCGGTGCCTTCATCGTTCTGGCGAGCGCCACGGAGGGTAAGGCTCACTGCTTTTCCGTTCACCAGGCCGAATTTTTTGTAGATCGCTTCGCTGTACTCACCAAAGGTGAGGGTGGCTTCGAGCTTTTCCATGCCCATGTCCACCTCCACGGGGGCGTCCATGCCGCCGGCGCGGAGCTCTTCGGTTTTCAGGGTGAGCTTGGGAAGTTCGAGCTCGGTGATTTTGCCTGCGTAGCCGAATCCGTCCACAAAGGCATTAAAGTTTTTCAATTTTTTAGGCAGCATAAGATATCTCCTTGTTTGGGTAAGGCTCTCCCGGCCCCATTTTGCGGGGATTTTGGGAAGGGGCCTGTGTGTGTTGGGGGTATGACCCGATCTGATTCAGGCAGAGTCGGGTGATGGATGATTGCGCGGTTATGTCACCACCGGTGATGTTCCGCGGGCGAAGCCCGTCAGCGAATGAGACGTCCCTGAGGAACGAAGGGACGGAGCATTCGCGAACCTGGGGTCCAGGGGATATATCCCCTGGTTATGAGGCAGAAAGGACCTGGTTTACCAGCTCGCTGTAGTGCCCGTTGTCCCTGTGGGCCCGGAAGGTGAGGTGCTCCAGGGGCGCGGGGGGTTCGATGTCGAAGTCGAGGTAAAGCTTGCCTGCCATGAGCTGCTCTTTACTGTTGAGCTCGGGGTCGAGCCAGCAGGAGCCGCCGAGGATGGCGCCCACGGCTTTGAGGTGCCGGAGGTAGGAGCCCACGCTCTCCTGGATGTCCAAAACGAGGTTGGCGCTCATGGGGCGGTCCATGGCCCAGAGGAAGGCTTCTTCAATGCTCTCGTAGATCATGTCCGCGGTGCGGCGCACGGAGAGGAAAGCCCACATAGGGTCGGTGGCCGTGGTGCGGTTGCCCCAGAGGCGGTAGCCGTTCTTCTGAACGATGGTGGCCACGCACTTCTCATTGAGGCGGTTGGCCTCGGAGGTGGGGTCGCTCATGTGAAAGGCCACGGGCCGAGCCGTGCCCACGATGCCGTTGACAGGCTGGTTGGAGGGGCTCCACCAGAAGCCTTTCTCAGCATCCCGCTTGGCGATCATGCCCGCGACCCGGGCCGAAGCGGGCTGCACCGCATTGGCTTTGGTGGCGGGGTCCCACACCTTGACCCCGGGATCCACCACAAACACGCGATCGCTGCCCAGGGTCTCCCGATAGGCGATGGCATCGGTGGCCGTGGTGTTGGGGCCGTCAGCAATGACAATGGCCCGCATTTTCTCGGCCAGGCCCTGGAGCTCGGCCACCACGGGGTTGGCGTCATCTCCGGTGCGGGTGCCGGTAAAACCGGGGGCGCAGAGGAGACGGGGGCTTGCCTTGACAACGCTTTCCGCGGCCAGAAAGGCGTGGACCCCGGTGCCGGTGGACGCATCGCCCAGAACATTGGTGAGGGTGGCGGCGTCATCGGCGCCTTCGTCCACACGCACCACCACCACCATGGCCCCGGCCTGGTCAAAGATGGCATCCAGGGCCGCCTTGAGGGTGCCCTTGTCCCCCAGGGGCGCTGCCGCCCTGGGCGTGCCGGGGATCAGAACAGGTGTGTTGACGGGAAAAAGGGCGTCGTCGGCGTCGGGTGCCGTGCCGATGAGGCCGATGACCGCGCTCTTGACGGTGCGAATGGGCCGGGTGCCGTCGTCGATCTCAATGGTTTGGATGCCGTGCAGGAATGTTTCGCTCATAATGCTTGTCTCCTTGTGTGTTGGTATCTCTAATGAGTGCCGGTAACCCGGCGGTTAACCGTTATTGGTTGCGTCGTATGGGGTTGGCCTGGGGGGCTGCTCCGGCCAGGGTACCTCACCCTCGGGCCAGGGAAATCCGGGTTGGTCCGGCAGGGCGCACAGGGCATCGGCCCAGGCGTGCCAGGCGTCCCGCTGACGGGTATAGTAGGCCAGGGGCTCTGGAACTTCCCGGTTGCTGTCTATCCAACGTGTGAGTTGTTGGATGGCGGGGCTGTAGGCCCCCGAAATCATCGCGTCGCGTTCCTGGCGTCTTGACTCAGCCATCATGGGCACGTCGATAACCCAGGTCGTGCCGTTGTGGGTTGTGTGAAAAGGGCTGGGGGGCGGGGTGATAAGAGAGCCCGCCGGAATATTGCAACCCAAGTCCGTGATGGAGTGCTTGGCGCCGTCTTGGGACCAGTAGTCGGTCCCGCGCTTGTCTATGACCATTTCCCAATGACAAAACCAACCTTCCTTAGTCAGAACGGCACGGGCGATATGATCGAAGGGAATAGCGGTGGGTGGTGCTTTTCTGGTTTCATTTCCCGCTACTGGGTTGGGATGATTATCCGGTTTGTTAATAGGGGGTAACGCCTCGAAAGTCACTATGTGCCAAGGGTATATGTACATATAACTTTTTTCTCCTATTCATTTCCTGCATAAATGCAGGCTAACATGGCTACGTTTATAGGGCGGTTTTCAGTATCTGTCGGGACAATTCGACTGGCGTCGATGGTAATACCTGACCAAACTCGAGCCCCAATATAGGACTGCCTTAGAAGTCCTGAGTTAACTTGAAGTAATCCACACGGACGTATTGCGCCCATATGTGCTTCGTTGTAGTATGCGTCAACGGATGTCAGTGAGTTGCCTGCTGAGTTGAACGCACCGTATATGTTTCGGATGGCATCATATTGCCTGCTTCCCAACTCTCGACCAGGGTCCACTCCTCTGCCATTGTCCAACGCACGCAGAAAGTCCCCTCGCACATCTTTTATAATTGATCTACCATTCGGTCCACGTCCATAGCGTCCGTTGAGGTATGAATCCAGTAGAGGTGCATTTGCAGGACACTCGCTTCCATTTCGTTCAAGCCAGCCAATGGGTGGTACCAATGCATCGAACAGGCCGTACATACCCACCATGCTGGTTTTGGGAATGTTGTTATCGTGGTCGTGCAGAGAGGGAGGAAATACCGTAGGCTTGTTCTTGATACTCCCCCACGTTCTCACCGATTCCCACCACGCCTTGAGCCTCGCAGGCACCACGACCTTCACCGCGCTTTCACCCACATTCACTTCATCCTGGGTGGCAATGGCTGTCGTGCCTCGTTTGGTCTCCGTTGCCTGGGCGGTTTTATCGTCCAGCGCCTCCCGGATATCCTGATGTGATTCCCCATGCTCGTTGTGAACCTCAATTTTTCGGTCCACGTCTCCGTTGCTGGCAACCACCAGCGGATCCACGGTGAGGCTGACGTTGTCGGCGTTTTCAAAGTGGACGGGGATGCGGATGATCATGTCCCGTACCGAGCCGTCTGCGGCCACGGGTTTCTGGGTGTCGGGAAAATTGCCGACAATGCACAAGGCGCCGGTTTCGTCCTTGAGGCCTACCTCACGGACGGTGAAGGGGCCCGCGTCCGAGGGTACGGCAAACTCGTAGACAAAGGTATTCGCGTCTGTACGGCTTTGGGTGATGCTGGAGATGGGGCCTTCCCATACAGGGCTTTTAAGGTCGGTCATTCCCTTGGTGGGGATCACGGGGTTGCCGCCACCATCTCCCACCACCGCCGTCGGCATGGTAAATTTTTTATCCTGGGCAACCGATGCGCCGATCTGTTGAAGTCCGGTGTCGGTCCACAGGGTGTAGAACTCTGACATGATGCTCCTTTATCTGACGTCATCCCCTAAGCCGATGCGGCCCAGGGGGTAAATTGTGGTGACGATGCCCGAGGCCGTGGCCGCTGAAAACAGGGGCTTTTGCGTCAGGCCCTCGGGGATCAGTGAAATGGTTCCTAACTGGCTCCGCGCGTTTTTGGCGCGGTTGGCCAGGGCAGACACCTCATCGTAGGTGGTTTTGTCCACGGCGTATCCGGCGGGTATCCTGACCATGAGATCAAAGGTTCCGGAATCTCCTGGGGGGGCTTTTTCCCACCACTCCTCCACCTCCACCCGGAAGCCCAAAGCAGAAAGGGCGTCTTCCACGGCGCGTCGTGTTCCCTTGGTGCGATGAAGGGCCGGGCTGTTTTGGATGACCCGTCGCTTCTGGTCCTTGGTCCAGGCAGGATCCCAGGTGTCCACGGACAGGGCCCAGGCCAGCCAGGGAAGGGTTTCCTTTAAGCACGTGGCCGGGTCCCAGAGGTGGTCCGTGGGCACGGGCAGGCTCTCCAGTCGGGCAGCAAGCACCGCATCCAGGGCCCGTTCCAGCCGGGTGCTGTTGGGGGGCAGGAGGCTCATGCTACTACCTCCAGGTTCGTGCAGCAGGCAGCCTGGTGGGCGAGGGCCGGAATGTCCGCCGTGGGGCTCGTCAGGGTGACCTTGCGTACCCCGGGCTGGTGGAGGGCGGCATAGATCCCCGAGAGGGTGATGCCGTCTCCCAGCCGGTGGTGAGATTTCACGTAGTCTTCTGCGGCTTTTCGTGCGGCATCCGTTGCCACCTGGGTGTCCGGTCCGTCGTAAAATGCCAGGGTGGCATGGATGGCGTAAGGCAAAATGGTTGCCTTTTTTACGGTGACCTCGTCGGTTAAGGGACGCACGTCGCCGTCGGCAAGGGCCGTTTCCACCGCTTGAACCACGGCGTCAGAGGGGGTTCCGTTGCCGTCACGGCCCAACACGGTCACCTCCACCTTGCAGGGGCCGGGGTTGGTGACGGATGCGTCCCGGCATCCGGGCACCTTAAGGGCTGCATAGAGGTAGGCGCCTTCAGGCCCGGCCACGGAAAAGCTCTCCGGGGCCATCTGGAGGCGCCGCCGGAATTCGTCGTCGCTCTCCAGAACAGGGGGGACCGGTGGCACGGCATTGGGATCGCCGGGGTGGATCACCTTTCGAACGGCCGGGGTGATGGAGGCCAGGTTGTCCAGATCGCTGCCCACGGCATAAGCGAGCATCACGGCCCTGGCGCTGTCGTTGATGCGCTGGCGAAGCAGAAGTTCCCTGTAGGCACCGGCTTCCAGAAGCTTCACCACGGGGTCGGACTCCAGGTCCAGCAGGGGGGCGTCTTCCGCATGGCCCCAGTGGTCTCGAAACGTGGCTTTCCACTGGTCCAAAATGGTTTCGTAACTGAGCTCCTCGACAACGTCGGGGGCCGGGAGCCGGGTCAGGTCAATGGTCGGCAGGGCATGGCTCATTGGACTATCACTCCTTCCATGAGGATCTCCTTGCCAAGGGGAAGGTAGTCTCCCCGAAGGCTGAGGGTGAGTTGGCCGGGCCCTGCGGAGACGGACTCCACACGGGTCAGGCGAAAACGGGTTTCCCAGGTGGCCAGGGCTTCGGCCACGGCGGCGAAGATCTCCACATTGAGCCCCGGGGTCATGGGGGCGTGCATGAGCTCCGGGAGCCGGGAGCCGTAGTCCCGCCTCATGACCCGGGAGCCCAGTGGCGTTGAGAGGATGTCGCCGATGCTCTGTTTAAGGTGGTCGTAACCGGAGAGTCGGGCGCCGGTTTCAGCGTCCATCCCCACGGCAGGGGTCGTATCAGACATGGTTTCTCCTTTTTAATTGCCTCCGGCGGCCCTGCCGGGGGCCAAATTTTCGAAAAGTTTTTGCGGAGCTTTTTTTAAAGTGACCCGCCGGAGGCAGTGCGGTTAAATCTGACAGCCAACGGGCTACGTTAATGAGTCTTGGTCTTTCAAAGCTTGCGGGACAGCTCGTACAAACCACCAGCTTATGTATCGGGCGAAGCCCGAGCCGAAGGCCGTTGCAATTTGGCCCGAGGAACGAAGGAAAATGCGCAAACGCAACCAGCTTTCGAGGTGTTTTCGCTATTGTGGCTTCGCCACCCTCGCCACCCTCGCCACCCTCGCCACTGGAGGCTTGCCCTTATGAGATGTTTCCGGTGTGCTCGCCGTCCGGGGCACCGGAGGTGGTGGTGACCAAGGCGTGGGCGGTGATTTCGTCGATGATGCCCTGGCACAGGGCTTCCAGGCTTTTTTGGGCAAAGGCCTGGGCCTGTGCCGGGTCGGACGCCTGTACAGGCTCCAGGGCTCCTTGTCGGGTTCGGATGGCGTCTGCCATGCCTTTGGCTGTCATGGCCATGTGGCCTCCTTTACTTGGTTGAGGTGACGCTTGCGGACACATGGACATGGGGGGTACCCGTAAAGGGGCAGAGGCAGTGTCCGTTTACCGTGCCCAGGCAGGCCCCTGTGCCGTCTCCGTCGTGGATAATGCCCCCGGATCCTTTGACGGTTACCTTGCCCCCGGAGGTGAGGGAGGCATCTCCGTTGCATGTGCCCTCCATGGTGCCGGGGATGGTTGCGGACAGGGCATGCGTTTCCCGGTCGTACTGAATGACGGCACCGTCCTGGTAAGCGGTGCGGTGAACGGTCTTAACGTCTGCGGGTGCAGGAAACGCATCCCTGGGAATGCCGGGGAGTGCCACCCCCAGGGCCGGGTCCCCGCAGGGGCACAGGAGCATCACCTGCTCTCCGGGTTCCGGGGCCCACCACTGGCTGTCGGGGCCTGCCCGGTGGGTGAGCCAGGGAAGCCAGTCCGTGACAATTCCCCCTGACGCCACCCGAACCCGGGCTGTTTTTTCATCCAGTTCCTGCACCGTGCCCACGAGGAGCAGGCTTCGGAGGCGTCGTTCCAGTTCGGCGATGCGGTATTCCAGTTCAGTCATCATGGGGTCACCTCCAGGGTTGTGTAGTCGCCTTCATGGCCCGGGCCGATGTTGGGGGCCTGGCCCGTGAAGAGACGGGTGGGATGCTGCCCCGGGGAGGTCCAGAGGGACTCGCCCAGGCGCAGCATCTGGTTCCAGGTGAGGGTCCAGACAGCCCGCTCCCCGGAGGCCAGGGGGTGGGAGGGGCACCCCCTGGCCTTGGCTCCCCCGGCGGGGTGGGCGCTGGCCAACCCCCAGGTGGTGCCGGGAATATGAGCAAGGAGTCCTTCCACCAGGTTGAGGAGGGTGGCGTCCGGGGTGACGGGGCCCGCGATCATCGCCTCCAGGGAGAGGGGAAGGTCCCACTCGCCGGTGGCCGTCTCCTGGGCGGTATCGGCCCCGGCAAGGGCGACCCAGGCACGGGGCCTGCCGTCTCCGCCTTCAGGGATCGTCTCGGGAGCGAGGTCGCCCAGGCAGGGGGTGCACGCGGCCAGCCCGGGAAAAGTGCGGGTGAGGTCCGCGCAGATGGCGTGAAGCAAAGATGCGATGTGCATGGGGCTCTCCTTATGGATGACGGGGCGCAGTATCACTCCGTCAGGTTTTTGGGGTTGATCGCTCACTGATGGGTGCCATTCTACGCAACCCCCGGTATCGTTGGGTTTCAAACGTTTCACTGGAAATCAAGGTGGGGTATTTTTCTTAGTGATCGTTCAGCAGGTGGGCCTGGATCATGTCCACGGCGCCTTTGACTCCGTCCATCTTGCCGGAGAGACCGGCCACCTGCTCGGCCATGTCGTTGAGCCGGTCGTAGACCGCGGCGAGGTCTTCGTGGGAGAGGGCGTGGGCCATGTCGGTCTCCAGGCGGGTGAGTCGCCCGTCCATCTGGGTTTTTGCCTTATCAAGCCGTCGGGCGAGCTCTTTGAGCTCCCGGGCTTTGGCATTGAGCCGGGAGTTGAACCATACGTAGAGGCTCACGGCCAGGGTGATGAGGTACTGGATGATGTTGAACCAGAACCGGAGGGATGCGTAATCAGTGGGGTGCTGCTCCATAAGGTCTCCTTGGGATGTGTGTGGTGGTGTTGATTGAAAAGCAGGGTGCTTTAGGATTTTTGCCCGTGGAGGGGCGGTGCAGAGTAAACCACGGCAGGGGATGGAGATGGGGTTGAAGGGTTTAAAAAAAAGGGAAGCATGGCAATGTGGTTTTTTTTTACACGTTGTGCGTGGTTTTCGTAGGATGGGCAAAGCGGAGCGTGCCCATCATCGGGCAATGACCCACGGAATGACCATGTGGGAGCGGCGTTTCATAAGGGGTGATGCTGGGTCGGAACCAAAAATATATGGGACGATGTGCCAACCGCCGTGCCTGATGGGCACGGCACCACCTTTGCCCATCCTACATGTAGCGCGTGGTTTTTGTCGGATGGGCAAAGGGAGCGTGCCCATCATGGGGCAATGACCCACCGAATGACCATGTGGGAGCGGCACTTCATAAGGGGTGATGCTGGGTCGGAACCAAAAATATATGGGGCGATACGCCAACCGCCGTGCCTGATGGGCACGGCACCACCTTTGCCCATCCTACATGTAGCGCGTGGTTTTTGTCGGATGGGCAAAGGGGAGTGTGCCCATCATGGGTCAATGACCCACCGAATGACCATGTGGGCGCGGCACTTCGTAAGGGGTGATGCTGGGTAGGAACCAAAAATATATGGGGTGATGTGCCAACCGCCGTGCCCGATGGGCACGGCACCACCTTTGCCCATCCTACATGTAGCGCGTGGTTTTTGTCGGATGGGCAAAGCGGAGCGTGCCCATCATCGGGCAATGACCCACGGAATGGCCATGTGGGCGCGGCACTTCGTAAGGGGTGATGCTGGGTAGGAACCAAAAATATATGGGGCGATGCGCCAACCGGCGTGCCCGATGGGCACGGCACCACCTTTGCCCATCCTACATGTAGCGCGTGGTTTTCGTAGGATGGGCAAAGGGGAGCGTGCCCATCATCGGGCAATGACCCACGGAATGACCATGTGGGAGAGGGACTTATATCGGGATGATGTAGGGTAGGAACCCAAATATCTGAGGCGATGCGCCAACCGCCGTGCCCGATGGGCACGGCACCACCTTTGCCCATCCTACATGTAGCACGTGGTTTTGGTCGGATGGGCAAAGCGTAGCGTGCCCATTATGGGCATTAAATGGGATCAGGACCAGGCGAGGGGTTCCCGGCTTTTTGTCTGGCGCAGGGCGCGTTGTTTTTTGATGATGTTGTAGATCTGGGCGGTGGTGCGTTTACTCCTTGCGGCCAGCTCCCGGTGGTTGTCGCCGGTGAAAGCGTTGTAGATGGCCGCGTCCCGGATGGCCCGCTTGAGACGGTCGTCCCGGGGCAGGTAGATGCTGCGGCCGCCCAGGTGGTGGGAGAGGACCACCACGATGTCCTGGGCGTGGGTCATGGCCTGGTCCGGGTCCATGTGTTCCCGGGTTTCCAGGTGGTCCGTGAGTACGTCCACGAGCTCGGTGAGAAGGGCGGGCCAGATTCGAGGTGCGCTTCGGATGACGGGGTCCATGGCGTCCATGATGTGGTCGGTGTCCATCATGTCGGGGGAAAAGGTCTCGGGAGTGAGGGGCTGCTTGTTCAAGGTGTGTCTCCAGTGCTTCGGGTGATGGATGGGTTCCGTGTGTACGTCACCAAACAGTTAGGGCGCCTGGCCGGACCGTCGGGGTTTCATGGTTGGTATAACCAAAGGAATTGTGGTACGGTTGGGCCGTTACGTCCAAAGTTTGGAAAAGAATAACCAATAAACATTGGTTTATCAACAATAAAATTGGGTGTCACACAAAAAGATGTGCGTGTGGTGGCCCCCTGAGGCATAACCATGAAAAATAATGAAAAAAACAGCCAGGAGCCCTATCCGGCAGGGAGTAAGGGAAGCGGTCACGGGGTGGGTACCTCGACGGGTAACCAGGAATTTGGTGATCGTCTTAAGATGTCACGTGAAAAACTTGGCCTGAGCCAGGCCGGGTTAGGGAAAAAAATTGGTGTAACCACAACCACCGTACAGAATTACGAGTACGGCGGCTCACCCAAGGGGGATGTGCTGGTACGCATGGCCGAGGTCCTTGGCTGCTCTCTGGACTGGCTGCTCCTGGGGCAGGGATCCCACGGCGGGGCGTTGTCCGCAGAAGGTGACGGCACCTTTTCGGCCGAAGGCGTTGTGGGGCGAAATGGCGGCGAGTTCACGGTCCCCGTCCTTGAAGAACCCAACACCGACAACTACAACTGGGTTCCCATGGTGGAGGCGGAACTCTCGGCCGGGGGCGGCTCCCTCATGGCCAGCGAGCGCATCCGGGACTACTACGCCTTTCGAAAGCGCTTTATCGCCAACATCGCCACCTCTCCGAAAAATTTGGTGCTCATGCGCGTCTCCGGGGACTCCATGGACCCCGAGATCCGCAACGGGGCCACGGTGATGATCGACCTGGGCCGTCGCAAGATCAAAAACAACTGCATCTTTGCCCTGGGTTTTGAAGACACCATCATCATCAAAGAGCTGGAAAGGCTCCCCGAAGGCCGGGTCCGCATCATCTCCAAGAACCGGGAGGAGTACCCCGCCTACGAGGCAGAAGCCAACTCCCTGCGCATCATCGGCCAGGTGATCTGGGGCGACCGCCTCTACCCCATTTAAAGGCTCCCGCCATGAAGATTCATATGGAAAACCTCCGGAGACGTGCGCAGATCACAGCTTCGGTGCGCCGTTTTTTTACGGGTAAAGGGTACCTGGAGGTGGAGACGCCTTTGTGGGTTCCGGCTCCCATCCCCGAGGCCCACATCGACCCCCTGGAGGCCGGAAACGGTTATCTCCAGGCTTCGCCGGAGTTGTGCATGAAACGGCTCCTGGCCACCGGGTCCGGGCCTATTTTCCAGATCACCAAGGCCTTCAGAAAAGGTGAGCGGGGAGCAAAGCACATCCCGGAGATGACCATGCTGGAGTGGTACACCCCCGGCGCGGACTACGAGTCCCTCATGGCCGACTGCCAAGGGCTATTCCTTGCTGTGGCCCAGGACCTGGGCCTGGGAACCACCCTTTCGGTCCAGGGAAAGCCCATCCACCTGGATCGGCCCTGGAAACGATTGACCGTTAAGGACGCTTACTCCCTTTATGGCTCCGAGCCCATGGACCAGGCCCTTTCTGGAGACCGGTTTGACGAGGTCATGGGCCTTGAGGTGGAGCCCCGCCTCTGCGGCGACACCCCGGTGATCCTTTGCGACTACCCCGCCCCCATGGCCGCCCTCGCCAAAAGGAAAGAGTCGGATCCTTCGGTTGCCGAGCGCTTCGAACTCTACGTGGAAGGCCTGGAGCTGGCCAACGGCTTTACCGAACTCACCGACGCCGACGAGCAGCGCAAGCGCTTTGAAGAGGAAGTGGCCCTTCGCAAGCGCCTGAACAAATCCACCTGGCCCGTCCCCGAGGCCTTTCTCAACGATTTGCCCCACATGCCTCCCTCGGCCGGCATTGCCCTGGGTATGGATCGCCTTGCCATGCTCTTCTGCGGCGCCGAGACCATCGACGAGGTGCTCACCTTTCCGCCTGAAAGCCTGTAAGAAAACGGGAAAAACTTCCGGTGGCCAAGGGCTGAGCCCTTGGAACCCAGGTTCGCGAATGCTCCCGGCCTTCGTTCCTCAGGCCGATCACATTCGCTGATGGGCTTTGCCCGTGTCATTCTCTCAGGGTCTGGAGCGCCGCACTCCGTGCGGCATACGTATCGCACCAGCAAACAAGCCGCACAGGAGTGCGGCGCTCCATAAGGGGCTGATGCGGCATTTTTGAACGGCTTGCATTGCGCAGTGTCTGCGGCATGAGAAAACCCACAAACCCCACAAAAATGCCGCCATGCTTTACCCCGAGTAACGAGGGAATAGCATTGCGGCAACCCGCTTTCGAGGTGGCTCACCTCACCGCCGGAGTTATTCCGGTTAAAGTCAAGCAAACCCCAAACGTTCTTCATCGTGTTTTTGAAGAATGAAACGGGTCTCTCCTGCAAAGACCGTTTCCAGATGGTACACATCACGCGAATGCCTCGATAACGCAGGCCGAATGGTTGCCGCCATGCATTCGCCATGGGGTGTCAAGGTGCCCCCACCTTGCCGCCGGAGGCACGCCAGGTTAAAGACGCCTCCGGCGGCCCTGCCGGGGGGCAAGCTTTTGAAAAGCTTGATAAACAGGTTTTTGCTCAATTTCACGAAAATCTTCGCGGAAGCTCTTACCCTGAGGAACGAAGGGGAAGGCTTTCGCAACCTGGGGTCCAGGGGTGGCGAAGCCACTTAAGCTAAAAATTCCCTGGCCGCCGGAGGCAGGCTTTTCCTTGCACTTTAACCATAGAAGGCACGCTTTTTTATTTGTCTTCGGTCATGGCATGGATTTGGTCTTCGGTGAGCTCGCGGCAGTGGCCTTCGGGCAGGTCTTCCGGCAGTTCGAGGCAGCCGATGCGGTCGCGATGGAGTTTGACGACTTTGGTGCCCAGGGCTTCGAACATGCGGCGCACCTGGTGGAAGCGCCCTTCGTGGATGAGTAGGGTGGCGCGGCCCCTTCCGGTGTCGTCCGGGTCATGGAGGGTCAGGGTGGCGGGAAGGCAGGGGCGGTCGTCGTCGGGGAGGGGCAGGCCCTTTTCCACCTGGGCCACCGCGTCCTTCGCCAGGGTACCCTCAAAGACGACGCGGTAGCGTTTGCCCACTTTTTTGTTGGGGTGCACCAGGCGGTGGAGGAGCTGGCCGTCGGTGCTTAAGATGAGCAGGCCGGAGGTGTAGCGGTCCAGTCGCCCGGCGGATTTGGGTTCGGCCTGCTGCCATATCTCGGGAATCAGGTCGTAGATCAGGGGGGATTCGGACGGGTTGTGGCTGCACGAATAGCCTTCCGGCTTGTGCAGCATGAGATGCACCTCGGAGGGAGGCAGCTCGACCTTTTCCCCGTTGACCAGCACATCGTCGGGATCCACCTGTCTCTTGGCGCTGGTCTCGATCTCCCCTTGAACCGTCACCTGCTTGCGCTTGAGAAGCGCTTTCACATCCTTGCGTGTGCCGTACCCGCAATGGGCCAGCAGTTTATCCAGTCTCATGGTGTGCCTTCTATGGTTAAAATGGGTGGAAAAAGCCTGCCTCCGGCGGCGAGGTGAGCCACCTCGAAAGCATATAGCCCTTGCGCTTTGTCCCTCGTTCCTCGGGCCAAAACGCAAGGGCCTTCGGCTCGGGCTTCGCCCGACATAAACCCTGATGGTTCTTGCGGGCTGGCTCACAAGCTTCGACGTCACAGGATACGCTTTTGTTACTTGTCCATTGTGGATTTAACCACACTGCCTCCGATGGCCAAATGTTTGCCTGATTTTAAGGCTCGCATTTGACAAGCAAGGCTTAATCACTTTCAAGCACCGTCGAAATAATTTCCATTTTTTCACATTACAAAAGTTTTTTGCGGAGCTTTTTTTCAAAAAAGCGACCCGCCGGAGGCCTTATCTTTCTGGCAACTCTTCAGCACCTTGCCTGCCAGACGTGGAACCTGGGGCTCTCCTTCAATCGCGTGACTTTGGAAAAACTCTCTTCAAGCCACCTTTTTACCGGGACCTGACGCTGGACAACCAGTGTGAGGCTCTTTGTGCGACCCGGCGCTTCCCGGATCAGGGATTCCAGGATACCGAAATCTTCGGAGACCCCTTTGTGGATGGGCGGGTTGCTGACAATCATGTCCCATGGCCCTTGCCCCTCCAGGGCATGCCAGCCGTCGCCCAGGTGGGTGTGGGCTTCGGGCACGTTGAGGCGTGTGGCCTCGACAGCCAGGGCGTCGGCATCCGATGCGTCCACGTGGGCGGCTCCCCGTGCAAGGAGGCCCGCGGTGAGGACCCCGGTTCCGCAACCAAAGTCCAGGACGCGTCCCTGGACGTCAAGGCCGTCCAGGAGCAGGGCCGTGGCTTCGTCCACACCGCCCTTGGCAAAGAGCCCCGGGTAGGTCACCCACGGCAGGGTTTGGGCGTCCAGCACCAGCTCGCCGTGCTGAGCCCACTGGGCCAGGTCGGCCTTCATCTCTTTGGGGCCTTTGGCCTGTATAAGGCGGCATTTCTGGCGGTAGCTTACGGTGTCGACCTCGTCGAAAAGGTCGGCAAGCATTTTGGGAACGGATTTGATGCCCTCGTCGTTGGCACCATAGATATAGAGCTCGCCGTCCGGGCTCAGGGCCCCGCCAAGGGCGTGGACCGCCATCTCCACGGCGAGGCGTCCCTTGGGCAACCGCAGGGTGGCCACGTCAAAGGGCCCCGGAGACGGCCAGGCTTGGCCGGCTCGCTCGCCGGAGGACCAGCGGCTCCAGAACTCGGCTCCCAGGGCATTGGCCAGCCTCCCGTCTTCGGCGACCAGAGTTGCCCGGGGAAGCTCGGGGAGCTCTTCCTGGGCGAACCTGCTGACGTGCTCTTCGTGCATGTCGGCACGTTTGTTCATGCGATTTTTTTTCATAACATATGTTTTCCGGGAATAATCCGTTCCTTAGAGGTTACGGCAGCGAATTCATGGCAGTACCATCGATGCGGTTGCCGATGTATTGTCCGAACTCTTTAAGCAATGTGGCAGAGATCGTCAATAGCGGACACTCTTTTCTTCCATGGATTTCAGGAAAGGTGCCGTGGCAACTGACATGACAGAAAATTGCCTATGACAAGGCAAAGGGGAAAACATCGCCAGGGTGCGGTGTCGACCATGCAATTTTACTGTGAGGCGGCCTTTTGTCTCTTTGGGGTGTCTGGTTAACCACTTAAACTGGTAGTTGATACGTGTGATAATCTGTTTGATTGTATGAACGATATTTGTGATAATTAACGGCGAAATCTAACAGGAAACTGACGGTATCAACATTAGATATTCGATTGTTTCGGGTAGGTCGAAGGTCAACAAGCAACGGGCTCCGGCACACCTGGCATCCATCCGCGCAACGGATCCTGTAAGCCATCCGAGATATGCCTTGTGTGCACGAGCCCCAACCAATCAAAGAAGGAGGCACAGGATGACGGTGAAACATGGGCTTTTGATCGGTTTGATGATGTTGGTGACCCTGGGCGCCATGGGGTGTGACTCGGACCTGACACCGGAGAACACGGTGATTGTTGTCTCTGACGGGGTGACCGGCGGCCCGGACGGGGCCGGTGAGGTGCTGCCCAATGCCATGGTGTACAAGGTTGCCGATGCAGCGAAGGTCTCCTTTGCCGATCTGGTTTTTGCGGAAAAAGTGGAAGGGGCCCATGTGGGCTTTGCGGTGAGGGCCTTTGGTGAGACAGACTGGGTTCCCCTGATGGCAGAGGCGATCCTCACGGATGGGGACGGCCGTGCCCGTCTCTCCTCCCTGAAAGAGAGGCTTCCGGCATCCTACCTTGAAGCGGCCCCCGTGACCCTTCAGCTCCAGGCTCGGGTCTATTTCAGCGAGACCGAGTACACAGCCGACAACCTGGGCATCGTCCGGGTGCTTTCCGAGGATGCGGAGCTTAACCCCGGCATGATCGCCGCGGACCATGACAACACCATCCACGCCACCGGCGGTCTCAACGCCCTTCAGGACTGGGTGGATTTTCTCAACGTGTTCCAGGGGGACTGGCCTTACGTGGACGACAAGGTGGAATCTGTGATCCCCGCCCTCATGGACGAGGGCAACGACCTTATTATCGTGACGGGCATGTTCCCGGAGCTTCGTTACGCCTGCAGGACCCAGATGATGAGCCACTTTGAAAAGGGTGCCAACCGCACCATTCCCATCATCGTCAAGGAAGACATGCTCTTTGAGCACAGCAACACCTTTAAAAAAGAGTGCCTGAAAATTTTGAAGGACCTGTACGGCGGCGCCAATGCCCGGGCCATGGTGGGGGACACCGTGCGGCAGGATGGCTACGGGGCCGTAGCGAACGAGATCCTTTATGTACCCTTTCAGATCCATTACGAGCCCGACTTCTGGCTGCTGGACACCGAAGGCTACGGGTGGATCCATCCGGATACCATTGCCTCGGACTGGGGCGAGGTGGCCGAGAAGATTGCAGAGGGCCCCGTGGTTCAGGACAATTTTTTTCTGAAGCACCACACGGGCTTTAAGAACATTGCCCACAGGGGCGGCGGTGAGCTGGCCCCGGAAAACACCCTGGTGGCCTATCGAAATTCCCTGGCTGAAGGGGCAGACACCCTGGAAGGGGACGTGCACATGACCTCCGACGGGGTGGTTGTGGTCTCCCACGACGAGACCGTGGACCGCTGCACCGACGGCACCGGCGCCATCGCGGATATGACCCTGGCCCAGGTCAAGGCCCTGGATGCCGGGTACCGGTTTACCCCGGACGGCGGGGCCACCTATCCCTGGCGTGGCAAGGGGCTGACCCTGCCCACCCTTGCGGAGGTCTTTGCCGACGGTGAACTCAGCGGTGCTCCCATGGTCCTTGAGATTAAGCAGGAGGGAAGCCTCATCGTGGACAAGGTGCTGGACCTCATCGAGGCCTACACCATGCAGGACAAGCTTATTTTAGGCGGCTTCGACAACTCGACCCTTGATCTGATCGAATCAAAGGCCGATGAGCGGGGCCTTGACATCAAGACAATTTTTTCCACCGAAGGGGTGCTTGAGTTTACTTTTACCCCCACGGCCATCATGAAAAAAGAGGACTACGAAATGCCCGCCGACGTTCTTTGCCTTCCGGCCGCCATGATGAGCCAGGCGCTCATGGCCAAAATCCGCATCCTCGGCATGAAGTGTTATGTCTGGACCGTGAACACCGAGATCGAGATGAAGCGGCAGATGGAGTGGTTCAAGGTCGACGGCATCATGACCGACAACCCGGAGCGTCTTGAAGCCCTTATGGCGCCCTGATCGATAAGCGGCTTTCACGCAACATGGCGGGCTTGAAGTGTCACGCCCACCAGCAGGAAGGGGCAGTCTGTTTCTCTGAAACCGACTGCCCTTTTGCATGTGTAAGCCCTTCACCGTGCTCTTTGGCCCTTGGCCTTTCATTTGCTATGATGCTATGACCGCCAGAGCGGTTCAAATTCCCTGGCCCGGCCGGGGGCAACAGAAGTGACCAAAAGACATGGGAGAAAGGCGATGGGCGGTGATTCCAACAGCCGACTGGTGTATTCCACGGAGACGGGCAGGGTCTGTCCTTCCTGCGGCAAGCCGGTGAAGAGCTGTACCTGCAGGAAAAAGAAGAAGGGGCCCGGCCGGTCCTGCGGTGAAGCAGGACGGTGTGGTTCGTGTCATGCGCGAGACCAAGGGCCGAAAAGGCAAAGGCATGAGCCTGGTGACGGGGGTTCCCGGGGATGCGGCTGAGCTCAAGGCCGTTGCCAAGGAGCTGAAGCAGATCTGCGGCACCGGCGGCAGTGTGAAAAACGGTGTCATCGAGATCCAGGGGGACCACCGGGACAAGTTGGTGGAGGCGCTGAAAGCCAAGGGGTTTACCGTCAAAAAAGCGGGGGGATAAAGATGCGCTCGTAAGGATTGGTTTTTCTTTGACGGATCAAAAGAAAAAACGGGCAGGGGCTTAAAAAAGCCCCTGCCCGTTTTTTTATGGGCGAGAGAAGGGATAAACGCAGGTCACATCACAAGGGAGTGAAGATGGACCGTTGGTTATCGCGAGGTTGCCATGGCTGGCTTACTGGCTTTGGTGGCGCCCAGCTTGCGCTTCTCTCTGGAGGAAAGGATTTTTCCTGAGTTCAGGCGTGCGAGGTAGTTGTTGAGCTCTTCTTTGACTTCCGGTGCCATGATGTAGAGGCCGATGATGTTGGGGATACAGACCACGAAGATAAGGGCGTCGGCAATGTTGACGACGTACTTCAGGTTGATCATGGCTCCCGACCAGTAGACCATGCAGTAGAAGATGTTGTAGGCCAGGCCCAGTTTGGGGTCTTCGCCCACGATGTACTCGAAGGCCTTCAGCCCGTAGTAGGCCCAGGAGACCGCGCAGGTGAATCCGAAGAGGATGGCGGCGAAGGTCAGGGGGTAGACGGCGAAGCTGAAGTGACGCTCAAAGGCCCAGGAGCTCATGGGCATGCCCTGCAGGCCCATGTTGACGTACTCGGGCACGGCGATCATGGTGGTGACCACCACCAGGGCGGTGGCGAACTGGACCACGATGGTGTCGATGAAGGGCTCGATCATGGAGACAAAGCCTTCGGTGACGGGCTCGTCGGTCTGGACGGCGGAGTGCGCGATGGCTGCGGTGCCCAGGCCGCATTCGTTGGAGAAGGCGGCGCGCTGGAAGCCGATCATCATGGCGGCCGCGATGCCGCCGCCGGCTGCTTTGGCGGTGAAGGCGTCGGCGATGATGAGCTTGATGGCGGGCAGGATGAAAGAGCCGTTGAGAAGGAGGACCATGGCTACCAGGGCGAGGTAGGTGAAGACCATGACGGGCACGATCCTGGTGGCCATGGAGGCGATGCGCTTCATGCCGCCGATGATGACGATACCCACGATGACGGCACCGATGAGGCCCACGAGCCAGCCCAGGTGCATGATGGCGCCTTCGTTGTTGCACATGGTTTTAAGCTGGTTGTAGATCTGGTTGGACTGGAAGAGGTTGCCGATGCCCAGGCAGCCGAGGACCAGGCCCCAGGCGTAGAACTTGCCCACGAATTTTCCGAGCCCCTCCATGCCGCGGGCGGCAAGGCCCTGGGAAAGGTAGTACATGGGCCCGCCCTTGACCGTGCCGTCTTCCTTGTAGGTACGGTACTTGGTGGCCAGGGTGCATTCGGTGAACTTGGCAGACATGCCGATGAAGGCGGCGAACATCATCCAGAAGATGGCGCCGGGGCCGCCGATCATGATGGCGATGGGGACACCGGCGATGTTGGACATGCCCACGGTGCCGGAGATGGCGGAGCACAGGGCGCCGAAGTGGGACACCTCGCCTGCGGCGTGGTCGTCGATGTAGTCGCCTTTGGCCAGGCGAACGGCGTGTTTGAATCCGCGGATGTTGATGAATCCCAGGTAGCAAGTGCAGAAGAGGCCTGCGGAGATGAGGAGGCAGACGATCAGGGACCAGTCGTTGCCGAAGAGATGGACTTTGTAGAAGATAAAACCGGTGAGAAAATTAGAGATGGGCTCAAAGACGTGGTCGAGGCTGACCCCTTTTTTGGTTTCTGCAAAGGCGGGTGTCGCTGCCGCAAGGAGCAGGACGATCGCCTTGAATAAGAACTTCATAAATCCTCCAACGATGAAATGAATAACAGCAGATGGCGAACGCGACGAAGGAAAGGGGAGGGGTATCCGCCCGAAACGCTGCGTTGCGAATCGGTGAAAGGCCCATGCGACTGTTCCCGTAATCGTTCAGCCATCATGACCGGGTTCCGGTCATCGTTTCTCTTTTAACAGGATCCCCCAACCCTGCCCGTTCTGCGTCGAACGGGTTCTTAAAAGAGGAACATGTGATATGTTGGAGACGATTCTTAGCCAATATTTCTTCCGGAATCAATAGATATCTATTATCTGATACATCACGTATCAGGGATGAAGTGCGGTGCTGGGGTAAAATATATTTATCGTAATGATATGGAAAAACAATCGATTGTTTGCCCTCCGGGGCAGGTTTTGAGGGGCTTCAAAAAAAGTGTGGGGTCCGCTTTAAGGGGTGTGAGCACCGGAATGCGACGTAAAAAACGGTATCGAGAAGAATTATTTTTCGTTGTTTTAGGTGGTTAGGGTCTGCGTGTCAGTCGGTTTTTACGGGGGCGCCTTCTACAGATGGGATGGGTGTGACGCCCATTTGACGGGAGCTTCAGGGATTCTTAAAGGCGGAACGCGGTTTTTGTGCAAACCGCTGTACGCAATGCGGGAGGGGCAGGTTGGTACCCTTCACGGGATCGGGGAGGCGGCAGTGCGGTCCGGGGAGGGCCTGTGCCGGAGGTACGATACGGCTTACCGGTTGGGGAGCACCCGGGAGAGGGTCAGGAGCCCTAAGTAGACGAGCCCCGCCACGGAGATGATCACCGGGCCCGCCGAAAGATCCAGGGTGTAGCTCAGGGCCAGGCCGCTCCAGTTAAAAAAGAGGGCAAAGCCCGTGGCCAGGATCATGATGACCGAGAGGCGGCGACTTAAGGTGGAGGCGGCGGCAGCGGGCAGGGTGAGCATGGCGATGACCATGAT
This sequence comes from Desulfoluna sp. HI9BLuna, assembly GCF_056829775.1. Lineage (NCBI taxonomy): Bacteria > Pseudomonadati > Thermodesulfobacteriota > Desulfobacteria > Desulfobacterales > Desulfolunaceae > Desulfoluna > Desulfoluna sp. HI9BLuna. The sequence goes on from NZ_CP186555.1 coordinate 4,429,940, forward strand.
CACGCCCACGAGGCGCACCAGGAGCACCACGGTGACGGCCGTCATGACGAGGAGGAGGATATAGAAAAAGGAGGTGTTGATGCCCCTTAAGGTGGCAAACTCCTCGTCGAAACAGATGGAGAGGAAGGTGGGGTGAAACACGACGGCAAGGAGGATGATGACCAGGTCCAGGCCCGCCACCATCAGGACATCCTGATGTGAGATGAGGAGGATGTCCCCGAAGAGGTAGCTGGAGAGCTCAAAGTATCCCGGGGTGAGATCGATGAAGATAAGCCCCGAGGCCATGCCCACGGCCCAGAGAGCCCCGATGATGGAGTCCTCCCGTTCCCCTGCCTTTATACTGACCAGGCCGATGAGGACCGCGGCCACGATGGCGCTAATCAGGGCCCCGGCCATGGGGTCGAGCCAGGTGACTCCCCATCGGTGTTTGAGGTAGAGGGCGGCGCCGATGCCGCCGAAGACGCAGTGGGCAATGGCTCCGGCCAGGTAGCCGATGCGCCGGGTGACCACATAGGTGCCCATGATGCCGAAGGAGATGCTGGCAAGGGTCCCTGCCGCCAGGGCGAGGCGGAGAAAGCTGCTGTTGGGGTCGAAGAGTGCGTGGAAAAATTCGATCATGGCTTATCAGGGTGCGGCATAAAGGGGGTTGGGTGTGTAAGGGCCTCGTTGATGCAGTGGCCCTGGTGGCTGCATCGGTGGTCGTGGCGCACCATGCGAAGGTCGCCTCCGTAGATTTCGTTGATGAGGGTGCCGTCCAGGCTGCTCGTGGGGTGGACCAGGACCTTTTTGTTGACGCAGATAACGCTCTTGACCACCTTGGAGACGAACCCCAGGTCATGGGAGACCACCAGGATGGTCATGCGGCTGTTTAACTTGGAGAGGAGCTCAAAGAGGGTGGCTTCGGCGGCCGGGTCCACGTTGGCCGTGGGTTCGTCCATCAAGAGGAGGGACGGGTTGCTGCACAGGGCCCTTGCGATGAGGACCCGCTGGCGCTGGCCGCCGGAGAGGCTGCTGAACGGTTTCTTCTGCTTTTCCAGGAGCCCCACCTCGTTGAGGGCGTGGCGGGCGGCTTCCCGGTCGTTTTTCGAGTAGCGCCATCGCTTTGACTGGGTGAGTCGTCCCATGAGGACCACGTCCATGACCGAGACGGGGAAGGCCATGTCCACATGGGTGTACTGGGGCATGTAGCCCACCTGGTTCCAGGCCGCCTCCGGGGATTTGCCGAAGAGGGAGACCCGGCCGGAGGTGGGGACCAGAAGACCCAGGATCAACTTGATCAGGGTGGTTTTTCCCCCGCCGTTGGGGCCCACCACCATGGCGAAGTCTCCCTTGGGCACAGTGAGGGTGACGCCGTCAAGGACCGGGTGACGGGTGTAGGAAAAGGAGACGTTGTCTAAGACGATGGCGGGTTCCATGGGATTCACCGGTTCGTTGATGTCAATGGGGCGGACGGGGTCTGTCAAGGTTCGGGCCCGCCTGAGCAAAGGGGCAAGGTATCGCGTGGTGCCGTATCCTTACTCCTTTCCCCTTCGGATTGCAACAGGAAGCAAAAAATAGAAGGTGCGCGGCGCAAAAGGCCTTACCGGGCCGGGGACCAGGGGCAGTACCCGAGGCGCGGAGACAGGCGGGTCGGGTGCATGCGGCACACCTCGGGACGGTCTTCGTAGACGCTGCAGCGGTTGCGGTCGTCAAGAAAGCAGCAGCCTCCCTTTTTGCGCGTGGCCAGGGTGAACTTACCCTTGGAGAGGTTGCAGCGGGTGATGATGCCCTCTTTTTTGAGGCGTTTCACAAGGCCCTTCATGTCAAAGGCCACCTCCTCTTCATCGGTGATGCCGAGGCGGATGAGGTCGCTGGTGGTGACCTCCACAATGAGGTAGCAGCACAGGGCCATGCAGTCTGTGCAGAGGGTGGTGTTGAATTTTTTCCAGGTAGCGGGGCGCTCGATGTCGCAGCCCCTGGTGTCCGTCTGTCGTGCCATGCCGTACTCCGGGTTTTTCGGTTTTTCAAAACCCGGGAGAATAGCACTGAAAAGACGACAGCGGGAAAAATCAAAGTTGGGCGGACGTAACGGCGTCCCACGGCGGGGTGATGACTCACCTCCGGGGACACCGCTACGGAAAAGGGGCAGGTCAGCCCCGGAACGGGCTTATTCGAAGTACTCTTTAAGGCCTTCCGATGAGGGTTTCATTCCCCTGGCGCCGGGGCTCCAGTTTACGGGGCAGACCTCTCCGTTCTCTTCAAAGAATTTCAGGGCATCCACCATGCGGATGGCCTCGTCCACGTTTCGGCCCAGGGGAAGGTCGTTGACCACCTGGTGACGGACGATGAAATCCCGATCGATGAGGAAAAGGCCGCGAAGGGCCACGCCATGCTCTTCTGCCAGGACATCGTAGTCCTTGCAGATGGAACGGTGGATATCTGAGACGATGGGGTAGGCCACCCCTTCGATGCCCCCCTCGTTTCGGGGGGTGTTGAGCCAGGCCAGGTGACTGAAGTGGGAGTCCACGCTCACGGCCACCACCTCCACCTTTCGGTCGGCAAATTCGGGCAGGCGGTCTGAGAAGGCGTGGAGCTCGGTGGGGCAGACAAAGGTGAAGTCCAGGGGGTAGAAGAAGAGGACGATGTATCTGCCTTTAAGGTCCGAGAGCCGGAACGATTCATCAAAACTCCCGCATTTGACGGCAACGGCCTGGAAATCAGGGGCCGGTTTTCCTACGAGAACGCTCATTTTTTCCTCCATCATGGGTTTGGAGAGGGCAGAGCCCTGGTTGGCGTTTTAAAAACGGCCTGGGCTTGAAATTGGGTCATGCGGTATTCCGAGCGTCGGGGCAGGGGGAGAAGGCGACGGAGAGCAGGAGGCGCAGGTGGACGCATCAGGGACAGGTGCCCGGGCCATCAGATAAGCATTAGTAGAAAAAGTACCATGGAAACAGAAGGGAAACAACGCCTTAAAACAACCCGGGGCCCTTTCTGCAGTCGGAAGGAGGGTGGGACACTCCTTCGGCGTTGGGACTGCAGAAAGGGGAAGCCGACAGGCGGCAGGGTGCAGCAGGACAACGGGCCGTCACATCAGGTGACGGCGCGGTTCCGTAAGCGCACTCCCGGGTTGCGCGTCACAGGGTGGGGAGACCCCGGCGCAGACGTGGGTTGCGGAAGCGGATCAGTCCGCTTTTTTGCGGAGGAAGGTGGGGATGTCCAGATCTTCCTCGGCGTTGATGGTCAGCCCCGCGGCTGAGGACACGGCCGTGCCCTGGGTGCTTCCCACAGGGATGTTGTGGCGCACGTAGGCAGGCTCCTCCAGGGTGTGGGTGTTGAGCTCAAGCTCGTTCAAGGTGAGGTCACGCACCTTTCCCCGTTTTTCAATGGCATCCAGATTGCGCTTGGGCAGGTCCACGGAAGGGGCGTCGCCCTCTTCGCCGATGCCCGTGGCAATGACGGTGATGCGCATCTCGTTGCCGATCTCTTCGTCGATGGCCTGACCCCAGATGATCTCGGCGTCTTCTCCCACCTGGTCGTGGATGAAGTCCGAGGCTTCGGTCATTTCATCCAGGGTGAGGTCCGGGCCGCTGGTGATGTTCATGAGCACGCCCTTGGCGCCACGGATGGAGATGTCCTCCAGAAGCGGGTGGGCAATGGCCTTCTGGGCCGCTTCCCGGGCACGGTTTTCCCCGGAGGCGATGCCGATGCCCATGAGGGCAAGGCCGGCACGGCGCATGGTGGTGCGCACGTCGGCAAAGTCGAGGTTGACGAGGCCGGGCATCATGATGAGGTCGGTGATGCCCTTCACCGAGTGGTGGAGGATCTCATCGGCTTTGCGGAACATGTCGATCATGGTCGCCTTTTTCTCGGCGATGCTTCGCAGGCGGTCGTTGGGGATGGTGATGACCGTGTCCGTGTGCTTTCTGAGCTCTTCCAGGCCCAGGTCGGCCTGGCGGGCGCGTTTTTTGCCCTCAAAGGAGAAGGGCCGGGTGACCACGGCCACGGTGAGGATCTCCAGCTCCTTGCAGATCTGGGCCACCACAGGGGCGGCTCCGGTGCCGGTGCCGCCGCCGAGGCCTGCGGTGATAAAGACCATGTGGCTGTCCTGGAGGGCGGAACGGATGGCGTCTACGTTTTCAAGGGCCGCCTGCTTGCCCAGCTCCGGGTTGGCGCCTGCCCCGAGACCCTCGGTGAGCTTTCCGCCGATCTGGATTTTGGTTTCGGCCTTGGAATTTTCCAGGGCCTGGGCATCGGTGTTGGCCACGATAAACTTCACGCCGTGCAGGCTGGCCTCGATCATGTTGTTGACCGCGTTGCCTCCGGCACCCCCGACTCCGATAACCTTGATCTTTGCCGACTTGTCACTGTCTACAAAAGAAAAACTCATCTCCCACCTCCACTCTTGTTCATCATCGGTTACTGGTCCTTTGTTATGCCGTCTCCCCGCCCGGAGCCTCGCCAACGCCCGGCAGGGCTCCGATGGAAACGGCAGATCAGAAATAGCTTGCTGTATGTCGAACGGATGTATCGGTCACCGCCCTGTGCCGGGCGGCATCCTATCCCCTACATCACGTCGGAAAACCACTTTTTCATGCGGGTGGTGACCCGCTGAAAGATGTTGTCGTCCCGGATGCGGAACTTCTTCTCCACCTGATTCTCGGTGCCGTAGAGCACGAGCCCCACGCCGGTGGCGTACATGGGGTTGCTGACGATGTCCACCAGGCCGCCGATCTGGCGGGGTTTGCCAAGGCGGGTGGGCAGGTCAAAGATGCTTTCGGCCACCTCGGTCATGCCGTCCAGGAGGGACGAGCCCCCGGTGAGGACGATGCCCGAGGCGATCTGGTTTTCAAGGCCGGCCCGGAAGATTTCACGCTTCACAAGGGCACAGATCTCTTCCACGCGGGGCTCCAGGATCTCTCCCAGTACCTGGCGGGGCATGCTGCGGGGCTCGCGGCCGCCCATGCCCGGCACCTCGATGGTCTCCGTGGGGGAGACGGCGCTGGACAGGCAGGTGCCGTACTTGAGCTTGATCTTTTCGGCGTCGTTCTTGCTCGCCCGAAGGCCGATGGAGATATCGTTGGTGAGCTGCAGGCCGCCGATGGCCAGCACAAAGGTGTGCTGGATGTTGCCGCCTGAGAAGACGGCCAGGTCCGTGGTGCCGCCTCCGATGTCGATGAGGGCGGTGCCCAGGTCCCGCTCTTCGTCGGTGAGGACCGCGCTGCCCGAGGCCAAAGATTCCAGGACCACGTCGTTGACATCCAGGCCCGCTTTGTTGGCACACTTAATGATGTTGTGGGCCGAGGAGGCCGCACCCACCACGATGTGCACCTTGGCTTCCAGGCGGACGCCGGTCATGCCGATGGGGTTGTGCACCCCTTTCTGGTCATCGACGATGTACTCCTGGGGGAGCACGTGGATCACCTCACGGTCCATGGGGATCGAAACGGCTTTTGCCGCCTCGATGACGCGGTCCACGTCGTCCTGGGTCACTTCGCGCCCCTTGATGGCGATGACGCCGTGGCTGTTGAGGCTGGTGATGTGCCCGCCCGCGATTCCGGCATAGACGGAGGATATCTCGCAACCGGCCATGAGTTCTGCTTCTTCCACCGCTTTTTTGATGGAATCCACCGTGGCCTCAATGTCGATGACCACCCCTTTGTTGAGCCCGATGGAGGGGTGGGTGCCGGTGCCGATGATGTTCACGTCGTCCCCTGAGCGTTCCCCGACAACAGCACAGATCTTTGTTGTGCCGATATCCAGGCCGACAATAATATCCTCATGTGCCTGCATGGGCATCCTCCTTTAACTTTTTGCCGGTTTGATAACAACGCTGTTGGGGTCACTGACGTCGATGGCGGCAACAGCGGTAAGGTTCACTTTTTTTTCCAGAAGGGCAAAGAGTTCGTTTACCCGCTTGATCTTTTTCTCATAGTGGCCGAATCCCAGGTCGATGCTCTGGGTCGCCCCTTCGGTGAGGAGGCGAAGGCCGGTGTCCGGGTCGGCCACGGCACCGGTCATGACAAAACGGCTCCCCTTTCGGGTCAGGCTGTCCAGCAGGGGAATAAGCTCCTTGATCTCCCTGTGGACGGTGCCGCTGCGGTTTGCGGAGGCACCGTCGGCCAAAGGCAGGCTGCCGCGCTTCAGGTTCTTGAAGACGGGAAGGCCCTCAAAGGCCTTGCTGCTCTTTTCGAAAATCTCTCCCCGGTTGTTCACCAGGTAGGGGTGACCGATCTCGGCCACGGCCACCGGAGTGTGCTCGGTGACCCGGATGATGATCCGGTTGGGAAACTCCCGGATGACGGACGCCGTATCCACCCACGGATGGGCCACAAGGCGTGTTCGGGCCACATCCAGGTTGATGCCGAAGATGTTGTCCCCGTTGTGAATCCCCGCCGTCTCCAGAACCGCCCCGTGGGTGACCACCCGATTGCCCGAGACGATGACGAACCGGGCCTTGAACAAGGGGGTCTGGGTCAGCCAGGCGTAGGAGACCACGCACAGGGCGCTGCACACGGCGGCCAGGCAGAGAAGCCCTGTCCCGAAGAGGAAGGCCCGGCGCCTCTGGCGCCGCCTCTCCAGGCGGACCGCTTCAGGTACCACGAAGCGGTTCTTTTTGGCTGGTTTACGTTTCCCTGCCGACAAGGGTCACCTCTTCTTCCAGGGTTATGCCGTGGGCCTTCTGGACCTTCTCTTTGATACGTGCCGCCAGTTCCAGAATATCGGCGGTGGTGGCGCCCCCTGCGTTGACCAGGTAATTGGCGTGCAGCTCGGAGACCTTCGCTCCTCCGACGGCCTCTCCCTTGAGGCCCAGATCGTCAATAAGCTTGCCCGCTGAAGGGCCGCCTTCCGGGTTCTTGAAAAAGCATCCGGCGCTGGCCTGGCCCACGGGCTGACTTGCCTTGCGTCGGGCCAGAAGGGATTCCCGTTGGGCCACCAGGGCGTCGCTGTCCCCGGAAGTGAGCCGGAGCTTCACCTCCACGATGATGGGAAACCCATCATCATGGCGGGTTTTGCCGTCAATGGCAAGGTGGCGGTAGCCGATTTCAAGGGCGCTGCGCGGCACGCTCCGGATTTTTCCAGAGATGTCCACCACCGTCAAGGCGTCCACAATGGACCCAAACCCCTTGGGGTCGGTGCTTGCGTTCATGGCAAGGGCCCCGCCCAAGGTACCGGGAATCCCCGTGGCAAAGGTGAGCCCCTCAAGGCCGTTCATCGCGGCATACCGGCAAAGGTGCTGGGTTTTTGACCCTGCGGGGACCGTCAGGATGGTCGACTCCCCCTCCCGGGTTTCGGTGACCTGGGTGTCGAGCCCGGCCAGGGAGATGACGGCTCCTTCGATGCCTTTGTCCCGGACCAGCAGGTTGCTGCCGCCCCCCACCACGGTGAGGGGCATGCCCTGCTGGGTGAGGAAGGCCACGGCGATGCGCAGGTCGTCGAGGCTTTCGGGCTCCAGGTAGAGGTCACAAGGGCCTCCGGTCCTGAAGGTGGTATGGCGGGCCATGGGCTCCCCTTTTTTGAGCACGCCCTGATAGAGGGCGGAGAGGGCGGCTATGGGGTCCAGGGCGGCCATGATCAGGCATCTTCCCGCTGCAGGTACATCTCACCCACCTTGAGGACGTCGCCTGCGCCCAGGGTCAGGAGGATGTCCCCCTCCTCCAGGGTCTCTTCCAGGTTGTCCAGAACCTCGTCAAAGCTGTTGCAGCAGCCCACGTCTTCATGGCCGCGTTTTTCGATCATCTCCCCCAGGCTTCGGCTGTCAACGCCGTCGATGGGCTCTTCGCTGGCCGCGTAGATGGGCAGGATCTTCAGGGTATCCGTGTTGTAGAAGGCCCGGGTGAACTCATCGAAGAGGTCCCGGGTCCGCGTGTACCGGTGGGGCTGGAACACGGCCACGATGCGTTTCTCTGGCCAGCTCTCCCGCACGGCCAGAAGGGTGGTCTTGATCTCCGTGGGGTGATGCCCGTAGTCGTCCACCACCATGACCCCGTTTTTCTCTCCCTTTTTCTCCAGGCGCCGCTTGACCCCTTCGATGTTCTCCAGAGCGCACTTGATCATGGGAAAGTCGATGCCGATCTCCCGGGCGGCGGCAATGCCGGCCAGGCAGTTGGAGACGTTGTGTACCCCGGGAAGGTTGAGGGTAATTTCCCCTAAGAGCTCGTCGTGATGATAGACCGAAAAGGTGCTGCGGCTCCCCTCAAAGGAGATGCCCCTGGCCTGGTAATCGGCCCGGGTGTTGAGACCGTAGGTGGTGTAGCGGCCGGTGAGCTCCGGCAGGATCTCCTGCACGGATTCGTTGTCCATGCAGAGGATGGAGAGCCCGTAAAAGGGAACCCGCTCGGTGAACTGGACAAAGGCCTTCTTGATGGCGGCCAGGCTGCCGTAGTGGTCCAGGTGCTCCCGGTCGATGTTGGTGATGATGGCAATGGACGGGGAGAATTTCAAAAACGACCCGTCGCTCTCATCGGCCTCGGCAATGATAAAATCCCCCAGGCCGTGCATGGCGTTGGTGCCCTTGCTTTTCAGGACGCCGCCGATGACCACCGTGGGGTCGAACCCTCCCTTTTCCAGGATGGCCGCCGTGATGGAGGTGGTGGAGGTCTTGCCATGGGCCCCGGCCACGGCGATGCTGTACTTCAGGCGCATGAGCTCGGCCAGCATCTCGGCCCTGGGGATGATGGGGATGCCGCTTTTTTTTGCGGCCGCCACTTCAGGGTTTTTCCCGTTGACGGCAGAGGAGGTGACCACCACGTCGGTATCGCCGATGTTCTCGGCGGCGTGGCCGATGGCGACCTTGCAGCCCAGCTCTTCCAGGCGCCTGGTGTTGGCCGAGGCTTTAAGGTCGGAGCCGGTGACGGTGTAACCCAGGCGAACGAGAATTTCCGCGATGCCGCTCATGCCGATGCCGCCGATGCCCACGAAGTGAATATGGTATTTCTTTTGGTACATGCACAGTCCTGCTTATGGTTTGCCCCGTTGTACTCAGATGATGGGGGTCAGGTCGTTTTTTTTGTGAGGTCGAGGATGCCCTCGGCCACGTGTTCCGAGGCGTCGGGATGCCCCAGTTTTTTTGCGTTTTGATCCATGGCCCCAAGGGCCTCCGGGTTGTCCAGCAGCTCTTCAAGGAGATCGGCCAGCCCGTTTCCGGTGAGGTCCGCTTCCAGGATCATGCGGGCCGCGCCGTTGTCTTCAAGGTACCTGGCGTTGATCTCCTGATGGTTGTCCGTGGCGTGGGGGAAGGGCACCAGCACAGCGCCTTTTCCGATGGCCGTCAGCTCCGCCAGGGTGGTGGCCCCGGCCCGGCAGAGGACCAGGTCGGCCCGGGCATAGGCCCCGGACATGTTGTCGATGAAGGCCAGGACCTCTCCGTTGACACCGGCCTCGCCATAACAGGTTTTCACCCGCTCCACATCGGCGTCGCCGCATTGATGGATGACGGTGAGCCCCATGGCCTTGAGCCGGGGCAGGGCCTCGGTGACGGCCCGGTTAAGGGCCACGGCGCCCTGGGATCCGCCCACCACCAGCAGGGTGGGGGATGCGGTGTCCCTTTGGGAGGGCTCGATGCCCAGGATCTCTTCACGCACCGGGTTGCCGGAGAGGATGCACTTTTCTTCCGGGAACCACGCCGCGCTTCCCGGGAAAGTCAGGTATATTTTCTTTGCAAACCGGGCCGACAGGCGGTTGGCGATGCCGGGGACCGAGTTCTGTTCGTGAAGCACCACAGGCCGCCTCAAAATCCAGGCCGCCAGGATTACGGGACCGGAGGAGAAGCCTCCCACCCCCACCACCGCATCGGCACGAAAGCGGATCAACTTGATCATGCAGCCGACAACGGACAGGGGCAGCTTGACGGCGGCGGCCAGTTTTTTCTTCAGACCCAGGCCCTTAATGCCCGAGGCCCCTGCCGCCGTATGGTGAAATCCCTCCCGGGTGACACATTTTTTTTCAAAGGCCTTGTCCGTGCCGATGAACAGCACTCTGGTGCCGGGCTTTTTTCGGCAGAAGGCCTTGGCAATGGCAATGCCCGGGAACAGGTGGCCGCCGGTGCCCCCTCCGGCCACCACGAGGCGGCACTCTTTTTTAGCGAGCATGCGGTTCCTCCCGGGCCACGTTCATGATGATACCGATGCCCGTCATGGTGCAAAGCAGTGAACTTCCCCCGTAGCTCATGAGGGGAAGGGTGAGTCCCGTGGGGGGAAGCATGCCCATGGTCACCGCAAGATTGATAATAATCTGTAGCCCGATGACCGCGCAGATTCCCACGGCCAGCAGGCAGCCAAACATGTCCGGGCAGCGCATGGCCGCCAGGAAGCCCCGGGTCAACAGCAACACGTAGATGCCCAGGGCGGAAAGGACCCCGATGAGGCCCAGCTCTTCCCCCAGGATGGGGAAGATGAAGTCGGTGTGGCACTCCGGCAGGTGCTTGAGCTTAAGCTCGCTGTTGGAGAGCCCTTTGCCGGTGATGCCTCCGGAGCCGTACGCCATGAGGGACCGGGTCACCTGGTAGCCCCCGTTTTTCTCCACGGCCCAGGGGTCCATGAAGGCCTTGATGCGCGCCATGCGGTAGCCTTCCCCCGTGACAAAGAGCGTCAGGACAATGGCCAGCGGCACCAGGGGGGCCACGATGTGCAGGAGCCGGGCACCTCCCAGAAAAAGCATGATCCAGGTGACGGCGCAGAGGACCACCACGGTGCCGAAGTCCGGCTGGAAGTTCACGATGAGGGCAATGGCCCCCAGGAGCATGAGGTGGGGGAGGACCCCGATCTCAAACTGGCGGACCTTTTCGCCCTTTTTGCTCAAAGAGGCGGCAAGGAGCATCACCAGGGCAACCTTGAGAAATTCCGTGGGCTGTATGGAAAATCCGCCGATGCGTATCCAGCGGGAGGCCCCTTTGATTTTGTGGCCGATCACCGGGAACAGGGTGGCAATGACCAGGCCCAAGGTGACTAACATAAACGGAACGGCAATTTTTTTCCAGCATCGGTAAGGAATTCGACTGGCAACAACCATGGTGATGGTGCCTGCCACCACAAAGAGGACCTGGCGCCTGAGGTAGAACAGCCCGTTGCTGCTCTGGGCCGTGGCGCTGAAAATCATCAGCAGGCCCAGCCCCACCAGGGTAAACGTGGTGTAGAAAAGCCAGGGGTCGTAGAGACCGTAATGCCTTGTTTCCTTATCGTTAGCCATGTTGTGCTTTCAGTCGGTGGACCGATTCGCGGAACTTGTCGCCCCGTTCGTTGTAGTTGGTAAACATATCAAAGCTGGAACAGGCCGGGGAGAGGACCACCGCGTCCCCGCTCCGGGCCTTGGAAAAGGCTTTGCTCACCGCATCGTCCAGGTCCCCTGCTTCAACCGTTTTGATGCAGGGGGCCAGGTCGGAAACGATTTTTTTTTTTGACTCGCCGATGGCCACGATGGCCCGGGCCTTTTTCTTCAGGGCGCCGGACAGGGCGGAGAAATGGCCTCCCTTGTGGCGTCCCCCCATGATAACCACGATGGGGTCGTCAAAGCCGGTGACCGCTTTTTCCACGGCATCGATGTTGGTGGCCTTGGAGTCGTTGTAAAACTTGACCCCGGAGACGGTGTCCACGTACTCAATGCGGTGGGGCAGGCCCTGAAAATTATCCACGGCCTCCTGAACCCCTTCGGGGGTGGCACCGGCCGACAGGGCGGCCAGGGCCGCTGCGGCAATGTTCTGGCGGTTGTGCGCTCCCACCAGGGACGATTTCGACAGGTCGATCTTGACCTCAGGGAGCCCCGGGGTGCGGATGGTCACCTGATTCCGTGTGACGGCCGCGGCATTGGGGCCGCTTCCGCCGATGGTGAGCTTGCGGTTCTGCAGGATCCGTCCGATATCGGCCACATGGTCGTCGGCGGTGTTGAGGATGGCCACGTCGTCCTGCTGCTGGTTTTCAAAGACGCGCCCCTTGGAGCGCTTGTATGCGTCAAAGTCTGGATAGCGGTCCAGGTGGTCGTCGGTGATGTTGAGGAGTACCGACACATGGGGCCTGAAGCTTTCGATGGTGTCGAGCTGGAAGCTGCTCACCTCCACCACCACCACCTCGGCGGGGTCGTCTTTCCGTAAGTACTCGGTGAGGGGCGTGCCGATGTTGCCCCCGGTGAACACCTTCTTTCCCGAGGCGGCGAGCATTTCGCCCAGCAGGGCCGTGGTGGTGGTTTTGCCGTTGGTGCCGGTGACGGCCAGCATGGGGGCCTCGATGAACCGGGAGGCCAGTTCGATCTCTCCCACCACGGAGACGCCCATCTCACGGGCCCGCTTGATGGGGGCGATGGTGTGGGGCACGCCTGGGCTCAACACCACCAGGTCCGCGGATTCAAAGAGATGGGGCGTGTGCCCTGACAGGTCCAGGGCAATCCCCTCGGCCTCCATGGCTGCAGGCAGGTCGCCCAGGGCTTCCCTGGACTTGGCGTCGCTGATGACGACGCTGGCCCCGCGTTCTGTGAGGAAGCGGGCGATGGAGGCCCCGGAACGGGCCAGACCCACCACAACGATGTGTTTACCGGAAAGCTTCATGGTGACTCCTATCGAATCTTGAGCGTGCTGACGGCCAGAAGGGCCAGCATGGCGGAGATGATCCAGAACCGGACGATAACCTTGGGTTCCTGCCAGCCCTTGAGCTCAAAATGGTGGTGAAGCGGTGCCATGCGGAAAATCCGCTGGCCCCCCGTCAGCTTGAAGTAGGTGACCTGGATGATAACGGAGAGGGCCTCCATGACAAAGAGCCCCCCCACGATGACCAGCAGGATCTCCTGCTTGGTGATGACGGCGATGGTCCCGAGGATAGCCCCCAGGGGCAGGGAGCCCGTGTCCCCCATGAAAATCTGGGCCGGGTAGGAGTTGAACCAGAGAAAGCCCACCCCGGCACCGGCTGTGGCGCCGCAGAGGACGGCCATCTCCCCGCCGTTCTTGATAAAGGGGATCTGGAGATACTCGGCAATCCCTGCGTGGCCCGAGACATAGGCAAAGACCATGTAGGTGATGCTGGCGATGATCATGGGACCCGTGGCCAGGCCGTCTAAGCCGTCGGTGAGGTTTACGGCGTTGGAGCACCCCACGATGACAAAGGCGGCAAAGAAGATGTATCCGAAGCCCAGGTCCGGCTGCACGTTTTTAAGGAAAGGCACCGTTACCGTGGTGGAAAAACCCGGAGAGCTGTAGACCAGCCACCCGATGAGAAGGGCCAGAAGGGCCTGGAGGGTGAATTTCCCCCGGGCGGAGAGGCCCTTGCTGCGCTTTTTGATCTGCATCAGGTAGTCGTCGGTAAACCCGATGAGGCCGAAGCCGGCGGCGGCCAGCAGGACGATCCAGACATACGGGTTCTTGATGTCCGCCCAGAGCAGGGAGGAGCCGATGATGGCCAGAAGGATCATCACCCCGCCCATGGTGGGGGTGCCGGCCTTGCCCAGGTGGCTTTCCGGCCCGCACTCCCGGATGTACTGTCCGATCTGGAGCCTCCGGAGCTTGTTGATGAGCCAGGGGCCCATGAGAAAGCAGATGAGAAAGGCCGTGATGGTGCCGTAAATGGTTCGAAAGGTGATGTATCGGAACAGGTTGAAAAACGAGATGTCCCCATAAAGACCATAAAGAAGGTTGTAAATCATAACGTCCTGCTACCTGCACAGCAGATCGGTGACGATCTGTTCCATGCCCATGGAGCGGGATCCCTTGACAAGGACCCAGTCTCCTGTGTGGATATCGTGTAAGATGCGCTCCAGGAGCGCCTCTTTCGTGCCTGTGTAAATACAATGGTCCGAAAGCCCTGCCTCCAGGGCGCCCAGCCTGATCTCCCCTGCGAAGTCGCCGCAGGCGTAAAGGCCTGCCACTCCCGACTCCGCGGCTTTTCTGCCCAGCTCGCGGTGGAAGCCCGGGGCTCCCTTACCGAGCTCGCGCATGTCTCCCAGAACCGCCAGGGCCCGGTGGCCTTCCTTGAGGCGGGAGAGGGTGCTGAGGGCCGCCCCCATGGAGAGGGGGTTGGCGTTGTATGTGTCGTCGATGACGTGGATGCCCGTTTGGGTCTCCCGGATGGTGAGACGGCCCGGTTCAAAGGTGGCTGCCTCAAGGCCCCGGGCGATCTCGGTGAGGGAAAGCCCCGCCTGGATTCCGGCGGCTGCCGCCGCCAGGGCGTTTTGTACCATAAAGGTCCCGGCCAGGGGAATGGCGGCCCGGACCCTCTCCCCGTTGTGGCAGAGGGTGAAGCGCTGGAGGCCTTCCTCCCAGGTGATCTCCTCGGCCCGGACATGGGCGTCCTCACAGAAACCGTACCAGACGGGAGAGAGCCCGCGGTCTGAAGCGAGCTTTCTTAAGTGCGGGTCGTCCCCGTTGAGGATGACCACGGCGTCGCTCTCCAGGGTGTCCAGGAGCTCGGCCTTGGCCTCGGCCACCTGCTCCACGGTGCCCAGCCCTTCCAGGTGAGCCTCCCCGATGCAGGTGATGACGGCGATGTCGGCCCGGCAGATGTGGCCCAGGCGGGTCATCTCCCCGGGGGCGTTCATGCCAAGCTCCACCACCGACCAGCGGTGCTCGGGAGCAAGGCGCAACAGGGTTGTGGGCAGGCCCACTTCGTTGTTGAAGTTGCCGCGGGTGGCGTGGACCCCATGGCGAACCGCCAGGACCGAGGCCGTGAGGGCCCGTGTGGTGGTCTTGCCGTTGGAGCCTGTGATGGCGATGAGGCGGACGTGGTTTCGGTCTCGGTTGAACCGGCCGAGGCGGCCCAGGGCGGCGAGGGTATCGTCCACCAGGACCAGGGACACACCGGCGGCTTTCCAGCCTCCGGTCTCCACCCCTTCCATGGCGGATGAGGCGGCCACGATGCAGCTGGAGCCTTTGTCCACGGCCACGCCGATGTACCGGTGTCCGTCGAAGGATTCGCCTTTGAGGGCGACAAAAATACTGTTATTACCGATGGATCGGGTGTCTGTGGAGATGGTCGCATGGGTGGCGTCCGGGTCTCCGAAGGCCAGTTCACCTCCGGTGGCCGCCAGGACATCCCCCGTGCTCCAGGGCATCGGGTATGACCTATCTTCTGTCTTCAACCGCCTTCAGAACCTCCTTCCTGTCGTCAAAATCGAGTCGCTTGCCGCCGATGATCTGGTAGGTCTCGTGACCCTTTCCCGCCACCAGCACGGTGTCTCCGGGTCGGGCCGACGCCACGGCCAGGCCGATGGCCTCGCGGCGATCGACAACCACCACGTACCCTTTTCGGGAAAAATCCTTTGAGAGACGCTCAGGTTCATACCTGAAACTTGTTTCCCCGTCTATACCCGGAACCATGTCTTCGATAATTTTTTCGGGTGCTTCACTCCGGGGATTGTCCGAGGTGAGGACGGCAAGATCGCTGTATGCCGCGCCGATGCCCGCCATCAGGGGGCGCTTGGTACGGTCCCGGTCCCCGCCGCATCCCAGCACGCAGATGAGGCGTCCCGGCACGAGGTGCCGAAGAGTGGACAGGACATTTTCAAGGGCGTCCGGGGTGTGGGCGTAATCCACAAAAAGGTGACGCCCGCAGGGGGTGTCCACGCGCTCCAGGCGTCCCGGCACCTTGAAGGCGGCAACCCCTCGCACCACGGCGTCCATGGGGATGCCTACGGAAAGGGCGGCCCCTGCGGCACAGAGAATGTTCTCCATGTTGTAGCGGCCCGTGGCTCCGGAGGCAAAGGGTGTACGCCCCTCGGAGGTGACGAACTCGCCTTTGATGCCGTCGATGGCCACCTCGATGCGGTCGGCGGTAAGGGCCCCGGTGTCGCCTCCCACAGGGAAGACTTTGCCTGAGAGGGTCTCGGCCAGGTGGCGTCCGTGCTCGTTGGCCATGTTGATGACAGCGGCGCCGCCCTCTTTTCGGTGCCCTTCGAAGAGCTGGCGCTTGGCCTCGCCGTAGATCTCCATGGTGCCGTGGTAATCCAGGTGGTCCTGGGTGAGGTTGGTGAAGATGGCTGTGTCAAAGGCGCATCCGGCCACGCGGTCCAGTGCCAGGGCGTGGGAGGAGACCTCCATCACGGCGTGGGTGACCCCGGCTGCCGCCATGCGGGCCAGGGTGTCCTGAATGTCCCGGGACTCGGGGGTGGTCATGGCGCTGGCTTCTTCTTTTCCGCAGAAACGGGTGCTGATGGTGCCCATGACCCCGGCGGAGTGGCCTGCGGCAGCAAAGATGCTCTCCATAATATAAGCCACGGTGGTTTTGCCGTTGGTGCCGGTGACCGCAACGAGGGTGAGCCTGTCGGCCGGGTTCTCGTAAAAGGTTGCCGAGATCAGCGCAAGGGCCTTGCGCGAGTCGGTGACCTGGATGTAGGGGACGGAAAGGTCGTCGTGGGGAATCTCTCCGAGGACGGCCACGGCCCCGCGCTCAATGGCTTCCGGAATGTAGCGGTGGCCGTCCACCGCCTCTCCGGGAACAGCCACGAACAGGGCGCCTTCGGTTACTTTTCGGGAGTCGTACTGAACGGCGGATACCAACGGGTCCGCCTCGGGCAGCGGGGCTGCCAGCAGGTCTCCTATATTATGTGTGAGGCAGGATAATGTCACTTCTTCTCCTCGCTCTTCAAGGCCAGAAGCAGTTTCTCCGGAATGGATTCGGTTTCCGGGGCAACATGCAGGTAGTCCAGGGTTTTGTATGCAATTTCTCGAAAGGCGGGACCGGCCACGGTGGAGCCGTAGTACCCGCCGCTTCTCGGGTCGTCCAGGACGACCACAATGCTCAGCTCAGGGTTCTTCATGGGGACAAAGCCCGCAAAGGAGGCGATGTACCGGTCTTTGAAATAGCGCTTGTCCGGCCCGATTTTCTGGGCAGTGCCGGTTTTTCCGCACACCGTGTAGCCGGTGAGGGCCGCCTTGACCCCGGTGCCACCCTCTTCGGTGACCGAGGCCATGATTTTTTTTACGAACCGGGCGGTCTCCGGGGTGATGATCCGTTTCTGGCCCGGGGATGAAAAGGCCTTCTCTCTTTCACCGTTGGGGGAGACAACCTCCTTGACGATCCAGGGTTTCACCAGCATGCCGTCGTTGGCCAGGGCAGAGTAGGCAGTGGCCAGCTGGACGGCGGTCACCGAAACCCCTTGGCCAAAGGCCACGGCCCCGGTCTCAACCCGGTTCCAGTTGGAAGCGTTGGTGAGGATGCCACGGGACTCCCCGTTGAGGTTGATGCCGCTCTTCTGGCCGAAGCCAAAGTCTTTCAACGCCGTGTACAGGGCGGTTTTGCCGATGATCTCGGAGATCTTCACCACGGCGATGTTGCTGGAAAACTTGATCACCTGCTCAAGGCTGAGCCATTCGTACTCGTGGGTGTCATGGAAGGTGAATCCGCCGATATCATAGGCCCCGTTCTCGCAGTAAAAAATGCTGGAGCGCTTCACCTTGCCCGAGTCCAGGGCCGCGGCCACCACAAAGACCTTCATGGTGGATCCGGGTTCAAAATCTGCAGATACGGCGCGGTTGCTCCGGGTCTCCCCGCTGAAGGCGCCGAAGTTGTTGGGGTTGAAGCCCGGGTAGTTGGCCATGGCCAGGATCTCGCCGGTTTTGGGTCGCATCACCACGGCCATGCCCGAGGAGGCCTTGTGGGTGACGGCCGCGTCCCTCAGGGCGGATTCGGCAATGTCCTGGATGTTGGCGTCGATGGTGAGGACCAGATTGCTCCCGCTGATCTTTTCGATGGGGGCCGACTCGATGTCCACGGGCTTGCCCGTGCCGTCCCACTTAACCGTGCGGTTGGCGGTGGTGGGGCTTAAGATGTCGTTGTACCGGTACTCCAGCCCGTTGCGTCCGCCGATGTCGTCGATCTTGGAGGCGCCGATGAGCTGGCCTGCCAGCTCCATGCTGGGGTAGACCCGCTTGTGGAACGGGTGGACCTCCACGCCGGGAATCTTCAGGGCAGCTACAGCCGCGCCCATTTCAGGGGAGACGGGGCGCTTGATCCAGTTGTACTTTGGATGCCGCAGGGCGCGTTCCACCTCTTTGCGGCTCATTTTCAGGGCCGAGGCGATCTGCCGTGCCGCCCGGGGCACGTTGTCGATGGCGGCGGCCTTTCTGGGGTAGACCCCGATGGCCTTGGCCGCGATGCTCACGGCAAGGGGGCGGCCGTTGCGGTCGCTGATGGTGCCTCGCTTGCCCATGACCTTGTCGGACCGGGCAAACCGAACCTCAGCCTTGCGGCTGAGCCACCCCTGTTTGAGGACCTGCAGGGAGACCGCCTGTGTCGCAATGACCAGAAACCCCGCGGCAAACATAAGGGCGAGCAGGGTCCCCCTTGCTTTGACGCGTTTGATGGTGGTGTCGGTGTGTGCGGGCATGGTTTCCTCTATGGTTTTGACGGGCTTGAAAAATAAGGAATCAAGGCCGTTTTACTTGCTTGCTTTGTCTTGTTTGCTGGTTCCGACGGCCTACTGCGGACTTTTCAGCCGGAGGATCTGGTCCTGGGTGGGCCGCTTCAGGCCGAGTTCCTTCCGGGCTCTGCCCGTGATCTGCCGGGGTGATTTCAGGTGCGCCAGCTCGACCTTGAGACGTTTTCGGGTCTTGACCAGTTTCTGGTTCAGGATCGTCTCCGAGGCGATGGAGCGGTTGGTCAGGTGGCACCTGCTACGTACCCAGGTGTAGGTGAACCCTTCCGCCAGCAGCACCGCAAGAAACAGCAGGACGGCCAGTTGCATGGCCGGGGAGATCAAAAACTTTTTTCGGCTCATGGGACAGGTCCGTCAGAGGGTGAGGCCGGGGTTCGGCAACGTGCGCTCAGGGGCGGTCAAGCAAATCATCCTGCCCCAGCGTTACAATTTTTCACAGGCCCTGAGGCGTGTGCTGCGTGCCATGGGATTGTCCGCCACTTCGTCGTCGGCGGGTCGAACGGCCTTGCGGGTGAGGAGCTTGACCTTCGGCTCGTTTCCACAGGTGCAGATGGGGAACTGTTTCGGGCAGGTGCATCCGGTGGCCAGCTCCTTCATCTTCTGCTTGACGATGCGGTCCTCCAGGGAGTGAAAGGAGAGAACGCACAGCCTGCCGCCGGGGTTGAGGAGCCCCAGAAAATCATCCATGAACCGCTCCAGCCGATCCAGCTCGCGGTTGACGGCGATGCGGATGGCCTGGAAACTTCGGGTGGCCGGATGGATCTTCTGCTTGGCCACCGCCTTGGCCGGCATGGCGTAACGGATGATGTCGGCAAGCTCCGCCGTGGTCGTGATGGGCGATGCCTGGCGCTTTTTAACGATGGCCCTGGCAATGCCCCGGGAGAAACGCTCTTCCCCGTATTTGAAGATGATATCTGCCAGCTCCTTTTCCGGGAGCGTGTTGACAAGGTCTTCGGCGGTGGTGTCACCCCGGGCGTCCATGCGCATGTCCAGGGGCTCGTCCCGCATGAAGCTGAATCCTCGGCCGCTGCCTTCAAGCTGGTGCTGCGAGAGCCCGATGTCCACCAGGATCCCGTCCACGCCGCTTACGCCGAAGTCCGTGAGGATGGCGGCGATGTTGGCAAAATTGTCGTGGACAAGGGTGACGCTCTCACCGTGGTCGGAGAATCGTTTCCGGGCGTTTTGTATGGCGTCCATGTCCTGATCGATCCCGATGAACCGGCCCCCCGGCATGATGCGATCGATGATCAGTGCCGAGTGGCCCCCCCCGCCCAGGGTACCGTCCACAAAGGTGCCGCCCTGTTTGGGATCAAGGGCGGTCATGACCTCTCGGGGCATGGCGGATATATGTTTGAAATCCATTTGGATCTAAAGTCCCAGTTCCATCAGCTCGTCACGAGCTTCGTCGGTTTGGAGCAGCTCTTCGATGGCGTCCTGCTCGTCTTTCAGTTTGTCTGATTGCCAGATCTCGAAGCGTTCTACCAGGCCCACGAGGGTGACCTCTCCTTCGGGCCGGATGTCGGCATAGTCCCGGAGGTCTTTGGGGATCTGTATACGCCCCTGTTTGTCCAGGGAGCACGCCTGGGCGCTGCCGATGATAAAACGCCGGATCTTGTTCATGTGCTTGCCCATGGCTTTGCGCAGCTTGGTCTCAAAAATGTCCCACTCTTCCATGGTGTAGGCGTAGAGGGCCCCGTCCAGTTTTGTCACCATCACGCACTCCTCCCGTCCCGCCTTGATGACGGATCGGAACCGCGAAGGGATGATGAGTCTCCCTTTGGGGTCCAGCGTGTGATTCGAGGTGCCTCTGAATGCGCTCATGCCAAGCCTTTGGGTGTTTGGTGCACATTACATCCACTTTACTTTTGTAAGACTACAATTTTTGGTCGAATAGTCAAGGGAAAAAACAAAATTTGTTACAAATTATTTAATGATTATATGCGATTAACCGTGTAAAAGAAAAGTGCAGTTGATGAGATGTAAAGTGGAGTGGAACGGGGTTCAGAAAAAAAAGATCTGGGCACGGGGCCGAAAGTTCTGATAAGAATCAGGAGACTTGCACCCTCCCCTCTGGCATCCCGGAGCAAGCATTCCCGACAGCCTGTACGCATCGCGTCGTGACGCGACATCCCATTGTCGCGGGCAGAGGTACCTCGCATTTCAAGCCGTGTATTGCGATTTTTTTTATACCTTAAATACAATTTTAGGAAACGAGACCCGTGATTTCAGTCATTCATAATCCCAACGCCAAGCAGAACCGAAAACGACCCGAGCGTGCCGAGCGGCTGGCAAAGATTCTGGAGGGTGTCGGCACCCTTCACCAGACCCGATCCGTGGAGGCGGTCCATGATGTGGCCAGGCACTGCCTGGAGACAGGGTGCAAAGTGGTGGGGGTCAACGGGGGCGACGGCTCACTTCAGATGGCCATGACCATTTTTGCCGATATCTATAAGGAGAACCCCCTGCCTTCCTTTGTGGTGATGCGCGGCGGCACCATGAACACCGTGGCGGGCGGCCTGGGCATCAAGGGGACGCCTGAGTCCATTTTGAGCAAGGTGGTCAAGGGGCTCAAAGACCAGGGCCCCCTGACCCGCATGAAGAACCAGGTCCTCTGCGCAAACGGACACCTGGGGTTCATGTCCGGGGCTGCCGTGGTGGTGAGGTTCCTGGATGCCTATTACGACGCCCCGAGCCAGGGGCCGGTGCAGGCGGTGAAGATGGGATTCCAGATTGCAGGTAGCACCCTTGCAGGCACCGGCTACGCCAAAGAGATGTTCAAGCCCGAGCCCCTTATCGTAGAGGTGGATGGAGAGCCCTTGCCCGAGACGGAGTTCAGCATCATCCTGGGCTGCACCGTGGAGGACATCAGCATGGGCTGCAGGGCAACCCCCAGAGCCTATGAGCGCAAGGGCGCCTTTCACTTCATGGCCTGCTCCCTTTCCCCCATGCAGATCGTGGGTCAGATTCCCAGGCTCTGGACCGGCCGCGACATTCCCCATGACGCCATGCACTACTCCGCCCCGGCCGAGCAGGTGACCATCCGTTCGGAAAACGGGCCTGTCCGCTGGATGCTCGACGGCGAATGCCGCACCGACGACCGGCTTGACATCAAGGTGTGGGGCGAGGTGGAGCTTCTCTGGTAAGTCCGGGGTGGCGACTTTGCTTTTTTGAGTGGCCGTATGACGCTCGTAAACAGGGCTTATGTTCTGCTTTTGCACCTGCGTGGCCCTGTCGGGAAGACAAAAAGCCGCACGGGAGTGCGGCGCTCCAGAACATTATAAGGTCGTGGCGACGTCAGCCATACCACCCGTTTCGGTTTACAGGCGCAGCCTGTCGGCGAATGTGACGTGGCCGAGGAACGAGGGCTCGGAGCATTTGCAACCCGCTTTCGAGGTGGCACACCTCGCCGCCGGAGGCAATTTTTCAATAAAAGGCATCGATGAAAGCATACTTTATCAGGCGATTGTTGTTGGTGATCCCCACCTTTCTCGGCATCACGGTGATGGTGTTTGCTGTGACCCGGTTTGTGCCGGGGGGGCCCGTGGAGCGGATGATTGCCGAGGCGCGGGCTCAGCAGACGGGCATGGTCACAGGGGATCAGAGTCAGCCCCTGTCCGAGGACCAGATTGAGGAACTCAAGCGGTACTATGGGTTCGACAAGCCCCTGCTCCAGAGTTATGCCTCCTGGCTGGGTAAGGTGGTGACCGGTGACCTGGGAACTTCCACGCGGTATTACGACCCGGTGCTTTCCATGATTCTGGACCGACTCCCCATCTCCCTTTACTTCGGGCTCATCTCCCTGGTGCTGGTGTACGGGGTGTGCATCCCTTTGGGGGTGGCCAAGGCCGTGCGCCACAACAGCCGGTTCGACAACATCTCCTCCCTTCTCGTCTTTACAGGCTACGCCATTCCCGGCTGGGTCATCGGGGTGCTGCTTCTCCTTCTTTTTGCGGCACGCTGGGAGTTTTTCCCTCTGGGGGGCTTTGTGGGGGACTTTTACGACGAGCTGGATGCCTGGGGAAAGGTGAAGGACGTGGTGTGGCACACGGTGCTGCCGGTGATCTCCTATGTGGCGGGCTCCTTTGCCGTCATGACCATGCTCATGAAAAACACCCTTATGGACAACCTGGCCGCCGACTACATGCGCACAGCCGTGGCCAAGGGCCTTCCCTTTCGCAAGGCGGTGTTCCGTCACGCGCTTCGCAACAGCCTCATTCCCCTTGCCACCAGTTTCGGCAGCAACATTTCCCTGATCCTCACCGGTTCCTTTTTAATTGAAAAGGTGTTCAACATTGACGGCATGGGCCTCCTCGGCTACGAATCCGTGGTGGAGCGGGATTATCCCGTGGTGCTGGGGGTGCTGGTGATCTCCTCCCTGCTTTTTCTCATCGGCAATATCCTGTCGGATATCTGCGTGGCCTTAACCGACCCAAGGGTGACCTTCGAATGATGGCGCTTAATCCCCTGACCATACGAAAGCTCAAACGATTCCGCTCCATCAAGCGCGGGTTCTGGTCTTTTGTGATTCTGATGATCCTCCTGGTGCTGGCCGTGGGGGCCGAGTTGTGGGTCAACAGCCGGGCCCTGGTGGTGAGTTATAACGGGAACCTTGTGTTTCCCACCTACGGGGCCATGGTGCCGGGCAGCGACTTCGGCCTGGATTACAGCTACGAGACCAACTACCGGAAGCTGAAAGAGCATCTTGAAGAAGAAGGGACGGGGTGGGTGATCATGCCCCCCATTCCCTGGAATCCCCTTGAGACCGACCTCAAGGAGGGGGATTACCCGCCCTTTGCCCCGGCTATAGAAGGGCGGCACCTTCTGGGCACGGACACCGTGGGCCGCGATGTGCTGGCCCGCCTGGTCTATGGCTTTCGAACGGCCATCTTTTTTGCCCTTGGGCTCCTTATTGTGACCTACGGGGTCGGGGTGGGAGTGGGCTGCCTCATGGGGTACCTGGGGGGGCGCTTTGACCTCTTTGTCCAGCGACTCATTGAGATCTGGTCCAACGTGCCCTTTTTGTATGTGGTGATCATCATCGCCTCGGTGATGACCCCGGGTTTCTGGACCCTTATTATCCTCATGGCATTGTTCAGCTGGATGGGCATGACTTGGGTGATGCGCACCATGACCTATCGGGAACGGGAGCGCGAGTACGTCCTGGCCGCCCGGGCCATGGGCGCCTCCCGGAGCCGGATTATTTTTCGCCACATCCTGCCCAACACCCTGGCCGTGGTGGTGACCTACGCCCCGTTCTCCGTGTCTGGAGGGATCGTTGCCCTGACCTCCCTGGACTACCTGGGCTTCGGCCTGCCCGCGCCCACCCCGAGCTGGGGGGAGCTGCTCAACCAGGGCTGGGCCAACATGGATGCCTGGTGGATTGCCGGGGCGGTCATCGTGGCCTTGACCGTGGTGCTCACCACCGTCACCTTTGTGGGAGAGGCGGTGAGGGAGGCGTTTGATCCGAAGATGTATACATATTATGAATAGTGAATGGTGAGTAGTCAGTAGTGAATGGTGAATAGTTGGTGGTGAATGGTGTGATTGTGCCGAGGGTGAGGGGGCACGCTGGTTATAGGGAAAACAGGTGATAGGAAAAACGGGGGAATGGGGGAGGCTAAGGGCTAAGGGCTAAGGGCTAAGGGCTAAAGGCTAAAGGCTAAAGGCGAAGGGCGAAAGGCGAAAGGCGAAAGGGGCGGGCGGCGTGTGGGCGAGCCCGGAGGTTTTTATTTTTATCAGGAGAACAGAATGCGACAACAGGTGATGGCTCGGTTCATCGTTTTGACTTTGGCTTTTTTGGTGTGGGGGGGAGCCTGCCTGGCAGGCGAAACCCTGCCCGAGGGGATAACGTGGCTGACCAACCATGAGGACCCGGTCTTTGCCTCCCCAGATGCGGTGAAGGGCGGGGTGTTTCGAAGTGCCATTGCCAGCTACCCCTTGACCTTCCGCACCGTGGGGCCGGATTCCAACGGCAGCTTCCGGAGCAACATCGGGGCCAACCAGATGAGCCTGGTGGCGCTTCACCCCAATACCGAGCGTATTATCCCGGCCCTGGCCACCCACTGGGCCTTCGGGGACGACAAGAAGACCATGTACTTCAAGCTCGACCCCAGGGCGCGCTGGTCCGACGGGGTGCCGGTGACGGCCGGGGATTTTGTCTATACCATGGAGTTCATGCGGTCCAAGGATATCGTGGCGCCCTGGTACAACCGCTATTACACCGAGGAGATCGAAAAGGTCATCGTCTACGACGACCACACCCTGGCGGTGGTGAGCACCAGGGCGGAGCCGGATCTACACTTGAAGCTCACCATTTCACCCACCCCGCGCCATTATTACGGCAAGCTCGGTAAAGATTTTGTTGCCCGGTACAACTGGAAGATTGTTCCCAACACCGGCCCGTACCAGATCAGCTCCTTTAAAAAAGGAAAGGAGGTGGTCTTTACCCGGAAAAAGGACTGGTGGGCAAAGGACCTCCACTACACCAAGGGCCGGTACAATGTGAACAAGGTGATCTTCCGTGTGGTGCGGGACTACAACACCCAGTGGGAGTATTTCCGCAAAGGGCGCTTCGACACCTTCCGCATCACCTATCCCAAATACTGGTACCGCAAGAGCGACACCGACGTGGTAAACAAGGGGTATGTGGAGCGGATCTGGTTTTTCAACGACACCAGGCGCCCGCCCCAGGGCTTTTACCTCAACGAGGACCGGGAGATCTTCAAGGATCGTAACGTGCGTCTGGCTTTTGCCTACGCCATGAACGTGGACAAGGTGATCAAAAAAGTGCTTCGGGGTGACTACTTCCGCCTGAAGCAGGCCTACCAGGGATACGGGGAGTACACGGACGAGAGCATCGAAGCGCGCCCCTACGACATCGGCAAGGTGGCCGAGTGCATGACCGCCTCGGGGTGGGCCCGGGGAGGCGACGGCATCTGGGAGAAGGAGGGTAAGCGGTTCTCCGTGGAGGTGAGCTACTCCTTTGATGAGATCACCGAGCGGCTTGTGGTGCTCAAGGAAGAAGCAAAGAAGGCCGGAGTGGAGATTCGCCTCCAGAAGCTGGACAACTCTGCGGCCTTCAAGAAATTTCTGGAGAAACGACACGACGTGGCCATGATGGCCTGGTCCACCAGCTTTCATCCGAGGTACTGGCAGACCTACCACTCGGACAACGCCCACAAGCCCCAGACCAACAACATCACCAACACAGACAACAAGGAACTGGACGAGGTCATCGACCGCTACCACAACTCCCTGGACGAAGAGGAGCGCAAGGTCCTTTCCCGGAAAATCCAGCGTATGCTCCACGATCAGGCGAACTTTGTGCCCACCATGATGGTGCCCTATTTCCGGCAGGCGTACTGGCGCTGGTGGCGGCTGCCCGAGCCCCCCGGCACCAAGCACTCCAACGACCTTTTCGACCCCTTTGGCGACAGTGTGCTCTGGTACGACAAGGCGCGCCACGAGGAGACAAAGAAGGCCATGAAAAAGAAAAAGGCATTTGAGCCGGTGACCATCATCGACGAGACCTTCAAGCCGAAAGGATAAGCATGGCAGACGATCTTCGGCAGGCGGACGATCCCATTCTCTCGGTGCGGGGGCTCACCGTGGCCTTTGACACCGAGGCCGGTGTGTTGAGGGCCGTTGACAAGGTGGGCTTTGAGCTGACCCGAGGGCGCACCCTGGGGATCGTGGGAGAATCAGGCTGCGGCAAGAGCGTGACAGCCCTATCCGTCATGCGCCTTCTGCCGCGCCCCATGGCCCGCATCGAAGAAGGGGAGGTGGTGCTGGACGGCACCGACCTTCTGGGTCTTTCGGCCGATGCCATGCAGACGGTGAGGGGTGCTTCCGTGGCCATGGTCTTTCAGGAACCCATGGCTGCCCTGAACCCCGTCCACACCCTCTTCAAACAGGTCTCCGAGCCCCTGCGCATTCATCGGCCCGAGATGGGAAAAAAAGAGTTGCAGGCCGAGGTGGTGCGCCTTCTTTCGGCCGTGGGTATTCCCGATGCCGAAAGTCGCCTGTCCGCCTATCCTCACCAGCTCTCCGGCGGGATGCGCCAGCGGGTGATGATTGCCATGGCCCTGGCCCTGTCGCCTTCCATCCTCATCGCCGATGAGCCCACCACGGCCCTGGATGTCACGGTGCAGGCCCAGATCCTCGATTTGATTCGGGACATCCGTACCTCCATGGGCATGTCCGTGATCTTCATTACCCACGATTTGGGCGTTATTGCCGAGCAGTGCGACGACGTGGTGGTGATGTACGCAGGCAAGGTGGTGGAACGGGCTGCTGTGAAGACCCTTTTCTCGGACCCCAAGCATCCGTATACCAAGGGGCTCCTAGCCTCCATGCCCCGGCTCGATTCCCCGAGGAAAACCCGCCTTGAAACCATCACAGGCCAGGTGCCCGGGCTCATGGAGCTGCCTTCGGGTTGCCGGTTCAGGAACCGTTGCCCCCATGCCATGGAACGCTGTGCAGCCGAGGTGCCGGCTGACCTGATGGTAGGCCAGGACCATGAAGTGGCCTGCCACCTGTACGACCACCAAGGGGCTTGATACAACCCAACGGTCAATGTGGTTGCCAAAAGCCTGCCTTCGGTGGCCCTGCCGGGGGCCAAGCTCTTGAAAAGTGAGACAGACAGGTTGTGTAAAATGTAAAGGGTGCGCAATCGTATTTTTATGTGGGGGACGCGTTACCGGGGAGGTAGGGTGCGCTTGCGCACCGCCGAAGAATCGTAACGGTCATAAAACCACCTGTGCGGGTGACCGTCACGCCGTATAGACATAGCAAAAGATGGCGGTTTTCCATACAAATGGTGCGCAAGCACACCCTTGTGTTAGCGTTTATGTCATTCTATGCTTCAGAGGCAATTCGGCCAGGGCCTTTCAGCGTCACCCCATGGTGCCAACGAAAGGAGCCCGAAGGGCGACTGGAGTTGGCACCATGGGGTGACGCTGAGCACCTCCGGTGCAGCCAGGCCCCCAAGCAACTTATGGCAATGTATGTCGTGCCACATTTAACTCGGTAATAATCCAGAAAATCGCATGCCGTGCGCACCCTTGGGCACAAGCCCGTGACGTAGATTATGCAGCGATTTTCTTCTCCAGCGAAAGATCGAACAGTATCTTTGGCTCGGTATAACCGACAGCCCGCACTCACAAGGTTGATCACGCAGGGAGGATTCTTTGAAAACAGCTATAGGTATTGACGTTTCCAAGGCCAAGTTGGATGTTGCCCTACGCCTTTCCAACGGTAAATTTCGAAGTAAAGTTGTCAAAAATGATGCCAGTGGTTTCAAACAACTCAGCACATGGATAGCTCGTCAAAAATCTGAGCCATTGCCACATGTTTGCATGGAGGCCACCGGCGTTTACTGGGAGGATCTTGCTGATTACCTACACCAGAAGGGGCATCCTGTCTCTGTCATGAATCCGTTGCAAATTAAATCATATGCAACTTCAATGTTGATTCGGACAAAGACTGATGCTGTGGATTCTCGAATTATTGCCGAGTTTTGCGCCAATCAAAACCCAGCATTATGGACGCCTCCTCCCCTTTCCGTCAAAAAAGTACGTGCTCTCATTGCAAGGCGTGAGGCCCTTATCTCTATGATCTCACAGGAAAACAACCGATTGCATGTTGCTAACGATGCCGTAAAAAGCAGCATTGAGTCTGTTATTCTCCATCTCAAGACTGAGCTTAAAGAGATTGAAAAGAAAATAAAACAGGTCATTGATGATGATCCAGATCTCAAGGCAAAAAAAGACCTTTTGGATTCAATACCGGGACTTGGGAAAGTCACAGTGCCTGTTCTCCTCTCCATTCTTGCTGGTGCACACAACTTCAAAACAGCTCGCCAAGTTGCTGCTTTTGTTGGGTTAGACCCACGTCACCATGAATCTGGTTCCAGTGTTAAGATGAAGCAACGGATTTCGAAAGTTGGCCATAAATCAATTAGAAAAGCCTTATATATGCCTGCAATGGTTACCATTTACAGAACAGAGTGGGGTGGCCGATTCAAAGAGCGACTCCTTGCATCTGGCAAGGCACCAAAGGTAATCATCACTGCTATGATGAGAAAGTTAATCCATGTTGCATTTGGTGTTTTAAAAAAACAAACGCCTTTTGACCATTCACTACATAATGCGTGACTTTGACAGTATCTACAGGATGTCACATAAACAGGTGCCAGGTTTTATTCTTCTTCTCGCTCTCAGGCTCTGCCTGGGAGCGAAAAGGTACCCCGATACAAGGGCATCGCCCCTTAACGCTGGTATCCAACACGGGCGAAGCCCGTCAGCAAATGCGTAGGGCGAGGAACGAGCACCGGAGCATTTGCGATCCTGGGTTCCAAGGGCTCAGCCCTTGGCCGCCGGAGGCAGGTATTTTATTCTTTTTGGACACGTTGCAACCATTGGAAGGAGCGGCACGGCATGTTGACGGTGAAGGACCTGGTGAAATACTTTCCGGTGACGGGGGGCGTCTTCAAGCGCAAGGTGGGGAATGTCCACGCCGTTGACGGAGTCTCCTTTTCCGTGGCCCCGGGCGAGACCCTGGGGCTGGTGGGGGAGTCCGGATGCGGCAAGAGCACCCTGGGGCGCACCCTGGCAGCTTTGTACGAGGCCACCTCCGGCAGCGTGCGTTTTGACGGCACGGATCTCACCACCCTCACCGAAAAAGAACTGAAACCTTTCAGGCGTCGGATCCAGATGGTGTTTCAGGACCCGTTTGAGTCCCTTAACAGCCGCCACAGCGTGGGGGAGATTATTCAGGAACCTCTGGTGATCCACGGCATCGGGGACGGACCGTCCAGGCGAAAGCGTGTGGCCGAGCTTCTGGATCAGGTGGGGCTGCCCCGGTCTGCGGAGAGTCGGTTTCCCCATGAGTTTTCGGGTGGCCAGCGCCAGCGCATCGGCATTGCCCGTGCCATTGCCCTTTCCCCGGACCTTTTGATCTGTGACGAGCCGGTTTCGGCCCTGGACGTCTCCATCCAGTCTCAGGTGATTAACCTTCTCCTCGACCTTCAGGAGGAGATGGGGCTCACCACCCTGTTCATCGCCCACGATCTGGCCGTGGTGCGTCTGGTGTCGGATCAGGTGGCCGTCATGTACCTGGGCAAGATCGTGGAGCAGACCGACGCCGACACCATCTACCGCGAGCCCCTGCATCCTTACACCCAGGCGCTGATCTCCGCCATCCCGGTGCCCGAGCCCGGGGCGCAGGGAAACCGCATTATCCTCAAGGGCGATGTGCCGTCCCCCATCCACCCCCCGTCCGGGTGCCGGTTCCACACCCGCTGCCCCCACGTCATGGACATCTGCCGCACCACAGAACCCGAGTTCCTGGACCAGGGGCAAGGGCACCTCGTGGCCTGCCATCTGTACGAGCCCCCAGTGGTTTAGGTACTTGGAAAAAGCATGCCTTCGGCAGCGAGGGTGGCGAAGCCACTATAGCGAAAACACCTCGAAAGCATATTGCCGTTGCGCTTTGTCCCTCGTTCCTCGGGTCAAAGCGCAACGGCCTTCGGCTTGGGCTTCGCCCGATACATAAGCAGCTGGTTTGTACGAGCTGTTTTACAAGCCTTAAAAGATTAGGGCTTATTAATGTAACTCATTGAATGTACGCTTTAACCGGGCTGCCTCCGGCTGCAAGGTGTAGTACCTTGAAAGCAAATGACAGCCGGGCTTCGCCCCTCATTCCTGTGGTCAAGTCCCAGCGGTATTCTGGCGAGCTATTCTGTGATTATTTGTTTCCGACAGCTTAACCCGGATATTTTATAGGAAACTAGCCAGGCCGATCCGCTTACGTACGGGCGCAGCCCGTCAGCAAATGCGTCGGGCGAGGAACGAGCCCGGAAGCATTTGCGATCCTGGGGTGCAGGGGCTTAAGCTCCTGCCCGCCGGAGGCACGATTTTAAAACCGATTTTGTCTTTGGAGGCCTTTGTGTCCCACTCTCTTTTTACCCGGCGTGTGATCACCCTGATCCGCGCCATCCCTTCCGGCCGTGTGTGCACCTACGGCCTTCTGGCCGCGTCCGCGGGAAACCCTCGGGGGGCGCGCCAGGTCTCCCGCATTCTCCACAGCTGCTCTGAAACGGAGGGGTTGCCCTGGCACCGTGTGGTGAACCGCTTGGGCCGGATCTCTCTGACCGGCTCGTCCCGGGATATCCAGGCCGGTCTTCTTGCTGCCGAAGGCGTTGCCTTCGGCCCGGACGGCGGCCTGGATCTGGATCGCTATCTGTGGGTTCCTCCCGAAATCTCTTTTTCTTGACAATCCCCTGCAAAACCTCTACCCCTAAAACAGGGAGTAATTCCCGCGACAGGGCAACTCATAGCGACCGGATAACGCAAGGAGGGCGCAACCATGAGGCCACAGAAATTGAAGGAGATCGTCATCAACCGGGACTGGTGCAAGGGGTGCGGGGTGTGCATCCACTTTTGCCCAAAGGAGGTCCTGGAAAAAGACCCCTTTGACAAGGTGGTTGTGGCCCATCCGGAAAAATGCACCTGCTGCAGGCTCTGTGAGCTGAGGTGCCCGGAGCTCGCCAGCGAAGTGATCGTGGAAAAGTGAATCGCCCATACCATTTGCCGATGTGACAAACGCTCAGGATCTTTAACCGTTGCGCTCCGAAAGAGGCTGCCCATATGGAAGAGACCGTTGTGTTCGTTCAGGGAAACGAAGCGTGTGTGGAAGGGGCCCTGTATGCGGGGGTCGGATTTTTTGCGGGCTACCCCATCACGCCCTCCACGGAGATCGCAGAACTTCTGGCAAGGCGGTTGCCGAAGCGCGGGGGCCGTTTCATTCAGATGGAAGATGAGATCTCTTCCATGTGCGCCATTGTCGGTGGGTCGCTCACGGGCAACAAGGTGATGACCGCCACCAGCGGCCCGGGCTTCTCCTTGATGCAGGAGGCCCTGGGCTACGCGGTGATGACCGAGATCCCCTGCGTTATTGTCAACGTGCAGCGGGGCGGTCCGTCCACGGGAAATCCCACCCATGTGGCCCAGGGGGACGTCAACCAGGCACGCTGGGGCACCCACGGCGACCATGCCATCATCACCCTTACCGCTTCCAATCATCAGGACGTCTTTGCCATGACCGTCCACGCCTTTAACATGGCCGAGACCTACCGCACCCCTGTTATTCTCCTCTTTGATGAAGTGATCGGGCACATGAGGGAAAAGCTCGTGATCCCCGAGCCCGGCGTTTTGCCTGTGGTGGATCGGCTCCGCACTTCGGTAAAACGGGGGGTGGACTATCACCCCTACCTGCCCCGGGAGGACGGAAGGCTGCCCATGAGCGACTTCGGCGGGGTGCACCGATACAACGTCACCGGCCTCTACCACGACATGTGGGGTTTCCCCTCGGGCAAGCCCGAGGTGGTGGAGAGCCTGTTGAACCACCTGGTGGACAAGATTGAGACCAACGTCCACGAGATTACCCGGTACAAGGAGGCGTATCTGGAGGACGCGGATGTGATCCTTCTCTCCTTTGGATCGGCCGCGCGATCGGCCCTCCACACCGTGGAGAACCGGCGCAGGCGGGGCGAAAAACTGGGTTATTTAGAGCTGCAATCCATCTGGCCTTTTCCCTCGCTTCTCGTGCGGGAAAAGTGCCGGAACGCCACGAACATCGTGGTGGTGGAGATGAACAAGGGGCAGGTGACCGAGGCGGTGAAGGCGGCCGTGGACAACCCGGAACGGGTCTTTCTGGCCAACCGCATCGACGGGGAGCTGATCTCTCCCACCAACATCAAGAATATCCTGCGGATCATCCAGGGCAAGGGGGTGTAGATGGGGACCCGAGACTATATCCGGGAACGCTTTTTTCCGCACATGTGGTGCCCGGGATGCGGCCACGGCACGGTGCTGAACTGCCTGGTCCGGGCCATCGAGGAACTGGCCGTGGACAAGAGCGATATCGTGGTCACCTCCGGTATCGGGTGCTCGGCGCGGATCTCAGGGTACGTGGATTTTCACTCCCTGCACACCCTCCACGGCAGGGCCCTGGCCTTTGCCACGGGCGTGAAGTTTACCCAGCCGGAGCTCACCCTCATCGTGCCCATGGGGGATGGCGACGCCCTGGCCATCGGGGGCAACCATTTTATCCACGCAGCCCGGCGGAACATCGACATCACGGCCGTTGTGATGAACAACCGGATCTACGGCATGACCGGCGGGCAGTACTCCCCCATGACCTGCCCGGACGCCATGGCCACCACCGCGCCGTACGGTAACATCGACAACGCCTTTGACGCGGTGGAGCTTGCTCGGGCAGCGGGTGCCTCCTTTGTGGCGCGCACCACAACCTACCATGCCAAGGAGGGGATCCAGATCCTGAAAAAGGCCATCCAGCACAAGGGGTTTTCCGTGGTGGAGTTTTTAAGCCAGTGCCCCACCCAGTTCGGCCGGAGAAACCAGCTGGCAGACGCCTCGGCCATGCTGGAGTACTTTAAGACAAACACCGCCCCCATCGGGTCGGCAAAGGCCAGGGAGAACCCCGATATCCTTGAACGGGGGATTTTTGTGGAGGAGGAGCGAACCGAATACTGCGACGCCTACGAGGCGGTGATCCGCGACTATGTGAAGGGGGAGTGACCATGGAAAAGTACCGCATGGTGTTTTCGGGATCAGGGGGGCAGGGCGTCATCACCGCCGCCATTATCCTGGCCGAAGCAGCCGTTCTCTACGAGGGGCTCGTGGCGGTTCAGTCCCAGTCTTACGGCGCGGAGGCCAGGGGCGGGGCCACGCGTGGAGACCTCATCATCTCCGAGTTTCCCATTCTCTTTCCCAAGGTGACCCAGCCCAACGTGCTGGTGTGTCTGACCCAGGAGGCCTACGACAAATTCACCCCCATTATCCGGCCGGGGGGCCTGCTCCTCTCCGACGAGCGGTTTGTGGCGCCCCGCAAAAAAGTCGACGCCCGTCAGGTAAGCCTGCCCATGTTCCAGTCGGTCATGGAAGAGCTTGGCGACCCCGTGGCCTTCAATATCTGCATGCTGGGGGCGCTTATGGGACTCATCGGCGTGGTGCGCATGGAATCGATTCGTGCCGTCATTGAAAAGCGGGTGCCCGAGGCATACGTGGAAATGAACGGCAAGGCCCTGGACCTGGGGCATGGGTTGGCCGAGGCGTTAACGGCTTGAGCAGGGCAGGGGGGTAACTCTTCAGATCAACACAAGCCTCCGGCGGCAAGGTGTACCACCTTGAAAGCAGATTGCGAATGTGCTTTGCGCCTCGTTCCTCGGGTCAAATCTCATTCGCCTTTTAAACAAACGTCGATCGTAACTATTCAGCTCAAAAAAGCCTCCGGCGGCCCTGCCGGGGGCCAAACTTTTAAAAAGTTAGACAAACAGGTCTTGAGTAAGCCTTCCAGGCTCTGCCGAAACAATTTCGACATTTTCTTAGGAAAGTTTTTTGCGGAGCTTTTTTTCAAAAAAGCGACCCGCCGGAGGCAAGCTGAATAACCGCTGATATTTTTTCATGAACCGGGTGTCGATAAAGGTCTTGATGTGGAAGGCGAGGCGACCGGCCGTGGTGAATCCGTTTTTGTGCAGGTAGCCTGCGTGTTCCCCCAGGTTGAAGATGAGGAGATAGCTGCCCCCGGGGTCAAAGGGGGAGAGGGGCGCTCCTTCAAGGCGTGCCAGAAGGTTGTCGCGCAGCACGGCGTTCTGACGCACCGCATAGACCCCCACCTTGGCCAGGGGCTCGGGCTCGAAGTGGATGCAGTCCCCGCCGCCGAAGATGTCCGGGTGGTCCGTACATTGAAGGTATCGGTTGACCGTCAGGCCGCCGTCCGGGCCCGTGGGCAGGCCGGAGTCGGCAAAGAGGGTGGAAGGCCGTACGCCGGTGGCATCCACGATGACGTCTGCGTGTTGGCGAGCGCCGGAGACCAAGGTCACGGCGTTTTTTTCGGCCCGGGCCACGGCATTGTTCTCAATGAGCTTGATGCCCCGTTTACTCAGGCGCCCGGTAACCCCCTGGCGGATGGTGTCTGGAAAGGACTCCAGAAACCGCCTTCGTGTGTGGATGGTGATGACGGGGGCCTCTCCCCGGGCCGCATTGATGAGCTGGAGGATGTTTCCAGCCACCTCCGCCGATGAGGGGCCTCCCCCTGCTACGGAGATGTGAAGGGACGTCTCCCGGCACCGGTCCAGGATGGCCTGCCTGAGGGAGAGAAGCGACTCAATGGGCTTTACAGGAAAAACCTCTGCGTCCGGGGCCTTCTCAAAGGGGCTTTTGACAAAGCTCCCCACGTTGGCAGACAGCACGTCGTAGCTGAGCCGCTCCCCGGATTCCAGCCGGACCGTTTTTTCAGATGGGTCGATGGCCACGGCAAGGCCCGAAACAAACCGGCCCCCACCAGCTTTCACCGCCGCTTCGGTGTCAAAGCGGATCTCTTCCGGCGTAAAGGTGCCGCCCAGCATGCCGGGACCCATGCCCGAGTAGTAGTGGTGGCGGCTCGGGGCCACCACCGTGATCTCATGGCCGTGTTCGCCAATGGCCGAAAGGGCCACCAGGGTTTCCAGGTGGGCGTGTCCGCCCCCCAGCAGGAGAAGCTTTTTTTTCATGGGAACCTCGTGTGTTGGTGCCAGGTGGGGGCACCTGGAAACCCTATGGCGAATGCATGGATGCATCCATTATACCATCGCTTTCGGGGCATTCGCGTGATGTATGACATGGGGCCACCGTTTTTGCAGGATAGGCCCGTTTCGTTCGTCTGGAAGCGCTTGAAATTTAATTGGTTTTAACCGGCGTAACTCCGGTGTTCAGAGATTTTTTTTATCGTGTGGCGTTGCCACTCCCTGGACATCAGGTTCGGAAATGCTCTTTCGTTCCCAGGCTCTGCCTGGGAATGCTGCACGGAGGCCCTGCCTCCATGGTTGCAACGTATTCACCCTGTAAGTCTTATCCAGTATGCCGTAATACGCCACTCCCGAAAGGCAATGGATATGTCAAAGCCCGTCAATAAAAGTGAGCAAACATTTGGCTCTCGGCAGGGCCATTAAAGGTAAAATTTGAATAAATGAAAAAATGGATTGTGTGTTTGATTGTGTTCAATCTCATGGGATGTGCCACCGCTCCCATGGTGAAGCAACGGAAAACCGTTAAGATGGTTCACGTGCCCCCTGCGGGTCATGCCAAGTCCGCGGGCGTCAAGGCAAAGCTCGACGCCCGGTATGCTGACTGGAAGGGGGCTCCTTACCGAATGGGGGGCAACAGCAAAAGCGGGGTGGACTGCTCCGGTTTTGTCCATCGGACCTTTCGGGAGACCTTTGGGGTGACCATTCCCAGAACCACCCGCCGCCTTGCAAAGACAGGTGCGCCGGTCAAGAGAAGCGAGCTGCGCGTGGGGGATCTGGTGCTCTTTAAAACAGGCATCACCCTTCGCCACGTGGGGATCTACATGGGCAGCGATACCTTTCTCCATGTCTCCACTCAAAAAGGGGTGACCGTCTCCAGCTTGAACAATCCCTACTGGCGGAAACGGTACTGGACCGCCCGGCGGGTGAAACACTAACCTCGAAATTTTGCCTCCAACGGGGCTTGGGCAGAGGACGATACATGTAAAAAGGTCGGTTTGTGGGTAACATTCGGACGGTTCGAGGTGTTCACAGGGCCACTTTGTCAAACCTGCTTTTTTAAGCTGGAGAAAGTGTGGTACCCGGCAGGGGGGCCGGAGGCAATGTTGAGCTGAATGGTTACGTCTTTTTTCTTACAGGGGGTGGATCACGCTGGTGACGACGCCCCAGACGCTGAAATCGTTCGCTTCCGTTACCTCGATGGGTTTATAGCGCTCGTTTTCCGCCTCAAGAAAAATTCGATCCCCCTGGCACCTAAGGCGTTTCACTGTCAGCTCCCCGTTTAAGATGGCAATGACCACACGCCGATCCGTGGGCTCCAGTGAGCGATCCACGATCAAGAGGTCCTCCGGGTGAATCCCGGCCCCGATCATGGAGTCGCCGGTTACGCGTACAAAAAAGGTGGCGGCCGGGTGCCGCACCAGATATTCGTTCAGGTCCAGGGACCCCTCCACAAAATCTTCCGCCGGAGACGGGAACCCCGCAACAACCCGGCTCATGAACAGGGGCCTTCGGCACGACACCGAGGTGTCGGCCTTGTTTATTCGTTTAATCTTCATACCGCCCAATATATCCCATCCCGACCATATCCGCAAAAGCCGGTTCGCTCCCAGTGGGGCGCTTTCTCGCTTTGCTCGCAGGGAACCGTTCGGTATATCGGCAAAGGCTCCCTCAATGTTCGAGTAAGTCGAATCAACCGGGGGAGCCTTCGCTGTGTACTGTGGGGCGGTTGTATCTGGGAGGATTATCTTTTTTCACCGAGGGAGTTGATTTCTGTCAGCCGGTTTCCTTCGAACACCAGGCTATAATAATACGTGCTGTTGTAATTTGTCGTTTTGATGGTCCACTCCTCGATCTTCATCACCCGGATCCTTTTTTCTGACGTGGAGCCATGGCTGGCTTCGGTCTCCACGCGATCAATGTAGCCCAGGATCTCCTTTGAGACAGGTTCTCCGCAAATCATGCGGACTGACCCCTTTGAATCTCCGACTGAGATGGTGTCGTTTCCGTATCTCAGGGCAAAGGCAGGGGCTGAGGCCATGATGACAAAACAAAATGCGATGATGATTCGTTTCAGCATATCAACTATTCCTTTCATGGGGGGATGTGTGTGTGTCCGGTTCCGGTGACGAGAGCGCAGCTATCAGGGCAATTTCTTTATGGTGTTTCCGATCATGCCGTAAATAGCATCTTTTTTCTGGCGGGGCCGTCTGTCTTTTTTACAGGTGAGGGGTGTGATCACACCTAATAATAAACCGACGCCATCAATTGGCCCGTAAACACCGTTTGTGTTGATATCTTGACACAATCATTTTGTCTTGCAAATAAAAAATACTTTTGTTTTTGTTGATGAGTATTGAGGTCTTGTTCATCTCGATGGTAGTAAGGCAGGCTGATTTTTTCGCATTGCGAGGAGGCTCGTAGGGCGCAGCTCCCGCACCTTTTTTTGGTGGCAAAGGATCACGTTGGTTTTCGAGAAAAACGTTGCGCACGGCGCGCACCACCCTGCTTTTCATTGTGTTATGCAACTTCGTATTGAGGTGGCAACGGCTATGGCACAAGGGGCTTCTACCCCGCCCCCAGTGCCGTTGGTGTGAGACAAAGCCCTTACCTTCTTTTTTTCATATAACACGACAGCGCTTCCTGAAGCGTCGAGGCTGCAAGGCCCGAGCAATGCGTGTCTTCATCGGGTAATTTTCCGACTGTTTCCAAAACCCGTTCACCGGTAATATTCGCAAGCTCATCCGGGTCTTTGCCAATGGCAAGTTCTGCTGCAAAGGAGCCGCACAGAGAACTTGAGGCACATCCATTGGTAAAATAGGAGGCCTCGGTAACCCGGTTATCCGAAAATTTCAGGTAGATTTCCATTGTGTCACCGCAAGACCCCGTCAACGAGGCAAAGGCGTCGGGATTCTCCATTTT
Source organism: Desulfoluna sp. HI9BLuna (assembly GCF_056829775.1). Lineage (NCBI taxonomy): Bacteria > Pseudomonadati > Thermodesulfobacteriota > Desulfobacteria > Desulfobacterales > Desulfolunaceae > Desulfoluna > Desulfoluna sp. HI9BLuna. The sequence goes on from NZ_CP186555.1 coordinate 4,467,771, forward strand.
GCCCTGAAAACGGGGGTTCCTCCAGCGCTCAAACCCCTTTTCACCAAACGATTCTTTAGCGTCCTCAAAAATCTCATCCTGAAGATTGTCCAAAAAAGCATCTAAATTATCCATGTCTCTATCCTGTCTTATTTTTTGTAAGCACAACCGATTGATGGGTTATGCCCTTATTTGCACGTTACCATGGTTAAGGCTGAGGCCCTCCATGGGCTTGCTCACACCCCTTTTATTCTCGGTCCTTCGGTTCTCAATCATAGGTGAAATTTATTTTTCTTCAAGGGTGAACATGAGATAAAAAATTTCAACTCCCGCATTGTGTATAACTTCCTGTCGTGTGATCTCTGTATGGGTTGGCGTATCGTTACGCCCCGACATATCGGAAAACTCGTCTTAGGTCGTGACGGTGGGGCAGGTAGGGTGCGGCCCCCGCACCGCTTTTTGATGCGTGAACCGTATTCATTCATCTTTGACGGGAAGGGGATGCAATGAAACCATGCAACGTATTTGGTCAGAGTCAGGCAGGGTCGGGGGGGGAGAGGGAGGTGTCAAGCGTGCAGGTACAGTTTCTTTTCCATACACTCGGCAATACACGATGATGCTGCAGGACATAAGTCGGGTGCGCCGTGCGCACCGCCTCTTCCATAAGCCAGAACAGCTTCGTGTTTTCTAAAAGAAAATCGGGGGCCACACACCGTCCCTCGTGAGGCCGGAAAGAGGTCATTTTGTCAAATGTGTAGATGTGACCCCTTTACTCACCTTCGATAGGTTTGGGGCGTTTTTTTGCAACTTAGAGGGTAGGTGCAGCAGGGGGATGGAAGCGCGTTGTTGTTGGGCTTCTGAGGCTTTTTGATGATTGCAAAGTTTGCAAGGTGTTGCGGGGGGCAAGGAAAGGGAGGATGGTGGGCTCACTTATCATTTAAATACATCGCTTTGAAAAACCATCCACCTTCAGCTCCTTCGATATCTTTCTCAAAGTCATCCTTGTTGCTTGTGCGTGATGCCATGCCCCACGTACGTGGGATGCTCTTGTCAATCAGGAGTTGGAACATATCAGGACTGTTTTTGAACGTTAACCTTTGACCGCTTTTGAGAAAGACGTGGGTCTTCCAATTTATCCAAACCATTTGAATGTCGTTGGTCTTGAACTCAATCGGAAGACGTTTCGTGTATATGATGCACGTCCAATTATCGTTTGAATTGTCATATTGAAGTTTCCATACAAGCCCTTTGGTAAGACAATAAAAAGCAGCTCCTGTAAAAAGATAGAAGGGACAAAAGAAAGTAAAAAAGACCTGGGTTGGTAAAAGAGATAAATGATCGGTGGTATTGTTCAAAGACGGGTCTATTAAAAATACAAAGTATGTCGTTATGAACGCCACCAGTAATAAGGCAATAACGACAAGCAGAGGGTTGAATCTTAGACCTTTTTCAGGGATCTCTATCGTGACGTGTTCGCCGTCTTTGAGACTGTCAAATAAACTGTGTATCTGGCGTTTAAATCAAAGAGGGACTCTCCCCTCAAATACAATCGAAAAATAGTTGAGAGCAGCAGCCCAGTCCCTGATGGGGCGCGACCACTTCTCAGAAGCCTTTAATATCGCCAGATACAAAACCTTTCGCACTGAATCCTCTGTTGGAAAAGCTGCCCGTTTCTTTGTAATTTTCTTCAATGATGCGTTCAAAGATTCGATAGCATTTGTCGTATAAATGACTTTACGTATCGGTTCTGGGTAACGGAAGAACGGCGCTATATTTTCCCATTTAGAACGCCATATTTGGCCGATAATTGGGAACCTTTCTCCCCACTCTTGCTCAAATTGATCCAAAGCTCTCAAACCAGCTTCTTCTGTGGGTGCAGTGTAGATTTCCTTTAAACTCTTTACGACGTTCTTTCGCTCTTTCCAACCAACGTATCTCAAAGAATTACGCACCATATGAACGATACAGAGCTGGACTTCCGTCTGAGGAAAGACGTTCCCAATGGCTTCAGGAAAGCCCTTTAAGCCGTCAACACAAGCGACCAAAATATCTTTTACCCCTCGGCTTTGAAGCTCAGTGAGGATGCCAAGCCAAAATTTTGCACCCTCAGCCTCTCCAATCCAGAGGCCAAGAAGCTCTTTGTTACCTTCAAGGTTTACACCCAATGCCAGATAAACAGCTCGATTTTCAACATGGCTGCCTTTACGAATTTTTAGATATATTGCATCCAGGTAAACGATGGGGTAGACCGTATCCAACGGACGAGACTGCCACTGGCGAACATCATCTATGACGCTGTCGGTCACATTGCTGATCAGTGTCGGGGATACTTCAACACTATAGAGATCTTTGAGATGGCCCTGGATCTCTCTCACTGTCATTCCGCGAGCATATAGTGCAATGACCTTGTCATCAAACCCTGGAAGCCTTTTTTGGCGCTTTCTGACTAACTGAGGTTCGAAATCACCATCTCGATCCCTGGGAACCTCAATATCAAGTGAACCTCGATTCGTTACAATTGTCTTTTTTGTATTGCCATTACGGACGTTTGTCGAGCGACTCTTTTGGCGTTCATTCTTCTGGTAGCCGAGATGATCGGTCAGCTCGCCTTCCAAGGCGCGTTCCACAAGGCGTTTGGTTAAATCCTCAAGAAGTCCATCTTTATTAAATAGTTCTTTAGGGTCTTCATCTTTGAGCAGCTCATCTAAAAGTGCATCTATACGACTCTGCTTTTTGGCCATGGTGACATTCTCCTTTCAGGAGGTTAATACCACAGCCAGATACACAGATAAATTTACACTCTCCCGTCTTTCATCTTAATCCTTAAATCGTGTATTCTCTATTGTATTGTTAAAGGAATTATTACTGATGCTATTCTCGTGCTGTCAATTAAACAGGACTTAATATTTACTGTGATGCAATATCTCTTGTAAAGTAGAAGCTGAGAGACTTAAGTCCTTTCGCTCCAGGGTAGTCAATCTACAATTGAACGAGGGATGGGTTGCCTGGTCGAAAGATTGATCACATGTTGATCAGGCAGGACTGAGAGCCCCGTCATTGCTGTGAGGGCTCCGGTTCGATTCCCGCCATTTATATTTATACAATCAAAGAGGCCTGTCATGTGATATTGACGGGCCTTTCTTTTTGGGCAAAACATTTGAATCTGGTTATCGGGTTAGTACCGATAAAGAAACGTGAAGATTTAGGTCTTCACGGCTGCGGTATGAGTGAAATTCATGCTGTTAAACCGGGTGGACCACATACGTCGCCACACCCATACCGCAAACTCCATGTGGCCTGTGATCTCGATGGGTGGGTAGCCTTCGTTTTTCTGCTTCCAGGGAGCGGTCCACGATGAGGATGTCCTCGGGGTAGATCCCGGCGCCGGTCATGGAGGTGCCAGCGGCACGCATGAAGAATGTGGCGGCGGGGCGTTTGATCAGCTCCAGGTTGAGGCCTATGGAGCAATCCGGATCGAAGGTGACGGTGGCCATGGGAACAGGTATCCTTGAAGGTGGTTGTCGGGAAAAAATGAGGGGGAAATGTTTGTCTTCCGGGGTGCCCTTGCAAGGTGTTTTACCCTGCACAAATCTGCACACGTTTTGCACAAATGCAAGTAGTGGCACATGATTTGCGTAGGCGTTTGCCGGGCCCATTTTCCGTGATGGGCAAAACGGCCAAGAGCCTTGAAAACAAAGAAGCCGTGAAGATTTGGTACCTCTTCACGGCTTCGTATTTTGTAACTCTTTGAATTATCAAGCCTGCACAAGTTTTGCACACATTTTTTGTGCAAATCAAACTTGTAACCCATTGAATTTATTATCTTTCATGGAGCGGGAAACGGGACTTGAACCCGCGACGTTCAGCTTGGGAAGCTGACACTCTACCACTGAGTTATTCCCGCTCATGTGGGACGTATACTAATGGCATTTTTCGGTGGCGTCAATCCCTTTGACGCGTTTTTTGAACCGAAAAAACAGGGCGGATGGAAGTGGTTTAAATCGTGATTGATACGGGGCTGTCCATGGGCCCTTGTTTGAGAACGGGTGTTAATTGACAAGCCAGATGGCTCTGTCCTGGCCCATCTGCACCAGTTTGTCCCCCACCCGGCCCAGAAGAAAATCCTCCACAATGGAGTGGCCCCGGCGTCCCACCATGATGGTGTCGTAGCCGCTTTTCTTGGCTTCGTCCATGAGCCCTTCGGAGCGGCTCAGATAGGAGCGCAGGATGATGGAGTCCACGCCTGCCCGGTCGAACCCGGCGTCCCTGAGGATGGTTTCTGCCTTCTGGAGGTGGGGGCGCATGCGGGATTGGTGGTGGATCTGGTGCTCCTGTTCCATGAGGTTGTAGGCGTCCAGAGATGCCTGGAAGGGATCGAAGGAGCCGCTCATGAGGTTGAGGGAGCGCGACACATAACAGATTTTCACCTTTTCAATGTTTCGGGTGACGCTTTTTTTCAATTGCCGGACGCAGTTTTTGGAGCCTTCGGAGGCATCGAAGCCGATGAGCACGCCCGTGCTGTCGGGATTGCCGCCAACGATGACCAGGGGCACGTGGTTAACCGAAGCGATGAGCTTGCGGGCGCAGTTGCCGAGGATGGCCCCGGTGTGGATGTTGTGGCCGATGCGACCGGCCACTACCAGGTCGTAGCCCTTTTTGGACTCCCGGATGATGTCCCGGGCAATGCCCACCCGTCGGGGGCGGATTTTTACCTCAACGGATTCGTCTGGAAAGCCCTCTTTGATGAGGTCGGTGCGGATTTTTTCGATGACCTTACGGTTGTAGCGGATGTGGTTTTCTTCCCACCAACCGCCCAGTTTGTCGGGGCCTGTGCCTTCCATACCGTCGGATTGGGTGTCCCAGAAGGTTTCCGGCACGACATTTTCTACCAGGAACAGGGTGAACGTCGTCTTTTCAGGGATCAGGATGCGTGCCGCGTAGAGTGCGGCATGGGTGGATTGGATGGATCCGTCTACAGGGATGAGAACACGTTGATTGAGAGCGTTCACCTGTGCCTCCTTGGGTTTGAGGTGGATGACCGGATCGGTCTCATGCAGTGCGACTGGGGGCGGAGTCTTCCGGTCTGGTTTTGAGCCATGTTGCGTTGTCTGATCAAAGTTAGAGCAAGGGGCGTGCCAAGGGCGTGTCGGGTGAAATGATGCGGTATTTCAATGTGTTGTTGCGTGGGGTCCGTTGGGGCTCTGAGGGGCTGTGGTGATGGCCTTTACACGTTGGAAAAAGGGCTGGCAGGGGATTGCCTGAGTGGATGCCTTAAACCATTTTTAGGGGTGGGGGTTTGGTTTTTCGAGAACCCTGCCTCCCCATATGGGAGGCAGGGCGTTTTTTTATAAGCAGTGCGTCAACCGCTCAGGCGGGTGACTATTCGATGGCCTTTAAGACGTCTTTGGCTGCTTCCAGCTGCTTAAGGGCTTCGTCGAGCTCTTCGGGACCGGGGGCAAAGTCCACGGCAGCTTCGTAGGATGCGATGATGGCCTCAAGGTCGGGAATCCCTTCCGTGGTGCGAAGGGCTGATGCCGAATTCATGTGGTGGGCAAAGATCAGGGGCTTCACCTCCTGAAGGGTGTAAGTCTCCTTAACCGTATCCAGAGTCACGGCCGTGGGGATTTCAATGAGGAGTTCTTTGCCGGTGGGGGAGAAGATTCCCTTATATATTAAGGTGGAGTGCTTCTTGGTCGTGACAAAGTAGTTGGAGGTGTTGGAGGCACTGGAGGCGATGAGGATCAGGACAAATACGCCGAAGGCACAGACAGCCGTGATGAGTTTTCGCGTGGAGGCCTTTTTGGCGGCTTCCTCACGCAGGCGCTGTTCTTCCTGGGCCTGAGCCCTGGCTTCTTGTTCGGCTTTGGCGCGGGCCTCTTCGGCTGCCTTGCGGCGAGCTGCGGCCTCGGCTTTCTTTTTGGCATCCAGCTCAGCCTGGCGCTTGGCTTCTTCTTCAGCCTTTATCCTTGCCTCTTCCTCTGCCTTGAGTCGGGCTTCTTCTTCAGCCTTTATCCTTGCCTCTTCCTCTGCCTTCAGGCGAGCTTCCTCTTCAGCTTTTTTCTTTGCCTCTTCCTCTGCCTTGAGTCGGGCTTCCTCTTCAGCCTTTTTCTTGGCCTCTTCCTCGGCTTTGAGTCGGGCTTCCTCTTCAGCCTTTTTCTTGGCCTCTTCCTCGGCTTTCAGACGGGCTTCTTCTTCAGCCTTTTTCTTAGCCTCTTCCTCTGCCTTCAGGCGGGCTTCCTCTTCAGCCTTTTTCTTAGCCTCTTCCTCGGCTTTGAGTCGGGCTTCTTCTTCAGCCTTTTTCTTGGCCTCTTCCTCTGCCTTCAGGCGGGCTTCTTCCTCAGCCTTCTTCTTAGCCTCTTCCTCGGCTTTGAGTCGGGCTTCTTCTTCAGCCTTTTTCTTAGCCTCTTCCTCTGCCTTCAGGCGGGCTTCTTCTTCAGCCTTTTTCTTGGCCTCTTCCTCTGCCTTCAGGCGGGCTTCTTCTTCAGCCTTTTTCTTGGCCTCTTCCTCTGCTTTCAGGCGAGCTTCTTCTTCAGCTTTTTTCTTCGCCTCTTCGTCGGCCTTCTTTTTTGCATCGGCCTTGGCCTTGGCATCATCTTTTTTGGCCGTGGTTTTTTTTGCAGCAGGCTTCTTGGCCTCAGCGGCACCGTCTTTTTTTGTGGTGCTTTTCGCGGTGGTCTTTTTGGCGGTGGTGGTTTTAGCTTCTGCTTTTAAGGCTTTTTCTTCTTTTTTCTTCTTGGTGGCGGCTGCTTTTTTTACGGCTTTTTTAGACTTGGGAGCTTTCTTTGCGGTGGTCTTTTCAGCCGTTGTTTTGTTCTCCTTTTTGGGAGACTCTTCCTTGGCTGCGGCCTCCTTGGGCGCATCGGTTGAGTTTTTTACGGTTTCCTTTGCCATGTGATCACCTTTGAAAATCTCAATTATTTATAATATGATGCCAACTGGTTATTTTCTACTTGTTAACGGTCATGTATATAAAAGTTGTAAACAATTGTAAACCATTTTGGTGGAGTCAGGACCCCTGTGAATCGCAGTACAACAAAGTATGAAACCCTTTTAAATCGCCTGAAAACATACGAATCCATGGCGGTAGCTTTTTCTGGGGGAGTGGACAGTACACTGCTTTTGAAAGCAGCAGTAGATACCCTCGGAGAGAACGTTGTGGCGGTGACATCGGTCTCCCCTGTGCACTCGCGTCGTGAAATCGAAGCGGCCAAGGCCTGTGCCAAGGCACTGGGTGTCCGGCATATCCTTTATGATCCCGGTATGCTGGAGGATGAGGATTTTCTGGGGAACACACCCTTGCGATGTTATTATTGTAAACGCCGTATGTTCACGCAGATGAGTAATGAAGCGAAGACCCTGGGGGTGAGCAATGTAGTGCATGGGGTGAACTGCGATGACCTGGGGGACTACCGCCCCGGTCTCAAGGCCGCGGAAGAGCTCGGTATCAGTGCGCCCATGGTGGATGCGGGTCTCTATAAGTCCGAGATTCGGGAACTTGCCGAGGCCCTGGGGCTGTCTGTGGCCCGCAAACCAGCCATGAGCTGCCTGGCAACGCGTATTCCCTACGGAGAGAAGATTACGCGGGAGGCCCTTGCCATGGTGGAGGCTGCCGAGGCGGCCTTGGACGATTTGGGGTTTTCGCACTATCGGGTGCGGCACCACGGGACCGTGGCCAGGATCGAGTTTTCCCAGGAGGACCTGCGGCGTGTGTTTGGCCAGGAGTTGATGGCGACGGTGGTTGCCGTGGTGAGGCAGGCAGGGTATCTCCATGTGGCCGCCGATCTGGAGGGCTATAGCCAGGGCCGCATGAATCGAGTGTTGGACGAGAGCTGAAATACGGCCAGGTTGTGTGTCACGGCATGGCGGGAGTCGCCCGGCGATATCCCGCTTTTTTGCGTTTTGAAGGGCCTGGTGCCTGTTTGACGTGTTGCCTTCGGGATGTATATAGTGACAATGCGATGTGCGTCGGCGCTTACATGGGAGGGGGTATGGAAATTCGATGTCTGGTGGTGGATGATGAGCAGCCTGCCGTGGACGAGCTGGCGTACCTGTTGTCGGGGTTGCCGGATGTCACCGTGGTGGGGTCGGCCAACTCCGCCAAAGAAGCGGTGGAAAAGATCGGCACCTTGAAGCCGGATCTGGTTTTTCTGGACATCAACATGCCGGGTCACACCGGGTTTCACGTCATTGAAGCCTGCGGCGACCTGCACAAGGCGCCTCTGTTCATCTTCTGCACGGCCTATGACCAGTACGCGGTGAAGGCCTTTGACGAGCAGGCCGTGGACTACATCCTGAAGCCCTTTTCCATGAAGCGCGTGGCCAAGGGCGTTGGGCGGGCCAGAGAGCGGCTGGAGGCGGAGTCTTCGGCTCCGGGTGATGAGGTGGCAAGGCTGCTGGAGGCTCTGGGCGCCAGGCCACCCCATGTGGTGCGTCTGTCCGTGGAGAGCCAGGGGCGCCTGTTGCTCCTGGATCCCGATGAGGTGATCTTTTGCCGGGCCGAAGAGAAACGGGTGCGGGTCTTTACCCATGACGGCGACTACATCTCCCACGGCGCCCCCACCCTGGATCGCCTCGAAGAGCTGGTTGCAGGCTACCCCTTCTATCGCGTTCACCGCGCCAGCCTGGTTCACCTCAAGCACATCCGCGAAGTCACCAGCTGGTACAACGGCAAGTACCTCCTCGTCATGGACGACCCCGCCGCCAGCGAGGTGGTGGTGAGCCGAAACCGTGTCAAAGGCCTCAAGGAGAACCTTGGGCTCTGATTCCCTGTCGTTCCAGCCCCCGGAAAAGTCCCCGCATCTCCAAAAAACGACCGGTACCTATGAAACCCTGGCACCCAGGTGTCGGTGCGGTCTACGGTTGAGGTAGGCAAACCGCTTGCCTCCGGCGGGTCGTTTTTTTGAAAAAAAGCTCAGCAAAAAACGTTCCTAATGCACCAGTTCTTCGTTTTGATCGCCCCGGGGCGATCAAAACGAAGAACTGGTGCGAAAGCGTCTGAATTGTTCCGGCGTATGTTTAAAACGATGATCTAAGACCTGTTTGTTAAACTTTTCAAAGGCTTGACTCTCGGCGGGGCCGTCGGAGGCTTTTTTAAAGGAGAATACCCGAACGTGGATGTATCCATCACCCATCTGTTGATCACCCTCATAGAGCACCTGGGCCTCACCGTGGCCGCGGCCTTTCTCATTTTGAACATGGGGGCGGCGGGCAAGACCTTTCTGGGGAAGCACCCCTGGGTGGAGAAGGCCGTGCTGACTTGCTTTTTCGGCCTGTTTGCAATTCTGGGCAACTACGGGTTCGATCCGGTCCACGACGCCTTTGCCAACTTAAGGGCCATGGCCGTGGTGACGGGCGGGCTTTTCGGCGGCCCCTGGGTGGGGCTTGGGGCCGGTGTTATTGCAGGCGGGCATCGCTTCCTTATTGATATCGGCGGGTTTACTTCGGCACCTTGTGCCACGGCCACGCTTTTGGAAGGTGTGGCCGCAGGGCTTTTGGCCGGGTGGTACGGCTCGCGGGTGATGAACTGGAAGGTGGCCTTTGGTCTGGGTGTGGCCGGTGAGTCCATGCACATGGGGCTGGTGCTGTTGTTTGCCAAGCCTTTTTCCGAGGCCGTGGACCTGGTGCGGCTCATTGCCGTGCCCATGATTTTAGTCAACTCTGTTGGGGCTGCCTTTTTTGTGGAGCTGATCAAGGGGCTCTTTCGGGAGCGTGAGCGGCGGGAGTCTCGCCAGGTGCAGCAGATCCTGGAGATCGCCAACCTCACCGTGGGGTATCTGCGCGCAGGGCTTGGGGCGGGCTCGGCCAAAAAGACGGCTGAGATCATTTTCCGACAGGTGGACGTGGCGGCTGTTGCCATCACGGACACCACCCATGTGTTGGCCCACATGGGGGTTGGGGCGGATCACCACATTGCCGGGGAGCCCATCCGCACCGCCGCCACCCGCATGGTTCTGGACGACGGGCTGCCCCTGTTCCGGCACACGAAACGGGAGATCGCCTGCCCCCACCATGGATGCCCCTTTCATCACGGCATCATCGTCCCCTTGAAAAAGGGGGAGAGCATCGTGGGGACCCTGAAGTTTTACGGTACCCGGGAAAAACCCCTGGACAAGGTCCATTTCCAGACCGCCCGGGGGCTTGCCGTGCTGTTCTCTACCCAGTTGGAGCTGGAAGACATCCAGATCCAGGCCCGGATGCTGGCCTATGCGGAGATCAGGCGGCTCCAGGCCCAGATCAACCCCCATTTTCTCTTCAACTCCCTTAACACCATCGCCAGCTTCTGCCGTACCCGACCCGATCGGGCCAGGGAGCTGATCCTGGACCTGTCCAGCTACATGCGCCGGAACCTCGACCAGAGCAAGGGCTACATCACCGTCCAGGAGGAGTTGGAGCAGGTGGAGGCGTACCTGGCCATTGAGCAGGCCCGCTTCGGCGACCGCGTCTCCTATCGGCTTGATGTGGGGGAGGGGTGCGACAACTGGCCCATCCCCGCCCTGGTGATCCAGCCCGTGGTGGAAAATGCCGTCAAGCACGGGATCACCCCCAAGGAAAAGGGGGGCACGGTGGCTGTTTCCATTGACTGTGATGCAACGCTTCTCACGGTGCGGGTGACCGACGACGGCGTGGGAATGTCCGAGGAGACAGTGGGCCGTCTGTATAATCCCGAGGAGCTGGCCGCGGCCGGTGAGGGCATCGGGGTGCGGAACACCATCCACAGGCTCCGGCGGATCTACGGCCCCTCCTGCCGCATGGTCATCGAGAGCACCCAGGGCCAGGGCACGGAGGTCTCCTTTTCCATCCCCCGGAACCACCCTCCAGCCCGTCCCTGACCTCCCTTTTTGAAAGCTCTCTGGCCGCCCCTTTGGGCGGCCATGTTGTTTCGGCACCCTCCTGATGCATTCCATCCTCGAAAAACGACATGGGCCGTTTCGAGCGTGGCGTATCCCCTTTTTAATCCGCTACAACAGCAGGTGTGAAAGAGGAACCGCCCCACGGGCGATCAATGCGTTTTGTCATGGAGGTCATTTAGATTATGCTTACTTTTTTTGCGTGCGTCGCTGCACTGATTCTCGGGTACTTTACCTACGGTACCTTTGTTGAAAAAACCTTCGGGCCGGACAGTTCCCGAAGGACCCCCGCCTACGAGCTTGAGGACGGGGTGGACTACATGCCCCTTCCCAAGTGGAAGGTGTTGTTTATTCAGGTCCTGGACATTGCCGGGATCGGCCCCATTTTCGGCCCCATCCTGGGGGCCCTCTACGGCCCGGTGGCCCTGGTCTGGATCGTCATCGGGTGTATCTTTGCCGGGGCGGTTCACGACTACTTCTCCGGCATGCTCTCCATGCGGAACCGCGGGGGCAGCATCCCCGAGGTGGTGGGTGACTTCCTCGGTATGCCCGCCCGACAGGCCATGCGGGTCTTTTCCGTTGTGCTCCTCATGCTGGTGGGCGTGATTTTCGTTCTGGCCCCGGCCAAGCTCCTCACCGGGCTCACCGGCGTGAACACCCAGATTTTTATCTTTGCCATCTTTGGCTACTATTTCCTTGCCACCATTCTTCCCATCGACAAGGTCATCGGAAAGATCTATCCCCTGCTGGGCGCCCTGCTGCTCATCACCACTGTCGCCACCGTGGTGGCCCTGATGTTCGGTGGCTATGAGATCCTGCCCAACCTGGATGTGACCACCAGCGCCCATCCTGCGAACAAGCCCATCTGGCCCCTGCTGTTTATTACCCTTTCCTGCGGTGCCATCAGCGGGTTCCACTCCACCCAGTCTCCCTTGATGGCCCGGTGCGTCAAAAACGAAAAGGACGGCCGCGCTGTCTTCTACGGCGCCATGATCCTGGAAGGGATCATCGCCCTGATCTGGGCCACCGTGGGGCTCTCTTTCTACAAGTCTCCGGAAGCCCTGAACGCCGTGATTGCCGCAGGGACTCCTTCAGCCGTTGTCTCTGAAGTCTCCAACGTTCTTCTGGGTCCCGTGGGCGGCTTTCTGGCGGTCATTGGGGTTATCGTTCTGCCCATCACCAGCGGGGACACCGCTTTCCGAAGCACCCGCCTGATCCTGGCCGAGTCCTTTAAGGTGAGCCAGTCCCAGACCGCCAAGCGGCTCATGATCGCCGTGCCCCTGTTTGCCCTGGGCTTTGTCATCTCTACCCAGAACTTCGGGATCATCTGGCGCTACTTCGGGTTCTCCAACCAGGCCCTGGCCACTCTGGTACTCTGGTCCGCCGCAGTCTTCCTTGCCAAGGAGATGAAGAATTACTGGATCGCCTGCCTGCCGGCGACCTTTATGACCTCTGTGGTGGTCACCTTCATCCTTCAGGCCAAAATCGGCTTCGGGCTCTCCATCGGAACCTCCACCGTCATCGGTGTGGGTACCGCCGTGGTACTGCTCTGCCTCTTCGTCTTCAAGTTTTCCGGTGTGCGGGCAGCGAAACGTGCCGACGGACTTGCTGAATAAGCACTGCCCGTGAAGGAATTTTCCGCCATGTTCCCTGTCCGGTGCCATCGTTCGGATTTTTAAAGGGATGGCCGTCGGGCAGGGAATGGGGCATGGGCCTTAGATTGGCTTGACAACCGGAAAAGTGTGGCTTAGGATCACATCCTATGCTTGGTGCAGCTAATGCTTAATAGGGAACTCCGTGAGAATCGGAGACGGGCCCGCCGCTGTAACCGGGGACGTCCTTCGCAACAACGCCACTTTCTTGATGCGTCCGAAGTGATCGGGTCGAACAATGAGGGGAAGGCGCGAAGGCTCGGATGATCCGGAAGTCAGAAGACCTGCCATGCGCTATATGATGTCCCGTTGTCTGATGTTATCGTCATATCTTCACCGTGGTGAGAGGGGCGGCCTGAAACAGGAAAAGCCGCCGGAACACGGGGATTGAATCATATAGAAGTGGCGCACTGCCGTGGTAAAGGGTGCGCCCGACTTTGAGGATTGAATACGGAATCCCCATGCTTGCATACGATTGCAGGCATGGGGATTTTTTTGTTTGGAAGACCCGAAAATTTGTCCCCGTCACGGCGGTCGATTTTCGGGTGAGTACGTGACCGGGTCCCCGCAAGGGGTCTTGCATACACGCAGGAAGGGAATCCCGTGAAAATCGGGAACGGTCCCGCCGCTGTAACCGGGAACCGTACGGCACGGGTGAGGGGAATCTCTCTCATCCATAAGCCACTGCCCGCTGCTGGCTCTCCTTTTCAGGCCGGCGGCAACCAGGGCGGGAAGGTGCGCCGTTCGGAACGCCCGGGAGTCAGAAGACCTGCCCGGCATAAGACGTGATGTTTTGGGTGCGGCATGCCGCATCACAAAACACCCCTGCGGAGAACAGGGGAACCGCGTGATGAAAAGGGCGAAGCAAACAGGGAACAGCCCTTTTTCGGAGATGGTCGGACCGGAGGGGCTGTGCAAGGAGTCAGCCGGGCTCCGGTCCTTTGTAAATGATCAGTTTATAAAGGAGCCGATGATGAAAAAAGGCATGATTCTTTGTGTGCAGGGGCAGCTACCCGAAGGCGTTGCCCCGGATGACCTGCTTAAGGGCGGCCATCTGTCCTTTGACGTGGACAAGGTGGCCGTGGTCTCTCCCCTGGACGGAGAAGGAGACATCCATTGGGCATGGTGGCGCATGATATCCAAGGGGTTTACCTCGATTCAGTGCCGTATGGCCGGGTATGAAAAGGGGCGTATTGCTTTAAAAGGAGGCAGCGTTCCCATCTGGTCCATCGGTTGAATGCCTGGGTATCATATTTAATAAATACACCTGTTACGTACGGAGATTTAAAAACGATGAAAAAGACGACCCTTCTGCTTTTGATTGTATCACTGCTGTCCTTTCTGGGTGTAAATCCCGCCACGGCAGCCACCAAAAAAGAGGCGGTGGACGCCGTGGTTATTGCAAGCTTCGGCACCAGCTACCCCGAAGCCCTTCAGGCCATTCTCACCATCGACAAAGAGATGAGAAAAGAGTTCCCCAAGGCAGAGATCAAGCACGCCTTTACCTCCAACATCATCCGGGGCATCTGGCACGACCGCGCCAATGACGCCGCCTGGAAAAAAGCCAACCCCGGCGTTCCTGCGTGGCTGTATGACGTCAAAGGCCCCCTGGCAACCTTCGGCGCCCTGCAGGAAGAGGGCAAAAAGCGCGTGGTGGTACAGACCACCCACGTCTACGCCGGGGAAGAGTACCTTGATCTCAAGGCCTATGTGGACGCCATTGCAGGCATCGATACCCTCCGCGCCAAGTGGAAGCCCTTCTCCTATCTGACCCTGGGCCGTCCCGCCCTTGGCAAAGCCGGGTTGCACCCCGAGTACCGAAATGACATTGAAACCGCCGCCAAGACCATGGCCGCGGATGTGAAAAAGGCCAAAAAGATGGGCGCTGTGCTGGTCTACATGGGCCACGGAAACGAGGTGTTTCCCACCAGCGCGTACATTGAATTCCAGAAGACCATGAATGCCATGTACCCTGAGGTCACCACCCTGGTGGGGACCGTGGAGGGCTACCCCGGCCTCGATGACGTCACCACCGCCCTGAAGCACATCAAGGCCAAGAAGGTCTTCATGAAGCCCTTTATGGTGGTTGCCGGTGACCATGCCAGAAATGACATGGCCGGAGAAGAAGACGACGCCTGGAAGACCATCATGGAGAAGATGGGCATCAAGGTGACTTGCGAGCTCAAAGGCCTGGGCGAGAACCCCGAGTGGGCCAAGCTCTACGCAAAGCATGCCGTGGACGCGGTAACGGTTCACACCGGCAAGTAGTTTTCTATGGTTTGGTGGCCTCCGGCGGCCCTGCCGGAGGCTAAACTTTTAATCCGCCTTCGCCCAAGGGCTACGGTGCGACATGAAAGTTTAACAAACAGGTTTCAAAAACCCTTTTTGGGTGAGTTTTGCTTTAAAGGCGGATGTGATTTGACCCGAGGAACGAGGGACAAAACGCATCCGCAACCAGCTTTCAAGGTGGCACACCTTGCCGCCGGAGGTTTTCGCTTTTAAACCCGAACGTTGATGGAAGGCCCCCCATGACCATCGCCACGGAGTCCATGAGGAAAACAAAACCCTCCCTTGCCCTGATGAAAGGCTCGGCAGGGTTGGTGTGCTTGTGCGCGCTCCTTTTCTGCGCGGTGCTGCTTTCGGCCCGCATGGGGTTTGTGGCGTTTTCTTTTAAGGACGTCCTTGGGGCCCTCTGGAACGGGATCACCGGCACGGACGGGGCCACGGCAGCGGCTGAAACAGCCCGGGTCATGGTCTGGGAGGTGAGGCTTCCCCGCATCCTGACGGCGGCAGCCGCAGGGGCCGGGCTGGCCGTGGCCGGGGCCGTCTATCAGAATATTCTCCTGAATCCCCTGGCCGACCCTTATACCCTGGGCGTCTCCTCCGGTGCCGCCTTTGGCGCGGCCGTGGCCCTTCTCTTCGGCATGGGCAAGACTCTCTTGTCCGTTCCCCTCTTTGCCTTTGGCGGCGCCATCCTCACCCTGTTTATCGTCATCGCCATGGCCTCACCGTCGGGGCGGCTGCTTCGGTGTGGCATCGACTCTTCCAACCTCATCTTATCGGGCATCATGGTGTCGGCCATCCTCTCGGCGGGTTTGAGCTTCATGAAATACCTGGCCGACGAGCAGGTGTCCGTCATCATCTTCTGGCTCATGGGCAGCTTTGCCGCGGCCACCTGGCGTGATGCCGCTGTTCTCTCGGGCGTTTCCGGGGCCGGGTTTCTCCTCTTTCTCTTTTACGCCCGGGATCTGAACCTTCTGGCCCTGGGCGAAAAAAGCGCCCGAAGCCTGGGGGTGGATACCTCCAAGACGGTCCTTATTCTTCTGGTGGCCGCGTCCCTTGTGGCGGCGGTCTGCGTGGCGGTCTCCGGTATTATCGGCTTTGTGGGGCTTCTGGTGCCCCATATGGTGCGGTTTGTCACCGGGCCGGATGCCCGGAAGCTTCTTCCCGCAACCCTTATCATCGGGGCGGTGCTCCTGCTTTTTGCCGACACCGTGACCCGTGCGGTGCTACCCTATGAAGTGCCCATCGGGGTGCTCACGGCCCTCATCGGCGGGCCGGTGTTCTGCGTGATCTTTCGAAAGAGCCGCATGGGAGGGGGGGCATAGGCATGACGGACAGCGTGCTCCACATGGAAGGGATTTCCTTTAAGCGCGGCAGGCGAGAGGTGCTTAAAGGCGTTGACGCCCGTTTTGAGAAGGGCGTGTTCCACGCCATCCTAGGGCCCAACGGGGTGGGAAAGAGCACCCTGGTGGAAATTTTGAGCGGACAGATGGACCCCGATGCCGGGACCACCTCTCTTTTCGGGACCCCGGTCCGCAAGCTGTCCGCCCGCAAGGTGGCCCGGCAGGTGGCGGTGGTGTCCCAGAGCCACGAGGTACGTTTTGCCTTTTCCGTGCGGGAGGTGGTGATGATGGGCAGGCATCCCCACATCGACCGGTTCGGATCCCCGTCGGAAAACGATTTCAAGCTGGCGGACGAGGCCATGGCCGTGGCCGATATCCGTCACCTGGCCGACCGCCCCGTCACCGAGGTGAGCGGGGGAGAGCGCCAGAGGACCCTTTTTGCCCGTGCCCTGGCCCAGGACACCCCAGTGCTGATTCTGGACGAGGCCACCAGCAATCTGGACATGAAACACACCTTGAGCCTCCTCTCCGTGGTGCGGGAGAAGGTGAAACAGGAAAACCGATGCGTTGTGGGCGTGTTTCAGGACATCAATACCGCCGCGCTCTTCTGCGATCGGTTCCATTTTTTGAAAGAGGGGCGCATGGCCGTGTCCGGCTCCGTGGAAGAGACCCTTACCCCCGAGACCCTCTGGGAGGTGTTCGGGGTCAAGGCCCGGGTCATGACAGACGAGGTGACCCGGAGCCGTCAGGTGCTCTTTGATGCGGGAGGGTTCCATGGGTAGAACTCTTCTTCGCATCCTCTGTTTTTGCCTTGTGGCCGGGTTGATGGCACCTGCCGCCGATGCCGCCCGGATTACCGACGCATCCGGTCAGGTGGTGACCTTCGACAAACCCTTTACCCGAATCATCTCCCTTTACAGCGCCCACACCGACAACCTCCTGGCCATGGGGGCCGCAGATGTCCTCATCGGCGCGTCCAAAAGCGACGGGGCAGAAGAGCTTCCCCGGTTCTCCTACCACGACGGCACCGAGCGGTTCCTGGCCGCCCGGCCCGACCTGGTGCTGATCCGCCCCATGATCGAGCGGGGCTACGGCAGGCTGGTGTCCAGCCTCAAAGCCCGGGGGATCACCGTGGTCTCCCTGCAACCCGGCACCATGGACGAGATGATGGATTACTGGGTGGCCCTGGGCCTCCTCAGCGGACACGAGGCCGAGGCCCGGTCCCTGGTGTCGGCCTTTGAATCAGAGACCCGCCGCATCCACGAGGTCACCCGGACGGTACCGGAAAAGCGGACCGTCTTTTTCGAGGCCATGCACGGCAAGCTGCGTACCTTCTCCAAAGGTTCCATGGCCGCCTGGGCTCTGGAGTTGGCTGGGGGCGTCAACGTGGCTGAAGACGCCGTGCCCTCCAAGGGCAGCAACATCGCCATTTACGGCAAGGAGCGCCTCCTGGCCAAGGGGCCAATGATCGACGTCTACCTGGTGCAGCAGGGCCGCATGAACCGCGTCACCCGGGAAGAGATCGAAAACGAACCGGGCTTTTCCCTCATCCGGGCCGTGCGCGAGGGCGAGATTCACTTTGTGGACGAGGCCCTGGTGTCAAGGCCCACACCGGCCCTTCTGGAAGGGGCGCGGCGTATCGGGGAAATTCTATACCCAACTCTCTTTGAACCGAGCATACAAGGACTGGCAACGCATGGGCAGTAAGGCGACTTTCGGCAAAGCAGGTTTTCTCATCGGGGGCACCTCCAGCGGCAGCGGTAAGACCACCCTGTCTCTGGGCATCATGGCGGCGCTGAAGCGGCGCGGGTATGATGTGGCGCCCTTTAAGGTGGGGCCGGACTACATCGACCCGGGCCATCACCGGCGGGTGACGGGTCGGGCCTCCCGGAACCTGGACGGCTGGATGCTCAGCCGGGACTATTGCCGGGACGCCTTTTCCCGATCCATGGCCCAGGCCGACCTGGCCGTGGTGGAAGGGGTGATGGGGCTCTTTGACGGCTTTTCCGGCACGGACGAGGCCGGGTCTTCGGCCCAGATGGCCAAGTGGCTGGGGCTTCCCGTGATTCTGGTGGTCAACGCCGCCAGCATGGCCCGAAGCGCCGCCGCCCTGGTCACCGGCTTTGAAAACTTCGACCCCGAGCTCAATTTCCTCGGCGTTGTCTTCAACAACATCGGCAGCAAGAGCCACCTCACCTACCTCACCGAGGCCCTTTCGGTCCACAGCGACATGCCCTGCCTGGGCGGGATTCCCCGGGATGAGGCCCTGAGGATTCCCGAGCGGCACCTGGGCCTTGTCACCGACGAAGAGCACGTGCTCTCCGGCACCGAAACCGATCACCTGGCCGACACCGTGGAGGCCCACATCGACCTGGATCTTCTTTTGGAGCGGGCAGGGGAGCTTTCGTTAAGCCAGGAAGAATCCAAAGGGGTCACCTCCGAAAGTGCCCAACCCGTCAAGATTGGCGTGGCCATGGACAGCGCCTTCTGCTTCTACTACCCGGACAACCTTGAGACACTTGAAAAAGCAGGGGCTACCCTGGCCTTTTTCTCGCCTGCCGAAGATGAAACCCTTCCCGAAGGGATCAGCGGCATCTACTTCGGTGGGGGCTACCCCGAACTCTTTGCCGAGGCCCTGAGCGGAAACACCGCCATGCGAAGCGCCGTCAAAGCCGCCGCCGATGCCGGAATGCCCGTCTACGGCGAGTGCGGCGGGCTCATGTACCTCTCCGAGGCCATCACCGATTTTGAGGGGCGTCGCTGGGAGATGACCGGCTGCCTGCCCCTGGAGACCCGCATGCAGGAGAAACGCTGCGCCCTGGGTTATCGGGAGATTACCCTGAAAGAAACCTCCCTGCTCGGCCCGTCCGGCACCATTGTGCGGGGCCATGAGTTTCACTATTCCAAACCCGTGGGGGAGCCCAAGGCAGACCGGATCTACCGGGTCACCCCGCGTACCCATCGCACCCTTCCCGATGAAGGGTATGTCAAGGGCAATACACTGGGCAGCTACGTCCACCTTCACTTCGGAAGCTCTGCCGGGGTAGGGGAGGCGTTTGTGGCCCGCTGCAACGCGTACAAGGAGTCAACGACACGATGAAACCCCAGGAGATTGAAGACCTGAGCTTCAAGATTATCGGAGAGGAGGCCGGTGACCACGGCTTCTCCGATGCGGAGTGGCCCATTGCCCGCCGCGTGATCCATACCAGCGCCGATTTTGAATACGTGGAGAGCCTTCGGTTTCACCCCGAGGCCATTGAACGCGGCATCGCCGCCATTCGTGGCGGAAAGCCCATCTTTACCGATACCAATATGGCCCTGTCCGGGATCCGCAAAATGGAGGTGGGCTCCTTCGGGGGAAGCGTGACCTGCCTGGTGGCCGATCCCGAAGTGGCTGCCACCGCCAAGGCCGGGGGCATCACCCGGGCCAAGGCCGCTGTGGATGCTGTGGCAGATCGCCTCGACGGGGCCATCTACGCCGTGGGCAACGCCCCCACCGCCCTGCTTCGCCTGCTGGAGCTGGTGCGGGAAGGGCGCATCAAGCCCGCCCTCATCGTTGGCTTTCCCGTGGGGTTTGTGAACGCGGCCGAGTCCAAGGCCGAGCTCCTCGAAACCCCGGGGGTTCCGTACATCACCAACGTGGGACGAAAAGGTGGCTCCAACGTGGCCGCCGCCGCGGTCAATGCCCTGGCCATCATGGCGGCATCCCAAGGGGCTTAACCATGCAGTGAGAAAAAAATCTGCGTCGGCCCCTTGAGGCCATGCCCCAACCAGGTGACACGACCACGCCTTGCCGCGCCGGGCAAGGCGATACTGGCGTGTCATCGGCATGGAACGAGGTGACGGCGCCGATTGATCCATAGAAGCTTTCATCACAGCGGACAGGAGGAGTTGGATGCTGCGTGCAGCGCGTTTAGGGGCGTTTCTGTCAACTGTCAACCCTGCTATGATGAAAGATGCGGCACGTGCCGCTTAAAAACAGTCGGTGTTTCAGGGTTCTTGTGGAACACCGGCCCCAATCAACCGCCTGAACAGCAGGCGGATACCGAGGTAGTTAGTTATGTCTGAGAACAGAGGCACGCTTTTTGGCATTGGCGTAGGTCCGGGAGATCCCGACCTCATCACCATGAAAGCCGTCAAGGCCATGCAAGACGTGGATGTCATCTTCACGGCATCCTCATCCAAGAACAGCTTCAGCCTGGCGGTTGAAATCGCCAGGCCCCACCTCCCCGAGCATCTGGAGGTGGAGATCCTCCCCTTTCCCATGACCAGCGAGCAGGACGTCACCACCAAAGCGTGGAAAGAGAACGCCGACCGCATCGCTGAGGTTCTGAGCACCGGGAAAAACGCAGCCTTCCTCACCCTGGGCGACCCCCTGACCTACTCCACCTTCGGGTACATCCTCCAGTACATGAAAGCCGACCACGCGGAGTGCCCCGTGGTCACCATCCCCGGCATCACCTCCTTCCAGGCCGCCGCAGCCCGCATCAATACACCCCTTGTGGAAGCCGAAGAGTCCCTTGTGATCACTTCCGGCGCCTACGGGGGCGAACACGTCCGCAGGGTCGCCGCCACTTCCGAGAACGTGGTGCTCCTCAAGGCCTACAAAAACGTGGACGACATCGCCGACGCCCTTTCCGACAGCGGCCTTATGGAGAACAGCTGCGCCATCAAGAAGTGCGGCCGCGAAGGCGAAGAGATCATCTGGAATGTGGGCGACCTCCGTGAGGTCAAGCCCGATTACTGGACCCTCATTATCGCCAAGCAGAAGAACGGGCTGGCAAACTGAGATGGCCGGAAATCGCAAGGGAAAAGGCAGCGGTAAAGCGCTGGCGGTCTCCCTGGGCGTAACGGCAGCCATGATCGCAGCAGGGATTGTCTGGATGGACGGGGTCACCCCCCACGTGGTGGTGACCCGCGTCTTCAAGCCCCTGCTGCGCCTGATCTGCTTTATCTCCCTGGGGCTGGTCGCAGGCCAGGTCATCGAATCCACCGGATGGACGCGCTACCTTGCCAAGGTGGCGGGGCCGCTCTTTCGGTTCGCGGGCCTGGGCGATCGCTGCAGCGCGGCCTTTACCACGGCCTTTGTCTCCGGGGTGGCGTCCAATTCCATGCTCTACGGTTTCTACAAGGACGGTACCATCAGCCGCAGGCAGCTCTTCATGGCCAACTTCCTCAACCAGTTCCCGGCCTATTTCCTTCACCTGCCCACCACCTTTTTTATCGTGATTCCCTTGGTGGGCAAGGCAGGATTGGTCTACTTCGGCCTCACCTTCACGGCCCTTCTCCTGCGCAGCGGGTTTCTCCTTGTGCTGGGCCATGCCATACTGGACGGTGAAAAAGGCGGAACCGAAGAGGTTGAGGGCAAAGAGCCCACGGCGAAGGGGTGGGATGCGGTGAAACAGGGCATCCGAAAGCGCTTTCCCAAACGTGTGGCCACCATCATCACCTGGGTGATTCCCATCTACGTGGCGGTCTTTTTCGTGCATCGCCTGGGCTTTTTCGACTTCATGAACGAAGCCCTGGCACACCTGGCCGTCTCCAGGATCATGCCCGTGGAGTCCCTCTCCGTGGTGGTGCTGGGTTTTACCGCCGAGTTCTCCTCCGGCTTTGCCGCGGCAGGCGCCTTGCTCGATGCCGGGGTCCTCACCGTCAAACAGACGGCCCTGGCCCTTCTCATCGGCAATATCATCGCCTTTCCCATTCGGGCCGTCAGGCACCAGCTGCCCCGGTACGCAGGCATCTTCTCCCCGGTCATGGGGACCCAGATCCTGCTGATCGGCCAGTTCCTGAGGATATTCTCGTTGATGGTCACAGGGGTTCTCTATTACTGCCTTATTCCGTAAGAGAGACCCGTTAGGTTTTCTTAATATGGCAAAAAAACGAACATTACGAAGCGGGTTCACCACGGGAACAGCCGCAGCCGCGGCCGTAAAGGGGGCCTTAAGCCTCCTGTTTACCGGCGTGTGCCCGGAGACGGTCCGCATCGCGTTTTTAAGCGAAGGCCATGTGGACATTCCCCTGGTCTCCTGCCACATGGACGGGGAGACCGCGGTATGCACCGTCATGAAAGACGGCGGTGACGACCCGGATATCACCCGAAACGCCATCATCGGCGCGCGGGTACGACGGGACGATGCCGCCCAAGATGCCCTGGTTATCTGCGGGGGGCAGGGGGTGGGGCGGGTCACCCGGCCCGGCCTGGAAGTCCCGGTGGGTAATGCAGCCATCAACCCCGGCCCGGTGAAGATGATTCGAGCGGTTGTGGAGATGCTCAGGGCCGAAACCGGGGAGTCCGATCCCCTGGTCGTTGAGATCTTTGTTCCCGATGGCGAGGAGATGGCCAAAAAGACCCTCAACAGCCGCCTGGGCATCGAAGGCGGGATCTCCATTTTAGGTACCACAGGCATTGAGCGGCCCCTGTCCCACGAAGCCTATGAAGCAACGGTGCGCTCTTCCATCAAGGTGGCCAAGGCCATGGGGGCCCACAGCGTGGTCTGTACCACCGGCCGACGCAGCGAGCGCTTCGCCATGGAGGTGTTCCCGGAACTTGCCGAGGCCTGCTTCGTGCAGATCGGCGACTTCTTTAAAAGCTCCATGGAGACGGCCGGGGACCAGGCCGTGGACGTGATCCTGGCCGTCTTTTTCGGCAAGGCCGTGAAAATGGCCGCAGGCATTCCCCACACCCACGCCGCCAAGTCCGACCTGAACCTTCGGTTCCTGGCCGACCTGGTGGAAGAGATGGTGGACGATCCCGAGCTGGTGGCCAAGGTGGCCGCATCCAACACGGCCCGGGAGGCCTTTACCTACCTCGCGGAACCCTGCCCCCAGGTGGTGGATCGGGTTGCCGAGCTGGCCGCAGCCTCTGCTGCAAGGTTTGCCGGAGGGGAGGTCTCGGCCCGGTGCCTGATTTTTGACTTTGACGGAAACGTGGCAAGCGACAGCCGAAAGGAGACGGTATGAACCAGTCCATTACGGTCATGGGGTTCGGCCTGTCGGAGAGGGATCTCCCCCAGGCTTCCCTTGCGCTGATTTCGGACGCGGACGTGCTCGTGGGAGGAAAGCGCCACTTAAGCGCCTTTCCCGACACCTCCGCTGAAAAAATCGTCATCCAGGGCAAGATGTCCGATGTTCTGGACCGCCTGGAAGCGAAGGTGTCCCAGGGCAATAAGGTGGTGATCCTCGCCTCGGGGGACCCCTTGTACTACGGCATCGGCTCCCTGGTGACCAAGCGCTTCGGTGCCGACGCCGTGCGGGTGATCCCCAACGTTTCGGCCGTTGCCGGGGCCTTTTCCCGGCTGGGCCTTGCCTGGCACGACGCCGGGGTGGTGAGCCTCCATGGCCGGGGCCTTTCGACCGAGACCCTGAAGACCCTTCTGGCCCACGACAAGACAGCGGTGTTCACCGACCTTACGAACAGCCCGGACAGCGTGGCCGCCCGACTTCTGGAGCAGGGCGTCACAGCCCGCGCCTGCCATGTGTTCGAGGCCATGGGCACCCAGGAAGAAAAACACACCGAAGCCACCTTGGAAGGCATTGCCGCGGGAACCTTTAGCGATCCCAACATGATGGTCGTCCTGGGGGCCGCCCTTGCCGAGCCGCCACAGGCCATCGGCCTGGGCATGCCCAGCGAAGCCTTTGCCCACCAGCGCGGCATGATCACCAAGCCCGAAGTGCGGGCCGTGACCCTGGCCAAGCTCGGGCTCGAAGGTCACCAGGTGCTCTGGGACCTGGGGGCCGGCAGTGGCTCGGTCTCCATCGAAGCCTCCCGGTTCGTGAAACAGGTGTGCGCCGTGGAGCAGAAACCCGAGCGCGTGGCAGACATCCGAACCAACATCACGCGCTACGGCGCAACAAACATGACGGTGACGGAAGGGGCCCTTCCCGATGCCGCACAGGATCTCCCCGACCCGGACGTGGTCTTCATCGGAGGCGGTGGCAAAAACCTGGACGCCATCATCCGCATGGCCTCAGACCGCATGGGAGACAACGCACGCATGGTGGTCAACACCGTGCTCCTCCAGAGCCTCGGCACCGCCGTGACCGCCCTTGAAGACGAAGGGTTCAATGTGGAAGTACTGCACTTAAACGCAAATGTCTCCACCACCGTGGCCTGGGACATGATGCTCAAAGGAACCAATCCGGTCTTTATCGTCACCGGAATACGAGGAGAAGGTTGATGACTGACGTACGACACCCCATTATCTTTACCGGGGCAGGCCCCGGCGACCCCGAACTCATTACCGTCAAGGGCAAGCGAAGCCTGGAAGAGGCCGACCTCGTGATCTTTGCCGGGTCCCTCGTCCCCGAGGAACTCCTGGTCTGGACCCGGGAAGGCTGCGAATGCCTGAGCAGCGCCTCCATGGACCTCGACGGCATGGTGGAGAAGATGGCCGAAGGCCACCGGGCAGGCAAAAAGGTGGTGCGTCTCCACACCGGCGACCCCTCTCTGTACGGCGCCATCGACGAGCAGATGCGCGACCTGGACAAGCTGGGCGTCCCCTACACCGTCATTCCCGGCGTCACCGCAGCCTTCGGGGCCGCCGCCGCCATGAAGATGGAGTACACCCTCCCCGAGGTGACCCAGACCCTGATCCTCACCCGTGCCGAAGGCCGTACCCCCGTGCCCGAAGGCGAAACCCTGGACGCCCTGGCCTCCCACGGTGCCTCCATGGCCATCTACCTCTCCAGCGCCCTGGCGGAAAAAGTCTCCAGCCAGCTGGCCGCTCACTACGGGGAAGAGTCTACCTGCGCCGTGGCCTACCGCGTGAGCCAGCCCGATGAGAGGATCATCTACACCACCATCGGCAAACTGCCCGAGACCATGAAAAACGAAGGCATCCGAAAAACCGCCCTCATCATCGTGGGCAAAGGCGTGGGCGAGCACAACGCCGCCAAATCAAAACTCTACGACGCCACCTTTACCCACGAATACCGGGACGGGGTGGAAAAGGCGTAAAGGGACAAGGGCAAAAAGCGCCTCCGGCGGGCAGGGGCTGAGCCCCTGCACCCCAGGTTGCGAATGCTCCGAGCCCTCGTTCCTCGGGCACGTCGCATTCGCCTGCGGGCTGCGCCCGTGGTGGACTCCGAGGACAGGGGGCGCTCTTCGGTACCTGGATGACTTTGTTTCCGGGCTCCGCCTGGGAGTGAGGTAAAGACCTCTGGTCGCTGAAGGCATGGCGGAAAAATCGATTATCTACAAGTTACGGTAACGTATCCAGCTACTTCGACGCTTGCAGGCCGGTTCGAATGCACCCTGATCGTTGATGTCGGGCGAAGCCCGAGCCGAAGGCCCTTGCGATTTGGCCCGAGGAACGAGGGACAAATCGCAAGGGCAATTAGCTTTCGAGGTGGCTCACCTCGCCGCCGGAGGCATGCTTTTGAAACTGATTGTTACCATAAGAAGGCGGAAATGAGCGATCGAACGCTAAAAATCTGGGCTGTTACGGAAAAAGGAGCGCATCTGGGCCAGAGGCTGTGTACCGCTCTGGACGGCGAGCTGTGCCTGCCGGACAAGCCCTGGGCATCCGGGTTTCCCTCGGCACGCACCGTGCCGTCCTTAGGGGAGGGGATCGCAGCCGGGTTCCACGGGGCTGGAGGCCATGTGTTTGTCATGGCAACGGGCATCGTGGTGCGGATGATCGCGCCCCTTTTGAAGAGCAAGGCCCAGGACCCGGCGGTGGTGGTCATGGACGAGGCGGGGCGCTTTGCCGTGAGCCTGGTGTCCGGTCACATCGGCGGGGCGAACCGTCTGGCGCAGGAGGCTGCGGCGGCTGTGGGCGCAGTGCCGGTGATTACCACGGCCACCGACACCCACGGCATTGCCTCGGTGGACGGCGTGGTGTCCGAACGGGGGCTGGTGGTGGAGAACCCTACTGCCATCAAGGCCGTGAACATGGCCCTGTTGGAAAAGAGAAAACCCCTGCTCTGGGACCCCATGGGGATCTATGCCGACATGGCGGATCTCTATGTCCCGACCGGAGAACGGGCTGAAGCCGATGTGGTGGTGGACTGCTCGTCGGACCCGGCAAAAGGGGGGGCCCTGGTGATCCGGCCCAGGCGACTCACCGTTGGGGTGGGGTGCAACCGGGGCACCGATGTGGAAGAGATCCTGGAGGGCGTTGAAAAAGCGTTTCAGGCGGGGGGGATTTCCCCTTTGTGCCTGAAGGTCATGGCCTCCATTGACGTAAAAGCCGATGAAGAGGGGATCCTTAAGGCCGCCGAGCGCTTAGGGGTGTCCCTCTCGTTTTATACCAAGGACCAACTCAGCGGTACCGAAGGGGTGGTGACCCCTTCGGCGGCCGCTTTAAAACACGTAGGAACGGTGAGTGTATGCGAAGCAGCAGCGATTCAGAGTGCAAGGATGGGATCCCTTGTGGTGCCCAAGGTGAAGGGGAAAAATGTAACGGCGGCGCTGGCAATGGCGTCCTCTACATTATAGGCATCGGCCCCGGCAGCGTGGACCACATGTCCATGCGCTGCGTGGACGTGATCAAAGGCGCGGACGTCATCGCCGGATATACCGTCTACGTGGACCTCATCAAAGAGTTCATGGACGGCAAAGAGGTGATCGCCACCACCATGAAAAAAGAGGTGGACCGCGTCAAGGCCGCCGTGGAGACGGCCCTTACCGGCAAGAAAGTGGCCCTGGTCTCCAGCGGGGACCCCGGTATCTACGCCATGGCAGGTCTGGCCCTTGAGATCATCAAGGAAAAAGGGGTCTCTGCCCGTCGCCCCGGCTGCGGCACCCCGGAAGAGGGCGGCCTCACCGTGGAAGTGGTGCCCGGCATTCCTGCCCTCTCTTCAGGCGGGTCTCTGTTGGGCGCGCCCCTGACCCACGATTTTGCCTGCGTCAGCTTAAGCGATCTCCTCACCCCCTGGGAGCTCATTGAAAAGCGCCTCAACGCCGTGGCCGAGGCCGACTTTGTTATGGTGATCTTCAATCCCAAGAGCAAGAAGCGTAACTGGCAGCTCAACAAGGCTCAGGAGATCGCTCTGAAGCACCGCAGCGGGGATACCCCCGTGGGCATCGTCAAGAGTGCCATGCGCGACGCCCAGGAGGTAACCATCGTGCCCTTGAAAGACCTGCATGAAGCCGATGTGGACATGCTCACCACCGTGTTCATCGGCAACAGTGCCTCCGAAGGGTACCTTGATTTTATGTTTACCCCCCGGGGCTACGGAAAGAAGTATGATCTGAAATCTTAATGTTACGATTCAGCTTATGCCTCCGGCGGCCCTGCCGGGGGCCAAACTTTTGAAAAGTTTGATAAACAGGTCATAAGAAAACGGTAGAATGAATATCATTTTAAAGGCGGATGCGATTTGACCCGAGGAACGAGGGGCAAAGCGCATCCGCAACCTGCTTTCAAGGTGGCACACCTTGCCGCCGGAGGCAGCTTTTGATGAGCTGAATCGTTACAGCTTAACCGACAGGAACCCATGAGGCGAACCATGGAAAAAGGGTACATTCAGGTCTACACAGGCAAAGGCAAGGGCAAGACCACGGCAGCCATCGGCTTGAGCGTCCGGGCGGCCGGGGCCGGGTTCAAGGTGCTCATCGCCCAGTTCATGAAGCAGGGAGATTACTCCGAGATCAAGGCCCTGGAGCGGTTTGACGACCTGATCACCGTGCGCCAGTTCGGCGCCGGGGGCTGGGTCAAGGGCAAACCCTCAGACAAGGAGAAGGCCCGGGCCCGCGAGGGGTACAACCTTGTGAAAGAGGCCCTTTCCACCGGGTCCCATGACGTGGTGGTCATCGAAGAGGGCAACCTCGCCGTCAAGTATGGCCTCATCACCTTGGAGGAGATGCTGGGCCTCATGGAGATGAAGCCCCACGGCACCGAGCTCATCATTACCGGGCGCTACGCCCACGACGAGGTCATGGCCCGGGCCGACCTGGTGTCTCAGATCGAGCCCGTAAAGCACTATTTTGCCGACCAGGGCGTCAAAGCCCGTGTTGGCATTGAAAAATAGCAGCGGCGCAGGCGGGTTCCTCAGGTACGTCACATGTGCTGACGGGCTGCGCCCGTGGTTTACGGTGTGGGCGGTGAATGACATTTTGTATTTATGAAATATCCGGGGTAGGGCTTAAACAAAACATGAACAGACAAGTCCTACATGAATGCCGCTGTGATTTAACCCGAGGAACGAGGGTTAAAGCGCAGCGGAAACCAGCTTTCAAGGTGGCTCACCTTGCCGCCGGAGGCATTTTTTGAATGAAAAAAGCTGACGATCAGAAGAAGTTGGCCCGCTGCATTGCCGTGTTCGGCACGGGCTCAGACGTGGGCAAGAGTGTGGTGACCACCGGGCTCTGCCGGCATTTTGCCGAGCAGGGGCTCAAGGTGGTGCCCTACAAGGCCCAGAACATGTCCAACAACTCCGGGGTGACCCCCGAGGGGCTGGAGATGGGGCGTGCCCAGATCATCCAGGCCGAAGCCGCGGGCGTGGTGCCCTCGGTGCTGATGAACCCGGTGCTGCTGAAGCCCACCGGGGAGACCGGCTCCCAGGTGGTGCTCATGGGCAAGGTGGACGGGGACGAGTCCGCCGCCGCCTACCACAAGAAAAAGGAGCGGTACTTCAATGTTGCTGCCGAGGCCCTGGATCGTCTTCGGGAAGAGAACGACCTGGTGATCATGGAAGGGGCCGGTTCCTGTGCCGAGGTGAACCTCATGGACGGGGACATCGTGAACTTTCGCATGGCCGACTACGCCGATGCCGACGTCATCCTCGTGGCCGATATCCACCGGGGCGGGGTCTTCGGGCAGGTGGTGGGAACCCTGGCCTGCCTGCCTGATCACTACGCCGACCGGGTGAAAGGGGTGGTCATCAACCGGTTCCGGGGCGATATCTCCCTGTTTCAGGACGGCTGCGACTGGATTGAGGCCAAAAGTGGGAAACCTGTTCTTGGGGTGCTGCCCTGGTACACCGATTTTCACATCGGCTCCGAGGACTCTGTGGTTATTGAGCAGCCCAAGGGGCGCTCGTCGCTTTCGGGAACCAAGCCCGCAGGGGCGGTGATCCGCCTTCCCTTTATCTCCAATTTTACCGATTTTGAGCCCCTGATGCAGCGGGATGAGATTGAGCTCTGCTACCTGGATCGCCCCTGCGACCTCTCTGAATTTGCTTTTGTCATCATCCCCGGCTCCAAAAATACCCGTAAGGACCTGGCCTGGCTCAAGGAGACGGGCTGGGACGCCCGCATCAAGGCGTTTTCCGGTAACGGGGGGCACGTGGCAGGCATCTGCGGCGGTTACCAGATCCTGGGGGAGAAGATCGAAGATCCCCAGGGCGTGGAAGGCACGGCAGGAACCGAAGAGGGCTTGGGCCTCCTGCCCGTTGCCACGGTGATGAAAGCGCCCAAGACCACAACCCTGAGCCGGTTTACTTATAAAGGCATCGAAGGCAGCGGCTACGAGATCCACATGGGCACCACCTCCCGTCACGGCGGAGACCCCCTGGTGGAGGTGCTGGAGCGCAACAGCGAGCCCGCAGGGGACCACGACGGCTGCATGGCCCCGTCCGGGACGGTACTGGGGACCTACATGCACGGCATCTTCGACACACCTGCCATCGTGGACTCCTGGCTTGCGGGGATCGGCATCGAGGTGTGCCCCTCCGATACCGCAGGGGGCCTCGACGCCCGCCAGGAAGCTTACGGAAGGCTTGCCGAACACACACGAACCCACCTGGCCATGGATGCCATTGATACCATGGCGAAAGGAGAGGCCTGAATGGGCTCCTTTACCTTTGTCACCGGGGGCTGCCGGAGTGGAAAGAGCTCCCACGCCCAGAAATTAGCTGAGTCCCTTGCGTCGGACAACCGACTTTACGTGGCCACCCTTCAGCCCATGGATACCGAGATGGAGAGACGGGTCACCGATCACCAGGCCCAAAGGGACGACTCCTGGTACACCATCGAAGAACCCTACGACATCGTAAGGGTCATTGAAGAGGAGCAGGACAGGGCCGAGGTGATCCTCGTGGACTGCATCACCCTCTGGGTGACCAACCTCTTTATGGCCGAGCAGAGCGAAGAGGAGATCTTGGGGTTTGTGGACGAGTTTGCAGAAGCCGCCGCAGCCTCCAAGGTGCCCGTGGTGACCGTCTCCAACGAGGTGGGCATGGGCATTGTCCCGGACAACACCCTGTCTCGCCAGTTCCGGGATATCCAGGGCGCCGCCAACCAGCGCCTTGCCGCACGGGCCCACAAGGTGGTCTTTACGGTCTCCGGAATTCCCATGACGGTGAAGGGGTGAGCATGAAGATCAAGGAATACATGCTGGATCTGAAGTCGGCCCTGCAGTTTTCCACCATTCTTCCCGTGGGCACGGGCAATGTGTTCCGTCCCGTGGGGCAGGTGGCCATGTTTCCCGTGGTGGGGCTTATCCTGGGCGGTATCCTCGCCTTTACGGACGCCATTCTTTCCCATATCTGGCCCCCCATGGTGGTGGGGATTCTGGACACAGTCCTGCTCATGGTCCTCACCGGCGGGTTTCATCTGGACGGTCTGGGGGACACAGCCGACGGCCTCTTCA
Organism: Desulfoluna sp. HI9BLuna; assembly: GCF_056829775.1. Taxonomy (NCBI): domain Bacteria; kingdom Pseudomonadati; phylum Thermodesulfobacteriota; class Desulfobacteria; order Desulfobacterales; family Desulfolunaceae; genus Desulfoluna; species Desulfoluna sp. HI9BLuna. The sequence goes on from NZ_CP186555.1 coordinate 4,498,412, forward strand.
GCCATCGCCCCAAAGAGCGGGTCCTGGAGATCATGAAGGATAGCCGCAGCGGCGCCATGGGCGTTCTGGCCATGATCGCCATCCTCTCCATGAAGTGGGCGGGCCTCGCCTCCATGAGCGCACCCGGCTGGAGCCGGGCCCTGCTGCTCATTGCCATCCCCGCCCTTGCCCGGGGCAGCCAGATTTTCGGTATCGGCCTCTTGCCCTACGGCCGCAAAGAGGGCACCGCCCACGACCTCTTCGGGGACGTGCCCCTGGCAACGCGCCTCCGGTTCCTGGTCATCCCTGTGCTGCTGACTCTGTGCACCGGCGGCCGGGGCGTGATGGTGCTTCTGGTCTATGCAGCCATCACCGCCGTGCTCCTTGCCTGGTACAGGAAAAAGATGGGGGGCATCACCGGCGATATGCTGGGCGCCATGACAGAGATCTCCGAGGGGTTTCTCTTCGTAGCCGCCGCAGCAGCGCTTTAAAAGCATGCCTCCGGCGGCCAGGTGGGGGCACCTGGAAATCCTGTGGCGAATGCATGGAGTCAGGCATCATGCAAACGGTTTCGGGGCATTCGCGTGATGTTTGACATGGGGCAACCATTTTTGCGGGAGAGGCCCATTTCATTCATTACCAAACCCAGTGGGGCATAGGGGACTATTATGGCTTTCAGGCTCCGCCATGTTGGTGTGAATCATAGCGGCACATTGCATATAATTTTCAGCGTGAAGCGAGTTCAATCGTGGAGGCAGAGCCTCCGTCTATCATTCCCAGGCGGAGCCTGGGAACGAAAGCAAATGACTGAGGATATCGTTATCCGTGTCTTTTGAGGTCATTCGCTTCGGGGGGGCGTCCGCCAACCGGTGTTGCCGGGGACATCCGTGTCATTATGGAGCGCCGCACTCCGGTGCGGCTTTTTTATCCGTCGTTACCCGTGCCGCACAGGAGTGCGGCGCTCCACATACGACGATTAAGGCGCATTCGCAATCTGGGGTATAGCGGAAATCCCTGGCCGCCGGAGGCATCGCTTTTGGCTTTTTGATTTTATTCGGTGTATATTTAGAAAAGAATGAAAATCCATGAAAAATAAGGAGTTCGGGTTATGATAATCGGTCATGGAGGCAACATCTACAAGCTGGCGAAGGATCTGGGGGTGACCCCTTCTGATATTACCGACATGAGCAGCAACCTGAACCCTCTGGGGCCGCCTGAAGGACTCATGGAGCATCTGGCGTCCAAGCTCTCCACCATTGTCAGCCTGCCGGAGGTGGATGCAGGGCATATCAAGGAGCTGCTTGCGGAAAAGTACGGTATTTCGTCTTCGTCCATCCTGGCCGGTAACGGCACCACCGAATTCATCTATGCCATCCCCAGGGCCCTTGGGACCAAGCGGGCCCTTATCGTGGGGCCCACCTACGCGGACTACCGGGATGCCTGCGAGATGTACGGGGCGGAGGCGGATTTTCTTCTCACCCGCAAGGAGGACAGGTTTGCCATGGACACCATGGACATTGCCGAAGCCGCAGACGGCTACGACACGGTGTTTCTCTGCAACCCCAACAACCCCACCGGCACCATGGCTACGCCTGCGGCCATCAAGGCCATGGCAGAGTCCCGGCCCGATATCCGGTTTGTCATCGACGAATCTTACCTGCCCTTTGCCTGCGACGCCTACGGCCAGAGCGTGGCCCGGTACGGCCTGGCCAACGTGGTGACCCTGAACTCCATGAGCAAGGTGTTCCGCATCCCAGGCCTGCGCGTGGGCTTTCTCATGGCCCCTGAGGCCATCATCGCCGAGTTCTCCAAGTACGTGCTTCCCTGGTGCGTCAACGCCATGGCCCAGGCTGCCGTGGATTTTATCCTCTCCGGCGGAGAGGCCATTGACACCTTTCTGGAAGAGACCCGCGCCTACGTTAAAGGCGAGAAAGATCGGTTTGTGGCCGCCCTTGATGCCATGGACGGGATCATTCCCTTCGGCGCAGAGACCTATTTTGTCATCTGCGAGCTCACCGGCGAGAACACCGCAGAGGGGCTCTGGGCCGCCCTGGCCGAAGAGGCGGTCCTGATCCGGGACTGCACCAACTTCATCGGCATCGAAGGCGAGTTCGTCCGGTTCTCCCTCAAAGACAAAAAGACCAACGACAGGCTCCTCGGGCTGCTGAAAAAGCATCTGAAGTAAGCTGGCGTGTAAAACATAAAAAAAGGTGCCCCGGTTGTCCGGGGCACCTTGAATGCCATGATGGTTTGTTGATTGAACGGGCGGTGCACTTAGATCTGCCCGCATCGAAACACCGTGCAGGTTTTTCTAAGCCATGGATAAGCCCTCAGCCCGTAGGGTGCACTCTGTGCACCAGAACACGTGCGAACTATCAATCGCTGCCCGTACTTGCCTGAACCAGCATCTGCTCGGGGCCATTGCCCTGGGCCACAGCGGGGCGTTCTTCCCACGGCATGGTCTCCACGTAGAGGGACTGGCTCGGGAAGGCAAACCCGGATCCTTCCTCTTCCACGATCTCTTTGATGGCGCAGATGAGCTCCTCTTTTCTCTCCAGCCACTCTCCCCAGACCGTTGTGCGGGTAAAACAATAGATTTTCAGATCGATGGACGAGTCCGAGAAGTTGTCGATGCGCACGAATAGGGGCGCCGACGGCGGGTTGACAAATCCTTCGTGTTCGGTGATCCAGGCCTCAATGCGCTGCCGGATGGCCTTGAGCTGGCTTACCGTGGTGCGGTACTCCAGGCCCACGAGCCAGGAGATGCGGCGGAAGGTCATGGAGGTGAAGTTGGTGACGGTGTTGTCCGAGAGCAGGGTGTTGGGGACAAAGACCGGTGCCTTGTCGAACCTGCGGATTCGGGTGGACCGGAAGCCGATCTGTTCCACGGTGCCCTCCACCACGCCGTTGACCTGTATCCAGTCTCCGATTTTGAAGCGGCGCTCGGCAAGGATCAGGATCCCTGAGATGAGGTTCTTGAAGAGGTCCTGGGCCCCCAGGGCCACGGCCACACCGAAGAGTCCGAGACCGGCGATGATGGGGCCGACCCGGATGCCCCAGATCTCCAGGATGGTGGCACCCCCGATGAGGGCCAGGGCAGCCCGTGTGGCGTTGAAGAACCAGTCCAGAAGGGACCGGTCGAAGATGGACTCCAGCTTTTTGAACAGGTGCGAGATGGGCAGGATGATGTTGAAGACGCTCCAGAAGATGGTGAAGGCCACCAGGGAGCGGATGAGCTTGTCTAAGAGAATGGCGGCAGCGCCTTCAAAGCCCAGGTATTGCCTGGCGAAAAAGAGGCCAAGGACTACGGGCAGCAGGTTCAGGGGGGGCTCCAGGGCCGTGAGGATCTTGTCGTCCAGCTCGGAGCTGGTCTTGGCCGTCAGCCGTTTTAATCGTCTCAAGATGGCCTTGGAGATGGTTTTTCGGAAAAGGAGGAAGGCCAGAAAGATGAGTGTTGCCACCAGAATACGGCCGATATCGATGCCGAAAAGACCGTTTTGCCAGACATCGAGGACCAGGTCACCAAAGGCTTTTAAGTGTTCCATACGTGTATGCTCCCAAATTGCGGGGGTCAGTGTTGTTACAAAATAAAAAAGATATATCATCGCCTTTTTTTTCGTCGACTTCAAGACCGAAATCGAGGAGGTATCTTCTCTCCTTTCTTGACATTACAGAGGGCTTTCACTAATTCAGTGAGGGGGGGCGGCCAATGGCCGTTCTTCCTGTTTCATTTAAGGACAGCAACATCAAAAAGGACGATTCATGTTTCCCATCTCCGAGTGGTACATCCTGCCTGCAGCCTTTCTTTTGGATCTCCTTGTGGGGGATCCCGCGTTTATCCCACACCCCATCTGCTGGATGGGGAACCTCATCAGCAAATCCGAGGCCTTTTTCAGGCGCCTGAAGGTCCCCACGGTGGTCTCCGGCGGGCTGTTTACCCTTTGCATGGTGGCTGTTGTGTGGGCCGTTGCCACGGCGGTGATGGCCGTTGCGTCCTATGTGCACGCGGACCTTGCCCGGGTGGTGGATATCCTGATGATCTGGTTTGCCATCTCAACGCGATCCCTGAAAAAAGCGGCCCTGGCCGTGTCCGACGCCCTGCGCATGGGCGGGCTCGAAGCGGCCCGTGCCAAAGTGGGAATGATCGTGGGACGGGACACCTCGCAGCTCGATGAGCGGGGCGTGCTGAAAGCAGCGGTGGAGACCGTGGCCGAGAACCTGGTGGACGGGGTGATCTCCCCCCTCTTCTTTGCGGCCCTGGGCGGTGCACCCCTGGCCATGACCTACAAGATGGTCAACACCCTGGATTCCATGGTGGGGTACCGAAACGAGAAATACATCGCCTTCGGCAAGGCCTCGGCCCGGCTGGACGATGTGGTCAACTTTATCCCGGCCCGGCTCTCCGTCTTTTGCGTGGCCGCGGCCAACTACGGCATTGCCCGGCGCTGGAAAGAGATTCTGCGCGCTGCCTTCAGGGACGGTCGCAACCATTTGAGCCCCAACGCCGGGTATCCGGAAGCCTCCTTTGCCGAAGCCCTGGAGGTGACCATGGGTGGACCTTCCGTCTATTTCGGCAAGGTGGTGGACAAGGCCTACATCTGCGAAGAGTACAAAGAGAACCCCTACGTGCCCGCCACCGTGGAGAGCGCCTGCCGTCTGATGGTCTGGTCGGCAGCGGTGTCCCTTTTCGGGGCCATGACCCTCGCACATCTGATGAATATGGTGGCTTGACCACGGGTGGGTGTGGTATAGATTATCCTTTTTGATTCAACCATGTAGGATGCGGACGGATGCGGGCAGGGCCTGCGTCCGGCGACTGCGTTCTGCGATGACCACAATACGGTCCGGAGTCCGGATTATCCCGGGGTGCGCGGGGAGTATCGCACCGGAAGTGAAGCCAAGAGATTTAACGCATGAATATCGCATTTGATTTGATGAAGGTAACGGAGGCCGCAGCCATTGAAGCGGCCAAATGGGTTGGTACCGGACGCAAGAAGGCCGGAGACGGCGCGGCGGTGGCCGCCATGCGCCAGGCGTTTTCAAACATCAACCTTGCAGGCCGCGTGGTCATTGGCGAGGGGGAGAAGGACGAAGCCCCCATGCTCTACACCGGTGAAGAGGTAGGCAACGGTCGCGGCCTTGCCGTGGATATCGCCGTGGACCCCGTGGAAGGCACCAACCTCATGGCCCTGGGGCGTCCCAACGCCATCGCCGTCCTTGGTGCGGCACCCCGCGGCTCCATGTACGATCCCGGCCCCAGTTTTTACATGAAAAAGCTCGTGGTTCCCAAGGAAGCCGCCCAGGTGGTGGACATCGATGCCCCTGTGGAGGACAACCTGGACAACACGGCCAAGGCCCTGGGCAAGGACGTTCGGGACCTGGTGATTTTCGTCCTGGACAAGCCCCGCCACGTGGAGCTGATTCAGCGCATCCGTGCCAAGGGGGCCAGGGTTCAGCTTCACACCGACGGTGACGTGGCCGGCTCCCTCATGGCCGTGACCCCGGACTCCGGCGTGGACATGATGATGGGCACCGGCGGCACCCCCGAAGGCGTGATTTCCGCCTGCGCGGTGGTGGCCCTGGGCGGGGCGATTTTTGGCCGCCTGGATCCCAAAACCGAGGAAGAACGGGACAACGTTATCAAGTACGGCACCGACATCGATAAGCTCCTCACCACCACCGACCTTGTGGACAGCGAGAAGGCCTGCTTTGTGGCAACCGGAATCTCCGGCGGCACCTTCCTGGCCGGTGTGGAAAACGACGCCTCGGGCATCGTGACCCACTCCATGGTCCTTGACGGCGGCTCCGGCCACCTCTGCATGGTCCGCTCCGTCCACACAAACATGGTGTAATCCGCATTCAAATGACCGGAGTGATGCTCCTCCCGCTCTTTCTGTATAAACGCACCTTTGATTGGAGAACTCTATGATCATATTGAAAAGTGCCGATTTGTCCCGGCGGCGATTTACCAACATTGTGGTCCCGGTGTGCGAAAAAAAATCCATTACCGCCGAGGCCCGGCTGGCGGCCCTGGTGGACGATGCCCTTACCCTGCCTGAGTTCGAAGGCAAGGAGGATGACGCCCTGGTGCGTTACTCCACCGGGGGCATCAAGGCCGAGCGCCTCATTTTCCTCGGGCTCGGCAAGGCCAAGCAGGTGACGGAAGACGACCTGCGCCGCATGGCGGCCAATGGCGCCAGACGCGCCCTGGACCTGGGCCAGCCCAAGGTGGCCATCGTGATGCCGGACATCGAAACCCTCAAGATCGATCGGGAGCGCCAGGTCACCGCTGTCATCGAGGGGGCGCTTCTGGCCAACCACTTTTTCCATCGCTACCGGGGGAAAAAGGAGCGCAAGGTCAAGGCTTTGTCGGCCATTGAGGTGCTCATCGCCCGCAACGAGGTGAACCGCCTGCGCCCTGTGGCTGAAAAGGCCGTGACCGTGGTGTCCGGGGTTCTCCTGGCCCGGGATTGGGTCTCCACGCCCCCCATGGACAAGGTACCTGAAAAGTTTGGGGCCATGGTGGAAAAGGCCATGGAAGAGGTGGGAGTCTCCGTAGAGATCAAGGACCACAAGGAGCTGGCCCAGATGAAGTTTGGGGCCATGCTCGGTGTTGCCATGGGCAGCGACAGCCCGGCCCGCATGGTGGTGGCTGATTACCACCCCGAAGGCGCCACCAAAACGGTTGTCCTCGTGGGCAAGGGCGTCACCTACGACTCCGGTGGTCTTAACCTCAAGCCCGCCGACGGCCTCAAGGGCATGAAGAGCGACATGGCGGGGGCGGCAGCCGTTGCCGGGACCCTATACAACGTGGGGCAGCTCCGGCCCGATGTGCGCGTGATCGGGGTCATGCCCCTGGTGGAGAATATGCCCTCAGGCAGGGCCCTGCGCGTGGGTGACGTTCTGAAAAGCTTCTCTGGCAAGACCATTGAGGTTGGCAACACCGACGCCGAAGGACGGCTGATCCTGGCCGATGCCATGGCCTGGGCCTCCAAGACCTACAAGCCCGACCTCATGATCGACCTGGCAACCCTCACCGGTGCCTGTATGGTGGCCCTTGGCCAGGATATCGCCGGTGTGTTTACCGCTGATGAGAGGCTCTCCAAGGCTCTGATGCGCTCTTCAGAGCGCGTTTATGAGCGTTGCTGGCCCCTTCCCATGCCTGAAGACTACAAAGCCCACCTTAAGAGCGATGTGGCCGATATCGCCAACATTGCAGGCCATCGCTGGGGCGGGTCCTCCACCGCGGCTCTCTTCCTTTCGGAGTTCGTGGGCAAGACCCGCTGGGCCCACATCGACATCGCTGGGCCTGCCTTTACCCAAAAGGACTCTCCCTATGTCCGCCCCGGGGGCACAGGCTTCGGGGTTCGCCTCCTCTGCGACCTGCTGTTCGGCGAGGAGAGCTCCCTGACCCTTTGATACGGGTTTTTTCCTAAAAAGCTAAACAACAGAAAGGCCGAATGCCCGCATGGGTGTTCGGCCTTTTTTTGTCTGCAAGGCAAAAAAAAGCCTCCAGATTCGGGCTCTAAGGCTCATCACATTCCCTGACGTGCTTCGCCCGTATCGAATACTGGGACCGTATAAGGGGGCTTTCGTTCCCAGGCTCCGCCTGGGAACGCTTTCTCGGAGGCTCTGCCTCCATGTCCGATACCGCCAGAGCCTGTGCCGTTCGCCACCCATTGCTTGGTTTTCCGCACCGATAATTCTGAGCGTGGCTCTGGACAAGACGTGTACACGTTAACCAAGAATGCCGCAGTGCTTTAACCCGAGGAACGAGGGGGAAAGCGCTGCGGCATTCCGCTTTCAAGGTGGCTCACCTTGTCGTCGGAGGCACGGTTATTCCTTTTTTTTGTTGTACTGTTTCATCACCGGGGAGAAGCCTTCGAGTTTTTTTAGGCGTTTGAGGCCCGGGGGCACGCCTTTGTCGATCTCTTTTTGCATGATATCGAGAATTGTCGAAAAATCGTCGGTTTGGATGGCGCCGCCGTGGGCCATGAGGAGGTGGTTGACCTCCAGGTCCCGGAGTTTTTCAATACTCTGGTGCATTTCGGGTCTCATGGAGACGGGGAAGGGAGGGCGAAAGCTGTTGCCCACTTTCAGGATGACGTCGGCGGCGTAGAGGGTTTTGCTGTGGGCGTGGTAGAGGACCACGTCGTGGGCAGTGTGGCCCGGGGTGGCGATGACCTGCCAGTCTTCAAAGCCGGGAAGGCGGTCCCCGTCTTTGAGGGGGTGATCGAAGGTGAGGCGTTTTTTGTACCAGATCCACTCAAAGGGGTATTTCATGGCCCGTGCCACCACATAGCCCAGGAGGGTGTCGATTTTGTGCTGGAGTCCCCCGGAAAATCCCGCATACCAGCGGTTGATCTCTTCGGGGGCGGCAACAGGAACGCTGTGGCGGCTGCGGAGGGTGTGTGCGCCCCCTGCGTGGTCGGGGTGGGTGTGGGAGGCCACGGCGAGTTTGAGTTGACTCATGGGGCGTTTCAGGCGACGTTTCATGACCTGTTCGATGCGGGGTACGTCGCTTCGGCAGCCGGAGTCGATGAGCAGGACCTTTTCTTCGTACACGGCAAGATAAAGGGTCTCAATGAAGCCGTCCACCACCTGGATCGTGAACATGGGGAGCATTCCTTTGATAGCGGGTCGTTTGTTGGTGTGGTAGTTAAAGTTAACTTTAAGGTATGGCGCGGAATGCTGTCAAGGCATCATTGAACGATGGCGCGATCAGGCGATGATGTCGGTCTTGGAGGATTTTTGTTTATTAGAGGCCTTGGCCTGGAAGTGGAGGCAGGGCTGCCCCGAGCTCTTCCGCACGGTGACAGACGGGAGCATAGGGCCTTTAAAGCCCATTTTGCGGCATCCGTAGGGGTGGCGGTTGTCCCAGGTGATAAAGAAGTGGATACAGGACCTGCAGTTGATTCGAGGGGGTGTGGTCATGGCAATCACGCACAGGGGCAAATCAAAACGTGCCCCGGTTGAAGGTTATGGGTCTCGGATGATTTGTTACCACAGCCACAGGGTTTGAACAAAACAAAAAAGCCGCCGGATATAAATCCGACGGCTCTTGCTTTTAAATGGTGCCGAAGGGGAGACTTGAACTCCCACGGGTTGCCCCACACGGCCCTCAACCGTGCGCGTCTACCAATTCCACCACTTCGGCAAAATGTGAGAGCGTTATAGCACCGCCTTTCGGGGTGATCAAGCCTTTTTCCCGGGTTTCGGCTCTCTTTTTTTGAGGGGAGGGGTAACATCTTCAGATGATGTGGATAATGGGAATGGTCGATTTATGGCAAAGGCTTTGATAAGACCGAGATTGGCCGTTAAAATTCGTCGGCGGTGCGCAAGCGCACCCTACCCAGGTGTCCCACGCCGTTTATCATCCATAGCTCGCGCTTTTGAGTGCTATTCACGCCATGTCCAGATGGACCAACAATCATAGGGGAGCGGGAGTATGATGGTTTCTTAAAACCGTATCCTGTGTTCTATGGAAGGGGAGGATGGGGCCTGTTCGTGTGGCGAGACTTTTGAACCAAAACAAAAAAGCCGCCGGATATAAATCCGACGGCTCTTGCTTTTAAATGGTGCCGAAGGGGAGACTTGAACTCCCACGGGTTGCCCCACACGGCCCTCAACCGTGCGCGTCTACCAATTCCACCACTTCGGCAAAATGTGAAAGCGTTATAACACCGGCTTTCGGGTTGATCAAGTCTTTTTCAACGGGGTAAGGCGTTTTTTTTAAGCGGGTCATGCTAAGGTGCCGACAGGGCTCATAAGTCCGTACGGCGGGTTTTTTGCTTTATTGGGCGGAGGGTGGGGACAAGGGAGACTCGCAGATTCTGACGGCGTCATGGGGTTGATAAAAAGGTGAGCCGGAAGGGGCAGGGACTCACTTCTTTGGACGGGCTTGGTTGTCCTTATTTGGGTGGGCTGTTTTCCATGGTGCGAAACGCAAAAACCCCCTTGCCGTTTCCAGCAAGGGGGTTGAAGTCAAATGGTGCCGAAGGGGAGACTTGAACTCCCACGGGTTGCCCCACACGGCCCTCAACCGTGCGCGTCTACCAATTCCACCACTTCGGCAAAATGTGAGAGCGTTATAACATCGGTTTTCGGGTTGATCAAGCCCTTTTTGCGGGGCTCTTGGCTTTTTTTGAGGGTCGGAAACCGTGGGTGGGGAAGGAGTGTTGTTTGGGGTGTGTTTTCAAGGTGATGTTCCCCTGAGGTGGTCCCGGGATTTTGATGGGGAGTTTCCAAGGGGGCGCGGTCAGGTCAAAGTAATGGTGCTTCATTGGGGTTGGTGTCTTGAAATAAACAAAGGATTGCACGGACGCAAAGGGGCATTTACGGGCTTTTCTATCCCTTCTGAAAAGCTGGATCTGTTTTGGGCAACAAAAAACCCCGCCTTGTGTTCACAAGACGGGGTTTTTGTATATGGTGCCGAAGGGGAGACTTGAACTCCCACGGGTTGCCCCACACGGCCCTCAACCGTGCGCGTCTACCAATTCCACCACTTCGGCAAATCGTGCGACTATTCGCTTTTTGTATCCGCAGGTGCTGCGGGCGCGCTCTGCTCGGCAGCCGGAGGTGCGGTGATCACCGAGCCGGTCTTTTTCGTGCCTGAGTCGTACGCCAGGAAGAGCGAGGTGATCATGAAGATGATCGCGATGGCCGTTGTGGCCTTGCTCAGAAACGTGGCGCCGCCGGAAGGGCCAAACAGGGTCTGGCTGCTTCCACCACCGAAAGATGCGCCCATGTCGGCGCCTTTTCCGGTCTGGAGAAGGACAATGAGAATCAGGCCGACGCAGACCAGAATATGAACTATTTTAACAAAAAGCATTGTGTAGCCATCCGTTTATCATCGTTTGTATCGAACAATCCCGCTGAAGGATTCGGTGTCAAGGCTGGCACCTCCAACGAGGGCACCATCCACATCTTCAAGGGCCATTAGTTCAGCAATGTTGCCCGATTTGACGCTGCCACCATATAGGATTCTCATGGCATTGGCAAGCTCTTTCTGGATGCTGTCGGCAACGCTTTTCCTCAGGAAGGCGTGGACTTCCTGAACCATATCAGGGGTTGCCGTGTTGCCGGTGCCGATGGCCCAGACGGGCTCGTAGGCGAGGACAACAGGGGCCAGCTCCTCGGCGGACAATCCCTTAAATCCCATTTTAACCTGGGTGTCAAGGACCTCAAAGGTTTTTCCCTGCTTGCGCTCCTCATCGGTTTCGCCGATGCAGACCACGGGGACCAGGCCAGCCTTGAGGGCGGCTTTGAGCTTGTTGTTGACGGTCTCGTCGGTCTCGCCGAAGAACTGACGGCGCTCGGAGTGGCCGATGATGACGTGGGTGCAGCCGCAGGAGCGGATCATCTCGGCGGAGATCTCTCCGGTCCAGGCGCCTGTGGTTTCCCAGAACATGTCCTGGGCGGCCACGGCGATGGGGCTTTTCCCAAGGGCCTGGCAAACGGGGTGGAGGGCGGTGAAGGTGGGGGCCACCATCACGTCCACGTCGATGTCGGCGCCCAGGGCGTCTTTGAGCTCGGTTGCAAAGGCAACGGATTCGGTGCAATCCTTGTGCAGCTTCCAGTTGCCGGCGATGAGAGGGGTACGGGTTGCCATAGGGGCTCCTTATGTGGGGGACCGGCCCGGAAAACGGGCCGGTCCGAGGCAGAAGATTACAGTTTGGATGCGATCATGGCTGCCAGGTCCACCATGCGGTGAGAGTAGCCGGCCTCGTTGTCGTACCAGGAGAGGACCTTCACCATGCCGTCGATGACGTCGGTGGAGGGGGCATCCACGCTGGAGGAGGCGGGGCAGCCGTTGAAGTCGATGGAGACCAGGGGAGCATCGCAGTAATCGAGGACCCCTTTGAGCTCGCCGTCAGCCGCTTTCTGAAGGGCTGCATTGACTTCTTCTTTGGTGGCGGGCTTTTCAAGGTTGACCACCAGGTCCACCAGGGAGACGTTGGGGGTGGGGACGCGGATTGACATGCCGTTGAGCTTGCCTTTGAGCTCGGGCAGGACCAGGGCCACGGCCTTGGCAGCGCCGGTGGTGGTGGGAACCATGGAGCAACCGGCGGCACGGGCGCGCCTCAGGTCCTTGTGGGGGGCGTCCAGGATGCGCTGGTCACCGGTGTAGGCGTGGATGGTGGTCATGAGGCCCTCTTTGATGCCGAAGGTCTCGTGGAGCACCTTGGCCACGGGGGCCAGGCAGTTGGTGGTGCAGGAGGCGTTGGAGACGATGTGGTGGGCGGCCGCATCGTAGGTGGCATCGTTGACGCCCATGACGATGGTGGCGTCGGGGTCGCTGGCCGGGGCGGAGATGACCACTTTTTTGGCGCCGGCTGCCAGGTGCTTGGAGGCGCCTTCGCGGTCGCGGAAGATGCCGGTGCATTCCATGGCGATGGCCACATCAAGCTCTTTCCAGGGCAGGTTGGCGGGGTCTTTTTCGGCGGTGACGCGGATGGTTTTGCCGTTGACGACAATGCCGTTGTCCGCAGCTTTTACCTCGCCGTCAAAGCGCCCGTGCACGGAGTCGTAGGCCAGAAGGTGGGCGATGGTTTTGATGTCGGTGAGGTCGTTGATGGCAACCACGTCGATTGCGGGGTTGTTGAGGGCTGCTCTGAAAACCATACGACCGATACGTCCGAATCCGTTGATACCGATTTTGATGCTCATGGGTCTTCCTCCGTCCAACGTTGGGTGTCAGCACCAGTTGGAGATGTGATGGTGATAAATGGTTGGTGACGTTTGCAAAGAGGCGTCCGATGTCCGGGGCTGCAACGGGTGCAGCCCATCCAAAGGCAATGTTCGGGCGGGTCTTTAAACGTTGTAAGGGGCCGGAATCTTTGTGATGACCCGGCCCCCAGTTGCTTATATCTCGGTCGCCCCGATGGCGATCGTTTATTACCCTGTCAAAGGGAATGCATCAGCGCTTGGCGCCGTTTAAGATGCTGCTGGCAAGGGAGATGCTGCGTTTGCCCGTGTTTTCCAGGAGCTTGGCCGTGGAGGTGAGGGCTCCTTTTTTCTGGCGGCCCACCGCAGAGATCAACAGGGGCAGGTTGACCCCGGAGATCACCTCCACCTGGTCCTCCTCCAGAAAGGAGAGGGAGAGGTTGGAGGGGGTGCCGCCGAACATATCGGTGAGGATGAGAACCCCGTCTCCGGAGTTGACCTCCTTGATGGCCTTGGCCACCTTATTGTGCAGGTCATCGACACTCTTGGTGATGTTGATGGAGACGGGTTTGACCTGCTCAAGGGGTTCTTTTTGTATGAATTCGGCGGTTTCGATGAGAATTTCACCGAGATTGCCGTGGGTGACGACCAGTATGCCAATCATATATAAACCTCATGTGGGGCATCTTGTATGGTGGCCTCGCCACGGTCCGGGCGGCATGGAGCATGCCCCCGCGGTGTGGTGCCGCAGCATGGGCTTCGGTGCGAGGCGTGTTCGGTCTGTAACGCTAACGAGTGTATCATTTTTTGGCGGCAGGGCACACACCTGCCGGCGTTTATTCCTCCCGGCCGATGTCCCGGTGCAGGAGGCGGATATCGGAATAACGACGCTTCAAGTGGTTGTGGATTTCCGAGGACACGGCCACGCTACGGTGCCGTCCGCCGGTGCACCCTACGCCCAGGGTGAGGTAGTGTTTCCCCTCCTTTTGGTACATGGGGATGAGAAAGTCCAGAAGATCGGTGTATTTGAGCAGGAAGGTCCGGGTCCCCTCGCCGTTGAGGACAAAGTCCCGCACATCCGGGGATAGGCCGCTGTGGGGCTTGAGCTCCGGGACGAAGTAGGGGTTTTCGAGGAACCGCACATCCACCATGAGGTCGGCATCCTGGGGGACACCGTACTTGAACCCGAAGGAGACCACGGAGATCTTCAGCGGGGTTTTGTGGTGGGAGTCTGCGGCCAGCTCCGAAATAACCTTTTTCAGCTCGTGGACCGTCAGGCTGGAGGTGTTGATGATCCGGGTGGCGTCTTCGTTGCGCAGGCTTGTGAGCTCTTCCCGTTCCTGGGTGATGGCATCCATCACCCCTTTGTCCCCCACGGCCAGTGGGTGGGTGCGGCGCGTCTGGGAGAAGCGCCGTGTCAGGGTAGCCACGTCGGCCTCCAGGAAGATGACCTTCAGGTTGTGGCCTGCCTGCTTCAGCTCATCGAAGACGCCGCGGTATGACTTGAGAAAGGTGCGCTCACGAAGGTCCATGCCAAAGGCAATGCCTCTGTAGTGGGTCTCCTTGGCAATGGGGATTTCCATGAACTTGGGCAGGAGGGTGACGGGGAGGTTGTCCACGCAATAGTATCCGGCATCCTCAAACGCGGCCAGGGCCGTGCTTTTACCGGATCCTGCCTGTCCTGTGATGATGAAAATGTTGAAGATGTTCATGGGGAGAACTCCCTTTGCTGCCCGGAGCCGTCGCCGGCAAGGCCGCGTGAAGGTTGCGTGCCCTTTAGGGAACGGACCGGTTCGGGGTGCTGGTGTTCGTTGAAATCGTCAAGGAGTTTGCCTCTCAAGGGCTGACATCCGATGGTGCCCGGGAAAAGCCCGGGCCGTCATCCGTTTTCGTTGTCTTCGTTTCGGATAATGGCGTGGATCTCGTCCCGTGATGTGGCGGTCATCAGTTTTTTGCGAAAGAGATCGCTCTTGAGCATTTTGGAGAGCCTGGCCAGGAGCTTTAAGTGTTGACCGGTGGACTGCTCGGGAGTGACGAGGACAAAAAAGATATGGGCCGGTCGCCCGTCCAGGGAGTCGAAGTCCACACCCTGGCGGCTCATGCCGAATCCCACCACCATGCGGTCCAGACCGGCGATCTTTCCGTGGGGAATGCCGATGCCGTCTCCGATGCCGGTGCTTCCGAGTTGCTCCCGTTCAAGGAGAACCCTTACCAGGTCCGGGTGGTTGAGGCCAGTGAGGTCCGCAATGGGGGCCGCGAGTTCTTCCAGGATTCCTTTTTTGTCCCGTGACGTGAGTTCGGGGATGATCGTTTCCAGCTGCAGTACATCAAGGATTTTCATAATGATTCACCCAGAGAGTCTCTGTTGGCCTGTCCGGCGGTGTGTCTGCCAGGCCGTGTGTCAGGCCGTCCTTTGCAGGATCGTGCGTGGGGCGGTTGCCGACAGGTTTGGGACCTCTACTTTCATATCAGTGGATGGCCCATCTTTCAAGACCTGATGCGCGGGTCGCGTCTCGTCGTCCGAGCATCGGTTTTTGCCCATGAAAAAAGGCGCCTGCACCGGGCAGGCACCTTTTAAACGGAGTGTTTTGTAGCTGACATCACCGGGGTTGTCAAATGGATTTCATTGGACGGTGGCCCCCGGAGGCTGTCGTGTATACGAGCGAGTCGCCCTGTTGCAAGATGAACCCGTGTGTGATCAACCCGGCGAAATCGAAACGCATTTTCGGCTGCTCCTCAAGGGCCCCCCACCCCCTTGAAACGGAGGTGCGGGGCGTTTTCAGGCGGGGCTATATTTTACGAGTTCATCCTCGTGACGTTGCGGACGGACGGCGGGTCAGGCCAGCCGGCGGTCCTCATCCATATCGAAATCGGAAAAGTCATCAAACTCATCCACGTCAACAGGGGCCTCGTTTATCTCTTCGGCCAGGGTGGGACGGATCCCGGGGTTGCCGCTTTTGCGGGCCTGTATCTTTTTCTTGTTTTTGGAGAGTTGCTGCTTGATTTTATCCACGGCAAGGTCGATGGCTGCATACATGCGCTCGCTTGTTTCCGTGGCGTGGACCGTGGTGCGGCCGCTTGTGACGTTTATTTCGGTAATATGCCGTATCTTTTCAACGGAAAAAACGACGTTGGCTTCGGAAGGGGCATCAAGCAGTTTGTCGATACGTTCCAGCTTTTTGGTGGCGTACGCCTTGAGTGCGTCGGAAGGGTCAATGTTCTTGAATGTTACAGATACTTGCATAAATGACCTCCTAAAATTGTTTTCGTTTGCTTGACGGCAATATTTTCATTGCCTCACGGTATTTGGCTACCGTTCGTCTAGCGATGTCTACATTGGCCTCCTTTTTCAAGATTTGAGCGATTTTCTCGTCGCTGTAGGGTTTTTTGGTGTCCTCTCCGTCAATGATCTGTTTGATCTTGTCCTGGACACTGGCCGACGCGATGGCGGCTCCGTGGACGCGGTTGATGGAGCTGTTGAAAAAGTATTTCAGCTCGAAGATACCCTGGGGGGTATAGGCGTACTTGTTGGTGGTGACCCGGCTGATGGTGGACTCGTGCATGCCGATGTCCTGTGCCACGTCCCGCAGCACCATGGGCTTTAAGTGAGAGATCCCTTTTTCAAAGAACTCGGCCTGGAATTTTAAGATGCTCTCCATGACGCTGTAGATGGTTTTCTGGCGCTGGTGGATGCTCTTGATGAGCCAGGCCGCAGAGCGCATCTTGTCCTGAAGGTAGTCCCGGGTGTCGCTGGGGATGTCCTGGCCCTTGGAGAGCGCCTGGCGGTAATAGGGGTTGACGCGGAGCCTCGGCATGCCGTCGTCGTTCAAGGCGATGATGAACTCCCCCTCCTCCTTGTAGACGTAGATGTCCGGAGTGATGTAGTGGGGTTCTTCGGTGCTGAAGGGGCGGCCCGGCTTGGACTCGAACTCCTTGATGATGTTCACCGTGGAGATGATGCTGGGCAGGCCGACTTTCAGCGCCTTGCTGATGGCCTTGTAGTTTTTGTTCTCCAGCTCCTTGATGTGGTTGGTGACGACCTCTTTCATGATCCGGGTCTCCACGCCGAAATGACGGGCCTGGATCAGGAGGCACTCCCCCAGGTTTCGGGCACAGATGCCCGGAGGGTCGAAGGTCTGGAGTTCTTCAAGGACATCCTCCACGAGCTCCACCGAGTGGCCGCACTCCTCCGCGATCTCTTCGACGGAGGCGGTGAGATAGCCGTCGCTGCTCAGGTTGCCGATGATGAGGCAGCCGATCTCCTCGGTGTCGGAGTCCGGGCAGGTCATCAGGAGCTGCCAGAGAAGGTGGTCATCCAGGGATTTCTTCTGGGATACGAAGGCCTCGTATTTGGGCGCCTCCTTCTGCTCGGATTCGTACTGGGCCTTGCCTGTGGAGTTGTACTCTCCCAGGTAGTTGTCCCAGTCGATGTCGCTTCCGATCTTCTCGTCGATTTTCACTTCGGACGTTGCGTTCTCTTCCGGTGCCGGCTTCTCGTCCTCGTGGGTTCCCGCTTCCCGTTGTGCCGTCTCCTGAATCTCTTCGAGGGCCGGGTTTTCTTCCAGCTCCTGGGAGATGGCGTCGACCAGCTCGAGACGGGAGAGTTGCAGGAGCTTGATGGCCTGCTGAAGCTGGGGGGTCATCACCAGTTGTTGGGAGAGGCGCAGCTGTTGCCTGAGTTCCATTGCCATAACTACAACTTCACGGTTTCCATTACGGTTCACACAAGTTTGGGTTGCCGGTCGCATCGCCATTGATACGCCGACTGAAGCCGTCTGTCGGGACGGTTCGATCCATCGAAATTGGGAACGCGGGCCCTTGAACGGTCTGAGGGCCTGCGGTTTTCTATAGGGTAAAGCCTTCGCCCAGATAAATACGGCGGGCGATATCGCTTGATGCAATCTCCTCGGGGGAGCCGGATTCGATGACCTTGCCGACGCTCATGATGTAGGCGTTATCGCAGACTCCCAAAGTCTCCCGGACGTTGTGGTCGGAGATCAGGATCCCGATGCCGCGCTCCTTGAGCATGGCGATGATGTTCTGGATGTCGATGACCGCAATGGGGTCGACCCCTGCAAAGGGCTCATCCAGAAGGATAAAGTCCGGTTTGATGGCCAGGACCCGGGTGATTTCAAGGCGCCTGCGCTCTCCACCGGAGAGGACGGCTGCTTTGCGGTCGGCAAGGTGACTGATGCGCAGTTCCCCCAGGAGGGTCTCCAGGCGCTCTTCCTGTTCCTGTTTGGAGATGCCCAGAAGCTCCAGGATCGCCATGACGTTGTCCCTGACCGACAGGGACTTGAAGATGGATGATTCCTGGGGGAGGTAGCCGATCCCGCACCTGGCCCGCTTGTACACCGGGTAGTTGGTGATCTCCTGGCTGTCGATGAAAACGGAGCCTGAGTCGGGACGTACAATACCTGCAGCCATGTAAAACGTGGTGGTTTTCCCTGCGCCGTTGGGGCCGAGGAGGCCGGTGACGTGGTTGCTCTCCACGCGGATGGAGACACCGTCCACAACGGCTCTCCCTCCGTACGTTTTTATCAGGCTGTTCATCACAAGCTCAGTCATAAAATCCCGATCTTCCCTCTTCGTAATGCGTCTTCACTTACCGGGCCCGTACCTTAAAAATATAATGCATCTGTCGCCGATCTCAAGGGCGGCCCTTATACCGGTAGCCGGTTCAACTTGTCCGGGACGTCCCTTACCATACCACAGGGGCTTTGAAAAAGCACTTGGCATGTTGTCAGAGGTTACCGGAAGCAGCTATTCCCAAGGCTTGAGGCTCTATTTATCCTTTTTGTCCGGGGTAAAGGAGAACCCCTTTTCCCCGGGCACGAGCCGGACCTTTACCCGGGTGCTGTTTCCGCTGTCCACCTTGATGGCGCCTGTAAGGCGGTTGATGACAATGGTTTTGCCTGTCAGTGTGCTTTTGCCGCTTACCACGCGGGGCGGGCCTCCGGTGAGGGTCACCTCCTCCTTGCGCAGGTCGTACATGGCTTTGTCTGCGGTGGCGTGTTTCTCTTCAAAGTCCATGGTTACGTTGCCCTCAGCCTCGATGAGGGAGAGGCCCTTGGTGGTGTCTCCCTTTTGTTTGCCGTCTTCGTAGTGAAGCTGGACCGAGTCGGCCTTCAGGACGGCGCCGTCCCGGGTGATACGAACGTTGCCGGAGAAAAGGGCGTAGCGGCCCTGGCTGTCCGAGGTGAGGTGGTCGGCGCTGATGCCGACTTCGCCTTCCTGGGCAACCCCGGCCACAGGCAGCAGCACAAGGGCCAGGAGGAAGAACCAGAGATATTTATTGGAGACGTGTTTCATCGTATTTTCCTTTGCTTGCTTCTCGGAGCGTGCCGTTGACGTTTCCGTCCAGGGTCATCCGTCCCCCGGCAAGGTCGAGGAACATGGCATCTCCGGTGAGCCGGGAGATGGCGTCGGTGATGACCACCGGGGTTGTGGAGATGATGACCTGAGACTCCTTGGTGTAGGTGAGGGCGTCACTGGTGATGGTGATTCCTCTCCGTTTGACCACCACATTGCCGGACACCTCCATATTTCGTGTCTGGGTGTCAAGGACTCCCTTGTCGGCGGTCAGGGTGGTGACCGCCCCGGTTTTTTCAAAGTACCGGGCGGTGAGCATCAGGAACACAGCGCGGTTTTCCGTGTTGTACAGGTTGACCGTTTCCGCCTCGACGCTCCATTCATCCACGCCCTGGCGGGACGAGGTGTGGCGCATCTTGTCCAGGGTGAGGGTCGCTTTGCTCTCCTCCCGGGGCTCTGTGGCAGGCGTCTGGCTGCCTCTGTGGGTGGCCAGGATGACCCCGGTGGACAGGGCGGTGGCGGCCATGATGGCGATGAGCACCCTTCGGACCACCTTTCTGGTGGATATGGCGCTTTTGCCCTTCATGCAAGGTATCTTTCGATGGCTTTATCCCAAAGCCCTTTGGCCTTGAGGATCGCTTCGCAGGTTTCCCGGACCGCACCTCTGCCCCCGGCATGGGTGGTGGTCAGGTGGGCGCGCTCTCTGACTTCGGCCACGGCATCGGCCACGGCAATGGAAACCCCGACCCGTTTCATGATGGGCAGGTCCGGGAGATCATCGCCGATGAAGGCCATGCGTTCGGCAGGAACCCCTGAACGTGCCACCACCTGATCAAGGGCTTTTTTCTTGTCTGAGACCCCGTCAAAGAGAAGGGGAATGCCCAGGTTGTTCACGCGGGCCTGGAGGGCCCCTGCGGATCGGCCGGTAACAATGGCGGTTTGGATGCCTGCGTCCATAAGGAGCCTCAGGCCAAGACCGTCTTTGACGTTGAAGTGTTTGATTTGGCTGCCGTCGTCGCAGTAGGTGACTTCGCCCTGGGTGAGGACCCCGTCCACGTCCATGATGAGCAGGTCGACGGAAGCGAGTTTTTCTATGGGGGTCATGCCTTGCCTCCGCCATTTATAATGGACTTGATGGCCACGATGCGGGGGAGCAGGGTCTCCATCATCTCGAAGTTGACGGAGTTGGGGCCGTCGCACAGGGCGTTGTCCGGATCGAAGTGGGTCTCCATGAAGAGGCCGTCGGCCCCTGCTGCAATGGCTGCCTGGGCAAGGGGCGGGGCCTGTCTGCGGTCACCGCCGGACTTGCTGCCCTGGCCTCCTGGGAGCTGCACCGAGTGGGTGGCATCGAAGATGACGGGGCATCCGGTCTCTTTCATGATTCCGAGGCTTCGCATGTCCACCACAAGGTTGTTGTAACCAAAGGCGGTGCCCCGCTCGGTGAGAAAGATGCGGTCGTTGCCGGCAGAGCGGGCTTTGTCGACGATGTTGCCCATGTCCCAGGGGGCGAGGAACTGGCCTTTTTTGATGTTGACCGGCTTGCCGGTCTCCGCGGCCGCCACGATGAGATCGGTTTGCCTGCAGAGCAGGGCCGGGATCTGGATGATGTCCAGAACCTCGGCGGCTTCTGCGGCCTGGGCTGGTGCGTGGATGTCCGAAATGACGGGGATGTCGAATTCGCGCTTTATCTCTTCCAGAATGCGCAGCCCTTCCTGGGGGCCGGGGCCTCGGAACGAATCAATGCTGGTGCGGTTGGCTTTGTCGTAGGACGCTTTAAAAATGAAGGGGACCCCTTCTTTAACGGTCAGTCGCCTGAGGAAGTCGGCGATGCGCATGCAGATGTCCCGGTTTTCGATGACGCAGGGGCCGGCAATCAGGAAAGGGGGAGCATCGGGTCCGGTGCGTAACGAACGGATGGGGTCTGGCATACAAAACTCCTTAAAAAAGTCTCGGGGTTGGGGTGTGGCCGCCTCGAATACGTCGCAAGGCGCCTGATCGCATGTCAAGATGTTGCCGATTACCTGTACCAGATAACACCCGAATTTGCGAGACGCTTCGGGTGTGACGTTTCTTAAATGAATTTTTTGTTTAGGTACGGAATTTGCTGCACCCGAACGATCTAAGGGATGTATCCCGGAAACCCATCAAAAGTCAAGCCGCCAAAAGAGCCCTTGATAACCATGGGCTTTGCTGGTATCTGATAGTGTTGATATGCCAAAGTGCCCATGATTGCCAAGGGTATCGGGCGCTTTTCCATGGGACCCGGTGTAGGTGCCGTGGCCTTGTGTGAACGCATCCTGGGCGGTTTTTCAGTTCAGGTTTTCTATCATTGCCCCTCAATTTCTATTTTTTGGTGCGGGTGTCTGGAGATGTAGTTTGAGACAAAAAAAAGAAAGCAAAAAAGGGCGGCTGGTGGTCCTGCTTTTTCTGGTAATGCTTATTGTGGCCGGTTGGTTCGGGTTCAGCCGACTGGAAGGAACCCCCCCTGAGGTGGGGCTGGACCTCTCCTTTGAGACCTTGGGTAGCCAGGCCCGACTGACCGGAACCGTGAACGATGAAACAAGCGGCCTGCGGGAGGTGTGGGTTGCCCTGTCCCGCGGCGGCGTCGATAAGGTGATTTACAGCAAGACCTGGCCGAGCGACGGGTTTCCCGGAAAGGGGAGCACTTTTTCCGACACCATTGATGTGGACGCGGACCCCGGTAAACTTGGGCTCACCGACGGCAAGGCGCTGTTGCGCATCCGTGCCACCGACCACTCCCTTCGCAACCTGCTCAAAGGGAACACGACCTACATTGAAAAAGAGATCACCATCGATACCCAGCCCCCGGTGGTGGATATCCTGACGCGAAGCCATAACGTGGCCCAGGGCGGTACCGGGGTGGTGGCCTATCGGGTTTCTGAGAAAGTTGCTGAAAGCGGGGTAAGGGTCGGCGACAACTTTTTCCCCGGGTATGCCGGTTATTTTGAAGGCCATGACAACGTCTATGTGGCGTTTTTTGCCCTGACCCACCTCCAGAAGAAGGGGACCGAAATCCTGGTGGAGGCCGAGGATGAGGCCGGGAACCGCACCAAGGCAGGCTTTTACCACTACATTATCGGCAAGCAGTTCAAAAGCGACCGCATCAATATCGGCGACGGGTTCCTTAACGCCAAGATTCCAGCCATGAGCGTGGAGCAATTTGGGGCAAAGCCGTCCAACAACCTCGAAAAGTACCTGGTGATCAACAGCAAGATGCGGGCGGACAACAACCGCACGATCTTGTCCAACGGAACCAAGACCGAGGCCAAGATGCGGTGGAAGGGCACCTTCAAGCAGCTGCCGGGTTCCGCCACCCCGGCCACCTTTGCCGATCATCGAAGCTACTATTACAAAGGTAAGCGGGTGGATCAGAAGTACCACCTCGGGATGGATTTTGCCTCCATCAAGCACGCCAAGATCCCTGCGGCCAACGCGGGCAAGGTGGTCTTTGTCCAGGAAGTGGGGATTTACGGGCGAACCGTTATTATCGACCACGGCTTCGGTCTTCTCTCCAGCTACTCCCACATGAGTTCGGTGCGGGTGAAAGAGGGTGACGTGCTGAAAAAAGGCGATGTGGTGGGGCGAACGGGCGTCACGGGTCTTGTGGGTGGCGACCATCTCCACTTCGGGATGATTGTGGGGCATGTGTTTGTCAATCCCATCGAATGGCTGGACGGCCACTGGATCAAAAACAACATCACCTCAAAACTTGACCGGGTGAAGCGGGAACTCGGAAGCGCCGGGGTGAGCGGGTGATAAAGCCGTGGGGCGGGTGCGGTGGCTCGGGTCGCCGGGCGTGCCCCTCTGCAGATCACACAACCAATTCAATTTTTGGAGCTGAAATCAGGTGGGCAACACATTCAAGGTAGAAAAAACTTACGAAGAGATTAATGCCAGGATCAAGAGCGGTGACGTTGTGGTTGTCACGGCTGAAGAGATGATTGGCATTGTGGACGAAAAAGGCCCTGAGGAGGCTGCCCGGCAGGTGGATGTGGTTACCACCGGGACCTTTGCCCCCATGTGCTCGTCCGGGGCCTTCCTGAACATCGGCCAGTCCACGCCGTCCGTGCGCACCACCTCCACCTGGTTCAACAACGTTCCGGCCTATTCCGGGGTGGCGGCGGTGGACTGCTACCTGGGTGCCACGGCTGTGTGTGACGACGACCCCCTGAACAAGGTCTACCCCGGTGAGTTCCGATACGGCGGCGGCCATGTCATCGAAGACCTGGTGGCCGGAAAAACGGTTTATATCCGCGCCGACAGCTACGGCACCGCCTGCTACCCCAATCTCCACGTCGAAAAGGAGATGACCCTTGACGAGCTTCCGTCCGCCGTGCTCTGCAATCCGAGAAACGCCTACCAGAACTACAACTGCGCGGTGAACCCTTCGGACAAGACCATCTACACCTACATGGGGACCCTGAAGCCCAAGATGGGCAACGCCAACTATTGTTCTGCCGGTGAACTTTCTCCTCTGTTGAACGATCCCCTGTACAAGACCATCGGCTTCGGCACCCGGATTTTTCTGGGCGGGGCCCAAGGGTACGTGGCCGGTCCGGGGACCCAGCACAGGCCGGGGAACCCCAGGGGCGAGAATGATGTGCCCCTTTCGCCCGCCGGGACCATCTGGGCCATGGGAGACCTAAAGAAGATGTCCCCGGAATGGCTCCGCGGGGTGAGCATGAGGGGGTACGGCTGTTCGCTGTCCGTGGGGCTGGGGATTCCCATTCCCATCCTCAACGAGGAGATGGCAAGGTACACCGCCGTCCGGGACGAAGAGATCTTTACCCAGGTGGTGGATTACAGCGATGATTATCCCAACGGGGTGTCCCGCAGCCTGGGACAGGTGAGCTACAAGGAACTCAAGAGCGGCAGCATTACCGTCAATGGCGAGACGATCTCCACGGTGCCCCTCTCCAGCATGGTCAAGGCCCGTGCCGTGGCCGAGACCCTGAAAGGGTGGATCCAGCGCGGGGAGTTTCTCCTTGGGGTGCCCCAGGAGCTTCTGCCCGTAGAATAAGGGCGTTTGCAACTAGTTCGCTTACAATGCCTCCGGCGACCCTGTCGGGGAGCTCCCGGCGTTCAAGAACATGGTTTGTGCCCGGCGTTTTGTGAAGGCTTGTTGCCCCGTTCAGGCCGGGCGACATAGCCCATTTTTATATTGCCGATGCCCGGGGACCGGTATATGATCACGGGCAATGCGACGGCATCGTTACGGATGGCCCGTCAACGCGACAGGCGTCCGGCTGGCGGCGTGGTGTGCCTTTAGGTAGCCTCGCTGTACGAGCCTTTCAATGTATCCGCATGGACCACGACTCGTGGTCATCAGTCTCTATTCCGACGTTTACTGTATTTTACGATGAAACGGCCTGTGCCGGTCATTCCGGCTGCCCTGACATGCGCTCACTCCATGGGTTTGAGGTGCGCCCAAGGGGCAGCCAGGCTCTGCAGGGCTGAAATCAAAAGGCGAATCCACATTGGCATCGAAAAAGAATCCCCCTGCTGACTCCTCTCCGGCCAAAGGCCCCCTTCGCGAAAATATCGAGGCAATTGTCATTGCCCTTATCCTGGCCCTTTTCATTCGAACCTTCGTGGTCCAGGCGTTCAAGATCCCCTCGGGCTCCATGCTCAACACCCTTCAGATCGGCGACCATATTCTGGTGAATAAGTTTATCTACGGGGTGAAGCTTCCCTTTATCCAGAAGACCATTATCCCCGTCAAGGACCCGAAACGCGACGACATCGTGGTGTTTATCTATCCGGAAGATCCCAAGAAGGACTTCATCAAGCGGGTTGTGGGCGTTGAAGGGGATGAGGTGGAGATGCGGGCCAAAAAGCTCTACGTCAACGGAAAGCGGGTGGAGAGGGACTATACCATCCATACCGACCGCCGGGTGCTTCCCGGTCAGCTCACCACGCGGGATAACTTCGGACCCGTTACGGTTCCCAAGGATTCTCTGTTTGTCATGGGAGACAACCGGGACAACAGCCATGACAGCCGGTTCTGGGGATTTGTTCCCTTAAAGGCCGTCAAGGGTAAGGCCTTTATGATCTACTTCTCCTGGAACGGACGGGATCATTCGGTACGATGGGGCCGGATGGGGGATATGCTCAGGTAATTTAGGTCATAGGGCATAGGTGATAGGATATTTAGGTGAGAGGTTGTCGATCTCTGTCCGGCTTGTCTGTTATAAAGGCGTCTGCGTTTACATAAAAGCACATTCGCCTTTGATTGGGATGAAACGGAATCCATTGTAAAAAATTGATTATCCAACTTTCTTGTCGCGCCGTAGCCCCTGGGCGAAGGCGGATCAAAAGTTTGGCCCCCGGCAGGGCCGCCGGGGGCTTGTTTTAAAGGTCACACTACATAAAAATTCCAGATCTGAGGTGCCATGAAACTAAAGAACAAGGATATTCTGGATATTGAGTCCCTTTCGGCCGAGGAGATCGGGTTGATCCTTGATACGGCGGAGAGGATGCGGGAGGTTTCCCGGCGCCCTGTGAAAAAGGTCCCCACCCTGCGCGGGAAGACCATCATTCTTTTTTTCCACGAGCCCAGCACACGCACCAAGACCTCCTTTGACATCGCGGCCAAGCGCATGAGCGCCGACAGCATTTCTATGGCGGCCAGCTCAAGCAGCCTTGTCAAGGGGGAAACCCTGGCTGACACGGCCCTCACCCTTGAGGCGATGAATCCGGATATCATTGTGATGCGTCACTCATCGGCCGGAGCCCCCCACATGATGGCACAGCGCGTCAATGCGTCGGTGATCAACGGGGGAGACGGCATGCACGCCCATCCCACCCAGGCCCTTCTGGACATGCTCACCATCCGTGAGAAGCTCGGCTCCATTGCCGGGAAACGGGTGGCCATTATCGGAGACATCGCCCACAGCCGGGTGGCCCGCTCCAACATCAACGGGCTCACCAAGATGGGAGCCTCGGTGGTGGTGGCAGGGCCGTTTACCATGCTTCCCTACGGGGTGGCGGAGTTGGGGTGTGAGGTGGCCACATCCGTGGACGAAGCCGTGGAAGGCGCCGATGTGGTGATGATGCTCCGGATCCAAAAAGAGCGACAGGAAAACTTTCTGTTCTCATCGGTGAGGGAGTACTCCAAAAACTACGGGCTGACCCGAGAGCGGCTCATGCGGGCCAACGAAGGGGCCATCGTGATGCATCCCGGACCCATGAACCGCGGGGTGGAGCTTACCAGTGAAATCGCCGACGGACCATGGTCCGTGATCCTGGATCAGGTCTCCAACGGTGTGGCAGCGCGTATGGCACTTTTTTATCTTCTGGCAGGAGGTCGTGATGCAGACAGTGATTAAAAACGGCAGGGTGGTGGATCCCGGCAACGCGGTGGGTGATTACGATGTCTGGATCAAGGACGGATGCATTGAAGCGCTGGTTGCCCGGGGGGAAAAAGAGATCCCCGAAGGCGCCGAAGTGATCGACGCCCAGGGGCTCCTGGTGGTGCCGGGGCTCATCGACGTGCACGTTCACCTGAGGGAACCCGGGGAAGAGTACAAAGAGACCATTGAAACCGGTGCCAGGGCCGCTGCTGCCGGTGGGTTTACCGCGGTGTGCGCCATGCCCAACACCAAGCCGGTGAACGACACGCCGGAGATCACCTCCTTTATCGTGAAGCAGGCCAAGGAAGCCGGCTACGCCAAGGTATATCCTGTGGCGGCCATCACCTCCGGGCTTTCCGGGGGCTCTTTGTGTGAGTTCGGCGAGCTGAAAAACGCCGGGGCTATTGCCGTGAGCGACGACGGTCGTCCCGTGGAGGACGGCCAGATCATGCGCCGGGCCATGGAGTATGCAAAGGGTTTTGATATGCTGGTGGTCTCACACTGCGAAGAACTCTCCCTTGTGGCGGGCGGCTGCATGAACGAGGGGCTTACCGCCACGCGCATGGGGCTTACCGGGATACCCAACATCTCGGAGTCCATGATGGTCATCCGGGATATCGGCCTTGCAGAACTCACCGGTGCCCGGCTCCACGTGGCCCATGTGAGCACCCATGAATCCATTGAGGCCATCCGGGATGCCAAAAAACGCGGGGTGTCCGTAACGGCTGAAACCGCTCCCCATTATTTCACCCTGACGGACGAGGCGGTGAAGGGGTACAACACCAACGCCAAGATGAATCCCCCCTTGAGAAAGGAAGAGGATCGCCAGGCTGTCCGCGAAGCCCTTGCCGACGGCACCCTGGATGTCATTGCCACAGACCACGCTCCCCATTCCATTCTGGAGAAGGACCTGGAGTTCAACCGGGCCATGAACGGCATCATTGGTCTGGAGACCTCCTTGCCCTTGAGTCTGCAGCTCGTCAGGGACGGCGTTTTGACCCTTGAGGAGATGGTTGTCCGCATGTCCAAACGCCCGGCAGAGATCCTGGGGCTTGATAATTCTCTGGTGGCGGGCCACCCGGCCGACCTTGCCCTCATCGATGATCAAACCGAATGGACCGTTGTGGCATCCCAATTGCAAACCAAGAGTGCAAACACGCCTTTTGAGGGGTGGACCATGAAGGGACGGGCCGTACGGACCCTTGTGGATGGGAAGACTGTGTATGCAATCTGATCTGGTAAGTGCTTCACAGCAAACGAAATAAAAAATACACTCCGGCTGGTAACGGGGCGGCTTTCATCTCATGGGACGAGCCGCCCCCTCAGGTGCGTGTGCCCAAATAGCCTGCCGAATTATGTCATGGGGTGACAAAAAATGTCACTGCCAACCCATCCTGCCTGTACACACGCACAATAGCCCTTCCTTGACACACGTGCTGCAGCACAGCATGACCGATCTTGAATAAGAAATGTTCCCGAGCTGACAAGGCCGGGTGACTCAGATTGAAACGTGACGGAATCGATACATGTCTAAAAAACCCCAAATTCTTGTTGTGGATGATGACCTCGGAATGCGTGAGTTCCTCGAACTGATGCTGACCAGGGAAGGGTACGGGGTGACCCTTTCGGATTGCGGTAAAGACGCGGTTAAACGAATCAGAAAAACAACCTTTGACCTGGTGCTCACGGATATCCGCCTCGGAGACCTGACCGGCCTTGATGTCCTTAGGGCCGCCAAGGAGGTCAAGCAGGAAACCGCCGTGGTCATGATCTCTGCCTTTGCCACCACCGAGACCGCGGTGGAGGCCATGAACGAGGGCGCCTACGACTATGTTCCCAAGCCCTTCGATAACGAGGAGCTGAAAGACACCCTCAAGCGCGCCCTGGAACTCCAGAGCATCGCCGCTGAAAAAGAAAAGCTTTCCGAAGAGACCCAGGAGGTCCTCCATTTCGGTACCATGATCGGCAGCAGCGGTCCCATGCGGCGCATCTACACCCTGGTCGAGCAGGTGGCCGGCACACGGACCAATGTTCTTATCACGGGGGAAAGCGGCACAGGAAAAGAGCTTATTGCCCGGTCCATCCATACCCTGAGTGACCGTGCGGCACATCCCTTTGTGGCGGTAAACTGTGGCGGAATCCCTGAGACCCTCATGGAGAGCGAACTCTTCGGCCACCTCAAGGGCTCCTTTACCGGTGCCACCCACGACAAGAAAGGCCTCTTTGAAGAGGCCGAGGGCGGCACGGTCTTTCTGGATGAGATCGGTGAGCTCTCCATGCCCCTTCAGGTCAAGCTCCTCCGTGTGGTCCAGGAACGCAAGATCAAGCCTGTGGGGGGGACCCGCGAGGTAAGTGTGGATACCCGCATCATCTGCGCCACTAACAAAAACCTCGAAGAGGAGGTGATGGAGCAGCGGTTCCGTAAGGACCTGTTCTACCGCCTCAACGTCATTGAAATCCGCGTCCCGTCACTGCGCGAGCGCAAGGCCGACCTCAAACCCCTGGCGCAGTTTTTTCTCGAAAAGTACGCACGGGAAATGGGCAAAGATATTACCAAGATTTCATCCTATGCCATTGATTTGTTGAAAAATTACGATTTTCCGGGTAACGTAAGGGAACTTGAGAACCTCATTGAGCGCAGCGTCGCCCTCTCGGCCACCAACATCATCCTCCCCGAGAGCCTCTCCATGTCTTCCAAGCGAAGGCGCTGGATTGAAGGCGTCCCCAGGCGCCGCTTCGACCTCGACGAGGTGGCCACCGGGGTCGACCTCCCCGAAATCCTGGAAGCCATCGAAAAAGCCTACATGGAAAAAGCCCTGGAATACACCAAAGGCAACAAGAGCAAGGCGGCGGAGCTGCTGGGGCTTTCGTTTCGATCGTTCCGGTACAGGTGCGATAAGCTGAATATTCTGTGAGGTGACGTTTTTTGTCAGGTCTGATGCCCCATATGGTCAATAAAGATAAAGGGTAGACGTTAAGAATATGCAGGAAGCCCATTCATATAACATGGAATGTCCGTTGTTTTAAACAAAATGCATCGGCATGGAATGAATTGTGCAGTGTTTAATAATGCTACTGGGGTTACTGATAACAAACAGTGTCATCGTTTTTTCATTGACCTTGATGAGCTCCTTATCCCCATGTTGAAAGAATGAGAATCGTGCCTTATTTGAGGCGCAATTTACCTAAAAACCAGGAGGAAACGACAAATGATGAAGAACAACAAAGGCTTTACCCTTATCGAATTGATGATTGTTGTAGCAATCATCGGGATTCTGGCGGCTGTGGCTATTCCTAATTATAGCCGGTTTCAAATCAAAGCCAAAGAGTCTGAGGCGAAGTTGAACCTCAAGTCTATTGAATTAGGTCAAGAGGCTTATTTTATAGAGTATGATGGTTACGTAAGACAGGCATCGACGCTGGGGCAGGATCCTACCAATTCAAAGCAAGCCTGGGCAGGTGACGTTACCGGAACCGGTTTTGCTGTGATAGGATGGCAGCCAAAAGATGCCATGATTTATTATCAGTATCAGCTCGCACCCGGGCCTAATGCAGGTTATATTGCCACTGCAACAGGTGATCTTGATGCGATTGGTGATAATAGCGTATGGACAGTTACAGATTCTGCGCATCCAACCAAAACTTCCAATAAGGATGTCTACTAGATATCTTTAGGATCGGCTGGATAACCGCGTGAATTCAAATCAGGTGGGCGCCATCGTCTTGAGGCGTCTGCCTGTTTTCATTTGTGGGGCGTATATGGCAAAATTTGCTGTTGGGATCGGGGCTCTTTTTGTTTGTCTTTTTTGCCAGTTTTTTTTGGGGGGGAGATCAGGATTCAAGGCGGATGTCTTCGAGGAAGCGAAATTCGTCAATGTTGAGCCCGCTTATTACTCTGTCATGACGATGGGTCATAAAGAATGGGTTGCAGATGCTGTTTGGCTTAAAGCGGTTCTGCTGTATGGGCAATCAAAACAAACCCCCGATGAAATAAGATACATTGAAGATAGCCTCTTATACCTGACAAGGCTCTCGCCCATGTTTACGGGGGCCTACGAAATGGCCGGGGTGAGCCTCCCTTTGCTTTCAGATAATGTGAATTTATCTTTTGCAATATTACGAAAAGGGCTTGAGAACGTACCGAAAACAAATGAGCGCTACTGGCTCCTCCATTTTTACCTGGGTTTCAATCTTTATTTTTACAAGCAAAATTTTTCAGAATCCGCACATCATTTCAAGATGGCATCTGAGTTCAAGGGGAGTCCTCCCTACCTTCCATTGCTGGCAGCTCGCCTCTATGCCCAAGGCTCGGATATTACCACGGGGTTGATATTAATCGATCGCATGCTTTTTCTGACCGAAGACCCGGTTCTCAAAAATCAACTCTTGGATCGGCGCTTGAACTTGTTGGCACTAAAAGCTGAGAACGAACTGAAAGATAAGTTTCGAAGGCTGTATTCAACCTGGGGGATTTGGGCTGACGATCCTTGGATTCTTTTTTTGCTAGGGAATTTAGAGTTGGATTTATTTCTTAATCTTTCTGCTTACCACCAATGAGAATGAGACTGTATTGGATTTTATGATGGCATTATACTGCGATGGAGGAGTCTGATGAGTTTATTGCTCGGGGTGTATGACCTTGTCAAAAAACGGAGAACTCACTTTTGGGAGCAAAAAAAACGGATTTTAGATGGGGTCTCTTTGGAGGTGAACCGTCATGAGGTCGTGGGGTTGGTGGGGCACAACGGCGCGGGGAAGACAACTCTGTTCAAGGCGATTCTGGGTTTGATTCGTGTCGATTCCGGCACAGTCCAATTTACAGGCAAGGCGTTTAACGATGATTTTAGAGATGCTTTAGGCTTTTTACCGGAGTCCCCCTATTTTTACAATCATCTTACAGCGTATGAGTCCCTTTTATTTTACGGCTCCCTGTTTTATGACAACAAAGGGCGAAAGGTGCTTCGTAAAGAGGTTGATCAACACCTATGTAAGGTAGGCCTTGGCGATCACATGAACAAGCCTTTAAAGTTTTATTCGAAAGGGATGCTTCAGCGATTTGGGATTGCCCAGGCAATGATAAATGATCCAGAGGTACTGATTCTGGATGAGCCTATGTCGGGCCTGGACCCCCAGGGACGCATGGCCATCCGTTCCATTATTCATGACCAGGCAAAACAAGGGAAGACAATTCTTTTTTCATCTCACATCATGGGAGATGTACAAGAAATTTGTCACCGGGTTGTGGTTATGGAAGAGGCACGTATTATCGCTTCGTTGAGCAAATTTGAGATGGAGGCACGCCGTCGCTGGCGGTTGACATTGAAAGCGGGCTCTGGCGATCATAAAGAGCGTGTTACCGTGTTGAGTTCAATGGACGAAGTGAACCGTACCCTTCAGGTGGCATATGCCCAAGGCGAGGTTCTGGCAGACATGGAAGAGTGTATGCCTTCTTTAGATGAACTATTGCTTGAATCCGAGGCTAAATATCATGGCTCATAGGAATAGATGGCTTTTGATTGCGGTTAATACCTACAAAGAGGTGGTTCGAGATAAAATTTACGCCCTTCTTTTTGTTTTTGCCATTGGTCTTGTGTGGATGTCTTTTCAACTTGGGGCGTTATCTGTCGGAGAATCTCGAAAAATTATTTTAGATGTTTCCTATGGGGCCATGTTCTTTATTGGTGGTGCCGTGTCGGTGTTTGTCGGAATTTCTTTGGTCTATCGAGAGATTGAAAAAAAAACACTCTATAATATTCTGTCTAAACCTATCTCCCGGGCTGATTTTGTGGTGGGTAAGTTCCTTGGGCTCAGCACTGCACTGGGGATAATGGTGTTGAGTATGACCGTGATTATGGGGCTGTGTTTGTTTCTGGCAGGACATGCTTGGACCTGGCCCATGGCGTTGGCATGCCTCTCCGTTTGGCTCAAGGTTGAGATTGTTTTGGCCTTTGCCGTCCTATTTTCCTCTTTAAGCACTCCCATTTTAAGTGGCATGTTTACACTGGGGTTTTTAATCGTCGGATCGATTTCTCAAAGTGTGTTCGATATTTATGTGCTAAAGGGCGGGCCTTTGGCAGGAGGCTTGAAGGTCCTTACGTTTGTGGTTCCTAATTTTTCACGCTTTGATTGGGTTCCTTTGGCTGTGTTTGATTTACCTGTTATTTTAAATGATTTGTACCTTTCGTTTGGCTATGCGGTAAGCTACATGTTGATTCTCCTCACCATTGCGGTGTGGGTCTTCGAAAAAAGAGATCTTATTTAACCTGTGCCGTTGTGTGTCGATGCCGTGGTATACATTACATATCTCATCTGGTTCGATGAATGAATGCCTCAATCGCTCGGCAACTTATCAGATAAAATTTAATAAATAGCCGATCGATTCGTTGAAACAGGATGATGACAATCAATTTTGCTATAAATTCGCCCCAAACGTGTTTATTATGAGGTCACATGGAAAAAAGTTGTCGCGTGAGTGTTATAATACCTGCTTATAACGAATCAAAGATGATCGGTTTGTTGGTGTCACAAATTTCAAGTTTGTATCCTTTATTTGAAATCATTGTTGTCAGTGATGGCTCTACTGATGATACAGCCGCGATAGCTAAATCAAGCGGGGCTTTCGTATTTGAGCATCCCTATAATATGGGGAATGGAGCTGCCATAAAGGCCGGTATGCGGCAGGCTTCAGGAGATATCTTTGTTACAATGGATGGGGACGGTCAGCATCGACCGGATGATATTCAAAGGCTTCTTTCTTATATGCCTGAATATGACATGGTTGTAGGGGAACGCGCCCTGAACGGCCAAGCCTCAATGCAAAGGGCTTTTGGTAATTATTTTTACAATGCGTTAGCTTCTTATGTTGCAAAATTTAAAATCAGGGACCTGACATCAGGGTTTCGCGCTGTACAACGTAACGTTGCCTTGGAACATTTGCATCTTTTTCCAAATACGTATTCTTATCCTACAACGTTGACTCTGGCTGCTCTTCGGAGCGGATACAGCTTGACATACTGTCCTGTTAAGGTTAATCGCCGAAAGAACGGGGAAAGTGGAATTAATCTTGTCATGGATGGTGTACGGTTTTTGATGATAATCATTAAAATCTGTACCTTATTTTCACCCTTGAGGGTGTTTTTACCTGTCAGTGGTATGATGTTTTTATTTGGCGTTGTAAATTATATATATACGTATGTAACAAGTACTCGTTTTACCAATATGAGTGCCCTGTTGTTCATGGCTGGCGTTATTGTTTTTATGATGGGGATTATTTCAGAACAAATATGCCAGATGCGATATGAAAACTTAAACAAAGTCGGAGCGAATAATGAATAAAGTAGTTGAAATATGAATGCTGGTTGTAACTATTCAGCTGTAGGTTCGCCGACAGGGGTTAATCAGCTTCAAAAAAGGAGGGTAATTCACCCTGAAGCAACAGGCGCAATGCGTCGCTTGCATGCACGTTGTTTTTCTTGCATGTAGAAAGGTAGCTGCGTATTCGGCAGAAGATCTTGGCCCCTTCCATAGATCGGAAGCACCCAGAAATTTTCTGATGGACTTTCGTCATCCGGATGTCGTTTTCACCCTGATTATTAGTGAAAGGAACCAGCGGGTCGTCCATGAAACGAAGGGTTTCGTTCTCGAAGTCTTCCATCCGTTCGAGAAGGTTTCTCGCTTTTGATCGTTTCATCCGCCCGCGTTGTCCCTTCTTCCTTTTCGTTTCATCCGGGGGCGGGCATTCGAGATTTCCTTTTTCCAGGATGCTCAGGTAGCGCTTTCGAAAGCCCCCGGCAATATCCGATGGAAGCTTGCCGCTGTGTTCGTTCACAACCTTGTTGATCTCAAGGAGCAAGAACTTCATGTCTTTGGCCCACTGCTGACTGTCTTGCTCCCAAGCCCGCTCCAGCTCTCTTAAGTGATGAGCGTTGCACAATGCGTGCAGGCAGTCGTAATTGAAGTAGGGTTTCCAGTGATCGTGGCACAACACGCCTTTGAAGCTTGGGATAATTCCCATTTCATCGATAGCCTCTCTGCCACGCTTTTCGTGCGGGTAAAAGTAAGTGAAAAGATCGTTCGACAGACAGTGCAGCCAAAATCGACTACCGTTCATGTTGATGCCGGTTTCATCTGCGTGGCAGACGGACGAGCCGGACAATCTGGCTTTGACGATTTCATCAAACGCCTCAAGCGCGTTAAACGCTTCTTTGTTGAAGTTGAAAATCGACCCTGCGCTGATTGGGATACCGGCCTGATCCCGAAAGTGCTCGCAGATTCTTTCGTAGGGGACCAGCTGATGCTGGGAAAGATAGATCGCGTGAGCCTTGAGACCCGTGCCATATTGGACGCGTCGATCTACTCCTTTCGGGAAAGGAGTAACATATCGATTGCCGAAGGCATCCTCAAGAATCTCGGATCGATACTCAGTAACGTATTGAGCAACCTTCAAATCAATGACCTGCCGGGTCTCGTAACCTACGTGGCGATAGTCACCCGGTGGCAGTTCGGTCATATTGAGTTTCAACGGCAATACGAGATCTGCCTTGTCTACGGGCTCAAGAGTTTTTCCCTCGTGGCCATTTGAGAGTGTAAATTTATCTGTGTATCTGGCTGTGGTATTAACCTCCTGAAAGGAGAATGTCACCATGGCCAAAAAGCAGAGTCGTATAGATGCACTTTTAGATGAGCTGCTCAAAGATGAAGACCCTAAAGAACTATTTAATAAAGATGGACTTCTTGAGGATTTAACCAAACGCCTTGTGGAACGCGCCTTGGAAGGCGAGCTGACCGATCATCTCGGCTACCAGAAGAATGAACGCCAAAAGAGTCGCTCGACAAACGTCCGTAATGGCAATACAAAAAAGACAATTGTAACGAATCGAGGTTCACTTGATATTGAGGTTCCCAGGGATCGAGATGGTGATTTCGAACCTCAGTTAGTCAGAAAGCGCCAAAAAAGGCTTCCAGGGTTTGATGACAAGGTCATTGCACTATATGCTCGCGGAATGACAGTGAGAGAGATCCAGGGCCATCTCAAAGATCTCTATAGTGTTGAAGTATCCCCGACACTGATCAGCAATGTGACCGACAGCGTCATAGATGATGTTCGCCAGTGGCAGTCTCGTCCGTTGGATACGGTCTACCCCATCGTTTACCTGGATGCAATATATCTAAAAATTCGTAAAGGCAGCCATGTTGAAAATCGAGCTGTTTATCTGGCATTGGGTGTAAACCTTGAAGGTAACAAAGAGCTTCTTGGCCTCTGGATTGGAGAGGCTGAGGGTGCAAAATTTTGGCTTGGCATCCTCACTGAGCTTCAAAGCCGAGGGGTAAAAGATATTTTGGTCGCTTGTGTTGACGGCTTAAAGGGCTTTCCTGAAGCCATTGGGAACGTCTTTCCTCAGACGGAAGTCCAGCTCTGTATCGTTCATATGGTGCGTAATTCTTTGAGATACGTTGGTTGGAAAGAGCGAAAGAACGTCGTAAAGAGTTTAAAGGAAATCTACACTGCACCCACAGAAGAAGCTGGTTTGAGAGCTTTGGATCAATTTGAGCAAGAGTGGGGAGAAAGGTTCCCAATTATCGGCCAAATATGGCGTTCTAAATGGGAAAATATAGCGCCGTTCTTCCGTTACCCAGAACCGATACGTAAAGTCATTTATACGACAAATGCTATCGAATCTTTGAACGCATCATTGAAGAAAATTACAAAGAAACGGGCAGCTTTTCCAACAGAGGATTCAGTGCGAAAGGTTTTGTATCTGGCGATATTAAAGGCTTCTGAGAAGTGGTCGCGCCCCATCAGGGACTGGGCTGCTGCTCTCAACTATTTTTCGATTGTATTTGAGGGGAGAGTCCCTCTTTGATTTAAACGCCAGATACACAGTTTATTTGACAGTCTCGGCCATTTTGGCCCCCGGGCTTTTTTCCTTCGGTGTTTTGCTTTTTCTCCTTCTTCCTGTTGGGATCGGTAGAAGGCGGTTTGCTGCTGTTTTTGCTATTGAGATTTAGACGGTTCGCCAAAAGGGTGATGATTGTAAGCAGCAATTCGATCACAGCTGCAACTGCGGGCGAGAGGTCCTCGTCCTGCTGAATCAGTTTCCTTGCGTTGTCTGTCGCCGCTTGAATATCAATGCTTTCGATCTTCACCCTGTCTCCTCATCTTTTTTTGACGAGGATAGTATACCACAGGTTTTGAAAACGGAATTTTGGCTCCTGAGCTTTCGAATTTCAGGCTTTAAAAATTTGAGGGTGCCGGGTCGTATAGCCCTTCATATAAGATGAATTATGGTCCTCATAGCCAGGCCTGAGCACCGGAATAACGGAGTAAGAAATCCGCAGGTCAAAATGAAAAATTTGATCAAAAATCCTGTCAAGAAAAAAATTCAGTTCAATACATTTTATGTGTGAGCTGAATAGTTACTGCTGGTTAAACTATCTGAACTGAGTGATGCCGGTATCATTTTTTTTATGGCATGGATATAGGAGCGAATCCAGATCGGACTAATTGCAGGATATTCAAGCATGTAGACTTATGGATGAAAGCCGGTATGGAGAGGTGCAGTGTACCTCATGGTTGCTTTTTGCTTGCGTTCAGCTGCAAGAGTCATGTTTTTTGGGGAGATCTGATGATCCATTTTTTTATTGGGACAAAAGCCCAGTTTATTAAAATTGCGCCGATTATCAAAGAATTTGAAAAGCGCAAAAAGGATTATAACTTCATTGATACTAAGCAACATTCCATAATTACCAGTGATTTGATTGGACTATTCGACTTGCGGGAGCCTGATGTTGCCCTAAGCCAATCAAATGAAAATATTGACAA
Source organism: Desulfoluna sp. HI9BLuna (assembly GCF_056829775.1). NCBI lineage: Bacteria > Pseudomonadati > Thermodesulfobacteriota > Desulfobacteria > Desulfobacterales > Desulfolunaceae > Desulfoluna > Desulfoluna sp. HI9BLuna. The sequence continues at coordinate 4,535,564 of NZ_CP186555.1, forward strand.
ACTCGGGAAGGCCTTTGTTTGGTTTGTTAAAGAAATATCCGAATTGATTTTTAATCGAAGAAGACTTGAAAAACGTGTTTTTAAGGGGAAGAAAGGCTTTTGTGTCGTGCATGGGGACACACTGTCCACGTTAATTTCGCTCTTATATGCAAAACGTTGTGGATTAAAGATAATCCATATCGAATCCGGTCTTCGTAGTCATAACGTGCTTAACCCCTTTCCTGAGGAAATAATTCGTCTTTTATCGATGAAATTTTCAGATTATTTGATCGCACCATCTTTGCGGGCATATCAAAATTTGATCAAGATGGGGTATCGGAAAAAGTCTGTTCTTATTGATGGAAATAGCGGAAAAGATGCGGCGCTTAGTGTTCTTAGTGTCGAAAAGCGAGGGATAACGTGTGCATCTGTATTGTCGGTAAACAGGGACAATTATATTGTTGTGACTATTCATCGTGCAGAAAATATTTTTAATTCCGAACGTCTGGAATTTTTATGTGAAGCCGTCATTACAGCTTCCAAATCCATGCAGATTATTTTTGTATGTCATGGACCGACGTTAATTCAGTTGAAGAAAAATGGGCTTTTCAAACGATTAACTGATGAAGATCGTATTGAATGTATTTCATTGTTGCCCTACGATATGTTCATCAACCTTATTATTGGTTCCTCTTGTGTAATGTCTGATGGTGGGAGTATACAAGAGGAGTGTTCCTATTTTGATATACCTTGTATTATTCTCCGTTCATACACTGAACGATGGGATGGGCTTGGTATAAATGCCATCTTGTGTAACTACAATTTGGACCTCATACGAGAATATATCGGAAATATTGATACCAATTTGAAAATGGAACGAATCCGTCATTACGGCGGTGGCCCCTCACAGAAAATATATGAATATATAGCGCAGCTTTCGTCTCGTCGGTCTATGCCGCGTGATGGCAACATGTGATAACATCGGTCAAATTGTGAGATGAACAGTCTCAAAAAGCGCTTTATATTCTTTGACCATCCGGGACATGGTGAATTGAGATTCAATTTTGCCCCGGTTGTACTCTCCCATTTGATATCTAAGCAAGGAATTGTCGGCAAGTGTATTAATTTTTTCTGCAAAATCGTTTGTGTCACCAATGCCGCATAAAAACCCCCCCTTCCCGTGGTCAACCAATTCCGGTAGTGCGGAGCAGTTGGATGCTACGACGGGAAGTCCGCAAGCCATCGCTTCAGCAACAGCTAAGCCAAACCCTTCTCGGACTGTCGGCATAATAAGAATATCCATGCTGTTGTAAAGATTTGGCATGTCAGAATAATGTACAGAACCTAACAAATTTATACCATCAATAGATCTTTTTTTAGGGTTGAGCCCAGTTGTCGCATGTATTGTGATGTTTTTTTGCAGCTTTTTGGCAAGCAATGGGAGCCATTGTGCTCCTTTTCTTTTTGTAATGTTACCCGAAAATAGAACATTGATTTTTTTTTCGGATAGATTGCTCTTTATCTCATACTTAGGGGTGAACACTTCCGTGTCTATTCCATTGTAAATAACTTTTATTTCTTTTTTTAAGTCAAGCTCCTTTTTGACTAATTTAGCTGTATAGTGGCTGACTGCTGTGATGGTATGTGCTTGGCGTAGTGCGATATTAGTAAAGCATTTCAGGGCAGATTGATAATGAATTGATTGGGCGAGTGAACTATACTGCCGCATTTCTCTGTCCAGCACAAAATTATGAAATGTGATTATTTTTTTTGTATTTTGAGAACTAAAAAAGCAGGCATAGTCAGGAGTTGTGTGGATGAGGTTTGTTTTTTGTGGTATGTGAATCGTTTTCAGTAAAAAAGGAAAAAGGGTCAAATATGGAGAATACCCCTTGACCTTGTATCCGGGAAGGTGGCGTTCAATGTGTTTATGGAGAATGTATGCCCCGTTTCCATCTGCCATTGGCGAGATAATGTTCACTCTTTTCCTGCCTGGTTTCCTGATTGTTTAATGCGCGGTACGATTTGTGTTTTATAGAGATAGTACGGGTATTGAAAAAACAGGTGAACCCATTTCCAGAACAATGATGTTTCCAGCGTATTTTGGATTCTGAAATCCTGTTTGAGGCGTTCGTGGCACTGGTTACGGTCTGAGCTGATGCCTTGTGACCCCATATTCGAAACGATGGTATTGCTGTAGACGACGGGCTCTTTTGCCAGTAATACCGCGTAGAACAGTTTATAGTCCATGGAAATTGAAAATGAGGTATCAAAGGTTCCGTATTTCCTGAAGATATCTCGGTGTACGAAGGCCCCCTGGTGGGGGATCGTGTTGCGAAGCTTATACCAGAAGGGAATGCGTATGGGGCGGGCAATATGGCTCCCGTTCTTTGCAACGAAATTGATGGCGTAAGCATAGACTTTGCTGGTTTCGCGGGTCATGTCGTTAAAAACGCCTTGAAGGGTATTGGCATCGGTGAGTTCGTCATCTGCGTGGATAAAGACAATATATTCCCCCGTGGAGATGTGAACCCCCTTATTCATTGCATCGGCAATTCCATGGTCATCTTCCGATACATAACGCAATGGGTATGACCCGGAGTGATGGGTGAGGATGGATAGTGTTTGATCCTTCGAACCTCCGTCGACGACAATGTGTTCATAGTTTTTGAAGGTCTGCTTTTTGATTGAACGGATCGTTTTATCAATTGTCCTGTCGGCGTTGTACGAGGCCGTGATAATTGAAAAAAATGGTTTATGGGTCATGGTTTGGGGGTGTCTCATGATGGCTTAGGTATCGTTTTCATAAAGACAGGTTATACACTAGTGGTTGCATGTCTATTTTGAAATTGTTCTGAACAATGGTGTTGTTTCGATAAATATTAAAGATGGATACGTTCCTTTCACGGCTGTTTGGTTGGCCGTGAACGCTTACGAGATTCCTAACCTTTCAATGGGTTAATCAAACGTTAATCGTAGCAGCCGTTCCAACAGGCGGGTGTTGGATTGCATGAAGTCGTCGTAAAAATTTTTACCTGCTTGGGGAGATGCATTTTGGCGGTTGGCAAAATACACTTCAATTTCCTCTGCGGCACGCTTCACATCGAAGGTTAACTGAAGCAGGACATCTTCTGGAATCTCTCTGGAATACGCTGTTTCGTTTCTTATAACAGCAGTTTTTTGCGCCAGGCGGATGGATTTGATCAGCGCCCCCTCTATGGGGGCAGACCAAAGAGAGGGAACCAGCACAAGGGGACAACCGGTGACTGCTTCCCGTAATCCGGATTCCCAGCGAAAGTCTTTGAAAGTGCAATTGGGGAGAGCGTTGGTGACCCATTCCGGTTTGTCAAAAGGAAAAAGAAAACGTCTTTCCGTCAAAACCTCAGCCAATTCCAACGCCCAGGAAAACCCCTTTGCATCAAGAGGTGGGGCGTGAAAAACGATGTCGTATTTGTGGGGCGTTGCCGCTGGGGCGGGGGCCTCTTCGAGACACCAGTCAGCGGCCCAGATGCCACCGATTTTAACTGTGGCTTTTTCCCCGAAATGTTTTTTTGCAAGCTCTGCCTGTTGCTTGTTTTGAACAATAAATCGAACTTTTACCCTTGTGCTAAGCTCCCTGAGAGAGCTGACAAATTTCATCGCCTCCTCTGTGCTCCCGAAATCTGTCGAGCAGCGATTATTCAGGGCATGGGTGAGATCACCTCCGATACACTTTGTGCAGGCGCTCTCCATATGGGCCATGTAGTTATAGGAACGGACACAAAAAAAAGATGAATCCATCAGATACAACCACACGGGCTTTTTAGAATTTTTGATAAACTCGATGGACCATTCATATCCCAGCGTCTGCGGGTGAATAAGCAAAGACGTATCCTTCCTGGGTAGTTTTGCCGTGACGGTTCGGAACCGTGCTTCGCTCCAGAATGCTGTCATGATCGTCTTCAGGGCAAGCACAAGCTGTTTTTGTGAAAACAATTTTCTGACGGGCCTGCCCTGTCCACGATAAAGCAGTCTTGCCGAATGTCCTCCGGTCTTGTTTTTTTGATTAATTTCCGAGGCAAGTTGTGTCATGACTCTGCCTACACCGGTGGGGCCGGGCATTAAGCCACCAATAATTGTGAGTCTATGTCTCATATCAAATCGAATTCCCACGTGAAGTTTTTTCGTGCAGCATAATTCGTAGTCCATCTTCCAGCGATACTTTCGGGTGCCATCCGGGGAGAGGTGTTCCACCATCCCAAGGGTGCATGATCTCCCTCGCTCGATACGGTCTTCCGCCCCATATTACCGGAATTTTTGTTCTGGAAATCGATTCATAAACGGATACGGCTTCTTTAAGTGTCAGCGCCCTGCCTGATGAAATCCGATAACGCTCATTGCAGGGAAAGCGGCGGTGCATCAACTGTTCTGATGCGATAACATAGGCCTCGACGCAATCCCCGACAAAAACAAAATCAATCTTCTGCCCTCCCGGAGACAAAGGCAGGGGCTTTTGCTCCTTGGATGCGACGGAAAGCTGGTCAAAGAGCTTTCCCCTTGTATCTCCGGGACCATAGGTGTCGTACAGTACAAGGGTAACAGCCTTGAGGTAAGATGTTTCCACGGCATGCCGGACGATCATTTCAAAGGCCTGTTTTGTTGCCGCATAAAGGCAGACGGGATTATACTCCTCGTTGCCATAATGCTGCCAGTAGGTTCCGGTGTTAACCAGGCAATACACTCGGTTTTTTACCATTGCTTCGATTAACTGGGTACCCAGCAAAATGTTTGAATGTATCAAGGGAATGATATCATCGGGTGTGTGTATTGCAATGGAGCAGGCGGCAAGGTGGAAAACCACATGGGGTTTTACTATACCCAGGATTCGGATAAGGCAATCTGTGGTTCCGTCATAAAGATGGGTGGATACATTTTCCTCCGGCTTGATGGATTCCGGAAGCAAGGACGTTTCCCTGATCAGGAGATGCACTTCCCATCCTCTGGAAAGAAGTCCTTTTGCGAGGTGGGAACCGACAAAACCGGTTCCCCCGGTCACAAACGCCTTTTTTTTGCACCTGCTTTCAGCGGTGAAATCGTTCAAATCAGTACCGTCCGCAAAAATCGTCCACACAGTTTATCATGAATTCGATCTGCGTATCATCCAGGCCAGGATAAACTCCGACCCAGAATGTCCGCTCCGTAATCAGATCAGAATTGTGTAAGGTGCCGGAAACCCTGAACCCTTCTCTTTTGCTGCGCAATTCATCGAAGCAGGGATGACGGAGCAGGTTCCCCGCAAACAGCATTCGAGTCTGAACGCCGCACTCTTCCAGGTGCTGGACAATGGCATCTCTGTTAAAGGGCGCCTCCTCACGTATTGTCAGGAGGAATCCGAACCAGCTTGGATCAGTATTTGGCGCTTTTTCCGGTAGATGGAAGAATTTTTTCTGTTTATCCAGGCCATTGAACAGTTTGTCCCAATTCTTTTTTCTGGCCTTGATAAATCCAGGCAGCTTTTTCAACTGCGCGCAACCGATAGCAGCCTGCATTTCCGTAACCTTAAGGTTGTAACCGAAGTGGGAATAGACATATTTATGATCATATCCCCTGGGCAGCAGGCCGAACTGTCGGTCGAACCGATGTTTGCATGTATTGTCCTGGCCTGAGTCGCACCAGCAATCCCGGCCCCAGTCCCGGAACGACTTTATCAGTTTGAACAGCTTTGTATCATTGGTATAAACTGCTCCTCCTTCGCCCATGGTCATATGATGGGGGGGATAGAAACTCGACGTCGCGAGATGGCCGAATGTTCCCGTGTATCTCCAGGCGCCTTCAGATAGAATCTTTGAACCCAGCGCATCGCAATTGTCCTCAATCAGCCAAAGTTCGTTTTTCTCACAGAATTGTCTGATACGTTCTGCATCGAAAGGGTTCCCCAGGGTATGGGCAATCATAACGGCTTTTGTTTTTTCCGACAGCGCCCCTCCCAGCAGAGCGCAATCTATATTGTACTGGGGCAATTCGATGTCCACAAAGACAGGAACAGCCCCGAACTGCAGCATCGGTGAAACCGTGGTGGGAAATCCAGCAGCCAGGGTGATCACTTCATCCCCCGGGCGAATACACTTTTTACCCAGGGTCGGTGAGGTCAGGGCCATGAAGGCCAAGAGGTTGGCTGATGACCCCGAATTTACCAGCGCACAATGCCGCACACCGATAAATTCAGTAAATTCCTTTTCGAACCGTTTTACGAAACGGCCGGAGGTAAGCCAGAAATCGAGACAGGATTCGGTGAGGGACCGGATCTCCTCTTCATCGAAAACTCTTCCGGCGTAGGGGATTCGGTCTCCCGGCGTAAATTTCCTTTTCGTGTCAAGAACCCTTCGAAAATATTTGGTAACCGCATCCAGGGCTCCCTGGCGCAACACATGCTCCTCATTCATGACCTTAGTGTCCCTCTTCCTGATATTGTGCTATCTGTCTTTGGCTGAAGGCCAGCATGTCCTCGCCCCGTTCGCGGGCCTTTGCCCATGCGACAACCTTTTCAAGGGCGATATCAATATGCCAGTACGGATTGAATCCCAACCTTTCTCTGGCTTTTGAACAATCCAGTTTCAGAAGGCCGGACTCATGGGGATGGTTGCCATCCATCAGGGCATATCCCTCGGGAACCCCCCAGGTTATGCAAAGTTTTTTTACCACACTTAAGACCGTTCTTGTGTCCTCCTCTGCAGGGCCGAAGTTCCAGGCCCCTGAAAATTGTGGACCCGACAGGTAAAGTTTTTCTGCCAGCATCAGATAACCCCGCAGGGGTTCCAGCACATGTTGCCACGGGCGGACCGCCTGGGGGAATCGCAATAAAATGGTCTCTTTTTTTAACATGGCCCTTATGCAGTCGGGAACGAGACGGTCTGTCGCCCAATCTCCACCGCCGATTACATTGCCTGCCCTTGCGGTTGCCAGAGCCACTCCGTGGGTATTGTATCGGTCGGGATGAAAAAAGGAGGAGCGAAATGCTCCTGTCACCAGTTCGGAACAGGCCTTGCTGTTGGAGTAGGGGTCATGCCCCCCGAGTGTCTTATTTTCATGATAGCCTTTAAGCGTTTCTATGTTTTCATAGCACTTATCGGAGGTGACATTGATGACCGCTTTTACACCTGGGGTTTTTCTGACGGCTTCGAGCAGGTTAACCGTGCCCATCACATTGGTATCATAGGTTTCGACGGGGGCGTCATAAGACTCTCTTACCAGGGATTGCGCGGCCATGTGAATGATGATTTCCGGCCTTGTCTGTGCCACGACATCTGACAGCCGGTGCAGATCACGAACATCCGCCGTGACAGACTCAACCAGACGGTGAATACCGCAGCTTTCGAAGAGGTTGGGCTGGCTGGGGGGAGCCAGTGCATACCCCGTAACCCTGGCACCCAGAGTATGCAGCCAGATACATAGCCAGGACCCCTTGAAGCCGGTGTGGCCCGTGATCAACACTCTTTTTCCCTGCCAGAATGTTTCTTGGAGCATAGGTATCACCACACCTTCCAGGGCGCGTTGCCGGCATCCCAGAGATCCATCAGTCTCTTTTTATCCCGCAGGGTATCCATGGGCTGCCAGAAATCGTTATGGAAATAGGCTTCCAGTTGTCCGGCCCGGGCTAGTTGCTCCAGCGGCTCTTTTTCCCATGATGTACTGTCTCCCTGAATGTAATCAATCACCGCGGGCTCCAAAATGAAGAAGCCACCGTTAATCCGGGATTCACTGCTTTGGGGTTTTTCTGAAAAATTGGTGATCCGGTTTCCGGCAACTTCCAATGCACCGAACCGGGCAGGGGGCATGACAGCGGTCATGGTGGCCTTACGCCCATGGTTCCGGTGAAATGCGAGGGTCTCCGTGATGTCGATGTTACCCACCCCGTCCCCGTATGTTAGACAGAATGTTTCGTCTCCAAGGTATTTGGCCACCCTTTTCAGGCGGCCCCCGGTCATGGTTCCATTTCCGGTATCCACAAGGGTCACACGCCATGGCTCTACGTTTTTCTGTATGACTTCCATTTCGTTGTTCGCCATGTTGAATGTGACATCGGACATGTGGAGAAAATAATTGGCAAAATATTCCTTGATGACATATCCCTTGTATCCTAAGCAAATGATAAAATCATTGATCCCGTGGGCCGAGTAGATTTTCATGATGTGCCAGAGAATCGGCCGTCCGCCGATTTTCACCATGGGTTTGGGTTTGACTTCTGTCTCTTCGCTTAGCCTGGTACCGTAACCACCTGCAAGTATGACGGCTTTCATTCCGTGCATCCCTTTATTTCGTCTAAAGTGTCGTCTGTATCTGATGGCCTGTGTGTGACATCATCAATATCATCCACTTAATCTTTTAAAAAGAACCGCTTAAATCGTTTGAGCATACGGATGAATTTTCCGGGCCCCCGGGCGGGCCGATAAGCCGCGCGAAAATTATTCATCAGTGTTTCATTTGTTTGAATTACCTTTGAAAAATTGAAGCTTTGTTTCCCCTCAGGCAGTGGTGCATAGTATTTGTCATTGCCTGAGGCCCCGCAGTGAACGCCGCTTCCGTCGAAACCGATATTCTCCACCAGGGAACGGGTGGGATAAACACAGAAGGCATGTTCCCGAAAATGGGTGTAGCACCACCGGATGGCCCATGAATCAATGCGTCCTTCCATCTGCAGTTGCAACATATGGGTCAAATCCTCCCCCCCTGAGTGAAATTGCTTAATCTGTTCCCTGTCCGCAATAAAGGTTTTGAAATCATTCACCTGCCAGTCCGCTTTTGCCCATCTGTCGGCCCAGGTTCCCCAGCCCCATGAATGCGCACGGGGGTTGAAGTAGACGTCATATGGATAATCGGCAGCTATTTTCATGGTCTGTGGGGGCAGATTGTACCCGGAAATCGAAAATACTTCCGGGGTGTCACGGTAAAAAGAGAGGGCTTCATTCATATATGAAAGAAACGAAGGCGCGGTCACAAGGTCGTCTTCCAGAACGATCACCCGGCCGGATTCTCCTGCGACTTCGGTGACTCCCTGGATGATCGAAGAGGCCAACCCCATGTTTTTTTCCCTATGGTGAATGACAATACTTTCAAAGCCGTCAACGGTTGAAATATAATTCCGTACCTCCTGGACACTTTTGTCCATGGAATGATCCCTGGGCCCATCGGAAAAAATAATCAGGGGTGTGGCCCCGGCCAGTTCGTTATTGCGAAGTGCCTCCACCGTTCGGCGCGTGTGTTCAGGCCTGTTGTATGTAAACAGGGCAACCGGTGCTGCTTTCATGATCGGTTAATATCCTCACTACTTTGAGAAAGGTGTCCTCCAATGACGGTAGGCTGCCGTCATGGCACACCGCAACAATTCACTCTGGCGTTCAAGGTTTGACCGCATCAACTATAAGGGAGGTATACGCAAGAGTCCTGTTCCGATTTCTTTCGTCATACCTGGAGGATCTTTTTACAAAACCGGATTCACGCTTCCAATCAACAAAATGAAATTTGGCTTTCTCATCAAACCATTCAAGAAGCTGCACCTGAAAACCAACCTTTTCGAGGATCCCCGTCAAGGTTTTATAATTGTAAAGTGCTTTGTGATCGGATGATCCTACTCCCCATCCGCCTGGCCTGACCTGGTTTATATACTCTTCGTCAGGGTGAAAACCGTCAGGAACCGCAATCCTTATGTGCCCACCTTTTGACAAGTGGGCCTTGCAGTTATTTAATGCCATCGTCAACTGTTTTATGTTTAAATGTTCGAACACATGCTCAGCCAGAAAAACCTCCACAGAATCCTTTGGAAAATAGTTGTTGATTTGTTTTGGATTAGTGATATCCAACTCCGGATAATCCGTTGCGATCCAACCGGGATACCGCGTTGTGTTGGCTCCGATAATGACCCGGTAGCCGCAAGATGCTTTTTTTGAAATTTTTTTTATCCGCATGGATAATAACATCGCCCTCAATTTGGTAACAGGATATCTCAAATTGATTAAAACCGTTTTGCAGGCAACCCTCATCAAATTTAGAGGAAGCCATTTCAATGGAGAGGTCAGCAGGACAAACGATGCTGTATATAGAGGATGCATTATCGTCTTTATCGAAAATACTGATCTCAAGAAACAAGCATAGTTGCCTGAATAATCAAGGCCCTGTCGCCCGGTGTCGTGGAGCATGGGGACCAAAGATACCGAGGGGGATGTGATGAGGGCGTATCCTTTTCTATGTGCCCTCATGGTGAATTCATAATCCGACCAATAATGGGGGAGAATGATCGGGTGAAAATCTCCAATTTCCTGAAAATCTTTCCACCGCAGGAAAAGCCCCCTGGTAGACAGGCAGTTTATTTTTTCCGGTGCGGAAGCGATATCGAAGGTGAATTTTTTGGTGTTCACATGGATACCGGTTTCAAAGGAGGGGGCTCCGGGGGTTGATTGGGATTGTGCTAAAAGGATGCTTCGTTCATTGCCGTGCAGAAGGGATATTCCCTTTTCAAGAAAGTCCTGTTCAATGTGGACATCGTCATTGATGATCAGGACGGTGTCATCCCCTGGGATATTTTTTTTTTTAAGCCATTCAAACCCCTTTTGCAGGCATCCGGCCCACCACCAACTTCCAGATCCGGTGATTACAGTCAACTTTTTGATTCGTTCGCTAACCATTTCTTTCGTGCCATCGGTGGAGCCATCATCCACCAATATTAAGTGAAAATCATTACAGCTTTGGTCAAGCAAAGATTCTACAAATCCCATGGTGATCTTCCTGCGATTGTGAACCGGAAGGATTATATAAACCATTATTTAAGGTTTCTCCAAAATAAACAAATGGTTGTCGCCATAACCAAAGGCATCGAAAAAGCGAGTTATCATATGGTTAATTTTCGTTATGTGGGTGAGAGCGAGAAGGGCACGCCAATATCTTTTCTTTGGGATGGGACCGCAGTTCGGAGACCAGAAAGCGGAGGCAACAGTGTATTTCGGATAAAATAAAAGATGATGCCATTGAAAGCTCAGCCAATGGGAATTTGTTATTGATTTCACCTTCAGAATTTCAAGGCCCGCCTTGCGTGCGGTCATCCCCATGGATTCTTTGGAAAAGAATTGCTGATGGTAAGGTGTATGCCAGTTGATCCATCGCTGTGAGAAGATTCTCGCTCCCCAACCCTGACTGTTTGGAACGGTGATAATGATTTGCCCCTTGGGTTTCAATATCCTCGCGGCCCTCCTCAACGTCTCGATGGGATCCGTCATATGCTCCATCACCTGATCCATGGTGATATAGTCGAAAAAGTTAGGCTCATAAATGGTCGGATCAAACACACCGACATGAACCCGGAAACCTTGTTTCTCTGCCACGCGGCGAATGTTTTCATCAGCCTCAACCCCGTATACATCACATCCCCTTGAGGCGTGATACCCCAGGGATTCTCCAAAACCACACCCGATGTCGAGAATGCGAACATCCTTGGGAACCCAGCGAAAGGCCGAAGCATACTCACCGTTGAGCCAGCAATCCCTCTTTTTTTTCTCAATATGGGGGCAATACTCATCGGCGTCTAACGCCGATCGGGGATAATAGTCGGTGTACAGGCGTGCCAGTTGATCCGGGGAGAAGGAGCTTTCTAAGAAAGCGTGTCCGCAAATGCGGCAGCGCCTTAGTTTGAATTTGCCGGGATAACCGTATCGATCGTCCCATAAATTAAAGGATGGGACAGAATGTGAGGATTTGCATATCGGGCATTTCATAAGGCGTTTCTCAGGGTGTGGTGGGGACCTTTGACAAGTGTTAGCGTATTGTGACGGCCCATCATAACCACGCGATAATTACGATTAAACTGGAACAGTTTGCAAGCCAAAGGGTGTAGAAAAGAGGGGAGTCGTTTTCGGTGTTTGAAATAGGAGCGAAGGAGGCGGTCTTCTTCGAGGCTCGGATATCCTTGTTCACTTATCTCATTAAAATACGCCTGGATGTTTTCACTCTTCTGACCAGCAACCTTTCTAAAACAGCTGATGTGTGCGTTTAATGAGTAAAGGTGCGTGAGCTTGGAAAATTCAATCCATAAGAAATAGTCACCTGCAAGGGAAAGGCTTTCATCTACTCCTCCGGATTCATGCCAGAGATTCGCCAACCAGAACACACTGTCTTGTTGGATGAAATGAAGAACGGGCCCATACAGTCCTTTAGAAATTAGTTGGCGGCTATAAAGATTGCACTTGCCGGATGCATATAAAGTGGACGCCTCATCTAAATAAGAGGTTATGCCCTTGAGCCAGCGGATTTGAGAAAATTTTGAAAAGGTTTTGGAGACTGTATCAAAAGCCCCGTTCCGATAAACATCGTCTGAATTAATCCATGCATAGATATCGCCTGTTGCCTTAGCGAAGCCTTTATTGATGGCTTCATACATGCCCGAATCTTTCCCAGATAAGAATTTGATAGTCACTTGTCGGCAAAAAATAGGCCTGTCACACGTCAAAAGTGAATGCTGGTATGCTTTTACAATATCTGGGGTGCGGTCCGTTGAACAAGCATCAACCACAATATACTCTATCTCGAAGTCACCTTTCTGGCTGATGACACTTTCTATGGTTTCACCGATATATTTCTGACTGTTGTATGAGGGTGTTACGATGCTGAATTTCACAGCTGCACTCGCTTTTTTGATATCCGGATCGTTCTCGGAAAAAAAAATGCTTTATTCCAAGTTCGGTAAGCCGATACGTTATTTCCCGAGAGTGATAAATTTACCGATATTATGTTATCAAACAAGTGTGGTTCCTACTTTAAAATCTCAGAACGTTTTGTTTTGGACGACACCGGCATACCACAGTTCCAAAACAGTTATTTTATATAAAAGAAACAAATCGGGTCCGAATGTGTCGGCTCTCTTGAGGAGTCTATCCAGTGTAGATGTAGACGTTACATGGTTGGAGATAAGGTAACCGCTTTTTACATAATCATAATAAGTTTTTACAATTTGTGTCATCCATTCATTAACAGGTGGTTGAAATCCCTGTTTCGGTCTGTGAAGCACCTCGGTCGGAAGAATATCTTCTACAGCGGTTTTTAAGAGAGCTTTATGCCGGTATTCGACCTCTTCGTGTGTGTTCATGATGCCGATCACCGTCTCAATCAAGCGATGATTGAGAAACGGGCAACGCGCTTCCACCGAAGAGTCCATGCTGACTCTGTCCCCTAGGGAAAGACAGTTTGAAACGAGCCATGTTTCAAATAGCGCCTTGCATACCGCCATATTGATTTCGTGTGGTTCTTTTAACCCCTTCAACTTATCTGAAAACTGGCGGAAAGGATTTCGATGGGGGATCTGTCTCGCAAAATCAGGGGTATAGAAATTGGCAAGCGCCCCTATGGCATGCTGAAAATCCGGAACGAGGTTGCTCAGGACCAATTGATCCGGCCTGTGAACCGCCATTTCGGCCAGCCTTTTTCCCTTGGAAACGAGGTCCCGAAATGGTTTCGGAGCTGTTTGAGAATAATTTAACCGCCGATAAAAACGGGTAAAGGCAATGCGTTCAAGTATCGGGGAAATTGCTTTTAAAAATTGTGAATCATACTCTGCGGCGGGCATTTTTTTTCTCGTCATATCCGCTGCCCTTATCATCCATTCATAGCCCCAGAAAAGCTCATCTCCTCCAATACCGGACAACATCACTTTGATTCCGTGGTCCGAAGCAAGTTCCATGACTGCATAGTGCCCATAGGCAGCAATATCTCCGATTGGATCATCCATAATCGTTACCAGTTCAGGGAAACGATCTACAAAATGACTCGTCTTAAGTTCTATATCAAAGAAAGGAATCCCGTTTTCTATTGCCAGCTTGGCTGCGTCGCTCCTCTCATCGTAGGGCGGCCTGCCCGGATACCCAACACTGAAAGCGCTCAGGGGGGCGTTGCTCATCGAGGCCGCAAGGGTCGCAATAATTCCGGAATCGATACCGCCACTAAGCGCAACCCCCACGGGTACGTCTGAACGTAAGGTCAGTTCCATGGAACGCTCAAGCTGCTGGCGAACCAGCTGCGCAGGGTTTCCATATACTGGCCTGGCGTCAGTAAGGCACCAATATCGCTCTGGTTTGATGGTCCATTGATCACATCGAATCACGAGAAAATGGGCGGCGGGCAGTTTATGTATTCCTTCTAATGCAGTTTCAGGTTCGGGGACATATTGGTTGTGGAGATACGCGTCCATAGCCGCAGGGGAAATACGGGGCGTAGATGGCAGCAGATGGAGCAGTGATTTTAATTCGGACGAAAAAACGAACTGTTTGTTGTCTGACCAGTAATAAAGTGGTTTCTCACCGGTCCGGTCACGGGCCAGAAACAGTTCTTTTTTATTTTTATCCCAGATAGCGAAAGAAAACATCCCTACCAATTTATTGAGGCAGGAGCTTCCCCACTGGGCATAGGCTTCCAGGAGGACTTCGGTGTCACTTTGGCTTTTAAAGACGCAGCCCAACTGAACCAGTTCCCGTTTCAGTTCAATGAAATTATATATTTCTCCATTGCATGAGATCCAGTACCTGCCGCAGTGGGAAGGCATCGGTTGATGCCCTTTGCTGCTCAGGTCAATTATGGACAGACGGACGTGTCCTAGTTGAATCTGTTCATCACTGTATATCCCACGGTCATCGGGCCCCCGGTGGTGAAGGCTGTCCAGTGCTGTTTCCAGTGACTGGCCTCCGACGGGAGGATACGACAATGCTCCGATTATACCGCACATGGCTAAGTCCTTAACATCGTAACGCAACTGAAATTATATTTTTGTGAGAAAGTAACACTTTCTGCCATTATCCGCATCGGTCGAAACTCTTGCCATACTTGAGGCGGCACCAATAAAGGCTTCTGATTGGCGACGTAATACTATGATATTTTTACTGGTTGTTCGTTTGTAAGAAAAAATATTTTCTTTCCTCGAAGGGACAATATTGACAGTGGTAAGGGTGAGAATCATGACTTCAAATCATCTGGATGGTTGGTTGAGAGTCTCTCTTTACGGAAATTGTTGTTTCGAGTGAAAACGTTTCCAATTCCTTACTGTGGAAAACCAAGTGATGGAGCGCTCTGCCGTCGAAACTCAATGAATCCTCAAAGTGCAAAATCTGATCAGCCCACTTTGCTGTTACCTCGAACGTCATGCTGTTTACAGTTCCAACGGCTTTATAGGCATCCAGGTCGAATTTTACTCCTGAATGAAGATGAAATGCGACACGCCCCCTTTTTTTGAGTGTGCCATGATCGGTAATAATGATTTTTTCTACGGAGTCCGATATGATATGCCTTTGGTATGAACTCATGTATTCTTTCCAGACCTCTGCGAGATCGAGAGTTAGCTCAACTTGCTGTTCGTTTCCAGAGCCTTTGGGGCAGACTCTTTTTTCGGGTCGATTTTGATCCGGATAACTACCATTTGGAAGGTATGGTGTAATTACATTATGCATTCTGGAGCATTTTGCCAGCAATGCTCTGGGGTCGTCATATTGCAACATACCTCTGTCTACGAAAATGTCTGTTCCATCGGCTTCGACTGTAAACGCTCCCTTATCATAATGGGCGTGGCTGCTTGGGTTTGGTTTCGAACCTGAAAATAGAATCCGGAGAGAATGTGTTCCAGATTTCCTTGCGCTGACGGCAAACCCACTCTTTGGCATGATGTTGAATGTCGAAACGATCGGCTTGGAAACCTTTATCTTGTCTGGTCCGTACACGAACCCAATGAGGCCGCCGCTGTTTATGAGACTACCTGTAACATTGTAAATGCTTCTGTTTTGGATGCATTGATGCAGGATGTCGTTACAAATTGACCCAGGGAACAAGCCAGCCAGTACGGGAACGATATCGCCACAGAAATTTTCAGTTCTGCAGTCTCCGTCAACCGAACCTTTTCCCGGTTCGAAACTGGATAGTGTCGAAAGGTAATTGTCTGCTTTTTTAAAGTATCGGTTTATTATTCTGTGAGTGCTTTTCCCTCTGCTCCTGGCATAAGCGACCAGAGCCGGGATCACGGCTTGAGCGGTCATACAAAAATAACCGATTCCCTCATCCACGCCTCCATCACGCATAATATAACGTTTAAGGATCTTGTTCATGGTACCAAATTTAGCATTCACATATCTTCCCATGTGAGGCCATGCGTTCTCAAGGTACAATCCACCCAGAATTCCAGCTCGGCAAAACCATGCTCCCTGATTGATTCGGTGCATATAATCGTGTTTCATCATATCCCTATCAATTATGGCGAGCCCTTTGTCCCATATACATTGTCGGACGAGATCCTTGGCCCTGTCTGTAAGAGCAAATGCGTACCAGTCGGCTAAAAGGACGACGCTGGTCGTGGTCATCTCTTCCATGAAGCAGCGAGTGCTCCATGTTGATCCTGTAAGTTTCTGTTCTGCAGATTGAACCCAATTTTCGGTATGAAGCATGCTCATTAAATATCTAAGTGCATGTTGCATCATCTGCTTGTCATCGTTGATTATTCCAACAAATCCTAGGACAAGTGCTTCAAAATGATAGGGGGTCCTGTCATTTTCGCTTTCCCGAATATAGCGCCGATCGTCTGTGGGTAAAAATTCAGTCAGGTCCGCTTCGGGGTGGCGGTTCATATATATCGTTGCCTTTTCTTCCAAATATCGATAATGATCACTCCACCCTGGATATAGGCGTTTTTCTCTTAATTTTTCTAAATCAGTTTCGTTAAATAATAAGCCTACTTGAAAATGAATATCTTCCCAGTTATCGAGGGGTTTTATTAAGCCTGTCCAGCTCGAATCGTATTTTTGTATGGATGTTTGCAACTGTTTAACTAAAGAACTATTCTGCAATCCGAACCAACTCAACGACAGCATTTGTTCAAATTCATATTTCGTACTGATAATCATATATATCGCACAAATGTGACCTTTTGGGGCTGGAATGCAAATTTCCAATCGTGACCCTGTTCCCCAGAACACCTCGTCATGTTTATAAATTTTCCCGTCAACTTCAAACTCAAACCGGATAGAAGTTTCAGGTATCATAGAGAGGCAAAACAGCATTTTGTCATATTGCGGATAAGACAAATCTGTTTCAAGGCGAAGACTGGCAGCGTCTCCCACCGAAGGACAGCTTTCCCATAAAAGGTTCGTCCAACACCAGAAATGCTGCAAGGAGCATCGTTGTGCGTTTATTGAAGAAAATGATACGGGTAGGTCCTTGGCGATGGTGGGGTCGTGGAAGGGGGCAAAAATGACTTCTTCCCATGTCGAAGTCAGTGGAAATAAAGTTTGTGTCCAAGGACCCTTTTCGGACACGGGGGCAGGAACTTTTGGGCCCCGATTTATGACCCTTAAATATCCGAGGATTATATTTTGAATTGTTATGGGGAGATGATAAAATAAATTCCTTAAAATGTTGGATTCTCGTCCCCCTACCGGTAAAGATTTGATATATCGAATCAACTTTTGAGGAATGGCCTTATGTATTTGATTTATTTTGAAAATATTCGATATATGTTTGGCGCTCTGAGACTTTTTCATGGCTGCCTCATGAATTTTGAATGTTATAGGCAGGGATCGTTTGCCTTTACAACTCCGATGCTAACTCCCAATCATGATCAATAACAAGAGGGGTGTGTCCTGGAATTTGGCCAGTCCCATAATAATCTCCTCCTACAACATCGAAATATGCCGCAAAAGGCCCCGTTATATAATCTGATTCCAGACCGTTCACCAGAAGCCTAAAGCCGAAGCCATATCGCCCAGCTGTAAGTGGCAGACGGGATATCTTGCAGTCTATAAAACCTGTGGGGGGCAATGCCTCCGGTACAAATAGTCCCCGTTCCCTCGTGTTGTTTCTGAACAGGTTTATATTTTTCATATCTCTAATGGTAAAACTGAAGTCCAGATCCCGGACATTCGAAATGGATGAAGCATATTTAAATCGAAACGTATAATCCTTTCCTGTCATAGCAATATCTACAGGGGTTCCAGAATGATCCAGAATTTGGAAAGAGAGTATTCGAAGGACTCCAGATCCCTGTCGGTCTTTACGGTTTTCAAATGACCAACTGGCGTGCTGCTCCATCAGTGCGGAAGTATAAGTCTGAATGCCGGCATCAACGTCGCCGTCATAAAGAGATGTCCCACCATCGAGGACACAAACCCTAGAACAGAGAGATTCTATTGCTCCGAGATTATGACTGACAAATATGACGGTCCTATCAGCGGCTGTCGTTTCTTTCATTTTACCGATACATTTTTCTTGAAATTGGATGTCACCAACAGCTAAGACTTCATCAACAATCAAAATCTCAGGTTCCAGGTGGGCTGCAACGGCAAATGCGAGTCGTACATACATTCCACTGGAATATCGTTTAACCGGGGTATCAAGAAATTTTTCAATTTCTGCAAAGGCAACAATTTCATCAAAACGCTTTTTGATATGATTTTTAGTCATTCCGAGGATTGCGCCGTTTAGAAAAATATTTTCTCGTCCGGTGAGCTCAGGGTGGAAGCCGGTACCGACTTCAAGAAGGCTTGCAACCCTCCCTTTGATATGAATTTTGCCAGTAGTCGGATGTGTGATTCTGCTCAGGATTTTGAGCAGTGTCGATTTTCCGGCACCATTTCGTCCAATGATACCGAGCCGATCTCCCTGCTTTATTTCGAAATTAATGCCTTGCAATGCCCAGAATTCATTTTGCGTTGTGGCGTTCTCGTGTTGCGATAACGGATAGCGCATCCTCTGGTAAAATCTTCTTACACCATGCGAAAGAGAGTCTCGGAACGTTTGATACTCTCTCTGTTTATGATGGCCGAGGGTATATTTTTTTCCCAGGTTATTGACTTTGATTATATTGCTCATAGTGATCTAAATAATATCCGCAAAACTGCGTTCAGTTATGTTGAAATATTTTCCCCCGGTAAAAAAGATGAGTATCGAAAGCGCAATTGAAATAGTAAACCCCGGCCAATAAATGGTCGTATCGTTACCGAGTAGAATCCATCTGAATCCATCGATGACGCCAACCATCGGATTAACTGAATAGAGGAGTCGCCATTTTTCTGGGACTATGCCGCTGCTGAATCCCACAGGTGATATATAGAGCCCAAACTGAACAATGTAGGGAACGATATGCCTAAAGTCACGATATTTTACATTCAGGGCAGACATGATATACCCTGCGCCTAATGAGGTTAATATGGCCATGAGCATTAGTAACGGTAATAGGCATAATTTGATATCCGGAAAGAGTCCATACCAGAGCATGAGAGCCAATAAAATGATGAAGGAGATCGCAAAATCGATCAGACTGACAACCATTGCTGTTGTGGGGATGATGATCCTAGGAAAGTAGACTTTCGATATCAGCTGCGTGTTTGCTATAAGCGAGTTGCTGGCCTCGGAAAAGGTGTTGCTGAAAAATTGCCATGGAAGCATGGCTGAAAATACCAGTATTGGATAGGGGATGTCTCCAGACGGGAGCTTTGCAATTTTACCGAATATTATGGTAAAGACGACCATTGTCAGAAGTGGACGTAAAACACTCCAGGCAACACCGATAACTGTCTGTTTGTAACGAACCAGGACGTCCCTCCATGCGAGAAAATAGAAGAGGTCCCGGTATAGCCAAAGTTCTCGCCAGAAATTCTTTATCGATTTGTCGGGTTCAATGATCAGTTCAAACTGAGTCATGACTGCTTATCCTGTGGTTCCCATGGGTGGCGGTTGGTTTTGAACCATGTGTAAGTCCGTCTGATGCCCTCTGCGAGAGGTGTCTTGGGTTTCCATCCGATCTTTTCTGTTTTGCTCACATCAAGGCGTTTTAGCGGGGTGCCGTCGGGTTTGGAGTGATCATAGACGATGGTGCCGCTATAACCCACAATACTCCCGACAATTTGAGCCAGCTCTCCGATGCTTATGTCTGTCCCGGTACCAATGTTGAACAATATTTCTGTATTCGTATTCGTGGTGCTGGTGAGCAGGTGAATGCAAGCGTCTGCCATGTCATCCACATATAAAAATTCACGCTTGGGCGTTCCTGTTCCCCAGATTGTCACTGACTTTGCTTTTGTTTCTTTTGCTTCATGGAATTTTCTGATTAACGCGGGCAACACATGGGATGTTTCCAGGTCAAAATTGTCATTGGGCCCGTAAAGATTTGTCGGCATGATAGGGATATAACGGGTGCCGTATTGTTTGTTATAGGCCCAGCACATCTCAATACCTGCGATTTTAGCCACTGCGTAGGCTGAATTTGTGGGTTCTAAAGGGCCTGTCATCAGGTACTCTTCTTTGATGGGCTGCGATGCCATTTTCGGATAGATACAAGAAGAGCCGAGGAACAGGAGTTTCTTAACGCCGTGCACATAGCTGGAGTGGATGACGTTGGTTTGGATCATCAGGTTCTGATGGATGAATTCTGCGGGATAGGTCTGATTGGCCATGATACCACCAACCTTGGCTGCTGCTAAAAAAACATACTCCGGTTTTTCATTATTAAAGAATTGCTCCACGGCTTTCTGATTCGTGAGATCGAGCTCTGCGTGGGTGCGCGTGATAAGATGGCTGTATCCTTCTGCCTTTAGTTTGCGTACAATGGCAGACCCAACGAGGCCGCGATGCCCTGCTACATAAATGCGTGCGTTTTTATTCATGCCTGCTCGCTATTTCAAAACCGTTATTTCTGCACAGAAGATCCTTTTTTGCCTCTTCGTAATCTCGGTCTACCATTTCAGAAACGAGTTCCTTGAACTTTATTTCCGGGGTCCAGCCAAGTTGTGCTTTTGCCTTGGATGGATCGCCAAGGAGGGAGTCCACCTCCGTAGGTCTGAAATAGTGGGGGTCGATTGCGATGATTGTATCGCCCGATTCACTGTTAACCCCCTTTTCGGCGATGCCGGAGCCTTGCCAGGATATTTTCATGTCAAGGGCTTGGGCTGCAATTTCGACAAACTCTCTCACAGAGTGTTGCTCACCCGTTGCGATAACATAATCTTCGGGTTTTTCCTGTTGGAGCATAAGCCACTGCATTTTTACATAGTCACTGGCATGGCCCCAATCACGTTTGGCATCCATGTTGCCGAGGTAAAGGCAGTCCTGAAGCCCCAACTTGATGCGCGAGAGTGCGCGAGTTATTTTTCGTGTAACGAATGTTTCACCGCGTAGAGGGGATTCATGGTTAAAAAGAATGCCGTTGCATGCATAGATCCCATAAGCCTCACGATAGTTTACTGTAATCCAATATGCATAAAGTTTGGCAACACCATATGGACTGCGGGGATAAAATGGTGTTTTTTCGGTTTGGGGGGTTTCCTGGACTTTACCGAAGAGCTCCGATGTAGAGGCTTGGTAGAATCGGGTTTTGTTCTCGAGCCCGAGGAGTCGTATGCCTTCTAAGATACGCAGGGTGCCTAACGCATCGGCATCGGCCGTATACTCTGGAGAATCAAAGGAGACGGCCACATGGCTCTGGGCAGCGAGGTTGTATATTTCATCAGGCTGAACCTGCTGGATGATACGTATGAGGTTGGTGGAATCCGTGAGGTCCCCGTAATGGAGGATGAATCGTCTATTTTCAGTATGTGGGTCCTGGTATAGGTGATCTATCCTGTCTGTATTGAAGAGGGAACTACGCCTTTTGAGGCCATGGACTTCATATCCCTTTTCGAGCAACAGTTCAGCCAAATAGGCACCATCCTGCCCGGTGATACCGGTAATAAGAGCTTTTTTCATGAGTATGTGTCTTTTGGTGAGGAAGTTGTCGTTAGAGGGGGGCATTCTGGTTACACAGCTCCGCCCTCTCGGTTACACCAAGTTTGAATTTTGTATACAATTTATCCGTTACTTATGGTTATCGGCAACCCATGTGTTATTTGCTATCTCCCTTGGTTGAGCAGAGGCTGAATCATATCTCGGAATTCTGGTCGGGCGATTGCCAAGGATGATTTTCAGATATCGTGGTTTTTCATGTTAATTTGGGATGCCGATTCCCACACCAACACCATGGGTCTTTTTTCAAGGTTCTCGTGAAAGTCCTCGAACTCTTCCCGGCTCAACACCAGCGACCTGAGTTTCCGGTTGATATATCGCTCTGTTTTCCTGCTCAAATCATTCAAATGATACGGGTCGATGTCGCCAACCAGCACCAGGTCAATAATCCCCGTGTCCTTTCCTTCCGCATAGTCGTCGATGAGATACGCGGCTTCGAGGTCGCCCAAACGGGTGACAACGCTGTCGATGATCTGGTCGACGCCGATGGCTTTTCGGACCATGGAGCGGAGTTCGGGGAAGAGGGGGTGGTTGCGGTTGGCTGCGTAGTGGATCTGTCGGCCGTTTTTGGATGATGTGAGCAGGTCGGCTTGGCTGAGCTGGTTGAGCTCTTCTCGGACGGCGTTGGTTGATAAGCCGAATTCGGATGCCAGTTCACGCAGGTATGAGTGGGTGTCCGGGTTGAAAAAGAGCCGGACAAGGAGTTTGATGCGTGTTTTGGATCCGATGATGCCGGAAAGTAGGTTGCTCATGATTGACCCTTTAATGAGTAGTATAATTGAACGTAATCCATAGATGATCGGATTGTCAACCCTTAATAGATACTCCTTGATATACATGTGTCGGTTGGCGGGGTGGTGGGGTGCGGTGAGTGGTTTGTGCTCTTGGGCGACTGTGGGGATCGGTGTTTTCAGGTGCTGAGCGGTTTATCGGGTCAATTTAATTGTTGGATGGCGCTCGGGACTGTATTCCCAGATTGTTCACGGTCTGTCTCTCCTGCCGTTTTTCGGGTGGGGTGGGAGTCCGTTGAGGCGGACGTTTCCGGCGCTGTCTGCGTCGTGGATGACTTTTCGTTATGATTGATGTCGGCGTATCGCGTATCAGGGAAGGTGTGAATCAATAGCCTCTATGTCTTTTTTCGTGTGTCGCTGAAACGGCAATGTTTGTGGGGGCAGCCCCCCCCCTTAGACTCATATTCTGGTGTCAGTGGCGGTTTAGGTCGTGGGAATCTGTAAGAACGTTATTTTGATTTCGTGCGAGGCTACTTTTTCGGGTTCTCTGAGCCCTGCTTCGTGATACAACCGGGTTGTGGTATTCGCCTTATCCATATACAGTGGTGTCCATTGTAAATCTGTAAGAGAGCCATACAACGCTGCGCGGAGAGGGAGGAGATAAGTCATGGCTGTGCTTGAAAATAAGAACGTTCTGGTCTGTGTGACGGCGGGGATTGCCGCTTACAAGGCTGTGGAGGTGGTGCGGCTGCTTCAGAAAGAGGGGGCCGACGTCTGGGTTACCATGACCCGGGGAGCCAAAGAGTTTGTGGGGGAGACGACCTTTGCGGCGATTTCTGGTCATCCGGTTTTGTCGAATCTGTTTGATGAGGGGAAAGGTGCCTCCATCGGTCATATCGAGCTTGCCGAGAGGGCCGATGTGGTGGTGGTGGCCCCTGCAACGGCCGATGTCATCGGGAAGCTGGCTCATGGTATCGCTGATGACGCCGTGACCACGACCATGCTTGCCGTGACAGCGCCCAAATTGATCTGCCCGGCCATGAATTCCCACATGTACGAAAACCGGGCCGTTCAAAGGAATATCGATATCCTGGAAGGGGACGGGTATATCCTTGTGGAGCCCGGGGTGGGCGAGATGGCCTGTGGCACAACAGGTCCCGGGCGCCTTGCCGAGCCCTCCACCATTGTGGACCGTGTGAAGGCGGCTTTGTATCCTAAGGACTTGGCCGGTAAAAAAATTATGGTTTCGGCCGGGCCCACCCGGGAGGCCATTGACCCGGTCCGTTATATCTCCAACCGGTCGTCCGGGAAGATGGGCTATGAGATCGCACGGGCGGCGGAGTACCGCGGTGCAGAGGTGACCCTTGTCTCAGGGCCTGTGAGCCTTGCCTCGCCCCTTGGCGTGGATCGGCTCTCGGTGACTTCCGTGGGCGAGATGGCCGAAACCATTTTTTCCCGCCTTGACGAGGTCGATGCTGTGATTAAGGTGGCGGCTGTGGCGGACTACAGACCCCGCACACGGGCCGAGCACAAGATCAAGAAAAAAAGCGACGACATGACTCTGGAGCTCGACAAGAACATCGACATCTTAAAAGAGCTCGGAAAGCGAAAGACCCGTCAGGTGCTTGTGGGGTTTGCCGCCGAGACCCAGTCGCTGGCTGAGAACGCCCGAAAAAAGATCGAAGCCAAGAACCTGGACATGATTGTGGGTAATCTGGTGGGAGACCCGGCTTCCGGGTTTGGGACCGACACGAATATCGTTACCTTTTTTCATCCCGACGGTCGGAAAGAGCCCTTTGAGTCCATGGGTAAAGATGTGGTGGCCCATGAACTCCTCAACAGGGTGTCGGGGCTTCTGAAAGAGCGCCTTTAGATTTTAGGTAGTACGAAACACAACACAGTGAAGATTCAGGATAGATAGACGCCATGATGGAAAACAATCCCCGGACACATCAACACAGAGCTCCCCTGGAGGAGATCAAAGCCACCCTTCTTTATCTGAAGAGTCTGGGGCTCAAGGGGGTGGAGTGCACCGAGGATGCGTCCAAGCTGCTTCGGACCATGGGGCGTCCTGCCGCAGGACCTGTCAAGCGGGTTGGGGCTCCGGTCTCTTCGGGGCGCGGCCAGGCTTCTGTCAATCGGGCGCAGGTGGTGCAACAGCGGAGAGAATCCTCGCCTGCAGCCCCGCAGCCTGTTCCCGGCGTCTCCCGGGCGGGGAGCCCGCCTTCCAACGGGACGGATCCGGTTTTACCAGGACGCTCTGGTACTGCGGTACACCGGTCTGTTGCCGAGCCCGTGGTGGATACTCTGGAAACCATCCGGCGGGACATGGGCGAGTGCACCCGATGCGGTCTGTTCCGTGGGCGGACGAATATTGTTTTCGGTGCGGGCAACCCGCAGGCCAGATTGATGTTCATCGGCGATATGCCCCTTGCTGAAGAGGACCGTGAAGGCACTCCTTTTCTTGGCGCTTCCGGAGAGCTGATCAACAACATGATCAAGGCCATGGGGCTGCGTCGGGAAGACGTCTACCTCTCCAACCTGCTCAAATGCTGTCCTGCACCGAGGCAAGGGCGCCCTGACGCGAGTTTCTGCCTTTCGTTTCTGGAACGGCAGATCGCGGTGATCAGGCCCGACGTGATTTGCGCCCTTGGGGCTGTGGCTGCCCAGGCCCTGCTCGGCATTACTTCCGGGGTTGCCGAGATCAGGGGGCAGTTTCAGAATTACAAAGGCATTCGATTGATGCCGACCTTTCATCCGACCTTTCTGCTTCGCCACCCGGAGCGCAAGCGGCAGGCCTGGCAGGATCTTCAGCAGGTGATGGCGGTGTTGAAAGCAGGGGATAGGCGATAGGTCATAGAAAAAGCCGGTAATAGGAGAAATAGGTCATGGGTTAATTCGGTACATGCCCTTTGACAATGACTGTTGAATATCGATGTGTTTATTTCGATCTGTATGCGATAAAGGCAAGGAACGTAACCGGTCTTTTTGGGGTCGGCATGGGGCTTGCGGTGAGCTTGTCGGTGCGGGAGCCGCACCCTACGGGCGTGTAAACTCAAAGATATCTATTGTATCTCCTTTAAAAAACAGTAATTTGTTTTGGTTTTAGGTTGATCCCCCGACGTTGTTGGGCTAAACGCCCCTTAGCCCTTAGCCCTTAGCCCTTAGCCCTTAGCCCTTAGCCCTTAGCCCTTAGCCCTTAGCCCTTAGCCCCTCAGTTATCGCCATGACGAACCAGGATCCTTTTCAGGCCACATTGGATAAAACATTTCATCAGCATATCCTCGATTTTCTGGAGTACCTTTCGGTCCAGAAAGGGTACTCGGACCATACCGTGCGGGCCTACCGTACCGACCTCAAGGGGTTTTACGGGTTTTTTGCGGGGTTTTCCGGCTGCGCGGATGATTCTACGCAGAGAAATACCCGCCTGAGACCGGATGCTGTTGACGTCATCTGTATAAGGGGGTACCTTAACAGGCTGCATAAAGAGGGGCTTTCAAAACGCTCCGTGGCGCGGCGACTTTCTTCTCTTCGGTCCCTGTACAAATTTTTGAAAAAGAGGGGGGTGGTGGAGGCGAGTCCTCTGGACACCATCCGATCCCCGAAGCTGGACAAGACCCTTCCCGCTTATCTGACAGTGGACGATATGTTTCGGTTGCTCGATGCCATGGATGACGGCACCCTTCTTGCCAGGCGAAACATTGCCATGTTTGAGTTGCTGTATTCAAGCGGGCTCCGTGTATCCGAACTTTCGGGCCTTGACTGTCCCCATATCGATTTTTGCGCACACAGTGTTCGTGTGCTCGGCAA
Source organism: Desulfoluna sp. HI9BLuna (assembly GCF_056829775.1). Lineage (NCBI taxonomy): Bacteria > Pseudomonadati > Thermodesulfobacteriota > Desulfobacteria > Desulfobacterales > Desulfolunaceae > Desulfoluna > Desulfoluna sp. HI9BLuna. The sequence continues at coordinate 4,561,849 of NZ_CP186555.1, forward strand.
AGGCAACAAGGAGCGCGTTGTCCCTGTGGGGGAGCGTGCACTGCGTGCCATCCGGTTTTATCGGGGGACCCTTGAAGAGGAAAAAAAGGTTCCTGCCGACAAGGGGCCGTTGTTTTTGAATAAGAACCTTGGGCGACTTTCCACGCGATCCGTGGCCCGGACCCTGGAGAAGACAGCCAAGGAGAGCGGGCTCACCGTGCCGGTCTCTCCCCATGCCCTGCGGCACTCCTTTGCCACCCATATGCTCGACGGGGGGGCAGATTTGCGGGGTGTTCAGGAGATGTTGGGCCACGTGAGCCTGTCCACCACGCAGAAATACACCCATGTGTCCATTGAGCGGTTGACGCAAGCCTATGACAAGGCCCATCCCAGGAAGTGAATTGGGGCTCAGCCAAAAATAAACGATACATGTCCCGAATGCTTGCGGGGGCACCATTTACCGACACGTGGATACGCGTCAGGGGTGAATCGGCCGGCAGAGTTTGATTGTGCCATTATGCTTCGGCCAAGCCTTTGGCCCCGAAGGCATTTTTTGTGGTTTTAGCCTAATTGTGGAGATGAAGACGATGATGGAGAAGAGTGTCGCAGATATTCTTATTGAATCTCTGCCCTACATACGGATGTTTGCCGGCAAGACCATTGTGGTGAAATACGGCGGCCATGCCATGGTGGATGAGCAGCTCAAGGAAGACTTTGCCCGGGATATTACCCTGATGAAGTACATCGGGTTGAACCCGGTGGTGGTCCACGGCGGCGGCCCTCAGATCAACCTGGTGCTGGACAAGATGGGCATCGACTCCACCTTTGTTCGGGGCATGCGCATGACCGATGACGAAACCATGGACGTGGTGGAGATGGTCCTTGGCGGCAAGGTAAACAAGTCCATCGTTGCCCAGGTGAACCGGGAAGGCGGCCGGGCCGTGGGGCTCAGCGGCAAGGACGGCGGCCTCATCGAGGCAGAAAAGCTGAAGATCGTCAGTGAGGAGGAGGGCAAGCCCCCCGAAATCATCGACGCCGGGCATGTGGGGAAGGTGACTCGCGTCAACCCTGAGATCATCGACACCCTCACCGCCCAGGGCTTTATCCCGGTCATCGCGCCGGTGGGTGTCGGGGAAACCGGTGAAACGTACAATATCAACGCCGACCTGGTGGCCTCGGAGGTGGCGGCGGCCCTCAAGGCAACCCGCCTGCTTCTTCTCACGGACGTGGACGGGGTCCTCGACAAGGAGAAGAATCTGGTCTCCACCATTGAGGCGGACTGCGTGCCCGGCCTGATCCAGGACGGCACCGTCACCGGCGGCATGATCCCCAAAATTGAATACGCCCTGGCCGCCTTGAAACAGGGCGTGGAAAAAACACATATCATCAACGGGAAGCGAAGACATTCGCTGATTCTTGAACTCTTTACCGATCAAGGGATCGGGACGGAAGTGGTACTATGAATGAATGGATAGCTCGTGAAGCAGAGGTGGTGGCGCAGACATATGCCCGCTGCCCCGTGGTTTTCGTCAAAGGCGAAGGGACCACACTCATTGACGATGCGGGAAAAACCTACACGGATTTTCTTTCCGGCATCGCTGTCTGCAACCTGGGACACGCCCACCCCAAAGTGGCCGCAGCCCTTTCAGAGCAGGCATCGACCCTGTGTCATGTTTCCAACCTCTTTTACACGCGGCCCATGGTGGAGCTGGCTGAATGGTTGACCGGACGGTGTTTTGCCGACCGGCTCTTCTTGTGCAACAGCGGCGCCGAAGCCAACGAGGCGGCCATTAAGCTGGCGCGGAAATATTTTCATGACAAGGGCGAATCACGGCATCGCATCATTACCATGGCCCGGTCCTTTCACGGCCGTACCATGGCCACCCTGTCCGCCACGGGCCAGGACAAGGTCAAGGAGGGGTTTACCCCGCTCCTGCCCGGTTTTGAGTACGTGGAGTACAACAACGTCAAGGCCCTTGAAGAGGTCATGGACGAGACCGTCTGCGCCGTTCTGGTGGAGCCCATCCAGGGAGAGGGCGGTGTGTGCGTACCCGACGACGGCTATCTCGAAGCGGTGCGGGACCTGTGCGATCGCAGCGGCGCCCTGCTGATCTTTGACGAGATCCAGACGGGCATGGGCCGAACGGGCAAACTCTTTGCTCACCAGCATACCTCTGTCACGCCGGACATCATGACCCTGGCCAAGGCCCTGGGTAACGGCCTTCCCATCGGCGCCATGCTGGCCACCGACAAGGTGATGGCCTCGTTCTCCAAAGGCGCCCACGGGTCCACCTTTGGCGGGACCCCCCTGGTGACCGCGGCAGCCCTTGCCGTGGTACGGGCCTTTGACGAGGAGAAGGTTGTGGACAAAGCCGCCGACACCGGCGCTTACTTCAAGACCTGCCTCGAAAACCTCAAGGCAAAGCACGCCCTGGTCAAGGATGTGCGTGGCCAGGGCCTGCTCCTCGGCATGGAGATCGATGGCGACGGTGCTGCTGTGGTTGAAAAGGCCCTTGCAAAAGGTCAGGTGATCAACGCGGTGCAGGGCAAGACCCTGCGCTTTGTGCCGCCCCTGATCATCACGCGGCCTGAGATCGATGCCCTCATGGGCGTACTGGACGAGATTTTTACCGACATGGGCGCCGCCTGATTGTTTGATACTGTTCAGCTTCTGTAGCCTGGAAAAGGCCTCCGGCGGCCCTGCCGGGGGCCAAACTTTTAAAAAGTTTGATAAACAGGTTTTGAAGGGGGGGGTGTTTAATCAATCGAATTTGTCTGTATTTCGATTGGTTTTGGGCCTCAGTTAAAAAACGTACACGTCATACGTGAAGGCCGCTGCGATTTACCCCGAGGAATCCGCCTACGCCCATGTCAGTGAGTTCCCATTCGATCAGCGTCAATGGGCTACGGCGCGACAAGCGAGGGGGAAAGCGCAGCGGCAATAAGCTTTCAAGGTGGCTCACCTTGCCGCCGGAGGCCAAGCTGAACAGCCATTTTTTTTTGTGCGTCAAAGGAACCGATCAAGGAGAGAACGATGAAAAAAGACCTGCTGACACTCAAGGACCTGACCAAAGACGAATTTGACGCTCTGTTCGCCCGCGCGCTGGAGCTTAAGAAGAGAAAAAAAGAGGGGATTACGGATCGCCCTCTGGAAGGGAAAAGCGTGGGGCTCCTGTTCAACAAGCCCTCCACCCGAACCCGAATCTCCTTTGAAACAGCCACCATCCAGCTTGGGGGCGTGTCCATTTTCATGAATGAGAACGACACCCAGATCGGGCGCAGCGAGCCCGTCAAGGACACGGCCCGCGTTCTGGCCCGTTACATCGATTGCCTGGTGATTCGTACCTTCTCCCAGGAGCTGGTGGAAGAGTACGCCAGCTACTCAGACGTGCCCGTTGTCAACGCCCTGACCGATATGTATCACCCCTGCCAGATCCTTTCGGACCTCATGACTGTCATCGAGGCCAAGGGCAGCTACGATGCCAAGGTGGCCTGGGTGGGAGACGGCAACAACGTTGCCCACTCCTGGATGTGGGCGGCCTCCACCCTTGGGTTCGAGCTCTCCCTTGCCTGCCCCGAAGGCTTTGACCCGGATGCGGACATCCTCAAAGAAGCCCTGGCCCGTGGTGCGAAAATCACGGTGGTACGCGATCCCAAAGAGGCTGTGGCCGCAGCGGACATTGTCTATACCGACGTCTGGGCCAGCATGGGCCAGGAAGCCGAGCAGAAGGCCCGTGAGAAAGCCTTTGAAGGGTACATCGTGGACGACGCCCTCATGGCCCTTGCCAAGCCCGACGCCTCCTTCATGCACTGCCTTCCCGCCCACCGGGGGGAAGAGGTCTCCGAGTCTGTCATGGAAGGCCCCCAGTCCATCATCTGGGACGAGGCGGAGAACAAGCTCCACATGCACAAAGCCATCCTTGATATGTTGATCAACCAGACGTTGTAAGGGGAAAAAGCGCGCCTCCGGCGGACAGGGAGGCTCGCTAATCTTTCATCCTCGTACCTCGTGTCGCCCGTGGGCATTAAGCAGGCGTGTATACAGTGCCAAATTATGCACGCCTCACCCGCAGGGCCACGCCTGCTGCTGGAGCGTAGTGTTCCAGAGACGGTGTTTGGGGCTGTTTGGGTTCCACTTTGGGTCGGGGAAGGCGAAGGGGAGCGGATGCTGGTGTCCATGGCTCAGTCACTGTTTGTTTCCTGTCGTGGCTTCACCATCCTCACTATTTGTCTGTTGCGTCCTTTTATAACGTGGTGTTAATAAGGAGCGTGGGGGATGGCAGGGAACGAGCTGTCACTGCCGAGGTTGACGTTGACGTAATGGCCCTCTGGGGTCTTGCCTTGATGTACCATCCATACTGAATGCCCTGGTATCGTTTTCTGTATCAAGGGCGTTTGTTGTTCACTCTGATAAAAATTTAAGATGCGTTCGTAAGAGCAAAAGATCATGCAATTCCGCCTTCGTTCCTGAGCCTCAGGTGAGGCGGCGAATCCAGTCACCGCTTAAGTGTTCTGCAATGCGGTGTGCTGATGTCTTGCGAAGCAAAAAAAATGCCCAGGGGGTTATTGTGTCTGATATCAAAAAAGTGGTCCTTGCCTACTCCGGCGGACTCGATACATCTGTTATTCTCAAGTGGCTCATCGAGACCTATGATTGCGAAGTGGTGACCTTGACGGCCGACCTCGGCCAGGAGGAGGAGCTGGACGGTCTCGATCAAAAAGCTCTGAAAACCGGTGCGGTGAAGGCCTACATCGACGACCTTCGTGAAGAGTTCGTCCGTGATTACATCTTCCCCGCCTTCCGCGCCAACGCCATTTACGAAGGCCAGTATCTCCTGGGTACCTCCATTGCGCGGCCCCTTATCGCCAAGCGCCAGATGGAGATCGCACGCATGGAAGGGGCAGACGCCGTCAGCCACGGCGCCACCGGCAAAGGCAACGACCAGGTGCGCTTTGAGCTGAGCTACCTTGCCATCGATCCCGGCATCAAGATCGTTGCGCCTTGGCGCGACTGGGACCTGAACTCCCGAACTGTGCTCATGGAGTTTGCCAAAAAGCACGGCATCGAAGTGCCCCAGACCCCCAAAAAGCCCTACAGCACCGACCGCAACATGCTGCACATCAGCTACGAAGGCGGCATCCTGGAAGATCCCTGGGCCTCTGCCACCGACGAGATGTACACCATGAGCGTGCGCCCCGAGGACGCCCCGGACACCCCGGAAGAGATCGAGATCACCTTCCGCAAGGGCAACCCCGTTGCCATCAACGGCGTGGAGATGAGCCCTGCGGTGCTCTTCAAGGAGCTCAACACCCTGGGTGGCCGTCACGGCATCGGCCGCATCGACCTGGTGGAGAACCGTTTCGTGGGCATGAAGTCCCGCGGTGTGTACGAGACCCCGGGCGGAACCATCCTGCGTCATGCCCACCTGACCATGGAGTCCATCACCCTGGACCGCGAGGTGGCCCATCTGCGTGACTCCCTGATCCCCAAATACGCTGAGCTGATCTACAACGGCTTCTGGTTCTCCCCTGAGATGCGCATGCTTCAGAACACCATCGATCAGAGCCAGGAGTTCGTCAACGGCGTGGTTCGCCTGAAGCTCTACAAGGGCAACACCTACGTGCTGGGCCGCAAGTCCGACGACACCCTGTACAGCGAGGCCTTCGCCACCTTCGAAGGGGATGAGGTTTACACCCAGAAGGATGCCGAAGGGTTCATTCGACTGAACGCCCTGAGGCTGCGTATCCAGAAAATGGCGGGCAGAAAGCTGGGAGGAGAGTAAGACCGATGAGCGCAAAACTCTGGGCAGGCCGTTTCTCCATGGGGACCGACAAGGCGGTGGAGGCCTTTACCTCCTCCATCCTCGTGGACAAGCGCCTCTACGCCCATGATATTCAAGGCAGCATCGCCCACGCCAAGATGATGGCCAAGCAGGGCATCATCGAGGAAGACGAGGCAGAGCTCATGGAAAAGGGGCTCCTCGAGGTGAAGGCGGATATTGAAAACGGCAGCTTCGTCTACGACGACGCCCTGGAAGATATCCACATGCACATCGAGTCCGCCCTCACCGAAAAGATCGGGGACGTGGCCAGGAAACTCCACACCGGACGAAGCCGCAACGACCAGGTGGCCCTGGATACCCGGCTCTACCTCCGGGATGAGACCCGGGTGGTTATCGACGGCCTCAAGACCCTTCGGGGCGTTATCGTGGCGCTTGCTGAGAAGCAATTCGGTGTGGTGATGCCGGGGTACACCCATCTCCAGCGCGCCCAGCCCGTGCTGTTTTCCCATCACATGATGGCCTACTATGAGATGTTCACCCGGGACCAGGAGCGCTTCGAAGACGCCCTGACCCGCATCAACGTGATGCCCCTTGGGGCGGCGGCCCTTGCAGGGACCACCTATCCCATTGATCGCCATTACGTGGCCGAGCTCCTCGATTTTCCCAAGGTCTCTGCCAACAGCATGGACACCGTTGCCGACCGCGACTTCATCATGGAGTTCCTCTCGGCGGCCTCCATTGCCATGGTGCACTTTTCAAGGTTCTCCGAAGAGCTGATCCTCTGGTCCGCTTCCGAGTACCACTTCATCGAGATCTCCGATGCCTTCACCACGGGCAGCAGCATCATGCCCCAGAAGAAGAACCCGGATATCCCCGAGTTGGTGCGTGGCAAGGCCGGGCGGGTCATCGGCAGCCTCATGGCCATCATCACCCAGGTGAAGGGGCTTCCCATGGCCTACAACAGGGACCTGCAGGAAGACAAGCCCCCCCTCTTCGACGGTGTGGACACCCTCAAGGCGGTCATCGACATCTACGTCCGCATGCTGCCCAACATCAAGGTGATGGCGGATGTGACCCGTCTTTCCACGGAAACGGGTTTCCTGAACGCCACCGACCTGGCCGACTACCTTGCCACCAAGGGTATGCCCTTCCGGGAGGCCCACAGCGTGGCCGGTAAGGCCGTGGCCTTTGCCCTGGAAAAGGGTGTTGAGCTGGGCGACCTGTCTGCCGACGAGATGAAGGGCTTTTCCGAGCTCATCGAGCCGGATATCTTTGACTTTCTCACCACCGATGCCATGGTGGAGAGACGCACCTCCTTCGGCGGCACCGCGCCGTCACGCGTGCGCAAAGCCATGGATCAGGCCATTGCCGATCTGGGCGGAAGGATTTCATAGCCATGATGCGGGGAGGAAACAGGTGGACAGGTGGATGGGTGCGCAGGCTGTGTCTGCTGTGTGCGTTGCTTCTGGTATGTGTGGCCTGCGGCCGCAAGGCGCCTCCGGTGCCTCCCCGGTTTGACGGGTTGACACCGCCTGCCGGCGTGGCAGCCCATGTCCAGGGCGAGGCGATTATCGTGACCTGGGCGGATCCGCCCAAGGCTGAGCGGCGTCTGGTGACAGGCTATCGCATCTATCTCTCCACCCTGGACGAAGGGGAGGAGGTGTGCGAAGGCTGCCCTGTGCGGTTTGAAAAAATCGGGGACGCAGGTCCGGCTGACAGGCGTTTTCGCCTGGATGTCTCGCCGGGTACGCGTTACCTCCTTGAGGTGAGGGCCACGGCCGAGGGCGGCTACGTCAGTGATCCGTCCAAGCGTGTCAAGGTGGACCTGAGAAGGGCGCTTTCCCCCACAAGCTAAGCACCGGCCTCTGGCCGTTTGAATCAGGCTGTGCCGCCTTTGCGTTTCTGCAAAGGCGGCGTTGCCGTTTGGTAACTCCAACCAGGATATGGCGTGATGATGCACGACGTGTTTCTTTGCCTCGGGTCCAATATGGGCGACCGCAAAGCCAATTTTGACAGGGCGCTTCATGAAATCGAGTCCCGGGGTATCGCCCGCCTTGTGGCGGTCTCTCCGCTTTACAAGACCTCCCCGGTAGACTACACGGACCAGGCGTGGTTTTTAAACGGAGCCGCCCGCGTTGAGACCTCGCTTTCCCCGCGGGAACTCCTTGCGCGGCTCAAGGAAGTGGAGGCCGATCTGGGGCGTGATGCATCGGGGATCCGGTTCGGACCGAGGCCCATGGACATCGATATCCTGTTGTACGACGACCTTGTCTACAGCGATGATGAGCTCACCATCCCCCATCCTCGCATGGATAAAAGGGCTTTTGTCCTTACTCCCCTTTGTGATATAGATTCTGAGATTATTCACCCGGATACAAACATAAAAATGAAAACACTCCTCTCTGAGATCGACGACGCATCCCAGGAGGTGGTTCCATACACAAAGGAGTAGACCGTGTTAAAGGTTCTGATTATCCTGGCCATTATCTATTTCGGTTACCGGCATCTGAAAAACAAGATGCTGAACGACATGGGGGCAGGAGGCGGCCAGAGCGGAGGGCGGCAGGGACATGCCGACGACGTGATGGTCCAGGATCCAGAGTGCGGGGTCTATTTTCCTTTGCGCGAAGGGGTGCCCGGGAGAGTGAACGGGGAAACCTTCAATTTCTGTTCGACGACGTGCCGAGACGCTTATCTGAAAAAGCACAGCTGATGTTCCATTTCTGACGTCCCATTGGGATTCGAAAGGAGGCAGCATGAAGTTCTTCATCGATACGGCGAATGTGGACGAGATTCGAGATGCAGTCAGTATGGGTATGGCAGACGGGGTGACCACGAACCCGTCTCTCATGGCCCGCGAAGGTGGAGAGCCCGTGGCTCTTCTTAAGGACATTACCTCCATCGTGGCAGGCCCGGTGAGCGCTGAAGTGATCAGCCTTGACACCGACGGCATGGTTCAGGAAGCCCGGAGCCTTGCGGTGATTGCCGACAACATCGTGGTGAAGATTCCCATGACCGTGGACGGTTTGAAGGCCGTTCGCATCTTGTCGGCGGAGGGGATCCATACCAACGTCACCCTTATTTTTTCTCCCCTTCAGGCGCTCATGGCTGCCAAGGCCGGGGCCAATTACGTCAGCCCCTTTGTGGGGCGCCTCGATGACCTGGCCCAGGAGGGCATGCCCCTGGTGGAGCAGATCGGGCAAATTTTTGTCAATTATGAATTCCCTGTTGAGATTATCGTGGCCAGCATCCGCAACCCCATGCATGTACTGGATGCGGCCCTGGTGGGGGCTCATATCGCCACCATCCCCCACGCAGTCCTTGCCAAGCTGGCCTCCCATCCCATGACGGACAGGGGGATCGAGATGTTCATGGCGGACTGGAAGCGGGTACACGGGAATTGATGTATGTAGCAGTGCCGATGGGCCGGGGTTCATGAGCTCCGGTGCATCGGCCCATAGTGATGAGAGAAGCGGGGCTGCAGTCCGCAGACCGCAGGATGAATGAACCGACAGGTGATCGCTGATCAGGCGACCTGTCAGATTGGGATTCGGGCAGTATTTTATGATAAACACAATCAAGCACCCCAACAACCTGACACTTCTCCGGATGGCTTCCGTGCCGTTGATCGTCATCCTTCTGTTGTTTTCCGGAAGCCGAATCGCAACGATTCTGGCGGCTCTGATCTTTTCCGCCGCGTCCATCACCGACTATCTGGATGGATTCCTTGCGCGCAAGTGGGGCCTGGAGTCCACCTTCGGCAAGGTGATGGATCCTCTGGCCGACAAGCTTCTTGTGGGGTGCTCCCTGATCATGATGAGTTCCGTGGGGTGGATCCCCGGGTGGGTGGTGTGCGTCATCATCGGCCGTGAGCTGGCCATTACGGGGCTTCGAAGCATTATTGCCGAAGGGGGCGAGGATGTATCCGCCTCCAAGCTGGGCAAGTACAAAACAGGCTTTCAGATCGCCGCCATCATCCCGCTCCTGATTCATTTTAGCTATTTTGGAATCAATTTTCACGGCATCGGAATGGTTTTTCTCTGGTGCGCGCTCATCCTGACCATCTGGTCCGGCGCTGACTATTTTTTCCGCTTTAGAAAACTTCTGACCATGTAAAGTTTTTCGTTGACACCAAGCGGCTCAACGGTTAAAACACACAGGTCTTCGGGCACTGAGCGGGAATAACTCAGTGGTAGAGTGCAACCTTGCCAAGGTTGACGTCGCGAGTTCAAATCTCGTTTCCCGCTCCACAATTTCGGCGGCTTGGCCAAGTGGTAAAGGCGACGGCCTGCAAAGCCGTTATTCTCCGGTTCGAATCCGGAAGCCGCCTCCAAAAAGCAAAAACAGCGATTGACCCACCGGGTCAATCGCTTTTTTGCTTTTTGGGCATGGCGAAGCCATGCAAGGCTTGCTCTGCAAGCCTTCAGGCGGCCCCGGGCGCAGCCCGGAACCCGCCCCCAGTTGGCCGAATCCACACTCTTCTCGATTCTTTGGGGAGACTGCTTTTTGGGCCGGACGAAGTCCGGCGCGGCTTGCGCAGCAAGACGCCAGGCCGCACCAGGCGTAGCCTGGAACCCGCCCCCAGGTCATCGAATCATCCCGTTGTAAAGTGTTGCGAAATGCCAAGCTATGGCCATTGGCTCAGGTGGCATCCCCGGAAGGTAACCCGCCTCCGGTTGACCGCCCCCACACTATCCTCGATTCTTTGGTGCAACCGCTTTTTTGCTTTTTGGGCATGGCGCAGCCCGGAACCCGCCTCCAGGTCATAGAATCCTCCCGTTCTAAAGTATTGGGCAATGCCAAGCTATGGTCATTGGTTCAGGCGGCAGCCCCGGAGGGGCGACCCGCCTCCGGTTAGCCGAACTCACACTATTCTAATTCCACTGGATCATCGCTTTTTGCTTTTTGGGCATAGCGCAGCCCGGAACCCGCCCTCAGGTTGCCGTTTTTTTGTTCTTGGTTTTTCGGCAGCCACGAGTGTGCAACCCGCCTCCGATTTATCGATTTTCCATGGGCCAATGCATCGCGTGGGCGAGTTCGGCATGCCTCCTGGCCGCCAGCTGCAACCCAGAATCCATCCTCAGGTTACCAAGCGTTTTTGTTCTTGGGTCTTCTTTGGTCCCGGGGTGTAACCCACCTCCGTATTGCCGTAATTCTCTCTATCCAGTTTTTTCTCTAACGATCCACCTGTTTTGTTGTTTGCCTTGGGCAAGTCCGGCGTCTCATGCTTAGCAGGACGCCAGTCCCAAGGGGCATCTTCCTTATAGGCATATCGTTGTCATTTGCTCTGTCTTGGGCTTGCAGTGAAATCGAACCGCCACAGGTGTGTGGATGATATCTCTTTACAATGGGATATGATGACGTGTAACCATTATGGGAACGTTTTCTTCTTTTCTCATGTGGCGCATGTCATCCCAACCAAGGAGGTTTTTCATGAAAGTGCTTGGTGTTTCCGGTTCTCCCATCAAAAACAGCAACACCGATCGTGCTGTCCAGGCTTTGCTGGCAGCCACCGGTCTTGATACGGAGTTTATAAAGCTTTCGGAGTATACTGTTGAGCCCTGTCGAGCGTGTCTGGGGTGTGTGAAGACCAATGTCTGCGTGGTCAAGGACGACGGGGTTCCTCTGGCCCAAAAAGCCCGGGAGTGCGACGCCATCGTCATTGCAGGGTTTACCCCGTACAGCACGCTGGATTCGCGGACCAAGGCCTTTATCGAGCGCCTGTATCCCCTCCGGCACCGGAAGGGCCTCATGGCGGGCAAGCTCGGGGCCGTGGTGATGACCTCTGCGGTGCCCCATGATGCACCGGGTGCGCCCCCTGTGTGCGATATGGGGATCCAGGCCGTGACCAATTATATGCAGGAGGAGGGCATAGAGTGCGTGGGAGCTGTGAAGATTACGGGTAACGTGCCCTGTGTGCGCTGTGGGTTCGGTGATGAGTGCAAAAAGTCCGGGATCAACATGATCTACGGGCCCGAGGCCACGGTGGACTCCGTGGGGATCAAGCAGTTTGAAGCCCAGCCCCTTTCCTTTGAATCGGCCGAAGCGCTGGGCCGTGAAATTGCTGATCGATTGAAGGCCGGGCAAGGGGCCTGACAAAGGCTTGGGGGGTAGAACGCTCTTTTTTTCAAAATGCCCCAATGTGGCCGTCAAACGGGCAACACATCGTGCTCGTTGCTCATTTGGACGCACGGTCTTTTCGGTAAGGCCGTGGTTGCGCGCAGCGTGTATTTTATCTGTTGACATCGCCCCTCTGTCCGGTTAAATACATCCTCGCCTTCGGGCATTGAGCGGGAATAACTCAGTGGTAGAGTGCAACCTTGCCAAGGTTGACGTCGCGAGTTCAAATCTCGTTTCCCGCTCCACCGATTTCGGCGGCTTGGCCAAGTGGTAAGGCGACGGCCTGCAAAGCCGTTATTCTCCAGTTCGAATCTGGAAGCCGCCTCCAAAAAGCAAAAAAGCGATTGACCCCCGGGTCAATCGCTTTTTTGCTTTTGGGCCGGACGAAGTCCGGCGCGGCTTGCGCAGCAAGACGCCAGGCGGCAGCCCCGAAGGGGTAACCCGCCTCCGGTTAGCCGTACCCACACTATCCTTAATTCTTCGGGTCAATCGCTTTTTTGCTTTTTGGGCATGGCGAAGCCATGCAAGGCTTGCTCTGCAAGCCTTCAGGCGGCACCAGGCGCAGCCTGGAACCCGCCCTCAGGTTACCGAGTATTTCTGCTCTTAGGTTTTCTGGCAGCCCCGAAGGGGCAACCCGCCTCCGGTTAGCCGTACCCACACTATCCTTAATTCTTCGGGTCAATCGCTTTTTTGCTTTTTGGGCATGGCGAAGCCATGCAAGGCTTGCTCTGCAAGCCTTCAGGCGGCACCAGGCGCAGCCTGGAACCCGCCCTCAGGTTACCGAGTATTTCTGCTCTTAGGTTTTCTGGCAGCCCCGAAGGGGCAACCCGCCTCCGGTTAGCCGTACCCACACTATCCTTAATTCTTCGGGTCAATCGCTTTTTTGCTTTTTGGGCATGGCGAAGCCATGCAAGGCTTGCTCCGCAAGCCTTCAGGCGGCACCGGGCGCAGCCCGGAACCCGCCTCCGGTTGATCGAGTTTTCGGTTTATCCAATCTTCACCGGCGCGGCTTGCGTAGCAAGACGCCAGGCGGCACTATGCGTAGCCTGGAACCCGCCTATTGGTTACCGATGTTTTCTAACTTTGGTTATTCTGCAGCTTCCAGCTCATCTATGGCTTGGTCCAGGCCATAGACGGGTACTTCATCCGGCTGTATTTTGCCTGCCCCCCCCCCTTTTTTTAAACCCCTTAACATCCTGGCTTGTGACCGCTTGTAGGGTCATACGTTCCGAAGGCCAACGCCTTTTGCTTTTCTGTGTCGTGTGAAGGCTCGACGGGCATGGATTTTTATGGCCATTACGATCTATCGGCGGTGCGCAAGCGCACCCTACCTCACATCCCCAACGCCGTCGGTCAGGCGTCTCCTCCACATAAGGGGCACTTGTGTCCCTTTTTTCATTTCACCGACGTTGAATAGTTATTTTCCTGTTTGATCGTGGTTGTTCTCTCTGTCCATGCGAAGGATGTCTTTCGCTCTGACCGTGTAATCCCCCAGGTCGGTGGCTCCGGAGAGCTCATGGCCGGGGTCGACAAGGAGGTCCCCTGTTTTTCCTGTGTCGGTGAGGATATGGGCGGTGGTGTTCTTCTGGTCGTGGGTGAAGGTGATGGTGGAGAGGGTGTCGAAGGCCACTTCCAGACTTCCTGCGCCCACGGATCCCACGAACCGGGGGGTTCCGTTGAAGGAGACGGGGCAGATGGTGATGGTCTCGCCGGTGCGGAGGGTGAGGATGAACTTTTTCCGGGTGGGGGGAGATGACGAGGCCAGGGCGTGCCGGAGAAACTCTTCGATGAAGTCAAAGCCCTCTTCGATGGTGTAGTTGGTGTCCATGAGGAGCCGGTGGCCGAAGATTTCGTTGATTCCTAATAAGAGGTAGGCGGTGAGGTCGGTGTCCAGGGGGCGCACCTGGCCCTTGGCGATGGCCTGGTCCAGATCCTTGCGCAGGGGGGTGGCCAGAGACTTCAGGCACTCCGATGCTTTTTCCGCGAGGTGGGCGTCTTCTCCGCCCAGGACCAACTTGGTGTGGTTGAGCATGCCGATGTAGCTGTGAAAGGATCCCAGCATGGCGTTGCCTCGTTTTCGGAGCCGGGTGATGTAGTCTGTTTCCCGTTTGACGTCGTTCCAGGTCTCCCGTGAGACCATAATCTTGGGGAGGCGCTCCAGGCAGTGGAGGAAGAGCTCCTCTTTGGAGGTGAAGTAGCGGTAAAATGTGCCGTTGCCCATGTGAAGGGCATCGGTGATGTCGCTTATTTTGGTCTTGTCGTAGTGCTTCCGGGAGAAAAGGACAAGGGCGGTGTCGATGATCTGGTTTCGGATGCTGGACCCGTCCTCTTCGGTGTTGTCGCCTTCGCTGCGGAGCCTCTCCTTGATGTCGGCAAGGGAGAGCTTTTCCTTTTCTCGCAGGCTCCGGATGGTCTTGAGGCGCGCAATGTGGCTTTCATTGAAGATGGCCTTGGTGGGCCCTTTGCGTTCCGGGGGGTGAAGGATTCCGTTTCTTAGGTATTCGTAGAGGGTGGATATGCTGAGTCCGCTCTGTTTGGCGAGTTGGGGCAGTTTCATTCCGGTTTGGGTGGCATCATTCATGAAAGGCTCCGCCCTGGGTCAGGTGCTGAGGTTCCCTGCCGTGATGGTTTCTCTGGGCGCTGCAGGGTGGTCTGTCGTTGCAAGGCGCCTTCTGGTCCCAGGTGTGAAGGTGCCCCATGGATTGTGACGGTATGGAAAACATGTGTCCCGGTTTTGGGGACTATAGCACAGGATGATGAAGGGTCAAAACAATCCGTAGGAACTGATTGATGGGTCCATTATTGTTGTTTATGGCTAATGCAATACTTGTATGTGTATAAAGTTATCGGAGCTTGACATTGTTTTATAGCGCAGGTATGAAATCATAATATATGATTCATGGTTCAGAAATTATGGAGAGAAGGGGCTGTTCCGATAGCCGTCGGGCGATCCCATAACATGGTGTTGTTGCAGGCGTGGGTCTGTGATGTAAGGAGGAGAGACAATGTTACTTCTGAATCCCCAGAAATTCGATCGGAAATACGCGGACGAAAAAACACGGAACATGATGGCCAAGACCATTGAGTTTCTTGAGAACAAGGGCTTGAAGTCCTTGAAGAAAGATTGGCATGACAAGGCCTGGAACTACGAGTTTGTCGAGTTCATGAAGCAGGAAAAGGTCCTGGCCACCCTCATGACCCCCACGGGATACGGTGCGGACGACTCCCGCTGGGATACCTTTCGAAACGCTGAGTTTGCCGAGATTTCTGCGTTTTACGGCATTACGTACTGGTACACCTTCCAGGTGAGCATGCTCGGCCTGGGGCCCATCTTCCTCGGTTCCAACGAAGAAATGAAGCACAAAACCGCCAAGCTTCTTGAGGAAGGCGGGGTGTTTGCCTTCGGTCTGTCCGAGCGTGAGCACGGTGCGGATATCTACTCTTCGGACATGATGCTCGCTCCCAACGGGGACGGAACGTACAAGGCCAACGGGGACAAGTACTACATCGGTAACGGCAACGAGGCCTCCATCGTTTCCACCTTTGCCAAGATGAGTGACACCGGCGAGTACGTCTGGTTTGGTGTGGATTCCAAGCACAAGAACTACGAACTCGTGAAAAACACGGTCAATGAGCAGAACTACGTGTCTGAGTATGCCCTCCACGATTACCCCATCACCGAAGGGGACATCCTGGAGAAGGGTGATAAAGCCTGGGACAACATGCTCAACACCATCAACATCTGCAAGTTCAACCTGGGCTGGGGCTCCATCGGCATGTGCACCCACGCCTTTTACGAGGCCATCGACCACGCGGCCAACCGCTATGTCTACGGCAAGTACGTCACGGACTTCCCCCACGTCAAGCGCCTCTTCACCGACGCCTACGCCCGCCTCGTGGCCATGAAGCTCTTCTCCGAGCGTGCCCGGGATTACATGCGCTGTGCCTCCGAGACCGATCGCCGCTACCTCCTCTACAACCCCATGGTGAAGATGAAGGTCACCTGTCAGGGCGAAGAGGTGATAAACCTCCTCTGGGATGTCATCGCCGCCAAGGGCTTCGAAAAAGAGCCCTTCTTCGAGGTCGCCGCTCACGAGATCCGCATGCTACCCAAGCTGGAAGGCACGGTTCACGTGAACATGGCTCTCATCGTTAAGTTCATGCAGAACTTCTTCTTCAACCCCGGGGAGTTCCCCGAGGTGCCCATGCGGACCGACGCGGCCAACGACGACTTCCTCTTCGATCAGGGCCCCACCAAGGGTCTGGGCAAGGTGCAGTTCCACGACTACGCCATCGCCTACGACAGCGTGGATCTTCCCAATGTCAATGTCTTCAAGGAGCAGATTGCCACCTTCAAGGAGTTCCTCATGAAGGCGACTCCCGACAAAAACCAGGCCCGGGACATCGACTACCTTCTCTCCGTGGGGGATATCTTTACCCTGGTTGCCTATGGCCAGCTGATCCTCGAAGCCAAGCCCCTCTTTGATGTGGAAGACGACCTCATCGAAGAGATCTTCGATTTCATGATCCGGGATTTTGCCAAGTACGCAGTCACCCTCCACGGCAAGCCCAGCAACAGTGACGCCCAGAAAGAGTACTGCCTGAAGATGGTTAAGAGCCCTGCGGCCAATCCTGAGCGGTTCAACAAGATCTGGACCGAGCAGGTGTACGCCATGAAGGATCAGTACACGATGAAGGACTGATACCGGCTTGAGTCGATGAACACGTAAAAGGCGGACCGCTTTCGAGAGAGGGCGGTCCGTTTTTTTTATATGATTCGTTGGCGTTGCGAGAATCAGGTTGGGAGCTGTATCGTTTCGGTCCCTGTGTGCCGATGACGCCGGGATGTTGTGGATTGTTCCTGTTTTTGTTAGCATTTGATGTCTGCTGGTTTGTCTGGTACCCGCCGGTGAGCGGCTTGAAAAGCGACTAAGCAAAGGAGCTTTTATGTTGAAGGAAACCGCCCTGCTGATCATCGATATGCAGAACGATTTTGTGCTTCCCGGAGCGCTGGTGTGCGTGGAAGGGGCTTTGGAGACGGTGCCCAATATCGCCAAAGTTCTGGATTGTTTCAGGCGGGACAAGGCGCCGGTGTTCCATGTGGTGCGGGAGTACCGCGCGGACGGAAGCGATGTGGAGGCCAACCGAAGGAAAGCCTTTAAAGATGCGGGCGGTTTCGTTGTGCCCGGGACCCGGGGCTACGATATTGTGGCGGGGCTGGAGCCCGTTGCCGGGGAATATCGGCTGGTGAAAAAACGGTACAGCGGGTTCATGCAGACCGAATTGGACCTGATGCTCCGGCGGCTCGCTGTCACCAGGCTGGTGGTGTGCGGCACCCAATACCCCAACTGCGTCAGGGCCACCATTTTCGATGCCGTGGCTTTGGGTTACGATGTGACCCTGGTCACCGACGCCGCTTCTGCCCGTACGCCCGAGATTGCCACGGCCAATATGGTTGATATTGCAAATATCGGGGTCGATTGCGTAGATACGCAGGCCTTTCTGGAAAGGGGCTGAACAACAGTAGCAGGGTGTCGCATCACGTGGCGTTGTGGGTAAAACTGCCCTTGGTATACTGCGTTTCATCTTGACATACTGCGAAAATCGGCTACTTAGCCCTTAGCCCTTAGCCCTTAGCCCTTAGCCCTTAGCCCTTAGCCCTTAGCCCTTAGCCCTTAGCCCTTAGCCCTTAGCCCTTAGCCCCCTTCTCCCCCATGTATCGGGCTATGTTGTCGTAGATTTCATCGATTCTCGGGTCTTTCGGCAGGTTCTCTTTGATCATCTGCAAATAGCCCTTTCCCTCCAGGCGACGGATGGAAGGGACAAAATTGAGGTCAAAGACCCAGCCTACCTGCAGGAGCTTGAAGTCATTTAAGTTCTGCAGGTGCTCTTTAAGCACCACGGTTCGGTTCATAAGGCTTTTATGGACCTCGTCAGAGATGCCGGGGGTATTGGGCAGTCCGAGTTCAAGGGTGGTGTTTCGCTTGTGCTTCATCTCCTTGTAATACGAGGTGACCACAAACCAGATATCAAGCTTGTCGGCGTCCCGCAGGAGACGGGTGTGAAACAGGCACTCCTCGGACTCATCCTCCGGCAGAAAGGCCCGGTTGTGATAGAGGACGACCCGTTTGATGAGGTCGGCGTCGGAAGGGGCCATCCGTGCGAGGCAGTCCTGTTCCTCCAATATGTCACGGCCGAGTCGGGCATGGTCGGTGGAGCGGTCGTCCACAAAGGTGCGAAAGCGTCGGAACTGTTCAAAGCGGCCGATATCATGGAGAAGGGCGGCCAGGTCGGCAAGGGCTGTTTGCCGCTCGTTGAGGCCCAGGGCGTCTGCCAGGAAGCGGCTCTCGGCGCGAACCCTCTGGGTGTGGTCCCGTTTGAGGTTGATGTTTTGGTCGTTTTTCTCGGAGCCGGTGAGAAAGGATGTGGTGTAGTCGTCAAACCATTGGTTGAGATGATTCATTGGGCTGTGTGGGTCCTGTGATGATCATGATAAACATGCGGGCACACAGGCGGGGAGCATTCTGGATGAACGGGCTTGTATGGCCTGCTGTGTCCGTATGGTACGGTGTGTTCGGAACGTTTTTTTGCGGAGCTTTTGTTGAAAAAAGCGACCCGCCGGAGGCAACTGAACCGTTGCATTTCTTTTCGACAGGCATACCAGTATTGGCGAGTGAATGAAAGGAGCTCTTGAATGACGTGGTTTCGTTTTTTTCTTCCGGTGACCTCCATTGGCCCGCAACAGGCCAGGAAGATCATGGCAGACAGTGACGGGTGGACACTTCTGGATGTACGGCAGAAGGCGGAATACGACGGAGGGCACCTTGAGGGGGCCATCCATATTCCGCTGTTTCAGGTCAGGAAGCGGGCCGGAGAGCTGAACAAGGGCACCGCCCTGCTTGTGTATTGCCGGTGCGGAAACCGGAGCAGGCTGGCCTCACGGTTCCTGGCAGCCAAGGGGTTTACCGGGGTCTACAATATCGAAGGGGGGATCCTGGGGTGGGAGCAGCATAAGGAGGACCGTCCATAGGTGATGGTAACAAGGGTGGCATCTTTTTTGCTTTTGTGCCTTGACATCATCCGGGCTGGGGTGTAGTGTGCGTCTCGTTGTTGCGGGATGGAGCAGTCTGGTAGCTCGTCGGGCTCATAACCCGAAGGTCAGTGGTTCAAATCCGCTTCCCGCTACCACTAAAAAATACGAAGGCCCGAAAGAGTTCTCTTTCGGGCCTTTTTTGCATTTTGCGTCATGGGAAATAGCATGTGGCATCTTTTTTGCTTTTATCCCTTGACATCCCCCGGCGCGGGGAGTAGGGTGCGTCTCATTGTTGCGGGATGGAGCAGTCTGGTAGCTCGTCGGGCTCATAACCCGAAGGTCAGTGGTTCAAATCCGCTTCCCGCTACCAATAAAAAAATACAAAGGCCCGGAAGAGTTCTCTTCCGGGCCTTTTTGCGTTTGGTGGGGCTAAGGGCAAAGGGCTAAGGGCGAAGGGCAAAGCGTTATACGGGGCAACAATGCCGCAGGTATTTATGTTGCTGACGTGCACTCTGCCGGTATCTGACCCATCCGATATTGGACATGGAATAAAAACAGTGATATGTAGGTTCGTTTTGAATCGATGCGCTTTTTAAGAGGCCCAACAGAGGGAGAACCCTTTTTTGCCCCATGGAAACAACGCCTTTGGACAGGATGGAGATACCTGAAAAGCCGGTGTCACGCATAGCGCCGACTCCCAGTGGTTACCTGCATCTGGGCAATGCGGTGAATTTTCTCGTGACCTGGGCCCTGGTCCGGGCCAGGGGCGGCACCCTTCACCTGCGCATTGATGACATGGACGGGATTCGGTTCCGTGACGAGGTACTGGAAGATATTTTCACCTCTTTGGAGTGGTTGGGGCTGGACTGGGACAGCGGGCCCTTTGGACCGGATGCGTTTCACAGCCGTTTTTCCCTTCAGAAGAAGCGTGAGGTCTACCGGGGCGAGCTGGACCGATTGCAGAAGGCCACCGAAAAGCTCTTTGCCTGTGAATGCTCCCGGAGCACCATTAAAAAGGCGTCTCCCGACGGTCTCTACCCCGGGACCTGTCGACACTGCGGACTTGCGCTGGTGCCCCAGAAGACCGCCATGCGGGTGCAGGTGGATGAAGGCGCCATGGTCAGCGTGAACGGCCACAGCCTGGACCTGTCCAGAACCTTCGGGGATTTTCTGCTCTGGCGTAAGGACGATCAGCCCGCGTACCAGTTTGCCAGTCTCTTGGAAGACGAGGCCGGCCAGATCAATTTTATCGTCCGGGGCGAAGACCTCCTGCCGTCAACGGCCGCGCAGCTCTACCTGGCAGACCTGTTTGACGCGTCCCATTTCAAGCGTTGCGCCTTTTTGCATCATCGGTTGATTCCCGGAGAGGACGGCGAGAAGCTGTCGAAATCCCGGGGGGCTTACGCCCTGAAAGACATGCGCGAAGCCGGGACACCCCCTGATGTGGCCTGGAAGGCTGCGGCCTGGTTTTTGGGATGCGCCCATGGGGTGTCGGCCCCAGAAGACCTCATTGCCTGCGCAGGGGCGTCTCAATGTGCCGGGGACCCGGAACGCTGAGTGTTGGTGCATAGAGGCGGTAACCACCATTGAACCGATGAGAAGGCCCGGATGGTCGGGTGTTCTCTTTTTTATTTTTTGAAGGAGTTTTGTGACCCATGCAATTGAACTGCGGTATTGTTGGCCTGCCCAACGTCGGTAAATCCACCCTCTTTTCGGCCCTGACCTCCGCTCCTGCCGAGGCGGCCAACTACCCTTTTTGCACCATCGAGCCCAACGTGGGCGTGGTGGCTGTGCCCGATGAGCGCATGAACCGCATCACGGAGCTGATCCCTCCCCAGAAGGTGATCCCCGCGGTGGTGGAGTTCGTGGACATTGCAGGCCTCGTTCGCGGGGCGTCCAAGGGAGAGGGGCTCGGCAACCAGTTCCTCGGTCACATCCGTCAGGTGGGTGCCATTATCCATGTGGTGCGCTGCTTTGATGACGACGACGTGGTCCATGTGGATGGCAAGGTCAACCCGGTGAGCGATATCGAGACCATCAGCATCGAGCTGGCCTTTGCCGACCTTGAGACGGTCCAGAAGCGCCTGACCGGTCTTCCCAAGCTCCTCAAGTCCCAGGACAAGAAGGTCTCCGGCAGGGCCAAGGCCCTGGAGCCTGTCCTGAAAAAGCTGGAGGCGGCCCTGGAAGAGGGGCAGCCCGCTCGAAGCCTGGAACTGGACGACCGCGAAATTGAGCTCATCTCCGACCTGCACCTCATTACCCAGAAAAAGCAGCTCTATTGCTGCAACGTGGGGGAAGACGATCTGGGCAGCGAGAACGATTACGTGGCCAGCGTCCGTGAGTTTGCCGAGAAAGACGGCTCCGGCGTGGTGGTGATCTGCGGCAAATTTGAATCGGAAATTTCCGAAATGGACGACGAAGAGGAGAAAAAGGCCTTTTTGGAAGACGCAGGGCTGGAAGAGTCCGGGCTCCATCGTCTCATCCGCGAAGGCTACAGCATGCTGGGCCTCCAGACCTACTTCACGGCCGGTGAAAAAGAGGTCCGCGCCTGGACCTTCCCCAAAGGGGCCAAAGCTCCCCAGGCCGCAGGCGTGATCCACTCCGATTTTGAGCGCGGGTTCATCCGTGCGGAGGTCTACCACTGCGAAGAGCTCTTCGAATACAAGAGCGAGGCTGCCCTCAAAGAGAAGGGCAAGCTCCGCGTGGAAGGCAAAGAGTACGAGGTGCAGGACGGAGAAGTTCTGCACTTTCGCTTCAACGTATAGCAAGATTCCCGGCTCCCCGGCGTGCTCTTCCCGAACCATCGGGAAGGCAGCGCCGGATCGGTGGCAGGCCCTTTGGGGCCTGCAGGTCGAGGAGCCGGAATTTATCCGTTCCAGTCCTTGGCCTTCCTTCTTCCCTCCTGTCTCATTTTCGAGCAGATCCCTTGTAGCGACTCAATTCCCTGCTGCCTTCGGTGGTCTTTCCCATAGTTTCAGGTTGAACGAGTAAGTACCCGAAATGTTATGGGTGCGCGGAGAGATGGTTGACTCTGTTTAATCTCTTTCTGGCAATGCGGGGTGACAATACCGGAGGGTGGGTTGAGATCGGAAAGGACGGTTCTCCCATGCCCCTGGCGTTGTTTTCAGACGGGAGCATCGATCCCATCGGGGTATCGGCTCAAGGATGAGCGGGGCCTCGGCCTCGGAAATGATAAAAACGCCCCCGGGTCCAATGGGGACGAGGGTGTTTTTGTGCCTTGGCACCCTTCGATTTCAGGGTGTCACTGACAAAAAAATGTGATACCTAAAAAAGGCCCCATCAAGGGGCTTTTTGTTTTTGGCGCGGGCTTGACCGCAGCATGAATTTTGTATGGTGCCGGGTCAACGTCGAGTGCGTGGAGACCGGATCAGATAGATACAGGGGTGCACGTTGGATACGTTGACAACAGAGGAAAATCGCCTTGAGGGCGAAGGGGAGTCCAGGACGGTTCGAACCCGCGAATCGGACGTCACCCGGGTGGTCCATTCGGGCCTTGTCATGCGACCCATTTATGAGCTGGAGGCCCGGCGGTTCCGGTTCGGCGAAGCCGGGGGAAAGGCTTGGGAGGTGCTGGATCTCTGCTGGTTGGCCTTTGCCATTCTAGATACCATCTCCGAGGTGACCGAATACCAGGTGGGGGCCTCCCGAAGCGAGGTGATCGGGCGCATCCGGTCATCGGCCCGGGTGCAGGCCCAGGCCGCAGGGGTTGAGATCACCGCCGACGAACTCGACGAGGTGATCAGCCGCGTCTTTGACCACCTTTCCAACCGGGAGCGGCGCTACCTTCCCTTTGAATACCCTTACTACGACGGCCAGGAGGGCCGGTTCGATACCCGGAAGTTCTGGCTCATCAAGGCCGTGTACACCGGGTACGGAGAGACCACCTCCTTTGCCCTCACCGACGAAGGCTATGCCGCGTACTTCGGCCTGCATGAAACAAGCGCCCTGGACGGAACAGCCATCGGCAACCTTCGAATCAAGCTCTTCATCGAACGCGGCAACGTGGACGACGCCATTCTGGTGGCGGACCAGAACCAGAAGCAGTGCTTCCGAAAGGCCGGAGATATAAGGAACGTGCGCCGGGCCATCGCCCGGAATATCCACGCCGTGGAGTTTGCAAAGATCAACGCCATGGCCGACGAAGGCGCGGGCCAGGCCCTCCAGATCCAGGAGGAGAGCAGCCGTCTCCAGACCCTGGTCATGGCCTACCTTCAGGATACCTCCGATGCGGACCTTGAGGAGAAGCTGCACCAGCTTGCAGGTCAGCTCAGGCACCTGAACTCCCGCCAGATGGACCTGGTGGGCGAACTCCAGCGCCTGCCCGACGACTACCACAAACACAGCCACAAGCTCTTCCGGCGAAATTCCTACGGTATCCTGCCCTCGCCCGACGAGGTGCTCAAGCGGGTGGCCAGGCTGGAGGAGCACAAAGCCGCGGAGGTGGGCATGGAATTTATCGCCCGCTTTGACCCGCCCACCCGGCCCTCCCTGTTTGACCCGGCAACACTCATGGACGCCATGGACCGGTTCCTCGAACGCATGAGCGGCCCCCAGGAAAAACAGCGGGCCGTCTGCGAAATCGACGGAGAGGATCTGGAGACCTACCACTCGGAACTCACCGAAGAGCTCATGGCCTCGGCCGGTGCCTTTATGCGCAACGCCGTCCATAAAGAGGGCTTCCTGGCCCTCTCCGACCTCATGGACCGCTCCTGCGACCATGGCACCCCCATGGCCGTTGCCGCCGCCATGACTGTTTTCCAGTGCTTCGTGGACCCCCGCACCGCCGAAAAGAACCGCGTTCAGGTTCGCCTGGCAGACACCGAAAGCCGCTTCTCCGCCCGACTCCCGGACGGGCGCCTTTACCGAGGCCACAACCTGGCCCTGGTGCCCCTTGCCGAGGGCGGGGTCGAGGCGAATTAAAAAAACAGCCTCCGGCGGCCAGGTGGGGGCACCTGGAAACCTTATGGCGAATGCGTGGAGGCCGCCAGCATACAATCGTTATCGGGGCATTCGCGTGATGTGTGACATGGGGCAACCGTTTATGCTGGAGAGGCCCATGTCATTCTTCGGAAACCAGGATAAAGGGCCAGAGACGCAAATGCTCTGAACCCTCGTTTCTCGGGTTCCTCACATTTGCTGACGGGCTGCGCCTGTTATAAAAATGCCCCCGGAGGCCACACTTTTAAAAAGTTTGGCAAACAGGTCTTACGAAGGTCGTGGATCGGCCGCAAGCTTTCGGCGACCCGCCGGAGGCAACTGAATAGCTACAGTTTAACGAACAGGTTTTAAAACGTGGATTCAAGTCAATTTAAATCAAAGACGAATGTGTTTTTTCCCGAGGAACGAGGGGAAAAGCGCATTCGTAACCTGCTTTCGAGGTGGCACACCTCGCCGCCGGAGGCATGCTTTTTGAACCTACTTTGACCATATCATCCTTTTCGCATCCGGTGAGCGCCAGCGAGCCGGATGCCATATGGGGTCAAGGGGATCATCCCCTTGCCGCCGGAGGCGAAATATAATTGGAAACAAACGATATCTATCAGGTCAATCGGTTGATTTATCTCAGCCTGGCCCACAGCAACGGGCGTAAGCAGCTGGTGGGACGCCATCAGGATGAGGCCAAAGAGCTGGTCCAGCGATACCAGGCGGACGGCCAGTTCCAGGTGATGGTTCATGACGGCCTCGCCGGCCTGGAGCTTCAGGTGCTGGACGTGGAGGCCCTTGCTCTCCGTGTTTCCGCTTTGCATGCCGGAAGCTTTTTTGCGGCAAACCTCACCGAGTACGGCAAGATCCTGGCCCGTAACGAGCTGAAGGCAGCCGAGCTGCTCATGGTGCATTGCGCGGTTGCCACGGCGTTTTTCCCTTCTGAGGCGGATCTGGACGCGCCCGTGGAGGACCTGGGCATTGCCATGGTGGAAGATGTGGTGGAGGTGCTCCGGCGCTTTGCAGAGGCCGAAGCCCAGATGGAAGAGGACGACGACCTGGTCCATCCCGAGGTGCGGACCGCGGCCAAGAGGTTCCGGGAGCTTCCCGAGGAGAATCCCGACAGCAAGCGCGCAGGGGGGGGGCACAGCTGGGTGGAGCTCATCCAGCGGGTCTTTGAACACATGGTGGAGACCGGCTACCTCCTGGCCTTTGAGGACCGTCCCGGAGAATTGGAGTACCGGCCCACGCCGTCGTACCAGGCGGCCCTGAAGAATGCCACGGTCTATGCGTTCCATGCCTTCCGAGACGTGGTGGAGGATCATCAGATGATGGCCGAGGAGCAGGCCGAGGTCCAGGCAGAAGAGGAGGCGCACTAGGATGTATCGACTCAGCAGATTTTTTATCAGTGACGTGGCGGCCGGAGAGAACATCGTCCAGAACGGCTATTTTCCCATCTGCCGTGAGGGGGAGCGTGCCGACCACGGTGTGCTCTTTGCACAGAACGGCTCCTGCAAGACCACGCTTCTTTCGTTTTTGCTCAGCGCTTTCTGCCCGGAGCAGCGCCGGTTTGTCCAGCACCTTCAGTCCGGCGGGGACAAGAGCCTGGATCAGTACCTGATCCCCGGGCGCCCGGCCGTGGTGCTCATCAACCTTACCGTCACGGCGGAGCCCACCCTCTTTGAGGCCGAGCCCGAAGAGCACCTTCTGGTGGGGCAGCTCATCTATCGCCACAAAGGGGCGGCGGGCAAGATCGACCGCATCTATTTTACCTCGTCGGAAGAGTCCCTGTTCGACGAACTTCGCTCTGCCTGGCCGGGCCTCTCCGCCGAGGAGAAGCCCTTTACCGCCGCCCGGGAGTACATCACCCCCAGGGTCACCTCCACCACCTCCCAGCGGGACTGGGAAGAGCACCTGGAAAAGCTCGACCTCGACCCCTGGCTGGTGAACCGCCAGGTGGACTTTGCCCGGTCCGAAGGGGGCATCAAGGACGCCTTCAAGTTCCGCAACGAAGAGGAGTTCATGGGCTTTTTCCTGGGCTGCGTTACGGACCTGGACGTGGCGGCAAAGCTCCGGGAGACCACCCTGCAGTCCATGGAGAAGATGCGCCATCGCCCCGAGAAGAAGGCCCGGCTCAAGGCTGCCTGGGGGCTTCGGGAGAAACTCTCCGAGTTCGAGGCGGTCAGCGGCAAGTGGCGCAGCGCCGGTGACGACACCGACGCCTTTCGTCTGCGTCTGGGCGAGGCCCGCCGCCTTCTGTCTACGGCAAAGGCGGCTGCGGCTGCCAGGGGAAAAGAGGTGGCGGCCAAGATTCATGAGGCTGCCGAGTCCCATGACACCGTGACCTTGCAGCTGAACCGCACCAGGGCCAACGCCTTTTACCTGGAGTCGGTAAAATACGCCCGGGAAGAGAAGCGCCTCAAAGAGCAGGTGGACGCGGCCACCGAGGCCTACGCCTCCGGCCGCAGGGAGCAGGCCTCCCTGCGCGGGGCGGGCCTGGCCGCAAAAATCCGGCGCCTGTCCGCCCAGATTTACGACCGGGAGAAGGCCCTCTCCGACAAAGACGACGCCCTGGCGCCCGTGCGCGAGCAGATCTCCGTTAGGTCCTCCCAGTATCATCACCGCCTTGCCTCGGAGCGGGACGAGGCCGCAAAGGAACGCCACCGCCTGAAGGAGGAGCAACAGGCCGCCGGGTCTAGGCGTCGAACCATCGAAGCCGAGGCCGAAGCCCTTGCCTCGGACGTGGAGAAGGCAAGGCACACCATCACCCGGTGCACCACCCTCATCGACGCCGCCGAAACCTCCCGAACCGCATTGGCCCTGGCGCAGGATCAGTCCCCGGAAGAGGCCCTGGAAGATTTGAAAACAGAGCAGGGCCAGCATGCCTCGCGTCGGGAAGAGATTATTGCTTCCCTGGAGGACCTCTATCTGGAGATGGAAGAGTCCAAGCAGCTCTGGAAGAGAAGCCAGCGGGAGCAGGTGGAGGCCGAGTCAGCCGCAAAGCAGGCGGCCGAGGCCCTGGACAAGGAAAAAGCTGCCCGGGAGACCCTACAGACCAACCGTCACCTGGCTGCTGTGGCCGGGTGCAGCGACCTGTCCCCCCATCGGCCGGACCTGGCCTCCCGGGTTGCCGAGATGCTCCAGCGCAAGCGAAACGCCGTGGCCGAGCAGAACCATCGCCGCTTTACCCTGGACGATGACATCGAGCGCCTCTCCACCACCGAGACCCTGGCCGTGGACGCGGACACCCGTCGCCTGCTGGCGTGGCTCCAGGAAGAGGGCGTCTCCCCTGCCGACGTCAAGGCGTTTCCCGACTACCTTGCCGCAGAGTACGGCGATTCCCAGGTGGTGGCCCGGTTCCTTGAAAAAGACCCGGGGCGATTTACCGGGATCATGGCCAAAAACGACAAGGTACTGGAAAAGGTGAAGGCCCTGTCCTCCCCGGACTGGCTGACGCGACCGGTGGTGATTTCCGTGCCGTCTGCCCTTGAGGAAGTGGCCGACTGCCAGGGCCACGTACTGGCCCCGGCCGACGCTTCGGTCTACAGTCCCTCCTTCATTGAAACCCGTATCACCGAGCTGAAAGCCAGGCGTGCCTCCCTGGTGGAAACCCTGGTTTCTGAGCAGGCCCTGCTGGCGGAGATGGAGCATGCCGCAAGGCTTCTGACGGCTTACCTGGAGCAGTACCCCGACGAGTCCGGGATCCAGGCCCTGGAAGGCCAGCTCACCGAAGCCGGGCATCGGGTGGAAGAGATCCAGGCCGAGATCGCCCGGGCGGAAGAGGCCCAGAGGGTGCTTCTCTCCGAAGAGAATCGCCTCAAAGGTGAAGCCAAGGGCATCACGGAAAAGGAAGGCGAACTCACCCGCCGCATGCAGCAGATTACCGCCTGGCAGACTCAGTACGGGGAGCTGGAGGCCTGGAAGCAGAGCCTCAATGACGAGAACCGGAACCTCTCCTCCTTTGAAGGGCGCAAGACAGAGATCCGTGAGAGCCGGGAGGCACTGGGCGACGAGATGACGCGCCTTGTGGAGCTCCTTGCCCGCAATGAGGCGTCGGTCAAGCGGCTGGATGAAAAGGCCGAACTCGTTCCCCAGGGGGACGCCACGCTGGATGAGGACCAGAAACAGGAAGCCCGGGAGATGGATCTTTCCGCCTTGGCGTCCTTGTATACCGAGGCCCTGGAACGGGAGCGCCGGGTGGCAGGCGAACTGGGCATTGAGTCCCTGGCGGCCGAGCTCACCGAGCTCAAGGCCAAGCGCCAGAAAGAGGCGGCGGAGCTGGAGCGCTCCCGCCGCGAGTACGATCTGGACGAGGCCCTGGTTGAGACGTGGGCTTCCCACACCGACGCCGAACGTGCTGAACGGATGGAGGCCCTGGCCGCCATGCTGGAAGAGACCCTGGAGCAGAAAGGGGCCTTTGTGGGCAAGCAGGAGGGCATCGTCCGTGAGAAGCAGCGCCTGGATCTGGAACTGGGGCGCTGGAAGGGCAGGGGCGTGACCCCGGATGTGTCCGCCGATACCCTGGAAGCCGCCGCTCTCGACGAGGCCATGGAGGGGTGCTCCCTGGAAGGGGCCCGCCTGCGCGAAGAGCTCATGGATTTGGAGACCAAACAGACCAAGCTCAAGAGCAAGGCAGACATGGTCAAGACCTGGTCCACCTCCCTGGATCTGGGCACCGCCCGCATCAAGGACTACACCCCGGTCTGGGACGAGGAGTCGCCCAGGCGCGAGTGGCCCGAGCTTGTGGAGTGCGCCAACCCTGTGGTGGCCGCCGAGGTTTTCCTCAAAGAGGTGGAGGAGGTGATTCGCCTGGAAGCCGACTCCGTGGCCGAAAGCGTTCGCCAGCACCGGGTGATGTCCGCGGCCTTTGACCGCCTTCAGGTGAGCCTCTCCGATGAGAAGCTCAAAGAGGCTTTGCCTGCGGTGGTGGACGAGCTGCGCCGCCACGACGCCGAAACCCTGGGGGCCCAGAGCGCTGCCATGGTGGCCACCTGCAAGGACCTGGCCGAAAACATCGAGAGCGACTTGGCCCGGTCGGAAAAGTTCGTGGGCAGCCTCATCGGCATGATGCTCCAGCACGTCAAGGAGTGCCACCAGAAGCTCCTCACCGCCACCCGCATCACCATGCCCGACGATGTCTTTATCTACGGCGGAAAAGCGATCCTGCGCTGCAGCAGGCGGCTTGATTTTGCACGGCACGAAGAGGCTTTCCGCGAGTCCATCGACAACTGGCTCCACGAGCTCATCGAGGCCAACCGCATGCCCGAGGTCAACGCCCGCACCGGCAACATGCTGGGGGCCGAGCTCATGTATCGCCTTCTCCAGGCCGCCACCGGAAAGAGCGAGTTTGCCGTGCGGCTCCTCAAGTGTGACGACACGGGCAGGCGCTACGAGCAGGTGGGCAAGGACCTGGGTTCCGGCGGCGAGGCCCTCACCACGGCCGTGCTCCTCTACGCCCTGCTCACTTCCATGCGCCAGAAACGCCGCAACCGCAAAGAGGATCGCCTCCCGGCCTTCCTCATCGCAGACAACCCCCTGGGCGTCTGCAACCGGTCGGATTTTCTGGACGCCCAGCTCAAGGTGGCCCGTGCCATGGGCATCCAGTGCGTCTACTTTACCGGCATCAACGACACCGAGTCTCTGGGCCTCTTCGAACACCGCGTGGCCGTGCGCAAAAGCGGCAAACGCGTCCAGATCGAAGGCGTGGATTATAACCACCTGGAGGTCATCGAACAGAACCTGGAACGGGTATAAAGCGCCTTTGGGCGGCAAACGAAAAAGCCTCCGGCGGCCCTGCCGGGGGCCAAACTTTTTGAAAAAAGTTTGATCAAAAACGTTTGGGTGTGAACGAGCCCTGAGTGATCCTGACGGATCGCTCAGGGCTCGTTTTGTCTTTGCGCTGTGACTTAATTAATTGGGGCTGGCGAACCTGCGTCCCATATCAAAGGCTTTATCACAATCCAACGGGAAGATCTCTTGACGCTGTTTCTCTTTTATCACCGGATCGAAACAGGACTGAACAACAGTGTCATAGTTATTAAACTGATACGTGTCATGACAGAAGAGGGTTTCGGATTTACCGAAAACAAACTCTAACTGCGTTTCATTTAAGTTGAGATGGGCATCAAATCCATACCCTTTCATCCCTTCCTCTGTGACGTTCATGGTATAGATAAAGCCCGTTCGGATGGTTCTCGGAAAGAGGGTTTGATACGGGTTGGCGTACACATACTTTGGGAAGAGGGCTCGCTCAAGAAAGCACCGCATTTCACCTGAAACCGAGCCAAAATAGATCGGTGAGCCCAGGATCAAGGCATCGGTATGGTCAATTTTATTTAATACCGATGTCAGCTCATCGCTCATTGCGCAGGACCCGTAATGGCGGCCCCCCTTTTTTTTGCAGGCAAAGCAACTTTGGCATCCTTTGTAAGCAAGATCGTACAAATGGATCAACTCCGTTTCCGCTCCCTGGGAAGAGGCGCCGTCAAGAGCCTTTTGGAGCAGGGTTGCTGTGTTCCACCTTTTTCTGGGGCTGCCGTTGATTGCGATAACATTCATAGTTGGTGGTTCCTTTTAAATCATGGGGTTCTGGGTTGGGTTTTTATTATTAGTTAAGTACAAACTAATTAATGTGATGGTGATCCTATGATGATGCAGGCGAATTTTACTGATTTGTTTGTTGTGGGGTATTGTGCTCTATTTTAATGAATTTTAGGGGCTATTGCGTTTGAAACCCACCTAACATGTCGCTGAATGTGGTCGTAAAGCAAGGGAGAGCACGTGATGATAAACTTTTTAACTGCTTGTCCCGGGCAGGGCATCCAGAGGCAAACGTCTCAATGCGGTGGGCTTTTGGAAACAAAGACCGGATGTGTTTTCGATGCTATCCAGAAATTTTGTCGAGCAAGCGGATAAATGTTTCTACTTCATTCGGGTCAAGTTTCTTCAGGATGAGCTCGATTATTTTATTTTCGGAGAGCGCTCGCGAACGCGCAATATTCCGCCCTTTCTCCGAAAGTTCAATAAAATAAACCCTGCCGTCATCCGGGGATTGCGTTTTTGTTACGCACTCGAGCCTGATCAACTTGTTCACGATTTCCGTTACAGAAGGCTTTGTAATTCCAAGAAGTTCCGCCATGAGGCTGAACGTGAGGCTGTCATGTTCGTCAATGAGCTTCAGGTAATGGATCTGATTCACTTGCAGCTGAGACATTCCCAACTGCTCTGAGATTTCCAGGCTGCAGGTTGTGGAGGCATCATAGAATCTTTTTACTATGTGATGCATACGATCATCTGAGGTCATTGGTGCGTCCTTTTTTTTATTTGTTAGGAAGAAACTAACTAAATGGCGGTCGGTTGTCAATATGAATGTTTTTTCGTTTTCTCTTATGCGTTTTGTGTTGTTGGCTGTTCTTTATTACCGGCCTTGGGTATGCATCCATCGTCGGGGGACAATCAAAGGTTACTTTTTTTGGTACCATGCGACGTGTGCAACGGGGGCGGTGATCGTTTTGTCCAGTTTGAGCAGGTGTATCCTCTCTGTCAATGTTGAAGAGTACAGGCTGTTTTTTTTGAATCATATGCGGGTATGTATTTATCAGGTGTCTATCAGATTCATTTCGTTTCTGTGTAAATTAAGGATTTCACGTTGCAATGGGGGGGGCATGAGAATTCATGTGGGCTGTTATGCGGGGCATCGGGGTGAGGAAACACCCCAAACAGTTACTCTGGGCGAGAGCGTCATCCGGGTGATGGAGATCCTGGACCAGTGGCTGGCCCCGGAGCATCGTTACTTCAAATATCGGGGCGACGACGGGGGCGTGTACCTTCATTCGCCATGATGTGGCCTCTGCGCATGTCGGTTTTGCTGCCAGGCCTCTGGAATCAGCGGGGGACGGGGTGGGGTTGATCTCGTGAGGGGAGCCTTTGAAATAGAAGGCAACTGAATTGTTACATGCGTTGGCCCTGACAAGTCTTCCCTTGTGTGTGCGATACATTACAAGCCCTGTGGCGGGGAACGTGATATGGTGATCCCTCGTATGTGCCTTGTTTCGGACCCTATTGAAAAAATTCATGGAGCCCCCTATGAGACGTGTCAGCCTCGTTGTCTGTCTGTTGTGCCTGTTGGTCTGCTTTCCGGCCCTTTGCCTTTCCGCCCCGCCCGGGGATTTGACCGGCCAGGAGAAGGCCGAACGCCTGGCCGGTGTCATGGCCCCTGTGTTTGATATCCATTTGAGCCAGGATTTTTCCACCATTGAAGAGGGCGGGGCGTTTTCAGACCTTGTTCTGGACGAGGAGAACGAAGAGGCCCGGTTTGAGGCCCGTGAATTTTTCGAGGCCACGGGTTTGATGCTCTCCTGCACGGTGGGGCGGGAGGAAGCGTTCCTCCACCTGCCCGATACCTGGGACGGTGCCGACCGGGACGTGGTGAAGGCTATCCACAAAGGCCTGGCGTTTTACCACAGGGAAGAAACCATTGACGGCGGCGTGCGCGTTCTCTTTCGCCACGCACGCTTAGAATCCAAGGACGATTATTATGTGGTGCAGCTGGACATCCGCAATCGGGACAAGACCACGCCGTCCCTAACCCTTGGCTGCTACCGAAAAGAGCGGAGCCGGTCAACTGCTGTGTTTACGGTGCCCGACGCCGCCTGGAAGTCCTGGAAGCCGGAGGTCAAAGAAGGCGAGACAGCAGCCAAGACCCGTGTGGCGGTGGCCATGTATCGTGCCAAGGACGCTGAAGGGGATGTCTTCGGCACCCACCTGCTGGAGGTCTCCTTTCTCAAGGGGATGCCCTGGCTCTCCTTTCGGCCCCGGCTTTATCCCATGTGGGAAAAGGCAAATCCCGAATCCGCCCAAAAAGGATTTATCAGGGAGCTCACCGGGGTCTTTGTGGACGAGACACCCTTTGCAGCCTTTGTTCGGGCCAAAGAGCGGCGTCCGTCATTTATCGGGGACCCCCGGCAGCCCTTTTTTCCCCTGGGCCCCGAGGATTTTGCCGCTTTGAAACAAGGCAGTTTTATCCAGTTTGACCTGGTGAGCGTCCTCGGCGAAAAGATGCAGGTGCGCTTTCCCCTCAACGGCTCCATGGAGGCCCTCACCCTTTTGGAGAACCTGCCGGAAAACAAGGGCAAGCCCACTTTGGACGGGCTGGTCCTGGCCGGGGACCTTTCCGGAGTGGAGGCGGCCATGGCCTCTGGGGCGTCCGTCAACACCAAGCCGTCAGGCGGCATGTCCCCCCTGGCCCTTGCCGTGAAGATGGACGACACGGCCATGGTCCGACTCCTGGGGAAGGCCCCGGACCTTGATACCGAAGAGAAAAACAGCGAAGGCGACGGGTTCCTCCACATTGCGGCCCACTACAAACACGGCAACGCCATGCTTGATGCCCTTTTGGCCATCGGTTGCGACACCGAAATCCGGGACGAAAACGGCCGTACCCCCTTAAGCCGAACGGTCTGTTACGACGGCATGGGCAAGGTCGACAGCCTCCTTGGGGCCGGTGCGCGTATCGACGCCCCGGACGAGGACGGGTACACTGCCCTGCACCACACCGTGAGAAACCGATTCTCTTCCGAGGAGGAGACCGAGTACCTTATCAAGCACGGAGCCGATAAAAACCGGCGAACCGGCGACGGGCATACCCCTCTCATGGTGGCCATTGAGAATCAGTGCTGGGGACATATCCAGAAACTCCTGGCCTTGGACGTCGCCCTTTCTCCCACAAACAACAAAGGCCAGACCGCCCTGGCCATGGCCGAGGCGTACCGGGACAGCAGCGACCTCACCGAGATGATCCCCACCCTGATCCTGGCAGGGGAGGAGGCCGTAAAAAAGACCCATGAGGCCTACACCAACCTGGCCACGATCCTTGAAAACAAGGGGCTCTACCACATCGGGTTCCACAACACCACGAGCGAGACCGTCATGGTGGCCGTGCGCATCAAGGACACGGACGGAGACTGGGTGACCCGATCCTGGGCCAAATACACCCCAGGGGAAAAGGGGATTATGACCCGCAGCCCCAACAGCATCTTTTACTTTTTTGCAGAATCCGAGAGCTGGGTGTGGAAGGGCACGGACAACTATCGGACCATCTCGGGCAAAAAGGTGGGCATGCGTGAGGTGAAGCTGAAGTCCCGGTACAAGGGCGAATCGTACTATTATACGCTCAAATAAAGGCCCCTCAGCCTGGGGTACCGGCCAAGGCATTTCCATCTATTTCAATTGAAAATCAACGGAATTTAATATAGAATTTCTTCCACATATCTTGGGAATACGACCTGCGTACCCGTCACCGCAACGGTGACCCCGACAAGCATCCGCAAGACGGCGGACTGCTTATGCCCATCTTTTATGGAGGACACTATGATTGAACGAAACCAGATTTTTAAATGTGATTTGTGTGGAAATATCGTTGAAGTGATGGTGGGGGGCGGACCCATCCCCGTCTGCTGTGGTCAGGACATGGCCCTGCTTACGGAAAATACCGAAGACGCTGCCGTTGAAAAGCATGTCCCCGTGGTTGAAAAAATCGCCGGTGGCTTTCGCGTGGTCGTAGGCGAAGTGGCCCACCCCATGCTGGACGCCCATTACATTCAGTGGATCGAGATCCTTGCCGACGGTAAGGTCTACCGCCAGTACCTGAACCCCGGTGACGCCCCTGAGGCGACCTTCATGATCGACGCAGACACCGTCACCGCCCGGGAGTACTGCAACCTCCACGGCCTCTGGAAGAAGTAGGCGGCCGTGACCTTTGGCGGGGGACGTCGCCTGGCTGTCCCCCGCATCAGTATCCCACCCGTTACAAAGGGAGGATGACCCATGGAAAAAAGCTGGAAATGCACGGCATGTGGCTACAGCCTGAAAGACAAGGAGCCCCCTGAGGAGTGTCCGGCGTGCAAGGAAAAATGCACGTTTGTGGACAACATCGACTACACCCAGAACATCGGAGACAAACGACCCGACGAGCGGATTTGATGCGGAGGCATTGGAAGGAGCGAGGATGAGAAGGGTTGGGAGTGTGCTGGCAGCCGTTCTGCTGGTTGGTGTATGCTGCGCGTTTGCCGGACAGGGGAGTGAGTCCCTTGTTCTGCCTGTGGAGGGGAAATACGGAGAGGTGGCCTTCCCGCATTGGAACCATCAGGCAACCCTCGGAGACTGCAACACCTGCCATGGGATGTTTCCCCAGGAGACCGGCGCCATTGATCGGCTCATTGCCGATAACGGCCTGAAGAAAAAACAGGTGATGAACAATTGCCGCGTATGCCATCGCACGACGGCAAAAACAGGGAACCCCAGCGGCCCGGTCAAGTGTTTTGACTGCCACGCCAAGGGGTAGACAATTTTGAAGACGAAAAACCGCAGTGCCACGCGCTGCGGTTTTTTTGTAGCTATTCAGTTGCCTCCGGCGGCCAGCTGGGGGCACAGGGGAACCCTGTTGCGAATGCTTGAAGGCAGAGATCAATCAATTATTCTTGGAGCATTCGCGTGATGTGTGACGTAGGGCAACCGTATCTGCAGGAGAGGCCTGCTCGTCAGGTTAAATCCATTGGCAATCGATGATGCTCGAGTGGACATAATTCAGAGGGTAACCCCCACCGTATGACAGTTTCACCAGTAGAGGTAGGCAACTTTTCATAAATAGTAAGGGTTCATAACGCTAAGCAAGACCTATTGGAACGGAGCGCCGCACTCCAGTGCGGCTTTTTAGTCCGTTGTTACCCATGCCGCACCGGAGTGCGGCGCTCCAGGGATCAAGGGGGACTAAATGGTGATGAAAACACGCTGATGGCCGAAACGATGACCAAGGCCAAAACGAAACCGGACCGGTAGTGGGATATCGGCGCCTTTAGACCCAGAACTGGTAAGCTTTGAGCGGTTAACATTCAAGCCTCCCGTTGGACGGGAGGGGATGATTCGTTCGTAAGGCCTGTTTGTCAAACTTGATAAAAGTTTGGCCCCCGGCAGTGCCGCCGGAGGCTATTTTTATGCAAAAAAAGATGGGGGAGAGTCCATGGTATTTGAGAGCCTGCACGCCGGAGGCGTCGCCTTGCCCGTCCCTGCCTGGATCGTTCGGGGACTTCACCTTGCAACCCTCACCGCCCACGTGGCGGTTATGACCCTTCTTCTCGGAGGCGCCCTCATCTATGCCGCCGGTTTTTTCAGCGGCAACGGCGAGGCACCGGAGGCGCCTCGCCTGCCTGTGTGGACGGCCTTTGCCGTCAACACAGGGGTCGCGCCCCTGCTCTTCTGTCAGGCCCTTTTCACCCATTTTATCTACACCAGCTCCATTCTCATGGCCGGGTGGTGGATCGGCGTGCCAGTGGTGGTCATGGCCGCCTACGCCCTCTCGTACCTGGCGGTCTCCTCCGGAACAGCCCCCAACGCCCGGGCATGGGCCGCCGTTGCCGTGGCCCTGCTTCTCCTTTTTGTCTCCTTTGTTTTTGTCTGCAATATCGACCTCATGGCAAAGCCTGATCAGTGGACACGCTATGCGGACTCCCCCCACGGTTGGATTCTTTTTGCGGGCGGGGCAGACACCCTGCTGCGATGGGGCCACGTGGTGCTGGCGGCCCTGTTCCATGCCTTGCTTCTCAGCCGGTTGCTGGGCAAGGCAGGCTCTTTGAACGGGCGCCCGGGGCTTTACCTTGGGGGCGGAGTTTTTATTTTATTGGCGGCAACGGGTCTTTTCCATTTTGTTTCTCTGCCCGAGGCCGTGAGGCAGGGGGCAGAGAGCGGCGCGCTCTCCATTTATCTTTTGGCGGCCTCGGCCCTTGTGCTGGCAGGACTCCTCCTTGCGGGCCGGTTAAAAATCTGCGCCGCCTGGGCCCTGGGGAACCTGACCCTCATGATCTGTTACCGCGAGCAGGTGCGCACCGGGTTCTTGGCGCCCGTCACCACAACAGGGCCCGCCGACTACGGCTCCCTGATGATGTTTGCCCTGGCCCTGCTTGCTGGGGGCGCTGCCTTTGCTTACATGCTGAGCCTTCTCGGCAAAGGGGGTGAGGCATGAGCTATCCGGTGCTCGATTTTTTTACTGGGGGCGGGGGCCTTCTTATCGCCATTATAGCCGTAACCCATGTCTATGTAGCCCATTTTGCCGTGGGGGGAGGGCTTTTCCTGGTGCTCACCGAAGCCCGGGCACGAAAACGCCAGAGCGCGCCCCTTTTGGCTTATGTGAAAGGGCACACGAAGTTTTTCCTCCTGCTCACCATGGTCTTCGGCGGTCTCTCCGGGGTGGCCATCTGGTTCACCATCGGCATCCTCAGCCCGGATGCCACGGGCAAGCTCATCGAGGTGTTTCTCTTTGCCTGGGCGGCCGAGTGGGTCTTCTTCTCCGTGGAGATCACGGCCCTTCTTATTTACTGGTACCGTTTCGACTCTCTGTCGCCTACAGATCATCTCCGGGTGGGGTGGATCTATTTCGGGGCAGCCTGGCTTTCCCTTTTTATCATTAACGGGGTGATCAGCTTCATGCTCACCCCCGGGGCCTGGGCCGCCACCGGCCGGTTCACAGACGCCTTCTTCAACCCCAGCTTTTGGCCCTCCACCCTGTTTCGAACCTTTCTGGCAATCTGGGCCGCAGGGCTTTTCGGCTTTGTCACCGCATCCTTTTCTAAGGTAGACGAGGTGCGGGAAGAGGTGCTGGGTTTTTACACCCTCTGGGTGGTGGGCATGGGGCTTGCCGTGCTCGGCTCAGGGCGTCTCTACCTTGCCTGGGTGCCCGAGGCGCACCTTCAAGGGCGCTATGAATTTGCCGCTGCCGTTCCCGGCCTCATTTCAGGGTTCACCAGTCTGACCCTTGCCATCATGGCCCTTGCCGCCTGCATGTGGATTCTGAAACACCGGGGCTTAAGAAAACCCCTGGCATTGGGCGTTCTGGCCCTGGGCCTTCTCCACATGGGCCTGTTTGAGATGGTGCGGGAGCACGCGCGCAAACCCTGGATCATCCCCGGGGTGCTCTACGCCAACAACCTCTCGCCCCAACATGCAGGCGAGCTGAACCAAAGCGGGCTCCGAAGCCGCTCCCCCTGGCTTGCCGGGGACCAGCTCACCGGCCGGAACCTCTTTAAGGCTCAGTGCCTTTCCTGCCATAGTGTGGGTGGCCCCATCAACGACATCCGGCCCCTCACCGAACGCTATACCCCCCAAGGCCTGAGCCAGGCCCTGGCTGGTCAGGGGGTGCTTCACACTTACATGCCCCCGTTTTTTGGGGATGCCCGGGAGCGGCAGCTCCTGGCGGGCTGGCTGACCCAGGGGCTCCACGGACCAAAAACAGTTGCGCCTGCGCTCCAAAAGCCTTCAATGGCTACCGCCCCCCAACCCGACCCCCAAACCCGGAAAGAACCCGTGCTCCTGGCCTGGCGCCGGACCCAGGGCAACGGGCGTCTGCAAAGCCCCCTTTTTGCCTCGGCAAAACCCGTGCCCCAGCGCATCCAGGCTGCCATGGTGATGCCGGGAGAGTTTCCGGAGGTGGTCATGGACGGGGCCGAACTCTCCGTGGCATCGGGTGAGGATGTCTATCCCATGACTTTTGACGACGACCTCGGCACCTGGGTGGCCGAAGCAGGGCAGGGGCGCTTCAATGATTCCTGCCAGGTGACGGCCACCGCTGACGGCCAGGAGCTGAACACTGTCCTGTTGCCCCCGGAACCCGATGCCCCCCGGGGCTGCTACCATTGCCACGGAGGTCCCCCCGACCCGGCGGGCATTGGAGAAGAGACCGCCGCGCAGATCCTGGCCGCCCACGACAAAAACAGCGGCACGTCTCTGGCGACACGGGCCGCGAAAGGTACATCCATAACCTGCCGAAGCTGCCACAGGGGCAACCGCCCCTCACCTTCGGCTGCCCTCCACGGCTGGCACAACCCCTACATGGCCGACAAAAGCGAGGCCTCCTGCCGCTTCTGCCACGACAGCGGCCCTGAGCATGCCCCCGCCTTTTTCTCCGGTCGTCACAGGGAGCCCCTTGACTGCACCCGGTGTCACGGCTCACTCACGGTTCATACGGCCCGGCTTCTCAAGGAGGTGAGTGCCGATGAAGTCGTTCCCTTAAAGGCGCCCCTGCATGCCACCCTGGAGACGGTTTCTCCACGGAAAGCCCATGCTCAGCTTCCCGACTGTCTCTCCTGTCATCAGGATTTTGAACCGCCCTCGGTAGACGCCACCGCCTCCATGACCTTATCCCCGGATGAGCGGTTCAGCGCCATGAAAGACGAGATGGAGGCCCTCTCCTGCGCTGCCTGCCACAGCAGGGCCCATGAACTGCTCCCCGCATTCCGCGAGGGCACCAACAACCAGGCCATCGCATACATGGGCGAACCGGGCGTCATCGGGCGCATCACATGCACCGTCTGCCACGCCGAAGAACCCGAAGACGAGGGCCATCATCCGGGGATGTTGAAAAACAGATAATTTTTTTGGTAGAAATAGTACCCGCGATTCGGTTATGAACTCTGTGGTCAAAGAGAAAGAAAAAAGGCCTCAGGCGCCAGGGTGTGTGCACCCTGAAACCCTATGGCGAATGCATGGAAGTTCTCCTTTTTCGAACGTTATCGAAGCATTCGCGTGATGTGTGAGATCTTGCAATGCTCTTTGCCGGAGAGGCCTGTTTCACTTTTCTTGAAAAACGAAGCACGGGTGCGAAAATGTCGGAATTGTTTCGGCGGAGCCTGTGAATGATTACTTGAGACCTGTTTATCAAACTTTTTAAAAGTTTGGCCCCCGGCAGGGCCGCCGGAGGCTTTTTTGATCTGAATAGTTACAAAAAATGTAACCCATTCGAGAAAACTGGCTCCCCAAGCCCGGATATTTCACGAATCGAGTGCACCCATATTCAAGGCATCAGAGCTGCAGACGTCGTTGTTTTATAAAAGCTCTGATAACGCGGAAGATGAGTGCACTCGGCTCGCCCGAAGGGAGAGACAATCGAGCAGAATACAGTGGATGACTTGTTGTATTTTGAATTGTTTCGATTTTTCTTGGTAACCCATTGTAATGAGAAAATATATATTTGGTATGGTCGTTTTCTCATGAAATAGTCGGGCAAGGGAGCCCACAAGGATACTTAATTAATAACAATACCAATATTGGGAGATACAGATGCAGAGAATCGTCATTGTCGGAGGAGTTGCAGGGGGTGCCACGGCTGCGGCCAGGGCACGCCGCCTGGAAGAAGACGCGGAGATTATTATTTTTGAACGGGGTGAGTACATCTCCTTTGCCAACTGCGGGCTGCCGTATTACATCGGCGGGGTGATCACCGAGCGGGACGCCCTTCTTGTAACCACCGAAGAGTCCTTCTCCAGTCGCTACAACGTGGATATCCGCAGCATGACCGAGGTCACGGACATCGACCGTGAGAAAAAAGAGGTGACGGTCCGGGACGTCAGGACCGGCAAGACCTCCGTGGAAGGTTACGATCGCCTGATCCTCTCCCCCGGAGCCGAGCCCTTCCGCCCGGCCATCAAGGGCATCGACCTGCCCGGGGTCTTTACCTTGAGAAACATCCCGGACACCGACCGCATCAAGCGCTACGTGGACGCCAAGGCTCCCAAGACCGCCCTGGTGGCAGGGGCCGGGTTCATCGGCCTGGAGATGGCAGAAAACCTTGTGGAGCGTGGGGTCGAGACCACCGTGGTGGAACTCACCGACCAGATCATGCCCCCCCTGGACGTGGAGATGGCCGCCGCCGTTGAAACCCACGTAAAGAGCAAGGGCACCACGGTCTTTACCTCCACATCGGTGCAGGGCATTGAGGCCACAGACGGTGCTTACGATGTGGTTCTCCAGAACGGAAAAGGTTCTGAAACAAGGCGATACGACCTGGTGCTCCTGGCCACGGGCGTGCGCCCGGAAACAAGCCTTGCCAAGGCCGCCGACCTGGCCATGTCCGACAAGGGCGGGGTCCGCGTGGACGCCTCCATGATGACCTCGGATCCCGCCATCCTTGCCACCGGCGACGCCGTCACCACCCTGGATTACGTCTCCGGGGCCGAGGTGGTGATCCCCCTGGCCGGTCCCGCCAACCGCCAGGGCCGCATCGCTGCCGACAACGCTTCCGGCAGGCGCTCTGTCTACAAAGGCACCCTCGGCACCTCCATCGCCAAGATTTTCGACATGAACGCCGCCTCCACCGGCATGAGCGAAAAGCGCCTGAAAGCCGACAATATTCCCTACAAAGCCAGCTGGACCCACTCCGGCTCCCACGCAGGCTATTACCCCGGCGCCGAGATGATGGCCATCAAGCTTCTCTTCGCCCCCAACGACGGCAAGGTCCTGGGCGCCCAGATCGTGGGTGGCAAAGGCGTGGACAAGCGCATC
This sequence comes from Desulfoluna sp. HI9BLuna, assembly GCF_056829775.1. Classification (NCBI taxonomy): domain Bacteria; kingdom Pseudomonadati; phylum Thermodesulfobacteriota; class Desulfobacteria; order Desulfobacterales; family Desulfolunaceae; genus Desulfoluna; species Desulfoluna sp. HI9BLuna. The sequence continues at coordinate 4,603,033 of NZ_CP186555.1, forward strand.
GACGTCATCGCAACGGCCATCAAGGCTGGCATGACCGTCTTCGATCTCCAAGAGCTCGAACTGGCCTACGCTCCCCCCTTCTCCTCAGCCAAAGACCCCGTGAACATCGCAGGCTACGTGGCCGGCAACATCCTCATGGGGGACGTGGAGATGATCGACTACACGGAAACCCTCGCAGCAGATCCGGAAAAAGACCTCATCCTCGATGTGCGCACCGACGAAGAGATCCAGGAAAACGGCACCCTGGACCACGTTCTCCACATTCCTGTGGACCAGATTCGAAACCGCTGCGACGAAATCGACAAGTCCAAGCGTATCCTGGTTCTCTGTGCCATCGGTCTCCGCGGTTACCTCGGCTACCGTATCCTCAAGCACCGAGGCTACGACGTCAAAGCCGTGGCAGGCGGATACGCCACCTTGCGACACATGAGATAAGGTGTCAGGAAATAGATAAAAGCAAAAAAAAGCCTCCAGCGGCAAGGTGTGCCACCTTGAAAGCTGGTTACCGCCGGGCTTTGCCCCTCGTTCCTCGGGTCAAAGCCCAGCGGTCTTCTGGCGAACCACTGTATGATTATTTGTTTCCACCACATCAAAACGGCAATGGGCACCCCGCTTCGGGGTGCATTTTTGTTTTGAAAAGGTTGATGAGCAGGCGAGAACGTTCTCCAATGGAAGGCAATCAGTCGGGATCTGACTGAAGCTCCTCTGGAGCGCCGCACTCCCGTGCGGCTTTTCCCATGAGTCTCCACAGCGTTACTGCCCCCACGTAAACCGAACACCGGTATCCCTCTGGAGCGCCGCACTCCCGTGCGGCTTTCTTCCGCCTCCCCACGAGATACTGGCTCCGGCATAATTAAAACAAACAAAACCGAACCAAAATTCGCCTCACAGCAGAGGTACCCTGGCCCCATTCGTCGTTTTCCCCCGCTCCTTCATCCTCTCCTGCTCTTCTTGGTAAATGGCCACCATGCGGTCGATCTTGGCGTATTGCCGGGCCAGAAGGTCCTCGGTAATGGTCCGGATTCCCCACCGCTTGAAGTCCAGTTGCAGGCCATTGCCACCCGGATCTTCGGCTCCCTCCAGCTCGGTAAAAAAATCACCCACCGATTTCAGCAACCGGTGAACGTCCTTGATGGAATCACACAACTCGGAAATCTCCGACCCGGAAAACATGCCGGGTGACGAGTGGCTGTTCAATGAGGTCATGATGAAGTCCCCAGTTTTTTAGTGGATAGTGGGATTAGTTAATAGGGAATAGGTAAGAGGGCATACAAAGTACACAGCCCGGTTTGCTAAGGCCCGTTACGTTGGTGAATGGTGCCCATGATGAGGAAAAAAAGCCAATAAGCCGACTCCGTGCACCAGAAGAACCAAAAAACACCAAGGCATCAATACTGCACCGTGTAACACGTAAACGGTGATCAGCTTATGACCTATAACCTGATTTTCCCTATGACCTTCTTCCCCTGCTTTTTTGGATCAAACGCCCCCGGAAACACTCAAGAGGAAAAGAAACGCAGCTCAACCATTACCCAATACAGCTTGAAGAGCAAAAAGACATCCGAAGGGCGTTTGACTCCCGTCAATCAGAACCGTGCGTGTTTATAAGGCCATTTGAAGAGGCTGTAACGTCGGCTGAATGAGCGCAATGTTGCGCGTGGTGGGGAAAATACGACTTGAAAAGGGGGTGGGTGTGGTGTAAAAAACCGTGTAGCCATGACGACCTCCGTACAAGGTTGTTGTGGTCAGGCCTGGCAGGATGCTCTAACATCCTGTCGGGTCGCTTTATGAATTCCATGATTGCCGCAATAACTAGTTATTACGTCTCACCCTAATGCCATCTTTTTGGTGTGTCAATATTTTTTTTGTCGAAAAATCCAGCCCTTATTCATTTCCGTTTCCATTGAATCGTCATTTTAATTCCCCACTTCATGCCCCGGCTCCTGTTGTGTTCACATGGACCGGAACGGACGCTTGCCACACCTTTTCAAAAAAAGAAGGCCTTCATCTTCCATTTACACCAATGACAAGGCAATGGCATGGATATCTCCAGAATGCAAAGATCAGCAACCCGTTTGACATGTGGTGCAAAAAATCAGAGAAGAGTGCCATACGTCATTACCCAGAATTACAAACTGTTGCCAAATGTTCTTTCTCAGGTGCCAATTGTTTTTTTTGAGTTGAAAAACAGAGATTTCATGCGTATGACTAAAACGGCTGAATATGGATTTCTCATTTAAGGCAAAGGTGGTCGGGCTGTCGGGGCGATGTAGATGGACCGTGACTTAGGTGAAAATAGCGTGCTTTTGCACGGCAAAGCCCAAAAATGGAAATAGACGTAGGGGGAGGAATACCCCTTTTCCATTTATTGCCGTTGAAAACCCGATACCCTGTATATATGACCATTTTATACAGGTGGGGTACGGGAATCTGTCATTTATTCCGTATGTTATTTTTGAGCTAAAAATCGATATTAGCAAACAAAAGAGGATTAAGTTGTCTGAGTCTCAAGCCATTATAGAGTTTTTGGCTATGTCTGGTCTCCTGTATATTATCATCGGAGCTATAATACTAATCAGTGTCATTGTGGCAGTGGTCCTACTGATTATTGGGCTTTCTAAAAACAAGAAACCCGTAGTAATGCTCGATTTGCACGAGATCCAGGCGCTTTATTCCAAGAATAAAGCTGAAACAGTTAAAAAACGATAACGGTAAATTTTTCAAACAGAATTTTATGTTTGAGAACTATAACACTTTAAATGTGGAAATTTTTATGCTTCAAAAGTTATTCGCTGGTATCAATTTGACGGTAGGCATCTTATCGGTTTTAATCGGCATTTTTTTCTTTGTCGTTATTATGGCAAATAGTAGTGGTACTCAGAGCATGGCTCTTGTTGTGCTCTTTTCTTGGGTGGTTTTGTGCCTGCTTACCCTTCCGCTTCTATTGCATGGTTTTCTGTATTTCAAATGTCCAGTGGCATTTGAGAAATATAATATCTTTATATCACTGTTTATTGTCCTTGAAATTGTTGCTGTATATATTAAAACACAGGGGTTCTACGATTTATTTTATTCCAATGAACCATATCAATTTAACGAAGGCGTTGTTTTTACCTTTATCCTTTCGTATTTTATCCTTCAACTATTTATATTTCCGAATAAATTAAATCTTATGATGAGTAAACTTTTTTGCAGGTGTTAGGTTTGATTTTTTACCATTATTCTAATGGTTTCGCAATGGCAGGCTGAAGCCGTTTGGTATCTTACATCATCCTGATGGCGTTGCAATTTCTGTGTCCAAGGATGATGACTGGTTTGCATCTCCTGAAAAACTTAAGGCTCGTCACCAGTTGACCTACAATCAACTGAATGGGAAAAACCAGTTAGGAAAACGGAATTTAGATCGACGGGAAAACTCCGCCGTGCCTCATACCGGGGTTAGGTTGCTATACCAACAAATAGAAAGGTCTGTGATGAATCCAAAGACGCTAATTGAAGACGTCTCCCCGAATGGAAATATCCAAGCATTTGTCGAACAGGACAATCGAGTTGCATACTTTTATTTGTGGGGAGGACCGAATAGTGAATTTGGAACCCGTACCTGTTGGGTTCGAAACTTGATAGCAGGCTATGAAGACCATGAGCAGATGATAATTGATATGCGTGAGGGCACCTCCCCATTACTCTATAAAGATTCCTGCAGTCATCCTGACGGAACTGAACCTCTGGATGGAAACCGGTTAAGAATAGTCTGGTTTGAAGAGGGGGATGCCGCGGCATTGCTCGAAGATGATGAGTTGCTGGCTGTTATTCCCGGTTGGAGTGGGCACGGTGAATTCTGTGGCTACGCCAGGGATTGTGTGAAAATGTCACCGGTTTGCTGGCCCCTTGAAGACGCTTTGAAAAATATGCAACGTCGGGTTGCAGCAGCTGAAGAATACTGGGCATCATGGGACGATGACGTTGATCCCTGGTCAAAAATGCAAACGTCCTTCATGACAACCTACGAAACACTGGGAACGCATTCTAATTATTATGGCATTGATGGCAAAGAGTGGCCTCCGAAGGCAATGCTTCGCATTCCTAATGACGATGGTATCGCCCTCGTTACTCTTGGGGTATCGCTCAGGCCGCAACCCAGAATCGAAAGCGCTTTTGACGATCCATCACCCCATAGGCGTTTTGAACTTGGTATGTGTCTCGGGCATGCCTTTGCCAATGAAGAGTCTGTCATGCAGATGGCACAGTATATAAGTGCTCAATCCAACATACCATGGTCGAATTTTACATGGTTGGGTGATGGGCATACAATCCCTTGCAATTCAGTTCCCGGTGGCGAAAAAAGTGGGTTTACATCAGTGCTGCTTTTATCGTCTCCATTGGAAGGCCCAGATATTGCCATGCCATCATACCGAGGCGATGCTGTCCGTATGCTTTGGCTTATTCCTATAACTGAGCCCGAACGTTCTTTTGCTAAGGAGCATGGAAGCGCAAGCCTTGTTGCCCGGCTGAGGGAAATAGGGTGCACTTGGGTATATAAACCCCGAAAATCTGTTGTTTGACGTATCGATTAAATATACTGCAATGTGCTGTATGATAAAATCGGGAATCAGGGACAGCTCCTTTGTTCTATACACTTCACGCCCGCCTGGGTCGGAGTGGTAGCGGGTGGGGACCTGAGCTGGAGAGAGGAGAGCGAGGACAGGCTCTTTATGCTGGACACCCCTGTCCGCTTGTGAGTTAGTTTTTCGAGTAGACATAATGCCTCAATAGTTCTGAAAATTATTTCCAAATCAATCTCACATCAGATTCTGCAAGACCGGGAAGGACGGTGTTATGCCGCGAGTACCCCGTATGGTCGTGACGGATTCAGGCCAAAAGGCCGTCTACCATGTGATCAGCCGGACTGCATTGGACGGCCTTCCGTTCGGGAAGGTCGAGAAAGATGAGATGGTCCGGATCATCCAGAGGTATTCTGCGATTTACAGCGTTGAGGTTTTGGGGTTTGCCATCATGGGAAACCATTTCCATTTGCTCATGGAGGTAAGTCCCTGTGACAGCATGTCCAATGATGAAGTGCGAAGACGTTTTCAGCTGCTTTATGGCGAAGAGACAGAATTTCCCGAGGGGCGGTTGGATGAGTATCGAGAGCGGTTTTCAACTTGTCGGCCTACGTCAAGGACATCAAGCAGCGGTTTTCGTGTTTTTACAACAAACGCAAAACGCGGAAAGGGACCCTGTGGGGGATCGCTTTAAAAGCGTCATCGTGGAGCAGGGAAACACGTTGATCCACTGCCTCGCGTATATCGATTTACATGCCGTGCGGGCGGGTATCGTGAAACGTCCGGAAGATTATCGGTGGTGTTCGATTGGGTACCATATCCAGATGGGAAACACAGACGGGTTTGAGATGAACCGCCTGCGACGATTTCGGTACAGGTCGCGGTATTTTACGGATTCAGGGATCATTGGTTCAAGGGCCTTTGTTGAGTCGCGGTATGAAAGCTTTAAAGATCTCTTCGGGTCCACGCGTGAGAGAATCCCAAAGCGTGTCAAAGGCATTGAGGGGATGTACTCCTTAAAACGCTTGGCGGAAGCACGATTTAGCAGGGTGGTTTCTCTTTTTGCCAGATCAGAACACGTCCCCACCGCGTGGCGTTGTCAAAGACATGGGGTTGGGATGGTTTATGTAGGATAAAGAGCCTGACCCCATTACCTCCATCGTAACTTTAACCGCTGCCCTATAAGCTTTCTGGGTCGGCATGCCCGCGTTATGTGCGAGACGAAGTCGCTCACATAGCTGTTCTATCAGAGGTGAAAAAATGCTTCATGATTTTTCTAAAATACTTATTTTTGTTGCTGTTTTGGGACTCTCCGGTTGCACTGAATTAAACGATGTCATGGATCTGCAGAATGAATATTCCTCCAACTTTTCAAATGTCTATGGTTCAACGATATTCCTTGATAAGGGATATACCCCCGCTGTAACCCGAGGGATTATTTCTACCGAGTTTTCCGCTTTGCTGCCTGAAGGGGTTTATGCGCCTATAGCCGGTTCTGCCGGGCGGAATTTCTATCAAGCACCCTGTGGTTTTGCATATATGAAAAACGGGCACATTGAATCAAGGGTTGGTGGGATTGTGCAAGTGGCAGAACATGACGACTCTGCGTATTATGTCTGGTACTTTCCCAAGCAAAACAAATACTATGAGATCGAACCAAATGGCCCGTGGGTTTCTGATGTTAAACCCGGTTTGGTTCATATCAAGAATAGGCCTTGGGTGGAAAGTGGCCTGAAAATATACAGATAGTATCTCTCGAAAATCCACAGCGGCAAAGCGTGCAAAGCAAAGGGTGGATAAAGAGTCTGTCCCCATCAAATCAAAATTGCCTCGTGCTATGGCATATGCTAAACCATCGCCTGGGCAACAGAGTGAATAAAGAGCCTGCCCCCAACGAGTTACCCACCAGTTACGTTGAACCAGCTCCAATCCATTAAATTAAAGGTCGTCACAACAGCATGAATGAAACACCCAAAACGCTTCTGGATGAGTATATCCCACTGATTATCCCGAGTATTGAGATTTCCATAGACGAAGAGAAGGGGCTTGGCCTTTCGTACAGCCACTTTGAATGGTGTCGGATCGAAGATGCCAAGCGGGATTCGGATTACATGCAGGCTTTTGAAGAGGGCGATTCCCTCGAACTTATCGGCTATGCCAACGGGTACGATACCGATATTGAATCCTATCTTAAGGGCAGGTCGTTTCGATTGCCCGATGTAAGCTTCGCCTTTGGCGATAAAACCCTGGTTTTATGTGAAAAGGCTCAGTCTGTTCTTACACTGAACAAAAAACTGGGTATCACAAAAGGTTCCGCCGTGTTGACGGACCCCACGGGCAAGAGTCATCCCGGCTACCATTTTGTTTCGTTTTACAATCCGCTTCCTGTGGATCGTGCGGCAAAGCGGTTTCAAAAAATCCCGGAGTCGGAAAGGCCCTTTATCTACCTTGAACTCAAAGAATACCATGAAATGGTCATGGTTCATCAGTCCGTCTGCAAAAAATGGCACGATTTAGGCATTGACTGTTTTCTGAGCGAACTCCCTGAAGAGTACCATGACCTTGAAAAACTCCAGTCGGATTCCCTCGACTACAGCAACCATGAAATGTGGTTTGACTCTCTGGATGACTGGCAGAATAATATCTATGAATACAGCACTTACTAAGGGGGGCGTTTGGATACCCATGGCCTGATAAAAAGGTTTTCATCCGGCGAGATCCCTGTGCACGAAAAAGTGGCAGATGCCGCTACGTATCTCAATAGCCTTTCCAAACGTGAGGCTGGTATAGCGATAGATGATATCAAGGTACTTGAAGCCTGTGTCCGGATGGTGACCAGTTGTGATGTTGAATTGATTGAAACGTCCCTTTTCAAAGTAATTGGAACGTATCTGAAAACGTCCCCGGCGTTTCAGAGTGCAGATTACCTCGAAGATTATTTTGATCTTGATTTTGAAAACGAGGACCCTTCTTTCGCTGTTGACTACACAGGGAATTATACCTTTGTCCCTGACTCCATGCTGCCCGCTCCTCTTGCTGCTGAGCGTACATACGCATTGATGCTGGCCAGGTACTTTTTTCAACATGTTTATGCAAAAACATCTGCCCGGCAGAATCTTGAGGGCGTAGCGCTTCCGGGGCTTGAACTCGACTCGGAAACCATTCACGAGACAAGGATGGCCGGGTCGGTTTATATGGGGGCTGATTTTACCGATTGCCATTTTCAATCGGTGGGAATGGGAAGATCAAACCTTAAAAAGTGCACATTTACTGGATGTCGCTTTGATAACGTGGGGTTAAACGAATGCGAGCTGAAAGGGGCGACGTTTGACAGGTGCATATTTCATGGCGTTTCTTTAAGGGCCGTGGCCTTTGGGAAGGCCTCATTTACCCATTGCCAATTTGTTGAAACGGAACTGTGTTTCATTGATTTCGGGGCATCTGACCTGAGCTGTTGTACCTTCGACAAATGTTGGATTTCCCATGCAGGGATGGGGCAGGTGAGCGGGCTTGCCCAAAAACAGCTTGATAGCTTTTTCGGTGACGATTCAACACGGCTCCCGGCGCATCTTGAACGCCCCACTTTCTGGCCCAGAAAAGGGGATATGACGACCTGGAGAAAGTGGGTTGAATCAGGAAACGTGAGTGAATCCACCGCATGTCTTTCATATGAATAGCAAGTAGGGACAGTGCTTTTTGTTCGCTCGAAGCCGTTTCGTGGCATAGCTGAATAAAAAGCCTGTCCCGTTAAGACTCGCCAATTTTAGTGATTTTTTGCTTTATTAGTAATATTCTGCCAGTTTGAGCATCCGATCCAGGCGATCCATGAAGCTTTCATTGACCTCGGGATAGTGAGCCAGGCCCTTGAAGTATTCTTTGCCGTCCACTGTGGCCATGGGGCATGTCACTTCAAAACCCTGGGCTTCCAGGGCGCTGCGCCAGCTGTCCTCCTCACCCATAAGGTCCTCTTCGACATGGAGCCCGGCAAAATACATCATGGGAATGATTTTGACCCGCTTGTATCGGCCTGCAAAATCTTCACGAGCCATCCGGGCAAACACGGCTTCATGGTCGGGGAGGCCTTCCACAGAGGCCGCTCCCACGTTGGGGTACCTGTCGGCCAGCAGCTTTTCAAGTCCCATATACACGATATTTACCGGATCGGCCGCCAGGGGGGTGCCGTGGACGGCCAGCAGGTTGTATCCCTCGTCCGGGCTTAAGAATTCGGGTTCAACGGCCTCCAGGATCTCTTTGACAAAGTCCCAGCGGTGGAGCAGGGTTTCACCCAGGAAAACCCGCAATCCCGGGAAATAGTTGCAGGTTTCAGCCAGATGTTGGTACTCGGTTCCCGGAAACACATGGATGGCCTGGACCACGGCCTTGCGGTAGCCGTCGGCCTCTACCTTGGCGAGGGTTTCGTGGAGGCTTGGGAGCCCGAGTTTTTTGCGTATGATTTCTGATGTGTAGGCCCAGTAAATATCTTCATCCGGGTATTTCTCAGCGAGTTTCTGCTTGAAAAGGTCAAGGGCGATTTTTGCCCGATTGGTACTTCCGAAGGCGGCAATGACAATGGCGGGTTTGGTCTTCAGCTTGGGCAGCCGCATTTTCCGTGCAATATATCCGTTCTCGTGCATTCGGGTATCCTCCTCAAATTCTGATTTTACTGTTGCCGGCCATGCCGGTTGCTCTGGACAGCCCGGAGCTGGCCCTGATCATGGCCAGGGTAGCCGGGTGGCGTGCCTCGTTTGCAATACTGCTGCTGGTCAAGGTTTCGACGATGGCGCCGTCAGCCATGACATGAATGGTATCACAGAGCTGTTCGGCAAGGGCCAGGTCATGGGTAATAAACACGCTGGCAAATCCGAATCTTTACTCAGCCTTTGAATCAACGTGATGATCTGGGCCTGGATGGTTGCATCAAGGGCCGAGGTGGATACATCACAGATGACAAGGCTGGGGTTTAATCCCGTGGCTCTGGTAATGACGATGCGCTGGAGCTGGCCGCCGGAAATCTGATGGATCTGGGATCTGGACGGGATCAGGGGACAGGCTCTCTTTACATGCTATTTGGCTACAACGAAAAGACCAATACGGTACTTCGAGGGTGAGGTGCGAAGGAATAAAGAGTCTGGCCACAGAATTCCAGAGTTCCACGGTGCCTATGGCAACTCCGCCGATGAATGACGGACTGCCCAGGCGCCCCACCACGGCGGTATCCACCGCACCTAAGGGTGGTTGGGTCACCGTTGAAAGGGTATAAGGGGCGGCAAGTTTAAGATAGGCTTTGTGTGAAACAGTTTCCATTTGCGCAACGCCTGAAAAATGGAGCGAACTGGTTTAAAGACGGCCTGAGCTCCATGGATGCGGGGAAACCGTATTTCTTCCCGGTATGGTGTGCAAACCATCTTTTACCCTAGATGTTCTGCTGTCTTTCAGGCAGGTCTTCTGACTCCCGGATCATCCTATTTGCTGCGCCTTCCCGACAGATGTCAGTGACATAAAGCAGCGTTCGTCTCCGATTACAGCGGCGGGCCCGTTCCGGAATTCAACCGGATTCCCTTTTCATCTCCCGTAGGAAACACCTGAATACATTCGGCGGTATATAAAATGCACCAACACGTTTGTCAAGCATATGCATGGGATTAGCAAAGGATAGCGCATGTAACATACCTTTCTTAGCATTGGGCGTTTGGGTTGATGTGTATAAAAAATCTCGCTCCTGATCAATGGCACCATACGAGTCAGGAACGGGCCTGAATGGGCAGGTCGCATGGGGTTTCTTTCAGGTATATAAAGACACAAAATTGACATCAGACGTGGGCTTCCAACATGGCTCTCCCGTCGTTCGCGTATGCCGCCGGTGCCATGGCGAGAGGCTGTGTCTTTGCTCCTGTCTGTTCGGTTTACTCGAACAGCCGGGGAAGACGAAAACCAGAGAGACGTGATATTCACAGGCGAAGCCTTGAAGGAAAAAGGCACATGTGCAGGTGCTCCAGCCCGGTGCCCGAAGTCTAAAAAAGAGCCTGTCCCCGCTAGTCCCCCGTCATTCAATTTTCCCATTCCCCCTATCCACCTTCGGTCGAGTCTCCATGGCTGGTAAGGCCAAAACATGAGAAAAGAGCAAACTTAAAAAGATATACCAGGAAAGGAACTATGTCATTTTTAGGTTGAAAATTAGTTGCTTAACACCGTGTCTTTAGGCTAAAGAGATTTTTCCATCATGTACTTGACTGATCTGAGGCATGGCTGAAATGGACGGTGCTGGCTTATACTACAATCTATACAGTGAAGGGGTGAGAAATTGAGTCTTGACTTGAAATCTATAGCTTCAAAACTCGTAATAGGAGGGCTTTTTGTTGTCATTACACCACTTATGGTGATTAATATTTTGTCGTATAATCAGACAAAAAAATCCATAAGCCAAATTTCTTACCAGAATGCCGAGAATACAGCTTCTGATCTTGCAGAGCTCACCAATCATATTCTTTTGTCGCTAAAAGCTAGAGCGGAACTACTATCCGTCCAGAAAAATGTCACAGATCTTGCAGACTCTGTTGAAAAAAATGGCGAAGAGAATTCAGCGACTCACATAGCGCATGTGTTTTCGTCTTTAGGGCAACAGTTTAAAAGCATTGGGAAGAATTATCAGGGTATTTTTATTGCCGATACACATGGAAAACTCATCACAGGTATTCTGGAAAACGGCAAGGAGTATAAAGGGTCGAATATTTCTGATCGGTCATACTTCAAGAAAGCCATGAGCACCGGAAAGACTGTTCTCAGCCAAATAGTCATATCCAAGAAGACAGGCCGCCCCATTGTTGTTGCCTGTGCACCTGTGAAAAACGAAGACAACGTTATCGTAGGAGCGCTTGCGACTGTCATAAAGGCAGACATTATCGCAGAGAAAATTTCGGGGCGCATGATTGGAAAGACAGGGTACTGTTTTATGGTTGATAAAAACGGTGTCATACTCGCACACCCCGAAAAGGAATATGTCTTAGACCTCGACATTTCCGATATCGATGGTATGGGTGCGTTGTTTCAAACGATGTCACGACAGGAACAGGGAGCCATTGATTATGTGTTTAATGGTGTTGAGAAAATTGGAGGGGTCGCACCAGTCGGCATCAACGGGTGGTCGGTGTGCGCAACACAAAATAAAAAAGAGTTCCTTGCTGCGTCGGTTAAACTTAGAAATACCAATTTTGTCATACTGCTGGTGTCGCTTGTTATTTCTGTCTCACTGGTTCTTTTTTCTGCAAAATCAATCGTTAAACCGATAAATTCGGTGGTGCTGGGGCTCAAGGAGATTGCGACAGGTGACGGTGATTTGACAAGGAGGTTGGATATAAACACTGGGGACGAAGCGGAAAAGCTTGCAAAATGGTTCAATATTTTTATGGATAACCTCCAGGAGATGATAGCAGGCATCAAAACCAACGTTGATAGCCTTACCAGGGCATCAGAGTCGCTTTCTATTATTTCAGATGAAATGTCCTCAATTTCCGCCGATTCTGCTGAGAAAACAAAACGCGTCACTGATTCTGTTTCAACCATGAACAGTGATATTCAAAACGCAGTCAGTGAGATGGACAAGTCATCTGCCAACTCTCACATGATCGCAACGGCTTCTGAGCAGATAACCTCAACAATCGAAGGGATTGCGAAAAACTCTGGAAGTGCGGACGAAATTACAACCAGAGCCTTGAATGAAGTTGAATTTTCATCTCAAAAAATAAAGTCTTTAAGCGGTGAGGTGCAAGATATTGACCAAGTTACAAGCCTTATAACCGATATCGCTCAACAGGTGAACCTTCTTGCCCTCAATGCGACAATCGAAGCCGCAAGGGCCGGAGAGGCGGGGAAAGGCTTTGCCGTTGTTGCCAATGAGATCAAGGAGCTTTCCAATGAGACTTCAGATGCTGCAAAGAGCATTAAGTTTAAGATTGAATCCATCCAATCGACATCCTCTTCTCTTGTCGAGAACATATCTGCCACATTCTCAACAATAAAAGCTTCAAACGATGCGGTATCCGATATAGCTGCCGCGGTTGAAGAGCAGTCTCTTACAATCTCTGAAATCTCCTCAAATATTGTTGAATCGGCGTCAAGCTTGAAAAGCATCAACTCTGAATTGACCAAGAGTTCCATGAACCTTTCAGACATTGATCAGGAACTTAAGCTCTTGGATAATGACGCTGAAAAAATCATGGGCACAGGGGACACGGTAAAGAAAAGTTCCATGGAACTTGAAATTATTTCCAAGGATCTTCAGGAAAGGGTCGGAAGGTTTATCATGTAAAATAAAGAACAGAGGGGACAGGTTCTTTTTCTATGTGCTTCCAGCATTTTCATGGTGCCCGGGGGATCAAAAGAGCCTGTTGCCACAATCGTCTCCACTATTCATACCAGCACTCACTATCACCCCCTACCAATGAATTGTGATGGGATGTAGAGTGACGTTAAATTTCGAATACTTACTGCCATCCCCAGAGTTGAAAAGGGCTGACCTCTTGCTACTTAAGCTGTTTTTTTCAGTTCACTTGGATTTATCCCAAACAGCCTTTTAAATTCTCTGCTGAATTGCGACTGGCTTCCATACCCTGAATCAAAAGCTGCGTCACTCGCGCTTTTCCCTTCAAGAAGCAGGCCATGGGCATTATGCAGCCTTATTTTTTTTATAAACTGCATAGGTGATAATGACGTGGCTCTCTTAAATTGCTCATGGAGTCCAGAAGTGCTCATTCCTGCATACGTTGCGATCTGTTTTATGTCTATCGGTTCCTTAAAGTGGCTCTGGATAAAATTGATTATTGGAACAATTTTATGTGCCCTGGCATGACTTAAAGCACTGTTTCGAAGCAAATAGCCGCGCTCCCCCTTAAGAATGTAATAATAGACCTCCCTGAGTAACCCCCTTCCAAGGACCTTTGTTTTTTCAGGGTCGCCAACAATGTTGAGCAGCCTTGCAAGGCTTTCTTTAACATCATTGTCTAAAGCTGAAGAGGTAATGATCAGGTCCGTTTTATTGTGTTCCGGCCAGAGGCTGAATTCATCCATCTCCAGGAGTAGGTCGTTTATAATGATTTGGTCGATATGTATGATTACACCGAAATAGGGCCTTTCAGGGGATGCGGCAATCAGCTCCGATTCAAGCGGGATTTTTGCCGTTCCAATCAAATAATTATTTTCGTCATAGACAATGTCTTTTTTACCTATGAACAAGCTTTTGCTTCCCTGAACGATGAAACAGATCGCAGGAATAGAGACTGAGGCCGTTCTTCCGGAGGGTTTCTCCATACGAAAAAGTTCAAGTCCATCGATCCCCGTCTTGGTCAGCCCCTCATTTAGAGACAGTTCGGATACGATTGATTTTAAGTCCATCACCATCACCTTCTATCCAATGATTAAATCGCCACGCCGTTTTGAAAATAGAAAAATTTTATATTTTGGAGTTTTGTGCAAACAATACAGATGAATCATATATGAATCCACATCACATGTCTTTATTATTCAAATCAAACATCAAATTTCACCGAGGAGTTTACCGATTTGAATAAAAAAAGATCAACACTATTTATCTTGTGGTTCCTGCTTTTCACCCCTTCATATGTGTTGGCAAAAGACAAACAAACCTACAAACGAGGTTCCCAAATGAAACACGCAATCCATGCTGGAATAAATAATGTTACATTCAAAAGCCAGGGACACACCCTTGCTGGGCTTATATTCGCACCTGAACATTTTGACGAAACCAAAAAATACCCAACCGTTATTTTTACAGGCCCCTTCAACCAGATTAAGGAGCAGACGGGTTCCGTATACGGAAGAAAGTTGGCTGAGAAGGGATACATAACCCTTGTTTTTGACCACCTGGGTTATGGTGACAGCGAGGGTGAGATTAGAAACTATGAGAATGCTGCATGGAAAATGGAAGGCGTTCGAGACGGTATCAGCTACCTTGGAACCCTACCTTTTGTCGACCGTGAAAATTTATATGGCCTTGGTGTTTGCGCCGGAGGCGGATACATGGCCATTGTTGCAACGACCGATAAGCGCCTCAAGGCCATTGCATCGATTAGCGGCATGATGGACAACACCATGAGTTACTTCGGCGTGATGACAAAAGAGCAAATACTGCCCATTTTCAAGCAGGCAAATGCTGCAAGGCAGCGAATGTATGAAACAGGTGAGGTTGAATACGCCGATATCTTGGGCCTGGAGTCCCTTGACCTTGAAAACCTCGGTAAAGAGTCAGCCATGTATGAAGGGTATGACTATTACATGACAAAAAGGGCCGGTGCCGAAACCTACCCGAACTATACCCACAAAAGCCTCGCGAATTTACTGGAGAGCGCCCCCCTTACAAGCGCAACGGCACTTGCTCCTTACCTTTATACCCCTTATATCGGGATTTACGGAGAAAAAGCAATGCAAGACACAGCCCCTTTAACCATTAACTTTTATGAGAGATGCAGTGAACCCAAAGCGTTGTATGAGGTCAAAGGCGCAAGTCATGTAAGCCTCTATGATATTGACACAGATGTTCAGCGGGCTGTTGACAAAATGGTCGAGTTTTTCAAAAAGCACAGCTGATTTTTTCTTAACCCGGCGGGTAGGCACATGATTGTGGTGCAACTGTTTCAAGGCAAGACAGCTGTCAGTTCCTCATCATGTTTTTAAACGTATCTATGTGCCGGGGTCACCTGGAGAAAGGCCCTGTTTAGGTATTAGGTAAACAGGGCCTGACTGGTAAAAAAACAATGCGTATCACAGATATAAAAAGACAAATTCAGCTTTTACCCCCCGATTTGAGTAGTGAAAAATCGCTCATGACTGCCTTCAAAAACAGGCGGTCCACAAGGGGCTTTTCCGAGAAGGCGATCCCGTTGCAAACCATTTCAGATATTGCTTGGATCGCATGCGGTATCAACAGAGAAGACGGAAAAAGGACGGTTCCGTTACTTTGGGATAACCTTCTTTTGTATTTCGCCATGGAACGTGGCGTCTATTTATTTGACCCGAAAAAGAACATCCTGAATGAGGTGATTGATGAGGACATCAGAAGTCGCATACCAGACCAGAACTTTGCGAAAAAAGAACCTGTTATCCTCTTGTTGGGCCTTGATGACTCTGACTTGAGCCAAATGACGGAGGCTGTTTTAACCGACGGCGGGGGAGTCACACTGTATTCCGGGATGCAGATTGCTTATGCATCCCAAAGTATTTATCTTTACGCTGCTGCCAACAACCTCAATACGGTCGCATTGGGCTGGTTTGATCAGGTTTTTTTAAAAGAAAAACTTGAGTCCTCAGAAAAAACCAATTTCTTTTTGGCCCATCCCATCGGATACAACGAATAAACACATACGGTACGTCGACTGTGGGCGCGAAAAAATAAAGGGCTTGTGGTGACCATCGAGCTCAAGCTTGTCTCCGGCTGCCTTGCCGGAGGCAAGGCGTCTCTTTACCCCTGTATACCCTCTCCATACTCCATAAAAAGAGCCTGTCTCCAATATTTCTGTTTTTACATGTTCTAGTGTTTTTAAAAATTTGGTGTTTAAGAGCCTTCGGTTTGGCAGAGGTAGCATCGAAAGTCGGTAGCCACGCGTAACGTTATTTTGGTACGGGAGCCGAATCCCGGGCTTCGCGATTTCGGTGAGATTGAGTGCGCGTATGGCAATGGGAATCCAGGGTGGAGTCTCACGGGCAAAGCCCGTAAGGGAATGCTTCGAACCCGAGGAACGAGGGCACGAAGCATTCCCGAAACTGTTAGGCTCCGTAGCTGTGCAAGCCGGGAAGCAGGTTCACGCCGAAGTAGGTGAACATGACGGCGGCAAACCCGATGATGGAGAGGACGGCTGTTTTTTTGCCGCTCCAGCCGCGGACCAGGCGCACATGGATGAGGGAGGCGTAGATGAACCAGGTGATGAGGGACCAGGTCTCCTTGGGGTCCCAGCCCCAGTAACGGCCCCAGGCGGAGTTGGCCCATACCGCGCCGGTGATGATGCCGATGGACAGGAAGAGAAAGCCCAGGAGGATCATCTGGTGGGAGGCCTCGTCGATGTCGAAGGAAGCCTCCTCGGACCGGGCCGCGTCGGGGCGGAATAGGAAGAGAAGGCTCAGGGCAAAGGAGAGGGCAAAGGCGGCATAGCCCACAAAGCAGGTCATGACGTGGGCGCTGAGCCAGTTGCTCTTCAGGGCGGGCATCAGGGGGCGGATCTGGGATCCCACGCTGGGGGAGAGGGAGGCGTAGGCCAGGGCCAGAAAGGAGAAGGTGAGGGCAAAACCGCCTGCGATGCGGATGTTCATGAGCCGTTCCAGCACCAGGTAGAGGGCGGCGATGGCCAGGCCGTAAAAGACAAGGGACTCATAGAGGTTGGACAACGGGATGCGCCCGATGCCCAGGGCGTAGGACTCGGACCACCGCAGCAGGAATCCCGCCGTGTTGATCCCAAGGCCCACGGCTGCCGTGGCCGTGGCAGGCAGGTTCAGCTTGGTTGACTTGAAAATCCACGCACAGAAATAAAGCAGGCCGGACAGGCCGTAGACAAAGGTTGCGATGGATATGAGCAGGGAGCTTGTCATCTCTGTTCTCCGAATCTGTTAAGTGTCATACATGATCACCCCATGCGCCAAGGCAAGGGGTGATCTTAATCGTGTTATCCCAGTCTGTTCAGAAGCTGCCGGGCGTAGCGTGTGGCCCACACCTTGTTTTTCGGGGCTGCCCCCGAGACGGTGACGGTGCTGCCCAGGGCTGCCGGCGTAAGGGTCACGCGGATCTTTTTATGGCCAGTGAAAAAGGCCACGAAACAGCCTGCGATCATGAGGATAAAACCGGTGTAGACCAGGGCCACGCCGGGGTCGTAGGTCACCTGAAGCCCGGTGTAGTAGGCATGCTCATGGTCTGCGATGGAGAGGATCCAGTCGCCCTTGCGCATTTTGTCGAAATTGGAGAAGCGGGAGAGGAGAACCACCTCTGTTTTTGAGCCGTTGTCTGTGAGGGTGCCGATGGCGGCCTCACCCACGGACCTGCCGTTGAAGGCGTGGTTGGATGCGTAGCGGTCGAAGGTGAATGTCTTGCCCGGGGCAAAGGTGACGGTCTCTCCGATGTCCACCGCCTTGGTTACGGTTTGACCGGTGGCTTTTTCCATAAAAGCAAAGGAGAAGTCCTTGGCCCCCATGGTGCCGTAGCTGGACTGGTAGAAGGTCACCCCGTTGTGGGTAAGGGGCTTGTTGACGATGATGTCCCGTGTGAGGACCTCCTTGTCATCTTCAAGAACCGTGAGGCTGGACCGGTACTCCTTGACGCTGCCCGTATCGTAATGGCTGATGCTGAAATTGTTGCAGCGCACGGAAAAGCCCAGGGGCTTTTTTTCGGTGCTGTTTCTGAGGATGATGGAATCGACGCTTTCGCCTTCGGGCACGTTGACCGCTCCGTCAAATCCGAAGAGGCTGCCCACAAGGGCCCCGGCCAGCAGCACAAGGATGCCCGCGTGGACCACGTCTGCCCCTATGCGGGTCCAGCGGCCCTTTTCCGCGTCAATGGCAACCCCATTTGGGAGGGTGACCTTCCGGGTGCTTGCAAACCGGGTGGAGAGGGCCGTTTGGACGGTCTCTTCCAGGGCCTCGGGGGATTTGGGGCTTGTGCCTTCGGCCAGTGCCGGAAGAGAGGAAAAGCCTTTGAATCCTTTGCCGAAGGAGAGTTTTATCGTGGTCCGGAACCGGGTTACCGTGCAGACCAGAATATTTAAGGTCAAAAGGATAATAAGCAGGACAAACCACCAGGAACCATACATGTCCGTCAAATCCAGGATGTGAAAAATCCGGTAGAGGGGTTCTCCAAAGGCCTGGATGTAGTCGGCGGCGTGTTTGTTCTGGGGAATCAGGGTGCCCAGGACCGAGGTGGCCGCCAGCACGAGCAGCAGGGCCACGGTCAGCCGTACCGATTTGAAATGATCCGTCACTGACGTGAGGATGCTCTGGGGTGCGCGCATCAGTTTGTCCCTTTTTGGTCGTGGCCCTCTTTAAAGTGGGCGATGAGTTCATCAATGGACTGGTTGCCCGCCATGGCCAGGGGGTTGATTTCGCGCAAGGCTTCCCAGGTGGCGATGGCCTCGTCGCGTCTGTTCAAGTCGTAGACCAGGACGATTCCTTTGTTGAGGTAGGCGTTTTCAAGGGTTTTGTCCGCGGCAATGGCGGCGTCAAAGGACTGAACAGCTTTTTCCGGCTGTTTGTTCCTTCGGTACATGATGCCCAGGTCGGTGAGGACGTGGGGATTACCCGGGGTAAGGGCAAGGGCGCGGTTGTACGCGTCGATGGACTTGGCGTACTGGTCCGTGTCAAAGTAGGTGTTGCCCAGGCGGATAAGCAGGTCTGCGTTGTCCGGGTTCTCGGCAAGCTGTTGCTCTAAAGCCTCGGCCATCTTTGCCAGCTTGGCGTTGCCCTGGGGCGCTGTGGTGGCGTAACCCGGGTCTTTCATTTTCCAGGCCGATAAGGCAACCCCTGCGAAAAAACCGATGGCAAGGGCCAGAATGAGAAGAAGAGGCGAGGTGCGGGTGACGACCTTGCCTTCTGGTCTGTCAAGTTTATCCGTCATGGGATACGTTCCTGTTTTTTGGGTCCGGGATACGGGTGTCTGTAAGGTGGTACGACCGAGACGGAACGGATACCTGTGTTGATGCGTCACCTGAGTATGATGTTCTTGAATGTGTCAATTCCATCGCGTTAGCCGTGTTCCGTCTCGACCGCGTTCGTACCATAGCGAAGTCGTGTTGCCGAAACCTTTCCGGGACATTACAATGCTGAAAGGAACCCCCGCCCCGTTGACAGGGGAAGGGGGCTTTTTTAGGGTACGCAGAAAGAAGGGCTTTTTTAGATAACCTCACGTCGGGGATGTACATGCGGATACTCATCATTGAAGATGACAAAGAGATTGCAGGCTTTATCGCCAAGGGATTCAGGCAGGAGGGCTTTGCCGTGGACACGGCCCATCGGGGGGACGACGGCCTGGTACTTGCCCTGGAGGAGTCTTACGATGCGGCTGTCATCGACATCATGCTGCCCGGATGCAACGGCCTGGAGATCATCGAGGCAATGCGGGAAAAGCGGGTCAACACCCCGGTGCTCATCTTGAGCGCCAAGCGTTCCGTGGACGATAGGGTGCGTGGCATCCAGCGCGGCGGGGACGACTACATGGTCAAGCCTTTTGCCTTTTCAGAGCTTTTGGTGCGGATCCAGGCCCTGATCCGGCGTTCCGGAGGGGTGGCCGAGGCCTCCACCCTCACCGTGGGGGACCTGTTCATGGACCTGTTGAAACGGGGGGTAAAGCGCGGGAACACCGTGCTGGAGCTTCAGCCCAGGGAGTTCTCTCTTCTGGAATACCTCATGCGAAACGCAGAGAGGCCCGTCTCCAAGACCATGATCTTGGAGCATGTGTGGGACCTTCATTTTGACCCCCAGACCAATGTGGTGGATGTGCTGGTCTGCCGCCTGAGAAACAAAGTGGACAAAGCCTTTGACGCCAAGATGATCCACACCATCCGAGGGGTGGGCTATGTCCTTAAAGCGCCTGCGTAACATCACCCGTACCCTGGGGTTCCGCGTGGGGGCCTGGTATTCGGCGATCTTTATCGGAAGCTCAGCTTTGATGTTTATCCTGGCTTACCTCTTTCTCGGGGCCACCCTCAGATCCCAGGATTACGAGGAGATCCGCCTGGAGCTCCGGGAGGTGCAGACCCTCTACGACATCGGCGGTGTTTCCGCCCTCAACCGGTACGTGGACCAGCTCGGAAGCGAGCGCAGGTCACGTCCTCTGTTTATCCGTGTGGCGGATCGGGACAACCACACCCGGCATATCTTCTCCCAGGGCAGCTGGGAAGATTTCGACCTCACCCTTCTTTCCCACGGCTGCCGTGATTGCCAGGGCTGGCAGACCCTCTCCTGCCGAAAGGGAACCTACGTGCTGGACGTGCTCTCCGGCCCCTTGACCAAAAGGGGCAACCGCGTGCAGGTGGGCATGAGCAGTCAGCGCCGTCAGGAGATCCTCAGCCAGTTCCGCCGAATCTTTCTTGTGGTGATGATTCCCCTTTTTGCCCTGGGGCTCGGTGGCGGACTCTTTCTTTCACGCCGGACCCTTCGGCCCATCCGCGATATCATCAAAACGGTCCGATCCATCGACGCCGGGACCATGGAAGCCCGGGTCCCGCGCACCCGCACCGGTGACGAACTTGACGAACTGGCCGGGCTCTTCAACAGCATGCTGGACAGCATCCACGGGCTTATCATCCGCATGGAGAACTCCCTGGACGACGTGGCCCATGATCTCAGGACCCCCATGACGCGCCTGCGCAATGTCTCGGAGATGGCCTTGCGGGAAGGGGATGACCCCGAGCTTCTCCGTCAGGCCCTTGAAAAGGGCATCGAAGAGTCCGACCGTATCCTGAGCCTTCTCACCACCCTCATGGACGTCTCCGAAGCCGAGACAGGCATGCTCCGCATCACTCCCCGTGAAACCGATCTCACCGAGCTTATCGAGACCATCGTGGAGATGTACCGGTTCGTGGCCGAAGAAAAGACCGTGGAAATCGACGCCACCATCGAACAGGGACTTGTGGCCTCTGTGGACCCCCATCGCCTGAGTCAGGCCCTTGCCAATATCCTGGATAATGCCGTCAAGTTCACCCCCGAAGGCAAGAGCGTTGGCATCACCGCCCGAAGGGACGCCGATACCGTGCGCATCGACATCCTCGACGCCGGACCCGGCATCCCCCCCGAAGACATCCCCCGGATCTGGGACCGCCTCTTCCGCGGAGACAGAAGCCGTTCGGAAAAAGGCCTGGGGCTTGGGCTCAGCCTGGTCAGGGGCATTGTGGCCGCCCACCACGGCGAGATCCATGTGGAGAGCCGGGAGGGCGAAGGGGCAAAATTTACCGTGGTTCTTCATCCATAAACATCATGGGTGTTGCCTCGCAGGGCGCGCCGTGTGTACCGTTAACTTCTCTAAAAAGTGGATTGGTTGTGGTCGCTCGGGGTGGTGTGGGCTGCGGCCAAAGCCCTTGGCCTCGCGTAACGTTTGCGGTGCGGGAGCCGCACCCTACGCTTCGCCGACCGGGCGGTGTTGGAAAGGCCGTGGAAAACGTTTTCATGCCATGGCGGCAAAAGGCCGATGCCTCGCAGGGCGCGCCGAGCGCACCGTCAATTGCCCTAAAAGGTTGATTGTTTAAGGTAGGACGGGATGGTGTGGGCTGCGGCCAAAGCCGTTGGCCTCACGTAACGTTTGCGGTGCGGGGGCCGCACCCTACGCTTCGCCGTCCGGGCGGTGTTGGGAAGGCTGTGGAAATCGTTTTC
This sequence comes from Desulfoluna sp. HI9BLuna, assembly GCF_056829775.1. Lineage (NCBI taxonomy): Bacteria > Pseudomonadati > Thermodesulfobacteriota > Desulfobacteria > Desulfobacterales > Desulfolunaceae > Desulfoluna > Desulfoluna sp. HI9BLuna. Next base: position 4,624,947 of record NZ_CP186555.1, read on the forward strand.
ATGCCATGGCGGCAAAAGGCCGATGCCTCGTAGATACTGTCAAAGTCACGCATTATGTAGTGAATGGTCAAAAGGCGTTTGTTTTTTTAAAACACCAAATGCAACATGGATTAACTTTCTCATCATAGCAGTGATGATTACCTTTGGTGCCTTGCCAGATGCAAGGAGTCGCTCTTTGAATCGGCCACCCCACTCTGTTCTGTAAATGGTAACCATTGCAGGCATATATAAGGCTTTTCTAATTGATTTATGGCCAACTTTCGAAATCCGTTGCTTCATCTTAACACTGGAACCAGATTCATGGTGACGTGGGTCTAACCCAACAAAAGCAGCAACTTGGCGAGCTGTTTTGAAGTTGTGTGCACCAGCAAGAATGGAGAGGAGAACAGGCACTGTGACTTTCCCAAGTCCCGGTATTGAATCCAAAAGGTCTTTTTTTGCCTTGAGATCTGGATCATCATCAATGACCTGTTTTATTTTCTTTTCAATCTCTTTAAGCTCAGTCTTGAGATGGAGAATAACAGACTCAATGCTGCTTTTTACGGCATCGTTAGCAACATGCAATCGGTTGTTTTCCTGTGAGATCATAGAGATAAGGGCCTCACGCCTTGCAATGAGAGCACGTACTTTTTTGACGGAAAGGGAGGAGGCGTCCATAATGCTGGGTTTTGATTGGCGCAAAACTCGGCAATAATTCGAGAATCCACAGCATCAGTCTTTGTCCGAATCAACATTGAAGTTGCATATGATTTAATTTGCAACGGATTCATGACAGAGACAGGATGCCCCTTCTGGTGTAGGTAATCAGCAAGATCCTCCCAGTAAACGCCGGTGGCCTCCATGCAAACATGTGGCAATGGCTCAGATTTTTGACGAGCTATCCATGTGCTGAGTTGTTTGAAACCACTGGCATCATTTTTGACAACTTTACTTCGAAATTTACCGTTGGAAAGGCGTAGGGCAACATCCAACTTGGCCTTGGAAACGTCAATACCTATAGCTGTTTTCAAAGAATCCTCCCTGCGTGATCAACCTTGTGAGTGCGGGCTGTCGGTTATACCGAGCCAAAGATACTGTTCGATCTTTCGCTGGAGAAGAAAATCGCTGCATAATCTACGTCACGGGCTTGTGCCCAAGGGTGCGCACGGCATGCGATTTTCTGGATTATTACCGAGTTAAATGTGGCACGACATACATTGCCATAAGTTGCTTGGGGGCCTGGCTGCACCGGAGGTGCTCAGCGTCACCCCATGGTGCCAACTCCAGTCGCCCTTCGGGCTCCTTTCGTTGGCACCATGGGGTGACGCTGAAAGGCCCTGGCCGAATTGCCTCTGAAGCATAGAATGACATAAACGCTAACACAAGGGTGCGCCGTGCGCACCGCCAATTGCCCGAAAAGGTTGATTGTTTAAGGTAGGGCGGGATGGTGTGGGCTGCGGCTGCGGCCAAAGCCGTTGGCCTCACGTAACGTTTGCGGTGCGGGAGCCGCACCCTACGCTTCGCCGGCCGGGCGGTGTTGGGAAGGCTGTGGAAATTGTTTTTATGCCATGACGGCCAAAGGCCGATGCCTCGCAGGGTGCGCCGTGCGCACCGCCAATTGCCCTAAAAGGTTGATTGTTTAAGGTAGGACGGGATGATGTGGGCTGCGGCCGAAGCCGTTGGCCTCGCGTAACGTTTGCGGTGCGGGAGCCGCACCCTACGCTTCGCCGTCCGGGCGGTGTTGGGAAGGCTGTGGAAATCGTTTTCATGCCATGACGGCCAAAGGCCGATGCCTCGTAGGGTGCGCCGTGCGCACCGTCAACTCCCCAAAAAAGTGGATTGGTTAAGGCCGTTCGGGATGATGTGGGCTTGCGGCCAAAGCCGTTGGTCGCGCGTAACGCTTGCGGGACGGGGGCCGCACCTACGCTTCGCGAGCCCGGCGTTTTATATATGTAGGCGCGCATTTACCCCTTTGGCTTTGCCCGCTCCATGAGGAGAAGGGTCTCCTGGTTTCGCTCTTTGTTGGTGAATTCGTAGGAGGCGATGCGGAATTCGTCGTAGGGGACGGCTGCGGCCCAGGCTTTGAGCTCTTTCTGTTCAACCTGTCCCTGGGGGTGTCCTCCGTAGATGGCTATGGAGATGACGCCCCGCCTGTGGAGAAGGTCCATGGCGGTGCGGATGGCGGTAAGGGAGGTCTCGACCTGGGTGGTGACGGGTGAGTCGCTTGCCGGCAGGTAGCCCAGGTTGAAGCTTACGGCCTTGATCATGCCGTGGGTGTCGGTGGGAAGGAGGTCTGCCATGGTCTCGTGTCCGGCGTGGAAGAGGGTGACCCTGTCCATGAGGTCGGCTTTGGTGAGGTTTTCCGTTGCTCTGTCCAGGGCTTCTTGCTGGACGTCAAAGCCATAAACACGGCCCTTTGGACCCACGGAGCGGGCAAGGAAACCGGTGTCGTAACCCGCTCCCACGGTGGCGTCCACAGCGATGTCGCCGGGGCTGAGAAAACGTTGCATGGTCTGTTGGGCGATATGGACAATGCCTTGAAGGGACATGGGACTCTCCGGACTGGTGGTATATCAAGGGGGGCAGGCTCCTAAAAAAAGAGCTGATCCACCCACACATTCTGACTGCTGGGTTGGGCTTATCACGGGCTGGCGGCACAGTAAACCATGAAGGCGCATTCCATTCGGATGCGCCTTTTTAACTGTTCAGGTGCTTACGGCGGGTCGCTTTTTTAAAAAAGCTCCGCAAAAACGTTTCGATTACATGCCCGATACGTTCACAAGACCTGTTTGTCAAACTTTTTAAAAGTTTGGCCCCCGGCAGGGCCGCCGGAGGCTTTTTTTGCTTACCCTTTTGTATCTATCCATCGTGCCACGGCATCGGCCACATTCAGGCCGTCCATGGCCGCGGAGACAATGCCGCCCGCGTACCCGGCCCCTTCGCCGGTGGGGAACAGGCCCGGGGTGTCCGGGTGCATGAAGCTCCCTTTGTCCCTGGGGATGCGCACCGGGGAGCTGGTGCGGGACTCCACGGCGATGAGGGTGGCGTCCGGGTGAGCAAAGCCTCTGTACTTTTTCCCGAAGGTCTGAAGGCCTTGGGCGAGGCTCTCTGCCACAAAGGGGGGCAGGAGCCCGTGAAGGTCCGCCGGGTAGAGGCCGGGGATGTAGGATGATGCCTTTAAGGTTTTCGAGGGGCGCTTTTCAAGGAAATCCTCCAGCCGTTGTGCCGGAGCTTTCTGTGTGATGCCGTCTCCGGCGTTGAAGACTTTTTTCTCCACCGCCTCCTGGAACTCAAGGGCGGCCAGGGGATTGGCCACGGTGTCTTCCCCGAGGTCGTCCAGTCGCACCTCGGCCACGAGACCGGCGTTGGCGTACTCTGCGCTTCGGTAGGAGAGGCTCATGCCGTTTAAGACCAGCTCGCCGGGGGCGGTGGCCGCAGGCACCACAAAGCCACCGGGGCACATGCAAAAAGAGAACACACCCCGGCCGTTGGCCTGGCAGGCGATACGGTAGCTTGCCGCAGGCAGGTTGGGGTGGCGGGTTTCCGTGCCGTAGAAAATGTTGTCGATGAGGGCCTGGGGATGTTCGATACGAACACCCATGGCAAAGGGCTTGGCCTCAACCCGGATGTGTTGGGCGTGGAGCTGTCGGTAGATGTCCCGTGCCGAATGGCCGGTGGCAAGGACCACGGCGTCGGCGGTGAGGCTCTGACCGTTTACCAGGCCAACCCCTGTCATGCGCCCTTGGTCCACCGTAAAGGAGGTGACGTGGGATTCAAAGCGAATCTCGCCCCCGGCGCTTAGGATGCTCTCCCGCATGGTCCGGACAATCTTGGGCAGGACGTTGGAACCCAGGTGGGGATGTGCATCCACTCGGATGGATTCGGAGGCCCCGTGGTCAATGAACAGGTCCAAAACGCGGCCCACGTCCCCCCGTTTGCTGGAGCGGGTGTAGAGCTTGCCGTCGGAGTAGGTGCCTGCCCCGCCTTCCCCGAAACAGTAGTTGGAGTGGGGATCGACGTGGCCTTCGGAGTAGATTTTTTTGAGGTCGAAGCGCCGTGAGCGGACATCTTTTCCCCGGTCCAGCACCACCGGGCGGATGCCCAGCTCAAGCAAGCGAAGGGCTGCAAAATACCCGGCAGGCCCTGCTCCCACCACGATGACCTCTTTGCCGGTGGGGGCACAAGGGGCAAAAGGGCGAAGCGAGGGCTCGGCAAGGGGGCCTTCTCCTGCCTCGGCGCGGACGGAAAACCGGGGCGTGCGCCCCCTGCCATCAATGGAGCGTTTCAACACCCGGTAGCAGAATGTTTTTTCATTGCACGGCCCGTAGGCTTCCATGAGCTTTTTTTTGACGGCCTCGGGGCTGTCGATTTCGTCCGGCGTGAGGCGAATGTCGATGATTTTTGAATCCATGGGGCTCCATATGGTCAGCAGCGGGAAAAAGTTCTGTCCTGCCTGTCGCTTGGTTGAGTAAGAATCAATGGGGTTATCAGGGTTTTGGAACCGATTGTCAAGGGTGGGGTGAACGCATGTGTTTTTTGTCTTTTACGGTCAATTGAGGGTGAGAACATAAGCCCCCGGATTCACCATCGCCACCGGTCTTTATCCTCCAAGCCGACCACATTCGCTCAAGGGCTGGGCTTTTGTCTGTTCTGCGGCTGCCCGCTTGCTTAAAACAAAGGGGCATGCTTGTATGTCCCAAGTGTGCGTGTTTGCTTGATGAGCTGAACGGTTGCGAGGGATTCTTTCTTATGATGAGGCAAAAGATCACATGGGCGATGGCGATGGCGATGGCGGTGGGCATGGTGTGGCTGTTGGCGCTGACCGGATGTGCAGGGAAGTCTGCGACCTACCCTGAGGGGCACCCCTGTGCCGGAACGGGCCAGCCCCAGCCCACCTGGGTGCATGACGGCGGTACCCTTGACGGGACCTTCGTGGGGATAGGGAAGTCAGGACCCATGGAGGGCAATTTTTTTCTGCAGAAGATGAGTGCGCGGCAGATGGCCCTGGTGAACCTGCTCGATCAGGTCCAGGTGACGGTGGAGAGCAGCATGGAGCTCATGGAGAGTCAGGCGCAAACCACGGGCGGAGACCTGTCGGCCACCCGTCTTGCCACCCGTCGTCTTCGGGTGGCTTCCTCCCTAACCATGAACGACGTGACCTTCGCCGGAAGTTACATGGATCCTTCTTCCTGTACCTTGTGGGTGCGCTACACGATCCGGCGGGACACGGCGGAGAACCTGGTGGCATTGAAGCAGGCCAAGGCCCTTCACCAGATGACCTATGACGAAGAGGCAGCCACACCGGCCCAGAAGCTTCGCTGGATCACCGACGCCCAGGCCAGGCTCCATGACGTCGATTTCACCGTGTTGCCCAAAGATGCTGGCAACAGCAACCATCTCACCTCCCTTTTTGCGGCACGAAAAACCGAGCTGGAGCAGTACGTGAACCCGGGCATGGTCTGGATGCTCTCGGCCCCGGAGCCGCTCCGTTCCACCCTTGCCCCCCGTATTTCCAGCCTTGCCGAAGCCCACGGCGCTGTTTTTGTGGGTGCGCCCTGCCATGAAGTCCATGCATGCCTGGGCCAGGCCCGGGAGTATGCCGGGGACAGGCTCCTTTTAATTAAGGCCGCGTCCCGGATGCGCTCCGGAACCCTCGGGATGCTCCAGGGAACCCTGCGCCTGGGGTGCACGCGTTTTGATGTCGGCACCGGTGCCCTTGTGGCCGCCCACACAACCAAAGGGAATGTGTTTGGCTTTCATGGCAAGGTGTTGGATTGGGCTGGCCTTGTGGAGAGGCTCCTTGATGACGAGGATATGGAGAATGTTGTGAAATAGCCGTGCTTTGCCCCCAGACGATATGATACGCCATGATGATCACGAAGGACCGTTGTTTCGTAGGGGGCGCCGTGCGCACCGGAGAAGGTTACGAACACCGCCACCATCAACATAAACATTGGTTGTGATAAGACGAACGAGGTTGCGTATGCCCAATTACCGACGTGTATCAACCGCTGGCGCATCGTTTTTCTTTACGGTTGTTACCCACCACAGACAGCCCGTTCTCTGCGATGAGCCGGTACGGGTTGCCCTTCGGAACAGCATTGAGCGTGTCCGTGCCGTGGCCCGGTTTTCCATTGACGCGTGGGTGCTTTTGCCGGACCACCTCCATTGCATCTGGACGCTTCCCGAGGGTGACGCCGATTACAGCAGCCGGTGGTCCCGCATCAAGCGGCATGTGACGACCTCCTGCGGAGATCGGTTTTCCCGCGAAGGCTTTTCCACAGAGTCCCGCAAGGCCCGCCAGGAAGGTACCTTGTGGCAACGGCGATTTTGGGAACATCGGATCCGGGATGAACGCGATTTTGAAACGCACATGAATTACATCCATTACAACCCGGTAAAGCATGGGGTTGTTGAGCGGGTTGCGGACTGGCCGTGGTCTACATTTCATCGGCTTGTGGTCCATGGGGTCTACGATGGCGACTGGGGTGGGTGTGGGGAAGTCTCCGGCAATTTTGGGGAATGGTAGGCCACCGTGCGTGTTTAGGTACGTCCGATAAGCTGGTGGTTCCCGTTGCGTCAATCGGTGCGGGAGCCGCACCCTACGCTTCGCATCCCCGGTCGGTGGGGTAAGCCGTGAAGGTAACGAAGGCCCGGTGTTGCGTAGGGTGCGCCGTGCGCACCGAAGATTTTTGATAAGGAGACAAGGTATGATGATCACGATTCTCGCACCGGCAAAACGGATGGAGTCTGGCGCTCCGGCGTGGGCGGGTGAGGCGAAATCCTCTTTTTATGGGGAGATGACCCGGGAACTGGTTGATGCGTTGCGTGGCTATTCCGTGGACGAGATGAAATCGCTTATGAAGGTAAGCGACGGAATTGCCGAGAACACGGTGCAGCGGTTTCAGGGCTTTACCTTTGGTGCCGAAGGGACCCCGGCACTTTTTGCCTACCAGGGGGACGCCTATCAGGGGCTGGATGCCGAGAGCCTTTCTGCTGAAGATGTGGCCTGGGCCCAGGGGCAGCTGCGGATTCTCTCCGGCCTTTACGGGGCCCTTTCCCCCATGACCGGCGTGGAACCGTATCGCCTGGAGATGGGGCTCTCCCTCCCGGGATTCGGTGTGCTCTCCGGGTGGTGGAAACAGGTCATCACCGACCACCTTGCGGCGCTGATGACCTCGGGTGGGGCGTTGTTGAACCTTGCCTCCGGGGAGTACGCCAAGGCCGTGGACAAAAAGGCCATTGGTAAAAAGGGCCGGTTTGTGGACGTGGCGTTTAAAGAGAGGTCCGGAGAGACCCTTAAGGCCGTTGCCATCCACGCCAAACGGGCCAGGGGAGCCATGGCCCGGTGGATCATCGAAAACCGCATTGACGATGTGGCGGAGGTCAAGGGGTTTGATGGAAGCGGGTACCGGCTTGACCCGGGAATTTCAACGGAAAACAGTTTGGTGTTTGTGCGGAATGCTGGCTGCAAGGAGTGATGAGCACCGGTGATCATTTGAAAAACCGGCAGCCCGCGTTACGCCGGACGGTGCGGGAGCCGCACCCTACGCTTCGCGAGCCCGGTGGATGCCGGTTGGGCTGAAAGCAACGGTTCCCATGCCATGATGGTAGCGAAGGACCGGTGTTTCGTAGGGTGCGCCGTGCGCACCGATGGGCGCTCGAAAGGCCGGTATCGGTTGAGGTGACCCGAGGTGGCATGGGAAGCAACAGCCGGTGGCTCGCGTTATGTCTGGCGGTGCGGGAGCCGCACCCTGATATGTTTACCCCTCGGCTCGCTCCTCTTCCGCCGCAAAGATCGGGTGCTTGTGGGGGTAGCGATCATCGGTGACCACCAGCTGCACGGCTTCGTTGACGCCGGTGTGGACGAGGAGGGGGCCTGCAAGGTTGGCGGTGATCTCCTCGGGGCGGTCGCTGCTGGCGTTGATGATGGTGTAGAGGAAGAGCTCTTCGGGCTTTTCAACTGCCCAGGCCATGTCCCGGACGGCGGCATCCAGGTCGACGGTGTAGTCACCCATAAAGAGGAAGGGGTCCATGAGGGCGAAGGCCAGGTCGGGGTCGTCCACGCATTGAAAGGAGAGGATGGGGTCGATCTCTTCGTGGGAGAGGAGGATAAACCTCTCTTTTCCGGGGAAGCCGGGCATGCCTTTGGGCATGGAGATGATTTTTTCTTCCTCGATGTCAACGGAACCGAATTGCAGGGTAGGAATGATCAACGTGTTACTCCTTGTTTGAGTCGCCCTTCAGCGGTTGCTTGGGGGTTACCACTCTTCGTCTTCTTGCCGCGGGTTTGCCCGTGGGCACGTCTCCGCTCTTTATCATCGTTTTGTTTTTCAGCAGGGACGCCGCATGGACCAGGGTGTTCCTGTTTCGCTTGGCGGCCTGTAAGTTCTCTTCTTCAATGCGTTCCACCACCTCATCGCGCATGATGGACACGTCCTTGGGCGCTTCCACCCCGATGCGGACGTTTCCTTTGCCGATTTCCACCACGTGGATGATGATGTCGTCACCGATACGGACTTTTTCGCCCGGTTTTCGTGTCAGTATGAGCATCCGGTGTTTCCTAATCTTGGGTCTCGATCGTTTCCGTTATTTTAGGTAGTTCAACAGACTCGTGTTGAGGAGCCGTGAAGTCGAGGCCAGGGCCGATTCATACCCGAACTGCTTGAGCTTGAGATCGGAGATGGCCCGCACCACGTCGGTGTCTTCCAACTTGGAGCGGGTGGCGTCCTGGCTGATGTTGAGATCCTTGATAAGGTCGTGCCTCGTGTCCAGGCGACCGGCCCGTACCCCGGCTTCCGAGATGGAGCTCAGGATGTTGTTGTGGTCCGCGGCCAGCCGGGAGATGGACTGATGGAGTCCCTCTTTGTCGTTACTGTTCAGGGCGGCTCGGAGTTCGAACAGGGAGTTGAAGACACCCCATTGGACGCCCCGCCTGCTCACCAGGGGCTGGCGGGAGGGCTCGGTGGCGATGTCGTCGGTGGAAAATCCCATGAAGGCCCCCACGGACTGGTGCCGGTTTTCACCGGTGCGGAACAGGACGGAGACCCTGTCGAGCTTGGCCGGGTCCAGGCCCTCTTCTTCGGCGATGGTGAAGGTCTGTTCGGACTCGTTCCAGGAGACGCGGTAATCGGCCCCTTCTCCCCTGTCTGCCGAGGCCCGTTCCATGGCCATCTCCACGGCGTGGGCCAGGCCCTGGCGAGAGTAGGTACCCGGGTCCACCAGGGCGGTGAGGACGGTCTCTTCACCGACCGCTGCTCCGGCCCGTTTTTCGGTGAAATCGAGGCAGTTGTTGGTCTCGTCGATGGTGGCCGTGTCCGAGGAGAAGACCTCTTCCCCGGCAAAGCCCACCACCATGTCGGACTGTGGCCCGATCTTGACGCGAAAGGGGGTGGCGTTGCCACGGTAGGCGATGGTGTTGGGCGAGTCCTCGTTGTCCGCCCGGAAGGGCCGTGTGTCGCTTCGGGTCCCGGAGAAGATATACTGGCCGTCGATGCGGGTGTTGGACTGGTCCAGCACGCCTTTGATGAGGCCATCCACCTCCAGGGCCGCGGTCTGCAGGTCGTCGTGGTTGGCGATGCCGTTGACCATGGAAATGGCGATCTCCTTGGCCCTGTCGATCTTGTCCCGGACCCGCACCAGAGACTCCTCACTGGCCTCCAGCCACAGGGTTCCCACACCCACGTTTCGCTGGAGTTGAGAGAGGTCGCTCATGTTGGTCTTCAGGGCGGCCACACGGCTGGCATCCACGGGGGCGTCGGAGAGCTTTCTGATCCGCTTGCCCGAGGAGATCAGGGAGTTTTTGTCGAGCACCTCCCGGTTCTTCCGGCTGATCTGCTCTTTGGACTGGTTGTAGAGGGTCGAGGTTGCTACCCGCATGCATCACACTCATCACGAATGGGCCCTGCCGCCGGACGGAAGCTCGTCTCCCGTGTAAAGCCGCACAAGGCGAAGGAACTCTGGTTTAACCATATCAAGTACAGCTGGTATCGGCAAAGGGGGCCTGAAACCTAAGAGGTTGGGGAAAGCGGCATCTGTTTATTGGGTGCCTTGCCTATTCCCTATTTACCTATCACCTGATTCTCCTATCTCATATTCAACAACGTCTGCAGCATCTCATCGCTGGTGGTGATGAGTTTGGACGCCGCCTGGTAGGCCTGCTGGTGAGCGAGCATGCGCACCAGCTCTTCGTCAACGGAGACCCCGGAGACCGAATCCCGGATATCCGAGAGTTTTTCCACCATCATGCCCCCCATCTCCTTTTCTTTCCTGAAGCTTGATGCCCTTACCCCGATGGAGCCCAGCATGTCCCGGTAGAAGCCGTCCGGGGTGGTGGTGAGGCTTTCGGCCACGGCCCCGCGGTCCCGGGAGTAGGCGTAGTGGGGCATGGTGTTCTCCACGTGCTGCATGTCCGCCATGATCAGGGCGTTTTCGTTGTTGATCTTGCCGTAGTCCCCGGCTGCGGGCACAAAGGTCTCGGGCTCGGGGCGGAACCCGGTGAGTTCGGCCAGGGCAGGGGAACGGTCCCACCTCAGGGTGAGCTGCTGCAGGGGCGATCCGTCGTTTTCCGAGAACTCAAAGCGGTTTTCGTTCTCCACGTAGCGCACCTTGTAGGGGCTGCTTAAGTTCGATGCGGCGTTCATGGCCTCTTCCATGTCGTGGGCCAGGGTGTGGAGGTCCCCCCGGGAGGTGAGGATGCGCGGATCCACGGTGATGGCCTTGGGCACGTCGTCTTCTTCGAAGTAGAGGACGGCCGGTCCGCCCGTGGTGCCGATCTCAATGGGGCGCACCTCCGGGTTGGTGACGTGCAGGTTGCTGGAGATGGCGTCGGCCCCTGCGCCCCGAACCCGTGCCGCGGCGATGTTGGAGGGGTCTTTTACCAGCTCGGCGATGTCGATGGTGGCCGCGTCCTGGCCCTTGAAGAAGGTGTTGAGGCCCAGGGCCGCTGCCACGCCGCCGTCCCGGGCCGTGCTGTCCGAGAAGGCAAAGGCCACGCCGAAGTCGGGCCGAAGCTCGAAGTTGCCCGTGTGGCTGATAAAGGCCCTGAGGCCCACGCCCGCGTCCATGGCCTGGCGGTTGAACTGATCGGCCAGGGAATCGGTGGTCCAGTGCCAGGAGGACTTCTGTTCCGAGGTGGTGTTTCCGTCCAGATCCAGGGGCTGGCCTTCGGGGCCGGTCTTGATGACGAAGCTGTCCCCGTTCATGAGGGTGCCCTTGTCTATGGAAAGGGTCATGCCGTCCACGTCAAATCGGGCCTCTTCGGGCTCCTGGATGCGGATGGTGCCGATGCCGGTGCTGTTTTTCCACTCCAGGACCATGGGGTTGTCCCGGGAGACGTTTTCGATGGAGCCGCCCCCTTCGATGACCGTTAAGGTGTAGCGGTCTTCGGCGCAGCGGGCCCGGCCTTCGGGCACGCCCCGCAGCTCCACGGGGTTGGGGGCGCCGGTCTCCGAGGTGTTGAACTCAAAGACGTTGCCCGCCACCAGGCGCCCTTTGCCGATGTCAAAACCGATGCCCTCCACCGGGGGCGTGGTGGTGAAGCTGTTGGTATCGGTGACGGCAAACCGGCCCATGGCCACGGGGGTGTTGCCTTCCCCCAGGCGTTCCCACCGGAGGATGGGGTCGTCGGAGCCCGGGCCCACGGTGCCGCCCTGCTCCACGGTGATGCGGTAGCGGCTCATGGGCATGGCGCTTCCCGTAAAATTGGACGGGGTGGTGGTGGAGATACCGGTGTCCAGCTCCACGGCCGTTGCTGGATCGGGGCTGTTGAGTTTTTTTGTCCAGACCTTCATGCCCCCGTCGTAGTCGATGCGGTCGCCGTAGGCCAGGTTGTAAAGCTTGCCGCCGGACGGGGCCTCGGAGGAGGTCACGGCTGTCTCGTGGTAGCTTGTGCCCACGCCCTGGCTGTGGACCTTGTTGACGCGCCAGACCACCTCCTTGGCCAGGGCGTCCAGGTTCTGGTTCACCTCGGCTAAGATGTCGTCCTTTACCATGAGCCACCCCCCCAGCTTGCCGTGGGTGATGGCCCGGGAAACGTCCACGATGCCCCCGGCCGAGGTCTCCCAGCCCACGCTTCCCCGGTTGCTGGTGAGGTCGTAGGATCGGTTGCCCACCACCAGGGGGTAGCCGTTGCTCGTCATGATGGAGAGGTAGCCCGTGGGCTGCTCCACGGTGTTGACGTTGAGGAACTCGGAGAGCTCGGTGACGAGCTGGCCCCGCACGTCCCGCTGGTCGTTGGCCGGGCGGGTGGATTCGGTGATGAAGATCTCCGTGTTGAGCTTGGCGATCTTGCCCAGGATGGTGTTTACCCGATCCACGGCGGCGTCGATGTCCTGGCCGACGTTTGTCTCCAGGCGGGTGAGGTCGTTGGACAGGGTGTTGAACTGGCCGGCAAGGTTGGTGGCGGACTCCAGCAGCACGGAACGGGCCGAGGGGTCGTCCGGGTGGTTGGCCACCTCGTGCCACCCTTGCCAGAACTCGCTCATGAGGCTGCCCAGGTGGTGGTCCGAGTCCACGTTGAAGAGGGCCTCTAAGTTGTCGATGTAGACAATGGCCTCGTCGTAGGTGGCAAACTTGGACTTCTGGTCGGCCAGGCGCTCTTCCAGGCGCTGGTCGCAGTGACGGTTGACGTGCTCTAAGGTGGCGCCGGTGCCGAGCTGGGTGCTGCCGATGGTGTAAGGCCGGTTGGTGGTGATGGTTTCGGTCTGTCGGCTGTAGCCCGGGGTGTCCACGTTGGCGATGTTGTGGCCGTTGACCGACATGCCCCGTCCGGCGGTTGCCAAGGCACCCTTGGCGATATCCATGGTGATGCGAAAGCCCATGCTTTAGGCCTCCCCGTGGATGAGCAGGGAGCCGCCGGGCTCCATGAGGTGGCGGTCCATGCCGTAGATCTTGGTGGCGGAGGTAGACGAGGTGAGCATCTGGATGATCTCCTCCACGGTCTCCAGGTAGTTCTCCACGAAGGAGACGCTGGTCTCGGCTATTTTCCGGATTTTGCCTTTGATGAAGATGATGGACTCCACGGCGCGGGCCACCATGGGCTCGTGTTCGGAGAAGAGCCGGGGGAGCTCTCGAAGGTGCATGGGCACGCTGCCCGTCTGGATGCCCAGGCGGGCGGAGGCCATCTCAAGGATCTCATCCCGCAGGGCCTCGATCTCCATGGAGAGGCGGCTCTTCTCTTCGGTGAAGGCCCAGAGGCGGTCCAGGGCGATGGAGGAGAGGCTGCGGCTCTCTTCGTCCACGATGGCGAGGAGCTCGGTGTACAGGGCTTCTTTTTTTGTTAGCAGGTCAATGATGGAGTGTTGTTCTGCCATGATGTCCCCCGTGACTCAGGTGGTGATGCATTCTAACGTCAAATCCGGTTCGGCAGGGCCTTTGAGAAAGGCGGTGCCTGCATGTATCGGGTGGCGCGGGGTGGGAAACTTTTTCCCGTCTGCGACCCGTATAGATATAAACTGCATGTACCATGCCAGTTCATGTTCTTTTTGCTGTCTGTGGCCGTGGTCCGGCTATGGGGTTGGTTTTGCCGAAGATAGCCGGTGGGCCAGGGGCTCTCCCTGGGCGGCTGTGCGTTTCCCGCCCAGGCGGGGCGCTGCGTCGGCGCTTTTTTCCGTGGCATCGAGTTTTTCCACCAGCTGGCGGTAGAGGAGGTCCCCCACGCCCAGGGGGCTCCGCTGGCTGGTTAAGTGTTCGGCCATCTGTTCGTCCTGCATGGACTCGTAGATTTTGCGGCCGTGGCTTCCGCCGAAGATGGGGTCGTCTCCCTGGGGACGCATCTCCTTGAGCATCTGGGAGACGAAGATGGCCTCAAAGTTCTGGCACGCCTCTTTGAGTTCTTTCTTCTCCGGGTCGCTGGGTGCCGGGGCCGTTGTTCGGGCGGTGTGTGCTGAAAGGGATGAAACGGGCATGACGGCTCCTTATTAGATGATCACGAGGTCGGCCTGCAGGGCCCCTGCGGCTTTGATGCTCTGGAAAATACTGATCATGTCCCTGGGACTGACGCCGATGGCGTTCAAGGCGTTGACCAGTTCCTGGATGGTGGTGCCCTTTGGCATGAGCATGACCTGGGCCTCCTCCTCGGTCATGTCCGTGTTCTTCTCTTTGGTGACCACGGTGTCGCCCCCTGCCAGGGCATTGGGCTGGGAGACGTTCTTTGTCTCGGTGACGGTGAGGGTAAGGTTGCCGTGGGCCAGGGCCACGGTGCCGATGCGCACGTTCTCCCCGATGATGACGGTGCCGGTCTTTTCGTTGACCACGATGCGGGCCGGGATATCCGGGGTGACGGTGAGGTTCTCGATCTTGGCGATGAACTCGGTGACGCGTCCCTGCATGTAGGAGGGCATGGTGAGCTGCACCGCACCGGAGTCCAGGGTCTTGGCCGTGTGCTTGCCGAAGGTGCCGTTGATCTTCAAGGCCACCCGGCTGCAGGTGGTGAAATCGGGGTTGTTCAGGTTCAGGATCATGCGGTGCTTGCGGGAGAAGCCGGTGTCGCGTTCCCGCTCCACGCTGGCCCCGTTTGAGATGCGGCCCACCAGGAGGTGGTTCTTCTTGGCCTTGGCCGTGCCTGCCCCGCCGATGGCAATGGCTCCCTGGGCCAGAGCCCGGGTCTCCCCGTTGACGGTCCTGAGGGCCGTGGGCAACAGGGTTCCGCCCCCTAAGCTCTTGGCGTTGCCGATGGACGAGACGGTGATGTCCAGCCGGGTCCCTTTACGGGCAAAGGCGGGCATGGAGGCGCTGACCATGACGGCGGCGGCGTTGCTCAGTTTCAGGGAGTCCTTGTCCACCGTCACCCCCATGCGGGTCATCATGTTGGCCAGGGACTCCTGGGTAAAGTCGGCCCCTTTTTTGTCGCCGGTGCCGGCAAGGCCCACCACGATGCCGTAGCCGGTGAGCTGGATGGGGGCGGCTCCCTGGATGGAGGCGATGTCCTTGAGGCGCTCGGCCCGGGTGGGCAGGGGCGCGGCCAGGAGCAGCAGGGCGGTGAGGATGACAGGGATGGTGAGCAGGTGTTTCTTCATGGTCTTCATTGATCCGGGCTATAGGGTAAATGGGCAGACTATAAAAAGGGCTCCACGCGGCGTTGGCCGATGATGCGGCAGGTGACGGCTTTGCCGGAGCGGCTGTTCTTGACTTTGATGAAATCCCCCAGGCCGCCGGTCTCTTTGGCAATGCCTGTGGCGGTTATGACAAGGCCCCCTAAGCTGTACCGGATGCGGACACCGTCGCCTCGCTCCACAAGGGGTTTGGCTTTGATCAGCCGGGCGGTGAGGCCGGTGCCGGAGGCAATGGCCCGGGTGGCGGTTCGTCCCACGGCCAGGGCCGGGTCCGTGAGGAGGTTTCCGCCCGAAGGGGGCACGGGCATAAGGGCCAGGGAGATCTGGGAGGCGGTGAGGGTCTCGCCGCGCTGGATGTCCGAGGCGGCCACCACCACGTGTTGCATGGTGTGGGCTTCGCCGGAGAGGGTGAGCCGCCCTGTGGCGGCTCCGTCCACCGTGACGGAGACGGGCAGTTCGATGCGGTTCTTGCGGATACGGACCCGTTTGGTGTCCGGGGCGAAGGTCAGAATGCCCAGGGGCAAGGTGCGGCGTCCGGCGACCCGGAGCCCGGAGACGGAAACAGGGCCCTCCCAGGTGGATCGGGCCACGGCCTCCAGAAAGGGGAGGAGGCGCTTGTCGCTGATGCGCTGGCCTTTTCTGGCCAGGCAGACGCGGGCAGGGGCGGTGAGCCCAAGGTCCTGGACTCCGGCAAGCAGGGAGAGCTTTCGGGTCAGGAAGGTGCCCGGCACCAGGCGTTCTTTGCAGGGCATGGGCGCGTTGAACACGGTGGCGCTCCCATGGCGTTTCAGGGCAGC
Organism: Desulfoluna sp. HI9BLuna; assembly: GCF_056829775.1. Taxonomy (NCBI): domain Bacteria; kingdom Pseudomonadati; phylum Thermodesulfobacteriota; class Desulfobacteria; order Desulfobacterales; family Desulfolunaceae; genus Desulfoluna; species Desulfoluna sp. HI9BLuna. The sequence goes on from NZ_CP186555.1 coordinate 4,640,776, forward strand.
AGGGAGAGTGCCTGAAAAGAGGTCCGACACCCGCACGGTCGAGCCTGTCACCTCCACCCGGGGGCGCACGGCAGGGCCGCTTTGGGCGCACAGGGGCCGGGCAAGGGCCAGGAACAGGGCCATGACCAGCAGGCACCAGGGCATCAGGTGCCCGCCGGTTACGGGGCGTGTATGGGAAAAGCAGATCACGATGGGGCCGCGTCCTTACCGCTTGAGGTTGTTGGCGGTTTCCAGCATGCGGTCGCCGGTCTGGAGGGCCTTGGAGTTGGCCTCGTAGGCGCGCTGTCCAACGATCATGGCCACCATCTCGTCGACGATGTTCACGTTGGACATCTCCAGGGACTGGTTGGTGAGGGAGCCGAAGCCGTCGGCGCTGGCGATGCCCTCGATGGGCTCACCCGAGCCTTCGGTGGGGCGAAGCAGGTTGGCGCCCATGGCAAAGAGGCCTGCGGGGTTGGCAAAGTTGTAAAGGGGAATCTGGGACGTCATGAGCACGGTGTCCTGCTGGCCGTGGGCCGTGAGGGTGCCGTCTGCAGTGACGGTGACCAGGACCGTGTCCGTGGGGATGGCGATTTCGGGCTGCAGCCGGTCCCCTGCTGGCGTGGTGATGAAGCCTTCGCTGTCCAGGGTGAAGTTGCCTGCCCGGGTGAAGACCTCCTGCTCGCCGTGGAGGATCTTAAAGAAGCCGTCCCCTTCGATGGCCATGTCCAGGTCGTTGCCGGTGTGGACGTAGTCCCCCTGGGTGAAGACCTTCTGCACGCTGGAGGGCTTGACCCCCATGCCCACCTGGATGCCCGTGGGGACCTGGCCGCCCGAGGGGGTGGGGGCCCCTGCGATGAGCTGGGTCTGGTACATGAGGTCCTGAAAGTTGGCACGGCTCTTCTTGAAACCCGTGGTGTTGGCGTTGGCCAGGTTGTTGGAGACGGTGTCGATGTGCATCTGCTGCGCGCCCATGCCCGATGCTGCTGTCCAGAGTCCTCTCATCATGATGTCTGCTCCCTTGCTGCTGGTTGGTCCGTGGTATCTGTGGCTATGCCCTTAAGCCCGTTTACGCCGGGCGGCCCATCTGGTTGGCTCGTGCGTCGGTTTCGTCGCTGGTTCGCATCACCTTGCCCGACGACTCAAACATGCGCTGGGCATCGATGAGGTGGGTCATCTCGGTGACGGTGGAGATGTTGGCGCCCTCCAGGGCGCCCTGGTGGAGCCGGGCCTCGTAGGCAGGGATCTCGGCCCCCTTTTGCGGGTCCAGGGTGAAGAGGTTTCCCCCTTCCTTGATAAAGGCCCGCATATCGTTTGCGGTGACCAGGTCCAGGCTGTCGAAGACCATGGAGTCCAGGATCACTTCCCCTTTCTCCCCAAAGGCGATGTCGTCGCCGGTGAGGGTGATCGGGCCGTTTTTTCCCATGACGGGGTGACCGTCCTGGGTCACCATGCGCCCGATGGGGTCCACGGTGAAGTTGCCGTCCCGGGTGTACCGGGTACCTGCCGGGGTGTTGATTTTGAAAAACCCTTCCCCTTCGATGGCCAGGTCCAGGGGGTTGCCGGTCTCCATGAGGTTGCCCTGGCTGAAATCCGTGGTGAGGATGGGGTTCAGGGTCCTGTCAAACGAGAGGATGTCTTTTTTGAACCCCGTGGTGTTGGCGTTGGCCAGGTGGTTCGAAATCAGCTCGTGTTGTCTCTCTTTTCTGAGGCCCGCCTGGGCGGATCGTGTCATCTCAAACAGCATGTGTCTCTCCTTGGTCGGTTGCTGTGGGTAAGAATAAGCAAGATGAATGCCAGTGGGCAGGTGGTCTGGGGTGAGGCGGGAAACTTTGGGGGATTTCCTTTTGATAACGGCGGCCTGTGGTGTGAAAATTTTTTCAGGTGCCGTGGCTGTGGGGGCCGGTGTCGGCAATTCATACCGGGTGCGTCGGGATGCCGACGCCGGAAACCGTGACGGTGACGCCTTTGTGACGGGCGCATGGGCACCGGACGTGCCGCCGGAAAAAATTTCCCCTCCGGCGGGGTGAAAGGGTGGGCGCCCCTGTTGTCGTAATGCATCTGGTGGGTAACATGCTTTGCGACATCCCCGCGATGGTGCCATTCTCCTTGAACTTTGACCAGAATTCTTATAATTAGATGGAGACTTCTTTGAATATGTATGGATACATAAAGGTTGGAAGTCGCGTTTATTTTTGAGATGACTCTGCAAAACCGGTCCTGCGGTCGCATAAAGCGGCGCACCCGATATGACTTGACTTAGGAAGCTATATCCCCCATCGGAGGACGGAACGAACGGGCGCAATGCCGGGTGTTGCGGGTTCATCATGGTTTTTTTTAGACGGACAACAAGTGAAAATACGATGCGCCCCTCGGCGCTGAACGGATGAGAGGAACGTATGCGACGACAGATTTCCGGATCTTCTTCCGAAGACGGGTTTACGCTGATTGAAATGATCGTGGTTATTTTTATTCTCGGACTTCTTGCCACTTACGTGGCTCCCAGGGTGATCGGCAAGTCCGACGACGCCAAAATCGTCAAGGCCCAGGCCGATATCCGCAGCTTTGAAACCGCCCTGGATATGTACAAGCTGGACAACGGCTCGTACCCCACCACCGATCAGGGCTTGCAGGCCCTGGTCGAGAAACCTGCCTCGGGCAACCTCTCCAGGTGGCGCGAAGGCGGTTACCTCACCAAGCGAAAGATTTCCAAAGACCCCTGGGGGAACGAGTACATCTATGTCTCCCCGGGATCCAACGGGGATGTGGACATCTCCTCCAACGGGGGTGACGGCCTCCCGGGCGGTGACGGAACCGCCAAAGACATCAACAACTGGGATATCGACTAACAGATCGCGGCTTCACCATACGCAGACGGGGGTGAAAAACGATGTGCAATGTCCGCATCGGAAACGAACCGTGCGAAAGGTGGGAGGGTGGTTCGGCAGGGGTGCTCCCGGGCCGGGCTGATGCCGGGTTCACGTTTTTGGAGCTGGTGGTGGTGATGACCATCCTGTCTCTTCTCTTCTTTTTTTCCCTTCCCAGCCTGGACTCCTATATTTTTACCGACCCATCCAAGAAGGTGGCACGCCTCATCGCCTCGACGGTCCGGGATCTGAAGCAGCGTGCCCTTGCAGACCATAAAGAGTATCGCCTCCATATCGCCACGGATGCCGGAGAAATCTGGGTGGCCGATGCCGCCATGGACAAAAAGGCTGCGGCCGAAGCACGAAAAAGCGGGTTGACCCTTCCCGACGACATGAGCGTTGACCTGCCCGGGTTTGTGGGGGACGACGGCAAGCGGTCGTCTGAGGCGATGCTGCGATTTTATCCCAAGGGGTACTCGGACGGGGCGGAGATTCTCCTCATGCGCGACGGTCGCACCCTGCGGCTGTTCATCGAGCCCTTTCTCTCCAAGGTGGAGATTGTGGAGGACCATGCGAACGGTTTTTGACAGGTTGCATGCGGCACGGAACCCCAGGGGCTTTACCCTGCTGGAGGTGATGGTCTCCGTGTCCATCCTCGCCATCGGTTTTTTTGCCATCTACAGCCTCTTCATGCAGGCCGTGGCCGCCTCCGGGGAGGCGCGCTTCAGGCAGCAGGCCGCGTTCCTTGCCACATTAAAAGAGAACACTCTGGTGGGGGATGTCTCCGAGATCTCCACGGATGAAGGGGACTTCGGGGAGGACTATCCCGGCTGGCGGTGGCGCCTGACACCTTCCAAGGTGGAGCACAAGGAGTTCGAGGAGGAGGCCAAGCTGTTGAAGAAAGTGCGGCTCGAAGTGTTCCGGGAGGGCAGTGACCGTGTGTACGGCACCACCCATTACCTGTTTGTGACGGAGGAGTCGTGACCGGGCCTTCTGCCGATAAAGGATTTACCCTGATGGAGGTCGTGGTGGCCGTGGCCATCATGGGCCTTGTGATGGCCACCATCGGAACGGCCTTCAGGCAGCTCTCCAACGGGGCCCATCGCCTTGAGGAGACCGGGGACGACAACCTGGCCCTTGGGGAGGCGATTCGCTGGATCGGCCGGGACCTGGAAGGGCTTTACGTGGATCAGGCCCCCCTGTTCACCCCCGGGGAGACCACCGATGATCCGGATCCCTACCGGTTTACCCTGTCCCGGGAGACTGTGGGGGGCGAAGAGATGAGCATCCTCCGGTTTACCACCCTGAATCACCTGCCCTTTGGGGGGAGCTCCCTGGGCGGGATTGCCGAGGTGGTCTACTTTGTCACGGAAGAGAAGGGCGAGACCCGGCTCCGGCGTTCCGACCGCCTCTTTTTTCACGACCCCTTTGAGCCGGCTGAGGGCCACCCGGTGATGATGAACCGCCTTACCGCCTTTACCGTGGTCTGCATCGACACCGAGGGGCAGGAGCAGGAGACCTGGGACTCCGACAACGACGCTTTCGAACGGGCCACGCCCGTGGCCGTGAAGGTTACCCTCTCCCGGGAAGGGGCATCCGGGGGGCCGGGGCACACCGCAGAGGTCCTTATTCCTTTGCGCAGCCGTCGAAAGGAGGCCCTGGATGGGTAAGCAAAGGGCCATCACCAATGAAAAGGGCGTGGTGCTCCTGGCCACCCTCGCCATGATGCTGGCGCTTTTTGTGCTTGTGTCCGAGGCCGCCAGGCTTGCACGGCAGGAGCTGGCCGCCGCAGGCCATGCCTCCGTAGCCTCGGAGCTACGAGCAACGGCCGTGTCCGGGGTGCATATCGGCATGGCCTTTCTCTCGGCAGACGGTAAAAAAGGGGGCACCGACACCGTACAGGAGGAGTGGGCCGATGAGGAGAAACTTAAGGCCTTTATCTCAGGGCTCTCCTTTGACCGGGGCCAGCTGGATCTCACCATCACCGACGAGCTGGGCAAGGTGCAGGTCAACGCCCTGGTGACCTACCCCGAGGCCAAAAATTTCAACACAGACCAGAAAAGACTCTGGGAGCGGTTCTTTGAGGTGGTCAACAAAGAGGACGAGTCCCTGGATAGCCTGGGGGAGAACACGGCCATCATCGACGCCATGAAAGACTGGCTTGACGACGGGGACGGGGATGCGACCTCAGGGTTCTCCGGCGCCGAAGACGACTACTATCTCAACCTCGAAGAGCCTTACCCCTGCGGCAACGGCCCCCTGCGGCACCTGGACGAGATGGCCCGTATCAAGGGCATTGACGAGGAGTTGCTCACCCGGGAAGAGGCGGGCTACCGGTTGAAGGACCTTTTGACGGTCCACGGGGAAGAGCCTGCCAACGTCAAGGACGACGGAGAGACGGTGCGGCGGTTCAGTTTTCCGGGGCGGGTCAACATCAACACCGCCGAGTTTCCCGTGCTCTTTGCCCTGATGCCCAAAACCCTGTCTCCCATGGAGCGGGAGATGATTGCCACCTCCATGGTGGAGTACCGGTCGGAGAAAGGCGAGGAAGAGTTTTCCCACCCCCTGGACGGGGAGTGGTACAACACCTGCCCGGGGTGTGAGAACAACGGGATCAAAAAAGCGATGATCCGCACCGACTCCAATGTGTTTGCCATCACGGCCACGGCCGTGAACGAGGGCACCCGGGTGGAGATACGTGCCGTGGTGAGGCGCGAAGGCACCACCTTCGTGGTGTTGTCCTGGCAGGAGACGGGCGCGTGATGGGCGGGCTCTTCATTGCCCGCAACGGACATGGCAGAGATCAACAGGCTCCGGTCGCCCCACGGGCGGTCCGGCATGCATAACAAAAGGATCGGCAACACGTGAAATTAACGGGAATAGAGATCACCGAGGAGGGCGCCACCGCCGTGACGGTGGACCGGCAGGCCGGCGCCATGCGGGTGACGGCCTGCAGCCGCATGGCCCGCAGGGACCTCGCCTCCTCCGATGCGGCGGCTTCCGTGGACGACGGCGAACTTCTGGCCGCGTTGAATCGGTCCCTGGCCGATTGCGGGGAGAAGGTGGCCGTTGTGCTGCCGGCCCATGAGATGGTGATCCGTCGCGTGCGCCTGCCCTTTCGGGAGCCAAAGACCATCGACAAGGCCCTGCCCTTTGAGTTGGAGCCTACCCTCATCGAGCCCCTGGAGGGCTTGCGCATCATCTGGGAGAGTCGCGTGGCCGGGGAAAGCGACTCCGACATCCTGGCCCTTGTGGGAGAGGAGGAGATCCTCGAAAACCGACGGACCCAGCTGAAGGCCCTGGGCATGGATCCCATGGTCCTGGCACCGTCGGCCGTGTCATCGGCCCTGATCCTGGCCCGTAACGAGGACGGTTTTTTCTTTACCCTGAGGCGGGTTCATTCCATCTGCACCCTTGCTGTGGTTTTTGAACGCAAGCTGATGTTTTTGCGATCCTTTGCCCTGCCCGAGGAGGGCGATGGCTTAGATGTCCTGAACAGCGAGGTGTGGCAGACCCTGGTGGCCCTGGCCGAATGCGAGGCGCAGTGGATGGCGCCTGAAAAGATTCTGGTGGCGGGGTGGGACGAGATCCCCGAGTCCCTTTCCACCCCCCTGGGGGAGCTGCCCGTGGAACACGCCCGCCTCCTTGCCGCCACGGGCGCTGTCCTAGACGAAGGGGTCAAGCCCCAATGGGAGGAGGGGCCTTACAACGGGGCCCTTGCCGTGGCCTGTTCGGCCCTCTCCGGCTGGAAGCACCCTGTCTTCTGGCGACAGGGGTTTGCACCGGCCGAGTTCATCGCCAAACACAAAGGGCAGGTCATCTCTTCGGGTGTCCTTGCCCTGGTACTGCTCCTGCTTCTGGTGACCCGGTCCGTCATGGGTATTCACGACACGCGTCGCCAGCTGGCGGCCGTGGAACAGCAGATGGCTTCTCTTTACCTGTCCACTTTCACCGAGGAGAAACGGTCGCCTGCTGCCTCGGTGCTCCTCAGGTCCATGGAAGGCAAGGTCCGGGTGGCCAAGGAAGAAGCCCTCTACGCCGGACAGGGGGCCGTCCGCGTGCGGATCATTGAAATGCTCAAAGCCATCTCCGTGAGCCTGCCCAAGGACCTGAAGGTGACCGTCACCCGCTTGACCCTGGTGAAGGGCAATCTCACGGTTTCAGGGCTTGCCGAAGATTTCAGCGCCATCGACACCATGAAGGGCGCCCTGGAAAAGAACGCCTTGATCTCCGGGGTAACCATCGCTTCGTCCAGCAAGGAGAGCGGGGGCGACCGGTTCCAATTCAAGGTGGTGATTACCCTTTCGGGTGAGGAGGCCTTATGATGGCGTGGTTTGAACGATTGAGCACCCGGGAAAAAGGGGCCGTTGTGCTGGCCCTGGCCCTGGTTCTGATCTTGGGGGGCAAGGCCCTGGTGGGGGCGATGTTCGGGGACTCCTCAGGCGCGCGTCGCCTCCTGGAGCTGAGAAGAGATGAACTCACGAAGATGGAGGCCCTGGCCAAAGAGTACCGCAGCGCCAAAGGGGCGGCTACCGCAGGCGCCTCGGCTTTGAAACCCGGGGAAACACTCTACGCCTTCCTCGACGAGGTGGCCGGAAGCGTGGGGATCCGCTCCAAGGTGAGTTACATGAAACCTTCATCCATCAAGAGCAGGGACGGCAAGGTGAGTCTCTCCGTGGTGGAGATGAAGGTGGTGGACCTGCCCGCCGCAGAGCTGACCTCTTTTCTCCATCGGGTCGAGGGCGCGGGGGACCTGGTTCGGGTCCGGGCGATTTCCCTGACCCGCATTGAAAAGAGCAAACTGCTGACGGCGGTGATATCCATCGAAACCGTGATTTTATAACAATGGAATCCTGATGAAGACTTTTTTTCTCTACGCCCTCTGGACCCTGGCGTCCCTCTTTGTGTTTCTCTGGGTGCTGTTTCCGGGCGAGTTTGCCGAGAACCTGATGGAGGCCCATGCCCGCCAACGGCTTGCCCCGGCCACCGTCAACGTGGAGGGCGTCTCTCCGGCGTTTCCCCTGGGGCTCAAGGTCAAGGGAGCGGCCCTGACACTGCCGGGAAAAGCTCCGGTGACGGTCCGGGATATCCGGGTGACCCCCTCGCTGTTTACCCTGGTGACCTCACAGCCGGGGGCCGGGATGAAGGCGACGATTTTCGGTGGAAAGGTTATAGGCGATGGACGCGTCAAGCTGGGCACCGGTAGATGGACCCGCGTTGCAGGGCGCCTGGAGGGGATGGACCTTTCAACGGTCCTGCCGCTGCTGAAAGACCGGATTCCCATTGAGTTTGCCTTAACAGGGCGGGGAGACGGTACCCTGGATCTTTCCCGCGACAAGGCGGCCAAGGGCACGGGTCAGCTGACCCTGTCCAATGTGACGGTTGAATTGAAGGATCCCCTCATTCCCCTGGATAAACTGGAATTTGCCTCCGTTGAGGTGGATGTGGAGGTGGCCGGACCCAAGGTCACCTTTAGCCGGATCCACGTGGAAGGCACCGAGGTGGACGCCGAACTCAAAGGGACCGTGAGCCTTTCGAGCCGACCGGCATCGAGTCGCATCAACATCAGCGGCACCCTGAACCCCGACCCCGGGTTTGTCAAGGAACTCTCCGATCGCCTGCCCGTGTCCATGCTCGTGGACCCCAATATGTTGAAGCGGGGGCGTATCCCCCTTCGAATCAGCGGGACCCTTGCAAATCCCAGGGTCTCCCTAAGATAAGGTAGTGTTATGACGGACAGAGCATTTACAGCCGTGCACCTTTTTCTCCTGTCGGCCATCGCGGCCGTAAGCGTGAGCCTGTTTTACCAGGGCGTCACAGCGCGGGTCGGCCTGCCGGAGGCGCAGAGCCGGGGAGGGGGCATCGTCTCCACGGGGCCCGCTGTCCAGCAGCAGAGAAAGCCCCTGTCGTTTTACGAGGATATCCTGACCCGCAACCTCTTCGACCTGGTGGTGCCCGGCAAGGATGACAAGCCAGGGCCCGCGGCCATTGATGTGGAGAGCCTCTCCGAGACGCGGCTGCGGCTGAAGCTCTGGGGGACCATCTCCGGGGGCGGCGATGCCGTGACCCGGGCCATCATCGAGGACGAGGTCACACGAAAGCAGGACCTGTTCAAGGTGGGAGACCGGGTGCAGGAGGCTGTGATCAAGCTTGTGTTGCGGGACCGCGTGGTGGTGAGCTACAAGGGGCGGGATGAGGTGCTGATGATGGAGACGGCCAAGGGCGCGGGGCAATCTACCCGGAACGGGTCTTCCGGCCGCAACGGCAGGAACCTGCCCCCTGCATCCATCACCAAGAAGGTGAACTTGAGGCGGGACACCATTGACGACGCCATGATGAACATCAGCAGCCTCATGAAAGATGTCCGTATCAAACCCCATTTTCGCAACGGACAGCCCGAAGGGATGGCCATCAGCGGCATCAAGAGCGATTCGATTTTTCGTAAGATGGGCATTCGAAACGGGGATGTCATCATGGGGGTGGACGGACAGAAGATCGAGTCGGTGGATGACGCCATGTCCCTTTACGGGAACCTCAAGTCGGCCAGCGAAGTCAAAATAGAGATCAAGCGGATGGGTCAGATACAGACCATTGAATATACCATTGAATAGAAGCGCCAAAAGGACCGGACAAGGATGAGTATGAAAAGGGCAATGAGATGTGTTGCGGCATATGCACTGGCAGGAATTCTTCTGGCCTGGTGTCCGTCGGCTCAGGCCCAGGAGGCTCCGGCCCCTGCGGAAGAGACCGTCTCCATCGACTTCAACGATGTGGATATCCGTGTCTTCATTAAATACGTCAGTGAAATGACCGGGAAGAACTTCATTATCGACCGCAAGGTCACCGGCAAGGTGACGGTGATCTCTCCGGGACAGATCTCCGTGGACGAGGCCTACCACGTGTTTGAATCCGTGCTGGATGTTTACGGGTTCTCCGCAGTGCCCTCCGGGACCCTGGTGAAGATCATCCCGGCTCGCGACGCTCAGAAAAAGAGCGTGGCAACGCGTCTGAAGTCCGAAGCCACAGACCGCTCCGACAACATCGTCACCCAGCTGGTGCCCCTGAAGTACGCGGACCCCACGGAGCTCAAGAAACTCCTGGCCCCGCTGATCTCCCGCAACAGCTCCATCATGGCCTACAAGCCCACCAACACGTTGATCATCACGGACCTTGCCTCCAACATCAGCCGGCTCATGAAGATCGTCAACAGCGTGGACATCACCGGGGTGGGCCAGGAGATCTCCATCCTGCCCCTGGAGTACGCCGATGCCGGGCAGCTCACCACCCTTCTCGGCAACGTTTTCAAGCAGGATTCCAAGAACAAGGCCTCGTCCAAGGCCTCCTTTGTGGCCGATGAGCGTACCAACACCATCATCATCCTGGCGGGCAAGGGCTCCACGGAGAAGATCATCCAGCTCGTGAAGATGCTGGACCGCGAAGTGCCCCGGGGCAAGGAGCGCATCCACGTGATCTATCTGGAAAATGCCCTGGCCGAGGACATGGCCAAGGTGCTCCAGAACCTCTCCAGCAAGGCCACCAACGGAGACAAGGGCAAAAAGGCGGCCATCGCCTCGGATCGGGTGAACATCATCGCGGACAAGGCCACCAACAGCCTCATCATCATGGCAGAAAAGAGCGACTTCGTGATTCTGGAGGAGATCATCCAGAAACTCGATATCCCACGGAAGATGGTCTACATCGAGTGCCTTATCATGGAGGTGAACGTGGACGCGGACCGCGCCCTGGGCGTGGAGTGGACCGTGGGCAACGATACCACCATCAACGGGCGGGATGCTGCTTACGGCGGCGGATTTGACGGGGGCAGCGGCTTCTCCAATCTGGGGAACCTTGCCGGGGCCTCCACCGATGGGGTGAGCAAGTTTCCCAACGGGTTTTCCCTGGGGGTCTTCAGCGAGGCCATTGAGGTGGGCGGGGTGAAGTTTCCCTCCCTCGGTGCCTTGATCACTGCCTACAAAAAGGACTCCAACGTCCAGATCCTCTCCACCCCCCAGGTTCTGACCCTGGACAACGAAGAAGCCAGCATCGTGGTGGGGGCCAAGATTCCGTACCTTACCCAGTCCAGCAGCGGGGACAGCGAGTACAACCAGTTTGAATACAAGGACGTGGGCATCACCCTGAAGATCACCCCCCAGGTGAGCGAGGACAAAAGGGTGAGGCTCAAGATTTACCAGGAAACCAGCCGGGTCCTGGGTGATTTGACGTCCCAGCCCAGCACTCTGCAGCGGAAGGTGGACACCACCGTGGTGGTGGAAGACAGCAGCACCATCGTCATCGGCGGCCTCATCGACAAGAGCCTGAACTCAACCGAATACAGGGTGCCGTGCCTGGGAGACATCCCGGTGATCCGGTACCTCTTCTCGGCCATGTCCGATACGGACAGCCGGACCAACCTCTACGTCTTTCTCACCCCCCGGGTGGTGAGCAGCCGTCATGATGCCGAGAGCATCATGGTGGACAAGCGCGAGCGTATCGACGACCTGCGCGAGGGCAACATCAAGCTTTACAACGATGCGGAAGAACGGGCCCTGGAGGAGAAATCCCGCCGCTCCGATATTCCGCCTGAGGCTGAGGCCGCCGAAGAGAAGGCCCAGGCCGAGGAGGCAGAGGTTCCCAAGGAAACATCGCCGGCTCAAATGGACCGCACCGAGGCGGTGATTACCCTGGGTGCAGACCATGAAGGGGGAGGCTCCGACCAGCCGGAGGGCAACGGAGTCAAGCCTCCCGAGGAGGCACCCCAGGTGGACGCGCCTTCGGATGACCAAGGGGGCGAGTGATGGTGTCCATTGTGCCTGTGAGCCCCTTCCGCAAGGTGGTGGCCGAGCTTATCCATTCCAAGTACAACGTGGAGGAGGACCTCCTCGATGAGGTGTTCCTCTACGCCGAAACCCAGGGCATCCATTACGGAGAGGCGCTGCTGAAACGAAAGGTCCTGAGCGAGACGAAGTTCCTGTCGGTCCTTGCCGAGGTGTACGCCATGGAGATGCTCGAAACCCTGGATACCGCAGGCATGGACGCGGGGTTCACCGAGACCGTCCCCATTCAGTTTTTAAAAAAGCACTACATGGTGCCCCTGATGCCGGAGGGCGGGGAGGGCGATATCCGCCTGGTGATGAACGACCCCTGCGCGCTTCAGGCTGCCGACGACCTGGTGCAGCGCCTTGCCTGCGGGCCTGTCACAAAGGTGATGGCCCCACGCGGCCAGATCCTGTCGGCCATCAATACTTTTTATGACATGAGCCGGGGCTCGGCCGAAGAGCTGGTCCAGGATATTGAAGAGAGCGGCAGCGACATTCTGGCCGACATGGAAGAGACCGCCGACCTCTTGGACGATACCAGCGAGTCCCAGATCATCCGGCTGGTGAACCACGTGATCTCCCAGTCCATCAAGGCACGGGCCAGCGATATCCACATCGAGCCTTATCAGGACAGCTTCAAGATCAGGTACCGTGTGGACGGCATCCTCTACGACCTGTTGACGCCGCCGCGCTGGATCCAGTCGGCCCTGGTCTCCCGTATCAAGGTCATGGCAAAGCTTAACATCGCGGAGAAACGGCTTCCCCAGGACGGGCGCATTGACGTGCGCATCGGCGAGCATGACGTGGATATCCGTGTCTCCACCGTGCCCACCACCTACGGAGAGCGCGTGGTCATGCGACTGTTGAACAAGTCGGGCTCCCTTCTGACCCTTTCCGAATTCGGCATGGGCGAGGAGACCTACGAGGCCATCGGGCGCCTGATCAAGAACCCCAACGGCATTATCCTGGTCACCGGGCCCACGGGCAGCGGCAAGACCACGAGCCTTTACGCCATCATCTCGGCCATCAACTCGCCGGACAAGAACATCATCACCATCGAAGATCCCATCGAGTACCAGCTCAAGGGCATCGGGCAGATCCAGGTGAACCGGAAGATCGACCTCACCTTTGCCCGGGGCCTCCGGTCCATTGTCCGCCAGGACCCTGACGTGATCCTGGTGGGGGAGATCAGGGACCGGGAGACAGCCGAGATCGCCGTACAGTCCGCCTTAACCGGCCACCTGGTGTTCTCCACCCTCCACACCAACGACTCGGCCAGCGCCATCACCCGCCTGGTGGACATCGGCATTGAGCCCTTTCTCCTGTCCTCGGCCATCAAAGCCGTCGTCGCCCAGCGCCTGGTGCGAAAGCTCTGCCCCTTATGCAAAGAGCCCTTTCACCCCGCCCCCGAGCTGCTGAAGCGGGCCGGGATCGACGCGGAGAGCGCCGCAGCGGGCAATTTTTACCGTGCCGTGGGGTGCGAAGCGTGCTTCCAGACCGGGTACAAGGGGCGTATGGCCATCTTTGAGATCCTTGAAGTGGACGAGCACCTCAAGGGCATCATGGTCAAGACCTCCGACGCCAACCTCATCAAGGGCGAGGCCGTGAACCTGGGGATGGTTACCCTGAGGCGGGACGGCATCGACCGGGCCCTGAAGGGGGAGACCACCCTCGAAGAGGTGCTGCGGGTGACCCATGCTTAGGGGAAGATACCTGATTGCCCTGGCAGCAATCTGCCTGCTCGCGCCGGGAGTGGCCGTTGCCGACAGCGGGGAGAGTCCCCTGATCTACTCGCTGTTCAAGTCGGTGATTTCGTCGGCGGACGGCAATCGGTGCAGCCACGTGCCATCCTGCGCCCGCTATGCCAGAGAAGCCGTGGAAAAGCACGGCCCTCTCAAAGGCGCCATGCTCAGCTGTGATCGGTTGATACGGTGCGGGGGAAACGATACCAAGCGGCTGCCCCAGGTGGTGGTGGGGGGACACCGACACGCCTGGGATCCGGTGTCGGCCAATGATTTCTGGTGGAAGGACGGGGGAGAAGAGAAAAAAGAGCCTGAGCTGCCCATGCACTTTGAGGGGTGGGATTAAACTGAAAGGTGGCACCCCTTGCCGTCGGAGGCAGTGTTTGTCTTTTTCTGAGCCCGGCTGTAACAATAGACGTCATGTCATTGCCCGTTCTTGAACCGAACCCATGGACAAAGGAGCCATGTAACCCCATGAAGTACCCTGTTGTTTGGGCAGGCCTCCTCGGCCTGTTGTTTGTCTGCCTCACCGCTGCCGCTTCGGTGGCAGGCACCCTCACCATCGATGAAGACGCCCAGTTTTCCTACGCCCGCAGCCTGTTTGAGCAAGGGGACTACCCCCAGGCCGCTGCGGAATTCTCCCGGTTCATCCATTTCTTCCCCAAGGGCGATCACCAGGCCGCCGCCCATTACGGCAGGGCTCTTTCTTTTTATGAAGGCGGGCAGTACCCGCAGGCCCGAAAAGCCTTTGCCGATTTTCGTACCCGGTTTGACGCCTCCCCCCTGGCCCTGGCAGCGGGGGTGATGGAAGCCCAGTGCCACACACGGTCAGGGGACCCTTCGGCCGGAGTGATCCTCCTCAACAACCTTCGGATTGAAACCCAGGGAGATGAAGACGCCCAGCGCCTGATCCTTACCCGCATGGCCTGGACCCGTCTGGAAATGGGGGACCTGCCCCGGGCGGAAGCCGCCTTTAAAGCCACCGCGGGTCATGTGGACGGGGAGTGCGGGTACCACGGCATCCTGAACAGCCTGGAACAGTTTAAGGCCCTGCCCGAAAAATCACCTGCCCTGGCAGGGGGCCTCGCCCTGATCCCCGGGGGCGGTTACCTCTATCTCGGCCGCTATCAAGATGCTGCCGTGGCCTTTCTTCTCAATGTCACCCTGGGGCTGGCCGCTGCCGAGAGTTTTGACGACGGCAACAACGCCCTGGGGGCCCTCATCGCCTTTGTGGGCTTCGGGTTCTACTCCGGAAGCATCCACGGCTCCTACACAGGGGCCTTGAAAGAGAACCGCCAGAGCCGCGAAAGCCTCTGGAACGAAATGCGCCACTGGGGTGGCGAACTCGAGCGCAAAGGAGCCGACTCCTGCCTCGGCCTGACCCTGTCCATTCCCTATTAATCCCATCTGAAAAGTTTGGTTAGAGCGTCAGCTCGGCTTCCGGTTGTTTCTGTGCGGAGACGGTGAAATCGGGGCGGCACACATGGATGCGCCCCGGTGCGATGCCCTCTCTGGCCAGGATGTGGCGGATGGCCCTGCCGCGCTGCTGTGCCAGGTCCATGTAGCGTTCCCGGGCCGGAGGCGCCGGGGCCTCAGACGCGTCGGCATTTTCCGGTGTTTCCCCGTTGGGTGCCTCGGGGGCGGCGAGGTCGTCTGCCACGGCGTTGGCGCAGACGGTGAGGTTCAGGAACTCTTTTTTCTTCATAAGCCCGGCCACCACCTTGAGGTATTCGAGGCCCTCCGGGTTGGGCTCCGTTGCTCCCAGGGCATAGCCCACGGAGTCCAGGTGGATTTCCGTGACCATCTCTCCTGCTTTTTCAGCCACCATGAGCAAGGCCCCGTAGGGCTGGAGCAGGAAGGAGAGGTAGGAGACCGAGGCCGTGGTGATGGCCTTGGTCATGGCCACCTGAATGATGCTGTTCAGGCTGATATCCGGGTTGTGGATGTCTCCGTGGACCGGAATGGAGAGGCTGATGGTGCCGTTGCCGTCCTCCAGGATGGAGAGGGCGTAGTCCAGGGGCATGGAGAGATTTTTCATGGTCTGGTGGGCGGTGTCTTCGTCGTCCGGGACCAGCTTGAGGTTGCGCAGGGTCAGCTGGTTTCTGACATCAAGGATGCCCGCGTCGATATCCAGGGTGGAGTCCGCGGTAAAGCTTCCCCGCTTGATGAGGTAGCCCAGTGTCTGGGAGCTGTAAGGCGACAGCGAGGAGAGGTTGATGTTGGCAACCCGGGCCTCCAGGTGCGCGGAGACATCATGTGCCAGGGGCCTCACGGTTCCGGTGACCGAGAGGGTTTCGTAGGTGTCCAGCTCGGCAACGAGGCTCAAGGGGAGGTCCTTGTCCGGGTCTGCCGTGTCAATGTTCTGAATCTCCAGCCGTTTGAGGGTGACCCCCTTTTCAAAAACGGGCCTGACGCTTCGGTCCGTCAGGTGCAGGAAAGGGGAGCCTGAGATGCGGAAGGTGTTGATTTTTGCGGTCACGATGGGCCTGGGGGCCGGGGGTGGGGTGGCCGGGACCTCGGCCTCGGACGGAGCGGGGGCGGAGTCACCCCAGTGGAACGCCGTCAGGCTGTTGAGGGTATTGAAGAAGGTGAGCCGTCCCGACGGGTCTCTTACCAGGGTGGTGACCACATCGTCGATGATAAAGGTCTCGGCCCGCAGGTGGCTGAGCTCTTCCAGAGCCATGCCGGTGATGTCCACGGAGCCGATCTCGGACAAGGGAGGCAGGGCCGCGAGTTTTTTCAGGGAAATATGGGGGACCCGGATGTCGGCAAGGCCCTTTGCCTTGATATCGTAGGCGAAAAAGTGGGCCAGGGAGGCGATCTTCACGTCGGTTTCGCTGTCTGAGGCAAGGGCCTGCCTGACGCTCAGGTTGCCACGGGCGGTAAGGCCGTCCTTGCGTGATGGGTCAAAACTCAACTCGCCGTCCCAGACAATGCCTTCGTGGCGAACACGGATTCCCCCTTCGGGGTAGGCGATATCAAGCTTGCCGTTGCTCAGGGAACCCAGGGTTCGAAGGTCGGTGAGGGAGCCGTCTTTGTCCAGGGCGACCCAGACATCTCCGAGCCAGGTGATGCCCGCATCCCGGAGGGTGACAGCCGGGTCTGTAAGGTGGCCGCCGACATGGGAGAGGGAAAGGGTCCCGGTCTGGCTGAGGGTGGTCCCGGCTTCAGGGGCTTGGGTGATGGTAAAGCGGGTGTCAACGGTCAGCTCGCCTTCCAGGGCGGCGACCCGGGGTGCAGCCAGCCCGGAAAACGGCGAAAGGGCAAAGTCGGTGAGCTGGACCCCGCCCTGCACGGAGGTTTCCGGGCCAAAGGGGACAAGATCCAGGGAGACGAGCAGGGGGCTCTTGTTGAGGGCTCCGGTGATCTCAAGGCGTGATACCTGCTCGGGTTTCCACGTGGAAAGGCCGGTGAGGGAGGCGTCCTCCAGGGCAATGGCCAGGTCCAGTTTGGGAAGGGACAGGTTCACCGAGGTGTTTCGTGCGGTGAAGGTATCCACGCCCACATGCCAGGGTGTTTTGTTCTTTTTGTCGTTCCGGGCCGGGGGCTTGACCTCGGGCTCACCCGTGGAAATGAGTAACCCGCCTGCCACAAGGGACGTGTCTTGTCGAACCGTAAGGTCCAGCCCATCGATGTGAAGGGATTGGATGCGCAGCCGTTTACGCACCAGGTCCGTCATGGCCAGGTTTACGCCAAATCGATCCAGGGATGACGCTTCGCCGCTTTGGGCGCGCAGGTGCACCCCTTCCACCACCAGGGTGCCGGCAAAGAGGTTCACGTCCACATTGTCGATGCGGGCCTCCATGCCATTGGACGTGAGCCAGAAGAGCGCTCCATGCTTGATGGCAAAAGGCACGGCGGACACGAAGAGAAGGATAACAAGGGCCGACACGGATGTGATGATGCCGCCCCGGGATTTAACGGTGGATTTGATCTGGCGCAATTGTTTCAATGTCTTACCGTTTGAGTCTGTGGCTTGGTTTGGCTGTGTCCGCCCTATCCGATGAGCTGGTTCATGGAAAAAATGGGCAGGCAGATGGAGAGGACAATGAATCCCACGGTGGCACCCATCACCAGGATAATAACCGGCTCGATCATGGAGGTGAGGCTCTCCAGGGACGACTCCACTTCTCCTTCGTAGACATCGGCTACCCGCCCCAGCATCTCTTCCAGCTTGCCGCTTTTTTCCCCCACCTTGACCATCTGCACGGCCAGCAGCGGAAAGACCCCGGACTGGCCCATGGCGTCTCCCAGATCTCCTCCCTTTTCAACTTCCCCGGCCGCACCGGCCGCTGCTTCGGCAAGGACCAGGTTGCCCGCCACGTTCCGTGCCACGTCCATGGCAGTGAGCATGGAGACACCGTTGGTGAGCAGGGAGCCTAAGGTGCGCGAGAAACGGGTGACAGCCACTTTTCGCACAAGGTCACCGGCAACGGGGAGGCGAAGCAGGCATCTGTCGATGAGCATGGCTCCCTTTTCCTTTTGCTTGAATCGTCTGAAGGCGGCGACCGTAAGGATCAACAGCAGGGGAAAAACCCACCAGAACGTACCGAGGATCTCCCCGCTGCGCAGGAGAATGCGTGTGGGCAGCGGCAGGGCCTGGCCCATGTCGTTGAAGATCCCCGCCATTCTGGGCACGATAATCGTCATGAGAAAATAGAGGATAAGCACCCCGATACAGGTCATGAGAAAGGGGTAGGTGAGGGCGGCCCGGATGCGGTTTGTCAGGGAGAGCTGGCGTTCGCCGATCTCGGCCAGGCGTTCCAGGACAACGTCCAGGGTGCCCGACGCCTCTCCGGCCATGACCATGTTGATAAAGACGGGGCTGAAAATGCCCGGATAGGAGGAGAGGGCCTCGGCAAAGCTGCTCCCTTCCTCGATGCTGTCCTTGATGCGGGAGAAGACCTGCTTGAGGCGGGGTGTTTCCACCAGGTGGATAAGGGTGTCGATGGCAGAGACCAGGGTGAATCCGGCGTTGATGAGGGTGGCAAGCTGGCGCGTGGCCAGAGTGAGGTCCCTGGGGCGTACCCGGCTGAAGAGGGCGCCGATGCGGTTCAGGTTGAACCGGCCCGAGGCGATGCTGCGGTCGGACACCTCGGTGACCTTCACCGGGTAGAGACGCCCGGCCCGGAGTTTCTGGCGGGCAGCCTGGGCGCTGTCGCAGTCCATGATGCCCGTGGTTGTTTTTCCCTTGTCTGTGAGGGCGCTGTATTCAAAAAGTGGCATGGCTCAGTACTTGGATCACCTGTGATCGTTGTGGCGCCTTTAAAAGGCGAGGTTGCACGACGTTAAGGCCGTTGTGTCACCGTGACGGGGGAAAGGGGGCCGGGTAGCGGCGAATTGCTGCATGTCGTCTCAACGGTGATATGTGTCGGTATGTGGGTTTGGGTTGCGTTTTTTTAGTCTGACAGGTGGTCTCCTGCAACCCGGAACCCTTATGTATCGCGGGTTCCTGCCTGTCTTTGAAACGGCCGTAATCTGCGTATAGGCCCCTTTTTTTAGGGCCCGACAAATTTCGTCCATGATGCCTTATATAAGAGAAAGAGTAAAGAGCGCTGTGTTTCCCGCCCCATGGATGATGACGGGCACGGCCAGGTGACCCTCTTTTTCAAAGGCGACGGCAAAGAGAATCCCCCCGGCCAGTTGTGTGACGGGAACCACCCCATGCATGGCGTGGGCTGCAGCAAAAACAAGGGTGCTGATGAGAACGGCCGGGATTACCCCCATGGGGCGAAGCAGGCGGTACACGATGCCACGGAAGAACAACTCCTCGGCCAGGGGGGCCACCAGGCAGCCCGTGACAAAGAAGAGGGCCAGGGTGGACGGGTTCCGGGGCAGGTGCATCCTGACCAGGTGCAGGGGGTTGATGCCCGCAACAGCGAGAACCAGGGCCACTGCCCCCACAACGGCACCGAACCCCAGGCACCATGCGACGCCCCGTTTTGTGGCCTGGGTAAGGCCCTCGAAAGAGAGTCGCCCCAGGTCGCCCCGAACAAACCGGTCCCTGAGCAGGAGAACCATGACCGTGCCCTGGACGATTCGAAGGACAAGGATGAGGGCAAGGGGAGAGGCCACGGGGGCAAGGCTTTGCCCGCCCGCCTCCAGCAGGAGCACAAGGAAGGCGGCAACAAAGCTTCTGGTCATTTGGGGTTCTGGTGCCATCCCAGCCTCCCCATGGCCCGGTAGCCATACCATTGAACGTACCATTCCGGGCGGGTGCGCACCGCCTCTCCCAGGGGGATGAGGTACGTGCTGTCCTTTGTCTGCCCCATGGCTCCCAGGGCCTGGCAGACCACGTTGGTGTCCGGGTCCCGGGAGAGTGTGGTGAGGATGTGTCGCCTGAGGCGGGGATCCCGGATGCGTGGTGCAGCCAGGGCGGCCCGGTACCGCACAAGGGTACTTGGGTGGGCGGCCGCCCGGGAGATTACCTCTCCGGCGGTGGTTTTCTGTGTTTTTGTCCGGGAAAGGGCGTCAAGGGCCCGGGTGGTGCTGTCCGGAAGGGAGAGCCCCACGGCAAGGAGGGCCACGAACAGGAGCGCGCAGGATGCCACCGTCACGGTGGCGACGCGCGTTGCCGTGGGCAATGGCAAAAAGAAGCCCAGGGCCAGGGTGACCGAGGTGTGAAAGAGAAGATAAAAGAGCAGGGGAAAGGCTGTGAACAGGGAAAACCAGGTGAGGCTGCGCAATGGCCCGAAGGGATCGGCCATTGCCGAAAACGCCCGAAAGGCTTTGACGGGCTTGCGGAAAAAGTCCCGGGCCGCAACGGTGTGGGTCGCACCGGATTTTTCAAAGGTTACGGTGTCCCGTTGAGGCTTGAGGGTGTAATCCGTGGGACCGCCGGGCAGGGGTAGGTGCCCCAGGCGCCTGATGGCGGAAAGGGCCTCTGGGCTTTCTCCTTCGAGGGTCAGTGTGAGCTGGCTCTTCTGGGACATGGCCTTGAAAGCCTCGGCGGGAAAGAGGGTGTAGGTATAGTAAAAGTGACGCACGGTGTTCCCCGCCGGGTTGTCGAAGAGAAAGGCGTCCCGGAAGCCGCTGAACAACCCCCTGGGAAGGACCATGTGGGTTCCTGCGATGCAGAGGGCAAGGGCCAGGGGAATCAGGGTGTGGAACAGAAATGGCTTAAGGCGGGGCTCTGTGGCTTGTGTTCCTTTGGGCAGGAGCACGAGGTAAGCGCCGATAGTGCCCAGGAGAAGGGGAGAGGTTTCAGAGCGGATTCCCAGGCTGAGAAGGCAGCCCACCAGAAAGATCCCGTGGAGGCCTGTGGCTGTTTTTCGGGAGAGAATCCCTTGTCGGTAAAGAAACGGGGCCACCAGGGCGCCTGCAAGGGCAAAGGCGCCGGAAGTGACCGTGAAAAACATGGCCCCGCAAAGGGCCGCCTCCCAGCTGTTAAGGGCCGGTTGGGTGACCGGGTTGGGCAGGGCAAGGAAACCGGCCTCTGCGATGGCCCGGGTTTTTTCAAGGAGAAAGAGGTTGCTCCCCCGGACAAAGAAGGTGGCCCCCAGGTGGAACAGGCCAAGGGCCAGGATGCATGAGGCTGCGGATGTCAGGTATCGTTTCATCGGTATCCGGTGTTTTTGAGGTCGCTATCAAGGCTGGTCATGGTTGTCGGGCAGAGACGGGACGCGCCGATGACCTACTATGGCACGCTTTTTCGCGAAAAAAAAGGCACGTTCCCCCATCGGCTTGTGGTGTGCCGATGGCGGTCGTGCCCATGGGGTGCCCAGAAAAGAGATGAAGACCGGCCGCTTCAGCCTTTACGGGTGTTTTGCCCGGGTGTTCTGGCGAGACGGTTCGGTGAGGGGGAGCCTGCTGGTGTCGGCCATGGTTGAAATGACGGCAAGATTTCCAGCCAGCAGGTGAAAGATTCCCGGCCGTCCCTCGAACAGGAGGGCGGCGGGCTGTTTGACCAGCCTCAAGCAGAGGCGGGCGAGCCTGCGGGCGTCATGATGTGAGAGAACGTGGTCCTGGGAGGAGAAGGCGATGTAAGAGATGGGGTTGCCTTCGTGGGCAAGGGATTCGGTGGAGATCCGGATACCGGAGCCCGTGGCCGTCAACACGATGGCGGGCTGGCTCGTCCCGTCGGACGGGGAGGGGTCCTTTGCCTCCTCGCCAAACCATGAAAGACGTGCGGCCAGCTCCTTGACGTGGGCCGGGCGAAACAGGCGGGCTGTCTGGCGGTGCGAAGGGCTTACGGCCAGGACGCACCCTGCAGAAGCCGGCCCGGCACAGGCCAGGGCGTGCCAGGAAAAAAACGGGATGGCCTGGGTGGTTGCAGCAAGGAGGACGCCGAGCATGAGCAGCATGCTGAGGCACTGGGCTTCGGAGAAGGGGCCCAGAAAAGCCCGCGCCGTATCCCCTCGGTAGAATTCCAGAAAAAACCGGCCCAGGCCGTAGAGCACGAGGTAGGAGGAGAGGCCGCTGCCCGGGGGGAAACCGGCCAGCAGCAGGCCGGAGCCTGTGGCCACGCACAAAAAGCTCCAGAAGGCCTCCACGGCCTGGACCGGAAAGAGTCGGACACCCCTTAGGTATGCGGGAAACCCTGCAGCCACATGGCCATCTCCGTAACAGATGCCCCAGCCATGGGGCCTGCCGTGGCAGCATCCCGCCATGAAGCACCCGAAGCGCCCCGTGGCCTGGAGCAGGCCCACGGCCAGCATGACCACCTCGGCATGGGCCAGGGAAGAGGAGAGGCCCAGGGCCATGCCAGAGAGGAGAAGGACGGGCACCAGGGTCACCACATGGCGCAGGTAGACGAAGGTCTCTTTCAGGGTCAGGATTCTTACGGCGAGGCTGTGGATCCAGAAGCAGAAAACCGCAAGGCCCATGAGAAAGAGGATGGCGTTCAGGGAGAGGCCGAGGCAATGGGTCAGCCCCGTGGCAAGGAGGAGGGCCGCACCGGCCCCCAAGGTCCCGAAGGCATGAAAAACCGGGATGCGTTTGCCGAGGACGGTGAGGGTGGGCGAGACGCGGCGGTCCCAGGAGGCAAGGCATGGCTCGGAGGGTTCAATGATTACATGCATTGGTCGTAGATGCGCTCCCAGTATGTGCGCTCCTCGTGGGTGAGGTCATTTCCGTGTTGGGTCAGGAGCCGGACGATCTCCCTTTGGATCTGTGCGCGGACGATGACGGGCACCGCGGCAACGGCTTCGGCCTGCACGTCCAGGGGATACCCACCGGTGGCCGCCACCTCAAGGGGCGTGCTGGTGAACAGGGCGACCAGGGGCCCGGCCACCAGGGCTTTGTTCAACAAATCCCCCGACTCGATGATGTCCTTGATCCGGTCAAAGGTTTCCCGTGAGTGGGGCCCTAAGAAGGCGGGCGGGTTCAGGGGCGGGTGGGAGCTTGTGCATCGCTGGAGCCGGATGCCGGAGCGAACGGTTGGCCCTGCGTGACGAGCCACATGGGACGAGATGTCCCGGACACCGTGCCAGAGGGTTTTCAAGGCGCCGAAGGCATGGCGGTTGGCCTCAGCCTCCACGGTTGCCTCATGCCTGGTGGGGAGTGGGTGCCCCTTGGGTTCCGGCTGTGACTCCCGCTGGAGGGTGTGGGCCAGCTCATGGGCCAGGAGCACCTTTCCTGCCGGATGTCCGGGGAGGTAGGTGCCGGTGTCAAAGACAATGTCCTGCCCTGCAGTGAGTGCAAAGGCGTCGTGGGCTTTTGCCACCCCTGCGGCCTGGGCGCTGGTGTGGACGCGCACGTTGGAAAAATTGGCGTTGAAGGCCGACTCCATGCGGGCCCTGACCTCTCCGCTCAGGGGAGCCCCGTCCCCCAGCTCAGAGGCAAGGGGATGGCTGTGGTGGGCCATGGCCTCCATGGTTCTGTTTCCGAGGCATCGTCTTACCTGTTCACGGGCATCGGTGGGTCCGTGAGCTGCAACGAGTGGTTGCGTGTCTTTGGCATGGCTCGGGGAGCGTGTGCCCTTGGAACGGCGGCGTGTTTTGGGTGTCAAAAGGATCTCCCTGGGGATGGGATCAGTCCCCTGACGGGGGTGTCAGGTCGTTTATGGTGATGGATTTCAAGGCATCGTCGGTCATGGCCACCTGAAGGGACATCAGGGCCTGATGCAGCTCCAGGGCCTTCCCCGGGGTGTTTTCGGGCGTCTTCAACAGGGTGCCCAGGGCCTCGGGGGGCCCGGCTATGAGGTCGCCTAGGGGGCGGCTGGTCGTACCGGAGAGAGCGGACAGAGACGGGGGAAAATTCAGGATCATGCGCGCCTTGGTGCGGAACTCCAGGAGCTTTCCCGAGGGGACGGCATCGGTGTGCTCGCCGGGGACCACCCGGGCAAGATCGGAAAGGGTGTGGATTCCCCTGGCCGTGAGGGCAGCCTCATAGGTCTTGCCGATGCCGTCGATGCCCTGGAGGGGCAGGGACGCTCCGAAGGTCCCCAATGCCTTTTCCTGGAACGATTCTCCGGAAAAATCGAGGCGGAGGGTGCGGACAAGGGTGGTGCCGGGGGCAAGGTCGATGCGGGGGTGGATCACCCGGTTGATCATCACCCCGCTGTCCTTTTCGTCCGTGGCGTCTCCGCCGAAGAGGGCAAATTCCCTGAGGCGGAGTCCGTTTTTGCCTCCCCTTTCCCCTGCGGTGAAACGGACGCTGATTTCAAGGCAGCTGGTGGGTTCGGACACCGGGCGGTTGTCCGGATTGAGGAAGGCGAGATCCGACGGGCTGAGGGTTTTTCGGCAGCACTCACGGGCAAGGCGCGTGTCCTGTGGGGACGGGGCAGGCGGCTGGCCGTCCCAGCCTTTGTCCCCGGTGCCCACGGCAAGGCTGAGGATTCCCCGCGCCTGTTGATGCCCCTTCATGAGGGCGGCAAGGAGGGTGAAGCACCCGGACACAATCTGGTTGGACCGCCAGCCGCCGTCAAGCAGTACCCGGCGCCCTGCGTCAACCAGCGTGTCCCGGTAGGTTCCGCGGATGGAAAACACAGAAGACATCAAGGCTCCTGATCCATTGATCGCCTTTCGTTCGGGGCGCCAGCGCATCGTCCCTTCGGAGGATCCGGGGAGCCGGGGACCTTCCCCCCGCACTCCCCATCCCCTCCTAACCCTGTACTTCCGGGTGGGTACGGGAGCCCGCCTTTTCCCGCGGCGGCACGAACCAACGGCCACGCGACGGCGGCGCCCCGAACGAAGGGCGACCAATGGAGAATAAACGTGATTGTGGTAACTATTCAGCTCAAAAAAGGCCTCCGACGGCCCTGCCGGAGGCACGCTTTTGGGACCGACTATTTTGAAATCAACGATGCCAGGGGTGCAGGCAGGTTTCTGCGTTGCAGGCGTCTGCTGGTTTCCGGGTCGTTGAATCGGGCGAGCTGTTTGATGAGGGTCGGGTGGCGTTCCGGGTCCACGGCATCGGCCATTTTTCGGACCAGGGCACGCTCCCTGGGCTGGGACATGTCCGCGTGTTTGACGAGGACGCTCTGGATCAGGGGGTCGTCTATCTCCACCAGCACCGGCACAATGGCGTCAAAGCACGCCTCGTGGTCTTTGCGGAACTCGGGGATCACCTCGATCCAGCAGGACACCGGGGTGTGCTTGAGAAAGTCGAGAAATTTCAGGATTTTTTCATCTTTGGAATCCAGGATACCAGCACGTTCAAAGGCTTTCCAGATCAATTTTTTTTGGGGCATGGGGTGTTAGTCCTCCGCAAAGGTGTAGACGTACCACATGAGGTCGACCTTTTCGTTGCTGGGCCCGTTTCGGATGTTGGTGAAGCGAATGTTGACGTCGTAGGCATTCTGGTCCTCCCGGGAGGTGTAGATGAACTCGCTGCTCACCTCGGCTTTGCCCGCCTCCGTGACATCGGTGATGGCCACGCACTGCATGTAGAGTTTCTTGATGCCCACAAGGGGATCCACGTTGGCTTCCACCAGCTGGGTGACGGATTGCTCGGGCATCAGGTCCATGACACTGCCGCTGTTCACCAGGTCGATGCCCAGCTTTTTCCGGGTAACCGCACCGTTGGCAAGCCCCTCGGTGCCGATGGGCTTGCCGTTGTCTTCGCCGCTGTGGTCGTGGCCGCCTGCGGCAAAGGCGATTTTGGACTCATCAATGGCCGCGTCGGACCGGACCTGATCGTTGCCCACCACGTGGTGCCGGAGCTGGCCTCCCTTGGTGAGGGACTCGTCAAGGCGGTTGCCGATGTTGCCCTTGATGCCCCGGGCGTCCCGGATCTCTTCCGAAAGGTTTGTCAGGCGAATCCCGGTGGCCCGAAGGTCTGCGATGTGATCTCCGGTGATGGTGGCCCTGCCCGCCGGGCGGTTGAGGCGGGCAATGGGGTAGAAGGCGTGGCCTGCGGCAGGGTTGGGCGGAAAGAGGCTCCCTTCGGCCACGCGCACCGCCCATTCGCGCTTCAGGCGCACGCAGGTCTCCAGGCCGATGGCGGGGTTGACCAGGGCGCCGTCCTCATCGCTGTCCACTTCCCGTTCCCACACATCCAGGTAGACCGTGTCGGTGCGGACATTGCGGGGGGTGGTCAGGGGGGCGACGGGGTCGACCCCCCACCGTTCTGCCAGGGCCGGGGCGTTGAACAGGGGCTGGTGGGAAAAGCGCATGTTGGAGACGTTGATGACGTCCATACCCTCCACCAGGCAGCGGCCCGCGCCTTCTGCGGTGCCGTCGCCCCCCCGGATAACAAAATCGTTTTGCCTTCCCGAGGCCGAGAGGATTTCAAAGCCGTCGTTGCCCTGGGGAACGCCGTTGCCTGCGAACCATTTGAGAAAGGCCTGGAGCTCGTATTTGCGGATATCCTCCTGCTCGTTCCAGTCCGCGTCCACCAGGGGAACCCCCTGCTGCAGGCGGACCCCCACGTAACGGTTGAGCCGATCAAAGGTGTTTCGTGAAAAATTGCCCATGCTCGCATCCTCGTTAGAAGTGTAATCGGATCTTTCGAATCAGCGTCGCTGATGCGTCTTTGTGGATGACCGGGTGCCGGATGGAGTTGATCATGAAGTACGCCCCGTCAAAGGTCCCGAACAAGCCGAACTCGCGCAGGGGGCACGTGCCCTCCGGAGTCCCGGGGGCCGGGTATCCCGGTTCCAGGATGGCGGTGATCTGCAACCGGCTGGTGGGTGTGGCCACCTCGTTGTTGTCCTCGTCCAGGTAGATCAGACTCAGGGCGTTCAGGGGCATGGGGTGAGGACAGGGGGCAATGAGGTCCGTTGCCGACGGATCGGGTGCCGGGGGACCGTCCTGGTCCCATGAGCCCCGGCCCGTGCCGAAGGCGAGATGGTGGATGCCCCCCGAGGCATCGCCCTTCATGAACCCGGCCAGGAGAACCCGGCACTGCCGGGCGATGGTGTTGGAGGACCAGCCGCTGTCCGAGAGGACGCGTCCCTGGCCGTCCTTGAGAATATCGCGGTAGATACCCTTGAGTTGACCGCCTAATTGTTCCATGGGTCGTCGTCTCCTGTGAGGCCGGTGTGCCAGGTCCTGATGTGGATGTTTTCCTTCGGGGGCGAGGTCTTGACGCTTCCGCCACCGGGGGCTTTGGGGCTCCAGGATCGCAGCCTGCGCCATTGGGGGATTCTGTCGGTATGGTGATCCGTGACCCCCGGAAGGTGCTCCCGGCTCACCGTGGTCAGGCTGGCCTCGGTGCCGTCGTTGATGACACGGGGCTTTTCTGCCGTGGGGTCGTCGTAGGTGTAGATGTGCTCTGCGTACACCGCCGGTTCGATGATGAAGACATGGCGCGCCTGGATGGGGAGAAACCGGTGGACCACCCCGTCCAGGAGGTTTCGGTTTGTCAGGATGTGCTCGGGGTCTTCCCGGTCCGGGGTGAGGTAGATGCCCAGGGTCTCCCGGGAGTACCAGGTGGTGTCGTCCATCCTGCCGTTCTTCCCGGTGTCGCAGGTGTACGTCTGAAAATCCTCGAAACTGCCGTACCGTGCGTTTTTTGCCGTGTGTCCGGCCACGGCCGCCACGCTGCCGCAGCAGCGCAGGTCCCGGGTTTCCGTGGCCCTGTAGACAGAACTCTTGTGCTTCAGGGGCTTGCAGGCCCGGTACAGGACCGTCAGGGTGCCTGAAAGGTCCAGGGGGCAGGGAAACCGTTCCGTATAAGGGGAGACGGGGGGGGCTTCGGATTCCACCCAGCTGCCGGTGTCCCCATGGAATGTTGCCTGTCGGACGGAGCGGTCGCCCCCATGGTCCGAGCTGAAAAAGAGGTGGAGGCGCCCTGTGTCGTCCACCAAAGGGGCGGGGTCTGACTCCCCTGTGCGGTGCGGGGCGCAGGGCTTGAAGAGAACAGGGCCCCAGTCCGAGGTGTCATGGGGATCCATGCTTTCCTTGAACCGGTACATGACGCGCCATTGTTTTGGGGACTCTCCCAGGCCGTGCACTCGCTCAGCCCAGAAAAACCCTAAGCGCGGGCCGGTGTCCCCGGGGAGGAAACAGGCCGTGGGGGGATGGGCCAAAGGCGCAGGTGAGGAGGGCATACCTGGCATAACGGCGGTGGGGCCCGGTTGCCATGCATGTCCGTCATGCAGGGTGTATCGGGTTTGCCACCGTTGGCGATGCTCCTCCTGCCAGAAGAGCCAGAGCCTGGTGCCGTCGGATACGGCCACGGGGTGCCTGCGCTGGCTGCGGGTGTCCGTGAACACCTCGGTATCGGACCAGCGACCATTGCAAAGCCTGCGGAAGCAGATTCGCCATGTGCCTGAAGGGGTGTCCAGGGAACTCCAGAAGAGCCACAGGGTGTCCCCCTGGCGTGCCGCTGATGGGTCTCTGTCCAGGGCGGGGCCGCTGCTCAAAGGGAGACTCGCCCCCCAGCCTGTTTCCGGGTCGTGGCGCTTTCCCCAGACATCGCAGTGGTTTTTCCTGATCACATGGGAGAAGACCCAGGTGGCGCCGTCTTCATGCGTGGCGGACACGGGCCTGCCGTCAAAGGCTGCGTTTACGGAAAAAGGGGCTTCCCCCTGCCGCCATCTGCCCGAGGCATCGCGCTCGGTGTACCAGAGCATGAGCTGTTCCGGGGTGTTGGACAAAAAGATGTTGTGGACAAACTCCTTGGTGCGGCTCTCCCAGCCTGTGAGCCGTTTTACCGTGGCTTCCACCGTGGGAACCAGCCCCACGGTCTTGTAGAGGTGGGGGGCGCTTCTCACCTCGTTGCGCTGGGTGTCGAGTTCCTGGCGGTAGTCGGGTTGCCAGCCGATCCACCGAGCCAGCAGGGGCAAGAGGTTGCCGTCGATCCTGTCCCGGTTGTGAAGGTCCAGGCTGGCCCTGGCATGGCTGTGGAGCTGGTCGAGGACGCTGCCCGGAAGCTCCAGAAAGCGCCGAAGCTGCCCGGCATTTTCAAGGGCTGTCGGCACACCTGCCGAGGCATCGGGTACGGTGGTGTCGTAGCGGTGGGTGATCCTCGGGAGGAGGTCGTACATCATCTGGGCCGAGCCAAAGGGCGAGGTGGCCATGGCGTGGCAGCGGTTGCCGGGGGCCTCGGCATATCGGGCCGGAGAGCCCCCAAAGGGAAAGAGGCTGTAGTAGTGAACGGTCTCCCCTTTTAAGGGGGCGTCGGTAAATGCGTGCCGGAGTTTTTCGCCCTGAACCGGTTGGGCACCGGGGGCAGGGCCGTCAAAGACCACTTCCCCGTCATCGGGGGCCACAGGGTAGGTACCGGTGCGGCGCACGATGCGGACACCGGGATGGCCGGACGGATCCGGGTTGGTCCAGGTGAGGCGGATGCCGTTGCCCTCGGCGGTGGCTTCGCCATGGAGGTCTTCAAGGCGCATCAGCGGCTCCCGTCCACCCGGAGACGCATGCCGTGGGCGTAGTCGGCGTTGCCGTCAGGTACCACGGGGATCTCGTGGTCTTCAAGGATGAGCTTGCCCGAGGGCGCCACCGTGCCGGGCGCTTCGCCTTCCCGGCGGAACTCGTCGATGCTCACAAAGGCCACCCCTTCCACGGCCTCCATGGCCTCGTAGAACTTGCTGAGGTAGAGGGTCTGGCCGAAGTCCACCCGGGGCAGGGCCAGGAGCGCCCCTGCGGCGGCAAGGGTTTTATCCCTGACCTCTTCACGGGGGTAATGGCTTTGGACCCCGATCTCGGCAGAGATCCAGACGGGGACATAGGTGACATCTTCAATGCGAATCAGGGTGGTCACGGGCCGCTTGTCTTCGAAATAGGCCAGGAGGCTCTCTTCCAGCACATCGCTTACCCGGCCTCCGCCTTCCGGGGCCACGTGGAGGGTGACCCGGTTCCAGCTGTCGGCCACGGCCTTGACCTTGGCCACTCCCTTGAGGTTCAGGGCCAGGGCCTTGTAATCCTCTTCGGTGACGGCCCGCTTCAGGGAGCGGAAGACCGAAGGCGCGTGCATGACGGCATGCTCGATGCTCTCCCGGTCCGCGCCGCCTGTGGCTGCCTCACTTTGAATGACCGTGGCGCCGTTGATGCTTAAAGGGGGTGCGTCGGCAATGTTTCGGATGGCCCCAGCGGGCACGTTGCCCATGATGCCGCCGCCAACGCGGTACGTTGCCGTGATTTCGGCCCCGCTCTCGGGCACGGCCCCGAAGGCCCCGTCCCCAAAGAGAATGGTGGCCCGGTCCCGGTCATCGATTTCGATGACATAGTCCTTCTGGTTGTTCCGGCTGAAGGCGAGGCTCTCCTGGAGGGTCCATTCGGTGACGGCGTCCCCCAGACGGGTGGTGACGAGGATGTCCCGGTGTCGCTTGCCGGAGGTCCCGGCCGCACGGAGGATCAGGCCGGTGCGGCCCAGGGGGAATCGCTGGTTCCGTCCTCCGTCGGAGAGGCCCAGGTGCTCCTCTTTCACAAGCCTGCCCTCTTCCACGGGGACCCCGCCCGTGCCGGTGACCGGGTCTTTTCGGTGGTGTTTCCGCTGGGTGGACGGGTCTACGGCCAGGGCGGCGCAGTCGATGACAAGGGGCGTGTCCCGGGTGTATTCGAAGCGGACGCTCGGGGCGCCGCTGTCACTGGCCGTGGTAAAGGCGTGGCCCTTTTCTATGGCGATGACGGCCCGGCAGCTCGCCGGAAAGGAGAGTTCCAGGGTGCAAGAGGCCGGGGACGCCGTTGCCAGGCTGTACCCGATGAGCTTCAGGTGGTCGATGACGCTTCGGCGGGTGCGGGCCGTGGAGAGAAAACTCTCGGTGGCCACCCGGTCCTGGTAGTAGCTGAGGATGTCCCCCATGTGGGCAAAGAGCTCTAAAAGGACGTTGCCGAAATCCGCCTCGGACTCACCCGGCCGCCATTCGGGCAGCCTGGACGAGACAAGCTCCTGCATGGCCCGCAGAAGGGAGTCGTAGTCCCGGGCCATGTAATCCACCACCTGGTGTTGTCCTGTGACCTTTATCTCTGCCATGTTATTTCCCGATTTTTTTGAAACGATTCAGCACCCGTTTGCCTTCAATTGTCAACGTAGCAGGGCCAACGCATTTAAAAATTCAGTTGCCTCCGGCGGGTCGCTTTTTGAAAAAAGCTCCGCAAAAACTTTCCGGTAATCAAGGAGAGGGGCTATGCCCTGCAGGGACGAATCCACAAAAAACAAAACCCTGTGTGTCAAACTTTTCAAAGGTTTGACCCCCGGCAGGGCCGCCGGAGGCTGTTTTGGGCTGAATTGTTACTCGTTTTTTTACTATTTAAAATGAACGCGCACGGCCTGGCGGGTCTGGTCCTGCGTTTGGGTGTAGGCCACCTCGATGGTGACGGTTTCGTCCTGGTGGGAGACGTTGACGTCCTCCACAGTGATCTCATCGCCCATCCACCGCATGAGGGCGTGGCCGATGGTGAACTCCACGGCCGCGGCCAGCACCGGGTTGTTGCCTTCGAAGACGAGGTTGAAGAGCCCGCAGCCGAATTCGGGCAGGCGAACCCGCTCGCCGGGGGCCGTGAAGAGGACCTGGATGATCTTTCCCCGGATGGCTTCGTCCCCTCCTGTGGCGGTAAGGCCACCGGCCTTGGTGACGGAAAAGGGAAACCCAAAGGCGGTGCGGGCAGTCATGCAAGGCGTCCTTTAAGGGCTGTGGGGGGATCCGGGAGCTCACCCGGCTGGGGGAGGGCAGCCAGGTCGGCCTTGAGCTGAAGGTTTGCTGGCGTGTCTGCGGCCCATTGGTCCACGGCCTCAGCCACCCCTTTCTGCCACTGGGCCAGTTCCTGCAGCCAGCGGTGGGTCTGGTCCACCCACTCCCAGAACGGGGGATCCTCCTGGGAGGATGAAACCGCGTCGGTGTGGGCGGTGACAATGCGGTAGACCGCCTCGGCCAGGGCTCCCATGTTTTCACGGACCGCGGGCTCGTCCATGTTCTTGCCCAGGCTCTCGTCTTCCCGCTCCAGGCGAGCGCGCATGGCGTTGATGAATTCGATCGTGGCAATCTCATGGTTGGGCCCGAGCCCCATGGCACTCTCCTTAAAACATAGAAAAACGTGAATGACCTGGTTTAAACAAGCCTCCGGCGGGTCGCTTTTTGAAAAAAGCTCCGCAAAAACTTTCCGGTCGCCTTGTCCGTTTTGTTTAAACCAATCGGCTCGCCAAAAGCTTTCGGCCGGTCCATGTCATTCGTAAAATCTGTTTGTTTTACGTTTCAAACGTTTGGCCCCGGCTGGGCCGCCGGAGGCTGTTTTGAACTGTATAATTACAAAAAGTTTAACAAACAGATTTAAAAATTCAGATTCAGGCCAATTAAAATCAAAGGCGAATGTGATTTCCCCTAAGGATCCTCCTCCGCCCGTACCGGCGCGTCATCAATCAGAGTCACCTGGCTACAGCACGACACGCGAGGGGAAAGCGCATCCACTACCTGCTTTCGAGATGGTACACCTCACCGCCGGAGTTATTCCGGTTTAAGCCAAGCGAACCCCAAGTCCCCTTCATCGTGTTTCCAGAAAATGAAATGGACCTCTCCTGCAAAAACGGCAGCCATATGTCACACACCACGCGAATGCCCCAAAAATGTTTGCATGATGCCTGCCTCCATGCATTCGCCATAGGGTTTCCAGGTGCCCCCACCTGGCCGCCGGAGGCCTGCTTGTTTTAGCGGCTCGTTACGATGCGCTTCAGGCAAACACCTGGGTGTTGCCGGTGACGCCCATGACCACCGGGGCGCCCAGGTTGCCGATGCCACTGTCCCCGATGCGGATCACGGGTGCCGATGCGGAGCCGAGTCTTACGGCGCTCCCCTTGACTTCCACGGTTCCGGCTCCGGCGTCCACGGACACGCCGGACCGGGTGAGGGTCACTGTTGCCCCGGAGGCAGTGGTGATGCTGATGTCGCCCTCGGCCAGGGTGATGTTGTGGCCTCCTGTGCCGTGGGTGATGGCGATGCCATTGCCGTCCATGGTGAGGACATGGTTGTGCCCGGCCTCCACCAGGGTGACCCGTTCGTCGCCGTCCCGGTCTTCAAACTGAAGGGTATGGCCCTTGGTGGTCTTGATGATTTTGGCCGTGGGCGGGTCCTGTATCTCGCCTTCGTCGGCGCCGTCGGTGCCGACGGGTTTGGGAGCCTCACTCTCCCCACCGGGCTTGCTCCAGTAAGTACCCACCCAGATTGGAAACTCCAGGTTCCCTTCCTCAAACTCCACCCAGACCCCGGCCCCCACCTCCGGCACAAAGAGCAGTCCCTGGTTTGCGTCCCCGCCAAAGGGCACGCAGGCCGTGGCCCACCCGGTGACGGTGTCCGGGCCCAGTACGCTGGGAACCCTGATTTTTAGCCGACCGAGCCCCTCGGGGTCCCGGTTGTCCACCACCAGGCCCCGGTACTTGCCGTAGTGGTGGTGGTCTATCTTGTCCGACAGCACGGATATCATCTGTTCAAGGGACACGGATCCTCCTTGGCTACAACCCGAAGGGGGCGTCGGAAAAGCTCTCCGATCCTGTGGGTTCCAGGGCGTTGCGCGTGGCCGTGAAGCGCTGGGTGTAGCCGTCGTCGGTGAAGGTGTGGGTGACGCGGGTGACGGCGTAAAGGCCGCTGAAGGTCTCGCCGATGCCTTTGATGGGCACCGCTTGGCGCGGTTTGAGCACGTGCCCGTAGTGGTTTCCCATGATTTCGCCGTGGCCGGTGACGAACCAGTGGGCCCGGCGGTGGATGGCCTGGGCGAAGAGCTCCATTTCGGGTTGGCCGGTGGTGACCTTCCGGTCCAGGTGCAGGGTGGCTGCCTGGATCCCGGAAGGGGCAAGGGCCGAGGCATCCAGGCGCCCTAGGGACGGGGCGTCGTTGGATTCAATCGTTGTTGAAAGGACCTTTTTGTTCAGGCGGTCCACCTGGGCCATGGAGACGCGGCCAGGGCCCAGGGCGTTTACCGAGAGGGAGAAGCTGCGGACCGTGGTCTCGTCACCAAAGTGGACGGCGAGGACAGGCTGGGGCGCTGCGTTGAGGTTTGGCTTTTTAAAGCAGCCGGTGCCTTCGTCCATGTAGCAGTCACAGCCGTTACGAAGGGCCAGGCGCCTGAGGAACTGGAGGTCGGTCTCCCGCTGGATGATGGTGGAGATGGCCTCGCCATGGACCACTTCGGTCTCCTCCACGTCTGTATCAAACCCGTGGCTTTCGAAAATCTCCCGGGCAATGTCGCTGTCTTTTTTATCGGGCCAGGCCTTGAGGGCTTCGTCCCTGTCCATGAGGACCGAGGCGTCCATGCCCCGGATCTCCAAAATGCAGGCCGCTGGGTCCGGGTCGAAGATGGGGGCCATGTGGGTGATGTAGCCGCTTAACAGGGGGTCGTCGGTAGAGCCGAACCCGGCCCGGAGGGTGATTGATTTCCAGGGCCTGAGCCTTTCGTCTTCCAGGAGTTCCCAGGTCCCCTGGTGATCGCAGGAGAGGGTCAGCTGCATGGCAAAGGTGTCGGTGAGCCCGGTCTCTTTTTCCACCTCCACCGAGACGAGGTGGGGGTAGAGGTCGTCGGCCTCTTCCCCTTGGATCTCTATGGCAAGGTGCTCGTTTTCCATGTCGGCTTTGTGACCCTTTATGGGTGAACCTGTTGCGGTGGCCCCTTACAGATCCGCAAGGGCAATGGATTTGCCCGTGCGTTCCACGGGTTGGGCCGTTCCCGCAATCCAGCCCGCCTCGGTGACGGCGGCGACCAGCTCATCCGGGCTCGTGGTGAGGCGGTTGTAGCAGATGATCAGGGTGGCTTCCGGGGCGTCTGCTGCTTCTGTGGGAAGGGGCTCCCCTGTTTCGTCCATGAGCACGTCCTCAACCCCGGGAAGGGCGGTGAGCCTGCGGAGCAGGTCGCTTCGTCGGGGGGGGGGCGCTGCGTTGCCGGAGCCCATGGGGATGCGCACCGTGCGAAAGGGGCCGTCGCCCATGAGTTCCAGGGGGGAGAGGAACTCGGGGTTGGCGTCGGCGATGTGCCACCAGAGCTGCGGAGTGCGGTAGCAGGTCCAGGAGAGATGGTCCAGGCGGTCTGCGTCGGTGAGGGTGTGGCGAACGGTGCCGGTGGTGACCGGGGTGAGGCGAAGGGACACGGACGAGAGCTTTCGGCCCCTGGCGTCCGGGACCACCTCTGTCTCCTGATTTTTGTACCTCGAATGCTTGAAAAACATGGATTATCCCGGGATGACCACGTCGGTGATGCTGGCGATGTTGGCCAGGTTCAGGGCGGACATCACCTCTTTCATGGCCTTGGTATAGGTGAAGACCGGGTTGGGCCCCTCAATGACGGTGAGGGAGACGGAGAGGGTGGCCCGGATTGGGTTGAGGTCGGTGCTGAACTCGGTCTCGGTGATGTTCATGCTGTTGATGTTGACGGGCAGGACCCGTTTTCGTCCCCAGATAAACAGGATCATGGGGGGATTTTCTCCCCGGGTGAACCGGAAGCCCAGGTCCGAGGCAAAGAAGCTCTCTTTTTTTGGGTAGAGCATGAGTTCCAGGGAGGAGAGCTGGGGCATGATCCCGAACTGGCTGGCCAGGGGGTCTCCCTCGTCCAGCTTTTCCGTGGCGTCCAGGCGCATCTCAAACTGGATGGTCTCCTCCTGGACCGTCACCTTCTGGTCCCGCTGAAGCTCCAAAAGGTCCGCGTAGGTGTCCTGTTGGTGGAACTGCCTCAGGGAGGGACCGGCTGCGGTGGTGCCTCCGGTTGCGGCATTTCCTGTTGGGGGAGACGCGGCTCCGGGGCCGGAGAAGGTGAGGGTTCGGTTCCGTTTCAGGTCCACGGGGTTGAACTGAAAGGGCACGATAAGGGGAGGAATGCTTAAGCCGAACTCCACAAAGGCCCCGCGCAGGATCTTGGGTGTGTTGGGAAATCCGCCGCTCATTGCTCGGCCTCATCGGTCCAGAGTTTGCCCATTTTTTCGAACTCACGCCTGACGCCGTGGAGGATGTGGCGTGTGGCGATGGCTTCATCTGCTTCGGCTGCTAGAAAAGCGCTGTTCAGGACAATGTTCTTGATGGTGCCCCCGGATACCTCAAACCTGCGGGCCAGGCCCTCAAAATCAAGGGGCTCGGCCAGGGGGGCGCTTTCCGGCACATGGTTTCTCCAGATTTTTTCCCTGAGGCCTGCATCGGGAAAAGGGAACTCCACGATAAAGCGCAGCCTGCGCGTAAAGGCCTCGTCCATGTTGGAACGGAAGTTGGAGGCCAGGATCACCACCCCTTCGTACTCTTCCATTTTTTGGAGGAGGTAGCTCGTTTCGATGTTGGCGTATCGGTCGTGGGCGTCTTTGAGTTCCGTGCGTTTGCCGAAGATGGCGTCGGCTTCGTCAAAAAAGAGGATGGCGTGGCTTTTTTCCGCTTCCCGGAAGATGGTGGCCAGGTTTTTTTCGGTTTCTCCGATGTATTTGCTCACCACGCCGGAGAGGTCGATTTTGTAGAGGGAGAGCTGAAGGTCCCGGGCGATGACCTGGGCGGCCATGGTTTTTCCCGTGCCCGGAGGACCGGAGAACAGGACGCTCAGACCTTTGCCGCTGTGCACCCTGGTGTCGAATCCCCAGTCGGAGAACACACGCTCCTTGTGTTTGACCTGGGCGCAGATTTCGTGGAGGAGCGCGGTTTTTTCCTTGGGCAGGACAAGGTCATCCCAGGACGAGCCTGGTTTGACATGGACGGAGAGGGCCGCCAGCCTGTCGCCGGACTGCTGCCTGCATCCGGCAAAGAGGTCGGGCAGGGTCAGGGGGGCCTCCGGGCTGTTCATGCGGGACTGCATCTCGGCAAACCGGGCGGCATCCCGGATCTGCCCGGGGGGCAGTGCGAACCACCGGGCAAGAAGGGCGGACCACGGACCTCGGTTTTCAGGGGCATTTTCCTCAAGGGCCCGCTGCCAGGCCGTTTCCCGCAGGGGCACGGGGGGGATGGGCAGGGCCAGGGACGCAAAGGGGAGGCCTTCAAGGGCTGCTTCGTGGGTCCAGGGGGCTTCCCCTGCCATAAAAACAGGCGATGCGAATTCGGTGATCCGTTGGGCGATTTTTTTTAGAAAGGACAGGGCCTCATCCGAGGAGAGGAGGGCCTGCATGTTGTCCAGAAGCAGAAGGGCCCCGGTGAGAAGGCCTTCTCGAAAAGCCAGCCACATGAGGTGGTCTGATTCCGGGGTGGCTGGGGCCACAAGGGAGAGATCGACACGGAGCATGGGGCAGCCCAGTTCCCGGCAGACGGATCGGGCAAGGTGTCTCTTTTCGGCCCCCTTTGGGCCGTGGAGGTAGAGGACAGATGGGGTGCCCGCCTGCCTGCCCATGAGGTGGAGGGCCCGGGCCTTGACGTGGGGCGGGACCAGCACGCGATCTATAGGGTCTCCCTGTTCTTCGATTCGGGCAAATGCGTGGATGCGGGGATCCGGTGCGTTGTGGCCCAGGAGAAAACCGGTGATGCGGCGGTCGATCCGGAGGAAGGTGGCCAGGTCGCTGGCGCCCGAGGGGCTGTGGGGGTCTTCCACCGGTTGCAGGATGCCCCGCTGCAGGAGACGGGACTCCCGGGAGACGATGGCCCTTAAGCTCCATTTTTGGGCCGGGGTGCGGCAGAGCAGGGAGAGGATCAGGTCCATGCTGGGCCGCTTGCGGGTGATGTCGTCCTGGAGGTAGGCGAAGAGGGTGTCGTATTTTCGGTCAAGCTCCGGGGCCAGGCAGATCATCACCGCCTGCATCTCGATGGGGGAGAGGTCGTAGAGCCCGGCAAGGAGGGGCAGTGCCAGCGGGATGTTCCGGTCAAGGCTCGCCGACACCTTTCGGGCGATCTCCTGCCCCATCTTTTCCAGGTGGCCCGATAGACCGGAGAGGTCGGGGGCGCTCTCCGAAGGGACGCTTTCTTCTGCGAGGAGTCGGTCCACGTGGGTGTCGGAGATGTAAAGGCCCATGCTTGACTGGGCATCCCCCGGGTCTTTGAAGGCTTCATGGCCGTGCCTCAGGGTGAGGACCCCATGGCGGATAAGAAGATCCAGACGCCTGAGTTCATCTGCCAGGTGGTCTGCGTTCCTGGCGTAACCGGTGTCCTCCGGGTGGGGTGATGATGCTGTCCCTGATATGGGGGCGGCACCTTGGATAATCACGCCGTCACCTCGAAAAAGAGGGTTTTCCGGCAGAGATGGGAGATGTCGATGCGCATCTCGTAGAAACCGGGTGACAGGTCCGCCGGGATGGTGACCGGAAAGGCGTCGGAGGCCAGAGGGGTACCGGGGTCGATGGCCCTTCGCATGACCGAGACATAGGCCCTCCAGCCCGCAAGGTGCCTGCCGGTGACCGTGACCACGGTTCCTGCCGGCGCGGCCGCGGGGGTGATGCCCGTGACCTCGGGGGGATGAAAGGGGGCTTTTACTTCGGGGACTCCCACGCGAAGGACGCGCTTGCCCACGGTGCGCTCCCGGGTTGCGGGCATGTCGATCTGCACCACCGAGACCTCATAAGCCACGGAGAGGCGGTAGGGCTGGGCAAAGGTGCTCCAGATGGAGCCCATGGACTCCAGGTCCACAGGCTCCTGCCGGATGGTGATCTGCTCCCGGGCGCTTTCAAGGCCCTGGCTGAGGTAAGGGGCGGGCACCACGGGGTTGGCGTGGAAGACCCGCATGGCTTCCCCCAGGATTTTGTGGGCGTGGACGTTGCCGGTCTGGGGATCGGTGAGGGCCTTGGGTGTCATGAGGTAGAACAGGTGCAGGGACAACGGGGGCGGCACAAGCCGGGCCGGGTCGTTGGCCCGGGGTTGCCAGTCCAGGTTCTTAAGGGACGGGCTCTCTTCTACGCGGTAGAGAAAGAGGTTCACGCGCCTGTCGCTGCCGGGCTCGTCCGGGGCAAGGAGGGTGACCCCGACTTCCGGGGTGAGGGTCATCTCCCCGAGCAACAGGTTGCGCAGGGACTCGCTGACCATGCCTATGGCGGTGGATTTACTCACGGTCCTCCAGGGTTATCGGATCATGTTCAACAGGGCCCGGCGTGTCCCATGGCTTCGCTGCCAGGTGGCTGCCCGGTTGGGGCCCTTTGGTGCCGCAGGCGCCTGTACCATGATGATTCGGGTGACGGGTGGCGGTTCCATGGGGGGCTCTTGCGGGGCCTTTGGGGCCGGAGTGACGGAGGCCTCTTGCCGGTGCACCGGTGCCGGGGGCCCTGGGGCGGTGAGGCCGGGGAAGAGCCGACGCAGGCGATCCATGGGCGCTTCGTTGTCTCCTGAGGGGGTGGCGGGCACCGGGGCGTGTGGGGGAGGGGAAAGTTCCCCGCACGCCCCATGGACCGGTGGCCGGATAGGGGCTTCCGGTGTGCCCGCCGTGTCTGTGTGCTGTTTTGCCGGGGGGGCAGAGGCAAGCAGCGACGCTGTTTTTTTTAACGGGGTTTTTTCTGCATCCGTCTTAGGAACCGGCGGCTCCGTGAATGTGTCCCCACAAGGCATGGGGGATGGGGCCAGCCTCTTGCCCTGAACTGTCGGTGCGTCCGATTGCGGGATGGCTGTTTCGGGTCGAAGGGATGGGCTGGGATTTATTGTGACGGAGGCGTCGGCGGCCTCGGGCCCGGTGTGGTGGAGCGGGGCGGGCCCTTCATTACATGGGCTTGGCCCTGGGGCTGACGGGGTGAGGCCACCTGTGGCGTCCATGTGTGGGAGGCGCTCACTATGGAAGGCCCTGTCGTCCGGTTGCGGTGTGACCACTTTTTGTTCGGGCGTCGCCGCCCGGTGGCGAGGGGTTTGTGTCCTGGGTGCCTCCATGCCCGTCACCGGTGCGGATGGCTCCGGGGCGGTGGAGGGGATTCTCGTTTCAACCCGCTCCCCATGGCGGGGAGAGGTGCTCTCTTCACCGTGGGAGGAAGGGCTTGCCTCGAAGGTTTCGTGGGTCTCAATGGGGGGCTCCCGGAAATGCGTGGCGACGTGTTCCAGGGGGGCCGGTGGTTCGGGCTCTGACCCTTGACGGCCCGGGAGGGCATCTTCGTACCTGAAGGTACCCGGGGGGGCAATAAGGCGGCCCTGGGTTGTGGGAAGTGTGGGGTCGGGCAGCCCGAGGAGTGCATGGACCCGGTGGGCCGGAGGTTCAGATTTCTGGGGTGTCGGAGCCTGAGAAGCGCGCCTTTCCCGGGTGGGCGAATCAGCCTGCATGATGGGTTCGTTCCACGGCCTCGGACAGGATATCGATGTACCTTCGCCGGTCTGTGCGGGTCATGCCGAGGATCTCTTTTTCGCTCCAGTGGTAGTGGTAGGCCAGGTAGTGCACCTCCTGAAAGAGGAGGTCGAGGCGGGTGCCCATCTCTTTGAGCACAAAGGCCTGGAGGTCGAAGGCCACGGAGAAGTTCCGTCGGCATTCGGGGCAGAAGGCCTCCATGGTGGTGACCACCTTGGGGCCAAGGCGGTCCATGGCCTCTTCAATACAGCTCTTGGCCTGCTGGGATAGGGCGTCGATCTCATGCCGGTCCGGGGCGTTGCCGTGGGGGGCCATGGAACGAATACAGCGGGTCAGGAGCAGGGTGGCTGCCAGCACATCGTTTTCCGCTGCCAGGTGGGCGAGGTGCTCCTGGTCCTCGCCGTTGGGTAGCCTGAAGGTGACGGTGCGGGAACCATTGGTTTCGGCCGGGAGTTTCAGGGTCATGTAGCGGTGCGCCTGGGGGGCCCGGATTACGGGGACGGTGTCCGTGGTGAACTCAATGTCCAGGCGTTCCCCGCAGTCGGGTCGGGAGCAGCGGGTGGTGACGTGCACCCGGGGGCCGAAGGAGATCTCCCGAAGCTTCAGGAGGAGAAACTGCCGGTCCCCCACCAGGAGGCGGCGGGTGTGTGCGTCTGTGACCTTGTCCAGGGTGCCCATGCGCCGGATGCAGGCGGCGAGAATCTCTGTGACACGGGCGTCCGGCGAGGCCTCTTTCTGTTGTGCCAGGGCTTTTTCCTGGGCACCTGTCAGGGGGCCCAGGATCACCTCCCGGTGGATGCTTCCGTCTTCGTCCACATAGCCGCCGGGCAGCTCACAGGCAACGGTTTCCATGGGGCGTTACGCTTCCGAAGGCTCGGCAACGGAGGTGTCCCGTTCCCACCCTTCGTTTTCCAGCTTGATGGTGCGGATCATCACGGCGTCGCCCCCGGCGTCAAGCTCGGGCAGGGCCTGGTACTCGGAGACCCAGCAGCGATACACCTTGTAGGAGAGCACCTTGGTGCCCTGCATGTTGAAGACGTCGATGACCACGTCCTTGCGGAAATTCTTCAGGGACATGGAGGCGTCCCCCTGGAAGTTGTTGACGAGGTTGGCCCACTCCTCAAAGGTGGTGTCGTGGGTGATGCCCGCTTCCAGGGTGATGCTCTCGTAGGAGGTTTTGCCGGGGAGCTTTCTGCCGGAGCTGGGGTCGCCGCCCTCTCGCCAGTCCGTCACCGCGGTGGTCTTCTTCAAGGGGCTGCACTTGCTGAGGCCTGCGATGTACTTTCCGTCCCATTTCACCTTGAATTTAAAGTTGCGGTACGGGTCAAACCGGTGGGTGTTTACAGTGAACTGTGCCATGGGGGATCTCCCGTTGGATAGGTGTCGGAGGTTGAGCTATCGTTGCCCTGCGGCCTGGCTGAGTTTGACCACCACGAACTCCGCGGGCTTGAGGGGGGCAAAGCCCACCAGCACGTTGACGACGCCCCGGTCGATGTCGGCCTGGGTGGTGGTTTCGCCGTCGCATTTGACAAAGAAGGCCTTGGACGGCGTGGCGCCCTGGAAGGCACCCTGGCGGAAGAGGGTCATCATGAAGGAGTTGATGTTCAGGCGGATCTGGGACCAGAGCTCTTCGTCGTTGGGCTCGAAGACGGTCCACTGGATGCCGTTGTAGATGCTTACCCTGAGCATCATGGCCATGCGCCGAACCGGGATGTATCGATACTCCGCATCGGAACTCAGGGTGCGGGCACCCCAGAGGACGATGCCGGAGCCCGGGAACTTTCGGATGACGCAGACGCTCTTCTTGTGCTTGTTGAGGTTGCCCTGCTGGGGATCCGTGAGGTCGGCGGCAAGGCCCACGGCGCCGCTGAGCATGGCCTCGGTTCCGGCCGGGGCTTTCCAGACGCCCCGTTTGGCGTCTGTGCGGGAGTAGATGCCCGCCACGTAGCCGGACGGGGGCACGGTGATGGGTTCGGGGCTGAGCCCGGTGGGGTCCAGGGCTTTGAGCCAGGGGAAATACACGGCTCCAAAGGAGTTGGGGGTGTTGATGGCGTTTCTGTAAGCCATGGCGCCTTCAAGGGTGGTGGTCTCGATGTTCATGTCCGCGATGTAAAAGCAGTCGCTTAACGGGCGGTTCCGGCAGTAAGCCATGCCTGCGTCGGCCACGGCCGGTGTGCCGATGCCCGGGATGGCGATGAGGCTGACGTCCAGGACGGTGTCCAGCCAGTTCAGGGCATTGATGTAGTCGATGTCGTTCAGCGGGAGGGTACCGTCGGTGCCCGGACGGATGGCGGTGACTGCACCGGACACGGTGTCGTCCCCCAGGAGGTAGGGGGCATCCGGGGCGGTGTTTTGGGGGCGCATGGCCGAGGACCCCTCCACCTCGATGCCTCCGTTGCGCGTGCCGAGGCGGAGGGCGGCCGAGGCATTGGTCAGGGGATCGGGCCCGTCGACGATCTCCACCCGGGAGTCCGCCGAGGTGTGGCCGGAGGTGATGCGAATCCGGTCGGTCTGTTCCACGGAGACCGTCACCTGGTAGGCGTCTGCCGGGGTGGAGTCCCTTAAGGGGACCAGGGCCCGCAGGGCGGCTTGCATGGCCGCGGCAACGGCGGACAGGTCCGTGAGATCGACTTCTTCCAGGGATTCGGTGAGGTCCACGGTGCGGTACCCGTCGTTGTGGATGTTGATGCCGATCTGGCGCTGGTTTTCCCCCAGCAGGGTGCCTTCGGCAATGGCACCGCCCTGACTGTAGCCCGGGATCTGGTTGCTGTTGGCCTCGTTGACGGCCACCCGGAGCACGCCGGACCGGGCATTCACCGCGGTTTGCACGTATTGCGGCGAGGCCGGGTTCATGGAGAGGTCTTCATGGGTTTCGAGCCGTACGGCCGGGCCGTCCGGGATGTCGTTGTCCCGGTAGATGGCGAGGGTGAAGGCATTGAGGGGATCGTCGGAGGCGTCGCTGTCCACGACAACCATGAGCCGGTTTCCCCAGGCCCCCGGGGAGACGGCGGAAAAGGTGAGGCTCGCCTGGGCCGTGGTGCCCCGGTCCTGGACCGTGACTCCGGCGGTATCGGCACCTGCCGCCACCCTGCCCACATAGCACTGGCTTCCTCCGTTGTTGAAGAACTGGTAGACGGCGTGGGCAAGGAAATACCCTTTCATGAAGCCGCCGTAGGTGGCCTGGAATTCGGTGAAGTTAAAGATCTTTTTTACGGACCCGATGGGGCCCTGCTCGGCGACGCCGAAAAAAGCCGCCGTTGAGGTGCCCGCTG
Source organism: Desulfoluna sp. HI9BLuna (assembly GCF_056829775.1). Lineage (NCBI taxonomy): Bacteria > Pseudomonadati > Thermodesulfobacteriota > Desulfobacteria > Desulfobacterales > Desulfolunaceae > Desulfoluna > Desulfoluna sp. HI9BLuna. Next base: position 4,683,908 of record NZ_CP186555.1, read on the forward strand.
TTTCGATGGGCTTGACACCGCTGGACACCTCTTCCATGTAAACACCTGGATACGTCAATACTGCCATGGGATTCCTCCTGAAGTGAAAGCGTAGGGAGCTCGGACGGAGTGGGGGGCTGCTGGACCATGCGACGGCTGTGGCCGGGCATAGCTCCGCCTCCTGGGCTACATGCAAGGGAGCCCTGTCAGGCAACGAGGTCGGCTATATGAAAAAAGACCCGTGAAAAGCGCCTTGGTGTGATGGATCGGGGCTTGAGAACGTATGCGGTCAGTGGATTCGTATCGCCCCGTGCGATTCTCCCCGACGGGTGTCGCGGTTTATGAATCATGGGGTTCATGACCGCTGCCATGTGCACAGGCAGGCCGGAATGCGGGCGAGCCCTTTGGTGATGCCATCAATGAGCGATTTTAAGACAAAAAAGAAGTAGGCATGTAAGACGTGTACAACTTCTCATATGCGAGAAGTGTCTATTGTCTATAGTCGCGGTTAGAGAGGATGTCAAGCGGCATTTGGCGTCAGTGAGTCAAAATTAAGTTGTCGAGTAATCAGCGTTTTTTTTGCGCAGGCTTTCCGGGAAGGCCGTTTGGGTAGGAAAGGGCTGAGTCGCCTGGAAGGGGATGTCATGCCGGGGGGAGACGGGGGGTGCTCTTTTACGATTCGCAGGGGCGATGGGGACGTCATTGCTTCGCAAGGCGTCAATACGAGACGCTGTCTTTTTTTCCGTTGGGGGGGTATGATATGCGGGAGCACGAAAAACCAGAACACAGGCCTGCGGGCGATGCCGGAAGGCCGGGTGGCCAACGCCCATGGAGAACGGGGGAGATGCGATGTACGGACTGATGAAATGCCTTGGCATTCTGTGTGCCGGAAGTCTCGTGATGCTTCTCGTGGCCGCTGTCTGGGTGTATCGGGGCGGGGAGCGTTTTGAGGCGGTGGCCTCGGCCAGCCTCACCGCCGGAGAGGGGCCTTCCCTTTCGCCCGGCCAGAGCCTTAAGGTCATGAGCTGGAACGTGCAGTATTTTGCCGGGAAGAACTATGTGTTTTACTATGATCTTCCCGGGTTTTCCGGGCCGGACAAACGTCCGTCACCACAGGATATGAACGCCACCTTTGCCGAAGCGGCCCGTGTCGTGGATGATGAATCCCCGGATATCCTCCTGCTCCAGGAGGTGGACCACGGGGCTTCCCGTACCGACGGACAGGACCAGGCCGCGAGGCTGGAGAACCTGTTAAAGACCCGTTACCCTTTCAAGGCCGAGGCCTTTTACTGGAAAGCCCGCTTTGTACCCCACCCGAAGATCATGGGGGCTGTGGGCATGAAGCTGGTGATTTTTTCTCGCTACCGCATGGAGGTCCCCGTTCGCATCGCCCTGCCCGGGGCTGGGGGGAATTTTTTCACCGAACGCCTCAATCTCCAGCGGTGCCTGCTGACCGCCGAACTTCCCGTTGCGGGCGGGGGGCGCCTGGCCCTGATCAATCTTCACCTGGAGGCTTTTCCGGTAACACCGGACCTCCTTGCCCGCCAGCTTGGTGCCCTGGAGCATGTGATCCATGTGTTCGAGCGGCAGGGTGCCCCCGTCATTTCAGGGGGGGACTTCAACCTGCTTCCCCCGGGCCAGTACGAGATCCTTGACGAGGAGCAGCGGGTCCTGTTCAACCCGGAAGGGGAGATGACGCCCCTGTTCAGCCGGTACACGGTGATTCCCGGCCTTGACGACACCGACCCCGGAGGGGCGTCTCCCCACTTCACCCACTTCCCCAACGACCCCGGCGTCTCCGCACCCGACCGGACCCTGGATTACCTGGTGTGCTCAAGAGAGCTTGCCGTGACATCGGCCCGGGTCCGGTCCGAAGATACCCTCCATATCTCCGATCATCTTCCCGTGGTGGCGACTCTGACGGTCCCGGAGCAGGACTAACATCGCTTTGCAAGCATTCCGTTGTTTTCCATAAAAAAACCCCTGTTGCAGTCCACATAACTCGCAACAGGGGGCTTGGGGTGCCGGTGTGTTGAAACGGATCAGGTGCCGGTGAATTTGGGGGCACGTTTTTCGCCCATGGCGGTCACCGCTTCCATGAGGTCGTTGGAGGGGACGATGTTGCCGCTGATGGCGGCCACGTAGTTCAGGCCTTCGTCGATCTGGGAGGCGATGGCGTTGTTGAGGACGTCCTTGGATGCCTGCACCGCGATGGGGGCGGCGCCCAGAATCTCCTCGGCCAGGGCGCGGGCACCGGCGTACAGGGCGTCGACGTCTTCGAAGACCTCATTGACGAGGCTCACGTCGCGGGCCCTTGAGGCATCGATGAACTTGGCGGTGAAGGCCATCTCCCGGGCAACACCCTGTCCCACGATGAGGGGCAGGCGCTGGAGGACGCCCATGTCCGCCACCATACCCACGGCAGCTTCCCTCAGGGAGAAGGTGGCGTCGGCAGAAGCCAGGCGGATGTCGCAGGCGCAGATGAGGTCCAGGCCGCCGCCGATGCACTTGCCCTGCACCGCGGCGATGACGGGCTTGCGGATCCGCTCGATGACGGTGAGGCCGTCCTGCATAAGCTTGAGTTTGCTGAGCAGGGGCCATTTCACGCCCCCTTTCTGCTCGGGGTCGAGGAGTTCGGGGAGCATGCCGATGATCTCAAAGAGGTCGATGCCCGCACAGAAGTCTTTTCCCTTGCCCGCCACGATAATGACCCGGACCTCCGGGTCTTCGTCCAGCTCTTTGAACACCCCCACGCTGTCAACCCAGGCAGGCGGGTTCATGGCGTTTTTCTTGTCCGGCCGGTTGAGCCACACCGTGGCGATGGGCCCCTCTTTTTCCACCAGATAGTAGTCGCTTTGCATTGTACTCTCTCCTTATATGATTCGAGTCCCTGTGGAACTTTTTACCCTTTGCTGAACCGCGATACGGGGTGGTTGAGTTGTTTATGTTGCATACTACATAATGACCTGCCAAGTCAATCTGACTTGTGGTGGCGGTGTTTTAATGTGGGAAAGCTCTAAAATTCGATACTAAATGGGTGTGTGGTGACTGGGTGCGGTTATGCGGTGGGGTGGAGAGATATGTTGTAGACGTAGTTTTTTGTCGGGCCAGACAGGTGGGGACGGTGGGGCGTTTTTGAAAACGACCCACCGAAGGCTCAGTTCCCGGCATCCAGCTGAAGGGCGGCAAGGAACCCGCCGTGGATGGCGTGGTTGAATTTTCCGGGTGCCAGGCCGTCTCCAATGACGGTGAAGGGGACGCCGAGGCCGGGCAGGGCGGACGAAAGGGCGGTCACGGACCGGGAGCCCGTGGCCAGGATGACGGTGTCGAAATTTTCAGTCTGCTCGGTTTTGCCGTCGTCCCAGCAGATTTGCTCCCTTGACAGCCTGGTCACGGTGGCACTGGTGATGAGCCGAACCCCGTAGCGTTTGAGGTTGTCCATCATGATCCACCGGGTGGAGCGGCCCATGTCTCCTCCGGCCCGGGGGGCCATTTCAAAGACCGTGACCCGGTGGTTGCCGGTGAAAAGCCCTTTTTTGAGCCGATCCGGTGGGGCCGCGTCGTGGGCCGCGAGGAAGTGGAACATCTCCGGGGAGAGGGTGCCCTTGACGGCAATGTGCAGAGCGGTTTCAAGGCCCACGGCGCCTCCGCCGACGATGGCAACAGTTTTGCCGAGGGGGCGGTCTTTTTTCAGGACATCCCATGATGAGAGGATTTTATCGTTTTGGGCCCCGGGGATGGGGGGCCGGGTGGGTTCGGCCCCTTCGGCCACGAAGACATGGTCGGGGCACTCCTGCCGGATCAGCTCCGGGGTCACCGGGCAGGAGAGGGTGACGGCGACCTTGTGTCGGGCCAGCATGGCACGGTAGTAGCGGATGTATTCCAGGAGCTCTTCCTTGTGGGGCGGGGTGGCGGCCAGGCTGATCTGGCCGCCGATGGTGTCCCCAGCCTCAAAGAGATGCACGTGGTGGCCCATCTGTGCGGCGGTGACCGCGGCTTCCAGTCCTGCAGGGCCTGCCCCTGCCACCATCACCTTTTTTGGGGCGGTGGTGGGCCGGACAATGCGCTCGGCTTCGTATCCGGCCCGGGGGTTGCCGATGCAGGTGACGGGCATGCCGCTGAAGATCTCGTCGGTGCAGCCCTGGGAGCAGGCCACACAGGGGCGGATTTCGTCGACGCGTCCTTGAAGGGCCTTCGCGGGCCAGAAGGGGTCGGCGATGAGGACCCGTCCCAAGTTTACCATGTCGCAGTAACCGTCGTTCAAGAGTCGCTCGGCGTTCATGGGGGTGGTGATGCGGTTGGAGGCCATGACGGGAACAGAGACCGCCTTGCGGACCGTGGCGGCCAGGTAGGCGTAGCCGGTGCGGGGCAGCTCCATGGGGAGCTGGGGGACCTTGGACTCGTGCCAGCCGCCGGTGACGTTGATGAGGTTTACGCCACTTTTTTCATAGGCCCGGGCAATGGCAGGGGTCACCTCGTCGGTGTTGCTCATTGGGACGAAGTCGTTGCCTGCCATGCGAACGGACAGAGGAAACCCTTCCCCCACGGCCTGCCTGCAGGCGGCGACCACCTCCGTGGGAAACCGGAGCCGGTTTTCAACGCTTCCTCCGTAGTCGTCGGTGCGTTTGTTGGTCTTGGGGGAGAGGAACTGGGTGAGGAGGTACCCTGCCGATGCGATGATCTCCACGCCGTCAAAGCCTGCCTTTACGGCCCGTGCCGCCGCGTCTGCAAAGGCCTGTCGCACCGTGTGGATGTCGTCGGGGCTCATCTCCCGGGGGGTGGTCTTGGAGTAAGGGGAGTAGACGGCGGAGGGAGCCATGGGGGCCTCACCGTTGATGAGCAGGGGGTGGGTGTAGGCACCGGCATGGAAAAGCTGGGTCCAGGGGGAACCTCCACGGGCCCGGATGGCATCGGTGACCCGGAGAAAGTCCGGGATGGCTTCGTCCGTGTCCAGGCCGAGGACCGCCAGGCCGGATCCGATGAAGTCCACGCCCACGGGCCCCACGGTGACGATGCCTGCACCGCCCCGGGCGATTTCGGTAAAGTAGTTTACGTACCGGTCGTTTAACTTGCGGTCCCAGCTGTAGAGAAGGCCGAGGGACGGATAGGCGATGCGGTTTTTAACGGTGAGCGAGTTGATTGCGATGGGCGAGAACAGGGTGTCAAACATCGAGCCTCCTTGGCATGGGATATTCCGTAAGAGAAACCGAACGACGTTCCGTTGACGACGACATGGGTGCCTGGCGGGAAGATTCTCAAACCGGGCGCGTTTTTCGGTAAAATGCGTTTCGGAAAAAACGATGAGTGATGCGTGTGTTCCTGCGATGCACGGGCCGGGGAAACTGATGGACCCGATGAAAACGGTCTCAGCCTATCACGGGTTTTTCGGTTTTGTCCACAGGGAGTCAACCCTTTGGGACAAAACGACTTTCTGATGGGGTGAGGTGGTGTATAATGGGGGCTAAGGGCTAAGGGCTAAGGGCTAAGGGCTAAGGGCTAAGGGCTCAAGGCTCAAGGCTCAAGGCTCAAGGCTAAAGGCTAAAGGCTAAAGGGTAAAGGGTAAAGGGTAAGGGCTGGCGGGGGTGATGAGAGACCATTGAACCCAGGGAGTGAATTATGGATGAACGTCCGTTGATTTTGCTGACCGGAGCCACGGGGTATGTGGGGGGGCGCCTGCTTCGCGTCCTCGAAGGGGAGGGGTTTCGGGTGCGGTGCCTGGCGAGGCGCGCGGCTTTTCTGAAGCACCGAACGGCGGAAGGCACCGAGGTGGCCAAGGGAGATGTCTTTGATGTGGCCTCCCTGGACCAGGCAATGGAGGGTGTTCACACGGCCCTGTACCTGATTCATTCCATGGGTGCCACAGGGGCCTTTGAGGAGATGGACCGGAAGGCGGCCACGAATTTTGTGGGGGCTGCCCAGCGTGCCGGTGTCCGGAAGCTTATTTACCTGGGGGGGCTGGGGGAAGGGCCGAACCTGTCGGCCCACCTTCGAAGTCGCCAGGAGGTGGGCAGGATTTTCAGGCGCTCTTCGGTTCCCACGCTTGAATTTCGGGCTTCCATCGTGATTGGTTCGGGGAGCCTCTCCTTTGAACTGGTACGGGCACTTACCGAGCGGCTTCCCGTGATGATCCTGCCCCGCTGGGTCAAGGTGATGGCTCAGCCCATCGGCATCGAAGACCTGATCCGGTACCTTACGGAATCCGTGACCCTGCCTCTGTCCGAGAGCCGCGTCGTGGAGGTGGGGGGCTCCGAGCCTCTCTCCTATCAGGACCTCATGGAGGCCTACGCAACGGAGAGGGGGCTCTCCCGACTCATGATCCCCGTCCCCATCCTCACCCCGGGGGTGAGCAGTCTCTGGCTGGGGCTGGTGACCCCTGTTTACGCCCGGGTGGGGAAAAAGCTCATCGAGGGGGTGAAAAACCAGACCGTGGTGCATGACCCGTCTGCCCGGGAGCTGTTCAGCGTGGTGCCCATCAGCGCCCGGGAGGCGATCCGGCGGGCCCTGATGAACGAGGAGCGGGCCTTTGCCGAGAGTCGGTGGACCGACGCGGTCTCTTCGGCGGGGGGCAAGCCGCCGGGGCCGGAGACCTCCTGGATGGGGGCCCGGTACATTGACCAGCGGAGTCGCCGGGTGAGCACCACCCCGGGCCGGGCCTTCTCCTCCATTGCCCGCATCGGGGGGCGAAACGGCTGGTACGCCTTTAATTTTCTCTGGCGGGTCCGCGGTGCCGTGGACTATTGGATGGGCGGGGTCGGGGTGAGGCGCGGGCGGCCCCACCGGCGGGAGCTCCGAAGCGGAGACCACCTTGATTTCTGGCGGGTGGAGCGGTTTGAAGAGGGCCAGCTCCTGCGGCTGATTTCGGAGATGAAGCTGCCCGGGAAGGCGTGGCTGGAGTTTGAGGTGAAGACCGAAGGCGACCGGGTGTGGATCCACCAGACCGCGATTTTCTACCCTTCGGGCTTTCTGGGGCGTCTTTACTGGATTGCTGTCAAACCTTTCCATGAGCTGGTGTTCCAGGGAATGATTCGCAACATGGTGCGCTGGGCCGAAGCCGAGGTGGACTCTCCCTTTGTAAGGGAACGTCGTCGCTTTCGGGGGCTCAAGGGGTGAGGTTCGTTTGTCAAACCCAACGGTAACCCTACAGATCAAGTAAGCCTTCCTTGGAGTCGTCTTTCCCCATTCAAAGGCAACTGAATAGCTGCATCCAACGCATAAACCGGGCGAACGTTTGGCCACCGGCAGCTTGTATGGGCCGAATCGACAGGATGAGACCAAGGCAAACCGTGACGCGCAGCCCGATGTTGGAACGGTGATCAGGGCCTTGTTTTCGGTGGCGGGATCCGTATGCGGATCTCCTTGCCTTCCCGTTATCAGGGGTAGAGGTTCTGCAGGGGCTGTGGTATGTGATAAGTTTCAATCGGCAGGCCCTCTTTTCTGGGCCGGTTTGATCACGGTCCCGTTGCTTTTGGTTTTTATTTTGACGGCCTTCGGAAAAAGTCGACCACGCGGTGCCTGCGGGCATCCGGGACATACGGGCTGGCGGCAGCGACAAGGCGGGACGGGGAATGTCGCGTGCGGCGCCGACTTTTTTTCGCCGGCATTTTTTACAGGGTTGCCTTATGTTGATTACGGATATACTGGCTGAAAACGCCTCCCTCTACGGTTGCGAAATCTCACTTATCGAACGCGAGCCCGCCAAGAACCTCCGGCGGGAAATCACCTGGGCCGGGTTCGACACCTACGCCACGGAGCTGGCTGCGGTCCTCCAGGGGCTCGGGGTGAGCAAAGGGGGGCGCGTGGTTCAGCTCATGAGCAACTCCCTGGAGTGGCTTCCCATCTATTTCGGCATCCTTCGAACCGGGGCCTGGGTGGTTCCCCTGAACTTTCGTTTTGACGCCGAGAAGATTGCCCTGTGCACCAACGTGGCCGAAGCCGAGGTGTTTGTCTTCGGTGAAGAGTTCATCGGCCGGCTGGAAGAGGTGAGGGGAGAGCTCTCCTCCACCGTGAAACACTGGATCTTCGATGGGCCCAAGCGCTGCTGCCCGGACTGGGCCATGCACCTCGGGAGCCTTATGGATACGGACGAGACAGCCTTTGTTCCCGTTCCCCTGTCCAAGGCCGACACCGCGGCCCTCTACTTTACCTCCGGCACCACCGGAACCCCCAAGGCCGTGCGCCTCACCCACGGCAACCTGGCCTTTGCCTGCGAGGTGGAAAACGCCCACCACGGGCAGACCCACCTCGACAACTTTCTCTGCATCCCTCCCCTGTATCACACCGGCGCCAAGATGCACTGGTTCGGAAACTTCAAGGTGGGGGCGCGCACCGTTATCCTTAAAGGGGTCAAGCCCGAGTATATCCTGCGGGTGGCATCCGAAGAGCAGGTCTCCATTGTCTGGCTTCTGGTGCCCTGGGCCCACGACATTCTCATCGCCATCGAAAACGGCGACGTGGTGCTCACCGAGTACAACCTGGACGCCTGGCGCCTCATGCACATCGGTGCCCAGCCCGTGCCGCCATCCCTTATTGACGAGTGGAAGAAACTCTTTCCCCACCACGACTACGATACCAACTACGGCCTCACCGAGTGCTCAGGCCCCGGCTGTGTTCACTTAGGGCTTGAAAACGAGCACAAGGTGGGGGCCATCGGGCTGCCCGGGCACCAGTGGGCGGCCAAGGTGGTGGACGGTGCCTTGAACGAGCTTCCCGGAGGGGAGACCGGCGAGCTGATCATCAAGGGGCCCGGGGTCATGACCGAGTACTACAAAAACCCGGAAGAGACGGCCAAGTGCATCGTGGACGGCTGGCTCCGCACCGGGGACATGGCCCGGAAGGACAAAGACGGTTTTATCTGGCTCGTGGATCGGAAAAAAGACCTTATCATCTCCGGCGGGGAGAACATCTTCCCCGTGGAGATCGAGAACCACATCATCACCCACCCGGATGTGCAGGATGTGGGCATCATCGGTTACCCGGACCAGCGCCTGGGCGAGGTGGTGGCCGCCGTGGTGATGATCAAGGAGGGGCGCTCCATGACGCGGGACGCCCTGGAGGCCTTCTGCGAGAACCTTCCCCGCTACAAGCGGCCGCGAAAGATCTTTTTTGGCGAGGTGCCCCGAAACCCCACGGGAAAAATCGAAAAACCGAAGCTCAGGCGTAAGTATATCCGTACCAACCGGGACTTCCGAAAACTGTACGAGTAACATGCTTGTTTTCAAGCATACCCAGGGCAAGACATGTATCGACGACACTTTCATCTCAAGGAGCGGCCCTTTCAGCTGGTGCCGACGCCATCGTACCTGTTTCCTTCCCGGTGCCATCAGGAGGCCCTGGGCCACCTGACCTATGCCCTTGAAACCGGCGAAGGCTTTGTGGAGGTGACCGGCGAGGTGGGCACGGGCAAGACAACCCTGTTGCGCACCTTCCTTGAGGGGCTGGACGAGACGGTGTCCGTTGCCTGCATCTTCAACCCCACCTTGAATGCCGTGGAGCTGCTTCAGTCCATCAACCGCGATTTCGGCATCGACGCCGGATCTTCCAGCCGGTCGGACCTGACGGCGGCCCTTCAGCGGTTCCTCATTGAAAACCGGGAGATGGGGAAAAAGGCCCTGCTTGTCATCGACGAGGCCCAGAATCTTTCCATTGAGGTCCTGGAGGAGCTTCGCCTTCTCTCCAACCTGGAGACCACCCGCGCCAAACTGCTTCAGACCGTCCTCTGCGGCCAGCCCGAGCTCGGAGAGATGCTGGAACGCCATGAACTCCGTCAACTGGCCCAGCGGATCTCCCTGGCCTGCCGCCTGCAACCCCTCTCCTCCGACGAGACCCATGACTACATTGTCCACCGTTTGAAACGGGCCTCCCTGGGGGCCCGGGGCGATCTCTTCACCCCCCGGGCCAGGGCACAGGTGTACCGCTATTCAGGGGGCACGCCGCGCGTCATCAACATCTGTTGTGACCGGGCCTTGCTCTGCGGGTATGTGGCGGGCAAGGACCGTGTGGACGCCGGGGCAGTAAAGAAGGCCGTGGCGGAGCTTGCGGACCGGCCCTACATGGATCGCACCCTTTTGGGACGGCCCTTGCCGGCGTGGGGCGTGGCGGTGCTGGGACTTGCCATTGTGTTCATGGCCGGGTTTCTGGTCTTCGGTACCTCCCTGTGGCATCCAAAGGCGACACAGACGGCTCCGGTTGCGGTTACGGATGGCCAGGGCAGTACAGCCCCTCCGGCCACCTACGGCCTGTTTGATCTGTTTGACGAGGCGGGTGTGGCAGAGTCCGTCCCCTGGGGCGTTCGCCGGATCATGGGGGCGTGGGGGCACACACTCTCCGCCTCCGAGCTTCCGGCCATCGGGGATCCCTACCTTCTTCTCTCTGCCGTGGCCGCGCCCCTGGGCATGGAGGTGATGCCCATGGACGGGGATCTGGATCGGGCCATGGCCTTCGGCCTGCCGGTCCTGATGCTGTTCGGCTCCGGCGGCCAGGGGCCTCTGGTACTGGTGTTTGAAGGGGAGGAGGAACATGGGCTGTTGCGGTTTCAATCTCCCAAAGGGATCGTGGAGCTGTCCCGGGGCGATGCCGACAGGCTCTGGTCCGGCCGGGCCCTTATCGCCTGCACCAATCCCCTGGGGTTCTCTGAGGTGGTGACGGAGCGCTCGGGCCTTCAGGAGGTCATCGCCCTTGAATCGGCTCTCTCACGGGCCGGGTTTCACGGGGTGAGCGTGGACGGGCGTTTTGATGGCGAGACCCTTCGGGCGGTGCATGCCCTGCAGGAGGCCTACGGCATTCTCTCCGACGGCATGGTGGGAGACCTTACCCGCGTGGCCCTTGCCGCAGCGCTGAAAAATGGATTGCCCGATACCCCGGAGCGCGTAGCCGCCCATGACCGACAAAAAGGAGAGATCCCATGAGTTCGGTTTTGGAAGCCTTGAAGCGAATGGAAGAAGAGGAAAAACACGCTGAAAGCGTTGGGTTTACAAGGGTGGAACCACGGCAAAAGACAGGCTTTGCCCGCCTGCTTCCCTTTGTGGCTGTGTTTGTAGCGGGTGTGGGGCTTGCGGGGGCAGGCTTTTATCTGGCCTATGGCCGGGGGCAGGCTGTGGTGGCCGATGAGGCGCCCCTTGGTGTGACCTCGGTTTTTCGCGTGGTGGCCCCGAGTTCTCCGGCCACCCAAGACTCTTCCAGTGCCGGGCCGCAATCGCGTTCGGCTTCTTTGGTGGCTTCATCGCCTGTTGCGACGGCGCCTTTATCAGCGCCGGATTCACCAGCCGGATCCGTTGTGGAGCCGGAACCTGTTTCCGAATCAATTCAACCGTCCCAGGGGCAGGGCCAAGTTGTCGCAGCGTTGCCTGATGCGCCGGCGTTGTCCCCGGACGAGCTGCGACAGCTTCCGGCCGCCGATGCCGGGACCTATCGCCTCCAGGGGGTGCGGTGGTCACAGACACCTTCCCGGCGTATCGCGGTTATCAACAGCCAGATTATCCGAGAGGGCGCTTCCGTGGACGGGGCAAAGGTTCTTTCTATCTCCAAAGAGGGCGTGGTACTGGACATTGCCGGCGTGGAGATGTTTCTTGCCTTTGTGGGGCGCTGACGACGGGGTCTTGCGTCTCTGTGATTCTCCATTACCAACAAAAAAAGGCCCGGAAGATGACTCTTCCGGGCCTTTGTATTTTTTAAGTGGTAGCGGGAAGCGGATTTGAACCACTGACCTTCGGGTTATGAGCCCGACGAGCTACCAGACTGCTCCATCCCGCAACAACGAAGCGCACCCTACAGCCAGAGCCACATGATGTCAAGCTCAAAACCAACTTTGGGGACAGGTTCTTTATGCTGGACCCATCACACCGTCCTGTGAGATAGTGGTCTGTAACGTACTATCATCCTCAAATTTTGGTGTATTTTAGTTTTTCTTCCCCCCATCCGTCACACAAACCATCCACATCAATGATTCTGCACGACCAGAGAGGAGGGTGTTATGCCGCGAGTTCCCCGTATGGTCATAACGGATGCCGGACAAAAAGCCGCTTACCATGTGATCAGCCGAACCGCCTTGGACGGCCTTCCCTTCGGGGCGGTTGAAAAAGACGAGTTACTGCGCATCATCCAGAGGTTCTCAGAGATTTATTGTGTCGAGGTTTTTGGGTTTGCGATTATGGGAAATCATTTCCATTTGCTTATCGAGGTAGCCCCGGAGGACATGGTTTCCGATGATGAGGTTCGAAGGCGCTTTCACCTTCTCTATGGGGAGAAGACGTTTTTCCCCGAAGGGAGACTGGCGGAGTACCGGGAGCGTTTTTGCAGCCTGTCGGCGTACGTCAAGGACATCAAGCAACGGTTCTCCTGTTTTTACAACAAGCGGAAAGAACGAAAGGGAACCCTGTGGGGAGAGCGCTTCAAGAGTGTGATCGTTGAGCAGGGAACCACATTGATCCATTGCCTGGCGTATGTCGACCTCAATGCGGTTCGGGCAGGAATCGTGAAGCGGCCGGAAGAGTATCGCTGGTGCTCCATTGGTTACCACGTCCAGACGGGAAACGGGGACGGGTTTCTCTCATCTGATCTGGGGACATCGGCATTCGGCGTTTTCGATCCTGCTTCGCAGCTCAAAACATACCGGGAGTACCTGTATCACGTGGGGGCTATTGAAAAGAGGGGCAAGGCGAGTATTTCGCGATGGGTTTTGGATGAGGAAGCCGCCCAGGGGTTTGAGCTGACCCGAGCGCAACGATTTCGGTACAGGACCCGCTACTTTACGGATTCAGGCATTATCGGATCCCGCGAGTTCGTTGAAGCGGGCTATGAAAGGTTCAGGGATCGATTTCGTACAACGCGGGATAAAATACCGAGGCGCGTCAAGGGAGTTGAAGGGATGTATTCCCTAAAGCGCCTCGTCGATGCCTGATCTGTGGCTGCCTCGTTTTTGAGGTCATTGAGCCAACGAACTCAGCGGTGGGCTGAGAGCGCAAGGGCGGGGTGCGTCTGGAGGTGAGTGACGTCAGGCGGTTTTGAGGCGCTGGGCGCTCATTTTACTGATGGGTGAGGGATTCGAGTTGGAAAAAAACATGGGAGTTGCCCGGTGGGTTGTTTTTGGGGGGCGGGGAAACATCGCAAAGGAGAAAACCGTGTTGTTTTTGCATAAAGAGCCTGTCCCCAAAATGTTCAATATTCTCTGTGGAGGTAGGAATTGCTTGTGAAACAGCAATGTCGCCAACATCTACTTGACCTGATCCCTTCACGTGTGAAATGGTCAATACGTTAATGCCGTAGTATCAATAATATGCCAGTTCCCTGGCAGCGCAACACGTTTTGCTGAACGCACGGCCCGTGCATGAAAGCAACAGGTTGCAGGCCTCCTGTTGCCGCCTCCCGTTTTCGAGTAATAACGCATCATTGTAAAGATAATATCCCCTTCAGAGAAAGATAGAAAACTCGATCAGCAGGAAGGCGTGTGCATGCTGCCTGACACCACCGGAAACCCGGTGTGAATACTACCGATTCAGCCCGTCGGGCCGCACCGCGGTAATCCGGTGTACGGCCTTGCCATTGTCTTCGGCCCCGTTGCCTGTACAACGTATCGCCTGTGTTTGCTCTGCGAAAAGCATATGGCATCCATCTAGTTTCCGGTATACGCCGGTTGATTAATGCATGCGACAAAGGGGAGGGTGACCTTGAATGGTGTGAGGGGGCCTGCATTGTCGCTACCAACCCATAGCTGACGATATCAATGAAACACGCTCTGCTTCATACCAAACTTCAGATACCCCCCGTGGCGCCCGACATTGTGCCGAGGAATCGATTACTGACCCTCCTGGACGAAGGGGGGAGACGGCCGCTGGCGTTGATTACCGCACCGGCAGGATACGGAAAAACGACCCTGGCCAGCTGTTGGGCCAATGCCTGCGGTTGCCCGTTCGGCTGGGTCTCCCTGGACAGGGAAGACGATGACCTGCGACAGTTCCTGGCCTATTTTCTTGCCGCCGTTGAGAAAGCCTTTCCGGGCATTGCCCTTGGTACCGAAGCCCTGCTGGAGGCCGGGCAGCTCCCGCCGGAGCCCGTCCTGTCCCGGTACCTGCTCAACGACCTCTACGGGTTGCCCGAACCCTTTGTCCTTGTGCTGGACGATTTTCATCGCATGACCGACCCCTCCATTTATGGGCTGGTGTCAGATCTGCTCAAGCATCCTGCCAGGTTTCTGCACCTCGTTCTTTTGTCTCGGACAGATCCCCCGCTCCAAGTAGCACCCTTTCGGGGCCGCGGCCTTGTGACCGAGGTACGGGCCTCGGATTTGAGGCTGACCCTTGCCGAAGCCACAGCCTTCATGGACAAGCTGCTACCCGTAAACGTCGATGACGCCACAGCCTCCGTTCTGGAGAGCAAAACCGAAGGGTGGGCTGCCGGACTGCGTCTGGCCGGGCTCTACCTGCAAGGGGGGCAGGACCCCAGAAAAAAGGCGATGGAGCTGAGCGGCATCTCTTACCACATCGCCGACTACCTCCTGGCCGAAGTGGTGTCCCGCCTCGATTCGGACACGGTCTCATATCTACTGGAGACCGCCGTCCTGAATCGTTTTTGCGCGCCCTTGTGCCGGTATATGCACCAGAGGCGATCTTTTTCCCATCGAAAGGACAGCGCAGAGGCTTTTATTGACAGGCTGGTGGAAAGCAACCTGTTTACTTTAGGCCTGGACAGCGACGGGTATTGGTTCCGCTTTCACCACCTTTTTCGGGACCTGCTCAACGGCATGCTCAAAAAGGTGAAAACCTCCCAGGAGATAGCGGACCTGCATCGGACCGCCGGGGCCTGGTTTGCAGAAAATAGCTATATTGAAGAGGCCCTACATCATTTTTTGGCCTCCGGGGACACCGCGGAGGCCGTTCAGTTGGTGATGGACAACCGTCACGATTTGCTGAACAGCTCCCAGATTATCCGATTGGAACGGTTGCTGGCCATGCTGCCCGAGGGCGTTTCATCAGAGCACCCCCTGGTGGCTACGACGCAGGCCTTCATAACCATCGAGCACGGGAATTATGCAGGGGCCCTGGAGTGGGCTGTCCAAGCCCAGAAGATGTTGGACGGGCTTTCACCCGGGGCAAGGGGCCTGAGGGCGTTGAGGGCTGAAGTGCTTGTCCTGAACGGGCTCATGGCGCTTTTTTCCGGCTCACCGGACGGGGGCAGGCTGTATTCGGCGGAGGTGTTCGGCCAGCTCCCGGAACAGGCTGTTTTCATGAAGGCCTATGAGGTGGGCGTCTCGTCCTGCTTTCACCAGATGCGGAGAGACCGGGGGCATGTGGACGCCATGATCAAAGAGGCCCTGTTCAACCCGGAATGGCCGACCAATATCCAGGCCAGGATCTACTTCCACCTCTGTATCGCGCTCTATATGGACGGCGACCTGCCCGGGGTAATGCAAACGGTTGCTGCCTGCAGGCGGTTTGTGGGCGTTGCCCCCTTTCATCACACCAGGGCCTATGCTCACTATTTCCAAGGGGTCGCGGCGTATCTGCAAAATGATCTCAAAGGGGCTGAGGGGCACATGCTGAAAGTTCTGGAGATTCGGCATACGGCCAATGCCTCTTATGTCGCCGAGGCCGGGTTTGTCCTCTCCTGTATCTACCTGGCCTGGGGGGACGAGACCACCGCCGAGCTGGTACGCGAACAGGTCATCACCCATTGCCGACAGAATGGCCACGCCGTTGCCGAGGCTGTTGCCATGGCCTTTGAGGTAGAGACCGCGGTCCGAAGCGATGACCTCCTCAAGGCAAAACAGCTCTGCGCCCGTGCGGATTTCAACCGTCGCCCGCCGTTGTGGTTTTTTTACGTCCCTCAGCTCACCCCCATCAAGTGCCTGGTGCAGGACGGCTCCAAGGAAGCCCTGCACCAGGCTCGTTCCAGGCTCCGTCTTCTGGACGGGCGCTTGCGCGAGATCAACCGCATCAATGTGCGTATCGAGGTCTCGGCACTCCTGGCCCTTGTCTGCGGGAAGCAAGGAGATGAGGTGGCTGCGGCGGACTGCTTGGAAACCGCCCTGACCCTTGCCGAACCCGGGAATTGGGTCCGAAGTTTCGTGGACCTTGGAGAGCCCATGGTTACCCTGTTGGATCGACTGATCGGCGATGGGCCGGTCAGCCCCTTTGCCAAGCGGGTCCTCGAAGCCTGTGGGGCCCGGAGCCCGGCGCTGGACCCTTCGGTGCCAAGGACCCCTGCCAAGCCCCAGGCCCTTGACCAGGGGGATGTCGAATTTCTTACGCGGCGCGAATCCGAGATCGTCCCGCTTCTGGCCGAGGGCATGAGCAACAAAGAGATCGCCGGGATACTCTGTGTGTCAGAAGGGACCGTCAAGACCCACCTGAAGAACATATTCAAGAAGCTGGGCGCAAACAGCCGGATCGACGCGTTGAACCGGGCTCGGGAATCGGGTCAGTTCATCGCCAACTAATATAAACAGGGCTGTTGTTTGCCTTCTCATGGGTGCCTTTTTTGGGGGGGAGGCCATGCTGCTTTCTACCCCAAAAGGGGTAGACGAATTCGTGAAAAATACCCCTTTTGGGAGATTTACACCGAGGGGCCGTAACGCTAAGGTGACTGTTTCCTACTGATCCATTTATCACTGAAAAAAGGGAGGTTATCCATGGTGCGTGAGGTGCGGTTGTTCTCCTGGGGCTTTGGCTTGCCCGCAAGGTGTTTTGTGTGTGGTGTGTTGCTTCTGGCGTTGTGCATGCTTTGCATGCCGCCAACGGCTCGGTGTGAATCAGGGGTGTCGCAGGCAGAAACCATCGAAGCAGTGGACAAGGTTTCGGATACCATCGAAAAGGTCGGGCTGAAACTTTGGGAGCTCTCGGAAGTTTCCCTGATGGAGTTCGAGTCCTCAGCGTACCTAAAAACGCTGCTCAAGAAAAACGGGTTCAAGCTGACCAGCGAGGGGACCAGCGGTGTCCCCACGGCCTTTGTGGCCGAGTTTGGCTCAGGGAAACCCGTCCTCGGTATCATGCTGGAATACGATGCCTTGCCCGACCTGGGCAACGAAGTCGTCCCCTTTAAAAAGCAGAGAGAAGACGGTGTCACCGCAGGCCACGCCTGCGGACACAACCTCATCGGTGCCGGAGCCCTGGGGTCTGCCCTGGCCATCAAGGACCTGATGAAGAAAAAAGGGATCAAGGGAACCCTGAGGGTGTACGGCGGAGCCGCCGAGGAGACAGAGGGCGCCAAGGTCTATATGGCCCGCGATGGTCTGTTTGACGATGTGGACACCATGCTGCACTGGCATCCCCTGGACAAGGCCGTTGTGGCCAACATACGGACAACGGCCATTACCCATGTCTATGTCGAGTTCAACGGAAAAACCGCCCACGCAGGGATGGCCCCGTGGGAAGGCCGAAGCGCCCTGGACGCCGTGGAACTGTTTCTCCACGGCGTAAACCTGATGCGGGAGCATGTGCTGCCCACCTGCCGCATTCACTACATTGTCAAAAACGGAGGCCTTGCCCCCAACATCGTCCCAGACAAAGCCTCGGTGGTGATGACTTTTCGCGGGGAGTCCAGGGATGTGGTGAACGACGGCGTTGCCTGGATCAAGGAGATGGTCGACGGGGCTGCGCGAATGACCCAGACACGGGGCATGGCCGTGGATTACTACGGCATGTACGATACCCTGCCCAACACCCCCCTTGCCGAGCGGATGCAGGGGCACATGGAGGCTGTCGGCTTACCCCGGTACACCAAGGAAGAGATCCGTTTTGCCAAAAAGCTGCAAAAAGAGGTGGGCCTGGAGCAGGCCGGCATGGCCTCAGCGATACTTCCCCTGCCCAACGAGGTGATGGTGGGAGGGAGCACCGATGTGGGGGATGTCAGCTGGAACACGCCGACCATGGGACTGCTCTTGCCCTCCAGCCCGTCGGGGATCGGGGTGCACACCTGGATGGCCACGGCCAGCCACGGGTCGAGCATCGGCATAAAATCCGCGGTGATGGCAGCAAAGGTCATGGCGATGACCGGCATGGACGTCTTGACGGATGACGCATTTTTAAAGGCGGTAAAGGCCGATTTTAAGCGGCGGACCAAAGGGAAAAAGTACATCTCCCCCATTCGGGGTGAGATCAAGGAACCCATCGGCCTGCCCGACGAAATGCGGTCCCACGGAAGCATCATTGAGTTAAAGGAGGATTTTTACAAGCAGGCTGGTGACGACGCTTTTTTTGACTGATCCAGCGGGTATGTCCGACGTCGGGTTGGCTCTGGTAGCTATATGAATCCATAAATATGGGAGAGCGACTGATGATTGAAAAGAGATTGACGGGATGGCTGGTTGGTGCGCTGCTGCTGGTAACCTTCTGTTTTGCTTCGGCTGAAGCCTGCACCGGGATTCGGTTGATGGCAAAAGACGGCTCGTGCGTTTATGGCCGCACCATGGAGTGGGGGAACTTTGACCTGGACTCCAGGGTCGCCATTGTTCCCAGGGGGTATGCGTTCAAGGGGACGACGCCGGACGGGAACAATGGCAAAGAGTGGAAAGGGAAGTACGGTGTTATTGGCCTGGACATGCTTGAAAAGGACCTTCTTGCCGACGGCATGAACGAGAAGGGGCTTACGGTGGGGCTCTTTTACCATCCGGGCACCGCCGAATATGCCGCCTATGAACGGACGAAGGCAAAAAACACCATCACCGCCGTGGATATGGTGTCGTACATCCTTTCACAGTACGCCACCGTGGACGAAGCCAAAAAAGGGCTGGAGAAGGTGCGCGTTGTCCCTGTGGTGGAAAAAGCCCTGGGCATTCCAGTGGATGCCCACTGGGTTGTTACCGAACCTTCGGGCAAGTCTGTGGTCATCGAGTGCCTGAGGGGGCAGGTCCGGTTTTTCGATAACCCCCTTGGGGTGATCACCAACTCACCCACCTACGACTGGCACATGACCAACCTGCGGAACTATGTGAACCTGTCCGCTGTTGCCATCCCGAATAAGACCATAGAGGAACTTGACTTTCGTCCCTTGGGCGGGGGCAGTGGCATGATCGGGCTTCCCGGTGACTTCACCCCGCCTTCCCGCTTTGTAAGGGCCGTGGCCTGGACCCAGACCGCCCGGCCTACCAAGGACTCCCAAGAGACGGTTTATGAATTGTTCCGGATCCTCGACAACTTCAACCTTCCCCTGGGTTCCGCAGAAGGCTCTGACAGCGAGGGTGTCGACCTCAAAGGGATGAGGAGCGCAACCCTCTGGACCACGGCCTGGGATCAGCATGATAAAATCCTATATTTCCACACGCAGCACGACCGGCGCGTGCGAAAAGTCGATCTGGATCGCATCGATTTTACCAGGAAGAAGATCTGGCACATCACCCTCGATACCAAAAAAGAGCAGGATGTCAAAGACATCACACCCTCTGTATAGGGGGACTCCCCATGGGAAGGGCATGTGACCGGCCACTTGCCGGGGCCTTTCTCGTGTAGCCTGAGGCTCGTGGACAGCGTGGCAACAGGGCGATGGACTTTCGCCCGGTTGCCACGTTTTTTTATGGCAATGGCAAAAAGAGCCTGTCCCCGTTTGAATACCCATCATATGAACGTTTTGAATAACGCCGGGGCACAAACGGGTTACGTGGAGCCCCGGCAGGGTTTTACGGGTGGTTAAAGGTGTTTGACGATGGTTAACATTAGGAGCCTGTCTCCTTTTGAAATTGATTATTTGTGGAACCCGTGGACCTCGAACTGGGAGTCGTCCTGGGTGGCACGCCTGAAGAGAAGGGAGTAGGGCTCCTCATCGAGGACCTCATCCATGCGGTCCGGAAAGTTGGTGATCACCCCGTCCACTCCGTAGTCGAGGCATGACCGCATGGAGGCCTTTCGGTTCAGGGTCCAGTAGTAGCTTTTTTTGAAGTGTCCGTTGGCGTCCCGCATGTTGGTCATGGCCTGAACCCAGGACATCCAGCTGGGCATGGACGAGGGGTGGACGCTGCTTGCCCCTACCCCGATAAATGTGGAACCGATGGCCTCTACCTTTTCAGCCCAGGTATCGGGGGTAAGGCCTGAGTAATCCTGAAGGTAGGAGTCGATACCCGCATTGTAGAGAATGTGGCCGTCCGCATCCTCTTTTTTAAGCACGTCGTTAATAATCGCAGCCTGGTCACGGGGAACGGAGAAAACGGCGAGGCGTGCGGGGATGCCTGCGTCCATAAGCCGTCGGGCCAGGGTCCGGGCGTAGTCTGCCGGGTCAATATCTTTGTCCTGCTTGCAGTCGAGCTCGATAAGGGCGATGTTCCGTTTGTCGATATGGGCTTTGAGGTTCAGGAGGAAGTCGTCAAAGCGCGACGCAGGTGTAAAGCAGATATCGCCGGAGTGGTACACCTTGAAGCCGATGGTGCCGTTTTCCTCCACCGGTGTCAGGTCAAACTCAATGGCATTGGCGTTTTTATCCACCATGCGGTTGACCTTGTCGATGGTGCTGCACCGGTGGGCGATGTTGTAAAAGGGGCGCCGGGTTTCAATGGCGCTGAGGTTGACTGTTCCTGTCCAGATGTAAGTGTTTCCGCCCCCGTAGTAGAGCTCAAAGCGGACATCTGACGCGGGCTCTGCCAGGTCCACCTCAAGGATGGCTCGCTGAAATCCGCCATCACGGTACGAAGGGAATTCCCGGCTGATGAGGGGAGAGGAGGCGATGAGCTCCGAGCCGGACCACGCCCGCAGTTCGCCCAGGCGAACCCCGTCATATTCTTTGTGCCATACCTGGAACAGGACCGCATATTGCCCTTTGGCGAGGTCAATGGGACAGGTTTCAAGCATGGAACCCGGTGCCTGATCTTTCTCCACTGTCCAGGTCGGGATCCAGTTGAGCCCTCCATGGGAAGAGAGGTAGCCGATTTGATGGCTTTGGCCGGTCTCAGGCATCCAGGTTGTCATGGCGGGGGGCGCCATCCTTTCTTCAGCAAAGCTCGTTATTGAAGAGAGCAAACATGCCAGGCAACACACCATAAGAATACTACATGATTTTCTTCTTTCCATAATCTACTACTCCTTTGAAAATTAAGTTAAAGACCTATTGGCATAAGGAGAAATAGCGGTCAATAGTAAACGGTGTTAGATAATGGCTCCGTGGTTTTGGCTAAAGAATGGGTAGCAAAGAAGCTTCACAGGACGCGGCGGGTGACGGAAACTTCGTGATGTTTGATATGTGATATGCTACAAAATTGTAATAACATTGGGCCTTCGAATGTTCGAAGGGGGTTCCCAAATGTTCATTTCAAAAATCAAAACAAAGAGAAAATATTATGGATCCAATGGTCGTGAAATATTTGGGCCTGGCCGGAATCTCCTATGGCACTCAGGCATTTCTCTCCATCGCGCAGCTATTGCTGTGCCTTTACCTGCTTGTGAGCGGGATAGCGCTGCTCTCTGGAAAAGAGAGGTTCGGGAAGTGGGCCGGCCGGGTCGGGCTGGTAATCAACCGGGAGACCAGAAATAAACGCTGGATGTGCTGGTTGATGGTCGCTGCAGGGGTTGCCTTTGTCCTCCCCTTGTTCGGCCTCTCCTACTGGATTGCCGTTTTGGCCTGTCCTGTTGCCATCTTTTGTATCCTCACCATGACAACCGGCCTTGATGATTTGAAGGCCAAGAAAACCGGCCGCTTTATGCGTAGCGGCCTGGCACTGAGTGCTGCTCTGGTTTTCGGGTTTACCGTGTGGGAGGGACGGGACCTGGTTTCTGTGGGGTTCAGTGTCAACTACAAGGCAATCTACTGGCGGCACAAAGAGGTGGCGGTCTGGCAGCACACGCACAATGCCAATGTGCCCAAGGTCGGTGAGATGGCAACAGATTTCGAGGTGTGGGATTACACGGGGGCCAAATCGGTTCGCCTGTCCGATTTCAGGGGGAAGAGGCCGGTGGTCCTGCTCTTTGGGAGTTGCAGCTGACCGCCTTTTTCTGAGGGAACCGTGCGTTTCCTGCCTGTGTATAAAAAATACCGTGATGATATCGATTTTCTCATGATTTATGTGCGCGAAGCACACCCAACGGATAAGTGGTGGCTGGCAGAGACCAAGTTTATGCGGCTTGTCTCCGTCCTTTCCAACCCTTATCCTTCCTACGACACGAAGGAACCCGGGACCATTGAGGAGCGACGTGCCGTTGCCACCGCCTGCAAGGCGAGGTTGCTGGATGATATGCCTGTTTATGTGGACAACATGGACAACAGCATCAACCAGGCCTATGTGGGCTGGCCGACCCGTATATACTTTATCGATAAGGAAGGTCGGGTGACATACGACAGCGGCCTGGGGCCCTACGGGTTTTCTCCCGAGGAACTTGAAACGGAGCTTTCAAGGTATGTGAGCAGTAATTAAGGGCTATGCCCTAAGATACTAATATATAACGATATTCCGCCATAAATTCGTTGTGTGTCTAAGCAGCGATCAATAAATCATGCTGAGGACTTATGGGATGATCCCGTCATGTGTAATTTATTCTTGGCATGGCCCTAATACAGCCACGGCCGGATGAGTCCGTCACCTGACCCGGGGCAGCTCCCACCCTTCTTGGAACTGCCCTTCGCTTTCCGACAGGGGCTCTGCTACAAAAGATCGTAGTGCCGGAAGAGCCCCGAGCGTATTTTCAGGGCAGTGAGCCCGGTTGTTTCGTATGGCGAATAGTCGAGGGCCCGAGAGTATTGCCTGAAGAGGTATTCTCTTCCCTGGAGGGTAAAGTGGACGTCGCAGGAGAGATACTCCTCCCGGGGACCACGGCTGCTGTAGCTGATCGAGCACCTGTCGCTTTGGATGTTTTCCATGGGGATGACGGTTTCCGAAAGGGGCCCGAAGTTCTCGTAAAAGGCAAGGGCGAAGGTGAGGACTCCCACTGCGGTCATGATTCGGGCCGTACGGGGGGATTTATCCATTTTTATTGCCAGGGCCCCTGCGCCGACCATGAAGGCGATTGTCATGAAGGTCAACGCCCAGGTTGCAAAGGGCAACTCACGGAAAAAGAGGGTATCCTGAAGGCTGGTGCAAATAAGGCTGTTGGTGACCACGGCAAACCACAATGCCTGGCCCCAGACCCGGGCTTCGGCTTCCCTGGCGAAAAAAGCCGTCATAAAAAAGCAGCCTGCAACATAGGCCAGGGCAAGCCCCAGGGGAACTGTTAAACAAGCCGTCAGAGCTATGAATACCAGCGCAGAATCAAATCCTGCCCGGGTCCCATGGTGCCATCCTGCCGCCGCAACGGCTCCGAACAGCCCTAAGACCACCCACCAATACCTGATGCAGAAAATCATCAGGTGGGCCACGACTGTGTTGACTGCCCCGGAGAGGATAGAGGCCGGGTAGATGAGGCCTAGATCCGAAGGGGTGGCTTCTTCCTCCTGATGTTCATCATCGTTCAATTCTGCTTCGTCACACATCTGCTCGTTATCCTTACTTGTAAATACAGTCATAACCAAGGCATCCCGGGGCATGGGCTCTTTGCTTTGTGCCCAGGTCTGCTTTTCCTGCGCCTTTGACATCAGTGGGGCTTGAAAGGCAATGACGTCCCTTTCCGTTTGCTTTTCAAGCTGACGCTGTCTTACGCCAAATTCCTCGTGGGGGCAAGTCATGGTTGATAATGGAAAAGAAGCAAAGGGGACAGGCTCTATGCTTTCTTGGTTTTCATCGACGACTGCCTTGACATATGCAGGTATTTGTTGGATAGAATTGAATTATTCATGTAGTAATGTTGGGGCAAGGTGCTTTGCGGTTGTTTAGTAATTTTGCGGGTGGGCTATCGTTTTTGTTTTAGGGATAAGCGATATAACGCGTTGTAAAATAAAGCTAAACCGTATGGTCTGTGTGCTGCTTGTGCTTGTGGGGTGTTTTTCTCTATGTGTGGTTTGGTTTTAATTCTATTGTAAATTTCAGAGAGGATGGTTGTGATGAAACGGTTTGCGTCGATTTGCCTGTTTGCGGTGTCTGTTCTTCTGGTACCTGTTATTTCAAGCGCCGGGAACTCAGAGTGTACTTATAAATTACTGGCCGGTACCGTGTATGCCGCCGGGTTTGAATACAATGACGATCAAGATATCTACATGACACGGCACCACGCCCTCCAGCGTAAGTTCGGTTACAACAACATTTACGACAAATGCGCGGCGCCCCTGGGCATGGTTATCGATGTGGAGCCGGTGCGGTTTGAATACGACGGCCAGAGGTATATGGTTGAGCTTTGGAAAGGGCAGTATTTCTCGGCCATCGGAGCGGAAATCGGTTTTTACGTGGGAACAAAGCTGAATATCGCCGGGGAAGACCATTACCGGTGCGCGGACACCGAAGAGGAACTCGATATTGCCTTTACCATGAAGAACCAGGGTGTGCCGGAGTACTCGGTGAGCGGACGGCACTGGTGGCTCACAGGGTTCAAGCCCGGCGTGTTCGCCCGTCCCGACCAGCTGACCCTTGAAGACATTGAGATCACGTTTCACTCCCAAGGCATGGCCGAAGCCTTTGCAGAGGCACTCTACAGGCTGGGATACTGTGATGCCGGAGACCGTGTGTGGTGTGAGGGAAGAACCGTGGGCTTTGTTTTTTCGACCCCCAGAAACCCTCAGCCATGGGATCAGGACAAGCTGGATATCGTTCTGGCCGCAAACAGGGTCCGGGTTGACGTGGTGCTGGACATCCAGGCGTCCCTGGGGTTTGAGAATTTCAGCCCGGAGAGCATTGCCGAGGCCCTGAGCAGGGATTTCTGGTCCGGCATGCACCTGTACAACCAGCTCAAAAAGATTGTTGCGGATTAACAATCAGAAAACCGCCCAGGCGTTACCATAGGAACGAGGCGCGTCAAGCCGTGGCACGGGGTACCGAGCTGCGGCTTTTTTGGTTGGCTGCAAGGGTATCATGGGTGTCAATGCCTCCTGATATTCGGTTTTTATCAAGGATAACGGCTTTTTTGATGAGGAATCATTTTCTCCTATGAAAAAAGTGCATGACGTGTATCTTGGTGAGCAGGCTGATGCATTTTTTACTCTGATGCCCACAAGAACCGTTTTTTTGCATAAGCGCCTGAAAGGAGAATATCACATGAAAATTGTCTGCCTGACGGGAAGTCCGAGGTACCGTGGAAACAGTGCGTCCATAGCAAAACGATTCATGGAGACAGCAACGAACCGGGGTGCCGAAACCACGACGCATGCCCTTAACAAGCTCACGTACAAGGGATGCCAGGCCTGCATGGGGTGCAAGACCACATCCGATACCTGTGTCCTGGATGATGATTTGAGGCCGGTTCTGGAGGATGTCGTAACAGCCGATGTGCTGGTCATGGCATCCCCGATTTACTACGGGGATGTGACATCCCAGATGAAGGGCTTTATGGATCGCACTTACTCATTTTATGTCCCAGAGTTCCACACCAAGGCACGGCCGAGCAGGCTGGCCCCCGGTAAAAAATTCGTCATGATCACGACCCAGGGCCAACCGGATGAAAACATGTTTGCCGATGTGTTTCCCAAATACCATTTCTTTTTTCAAACCCATGGGTTTAAAGAGGGGTACTCGATTCGGGGGTGCGGCCTGACCCGCCCGGACGATGTGATGAACCGCCAAGAGATCCTGGCGAAGGCTGAAGAACTTGCCGGGGTGTTCGTGGGTTGAATCGATGACATCGATTTTTATAAGAATGGCTTCGGGAGGGGCAAACGAGGAGGAAGATGAAATTCAATCATGTTGGAATACCTACGGAAGGCAGGTTTGAAGGGGAAATAGATTTGCCTCATCTGCACATGACAGTCTCTGATCATGAGAACAATCCCTATGGCATCCAGTGGCAACGCTATTGGGAGAATGCCCCGTACCCGGAACTGGTCAAGACCGTTCCCCATGTGGCCTTTGAAGTGGATGACCTGCAGGCAGAAATTAAGGGCAAAAAAGTGATTATCCATCCCAATTCGCCCAGTGAAGGGCTGATCGTGGCCTTCATTGAAGTCAATGGAGCGCCGGTGGAGTTGATGCAATACACAAGCGAACCGGTCTGTGACCGACCCGGAACAGCATGATGGGTGGCATTCGTATCAAGACATATCTATCGGTTTTATTTTTATCCCTTGTCTTTATAGCAGATGGCGCTGCCGGCCCCGTGGACGACATGGTGGCGGGCGCCTATGGAGAGATCGCAAACAAGACGGCGTACAACACGGAGATGCTGAGCCGCTATTTTCCTCCCACCTACAAGGGGGGAGAAGACACGGGGGCTCCGGTTTACCCGGGGGGCGACGTCAACCCTCGGGAAGGCGTCTGTGCGGATCTGGTGGTGCGGGCCCTTCGGCGCGGGGGCGTTGACCTGCAAAGGGCAGTCCATGAGGATGTGGTGGCCCACATGGGGGCCTATGGCGTCAAGACCCCGGACAGATACAGCGACCACAGACGGGTCTGGATCCTTCGGACTTTTTTTAAGCGGCAGTGGGCATCCCTTTCAACAGAGCTGAAAGACCCCGGCGACTGGCAGCCCGGGGATATCGTAATCTGGCACACGGGGTCGAAAAAGCATCTTCACATCGGCATGGCGGGCAATAAAAAACGCCGGGACGGGTTTCCGTTCGTCATCCACAACATGCGATACGTCCCCTGTGTTTCTGCTGGTGTCACCCTGGAGGAAGATGTCCTGGAGGGCCTTTCGGTTCTGGGGATTTCGGTTCGAAAGTGGCAGGTTATCGGGCATTATCGGCTTAAGTGACGGCATTTACCCTGACACAAGGGGCGAAAAACCACCATGACACACCCTTGGATCCATGGACGATTGCAGCTGATACTCACGGCGTACCTTGCTGTCTTTTTTTGTGCCGGGGCCGCTCAGGCCGGGAACTCCCCTGCGCAGGACCAGCTGTTTTCGGAGATCACCGGTATCGTGGAGACGCATTTTTTTGATCCCCTCCGCATCAAGAAGGGGTTTCCGGCGATCAAAGAGCAATACCGGCCGCAGATCCTGGGGGCTTCCCCCGAGGCAATTCCCCGTCTTGTCAACGCCATGCTGGGCGAACTCAACGCTTCCCATACCTGTTACTTAACGCCGGATGATCCCGAGTATTACTACCTGGCCGCCCTTTTTTCCAGGATACCTGAGATCGGGGCCCTGTTTCCTGAAAAGGGGGTGCTCTACCCCACGGTTGGGGTCTTTACCCAACGGATCAGGGGGCGGGTCCATGTGGCGAGCCTCCTTGCCGGGGGCGCCGCCGAAAAAGCCGGGATCTTAAAGGGCGATGAGATCCTCTCCGTGAACGGCGAGCTGTTTACCCCAGTAGCATCCTTAAGGCCCCTGGTGGGCACCGATGCGGTGTTCGAGGTGAGGCGAAAAAAAGCCACGGCGCCATTTTCGGTGACGATGCAGCCGGTGCTCATGAACCCCAACGAGGAGATGCTGGAGGCGCAGAAGGCCAGCGTTCGCGTGATGGAAAAGGGTGGCCGCCGCATCGGTTACATCCATATCTATTCCTATGCCGGGGAAGAGTATCACAAAGCCCTGCGAGACGCCCTGGCCTGGGGCCCGCTGAAAGATGCCGATGCCCTGATCATCGATCTGCGTTATGGCCTTGGGGGGGCGTGGCCCTCGTATCTCAACATCTTTAACCGGAACATTCCGGTGCTGGAGGTCATCGACAGAGAGGGGAACAGAAACAGGGTGGACACCCAGTGGCGCAAGCCCGCCGTCTACCTTGTGAACGGTTACACCCGCAGCGGCAAGGAGCTCTTGGCCTTTGGCGCCAAAAAACACGGCGCACCCACGGTCATCGGAGAGCGTACGGCAGGCCAGAGCCTGGCAGGACGATTGTTCCCGCTTTCCAACAAGGCCCTTCTTTTTCTTGCCGTCCAGGGGTGCCGCATCGACGGGGTGGATCTCGAAGGAACCGGGGTGGCGCCGGATATCGAGGTCCCCTTTGAGGTTCCCTACTGTGGCGGGCAGGACGCCCAACTCCACAAGGCCGCAGAATACCTTTTGAACCAATTGAAGGTTTTATAATATATGGTGTCACGTTGCCTTCTGTCATGTTGATTGGCCTGAATCTGTTAGTTAAAAGCTGTTTGTCAAACGTTTCAAAAGTTTGGCCCCCGGCAGGGCCGCCGGAGGCTTTTTTTATGTGCATCAAACCATTGATGGCTTAACCGTTGCAGGCTGAGGTCATGACATTGCCACATTTTCCCATGCCATCACTTATCGATACATTGACAGAAGCCCTGGGCGATGCCCGGCACCTCCCGGCCCATGGGGTGGAAGAGATTTCAAGCCTGTTTATCCAAAGGCGTTACCCACGCAGCACCATCCTGGTCCTGGCCGGAGATTTATGGGGTCGGGTGTATTATATCCGCAAGGGGATGATTCGGCTGTACTATACGGACAGCCAGGGGCGTGAGTTTAACAAGGGCTTTTTCCGGGAAGGACAGCTTCTCTGGCCGGTGGCGCCCTATGCCCGGAAAAAGGGGAGCCTCTTCAGCATCTCGGCCCTGGAAGATCTCCAGGTCTCTGTCTGCGGTTTTGACGCCTTTTACCGGTGGCTCTCCACGCACCGGTGCTGGGAACATTTTGCCCTGCCTTATGCCGAATCCCTGGCAGGGGAGAAGTTTCTCCGGGAGCATGATTTTCTCATGAAATCGGCAACCGAGCGGTTCCTTGATTTTCGCACCGATCATCCCGACCTGACCGAACGCATTCCGGATTATCACTTGGCATCCTACCTGGGCATGACCAATGTGTCCCTCTCCCGGATTAAAAAAAAGATCACGTCTTAACCTATGTTAATGATCGTTTTTCTCTTTTCGTTATCCTGCCCGTGCAGTTCGCATGATTCACGATAGCAAAAAAGAGGAGGCGATCCATGGAATCGTTACGCGGTAAAACAGCCCTTATCACCGGAGGGAGCGACGGCATCGGTTTTGCCATTGCCACGGCCTTTGCGGCCCGGGGGGCTCATCTTGTGCTTATTGGAAGGGACCCGGAGAAGCTGAAGCGGAGGAAAAAGAGCCTTGGGCAGTACCCTGTGGATGTGCTCGCGGTTGCGGCGGATATCAGCAACAGGGATGAGGTGACGGGCGTTGCCGGGTTGGTGTCTGACCATGGTATGAGGATTGACATCATCGTCAACAATGCAGGGATCGCCCGGTTCGTTCCCTTTGAGGAGACCGACGAATCCCTGCTGGCGTATCATCTCGCACTGAATGTCTGTGCCCCGTATGCCATCTGCCAAGTCTTTCTGGAGGACCTGCTGGCGTCCCGGGGCAACATCATCAATGTCTCTTCGTATTTTGCGCGGCGGATGCTTCCGGACAGGCCGTCCACGGCGTATTCCCTCACCAAGGGGGCCTTGGAGTCCTTTACCAGGGCCCTTGCCTTTGAACTGGGGCCCAAGGGCGTCCGGGTCAATGCCATTGCCCCGGGCACCGTCACCACGCCCCAGGTCGAGAAAAACATGGAGCGGCTTGACCAGGGTGCAAAGGATCGGTTCAAGGCCATGGTCCGGTCGATCTATCCCATGCAGGCCCTGGGCGACCCGGAAGATGTCGCCCATCTGGCTGCGTTTCTGGCGTCGGATCAGGCCCGGTGGATTACCGGGGGGATCTTCCCGGTGGACGGGGGCTTAACGACGAACTGACGACGCGGTGTTTTCCGGCAGGCCGGTTTCAACGGGGTTACCCGGGGTGTTGCTCCAGCCGATCCATCCGTCGCTGAAGATGCCGATGTCCTTGAGCCCCATGACATCGGCGTCGTAGTAGATCTCGGCCACACGCCAGCCGCTGCCGCACATGAAGGAGAGGTGGGTGGTGGTGTCGATGCCCTGGCCCTTCCACAGGGCCAGGATTTCGTCGGCATTTCGCATGGTTTTGTCCGGGTTTCGGTAGTACTCCATGCTGTAGGCGTTCTTTTTGCCTGCGTAGCCAAAGATCGAACCGGGAATCCGACCCTTTTTCTTGTGATAGGCATAGCCGGAGGATTCGCCGATGTGCTCGGCCCAGGTCCGGTTGTCCACCAGGGTGAAGGTCTTGGGGGTACGGAGCCCGGCCCGGGTCTCTTCCATGGTGTCGATGACGTCCGGGTTGCCGGGGACAGGACCCTTGAAATCTATAACCGGAACCGGTTCGTGGCGCGTGGTTTCCAGGTCGAACCCGGCCAGGGTCCAGGAGAGGGTCCCGCCGTTGAGGACGCGGACATCCTTAACGCCCACGTATCGCAGCACCGTGGCCACCCGAAAGGCGGCCAGGGGTTCTTCCGAGGTGACGATGACGGTGGCATCCCGGGTGAACCCGAAGGAGAGGGCCATCTCTTTCAAGGTCTGGTCATCGGCCAGCATCCACATGACGGGCTCGGTTTCCGTGGGGGGCTCAACGCGGTCTGTGTTGATGTGAAAGGCCCCCGGGATATGGCCTTTGGCATAGGAGTTTTTCTCTTCTCCCCAGCTGGCCTCGGCCACGATGATGTTTTCGCTGTTTTCAAAACTCTCCGGACGGTTTCCGTCGATGATCTCCTTGAGCACAACGGCCGGCACCAGCAGCTGGTGGTTGGGATAGCGTTCCAGGGGCAGTTTTTTGTCCTTTGCCCAGGCGGTGATGTCGTAGCGGTGCAGGCGGGTGTAGCCCTTTGAGGTCAGATAGGCTGCCACAGCGGAGGCGTCCTGTCCGTTGGCGTCGTAGAGAAGCACGTTTTTGTCCGGGGTAATGCCCTTGGTGGCAAGGATCTCTTTCAGGGTCGCGTCACGCTGGTCCCCGCCCACCTTCAGCCAGTTGGCAGAGAAGTCCGTGGCACCCGGGATGTGGCCGCTCCGGCTTACGCCGTCCAGCTTCCAGCCGTTGTAGGCGCTGTTCAATCGGGTGTCCACGATAACCCAGTCGTCGGCACCCATGGCCGCAACGACCTGGGGGGTGTCCATGACGGGTACGGCCTGTTCCGCCCGGATCTCGGCGGTCAGCCCAAAAAGGAAGAGCAGCAGGGCTGCTAAGCTTGCGCATCTGTTTTTCATCTCAAATCTGTCTCCTGCTGTGTGGATAGGCCCCAGGTGAGGGCCTTGTGTGGCAATGTCCTTAAAATCTGTGATGTGTAGTCTTGACGGGGAACGAAGTCAAATTGATCCTGTGAATGCAGTAGCTTGTTTCTATAGGCTGTTTCTCTATCTGGCCATCATGCCTGATGGCCAAATGCCCCGGCAGCTCTGTCGGGGGCCGAGCGTTTGCCTGGACTCACAAAGACGGATTGAACAAAAAAGGTCTTCATGGTTCATTTTTGTAATGCGAAAAAATGGAAATTATTTCGGCGGAGCCTGGAAAGGCTTGCTTAAAACCTGTTTGTCAAACTTTTTAAAAGTTTGGCCCCCGGCAGGGCCGCCGGAGGCAAAAAAATCATGAAAAATCGGCCAAAACGGAGCGCCGCACTCCGGCGCGGCTTACTCGTCCGTCGTTATCCGTGCCGCACAGGAGTGCGGCGCTCCAGGGGGAGGGGGAGGAAGAGGCCGGCCTTGATCACCGGAACGTTTTTGCAGAGCTTTATTCAAAAAGCGACCCGCCGGAGGCCACTTTATGTTTAAATGCGTTGGCCCTGCGAATCAGGGTGATTTTCGTTGACAAAAAAACAGCGGTACGTGTAAAAAGAGGCACTTCAAAAAAATGGAAACGATGTGTTGTTAAAAGAGGTTACTTTTGGATTTCTTCCTCCTCTTTTAGAAAGTGGCTGCGTTTTCCCGAAGGAATCCTGATAATCATCCAATTATCGGGACCCTTCAACCCACCTTTATGTGCTCCCGATGATTGATTTGTTTCCCTTATGTTTTTTTGAAGGAGCACACATGCCTGCCTTTGGTCGATCCTTAAAGGAGATCTTCCTTTTTTCACTTCCCATTATCGCAGGGCAACTGGGCCAGATGCTGTTCGGCATCGGGGACATCGTGGTTGCCGGGCGTTACTCCACCGAGGTCCTCTCCGCCCTCGGCATCGCCACCGCTATTTTTTCTCCCTTTCTGCTCATCGGAACGGGGATTACCTTTGCCGTGAGTCCCCTCAAGGCACGGATGATCGCCGAGAAGCGGGACGTCAGCGCAGTGCCCGGGACCACCCTGGCCCTGGGATTTTTAGCCGGTACGGTGCTGGCTTTGATGGTTGTCGCCTCGGGCTTCTGCGTGTCGGCACTGGGGCTTGCTCCCGCCATTGAGGAGCTGGTGGTGACTTACCTTATGATCTGTGCGGGATCCATGATCCCTGTGATGATTTTCCAGGTGCTCAAGGAGAATCTTCAGGCCCGGGAAAAGACCCTCTTTGCCAACAGCCTGATCCTGTTTTTCAACCTCGTGAATGTCGGGGCCAACGTCTTTTTTATCTTTACCCTGGACTGGGGCATTGCCGGGGCGGCCGTGGCAACAACCCTGTCCCGGACCCTCATGGCCGTTATTCTTTATGCCCATGCAGCCCGGAAGCTCACCATCACCCGGCAGGTCTCCTTTCCGATCATGGGGCATCTCCTGAAAAAAGGCCTTCCCATCGGCCTCAACGGGCTGCTCATCGGCCTGATCTTTTCCCTGGTCACGGTGCTGGCCGGGAAGATGTCGGTTACGGCTTCAGCGGCAAACAACATCCTCATCAACATCTCGTCCCTTACCTACATGGTGCCCTATGCCCTGGCCGGAGCCGCTTCGGTGAAGGTTGCCGGGGCGTTCGGGCGCAGGGATTTTCACGCCGTGACCTCCTATGCCATGGCCACCCTGTGCCTGGGGTTCATGTCCGCCACGGTGATGGGCTCGTTGTTTTATGCCGTTCCTGAAACGATTCTTTCCCTGGTCACGGCAGATCCCCGGGTGATCCGTTATGGCGTGGGCCTGCTTCTTGTGGGGGCGTTTTATCAAGTGCCCGACGCCATTCAGGTGACGGTCCAGGGATGCCTGCGGGGCCTTGAGGTGACCTTTCGGCCCATGGTCTATATTTTTCTCGGTATCTGGGGCGTGGGGTTTCCCGTGGGGTGCTTTTTCGCCTACGCAAAGGGCATGGAGGCCGCAGGGCTCTGGATGGGCATGGCCGTTGGGCTGACCGCCGTGGCCGTTGTAAACGCCGCTCTCTTTGTGCGGATCCTCATGGGGTACAGGCGCTCTCCAATCGCTGAACCGCAGTCCCTGGTGCCTTGCGCGATACAGCAGTGAACAGTGAGAAGGGGCGTACCGTAATCGTTCCTGTTTTGATATAATCCAAGGACCTGTCCATGCCGGTGGTGTAACCCTTCAGCTTGTTTTTATCAAAGACAGTTTGAGCTGAACCCTTACCCGTGGCCTGGACACAGGCAACATCCCGGAAACAGAACGGGGACGATGTGATGTGTCGGTGGTGTGTGTATATTGCAGCGGCCTGTATCCTCTGGTTTGCAACCTGGCATGATGCCATGGCGGCGACGAATGTGGTGGTGTTCTGTATAGACAATTACCCTCCCTACAGCTATGACGTGAATGGCCGGGCCATGGGGATCTATCCCTCTATTTTCAGGCGGGCCTTTTCCCGGATGGACGGGTATCGGGTGACCCTGCTCCCCATTCCCTGGAAACGGGGGCTGCACTACCTGAAAAACGGACAAGGTTTTGCCATCGTGCCCGTCTATTTCAAGCCGGCGCTTCGTCCGTACATCTGGCCGTACAGCATCCCGGTGCTGCGGCAGGAGGAGGTGCTTCTCTGCCGTGAACATGTCCTTGCCACCCGAAGCAGCCAACGCTGGCCTGAGGGGTTCTACGGGCTGACCATCGGTAAAAACGCCGGGTATGCAACGGGAGGAAAGGCCTTTAACGAGGCCGTGGCCCGGGGGGATGTTTTTTTGTCCGAGGCCAAAAGCAACCGGATCAACCTTTTAAAGCTCGGGCTCGGGCGAACGGATTGCTACCTCAACGATCGCCTCTCCATTGCATGGGAACTGGGTCAGCTCATGGGTGAGGGGCTTTACGCCGAGGGCGGGACACACGCCGTCCTCGGCGAGCCCATTTCCATCCACTGGGAGTGGGGACATCTTGGCGTGACCCGCATGGATCACGGGCGGTATTATTTTAAAGCGGATTTTCTGGAGCAGTTGAACGGGATTCTTTCGGCCATGCAGGCCACAGGAGAGATTCGGGAGATTGTGGAAGGCATCATGGGGGCTCCTTGCCCCAAGGGGCCGTAAGGATGACGATGATTTACGACAACGATGCGTTTTTTGAGCAGTACAAGCGGTTGCGGCTTGAGGACACAGGCCTGAACGGAAAGATGGAAGAGCCCTGCATGCGGCCCATGCTGGGGGATGTCTCCGGCCTGAGGGTCCTGGACATCGGGGCAGGCTTCGGCCACCAGGCCGCCTGGCTGAAGGAGCACAACGCGCGGTCGGTGGTGGCCCTGGACCCGTCGGCCAACATGTTTGCCCACGCCACGGCCCGACATGCGGGCAAGGGGATTGCCTTTGTGCACGGCTACTACGAAGACCAGGTGTTTGACGACCCCTTTGATCTCATCGTCAGCTCCATGGCCCTCCATTACGTGGAGGACCTGACCCCGTTTTTTGCCAAGTGCCATGGCGATCTGGCCGAGGGCGGCCACCTGGTGTTTTCCATGGAGCACCCGGTGTGCACGGCAAACCCCACGGGGTACAGCGAGGATGAGGGCGGGAAGTTCTGGCGCCTGACGGATTATTTTCGCGAAGGCGAACGGGTCCAGACCTGGTTCGTGGACGGGGTGAGGAAAACCCACCGCACGCTCTCAACAGTTATCAACGCCCTCATTGCCGCAGGGTTTACCATCCGGCAGGTGGAGGAGCCGGCCCCCATGGTCAGGGAGTACCCGGAAGACGAAAAGACAACGGACTACTTCTGGATACGCCCCTCCATCGTGGTGATTAAAGCGGGAAAGTAAACACGAAAGTAGCTAGTCAGGTTGCCTCCGGCGGGTCGCTTTTTGAAAAAAGCTCCGCAAAAACTTTCCGGCCATCAAGGCGCTTCTCCTCAGCCCCTACGGGACTGAGGAGAAGCGCCTTGATAAAAGAAAAAATGAGAGGGGCTGTGCACTGTTGCTGTGTGGCCCAAAAAAATGAAACTTGTTTGCCAATCGTTATGAGCGTTTGGTCCCCGGCAGGGCTGCCGGAGACCAATTATTCATATGCGTGTGCCCGTGCCTCACCGGGCAGCTACTTTGAAAACGCCATCTTCATGGACAGGGAGGTGGTGTGAAGTTTCACCGCATCGGTTTTTGCCTCCATGGAGATGTTGACGAACCGCTTTTCCTCTCCTTTTCCCACGTAAAAATAACGCCTCAGCAGGTCGGTGACCTCCTTGTCCTCGGAACGCCTGAGCTCCGCAGGGATTTCAATGGCGCCTTTTAAGTCCACGAAGTCGCCGTCTTCCCCGGGGTGTTCCCGGACGGTGTTTCGCAGGGTGAAGTGGTGGTGGAGCGGGAGGGTGATCCAGGTACCGCCCTCCGTCTTGAGCCTGAGTTCGGCAGGGGAGGCCACCAGGCTGAACCCGGTGAGTTCCGCCTCCACGTCTCCATGGATGAGGTTGGTCATGGTGCCGGAAAACGCGTACTCCGGCGCGTCCCCCAGGGTGAGGTGGGACATGTTCTCCGGCGGGTTCTCAATGAAATCCTCTTCGGGGATGATCCGTCCCGGGGTTTCCACAAAGCGCCAGAAAATTCCTTCCAGGTTTTTTTCAAAATACCCGGGCTTTCCTTCCTCGTTAACCCCTTCCACCCGTAAAATTCGATCGCTTTCTCCCGGAACCCCGTCTTCAGGAAAGAGGATGGTGATGTTTCTGGTGATGCGTCCGTGGATTTTGGGCTGGTTGTACCACACCTGATCCGGGACCCTTCGTTTTCTTACCAGGCTAAAGTTGAGAATGGCATTGTTGGTGGCGTAGTGGACGTCGTCTTCGTAGGTGTAGTTGAAAAAGGGGTTGCCGCCGCCGATATCAAAGTCGTTCTGGTGGGTGTACATATCCCCGTAGCGGTTGATGACAAACAGGGTGGAGGATGCAGCGCTTAAGTTCTCGGCGATGAATCGGTCCCTGAAAGGCCCTGCGATGCGGTAGCCCCAGTCCGGCGGGGTCCAGGGGTCGGTGAAGTGAATCTCCCGGCCGTTTTCAAACAGGGCGTAGATGGTGGTGACCATGCAGGGGTAAGCGTTGCCGTTCTGGTCGTAGTAGAACTTGTTGCGCAACAGGTCGTCCTGGGACAGGGCCCAGCCCCGGATGTTTTCGGGCAGAGAGATCCCCGCACCGGCCCCCAGGGGCGTACCCCAGTGGTCCGTCCACGAGATGGCGCCCGGGGCCGCGTACCCGTTTTTGCAGTAGTAAATCTGCCGTGTCTCGGAGACGGTGATGAGAATGGGGCCGTCCACGGAGATCTCCTCCATGGCATCGGCGGTGATGGGGTTGCCCAACAGGTTTTCCGGGGACCCGGTGTTCCCGAGGAGCTGCCACGAGGTCCCGTCGACCCGCTCTTTAACGTAGATCAGGCCGTCGTGGATGGCAAAATAGTACACTTCGTTGAATGCCCGGGTGGACGATCTCAAGCTGATCACGTCGGGCAGGTCAGGGAGCTGGGCCGTCGCCGGAGCGACGCAGGCGAGTAGAAAAAGGAACATCGACACCAAAAACACCTTCGTTTTCATGAATCCTCCATACAATTGAAATGAACACTATCGGGATTTCTCAGGTAAGGATACGCTCTTATATCGAAACACGAGCAATGTGTTGTAAACGAGTGTTTTAGTCACTGGGTTTTTACACCACACCTTGATTCATTTCAAGTCGATTCCTCTTCTTTGTTAGTTATTCTTGATTGCCGTGCGATAACTATGCAGTTGCCTCCGGCGGGCCACCGGAGGCTTTTTTTATTTGGATTGCTAGTTGTGGCGTGTCATTGGGTCCCTTACACGCACGGCTCCGGGCTGCCCATCTCTTCGTAGAGGGCAAGGTAGTCGATGAGTCCCCGGGTGAGGGTGGCATGCCAGTATTCACCGGCGGTTGTGGGGCGCAGAATGTGGCCCTCAATGCGGACCAGGCCGGCATCCGCCCAGCAGTGGAGCAGGGGCAGAAGGGCCATGGGGGAGGATTCGCCCGCGTGTCGGCCCAGCCCGGCCAGGTCGAGGGCCAGGGTCTGCATCTGCGATCTGATGAGGCTGGCGAGACGGTGATTGGCCACCGGAGCAAGGATCATGGCCACGGGTTTCTCCCGTCCCGCGGTGTTGAGGTAGTCATCCAGCCGGTCGGTCATGAGAACGCGATGACCGTCCACAAAGCCTTCCGCTCCGCATCCAAAGGGGATGCTGGGGGCCTGCTGTGACGCCAGAAAAGAAGAGAGATTTCGTTCCCTGGGGGTGCATGCCCAATGCCCTGCTGAGATGCGGCGGCAGGTGGTGGCGGCCAGGGTCTCTGAGCCCTTCTCGAAGAGGGCATACTGCTCCCGGACAAGGGCGGTATCCCGGCCATGGAGGAGCACGTGGGGTACGAGATCGATGCCGTCGGGGTTTAAAGACACAAGGGTTTCCAGGTCCTGTTGAAACATGTCGGGGCTCTGGCCGGAGAGACCGTATGTCAACCCCACGCTCACGGTGGCCTGGCCGGTGCTGATAAGCTCCGATAAGCTGTTTGCAGCCTTTTCACCGTCGGCCCGCCGCCCCATGGCTTGCCGGAGCGGGGTCTGGAAGCTGAGCATGTCCAGGGAGACTCGGTTGACCCCTGCGCGTGTGATGGCGCGGGCCATCTCCGGTGTCATGTCGGCGATGCGCCCTTCAACCGTTATTTCGCAGTCGTTGGCCAGGGGGAGGTTGCGGCGAGCGGCCTCAATGATACGGGCAAGGTCTGAAGGGGCCAGGGCAGTCGGGATACCACCGTTTACGAGGAACGCGTGAATAGGGTTGCCCTGGGTGCTGAGCCGCGTTCCGTCACGCATGATGTCGCAAATGACAGCATCGGCGTAGGCCGTACTGAGCTGTGCGTCCACCGGGATCTGGCTTGGGATCTCATCCCCGGTTGTGCCCGTGCCGAAGGGGACGCGGAGGGTCGCCGCCTGCCTTGGGTGGAGGGGGGCTTCGGACAAGGTGTGCCAGAGGCTTCGGGCTCCGGGCCCGGTGACGGGGGCCAGTCCTCCCGTTGCATAGGGTTCGGGCTCTTCATTGCCAAAGGCGCAGGAGGGCGACGCGTCTGCTGGGCGAGGGAAACATCCCAGGGACTTGGCTTTTCGGAAAAAACGGGTAAAGGCATCCACGGGGGTGTCTTCCGGAGCCATATCGCGGGTCAAGGGCGGTACGGGAACCTGAAAGGTTGGCATGGGGGGCCTCCTGTCTGTTTTGTTTTTGGGTTGTGGTAAAAATTTTGGCATTCCGAATTTGATGGCCAAAAAAATATTATGAGTATTCCGTTATGCCTCAGGCGGACCTGCCCGAGGCATAACGGAATGGTTACCAAAAAACAAAAAAGGAGAGTTGCAAGGCGGGTGAATGCTTTCCGACTTCAGAGGGGCCGGAGCGCTCCTTATCGCTTCAGCCCCTCACTGCCGGGGGCTGACTTTTGGTTTTGTTGCGCTCTGCAAGGAGCTTTACCACGTGGTCCCTCAACCGTTTTGCCTGGCATTTGGGGGCGCGTTTAACGGCCTTGTTCAACCACGGAAGGGCTTCTTCAGGTTTTTCCTGCTGAAAGAGCACATAACCCAGCATCATGAGGGCATGGCCCTGGTTCGGGGTGAAGGAAAGGACCTTGCGGAAAGCCTCTTCTGCCCCGTTGAGGTCGTCTGCCTCGAACCGCAGCTGGCCGGTGAGGAGCCAGAGACGCTCTGTGTCCCATGTGACGACGCCCTGTTCCAGAACTGCCAGGGCCGCCTCGGGTTTGAATCCTGCCATGAGGGCCTCGGCCTCTTTTCGGGTGAGCTCGGCGCTGCCTTTTCCTTTTTCCGTCAGGCGCCGGTAGCAGGCGGCGGCATCCA
Source organism: Desulfoluna sp. HI9BLuna (assembly GCF_056829775.1). NCBI lineage: Bacteria > Pseudomonadati > Thermodesulfobacteriota > Desulfobacteria > Desulfobacterales > Desulfolunaceae > Desulfoluna > Desulfoluna sp. HI9BLuna. Next base: position 4,722,777 of record NZ_CP186555.1, read on the forward strand.
GGGGGAGGTCTTCAGCCCGGAAGAGGTCCCCTAAGGTGAGAAGCTCTGCGTCGGTGATGTCCCCCAGGTGATCCAGATTTCGGAGCTGGACCATGGCCTCGGGGTAGCGCTTTTCCTGAAGGAGAAGGCCTGCAAGGCTCCTGCGGAGTTTGGGTTCCCCCCCCATGATGGGCAGGCGATTCGTAAGGGCCTTGATCACGGCAGGACGTTTTCCTGCCTGGGGAGCCGCGGCTGCTGCCAGTTCAACCCACCCCACATTCCGGCAGTCCGGGAACCGGGCAAACAGATCCAGGCAGAGGGTGACGCAGGTCCCCCAGGATTTTTCCCGGTACCGGGAGAGGGCTTCAAAATAGCGAAGGGCAGGGCGGGTCTCTCCGGTGAGGATAAAGGCTTTGCCCAGTGCTTCGGCAGCTTCTCCGAAGTGCTCGGTTTCGTAGGCGACCCGGCCCAGGTTCTGCCAGGCCGGAGCAAAGCTGTCGCAGAGGGCGGTGGCGTTTCTGAAACGCTCCAGGGCTTTTTCAGGCTCTTCGGCCTGGACCAGCTGAACGCCCAGGTGAAACTCCAGGAGATGGTGGCTTCGTTTGCCCGCACGTTTTGCCGCCTTGGTGAGGGTGGCCAGGGCCTCTTCCGGGCGTTCGTTCTCAATGGCCTTGGACGCTTTGGTCAGGGCCATGGCCACCGAGGGCGAGGGCTGAGAGTCGCAGGTCCCTGCCAGGCTTTCCGTTGCCAGGGCCATGAGCCCGGCGCAGAGGAAGACCCCTATAAGGCGTGCGGCAGACAGTGGAGAATGTGTGATGGGTCCCATGGGTCAATTCTCCAGGTTGAAGTTGATGGTTTTGGTAACGCGGACCCGCACAGGCTCTCCGGTGATCTCCCCCGGGGTAAAGGTCCAGCGGCCGATGGCATCCATGACTGCCCTGTCGAAGACGCCGGGCGGGTTGGACCCCGTGATCTCCACATCGTGGATACGGCCGTCTTTTTCCACGAGGAACTTCACGGTGACACTTCCCGAGATTCCCAGGCGTTTGGCCCGAAACGGGTAGATGGGCGCCACATTGTGGGAGGGCATGGGGAGTTTGTCGAGTTGTGCCTCGCCGAAGACCATGTCCACCGGACCCGGTTTGAAGGCTGTGGTGTCCAATTCCGGGAGCGCCGGTCCCACCTTGAGGGTGGGGGCGGCTGCCGTGTGCACCGGGGTGGGGTCGATGGGCAGGTCCAACCTGGGTTTCATGGGTTTTTCCTGTTTCACCGGCTTTTCCGGGGCCTTTGCCGGGGGCGGCGGGGTCAGCTCCTTTAATTTCACCATGGTCACGGGCCGCAGGCGAAAGGTCTCATCGCTCCTTGCCGGGGCGGTGCGCATGCCCGGCAGCAGGGCAAAGAGAAAGATGTTCACCCCCAGGGCCAGGAGGCCCGCAAGGACCATGGGGTTTCGGGGGCCGGTGGCGATCATGCATCCCCCTTGTTCTGGGTGGCGACGCTGACCCGTGAAGCCCCGGCCAGACGGCACTGGTCCATGACCCGGATGAGGGTCCCGGTGGGGCAGGCTTTGTCGGCGATCACCACCACATCGGCGTCGGGCTTGTCGGCCACGGCACGCGCGATGTGGAGGCGAACGCTTCGGATGTCAATGGGTTTTCCGTCGTAGTGGACCGAGCCGTCTTCGGCGATCCCCACGAGGATGGCGTTCTTCTTGGACACCACGCTGGTCTCTGCCTGGGGCCGGTTGATGTCGATGCCGGTCTCTTTGACAAAGCTGGTGGTGACCATAAAAAAGATGAGAAGCAGAAACACCAGATCGATGAGGGGAGAGATGTTCACCTCCGGTGTGCTGCTGTTGCGTCTCAGGGAGTCCCGGACCCGTATCACGTCATGCTCCTTTGAATGATGCTGATGGTTTCGTCGAGTTTGGCGGAGAGGCGATGGGCCCGCCGCATGAGAAGCACGCCCATGAACATCCCGGGGATGGCCACGGACAGGCCGCTCTGGGTGGTGATGAGGGATTCGGAGATCCCTCCGGCCATGGCCCGGGCGTTGCCCGTGCCGAAGAGGGCGATGACGTCAAAGGTGGTGATCATGCCGCTCACCGTGCCCAGAAGCCCCAAAAGGGGCGCCACAGCGGCCAGTGTGGCGATGAGGCCGATGCGCCGGGTGAGGTGGGGCCGTTTCTGGAGCCGGTATTGGTGGAGAAGGCCCCGGTTCACCTTGGGGGAGTCGGTGCCGTATTCGGCCATGAACCGAACCAGTTCCCTGCGAAGCCCGGGAAGGTTCGGCCCGGGATCTCCCTTTCGCACCAGGGCAAGGGCCGCGCCCAGGTCGAGGTCCTGTTTTTCAACCTGCCGGTAGACGAGGAGCCGTTCGAAGATGAGGGCCCAGAGAACCAGGGAGCAGATCATGATGGGAACCATCACCGCGCCGCCGCTGTCGATGTAGCCGAAAATGGCCGTGAGGAGATCTCCCATGGATCAGGCCCTCACCTGTTTGGCGCAGCCTTGGGCGCAGCACCCGATGGTTTCCCGGTGGACGATGTTGGTCAGGGCCACGGCTTTTTCTTCCATGTCGCCGATGATGTGCTCCACCCGGCGGTTCAGCACGGTGTGCAAAAGCATGATGGGAATGGCCACGGCAAGGCCCAGCATGGTGGTGATGAGGGCCGTGGAGATGCCCCCGGACATCATGCGCGGGTCGCCGGTGCCGGCGATGTGAATCACTTCAAAGGTATCGATCATGCCGGTTACCGTGCCTAAAAGGCCCAGCAGGGGCGCCACCGCCCCGAGCATGCCGAGGAAGGGGAGGAACCGCTCCAGGCGGGGAAGCTCTTTTAAAATAGCCTCCTGGAGGATGGTCTCCAGCACCTGGCGCCTTTCGCCCCTGGCCTGGAGCCCTTTTCTCAGGACGTTGTACACCGGCGTGGTCTTCTGCTCCTTGACGATGAGATCACACTCTTCCCACTGCCCGTAGCCTGCCAGCTCGTTGACCTTGCCCATGGTGTTGTCCGTGTTGTCGTGGACCTTTTTCAAGAACAGGGTGCGCTCGATGCCGATGAAGAGCCCGGCCAGGCCGATGAGGACGATGGGCCACACCAGGGGGCCGCCGTTGCGGACGCGCTCGGTAAAGCTCGGGGTGCGTCGCAGGTGGTCCAGGGCCGCTCCGGAGCTCAGGTCCAGGGGCAGGGTGTCTGTTTTGCCCTTGACGTACCGGTTGAGACGCCACCCGACGATGCGTCCCGGCGGGGCGGGAAGCTCGGTGAAGGAGAGGGTGGCTGGGGCATAGAGAAGGGGTTCTGCGCCCTCGTCCTTGACGGCCAGGGTCATGAAAGGCCCTGCCGACAAGAGGGGCAGCTCCCGGGAGATGCCGTCCCGGCCGGTGACGGTGGCGTTGCGCATGGCCACTTCGCTGCACCGGGCGATCTCGTCGGCGAAATACCCAAAGAGGGCTTCCAGGTCCGTGATACCGGGGAACTGGGTGCCGTCGGCCAGGGTCTCCAGGTGGGCCAGTCTCTCGGGGGCAAAGACGGAAAAGGGTGAGGCCATGCAGAGATCCCGGAGGTTTTTCGCTGCCGTGCGCACAATGGCCACGATGCGTCCCACCTCCTTGTCCAGGCGGTTCCGTTTTTCGGTGAGGGCGGTGACCCGGGTCGTGAGTTCGTCGCCGCGTTTCGTCTCTGTCACAACCTGGGCCTTGAGCCGTTTGATGTCGGCGGCCAGGCGGTTGATTTCACGGGTAAGGCTCTCCCGGTCTCCGGCGATGCGGGTGCGGGATTCCCGGTCTGCGGTCTGTCGTTCGTAAAGGGCTGTTTCCGCGTTTTTCATGGCCTGCCGGAGGTCTGCGGACCAGGCTGCGGTGGCCGTCGCAAGGCAGAGGACAGCAACAATGAGTATGCGTTTCATGGGGTCACGATCCTCCCGATGGGCAGACTGACAAGCTCGGCACTTCGCTCTCGCTGGGCAAGGGCGATGGCTTTCTTGAGGTGGGGAGCACAGTTGGCGGGAAGGGGCTCATAGGCACCTTTTTCCGGACTGAAGACCCCGCACCCCTTTTCGTCGAGGGTGAGGTAGTAAAGGGACAATCGTCCGACCTTGAGGAGCTGGACGGTGATGGGCTCGCCCTCCACCTCAATCTCTTCCTGCCAGGCTTCACTGGTGTGGCCGAACTGTGTCTCGATGGTGAACAGCTCCAAAAGCCGCTCCAGCTTTTCAGCCTGCTTGGTGGCCGGTGCCTTGACCCAGTCGGTGAGGGCGGCAAGGCGCGTTTCCCGTTCGTTTTTCAAAAAGGGGAGGCTCTGGGTAACCACCTGGGCCGCGCGCTGCGCCTCATCGGCGATGAGCGGGGAGAGCCCTTCGGTAAGGTGAGATGCCTTGGCGATCTCCCCGTCTAGGCGGGCGGCCTCTTTTTCCTTTCGGCCGTTTGCCCAGAGAAGGGCGTTCACCTCTTCCTGAAGGCTTCGTTGTGTGCTCTCCAGTTGGGAGATTTTCGCCTCCAGAGTGCGGCGCTCTTTTTCCCAGGCCCCCTCCCGTTTCTGGGTGGTGTGGGCAAGGGAAATGTCCTGGCGGACGGTTTCATCCAGTGGAAGGGAGTCGGACCATGTGAGGCCTGGTCCTGTGAAACCGACCGCCAGGGACAACAGGAGAAGCGTTCCGACCCGTTTTGACGTACGGCGCCTCTGGCGTTTCGTGGGTGTGGGATGATGAACCATGGGGAAATTATCTTTAGGTTGATGAATAGTGAAAAGAAAAATAACGCAACAATGACGGGCGACTCAGGGCCTGAACACCCTAAGTTTTTAACGGCTGACAAATTGTGTGTCAATACATTTTTTAAGGTGGTGCTAAAAAGTTTGGGGTACCTAAATCGATGGGGCTCCTTTGGGTCGTGATGGAAAGAGCCCCACGGTAACGGTGACAAGGAGGGCCATCAGGTAAAACCCGGCCATGGCTTCCATACCCGTGAGGCCAAGGACCGAGCCCAGGGTGAAGAGTCCCGAGGCGATGGCAAGGGCAAGAAATGCCGGGAAAACAATGGAAAAGCCCATCCATGCAAAGGACCCTGTCTGGAGCTTGACCATCATGGCCGCGGGCAGGCATGGGGGGTAGAGGGCCATGAAGAGCATCAGGGCCAGGGCGTGCAACGGGGTAAACCCTTTCTCCCGGTTTTTCATGCCTTCGGAGACGCTTTGGCCGCCGCTTTCCGGCTGGTAGAGGGCGCCTAGGGTCGCCACGCTGTTCTCCTTGGCCATGAGGGCGCTGAGCAGGGCGATATTGATTCGCCAGGAGAATCCGGCGTGACGGGTGACAGGTTCCAGGGCCTTTCCTGCCATGCCGATGAAGCTGGATTCCATCACCTCCTGCTGCATGGTGTGTTTCAGTTTCTTTCTGCTGCGAATCAGTTTTTTCAGGTCTCTCCGGATACGTCTGCCGTCCGGGTTTTTCCCGGGATTGACCATGGTGAAAAATTCAGGAGAGAGGTTTGTGAACCGAGCATCGACTTTTTCCCTGGCTGCCGGGGTTGAGGCGCCGAAACGGGCAGATTTGTAGCTGTCGGCATAGCGGACCAGGGCCTCGACCCTCTCGTCGGTCATCCCCACGGCCAGGGGATTCTCTGCGACCTTTTCAAGAAAGGCTGCCTTGATCTCATGGGCCTTGCGGTCAAAGTGGGCGGTGCGTTCGTCGCTCAGGCCGGGAAATTCGATGAGCACAAAGACGATGACGGCCACGGCAGCCACCACGGTGACGATTTTTTTGACGAAGAGCCACACCTTGGAGACGGCGCTTTGGATGACGCTGCGAACCCTGGGGAGGTGATAGGCGGGCATCTCCATGATAAACGGCGCCACAGGCCGACGGGCCAGGGCCGTTGCCGTGAGGAGCCTGGAGACCGGGAGCACCATGAACAGGGTCACCGTGGAGATGAAAAAGAGGGCTGCACCTTTATGTTGCGGGAAGTACGCATTGATGAGGAGGATGTAGAGGGGGATTTTAGCGAGGCAGTTGAGCATGGGGATGATGAGGATGGTTGCCATGCGTGCCCTGTCGTCGGGGATGCCCCGGGTGGACATGATGGCCGGAACGGCGCAGCCCCCTGCGTAGACCCCGCCCAAAACCATGGGCAAGGTGGATTGACCGTGGAGTCCGTATCGGTGGAAGATCTTGTCCAGGATAAAGGCCATCCTGGGCATGTACCCGCTGTCTTCCAGAACAGCGATGAGGGCAAACAGGATCAGGAAGATGGGAATGTAGTTGAGAAGGGCCAGGATGCTGTCGGCGACCCAGAGGCCCAGGGCGCGGGCCATGGGCACATGGATGAAGCCTGCATCGGGCAGCAGGGTCGTCAGGATGGTTTTCCCCTTGAGGAGCAGGGGCCAGGTGAGGCCGGTGAGGCGGTATCCCTGGACAATGGCCAGCTGGTAGAGGAGCCAGACCACAGCCACCAGAAGGATCGGGCCGAAGATACGGTGACAGACCACGGCGTCCACGCGGTCGGACAAGGGGCGCTTCGGTTTTGTTCGGGTGGACAGGCACGCCTCGGCAATCTCCGAGGCCTTTTCCCTCCTTTTTTCGGCAATGTATCGGGACGGGGCCATGCCCGTGTCGGAGCGAAAGGCGATGCGGTACCCGTCTGCAAGGGAGAAGAGAGAGGCAAACTGTAAGAGGATCCGTCCCGGGGTGGTGTCGGCCCGGTGGTCCCCGGACAGGAGCTTCAGGGCCACCCAGCGGCCTTGTCCACGGGTCTCCGGTGCCATCTCCATCACCTTTTTGGAGAGGTCGGCGATGGCCGGTTCCAAGGCCCCGTAGTGGACAAGGTGCGTATCAGCCGTGGTGTGCTCATGGACCATGCATCGGGTGATGGCGCTCTCAAGGGCGTCTTTGCCGGTGCCTTTTTTAATGGCCGTGGGGATTACCTCAAGGCCCAGGGCACGTCCCAGGGCATCGGTGTCGAGGCGAATTCCCCGTGCTTCGGCCGCATCCATCATGTTGGCGTTGACCAGCATGGGCACGCCGAGCTCCATGAGCTGGAGGGTTAAGGGAAGGCTACGTTTGAGGTTGGTGGTGTCCAGGACATTGATCACCAGATCTGGGCGGCAGTCCACCAGAAAATCGCAGGCCACCTGCTCTTCCAGGGAGTAGGAGGTGATGGCGTAGGTTCCTGGCAGGTCCACCAGCGTGGTCCGGGTGCCGTTGGCGGACAGGGTGCCGGAGCGTTTTTCAACGGTGACGCCGGGGTAGTTGGCGATGTGCTGGTTGGCCCCTGTCAGGGCATTGAACACAGTGGATTTCCCGCAGTTGGGCTGACCGGCCAGGGCCGCCAAGGGCGTGCATTGCTTCATGTCTTTTCCATTCCTACGCAGGTGGCTTCCCGTCTTCTGATGCTCAGGTAACAGCCTTCTACTTCAATTTCGATGGGGTCCTTTAAGGGGGCGCTTCGGATTACTTTGATCACCGCACCCCGGCAGATGCCGATGCCCGCAAGGCGCCTGTCCAGCATGCCCGATGCCGTGATGGTGGTTACCCGGCCGGTTTCCCCGGGCGGGATGTCGTTCAGGTTCATACGAATGCTCCAAATAAAAAATAAATACACACCTTACGACTAAATGCCGCTGCGCTTTAACCCGAGAAACGAGGGGTAAAGCGCAGCGGCAACCAGCTTTCAAGGTGGCTCACCTTGCCGCCGGAGGCATCGCTTTTGTAAGGTTGATTTTTGTACCGCCCCTTAAGGCTTGGCCTTCAAGGTCAGGGTGGAGCTGTAGTAGACCGTGGTGCATTTGCCTTGCAGGTCCTTGAGCTCATTGTCGGCGGTGACTTCCTTGCGCACCATGGTGCTGATGCGCCAGGCTCCGGCCGCTGGGATGCGGAACTGGGCCTTGCCGTCCATGATGTTGGAGGCGAGGCAGAAGTGGTCGGGGCCTCCGAAGGCGTTGCTGCTGGCATTCAGGATGTTCATGCCGTCCATGTCGCAGTTGAGTTTTTTCCCCTTAAGGGTGACCTCAAAGGTGACAAGGTCGCCGACGCGGACATTTGAAAGGTCGCAGGTGGGTGTGATCTCCAGTTCGTGTCCGGCCTTTCCGGGCTGGCTCCACTGGCCGACCGTCATGTAAGATTTCGCTTCTGCCTTGTAGCGGGCGCTGAAGTTGAAGGAGGCGGCGCCACGGATGGTGTCCATGGGTTTGGTGGCCATGTTCACCTTGCCCTTTTTGTCCACGTACTGGGTGAAATAGGTGACCTTGGAATCGGTGACCACCTGCCAGGTCCCTTTTTCCGTTTTGTCGGTGAGGGTGAATTTGCGGAGGCCCAGGTCCCCGCCCTCCAGGTCCATGTCCCCGTTGCTGCGGGTTGCCTTCTCTTTTTTGATGACCGGAAGGGGAAGGTCCGTTGCCTTTGCATCGGGGCTGATGAGCACATACCGGCCAATCTCCACATTTCCCCAGTCTGATGCCAGAAAATCGTCCAGGGGCATGGTGTGACCCCAGCCGATGGAGGACACCGCATGGCCCGGCGGGTGGGTAAACGAACTGTCCAGGTTGACCCACAGGGAGTGGGCCATGGCGTTGGCGCTGATGAGAAGGGTGGCTGTTGCGGTGGCGATGATCGCCAGTTGTTTTTTCATGGGGTACCTCATTTAGCGTGTTTGTCCTTGGGCTTTTCCGGGCCGGATTCCCGGACGATATGACCGGGCCCGGCATCCAGAACGATGTCGTAGGTTCCCGACGGCTGGGTGAAGGTGTACTCCCCCAATTCGTCGAGTTGTTTTTTTAAGAGAACCTTTCCGCTGGGGTCTTCAAGCCGGATTTCAACGGCCGAGGCAGCAGATCCGGTGGAAAAGACCCCTTCCACGGTGACCGTGCCGTCTTCGTTGTCGTAGACGGACATGAACAGGGTGTGGGCCGAGGCGGTGGTCGCAAGGCAGAGCGCCAGAGCCCATGCAAGAAGAATGGATCGAAACGTCATATCGGGGTTCCTTTCATGGTCGTTGGGTGGTTGATCAGCAGAGCAAAAACATGTCTCCGGCTTTACAGGGAGGTCAATCCAATGGTGTCGATTTTTCGGGCTTTTTTAGGCTGCGTCGCTCTCCGACTTCGAATCGCTTGATCTCTCCTTGCCGAATGGTTTGACTTTTAGCAACAGGGCCGGTGTGACGAAGAGATCTGCGGCCAGGGCCGTGAGGATACCGATGCCCGTAAGGAGCCCCAAGTGCACGTAGACCTTGGCCACCGAGGTGGTATAAACCGAAAAATTGGCGGTGATGATTAACGAGGTCATGCAGATGGCTACCCCGATGGTGTTGAAGGTGCGGCGGATACTTGTGGCGTAGTTTCCCGTTCTTTGGAACTCCAGGCGGCAGTGGTTGATGAAGTGGATGGTGTCATCCACGGCAAGCCCCAACAGCATGGGCATGATGGTGATGGTCATCATGTCCAGGGGGATATCCAACCAACCCATGAGCCCGCCGATGGCCATGGCAGGGGCGATGTTGGGGATCATGGCAATGAGGCCGATTTTCACGCTGCCGAAGACCAGCATCATGAGAAGGGTCACCACCCCCAAGGCAATGGCAAAGGAGACGAGCTGGCCCTTGGAGACAATGGTCTGCATAAAGGTGAACTTGGCGATGGAACCGGCCAGGCCGATGGTGGCCTCGGGAAAGAGGGTCTGGGCATGGGCCTTGAGGGATTCGAGCTCCCGTTTGGCCTTTGCGGAGTTGTAATCCCCCATCTCGATCTGCATGCGCAGGCGCTGGTAGTCGTAGTCCACCCACTTTTCCGCTTCGGCCCCACCTGCGTTTTCATAGAGCAGGAGGAGCTGGGCCACCATCTGCCGGTTTTCCGGGATGGTGTGGAAGGCGTCGGCACCGCTGTGGAGGGATCGGTTCATGTCCTTGATGATGGGAATCAGGGAGGTGACCCGTTTGGTGAGTTCGTACCCTTCGGCCTCCCGGATCAGCTCGGCAAAGGCGTTCAGGTTGGCAGGCACCTTGGCGTCGCCTGCCTCGGGGAAGGTGACGGTGAGGTCGTAGGAGTAGAGGGAGCCTACCTTGGAGTTGGCGACGTGGAAGATTTTTGCCACGTAGGGAATTTTCAGGCCGTAGCTTTTGATGATGTCAAAGGAGACCTCAAATCGGTGAAGCCCTGCACTGCAGAGGATAAAGATCCCCATAAAGGCGATGGCCATGGCCGTGGGGTGGGCAAGGACCTTGTGGCTGAGGCTGTTCAGGAGTGCCGTGGTGTGGGCATGGGCTTTGCCTTTTTTTGGGGCGCGATCCTTGCCGATGCTCAGGACTGAGGGGATGAGCACCAGGGTGAGGAAAAAGGTGGTGCCCACGAGTGTCGATGCCGTGGAGCCCGACCAACGGATGGGCCTGACCGGGACAAAGTGGAAGGAGAGCAGGGCCCCGATGGTGGTAAGGGCTGTAAACAGGAGGGGCCAGCCACACTCGGACACGGCGAAAAAGACAGCCTCCCTTCGTTTTCCGGTTTCTGCCATGTGGCGGTTGAAAAAACCGAAGATGTGGATGGCGTAGCCGATGGCAACGGCAAGGCCGAGGTAGATGGGCACAAGGATCATGGACGGGTCAATTTTCACTCCCAGAAAGCCCTGGATGCCGAAGGTGATGACAATACTTGAAGCCGCGATGAGCATGGGGAGCACCACGCCGGTAAGGGTGCGGATGGCCAGGGCCAGGACGATGATCGTGGCGATAAGGGAAAGCCCCATGTTACGGACGGTCTCTTTTTTAAAAAAAGAGGTTTTATCAAAGGCAAGGACGGGAAGGCCCGCCCCCCTGGGGTTCAACGGTGCGTATTTGGGCTGGGCGATAATCGTGCTGGCTATGGTCCCCGCAGCAATGTCCGGTCCGATGTTGTCGGCGTTGCGCCACTTGTCGGGATAAGTTTTCATGCGAAGGAGGATCCAGGTCTGCCGCGAGTCGTCGGAGACGATGCGGTTGACAAAGAGGTCCCTGGCCAGAGCCTTGGCTCGGATGAGATCGAGCTCTTCAGGGCTTTGGGGAACCGGGTCGGGGACCAGGTCGGAGATGGAAAGGCCCTCGTCGTTGCCTTCGGTAAACTCGCAGTCGGTGATGGAGAGCACATCGTCGGAAAAGGGCACCTTGGCCTTGAGCTCTGCCCCGAGCTCCCGGATCAAGGTGAGCGTTTCCGGTGTGAACACATCATCCACTTCCACGAGGACGGCCACGTATTCGTTGTTGCCGAAGATGGCCTTGAATTCGTCGTCGGCGATTTTCATGGGATCGTTTTCCAGGAACCAGTTGTCCCAGGAGGTGTCGAACTGAATGTGCTTCATGCCGCTGAAGCAAACACCCGTGATCAGAAAAAAAAGAAGGATATTGATCCACCTCAGGCGGACGATGGCCTCCGCCATGCGGTGGAACGCGTGGTTGATGTTGATGAGGTTGAGCATGGGATAATCTCCTGAGGTGAGTTAAAAACTGTACTTGGCTCTGACCCAGACCTGGGTGTTGTCTTTGTACCGACCGTAGATGCCGCTCCGGGTGCCGGCAAAGATATCCGCACCGGCCATGGCGTGAAATCCGTCGGTGATCTCGACGTCCACTTCAAAGCGGTTAAAGAGGTCTCCGTCGTTGAGGGTGGCATAGACCATGTTCGAGAGTTCGAGTTTTTCCCGAAACAGTTCTTTGGCGACCCGCAGGGTGACAAGGCCCCGGTCTTCGTCTTGGAGGGTGTCTCCGTTGTGGCGTACAATGTGTTCCCCCTGGGCCTGGACGGTGAAGGTCCAGTTTTCTCCTGGGTACCAGTCACAGCCTGCGATGGCCTTGATCAGGGGCTTTTCTATGTCCGGTGCCCCTTGCTCGGTCGCAGGAAAGGAGGCGCTGGAGAACCAGGCCGCCTCCCCCCTGAGCACCAGGGAGCCCAGGGGCACCGAGACGGTGGTGCCCGCAAAGGAGGTGCGGCGATAGCCCAAAGGCTCGGGGTCTGTGTCTGCGGCGACCTGGGCGGGGAGGTCGTTCCAGAGGCGGGCCCAGGAAAAGGTGAGGTCTACCCCGGGAAGGAACCAGCTCGCCCGAACCCCCACTTCGCCATTTTCGAGCGTGTTGTCCGGCTCGGTGGGGGTGGGGTCGGGACCTGTGCCCACGCGCCATGGGCTGTCCGCTTCGGGGAGCTTCGCCGGCTCGAAAAAAGGAATCAGAACGGTTTCTATGGTGAGATCACCCGAACCCGTATACCGGAGGTTCACGGCGTCGATGGGCATGCGAATCTCATCCAGGTCCCGGGTGGCGTATTCGGTTAAGTCCGAGGGGCAGAGAACATCGGTTACCTGGAGGCCGTCGGAGTTGCCCCAGATGATGATCTGGCGTCCGGCACGGACATCCCACCCATCCCCTGCGTAGTCCACGTACCCTTCGTGGAGGGTTACCTCCGAAGACTCCTCATCGATGTGGTTCTCCGAGGCGTTGATGGATGCGAAAAAGGCGGCGTCGTCCCGGCTGCCCTCGGTTTCCAGCCTCAGCCGCGTCTCCGAGGCGAGGAATTCATGGGGGGATTTCACCTGCACGGCGTGACGGGTCTCCAGGTACCCTGCAAAGGGCAGCTGCTCTGCCCCTGCCCATGTGGCGGCCAGGAGGAGAGCACAGGCGGCTGCAGCCAGGGGAACTACCCTCATCGACGCAGCCCCCGGGTCAGGGCGTTGACCTTGAACTGGCTGTCTTTCAATCCGGTGTCATAGCGCACATCCCGAAAGGTCATGAGGGTTGTGTGGTGCTCCACGTTGTTTTCCATGCGCATGGCCGTGACGGTCCAGAAACCCCCGATCATTTCCACGGTATCCACGGTGTACGTTTTTAAGTGCCCGTCCTTGTCGTAGTACTCTGTCTTCAGGGGCAGGTCTTTTTCCTTGTCGATCCAGTTGATCTTTTTTGTGTACATGTCGGTGGGATCCACGGGCACGGACTCCACCACCCAGCAGTCAACCCCTTCCAGGGTCTCCTCCCTGAGGAGACGGTGGGTGTCCTCGTCCACGTTGCGATCCCCCATGTCGTCATAGGTAAAATCGGTTCCCATGAAGTAGTCGTTGGTGGCCTCTCCGCTGATGCGGCGCGTGTTTCTCAAGGCAGGCATGTAGAGCCACCTGTCGTCGTCTTTGTCCGGGTCGTCGTAGTCCCAGCTGAGAAAGGCGGTGCCCGCCACATCGGCAGGCTTTTTGAAACGCATGAGCTTTCGGGTGTCTTTGCCGTAATCTTTGCGCCAGGAGACAACCTGGCGGATACGCTTGCGCCCCCTTCGGTTGATGAGGGTCATGGAGAGCTCGGAGATGCGGTCGTCCCCGTCGGGGCACTCATCCACCAGGACCATGATGTCCCTGCCCGAAATATCCTGGGCATGTACCCAGGACACTGAAAAAAACATGCCCATAAGGAGAGTGCAAAGGGGGATCGAAAGTTGTCTGACGCAGCGTCTGTTCATGTTGTCACCTTAGCTTTTGCAATCTAAAGAAAATTAGGGTTGACGAAGTTTGATGAAGAAAGAGTCTTAGCAGGTAGAAAAAATGCCCGTCAACACACGGTGCCCTGATATGTCGCCTTGGGGTATCCAAACACCTTGCGGGGGTATTTTTGTTCCCGGCAGCCACGGTGCGGGCGGATGTTTCATGCTCGGGTTACGGGTGCTGAGGGCCGCCGGCGGTCACGTGGCTGCGCATGTCCCGAAGGGCCTTCAGGAGAAACACCAGGGCAGCGGCCCCTGCAAAGCCTGCGGCACATCCGAAGATGGCGGGAATACCCGGGGAGGGTGTCAGGCCCTCAAGGGCTCCGAAGAACAGAGGGGAGAAGAACTGGCCGGAAAAGAGAAAGATGCTGACCATGGCCATGGCTTTGGTGTTCTGCGCCTTTGGAACGCCGTGGACCACCATGAGGAGGATCATGGGATAGAGGTTCCCGAAGCTTGCGCCGATGAGGGAGACCGCGAAAAAGAGAAGGGGGAGGGTGGGCGAGCCGGAGAGCAGGAAGAACCCCGCCCCCATGAGGCCCATCTGAGCGGGGGCCATGAGGTGGTTCAAGACCCCTTTGGTTTTGGCGAAGAGGGACCCGGAGACAAAGGCAAAGCCTGTCACCAGGGCCAGTGCCAGGCCGGCGGTCTTCGCATTCCCCAAGCCGCTCTCCTTTATAAACAGGGCGATGTTGGTGGGAAGGACGTAAAAAAGGGTCATCATGGCAAAGGCTGCGCCTGCGGCAAGGTAGGTGACGGAGGGCAGTTTGTCCCCCTTCTTCTGGATATGCGCCTGCCGTTCGGGCTCCGGGAGGAAACATGCCACAAAGAAGGCGGCCACCAGGGCCAGGAAGTAGACGAAAAAGGAGTATCGCCAGCAGAAGGAGGCGAGCCATCCGGAGAGGATCACGGCGATGATGCCCCCAAGGTTGTTGGAGGCCGTGACCCATCCGGTCATCTTGGCGGCCTCTTCGCCTTTGAAGAAATCGGAGACCAGGGCGGTGGATACCGGCATGAGGAGCCCCACACCGATTCCCAGGAGGCCTCGCATCCACAGGATCAGGTCCATGCTCGATACCAGGCCACCGCCGACGCCGCCGGCCATGTAAAGGGCAAGGCCCAGGAACAGGATGGTCCGTTTTTTCATGACCCGTGTGAGCCTTGCGGATAGAAGGGATGCCGGGATGATGGTCATTGAGGGCAGGGTTACGATGAGCCGGATAAGCATGGCATCGGCATGGGGAAATGCCGCTGCAATGATCCCCAGGGCAGGGGATATGGCCGCGCTTGCCATGATGGTCAGTAACGAGATGGACAGGATGGCTGCTTTGAGCATGGATGGTCTCCTTATGGTTCAACACTGTTTTTCGCCTGGAGTAACGATTTAGCTTGCCTTCTATGGTTAAAGTCGAGAGCAAAAGCAAGCCTCCGGCTCGGGCTACGCCCGACATAAACGCTAATGGTTTATGCGGTCTGGCTCACAAGCTTCGAAGTCACAGGGTACGTTATCGCTACTTGCCCATTGCCGATTTGACCGCACTGCCTCCGGCGGATCGCTTTTTGAAAGAAACGTCCGTCAGGTCAAAGCGACAGGCGTAACGATAACGTTAGCCGAAATCGGTTTTAAAACCTGTTTGGCAACCTTTTTAAAAGGTTGGCCCCCGGCAGGGCCGCCGGAGGTGTCTTTTGCTAATTGTTCACAGCCCACGCCTGCCCCTGTTGCTGGGATTCCCACAAGCTGTGATAAAGGGTTTTTTCCCGGAGAAACTCGGCGTGGGTTCCCTCCTCCACCAGGGTCCCCTTGTTGAAGACCACGATTTTGTCGGCGTTGGCGATGGTCTTCAGGTGGTGGGCGATGGCCAGCACCGTTTTGTTCTCGGCCATGTTGCTGATGGCCTTCTGGATTTGCCGCTCGTTCACGGGGTCCAGGCTGCTGGATGCTTCATCCAGAATTACAATGGGTGCGTCCCGGAGGATGGCCCTGGCGATGGAGATTCTTTGCTTTTGCCCGCCGGAGAGGCCCACCCCGTTTTCGCCCACGAGGGTGTCGTAGCCTTGGGGCAAGCCCATGATAAAGTCATGGATCATGGCTTTGCGGGCTGCGTTGTGTACCTCCTCCGGGGTGGCTGTGCGGTTGCCGATTTTGATGTTTTCATAGATGGTGTCGCCAAAGAGGATGACGTCCTGCATGACGATGCTGATGCAGGAGAGCAGGGTGTCGTAGTCCATGTCCCGGATGTCGGTTCCGCCGATGGTGATGCGGCCGCCGTCGATCTCCCAGAAGCGCAGCAGCAGGTTGGTGAGGGTTGTTTTACCGGAGCCCGAAGGGCCCACAAGGGCCGTGAGGCAGTTGACATCGGCCGTAAAGGAGCAGTTTGAAAGGGCAAACCCGTCGCGGTCGTAGGCAAATCGCACATCCTCAAAGGCGACATCGAACCTATTGGGTTTTTCGTGTTTGCCGGAGGAGGCCACGGCAGGCTCCTGTGTGATGCCCAGGATGCGGTGGTAGCTGTCCCTGCCCTTGATGTAGTACAGCCAGTACATCTCCGCGTTGGCAAAGGGCTTGTAGAATTCCCGGCTCAGGATGAGGAAGAGGGCGTATTCCAGAATAGAGAGCCGAGCTCCCAGCACCATGAAGGCCCCTCCTGCGACGAGGACCGCCAGGCTCATCTCCACGAAAAACTGATATATGCAGATGACCCCTGCGGCGGTTCTGGCAGAGGCTTTGCTGCTCATGCCGAAGCGCTCAATGCTTTTTTCGAGGCCGGTGCGGATGGCGTCATTGTCGCTGAAGGCCTTGATGACGGGGATGCCCCGGCCATACTCCACAAATCGGCTGACCATGTCGGCCATGTCGTCACGGGTTCGTTCCATGCCCTTACCCCCGGCCCGTGTCCCGACCACCAGCACGATGAGGCCCACGGGAAGAAGGGAGACCATGTACAGGCCCAGGGCCGGATTGACGGCAAAGAGGATGCCTCCGGTGACGAGGGCCACGATGAGGTCGCTGATGAGTCGGCTGCCGATGTGGGCCACGACCATTTCCACGCTTTCGATGTCCTGATGGATGATGGTGGTGACGTTGCCCAGGCGCTCCCGGGTGTAGTAGCCCAGGGAGAGCCGTTTCATTTTTCGGGTGATCTCCTCCCGGAGCCTTGCCACGATGCCGTATCCTGCGAAGTGCTTGGCAATGTCCGCCCCGGAGAAAAGGAACCCCTTGGCTATGATGAGCACGGCGAGTCCTGCGGCATGGAGGGCAATGGAGCCGGTGGAGGCGTCCGTCATGACCCCGTAGATCATGTGCATGATCACCGCCAGGATGGCGATGCCGCTAAGGGACCAGAGCACCCAGAGGAAGGTGGCAAGGGCCATGAGCTTCAGGTGGTGTCTGGCAATATCCGATAAAAACGGTGGTCTGGTCATGTCAATGGGCCTCCTTGATGGTCCATGTGTCCGCGCTGGACTTTTCGTTCCACAGGTGTCGGTAGAGGGCGTTGTCCCGGTAAAGCTCGGCGTGGGTGCCCTGGTCCGCGAGTGTGCCGTTGTCGAGGAGGAAAATCCGGTCCGCGTTGACAATGGTACTGAGGTGATGGGTGATCATGATCACGGTCTTGTCGCTTCTCAGCTCATTGACGGCTTTCTGGATCAGGGTTTCGCTCATGGCGTCCACCGATGAGGTGGCCTCGTCGAGAATGATGATGGGGGCGTCCTTGAGCAGGGCCCTGGCAATGGCGATGCGCTGCCTCTCCCCTCCGGAGATCCGGGTCCCTTTTTCCCCGGTGAGGGTGTCGTAGCCGTCGGGCAGGGAGCAGATGAAATCGTGGATGCGGGCCCTTTTTGCGGCAGCTTCCACCTCAGCATCGGTGGCTTTGCCTTTTCCAATTCGGATGTTTTCCCGGATGGTGGTGTTGAAGAGGTAGACGTCCTGCTGCACGATGGAGATCATGGCTGAGATTTGTTTCTCGGTGAAGGTGCCTATGTCATTGCCGTTGATGAGGACGCGCCCTTTGGTGGCCCTGAAGAATCCCATGATGAGGTGGGCCACGGAGCTTTTTCCTGCACCGGACACCCCGGTGAGGGCCACCAGAGAGCCTCCCGGAATGGTCAGGCTGACGTCCGACAGGGCGTTTCGGTTGCCTTCGTAGGAAAAAGAGACCTGCTCCAGCCGGATATCCCCGGGTTCCCCGTCGGCAGGGAAGAGGCATTCCCTCGGTCGCCCGTTAAGGATTTTCGCGATGTTCATTGATGAATTTCTGAAGACGATGCCGAAGTGCTTGGACAGGGAGAGGCGGGCCAGGGACGCGCAGAATGCCGAGGCGAGAAAAACGGCCAGGACCAGTTCATATAAGGTGATCTCGCCTTTGCGAAGCAGCAGGCAACCGGTGACGGCAAGGACGGCGATGCCTGCTTCGAGGATCACCCCGGAGATGCCCGCCGGGACCACCATGGACAGGCTCATTTTTCGGACATAGTCGTTGTAGGCGTTCATGGTCCGCACCACCTTTTCCGTGCGGTTCTCGGTTTTGCTGAAGGCCTTGATGGCCGGAATGGTGGCGATGTACTCCATGAGCTCTTCGGACATGGTCTTCAGGCTGAGGAAATAGGCGGCGAACATCTCCTTCCAGTGGCGCTGCAGAATCCGGTTGGTGATGATGACCAAGGGAACGATGCCCACGAGACAGAGCCCGAGTCGATAGTCGATGAAGGTGACGATGGCTGTGGCGCAAAAGGAAATGAGGATGGCTGAGGCAATTTCAGGGAGCCCGTGAGCAAGGTAGAGCTCCACCTGTTCCACATCAAAGTTGAGGGTTTTCGTGAGTTCCCCCATTTTGTGCTTGTGGAAAAAGCCGATGTTCATGCGCTCCAGGTGCCTGACCAATCTGAGCCGGATGGTGGAAAGGACCCTGAAGGCGGTGGTGTGGGCCAGCACATGGGCTGCACCGTAACACACCGCCTTCACCGTAAGGACGGCGACAATACCCACGAGGAGAAGCACTACAGCCTGCCGCTCCGGGGCGGGACCCGCCAGCTCGCGGACCAATTCCATGACAAAGACAAAGGGGACGATGCCCGCTGCGACGCTGAGCGAAAGCATGAGGCCCGCCAGAATCAGGGTGCGCCTTTCGCCGGACGCGAGAAGGCTTTTTGGGTTGTCCATACATACCTCTTGTTGGTGTGGGTTGTTCATGGTGCCAAGATAGCGGGATACCCTTTTTCGTGCTTTGCATGGTCTCTTAAAAAGTGTGCTTTGGTGCTGTTGAGAGTGTTTTCGATGAATAAAAACAGGAAAAAAAGTTTTCGGCGGCAAGGTGGAGAACCTTAAAACCCTATGGTGAATACCATCGCCATGGATGTGGTTTCTCCGCGAATTTCAAAGCATCGGCTCCTGTAGGATGGGCAAAGGTAGTGCCGTGCCCATCGGGCGCGGGAGTAACCGGTTTCGCCGGGGGCACGGTGTCGCTTCTCCTGATCGTTAATTCGGACATTTTATGGGTAGGTAAACACACCGGTCTCATCCAGGTTGATGTCGGTTTTTAAAAACCGATGCAGGTATTCCTGGAAGACGGCCTGGGGGTTTAGATCTTCAAAGAGCTTCGGGTGGAGCCATTTGGCCAGATAGGCGTTGGCCACGGTGATGCGGGCCGTGCCGAAAAATTCCCCGGAGATCATGTGGACCCGGCCGGTTTGTGCCGCACGGGTGACGGCCACATAGGGAAGGTTCATGAAGTTTTGACGCTGGGTCGCGACGATGCCTGGGTCTGAAATATGGGCTCCGTAGCCGTTTCTTACGGGTTCGCCGCAGATAATCACATCGATCTCCTGGGCCGCGAGCCACTCCGGGTTCACGGACTGGACCCATCCGCCTGTGGCCCGGATGTCTGCGGCCACATTGATTCCTCCGATAATGCGGTTTCTCTCCTTGATGCCTTCAAAGTCGTTGGTGAAGGTCATGATGTCGTCGTATTGCCCCCACCCGGTCTTGAAAAGGTATCGCTGCTTCCGGGTATCGTCCAGCGCCCCTGTCCTGTCGGTAATCCGTTGGACGAGGCTCCGGTGCCACCGGGTGAACGCCCGGGCCTCTTTTTCTTTTCCAAGCACTTTTCCCAGGAGTTCCATGTTCTCTTCAAGGGTGGAGATGCGGTTGAGTTCCACCACAAACACCGGGATACCGGGGGAGAGTTTTGCCTCCATCTCTTCAAAGCCCCCCATGGAGATATCCGCGCACAGGAAGAGGTCCGGCGCGGTGTCAAGGACCAGTTCATGGTTGAGGCTGTAAGGCCCTCCCGATTGCAGGGTGATCACCGGGACGTCCTGCAGGTTGTTGAATACCAGGGCATCTGTGGTGTGGTGATCCCGGGCCACCACCCGGTCCCAGCATCCCAGGATTTTCAGGGCCTCGGAGATACTCACGTGGTTTAAGGCGATGCGTTTTATCGTTGAGGGAACCTCCACGTGCCTGCCCCGGTTGTCGGTGATGGTGCGGGCTTCCTTTGGGACGGCCGAGGTGGTGGGGAGGGCCAGGCAGTCCCCGGGAAGGGATGCCGCGATGAGCAGGGACAGCGACAGAAGAAAATGTTTCATCATGACCTCAATGTGGGGTGGAGGGAATTATCCTTTGGGCGGCATCTGCCCTGACTGAGAGATGTCACCCCCGGCTTTGGGGTCTATGCGTATCATTTTTCGGGGGGAGGGCACGTTGCATGGCGACGGAAAAAAGGTGCAGCCCTGCGTTGGCAGTGTTGGGAACGCGTTGTGTGGGGAAGGGAACGACCGGACAAGGGGGGCAACCCGCTGGAAAGCAGGTTGCCGCCGGGAATTCAAAGTTCAGCTGAGACCCGTCGGTGGTAGGCCTTGGGGCTGATGCCGTAGAACTGCTTGAACGCACGGGAAAAGGTCCCTGGCTGGGAGTAGCCCACGGTGTAGGCCACCTCCGTGACGTTCATCTCCCTGCTCTCCAACAGTTTTTTGGCCTCTTCCATTTTTTGTTGTCTGAAACATCCGAATACGCTGGTTCCAAAGACTTTGTGGAATCCCTGGTTGAGTTTGTCCTTGTTCATGCCCACCTGCCTTGCAAGTTCATTGAGTTGGGGTGGGTTTTCAAAATCTTGTCCCAAGATGGCTTTGGCTTCATGGATTTTTGCGATGTCGCTTGTGGTGAAAGCCGGGGCGGTGAAGTGGAAATCCTTTTGGGTGTGTTGCAGGGCTGCAAAGTACAGGACAATGAGCTCAATGGCTTTGCTCTCTAAGTAGACCCTGCGGAAGGCTTCTGTATACGGGCAGCCGAGGATTTGGATGATGGCCATTTTCATGTCCGAAGTCATGGGGATGTTGCTGATGATGCTTGTTTCATCCGTCAGGCTTCGGGGGGCGGTGATCTGGGGAGGGAGGACCTTTGAAAGGCCCTTGATTTCGGTGCACAGCACTTCCGGTGAAAAGCGGATGGTAATGAGCTTCAAGGGGTCATCGGATGAAATAACGGTGGCGCACTCAAGCTTTGGCGCCAGGAAAAAACTGGCGTTTCCCGCATCAATGGTCAGTTGTTTGTCAAGCCTGTCCACATGGCTTTGGAGGGAGCCCGAGATGCAGAAGAAGATTTCAATGGGCGACGGCTGAACTTCCATGGAGGCGGCCACGGGTTTACGGAACTCGAAGTTTTCGATGAGAAGGTTGAGGCCCGGTCGAATAGGCATTTCGTTGACTGTACCACGGCCTGTTTTGGACTCCCAGGC
This sequence comes from Desulfoluna sp. HI9BLuna, assembly GCF_056829775.1. Taxonomy (NCBI): domain Bacteria; kingdom Pseudomonadati; phylum Thermodesulfobacteriota; class Desulfobacteria; order Desulfobacterales; family Desulfolunaceae; genus Desulfoluna; species Desulfoluna sp. HI9BLuna. Next base: position 4,743,957 of record NZ_CP186555.1, read on the forward strand.
TTTCTGGTTCTCGTGGTAGGAATCACAGTTCTGTATCAATTTTTCTGTGAGGAAATCGTCAAAATCGTTGATGGAAATAGTGTGCATCCTGCCACGTCTCCTGGTCTTTTTTACCGGCAGCCCTGTCGGGGATAAATATTGAAAGGTCAGCTGCATTTGGTTTTGACTTGTCACCCGATTACGCTCGATTGGCGTTTCCTTTACATAAAGGTGGTCAGTCCGGGAATAAGAGAATGATTTTTGCTGATCTTAGTGCTTCCTTGATATGTTAGGTTGGGCTAAATCAAAAATCAATGGTTTTTATTTCATGGTAGGAAGGAGAAAAACGAGGTTAGACGCAAATCTCGGGAGGGCTAAATTTATTAGTGAATATGCAAAAAGCAATGACTCTCACCTGGTGTATGGTCGGTAAACTCCCAAGCGTGCAAGGGTGTGTTGTGTCATCGTCTCCATGGGCCTTAAGCGCGTTAACAACACAGCAGCCGCTTTTTATGAACCGTCGCCGACCATCCATGGAATAACGAAATTCCCGTGTCGGGCGGCTCCTGACAGAAAAGAGGAATTGTTATGCGTATTCGTTTATCTGTTTTTTTGTTTTTTTTACTTTTGTTTATCGGCACGGCCGGAGCGGAAGAACCGCTCTCTCTGGAAAACCTGACCGTCACGGCGGAAAAACAGGAAGAGGATCTCCAGAAGGTCCCGGTGAGCGTCACGGCTTTAACCGGTATGGAGATTGAAGACAGGCGTATTCACTCCATATCGGATGTGGCGGATTTTACACCCAACTTTATAAACTTCGACACCGGAATCGTGGGTCTTTCGACCCCTTCTATCCGAGGGATACATCAGGAGTCCAGTGGAACGTCTCCCGTGGGGCTCTTTGTGGACGGGGTTCCCATTCTTACGGCCACGGGGTTCAATGACCAGCTTTTGGATATCGAACGGGTTGAAGTGCTCCGCGGGCCCCAGGGGACACTCTACGGGGGAGGCACCGAAGCCGGTGCCATCAACGTCATTACCCGTCAGCCGGACAATGAGGTTAGAGGAAAGGCAAGCCTCGAGGCGGGGGAGGACGACAAACTGAGGCTCACGGCGAGCCTGAGCAGCCCGATAAAAAAAGACGTGCTCGCTTTCAGCCTGTCCGCCCTTCACTACGAAAAGGACGGCTACATCAAAAACACCAACACCGGGAAGATGGGCAACAACCGGGACTATGATTACGGCAAGGCCATTCTTCGGTGGACGCCGAGTTCTACTCTGGATATTTCGCTGATTGCCAGCGGGCTCAAGCATGACGACGGAGCACAGGGACTGGCACTGGGACCGGAAAGTATCAACATGTTAGGGCTGACCCCTAAGGAACGTGAGGTTGATTCCGACCTCCAGGGATGGAACAAGAGCGAGTCCAACATGCAGGCTCTGAAGGTGGCCTGGGATATGAGTGAACATTGCAAGATTGAGTCCGTCACAACCCGGAGGCGGTATCGCAGCCACTACCAGAATGACTGGGACTTTACCCCCTATGCCGTCATGCATAAGGAGATGGACAATACCCTGCGGAATGTCTCCGAAGAGCTGAAGTTTTCCTGGAAAGGCGAGGGGGCCAGCGTGGTGACCGGCGTGTACGCCGACATGGATGACAACGATTTTACCGATATCAATTTGGTGGACGGTAAGGTGGAGGAAAATCACAACACCTCGGGCAAAGGCCTGGGGCTGTTTGTTCACGGCGAAAAATCACTCACGGACAAGCTTTCCGTGGTCACCGGCGTGCGTTACGACTGGGCCGAAGGAGAGTTCGACGACTCAATACGGTCCCGTGAAATCGATGAATCCTGGTCCGAGATCTCCCCGAAGCTCAGCTTCAAGTACGCGGCAACCCCTGAGATGATGGTGTATGCCGGGGCGTCCAAGGGGTATCGAAAAGGCGGGTTCAACGACCATGCAGGCGCTACGGACCCTGAAACCTACGATGAAGAGTCCCTTATTTCCTATGAGATCGGCACCAAGAATCAATGGCTGGGAAACCGGCTCAGGGTGAACGCATCGGTGTATTACATGGATATCAGCGACATGCAGGTGCGTGTTGATTCTGGCGGTCCTGGGGAAAACTATACAGAGAACGCGGCCGAGGCCTACTCCACAGGTGCCGAGGTGGAGGTCACCGGGCGGGTGACCACCGGCCTGACCCTGTCCGGCACCTTTGGCTACAACCGCACCGCCTTCAAAGACTACAGCGATGCGGAAGGCGATTACGACGGCAACAAGAACCCCTACGCCCCCGATTACACTTGCAGCCTCAACGGCTTGTACCGTCACCCCGTCGGTATCTTCACCAACCTGTCTTATGTGGGCACAGGGGAGATGTACCTGGACAAGAAGAACGTCTACAAACGCGATGCCTACGGCGTGGTTAACGCCAAGGTAGGGTACGAAACGGATCACCTGGATATCTATGTCTACGCCGACAACCTGTTTGACGAGGAGTACAACGCCATCGGGTATTTTGGCGGGTTCTACAATGTGTACAGCCCCCCGCGGGAAGTGGGCGTCAAAGTGGCCTGCAGGTTCTGATCGGCTTTCGACAGGGCCGCCGGAAGCGTTTTTTGATTTGAACCGTTAAACCTGAATTTTTTCATGGGGTTTCATGCCGATGGTGTGTGGAACCTCCGATGGAGGAGGCCTCACGTGGATAAAACCATGGCCGCCCGAATGGAGCGTGCCTGTATCAACAATGCGTACCTGGTGCACAGGGGGCGGAAAAAAATGTTTATCGTGGCCGCTGTTCCCGTGTTGTGCCTGATGGTCCTTTTTTCTGTGGCCTCGGGATGTGTGTCCCTCTCCCCCGGCGATGTGTTCCGGAGCCTGTCCGGGGTGTTGTCGGCAGGGGCCGGGGGCGTCTCTTCCCAGGTTGACCTCATCGTCTGGCAACTGAGGCTTCCCCGTATTTTTTTGGGGCTGTTGGCGGGGATGGCACTGGGGGGCTCCGGTGCCGTCATGCAGGTGGTGCTGAGGAACCCCCTGGCCGATCCGTACATGCTGGGCATTGCATCGGCTGCAGGGTTCGGCGCTTCCCTGGCCCTTATCTTTGGGGTCGGGGTCCTCGGGGGGCCTTACATGGTTATCGGCAACGCTTTTCTTTTTGCCCTCATGGCTTCCGGTCTCATCATGGTGTTGTCCGGCGGCGGTTCGGCCACCCCGGAATCCATGGTGCTCACCGGCTTGGCCCTTCTCTTCTTTTTCCAGGCACTGACCACCATCGTTCAGTACTTCGGAGATTCCGACGCGGTCAAGGCCGCTGTGTTCTGGAGCGTGGGAAACCTGGGTCGGTCGGATTGGGGGAAGTTGACCGTGCTATTCCCCCTGGTGTGCACCGGGCTGGTGCTGCTCTTCTGGCGAAGCAGGGATCTCAATATCATGAATGCCGGGGACGATGCTGCCATGAGCCTGGGGGTTCCGGTGGCGTTTACCCGGGCTTTCTCCATGGTGGTCTGTTCCCTGCTTGTGGCCGGGGTGGTTAGTTTTACCGGGACCATCGGGTTTGTCGGGCTCGTGGCCCCCCATATGGTGCGTCTTGTCATCGGAAGCGATGTCCGATTTCTTGTTCCGGCGTCTGCCCTGGTGGGGGCTATTCTTCTCATGGCATCCGACACCCTGGCTCGGGCTGCCCTGTCACCGGTGATCCTGCCTGTGGGGGCGGTGACGGCTTTTCTCGGGGTGCCGCTTTTGATCTTTCTGATTCGCAGGGAGCGGGGAGGGGCAACATGAAAATAGAGATAGAAAACCTCTCGTTTTCCTATGGACGACGGAAGGTGCTCAATGGGGTGGATATGGTGGCGCAACCGTCGCAGGTCACCTGTGTGGTGGGGCCCAACGGAAGCGGAAAGAGCACCCTTGTAAAATGCATCGAGGCCCTTGTGACCCCTTCGGGAGGGACGGTCCTTTTGGGCGGTCGTGACCCACGGAACATGACGCGAAGCGACATTGCGCGGCGTATCGGGTATGTGCCCCAGCGGTTCCACCTGGCATTTCCCATGTCGGTGTTTGATCTGGTTCTCATGGGGCGAAGGCCCCATGTTTCATGGAAAAGCAGCGCAAAAGATATGGATATTGTCATTGATACCCTGATTCAGATGGGGCTTGAAGAGATTGCCATGAGGCCTTTTCAACGATTGTCCGGAGGACAGCAACAGCGGGTCATGGTGGCCAGAGCCCTTGCCCAGCAACCTGAGTGCATGCTCCTGGACGAACCCACGTCGGCCCTTGATATCGCCCACCAGCTGGATCTGATGGATACGGTGTCTTTTTATGCACGGGAAAAGGGGCTTTCGGTCTTCATGGTGATGCATGATTTGAACCTTGCCGCCAGGTATGCCGACTCCATTGCGATGATGAAGGGGGGGCGGGTTTACGTCCAGGGCGAACCTGAACGCGTTTTGACACGGAAAAATCTGTCTGCAGTGTATGGGGTGAGTGCGTTGGTCGGTAAAGAAAAAGGAAGGGTTACCGTTGTTCCTGTGGCAAGGGACTTAAATCCGTCTTAGCCGGGATATTTCATGAGCCGAGTGCACCCCTATTCAAGGCATCAAGACATTGGCTCGGCCTGGGCGGTTTTTTCAACAATCCGGGTTAAGCTCTGTTTGGGCCGTCATGACAGCAAGGCCCCCTGTGATCTTTCAGGGGGCCTTTTTTGCATGTTGATAGCAGAGCATTGGCGGTTTGGATGCTCCGTGGCGATGTATTTGTACCCCGAAACGGGGAGATCCTCCCTTTGAGTTGACAAGTAATTACGCTGAGCCTAAATAATTTGGCCATCTACTATTTTGTATTGCCCCGCTAAATTTTGTCTGGGGTTGTGTGTGCAGCTCGGCTGGGGCCCTCAGATTCACTCGTCATTATTTGGGAGAAATGGTTATGAACGCTAAAAACCGGGCGGGATTCGGCAGGCTCTTGGCCATTGCCGGCCAGAAAAAGTGGCACCTGATCGTATCCGTCCTGCTGGCGGGTCTCAGCTCGCTGTGTGCGATGGTTCCATACATCACCATTTATTTAAGCATCATCAAGCTGCTGGACCCCACCTTCGGTCCTCAGGACTATCCGTATGTCACCCGTCTGGCATTGTGGGCGGTGGCCGGGGTGTTGGGGCGTTTTTTCCTTTTGCTCGCTTCCACCATGTTTTCCCACGTGGCGGCGTTCAATATCCTCTACGGATTGCGTGCAGCCCTTGCGCGCCATTTGGGAACGCTTCACATGGGCTATTTCAGCGAGACACGCAGTGGTGAGATTAAAAAAATACTCATGGAAGACGTGGAGGAGATTGAGCAGTTCATCGCCCATCATGTGCCCGACCTGGCCAGCGGGGTTGTACTTCCTGTTGTCACTGTGGCCTGTCTTTTTGCCGTGGATTGGCGAATGGCCCTGGTGGCCCTTATCCCCTTGCCCCTGGCCCTGTGCCTTCAGTACTTCGCCTTTGGGAGCGGAGACCGGGATGAGCTGATGAAAAACTACCACGATTCCCTGGAAGCCATGAACGGGAACATGGTCGAGTATGTTCGGGGCATGCCGGTTGTGAAGGTGTTCAACCAGAGTGTGAACTCCTTTTCAAGGCTAAAGGCGTCTGTGTATGCGTACCGGGACTTCGTGAACCTGTGGACGGAAAAGGCTGCGCCACCCTGGGCGGCGTTTACTGTTATCACCACCTCGTCTCTCTTTTTTATCCTGCCGGCCGGCATCTGGTTTTATATGAAGGGGAGCCTTTCTCTTTCCGCACTGCTCCTTTTTTTGATGCTGGGGTCGGGGTACATGTTGCCTCTCTTAAAAGTGGCCCTCATGGGTGGCACCATGAGCCGCATCGTGGAGGGGGTCTCGCGGCTGGATGCGATTCTTAAACAACCCGGAATTAAAGACGCTGCAACACCTGTGTTACCGGAACGGCATTCCATTGAGTTTCGGAATGTCTCCTTCGGATACGACGAGCGACTGGTGCTTCGGAATACGTCATTTTTTGTTGAAGAGGGGTCGGTCACAGCGTTGGTGGGTGCCAGCGGGGCCGGGAAAAGTACCATCGCCCAGCTCCTCTTGCGCATGTGGGACGTGCAGGGTGGAGAGATTCTAGTGGGAGGTGTCGATATACGTGAGATTCCCCATGAGCGCCTGATGAATCTTTTTGGGTTCGTGTTCCAGGATGCGTTCATGTTCAGCGATACGGTCTATGAAAATATCCGCATGGGCATGGAAGGCGTGACGGAAGATGAGGTGTTAAAGGCTGCGGAAGCGGCCCAGTGCATGGACTTTATTAATTCGCTTCCCAAAGGCCTGTATACCCGCATCGGGGAGGGCGGAGAGGTTCACCTCAGCGGTGGGGAGAGACAGAGGCTTTCACTGGCCCGTATTTTCTTGAAAAATGCCCCCATCGTCATTCTGGACGAGGCCACAGCCTATGCTGATGCGGAAAATGAATCGAAGATCCAGGCTGCATTTTCCGAGGTCATGACAGGTCGGACCGTGATTGTCATTGCGCACCGCCTTTCCACCATCACAGATGCGGATACCATCTTGGTCATCGATGACGGCGGTGTGGCCGAGAGAGGCCCCCACGAAACCCTGGTGGAACAAGGGGGGCTGTACCGTGGCATGTGGGATGCCCACACAGCGGCTAAATACTGGAGCTTTTCTATTAATGGAGGTGAGTCATGTTGAAGTCCCTTAAGGTCATTGCGGGGAACATGCGTCCTATTTATGCGGCCACGTGGATAAATACCCTTCACATGATGCTGAACGGTGCGCCATACGGTTTTCTTTTTGTCGTTCTCATGGAGCTGTTGAAACCTCGGGCCGAGATTAACTTTGCTCGTATCGCCTGGTTGTTCGGAATAATGGCGGTGATTCTCGTTTTCAATATACGTCTCGCCATGAAGGCCCACACCAAATCATATATGACGAGCTATACCCTTGCTGCCGAGGCACGCCTGAGGCTTGGCGATCACTTGAGAAAGCTCTCCATGGGTTTTTTTAAAAAAAGGGACCCCGGCGACATCACTGCCCTTCTCCTTCAGGACATGGCGAAGGTAGAGCAGGTCTTCAGCCACCTTTTTGTCGATGCCCTGGCTTGTCTCATCATTCCGGGGATCATGGCGCTGGTTTTTTTTGTTGCCGATGCCAGGATGGCATCCTTTATGGTGGCGGCAGTGATCCTGGCGGTCCCGGCCTTGATAGCGGGACAGAAAATCATCGCCTGGTTTGGGCGGGAACATATCCTTACCCGCAACCGTGTCAGCTCTCGCCTGTTGGAGTACCTCCAGGGTATCAAGGTTTTAAAGGCCTTCAACCTTACCGGCTCAAGATTTCATCGCCTTGACGACGTGCTTGCGAAATTCAAATCCGACAGCATCAGGTTGGAGGCCGCGGCAGCAGGCCCGGTTATGGTTTTTCTGACCGTCCTGGAACTTGGATTTGTCGGTCTTTTGCTTTTGGGGATGCATCTTTACGTGCATGGGAGCATCACCATCCCCATTTTGATGATATTTCTCGTCATGGGGTATAAATTTTTTGAGCCCTTGAGTAACTTCGGGCTGTTTGTCTCGGAGATGCGCTACATGAGTCTTGCCGCATCTCGGGTTACCGACGTTTTGGCCACTCCCCCCCTTCCCGAACCGGTCTCAGGGAAGGTTCCGGACAACCATGACATCGCTTTTTCCAACGTGAGCTTCGGTTACGATGGCACCGAGGTGCTTTCGGGCATTCATGCCACCTTTCCAGAACAGAGCATCACGGCCCTGGTGGGACCTTCCGGGGGCGGAAAAACTACGATGACGAGCCTTGTCTCCCGTTTCTGGGATGTTGACTCCGGCTGCGTCTCCATCGGCGGCGTGGATGTCAGGGAGATGAAAACCGACGACCTCCACAACATGATCAGCATGGTTTTCCAGGATGTCTACCTCTTTCAGGATACGATTTTCAACAATATTCGTGTGGGCAAAAAGGACGCTACCCGGGAAGAGGTTATGGCCGCTGCCAAGGTGGCCCGGTGCCATGAATTCATTGAGCGGCTTGAGGATGGATACGACTCCATGGTGGGAGAAGGGGGCGCTACTCTCTCCGGGGGGGAAAAGCAGAGAATATCCATCGCTCGGGCGATCTTAAAGGATGCACCCATTGTTTTACTGGACGAAGCCACCGCGTCCCTTGACCCGGAAAATGAGATGCACCTGCAACAGGCCATTGGCGATCTTGTCAAGTCAAAGACCCTTGTTGTGATCGCTCATCGCCTGAGCACCATTGTGCATGCCGATCAGATTCTTGTCCTCGACAAAGGACGGATCATCGAGCAGGGGACCCATGACGACCTTCTGGATGGGGACGGCCTGTATGCGACGCTCTGGAATGAGCAGCAGCAGACCAAAGGGTGGAAGTTTGGGGCCAAGAGGCGGCTTGGGCTGGCAGGCTGACGGTGGCGTTTCGTGTAGCCCACGAGGCGAGTTCGATCCTGCTCAAGCCATGGGCGCTCCCGGTTGCCTGGCCTTCTTCCAAGCGTCAGGTAAGGTGACTGCTTTCGCCTCGCCGGGTCGGGACATTTACCCGCAAACGGTGGGTTGCCGTTTGGTTTTCATGAGCTAACCGGGCCAAACGCTCTACCACGGGGGGGGGGAGATAGGATGGAGCATGCCTTCCGTTTTTCGAGGCATTCCGGGGGCTGTTAGACTTCAGCCTGTCCGCCCTCCCGGCTTATTTTTTCACCGTGTTGAATCGGTAGTATCTGTTTCAGGTTGAAGCGTTTTGAGTCAAAGAGGGAGATGGCGGAAGTAGGATTGCCTCTAAAAGTTAGTATACCCAAAAATAGCTTGACACGCCATTCGTTGTTTGAATAGCATGCGTGGAAGTGAAAAATTATATCTTCTCGTTTCTTGTAAAGGAATGTTCCATGATTGCCCCAAAGCTTAATGTAGATTTTAAAGAAACCGGCAACATGCTGTTTACTTCTTACATTCCTCAGATTATTCGGCTGGCTGTGGATCTTGGGGTGTTTGATGCTCTTGCCGATGGGCCCATGGACGCGGAGGGACTTTTCGTTGCATTGGGAACCGATGAAGAGATGACCATGGCTCTTCTGGGTGTTCTCAATGAAAGTGGCTATTTAATCGAGGAAAAGTCGGGATACGCCTTGACCCCTGTTTCGCAAACCTTTTTTGTCTCCTCTTCTTCGGCCTTCCAGGGGCGGGTGCTGACGTCCATGGGACATGTTTCCAACCTTTTGGGAAAAGCTGAAAAGATCATGACCCTGGGAGCCCCTCCCCGGGATGAGAAGAGTTGGGCCAATGCTGAGATGGTGGAGACCATGCTCCAGAGTGGAAGGGGGGGCAGCATCCAAAGCGCTGTGACGTTTATTGCCTCTTTACCCGAATTTTCCTCTATGCGGAGGATGTGCGATATTGCGGGGAGTTACGGTTATTATTCCATGGGAATCCTGGACCGCAACCCGCTTCTTTCAGCCGTTGTGTGTGACCTGCCGGAGGTGGCGGCGTTGGCTGCCCCATATATTGCCACCGAGGGGTACGGGGATCGGATTGAGGCCAGGGGGGTCGATCTTGAGGCCGGGGGTGATTTCGGGACGGGATATGACTTGGTGTTTGTCTCCAACTATCTCTATTCGTGGAGCCTGGATCATCGCCTCGTCGATTTTCTGAAACGGGTCCGTGCTGCGTTGAACCCGGGCGGTGTGATCGTTTCCCGTCACATGTCCTTGGAAGTGAAAGGAGAAGCTCTTAAGGGCCAGCTGGTTATGGAGTACATGTCGCGTTTGGGGGGGTACCCCACCCATGTGATCTCAGAGAAATGCCTCACCGAGGCACTCTCCAAGGCAGGCTTTTTTGATTTTGCCATCACTGGGCCGGAGTCCGAGTCGTATGACAACACGTTGACGATCGCTGCACGTGTGGCAGTATCTTAAAAAAGAGAATCGCGATGAGTCGGGACATTCAGCAGGAGACCACAGACAACGTTCAAACTTTTTTTTCCAGTGACTATCGAAAGACCTCCGAGACCGAGCCCTATGGAGAAGGCGTCAGCTCCCTATCGGGTCTGCCGGAAGATACCTCTTTCTATAAAGTGATCCCCATTCGCCAGGGACTTACCGTCACGGTGGGCCGGTTTTGCGGGAGCTGGCGCATGGTGATGGACTTTGAAATTGCCGGTGCTCCCATTGAGTTTGATTACTGGCTTAGCGGTTCAGGGCAATGCGATATCGTGGGGTTGGGGCCTTCCCCATCGGTGTTCTGGAATGAGGGCAAAACCATGTCCGCGCGCTACGCCCCTGACATTTCGGGGCGGTGTACTTCTGTCTGTACGTCCGAGATGTGCATTGTGGGGCTTCAGGTCGATCCCATTCTTTTTCATGCACTGGTGGGGGATGCCGTTGCGGACTTTCCGGATCGCTTCAGGCTCACCTCAGAAGGAGAGATCAAAGACAAGTTTGTCTTGAAAGAGACCCTCTCTCCGTCCATTCAGTTGGCTTGCCACCAGCTTCTCACCTGCCCCTTTACCGGGGGGTGCCGGGATCTTTTTTTCGAAAGCAAGGCCCTGGAGCTTCTTTCACTTCAGACAAGCGCCCTTTCATCCTCCCCTTGCGGCTCAGAAAAGGGGCTTACCCGGCGGGATATCGATCGAATTCATGAAGCACGTGACTGTCTGGTCGCCGACTTGAAAGAGCCTCCCACCATCGCACTTTTGGCAAGGCAAACGGGCATCAACGAAACAAAGCTCAAAGCAAATTTTCGTACCGTTTACGGTACGACGATTTTTGACTACCTGAGGCGTTACAAGATGGAAGTGGCCCGGACGTGGCTGGAAGCGGGGGCGAAAAACGTCAGTGAAGCCGCCTACGATGTAGGTTACGCCAACGTCAGTCATTTTATCAGGGCCTATCGCACCATTTTCGGTGTCAACCCGGGGGTCTTTGTCAGACGGAATCGAGGGGTGCTGTAAGCTTGGTACTACCAAGCCCGTCCATGGCCTGATTTTAAGTCATGCTCGTTTTTCTGCAGGCTTTTGGATATTCGGTTTTTCCTTTTTCTGCTTGGCAATTATTCAGATTTTCTCTCGGATGTTCCTTTTTTCCACGTATCATCCACCATTTGAATTAGGCCTAAGACCATCTTCCACGTTAGCACATCTCGGATGTTTCACGTCTTGGAAATCACGTTAAAAATCAAAAGGAGCTTCGTTGTGTCATCTATCGGGGCAAGGGCTCTGTAAATGGAGTGATAACGATTTATCATTGTAACAGAATTGTAGTATTTGGATGGGGACGTATGAGACATGATGAAATGTAGATGGTTTTTTTGTGCGGTTTTGTTCGCAGCTGTTCCACTCTTTGTTCTCCCGGGTCTGTGTTACGCCGAAAAGGATGATGAGCATGGGCTTGAATCAATGACAGTCACGGCAGACAAGCGGGAAGAAAACATTCAAGACGTTCCGTCGGCAATTTCTGCCTTTTCGAAAATAGATCTGGACGATTCCGACATCGAGGACGTGGGGGATCTTGTAGGGTTTGTACCGAATATGTATTTCGGGTCTTCCATGCAGGGCTATAACGAGATCAATTTCAGGGGGATAAGCATCAGCCAGTTTACGGGGAAGAATCCCGTGGTCATTTTTATTGACGGTATTGCTCAGGATCATTACTCCAATTATGCGGTCGACATGACAAATGTGGAGAGAGTCGAGGTGCTTCGAGGCTCTCAGGGGACGTTGTACGGAAAAAACGCCATTGGCGGCGTCATAAACGTCATTTCCAAAAAGCCGGGCAATGAGTTTGAGGGCGAGGTGACGGCACAAGCCGCTGAATACGACTCGTATGGCATCAAGGGGTTCATGAATACTCCTCTCATCAAAGATAAGCTTTCGCTCTCACTTTCGGGAAGATACTATACCACGGACGGCTTCATGGAAAATGATCATCCCGATGGCGGTACATTCGATGACGAGGAAGTCTTGAATTTGAGATCTCGTTTCAGGTGGCTTTTGACGGACCGGTTGGAGGCTAATCTTCATGCCGGAATGTCCCAAAGATGGGATGGCAGTGGTGTACAAAATGCCGCGAACGCGGGGGTGACTGAATACCATGCGTATAAAAATCCCCACGATAAATCGGAACCAAGTACCTCAAATGCCGCGTTGAATATTAGCTATGAAGGAGATTCGTTCGATTTTACATCCATTGGGACCTATAGCTACGATAAAATGGATGCATGGATGGACCAGTGCTATGTCAGCAAGACGAAACCCGTCAGTCTGTGCAATTCTGATAATCGCATCTTTTCACAGGAGTTTCGCCTTCAATCACCGAGCAAGAATGAGGGTATTAAATGGCTTGGTGGTGTTTACTATTCGAGTGATATCCTCGACTATGAAAATAACGCGATGCTTATTGATACCAAGGCCTGGTACGGCTATGACGTAAAATACAACTGGGCAGATGAAACACAAGAAGATACCGTGGCGGCCTTTACCCAGATGACATTTCCTCTTCCGGGCAGTCTCGCATTAACTGCGGGCCTGAGGTATGAAAGGGTCAACAAGTCCATGGATTATCGCTACGAGGTGACCCGAAACGATACAGGTGAGATTTTAGCGGCTGATCCCTTCAGCACACCCGGGGCGCCAAAGCCGGCCCTTGTAACCTACACCATCCAGGACAACTGGGATTCTCTTCTTCCAAAGGGGGTTCTCTCCTGGAAACCAACGGAGGATGCCATGGTCTATGCAAGTGTTACCAAGGGCTATCTTGCCGGTGGGTTCAACCTCTGTGAAAACATCAAAGAGCAGGCCAAATTCGAAGAGCAGTCTTCAATCGATTATGAACTTGGGGTGAAGACCTCATGGTTTCGCAACAAATTGGTTTGCAATGCCAATATTTTTTATATGGATATCAGCGATATGCATGTCTACTATGCGCCTGATCCCCTTACCTATATTACCTCCAATGCCGGTGAAGCTCACTCCCAGGGCGTTGAGCTCGAGCTCAATGCAAGGCCCGTCAAAGGGCTCGACATCATGGCTTCATTTGGCTTGGTCGATGCAGAATACGATCAATACACAAACACTGCCGGAATTGACTGCTCGGGCAAAAAGCTCGTTCGTACCCCAGACTACACCTTGAACCTGGCTGTTCAGTACAGGCATGCCACAGGGTTCTATACGAGAGTAGGCATGCAGGGCTATGGCGAGAATTATTTTGATGATGTCAACACCGTGAGTCAGGGCGCCTATGAAATATACAATGCTAAAATAGGGTACGAAGGCTCGATTGCAGATATCTATCTATACGGAACAAACTTATTTGATGAAGAGTATTTCAGTTTTGGTCGAACCAATTCAATCGGGCTCATGGCCAATGTCGGGCAACCGCAAACTTTTGGGGTCATGGCGACCGTCCGATTCTGAGGCGTAAAGCAGGCCGAAACACCCGTAAATGCCGCAGCGACTTACCTCTTATTTCACGTGGTAAATCATGGCGGCATTTTTTTTGTTTTGGTGGTTGACGTTTGAGGTGCAGATTTTATTCGATGGCATCACGATTTTACACAGGCGGGACACTGTGGCACAGATAGTTTCTCAGAGATTCAATAATTATTCGCATGTACGATTCCTGTGATATTCTTCGAGAATCCGGGGCGTTTCAATGCTGGTGGCATGGCTTGCGGCATGTGGTAACTGGTTTGATTTTTGCCGAAAAATGTTGGGTTTCTAAAATAAGTTTGGAAACCCAAAAAAAGTATTGACACCCATCGCGAAAGGGACTATTCCTAACTGGGGTCAAAAAAGTAATAACCAACATAGCGAAGTAAGTCTGCCATAGAGCGACAACACACTTCTTTCTATTATTGTCTGTGGATATCTTTATTTTCTTCACCATGTGAGGGGCCGTCAACGTCCTTTCTGTCCAGGGGGGAACGAATGCCGTGCGTGCATTTATTTGAGATATCCTCCTTCCTTAAAAGAACGACAATCCTGAAAAATAATCTGACTCAACGTTGCCATCCGTATGGCGGTGTACGGCAGTTTCCCTGAAGTTTTCAGCCTCCGCCCATAAGGTGCGGGCCACCGGAAAAGGGGGAGGTCGCGTTGGGCTCCTGATTGATTCCAGAGCCGTTTGTCTCCCTTGAACAGTGGGAGAAGGAGGCACGGGATCGTATCACCTGCCATGTTTTTCCTGTCCAAGAGAAAAAGCGGTTTTTTGCGGACATGTCCGCAATAATGACTAAAGTCCAATAGATCATTGGCACTGACGCTAAGATTTATTTCATGCTGTGACACATTGATTAAAATGGAGAACGAGATGAACACCCCTCCTGCAATGATCCAATCCGTTTCTGAGTGGTTGCATAATCAGGTAGCGCTAAAGAGTGATCGAGAAATCAATGAAATTGATATTCATGCATCATTTTCATCTATTGGACTAAAATCGAAAGACTTGTTGACCCTTGTGGAGGAGCTCGGGGACTGGTCAGGTTTAAAGCTTGCCCCCACACTCGGTTTTGACTACCCGACTATTGATGCATTGGCACATTACATTGCCAAGACGCCGAAACCCAGTACAACTGCGACATCAAGCAAAGACTCCGTGGAATCCTATGAGGAGACGCTGCCTGACCAGAGTCTTTACGTCGCTGGCTCTTCCCGTGAGCCCATTGCCGTTGTCGGTATAGGTTGCCGGTTTCCCGGGGGCTGCAATACTCCTGAGGCCTATTGGGAATTTCTTGAAAACGCAGGGGATGCCATTTCTGAAGTGCCTGCCGACAGGTGGGATATTGATTCCTTTTATGATCCGGATCCGCTGCTCCCTGGAAAAATGAATACCCGGTGGGGCGGTTTTCTCGATCATGTTGACCAGTTTGAACCCTCCTTTTTCGGCATTTCCCCAAGGGAAGCCAAGGGAATCGATCCCCAACAGCGCCTTGTCATGGAGGTCGGTTGGGAAGCATTGGAAGACGCCGGTGAAATACCGGCTCAGCTCAAAGGAAGCGCAACCGGCGTCTTTATAGGTATCAGTGGCAGCGACTACGGAAAACGCCTGTTCAAGGACCCTGCAAGACTTGATCTGTACAGCGGGACAGGGAATTCCACGTCCATCGCAGCCAATCGCCTGTCATACTATCTTGGACTGCGCGGGCCCAGTATGGCTGTTGACACGGCCTGCTCATCGTCCCTTGTTGCCATTCATCTTGCATGCCAAAGCCTCAGTAACTCGGATTGCAACCTGGCGCTGGCGGGGGGGGTGAACCTTATCCTCTCGCCTGAAATGACGATTATTTTTTCAAAATCAAGGCTCATGGCCCCTGACGGACGATGCAAAACATTTGATTCGTCTGCAAATGGATATGTTCGCTCTGAGGGGTGCGGTATCGTCGCATTGAAAAGATACTCTGATGCCGTGAAAGACGGCAACCAAATCTACGGGCTGATACGGTCTACGCACATTAATCATGACGGGGAAAGCAACGGGCTTACCGTACCCAACGGATTTGCCCAGGAACTGTTGATCAGAGACAACCTGAGCAAGGCAGGGGTGGCGCCATCGCAAGTAAGTTATGCCGAAACCCATGGAACAGGCACAGTGATCGGCGATCCTATCGAGGTGAACTCCCTTGGTTCTATTTTTCGGGAAAACCGGTCCTCAACGAGCCCTCTTGTCATCGGATCCGTAAAAACAAACATAGGCCACTTAGAGCAAGCCGCAGGGGTCGCTGGGCTCATAAAGGTCCTTTTGTGCCTCAAGCACGAGAAAATTCCGCCTCATCTTCACTTTAACACGATCAATCCATTGATTGCCCTTGATGAGATTCCGGCGGTCATTCCACTGCAAACGCTTCCATGGGGGGCGGGACACGAGAAGCGAATTGCAACGGTCAGTGGGTTCAGTTTTGGCGGAGTCAATGCCCATGCTGTGATTGAAGAAGCACCGGTGGACGATGTCGTGAACGATGAATGCCAACGCACCTCCCATGTGTTGACGGTCTCGGCCAGAGACGAAAATGCCCTTCGGGAAATGGCTGCCCAATACCAAACATACCTCACGTCCCACCCTGAGACCGATGCCGGCAGTTTTTGCTACACGGCCAACGCCTGTCGTTCGGATTTTCCATGGCGGCTGGCAATTCCCGGGAGGAACCCAAAAGATCTGGAAAACGGCCTGACAGCGTTTTTGACGAAAACGTATTACCCCGGGATGCATGCCGGAGAAGGCAAGTCCGGTGAAAAACCGGTGTTTTTATATACCGGCCAGGGCTCTCAATATGTGGGAATGGGCCGTGAATTGTACAGGTCACAGCCGGTATTTCGTAAAGAGATGGACCGGTGCAATGAAATCCTTGAAGCAACGTATCAGATCCCTCTTCTCTCTCTTCTTTATGGACAACAGGATGAGGCACTGCTGAATCAGACCGCAAACACCCAGCCCCTCCTGTTTAGCCTGGAATATTCAATGACCCGTATGTACCAAGCGTGGGGCGTTGAGCCGTCGGTTGTCATGGGACATAGTGTCGGAGAGTATGTGGCAGCATGTATTGCCGGGGTTTTCAGCCTGGAAGATGGGTTGAGGCTCATTGCCACGCGAGGCAAATTAATTCAGAGCTTGCCCTTGAACGGCAAAATGGCCGTTCTTTTCACAGGCGACAGCCATGCCGAATCCGCCATGTCTTCTTTTCAGGGCAAATTGTCCATTGCCGCTCTCAATGGACCTGAAAACACGGTGATCTCCGGTGACGGGGACGCCGTTGACAAGGTCGTCGATCTTTTATCCTCCGAAGGCATTCAATGTGTCGGCCTCCCTGTTTCCCATGCCTTTCACTCTGCACTCATGGATCCTATCCTGGATGCGTTTAGACACGTGGCAGAAGACATTTCGTACGCCCCTCCGAAAATCCCATATGTTTCCAATGTCACCGGGCAGGTAATTAAAGACGACGAGGTCTGTTCTGCAGAGTACTGGTGTCGCCACATTCGTTCAACGGTTCGGTTTGAATCAGGCATTCGGGCGATTTACGAGGATGGGCACCGCTTGTACCTTGAGATAGGCCCCAATCCTGTTTTGACGGGGATGGCCAGCTCGTTTCTCCCCAAAGATGACGTGTTGTTTGCTTCATCCCTCAAAAAAGGAGGCGAGGATTGGCCGTCTGTGATGGAGGGTCTTGGGGGGCTTTATACCCGGGGGGCCTCTGTGAACTGGGGAGAACTGGACCGGGCTCATCACAAAACGGTGCTCTCCATCCCAACGTATCCGTTTCAGCGCCAGAGGTGTTGGTACAAAGAGGATGGACAAGCCCCTTCCGCCTTCCACGCCTTCGAAGCCAACGCCTCTGAGTTTCATCCTTCAAAGGGAACGCGGCTGCCCATTTGCCTGGATCAGGCTATTTATCATTATGCATGCAATACAAAATCCTATTTTTTAAATGATCACCGGGTCTACAACCACGCTGTGATGTCGGGTTCAACCATGGCATCCATGGTCCTGTTTATTATGGAAGAACGGTTTGGACGTGGCACGTATCATCTGGAAAACATGTTTGTGCGCGAAGCCCTTTATGTCCCGGAGGAAGAGACGGTCAGTGTGCAGGTGGTATTTACCGATGGCGGAGACCGTTCGGGATCATTCAAACTGCTCAGCGCTGTTTCGGACGGGAACCGCTCCGACGTCCGATGGAAACTGCATATGGAAGGTGAGGTTGCTTGCACACAGGCTGTTAAAGACCTCTCCACGTCAGAGCTCGTGTTCTCTCCTGACACGATAAAGAAACGGTGTCATCAGCAACTCTCCGGAGAGAGCCTTTATGGAGAAATCCGGGCCGGAGGGCTTCAACTGGCAAACCATTTCACATGGCTTGAACACATCTGGAGAAGAGACGGCGAGGCTTTGGCTGAAATGCGGTTGCCCGGTCCCGGTGAGGGGTATGAGAAAGGCCATCTTCCTCCGGGGTTGATCGACTCGTGTACCCAGCTTCTTTTTGCCTGCTTTGGGCTGAACGCTGACTCGGCATATATGTTCCTGGGGTTCGACAGGTTTACCTACTACGGATATCCGTCGGGAAGGCTTTATTGTCACATGGAGCTTCAATCGGATGTGTCGGAAACAGATCTGATTGTTGGGAACTACCGGCTATGGAGTGAAAACAACGAACTGATCGCCGAGGCTGAAGGCGTTCATCTGAAGCAGGCTCCCCGTGAAACGCTATTATCCGGCTTTGAAAAACCAGCAAAAGCCCCGTTTTTTACCATGACATGGCAACCTTCAGACCAAAAAAGGACCCGGCAAAATACCCTGAGCATTGATCCCGGCAAATGGTTGATTGTTGCCGATTGCCATGACACCGGCGTCTCCCTGTGCGAGGCGTTTGAAACCGAGGGGCTTCAGCCCCGCCTTGTCTGCCGGGAAACCGGGGCCACAGAGGCTCAACGGGCTGCTTTATCCCTGGGATGGACTCAACCCGATGAACTTGAACAGCTACTCACAGAGCTCCTTCGTCAGGAAACCTTTTCCGGGATCGTGAATATATGCGGCATCAGCAGTCCCATGCCGGATACCTTTCTCCACGGCACATCTGATGGTATCGCGAGTATCGGATGCCATACCACCCTTGCCCTTGTCCGGGCCCTTGCCAGTTCCTCACATGGAAATTCCCCGAAATTATGGTTGGTCACCGGCGGTGTTCAACGGGTCGGCCATGAGCATCACCCGATAAATCCTGCGCAGTCTTCGGTATGGGGGGTAGGCAAAGTCATTGCGTTGGAGCATCCGGATTTTTTCGGGGGAATGGTGGATCTGTCACCGGAAAACGGGCAGTTCGAGTTTTCACGGCTTATACAGGACCTGACGCACTCTGACGGGGAGACAATGGTTGCCCTCCGAGGAGACACGCGGTACCTGGCACGGCTTCACCCCCTTGACGATAAGGATTCAGGCGTTACCCCGCATACCTTTTCCGGCGACGCAACCTATCTCATCACCGGGGGACTGGGGGGCCTTGGCATGGGGCTGGCGCAGTGGCTTTCGGCCAAAGGGGCCGGCCACCTTGTCCTCATGGGTCGGCATGCCCCTTCGGCCGAGGCAGAAAAGAGCATTCAGGCAATGGAGCGGAAGGGCACCCATATTTTTGTGGCGCAAGCAGATGTTGCCGATGGCGTTGCGTTGGAAAAGGTGTTCACCGATTTGACGGGAACCATGCCCCCTCTGAAGGGTGTTTTTCACTTGGCGGGTGTGCTTGATGACGGGATGTTGCATCAGCTTGAATGGGATCGCTTTGCGCCGGTAATGGCTCCAAAGGTGATGGGCGCCTGGAATCTTCATCTGCTTACGAAAAACATGCCGCTGGATCACTTTGTCCTTTTTTCTTCTGTGGCCTCGCTGCTTGGCTCCACAGGGCAGGGGAGCTACGCAGCTGGAAACCAGTTTATGGATACACTCGCGGAGTTAAGGCGCGGGGAGGGGCGTCCGGCCTTGAGCATCAACTGGGGACCGTGGTCCGGTTTTGGAATGGCGGCCTCTTTAGATGCAGCAGACATGGAGCGTTGGAAAAAGGGGGGAATGACACCACTGGCGATGGATCAGGGGTTTGGTGTTTTGGACACCCTTATTGGGGCGAACCACAGCCAGGTCGGTGCATTCAACGTCAACTGGCAGGCATACGTTCGTTACCACCTTAATAATACGGTCCCCCCTGTTTTGTCCCGCGTTGCGTCACAAGCTGCCAATGAACCGGATGACTCCCAATTAGCAGGTGTTCTTGCTCTCGATCAGCTCAGAAATACTGAACCCGAAGAGCAAAAATTGCTTGTTTCCGAGCAAATCGGCACTGACCTGAGGGACGTGATGTGGCTGGACAAAGGGACACGGTTTGACCCTGATGTATCTCTCTTGGAGATGGGCCTGGACTCTTTGATGGTCATCGAGCTCAGGAACCGCTTCAGGAAACATTTTTCAGTGGATATTTCCCTGAGAGACTTCTTGAAAAAACCAACAATCCGTAAAATCACCGACATGGTTCTGGCACGGCTTGTTGAATCAAAGGCAGGTGAGCTGAACGATGTCGTTTATCCGGAAATCATCCACAAACCGGATGAGAGATTTGAGCCTTTCCCCTTGACGGACATCCAGCATGCCTACTGGATGGGAAGGAGCGGTGGGCTCAGCCTCGGGAACGTTTCCTGCCATGTCTACCCGGAGGTTGAGGTGGCTGACTTGGACATTGACCAACTCAATAAGGCCATCGCAAAACTTGTAAATCGCCACGAGATGTTGAGGGCGGTTGTGCATCCTGATGGCCGACAGCAAATACGCGAGCAGGTTCCGGCATATGACATGAAAATTCAGGATTTGAGGGGGGGCGATCCTGATGACGTACAGGCGAAGCTTCAAGAGGTCAGGGATCAGATGTCTCACCAGGTTCGTCCTTCGGAGACGGGACCTTTGTTTGAAATCAGGGCCTCCCTTCTTGACGGAGGTATCACCCGCCTTCACATCAGCTTTGACCTTCTTATCGGCGACGGTTGGAGTTTCAATATTCTTATCAGTGAACTCTATGAGTTCTACCTAAACCCTGATGTGGATCTGCCTCCCCTGGAACTTACGTTTCGGGATTATGTTCTCGCTCAGGAGGCCACCAAAGAGACGGACCTGTATCATCAATCCATGGACTATTGGAAAAGGCGGCTTCCGGGGCTTCCTCCCGCTCCGGAACTTCCCCTTGCCACAAACCCCGATGATCTAAAAGACCAGCAGTTCATACGGCTGCAGTCACGGATGGAAAAAGAGAGGTGGAAACGGCTTAAGGACCATGCAGCCAAATCGGGATTAACAGCTTCCGGTATCCTTTTGTCCGCATTTTCAGAAATCTTGGCCGCCTGGAGCAAATCCCCCGATTTTACGATCAATCTCACCATGTTCAACCGGCTGCCACTTCATGAAAAGGTCAATGAGATTGTTGGGGACTTTACAACGCTGACCTTACTGGAGGTCAACAACGATAGCAGTCGTCCCTTTGAAACGCGGGCCCGCACTATTCAGGAAAGGCTGTGGGAAGACATGGAATACAGACATGTCTCCGGTGTGGAAGTGCTGCGGGAGATTGCCAGGCAACGGGGCGAAAGTTCGAGTGTCCATTACCCCGTTGTCTTTACAAGCGTGCTTCCATACAGCGGGCAAGCAGATGATTCCACGGCCATCAGCCTTCCGTCCGAGTTGCCCATCGATTTGGTGTACTGCATTTCCCAGACGCCACAGGTCTGGCTGGACCATCAGATTTTTGAGCAGAACGGTGACCTGACATTTAATTGGGATGCGGTGGAAGGTCTTTTCCCGGACGGGATGTTGGAAGATATGTTTGGCGCTTACTGCAAGCTGATCAACCGATTGGCAGACGGCGATGATGCCTGGCACGAAACACATCTGCAGGTAATTCCCGAGACGCAAAAGTATATGCGTAAGACGGTAAACGCCACAGGTGCGGACCTGTCCGAAGAGCTGCTCCATACGCTGTTTCATCAACGGGCACTCCTGCAACCTCAAGACGATGCTGTGATTACGCCTGAACGGCGGATGAGCTACGAAGAAGTGGCGGGGCGCTCCGACGCGATCGCTCAGATTCTCCGCAGCGAAGGGGTGCTGCCCAATACCCTTGTTGCCGTTGTCATGGATAAAGGCTGGGAGCAGGTGGTCGCTGTCCTCGGTACGCTCTATTCGGGTGCAGCATATCTGCCCGTTGATCCGTTTGTTCCAAAAGAAAGGCTTGGTCATATTCTGGATAGCGGGGACGTCCACTTTGTTCTTACCCAATCGTGGCTGGAAAACGACATTGACTGGCCTGAGGGCACGACGAGAATCTTTGTCGACCATGGCGGATGCTCGGATCGTCGGATGCCCCTTGTTCCGGTGCAGACGAAAGATGACCTTGCCTATGTCATTTATACGTCAGGTTCGACCGGGCTGCCCAAGGGCGTGATGATTGACCATAAGGGTGCAGTCAATACCATCCTCGATATCAACGATCGTTTTTCAATCGATGCCCAGGACAAAGTGCTTGCCCTTTCAGAGCTGAATTTCGACCTGTCCGTATACGACATATTCGGGACACTTGCCTCCGGTGGGGCACTTGTCATTCCGTCAGCACAGCGGAAGCACGAGCCGGCACACTGGCTTGAATTGATGAACGACACAGGGGTGACCGTCTGGAATTCCGTTCCGGCAATGATGTCCATGATGGTCGAACATCTTTCGAATGGGACGAGTGACACGATGAACGAGTTAAGGCTCGTCCTGTTAAGCGGTGACAAGGTCCCTGTTTCACTCCCTGAAACAATTGAAGCGATTACGGAAGACGTTGAGATTGTAAGCCTTGGGGGTGCCACGGAAGCATCTGTATGGTCCATCTGCTATCCAATAAAAGAGATGAAACGTATCTCAAAATCAATACCCTATGGTTGCCCTATGCGTAACCAGAAGTTTTATGTGCTGAGCAACGGAATGGAGGACTGCCCGAACTGGGTTCCCGGCGGGCTGTACATAAGCGGAACCGGTCTTTCAACAGGTTACTGGAAGGACCCTGAAAAAACACAGAAGAGCTTTATTACACATAAACTGACCGGTGAACGACTGTATAAAACCGGAGATATAGGGCGTTATCTCCCTGATGGGAATATCGAGTTTTTGGGGAGGGAAGATCATCAGGTCAAAATATCCGGACACAGAATTGAGCTCGGTGAGATTGAAGAGGTTGTGAAAGAGTGCCCCAGCGTCCGTGACTCTGTTGTTTTGGTGCAAGCCGAAAAGTATCTGGCGGCCTATTTCACTGGCTCAGGTGATTCTGGCGATTTGGAACTGAAGGCAAGGGACCATGCACAAAGCAAATTACCGGAATACATGGTGCCTCAGTTTTATATTCAACTGGACTCATTTCCTTTGAACCAAAATGGCAAAGTCGACAGAAAACGTCTTCCGCCCGTCGATTACAGCGAGATCAACCAAAACAGCGATGTTGTTCCACCGGGAACATACATAGAGCAAGAGCTCTTTGACATATGGAAAAAATGCCTGAAAACAGATCAATTCGGGATCTATGAGAATTTTTTCCATCTTGGTGGTGATTCCATTTTGGCCGTCAGGCTTGTGAATAAAATCAACGATAAGTTTCTTTTGGATTTGACGATAAAAAACCTGATGCAACATTCCAATATAAAAAGGTTAGCTCATTTTATTGAGATGATTTGTGTCGATACGGAACGGGACGCCGAAATAGAGGAGGGTGTTATATGACCGCTTCACAATTATTGAAAAAATTATCGGAAGAAGGCATCAGATTGTGGGAGAAGGAAGGCGAACTTAAATTTCGTGCACCCAAGGGCGCTCTTAACGATGGTCTAAAAAATGAAATTTCGAGCTGTAAACATGAAATTATTTCATTGTTGAGACATTCCGACCACTCCGTTCCCGGTGAATTACGAGCTGAACCTGACCTGGAAAATCGCAACGAGCCTTTCCCGTTATCAGATGTCCAAAGTGCCTATCTCATCGGGAGAGGAGATGCGTTTGAACTGGGGAATACATCATGCCACTCGTACTATGAGACAGAGCAGTCTGATATTGATATCGATCGCTTGAACCTGGCTTTGAACAAACTGGTTGCAAAACACGAGGCCCTGAGACTGGTTTTCATGGATGGCGGCGAACAGAAAATACTTAAAGAGGTGCCACCCTACAACGTCACGGTCAATGATTTCAGAGGTCTGGGAGATGCGGACGCAGCACGCCGTCATGATAAAATCCGTGAGGGCCTATCCCATAAAACATACGAAGCCGGAACATGGCCTCTTTTTGATGTCGGGGTGAACCGTTTCAATGGGTTTGTGTCTTTGTACTTCAGTCTTGACCTGTTAACCGCAGACTTTTACAGCGCCTTTATCCTGTATAGAGACCTTGTTAAATTTTACGAAGATCCGGACCAGCCATACGAGGTGCCTGAATTTTCCTTCAGGGATTACGTCCTGAAAGAGCATGAACTCATTGATTCAAAGCAGTTTGAAAGGGCAAGAGATTACTGGATGGGTCGTATTCAATCTTTTCCCGCGGCTCCTCAACTCCCCCTTGCAAAGGATCCGGGCTCCATCAAGCGGCCGACATTTGTACGTAAAGAGTCCACCCTTGATGAAACATCCTGGCTGAACCTCAAAAAGAGAGCTGCTCAATATGAATTGACTCCATCGGTTGTTCTGATGACAGCCTATTCTGAAGTTCTCTCAAGATGGAGCAAAAATGATCATTTTGCCATCAACCTGACCTTGTTCAACCGGCTTCCCGTTCACCCTGATGTGATGGATATTGCCGGAGATTTTACGTGCGTCAACCTCCTTGAAGTGGATACGAACAGTGGCGAATCCTTTGGGGAAAAAGCCAACGTCATTCAAACTCGGCTCTGGGAGGACATGGACAACAGGCACTTTGGCGGTGTGAAATTCATCCGTGAACTTGCCAGGGACCGCAATGCAGAGGGCAAAGCATTAATGCCTGTGGTGTTCAGCAGCACCATCGGGGTGGAAAACAAAAACCTGACAGATTTCGATGTCACACGGCTTGGCGTTCTCAAGTACGGCATCACCCAGACCCCCCAGGTGTACCTTGACCATCAGGTAATCGAACATGAAGGGACCCTTTACTATAACTGGGATGCGATAGACGAGCTTTTCCCGGAAAATGTACTCGATGACATGTTCGAGGCTTACACAGAACTCATCACGCTTTTGGCGACAGATGATAAAGCCTGGAGTGCACTGGAGGGGGATCTTGTCCCTGTCAAAACGCCGGGAGTCTTTGCCGGTGTCGCAGATGAGGAGAGCCTTCCTGCAGGCATGCTCCATACCCTGTTTGATGAGCAGGCGGCTACCCACCCGGAAAATGAGGCTGTTATCACCTCCGACAGGCGATTGAGCTATGGAGAGCTTAAAGAGATCTCTGATACCATCGGAGGGCTCCTCCGGAGGGAAGGCGCATTGCCTCAAACCCTCGTCGGCATCGTGATGGAAAAAGGGTGGGAACAGGTTGCCGGTGTCCTCGGTATCTTAAAGTCCGGGGCGGCCTACTTACCCATTGACCCGGAGGTGCCGTCGGAACGTCTGGATCACCTGTTGTCAGACGCTGGGGTCGGTATCGTCCTTACGCAGTCCAAATATGCGGACCGCCATGCGATCGAGTGGCCCGGGCACCTCAACATTATTGCCGTAGATGAGATTGATCAATGCGCCGGTCCCACGGATGGTGCATACCCTGTTCAGAGCCCTGACGATCTGGCATACGTCATTTACACTTCAGGATCAACGGGTGCTCCCAAAGGGGTCATGATTGATCATAAGAGCGCCGTCAATACCATTCTTGATGTGAACAGCAGGTTTTCCATGACGCCTGAGGACAGGGTCTTTGCCCTTGCCGCATTGAACTTTGACTTGTCTGTGTTTGATATATTCGGAGCCCTTGCCTCAGGGGCGGCAATCGTGATCCCGGATCATAAGGGTGCCAATGACCCTTCCCACTGGTTAAGCAAAATAAACGGCGAGAAGATTACTGTCTGGAACTCAGTCCCTCAGCTGATGCAGATGCTTGTGGAGTATGCAGCGGATGGGCAGGGGCTGTCTTCCCGTTCGCTCAGGCTTGTGATGATGAGCGGAGACTGGATTCCCCTTGACCTTCCCGGTAAGATTCGGGCTCTTTTCAAAGATATTGAAATGATTAGCCTCGGAGGGGCAACCGAGGCATCGATATGGTCGATTTATTACCCGATCCATGTAATTGAACCGGAATGGAGCAGTATTCCATACGGGCGACCGATGAAGAATCAAAGTGTTTATGTGCTCGATAAAAAGCTTCAGTTCTGCCCGGCATGGGTTACCGGGGATCTCTACATCGGAGGCGCTGGGCTTGCACAGGGGTACTGGAACGATAAAGAGAAAACAGACAATTCATTTTTCATACACCCTGTAACCAAAGAGCGTTTGTACAAGACCGGGGACCTTGGCAGGTATTACCCTGATGGGAATATCCAATTTGAAGGAAGAGAGGATTTTCAGGTCAAGATTAGCGGCTATCGAATCGAGCTCGGTGAGATAGAGGCGGCCATTGGCGCCCATCCGGGGATAAAAGAATCGGTTGTCTCGGTGTGCGGTAACGCCGCAGGTGAAAAGCAGATTGCCGCCTATGTCGTATTAAATGAAGACCCGGATTCTTCTCTGCTCCATGATGCAGACCCTTCGATTGTTGATTCTTGTGCATTGCAGCATTTTATTGAAGAGAAACTTGATCCCGATGTCCTAAGCGGCTTAAGTCGCTCTGAACTGGAATTGTTTTATCGCTATATGGAAGAAGTAAGCCTCGAATCTATTTGCGATGCATTTTATTCTATCAGTATTTTTACTACGCCTGAAGAAGAGCTCTCGGTTTCCGGGATCATGGAAAGAGGCAACGTCGACCAAAAATACGAACATCTTGTTTTGCAATGGATAGAGTTGCTTCTGGATAGGGGGCTGTTGAATCCCACGGCACCCGCCACGTATTCAATTTCCCCTCAATACCCAAATAAAAAGAACGTTGAATCCATTTTTTCAAAGATCGAGAGCAACCCATCTTTACTCAAGGCTGTTGAAGGGATCCATACCTACCTGACGACGCTCAAAGCGAGCTTTAAGACCATTATTCAGGGTGAGCGAGACGCACTTGAGTTGTTCTTTTGCGATGACCACCGGATTTCACCGGAGAGACTCTCGCGTATGATGCCCGGAACGGATGCAATCGACAAAACAATCGGCGGGTTCCTTAACTTTCTCTGTGAGCGGGGAACCGATGCAAGGCCATTGAACATCCTTGAAGCAGGAGCTCGAACCGGTGAAGCAACAGCCTCCCTTCTTCCCTATCTGCCTCATCGTCATGTTATTTATACAGCAAGTGATACCTCGTCGTTTTTTACAGATAGGCTTTCGGAAAAAACCAACGGCTACCCGTTTGTGAAGTCTGTCGTATTCGATATCGATCAGGAGCCGTTGGTGCAAGGGTATCAACCTCATTCATTCGATGTGGTCCTGATGTTGAATTCTCTCCACAGGTCCACAGACGTAAGGAGAGCCCTTCAACATATCAAAACGCTCTTATCGCCCGGTGGGATTCTCATCGTATCGGAAAATACAATCAACAGCAGCCTCCAAAAAGTGAGCGTTGGATTTATTGAAGCCGGATTCCAAGGTCTTGAAGATGAACGGGCAGGCTCGGGACGTCCGCTTCTTTCCTCGGAGAGATGGCTGGCGATACTCGAAACCGAGGGGTTCGAAACGCCATTTTCCATGTTTGGAGATGCCCCCCAAATGATGGCCCAGGACATAATCATTGCAAAAACACCATCCGTCCAGAGATACTTCGGGCCAGAGGCATTAAGTGGGTTTCTTAATACGAAGCTTCCCCAGTACATGATCCCATCGTTTTATATCCAACTGTCATCCATTCCTCTTACCGGTAACGGAAAAGTTGATCGCAAAGCACTGCCGGTACCTTTCAGAGATAATTCAAGCAATGAAAAGGAATTTAAGGCCCCTGAAAGCCCGACGGAGATTCTTCTGGCCCAGATATGGGAACGTATTCTGAAAACAGACCACATAAGTGTCCATAGCGGTTTTTTTGACTTGGGCGGCGATTCCCTGTTGGGAACCCGCATTATCGCCAAGGTGCGAGAAAAATCAGGCATTGATATCACACTTCGGATGTTGTTCGAATTTCCCACGATAAAAGAACTGGCAGAACAGATTGACGGCGTGTCGGGTGCGTCCGAACAATCAGGCAACGAGCCCGCAGGTCTTTCCAGGATTCGCCCTGATAGAGACAACCGATTCGAACCCTTTCCTATCACGGATGTACAACATGCTTATCTGGTTGGACGAAGCGGTTTGTATGAACTTGGAAAGGTTGGAGCCCATTGTTACTTTGAATTTGATGGGGTTGATCCCGATATTGACAAGCTGTCCCGTGCCATCAATCGCCTGATCGGACACCATGATATGATGCGATCTGTGTTTATGCACGATGAGATGCAGCAGGTCATCATAAAGGACGTCCCTGCCTATGGGGTAGAAATCTATGATCTAAACACCCTGTCTCCCGAAGATGCAGACAATGAATTGCTCCACATTCGGGACATGATGTCCCATCAGATCATTGCCACAGATACGTGGCCTCTTTTTGATATTAGGGCATCGCTGTTCAATGCCAATTGCTTTCGGGTTCACATCAGTTTTGACAATTCGGTCTTCGACGGTTGGAGTATGTTCCATTTAATCAGCGAAATGTCGAAGCTTTACAGTGAGCCCGATGCGCCACTGCCGGAGCTTGATCTGTCATTTCGCGATTATGTTGTGGCAATGGAAAAAATGAAGGGCTCCCATCTGTATCTTAGAGATCAGGAGTACTGGCTGGATCGCTTGCATGAGCTTCCGCCTTGTCCCGATCTTCCGATGGTCAAAAAACCTGAATCCGGTGTCCACTATCCTTTCACCCGATTTGAATTCAAAATAGAAAAGAAAACCTGGGATAAACTTAAAAAGAGAGCAAAGGGGATAGGCATCACGCCGTCTGCGTTGTTGCTTTCCGCATATGCCGAGATTCTGAACTCAAGGTCATCGAATGATGAATTTACCATTAATTTAACCACCTTCAACAGAATACCCCTCCATGGGCAGGTCAGCGAAATAGTGGGTGATTTTACGTCGTTGACTCTGCTTGGCGTCTCTTCGGGCAGTGGCATGACGTTTCTGGATAGGGCCAAGAACCTTCAAAAACAATTGTGGGAGGGTATGGACCATCCATACTTCAGCGGGGTTCAGGCTCTGCGGGAGCTCGCCAAGTTAAAGGGGGGAGCGGAACACGCCAGCATGCCATATGTGTTCACAAGTGCGCTGGGCCTGAATTCCTCTGAGCAGAGGGCCGTTGGAGATAACAGCATCGGGCGGTTAAACTACAGCATTTCACAGACGCCGCAGGTCTTGATCGACCATCAGGTATACGAAACATCGGAGTATCTTGTTTTAATATGGGATACGGTCAATGAGTTTTTTCCGGAAGGATTTATCGCGGATATGTTTGATGTTTACTCATCGTTTGTCATCGGCTTGGCCGATGAGAATGAATTGTGGGAAACTCAACTTCTTGAACTCATGTCTGAAGACCAGCGCAGGCACTTAGATGATATCAACAACACACGCTATGAATATGCTCCCCGCTTGCTTCACACGCCCTTTGAAGAGCAGGCTCTGGCAAACCCGGACCGTGACGCTGTGGTCTCGTTAAATTCAGTGGTGAGCTATGGCACATTGCACCGTATAGCCGGTACTGTCGCCGGTGTCCTCTCGGCAGAATGTGTAAGGCCGAATACGCTTGTCGGCATTGTGATGGATAAAGGGTGGGAGCAGGTAGCCGGTGTGCTGGGCATACTAATGTCTGGAGCGGCCTATCTGCCCATGACGCCGGATACCCCTGAAGACCGACTGCACTATCTTGTTTCCGAAAGTAACGTAACGCACATCTTGACCCAGTCATGGCTTGAAAAAGAGGTCCCGTGGCCTGAATCGGTGACCTTGCATTTTATCGATCAGATAGAAGGGGACCAAGATCCTCATATCCCTGTGCACCAGGCTCAAACCCCTGATGATCTGGCATATGTCATCTATACATCAGGGTCAACAGGGGTGCCCAAAGGTGTCATGCTTGACCATAAAGGGCCCTTAAATACCATCGAAGATGTCAATGAGCGATGTTCGTTGAGTTCTGAGGATCGGGTGCTGGCCCTTGCCGAACTGAACTTTGACCTTTCTGTTTACGATATTTTCGGGACGCTTGCAGCCGGCGGGACAATTGTCATTCCGGAACCGGATCGGCGAAAAGATCCATCGCATTGGCTGGAGTTGGTGAACCAATTTGGTGTGACCATTTGGAACTCTGTCCCGCAACTTATGCAGATGTTTACCGACCATTTTATGGTTACAAAAGAGAACGTATCTGAATCGCTGAGATTGGTCATGATGAGCGGTGACTGGGTCCCGACCGACCTTCCGGCGAAAATCCGTTCTAGGTTTGAGGGGGCAGAGATTATCAGCATGGGCGGTGCTACCGAAGCGTCTATCTGGTCAATATTATACAAGGTCGGACGCGTGGACCCAGGCGCGAAAAGCATTCCTTATGGCCAACCCATGCAGAATCAAAGATTTTACGTTTTAAACGAAAAGATGGGCAATTGCCCTGTCTGGGTTACCGGTAATTTGTATATTGGTGGTTTGGGCCTTGCCAAGGGGTATTGGAAAGACACACAAAAGACCATAAACGCCTTTGTCCATAATCCGCATACGGGCGAGAAATTATACGCTACAGGCGATCGAGGGCGTTTTTTACCTGATGGCAATATCGAATTTTTGGGACGAGAAGATTTTCAGGTTAAGATCAGGGGGTATCGAATTGAACTTGAGGAAATCGAAGTCACCGTCAAATTGCTATGTGACATTTCAGAGTGCATCGTCACAGCTGCAGTTGATGATTCCGGAAATAAAAGGCTGGTTGCTTATGTGGTACATGATGAACCCATCTCAGGGGATGAGGCTCGTCGCAAAGAGGTGACGGCAGAGATATTGGCTTTCATACGAAAGAAATTACCCGAATATATGGTCCCGTCAGGCATTGTGTTTCTCAATGAACTGCCTCTGAATGCAAACGGTAAAATCGACAGGAATGCACTTCCCGAGCCTTCAGATCACATGGTGTCGGATACCAAAGTCAGCGCCGAACCGGAGAGTTACCATGAAAAAGAGATTGCCAAGATCTGGGAAAAGGCGCTGTCTATAGAACATATCGATATTCATGCCAATTTTTTCGAAATAGGCGGTGATTCGTTAATTGCCGTTCAACTCGTGAATGAATTTTACGAACGATTTGAGGTGGATGTCCCATTTTCTGAACTGTTTGAATTTCCGACCATCGCCGGCATGGCAGAGACGGTTCTTAAAGCCCTGGGGGAGTCAACGGGCACCCCTGGGATGAAAGAAGAAAAGCTTCCGCAAATCGAGCCTGATGCGGCTAACCGTTGTCAACCATTTCCGCTCACAGACGTTCAGCACGCCTATTGGGTTGGGCGAAGCAACGCATTTGAGTTGGGGAATGTGGCAACACATTCCTATTTTGAAGTAGAAAATTCTCATATGGATATTGAACGGCTGAATCGGGCATGGCTGAAAGTTGTTGAACGCCATGAAATGCTGCGGGCGGTCGTTTTGCCTGATGGTAAGCAAGTCGTTTTAGAACATGTGTTACCGTATGAATTCAAACAGTATGATTTACGGACCGAGGCGCCCGAATCCATTCGGTCTGAACTGGACCGCATCAGAAAAGAGATGGAACACCAGATGTTGCCGGTGGGGGAGTGGCCTCTCTTTGATATCAGAATTTCCACATACGATTCCCATGTGGTTCGGATACATCTCAGTTTTGATGCCCTCATCGTTGATGGGTGGAGCATGGGGGTGATATTTGATGACTGGTATCGTTTCTACATGGATGATGACCTCCCCGTCGAACAACCTCATCTTTCCTACAGGGATTATGTTTTAGCCGAGGGCGTGTTCCGGGATTCTGAGTTGTACAAGCGCGACAAAGAGTATGCGTTCAAGCGCTTACCCACCTTGCCATTGGCCCCCAATTGCCCCTTTGCACCGAAATTGCTGCCATTTCCAAGCCGGAGTTTCGCCGGTTAAATTTCACCCTTGATAAGAGAAAGTGGCAGCAATTAAAGAACCGGGCAAAACAACATAATCTGACACCCTCAGGTATATTGATTGCTGCCTACGCCAAGGTGCTGGGAACATGGACCAAAAACGCCGATTTTACGATCAACCTCACGTTTTT
Source organism: Desulfoluna sp. HI9BLuna (assembly GCF_056829775.1). NCBI lineage: Bacteria > Pseudomonadati > Thermodesulfobacteriota > Desulfobacteria > Desulfobacterales > Desulfolunaceae > Desulfoluna > Desulfoluna sp. HI9BLuna. Next base: position 4,775,914 of record NZ_CP186555.1, read on the forward strand.
TAACAGGCTTCCCCTTCACCCGGAGGTCAACGATATTGTCGGTGATTTTACCTCACTTACCTTGTTGCCTGTAATCAATCAGGGAGATCGATCCTTCGAGCAATGGGCAGAGGCGATACAACATCAATTGTGGCAGGAACTCGAGCACAGGTATTTTAACGGTGTCCGAACCATTCGTGAGTTTGCCCAGCTCAGGGGAAATATCCAGTCGGCCGTTATGCCGGTGGTCTTTACGAGCTTCCTGGGGCTGGAGTCTAAAGATAACGAAACCTCTCCGCTCTCTAAAATGGGCAATATCATCTACAACGTCAGCCAGACCCCCCAGGTCATTTTGGATAACCAGGTTGGTGAGAGAGATGGAGCCCTTTCCGTAAACTGGGATGTGGTGGCCGAACTCTTCTCTCCTGGCCTGTTGGAGGACATGTTCGACACCTATTGTTTGTTGCTGGAAGCGTTGGCCGATGGGGAAAGTGCCTGGGGCCTTACACATTCATCCTTGATTCCTGAAAAACAGCAAGAGCAGCGAAGAGAATACAACGCGACAGCCGTTCCCTCCTCTCCCGTCATGCTTCCTGACTTGTTTTTAGAACAGGTCAGAATTAATAAAGACAAGAAAGCCATCATTACGACAGATCGCTCATTTACCTACGGCGAATTGTCGGGCATGGCAACACATCTCGGTCACCACCTTCAAAAAATGGGGGTCGGACCGAACCGACTTGTCGCCATTGTCATGGAAAAGGGGTGGGAGCAGATCACCGCAGCGTTAGGCATCTTGATGTCGGGCGGAGCATATCTTCCCATTGCTGTGGATACGCCCACGGAAAAATTGAAACACATTCTCCGTGACGCCGAGGTTGATATTGTCTTGACGCAGTCCTGGTTAGAGGACGATCTCGCATCCTTTGAGGGTGTTATCACGCTCTCTGTGGATACAATAGATCCGGTGGACGATGGGCTGGCACGGCTTGATGTGCCGAAAAACAATGAAGATCTGGCCTATGTGATCTACACCTCCGGATCAACCGGTGTTCCCAAAGGGGTGATGATTGACCATAAAGGGGTCGTCAATACACTGATGGATATTAATGGGCGCTTTGGTATCAGCAGCGAGGACCGCGTCCTTGCGATTTCAGCATTGAATTTTGACCTTTCCGTGTTTGACATCTTCGGCACCCTGGCTGCAGGGGGGACGATTGTGATGCCCAACCCGGCATGCCTGAAGGATCCGGAGCATTTGCTGGGCTTGATCCGACAGGAAAAAGTGACGGTTTGGAACTCGGTCCCGATGCTGATGAGAATGCTGCTTGAGTCTCTTTCAGAGACGGAGAGTTCCGCAATCCAGAGCCTTAGATTGATTCTGCTGAGTGGCGACTGGATTCCTACGAATCTGCCGGACCGGATCAAGCATCATATCCATGATGTTCAGGTTGTCGGCTTGGGGGGGGCAACAGAGGCTTCGATATGGTCCATTCTATATCCCGTTGATGGCGTTAATCCTGAATGGAGGAGTATTCCCTATGGGCGTCCTATGTCAAATCAACAGGTTTATGTTCTGAACGATAATCTTGAGGAGTGTCCCGATCATGTTGTCGGCGAATTGTACATTGGAGGGGACGGACTGGCAAAAGGCTATTGGAAGGACAATGAAAAAACGGATTTTCACTTTTTCATTCACCCTCGAAATGGCCGGAGACTCTACCGGACCTGTGATTTCGGTAGGTACATGCCGGAAGGGTATATCGAGTTCATGGGAAGGGAAGACCTTCAGGTGAAAATCAGCGGGTACCGTATCGAGCTGGGCGAGGTGGAGTCTGTCGTTCACAGGTTCCCTGATATCAAGGAGGCCGTTGTTCTTGCTGTAGAGGGGACGGAAAAGGAGAAGTTTCTATCCGGGTATGTGGTGCCTCACCCTGAGCACGACGTTTCCATTGAAGCTCTCCAGGCGTTCTTAAAAGAGCGTCTCAACGACTACATGATTCCTACGACATGGACCGTATTGGACAAGCTCCCGCTGAGCTCCAACGGGAAAGTCGATCGCAAGGCTTTGGTCAACTCAGAACGTAAATCCGTCAACATGTCTACCTCGTATGTCCCCCCGAGAAATGAGCTGGAAGAGGACATATGTTCCATCGTTAAAGAGATCCTCGGCGTCGACAGGGTGAGCGTCAACGAGAAATTTTTCAATTTGGGCGCAACCTCGTTGGATATTGTAAGAATGCAAAACAAACTGCTCAGTGCGTTGAACCGCAAGATTACGGTCATGGATTTGTTCGAATATTCGACTGTTGAGGCGTTGGCTCAACACATGGTTCAACGGGACAATGTAAATCAACCTGAAAAGAGCGTACAGAGTCGGGTACAAAACCGCAGGCAAATGATCAGCAAACGAAGAAAACGTGTTCTGAACGATCGATAATACATGGCCGGAAGAGATTCTGGGAATAAAGGCTGTCCCGGTTATGTTGCGGCATGAAACAGCCGGGACAGGGCCTTTGGTCCCCAGAACGCATAGCCCGATGACACACCCCCCTTCCGTCTCCGTTCCGCCCCTGGATCCGGAGTATCACTTTACAACGCTTACTGATGGCATACGCAGTGTGTATGGCCCCATTGATGTTCATTTCTTATGCGTTTACTCATAACGAGGAGATAAGCAGTGGTAAACACCGATGAGTATGAGGATATTGAGCCCATTGCAATTGTCGGCGCAAGTTGCCGATTCCCTGGTGCAGATACGATAGATCAATTTTGGAGTAACCTCTGCAATGGCGTGGAGTCCGTCACTTTTTTTGAAGAGTCCGAGCTTATTGAGGCAAATATTCCATCTCATATTTATAACGACCCTGACTATGTCAACGCAGCCTGTGTCATTGATGACATAGATAAGTTTGATTTCTCTTTTTTTGAGTACTCCAAGGAGGAAGCAGAACTCATCGACCCACAACAGCGCCTTTTTTTGGAATGCGCCTATGAAGCTGTTGAAGATGCAGGGTATTCGATTCGGGCATATGACGGAGTCACAGGGGTTTTCGGGGGCACGCGAACCAGTGGGTACACCAAGCTGTTAAGTGCCCCTTTGATGCGTCCGGGATCATTGAAAAGTTTTGAAGTGATTCTTGGTAATGCGGTGGACCAGACCTGCCTTCGCGTCGCCTATGGTTTGAACCTCAAGGGACCGAGTATTGGGGTTCAGACGGTATGCTCAACATCACTGGTTGCCGTTCATATGGCCTGTGAAGCCCTTCAAAACGGAGAATGTGACATGGCTTTGGTCGGTGCCGCAGCCGTGCATGTCCCGAGAAACCAGGGCTATTTGCATGAAGACGGAATGGTTCTTTCCCCTGATGGGCACTGTCGAGCTTTTGACATAAACGCTCAAGGGTCGGTGCCTGGAAATGGGCTGGGTGTCGTTGTGTTGAAGCGTTTATCCGATGCGGAAGCTGACAAGGACCATGTCTATGCTGTTGTCAAAGGAACGGCTGTCAATAACGATGGGGCCTCCAAAATCGGGTATCGTGCCCCAAGCATTGAAGGGCAGGTTGCCGTTATTGACGAGGCCTTTCAAGTGGCGGGTGTAGATTCGAACACCATCTCCTATGTCGAGGCCAATGGTACCGGGACGTATCATGGGGATTCTGTAGAAATCGAGGCCCTGTCACGGGTTTTCAAGGGCCAGGGCGACCGGCAGTCGGTTTGTGGTATTGGGAGTGTAAAGACAAACCTTGGTCATTTGACGCACGCCGCAGGAATAGCAGCCCTGATCAAAACAATGCTGTCGTTGAAATACAAACAACTGCCACCAAGCCTGAATTGTGAGGTGCCCACTCCGCAGTTGCAGGACACTCCTTTTTACGTCGTCAGGGACCTTTCCGAGTGGAGATCAAACGGCCTTCCCAGGCGCGCCGGGGTTAATGCATTTGCCATCGGGGGTAGCAACGCACATGCGGTTCTGGAAGAGGCTCCGCCAAGCCCGAGGCAACATGAACAAAGGTTGGGGGAATATCAAATCCTCACCCTTTCGGCAAAGACCGAAAACGCGTTGGCCCGCATGGTCAAACGGTATGACCTTTTTTTCAAAACGCATGAAGATGCATCTTTTCACGATGCGTGTTTTACCTCCAATGTCGGAAGAGACCACTTTCAACATCGTATCGCACTTGTTTCACACTCCACGGATGACTTGTCAGGACAACTCTCAGCCCGAAATCCGGCGTCAAAAAAGGTGGCGGAGCCGCTTCCGTCTGTCCGCAACGACAGGTTGATTACGGCATTTCTTTTTTCCGGTGAAATGGAGTCGGTGAAGGGAGCATACGAGAGCCTTTACGCATCGTACCCACAGTTTAAGGATAGTTTGGATTTATGCGGGGAGCTTGCGAAAAACTACCAGGATGCCCCTTTACTGCCATCTGTCGTGGGCGGGAAACCATCAGGTAATAATACCTATTCGCCGGTTGAAGTCTTTGCGTTGGAATATGCGATAGCCATGGCGTGGATAGCTTGGGGAATAGCCCCTTCTGTGGTTGTGGGCCATGGCGTGGGCATTTGCACGGCTGCCTGTGTTGCAGGCGTCCTCAGCGTAGAAGATGGCATCAAGCTCCTGGTGGCAAGGGAACGTTTTATTGAAGGCAGCACGGAGGACTCTTTTGACTTGCTCGAGGGCACAATGAGAACCCTTACGTTGTCACCATCCCGTATCCCTATTGTTTCGCCTTTTACCGGGGTTGTTGATCACCCGGAAGAATGGATTCGTAACGAATATTGGAACAGCAAGATAGACGAGGGCGTTCACCCACTGAAGATTCCTGAATACCTCAAAAGCTGCAGGGTGAATAGCGTTATGGAGATGGGGCCGGACTCATCGTTCTTCGGCTCATGTCGAGAGGTATTTTCGAAAACAAAGGGTCCGGGGCACGATGCAGATCACCGAGACATGAACCTCGAATTATCACTTTTAAAGCGGCTGGGCTCGCTTTACACCAGCGGGGCGGACGTGAACTGGAAAGCGTTTCATGCTGGGGGCTCCTCTCATCGAATGTCACTTCCGACATACCCATTTGAGCGAACGAGATGCTGGTTTGAAGGGCAGGAATAAAAGGCAGAAAGCGCGGTGTGGATTGGCACGATGGAGAAGGCTTCATCGAGCTACTCGCCACAGCGGTCAAGTTTAACCAATGGTCACAATAGCAAAGGGACTCATATGAAAACCGACGCAATCGTTGTTGGATCAGGGGCTGGGGGGGCTACCGTTGCACGGGAGCTTGCACGAAAGGGAAAACGTGTCGTCATATTGGAATGGGGGAAGGACAATCCCCCCAATGGTGGTTTTTTTGCGCATCCATTGAGGTTCTTCGGCGGAATGCAGCATAAAACAAAAGCGTTTTTGAAATCATCCGACGATCCGTTTATGGAAATTGTTCGCTGCATCACAACAGGGGGGGGGACCCTTGCTTACGGGGGCGTCTCCTGGGATCCACCCTATGAGTTGTTTGACAAGTTTGAGATAGATTTAAAGAACGAGGTAGAAGAGATAAAGCAGGAGATCACAATAAAACCTCTAAAATTAGGACAAATGGGGCCGGCTGCAAAGCGTATCAATCAATCTGCCTTAGACCTGGGACTGAAGTGGGAAAAAATCGACAGGTTTTTCCTTTCAGCTGATAAATTCAAGCAAACATCTTATCTGTTCGGTGATAAAACCGGGGCACGGTGGGATGCCCGTCAATGGGTTATGGAAGCTGTCGACAACGGAGCCACCTTATACAACGAGACTTTTTGCGACGAAGTTCTTATAGAAAATGGGAAAGCCGTAGGTGTCGTGGCTTTGGATAAAGATGGCGAGAAAACACGGATGATGGCAGATACTGTTGTTGTCGCAGCAGGTGGGCTCGGATCACCGGAAATTTTAAAGAAAGCAAAAATAAACGAAGCAGGCAACGGCATTTTTGTCGATCCGTATTTTGTCGCCACCGGCTATCTGGATCATAATGTGTCCGGTGGCCAGGAGGTTACAAGGCAAGCTGGCATTCTTCTTAAGGAGGATGGCTTGGCTCTGGGTGATTCTGCTTTACCGACACCAGCCTACAGAAAACTGGCCCTGAGCCATAAGAAGTTCAATAAACTCTTTAAGCAAAAGAAAGCGTTGTCGATTCTTGTTGAAATCGACGACAATTTAAGCGGGTGTGTTGATAACGACTATAAAATAGTCAAACCTCTTTCTCAAGAAGATCTTGGGAAATTAGAAAAAGGAAAAGGGATCGCTCGGAAGATCCTTGAAAATGCAGGGGCGAAAGATATTTGGTTTACACGGATTGCGGGCGTCCACCCAGGTGGCTCATGTAAAATTGGAGAGGTCGTGGATTCAAATTTACAAACACAGGTGAAAAATCTGTACGTATGTGACGCAAGTGTTATTCCTGAATCCATGGCCATTCCCCCTGTGTTGACAATCATGGCACTTGCCAAGCGGCTGGCTAAGACATTGTAGTTCCCATGGGCCTGCATGCGGCTTTAAACCGGACATTTTACACGTCGAGCGTGTCCATGATCGGGACTTCCGAGTTGCTGTTGTCGTTGTTTGCTTCAACACTCTGAAAAACGGAAGATGGATACGCTCGACTCCCTTGAGGGGGGGAGAGCGATACGTTGTATTGTCATCGCTCCCATGTTTTTCATTCGGCTCATAAGCCAGGGCCAATACCATGAGAGTACTCCTGTAAGGTTGATTCAACGAAACACAGGGATGATACGCACAGATCGGCATGTTAACCGTGTCCCTGGTCATTTGATCACCTATCCATCCTGTTTTCATATCGTCCCCGGCACCATTTACTTGTCGTTTTGACTAACCATAATGAAACATTTCTACGTTCAGGGATTTTCGCATGCAACGTAACATATATGATGCTTTACAGCAGGTCGTTGGGCACGAGTTTGTCTCCAATCGGCAGGAGGAGCTTTATTTATACTCACGTGATCTGGGCTCATCCAAGCCCGGTCAGGTCGATTATGTGGTGATGCCGGGTACGGCAGAGGAGGTCCAGGCCATCATACGAATCGCATGCCGGCATCGTATCCCGGTAGTTCCCATTGGAGGGGGCTTGAATTTGTCCGGCTTAACCATTCCGAAGCGCGGTGGTATCGCACTGGACATGAAACGGATGGATTCAATTTTAGAGGTCAATGAAAGTAGCCGGTTTGCATTAATAGAAGCCGGTGTAACCATAGGTAAACTGATTGCTTACCTGAACTCTCATCATCCCGATTTACGATTTTCCATAGCAGATGCTCCCCCCATGGCAACCGTTACAGGGAATTTTGTGTTCAATGGGTCCGGCCATCTTTCAAAATATGGTGTGCATCCGGACATGATCAACGGGCTTGAGGTGGTTCTGCCGACTGGCGAGATTTGTACTCTCGGATCGTGTGCTTTGTCTGCTTCCTGGTTTGGAAAAAGCCCACTGCCAGATTTAACTGGACTGTTTACCAATTGGTTCGGAACAACGGGTGTTGTAACGAAGTTATCTTTGAAGCTTTATCCCAGACATCGTATCAGGGAGATGTGTATCTTTGCGTTGCGTAATCCGGAATCAATACCCGAGGTTGTCAGGAAGGTCACAGCCACGGAAATGATGGAAGACCTTCTTGTGCTTGTTTTTCGAATGGAGGGACGACGTAACCTGACCCACCTTTTGTTTATCTATATTACGGCGGATTCACAAAAAGAGTTCGATTTAAAAGTGGCGCTTTTCAAGGAGATGTTTATGGAGCACGGGAAGCCTGCCTCCGATATAGCGCATTTCCCCAAAGAGATGCTTCCGCCGGAATTTATAGCCAACTACATGGCAGAGCCCAAGTACGGAATGGAGGTGGCGGATATAAAAAAAGGTGGAGGGTTTGAGTATTTGGGTGTGAACTTTCCCCTTGATTCGATACCGGAAGCCTACCGCCAAGGGGTTAAGATTGCGGACAAATATGGTTTTGATGGCCCCCTTCTTACCATACGGAATATCGGTGTCGGCCACAGCGTGATTTTTACGTTCATGTATCCATTTAACAGGGCTGATGAGAAGAGCCTTGAAGCCTGTCGACGTGCTTTGATGGAAACAACAGAGATGGCCCTTGAGATAGGGGGGGTGCCCTGGAAACCAACAGTTGAAGAGCAGCAACGGGTTCTCGAGAAAATGAATCCTGAAACCGTTGACGTGATGAACAAAGTAAGAGCTCTTCTGGATCCCAGTGGGATCATGAATCCAGGACATTGGGAGATTCAGTAAATGGGTTTTGACGACTACAAAGATATTCTCCACAGATGTTTCAGGTGTGGATATTGTAAATTTCCGTCAGAATATTCGGATTTCAATTGCCCTTCATATAAAAAGTTCAAACTGGAGTCCTACTCTCCCGGTGGCCGCATGTGGTTGATCAGGGCCGTTGTAAATGGGGATATGCAGTTATCAGAGCACTATTCAGAAATTCTTTATTCATGTTCCATGTGTGGAAATTGCAAAGAGAATTGTTGTCTTGATTTCAAAGATGAAATTTTGAATATACTCACATGTGCCAGAACCGAAGCTGTCAATGAATCCATCATGCCGTCCAAGGTTCAAGAATATTTTGAGAACATCCTTGCCTTTGGCAATCCATGGAAAAAGTCGAAAAAAAAACGGGGTGACTGGGCAAAGGGTCTGAGTATCAACCCTTTTGAAGGCGATGAATACCTATACTATATCGGTGATGTTGGCTCCTATGAACCCCGATGCCTTGAGGTAAGCATGGCCCTTGGAAACATCTTACTGATGGCCGGTATCTCGTTTGGGATATTGGGTTGTGAGGAGATATCTGACGGCAATGATGTCAAGTGTATGGGCGAAGAAAGCCTGTTTGATTATATGATGCAGAGGAATATAGGGGTTTTTCGGAAAAAAGGTGTGCAGAAAATTATAACCCTTTCTCCTCATGCATATAACGCCATGCACAATCATTACCGAAAAATAGACAAATCAATAGAGGTATTTCACTACCTTGACATCTTGAAGCTTGTCTTGGAAGAAGGAAAGCTTCACATGGAGACGACTGACCCGATTCGAGTAACTTACCACGATTCATGCTTTCTTGGCCGCTGGAACGGGAAGTATCAAACCCCCCGGGAGGTCCTTGGCCTGATTCCCAATGTCGATTTGGTTGAAATGGAAAGGAACAAGGAAAATGCCTTCTGCTGTGGCGGCGGGAATGGGAATTACTATACGGATATGCTCGGTGGCGGGAAAGACAGCCCAGCCAGAATTCGAATACGCGAGGCCATTGCAACAGGAGCTGAGATCTTGGCTGTTTCCTGTCCCATATGCCTTATGATGTTTGAAGAAGCCATTGCAAGTGAAAAGGCTCAGAGTGTGATAAAAGTCCTTGATATAAGTGAGATTATGCTCAAAAGAGTTTCTTGAAAATAGTTGCTGGGTGAACGCCCATGTCACCCAGTATATCCATCCCCCGGATTGATCAGGGGGGGGGCCTGCCCTATTCCACTTATTCGCTATAACTGCAGATGTCCAGCCTTGCCTCAATGCACTGGTAACGCCGTAAATGTGTGAATTCATCTCACCCGAAGGTTGAAAAAATCGAGCAGAAAATCGTGAATTACACTTAGTCTTTTTGAAATGCCTGGTTTTTTCTACAAGTGTATCATTTTTCCATGAAATATCCGGGCTAAGGTAGACAGGGCTTCCCTTACTCTCATGTTAATCTGCTTTTAGATAACTTTCCTATATATCATTGGTATTCCCAATCTTCATGTTGGCCAACCCGAACGCCATGTAGCCAGGTCATAAGATCTATGGTGTGGCATCCAATGTCCATACACCCGCAGCTCGGAATATTCTGGGAACGTAGCTGTGTAAGCACCGTATGAACATGAGGATAACACATTGTAAGTGGATAGTAATAATCAATATTAATGCTGTTTTTGAACAAGAGGGGTAGAAATATGTTGGTGTCTAAGGGGCTTTTATGCAAGTCGTTATGTGTTATTTTTCTTTTGTTGACCCTTCCAGTCTTTGTGTATGGAGAACAGGGAGATACCCATGGGTTAGAATCAATGACAGTTACGGCAAACAAGCGAGAGGAAAACATCCAGGATGTTCCGTCCGCCATTTCGGCATTCTCGAAAATGGAGCTGGATGATTCCGACATCGAAGATCTGGGGGACCTTGTGCAATTTGTCCCCAACATGTATTCCGGTTCTTCCATGCAGGGATATCAGGAGATAAACTTCAGGGGGATAAGCATCAGTCAGTTTACAGGGAAGAACCCTGTGGTTATTTTTGTCGACGGCATTGCTCAGGATCATTACTCGAATTATGACGTGGACATGACCAATGTGGAGAGGGTGGAAGTCCTTCGTGGCCCCCAGGGGACATTGTACGGTAAAAACGCCATTGGCGGCGTGATAAATATTATCTCAAAAAAACCAGGTAATGAATTGGAAGGGGAGGTAACGGCGCAGGCTGCTGAATACGACACCTACGGTGTAAAAGGGTTCGTAAATACGCCTCTTGTCAAAGATAAGCTCTCGCTTTCACTTACAGGGCGATATTACACCACGGATGGGTTCATGGAAAACGATCATCCTGCCGGGGGCACGTTTGATGATGAAGAGGTTTTGAGTTTGAGGTCTCGGTTCAGATGGATTTTCACGGATCGCCTGGAGGCCAATTTTCATGCAGGAATGTCCCAACGATGGGATGGCAGTGGTGTACAGACCAAGGCAACGCCAGATAAAGTTGAGTACCATGCCTATAAAAACCCTGATGATAAATCAGAACCCAGTACGTCCAGTGCAGCGTTGAATATTTCCTATGAAGGCGATTCGTTTGATTTTACCTCCATCGGTACGTATAGCTACGATAAGATGGATGCCTGGATGGACCAGTGTTATGTCGCATTGTGGAAACCGGTCAACTTTTGCAATTCCGACAACCGCATTTTTTCTCAGGAATTTCGAATTCAGTCCCCCAGCAAGGATGATGGAATCAAATGGCTCGGTGGGGTCTACTATTCCAGCGATCTCCTTGACTATGAAAACAACGCGCATCTGTTTGATACCAAGGCGATGTACGGCTATGACCTAAAGTACAACTGGGCTGATGAAACCCAGGAAGACACCGCAGCAGCTTTTACCCAGATGACATTTCCACTTCCGGGAAAGCTGGCCTTTACAGCGGGTCTCAGGTACGAGCGGGTCAACAAGTCCATGGACTATCGCTATGAGGTAACCCGAAACGATACAGGGGAGATTTTACCGGCTGATCCCTTCAGCAAGCCAGGATCTCCCAAACCGACCTTGGTAACGTATACGATCCAAGACAACTGGGACGCGATTCTTCCCAAGGGCGTTCTCTCCTGGCAGCCAACCAAGGATGCCATGTTTTATGCCAGTGTGGCCAAGGGGTACCTTGCAGGGGGATTTAACCTGTGTGAACACATAAAGGAACAGGCCAAATTCGACGAACAATATTCCATTGACTATGAGCTGGGGGTCAAAACGTCATGGTTTCAAAACAGGCTGATTTGTAATGCCAATATTTTCTACATGGATATCAATGATATGCATGTGTATTATGCCCCCGACGCGTTTACCTATATTACGTCCAATGCCGGCGAGGCACACTCCCAGGGCCTTGAACTCGAAATTGATGCAAGACCGGTGGAAGGGCTTGACATCATGGCCTCTTTTGGCTTTGTTGATGCGGAATATGATGAATACACAAACACTGCCGGGATTGATTGCTCAGGGAATAGACTTGTGCGTACACCTGATTACACCATTAACCTGGCTGTCCAGTACAGGCATCATTCAGGGTTTTACTCACGCATCGGTATGCAGGGATATGGCAAGAACTATTTTGATGATGTCAATACCGTAGGGCAAGATGCCTACGAATTATACAATGCAAAAATCGGCTATGAGGGGGCTGTCGCAGACATATATCTTTATGGAACAAATTTACTCGATGAGGAATACTTCAGCTTCGGCAGAACCAATTCAATGGGGCTTATGGCAAACGTCGGTCAACCCCAAACCTTTGGCGTAATGGCGACGGTCCGTTTCTGATGGAAAGAGAGCAGCCGGAACGATGACATCAACGCCGGGTTTTATAAGTTCAAGTGTTCTCGTTTTGCGTAACTCTTGAAATCAAATCGTCCTACTTAGCCCGAATACTTCACGAGTCGGGTGCACCCATATTCAAGGCACCAGATCCGCAGATGCAGTTGTCTGCCTCAACGCTCTGATAACGCAGAAAATGTGTGTGCTCGGCTCGCCCGAAGGGTTAGAAACACGGCCAGAAAAAGATGAATGACATTTTGTATTTTTCATATACCTGAATTTTTCAGGTAACAATTCGTTATGATATCTTATTGGCTTGATCTGGCCGCCTTCTCGTGAAATATTCGGGTTAGGGCCTGGGCCCGGGTGATCATGACACGAGTATATCCTGAGCAAAAAAACGCCTACCCGTCGATATCGTGTCCGGCAGCTGTCAACTTACCCTAAACCTGATCTGGCTCATTCGTACCTCAGCCATATCGCATTTCCCTTCAGCAAGTGAACGATCAAAGAAATGACATGTGACGTGCTGGATCCATTCACCGCGGTTTGGCCTAATTTAAGGTCTGTTATGGCCCTGTATGACATTGGTCATTTCTTAAATGAAGCATATTGGAGATACAGTGAAAAAATTACAAGTAATTGAGGAGTCGTGGCGTGATATTTATGAGCTTAGCAAGAGAAAAGTTCAGGGTGATATTCTTATCTCAGCTCTCAACTGGCATCTTTTTGATTTGATGAGAGAGCCCTGTCCTGTCTCTGGAATTGCTGAAAAATGTCAGTTTAACCAGAGAAATCTTGAGTTGTTTCTCAATTGTCTCGCCGGTATGGACCTCATAAATAAGTCCGAGGGGCTTTTCTGGAATACCAAAAAAAGCGATGTCTTTCTGGTCTCTTCAAGCCCTTCGTACATTGGTACATTTTTGAATTTTATGAATGCATGGCATGATAATTTTGCGTTGAACTTGGAGGAGCTTGTTAAAAATGGCCCTCCTTCCAGTCAAAAAGCCCATACTATCTCAGATGCATCATTATGGGCAAAGAGTGCCCGTGACTCTGCTGCATGTCAGTTCGGTGCAGCGCAGAACATGACGAAAATCATCAGTGCCTTGCCCGAATTCCCAAAGATGAGGAAGATGCTTGATTTGGGTGGCGGTGCCGGCTTTTATACAATTGGCATTGTTTCTGCTCACCCAAGCCTGAAAGGCGTTGTTTTTGATCAACCTGCGGTAGCTACGGTCACTCGGGAATTCATTGAAGAGTATGGGGCCGAAGATCGAATAACCGTTATGGAGGGTGATTACAAGACAGATAACTACGGGGACTCCTATGACCTTGTTTTTGCGAGTGCAACGCTTAATTTCGTAAAAGGCTCGTTAAGCGAGATATGCAAAAAAATCTATGATGCCCTTAACCCCGGCGGGATTTTTATTGCTCATCAGGATGGTATCACACATGAGCGGACAAAGCCCGTATACCATGTAGCGGATAACCTTTCAGCTGAGTTGAAAGGGATGGATCTTCTGCTTCCCAGGGGAATGGTTGCCGCTGCAATGCTTGACGCTGGTTTTAGATCAGTCCAAAGCTTTCCCATTGAATCCAATACAGGGGATATGGATGTAGATATTGCAAGGAAATAACAGCCCACTCTTTTTATAACAGAAGATCATGTCAAGGCCGTATGTTGTAGGCCTTCTACTCGAAAGCCGCCCTGCCTGTCTCCGGGTGCCAAAACCCCCTTTAAATCATTTTTGCTGCGGTTGAATCGAGGATTGTTGTGGCCTTCGGTCACAAGAAACCCTCGACGCTATACACGTTCACAAGGGACTTCCTTGCTGTTTGCAGGCGTTCATATGCTGCCTTGCGACTTTTTTTTGAACCATGTCTGGTTACCCGTAAAAGATAAGATTGCTGAATAGGTGGAAAATGAAGAAATATAACGTTCTTGTCTGTGGTACGAATTTTGGGAAATTTTACCTTTCGGCCCTTTTAAGCGAGAATTCAGGCTTTCGCCTGGGTGGTATCCTTGCAAAGGGAAGTAAGCGTTCTGAAACAATTGCGAGTGAATTGGGCGTTCAGTTATACACGTCTGTTGATGAGGTTCCCGAAACAATCGATATTGCCTGTGTTGTCGTCAAGTCAACATTGCTTGGCGGTCAAGGGACAAACCTATCAATGCAACTGCTGAAGAGGGGGATCAACGTTATCCAAGAGCACCCTGTGCACCCCGGGGATATCAGGCAGTGCTTTAAATGCGCCAGGGAGAGCGGGAGTCACTATCACATCAACAGCCATTTTGTTCATGTAAAACCCATCAAGGTCTTTATCGATTATGTCTCCAAAACCATAGGGTGTGAGCGTCCATTGTTTGTGGATGCCTCCACGGCACTGATTTATTCAACCATCGATATTATCGGGCAGGCCTTGGGCCGGCTTGAACCTTATCAATTCACCGACCCGGTTGAGTGGACGGATTCGGTATCCTCTGTGATGGAAACAGAGTTTCTGCCATTTAAATGCCTTCAGGGGGTCATCGCCGGGGTACCGGTAACATTTAAGCTCCAAAATTATTTTGACCCCGGTAATTTGGATCAAAACTACCTGATGATGCACAGGGTGACCATAGGTTCAGAAAGTGGCAACACAACCCTTCTCAGTTCCCATGGCCCCGTCGTGTGGACTCAGGGATATCCGGTGCCGACCAAAGGCGCACATGCGCGTGAGACATCGGAGAGTGGCGATATCTCTTTCGAATACCATAAATCAAAATACGAGCACTACACTCAGCCAACCTCCGTTGTCTTTTCCGACACGACAGGGCCCTCATTCAATGAGGTAACAAGTCTCTACTGGCCAGATGCCATTTTATCGGCGTTGGAGCTGATGCAAGAGCAAATAGAAACCGGAGTGACAGGGAAATATCAAACCGAAGGGTATCTGAAGGGGATAAGTGACATATGGTTGGAGATGATGAAACGCTTTGGAAAACCCAATTTTATCAAGATCGACGAATTGGTCAGCAACATTCCTGACCCTTGTGAGTATGGGAATTTTGTCAATGCGTAGAGACTCGTCAGCATGACGCGAAGTGAGATGAAAGCAAAGCCTCCGGATAACTCTTTGTTTTTGAGCTGGGGCAGCTCTTTTTGCCATCCACGATGGAGGACCCGTATCGTGTGGTGTGCCGTGTCGGTGATGCTCATTTTTGCGAACAGATAAAGAACGGATTTAACGAGTGCAAGCCTAAATTTACCAATGAGGTTAACCATGCTTAAAGAAAACCAAAATGTTGTCCAGAAGTGGCGTATTTTATTTGCAGTGATGATCGGGGGCTTCATGGCCTCTGTCGACGGCAGTATCGTAAACCTTATTTTGCCGACGCTTGTGAAAGACCTCAAAACCGATTTTGCAATTGTTCAGTGGGTTGTCGTAAGTTATCTCCTTACTGTCACAACACTGATACTTATTATGGGCCGCCTCGGTGACATGGTGGGGAAAAAAAAGATTTATCTTTTGGGCTTCGTCCTTTTCACGACAGGCTCTGTTCTGTGCGGGCTGGCCACTTCGGTTCATTGGTTAATCGGGTTCCGTGTTCTCCAGGGGCTCGGGGGCACAATGATCCTTGCCCTTGGTTTTGCTGTCGCAACAGAAGCCTTCCCACCTGCAGAGCGCGGGAAGGCGATGGGGCTGCTTGCATCTGTTGTCTCTCTGGGGGTCATTGTTGGCCCTGTTATTGGTGGTTTCCTAGTAGACTTTCTTTCCTGGCACTGGATCTTTTTTGTCAACCTCCCCATCGGTATTTTTGGCAGTATCATGGTTGTGAGATACGTCCCTGACAACAGCACGCCCCTAACGCCGACATTCGATTTTAAGGGGGCAACAGTTTTTTTTCTGTGCATGTTTTCTCTTCTTATGGGCCTGACTTTTGGGCAACGATCCGGTTTTGACAAAATTGATGTATTGAGCATGCTTGGTTTCTCCCTTGTCTGTGCATTCGTATTTGTGGTGGTCGAACTCAAGAGCAAAAGTCCTGTGATGGACTTGAGGATGTTTAAACATGTTTTTTTAAGCGTTAACTTGTTGATTACTTTTTTCTTCTATTTGGCTATCAGTGGGGTTTTTGTCCTTTCGCCTTTCTATTTTCAGAACATCCTTGGCTATATGGCGAACCAGGTGGGATTGCTGTTTGGCGCCATGTCCTTGATGATGGTTCTGTTTTCTCCTGTGTCAGGTGTCTTGTCGGATCGGTTTGGCGCATCCACAATGATCATTGCGTCGCTTCTGCTTATGGTTTTTTCCTATGGGCTGCTTGCCGTGGGGATTAGTCCAAATACCAACACCCTTCAGTGTATCGTTGCGATGCTGTTTCTTGGAACAGGTATGGGGCTTTTCATGTCTCCCAGCCACAGTGCTGTCATGGGGACGATACCCAAAGAATATCTCGGTATTGTTTCAGGCCTCCTGATACTTGCAAGGACCCTTGGGCAAGTCGTCGGGGTATCGATTCTTGGCGCAATCTGGAGCAGCCGTGTCAGGCTTTACAGTGACGGCGACTTCCATGGTGCTATCACCATGGCTCCTGTAAATGCCAGAATTCATGGGTTTCAGGATATCTCTTTATTTGCCGTTGTTGTTACAGGCTTGTCCCTTTTGCTTATCGTATGGGGGGCAGTTCATGAAAGGCGCAACAAAATCATGGAGTCGGCACATGCAATGACAGCGGAGTAAATTTCACTGCTTGGGGCAATACATAAATACAAGATTGGTTTGTTAGGTGGAGGTGGTGCATAAAATGATCTATTCCCAATGGCTTATGCCTGGAAAGAGACGTGGTAGCGAGCAGATTCGGCTTTTCTGTTTTCCCTATGCCGGGGGTGGTGCGTCAATATATCGGCTGTGGGCAGACTTATTGCCCGAGAATGTGGGCGTTTACCCTGTTCAGCTCCCAGGCAGAGAAAACCGGATTGCCGAAACGCCTGTCGACAATATGAAGGATCTTGTTGATTTGCTTTCACGTGAGCTTGTTCCCTATCTGGACCGTCCCTTTGTTCTATTCGGGCATAGCATTGGCGCAAGGATAGCCTTTGAACTGGCTCAGAATCTTCGTGCATCGCTGGGACTCAGTCCATGCAGCCTGATCGTTTCCGGAAGCCGTGCCCCGCATATCCCGGAGCCGAATCCCCTCCATCACCTTCCGGATGAAGAGTTTATGCGTGAGTTGCGTCGGTTTTCAGGAACACCTGAGGCCGTTTTGCAAAGCAGGGAACTCATGGAGATGTTCATACCGATTCTACGTGCTGACTTTTCCATCGACGAAACATATGTCTTCTCGCATTCAGCACCCCTCGATTGCCCTGTTTTTGCGTTTGGCGGGACAGGGGATATCGAGGCGAAAACAGAGGAACTCGAAGCATGGGCGGATCATACGGCCGGTGATTTCCGTCTCGAAATGATCAGGGGAGATCATTTTTTTCTCCATACTGAAAGGGAGGAGCTTTTGCGATTTATTTCACGAATTATTCTCAGATCTCTTGAAGAGACCGCCAATCCATCCGAGCAGGCCTTCAGCCCTGCCTGAATTAATCGGCGGGGTTCCCTTCGAGGCGGGACAACGATGTTGGCCTGGCCCTGAGAACTCGAATCTGTTTCCTTATCCATAATATGACATTCACAAAATAAGCAGGTTGCTGGGCCGATGGCGAGCCGTTTTGTGCTCGGTTCTGCCCGTGGATATGTCGGTGCCGTCACGGCTGAAACATGAACGTATGATTCGTATCTAAATGGAGGTTCATCACATGATTTCAAAAGGTATTTTAGAACAGATAGGGTCTACTCCAATGCTTCACATCGGCCTTGGGGAAAGCGATAGCATGAATATCTATGCCAAGGCTGAGTACCTGAATCCCGGCGGTTCAATCAAAGACAGGGTCGCTCTTTTTATTATAGAAGAAGCTGAAAAAAGAGGAGAGTTGAAAAAAGGTATGGTCATAACGGAAGCCACCAGTGGGAACACGGGGATTGCCGTTGCCTTGGTTGGTTCGGTCAAAGGGTATGCTGTTAAAATTATCATGCCGGAAAATATGAGTGATGAGAGGAAAAAGATGATCAGGGCTCTCAATGCGGAGCTTATTTTGACAGCTTCGGAAAAAAACGTCCCGGGAGCTGTCTCGATGCTGAATGATATCAAACTGAAAAGTGATAATATTTATGTCCCTGATCAGTTCGAAAATCATGACAACAGCAAGGCGCACTATCTTTCCACTGGCCCGGAAATATGGGCCGCCATGAACGGGCAGGTGGACGTATTCGTTTCGGGGCTCGGAAGCGGAGGAACGCTTATGGGAACAGGCAGATACCTTAAAGAGAAAAATCCTGACATTAAAATCGTTGCGGTTGAGCCTAAGAATGTTTCAGCCCTTTTGGGGCATGAACCGGGGCTTCACAGGATAGAAGGGATAGGCGACGGATTTGTCCCTTCCATTGTGGACACGAATCTCATCGATGCAGTTATCGAAGTTGATGATGATGATGCCGTTGACATGACACGACGTCTTGCAAGTGAAAAAGGCTTTCTTGTCGGGATTTCCTCCGGCGCCAACATGTGTGCGGCGCTGAAAATGAGGCGGCTGTTTGGACAGGGTAAAAAAATTGCTACCATTTTCCCGGATGGTGCGGAACGATATTTCAGCACTGGGCTTTTTGTAGATCAGCGTCGCTCTTTTTCTGTTGCCATATAAACACCTGCCGCTATGAATCAGGTCGACATTGATGCGATCCGAATAGCTTTCGGGTTTTTTCTATAACGGTTTTTGATAGAATATCCTGAAACGTCTTTTTAGTGCTCCGAGTGGGTGAAATATGCGTTCCTGCGCCTGTTGGTCTTGTTGCGGGTTAAAAAGTTTGTTAAAGCAAAAAAAAATAAGTTTTGGCGTAGCAAGTAGGCTTGGCTGGGCATGTCGCCTCGAGGTGGCTGTTGCGCCCATAGTGGCCAGGTGTCGATTAGATATTCGACCATGCTTAACGACTTTTTTCTTCACTGACAAGGCAAGGCGAACTCTTCCGGGGAAACAATGAATCAAGCCCATGAATCCAGTAACTGGTATGTATTGCACACAATGGCTGGCCGCGAACAAACCGTTGCCCTTAAGTTAAATCAGTTCTTGAGTCAGGATGTGACTTTTTACCTTCCAAGGAAAGAAGTGATTCATACCTTCAAGGGCCAGGAAAAACGGGTGCACATGGCCCTTTTCCCGGGGTACCTGTTTGTTCAGAACGATATTGAAATACTTGCTCACCACCTGGCACAAAAGGAGTGGGTCGGGACGGCCGCCCCTCTTAAATTCCATGATCGGTTTGTCAGTGTTTTTCCCCATGAGATGGAGTACCTTTTTTCCATGGCTGGGCCGGATGGGGTGATCCCTGTCTCAAAGGGGGTGTGTCAGGGTGGGCGGGTTAAAATTGTCCATGGGCCACTCAAGGAACGCGAGGGGGATATCTTATTTGTCAATTGGAGAAAAAAAAAAGCCCGGGTGCGCGTGAGCTTGGTGAGCCGTTGCGTTGACGTGACCCTCGGGCTTGAGCTGGTCCGTGAGTCGCAGGGTGTTGAGGCATAAGGTTTAGCGCTGGGGATCGATTTGAGCGACCTTTAAGCTTGCAATACACCGATTCATAATCGTGTTTACCTTGCGGACGAGTGAATCGATACCGTGAAGGAGCCCATTTAATGATCGTGACGTCTGCATTTCACCCGCCTCCTTTAACCCTTGTGACACACACTCTCACCTCTGATCTTTGCAAATCGTTTTGCCCTCCTCCTCTAAAAAAGCATCAGGTACACCTGTGGGTGGCGTCACTGCCATTTCTTTTTCCCTTGATTCCACAGATGCTTCAATTCCTGTCCCGTCGGGACCACCAAAAAGCCCAGCATTTTTTTCGTGATGAGGATCAGCGGCGTGCCCTTGTTTCACGGGGTGTGCTTCGTTGTCTTTTGGGTGGCTATCTCGGTTCAAGCCCTCGGCAACTCCTCCTGGCGGAGGGCCCATACGGAAAGCCCGGGCTTCGCATGGCGGAGGGGGGCGCCTGTCTTTCCTTTAACGTCTCGCATAGCAGCGATCTGCTCCTTTTTGCCTTTTCGCGTTACTCCTGCGTGGGGGCAGACGTGGAGCGTGTCAGGTTGATGGATGATGCTCTGTCCGTGGCGGATGCTTTTTTTCACCCGGTGGAATCTGCATGGCTTCGCAGGGTTCACCGCAGAGAGCGATTGGCGGCTTTTTTTGATCTTTGGACGAGAAAAGAGGCGTACGTAAAGGCTACGGGTGAGGGGCTGAGCTGCTCGTTGGAGTCCTTTTCTGTTGGAGAGGGGACAGATGCGGACGGGTATTTTCGGGTGAGTCTTCCCGACCGGGGGGACGGGGTGTGGGCGACTGGTTTGTCATTTGCCCCTGTGCAGGGCTACTCAGCTGCCGTTGTGGCTTTTTGATAAACGTGTCGGACTGGAACAGGGGCCCCGGCCTTTCTGCTGTAGTAAGGTAAGGCGCCTGGCAGTTGGGGTAGGGATTATGGATGGAGCCTGATGTAAAAAAAAAGTTTGGCATGCCTAAAATAGCTTGACATGCCTTCCTTTTCTTCTTAGCATGATCGCCAAAAGGGGGATGATACCTCTGACTTAATAATAAGGAACAATAGATGAAACTCCCAAAGCTTACCGCTGATTTTAAAGATACTTTCAATATGCTGTTCACCGCCCATATGCCCCAGATTATTCAAACGGCCGTTGGATTAGGCGTTTTTGACGCCTTGGAGAGTGGCTCCATGGACACCCATGGCCTTTCCGGGGCTCTTGGGACCGATGCGGGCATGACCCAGGCCCTTCTTGAGATTCTTCGCGAAGGAGGATACCTTTCCGGAGAGGATGGGACGTATGCCCTGAACTCGGTGTCCCGTGAATTTTTCGTCTCATCTTCCCCGGCATTTCAAGGAAAGGTGCTGACAGCCATGGGAAACATGTCCAATCTCTTGAACAACGCCCAACAGATCATGACCGAAGGTGGCGCTGCCCATGATGACAGAGCGTGGGCGAACGGAGAGATGATGGATACCATGCTCCAAGGGGGCCGGGGTGGGAAAATTCAGAGCGCGACGTCGTTCATCGCATCGCTGCCAGAATTTACTTCCATGCGTCGCATGTGCGACATCGCCGGAAGTTTCGGCTATTTTTCCATGGGGATCCTGGACCGGAACCCGGACCTTTCGGCGGTTGTGTATGACTTGCCCGAGGTGGCGGAGGCTGCGGGGCCGTATATCGCGAAAGCGGGTTATGAAGGGCGCCTCGAAGCGCGGGGCGTGGACCTTGAGTCCGGTGAGGACTTCGGGACGGGGTATGACCTGGTGTTTGTCTCCAACTACCTCTACGAGTGGAGCCGCGACCATCGCATCGTTGATTTCCTGAAGCAGGTTCGTGCTGCCTTGAACCCCGGAGGGGTGTTCGTCTCCAGGCACATGACCCTGGACGTCAAGGGAGAGGACCTCAAGAGCCAGCTGATCATGGAATTCATGACCCGCCTGGGCGGATATCCCACCCATGCCATCTCCGAAGCTCGGTTAACCGATGCGCTGAAGCAGGCAGGATTCTGTGACGTAACCGTGAGACAACCCGAAGACGGGTCGTATGACAACACTCTGGATATCGCCGCTCGCGTGGCCGTTTCCTAATCGACACATTTCCACAGAACCCACGTGGTGTTGACGGGATTACCAATGGAACGAGAGATGCTACAGCAGAGATCGAAAGATGGCACAGCTTTTCTTTTCAGTGATTACAGAAAGACGTCGGAGGCTTCACCCTATGGGGAGATTGCCAGTTCCATGGCCGGGCTTTCGGAAGAGTATGCCAGTTACGAGGTGATCCCTATTCGCCGCGGGCTCCATGTTACCGTGAGCCGGTTCAGTGCCCGCAGGCCGCTGGTCCTTGATTTTGAAATTGCAGGGGCTCCCATCGACTTTGAGTACTGGCTCAGCGGTGCGGGGCAGTGCCGGATGCTGGGCATGAACCCGGTGCCCTCGGTGTTTCGAAGCAGCGCCGGCGCTGCAAACGCCAGCTATGCCCCGAATACCTCAGGACGCTGCGAGGCGGTGGGCGATACGGATATCTGTATTGTGGGGCTCTCTGTGGACCCGTCCCTTCTCTACTCCCTGGTGGGGGAAGATGCGTCCTGCCTGCCGCCTCGGCTTCGTCCCATCGCTGAAGGAGAGGGGAGGGACAAGGACAAGTTTACCGTCACCGGAAGCCTCCCTCCCGCCATGCAAGCCTCCTGCCATCAGATACTCTCCTGTCCCTTTGACGGTGAGTGTCGGGAGCTTTTCCTCGAGAGCAAAGCCCTTGAGCTTCTCTGCCTCCAGGTGAATGCCCTGGCGCCAGCCCACAGAGAGATAGGCCGGCCTTTTACCCCACAGGAAACCGACAGGATCCATTCCGCAAAGGATTCCCTTGTGGCGGACCTGAAAAATCCCCCCTCCATTGCCACGTTGGCCCGTCAGACGGGCATCAACGAAACAAAGCTCAAAGAAGGCTTCCGTCGCGTCTACGGAACCACTGTTTTTGGTTATTTGAGACGTCACAAAATGGAGGTGGCTCGCGCCTTTCTGGAGGCGGGGGCGAAAAACGTCAGTGAAGCTGCCTACGACGTGGGGTATGTCAATGTAAGCCATTTTATCTGTGCCTACCGGAAAGCCTTCGGCGTGAACCCTGGTGAGGTTGCCCGGCAGTGTCGTGCTGCTTTTTAAATGCAGAGCAACTGGGTTCATCCGGGGTAACTCAATGACGTGTGCAGTGCTTTATAACCAAGGTGTTGATAAAACACCGGACTGAGCCCCAATCTAAGGCTATTAAGCGGATGGTGCATCGTCATGGGGCTCTTTTCTTTTTTCTGTTTTTTTGACCCATGACCAACATTAAGGCAGGCTATTTGGGTAATATTTTTTAGGCTCGACTAAAATTGTTGCCTATGATTAAAAAAATGATTAGGGTGAATATGGTGCGGTTGTGCCTTGAAATGATGAGATTTAATTTTTACCTGCCCGTCAGGTCTAACCTTTAATCTAAAGGAGAGAAACACATGGAACCCAACCGATTCGGAACGAGCCGCGAGATGGTCATCGATGAAATCGAGGTGCACGGTATGAGGCAGGTAATGGCCATTGACGAAAAAGGCCTCTACCTCACAACCCCGGATAAGGTGGGCCGCAACCTGGCCGACGTCAACCGCTACGGGGGGCAGCGAAAGCAGTGTATCGAAACCCTGGAGTCCCTGGGGTACGACACCGAAAAGATCCGTAACGAGAACCACCATATCGTGGCGGCCCTTGCGTCAAACGGCCCCGTTGAAAAGAAACTTAACCCCATCAAGGCCTCTAAGCGCGGGGAGTGATGTCTCCCTCAATGTGTTTGGCGATTACGGCCCCGGTATTTCGGGGCCATTCGCCAGTGCTTGCCAGTTTTGGCCGACGTATTTGCAGACGTGGCTGCAAGTTTACTGTGTGCGGATTCAGGGTTCTCTTGTTTCAACTCTATCGGCAATGTAGCGAACAAGTGCGCTAACGTCGGGATGTGTTTCTGATTTTGCTCTGGCCATTTCAAGGTGACTTTCGTTGAGCACAAACCCCTCTTTTTCAAGGGCCTGGATGTAGCTCACAGGTTGCGAGGCTTCCACGGCAATATCCATCATGGTTTGGTCGAATATGCGGATTTCAGTGAGATCGGATGTGTGGGCTTTTAAAAAGTCAAGGGAACCGAGAGAACCGTATTTGGCAGCATCGTAGTAGTTTCTCTCTTTGATGGTGAACCCCGTGTCTAACAAGTAGTTTAACGTGTCTGGCTCTGCCTTCGTCGTGGTGATGGCCCAGTCCAGGGCATCTCTGCCGCGTAGAGTTTGATGGCTGATGATATCCAAATCTTCGAGCCTTTTCAGCATGTCGATATCGCCATACAGGACCCCATCAAAGAAAAGATTTTCTTCCCTTGCGTTCGTTTTGGTGATGGGAGCCCCAAGTTCAATGATCCAGTCCAAGGTTTCCACCGATCCGGACATGACAGCGGCTGAAAGAATATTCGGATGGCGCGTAACGTCCACTAAGCCCGCATCAACCAGCCGTTTCGCATCAGTTAGATTACGTCGTACGATGCTGTGGAATAAAGTCACATGGTTTCGTGTGTTTAATGGTCGGTTGATATCAATGTTATGTTTCAGGATATAGGCGATCAATGCGTCGATGTCTTCAGTGTTGTAAATATCGAATAACTGACGTGTGACCTTCCTTGGCAAAGACGTGGAAGAAGCAGGCACAAGGTCCGAAGGCACGACCTCTGTGCCGGTTTTTGGAGAGCTTTTTGCCGGTGAGGTAGTGACGTGATTTGTTTGGGGTTTTTTCGAATAGGGAGGAGGGATCATGTCCGTCTTTTGTTTATGGCTTTCTTGCCTGTTTATTTGGATAGGAGCAGAGGCATGAGGCTGAGTATTCTCAAACCGTGTTGGGATCACCATATAGGTCACTATTGATAGTAATATACAGAGGCTGCATACGATTACTTTTTTTTTGTTAAGCATAAGCATTGTTGCCGTTTTTAAATGGTTCTGCGGTTTTTGGGGCGTATCCATGGGGCAAAGTCGGTGTGGCTATTACAATTTTAGGTGATAGTTGGTTTTTGATACTGTTTTTGAAAGGGGGCGCTACTATCTTTCAATGATAGCATCTGTGGGGCATACTTTTACACATTCACCACAACAAATACATTGGTCTGGATCTATGACCGCACATTCACTATCAGTTCCACTGATAAATAGCAGACACGGGACATTCATCCTCACAGGCTCGGCAGTTTATGCATTTATCACAGTCAATCATGTAGCAAGACTCTTCCCACCAATTTCGTGAGGTTGTTTTATTCATGACAGCTATTGGTTCTGCTTCAAGGCTCTTTTTTAAAGGTGATAGGAGGGTTGGGTAGGTTGAGAGTGTCGAAATGAATAAATATTTGATGAATTTGCGGCGATCCATGTTTCTCCCTTCTATGTAGGAAATTTCATTAGGCTTGCTAAATAAAATTTGTTTCAGCGAAGATATATTTAAAAGCAAGCCTGAGGTCAAGTTTTTTTATCTTGTTGTTTGGTTAGTAGTAATTCTGTGGGGGCATTGGGCTGTATGGCGGTTTGCTGTGGCCTGTTTTATCAGTTCTTATTGTTGGTTGGGGGCAGCGTTTAAATCCACAGTTCGATATCTCTAATCATAGGAGGGTCGACATAGCCAGGTGTGGTTTATTCGGCAAGCGGCTCGGGGCCTCTCCGGGCATGAAGAGGGGTTGAGGTTCGGGGAACGCTTCAAGACTACGCAGTCCTTGTTCTCAAGGGGCTGCACCCGTCGGTTGTAATCCGCAAGGGGACCTGGTAATCCCTTTCCCTATGGAGGATGAGAAGGGGGAGGGTCATTTTTGCAGGCCGGTAGCTTTTGAGATCGAGCCAGTAAGAGGCAGGCCGTCCCATGGGAAGTCGTTGAGCTGACGTGCCTGTTATGAGCGAGGCACTTTGCCGAAATGTTTTCGGCTTAGAGCAGGCCAGTGGGCTCCATACCTATAAGGGGTCTGCGGGCAGGAACCGCAGATCCACGATGGTTCCCTTTTTATCCGTACTGAGCTTAAAGCCTATCACCTGTTTTTCAAAATGGCAGCGAAGTGTCGCAACCGTATGAGAAGCATTTGTTTCGTGTTTGCTTTTAATTGTTTTTCCCAATGGCCCACCCTGGGAGAGAATGGATAGCCAGGCTGCTTTAAATCTTTCAGGAAGGCCTGCCTCAACTCATCGGAAAACGATGCCTCCAACTTTGTATACGCCTCTTCCAACAGGCACCCGAGGGCTTCCTCTGCAGCTTGAAATGGGTGCTGATCTGCCGCGGATGTTTTTTCACCGGCCACCCCTGTCGTTGTCATGCATATCGCCATGGCCGTTAGTGTGGGTATCATTCGCATGTGTCGATTCTTCATAACGGTGAAGTAACTACTCAGCTGCTCCCGGCAGGACCGCCGGCGGCTTTTATTCTGAACGTTTTTTATTAAATGTCCGGGATAGAGAGCAGAAACGCAAGCGCCTGTGTCGTCGATAAATCAGGATACCGGCGTGCCGGGACGGGCAGAGACTGAAGACGATGTGCTGGCCCATACGATCCCGCAGATGGAGGTTAGTTCTGCCACTTTGTTTTCCGGTATGATGACAAAACTGAACGATTCTGTAGGCTGTGTCCTTCTGGTTCGCGTTTCATAGACTTCATTTGGAGGTAACGATGAGTGGGGGCCATTCTCCCTCAGTTTTCGAAAAGGAGGTGGGCTTCCACGCAAAGTGGCGCAGGGAACAGATGCACTGGGGAACAGCTCAGTACTGTTGGAAAAGATCAAGCTCGCACAGGAGCTGGACTGTCAGAGTCTTCAATTGAGGTGGGACGTGACTATCTCTGGCCTTACAAAAAAAGGCCCCGAAATTCGGGGCCTTTTTTTGTGGCTACATGGATGATTTATTTTATCGTGAAGGGGTGGGTAGGGGTGTGCCCGTTATCCTTCGCACTGTTTTTCAAGCTCATCGAACTTGTCGGGATCTGAAAAGGAGAGGTCCACAATGGCCTTGGGGATGGCGCTCTGCTCGCACATGGTGCGGATCTCTTTTTCCACGTCACTGAAGTACTGGATCTCACGGATGGCATAGATGTGTTCAGCCATCTGGTCCATGGGAATGTCTTCGAGGGCCGGGCCTTCTGCCTCGGCTTTTTTCTTGGCCGCGGCTTCTTCTGCCAGTCGCTGCTGCTCTTTCAGCTCTTCTTCCATGGCTTTTTTGGCTTTGTCGATGTCTGCCTGAGCGATCTGAGCGACCTCAATGATGAGTTCTTCCGGGATATCATTGCTGAAAAGGAATTTTACCTTTTCATGGTCGGGCTTGCCTTCGACGGTTTCAAGCAGAGACAGTACATTGTTTCTTGCCGCAATTTCTGCGGCGATATCCGCATGTACCTGATCCAGTTTTTCCTGGGGGATACCCATGCGCTCCAAGATCACCGGGCTTTCCACGGCCTCTTCAATCAAGAGTCGAATGCCCAGGTCGCCGTCCAGGCCCTTGGCTTTCTGGACAAGCAGATCCAGCTTGGCCTCTTCAAACATTTGGAGCAGGGCGTCTCGCCTGTCCGTTTTCTGGATCCTTTCCCAGGTTTTTCCCAGGTTATCCGTGACCCTGTAGGATGCATGGCAGGGGTTGGCAAGGTCTTCAAGGGTCAGTTCGGAAAGTGCCTTGGTCAGGTCCTTGAGCATGGGCCTTCCAACCTTCAGCATGTCCTCCAACGCCCATCGCAGTGCCATCATTTTAATTCCGGATTTTGAAACCGCATACCCTTTACCGTCCAACTCCCCAACTATCTTCTGGACAGTTTTTTCCTTGTTCTCTTCGGTGATGTTCTGTCCCTCAAGGGCAAGCAGATTCTCTTCAATGGCCAACCAAAGGGGCGTCATTACAATCGTCTCTTCATTTGTTGTCATGTTTCTTTTCCTTTTTATCTGGGATGAATCCCCATGGTCCTGAAGTCATTAAAAGACACAACATGCTGCCGAATAAAACGCCGGAGGCGTGTCATGCGGGCTCTTGTTTGTGCCAAGCTAACATTATAGGTCCTTTCAAACAAGAGGATTGTATGATGTCATCATTGAAATGAATGATGACATTCAAAGGAACGTCCCTGCACGTTTGACAAAATGCTTCCTCCGTCTGAGGTTAAGGCGGATGATGAGCGGGTGCCGCGCTGTCGTGAACTCACAAGCTCACATGAACAATTTTCATGGCCTTTCTGAAAAACGGCAGCAGGGAGAGGCATCGGAACATTGGGGAGTGCCTGTTCCTGTGGCGGTCAAAGTAGTACCACTCTTTCACAAAACGCAGGCCCAGGCCCCAGGTCTCCAGCTCTTTTCCGGAGACAATGCCCCATTTGAAGGTTGCGTCGTAGTTTTTCACGTCCGGGTGCGTGTTTGATCTTCTGGCGATAAAGGGGGACATGGCCTCGAAAAGCATGGCGGCATTCGGCACATTTTTTTGGATGGCTTCAAAGAGGGGTTTGATTTCGTCTTCCGTGAAATACATGAGGAGGCCTTCGGCAATGAACAGGGTGGGCCGGTATTTGGGAATATCGTCCAGCCAGGAGATGTCCAGGACGGATGTGCCGATAAAGCGAAACCGGTCTGTCTCCTGGAAGAAACTGCGCCGGATGTCGATGACATCTTTCATATCCAGGTCAAACCAGGTTACGCGGCCGTTATCCAGGCGTAGGAAGCGGGTATCCAGCCCACACCCTAAGTTGACAACCACCGCCTCGGGGTTGGTATCGAGAAATCGGCGTGTCTGCTCGTCAAGGATTTCGGTGCGGATGGCCACCCCGGTCTGGGACATGTCCGACACCTCTTTTTCTCCCGAAAAGTCATGGCCGATTTGCTTCAGGATGTCACACGATAGGGGATCGTGAATGATTCCGTCCGGTCGCTGGGTTTCAAGATACCTTGCCCTTAAGGGGATCAGTAAGGTCTCCGAGACATTTTTCAGCTGCGGTTTTGAGAAAGGGGCGTTCATTGTGTCTCCCTGAACTGGCGTGGGGGTGTTTTGTGATGTGTGTTTTAATGAAATGCAATTTTTCTTGGAGTGGCATAATACTTTCAATAAGTCGTAAGTAGGGCTGATGTCAAGGGGGAATAGATAGAGCTGGAGGGTGAGTTTGTGCTTTTCGGAGCGATGCCCCTGCCATATGCCTGATGACAGGGCATAACGTTGTGGGGGATGAACATTTTGTTCGATTTACGCCATGAAGCAGAGGGCTTTAGATGGTAGTTTTTAACGTCTATACAAAAAGAGTGGAGAAAGATCTGTACGAGGGTGCTGCTTGGCAATCGAACATCGGTGTTCATTGGCCCCCTCCCTTATTGACCCGAGATGTGAGTGTTAAGGCGAGGGGGCGGGGTAAGACAAATGCCGCTCTAAATATCAAAAGCAGTAGGCTTTTTATTATCCTGGTACGATAGCTTCCATAGGGCAAATGAATACACATTCACCACAACCAGTACATGATTCTGAATCAATCTCGTAAATTGAATCACCTGGGAATATTGAACCAGTTGGGCAAACTGTTGTACATGCGTCGCAGCTAATGCAACGGTCTGTAATTACATATGAACGATGAGAATATTCTTTGACGCAATGACAGCCACTTGGGCCTGTAGTGCAGCAAGCATAGTATCCAGGGCCACATGACACTGAACATGCTAAGCCTGAACCAACAATGGAAACAGATAGGGAGCATGACTTAGCACCTTCTCCGCCGTCGTTGCATATCTTTTTACCATAAGATTTGTTGAAGTGTTTTGTATTAAGGTTGCTATTTGAGATGCTAAATAACAACTCGTGACCCTTTAGCTGATACTTATTAAAGCCGTTTACTATCTTGCCGTAGTCTCGTAATTTTGAAGTGTCATCAAGGAATAGGCCGATTACTATTTGTTCGTATTGTGAGATGATACTTCCTCCTCTGTCTGTGAAGGATAGGTAGGCATCTTCTATTGTTAAGTTTAGTTCTTGTGGTAGCCTTTTGTCTGAACGTAGTACTATCATTATGTCTTGTCTCTCGGAATCAGAAATGTTGATGTTTTCTGAATCAAGAAAGATATAAATGTCGTTCTCAATAGTTTCTATATCTATTTTGCCAAAATAATTTTTAATTTTGTCTATGGCTGCTGTGTCTTTCGTTTTATGCTTGCTTTTTGCTATTTCAGAAAAAGCTTTTGAAGGCAGTATGCTGCTTGCCAACAGTAGTGACGATTGCTTAAGCATGCTTCTTCTACTAATTAGAGTGCCTTTATTACCTTTTTTCATGAATAATTCTCCATTTTTCTATAAGTTCTTGGATTGACATATTAATATTGTGATATTTTCATGTGCTGAAATTTCCATTTTTATTGCTTAGAAGTATTCGTGTGTAGGGATGCTTAGGGGAGGCGAACATGGATCCTGCCGGACCGCATTCCACGAGTTTTCCCGCTTTCATCACCGCGATGTCGTGGCTGATGGCACGGATCACGTCCAGGTCGTGACTGATGAAGAGGTAAGAGAGGCCCAGTTTGGCCTGGAGCTCTTTTAATAAGGAGACGATCTGGAACTGGATGTTGCGGTCCAGGGACGAGGTGGGCTCGTCCAGAATCACCAGCTTGGGGGAGAGGGCAAGGGCCCTGGCAATGGCGATGCGCTGCTTCTGCCCTCCTGAGAATTGATGGGGGTACTTCTCCTTGTCTTGGGGGGCAAGGCCCACGTCGGTGAGGCATCGGTCTACCACTTTTTCGGTGTAGGGCCCCGGGTGGTTGAAGGCGCGCAGGCCTTCGCCCACAATATCGCCCACGGTCATCTTGGGGTTGAAGCTGCTGTGGGGATCCTGGAACACCACCTGGATGCTCCGGCGGAGCTGCCTTAAGGGTTCCCCGGTTAGTTCGGATAGGGGCTCTCCGTCAAAGCGCATGGCGCCGGTGGAGGGGATGAGACGCAGGAGGGCCCGGGCCAGGGTGCTTTTGCCGGATCCGCTTTCACCGACGATCCCTAAGGTGGTGCCCTCGGTGAGGGTAAGGGAGACACCGTCCACCGCTTTTAAAGGGGGCTCTTTTTTGAACCGGGACTGGCGGGCATAGGTGACGCCGATGCCTTCGAGTTCAAGGATTTTTTTCTTCTCCCGGGGCGCTTTGACGGGGCCCCCGTGGCTTTTGTTCAGGAGCATCCGGGTGTAGGCGGTTTTGGGGGCGTCAAAGAGTTCGCTTGTGGGGGCGCTCTCCACAATGCGCCCCTCTTTGGCCACCATCACCCGATCGGCATTGGACCGCACCACGGCCAGGTCGTGGGTAATAAGGAGGATGGCGGTGCCGTAACGGTCCCGAACCCCGGTGATGAGGGTGAGGATCTGTTCCTGAAGTGTTGCATCCAGGGCCGTGGTGGGTTCGTCGGCCACGATGAGCTTCGGGTTTCCCATGAGGGCCATGGCGATCATGATGCGTTGCTTTTCTCCGCCGGAGAAGGTGTGGGGCAGATGGCCGATGCGCTTCTCCGGGTGCCTGATCCCGGCATCGCCGAGAAGCTGCACCGCTTTTTTCATGGCTGTTTTTGTGTCCGTGCCTTCCACGATGCGGGCCCGCTCCGTCATCTGTCGGCCCACGGGGTGCAAGGGGTTCAGGGAGGTGCCCGGCTCCTGGAAGATGTAAGCGATCTCCCGGCCCCGGTAGCTGCGAAGCACCCGGTCTGATAGGCCGGTGAGCTCGGTGCCGTCAAAGGATACGGAGCCCCGGACCTGTGCCCCCAGGTGCTTCTGGAGCTGGACAACGGCATGGGAACACACCGATTTGCCGGAGCCGCTTTCCCCCACAAGGGCCACCACCTCGCCCTGGCCCACATCAAAGCTCATGTCGTGAACCGCGGGGCTCAAGCCCTGGCTGGTTCGAAAATCCACGGCCAGGTTCTGGATGGAGAGAAGTGTCATGGTGCCTCCTTTTGGATGTGCTTGGGGTCCATGGCGTTTCGGACGCCTTCTCCGATGAGGACCAGCAGGGTGAGCATGGACGCTACGATGGCAAAGGCCGAAAGGCCCAGCCAGGGGGCGTGGAGGTTTGATTTTCCTGCGGCGAGCAGCTCGCCCAGGGAGGGAGAGCCCGGCGGCATGCCGAACCCGAGGAAGTCCAGGGAGGTGAGGATGCCGATGGAGCCCGAGAGGATAAAGGGAAGAAAGGTCATGGCCGCCACCATGGCGTTGGGCAGGATGTGGCGGGTGATGATCTCCCGGTCCTTCACGCCCAGGGCCCGGGCCGCCTGCACATAGTCGAGCTGCCTCCCCTTGAGGAACTCGGCGCGGACCACGCCCACGAGGCGCATCCACCCGAAGAGGACCATCAGGGCCAGGAGCCACCAGAAGCCCGGGGTCATGAAGCTGTTCATGATGATGAGAAGGTAAAGCATGGGAATGCCCGACCAGATCTCCATGAGCCGCTGGCCCCACAGGTCCACCCGGCCCCCGTAATACCCCTGGATGGCCCCTGCGGCGATGCCCAGGGCCGAAGTGACAAAGGTGAAGGCAAACCCGAAGAGAACCGAGAGGCGAAACCCGTAGAGGATGCGTGCAAAAACGTCCCGGCCCAGATCATCGGTGCCCAGGGGGTTGGAAAGGGAAGGGGCCGTGGGTGGTGGCACGGGCAGGTCGTACCGAATGGTGTCGTAGCTGAAACGCACCGGCGGCCAGAGGATCCAGCCGTCCTCTTCGATGGCATGGATCAGGTAAGGGTCGGAATAACAGGCCTCGGACGGGAGAAACCCTCCGAAATCCCGGTCGCTGTAGGAGACCACCAGGGGGAAACAGTGCCTTCCTTTGTAATGAACGTAAAGGGGCGTGTCGTTGGCGATGAGCTCTGCTGCCAGGCTCATGGCAAAAAGAACGCCGAAGACCAGCAAGGAGATAAAGGCGCGCCGGTCTCTCCTGAAGACAGACAGGCGCTTGCGCGTAAGGGGCGATAATTTCATGATGCAGCGTGTATCCATGTGCATGGTTTGGGTGCATGGTTTGGGTGCACGGTTTGGGTCAACGGGTGGGCAAAAAGCTGCCTCCGGCGGCAAGGTGAGCCACCTTGAAAGCTGGTTACCTCAGCGATTTACCCTTCGTTCCTCAGGGAAAATCACTGAGGTGTTCGTGGATTGTCTCTTTGTTTCTAACGAGTAACTATTCAGCTTATGTTTGCCTCCGGCGGCCCTGCCGGAGGCAGGCTTTGAACATGGCAAGCTTTGATCAGTTCCCCGACGACCCGAAGGAGATCCTGGGGTCCACCAGGGTGTAGGTGAGGTCACTGACGATGCTCAAGGCCAGGCCCATGAGGGTGAAAATATAGAGGGTGGCGAACATCACGGGGTAGTCGCGCCCCATGGCCGCCTCAAAGCCCATGAGTCCCATGCCGTCCAGGGAGAAGATCACCTCGGTCATGAGGGAGCCTGTAAAGAACATGGAGATAAAGGCTGCGGGAAACCCTGAAATGACGATGAGCATGGCGTTTCGGAAGATGTGTCCGTAGAGGATGCGTTTTTCCGTGATGCCCTTGGCCCGTGCGGTGGTGACGTACTGGGCGCTGATCTCGTCCAAAAAGGCGTTTTTGGTGAGCATGGTCAGGGATGCAAAACCGCCGATGACCATGGTGGTGATGGGCAGCACCATGTGCCAGAGGTAGTCCAGGATCTTTCCCCAGGTGCTGAGCTGGCCAATGTTGTCCGAGACCAGGCCGCGCAGGGGAAACAGGGTCAGGTAGTTGCCCCCGGCCAGAAAGATGATGAGCACGATGGCAAAGAGGAACATGGGCACGGCATCCCCCACGATGACGGCAAGGGAACTCCAGAGATCGAACCGGCTGCCGTGGCGCACGGCCTTGGCGATTCCCAGGGGGATGGATATGAGGTAGATGAGCACCGTGCTCCAGACCCCTAAGGAGATGGAGACGGGCAGCTTCTCCTTGATGAGGTCCACCACGCGCTTGTCCCTGAAGAAACTCTCGCCGAAGTCAAAGCACGAAAAATCCCTCAACATAAGGAGGTAACGGGTGAAGACAGGTTTGTCGAAGTTGTAGAGGCGCTCAATCTCCCGGATCACCTCGGGCGGAATGCCGTCGGCCCCTTTATAGGGCGACGACGACTCCCCCAGGGCTTCGTCCGTGTCCGAAGGGCCGCTCGTCTCCTGGGTGCCCGTGGCCCGGTCCACGGCCGAGACCTCGGTGCCGCTGAGCCGGGCGATCATGGTCTCCACCGGCCCCCCCGGGGCCGCCTGGACCAGAAAAAAATTGATGGTGATGATGCCCAAAAGGGTGGGGAAGATCAGAAACACCCGTTTGGCGATGTACTCTTTCATAAGGACTCCGAAAAAAACATGCCTCCGGCGGCGAGGTGAGCCACCTCGAAAGCTGATTGCCATTGCGCTTTTCCCTTCGTTCCTCAGGGCAAAGCGCAATGGCCTTCGGCTCGGGCTGCGCCCGACATGAACGCTGATGGTTTATGCGGACTGGATCGCAAGCTTCGACGTTACAGGATACGTTGTCACCACTTGCCCAGTGTTGATTTAACCGCACGGCCCCCGGAGGCATTTTTAACTTGGCTGCAGGGGGCTTTTATTAGCTACGTGTTTTAGAGATCAGGCAGTCGGGCATGGCTGCGTCTTTTGCCGGGTCAATCCACCAGGCATTGATGCTCAGGCCGTGGGTGGGCAGTTTGTTGGGCCTGCCGAATCGGTCCCAGTAGGCGATGCGAAAGCGGTCGCTGTAGCCGTCGGGGATGATGTAGTACCCGTTGAGCAGGAGCCGGTCCAGGGCCCGGGTGCGTGCCACCAGGGATACGCGATCCGGGGCGGCGATGACTTTTTCCACCAGGGTATCCACGGCCGGGTCGGCGATGCCGCAGAGGTTGCGGCTCCCTTTGACACCTGCGGTTTCGCTGTGCCACATGCCCCGCTGTTCGTTGCCCGGGGAGAGGGACTGGCGGAACCGGGAAAAGATCATCATGTATTCTCTGTTTCGAACCTTTTGGGTGTAGTGGGTGGAGTCCACCAGGTGCAGGGTGAGCTCGATGCCAAGGCGCTCAAGGTTTTGCCTGAAGGGAAGGAATCTTTTCTGGGTGGCCTTGGAGCCCATGAGGATCTCCAGCTTCAATGGTTTGCCGTGTGGGTCCCGCATGGCCCCGTCCTTGAAGGCATACCCTGATTCGGCCAGGATAGCTGCTGCCTGGCGCAGCCGGTTGCGGTCCATGCCCGAGCCGTCTCCTTTGTAGAGGGAAAAGGGGGTGGTGAAGACCTCCGGGGGCACCAGGCCCCTGATGGATTCCAGGGGGTTCAGCTCTTGCCCGGTGGGCAGGCCGCTGCAGGCAAACTCCGAGTTGGAGAAGTAGCTGGTGTGGCGCTTGAGCTGGCCAAAGTAGATTTTGTTGTTGATCCAGTCAAAGTCAAAGGCCCGGGTGAGGGCCCGCCGGACGTTTCGGTCGTTCAAGGGGGGCACCTGGGTGTTCATGATGACCCCGCGCATGCCGGTGGGCATGCTGTGGGGGATCTCCTCTTTTTTGATCCAACCCGTCTCCACGTTTTTGCCGGTGTACCCGCGGTACCAGTTTTTTCCGGCGCTCTCCCCTTGAAGGTCGTAGTGGCCTGCCTTAAAGGCTTCGAAGGCCACGGTGCGGTCCTTAAAGTACTCAAACACCATGCGGTCGAAGTTGTAGCGCCCTTTGTTGACGGGCAGGTCTTTGCCCCAGTAGCCCGGAACGCGTTCGTAGCTGATGCGCTTGCCCGGTTCCACGGCCGAGATGCGATAGGGGCCGCTTCCCAACGGGGGGGCCAGGGTGCTTTTGGACAGGTCCCTGTGCTGCCAGTAGTGGGCGGGCAGTACCTTGAGCTGGCCTGCGATATAGGGGAGCTCTCGGTTGCGGTCCTCTTTTTTGAAGAAGAATTTGACGGCGTAAGGGCCCAGGGCCTCCACGCGGTCGATGCCTTTGAAGTAGTTTTTGTAAAAGGGGCTTTGCTCGGTGACAGCCGCAAAGCTGAAGCAGACATCCTCGGACGTCACCGGGTGCCCGTCGTGGAATGTCGCCTCATGTCTCAGGTGGAAGATGGCCCACGCGTTGTCGTCAGCCACGGTGAGTGTTTCGGCCAGCAGGCCGTAGGAGGTGGATGGTTCGTCCCTGGATGACTCCATGAGGGTGTCGTACAGGAAGGTGATGCCAGCGGCGCATCGTCCTTTGACGGCCACGTCGTTGATGTTGTCGAAGGTGCCCACCATGCCCCGACGGTAGGTGCCTCCCTTGGGGGCATCGGGGTTGGTGTAGTCAAAGTGGGTGAAGTGTTCCCCGTATTTCGGGGTGCCGATGAGGGCAATGGCGTGGCTTGTCTGCTCCCCGGCCGTGGCCGGCAGGGTGCTGGCCAGGAAGAGGAGAGCTGCCGCGCTAACATGTATCAGGCGGCGCTTCATAAAGCCTCCTCGGTGTCGGGGGCGTAGACGGTGATGAACCCTTTGATGCCGGTTAAGGTCTCTTTGGCCAGGGCGTTGAGGTCGTCAACGGTTGTGTTTTGAAGCATCTGTTTTCGGCTGAGCACCTCGCTCAAGTCCCAGTTGTGGTCCAGGGAGGTGGCGACGGTGTTGAGCCAGTAGCGGTCTTTTTTCTCCACCTGGACCAGGGTAGTGAGGCTCTGCTTGACGGCCAGCATCATTTCCTGCTGCGTGACCCCTTTTGTTCCCATGTCCCGGATCATGCTTTCGGTGAGGGGGATGAGTTCATCCACGCGGTGGGGATCGCAGGTAAAGGAGACGGATGCCTTGAAGAGGGGGGCGGGCTCGGCCTGGAGGCGAAGCCGCGCGGAGATGGAATAGACCCCTCCTTTTTCTTCCCGCACCGAGAGTCTGAGCCTTCGTGAGAGGATGCGCCGGAGGACGGAGAGCTGAACGCTTCGTTTGTGGGAAAAGGGCGCTTCGGATTCGTAAAAGGCGGAGACCGAGGCCCGGTCCGTAAGGTCTCCCTTGCCGGTGATGCGGATGCTTTCGGGACTGCCTACGGCTTTGAGCCGGAGGCCCCGGTCCACTTTGGTTTTTCGGTTTGCTGCGGCGGGCAGGTCGCCCAGGTAGCGCGCTGCCAGGGCGGCGATCTCCTCGGGGTTCACATCTCCCACTACGGTGAAGGTAAAGGCAGAAGGGGAGACGAAGAAACCTGTGTAATCGGCAAGGAGGGCTTTGGGGGTGAGCCCCTCCAGGTCCTCAATGGCAAGGGGCTGGTCCCGGAATTTGTCGTTGTGACGGGCCTTGGCAGCGTCTGCCGTAAAGCAGAATTTTTTGTCGTGGGTCCTGGCGTTGATGGCCTGGGTCGTCCGAGCTTTATGGATGGCCAGCGCCTTGGCTGAAACATTTGGGGCGGTGAAGTAGAGGCGAAGCATCTGAAAGAGGGTCTCGGCTTCTTTGGTGGCGCCTCCCCCTGTGAGAGAGGTGGTGTTGGCCTCGATGGAGGGGGAGATGTTGATGTTCCGGCCTGCGAGGAACCGGTTCAGCTCGGTTTGGGGGATGCCCGCAAACCCGCTTTGATTCACCAGGCCGGCGGCCATGCCCACGCGCTTGTAGTCGGCATCCGCCACGCCGGAGAGCCCCCCTGTGGCCGTGCCTCTGATCAGAAATTCACCGGGTGCGTTGGTCGTTGGCTTAATAACGAAACGGATCCCGTTGGAGAGGGTGACGGCCTGGCCGCCGATGACGGGCATTTTTTCGCTGACCACGACGTCTCCGCCTTTGGGGGGCGCAGCGACAAGGGCGGTGATGGCCGGTGCCAGGGTGTAGGGCGACAGGGCGTCCCCTTGGACCGTGGTGATCAGGTTCATGATCTCCTGTTTGGTAAGCGTTTCGGTCTTTCGTTTCTCAGGAAAGGTGAAGATAACCGAGCGGCTGTCGGAGGCAAGGAGCTTGTTGAAGGCCCGGTTGAGGTCGGCTGTGGTGATGGTGTCGGCCGCCTTCAGGTAGAGGGCCAGGTCCTGATCTGGGTCGGTGAGGGCCCCGCCGTGGATGTCGAATTCACAGATGGCTGTGGCATGGTCCGACGACTCCACGCGGCGATCGGGCCGGGCTGCCTCGGTGAGGGCTTTTTGAAAGGCAGTTTTCTGCTCTGCCAGCTCCTCGTCCAGGAAGCCAAAGCGTCGGACACGTTCCATTTCGGCGTAGAGACCGGAAAGGCCCTTGGAGACGCTTCCTTTGACGGGGCGAGCCATAAACCGTGCCGTGTGCAGCTCGCTCTGAATATCTGTTACGCGGGCGTAGGCGCGCAGCAGGGGCAGCTCTTGATCGGTGATTTTTTTCCGAACACGCCGGTTAAATGCGGCAAAGGCCAGCTGCTCGGTGAGGTCCCGCTTGAACCCTTCGACAGTGGTGGTGGGCTTGCGCAGGAAGAAGTGGTCAATAGCCACGGTTCCTGCGGTGAGTTCGGGGTCGGTGATGGTGGTGACGCGCAGGCCAGGGGTAAGGGGGACCTCCTTTGATGCGGCGGCACGGGCCTTGCGGGGTGCAATGCCGCCCATGGCCTTTTCAATGCGCTTCTGCATGTCGACTGCGTCGATATTGCCCACAACCACTACGGCCATGCGGTCCGGGGTGTAGTTGGCGTCGTAGTATCCTTTGAGCAAGGCGCGGTTGGCACCTTTAACCACAGGCATCAGGCCGATGGGATCACGCAAGGGGTAGCGGGACCCGGACAGGAGCACGGCCCGGCTTTTGTCGCCCACGCGCTTTCTTACCCCGTCTCTCATGCGCCACTCTTCGACAATCACACCCTTTTCTTTTTCGATTTCGCCCTCATCAAAGAGCAGGCCGTCTGCCCAGTCACCCAGGACCAGGAAGGCTTTGTCCAGGAGCTCGGGGCGGTCCAGTGGGATGCTGAGCTGGTAATTGGTGACGTCGGTGGCGGTGTAGGCGTTGGTGTGGGCTCCGAAGGTGAGGCCTGCCTCTTCCAGGAAAGCGATAAGCTCGTTGTGTTCAAAGTGACGGATCCCGTTGAAGGCCATGTGCTCCACGAAGTGGGCGAGGCCTCGCTCTTCTTCGGTTTCGTTAAGGGAGCCGGAGCGGACGTTGAGCCGCAGTTCCACTCGGTCCTTGGGGTAGGGGTTTTGCCGAATGTAATACCGGAGGCCGTTGGCAACCGTGCCGGTGATTACCTTCTCGCTCATGGGCAGGGGCACGGTTTCTTGATGGGCGGGTTTGAAGGGCCCGCAGCCTCCGCCCAAAACCAACAGGGCGATGAGAAAGAATAGAAAAGGGGCTTTGCGTCTCCCGCCGGGGGGCAGGGGGGCGCAGGGGCGTTCCGTTTTGGGGGTGCACTTCATGGGCCGTTTACTCCGTAAAAAGTGAATCGTAAGGGCTCGGAAAAAAACAGATCCCTGCCTGTTGTACCGATGTTTCCCGGTGTTGTTTGCAGGATCTTGTTTTGACTTCCGTTTTTTTT
Source organism: Desulfoluna sp. HI9BLuna (assembly GCF_056829775.1). Lineage (NCBI taxonomy): Bacteria > Pseudomonadati > Thermodesulfobacteriota > Desulfobacteria > Desulfobacterales > Desulfolunaceae > Desulfoluna > Desulfoluna sp. HI9BLuna. The sequence continues at coordinate 4,815,091 of NZ_CP186555.1, forward strand.
TAGGTAGTCCAAAATAAAGATTCTGACTACTGGGGTTTGCGCGGATTGTCAATAGATTTTAGTTTTATTGAATTTAGCTTGTTGGAATAATTTATAAATAAATATAGGTATATAGATTTTATTGGGTGTACCTAAAAAATGATTTATTTCCAAAAAATACTTGACATACATCCTGTTGGTTGTAGTAGTTCTTGTGCTTCTCTGAAAAGTTAGTCTTGCCGAACTTTGTCTCTCGGAAGCCCATGGCTTTACCGGGTGGATCGGGGCGTACGAACGTCTGTTATGAACCATGGCGTTTCCAGATAGTGAACCGTTTGCAACACAAAGGATGTATCGATGAAGTATGTGATGTGGATCAGGCTGCTCCTGGCAGCCGTGACGGCCTTGAGCCTGGCTGCCTGCGGCGGGTCAGGGGGGGGAGGCTCAGCCCCCGCACAAGGGATTACCCTTTCCGGCGTGGTGGAAGACGGCCCCGTTTCAAAAGCCACGGTCTATGCGTTGCACAGGGACGGAAGCGATGGACTTTACGGGCCCTGCGTCACCGATGAGCAGGGCCGCTTTACCGTGACCGTAGGCGCCGGTGTGGACCTTAAGTCGCTCATGCTTTTTGCCCGTGGCGGCAAGGATGGCACCACCGGGCCCGATGGCCTGAATTTCAGGGGGATGGTCATGATGGCTCCCCTTGAGATGTATGAAGGCAAGACACGGTCCGTTGTGGTGAGTCCGGTGACCACCCTGGTGGGCCTTGATGTGGCAAACGGGGCGTCCCTGAGCACCGCCCGCACTGCCGTTGCCAACATGCTCAAGGTCTCGGAAGACAAGCTGACCGCCCGGCCTTCGGTGGAAGGGGGCAATTTCCACGCCAAAACCATGATGCTCTCTTTGCTGGCAACGACAAGAAGGACCAAGGGGTGTAAGGGGAGCGCCTTTGAAGGGCTTACCTTTTCAGCGGACGGGCTCCCCGATACTTCAGAGCATCCCGAACTTGATGAGGCCGTCACTGCCATTAAGGAGGCCGTGGAAAAGGGCGAGGCCCCCGGTGAGGTGTTTGTAAGGCGGCGCCTTTTGGCTTGCCTGACAGAGGTTCTGGACGCCAACAGCCCCTCTTCATCCAAGGATGATCCTGTATTCAAAACCCGCGCGACCCGTCTCATCGGCGATATCCTGGCCGCGGCAGGCGGTCGCCCCATCCACCTTGAGAGCATGGCGCCGGAGCGTGTTGTCCGCTGGGTGCTCAGGACCTCCGGTATCGAGACCTACGATACCTTTCTGGGGGACACCTTTCCCGTCCTTATCGGGTGGGTCAGGGACAACACGGAGATCGCATCCATCATCACCCCGGTGGCGGCAAAGTACGATATCAAAGAGCGGTTGTTTGCCAGTGAAGTGCTGGGCGACGACAATGCCAAGCGCCTGGAGTACTACTTTAATTCCGATGCCTCTCATCTGTACAAGGCTGAAAAGCTCATTGAGACGGTGCGGGATGATACGGTCAATGATGCCATTTTACTGCGTAGTGCGACCGGGTTGGCACAGGCTGGGTATATTAATGAAGCGGTGATCGTTCTCGATACAAAGGTGTTCAGTACGTCTGATCGAATCAGTGGATTGGTTGAAGTCGGTAAAAAGGCGGAAGAGTACAGCAAACGCTCTGGCGCCGTGCCCCTTGAAGATGTGGTGAAGATTGCTGATAAGGCTGCGGTTTTGGCGAAAAAGAAAATCGAGGCAGTCGGAAAGGCTTTTTTTGATGCAAAGGATGCGGACAACCTTCAGGATATCGTATTTCTTTACAGTTCTATTGGCGAAACCAAAAAAGCCGAAGATCTTAATACTTATGCAAGGGAGTGCCTTGATGCCATGGCGACGAGTAATCCTGGGGCATTGACTCGGACGATCATTGCCTTGAGGAAAATGGCGTCGGAGTCCGTTGCCGCAGGAAATGAAGCCGCCGCCGCTGGTATTCCCGGAGTCATGTTTGAGTTGTCAAAAAGGATACCCGCCCGGGATGCCGATGATCCAGATGCTCCGAGAGTCAAGGATGACCCCAACATTGTAGACCATTATCAGAATCGTGTGTACTGCATGGTCCAAGCCGTGGATATCTACGGCAAGCTCTACGATGCGTTTGGAGGGGATACATACCATGAACAAGCCATGACAGCTTATTCCTCCATTCGAACCTTGAGGGATACCTATCCCTTTACCGAAGAGCGTTCCCGTGGCGTCATGGCAAGGCAATTGGTGCCTGTCCTTTTCCTGATGGGGGAAAACAAAGAGGCTCAACGCATTACGGACGGATTTAGTGATTTTGAAAAGAAATATATTTATGGGGCCCTTGCCACAAGTCAGGCAGTGAAGGATCGAGATATGGATGCCGCATACGCCACGGTAAATCTTATTGCGAACAAGTCCGTATCACTCCAGGTTGAGTCGCGCGTCAGTGCGTTGACCTATGATCAAGCCAATAGAAGTATGGGACGGATTGCCTCTCGTCTAATCGATTCGGGTCCAAGCCGTTACGTCGATGCCGTGGCGGCCCTTGAACGGGCAGAGGGGATTCTAAACGGCTTCACCACGGAAGACAGCGAAACAACATATAACGTGGTCGTGGAGCGGGGGTACTTGAAGCTGGCCTATCTTTACGGCCTGATGAACAAGTCCGAGCCGCGCAAGGCGCAAATTCAAAAAGCAGAAGACAGGGCCAAGGCCATGGCCGGTGGGGTGCACAAGCTGAAGTCTCTGTGGAAAACGGCCGCAGAATGGCAAGCCGCCGGCGACACCGCCAAGGTTTCCGCCTGCATGGATGCTGCCCGGCTGTATGTTGACGGGGCTTCCCGCTTATCGGCGGTGGACCGATTGGATATCGTAAAGCTCTACAAAGAATTGCTATCTGGGTATATGGCGCTGGACCTTCGGGACGCAATGGTGGAGACGGCAACACGGCTTGCGACCGAGAGTGTTCCTCTGTTCGATGAATCCTTGACCAAAGAGCAGTGGGAAGCACGGGGTGAGACGGCGCATGATGATGCGCTACGGGACCGGGGGACCTATCTTTACTATGCCGCCGAAGGTTTTATTCGGGCCGGACGAAATGCCGAGGCTGTGGCTGTATTGGACAAGGCCATTGCAAGCAAAGAGGCCTTTTACGATGACGATGAAGCCGTTGCTTTGTGCATCGGGAAATCGGGGCGTACCGTGAAAGGACTTGTGAAAATGTACACCTTGGCCGATGCCGAGGACAAGGCCCTCGCCATGACCCATGCATTGAAATTCACGGCGGAAATAAACAGGGGGCTGAAGTTGATGGCAAGTACCCTGGCCTTTCGAGATCGTTTTTCTGTGGAAAAGAAACCTGATTACTGGGTCGCCCAGGTCGATACCGACGGCGACGGCCAGCCCAACTTTTTCAGTCCGTTGGCGAGCCCTGACGATATTGCCAAATCGGGTCTGACCCTGGACCCGGACAGCGACGGGGACGGCATACCGGATACGACGGACACCCGCCCTCTGTTTGCCGACTGAACAACCGTTTCGAACATGTGGTTGAATTCGGCCGCGCTGCCTTTTGTGAGGCGGGCGGCTGACCGGATATACCTCAAGGGGCCCTTCCCATGGAAGGCCCCTTTCAGATGGGATCGTGATTTATGATGCGAGAATATGCAAGGCGATGCGGTGGCCTTGGGCAAGGGCGTCGTCAGGGCAGCGGGCGCCCTGCGTGGCTGGCTATTGTGATGGCTCTGGTGGTGACAGGGGCAACGGTAACCGGGTGGGCCGGGGAGGCCTCCCCGGAGGCTTCCGGTGAGGCGTCGGTCTCTAAGCCGCTGGAACGAACGACTCAAAAAAAGACGTCTGAGGTGGCGGTTGAAGGTGAAACCCTCACCGTGACGGGCACCATGGAGAGCAAGGCCTCCGGGGTGTCCATACTCGACTATCAGATGCTTCGGCATCTTTCCGGGGGCAACGGGGATTTAAACGAGCTTCTGCTGGTGCTTCCGGATATCCAGCCGGATGACTCCTGGCGCTCTGCCAAGACAGCCGGGGAGATTCTGCCTGTGAACATCTCCATTTCAGGCGGAAAGGCCTACCAGAACAATTTTTCCGTGGACGGGATCTCCAACAACAGTCTTTTGGACCCCGGCTCCGAGCGCCACCAGGTGGTCAACGACGTGCCCGGCCATCCCCAGGAGATTTTCCTGGATTCGGACCTGGTGGAAGAGGTGGCGGTTTACGACAGCAACGTGCCTGCCCGGTTCGGCGACTTCTCCGGTGGGGTAGTGGATGCCAGGACCGTCAAGGCAGGAATCAAGCCCAAGGGCAAGGTCTATTACCGGACCACCCGGAGCCAGTGGACCCATTTTTTCCAGTGGGAGGAAGAAGAGGACGATGAAGGGTCCGTTGCTCCTCCCTCATCCGACGACGACGCCGATGAGGACCCCCGGTTTGAAAAGCATATCTATGGCGGGAGTCTGAGTATGCCCCTGGGCGACACCCTGGGGGCGTTGGGATCCGTCAACGAGGTGCGATCCACCATATCCAAGCGGCATTTCAAGGGGTGGAAGGATGAAAAACGACACCTGAGAAATATCATGACCAAGCTCTCCTGGGATCCTGATTATCTGAATTCCTTTGAACTGAGCCTGTTTCATTCCCCGTATGAGGAGGAGCGTTTCCTCTCGGATATCAAAAACAGCGACTACACGGTCAAGGGGGGCGGGGACCGCATCCAGGGTCGGTGGAACCGGGGGCTGGGTTTCGGGGCCCTGGAGGTGACCGGTGGGTTCCGAAAGAGCGTCAACGAGCGGGAGGCCCCGAAGGATCTTCGTCAGTGGGCCGCCACAGCCTCCAAGCCCTGGGGTGCGGATGCAGACTCGGCCTACTCCAAGGAAGGCGGTCACGGGGACATCACCAAGACTCAGGAGAGTTTTACCACCCGTGCGGATCTGTCCGAGGTCTCCTTTGAGGGGTGGGGTGGGCGCCATACCCTGAGCACGGGCATTTCCTACGATTTGACCAAGGGAACCTTCGACCGCAAGGAGTCCACCATGATCTACACGGACCCGGTAACGTCCGATACGGTGATTTCCCCTGGCAACAGCTACGACTGCGAGGACAACGAGCAGTACTTCAGCATGCGCAAGGTCTACGATGCCGATGACTCTTCGGCGGTGGTCAACGCCTTGAGCCTCTATGGCCAGGATGAGATGGTGTGCGGCAGAGTCACCCTGCGGCCGGGGCTCCGCGTTGCAGCCAACGATTTCATGGACAACCTGGACGTGGCCCCGAGGATGTCGGCGTCCTGGGACAGCTTCGGGGACGGGCGCACGGTGTTCACCTCGGGTTTTAACCGGTACCACAGTGCGACCTTCATTACGTACAAACTGCGGGAGGCCAAGAAGCCTTACCGCACCGAAGTGAGAAAACCCTATCAGGACATGGTTTTTTTCGGAAGCGATCCTTCGGGGACCCTGGGCGGTTTCTGGTGGCCGGTGTCGGATGCCGGAAACAACGTGGAGACCTTTTCCACCCTTAAAACCCCCTATGCCGATGAATTTCAGATCGGTGTCGACCAGAGGTTCGGGGGCGGGACCCTGGGGTACAAGTATGTGCGCCGAAAAGGACGGGATCAGTTTGCCCGGACCTACGGGGCCATCCAGCCCGACGGGTTGCGCTATTACACCTTGACCAACGACGGTTATTACGATCACAAGAGCCATCGCGTGGCCTGGGGGCGCTCCTTCGGTGCTCATCGCCTCAACCTCAACGTGACATATCAGGATACCGACTCCTCCAATGGGTCCTATGACGGGGAGATAGGCGACGATCGCGTCTGGTACGGCGACGAAGTGATCTATCGGGCCGAACTTCCTAAGAGTACCTTCAACAAGCCCTGGATGGCCAATGTCACGGCCGTTGCCTCTCTGCCCGCGCGCATGACCCTGACCACCATCGCCCGGTATCGGGGTTCCTACACCAAGGTGGAGAGTACGGGCAAGACCAAAGAGGTCCCCGACGACCAGGGTCAGACAAACCCCCTGACCGGGGAGAAGGTCTCCGAAGAGCTCCCGGTCTACGCCGAGCGGGATCGCTCCTCCAGTGTGGTGGTGGATTGCAAGCTCCGCTGGAAGCTTCCCTTGTGGGGGCAGAGTGTGTTTACAACCACCCTGGAGGTGAACAACCTCTTTAACAAAAAAGTCCTGGCCGATGGCAAGAACTACGAACTGGGCCGCCAGTTCTGGCTTGGCGGCGAGGTGAGTTTCTAATGAAAAGGAGCAATGAGATCATGTCGGACACGGTGATCCAGGTGGACAACCTGTGCCACAGCTACGGGGGCAAGGATGTGCTCAGGGGCCTCAGTTTTGAGGTGAAAAAGGGCCGTATTTTTGGGCTCCTCGGGAAAAACGGAGCGGGAAAGAGCACCACCATCAACATCATGATGGGGTTTCTCTCCCCCAAAGGCGGGGTGTGCCGGATTTTCGGGGAGCCCTCCCACAGTCTGCGACCGGAGACCAGGGCCCGCATCGGCCTGCTGCACGAAACCTTTCTCCAGTACGAGTTTTTGACCATTGGACAGGCCGAAACATTTTACGCCTCTTTTTATCCGATGTGGAACCACGGGGTGTTCAGAGACCTCATGGACCGTCTGGGGCTCCCGGACAATCGCAAGATCCACCGGATGTCCTGCGGCCAGCGGTCCCAGGTGACCCTGGCCCTGATCCTGGCCCAGATGCCCGAGCTGATGATCCTGGACGATTATTCACTGGGGCTGGACGCCGGCTACCGTCGCCTGTTTCTCGACTACCTCCTGGACTATGCGGAACGTTACGGCACAACCATTCTCATTACCTCCCACATTGTCCAGGACCTGGAGCGGTTTGTGGACGATATCGTGATTCTGGATCAGGGCCGCACCCTTGTGAGCTCCAGCCTCCAGGGCTTCACCGAAGGGTTCCGCTGCTACGGCCTTCCCCGCAACGGGGGAAAAGAACCGGTACAGGACGGGATCATCGCCCGGACGGAGTGCCTCGGCGATCGGCAGTATCTCTACAGCTTTGAATCCCAAGACGTCGTGCGTGAGCACCTGGGTGCCTCAGGCATGGATGCCGCAGGGCTTGCGCCGGTCTCCATGACCCTGGAAGACGCCTTTATCGGGTTGACCGGGAAATATTGATGGCAGGTAACGTTTAAACGTATGGGACCGGCGGCTCTGTTGGCGGTTAAGTTATCTTAACGTCAAATACATAGTCCTTAACGGATCGTTTTGAATGACGCTTGGGTTTTGGTCATCGTTTGGGCCGCGACCTTCGAAAAAATCGATAAAGAATGACCGAAACGGAGCGCCGCACTCCGGTGCGGCTTTTTAGTCCGTCGTTACCCGTGCCGCACAGGAGTGCGGCGCTCAAGGGGGTAAGGGGGCTCAGGCGGTTATGTAAATATGCCGATGGTCGAAACGATGATGAAGGCCGACGTTTGATTTAAAGGCGGATGTGATTTGACCCGAGGAACGAGGGGGAAGCGCATTCACAACCTGGGGCCCAGAAGATCAGCCCCTGGCTGCCGGAGGCAGGCTTATCCATGCGCCTTAAGCATAGAAGGCATCAACAAAACAAGGATATGAAAACACATGTACAAGGCGATTGTATATAAGGAGTGGATCAAGCTTCGCTGGTTCCTCCTTGTGTTGCTGGGGATCACCCTGGCGGTTTATGGGAAGATTTTTATCATGCTCAGGTCGGCCGTGCTTGCCAAGGGCGCGTATCATCTCTGGTACATGGCGGCGATCAAGCAATCCGTTTTTTACGGGGACATCATGTGGCTGGCACCCTTTGTGGGGTTGGTGACGGCCCTGGTGCAGTTCGTACCGGAGACGGGCAAGAGGCGCCTGCGCATCCTTTTTCACCTGCCCCTGCCCCACACCCTGTCCCTGGTGTGCATGCTGGGGGTGGGATGCCTTTGTGTGGCAGGCCTGTGCGGGATCAGCGCCGTGAGCCTGGCCCTGATCATGGGGCGCTATTTCCCCGCGGAGATCGTGTCGGGTGCCCTGTTAACGGCGGCACCCTGGTGCCTTGCGGCGGTGCCTGCCTATTTCGGGGCTGTACTGGCCCTGGTGGAGACGGCCTGGTGGCGCAAGGCTGTTTACGGTGTCATCGCCTTTGGCACGGTGTTGCTGCTGGTGAAAAAAAGCTTTGGGGTTTTTGACGTCTCTTTGGACTGGTATGCCCTGGCGTGTGCCCTTTATCTGCCCACGGTTCTGTTGCCCGCCCATCGATTTAAAAGGGGGATTGTCTGATGCTCAAGGTTTCGCGATGTGCCATTGTTCTCCTGATAACCCTGGTGTGTGCCATCTACGTTCCGGAGCAGGCAAGGAGGCTGCTTGTGGAGAGGTCGTTTTCCCCATTTATCCTCTACAGCTCATCTTTGAAGACATTCATGGTCAATGACAGGGATAAAGAGACGGGGCAGCGCCGGATGACGGATCTCTCCGGTAAGGAGTACACCAGACGAGAGTTTGAGACGGCCCTGCCCATGTTTTTTTATAAAGATCTGGCCGCCTGGGGCTGCCTGCCCGAATCCCTGGGCGGTGAAGAGGTGACCTATAAAAAGGTGGCCATGAACCGTCAGGTGTTGAGCCTTCGGCCGCGCACCCTCAACAGCCCGGTGGTGCACCTGTATCCCCTGTACGAGTCCGCTTCGGGGTTTACCCAGCTGGAGGAGCCTGACTCCATGTTTCGGGTGACAGACGCTTTTGAGTTTTTGGACGCCGAAACCAACGCCGTGGATGCGGACCGGTCCGATCGGTTCACAAAGGCGTTGACCCGCAAGGGGTTTGTCTTTCCGGCCCAGGGTATCTTCGGTAACCCCACAGCCCGGAAGCCCTTTGACGAGGGCTATTTCATCACCGATGCCGGGGGGACTCTTTTTCACCTGAAGATGGTGCGGGGAAACCCCTGGGTGAAGAATACGGGGCTGGCCCCGGCCAGCGGCATCCGTTACATCGGCATGGACGAAAACCCCCGGCGGGAGTTTTATGGTCTGATGATCGAAGGGGACGGCACCGCAAGCCTTCTCTCCTGGGGCAACTACAGGCCCATTGCCCTGCCCATGGCGGGCTACGACCCGGACACCATGAGTCTTGCCGTCTATTGTGATCTTCTCAAGCGGACCTTTGTGGTGACGGACAAAAAGAGTGTCCGGGTGTGGGTGACGGATCGCGCTTACCGCCCCATCGCCTCCCATACCCACGGGCTGGAAGCCAAAGGAGGGCAGAAGATGCTCAAGCAGCTCTTCCCCCTGCGGGTTGTCCGCGCCAAAGGAGAGACCGCCTATGCGCTGCTGGATGTTTCCTTTAACCCTGAGGGCTGGATGGTCTCTTTGATCTGCCTTGCAGGGCTTCTGGGCTGGCGCATGAGGCAGCGTCGGGCGGGGCGTCATCCCGAAGACTATCTGGTTGTGCTCCTCACGGGGGGCTGCGGGCTGTTGGCTGTGGCTTTGACGGGGTGTCTGCCGGAGGCAGATTGAGCGTTACGTCGGTACCACTGACAAACAAAAAAAGCCGCAGCTTGCGCTGCGGCTTTTTTGGTTTGCCCGGCAAAGCCGGCACCCCGTCTGCTTGAAAGAGAGCAGAGATACCCCGTCCGAGGGGAAATCAATCCTAATCGCAAGGGCGTTTCTGGTAACGGAAGGGTCTGAAGGAAGCGATAGGGAGTGAACGGTACATAGCGCAAGCGAACCTGATACGGCTCGTGCAGTGGGTAAGCCTGCCAAATAAGGCAATGCCCGATACTCGGACAGACTGCAAGAGTGATTGAGGATGGGATCGTTCACAGGGACCGGAAATTAACCGGGGAAGCCCTGCAGAGTTCTAAAAAAAAAAAAAAAGATATCACCCGACAAGAGGAGACTCAAGGAGGGGGAGATGCTTTGCAGGGTGGCAGATGAGCCCGTAGTAGTGATGAAATCTCAGCCTGAGAAGCCCGGTAACGGAGTGGAGGAGAAAACAGAGATGATCAGCAGCATGGACTGTTGAGGCTGCCGGAAAGCCAAAAGCGCCGACAGTTGCGAAGGGGTGAAGTTTAATCGAAAGCTTTGGAAGCAGAACGTGAAGATGAGCGGAGAACAAGCCGCCTGACGAGGCGGGCAAGTGGTAATGAAGTCCCCCTGGGAACAGGGCTCTTTAAGCAAACTGCTCTCATCGGAGTAAGCGACGCAGATGGCTGTACATTGCCGAATACGGATAGAAAGCAGGCAGGCGTTGCCGAAGACTCGAAACGCATCACCGGAACGATCTGACAGAAGAAGCGAAGCAAGAGGAAGAGATGGGAAAACGAGTCTGGTACAGCCTTTACGATCGGCTTCTTCATCAAGAGGCACTTACAGGGGCATTCAAAAAGGTGAAATCGGCGAATGGAGCTCCCGGGATAGACGGGCAGTCCTGCAAAGATTTTGCCTTGGAACTGGACACAAATATCCAATCTCTTCTGATGGAACTAAAGGGGAAGGGCTACCTGCCGTCTCCTGTGAAGCGAGTCGAAATCGACAAACCGGATGGCGGCATCAGGAAAATCGGTATCCCTACGGTTCGTGACCGAGTGGTCCAACAGGCGTTAAAGACCATACTGGAACCCATCTTCGACCCGGGCTTCCATCCATCGAGCTATGGGTACCGTCCCAGTCGAGGTGCGCAGGATGCCATCGCCAAAGCAACGATGTTCATGCGCGATTACAACCTGAAATGGGTTGTGGATATGGATTTGAGTAAGTGTTTTGACACGTTAGACCACGACCTGATTGTTCAGGCAGTTCGAGAGAAAGTAGCAGATCGCAGTATCCTGAATTTGATTCGAATGTTCCTGACAGGTGGAGTGTTAACCTCCGGCGAACTGGAACCGACAACCGTCGGTAGTCCGCAGGGTGGCGTCATCAGTCCACTGTTAGCCAATATTTATCTGGATAAGTTTGATCAGTATATGAGGCGACGGGGGCATCGAATCACACGTTATGCAGATGATATTGTCATCTTCAAAGCGAGCAAGGCAGGGGCAGAAAGAGCACGGGAAGTGGCAACGGGCTATCTCGAGGTGAAGCTAAAGCTGACGGTTAACCAGAAGAAGACTCATATAACGAGTCTGTGGAAGGGAGTACCGTATCTCGGGGTGGTTATCGGTTCGAGGTACACCCAGGTGAAACCCGAACGGAAGAAGGCCTTTAAAGAAAAAGTCCGGAAGTGCACCCGACGCAACACCCCAGTGAATCTTGCGAAAGTCATTTATGATCTGAATCCTATTCTTAGGGGCTTTGCCAACTACTTTAAAGTGGCAAACTGCAAGGGATGGTTCAGGGAGATGATGGGGTGGATACGAAGACGTCTGCGAGCAATCCAGATGAAGTTATGGAAGAAACCTCGAAAGCTTCACCGCAGACTCAGGCAACTGGGCTACACCGGTGAGTTCGAGAACATCCGGATGAGTTCGTGGCGAAATGCGGCATGCCAACTGAGCCACTGGGCTATATCGAATAAGTGGCTTGAAAAACTCGGACTGTTCCAGATGGACAAGATAGAGACGGGAGTGCTTCCCCAGCCAATGCTGGGATAAGGTTGGACAGGAGCCGTGTACGAGGCCCGTACGCACGGTTCTGTGAGAGGGATGAAGCAGAGCTGATCACTCTGCTTCACCCTACTCGATTGTCTTTGTATCAGGGTCACAAGGGGTAGACCCGTCGTTGCTTTACTGTTCCGGCAGGGCCAGGCGCACCAACTCCAGAACCTCGGCCTCGGGAAGGCGTTCGTTGGTCTTGGCCACGAAACCGGTTTTGTGGGTGAAGCGGATATCGGGGCGTCCCTGGAGCTTGGCAAAGTTCACCTCCGGGGCGTTGTCAAAACGCATGAGCTTCCAGCCGTCCCCACGGCTGTCCCGGGTGATGCAGACCGCAGCCGGGTCTGCCTGGCGGAAGTTGAACTCCTGGGCGCCTTCGGAGTCGTCGGTGTCGCCGATGAGGATGCCGTAACCGTTGATGGTCACGCGTTTGGCGTTGGACCACAGCTCCAGCTGGTCCGTGAGCTTTTGGGCGCTGTCCAGGGCCTTGCGGCCGAATCGGCGCATGATGGGGATCAGGGAGTCGGGGTCGGCGGCGAACATGTCGAGCATCCACCCTTCCATGGGGCTGTAGGTGGTGCGCAGCTCGGTGGTGCCGATCTCAGCGCCCACCTTGGCCGGGCCGAATCGGTCGATGCGGTCTTTAAAACGCCACCAGGGAAGGGACGACAGGGAGGCGGCGCAGCCCAGGGCCTCAGCCACCAGTACAAAGCTTGCGGAGAGCTCGATGTTCTGGTGGTGGTCGTAGTTGCGTTTTTCCGGGTCGTACTCTTCGCCGATGTCCACCACCCAGATGGCGGGGTCTGCCACCTCTTCGGCCGTGGGCTCTCGTCTTTCTATGGTAAAATCGGTGTCCGGGTGGACGGCCAGGATAAGGCAGAGGGCGAAAAATTCGTCAAAATGTGAGGAACCCGGGTGGGTGATGATCAGCTCGGTCAAAGCGGTCTCCCTGTGTTTCGTGTATGGGTATTTTGGCGGCGTGTGGTCGGGTCGGGAATCGTTCGGGCGAAGGGGTCTGGCACGGCGCATACCGGTGTCGGTCCGTTCCGTCGGACTCAAACGGTTCGTTTCCAAGCCTCCAAAGATTGTCATGGATTTCAGGCCTTGCGGGCCGGGCGCATTGCTGGTTGGAATGCTCGTAAAAGAGTCGACGTTATCTTATATGGCGATGGATGGCAATAAAAGAATGGATGGCGCGTGACGTAAAGGGTACTGGAATTGCATGGATACCGGGGTGCCGGGGTGATGGCTGGTTTGACAAACCCTTTGCCTATGGGATATTAAAACAAATTTACTTGCGCCTGTCCGAGGGCATGCATGGCCTTGATGGCGGCATGCGGGATGTTTTTTATGGCAGAACCTGAAAAGGGTAACGATTGATGATAAAGAAATTGACGGTGAACGCGCTGGCCTTCTGGGTCATTGCCGGTCTCTCCGCCGCATACGCCGATGGGTCCGGCTCCTGCGAAAGCGGTGATTGTGAAAACGGACAAGGGGTGTACCACTACGCCGACGGCGGGAGTTACGAGGGAGCCTTCAAGTCGGGGGTTGCCTCGGGAAGCGGAGTGCGCGTCTACCAAGACGGGACCCGTTACGTCGGGCAGGTAAAAGGCGGCATTCCCGAAGGCGTGGGCGAGATGATTTTTCCCGACGGCACCCGGTACATGGGGGGCTTCGGCGAGGGGCTGCAGAAGGGGCACGGCACCGTGGTCTACGGAGACGGACGACGGTTTACCGGTTCCTTTGACGATGGGCGGCCCAGCGGTCACGGGACCCTCTTTTTCAAGGACGGCAAACGCCTTACCGGAACCTTTAAAGACGGAGTTCCCCAGGGGCCGGGGGTTCTTTTTTTCGTGGAAGGGGCTGTGTACACCGGTGAATTTCGCAAGGGACGCATGGAGGGCACCGGGACCCTGGTCTATGCCGACGGCCATGTCTACGTGGGATCCTTTACCAACGATACCATGAACGGGGAGGGCACCCTCACCGCACCGGACGGCAGTACCCTCAAAGGGGAGTTCGTGGACGGGCACCTGGAAGGGGAAGGGGAGATCGCCTTTCCCGGAGGCACCTTGTACACCGGCAGCATCGTCAATGAGAAGATGCAGGGCAAGGGGATTCTTGTGGAGCCTGACGGCACCCGGTATGAGGGCATGTTCGAGGAGAACCGGTTCCACGGAAAGGGCACGGTCACCTACCCGGACGGTGCCACCTTCACCGGTCCCTTCATCGAAGACAAGATCGCGGGCAAGGGCCAGTGGACCTTTGCCGACGGAGCCCGGTTTTTCGGGTACATGAAAGACGCCCGGATCATGGAGGGCAAGGGTGTGTACACCTCGCCGGACGGCACCCGCTACGAAGGACGGTTCCACGAGAATCTCTTCGAAGGGGAGGGGATCCTCACCACAGCCGAGGGCGTGCGTTTTGAAGGCTCGTTCCATGAGGGCCTGATGCGAGGTCCCTTCAACGTGTTTTACCCGGACGGCGCCCGGTACTCAGGGGAGGTCAAGAGCCTGAAGCCCCATGGGACCGGTACCATGACCTATGAAGACGGGAGCAGCTTTTCCGGTCTTTTCAAGGAGGGGGCTTTTGACGGGCGCGGAACGCGCAAGCTCACCGACGGCACCGAACTTCGGGGAACCTGGGTCAAAGGCAAGCCCGACGGCAAGATGGTGACACGGGCGTCGGACGGGACCACCCGGGTTGTGACTTACGCAAACGGACAGCCTGTGACGGCTGAAAATCAGGGCTCCGGGGCGTCCGGCGACGCCCCTCGGAAGAGCGACACCAACACACCGGAGGGAAGCTGATGAAGATGGCATCGACGGATGAGCAGATCCTGCGCGCAGCCAAGGAGATCGTCGTAAAATTTATCGAGGTGGGGCGCGTCTCCCCCACGGGGTTTGACGAGGCGTTCAAGCAGATCTACAGCTCGGTTGCCTCCGCAGTGAAAAAGGAGGTGCCTTCAGCAGAGGGCGAATAACCCCGCGTGAAAGGCAGGAACATCTATGACGCCCTGCAGGACGGGTCCTGCAGGGCGTTTTTTATTTGTTTTCCGAGGCGGCTTCCCGGGCAAAGTCTCCGAGCTCTTTTCCCCCTAAGCTTTCCAGGGTTTTAAAGAGATTGGGGTAGGCGGCCAGGGAGGCGTTGATGATCTCGTCCACGGGGATGTCGTCGTAGGGGCCCCGGTCCAGGACATACTCCATGTGTTTGCGGCCTTCGGCGTCAAAGGGGTGGAAGAGGCAGTCGGTCTCCCCGTCGAACTCCAGGGGGTGGACGCCGAACTTTTCGCACAGGGAGGCGTTGAAGGTGGGGGTCACCTTGATCCATCGCCCGCTGAGGAACACCTCCGAGTAGCCGTGGTAGACAAAAAGGTCGGTGCCCATAAGCTCCCTCAGGCGCCGGGTGCTCAGGTGGTTTTTGACATCGGCGAACCCCAGGCGTGCCGGTACCCCTGCGGCCCGCACGGCAGCGGTATACACCAGGGCCTTGGCCACGCAGTAGCCCCTGCCCTTTTTCAGGACGGAGCTGGCCCGCATCCCGTCGGGGCTGAGGTCGTAATAGTACGGGTCGTAGAGGACGTCGTCGCGTACGGCGTTGAAGAGGGCCATGGCCTTCTCCTTGTCGGAGGAGAGTCCTGCAATGCGGGGTGCGACGTAGGCGGCGATGGCCTCTGAGTCGCAGTCGATGTGATGGGTGGGGGCCAGATAGCGGGTGCGTTCTTCGTCGGAGAGTCTCATGTCGGTCACCATTTTTCTGTGTGATGTGTGTGGATTCGATCCCTGACTGTGTTGCGCCGTGGCCGTGGCGGGGCTCCCTGGACGGCCTGTTCCACCAGTATTTCATAGTGGGCGGTGCCGGTGGAATCGTCTTTTTTGTCTTTTTTTAAAAAAGCGATGCGAGGAGTGTGGGTATCGTCTTGAAAAAACAAGCAATTTGCTTGTGGTGTGTGGGGTTTATGTTCCTCTGTGGGGAAGGCTGGAATATCTGGATGTCATCTTCTGTGTTTCTTTTGAAGGAACGATGAGGCCGCATAGGGTCCCCTCCGGGGGCTCTCGGTGTTTTCATGCGTTTTACCGGGGCCCGGCCAAGTCGTTAAAGTTTTATGCGGGATGGGCGATAGAAGGAAGAGCGGGGCATATGCCCCCACAACAGATCAGGATGCCTTGGGAAAGGGTAAGGGTATGAGAAACGGATTCAAGCAAGGGGCAAAGCGGGTGGTGCTGGTTTTGCTGGCCCTTGCTTTTTTGGCCTGCGACAAGGAACCCCCGGAGCGAGAGATGGTTGTGGGGCCGTGGAAGGACACCATTGCCAGTTACCATAACATCATCTCTTTTCGGGCCAACGGGACTTTCGGTATCCTGCGGCTGGTGGAGGGGCAGCACTCCAAAATTGACGAGAAAGCGGACAGGGCAAAGGTGGAGGGCAAGTGGAAACTGCTGCCTCCGGAGATGGAAGGGGACCCCCTGCTTCTGATCATGACCCCTGAAATGGTTGTGGGCGATACGCCCTGGGAGGTGGACACCCCGGTAACCTATCTGATCGAACGGTTGACCCGCAATACCATTCTCCTGCGTCCCTCAGGCGGTGAGCGCATCTCCTGGGATCGGCTGCGCAGCACCAAGGCGCCGGAGGAGGAGGACGGGGTGCCCCTGACACAGATTCCCACCGGTCCCCTGGTGGTGGGGCTCACCAAGGAGCGCATCAATGAAGAGAGCCGGTACCTGTGCGTGCAGCTGAACTTGAGCGTCAACGACGTGGAGGTGTTGCCCTATGTGGAGCCCGATGGCGAGTCGGCTGACGGAGCATACCGCCTGCATCCCAGCATTCTTGAGGCCCTGGTGCTTCACATGAGTCGGCTCACCTATAAAGAGGTGCGCAGTTTGAAACGGTTTGAAACCGTGTTGGCGGATTTTAAACGGCTCCTCAAGCCGTATCTCGGTTCCCACCTGCAGGAGATCAAGGTGATCCGGGTTCAAATTACCTCGACCCGCGAGGGCGTAAGCGAGTTTGTGGGCAAGTATGCCCCGAAAAAGGTGGCACCTCCCGAGGCCGGCACCTGATCCCGGTGCATCCTCATTCTTTCTTTTCGGAAGGCGGCTTCATCCCCGCCATGGCATTGCCCATATCCTGCATGATCAAAAAGAGGGCGTCGTCCAGGCGCTCGGAGATCATGTCCCGGGGTGCGGGACGAGCTTCTTCCGGCTTTTCACCGGTCCATTCGGACAACACATCCAGCACTTCATGTTCCCAGAACAAGACGATTTTCCAGTGGAGCTGCTCCTCGTAGAGGCTCACCTGGTCCACTGTGCGCTGAAGCAGGGTGTTTATGACCCCAGGATAGGCGGTGCACATCTGATCCACGATGGTATGGCCTGTGTGGGTGTCCACGCAGGTGACCTGGAGGTTCGGGCCCCCGGGCACGGCGCTTCTCATGGGCGTACAGGTAATCTGGAGGCGTTCGGTTCGCCAGGCCAGGGCGTCGGCAACGGATTGTTCCGCATAGGCCGCGTAGGTTCTGGCGGTGCCGTTGCACAGGGACCAGAGGTAGGCCGCCCCGGGGATGCTGGTGGCGTACGCCATGGCGTGCAGCTGGCCCAGGATGGCCAGGTGAAGTACGGCCATGGGGGCAAACAGGGGCAGGCGTTCAATCCGTTTTTCGGCTGTGGCGTCGGGAAGAAAAAAGAGGGGACGGTTTGCTTCAAGGATGTCCAGGGCCTTGAGGAGCCGCGTTGCGTAGGGCTCGGTCTCATCCTTGCCTGAGCCCAGCAGAAGGGATCCCATGGCCTGCAGGGCAGGGGTGAGTTCGTCGAGTTGACGTGAGGCGAGTTCCTCGTTGAGGATGCCTTTCATGGGGCGCTTCATTGCGTGCCAGAAGGGCAGGGCTTTGTCCGCGAAGAGGGTATCCGTGAGGCGGGGCAGGGCAGACGGTGCCAGCCCGGAGCCATCCGAAACGGAACGGGCCAGGGTTTTTAGAGATGTTTCGACGGACATGGAACCTCCTTGGGTAAGGGGGTGCACGAAAGAGGGGGAAGGGGGGAAGCCGCAGGGGGCTTCGGGGCGCATGGCAGGGGGTGGGGTTTTTTCAGGCTTATGGATTATGTTACTGTATTGGTCACCCGATGTCCACTGCCCCGCATAGCGGAAACAGATGGGGGCGCATCGGTGGGCGCCGCCCCTCTTGGCGGGCAACACATGGGAGGTGGAGATGATGAGCTCGGCTCTGTTTCATCTGTTTTTGTCATTTATGTCGGTGGTCTTGTGGCTGCTGATCCTGGGGATTTTTCTTCGGAAGGCGGCGGCGCCCAAACTGAAGGGGCGTTTTTTTCTGTTTCTGAACGTCATTTTGATCATCGACGCCGCGCGCTCCGTGTTTGAGAGCTTTTACTTCGGGATGGTGCACACGTCCCGGGCCGGCCTGCTGCCACCGGGTGTGGAGGCATATCTCATGGCCCCGGCGCAGATCACGATTCCCAAGCTCGTGAACCTTTCGGCCGCAGCATCCATTCTTTTGCTGCTGGCCTTTCGCTGGTACCGCGATGAAGAGCGGGAGGCCCGGAAACAGGCCCTTCAGATTGACCGCCTGAAGAGCATTGAGGAGAAGTACCGGAACCTTTTTGACAACATGACCGGCGCCTACGCCATGGGGGAGATGATATACGATGGGGTCGGTGCCCCCGTGGATTTTCTCTATGTGACGGTGAACCCTGCTTTTGAAGCGATGTTTTCCATGACAAAAGACGCGGTGGAGGGAAGGCGGCTTTCCGAGGTGTTTCCCGGGGTGGACCAGGACGAGTCCGGGTGGCTGGCCCATTTTGCCGAGGTGGTGAAAACGGGAGAAGGGAAAACCCTCAAGGAGTATTCGGATGCCCTGGACATGTGGTTTTACATCAACGTATTCCATGCCGGTGGCGAGCAGTTCGTCACGGTGTTTACCGACATCACGCCGTTGATGGAGGCCGAGCGCCTCACCGGGGCCCTGGCCCTTGCCGGGGCCGCCAGCCATGAGTTGAGCCAGCCCCTTCAGGCGGCCCTGGGGTATGCGGAGCTCATGGAGCTCAAGGCAAGGGGCCTTGAGGGCGGCGAGGCCCTCTGTGAAACCGCGGACCGGTTTTCGGATCAGGTGGAGCGCATTAAAGAGATCGCCGCCCAACTTCGGGGTGTCTCCAGGTACCGGACCAAGGGGCACGCCGGAGGCACCCCCATCCTCGACCTGGCAGGAAGCGTGGAGTCCGGGAAGGACGATGGGTGAGGGCATCTGGCGGATGAGGCCGTCTCTCGATATGATGGCTTAAGGCTTTTCTGACCTGAATAGTTCTTATAAGGCCCCCTCGGCGCAGGGGCGGCAGAGGAGCGTCTCTCCCCTTTGGACCATCTTGGTCTGCATGGTGAGCTCGCCGCATACGGCACAGGCCACGGACGGGGCCAGCTCCGCAAAGGCCGGCTCGGGGATGGCTGCGTCGGTGATCTCAAAGACCTCGCCCACGGGCTTTTGGAGGAGGTCCACGGTTTTCATGAGTTTCTGCTGTTTTTTTTCATCTGCCGTGGCCGTCCCTTCCGCAAGCTTTAGCTCCAGTTCCTCAAACACCTCCGGATCCCTTCCCGTATAGGCATACGTGCTTTTGCGCGAGAACCGGAACCCTTTGCCTGCCTGGCGTGAAAACACGGTGTACACATTTTTCCCGATGTTGGTGATGGTGAGGTTGCCCTTACCGGCCGTGGTCCCCAGCAGCACCTGCAGGGCGTCCACGGAGCAGGCGTCGTTTTCGCTGATGGCCACCAGTTCTTCGTCTTCGCTGCGGTCCTCGCCCAAAAGGCGAAGGGACTCCACGG
This sequence comes from Desulfoluna sp. HI9BLuna, assembly GCF_056829775.1. Lineage (NCBI taxonomy): Bacteria > Pseudomonadati > Thermodesulfobacteriota > Desulfobacteria > Desulfobacterales > Desulfolunaceae > Desulfoluna > Desulfoluna sp. HI9BLuna. The sequence goes on from NZ_CP186555.1 coordinate 4,834,515, forward strand.
CCACCAGGTAGCCGTAGACAAGGCCCGGGCAGAGATGTCCGTGAAAGTCGATGCAGGGCTTCAGGGTGTCGGGCAGGGGCAGGTGGGCGTAATGGGTATGGTTCATGGGGGCCTCGCATGATGGGTTGGGTGCGCCGCGCGGCGCATGAAGGTCATGGTTGAAAAAGGGCTTAAGCACCGGGTGGGATCCCAGAGGGAGATGCCCGCTGTGCATTTGACACTATACTCAAAGGCTGCCGGGTATGTCAAAAGCGGTGCTGAGCCACACCGAAAACAGGTGGCCCTTAAGGGCGTTGCATGGGGCCTGCCCGGAAAAGGGTTGACAGGTTGGGTGGGGTGACTTTATAAATGCTTCAGGAGGTGCAGTATTGATAAAGTCAGAGCCTAAACACCAATTCGGGGGCAAGTTGCGGGCGGTCAGGGAGCGTCGGGGTGTTACCCTGAAGCAGGTGGCCGGCCGGGCCGGCGTGAGCGAGAGCCTGGTATCCCAGATTGAGCGCAACAAGGTCTCCCCGTCCATCGACACCCTTCTTTCCATCGCCGACGTGCTGGGGGTGGATTACGAATACCTCTTCAGCGACTACCGCAAGAAGGGCAAGGTCGATATCATCCGTGCTGCAGAGCGCAGCGTCACCCGAGACGGCCAGGTGACCATGAGCCGCCTCTCCGTGCGGGAGGAGATCCCCGGCGAGCACACGGTGGAGGCCTTTATGCTGGAGGTCGCGCCCGGTGGACAGACCGGGGACCTGGAGTACGGCCACGCCGGTCGGGAGTTCGGAATCATCCTCGAAGGAGAGGCCGAGCTTCTCTACGGGGACGACACCTACACCGTGGCCAAGGGGGACACCGTCTCCTTTGCATCACGGATCCCACATATATTAAAGAATCGCGGCAACGCGACGCTGAAGGCTGTCTGGATCGTTTCACCGCCCAGGCAGGCCTCGCACAAATAAGAGATCGCATATGAACCAGACATCTTCCGGAGGAGATATGGGAAAGACAATCGCGGAGAAAATTTTTGAATCGCATCTTGTGGACAACCCGTCCGGCGACATCCAGGTGATTCGTCTGGACGCGGTTTTCTGCCATGAAATCACCACGCCCGTGGCCATCACGGATCTTGAGGCCCGCGGCATGGATCGCGTTTTTGATCCGTCCAAGATCAAGGCGGTCATCGACCATGTGACCCCGGCCAAGGACTCCAAGACGGCCATGCAGGGCAAGATCCTGCGCGAGTGGGCCCTGCGCCACGGGATCATTGATTTCTTCGACATCGGTGACAACGGCGTCTGCCATGCCCTCTTTCCGGAGAAGGGGTTTGTGCGACCCGGGTACACCATCATCATGGGGGACTCCCATACCTGCACCCACGGTGCCTTCGGTGCCTTTGCCGCCGGTGTGGGCACCACGGACCTGGAGGTGGGTATCTTAAAAGGCGTCTGCGCCTTTCACGCGCCCCAGACCATGAAGGTCACCATCACAGGCGACCTGAAGCCCGGTGTCTACGCCAAGGACGTGATCCTGGACGTCATCGGAAAGCTCGGGGTCAACGGCGCCACCAACCGCGTCATTGAGTTCACCGGGTCGGTGGTCTCCGCCATGAGCATGGAGGCCCGCATGACCTTGTGCAACATGGCCATTGAGGCCGGTGGCACCTGCGGGATCTGCGCCCCGGACATGACCACGGTCTCTTACCTCTGGCCCTTCATCAAGGACGAATTCCCCTCAAAGGAAGCGGCCCTGGAGGCATACAGCGCCTTTACCGCCGATGCCGACGCCGAGTACGCCGAGGAGATGGTGGTTGACGTGAGCAAGCTGGTGCCCATGGCCACCTTCGGGTACAAGCCCGACCAGGTGAAGCCCATCGCCGAGATGGCATCGGAAAAAGTAGACCAGGTCTACATCGGTTCCTGCACCAACGGGCGTATCGAAGACCTGCGCGTGGCCGCCGATGTGCTCAAAGGCAAGCACATCCACAAGAGCGTGCGCGGCGTGGTCTCTCCTGCGACCCCGGCCGTGTACAAGCAGGCCTTGAAAGAGGGCATCATCGAGATCTTCATGGACGCGGGCTTTTGCGTGACCAACCCCACCTGCGGGGCGTGCCTGGGCATGAGCAACGGGGTCCTGGCCGAAGGGGAGGTGTGTGCCTCCACCACCAACCGCAACTTCAACGGCCGCATGGGCAAGGGCGGCATGGTGCACCTCATGAGCCCTGCATCGGCTGCGGCCACGGCCCTTACCGGCGTTATCACCAATTCACACATCTTTACGGGCGGGGAGTAAGCCATGAAATCATTCAACGGAAAAGTCCTGTTTCTGGATCGGTCCGATATCAACACCGATGAAATCATACCGGCTCGGTACCTCACCGAGATCACCAAGGAAGCCCTGAAACCCTACCTCCTGGAGGATCTGGAGCTGGAAGGCTTTGACCCGGAAAGGGACGTTACGCCCACCGGCGCGGTGGTGACCCGCGCCAACTTCGGGTGCGGCTCTTCCCGCGAGCACGCGCCCTGGGCCTTTGAGGTGAACGACATCAACATCGTCATCGGGGAGAGCTTTGCCCGGATCTTCAAGCAGAACATGTTCAACTGTGGCATGATGGCCGTGGAGCTGCCCGCAGAGGTCCTGGACGATCTCATGGCCCGGTTTGCCGGCAAGGAGACCGACCTGGTCACCGACCTGGAAAAGGGTGTGTTCCGGTTCTCCGCAGACGGCGAGAGCCTTGAGGTTCCCTTTGAGATCTCCGAGTTCGACCGCGCCCTGGTGGGAGCGGGCGGTTGGGTCGGCTACGCGGACACAAATTACTGATCCGTGACGCTCGGTTCCTCTTTTGAGGCATCGGGTACCTTTTTTAAACGATAAGGGGAGGGCTGCCCGAAGGGCGGCCGTCCCCTTTTGTTTGGGGAAAAAAGGTGCTATGGTCTCAATTTGCCGGAATCCGCAGGGGAAAGAGCCCCTCAGGCGCCATGTCCGTGGCGGCTGACTGCGGAAAACATGTGCTGAATGCCCGTCCCCCCATGCGCTGGTCGGGAAGTGTTCCGGCCTTTTTCATGCGCATCATCATGACAACAGATCACGAGATACACTCCATGAAACGATTTGAAGAGCTCTTTGCGGAGCTGAAGAAGAAAGTGGCGGCCGGCGATCCCGATTCCGGGACCGTCAAGGAGCTCCATGCGGGAAAGCACGCCATCGGAAAAAAGGTCATCGAAGAGGCCGGTGAGGTCTGGATGGCCGCCGAGTACGAAGGCAAGGAGAAGACTGCCGAAGAGATTTCCCAGCTCCTCTACCATCTCCAGGTGATGATGATTGCCTGTGACCTGGAACTGGAGGATGTCTACAAATACCTGTGATGGCCTTTCCGCCCGCCGGAGCGCATCACGTCAGTTGAGTTAAGGAAAACCGTCAGATGTTGAAAATAGCACTTCCCAACAAAGGATCCCTGTCTGAAGAGTCCCGGGCCCTCATTTCCGAAGCCGGGTACAATTGCCGCCGTTACAGCCGTGAACTCAAGGTCACGGATGTGGAGCACCAGGTGGAGTTCATCTTCCTGCGCCCCCGAGACATTGCGGTCTACGTGCAGAGCGGGATCATTGACCTGGGCGTCACCGGCCGGGACCTGGCCATGGACAGCGAGTCCGAAGTCGATGAGCTGCTTCCCCTGGGCTTTGGCCGTTCCAAGTTCTGCTACGCCGTTCCCGAAGAGAGCCTGCTGACCCCGGAAGGGTTCAACGGCAAGCGCATCGCCACGTCTTATCCCGGCATCGTGGGCCAGGACCTCAAGCGTCGCAATATCGATGCGGCCATCATCAAACTCGACGGCGCCATTGAAATTTCCATCAACCTCGGAGTGGCCGACGCCATTGCCGATGTGGTGCAGACAGGGCGTACCATGGCCGAGGCCGGGCTCCGCATCAGTGGTGAGGCCATCATGTCCTCCGAGGCTGTGCTGGTGACCCGCAAGGGCCGTGAGGAGACCCTCACCTCCCAGGAGATGATGTTCATCGAGCGTCTCAAGGGGATTGTGGTGGCCCGTCAGTACGTCATGGTGGAGTATGACGTGGCCGGTGAGGCCCTGGAGAGCGCCTGTGCCGTGACCCCCGGCATCGAAGCCCCCACCGTGGCTCCCCTCAGGCGGGAAGGGTGGTTTGCCGTTAAGGCCATGGCCCCCAAAAAGGACCTCAACACCATCATGGATCACCTGGTGGAGGTGGGCGCCAAGGGCGTCATCGCGACGGATATCAGGACCTGCAGGCTTTAGGGCCTGCACTTAAACACTTCGTGGATGCCGCTCATGGGTGGTGGGGGCCGAACACGATTCTCATGTACAAGCAGACAGGACGTGCGCAATGGTCTTTATCTCGACAATGCTGGCCCTGCTCGTGGCGTCTCATTTCGGACGGCAGGGGTTGATTTACGGGTTTATCCTCGGGATCTCCATGGAAGTGGTGAACCTGGTGGTCTCCGCCCGGGTGGTGCGCAAGGCCGAAGAGAACACGCGGACCCGCTACATGGGCCTCCTGGAAAAAAAGAAAGACCGGGAGAAACTCCTGGAGGGGAAGTGTGAATCCCTGACCCGTGAGATCGACACCCTGGACCGCCAGGTCAAAGAGCTTGAAGAGAAGACCAACGGCTACATGCACCAGGTGACGGAAAACGAAAAGGTCATCGACAAGCTTCGCCGGGAAAACGAAAAGCAGGCCAGGCTCATCGACGCCGCCGGGAACCGGTTGCCATGACGCCGCTCAGGGTGCTTACCATTGCAGGCTCCGACAGCTGTGCCGGGGCGGGCCTCCAGGCCGACCTCAAAACGTTGTCGGCCCTGGGCTGCTATGCCATGACCGCCGTCACCGCGGTGACGGCCCAGAATACCCAGGGGGTGAGCCGGGTGATGCCGGTTCCCCCGGACATGGTCCGGGCCCAGGTGGAGGCGGTCCTCTCCGATGTGGGGGTGGACGCCGTTAAAATCGGGATGCTGGGCACTCCGGGGAACGCCGAGGTGGTCGGGGAGATCCTTGAGACGATCAAGGGTGTGCCGGTGGTTCTGGATCCCGTTATGGCTGCCCAGAGCGGCCACGGGCTCAATGCCCGGGAGACCCCCCGGGCCCTGGTGACCCATGTCATGCCCCGTGTGACGGTGATGACCCCCAACATTCCCGAGGCCGAGCGGCTCACCGGCCTTGAAGGCGGCTCTTCAGGCGGTATGGAAGGGGCGGCCCGAAGGCTGGTGGACATGGGGTGTGCCAATGTGCTTCTTAAAGGGGGGCACTTTGGCGGGGACGTGTGCCCGGACCTTCTTTTGGAAGGGGCAACCGGGGCGGTGACCCGATTTGAAGGACCCCGCATTGAAACCCGAAACGATCACGGCACCGGCTGCACCCTGGCCTCGGCCCTGGCCGGGTACCTTGCCCGGGGCCTCTCCCTTCCCGAAGCTGCGAGACAGGCCAAAGCCTATATTACCGGTGCGTTGAAGGGCGCCGTATCCCGGCAGCTCGGGTCAGGGCACGGGCCGTTGTACCACTTCTTTTCCGGGGCCCGGTGAGGTGTCCTTTCTGGGGAGCTGTTCGGTTCCCCGTTGCTTCGATGTTCCCATCACGATCCCTTTCGGATCGAAAAAACTTGCCAACATTTGATGACATCGGATAGTATATCCAGCTTCGCACTCGGTACGAAAGGGTGACGTGTGCCCGAAATTTGCTGGGGGCTCGTCTGAGTATCGGAATTTTCAGGGCTTTTGTGAAAGCCAAACAAGGGTAGTGTTGCATTATGGCGGTAAAAAAAGGTGAAGTGGTCGACATAGCGGTCACCGATATGGCTTTCGGTGGGCGTGGTCTTGCCAGGGTGGACGGCATGGCTCTTTTTATCGACGGCGCCGTGGCCGGAGACAGGGTTCGGGCGCGGGTCTTCAAAAAGAAGAAGAGTTTTGCCGAAGCGCGGACGCTGGAGCTTCTGGAGCCGTCGGAAAACCGGGTGGAACCCCGGTGTGAATACGCTTCCTGGTGCGGCGGCTGCAAATGGCAGTTCCTGGACTACGAGACGCAGCTTGCCTACAAGCGCGACCACGTGGTGGAGTCTTTGGGGCATATCGGCAATATCCACGACGTGACGGTGCACCCCACCCTGCCGTCCAAGCACCTGTTCGGGTACCGCAACAAGATGGAGTTCTCCTGCTCGGACAGCCGCTGGCTGCTGCCGCACGAGCTCAACGACCCCGACATTGAAAAGGGGCTGGGCATCGGACTCCATGTCCCCGGTACCTTCAGCAAGGTCATCGACATCAAGCAGTGCCATATCCAGCCGGAGACGGGAAATCGTCTGCTGGAGAAGGTGCGGCAGTACATCAAGGCTTCGGACCTGCCTGTCTACGGCCTGAGAAGCCACGAGGGGTTCTGGCGGTTTGTCATGCTGAGGCACTCCTACCACGAAGACCGCTGGATGGTGAACATCGTCACGGCCGAAGACCGCCCCGATGTGGTGCAGCCCCTGGCCGACGAGCTTGTGGCGGCATTTCCCGAGGTGGCCTCCGTGGTCAACAACATCACCAGCCGAAAGGCCGGGGTGGCCGTCGGGGAGACCGAAAAGTGTCTGGCAGGCCAGCCTTTCATCACCGACCGGTTGGGCGAGTACACGTTCAATATTTCGGCCAACTCCTTTTTCCAGACCAACACCCCCGGGGCAGAGGCCCTGTATGCCACGGTGGAAAAATTTGCAGGCCTTACGGGCACCGAGCGGGTCATCGACCTCTACAGCGGCACAGGGACCATTCCCATCTGGCTCTCCAGGGGTGCCGCCGAGATCACAGGCCTTGAGATCGTGCCCAGCGCCATTGAGGACGCCAACGAGAACTGCCGCCGAAACGGGGTGGAGAACTGTCGGTTTGTGCTGGGTGATATCCGTGAAGCCCTTCCCGGGGTGGATGTGGAGCCGGATGTGATGATCATCGACCCGCCCCGTGCCGGTATGCACAAAGAGGTGGTCCAGCGCGTCGCTGAGTTGAGCCCGGAGCGTATCGTCTATGTCTCCTGCAATCCGGCCACCTTGGCCCGGGACCTTGAGATGCTCAAGGCACAGTACGAGATCTGCGAGGTACAGCCCGTGGATATGTTTCCCCACACCTTTCATATCGAAGCGGTGGCCCGCCTGGAAAAACGACGGAGCTAACCGGGAAAACGGGAGCGTGCCCACCTTCACGTTTCAGGGCCCTTTTTGACGGGCAGGCGTTCACGGCGCCTGCCCCGATCGCAGGGGTTACCCGTTTTTCCCAGCAATAAGATCAGGACATTGAGAGTTGGGCGTCATCTGGTCGCCCGTAACGACCCGGCTGAGGTGTATGCCTCAATTTTTGCCGTGAAGCCGCCGTTTGAAGCTGTGCCCGATTCCGGAAAAGGATGGATGGGCTATTTGTTTTCGGGGCAGTTGGGTCGGTGATTCGCGACGCCGGAAATCGCGTCGCAAAAGGCTTTCCGCCGATAGCGAGGCGATGGGTCGGAGGAATTGACAAATTCCTTAAAATTTATTATATTATGGCGTTTACGAGAAAAAATAAAATGAATTGCGGGGTGACGGGAGGTAGTCATTAAGCGACTATGTTTGATTTCCGTTAACACACAGAAAAAGGAGGATAAACTTCCGAACTTCCGCAGGAATAGAGTAGGCATAAGGAGGTCTATTGAGCAAACTTACTATCAAACCCAAAAGCTATAAAGCGTTTACGACCCGCAATATTGATACAATTCCACAGTTTGAAGCGCTTCCCTCCGAGATTCACGACGCCGTTCAGGTCGTTTCGCGCGTGATGCCCTTTCGGGCAAACAACTATGTGATTGACGAGCTCATCGATTGGAGCAACCCGGAAGCGGATCCTATCTTTAAGCTGGTCTTTCCCCAGAAGGGGATGATGGCCGTTGACGATTACGACGCCCTTGCCGCGAAATGCGCAGCCGGTGAGCCCGAAGCGGCCCTGCGGGCAGCGGCCAGGAGCATTCAGCTGAAGATGAACCCCCATCCCGCGGGTCAGATGGAACTCAACGTGCCCAAGTGTGATCTCGGCCAGTCCATCAACGGCATCCAGCACAAATACAAGGAGACCGTCCTCTTTTTCCCCACCCAGGGGCAGGTGTGCCATGCGTATTGCACCTACTGCTTTCGATGGGCCCAGTTTGTGGGGGTGGATGATCTCAAGTTCGCCTGCGGCGATCCCCAGGCACTGGTGGACTATCTCAACGCCCACCCCGAGGTTACCAACGTCCTGTTCACCGGCGGCGATCCCCTCATCATGACCAGCAAGATCCTGCGTCGCTATGTGGAGCCCCTTCTTACGCAACGTCCCGGCAACGTTCGGTCCATTCGGTTCGGTACCAAGGTCCTTGCCTACTGGCCTTACCGATTCCTGACGGACAAGGACGCCGATGACGTCATGGCGCTCTTTGATGACATCATTGCCGCCGGCTTCCACCTTGCCATCATGAGCCATTTCAGCCATTCCAGAGAGCTGGAGACCGATGCTGTTCAGGCCGCGATTTCACGCATCCTTTCCACCGGTGCCAACATCCGCTGCCAGGCCCCGCTGATTCGTCATATCAACGACGACCCCGAAGTGTGGCGTGCCATGTGGGAAAAGCAGGTTTCTCTGGGGGCGATTCCCTACTACATGTTCGTGGAGAGGGACACAGGGCCCAAGGAGTACTTCAGCGTGCCCCTGGCCGAGGCGTACCAGATCTTCACAGAAGCCTACAGCAAGGTGTCGGGCCTGGCCCGTACCGTGAGGGGCCCCTCCATGAGCGCGACCCCCGGGAAGGTGCTTGTGGATGGCATCGCCGAGGTAGGGGGGCAGAAGCTCCTTGCCTTGAAGTTCATCCAGGCGCGGGACCCCGAGTGGGTCAACAAGCTCTTCTTTGCCGAGTACGATGAAAAGGCCGTGTGGCTCGACGGGCTCAAGCCTGCCTTCGGTGAGCAGCGGTTCTTCTTCGAAAAAGCAGGGTTGGGTTCACTGCGCATCGCTTAAGGGCGATGCCCTGAATAAAACAAAAAGCCGATCCCCATCGCCTGAAGGCGATGGGGATCGGCTTTTTTTTGTGCAAAAATCGGGGGCCCGTATTTCCGGTAATTAAATATTGGGCATGAATTTTTGGACCTGGGCGTTGATGCAGTGATAGATTTCGTCGTCGGAGCCGTAGATGTCGATGACATCCTTGTGGTCGATGAGGGTCTCCAAGACAAAGGCCGTGACCACCAGGCTGATGACATTGGGGTTCTGCACGAGCTCACGGAATGGAGCGATCTGGTAGTCGATCTCGAAATCATCGAGCTTGACCAGCTTTTCGAGCTTCTTTTCGATCTGTTCCTGCAGGGAGTTCTTGCTTGTGGTTTCCACAAGGCTGTTTTCCACAAGCTTCTGGGAAATGGCATTGCTCATGGGTTCAAGGTTGTCGCGGGCAGTTTCGATGGAAATGCGCCGCTCTTTCTCCTTGGACGACTCTATGCGCGAAAGGAGCATGGACTCCTTGTTGTTTGTTCGGAATACTTTTCCCATTCACCCTCCTGTCTATGGTTGATGGATCCGATGGGGTAGCGATGGCGCAGGCGAAGGCACGCTGACCGGGGGCGCGGAGCCATCATGAATTTACTGTGTTGCAGATGCTCTCGGGCGCATGGCCCCTTGCAAGGGCCGGGCAAAACTGGGATGCGCGGTACGCGCAGCCACCCGTTTCGGCATCCGGGCGGGCTTGGTCCACGGGGCCGGAAACGTAGCGGCTCCTGGTGGATTCGGCACAAGGATCATAGCTTTCATCCCTGAAGAAATCAAGGGAATTGTCAGGCCGTTCGGCGGGGTTGCCGAAGGGACCCAAGGCCCGAAAACAGAGGCTTTCCAGACGTCAGGACTCCATGTCGTGGATCTGCATCTGCGGGCTCTTGCCGCCGTTCCACCGGTTCCAGCGCAGGGAGTAGAGGCAGCGCGCAATGCGTTTTTCCGGTGGCCCCCCGGGGTGGTTGAAGCGGATGGCCATGCATTTGGCCAGGTGGGGGTTGCCCTCGGCGGCCAGGACGTACCTTCGGTGGCATCGCCCCACCTCCATGGAGGAGAGGACCCGGATATCCTCGGCGATGAACAGGGGCTCCCTGTTGCCTTCGCCGAAGGGTGCCAGAGATTCCAGCTCGTCGATGAGGGCTGGGCTGATTTCGGAGAGGGGCAGCCGGGCGTCGGCGGGAATGGCGGTGACGTAGTCCTCCGGGGTGGTGGCTGCCCCCAGGTGGGATTCGAGCTCTCGGTGAAAGTCCCGGATGCGATCCGCTTTGAGCTGGAGACCCGCAGCCTGCCGGTGCCCCCCGAAACGCTCCAGGGTGTCGGCGGTGGCGGAAAGGGCCTGATAGAGGTCCACCCCGGGGATGCTGCGGCCGGAGCCTTTGCCGATGCCCCGCTCGTCCACGGAGATGACAAAGGCTGGTTTGCCGTACTCCCGGACCACGCGGGAGGCCACGATACCAAGGACCCCGGGGTGCCAGCCGTTGTTGGCCAGGACCAGGGCCTTTCGGTCCAGCAGGGCCGGGCTCTCTTCAATATACGCGACGATTTCGTCGAAGATGCGGGCCTCGGTCTCCTGACGATGGCTGTTGAGGCGGCAGAGCTCTTTGGCGATGGGCGCGGCCTGGGCCTTGCTGGGGGCCAGCATCAGATCCAGGCCGGTCTGGGCATGGTCCATGCGGCCTGCGGCGTTGATTCGCGGGGCCAGGCGAAAGGCGATGTCTTCGGAGTCCACGGTCTCTTTGTTGGCTTTGGCGGCGGTGAGGAGGGAGGCGATGCCGGGCCGTGCGCTCCGGTTGATCATCTCCAGGCCGGCTCGGGTGAGGATGCGGTTCTCTGCGGTGAGGGGGACGATGTCGGCCACGGTGCCCAGGGCCACGATATCGCAGAGGGCCTTGAGGTTGGGCTCTTCCCCATTTTTCCAGTGGCCTGCAGCGCGAAGGGCGGTGCGAAGGGCCGCGGCAAGGTAAAAGGCAACCCCCACCCCGGCCAGATTTTCCATGCCGGATTCACAGGCGGGTTGCTTGGGGTTGATGACGGCCAGGGCGTCGGGGAGGGCCTCGCCGGTGGTGTGGTGGTCGGTGATGATGACGTCGATGCCGAGGCCCTTGGCCGTATTTACCGCCTCAAAGGAGGTGGAGCCGCAGTCCACGGTGACGATGACCCGGGCACCGGCAGGGACCGCGTGGTCGGTGACCTGTGACGGGTGGAATCCGTATCCGTCGTCCACCCTGTGGGGAAGATGCCAGGCCACGCGGGCTCCGGCGCTTCTCAGGAAGAGGACCAGAAGGGCCGTGGAGGTGATGCCGTCGGCATCGTAGTCGCCGCAGATGAAGATCACCTCTCCGTCGGTGACGGCACGGACCAGGCGCGTCACGGCCGTGTTCATACCGTGCAGCCGCTGGGGCGGGCGGAGCCCCGAAAGGGACGGGGCAAGAAAGGCCCGGGCGGCTTCGGGTGTGTCGTGGCCCCTTGCCAGGAGGAGGCTTGCCGTCACGGGGGAGACCCCGAGGGCTTCTCCCAGGTTTTTGGCCCGGGAGGCGTCAATATCGGTGGTGGTCCAGTCTGTGTGCATACATTCGTGTCTCTGGTGAATCGGACATGTCCGGATGGGGTGAAACGGCGGCTCGGCACAGGCCGGGCGAGCGTTACGCCAATCGCATCGAGGTGGCTGCATGGGCGGTCTCCCCGAAAGGAGGGCGGGCTTTTTCCGTCGGTTGGGGAGACCATACACCATCCGCCGGGAGGGTTCAAAGGGTTTCGAAAAGGGGCGGCGCGTACAAAGGGGTGGTACCGGGGAAACCGATGTGGTAAAGGATAACGTTTTCCAATGGTTTGGTTTTTCGGCCCGCGGGCCGAAGGCCGACAAGAGCCCGTCATGAAAGGTAAGGAGCGCAAGTGGGGTGCATTGAAAGATATTTCAGGCTCAGGCGAGGGGATATCGTCTTTGTGAAGTACACCTTTGAGGCCCTGGACAACCTGGTGGTGGTCACCACTGTCAACAGGGATCGGGATATCATCGTGCTCCGCATTGCGCCGGGGTGCGAGGATGAGGTGGAGAAGGTCCTTGAGAGTTTTGAGGGCACGGTTTGCCTGGAAGAGATTGAGGCCCCGGATAACCAAGAGCGCCTTTGAGCCTGCAATGCGAAGTGATCAGGGCCCCCGCATGGGGTGTCCCTCGAGAGGTAAAGAAACCAGAATGAATGTAAAGTCCGTATACATATACACCATCGGATGCCAGATGAACGTCTACGACTCGGAGATGTTCAAGAAAGTGCTGAGACCCCTGGGGTACATCCCCACCGACGAGGTGGAGGATGCCGATCTGGTCATCGTCAACACCTGCACCGTCCGGAAGAAAGCCGAAGAAAAGGCCTTCAGCTTTCTGGGTCGGATGCGTGCATTGAAAAAGAAGAACCCGGAGCTCATCGTGGCCATCGGGGGGTGTGTGGCCCAGCAGGAAGGGGCCGCCATTCTCCGGCGCATGCCTTACGTGGACCTTGTCTTCGGCACGCGGGCCTACGCCCGCCTTGCGGCCATGGTGAAGGCCTTTGAATACGACCGGATTCCCGTTGTGGATGTGGAGATGACCATGGGCGTGGCCGACGAGATCCCGACCCCGGCCATGGACGCCGAGGTGGAGGTCTCCAGGTTCGTCACCATCATGCGGGGGTGCGACAACTTCTGCTCTTACTGCATCGTGCCTTACGTGCGCGGGCGGGAAGAGAGCCGGGACCCCGATGCCATCGTGCAGGAAGTCATGGAGCTTGTGGCCCGGGGCGCACGGGAGATCACCCTGCTGGGTCAGAACGTGAACTCTTACGGCAAGAAAGAGGACCTCTGCGACTTTCCCGAGCTGCTCCGCCGCGTAAGCGACGTGGAGGGCCTGGAGCGCATCCGGTTTGCCACCTCCCACCCCAAGGACCTTTCCCCTGGACTGGTGGAGGCCTACCGGGACCTGCCCAAGCTCTGCAACCACATTCACCTTCCCGTGCAGTCCGGCTCCAACGCCGTGCTCAAGAAGATGAACCGCAAATACACCCGGGAAGATTACATGCAGCGCATCGAGCGCTTGAAAGAGGTGCGGCCGGACATCGCCCTGACCTCGGACATGATCGTTGGCTTCCCCGGAGAGACCGAGGAGGATTTCGCCGAGACCCTGGACCTGGTAAGGGCCGTGGGCTTTTCCGGAATCTTTGCCTTCAAGTATTCGGACCGGCCCAATGCCCCGGCCGTGGGCTACGAGGGCAAGGTCTCCGAAGAGGACAAGAGCCGTCGCCTGGCAGCCCTTCTGGACCTTGAAAAAGAGCTCTCGGAAAAGCGCAACCTCTCTTATGCGGGCACCACCGTGGACGTTCTCGTGGAGGGGCGCAAAGAGGGGAAGGGGGGCCTGCAGTGGACAGGACGCTCCTCCTGCAACCGGGTGGTGAACTTTACCGCAGCCCAGGAGGGTTCCGATGCAAACCTTGTGGGAAAGGTGGTTCCGGTTTATATTGAAGAAGGATTGCCGCACTCATTAAGGGGGGTGCTGGTCTAAGCGTTTTACGTGCGGTTAACGGTTCATGGCATCTGACCCGGCCATGAGTGATGTTGTCGGGTCCAACCCCCGCCGCCCGGTTTCGGGCGGCACCGAAGCGAAGCGATGTTTGTTGCTTCGCCCAAGGGAGGTGAACCATGACACACGAAATGACCATTGCCTCCATCTCCATGGACAAGATCACCAGGACCCCTGTCCTGGTGCTCAAGTCCGAGAAAGATGGACGGCTTCTACCCATCTGGATCGGCCTTCTCGAGGCCTCATCCATTGTCTTCGGTCTCCAGGAGACCCCCACCCAGCGCCCGCTTACCCACGACCTCTTCTGCCAGTTCCTCAGTCACACCGATACATCCGTGGAACGGGTGGTGGTGTCCGATCTTGTGGAGAATACCTACCACGCACGCATCATCTTTACAGCCGGTGGGCAGCATTTTGAGCTGGACTCACGCCCCAGCGACGCCATTGCCATGGCCGTGCGGTTCCGCGCCCCCATTTTCGTGGAAGACCATGTGCTGGAAGAGGCGCGCAAGGAGTCGGAGTCTGTAGAGGTGGCCGACGAGACCAGTGAGGGGAAACGCTGGGCCGAATACCTGGAGGGGTTGTCCCCGGAGGACTTCGGTAAATACAAGGTGTAGGGCTGCCCGGTGGCGGTTCCGGGGCATTTTTTCCATGAAATGCCCCACCTGACGTGGTATGGGTAATGTTCCTGTTCCCCCGCTTTTGTCACAAGGCGGGCAACCTGAGTACCCGTGAGAAGGAGCCCTGCGACCATGATCGATCTTCACTCCCATACCTTTTTCAGCGACGGCGTTCTCGTGCCTTCGGAGCTTGCCCGCCGGGCCGAAGCCAAGGGGCTTACCGCCCTGGGGATCACCGACCACGGTGACCTGTCCAATATCGACCACATCGTTCCCCGCATCGTTGCCGTGGCCGACAGGCTCAATGAGGTGATGGCTATTGAAGTGGTCCCCGGTATCGAACTGACCCATGTGCCCCCGGCCCATATCGCCGAAGCAGCGGCCCTGGCCCGTAAGCTGGGGGCCCGCATCGTGGTTGTCCACGGGGAGACCGTGGTGGAGCCCGTGGCCCCGGGGACCAACCGCGCCGCCATCGAAGCCAAGGTGGATGTCCTGGCCCACCCGGGCCTCATCACCGACGAGGAGGCGGCCCTGGCCGCAGCCAACGGGGTGCTTTTGGAGATCACGGCCCGCGGCGGCCACAGCCTCACCAACGGCCATGTGGCCCAAAAGGCTCTTAAGGCCGGTGCCTCCATGGTCATCGACACGGACAGTCACTCCCCGGGGGATCTCATTGACGAGGCCTTTGCCCGCATCGTCATCGCAGGGGCGGGGCTCCCCGAGTCGGCCTTCGAGCAGATGCAGACCAACGCCCGTGCCTTTCTGACACGGGGCTAAAGGTTTCATGCCTGGGCCCGCCACCGTGCGGGCCGACCCGGGCCGAGGGGTATTGCTGAGATGCCCGGTTGCCGTGGGGGATGCGTATATTTCTTTTGCTTTTCGCACGTATTTGTGTGATACTTGTAAACATGTCGAAAACATTGATTTTTTAAGTGGTATTCAGTTTATAACATAAACGGTTGTTCTACGTTGTTACTAGCAACGGGGTGAGCATGGTATCACTTCTCGTGATTGATGATGATGAGGCCCTCCTGAACCTGTATCGGTTGATGCTCAAGCGTCAAGGGTACCGGGTCCACACGGCGGCCAGCGGAGAGACCGGCATCCGCATGTTTGAAAACGGCGACTACGCCCTGGTGATCACAGACCTGATCATGGGGGGGATGAGCGGAAACGGGGTGGCCGAGTACATCCGCCGGTCGGACAAGGGGGTGATCCCCATCATCGGTGTGTCGGGGACTCCCTGGCAGGTCGATGCCCGGCATTTTGACGCCGTGATGGAGAAGCCCGTCTCCATGAAGGATCTGGTCACAAGTGTCCGGCTCCTGGTGGGGCCCGCCTTTGAAGAGGGAGGGGCAAGCCCCGGTCGCGCCCTCCGGGGGTGACGATTTCGTTTGCACCTGACGGGTTTTGTTCTCCGGGCTGTTTGATGGGGGGGGCAGGGCCTTGCTGTGTGTCTGGATGGCAAAAAAAGAACGGGGCCTGGTCCGCGGTGTGCATCCGCGGGGCAAGCCCCGTTCCTTGAGGGTGGATCGATGATTCAGCCCCGCAACCTTAACGGTGCGGGGCTTTTTTTATGTTCGGGATCAGGCGGCGCCGGAGGCGGCGTCTCCCCGGCCCGTTGCCTTGTCGGCAAAACGCAGGTCCACGAACTTGTTGAGATCGATGAGCTTGCCGATCCCCATGTCGTGGTACATGTAGTTCTGGATTTTATCGAGGTCTTCGATGGAGGGGTAGAGGTCGTCCATGGTAATGCCGTTTTTCTGGCCGAGGACCTGAAGGAGGACGGGCAGGGAGAGGCCCAGTTTGCCTTCGGGGTCCAGGAAGGCGAGGGCGATCTCTGCGGCGCCTTTTTTGTTTTCCGAGACGTAGCGTCCGGCTTTGACCAGAAGGTCTGTGAGTTCCTGGACGGCATCGGGGGCCGTATCGATGAGCTCCTGCCTGAGGGCCACCACGCAGCAGGGGTGGTCGGGCCACATGCCGCCGGAGACAAACTCCATGGAACCTAAGCCGGAGGAGGCAGCCCGGGTACAGATGGGTTCGGCCACGATGAAGCCCCCGACAGACTCGTCCTCTTTCATGATGGGGGGCATTTTTACCGGCGGAACCACCTCAAAACGAACGTTGATGGCCTTCTGGCCGGGAACTCCGGGCTTCAGGCCCAGGCCGGTGAGGTACTTGTGGGCCAGCATGTTGTGAATGGACATCTTGTGGGGGATGTTCACCACCTTGTATTTATAGAAGTCCGCCTTGTCGCTGTAGGGGCCCTCTTCGTATCGTGAGCTTCGGACAAACCCGCTGCCGTTTTTGTGGGCAAAGAGTACCAGCTTGATGGGCACGTTGTAGGCATACAGGTCCATGGCGATGGGGGCCAGTACCATGGCGCCGGAGACTTCGCCGGTTTCGAGCTTTTCCTGAACGGGGTTCCATCCGGGGAGGCGGTCGGTCTCAAGGATGAATCGCTCGGGGTTGACCTCGCCCGTGTCGATCCAGTGCTTGAGGATACCTAAGGCCAGGTGGTCGGTGATCTGGATGTGGCCCAGGCGGATCACCACCTTCCCGTCTCGGATCTCGGGGGTGTGCTTTTCTGCGGATGAGGCCTCTTCTGCGGGGGCAAAGGCCTTTTCAATGGCGTTTTTGAGTTCCACTTCATCAAAGGGCTTGGGCACGTGGCCGTTGCTCCCGGCCTCGCGGGCGACCTCCTGCTGGGTCTTGTCCCCCTGGGCCGTTGCCATGATAAAGGGAATCGCTTTCAGCGCCTCACGCTTGCGGACCTCTGTGAGCAACTCAAGCCCGTCCATGGTGGGCATGTTCCAGTCGCTGATGATGAGATCAAAGGGCCCTTCGTTTTCGAGTTTTTCCAGGGCATCCACTCCGTTTACAGCCAGAGAGATTTTGGTGAAACCCGCTTTTTCGAGATACTGCCGGAACATCACACGCATGGTTCCGGAGTCATCCACTGCCAATATGTTCATATCCATATCGATAGACATTTATGTCTCCTTTTCCAACCAAACCAGGTCAACTTTTCTATACCATCGTCACTTTTTATGGAATATTTAAGCCTTTTTTGGGGCGGCAGCCCAAAAAAAGCCCCGGGAAAAATTTCTCTCAAAGAAGGGAGGCGATCATGGGAGAGAGTTGTTCACTGTCCAGGTAACGTCCTGTGGTCAGGAAGTCCGCCCGGCAGGGGGGGATGAGCCTCGGGGTATCCGGGATGTCCGGGTGGGGCCGGGTGTTGATAAGGGCCCCTGCCAGCCGTTCCAGAAGCTGAGCCCTGGAGGCGCCTTCGGTGTTTCTTACCACAAGGACCGCGCCGGTGTATTCGGGCCAGAGGTCCCGGCACTGCATGAGCTCGCTGGTGCTGCCTTCCTCAAGCATGGCCGACAGGGAGGGCTCCTCCAGGACGGCGGCACCGATGGCGCCGCTGGGGTTGATGCGCAGGGCGTCCGGGATCATCTCCGGGGCCATCTGTTCCGCCTGGATCCCATCGGGTCCGGCATCGGGGCCCAGGGCAAGGCCGCACTCCCGAAAGAGGCGATGGGCCAGGAGGTACTCCATGGAGCCGATGCAGGAGAAGAGCATGCGGGTACCGGCAAGGTCCCGGATGTCCTGAAGGGGCGTTGCGCCGGGCGTCACAAGGGCGCTTCCCGTGTTCTGAACCGCAGCCAGGACGCAGATTCCCTCCTGCCAGCGTGCCAGTACATGGGCAAAGGGGAGGGGAAGCAGGCCGCCGTCGAGCCATCCTTTGAGGATACCCCTGGCGATGCGCCGGGTACTGCCGGATTTGATGGGGCGAAGATGCTTGGAGAGAAAGGGATCCGAGAGGATCATCTGATGCAGGGTCCCATGGGAGGAGAGGTTGAGGTATCCAATGTGAAGCACTGCTCTTTCTCCCGGTTGCCTGAAAATTGCAATTGCGTTGTGTGACGGGCCTTTCACTGGAAAGGGGTTAACAGAGTTGACCTCATTTTTCAAGTGTGGTTTTCTGGTGGAGCCCTCAAGGAAGATGGCCGGGCTCCGATACATGGAAGGAAGACTCCTCACGTGTGAGGGGCCGGTCGCTCGGGCTGTGGTGCAGCCGCCACGGGTAAGAAAACGGCTTCCATGGGGGAGGTCGGTGAGCCAAGGAGGGAAGATGGGCGCGGCAGCAGATCCTGCTGAAATAAAAATAGGCGAAGAGGCCATGATTGAAAGGGTCCGGGAAGGGCTGGACGGAGATGCCCTCCAGGGGCTCCTGGCCCATGGCCTGTCCCTTCGGTCCTTTGACGTGGAGGATGTGGCCATTGCCGCCCATAACGGGCAGCTTGTGTTCCAGGTGGACCTTTCTGTCTGGGTGGAAAGCTCCGTCACCGTGGAACTGGGCCTGCCACATCTCTGCCAGGACAAAGAGGAGCTCGCCCTTCGCTGCCGCCGTTTCTGGCGGGAACTCAAGGAGAGCTGCCTTGACGACTGACCTCTCCGGGCCGAAACCGGTTGTCTCCTCCCTGCATCCTGTGATAGGACATCCCGCGTAATCCTTAAAGCTTCAGGCGTAAAACATCAGCCCCGGCAGCAGGCTTGAAAACGATCACCCTGTCATCGCAAAGAGGTTCCATGGCCCGACCCATGGTTGCCATGAACGGATCGAGTATTCCCAAACAACAACACCACAACAGGACAACGCACCATGGATCAAGTGAAGGCATTGACCGTTCTTGACGGCAGGTACAAAAGACTCACCGAATCGCTCCGGGACATCTTCTCGGAGTACGGACTGATTCGTCATCGCGTGCTGGTGGAGGCCAGGTGGCTGGAATTTATCATCGATGACCTGAAATTCGCTTCCCCCGATGGGGAGTGGAAGACAGCGGTTCGCGAGATCACCGACTCCTTTAATGAGGAGGGGGCCCTGCGCGTCAAGGAGATCGAGCGCACCACCAACCATGACGTGAAGGCCGTTGAGTATTACATCAAAGAGAAGCTCGACGAAAAGGGCCTGGCCGATATCCGTGAGTGGACCCATTTTGCCTGCACCTCCGACGACATCAACAACACCGCCTACGCCCTGATGATCGAAAAGGGGCGCGAAGAGGTTCTTTCCGTGATGAAAGACCTCCTTTCCGATGTGGAGACCATGGCCAAAACATGGCGCGACAAGCCCATGATGTCCCGCACCCACGGACAGCCCGCCACCCCCACCACCGTGGGCAAAGAGCTGGTGAACTTTGCCTGGCGCATCCGCCGGGAGATGGACAACCTCGCCTCCGTGGACATCGGAGCCAAGATGAACGGCGCCACGGGTGGTTACAACGCCCACACCGCAGCCTTCCCCGAGGTGGACTGGATCGCTGCAGGGGAGCGCTTCGTCAGGGATTATCTCCACATCAGCCCCTTGTACTACACCACCCAGATCAACCCCAACAGCTACATCGCAGAGGCCCTTCACTCCATGGTGCGGGCCGCCTCCATCATCATCGACTTGGACCGCGACATGTGGGGCTACGTTTCTTTGGGCTACTTCAAGCAGAAGACCGTGGCCGGTGAAGTGGGCTCCTCCACCATGCCCCACAAGGTCAACCCCATCGACTTTGAGAACAGCGAAGGCAACCTGGGGGTCGCCATCTCCATGATGGACCACCTGGCGGTCAAGCTCCTCAATTCCAGATTCCAGAGGGATCTCACCGACAGCACGGTTCTCCGCAACATGGGGGCCCTTTTCGGGTACGTGATCATCGGCATGAAGAACACCATCAAGGGCCTGGGCAAGATGGAGCTTAACGAAGCAGCCCTTCTGGCCGATCTCGACGCCAACCAGGAGCTCCTGGCCGAGCCCATCCAGACCGTCATGCGGGTCTACGGCGAAGAGAACCCTTACGAAAAACTCAAGGCCCTCACCCGGGGCGTACGCATCACCGAGGCCGAGCTGGCAGCCTTCATTGATTCCCTGGAAAAGGTTCCGGCAGAGGCCAAGGACCGCCTGAAGGCCCTGACCCCCGCCCGTTACGTGGGGCTGGCCGCCGAGCAGGTGGACCACTACTTTGCCGGATAGGCCGCCGCCTTCGGTGCACAGATGATTTGGTAAAACATGAAAACCCCCGTATCCCTTTGGATGCGGGGGTTTTTTTATTGTTTTTTCAGGTGAGGTGTCAGGTCAAAGCGTTTGAGCAGGGCGTAGAGGTGGGAACGCGACAGGCCCGAGATGTCGAGCATGCGGCGAACATCTCCTTCGGCGTAGCGGACCAGCTCGTTGAGGTAGCGTTGCTCCAGGCGTGTTTTTGCTTCTTTCATGGAGGGTTCCTCCTCGGCGAAGAAGTGGCTGAGCCCGGCGTCGGGGGCTTTTTCGTCCGGGGCATTGGATTCCCTGGCCACGGCAAGTCGGGCCAGCTCGATGCGGATCTCCTGGGGCAGGTCCATGATGCGGATGGTGGGGCACTCGCCGGCGGCAAAAAAGGCGTGTTCGATGACGTTGAAGAGCTCCCGGATGTTGCCCGGCCAGGGGCAGCGCATGAGCGGGTCGAAGAAACCGGGCTCGAACTGTTTTTCTCCGACAGCGTAGCGCGCGGCGAGGCCGGCCGCGTGGTGAGCCGCCAGGGGCATGAGGTCCTCTTTACGCCTGCGCAAAGGGGGCAGGTCCAGGGTAAAGGCACGCAGCCGAAAGAGAAGGTCCCGCCGGAATCGTCCCTCCTCCACCATGCGGGAGAGGTCCCGGTTGGTGGCGGCGATGAGGCGGAAATCGCTCTCCTCCTCGGTTGCGCTCCCCACGGGCCGAAACCGTTTCTCCTGGAGCACCCGAAGAAAGCTCTTTTGCAGGGCCAGGGGCATCTCCCCGATCTCATCAAGGAAAAGGGTGCCTTTGTGGGCGGCCTTGACCAGGCCGGTGCGGTCCTGGTCCGCGCTGGTAAAGGCGCCCTTGCTGTGGCCGAAGAGGGTGCTCTCCACCAGGGTCTCGGTAAGGGCCGCGCAGTCCACGGTGACAAACCGGTTGCCCTTTCTCGGGCTGTTGTCGTGGATGGTGCGGGCAAAGAGTTCCTTGCCCGTACCGGTCTCCCCGGTGATGAGTACCCCGGAGTGGCATCCGGCGGCACGGGCCACCATGTCGAAACATCGGCGGATGGGAGCGCTCTGCCCGATGACGGCGCCCAGGCTGAGCTGGGGCCTTTGATAGTCGCGGATGGTCTTGCGGTGGGTCAGGGCCCGGGTGATGGCCAGGCGGGTGGCCTTCACGGACGAGGGCTTTACCAGGTAGTCCAGGGCCCCTTTTTTAATGGCCTGCCCGGCGGAGTCCGGGTCCCCTTTGCCGGTGACCATGATAAGCTCGGGGCGTGATGCGCTCTGCCGGAATCCTTCGATGTGGTCGATGCCCAGGCCGTCGGGAAGAAACAGGTCCAGAAGAACGATATCCACGGACTCTGTGCCCAGGCAGGCATGGGCGTCGGCCAGACTCCCTGCCTCAATGGCTCGGTGCCCCATGCGGGTGATGAGGCTTTGCATGCTTTCGAAAAAGAGGTGGTCGTCGTCCACCACGAGAATCAGGGCTTGCTCTTGAACGTCCATATGTCTCCTGCCGGCGGTCATGTCCCGTAAATCCGCAAAAAAGTTGCCGACGGTGACGGCGCGTGAGGGGGCCCTTTGCGCTGAGGGCGCAAAACGGCCGTGCATGACACCGGAAAGCCTTGGCAGTCAAGGAGTGGGCGGTCTTTTTTACTGGATTGGTCTGATAAAAAATACACAGTGTTGCCTCAGATGGCAATGGGAAAAAAGGGAGGGGATGAGGAACGGGGAAGCATTTGCCGCCATGTGGCCCGAGGGTTTTGTGTTGACAGACCAAAGGCCGAGGACGTAGGCAACAAAAGACAAATGAGACATGATACAATGCTTTTATGATATCTTACGAGGCATGGAGATGAAAAAGAGTATGGATGACGTCGAGCAATTGAAACAGGCCTTTTCCGGTCGCCCCGGGGTGTTGGGGTGGGACCGGTTCATTCATTCGTCGGTTCTGGCCCCGGTGGTGAAGGTGGACGGGGAGCTTCACCTTCTCTTCCAGACGCGCACCAAGGGAATCCGCCAGGGCGGAGAGATCTCTTTTCCCGGGGGGGGATTCGATCCGGGCAAGGACGCGGACCTCAAGGCCACGGCCCTTCGGGAGTGCACCGAGGAGATGGGCATTCCCCCGGAAAAGGTGACGGTCATCGGAGAGCTGGACACCCTCATCACCTCGGTGGGGGTGACGGTCTCCTGCTTCGTGGGGGTGCTGGAGGACGGGGTCCTTGAGACCATGAACGTCAATGAAGACGAGGTGGCGGACTGGTTTACCCTGCCTCTCTCTTTTTTCAGGGGGACAGAGCCCCTGGTTCACCACGTGCGCCTCATGGTGGAACCCCACTACGACCACCCCAAAAAAGGGCGGGTGACCCTGCTTCCCTCCGAGGCCCTGGGTTTGCCCAAGCGCTACCATAAACCCTGGGGCGGCCTGACACGGGAGGTCTACCTCTGGGATACCCCCCACGGGACCCTGTGGGGCATCACCGCGGAGCTGGTCCTTGAGCTTCTCCGTGCCATGGCACAGGACGCGGCGACTTGACAGAGCGTAAGGGGAGTTGTAGGTTACTTTTGGTCCCATAAGGCCTCTTTTGAGCCCACGCGGAGCCATCATGAATACGTCCCGCCGGGAGATTATTACCCGCACGCAAAGATGCACTTGTAACAACGTCGGTCCCTTGTACGCCGGTACGGGTGGGGTGCGATCCTGCCCGGTTTGCTGCGTTGGGGACCATGGACTTGCCTTGCTGTAGATGTTCCTGAGGCTCGTGCAAACGTTGGATTTATTTTAATACATCGGCCGGCCCGTCACCGGGTGTGCCCGAGGTTTCTCAGCCCCTTCCAGGCGAAGGATGGGGCCATTTCTGGAGGAGAAGATGACCGCTATAGTTGATGTGAAGGCACGAGAGATTCTGGATTCACGTGGCAACCCCACCGTGGAAGTGGATGTAACCCTGGCTTGCGGCGCCACGGGGCGTGCGGCCGTTCCGTCCGGTGCGTCCACCGGCACCCGTGAAGCCCTGGAACTGAGGGACGGGGACAAGGGCCGGTACCTCGGCAAAGGGGTTACCCAGGCCGTTGCCAACATCATGGAGAAGATCGCCCCCGAGGTGATGGGCATGGACGCCGCCGACCAGGCCGGACTTGACCACCACATGATCGAGATCGACGGCACCGATAACAAGTCGGCCCTGGGCGCCAACGCCATGCTCGGCGTCTCCATGGCTGCAGCCCGCGCTGCGGCTAACGCCTTCAGCCTGCCCCTGTACAAGTACCTGGGCGGGGTCAATGCCCGCAACATGCCCGTTCCCATGATGAACATCATCAACGGCGGTTCCCACGCCACCAACAACCTCGACATCCAGGAGTTCATGATCATCCCCGTGAGCGCCCCCACCGTTGCCGAGGCCGTTCGCATGGGCGCCGAGACCTTCCACAACCTGAAAAAACTCCTCAAGGACAAGGGTCTTACCACCGGTGTGGGCGACGAAGGGGGCTTTGCCCCGGACCTTGGTTCCAACGAAGAGGCCATTCAGCTCATCATGAAGGCCATTGAGATGGCAGGCTACGTGCCCGGTGACGACATCGCCCTGGCCCTGGACGCCGCCGCCAGCGAGTTCTTCGAAGACGGCAAGTACCAGCTCCAGAGCGAAGGCCGAAGCCTCACCGCCGATGAGATGATCGATTACTACGCCTCCCTCATCGAGAACTACCCCGTGGTCTCCATCGAGGACGGCCTGGCCGAGGGCGACTGGGAAGGCTGGATCCGCATGACCGAGCTCCTTGGAGACCGCGTTCAGCTTGTGGGCGACGACGTCTTCGTCACCAACCCCGCCATCCTGGAGAAGGGCATCATTGATTCCGCCGCCAACTCCATCCTCATCAAGCTGAACCAGATCGGCACCGTCTCCGAGACCCTGGACGCCATTGAAATGGCTGCCCAGGCCGGGTTCACCACGGTGATCTCCCACCGTTCCGGTGAGACCGCCGATACCTTCATCGCCGACCTTGCCGTGGCCGTCAACGCCGGGCAGATCAAGACCGGCTCCATCTCCCGAAGCGACCGCGTCGCCAAGTACAACCAGCTGATCCGCATCGAGGAGGAGCTGGGGGCTGCAGCCCGCTACAACGGACGTATCTTCGGGTAGGAAACCGCCTGATCTTAAGCGACATACCGAGCCCTGCGGACCTGTGATAAGGGCGCAGGGCTTTTTTTACAAAGGTGCCGTGATGACCCAAGTAACACGCAGGCGAGTCCTCTCTCTCTTCCTTCTTCTTTTCCTGGCCTTTGCCGGTTCGGCCGAGGCCTACCTTCTCTCTTCTTCACAGATCACCCGCCAGATGGTGAAAAAGCTGGGCAGGCCGGTGACGGCGACCCTGCAGCAGAAAGAACTCTTTTTCAGGCGAGCCCAGAGCGAAACCCCCGATGAGGAAAACCTGGTCTTTCATGAGGTGGTGACCCTCTCCAAGCCCGACCGCTTTCACTCCGTGGTGACCGCAGGGGAGAAGAGGGTGGAGCAGTACTCCACCTTTGACACCTGGTTCCGCGTGGTGGACGGCGGGCTGGATCCCAAAGGGGTGGAGCGGGCCGCGGATCGCTACCGGGACCCCTTGCAGTTTCGCCGTGATTCCCTCATGGCAGCGCGCCTCACCGAGGCCGGTGTGGACCTTTCCGTCACCTCCCTGAACCGCCACGCCGGGCGCATCGCCTGGGTGATGGGGGCCAAGTCCACAGACACCTCTGTCCGGCCCCAGTTCTGGGTGGACAAGGAGAGTTTTCTGCCCATGCGCTGGATCCTTTTTGACAAAAAGAGCGCCCAGCAGGTGGAGATCTGGTACCACGGATGGTTCAAGCAGGGAAAATCCATGTACCCTGCGCGTATTGAGTTCTATGCCGACGGCAGGTTATTTCGGGAAATTCACATCGAAAAGGTGACGGCGGCAAAACCCCTGGACGCCAAGCTCTTTGACCCGGCACGCTACGCAGAGAAAAAAGACGCTCCGTCCCAGGAGGCGCCCGCCGCCCCGGAGGCCTCGGAGAAACAGCGCCGGATGGAGGAGCTGGAGCGGATCCTCTCCAACGATCCCCTGGCATTTTAGGGGACGTGATGCGTCGGCGAGGTGACAGAAAGGGCAGGGGGGTTGGTTTAAACTGAAGTTTGGTGCAGTTTTTGGAGTTACCCTGAAAATCATACGGGAAATCACGGGCTTGGGCTTTCAGGCCTTGCGTTCCGACAGGTGATTGGATACTATCCGGTGCAACAAAACAAACCGGGTGGTATCCATGGCGGACCCTTTTTCCGTTGTGATAAAAGATAAGCAGGTGATGGTGATCCGCCGGTGGCTTATCTTTTTTTTTGATGCATCCGGTCATGCGGTACACACGATGTTCCGGGCCTGTCGGTCAGGCAGGCCGGGTTTCTGTTCGTATAATCCATATCCAACGCATCTCGTGCGATTTTTAGAGGTAACTTCATGGGGCATAACACCAAGTATATTTTTGTGACCGGCGGGGTTGTTTCATCACTGGGCAAGGGGCTCGCCTCCGCAGTGATCGGAGCACTTCTCGAAGCACGTGGCCTGAAGGTCACGATCCAGAAACTGGACCCGTACATCAACGTTGACCCGGGTACCATGAGCCCCTTTCAGCACGGTGAGGTGTTCGTCACCGACGACGGCGCCGAGACCGACCTCGACCTCGGCCACTACGAGCGCTTCACCACGGCCCGCATGGGCCGGAACAACAACTTCACCACCGGTAAGATCTACAACTCCGTCATCACCAAGGAGCGCCGCGGGGAGTACCTGGGCGGCACCGTGCAGGTGATCCCCCACATCACCGATGAGATCAAGCGCAGCATCCTTATGGTGGGGGACGACGTGGACGTGGCCCTCATTGAGATCGGCGGTACCATCGGCGATATCGAGAGCCTTCCCTTCCTGGAGGCCATCCGCCAGTTGCGGGCCGACCTCGGCAAAGAGAACGTCCTGTACGTTCACCTCACCCTGGTGCCCTACATCGCCGCCGCAGGCGAGCTCAAGACCAAGCCCACCCAGCAGAACGTCAAGGAGCTCAGGAGTATCGGTATCCAGCCCAACATCCTCATCTGCCGCTCCGACCGCGAGATCCCCAAAGAGCTCAAGAAGAAGATCTCCCTGTTCTGCAACGTGGACGACGACGCGGTCATCACCGCCCGGGACGTGGACTGCATCTATGAGCTGCCCCAGGTCTACCACGAAGAGGGGCTGGACGAGAAGATTATCAAATACCTCCAGATCTGGACCCGGGCCCCCCGCCTGGAGAACTGGGAGGAGTTCGCCCACCGCTTCAAAAACCCCAAAAAACGCGTCACCATCGCCATCGTGGGCAAGTACGTGGACCTCACCGAGTCGTATAAGAGCCTCAACGAGGCCCTCTACCATGCCGGGGTTCCCAACAACTGCGGTGTGGATCTCGATTTCGTCGACTCCGAGACCGTGGATGACGCCAACGCCGCAAGCCTCCTCGCCCATGCCGACGGCATCCTCATTCCCGGCGGGTTCGGGTCCCGGGGCACCGAGGGCAAGGTGGCGGCCGCGCGTTACGCCCGAGAGAACAAGGTGCCGTACTTCGGTATCTGCCTCGGCATGCAGATCGCCGTCATTGAATACGCCCGTCACGTGGCCGGTATGGATGATGCCAACAGCGCCGAGTTCGACGCCAAGACCGGCCATCCCGTCATCTATCTGATGACCGAGTGGATCAACGAGCGCACCGGCGAGATGGAGAAAAGGGACGTGAACTCCGAAAAGGGCGGTACCCTGCGCCTGGGCGCCTACCCCTGCACCCTTGCGGAAGGCACCCACGCCCGGGACGCCTACGGCACCGAGGCCATCTCCGAGCGCCATCGCCACCGCTACGAGTTCAACAACGAATTCAAAAAGGCCCTCACCGACAAGGGACTCATCCTCTCCGGGACCTCACCCAACGGCGAGCTTGTGGAGATTGTGGAAGTCCCCGACCACCCCTGGTTTGTGGGCTGCCAGTTCCACCCCGAGTTCAAGTCCCGCCCCATGGAACCCCACCCTCTCTTCGTGGAGTTCATCCGGGCGTCTCTGAAGAACGCCAAAAAGTAGAAAGGCTGGGAAATCCAGCCTCCGGCGGCCAGGGGCTTTTTAGCCTAAGTGGCTTCGCCACCCCTGGACCCCAGGATTGCGAATGCTCTCGGCCTTCGTTCCTCAGGCCGATCGCATTCGCTGACGGGCTGCGCCCGTGGAAGGCCCGATGAGGTCTTTTTGCGATGTCGTTTAGCACTGATCCGGATATGCTCTCGTCCCCAGGCTCTGCCTGGGGACGTTTTGAGGAAATTTTCCTCCACTCCTGACCCTCCCCCTACCTGAGAAAATCACCCCACGACATATCGTTCTATGCAGGCAAGGCTGAGCCATTGATGGCAGCAATCTTCTCGAAAATGGATGGCAAGGGTGCTTTGGCGCGAAACCGGATTCATACGCAAGGAGTTTGTTCAAATAGAGTAGCGTGCGCTTGCGTACGGTGCTTGTCGACCCCCTGCGACCTGTCGATACGCGCCAACCCCAGCGTTGATACAGGACGTGCTTCCAGAAAAATGAAATGGGCCTCTCCGGAAAAAACGGTTGCCGCATATCACACCCCGCGCGAATGCCCCGAAAACGTGTGCATGATGTCTGCCGTCATGCATTCGCCATAGCCCGGATATTTCACGAAATGATGTTTTCTTTTTGACTGGTTGTTTTCTCATGAAATATCCGGGATAGGGTTCCCAGGTGCCCCCACCTGGCCACCGGAGGCATGCGTTGGTTTTTTTCTCTGAACCTTGAATTTTTAACCGACTCTCCTTATCTTTGGATCATTGAAGGCTGAAAGGCCCATCTGTTGATGATTCATTGCCCATCGAAAGGGAACCCCCATGACCGAACCTGTCGAAACCCACCTCAAGGACTACAAGCGCCCTGATTTTAATGTGGAGACCGTTGAGCTCCATGTAGATATATTCGAGACCGAAACCTTTGTGACCGCCAGCCTGGGCGTCAAGAAAAGCTCCGAGGCAGCCGACGGCGCCTCTTTTCTTCTGGACGGCAGGGAGCTTGAGTTGCTCTCCATCGAGCTGGATGGCCGTACTCTTACCGACGGCGAGTACACCCTTGAAGGAGAGGTCCTCACCCTGCAGGCGCCCCCCGATGTTTTTTGCCTTACAACAAAGGTGAAGATTCATCCCGAGACCAACACCTCCCTTGAGGGGCTTTACCTTGCCGACGGAACCTTCCTGACCCAGTGCGAGGCAGAGGGCTTTCGCCGCATCACCTTTTTCCCGGACCGCCCGGACGTGATGAGCAGCTACCGCTGCACGGTGTCGGCCGATAAGGAAAAATACCCGGTGCTCCTGGCCAACGGGAACCTGGTGGACGAAGGGGAGCTTACCGGCGGCCGTCATTTTGCCACCTGGGAGGATCCACACAAAAAGCCGAGCTACCTGTTTGCCATGGTTGCAGGGGATCTGGCCTGTCGGGAAGATACTTTTACTACGGCCTCGGGGCGAGAGGTGGCCCTGAAGTTCTATGTGGACCATCAGGACGCCGACAAGTGCGGACACGCCATAGAGTCCCTGAAAAAGTCCATGGCCTGGGACGAACAGACCTTTGGCCTGGAGTACGACCTGGATATTTATATGGTGGTGGCCACCCACAGCTTTAACGCCGGGGCCATGGAGAACAAGGGGCTTAACGTCTTTAACTCCAAGTACGTGCTGGCAAAGCCCGAGACGGCAACGGACACGGATTTCCAGGGCATCGAAGGGGTCATCGGCCACGAGTACTTCCACAACTGGACAGGCAACCGGGTGACCCTGTGCAACTGGTTCCAGCTCTCCCTCAAAGAGGGGCTCACTGTCTTCCGTGACCAGGAGTTCTCCTCGGACATGGGCTCCCGGGCGGTGAAGCGCATCGCAGACGTCCGGGGCTTACGGGCCTCCCAGTTCCCTGAAGACGCAGGGCCCATGGCCCATCCCATCCGGCCCGAGTCTTACATCGAGATGAACAACTTCTACACGGCCACGGTGTACAACAAAGGGGCCGAGGTGATCCGCATGATCCATACCTTTCTTGGCCCCGAGGGCTTTCGCAAGGGCATGGATCTTTACGTGGCCCGCCACGACGGCAGCGCCGTGGCCTGCGAGGATTTCATCGCGGCCATGGAGGACGCCTCCGGGGTTGACCTTACCCGGTTCCGTCTCTGGTACAGCCAGGCTGGTACCCCCACGGTGACTGTCACCCGCGCCTTTGACGCGGAGACCTCTCGCTACACCCTCACCTTTACCCAGAAAGTGCCCGACACCCCGGGTCAGGCCAACAAGAAGGCCATGCAGATCCCTGTGAGGATGGGGCTTCTGGGGAGTGAAGGGGCACCCATACCCCTCACCCTTGAGGGGGAAGCCTCTCCCGGGCCCCTGGAGCGCGTTCTGAGCCTCTCCTCGGAGTTGGAATCCTTCACTTTTACCGGGGTGGAGAAAGAGCCTGTTCCTTCCCTGTTCAGGGGCTTTTCCGCCCCCGTCAATCAGGTGACGGACTTAACCGAGGCCGAGTTGATCTTTCTCATGGCCCACGATCAGGACTCCTTCAACAGGTGGGACGCTGCCCAGCAGCTCTATGCCAACACCATCCTGGGTATGGTGGCAGAACTCAAAAAAGGAGAGCCTCTGGCCCTGAGCACCGACCTGGTGGCAGCGGTTCAAAAGACCCTCACGCATCCGACTCTGGACAAGGCCCTCATCGCCCAGGCCCTGACCCTGCCGTCGGAAACCGAGCTGGGGGACCGCATGGCCGAGATCGATGTGGACGGGATCCACGCGGCCCGCGAGTTCGTGGCAGACACCCTGGCCGTGGCCCTCAAGGAGAGCTGGCGGTCCGTGTACGAGGCGAGCAAAGAGGACGGCCCCTATCGCCCGGACACCCAGTCCATGGCCAAGCGCCGCCTCAAGGGCCTTTGCCTTTCTTATCTTTCCAGAGTTGAGTCCCCGGCCTTTGTCATGGACGCCTTTGCTTCGGCTGCCAACATGACCGACGAGCTGGCAGCCCTTACGGTTCTGGCCGGTCTGGATGCCCCGGAGAGCGATGAGGCCATGGGCCGGTTCTACGGTGCGTGGAAAGGGGACACCCTGGTTCTGGATAAGTGGTTCACCGCCCAGTCCCTCTCCAACCGCCCCGGGACCCTGGAACGGGTTGCCACCCTCATGGAGCATCCCGACTTCGACATCAAAAATCCCAACAAGGTGCGGGCCCTCATCGGCGCTTTCTGCCAGGCCAACCCCTGGCATTTCCACCGGCTGGACGGCAAAGGATACGACCTGCTGGCCGATGCGGTCATTGCCCTCAATACCATCAACCCCAGCATCGCCGCTCGCATGGCCTCCGGCTTCAACCGCTGGAAACGCTACGATGAAAAACGCCAGGGCCTCATGAAGGCCAGGCTGGAGCGCATCAAGGGCACCGAAAACCTTGCCAACGGTGTCTTTGAGATTGTTTCCAAGGCTCTGGCTTAGCCCTTGGAATCCAGGTTCGCACATGCTCCGCCCCTTCGTTTCTCAGGAGCGTAACATGTGATGATGGGCTGCGGCCATTCATGACGATGGTGGTGTAACGCTTCACGTTCGTCCCAACGGGTTTGACTCGATAATCAGGATATTTTGTAGACGAAAGGCCGTTGCGGTTTGCAACGGCCTTTCGTGTATGGCAGGCTGGTGTAGCTTTGTTGACATGGTGACCCTTCCGGCGAGGAGGCCCTTGATCCCTCTTGGCATGCCCCGAAAATTAATGCTGTCCAAGTCTTTGGAGGCGTCACGCTTCATTAGACCGGACATTTCATGGCATGTTATGTGAGGTCCTGTAGGGTGTGCTTGCGCACCATTTGGTCGGAAAAATAGTGTCTTTTGTTGCTTTAATACTTTGTGATTATCACCCGTACATAGAGTTTATGATTGTTACGGTTCTTCGACGGTGCGCAAGCGCACCCTACCTCACATTCCCTATACCGCTGGCAATGTGCCAAACCCACATAAAGATGTAATCATTGAAGAAATACCAATTCTTTATCATAGGGTTGGCTTCGCGGGGACTGTGCATGTGGCATCCGTATCACGGCCCAGCTGCGCCCTGATTTTTTCCAGTAACGTGCCGGTGTCCATGGGTTTCTGGAGGTAATCGGTGTTGCCGAGATCCGTCAGGAAGTCGTCCGGGGGGGGGGTACCCCGAGAAGAGGAGGGCCGGGAGTCCCGGGCGGATGGCGGTTATTTCACGGATCAGTTCCATGCCGGTCATCCCGGGCATGGTGACGTCGGTAAGGACCAGGTCGAAGGTGTCCGGTGCCTCCTTGAAGCAGGCCAGGGCACGGGCACCGTCGGTGAAGGTGCGTGTTGCGTAGCCGTGCAGGCAGAGAAGGTCCGAGAGGCTGTCCGTGATTTTCTTTTCATCATCCACCACAAGGATGGTCTCGTTGGCGCCACCTGGCAGTCCTTGGTCGGGGGAGGAGAGGGCCGGGTCACCTTTCTGGGGCAGGCGGGGGAGGTAGATTTTGAAGGTGGTGCCGTCCCCGGGCTGGCTTTGCACGCTGATGTGACCGTGATGCTCTTTGACGATGGCGTGGACCACGGAGAGCCCAAGGCCCGTTCCCTTTCCCTTTTCTTTGGTGGTGAAGTACGGGTCAAAGATATGCGCAAGGTGTCCCTGGTCGATGCCGCAGCCCGTATCGGAGACCTCAAGGAGGATGTATTCCCCCGGGGCATAGGGCGCGTCGGATATCGGGGCGTCGATACAGACATCCGTCAGGGAAACGCGAAGGGTGCCCCCGGTGGTTTCCATGGCATGGTAGGCGTTGGTGCACAGGTTCATGATGACCTGGTGGATCTGGGTGGGGTCTGCGTGAATGAGGCTTTTTGATTGGATGACGCTCTCGATGCCGATGGAGGAGGGCAGGGACGGCCTCAGGAGTTTCACGGTTTCCTTGATGATCAACAGGGGCTGGAGGGATTGCTTTTCCGGCTCGGTTTTCCTGCTGAAGGTAAGGATCTGGGAGACTAGCTCTTTAGCCCTTAAGCCCCCTTGGGTGATCTGTTCCAGGGCCTCTTTGACCTTTTTTGGGGTGTTGAGGTGAAGCTGGGCCAGTTCGGTGTAGCCGAAGATCACCGTCAGGATGTTGTTGAAGTCGTGGGCGATGCCTCCGGCCAGGGTGCCGATGGCCTCCATTTTCTGGGCCTGGTAGAGGCTGGTCTCCAGCTGGCGACGCTGGCTGATGTCGATGCCGATGCTCAGGATCTCCTGAAAGCGGCCCAGGTCGTCGGTAATGGCCCGGTTGCTCCACTGGATATAGACCGTGCGCCCGTCCTTGCAGGTGTTTTCATTTTCAATGAGGGCATGGGTCTCCAGCAGGTCGAAGGTCTCATTGTCGAGGTTGTTGATGTGCAAGGCCCGGGCCGCTTCCGGGGTGAGGATGGTGCCCAGGACGTTGCGTCCGTAGAGCTCTTCCCGAGTGTACCCGAAGAGCTCCAGGCCAAAGCGGTTGAGGAACAGGACACGGCCGTACTTGTCCATTCTGAGGATGATGCTGTTGGCGCTCTCCACCAGGTCCTTGTACAGTTTTTTCTGGTATTCCAGTTCCCGGGTGCGGTTCGTGACGGTGAGCTTCAGGGCCCTGTTCAGGTAGAACAGCATGGCCGATATCATGGCAATGGCCACCACCGCCATAAATGGCCAGCGGGGGACCACGGTTTTTTCATAGGCTGTCAGCCCTGTCCAGTTGGTAATGCTCTTGTCGTAAAGGGAGTCCGGCTTTCTCTTCCATTGAATGAGATAACGATCAATGGTGGCCAGGATGTCACCGTGGAGACCTTTTTTGGTGGCAAAGTTGATGGTGAAGGGGGAGAACTGGATGGCGCTGGCTATAAGGGAGGGGGTGTCTGATCGATGGAGCCCGTATAGCTTGCTGGCCACCCCTGCGTCAACCTCTCCTGAAGTGACCGCGGCAAACACTTCGTCGGGTGAGGTGTATTCCGTGATGGTGCATTTTATGCCGAGCCCTTCTACGGTTTTTCGGAAGTTGATGCCGCTGATGTCCCGGGCGGTGACGGCCACGTGTCGGTCGCCTAAGTCTGAGATGGTGTCGATGGGGCTCCCGGCTTTCAGGAAAACCTGCCCCCACTCTTCAAAGACCGGCTCCAGGTTGAAATCCATGGTGCGGGCACGTTCGGGGGAATGGGCGATGGTGCAGACCAGGTCGACCTCCTCGTGTTCAAGCCTGTCCAGCCCCTGCTCCCAGGTGCCGTAAACATAGGCGACGGTCCAGTGCTCCGATTTGGCGATGTGGTTGATGAGGTCGGGGTAGAGGCCCCGTGGGGTTCCCGATGCATCGACAAAGCAGAACGGAGGGGTGTCGCTTATGCCTATGCGCAAGGTGGTGGGAAGGTCTGAACCGTATCCAGTGGAGGAGGAGAAAAAAAGAAGGGTAGCAAAAAGGTACGCGGTACAAACAACGTATTTCATATTCTGGCTTTATACTGTTCAGTGACCGGCTGTCGAAAGGCCGGTGTGTTGTTTATTTTGCGTTGGGGGGCACACAGCGGTTCCGGTTTCATGTGACTTCATGAACAAAAACCGTTCCCCGACGGATGTTGTCGGTTGTCTATTTTCAGCAAACTATAGCTTGGCCGGTGGGGATGTCAAGGCCACAGAGGCAGGGGTGGTAAATTAAGCAGGGGAGATGAGGGAAGGGCAGGGGCTTGGGGAGAAATGGCCCACCGATCCTCTCTGCAGGAGTTGCTGATGTCCGGCATGTGACAGGATGTAAAGTGAAACTTAATATTACTATTTGTGAAAAGTTTAGATTAATTGCTGGTTCGTTTGACATGGTGTGGTTGAGCCTCGGAGGAACCAATGGTCGATGCTATGTCGCGTCGGGGATGTGTGCTTTTGGGTTTTGGGTAACTGTTTGGTGTCGCGGAGGATCCGGTGGGTGCCCATTGACGTGACGTGTCCGGGATACGCCCCGGATTCCGAAGATCACATGACGGGGCTATTCATTGGCTAAATACTTCCAATGGGTGTAGGGTAGATATAAGCGCAGTAACGGGCGATCAAGATCAGCGTGCTGCGTATTACCCATAAAGCAGGAATCTTATGACTTCGGTACGTGTTCGTTATCAAACCATGGAATTCGATGGTATGGATATTCATATACGAACGTTACGCGATAGACAGCAATATGAAGATGTCGGCGGGGTTGCAGAAAAACTGGGCATATCATCCGCCACCTGGCCACTGTTCGGTGTGATCTGGGCGTCCAGCGAAGTTCTGGCTCATTTCATGGTGGATTTTGAGATCGAAGGAAAGCGCATTCTTGAGGTGGGCTGCGGCATTGCCTTGACGAGCCTGGTGTTGAACCATCGCCATGCGGACATCACCGCCACGGACTACCATCCTGAGGTGTCTGATTTCCTTCTGGAAAACGTGAGGATCAACAACGGGCGGAAGATTCCCTTTGTCCGCACGGGGTGGGGGGACAACGATACGAGGCTGGGGACATTTGACCTCATCACCGGGAGCGATCTTCTGTACGAACGAGACCATGCCGACCTGTTGTCCCGTTTTATCGATCAGCATGCCAACCCTCACTGTGAAGTGATTATCGTGGACCCTGGACGAGGAGAACAGGCCCGGTTCAGCAAGAAAATGGCCCTCCTGGGGTATTCCCACAGCCAGAGCAAGCCCGTCAACCCAGAGTCCTACCTGAAGAGCCCCTTTCGGGGGAAAATCCTACGATACAAGCGGTAGCCGATCCTTGGGGCCGGGGCATCAGTCCCTGGCCCTTGCGGCGTAATTGGAGGTGTCTCCCAGTGCTGCTGGCCGGTGGACCTGTTGCTGATCATGAGCAGCAGTGAATAGGCCAGGAAAACGGAGAGAACCTGGCAAAGGACGGTCAGGACGCTGTCCATGAGGGGCTGGTGGAAATAGCTGGCGATGGGATCCCCTGTGATGGCGAAGACAACGCGGGCAAAAAAGACGGCTGCAAAGAGCGCAAAGGTCACCCCGGCGGGGACGCCATGGCTTTTCAACGCCCTGTCTGGGCAGGAAAAGACAATCCAGGCACTGTAGGAGACCACGGGGAGCAGCATGCCCGAGAAGAGAACGATACGTACCCTGATGTCAGGGTGGATGAGGGCAAAGAAGGCGTAAAGCGCCGTGAAAAGAAGAATGTACAGGGCATAGGGCATGGCGCGGAGCCGGATCCTGAAAAATCGAGCCATGCCGAAGAGCATGAAGATGGTGCCGGAAAACATCAGGACGTTTGCCGCGACAATGGAGATGGCGTGGGGAAGGGTGTTCCGAAGGCAGGCCAGGGTCATTCCCGTGGATTTCAACACAAAATCAGCGAAAAAGAAGCCGACTCCCCAGCGGTGCGTTCGGCTCCGGTACCAGACGACTCCCAGTACCATGCTGTAAATGTGGTTGACGAGGATGTAGGTGAAGATGGACGTCTTCATGTCAAAGGGCATCATGGCAATCATCCGGTTTGGCCGACTGTCCCGGGGGTGGTCAACCGAACGCATGGCGGTTCCGGTGATATGGGGCTCCCGTGACGTGAGCGGCGTTTATGTTAGCGGATACCATTCATACGTTGTTGCGATGGCGTATGCAACCTTGTTGCGTGGCGGCAGATCATGAAAATAAGGGGGCAGGAGGCGGTAAAGGGAGGCCGGCACAAAGAAAAACCCAGCGGCATTGGGGCGCCGTTGGGTTTTTATTGGTGGGCGGGGTAGGGCTTTTACAGAAGCTGCTCAGCCCCTGCGAAGACCGCCTCGACCTTGAGGGCCGTGGCTGCATGGCCCGGGTGTTTTTCCGGGTTCCAGGTCTTCATATCGTCAAAGATAGCACCTTCGGTGTGGTACTCAATGGAGCCCTTAACCTGGTAGGCCTTTCCATCTTTCGTGATGAAGAGCAGGGAACCGTTGCTGCCGGACTGGATGTTTTTCAACGTTTTGGAAAAGTAGTTGTTGGCCACCACCAGAGTCTCTTCATCGTATTTGGAGACGCAGGTAGCGTAGATGGCGTTGGGAGTCCCGGCTTCATCCACGGTTGTTAAAATGACGGGGCCCTGGTGGTCGTCCCAGGCTTTGCTGGCTTTTTCAGGTAAAGCAGGCATGTTATGTCCTTATTGCTGTAGGCGGTTTGATTGTTTCATCGGGATATCAGCGGTCCGAGGGGACGTAAAACAACCCGGTAAGGCGTTTCAGGTGAGCATATCCGATGGGTCCCGAAGCAGGCCGAAGGGGGCATGATTCGGGTTGACAATTAATTCTACAGGAACAAAGCATAGTTTTTTTGTGAAAGCAATAGCCCGGTTATTTTACGAGCCGGGCTCTCCCATGGTCAAGGCACCGGAATTTTCGGTGTCTTGATTTGCCTCAACGCTCTGATAAGGCAGAGATACCGTTACCGTAATGGTGTTTTATGGCTTGGGCTTGATCGATTTTCGCGACATTTCAGGGGCAGGGAATGGGCAGGCCTGCCGAAGAAGGGGGCGAGGGTTGCTGGCTGAACAGGGGTATTGGATGCTCCCTGGGGGGAGGGCGCACCGGCCGCTCTGTTTCGGCCGGTGCGTCAGGCTATGCAGCGATGGTACGGTTTGTTACGGCGTTTTCCGTAAGAGGGGTTAAAATCTGTAAAGGACGGACACCGTTCCCATGGTGATGGTTGTGTCGTAAAAGTCGATGTCGGAGTCGCTGTCGTAGTATGCGAGGGTGCCCACAAGGCTCATCTTGGGAACCCCGAGGAATTTTTTCCAGAAGGCGGAAATGGTTGCACCGGCGACATCGTCTTCCCGGGTTTTGTCGTAGATGGGGTTCTCTTCATCAAACTCGGAGCGGCCAACATAGAGGTTGGTGATGAGGTTTACTTTTTCGGTGTTGAAAAGATAGGAGAGCAGCAGGCCGTACCGGTCAAAGGCCATGGCGTCGCCATCAAGGTCGTAGATGGTGTAATCCAGGGTGGGGACAAGGATGTGGCGTTTTTCTTTGATCACGAAGGGGTAGGTAAGCTTGGTCACATAAACGTCCCCGTTTCGGTCCAGGAGCTTGGCTTGTTCGGCGGTGATGTCGCTTCC
Organism: Desulfoluna sp. HI9BLuna; assembly: GCF_056829775.1. Classification (NCBI taxonomy): domain Bacteria; kingdom Pseudomonadati; phylum Thermodesulfobacteriota; class Desulfobacteria; order Desulfobacterales; family Desulfolunaceae; genus Desulfoluna; species Desulfoluna sp. HI9BLuna. The sequence continues at coordinate 4,871,903 of NZ_CP186555.1, forward strand.
GACAAGCTGGGTCTGCCCGCTTTTTTCATCGTCCAGGCTCACGTCTCGCCAGGTGAATTCCGCCTCGAATTTGGTCCCCAGAATCTTGTCATACCCCAGGCGAAGGCCGTCGGAGGTTCGATCGGTCTCTTCCCGTTTCTGGTTGATCACGTAGGGGTCCTCCCACACCTCGGTGGGAAAGGATGTGAAAACATAAGCAATGCTGACAATGCTCTTGCCCTTGAGTTCCTGGCGGATACCGACCAGGGTGGACAGGTCGTACCGGACCAGGTCTTCGAGCCTGTTACCCGCAAAGATCTGGGTGCGTGACTCGGCGAAGGTATACGATGCTTCAAAGTTCAGCACCGGGGTGGCGCTGGATTCCGAGTCCGGGCTGTCTTCCAATGAGGTGATGACATCGTCACCGGTATCGCCGATGGCGTTGCCGGCGATCATGTTGGTTTCGAATTCCATGGCGCCGATGCCGACGTTAACGAATCCGGAAAAGCCGGTTTCTTCCGGGATGGGCTGAATGGCGTGGGCCGGCATGATGAAGGCTGCCAGGGAAAAGACCAGTGTGATCAGGAACCATGAACGTTTCATTTTTTCACCTTTTTTCCTTGGTTGTTGAGAGGGCCTGCATGAATCATGAGCACCTGAGAAAGAGGGGCGGGTGGGCCCCTCTTCGGTTTATGACTAAGTGGACGCCTTACCAGTGGAACAGCACGTTGGCTCCCCAGGTAAATTCATCCACATCATAACGGTACCAGTCGGTGTTTTCCCTGCCTCCGTTTTCATAATCAACGGCTGTGAACTCTCCATATACCTCGGTGGACCAGTGGGCGTGAAAGCGCCAGGTGACGCCGGTGGAGGCAAACCAGGTCCCTTCCGAGCCCCCGAATCCCACATTGAACTTGTTACTCCAGAGCCATTTTTCTGCAAACGGAACATCTGCCGATGCGCCGATCAGAAGGTCCAACCAAGACTCGTCCGCTTCTGTCCGCTCGGTGTCGTTACCTTGGGAAAGGTCCACCGAAAGTTCCTGGCGGTCGTAGCGAAGGCCCCCATGGAGCCCAAGGTCAACCCATCGACTTTCGTAGACGTTGCGCCCCACGGTCAGTTCCACGGAGATGGTGTCGAAGCCCATGTTGGAACGGATGGTGACGCCGTCGGACAGCAACTCCGGGGCATTGTCTTCAAGGTCGAGCAGGTCAAGGGAGAAATCCACCATCCATGTGCCGTCGCTGAGGGCGAGGTCGATGCCGAAGGAGGTGTCTGTCACATCATCGAAATCACTTGGGGAGAGGTCCACATCCACAAGGACGGGACCGAACCCCTGGGTTCCCAGCCCGAGGTCCCCGCTTCTCTGGGGCCGGGAAAAGCCTGTGCCGATGGAGCCGCTCCACCGGGCGGAAGCCGGTGACAAAGGGCCCGAGCAAAGGATCCCTGCAAAAATAAGTACCAGAATGCATGGTCGGTATGCTGTCATTTTGATGATGCGGTTCACGTGATCAAGGCCACAGAGATGGCGTTGTTTTTTCCATAGGTCGTTGGCCGTCATGGCCAAAAAGGTGTTCCCGGCCCATGGATTCGGTCCATGGCGGGGTGGCTTATGCAGATGCTTCGCACCGGAGGGCGTTTTCTGGATGCCCTTGCAAGGTTGCTGTAGATTGTTCCTGCGCGTTACAGGGCCGTCGTGGTGGCTAAGGGTTGCAGATTCGCGAATTGACGGTCCCTTTATATCGGGGCGCCCCGTGGGGGCTGTAGATTCTGGATGGATCACTGGCGGATGTGTGGTTGCCAGCTGCGCTTATAATTGTATGGAAGGGTGTTGGGTGAAAAAGGCTTGTATATGTTGGATTTAAAGGATTATTTCATGTTTCGGATGGAAAGTCAATTGACCTGCCGAAGGTTGTTGTTTCGTCAAGGTCGGCTCTCTGCCCTTTTTGGCGAGGCCTTCTCCACATGGGGACGCGGTTAGTAACCTGCGGCTTGATCGATAAGGGAGATTCGTCCGTGTTTCGGGTGAATACCCCGCCGTTGGCGTTGTAAAAAAAAACGGTCCCTTTTTGTGTGGGATGGCTTTTTGTTTAAATCTGTGATTTACCTGCAAGGCTTTTAACCGGTGGCATCCCCGGGGTGATGAATTCCAGGGGGCCTTTGGATTATTTTTAGACAGGGATTTCCCATGAGCACATTTACGGCCTTGCCGTTGACCGAATCGATGATCAAGAACCTGGGGACCATGGGGTATGACGAGATGACCCCCATCCAGGCCGCGAGCCTGCCCCACGTGTTGAAGGGCAGGGACCTTCTGGCCCGGGCCAAGACAGGGAGCGGCAAGACGGCTGCCTTTGGCATCGGGCTGCTCCATAACCTTGATGTGGCACGTTTCAGGGTGCAGGCCCTGGTGATGTGCCCCACCCGGGAGCTGGCCGAGCAGGTGGCAGGCGAGCTGCGACGCATCGCCCGCTTCAGGCACAACATCAAGATCGTTAGTATCTGCGGTGGCGTTCCCTTCCGGCCCCAGCAGGTCTCCCTGGAGCACCAGGCCCATATCGTTGTGGGGACCCCGGGACGCATCGAGCAGCACCTGCTTCGGGGGACCCTTTCCCTGAAGCATCTCACCACCCTTGTTCTGGACGAGGCGGACCGGATGCTTGATGTGGGCTTTGAAGAGAGTATCAACGCCATCATGGATTATGTGCCGGGAAGGCGTCAGACCCTTCTTTTTTCGGCAACCTTTCCGGAGTCCATCCTGGGGCTGAGTCGCAGATTCCAGACCGAGGCAGAGCACGTGTCCGTGGATGTTGCCCATGAAGAAAATGCTATCTGCCAGCGTTTCTATGAAACAAGCTGGGACGCCAAACCCGAGGCCGTGGCCGGGATTTTGACGGCCTACAATCCGGTGTCGTGCCTTGTTTTCTGCAACACCAAGCTGCATTGCAAGGCCCTTGCCTCCTCCTTGCAAAAGAAGGGGTTTTCAGCCCTTTCCATTCACGGGGACATGGACCAGAAGGAGCGCACCGAGGTGCTGGTGCGCTTTTCCAACGGAAGCTGCCCCATTCTGGTGGCAACGGACGTGGCGGCAAGGGGCCTGGACATCAAAGGACTCGATGCGGTGATCAACCACGACCTCCCCTTTGAGACCGAGGTGTATGTCCATCGCATCGGCCGCACGGGGCGGGCCGGGGAGGAAGGGCAGGCCTTTTCCTTGCTGACCCCCAAGGAGAGGTTTCGCCTGAAGGAGATCAACGCCATGCAGAAAACCGGTTTCGAGCCGTTGGATGCCGCAGCCCTTCCAGCTATCGACGGCGAGGCTCCGGCCTCTCCCATGGTGACCCTGTCCATCAACGGCGGGCGAAAGAGCAAGCTCCGGCCCGGGGACATTTTAGGGGCCCTGACCAAGGATGTGGGCATCCCGGGAAAGGCCGTGGGCAAGATCGACTGCTTTGATTTTTATTCGTATGTGGCCATCCGTCGCAGCGAGGCCCACAAGGCCGAAAAAGGCCTTGCCGGGAAAAAGATCAAGGGGCGTCAGTATATCATTTACCGGCACGGGCAGTAGGGGCACGGTGAAGAGCCCTTTTGGGCAAACCCCTCATGCAAAAGCCTCCGGCACAAGAGCCGGAGGCTTTTTTTGTTTATGGGATACCCCATGTATCGGTTTTTGTTTTTGGGCAAGGCGCCCGGTTAATTACCGGCCCCCCAGCTTCGGTCGAGGTTATCCCACTCGGGGACCTGCATGATGGCTTCACGCGGGTCAAAGGGAAGCTTTTTGGGATCTAAGCGGGGTTTGGACGCTTCAACAGACTCGGGCCGTGCATTTTCGATGTTTTTGAAGGGGAAGTCGCGATTTTGCCTCTTGTCCGGGTACGCTGATTTCATCATGAGGTGGCGGGTCTTCATGATGTTGAACATGCTTTTGGTGGGGAACAATGGAAGCATCATGGGGGAGACTTCCCGGGGGTCGTTGTAGAGATCGTAGAATTCGGGCCCGCTGAGGCCGGGTACGGCGTTGCGCCAGTCCCGCTTGTAGCGGCCCTTGACCGTGGCGGCGAGTTCGTTACCGGTGTAGATAAAGACGTAATCCCGCCTGCTGTGGGAGTCGCCGTTTAAAAAGAGCGCGGTCTGGTCCACCCCGTCGATGATGCGGTCCGTGGGGATGTACTTCGTGGCCCCCCCGAGACGGGCAAAGGTGGTGAACAGGTCGGTCTCGTGGATGATATCCCCCACAATCTGGCCCGGCTCGATAACACCTGGCCATCGGGCATGGGCGGTGACGCGTACCCCCCCTTCAAGGAAGTCTCCCTTGCCCCCGCGATAGAGGGTCTCCACCATGCCTGGGGGACCGTTGTGCGTCATGGGGCCATTGTCGGCCATAATAATGACTAAGGTATTCTCTTCGATACCTAAGGTTTTTAGCTCTTCCATGAGTTCACCGATATAGATATCAAGGCGTGCCAGCGCTTCCTGTAAAAAACCTGCTGAGACAGTAACTTTTTCAGGGAATCCGGTGAAGGGCGTTATTTGTGGCCAGTACGCTGCGTAGAAGGGTTTTTTTGCCTCTACATTTTTTTTCATGAACACGCTGAGCCGTTTCTGGGATTCACCGTCCATGGCGATGTAGTCTTTCAGGTTGGGGGGAGTTCCCCACTCCTTCACCGGTCCGTCTTTCACCCCTTCAAGGGCCCAGATGTAGCCCTTTACTTTCCACCCCTTGTCGATGTCGTAAGGGTCGTCCGGGATAATCCCGTCATTAAGTGTGCCCGGTCGGATGGCACCGGCCCGCTCCGAGTCCGGGGTGTATATGCTGGGGACCTGGTTGTAGGGGGCCCATAGTGCTTCGTCAAAGCCCTGCTTGTTCAGGTAGCTCGATTCAACATCCCCTAAGTGGGACTTGCCGTAGAAGGCCGTGGCGTACCCGGCCTGGCCCAGCACCTCTGCCATGGTCACCTCATCAGCAGCCAGCCCGCCGTATTCGTAAGGGAACCCCACATTGTACATGCCGTTTCGCACGGCGTGCCGACCGGTCATTACCGCGGCCCTGCTCGGTGTGCAGGAGGGCTCGGTGTACATCCTGGCAAAGTAGATCCCCTCGGCCGAGAATTTGTTCATGTTCGGTGTTTCCCAGCCGCGGGTTTTCTGGATCTGAGGAACTCCGACTTCTCCAACGCCGGTGTCGTCCCACATGATGTGGATGATGTTGGGCGGGGTGCCGTGTTTCTCCTTTAACTCGGCCAGTTTCTTGTCCAGCTCTTCGTCTTCGGTGGCCCATTTTTCACCGTGCTGCGCTTCCAGGACGTAGTATTCGGCGTCGTGGATGATCGCTTTGGATTTGGCCTTGGCCGGGCCGCAACAAAACAACACGGAAAGGCTCAAGGCAACAACCACGTTCAACAACTTGTGCCTGCTCATGGTCCATCCTCCTGTGCTTCGGATGATCGTTTATGTCTGTGGCGACGGTCTTATTCTGAAAGCATCACGCGGGCAGCGCATGCTGAAGAAAGTGGGGTGCCGGAGGGTGCAGGGAGGGGCGTCAGCAAGAAAGTCCTCCGGGGCAAAGCGGGTGCCTTGAATACAGGACAGCGCATCTGTTCGCGGCACATCATTCCAGGGCGTGAACGGACAACGGGTGCAACTTGGTAACGAGGGGACGGGCGCTATTGAGCAAGCAGCCTCACGAAGGCGACATCATAGGTGGCGTTCTGGATGGCATGGTAATATTCCCCTTCCAGGGCGTCTTTCTCCTTGTTGTATTTCAGAAAATAACGTGATCCCGGGTAGTGCCTGTCCTGAAATTCAATAAACAGATGGACCCTGTTTTGCCGGACAGTCCAATTCGCCTTGTGGACATGGATGCTTCGGGGATTGAAGTAGGACGAATGCATCGCCCCGTCGGGGCCGATGTCGCTGATGGAAAGCCGATAGGGTGCGTCCTGCCTGACCCATTGCCCGTTTAGCCGCTGGGCCATGGACAGCTCCCTTGTCTCCGCAGACGATACCTTTACGGGGGTATGGGCCAGGAACAGGGCAAGGACTGAGAGGAGCGCCATCAACCCGATGGGTGACATGTTTTTTGTTCGTTTCATCGCTGTTCGTCTCTTTTCTGGAAGGGTGGCTTGTGAAGGGCATGGGACCCTTGGGGATCCCCACGATGGCCGGGATGATGCGGTTCAATGCCTTTGGTATTCTTAAGAACTGCAGGAGTAAATGAGGTGCTCTGCGTGAGGATGGGTGTAGATTTTATAAATATTTACAAGAGTTTTTGGGGTATGTCAATGCGCTGAGGGACGACTGATGGGTGCCGGGACGTCGCTTACGGAGAGTTGATCCGTGCAAGGGCGTTGATCCTTTGGGGAGGCGGCATTGTCACGGCCCGTCCATGCCGCCTTTGCTCCCTTCAGGTACCAGGCCTGCCGGTGCCCGGCGCAGGCCTTCAGCGCCCAGGTATCCCAGCCTGTTCCATGATGACCGTGGGCAGACCCGCCGGGTTGTTTCCGCCGTCTTCCCGCTCGACAAACCCGAAGCGGGCGTAGAGGGCCCGTGCGGCGCGCCCTTCGGGTACCGAGTCGTCAAAGGTCTGGACGACAATGTTTTTTTCTGGGTTGAGGCGGGCCAGAGCCTTTTCAAGGAGGGCCGCACCAAGGCCTCTTCCCCGATGGGCCCCAGAAACGGCAAGCCATGCGACCTCGTTGGTGGCCGGGGAGATGACAACGCCTCCGGCAAGGGGGGCGTCCGTCTCCAGCCGAAGGCAAAAGGCACTTTCGTCTTTGATGGCCTGCTTCAATGCGGCTTGGAACGAGGCGTCGTCGGCCATGGGCCCGAAGAGCGGCTCAACCTCCCGGGCCAGAGCGAGCCAAGCCCCAAGATCCGATGCGATGGCTGTGCGTACGTCGGTCATGCCTGTATCTCGCAGGCCATCTCATAATAGTGATTGGCGTTGAATTCGAATTCGTTGATGATATCGAGGCCGAGCTTTCGCGTATGCGCCGCGTGGGACCTCGGGTTGTTTTTGTTCACAAAGGTGACCAGCACCGGGTACCGTTTTGCCATGGTCTCTTTCATGAGGTGAAAGACGCTCTCCAGGACGCCCTGGCCCCTGAGGCGCTTATCGACGCATATGGGACCGTACTGAAAGGAGTTGTCCACACTCAGCACCCGGCCGTGGTAGGTCAGCTCGGGGAGCCCTTTGATCATGTGGGCGAACATGGGCCATACCGACCAGAATTCCCAGGAGGCCGCCATGGCGTAAGCCACCACCTCATTCTCCTCCTTTGCAATGAACAGCCCCTGTTCCCGGGTGATCAACGCGTCCAGTTGGGCCTCAGTAAAGGGGGTGGTGACAAAGCCGTCCTTTTTATCTGCCTCGTCGATGGAGTCAACCTGGTACCTGTAATGAAGGCGGAGCGTGCTTTCGATATCCGATGGGTCAGCAATCTTTACTTCCACTGTCATTCCTTCCGTTGTTGCGTGTGTCCTGTCTGGCAATCCGGACGCAGATGGCCCGGCTTATCTCTGTATGGCTGTGCGGGCGACACCCCTCGGAAACAAAGAGGGGATTCGCCTGATTTAACCCGCATATTTCTTCAATACCTTAGAACCCGTCATGGAATAAACCTGTTTTTTTATGAAAAAGCAGCAGGAGGTCTCCTCGCAAGGGGGGGGGCTACCCGACGTGATCGGTGCCGATGTCGAAAAATTCGTGCTTTAAGTCCACGGTGGACCGTTTTCCGATGGACTCATAGTTTTCCGAGAGCCAGGTCTCTGCGGTGGCGCGGCCCCGGTTGAACAGGTCCGTGAGGAATCCCCAGTCGCTGTTGAATTTGCTGGAGACCTTCAGGTCACACAGGATCCTGTCCGCCCGTATGGAGTGCATCAGCATGTGCTTCAGGCGGCCCTTGTACTCGTCTTTGAGCCAGCCTTCTTCTATGAGTTTGGTGATAAAGGCGATGGCCCGCAGCTCTTTGAGCAGGGAGGCGTTGAAGGTGATTTCGTTCAGGCGGTCCGTGATGTCGCTGGCGTCTGTGGGGAGTTCTTCCCGGTCCATGGGGTTGATGTGGATGATCACCACGTCCCGGGTGTCGGTATGGTAAAACAGGGGGAAAATTGCCGGGTTGCCCATGTAGCCGCCGTCCCAGTAGTGATCGCCGTTGATCTTTACGGCCTGGAACAGTTGGGGCAGGCAGGCCGAGGCCATGACCACATCCAGGGTGATCTCATCGGTGGTAAATATCCGGACTTTTCCGCTCCTGACCCTGGTGGTGCTGATGAACAGCCTGGTCTCCTGGCAGCGGTTCAGTACCTGGAAGTCCACGGCTTTGTCGAGGATATCCCGCAGGGGGTTGATGTTCATGGGGTTGAACTGGTAGGGAGAAAAGGCCCGGGTCATGAGCTCGAACATGTTGAATGAAAACGAGGTGTCCATGTTCCAGGTGCCGCTCCATGCCTCCCAGGGGGCCTGTTGCATCGGGCTCATGATGCGGGCGGTGTCGCTGATGGTTTTCCAGAAGTCGTACAGCGCCTGCCTGGCGCCGTCGTCCCCTCCGACCATGTTGCCGTAGGCATACACCACAGCATTCATGGCCCCTGCGCTTGTTCCGCACAACCCGTCGATTCTCAATCGTCCGTCCTCAATGATCCGGTCCATGACGCCCCACGTGAATGCACCGTGGGCCCCGCCACCCTGGAGGGCCAGGTTGATGGTTTTTTCATGGCTGCCATTTTTTTCCGGGATCGGGCATCCGCAGTCGTCACTGGCGGGGGGCTTGTTTTCCGGCCTGTTCATAGGGGCTCCTTATTTTTTGAAAGAGGCAAGGGATGGCCTTGCCCTGCGGCAATGGCGTCTTCGTGTGGTTCACGAGCTGTTTTTCGGCCATGAGTCCGTAGGAGATGTGGTGACAGTGTATTGATGAATGGGGGTGGTGTATTCTTGTATTTAATTTAACATGTTACTCGAAGCGTTCTCAACGCCTGCGAAAAAAAACCTTTCCGCTGTTTCCATGGATTGCCCGAAGGGTGAGATAACCGAGAGTTACATTTTGTGTTTTTGAACTATCTGATTGTTCTGATGGTAACTGATTGTATTGCTTTCTTATAATCTCGTAATTATTAGGGCCGGTGCAAAGGATTTTACCGAAGAGAAAAAGGCCTTTGAACTGCCTGAGCCCGCAAACACCTCTGGAGGATAAGCACTCCTCCTCGGAACGCCCCAAGACAAACAAAAAAAGCCGCACCCTTTGAGAAAAAGGGTGCGGCTTTTTTTGTGATGATTCAGGCGATACCGGTGACGGTTCTCAACCAGCTTTCAATGTGGCATACCTTGCCGCTGGCGGTATGTTGCTTAACTCTTGACCTCTTATCGCTCGGGCTCCAGCTCTTTGAGGATATGGTCCGTCAGCTCTCCGAATCGGGGCATGGAGCGGCGCCGTGGGCGCTCTAAGTCCACGTCCAGTGTGTTTCGAATCCTTCCCGGGCTTCCGGTCATGATCACGATGCGGTCGGCCAGGAAGACCGCTTCGTCCACGCTGTGGGTCACCAGGACAATGGTTTTGCGGGTCATCTCCCAGACATTGAGCAGCTCCTGCTGCAGGAGGATGCGGGTGTGGGCGTCCAGGGCGCCGAAGGGCTCGTCCATGAACAACAGGTCCGGATTGGTGGCCAGGGCCCGGGCAATGGCCACCCGCTGCTTCATGCCCCCGGACAGCTCATGGGGGTAGGCACCGGCAAAGGGTGTCATGCCCACCATGTCAAGGAACTCCATGGCCCTGCCGTGGCGGGTCTCCTTGTCCGCACCGGCAAACCTCAACCCCGAAGCCACGTTGTCACGGGCCGTGAGCCAGGGAAACAGGGAGTACTCCTGGAACACGAGGCCGATGTGTTCACACGGTTTGATGACGGGGGCACCGCGGTAGTGCACCGTGCCTTCGGTGGCCTTTTCAAGGCCGGAGGCGATGCGCAGGATGGTGGACTTGCCGCACCCCGAAGGCCCCACAATGCAGGTAAACGAGTGCTCCTCCATGGCCAGGTTGATGTCGGTGACCGCTGTGACGGTTTCTCCGCGCCTCGTGGTAAAGGTTTTGGACAGGTTCTCTATGGTGACGATGTTCTGTGGTAGGTGGGTCATGGGTTGGACTGCCTTTGCCAGCTGAATTTTTGCGTTTCAATGTGGTGAAAAAGCCTGTCCATCAGGGCCCCCACAACGCCGATGGAGACCATACCCGCGATGACGATATCGGTTGCGGCCAGGGTAAAGGCGTGGGTGATCATGTAGCCGATGCCTGACAGGGAGCCCGGGAGCATCTCTGCGGACACAAGGCACATCCACGCGATGCCCAGGCCAATGCGCATCCCGGTGATGATGGACGGCATGGCAGCCGGAAGGAGCACCCGGGTAAACACCTGGGCCTCGCTTGCCCCCAGCACCCTGGCCGAGTCGATGAGGGTGGGGTTGACATGCCGTACCCCGTGGATGGTGGCGGTGAGGATGGGGAAAAATGCTCCGATGGCGATGATGAAGAGCATGGCAAAGGTGATGTTGTTCAGGGTCACAAAGAGCTGGCCTGTCTCTACTCCCGTGAGGGTGGCCAGGCTGGAGACGCCGAACCACGCCATGACCAGGGGGACCCAGGCCAGGGGAGGGATGGGCCGGAAGAGGTTTAAGAACCCGTTGAAAAATCGAAAGGCAAGGGCGTAGTACCCCATGACAATCCCTAAGGGCACGGCGATGAGGGCCGCCGCCGAGTACCCGATGAGCACGCGTGTGAGGCTCACCAGGACGTTGTCTATCAGAGAACCCATGCTGATGAGATCATGGGTGGGGTGGGCCAGAAGCCCCGCCACCTGGTCCATGCCCGGCAGGATGACCTGGTTGGCGATCCGCTGGGAGAGAAAGGCCCAGGCCAGGGCAAAGAGGGTCGGTGCCAGAAAGGGCAGGGAAAGGGATATGACGTTTTTTTTCATGTTGATTCCAGACATCTCACCAAGGGCCGTGGTGCTGTTTTTTGAGCTATATCGTTACAGGCCTTGTCCCGAAAAGCTGGGAACAAGGCCTGTTGCAACCCGAATGCTTACTTTTTGACAAAGGAAAAGTCATAGAGGAGGGGCGTTGCGCTCTTTAAATCCTCCCCTTTGAGCACGCCGCGGAATTTGTTCATGCGGTTGAGCATGGCAAGGAAGACATCTTCTCCTTTCAGCCAGTTTTCCGTGGGATCCGTGGTGTAGATGATGGACGATTTTTCAACGGCCTTGGCGGGCACGCCGATCCATTTTGCTGAAATCTGAGCGGTTTCCGCCTTCTCGGCATTGCACCAGGTGGCGGAAGCTGCCAGGAGGTCTGTCATGGCCTGGACCACGGCGGGATGCGATTTGATGAGGCTGTCGCTTGCGCCCAGGGCGCAGCAGGGAAAGTCTGTCCACTGGCCTTTCGGGGGCAGGTCCCTTGAGTTGAGGGCAACATGGCCGACCTTGCGGAACTCTGCGACGGCAGGGTGGGGGGCAGGGCCAACCCAGCAGTCCACCTGGCCGCTGACCAGGGCGGGGATGAGGTTGGCTGTGGACTTCAGGTCCACCATGAGGATGTCGGCGTCGATGTTGTTGGGGTTGCCCGTGGTGGTGAAGCCCGCCTCCCGAAGAGCTCCTTCAAAGACGATGCGGGGCGCGCTGGTGGGGGAGTGGTAGCCGATTTTAAAGGGCACCTTGGAGGCCTTGATGGCAGCAGCCACCTCGTCGTACCCGCTGATGGTGCTTCCCTTGGGAAAGACCATGCTCAGGCCGTCCACATGCAGGGGGCAGAGCATCTTGACCTTGGTGCCTTTGTCGATGCCGCTCATGAAGGCTGTGCTTGAGGCAAGACCCAGATCCAGGCGGTTCATGGCAAAGAGGGTGGATGTCTCGGATCCGTTTTTGGAGACAATGAAGTTGATGACGGCAAGGGGGGTGCCGTCCGCGGCCATGAGTTTGTATTTTTGCTTGGGCACCATGGGGGCAAGGTACGCACCGCATTCTTTGAAGGCATCTCCCCTGTCGGCGGCAACCATGAGGGGGGTGTGGTGCGTGGTGAAGATGTATCCCATGTAAAGGCTCGGGATCTTTTTGGGGGCAGCGTAGGCTGCGGATGCCAGGCACAGGGCCACGATCAGGGTGGTCATGGCTGTTCTGGCAAGGGTTCGTGCAAGGGGACGGGTGTTCATCGGTATGCCTCCGGTCATGGTGCTTTGGTCCTTGTCTCACATGGATAAAGCGGGGTGTTTGTTTTTTCGGGCTCTACTGCCCCTTTGGGCGCATGCGAGACAGCTGAACCCGCTTTCGGACTGGGGACCGGTGGGGTTGCTGCACGTGGTTTTAAAGGGGAATTGCCCGTGGAATGGGAAGGAAAATAGGAAACTCGGGAAGGGAAGTCAAAATGCTTATATTGATGTTCTGTTGAAAACCGATAGGAATTTTCAATGATGATGCGGTGAAGGGGGCTGCTTTGACGGGAGCCGCCGGGAGGGGAGTGAACCTCGGGGTTACGGTATCAGGGGGTGGTCTTGGAGCGGCTGCGACGTTTTCGTCTCTGTTTCTGGCGCCTGATTTTTTCGGCTGCCGCATCAACCCGTGATGTGCCGTGGAGGGTCTCGTCGATTTTATCCACAAGGAGCCTGAGCCCCAGGAATCGGTTGAGGGTTTGGGACCGCTTGGCTCCGTATTTGACGATGATCCCCGTGGGACGATGCTTCAGGTGAACGCAGGAGGCCACCTTGTTGAGGCGTTGCCCGCCCCGGCCCGATGAGCGGATGAAGGTCTCTTCGATGTCTCCGGGTTTGATTCCCAGGGCGTCCATCCTTGCCTTCAATTCTTTGAGTTTTTTATCTCCCGGCCCCATGGTGTCCTGTGCGTATCTGGCGTTGTGGTGTGGGGGGTGCCTTTTCCGTACCGTTTACGGGGCACCCCTTCTTCAGTCCTTAACACAGGCCGGGGCCGGGCCTCAAGGCACCTCGTTACAGAGCACCTTCCACAACGGCGCCGACTCCCTTGATTCTGGCGATGGATCCATTGCCGGGGCAGGCCACGGTGAGGTTTCCGTCCCGGTCCACGGCAATGCCCGTGGGCCTGCTCAGCCCTTCGGCCACCAGGGTTTTTGTTCCGTTGGGGCAGATGCACTGGATGGTGCCGTGGGAACCTTCGGCCACATAGAGCCTGCCCTTGGCGTCCATGGCAAGGCCTGTGGGGGTCCGAAGGCCCATGGCAAAAAGGATCTGCGAGCCATCGGGGTACATCAGGATCACCTGGCCGTTTTCCGGGTCGGCGATATAGAGGTTTCCGCGGCGATCCATGGTGACGGCAGACGGGGGGGCCTGGGTTGCCTTGGTAAAGGAGATCTTCGCAGCCGGTGCCCGTGGGGCCGGAGATGTGTCGTCGGCACGGCAGGCCGTGGAGAAGGACGTCAGGGCAACGGCAAGTCCCAGGAGAAAACAGCAACGTGTGGCAGTGTGTGAATAACTCATCTTTGTCTTCCTCGTTTCATGGTCTTGCCCGGATACTTCACGAGTCGAGTGTTTCCATCGTCAAGGCGTAAGGGCTGCAGATGTCGCGCTTTATCTCATCGCCAGGATTCGATGGTTTTCTCATGAAAGATCCAGGTTGGGTTGCTTCCTTACATACAATGTGGTGTATTGATACGTCTAATATATGTTTGTGTAGTGATTCATATGAATTTCAAATCGATCTTCCCTTGAGGCAACCTCTCTCGGTTTCTAAGGGAGCGAAGGAGTAATTTTGTATGGAACTGAGGCAACTGAAATACTTTCTGGCCGTGGCCGAGGAGCTGCATTTCGGCAACGCGGCCCGTCGCATGAATATCTCGCAACCCCCCTTGTCCCAGCAGGTCAAGCAGCTGGAAGAAGAGCTCGGGGCAAAGTTGTTTGAGAGGACGAGTCGGTCGGTGGCCCTGACCCCGGAAGGTACTTTTTTCAAGGAAGAGGCAAGAGCTATCCTGGAAAGGCTGGAGCGGGCAGGCGATACCGTGCGAGCCATGGCCCGTGGTGAGGAGGGGGCGCTCTCCATCGGCTTTGTGGTGATCATCAACCAGAGCCTGTTGCCGGAGGTGATCCTGGACTTTCAGCAACGGTTTCCGAAGGTTCGGCTGGAGCTCAAGGAGATGACCACTTCCTGCCAGCTGGAGTCGGTAAGGAACGGGAGTCTGGATATCGGGTTTATCCGGTACCACAATCAGGACCTGAGCGGGCTCTGCAAGAAAACATACATCAAGGAAAACTATGTTCTGGCCCTCTCGGACCGGCATCCCCTGGCCAGGCGATCAAAGATCAGCCTGGGGGAGCTCACCGACGAGCCCCTGGTCATGTTCAAGCGAGACAACCTGCCGGCCCTGTATGACGAGATCGTTCAAACGTTTACCCGGGCCGGGATGAGGCCCCGCATGGTGCAGGAGACCAACCGGCGCCTTACGGCCATTGCCCTTGTGGCCGCAGGCATGGGGGTGAGCCCGGTGCCGGAGTCCACCCGTCGCCTGGGGCGCGAAGGGGTGACCTACCTCCCCATCGTGGAATCCTTACCGGAGATTGAGGTGGCGGCGGTCTGGGCAGATAAGGGGGGTGCCAGCGTCTTGGACTCTTTTGTGGCGGTTATGGAGTCGCATCGCCACCGGGACTGAGGGTGGCCCAGCCACCGACGGTGCCCGCCGCAAAGAGGCCTCCCACGGATAGGGCGGCCGCGGACATGACCACGAACCTTGGCGCGATGGGGATGGAGGTCACCACAACCCCTGCAATGACGAGAACCTCGGGAATGAGAACAAGGCCCCTTAGGATATAGATTCCGCTGATGATGATCAGCATCTGACGCAACCAGGGCAGGCGTCTGACGGTTCCGGCCCCGGACAGGGCGTAGAACCCGAACAGGATCAGGAATCCGCTCACGAAAAAACTCGCTCCTATCAGGGCGGTTTTATTGCCCACAAGGGTCTCCGGGGCTCCGAAATAGAGACTGAGGGAGGGGGAGAAGGCCAGCCCTGCTTGAAAAAGCGCCAGTGCAAACTGGAAGATACCCGATGCAAGCAAGATCTTCTGTGTCGTTGTCATGGATGCGGCTCCCTGTGGTGTTTTTTGCTTGGCTCTCCTTGATGAAGGCAGGAGAGTCATTTTTTTATGTGCTCATAAAACTAACATGTTAACTCAGTATGGGGCAATGGTGTGTCCTGAATAGTTAACTTTCTTATTGCTTGACCTTCAGATGTCAGGGATTTGCCGGATTTGTTGTTTTTGAGGGATGTTCCTTCATGGGTGATAGCTGCTGCCGATGCCCGACGGGTCCTGTGAGTATTCCAGAAATATAACGTGAATGACGCATTTGATTTCTGTCTGCGATTAATGATTGATTCGTTAAATAATCTATGTTAGTGCTTACGAGAAATAGTTAAGTTCGCTTCAATGTCCTGTGGCTTTTTGTGTCCAACCTGTTTAAATGCTGCTTTATCTATTGCAGCGCTGGGGGCGCTCGGTGTCCCCTGTTTCGCGGATAATATGTCTGATGCGAAATTCTCCGCGAGCCTTAATGAACCCTGCGGTTTTATATCCCGGATTAAGATAAAAAATCTCCCGGCAGACTTTCCTGATGCCTTGCCATGAAGGCTCCTCGCCCCGGTACGATAGGGGTGGGGGGCTGCCGGTGGCGGGTCGGTCCCTGTTGCCCACGGTGGTACTTACGGGATGGGATTCATTGTTCTACAGTGCGAAATACCCCAAAAAAATAATCTGTTCGCGAAATTCGCCGGTGCGTGGGGCATGGTGGCGGCCGTTGCCCTGCGCCGACACGCGCCGGGACTGTTGCGACGCACACCCACAACCCAACGTCGGACTCTTTCTATGGAGGGCAAAGGCATGGCGGTTTATTTCAAGAATCTTGTCACGTTGTCGTACTTGGGCCGGGTCGTGGTTTTTGGAAACAGGAACACGACGGATGAGAGCTCCAAGGAGATCTTTTTCAACGTCCTGGACCTGCAGACCACCTCTGAAAACGACGCCTTTGACTGGACCGGCTTCAAGCCCGTCGTGTTCACCAAACAGCTTCGACCCGCCGGCATGAGCCTGATCACCCTGGACGAATCCGAGTCCCTGTCCATTTCGCCTGCCGAGGCTCCTTTTCGCGTGGTCTCCGACGAGAAGTACATCTCCATTTTTCGCCAGTCCACCTACGGCACCCTTTACGTGAACCGGTTTACCCTGGTGAGCAGCCCGTCGCGGCGGGACCCCGACGTCACGGAGTTTTCCCTCCAGCCAGCTTGGGAGGTGCGCTTTGAAAAGAGCGGCAAGGAGGATGTGCCGGCCAACGAAAAAGACATCCAGGCGTATCTGGACCCCGAGGGCAAGCCCTTCCTTGAGCCCACCATCGAGCTGAGCATGGTGACGGACATGACCGCAGGGGAGTTTGACGTCTCTCTGTTGCCCGTGATGAACTCGGATCGGTTCTGCTGGCAGTTCACCGTCCTCAACAACACCTCCAAAAAAATCGACCTTTACAACATTCCCGCCGATGGAAACAACCTCTTTGACCTCACCGGGAAAACCGTGGGCACCGACAACAAGCTGCACCCGGACAAGAGCTTTTCGGTGAAGGTGACAAACGGGTCGGATGTCTCCTTTGATGTGACAGGCGCTCCGGCCGCCTCTTTTTACACCAAGCAGGAGAAGGTGGTGGGCCCCGAAGGGGAGACGTCTTCCGTTAAGCGCTCCGGCCGGTTCATGATGGCCTTTGCAGGGACCCACGGAGGCACGGTCTCCACGGCCCTGGTGGATTCTGCGGTGTCGGCGGCCGGGACCCTGGCCGATATCCCGGACGAGCTGACGGCCTCCCTCATCAGCGAAGCCAACTACACCCTTGCTTTCAGCGACATTGCACGGGTGGGGCTTGCTTCTCCTTCGCCCAACCCCCTGGAGATCAGGGGGGCGTTTCAGTTCAACACCTGGATCTATCCCAAGGCCGCCACCGCGGGAAAGCAGTTTATCATCGGCAGCATCGACGCCAGCGCCGAGGCATCCTCCGCCCCCTACCTCGCCCTGGTGGACGGTGCCCGGCTGGAGGTGGGATTCGGTGACGGCACGAAGCGCATCTCCTGCCAGACCCTTCAGCCCCTGGTGTCGGTCAACAACTGGTTCCATGTGGAGGTGACCTACAGTGGTAAGGGGGCCAACCCCTTTACCCTGACGATCAACAGCAGCGGGGCTCCCTTAAGCGATGTCACTGCCGATGCCGAGCCGTCGGGTACGGCCCTTTCATCCATCGGCGCCCAGGGAAGCGGCTTTGTGGGGCTCATCGACAGGACTGTCGTTTCCGTGGGCGGAAGCGAGGTCTGTTCCTTTGAGTTTAACGAGGTCGACTACGGGCAGTCGCCGCCGGTGACGCCCAACAGCACCTCGGGTTCCACGGTGAAAGGCGAAGTATACGGCGCCACCCTGGAACCGTCCAACAGCCCGCTGGGCACGAACACCACCGGGGAGCTGGTCATCGACAAGGACAACCTGAGCATCTACGCCGGGGTGGCGGATTTTCTGACCCCGGCATCGTCTCCCTATCTCATGGAGGGCTCAGACGGCCTGGTACACCTCTACTATGCCGACCACGACACCGATGAGTTTGCCGTGGCGCACTACGCCCTGGACACCTCCCGGGCCTCCTTTTACGCCAACTGGGCCGCGGACGCCGCCCATGACAGCCAGGAGGGCCTGGTCACCTTCATGGCCGTGCGGCCGGGCTCCTACGTGAACAGCGCCACGATTTCTGTTGCCAACTCCTTTTCCACGGCACACTGCGATGTCACCATGACCCATACCGTGTCGGGTACCACCGAGACCTGGAAAGGGGTCCCGAGGTCCCTGGACCGTCTGGTGGCGGTCTTTGCAGGGGATGCCTCGGGGTCGCCCAACGACAGCACCTTGAGTTCCGGGGCCACGGTGTTTTTTGATTACGCGGGCCTTTATCCCGGCGTCTGGGCTCCTTCGGACAATGCGAGTTCCCCGGAGCACTTTGTCTTTATGACCCGTTTTGAAAGCGGGCTGCCCTTAGGCTCGGTGGAGATCCTCGACAACGCCTCGGCTGTCCCGGGCACGGTGAACGTCAACCTTACTATCAACCCCGATCACTGGGCCGCAAACCCCTCGGGGAGCCAGTCCATCACCCAGGCCTGGACCGCAGTGCCCGTGGGGGCCAGGCAGTTCGTGGACGTGATGAACGGCAGCGCCTCCTCCTACGACTACAGCGATGCCGGTTTTTCCAACTGCGACGTCCAGTACCTGGATGCCAGCCTGAGCCTGAGGGCCGAAGCCTCGAACCTTTTGACCGTGTTTGTCCAGAAGAGCCACATCAGCGATTTTGCGGTGCAAATCGCCGGGACAGGCCAGGCCGACTGCGACATGACCGTCACGGCCGGTGGGGCAAGCTATGCGTTTCCAGGGATCAGCCGGGACCAGAACGAGATGGCGCTCCTGCTCAACGGCCAGGGGGAGGCAGGCCACTATCCCGACGGGTACCTGGCCAACGTGGCGCCCTGGGTCATGGCCGTCACCGACGGGCTCCTGGCCCACGTGTCCAATCAGGACAGCAAGGCCCCCACCGAGAACATCCTTGCCGGGGCCATGCTCTTTGCCCAGTTTTTCACCGGAAACATCGACTCCGAATCCCGGGTCGTCCCCCTCACCCAGACCACTGCCACCATCCAGCAGCAGGGCAAGAGCCAGAAAGGCTCAGATGTAACGGTGCTCTCCGAGGGCTCCGGGCTTTTTGCCGCCGTGGCCGACACCACGCCCACCAACGGCGCCGTGGCCGTGGTGAAAAACACCGCCCAGGCCCCGGCCCTTACCCAGGGGACCGACGGCGGATGGATCAAAGAGCCCAACCGCTTTGCCCTGGAGGTCAACAAAACAACCTCGTCCCCCAATTACGTCTCCTTTGATGTCTCCAGGGGGCACATGCCCAGTGAGGTGCTGGCCATTGACGGCGATGTCACCCTGGAGGCCTGGGGCCGTCCTGTTCCCCCCACGGGCGGGGAGACCATTTCAAAGCTGCTGAGCTACCATGTGCACGGCAACGTGGACAACCCGGACAAGGACTTTCAGTACATGATGGGGTACGAGAACTGGTATGTGCCGAGTTTTCGGGCCAGCACCACGGTCTACTCCTCCATCATCCTCAACGAGGGCACGCCCAACGACATCACCCTCCACGGCTTTGTCCGCATCGATTCGTCGGCCCGGGACGACGGCGACCTCTTCGGCATGACCACCAACCAGCTGGTGAAAGAGTACCTGCGGGTCTATTCGGATACCTCCGGCAGCCTGAGCGTCTCCTTTGCCGGAACAAAAAGGATCTCCGGGTCGGCCCCCACCGACACCTGGACGGCCGTGGGCATGACCCTGCGCACCGTCAGCGACACCGAGGTGGAGATCATCCTCTATGTGGACGGGAAGAACCAGGGTTCGGCCACGGTGACCCAGAACTTCACGGATTCCCTGGGCACGCTCTACGGAGGCGGGTATCTGGACACCGGCATGCAGATGAAGATCAATCAGCTCGCCCTCTGGCCCCGGGCCCTGGATCCCATCTCCATGGAGCGCCTGGCCGAAAGCGGGGTCTCCCAGGTGGTGAACCCGCCCCTGGTCTGCCTGAATTTAAACGACGGCCTGGACACCATGGTGGCCAGCAACTCCAGTTACCTGGGTTCCGAATACAACGGCACCTACCAGAACCTGGACAACTCCTCCTGGAGCCAGGACGGGGGGCTCTTCATGAGCCCCTTTGCGGCCAACGATCAGGAGGCCCTGGTGGCAAAGGACACCGGCAGCAAGGCCTGGACCCATTCGGCCTTTGTCTTCCGTCAGGGCTTCTGCCTTGAGATGATCGACGAAAACTACGTGGACTGCGGCGGGGATTCCAGCCTGAAGATCGTTGAAAAAGGGGCCATGGAAGCCTGGGTGAAACCGGCTGAAGAGGCGGGGATCTACCGGATCATCGCCTCCAAGAACGGAAGCTACACCCTGGGGCTCTACCCTGACGGTACCGCCTTTTTCGAGCTCTCCATTGAGTCGGGGGATGCCGCCCACACCCTCACCGTCAAGGCCTCTTCGGCCATCGCGGGCGGGCAGACCGGTTACCTGACGGCCACCGCCGAGATTCGGAGCATCGATCAGGAGTACGTGGACGGGCAGCCGGCCAAACCCCAGAAATACGGGGTCTACCTTGATCTTTACGTGGACGGCGCCCTGTCCGGTTCCTTTAAAAAAGAGGACTTTGACAAGCCGGTCCAGACCAGGGAGTCCGATGAGCACCTCTACCTGTGCGGTTCCCCCAAGCTCAACCAGATCTACCACGGCAAGATCGGCGAGGTGCGGTTCTGGAACCGGGTGCTGGAGGCCGATGAGATCCGTCAGGCCTTTCTTACCCACCGTCCGCCCGTTAACTCCGACGGCCTGATCTCTTACTGGCGTTTCTCCGAGATGAAGGGGCAGACGGCCTTTGACAGCAAGGACGTCAACAACGCCACCATCACCAGCGGGGAGCTGTGGCAGCTCTTCCCGGAGATCGCCACCACCGTCTTTTACGTGGACGGGGGCGAGTCCAACGTGGAGCACGTGCCCGTGGCGGATCTGGGCGGCTACGGCGACCAGGGCACCTTCACCCTGGGGACCTCCCTGGTGAGCAATGCGTCCCGGTACCCCCTCAAGGGGGGCATGGACGAGGTGAGGATCTGGAAGGCCCAGCTCACAGGGGAGCAGATCTCCGACAACATGAACCGGACCCTCTCCGGCGCGGAGACGAACCTGGCCGCCTACTGGCGCTTTGACAGCGGGTCGGGCCTGGAGGTGGGGGACCGCACCGGCCGCGGCAACACCGGCACCTTTGTTCCGGCAGATGTTGCCACGGGTCCGGCCTGGATTGCTTCGGACGCTCCCATCAGCAATGAGGCGCCCGTGGTCTACAATGCCCTGAACGGCATCAAGACCCTGGCCCTGGCCCGCATCACGGGGCAGCCCTCGGTGATTGAGTACAGCGATCTCCAGGTCAACGCCTACGGCGATGTGTTCAGCGTCATGAAGCGGGCCTATATTTATGAGGACAAAGGAAGCGGCCAGCAGGTGCTCTACACCGGGTTCAAGGTGGGGGACCTGGACACCATCTACATCGGCCAGGTGCAGACCAAGCCCTCGGTCATCGGGTTCATCGAAGGAGCGCCCCCGCTGCCCAGCGAGAACCAGACCTTCCCGTATTGGAATTATCCCGCCTCGGACAACAGCAACTATGCCGGGGCCACCTCCGTGGATATGACCGAGGCCAGCGAGGTGGAGTACAGCTTTTCCGCATCCCAGAACGACGGCTCCCGTCTGACCTTCGGAAGCAAGCTGGGCATCATCAGCGAAGGGGATGTGAAGAGTTCGGTGGGCCTGGGCGTGGAGGCGGAGACCACCCTGTTCGAATACGGGATCTCCGGGGGCGGCAAGCACAGTTTTGAACTGGCCAACTCCACGATCCAGGAGAGTTCCCTGAAGAACCGGACCTCCATCAGCAAGATCAGCGCCTTCCGGCCCGGGGGCTCCTGGGAGAGCATCTCCGATATGGTCAACGATGCCGTGGGACTGCGGTTTATCACGGACAACGCCGGGGTGGCCATTGTCAAGTCCGGCACAGCGGATCTCTACATGCTGGCCATCAAGGGGACCCGCACCCCTGTACGGTACAGCGTGGTGCCCAACGAAGACATCCCCGAGGACATGAACCTCATCCCCTTTCCCATCAACAACCGCTACATCAAGCAGGGCACCCTGGACGGCAAGATCGGCCTGGAAAACGATCCGGATTACCCGGACGCCAATCTGGTCCGGGGCAGTTACTTCAAGCCTGTGGAGGCATACTCCCTCAAGCGCAAGATCGAGCGCAAGGAAAAGGAGCTGGAGGGCTACTACGAGCAGTTTGCAACAGACGGCGGCATGACCATCGAGGACTTTACGGCCAAGATCAAGGACAACCCGGCCTTTGACTGGTCCCGCAAGATCTCCAACCGCAATATCGTCAACACCTACGTCTGGTCGTCCAGCGGGGCCACCTACGCAGAGCAGACCTCGGTGATGGACACCTATTCGGAGACCTTCTCCGGGGTGGAGCTGGTGGACAACGGGGGCGGGCTTTTTGTGGAGACCAAGATCAACAAGCCCATCGGTCCCTTGGCCGAGTTTGACCTGATGTTCAGCGTCAGCCTGGAAAAGACGGCCACCAAGGCCAAGGAGGCGTCCCAGTCCTTTGACCTGAGCTGCTCGGCAAATGCGGAGAGCACCCTGGTGGCTCCCATCGTGAGCGAGCAGGGCGGCAACCCCCACCTCGACGGCATGACCACCGAGCTGGCACCGGGCAAGGTGGACGGCTACCGGTACCTTGCCTTCTACCTCACCCCGTCCGAGGAAAATTTCCAGACTCTGTTTTCTACGGTGATGGATCCCAACTGGCTCCACAACAGCGTGGATGCCAACGCCGTGGCCCTGAGGCAGGCGTCGGTGGCCGAAAACGGCTGCTGGCGCATTTTGTACCGGGTGACCTTTGTGAGCCGGATCCCGGCGAAATTCCAGCCCGTGAAGTCCGAGACCCAGCCTCCCAACATCGATCCCCCGGCCAACCTGGATTTCAACGTGTGGCTGACGCAGATCGTGGAAAAGCTTGTGGACACGGACACGCCCACCCCCGAAGAGATCGGCAGCGCCGTGGCCCGGACCCTGGGCACGGACTCTTCGGATGTCGGTGTGCTGGGGGCTGTTTTGCCCTGGTGGACGGCGTTTCTTACCGCCGCGGAGACCTACGGCTCCAAGGAGTACAAGGCCTTGCTCACCCTGAGGGAGGACCTGTTGCGCTACATGATCGAGAAGTACGAAGCAGACCAATTGTGATGTGGGGTTTACCCCACCAACAGACAACCAAGGAGGCGTCAAAATGGCAGACTCAACATGGGATGGCTTGCTCCTGAGAACCTCATTGTCCGACGACGGGAGCCTGCCCAGGAAAGTGACCTCGAGCTCTCCGGACGTGATCTGCTCGGGTTCCGTTCCCCCGGAGAATCCCGATCAGTACGTGGACCCGGCCAATTACAGCAACGGGTACTCCAACCGGATCTTTAACAACGTGAGCAACTACTTCTACATCCGGGCAAAGAACATCAGCAGCACGGCCCAGGAGAAGTTCCTGCACGCCTACTGGGCCCAAAGTAACCTGATCCTGTTGCCGTCCATCTGGAAGGACAACTACATGCGTACTTCCTCCAACGCGGACGGGGTGAAGGTCAAGGCGGAGAACAAGGGCGATATCGTGGCCAACACCGAAGACGCTTTTCGCTGGGAACCCACCACGCCGGACCCCGATACCCACTATTGCATCGTGGCCCAGGCGTCGGACTCCATCGACCCTTCCGTGGGCGTTCCGGAGGATAACTTCGAGAGCGCCGCGGCCTGGTCCGACTGGCTGGCCCAGAGGGGAAACTGGGCCTGGCGAAACACGGTCTACGTTGCTTCCGACAGCCCGGACCTCACCCAGACCACAGGCCACAAGATCCAGATCCCCGGAGACCCCGTGGATCCTCCGCACCTGTACAACCTGTACATCAAGTGCACCAACGTGCCTGTGGGGTGGTCCTTCCAGTTTACCAGCGGCACGGTCATCGAGTTGCCCCCTGGCTACGAAAACCCCGTGGACACCCTCACAAAGCCCAAAGCCGATGTGACCAATCCCAACGACAACATCGGGGGGCACTGGTACCTGCCCGCCCAGTTCATGACCAATATTTCCGTGAGCGTGTGGTTCAACGGCATCCCCCCCAACTCCGACACCAAGTGGCAGCTGAAGATCAACGAGGTCACCGACGACGACACCCTGAGCCTCTACACAACGGCCCTGCCCATTATGATGCATGACGAGCCCCACCCCAAGGTCCTGGAGTGGCTGGCCCACAACGAGCTTCACGCCACGTCCCGGGACATTCCCATCGGCAAGGAGGTGGAGTGCGGCAACATCAACTTTGACCTGATTTAACGACAGGCACGGCCATGGGCATGCCATGACTCTTTCGACCCTATAACACGCAAAGGAGAAGGCCATGAATACCATAGACGCAACCATCAGGTTCAAGGGGATCGATGTGGTCGCCGGGGCCACGGGAAGTTTCTTCAGTCTGGCCGGTAAGCAGACGGCAAGCTACGCAGCCGTGACATCGGTTGCCCCGGATGAGAACGGGGATGTGGCCATTGATATCGCAGCGCAGGTCAGCGACGCCCCGGATTTTCAGGCCCACTACGCCTACAGCCAGCTCTCGGCTCCGGAAAACCTGGTTTTCAAGGTTGTGTTCAGCGGGGAGTACCCCATGGACGGGGAGTTCCAGATCGCGAGCAGCAATTTCGACGGATTCAACGTCAACCGGGGGCCCGTGGAGAACAAGGAACTCAACGCCAGCACCACGGCGACCTTTGACACGGATCTGGATTTTTGTATCTGGCTCGGGGACCTGCCCATCTCGGGCACGGCAAGCGTCTCCCTTAAGTTCTACAAAATCGTGAGCGACCCCAGCGGCATTGACAAGCAGGTCAAGATCGCCGAGAGCGTCCTGACGTTGAACAACAAGACATGATGCCCTCCCTCGGGGCCGGTTGTTTACGGCCCTGTGCATAAAAAACACCTCTTCGGGCATGGGCCCGGGGAGGTGTTTTTTTGTTTAGTCCGTCCGGGGGGATAAAAAGGACATGGGCCGTGTTGACTCGACCAGGGAGATGGCCCCGACCGGGCAGGTGGTGACGCAGAGGCCGCAGCCTGTGCAGGCGTGGGGATGAAATACCACCTGATCGTTCTCAAAAATTCGGGCTCCGAACACACATCGGTCCACACACTCCCCGCAGTGAACGCAATCGTCCATCTGCGTGACAGCGGCATAATCTGAGTGGGCGATGAGTTCCTTTCGCCCGGAGTCGCGAATGATCTGCAGCTCATGGCAGCAACACGGGCAGCAGCTGCACAGGGCATACAGCGCATGGTCCGGCCTGTACAGGGCCAGGTGAACGAGGCCGCATCGGTTGGCGTGTTTCAGGATTTCCTTGGCTTCAGAAAACTCAACACGGCGGGCTTCCCCTTTTTCAATGCATGCCTCGGCCATTTCATCGAAGAGCAGGCAGACCTCAAGAGGGTTGTTACACCGTTTGTATCGGACCCTGCATTCGCACGCCTGAACCGCTACGACTCTTGCCGTGCGCACGATCTCCGTCACCTGCTCTGTGGGGAGCACCCACTGTTTTTCCTGAACCGATTCGGAGACGGGAATCACCCGTGATGAATGGGAGATCCTGCGTGTCTTGAGCCATTTGTCATAGGTTGCGAGGCGTTTCGAGAGATAAGAGTCCATGGGCTCTGCTCCCCATCAGGGTTAAAGCCCGGTGAGCATCAAGGCCCCCAGGGCTGTAAGCGCCGTGCCGGAGACGGCGGTGAGGATTCCCGGAAGGCGTCTGGGCCGTGCCGAGGTGGTCTTCAGTCCGGCGTTTTTTCCTGCCACCACAAGGATGACGGCGGCGGAGATGGTGGCGGCCATGCCCAGGGTGATACCAAAGGCCATGAGGATGCCCAGGTGGGTGAGGTGAAGGCCCATGGCAAGGAGCATGACCGTGACGACACCTGGGCAGGGGACCATGCCGAAGGCAACAGCGGCCAGAAGGCCCCCGGTTTTCGGGGCACTTTCCTGATGGGGCTTGGGCCGTGCTGCTTCGTAGATACCGGAGAGCAGGAGAAAGAGCCCCAGGAGGATGACAAGGGTAAAGCTCACCTGGCTGGTGAGGCGGGTGGCGTCTTTGAGGCCGGTGGTCATGCGGATTTCAAGGAACCATTTGATGCACAGCACGGTGAGGATCCCGGAGAGGCCGTGGCTCAAGGCGACGATGTTGCCGAAGAGGACTCCGTCTTTGGCCTTGCGGTTTCCGTGGAGCATGTAGGCGGTTGCCACGGCCTTTCCGTGGCCGGGACCGGCTGCGTGGATGGCTCCGTAGAGGATGGCAAGTCCCAAAAGCGGTGCCAGGGCAAAGAGGTCGGGGGCGGCGGCAAAGGATTTCAGGGTGGCGGCCATCTCGTTTCTCATCTGGAACTGGATGAGGATGAGCTTGTGCATGAGGCGTGCCCCAAGGCCCGGCGCAGTATCCGGGGGGCCGAAGGCGTGGGCGGCAAGGGGGCTTAAAAGAACCCATGTGAAGAGGGCAGGGGCTGCAGAGCGGATGCGTGGGGTCATGGGTGTTACTCCTTACCGGAGATGGAAACAACGGCTTCAATAGGGTGAAGCATGCCGAAGTAGTATGATTCTTCGGTGTTCTCCCTCAAGGTGAACCCCATGCCCTGGGGCACATCCCCGGAGAAGGAGAGGGGGGCGTCTTCTGAGAGAAAGAGGGCCGAGTAGTTGGTGGGGTCGTACTGGCTGAGCCGCAAAGGCTCTCCCTTTTCAGGCTGCGGGGAAATGGGGATTGAAAAGCGATACACCACGATGCCGTCCTGGGCCTCGCAGTTGAAAGAGGCAATGGTGACGGCGTGATTTTTGGTTCCGCTGTGGGTGATGAAGGTGAAGTAGTGTTGCTCGGAGAGGTAATCAAAGGCCTCGGATTTAAGCGTGTTCAGCTCTTTGGGGGAGAAGGTCCCGTCGCCGTTGGTGTCGTAGTCTTCCAGGATCATGGCTGAAAAGCCGTCGTCAAATGCCCAGTCTACATCCAGGCGAACCGGTTGCTTTGCCTCGAAGCAAAGGGTCATCCGGCTGGTGATAAAAACATGGGGGTGAGCCCCCGGAAAGGACAACGGGGCAAGGGTAAAGATAAGGGCCAGGGCAAATACTAAGGGAATGCGCATGAAGACGGTTCCTGCGTGTTAAAGGTTACTTCGAATCGTTTCGGTTCTATATAAAGTGGGTGGAACAGGGAGCGCAAGGGAAAAAGGGCGGTGGGCCGAGTTCGTCGATCCCGGGTTTTTCGCCGGAGATTTTCGCCGCCAGCATTGGTGGTTAACGGATGTTGCCGTGAGCCGCCCCCTGGGGACGGCTGCCTTCGTTGGAAAACAGAGGGTGATACTTGCCGGTAACGTGCATATTGTCCTGTGTTTGTCGAAATTTATCTTTGGTCCGTGTGCTGCTTTTCTCCTTGACAAATCAACGGCGGGGTCATTATAACTTCATTTACTCAGGTGATGAAATAGATTGCCTGGTACGATACACGCCCTGCGGATGAGATGTTTCCCGCATGCATCAGGGGTGGGCTCCCGATGTCATATCTTAACGCTGCATAAATATAGATTGATACAACCTAAAAATTTGTTTGACGTTCAGGTTCCCCGGTCTCGTGATGTCCCGAGACCCGGGCTAAGAGGGAATCCCGTGAAAATCGGGAACGGTCCCGCCGCTGTAACTCCTGCAAACCTTTCAACGCGTTGTGCCACTGGGTCAAACCGGGAAGGCCGTTGAAAGGGGGGGAAGTCAGAAGACCTGCCTGGATGTATCGGCACGGAAAGGAACGATCCATGATCGTTCCGAAGGCCTCGAGGAAGGTCTTGTGCAGAGTGTGAGTCTGTGGTGAGGATGAAAACGGTTCCCCATATCGATGCATGCATCGGTATGGGGTTTTTTTATGGGCTTTTTTGAAGCAGGTAGCACGATGAATGAACGAGAGTTGTTGAAACGGCACCTGCCCTTCGGCAGGCTTTCTCCTGAGGCCCTTGATCGCGTGGTCTCGGCGTTTCAGTCCTATCGGTTCGCCGAGAAGGAGAAACTGGTTGTGCAGGATGAAGTGGCGACCTGGGTTGGCTTTGTGGTGTCCGGGAGCATTGAGCTTCGCATCAAGCGTTTTACCGGAGGGGATCTCTCCTTTGGGTCCCTTCGGCGTGGGGGTTTTTTCGGGCTGATGTCCTTTGAACCCAAGGGGATGTCCATTGCCAGCGCCGTGGGTGCCATTCCCGGGGTTGTGCTCATGGCCAGGCGCGAAGCCTTTCATCAGATGCTGGAGACGTTTCCGGCATTGAAAACCTATTTTTACAAGATGTCCCTGGACAGGGTCTGGACCGCCTACCAGAGCCTTTACCAGGGAAAAGCCGCCGAAGGCCCCGGTCCGTCCATGCCGGGGTGCGCCGCCCTGGAGGTCCAAAAATCCATCGATTTCATCGACCGAAACTTTATGAATCCCATCACCCTGGAGGAGGCCGCCAAGGCCAACGGCATGAGCAAGTTTCATTTTTCGCGGATTTTTAAGGACAAGACAGGCATGTCCTTTAAAGAGTACCTCAACATGCGGCGAATCCATGTGGCGAAAAAACTGTTCATGGCGGACAACCTCAACGTGTCGGAGGCCTGCTACCAGGTGGGCTTCAACGATCAATCCTATTTTTGCAGGGTGTTCCGCAAGCTCGAAGGCTATACCCCGTCGGAGTTCAAGAAGATATGCACCGGGCAGTTTCCTGCCAGGAAACGGGGGGAATCCCATGCCAAGGTGGTGTCGGGGTGAATGCCGGGAAGGGACTGACTTGAATGATAAGGGCAAGTAAGAGGTCTCGGTTGGCCCGGAGGCTCCAGGTGTGCTTATGTCGATGGCATATGGAAGGCTGCTATGTCTTGACCATGGTGCATAAATGCACCCTACGGGCCGTGGGTTTTACCATTGGCTGGGATTAATGGATCTTATCGTTGGATAGCTCAAGGCGGCCGTGCATGAGAAGGGCCGCACTGCAGGGGGGGCCGAAGGTGCCGTTTAGTATGTATGTTTTTGCTGACTGTGGCAGGAAAGTTGATGTGAAGTAAATGGACCCCTCGGCAAGGATATTGATGTAATTTGAAAGTTGAGGGTTCGGGTCAAATGGGTTGTCGTGGCCCACTATCCTTGCATAAAAGTTTTTTTCGGTTCGGAAAATGACCCCTTTCAAGGTGTTGGGGGGAAGTTGGCCTGTGTCGGCTTCCGGGGCAAATCTGCCCATATCTTTTTTGCAAAAGATATAGACAGTGTTATGTTTTTTCCCACCCAAGTAAATTTCCGACAATTCACCGCTGTGAAAATCGATGTTTATTTCAGATGCAATGGTGAAATTGTATGCACTGTAGTATAGCTCACTGCAAATTCTATTAAAAAATAAGGTCGCATTGTCAGCGGCGTTTGCGTTGCTGAAATAGTATATTCGTCCATGGTGATCTCCGGGGTGAAGGCCGAATACATATTGTGGTGTAAAGCCTGGGTCATCTTTTCCTCTTCGATACAGTGTGTTTCCGAAGTCGACAGGGATTTCGTTTTCGCATGAAAGTTTGTGCTCATTAGTCTCCGGCCATTGATCCACGGTATATACCGTGGCGTTGGCTCTCAGGTACTCCCAGTCAATGGGGCGGACATCATGGACCGGCGGGGCATTTTGGAGCCCGGTCCGGCAATTGACGATTCGTCTGCCTGCAGTGACCAAGGTGTTTCCTGTTACCTCCACGGGTTCGATGAATTTGATGTCGCCGTTGGCATGGACGCCGCCCATGTTTGTTAAGACCAGCTGGTCCCGGCGCCACGTGTGGGTGGATCGAATTTCTGACATGTGGGCTTCTCCATGGGCCAGGATACCGAAACGCCGCCGAAACGCCACGGAAGCCACGTGGACGTCGACATTTTTTTTCTTTTCCAACTCTCCCATAAGAAGGGATTCTCTGACAGTCAGGGACACTTTGACGGCGTTGACGTACTCGTCGGCGGGAAAATCGGGGTCTCCTTCGGCTGCAAATTCTTTGTAGACGAGAAAATCATCGTAGGCGTCGTTCTCATCGTAGTATCCCCGTGTGATCTCCACCTCATGGTTTTGCGGCAAGTCCTCATCAAAGGCAGGATCCTCCACGGCTTCTTTTCCCGGAAACAGATTCTGGAAAAGGACCTTGCGGGCACGGGCTTCGGGGTCTCCGTCACAGAGGTGAAGGGCCCCAGCCATGGCGGCGGCGTCCACGCAGTTCTGGAGGGTTCGTTTTTCGCTGAAGAGATAGCCGGATTCGATGACCAGGGCGAGCATCATCAACAGGGCCGTCATGAAAAAGGCCACCACAAGGACGATGGAGCCTTGCTCGTGTTTTTTGGGGGGGCTTGTCTTGATTGCTTTTTTTGCCATATGTACGGTTCTTTCAAACAAACGTCGGCCTTGCCCGGATATTTCACGAGTCGAGTGCACCCATGTTCAAGGCATCAGAGCTGCAGATGTAGTGGTTTACCTCAAAGCTCTGATAACGCAGAAGATGGGTGCTCTCGGCTCGCCCGAAGGGTGAGAAAATCAAACAGCAAACGTCGATTTACATTTTGCATTTTCAAAATAGCCGACATTTTTATTATATCCATCAGAAATCATGACATTTTACATTTGGATGGTTGTTTTCTCATGAAATATCCGGGCTTGATGCTCGTTTGGGCGATGGGTGTATTGGCATCACCCTACGAAAACCCTTGTCCCTTGGAGCGCCGCACTCCTGTGCGGCACGGGTAACGACCGACTAAAAAGCCGCGCCGGAGTGCGGCGCTCCGTTTCGATGGATCTTTCGTAACCATTCAGTCTATCCCGGATATTTCACGAGTGCTATGCCTCCGGTACCCCTGCCGGAGGCTTTTTATCTCTCATCAACCAAGGGATTTGTGAGATATCAATCGGCCATGATGTCGGTGTTGTTATCCTTGGAGTCTGAGTCGGAGTCGGAGTCTGAGTCGATCTCTTTCATTGGGTGCTCGTACTTGTTTTTGTAGATGGCGTTTGCCAGGGGCCCGGGCATGGTGGTGACGGGGGCGCGATTGATCGGTGCGTCGGGGTTCATGACCTGGGCGTGAAAGGCCTTGGTAAAGGATTCGCCGAACTCAGGGGAGATGTGCCTTGGGGCTGAGCAACCTGCGAGAAGGATGGCCACAAAGGAGAGGGGAACGGCAAACGCTTTGGAAAAGGGGATCATGGTTCAGGGTGCTCCTTTGGTTGCTGCGATGTTTTTCTGGGCGGCGGACAGGGTGGGGTCCATGGCAAGGGCCTGTTCGAAAAAGCCGGCTGCCTGCTCTGTATTGTGCGCCAGGGCGTGGATGGCGCCCATGTTGTTCAGGGCCTCGGCAGGTTTCATGAGTTTGCTCAGCAGGGCCATGGCTTCGGCCTCCCGGCCTGCCACGCCCAGGCAGATGGCGAGGTTGTGCCGGGCCAGGAAAAAGGTGTCGTCAAGGGCGATGGCCCGGGTGAAGCACTCCTGGGCCAGGTCGAGGTTTCCTGCGCACAGGTGGGAGAAGCCCATGTTGTTGTAAACATCGGGACGCGCCGGGTTGATTTCAATGGCTTTCCGGTAATGGGCCTGGGCCGCCCCTGGGTTGCCGGTGAGATCCAGGGTCATGGCCAGACCGTTGTGTGCCGGAGCGTAGTCCGGCTCCCGGGTGAGGGCTTTGTCGAAACATGTTTTTGCCTTGTGGTAGTCCTTTTTCTCCCGGTGGCAGCAGCCCATGAGGTGGAATATTTCAGCTTCTTCTCCCCTCATCGACAGGGCTTTCTCCAGCTGGACCAGGGCAATGTCGTGATACCCCTTGCTGATCATGTCCTTTGCCAGGGCGAGGTGGTTGGGTTCGGGGCGTTTCTGTGTCATGGCCGGGGACAGTCCCCGTGCCATGGCGTCGTCGGGCGAGAAGGCGGGTGGCGTCTTCCCGGCGCAGCCGACAAGCAAAAGGAAGCCGACAAACAAGAGACAGTTGATACGTATATTTGTGAAGTATGTCGCTGTGGTGTGCCCCGAGGAACGAGGGGCAGATCGCAGCGGGAATACGCTTTCAAGGCGGCTCACCTTGCCGCCGGAGGCATCGTTTTCTGTCTGGCTAAAATCCATGCTTGAACCTTTCGATGAGGTTGATGATGGCCGGGCCGAGGATGATGATCATCAGGGCGGGCATGATGAGGCCCACAAGGGGAAAGGTGAGCTTTGCGGCGACCTTGCCTCCTTTCTCTTCGGCCAGTTGTTTTCGCTGTTTTCTCATGGACGAGATGGTTGTGCGCAGGGCGTCGGCAATGTCCGTGCCGAATCGTGCGGACTGGTTCAGAACGGTCACCACGCTGCCAAGGGATGAGGAGCCGTTTCGTGCTGCAAGGTGTGAGAGGGCTTGTGCCCGTGGCAATCCGCTTCGTGTTTCGACAAGGTAGAGCTCGAACTCCTTGGCGAGGGTGGGGGTGATGGAGGCAAACTCGCCGCTGATGCGGGCAATGGCCATGTCAAAGCCCAGGCCGGAGTCGATGCAGATGATCAGAAGGTCCAGGGCGTCGGGAAGTTCACGGAAGATGGTTTTTTTCCGTTTTCTTATTTTCCAGGCCAGGGCCCAGGCCGGTGCCTGGTAGCCCATGCCTGCGGGAAGAAAGGCCAAAAGGGGCGAGCCGCCGCTGCCCAGGGCCCAGAGCAGGGCCAGCACCCCGAAACATCCGGCAAGTCCTGCCCGGAGTCCGAAGAAGAGGGCCACGGCCGAGGAGTCTCTGTATCCTGCGTGGTTGAGACGGACTCGCAGGGCAGAGAGGGTCTCCTCGTCATCCGGCGTGGTGAAGCGGCCCAGGGGGTAAGTGAGTTTGAACCAGAGCCTCTCCTCCAGGGTTTTTTCCTTGTGCCTGGGGCCGCGTTTTTTTCCGTTGAAACGTCGGTTGAGCCGCATGCGGAGATAGGCCTCCTCCAGCCTGATGTAGAGAATCATCAGAAGGACGGTGACGCATAAAAACGTGATGACTGCCAGGATGGAAGGGGTCACAGCGTATGGCTCCGTATGTGTCGTGAGGTATGGACAAAAAAAGCAATGCCTCCGGCGGCGAGGTGAGCCACCTCGAAAGCATATTGCCCTTGCGCTTTGTCCCTCGTTCCTCGGGCCAAAGCGCAAGGGCCTTCGGCTCGGGCTGCGCCCGATATGGACGCTGATGGTTTATGCGTATTGGATCGCAAGCTTCGACGTTACAAGATACGTTGTCACCACTTGCCCAGTGTTGATTTAACTGCATTGCCTTCTATGGTTAAAGTAGCCAGGAAAAACCTGCCTCCGGCGGCCAGGGGATGATTCCCAGGACCCCAGGTTGCGAAAGCCCTCTCCCTTCGTTCCTCAGGGGCAGAGCTTCCGCGAAGGCTTCTGCGAAATTGAGCAAAACCTGTTTGTCAAACTTTTCAAAGGTTTGGCGCCCTGTAGGGCCGCCGGAGGCATCTTTGTGTTCCTCGGGGCCTTTTTGGAACATAGACGGCTGATTTGGCCTCAGACGTCGAGTTTTGTCATGGCGCGCATGACGATAAACCCCGTGATCTCAAAAAGGACCGCTGCCACGAGCAAGTGCTGCCCCGTGGGGTGGGTGACAAGGGTCCGGATGTAACCGGGGTTTAGCAGCCATGTCACGAGACCGAAGACCGGGGGCAAGAGGCCGATGACCATGGCGCTGAGGCGTCCTTCGCTGGAATGGGCCTTGATCTGCCGCTCCAGCTGAAACCGCTCCCGGATGGTGGTGGAAAGGCCAGCCAGGATGGCCGCCAGGTTTCCGCCGGTTTCGCGCTGGAGGATAAAGGCGGCGCAGAAAATCCGGATATCCGGCACATCGGCAAAGCGCTCTTCAAGGTGGTTGATGGCCTGTTTGAAGGGAAGGCCCATGGCGATCTCTTCGTAAATGAGGGTGACCTCCTGCCCCAGGGGATCCGGAAAGCTCCTGCCGGCTTCTTTGAGGGCTCCGTCCACACTGTGCCCCACCTTGAGGGAGCGCACGATCATGTCCAGAGCGTCGGGAAGCTGTTCCACGAGGCGCCGTTCTCTTTGTCTCTTTTTCCAGATGACCACCCCAAAGGGCAGGGCCATCACTGTGACTGCAAGGAGTGTGGCCACCGCGAGCTGTCGAGTGATCAGAAGGAGGGGCAAAAACAGGAGGGCACCGGCTCCTGCGGCCCACAACACAAATCGTTCCGGGGAGGTTGTGACGCCTGCGGTCACAAGGGTCGACTCCAGCCTGGACAGGTCAAAAAGGGCGGAAACCAGCTCTTCTGCGGCAATTTTCCGGGGGTTGTTTTTCAAGGCCGGGGCGTGGGGTGCCGAGGGTGAGGTTTCCTTTTTAAGGGCGCGGATGAGGGCTCGGGCTTTGCCTCGCTTGCGGTCTGTTTTGAAAAAGTGGAACGCCAGGGCAAAGAGGCCCGCATCCACAAGGAGCACCGGAATCCAAAGGCTCATGGTGACACCTCCAGGGACGTGGAGAAGGCCTCTGGATCCAGGCGGATGCCGAAGCTTCGGATGTGGTCGGCATACCGGGGTGTGTGGCCTTCGCCTTTGAAGATTCCCCGTATGGCGCCCCGGTCATCCATGCTTTGCTGCTCAAAAGTAAACAGGGGCCGGGTGATGACGGTGTCCCCTTCCATGCCCATGACCTCTGAGATGGAGGTGATGCGCCTTTTGCCGTCGGCCAGGCGCGCCAGCTGAACAATGATGTGGATGGCCTGGGAGATGAGGCGCCTGATGGAAACTTCGGAGAAAAAGGCGTGGCTCATGCCGGCCATGATCTCCATGCGTGAGATGGCATCGGATGGAGAGTTGGCGTGGATGGTGCTCATGGAACCCGGATGGCCCGTGTTCATGGCCTGGAGCATGTCCATGACCTCGGCCCCCCTTGTCTCCCCCACGATGATGCGGTCCGGTCGCATACGCAGGCTGTTCTTGACGAGATCGGTGAGGGTGATCTCGCCTTTGCCTTCGATGTTGGCGGGCCGGGATTCCAGGCTCAGGGTGTGGTGCTGGTTGAGCCTGAGTTCTGCGCTGTCCTCGATGGTGACGATGCGTTCATGGTCCGGGATGTGGGCGGAGAGCACGTTGAGCAGGGTGGTTTTCCCCGCGCCGGTGCCCCCGGAGATGAGGATGTTGAGCTTGGCGTGGACGGCAGCTCGGAGAAAGGCCATCATCTCTTTTGTGAAGGTCTGGTTGGCGAGCATCATGGCCTCGGACACGGGCACGGCCCCGAATTTTCGGATGGAGAGAAGGGGCCCGCTCAACGAAAGGGGCGGGATGATGACGTTGACCCGGGAGCCGTCGGGCATGCGCGCATCCACCATGGGAGAGGCCTCGTCAATGCGTCTTCCCACGGCTGAGACGATCTTGTCGATGACCTGCATGAGGTGGTCGTTGTCTCGAAAGGTGATGGGGGTCAGGTGCAGCATGCCCTCTTTTTCCACGTAGACCTTGTCGTGGCCGTTCACCAGGATGTCCTGGACGGTCTGGTCGTTGACCAGGGTGTCGATGGGGCCGAAGCCCATGATCTCGTCCATGATGTCCGAGATGAGGACGGTGCGTTCCCGGGCGTTCAGGGGGACCTTGTCCGAGGCGGTGATGTCCAGGAGCGCGGTTTTTACCGATGCGGCCAGGGCTTCTTTGGGGAGGTCGGTGAGGGTGTGCAGGTCCAGCCGTTCCACGAGTTTCTGGTGGACGCCGGACTTGAGGGCATAGAACGCTTCGGAGGTCATGGCGTTGGATGCCGTTGAGTTCAAGCCGTCGGCTGTGCCCTGTCGGATTCGGTCCCTTAAGGTCATGATGCGGCTCCTGCACGGGGCGGTCGCAGGTGGGCCGCGGGCCTGAAACGAAAGGGCCAGGGCCTTTTTTCCCGTGGGCGGGACGGGACCTTACCCCCAAGGACCCGGTGAATAAGGGTCTCCACATCGCGGCAGATGTTGGCGTGGGGCTGCATGGCGTGCAGGGTTTTGCCTGCCATCAGGGCCTCGTGGCAGATCTTTCGATTGTGGGCAACGGTTCCGCAGACGGGAAATCCAAAGATATCCTCCATGTGATCGGAAGAGATGTCGTGCCTTGTGCTGTACCTGCTGGCAACCACGTGGAGGTTCTCCTCATCGAAGAAGAGGTCCTGCAAAAGCCGGATGGTTTTGGTTGTGGCCTTGATGGCCGGGATCTCCTGGGTGCTCACCAGCATCAGGTGGTCGGTCTGCTTGAGGGCGCCGATGGTTTTACCCGAAAAATCATGGGGCAGGTCCACGATGACGTGGTCGAAATAGTGGGTGAGCAGGTTCAGCATGCTGTCGATATCCGAGGCACTCAGGCTCTCTGCGTCGCCGATCTCCTTGGTGGTGCTCAGGACGTAGAACCCGCTTTCATGCCTGGGGATGGAGGAAAAGAGCAGGTTGGCGTCCATTCTCTCCAGGTTGTCCAGAAGGTCGAAGGGGGAGAAATGGGACGGGAGGTCCATGAACCCTGCGGTGTTGCCGCAATAGAGGTCCAGGTCCAGAAGAAGGACTCCGGCATCCGTGGTCCTGGCCAGGTGATCGGCCGTGGCCAGGGAGAGGGTGGTGGTACCCTGGCCGCCCCTGGCGCTGAAAAACGAGAGCACGGACCCGGCCCGGGACTCTTTGCCCGTGCGGGCAAGGGCCGACAGGATGGCCGGCAGCAGGGTGTCCCGTTCCTCGGGGTAGACAAGAAAATCGGTGACGCCTGTGCGAAGGCCCTGCCTGATCAGGTCCGGGTCTTTGGTGTCTGCGATGAGAAAGGTGACGAGGTTCGGGAATTCGTCGATGACCTCGGTGAGCTCCGGGTGGCCTGCACCATGGGGCCCATGGGCGAACACAAAAAGCACATCCGGGTTTACGGCGTGAACCAATGCAGTGAGGGCGGTTTCCCCGCGGGATACCTCAACCTGGATCAGGGGGTGGAGATCGGCTGCAAAGGTTTTTTCCGCACCGTGTCCGTTGCCAATGATCAATCCTTGGAGTTTGTGTGCCATTTCTTACCTTGCAAACCCTACATCCCCCACAAACACAGGGGAAGGCGGGCGTGAGACATGGGTGTTTTTGGTGTCTCCCTCTTCATGGGAGGGCCTGGTGGCGGAGGTGCCGTAGGAGAGCCGGTTGAGCATGAAAAAATCCATGTCGCTGATGCTGTCATGCATGGTCTCCCCGGGCAGGGTGGGCCGTTCGTCTGGGTTTAATGGCCTTACCAGCCTGGGGGTGACCATCACCACCAGCTCGGTCTCTTCCTTGGAGTACTCCTTGCTGGTAAAGATCCCGCCGATGACGGGGATGTCTCCCAGCACCGGTACTTTTTTGACGCTTCGGGAGCTCTCTTCCTTGAGGAGGCCGGCCATGGCAAAACTCTGGCCGTCCCGCAGGGTGAGGGTGGCCGAGCCCTTGCGGGTCTTGACCCCGGGGACAAACACGCCTCCGGATTTGACGGCCACGGTGTAATCCAGGGAGCTGATTTCCGGTTTGATCACCAGGGAGATGACCTCGCTGTCGATGATGG
Organism: Desulfoluna sp. HI9BLuna; assembly: GCF_056829775.1. Taxonomy (NCBI): domain Bacteria; kingdom Pseudomonadati; phylum Thermodesulfobacteriota; class Desulfobacteria; order Desulfobacterales; family Desulfolunaceae; genus Desulfoluna; species Desulfoluna sp. HI9BLuna. The sequence continues at coordinate 4,909,165 of NZ_CP186555.1, forward strand.
TGGGGGTGAAGTTGAGCTTGACCCCCACCTCCTTGAACTGGATGGAGATCTGGCCGGACTCTCCGGCCACGGGCACGGGAAACTCTCCGCCCACCACAAAATTGGCTGTCTGGCCCGAGGTGGTGACAAGGGTAGGCGTTGCCAGCAGGCGCATGAGTTCCTGGCCCTTTAAGATACTCAGGATGGCCGAGGCATTTCCCTTTTCATTGGTGACGGCGATCTGAAAAGCTGAAGCAAAGGGGGAGGTGATGTTGGATGCCGACGCGGAGATTTGTGAACCGGTGTTGGTGCGGGCCATGTTGGCCGAGGCCGACCCGTTTTCAAAGACGCTGATTCCCAGGGACTGGTTCACGAGAAATCCCAGCCCCATGCGTTTGAGGCCGGTGCGGGAGACCTCGGCGATGGTCACCTCCAGCTGCACCTGCTGGGCGCAGCGGAGTTCGATGAGGTTGGTGATCTTGAGCACATGGGCGGAGACCACGGTGAGGACTCTGTCGAGTTCCTGCTGGCTCTCCACGGACCCGGAGAGGGTGACGCCGTCCTGGCTTCGGGTGACGCGCACCCTGGCATGGGGCACAAAGGCCTTGAGCTGGGACCGGATAAAATCGATTTTTTTATCCGAAAGATAGACGGACACCTCGTAGACGTCGGCCCGGCTCTCTTCGCCCTGTCCGTACCAGAGGACAAGGTTCGTGGACCCGGGCTTCTGGGCGATGATGAGTACCTGGCGCGGGGTGACGAGCTTGACATCGGCAATGTCCGGGTTGGCGACGGAGATGCTGGTGACCTTCTTGTCCGTCAATTTAACGAAGGACTTGTTGGCTTCGATGAGGATCCGGCATCCTGAGTCGGCAAAATCCTGGCACGATGAGGCTGCGCAGGGACGGACACAAAACAGGAAGACAAGGGCGTGAAACAGAAACAGAGAATATTTCAAATCAGGCTCCGCTAATCGTGGGTATAGAATATTTTGTTGGACGATTTTGTCTTTCGGTAAATGGTGACGCGGTGGACCTCTTTTTTATGGGCCAGCATGTCGATGACGTACGCCCCTTGAGTGTCGGTGCGTGATTTATCGGACCGGTTCCTGCTGATGAGCCGGAAGACGGTTTTTTGCGAGGCGTCGGACACCGCCGCGATCATTTCGGCCTCATGGGGCTTTACCAGCAGGGTGACCCGATGTGCGGACTGCCCCGGGGACGGCAGGTTGTTCAGCACCTTTTCGGAGCTGAGCACCTCGATGTTCTGGAGCAGGGTTTTCGAGGAGTGGTGAAAGGCGGTGGCCACCCCTTCGGAGCCGGGGTTGTCCGTGTCCCCGGTGAACCCGCCGATTTTGCTTGTGCCGATGAGATCAACCCGGTCCCCCCGTTCAAAGACGCTGCAGATGCCGTCGTCTTCCCGGACGGTGAGGGTGATGGCCCGTAAGCCCTCGGGAATCTCGGCGCTTAAGTCTTCGGGTTTTTGGAGCAGGTGCACCCCGGAGTGGGGAGAAAACCCGGCGTTGTATCTTTCCACGGGCTGGTGGTCCTCCGGGTTGACGGCCAGAAGGGAGATCTCCCCGGATGCGGCGGCAGAACTCAGGGCCGCCCCTTGCTCCGGCGTGACGAGGAGGCTGACGTTCCAGGCCTTGGTGAAGGTGCGGGCCTTGGCGGATGTTTCGGTTTCCGGGTAAGCGCTGAGGATGGTGACCCGTTGCAGGACGACCCGGGAGAGGTGGGCGAATTTCTCCTTGGGGTCGCTGCTCGTGACAATGACATCGACGATGTCCCCGTGTTTCAGCTTTTTGGAGAGCCCCGACGTAGACGTGACCTGCACGCTGATGGCCCGAAGGCCCGGCGGGATGCTTCGGGTATACGAGGGGGGCGCCTTGGACACGGTCGGGGCATGAACCGGTGGGGGGGCCGCAGCCGATGTGCTGAAGCTTTTCAAGACCGCCAAGGAGGCGATGCCCCCTAAGGTGACGGCCAGGATCAGTGCGATGATGCCTCGAATGTGTCGCATGGGTGCCTCTTTTTCTTCGTGACTATTCAGGACAAAAAAGCCTCCGGCGGCCTTGCCGGGGGCCAAACTTTTGCCAAACTATTATGATCTGGGTTTGACAAACAGGTTTTGAGGACGAATTCGGCTCAATGGAACGTCATCGTATGATAGTCGATTGCAACTGAGGAGCATGCCCCTCTTTAAATATCGTGAAACACCATGACGGCCCGTGCATTCAGCTTCGTGGGCACCATGAACTCCGGCAGGAAGCCGGTGAGCTGGCTGGCCTTCAGGGAAGGCACGCTGACCTCGATGCGCCGGGGGCCTTCAGCATCCCTGGCCGTGATGGTGACCCGGATGTCTTTGCCCTGATTCAGCTTATAAACCCAGAACGCATCGGCCACGGCCTTGCGAGCGAATGTTTCGGGGTCTTCTCCGTAGGCGTTCCACTCCCGCGCCTCCACGGCGGCCTTGGCCCCTGTGTACACGGCATCGGTGAGGACGATCCGGGTGGTGAAATACCAGCCGTACTCGATGATGAGAAACAGGATCATCAACAGGATGGGGAGCAGCAGGGAAAATTCCACGACCACAGCGCCCCTGTTGTTGTCTTTGTATGCCCGTCCCCTCATCCCAGGGGGACCTTACCCATGAGCAGGTACGCCGCATAGCCCGCGGCCATGGCCAGGGAATAGGGCATGGTGTCGGATGGCCTGGTCCATGGACCAGCGGGTTTGTTGCCGCATCGTCTCTCTTTTTGGTGTTTTACATACGGCACAAGGGCCATGGCTCCCCCTGCCATGGCGCCGTAGAGAAAGATCGAAAAGAGGGCATAAGCTCCGACCCAGGTCCCCGTGGCCACCAGCAGCTTGACATCTCCCCCGCCCACGCCCCCCAGTACAAAGGGAATGAAGAGGCATGCAAGGCCTGTGAGGGCGCCCTGCACGCTCCAGAGGGCCCCGGGTGCTCCGGACTGGAGGGTGTGGAAGGCAAGTCCCCCCAGGGCCGCAGAAAGGGTGAGGGTGTTGGGGATGACCCTTTCCTGGAGGTCCGTGCAGAGGGCCGCGGTAAAGAGTGCGGCACATGCCCATGCGCTGTTCATAGCGACTAATACGTCCCGGAGGATTCGTCGGAGGTTGCCACGGTCTGTGCCGCGTTGCCCAGCTTGTCGGAGATGGCGGTGAACAATTCGGTGAGCTGGGTGCCGAAGAGGTTGAGGGCGCCCACGAGAACCGCGGCCATCACCCCGACGATTAGGCCGTACTCAATGGCGGTGGCTCCGCTTTCGTCGTTCCATAATGTGCTCATCAGTTTGATCATATGATGCGTCCTTCGTCGTGTGTGAGGTGCATGGCGGTTAAGATAGTCAATTTCTGAGTAAAAAGCTGGGACATAGTTGCGGTATGTTGTGAATAAATTGCGGGGTTGATTCTCTTTGTCGAGGGGAGCCATGATCGTGGTCATCCGGCAGGGCCCCCGGAGTCAGATGCTCCGGGGGCCGAGGGCTTTGCAGCCAACGTGGCGTCGCCACATCCGGGCCCCGGACCGGGCAATCCGTGGCCGGTAAAAAGGGCATGAGCGTGACGTTGTTTTTGTATTTTTACGCTCACTGCGTTTCAAGGCAACCGATAAAGCACCCCCCGGATGTATCCCCGTCTGCCGCCTTCACGGACCCTTCCCCATCGCTTTGCTTTGTGTCGTCGTCGATGTTTGTAAAGGATACCTGTGTGGGCGCCAGAGCAGCAAAGCCGCTGGTATCCTTTGTGAACTCTGTGTTGACGGAGACGTTGACGTAATAATCCTGGTTGCCGTCGGCCTCGGTGTCGTCTTTGCCGGTGACCGTGACGTACTGGGTGTCGCACCAGTTTTCCGATGAAAAAAAGAGGGCCTTGGGCGTGACCCTGGCTTCGGTGTCGTCGGAGCAGGTCACATCAAAGGCCACGGTGTTTTCAGGGGCCGTGCTCAGCTTGACGTCGATGACCGCCTGGGACCCGATTTCCCGGGTTGTGTCGTCATGGGGGATGGCGCAGAGGTATTTTCTGCACTCAGTATAAAAGATGCCCGTGCTGGCCCCTCTGGCTGCATAAGCCCCGTGAAGGGGCATTATTTTAAGGACTCCGTTGACGTCGTCCTGTTCGGTGACGGTCCAGGAATACGCTCCGTCGTTTGGCGTGTCATCCGTTATGGAGGCAAAGGACTTTCCACCGTCGCAGGAGATGGCAATGGCGACATTGCCGGGGATCTCCGGGCTCGGGTTCTCCCAGGTGATCAGCATGGTATCCCCTTTGTGCCAGGTGGAACCGGGTTTAGGGTTTGTGATGACAAGGCCCCCCGGCTGCAAGGCCTGTCCTCCCCTGACGGCTCGAACCCGGAAGGCGTCCCCGCTGTTGTCCTGGGAGGTCTTAAAGCCACGTTTGGTGACACCGTGCTGTATATCAACGGCCCATGCCATGGTTTTTTTTCCTGTCTGGATAACAGGCGTAACCGATGTTGTGGACGACCAGTAACACGCCGATATTTCGCTGTGGAAGGCAATGACTGAGTTCGTGAAAACGGGCATATGGAGCATGGGCTGCTCTGTCCTGGTGTAATCGATCAAGGTCAGCAGCTCTTTGATCGTGGGCAGTCGCCAGTCGGTGTAACCGCCGATTTCCAGGTCGTTGCAGTACGCTGCCGCCATGTGCTGGTGCCATTTGTCGCTGGTGTTCTCCTGGGTCTTCAGTTCCCAGATGAGGCCGGTGTTGAAATCGGTGACCGTATTGTCCATGTTCAGGTGGTATCGGCTCGGGTTGGTCAGGGGGATGCCCCTTACGGCACGGACTGTGGCCGCCGTATCCGGGTTGGTGGTGTTGGAAACGTGTCCGAGATCAAAATTGAGGAGGTAATACTTTGTAACGCCCTCCACTTCGCTGGTGGTTGACGACCAGTAGTGACGCGTCTTCTGGGTGTTGGGGAAAAAGTCGGTGTCGACTGCCGGGCCGTCATGTTCGAAGTCGGCCATAGCGTGAAGCTCAAGGATGGTTGGCAGTCGCCAGTCCCGGTGCCCGCAGAATGCCTCGGCGTTGAGCTGGTCGATGTACGCCAGGGCCTCGGTCTGGGTGACGGTTTCTTCTAAACTGGCCGCTGTTTTTACCTCCCAGGTCAGGCCGGTGGCATCGTCTGTGACTGTTTTATCGCTGTCTGTTTTTGAAAAGGACGGTGGGTTGATGAGGAAGTTGCCGTCCTGGCCGTAGAAGGGCTGGCCCGGAGAGGGGCAGGCAATGGGGTTTCCTTCGTTGTCAAAGCAGGTGGTTTGTCCGGTGTCCGGCACGGCAAAGGCCCATACGGGGAGCAAAGGAAGGCTCCAGAGAATCAGGGCAAGGGCAATGTGTTTTTTCTTCATGGGAAACCTAAAACGAGTGAGTGAAAATGAATGGTCACGGATATGGGCATTGCACCGGGAGGAGCGCCCACGAGCCCTTCGGTTGTGTCACCGGAGGGCTCGTGGCGTCACGCATTACGGCAGACCGTGATGCAGTGATTGGATAAAGCAACCGCCTCCGGTGTCTTGGCCTTGGGCTTCGGGACTCTTGGAGACATTTTCGGAGGATGATGGGGCGTCGCTGCTCTTGAAGGGGACCTTGGTGGTTGCGGTGTCTTTGTATCCGGTGGTGTCTGAGGAGGCTCCGTTGACGGATAGCTGAACAGTCACCTCTTTTTCACCGTCCTCCTTGCTGTCCGGGACACCGGTGACCGTCACCGTCTTTTTGTCGTTCCAGGTCTCGGGGGCAAAGACAAGGGTAGCAGGTGAGACGGAGGCTTCGGCTTCGTTGCTGCTCGTGACATCTACAATGACGTCCCCGTTGGGCACGGTGGCCAGGGCCACGTGGAAGGTTGCGGAACCGCCGTTTTCAGTCACGGTTCCGGCGATGTCGCTGACGGCCATGCCGATGTTTTCCCAGTCGTTGTCGTCTGCGTTGCGGACCGGCTGGATTACCAACGGGGTCACTTTCTTGTACCCTGTAGCATCTCGTGTCGCGGATGCATTGACCGATACCTCAATTTGGAATTCTTGCTCTTTGTCAATTTCCTTGTCGTCAACACCTATGATGGTAACTAATTGATTCATTTCCCAGTTTGTGGGTGTGAATGTCAATTGTTGCGGTGAGACTCTTCCTTCGGATGGGTCTGAGCATGCGATGTCCACAACGACTGTATTGTCGGGTGGCAGAATCAGCTTAGCTGAAAAGCTTGAGGTCAGGCCGCTTTCTGAAATTTTGTGGCAATGGGGTATTCCCGTAATATGGTGAGTTAACCGTATGCCCGGATCAGTGTTTATGGTTGTTACTGGGACTTTTACAGGCTGTAGGCCAGTGTACCCGCTTGTATCAAACGTTTTTTCCTTGTCGATTTTCAGTTCTATGTCAAACGTCATATCATTGTCCGGGCTGTTGTCTGCCAGGGCGGTTATCGTGACTGTTTGAGTTGCGTTCCACGTTGCCGGGTTGAACGTCAGTGATGTCGGGCTGAAGTGGCACTCATCAGGGTATGGGGTGTTGAGCGTGACAATGACAGGATGGGTTGGCTTGGAGGTTATCCTGACAGTGAATGATTCCGGTGGTCCGTTTTCTAAGACCACATTGCTTATCTGACTGGCCACAAGCGATGCCGTGTCATCATCACCATTGACAAGTGAAAGCAGGATTGGATCGCAGTTTTTATAACCTGTTTCATCCGAGGTGAGTCCCTGGTCCACTTTGATACAGGCATGGTAGGCAACCGATCCGTCGGCAATATCATCATCGATTCCTTCGAACATCACGAGTTGCGGCTGGCCGTAATCATCGGGTTCAAAAGTCAGCGTATTGCCTTGGGAGACAATTCCTTCTAAAGGATTGTCACTTTCAATGGAGAGAACTACTGCTCCGTCGGGTTGGGTTTTCAGGCGGACAGGAAACGTTGCGGAAGAACCGTCCTCGTGTGTTTGACCTGTCGGTTCGCCCACCTGGATTCCTAATAGAGGTCCCACCTTGAACAGCCCTTGGGTGGTGCCCTTATAAGCTTGACTTTGTTCAAGGGGGGTGAGTTTAAGCATGCAGTTAACCGAATTGAGTTCGGGTGGGATATTCCACAGGTACTCTCCGTCATTTTCTGTGTTTTGGATTATGAACTCATAGGATTTTCCCCCATCAGTGGATAATGAGATGGATATATTGCCTTGTAAGGCCTGTTCACCTTTATTCCAAATGATGCGTTTCATGCTACCGGCTTCAAGGCATTCCCCTTGGGCGGGAGATGTCATCAACAGGTTTCCGTCGATAACGGTTTGCCCTCCTCTCACTGCGATGGCGTGTAGTCCTCTTTTTTCGCTGTATATCCCATAATTATGGAAGGATATGCATAGTGGGGCTTTTGTCTCATTTGGCGCTGACATTTTAGAAAATGTCGAGGTCCAGTATTGATCGGTTTGACCAGCTTTTGTGTTTTTGAAAATTTCCGAGTAAAGGTAGTTTTCTGTGGCGTTGCAATTGATGATGGACAAGATTTCTTTCATTGTCGGCAGCCGCCAGTCCTGATATCCGTCAAGAGTCAAGGTGTTGCAGTACTCAAGGGCCCCATCCCAGTCAAAAGTTCCAGTGGCATATTTATCAGCCGACTCGAGTTCCCACATCAGCCCTGTTTCGGTGTCCGTTACGGTGAACTCTCCTTGATTTTGATGGAAACGAGCTATTCCTTCCTGTGGCATTCCACTGACGGCACGAAAACATAGGGCTTGTTTGCTTCCCGGTATCAGGCCTATGCCCGGATACGTTATATCGTGTGTAAATCCGCAGGCTGTAAGAAACTTTCTGAAGTCAAAAGCCCCTACGGATGGAAATTCCGATATATAGGGTGAGGAGGACCAGTAAAAGGTATCCAGATTCGTATTGGGAAAATAGTCAGTGTCGGTTTTTACTATGTCTTCGGTGTCGTCGTCGATGTGACTTCCTAAGGCTGCAAGCTCATAAATCGTCGGCATGCGCCAGTCGTTACGCCCCGCATATTGTTTGGTGTTTAGAGTCTGAAGAAAATCGTCAACATAGAGATCCGATGATTCCGAAGGCGCAGCGCCCCAGAAGTATTTCAGCTTTTTGTTGGCGTCGCTTTTTACCTCCCAGACAAGCCCGGTGACCTTGTCGCGGACAGCAGCCCAGGTTGTTGCTTCCGGGGAGAGCACATATCCCTCATCATCCAGTTTTTCGTAGGACATGGGATTGATAGATTCAGATCCGTCCTGCCCTGAGCCAGCGCAGTCAATCTCGTTACCGGCATCGTCGTAGCACAGGCTTTGGCCTGTATCGGGCACGGGGGATGCCGATGAAAGGGAGAAAAAGATGAACAGGAAGCAAGTGGTCAAGAAGAACAGGCGGCTGAAGGGGTTCATGGGGCACCTCCCAAATTTTCGTCCGACATATGTGGATTATGGCCGGTTGCAGTATAAGTGTCTGCAATCGCGGCGTCTCTGTACGCTTTGCCTGGGGGGAGGGGACCTGAGGCAGAGGATATTAAGGCAATACACGACCACACGGTTGCGGTTGCGTCGGTGCTTGCCGAAAGCCTTGGGATGTTCAATGCATTGGCGGCAGTCCGATAGGGTGAATGCGTCTGGGCCAGGTGCAATCCTTTCCGTCTGTCTCGGGTTGTTCAGTGATACCAGAGAACCGAGACGCAACCTTTTAATAATTTGCGGATGATACGGACTTATTTGCTTGGTGGTGCACTTTTTTATGTTGCGCATGGATGGCTTTTACTCCATGGCTTGGGCTCCATAGCGCTCCGGCAGGACCGCCGCGCCATCCTCATCGCGCAGAAAGGTCATCTGCCCCTTGATACCGCCTCCGATTACCAGGGAAAGGGTAATGGCCGGGGCGTCTGTGAAGGTATCCAGATAAACCTGCGCCAGTTCCTGCATGACGGTGGGTATGCCTCGTTCAAACCCTTCCTGACGCGCCATGAATGCCACGTAGCCCCTGCCGTCTGTCTGGCTTGTTTCCACACGTATTTTTTCCGCATCCGTTGTCTTCAGGGCATAGGATGTGAACTCCTCGGACAGGTCTTGAAGCAAGGTCGGCTCAGGGGGGAGAGGGGGGGGGACTTGGACGTGCGTTTTTTCCACAAGGGTTTCTGCTTGGGCCGGAAGGTGGGAATTTTTCTCTGGTTGCTTAGGGGAGGCCTGAACTGTCTCTGTTTCCTTGGTGGTATCATGCTGGGGGGGACTGACGAGCAGAAACCCGGCAAAGCCGAGTACAAGAGCAAAAACAATCAGGGCTGATATACATAGACTGATTTTTTGTGAGATGCAGAATTTCATAAAGTGGACTCCATACATAGAAAAAATATTAACGCTGAATCAATCGGCAAGCATTCAGATTTTTTGGGGGAGAGCTTGTTTATATGGTGCACCCCGTCCGTGATGCGGCAGGGTGCACCCTGTAAACTCGTTGAGCTTATGGTTAGAGTCTGCTCCGAGTGATTTTACCCATTAATAATACGGGGCTTGTGAGGGATTTTTGGCGTCAAAAAGAGTTTGATCTGCCGCGTCAACGGTCCCATCGGAATTCATATCGTACACAGGATTGCTGGTGTTCATGAACAAGCTGAGCAAGCCATTGTCAGTTGAGTTCCAGGACCCGTCGTTATTAAAATCCCCATCCGCCATGTTGCCGTACATATCCAGGTCCGCATCGATCTGGTTGGCGTTGGCCGTGAGGTAGGCGTTGTCAAAGCAGTCCGGGATGCTGTCCGAATCGCTGTTGGCATCGTCGCCGAGCCCGCTCACGACGTCCGGCCCGCCGCTGCCCCAGGCAAAATCCTGGTCCACGTAGAGGCGGTTGCCGGTCATGGATGAGCTGGTGGGGTTGTAATGGCCCCCTGCGGCGAGGTTGGAGGCGCCGTCGTAGGCAAGGCTTTTCTGCCAGTCGGTTTTGGCGGAATCAAAAGAGCCGTTTGCAATTTTCGTCATGGCGGTGGGCGGGTTGTTGATGTCCGTACATGCGTCGATACGGAAGACAAATCCCAGGTCTGAGTTAAAGTTGGCGTTCCATGACCCGTTGGCCGTGACGTAGATGTTGCCGTCGGGATCTCTTTCCAGGTCGTTAGCCCCGAGGTAGGTATCGGCAGAGTTGCCTCCGGCGGGGATGGGAATGGTGCTGATGGCGTCCGAGGCGGTGAGGGTGGTGCTGTTGGTTACTGCGTTTCGAATCTGTGCCGCGGAGTAGAGCCGGACGTATTGCCTGTCCGTGGGGCCGGAGGTCGTGTAGGTGCCGGTGTAAAGGTTGCCCTCGTCGTCAAAGGCAAACCCGCAGGAGTAGCCGCCTACGTCCACGATTTTTTGGAAGGAGCCACCGGAGCGGATGTAGATGGCGTGGGGCTCGGTCCAGGCGTTGGTCTCTTTGCCCGCAAAAAAGGGAACGCTTCCAAGGGTGGAGTCGGTACTCCACTCCACCTCCCAGCACCCCGGCTGGGAGAACTCAGAGGCTGCCGCAACCTGCACCGTGGTGAAATCTTCATCAACGACCACGGAGTACCAGTCTCCATCCCCTGATCCGTTGCCGGTCATGGAGAACCAGACGGTACGGTTGCCGTTGGCAAGGGGGGTGGGGTCGACTTTGACAGCCTGGCAGTAAATGCCTGATCCGTAGGGGTTAACATCGGCAAGGGTCAGAAGGTGGCCACCAAGGTACGAGTACATGTTGACCTGGACGCTTTTGTTGCTTCCGTCCCAGGTGCCGTCTTCACACTTGAGGATGCTTCGGGCCTTGGCAGCAGCCGTGCCGGTTGCCTGCTGGGAGTAGACGATGTCGATACCCCCGGAGTAGGATTTTCCGGTCATGGTCGCCATGGTGGAATCGTAGACATCGTAACCCGTTTGACCGGTAAGGCCGGCAACGGCATGGGATGAGAAGAGAAACACACACGACAGGGCGGCAAGGATCATTCTGGGAATGGCTTTTTGTTTCATACTTTCCTCCGAAATTAGAATGGATTTTTTCGTCACGCGTTTAGAAACGGGTGACATAAACGACGACGCCCGGAGCGTTTCGCCGGTTGTGCAATGGTTTTATTGGTTCGGATCGCCTTGTTTTGCAGTGGTTGCGATGCCCTTTTACGGTCAGGGACAATGCGTCCATGGTGAAGAGGCAAGGATGTGATTCAGAGATACCAGCGCGTCAGAATAAAACCTTTTACTTTGTTGCGGATTCTTAAGAGTTATTTGCTTTTTTTGTCTTGGCAAACATCTTGGAGGAGGTTGGGGGGAAAGGGGCGGTGTTGCGATGTGCGGCTTGGCGTGTGCGGTTTTTTGTCACTATTCAGCGTATATCGCCAGTGGCTAAACGTTTGCCTGATATCATAAAGATGGGTCTAACAAACAGGTCTTAATCGTTTTTCTTGAATGACGTGTGGGCTTGGTATCGTTTGGCCACGACGTTCGAAAAAAACGAGAAAAATCGACCGAAACGGAGCGCCGCACTCCGGTGCGGCTTTTTAGTCCGTCGCGACCCGAGCCGCACAGGAGTGCGGCGCTCCAGGGGACAAGGGGGCGGGGGGAATGTAAACAGGCCGATGGCCAAAGCGCATTGGCGATCGGCTTTCAAGGAGGCATACCTTGCCGCCGGAGGCTGCTTTTTTTGATACGCAGTGACAAGGCATTGCTTTGATCTGGTCGTTTTCGCATGAAATATCCGGGCTAACGACATTCTGGAGGGGGGTAAGTGAGGATGTGCGGCTTCTTGGCTGGGGGCGCTTTTGCCGCACCGGAGTGCGGCGCTCCAGATTTTAGGCTCTAAGTTCGAAGGGGGAGAAAATCGAACAGAAAATAACTTGAATAGATAATGTCTTGAAGGCGAATGTGATTTTCCCCGAGGACTCCGCCTACGCCCTTGTCGACGTTTCACCATGCCTCCGCCGTCTGTGGGCTACGGCGCGACAAGCTATGGGGAAAGCACATTCGCAATTTGCTTTCAAGGTGGCTCACCTTGCCGCCGGAGGCATGTTTTTGGTTTTTTAACGTTCTATGTCACGATCAGCACCTGCACATCGCAGACATTGGTGTTGGTGGGCCCGGTTTTGAGAAGGGCTCCGCTTTTTTCAAGGGCGTTGTAGCTGTCGTTGGTGTCCAGGTACCGCTGGAGGTTGACCCCGGCTTTCCGGGCAGCTTCCAGGCCATGGGCCGAGGCGATGCCCCCTGCAGCATCCGTGGGACCGTCGTTGCCGTCCGTGGCACCGGAGAGGAAGACCACGTGGTCGTGGAGCTCGGGTCGGGCCTTGAGCTCGTTGAGAAAGGCCAGGGCCATCTCCTGGTTGCGGCCGCCTGTGCCGTCTCCTTTCATGGTCACCGTGGTCTCTCCCCCGGCGATGATGCAGGCGGGAGTTGGAGCCAGGGTTCGGTTCCTGTGTTGTTCCGAGGCAATGCCCAGGTAGAATTTGGCCGCTTCACGGGCCTCTCCGGTCATCTGGGAGGAGAGAATGATGGCGTTGTACCCCAGGTCCCGGGCCTTGCTGCGGGCTGCTTTCAGCGCCTGGAAGTTGGAGCCGATGAGCATATTTCGGGTCTTCGCAAAGGCGGGGTCCGAGGCCCCCGGTGTTTCGGGGATTTCTCCCTTGCTCCCTCTGGTCAGGAAGTCGAGGACCTTTGGGGGCAGGGCGTCGTGGATGGTGTATTTGTCCACAATGGCAACGGCCTGGGAAAAGCTGGACGGGTCCGGGGCGGTGAGGCCCGAGGCGATGGCGTCCAGGTGGTCCCCCACCACGTCCGAGAGGATCAGGTTCAACGAGTCCGCCGGGTAAAGGGCCTGGGCCAGGCGGCCCCCCTTGACCCCGGAGAGGTGCTTGCGGATGCAGTTGATCTCCTGGATCTCGGCCCCGCAGGCCAGCAGCGCCTGGGTGACCTGCTGTTTGTCTTCCAGAGAGATCCCGCTGTCCGAATAGGGGCAGCACATAAGGGCAGACCCCCCGCCGGAGATGAGGTTGATGACCAGCGTCTTTTCGTCGGCATCGCGGCAGAGGGAGACGATGGATCGGGCTGCCTCCACGCTTTTTGCATCGGGCACCGGATGTCCGGCCTCAAGCAGGCGCACCCGGGAGGTGGGTTCGGTGTGGCCGTATTTGACGGCCACCAGCCCGTCGGTGATGCGTGTTCCCAGAACCTGCTCCACGCCCAGGGCCATGCGGGCCGACGCTTTGCCCACCCCCACCACCAGAATACGGTGGTATTGGTCCAGGTCGAAGGTGAGGGGCTCGCCATCTGCCTGCACGGTGAGGACGCTTCCTTCAAGGGAGAGTTTCTGGTGGATGAGCCCTTCGGGGTCCACATCGGAGAGGGCGGCCTGGAAGATGGTTTGTGCGTCTTGGATGGTCTGGTTCATGGGTGTGCGGCCTCCATAGTTTTCAGGACTCGGATTTCAGGGCTTTTTTGAGATTTTCAGCATACAGGGGGGCGCCGGACAGGGCCGTAATCTTGCGAAAACAGGCAGCCGCCCCTTCGGGGTCCCGGTTTACCTCCATGCGAAGCACCCCCAGGTTGTTGAGGGCCTGGATGTTGGTGGGATCCTTGGCTACAGCCTTTTCAAAGGCACTCTCGGCCACGGCGCTTTTCTTTTTTGCCATGCAGGCGATGCCCTCCTCAAGGAGGCGCTGAGACTCCTGCAAGGGTGCCATGTCGTTGACGGAAGCGAGCAGGGCCAGGCGGCGATCCAGCCAGGGCGCATCCGGGTGGTCGTCGGAGAGAGCCCGGCATCTTTCATACCATTTGGTGGCGCTTTCCTTTTTTCCCCAGAGGTAACTCAGGTCCCCTAAGGCCCTGCAGCGCTCATGGCTCATGCCGTTTTTTCGCACATCCTCTTTAAAGGCAGCCTCGGCCTCCTCAAACCGTTTGAGCCCCATAAGGCACAGCCCCATGTTGTAATAGGCTCCCGGGGTATCCGGGCAAAGGGCTGCAATCTTACCGAAGTATGTCAGGGCCTTTTCATAGTCTTGCAGCACAAAGGCGTTGAGGGCAAATCGTTTGTAGAAAAACAGACGAATGAATGTCATGCCTTATCCTTATCTTTAGCCTCCGGCGGCCCTGCCGGGGGCCAAACTTTTGATCCGCCTTCGCCCAAGGGCTGCGGCGCGACAAGAAAGTTTGATAAACAGGTTTTAAAGTCCATTCAGGCGAACCATGTAAAAAATCGATCCGCCGGTGTCATCACGGTTAACCCAAAGGCCCTTGCGCTTTTTTCAGATGAACGAAGGAAAAAGCGCAAGGGCAATGAGCTTTCGAGGTGTTTTCGCTATCGTGGCTTCGCCACCCTCGTCGCCGGAGGCTACAACATGACCATGGCCAGGGCCTGGATCACGGTCATGGCCACGATGCCCTGGATCAGGGTGACCCCTGTCTGGCACTTGTAGGCCGTGGAGGTGTCCATGTCCGAGAACTGGGAGACCACCCAGAAGTAGCTGTCGTTGGCGTGGGAGACGGTCATGGATCCGGCTCCGATGGCCAGCACCACCAGCACCTTGGCCAGCTCCGAGGTCATGCCCATCTGCACCATGAGGGGGGCCACCATGGCCGAGGTCAGGATCATGGAGACCGTGGATGCACCCATGGCGGTCTTGAGGAGCATGGCGATGATAAAGGGGATTAAAAGTCCCAGGTGCATCTGGAGCAGGGAGTTGCTCAGCACGTCTGCCAGGGGCAGCTCGCGGAGCACGAGTCCCAGCGCCCCGCCCGCGCCGGTGATGGCCAGGATGGAGGCCGAGTGGTGGATCCCTTCGGAGATCCAGGCAAAGGAGGCGCCCTTTTCTTCTTTGGGGATCAGGGTGGTGGCCAGAAAGACCCCCAACAGAAGGGCGGTGACCGGGTTGCCCAGGAAGTCGAAGAAGGTCTTCACCACGCCGGAGCCAAAGGGGGCTGCGGGAAAGTCGGCAATGGACTTCAAGGCAATGAGCACGATGGGCAGGACAATGGGAGAAAAGCTGTGCACCGCCCCGGGAAGTTTGCCGTATTTGTCCAGGAGGTCTTCAAGGGAGACCTCGGGACTTGCCGCGATCTGGTATTTCACCGCCACTTTCATGGCGTAGATGTAACCGGCCAGCATCACGGGAATGGAGACGAGAAATCCCATGAGGATCACCAGGCCGAGGTCCGCCGAAAGGGTCCCGGCCATGATGATGGGGCCGGGGGTGGGGGGCACCAGGCAGTGGGTGGCGTAGAGGCCAGAACTAAGCGCCGTTGCCATCACCGCAAGGGAGATGCCCGATTTTTCCGCAAGGGCCCGGCTGATGGGGGAGAGGACCACAAAGCCGGAGTCGCAGAAGACCGGGATGCTGGTGACATACCCGGTGAGGCTCATGGTGAGGGGCGCTCTCTTTTTTCCCACCAGGGCCAGGATGGCGTTGGCCATGGTGAGGGCCGCGCCGGTTTTCTCTAAAATGGTGCCGATGATGGTACCGGCGATGATCACGATGCCGATGTTGCCTAAGATCCCTCCAAATCCTTTTTTAATGATCCCGATGGTCTTGTCCACGGGAAGGCCCGCCAGGAGCCCCACAAAATACGCTGCCAGAATGAGCACGATAAACGGGTGCCACTTGAATTTTGAGATAAGCACGATCATGCCCACGATGGCGACAAAAATAATACCGAACAGAAACAAACCGCTTGCCATACTTCAACCTCCCTCATCACCCGGGGCGTTACCCGATCCTCAGGGAACTCCCCGTCCTGTTGTGAAAAAACCGACCGTCCGCCTTCTCAAGGGCTGCCATGGCCTTGGGGCCGGTGCAGTGGGACACGCCGATGGCGGCGCATTCCAGTCCCTTGAGATAGGAAACGGTCGAAGTCATGCGTCGGTCGTCGGCCTCAACGAGGTGCGTTCCACCGACCACCGCATAAATCGTTTTGTGAAGGCGAGCTTTCACCGTGTCGATCATGTTCATGATCCCCGGATGGGCACAGCCCAGTATCAACACAAGGCCCTTGTCGGTTTCCACGGCCACCATGAGCTCATCGGCAAAGGTATCGGAGACGAGCTGCCCTGCTTCCTCGAACACAAAGCGGGGGTTGGCCTGTTCTTCGGGATGGGTTTTGTCGAAATCGGAGATGACATAGACACCCGGGGAGATCTCATCCACGCCCGGGGCTGCGAACCGGATGCTGCCCTTGGACGCTTCCACCTCGGCCCGTGTAAACCCGTTGCCCAAAAATTCGGTGCGCGCCCCGTCCGTGCTGTATTTTGCCCGGAAAAAATGGGGGTGCACCACCAGCTCCACCTCCTTGCGCCGAAAGGGGCTCTTCAGGAAATGGGGGACGCCGCCGCTGTGGTCGTAATGCCCGTGACTTAAAATGATGGTCTGGGCGCGGAAGGGGTCCAGGTTAAGTTGTTTGGCGTTGTTCAGGAATGCATCGGATTTGCCCGTATCAAAGAGGAAGCTCTGCCCCTCTTTTTCGATAAGAAATGAAAGACCGTGCTCACATGTCAGCCCCAGGTGTTCTCCCTGCCCATTTTCTACAAGAGTTGTAATGACTACGCCCATCGGTATTCCTTTTGCGGCCCGGGTGTTACCCCTGGCGCTGCATGTAATCCAGAATCTCTTTTTCTGCGTTCTCCAGGTGGGCCATCATCACCTTTTCGGCGCGTTTTGGGTCCCTTGCCTTGATGGCATCAAAGATCGCCTTGTGCTCGGCAACGGTGCGCTCGGCCCGCCCCGGAATATTCAAACTGGAGATCCACCCTTCGCTCAGGCTCTCGGCCATGGTCTTCATCAGGATATACAGGGGGCGGTTCCGGGTGGATTTGGCCAGGGCCAGGTGAAAGATCCTGTCCTCCTCAATGATCCCCTCCCGTGTTTCCGAGGCCACCTGTCGGGAAAAGGCGTCCAGGGTGCCCTCCATGGCTTCGAGGTCTTTTTCATCGGCCTTTTCCGCAGCAAGGGACGCGGCTTTGGGTTCTAAAATCCGGCGCATCTCAAAATGGTCCCGCAGGTCCGCCTCGTTGGATTGCAGCCAGGCTGCAAAGGTGTTGACCCCTTTGCTGATGGGGTCGCACACAAAGATCCCTTTGCCCTGGCGGACCGTTACCTTGCCCGATATTTCAAGGATGCGAATGGCCTCGCGCACCGAGGCCCGGCTCACATCCAGCTTTTTTGTCAGCACGTTTTCGGAATAGAAACGATCTCCGTCGGAGAACCCTTCATCCCGGATCATCCTCTGGATTTCGTTTACGATTTGCTCTGACAACCTGGCTCGTTTCATGGGGACTCCCATTTTCTGTTGATGGATGAACTTGTATACTTGTCGACTTGTCAGACAGGTTAAGGCTACCACCCTCAACGGCCCCCGTCAAATGAAAATAACAGGATCATATTCGGGGGATAGGGCTATGGGGGAGAGGTTACCGTAACCCTTTGATGTTTCGAATCGGTCATGGCGTTTCCTGCGTTTGGCGTCCCTTCACGCCGCATAATGAGCCTGTTAAATAGTGCGAAAGCACACTCTATGGGGTTCGCATGACCGGATGCGACGGGGGCAAAGGTAGGGTGCGCTTGCGCACCGCCGAATCTCCGAGGTCGGTGATGTAACCTATGTACCGGGAATTTTCTTATCTCTCGCACGTGTGCCGCGAGGTACCGGCTCATGCAACGCGTGATCCAGGTTGAACAAGCCCGGATATTTCATGGATCGAGTGCACCCCTATTCAAGGCATCAGAGCTGCAGATGTCGTGGTTTACCTCAACGCGCTGATAACGCATATGGTGGGCGCAATCAACTGGCCCGAAAGGTGAGAAGATCTCGAAAAATCAAAGAATTACATCCTATATATCTGAGGCTGTCGTTTTTCAGAAACTAGCCGGGTGAGGCTCTTCCACCAGACAGGCGTTGTGTTTCAGGCGCTCTTTGTCACGCACTTAGTCAAACCGCCAGGGTTGGAGAGCGGACTGAAAAATACCTCCTTGCAATTGTTCAATCCAAAGAGTAAGAATTTATCAGTTTGATGAAAAGCAGTCAGCCGTCTTTGGGTTGAGCATTCAGCTGAATGTTTGAATATAGTAGCATAACCCCAAAGGTAACATTGTTAATGGTAGAAAACGATAATTGCTCATGTGCGACTGTCTGAAAATGCATGAAATATAGGAATATACGACACAATTGTCCTGTATTCTGACATGATGCGGATTATGGGACAAGGCTGTCGGTTTTTCCCTGTGAGAAGGTATTATGGGACAGATCGGTTCCCAATAAATGGAATACGGGACATGATGGTCCCATATTCCCAGGGATTGATGGAATATTAGACAATAATGTCCGTATTTCCCTCTGGGAGGGTGTTGTTGGACAAAATTGTCCACTAATAATTGTTAGCTATTAGGATATCAACAATGAGATCTGTGTATATTGACGAGAGTGGATACACTGGTATCGACTTACTAATCGAGATCAACCATTCCAAGGCGCATCAGCTATATATATTTCAGAGGAAGAAGCTAATCTTCTTATCCAAAAATACTTTTCCCATGTCAAATCCAAAGAACTTAAATACCGTGATTTAGCAAAAAGAAAATCAAATTGGAAAAGGCTACTTCAACTTCAGGAAGAAATATTATCAAATTACATCTCAGTTAGCTATGTATGCGACAAAAAGTTTTTGTTAATTCTTCATTTTATTGATTATGCCGTAGAACCATTCTATTATGAAAGAAAAATTAACTTTTATGAGGACGGAACTAATTATTCATTAGCCTCGTTATTGTATTATACTGGAGATGTGTTGCTTAGAGACAACAATTTTACTGAAATATTGTTTTTATTTCAATACGCCATGAAATCGAAAACAATATTATCTATATCTTCACTCATAGAAAAAATTAAAATAACACCTTGGCGGGAACTGCCAGAGGCGTTTGGGCCTTTAGCGCTGGAAAATACATCATGCATAAACGAAATAAAACATAAAGGATCATCAACAGACGGTGCTTTAGTTGTTTTGCTTTCATTAATCAGTAGATTAGAGGCATTAATTGATGATGAATATACTATAATCCATGACAAATCAAAAAATCTTGAACAATATGACAAAGTTTTAAATAAGTTAATAAATCATACTGAAGAAATTGCTTTTAAAGAAACACAGCTTACAACATTAAAATTTCCCCTAAAACTTAATAGCTTTACCCAAGTCGATTCAAAAGCCTCTTCAGGCGTTCAACTTGCTGATATTTTGATAGGTGGTGTTATGGATTCGGCAAAGGCAATAACCGGAAAAAAAGTGAATGAATACAACTCATCTATAGCTGAATTATATAAAGACAACCAATTAATTCATTTGTTACCGAGCTTAGACTTTGAAGAACAAAAACAATTTCGAAAAGATACTCAAGGCAGTGAGCTGATAGATTATTTTTCACAACATTTCAGCTAACAAGTCACTTATACGGACCGCCTACAGCTGCCCGCTGGTTGGTGCAAACGGTGGCGCGGCGGCCGCATAGTTCAACGTTGGGCAACAATCTCAAATTATGTATTTTAATAGCATTTAAGAATGGTCGAAGATATTTTCAAATATGATCCTTCACTTTTTTGGGAAGGATTGAATGAAATAGATCTCAACTCAAAGTTTGTTGGTGCTGATTTATCCGCTTTTCAAAGAATAGAACGTAACTATTCAGCTCACACATAAAATGTATTGAACTGCATTTTTTTCTTGACAGGATTTTTGATCAAATTTTTCATTTTGACCTGCGGATCTCTTACTCCGTTATTCCGGTGCTCAGGCCTGGCTATGAGGACCATAATTCATCTTATATGAAGGGCTATACGACCCGGCACCCTCAAATTTTTAAAGCCTGAAATTCGAAAGCTCAGGAGCCAAAATTCCGTTTTCAAAACCTGTGGTATACTATCCTCGTCAAAAAAAGATGAGGAGACAGGGTGAAGATCGAAAGCATTGATATTCAAGCGGCGACAGACAACGCAAGGAAACTGATTCAGCAGGACGAGGACCTCTCGCCCGCAGTTGCAGCTGTGATCGAATTGCTGCTTACAATCATCACCCTTTTGGCGAACCGTCTAAATCTCAATAGCAAAAACAGCAGCAAACCGCCTTCTACCGATCCCAACAGGAAGAAGGAGAAAAAGCAAAACACCGAAGGAAAAAGCCCGGGGGCCAAAATGGCCACGAGGGAAAAACTCTTGAGCCCGTAGACAAGGCAGATCTCGTATTGCCGTTGAAACTCAATATGACCGAACTGCCACCGGGTGACTATCGCCACGTAGGTTACGAGACCCGGCAGGTCATTGATTTGAAGGTTGCTCAATACGTTACTGAGTATCGATCCGAGATTCTTGAGGATGCCTTCGGCAATCGATATGTTGCTCCTTTCCCGAAAGGAGTAGATCGACGCGTCCAATATGGCACGGGTCTCAAGGCTCACGCGATCTATCTTTCCCAGCATCAGCTGGTCCCCTACGAAAGAATCTGCGAGCACTTTCGGGATCAGGCCGGTATCCCAATCAGCGCAGGGTCGATTTTCAACTTCAACAAAGAAGCGTTTAACGCGCTTGAGGCGTTTGAAGAAATCGTCAAAGCCAGATTGTCCGGCTCGTCCGTCTGCCACGCAGATGAAACCGGCATCAACATGAACGGTAGTCGATTTTGGCTGCACTGTCTGTCGAACGATCTTTTCACTTACTTTTACCCGCACGAAAAGCGTGGCAGAGAGGCTATCGATGAAATGGGAATTATCCCAAGCTTCAAAGGCGTGTTGTGCCACGATCACTGGAAACCCTACTTCAATTACGACTGCCTGCACGCATTGTGCAACGCTCATCACTTAAGAGAGCTGGAGCGGGCTTGGGAGCAGGACAGTCAGCAGTGGGCCAAAGACATGAAGTTCTTGCTCCTTGAGATCAACAAGGTTGTGAACGAACACAGCGGCAAGCTTCCATCGGATATTGCCGGGGGCTTTCGAAAGCGCTACCTGAGCATCCTGGAAAAAGGAAATCTCGAATGCCCGCCCCGGATGAAACGAAAAGGAAGAAGGGACAACGCGGGCGGATGAAACGATCAAAAGCGAGAAACCTTCTCGAACGGATGGAAGACTTCGAGAACGAAACCCTTCGTTTCATGGACGACCCGCTGGTTCCTTTCACTAATAATCAGGGTGAAAACGACATCCGGATGACGAAAGTCCATCAGAAAATTTCTGGGTGCTTCCGATCTATGGAAGGGGCCAAGATCTTCTGCCGAATACGCAGCTACCTTTCTACATGCAAGAAAAACAACGTGCATGCAAGCGACGCATTGCGCCTGTTGCTTCAGGGTGAATTACCCTCCTTTTTTGAAGCTGATTAACCCCTGTCGGCGAACCTACAGCTGAATAGTTACAATAGAACCTGTTTGGGATACAGGGCGAGACGCCATGAATTTCAATCAGCACAACCAAGATTACCTTGAGTCATGCTCATTGTATATTTGTCCATCCAACAGATTGTATGAGCTCATATTTCTTAGGCGCCATTATACTTTTGAGCATTTTTGGGACAACGGTAATCGAAATAAATTCCTTAGGGTAATTGGACATTGGTTAAATGGCCAGATGTTATCTCCGGCAGTTTTAAAACCAGCTGAGAATGGTAAACTTATTAAGCTGGATGGTTTTCATCGGCTTGCTATTGCTTTTATCTCTGGGGCAAAAAACATCCCATTTTATTGTGCTTTTGAAGAACTACCTGTTGGCATTTCTAAAGTGGGGGCATGAGCCCAACATTAAGGATTGCTCGTGACCGAAGGTCACATCAATCCTTTGTTCAAGAAGCCCGGTTTTCGGTACTCGATGGTCTTATAGGGTATTGCTTTTCAGCAAACAGGCGGGAGCCCACCTCTGAGTTGCGAGATGGGCTGCTTCATTGACGTGATGTGGTGACTCGTCGCATCGGTTTCACTGATTTGTCTCGTGTTTTGTGGCTCGGCGTGCTCCCTGTTTTGGCGTGTTCATGCCTCAAGGCGCACCCCAAGGGCTCTGATCCTTGGCATGGAGTCAGCTCTTTGACATTCAGCTTGTCGGCAATACCCCATCACCCGTCATCGTCGGGTGGAAGAACCAGAGCATAAAGACCACAGACGTATTTGAGCACGCCTCCGCAGGATTTGCATAGCGATGGCTTTGCAGGGACCTGGGGTGGTGGAACGATATCCCCACCCTGCAAGGCATCCATGACCTGCTTGCGCACCTCTTTGAGGTCGAGGACCGACGCCGGACTAATAAAGCCGTAATACCGCACTTTCATAAACCCTGTGGGGAGCACATGCTGGAGGTAGCGCCTCATGAACTCCATCACTTCAAGTGTCAGTCGCCTGGGGCGTCGGGAACCTTTCTTTTTGTAAGTGATGGTCACCTCGCGCCCTTCGACCTTTTCGATGCGGCTCTGGCTGATGGCGACTTTAAAGATATAGGGCGTCAGGTATTTGATACACTCCTGGCCACCTCCAGCGGGTTTGACGTCTACATTAAAGCCATCAAACCAGATGTCGGGGCACACGTTGTGAAGCAGGCCAGCCTTTTCCATCAGCCCCCTAAACTTTTTGCGGAACAGGGCGGACAGCGCCTTGTAGGGGAGCAAAAAGCCTTCGCTTGTGGGGTGCCAAGCCTTTCCATCGCCTGAGACAGCGCCTCCAGGGACCAGGTAGTGGATATGGGGATGATATTGAAGTTGGCGTCCCCAGGTATGCAGCACGCCAAAAAATCCCGGTGTCTTACCCGTCATCCATCGTCCCCTGCCCACGAGTTCTGACATGGCTTGGGAGGAGGCCGCGAACATCATGCCATAGCAAGCCTTCTGGTTGGAGCGGATCACATTCCGCAGCTCCTCCGGCACCGTAAAGGTCACCATGAAGTGATGGCCCGGGAGCTGCCGCTTGATCTGACGAGCCATCCACTGGCGGGCCTTATGATTTTGGCACGCCGGGCAATGGCGATTCCCGCAGGAACGATAGAAAGCATGGATTTTACCGCACGCTTCGCACTCATAGTAGAGCAGCCCATGGGCCTGCGTTCGGCAAGAGAGGATGGCGCCGATGGTTTTGCGATGGGTCTTCGGCACGGATGCCCCAAACCGATCCAGATACTCGGGGGCGAACTCCCGGAAGATTTCAGATATCTTGTTCATGGCTGTCCCCCCTCATCACGTGATTGATGATCCGGTACGAATCTTCAATCCCTTTCTGTGTGAGATGGAAGTAAGCCATGGTGGTTTCGAGATTGCTATGCCCCATGTAACGTTGCACGACCCTCGGGTTGACTCCAGCCTCAAGCAGGTGGGTGGCATAACAATGGCGCAATGTATGGATGGATACCCTGCGTTTCTTGATGCCCGCTGCATATCGGGCCTTTCGGAAGGCGCCCTGCACGCCTTCAATGGACATGACCTTATCGGTGGTGGGGGCTTCTGTGTTCCCACGTCCCCGAGCAGGGAAAATCAGGGTGGGGTTGCGGTGATTGCACCAGTATTGCCTCAGGATACCCAGTGTGTGTTCCGGCAAAGGCACATAACGATCCTTGGCCCCCTTGCCGCGATGGACGTGAAGCATCATTCGGGCGCTGTCGATATCTGAAACTCGGAGATTGAGGCCTTCAGATAACCTGAGGCCGCATGCATAGACCGTATGATAAAACGCCAAATTGTGTGGGGTTGTCACATGATTCAATATGCGGAAGACCTCCTCACGGCTGAGGATACACGGCAGGTTTTTTTCCCGCCTGGCCTTCAGGTAAGAAAAGAGATGGAAGTCTTGCTTTAACACATTGGTGAAGAAGAACTTGATTCCGTAATGGGCGATACCCATGGTGGAGGCCGACCACCCGTCAACGTTTCGACGATGAAGAAAGTAGGCTTCAATTTCTTCTTCCGTGATTTTGTCAGGCGTCTTGCCACAATAATCGACAAGCTTACGAACAGCGCGTGTGTATGCCTTTTGGGTGCTTTTTCCCAAACCTGCCAGTTGCAAAGCGCGCATTGATTTTTCATAATAGTCGTGCATCGTAGTCTCCTTTGGTTAGAATTGGTTGAGTTACAGGAAGGCTACGATGTTTTTCTTTCGTTTTAAATATGCTGGTATGTAGGGGTATTGATTTTTGCTATGCCGGCTGAGGAATGATTTGCCGCGTAGCGGCTTTCTTGAACAATCGCTTGCACACCGATCGGGTGCAAGTGCGGCTTTTAGGTTGGCTTCACTGTCCGAAGGTTTTCACATTTCAAATTCTGTCGTGCTACGCGCCCGCCGGGTGAAGCGCGGCGTTAGCTGTTACAAGGAGGGTTTGCCAGAGATGCGGAATGACGTGAGAATAAACAAATCATGGTGGGAGCATTTAGCTCCGAAACCAATGATTTCTCGACGTCGTGAACTCGAAATTCTGCTCAACAACTTCATACGATCATCGAGTTATGGTGAGGAATGGTTCAAAGTAGCGAAGCATCCGAACGGTGTCTTTAGACTCAAGCCGGGTCAAGTAATTCCTGTCGTCCAATTGACGTTTCTCGGTAAGGCTCCTGGCTTTATTGCACCTTTTCGAAAACTAAAAGTTGGCCATCGCACGGTCGGAGCAGCGAATGAGTATTTGTCAGGAAAAAACCTCGAAGAGGAAGAGCGCGCGATTCAGCCGATTATCTCAGTCGACTTTGTAACCGATCCGTTGTTTATTCAAGCAGCGAAGCGAGTTCAAACGACTATAGATGAAAGCCGCATAAAACAGCCGAGCCTGCTCTTTTCAATACCGGCACATTTTTTATTGTCACCGAAGCATTATCCAAAGAAGGCGTATGTCCTTTATCAACATATTTTTGGGCATGGTGGCTCGTATCCAAATGATGGTTTCTTTTATGTTGGTGTAACAACCCGTAGCTGGCAAAAGCGGTGGTCTGAACATAAACGAGCAATTAAAAATAGAAGTCCTTTGCTGTTCCATCGGAAATTTCGTGAAGAAAAAGAGCAAGGACGAGTTACCTATGTTAACCACAAGGTAATGGGTATCACTGACGACCTTGAGGAACTGTATGCTACAGAAGAGTTTCTGGTTGAAGGTCATTGGGAAGATCAACGTCGTCTTAACATGATACCGGGTGGGAAATCCGGTTTGCGTTACCTACGCGAGAATGGCCTGATTCAGCGTTCCGTCGTCCCAATGCCTGATGAACGGGACCCAATCGTATGTGGTTGGCTCAAAGATCATCCGAGGAA
Organism: Desulfoluna sp. HI9BLuna; assembly: GCF_056829775.1. Taxonomy (NCBI): domain Bacteria; kingdom Pseudomonadati; phylum Thermodesulfobacteriota; class Desulfobacteria; order Desulfobacterales; family Desulfolunaceae; genus Desulfoluna; species Desulfoluna sp. HI9BLuna. Next base: position 4,934,376 of record NZ_CP186555.1, read on the forward strand.
AGGCCTTCCTGCACCTTGGGTAGCAGAAAAATGGCGAGACAACGACTGGGCTGTTGCCCAAATTTGCGGTCGAGATGGCAGATTGTCTGCTGATCAAGTGCGAGCGATACGTAAACTTGCCAAAAAATACTCGGCTGAAGAAATTTTTGCCCGAATTGGTGCGAGAAACGTTGCTCAGGTAAAACGTGTCCTCGAAGGTAAGACCTACTCGCGGGTTGAATAACTTGGGGTGTTTTTGATGCAGATGTCGGAGAATGGAAACAAAAAATCAGCTAACAAAAAAATGCAGGGGACGCAAAAAGCCGCGCCCCTGATTTTCAGCGTTAGCCACTAGAGGTTTATTTCAATATGACAATCATTAAGGCAATACTCAAAGTTATGAGAGATGCAGAAAAACCGTTGTCTCCAAAAGAAGCTTATCAAATGATTATTGAAAAAAACCTTTATGACTTCAAAGCACAATATCCTCAGGGGGTAGTTACAGGCCAAATACGTAGGCATTGTATAGGGCTTGATTTCCCAACTGCGGAAACAAAAAAATATTTTAACCTCGAATCTGATGGAAAATTTTCACCACTGGCAGAGCCAGTTCGCACAGGTCCTCCTGGCCGCAGAAAAAGTACAGATTCAAAACAATCAGAGGTTTTGGTAAAAAAACAATCGGCTTTAGCTGTTACCTTAAAGGATATTCAAGATTTACAATCTAAATATCGTGAATTGCTAAAAGAGCGCATAATAAAAGACCTAAAAAGCTTATCGCCTGAGTCCTTCGAGCATTTTTCTAAAAAACTACTTGAAGTATATGGTTTTGAAGATGTTGAAGTTACGTCTATCTCAAATGACGGTGGTATTGATGGTTACGGAAAACTTAAGGTCGGTTTAGCTTTTATGGGAGTAGCATTTCAATGTAAAAGATGGACAAAATCAAACGTTGGGCGTCCAGAAATTGATCGTTTTAGAGGTGCTATTCAAGGAGAGTATGAACAAGGAATATTTTTTACAACTGCAGAATTTTCTAAAGGCGCTAAAAATGTATCAATTAAACCTGGTGCAGTTCCTGTAATTCTCGTAGACGGCCCAGGAATAGTTGATTTTATGATAGAAAAACAGTTTGGTGTACAACAAGAGTCAATGTCAATTCATAGCTATGCTTTAGATACAATTTTGGAAACTGATAATGATATTTAGTGTGGCTAACAATAAAATAAACTCGGACGTCACAAAGCTGCTCCGCTCGTTCCTCGCTCCGCATCTTCGTGACGCCGGTTATTTATGCGTTACCTTCCTGTTTAATGGTAAGGCTATTTGCGCTGACGATGTATTTATTTAATCGGAAGTTAATTTACAAAGGATATAGTTCTTAGTCAGCTAATCCACATAAAAATTTAAGTGTAATATTTGGCAAAATTAAAAAATCGAATCCTTAGGTGATCATTAAATGAAAATTGACTATGGCTCCCTTGTCTGTGGTATCAGCATGGTTTTATTTGGTTTTGATGTATACACTAAGGGTTGGCACTTTTTACACAAATTTCCTGTCTCTAAAGGCTCGAGTTATATTTTTTGGATAGTAGGTATTCTGCTAATAGTTTTTAGCTTTAGAAAAAGAAAATACACATATTATTCATGCCAAGAATGTGGTGAAAAATATGATGCAGAATATGTCGTTATTCATATTTGTCCTAAATGTGATGGAAATCTTTATAAAGCTGACACAACAGAAAAAAACAATAGAAAAAGTATTATATAGTTAGCGTCGGCAGTGTGAGACTATTTTAAATAATTACAATGGTCTTCAAAGGTAACAATTCGCTGTTGTGGGACCGCTGCCGCTGCGCGGCAGGGGATATAGGATATAGGGGACAGGCTCTTTAGAGAGTGTAAATTTATCTGTGTATCTGGCTGTGGTATTAACCTCCTGAAAGGAGAATGTCACCATGGCCAAAAAGCAGAGTCGTATAGATGCACTTTTAGATGAGCTGCTCAAAGATGAAGACCCTAAAGAACTATTTAATAAAGATGGACTTCTTGAGGATTTAACCAAACGCCTTGTGGAACGCGCCTTGGAAGGCGAGCTGACCGATCATCTCGGCTACCAGAAGAATGAACGCCAAAAGAGTCGCTCGACAAACGTCCGTAATGGCAATACAAAAAAGACAATTGTAACGAATCGAGGTTCACTTGATATTGAGGTTCCCAGGGATCGAGATGGTGATTTCGAACCTCAGTTAGTCAGAAAGCGCCAAAAAAGGCTTCCAGGGTTTGATGACAAGGTCATTGCACTATATGCTCGCGGAATGACAGTGAGAGAGATCCAGGGCCATCTCAAAGATCTCTATAGTGTTGAAGTATCCCCGACACTGATCAGCAATGTGACCGACAGCGTCATAGATGATGTTCGCCAGTGGCAGTCTCGTCCGTTGGATACGGTCTACCCCATCGTTTACCTGGATGCAATATATCTAAAAATTCGTAAAGGCAGCCATGTTGAAAATCGAGCTGTTTATCTGGCATTGGGTGTAAACCTTGAAGGTAACAAAGAGCTTCTTGGCCTCTGGATTGGAGAGGCTGAGGGTGCAAAATTTTGGCTTGGCATCCTCACTGAGCTTCAAAGCCGAGGGGTAAAAGATATTTTGGTCGCTTGTGTTGACGGCTTAAAGGGCTTTCCTGAAGCCATTGGGAACGTCTTTCCTCAGACGGAAGTCCAGCTCTGTATCGTTCATATGGTGCGTAATTCTTTGAGATACGTTGGTTGGAAAGAGCGAAAGAACGTCGTAAAGAGTTTAAAGGAAATCTACACTGCACCCACAGAAGAAGCTGGTTTGAGAGCTTTGGATCAATTTGAGCAAGAGTGGGGAGAAAGGTTCCCAATTATCGGCCAAATATGGCGTTCTAAATGGGAAAATATAGCGCCGTTCTTCCGTTACCCAGAACCGATACGTAAAGTCATTTATACGACAAATGCTATCGAATCTTTGAACGCATCATTGAAGAAAATTACAAAGAAACGGGCAGCTTTTCCAACAGAGGATTCAGTGCGAAAGGTTTTGTATCTGGCGATATTAAAGGCTTCTGAGAAGTGGTCGCGCCCCATCAGGGACTGGGCTGCTGCTCTCAACTATTTTTCGATTGTATTTGAGGGGAGAGTCCCTCTTTGATTTAAACGCCAGATACACAGTTTATTTGACAGTCTCGCTCTTTATGCTGGACACCTCAGGCCTCCCCGTGAGATAGTTGGTTAAGCCGATATCATACCTTAATAATTTCAAAAATCATTTCATTTCAAGCCAAACCCGTATCAGATGTCAACGGTCGCGAGGAAGTGTACCATTTTCGGTCGTCAAAAGTGTACCACCTTTGACATTAATTGATTTACTTGTCAGCTCACCTCCCTTCCAGACTTTTTCCGTAATCTGAAGCTCTGTCCCTTGATGTTTACAACGACGCTGTGGTGCAATAAACGGTCTAGTATGGCGGTTACTATAATTGGGTCATGGAAGAGTTCAGCCCAGTCGCCAACAGCCTTATTTGAGGTAATAATGGTTGATGCCTTCTCGTATCTATTGGCGATAAAACGGAAGAAAAGGTTACACTCCTCACGGTCTATCGGGGTGTATCCGACCTCATCAACAACGACCAGCGCGGACTTATGGTAACTTCGGCCTTTGCCTGGTCTCCCCGCTTCATGATCCCGCTTAAGCTTGGCAATAAGGTCTTCCATGTTGGTGAAGTAGATGCTCAAACCCGCCTGACAGGCCTTTATAGCCAGGGATACGGCCAAGTGAGTCTTCCCCACACCAGGAGGGCCAAGGAATATGATATTCCCGTGTTTTCGGATAAATGTCAGATCAAATAGGGACATTACAAGCTGCTTGTCCAGGTGTGGCTGGAAGGAAAAATCGAATTCATCAATGCTCTTGAGGTACGGCAGCCCTGAGATCTTTAACGCCGTATCGACACGCCGTTGCTCTTTTTGGACGACCTCTTCTTCAAGCAACTCAGCAAGGTAGGTCAAGTGGCTCTTTTTCTCATCCATCGCGACTTGTGTTACCGCGTCCAGAACCTCCCGGATTCGAGGTAGTTTCAACCTGTCCAGATTGGCTTCAATCCGTTCTATAACGACGCGATCATTCATGCCACTGCCTCCGACATTGCGAGTTGCTCGTATACGGAGAGGGGCCGAACCTCGACATCCATTTCATACTTGGGTTTGGCTGGGCTGATTGTCTGTTTTGCCCTGCCCTTGGCCTTTCTCAAGTGCGCGTATTTTCGGGCATTCATGGCCCTGTCCTTTTTTAATTCTTCATAGAATTTTTTGTCTTGGACCAAGCACCCACGGCCCTTCGGGATCTCGTAGGAGACAACAAGGGTGTTGTCGTTAAATATTCTTATCGATTTATCTTTCACTCGCAGGGTCAGCAGTTGCCCCACAAGAGTATGGGGGACAACATAGCTGTTACCTTCGAATCGGATTGTACAATCCTTGTAGACAGTTCGGGTGACCCTGTATGACGCGTCAAAGGTTAGGAGGGGCAAGGGCGACAAGTAGGGCTTTTCACGAAGGAATCGTTCGGCAACGACCTCATGCGTGGTGCCATGAACTCTTTGGCTCTTTTCTTTCACCCAGGCTTTCAAGTCACGGTTGGCTGTCTCCAGGCAGGTGTAAGTATACCCTCTCCAAAAACCTTCACGGATGTAGTGATAGGGGCGTTCAACCTTCCCTTTGACCCATGCCGCATAAGCTGGCGCGACCTTTGGCTTGAAGTTGTAGTGAAGAGCAAGCGCCTCAAGGCTGCTGTTGAACTTGGTCTTTCCGGCAAACTTGCCGATGTACACGTTTTTCATTCGATCATAAACAATTTCAGCGGGTACCCCGCCAAAATACGCAAATGCCCGAGTATGGTTTTCAAGAAAAGAGGGCAATGTACAGTTGGACGTCAACTCAACATAGGGTTCCCTTGAATAGCCCAAAATCATGGTAAAAAGATAACGTTTCTTTATCGTCCCGTCTGCTAACTCAACATGAAATTCGCCATAATCGACCTGGGCTTGGAGGCCGGGCTCAGTCTCAAACCGCATATACGCGATTTGAAAACGACGCTTTTTGTGTTCATGGACCCTTCTTTTGACAATCTCATAACTTCCTGTAAAACCGATCTTTGTCAGTTTTTCGTATATCAACGTGGCCTTGTATTCATTGTCCTCTTCGAGCCACGCCTCAATGTGGGCATTGAAGGGATCTAGCTTACTTTTCCGAGGGCAAGATGACTTTGATGAAATGGGGTGGGGATTGTTAAGGTATTTGGTTACTGTATCACGATGGATGCCGAGCTTTTCTGCAATTTTCCGCTTGGAGAACCCTTGCTTGTGAAGGCTATTGATGTCCAAAATTGTCACCGTTTTTTCATTCCGTGTACTCCACTGTCGGTCTCGGGCAAAAGCTTCTTTTTAGCACCCTTCGACCGAACATGTGTCTGGAAAAATTTGTTACCAGACCACTCCTAAGTGGTACACTTTCAAACGACCATTTTTGGTACACTTTATAACGACCATCTACATCAGAGTCTGAAAAACTGGGAAGGAGGGTGCTATGCCGCGAGTTCCCCGTATGGTCGTAACAGATTCAGGGCAGAAAACTGCATATCATGTGATCAGCCGAACAGCATTGGACGGCCTGCCGTTTGGTAAGGTCGAAAAAGATGAGTTGGTGCGCATAATTCGCCACTTTTCAGAGGTTTATTGTGTTGATGTTATCGGGTTTGCCATCATGGGCAACCACTTTCATCTGCTGGTTGTGATGAGCCCTGGAGACAGCATGTCCCATGACGAGGTGCAACGACGGTTTCATTTGCTTTATGGGGAAGAAACCGAATTTCCCGATGGGCGGCTTGAAGGCTATCGGGATCGGTTTTGCAGCTTGTCGGCATATGTTAAGGACATCAAGCAGCGGTTCTCCTGTTTTTATAACAAGAGGAAAAAACGCAAAGGAACCTTGTGGGGGGAGCGCTTCAAGAGCGTGATTGTCGAGGAGGGAAATACCTTGATCCATTGCCTCGCTTATATTGACCTGAATGCGGTGAGGGCGGGCATCGTTAAGCGCCCGGAGGACTATCGCTGGTGCTCCATCGGGTATCATGTCCAGACGGGCAACAAGAGCGGGTTTCTTTCATCGGACCTGGGGACTCCGGATTTCGGCGTGGAGGGTGCCGCCACGCAGCTCAGGGTATACAGGGAGTATCTCTACCATGCCGGGGCCATTGAGAAGAGGGGCAAAGCGAGGATATCCAAGCGTGTTCTTGATGAAGAGACGGTGCGAGGCTTTGAGATGAATCGCGCCAGGCGCCTGCGGTACAGGTCCCGGTACTTCACGGATTCTGGAATTATCGGGTCCAGGGCATTTGTCGAAACCCGGTATGAGATGTTTAAGGGCCATTTTCAGGCAACACGGGAAAAGATCCCCCAGCGTGTCAAAGGAATTGAAGGGATGTATTCTTTAAAGCGATTGACGGAGGGGTGAACATCCCATATGATGATTGCGCCCACCGTGTTTTCGTGGTTTTCCCCAGTTCATTGTCCATAAAGAGCCAGTCCCTTGGTTCACATTATTACAAGTGGTTATCCGAAAAATTTAGGCATTTGAAAAATACAAAATGTTATTCGGCGTTTTCAGGCCGTTTTTCTCACCCTTCGGGCGAGCCGAATGCATCCATCTTCTGTGTCATCAGAAATTTGAGGTAAAACACTATATGTGCATCTCTGATGCCTTGTATATGGGTGCACTCGACTGGTGAAATATCCGGGATATCCCTCGTTGCTCTTGTTTCAAGAAAGCTAAGGATGTCTTGGAGAAGCAACTAAATCGAGTTCCAGGGATCGAAAAATGGGCAGTAAATATTTATAGTTTTAACGATTCGATTGTATAATTATTTTTTGCATGGGCCCTTAAGCATGGTGACCAACCGCCCTATTCTCAGGTTTTGCCTACAGTGACTTTTATGTAGGGCATTACAAAAAAAAACGCGTGTAAAAGCCCCCCTCCATCGGCACAACATCCTAACCCGGATATTTCATGAAAAACAACCGGCCAGAATGAAAAACATATGATTTCGGAAAGCTAAAACAAAAATATTAGCTCTTTTGAAAATGCAAAATGTAAATCAGTGTTTGCTGTTTGATTTTCTCACCATTCGGACGAGCCGGGTTCACTCATCTGCTGCGTTATCAGAGCCTTGAGGTAAAAAACTACATCTGCAGCTCTGATGCCTTGCACATGAGCGCACCCGACTCGTGAAATATCCGGGCTAAAATTTTCAATTTTACTATCGAAAACAAGGAGATCCCAGTGTTCAACCTCAACAACCTCGTACCCGAGGGATTCAGTTCCAACGACAGGTTCTGTAAAAACAAGGTCGTATCCGCGCAGGAAGCCGTTGAGATTATCGGGGATGGTGATGTCGTTGCCATCGGCGGTTTCGGTGGTATTGGCGCTGCAGAAGAGCTTATCATCGCGCTTTCGGATCGCTTTGTAGAGACAGGTCACCCCAAAGACTTGACGCTGTATATCCCGGCAACCGTCGGTGATGGGAAAGAGCGCGGTGTCAACCGGCTCTGTCACGATGGGTTGATTAAAAGGGTCATTGCAGGTCATTACGCCTTTCTGCCGAAGATTGCTCAGCTTGCAGTGGAAAGCAAGGTGGAAGCATACAACCTGCCGATAGGTATTTTGTCTCAAATGCTGCGTGATGCCAGCGCAAAAAAGCCCCGTACACTGACAAAAATCGGGCTGGGTACGTTTGTTGATCCCCGCCTCGAAGGCGGAAAAATAAACGACATCACCACGGAGGACATTGTCGAGCTCATGATGATTGATGGTGAAGAGGTGCTGGCGTTCAAGCCCCCTTGCATCGATGTTGCGATCATCCGCGGGACAACGGCTGAATCTACGGGGAACACCACGCTCGACGACGAAGCGCTGACGCTTGATACGCTCTCAATGGCAATGGCTGCAAAAAACAATGGTGGCATCGTAATCGCACAGGTGGCCGATATTGCTGAGGAAGGCTCGCTGGGCCAGAAGGATGTCCGCATACCGGGTGCTCTCATAGATTGTATCACCATAGCCACCGACCCGTTGAACCACATGCAAACCTATGCCACAGCATATGACAATGCGTTTTCCGGCAGGCTGCGTGCTCCTCAGAAGGCAATCGGTCATTTGCCCCTGAACGCCAGAAAGGTCATCGCACGGCGAGCTGCATTCGAGCTGCTGCCCAACTGCGTGGTGAACCTGGGGGTCGGCATGCCGGAAGGGATTGCCAACATTGCTTCGGAAGAGAAAGTGATCGATCTCATAACCTTTACAACGGAAGCCGGTGTGATCGGCGGGGACCCAGCCGGCGGGCTTGATTTTGGAGCTGCCAGAAACGCCGATGCTATCCTCGACATGCCATACCAGTTTGATTTCTATGATGGTGGCGGGATGGATGTTGCTTTCTTAGGGTTGGCTCAGGCGGATCAACATGGAAACCTGAACGTCAGTAAGTTTGGACCTGTGCTCGCAGGTTGTGGTGGATTTATCAATATCAGCCAGCCCGCCAGGAAGATTGTTTTCATGGGGACCTTTACAGCCGGAGGATTGGCGGTGAAGGTTGAAAACGGTACCCTCCTTATCACCAGGGAAGGGAAAAGCAAAAAGTTCATCGAGCAGGTCGAACAGGTGACATTCTCGGGCAAATTGTCCGCCGCGAATAATCAGCCGGTCCTTTTCATTACGGAACGCTGCGTAATGGACGTCACACCCGAAGGGATTCGGCTGCTCGAAGTCGCGCCCGGTGTGGATGTGCAGAAGGACATCGTGGCCCAAATGGGTTTCGAACCCATCATCGAGGGCACCCCAAAGATCATGGATGAGAGAATATTTTTACCCGGCCCAATGGACCTCAAACGGGACATCCTTTATGTCCCGCTCGAAGACAGGGTGGCCTACAATGGGGAGAAGAATATCCTGTTTATAAATTTCGAAAATTATTCTATTCGCTCTCATGAACAAATACAGACCTTTTGCAAACTCGTGGCTTCAATTCTCGACCCAGTAGGAAAAAAAGTGACGGCCGTCCACAATTATGACGGATTCGATCTTCTCCCGGAACTCTTCGAGGATTTTCTTGATGCGGCCAAAGAGATGGGGGACACGTATTACGAACAGGTCATAAGATACACTACCAGTACCTTCATGCGTATGAAACTGGGCGAGTCGTTCAAAGAGAGAGGTATTGCGCCTCATATTTACGAGTCTGCGATAGAGGCCCATTCAGCTGCGATGGGAGAGGTCAAGAACTGACGATATTCCCATCTTAGCCCAAACCACAGGCCTTGCCGGTTGTTTGGGCTAAGATGACTATGGCCAGGGTTCACAGCATAGTGAAGCTGGCTCGATATGCCTGGTGTTGAGCAACATGACGCTGGCCGAGAATCTCACGACGGTCATCTCAGTGACAGCAAAATGCGATTCTGAACCGGTAAGCGGAGCTATATAAAGTTCAGATATGGTGTGAGTCTCTCCGTTGGCTGAATTCTGATTTCGGCTGAAAAGTTGATTTTAAAATCCGCCCGGAGAGGCATTCCTGATAATGGGGCTATTCTACATGCTCGTTAGGCGATCAAAGGAGAGAAAGTTATGAAATTAAAGGGTGTTGTTTTACTTTCTGCATCGATAGGGATCGGCCTCATAGGTTTGGGGTACTTGATTTCTCCACAGTTCATGTATGGCCTATATGGTATTGAGCTGGAGACCGTTAATGAAGCAAACATGGTGAGATCGGCGTATGGTGGTTTGTTTCTTGGTTTCGCCGCTCTCTTTTTCTTGGGTGCACGTCGGGATCAACTCGCTACGCCTTCCCTCATCGCGTTGTTGACTTTTATGGGTGGGTTCGCAATTGGGCGGGTTATAAGCATCATGGTGGATGGCATGCCTTCTCCACTGATTCTTTCGCTTTTAGTTTTCGAAATCATATATTCAGCATTAGCGGCCTATTTGCTGTCAGCGAAATATGCGTCGAATAACAGCGCCTAACCCAATGCTTTAGCCCGCCGTGCCTATCGCAAGCCCAATGGAGTTCGAGGCGGAGCCTTTAAAGCCTGCCCCTTAATTTGGGTGTCCGCTATTGCCAACAGGGGGGCAATGATCAGAGATCAGGACTATGATCAAATGCTGGCAGCAAGCGGAAGCTAACTCGAGTTGAGCACAGCTGTATCACGGGGCCATGCTCCGCTCTGTAATGTTTCCTGCGCGGGCCGTGTCGCAGAAGTACACGTATCTTGTGTTGTCTTGGGTCGTTCTTACCAACGTTGTTGAGCCTATGGTCGGGCTATAACGTAATTCCAGGGTTTCCCCATTTTTCCTGTCGATCCACGTTGCGGTGATGACGATGGAGCCCAGCTTTTTTTCACAGCACTCCTTGGACCTGTTTTCTGAGACGCCGCATCCCCATCTGTTCTCGGGATCGCTTAAACAGGTGTGCAGGGCCTTTGGGATAAGCATCTGGACGTTGGGCGCGGGTAGTCGGTATACCTCGCTGAATGAACCGTCTATGGCCACCAGTGTGAGTGACTTGAAATCATCCATGACGGTTGAGACCAGCGTGGCGTGGTCTTTCTGGGCCCGTATTTTTATTTTCAATGGGGCGGCCAGGAGGGGCGGGGTGATGAGGTAGCCCCTGGCAGGGGTTCCCTGGAAAAAATATTCTTTGGCATGATTCCCGAATGCCATGTTGGTGTTCCCGCAGATCATGACCCCGTGGTCCAGGCATTCGGCGCATTCCGTTTTTAGTTTCTTAAACGCATCTGCGGGCAGGGGCAGGGTACCGGCCCAACTGATGTGGGTGGTGAAAAGGAATATCAAAAGACAGGCGAGAGCTGTTGGGGCGGTGTGCTTCACGTGCCTCCATGTATCCCGAGCGGTGGTGCAACGAATCCGGTTCATTATTCCTTGGGCCTTTTTTTATGCCTGGGCTGTGACGACATAGCTCTCCATGGGTGCCGCCAGGCCCTGGTCATCGACATAATCCCATATCGATTCACGGATCCATCGGATCATCTCTTCCCGTTTGGCCTTTTCCAATGCGAGAATTTCCCCTGCAAAGGGGGATGCCGCAAAGCCTCCCATGAGAAACTCGTCCAGTGGTGAATAGCGCATCTGTTTGATGACCAGAGAGATGCCCACATCCCGGAATCCGGTGGCGGTAAAGAGCTTTCTCAGGTCGTCGGCGTTGCCCGGGGGGAATGCCGAGGCGAGGGTTGCGGCGGCTTGGCTGCTGACATACCTATGAAGGGCTCGGTGAACTGCCGAATAAAAAGGGAAACAGGAAAGAGGGCGCCACACGCTGAATACAATGCGTCCTTCCGGGACAAGAACGCGTTTGACTTCCCCCAGAGCATGGCAGGGATCACTGAAATATTGCAGGCCTTGCTGGCACAACACAACGTTGAACGTGGCATTTGAATAGGGCAGAGACTCTGCATTGCCGTGGTTCCACTCGATGGGAACGGCGCGCTCCGGGCTCAGGGCACGTGCTTTTTGAAGGACGGCCTCGTTTGCATCCATGCCGATGGTGCAGACCGATTCGCCCATGGCTTTCCATACATGCCTGGAAACAATGCCCGTGCCGCATCCAAGGTCCAGGACCCTGTCCCCGCCCTGCAGCCGGGTCCTGTTCACCATATCCTGTGCCCAGGCCCCGCTGAACGCAGGTACGATATACCTTTCATACGCTTCCGGGCCATCTCCAATCAATGTCCAGCCATCTTTGTTGTTCACGGTGCTCTCCATCCTGGTACCTCGGCTTCATAGCCATTCAGCTCAAACAGGCCTCCGGCAGGATTGCCGGAGGCGACGTTCATGTGGGTTGTTCCTTTCAATGCTTACTCACCGTAAACTTCCACTTCAGCCAGGGAGAGGATACCCGTGCCGTCGAGCTGTATTTTCACGTAACGGCCCTGGGCGGAGACGGGAAGCGTCAGGGTGGTTTCCGACAGGGATTCCTGGTAGTGGCGCGTCACCGAGTCGTCCACCAGCAGGTCGGCAAGGGGGCGGTTGTCCATGGGGGCGTCGGAGATGAAGAGGTAGAAGTGGCTGAGGCGCTCGGCACAGCAGTCGGTGCGGTTGGCAAGCTCAATGCGGGATATGTCGGTCTGGGCACCCAGGTCCACCTGCCACCAGGCGTTGGGGTCGTTGTTCGTGTGGGTGACGGAGCCAGCGGCCCAGTTGCCGTTGGGGTTGCCGTCCACGGCGCGGGAGGCGTGGGCGGTGCCGTTGTAGGTTGAAGATTGGGCGGTGGGCTTGCCCAGGGCGCGGTTGTCGTAAGGATTGGCGACCCACTGGCCTTCGTTGAGGCGGTCGGAGTAGTTGATCCAGACGGCGTCGATGCCGAGGCCGGTTTTGAGGTCCCGAAGCAGGGCGTTTTCATAGCCGTTGACCGGGACGCCGAAGACAAGGCCTTCTCCTGGAAATTCGGTATCGCAGGCGGTGCGGGCCTCAGCCCAGGTGTAGGCACCGTCGGTGATGAACCAGTCTCCGTTTGACGAATCCATGCAGGCCACGCAGCGCATGGTCGAGCAGGGCAGGTCGTTGAACCTTCCGTCGCTGCGCTGCTCGGCGCAGTCTTCGCCCCCGGCGTCGTTGGGCTCGTTTTCTCCCCAGCTCCAGATCTGGGCCTTGAGGCGCGAATCAAAGGGAACCACCTGGTCCAGGCCGATGGCGCCGATGCCGCATTCGGCCATCTGGGCCGCATCGGCCGCGGTAATGGGCGGGCCCGGGTCCCCGAAGAGGGCCGAGAGGGTGGTGGAATCCTCATAGATGCGGACAAGGTGGCTCTGGATATAGGCGACGTCTTTGTTGCCTGCGGTGCAGGTGGGGCAGGGCACGAAGTTCTCCAGTGATTCCGTGGAGGAAAAATGCCCGTTGAAGACGTAGTTGGCCCAGTTGGTGGTGGCGCAGTTGCCGCCGATGAGAAGGATCTGCTTGCCTGCGGCCAGGACATCGGCCTTGGAGAGGTCCATGGGAAGGCGCTTGCATCCGCCGGGTTTGTAAACCAGATCGCCGATGATCCCGTTCATTTCGCCGATGGCTTTGTCGTAGTGGCCTTCCATGTGGTCTTCCAGGTAGATGATGAGGACCTCGTCGGGGTTTACGTTGAGCCAGTTTCTGATCTCCTGGAGCCCCTGGGTGAAGAAGCGGTCGTTGGGGTGGGTGCCGGTGTCCCCGTTGGCGTGGCTCAATTTCAGCTCCTGGGAGAACTTCCATTCCCAGGGCCAGAACCCGCTTGACGAGAAGGTGTGGTGCACATCAAGCTCCAGGGCGCGGATGCCGATCTGGAGCTGGTCGGTGAGGCTGATTTTGTGGTTGGGGTCGATGTAGCTTCCGTTTTGGGAGTAGACCCCGGCGTTGTACGAGTTGTGGGTGGTGAGAAAGCTTGCCTTGCCAAAGGGGGCATTGCGATCGATTTCACCCTGGTAAGACAGGGCGCGATACTCCCAGCTTCCTTTGTAGTCGGAAACATCGGATGCATACACCGCAGGCGCAAAAAGAAACAGTGCCCCTGCAACCAGACCTTTCATTCGTCGTGTCAGCATGGCTACCTCTGTGTTGGTGAACGTGAGGTGGCGGTAAGATATTCCGCCGGGTGAGCGGGCTGTGGGTGCCCGGACGCATCAGCCCAAGGCGTGGGCTGGGTAACATAAAGACGTGATACGATGGTTTTTATTGCACGGCATCCATTCCTGAATTGAATGGATGTAAACAAAGTGTTCTTCCGTAAACCTTCCTGAATTTCTAACGGGGATGAGGGAAGATGTCAATTGTTTTAGTTTTGTTGTAGCAATTCAGCTCAAAAGGCCCTGGGGCGGTCCTGGAAAGGGCCCGCAGACCCTCTGCGAAACCCATGGGATATAGTGGTTGATTTTTGGTTGACGATACGTTAATCTGCACCAAAATACCAATCGCAAATGCCTAAAATTTAAACGCATAGATTGAATTTTCGCCTTCCTGAGCCCATGGGCCCCACGGCCCAAATTCGCTTCCAGAGTCCTTGCCTTTCGCACCCTTGCGACGCGCGCTCACAGCGCCTATACATCCTAGCCCTTAGCCCTTAGCCCTTAGCCTCTTTCCATATATCTGTCTTTCAAGGACAAACCCATGAGGATTACGCTGATAGCACCTCCCCTGATGGATTACCATGGGGGGACACTCACCCCCATTGCCATGGACGCGGTCAGGTCCTGTCCGCCCTACGGCATCTACCTGCTCGCCACGATTCTTCGCAACCATGGCCACGAGGTCATCATCATTGACCTCATCGCCCAGGGGTCCAATGAGCTGTCCCACCACGCCGGGCTGATCATGTCCAGCCATCTTGTGGGCATCGGCACCACCTCCCTTGCCTGGCCCACGGCCCGAACGTGCATCGATCAGGTCCGAAGGTATCACCCCCGTGTCCCCATTGTGCTGGGGGGCATTCATGCCACCATGTTCGACACCTACCTGCTTGCCTCCACATCGGCTGATTACTGCATTCGCGGGGAGGGGGATAAGGCCCTGCCCCTGCTCTGCGAGACGCTGGAGAGCGGAGGAGACCTGGCCCGGGTCCCCAACCTGACCGTCATGGGAGGAGACGGCAGGATTCGCAGGACGCCAACCGCGCCGCTGATGTCGGAAACCGAGATGGCGGCACTTCCCATACCAGATTACGGCTGCCTCCATCCCGGCATTTACCCCAGCCTGGGCATCGAGTCCTCCAGGGGCTGCCCCTTTGACTGCGTCTTCTGCTCCACGGCTTACAGGAAAACATGGCGGGGGCTTTCTCCGGCCGAGTTTGTCCGCCGGGTGGAGCGGCTGACGGGGTACCTCTCCCTTACGACCCAGGGCATCATCCAGATCATCGACGATGAGTTCAGCGTGAAACAGGAGCGGGCCGTGGAGATCTTCCGGGGGTTCCGTGAAAAAAGGCTTCCCGTGCAGGCGATCTTCAGCTCCCGGGCCAACGATATGCTCAACGGGACCTTTGTGGAGTCGGCATTGCCCTATGCCCATCAATTTCTGGTGGGGGCGGAGTGCGGCTACGACGAGGGGTTGAAAAAGGCAGGCAAGGGGACCACCACGGAGAACATCACCAAAGCCGCGGCCCTGCTGAAGGAGTACGGCATTGCGGGCCGGGCCGATTTTTCGTTTATCATCGGCCTGCCCTGGGAGACCCGCGCAGAGGTGATGCAGACCGTGGATTTTGCCGCAGGTCTTTATGAAACATATGGGGTCCGGGTGTTGATCCAGTGGTATTGCCAGATTCCCGGCTCCAGGCTCTGGGAGGAGCAACGCCGAAAGGAGGTCCTCCATGAGGCCCTTTACGACGATTTTGGTTTTTTCGGCAGCAACTATCTTTTTCGAAGCGGGATTCCCCTGGCCCCGTCCGAGGTCCACGAGGTGACCCGACATATCCTTGATCTTCAGGCTCAGGCCCCGCCGGACATGATCCAGAGCTGCACCCCCGAACCTATCCTGAAGTATTACCCGGACATTGCCCATTCGTCTGAGGTATCCGCCCTTGAGAACCTACGCGACGCCTCGGGCATTCCATAACCCAATGAATCAAAGGAGAACTGTCATGTCGCAAGAAAAATGCGTAACGGCTATTGTGGGGCAACCGCTCCAGATTGTCCTGCAGTCCAATGTGGGGTCCACCGGGTACGGGTGGTATCTCTCCTTTCTGGACGGCGGAATCGCACTTTTTGGCTCCTGCGTTACACCAGCCTCCTCTGCCTACGGTGGCCCCTCCAACCATGCCTTTGACTTTGTGGCACTGAAGGAGGGCACTTATAAGGTTGAGTTTATCCTCATTGCCCCGTGGCGAATGGAAGAGCCCGCACAGACCGAGACCTATACCATAGAGATCAAAGCGCCCTCCAAGACCGCGGCCGACGACATCGAAGAGGCCATGAAGTCCCAGCGGTTCACCAGCGCCGATGCCGTAAGCCCGGAGTCCGGCCCCTCCATGGTGCTGAAGTATGCCACCCCCATGGCTTCCCCTGTCCTGAAATACGCTGCCCCCATGGGTGGAATGGATGCTTCGGCCACCATGCTCGCTTACGCGGCGCCCATGGCAAGCGCCGGGCAGGCCACCTGCGCATCCTGCGGCCCGGTCATTCTCTATGCCGCGCCCATGGCCCAGGCAAACATGGCGACGGTGACTAACCTCTACGCCGCCCCCATGGCACAGGCCAACGCCATGACTCAGCCCATGCCCATGTACGCAGCACCCCTCGGCGCGTGCACAACGGATCCGTGCACGGCCGCCGCTTCCGTGAATATGCTCTACCAGGCGCCCATGATGCAGGCCAACGCCATGGCCCAGCCGGTCTATGCGGCGCCCATGACCCAGCCCATGCCCATGTACGCTGCGCCCGTGGGTGCCTGCGCCACGGACCCGTGCACGGCCGCCGCCTCCGTGAGCATGCTCTATCAGGCCCCCATGATGCAGGCCAATGCCATGGCTCAGCCGGTCTATGCCGCGCCCATGCCGCAACCCATGCCCATGTATGCGGCCCCGGCCACCTGCCAGCCCGCAGACCCCAGAATGGGACTGCCGCCCTTTACCATTCTCTATGCCGCTCCCATGATCCGCGGCGGTGCGTCTGCACAACCGTTGTACGCCGCACCCTCCTATACGCCGGTGCAGGCTTTGTACGCTGCGCCCATGGCACAGGCATCCTTTGCCATGCCCCCTTACTCCGCACCCTGTAACCCCGCCACAGGCTGCTGCTGTTAACGGCTTCGGGCTGCAGTCACCGGGAGGACCCCATGGCTGCAGCCCTTGACCCGGAACCCACATACGAAAAGGATCGGAGCATGGATTATTTGCCTGTTACCGCTGTCTGGGAAATCACCATGGGGTGCAACATGCGATGCGACCACTGCGGGTCGTCCTGTGCGGAGCCGTTGCCGGATGAGCTGACCACGGATGAGGCCCTGGCCCTTTGTGACGACCTCAAAGCGGTGGGACTCAAGTGGATTACCCTGTCCGGGGGGGAGCCCCTGACCCGGACCGACTGGCCGAAGCTTGCAGGGCGCCTCACCGCCAACGGCATCAAGCCCAACATCATCACCAACGGCTGGCTGGTCAATGAGGAGATGGTAAAGACGGCCCAGGCCAACGGGGTGGAGACCATCTCCATCTCCCTGGACGGCAACCGTGAAACCCACGACGCCATTCGGAAAAAAGGGGCCTTTGACAAGGTGATCTGCGCCTTTCAGGTGCTTAACGCCTGCAACCATGTGAGCGCCTCCAACACCACGGTGACCAAGCACAACCTCCACCAGCTCGACGAGATCAAAGAGATACTCCTGGAAAACAACGTGGACCTCTGGCAGATCCAGATCGGCCTGCCCATGGGGAACATGGCCGAGGACCGGGAGTCCGTGGTGGAGCCTTCGGTCATCGAATACCTCATCGACTACTCCCACCGGGTTACGATGGAGGGGCGCATCAAGGTCTTTCCCGCCGATTGCCTGGGGTACTACACCGAAAAGGAGAGCATCGTTCGCCAGATCAGCATGAATGTCCCGACAGCCGTGCTGTGGCAGGGGTGCAATGCCGGTAAGCGAAGCTTCGGGATCCTTCACAACGGGGACATCCTGGGGTGCACGTCCATCCGGGATACCGGCATGATCGAGGGCAACATCAGGGAGCGCCCCTTAACGGAGATCTGGAACGCCCCCGATGCCTTCTCCTGGTCCCGCAGCCTTAAAAAGTCGGACCTCGGCGGTCTGTGCGGAGAGTGCGCATACGGCGACGCCTGCCTGGGCGGTTGTCCCAACACCCGGTTGACCCTGAACGGTTCCATCCATGCGGAGAACCAGTACTGCGTCTACCACACCATCATGGAGGCCACCCGGAGCAAGCTGAAGGGCTACAACGATCCGGCGGAACTCATGGAGACGGCCTGGGCCTATGCCAACCAGCAGAAGTGGCAGCTATCCTCCCTCACGTTGAAGCGCGTTCTGGAGCTTGACCCGCAGCGGGTGGATGCCTTGGAGCTGTTCGGGTTCGTGAGCTACAACCTGAACAATTTCACACAGGCCAAGGAGGCCAACGAAGAGGTCCTGAAGATGGATCCGCAGAACCCATATGCCCTCAAAGGCCTTGGCCTGAGCCTTCACCGGCTTAACCGCACCGAGGAGGGCATCGCAAGCCTGCTCAAGGCCACCGAAGCGGCCACGCCCCAGCACATGGACTCTTTTTATGACCTCTCCGTGGTTTACTCGGAACTCAATCAGCCGGGTAAGGCTCGGGAGATTCTGGAAGAGGGTGAAAAAAGATTCCCGGGTTACATCGGGCGGTTCACCGGCGCGGTTCAAGGGGTATACCCGGCGACCTGACGCCACCTGAAGTAAGCCATCAAAGCCTGCGGCATGCTGTTTGAGTGCCGCAGGCTTTTTTATGCACGTTGCCCAGATAAGGCATCACTTTATTTAGTCATCAAAGGCAAAGACCAGGGTGGCCAACTCCCCTGAGACATTGTACCCGCCGTGGCAGGTGACGCGTGAGGTGCCTGCCTTCAACACCAAGGCGTTGTGGGCCTTGTCCGGGTCGGGCTGCATGAGGGGGCCAGGGGCTTCTCCGAAGGAGACCTGTTTTGCCATGCACAGGTCGTGGGTTTTCCGGTCCATGATGCAGAGGGTGCCCGAGGTGATGCAGACCTCGGGGCAGTCGCCTGTCTCTTCATGGGAAAAAGGCGCGGGGTGCCAGCTGGTAACGGCGTCGTTGCTGTACCGGATTTCGCCAAAGGCCATCTTTCGGGTCTCTTTTTGAAAGATGAGACGGACCGAGGGGGTGCCGTTGGGCAGGGGGTGAACCAGGCTGATCGCCTTGTGCGGATGGCTTGCATCGCACACCACGAGCTCTCCAGAAACAAGGTGGAGGGCTCCCGGGGCCTGGATTTCCTCGATCCCAGGGGCGGCGGCCCCTTCGCGGATGATGCGCTCCAGTCCGTCAGGTGCGGCGGCAGGGGCCACCACCCGGAAAGTTTGCGTGAGCAGGGTCTGGGTGTTGTCCGTGTCCCGGATCTCGATGGTCCACATGCCCGGTACGCATTCGGCTGCCGTCTCAAAGGTCCAGCCAGCAAAGATGCGTCCCTGGCCCACACCGTTTTGAGCCCATTCGGTGCTGGTGACGGCCCCCTGTTCACCCGAAAGGGCGGGGTGGAGAATCCGCACGCGATGGGAGAGCACCTCGGGGGCGTCCGCGTCGTTGCAGGTGAACCGGATACCGAAGCTGGTACCGACCTGGGCCGGGATCAGGAGGGTCTCCTCCAGGATCCGTGGGTTGTGGGCCATGACCGAGGCACCCGGTGCAGGTGTTTCGTCGCAGGCGTCAGACTCCAGGACGTAGGGACCGAAGTCCACAAGGGTGAGCCTGGGAAAGGCTTGTGCCTCGGGGGCGGCTTTTTTCGCTCGGGCCACCAGGTCACGGATTTTCCTTGAGCCGTCGTCTTTAAAGGCCAGGAGAAGGGGCAGGGCCGATGGCTCTTCGTCGATCAGCTCAAGGGCCTCAAGGCGTTTTTGGGGCTTGAGGCCTGCAAGGCAGGGAACGAGATCCGCTTCCTTTGCCAGCTCCAGAAGGGTCTTTGCCTCCCCGCAGTCCAGGATAAAGGAAAAGAGGCAATGCACAGGGGGATTCACCTGCTTGATGTAGGCGATATACGCGTCAAAGGAGCCCTGGAACTCTTCCCAGCCCGCTTCAAGGCCTTCGGGGCTGGCCGCTGCCAGGAAGGTGAGGGCGCGGAGGCGCGTGGGCTCGTCCATGGTCCAGATGAAGTCTTTTATCCTGCAGTCGTAGTAACTCTCCATCTCGAAGGAGAGCTTCTCAATGCCGTGGGCGGCAATGGGGGCCACCTCGGCAAAGGGTTTTTCTCCACGGACATAGGCCAGGGCATCGTCGGCCATGGCGGTTTTGAAGGAATCCCGGGTCATCTCCCGGTGCAGGCTCTCAATCAGCTCAGGGGGGCAGGATGCCGAGATCACCGCCACACGGGTGCTGTACAGGAAGGAGCCGTACCCGTTGGCCATTTCCCTGAAGAGGATGGGCACGATCCAGGGGCGGAGAAGGGGGACGTATCCGGTGTCGGTCTCCTGGAGGAGAAGCCATCGGTAACCGTTGCCCCCAGGGTTGGCGGCCTCTTCCAGCGCGGCCTGCTCCAGGGCTTCGGCCTCGGAGGGGACGGGGCTCACCTTCCCAAGGATGGGGGCGCTGGCAGTGGGGTCTGCCACTGACAGGATGGCGCCATGGCTTCGGGCGCGGCTGACAAAGACGCTTTCCGGGCAGGTCAGGCTTGAGTTGAGCACGGTGGCGAGGGTGTCGAAAAAGAGTTCCCGGCCCAGGTCGAACCCGAAGTCGGGAAAGGCTTCCTGGGTGTCTTTGAAAAATTGGAGCTGTGTGGACTTGGGCAACAGCCCGAGCCCGTCCCTGAGGTCCCGCTTGTTGTTGGCGTGGATTTTTCCGAAGAAGGAGCGGTCTTCCTCGGTCTCCCCTTCGGTGAACATCTCCATGAGGCTGTGGTAAAGGGAGGCCTTGTCCTCGTTGTTCTGGCACCGCTCCACCTTCCATGCCCAGATACCGGGTTTTGGAAATTTGAGCCTCTCCAGGTTGTCCTCAAAGGTGATTTCGTCCGTGACGGTGTCCATGAACTCATCGCGGTAGGAGGCCCGGTGGATGAAACTCAGGTTTCGCAGGCTCTTTACCGGGGCCAGATCAGCCATGAGCATCAGGGCGCGAGAAGCGGCTTTGCTGACGGACAGGGGCATGAGGGCCAGGAAATAGGCCGTGATTTGGATTTTCTGGATGTGGTCGGAGACGCCTGTGAAGAGTTCATAATGGGCCTGCCTGGCATGGCTACGGCTGTCACGGACCCCAAGGCGGGTTTTCATGATCTCAAGGGCCTCCTCGTGGGTGAGGCGCTCCCCCTTGGGGGGCTGGAGCTGGGCCAGCTCCTCGGGGGTGAGTCCCTCTTTGCCCACCTTCATGGCTTTCATGATGAGGTCCCTTGGAGGGGCCGCAGGCTTCACCCCGCGGACGTAGGTTTTGACTCGGTTCCAGTCTGCCAGGGCTTTATCCAGCTTTTCTGCCTCCTCCGGTGTGGGGCGCATGTGATCGGGCCGGTTCGGGTCACGGAGCCTTTGGGCTTTTTCTGCGCAGATAAAGCTGGAGTGGTCCTCCACCTCGTCAAAGAAAAAGGGGAGGAAATGGGTCTCCACGTAGGTGACGAGGGTATCGGTGAGGGTGTCGTGGGCGTTTTCGGTGAAGTCGGTGTGAAGCGCGCACGCAGCAAGGGTCATGAGGCCTGGATCTTTGTGGGAAAAGAGATCGGCCAGGAGGGACGTGGCGTCCCCCCGGTGCTCGCGCAGCAGCCTGGTACAGGCGGTGAGGTTTTTGCCGAAGACGTTGTCGTTGTCTCCGGTGAAGGCGTCGAGGTTCTGTTTGAAGGCCTGGCGCCAGTCTGAGCCGTATCGGGTCTGGAAGTCCGCTTCGGATAGCATCTCCCATTCATCGGTGATGAAATCCACCGTGTCCATGGCAAAGGGCTGTTTACCGAAAAATCGGTGGAACACATCCAGAAATCGGAGGATGCACTGTTCTCCCCGGGTGATCTCTGCGGAGGTGAGGTCCTCGTCGCAGTGGTCGTAGACAAGGTCCCGGATGGTGTGGTGGAACTCTTCAAGGAGGCTGTCGAACCCTCCCACATACCAGGTAAAGGTTTTCAGGATCTTGTGATTGCCTTTCCCGGCCAGGTCCATGGGAGCACAGGGCGCAAGGGTGTCAAGGACCTCAGGTTTATGCCCGTGCTCAACATAAGCCCAGATGGCCTCCCCGTTGTCAAAGGCCCCTTCAATGAAAGACTGCCACTGTTCCGTGGCCTCTCCACGGTAGTAGTAACAGTCGTCGTCATCCTCTTCTTCGGCGGGTCGTGGAGAGACCAGGGGACGACCCAGGAATGCCTCGATCTCGTCGTGGAGTTCTGCTGCCTCGTTGTCGGCCTGGTCCCGCACCCCTTTTCGGCTGAGGATTTCAAGGTGGTCGTCTTCATCGACATACTCTTCGCCGCTGGTGAGCATGGTGATGTAAAACGCGTCAATGGGGCGCTCCACATGGTCCCGTTCATCTTCGCTGTACTGGAGGAAAGGCTGGCTGGCAAACCGTTCCTTCATGGCCTCTTTGAAGTAGGCGTGGTCGTCGGGGTGCTTGCGAAGGTGCCGCAGAAGGTCGCGCTCTTCTTCCGATGCGTCGATCATCATCCCTTCGGTGTCCATGCCGTGGGAGGCAAACATCATGGTTCGTACCTCGGCATTGTCGCAGTAACAGAAGGCCTTGATGAGGTCCCGGGTGATGCCGCACCGGCGTACGAGCATGGGGAGGTAGCCCAGAATGTAGTCGGCGTGCTCCGTGTCCCAGTAAGGGATGAAGTAGGCCCCCAGGAGATAGGTGTACTCGGGGAACCTGCGCGCAATGATGTACAGGATGTCCACACCGAACACGGCGACATCGTCAATCCACATGGCCGAGGTGTCGTTCTGCTTGCGGGCGTACTCCACGATGGCCATGGCCGCGTCCAGGATTTCTGCCTTCAGCTCCGGGTGGTCACAGGCTTTGAGAAAGAGGTGGGTCTCGGAATAGAGAAACTCATCGAGGCGGGTGCTCTCCACGGGTGCGGCCGAGCCCCTTTTGAACCGGTAGATCTCCTCGGCAAGGGAGGTGTTATCGATGTCCGAAAGGGTTATGGCCGTCCCGGACTCGGTTTCGACATATATGTTGCAGTAGGAGAACATGTCCTCGGTAAAGGCCTCTTCAGAGCGTATGAGGCGACCGTATGTCCGGAGGCCTGCCTTGATGGACCGGATGTCCTGAGGGTCGAAGGTGATTTTGTTTGTTGTATGAAACTGCTCCATGGAAACACTCCGCAAATGGGCTCAATTCAGATGGCATGACGGTGAGTCATGATGGTTTTTCAATCTCGGGGTAAACGTTTTTTGGTATTCTTCTTGGCAGGTGCTTTTGACCGTGGGGAAAGGGCATGTGAAATGCGTCCGTCAGGTATGGCTCCGGCAAAAAAAACGACGAACTATAGCAGAAATGAACCGGGGGAGCAAAAGAGAAAGGCAGGGTGTGGTTCATGTTGTTTCGACTCCTGATTAAAATAATCCCTTCCTTGCAAATCTATAGAGATATAGCTTAAGTATTATAGGGGTAAGGAATGTGGGCTGGGAAATAAAGGTCCAGGGCTCGATGGCAAGGGCATTTTCAACCCGGCATGTGTGGCGGGGTGGGAATCCGCAGCATCAGAATGGCAGCTCACATCCACTGATTCCAGCCATTGTGTTGTGCCCGGGTCCTGATCATATCAACCTTCGGAGGAGCACATGGAAAAGATTCTGATTGTCGGTTGCAAGAAGGCCATGGATGATGTGTGTATCGGCTGTTCGCGGTGCATGGTGGGGTTCAATCGCCGTGAAGGCGAGTTTCAGCGGTATGAAGAAGACGCCGAGCTGATGGGGCTTTTGAACTGCGGGGACTGCCCCGGGGCCACCATCGTGACGCGGCTGGCCCAGGTGAACCTGTGGAACAAGCCCATGGGTGAGACCCCCACCAAGGTTCATATCGCCCCCTGTATCACCGACCACTGTCCCCACAGCGAGACCCTGATCAAAAAGATCAAGGCCAAGGCCGGGGTGGAGGTGGTTGAAGGCACGCACCCCTACAAGCCCAGCGATATCTTTTCCTGATTCGGGGCCTGGTCCGGGCGTCGCCCGCAACACCGGTTTGCGGGCGATGTGTTTCGCCTCTTTTCAGGGTGTGCCTCGCTTGTGCGGGGAGGCATCAGTAGTTGTCTTCGTCCATGGCATAGGACTCAAAATCCTGTTCGATAAGGAACTTAGTGATCATGTCGCTCACCGCATCCGCGGTGTCCACTCGGTAAATTCCCCTCTCATCTTTCCCGGTTTTGCGTTTGACGTTTGCCACAATGGCCTGCAGGGTGGCTGTGGTGATGCTGATGTTGGCGTTGATGCGCAGTAAATCTTCTCTGTCCGACATTCTGATAATCCTTTTTCCTGGATGAATAGTATTTTTGGCGCCCACAAAAGCGTGTGGGGCGGAACGTGCGCCGTGGCAAAGGAGTATACAGCATCCATGGAAAAAGTCATCCCCACAGGTCTTGGCCCGGCAGGGTCAACGCATGGAACACTTCAGTTGCCTCCGGCGGGTCGCTTTTTGAAAAAAGCTCCGCAAAAACGTTCCGGTAAATAAAATAAAGAAGAGGGCCTATGCCTTGTGCAAAACCTGTTTGTCTAACTTTTCAAAAGGTTGGCGCCCGGCAGGGCCGCCAGAGGCATCTGTTATTGTTTTTCCTGACACAGGGGCAGGGTCAAGATGGCTCGGGCGCCACCGTTGGTTCGGTTTTCAAGGGTGATGTGGCCACGGTGGAGTTCTGCGATCTCTTTGACAAAGTTGAGTCCCAGGCCCGTGCTTTTTTTGTGGTCTCCGGGGCGCTGCAGGGAGAAGAATTTTTCAAAGAGCCGGTCCTGGGCATAGTCGGGAATGCCGGGGCCCCGGTCTTCCACCGAGAATGAGGCCAGGGAGCCCTTTCTGTTTGCAGCGATTCGGATGGTCTCGCCGTGGGCACTGAAATCAAGTGCATTCTGGATGAGGTTGGAGAGGGCCTGCTTCAGGAGAAACGCGTCCCCTGTCACCGTGAGGTCCGTGTCGATGTCCTGGGCAAGGTGGATACTTTTTTGGGCGACAAGGGGCATGAGCCGTTCGGTGACGCTGTTGATGAGGGCTTTTACAGCCAATGGTTCAGGCTCTTTCAGGCCCTTCATGTTCTCGATGGCCGCCAGTTGGAGCATTCTGTCCACAAGTTGCCTGATTCGCCGGGATTCGTTTTGGATGTTGTTAATGAAGCGCTGGCGTTGCGGTCCGGGCATCTCCTCCTCCAGAAGCTCTGCGGCTCCCTGGATGGCTGAGATGGGGCTTTTGATTTCATGGGTGAGGGTCTGGACGTAGGTCTCCACGTATTTGCGCCCTTCAAGGGCGTCTTTCATGCTTTCAAAGGCCCGCCCCATTTCACCGATTTCACTTCGGTCCAGGGTGGGCAGGGCCGTTTTCTTTCCTTTTCGGACGTCGTGGGCATACCGGGTGAGCCTTTTTATGGGCCGCGTGATGAAGAGGATAAGGAAAAAGCCTGCGAAAAGGGCTGCGGTGAGGGCGATGACGCTTCGTTTGATGATTTGCGCTTTGGCAATGCGCAGGAAGCTGTTGATGTTGGTGGTGGGTTTGCCCACGGTGAGGACCCCGGTGATCTGGTCTCCCATGAGGATGGGGGCGGCAACGTACAGCACGGTGGGTGCGTTCGGGTCTTCGCCTTCCCGGGTCGAGCGTGCTCCGTATTTTCCTTCAAGGGTCAGGGAAACGTCCCGCCACTGGGAGTAGTCGGTGCCTGCCGGGGCTTTGTCCAGGGAGTCAAAGAGAAGGCGTCCCCGGCTGTCCGTGATGTAAACCCTCATGTCCACGCTGGTTTTGTTCAGGTGATAGATTTTGGAGGCAAACTCCCGGGCGTAGGCCTTTGTGAAGGTTGCCCGGAGCGTGTCCGGGGCAAAGGCGCCGGTTTCCATGTCTTGGGAGACCATGGCAGCCATGATCCGTGCTCCGTCCACCAGAGACTCTTCCACGCCTTCCAGGTAGCGGACCCGGATGCTCGTCAGGACGTCGTGGGTAAGGTAGTAAAACCCAAGGGAGAGGATCAGGGAAAAGGCGATGAGGATCCGGGCCGCAAGTTTCATAGTGTCTCTTTCAGGGAGTAGCCGATGCCCCGGTGGGTTTGGATGGGGTCGAGGTCCGGCCGGATTTTTTTCAGTTTGGCGCGGATGTTTTTGATGTGCACGTCCACGGTCCTGTCCATGCTCATGCCCGGTTCGTCCCAGACCCTCTCCATGAGCCTGTCCCTGGAAAAGATCTGGCCCGGGCGGGCAATAAAGAGGGACAGCATCCTGTATTCATATCTGGAGAGGTCGAGGGGCTGTGAAAAATAGCTGATTTTATGCCGTGCGTCGTCCACCCGGAAGGCAGCGTTACCCGGTTCTGTTTTGCATTTTACGTCTGCGTCCGGTGTGGTGGCTGCCCCTGTCCTGCGAAGGACGGCCTTGACCCGTGCGGCCAGCTCCCTCGGGCTGAAGGGTTTGACCATGTAGTCGTCCGCCCCGATTTCGAGCCCCACGATCCTGTCCACTTCCTCGGACCGTGCCGTCAGGAAGATAATGGGCACCGTGCGGGTTTTGCGGATGGTTTTGCACAGCTCCATGCCGTTTACATCGGGCAGGCCGATATCCAGGACGATGAGGTCCACAGGCGATTCATCAAGAATCGTTATCACCCCCATGCCCCCGGTTTCCCACAGGGTTTCGAACCCTTCTGTGTCCAGGGCGTATCGTATGTTTTCCGCAATGGCAGGTTCGTCTTCCACGATCAGGACAAGAGAATTCATACTCTTTTCATATCCACTTCATACTGGGTTCATGTCTCCGGGCGAAAAAGAGGCGTGTGTGGGCCCCGGGGCGACCGGGGATCTGCAAGGGGCCGGCGCATGCCTTCAGGTCTTGGTTTATAGCCTTGGCCGGGGATCATATCAATAAAAAAGCACTGCCAGGAGAATGGACCATGAATCAATTATTTCTGAAGAAAACCGGGATTATCGCCGCGTTGATCGTGATGCTGCTTGTGCCGCTCACCGCCATAAAATCGCTTGTGAATGAGCGGAAAATACGGAGCAGGGAGGCCATTCGAGAGGTGTCGCAAACCTGGGGCGGGGCCCAGACGGTCACAGGTCCCGTTCTGACCATCCCCTTTGTGGACGAGGAGAATGCAACCCGGTACGTTCACTTACTCCCCGATGTCCTTGAAGCGGAAGGGGACCTTGTTCCCGAAACGAGGCGTCGGGGAATTTATGAGGTGGTTGTCTATACATCGGAGATTACGCTCAAAGGATCCTTTGCGCTTCCTGCTTTTTTTGAATGCGAACCGGCCGTGGCAAGGATTCTCTGGGACAAGGCGTTTTTGAGTGCGGGCATTTCGCAGCTCCAGGGTGTCCAGAGCAAGGCCCGGTTTCTCTGGCAGGATAAGCCGTGTCGAATTCGCCATGGCAAGACCCCGGGAGCCCCCTTGCAGGGCCTTCATGCCTCGGTGCTACTTGAAAACAGTACCCTGGGACGGGCCCTGCATGCCCAGGGCTCCCCGGATGACAGCGTTCACCCCTTCTCCTTTGAAATTTACCTGCCCCTCCAGGGGGCCGGGAGGTTGAATGTGACCCCCGTGGGCAACACCAATACCGTGGATCTTCGTTCCACCTGGGAGCATCCCGGCTTTCAGGGCCGATATTTTCCCACATCCAGGGAGATCGGCCCGGAAGGATTCACCGCCCACTGGGATGTGACCAGTTACGACGGGACCCTTGCCCGTGCCTGGACGTCGGGCAAGGAGCATACATTCATCTCCTCATCGGCTCTGGACCCCCTTTCCTTCGGGGTGCAACTGGTCCAGCCCGTGGATTTCTATACAAAGTCCGAGCGCTCGGTGAAGTACGCCCTGGTGATCATCACCATCACCTTTTTGACGTTTTTTATTTTCGAGGTGGTGAAAAATCGCCGGATTCATCCCATGCAGTACGTTTTGGTGGGGATTTCCCTCTCCCTGTTTTACCTGCTCCTGCTCTCCCTTTCCGAGCACCTGGGCTTTTCCTGGGCCTACCTTGTTGCCGGGGCCGCGAGCATCTCATCCATCAGCGTTTACTCTGCCGGTTTTCTTTCGGGCAGAAAAGACTCTGCCGGGCTCTTCGCACTGCTTTTTGCCCTGTTCGGGGTCTTTTACGTCATCCTGCAGCTGGAGCGTTTTGCCCTGGTCCTGGGGTCGGCGGGGCTCTTTCTGGTTCTTGTTGCAGTGATGCTCATCACGAGGAAGGTCGACTGGTATGATGCCTTTGGGGGTGCGGACTCACAAGGGGAGGAGGACGCGTGATTCGGTCCTGTCTGGCGGGCACGTTGCCTGAACCGTTCCAGCTTCGCCTGACATAAAATCGCATGATGTGGGCGGGCTGTACCACATAATTGAACAGACAGAGTGGGCTATCGTCGTTTGCCGGTTCGTGGATTTGATCGAAGTGCCTCCTGCAGCCTTGCCTGAGGCACTGGATCGTTTCAGATAAACGAAGGGGATGATTCGTTGAGGGAGCCCGGAGGTCCCGCGGGGCGGTGGCAGGCTATTTACGTAATGGGGGGCATGGTACAGAGCATGGGCTATTCCGTATTTTTTCCCATGGTTTGTTGCAGGTTGATCATCGACTGCTGGCCGACGGTGATGAGGCCGGACTGGGGCCGGTTGAGGTCCACAACGAGTGTGATCAGCACGGCAAAGGCAAGGGGCAGGGGAACCACCGTGATAATGCGCCGCTTGCCGGTCAGTCCGATCTGGGTCCCCAGGGTCAGCATGGTCAGGGCCGTGATGGCGGCAAGGGCAACCCAGACACTTCGTGGAATACGATTGTGAAGGGCAACCGTTATCCGTTTTTCGTGCATGTCGATGACCTCGTTGGTGGCCTGAACCATCAGTGAGGTATTTGTGGTGGGGGCTTCCAGGGCTGCCTCTGCTACCTGTTCCCACAAGAGGTCATGGATTACCACGGATTTTTTCACCGCAATGTCGATGTCTTTGCCGCTTAAGGCTGCCTTTAAACGAATCTCGACATAGTTTTTCAGGAGCCGTTTTACTTCCATGCCATGTCGCGTATCAATGAGGTCGGTTCGCAGGTAGGCTGTGCCGATGGCGTTGGCTTCTTCCAGAACGTTTTGTTTTCGGTGGTCGTGCTGGGACAGGGCCATGGAAAACGTGAAGGCCAGAACAAAAGCAAGCATCCCGAGCAAGCCTCCCACCAGGGTCCCCAGGGAGGTCTGGGTGTCCTCCTCCTGGCGGCTTTGCAGGCGCATACCTATCTGGCAGCCGAGTTCGTAACACAGGATCATGAGTATCGCGGTGCCGACATAGAACCAATGGATTGGAAGGGTTTCAAATTGACCAGGGTTCATTTGGATCTCCCATGCTGTTTGTTGGCTGACGCCTGGGTGAGGAATCCTTTTCTATCGAGGAAGATTTTTGTAGAGCACCCGTTCAAAATCTGTCACCAGGGCCATGACGTTTTCATCGTAGTGGGGGAGCAGCTGGCATAGCAGAACGACTCCTATCTGGTGTGACGGATCGATCCAGAAGTGTGTGTTCTGGATTCCGGACCAGCTCAAAGAGCCTGGAGAACGCCCGTCGTTGCTTTTGCCTTTCAGTACCTGAAATCCCAGGCCGAATCCGTCCCGTCCCGCCCTTGCTGGAAACGGACGCGTCATGCCCGGAAGGGCTGCGGGTTGCTCCTCAATGGTGAAACCGTTCAGCTGGTTGCGAGACATCTCAGCAACGGAGGCGGGCGTTACGATTCGGGTCTTACCCAGTTTCCCCTGCCCGAGGATCATCTGGATGAATCGCCCGTAGTCCCGGGCGGT
The DNA here is from genome assembly GCF_056829775.1 of Desulfoluna sp. HI9BLuna. Classification (NCBI taxonomy): domain Bacteria; kingdom Pseudomonadati; phylum Thermodesulfobacteriota; class Desulfobacteria; order Desulfobacterales; family Desulfolunaceae; genus Desulfoluna; species Desulfoluna sp. HI9BLuna. The sequence goes on from NZ_CP186555.1 coordinate 4,964,005, forward strand.
GGAGAGAAGGCCGCTGTCCCCTTGCTTGATGGGTTTGTAGTCTTTGGGTCGGGCTTGCCCTTCCAGTCCCTCGGCGGTTCGCAGGTAGGTTGCCACCAGTCTGTCGTGTTTTCTTGAGAGCAGCTTAAAGGCGGTGTCGTCCATGTCCAGGGGGCCGGTGATGCGGGTATCGATGAACGCGGAAAGGGATTGCCCGGAAACCCTTTCGATGATCCAGCCCAGGTAGATGGGCCCCATGCCGTAAGTCCATCGGGCTCCCGGGTCGTGGAGCGCAGGGTACTCGTGTGCAGGGGCCGATGTGAGTTGAGAGATGTGGAGCAGCTCGGGGCTGCAGAAGATGTACCCGATTCCTGACGTATGGCATAAAAGGTCCCGGATGGTTATGTCGCGTGAGGCGGGACGGGTCATGATTGTTTTATTTTTATCATCGATTCCCGTGAGAACTTCTAATTCCGATATTTCCGGCAGGTAGTCAGATGCCGGGTCGTCAAGGGACAGGCGCCCCTCCTCGGCGAGAATCATGATCCCCAGGGATGTGACGGGTTTTGTCATGGAAAAGATGCGGAAAATGGCATCGTCCCGCATCTTTTTTTTACCATGGGCATCCATGACTCCTGCGGTGCCGGTGTAAAGGATGTGCTCCGCATCGACCACCATGGCAACCACACCGGGAACGCCGTTGCTTTTCACCGCTTCCTGAAGCACCTCATCTAAGGCAGCCTGGGTATCTGCGTCCAGGCGGCTTAGAGGGGGAGGCTCGGTGCAGCCCGCAAGCAGGAAGATGGTGAGGACGAAGCAAAGTCGTTGCATAATCCCTCTTCTGTTCGGCATTGGCGGGTCGTTGCGGATCAGGCAAGTGAAAGGTGTTGCCAGCGTTTCGTTGGGGTGGTGGCTCCACGGGCATGGGTGAGGCTGGTAACCCGTGGCTGCCGGAAAACCGGGGCGGGCCCTGGTGGACGAAATGCTGATTTTTTACGGAGAAGGTTGTATCGTGTTGAATGTAAACGAATAATATTGCTCATAGTATCACGGGCGATTCGTTGAAGGCAAGGCTGTTGGGCCGCATGGGCGGCTCTTGCCCGACGGCGGCCCGGTTATTTGCCTATGGAGGTTTTCCAGTGGGCGTGCAGGCCTGCTATATCCGAGGAGCACAGCAAGCCCATGGCGGCGTTGACCTGGGCGTCGCTCCAGTCCCACCATCTCATCTCCAGCAACATGTCGATTTGGTCTGTCGTGAACCGATATCGGATATGCCTCGCCGGATTTGACCCCACAACCGAGTAAGGCTCGACATCTTTGGTGACAACGGCCCGGCTTGCGATGATGGCGCCGTCCCCCACCTTCACACCCGCCATGATCATGGCTTCGGTGCCAATCCACACATCATTGCCGATCACTGTATCTCCGGCCCTTTCGAAGCCGTCGACTGCCCCGGAGAAGGCCGGGTTGTCCTGATAAAAAAACGGAAACGTGCTTACCCAGTCGTTTCGATGCCCCTGGTTTCCGGCCATCATGAACACAGCCCCTGATCCGATGGAGCAGTAGCGGCCGATGATCAGCTTGTCGACGTCGTCCCGGTCCGGGGTCAGGTACCGGGCACACTCATCAAAGCTGTGGTGGTGATAGTAGCCGGAGTAGTAGCTGTGGTCTCCGACAATGATATTGGGGTTTGTTACCTGGTCTTTCAGTTGTTTCCCCACAAAGGGGCTTTCAAAATAGTTCTTCACCGGATGATTCCTCAAGGGGATTTGATCTATTGGTACAGGGCGAAAATGGCCCGGCCGATGGACGCGATGGCTTTGTTTCGCTCCTCAAAGGATACCGTGGTCTGGGTTAGGTAGATACAGACCACAAGTGGGGCCTGCGGTGCGGGCCAGACAACGGCGGCAATACCTCTGGACCCATGGCGGCCTGACCCGGACCGGTCGGCAATGTCCCAGCCCTTCGGCAGGACCGAGCGAAGCAGGCTTCCTGAGACCTTGTTTTCCCTCATCCATTTTGTCAGCAGGGCCTTGGATTCGTCTGACAGCTCGTTTCCAAGGAGTAGGGCTCTGAGGTTACCCGTCATGGCGTCGGGGGTGGTGGTATCCCTGAGGTCCCCTTTGCGGGCCTCATTCAGGTCTGGCTCCATGCGGTCCAGGCGCGTGACGGTATCGCCTATGGACCGCGCAAAGGAGGTCAACGCTTCGGGGCCTCCGGTGTGGGTCAGGACAATATTGGCTGCCGTGTTGTCGCTCATGGTCATCATGGCTTCACAGGCCTGTTTCAGTGAAAAGGCCTGCCCGACGTATCGGCTGGTGACGGGCGACCAGGTAACAAGGGCTGTTTTTTCTATGACGACTGAATCGTCGAAGGAGAGCGCCCCGGCTTCGATATCACGAAGTGTTTTGGCGCAGGCCAGGGTCTTGAATGTGCTCATGAGGGGAAAACGCCGATCCCCATGATGGCTCCATGATTTTTTGGCTTGGACATCATAGATCGAGACGCCCACGGGGCTGCCCAGGGCCTGCTCGATGTCAGCGATTGTCTTTGTCAAAGATGTCACGTCGGTTTTATTTTCCAATGCGTTTCGGGAAACAGGCTCATCATGCCTTACACCGATGCATCCCGATAGAATCCCAATAATCAAAAGTGAGACGGTCAATTTTAGAATCTTCACTGATTTTTCCTTTGTGTGTCCTGCATATGAGAGAGGAAAGAGCTGCCGGGGAGGGGCCCGCACAGAGGGTTTTTGTCTGCCCCGAGGGGGGGGGGGCCATTTTGATGTGCATGGCCCCGTAAAGCGAAAAGGTCCGGGCCAGAGCATATATGAGTAAATGGGTTTGGCATAGCCCGGATATTTCACGAGTCGAGTGCGCCCATCGTCAAGGCATCAGAGCTGTAGGCGTCGTTCTCTCCTTCAAGGCTCTGATAACACAGAAAATGGGTGGGGTCGGCTTGCCCGAAGGGGACGAAAAACAAGCCATAGACGGTAAATCACATGTTGCATTTATGAAATATCAAAATTTTCCCCAGTAACCAACAATGATGACATTTTGTTGGCTTCTCATGACCGTTTTCTCATGAAATGTCCGGGATAGGGTATGTTTTTTGACACGGTGGGGTCTGCATGTGGCTTGATGCTTCCGTGCATCCTGATTCTGTTTTGCATCATAGCCATAACGGGTAGGCATTAATGCTTATTGCTGCGAAATCGCTCTGCATTGCGATGCCGTGGTGCATCCGGGGCGGTGGGCATGCCATGGCTGTTCTTTTGATGGGTGAGGCTGGTGTGAAAGGGGGCTCTGTCTTCGACGGGGCTGTTTTTTATGGTGATATAGGAAACACTCTTTCTTTACTTAAGAAAACAATACGGCATGGCACAGTCTTTGGAAATATTTAAGGTTAGTTACTATTTTGCTGACCTGATTTGACTCGTGAGGGAACAGTTGCCCGGGGAAACACGAGACTCTGAGACCGGATGAAAGGTAGACCTGCCATGATCAATGCAACACTGAACAAAAAGATCAGCTTTGCCGTTATTCCCATCGTTTTGTTGTGCCTTTTCGTCTTTGGGGGGACGACGTATGTCTATATGAGCAACCTGATACGGGGGGACTTGTCCGACAATATCCTGAAAACCGTGCAGGAGAAAGCCACGGTGGTGGACGTATGGATCAAGACACATCTCATCGAAACCGAGTCCATCGCCCAGACACCCCAGGCGAAAAACATCAACACGGGGTTTGATGAGATCGATGCCTTGAACCGCAATCGGTATCTCTATTTGAAAAAGGCCTACCCCAACGACTATTCGGATATCTACTCCGCCAACAGCCAGGGCGTTTACCATACCATTCAGCAGGATAAAAACGACCAGTCCCTGAGCAGCTTTGTGGGCAACATTTCGAGCCGGGGGTATTTCAAGGACCTGATGGCAGGTGGGCCCTCCTTTGTTACTCCGCCCCTGATCTCCAAAACCACGGGCAAGGCCACGATTTTCATGGTTGCCCCCATTGCCGATGACCGGGGAACGCCCCAGGGGCTGGTGGGGGCCGGTATCCAGTTGAACTTTGTCTCCGAGACCATCGACGCCCTGGGTTTGACAGGCAAGAGCTACGGCATCGTCCTGGCCCAGGACGGAACCATCATCGTGCATCCGGACGCCTCCGTTGTCATGAAGGAGAAACTTGGCGAGATAAGCGGCGGCCGTCTTGGGGGGCTTGATGAGTACATGAAGGGCAACCGCACCGGTATCTTCGAGTTTTCGGACAGCGGGGAGAGCAAAATAGCGTTTTTTTCCAAGGTGCCGACCACGGGGTGGTCCATTGTGACGGTCATCGATGAGCAGGAGCTGCACTCCAAAGTCTATACCTTGCGGAATTTGCTGCTCGGGTTGACCCTGGCCACCATTGCCCTAGTGGGGCTGGTGATTTTCCTGATCACCCGGTCCATTTCAAAGCCTGTCAAGCAGGTTGTGGCGGGGCTCAGGGACATTGCCGAAGGGGAGGGGGACCTGACCATGCGCCTGGTGGTGGACACCAAGGACGAAGTGGGGGAGATGGCCAGGTGGTTCAACCTGTTCATGGAAAAACTGCAGGCCATTATCAAGGATATCGGGGCTACAAGCACCAAGGTCGACGGCTCCTCGGACACCTTGATCGATATTTCCGGTCGGCTCTCGACAGGGGCGGAAAATACGGCGGATCGCGCCGAGGCCCTGTCCGGGGCGGCGACGGGCATGAGTGAGAACCTGGCCAATATTGTCGCAGCCATTGAGGAGTCGTCATCCAACAGCACCATGGTGGCATCGGCCGCCGAAGAGATGAGCGTGACCATCCACGAGATCGTGGACAACACGGCCAAGGCCAGGGGGATCTCCGATGAGGCGGTGTCACAGTCCAAAGAGGCCGCCGGCAAGATGGTGGCGTTGCGCCATGCCGCCGAAGAGATCGGCCAGGTAACCGAAACCATCTCGGCCATCTCCGAGCAGATCAACCTGCTTGCCCTCAACGCCACCATCGAAGCGGCTCGGGCCGGAGACGCCGGAAAAGGGTTTGCCGTGGTGGCCAACGAGATCAAGGAACTCGCCGCCCAGACGGCCGAGGCCACCGAAGGCATCAAGGGGCAGATCGAAACCGTCCAGGGCACGACCTCGGAAACCGCAGGGGAGATCGATCAGATCGCCGGGATTATCGAGCGGGTCAATGCCATTGTGGCCACCATCACCTCGTCCGTAAACGAGCAGTCCACGGCCACAAAAGATATTGCCAACAATATCTCGTTTGTTTCCCGGGGGATTTCAGACATCAACGAGAACGTAACCCAGAGCTTCTCCGTGTCCAAGGCTTTGACCGAGGATATCTCTCAGATTAATCAGGAAGCAGGGGACATTGCCGGATCAAGCGCTCAGCTGAGTTCCCATGCGGAACAGCTTCGGGAGATGGCCGCCCGGGTGAACGGAATCGTCGGGCGGTTTAAGGTGTAGCTGAAACGGCAGAGCTGTTCAATCGGAAGCAGCGCCATTCCAAAGCCGCTATCATGCGCTCATTCGATCGGTGCCATAGAGATTGAGGAGCTTTGCGCGGGCTATTTTTGCGGCGATGGTTCGCTTGGTCTCCGGGGTCATCTCCATGTCACCCTGTCGGGATATCGGGCCATGGCCGTATGCCTGTTTGACGATCTCTTCATAGGCATGCCTCAACATCTCAAAGGAGTCTTCAATTTCAGGGTACTCCCCCTCCTCGCGAAAGGGTAGGCGGATGACGTTTTTGATCTCATTGTCCTTCAGGTAGGGCGCGCTTGGGATGCAGAGGTAGTGATACCGCTCCGGTACCCATGCCCCGGTCCGTTCATCTTCCCCGGGCAGGCAAAAAGGGCGACGTGCATGGGGGATGCGGGGGATGAGGCTCTTGACGGTCAGGGCATTGACGGCCAGCTCTTTTTCGAAAGGCTCCAGGGTGATGGTGTACGTCAGGGTGGGCCTGAAATTGCCCCTTTTTTTATCGATGCTCCATTGTATACGCACGGTTTTTCCTTTTGGGTTCAGTCACATTTACAACTGGATAACGTCGCCGAAGGGCGCCCGGTTGTCGCTGTTGCCGGTTTTGACCCACAGCACCGGATAGGGCGGCGGCTGGGTTGGGTAGGAGAGGCACTCAAGGTCGGTGAGGTAGATCAGGCACGACGGCATGAGCCCGTTTTTGGCGACCAGCTCAAAGACCGGACGAAAATCCGTGCCACCGCCCCCTTTGGGGCGAAGGGCCACGGGCAGGTCGCAGCGGTTGAAGACGTCGTACCCTGAGACCTTTGCATCACAGTAAATCACATGGAGGGTGGCCGGGTAGCGCTCCATGATGTCGGATACCTCTGCGCTGAACTGGGCCAGCTCAGCCGGTTCGATGCTGCCGGAGGTATCCACGGCAACGACGATGGTGCTCAGCTCCTGGTTCTGGAGCGAGGGCAGGTAGAGCTCCTGGTGAATATACCGCCTGTTGGGGGAGACCCAGGAGTAATCCGAGCGCGCGGACTGCTCGATGAAGCGTGCCAGCAGCTCTCTCCAGTTGAGTTTCGGGTTGATCCGGCGATGGATGAACCGTTCCACTCCGGCAGGCAGCTTGCCCATGCCCCGGGCATTGACAAAGGCCTGGGTAAGGGCCTCATTCCAGTCTGTTTCATGGTCCGGATCTGTTTCTCCTCCCGCAGGGGTGTCACGGACTTCCCCTGATTTTCCGGGATCACCCGAGGGAGAAGCCTCCTGCGACTCTTCCTCTGATTCCTCCTGGCCTCCGGGTAGGGCCGATGCCTCAAGCTCGGATGTGTCATCTCCGGAGGCCGCCGAGTTATCTCCTGCCTCCGGATCTGATTCCTCTTCGCTTTGTTCCGAATCATCCAGGCCGCGCTCAAGAATGGTGTAGACGGCCTCCGCACTTTTTCCCTCATAGGCATCGTTCAGCAAAAAACCGTCGGGAAGGGTGAATCCGGACTCCAGCAGGATGCCGTTGACGGCATAATCACAGGCCCTGTTCCAGAGGTCGTGGTCCCGGTTCTGCCGACGGGTGTGGTGCCCGCAGGCCGGGTGCATAACCGTATGGGCGGTAAGCCCCTCCAGCTTGTCCGGCGAAAGGACCCGAACATACAGGGGGTTGTAGCCAAACACCTTGCCGTCGGTCCAGGCCGTTTCGCATGAATAGTCTTCCCTGACCTTCAACCGCAGGGCCAGGGAAGCAAAAAACGGGTGGTTGATGACCAGGGAGGTGCGCGCCCTCAGAATTTTGGAATACGCGCTGGTGTCTTTGATCTGTGGGTTCATGGTTGCCATGTCGTTGTTCCGGGCGGGATGTTGTAAAAAAGTTGTGCCGATTCAGCTTGCCTTCTATGGGGAAATTGGGGTGGGGAAGCATCCTCCGGCGGCCAGGGGATGATCCCCTGAGCCCCAGGTTGCGGATGCTTTCTCACTCGTTTGTCGGTGAATAACATCCGCGAAGATAGTCATAAAACCACCCCAAACCTGCTTGTCAAACCCAACGCATAAAATGGGTATACGTTAGGCCACCGGCAGGGCCGCCGGAGGCATCGTTAACTTGGCAGTCTTCGGCGGGTCGCTTTCTTTCAGAGGGTTACAGGCCTTACATAAGAACCTCTGCATGGTCTTCCGCCCACCGGGCAAAGCCATCGGTTTCAACGATTCGATTGTTTGCGCGGGCCGCCTCTCGGATGAGCAGAACGCTGAATTCATCGGGCAACCGGGAGGCAAAGGTCAGCAAGGCATCCATGGTGCCGGAATCTGCCGACAGAGCAAGCATTTCGCACAGGGCAAACAGGACCGCAGGGTCTGTGGGGATATCCACAAGGTTGGGGGCGGATAAAATGCTCTCAGGGTCCGGGAGCTGGTGCCGGATGGTGACATACCCGCAAAACTCGGCAGCGGCGCCTTTGCCCACCGTGCCTGCCACCAGCTCGCTTAGCATGCTCTTTTCCATTCCTCCGCCCATGAGGCGAGAGACAAACTCCCAGGACCTGGGAGATGGAAAGGCCTTGTCCGCCCGTTCCGGGTCAAAATCGTGGAGGAGCTTGGGACGAAACCGGATAAAGGAGGTCACCTCCGGGGCGATGTCGTGTGCTTCAGCCCAGGTGAGCCACTCCCCATGGTCCACGCTGAAGTCGATATGCACAAACCGGTTGGCCAGAGCAGATGGCATGCGGTGGGTCACCGCCCGGTCCTGCTCCCGGTTCCCGGCAGCGATGATGGCCCAGCCCTCCGGCAGGGTGTACTCCCCGAGCCGCCGGTCCAGGACAAGCTGGTAACATGCCGCCTGAACCAGGGGAGGGGCCGCGTTGAGCTCGTCCAGAAAAAGAACGCCGGTTCCCGAACGCGGCAGAAAAGACGGCGCGCACCACGTGGACGTGCCGTCATCCCCGATGCGGGGAATACCCCGCAAGTCCACAGGGTCCAGGAGGATGGCCCGGATATCAATGAGTTCCAGTCCCATGGCGTCAGCCGTCTGTCTGACCACCTGGCTTTTTCCAATGCCGGGAGGCCCCCACAAAAACGTGGGTTGACGAATCTGAATGAGGGTTGAGATGGCTGTTGCAATGTGGGACGGTTTCATGGGCTTCCTTTGGTTATTGTAGTGCTTGCGTCACAGTAATGAGATATTTTTCGATAAATCATATATTTATTGACTTGCCTTTAAATTTTAGGAAGCCCTAACAAATCAGATGCTGTGTGATTTTGCAATGCTTTTTTCTCAGGAAATCGAAAAGGGGCCTGTGGGGTAAGCGCTTCAAGGGTGGGCTCGTCGAGCAGGAAACACGTTGATCCACTGCCTCGCCTGTATGGATCTCAATGCGGTTCGGGCTGGAATTATAGAAGGGACTGAGGGTCAGCGCTGGTGCGCCGTCTGACCCTCAATCCCGTTTCCTCAGTTCAAACCGCGCAACATTTAGAGAACTTTTCGTGGCGGACATGATGTGCGTGGTTCATGGTTCTGTTATGCCTTTAACGCCGCATAAAAAATCTGTCTCTTTGATTGGATAATTGCTTGGAAAAAAGAGGAGCCCGAGTCACCGCACAAAGGGGTTGGTTTGCGTGCGATGCTCGGGCAATGGAGGGTTGAATCTTTGCAAGGTGGTGTCTGCCGCTATTGATGTAAGAAAGGGCTACGCGGCTCTGATTGACCTTATTTGTCAGCCCGCCTTATTGGCTGAGGTTTTCTAATAAGGGCTATCGTCATCTGCCTCCTTATTCAATCCCTTGGGATTTTAAAAAATATTTTGCCAGGGTCGGAGACTCCTCCACCATGTTGTCCACATCCCAGAGAGGGATGTCGTTGGGATCGGAAAGTTTGGGGGGATCAGGAGGTGTTTCCTGACAGTTGTCGGGCATCTTCGCGCCTTTGATGAAATTGACGACTTTTGAACCGGTGGCCTTATTGAACCATGTATTTTGAATTTTGAGTGTTTCCATATCAGTAGCCTCGCTTGACTCGGAGTTTGTAGAAACCATCACTCGATCCTGTCGCAGTTACACCACTGGCCCCGGATACAACCTTGATAGCATTTTTCTTCACGTAAACCTTTGCTCCTCTTTCGACATTTTTGCTTCCAGTCCACAGGTTTATAAAACCCGCTTCCTTGACATCACCTTCAATGGTGTCCCGCCACAGAACAGACACGTAAGCTTTGTTTATAAATCTATTTGGTAGAATATAGGTCGTATTGAGAGATACAGGGAACCAAGGCGTATCATACTCATCACCTTCAGAAACCAGATCAATATCCACGATCAGTCCACTCGTGATTCGGCAGGTCCCCAACACCAGTTTTGTATTTTTCCAATGAACGATATCCGTGACATAACTTTTTTCAGGGATCAAATCGACAGTCCCATTATCGAGCAAAACCAGGTCATACCTGCCATCCGGTTCATTTTGAGGGTAGATGGATAACGTGTCTTTGTGGATAATCTTGTCTCGATTTCCTTCGGGGCCGAAACCCTTTGCGAGGGTTGCCACAAAAGGTGCTTCAGGAGTGGCTTTGATTTGGATAGATTTTCCGGTTGCAAAGTTTCCCATCTGTCCAAACGCCATGACGAAATAAGTGTCATCGGTCCAAGACGCAGGCAGGGTGATGGTGTCTCCTGCAACTGATATGGGGTATGTCATTGTCCCTTCAGGGGCGGTGCTGTTGAGCATGGTGAATTTCTCCCACCCACGATCCTTGCACATGACATACCAGTCGCCACCGTTGTCCATAGATCGGACAATAACCGTTTCGGCGGGGAAGCCTATCTTGATAGTTTTGCCGTTAACGGCCTTGACAAAGGCTGTCACACCTCTTTTCCCTCTCATTCCAGGATGAAGGTCATCAAGACGTTCTCCATAAAATGAGTACATCATGTATTGGCCGCTAAGAGCGTTTGCCCATGATGAGCCCCCACCGAGTTCAAAGTCTTTATCGGTGAAGTTTTTTGCTATTGCCCCTGAACCTGTTGTGATTTTTTCTCTGCCATCAAATCGAAGGTAATCCGTCCCATTGAAATCGAATGTTTGAAACGCCCAAGACCCCTCAGCATCAAGACGTTTAATCACACTTACAAGCAATTCCTCGTCCGTGGGGTGTGAAATGACATTATCCCTATCGATCCCACGGAACTTTGTCATTGAAAACCCATTTGCAGGGTTAAAGTTGAATTCAATTTCTTCAAACTTATGGATAGCAGTTGTGCTGAAATAATCGGTTAAAGAGAGACAGTGGTTTGCCACACCAATGTAGTACGAGTTGTCCATTTTGAAAAATCGAGAATCGTGGCAATAAGTTGTCGGAAAAGTTTTCCACTCGACAAATTCTCGTCTATGTCTGTTCCACTTGAAAATATAGGAAATTCCACCGTAAAAGCATGCCACTACGATATAATGCTCACCATGGATCTCTAAATGGTTCGTTTTGAGTGCTCCATGGGTTGTTATATTCTGGTGCGGTACAAACTTTGCTCCATCCCACCTGAGAAGATTGCTATTGGTGTCGTATGACTCAGAGTAATAGTGGTTTACCTTGAAAATGAAACTTTCATCCTCAATTTCAAAATATTCAAAATTCATATCGCCACTGGGGGCTAAACTCTGATGCTGTACAAATTTTGTGCCGTCCCACCGGTATATAAAGGAACTCAAAGATGGGTCGTAGTTCACAACCCCCAAGTAGGGCACGCCACCCATGGAAAAATGGTAAAGTTGCATGCAATCTTTTGTCTGGAAGGATTGAAATTCTATAAAAGCACTCCCATCCCATTTGTAGATTTTCGAATTGGCAGAAGGATTGCTGCTCGATGATCGGTTAAACGCAATGCCAAGAAATTTGTCTTCACCAATTTCAAAATAATTTGCATTAATTGCTCCCACTGTCGGGAAACTATGAATTTCAATAAAATCATTACCATTCCATTTCAATAATGGTGAAGTTTGGTTGTGATTGCCGTTCGCAAAACTATTGCAGAGAAGCAGGTAATGTTCGTCTTCCATTTTAAATGGTTCGGCCCAAAGAGCACCTTTTGTCGGAATGGTTTTGAATATGTCAAAGGCTTCACCATTCCATTTATAGATATGGCTATCTGTAGAATACGTTTTCCCATCATACTTTTGAGGAACGATGACAAAGCGGTCCTCACCTATTTCAAAGTATCTGAACGCGGCCCCACCTCCGCTGTCGGGGAGGTCTTGAAGTTTGCCTGCAAGGTCATTCAATCCCATTTTCTTTTTGCATGTAGTATTGAATGCTATAACGTTATTTCCAATAGGGCTGCTGTCCCAAACGCTACCTTCTCCGATGAAGCCACTGTCAGTATAACGTTCAATCCAAACAGGTGCTTTGCAGTTCGCTGAATTGTTATATGGTGTTAGGTAGGCTTCTGTTCCTCTGATAGTATCTCCAAGGTACCGGCCGCCAAAATCGGAAGGACGAGTAAGCATATACATCCCACCATAGTGCCCCCCAGTTATAGGCATTCCAAGATCAACTTCTTGCCCAGGCAGGCCCTTATTATTGTAAGATTGAGATGTAAAACATTGGACTTTCGTCGCCTCAACCGAAATACCCTCGCCATAAGACAAAACAGCCTGCCTGACCCCCGTATTGACCACCTTCTCCTCAAGCGTCTCCAGCGCCTCTTTCTGTGCGGCGATTTCGTCCACAGCCGTTTGGTGAGCCTGGCGGATATCCCCATGGGCTCCATCATTCCGGTTGTGCTCGGAGATGGCTGTTGTGCTGGCTTCCCGGATGTCCTGATGCGCCTGGCTGTCTTCGTTGTGGTCGGAAAGGGCTTCCATGGTGGCATGCACGGAAGGGGCAATGGCAAGGGAGATCACCGCCTCGTTGCTCACGATCATGGGGACGGTGATGGTGTGGGTCATGGTGCCTTTGGGGGAATCCTTGCCCACCTTTTCCAGTTCGGGGTGCTGGCCGATGCCGATGACGGTGTCGTCGGCCAGAATGGCCACTTCGCGGATCATCCAGCTGCCGGTTTCGGGCTTTGTCTCGGGGATGCTGACGCCGAACTCCACGACCTTGCCCGAAGGGACGTCCGGGGCATCCACCATGTCAATGGTGTCAATGGGCTGGCGGTAGAGCTCGTTTACCAGCATGGTGCTGCCCGAGTGGTCGGGCGTCTGGCCGCCGCCGTCCCCGATGGCGATGTGGGTGGCTTTGATTTTGGTTCCGGATGATTCAGCCGCTTGAATGGCCTGAAGCCCGGCAGGGGTCCATCTCAACATGGTCTTCTCCTTACAGTCTGATATGGGTTTTGACGCGAAGGCCGGCTGCCGCAAAGATTTGGGCCGGTGTCTGTGTCCTGGTGCTCACGCGGGCGAGTTTGGCCGTGGCGGCCTTGGCCCCGTTGATGACGTCTCGGATGGCGTCGTATTTTGTCTTGTCCATGGGTGTATCCGCGGGAACCGACACCTCGAATTCGGCCCACCTGGCGCTGTTAATGGGCTTCATGGAAGAGAGGGTGCACCCTTCGTGGCCATAGTGGTCCAGGATGCGTTCCACGCCGCGGTGCCGGCCTGCCATGCGATGCCAGGCCCAGGCATCAACCACCCGGGTCCGGTACTGGTCAAAGGTTTCGGCGGGGTGCTTTCGGATGCCCCTGGATTGTGCAAAGGCGGGCACAAGCTCGTCATCGCAGGTTTTGGGATTCATCTGGTCCCGGGCCCACACGATGTCGGCGCACGCATCGTCAAAGGCTTTTGCCATGCCCTTGAGAATGACGGCCACCGGCCCGCCCGCAAGGGCGGGGCGGAAGCGGAGCTGGTTGCGTATGTACTTCCAGAAAAGGGCCATCTATGCCTCCGGTTCCGTTACATGGGTCAGGGTCAGGCCGGTGAGGATGGCCAGGCCGTTTTGGCCCACGGTGATGTTTGCGGCGGGGGCGAGCCACTCCACCTCTTTGATGTGGGGCGAGACGTTCATGATGGCCCCCACAACGCGGTCCTGGGTCATGTCTTCGCCCACGCCGAACATATAGTCCTCCTGGGCGCTTTCGTCCGGCTTGGCAAAGAGGGTGCGGACGGCCGAGTCCGCCTTGGGCCGGATCTCTTCCCACACGGCCTCGGGTTTCAGGTGGAGGGCAAGGGAGATGGCCACATGGACGGGGCTGGGTGCCAGGACCTGCCAGTCGTCGTTCTGATGGGCGTTGGGGGCGATGGCCTCCCGCACCTTGTCAAGGAGCTCGTCGGTGGGCATCCCGGCCATGCCCCGGATGACGATATCCACCGTGCCCTGGCCCCTGGGGTGCTGGTCGTTGACGGCCACGTCCAGAACGCCGGGAACAGATGTTGCCCACCGCTTGTAGGCGTTGGAGGAGTAGCCGTCGTTGCCTTTCCACTGGAGCCTGTAGCGCTCTTTGAGGCTGGTGTCGGACTCGGTGTCCACCCCTTCGGTGAGCAGCCAGCCGGACCGGTTGGTGACGGCATCCACCCCGGGAACGGGGGTGACGATGACGGAGATCTGGCCGGGGGTGACGTTTGCAGAGGCCCCGTAATCTTCGGACTCCACGGGCACGGCCACCTCGTTGTCTCCGTTTTGCATGACGGCATCTTCTGTGGTTACGAACCGGTGGACCTTGCCCGTGCCGTCGGGCTGGGTCCTGACGATGCGCCCTTTGGCAATGGACACGTTGCCGCTGCTTGCCTCCCTGGTGAAGTGCACCATGCCCTTGGCCTTGCCCATGGCCTGGCGAGGGGCCTCCACCTGGTCGGCGTGGAGATCCAGCCACGTGCCGTGGGATTCTCCGGGAATCCCCAGGCGCACCTGATCGGCAAGGAGCAGGTACACCTGGTGAAGGCTCCAGCTCATCACTTCCAGGATGCCCCTCACCACGCCTTTGTTGAGGTTCATCTCCCGGGGAAGCCATCCCTTGGCGATGTATTCGTCGTGTACGTCAGATACCCTGCCGAAGACCATCTGGCGGCATTCGTCCAATGTTTTAGAAACTCGTGGAATGGGAACAGCCATCTTTGATCACTACCTCCATGGTTGCGGGATCGATTCCGATCACCAGGTTGTTCATGTGGGACTGGCCGATCCATTGCCAGCCGGCTTCGGCTTCAATGCCTTTCTCGTCCCAGGAGCGGATACGGCAGGTTTCGCTTCCGGCCTCCACCCTGGGGTCGTTTCTTAAGATGCGCCTCACTTCCGCGGTGAAGCCCATGCGATGGGTCTCCGTGTTTTCGTCCTTGATCCAGTGGTAGATCCGGCCACCGTAGGTCTCATCGTAGAAGAGGGTTCCCACAGGGGTTTTCAGGGCCTCGCGGATGTCCTGGAGGCCGGTGTCCACCTCTTCGGTGAGAACGAGTTCACCGTTTGCGGCGATGAGGGCATGGCCCTGATCGTCCAGCTTGATGTCTTGTCCGAAGATATGTTCCATTATGCCACCTTGTATGTGCCGGCACTGGACCCGCCGCTTACCGTGACCTGGGCACTTGACGTGATGTGAGCCACCACGGCGTTTGCCACGGCCACCGCCAGTTTTTCGGCCCAGGCATGGTCACCTGCCACCTCGATTCCCTGGGCGGTCATCTCACCGACGATCAACCCTTTGAGTGCGCTGTTGCTCAGGCTCATTTTGTTGTTCTCCTTATTTCCCGGCAAAAACCGTTGAGGACACATCCCCGTGGGGAAGGCCTGTGAAATGGCAGATACAGGCTCCTGTCACCACGCCCGTGCCCTGATTGAGCTTGATGAGCGGGGCATCCACGGTGGCCTCGCTGCCTGCCTTGACCGTCCATTTGTCCCCGGCCTCTGTCTCCGCGCTGGCTGAGGTGAGGGTCACAATGCGTTTGTCCGCCTCGATTTCGATGGATACCCCGGGTTCCAGCTGGATGATGAAGGCCCCCAGGGCGCATTGGGGGGCCTTGTTGCCCTGCCACCTGAAATTGCCGATGCGGGGAAAATTGGGGTCCCCGTCGTAGTAAGAAAGATCGCAGCGGGTGCCCGGGGCAGGGGGGCAGACCACGCCGCGTTCCGGCCCGGCCCAGAGCACCGGGATCTCCACCTTGGGGATCACCGGTTCGTCGGGGTCCGGGGTTTCATCGTTTAACAGCGGTTGCACATCGGCCCAGTACTGCCCGTCGCTGGGATAGCTTCGGACCACCTCGGCCTTGCGCACCACCCGATAGAACTTGCGAAGGTTGGGCCGCACCAGCTCCACCGCCTTTTGAAAAAGCCGAAAGAAATCATCAACATTGGAAACGGTCATACGATCCTCCGTAGGAAAGAAAGGTGCGCACAGAGCGGGGACGCAGGACGTGTGTCACGGCATCGGCCATGAACAGCCCCCGGGCCCCTTTTCGGGTGTCGTTTAATTGAAACTGCATGCCGGGCTGCATCCAGGGCGTGAGGAAGGTTTCCACCTCACTGGGCCCTTCGGTGCGGACCTTGTGGCGAATGATGCCCCCGGCCGTGGCAATGACCGGGACCGCCCCCTCCCTGGGGGCGCCGGACAGGACCAGGGCTCCGTTTTCAAGCCGCAGGTAAGACCCGCTCAAGTCCTGCGAAAAGCCGCTCTCCAAGCTGTGCATCACCCCCATGATCGCTCCCCGGACAGGGCTGCCGCTGACGCTCATGCGCGGAATGAGGGTGTCGGGCAGGTCCACATGCCCCACCGGAAGCCCGGAGGCGGCAAGCATGCGCCTGGCAAGGACATCCGCCGGTTCCTCAAACCACGATTCCGTGAGATGTGTTGTCAGCAGGGCGCGCTCCGGGCCGTCGGCATGGATCACCACATGCTCCTTGGCCGTTAAGGAGGGCGCCCATCGGGTGACGGTGCCGGTGAACACGCCCGGGTCCCGGTCTCGATACCCGAACCGAGCGGAAAGGGCTTGCCCCTTGTCCAGGGCCTGATGCACCTCGCCCATGGGGTCGGGCACGGCAATGCTGGCCTGGGTCAGCACGGACCGCCGCGATGCGGTCACCACGCACTCCGGGCAGCGGGTGACCCGCTTTTCCCCAAGGAAGATGTCCAATTGGATGCCTGCAATGACTCCCATGGCTACCTCCCAACATTGATTTTAAGGGACAGTTCCGGCTCTTTGGCCGTGGTGCCGGGCGTCTTGTTTTCTGCCTTTCCGGAGGCCCCTCCGGCTTTCGGAGGTTGGGCCTGGTTTTGGACGGGCGGGTTGTGCTCGGTAAACGACAAGGTGGCCTTGATCGTATCTGTTTTGTTGTCCTCGCTGGATTGCAAGCGTTTGAATACGGCATGGTCGATACCCCATGCCGAGATGTGGTGGTTGGCGATGGTAAATACCTTCGGGTTTTTCTTTTTGTTGGTCCCTTTGAAGACCGCTACGAGTTTTTTCAGTTTGTCGTAGCAGGTGCCGTTTTCGTCGCTCACCAGGACCAGGGACAGGGAAAAATCCGAGTCTTCCCATCCCATGGGGAGTTTGGTGGTGCCGGGTTTGCTCTCCTCTTTGGGTTCATCGAAGATCACCTCGCCCCCTATGGAGAGACTCGACAAAATTCCGGGGACAGTCACTCCACCCAACGACACCTCACCATCTGAAAATTTCAAGTATCCATCCATCAGTCCTGTCCTCCGTAAGAGCTCACCAGTGTCTGCAGGGCCTGGACAAAAGAGTCCGCGTCCGACACATCGGGTAGCTGCACATGTAAATGTTCAATAACAACCTTGGAACCCTGGCTTCGCACCTCACCGCTTTCAGCGGCATGCTGCGGGCCGCTGGCACCTTCAGCCGCCTGTTCGTATGGGGTGGCAACGGCCGGAAGGGAGCTGATGCCGGACGTGTATTGCCCGGGATCGGCCATGGCTGTGCCGAGGGTAAGGCCAACTCCGACTGCCGCCCCAGCGGCCCCTTTCCCCAGTACCGACGTTGCGCCCCGGACTCCTGTGGACAGGGTATTCACCATTTGTGAGCCGGGAACAGTGAGCTTCGCCAGCGACCCCTCTTTGTCGTCCGAAGAGGAGAACCAGTTGCGAATTTTGCTGAATCCTCCCTTGATGATGGTAAAGGGCATCATGACGGCACGTTTGATGCCCGATGCCAGGGAATGCATAATCTTCACGCCGATTTCGGCCAGGTTGATGTTGGACAGGAAATTCTTGACGCCGTTAAAGCCTTGGATGATCCATCCCAAAGGCGTCAGGTTGAGAAATGCCCACTTGATGCCGTTGCCGATGGAAGCTGCATGCTCCACGATCCAACCGGCAGCGTTGCCAATGCCTTCCCCAAGCCAGACAAATGCCGAGAACAAATGGCCCACCATCTTGATGCAAAGCGTAAAGGGGCTAAGAACAAGACGAACGGCCCAGGCCAATACCTGAAAGGCCGAGCCAACCACAACGCCCACGATGGCACCGAAGGTCTGCCAGTTTGAAACGCTTGTGGACTCTGCCGCACCGAAAAGGGCGCTCGTCACGTAGCTGATGATTTTCCACAGGGGGCGGAAGGCACCCGTCACGGTATCGATGATGGGGGTAAATATACTCCCGATTCCTGCCATGGTGGTGACCATGGCGTCCCAGGCTGTGTCCCAGGCCACCTTGATGCGATAGATCACGCGACAGATCGTGGTAATCACGCCGACCAATCCGGCCGCCTGCACGTCCTTTGCCAGTTGGCCTTCAATGGTGCCGATGGTGCCTGATAAGCTTTTAAAAACGGAGATGACGCCCTGGACAATCAGTGTCAAAGGCTTGAAAAATTCGGCAATCTTGTCCCAGAAGGCAATGATCACAGCCCCCAGCGCGATAATGCCCATGGCAACCAGGCCGATGGGGTTGGTTAGAAGCGTTGCGTTGAAAAAGCCGAACGCTGCCGTAACCAAGGTCAGCACCCCGGGTAAGTACGCCAGGACGATGGCGACGGCGGAAAATCCGCCGGCCATCAGCAGGACCGCTTGTCCGATGGGGTGGGATGCCAGGGTCGTTAACCAGCCCACCACCGTGATAAGTGCGTCCGTTAAAACTTTTAAAATCGGGGTGAAGGCACTGCCCACCACGATGGAAAAGTTGGTGGTTGCTACCCCCAGGATTTTGAGGGACCCGTTGAGGTTGTTAAGTTTTGCCGTGGCCATTTCCGCTGCACGGCCTGTGTCGTTGTCCGCCGCTTTGCCAAATTCCTTGAGGCTGCCGATCCCCTCATTTAACAGGGTGTTGACAGGCTTAAGGGCTTCCTCACCGAAGATGGTTGTCAGCGTGGCGGCCTTTTCAGCCGCTTCCATGCCGGCAAGTGCTTTCTCAAGGCCCCCCAGCATATCCAAAAGATCTCCGCCGGATGCTGTGGGACTAAAATCTATTTTTTTGAGGGCTTTTGCTGCGGCATCTGTCGGCGCGGTCAGCTTTTGGAACATGGTGGAGGTTGTTTTGCCCACACTTTCCGCCTTGATACCGGCTCCGGTCATGGTGTTGGTGATGGCCGCAAACTCGGCAAAGCTGACCCCGGTTTTGCCCACCGCTGCCCCGGCATTGTCCAGAGCCGTGCCGAGCTTTGCGAGGTCCATGCCCGAGGCCGATAACGATGCGAGGGTATCGGCCACCTTGCCCGAGTCCTCGGCTTTTATGTTGAAGCGATCCATGGCTGCGGAACTCATCGAGACCGCTGCGCTCAGGCCGCACTGGGCCGCCGTAGCCAGGTTCAGGATATCCGGCAGGGAGCCGACGATCTGGTCGGGTTCGAACCCGCTTTTGCTGAGCTCCTCCTGGGCCGTCACGATTTCCCCGGCGGCAAACCCCGTTTTGGCCCCCAAATCCAGGGCGCTTTGTTTCATCAGGGCCATTTCGCTGGCGCTGGCCCTTGAGACGGCCCCCAGGCTCGACATCTGGGCCTCGAAATCGGCTGCCACCGAAATGGTGGGAGACAGGACGGCAAGGAACATCTTCGCTGCAAGGGCGAAGGGCATCATTTTTTTTGCGATACCCTTGAAGCCGTTTCCGAATTCCGTGCCCGCCTTTTTCGCCTCATCGAAGGCACTTTTTATTTCATTTAAGGAATTGACGGTGGATTCAGCCATTCCCATGTCTTGTAAAATGCTAAGCGCTTCCACTAACTGACTCCTCCTATTAGGCGCTGCAACGATTCAAGGTGTCTCTTCTCCAACCATTCTGCCCGGGCCACCTGGGAGGCGAAGGTCTCCAGGTCCTCCGCCGCCTCCTGGCCGAGCCAGTGGGAGATCATGGCCTCCCACTGGTCCATGGGGTCCAGGGTTTCCCGGGCGCGCCGGATCAGTTTCCCAGGTCACCCACGCCCACGGCCCCCATGATGGCGTTGCCGAAGGTGGCGGCCAGGCCGGGGTAGGTCTTGATGTTGGCGGCCAGGGCCTCTTTTTCGTCGGGGTGCACAATTTCGGAGACGAAGTTGCCGAAGGCTTTCATGGCGTCTTTGCCGGCCCCTTTCTGGGCGCGGGAGATCTGGGGCCGGTTGGGGCGTTTGAAGTGGTGCCTGATGGTCACCTCTTTTCCGGCAAACCGGTCGTTGAAGGTGTGTTCCATAAGGGTGTAGCCTTCGTAGGAGGTGGATGCTTCGGGTGCGGTTGTATTGGGGGTTTCTGTGGTCATGCGTTGTTCTCCTTGGATGATGTAAAGCCTCAGCCTGCCTCCGGCAGGGCTGCCGGAGGCAGACATGGACTGACTCGTTACCGGTTCACCCCATGCAAGGGCATGGGGCGGTTGGGGTTAAAGGGCTGCATCTCCGCCCCACTTGATGGGGGCGAGGATCTTGAAGTCGAGTTTCACCTTGCCGGTGGCCGACTCGTCCTGCTTGGCGCTGGTGTCCTGTTTGGTGATTTTCACCTTGGGCAGGGTGTCGGTGACGGTGTCCATGCCCTCGTCGCCGTAGCTCACGCTGATGGGAAAGGGGTCACCCTTGTAGACGCTGCCGCCAAGCTTCTTGCGAAGGCGTTGAAACTCCTCCCTGAGAAGGCTCATGGATCCCGAGGCGCTGTAGTTCTTGCGTCCGTATTTCGTGGAAATGCTGCCTTTGCCGTAGACGAGATCGATTTCCCGGCTGTCGTTGTAGCTGATCTCTTCGATATCGATTGCCGTCGTGCCGTTAAGATCAATGGTTACCGATTCCCAGTCATAGGTGTTTCCGTTGATGGGCATTAGGCCACCTCCAGTCTCGGATCCTGACGGCTGCCCGCGTACACGTACTGGGCAAAGAGTCGGATCTCTCGGATAATGGGCAGGCCGATGAGGGTAAACTCAACGGCAACCCCGTTGTTAACGATGTCCTGGCCGGCGGGGATCTCCACCTTGGAGGCGGCCAGCTCCTGGGGTCTTGCTGCGATCATGGTGCCGTGGGCCCCTTCGATGCAGGCTTTCAGATAGTTGAGGCCGCTGCCTCCGTTGTCAGCCAGGGTGGGGTCCCCGGCTTCGTCGTACATGCTCTTGAGGGCTGCCATGCGGGAGAGCCGAATCGCTTTGAAAACAGTTCGCACCACCTCTTCGTACTGGAAGTCGCTGGTGGGATCGGCCAGGGTCCTGGAGTCCCCCCAGTAGGCGGAGGAGAGGCCCGCATAACGCTTGGCCGTCAGGGCGCCTGCCTTTTCCAGGATCTTCTGGTGGGCTTCGTTGAAGTCCTCGTCCAGGGTTCCCTGGGAGATGCCGCCGTCTTTGACGCGGCCCGTGGCCCGGCATACCGGAATGGAGAGCACACGACCTGCCTGGAGCCCTGCCCAGTTACGCATCAGGCGTTTGCCCGAGGGGTCCGACACCTCGCCGTAGGCCGCGCACACCTGGACAAACCGGTGGGCGTAGCTGTCCAGCTCGGCCTTGCAGGCCGCGGTCCAGTCATCCACGGTTTCTCCGTCCTGGGGCAGGCGGTAGGCCATCTTGAAGTAGGTGGGGCGGTGGAGGTTCCACAAGGCATCGGCCTTGGCACCGGCTGCCGCCCAATCGCTGCTGTCCGAGGGCCCCACGATGAGGACGAACTCCACGTCATAACGTTCCAGGGGTTTCTCAAGGGCCGCCATCACCCCGCTGATGCTGGGCACAGGGGGAGCCAGGCGGCAGGTGTACACCGTTCCGACGGTCATGTTCGAGGCGGGAACCGTGATGGTAACTCCCGTGGAACCGGCGGCAATCAGGCCGTCGGCGGGGAGGGTGCGTTCAACATCCCAGGAGTCACCGCCGTCCAGGGAGAGCTGGTAGGTGCCCTGGTTCCGGCCACCGGCCTTGACGATCTTCAGGACCAGCTCACCGGCTGCCTTTACCGTGCCGGCCACATCGATGTCCGGGCCAGTGCCGACTTTCTCCACAGGGCCGATGGGGGTGCGCACGGTGACGCTGTAAGTGTCGCCCTCTTTTTGTTCTTCATCCGCAAGGACCAGGGTGGCCCCGGAGTCCCCCAGGGTGACCTGGCCGTTGGCCGGGGTGGCTTCCGCCGAGGCGAAGGTCTTGCCTCCGTCCAGGGAGAGTTCGCTTGTGGCCGTGCCCAGGGCACCAGTGGTCTTGATCTTCAGCACCGCGTCCAGGTTGCCTGCGGGAGAGCCCGTTGCCGTTGCGGAAGGTCCTGTGCCCGTGTGGCGCACACTGCCGATGTACCCGCCGGAGAGGCCTTCAACAGGCACGGCGATGACCACAGGCTCCTGACCCCCTGTTGCAAACACGTCCTTGAGGGTGTCCACCAGGGGGCCGACACCCAGGAGACCTTCGAGGTCCGAGTGCTTGCCGAGCAGGTAGGCCTTGCCCACGGTGCCCTTGGAGCAGACACCGGTCACAATGGCCGTGCCCGATACCCCGCCGGGAGCAAGGCCGCTGGCCCCGTCCACCAAAAATTCCAATACGTCGCCCATAATCGCTCCTTACACGATTCGGCCACCGCCCAGGGGGCGGTTGCGGAATCGTTTCAATGCGTCGTTAAACGCGGTTTCGGTAATCTGTTTGCCGGGAGCCCAGCCTGCGGCCTGCATCAGCCCTGCAAGCTCCCAGGACGGCAGGGCGCTTTTGTCTGCCAGCGCCGCCAGATCAAGCTCCTCTTCCTTTGCCTTTGTCTGTTGTTTTTTGGCCATTTAAGCCTCCTTGGTTTTGGGGGTGAACTGCACCTTGCGGATCAAGGGCAGGTCGGTCTCTTTACAGAGCATCCACTCAAAGGTGAGGTGAAGGCTGTTGCTCCGCCTCACGAACACCTCCGTCCTGTTGCCGGTAAAGCCTTCCCGCGTGGCCTTTTCCACGCGAATCTGTACAAGGTTGTTGTTTGCGTCCGTACGTTTGGGGGGCAGGGTGACGATGAACGCGTTGACAAATGCGTCCAGCCATGACTCATCGTCTGAGATCACCCCGACTCGCACGGGGAGCCGGCCCGTGTAGACCCGGTTGCGGACACGCTGATGGGTCCCTTCCGGCAGCGTCCACTTGGCAAGGGGCCGGGGGGCGTACATGAAGGTTTCTGCCAGGTACTCAAGCTCAATGCGCTTTTTGGGATCGATGGGGGACGGCTTGTTCGGCTTGGCCATTACGCTGTCTGCGCTGAGCCCGCACTGAACCGCCGCTTCCCTGATCCATGTTTCCGCCTGCTGTCTCATGCCACCCCCATGCTGTGCCTTGTTTTGTCAAAGGTGTTGAGTGCTTCCATCACCTGAATATCCTCCTTAGCTGCTTTGCGCCTTGGGGAAGGGATCAAGCCTGCCTTCGCGGATGGCAGCAAGATCGGACTCCGCCCGGTTGCGCTCGTGGAGAAGGGGCAGCCACTCGTTGTCGGTGTCGGCCTCGGACGTCACCAGGGTTGTCACCGCCGCCACGGTTCGCCAGGCCGAAAGGGCCGCCGCAATGCGACAGAGGGTGGCCGAGGCGCCGGAGGCCGCATACCCGCCTGCAAGAAGGGCCTCGTCGATCTCCCCATTCACTGCATCCACGGCACGATTCGTGACCCCGGGGCTTTTTTCCTCCGCCACCGACAGGTAAGCTTGCAAAACGTACAGGGTCAGGTCTTCCTGTGTGCACCAGGCCATGGCTATGCCTCCTTCTCGGAAATGTTGATTCGTTTCATGTCGTGCTCCTTCGTTGTTGACGCCTGTACTATCCCACGGGTGGACGGGGGCATGGGTTTCAAGCGTTTTACTCTTAATGCATGCCTCCGGCGGCAAGGGGCTATGCCCCTTGACCCCAGGTGCGCACATGCTCCGCACCTTCGTTCCTCTGGTGCGTCACATGTGCTGACGGGATGCGCCCGTGAGTATTGGTCGGGTGCACTCTGTGCACCATGATCGGGGTGCCGGAACTTTGGGGCGATGTGGTGAAATGCGCGGAGAGCAGGGGGGCGTTTTTGGGTTGCCAAGTCTGGAAGCGAGCGCCGAAGGAATTCTCAAGCCCGCTTCTTATAAATGAGGTAAAAGCGTGGCCCCCGGCAGGGTGCCGGGGGCCTTTTTTAATTTATGAAAATCGTTTCATCGTTTGCATCCATCGTTGAGGAGGTATTCCTGGATCATTTCAACGGTCCCTTTGACGCCGTCCATTTTCCCTGAGAGCCCTGCGACCTCTTCGGCCACGTCGTTGATGCGGTCGTAGACTGCCGCCAGGTCTTCGTGGGAGAGGGCATGGGCCATGTTTGTCTCCAATTTGGTGACACGCTCGGCAATGACCGACACTTCCTGGTGGACCCCTTTGACTTCCCGGGTCTTGGCGTTGAACCGGCTGCCGAGCCACACGTATGCCCCGATGGCGAGGGTGAGGCCGTACTGGCCCGCGTCAAACCAGAACCGCAGGGCTGAATAGTCCGTCGGTTGTGTGCTCACCTTTTCTTCCTTTCATGCCGGGATTCGCAGGAGACGCACCGCACGCAGCCCGGCATGGCCTGGCGCCGTTTCATGGGGATGGGTTCGCCGCAATCCACGCATTCGCTGAGGGATTCGGCGGCGGGGGACTGGACCTTTGCAAGCTGGTTGGCTATGGCGTTGCGGTTCAGGTGGTCGGCGTAATCGTTTGCTTTGTCGCAGATATCCATTGCCTTAGGCCCTCCCCAGCTTCAGGTTGCCTGCAAGGCCCTTGGACGCCATGCGGTCTCCGAACCACCAGGTGACCGCTGTCACCGTGAGGTACAGCACAATGTTGATGGTGTCCGAGAGGATGCCTCCGGCCATGGCCGGGGTCAGGGCGGGGCCGTTTACCGCTTCCAGGAGCTGCCATGCCTTTGCCGTGATCCAGGTGGAGACGCCCAGGAGGTAGGCGGTAATCCCGGGCCGGGCCATGGATTTAAAGGCATCGGCCAGTCCGAAGAACAGGGCCAGGAGCACCCCGAAGGGCACGGTGAGGCATTTTGCCCAGCCTGTCATGTCCAGGAGCCGGTCCATGTAGCCGCTGTCAAAGATGCGCACCTGGCCTGCTTTCTGGCTCTCGGTAAAGGCTGCCACTTCGGCCATCTCAATCTCTCCTGCCACCCGGGTGCGGGTGACCCTGATGTTGGCTTCGGCCTCGGCCATCATGGCTTCGCTCTCTGCCTCGACCATGGCCACGTCGTGTGCCCGCTGTCTGTCCCGGTCGTCCATCTCCAGGGCCTTGATTTTGCGTTGGTTGTACGAGGACCAGACGGTGCCGATAAGCCCGGTCAGTCCGCCGAAAAGGGTCGTCAAAAGGGTTCCTTCAAGCATGGTTGTTTTCCCAGAGGTCGATGATGGTGATCCGGGCGTCCCGGCCCGCCATCAGGTTGTTGAATTGCCTCACTGTGGCCCGTGACACCAGGACGGCCCGCTGGCCGTTGAGCCAGCCCATGCGCCTTCCCAGCAGCACGCATCCCTCCACATGGGTTTTGAACCCCTTGCGGATGTCCCCGGCATAATTGCCGGAGTGAACGAGGATATACGTGCGGTGGGGAACCTGGCGTATGTGGTAGGTGGCACGCCTGGGCGTGACCCGCCATGCCATGGGGTAGGTCCCGGGCGGGATGCACGACACGTTGGGTCGATTCTCCCGCCAGGGCAGCTCCAGGGTGAAGCAGGCAAAGCCAAGCTCGGGGGCCGTCAGGATGCCTTCGGTGCCCTGGTCGGATTGGCGCAATCGGGTGAGGTATAGGGTGAGTGTTTTTTCCATGCAGGTATAAAAACACAGAAAAAACAGGGGGTGGGTTTAAAGGGTTTTAACGTATTTTCACTGGCTCCCAGGTGCCCCCACCTGGCCGCCGGGGGCAACTGAATGGTTCAATGCGTTGGCCATGGTCGGTATACTCACCTAATCAAAGGACCGCTTATGCTGGTCTCGATCTTTTCGCAGGGAACGCTGCTTGCTGATGATGTTGTAAATCTGTGCCGTGGTTAGCCCGGTCTTTCGGGAAAGCTCACGCTGGTTGCATCCGTCAAAGAGCCGGAAGATCATGGCATCCCGGATGGCCCGTTTTAACTTATCGTCCCTGGGCAGGTAGACGTTGCGTCCGCCCAGGTAGTGGGCAATGACCACAATGACGTTTTGAGACCACTCCAGGGCCTCCTCCGGCTTCATTTTGGCCCAGTCCTGGAAATGGTCATCCACCACATCCACCAGTTCGGCCAGGAGGGTTGGCCACAGGCGCTGGTCATCCCTCACCGACGAGTCCAGCCCGCTCAGTACCTGCTTTGCATCCATGGCATTGGGGTCAAACAGTTTTGATTGTTCGGCGTCTCGTTTCATCTCTCCTCCGTATTCTGCTGTCTTGCCAGGGCAGGTCATCCCGCCCTGCGATCTCCCGTACGTGTTTTTTTCGTCTATCCGCTACACCGCCGCCAGGGCCAGTGCCACAGGCTTGTAGGCCTCGGTCTCTTCATCCCGCTCATACACCCGTAAATAGGGTTTTGTGTCGGCCACTTTCATGCTGTCCGTGATGGCCTCCATGGCTTTTTTCCATTTGGGGTGTTCAATCTTCAGCTGGCGAAGGCCCAAGACGCGGGAGGTGCTTACCTTGCCTTCGGAGTCTGTTTTAAAGGCGTGGTCTACAAGGGCTTTTACCTCGCTTCGGCTTCCGTCCGTCCATTCGTGGATGCACTCGTCAATGAGCTCCTTGGCTACCTGGAGGCGCTCGTCAAAGACGATGTAGTCGGCCATGGCTCGTTCGACCCGGTATCGTCCGTCAAAGGAGTGAAGGGTGACGTTTCCTTTTTTACCGCCGATTTTTACCCCGTACTTCTCACCGGAGAGCTGGACAAAGGCCGCCGTGTCCGCCATGGCCCTGCCCTTGAAGTCGGCCAGGACCTTCTGGGTGGCCTTGGCTCTCTCAACGATCTCTTTGACCAGGTCGTCCCGCATCAGGTCCAGTTCCTCTACCTGCTCCATGGGGACCAGGTGGCCTTTCATGTCCTTCATGTATCCTTCAGGTACCTGCATCACTCTTCACCTCCATTGATCTATTAGGTCTTCAGCCCGGTCCGGGGCCTTTCGGGCGGCGGCAATCTCTGAGAGCGCCTTTGTCTGTTCAGCGGCCAGTTCACACTCATCGTTTGATTCCATGGTGGTCGAATTGGATCTTCCACCAGCTTGGCCGTTGTGACGGAATACACTTTTGTGTTAGTGTCTCTTTGATTCGGTTACAATTTGACCTACACATGAAATGTATGATTGTGCAGGCCGCTGGGTTGTGTACACCGTGGGTTGATTTATCGCCCACAAAACTGTTCACGTCAAGTGTATTTTTGATGATGAGGTTTAATTTTTGGTGTACCCAAGGCCCCGGTATGTACATAATGAATAATAATTGCTGGTTACACTTCAGGTTTATTTTTGAGCGTGCCATTGCATCTTAAGTTTAAACGGTTGCAACCGGTTTGGAGGCGCTATGGATTCGGTAAAGGCCATTGATAGAATCATGGAAGCCACAGGTTTAAGCTCGCAAAGAGAGCTTGCGGATTTGTTGAATGTTTCTGTTCAATCTATTTCGAATCAAAAGAAGAAAGAGGGGATTCCGGCCCCCTGGCTCCTGACACTCTGTGACAGCCACGACCTTAACCCCAAATGGATAAGGGATGGCGTGGGGCCGAAATATATTGGCAGGGACGGTAAGGATGGGAGTGCATGCCATCAGCCTGAAGAGGAGTCACAGCAGGTCAAGCCGCCGTGCGTTCGCCAGGAAGGCCGTATTGAAGAGGATGAGAACGGGGAGCTGAAGGTCCCCGTCCTTGAAGCACCCGAGGTGGATCACTACGACTACATCCCCATGGTTGAGGCCCAGCTGTCGGCAGGGGGGGGCTCCTTCATGGCCAGCGAGCGGATCAGGGATTACTATGCCTTCCGCAAGGCCTTCATTGCCAACGTCGCCACATCGGTGAAGAAGCTTATCCTGATGCGTGTTTCCGGTGAATCCATGGAGCCCGAGATCCGAAACGGGGCCACCGTCATGATAGATTTGGGCCGCAGGCATATTAAAAACAACTGCATTTACGCCCTGGGCCTGGAGGACACCATCATAATAAAAGAGCTGGAGCGTATCCCCGGGGGCCGTGTCCGCGTCATTTCCAAAAACCCCCAGTACCCCGCATACGAAGCCGATGCCAAGGCCCTGCGTATCATTGGCCAGGTGATCTGGGGTGATCGCATGTATCCCATCTAAACGACCATGCCTTGGGCATTGGAAAACAAAAAAGCGACTCCGGGAAACTCCCCGGAGCCGCTTAAAAACGAGTCCATTACAGTCTGTAAAAAAACGGTTTTCCTACCTTCTTTTCCCGCCAATCCTTGGCCCGATGGCTGAAATTCAATGACTGTGCTTCCCGGTAGCGGGTTTACCTTTTTCCCGACCCCTTTGATTCCTGCTCCTGTCGGATTGCTGAAAGCGCGGACGAAACAATACCGGTTGGCACGGCAACCAGTCCCAGGCCCAGCATTAGAACAACAAAGGTAAACATCCGTCCACCCGTGGTGATGGGGTAAATATCCCCGTAACCCACCGTCGTAAGGGTTGCCACTGCCCACCAGAGGCAGTCAAAGATTGAGCGAAACACCTCCGGCTGTGCCTGATGCTCAAAGTGGTAGACACCCACCGCTGCAAGGTAAAGCATGACCATGCTGCCCACGGTGAAAATCAGCAGCTCTTCCTTGGCCAGGGCAATGGCCTTGCTGAACCGCAGGAGAGCGCTGTTGTATCGAGCCAGTTTCAAGAGCCTGGTCAGCCGGAGAAGTCTTAAAATCCTCAATGTCCGAAGGTCCACGGCTGGAGCAATATAAAAGGGGAAAATCGCCAGGAAATCCACAACACCGTAAAAGCTGAAAATGAATTTCAGGCGATTCTCGGCGGTGTAGATTCTCCAGAGGTATTCGATGGTGAAAATGCCTACGACACATACCTCGGAATACCATAAAAACCGACGCATACCCGCAGATAAGTCCGGTATGGTTTCAATGGAAAAACAGACAACTGAGTAAAGGATAAGAAGGGTTATAAACAGGGATACGGACGGGGCATCCTGCTTGTGTGTTTCGGTGCTGCTTTCCACCGGAGCGATCTGCTGTGGCTTCATTCTTTTCCTCTGTAAGATTTCAAGACATGATGTTACTGATTGGGTCTTTGGCTGACGATGAATTATTTATCTTTGTTGTTTTATGAAAGATAATGGGCAGGGGCAACAACTAAATGAAGAGTGACTATGGTTTTGTGTGGGGTATGATTCAGTGATTTGAAAATGCAAAATGTAAATCAGCGTTTGCTGTTTGATTTTCTCACCCTTCGGGCGAGCCGGTGGAGGGCGAACGATTGCGGCAGGCATCCGGGTCAGTGGATGTTGTTTCCATTGTTGTTGAAATGAATAAATACAGACTATTACGTTAAAAAAATGTTGACACGCAGGCAGGATGAAATTATGGTGAGTCGTAATAACTAGTTATTGTGGGAATCAAGAAGCGACCCGACAGGATGCTGGAACATCCTGCCAGGCCTGACCAGAACAACCTTAGAAGGAGGTCGTCATGGCTAAGCGGTTTTTTACACCACCCCCCGATCCATTTCAAGTCGTATTTTCCTTTATGCGCATCACATCGCGCACCTTTTACCTGCACAATTGCCGGTTCAAATGGCCAGTGAACACGTGCGTTTCTGACTGACGGCGGGGGAAGACGCCTCTTCGGAATTCTGCGCGTATTCGATCTGCGTTGGTGGCAGCGGTGCTGCGTCTTTTTCCTCATGTTCTCACCGAAGAGGTGTTTTCCCTTCTCCTGTTTCAGGGCGAGCCTGTTCCCATTGTTGAGGGGCGGCTATTCCTTATAAAAAAAAACTTTGCCGCGCGTTGGTTTGCCTTCCTTCGAGGGCGTAACGAGCAAGACGCCACGGATGCGCGATGAAGGCGGATCGTGATGAGGGGATCAGGGGATGGTCTCTGCAACGGCCTGAAGATGCGGGCCGTGTCTGTTTTCCTCTCACCAGAATAAAAGGAGGTTATCATGGCTTTAACCGATATGGACTCTTCTCCGGGGATGTTTGAGGGTACCGAAATTTCGGAATTGTGCGACTCCATCAAGGACATTCACCGCCTGCTGAGGTCCGTCGGGTCTTTTTATGCGGAGCTGGATGCCGCGGAAGCGCCCGGGGGAAACGGCCTTCAGATCGATTTCAAGAAATGGGGCATCCGAACCATCACCGAGGACCTCCTGGCCCGGCAGTATGCCAAGATCGATCGGATGGCGGCAATCTATAAGGAAGAGCAGGAGAGGATGAGGGGGAGATAGGGCTCACACGCATCGAACAGGCCGGTTGCCAGGCGGAGTCAGGGGGATGGTCCGTATTGGCTTCTTCAGGTAAAGGATCGCAGGTTTCTGGGGGCGGCTGAAGCAGCAGGTCGCCAGCTTCACCGAGCCGGGGGATACTCGGTATGTCCACACGTACAAATAACACGGCCCGGCTATCTGGTTTTTGCTGTTTGCCTGGTTCCTTTGCTTTGTTTTTGGGGAGGGAGAGTTTCTTAGTGTTGAATGATATAGATATACTTTTTGCTCTTTGTTCTATACGCTATGTTTGAAAATGGTGGGTAAGGTTGTTTATAGTTTGAGGATGTTGAGTGATGTTTAACTTTGAAAAGTAGGATATGATGAAAACACTTCGGCTTGCTATTTTGACGGCTTTTATTCTCCTGCCCTCGCTTGTCTTGGCGGGAAACTGTGACAACCCAACAAATGATTTTGATGGCGTCTATTGTCTCACCAAAAATTATCTGGCCGTAGATACCCGGCTCAATGAAACGTATGGTGAATTGATTTCCTTTCTGACCGATGATCAGAAAAGACAGCTAAAAAAAGAACAGATCCAATGGATGAAAGAGAGAAATGCGACGTGCTCTATAGATCATGAGGGACGTTTTTTCATTGATCTCAACCTTGCCACGCAATCAACTCTATCGCGTTTGTCATATTTGAACAAAGAGCTTCAGCGATTCAAAAAATCGGGGGACGT
Organism: Desulfoluna sp. HI9BLuna; assembly: GCF_056829775.1. Classification (NCBI taxonomy): domain Bacteria; kingdom Pseudomonadati; phylum Thermodesulfobacteriota; class Desulfobacteria; order Desulfobacterales; family Desulfolunaceae; genus Desulfoluna; species Desulfoluna sp. HI9BLuna. Next base: position 4,994,829 of record NZ_CP186555.1, read on the forward strand.
CAGCCTTAGCGCTCCTTCCGATACCAGCAAACCATTGGACCCGCCTCCCTTGAATTTGCCACGGCCGTACAAAGTCAGCACCTTTTCAGCCATGTATTTTAACGGGACGGACCATGTGAGTTCCGAAATGGTCACGCATCCTTCCATTAATTATGAGAATGACGTTTTTTGTAAAATTCCTGCCAGCAGCTTTGAGGCCGTTTGGGAGGCGAACATTGACGTCCAGGAGGCATGCAGCCTGCCCATATCGTTCGCTTCGACAACACACGGTATGGCTGCCTTTTTTTTGGATGATGTGTCCATACCCAACGGGCTGGATTCCAATGGGAGCCTGTCCATACCCCTTGAAACCGGAACGCATCGTCTGCGAATTGAGTACAAAAACCATGGGTACAGAGCAAATTTTAACGCAGCGGTGGTGAACTATCCCGGTGCATCCAGCAAAGGCGACCTCCAGGTATTTTTTGAAAAAGCGTTAAGTAATTCAGCCAGGTCCGTTCACATTTCAGGTGAAGCCACCACCGATTATAACAATAATGTCCATGTATACTTACCCGACGAGGGCCCGGTTTTTTTGGTTCTCGAGAGCCAGACATCGATTAACTGGACTTTTTATAATCAGAGCGACGTCAGGGTAAGCGGTGTTCTTATCTGCTGTGATTCCGGAGCCTCCACAGTAACGGGGATCCGCGAAGACACACCTGTATATCACGTGGAAGCAATTGATCGATCCGTGTATCAAGGCATGCTCCCGGAAGCATTTGATTATGAGTATAAAGAGAAAAATATGCTTCGGGCTGATTTCTCGTATTGATGTGGCCGCTACCCACTGAAAGCACGAGGTTTCAGTGGAAACGATGGATCATTTAAGCGTAAGCTGAAAGAAAAATATATGATGAATGAAAATCAAAAAAAGGGATTGTTGGCCGTCCTGCTAGTTACCCTCTGCATCCTGCTGGTCCCTCAGTTCGTAAAATCAAAGGCTCCGGAAACCCCGAAAGTCAAACCAGAAACCGTGAAATCCGATCTGCGGACATACCTGGAAGGGTTGCAGTATGATAAAGGCTCTTCGGTTAAAGCGCTTGCCTACAACCCCACGTGCGGAATGCTGGGTGTGGGGTATGAAAACGGAATGGTTGAGTGGCATGATACCAGCGGAATGAAAGCACCTCAAAACTTCAAGGCACATGACATGCGGGTGAGCAACATCGCCATCTCAGATGACGGTGCCATGGGCTTTACAAATTCTTATTTTGACGATGCAACGAGAGTTTGGGATCTCAAGACAGGGTCTTTGGTAACCACAATTGCCGATGCGCGTAAAGCGTCAATAATCTATGAGGAAACTAGAGATTATAAGGTCGTATTTGCCTGCGGCGCAGGCCGCGTAAAGATATTTGACACCCGATGGGGTATTTATGACGATACTTATAAATTCGAGGCCTCTGCTACATCAATGGCTTTGAGTTCTGACAGGCGCTGGCTCTCCGTGGGCTCTTCGACGGGTGGTATTGATGTCTGGGAAGTGACGCGTCAGGGCGATAAACCTGTTCTTGTGAAGCAGGGGGCCATACAACCCTATGAAGTGGGGAACTTGATCATCAGCGTTACATTTAACGATACATGCGACAAACTCTATACCGTGACACAAAAAGGCCAGATCGACAGCTGGCGTGTCCCGGGCCTTGAGAGAGAATATCATTTCGTGTCGGGTATCAAGCATGCCTATTCCGCCGTTCCCTTAGGGCGGCCGAACTCAATTATCCTGATGGGCTCTAAAGATAAATGGGGACAAGGATATAGCCACGGTGAGTTGATAGACTTGGACAAGGGAAGCAACAGGCTTGTTTTTAAACGTGTCGCATCACACTGCGTTCCACTGCTCTTTCCTTCCATGCACACCCTGATGGTTGCCTCCGGGAAAACAAATCATCTTGTTGACGTTTCGCGTTTTGCGTCAGGCAACTAAAGACGATGGGACAGGCCGTCTTTGCGAGGCATAGGCCGGAGGGGCCATCAGCATTTTTACATACAGACAAAAAAAAGATATTTCCGGATGCTCTGGGGGATTATGCAACCATGCACTGAAATGCCCCGAAGAGAACCGTGATATTTTGGAGCGGGTTTTGGAGACCCTGGCAGGTGTTTTTTCGGGTGTGCTTGTTATCTGCCTTGAGCCCAATACAGACTGATCTTGGCGAACAAATCCGGCGGGTATTATCCGGGCCTGCCGGGTTAGCCGCCGATGCTTCGCCTTAACCGGCTATCCCCTTCGTTTGCAATACGTTCAAACAGGGAATCGAGCTGGGGAAACACATCCCATCTGTCCTTGTGAAGGTGACCTGCGATAAGGTCAATGACCTTAAGCTCCAAGGCATCAATGCGTTTGCCTTTCCAGAGTGTGTCAGCCAGCGCAAGGGTCAGCTCTTCAAGGGAGCATTCCATTTTATGCCAGCGGCCGTGGGACAAACAGCACCGGGCCAGTTTCGGAGAAACCCCCTGGTCAAGCAGCATTTTTTCACCCTGGGGTTCATGGTTTGAACCGGGCGTCGACATCTCTTGGGGGTGGACGATTTTTCCTATGTCATGGATCACAACCGCGGTCTGTACAAACTCGGAATCGACGGGAACGTTCAGTTTCTCAAATGTGGTCAGAAGCGCGTTTGCCGCTTCACCCACCAGCTTGGCGTGGGTGATGAGGTGGCCGGGTGCCCCCATGGTTTTCAGCAGCTCAAATGCGTCTGTCTGTGAATGCAGCAACGAGGGTTCTCCCGATGTCGTTCGTTTAAGAGTGTAGCCACTGGCGGTTTGTCTGTCTTTTATCCGTGGCTGCACGCAACGGCCTGGAAATGATGATACCCCTGCTCGTCCGGGTCTGCCATGGCCACCCAACCCTGTGGGGTGTTGGTGAGGCGGATGCGGGTTTTGACGGGCTGGCCGTCGGGGCGCGTGAGGTTGCACGGCCGGGTGGGTTTCATGGAGAGCAGGCTGATGAGCTGGGTACGGGTGAGCTCCCTGCCGAAGAGGGTTTTCCAGATGACAAACCGGCAGCCGCCTTTGTCAGCAGGCCAGTTGGCGCAGCCAAAGCCTCTCTTGCCTTCGATGATGGTGCCGCCGCAGGCCGGACAGGGGGGCAGGGGCTTCTGGGGGGCGTCGGGCCTGGACGTTCTGGGGGCAGGTGGTTGCACCTGGTTTGGTTCGGAGGCAGGGCGCTCCGAGGCCCAGGGTACGGGGCCGTCGTTTTTTTTGCCGCTCTTTTTGGGCTTGGAGTCGAAGTCAAAGGTGGTTTGCCAGGTGCCCTCTTTCTGCACAAGAACGATGGCCGCGGAGAATCGCTTTTTCTTTTTGGAGAGAAAGCCGTTGTAGGGACCGGACTTTTTTGTGCGCAGGAGGTGGCCCACCATGTTGGGGGTCAGCGTTTTGCCGGCCATTTTTTTCCAGATGGTGAAGCCGCAGGTGCAGGCGTAGTTTTTGTAAGCTTCAATCACCTCGCCCCCGCAGGCCGGGCAGCGGCCCACCACCTCACCGGTCTTTTTGCGGGAGGCCGGAGCCTTGCCTTCCATGGCAAGGGTTTTCAGCTCTTCCATGGACTTTTCGACGAAGCCTTTGATGGCGGCAAGGAAGGTGTCGTTTGAGCCGTCGTTTTCCCCCAGGGCGATGCGGTTGAGGCTCATCTCCCAGCGGGCGGTCTCTTCAGGGGAGGTGAGGACCTTGCTCACGGCGGTCTTCTGGAGCATCTCCACCAGGTAGCAGCCCTTGTCCGTGGCGTTGAGGGTTTTGCCTTCACGTTTTGCGTACTCGCGGGTGATGAGGATCTCCAGGATCTGGGCGCGGGTGGACTGGGTGCCGATGCCGATCTCACCGCGGAAGAGGTCCTTCATGGCCTTTTCCGATACGTAGCGTCCCGGGTTGGTCATCTCCTTCAAGATCAGGGCGTCGGTGTAGGCCGGGGGTGGGGTGGTCTCCTTTTTTTCCGGGGCCACCTTCTGTTTGTGGGCGGGATCCCCCTTGGCCAGGGGCGGGATGTGGGCCTCTTCCTCTTTTTTTGCTTTCACCGGCCATGCCGCGCGCCAGCCCGGAGACAGGATGATCTTGCCCGTGGTCTGAAAGGTCTCCTGGGAGAACCCGGTGACGATCTTTGTGTTCTCGTAGTGGCAGTTGGGGTGAAAGGCCGCGGCAAACCGCCGGAGCACCAGCTCGAAGATCTTGGCCTCGTCCGGCGATGCGCTGGGGGGCAGGTTCTTTAAGGGGATCAGGGCGTGGTGGTCCGTGAGCTTGGCGTCGTTGAAAACCCGCTTGTTGGAAAGGGAGATGCGTCCGTGGTCCACCCCCTCGAACAGGGCCGGGGCTGTCGGGGTGAGCTTTTCCACCAGCTTTTTGACCATGTCCAGGTTCTGGGTGCCCAGGACCCGGGAGTCGGTGCGGGGGTAGGAGAGGCATTTTTTGTCCTGATAGAGCCCCTGGGCCACGCTCAAAGTCTTTTTGGCCGGGAACCCGAACCGCTTGTTGGCCTCCTGCTGGAGGTCGGTGAGGGAGAAGAGAAAGGGCGGGGGCTCTGACTTTTTCTCCTTTTCCGCAGAGAGTACCGTGCCCGGTGCGTTGTCGCCGGTGAGCCGCTCCACAAGGGCCCTTGCCGCCTCAAGATCGAAGAGGCGCGTCTCCTTGCCTTTGAACCAGGTGCCGATCCAGGTGCCCTTCTCGTTTTGAAAGTGAACCTTTATCAGAAGGTAGGGCTCGGGCTTGAAGTTCTCCCGCTCCCGGCGTCTCTGCACCAGAAGGGCCAGGACCGCCGTTTGCACCCTGCCCACGGAATAAAGATCCCCCAGGCGCACGGTAAGGGCCCGGGTGCCGTTCATTCCCACCATCCAGTCCGCCACCTGCCGGTAGTACCCCGCCCGCCAGAGGCGGTCGTAGTCGGTGATGGGCTTCAGCTTATTCAGGGTGCTTCTCACCACGGCAGGGGTCAGGGCCTGGCTTGTCCAGAACCGCATGATCCGCCCCTTGTCCGTAAAGCCCGCCTGCAACAGGATGGTCCGGGCGATGACCTCACCCTCGCGCCCTGCGTCCGTTGCGATGATCACCCGTGAGAGTCCCGGGGTTTTGAGGAGCTTTTTGATGACCGAGAGCTGCTTGCCACTTTTTTTGATGGGCTTGTACTTGAAAGGCTCCGGCAGGATGGGCAGGGTGTCCAGGGACCATTTCTTGAAGGAGGGGCTGTAATCCTCGGGGGCGAACAGCTCCACCAGGTGGCCCACGGCCCAGCAGATCAGGGTGTCGTTGCCCTCGAAATAGCCGTCGCGCTTTGTGCGGACGCCCAGGGCCTTGGAGAAGTCAACCGCCACGGAGGGCTTTTCGGTGAGGATGAGAGTGGTCATAGAGCTGTCATAGCGTAAAATCTTGGAAGAAGGAACGCAAAAACAAGCAAGGGCTGCCTCCGGCGGCGAGGTGAGCCACCTCGAAAGCTGATTGCCATTGCGCTTTCCCTTCGTTCCTCAGAGCAAATCGCAATGGCCTTCGACCCGGGCTTCGCCCGACATAAACGTCGATGGTTAACGCGGGCTGGTTCACAAGCTTCGACGTAACAGGATACGTTGTTGCTACTTGTCCATTATGGATTTAACCGCACTGCATCCGGCGGCCAGGGTGGCGATACCACAGTAGCGAAACATACCTGGAAGCCCTGTGACGAGAGCATGTAAGGCAAACATCCCGCAAACGGATTCAGAGCACTCGCGTGGGGTGTGATACGTGGTAACCGTTTTTGCGAGATAGGCCCGTTTCATTCTTTCGGAAACAGATAAATGGCTGTTGAAATTCTCTGGGCTTTAATCGGAATAACCTATGCCCTCTCACCTATTACCTGATTTCCCATCTTTCAGCGGCTCAAACAGATACTCCAGCCCATTCACCTTGATCTCATAGACCAGCCCAAGCATCTCCCCCAGCTCCCCCTTGGGAAATCCCTCCTGGTGGAACCACACCACATAGGGCTCGGGCAGGTCCACGAGGAGGACGCCGTGGTATTTTCCGAAGGGCATGGGGGTTCTGGCGACTTTGAGGAGCATGGTGGGGTCGAAGGTCGGGCTTTGCATGGGGTTGATCCTTATAAATATTAAATCTGATGGCTTCACACTATGAGTTACCGAAAATACCCCGGCTTTGGAAGGGCGTTGCGCAAGATGACATGAAAAAGCGCTCCCTTCAAGGGGCCGCGGCTTGCTTTCTGAAGGGCGCGCTGATAGATTTCCACCATCCATCATCAAAAGAGGGTGTTGGGCGGTTTTGTTGCAGGCCCATTCGGTCGGTCTGTTTTGGGTCACGGGCACAGCCGTGGGCTGCTTTTTATGTTTCGGGGTTTTCATCGTGTTTGATGCAAAGCGAGGTGTTCGGGTTTTTGTTTTATGGATGTGTGCGGTCGTGTGTATCGTGTTGCCCGCGCCCCGAGCCGAGGCCCAGGAGCCTCCCCACAAGAACATCCTCATCCTGCACTCTTTTCACAAGGGGCACGTCTGGAATGACAGCATCTCACAGGGCATCGACGCCGGGCTGGCGCGTGCGGACGCTTCGTCCATGGTCCTCAGTGTCTATTACGAGTACATGGACGCCGAACGGTTTGGCAACGCAGGCCAGGCACGCCGCCTGGCCGATTTTTTAAGTCAGAAATACCGTCAAATACCCCTGGACGTGATCATCGCCACCGATGATTCGGCCTTCCGCTTTCTGTTGGATGAAAAAAAGAAGATATTTGCCGACACCCCGGTGGTTTTCTGCGGGGTGAACTACTTTGAAGAGTTCGAGATGTTCGGCCACGATCGCTTTACCGGGGTGGTGGAACGCATCGACATCCTGGAGACCGTCCGCACCGCCCTTCGCCTTCATCCCAGGACCCGGGAGATCCTGGTGGTGGTGGACCAGACCGACACCAGCATCGCCATCCTGAAAACCATCGTCACCTATTTCAAATTCATGGACGATCCGTCCCTTTTCCGTTTCATCCCGGCCATGAGTATAGAGGAACTCCAGGAGGAGGTGAGCCACCTGCCTGAAGACACGGTGGTCCTGTTTGTCAATTTCACCGTGGATCGTACCGGCCGGACCTTTTCCATGAAGGAGGGCCTCCGGCGGGTGGCCCGTGCCTCCAGTGCCCCCATCTACACCTTCTGGGACAACTACCTGGGGTACGGGGTGGTGGGGGGCATGATGGCCAGCGGCAGCGCCCACGGAGAGAAAGCCGCCGAAATTGCCCTGGGCCTGTTGTCCGGCACGTCGGTCCAGGCCGTGCCGGTGTTCAAGGAGAGCCTCAACCGCCATATGTTCGACTACACTCTCATGGAGCGGTTTCATATCAAAGAGGCCTCCCTTCCGGCAGGGACCGAGGTGATCAACGTACCCTTCTCCTTTTACAGCACCTACAAAGAGCTGGTGTGGGGCATTGTCCTGAGCATCGCCGGGCTGGGTATGGTCATCCTGGTGCTTGTGGTGAACACCTTTAAGCGGAAGAAGGTGGAGACCTCCCTGACCTATTACTCCAACCAGTTGCGCGTCTTGAACTCCATCGACCGTGCGGTGCTGGACGGGAGTTTTTCTTCGGAGACGGTGCAGGATGTGCTTCGGTATGTGCGGGACCTGTATGACTGTCGCTGGGCCTGTGTGGTCTCCTTTGATTTTGAGAGGGCACGGGCCACGGTGGTGGCTGTGGACACGGCCTCGGGGCACGGGGTGCCCGAGGGGAGCGCCTATCCCATCGGGGAGTTCCATTCCGATATCCTGGCCAGGGGGCGGCGCATGACCGTGGCCGGGGACGAGGCGGAAAAAAACGCCCTGCTTTCCGGTTTTCAGCAGTCGGAAGGGGGCACGGACGGGTATGTGAGCGTGCCCCTCATGGCCAACGAGGAGCTCATCGGGGCCCTGAACCTCTGCCGGTTCGACCAGCCCGGCCTGCCCATCGAGAACCTGGATATCGTCAAGGAGGTGGCCACGTCCCTTGCCGTGGCCATCCAGAGCGTGAATCTCATGGAGGCCACCCTGCGGCACGGCCACGAGCTGGAGCGGCTTTCGGCCAAGGTGTTTGAGATGCAGGAGACCACCTGCCGCAAGATCTCCTTTGAGCTCCACGACGAGATCGGCCAGGCCCTCACCGCCGCTACATTGAACCTTGCGGCCATGAAGAAGATGATCGCTTCAGGGGTCGGTGCCAACCTCACCGGGCTCCTGTCAGACACAGAAGAGATCGTCAACCGCCTGTATGAGCAGGCACACGATCTCTCCATCAACCTCTGGCCCCCCATGCTGCGGGATTTTGGTCTGGGGCCCACCTTAAGGTGGTATCTGAGCCGCATCGGGGAGAAGGTGGATATCCCTCTGATCCTTGACGCCCCGGACTTTTCGGAGCGGCCCTCCGAGGAGATCGAAGCCGCCGTCTACAGGCTGGCCCAGGAGGCCCTGAACAATATCGTCAAACATGCCCGGGCCACCCGGGTGACCATCTCTTTGAAGCGCCGCACCGACGGGATGATCGTCTTTACGGTGGAGGATGACGGGGTGGGGTTCGAGCCTGAGGCCGTGGCCTCCGGGGGAGACATGAATCACAAACTGGGGCTTCTGGGCATGCGCGAACGCATCGCCTTTCTGGGGGGACGGTTCACGCTGTGGTCCAGCCCGGGCCAGGGGACCTCCATCACCACGGAGATTCCGTGGAAGGCAAAGAAGGAAGAGACAACATGAGCAACATCAAGGTGCTGGTGGCCGAAGACCATACCATCGTCCGCAAAGGGCTCTGCGCCCTGCTTCATGCGGAGCCCGACATCGAGGTGGTGGGGGAGGCGGAGAACGGCCGGGAGGCCGTAAAGATGGTGGAGCAGCTCGTCCCGGATGTGGTGCTCATGGACATTACCATGCCGGAGCTCAACGGCATGGACGCCACGCGCCAGCTGAAAAAGAAGTTTCCGGAGCTGAAGATCCTGATCCTCTCCATGCACACCAGCGAGGAGTACATCTTTGAGACCCTCCGGGCCGGGGCCTCCGGGTACCTGGTAAAGCGGTCGGCCACCACCGATCTTATCCAGGCCATCCATGTGGCCCATAATGGGGAGTCCTACCTGAGCCCGGACATTTCGAGCAAGGTGATCACCTACTACGTGAAGCAGAAGGAGGGTGGGGGAGCCGCCGAACCCGAGGGCCTCGACAAGCTTTCGGACCGGGAGCGGGAGGTGCTCCAGCTCATCGCCGAGGGCCACGCCAACCGGGACATCGCCGAGCAGCTCTTCATCAGCCCCAAGACCGTGGAGGCCCATCGCGCCAATATTCAGAGAAAACTCAAGATCTCGGGTACGGCTGAGCTGACCAAGTACGCCATTATCAAGGGGCTTGTGGAACTGGGCCTGTAACAGATTCTGGGGAGGGGATAAGGGAAGGCGCGCCGCACGATGGTGTGGCGCGCCTCCGGGGCAGGGCCTCCGGCAGTGATGCCGGAGGCTTTTTTGCGTCTAAAGGGCCGCAGTGTAGATCCCGACGACGTCCTCAAGGGTGGGGCGCCTGGGGTTGGTGACACCGCAGGCGTCTTTCTGGGCGTTCCCCGCCATGATGGGCAGGTCCTCTTTTTTAACCCCAAGCACGGTGAGGTTTTCGGGGATGCCGATGTCCCGTGAGAGGGTCTGGATGGCGGTCAGGGCGGTTTCGGCCGCCTCGCGGGTGGAGAGGCCCTCCACGTTTTCCCCCATGGCAATGGCAATATCCACGTAGCGATCGAGCCTTGCGATGAGGTTGAATCGGGAAACATGGGGCAGCAGGATGGCGTTGCACACCCCGTGGGGCAGGTCGTAGTACCCGCCGAGCTGATGGGCCATGGCGTGGACATGGCCCAGGCTGGCGTTGTTGAAGGCCATGCCCGCCAGGTATTCGGCGTAGGCCATTTTGTCCCGCGCCTCGATGTCCTCGCCGTTGGCAACGGCCGGGCGGAGATAGTCGGAGATCAGCTCGATGGCCTTGAGGGCGCAGGCATCGGTGACGGGGGTGGCGATGGTGGAGACGTAGGCCTCCACCGCATGGGTGAGGGCGTCCATGCCTGTTGCCGCGGTGAGGGACGAGGGCATGCCCACCATGAGGAGGGGGTCGTTGATGGCGATGGCCGGGGTCACGCGCCAGTCCACAATGGCCATCTTCACCTTCCGCGAGGTGTCGGTGATGATGCAGAACCGGGTCATCTCGCTGGCTGTTCCGGCCGTGGTGTTGATGGCGATGAAGGGGGGCATGGCCTGGGTGGACTGATCCACCCCTTCGTAATCGTGGATGGTTCCGCCGTTGGTGGCCACGATGCCGATACCTTTGCCGCAGTCGTGGGGGCTGCCCCCGCCCAGGGTGATGATCATGTCGCAGCCGCTCTCCTTGAAGAGGGCCACGCCGTCTGCCACGTTCTTGTCCGTGGGGTTCGGCACGGTGTCGTCAAAGAGAACGACCTCGGAGCCGGTCTCGGTTTTGATGAGGTCCGTGATCTGCGCCGTAAGACCGGCGTCGGTGATGCCCTTGTCCGTGACCAGCAGGGGCTTTTTGGCGCCCAGGGTTTTGATCTGTTCTCCGAGTTGCTTATGGGAGCCTACGCCCATGAGGGTGACGGTGGGAATATAAAATCCGTAGACAGCATCTGATTGTGCCATGATGGATACTCCTTTGCGTGTGTAATGATGGCAGTTGGTTTTTTGACCACGCCTAGCGTGGTGATGTGTTGTACTGCAAAAGCAGGGCCGAAGTCTGGGTGTTTTTGCCCTGGTGGCCCTGGATTTGGCGCTGATTTTACACAACAGCGTGAATTCGCAGGGAACAGGCGTTTGAAAAAAATGTGGGCGTCGGTGGCGTTCAGAAGGGTGCGGGGTGGGAGCGGAAGAGGGGCTGTATCATTATGACCCGATTGGATCCGGGCAGTGGGACAGTTTGATACGGCCGGGGGAACCTGGCCTCTTCCTTACAGGGCTTCGGCGTCCTTTGCCATGCCTTCGGCCACAATGGACTGGATTTTTTCAAGTATGCGTCTGGCCTCCATTTTCGGCATCAGGGGGCTGACCTCCTTGACCCAGAGCTGCTTGATTTTGATCACCTCGGGGAGCTTCAGCCAGGTGTCCACCTCTTCTTTTGAGGCAAAGGCGACCGAACAGCCGGACGCTCTCTGGGCTGCCACCGTTTCATCAAGCATGGGCTTATAGAGCGTGGCAAAGTGGCGTTTGGAGTTGGCCGAGGCCGTGAGGATGATCTCCTGGAGCTCTTGGGGCAAGCGATTCCACGTGTCGATGTTGATGGTAACATGGAAGGGGACGGGGTTCCAGAATTCTTTGAATACCAGGATGTTGGGTGCCACCGTGTCGAGGCCTACGCGGTGGATGGCGTCGATGTTGGTGTAGATGCCTTCCAGGGCATTGGTCTTCAGGGCCATGTAGGTATCTGCCCAGGGCAGGGAGACGGGGACGGCGCCGACACCTTCCAGAACCTTGAGAAGCCAGCGGCTGGATGCCCGGACTCTGCGGTTCCTGAAATCGCTGAGGGAAGAGACGGGCTCGGTAAAGGCCCCTGCAATGGGAAGCACGGAGTAGGTGTAGACAATTTTCTGGCGGTATTTCAGAAATTCGGCGTTGAGTTGGGGGATGTTGTCGTAGATGGTGTCGTAGACCCACATGCGGTTGGTGTAATCGGCAGGTCCCTGCTGGAACAGGGTAATGGCGCCGTTGACCACCAGGCGGCCGGGGTAATAGTTGATGTTGACGTGCCCCATGTCCACGGTGCCGTCTTTGACCCCTTCCAGGATCTCTTTGTCTTTGAGGTAGGATTGTTCCCAGAAGACCCGGATGTGGATTTTTCCCCGGCCCAGGCGTTCCACTTCATCCACAAAGGCTTTTTCTGCCATGCCGCGCAGACCCACCGGGGCGGTGTTGGTGGCGTAGGTCAGGGTGACGGCCCCTTCCCCGAAGCTGGGGAAAGGGCGCCCCAGGGCCACGGCGAGCAGGATGAGGATACCCGTCGCGACCTGTGTTGTCGTTGGCTTTTTGGCGGTGAAAAAAAGAGGCTTCATCGTTACGGCTCCATGTGGTGGTCATAAACACCCGGCGTCCCACGACCGGGCATTTACTATAGTAGATCCGTATTGTCATCACACCTTCTTTTTCAGGCCCACGGCTGATTTCTATTCCACGGACCCTCAAGGTAGGGGAAATCCACCCCGGGTGTCCATTGGGGAAACCCCTAAAAAGGTTGAGAGATTCCCCTATTTTGCTGATAATATAGATTTTTTATCAAGTTCATCAGTTTTTGCTTGCAATCATTCTCCATTCGGATAATGATTTTTCATGTCATCGCATTTTCCATCCCACTGCGCATCCGAATAGTTCCCACGCGCCTTTGCAGGCGCTTCGATGCGAACCGGGCCTGCCAGGGCTCCGTCAGTTACCGGACGGGCCTTTGAAGCAGGCTCCCTGATTTATTCTATCCCACACGTCAAAGAGTTCGTGCCTGAACAGCCCGTCGGCGTTGCCGGTTTGATGCCGGTGCTTGGGTTCGGGTACGGGGTTCGGCCTGCACCGCCGAACGTATCCTGTCGCTTCGCGATGCACTACACTTAGGAGATGAAGACGTGAAATTGAAATTGTATCACAAGATTATCATTGGTCTGGTTGCCGGTTTCTTTGCCGGGATCCTGTTGGGAGACAAAGCTGAATACCTCAAGCCCATCGGGGATATCTTCATTCGATGCCTGCGGCTCATCGTGGTTCCCCTGATCCTGTCCACCCTGGTCACCGGCGTGACCAGCGCCGGGGACCCCAAGAAGATCGGTTCCCTGGGCATCAAGACCGTGACCTACTTCATCGTGACCACCTTTTTTGCCGTTGTCATCGGCCTGGTTGTGGCCAACGGCTTTCAGCCGGGCGCAGGCCTCGCCCTGGGCGAGGTGAGTGAGATCGCAAGGCCCGACAAGGTCTCTCCCATGCAGATGATCGTCAACATGGTTCCCCTGAACCCTGCAGAGGCCCTGGCCAAGGGCAACGTTCTCCAGATCATTATCTTTGCCCTGCTTTTCGGTGGCGCCCTCTCCCTTGCCGGTGACAAGGGCAAGCCCGTGGCCGATTTTTTCGCGGCCCTTGCCGAGGTGATGTTCAAACTCTCCGACATCGTGATCCGCATGGCCCCTTACGGGGTGTTTGCCCTTATTGCCTGGACCTCTGGCAAGTTCGGCCTGGCCATCCTCATGCCCATGGGCAAGCTCATCGTGGCCACCTTGATTGCCAGCGTTCTCCACGTGCTCATTGTCTACACCGGAGCCGTCAAGTTCCTGGCCCGTGTCAGCCCCATCCACTACTTTAAAAAAGTTTTCGAGCCCGCCCTGGTGGGCCTGAGTACCTGCAGCGCGGCCGCGGCCTTCCCCTTTACCATGCGTGCCCAGAAGCAGCTCGGTGTCCCCGAGCGTGTCTCCGGGTTTACCCTGCCCATGGCCCTGACCATCAACATGGACGGCACCGCCTTGTACCAGGCCGTTGGCGCCGTGTTTGTGGCCAATATCTACGGGGTGGATCTCACCATTGCCCAGCAGGCGACCATCGTCATGACCGCGGTGCTGGCCTCCATCGGCACGGCCAGTATCCCGGGCGGCGGCCTCATCATGCTGACCCTGGTCCTTGAATCCGTGGGGCTTCCCCTGGAAGGCATCGCCATTGTGGCGGGCATCGACCGAATCCTCGACATGTTCCGCACCACCACCAACATCTTCGGGGACAACTCCTCCGGTCTTGTTGTGGCAGCCCTTGAAAAGGACCTGGACCGTGAGATCGCGTCCACGCCCCTGAGTGACATGGAGATCGAGGAAGTCTGATAACGGATTCTGATTTCCGGGGTTTCCCAAAAAGCCCTTCGGTGCATGCCGCCGAAGGGCTTTTTTTATGGGGGCTTTTGCTTTGCTTTTACAGCGTCTATCTTTCCGGGTTTATGGTATAATAACACCGTAAGACCACACGCCGTCACATGCTTCATCCGGTCCTGCTTTGTTGACTGGGCTTCTCTCCTTTTTTCATGCTCCTTTCCCACAGGTTTCGACCCTTTGTGTGGCCATGAACCGTTCACCGGCCTTTCGGGCGGGCCCTTCGCCCTCCGGAGAGGCCGAATGACGACCCGAAAGGAGGGCACATGTACAACAGCAAACAAATTTGCGACAGGATCCGCAGCTTTTACCCGGATTCCGGTGAATGCGACAAAGACCTGCGCATCACCTACAACAAGGAGGAGCATGCCTGGCTTGTGGAGGCTTCGGGGTGGAAACGGCCCATGAAGACCTATGTGGAAGAAGCGGACGTGGATGCCTGTCTGTCTCGCGGCCATTGTGTGGGGCTGAGTTTTCAGGTGGGACAGATGCGGGCAAACGCCGGGGGCGGAAACATCGACGAATCCTGATACCGGGCCTTTTTGGCATGTCGGGGAAGAGACGGTGGGTGGATCTGAGTGCGGGCCATGACCCCGGACGCAGGATGCCCGGTGAAGGGAGTCCTGCGTCCTTTGGGTCACATTAATGTGACTGTGTCAGGATCTGGCTGAGGAAGAGCTGGGTGCGGTCGTAGGTGGGGTTGGTGAAGAACTCCTGTGGGGGCGCTTCCTCGATGATCTCCCCTGCGTCCATGAAGATGACCCGGTCGGCCACGGTGCGGGCAAACCCCATTTCGTGGGTGACGCAGACCATGGTCATGCCCTCTTCGGCCAACTCGGTCATGACGTCCAGAACCTCCTTGATCATCTCCGGGTCCAGGGCGCTGGTGGGCTCGTCAAAGAGCATGATACGCGGGTTCATGCACAGGGCCCGCGCAATGGCGGCACGCTGCTGCTGGCCGCCGGAGAGTTGGCCGGGGTACTTGTGGGCCTGGGAATCGATATGGACCCGGGCCAGAAAGTCCATGGCCATTTTTTTTGCCTCTTTTTCCGGCATCTGCCGCACCCAGGTGGGGGCCAGGGTGAGGTTCTCCAGAATGGTGAGGTGGGGAAAGAGGTTGAACCCCTGAAAGACCATGCCGACGTTTTTTCGGATATCGGTGACGTTTTTCAGGTCCCGGGTGAGCTCGGTGCCCTCCACGGTGATGGTGCCCTGCTGGTGTTCTTCCAGGCGGTTGATGCACCGGATCAGGGTGGATTTGCCGGACCCCGAGGGGCCGCAGATGACGATGCGCTCTCCCTTGTGGACGCTCAGGTTGATGTGCTTGAGCACGTGGAAGTGGCCGTACCACTTGTTGAGGTCGTTGATCTCGATGACGACGGGTTGAGTCATGGTAAAAGCCCCTTTGCTACCAGGCGTTGTGTTTTTCAATGGATCGTCCGTACCGGCTGATGGAAAAGCAGATCACCCAGTAGACCAGGGCGCAGAAGACGTAAGCTTCGGCTTCGTAACCGAGCCAGTCCGGGTCCTGGGTGGAGGCTTTGATCATGCCGAGAAAATCGAGCAGGCCCACGATGATGACCAGGGAGGTGTCCTTGAACAGGGCCACGCAGCGCCCGATGATGGACGGGATGACGTGGTGAAGGGCCTGGGGCAGGACGATGAGGCGGGTGGCCTGCCACTTTGTGAGCCCTGTGGAGAGGGCCGCTTCCATCTGGCCGGGGGGAATGGCCTGGAGGCCGCCCCGGATCACTTCGGCGATGTAAGCCGACGAAAAGAGGATCACCCCGATCTGTACCCGGAGCAGGTTGTTGATGGTCACGCCTTCCGGGAGAAAGAGGGGGAGCATCACCGAGGCCATGAAGAGGATGGTGATGAGGGGAACCCCCCGGATGAGTTCGATGAGTCCCACGCACAGGGCTTTCACTCCGGCCATTTCGGAGCGTCGCCCCAGGGCCAGGAGCATGCCCAGGGGAAGGGAGATGAGGATCCCCACCACGGCCAGGCCCATGCTGAGCATGAGGCCGCCCCAGAGGGACTGGTCCACAGATGTCAGGCCCATGCCCCCGTTGATGATCCAGAAGACGGGCAGGGGCAGGGAGAACCAGAGGATGGCCAGGGTACGGGCGCTCACCAGGCGGAAGAGGGTAAGGATCACAACGCCCATGAGAAGCACGAAGGAGGCCACAGGTCTCCAGATATACTCCCCGGGATAAATGCCCACCATGAGCACGCGGAATTTTTCCACCACAAAGGCCCAGCAGGCCCCTTCCCGTGCCGCGCCGCAGGCGGCTTTCGTCACCCAGGACGCTTTGAATATCGCCCAGGAGAGAAGGGCGGGGACGGTGTTAAAGAGCAGGAGAAGGGCCAGGATGGTCAGGACCGTGTTGAGTTTGCCGTTGAACAGGTTCTGACGGATCCAGCCGATGGGCCCGGCCACGTCCAGTGGCGGCGCCTCCGCCGGTCTCGGGGTGAATGTTTTTATCGGTTCAGCTTCTGCGGGTATCATAATCACCACTTCTTTGTTTCTTAAACATGCACATAAACGCGCATTGACAAGTTGGGGCCCGGGGCATTTTTTCCTTAGCCCTTAGCCCTTAGCCCTTAGCCCTTAGCCCTTCAGCCATTAGCCTTTAACCCTTATCTCCCAATCAACTGCACTCTCGCGTTGAGCCAGTTCATGAACAGGGAGATGACCAGGTTGATGCACAGGTAGACGGACATCCACATGACGATGATCTCAATGGCCTGGTCGTTCTGGCCGATGACGGTGCCGCCTACGGAGACCATGTCCGGGTAGCCGATGGCCACGGCAAGGGAGCTGTTTTTCACGAGGCTGGCGTAATCGTTGGTGGTGGCGGGGATGGTAACCCGCAGGGCCTGGGGCAGGATGACCCGGCGCATGATAAGGCCTTCGGGCAGGCCCAGGGCGTGGGCTGCGTCAAGCTGGCCTCTGGCCACGGACTGAATGCCGCTGCGGACGTTTTCTGCGATAAAGGCGGCGGTATAGAGGACCAGACCGATGACCAGGGCGCAGAACTCCGGTCGGATGACGGAGCCTCCCCTGAAGTTGAAACCCTTGAGCACCGGCATCTCCAGGCTGGCCGGCAGGCCCAGGAGCAGGGCGGCCACAAGGGGCAGGCCAAAGGTCAGGGCCAGGCCGATGCGGACGGAGGGCAGGGCGCGGCCTGTCTCTTTGCGCCTTTTCGTAGCCTTTCGGTGGACGATGACCGAGGCGATAAGGCCCAGGGCAAAGGCTGCGGGGATGAGCCAGAAGCCGCTCTCCGGAATGAGCTTGGGAAAGTAGATCCCCCGGTTGTTGAGGAAAAATCCCATTCCCCAGTGAAGGCTTTGCCTGGGGGATGGAAGGGCCGCAAGGACCACCCCGTAGGTGAAAAAGAGGATCAGCAGCAGGGGGATGTTGCGAAGCACCTCCACGTAGATCTCGGCGAGCCGCGCCACGAGCCAGTTGCCGGATACCCGTGCCACGCCCACCACCACGCCGATGAGGGTGGCCAGCACGATGCTGACGGCGGAGACATACAGGGTGTTGAGGACCCCGATGAAGAAGGCGTAGCCGTAAGTGTCGGCCGGAGTGTAGGGCAACAGGGCGTCGCTGATGGGCATGCCCGCTTCGTAGGAGAGGAATCCGAAGCCGGAGGCGATGTTCCGGGACGCGAGGTTGGCCTGTGTGTTCACAAAAAGCATATGGCAGAACCAGAGAATCCCCCCCATGACAAGGATCTGTATGAGGATAGTCCGGCCCTGCGCTTTGGACAGGGAAAGCAGTGGTTGTTTCATGAAAATGACATCTTTGTACGCTGGTGGTGATAACGATGGACGGGTAACGGAGAGCCCGGCTCTTCCGAAACCTGCAAGCCTCCGATGAACCGACACCGGAGGCTTGGGTGGTCAAGGGCTTGTCTTTGCCTTGACCCTGGGGCCGGGACAGGTCGGCAAGGGCCGGAAAAGGGAAAAACCCTTCACCGGCCCTTGATTTCTGTCGCGGACGCTGCGTTGTCAGGTGCAGATGCGCACCGGACTTATCGGATGGGCATGGCGTACTGCAGCCCGCCTCGCAGCCAGAGGTTGTTCACGCCCCTGGGGATGTCCAGGGGGGTACCGGGGCCGAAGTGGCGGTTGTAGATCTCGCCGTAGTTGCCCACGGCTTTGATGGCGCGGACCAGCCACTCTTTGTCGAGGCCGAGGTAGCTGCCCGTGTCCCCGGAGGTGCCCAGCATGCGCTTGACAACGGGGTTCTGGGAGGTGGCCTTGATCTTGTCCACGTTGGCGGCGGTGATGCCGTTCTCTTCGGCGGCCACAAGGCCGTTGATGACCCAGGTCACGATGTCTTTCCACTGGTTGTCCCCGTGGCGGACCAGGGGAGCCAGGGGCTCTTTGGAGATGACCTCAGGCAGGATGGAGTGGGCCTTGGGGTCTTTTAAGGTGGAGCGCAGGGAGGCCAGCTGGCTGATGTCGGTTGTGAAGCAGTCGCAGCGGCCGGAGGCGTAAGCGTTGAGAGCTTCCTTTTTGCCGTCGAAGACCACGGCTTCCACCTTGATGCCGTTGGCGCGGGCAAAGTCGGCGAGGTTCAGTTCGGTGGTGGTGCCTGCGGTGACGCAGACCGATGCGCCGTCAAGCTCCCGGGCGGACCTGACGCCGAGTTTGTTGGGGATCAGAAAACCCTGGCCGTCGTAGAAGACGACGTGGGTGAAGTCCACGCCCTGTTTGCCGTCCCGCTTGAGGGTCCAGGTGGTGGTGCGACTGGTCAGGTCCACCTGACCGGAGGAGACTGCCACGATTTTCTGCTTGGAAGCCAGGGGCACGAATTTGACCTTGGTGGGGTCCCCCAGGACAGCTGCGGCTACGGCACGGGCCATGTCCACGTCAAAGCCCACCCAGGTGCCGGTGGAGTCGGGAATGGAGAAGCCGGGAACGCCTTCGCTGATGCCGCAGGTCAAGATGCCTTTGGCTTTCACATCTTCCAGGGTGCCTGCGAACACGGAGGCCGACATCATCAGAACAAAAGAAATGATCGAAAAGAGTAGAGCTGTTTTTTTCATAACACGATCCCCAATAAGTGAATAAATAGTTCGAACCTGACACCGATAGTAGATATGGGAACAGCCCCTTAAATTCAATCCTAAATTAGGTTTTGAGTCATAATGTTCCTTTAAAAGCCGGGGAAGTGCGCTTGATGTTCCTTGAAAGGGAAGGTGCTTGGCGTGCCATTGGCGGCTCTGTTCGGGAGTACTGACTAGTTGTTCCGGTAATGCAAATGAGGGCGGGATCATGTGTGGAAGTCCGGGCCGTTTGTACGGGCCGTGAACCATTTTCATGTTCACGAAAACCAAAAAATAGGGTAAAGAGTTTAGACTGTCGAAGATTCCCAAGCAAACCGAAACAGCCGTTGGTGCGGCCCTGCTTCGTGCGGGGTGCATGCATAAAATAGCGGCCCCCTGTGTCGCAGGAGGGGTGTTTTGCGGGGCGTCATAACCAATCCATCCTCATTAGGTAGGGTGCCTCACTTCGGTGAGGAAGAGAAGAATGCAGGTGTGAAATGGCTGACTACGATAAGTCTCCGTATGGCTGGAGTGAGGGCGACGGTGTCTCCCTCTACAACAAGATCAAAGAAGATCTCAAGACAGCTATGAAAACAAAGGACACCGCTGCCCGGGACACGTTCCGTCTGATTATGGGGGAGTTCCCCAAGCTGACGGTTGCCATCACCCTTGAGAGTGGCAAGAAGACCACCCGGGTGAAGAATCCCGATGAGATCACCGACGAGGACCTCCAAAACATCATCCGCAGCCTTGTGAAGTCGGAGAAGACGGTGCTGGAGGTCAAAGGTGAGGCCACCTCGGCCTACCTTGAGCTTCTTCAGAGATACCTTCCCCGCATGGCCGATGAGGCCGAAATCAAGGCATGGATCGACGCCAACGTCGATTTTTCGTCCCTGAAAAGCCCCATGCAGGCCATGGGTCAGGTGATGAAGCATTTCGGCAAGCTGGCCGACGGCAATCAGGTAAAGGAGATTCTCAAGGAGATGTGCTAAATGAGAGAAAAGGTCACAGAGGTGATGCAGCGGATTGCCTTTCTGGAGAAGGACCTGGATCTCCAGAAGCACATCCTGCGTGCCTTGCCTGCCGATGAAGAGGCCCAGGGCCGGGAGGTCCTTTCGGCCATTGCCGAGATCAAGGGGAAGATTGATGCCTGTCGCCAGGAGATCAAGGCCCTGGATCCCGAGGAATACGATCGCATGATTCGGTTTGAGGGGGCTGCTGCGGCGTTTAAAAAGGCCGCCGAGGGTCGTGAGTTTGTCTCCGTCATCGATCTCAACACCCACGTGGAATGCCGTATCGAGACCGTGGATGGCTCGTCCATCGATTGCCTGGTCAAGGCCCGCGACACCACCGGAGAGTGGCTCATCATGACCGTGGACGGCGACGTCATGACCCTGGGGGCGGACCAGGTTCCGGAAGAAGGGGCCTAAGCCGGTTTTTTGGAGCACACGAATCGGGCGTCACCGACGGATTTGCCGGTGACGCCCATTGACGATGCCGTGGTGCGCGCCGCCATCGGGGGGCGGTGCCGTATGGAATCCGTCTGTGCGGGCCTTTAGTAATGGGGCGGCTTCTCGTTGGAAGGGGCGCGCTCCATGCGGGTGTCTGCGATCTGCGACACCTTGTCCAGAAGAAACTCCACCGCGTTTTTAAGCCGGTCGATCTCCCGCTGCTGCTCAATGACCACGCTGTTGAGCTCGTCAATGGTGTGCTCCTGAAAGGCCAGTTTGGTCTCGATGTCCATCAACCGATCTTCACTCATGATCGCCCCCTTTCATTTTGAGTTTTTTGCAAACCATAAGGTATGTTTCCCGCCTCGTTTGAGCCGTGCCTTGACGCGGATTTCCTCCACGGCAAGGCCGCACCCTTTGAGTCGCTTGGTAAAAACCGGGTCGGCGTGGGCCGACCAGACCCCCAGCACACCACCGGGAACCAGATGCCGTTTAGCAGAGAGAATCCCTGCTTTGCTGTAAAGGCTGTCGTTTTCGCTTCGGGTGAGGCCGTCCGGGCCGTTGTCCACGTCAAGGAGGATGGCGCCCCATGGCCCTTTTTCTTTGATGGCGTCAGCCACATCTCCCACAAACACAGAGGCCCGTGGATCGTTTAAGGGGTGTCCGGCCAGGTGGCCGTAATGGTTCCGGTTCCAGTCCACCACCTCGGGCACCAGTTCCGCCACGGTGACGGAGGCATCTTTTCCCGCGTGGTCCAGGGCCGCACGCAGGGTGTAGCCCATGCCGAGGCCACCCACGAGAATCCGGCATCCGTCGCAGGCGCCAAGGCGGTTTATGGCCTCCCGGGCCAGGACCTCCTCGGAACCGTGTGCACGGCTGTTCATCAGTTCGTATCCGTCGGTGCGGATGGAGAACTCATCCTGCCGCCTTGTCAACCGAAGGGTGTCGCCCCCCGGTACGTCAGCCTCTCCCAGAAACTCCCAGGGAATCATTGTACGTGTCCTTTGTCTTCCTGCCTGCGGTGTGGCGCAATGGCGGGAAATAAAACCAATTACGGTAAAAATAGCCTTCGGCCATGGGTGACGGGCCTTCCGGCCTCTGTGGTGTTTCATCCGGGATGTCAGGATATCACAGGGACGGGGTCAGGAAAACAACCTCAAGAAGGTGTCGCCCACTGCCATGGGCTTCGGGCAAAGGTCTTCTTTTACAGGGAGGCGGCAAAAATGACAAATGATTTCATGGGACGCACGGTTTGCGTGCCCTGTTTTTGTGGCCTGGGGGCCTGATTCCGGAAGAATGCCTGAAACGTACCCTGTATATTCACCTTGACAAGCGGATCGGTTCACCCCTAGTCTTGACATGGCTCTCCCCTTCTCCTGCAACCTGTGTTTCGCAGACCTCTTCACCAGCCTTCTCCCGCCGGACTCGCTCCGGTAACAGCCCGTCTTCCAGCTTCAATGACAATCATGGACCCCTTTTTTGCGATGATAAGGAGACGTGTATGGACAAGATCCGTTTTGACGACCAGGTGGTGGTGATCACCGGGGCCGGCTCCGGCATCGGTCGGGCCTATGCCCATGCCTTTGCTTCCCGGGGAGCCCGGGTGGTGGTCAATGACCTCGGAGGAAACCGGGACGGCACGGGAAAGGCGCATGAAGCCGCAGACAAAGTGGTGAGCGAATTGGCGCAGTACGGGGGCGAGGCCGTTGCAAACTACGATTCGGTGGCCAGCGCCCGTGGCGGCGAACGGATCATCGCCACGGCCGAGGACGCCTTCGGCCGGGTGGACGTCCTTGTGAACAACGCGGGCGTTTTACGGGACAAGAGCCTTTTGAAGATGACCGAGGAAGACTGGGAGCTTGTGGTGGATGTCCACCTCAAGGGGGCCTTTTGCGTGACGCGCCCTGCCTTTGCCCTGATGAAAAAGAACGGGTACGGCCGGATCATCAACACCACCTCGGGCTCGGGTCTTTACGGCAACTTCGGTCAGTCCGCCTACATGGCGGCCAAGATGGGGGTGGTGGGGTTGATGCACAGCGTGGTGGCCGAAGGGAGCAAGCACAACATTCTCTGCAACGCCATTTCTCCGGTGGCGGCATCCCGCATGACCGACGACGTGATGCCCCCCGAGATCCTTACCAAGCTGAAGCCCGAGTTCATCGCCCCCTTGGTGCTCTACCTGGCCTCCCAGGAGAACCGGGAGACGGGGATGATTTTTAACTGCGCGGCGGGCTGGTTCAGCCGCACCGCCATCTGCTGTGCCCCGGGGCTCTGTCTCGGCGATGCGGAGCGTCCCATCACCCCGGAAGAGATCCACGCCAACTGGGAAGGCATCACCTCCCTTGAGAATGCCGCTCCCCTAAACTCCGTGGTGGATTCGTTCCGGTTCATGGCATCCCTTTTTTAAAATACGACCTCCAGGATGAGATTGGCGAAGCCCTCGTTGTCCCGGACCTTGTACCCGGCCTCCACCGGCCGCACGACAATGACGCTGCCGTCCGGGGAAGGAGCCGCAGAGCCCGGATAGTTCACCAATCTTTGATTTCTTTACAGCAACCTTTCGTAATAATAGTCTATAACTTCGATTGGTCGTTTTCTCGTAGAATATCCGGGCCAGGGCTCCGAGTTTGACACCCCGCACAGGTCGGGGTATACTGATTTCATGGAATAACGCAGTGTTCTGTCCCATCTCCGGCGATTTCGGTACCGGATTTCCTTCCCATGTTTTTCTCCTTGCCCCTTCCGCATCAGGTCTCATTGGTTTCCCCTTAATACAGACGAACGATGCTTGTTGATTCACCGGGAACACTGGATGATCAATGCCTCGGAAACGCCCGGCAAGGGCGCGATCCGATCCAGGGGGTGCCATGGAAGATATGTATACGATCCAAGATGAAAAACGGGTGGTCACGTTAAAGGGGCGACGTTCCGGAAGCGAGCGTCGCAACACGGGCTCGGAACCTCAGGCCAGTGAGGCGCCGGCAGATCGCAGAAAGGGGCTTGAGAGGCGACATCGGCGGGTGCTCTCCTCCAGGGAGGTCCTGTTCGAGCGCATCAGCAGCCTCACCAACGGCATTGCCCTCCTGGCCGTGGGGCTCTTTTTTCTCCTTACCGGGCTCACCTTTCTGCCCGTGGTCGGGCTCTTTGTGGGTGGCTACATCATCTACAAGAGCTTTGCCGTCATGGCCGAGGTGCTGCACAAGGTGCAGTAGGGGGCACGGTGTCGGAGGGCTTTTCCCTTGAAGGAGAGCCTTCGGTCTCGTATGTAGGGGAGGGCAGCCTGAAACGTGGGGTTCAAGGCCGCCCGCCAACCCCAACCGAGAGACGTGAGACTTTCCGTGAACCCAGAAAAAAATCAGGGATCCTTCCTGATCCGAGTGGCTTTTTTTTTCCTTTTTCTCCTCTTTTTCATGGTGATCCATTCCGTGGGCTCCGTGTGTGTCGCCCTTGCGCCCGTTCCCAAGGTGGTGCGTCTGGTGCTGCACATGGCAGGGGAGGTGGTGAACCTCGTTTTTTTTGCCTTCAGCCTCTTTTTTGCCCGGGAGGCCGGCATCGTTTTTGTTCAGGTGCGGTGCTTCTTTTTTGAGGCCATGGGTGTGGCGTTCAAGCGAAGCTTCCGGCTCCTGCCGTTTGTCAACGCCCGGGAACCGCTTTCCGGGAAGCCACATCCCATGGATTCCACCGAGGTGCCGGTGAATACCCTGAGCAGCCGGACACGCTTTGATTGATGCCTGTCTGCGGGAACCGGTGCCATAGAAAATCCCGGCGGCAGCCGTCATGAATCTCCTTGAAATCAGCACGGGAATCGACTACACCTTCCCTTCACCTGCCCCACAGGCCCGGGCTTTTGTTTGCCGGCGCCGGGAACCGTGGGAGCCGCCCGGGGGATGAGCCGCCGGACATGCATGCCCGAAAGGGGAAAAGGTTGGTCTGGCGATGCGCCGTGATGTGAAATCAAATATTGTCAAACTCTATGTGATCAAGATCTCCAAGTGGCTGATGCTCACCGTGCCCATTGTGTTTCTCTTTTACCGGGAGAACGGGCTGGGCACCCGGGACCTTTTTCTGCTCAAGGCGGCATACTCCTTTGCCGTGGTGCTGATGGAGATTCCCTCGGGATACTTCGGGGATATCTGGGGGCGTAAGGTCTCTTTGGTCATCGGCAGCGTCATGGGGGCCGTTGGTTTCGGCCTGTACAGCGTGTCTTCCGGGTTTTGGGGTTTCCTTGCCTGCGAGATGATCCTCGGGGTGGGCCAGAGCTTTATCTCGGGGTCGGATTCCGCCCTTCTTTACGACACCCTGGAAGAGCAGGAGCTGGGCAATACCTACCTGAAAGAAGAGGGGCGCCTGGTCTCCATCGGCAACTACGCCGAAGCCATCGCCGCTCCCATCGGGGTTGGGCTTGCAGCCTTAAGCCTTCGGACTCCTTTTTATTTCCAGGCAGTGGTGGCCTTTTCCGCGGTGCCCGCGTCCCTGCTCCTTTTTGAGCCCCAGCGGCGACGGGTCATCCAAAAGGGAAATTTTACCCAGATTTTTCAGATCATCCGCTATGCACTGACCCGGAACACGGGCCTTAAGTGGCGCATCGTCTATTCGTCCGTCATCGGTACGGCCACCCTCACCATGGCCTGGCTGATCCAGCCCTATTTCGTGCACCTGTCCGTTCCCCTGGCCCTCTACGGGCTGTTTCTCCCTGCCCTGAACCTGACCACCGGCTTTGTCTCCATGCACGCGTGGAAGGTGGAGGCCCGGCTGGGGCGGGATCGTACCGTTCTGCTCATCGCCTTTTGCATCGGGTCAGGCTATCTTTGCCTCAGTCTGTTCTCCACCATCTGGGCCGTGGCGTTTCTTTACCTTTTTTATATGGTCCGCGGGGTGGCCACCCCGGTGCTTCGAAACTACATCAACGAGTCCACCCCTTCGGAGATCCGGGCCACGGTCCTCTCCATCCGAAGCCTCATCATTCGCCTCTCCTTTGTGGCCGTGGGGCCGTTTCTGGGATGGTATGCCGATGGGTACGGTATGTCCGCTACTCTGCTGGTGGGCGGGACGGTGTTTCTTGTCGCCGGGCTCTGGACAGGCCTGCAGCTCCGCAAGGAGGCCCCGGGCAACGCCGTTGAGCCCTTTCTTTCCGATGACGGTGTGCTGCCGCCGTCCCGGTGAACGAGACGATTTGCACGGCCTCGGAAAAAGGGTGGAGTGATCTTGGTCATACCGTTTTTGGTCGAAATGAGTTATAAAAAATGGTCTTATTTTTATGAATGAAACATGAGGAAAGGTCTTCCCCCCCATGGAATCACAGAAATTGACCGGTATCGCCATTCGACTCCTGGCCCTTTTCTATGCCGTCAAAGCATTTTTCGCCATTCCCGGTGTCGTGGGCAATTACTTTATGTCTAAGGATGCCCTGCGGATGCTCCCCGGAGACGAGGCCTTTGCCATGGCCGCCCGGGTGAGTGCCTTTGCCCAGCTCAATGCGTTTCTGCCCTTTGTGATGCTTCTTTTTTCAGGGGTGCTCCTCGCCAAGGCAGATACCCTGGCGCAGGTCTTCAACCCCGTGCCCTTTGAGCTGCCGTCGGCCCCTGAAGTCACCCCCGCGGCCCTGGTGAAGGGGGCCTTGTTTCTCCTGGGGCTCGTGGGTATCGGCTTCTCCTTTCATTACCTGGCGGCCTTTGGATCCACCTGGGCGGTGTACGGAAGCAAGGTGGCTCTTTTGGAGACCTCGGCCAAGGTTCGCCTCTGGTCCGGGTGCGTGACCGGAGGGCTTTATCTGGCCTGCGGCGTGGGACTGCTCCGGTATGCAGGGGTTATTGCGCGCCGGGTGTTTCCCGTGGGCACATGAGTCGGTCTCCGTGGCAGGGCCGACGTGGCAAGGTTATTCAATACGGTAGGTTCCCTTTGACCCAAGGGATGATGACGAAAACGAGGGTGTGTATGAAAAAACGACGAATTCTGCTGATCTGTGTTCTGTGCCTTTTCTGGGCCCATGGGAGCCTGGCTGGCACCCCGGCACCGGCGGACAAGGATGGCTTTCCCGGCGGGTACAGCCAGGAACGGTTCCTCACGGACAAAGCCAAGGCGGATAAAGGCGATGCCGGGGCTCAGTTCGTGATGGGCTACCTTTACCATCGCCAGGTGGTTGATTTTGTGAAGGCAGACAGCTCCAAAGCGTTTGCCTGGTACCAGAAAGCCGCCCTTCAGGGGCACCTCCAGGCCTGTCAGATGCTGGGCCTCATGTACCAGAAAGGGGACGGCACCAAGGCAGACCCGGAAGCGGCCAAGCGCTACTATCAGTATGCCGCGGATCGTGGGCTGGCCGAAGCCCGCTACGGCCTGGGCCTGCTCTACGCCGAAGGGGTGGGTGTTCCCCGTGACGAGGAGCTGGCGATTTTCTGGTTCAAAAAGGCGTCCCGGCAGAATTTTTCCCCGGCCTGTGTTGCCCTCGGCGTGATGTACGCAGGGGGACGGGGCGTGAGCAAGAACATGGAGGCGGCCTTCAATTGGTTTCTGCGATCGGCGGAGCTCGGCAACAGCGAAGGCATGTTGAGGGTGGCGGGAATGTACCGCACCGGCATCGGGGTTCCCCAGGACATCGGGATTGCCATCCGCTGGCTGGAGGAGGCCCTCAAGGTGAAGACCCGCTCCTCCCTGCTTGCAACCAACGATTTGGCCTGGATTCTGGCCACCTGCCCGGACGTGACCTACCGGGACAGCAAGCGGGCCTTGAAACTTGCCGAACACCTCGTGGCATCGGGCGCGACCCAGCCCAGCGCCCTGGACACCCTGGCCGCGGCCTACGCCGCCAACGGCATGTACGAAAAAGCCATCCATGTTCAGGAGGATGCCATCAAGAAGCTCGATGAAACCGGTGAAAAGGAGCTGGAGGCCCCCTTGCGGGAGCGGCTGGAGCTTTACAAGGCGGGAAAAGCCTGGGTGGAACCGCTGAAAAATGTGACCCAGGCGGAAAAAAAGTAACGGGAAGGCCAGACAATCGCGGCCCTGTTTTCACTGAGGCCATGCAAAAGCCCCGGGTTCATCGAACCCGGGGCTTTGTTGTTTTCTGGGGCGGTGGGCTTACAGCGCCAGCTTTTCTTCCTGAAAGTCCGTGAACTCCAGGACAATGTCCTGAAAGGCCTGCTCGGCGGCCAGGAAGGCATCCACCACCTCGGGGGCAAACTGGGTGCCGCGTCCCCCCTTGATGATCTCCACGGCCACCCCGTGGGAGAAGGCCGGCTTGTAGCTCCGGTAGGTCACCAGGGCGTCGTAAACGTCTGCCAGGGCCATGAGGCGTGCGGCAATGGGGATCTCTTCTCCGGTGAGACCGTCGGGGTAGCCGCTGCCGTCCCAGCGTTCGTGGTGGCATCCGGTGATGTCGCAGGCAATGTCCAGAAAGGGGGCCGACAGGCCCAGGAGAGTCTGTGCGTTGCGAAGGGCATCGCGTCCGTGGAGTGTGTGGCGCTTGACCCGCTCGTACTCCTCATCGGTGAGTTTGCCGGGTTTGAGGAGCAGGCTGTCCGAGACCCCGGCCTTGCCCAGGTCGTGCAGGGGCGCGGCCCGGAACATCATCTCAATGGTGTCCGGGGTCAGGATCTCCCTGTAGCCGGCGGTCTGGCTCAGCTCCTGGGCCAAGACCTTGACGAAGCGGGAGGTGCGCCGGATGTGATTGACGGATTCGTTGTTCCGCGTTTCCGCAAGGGACCCCATGGCCAGGAGAACGACGTCCCTGACGGCGGTGAGTTCGCGGATCCCTTCGGGGGCCTCCTGGGCCGGTGACTCTTCAAGGGACCTGAGGACGAGGACCGGGACGTTTTGGTCGGCCCCGCTGTTTTTGAGTTGCTGGCTGATCTCCCTGGCCTCGGCATCGGCCGAGCGGGTGTCCAGGAGGATCAGGTCCGGGGGGGCGGCGGACCCCGCGAGCTGCAGTGCCGCCTCACTGGATGTGACGGTGCGGGTGGTGCATGTGTCCTTGAGTAACCCCAGGAGCCGCTGGGTGGTTTCGGGCATGTCATCAACAATCAACACGGTTTTTTTCTCCATCATGGCGTGTCCTCCCGGGAAAGGATTGATGCGTTAAAAAAACAACCTGTGCGTGAGATCGTCTTGCGACAACTTTGATAATATCATTCTGAATTCAAAGGATAAAGGAAAAGCATGCATCCGGTGGGCGACGGCCCGGGGGTGTTGACAGCCGACGACGGCGTCGAACCTGGGCCGCCGGGTTTTCAGGCGGTCATGGAAAAGGAGCGCTGGGCCTCGAGGAGAAGCCCTTCGGCGGTGCCCGGCATGCCCGGAGGGAGCATGCCGATACCCGCCTCCAGGGAGAGGTTGAAGCGGAAGGCGTTGAACACAAAGTCCCGCTGGGTGATGGCATCGGTAAACCGGTGGGAGATACGCGGGACCTCCGGGTCTGTGATGCCGCTCAAGAGGACGGCAAAGGTGGCGTTGTCGAAGCGGGCGGCCAAATCGTCGGAGCGGGTCATGTCCCCCAGCAGGCTCCCCACGATGCCCAGGACCATGTCGCCGGCCTCGGTGCCGTACGTGGCGATAACCTCTTCGAAACTGGTGAGGTGAAGCAGCAACAGGGCGAGTCCCTGGCCCATGCGGTGGGCACGCTTGACCTCCCGGTGAAGCAGGTTTTCAAAGCACTGGCGGGTGTAAAGGCCTGTGCAGGGGTCTCGCAGGGAGGCTTCGTCGGCCCGGTCCATGGCCGCCAGGGTGGAGCCTGAGACCACGGTGTCCAGGGCGCGGTGAAGCAGGGTACGGATGAGGTCCGGGGTGATGCTGGCGCGATCCAGCACCTCCAGGGCGCCCTGGCGGATGAGGCGTGAGACGGTGAGCTCGTCGGTTCCTTCGGTGATGATGACAAAAAGCGGTCGCTGGGCAGGGGGGGTGAGGTTCCGGGCCAGGTCCTCGGCAGCGCCGTCCGGTAAGGGGCGGGAGATGAACAGGAGGTCCCGGCTGTTTTTTTCCAGGGCTTCTTTGGCCCCCCTGGTGTCCTCCACACAGGTGACGTCCAGGCGGTCCAGGGTGTTGAGGGCCTTCACCAGCGGAGAGCCTTCACGGCCGTCCCTGCCCACCACGAGAATCCGGATGGTCTGGTCCAGGTCGATGATGGAGGAGACCCCGGGATATTCCCGGGTGTCGTCCACCTGGAGGGTCTGGATTTTGCGGATGATTCCTGCGATGCGGCGTCCGGACTCCTCGATGCGCTCCATGTAAAGGGGCAGCTTGTCCGGGGCCTCCCTGTGGATGTTCATGAGCTGGATGTTTCCCTGGAGGGCCATGAGGGGCTGGCTCAGTTCGTGGGCCATGGCCCCGGCCATCTGCAGCAGCACCTTCAGGCGCTCTTCCCGAAGCTTTTTCTTCTGATGGACCTGGATCTGGGAGTTGGCCTCCTTCAGGGTATCCACGGTCTCGGAGAGTTCCCGGGTGGTGGCCAGGAGGGATTGCTGGTACTGGTGCAGTTCCAGGAAGACGTTGACCTTGCGGACGAGGGTTTCCGGGTCCAGGGGCTTGGAGAGGTAGTCCACAGCCCCGGCGTCGTAGCCCTTGAAGATGTGCTGGGTATCGGTGTTGATGGCGGTGACAAAGATGATGGGGATGCGGCAGGTGTCCGGGTTGCCGCGGATGAGCTCGGCGGTCTCAAAACCGTCCATCTCCGGCATCTGCACATCCATGAGGATCAGCGCCACCGGGTGGTCCAGCAACAGCCCCAGGGCTTCGTTGCCCGATGTGGCGGTGAGGATGGTGAGGTGGGGACGGGCCAGCACATGTTTGAGGGCGAGGAGGTTCTCCTCCAGGTCGTCCACCAGCAGAATCTGTTGGGTTGCATGGTTCATCATGGGGTAATCACTCCGGTTGCGTCGATGCCGGGGGCATGGCCCGGCGACATCGCAGGCTCACTGCAAGGGGTCGCAGGGGACGGTGTCTCATTTTTCTGGTAAATCTTCTCCTTGCCAGCCACCGGGACCATGCGATCGGCCCAGGAGGTGATGCTCATGGATTCACCGGTTCCCAGGCAGAAGAATCCGTCCGGGGCCAGGCTGTCGAAGAAGGTGCCGATGACCCGGTTGCGCAGCGGCGGGCTGAAGTAGATCAGGACGTTGCGGCAGAGGATCAGGTCCATCTCTCCAAAATGGCTGTCGGAGACCAGGTTGTGGTCGGAAAAGCGGATGGTGTCTTTGATGGCCCGGTTCATGATGACGTTGTCGTACCGGGCCGTGTAGTGGTCCACCAGGCAGCCGCACCCCCCGGAGAGCAGGTGGTTTCGTGTGTACGTGCGGATGCTTTCGATGGGGTAGATCCCCTCCCTGGCCGTGCGCAGGACCCGCTCGTTAAAATCCGTGGCGTAGATGCGGAAGCGGCCGGCAAGCCCCTCTTCCTGAAGGAGGATGGCCATGGAGTAGGCCTCCTCTCCCGTGGCACACCCCGCCACCCAGACCCGGATAAAGGGGCGCTCTGCGAGCTTCGGCACCACGTGTTCCCGGAGGGCTTTGAAAAAGTGAGGGTCCCGGAACATCTCGGTGACGTTGATGGAGAGGTCGGCCAGCACGGTTTCAAAAAAAGACCGGTCGTTCAACACCCGGTACTGCATTTCAGAAAAACAGGTGAGTCCCGATCGCTTCAGGCGGCTTTTCAATCGCCTGCACAGGGAGCCTGCGGCGTATTGCTGAAAATCGTAGCCGTACTTCCGGTGGATGGCGTAGAGCAGGCACGCCATTTCAATGGCCTCGTTGTCGGTGAGGGACGGAGCCGTTGCCATGGGGTCCCCTTTACACATAGAGCCAGACCCGGAGCATAGAGAGAAGTTTGTCCGGGTCCACGGGCTTGGGCATGTAGTCGTTGGCCCCGGCTTCGATGCTTGCCGTGCGGTCTTCGGCCATGGCCTTGGCCGTCAGGGCGATGATGGGCAGCTCCTTGTGTTCGGCGTCTTTTCGAATGGCCCGAATGGCCTGGTAGCCGTCCATTTCCGGCATCATGATGTCCATAAGGACAAGATCCACATCCGGGGTCTCCTTAAGGCGGGCCAAGCCTTCCCGGCCATTTCGTCCCACCACCACATCCATCCCTTTTTCATGGAGAAGCCGCTTGAGGGCAAAGACGTTTCGCATGTCGTCATCCACGATGAGGACCTTGCGGCCGCTGAGGATCGACTCTTTGTCGTGGCACAGGGGGCGGTCCTGGTTCATGGGGCTCGGCAGGGTGGACTCCACCCCGTGGAGGAAGAGGGTGGCCTCGTCCAGGTTCCGGTGCATGGTCTCAAGGCCCGCATCCCCGGCGGGATGTTCTCCATCCTGGGCAGTTACGGAGCCCGAGGCCGTGGCCCGGTGCGTTGCGTCGATTTCGGAGAGCACTTCGTGCAGGTGCTCCAGGCTCACCGGTTTGGCGTGGAATCCGGCGACCCCCATGTCCATGGCTTTTCCCTTCTGGTCCCTGGAGGAGATGACGTGCACGGGGATGGCGGAGGTCACCGGGTTGGTTTTGAGCCGGTCGAAGACGTCCCATCCGTTCATGCGGGGAAGGGTGATGTCGAGGATGATGGCCGTGGGGCAGAAAAAGTCGGCAAAGTGAAGGCCTGTCTCCCCCTCTTCGGTGACCAGGGTGTCGAAGCCCTTTTCCCGGGCCAGCTTGACGAGAAGGGAGGCAAAGGTCACATCATCTTCGATGATGAGCAGGGATTTGTCCCCTGGCTTGGGCTGCGTTGCAGCGGCCTTTTCAGAAGGCCCCTCAAAGGGCGCGGGTGCCGTGGCTCCCCTGGCGGGAATGGCCGCAGGGGTGATGGGGGAAACCTTTGTGGCTCCGGTGCAGGGAAGCAAGAGGGTAAAGCAGCTGCCGACACCCTGCTCGCTGGAGAGGTGGAGAGATCCCCCCAGGAGGCCGGAGAGCTCCCGGGAGATGGTCAGGCCGAGGCCGGTTCCGTAATACTGTTTGCTTTCGGTGCCGTCCACCTGGCAGAAGGCCTCAAACACATGGGCGTGCTTCTCTTTGGGGATGCCGATGCCCGTATCGGTGACGCGGAAGGCCAGGGCCGAGTGGGCAGGCAGGCTTGTGCCGGACGGGAGCTCCTGGGGGGAGGGGATGGTGATGCCGAGGCTCACCGAGCCTGTGTCCGTGAACTTCAGGGCGTTGGTCAGAAGGTTCTTGAGGATCTGTTCCAGCCTCTGGCGGTCGGTCTCAACGGTATCGGGCACATCCGGGGCAATGCTCACGGTAAAGGCGAGGCCTTTTTCTTCGGCCAGGGGCTGGAACATGCGCCGAAGGCTCTCCACCAGGGCGGACAGGGGCGTGGGGGAGAGGGTCACGGTCATGCCGCCCGCTTCGATTTTGGACAGGTCCAGAATCTCGTTGATGAGGGTCAGGAGCTGGGAGCCGGAGGAGTGAATGGTTCCGGCAAACTCCACCTGGTCGTCGGTGAGGTTTCGTTCCGTGTTCTCTTCCATCATGCGTGAGAGCAGCAGGATGCTGTTCAAGGGGGTTCTGAGTTCGTGGGAGATGGTGGCCAGGAACTGGGACTTGTAGCTGTAGGAGAGTTCAAGGTCTTTGGCCTTCTGGCGGATCAGGACCCCGGCCTCCTCGAGCTCTATGTTTTTCTTTTTGATGCTCTCCTTCTGTTCTTCCAGCTGCTGGGTCTGCTCTTCGAGTTCCTGGTTGATCTGCTGGAGTGTCTCCTGCTGGAGTTCGAGCTCTTCGGCCTGTTTGCGCGTCTGGTGCAGCAGGGCTTCGGTGCGGATGCGTCCCTGGGTGGAGTCCACGGCCACGGCGATCTGCTTGTTCATGAGGTCGAGGAACCTCAGGTCCTGGCGGGAAAAGGGGCCCAGGCCCGCCAGTTCCACCACGCACAGGCTTTTTTCGTTGTGGAGGCAGGGCTGGATCACCACTTCACAGGGGTATGCATCCAGGAGCCCGGAGTGGATGGGGAGGTAATCCGCGGGCACATCGGTGATGCGCAGCCGGCTGCCGGAAACAGCCGCTTCCCCCACAAGGCCTTCGCCCAGGGGGATGGGGGGCGCTTCACCGTCGGGGGCAGCCCCGGCAAATCCGCCGATGCAGACGAGAACGCCTTCGTCCACGAGATAGATCCGTCCGGCCTGGGCATCTAAGTAGTTGGACAGGAAGTGGATGATCTGCCTGCCGAGCTCCTCCATGGAGAGGTCACCCTGGATGCGCCTGTGGAATTCGCTCTGGCCGATGCTGAGCCAGTTCTGACGCTGGATTTTTTTCCGGGACCGGGAGAGCTCCTCGTTGACGCTGTGGAGGTGGTCCCTCTGTTTTTCCAGCACCTCGTGCTGTTTCTGGAGCTCCCCTCGCACCCGTTCATGTTCTTCGATTTCCCGGGTGAGCACCTGGTTGGTCCGGGTCAGCTCCTCTTCGTTGGACTCCAGGCGCTTTTTGCTGACCGTGGTCTCGGCAAGGCGTTTTGTCATGTGGTTGAAGTCCTGCATGAGCTCACCGATGTCCCCGGAGGCGTTGTTGTCCAGCCGGATGGTGAAATCGCCGTTGCGGATCTGGTGGGTGGCGTGTTTGAGCTGGTTGACGGCGCGGGAGAAGTAGGCGCTTGCCCAGTTGGCCAGGGCAAGGACCACCGGCAGCCCCAGGAGCATGCAGAAGAGGATAAATCGCTTGAAGGTGCTGAGAAGATGCTGGGCCCGGTTGATGAAGTAGAGGGCCGTGCCCTTGGACGTCTTCCGGGTTTCCAGAAATGAGGGGGCCAACTCGTCCATGTTGATGACCGTGGCCACGGCCATGGGCAGGCCGTCGGCCGTGGTGCGCATCACCGGGGCGATGAAGGTGAACTTGCGGCGTGTCTGGCCCGACTCCTCCTTCCAGGAAAAGTAGCCCGAGGCGTATTTTCCCCCGAGGCTTGAGGAGATGATGGAGAAAAATTCATCGGAGGCTTCGTCGATGTGAGCAACGGAGGTGTTCTCCAGGTCCTTGATCGGGTGGAAGAGGGTGGTGCCTTCCCGGGTGTCGATGAGGGTGGTGTAGCCGTTTTTTTCAATGGGCTGAAGGGCAATGCTCCGGAACCGGGGATCCTTCTGGAGATCGCCCAGGCTGAGGGTGGGACGCAGCTCCAGGTAGAGTTCGATCTGGAGGGCCACGTCCATGGATTTTTGACGGACGCTTTTGGCCAGGGTGTCGGTGAGGAGCTGCTCGCGTTGCTGTTGCAGGTCTCCCAGGCCCTTTTGGATGGTCTCGTTGGTCCGTTGGGGAAGGTCCCGGGTGATGAGGGTGATGGCAATGCCGAAGATGGCAATGGGCAGGATGCCTGCGATGAAGGTGATGGCCATCAGCCTGGAGCTGTATTTTTTGGGAAACAACTGGATCATGTATTTTGCAGCCTTCAGGGACCGGGGGGGCCCAGTCGGTGAGGTTATTCGTAAATGTTGTCGGCCATCAGGATCGCGTTGCGATGGATGGGGATGTTCAGGTCTCTGGCTTTTTTCAGGTTGATGGTGAGTTCATGGAGCTGGGGGCTTTGCGGGTGAATGGAGCCCGCGCTGAGCCCGGCGAGGATTTTTTCCACCGGGCTTTTTACCTGTTTGCCGGTTTCGGCAAAATTGCAGTGGACGGCCATGAGGGTAAAGCCCTGTTTGACCTGCTCCCCGCCCACGCCGATGAGGGGGATCCCGTCCTTGTCGGTGACGGCGGTGATGCGGCGCATGTTGGAGGGAAGGTTAAGGATGGCGTCGGCCGGGATATAGATGGCGTCTGTGGTGCCGGACAGCTCTGCGGCCCGTGCGGCCAGGGTGTCCAGATCAGGTTTTTCAATGGCCACCTTGACCACCTCCCAGCCCAGGGAGCCTGCTGCCGCGGCTGCTTCGTGAGCCGTGGCCGTTGCGGCAAGGGTTTCGGAGCAATAGAGGATCCCCAAGCGAGAGAGCCCGGGCATGATCTGCTGGGCGGAAAGGAGCTGGACGCGGGCCGGAACCCGCATGCTGACGCCGGTGAGGTTGGGGCCGAAGCCCGTGGTGTCCGGGATGATGCCCGTTGCGTCCGGGGCCGCCACCAGGGTGTAGACAATGGGAAGGTCGGGGGCCTCCTCCATGGCAAGGAGGGTGCCTGCGGTGCCCAGGGTGATCAGAAGGTCCACCTTCTGGCGTTTGAACTCCCGGATGGCAGACAGGGCCATTTCCCGGCTCTGTTCGGCGTTGTGGATGGTGAGGGTGAGGTTCTCTCCGTTTTTGAGCCCGATGGAGGCCAGGCCCGACTGGACTCCCTCCCTGGCGAGGCGGAACGGGGGAACCTGTTCGGTCCACTGCAGGACACCGATGTGGGGACCTTTGCGTCTTTCCAGGTCAATGACGCCTCCGGAGACGACAACCAGGGCAAGGATGACAGCGGTCAGGTAGATCAGATGTTTGTTCACGCACACTCCAGAACATGGGCCGGTCGGGTCCCAATGTCCCGGTGGCCTCGCAAAAAGTCGATGAAACGGTGTTGATACGCTGCGTGCCGTGACTTGGCCTGCGTGCAGCGTACACACTTTTGTCAACGAGGGGGGGCAATGCCGACTTTTTGACGAAAGCATTATTCCTCTCATTAGAGGAATCGACAATTGTCTAAAAAACTGGAGCAAAAAAAACAAAAAAAGGCAGGATTTTCTCATCGGTTCTTCAACGGGTGAGCGGAGAGGGAAAGGGGGGCGGCGATACGAAGGGAAAAAGCCGGGGGGAGCCGTTTTTGCAAACGCTCTCCCCCGGCTGTTCTGTCTGTGGGGTTAAGCGGCGTTCTCCAGGGTCTTGACCATTTTTTCGCCGATTTTCTCGGCGGAGAGGCCGAAGAGTTCATCAATGGGAACCAGCTCCAGATAGGCGTCGTCCCAGGTATGGCCCATCTCCTGGACGATGTTGCGGATACGTTCGTGCTTGCCGCCCAGGGCCTTGGATTTGCTGTGGAGGGGAATGCGCCCCTCCTTGAATGTGACGTTGATGGAGAGGATGAATTCGATGACGTTGGCATTTTGGGAGAGAACCGGGATGATCAGGGTGTTCTTGTCGTCCTTGTTCCCCTTGCCGATAAAGACATTGCCTTCCCGGACGATGATGCTCTTGGTCCCCTTGAGCCGCGGATCGCTCTCCACCCTTGAGGTGGTGTGGGTGAAGATCCCGTCCTTGTCCACCAGGGAGATGGTGGTCTCGGGGGTGGCCTCGCCCAGGAGGTTGAGGCCATCGATGCGGTAGAGCAGGGAGCCCTTGATGCCGGAGATCACCCCTTGCAGGTTTTTCAGAACCAGGACGTTGGAACTGGTGATCTGGGGCAGGGTGATACCCCGGTGGTTCAGGGCATCGAACAGGATCCCTTCGAAGGTCTCGGTGATGCGGCTGGTGCCCACGGTGACGGTCTTGGCCTGGTGCTTGATGGCGTCCACAGGCCTTGCCATGGCGTTGATGGCATTGGAAAAGCAGCCGAAGAGCTTGTCCAGCATGTTGGACGGGGTGCCCTTGCAATCGAAGTCCAGCTCAAAATCCGCCGACGGGAGCTTGCCCGCGAGGTATTTCAGCAGCAGGGTGATGTCCGAGGCGGTGTTGAAACCCAGGATGGGAGGCAACTTGCCCTTGCGCCGGCTGGTTCGGAACTCCTGGTAGACCTTGGTGATCTTCTCACGGAAGGCCTTCTCAAGAATGATCTCGTACAGGTTCATCCCTTTGGCCTCAAAGGAGGTGATGACCTTCTGCAGCTCCTTGCGGTGCTCAAAGATCACGCGGGAGCCATCGTTGATGGCAAGGGCCGCGTAGTAGCCCCAGATGTGGCCGGCCAGGGTGTTGATGATGGGGGCCAGGTGCTCGGAGACCTGGGGCACGTGGAAGATACTGGCCGCATAGTTGTTGAAGCGCTCCTCCCCTTCGCTGGCGATGACGATGGGAACGGCTTTGTGGGCGTGGAAGATGGCCGTGTCCTTGATGATATCGCCCAGGACGCTCTCCCGGGTGCCGGCGGCACAGACAATGATCAGGGGTTCGGAGGAGAGGTCGATGTGCTTTTTGTCCTCCACGAAGTCGCTGGAGATGGTTTTGTAGCAGAGCTCGCTGAGCTTGATGCGGATCTCGTCGGCAGAGGCCTTGTTGGCACCGCTACCCACCGATGCCCAGTAGGTGCGGCTCACGGCATGGGTGAAGGCCGACGCCTTGATGTCCTCGACCATGTCCAGGACTTTTCGCATTTTTGTGGGCAGGGCCAGCAGCTCGCGAATCTCTTCGGAGATGAAGCGGGCATCGCGTTTTTTGGTCTGGCCGGCCAGGTGAAGCCCGATGAGGGCACCAGCCACGATCTGGCTGTAAAAAGCCTTGGTGGAGGCCACGCTCATTTCGATGTCTCGGCCGCTGCTGGTGTAGACAACCCCGTCCACCTTGAAGGTGAGGTCTGAGTCGCGCCGGTTGACGATGGCCAGGGTAGCGGCTCCCTTGGCCTTGACCATGTCCACGGCCAGGTTGGTGTCCGTTGTGGTGCCGGACTGGCTGATGGCGATGACCAGGGCGTCGGCCATGGTGTCCCCGTCGCCGTCGCCCATCATGAACCCGGAGAGCTCCGAGGCTTTCAGGGGACAGACCTGGATGGCGGGGTCTCCCAGGTAATGGGTGAAGAGGTGAGCAATGGCCTGGGCCGCAATGCCTGCCGTGCCCTGGCCCACGAGAAAGACGCGCTTGATGGTTCCGTTCTTGATGCGGGCGATGGTGGCCTCGGGGATGGCGCTGTCGTCGAGCATGGTCTTGCAGAGCTCTTTTTTCCCGTCGATTTTCCAGCGGTTCTGCAGGGTCTTTTCCACGGAGGCGGGAGACTCGGAGATCTCCTTGAGGAAGTAGTGGGGAAAGTGCTGGCGGTCGATGTCCCGGCTGGTGATCTCCGTCTCCATGACGGATTCGACGGTGACGGGCACCTCGGTGCCGTCGTAGTGGTAGGAGCGGATTCCGGCCTGGGCGCCTTCCAGGCGTGCCCTGGTGCCGTCCAGGACCACGATCTGGCCGGAGACGGGCTTGCCGTCTTTTCCGGTGATGGTCTTTTCGCCGTTAAGCTTAATGTAACGGGGGGTTTCCTCCACGAATCCGTACACCTCGGAGACGGCGATGTAGTGGTCTTCGGCGATGCCTACGAAAAGGGCCTGGCCGCTTCCCTTCTGGGCAAGAAAGAGCTTGCCCGGGGCCAGGTCTGTCTGCATGGTGATGGCGTGGGACCCATGGAAATCGTTGACGGCAAGGCGAAACGCTTCCTCGATGTCGTGACCTGCCTTGAGGTAGGTCTCGATCTGCATGGGGATGACCTTGGTGTCTGTGGTGATCTCCTTTTGGAGGGTGTCGAACCGGTCTTCGTACTCTCCTTTGAGGGAGGCGTGGTTGTCGATATCGCCGTTTAAGCTCACGTGGATGATGCCCGAGCGGGGGATGCGCCCGTCGGTGTTCTGGTTGTCCACCGGGTGACAGTTGGCGTCGGTGATGGCACCCACCGAGGCCCAGCGTGTGTGGGAAGAGACCGTAAAATCGCTGCGTTTGAAGGTTGCCGCCACTTTGAGCAACAGGTCGTTTCGAATCTGTCTCCGGAGAAAATCGACGTTGTCGCCCAGGCTGCCGATCTCTGCGGCCCGTTTGTAGACAAAGGCAACGGAGGTGCTTTTTCCCCTCTCTTCCACGGCAATGGTGTTGTTGAGGAGGGTGTCGCCCTGGGACCGCTCGTTTAAGGTCTCTTCCAGGCCTTCGGCCTGAAGGAATTCCCTGAGCTTGGTCCATGTTTTCGCCGGGAAGGTGAACATCACGGAGATGCCTGCAGAGTCGCGCCCCCGGACTTCAAGGCGGTTGATGGCGTTCAAGGTGGTGTTGATCTTTTTAAAGGGCACGATCCATCCGTTGCCGGACTGGATCAGCTCGGCCCCGGCGAGGTCCCTGACGCTTCGGACGTTGGTGAGGGTCTCCTGGGTAAGGGACCACGAAATATCCCGGAGCCCTTCCAGGGCATCGGCCACGGCATCGGTGTCGGCCGGGGAGAGAAAACCCGCCTGTTCGGTGAAAGCCGCTTCTTCGCGGGTGAGGAGTTCGCGGATTGTCGTCGCGGCTCGGGAGAGGGCCTCAAGCTGGTCCTGGTTCTGCAGGAGCAGGGAGAAGAGGTGGTCCTCTTTGAAACGGCAGGCCTCGTTGTACAGGGCGGTGACCTGCTCCCGGCCGCCCAGGTAGTCGGTGGCGAGTTCGTCGCCTGCGTTGATGACGGCGTCGAGCCCCTTTGCGGACAGGATCGTGATGGCCTCCCCAAGGGTGGGGACGGGCCCCTCCGCAGGGCCCCTTTCAAAGGAGACAAGGCCGGCAAGGCCGCAGTGCAGGGTGTTGGGGGCATTGGGGAAGAGAACCCAGGCATGTCCGGTGAGTTCCTGGGGGCGCCTGCCGAAATAGATGGGGGCGTTGAGCAGGGAACGCAGGGTGGTCCAGGGTGTAGAAAACGTCCTTTTCATGGTTTAGATTCTCCAATGGTTTTATATCCGGGCGCCGCAAAGGACGGGCGCGTGGTTTGTAAAAAACGTACCGATTCATCTTGCTGCTGCCTCCTGTGGCTCTGCCGGAGGCCAAACATTTAAAACCGTATGATAAACAGGCCTTGCCTAAGCCGTTGAAGGCTCCGCCGAAATAATTTCGACATGTTCGCACCTGTATCAGGAAAATTTTTTGCGGAGCTTTTTATCAAAAAAAACGAATGCATCACGGGGTCTGGATGGGGTCCGTGGCGGTTGTCGTTCTCATGGTTACGGAACGCGCTATCTTTTGAGTTATACCACAGCTTGAGGGCCAAGGTCCCCAAAAAAACCGGTCCCGCTTCTCCTGGCCGTTGGGTGGCTCAGCTGTCGCCGGGGGAGGTGGCCTGCCGGGCTTCGGCGATGTGGGACCTGTCGGGTTCGGGGGGGTGGCTGAAGTAGCAGGTGATGGCTTTTCGCGCATAAGCGCTGGCCCGGGTCCCTATGTACGCCTGGTGCCCCACCACCACGGCGATGGCCATGGATCGCCCCGTTTTTTTCTCTTTGGCAAATCCCACGAACCAGTCCACGCGCACATCGCGGGCCTTGTTGGAGATGGACCCTGTTTTTCCGCCAAGGGTGAGGTTTTTCAAGACAGGGTCCCTGCGGTACCCTGCAAAGCTTTTGCGGGCCGTGCCGGAGCGGATGGTGCGCTGCATGAGCTCATTGAGGGTGGAGGAGACCTGCTGGGGCACGGCGCGACCCAGGGTCGGCGGACGGGGCACGGAGAGCTCTTCGCCTCCGTCCGTTGTCACCGAGTCCACGAGGTACGGAGCGGGGATTTTCCCGCCGGTGACGGCTGTGGCGCCGATGAGGGCTCCGTGGAGGGGAGAGATCCGGGTTACCCGGTTGAATCCGCAGGCAACCTCCGCCCACTGATAGGGCTCTTCCCCGATGGCAAGGATGCTCTTTTCCACGGGCAGGTCAAAGGCGATGTCCTGATTGAAGAGAAACCGGTCCGCGTAGCCCGACAGGTTCTCTTTCTTGAGCTTGAGGGCGCCCAGCTTGCCGAAGACCGGGTTCACGGACTGGGCAAAGGAGTCCCGAAACGAGATGGTGTTGGTGTACTTGTTTTTCTTCTCGTTGAGCTGTCGCTTGTAGAGGGTGTATTTCCCCCCGTTGAAAGAGAGGGTGCTCCGGGGGGTCAGGCCCAGCTTTTCTGCGGCGGCTGAGGCGGTGATGATCTTGAAGATGCTGGCGGCGGGGTAAGCGGCTTCAAGGCTGGGGTTTGTGATGCCCTCGTCCTTGCTGAAGCCGGCCATGGAGAGAATACGTCCGGTGGCCGGGTCCATGGCCACTGCCGCCACATAACGCGGTGTGCCGCGTTTTCGGGCAATATTGCGTTTGAATTCGCTGATAAGAAGGGCCTGGAGCTCCAGGTCCAGGGTGGTGGTGACCGTGAGCTCCTGCTCCCCCTGGATAACCTGAAGCACCTTGTGATCCAGGTGGGCCAGGGACTTGGGGGCAAGAAGGCCTTTCAGGTTGTCCTGGCTGAGGAGATTGGGGTTCTCTTCCGGGGCAGGGGGCGCTGCCGTGAAGGTCTCTTTGACCCGGGGCGCCACGACGATCACCAGGGCCACGACAAGGGCCACCAGGGCGCCGCCTGCAAGGCCGCGCAAGGCGCCTTTTTTAAAGCTTTTGGATCGTTCTTTGATCTTTTGGCGTTGCTTCAGGCTCTGCTGGTAAGCTCGCCAGTCCTGTTTTTGCTGTCGCATAGGTCTCGTCGGAGGTGTCGTGATAGTGTCAGGCGCCCCAAAACCAAGCATACAAGGGCAGCAGGTGTTGAGCCGGCTTCGCAAGCCGGGATGCGTCAGCCCGAAGGGCCTTCGGGCTGACGCCGTGTCCATGTCTCCATGCCTTTTTCGTCAAGGCGGCGAAACGATTACTTAACGGGTGTTCCCGGCTTCAAACCCTCCACGTCAAAGGTGGCAAGGGAGAGGTTCTTGCGCTTGGTGGCGGCCAGGAGCATGCCCTGGGACTCCACGCCCATGAGGGTGGCAGGGGCCAGGTTGGCAACCACCACCACCTGGGTTCCCTTGAGCTCTTCCGGGGTGTAGCTTTTGGCGATGCCCGCCACCACGGTGCGGGGGGTGCCTTCCCCCAAGTCCACGGTGACCTTGAGGAGCTTGTTGGCCTTGGGAATGGGCTCGGCATCAAGAACCGTTCCCACGCGCAGGTCCAAGTTCTGGAAGTCGTCGAAGCTGATCTCCGGCTTGAGGGGCGTTGCCAGGGCCTTTTTGGCCGGGGCGGGCTTGTCCTTGGCCTGGGCCTTTTCAAAGGCCTTCAGGTCGATGCGGGGAAAGAGCGCCTTGGCCTTGGTGATGGCACCGCCCGGGGCAAGGGCGCCCCAGTTCTCAAAGGAGGAGAGGAGCATGGGGGTGTCCCCTGTGCCCAGGTGTTCCAGCATGGCCTTTGCCGTGCCCGGCATGACCGGGGAGATGAGCCCGGCCACCACCCGGAGGCCTTCCAGGAGGTTGTACATGACCGTCTTCAGGCGTGGGGCCTGGGCCTCGTCCTTGGCCAGGTCCCAGGGTGCGGTTTCGTCCACGTATTTGTTCATGCGGCCCACAAAGGTCCAGATCCCTTTCAGGGCCCGGTCAAAGGCGAAAAGGGGCATTTCGGTGCGGAAGGCCTCGCGGGCAGCGTCCGCGTCGCCGGCCAGGGAGAGTTCGTCCATGAGGGCGGCATCGGGCTCGGGAACCACCCCGCCGAAGTACTTGAAGCTCATGGCCACCACTCGGGAGAAGAGGTTCCCCAGGTCGTTGGCCAGGTCGTAGTTGATGCGCTTGACAATGGCCTCTTCCGAGAAGTTGGAGTCGTGGCCGAAGGCCATGTCCCGCATGAGGAAGAACCGGTAGGCGTC
Organism: Desulfoluna sp. HI9BLuna; assembly: GCF_056829775.1. Taxonomy (NCBI): domain Bacteria; kingdom Pseudomonadati; phylum Thermodesulfobacteriota; class Desulfobacteria; order Desulfobacterales; family Desulfolunaceae; genus Desulfoluna; species Desulfoluna sp. HI9BLuna. The sequence goes on from NZ_CP186555.1 coordinate 5,037,586, forward strand.
CACGCCGTAGGTCTCCAGCAGGTAATCGGGGCTGGCCACGTTGCCGAGGCTCTTGGACATCTTGGCGTCGCCCATGTTCCAGAACCCGTGGACGTTGAGGGTGTTGAAGGGGGAGAGGCCCGCAGCCTTCAGCATGGTGGGCCAGTAGATGGCGTGGGTCTTGAGGATGTCCTTGGCCACGATGTGTTGCACCTTGGGCCAGAAGGTGGCGAACTTGTCGTCTTCGGGGTAGCCCAGGGCCGAGACGTAGTTGAGCAGGGCATCGAACCAGACGTAGGTGACGTAGTTTTCGTCAAAGGGCAGGGTGATGCCCCAGGTGAGGCGCGACTTGGGCCGGGAGATGCAGAGATCCTCTAAGGGCTCCTTTAAAAAGGAGAGCACCTCGTTGCGGTACTGTTTGGGCCGGATAAAATCGGGGTTGGCCTCGATGTGGTCGATGAGCCACTGCTGGTATTTGCCCATGCGGAAGAAGTAGTTGGACTCCTTGATGCGCTTGGGCTCTTTTTTGTGGTCCGGGCACTTGCCGTCCACCAGCTCACGTTCCAGGTAGAAACGCTCGCATCCCACGCAGTAGAGGCCCTCGTATTCCGAGTAGTAGATATCCCCGTTGTCGTAGATCTTCTGGAGGATGTCGGCCACCACCTTTTTGTGGCTTTCGTCGGTGGTGCGGATAAAGTGGTCGTTTTCTACGGAGAGCTTGGGCCACAGGTCCCTGAAGAGGGCGCTGATCTGGTCGGCGTACTCCTTGGGGCTGCACGCGTTGGCTTCAGCCGCCTCGGCGATTTTGTCCCCGTGTTCGTCGGTGCCGGTAAGGAAAAAAGTTTCGGCGCCGAGCATTTTGTGGAAGCGGCTCACCACGTCGGCTGCGATGGTGGTGTAGGCATGACCCAGGTGGGGCTTGGCGTTAACGTAGTAGATGGGCGTGGTAATATAAAAAGGATCGGTCTGGTTCATGGATCTCATCTCTGTTGGTTCTGTTCTGGGTCGTGCCCGCAGGCTCCGGCTGCGCAAAGGGGCCTGAAGGCACCGGGCGGGCAGTCGTGACGGCACCGCCGGGTGCATGAAGGGCGCTTTGCCGGGTAAGGCTTCTTATCCTCTGGGTTTGTCCGGTTTGACGTTGTCCAGGTCGGCTTCGTACTCGCCCCCCTCATCGAGCCTGACGGTGAGGCGGTTGCAGATGACGTTGTGACGGATCACCTTGCCGCGGCCCTTGTCCGTGGTGACGAATTTTCCCACCTTGGGATAACGCTCTTTGAGCTTCTTGTAGGTGGCGTCTTCAAAGGTCAGGCAGCACATGAGTCGCCCGCAGAGGCCGGAAATCTTGGTGGGGTTGAGGGAGAGTCCCTGCTCTTTCGCCATTTTGATGGAGACGGGCTCAAACTTCTCAATAAAGGACGAACAGCAGATCTCCCGGCCGCATCGACCGAGCCCGCCGCACATTTTCGCCTGGTTGCGGATGCCCACCTGGCGCATTTCGATGCGCAGGCGGAACTGACGGACAAGGATCTTGACCAGCTCGCGGAAGTCCACGCGTCCGTCGGCCGTGAAGAAAAAGGTGAGCTTGCTGGCGTCAAAGGTGCTTTCCACGGCAAAGAGGTTCATCTCCAGGCCGAGTTTTTCCACCTGCTGCTGGCAGAAGTCGTGGGCCTCGGTTTCGAGAAGGATGTTCTTCTCCCTCTGCCTGACGTCCTCTTCCGTGGCCAGGCGAAACACCTTTTTCAAAGGGCTGCCGGTCTCTTTTTTTTCCAGGGGTTCCGGCGGGGTGGCCACCACCCCTAAGCCGAGCCCCTGCTCGGTGGTGACGATCACCTTGTCGCCCACGTTGAGGACATAGGGACCGCTGTTGAAATCGTATATTTTTCCGGCCGGTTTGAACCGAATGCCGACTACTTTTTCCATAGGTCTGTGCCACACTGCTTGGGTGAAAAAAGGCTGCTTGCCGCATGGGCATGCGGAAAAGCACGTATGCCCCTTCGTGCACGGCGTAAGTAAGGCTGCGGTGCAGCCTGCCGAGGCAAAGGGGCACGACAATTGGGGGAAGCCGAAAGCGATCAGCTCTGCATCAGCTTCAACGCCATCACCTCCAGGGTGTGCCGCAACACGGTGTTGCCGTCGATGCGCTGAAGGGTGTCCCGAACCGTGTCGGCCATGGCGGTGAGCCGCGGCATCTCGAATCGGGCCGCATCGGCTTCCAGCTGCGGCATGAGGTCGCGGTTTACCACACGCCCGGGGTCCAGCTTACAGACCATCAGGTCGTGGAGGTAATGCCCGACCAGTGAGAGGGACCGGATGGCCTTCTCTTTGTCCCTTCCCAGCACCTCGGCAAAGGCCAGTGCATGGGAGAGATCTCCCCGTCCCGGCAGGGGGAGGGCCGTAAAGAGCCAGTTGCGCTGTGCAAGCCAGGCCTCCACGCCGCCTTTCCCCGAGACCATCTCAAGGGCCCGGGCATAGCTGCCGTCACTTAAGGCGGCCACTGCTTCGGCCTGCTGCCGGGGCAGGTCCGTCTCTGCCGTGAGGCATCGTACCACGGTCTCCTGCTCAAGGGGCCGAAACGCGACGAGCTGACAACGGGACAGGACCGTGGGCAAAAGCTCCGAAGGCTGGCAGGTGGTCAGGATGAAAAAGGTCCCGGCCGGAGGCTCTTCCAGCACCTTTAAAAGGGCGTTGGCTGCCTCGCGGTTCATGTGGCCCGCCTCCCGGATCACAATGACCCGATGGGTTGCCTCCAGCGGTTTTGCAAGCAGAGTATTGCATAGATCACGGATCTGCGCAATCTTGATATGGGTGCCGTCCGGCTCGATAACCCGGATGTCCGGATGGCTTCCGGCCTCGATTTTACGGCAGCTTCGGCAGGTGCCGCAGCGAAGGGAGAAGAGGGGGTGACACTGGGGCTCCGGCGGTGTGTCGGGGCTTTGGCAGTTGAGGATCTGGGCCAGGGTAAGGGCTGCTTCGGCCTTGCCGGTTCCGGCGGGGCCGGAGAAGAGCAGGGCGTGGGGGAGGGTGTCGTGACGTGTCATGGACAGGAGGGCGGAAAGTGGCTGCTCCTGTTCTGGGAAGTGTTCTAACATAGATGGTGCCACCTGTGAGTATGATGACGCGGGGTCTCCGGGTGAAAACCGCCTTTTTTCTCAAAAAAAACGGCACGTGACTCGGGACGGCTGTGAGGCGGTTGCCTTTGCCGGCCGTCCCGGCAGTGCCTTGACTGTCCCGACGGGAGTCGGGGACACCGCCGAGCCGTTGTCGGCGGGCGGTGCCATACCCGGAAAAAGGGGCGCTAGTAGTCCACGCGCTCCTTGAGCTCCTTGCCGCACTTGAAGAAGGGCAGCTTTTTGGGGCTGATGAGCACTTTGTCGCCGGTCTTCGGGTTGCGGCCGGTGTAGCTCTTGTACTCTTTGACGTAAAAAGAGCAGAGGCCGCGAATCTCTACGCGGTCTCCGCGGGTCAGGGCGTCGGTCATTGAATCAAAAAAGATCTGTACAACCTCCGCAGCTTCCGCTTTGGAGATATTGGCTTCGTTTTTCAGTGTGGAGATCAGCTCCAGCTTATTCATACATCCTCCTTAGAATACTAAGACTTATCTTTCAATCTGGACGCCTCGCGGGCGTTGCATCGCTCTTAAATAAACGTAAATCCATAGCAAGTCAAGGGGTTATGGAGAAGTTTTGAGCGGATTGTGGAAAAAAATGAAATCCCCTGATTTTTCGACGGCTCCGACCCTCGGGGATGCAAGGGGCGGGGCGTTCTAAACCTCGTTTTACGGGACGCGTTCGATGTCCGTGTCGGAAACATGGACCGCTGCTGACTGTCCCAGGATATCAATATTGACGATGACCCGGCCCTGGCCGAGGTTCTTGGCAAAGATGCCCGTGATCCCCTCAAAGGGGCCCCGGGTCACAATGACCGCTTCCCCTTCCAGGAAGGTGGCGGCAGTGAAGATCTCTTCCCCGGCGGAGACCATGATCTGAAGGGAGGAGAGGGACTCCTCCGGGATGGCCACCGGTCCCCGGGTGCTCCCCAGGACGCGGACCACGCCGATGGTCTTCAGGATGGAAAGGTGGTTCTCAGGGGTAAGCCCCGCCTTGACAAAGACATAGCCGGGAAAGATGGGGACATCCAGGACCACACGGCGGTCCTTTCGCCGGCTGGGCTTTTTCATTTTGGGGAGAAAGGTCTCAAAGGACTTTTTGGTCAGGTTCTCGAATACCACATTTTCAAATCGACTCCGCGTGTGAAGGGCGTACCACATCTCATCCGTCGGGGTGATAATCGTCATGTGAAGATCCTCAAAAAGGTGTCATGGGTGGCGCGCCGCTTCCCGAATAAGGAGGGTACGGCGCGCAGTTCTGTTGTCTTGATCAGTTGGCGTCGTAGCTGCTGTCGAAGCCGCCGAGGCCGGTCAGCTCCACGCCGAAGACGATTTTTGTGTCGTCGGTGGAGTCTTCATACCGGGTAAACAGGGACCAGCATGAGGAGGTGTAGGTGACGCCTACGGATTTCTTGATGTCTTCGTTTTCCTCGATGTCCCGCTCGTAGTCGCAGTCCAGGGTGATGCGGTCAAAGAGGTCCGTTTTGAATCGGGCCACAAGGCTGTTGGTGGACTCGTAGCTTGTGGACGGGGTGATGCCCAGGCTTTCGTGGATGCTCTCCAGGGGGTCCCGCTTTTTTCGGTGGCTGATGCTGAAGAGTCTTGTCTCTTCGGTTCCCATGATCAGGGCGGTGTTCTGGGTGAGCATTTCGGATTCGTACCAGCTCCAGGTGCCGTCGAATTTGAAGTAGAGGTTCATGGCCGGGTTGAAGATCAGCTCGGCGTAAAAGGGCCTGAAGGGTTCCTGGGTGAGGCCGTTGCGCCATTTGGTGGGATCAGACTCCTGCTCTTCCTGGATATCATAGGTCTGGGAGATGGTTCCGGTGAGGAGATCCCGGTAGACGGGGATGCCCTCGCCGTTTTTCTTGGAGGTCAGGATGGAGTCCAGCTTCAGGGTGATCTGGTTTTTGCCGTCGATTTCGTCAATGGAGTCAAAACGCGGGTACTCGGACTCCTCCAGGCGATCCTGCCAGTCGTAGGTCAGGGTCGGCTTGATGCGGTGGCGGGCCTTGTCCGCCCAGTCGGCATCTGTGTTGAAAATACGGTAAAACTCCGTTGAGATGTCCGTGGAGAACTCGGGAACGGCGGCGGAATGGGTCCCGGAGAGGTCATCGGTTGAATCTTTTGTGTCGATATCCCACCAGAGGCCTTTCACCCCTGCGCTGGGATCCACGGAAAAGGCGCCCACCTTGAAGGGCATGTAGACCTTCGGCAGGACGTAGGTGCGCTCGCCGTCGTAGAGGGCGTCGGTGAGGTCTTCCCGGTAAAAGCTGGTGGCCCCGCCCGTGACGGAGACCTGGAAAGGCGTTGTGCCCAGGGCGGTCCGTGACTGGGTCATGGTGAGGGTTGGCAGCTGCTGGAGAGTGGAGTCCTCGGTATCCTGGGATCGGGCCACGACATCGTCGTTCCAGATGCCCGAGAGGCTTGCGGTGAAGGCGTTGGTGGTTTTGGTGACCGAGAGCTTGTTGGTTCTCACCGTGTCGGTGTAGTCATCGAGGGTACGTCCCATGAACTCTTCCATCTCGTCCTGGGTGGCGTCGAAGCCTCCGGGGCCGTCCTTGAACTCCCTCAGGTAATCCTGGTCGCTGACCCAGTCCAGATCGAGTTTGGCTTTGAACCCGCCGCCGAGTTCCTGGTCGGCCTTGCCGCGGAACCAGTAGCGGTCCGTGTTGGTGCGGTCCGGGGAGCCGTCGTATCCGTAATCGGAGTTGGCGCTGGTGCCGTCGTCGATTTTCTGGTCGTCCAGGCCTTCGACGGAGAAGATCCCCCTGGACAGGGCGCTTGCCATGTACCGGAACTCAACGCCTCCGCGGAGGCCGCGTTCGGTCATGTAGTTGGTGTAGACCGTGGCATCCATGCTGTCGCCCATGGTGACGAACAGGGGCTGGATGATGTCCAGGCCTTTGCGAGAGGAGTAGCCCACAAGGGGTGCCAGCAGGCCTGTCTGCCGTTTGATTTTAACGGGGAACAGGAGGTACGGGGTGTAGATTACGGGGAGGCCGGCCGTTTTGAGCATCACGTGGTGGGCCGTGCCGTAGCCTTCGATGGTGATGTCCAGCTTGCGACCGGTGATGGACCAGTCCGGGTCTTCGCCGTCGCAGGTGGTGATGGAGACCTTTTCGGCGGTGTATCGGTTCTCACCCCGCTTTTCAAGGGTGGCGCCGCGGATCCACAGGTTGCGGCTCTTGATGAACACCGTGCCGTTGGTGATGGTGCCTTCCTGGCTCTCCATGGCGTAGGTGACGGTGTCCGCGGTGACCTGTTCTTCGTCGGAACTCAGGCGCACATTGCCCTCGGCCTCGGCAGTGCCTTCCTGGATGTGGTAGGTCACGTGGTCGGCGTGGAGGGTCACCGAACCGTCGGTGACCAGGACGTTGCCTTCGGCGACGTAGACCCCTTTGGCTGCGTCATGGGCCAGGCTGTCCGCGGTGATGTTTACCGGGGCCTTGCCGGGCGTGGGGGCGGCAGAGGCGGATTGAACCGTAAGGGTGAGGATGCTTAGCAGGAGAAACCATGTGAATCTGTGCGGAAAGACCATGTTGAAGCGTGCCTGTGTCGTCTGTCACCCCAAATGACTATAGGGGCTGGGTTGAGGTCTCCGGCCGGTGACGGCCCAGGGTGCCCCGGTGGACGGGCCCTGTGGGATCCGACCGACGTCGAGGCGTCGAAGAACAAGTGTGGCTTTGATTTTTCCCCGGCCATCACGTATGATGCCCTCGAAAAAAGTCACGGGCTGAAACGCCCTGCATCTCCTCATTGCCTGAGGAAGAAGATGCCGTGGCGTTGAAGAGTATTGCTGAATTTACCGGGTGCGTATACCGTTGCCCTGTGGGTCGGTCCGGCCCCTGTCCTTTAGACGTGCCGACGGGGCGTTTTCGAGACCACCCGAGTTATAAACCCCGAATACCCTGAAAAGTCAAGTTGAACATGGGGCGGGGACTGTACGGCACATGCCGCATTGCGTGGAAACGAAGCCACCGGAAATGAGTTGAGGAACGACTATGCTGATTACCCTTGAAGGGATTGAGGGCTCTGGGAAGAGTACTCAGATAAAACGGATAACGGCCCACCTGGAGACGCTGGGGCGCCGGTGCATCACCACCCGTGAACCCGGGGATACGCCCATCGGTAAGAAAATTCGGGCGATCCTTCTGGATCCGGAGAACCGTGAACTTACCTCCCTTGCGGAGCTTTTCCTCTATGCGGCCGACCGTGCCCAGCACCTGGGAGAGCGGGTTCTTCCCCACCTTGAGGCCGGTGACGTGGTGGTGAGCGACCGCTTTTTCGATGCCACCACCGCCTACCAGGGATATGCCCGGGGCCTGGACCTTGAGGTGATTGAGAAGATCCACGGCATGGTGCTTAAAGGGCTGCGGCCCGACCTGACCCTGCTTCTGGATCTTCCCCCCGAGGTGGGCCTGGGGCGGGCCATCTCCGCCATTGAGGCGGGGGACCGCACCGTCGCTGAATCCCGGTTTGAGCAGGAGGCCCTGGCCTTTCACGAGAAGGTCCGGGCCGGCTACCTGGCCCTTGCCCGCCGTGAGCCCGACCGCTTTGTGATTATTGACGCCACCCTCTCTCCGGATGAGGTAACCGAGGCCGTGACGCGGGCCATTGATGAACGGCTGGCACGGGCTTAAGGGATGAAAAGAGCTGAGACCATGACGACCCATACGATTCTGGATGCCATCGGCAACACCCCCCTTGTGGAGGTGACGCGCTTGAATCCCAACCCCCGCGTGCGTATCCTTGCCAAGCTTGAGTATGTCAACCCCGGTGGCTCCATCAAAGACCGCGCCGCCCTGTCCATGATCGAGTATGGGGAGAAAACCGGGGCCCTGACCCCGGACAAGACGGTTATCGAAGCCACCAGCGGCAACACGGGTATCGGTCTGGCCATGGTCTGCTCGGTGAAAGGGTACCGACTGAAGCTGGCCATGAGCGAGGCCGTGAGCGAAGAGCGCCAGAAGATCCTTCGCGCAAGGGGCGCTGAGATTGTCCTCACCCCGGGTCACCTGGGCACCGACGGGGCCATCGACGAGGTCACCCGGCTGGTGGCCGAACACCCGGAGGCCTACTATCGCAGCAATCAGTACAGCTCCCCTGCCAACTGGATGGCCCACTACCACGGCACCGGCCCGGAGGTCTGGGCGCAGTGCGAGGGGCAGGTGGATTGCGTGGTGGCTTCCATGGGCACCACCGGGACGCTCATGGGGCTCTCCCGGCGCATGAAAGAGTACAGGCCGGAGATCCGTATTGTGGGGGTCGAACCCTATCTGGGCCACGGCATCCAGGGTCTCAAGAACATGAAGGAGGCCAATGAGCCCCCTATTTACGAGCGAAGCCGTCTGGACGAGAAGGTCAACGTCGAAGACGACGAGGCCTTTGAGATGACCCGGCGCCTTGCCGCAGAAGAAGGGCTCTTTGTGGGCATGAGCAGCGGGGCGGCCATGGTGGCCGCCGTAAAGGAGGCTGAGGCCATGGAGTCGGGGACCGTGGTGGTGATCCTGCCTGACGGCGGGGAACGGTATCTCTCCACGCATCTCTTTTCCGTCAAGGACAAGCCCGGGCCCATGCTGTACAATACCCGCACCGGCCGGCGGGAGATGTTCGCCCCCAAAGATCCCGGGGTGGTGACCCTTTACTCCTGCGGCCCCACGGTCCATCAGCGCATGGATCTTTCCCTCATGCGCCGCTTTCTCTTCTCGGACCTTCTCAGCCGCTACCTGGGCTACCGGGGGTTTGCCGTTCGCCATGTGGTGAACATCACCGATCTGGACGACAAGACCATTGCCGGCGCTGCGGAGCAGGGCGTGCCCCTGGCTGAATTTACCCGCCACTGGATCGACTTGTTCCACAAGGACCTTGCCGCTCTGACCATCAAGGCCCCCGAAGCCTGTCCCAAGGTGAGCGATCACGTGGATAAGATGGTATCGGTCACCGAGGAGCTCCTTAAAAAAGGAGTGGCCTACGAAAAGCTGCGGTCCGTCTACTTTGACATCTCCCAGGTGGAGACTTACGGGAGTATGTCCGGGGTGGATCTGGAGAAGATCCGCCTGGGGGCCACCGTGGACCTGGATGAATATGAAAAGGAGAACCCCCGGGACTTTACCCTTTTTAAACGCACCCGGGGCCGGGAGCGTGAGATGGGTGTGAGCATTGCCACCCGGTGGGGGCGGGTTCGGCCCTCCCTCCACGTGCAGTGCGCGGCCATCTCCATGGCGTTTCTGGGGGGCGGTTTCGATATTCACACCAGCAGCCGGGAGCTCTTGTTCCCCCACCATGAAAACGAAGAGGCCATAGCCCGGGCCCTCACCGGCGAGCCCCTGGCCCGGTTCTGGCTCCACTGCGACCGGGTTTTGGTCCGTGGCCGCAAGATGGCGGGCAACGGCGAACGCATGACCCTGGAGGATATTCGGGGCATGGGCTTTGACGGTCGTGTCCTGCGGTACTGGCTTCTGTCCGGGCACTACCGCAAGCCCCTGAACTTTTCCCGGGAGCGCCTGGAGGAGGCGGCCAAGGCCCTTGCCAAGATTGATGCCTGCATCCATGCCCTCATGGCACGGGAGTCCGGGCGTCCCTTCACCGACCTGGACCAGGTTGTCTACGATATCCGGCGGGGCCTCATTGATGCCATGGACGACGACCTCAACGTGTCCCGCTGTTTGGCGGTGATATTTCGGGCCATCCGGCGGATCAACGCCTTGCTGGGCGACGGCTGGATCGACGCGGACGGCGCCCGGGAGCTTCTCAAGATTTTTCGGGATGCGGATCAGGTCCTCGGGGTCTTTGACTTTTCGGATGAAAAGGGGACCTGCCGCGATGAGGTGGCGTCCCTGGTGGCTGAGCGGGACCGGGCCAGGGAGATGGGGGCGTGGGACCGGGCCGATGCCCTGCGTGACCGTCTGGAGGCCATGGGGGTCACCGTTCGGGACGCCCGGGTCCATGAAGAGGCCTGACTCCGGCCGTGCACGGGCAACATGGGTCTTGATGCCGCAGCAAGCGGCGCATACCTTAAAGAAAGATGATTTAACATCGGAGGGATCAACCAGAATGATGCGCGTACGATACTTTCCCCATACCCATATGAGCGATGCCGTGGCCCAGGTGCTGACGCCGCTGTTCGACGAGGTGGTCATCACCAAGGCATCGACCGCAGACCCTGTCCCCGACGGGGTCACAGCCCTTGGTCCCTCCCCTGAAGAGGAGGCGCGCCTGTGTGCCCTGCTGGCGGACTGGCGGCAGTTCAGCGGGCTCCATGGGGAGGGGCTTGCCACCTATGCCCGTGGCCTGGGCCAGCGGGTGGACCCTCTGGATGAGCTGCTCGCCTCCCAGATCAAATGTGAACTCCAGCGCCAGATCAAGGGCGACACGGCCCGCAACGAGGGGGCCGATGCCGTGACCACGGCCCGGGCCCTTCTCAGCCTGGCCGCAGAGTATGACCTGAGGCACCGGGATCTGGATGACGACCTGTGCCGCATCGACGCCAGGCAGCAGGCGCTTCTGGATACCTTGAAAGGAGAGGTGGCGGACCTGCCCGAAGCGGAACCCCGCGGAGAAGCTGCCGGGGAGGTGAAGATGATGCAGCGCCTCTCTGCCTGGGGGAGCCTCTTCACAGCCGAAGGGGAGGCCTGCCCGGACCGCCTCTTTGTCACCACCAGCCGGGAAGCCCTGGATCTGGTGGCGGAGCACGGAGGCATTGCCCTGGAAGAGCTCGGGGTGCTCCGGGGCGTGGGCCTGAGGCGCGAGAGCCTGGAAGCCCTGTTTGCCGGGGACCCTTCGGGAGTCCCCCTGGAAACGGGGTCCGATGACGGTGGGGTGCCCGTCACGTTCACGATATGCATCGCTCGTGGTGAACACCCGTATAATCTATTTAACCGGTTTGCTCGCGGGACAAATGTTTCTCTGCAGAATCAGACTGTTCAAGGTCTTGAAATAAAAGAAGATGTGGTCTTCGTCTTGGCGGAAGAGATTGCCCCTGACTAGTGATTGCGCAAGGGGCTTTTTATGGATGCTACTTTTTTAAAAACCATATTGACAGCCCCTGAAAAATATATAATGAATAGATCTGACTTCGTCAGGACAGATTATTTTCAGGCGTTTTCAGCCTGATTTTAGTTTGGGTGAGAATATAACTGAATATTTTTTAAGGAGGCTTTAAGATGGGTTTCGAACCTAAAGTAGATGCTGAGAAGTGCACCGGTTGCGAAGAGTGTGTAGACGTATGCCCCACCGAGGTATTTGAGATGAAGGACGGCAAGTCCAGCGCTGCAAACGCAGAAGAGTGCCTTGGCTGCGAAAGCTGCATTGAAGTTTGCGAATCCGACGCGATTACTGTTGAAGAAAACTAGTTGACGTTTTTTTCATGAATCCCCGACGTGCTCCGGCGCTGTCGGGGATTTTTTTTCCCGCCCCTTTCGTACACGCCTTTCAGATCCTCTTTTGAAAACACGTGGTTTTGTGCTTCCGGCACCTGCAGAGGGTGAACATCCACCTTGCCCGGGAGAGCATTTTGTGATACGTCGGTTTTTTATACATATCTCTTAAAAGCGGAATTGTTTGGTTTATGAAACAGTATGTCATTGATGAACTGAGACCCGAGGATTACGACAAGATCAAAGCCTGGCTGGACGACAACCTGGAGAGATCGGCCCTGGGAGATCTTTACTGGCTTCCCCTGGACGGCGGACTGCTCAATGACGTGCAGCGGGAACACACGGACTGCGCCCCCCATGTTTTTGCCCTGGAGCTGGGGCCCACCAGCCTTTCCTGCGAACTGCTTGTCCGGACACGAAAAAAGGTCACCTGCCCCTGCATCGGCTACGCGACAGATCAACAGTTTCTCTGGCTTGTGGGGCGCATGGACGATCTCTTCCAAGCGGCCGGGGTCCTCTGTTAGCGTCATGGACCCTTTCGCTCCCCGTGCCGACGGCATGGGAGACACGCAACACCCATCTTTGCCGTCTTTGGCTATGGATGGCCATTATCATACACGTTTGACAAGATCATCAATCAACATCACGAGACTGGGTGAATAGATGGAACACAATGTATCACCGGAAGGCGACAAGGCCTTGAGAATCATTCCCCTGGGAGGACTGGGCGAGATCGGGCTCAACATGATGGTGATTGAGTACGGTGATGACGCGATCATCATCGACGCCGGGCTGATGTTTCCGGAAGATTACATGCTCGGTATCGACATCGTGATTCCGTCCATGGATTACATCAAGCAGAACGCCTCGAGCATTCTGGCCGTGATCCTGACCCATGCCCACGAAGATCATATCGGGGCCCTGCCCTACCTTTTAAAAGAGGTGGACATACCGGTCTACGGCACCTCCTTTACCCTGGGCGTGGTGCGCAGGAAGCTGGAAGAGCAGGCGGGCCTGGGCTCTTCCTCCCTCAATGTTTTCCACGCAGGGGAGCTGCTCCGCATCGGCCCCTTTGAGGTGGACCCCATCCGGGTGAGCCACTCCACAGTGGACGGGGTGGGGCTGGCTGTACGGACCCCCCGGGGCGTGATTGTCCACACCGGCGACTTCAAGATCAACCTGTCGGGCAACGAGTCCACCATGACCGACGTCAACAGCTTTGCCCGTTACGGGGAGAAAGGGGTCCTGGCCCTTTTGTCCGACTCCACCAACGTGGAAAAACACGGCTACACCATCTCCGACGGCGAGGTGGCCGATTCGTTGAGGCGCATTGCCTTTGACGCCGAAGGGCGCATCGTGGTGGCCCTGTTCGCCTCCAACGTGGCGCGCATCCAGCAGATCGTGGACATTGCCGAGAAAAAGGGATGCAAGGTGGTCTTCTGCGGACGCTCCGTGGAGCTCACCGTGAAAATTGCCCGTGAGCTGGGGTATCTTCATATCCCCCAGGGGATGGAGCTGGACATCCGTCGCAGCAACGATTTCCCGGCCAACCGCCTGATCCTCATCACCACCGGGAGCCAGGGAGAGCCCATGAGCGCCCTGCCCGCATGGCCGCCGGAAACCACAAGCACATCAAGATCCGGAAAGACGATACCATCGTCTTCTCATCCAAGATCATCCCGGGTAACGAGAAGGCCATCGCAGGGATCATCAACACCATCTATCGCCTGGGCGCCAACGTGGTGTACGAAAAAACCGCGCCGGTGCACGTGTCGGGCCACGCCCATCAGGAAGAGCTCAAGACCATGATGCACCTGACCCGGCCCCGCTACTTTATCCCCATCCACGGCGAATACCGCCATCTGGTGCACCACGCCCGCCTGGCCGAATCCGCAGGCATTCCCGAGGAGAACGTGGTCCTGGCCGAGAACGGGGACATCATCACCTTTGACGACGACGGCGCCCGCCTGGACGGCAAGGTGGCCACAGGCCGCGTGCTGGTGGACGGCAAAGGGGTGGGGGACGTGGGGCGCAGCGTCCTGAAAGAGCGGCAGATGCTGGCCGAGGACGGACTGGTGGTGGTGACCATCGTGTTTGACGAAGAGACCGGGGTCATTGTGTACGGCCCTGAGATCGTCTCCCGGGGGTTTGTCTTCTGGACGGCCACGGGGCACCTTCTGGACGACGCCCAGTGCGTCATCCTTGAGGTGGTGGAGGAGGTGGGCATGGACGCCCCCAACCGCACGGATCTCATCCGGTCCAAGATTCAAAAGGCGCTGCGTCAGTACTTCAACTTTACCATCAAGCGCCGACCCATCATCGTTCCCGTCATCATGGAGCTGTAGATTCGGATGCGAAAAGAGATCACCGGTACCCTCCTGTTTTTTCTTGTGGTGTTGACCCTGATCAGCCTGGTCTCCTACAACTGGACCGACCCGTCCATCAACCATGCCGGGGCGTCGTCCGCCCATGTCAAGAATCTCTTCGGGCTCCTGGGGGCTCACATCGCCGGGTTTCTTATCGGGCTCGCCGGTATGGGGGCCTTCTGGATCCCCGTGCTGCTGCTCATCGCCAGCGTTCATTTCCTGAGCAACCGTGAGGGAAAGAGCCTCTATTTTATCACCGGGGGCGGCGTGATCCTGGTTTTTGCCACCGGTACCCTCCTGGCCATGGTCTCGGGCCTTGACTACTATATCCTCTTCGACAACCGGTTCCCCGCAGGGGGCCTGATTGGGAGCATGCTCAAAGGGGCGCTCCTGAAATACACCAACCTCACCGGCGGGCTCATCATCATCAGCGTGGCCATTTTCATCGGCCTGATCCTCTCCACCGGGTTCTCCTTTATTGCCCTCTACCACTTTATGAGGGGCCGCTGGAAAAAAGCACAGGAGCACAGGGCGCGCCGTAAGGTAAAAAAAGATCTGGAAAAGAGTGTGAAGACCGCCAAGGTCAAGGAGAGGAAGGCCAACCGCAAGGTGGCCAAGAGCACACCGGCCGATGCCTGCGAGGTGAAGATCAAGAGCGTCAAGCCCAAAAAGGCCCATACCGCCACCGTGGCCCAGCAGGCCGAGTTCAGCTTCATGAGCCCCGGCGAGACCAAGGGGTACCGGCTCCCCACCATCTCGTTTCTCAATGACCCCGTCGAAGAAGAGGGGGCGGTCATCGACAACGAGAGCCTGCGCATGCTGTCGGTTCAGCTTGAGAAGAAGCTGGAGGACTTCGGGGTGATGGGCAAGGTGTCCGAGGTCTCACCCGGCCCTGTGATCACCACCTTTGAATACAAGCCCGCCCCCGGGGTGAAGATCAACAAGATCGTCAACCTGGCCGACGACCTGGCCCTGGCCCTAAGGGCCATCAGCATCCGCATCGTGGCCCCCATCCCCGGCAAGGACGCCATCGGCATCGAGGTGCCCAACGATGTCCGGAGCAAGGTGTGGTTCAAGGAAATCGTCACCTCCAGCAGCTTCATCAAGTCCAAGTCCCCGCTGTGCATGTGCCTCGGTCACGACATCGTGGGCAACCCTGTTTCCGCCGAGCTCAACAAGATGCCCCACCTGCTCATCGCCGGTGCCACGGGCGCGGGCAAGAGCGTGGGCTTAAACGTCATGATCTCCAGCCTGCTGTTCAAGTCCACCCCGGACGACGTGCGCATGATCATGGTGGACCCCAAGCGCATTGAGCTCTCCGTCTACGACGGCATCCCCCATCTCATCACCCCGGTGGTCACGGACATGAAAAAGGCCACCAACGCTCTGTTCTGGGCCGTTCGGGAGATGGAGCGGCGCTACGAACTCCTGGCCCAGTACAAGGTCCGGAACATCGACCAGTTCAACAAAAAAGCCGAGAAACTCGCCCAGGAAGCCAAGAAAAAAGGGCCCGCAAAACCGGCCCCCCAGGATGCCGAAGGCGCCCAGGTACCGCCGGAGCCCACAGAGCCTCCGGAGAAGCTCCCCTTTATCGTCATTATCATCGACGAGTTGGCCGACCTCATGATGGTGGCCTCCCGGGACGTGGAGGTGGCCTTGACCCGCCTGGCCCAGATGGCCCGTGCATCGGGTATTCACATTATCCTGGCCACCCAGCGGCCCAGCGTGGATGTCCTCACCGGTATCATCAAGGCGAACTTTCCCACGCGTATCTCCTTTCAGGTCTCCTCCAAGACCGACTCGCGGACCATCATCGACGCCAACGGGGCGGAGAACCTCCTGGGCATGGGGGACATGCTCTACCTGCCGCCGGGCACGGCCAAGCTAATGCGAATCCACGGGGCCTTTATCTCCGACGACGAGCTCAGTGAGCTTATCAGTTTCTGGAAGGCGCAGCAGGGACCGGGCTACGACTCCTCCATCCTCGACACGCCCCCTGAGGCGGCTGCCGCCGAGGGAGGCGACGAGGAGTACGATGAAAAATACGACGAAGCCGTGGCCCTGGTGACCCGAACCCGGCAGGCTTCCATCTCCAGCGTCCAGCGTCACCTGCGTATCGGATACAACCGGGCCGCCCGCATCATCGAGGCCATGGAGCGTGACGGGGTCATCGGCCCTGCAGACGGCTCCAAGTCCCGGGAGATCCTGGTGGCATCCTATGACGAGTAGGGTTTTCTGCCGGGTGACATTATTTCATTGATGTGATCGGGGCATCCCGTCAAGGGTGCCCCTTTTTTTATCTGACATTTGAGGAAAGTTGGTGTTGTATGGCTTTGGACAGATCATTGATCGACAGCGTAAAAGGCTTTTTGAGTATTGAAGAGGGCACACGCCTTTACACCCTTGCCACCGAGGCGGCAAAGATGGGGCCCTGCCTTGAGATCGGCAGCTACTGCGGCAAATCCACCCTCTGGATCGGCGAGGCCTGTCGCCAGGCAGGCAGCGTGCTGTTTGCCGTGGACCACCACCGGGGCTCGGAGGAGCAGCAGAAAGGGGAGATGTTTTTTGATGCCGACCTCTGGAACGCCGAAGAGGAGAAGGTGGACACCTTTGCCGTGTTCCGAGATGCCCTGGACCGGGCCGACCTCAATGATACCGTGGTCCCCATGGTGTCGAAGTCCACGGTGGCTGCGCGGTTCTGGGCCACTCCCCTGAGTCTTGTGTTCATCGACGGCGGGCACACCTACGAGGCCGCTTACAACGACTATGCCTGCTGGGCAAGGCACGTGGTGCCCGGCGGTTACCTCCTGGTCCACGACATCTACGACTCCATCGAAGAGGGGGGGCAGGCCCCCCACCACATCTATAAAATGGCCGTTGCCTCCGGGCAGTTCGAGGTGCTGGAACGCACGGGCTCCCTCGGCGTTCTGAGACGTTACCCCTGTGGGGTGCTTCCGGCGGATCTCCCGGAAAAAGATTATTAGGTTTCAGCGAGCCCGGACAGCGTTGCCTCCCACCGGACACCCTTGGGCATAGGCCGATGGTGCAACGCTGACCGGATTCCAGGCGACTGATGCCTCTCCGTTGCACTCCACGGCGGTGTGCCCCTCCTTGGGCATGAAGGGTGTTGCCCACCTGTGCTCACTCTGATAAACTATGTCCATCTGCGTGGGCCTCACCCGGGGCCCTGCACCGGGCTGTAAGACATGACGCCCCTGTTTTTCCTTCCTTTCCGAGCCTCTGCGCTGCGTTGTTTTCGACTCGCCGAGTCCTTCGTGTGTCATTTCCTTTTTTATCTTTCCATGCGTGGGATGCCTTGACGGATATCCCTTTGTTAACAAGAACCGATCCGGGTATCCGGCCGCTGTGAGCGGACGGCCCTCACCTTCGGGCGGTTTTGTTTCCCACTGTTCAGGCTGTCACACAACCCAATCTGCGAGGTGGTTACGATGGTCGAGTTCATCTACGGTTTACTGGAGAGCGTCGGGTTTCACCATCCCCTGCACCCGGCGGCAACCCATATTCCCATGGGGCTTGTGATGGGAGCCCTGATTTTTCGCGTGACAGCCATCCTTTCCCCCATGAAGGAGCTGGCTAGGACCGGTTACCATTGTGCGGTGCTGGGACTACTGGGCACACCACCCACGATCATTGTGGGGTGGATGGACTGGCAGCACCGGTACGGGGGAGAGTGGGAGTACCTCATCGGCTTGAAAATGGTACTGGCCGTGATCCTTACGGTGCTTCTGATCCTCATCGTGGTTCTGGACGATCCCGAGACACCGCGGGTGGACCTGCGGAGCTTTTTGTATGTCCTGGGTATTGCCAATGTCATCGGCTTGGGGTTCTCCGGTGGCGAACTCATTTACGGTTGACGGAGGACGCTATGAAACACTTGGTTTTCTGGATCATGCTTCCGGCCTGTTTTTTGTGGGGCAGTTCAGCCTTCGGGGCTACCCATGAGTTTACCCACACCCTGAAAGACGGCCCCATGACGTTCAGCTGGACGGTGAGCGGGGAGAGCCTCCACGTGAAACTTACGGGCAGGACCACGGGCTGGGTGGGGGTTGGCTTTAACCCGGAAAAGATGATGAAAGGCGCGAACTTCATCATGGGCTATGTGAAGTCCGGGAAGGTCAAGGTCACCGATCATATCGGAAACAATGAGCGCAACCACAAGGCCGACACAAAATCCGGCGGTGAAAACAACACCACCGATATTGCCGGTTCCGAAAAAGGCGGCGTCACGGAGATCTTTTTTACCATCCCCTTGAAGACCGAAGACGCAAACGACACGGACCTCGATCCCGAAGGCGTGACCACGGTGCTGCTGGGCATGGGAGGCGGCCGGGACAGCTTTCGCTCTGTCCATAAATTCAGGTCGGTGCACAAGGTAACCCTGTCCACGGGTGCTTCGGAGAAAGTCAAGTGAGCCGGGCGGCGGCCATGGCCCTTTGTGTGCTGGCCCTTGTGGCGGCTGGGGCCTCCCGCGGTCTCTCCCAGGATGAGATGGACCATGGGGCTTTGCACCATGGCGACGCGCCCATGGTCATGGTGGAGTCGTCGACGGCCGTGGATGTGGGGGTGGATGAAAAACCAGGCGATACCCTCTACACGGAGGGCAAGCTCTGGAATGAAAAAGGGGAGGCCGTCAACCTTGAAGAGGTGCTGGACCTTCCGACCCTCCTGATTCCCGCCTATTACAATTGCCCTCGGTCCTGCAGCCTCCTGCTTGCGTCCATGGCCACGGCGATTCGGGACCTGGACCTTTTCCCGGCCATGGAGTACCGGGTGGTGACCTTGAGCTTTTCACGGGAAGAGACCCCTGCCGATGCTGCACGGGCCAAGATCCAGTACATGAACATCCTGGGGGACGGCTACCCCGAGGAGGCCTGGACTTTTCTGGTGGGAGACCCCGAAAGCATCGCACGGATCTGCGATTCCATGGGCTACCGTTTTACCAGAAACGGCCCCAACGCTTATGTCCACCCCAATGTGGCACTTGCCGTGGCTCCCCGGGGAAAAATCATCCGATACCTTTACGGACCCGACTTTCTTACGGCGGACATCAAAATGGGATTGCAGGAGGCCGCCCGCGGCATGGCGTCGGTCTCCATCCGCAAGGTGGTGACCTTCTGTTTTGACTACGATCCGGAGAGCCGGGGCTACGTGCTGAATATCTACCGGTCCATGGGTACCCTGATCCTCACCCTTGTGGGGCTCATGTTCCTCTATCTGGTGCTGGGGCCCAAGGGGCGGCGAAGGGAGAGGGTGTAGGACGGCAGGGGATAGGAAAAACAGGTAAGAGGTCATAGGTGAGAGGTTATAGGTAAGAGGTTATAGGTGAGAGGTTATAGGTAAGAGGTTATAGGTGAGAGGTCATAGGTGAGAGGTTATAGGTGAGAGGCTATAGGTGAGAGGGGGGATGGAGAATCGCCCTTTTTCATGTTGTGTGGATTGCCATTTAAACGGAGATCGGAGATCAGAGATGGAACAGGTTCCCTCGTTTTTCGAGACACCAGCACCGCCCCGCTTCAAGGGCGTGCTCTCCTGGCTTATCACCACGGATCACAAGCGCATCGGGCTTATGTATCTCTTCGTGATCCTTTTCTGGTTCGTGGTGGCCATGTTCCTGGGCGGGCTGATGCGCCTGGAGCTGATGTTCCGCGGTGAGACCCTCATGGGTGCCCAGTCCTACAACGCCCTGTTCACCCTCCACGGGGTGATCATGATTTTTCTCTTCATCATCCCGGGCATCCCGGCCATCTTCGGCAACTTCATCCTGCCCATCCAGCTCGGCACCGACGACGTCTTTTTCCCCAAGCTCAACCTGCTCTCCTGGTATCTTTACGTCATCGGCGGGGTCCTGGCTCTGTCCACGCTGTTCATCGGCGGCCCACCGGACACGGGCTGGACCTTTTACGTCCCCTTCAGCGTGGGCACCAACAGCAATGTCTCCACCGCTGTGTTTGCCGCCTTTGTGCTGGGGCTGGCCAGCATGCTTACGGGCATCAATTTTGTTACCACCATCCACCGGATGCGCAGCGAAAAGATGGGATGGCTTCAGCTGCCCCTGTTCTCATGGAGCCTTTACGCCACCAGCTGGGTTCAGATCCTGGCCACGCCGGTGGTCTCCATCACCTTGCTTCTGATCATCGTGGAGCGTTTTCTGGGGGTGGGGCTCTTTGATCCGGACAAAGGGGGGGATCCCATTCTTTACCAGCATCTCTTCTGGATGTACTCCCATCCGGCCGTGTACATCATGATCCTGCCCGGCATGGGGGTGATCTCCGAGGTGATGGCGGTCTTTGCCAGAAAGCCTGTTTTCGGCTACAAGGCCATGGCCTTTTCCAGCCTGGCCATTGCCGTGGTGGGCTCCCTGGTGTGGGCCCACCATATGTACACCAGCGGTATGAGCGATACGGCGGTGTTTGTTTTTTCCCTGCTGACTTTTCTCGTGGCCATTCCGTCGGCCATCAAGGTGTTCAGTTGGGTGGCCACCCTGTACAAAGGGTCCATCCTCATGACCCCGCCGCTCTTTTTCGGGCTCTGTTTCATCTACCTGTTTTCCGTGGGCGGGCTCACCGGCCTGGTCCTGGGGGCCGCCGGTCCCGATATCCATGTCCACGATACCTACTTTGTGGTGGCCCATTTCCACTTCACCATGTTCGGCGGCACCGGGTTTGCCTTTTTTGCAGCCCTTCATCACTGGTGGCCCAAGATGTTCGGGCGGATGTATGACTTTAAGGCGGCCTACTGGGCGGCGGTTTTGGTGACCTTTGGCTTTTTCCTTCACTATGTGCCCATGTTTGTGCTGGGGCTCCAGGGCATGCCGCGGCGCTACTACGACTACCTGCCCGAGTACGAGGCCGGTAATTTTGTGGCGGGTTTCGGTGCGGCTTTTATGCTGGCGGGCCTCGTGCTGATGCTGGCGAACCTGATGGTGTCTGTCAAACGGGGCAGCATTGCTGCCGCCGATCCCTGGGGCGGAACCACCCTGGAGTGGACAGTGCCGTCGCCGCCGCCGCTGCATAATTTCATCCAGGACCCGGAGGTCCCGGATTACCCGTATGATTTTACCGGTATCGGTGCCGTCAAGGCTAAGGCCGGTGACGCGGAGGTCTCATGAGGCAGGCCACGGATCACAAAGGAAAGCGTCTCGGCATGTGGCTTTTTCTCTATACCGAGATCATTCTCTTCGGCGGGCTGTTTGTGCTCTACGCCGTCTACCTTGCCAAGTATCCCGGGGATTTTATTCAAGGGGGAAAAGACCTGAGCCGGCTGTTTGGCGCTGCCAACACCCTGATCCTCCTGGTGAGCAGTTGTGCCGTGGCCTCGTCCATTACCGCCGTGCAGAGAGACCAGAAAAAGCTGGGGCTGATCCTTGTGGGCGCCACCATTTTCTGCGGCCTCGTGTTTCTGGTGAACAAGTACTTCGAATGGGGGCACAAAATCCATGAGGGCATCTACCCGGGTTCCGATGACCTGGTATACGGAGAGCCGGGCCGCAATATTTTTTTCGGGCTCTACTATGTGATCACCGGCCTTCACGGCCTTCATATCGTCATCGGCATGACCGTTCTCACCGTGGCCTTTGTGCTGGTGTCAAGGGAACGTATCACGCCGGAAAATCACGTGTTCCTGGAAAACGCCGGGCTCTACTGGCACCTTGTGGATCTTGCCTGGATCTTTATCTTCCCACTTTTTTACCTGGTCCTTTAAGGAGAGACCCATGCACATTGCATCCTACGGACGGTTGATGGGCGTCCTGGCCGCGCTCATTGTCTTGACCGGGGTCACGGTGGCGGCCTCGTATGTGGACCTGGGCCCTTTGAACGTCTGGGTTGCCCTGGCCATTGCCTCCACCAAAGCCTCCCTGGTGCTGCTTTTTTTCATGCACATCGGCATGGAGGGGCGCCTGGTGGTGGCTTCGTTTCTCAGCACCATTTTTTTCCTGGCCATCATGATCGGTTTTACCTTCTGGGATGTGGCGTTTCGGATGCCCTGAGTGGTGAATAGTGAGCAGCAGGTAGTGAATAGTGAGTTCTGAGCCGGTACGGTTTCCCCTTTTCCCAAGGAGTGCATTATGCCCATGGACAATAACCCGGTGGCTCTGGTGGACCGGTCCTTCTATTTTATCATTGGGTTTTCCTTCCTGTTTCTTTTTGCCATTACCGTGGTGATGATCTGGTTCGTGATCCGGTACCGAAGGAGCCGGAACCCTTACGCATCGGATATCCGGGGCAATGTGTGGCTGGAGCTTGCCTGGACGGTGATTCCAACGGGTATCGCCATTGCCATGTTTGTGTCCGGCTGGCAGGCGTATACGGGGCTTCGGAATGTCCCGGACGGAGCCCTGGAGATCAAGGCCTACGCCCAGATGTTTTCCTGGATCTTTGTCTACCCCAACGACAAGGAGACCGAAAACGAGCTGGTGGTTCCCGTCAATGTCCCGGTGAAGATCACCCTGACATCCGAGGATGTGCTTCACAGCTTTTACCTGCCCTCATTCCGGGTGAAGATGGACGCCGTCAAGGGCATGGACACGCGGGCCTGGTTTTTCCCCGACAAAGAAGGGGAGTTCGTGTTTCACTGCACGGAGTTCTGCGGAACAGGCCACTCCACCATGGACGGCACACTGACCATTGTTTCCAAGGAGGCCTACGAAGCATTTCTTGAGGAGGAGGACGACGATGAGTGACCGCAGGACGTGCAACCGAACGGAAAGCACGGGACACGGCGGTTTCAACCAAGAGATGGAGATGGCCGTGGCAGATACGAATCCCCCACCCAGGATCGCTCCGAAGGGAAGGGTGCTCTCCTTTATTCTCCTCTCCAAAGCCTTTCTCTCGGCCCACATTGGCCTGGCGGCCGCCGCTGGCTGCCTGTTTCACCCCGACGGCGGGGTCATGCAGGCTGCCATGGCCTGGGTGGGGGTGACCATGACGGCCATGGCCGGTGCCCTGGTGAACAATATCCAGGATCGGCTCCAGGACCAGGAGATCCCTCGCACAAGGTGGCGCAAAGAGGCCCTGGAATCCGCCGGGGTCCTTGCCCTGCTCAAGGGGGCGGGTCTCATGGCCGTCCTCGGTCTCATGCTGGTGGTGGACGCAGGTGACGGCCTCTGGCCCGGGGCCATGGTCCTGGTGGGACTTTTTTTCTACAACGCGGTGTATACCCCGCTAAAGAAGAAGAGTCACCTGGCCCTGCTCCCCGGTTCCCTGTGCGGCATGGCCGCCCTTCTTGCCGGGTGGATGGTGGCCGGGGGCTCCCCCATGGACCGCGGGGCGCTTTCCGCCGCCCTGGTGGTGGGGGTGTGGCAGATCCCCCATTCCATGATCCAGAACCTCAAGCACGCCGATGAGCTGAGAAAGAGCGATCAGCCCACCATCACGAAGCTCTTCAAGGATCCGGACCTGGCCTTCGTGACCCTCATGTGGGTGATGCTTTATAATCTCTCCTTGTACCACCTCATTTTCATGGCGCCCTTTTCGGATTGGGCGCTGCTCCTGCTCTTTACCAATGCAGGCTTTCTGACCCCGCTTTTTGCCCATACCCTGTTTGTGCTCAAGAGGCCGGGCCTTGCCTTCAACTTTCTGAACCTGTCCCTGGTGGTGTATTTTATCGCCCTGATGATACCCTGAAACGACGTGAAAACGGAGAAGGGATGCCGACGATTCATGATCCGATCCCCCTTGTGGAAGAACTCTTCGTACCTTGGAAGGCGTCCCTTGCCGATGAGTACACGGGATACCGAAATCATGTGTACCGCATGCTTCACTTCTGCTTCGGCCTTGCCCGCTGCTCCGATGCGGAGCGTGAAAAGCTCTGCATCGCAGGGGTGTTCCATGATATGGGCTTGTGGATCGACGTCAGCTTCGACTACATCCCCGCATCCATCCCCCCGGCCCTGGCCTGCCTGAAGGGCCGCAACCTCTCTGCCCACTCCCATGAGATTTCCCTCATGATCTCCGAGCACCACAAGCTTCGGGAGTACAGGAACAAAGCCTTTCCCCTTGTGGAGCTGTTTCGCAAAGGCGATCTGGTGGACGTCTCCCTGGGCCTGTGCCGCTTCGGGCTTGATAACGCCTATGTCCGGGCGGTGAGGGGCCATTTCCCCAATGCCGGATTTCATGTGAACCTTGCCCGCAGGGCGGCCAGATGGGTCGTCAGGCACCCCCTGGATCCCGTCCCCATGATGAAGTGGTGACGAACGCTCCATCATTCCTCCGTTCCCAACGTTTCCTTGACCCCTCCCTCTTATGATGTGTTCCCGTGTATCCCTGTGTCTGAATGTCGAATGCGTTTGACCCGTTCTGCCCGGCGCGGAGCGAGTGACTCGGGTGTATTCATATGTCTCAGCGTGTGATACATAAATGATTTCCCGTTTAGACAAAGTTGGGGGTGGACAGGGCCCTGGGAGAGGCCCTTTGGTTTTCTTTTTTTCGTTGCGCAAGGGGGGCGTTCCGGCCGGTGTCCGGGACCCTGGTGCGGCAACGATTGCCGGAGTATGTGGTGCATGGCTGTATGTGGGTGTGTGAAGCGTGTGATGCTGGTGGGGGCCTTTGTTCTGTGCCTTGCCTTGCCGGCGGGGGCGTTTCAGGTGTCTTTGTTTGTGCCCCGGGACGACACGGTGTTCTGGGCGTCCCTTGTGAGGTTGACCCGTGCGGCGGCCCATGACCTGGCTTTGGACCTTGAGGTGTATTCGGCCGACAACCGGGGGGACATCATGCTGTCTCAGGTAGAGGCCGCGTGCGCCAAGGGCACCGACGGCATTCTTTTCATGAATTATGAAAACCTCGGCCAGCAGATCCTGGCCATATCCCAGGCCCACGGAGTACCGGCATTTCTTTTCAACACGGGTTTTTCCGATTCCCGGCTGGTCCCCAGGAAACAGTATCCCCATTGGATCGGAAGCATGACCCCGGATGATGCCCGGGCCGGGGCGCTCCTTGCCGAAGGGTTGATCCGGGCGGCCAAGCGGTCGGGCAGGAGCGATGTCCAGATGCTGGCTGTGGAAGGCAACCCCTTGGAGAAATCGTCCTCGGACCGGGTCGACGGCATGAAGGCGGTTGTGGCTGACCGTGACGACGTGACGCTGTACGGCATTGTCAGCGCCGGAAAGGGGTGGAGCCGGGGCCGGGCAAGGGACGCGGTCATGGAAGGGCTGCGCAGCCACCCGGATATCAATACCGTGTGGGCGGCAGGGGACGACATGGCCCTGGGCGCCCTGGATGCCGTACGTGAGCTGGGGCTGGACAATGGGACGGTGGTCACGGGGGGCATAGACTGGAGCTTTTCAGCCGTAGAGAGCATTCGGTCCGGTGGTGTTACCTTGAGTGTCGGCGGCCATGTCCTGGAAGGGGCCTGGTCCCTTGTCCTGATGCACGACTATCTCCACCGCAGGGATTTTTCCCGGGAAAGCACGGTCTTCAAAACCAGGATGCATGCCATCGACAGCGGCAACGTCGAGCAGGTGGCGGCCTTTTTATCCGATGACTGGGAACATGTCGATTTCGCAAGCTTCTCCAAGTACCTGAACAAGGCCCTGCTTTACCGGTTCGATCTTTCTTACCTGCTGGACTCCTTTTACCCGAAGAAAAACAGCTTTGAGCTTACCGCCGAGGAGCGCCGCTGGCTGGCGGACCATCCCACGGTGCGCCTGGGGATCGACGACAACTGGCCTCCGTTTGAGTTCATCGGACCGGAGGGGCGATACAAAGGCATGGTGGCCGATTATGTCCGGGTTTTGGAAGATCGCCTGGGAATCCGGTGCATCTACACCCGCGGGATGAGCTGGACAGACACCCTGGAGGCCATGGGAGAGCATCGCCTGGATATGATCGCCGCCATCGGTGCGATCCCCCGGCACAAGGGCTCCATGCGGCTCACCGCGCCCTTTTTGTCATTTCCCCTGGTGGTGATCACCAGCGAACAGGTGGATTTCGTGGAGGACATGGCAGCCCTTTCAGGCAGGACCGTGGCCGTGGTCAAAAATTATTCCGAGCACACCATTCTCTCTGCCGAGTACCCGGATATCAAGGTCCTGGCAACGGACAGCACGGCCCGGGCCCTGGCTGCCGTGGCCACGGGCAGGGCCCATGCCTACGTGGGGAACCTGGCCGTGGCAAATTACACCATCAAGCAGGAGCGGTTTACCCACCTCAAGGTGTCCGGCACCGTCCCCAGAACCCTGGAGATCAGCATGGGGGTCCGCAAGGACTGGCCCCTGTTTGCCGGACTGCTCTCCAAAGCCATTGAGTCCATTTCCGAGGCGGAACGGGACACAATCTACCAACGCTGGCTCCCCTTGCGCTACGAGCACGGCTTTGACTACGGGTTGCTCTGGAAGTGCCTGGGAGGCGCGGCTTTGATCCTGGCCCTTGCCTTGTATTGGAATAGGCGGCTGGCGGCCTTGAACAGGGCCTTGAAAAAGGAGATTGCCGTGCGGGTGACAGCGGAGGAGGCCTTGCGGCGGGAGCAGTCCAGGGTCAAGGTGATGGCGGTGACCGATCCTTTGACCGGCTTGTACAACCGGCGGAAATTTGCGGAGGCCTTTCCCCTTGAGATCAGTCGGCTTCGCCGCAGCGGACGATACCTCGCCTTTGCCATCATGGATATCGATTTTTTCAAGCAGTACAACGACCATTACGGCCATCAGATGGGGGACGAGGCCCTGAACCGGGTGGGGGCACTTCTCCTCCAGCGGTGCAAACGGGGCACGGACTACTGTTTTCGCCTGGGCGGGGAAGAGTTCGGGATCCTTTTCCTGGCCCGTGATTCGCAGCGGGCCCTGGCCTTTATGGAAAACATGAGGCAGGCCATTGCCGCACTGGCCATCGAGCATGCCCACAGCGGGGTCGACGATGTCCTGACGGTCTCCCTTGGCCTGGTGGTTTCCGACACCCCCACAGACATTGACGGCATGTACAAAGTCGCGGACAACGCCCTCTACCGGGCCAAAGGCGCCGGGCGCAACCGGACCGAAATGGTCTGCTGCTGAGCCAGGCCACGGGGACGTCTGTTCGTCAGGTTGAGAGGGTGTGATGGGTGATGGCCCATCCCCGTGCCAGGGCCGTCGCCTTGAGGTCCGGGGTGGGGTTCACTGCCGTGGGATGGCCCACGGCCTCAAGGAAAGCCAGGTCCGCGTGGTGATCGGAGTAGGCGTGGGATGCGGCCAGGTCGATGCCCATGGTCCGGGCCAGCTGGCCGATGGCCCGAGCCTTCTCCCCTCCGACACAGACGTTTGCAGCCGGGCGGCCGGTGCATTGATCGTTGCCGTCGGTTTCAATGGGCGTGGCGAGCCAGGCGTCGGGGGCATGGTCGTCCACAAAGGGCGCCAGAAGGTGCCCGCTGGTGGCCGAGACCACAATGACAAGGTGCCCCTGCTTCCTGTGGGCGGCCATGCAGGTCATCATCTCGGGAAAGAGCAAGGGGCTCAGGCGCTTTTCATAGAGCTGTCTGGCGTGGGCCCGGAGGCGGGACATGGGAATGCCCTTGTATGAGGCGAGGTAGATGCGATTGAAGCGGTCGTGGTCCATGAGCTTTCGCTTGTACAAGGGCTCGGCCAGAGCCACCTTGAGCAGGCGAAAGGGGTAAAGGGGCCCCGGGCAGTGGTGGCGAAGCAGGGAGAGGGCCTCCATGCGCTGGCTGTCTGCGGCGATGAGGGTGCGGTCAAAGTCGAAAAATGCGGCGGTGCGTCTCATGGATCTCCTTGGGGTGACGGGTGGGCGTCCGGGACGGTATGTACCATGTGCCTTCCCAGGGTGTCAATGTGCGGGCTGACGCAACATTCCGGGATGACGGGGGAATGGGTTGATCCCTCTTGTGGGCTCCATGGCTCCTGAAATTGTACTGACCGGTCAGTTATCCTGTTGACACCATTGCAATTCCTCGGATATGTTTTCTTTAAAAATCAGCGACGCTACCCGTTTTTCTACCTCAACCATGTGAAGGAGTGAGTGTGGATCCCGTGACCCATGTCCTTGCCTTCGATGTCGGAACCACAGGCTGCAAGACCTGCCTGTACCGTATTGGTGAGTCCCTGACCCAGGTGGGCTCCGAGGTTGCCGAGTACCCCCTCTACGTGACCGAAGACGGGGGGGCCGAGCAGCGCGTGGACGAGTGGTGGGAGGCCCTGTGCCGATCCACGCAGGCGGTCCTTGCCAAAAGCGGGGTGCCCCCAGCCGGGGTTCTGGGCATCTCGTTTTGCTGTCAAATGCAGGGGTCGGTGCTGGTGGACAAAAACGGCGAGGCCCTGCGCAACCCCATGGTCTACCTGGACGGCCGGGCCACGGAGCAGATTGCCCGATACCTGCACAAGGGGCTGTTTCGCATCAGCGGGATCAACGCCGTGACCCTCTTGAACACCCTGCGCATTACAGGGGGCATCGCGGCCACGGCCAAGGATCCGCTGTGGAAGTACCATTGGGTGAAAGACCACGAGCCCGAGCTCTTTGAAAAGGTCCACAAGTGGCTGGATGTCAAGGATTACCTTCTCCTCCGATGCACCGGTGAGTATGCCATGACCCGGGATTCCGCCCACATCACCTTTGTCTACGATACGCGGCAGGGCAGGGAAGGCTGGCATAAAGGCCTCTGCAGGACCTTTGGCGTGGACATGGCCCATCTGCCCGAGGTGGTTGAGGCCACGGACGTGGTGGGTGGGCTTTCGGAGCGGGCGGCCCGGGAGCTGGGTCTCTGCGCCGGGACCCCTGTGTTCGGCGGGGGTGGGGACGTCACACTGACGACCATCGGGGCCGGGTGCCTGGATCTTCACGATACCCATATCTACGTGGGAACCTCCGGCTGGGTGGTTTCCAACGTGGGTAAACGGTATGTGGATATCGCCCACTTCATGGCGGCGATTTCAGGGGCGATTCCCGGGTATTACAGTTACGTGGCAGAGCAGGAGACCTCGGGCGCCTGCCTCCAGTGGGTGAGGGACCACCTGGCCCTGGATGCCATCGGCGTCTACCTCAAGGAGAAGGGCATGGATGCGGAAAACGTTGACCCGGCAGCCCTTTACGCCCTCATGAACCAGGCCGTGGACGAGACCCCGCCCGGTGCGGGGGACCTTCTTTTTACACCCTGGCTCCATGGAAACCGGGCGCCCAGGGAGGACATCCGGGCCCGGGGTATTTTTTTTAATATCGGCATGAACACGGGCAAGCGCCAGATGATCCGGGCCGTGCTTGAGGGGGTTGCCTTTCACAAACGGTGGATGCTGGAGGCCATGGAGGCGCGGATTCCAAGGCAGGAGGCGGTCCGCTTCGTGGGGGGCGGGGCCCGCTCCGGGGTGTGGTGCCAGATCATGAGCGATGTGACGGGGCGGCGCATTGAGACCCTGGCCCACCCCCAGGACAGCGGCGCGGCAGGCGCTGCCGTGGTTTGTGCCGTGGGGTTGGGGATCATGCCCTCTTTTGCCGCGGCAAAGCCGTTGATCCAGGTGACAAAAACCTACGAGCCCCGCACCGAGTTTAAGCCCATGTACGACCGCCAGTTTGAC
Source organism: Desulfoluna sp. HI9BLuna (assembly GCF_056829775.1). Taxonomy (NCBI): domain Bacteria; kingdom Pseudomonadati; phylum Thermodesulfobacteriota; class Desulfobacteria; order Desulfobacterales; family Desulfolunaceae; genus Desulfoluna; species Desulfoluna sp. HI9BLuna. The sequence goes on from NZ_CP186555.1 coordinate 5,066,920, forward strand.
GTGTTCAAGGGACTCTACAAAAAAAACAGAACACTTTTCAATACATTGAATCAGGGACGATAAAACGGGAAAAATCAATCGGAGGACCATGGATTCCGGGAAAACAAGCACCAAACGCAAGCAGATACTTGAGGCCGCAGCCACCATTTTTTCGCAAAAGGGGTTTCATCAGGCGCGCATGGACGAGATCGCCGTCATGGCCAATGTGGCCAAGGGCACGCTGTACTACAATTTTTCCAGCAAAAGCCTTCTCTTTGCCGCCACTGTTACCGAAGGGATGGAAGGGATCGTCAGGCAGATCCGGTCCGAACTGGTGTCCGATCTTCCCTTTCCCGAGCATTTTCAGCTCCTGGTGACCTCCATTGTCCGGCTCTACCTTCAGCACAGCGACCTGGCCCACATCATTTTCAATGAAATCTCAAGCGGCATCGACGATGCGGTCCTCGTGGAGATCGAGCGGGTCCGCTCCCGGTTTATCGAGTTCATCGCAGAGATGCTCGAACGGGGCCAGCAAAAGGGGTATATCAAGGAGATCGACCTGAAACTCTCTGCCGTGGCCCTTGCCGGGATCATCGACAGCGTGTGCAGCCATCTGCTTCAGCACCCCGACGAGGCCACCGAGGAGAAGGCCGTTGCAACCCTCCATGCCATGCTCTCCACCGGGTTGTTGAACGGTGAATAGGTGAGTGTCCGTGGGCATTGATGAGCCTGGGGTATTACCCCCTGTCCGCCCGAGGCACGGGTTGTGTGCGTTTTTTTGCATAGGCGAGCCGGTAGACGGTGCGCATGAGAAGGGCTTCTCCTCGGTTGATCCGGATACCGCCCCCTAAAAAGGTGGCCTCGATGGCGGCCTTGCAGTTCTTTTCCAGGACCTGGGCCACGGCACGGGCATCGTCAAAGGTTCCGGCTCCGCAGAGGGCGCCGCTGTTTTTGAGGAGCACGGCATTTCGTCCCTTCATGGCCGCCACCACCGGGGCGGTGCCCCGGCATGGCCAGGATCGGGCAACCTTTGCGGAAACGCCCACCAGCTGGGCCATGTCGTCCAGAAGGGGCGGCACCTCGCGCCCTGCCTTGGAGGCGGTGAGGATACTCAGGGGATCGGCGTGGACAAGGATGCCCAGGTCCTTCCGTTTTTTGTAGAGGGCCCCATGCAGGGGGAACCGGCGATCCGGCCTGGGGCCTGCAAGGGGAGCGCCCGTGGCAAGGTCCACCACGGCAAGGCCGTCCGGGGACAATTCGGAGAGCCCTGTGTCTTCGGGGGTGATCACCAGGCGATGTCCCAGCCGGGCGCTCAGGCACCCGGAGGTGTCGGTGCATAATCCTTCGGAAAGAAGGGCCAAGGCGTTTTCGCAGAGGGTTCGGGAGACGGACGTCATGGTCATGGGGCGCTCCTTTCAGGGGGCGGTTGTCAGGTAACAGGCATGCATCTCTTCCATGGTGGCCGCCCGGGTACCGAAGTGCCGGGCAAAGGCCTCGGCAATGAACGATTCGCAGGCCCCTTCCAGTTCTAAGGCCACCCGGAAGGCCGCCTCCATGGTGCTTCCGACACACAGGGCGCCGTGGTTGGCCAGAAGGGCCGCGTGGCGCCCCTCTTCAAGGGCCTGGCCGGCGGCTTTCATGAGTTTTTTTGTGCCGGGAAGGGCGTAGGCGGCGCAGCGAACGCTTTTGCCCAGGAGCCGGACATGGTCCTCGGAGAGCCCTGTGACCTCTTTTCGGGCGGCAGCCACCGTGGATGCGTGGCGCTGGTGGGTGTGGACCACGGCGTTGATCTCCGGGCGCCGCCTGTAGACCTCGGCGTGCATGCCTTTCTCGGAGGAGGGCTTCACGTCCCCCTGGTGGGTGAGGTCGTTGATGTGCACCGCAACGATCTCCTCGGGGGCCAGGGTCTCGTAGCTCCTGCCGCTGGGGGTGATTACAAAGGAGTGGTCGTCCAGGCGCAGGCTGATGTTGCCCCAGGTGCGGGCCACGAGGCCCTCTTTCACCAGGTCGAGGCCTGCCTGGTACACAATGTCGCGGGCTTGGCTCAGTTCCATGACGTTGTCCTGTTTTCTGGTAAGTGGGGATATGCAGACGGTAACCAGCGGCTCAAGGGCCCGGAGCTTATGCCGTTACCCCTTCGATGTTTTTGAACACGCGCTCGAACCGGGCCAGGGCGTCGTCGATGATCTCGTCGGTGTCTGCAGCCGACGTATAGAGGCGGCTTCCGGCAAGGGTGACGAGGCCTTCGGCCATGTAGGCGGCCCCCATGTGGGTCATGACATCTTTGCGGGCGTGGATCTCCTTGATCTTGGAGGGGATCTCCCATGGCCTGAAGAGGTTGATGTCAAAGAGCATGGTGCCCACGGTTTCCAGGTGACAGATGGAGCCCTGGTTGTAGGCCACAAAGGGGAGCCCGTATGTCTCGATGAGCTTCTGGAGCCCCTGGGTAAGCCGGTCCCCTGCCTTTCCTGCCGTTTCACAGGCGTTGGTCTCTTCAATCATCTTCACCGTGTGGTAGCCGGCAGCGGCGCTTAAGGGGTTGGCCGCCATGGTTCCCCCCACATGGGCCTTCTTCGATTTCTTTCCGCCGAGCCCTCCTGCCAGGCAGGCCATGTAGTCGGCCTTGCCGCCGATACCCCCCGCAGAAGGGTACCCCCCGGCCACCACCTTGCCGAAGATGGTGAGGTCGGGTGTGACCCCGAAATATCCCTGGGCCCCGTCGACGCCGATGCGAAAGGCCGTGACCACCTCATCAAAAACAAGGAGGGCACCGTAGGCGGTGCAGAGGTCGCGGACCTGGCCGTTGTAGTCGAAGTCCAGGGGCCGTGTGCCGCTCTCCGGACCCATGGGTTCCATAAAGACCGCAGCGGTTCCTCCCCGAAGCCTGTTGCGTTTGAGCTGTTTTTCAAGGGCCTCGATGTCGTTGGGGAAAACCTCCTGGGTGTATTTGAAGCAGGCCAGAGGGATGCCGTGGGACTCCAGGAACCGGATCCCCGGGATGCGGTTGCCGTAGGAGAGCTGATCGCTCCATCCGTGATACGCCCCGCCGAGCTTGATGATGTTTTTTTTCTTCGTGGCCACCCGCGCCACCCTCACGGCTGCCATGCACGCTTCGGTGCCGCTCCCCAGCATGCGGAACATCTCCACCCCGCTGAACCGGTCACAGATAAACCGGGCCAGCTTCATTTCATATTCGTGGAACAGGCCGGTACAAGGCCCGCAGGTGTTAAGCAGGTCGAGTACCCTGGCCCTGACGGGTTCGGGGTTGCTCCCCAGCACCGTGGGCCCCCCTGCCTGGAGAAAGTCGATGTAGGTGTTGCCGTCCACATCTTGGAGGTGCGCCCCTGAGGCTTTGGTAAAGGCCAGGGGGAAGGGGTAGTTGAAGGCCAGGTTGTGCTGAACCCCTCCGGGAATGATTTTGGCCGCGTCCTCCGTCATGCGTTTGGAGGTCGGACATTTCTCCTCGAAGTACGCCAGGTATCCCTCCAGGGCGACCTTGCGAAGGGTCCGGATGGGCTGGCTGATGAGGGCGTTTAGCTGTTCGTAGATTTTACCGGTGTCGTGGTACTGGCTGATGGCATATCCGGGTTTTGTCATGGTGGTCTCTGCCTCGTCGTTCCTTGATTTTTGCCAATGCCTGCTCCGGGAACGGGCCTTTCTGGGGAACGCGTCACGCTGTGGGCGTTTGCGTACGGCCCCATGCCGGGCTCCCCATGGCCCGGTTCCTGTGGCGTTTACGGGATATCCCCCTCCAAAGAATGTGCTTGGCTTAATTTTCGGTAAATACATGGAAAACGAAGTGCTCTGGAGCCACTATAGGAAAAAGGATTTTTGGGTGTCAATGAAAAACTGACTGGTCAGTTTAGTTCTCAAGGGCGGCAGGGAGAGCATGCACTGACCGGTCAGTTAATGGTTGACAAACATTGGTCGCCGAGGCTAACGTCTGTTTTGAGTGTTGGTAAACAGTGATTGTGAAAGAAATGCTTGTTTGACAGCCAAAACCTGTTTGGTCAGGTCCGGGTGCCGCCCGTGGCCTGCATACCAAACCCGTTGCATGGGCGTCAGCGTATTGGACGAAGCGACATTCATCATGAGATGGCTTTGCTTTCCATGACCCAAGCGAGTTATTGAAAGGGCCTTGCCGGCTGGGCCGTTCCGCGGCCACCTGCCTCCAGGCCCTCTTGTTTCCATGGGCGGCGAACCATCTTCACGACCAGGGAGGGTGGTATGAAACGATCGGTTCTCTTCAGTGCAGTGCTGGTGGCAGTCTGTCTTGTCTCCACGGATCTTCTGGCCAACATCGACAACCTGTCCAACATGAGTGTGGAGTGGATGCGGACCGCCAATAGGAACGCCGCAACGGACAGGGCGGATATCGTGGTCTACAACCCCGGCGGCATCACGGAGCTGGCCGACGGCGTGGCCATCAACATCGGCAACCAGAGTATGCGGCGAGAGCCGGAGCACTCCTATAACGCGGGCATGGGGGAGAAAAGCTTCGAGCAGGACGGGGACGATCCGTTTCTTCCCAATATCTATGCGGCGTACAACAGAGACAACTGGGCGCTCTGGGGTGGGTTTTATATCCCCGGGGGTGGTGCCGTGGTTGATTACCCCACCGGGTCTTATACCACCAATGTGCTGATTCCCGGGAACATCGCCAACGGGGTGGCTGACTTTATCGGCGGGGGGCTTACGGGCAATGATGTGTTTGCGACCCTTTCCACCTCCAACGAAAGCCTTGAAGCGGAATCCATGTACCTCACCTTTACCCTGGGCGGGACCTACAAGTTCAACGACATGGTGTCGGTGGCCCTGGGGGGCCGGTACATTGACGCGGACAACAGCATTGAGGGGACCGTTGCCGTTGAATCAGGCAACCCCTTGTTCAATGGTGTTATCGCTGCCGGTGGGTTCAGCGACAACAAGGTGGACGTCGAGGAGAGTGCCGAGGGTGCGGGGTATATCCTGGGGCTCAACCTTAACCTTACGGACCGGTTGAACATCGGGGTGCAATACCAGTCCAAGGTGGAACTGGACTTTGAGGCCGATGTCAAGCAGGACAACCTCGGCCTGTATGTGGACGGCGCGGAGAACCCCCGGGATTTTCCGGCCATGCTGGGGGTTGGTGTCGGTTGGGATATCCTGAAACGGTTATACCTGGAAGCCAACTACAGCTACTGGTTCCAGGAAGATGCGGACTGGGGAACAGACGCACAGGGCAGGGATATCTCGGATATGGCCGGTGACACCCAGTCCTGCGGCATCACAGGGACCATCCAGTGGACCGAGGGCCTTGCCACCAGCATCGGAACTGTCTACACCGATTTTCTCTGGAACGATATCGACGGGTATTATTCGGCCAATATCGGGTCCTACGAGGTGCTGTACTCGGACAACTGGCAGGTGTGCGGGGGCGTTTCATGGCAGATTACCAAGACGGTGGAGGTCAACGCGGCCATCGCCAGGACCATCTGGGATGATGAGACCATTACCGATCAGAACACCGGCCTCGAGATAAAGACCGAAAATGCCACCACCACCGTTGCCTTGGGTGCCAACTTTACCTTTTAACACCCCTTGCAGCGTTCTCTGGTCCGTTCATGCCACGGGCCCCGGCAGGGCCATGACGTCCTGCCGGGGCTTTTTTTGTTTTTCCCTTTCCCTTTCCTTTTCTCCGGCCATTGCTGTAAGACAGTCAGCGTTGATTTTTTTATGTATGGCCGGAGGATGTGATGGGCTGGTGTGATGAGAAGCGGGCGGTGTTTCTGGAAGGGGTGAGAGCCTCCCTTCCGTTGATGTTGGGGGTGATCCCCTTTGCCTTGATTTGCGGGATCGCCTCTGTAAAGGCGGGGCTTCCCGTGTGGCAGGCGGTGGTGATTCCCGTGGTGATTTTTGCCGGGGCGGCCCAGCTTGCCGTGACCCATCTTTTTGTGGCGGGGGCTCCGGCTGTGGTGATGGTGCTCACCGCCCTGGTGATCAACCTTCGTTTTGTGATGTACAGCGCCTCCATCGCCCCTCACTTCAAGCCGGTGCCCGGCCGCTGGCGGCCCATGCTCTCCTATCTTCTGACCGATCAGGCGTATGCCCTGTCCCTGACAAAATTCAACCAGCCCGAAGGGTGCCGGTACCCTTTTGCCTACACCATGGGGGCCGGGGCGACTGTTTTTGTGGCCTGGCATGTGTGCAACGGGGTCGGCGTGCTCTTAGGTGCCGGCGTCCCGGAGGGGTGGGGCCTTGACTTCGGGGTCCCCCTGACCTTCATGGCCCTGCTGGTGCCGGCGGTTCAGGACCGGCCGACCCTTGTGGCGGCCCTGGTTTCCGGTGTCATGGCCGTGGCTGCCGCGGGTCTTCCCTGCGGGCTCAACATCATCGCAGCGGCGCTGGCAGGCATCGGTGCCGGGATGCTCTTTGACTCCGGTGCCCAAGGGAGGGTATCATGAGCCACGACGCTTTTTTCCTGGTGGCGTTGCTTTGCGGTGCCGTGACCTTTTCCGAGCGGGGGGCTTTTCTTCTGCTGAAACGGAACAGGGAGCCTCACCCCAAGTTTACCCGGGCCCTTCGCCTGGTTCCGGCGGCCGTGCTTCCGGCCCTTGTCACACCGGCTGTGTTTCTGCACGGCGGCACCCTGGACCTCTCTGTGGGCAACCTTCGGCTCCTGGCCGGGGGCATTGCCCTTGCGGTGGCCCTCTGGAGACGAAGTGTCTTTTGGACCCTTGCCTCCGGCCTTGTCTCCCTCTGGGGCCTTCAGTGGGTGACGGGGGCGTGGGGCTGAGAGGGCTGCCTCAAACCTTTGGAGCGGGGGCATGCGATGCGAATCATCATGATTCTGGCGGTGTGTCTGGCCATGGTAACTTCAGCTTACGGCCAGGACCGGTTCAGGCCTTCGGATTGGGCGGACCCGGTGCACATCGAGGGGGTACCCAACCTGTACCGGGTCGATGAGGGCGTGTACCGAAGCGCACAGCCTTCGGCCCTCGGCATGAAGAATCTTGCTTCTGAAGGGTTCAAGACCATAGTAAATCTGAGGCTGTTTCATTCGGATACGGATGAGGCCAAGGGCACGGGGCTTCGCCTGGTGAGGGTCCCCATGAAGGCCTGGGCCCCGGATGAGCAGAGGGCCGCCCAGTTTTTTGCCATTGTGTCGGACCCCTCCAGCCGGCCCGTGTTGTTCCATTGCTGGCACGGGGCTGATCGAACCGGGGTCATGGGGGCTCTGTACCGGGTGGTGGTGCAGGGGTGGACCAAAGAGGCGGCCATTGAAGAGATGGTAAACGGGGGGTACGGATTCCACAGTATCTGGTTTCATCTGCCTGGATGGATCCGGGACCTTGACGTGGATGCCTTAAAAGAAGATCTCGCCGACGATTTTTTCCAGGCAGGGGTGATGTGCCCTTTGTTTCGTTGGATGCCCGGGCCTGTGTGTTAACCCGAAAATTCTTTAGATGGATACCCTTTCACTATGCCGACGGCTTCGGGGATGATTCCGGGGCGGTGGCTGGGGTAAGGGCCCGATTGTGATGTGTGTGCCGTGGAACTGATTCCTTTGATCTCCCTTGCCGTGGCCCTTGCCATGGATGCGTTTGCCGTTGCCGTTGCCGTGGGCATCAGACTCAAGACCGTCAACCCCAGGCAGATGTTTCGCCTTTCCTGGCATTTCGGCCTGTTCCAGGCCATGATGCCGGTGCTGGGGTGGAGCCTTGGGGTAAATGTTCGCTCCTTTGTGGAGAGCTTTGATCACTGGATTGCCTTCGGGCTCCTTGCCTTTGTGGGCGGCAAGATGATCTGGGAGGCGTTCCATGAAGACGAGGAGGCCGAGGGCGCCCAGGACCCCACCCGTTCCGTGAGCCTCGTGGTTCTCTCCCTCGCCACCAGTATCGATGCGCTGGCCGTGGGATTTTCCATGTCCGTTCTTGATGTGGCCATCGCTTTCCCCGCCGTTGTCATCGGCATAACCGCCTCAACCTTTACCCTTCTGGGGATGCAGCTCGGCAGCCGGTTCGCCTCCTCGTCCCGCCTGGGCCACTGGGCCGAGATCTTCGGCGGCGTGGTGCTTTTCCTCATCGGATTTCATATCCTCTACGAACATGGCTGCCTAGGGGGATAACGGGCGGTATCAGTCTGTCCGGACCCTCATGAAGGATGCAAACCGTGGTTTGCCGGTGTGGGTGAAGCCATGGTACCTGAAAGTGACCACCGCCCCCCGGGGGGGAGGATTCTGTCGCGCCTCATCGGAAAATCCGGTGCCGAGGTTGAACTCCACCCCGTTATCCAGCCTGATTTTAAGGCTTCCCATCATTCCCTTGTATTTTCCTTTGCCCTCATTGATGCCCATGACGGTCCCCTCCATGTCCGAGGCGTGTTTGACCTTGAGAACGTGGGGCGACCTGCCGGTGTGGTAGGCAAGGTGCGGGTTTTTCACGATGAGACCTTCGCCTCCCTTGCCCTTGATATCCGCCATGACGTGCTCGAGGTGCTCGGTGCCTTTGCAGGGAATTTGCGGGATGATGCGTGCCGGGGTTTCGGGGTGGGCGTTGAACCAGCGCCTGGCGCGGTCCAGACGGTGGGGAAAGGGACCCGGGGTATTGGGAACCTCGAAGATGTTGTAGGTGATTCGCCGCCACCCCTCCGATGGGGTGTGATCCATGACGGTACGCTGGATAAAGGAAAAATCCCCGCGCGCACTCCAGAGTTCGCCGTCGAGTTCAAAGGGGGGAAAATCCCGGGTGAACCAGGCAGGGGCATGGATACGCTTTCCCTTGCGGGTGATAAGGGCGGTGCCGGTCCAGTAGCCGCGAATTCCGTCGAGTTTTTCGCTCATGAACCATCCGGTGACCTGTTCATCGCCGGAGTAGGTGGCGGCTTTCTGCAGGGCCGGGGGGGCGGCCGGGGAGGGAAGGGGGGCCAGGAAGAGACTCCCCAGGAGGATCAGGCTCAAGGTGGTCAGGCTCAGGCACCGATGGGGGCGGGGCATGGGTCAGCTCCCGGTATCCATGGGCCCGGATGGGGACATGGCCGGGGGCCTGGCAAAGTCGATCTCTTCAAGCCGGGTCTTGGGGTCGAGTTTTTTGTAGTAGAACTCGCCGTGGCCGGGGGTGCACATTTTCAGGTAACCGTCGTCGGTTTTGCGGGCCACAAGAGAAAATCGGTCCCGATTCTGGTGCTTGAGGGTGACGGTGTCGTCTGTTACCGACACATCCAGCAGGAGCCGGTTCCAGCCCTTTCTGGGCGAGTATTTTCGCAGATCGCCGTCGGGGCTGAAGAGCAGGAGATGTTTTTCCCGGGGGCATTTGAGGGCCATGGGCGCCTCGCCCGGGGCGCTCTCCGACGCCACAGCCACGTGGAGCCACCGGCCGTGGAGCCAGGTGGACTCAGCGGGAAGGGTGTTTAAGTTGGCGTTTTCCGTACCGAAGGTGAGAAGCAGGGCAAAAAGAAACTGGGGCATACATATCTCCAATCTGTGATTGGTAAGGTTGTATGGCGACGATGAATACTTTACTAATACGCGAAATCGCGACAATGATCAAGGATAGAACTGCGGATCAGTGTTTATTGCGTGTGCGAAAGGTGTTTACGCCCCGGCCCCGAAAGGCCCGTAACAGACTTTCGGAAGGGGGCTGTCAGGGCATAAGCAGCACAAGGCGCAGGGCGTCCAGACGGACTCTGCACCCTTTCAGGGCCGTTGCCATGGCTTGCTTTTCGGTGGCAAGGGCCGAGATGTCGGCTTCCGTGACGTCGGGGTTGGTGGCCTTCAGGGCAATGAGACGAGAGATTTCGCGGTCCATGAAGGATGCCATGGTTGCGGTGGCCGTACGGGCAAGGGTGCGGCCCTCGGCATCCATTGCCGCGGTTCCCTTTTCCATGAGCATGGGGAGGAGTTCCCGTGCCAGCTCAGGGTGGTCGGAGAGCCAGGAAGGGGGAAGGTCCTCAAGGGGTTCTGCAAGGGTGTCGGCGATGCGGCGGGCGGGGACGACTTCTCCCTGGTGGTTCAGGGCAATGCGAAAGGGGGCTGTGGGGAGAAACCGATCCACACCCAGTCGGGCGGGAGCCACGCATTCGGGAACACCGATGAGCTCCAGAAGGAGCCCGTGCTCACCGGCCCCCGGGAGACAGGCCAGGGCCGCGTTGCCGGTGTCGGATCCGAGGAAGGACTCCAGGGCGCCCACCACCATGGGGTGGTCAGCGGTGAGGAATTCGATCTCTTCGCGTTTCAGGGCGGTGGCGCGGTCAAAGGTGGCCACCAGCGGGTTGCGCCGGAAGGGAGGGAGGGGAAGGGAGGGCTCGTCGTTCTCCTTGAGCCCCAGAAGGAGAGCCTTTTCCCCTGCGCTGTCCACCTCGATGCCGTGGTGCCTGAAGAGGCGGAGGATAAAGTGGGGAAGGGCCGTGTCGCTGTCGCTTTTTTTGACCTTGTCCAGCAGCCCTTTGATGCGTTCCGGGCGGTTGGCCGTAAGTTCCAGGAGGCGATCCCTTCCCTTTTCCAGGGTTGCCGCAAGGTCTTGGGTGAAATCGCGGGTGTCGGCAAGGAGTGCGGTCAGGGCTGCCTCGGGGAAGGGGCCGGTTCCCGTGGCCTCTGCCATGAGGCCTTCGAGGCGTGCCCTGAAGGCTTCTCCAATGGTGTGAAGGCCGGGAACGCAGCGTGAAAAGAGTCCCACGGCGTCGTACCATCGCGCGGCAATCTCGGTGGCGCTCCGGGCGAGGAAGGGGACATGGATGGTGATGTCGTGCTCCTGGCCGATGCGGTCGAGGCGCCCGATGCGCTGTTCCACCTTTTCCGGGTTGATTGGCAGGTCAAAGAGAACCAGGTGTTTAGCGAACTGGAAATTGCGCCCTTCGCTGCCGATCTCCGAGCAGATGAGAAGCCGTGCACCGTCTTTTTCCGAAAACCAGGCGGCGTTTCGGTCCCGCCGGATGAGGGGCATCTCTTCGTGAAAGAGGGCGATTTTGACGGAGAGGTGGTGCCCAAGGGCCGATTCGATGGCCAGGGCCTTGTCCCGGGAGGTGCAGATGACGAGGAACTTTTCATCCCGTTGGGCCTTGAGCTGCTGTGCCAGCCAGTGGATCCTGGGGTCTTCGGCCAGGTCGGGCATGGGCACATCCGGTTGCGTGTCGTGGCGCAGCTCTTCTCGGTGAAGGGCAAGGGACGGTTCCGGGGCGCTTAAGCTGCAGAGGTTGGGAATACGGCCTGCAAACCCCTGGATGGTTTTTCGGGTGTTCCGGAAAATGACCCGGCCGGGGCCGTGGCGGTCCAGAAGGTCGTCCACCATGGCCGGGCCATCGGTTTCAGGGGCCGTTGTCAGGGTGGCGAGGGTTTTCTGCTCCGATGCGGTGAGCGTTTCGTTGTCCAGAAGTTTTCCGGCGAGGGTGGCGATGCGTCGGTGGCCCTCGGCTTCCTTCTGGTAGGCGTCGAAGTCGGGATAGCGGGCCGGGTCCAGAAGGCGAAGCTGGGCAAAGTGAGCCTTTCGCCCCATCTGCTCCGGTGTGGCCGTGAGAAGGAGCAGCCCCCGGCAGGTGCGGGCCAGTGCTTCCACGCCTCGGAAGCTGCGTCCCTGGGGGGCCATATGATGGGCTTCGTCCACCACCACCATGTCAAAGCCAGCGTTCAGGGCGTGGCCCATGGTTTGCTTCGTTTCCAGAACGGCCATGGGAGCCAGGATCAGCTGGTCATCTGTAAAGGGGTTGGATGCCGGGTCGCGTTGGGCTGTGTCCGTTAGATGCTCTTCGTTTGCGATGCGGAAGTGGAGGTTGAAGCGCCGCAGGAGCTCCACGAACCATTGGTGGATCAGGGCGTCCGGGACGAGAATCAGGACCCTGGAGACTTGCTCGGTGAGAAGGAGGCGGTGAAGGATAAGGCAGGCCTCAATGGTTTTTCCCAGGCCCACCTCGTCTGCCAGGAGCACCCGGGGAAGGCGGCGCTGGGCCACTTCCCGGGCGATGTGGAACTGGTGGCCGATGAGCTCCACGCGTCCCCCTAAGAACCCACGCACCGGAGAGGCCTTGGCCGCCAGATGATGGGAGATGGCTTCGGCGCGGAGGTCGAAGAGCTCCGACCCATCTGAAAAACCGCCTGTCAGACGGTCCAGGGGTGCCGAGGCGCCCAGGGTATCGGAAAGCTCCGATTCCGGAAGCTGCTGCCCGTTTCCACAGTAGACAAGGATTCCTTCGACTTCCTCCACCGTGTCCACGGAAAAGGTGGTTTTGCTGCGGCTCGTGACGGCGTCCCCGGGCTGAAAGGTGACGCGGCGAAGGGGGGCGGCGGCCGCCGCGTATTGCCTGGTGCAGTCGCTCTCTTCAAATCGGACGGTGACCCGCCGCAATTCCACGGCGCAGACCGTGCCCAGCCCAAGTTCCGGTTCGGTTTCACTGACCCAGCGCTGACCCACAACAAATGGATTCATCAATGCTCTTTCCTTCGCCTTGTGATAACGTCTAATGTGTTTGAGTCCCGGCCATGGCACCATGGCAAAACGCCCGATGCAATATACCAAATAGCGTCAAATATCCAGATTATTCTGCGGGATTTGTCTGCGATGGTCGGGCGAGGTTCGCAGGGGGGAACGTTTTTTTGCCTCGGCGTACCGGGAAGTCGCTGTTGAAATTTGTCTTGAGATTATGCATCATGAAACATGATGGATTTGCGGCCTTTCCAGGCCCGGAGATACTTACCATAAGGGCGACGACGGTCCGCCAAGAAAAGCGAGGTGAGAACATGAACAAGGAAAACACCGGCAGGCTCCCCCGGACGGGCTCCTGTGCCGCAGGGCTTGGCCGTGTCCTGGCCGTTGCGGTGGTGCTGGCATGGCTGGTCGTCCCGCCTTCGTTTGCCGGGGCGGCATCGTATGGCGAGTCCGCTGGCGATGCGCCTTCAGAGACCAGTGTTCCCGAAGGGTCAAAGGAAAACCTTCCCCCCTCCAACGTGGATATCACCAAGCCCAGCAGCTCCACCGACGTCCTCATGGATGCGTACAACCGACGAATTCAGGGGGTGATGGAACAGGCCGACCCCTTTGCCTACGTGGCGCCTGAAGAGGCTTTTTCCGCGTCCAGTGCGTTGAAAAATAACCCGGAGTACAAAAAAGCCCTGGAGCTTTACATGCAGCTGGTAGACGATGGGGCTGCCGAGGGTGGGGACCCAGGCTCCCAGGGGCTTTCCTCTGATTTGGAGAACGACCCCGCCCAGTCCTACGAGGACTTTTACGAGGCGCTGCTGGCCAGGGCCAAGGCCCGGGAAACCATGGGGCAGGTCCCGGATGTCCGGGAGCTGATCGAAGAGGCCATGGCCTCCATTTCCGAAGACGGCACCGGGGTGGATGCGGCGGTGACCGAACTCTACAAGGAGATGATGGAGCAGGTGTCGGGTCAGTCCGGCTCAGCGTCCCCCGAAAAGGAGACTCCCTGATTTTCCGCTTTTCTGTGATGAACCAGCGTCACCTTGCCTCCGGCGGTCCTGCCGGGGGCATCACTGAATAGTTCCCGTTGTTTTTTTGTTTATCCTTGGATCATGTAACGGACCTGGCAGGCGTTTTATGGATGTGTCACCGTGGTTGCTGGTGGGGGTCTCAGCGGTTCTGTGTGTGCCCCCGGCCCTTGAGCTGAGGCAGATGACAAGGGGAGGAGCCCTGGCCTCAAGCGGCCTTTATCTCCTCCTCTTTTTTATGAGCTGCATGCTCATCGATCGTTTTCTTGTGCCCATTCCCGTGGCTGCCCTGGGTCCTCCTCCGCCCCTTGCAGACCGGTTTGCCGTCCGGCTGGCAAAAGACCCGGTGTGCAAGGCGTTAAAAGAACATGACCCGCAGCGGTACCGTGAGCTGGTGGCGGCCATGGTCTCCTCAGACCTTGACTCCATGGCCCAGGCCTATGCCTCCTTCAAGATCAACGGGATCCTTTCCCGGTCTCTTCGCGTTCACCTTCCCAAAGCATCGGATACGGCCCTTGTCCATTATATGCAGGCGATGTTAAGGGAACTGCAGGAGGCGGTGTGGGAGCAGCCGGATGCCTGCCTGACCATGGGGATTGCTCCGGGGGCAGAGGCGGATCGGCCCTACTTTATGACGGGGGAGACGCGGGCCCTCTACACCGGTGTGTTCATCGAGGTGCTGGAGTCCGCATCCCATGGGGGGCATCCCGCCCCCAGCCGCGCGGCATTCAACAGGGCTGTGGCGCCCGTGATGGAAGAGCTTCGCGGCACTTACGGCCAGGACCTCCGCCTTCTGGCGGACCCCGGTCGCTACGTCATGGACGAAGGGGGCAGGGCCACCTATTGCCGCCTGGTCACCTCGTACTATGAGGCGGTGGCCTTTCAGCCGTCGGAAGACGCCGGTACGATTTTGCGGTGGCTCTACGCGCCCCCTGCCGTCTTGGAGAACGCCCCGTGACCTGAAAGGCTGGTCAGTCAATGTACAGAGGCACGTTAACAGCAGAGAAACAAACGTAAGGACGGGTATGCCGGAAGAGAGTCGGGTCGTCAGACCGGGAAAGGCCGCAAGGCAGGTAATCAGTGATAACGGAGAAACCCTTGACGCGCCAAAGGGCTGGGAGCTGCTGGCTCCCGGTGATGCGGCGCTGACACGGCGGGTGAAAAAGGCCGGCCCCCACTGGCAGGTTCAGGAGAAACGCGGGCGAAAGCTCTTTTCCCGTGGGGTGTGGGCCCCTGCCGACACCATCCGTTCCCTTCGGGAAGTCCTGGAAAAGGAACGGGAGACCCCCGCCTATAAAAAAAAGCGCGCCTCGGACAAGGCACGCCGGGAAAAAGAGCAGGTCTCCTACGTGGAGGATTTTAAAGGGGCCGTGCTGGCGTTCCTTCGGTTTCATCCCCGTCACCAGGCGCTTGCCGAGGAGCTGGCCACGGCCGTGACCGCCCATGCATCCCCCGTGGGGAGCGGCACCGTGGCGCGTACCCGCCGCATTCCCATCGAGGAGAGGGCCAGTGCCGCCGTCATCGCCTGGCTGCGCCATCAGACAACCGCCTACGACAACCTGCGAATTGCCCGCGTCAAGGGAGAACGGCGGCGGGTGCGGCGCCGCCTGGCCAAAGAGTCCGAGTCCCTGCTCGAAGCATACCGGCGCGGAGAGGGTTTTGAGTCGTCTCCCCTGGAACGGGCCCTTGCGAAAAACCGTTGACACAAAGGGGAACACTCCTTCAAAATAAAAGCTCCGGTGTGCCCCTTCCAACCCCAGCCGACGTACTGGAGCCCCCATGTCCACAGCGATCCCTACGAGCACTGTCCTTTTTGCCTTCGGGCTCACGGCCTTTGCCGGGCTTTCCACCGGCATCGGCAGCGCCCTGGCGTTCTTCTCCAAAAAGACCAACACCAAATTCCTGGCGGTGTCCCTGGGCTTTTCCGCCGGTGTGATGATCTATGTCTCCATGATCGAGATTTTCGTCAAGGCAAGGGACTCCCTGACCCTGGCCGTGGGCCCCACCCTGGGGTACTGGTACACCACCCTGGCTTTTTTCGGGGGGATCGCTGTCATCGGGATCATCGATAAATTGGTGCCCTCCTTTGAAAACCCCCATGAATACCACAAAATAGAGGAGATGGGGCCAAATGGCGCCGACGCGGTGGAAGCCAAAAACGGGGCGCTCCTTCGCATGGGCATGTTTTCGGCCCTTGCCATCGGGATCCACAATTTTCCGGAAGGGCTGGCCACCTTCACCGGCGCCCTGCAGGATCCCACCCTCGGTATCTCCATTGCCGTGGCCATCGCCATCCACAACATTCCGGAGGGGATCGCCGTTTCCGTCCCGATCTATTTTGCCACGGGCAGCCGGAAAAAGGCCTTCGGGTATTCTTTTCTCTCCGGGGTGTCGGAGCCGGTGGGGGCCCTGGCGGGGTATCTTGTCTTCATGCGCTATTTCAACGACATGGTCTTCGGCCTGCTCTTTGCCTCGGTTGCCGGGATCATGGTGTTTATTTCCCTGGACGGGCTGCTGCCCACCGCAGAAAAATACGGGGAGCATCACCATGCCATTTATGGGGTGATTGCGGGAATGGCCGTGATGGCTGTCAGCCTTCTTCTTTTTGCCTGAGGGCGCACTCCGACTCGACGGTTTTCAACGCTGCTCATTATTGAGGGCGATGAAACCGTTTTTTTGTGTTAAATTTTAGGTAAGCCTAAAAAAATTATTTGACACAAAAACAATCGATCTTATCTTGAGAGGTAACAAAGGATTTACCCTGTTGAAAACCCAATAAAAAAACAATCCCAATCCGGGAGGAGAACATATCATGAAATTTACCGAAACCGAACACAACTACATTGAAACCGATGAAGAGCGCGAGGAAGGACACATTGACGTCAGGACCCCGAACCTGGAGTGTGAAGGCCCCCTCGGGTGTGACCTCGGCATCGACGTGGCCGGATAGGCCCATTCACGCCACATGCTCCGGGTAAGATCCCGGGGCAAAGACAATTTGGTTTTGAAAGGCGCTGCTCAGTCAGCGCCTTTCCTGTTTTGTGGCACTGCGTGGAGCGTCTACCCGCAGAACTCGGCTTTTTTGAGATGGGCATCAGGTGGAGGCCACGCATATAATAAAGGAGCAATGGGCAAGGGGAGCAAAGGGGTCCCTTTGGAAAGCAAAGGGGAGCGCAGCAGGGGATGCGGCGCATGTCAGCCGGAGTGGCCAGTGACGGATGTATCAGGCAGGCTTGTTTTAATCTTCAATTAATTCGATGAACTATCAGGGTGGTGCCGAATGCCTCAGATTGTGTGAACATATTTTATAAAATAAATTCGAAAAAAGATTATGAAAAATATTGACACAAATACTGACCGCAGCTATACATGATTCATCCTCACGTTGTGAGGGGTCAAACGCAGTTTTTTTGGATTGATTTTATATACATGTGGAGTGTGTCAATGGAATTTATCAAGAAAGCAGAGCTTAGCTTTGAAGAAGTAAGTGACCAGAAACGTGTGATCGTCGAGGGCATCCTCAAGGACATCGAAGCCCGCGGTGAAGAGGCGGTTCGCGAACTGGCCAAGAAATTCGACAACTGGGAAGGTGATTTCATCCTTTCCGAAGAGAAGAAGCAGGCTCTCATCGCGCAGGTTCCCCAGCGTGTTAAGGACGACCTCAAGTTTGCCTACGATCAGGTGTTTGGCTTTGCCCAGGCCCAGCGTGAGAGCATCGTTGAGTTCGAAAAAGAGACCCTCGAAGGCGTTCGCCTCGGCCAGAAGGTCATTCCCATGGAAGTGGCCGGTTGCTACGTTCCCGGCGGTCGTTTCGCCCACGCCTGCTCCGCCATCATGAGTGTGGCCACTGCCAAGGCTGCCGGCGTCAAAACCGTTGTTGCCTGCTCCCCCCCCCGTGGTGAGAGCATCGCTCCTGCCGTTGTTTACGCCATGGAACTTGCCGGCGCCGATATCATCATCGAGATGGGTGGTGTTCAGGCCATTGCCACCATGGCCTTCGGTCTCTTCAGCGGCAAGCCCGCAAACATCCTCGTAGGCCCCGGCAACGCCTTTGTTGCTGAAGCCAAAGCCATTCTGGCCGGTACCGGCCGCTGCGCCATCGACGTTTTCGCCGGTCCCACCGAGTCCTCAGTGATCGCCGACAAGACTGCCGATCCCATGACCGTAGCCATCGACCTGGTTTCCCAGGCAGAGCATGGCCTCGACTCTCCCGTATGGCTCCACACCGACTGCCGCGAGCTGGCCGAGAAGGTCAACGAGCTGATGCCCAAAGTCATCGCCGACATGCCCGATCCCGATACCCCCGCCACCTCCTGGAGGGATTTCGGTGAGATCGTTCTCTGCGAAGACCGTGAAGAGGTTGCCAAAGTCAGCGATCAGTATGCTTCCGAGCACGTACAGGTCATGGCTGAAGACCTCGACTGGTGGACCCAGCGTCTCACCAACTACGGTTCACTCTTCCTCGGCGAAGGTTCCACCGTACCCCAGGGCGACAAGTGCTCCGGCACCAACCACATCCTTCCCACCAAGAAGGCCGGTTACATGTCCGGTGGCCTGAACGTACACAAGTTCCTGAAGATCATGACCTACCAGGAGATCAAGCCCGAGGCCAACAAGGTCGTCAGCGGTGCTGCTTCCCGTCTCTCCCGCGTGGAGGGCATGGAAGGCCACGCCCGCGCCTGCGACTGGCGTCTGCGCAAGTTCTTCCCCAACGAAGAGTGGGACTTCGAAGTATACGACCAGACCAAGTACTAAGGGATTGGGGCATCATCGGAATATCTGATCGGTGGTGCCCATCTCAATCTCCATCCTTCCGGGGCCCATTACCTTCCCGGGGCCCGGGAGTGCAAGCAAGACATAATCCCGACGCACACAGGAAGGGCTATGTTACAGGGATGAGACGGCACTTCCTGTGATGCGATTTTTATGTCGGGTTTACATATATTTTTTCCACCCCGCCGGGCGATGGACGCCACATTGCCTTCCGGGTTTACATATGAGTAATCCTTGATTACCGAGGCAGCCTGCGTGCAACTGGACCGTTGGCACGCGACAAGCTGGACATGTGGTGCAGGAGATATCCTGCCGGGCTGCCGACTTCTCTCCTTACATTCTGAAGAAGGCCGGAGGTACCCTAACGCCTCCGGCCTTTTTCGGTCTGGTTTCATACCGCCTGTTTCATGCCCCCACATGCAGCGGGCGGATGTCCTCCCGGGATGCCTTGAAGGCGAGGCTTTTCCGATGCAGACACGATGAAAAAAAAGGGCCGCACCCCCGAACAGGGTGCGGCCCTTTTTTGTTGTGCGCATTAAGGCAGGGGGGATACATGGGCAGGGGTAACGCATTTAGATTTTTGCCTCCGGTGGCCCTGCCGGAGGCAACTGAATGATTAAATGCGTTGACCCTGGATATATGGGGCCATTTTCTTGATTTTACAGGGGGAATGTGGTCTTCTTTGGGGACGTTGTGTGAACGCGTATCAGGGGGGCGGTATGAAACCTGTGGTGTTGGCCCTTTGGGCGTTTGTTGTCTTTTCTTCGGCATCTGCCGGTGCAGAGGAGGTCTGGAAGATCACCTCGTTGAACTGGGAGCCGTATTCCGGGGCCTCTCTGGCACACCAGGGGGGCGCCATCCAGAAGCTCAGGGAGCTCCTCAAAAAAGAGGGGATTCAGCTGCTGGTGGAGTTCTACCCCTGGTCCAGGGCACAGGCTCGGGCGCGGTCCGGGGAGTATGTGGGCTATTTTCCGGCATGGCCCGAGGAGGTCGGGTCTGATTTTGTGGCATCTCCGCCTGTGAGCTGGTCCGAGGTGGCGGTGATGAAGAACACATCGGGTTCTTTTTCCTACGACGGCCTGGATGCCCTGTTCAAGACCCATGTGGTGGGGGTGGTGAAAACCTACGCCTACCCCCGGCCCGTCAGCGATGCCATGGCCGCCTATCCCCACCATGTGGACGGTGCGCCCAATGATATGTCCCTGTTGAAGAAGTTGGCCAGGGGGCGCCATATGGTCGCCGTGACCGATCCCAATGTGATGATGTTCCTGGCTGAAAGAGAAGGGATCGAAAACATCGAACCTTTGGCCGTGGTTGTGAAAAGAGAGCTGGTTGTGGCTTTCAGAAACGACACGGAGAACAGGGCGCGTCTTGCCCTGCTGACGCGGTTGCTGGAGGAATCCTCGGCCAAAGATGCCAAAGATAAAAATAAAGAGTAACGATTCAGCTCAACATCGCCTCGGAGGCATACGCTGAATCGTAGCGATGAAGATAGCGTTGCGGATTGATCCCTGATGGGTGTACAAGGGGACAGGCCGGGCAGGTATGCCCCGGTTCAATCCGTTTACCCACCGAAAGCCTGTGGTACCGGCAGGGCCAGTTCCTTACCGACTGCACGTTTTTTTATGATGAAGGAAGGCAGTGCCCTTATATGAGTGAGACGCAAGTGAACAATCCCCTGCACGGGGTGACCCTGGAACAGATCGTGACCGCCCTGGTTGCATATCATGGCTGGGAGGCCCTGGGAAGTCGCATCCATATCCGGTGCTTCAACATCGACCCGTCGGTAAAATCCAGTCTGAAATTTCTTCGAAAGACCCCCTGGGCACGGAAGAAAGTGGAACAGCTCTACCTTGCCCTTCCCAAGAAAACGCGAGCATAAAAGCAATACCCGGGCCTGCTGGGCTCCGGGACCGGATTCCTACCCCTGGTCGGGCCTTTTCGGCGTGATCACCTCGTCGGGGTCCATGCTCTGGCACACGCTATGTCCGGGGGGGATGCGGACAAACCGGGCATCGTCCCAGGTGCCGGAGAGCAGCTCCGCCAGGTAGCCGGGGGCGCCTTTCATGGTTTCCAGGGGCAGGTTGGAGCGTCTGGCAGCCTCGGCGGCCTGCTCCCGGTACGCTTCTCCCAGGCCGGGCCACTCGATGAGGCAGGCCCGGGTGTAATTGGCAAGGACCCCGTCTTCCATTTGCATGAGAAGCTCGGCCCGGTCTTCACCGTATTTTTCCACGTAGTGGGCAAGGCGGACCGTCCGGTTGTCCAGATAGGGGATCACCGACCAGGTGAGCCATCCAGGGGAGAACCAGTAGGTGCCGCACTCCCGGCTGTGGGCTTCCCGGTGGGCGGAAACCGACCCCACAAGAAGGGGAATGCAGTCGTGTACCCTGGGAATGACCAGCTCGCAGCGGCCTGCAGTGACGCCATCAATCCCCTTGCCGCACAATCCGTACCCCAAAACAATGCGGGTGAGCTCCGGGTGCTCCTCTTCCACCCTATCGATGGTGGCCCGAAGCTCCTGCTTTAAGAGCTTCGGCGTGTCGTGGAGTCCCTGTTTTAGAAAATGAAGGTCAGGGGCCTTTTCCATGTCCCTGCACAGCATCTCCAGCTCATAACGCATCACCTCACAGGCTATCACAGCCATATTCATCGTTTGTTCTCCCTGCAAAAAACAGTGCCCCTTTCTATGCGACACGGTTCAGTCCGCCCCGGGCAGGCCTCTTGGTGAAAAAAGCTGCCCTTACGCAGCAAGGAACCCTGCGTCGGCAAGGTGCTGCCTGACTGCCTCGCCCTTGTCCTGCATGGTGATGACCACCACAGGGGTGAAGTTCTCTGCCTCCTCCCTTTTTTCGATCTCCGCGCCGGTGTCGGAGATGTAGTAGTGGCGACCGTTTTCCGTAAGGCATCCCTTGACCCGCAGGAGGTCCTCTTCGCGATTCAGGGCTTCAAGAAAGGCGTCCACCGATCCGTTGATGCTCTTCACGGTGAAGGCGTCGGGGCGGTTGTCCGAGGTGTTGAGGCTGGGCATCATGGCAAAGGGGTTTTCCATCTCTTTTTTCAGGAGGTCCACGTTGAATCGGCACTTGCGGGTCGGGAAGATCACGGCCCGGCTGTTTATTTTGCGGATGTAGGCTGTTGAGGCCTCCATCTCTCCTGAGGTGGCGAGGTCGGTTTTGTTGAGGAGGATGTAGTGGGCGTTTGCCACCTGGCGCTCGATGGTGGCCAGGTTCTGGGCCAGTTTGAGGCTTTTGATGGCGTCAAAGACGCAGAGGGTGCACATGAGCTCACAGGCGTCCCCCAGCCCGGCATTTCGGATCATGGGGCCGATGCCTGAAGGGTCGGCCATGCCCGAGGCTTCCACCAGGATGAGGTCGGGGCTGCATTCGGTGAGGGCCTTGAGGCCGAGGACGAAGTTGTCCTTCAGGCAGGCGCAGAAAATGGACCCGCCGTTGACCTCGTAGAGCATGTCATCGGGCAGGCCCCGCCCGGAAAGGAGGGCTGCGTCCACGGGGACCTCACCGAAGTCGTTGACCAGCACGGCCACCTTCTTTTCCGGAAATTCATGGAGGAGATACTGCATGAGGGTGGTTTTTCCGCTTCCTAAAAAGCCGGTGAGAACAATGATGGGGGTTTTCATGGCAAGACTCCTTTTTATGCATGTCAGGTGACCGGTATACCTGTTTTTGGCGTGTTTGAAAACAGGGAAACCCGCTCCCCGAAATCCTGGATTTATCCGGTCGGGGAGCGGGTTTTCTTTTCTTGCAGGCATGGGGCAGGGCAAACCCCTTGAATCATACCGTAGCCCGGATATTTCACGAGTCGGGTGCGCTCATGTGCAAGGCATCAGAGCAGCAGATGTAGTTTTTTACCTCAAGGCTCTGATAACGCAGCAGATGAGTGCACCCGTCTCGCCCGAAGGGTGAGAAAATCAAACAGCAAATCCTGATTTACATTTTGCATTTTCAGAATAGCTGATTTTTCCGTTGTAACATCCTGAAGTCATGTAGCTTTCATCTTGGGTGTTTGTTTTCTCATGAAATATCCGGGTTAGGCCGCGATGCCCATAAGCTGCTTGGCCATCTCAACGCACTTGGAGGCGTCTGCGGCGTAGCCGTCGCAGCCGGACTCTTCAGCAAACTGGGGGTTCAGGGGGGCACCGCCCACGAGGACCTTGTAGTTGTCACGCACGCCCTTGGATTTGAGGAGCTCAACGAACTCGGGGATAAAGGCCATGCAGGTGGTCATGAGGGTGGAGAGGCCCACGATGTCGGCGTTGTTCTCTTCTGCTGCGGCAAAGATCTCTTCCTTGGACTTGTCGCAGCCCAGGTCGATGACCTCAAAGCCGGCGGAGCGCAGCATCAGGGCCACAATGTTCTTGCCGATGTCGTGGAGGTCGTCCTTGACGGTGGCCATGACCACCTTGCCCAGCTTCTCATCGGCGTTGCCGGAGGCGAGCATGGCGGGCTCGATGATGGCAACGGCGGAGTCTGCAGCGCGGCCTGCCAGCATGAGCTCGGGCAGGAAGCAGTCGCCGTTGGTGAACTTCTCGCCCATGATGTCGAGGCCGGCGCGGATGCCGTTGGTGATGAGGTCCACGGGCTCTACGCCCTCGGCAATGGCCTGGGTGGCGGTGTCGGCAGCGGCGGCTGCGTTGAGGGAGGTGATGGCATCGCGAAGGTTGTCAAAATGGGTCTGGGACATGGTGTACTCCTTTGTTTCTTACCTGATCGGGTGTTTTTTTATTTATGGCCCGGAATGGGGTTGGGCATTCCGGTATGCCGTCTGTGGTCTGAAGGGGCCAGGCCGCCGGGCCGGCCCCTGAGGGTTGTGTGTCGGTCTTACTTGATGGGCACGCCCAGCTCCACGAGGTCGGCTTTCACCTCCTCGTACATCTTCTGGTAGAACGCCTTGGGAGTATTGGTGTCCAGGTCGAAGAGCTCGGGGTAGGTCATGCCCAGGTCGGGAGTGTCCAGGGTGTGCTCGTATTTTTCAAGGAGCTTGGCCACGATGGGGCTTGCCTGGGCCCTGGTGAGCTGGCTGGCCGCATCGGCCATCTCGGTGTGGAATCTGGCCTCAAGGGGGGTCATCCCGTCCATTTTGACGCCCGCAGCGGGGAAGGGGGTGCCGGTGGTGACCCCGGAGGTGACCCCGGTGAGGATGTAGGCGGCTGACTGGTAGAAGTACTCCTTGGTGCCTGCCCCTGCGGCTGAGTAGCCGGAGTTGTAGGTGGGCAGGTAGATGTTGCGGGAGATGGCCTGTGACCCGAGGCCCAGTCCCCAGAGGAGCGGGCGTGAGGTGGAGATGGCGCCTTTGAGGGTTACGGGGAAGTTGAGGAAGTACTGGGCGCCCAGCATGCAGGACATCATGGCGTAGGCGGTGACACCCACAGCGATGCCTTCGGGGCCGCCGCAGTAGCCGCCCAGAAGGGTGCTGGCCTCACCGGCGATGTTGCCGCCGATCTCCTGAAGGAAGCAGA
Source organism: Desulfoluna sp. HI9BLuna (assembly GCF_056829775.1). NCBI lineage: Bacteria > Pseudomonadati > Thermodesulfobacteriota > Desulfobacteria > Desulfobacterales > Desulfolunaceae > Desulfoluna > Desulfoluna sp. HI9BLuna. The sequence goes on from NZ_CP186555.1 coordinate 5,090,562, forward strand.
TCTTGTTCAGGGTATCCATCTTCAGCTTGTACTCGGGGTAGAAGGCGCAGAGCCAGCCGTCGGAGGTCCGGGTGCCGCAGTTGGGGTGACTGGCCGCCAGGGTGCTGACCGGGCCGCCGGAGGCGGGAACCACGTTGAATACGGGGAAGCCGGGACGACCGGCGTTCTCGGTGGCCTTGCGGGCCAGTTTCATGTTGTGGATGCAGGCCATGACCTCGGAGGGGTGAAAGGGCACGTTGGGGTCGCCCTGGCCGTCGGGGTCGTTCATCAGCGTGGGGATGGCCATGGAGTCTGCTCGGTCAATGCGGGCATACCCTTCCACAAGCTTGAGGAAGAGGTCGTCGTTGCTGGTGTAGATGCCGGAGCCGATGTGGCACCAGGGTCGGGAATTTTCGTCGGGCTTGCGGCATCGCCACTCCCTGCGGCTCTCCTTCTCACCGCCGATGCAGCGGGGGCGGGCCGACTCGCTGATGGCATAAAGGACTTCCTCTTTGGTGAATTTCACCACACGGCCCGTGTCCTGGCAGTACATGCCGGAATTGACAAAGAACTCAAGGGCAGCCTCGAAGACGCGGTCGGCCAGGTCGTCATCGGACGAGACGGGGTCCTCGGGGTTGTACTTGATGTTGTATTTCTGGGCCATCTGCATCATGGCAGGGAAAACGACATTGATATCGTAATCGTTTTCATTCATTTCTTCGCCGTTGAGGCATCGTCGGTAGATGTCGATGATTTTCATGGGCCTGTCTCCTCCCAGAGAGAGTGTTGAGTCTATCCAGCCGGTGTCCGTACGGCCTGATTTTTACGGCAGTGGACCGCTTCCACTGTCGCATGGTCGCTGCTGGGTGTGTCCTGCCGAGATGTCTCCCTCTGAAGTTGAGGGGGAACGGGGCTGCCCGCCGTTGTGTCGCGGAGTGTCCGGCGCCGCGAAGGCGAAGGGGCTGGCCGGAGGGGCCATGCCGGGTCCCTTCTCACGTGGCTGGGCGCTTGGTTGCCGTCTCTCGGGGACGGTTTGTTTTTTTATGAAGGATTTTATAAAATAATCCCTGTTTTCTTGTCAAGCAATTCGTTGCTTAAAATAGATATTTTTTTGTTTTACGATTTGGGCAACAGAATATGCAATTCACCTTATATCAATGGTTTATATGAATAAGTCATAGCAATGCAGAAATTGCTTAACCATTGGTCTTTGTGTGCTCTTTGTGAGTGATATTGGGGGCCCTTACGGGCCCCCAATATCGTCAGCCGTCGGGGTGTCCTGCCCTCCGGTGTCGGGGTGGCCAACACCGGGAGCTCGATAGTGGGCATGGGTGCTGCCCGTTGCCGACGGGCTCCCTATGCTTCGCTGAGCTTGCCTTCCACAAAGGCGTTGACCGCCTTTTCCCGGTCTGCGTCCAGGAGGCTTTCCGGGGCCTCGGCAAGGAGTTTTTCCCAGCGTTCACGGGCCATGGTACTGAAATCTTTGGCACCTGCGTCGGCCCAGTTCTGGTAGGCCTCCTGGGTGGAGACCGTGGGGCGCCAGGTGTTTCGAAAGTTTGTCACGGTGGTGGGCTCCATGAAGTAGGTTCCCCTCGGGCCCGCGTGGACGATCTCGGAGACCGTGGTGTCCTTGTCCCACTCCTTAAGGCCCTCCAGGAGGCGAAGAACCCTGGAAAAGGCTTCCTCTCCGAGCATGATTTTTTCAAAGGAGGTGGAGTTCAGGGAGTCCAGGGATCCGAAGCAGCCGTGGATCCAGTGGGCACCGGCCATGACGGCGTGAATGAGGGTCTGCATGGTCTCCATGCCGGCCTGTGCGTCCACCACCTTGGCGTCGGTGATGCCTGCCATGATGCGCACGGGGATCTTGTAACGCTCGACGGCCATCTGGATGCTGAGGCCGTTGATCATGTTGGCTTCCGGGGAACCGTTGGCGTAAAGTCCGGACTTCATATCCGGTCGGCAGGAGGCAGGGCCCATGATGTAGGGCGTTCCCGGGTTCACGAGTTGAAGCAGGACGTTTCCGGCCAGCATCTCTGCGTTTTGCATGACCGCAGCGCCCATGATGCTCATGGGGGCGGAGATACCGCTCATGGCGCAGGTCAGGGTGCAGATGGCCTGCTTTTTCTTGGCGTGCTCGATCATGGTCTGCAGGGGAAAGGCCGCGTAGGTGAGGGGGCTCACCGGGTTGATGCTGGCAAACATGCAGGTGTGGTTGTCCAGGTAACCCTTTTCGCCCTTGGCGATCTCAAAGAGCTCAAAGTACTCCTGGACCTCTTCGGTGGTACCCACAAAGCTGCGAAGGGGCTTGTCCGTGTGGCGGACCATTTCCCGGAAGACGTGCAGGTGGGGCTTTTTCACCGGAATGTCCGCCGGTTCCACGGGCCACCCGCCTCCGATGTCACAGATGTCGCTGGACTGGATGAGGGTGAAGAATTTGGTCAGGTCGTCCATGGTGCAGTCGCGGTAGCCGGTCTTGATGTCGTGGATGCGCACCGCGCCGAAGCTGGGGTCTGTGTGGGGGCGGGTCTGGCCTTCGCCCACCAGGAAGGATTTCTCTTCGTTGCGGCCGTGGAACATAAAAGAGCTGGGGGCCTGTTCAATGGTCTTTTCAAGGATGGCCCGGGGGATCTTGATGCGCCATCCGTCCACCTCGCATCCCCCGTCTTTCATGATCTGGCGGGCGGTTTCATCTTCAAAGTCCACGCCGCAGGTCTCAAGGACCTCCACGGTGGCTTCGTGGATCTGGTCGAGCATTTCATCATCCGCAAGTCTGAATCTGTTGGCTTTCAGCATTTAAAAACAACCTCCTCCTCAAATGGTGCGCGGGGTGTGTCGGCTTTCTGGGGCGTTGTTGCCGTCTCCGCGCTGATGAACGTCTTTTTTATAAAAGTTCGCAGTCGGATCCAGTCTGCGGGAACCACCGGCATCGTTGGCGGTCTGTTCCTTACTCCTGCTGGCTCCGGTTCATCCGAAAGGGTCTTCCCGGTGGTGCGTATGGGGGAAGTTGAAAAGTTTCGAAGTTTTACTACAAACTCGAATCTGTCTCCCATGGTCGCCGTGGCTCGCTGGATGGGATGCGTCGGCCCAGTGTGACTCTGATCGGGACCCGAAGCTTGCTTTTTCCAGTGTTTACGTGCCTTCGGCCGGTTGCTGCCGCCGGGATGACCGAGGCCCTCTTTATTCCTTTGTGGCGGTCTCGGTGTTCCCTTGGTGTTTGACTATTTTATATGAGCAACAACCATGCCAGAAATGGGTGTTTGAACATCTTTGTGGCAATGGAAAGGGAGTAAAGGGTCAGAGGGCACAAGGGCTGATGAAAAGGCGCTGGGGTGCTGAGGGATGCGGCGCAATGGCATCTGGGGATTTTTGCAAGGGAGGGGGCGAAAAGAGGAGGGGGGAGATGGGCTCTCCCCCCTTTGGTCAGGACGGGGTGTGCGGCAGGTGCCGTGCTTCACTGGCAACGCCCCTGCGGCACATCACCTTGGGTGGGTTACTTTTTACCGAGGGCCTTGAGGACCATGTCCAGGTTCTCTTTGCCGCCGATGAAGTCGTAGTACTCGGGCCATACGTTGTCCATGGCCAGTTTTTTCCACTGGGCTTCGTCTTCGAGGGTGCTGACTTCAACACCGCCTTTGATCATGCCCTCTTTGGCGTTGGCTGCTTCCAGGATCTGGTAGGCGATCCAGTACTGCTGAGTCTCCTGGGCTGCACGGGCGATAAGCTCTTTGGTTTTGGCGTCCCACTTCTTCCAGGTGCGCTCTCCCACGAGCATGGGCTGCAGGGAGTACTGGTAGTGCACCTCGGTCAGGTAGCTCTGAACTTCGTGGAACTTGGAGGTGTAGTTAACGATGTAGGGGTTGTCCTGGCCGTCAACAACGCCCTGCTGCAGGGCGGTGAAGGTCTCGGACCAGGCCATGGGAACGGGGTTGGCTCCCCAGGACTTGTAGGTGGCCATGAGGATTTTGTTCTGGGGGATTCGAATCTTCATCCCCTTGATGTCAGCAAGTTTCTTCACGGGCTGCTTGGAGTTGGTGATGAAACGGAAGTTGGAGTATCCCCAGTGCAGGATACGGAATCCGCCTTTTTTGGTACACAGCTCGTTCCAGTGGGTGGCAAGGCCGCCGGTGGTTGCCTTGATGGCATCGTAGTGGTTCTCGATGAGGTACGGCATGGTCAGGGTGCCGAGCTCTTTGACAAAGGGTACGGCGTTGCCGATACCCACGTAGCAGAGATCAAGGGTCCCGCGACGGACGTTCTGAAGCATTTCGGTTTCCGTGCCGAGCTGGCCCCCCGGAAAAAGCTGCACCTCAATTTCGCCATTGGACTCGGATTCCACCGCCTGCTTGAAGAACCGGGCACCGTAGCCCTGGTCCGAATCCGGGGCATCTCCCATGCCGACTCGGATTACCTGTTTGGCGGATGCACCCTGTGCGGTCATGACCATGGCGAATACTGCGATGGCAGCGATACATAATTTCCTGAACATCACTTCCTCCTAACGTAGTTGTTGACTCATTGCCTTACCGGGGAACCGGGTGATTCCAGGCACCCAATCACGCATCTTGCCTGGGTGCGTGCCGGGGAGTCCGGACTTCCGGAAAAAGGCCTCCGGTCCTTGGAATGCCAAGGACGTCTTCCCGTGCGGGCCAGCCCCGCACACAGGAAGGGTGGAAAAAGGTTCGAAAAGCTGAACGGCCGGATTCGAAGATCGTTTCGTGGTGGCGTGCATCACGGGCAGTCTGGATGCATGAAAACGATTGTGAATCGAGGCGGCGTGCCAGCCGAACCTGACCATCAGCGCCTGCGTGCGCTGAATCTTCGTTGAGTGCGCCGCAGGCGAAAAGGCAGTTGCCGGGAGGTGAATGGCCCGGCGTCCTTCCTAAATGGATAGCTTGATAGTGAGCAATATCCGTACCAGGGGAACATTATTTGTCCTTCGTACGGGTGTGTCGGAGGGGGTGGGGCTTGACAGTTCCCGGAGCCGGTCATGGGAAGCGACAGTGAATATGAGTCAAAACAGGGTTTCGGGCGTAACGGGTCTCTTTGGCAGGATGGCGGGGAGTGCCTGGAAACATGCGTGTTTTCAATGGCCGCCCCCAGCCGTGGTTAAGGGCCGGTAATCCTTGATGTAGTAATTCTTCTACTATTTCGAAACGCCCCTAAGTTCTGTCGCGTGGCCGGAGATTCTCGGGGTGAGGAAACGTCGCAAATTCATGGTGCGGGAAGCGCCCTGCCGATTTTGTGTGCCGTTTTTTGTCGCGGGGGGCGTCGGGGTTCAGTGGCATGTGTCAGTCTGGGAAGGAAAGAAGAAACCCGGCCTCTGGGAAGGGGCCGGGTTTACTCAGCGGGTCGCTTTGGATGTGCATTGGAAGACGGGGGTGTGTGCACCGGGGGAACTTAATCCTCGATAAAGACCATGCGGTTCATGTACTCGCCGCTGAATCCCTTGTGGGCCGACAGCTCGATGTGGCGGGTGTTGCGGCGGATGGCATCGGCCGTCTCCACGGCCCTGGCTTCGGTGACATAACGGAGGGCACCGAAGGAGGCGGCGTTGCCCAGCACCGATATCTTGTTGAGAAGCCCGTGGGGAATCATGCCGATGCGTGCGGCGCTCTCCGGGTGGATGGCCGATCCGAAGCCGCCGGCCAGGTAGAGGGTGTCGATGTCGTCACAGGTGATGCCCGCCTCCTGCATGAGGATCTCGATGCCGGCCCGCAGCGCGGCCTTGGCCAGCTGGACCTCCCGGATGTCCTTCTGGGTGAGGGCCACCTCCGGGGTGAGGTGAAGGCGAATTTCGTTTTTCTCTCCGTCGATGCTTTCGGCCAGGGAGCCTGTTGCCTGGAGCCGTCCCGTGGGGTCCATGGCCCCTTCCTCCAGAAGCAGGGCGATGGCGTCGATGACGCCGGAGCCGCAGAGCCCTGTGGCTTTGCGGTCGTCAATGACGGTGAGGCCCACGCCCTCGTCGGTTTTGAACACCGAGTCGATGGCGCCGGGCTGGCCCGGCATGCCGCAGCTTAAGTTGGCGCCTTCAAAACAGGGCCCGGCCGCAGCGGAGCAGGCATAGCAGACGCCGTTTGCGTAAAGGACGGTCTCGGCGTTGGTACCGATGTCGGCCAGCAGGAAGGTCTCTTCCTTGCCAATGGCCCCGGTGGCCAGAAGCGAGGCGACAATGTCGGCACCGATGTAGGCGGAGACCCCCGGAAGAAGGAAGGCGCGCCCGTCCGAGAGGATGCCCAGGTCCCGGGCGGGCATGTGCATCCCGTTTAAGGTGGCGGGGATAAAGGGGGCCTTGCTGATGAACTCCGGGGAGATGCCGCAGAGCAGGTGCATCATGGTGGTGTTGCCGGCCAGGGCGATGAGGCTGACGTCCCTGACGCCGGCGGCGGAAAGAAGCCCTGCCAGTAGGGTGTTGAGTTGGTCGGTCACGGCGGCGGTGAGGGGTTCGGTGCCGTGCTCCATGCTGTACTGGATGCGGGTCATCACATCGGCGCCGAAGGGGGCCTGGGCGTTGTGGGAGCCGCTGACTCCCACGGTGCTTCCGGTGTTCAGGTCCACGAGCATGGCAGCAACCGTGGTGGTTCCGATATCCACGATGAGGCCCAGGTGGCTCTCTTCGTCGCTGATGCCCACCAGGGTCTCTCCGTGGAGGACGGCCTGCCCGGCGAATCCGTGGCGGCGAAGAAAATCAGGGAGCGTGCACAGCTGGGACAGGGGCAGGGCATGGTCCCCGGCGCCGGCGGCGGCCATGAGGCGGTCCAGGTCCGGGGACTGATCCAGGATGGCCGGGGCCTCTGCCCGGAACGGGCGCTTGGTCAAGACAGGCACATGGTCGTAGGTTTGCGTGCGAAAGCGGGTCAGGACTTTGAGGTTCTGGCGGTCCGCAACGGTGATGCGCATGCCCTCTTCGGGCCAGGTGTAGCAGGCAAGGCGAATACCGGCGTCCAACTCCATGGGCGTTAAAAGGCTTCGCTCTTCGTCCGTGGGGCTGGTGCTGCAGATGATCTTGCACTTTCCGCATTTGCCGATACCGCAAGGGGCCACGATGAGCCGGGCTTCCCGCAGGGCGGCGACGAGGGGTTTGTCTTTGGGGACCTCAAGGACGGTCTCTTTTTTGTCGTGGGAGACGGTGATGGTAACGGTCATGGTCGTATTCCTGGGGACACAAGGTCCTTGGGCGGGATTCTCGGTCGGAAACGGCCACGGTAGAGCAGGTGTGGGGCTTGGGATGGAGAATGCCCTTGCGTTGTGCGGGTGGTGCGGGCTTGGGTCTGCCCTGGTACGCCACACCCGTCGGTCGGTAAAACGAAACGTTCAAGAACGCCGCGGGGGCGCAGGGCCTCCCGCGGCGTGGTACGGTTACTTCATAGCTGCGTTGATTTCTGCGGTCAAGGTCTCACTGGTGGGAATCAGGGAGATGTGCTTGATTTCGCCGTGAACGAGCATGGCCGGTGCGTTGGCCAGGCCGATTTTGCTCATGAACGCCACGTTTTCAGGGTACATGATGGAGCGCTCCACCACCTTGACCTTGTCGCCGAAGGGGGCGGCGGCATCGTTGGCGGATGCCACCATGTACCCGCAGGCAGCACAGGTCTGGGAGTCGATGGTGACCACCTCGATGAGGACGTGGTCCAGGCTGTCGTAGTCGGGCAGCTCAACTTCCGGAAGTTCATCTTTTTTGATGTAGGTGGAAAGGGCCTTGCGTACCGCCTCTTTGTTGTGGACGGCCATGCCAACGCCCACGATGTTTTCCGGGGGCACGCCGAAGGGCATGTCGCAGCCCGGGGCGAGGATGAAGTCTTTGGTGCCCAGGGAGTCCATCAGGTCGATGGCGGCCTGCTGGTTGTCCTGCTGGGTGCCGAAGAGCATGGTGATGGTGAGCTGGAGGTTGCCGGAGATGAGGATGCCGTGCTCGTCGGTGACCTTTTTGGCTTCCACGATGTCCACGTTCTCGTCGATGGCAACCGCATCCGGGCGGGTCTTGCACATGGCCGGGATGTTCTTGGTGGCGTCACCGCAGACAAAGAAGCTTGAGGGGACCTGGCGCTCACGGGCCTTGGCAAAGAACGCGGTAAAGGGCTCGGTCAGGTACTGCTCAAAGGAGGCCGGAGAGATCTGGGAGACCAGGGGGTCCACGGCGCCGATGACATCACATCCCGCATCGATGAGAAAGCCTGCGTACTCGCTGACCACCTCTTCACAGTAGTTGATGAGCTCTTTCACCTTTTCGGGCTGGTCGTACATGTCCATGAAGATGTTGGTGCCGCGAAGGTGGGACGCCAGGGTGAAGGGGCCGCAGACCAGGCCGTAAAGGGCGATGTTGGGCTTGGCTTTCTTGAGGCGCCTGGTGGCCTCCATGATGATGGGGATGCGGCCGTCCTCTTTGGTCAGGCGTTGTGTGGGGACGGTAAAATCGTTTGCAAGGGGGTGGCTGCAGACCGTGGGGGGGGTGTTGGGGTACCACTTGAGGTCGCATCCGAGGATTTCGGCCTCTACCTGGAGGTCGAACATCACGGGCAGTCCGTCCGGTGCGTATTGCGCTTCGGCTTCCAGAAGGCATTCGACCAGTTTGTCGACATCTTTGAAAATTTCATCGGCAGCATACCCTTTGAGGTTTGCGATCTGGGCGCCTGTGTAAGGGACCCAGGGTGTGCGGGGAACCTCTTCGTGGTTGAGTGCTTTTAAGATAAGAGATTTGCCGTCCATACTACACCTCCTGAAATCTAAACGTGTTGGCTTTTTTGGTCACATCCGACGCCGATGGGCGGGCGGTTGAAAATGTTCCCTCGGCTCGTTTGACTAAGTTTATGAGTCTTTTTTCTGTGGCCGTCAAGTTCTTTTATGAAAAAAATCTAATAAAATGTTAAAACATTTTTTATAAAATATTTTACGCAAATCTTAAAGGGGTTGCGCGGTGCCTCGACGGTTTGTGGTGCTGGCGCTTAACTGAATATCTCCTTCTGAATATCTGTTCTTGTGGGCTCTCTGTCTACTCCTGTCGGTCGAATTGAGTACATGTGCCCGCCCCTTCGCTGGAATGGGGTAGGGGTGTTTCGAAATGTTCGAACAATTTCGAGGCCGGTGGGCCATGCCGCTGACGCTGTTTCATTCAAGGGGCCCCATGGTGGAGCCTCATGCGTGTACCCCACCGGAAGCGGCTATGGACCCGGGACGGCTTGGCTATCCGTCGATTCACCCTGAGGGCCCTTCTGGTGTCCGAGCCATTACTGTACCTCCGGGGAGGTGGCTCTTCCATGGTTCGCCTATTGGGATATTCAAAAAATGTGCCGAAAATCTCCGTAAACGTGGTCCAGCCCCTGGTGAAAGGTTGGGGAAATTCCTTTATGGTGGTATGTATATTATAATATGGGAAATCTTGAAATGTTTTTCGCAATATAGAAAGCAGGGTCGCTTATACCATTAAATATATGTGGTGGGTGGGCCATGTGGTATGATGTTCCTCTAGCGCTGTTGCTCCTGTGGGCAATGGGAGGTGGTCCGGAGCGGAAATGGAACGTGGATCGCTGTTTCGTGTTCGGACAGTCGCCGTACAGGGGAGGGAACGTTTCGCATGTCGGTAGCATCTGTCTGGATCTATTCTGGATATTTCGTTCTGAATTTGAAGCTGATCAAAATGTTTTAACGAAAGTTTAAAGAAATTTTTAAAAAGATTTTATAAAATCATTGACAATGTTCATCTGGACTGGCTAATTTACTCCATACCGACGGGAAATTTCTGACATCCAATATACAAAGCGATCTACTTACGGAGATTTTTTGCAATGGAGTACATTAAAAAAGCAGAACTCAGCTTTGAAGAAGTAAGCGACCAGAAGCGCGTCATCGTTGAAGGGATCCTCAAGGACATTGAGGCCCGCGGCGAAGAGGCGGTTCGCGAACTGGCCAAGAAATTCGACAACTGGGAAGGTGATTTCATCCTTTCCGAAGAGAAGAAGCAGGCCCTCATCGCCCAGGTTCCCCAGCGTGTTAAGGACGACCTCAAGTTTGCCTACGATCAGGTGTTTGGCTTTGCCCAGGCCCAGCGTGAGAGCATCGTTGAGTTCGAGAAAGAGACCCTCGAAGGCGTTCGCCTCGGCCAGAAGGTCATCCCCATGGAAGTGGCCGGTTGCTACGTTCCCGGCGGTCGTTTCGCCCACGCCTGCTCCGCCATCATGAGTGTGGCCACTGCCAAGGCTGCCGGCGTCAAAACCGTTGTTGCCTGCTCCCCCCCCCGTGGTGAGAGCATCGCTCCTGCCGTTGTTTACGCCATGGAACTTGCCGGCGCTGATATCATCATCGAGATGGGTGGTGTTCAGGCCATTGCCACCATGGCCTTCGGTCTCTTCAGCGGCAAGCCCGCAAACATCCTCGTAGGCCCCGGCAACGCCTTTGTTGCTGAAGCCAAAGCCATTCTGGCCGGTACCGGCCGCTGCGCCATCGACGTTTTCGCCGGCCCCACCGAGTCCTCAGTGATCGCCGACAAGACCGCCGATCCCATGACCGTAGCCATCGACCTGGTTTCCCAGGCAGAGCACGGCCTCGACTCTCCCGTATGGCTCCACACCGACTGCCGCGAGCTGGCCGAGAAGGTCAACGAGCTGATGCCCAAAGTCATCGCCGACATGCCCGATCCCGACACCCCCGCCACCTCCTGGAGGGATTTCGGTGAGATCGTTCTCTGCGAAGACCGTGAAGAGGTTGCCAAAGTCAGCGATCAGTACGCTTCCGAGCACGTACAGGTCATGGCCGAAGACCTCGACTGGTGGACCCAGCGTCTCACCAACTACGGTTCACTCTTCCTCGGCGAAGGTTCCACCGTACCCCAGGGTGACAAGTGCTCCGGCACCAACCACATCCTTCCCACCAAGAAGGCCGGTTACATGTCCGGTGGCCTGAACGTACACAAGTTCCTGAAGATCATGACCTACCAGGAGATCAAGCCCGAGGCCAACAAGGTCGTCAGCGGTGCTGCTTCCCGTCTCTCCCGCGTGGAGGGCATGGAAGGCCACGCCCGCGCCTGCGACTGGCGTCTGCGCAAGTTCTTCCCCAACGAAGAGTGGGACTTTGAAGTGTACAACCAGACCAAGTACTAAGGTCTGTTCGGCTTTGAGCCGATGGTAGACGATATGGGGCGGGGAGCGTTGGCTCGCTTCCCGCCCCTGATTTTGAGATATTCAGGAGGTCGCATGGGAAACGCATCCGTCAAACGGTTTACCAAGGAATTTACTCAGCAGGAACCCATCAGTGAAGCGTCCATTGAACGTGCCGTGGAGATCATGCGCACGGGCAAGCTTCACCGTTACAATGTCAGCGCCGGTGAGAAGGGCGAAGCCGCTCTTCTTGAAGAGGAGTTTGCAGCCTATATGGGCGCAAAGTACTGCCTCTCCTGCGCCTCATGCGGCATGGCCATGTACCTCGCATTGAAAAGCGTTGGGGTTGAGCCCGGAGACAAGATCCTCTGCAACGCTTACACCCTGGCTCCGGTTCCCGGCGCCATCCACAACGCCGGTGCCGAAATCGTTCTTGTCGAGATCACCGACGACTACACCATTGACCTGGTGGACCTGGAGAAGAAAGCGGCAGACCCCGATGTGAAATGGTTCCTCATCTCTCACATGCGCGGTCACCTTACCGATATGGATCGCCTGATGGAGATCTGTGAAAAGCACGGGCTTGTCCTCATCGAGGACTGCGCTCACACCATGGGAGCGTACTGGGACGGCAAGAAGTCCGGCTCCTTCGGCAAGGTGGGCTGCTTCAGCACCCAGACCTACAAGCACATGAACTCCGGGGAAGGCGGCCTGTTGACCACCGACGATCCCGATGTCATTGCCCGCGCCATCATCCATTCCGGTTCTTACATGCTCTACGAGAAGCACACCTCACGTCCCGGCATGGAAGTGTTCGAAAAGGTCAAAAAGCTTACCCCCAACTATTCAAGCCGCATGGACAACCTTCGGGCCTCCCTCCTTCGTTTTCAGCTTCGCGACCTGGACAACCAGTGCAAACGCTGGAACGAGAGGTATCAGGTCCTTGAAGAGGGATTCAATTCAATCCCCGGGATGACCTGCCCCAAGCGTCCTGAAAAAGAGACCTACGTAGGAAGCTCCATTCAGTTTTCCCTTGTGGGACAGGACGAGACCACCATCCGCAACTTCCTTGCAGCTGCCCTGAAACGCGGCGTGGAATTGAAGTGGTTCGGTGATTCCGAGCCCGTCGGATTTACCAGCGCCTACGGGAGCTGGAAATACTTCGGCAATCTTCCGGAACTCAAAGAGACCAACCGCGTTCTCGCTGTTATGTGCGATATGCGGGTACCCCTGACCTTTGACCTGGACGACTGTCGGCTGATTGTAGAGATTCTTCGGGATGTTGCCGAAGAGACCCTCTCTTAGATCAGCAGTGTGGGACAGGAAGGGCTCCCCCCTTCGCCCCTCCTGTCCTAATTTGTTTTTGATTGAAAAGGGTGGATGCGTGATCCTTGCTCGATTGGGTGTCTGAGGATCCGGTGATTGAGTTTTTTGCATGCTGATGCGGACATGTGGGGCCCGGTAAGGGTCACACGGCGTTCCCCTGGATTTGAGGGGCAGCGAAACCGCCTCAGCTTAACATAGGGTACCGTCCACGTTTTTGCCGCCCGGCCCCGAAGTCAGTGGCCAGGCCGGCAGAGACCATGGCGATGGCGCAAACGCCATATGAGACGGCACCTGTCATGCGGCAGCATCATGGTTGATGATGTCTCGATCCGCAGCACGGGTCGAGGGCAGCATGAAAAAAGAAAACGGTCTTTCCACAAGGGGAGGGCCGTGCAGGCGAAGTTGGAATGGGTTGTTTCCCGTCTCCGTTTTTAAGGGCACTGCGTGATTCACCACAGCATGCACAGCCCACGGCGTAAAAAAACGGTAACAAAACGCTTGCCAGCTGAGACTCAGCATGTCACGTTTTGCGTGCGGGGGTGGCCCGCATGCGAAGATGTCCCCTGGCAACAGGGGACCCGTCTCCTTCATTGGGGTCCAGGGACCGGATTACTCTATATGTGTCAAATGTATACATTTGATATGTGTAACTTGAGCTCCGGCCTCCAGGGAAGGGTGGCGGAACCTTTGACACAACGAAGTTAGGAGGAAGTGATGTTCAGGAAATTATGTATCACCGCCATCGCAGTTCTCGCCATGGTGATGACCGTTCAGGGTGCATCCGCCAAGCAGATTTTCCGAGTAGGGATGGGCGATGCCATTGAATCCGATCAGGGCGCTATGGCTAAGCAGTTCAAGTGGATTGTCGAGTCCCTTTCCAACGGTGAAATCGAAGTTCAGCTGTTCCCCAACGGTGCGCTTGGAACCGAGACCGAGATGCTCCAGAACTCTCGTCGCGGTACCCTTGACATGGCGTTCATCGGTGTGGGCAACGCTGTGCCTTTCGTGAAGCAGCTCGGTACCCTCACCATGCCCTACCTTATCGAAAGCCACTACGATGCCATCCAGGCAACCACCGGCGGCCTCGGTGCTCACTGGAACGAACTGGCTATTAAAAAAGGTGGTTTCCGTATCTTGGGTTGGACCTACTCCAACTTCCGCTACATCACCAACTCCAAGCGTCCCGTTAAGAAGCTTGCTGATGTGAAGGGCCTCAAGATCAGGATCCCCCAGAACAAAATCATCATGGCAACCCTCAAGTCCTGGGACGCAAACCCCGTTCCCATGGCTTGGTCTGAGACCTTCACCGGCCTTCAGCAGGGTGTAGTCGACGGTCAGGAAAACCCCTACATCGTAAACTACACCACCAAGTTCCATGAAGTTCAGGACTACCTGACCGAAGTACACTACCAGTACTCTCTGCAGCCCCTCATCGTGGGTGAGCGTTCCTGGAAGAAGTACGACGAGAAGACCCGTGCACTCCTCACCCGTGCAGGTATCGAAGCGCAGCAGTACTGCATCGCTTTCCAGATCCTCGAAGCTGAGCATGCCAAGCAGGGCATGATCAAGGGTGGTGTTGAAGTCAGCACTCTCGAAGACGAAGCCGAGTGGAAAAAACTGGCCATCGAAAAAGTATGGCCTGAGTACTACGACTTCATCGGTGGCAAAGAGAACGTCGACCTGGTTCTCAAGGCTCTCGGTAAGCAGTAGTAACTGATTAGAAAAGGCGGCAAAAGGGACTCTACTATCCCTTTTGCCGCCCGGAGCTCAACCGGGTGAGGAGATGAAGCCCCATGTTTGCAAAGCGCTTGCTTAAATTTTTAGATAATATTGAAAGCTATATATGCCAGATTTTGCTTAGCTTCTTTGTTGTCATTCTTTTTCTTCAGATCGCACTTCGAGTCTGTTTCAACTACGTTATTCCCTGGAGTGAAGAGATTTCCCGATTTGCGTTTGTCTGGTTCGTCTTTTTCGGCGCAGCCTATGCAGCTCGACTGGCAGCTCACAACCGCGTGATGATTCAGTTCAAGCTGCTTCCCAAGGTGGTGCAGGACATCGCCATGGTGGTGACAGACCTGATCTGGATTTGTTTCAACGTGGTGATGATCAAAAAGAGTATCGAGGTCATTCGAGATCTGACCGAGTTTCCCTTTCATTCTCCCGCCCTTGAATGGTCCATGGCCTATGTCTACTGGATTTTCCCCATCAGTTTTGCCCTGATGACCATTCGAATCATCCAGGTGGACATCATGAAATACATTCTCAAAATCGAAATCAAGGATGTTGATTCCGTGGATCTTGAAGAAACCCAAAAAATGCTCTCTGAAGCAGAAAAGTCTTAGGAGGAAAAGGACATGTCGGCTGCAGGTATTCTGTTCATTTCTTTCGCTGCTCTGCTTTTTATGGGCGCGCCCATCATGGTGTCACTCGGCGTGGCAGCCATGGCGGCTTTCTTTACGGTGGGGCAGGACCTTTCTACCCTCGTACAGGTTGCATTTTCTTCGGTTAACCAGTTCCCCATCATGGCCCTTCCGGCCTTTGTGCTCTCCGGAGCGCTGATGGAGAGTGCGGGCATCTCACGTCGACTCGTGAAGGTGGCCGAGTCCATGGTCGGGTCCCTTGACAGTGGCCTTGCCATCTCCACCACGTTGGCCTGTATCTTCTTCGGTGCGATTTCCGGCTCCGGCCCTGCAACGACAGCGGCTGTGGGCATGCTCATGATTCCGGCCATGATCAAGCGCGGGTACGATCCCGGCTACGCATCGGCTGCAACCGCCGCATCCGGCGGTGTGGGCATCATCATTCCCCCCAGTATCCCCATGGTTATCTATGGCGTTACTGCCCAGGAATCCATTACCGAGATGTTCATGGCGGGCGTTGTTCCCGGCCTCCTCATCTCCGTGGGCCTCATCATCGTTCATGTGTTCCGCTGCCGCGGCAAAGGGTACGGCCAGGGCATGCCCAGCCTCTCTATGAAGCACGTTGGCAAGACCATGAAAGAGGGCTTCTGGTCCATCCTGGCGCCCGTGGTTATTCTCGGCGGCATCTACTCCGGTATGTTTACCCCCACCGAGTCAGCCATTGTGGCCATCTTCTACACGCTTTTCGTGGGCATCTTCATCTACAAGGAGCTCACCATCAAAGGACTCATGGAGTCCCTTGAGACCACCAGCTGGCTTACCGGTCGAGTGCTTGTGATCATGTTCACCGCTTACGCCTTCGGTCGCCTCCTGGTTCAGTACCGAATTCCCGACATGATTGCCGAGCTGCTGCTCTCCGTGACCTCCGACGTCCATGTTATCTGGCTGTTGGTTGTTCTCTTCCTCCTCTTCATGGGGATGTTCATGGAGACCCTGGCCATCATCATGCTGGTAACACCTGTTCTTCTGCCCATCATGACCGGCCTCGGCGTGGATCCCATCCACTTCGGTATCGTTCTGGTCTGCTGCTGCGGCGTTGGTTTCTCCACACCGCCTCTGGGAGAGAACATGTTCATCGCCTCCGGTATCGGCGGGGTGACACTGGAAGAGATCTCGGTGAAGGCTCTTCCCTTCTGCGCCATTACCATCGGTGTGATTCTCATCATGGCTTACTGCCCCAGCATCGTGATGTGGCTGCCCCGGGCCATGGGATTCTAATCCACCGGGCCTTTTCTTTGATAACACGCGCCGACTCGGTCGGCGCCTATATATAACGTGCAACCAAAACGTGTTCACGCGGCTTTAGCGGAACAACGTACAACATGGAGTGAACCCATGAGCAAAAAAGCAATTCATACGGACAATGCGCCCGCCGCAGTCGGTCCCTATTCCCAGGCAGTGGTTGCCGGTGGACTTCTCTTTACTTCCGGCCAGCTTCCCATCGACCCTGCCACCGGCAAAATGCCCGAAGGATCCATCGAAGCGCGCGCCCATGCTTCTTTCAAGAACCTGGCCGCCATCGCTGAAGAAGCCGGCACCACCCTTGCCAAGACCGTGAAGACCACCGTCTACCTGGCAAACATCGCTGATTTCCAGGCGGTAAACGCCGTCTACGCCGAGTACTTCCCCGAGCCCTTCCCCGCTCGCAGCGCCTTCCAGGTTGCTGCGCTGCCCTTGGGCGCCGATATCGAAGTCGAAGCGATCATCGCACTGTAAAAAGAAAAAGAGTTTCGGGCGACGATGGTGTTCATCTCGCCCGACTGACGGACCTTGCAGATAGATCCGGTAAATATTCATTACTTATTAGTAAGGACTAAACGAAAATGAATTTCACTAAATTTCCCCGTCGTGGTTACCTCCAGGGTCAGACTCCCATTGAGCCCATGAAAAACCTCAGCAAAGCCCTCGGCGGCAAAGTGAACCTTTTCGTCAAGCGTGACGACCTGCTCCCCGGTGCTTCCGGCGGCAACAAGACCCGTAAGCTTGACTTCTGCATTGCCGACGCTCTGGAAAAGGGTGCTGACACCATCATTACCTGTGGTGCCATCCAGTCCAACCACTGCCGTCTGACTGCTTCCTGGGCCGCCAAAGAAGGCCTCGAGTGCCACCTCGTCCTCGAAGAGCGCGTTAAAGGTACTTACAAAGAAGACGGCAGCGGCAACAACTTCCTCTTCGAACTCCTTGGCGTTAAAACCAAGCGTGTTGTTGAGGGTGGTTCCGACATGATGGCTGAGATGGAAAAAACCGCAGCCGAGCTCAAAGCTGCCGGTAAAAAACCCTACATCGTCCCCGGCGGTGCTTCCAACGCCATCGGCGCCCTGGGTTATGCCGCATGTGCCGAAGAGATGATGGACCAGCTCAACACCATGGGCCTTACGATCGACCACGTGGTTGTTCCCTCCGGCTCCGCTGGTACCCACGCTGGTATGGTTGTCGGTATGACCGGCACCAACGCCAACATCCCCGTTTCCGGTATTGACGTATCCAAGCCTGCAGCCGATCAGGAGCCTGGTGTTTACAAGCTGGCTCAGGAAACTGCTGAGCTGCTGGGCATCAAAGGCGGCATTGAGCGTGACGCCGTTAAGTGCTACGGCGAGTACGTTGGCCCCGGCTACTCCGTACCCTCCGATGCCATGGTAGAAGCAGTGAAGCTCTTCGCTGCCGAGGAAGCCATCCTCCTCGACCCCGTCTACACCGGTAAAGTTGCCGCAGGTCTCATTGACCTCGTACGCAAAGGCGCCTTCCCCGAAGGTTCCAACGTGCTGTTCCTGCACACCGGCGGTTCCCCCGCCCTCTACGCATACCTCGACACGTTTCGTGCGTAGCGTGTTAGGATGACCACTGTTCCGTAACGGATCAGTGTGCAGCCTGTGCTTTTCCTGCCGGGGCGGCTTTGGGCCGTCCCGGCATTTCGTTTATGGGGCTTTGGTTTGTATGGGAGACCATACGACGTGATGCCGGATGGCTGCCAAGCGGCCGATCCGGTCTTTGGGAGACAAGATGGAAAAAACGTGTCAGCAGCCCGGAGCGGAGAAAATTCCGGGAATCCTGGGAGGCATGGGGCCTGAAGCGACGGTTGACCTGATGCAGCGCATCATCGCCCTGACCCCTGCTTTGGATGATGTCGATCACCTGCGATGCATCGTGGACAACAACCCCAAGGTGCCTTCACGCATGAAGGCCATCATCGACGGGGACGGGGAAGATCCCGGTCCCTGCATGGCCGACATGGGCAAGCGCCTCGAAGCCTGGGGAGCCGATTTTCTCGTGATCCCCTGCAACACGGCTCACCATTATTATTACAATGTGGCCGATGCGGTCTCTATTCCCGTGGTCCATCTCGTGGACCTTGTGGTGGAGACGGTGGTGACCAACAACCCCGGTATCAAAAAGGCGGGGGTCCTTGCCTCCACGGCCGTTTTGATCACGAAACTCTACGAGACCCGCTTTGCCGCGCGTGGCGTGGACGTGGTTTACCCCGACGCACCGGTCCAGGATCAGCTCCTGGGGGTGATCCGTCGTGTCAAGGCCGGTGAGACCGGCGACAAAGTCCGGCAGGACTTTTCGGACATCTGTGCCCACCTGGCATCCAAGGGCGCTGAGGTCGGAATTCTCGGATGCACGGAACTGGGCATCATCGGCGGGGGCGAGCTGCCCATTCGCAGCGTGGATGCAGCCGATGTCCTTGCCCGGGAGATTGTGGCCGTTGCCCGTGAGGGGAAGATGCCCCACACCGAGTTATCCGCACCTTGACAAAGAGGGCTGTACGAAATAAACAAGGGTGTGTTAAAAAGGAGAGTTTGACGCAATCTATCTTGCCCTTGCGACCCTTTCTCACACCCTTGTCGTTTGCCGCGTTACCAGCGGCGGGGTAATATGCTCCCTGGGGAGTAACCCATTTTTTCCGGGCCGCCTGTTCCGGGCAGGACCCTTTTTTGTTTTACTTACGTCGCGTATTTAAGATTCCGACTGGCAGGAGAAAAGACTTTGGACAACAATGTATCTTCGATGAAGTCCCTTGTGGCTTATGAAAAGATTCGTGATATGATTCTTACGGGTGTGAAGTTGCCCGGCACCCGGCTCGTGCTGTCGGACCTTGAAACGGAGTTGGGCATCGGCAGAGGGCCCATCCGGGAAGCCCTGATGCGCCTTGACCGATCTGGTCTGGTGAAGAACATTCCCTACAAGGGCGCCGTGGTGGCCAGCCCGCCTTCGCGCAAAGAGATTTCCATTATCTTCGACATGCGCGTGGACCTGGAATCCCAGCTCGCCGTGGAGGCGATGCACAACATCACCCCCGAAAAGATCGCCGAACTCGAAGAACTCCACAGCCGCATGGCCAGTGTGGACGCGGATTTTTACACCCTGGATCGCGAGTTTCACAAGACCATCTACGAGGCGTCCAATCTTCCCCACCTCTGCTCCATCGTGTACAAGCTCATCGAATCCGTGGAGACTTTTCTCAATCTTTACCGCCAGGAGATCACCGACTGCCACAAGTTCTCTTTCGAGCATGGCCAGATCCTTGCGGCCATTAAGGCCAAGGATGAGGAGCAGGTTCGTTCCGTGCTCCAGAGCAACATCCGAAGCGGCCTTGAGGTAGTGGAACGCTCTTTTTCCCGTCTCATTCGAAAGCCGGTATAACCAGTCTTCCCGGGTGCGCCTGACGTGCGTCCGGTTTTTATCGGCTGCTGCCGCTCCTGCACGTTACGCTATGGCAATGGCGGCACCGACCGGACCATTGGAATGTTTTTTGCCGTTGCTGTCTGCTGAACCGTTGCTTCTTAAGTTGGCAGACCTTCCTTTGAAAGATGTGCTGAACGGGTTGCCCTGGGGCAGCCCTGATTGGGGGCGGCCATGAGCAAACGCATCCTCTTCATTGCCATCGTGCTGGTTCTTGTTGTCGCTGTCTGGTCTCTCCGCAGGCCGGGCACGCACCGGTCTGTCCGCAACGCCCCTCCCATCCATTCCACCATCGTGGCCTTCGGCGACAGCCTCACCTCCGGGGTCGGCGCCGGGCAAGGCGGCTCCTACCCTGACCAGCTTTCAGCACGTATCGGACGGGAGGTCATCAACCTGGGGGTCCCCGGGGAGACGACCCGAAGCGCCATGGCACGGCTTGATGATGTGCTGGGGTACGAACCCGGCATCGTGCTTATCACCCTTGGGGGCAATGACCTGAAAAACGGGGTGGACAGGGATCAGGCCTTTCAAAACCTGGCGTCCATCATCGGGGTGCTCCAAGAGAGCGGGGCCATGGTGATCCTGGGAGGCATCGACATCCCTTTCTGGGGGCGCGACTTTGGCGCGGGGTACCGGGAGACAGCCGACGCCATGGGGGCGGTGCTGGTGCCCGACATCTTCGAGGGTATTCTGGGCAAGCCAGGCCTCATGAGCGACAGGATTCACCCCAACGACAAGGGGTACGGCATCATGGCAGACCACTTTTTTAAGGCACTCAAGCCTTATCTTACCCGGTAAGTTTTCCACTTACGCGACGACAGCCATTGAGCCCTTGACCTTATATCTTCCATTTTTTATCCCTTAGCCCTTAGCCCTTAGCCCTTAGCCCTTAGCCCTTAGCCCTTAGCCCTTAGCCCTTAGCCCCTTTCCTTCTCCGCTTTTTCCCCCAGTTTCCTTTAACCCGCTTTCCTTTTGCCATTTCTATCTGCTCTTCCAGGGGGACGGTGCGGTCGTGCTGTTTAGCGATATCGTAGCCTTCCTGGGTCAGGTACGAGGCATACCCCATGGTGTCGTGGTCGGTAATGCCCAGGGTGGACAGTCGCTTCAGGGCCACGGCCACCGCAGCCTTGCCCAGGCCCAGGGCTTCTGCCAGGTCCTTGTTTTCGACGATTCCCGGTGGCCCGTTCCGGTCCCAGGCAAGGGCCAGGTGCCCCAGGACCTCCCATTGCACCACCCGTCCTTCGTCCTCCAGCATGGCGGCGAGGCTGCGGACCTTGGCTTCCAGCTCTTCGTATGTGGGTTTGTTTTCCATGGTTTCAGTGTATCACAGGAGGCAGGGGCGTTTCCTGGCTGTTTTTCAGGTTAAGATGGCAGCCTCCGGCGGCCCTGCCGGGGGCAACTTATTTTTTGAATGCATTGGCCCTGATAAGCTTTGCCCTCAGGTGACCGGGCAGGGTACCCCATGGTATACTGGGCGTATCATGCGCCCGGAATTGGGCAAAGGGAGGCTTTCAATGAACATCAGATGGAAACGAGTATGGGCCTTTGTGCTGGCCCTGGTTATATGGAGTGCCCCGGCATGGGCGGCCCAGGTGGAGCGCAGGGGAGACCGTGTGTGGATCGTGGACCGCCTGGGCGACCGGTGGGAGGTGACCCACGCCGAGACCCTGGGCTTTGAGCCGGAGAAGTTCCAATACGGCATCGGAAAGGATGCCATCGTTCCCCTGGATGAGAGGGCTTTCTCCTCGGCACCGGCTGATGTCCGGGACCGGGAGAGGGTCATCGGGTTTGGTTCGGATGAGGAGGCCCGGGCTGTTTCGGTGAGGATCCTGGCGCGCCATGAGATCCTGAATACCAGACTGAAAGACGTCTGGGTTGCGGCGGCATACTGACCGCTCGTGGACCTGTCGGCTGTGTACAGCCGAGAACTGAACGGAGAGCCCCTGACCCTTGCCCCTTCGGGGTGGACCTATGGGGATACCTTTGTTCTCTATGACAAGGAGAGCGGCAGCCTGTGGTACCCCGACGGAAAGGGGCTCCTGGCCATTGACGGGCCCCATGCCGGAAAACGGCTCCCGGAGATTGGCCATGAGGACACCTCGTGGTACCTGTGGGAAAAGGCCCACCCCAAGACCCGGATCGCCGATTGAGGCGAACGGCGTGGTCGGACGGAATAAAAACCCGTCCCCTGAGACAGGGGGCGGGTTTTTTCGTGTCAGTGCCCTTAAGGGCTACTTCCTGTAATGGTTGTCGAAGTAGTCCCGGGTTTCGCTGATGATGACGGGGGTCAGTGCCAGAAGGGCGATGAGGTTGGGGAAGGCCATGAGGCCGTTGAAGATGTCGGCCAGGGTCCATACCAGGTCGAGCTTCAGGGTGGCCCCGATGCCCACGAAGATCACGAAGATCACGCGGTAGGGCATGATGGCTTTTTCCCCGAGCAGGTATTCAATGGATTTTTCACCGTAATAGCACCAGCCGAGGATGGTGGAGTAGGCAAAGAGGATGAGGCCGATGGTGACGATGAGGCCCCCGCCGGGCAGGGCGCCCTGAAAGGCGAAGGTGGTGAGCTCGGCGCCGTTTTTGCCGCTGGACCAGGTGCCGGTGATGATCAGGACCAGGCCGGTCATGGAGCAGACGATGATGGTGTCGATGAAGGTCTGGGTCATGGAGACCAGGGCCTGGGTGACTGAGTGCTTGGTCTGGGCTGCGGCGGCTGCGATGGGCGCGCTGCCGAGGCCGGATTCGTTGGAGAAGACCCCGCGGGCAACGCCCATGCGGATGGCCAGCATGACGCCCGCGCCGAGGAACCCGCCGGTGGCGGCGGTGGGGTTGAAGGCCTGGGTGATGATCAGGGTCAGGGCCGAGGGGATTGCCTTGGCGTTGAGGATGAGGATAACAAGGGAGCCGACAATGTAGAAGACGATCATGATGGGAACCAGCACGCTGGTGACCTTGCCGATGCTCTTGATGCCGCCGATGACCACAAGGCCCACGAAGATCATGAGGATAACGCCGGTGACGCCTACGGGGATGTTAAAGGTGGCGTGTACCGCATCGGCCACGGAGTTGGACTGAACCATGTTGCCGATGCCGAAGGCTGCAATGGAGGCGAACAGGGCAAAAAGAACCCCCATCCAATTCCATCCGAGGCCGTTGGCGATGTAGTACATGGGGCCGCCGCACATGTTGCCGTTTTCATCCTTTTCACGGTACTTCACGGCGAGAACGGCCTCCGCGTATTTGGTGGCCATGCCCACCAGGCCGGTGACCCACATCCAGAACATGGCGCCGGGGCCACCCACGGCGATGGCCGTGGCCACACCCGCGATGTTACCGGTGCCCACTGTGGCGGAGAGTGCCGTCATCAGGGCCTGGAAATGGGAGATGTCACCGTCGCCTTCATCTCCTTCTTCCCTGCGCTTGACAAGGGCCAGGTAGAGGGAGTGAAGCAGGGTGGTGAACTGAATTCCCCGAAGGGAGATGGTCAGCCACAGCCCTGTGCCCACGAGCAGGACAAGCAGGGGGACGCCCCAGATAATGCTATCGATTTTGTTCAGTAACTCGATAAAGTTCTCCATAAAATTCCTCCAGTGGTGGTGTGAGATTGCCTATATGCACCGGGCGGTGCCTCCCGTCCGGGATATATGGTGCCTTAGCCATGGCGGCTTCACAACCCGCAGAAAGAAAAAGAAGTTATCGGAAGGCCGGGTGCCGGAGCGTTAACTTCTCGCATGGAATAGAGAAATGAAATATGTGAGGTGGGCGGGCGGAGAGCCTGTCGTCTCCATATGAGAAAGAACTGTGTTGCGGCGATGTTCTTAAGGGAAACGGAAGTTAGTAGACCATGAATTGAAAAAATAATCAATATCCGCTTTTAAATATGGATAAAATTGCCGATGGGGGGGCGGCCAGGCAGGTGGCTGGTTTGTCTTTGTGAGCAAGTCGGGTGCGCTGACTCGCATGACGATATGCTCGCTTCGGGTAGAGCCCGGTATGCCCCAGGGGCGGGCCCCCTGTGGGGGGGGCCGGCCCTGGGGTCTGGTGGGGGGGATGTCGGTTGGTTATTTCAGGAGGTCATCGGCCGGGGTGTACGCCAGCCCAAAGGCGTCGGAGACCCCTTTGTACGTGATTTTGCCCTCGGCCATGTTAAGCCCGAGCTTGATGCCGTCGTTGTCCCTGCACGCCTGTTTCCAGCCTTTGTTTGCGATTTCCACCGCGTAGGGCAGGGTGGCGTTGGTCAGGGCGATGGTGCTGGTGATGGGAACAGCTCCGGGCATATTGGCCACGCAGTAATGGATGATGCCGTCCACCTCGTAGATGGGGTTGCCGTGGGTGGTGGGTTTGGAGGTTTCGAAGCATCCGCCCTGGTCGATGGCCACGTCCACGATGACGGCTCCGGGTTTCATGGTGCCGAGCATCTCACGGGTGATGAGCTTGGGCGCCTTGGCCCCGGGAATGAGGACGGCTCCCACCACCACGTCCGCCTCGCGGATCAGTTCACGCACCGTTGCCGGAGAGCTCATCATGGGGAAGCAGTTTTTGGGCATCACCTCGCCCAGATGGCGGAGGCGGTCCAGGTTCATGTCCAGCAGGTAGACCTTGGCACCGAGTCCGCAGGCCATCTGGGCTGCGTTGGTGCCCACGATCCCCCCGCCGATGACCACCACCGTTGCCGGGGGCACGCCCGTGACCCCGCCCAGGAGGATCCCCCGTCCCCCATGGACCCGCTCCAGGTACTTGGCAGCCTCCTGGACGGACATGCGTCCCGCCACCTCGCTCATGGGGGTGAGAAGGGGCAGCCCCCCCGAGGTGTCTTCGATGGTTTCGTACGCGATGGCGACGGAATCTGTTTTGAGAAAGTCCCGTGTGAGCCCCTCGTCGGCGGCAAAGTGCATGTAGGTGAAGACGATCTGACCTTTTTTCACCATGGCGTATTCGGACGGCTGGGGCTCCTTGACGTGCATGACCATGTCGGACCGGCTGAAGACTTCGGCCGGGGTGGCGACGATCTCCGCCCCGGCTTCCACATACATGGCATCGGAAAAGCCGCTGCCCACGCCGGCGCTTTGTTCCACGAGCAGGGTGTGCCCGTTGGCGGTCATCACTTCAACCCCGGAGGGGGTCATGGCGACACGATTTTCCTCTGACTTGATCTCTTTGAGGATACCTACGATCATTGAAACCTCCATGGGACCGGCCACGGCCGGCCTGTTGTTCGGCGGGGATGAGCCCCGCCGGGGATTGTGAACGTCGGGTGAGGACGGCCCCGCAGGGGAGGGGGGCGTCCGGTCATGGAAACAGAGAAGAGCAAAAACGCTGCCACGAATGAACAGAGTGGAAAAAAAGAGGCTGCAAGGCGGGAATACCGCCCGGTGTATCGGAGCCAATGGGCGGGCGCAAGGCCTGAGAACAGGGACGTTGCGTCCGTCGCCAGCCCAGGGATAGGAGAACCGGAAAAAAGCGCAGAGGGGCTTCCGGGTGGTGGTGGGGGCAGGGCTAAGATGGTTTGAAATCGCACCGTATTAGCTCCATTTAGATCGGTTATTCTTTGAAAACAATATGTTGCGTTAGTGGTACGAATACGTTCCGATGGATTGTTTTGTTTCCACGCGGATGCCGTACTTTTTGATCCTGTTGAGCAGGGCGGTGTGGGTGAGGTTGAGGTGAGCGGCGGCTTTACGGATGCTTCCGGCATCCTTCAGGGCCCGGATGATCAGGTCGGTCTCAAACTGGGCGGTGAGCTCTCGCAGCCCGCCTTGGGGATCGGGAGACTCGGCATCGGCTGCGGGGGCAAGGTTGGCCTCGTGGCTGAAGAGGATGTTGGCGTGCTTGACGATGCGGCCGTCCCCTAAAATGGCGCCCCGCTCTATGACGTTTTTCAGTTCGCGGACGTTTCCCGGCCAGTGGTGGCCCATGAGTTTTTCCATGGCCGCTTCGGAGATGGTCTGGCGGGGGTTGTTGAGTTTTTCGGTGAGCAGGTCGAGGAAATGGGGGGCAAGGAGGCCAATGTCCTCCCGGCGCTCCCGCAGGGGAGGGATGTGAACGGGAACCACGTTGATGCGGTAGTAGAGGTCCTCGCGAAAGAGGCGTTTTTGGACCATCTCCTCTAAATTTTTGTTGGTGGCGGTGATGATGCGGGTGTCCACGGGGATCTCCCGGGTACCCCCGATGCGCCGGACCAGGCCCTCCTGTAGCACCCGGAGGATCTTGGCCTGCGGACCGGGGGGCATCTCACCGATCTCATCGAGAAAAAGGGTTCCCCCGCTGGCCACCTCAAAGAGGCCGGGTTTGCCCTTTTTCCGGGCCCCGGTGAAGGCCCCTTCGGCGTAGCCGAAGAGTTCGCTCTCTAAGAGGGGCTCGGGCATGGCCGCACAGTTGATGGCGATGAAAGGGCCGGTGCGGCCGCTTTCAAAGTGGATGGCCCCGGCAAAGAGCTCTTTGCCTGTGCCGCTCTCGCCCCGGACGGAGACCGTGGCGTCGGTGGGGGCGATGCGCCGGGCCAGCAGCACGGCGTTCTTGATGCCCTGGCTGGTGCCCAGGATGCAGTTGAAGCTGGCGGTGGTGGGGGAGGCGACCTCGCGTGCCATTTTCTGCACCTCCCTGAGCTCCTTCATGAGCACCACGGTGCCCACGGAACGTCCCCCTGCATCGTGGATGGGTTGGGCCGAGGCGTAGAACTCCACACGCCCGTCGGGGGTGACCACGGACTCCCGGCGGCTCAAGGGGCGTTTCTGGGCCATGCACTCCAGCAGGATGTTGCCGTCGGGCTTGATGTCCCGGATGTTTTTGCCGAGGAGCTGGGCCGCGTCGTGGCCCAGGATGCGGCAGGCCACGGGGTTGATGGTGGTGACAAGGCCCTTTTCGTTGGTGGCGATGATGCCTTCGGAGACCCCGTCAAAGACGGCCTGGTGGTGTTTTTCCCTGCGCTCCCGGGGGAGGGTGCGGACAAGGCGGACAGACAGGGCTCCGGGCAGCCCGTGGAAGGCGGTGACCAGTGAGGCCGAAGACGGGTGGGGGCCTGTGGGGCGGGTCAGTTCGATGTAGACGATGGCGGCTTCTCCGTCCTGGATGACTTCCATGGACAGGATGTTGAGCCCTTTGTCCGTGACTTCGCGCGTGAGATCGGCCACGACGCCGATGCGGTCGGAAAATTTAAGCTCCAGTTTCAAACTCTCAGCAGAGTGGGTCATGGGCCGCCGTCTGGTTGGAGGTTGGGTGTTATGCACTTTAAAAAATTCTGTTTTTTACTATAGCACAGACGCGAAGGGCCGCAAGCTTTAGGTTTTTGGGAGAAACGGGCAAGGATTTTTCGCTATCGTGGCACCTCCTCCCTTGCCGCCGGAGGTGCTCAGATGAATTCTGATTCCGAGAATGTTACGACACTGAGTCCACACCGTTACAGAACGTGTGACAATACCCGTATAGTCACACGCTTTGGTGGCGGGCGCAGCCCGCGGCGAACGCCATTGCGATTTGCCCTGAGGAACGAAGGGCGAAGCGCAATGGCAATCAGCTTTCGAGGTGGCTCACCTCGCCGCCGGAGGCATGCTTTTTGTGTTTTTCGACTACCCGTGCAGGGCGTTGCCGGACGCTTTTAACGCGACTTCCAGCATGGCCTCGGTCAGGGTGGGGTGGGCGTGGATGGTTTTGGCCAGGTCCGTGACGGTGAGCCCTTTGTTGACGGCAAGGGTGCCTTCGGCGATGAGGTCGGTGGCGTGGGGCCCTGCAATGTGGACGCCCAGGACTTTTCCGGTGTCTGTCTCCGAGACGATGGAGGCCTGGCCCGCGAGTTCGCCTAAGACCTGGGCCTTGCCGATGGCGCGGAAGAGGACGGTGTCGGTGCGCACGTCGAGCCCTTGGTCGCGGGCCTGGGCTTCGGTGAGGCCGGTGCAGGCCACCTCGGGCATGGTGAAGATGGCGTTGGGAACGGCCGTGTAGTCCATGGTGCGATCCTCGCCCATGATGTTTTCGGCAGCCACCATCCCTTCGGCCGAGGCCACGTGGGCCAGCATGATGCGCTCCGGTCCGGTGATGTCGCCGATGGCGTAGATGGACGGGTCGCTGGTGCGCATGCCGTCGTCCACCCGGATCCAGCCGCGCTCGTCCACGGTGACCCCGGTGTGTTCCAGGCCGATGTCCGAGGAGTTGGGGCTGCGGCCCACGCAGAAGGCCACCATGGCAACCTCTTCGGTGAGGATCTCCTTTTCTTTGGCTGTGGGGCTGTCGGCAAAGGGGGAAGGACCGATGGTGACCCGGGCGCCCTCGCCCGTGGTGTCCACGCCGATGACCGTGCGGTTGGTGTAGAGGGTGATCTTTTTCTTTTTCATCTCCCGGGTGAGGAGTTTGGAACATGCGTCGTCCACGGAGTCGATGGGCAGGACCCGGTCCATGCCTTCGATGAGGGTGACCTTGGACCCCAGGGCGTTCAGGATAAAGGCAAACTCACAGCCGATGACGCCCCCGCCTACGATGGCGATGCTTTCCGGGACCTCGGAGAGGCTCAGGATCTCGTTGCTGGAGACCACGCGTTTGCCGTCGAAGGGAAAGGCTGACAAGGCCATTGGCACGGTACCCGTGGCGATGATAAGATTATCCCAGTACAGATCGCTGGTTTCACCGTTTTCATCGGTTACGGCGAGGCTTCCTTTTCCGGTAATTCTGGCCGAACCGCGGACCCAGGTGACCCCGGCCCGTTGGAAAAGCGCCAGAATGCCCTTCTGCTGGGTGGCGATGATCGAGCGCTTGCGCTCCATGAGGCGCGCCATGTTCACGGTGACGCCTCCCACCTGTTCAAGCCCGAAGGTTTCGCTTTGGGCCATCTTCTCCATCAGGTCGGCACTGGTTTTCATGATTTTCGAGGGGATGCACCCCCAGTTGAGACAGGTGCCGCCGGCGCCCTCTTTTTCAACGACAGTAACCTCGGCGCCTAAGGCCGCGGCTTTCAGGGCAGCCACATAGCCGCCGGGTCCGGCTCCGATAACGATGATTCGTTTTGCCATGCCTTTTCTCCTTGGTGCGGATGCCCCGCTTCCTGTCATCCCTGGGATGTGCAGGCCGCTGTGGGGAGGGGAACGGTCGGTGGGAAGCGGCTCGGCCCGCGGGGCATCGGTTGAGGAAATCTGAACTTGTTGCTTTGAGTGTTATTAGGGAATACATCAAAAAAAGTCAACATCATTGCTGGAAACATGAATGTTCTAAAAAATTATTGACAGAAAGTGAAAAAATTATGTTTACTGACGAGCGAAAGAACACAACGGACAAGCGAGAGTCTATGAACATCGACGAGACCCACATCGCCATCATGAAGCTGCTTCGGGACGGACGGCGCTCTTTCAAGAAGATCGCCGAAGAACTTTCCATCACCGAAAACACGGTCCGGGCAAGGGTCAGGCGCCTTCAGGATGAGGGAGTCCTTGATGTAACCGGTCTTGTGAACCCCGAATCCCTTCGGGGGCACCGGGTGGTGATTGTGGGGATGAACATCAGCCACGTCAATCTCGTGGACAAGGGAGAAGAGATCAGTCGCCTCAAAGGGGTGGTGTCGGTGAGTGTTGTCACCGGCCGATACGATCTGATCGTTCAGGTTCTGTTTAAGGAGGGCTACGGGCTCCTCGAATTTTATACCGAAGAGCTCTCCAAGGTAAAGGATATCCAGTCCGTTGAAACCTTTGTGGTGTACAAGGGGTACAACTTAAAGGTGCCCTATCTGTTGTAAATGAATCAGAAGGTGGTGGCCCGCCATGGGGCGGACCCACCGGGCGGTCCGGGGCGTTCCGGCGGAAGGAGGGTGGTTCCCCTTCAGCCGGTGTGCCGCCTTCGAGAACTCTGGCAGGTGGTGATGATGTCTCGGGTTTTCAAGAAAAGGACAGGTTTCATCAGGTGGTTTACCGCTGTATCCTTTCACGCTTTTATCCTTTCCCTCTCTCGATTTTTCTCCTCTCTCGGCGTTTCAGCGATTGACTCAGCATGTCTCCTCGTTACTGACCCTGCATTGCATTTGTCCGGGGTGGATTCCGTGTCACGATGATGTCAACCGGAAAGGAGATGCGTATGGATTCGACGGTGAAAAAGACCCCCCTGCACGCCTGGCACTGTGACCATGGTGCCAATATGGCCGATTTTGGCGGCTACGAGATGCCTCTGTGGTACGGAGGCGGAACCCGGGAGGAGCACATGGCCGTGCTCACCTCTGCCGGGCTCTTTGATACCAGCCATATGGCCGTGATCCTCGTGGACGGCGGGGGGGCTCGCGACCTGCTCCAGGAGTGCTTCAGCAAAGACCTCGACCACTGCATCGGAAAGGATCCGGGGCCCCTGGTGCCGGGCAGGGCCGTGTACGGTGCGTTTTTAAACGAAAAAGGCCATGTCATCGACGATGCCCTGGTCTACAAGATGGCGTCCGATCGCTTTATGGTCTGCGTCAACGCAGGCATGGGCGGTGCCATCGCCATGGAGCTGGAGCGGTTTTCAGACGGGCGGCTGAGCCTCATCACCGATCTTACCGACAGCCTGGGCAAAATCGACATCCAGGGCCCGGGCGCCGCAAAAATCCTGGGGGCCGTCCTCAAGGACCCCGAAGCGGTCTTTGACTCCATGCCCTACTTCTCTTTTAAGGGCCATTTTGATGATCGCGCTCCCCGTGCCGGGCAGGTCAAGCTCCTCGACGGCACGCCCATTCTTCTCTCCCGTACCGGTTACACCGGTGAATTCGGATTTGAACTCTTTGTGATCCCGGAGAAAACCGAGGCCGTGTGGACGGCCCTTCTTAAAGCCGGAAAAGACGCAGGCATTCGCCCCTGTGGCCTCGCCTCCCGGGATTCGTTGCGCACCGGGGCCGTGCTCCCCCTTTCCCATCAGGACATCGGAGGGTGGGCTTTCATTAATCACCCCTGGGATTTTGCCTTACCCTGGAACGCTGAAAAGACGGCGTTTACGAAAGGCTTCCGTGGTGATGGCGCGTTGCTTGCCCCTTCGGAGGTATTTTATACTGCGGCCTTTGCAGGCTTTGACCCACGGAAGGTTTCCGCCGGGGAGGAGAGCTGCGTGCTCACCGAGGACGGAGAAGCCATCGGCACCATCCTTACCTGCACCACAGATGTGGCCCTGGGACGCCACCAAGGGAACATCGTGTCATCGGTTTCGGGCTCGTTGCCCGAAGGTGCAAAGGTACGAGGGCTCTCCTGCGGATTCGTAAAGCTTACCCGGGCCCTGGCCCCCGGGACCACCGTGGTGCTTACCCACGGCAAACGCAAGGTGCCGGTGGAGATTGTCTCGGACATCCGCCCCGGACGCACCGCACGGCGCCCCATACGCGAGATGCTGTAACGACGGGACTCCGGATCGCCGGAGCCCTGTCTCGATCCCGGGCCCCTGGCTCGGATATATCACCCACATGAGACAACCCGTTCGCCGGACCGGCCGTGTCACCCGTCGGTTGGCCCGGGGCAGGACGCAAACCCTGCAAAGGAGACCCCATGAAAGAGATCAGTCAGCTTGTGTTGCCGGAAGATGTCAAGTACGCCACCGACCACGAATGGACCAGGACCGAGGGTGACGAGGTTGTCATCGGTATCACGGATTACGCCCAGGACCAGCTCGGCGACATTGTGTTCGTGGAGCTTCCCCAGGTGGGGGACAGCTTTGAAAAGGGCGAGGAGTTCGGCACCGTGGAGTCGGTGAAGGCTGTCTCCGAGCTGTACATGCCCATCGGCGGTGAGATCGTGGCCGTCAACGAAGCCCTTGAAGACGACCCGGCCCTGGTCAACGGCGAACCTTACGGCCAGGGGTGGCTGATCCGCGTGAAACCGGCGGACCTGTCCGAGGTGGAGGCGCTGCTCGACAAAGCTGCGTACCTGGGGCTTTTCGACGCCTGAGGGGCTGGCAACACTGTGTCACCCCCATGAACGGCGCGGGCCATCCCGTGGCTCGGGCCGTGCATGGGAAGGGGGAGTGCCCCTACCCGGATTTTTCCAGCATAAGAGGAGTTTTGCGATGCGTTATTTGCCCCATACCCCGGAAGACATCCACGAGATGCTCAAGGTCATCGGTGTCGATACCGTGGACGACCTCTTCCACACCATTCCTGCCGCGTGCAGGAGTTCAAAACCCATGGACCTTCCCCCGGCCATGAGCGAGTGGGACCTGAATGCCCACATGGATTCCCTGGCCGCCACCATGGCATCCTCCAGTGAATACCGCGTGTTCATCGGGGCGGGAAGCTACAACCACCATATCCCTTCGTCCGTTCCCTACCTTCTCTCCCGCTCTGAATTTGCAACGGCCTATACCCCCTACCAGCCTGAAATCAGCCAGGGGACCCTCCAGGGAATCTACGAGTTCCAGACCCTGGTCACCCGCCTCCTGGGCATGGACGTTGCCACGGCATCCCACTACGATGGCGCCACAGGACTCTCCGAAGCCCTGTTGATGGCCGTGAAAAAGACAAAACGCAAGAAGGTGGCCGTTTCCACCCTCTGCCATCCCTTTCATCGGGAGGTGATCCGCACGTACATGGATCCTGCCGGGGTGGAGGTGGTGGAGGTGCCCTATACCGCGGAAGGGCGCACAGACCTTGCGGCCCTTGAGGCCATGGGTGATGTCGCCGCTGTTGCCGTTCAGTCCCCCAACTTCTTCGGGGTGGTGGAAGACCTGAAGAGCTTTTCCGATGCCATCCATGCCCAGAAAGGCGTGATGATCGCCTCCTTTACCGAGGCCATCGCCTGGGGCCTGATGAAAAATCCCGGCAGCCAGGGCGTGGACATCGTGGCAGGAGACGGCCAGAGCCTGGGGATCCCCAAATCCTTCGGCGGGCCCGGCCTGGGCCTTCTGGCCAGCACCAAGGCCCATATGCGCCAGCTCCCCGGACGGCTCGTGGGGACCACCACGGACTTAGACGGCAAACGGGGCTTCGTACTCACCCTGGCGGCCCGTGAACAGCATATCAGGCGGGAGAAAGCCACCTCCAACATCTGTTCCAACAATGGCCTCTGCGCCATGAACGCGGCCATGTACATGGCCTCCCTGGGGGGCAGCGGTTTCCGGCGCCTGGCCCAGATCAACCACAACAAAGCCGAGTACCTGAAAAAGGCCCTGGCCGGGGCAGGAATAGAGATTCCCTTTGCATCACCTACCTTCAATGAGTTTGTAGTGAAGTTCCCGGAAGGGTTTGAAGCCACCTACGAGCGCCTCCTGGCCAAGATGGTGGTGGCGGGCCTTCCCCTGGAACGTTTTTACCCGGAACTTCAAGGGCACTATCTCCTCTGCGTGACGGAGACCCTCTCGAAGACCGATCTGGACCAGCTGGTCAAGGAGGTGACGGCATGAGCGGCTACAGACAAGGCGATTCCGGCCTGATACTCAACGAGCCTTTGCTCTGGGAAAAAGGGAAGAAAGGGCGCTGCGGGTATTCCCTGCCCGAGTGCGATGTGGACGAGGTCTCCTTTGAAGGGGAGCTGGCAGGGGACGGCCCCGACTTTCCCGACCTCTCCGAGGTGGAAGTCGTGCGCCACTACACCCGCCTGTCCACCTGGAACTTCGGCGTGGATACCGGCATGTACCCCCTGGGGTCCTGCACCATGAAGTACAACCCAAAGGTGAATGAGCGCCAGGCAAACCTCACCGGCTTTGCCGACGCCCACCCCCTCCTGCCGGAGGTGCGGACACAAGGGGCCTTAAAGCTCATGTACGACCTGGAGCACTTTCTCAAGGAACTCACCGGCATGGACGCGGTGACCCTCCAGCCCGCGGCCGGTGCCCACGGCGAGCTCACCGGCATCCTCATGATCTACGCCTACCACAAGAAGAAGGGGCAGGTTCGCACGAAAATGCTGGTCCCCGACACCGCCCACGGCACCAACCCGGCCAGCGGCGCTCTCTGCGGCTACACCCCGGTGGCGGTTCCCGTCAACGGCGAGGGGATCATGCGGGTGGAAGACGTCCGGGAACTCATGGACGAAGACACCGCAGGCATCATGGTGACCAACCCCAACACCCTGGGGCTCTTTGAAGAGAACATCCGGGAGATCTGCGAGATCGTCCATGACAAAGGCGGCCTGGTTTACGGGGACGGCGCCAACCTGAACGCCATCATGGGCTATGTGAAGATGGGCGAGATCGGCGTGGACGTCATGCACTTCAACCTCCACAAGACCTTTTCCACGCCCCACGGCGGCGGCGGGCCCGGCTCCGGCCCCGTGGCCGTCAACAAGACCCTTGAGCCCTTCCTCCCCGTTCCCCGGGTGGAAAAAATCAAGGACACCTATCGCCTGGTGACGGACTATCCCGACTCCATCGGGCGCATGATGACCTTCTACGGCCACTTCGGTGTCATGGTGAGGGCCTACAGCTACATCCTCTCCATGGGAGCCGAAGGGCTCAAAGAGGCCAGCGCCCACGCCGTCCTCAACGCCAATTACATCAAGGAGCGCCTCAAGGACACCTTCCACCTGGCCTTCGACAAGACCTGCATGCACGAATGCGTCTTCTCCGATGCCCGCCAGGAAGAGCACGGCGTCACCACTCTGGACATCGCCAAACGGCTCATCGACTACGGCTTCCATCCCCCCACCATCTACTTTCCCCTGGTGGTGCACGGCGCCCTCATGATCGAGCCCACGGAGACGGAGACCAAAGAGGACATCGATAACTTCATCGATACCCTGAAAGCCATCGCCAAAGAGGCCAAGGAGTCCCCCGAACTCCTGAAAAACGCCCCCACGCGAAGCAAAGTCAGGCGTCTCGACGAAACCGCTGCGGCTCGAAAGCCGTGCCTTTGCGGATAGCTTAGAGGCGTTGAACTGCAGAAAAGCAGCCTCCGGCGGCGAGGTGAGCCACCTCGAAAGCTGATAGCCCTTGCACTTTTTCCTTCGTTCCTCAGGAAAAAGTGCAAGGGCCTTCGGCTCGGGCTTCGCCCGACTCATAGGGTGGTGATATCCTGAATGTTTATGACATGCGTAACGAACCCGCTTATGACTCGCGGCCCTGTTTAGCGGCGTGATCTAATAAACGGTGAAAGGTCGATAGAAATGGAGCGCCGCACTCCTGTGCGGCTTTTTCGCCCGTCGGGACCCGTGCCGCACAGGAGTGCGGCGCTCCAGGGGATAAGGGGGCCGGGGGGGGCTTGATGCGGTTGTGGGAGGGGCGAGTGATGAATAACGCAAAAATCCTTGAGTTGCCGTTAACCGCCTATGAAGAGGTGTATGGCCTGCAAAAGCGGTTGGTGTCCATGCGCCTTTCCGGTGAGCTTGACGACGATGTGGTGATCCTGGTGGAGCACCCGCCGGTGTACACCTTGGGAAAACGGGGCGGGCGCGAGAACATCGTGGTCTCCGAAGCATTTTTGAACGAGCAGGGAATCTCCGTGGTCCAGACCGAGCGCGGTGGCAACATCACCTGGCACGGTCCTGGGCAGCTTGTGGCCTATCCCATCGTGAACCTGGATGAGGCGCGCATGGGCGTGGCCGATTTTGTGGGGGCCCTGGAGCAAGTGATGATCGAGACCCTGGATGCCTTGGGCGTCTCTGCCCGGTCCGATGCGGTGAATCGCGGTGTCTGGGTGGGAGACGCCAAGATCGGGAGTGTGGGGATCCGGGTGAACCACGGGGTCTCCTTCCACGGGCTGGCCCTCAACGTGGCCCCGGACCTTACCTTCTTTTCATGGATCAACCCCTGCGGGCTTTCCGTTGCCATGACCACGGCCGAACAGGAGCTGGGCTGCAAGGTGAGCATGACCGTTGCACGGAGTGAGATGAAGCGGGTCTTTGGGGCGCTTTTTTCCGAAGGGTTGGTTGAAATGACTCTTAATGAGTTGAATGGCTACTCGTCGGCTTTATGTGGGGCTTGGACTTGAGAGGGAAGCATGTCGAGTAGGACGTATCCTGTTCCTTTGAAGCTTGTGAGTCAGTCCGCACAACCCGTCAGCTTTTATGTCGGGCGAAGCCCGAGCCGAAGGCCCTTGCGCTTTGCCCCGAGGAACGAGGGACGAAGCGCAAGGGCAATCCGCTTTCGAGGTGGCTCACCTCGCCGCCGGAGGCATGTTTTTTGCGCTTTTGTTTTTTTGATGAAGGGAGATGGGTATGGACAGAGATGTGTGTCGGGATAGTGTAAAGGCGTATCAGCGTAAGAGAAAGCCGGTGTGGCTCCGGCGCAGCCTGCCCACCTCGCCGGAGTACGAGAAGGTGAGGCGGCTCATTGGGTCGTCGTCGCTCCATACGGTGTGCCAGGAGGCGAAGTGCCCCAATCAGTGGGAGTGTTTTTCCAGCCGTACGGCCACCTTCATGATCCTTGGGGAGGTGTGTACCCGGGGGTGCCGGTTTTGTGCGGTGGCAGGGGGCAAGCCGTTGCCGCCGGACCCGGAAGAGCCCGGGCGTGTTGCCGAGGCGGCCAAAGAGCTCAACCTCTCCTATGTGGTGGTGACTTCCGTGACCCGGGACGATCTGGAGGATGGCGGTTCCTCGGCCTTTGCGGCCACCATCCGTGCCCTGCGGGAGGCCATTGACGGGGTGTATGTGGAGGTTCTGATTCCGGATTTCCAAGGAAGCGAAGAAAACCTGCAGTGCGTCATCGACGCAAAACCGGACGTGCTCAACCACAACATCGAGACCGTGCCCCGGCTTTACGATACGGTTCGGCCCCAGGCCATCTACCAGCGGTCCCTGGATGTGTTTCGGTATGCCGCCAAGGCAGCCCCCTCTATGCCGCTGAAGTCGGGCATCATGCTGGGCCTGGGGGAGACCGACGCCGAGGTGGAGGCCACCTTGTCCGACCTTCTGGCCGCCGGGTGCTCCATCCTCACCATTGGCCAGTACCTGCAGCCCTCAAAGGACCACCTTCCCGTGGAGACCTACGTCACCCCGGAAGCCTTTGACGCATGGAAAACAAAAGCCCTTGCCATGGGCTTCGCCGATGTGGCCAGTGGTCCCTTTGTGCGCAGCTCCTACAAGGCAAAGGAGTTGTTCCAAAGCAACGGATGATCGCAAATGCTCCGGGGCTTCGCCCCTTCACATTTGCTGACGGGCTTCGCCCGTGTTGAGTATCGAGGCCAAGGGGCAATACGTTGGATCAGTGGCTCTTTCGTTCCCAGGCTCCGCCTGGGAATGCTATACGGAGGCTCTGCCTCCACGCTTGAGATCGCTTCCCTGTACATACTGCCAGTACGCCGCTATGCATCACTCCGGCAAGGCGGAGCCTTGCAACCGACACTCCCAGGCAGAGCCTGGGAGCGAGAAAAAGAATAAAAACGATGCCTCCGGCGGCCAGGGGATAAATCCCCTGGACCCCAGGATCGAAAATGCTCCGGGCTTCTCCCCTTCACATTTGCTGACGGGCTTCGCCCGTGTTGAGCATCGGGGCCAAGGGGCAATATGTCGGATCAGTGGCTCTTTCGTTCCCAGGCTCCGCCTGGGAATGCTCTACGGAGGCTCTGCCTCCACGCTTGAGATCGCTTTCCTGTAGATACTGCCAGTACGCCGCTATGCATCACTCCGGCAAGGCGGAGCCTTGCAATCGACACTCCCAGGCAGAGCCTGGGAGCGAGAAAAAGAATAATAACAATACTCCGGTGCTTCGTCCGTGAATCAGGGCAATGGGCTTTTGATGCTTTTCATGGATAAGAAAACGCCATGAAGATCGCAGAATCTTTTCTTTAAAACCTGTTTATCCAACTTTTCAAAAGTTGGGCCCCCGGCAGGGCCGCCGGAGGCAGCCATGACATCCAAAAATCCCCCTGTCGCACAAGCGGCAGGGGGATTTTGGTTTGGGTGCGGATCAGGCTGTTTTGGGATAGCTTTCGGTACTGAAGGGGGCGACCCAGGACTGGAATCGTTTGATGAGGGTTTCGCCTCGGCTTAAGGGAAACCCGTCTTCCGTGGGTTCGGGGCGGACGGTGACGCCGTCCACGCAGCCGTTTTCCACCAGCCAGTGGGTGGTGGGTGCGGGGTCGCAGAGGTCGAGGAGTTCCTCGCCGGTGAGGGCTTCCATCATGGCGATGACGCCGTAGACGCCCCAGTTGGAGACCGAGGAGACCACCAGCTCGTGGCAGGGGGTCACCGAGGGAATGATGGGAAGGGACGAAAGGGAGGTAAGGACATTGCCCATGCCGATCTCGTTGCCGCCGTCGCCAAAGGCCACGGAGAAGAGGTCGTCTCTGTTAAAGAGGCCGTCCACCTTGGCTGCATGGGCGGTGATGTCCGAGCCGCGCATGTTGTGGTAGCTGCCCTGCGCGGACGCACCGGGGCGCTCAACGGAGACGACGGCTCCGGGGCGGTGGGTGTCCATGAGCTTTGCGATATGGGGTGCGGTCTCTTCCGGGGTGGCAATGGGCAGTTCGGTGATCTGGAAGCGTTTTCCGAGGAGGGTGGACAGGGGCGGCGCCCCGACAAAGACGGGGCATCCGTTTAAATACTCAAGCACGCGGTAGAGGGCAATGGCCCCTACGGGCCCGTCGGTCTCAAATGTGCCTGAGACGGGAAATCCGGTGGTGATGAGCACCGGGCCGGGGCTGTCCAGGATGCCCTGGGCGGCCCGGAGCAGATAGCCCGGGTCAAGGGCTTGGGCTGCCTGCTCAATGCCCCGCGCCCCTCCTTTGAGGAGCTCTTCTTCCATGCGTGTCGACAGGTTGTCCAGAGGTGTCATTCCAGCTCCGGGTTTGGGTGGTTCATGCCGCCTGTGGTCACTTTTTGAAAAAAGCGTGCCGCTTTATTCCTTTGATCCAGCGCTAAAAACAAACCCACGAAGTCTCATATATCAACATCGTTTTCAATATTTATTTTGATCTGTTTGTCAAACTTTTCAAAAGTTTGGCCCCCGGCAGGGCCGCCGGAGGCATTTTTTGCTACAGCAAGGCGTCGGCAAACTCTTCGGCGTCAAAGGGGCGCAGGTCGTCGGCCTGTTCCCCGATGCCGATGTACTTCAGGGGCACGCCCAGGGTACTTGTGATGCCGATGACGATGCCGCCTTTGGCGGTGCCGTCGAGTTTGGTGAGGGCCACGCCGTCGATGCCCACGGCTTCGTGGAAGAGCTGGGCCTGGGTGAGGGCGTTCTGGCCGGTGGTGGCGTCCACCACCATGAGGGTCTCGTGGGGGCCGTCCTCAATGGTTTTGGAGACGCTGCGCCGGATTTTCTTGAGCTCTTCCATGAGGTTCTTTTTGGTGTGGAGGCGCCCTGCGGTATCGATGATGACGATGTCGGCGTTTCGTGACACGGCGGCCTGGACCCCGTCAAAGGCCACGGCAGCCGGGTCGGAGTTGTCCTTGTGGCGCACGATGTCCGCGCCGGAGCGGTCGGCCCAGACGGTGAGCTGCTCCGAGGCGGCGGCACGGAAGGTGTCCCCTGCCACGATGATCACTTTTTTGCCTTCGCGGACAAAGCGAGTGGCCAGCTTGCCGATGGTGGTGGTTTTGCCCACGCCGTTGACCCCCACGACCATCATGACGTGGGGTTTTTTCATGGTCTCTTCAGGGGGCACATCAAAGGAGATGCGCTCCAGGAGAAGGGCTTTCAGGGCTGCTTTCAGCTCGGCGGAGTTGGAGATCTCCGAGGCTTTTTCCGAGAGGGTCTCGATGATCTCCATGGTGGTGCGCACGCCCACGTCGGAGGTGATGAGGAGCTCTTCCAGCTCTTCGAGGAGGTCGTCGTCCAGGACGCGTCCCCCCTTAAACAGGGCATCCACGCCGCTTGAAAGGGCGTTGCGGGTTTTGGACAGGCCGCTCTTGAGGCTCTTCATCACCCCGGTTCCCTCGGGGGCAGGCTCGGGAGCTGCCGCGGGTTTGGGGGCCGAGGCTTTGGGCGCTGCCTGGGGTTCCGGTTTTGCCGTGACTGCTGGTTCGGCAGGGGAAGGGGTGGCTTCCGCAGGCATACCGGGCTGTTTTTTCGGGGCCTTGAGGGCCGCTCTTACCACCAGGAGGAAGAGGATGAGAATCACCGCGCTTGCGGGGATCATCCACCAGAGGGCCTCTTTGTAGGGGGCAAGGGCGGGAATGGCCGCGGCAACTGTTTCGGCAAGGCGTTCAAGGGCTGATTTTACCGGGGCAAAATAAGGAGACACTGTCTCCGTAAGAACCGTCATATCCATATCCATCGTCCTGTGTTCTGATTCGGGGCGTAAAAAAAGGGGCTTGGAAACACATGGCAGCACACGGGCGCATCCCTCGGGGCGCCGGGGATGCCGACGGCCATGGGGGCGGATCGGCTGATTTCCAGGACCCTGTCATAAATCCCGGTAATGTATCAGGGGAGGCAGCTCTTGTAAATATCCGCAACCTCGCTTTGGTGACTCAAGGAGCTGATAAAAAACAAACGGGCAGGTCATCGGTAAATGCCGCAGTGATTTTTCCCGAGGAACGAGGGGGAAAGCGCTGCGGTAACCAGCTTTCAAGGTGGCTCACCTTGCCGCCGGAGGCATCGCTTTTGCTAAACTGATGCCGTGTCCAGCTCTTCGAATTCCGTGGGGAGTTCTTTGCCGCAGAGGTTGACGGAGACCACCTTGGAGACCCCTTTTTTCTCCATGGTGACGCCGATGAGAATGTCGGCGTGCTCCATGGTGATCTTGTTGTGGGTGATCACCAGGATCTGGGATTTTTCGGCGATCATGGTCACCAGGTTGTTGAACCGCTGGACGTTGGCGTCGTCCAGGGGGGCGTCGATTTCGTCCATGACGCAGAAGGAGGAGGGCTTCAGGAGAAAAATGGAGAAGACAAAGGCGATGGCGGACAGGGCTTTTTCCCCGCCGGAGAGCAGTGAGAGGCGCGCCTGTTTTTTACCCGGGGGCTGGATCATGAGCTCCACGCCGGTCTCCATGGGTTTGGTGGGCTCAGTGAGGACCAGCCGGGCGGAGCCCCCTTCAAAAAGACGGGGGAAGATCTCGTCGAGTTTTTCGTTGATGCGGTGAAAGGTGTCGATGAACCGCTCCTGGGTGATGCGGTTGATCTTGCGGATGATGGCCTCAAGGTCGTCCAGGGAGGCGTTGAGGTCCGTCTGCTGTTCCGTAAGGAAGCCGTGGCGTTCGTTGACCTCGTCGTACTGGGCCACGGCAGCGGGGTTGACGTCTCCGAGGCGGGCAATTTTTCGTTTGAGCCCGGCCAGTTTGTCCGTAAGGTCTTTTTTGTCGGAGGTGCCGTCGAGGACGTCCTGGATGGCCTCTTCAAAGGCGGGGATGAGCTGGTCGATGGGGGCACGGTACTGTTCGGCGACCCGCGTTTTCAGTTCGTCTCCCCGGGTAAGGACCCCGGCCAGCTCCACCTCTTCTTTTCGGAGGGCTTCGGCCAGCTCGTCATGGAGCCCGGCCAGTTCCCGGGTCTCTTTCTCTTTTTCGGCCATGTCCGCTTCGATGCGGGACAGGCGGTGGCGGGTGACGGCAAGGGCTTCTTCTTCAGCGGTGACATTTTTAAAGGCCTTTTCAAGGCCCGCTTCCAGTTTGGCGGCCCGTTCCAGGGAGGCGGCGGACTCCCGGGTCTTTTTTTCAATTCCCTGGGTGAGGCGGAGGGATCGCTCTTCGCCCTCCTTGAGGAAGTCGGTGAGGCGCTTTAAGGTGGCCCGATGGTTTTCGTGTTTGGCCTCTTCCCGGGCCAGGGAGAGTTTCAGCTCCACGATGGCCTGTTCAGCCTCAGAAAGATGTTCCCGGGCCTTGGCGAGTTCTTCCTTTGCCGCCTCCTCTCCCTTGGTAAGGGCAGCCAGCTCTCCCTGGACGGAATCGAGTTTTTGGCGGGCCTCATCCATCTCCTCTTCCAACTCCCCCAAGTCGCCTGAGAGCTGTTCGGTCTCCAGGTCCATGAGGGTGAGGT
This sequence comes from Desulfoluna sp. HI9BLuna, assembly GCF_056829775.1. NCBI lineage: Bacteria > Pseudomonadati > Thermodesulfobacteriota > Desulfobacteria > Desulfobacterales > Desulfolunaceae > Desulfoluna > Desulfoluna sp. HI9BLuna. The sequence continues at coordinate 5,131,833 of NZ_CP186555.1, forward strand.
GCTTTTTGCCCTGCTTGATCTGTTCATCGGCCAGGAGGCACTCCCGCTCCTTTTCGGAGCGCATGCGAAGCAGCCCGCCCATTTCGGATTCCGCCTGCTTCAGGGCCTCTTTTCGCGCATCAAGCTGTGTCTGGAGCCCGCTGCGAAGGCTGCGGGCCGTGTTTAGCTCGTTCCCCACGACAGAGAGTTTCTCCCTGGCCTCGGCCATGTCCGATCGCCGCTTGAGAAGGGACGCGGAGGTGCCGGGCGTACCGGCGATGACCGCCCCGGTAAAGTCCACGAGGCTGCCGTCCGGTGTGGCCACGGCCACCCAGTGGTCGCAGGCGGCCCGGGCTGAGGCGGCAGCGGCCAGGTCATCGGCCACGAAGAGCCGGGAGAGAAGGGCAGGCAGGGGCGCTGAAAGGGGGCCGTCTGCGACCATGAGTTCCGTCAGGGGCCGGCAGCCCGGCAGGGCGGGGCCGTCATAGGCGGACATGGCGTCATGGCCCGGGGGAAGAAAGCCGCAACGGCTGCCGCCGTTTTCTTCCATGGCGTGGGCGCCGTGGAGGGCGGTGTCCCGGGAATCCACGAGAATATAGGTGAGGAGGCTTCCCAGGGCGGCCTCGGCTGCGGCTTCGTACCCTTTTTCCACCTGGAGGAGATTTGCCACCACGCCTTGGGAACTTGATCCCAGGGCTTCCAGGCGATTCATGCCCTCTTTGACGCCGTCCCCGTATCCGTCGAAGTTTTTAACCATGGCTTCCATGGTATCGAGGTAGGAGCGAACGCGGCTCTCTTCAATCTCTTTGGCCTTGATGGTGTCGTCGGCCTGGTCCGCCTCTTTTTTCAGGATGTTGATGCCGTCCCGGAGGTCGTCCATGTGTTCCCGCAGTTCAGCGGTCTGGCCTTTGAATTCGGCCATTTCAGCTTCCAGGGCCCGGCCTTTTTCCGTGGCCGTGGCCAGGGCGGTCCTTGCCGAGGCCATGTCTTCGTCTCGCCGTTTGAGCTTTCGGTCGGCGTTTTCGTGGAGTTTCTGCGCGGAGGTGAAGGCGTGGCGCACCGAGGCTTCACGGGCCACAAGGGCCATGTGTCGGGATGAGGCCTTGTGGCTCTCCTGTTCAAGGTCGGAGAGGCGAGAGCGTGCCGTGTTTTTTCGGTGCTCGGCTTCCTCCATCTCTTTGTCCAGGCCGGTGACCACCTGGTCCAGGTCTCCGTGGGCAAGGCGCAGGGACCGGATCTCTTCGGTGAGTTCGCGGGTTTTCCGCCCGGCCTCGGCCAGGAGGCGGGTGTCCTCTTCCACTTCGGTTTTGAGGGAGGCGGCCCTGTCTTTCTGGTGGCCGATTTCGGTTTCGTCCCGGTCGGCAACTCGCTTTAACTCATAGATCTTTCGGTTTGTGGCCTCAATGGTGTCGGTGGTCTCCTGGGCGTGGAGTTTCAGGCGGGACATGGCGTTTGCCAGGGCATCCCGTTTTGTCACCGCGGCCTTGGTGCGCTCTTTGGTTCGCTCTGTGGAGGAGACCAGCTCTTTGGCCCGCTGGCCCAGCTGGAGGTACTCCACCCCGGCAAGGGTGAGGTCCAGGTCCCGGATGTTTTGCTGGAGTTCTTTGAAGAGCAGGGCTTTTTTTGCCTGGCGCTTGAGGGAGGCGAGCTGGTTTGTAAGCTCTGCGAGGATATCGCCCACGCGCTCCAGGTTTTCCCGGGTGGATTTGATTTTGGATTCGGTATCCCTTTTGCGCGCCTTGTATTTGGTGACGTCCGCCGCCTCTTCGATGAAGACCCGGCGCTCCTCGGGGCTGGCGTCGGTGAGGGCGCCGATGTTGCCCTGCTGGATTACGGCAAAGGCGTTTTTACCGGTGCCGGTGCCCAGAAAGAGGGTCTGGATGTCTTTGAGCCGGGCGGGTTGCCGGTTGATGAGGTAGTTGCTCTCCCCGGTGCGAAAGATGCGCCGGGTGACGGTGATCTCGCTGTACTCGTTGAAGGGGCCGACCACGCTGCCGTCTTCGTTGTCGATGGTGAGGGAGACCTCGGCCATGTTCATGGGGGCGTTTCCGGCAGATCCGGCAAAGATGATGTCTTCGGAGGTTTTCCCCCGGAGCTTTCGGACGTTTTGTTCGCCCATGACCCACCGCAGGGCATCCACCACGTTGCTCTTGCCACACCCGTTGGGCCCTACCACCCCGGTGGTTCCGGGAGGGAACACAATGCGTGTTTTTCCCATGAACGATTTGAACCCGGTGATCTCGAGTTTTTTGAGTTTCATTGGTGGTGATGATTCCGTGGGGTTGGTGAAATGAGCGGCTCGGCTCAAGGGCCGGGCGAGCCGAAGGGTTGCTGCCGTTACGTCAGCTATCACATACCATTCCCCCGTGGGGATGTAAAGCTGGCGGAACCGCCTGAATCTCTTCGATGATTTATTTTAAAGCGCCTGGCCTCGGCCCCGGTGACAGGCCAATTTGATGGATTGCTTCTTGCATCCTGTTTTAACTGTCTGCTATAGCAATACTTAATAAAGCAGGCCGGAATGTATTGTGCCTGCCATAAGACTGGCCCCCACACGACTCGAACGTGTGCGGGTTTTTACTTTATGATGCCCACAGGGGCGGTGATGCGCCGCCCCTTTATACGGATCGGCCTGTACCCGCCGAATCGAGCGATTATACGGAGACACTTATGTCTGAAAAACCTGTGATGAGCCTGGATGACCTCCTTATAAACGACTGCGCAAGACAGATCATTGACGGAGACAGCCTGGATGTCATGGAACGACGAGCCTACACCCCGCCCCAGTGCGAGGTGTTTGAGAACGGGCCCACCGCCCTGGAACCCCAGAACCAGTATCGGTTTGACATCAACAAGGCGGCGAGTGAGCAGTTGCCGCACCTGATTGACAACCGGGTGGAGAAGGTTGTTCCGGCGTCCGGTGGCGAGGTTGACGGGTACACCCGCCCCAGGACCATCGGTATTGTCTTTTCCGGTGGGCCGGCCCCCGGGGGCCACAACGTCATTGCCGGGCTGTACGACGCCGCCAAAAAAGCGAACCCCGAAAACCGGGTTTACGGCTTCATCCTCGGCCAGGACGGGATCATTGAGGGCAATGTCTGCGAGCTTACCGACGAGAGGGTGAACAAGTATCGGAACCTGGGCGGCTTCTGCATGATCAAGACCGGCCGCACCAAGATCGACACCCGCACCAAGATGCGCCTGTCCATTGCCACCTGCAAGAAGCTGGGCCTTGATGCCCTGGTGGTGGTGGGGGGGGACGACTCCAACACCAATGCCGCGTTCATGGCCGAGGCCATGATCGATGAAGGCATTCAGGTGATCGGGGTGCCCAAGACCATTGACGGTGACATCCAGGTCAAAGATGCCGACGGCAAGAGCCTGTGTGCCATCTCCTTCGGCTTTCACAGCGCGGCCCGCTCCTTTGCCAGAAATATCGGTGATCTCTGCACCGACGGAAGCTCCGATGTCAAGTACTGGCACTTCTGCAAGGTCATGGGTCGTGTGGCCAGTCATCTCGCTTTGGAGGTGGCCCTTCAGACCCACGCCAACCTGACCCTCATCGGTGAGGACCTGGCCGAGTACGTGGATCACGACCGTGTTGAAAAAGCCCGTGCCGAAGGCACCGTGGATTACACCGCCTACGGCATGACCCTGCGCCATCTTTCCCGCGTGGTGTGCGACGCCATCGTCCGCCGCGCTGCCGTGGGGAAAAACTACGGGGTGGTGGTGATCCCCGAAGGGGTTCTGGAGTTCATCAACGAGGTCCAGGTCTTTATCATCAAGCTCAACACCATCATCTCCGAATACAACGACGTCCACGACACCGACTTCCATTCGGACTTCATCAGCCTGGACGCCAAGCTGGAGTACCTGAGGCGTCTGGTGAGGGGGATCCGCAAGACCGGCCCCGCGACCATCTGGAACGCCCGTGACGACGAGCTTTTCAGCGATATCCCCGAGTTTTTCAAGGCCGGTCTCCTCATGGAACGGGACAGCCACGGCAACTTCCAGTTCTCCCAGGTGGAGACCGACCGGGTGATCCTGGAGCTTGTCAAGGACTACCTGGGCATCCTCAAGGAGAAGGGGCGCTACAAGGTGGGCATTGAAGACTCCTATTTCAGCAATACGCTCGCCCGTGCCGGCCTCAGCGATGAATCCTACGGGCCCGTGCTGTTCCGCAACTACGGGGTGGGGCGCTTCCTTCTGGTCAAGGAGGAGCTGATCTCCCTGAAGACCCTGAAGCAGGCCCTGGTGAGGGCGGAACTTCTGGAGGAAGAAGATCCGGTGCCCGCAGCCATCGTGAAGATCTACGAAAAATCCGTTCCCAAGCTCAAGGTGCAGACCCATTTTTACGGCTACGACGGCAGGGGCTCGGACCCCACCAAGTTCGACTGCACCTACACCTACAACCTGGGGCTCACCGCCTTCAGCCTCATTGCCGGGGGCAGCACCGGGCAGATGGTGGGGATCAGGAACCTGGAGAAGCCCTTTGAGGAGTGGGAGCCCATCGGGATTCCCGTTGCTCCCCTCATGCATCTGGAGGAGCGGGGCGGAAAAATGAAGCTGGTGCTGGAAAAGAGTGTGGTGGAGCTGGACTCCAACGCCTTCCGCCTGGTCAAGGCCATGCGGGAGAAATGGATGGCCGCCAGCACCGGGCCGGATCCGTACAGAAAGCCCGGGGCCATTCGGTTCAGGGGGGAACTGGAAGAGGATAAACCCATGACCCTCAGCCTGAACTCCCTGTAGCCTGGCGCATTGCCATAGATAAAAGATGTCTTCGGCGGCCCTGCGGGGTGTCGGTGGCATGGCCTGTATGAATGATAAGAAAGCCCCTGGAGCCGGTTTGGTTTCAGGGGCTTTTTTTGTATGGCGGAGAATTGCTTTCCCCTACGCTTTGTGAAGATAAAGGACGATGGCGGTTTTTCTTGGGTTTTGTCTCTGGAATTCCTGACTGAGTCAAGGGAATCGTTGCCGGTGAATCGTCTCTTTCCACGGGGGAAGGCACGGAGGCGCGGCCCTGGTTTTGCAAGGGGGGTGTTGGTTTCGAAAAATGGAGTGGCAGGTTGTTTAACAATACGAAAGCAGGCCGGGCCCGAGCTTTATTCTTGACATTTTTCCGGGGGCTTTATAGATTCCGTCTTACTAAAATCGATAAATATATATAAAAACAGTAGACGATTCCTTATCCCGTGCTTTCGCATTGTTTGATCTGTTTTAACGTGCAGGCATGGGTTTTGTGCGTTTGTCGTGCGAAAAAAGGTATTCTGGTTCGGTTGCGGCTGGAGCCTGCTGTTTTTCATGATTTCACTATATTGCGCTGTTTGATCCGGTCCTGCCGGGTGGGCAGGCAGGAGCGACACCCCCATGAAATCCATTGATCTGAACTGCGACATGGGCGAGAGCTTTGGCTCGTATCGCATCGGGGCCGACGAAGCGGTCATGCCCCATATTACATCGGCAAACATCGCCTGCGGCTGGCACGCCGGGGACCCCTCCGTCATGGAACGAACCGTCCGGATGGCTGTGGAACAAGGCGTTAAGACCGGAGCCCACCCCGGGTATCCCGACCCCATGGGGTTCGGGCGGCGCTTTATGGAGCTTTCCTTTGAGGAGCTTCGCAACGCCATCGTCTATCAGGTGGGGGCGTTACGGGGCTTTTGCTCCACCCACGGAATCGATATTAGCCATGTGAAACCCCACGGCGCCCTTTACAACAACGCCATGGTCGACGAGACCGTGGCCCGGGGCATTGCCGAGGGTGTGGCCTCTATCGACTCGGGCATTCCCGTTTTTGTCCTGGCCGGGAAAAAGGGGCAGAACATGGCCCGCATCTGCCGGGAGAACGGTCTGCGCGTGGTTTTTGAGGCCTTTCCCGACAGGGCGTACACCCCGGAAGGGAACCTGGCGCCGCGCACCATGGAAGGGGCGGTGAAAACCGATCCTTCGGAGATCGCTGAACGGGCCCTGATGATGGCCGAAGAGCAGCGGGTGGTGGACACCGACGGCAACACCATCGAGATTGAAGCAGAGACCCTCTGCCTTCATGGCGACACGCCGGAAGCAGCAATCCTGGTGCGCTCCATTCGCAGCACCCTTGAAACATCCGGAGTGATCGTAAAAGCAGTATGAGTACGTGTGAAGATACCCAGCCCGACGGGTTGTTGAATAAACCGATTTTCCGGTGCGTGGGGGACCGGGGGCTTCTCATGGAGCTCTCCGCCACCATCAACCCGGAGGCCAGCCAGAAGATCCGTGCCCTGTGCGAGTCCCTTGCCATCTGTGCGCCGGTGGGCGTGGTGGAGGTGATTCCCACCTACCGATCGCTGATCGTCTCTTATGACCCCGTGAAAAAAGGCCCCGAGCTCCTTGAGAGATACCTCAGGGCCCTTCATGAACGGATGGGGCAAACCGAAGCCCTTGAGCCCAGAGTGGTGGAGGTGCCGGTGTGCTACGGCGGTGATTTCGGGGAGGACCTTGCCTACGTGGCATCCCACAACGGGCTTTCCGAAGACGAAGTGATCCGGATTCACGCCGAGCCCCTCTACCCGGTCTACATGCTGGGGTTTACGCCGGGGTTCCCCTATCTGGGGGGGCTTTCCGAGACGATCCACACACCGCGCCTGGCCACGCCCCGCACCAGGGTACCGGCAGGGTCCGTGGGGATCGCCAACAACCAGACCGGGATCTACCCCATGGAGAGCCCCGGGGGGTGGCAGCTCATCGGCCGGTGCCCCATTCGCCTTTTTGACCCGAACCGGAGGGACCCCTTTTACATCAAGGCGGGGGATATGTTGCGGTTTGTCCCTGTTTCCGCAGCGGTTTTTGCGGCCATGGAAGCCGGGGAGGTGAGGGCATGAGCACTTCCGTTGCAGTTTTCCGCGTCAAGGAGCCCGGTCCCATGACCACGGTCCAGGATCTGGGGCGATACGGATATCAGCGCTTCGGCGTGCCGCCTTCAGGGGCCCTGGATACCCGCGCGGCGGTGTTGGCCAACCTTCTGGTGGGCAACCCGGACGGTGCCGCTGTTCTGGAGATGACCTTCTGCGGTGCCACCCTGGAGATTCTTTCTCCCTGCACCCTGGCCCTTTGCGGGGCCACCATGGACGTGAAGGTCAACGGTGCCTCCGTGCCCTGCTGGCGATCCTTTGCTGTTTCGTCCGGCGATGTGGTGGCTGTGGGCATGGCCTCTTCGGGCTGCCGGGGGTACCTGGCTGTCTCCGGGGGTATTGACGTGCCTGAGGTCATGGGCAGCCGCAGCTGCTATGTGGGGGGCAAGTTCGGGGGATACGAAGGCCGGGTCCTGGCCCATGGGGACATGATCCGCGGGTTTGTTCCCGGGGCGAAGGTGCCCCTGCGGCAGATTCCCGAGGCCTTCAGACCCGTATACGGCTCCTCCATTGAACTTCGGGCGGTGGCCGGGCCCCAGGACGACTTTTTTGATGAGGGGCTGTCCCTGTTTTTCAGCCGGGAGTTTACCGTCACCAACCAGGCAAACCGCATGGGGTATCGTCTGGAAGGCCCCAAGGTGATCCGAAAGGAGGGGATGCCCAAGAGCATCATCTCCGAGCCAAGCCTTCCGGGTGGCGTCCAGGTGCCCGAAGGGGGCGACCCCATTATCCTCCTGCGGGAGCAGACCGTGGGGGGCTACGCCAAGATCGCTTCGGTGATCTCCGACGACATTTCCCGGGTGGCCCAGGCGCTGCCCGGACAGACCATCCGATTTCAGAGAGTTTCCGTGGAGGAGGCCCACAGAATTACCGTGGCGCGCCATGAGAAGCTCTTGGCCCTCAAGGGAATGGATTTGGCCCTGTAACGGGGCGGGCTCGGAACAGGCATGAGATGACAAGCCCCGAGCCCTGTGTGACCGTAGTCGATGCACAAGCCAAGGCCGTGCATCGGGAAGAATGAACCCATTAAACTGAACATTTAAGGAGTGTTTGATTCATGAAGAGTATAAAGACACTGTTTGTTGTGACGATTTTCGTCCTTTTTACCGGCAGCGCTGCCATGGCCGAAGCCATGAAGCTGGATTTAAACGCCGTCTACGGCGCCACCAGCTTCCATACCCAGGGTGCCATGGATTTTGCCAAGCGTGTTGAAGCCCACTCCAACGGTTCTGTTCTCATCACGGTTCACCCCGGCGGCAGCCTTGGTTTTAAGGGGCCCGAGCTTTTGAAGGTGGTCAAGGACGGCCAGGTTCCCATGTCCGACATCCTTATGGGTGTTGTGGCCGGCAGCGCCCATGTGTTCGGCGTCAGCTCCCTTCCCCGCCTGGTCAAGTCCTATGACGAAGCCAAAGCCCTGTACGCAGACTGCAAGCCCCTCTATGAAAAATCCGCCCGCAGGTGGAACCAGAAACTTCTTTATGCCGCGCCCTGGCCCCCCAGCGGCCTGGTCACCAAAAAAGCCATTGTCACCCGTGCCGATATCGACGGCATCAAGACCCGGACTTACGACAAGAACGGCGCCGAGTTCCTTCGCGCCCTGGGCGCCATGCCCCTGTCCATGCCCTGGGGCGAGGTGTACGCCTCCCTCCGCACCGGCATGATCGATTCGGTCCTGACCTCTTCCGAATCCGCCAAGAATGGTAAATTCTGGGAAGTCCTCAGCCACTTTGAGCCCATCAACTACGCCTACCCCCTGAACATGGTCACCATCAACCTCGACTACTGGAATGCCCTGTCCAAGGACCAGCAGGCGGCCATGCTGAAAGCCGCGTCCGAAACCGAAGCCGCCCAGTGGGCTGCCTCCCAGGCGCGAAGCGAAGAGGCCCTGAAGGCGATTGCCGCCGAGGGCATCACCGTGACTCCCGAGAGGCCCGAGCTTACCGCCGAGCTGGATGCCGCCGCCCTGGCCATCCAGAAGAAGTTTCTCAAGAAGGCCAAAAAAGCCGAGAAGGCCCTTTTAAACACTTACATAAAGTAGACCATGAAAAAACTCATCTCACTTAGTGATGCGTGCTCCAAGGCCGGGGGCTATGTCTCCGGCCTGTTCATGCTTCTCATCGTGGCGCTGATTACCGTGGAGATCTGTGCGAGGACCCTTTTTGACGCCTCCACCCTCATCGGTGACGAGTACAGTGCCTACTTTTTTGTTGTGGTGGTCATGATGGGGCTCTCTTTTTCCATGAAAGAGGGGGCCCACATCCGGATCTCCCTGTTGCGGGGTAAGCTGCCCGAACCGGCCCTTACGGTGCTGGACCTGGCAGTGTTGGCCGGGGCCATTGCCCTCACCGGTTTTGCGCTTTACCATGCCGTTCTCATGACCTATGACGTCTGGGACCTGGGCATGACGGCCGACTCCATCTCCGAAACCCCCATTTATATTCCCCAGCTGGTCATCCCGGTGGGCCTTTTGCTGCTGATCCTGCAGCTTACCGGTGATTTTTTGAGGAGGTTGTCATCGTTTCAGATCCGCTAATTCTAACCTTTTTGCTGTTCGGAGTGATGTTTCTGCTCCTGTTGTCCGGCCTCTGGATCGGCTTTTCCCTTATGGGGGCCGGGGTGATGGGGATGTTGATGTTCAAGCTCAATCTGCCCCCCACCATTTCAGTCTGGGACAAGATCGGCGGCCTTCTGGCCAACTCCATCTGGAACAGCACCAACTCCTGGTCCCTGACGGCCCTGCCGCTTTTTATCCTCATGGGGGAGATCCTCTACCGCACCCAGATCTCCACCCGGCTGCTCAATGGCCTTCAGCCATGGCTGGCAGGGATTCCCGGACGCCTGCTCCACATCAACGTGGTAGCCTGCTCGCTCTTTGCCGCGGTGTCTGGGTCCAGTGCCGCCACCACGGCCACCGTGGGCAAGATCACCCTGGATGAGCTCTCCAAGAGGGGCTACGACCGCAGCATCGCCATCGGCTCTTTGGCCGGGGCCGGGACCCTGGGGTTTCTCATTCCGCCCAGCCTGATCATGATTATCTACGGGATCCTTTCGGATACCTCCATCGGCAAGCTCTTCATTGCCGGGGTCATCCCCGGCCTGTGCCTGGCATCGGCCTACGCCGCCTACATCATGGTGCGCGCCATGATCGACCCCAACGTCATGCCGAAAGAAGAGGAGAGCCACACCTTCAAAGAGAAGATCGCGGCCTCCCGGGAGCTGTTTCCCGTGCTGCTGCTCATCATCGTGGTGTTAGGCGGAATCTACATGGGGATCACCACCCCCACGGAGGCAGCTGCCATCGGTGTGGTGGGGGCCCTGATCCTTGCGGTGTGGTTCAAGAACCTGACCGTGGAAAACTTCCGGGAGGCGGTGCTCTCCGCCGTGAAGACCACCTCCATGATCTCTTTTATCATCGTGGGAGCGGCCTTTCTCTCCCAGGTGGTGGGGTTTGTGGGTATTGCCCGTGCCTTGAGTCTTTACATCACGGGCCTGGGGCTCTCTCCCTATGTGCTGATCTTTGTCATCGCCATCATGTACCTCTTCCTGGGCATGATCCTGGACGGGATTTCCATTGTGGTCATGACCCTTCCCATCGTGCTGCCCATCGTGGTGGCCGCAGGATTCCACCCCCTGTGGTTCGGGATTTTTCTCGTTTTCATGGTGGAACTCTCCCAGATCACGCCCCCGGTGGGCTTCAGCATCTTTGTCATCGAAGGGATCTCAGGCGAGAAGGTGGGGGACATCCTTAAGGCCACCTTCCCCTTTTTCGTCATCATGATCCTCATGGTGATCGCCATTACGGCCTTTCCGGATATTGTCTTCTACCTGCCCAACCAGATGGTGGACTAACCGTCAAGGCAGTCTGGCAGTTTAAAAAATCAAAAGGGAGCGTCCCTGGTTTTCAAACCTGGGAGCGCTCCCTTTTTTTGTGTCAGTGCTTTGAAGGGGTATTCAGGCAGGTTGAGGTTCGGACCATGAGGTCAGTCCGGATTTTCTCACAGCAGAGGCCGATATTCTTCCGGGTGAGCCTGATGCCGAAGCCTTCCGGCATTGAAGGGGAGGGCGTCCCAAAGATCCTGTCGAGGATCAGGTTCCCCACCTCGGGTTTGTAGTGGCTGGCTTCAAAATACCAACGCATGCCATCCACCGAGGTTGTTTCGGGAAATGGGTCCGTTGTGATGGGGTTGTATCCACAGAACTGCCATACCTCCACATCGGATCGGTTTGCGCTGGGACCCCCATGGGCGATGTCCACCACTTTTCGTATCCAGGTTTCAAAATCGTCGTAGACACCGCATGCGGCCATGCGATCCAGGATTTCTGCGTGAAAAGGGGACACGAAGAGGATGAGCCGGATATTCCGGGCCCGGCATTCGTTGACGATGCGCTCCAGATAGAACCAGCCCCTGCCTTGGTCCACGGGGACGGTTGACACCTCTCGAAAGGAACGTTCGGCCTGGTCCAGATAAGATAGGTACTTTTCGGGCGTCTGCCGTTTAGGTGGGGTTGGCCTGAAGCCGTTGGACAGGACGCGGTGAGATTGAGACCATTTTTCTTTATGGGTCGCCAGGGAATCTTTCAGGGTCTGGAAGCCCAGGGCGCTTTGCAGCGCACTGACCGGTGTAAAATCATCGTTGGTTAAATCGTTTACTTTTCGTTCCATGGTAAAGTCCAGGCCGATGATGATGGTGGACAGTGTTTTTTTGTCCCACATGAACCGCAACACCGTGTGCATGTTTTCCAGGGAGCACCCGGAAAAGGAGGCATTGTAGATGTTGCCGTCCGGTGCGGGATAGTCTGGGTTAATGCCCATCCAGGCCCTGGAATTTCCCATGACCAATGTCTGATAGTCCCCATGGCGTACCCGGTTGATGGTGACGTTGGCCCAGGTCCTTCGGGAAGGAAACACCACCAGCCGTTCTTCATCCGTTCCCTTTATTCCCAGAAACACTTCATTGGGGTCTGCCCGGAAGTTAATGGCCCCGATGCCTCCGAGAAAAAGGGCGGTGAGCAGGCACAGGCGTGTCAGGTAGGAGGTGAACATGGGGGACTCTCTTTTCAAAAATGGAAATAGATGAAATCACCGCTGCCGCAGCCACCCGGATCCACCACCTGGCTGATCATCAGCGCCAGACCAAGGGCCATCCCAACGAGCACGGCTGCAGAAGGTTCCCTGTACCATCGGCTCCATGAAGATCCGTCATGCGTTCGGTGGGGGGGGCCGGATCCGATGCGGGTGGAAAGGTCATAGACATTGGGGCAGGCAAAGGCTATCCCCAGGGCCATAATCAGGGTGCCGGAGAAAACCCATTTGGACTGGGCCAGGACGATGCCGTCAAAAACCCCGTGGAATTTGATCCCGAAAACTGAGAGCCACCCCAGGGCAGGCTCCAGGGCTCTGGGCAGGGACACAAGGCCACACCCTGCCATGGCCTTGAAAAGAGCCATGGCCTGGTCCAGGCTCTGGCACCGGAACACCACGGATACAACAAGGCAAAAAAGAGCCGTTGCGGCTGTTCCCCAATATTTATGTGTCTTCGTTGCTTTCTTTTTGGGGAAAACCGATCCGTGGAGGAAAAACAGAACCATCATCACTCCGTTAAGAAACCCCCACAGAAGAAAATTCCAGGAGGCGCCGTGCCAGAGGCCGGAGAGGCAGAATGTTAGAAGGGTCGCCGTGCACACGGACCACCGCGTCCTGGCCATCGGGCTTCCTATGGGCATTTTTTTCATGGCTGCCATCATGGGAAGCATCAGGTAATCGGCGAGGAAACGATAGAGGCTCATGTGCCAGCGTAAAAAGAGCTGGGGCAGGTTCCGACTTCGGTAGGGGGAGTCAAAATTTACGGGCAGGGTCAGGCCGAACATCCGTGCAATGCCCAGGGCCATGTCTGAATAGGCGCTGAAGTCAAAGTAGAGCTGAAGGTAAAACCCCACGCTGCCCAGCCAGGCAGCGCCCATGGATACCTCCTGCCCCAGGGCTGCGGCGTTAAAGATGGATCCCACCATGGGTGCCAGGCTGTCTGCAATGAGCACTTTTTTCAGTACCCCCAGGGTAAAGACAAAGGAGCCCACGGCAAGATGCTCAACATGAAACCTGAAGGTCTCTTTCCGCTTCAGCTGGGGAACCAGCTCCTGGTACCGGACAATGGGGCCGGCAATGAGCTGGGGGAAAAAACTGACGAACAGGGCGTAACGAAACAGCCGCGTCTCTTTGATTTTTCCCTTGTACGTGTCCACGAGAAAGGCGATCTGCTGAAGGGTAAAAAATGACAGGCCCAGTGGAATAAGGATGTCCATAAAGGCGCTCCGGCTGCCCGAAGGGGCCTCAACGAAGAGCAGCCCCTGGCACTTGTAATAGACCAGAACGCCCAGGTTCAGCACGATCCCTGACCACAGCAGCCCTTTTTTGACCTTGGCCCCGACCCTTTCTCCTGCAAAGGCCCTGGCCAGGTAAAAGTTGGCCCCGATGGATATAAGGAGAAGGACCAGGTTGGCGGACGTGCCCAGGGTATAAAAGACGAGGGAAGAGGCAAGCAGCCAGCCCCGGGCATATCCGGCGTTTTTCCGGCCGAGGAGAAAATAGCCGGTTAGGGCCACAGGCAAAAAGAGAAAGATGAATTCAGGAGCGTAAAACAGCATCACGCCTCTTTTCGGATGAGGTAATCACCGATCACCAGGGCATCCAGGCCTGTGGTAAAGAACAGGCCCACGGCATCCTCCAGGCTGTGAACCAGGGGCTTTCCCATGATGTTCATGCTGGTGTTTAAGACCAGGGGGATGCCGGTCAATTGATGGAAGTGGGTGATGAGGCCATGGAATGCCGGGTTGGCCTCCCCATGGACCGTCTGCAATCTTCCGGTGCCGTCTTTATGGACCACGGCCGGAACATCGTCGACCTTGCTCGATTGAAAGGGCAGGGTAAAAGACATGTAGGGGGACTCCATTCCGAACTGAAACCAGCGATGGGTTTCGGACGCCAGCACCGCCGGAGCAAAGGGCCTGAAATCCTCCCGAAACTTGACCTCCCTGTTGATGCGGTCCTTGAGGGTGCCGTTGCGGGGATCCGCCAGGATGGATCTGTTCCCCAGGGCCCTTGGGCCATACTCGGCCCGGCCCTGGACCCAGCCCAGGATCTGGCCCCGGGAGAGGCGTTGGGCTGCTTTTTCATGGATGGTGCCGGGGTGGTGGGAGATCCTGCCGGGGGGGAAAGAGCGTGTCAGCCGTGTCATGGCTTTTGGGTCCATCTCGGAGCCAAGGTAGGGGGAGGCCCAGGGACCATGGTTTTTTTGTGCTTTGTGTCCGCGGCGATCGTTCATAAAGGCCAGCATTGCGGCACCGGCGGCATTGCCGTCGTCTGCCGGCGAACAGGGAACATGGACGGCTTCGAACCCGGTCTTCCGAAGGATTTTGCCGTTGAAGGAGGAGTTCAGCGCGCAGCCGCCCCCCAACACCAGGTTTGTCGATCCGCCACGGTGATATACCCCCTGGAGTAGCGCCAGCATCCGCTCTTCAAACACCTGCTGGCCGGTACAGGCCATATCTTCCCTTGTAAACCCGCCCCCGCCTTCAAGGCGACGGAGCACTTGGGCCAGGTCCCGTTTCCTGCCCTGGAGCAGTTGCCCGTTGTCGTAGCGGACCAGGGAGGCCAGCTCCTTTTCCAGCTGGGCGCGGTGTTGACCGTAGGCGGCCAGTCCCATGACCTTGCCCTCCTCGCCCTTGCGCCAGTCAAACCCGCACCACTCGGTCAGTTTGGCGTAATAGGCTCCGAGGCTTCCCGGTCCCCAGGACCGTCCCAGGGGGGTTAAGGCCTCCTGATCGTAAAGGTAGCTGGAAACCGACCCGATCTCCCCTTCACCATCGGCGATCACGCATAGGGCCCGGTTAAAGGGGGAGGTGAAGCAGGCATTGGCCGCATGGGTCAGGTGATGGTCATAGGAACGGATCTCGATTTTGTCACAATCGAAATAGTGGGACAGAAGATAGGACAGGTGAGTGCCGCAGCCTTCATAGGCTTTTTTCTGGGACCACATCAGCCATTGGCCGTCTGATTCCCGGAGCAGAGACTCTCCTTGTCGGTTGCCCGGGCTGAGGGAAGGGGGCGCATCAAATGGTTTGCCCAACAACCCGGGGGTACGCCAGCAGGTGGCGACGACCACCCCTTCACGGGGGTCGCAATGGGCCCGGAGGACATCCCGGAGGTATCCCCCGTGATCCGGGGGCAGGTCCCAGGCCCTTTTCTGCTGAAAATAGCGCTCCAAGGCCTGGGCAAAGACCAGGTCTCCTTCCGGCGAGACAACGGCAACGGCCGGGTCGTGGCAGGTGTTGGCAAGGCCGATGTAATAGGGCATGGTCAGGCCTCTTCTCTTTGAGGGACGGCCAGCACCATTCCCCGAAGGGTTCTGGTTTCGAACAGGACCGTGGGGTCCAGCTCCAGGCCCAGCCAGTCTTCCAGCCAGCCTCCAAGGGCTAATAGATCCATGGAGCTCAGTCCGTAATGGGTGTCCAAAGGGACGTCAACAAGGATTTCATCCGGTGTCACTCGCAATTGTGCTGACAGTCGATTTTTGAGGAACTGCAGGATTTCCGGCTCTGTTTTCATCTCTCCTCCCATGTGAACTGTGTCTGGCAATGAATTCCCAACGTACCGCAGAGACCCTTTACGGCAGCGGTCTCAAAGGCTTTCTAACCACAGTAGTCTTCGCAACACGTTTCAAATACCGTGATATCTTCTCCTTTTTTGACGTGTTCAAGAAGGCACGACGGCACCAGCTTGCCCTGGTACACCATGGCATCGGGGCAGCCCCGGCACAGGTTCCATCCCTGGGAAAGCCGGACCGGAAGATTCACCACAATCACTGTCTGAATGGATACACCCTGGTGATCGAGTATGGGGGAACGCTTATCAAATGGGGTAAATTTATACCGGCCCCGGGTTTGAAAATGGTTCTCCTGAATGGACTGAAACATGCTTGGCGTCACGGTTTTCCAGGGTTTCCCGTTTCGAAAAACCGTGGATGCATACAGCCATCCGAAGTCATCATTGTACAGTTTGGGGATCCAGGCACACCAGATCAGGCGAAGTTCTTTGCGGATCTTCTCCAGAAGGCCATGCAGGTTCTCCTGGTGACGCTCCTTATCGGGGCTCAGGATCTCCTCCCTGTAGACGGTCAGGGTGACCGTATCGATGATGTCGGCATGTTCTCTGAAAAACGGTCCCAACACCTCCAGGTCGGAGACGGTTTGTTCGGAAACAGGCATGATGAACCCAAGATGAATATCGGAGACCTTTCGAAACATTCGGCAGAAGTCGGCTCGGAGCTGATTGACCTGGGCTTCGTCCTCTCCCCGTCCCTGGAATTTGTCCACATGGAGCTGAATGCAATCCACTCCGATCTTCTTTAAGTGGTTCAGCTTGGCTTCATCCAAAAGCAACCCGTTGGTCAAAAGCCCGACCTTCACATCCTGGCTTTTGATATGGGCCACCAGGGCATCCAGCTCCGGGTAGAGCAGGGGTTCTCCCCCTGCAATGGAGATGGTCTGGACGTTTCGTTTCTTTATGAGGAACGCAACCTGCTCCTTGAGGTCGTCAAGATCCGCATGGGAGGGGGCATACCCGTTTTCCGAAACGCCCCGATAGCAGCCGGGGCAGCGGAGCTGGCACTGGGTTGTCGGTTCGATCCATCCGTTTGCATTGTTACGGCCCGACCAGGGAATCGTGTAAAGACCTTTCGGGTGAAAGGCTTTTTGGGCAGTCATGGCTCTCCTCCATTCGGTTTTTTGTAAGGCAGGGATGGGACGACGGGCCAAAGGGCAGGGGCAGGCGGCGATCCATGTACTGCTGGCGGCACCGGTGCCTTTTGATTTTTCCGCTGGTTGTCCTGGGTAACTTTCCTCGCAAGCTGAATACCAGGTCATATAAGGGGATTTCGTGGGTCTCCATGACGGCACGGCAGGCTGCATCAACCATGTCCTGCCGTGTCTCCGGTGATGCCTCCGATGCGATTTCACAGGCCGCCACCGGGTGCTCGCCATGGCCTGTCTCGACCGGGAACAGGGCGCATCCCCCCGACCGAAACCCCTCATGGCACATGGAAATCGTGTGTTCCATGTCTTCGGCAAAATAGTTTTCTCCGTTGATGATGAGAACATCCTTGAGCCGCCCTGCAACATAGAGTTCTCCGTCTTTTAATAAACCGAGATCGCCGGTGCGAAACCAGAGGCGTGCCGAGTTGTCCCCCCTGACGAAGAATTGCGCCGTAAGCCCCGGATTCTTCCAGTATCCTCTGGCAACGCTGCTTCCGCTGACCCAGATCTCTCCAATCTCACCATCGTTCAAATCGACTCCGGAGTCGGGGTCGACGATCCTGATCTGGTGATCTCCCGTGGCAGATCCGCAGCTTACCATGTCCCCGGAAAGGAACAGGTGCCCCTTCCCGGGTGCTTTGCGGGCTTTGGAATGCGGACGTGATACGTAGGTTTTTCCTGCGGGTTTAACCGAGACAATCAAGGTCGCCTCGGCCAGGCCGTAACCTGGAGAAAAGGCGGAGCGTCTGAACCCTGCCGACTTAAACCTGGCATAAAAGAGTTCAAGGGTGGAACGCCTCACCGGCTCGGATCCGGAATAGGCAGTGCTCCAGGAGCTTAGATCCAGTCCGGCAACATCCCGGTCCGGGATTTCCCGAGTGCAGAGTTCGTAGGCGAAATTCGGCGCCCCGGAAAACGTGCCGCCATGGGTTGACATGGCCCGAAGCCAGGACACCGGTTTCATGATAAAGGACAAGGGGTCGAGAAGTACCGACGTGCAGCCCAGGACCACAGGCTGGACAACGTGGGCCACAAGTCCCATGTCATGGAACAGGGGCAGCCAGGAGACGCTGACACTTTGGCGGGACAGCCCGAAATGGCGGGAAAAGGCCAGGGTGTTTTCCAAAAGGTTGCCGTGGCTGATCATCACCCCCTTGGGGGTGCCTGTGCTGCCGGACGTATACTGGAGGAAGGCCAGGTCATGGGGGGCAGGGGCGATGTGCGTCCATTGGCCAGTTCCTTCCGATGCAAGGTCCTCCACCGATATCCAGCGATAAGTTCCTGGGGAAAAAAGGCTCTCCTTTTCACTCCGGGCAATCCGGTCCACGATATGACGGTCGGCAAGGAGGTGATCTGCCCCGGAGTCGCCGGCCACTGCCCGGACCCTCTGCCAGGACCTTCCATGGCGGGGTACTGGCATTGGCACGGGGATCACACCGGCATAGATACATCCCAAAAAGCCCACGACGAGGCTGATCCTGTTTTCCATCAGCATGACCATGGGGCGACCGGACAGGCCCATGGACTGCAACCTGAAGGCAACGCAGCGTGCCTGGGCATCCAGTTCCCTGAAGGAAATGGATGCCAGCTCACTGCCGTCTCTGCCAAGGGATACAAAAGCCTTTTTCTCCGGCATGGAGACGGCCTTTTCCTGAAGTGCCCGGATCAGGTTACTCACCTTTTACCTCATCACATATTCAGTTGATGAAAGGAAACCTTCTGCCAGCGATAAACATGAGGCGTAGGTTATGGCCCCATGGCTTTACGGGAGGATGAGAAAACAATCCTTACCAGCGTATATCTACAGCTCCGGAGATGGCCGGCGCGCGCTGTTGAAAAATATGTGGTTTACGATGTGTAGAAAACTATGTCCGTTCTGGCGTTGTGGACAGTTCATCTGTCCTGGGCGTAACGGGCCTGCAGCTTCTTTTTACTTGGATCCGACAGAGTTGAAGGAAGGAGGTCAGCGGTCGGAACGTCTGTATGGCTTACCATATCGTCGCCTGAGGTGAATTGATTCGCTGCGTGCTACGGGTCGAAAAGAGAACAAGGAAGCAACTCGCTTACGTGAATATATCCGAGACATGCGAAGGGTATGGAGAATATTTTCCGGATTTGCGAGTCATGGTTAACGTATGGCTATCAAAGCAAATGTAGTTTTGTGTTGTCAAGGAAAAATCCCTGTCTGCCCATGAGGAAAAAGGCGTCGAAGTAGCAGGGTGACAGGAATTGTTTGTTTGAAATCAAGTATTCTTCTGAATTGCTTCTTCCACCCTTGAATGGCCTGAGGAAATAGAAATACTCCATCCGTTTCGGCCTTTGCCTGGAGGCTTGTTAATACGTGAAAATCTCCAGCTTTTTTGCTCGGCCTCTCTAATGATAATTTTCTTTTTTTGTTGATTTTTTTTGTGTTGTGTGCTTTCATGGAGAACATAAAAATACTTTTCGAGTAAATGCCAAGCAACCCTCGTTCCGTAGCTTTTGAACCCTTTCATTATGCGAACGGAACACGATTTATGCCCTCCTTATTCGTCTCTTCAAAGGTGACGATGTGATGCAACCCAGTTCTTTAGTGTCTGCTAACGAAGGCCGCTTCTCTTTTATGGTGGAACCTTCACTCGCAGGGTTGCCTCAGGTGAACCTTCTGTAAGTCACACCTTTGAAATGTTAGACAAACAGCCCTCAAGAAAAAATTAAGCTAAACTGCGCCGATAGAACCGGTGCGTCCAAATCCTGCGGTTTTTTTACGGCGTGTCTCTTTTGCTTTTTTCTTTGAAGAGGCCGCGTATGAAATCGTCATGATTCTGTTACTTTACTTGATCCGGATGCTTCACGGGTCGAGTGCTCCCTTAT
This sequence comes from Desulfoluna sp. HI9BLuna, assembly GCF_056829775.1. Lineage (NCBI taxonomy): Bacteria > Pseudomonadati > Thermodesulfobacteriota > Desulfobacteria > Desulfobacterales > Desulfolunaceae > Desulfoluna > Desulfoluna sp. HI9BLuna. The sequence goes on from NZ_CP186555.1 coordinate 5,151,362, forward strand.
TCAAGGCATCAAAGCATGAGATCCCGTGGTTTATCTTAACGCTCTGATACCGCAAAGGATGGGTGCACCCGGCTCGCCCGAAGGGTGGGAAAATCGACCAGGAAACGATGAACGCCATGTTGCATGTTTCACGAGTCTTAACTTTTCTCATGAAATATCCGGGTTCGCGTCCCGCCGAAGATGGGCCCAATGGTCTGTCTTCCTGACAAAAACAACGAATGAATCAGGTTTTTTCAAAAGGGGGTGAATGCATGGATCCTTACATAGGAGAAATTCGACTTTTCGGAGGGAACTTCGCGCCCAGGAACTGGTTTCTGTGCGACGGGAGACTCCTTGCGGTGTCACAGTACGTCTCTTTGTTTTCGATTATTGGTAACGCGTACGGTGGTGATGGCGTGAGTAGCTTTGCCCTTCCGGATTTGAGGGGCAGGACTCCGGTGGGCCTGGGCCAGGGGCCGGGCCTTTCCATCTATTGGACCATGGGCATGAGTGCCGGCCAGGAAGCGGTCACCTTGAACCAGGCAACCATGCCGTCCCACGGCCACAGCACCCAAAATTCCATTTCAGTGGCCTTGAAGGCAACCAGGTTAAAAGGGCAGGACACTGCCCCTGATAACGGCAGCTTTCTGGCAGCAGGCGACAACGTGGAAACATCCCCGGCCCACAGCATTGAAAACTACATCTCACCCCCCGGTCAGGACAAGCAGGTGGCATTGAAGGGGGCGGCGATCAACAGCCAGGTTGTGGCATCGGATACCGGTGGAAGCACCGCGCATCAGAATATGCAACCGTGGGTAGCAACAACCTATATCATTTGCTGGGATGGCATCTACCCACCCAGATCTTAGAAAGGAGGCCCCATGTCTGAACCGTTTATTGGTGAAATACGTTTGTTCACAGGTAATTATGCGCCGAGATACTGGGCCCTATGCAACGGTGCCATCCTCAGCGTCAGTCAGCACACCAGCCTTTTTGCCGTGCTGGGCAGCTATTTTGGAGGAAATGGCCGGACAACCTTCGCGTTGCCCGACATGAAAGACAGGGCGGTGATTGGCACGGGCATGGGGCCCGGGCTCAGTGACCGACGAATCGGGTTTACTGGAGGGCAGTTCACAGCGGGCATCGCCCAGAACCAAATGCCTCTCCATTCGCATGATGTGGACGTCAACGCCGGAATCCTGTTCCATGCGGGAACGGAAAACGGCGTAAACCACGAACCCGAGGAGGGGAACTACATCGCCGTAAGCTTTGGAGACGAAACCGGAACACAGGTGAACTGGTACTCGGAGACCGATGATGACCTTGTGCAGCTTGGCGGCGTAAAGACTTCGGGAAGCACAACGGTCTTGAATACTGGCAGTGGTCAGAACCATGTCAATGAGCAGCCTGGGCTTGGAGTGAACTTTATCATCGCCCTGGAAGGTATTTTTCCCACTAGGTCGTAAAGGAGGTCGGTATGGCTGATCCATTTCTTGGTGAAATACGCATGTTCTCAGGTAGTTTTGCTCCCAGAAACTATGCCTGGTGCGACGGGAGCCTGGTGACGATATCTGAATTTCCTGCGTTGTTCGCGGTTTTGGGGACGCGCTACGGCGGTGATGGAAGGACGAACTTTGCCTTGCCGGATTTAAGGGGTCGACTTCCCGTGGGGTGCGGAGATGTTTACTCCCTGGGGCTGGCAAGGGGGCTGGAGTTCGTTAAACTGGCCGAGAATAACCTGCCTCCCCATAACCACGGCGTCACAGAACAGACCGTGGCAAGCATCCAGGCAACCACCCAAAAGGGCGGCCAGGCCGTTCCAACCACGAATTCACGTCTCGCAGCCGGTTGGAGTTCAACTTTTAACTTGGATCTGGAGAATTACCTGAACGCAGGGGCCACGGAAGACGTTTCCCTGGGAGGCATCGATGCTTCTGTTACTTCCGTGCTGAGCTCATCCGGTGCGTCCCAGAAGCATCACAACATTCAACCCTGTTTGAGCATGGGATATATCATTGCGGTCAAGGGTACCTTTCCGCCCCGGGCCAACTAATGGGAGGTGATATGAACTCTTCAAAAACAGTGAAAGAACTGGCCGAACTGGCCCATACGGATTTCGCGGAGGGCGTGGAGGTGTCTATTCACCATCCCAACGGCCTTATTCAAGGGGTGTTAAAAGAGATCAACCCGTTGCGGTGCTCGGAAGAGTCACCGGGAAGGAAGCAGCCTTTTTCACTTCTTTTTCAATGTGACAAGGCCTCCCCTGCGTATCAGGCCACAGTCCAGCTGAACCTCGGCGAATTCTGTCTGGAGCATGTGATGATCACCCCTGTCCAGGGAGAAGAAGACAGCCCGTACATGTTTTACGAAGCTGTGTTTAATTGATCTATAAACAAGCAAACACAGGTGCTGAAAAAGATCATGATGCGTACCATGCCTTCACAGGCCCTTTCCTTTCGTCCGGTGGACAAAAAGGATATGGAATTCCTTTTCCAGGTCTACGCCTCCACCCGGTTGGAAGAGATGTCTTCAACCGGGTGGGGCGAACCGGAGATCCATGCCTTTTTGCGTGACCAGTTCTCCCTCCAGCATGCCCATTACACACGCCACCATACCGAAGGGAAATTTTCCGTCATTCTTTTGGATATGGTGCCTGTGGGGCGTTTGTACCTGGATGCTTCCGGGAACGAGATCCGGATCATGGACATCGCTCTTCTGCCCCGGTTCAGGAAACAGGGCATCGGCACCCGGATTTTTCAAGATCTTATCGCCCGGGCAGACAGGGAGGCCCTTGGGCTGAGTCTGCATGTGGAACGGCATAACCCCATCCTGGCCTGGTATCACCGACTGGGGTTCGAAACCAGAAAGGATCTTGGCGTCTATCTTTATCTGGAACGGGTTCCCAAGGCTCGTGCAGCACGATAGGTGACATTTTGCCGGCTGTTTTTCTGTTCTGAATGGCATTGTACTACGTGAAAGTGGTCTCCCGGTTCAACCCTGGGGACCGCTTCTTTTTTTACGCCCGGCAACGTTTTCACACCCTTGGCGATGCCGTGAGTGCTGAGTTAAACCCGTCACTTCCTGGAGACACATTCCACCACGCCCATAAAAAGTACGATGGTACAGAGCAGTTTTATCCACAAGTGTGTGTAGGCCATGTGGAAGTGATCAAAGGCAAAGTGCATGGCAAGGGCAGAGAAGAGGAACAGAAGGACAGAAAAGGCCATGCCGAAGATCTCCTCTTCCCGGATGCGGAACAGACCGGAGACCTTGCCGCCGATTTGCATCAGCGGGGTCCGGACAAGCATGAAAAAGAGAATCAGCGGAACGATGCACGGCACGAGAAGGAGTACGCGAAAGGCCTGTGTCGCGATGTCCCGGGGAGAGCGCCTGATAAGCCAGTACAATGCGGAAAAGTAGATAAAGAAAAGGACAATCATACGAGTGTTGCTCTCTGGTTGCATGTCAAAGGGGCCTGGTTCACCGCGCGGGATGCCCTCTCGCCGCTTGCCAGGGCCCCTTCCAGGTACCCGGCCAGGTGGTGGGCGGTTTCGGTGCCGGCAAAGTGGAACCGGTTGTCCCAGATGGTGGTTTTCCCAGACGGCAGATGAAACTCAGGGTGGTTGTGGGCGGCTCTGAGGTCGTATTCGGTGGCTGTAAAGGGCTCCCTGGACCAATCCTGATAGTAAAAGGCCGTGGGGTGTGCTGCCTTCTCTCCGAAAAGTGTGCCCAGCTGAGCCAGCATGGAGGGTACCATGGCCTCCTTCTCTTTTCTCCGAAGGGCGGGCGTGGCAAGGAAACCGGTGAGGCCGAAGGGGGGCCCCGTTTCAGTGGAACCGTCGTGGATTTCCCCCAACGGGCCATAATAACTGAACCCCTGGCCGGAGAGACCCAGTTGTCGCCAGGCGGCTTCGTCATACAGGGCAAAGAATTTGGCGTGGCCGGCCATCCAGGTGTTGGCCCGGAGCATGGATTGGGTGAGGTCGTGGGGCAGATCCGGTGTAAAGAGGATGGACCGTGCGGCCAGCCGGGGCGGCATGGCCAGAATGACGCGGGAGGCTTTGATGCGGCACTGAGGCGGCTCATCAAGCACGCCCACGCTCACAAGGATGCCGTCTTCCTGCCTTTCGATGTCGCACACCGGATGGCTTAGCCTTACCGTCCCTTGGGGAAGGCGTTTATACAATCCCTCCACAAGGGCGCTCATGCCGCCGTGAAGTCGCCAGCCCGGAGGATCCATGGGCTGTCCCTCCATGGTGATGACCTTACCGTCCCGGGTCTGGAAACGGCAGTACCCTGTTTCAAACTGGGGGTAGCCCGTAAGGTGAAGGGCGTTGATAAGGGCACAGACCCTCGGGTTGAGGGCGGGCCAGTACCACGAGGGGCCGAGGTCCGCCGAGAAACCGTTTGGTCCGGTGCAGAGGATTCGCCCCCCGATACGGCCCCGGGCTTCCAGCAGAAGCACCTCTTTCTTCTCGGCAGCCAGGATACAGGCTGCGTAGAGTCCGCTTAACCCTCCGCCGATGATGAGGGTGTCTGTTTCTTCTATGACGGTTTTTTTCTCAATGACCATGGGAGCAGTTCTTTGATAGTGACGTAATTCGTCATGCGCTTAGACCGGATGTTTCATGAAAAAACGATGGAGCCAAAGTGATAAGAGATCATTTCAGCTTATGCTTCCGGTGCCCCTTGCGGGGGCAAGCTTTTGAAAAGTTAAACAAACAGGCCTTGATGGTTTTCCTTGACTAACGTTTGGGCCTTGATCTTCAAAGAAATCGAGAAAGATCGACTGAACCGGAGTGCGGCGCTCCAGAGGATCATCCCTTAATCGCCAGGTTCCTGCGTAACACATGCTGACGGGTGGTAAAATCTCTAAGTGGAAAAAAGGGGCTTTGTTCCCTGGCCCGTGGCTTTGGAGGCCGATTTTCAGCAGGGAGTCTCCTGAAGGGCCTGCCACAGGGTTTGGTAGACGCCTTCCTGGGACACCAGCTGGCGATGGGGCCCCTCCTGGACAATGCCCCCTTGGTCCATGACGAGGATTCGGTCGCATGACGTGAGGGTGGAGAGTCTGTGGGCAACGGCAATGATGATGCGGTTTTTCCGAAGGCCCATCAGGTTCGTGTGGATGATGCTCTCGGTTGCCGGGTCCACGGCCGAGGTGGCCTCATCGAGGATGAGCACCTCGGGGTCCCTGAGCAGGGCCCGTGCCAGGGAGAGACGCTGCTTCTGCCCTCCGGAAAGGGTGTCTCCCTGATCTCCCAGGATGGTGTGGAGCCCCTGGGGAAGGGCGCGGACCATTTCTTCGGCTCCGGCCTGTCGAAGGGCCTGTTGGATCTCCGCGTCTGTGGCTTCGGGGCTTCCCAGGCAGAGGTTGTCCAGGACCGTTCCGTGAAAGAGAAAGGGGTGCTGGGAGACGTAGCCCACATGTTTGCGAAAGCTGGCGGCGGCAAGTTCTTCCAGGTTCTGTCCATTGATGGCGATTTGGCCGGAATTCGGACCGTAAAAGCGGAGCAGCAGCTTGATGAGGCTGCTTTTGCCTGCGCCGGTGGGGCCTGCAATGCCAATGAATTCGCCCTTGTTGATGGTAAAGGAGAGGTCGGAGAAGAGTTCCGGATGGTTGGGGTAGCGGAACCGGATCTTGTGGAAACGGACGGTCTCGGGGAGGCCCTGAAGGTCCGTGGCGTCGGCCGGGTCCGCAAGGCGGGGCTTAACGAAAAGAAGCTCGCGGACCCTTGTGGCCGCGGCCTTGGCCTGCTGAAACTGGTTGATGAGAAAGGTTAGGGTGAAGATGGGGACCACAAGGCGCATGCCCATGAGGACGCAGGTGGTGTAGGCGCCGAGGCTGGGGCCGCCGGGCTGCTGCGTCAGCCAGCCACCTCCGCCGATGAGAAGGGCAAAGGAGAGCCCGGCGATGCCGTAAATGACCGGGATAAAGTTTCGTCTGGTTTTTGCCGCGGCCACGGCCGTGTCACGATAGAAGGCAGACTCTTTTTTCAGGCGTTCCGTTTCTGCCTGCTCTGCGCAGTAGGCCCGGAGCACGGGAATACCCTGGAGGCTGTTTTCAAGGGTCCCGGCAAAGCGGCCCACGGCCCGTCGTGATGTAAGGTACTGGGGCTGGACTCTGCGAGAAAAAAGGCGCATGGCCAGAAAGGCAAGGGGCAGGGGAAAAGCCAGGATCAGGGCCAGCCGGCCGTCGAGCCATAAAAGGTAACCGTAGGTGCCCGCAAAGGAGATGACCACGCGCACCAGATTGGCGATGGTCTCTGAGAAAAACACGTTGAGCACGTCCACGTCGTTGGTGACAACCGAGAGGAGGTCCCCCTTGCTGCGCGCATCAATAAACTCGGTGTCCACGGAGAGGATCTTGGCAAAGAGCTTCATCCTGATGTCGTGGCGGATGAACTGGGCCACGGCAGCCAAAAGGTAATCACTTGAGCTTTGAAAGATGGCCAGGCCGCCAAAGGCGCAGAAGATCGCCAGCCCGTATGCCAGAAAGCCGGTTGCTCCGTCGGGGCTCGACGTGATGTGATTGACCGCATATCCTGCTATAATCATGGGCAGAAGATCGCAGACGCGGGCAGCCGTGCTGCAGCCGATACCGACGGCAACACGGGTTCGATACATGGAGGCGTACCCGGCAAGAAGGCGCAGCCAGGGCGGAAGAGAGAAGAGGCGCATAACGTGAAAACCTGTGTGTCCTGAGGTTCAAAAGGTTGGCCTCGGCAGCAGGGCCGCCGGAGGCATCAATGAACTGAACCGTTATCTGTATTTTGATATTACATGTTGTCAAATGGTGGCGGATTGACTAATCACCATTGCGGAGTACCAACCCCAAGGAGAGATCATGATTACAAAAGAGACCCCGCTGACATCTACCCTCGAAGATTACCTTGCCGCCATTTTCAGACTGGTCCAGAAAAACGGGGACGCCCGCTCCAACGCCATTGCAGACGATCTGGGGGTCACCCGGTCCACCGTGACCACGGCCCTGAAATCCCTTGCCGCCCGGGAGCTGATCGAATACAGGCCCTACAGCCCCATCACACTCACCCCCTCCGGCTGGGAACTGGGTAAGCGCATCGCCCACCGCAACGTGATCCTCCGCGACTTTTTCGGGCGCGTGCTGCAACTCCCTGATGAGGAGGCCGAGGCCACAGCATGCCGGGTGGAGCACGCCGTCACCGACGACGTGGTGCTCCAGCTTGGCCGCTTTATCCTCTATTTAAAGGAAGCAGGCTGCGACATCGACACGTGGCAGGAAAAATTCACCCTGCCGGAGAATCACGCGTCCAAGTCTTCCTGAAGGAGTTAAAAACAAGAAACGCCTCCCGCCGGAGGCTTTTTTGTTCGCTCCCAGGCTCTGCGTGGGGGTGTCGGCTGCAAGGCTCCGCCTTGCCGCTGTGAAGCATCGCGTCCTAATGGATAAAACGTTCAGAGTGAAGCGATTCCAATCGCGGAGGCAGAGCCTCCGTGCATCATTCCCAGGCGGAGCCTGGGAAAGAAAGTCCTTGAATCTGTCTTGACTTCACCCGGAATAACTCTGGCGGGTCGCTTTTTGAAAAAAGCTCCGCAAAAAAGTTCCGGTCTCTTACTCGTTAAGCCTAAAGCCGCTGGTAAATCAAGGTACTAGAATAAAACGAAATAGCACTTAAAGCCTGTTTGTCAAACTTTTCAAAAGTTTGGCCCCCGGCAGGGCCGCCGGAGGCGTTTTTTTGGTTTTTATACGTTCAAGCACTGCCGAAAAAACGCTTTGGCCTGTTCAAAATCCTCTTCGTTGGGGTGTTTTTTCGCTTCTTCGATGCGCGCCTTGCGCTCGTCTGTCATGGGATGCTGGTCTGAGGCCACCTTGGCCATCATCTCCAGCACCTTGGGGTCCACACGGCCCTGGCAGAGAAACTGCCCTATCACCTCGTTTCCTTCCATGAGAGTTTCTGCCTTTGCCCGGCAATCGTTTGCGTGGTCCGAGTCCGGGTAGGCCCCCAGGGTCCCGAAGAGTCCCACCTTTTTCCCTTTAATTTTCTCCATGAACGCCTTGGCCTTTGCATCGGGCATGCCTTTGTCCACCCAGTAGCCGATGGCGATGACATCGTAGTCGTCCACGGCGGGTGCCTCTTCAACGGGGGCCAGGGTGCAGGGCTCGGGAAACGCCTCTTTGACGGCTTCGGCAACGGCTCGGGTGTTTCCGGTTCGGGATGAATAGACGATGAGTGATTTCATGGCTTTTTACTCCTTGCTGGTCAGTTGGTTGCGAAGGGCGTGGAACCCGGCTTTTACAGAAGGGATGAGGGTGCGCTTCTCCCTTCCTGCGTAGACGGCGAACATATGGTCGCCGTTGGTGTCGTAGAACTGCACGGAGAGGCTCTCCAGGCCGAAGAAGGGTTTTTCGAGAAAACAGATGGCCCCGAGTTTTTCCACTTTAAGGTGCCCGCCCAGGGGGTTCTTTTTTTCCATAAGGTTGAAGTACCCGTGGCCGTATGTGCCTTTAGGGAGCTTTCCCTTTACCTCGATGACGGATGTGGGGCTCTGGCGGAGAAAGGTGATTTTTTCCCAGCCGGTCATGGCCTCCCAGACGGTGTCGAAGTGTGCGGCCTCCACAAACGTGCCCATGGGGGCAGGAAGGGCCGAGACCACTGCCGCCTCGGAGATGTGGAGTTGGGCTGCCATCTGGCTGGGCATGGTGCTGGGGTTTTCGTCGATCATTTCCTGAATCCGGGCTTTGATGTCCGGGGTTACGCTGTCTTCAAACATGGTGAGGACTCCTGTTGGTCTTGTGAAAAGGGAAGGCGCAGGGCCACATCGCAGGCGAGGTGGAGAAGCTCCAGATCGTGGGTGATGACCACCACGCTGGTACCGCTGTCTGCCGCTTCGCGCATCATGGCCGCGATGCGCTCCATGTTGTGGCCGTCCAGTCCGCTGGTGGGCTCGTCTAGGATAAAAATATCCGGTTGTTGGGCCAGGCCGCAGGCAATGACCAGTCGCTGCTTTTCTCCGCCTGATAGGGACTGGGGATGGCGTTTCGCCAGGTGGGCGAGGCCGAAGCGGTCCAGAAAGGCGATGAGCGTGTCGCGATTTTCGTTGCGGATCCGGTGGGTGCCCGAGGCCATGGCCACCTCCTGGAGCACCGAGTTCATGTGGAGCTGGTGGTCCGTGTTCTGAAGGACAATGCCCGCGTGGTTCAGCAGGTGTTTTTGTTTGATCCTGTCTCCGCCGATGGCGATGTTTCCGCTTCGGGGCTTGGTGAGGCCCGTGAGAAGCCGGGCAAGGGTGGTTTTGCCGGTGCCGTTGTCTCCAATGATTCCCGTGACCCCCTGGGGCAGGGCAAAGGAGGCGTTGTCGTAGAGGGTTGGGCCGTTTCCATGGCCGAAGGTGAGCCCCTGGACCTCCAGGTGGCCGCTTTTCGGAAGGGGGGGCAGGCTCTGCCTGGTATCCGGGACATGGTGGGCGCGCAGGCCGTAGCGGGCACGCAGTGCCGCGTCCCCCAGCATGTCGAATTCTCCTTGGGCAACGATTTCCCCATCGTCCATCACCACCACGTGATCGGCCACACCTTCCAGCCAGTAGAGTCGGTGGTCCACCACCAGCACGGCGATTCCCCTGTTTTTGAGGTCGCGTATCAACTGGGCCAGGGCGTCGGTGCTCTCGGGGTCCAGGTTGGCCGAGGGCTCGTCCAGTACCACCATGGAGGGGGACAGGGAGAGGATGTCGGCCAGGGCCACTTTCTGTTTCTGGCCCTCGGAGAGGTCGTGGATGGATGAATCCAGGATGTGTGTGATGTTGAGCTGCTCAGCGGTTTGTTTCACGACCTCTTGGATCTCTTCCGGCGGTTTGCCGAGCCATTCGTGGGCAAAGGCGATCTCGTCGTCCACGTTGAGGGCAAAAAACTGCATCTCCGGGTCCTGGAACACGGTGCCCACCTCAGCGGAGAGTTGGGCCAGGGTCTTTCCTGTGCTCGATATCCCGTTTAGACGGATTTCTCCTTCCAGTGTGCCCTGGAAAAAGTGCGGGCAGAGCCCGTTGACCAGCCGGATGAGGGTGGATTTTCCGCAGCCGCTGGCGCCGGTGACCAAGGTCACTTCGCCCGGGTTGACCGCAAGGGAGAGGTCCCGCACGGCGGGTGTCTCCTGAAATGGGTAGGTGTAGCTGACGTGTTGCAGTTCGATCATGGCATGAATCCTGTGGTGGCTGTTCCCCAGCGCAGTTGAAGATACGCGCCGGTGAGGAGGATAAGGACAAGGCCGATAAACGCCACGGCATCTGCCCGGGAAAAGGCCTGGGTTTTGTAGCTCACCATGGTGTTGGTCCGGGAGACGCCCTTGAGCTCGGCGGCAATACCCAAATCGTCGGAACTGCGCAGGGCCCGGAAGAGAATGGGGGCCACCAGGAGCCGGACGGAAAGGACCGGGTGCCGGGCGATAAAAGAGGGGCGCAGGTGATAGCCCCGGATGCGCATGGATTCGTGGATCTGCTGCACGTCCCGGATAAAGGTGGGGACAAAGCGGATCATCACCGCTGCCGGAATGTAGATCCAGATGGGAAGCCGGAAGCTCTTCAGGGCCGTGAGAACCGTCTGGATGCGTGAGGAGAGGGCCAGGGCCAGCACCGTATTGATCATGATGACCGTTCGCAGGAACGGCACCGCCATGGCACCGATTCCGGAAGCGGGGATCATCGGGGCCATGTGGTGAATAAGGGCCATGAATCCCAGGGCCATCACCCACATGAGTCCGATGGCCACGTAGCAGACGGCCACGACCCCGTATCGGCCCAGCTCCAGAACGTAAAGGGCGCTTGCCAGGGCGAGGAAGCCCATGGCAAGGGGCGAATTGATAAAGATGACGGCCACTGAGGCCACCAGGCTGATGAGGATTTTGGTGCGGACGTCGAGCCTGTGGACATGGCTTTTCGCCTGCACGGCATCAGCTGCGAATAATGCACGCATGGCGCAGCTCCTTGACGAAAAAGGCACCGGAGAAAAGGCCCAGGAAGGCCCCGATATACCCGATGCCGACAATGATGGCGGACATGATGACCATCTCCTGCTGTTCTCGCATGTAGAGCCAGGAAGCCCCCACGGAACTCACCTTGAAGACGATGTCGTAGAACCCTACCCCGATGATGAGATTGGCGCTTCTGGCGTATCCTCCTAAAATCATGATAACGGCTTCGGCCACGATCCCTGCCAGGACCATGGCGGGGATGAGCACCAGGGAGCCGCCCATGAGCAAAAGGGAGACCAGGATGTTGACCAGGAGGAACAGGGTGAGTGCACCGAATTTTCTGACCTTGTAGAGAAGGACGATGGCCAGCGTGGTGAACAACAGGTTTTTGAGAATCAGGGTGATGGGGTTCATCCCTCCACCCACAAGGGCCACCAGCAGGCTCGTCACCTTGGTGACGGCGGCAAAGATACCGATGGTCACGAGGTCCCGCATCTCCCAGTAGGGTGTTTTTTCCATGGGTGTCCTTAAAGCCTCCCGGTTTTTTGACAGAGCCGGGAGGTGGTGTTTGAAGGTTATCAGAAGGAGACGCCCACCCGGGCCACGGCGTGGAACCCGGCCTCTTCAAGGCTGTTGCGGGCCGTCTGGTACGACTCGTCCAACAGGTTGTTGAGGTTCAGGGAGACATGGTACTGCCGGTCTTTTCCGAATTCGCTGCCAAAGGCGATGTTGAGGGTCTGCCAGGAGCCTTTGGTTTTAATTTCCGTTTTTCCGGGGTTGTCGTCGTCTGTTTGTTCCAGCTCGGACTCCGTTGCCGCGCGCATCCAGAGATCGGCCCAGACGGTGGCGGGGCGGGTGGCAAGGTTTGTCTCGTAGCGCAGGCCGAAGCGTCCGGAAAGCTCGGGGGTGTCGGTTTTCCAGGTGGAGAGTTCCTCGGTCTCAAATTTTCGTTTCATCCAGGCACCCGAGGCATAAGGCGTAAGGTGAAGGGGCAGGATGGTGTAGTCGATGGTGGCTTCGACGCCGTGGGTTTTTGCTTTGTCCACGTTGTCGTATGTGTAGATGTTGCCGCTGACGGGTGTTGAGTGAATGTAGTCGTCGGCGAGGTTGTAAAAGACCGCGAGGTCCATGCCCCAGGTATTGGTGTCTAACCGAGCCCCGATTTCGTAGTTGGTTGAGGTCTCCGGGGAGAGGTCGGGGTTGGCCAGGGTGGTTCGGCCGCCGTGGTTTGTGCCCATGAAGAGCTTGTCAAGGCCGGGGAACCTGTACCCCTGGGAGATGTTGCCCCGCAGGGTCAGGCCTTTGATACCGTTCCAGGTCAGGCCACCGCTGAAGACCGGGTGGCTGTCCCTGGTGCTTCCGATCTTGGCACCGGGGGCGTTGCTCTCTTCCAACTCCGACTCCACCCAGGTCTGGCGACCGCCGAAGGTGAGGAGAAGATCCTTTGGCAGGATCCATTCATCCTGGAGGAAGAGGGCATGGGTTGTCATGTTGGCATCGTTGGTGGTGGTAGCGGGGTCCGTGGAAGGCCCGGCAGGACCCATGGGAGGCGGAGGAAGGATGCGTCCGCCCAGGTCATCAAAGTCCAGGGTGCTCTCGGCGTCCAGGGTGTCGTGGGTGTAAGCATACCCTGCGATGAGGTAGTGGTTGGGCGACGGCACGATGTCGACCTGGGCGGTGGCCCCGTAGGTCTTCTGGTCGTTATAGGTGTCCAGGGCCTGTTTGTAGGTGCCCATGGGGCCCATGTTGATGACCATGCGCTGCTCGAACTCTTTTTCCGTTTTCTGGGCATAGGCATCCATGTGGATCTTGGGGACGGCGGTTGAAAGGTCCTTGATGTCAAAGGTCACAGATGCTTTTTGCCTGGTCCATTCGGGCAGGTGCAGGTCAAAGGGGTTTCCGTCTGATACCGTGGGCGGGGACTCGATTTCACTGGTGTAGTCTTCCACCTTAACCCCCATGGCAAGCTTGCCTGTTTCGTAACCCAGGAACACACTGCCTGCCGTGGCTTCGGACCCGGAGTCTTCAGTGGTGCCGCTGGGTGTTTCCCGGTCACCCTGGTCGGAGCGGGTGCCGTTGATACGATAACTAAAGCTGTCCTTGCGTCCGTACAGGGCCAGGCTCTCTTCAAAACCTTCCGTGGAGGAGTTGTAGGTGACGTTGGCTGACGCCTGGATGGGCCTGGTGCCCCCTTTTTTGGTGATGATGTTCACCGCCCCGCCGATGGCCTCGGAACCGTAAAGAACCGAGGCCGGCCCCTTCATCACCTCAATGCGCTCAATCTGGTTGGGGTCGATGAGAAGGGGCGCTCCGTCCATGGATTTCTGTTCGGTGATTTTCTGGCCGTCAACCATGATGAGCACCCGCGACCCGGATTCGCCACGGATATTGATGCGCTTGGCCCCGGACAGGCTCTGGTCGTAGATCTCAACCCCAGGGACATCCTGGAGGATGTCCGCGACGGAGGTGTAGCCGTGGCGGATGATCTCTTCTTCCGTGACCACGCTCAGGGATGAGGGGATTTCGCTTAATTCTCGTTCGGTTCGGGTGGCCGTGACCTTCATCTCCGAGGTGGTCTCCACAGGCTCGGCAAAGGTGGAGACCGCTGTTCCCAGGATAAGAGATGCGCTCAAGGCACCGGTTATCAGGGGAGAGCGCAAGACTGAAAACAATCGCATCATGATTCCTCCGTAAAAATAGTGTCGTACAGGTAGTTGATGGTTAGCTGCGCCATGGTGACCTGCCAGAACTGCCCGGCGGTCGTCAGGCGACACCATCCGTTTCGGTGGGTGAGGAGCCCGGCACGTTCCCACTGCTCGTAAAGGGTGCCCAGGGTCTCAGCCAGGGGGAGCCCGAACCGTTTTCCGAGGTCTCCAAGGTTGATCCTGCAGAGTTCCAGCTCGCTGGTAATGGTTTTTTCCAGTTCGGCGTGGGCGGTCTGGCGCTGCATCGTGACAAGGGGCTTTCGTCCGTCGTCGAGCACTGCCTTGCGCCATACGTCGTAATCCGTTTCCAGGAAGAAGAAATGGCCGTGGGCGCTGCCTCCGGCACCGGGCCCGAAGGGCAGGCAGCAGGAGGGGCTTTTCATCATGTGGTTGTAGATGTTCCGCTCCCGTGGGGTGCGGCCCCAGTGGTTGACGGATAGCCGAGTGTACTGGGCGTCGGCCATGAGCTCCGTACCCCGTGCGTACATGCGCGCCCGGGTGGCCAGATCCGCCCCCGGGGGGAAGCGCCCTTTGTCGATGGCCTTGCTCAAGGGGGTGCCGGGAAAAACCTTGAGCTGATAAAGGTCCACGCCGTCGAGCCCGAGGCCCTGGAAGATGCGGATGTCCTCTTCCCACAGCTCCATGGTCTGGTTGGGAAACCCGTAGATCAGGTCGATGATGACGGCGGCCTGGTCGTAGTCCCTCAGCCGTGCAAGGGCGGTGAGGGCCGTGTCCCGGTCTGCCAGGCGGTGCATGGATTGCCGAAGCTCCGTGTCAAAGGTCTGGACCCCGATGGAGAAGCGGTTGGCACCACCCTCCAGGCAAGCCTCCATTTTTTCCGGCCCGAAGTTCCAGATGCGTCCTTCAACGGTGAGTTCACAGTCGTTTGCAAGGGGAAGGTTTTCCCGAATGGCATCAAGGATGCGCTTGAGGTCCGGGGCTTCCAGGGAGGTGGGCGTGCCCCCGCCGATGTAGACGGCATGGATGGGGGCGCTTGCCTGAAGGGGGCTCTCTGCCCGAGCCCGGAGCTCGGCGATGAGGGCGTCTGCGTAGGCCCTGCTCTGGCCTTCGTCGTAGCGTTTTCGGTAGAATCCGCAGTAGAGGCAGTGGCTTTCACAGAACGGCACATGGATGTAGGCCGCGGTTTTGCCGTGTCGGGATTTTTGTGTCAGTGACGCATAGGTGGCGGCAATCTCTTCCTCTGCCACGGGTGTTGCCTTGCCTCCGGGGTGGACGGTGGTGCTCGTTGAAAAGGCATCGGTAAGGGGATTGCCGGTTTCGTTGGCGTGGTAGCTGTCGATGTCGGGCAGTGCGGTCCCGAACGGGGATGATTGGACAAGTGGTGTCATGGCGGGTTTCCCTGAAGGCTTCTATGTGATTGCGAGTTAGAGTGTTCAAACTTTTTGGAAGGGAGCCTACAGAGGGTAAGAATATCTGTCAAGAAGAAATTCGTGCCATTTGTAAAAAATTACGGCAAGGCTAACTTTTTATGTAAAAAGCTTCACAGGTTGGTGCCATCACGTCTTGAACGGTTGACTCCTTTCGAGATGCCTCTTGCTTGTAGGGTGTACTCTGTGCACCATGTTCGGATACCAAGGGCGTTGGCGTTGCCGAGGGTATGGGGGATTGGGCGGTGGTTTTTTGTGCACGGAGTGCACTCTACGGTCCGTCGTATTTCGAGGTGCTCGGATTATTCAGCCGGGGTCGTGGTTCAGCTCTTTCGAGAGACCACCGTGGGGTGTTTCATAAACAAAAAACCCCGCACGCTAAGCGTGCAGGGTTTATTATTTTGGGGATGTACCTGGCGGCACATGAAACCGGAAAGGACCTTTGCGTGGGGCGCTATTTCTCCATGCGCGGCGGCTTGTAGCTGCAGAGGGGCTCTTCGGTGAGGTAGCTGCCCGTGGCCTCGAAGGCCCTGGCCCGGCACCCGCCGCAGACCCGCTTGTATTCGCAGGGGCCGCATTTGCCTTCCAGGAGGTCGTAGTCCCGGAGCTCTTTGAAGACCTTGGAGTTATTCCAGATCTCGGCAAAGGATTGCTCCTTGACGTTGCCGCAGTCTGTATGGAGGAACCCGCAGGGCTGCACCGTACCTGTGTGGGAGACAAAGCAGAACCCGATACCACCCAGGCAGCCGCGTGTCACTGCATCCAGGCCGTGGGTCTCGAAGGTGACCTTTTCTCCGTCCTCTTTGGCCCGCTGGCGAAGGATCCGGTAGTAGTGAGGGGCGCAGGTGGCCTTGAGCTGGAGGGAGGTCTTGTTCCGCTGGTCGTAGAACCAGTTGAGGGTCTCCTCGTATTCCTTGGCGTTGATCTCGCTGTCGGCGATGTATTTTCCCCTGCCAGTGGGCACCAGAAGGAAGATGTGGTGGGCCACGGCCCCGATCTCCTCGGCCTTGGCCAGGATGTCCGGGATCTGGGAGAGGTTGTCCTTGGTGATGGTGGTGTTGATCTGGAACTCCAGGCCCGCTGCCTTGGCGTATTCCACTGCCTGCATGACGCTGTCGTAGGCGCCGTCCACGCCGCGGAACCCGTCGTGGAACTCCTTGGTGGCGCCGTCCAGGCTCAGGCTGATGCGCACAATGCCCGACTCCACCATCTTTTTTGCGTTCTCAGCGGTGACCAGGGTGCCGTTGGGGGCCATGGTCATGCGCATGCCGAGCTTGTTGCCGTAAGCGGCGATTTCAAAGATATCCTCGCGCATGAGGGGCTCGCCGCCGGTCAGGATGATGATGGGCTTGCTCACCTCGGCAATCTGGTCCAGGAGTCTGAAGGCGGCTTCGGTATCCAGCTCCCCGGGGTAGGGGCCGTTTTCGGCTGCGGCGCGACAGTGCACGCAGGTGAGGTTGCAGCGCCGGGTCGTCTCCCAGGCCACCAGCCTCAACTCCGCCTCTTTTTTTCCGTGCCCGCCGCCGTGACCGTGGGGGGCTCCGTGCTTCATATGCTCATGCATCTTGGTCGTGTCCATGTTGTATCGTGCCTCCGGCGGGTCGCTTTTTGAAAAAAGCTCCGCAAAAACATTCCGGTTGCAACACCGAAGTAAGCAAGTCTGATGCGCGCAGTGTAACGGCATAGGTAAACAGCCGGCATCGCGCGTGCTTAAGTCCTGTTTGTCAAACTTTTCAAAAGTTTGGCCCCCGGCAGGGCCGCCGGAGGCGCTTTTTCAGGCCTCTATTTCCCGCCAAGCTCCCGGGCAGCTTCCAGGGCGTGGTAGGTGAGGATGATGTCCGCTCCTGCCCGTTTAATGGAGGTCAGGGTTTCCATCATCACCTTGGTGCCGTCGATCCAGCCGAGCTGGTCCGCGGCCTTGATCATGGCGTATTCGCCGCTGACGTTGTAGGCGGCCATGGGCAGGTCCACCTCGTCCCGGACCTTGGAGATGACGTCCAGGTAGGAGAGGGCCGGTTTTACCATGATGATGTCCGCGCCTTCCTGCACGTCCATGGTGGCCTCCCGGATGCCTTCCAGAACGTTGGCCGGGTCCATCTGGTAGGTGCGCCGGTCACCGAAGGTGGGGGCGGAGTGGGCGGCGGCCCGGAAGGGACCGTAGTAGGCGGAACAGTACTTCACGGCGTAGCTCATGATGGGAATCTCGCCCATGTCTTCCTGGTCCAGGGCGTCCCGGATTTCACCCACGCGGCCGTCCATCATGTCCGAGGGGGCCACCATGTCGGCACCGGCCTTGGCATGGGAGACGGCGATACGGGCAAGGAGATCGAGGCTCATGTCGTTGTCGATCTTTCCCTTTTCCACCACGCCGCAGTGGCCGTGGTCCGTGTACTGGCAGAGGCAGACATCGGTGATGACGGTGAGCTCGGGGACCTTGTTCTTCACCTCGCGCACCGCCTTCTGGACAATGCCGTTTTTGGCGTAGGCTGAGGTTCCCAGGGGGTCTTTCTTGTCGGGGATGCCGAAGATCATCACTGCGGGGATCCCAAGGTCACAGGCCTCTTTGGCCACCTTGACGAGGTTGTCCACGGAGAACTGGTAATGTCCGGGCATGGAGTCGATGGGGTTTTTCACGCCTTTTCCGCCGATGGCGAAGAGGGGCAGGATCAGGTCGTCGACGGAGAGGGAGGTTTCGCGGATCATGCGGCGCAGGCTGGATGACGCTCTCAGGCGTCGTCCTCGGTATTGGGGGAACAGCATCGGGTACTCCTTACGGCGAAGGCGAGGGCCGGTACTCCGGCTCTCAAGGTGACGGCGGCTCACCGGAAGTGGCCGCCGTTTGCTTGCCGTCGCCTTCGGCATGGGGCTTGCGGGTCAGAGACGGCAGCCTCTGCCCGGGCCCGGTATGGTTATTCGGTCAAGCCGATCTCTTCATCGGTTAAGTAGCATTCGGGATCCGGGGCCCAGACATCGCCGGTGGCGGCTTCGGCGCGGACGCGGAAGTTGCCGGCACAGATATCGAGCCACTTACACTTGGCGCACCTGCCGGTGACGTGCTTTTTCTTCTCCTTGAGTTTCAGGAGAAGGTCGTCCTCGGGGTTGGTCCAGATTTCGGAGAAGGGGCGCTGGCGCACGTTGCCGAAGCTGTGGTGACGCCAGAACTGGTCGGCGTAAACAGAGCCGTCCCAGCTGACGCAGCCGATGCCGTGGCCGGAGCTGTTGCCTTCGTTCATCTGGAGGAGTTCAAGCACTTCCTTGGCGCGCTCGGGGTCCTCTTCCAGCATGCGCAGGTAGATGTGGGGACCGTCGGCGTGGTTGTCCACGGTGAGGACTTCCTTGGGCTTGCCAGCATCGTGGAGGCGCTTGGCTTCGGTGGCGATGAGGTCCACGGCCTTTCGGGTCTCTTCGTGGGAGAGCACCTCGTCGCCGATCTTGACACCACGTCCGGCGTACACCAGGTGGTAGAAGCAGATACGGGGGATGTCCATCTCTTCGAGGAGCTTGAAAACCTCGGGGATGTCCCGGACGTTCATGCGGTTCATGGTGAAGCGCAGGCCCACCTTGATGCCCGCCTCCTGGCAGTTTCGTATGCCCTCAAGGCTGGCCTGGAAGGCGCCCTTTTCTCCGCGGAAGTGATCATGGGTCTCTTCCATGCCGTCCATGCTGATGCCCACGTAGGAGAGGCCGATGCGCTTGAGGTTCTGGGCCACCTCTTTGGTGATGAGGGTGCCGTTGGTGGAGATGACGGCGCGCATCCCCTTGGAAACGGCGTACTCGGCAAGCTCCGGCATGTCCTTTCGCATGAGGGGCTCACCGCCGGAGAAAAGGATCACCGGGGCACCGAAGGCCGCCAGGTCGTCGATGAGGGCCTTGCCCTCTTCGGTGGTCATTTCGTTGTCTTCGCCGGTCGCCTTGGCCTTGGCGTAACAGTGGATGCATTTGAGGTTGCATGCCCGGGTGCAGTTCCAGACCACCACAGGCTTTTTGTCTTTGGAAAACTGAAGCAGGTGGGAAGGAAGGCTCCCGGAATGGCGTCCGTAGCGCAGGGCGTCTGAGGGTTCCACGGTTCCGCAGTAGAGTTTGGATATTCCGATCATCTACGTATACTCTCCGGTTGTGACAGCAAAGGCCCTCAAAACGGGGCCTTTGTTGGTATCTCGTTTGAATGGTGTCGAATCCCAGGGCGAAACGAGGGCTGCCGACAGGGACTCGTTATGTCTTAGTGTTGTCGGGAAGGCGGATGGCGTCGGTTTTTCCCACGAGCTCCTCTTTGATGAGGTCGTCCAGGAAGGTTTCCGGCGACAACAGGGCCTCCCGTGTGATGAAGAAGTGAGTCTTGCCGGTTTTTTCCCGGATCAGGGAGAGGCCGAGCTCAAAATCTCCACTGATTTTAGCAAACAACTCGTCGAAGGTGGCTCCGGATGTCAGGATCTGGTCCATGAGGAAATCCACCGCCTCTTCATCAAACAGGACATGCATACCAAATTTCGAGAAAAAATTCACCTCAAGTTTTTTAACCTCTTCATAATGTGAATGAATTTTCTCAATGGCGCGTCCCGTGGAGATTCCGCTTGCGATACAGAGCGTTGACGCCAGGTCTGTTCGCCAGGGCGTCATGGGCAGCAGGTGGCCCACGGTGAGTTGATCCCAGTGGTTGGTGATGTACCCGGACAGGGATTCTGTTTCCAGTGCCTCCAGATGCCGGAAGCGTGCACTCCACTCGTCGGCCATGGCAGGGTCCGACAGGGATCGCAGGGTCTCCTCGGGCTCCAATGCGGCTTCGACCGTGGCGGGGAACTCTTTCAGGCCCGTGGAGGGCAGGCGGGTCTCAAAGGGGAGGAGCACATCCTCCACAGCGCTCACGAGGCCTCGGGCCCCGGTGTTTTCAAGGTGGGCACGCCGCGCGATCTCCCGGAGGATCTCATCGTCGAACCGGATGCTGATGCCGTAGGAGGAAAAATCGAGTTTTTTGCTCAGGATCACCGGGTTGTTGGGATTTTTGAGGATCTCAAAGAGATCGTCCTCGGAGAGGGACTCCAGGGTGGTGCGTACGGGCAGGCGCCCCACAAACTCGGACTCGAAGCCGAACTCCACCAGGTCTTCGGTGCGAAGCTCGCGGAAGATGGCGTCGGTGTCCGCGTTGTCGTGGAGGGTGGCGCCGAACCCGATGCTTTTTTTCCGGTTGCGCTTTTCGATGATCTCGGACAGGCCGTTGAAGGCGCCGCTCATGATAAAGAGGATGTTGCCGGTGTTGATCACCTGCTTTTCCAGGTTGCCGGTCTTCTGGTAGCGCTCCATCTCCTTGAGCATGGAGACGGGGTCATGGGGGACCTTGAGCTCCACGTCGGTCTCTTCCATGGGCTTGAGGAGAGCCCTCTGGACACCGGTGCGGGAGATGTCGGCTCCGACGAGGTTGGGGGAGGAGGCGATTTTGTCCACTTCGTCGATATAGACGATGCCGCATTCGGCCCGCTCAATATCATCGTCGGCTTCACGCACGAGGTCCCGGATCAGGTCCTCGACGTTACCGCCCACGTAGCCCGCCTCGGTGAACTTAGTGGCGTCCCCCTTGACAAAGGGGACCCCGATCTTGTCGGCGATGAGCTTGATCATGTAGGTCTTGCCCACGCCGGTGGGGCCGATCATCAGGACGTTGTTTTTGATGCCCCCCACAATTCCGGAGGTCTTTCGCCCCTCGTCCCCTAAATGGCGGATTCGATTGAAATGGGTACAGATTTTTGTTGCCAGAACGGCTTTGGCCCTCTCCTGACGGATGATGAACTGGTCCAGATAGGCCACCAGGTCTTCAGGCTTCATGTCGAAGTCGAGTTGAAAACCCTTCTTCTCCGCTCTGACGCTCTTGCCTTCGGTTTTGTCCCGCTCGGGTTTCGAGAAGGGAGAGACGATCTTTACGTTTCCGCCAAACTTTTGATTGAGGAAATTACCGATCTCCTTTTCGAGTTCCTTGGGGTCGGGTATGTTTTCATTATAATGGCTCATGGTCACACCAATATAAACACGGGCTGGTGAATTGCAAGGGGGCGGGGCGGCCCTGGCGCCCCTGGTTCTGTTTCTCAAGAAGGCGATCTGCTGTAAAAACAGGCTTGAAGGGGAGCCCTTCACTCTTTGACGGGGGTAGCCCGGATATTTGCCGGGTCGCGTGCCCCTCATCTTTAAGGCGTCAGGGCTGCAGGAGGTGTGACCTGCCTCAAAATCCTGATAACGCAAAAAAGGTGGGGGCCGTTTGGGATGTCTGGCTTTATCTCGACAATTACCAGGAATGACCCGTGTCTTGTGTTGCCGGCGGCGCTTTTTTATGGACTGTTCGGGTAAGGGCCGCATGGGGTGGTAAAAGAGGCGGGCAGGGGTGGTGCTGCCGGGACAGGTGTGTTAGAAACCCTCGTTGAACGTGTCGTGATAATCAAATGATCCGGCGGTGACACGGCTGAGCCGAATCCCATGCAGAGCAGGGGAGAGAGCCGCCGTCGCAAGATGCAATATGCACGGGGAAAGGCAGCTCCTTTTTTCCCGGAACCCACCGTTTTGGCATAAAGATAAACTGCTCGCGTGCCGATATGAGTAGACATATGTATGTGTGCACTGCGTGATAACCTCTTCCAGAAAAAGAGAAAAGGGGGTGGCATTGAACCGGGACTCTGACCGAACGGTTCTTGTAGTACATGGCGATGAACAGAGCCTGGCCCGTGCCCGGCGGCTCCTCGAATCAGAAGGCATCCATGTTGAAGAACAGGTGCCTGAAAGGGGTTCGTCCGATGATCGTGTACGATATGAAGAGTTGTTCAAGACAAGCCGCGACGGCATTTTGTTTACGGACTTGAACGGGCGCATCGAAGATGCCAACCCTGCGTTTCTCGACATGGTCGGATACCCCCTTGAGGAGGTATGCGATCGCTTCGAGCAACAGATAACACCGGAAAAGTGGCGACTGCTGGAGTCACGCATCGTGGCACCGGCTCTCCTTGCCAAGGGCGAATCCGGGGAGTACGAAAAGGAGTACATTAAAAAAGGGGGGAGCCGGGTGCCTACCCAGGTTCGGAGCTGGCTGTTGCGCAACAGCCAGGGGGAACCCTTCCGAAAGCTGACCCTGGTCAGGGACACCTCGGCCCGTAAGTCCATGGAAGAGCAGCTCAGGCAGGCCCAGAAAATGGAAGCTCTGGGGACCCTTGCCGGGGGCATCGCCCACGACTTCAACAACGTGCTGGCCGCCATCCTGGGGTACATTGAGCTTGCCCGTTTCGATGTGGACGAGTCCAACCCGGCGCGAAAGAGCATCGACCAGATCTACAAAGCCTCCCAGCGCGCCAGAAACCTGGTGGGCCATATTCTCTCCTTCAGCAGGCAGACCGTCCATGAGAAGAAGCCTGTCTTTATGCAGCAGATTATCGGGGAATCCTTAGAGCTCCTCAGGGCAAGCCTTCCCAGCACCATCGAGATCAAGCAGTCCATGACCTCCAAGGTCTACCCCATTGACGCAGACTCCACCCAGATTCACCAGATCCTCATGAACCTGTGCACCAACGCGGCCCACGCCATGGCCGACGGAGGGACCCTGTCGATTCTGTTGGACGTGGTCACCTTAAATGAGGTGGACGTGCATGAGTTCATCGAACTGGAGCCCGGTGCGTACATGAAGCTCTCCGTGGGGGATACGGGATGCGGTATGAATCTTGAGGTGAAAAAACGCATCTTCGATCCCTATTTTACCACCAAAGGTAAGGGGCAGGGGACCGGCATGGGACTCTCGGTTGTCCACGGCATCCTCAAGGTCCACGGCGGGGCGATTCGCGTGGAGAGCGAGGAGGGAGAGGGCAGTGTATTCCACCTCTACTTTCCGGTCTCCGAAGGACGTGCCGGTGAAGAACCCAAGGTTGCGGCGGGGCTTGCCCGCGGCCAGGAGAACATCCTTTTTGTGGACGACGAGCCGGACCTGGCCGAGATGGTCGGGGCCATGCTGGAGCGTCTGGGCTACACGGTAACGGCCGTTACGGACAGCCGGGAGGCCCTCGACCTTTTTTCCGAATCCCCTGAAGCCTTTGACCTGGTGGTGACGGACCTGACCATGCCCAAGATGACGGGGGTCGCCCTGGCACGCAAGGTCAAAGCCCTGCGACCGGAGGTGCCGGTGATTATCTGCACCGGGTACAGCGACAGCTTTTCGGCAGGGGAAGTGTCGGACGCGGGGATCGATTTTCTACTCATGAAGCCCCTTGAAATCAGGGAGCTTTCCGCATCCATCCGCAATGCCCTTACAGGCAGGGGGACAGATGAAACCTTGTCATCTCATTAACGGATTGGTTTGTGCCCTGGGCCTGTTGCTGGCCTCGCGAAGCGCGGTTGCGGAGAGCTTTGACTTCCGCAGCGTTCGCTGGGGCATGAACCGGTTCGAGGTGATGGCCTCTGAAAAAATCGCCCCGAAACGCATGGGGCGGCACGAACTGCTTTACAGCGTCTCCCTGTTCAGGCGGCCCGCGTACCTGGTGTATCGGCTGGCCGGGGATCGCCTCGTGGGCGTTCGCTATGTTCTTCCTGTTAAGATATCGGATTCCCTTGATAAGCTCGAAGGACTTGTCTCCCTGAAATACGGCGTGGCCCGCCGGGAGACAGGGAAAGAGGGGGCCCAGAGGGTCTGGGCCGTAACGGATCGGACCGTCCGCCTCTTTATTCCCAAAAAAGGGCAGGCCGTTATCGATATTGTCTCCAGAGGGGCTTCCGCCGCCTCATCCGCAGAGCTGGCAAGCCTTCGAAGCGCTGCGCGTGATGCGGTTGTGAGTAGTCTGTAACACGAACGGTATTGACACCTTGGGAGGAAATTAGTAGTGCACAAAGGATAACAATGTTAATTCCATACGGTTGGTATTCTGTATGTGCACAATTTGTTTGGTAGTGCTGAGTGATGATTTTCACCACGAAAGGAAGGAAGGAGTGCAAGGAATGATGAGAATGGTTCTAAGGGGCATGTTGGTTGCTTCGATTCTCTGCCTGGTCGCGGGCAGTGTATCTGCAGAGCAGTTGAGAGTCATCGGCAATCGAAGCGTTCCCGTCGCTTCTCTTGAACAGCGGGAAATTCGGGATATCTACCTCGGGAAGAAGAAGGTATGGGAAAACGGCATGCGTGTTCAGTTTGTTATCCTTGGGAAAGGTGACACCCAGGACGCGTTTTTGAACAAATACCTCAAGAAAAATCACAGCACTTTTACGCGGTATTGGAAAAAGAAGGTGTTTACCGGAGGAGGCCAGGCACCCAAGAGTTTTGATAAAGAGCGGGACCTCGTGGAGTATGTTGAGAAGACAAAAGGGGCCATCGGCTTTGTCACTTCCGGTGCTGCCACGGACCAGGTGAAGATCTTGAGCGAAATGACCATCTAAACGTGTTTACGATTATATTTCACATACCTTTATCGATGCGGAGGCTAACAACAATGATGAAAAGAACGGCCATTTTGTTTACCGTGATTTTGGTGTTTCTATCGGCGCAGTCTGCCGGTGCCCTGGAGCTGGGCTCTGAGGGGCAGGTGAGTATTCACGGTTTCATTACCCAGGGGTACCTTCTCTCCTCGGACAACAAATTCTTCGGGGATACCGATAATGGCGGCACCTATCATTTCAACGAGCGCGGCATCAACTTCACCTCGGACGTCAGCGACCGGCTGCGTCTGGGTATCCAGTTCTTCTCCCGAGATTTCGGGTTTCTGGGGGATAACGAGGTAACCATCGATTGGGCCTATGCCGATTACTCCTTCACTGAGTGGGCCAACTTCAGGGCCGGTAAGCTCAAGATGACCCATGGTCTTTACAACACCAGCCGGGACGTGGACATGCTGCGTACCTCGGTGCTGCTTCCCCAGAGTGTGTACAACGAGGGGTGGCGAGACTCCATCAACGCCCTCAACGGCTTTGAGTACTACGGGTATGCCCCGGCCGGCAAGGTGGGCAGCTTTGAGTATCACATCATGGGCGGTGTCAACGAATTTGACGACGACGGTCCTGAGATCAGGCTCTTGGAGGACCAGTTTCCCATATACATGGGCGTGGACGTCTCCAACAACCAGGTGGACCGCACCTACGTGGGCAGCGTCCTCTGGGAGACTCCCCTGGAAGGGCTCTCCTTTGGCGTGAGCGGTTGGGAGATGAACTTCAATGCAGATATTACAAGTAATACAGCCATAACCGGTCGTGGTGAATCGAATATTGAAGTGACCCAAACCGGTTGGACCACCTCCCTGCAGTACGCTGTAGGGGACTTTGTCTTCTCCACCGAGTACAACCGTATCAACTATGAGTTCGAGGACCCCATCTATGTCCCCGACGGCAAGGACTTTGACAGCGAAGGCTATTACGGCATGATCACCTACCGGTTCACCGACTGGTTTGAGGTGGGCACCTATTACTCTGAGTACTATGCCAATCGGGATGACAAGGATGGTGAAAAAGCCGTTGAACAGTGGGTAAGCGCAACTCCCCAGGGTACAATGGGTGGTTATCCCCCCGGCCAGGAGCACCGCGCCTACCTCAAGGATCTGGCGCTTTCTCTTCGCTTTGACATCACCGAGAACTGGATCTTCAAGCTTGAGGGCCACAAGATGCGCGGGGGCGCCATCATGCTGAACTCCGACGGCAACACGGACTTTTACCCGTCACCCGGTTTTCCTGGCGGCCAGATCGAAGGCCCCAGCTACAAAAAAGACTGGGAGCTCTACACGGCGAAAGTCTCTTTCAGCTTCTGATGCCTTTGGGCCTCACGACGCTCTGATCGATATGCCGGCATCGGCCATGGTTATGGCGATGCCGGCATGATCGCTCTGTGGGACGCCCGGCTCCCGGTTATTTCGGGAAGGGCCTTCCGCGATGAACAACCCTGCCTCACAACACACACAACGGCCGCTTCTCTTTTGCGATGTTCTCCTTTTCGGCCGCCTTCATGGATACGATTCGTGACAAATGAAAGGACTCGGAAAAAAACAGAGATGCATACAGGCGGTGCACACCGGGCCGCATCTCCTCTGTCTTTTTTCGACGTAACTGCCAATGACCTTTTCGGGGGGTGTAATGACCAGACGAAGATTTCAATGGATCGCATGTGTTCTTGCCGTGTTTTTCATGATGCCGTGGCCTGCGGCGGCCAAGAAAATTGAGGATGTGGAGACGGCCTCGCGATTTGCCCAGGCTTTTGGCGGCAAGGCGCAGCCCGAACTCATGACCAACGCCCTCCGCAGCGTGGGCAAAACCCAGCGCCATCGCTACAAGCGGGATGTGACCCTGGAAAAGCCCCTGGACGTCAGGGTTCTGGGGGACCGCTACATGTCGGCAGCTTTTTCCGCCCGTGTGAAAAAAGCAGGCAGCGCCCGGGCCAAGGCCGAACCGGCCATCTATGTTCTTTTGTTCCAGAAGAAAGCCGACGGGGGGCTGGACCACCAGATGCAGCATCTTTTGATCCTGGCCGAGCCCGGGGTGATTGCCTCTTACGAGTCCATGGCCGATGCCGAACTTGCGACCCGTTTTCGTAAAATCGGGGCGGATGTGACGGTGGTGGCGGCAGCTCCGGTTCCCAAGCCCGATACCCCTGAGCCCGTGGCCGTCCTGTCCGGAGACAGCATCTGCCGGGGAAAGGTGGGGGAGTCGTTCATCGACGACTCCATTACCCGGGACAGTGAGCTGATGCAGCTCCTTGCCGGGTACGCCAGGAAGGAGGACATCCCCAAGGCGGTCCCTGTGGTGAAGGCCGGTGCCGGGTCCCCGGAGCTCCAGCTGCGGGTGGCGGAGCTGGAGGCCAGGGTAAGGGCCCTTGAAGGCCTCCTTGCCAACATCACCCGCAAAGGCGGCAACATTTATTTTAACGGGGTTAACCTTTACGTGACCAACGGCACGGGCAAGGCCGACAAGGTCAACGGAAAGGGGAACGTGGTGATCGGCTACGGGGCCACCGGCTCCGGGTCCCATAACCTGGTGGTGGGGGCAGCCAACCGCTTCGAGGGCTTCGGCAGCGTGGTTTCCGGTCGCGGCAACGCCGTAAGCGGCAACTGCAGTGCTGTTCTCGGGGGGGAGGGAAACAAGGCCAGCGGTGATTTTTCCATTGTTGCCGGTGGCAAAGGAAACAAAGCCCGGGGAACGTATGCCTCCATTCTGGGGGGGACGAAAAACACAGCCAAGGGTGAATACACCAGCATCAACGGCCAGCGAGGACGGACCAAAGGTGGGACAAATCCTCATTTCACAAGTGAAAAGACCAGCGAGTAAGGTGGAGAGAGACCATGGCGAGAGCAATCAGATCCGTTATTGTAATTTTTTTGACGGCAGTGTGGGCGGCAACTGCCCTGGCGGACGTGAAAACCTTTGATGAGCTGGAGCGGCGGCAGGGGGCGGTGGGGAGTTACAGAGCCCTGGTGATCGGTATCGACACCTACGCTGATTCGGTCATTGAGGGTTCGCCTGCCGCGGTGACCGGGGCTCGCCATGTGGCTGAAGCCCTTAAGGGCCGGGCAGGCTTCGACGTGAAGCTGCTGATCAATGAAGAGGCCGGTCGGGCCTCGGTGATGCGCGAGTTTCGCGGGCTGGCCCGGGGCATGGGGATCAACGACAGCGTGTTGATCTATTTCTCCGGCTCCTCCCATACGGACAAGGCTTCACGAAAGGCGTGGTGGCTACCAAGCGATGCCCGGTCCGACGATGCCGCCACCTGGATCGCGGACCATGAGATCCAGGACGCGGTGAACACCATGAAGGCCCGCGATGTCCTGATCCTGTCGGACGCGGCCCTGGGGGACACCATGTTCGGGGCTACCCACCGGCTGGCATCCCGCCGGGACGGCGAGTACTACGTGGGCCTCTTTAACAAGCGCAGCCGCTGGGCCATGATATCAGGCAACACCCTGCCCGTGGCCGATGAAGGGGGGATCAGCATCTTTGCACGCGGCGTGGCCACGGCCCTTTCGTCCAAAGGGCCGTGCCTGACCACCATGGAGATGTTCAGCGGCATGAAAAAAGAGCTGCGCGCCTCCGGGGTCCTGCCACCCCGTTGCCGGTCCATTCGCAACACCGGCGACCAGGGCGGAGAATTTGTCTTTTTGCTTGCCGCACCGGCGGCCCCTGCCCCTGTGGTGGTGAAGGCACCGCGTGTCGTCAAGCCCAAACCGGCGCCTGTGGCCGTGGTCAAGCTGGTTCCTCCCAAGCCGAAGCGCACCCCCCCGGAAGGGCGGCTCAAGGTGTCGGCCAACATCAACGGGGCCGAGCTTTATATCGACGGGAAAAAGCAGGGCACGACTCCGGTGGGTGATATTACCCTGAAGCCCGGAACCCATGAGGTGAGCCTGAGCAAAGAGGGCTACCTGGCCTGGAACGGCACCGTGGACATTCAGCGGGGCAAGGAGCGCAGTCTGATCGCCACCCTGACCAAGGAACCCCCAAAAAAGGGGCGGCTCTTTATTAAGGTGAGGCCCAAGGGCGCCTCGGTCCAGGTAGATGGAGCCTCTTTCAAGAGTGGTGCCGCCATCAGCGCCGGAACCCACACCGTCAAGGTGAGCGCGCCCCTGTTCAAGACCGGCAAGGCCAAGGCCGTGGTTTCATCAGGCAAGGACGCCTGGGTGGAGGTGTTTCTGACGCCCCGTGACGAGTTCAAAGGGGAGTGGGGGCGCTTTGTTTACATTGAGCCGGGCTCCTTTACCATGGGGAGTCCAGACACCGAGGCAAGGCGCAAGGCAGACGAGAGCGCCCACGCCGTAACCCTTACCCACGGTTTTTTTATGCAGGACAAGGAAGTCACCCTGGCCCAGTGGCAGGCCTTTGTGGATGACTCCGGGTACAAAAGCGAGGCCGAGACGGCCGGCGGTGCCTTTGTTCTGGAAGACTACATCTGGACCCAGAGCCGGGAGTATTCCTGGAAGAATCCCGGGTTCCCCCAGGGGGACGATCACCCGGTAACAGGGCTCACCTGTGCCGATATCGAGGCGTACCTGAAGTGGATCAACGGCCGATCCAGAAACGCCTACCGGCTGCCCACCGAGGCGGAGTGGGAGTACGCCGCCCGTGCCGGCGGGACGTCTGCGTTTTCATCCGGAGAGTGTCTGGGGTCGGCAGATGCCAATGTGGACGCCAACGCCAGCTGGGGGGGATGCCCGGCCGGGGCCGCCTCCAGCGGCACCATGCCCGTGGGAAGCTTTGAGCCCAACGCCTGGGGCCTTTACGACATGCACGGCAACGTGGCGGAATGGTGCGGGGACTGGTACGGTCGCTACCCGCGAAAGGCTGTGAAAAATCCGAAAGGGCCCTTCCGGCACGAACCGCGTGGTGCGAGGTGGCGGTTGGGCGACCTATGCCTACAACGCCCGGTGTGCCAAGCGGGAAGCCTCGGATCCGTCCCACGGCTGCAGCGAAGTGGGCATGCGCCTTGTGGTGGAGGTCCCGAAATAACCCTGGAGGGTCGGGGGTGTTCCGGGGCGAGTGATCCGGGTGTTTGCTTTGCCGACCCGGCCGCGCTGGTGCCCCGGCAAGGAATCCCTGCTGAGGATAGGCTTGAATACCACGGGGTTTCTGCATTCGGACCGAGTGAAAAAGGGTGGCGTATTTGATGAATACAGTTTATAGATGAGCTGTTGACGGCATTTCGGCCGTGGCATGCCCCTTTTCGCCCGGAAAACACGGGCGGGGCCATGCAAGGAGCGGGGATTTTCTCAGCCCATGCCGAAATGGTGTCGTGTGCTGCGTCTTTTTGGCTCGTATCCCCTGGGTTAACAGGGGAGAGCCCTTCAACAGCAACGGAGTGAGGCGCCGGCACAACGCAGGTAATCAACAGTCAGATACCGGGTGAACCAGATCCCCCCGCCAGGGGGCATGTCGGAGAGTATGATGAACGACAAGGGTGATATGGGCGTTCCTGAAGAGGAGAGCTTTGAGGCGTTGCTGGATGCGTATGGCGACGGATTGGGTGAGGAGCTGAAAAGCGGTGACAAGGTGGACGCAAAGGTGATCTCCATCGGAGAGAGCAGCGTTTACGTAGACACCGGAACAAAAAGCGATGGCGTTGTGGACCGCATGGAACTCACCGACGAAGACGGTGAACTGACCGTCGGGGTCGGTGACATGGTGACCCTTTATGTGGTCAGCGCCAACGAAAGTGAGGTGGTCCTCTCCAAGCAGATGTCCGGGGCCGGAACCATGGAGATGCTCTTTGATGCTTTTGCGGCAAAGACACCGGTGGAAGGGAAGGTCAACGAACAGATCAAAGGCGGTTTTTCCGTCTCCCTCATGGGCAAGCGGGCCTTCTGTCCCGTAAGCCAGATCGATACCTCCTTTGTTGAAAGCGGCGAGGAGTTCGTGGGCAAGAGCTTTCCCTTTCTCGTGACCCGCATCGAAGGGGAGGGCAAAAACATCGTCATCTCCAGGCGCAAGCTTCTGGAGGCAGAACTCGAAGAGGTTCGTGCCGCATTCCTCAAAGGCCTTTCCGAGGGCGATACCGTGGAAGCCAAGGTGATCAAACTGATGCCCTACGGTGCTTTCATGGAACTCCATGCCGGGGTGGAGGGCATGGCCCACATCTCCGAGCTCTCCTGGAGCCGTGTGCAGTCCTGTGAAGAGGCGGTGACCGTGGGAGACACTCTCCCCGTCAAGGTCCTGAAGATCGATGCTGTGGAGGGCAAAAACGCTCCCCGTATCGCCCTGTCTGTGAAGCAGGCGTCCCAGGATCCCTGGGAACTGGCCGGAGAGACCATCCGCGTGGGTGAGCAGTTCAGCGGCAAGGTCGTGCGCCTTGCGCCTTTTGGAGCCTTTGTGGAAGTGGCCCCCGGCACCGAAGGCTTGGTCCACGTCAGCGAGATGAGCTACACCAAACGAATTTTAAAGCCCGAGGACGCCGTGTCCCAGGGGGAGACTGTTCAGGTGGTGGTCAAGGCCATCGACCTGGAGAAAAAACGCCTCTCCCTTTCCATGCGCGACGCTCACGGAGATCCCTGGCAGGGCGCGGCCCTGAAATACCCCGTGGGATCCAAGGTCCAGGGCACCGTGGAGAAGAAAGAGAGCTACGGCATCTTCGTCAAACTGGAGCCCGGGGTCACCGGCCTGCTGCCCAAGTCCAAGCTGGCTGAAGCCGCGGACGCCGCAGCCCTGAGCGCCGCCAAGCCCGGTGCCGAGGTCACCCTCCTCGTGGAGGCCGTGGACGAAGAGAAGCGCCGCATTACCCTGGTTTCCACCGAAGCCGCCGACGGAGCATCCAACTGGAAAGGCTATGTGGAAAAGCCCAAGGCCAAATCCGACGCGGCCATGGGTACCATGGGCGAGCTTCTCATGGCGGCCATGAAGAAAAAGAAGTAGCGCAAGCATAAAGGCAAACACGACTGTTTTTTTACCGAATTTTCGTACATCCGGGCGATGGAAGGGCGAGCCCCTTCCATCGCCTGTTTTTGTCTGGAGGAGGGATTGTGAAAGCATCGTTTATGGAGATTATTCGCGAGCGGCGAAGCGTGAGGGCCTTTGAGGCCCGTCCCGTGGAAAAAAAGACCCAGGAACTCATCATGGAAGCTGCCCTGAGGAGCCCCTCGTCACGGAGCCTCAACCCCTGGCAGTTTGTGGTGGTGCAGGATGAAAAAAAACGGGAGGCCCTCGCCGGGGTCAAGCCCCACGGCGGCGGGTTCCTTGCCAAGGCCCCCCTGGCCATCGCCATTGTGGCAGACCCGGAACGCTGCGACGTGTGGGTGGAAGATACCGCCATCGCCGCCACTTACATCCAGCTTGTCGCAGAATCCCTGGGCCTGAAAAGCTGCTGGTGCCAGATTCGCCTGAGGGAGGACGGCAAAGGCGGCATGGCCGCTGACCGCGTCCGGGAGATCCTCTCCATCCCGGACGGCCTTGAAGTGGCCTCCATCATCGGTATCGGCTACCCCGCCGAAGAGAAGCCAGGTCACCTGCACAGCGAACTGGACTACGGCAAGGTTCACCACGAGGAATTTTAATAAAAAAGCATGCCTCCGGCGGCAAGGGGCTGAGCCCCTTGACCCCAGGTTCGGGAATGTTCTTTCGCCTTCGTTCCTCAGGCTCATCCCATTCCCTGACGGGCTGCGCCCGTGTTGTGGTTTTCATTCTTCGGGGGGCTTCTTGAAAATTGGAGCGCCGCACTCCGGTGCGGCTCTTTGGGAGGGTGTCGCCGCTCATGCCGCACGGAGTGCGGCGCTCCAAGGCTGCGGTGGTTCGGAGGAACGGTAGGTGCTTGTGGCTGGGAGCCCGGTGGCTTCCTTCAATTTGTACCTATCGCGTATGGTTTGCCCTCTGCCATGGCATACTACAGTGACTATGGAGAGCCGCACTCCAGTGCGGCTTTTTGGGAGGGTGTCGCCGTTCATGCCGCACGGAGTGCGGCGCTCCAAGGCTGCGGTGGTTTGGAGGGGCGTTAGGTTATTATGAGTGGATGTCCGGTGGCTTACTTCTCTCTGTACATATGGCAGATGGTTTGCCCTCAGCCATTGCATGCTCCAGTGATTATGGAGCGCCGCACTCCGGTGCGGCTCTTTGGGAGGGTGTCGTCGTTCATGCCGCACGGAGTGCGGCGCTCCAAGGCGACGGGGTCTCTGAGGAGCTGTAAGAACTTGTTGCTGGGTGTTAGGTGGTTTCCTTCAATCTGCACCCATCGCGTATGGTTTGCCCTCAGCCATTGCATGCTTCAGTGACTATGGAGCGCCGCACTCCAGTGCGGCTTTTTGGGAGGGTGTCGCTGCTCATGCCGCACGGAGTGCGGCGCTCCAAGGCTACGGGGGCTCGGAAGGGCTGTAGGGACTTGTTGCTGGGAGACCGGTGGGTTCCTTACTCTGAACCCATCACGTATGGTTTGCCCCCCTGCCATACTCCAGTGACTATGGAGCGCCGCACTTCGGTGCGGCTTTTTCGGAGGGGGTCGCCGTTCATGCCGCACGAAGTGCGGCGCTTCAAGGTAACGATTGTTTGGGTTGTTATTGGGATAGATGGATGGCCCGTCGTATGGCCATTTCATGCACGGGCGCAGCCCGTCAGCACATGTGATCGACCTGAGGAACGAAGGTCGGGAGCATGTGCACCCTGGGGTGCAGGGGATTTATCCCCTGCCCGCCGGAGGCATGCTTTCAACCTTTAGCCTATAACCTCTATCCTCTCTCACCCTTTTGTCATGGAGATGACCTGGTTGACGAGTTTTTCGATGCCCGGGGCGATATCGGCAATGCCCGGTCCGCACATGTAGGCGGGGGTGGTGACGAGTTTGTTGGCTTCGTCAATGCAGATACCGTCCACGGGTTGGGCTTCGTGGGATGCGCCGAAGGCTTTCAGGTTCTCAATGGTGGCGGCGTCGTCCCCGATGGTAACCGTGGGGCTGTGTGCGTCCAGGGCCTTGGCAAGGACAACCGGGGCGATGCAGATGGCTCCGATGGGTTTTCCTGCGGTGTAAAAGGCGCGGATGAGCATGGTCACGTCGTGGCGTACCTCAAGGTCGGCTCCCTTTTCCCCGTAGTTGCTGAGGTTTTTGATGGGGCCTGCGCCTCCGGGGATGATGAGGGCGTCGAGGTTCTCGACGTTGACATCGGTGATGGGGCGGATTTTTCCCCGTGCGATGCGGCCGGCCTCGGCAAGGACTTGCCTTTTTTCCCCGGTGGTTTCGCCCTTGGGGTGGTTGACGGTTTCGGTCTGGGTCATCTCAGGAGCCATGCAGACGGCCGTGGCCCCGGCCTTGTCGATGAACAGGAGGGAGAGGACGGATTCGTGGATTTCGGAGCCGTCCATGTTGCCGCAACCTGAAAGAAGAACACCTATTTTTTTCATCACTACCTCCAGTGGCTGTTCAAGGATTGAGAAGGCCTGCGCCCTCTCCGGGGACAACCTGGTTGAAATGCGTGGTCTACATGGGTATGGTATCGCTTCCGGTGGCCGTGTTTCCGCGGGGCAGCCGGAGAGTAAGGCCGTGAAAACTCTTACGATGACGCATCGGCTTCAACATCAAAAAGCGTTGTGTCGGGTGCCCCGTTTTTGTGGCTGAAATAGTCCGCCAGGATGCGTCCATGGTCAAAGACAATGGGCTCTGGCAGGTTGTCTATGGCAAAGACCCGGGCTTCGGCCGCGTCGTCGCCCCCCACCGGGGTGCTTGTGGCCGTGGCAAGGAAGACCACGGAGACGGTGTGGTGACGCGGGTCCCGTGCGGGGTCCGAGTAAGTATGGAACTGGCGTACAAGGGTGACGTCAAGGCCTGTCTCTTCCAGTGCTTCGCGCTTTGCGGCGTGCTCCACGGATTCGCCGTAGTCCACGAACCCCCCGGGCAAGGCCCAGCCGTGGGGCGGATTTTTCCGCCTGATCAGTACGATGCCCTCCGGTGTCTCAATGATGGCGTCCACGGTGAGAAATGGGTTTCTGGGGTGCTCTTTCATGGTGTGTCGCTGCCTCGCGGGGTGGGGTTTTCGTTTGATTTCGGATGATTGATGGCATGGAAGCTTTCCTG
The DNA here is from genome assembly GCF_056829775.1 of Desulfoluna sp. HI9BLuna. NCBI lineage: Bacteria > Pseudomonadati > Thermodesulfobacteriota > Desulfobacteria > Desulfobacterales > Desulfolunaceae > Desulfoluna > Desulfoluna sp. HI9BLuna. The sequence continues at coordinate 5,185,830 of NZ_CP186555.1, forward strand.
CGTCCTTGCCATACGTCCATATAAGAACAGGCACCGTTCCCTGTCAACCGTAAATCAATGGCTGGCGGCACGTATGAACCGGGCCTGAATATGAACAGATTATTTTTGATAGACAATAAGAGAGAAGGACATGGCTGGAATAGACGACAGATGGACGGCTCAGGTCGTGAAGGGGGCAGGGCGCCTGGGCGTGGAAATCGGCTCGGAAGCGGCGGGCCTTTTGGCGGCCTATGCCGCAGAGCTTTTGGCCTGGAACCGGAAGTGCAACCTCACGGCCATCACCGATCCCATGGAGGTGGCGGAAAAGCACATGGTGGACGCCCTTGCCGTGATGCCATACATCCCCAAGGGCTCCCGGCTTCTGGATATCGGTTCCGGGGGCGGCTTCCCGGGGATTCCGGCCCGCATTGCGGACCCCACCCTCTCCGTGACCCTGGTGGACGCGGTTCGAAAAAAGGTGAGTTTCTTAAAGCACGCGGCGCGGACCTTGAAGCTCAGCGGCGTGGAGGCCATCCATGCACGTGCTGAAGAGCTCAGCGAGGAAGAGGGCCGGGGGCAGGGCTATGATGTGGTGACCTCCCGGGCCTTTTCAGCCATGGATGTCTTTGTGCCCATGGCCCTTCCTTTCTTAAAACCCGGAGGGCGCATTGTTGCCATGAAGGGCAAAGGCTTTGAAGAGGACCTTGAAAGCCTCAAGGCCTGCGAAGCCGACTTTGCTGCCCGGGGGATTTCCCTTGCCACGGAGATGATCCGCTACGAGCTTCCTTTTTGCGGGGCACAGCGGGCTCTGTTCGTGATTACTATGAGCGACCTTCTTTAGACGCATTTAGATTTTGCCTCCGGCGGCCCTGCGGGAGGGCAATCTTTTGAAAAGTTTGCCAAACAGGTTTGTTTTTTTTGCGTCGCAATCGTCCATAGTCCCTCTCATTTTTTTGTTTTTCAAGGCGCCTCTCTTCAGTCCCGCAGGGGCTGAAGAGAGGCGCCTTGATTACCGGAACGTTTTGGCGGAGCTTTTTTCAAAAAGCGACCCGCCGGAGGCAACTGATTTGTTAAATGCGTTGGCCCTTTAAATGGGGTAATCCCATTGACATTGGGCGGTACTATGCCATAAAGTTGGTGGTTATTTTGATGTGACAGCTCCGAAACGTGGGTTTCGGGGCCTTGTTTGCTGCATATTTCCATGCAGGAAGCCCTGAAGGCCCCTTAGGAAAAAGGGCGGTACCAAAGGAAGGGACGTACGGTGTCCTTCATCCTTTTTCGTGCCGTTTTGTTTTTTTATCAGGGCCGGGCGATGCATGGTGCGTTTCATTTCATGAAGACCAAAGTATATCTTGGTGCGACTAAGAAGTTCCACACGCTGGAGGAGATAATGGATTACAAGAAAACGCTGAACCTGCCACAGACGCGGTTCGCCATGAAGGCCAACCTGCCGACCAAAGAGCCTCAGCAGCTCAAGGCGTGGGAGGAGAGCGGACTCTATGCAAAAATCAGGGAAGAGTCCAAGGGTCGTGAACAGTTTATTCTGCATGACGGCCCTCCGTATGCCAACGGTAACCTTCATATCGGACACGCCCTGAACAAAATCCTCAAGGATATTATTATCCGCTCCAAGCAGATGGATGGTTTTGACGTGCCCTACGTGCCCGGCTGGGATTGCCACGGCCTTCCCATCGAGCACAACGTGGACAAGAAACTGGGCTCCAAGAAAAAAGAGATGTCCAAGGCGGACATCCGCCGGAAGTGCCGCGAGTATGCGGGTAACTTCGTGAACATCCAGCGCGAGGAGTTCAAGCGTTTCGGTGTCATGGGTGAGTGGGAAGACCCCTACCTGACCATGAACTACCCCTTTGAGGCGCGCATCGCCAAGGAGTGCGGTGAATTTGCCGCCAACGGCGACATGTTCATCGGCAAAAAGCCTATCTATTGGTGCTGCAGCTGCCAGACCGCCCTTGCCGAAGCCGAGATCGAGTACGCGGATCATACCTCGCCGTCCATCTTCGTAAAGTTTCCCCTCAAGGGTGATGCAGCGGAGATCGATGCTTCCCTTGCGGGCAAAAAGGTCTCTTTTGTTATCTGGACCACTACTCCCTGGACGATCCCTGCAAACCTTGCGGTGTGCCTGAACGGTGAGTTCACCTACGCCTTTGTGGAAACCGACGGCGAGGTGATGGTGGTGGCCAAGGATCTTCTTGAAGGGCTCATGACTTCCTTCGGTAAAGAGTCTTACTCCGTCCTTTACGAGACCGACGGTGTTTCCCTTGAAAACAAGGTGTGCCGCCACCCCTTCATCGACAGGGATTCCGTGATCATTCTGGGAGACCACGTCACCCTGGAAGCAGGTACCGGCTGCGTGCACACCGCCCCCGGCCATGGTGCAGACGACTACATCACCGGCCTTAAATACGGCCTGGAGCCCTACTCACCCGTGGGCAACAACGGGTGCTATACCGAAGAAGTGGGAGAAGAGTTCGAAGGGAAATTCATCTTCAAGGCCAACGCCGAGCTCATCGAAAAGATGGATGCCTGCGGCGCCCTGGTGAAGCACAACGAGATGAGCCACTCCTATCCCCACTGCTGGCGCTGCAAAAAGCCGGTGATCTTCCGAGCAACGCCCCAGTGGTTCCTCTCCATGGACAACACCGGCCTGCGTGAAAAGGCCCTGGCCGAGATCGACAAGGTGGAATGGATTCCTTCCTGGGGCCGTGAGCGCATCCACGGGATGATCGCAAACCGCCCGGACTGGTGCCTCTCCCGTCAGCGATCCTGGGGTGTTCCCATCCCCGTGTTCTACTGCGAGAAGTGCGGCGAGGTCCATGCCGATCAGGCGTCCGTGGATAAGATCTACGATCTCTTCAAAGAGCACGGCGCAGACATCTGGTTCGAAAAAGAGGCGGCGGACCTGCTTCCCGAAGGCACCGTGTGCACCAAGTGCGGCCACGGCACCTTCACCAAGGACACCAACATCCTGGATGTCTGGTTTGACTCCGGAGTGACGCACTCTGCTGTCCTGAACGACCGTGACGGGCTCAGGCGCCCTGCGGATCTCTACCTTGAGGGTTCCGACCAGCACCGCGGGTGGTTCCACAGCTCCCTGCTCACCAGCGTGGGCAAAACCGGCAAAGCGCCTTACAAGGCGGTTCTTACCCACGGGTTCGTTGTGGACGCCAAGGGACACAAGATGTCCAAGTCCGTGGGCAACGTGGTGGCCCCCAAAGAGGTGATCAACAAGTACGGCGCGGAAGTGCTGCGTTTGTGGGTGGCATCCACGGATTACCGTGACGATGTGCGCATCTCCGACAACATTTTGAAGCAGCTCAGCGACGCTTACCGCAAGATCAGGAATTCCTGCCGTTACATGCTCGGGAACCTGAACGGGTTCAATCCGGACACCGACCGGGTGGCCTACGAGGACCTCCGGGACATCGACCGGTTCACCCTGGCCCGCCTGGCGGCCCTCATCGAGCGGGTGAACAAGGCTTACGAGACCTATGAGTTCCACACCATCTACCACAGCCTCAACAACTTCTGCACGGTGGACCTCTCCAGCTTCTACTTTGACATCGTTCGCGATGCCCTTTACGTGGAAGGCACGGATTCTGTTGTGAGAAGAGGTATTCAGACGGTGCTCTTCGATCTCGTGGACGCCATTGTCCGCATGATGGCTCCCATCCTCTGCTTCACCGCCGAGGAGATCTGGGGGCACGTGCCCGATTTCGAAGGCAAGAAAGAGAGCGTGCACCTCATGGCAGGTGCCGAGCCCAAGGCCGACTGGAAGAACGAGGCCATCATCGAGCGCTGGGAGCACCTGGTGACCCTGCGCGACGAGATGAACAAGGCCCTTGAAAAGGCCCGAAGCGAAAAGCTCATCGGCCAGAACCTCGACGCGGCCGTCACCGTGACGGCCAAAGGCGAGACCCTGGCGTTCCTTGAAAGCTTTGCTTCAGAGCTTAAGCAGGTGCTTATCGTCTCCGACTTCACCCTGGCAGAGGGCGACGCCCCGGAAGGCGCCTTTGTGAGTGAGGAAGTGGAAGGCCTCGCCGTTCAGGTTGCCTCCGCTGCGGGCGACAAATGCGAGCGATGCTGGACCTGGAGCCCCTCCGTGGGCGAAGACGGCGAACGGCCCACCCTGTGCAGCCGCTGCCGCGGGATCCTTGACCGCACCGCATAAAGCGTATAAAAGCTGAATAGAAAGGGCCGGTGGCATGCAAGCGTGCCCCGGCCCTTTTTTTAGGTTTGCACATGTGTGGTATTATGCAGGGCTGAGAGAAAAAGCAAAAAGCAATGCCTCCGGCGGGCAGGGGATAAATCCCCTGCACCCCAGGTTCGCAAATGCTCCGACCCTTCGTTCCTCAGGGACGTCACATTTGCTGACGGGTATTCAAGCATCCCATTCGCCGGAGACGGCACGCCTGTTATACCGAACGGGTAGGAATAATTCAGGCCAGCGGTTGGTTGGAAATGGTTCACGGAGTGCACCCTAAGGGCGTCCCGGGTGGATACGGTTAGAACCCCTTAGGATGGGCAAAGGTAGTGCCGTGCCCATCGGGCACGGATATAACCGCCCACGCCGGGGGACTGGTGCCCGGCATCAGATCTCTTGTGATTATCATTGTTGCGGGTACCCCCATGAAAGATGGGCACGCCTCGCGCTTTGCCCATCCTACATGATCGTGGACGAATAATAATGATGGTGGTGGCTTAGAAGGGCGACGCTCTGGCCACGCTGAATGGGTGGAAACAGTTCAGGCCGGTGCCTTGTTGAAAAGGGTTCACGGAGTGCATGCGCCCTACGGGCCAAAAGTATTTCGACATATTTCTTGATGCCCGTCTATGGGGTGTTGATCCTTCACGAATCAACCCGTACCGATGCGATGACCGCAACGCTTAGGGTGCACATTCACCAGAGACGACCCCGTGAGGATGCGCGATGTTGATGCATAGGGTCGGACAACCTGCGGCGCTACCCCCGGGCGTAGCCCGCCAGGGAATGTGAAGGGCCTGAGGAACGAAGGCACGGAGCATTCCTGATTTGGGGTCCAGGGGATCATCCCCTGGCCGCCGGAGGTACGATTTTAATCACTGAAAGGATAATTGGATGACATGGTTTAAGCAAAAATGGCCCCGGCTTTTGCTGGTGGCCGGGTTGGTGGTGCTTCTGGATCAGCTTTCCAAGCAGCTGGTGTTGCACTCCATGCCCGTGGGCAGCGGGTTTCCCCTGATCGACGGCTTTTTCGACATTGTCCATGTGAGGAACCCGGGCGGGGCCTTTGGGTTTCTCTCCGGCCAGAGCCAGGCGGTGCGGGAGTTTTTCTTCCTGTTCGTGACCGGCGTTGCCACCATCTTTATCCTGTGGGTATACAACACGATCCCCGAAACCCATCGGGTCTTGTCGTCGGGTCTTGCCATGGTGTTCGGCGGGGCCGTGGGAAATCTCATCGACCGGCTTCGGTTCGGCAACGTGGTGGACTTCATCGACTGGTACATTGGCGACATGCACTGGCCTGCCTTTAACCTGGCCGACAGCGCCATCTGTATCGGGGTGGGGATTCTCATTTTCCATATCCTTTTCAATCGCATGCCTGAGGAGAATTGATGCATCCGGTACTCTTTAAGATCGGTCCGGTGGTGGTTCACACCTATGGGTTGATGATGGCCTTGGCGTTTCTTGCGGCCATGGTGATTTCCAAACGCGAGGCCAGGGTGTTCGGCGAAGATCCCGACAAGATCGCCGATTTGATTTTTTATATTCTGCTCTGGGGAGTGATCGGCGCCCGGTTGTTTTATGTTGCCGTGAACCTCTCCTGGTTTGCCGCCCATCCCCTTGACGTGGTGAAGGTGTGGGAAGGCGGCCTTGTGTTTTACGGCGGGTTCATCGGCGGCCTGGGCGCGGCGCTTTATTGTGTGCGCAAGCGGCAGATCCCTTTCTGGAAGAGCTTCGATATCCTGACCCCGGCCCTTCCCTTTGGCCATTTTTTAGGGCGCATCGGGTGCTTCAACGCCGGGTGCTGTTACGGCAAGGTGTGTGACCTGCCCTGGGCCGTGACCTTTACGAACCCCGATTCCCTGGCGCCCCTTCACACCCCGCTTCATCCTACCCAGCTCTACGAGTCCCTTGCCAACCTGGCCCTGTTCGGGGTGATCATGGCGGTGCGCAAGAAAAAGCGATTCGAAGGGCAGCTTTTCTGGGGATATGTGGTGGCCTACGGCGTGATCCGTTTTCTTCTGGAGTTTGCCAGGGGGGATGAACGGGGCTCGTATCTGTTGGGGCTTTCACCGGCCCAGCAGGTGGGTGTTCTCTTATGCCTTTCGGGAGTGGTGATGCTCTTTGTCCTTTCCAGGCGGGGGCGCAGGGAGGTGGTTCGTGGCTGAGCTGGCGCATAATACCCTTCAAAAGGGGCTGGCCAAGGCATCGGACTCTCCTGTCTGGCTGATTTACGGGGAAGAGTTCCTTGTGGACCGTTCCCTGAAGGCCCTTGTGGGGACCCTGCTTCCCGGTGGTCTGGGGGATTCCTGCTGCGAAGTGGTGGAAGGCGATGCCGAACTTCGGGATGCCCTGGAGCAGGTGTCTACGTTTTCCCTTTTTTCCAGCGGCAAGGTGGTTGTGGTTCGTGATTCCCACATCTTTTATGCCAAAAAAGGGGAGAACAAGGAGCTTGCCAAGATCACCAAGGCCTTTGATGACGGCAAAATGAAGCTTGCGGCAAGGCGTCTTGCTCAGCTGCTCTCCAAGCTGAAGCTTCAGTTCAAGCACCTCTCCATGCCCAAGGGGCTGGACAAGCTCAAGGCCCTCTCCGAAGACGGCCAGGTGCCTCCCTGGGTGGGTGAAGTGGCGGCCTGGGCCGAAGCCAACAAAGTGGTGGTTCCCGAGCCCATGGACGACCAGAGCCTGGTGGAGCGCGCCATCCGCGCCGGGCTTCCTGCCGGGCATTACCTGGTGCTTACCACAGACCAGGCCGACAAGCGCAAAAGCCTCTTCAAAGCTTTTAAAGAGTGCGGCAGTATCGTGGATTGCTCGGCCCCAAAGGGTGAGCGCAAGGCCGACAAAGACCAGCAGAGCAAGATCATCGACGAAACCGTTAAAGCGGTGCTCTCCCGGTACGGGAAAAAGATGGAGCCCCGTGCGGTGAAGTATCTGGTGGAGATGGTGGGTTTTGACTTAAGGGCCCTTGTGGGAGATGTGGAAAAGCTCTGCTCCTTTGTGGGGGACAACCCGTCCATCACCTACGACGACGCCCGGCGCATCGCCAAAAAGACCAGGCAGGACCCCATCTATGAACTCACCGGCGCTATCTCAGAGCGTAACGGCCGGACAGCCCTGGCCTGCGTGCGCAACCTCCTTGCCAACGAGACCCACCCCCTTCAGGTGCTGGCCGCCCTGGTGAACCAGGTGCGCCGTCTTCTGCTGGCCCGGTCGTTTCTGGAAAGCCGTGAGGGCCGCTCCCTTGGTGGGCTCAGGGACTACAACCAGTTTCGTGCCAGCGGCATCAACGCCGTGAAAGCCGCCGACGAGATCATGGGAGGCCGGGTGGAGGCGTGGCAGGCATCGTTGGGCCTGTCCAAAAAAAAGAGCGATTTGCTGCTTAACCGCGGCGGAAGCCCGTATCCACTGTTTCTTCTCCTGCAGAACGCGGCAAGGTTCTCCATGGCCGAGCTGACCTCCATTCATTCGCTCCTGGCCGACTGCGACCGCACCATGAAAAGCAGCCCCGAAGACCCCACCGTGCTCCTTGACCGCATTATCCTGCGGATTTGTACCCGGGAGACGTAATTCGGGGGTCATTTAAAAACATGCCTCCGGCGGGCAGGGGATAAATCCCCTGCACCCCAGGCTCGCAAATGCTCCATCCCTTCGTTCCTCAGGGACGTCACATTTGCTGACGGGCTTCGCCCGGCGTGACCGCATGCAACCCCGGAATAGTTCATAGCCGCATTGGAGCGCCGCACTCCAGTGCGGCTTTTTCATTTCGTTCCCAGGCTCTACCTCCCCACATCCTAATGATTTAAATTTTTAACCATTGACGAGCGCTTGAGCGCAATCACGTCATGGCTCCATCCATGGTCATGCTGGAACGCCTTCACGGCATCTTGCAGGGCAATGGCTCAGACCTCTATCAATCAGGGAGAATGTGGGACCACACGTCATCCCGTAGGGTGCGCTTGCGCACCATTGCCTTTGCAAGCCAATACCGCTTGCCGTTCAAGCAAGGGGGCGATACCTCCATCACCCTTTTTTTGTCTGCGGGTTCGGTTTATCGGCGGTGCGCAAGCGCACCCTACCGTCGCTTGCCTCGTTTTTTATCGGAACGCAGCAATATCTCGAATGAAGAGTGTGGGAGATTCAAAGTGTTTCAAGGTGTTTCGTGTATACCTTGACATGCGCATCGGAAAAGAGCGCGAACACCACCTGTTCGATAGCCGGGTACCGATTCAGCGCTTCAACTGTTTCTCGAAGGGCAATGGCGCAGGCCTCCTCCACGGGGTATCGGTATACCCCGCAGCTGATGGCCGGGAAGGCGATGGAGGAGAGCCCGTGTTCGGCGGTTAGCGTGAAACTGTTTTTGTAGCAGGCGGCAAGGAGGTCGGGATCGCTTGGGTTGTTGCTGTAGACAGGACCCACGGTGTGGATCACGTGCCGGGCAGGGAGGCGGTAGCCTTTGGTGATTTTGGCCTCGCCCGTAGGGCAGCCCCCGAGGGTTTTGCATTCAGCCAGGAGCTCCGGGCCTGCGACCCGGTGGATGGCGCCGTCCACGCCCCCTCCGCCGAGCAGGGAGTTGTTGGCGGCGTTGACAATGGCATCCACATCAAGGGTGGTGATATCTGCTTGCCTGATAGCGATTTTTTGCGTAACATTTTTCATGGAAGTGCCTCGATTGGATAGGGTTCGTGATGGTTTTCAAGTGTAGGCAACCCTGTTCTGAAAGGCAAGGGTAGGAATTCGAATGGGATTGTCCCCGGGAGGTTCCTTCCGGCGGTAGGGCGTTTCTGCAACTGCCGGGACTTCCGAGGCTTTCGAAAGGGGATGCCATGACCGTGATTACCGTATCCAGGCAGGTAGGGAGCCATGGCGGCACCATCGCCGCGCGGCTCGCCGAAGAGAAGGGTTACCAACTTTTCAACAAGGAACGATTTCACCGTGAGGCCGAGGGGTTTGACGGTCATTTTTCCCGGGAGGTGGAGGCTCTGACCAACGAGAGTCCGCCCAAGCTGTTTGAGAAGTTGTTCCACAACCATTGCGTGTACGGCAATATCATCGCCGCCATGGTGTATGAAGCGGCGGCCGCAGACCACGTGGTGGTGGTGGGCAGGGGAGGGCAGTTTATCCTTGAGGGGCTTAAGTGTGTTCTCAATGTGCGCGTGGTCTCGCCCGTCGAAGAGCGGATCCGCAACTACGCCGGGTTCAAGGGTATTGAGATCGGCATGGCCGGGGACATCATCAAGGCCTCGGACCGTGAGCGCAGTTCCTTTATCAAATACCTACACAACCGGAACATCGCAGACCCGGATATCTACGACCTGATTATCAACACCCGGGTGGTCTCCAAAGACATGGCGGTAAGGCTTATTCATGAGACAGCCGAAGAGCTGAGCCGGCTTCATCCGGTGACAGCTGAGATCAAGATGGAGTTCCGGCAGATGGCCATCTGCAAGCGGGCGGAGCTGATGCTGATGATGGAGATGGGGGAATCCAACGCGGTGAAGGTGTCCCCTTGTGAAAGCGGCAAGGTGATGCTCACCGGCTATCTTCCCACCGAGGGAGAACGGATTTCTGCGGAAAACATCGTCCGGAGCGTCAAGGGAATCCACAAGGTGGATAACCGCATTGTGGTGTCCCAGTTTCCTGTGCGGCCCTGGTATTGATGGCGCGGGTGTCGGTATGACGGGTTGTATTGTTATGGCTGTAGATTGATTTCTGGCTGTATCGCATTTGGGGCTCACGCCGCGTCCGAAGGGCTTCCGGGGCCGTGAAGGGTGTGAGGTGTGGCTTTGACCAGAAAAATTCTGCGGGGCAGGGGCTACTTTTTTTTCCCGTTTTCACATATACAGGTGCTGCAACAGCAACGCATGATTCATTTCGGGCGGCATCGCAGGGAGGTGGCCCATCTCTGCTTCGGACCTGCAGACAAGGCCAAAGGCGCATGTGTCGTCGGGGATACGATCCAACCAACAGGAAGAGATTTTGAAAAAAGAACTGGTTATTACGATTGACGGGCCATCCGGTGCCGGCAAGACAACGGTGAGTAAGACGCTGGCAGCCAGGATCGGCTACCGATACATTGATACCGGGGCCCTCTATCGCGGGATTGCCCTTGAAACACTGGAACGTGGGATTGCAGCCGACGACGAGAAGGCCATGGAGGAGGCGTGCCGGACCATCGACCTTCGGTTTAGGATCGAAGACGGCGAGCTTCGTCTCTACTCCGGTTCGCGGGATATCTCCGAGTTGATCCGCACCCCTGAGATCTCCATGCGCGCTTCGGCCGTGTCTGCCCTTGCGCCGGTACGTGCCTTCTTGGCAGTCCTTCAGCGGCGTCTGGGGGAGGAGCGCTCGGTGGTGTTCGAGGGGCGGGACATGGGGACCGTGGTGTTTCCCGAGGCAGATGTGAAGTTTTTTCTTGATGCCGACACCGATATCCGTGCAGAACGCCGCTACCTTGAATTGAAGGCCCGGGGGGAAGACCTGGACTACGAAGAGGTGAAGCGGGACCTGATCACGCGGGACGCCAACGACAGCAGTCGCAAGCTGGCTCCGCTCAAGCCCGCGGAAGATGCCATCCATGTGGACGCAAGCCGCATCGACGTAGACGAAGTGGTGGAAAAGATGGCAAAGGTTGTGGCTGAGATAAGAGCATAATTTTTCGTTGAATTTTTTTGAACCAACTGATATGTTGACCCGGATTACGCTCTCATTCATAACCGGTGGGGGCGTAAAATACATTGTTTAGGGGGTTAATATTAATGTCATTCAGTACAAACGAAACCAAGGGTAATAGGGAAGTGAAAACAGATCTTTTTGGTGATGCAATCGACGGTAATCTTACCACAGACGGGGAAGAGAGTTACGAGGATTTTCTCAAACTTTATGAGGAGAGCTTCAAATCTTTTTCCGAAGGCGAACTCGCAATTGGTAAGATCATTGCCGTAGACAAAGATTACGTCCTTGTTGATGTCGGATACAAATCCGAAGGTCTCATTTCCATCCACGAATTCAAAAATGAGAACGGCGAAGTTAACGTTGCCATTGGCGATGAAGTGGAGGTCATGGTTGAGCTTTGGGACGAAGAGGAAGAGCGTGTTGTCCTCTCCAAAGACAAAGCGGCCAAGATCAAGGTATGGGAGAAGATCAAAGAGATCTACGACGCAGAAGGCACCGTGGAAGGTGTTATCGCCAGCCGCGTCAAGGGTGGCTTCTCCGTCGACGTTGGACTTCAGGCTTTCCTTCCCGGGTCCCAGGCCGACCTGCGACCCATCCGCAATCTCGACGAGATGGTTGGCAAGACCTATACCTTCAAGGTTCTCAAGTACAACAGAAAACGCAGCAACATCGTCCTCTCCCGCAGGGTTATCCTTGAGGAAGAGCGTGAAAAGACCCGTTCCAAAACCCTCGAGACCATCGAGGAAGGAAAGGTCATGGACGGCGTTGTCAAGAACATCACCGAGTACGGTGTCTTCGTGGACCTCGGCGGCGTGGACGGTCTCCTCCACATCACCGATATCTCCTGGGGCCGTGTCAAGCATCCTTCCGAGCTCTTCTCCGTTGGTGACAACATCACCGTGAAGATCCTCTCCTTCGATCTTGAGAAGGAGCGTGTCTCCCTGGGTATGAAGCAGCTTTCCGAGGATCCCTGGGCATCTGCCGCAGAGAAGTACCCCGTGGGCTCCAAAGTGGGCGGTCGCGTGGTCAGCCTCACTGATTACGGTGTATTCGTTGAGCTCGAAGAGGGCATCGAAGGCCTCGTTCACGTGTCTGAAATGTCCTGGACCCGAAAGATCCGTCACCCTTCCAAGATCATCTCCGTGGGCGAAGAGATCGAGGCCATTGTTCTCGACATCAAGCCCGACAACCGCCGTATCTCTCTGGGTATGAAGCAGGTTGCGGAGAACCCCTGGGAGGTCATCAGCGACAAGTATCCCGTGGGTACCATCATCGAAGGCAAGATCAAGAACATCACCGACTTCGGTCTCTTCATCGGCATCGACGACGAGATCGACGGCCTGGTCCACATCTCAGATATCTCCTGGACCAAGCGCATCAAGCACCCCTCCGAAGTTTACAAGAAGGGCGATGTGGTGCAGGCGGTTGTTCTGGATATCGACAAGCAGAGCGAGCGTTTCTCCCTCGGCATCAAGCAGATCCAGGAAGATCCCTGGAAGAGTGTTGGCGAGCGTTACGCCGTGGGCACCGAGATCAACGGTACCGTGACCAATGTGACCGACTTCGGCGTGTTTGTTGAGCTGGAAGAGGGTATCGAAGGTCTGGTTCACGTTTCCGAGATCAGCAAAGAGAAGATCAAGACCCCCGTTGGTACCTACAACGTGGGCGACTCTCTGGTTGCCAAGGTGATGAATATCAACAGTGACGAGCGTCGTATCGGTCTCTCCATCAAACGTCTCGAGATGGAAGACGACAAGGCGATTCTGAGCGAATACATCAGCAACTCCAAGAAGCCCACTTCTGACTTCGGCGAGATCCTCCGTGAAAACCTGGCGGATCAGCTGAAAGGCGAAGAAGAAGGCGGTGATGACGCTGCTGAGTAGGCATATCCCATACGATTTGCCTGCAGGCTTTCTAAGGAGGGCCTGATAAAAGTGTGAAAAATGCCCCGGTCATGACGTGAGTCTTTCCGGGGCATTTTTTTTGTCTGGCACAATGCCCAGCGGCCGATGTTTTCGGGATTTTCGGGTTTTGAGGTTTTGGTAGGGTTTGTATGCTGGGTAACTGAAATTTAGGGCAGGACTCAGAGGCTTTGGTGTGTTTGTCGGTCTTGGTTATAGTTTGGGCCAACAGAGTGTTATTGATGACGCCGTCCCAAAAGGCCGGCAGCCCGTAGGGTGCACTCTGTGCACCGTGTCCGGGGTACTCAAGGTTTCGATTATACTGAGGCGTTTGGAGTATGCCGGGTTTTGATTTTGGTGCACGGAGTGTATCCTAATATGATTGCCTGTGTGTCGATGATTTATCCCTTTTTCAAAATCCGATGCGCTCGGGTGCCGAGGTTTAGGTAAGGTGCGCCGTGCGCACCGTCGAGTGGCCGAAACCAAGCGCAGAGCTCTGGAATTGACGTGTGTCGATTTTTTAGAATTATTATCACCCTTATAATGTTCTTTTTATAGCAAAAGGTGAAACTATGTTTTCAAGACGTCATCCGATTCTGTTTTTTATCCTGATGTTGACCGGGATGTTTTCTGCGACCATTGTTGTGATCAGCGTAGGGGTGATGATTTCCCTGGCCCCCGAGGCGCCTGTGTTGGAGGAGGGGGTGGGGGTGGTGGAAATCACAGGCGTGATTTCCGACTCCCAGCAGGTGCTGGATGACCTGAAATATTTTCGAGATGCCGACGAGGTTAAGGCCATCGTTGTAAGGATTAATTCCCCCGGTGGCGGGGTTGGTCCGTCCCAGGAGATCTATCGCTCCCTCATGAGGACTCGTGAGCTCAAGCCGGTCATTACCTCCATGGGTGGCGTAGCCGCATCTGGCGGCTATTACGCTGCCGCCGCCACAGATGGCATCGTGGCCAATTCCGGGACGATCACCGGGAGCATAGGGGTTATTATGGGCTATACCAATTTTCGTCAAATTTTGGACAAAATTGGCCTTGAACCCGTGGTTTTCAAAAGCGGTGACATGAAGGATGCCGGATCCCCCACCCGTGAGATGACCGAACAAGAGCGAGCCTATCTCCAGAAACTCGTCACGTCCCTCCACAGTCAGTTTGTGCGTGACGTGGCCCAGGCCAGGGAGCTTGAAGTGCCAGAGGTGGCCAAGCTTGCCGACGGCCGTATCTATACCGGTGAAGAGGCGCTGGCGCTTGGCCTTGTGGACCGCCTCGGCAACCTCGAAGATGCCCTGGAATGGGCCGCAGATCTTGGAGGGCTCGAAGGAGAGCCCGAGCCCATCTATCCCCCACGTCCCAAAGAGAAGATGATCAATTATCTTCTTGATAACGCGGCGGTGCGGATTTCTTCGGCACTTCATCCGTCGGAAATGGGGCCGTCGTTTTTGTACAGGATGGGGAATTAAAACAGGTTTTAGAGTCTCAGCGAATAGCTGATGGAAAGGAAGGTGCTGGACTGGTAATTTACCACGGATGAGTCTGAAGTTGGAGAAGGCAGGCGGATAGCTTGGTTTTATGCATTTAATCTGTCCGTTGTTGGTCGTAGGGTGCATTTCCTGTGTCTGACCATCAAAGGGTAAAGGTTTTCAATTGCCCCCAAAGGTACCCTGTATTTGACGGGATTGAATCCAGGTAAGAGCATGCCCCCTGCTGACATATAGACTATCTATTCAAACATCGACACATTACCAGCGCCTTCCCGGATGATCTCGGGCTCGTCATTCAAAAGCGAAATAACGCTGGAGTCTATCTCCGGCACATCCCCCCCGTCGATGACGATATCCACCAGGTGGCCAAATGTATCGTCAATCATCCAGGCATTGTTAAGAATCTCTTCTTCTGGAAGCCCAGCTGACGTGGACAGGATCGGGTTTCCGAGTTCCCTGATAATTTCCATGCATATTTGGTTGTCAGGAACCCGGATCCCCGCAGTCTTTCGCTTTGTAAGCATCATTTTAGGGACCAGCTTGGTTCCCTCCAGAATAAACGTATATGGCCCTGGCAGCAGCTTTTTCAATGTTCGGTATGCATAGTTAGAGACTTTCGCGTAGTCGCTGATGTTCTTCAGGTCCGAACAGATAAAGCTGAAGGGCTTGCTCTTGTCTCTCTGTTTTAGAAGGTAGACCTTCTCAATGGCCTTTTTGTTCATGATGTCACAGCCGATGCCATAATGCGTGTCGGTGGGATAGGCGATAAGTCCGCCGCCCTTGAGACATTCAACGACACGGGAGATGTTGCGGGGCTGTGGGTTGGTTGGGTTAATGGTCAGAATCATAGCGCTTATGCCTTTACAGATATTGAATCAATTATATTCATGAAGCCCTTCGATTTGGACAACACATTAACCTAAGTGAATAGTCGTGTCATGTCAAAATAATATATCGTATTGATGTCGCTGATGCCAAAGTTTTTATGGAATGGGCAATGGCCGGTCATTTATTGTCATCGAGGCGGTATCGCATAGACCACCGCAAAATTTATTTTCGAGATGAGTGTACAATAATTGCTGTCGTGTCGGTTGATACGGTAGGGCTAAGCAACTGCTTGTATCATCACAATATGCGTGTCTTTTGCAATATATGCCCATCATTAAGTCTTGTTTTGGTAAGGGCAGTAGAAGGGTATAACTGTTGACATTGGTTCCTCTGAGAAGTAGTGTCATGACGTTTTAAACCTAAAGCAGACATCGGTAACTGCCGATGATTGTTTGGCCTACGCCACTGATTCTCAAACCCGCTTACTGTAAGTGGAGGGGCGGAGCTATGTACGTGCCTTTATACCGCAACAGCAATGCCAACAGCTTTCAGAATTAATTTATCAAATCTTCCAAATCTTCCAAAAACATGGAATCGAGAATGACTACTGAAACGAACAACGACCCCCAGCGATTCACTCATCCCATGCCGCCTATCCAGGCAATTCCCTATCCTGATGACGAAATTGATTTAAGAGAGATCTTTGCCACTCTCTGGGCACGGAAAAAACTTATTGGAATCGGTGTCCTTATAATTGTACTGGCGACCACAGCAATCGTTTTTACTATGCCCAATGTATATAGGGTTAAGACGCTTGTTAGGCCCGGAATTATTTCTCAGGGATCTCAGAGTAAGGTAACTTTTGCACAAAGTTTGGTCAGCTTGAAAGGACGACTTGATGCTGGGGAGTTCAGTGCGCAGATCAGCAAGTCTCTTCAGGGTAAATTTTCCCAATTAGCATACTCGCAGGATTTGCTTAAAGTAAATATACCTAAGGATTCCGAATCTTTAAGTATATCTTATGATACAACGGATCCCGAGTTTGGAAAAGCAATTTTAAGCCTTTTGATTGCTGAATTACAAAAAAAAGATAACGATACAGTTAATTCCATTGTTAAAACTTTGCGGTTAGAAATCGAAAATAACAAAAAGGTTTTGTTAGAATGTAAAATGATACAAGACAATATTACGTCCAGTATAGTTGATTTGCATAAACTGAACAATAATATTAAAAAAGAAATTTCAGACTTATCAGTTAAAAGAAAGAAATTTATTACTCAACCCTTGAAACGTATTTCTGAAGTAGATCCGTCTAATGTGAAGTTCCAAGACGCACTTTTTCATAACAGTATCGTGATTCAGAATAGGCAATACTTTTTAGATTTGAAGAGAGAGCAAAGAGCGATCAGTGCTGAGATCGGCTCTCTTGAGGATAGAAAACAATTCACAAACGAATTGGTTAAAGAGGCTCAGGGAAGTATCGATGACGATGCTCAGGCTCTCGAAAATATAGTGCTATTTCGAGAGCTTATTCCTGCAACAATTGATGGAAATCAAGTAAGCCCAAACCGAAAACTTATTATTTTTATGAGTTTTATTTGTGGCGTATTTTTCATGATATTTGGAATCTTTGTGCATGAGCATGTAGTGCCGCACAATGACTAAACCTTTTTATATTGTCATTGCTATTGATAGAGAAAAATAATGTTAAATATTGACGAAATAAAACTTGCAATTGTTGGCCTTGGTTATGTAGGGCTTCCCCTGGCCGCTGAATTCGGAAAAAAAATCGATGTTATCGGTTTTGATATTGATGAAGCGAGAATTGAAGAACTTAAATCTGGAAACGATTCTACCCTCGAAGTTGAACCAGAGCTTCTCAATCAAGCAGATAAACTTACTTTCGATTCAAACGTTGAGACTCTTAAGGCTGCTAATGTATTCATAGTTACTGTGCCTACTCCTATAGACGCACATAAGCAGCCAGATCTTATGCCGCTTGTGAAGGCCAGTGAGATGCTCGGGAAGATATTGAAAAAGGGTGATATCATAATCTATGAATCGACGGTTTACCCTGGTGCTACAGAAGAGGTATGCGTCCCTGAGTTGGAGCGGTGCTCAGGTTTAAGATTCAATAAGGACTTTTATGTCGGGTACAGTCCAGAGCGTATCAACCCCGGTGATAAGGAACACCGCGTTACCAATATTTTGAAAGTAACATCTGGCTCTACCTCAGAAGTTGCAGCTTTTGTGGATGAACTCTACAAGATGATTATTGAGGCCGGCACTCACAAAGCGAGCTCGATTCGTGTGGCGGAGGCTGCAAAAGTCATTGAAAATACCCAGCGCGATTTGAATATTGCATTGATAAATGAACTTTCCATCATTTTTAATAAATTGGGCATCGATACCGAGGAAGTCCTGAAAGCGGCTGGCACTAAATGGAACTTTTTACCGTTTCGACCCGGCCTTGTTGGTGGGCATTGCATTGGTGTCGATCCGTATTATCTAACATTCAAGGCTCAGGAGATTGGTTATCATCCCGACGTAATTCTTGCAGGTCGGCGAATTAATGATGGTATGGGTGCCTATGTTGTCGCCCAGGTAGTCAAGTTGATGGTGAAAAAACGGATTCAGGTCGAAGAAGCCAATATTCTTATTATGGGGTTGACCTTTAAAGAGAATTGCCCTGACCTTCGGAATACTCGGGTTGTGGATATCATTTCAGAGTTTGCGGATTACAACACCCGTGTTGATGTTTATGATCCCTGGGTTGACCCGGAAGAGGCCAAGCATGAATACGGTATTACACCTGTAGTTGAGCTGAGGAAGAAAAATTACGATGCCATTGTACTGGCTGTTGCTCATGATGAGTTTAAGACGATAAATGATATCCGAGAATTTGGAAAAGATGTCCATCTGCTTTATGATGTCAAATACCTTCTTGCAGCAGATAAGACAGATGGACGGTTATGATACTTCTGGTAAGTTGTGTTTGCTTTGCTCGGGGCACTTATCCTTACGATTTATATGACGGAGCAAAGCAATTTCACTGCCTTTAGTCTTAAATCTTTAATCGGTAATCTAATATAATGTCACGATATGAGAATGTAAAAAAAAATCTGTTGAACAATGAGTTTACTTGGCTGGTAACTGGTGTGGCTGGGTTTATCGGATCCAATCTACTTGAACACCTCCTGAAGCTCAATCAGAGAGTTGTCGGTCTTGATAATTTTGCAACGGGGTACCAGAGGAATCTTGATGAAGTAAAAGAGCTTGTTTCATCGGAACAGTGGGCTCGGTTTAGGTTTATAGAGGGTGACATACGAAGAATATCAGTATGTGACGAGGCCTGTAAAGGCGTCGATTATGTCCTGCACCAGGCGGCATTGGGCTCCGTTCCGCGTTCTATAGAGGACCCCATCACGACAAATGAGACAAATATTTCGGGTTTTCTGAATATGCTGGTTGCAGCCCGTGACGCTAATGTCAAGAATTTTGTCTATGCTGCGTCGAGCTCAACCTACGGTGACCATCCGGCACTTCCTAAGGTTGAAGAGAGTATTGGGAAGCCCTTATCTCCGTATGCCGTGACCAAATATGTGAATGAGTTGTATGCGGACGTGTTTGCGAGATCATATGGGTTTAATACCATAGGTTTGCGCTATTTTAATATATTCGGGCCTCGGCAGGATCCCGATGGTGCCTATGCTGCTGTAATACCGAAATGGATTGCAGCGCTCTTAAAAAAAGAACCGGTTTATATTAATGGGGATGGCGAAACGAGCAGAGACTTTTGCTATATAAAAAATACTGTGCAGACGAATATCCTTGCCGCAGTAGCAGAGAATACCAATGCTTTGAATCAGGTCTACAATTTGGCAGTAGGAGATCGCACGACTTTGAATCAGTTGTTCTGCTCTATACAGGACAAACTCTTTTCGACAGTTAAAACCCTCGAAAAAGTAGAACCAATTTATCAGGATTTCAGGGCCGGGGATGTAAGGCACTCTCAGGCTGATATCTCAAAAGCAACCGCTTTTCTTGAATATAAACCAACTCACAATATTGATGCTGGATTGGACGAATCAATGGGTTGGTATATCAATTTTCTTGAAAAAAACGAATAGGACTTGAATAGAAAATGAGGATTACCGTTGTTGGAACTGGATATGTTGGGCTTGTTACCGGAGCATGTTTTTCAGAAATGGGCAATACTGTCACCTGTGTAGATGTTAACAAAAAAAAATTGGAGAATCTTAAAAATGGCATTCTTCCGATTTACGAGCCTGGTCTTGATGGGATAGTTATAGACAACCATAAGAATGGTTTTCTGCATTTTTCTGATTCTCTGGAAGACTCAATGAAAGGTGCATCCATTGTCTTTATCGCGGTGGGAACACCTCCAAAAGAGGACGGGTCTGCAGACCTTCAGCATGTATTGGCCGTTGCTTCTGAAATCGGTAAGTGTTTGAATGATTATACCGTTGTTGTCAATAAGTCGACTGTTCCTGTCGGGACAGCGGAACGTGTCACTGAGACGATAAAAGAAGAATTGGAAAAAAGAGGAGTTCAGGTAGGATTCGATGTTGTGAGCAATCCTGAGTTTTTGAAAGAGGGGGACGCGGTCAATGATTTCATGAAGCCTGATAGAATCATACTTGGCATTGAGTCAAAGAAGGCTGAAAACTATATGAGAGAACTGTACAGCCCTTTCAGCCGGAACCATGACAAAGTTCATGTTATGGGTGTCAAAGATGCTGAGATGACAAAGTATGCTGCAAATTCAATGCTTGCAACCAAGATTTCATTCATGAACGAGGTAGCATGTATTTGTGAAAGACTCGGTGTTGACGTTGAGAATGTGAGAAAGGGTATTGGGTCTGATACACGTATTGGCTACTCTTTTATTTACCCGGGCTGTGGGTATGGTGGGTCTTGTTTCCCTAAAGATGTGAAAGCATTAATCCGGACAAGCCGCGAAAATGATTTTGAACCGACGCTTCTTGATGCTGTTGAGTCGAGAAACGCATCACAGAAGAAAGTTCTGTTCAAAAAGATCGTGTCAAAATTTGGTTCGGATCTTTCAGGAAAGTGTTTCGGCATTTGGGGGCTTGCATTTAAACCCGGTACAGACGATATGCGTGAAGCATCTTCGATTGTCCTCATAACCAGTCTGATTGAAGCTGGCGCGACGGTCAGAGCCTATGACCCACAGGCCATGGGTGAGGCTCTTGAGTATTTTGATTCCTCTTTTTTTAAGGAGAAAAGGCTGGTTCTAACTGAAAACCAGCACGATGCAGTATCAGGCGTCGATGCCATGGTTCTAATCACGGAGTGGAAGCAGTTCCGTCAGCCTGATTACAAGGCGCTGAAAGAGGCAATGGCTGGCAATATTATCTTTGACGGTAGAAATCAGTATACTCCTGAATTTGTCGAATCTGCCGGTTTTCACTATATCGGAATTGGGAGATAGAAAAGGATGGAAGTGTTTGCGCCCAAAAAGTGCCTGGTTACCGGAGCAGCAGGATTTATCGGATTTAGCCTTTCGAAAAGGCTATTGGAAGAGGGGATCGAGGTCGTCGGCGTTGATAACCTCAATGATTACTACGATGTTGGTCTGAAAGAATCGCGTATTGAGATTCTCGTAGAATCTGATCATTTTACCTTTATCAGGTGTGATATCAGCGATCGGGAACAGATGGAATCGCTTTTTAATACGAATGGTTTCGATGCTGTCATCAACATGGCTGCTCAAGCTGGGGTCCGATACTCTCTTGAAAATCCCAATGCTTATGTTGACTCAAATTTGGTGGGGTTTGTGAACCTTCTTGAAGGGTGCAGGCACTCAGGGGTGAAGCATTTTCTCTATGCCTCATCGAGTTCCGTGTATGGGGCAAACACAACCATGCCTTTTTCGGTACATCACAATGTGGATCATCCGGTGTCCCTCTATGCCGCAACTAAAAAATCTAATGAACTGATGGCTCATTCCTACAGTCATCTTTTTGGCCTTCCCTGCACGGGATTGCGGTTTTTTACAGTCTATGGGCCTTGGGGACGCCCTGATATGGCGCTGTTTCTCTTCACAAAGGCTATACTCGAAGGTAAACCCATCAGTGTGTTCAACCATGGGGAGATGAGACGCGATTTTACTTATATCGATGATATTGTTGAAGGTGTCTGTAGGGTGCTGAAGCGTATCCCATGTCCAAACCCTGTGTGGAGTGGGACAAAGCCAGATCCAGGGTCTTCCTATACGCCTTTTAAAATTTATAATATTGGAAATAACGCTTCTATTGGCCTAATTGATTTTATAACAGAAATTGAAGAATCCCTTGGGAGAAAGGCTATATGTAACCTTATGCCCATGCAAAAGGGAGATGTCGCAGAAACATACGCTGATGTTTCTGACTTATTTAGAGATACTGATTTTAAACCAAAAACATCGATAAAAAAGGGTGTTTCGCAATTCGTCAAATGGTACAAATCTTATTATGGAACATAATTAATTATTATCCATTCAATGAATACCTGAAGGTTCAATTTAGTATTTATCTGGATACTATTTAGTATGTAGGTAATTCCGGAAGAAAAAAGTTAATATAGAAATTTGCTTCTAATCAGTCTGTAATTTTTAATTTTAAAGGCATAAAGTGCCTAAGTAAGGGCTCTATGACTAAGCTGAAAATAATAATATTTGTCGGTACAAGGCCAGAGATGATAAAGTTAGCCCCTCTTGTACACGAATTAAAACGTCGATCAGGTTTATTTGAGGTTAAGCTTTGCTCTACAGGGCAGCATCAAGAGATGCTATACCAAGCAATGGGTGATTTTGAGCTTGAGCCTGAAATGGATTTGGGGGTGATGAGACCAGGCCAATCGCTTGCGGGTCTAAGTTCGCGCTTGTTCCATTCAATTGATAAAGTTTTAGAATTGGAACAACCAGACTGGGTAATTGTTCAAGGTGATACTACAACGGTAATGGTAGCGGCTTTGTGTGCTTTTTATCGAAATATAAAAGTGGGGCATGTTGAAGCCGGATTGAGGTCTTTCAACAAAAACTCACCGTTCCCTGAGGAGGTCAATAGAAAGGTTGCAAGTATCGTCGCTGATTTACACTTTGCCCCAACGAAGAAGTCGGCCGCCAATTTGATAAATGAGGGTGTTCCTGAAAAACATGTAATTGTTACAGGGAACACAGTTATCGATTCTGTTCAATGGACGGTTGAATCTTTTGATACAAATCCTCCCATAATTACTGAACCTGTCGTGGATGCGATAAAATCGTCGAAAAGGATTGTATTAGTTACAGGTCACAGGCGCGAAAGTTTTGGTGATGGCTTCAGGAATATATGTCGAGCTATTCGAGATTTGGCAGATAATTTTCCTGACGTTGCGTTTATTTATCCGGTGCATTTAAATCCTCATGTGAGAACCCCGGTAAATGAAATTCTTGGATCTCACCCCCGAATAATTTTAGTTGAACCGTTGACTTATAGGCCTTTTGTATATCTCATGCAAAAGGCCATTTTGATTTTAACAGACTCGGGCGGGATTCAAGAAGAAGGACCCGGTCTTGGAAAACCTGTTATAGTCATGCGAGATGTGACTGAGCGCCCTGAAGGAGTAGAGGCTGGGACTTCGCTTTTGGTTGGAACTAAACAAGAAGACATTTATTCAAGCGTGGCTAAGCTATTGAATCAACCATCAATTTTACGTAAAATGAGCCAAAAGAACAATCCTTTTGGTGATGGAAGTGCTGCAATAAGAATTGCCGATGCTTTATCTGGAAGCCAGGCATAAAATAAATTTGGAGATTTTGAATGAAAACTAACTTAGATAAAAAAAGAGTTAATTGGGTTTTAGATTATTTTAGAAAGTATTCATTGCCAAAGGAAATTTTAGATTATTACAACGGACGTCATATTCTTGTTACAGGCGGGGCGGGTGCAATAGGAAGTAATTTGGTTATCGAACTTTCTGAACTGGTTGGTGAAGAAGGTCGAATTATTATTTTGGATAATTTGAGTTCTATTAAAAAAGAAGAACCTTGGAATATACCAGCACTTTCAAATGTACTTTTCGTAAAAGGAGATATCAGAAATAATATAGATTTAAAGCGTGTTTTCAAAGAAAAAATTTCTATGGTCTTTCATTTAGCAGCATTTTTCGCAAACCAGAATTCTGTAGATTATCCAGAACATGCCGCGGATGTTGATATTCTTGGAATGATAAATCTCCTTGAGTATTCTCGGTTAGCCAATATCGATCGCTTTGTTTATGCTTCAAGTGGATGTGCGATATATGGTTCCTATCCAGAACTTCCGCTAAAGGAAGATTTCATTTCAATGCACCTCACAACACCGTATCAAATTAATAAGATGACTGGTGAGATGTATTGCAATTTTTACTCTCATCACTATGGGATGGAAATTGTTAATTGTCGTTTTTTCAATTCCTATGGTCCAGGTGAGGTCCCAGGGCAGTACCGGAATGTAATTCCGAACTTTATTTATTGGGCAATGCAAGGAAGATCTTTACCAATTACTGGGACAGGTGAAGAAACACGCGATTTTACATATGTCCTGGATCTTGTTCAAGGGCTTGTTAAAGCAGGGTATTACCAAGATGCAGTTGGCGCGAATTTTAATTTGGCATCAGGGCACGAGATTAGTATCAGGGATATGGCTGCAAAAGTAAATCAGGTGACAGGTAACGATGCCCCTATACATTTCCAAGAACGCCGGAAGTGGGATACCAAGCCTAGATTGCTTGCATGTATTGATAAGGCTCGTGAATTGATTCGTTACGAACCGAAAGTCTCTTTCGAAGAGGGCTTCAATCATAATTTTGAGTGGTTTAAAGATAATTGGAACGACATTCAAAGATTATCAGATTTTCCTCCTGGAATGAGCAGTGCTGTTAAAAATTCAAATAAGTAGATGGGTTGCTGCCATCAATGCGAACTATGTCAGGCAGTCCTACCATACTCTTTCAAAATTGCAAGAGAAGTAGTTCCTCTCTGCATGTACCGTGCGCAACTGATTTGGTAAGGTTACGAGGGGCGCTGAGTACCCGAAAAGTGTTGCCTTTATTTCAGTTGCTGCACGGTAACAATCATGCTGCTAATAACGACTTTATATCTGTCCACACAAAACCTAAATATAGTCTTAAGTAGAGTCCATTATGAAAAAAAAAATAATTCTTCTCACCAAAAATTTTGAGCAGTATACAAGTGGGAATTATCATCAAGATATTGTAGATGCATTCAGCTTATTAACGGATGTTTATGTTTATGGACCAGGATATCCCCTGTATAACATCGATGATACAATTGATGATGTTATTGCCAAATCGCCATTCAGCAAAGGTGCGTTAGAGTGTATTGTATGCAATACAAGTTGGGATCATGAAAGTAAAATGGGAAATAGTGTCGATCCACATCCTTCAATTGATTTAGGCTCAATAGATTATTGTAAGAAGATCTATTTCTTAAATAAGGAGTATAAAAAACTTCAACTTAGATTTGATTATATTAAAAAAAACAAGTTTGATCTTGTTTGTACGGTGCACCCCGATGGCCCAAAATGGAGTGAGGCATTAGGGATTGACTTTTGCGTTCTTCCTTTTGGGGTAAACCTCCAAAAATTCAAGGATTATAATTTAACAGGTAAATATGATTTTGGTTTCACTGGTAGCCTGCATAGTTCCCATCTTGATACACGAAGTCTTGTTAAGAATGAACTGTTTAAACCAGAATGTATTGATATGCTTGCAAATAAAGGGTGGCCCTCTTGGTTTAAGCCAAATCCGATCAAGGAAAAATTTCAAGGGATGAATATATATTGGGCTGAGTTTGGAGCAAAGAATATAATTGGGCGCTCAATGCTTCCGTCTGGAGTGTCTTATGCGCGTTTTCTTAATAAATTCAAAATGTTTCTGAATACACCTTCCGCTGTCGGTATTTTTAATACCCGCTTCTGGGAGTTGATGGCTACACGAACGCTGATTGTTTGTCCTGAATCGGATAATTATATGGGGTTTCTTCAAGATGGCGTGAATTGTGTAATGTTTAAGCCAGATCTATCAGATTTTGAGGAAAAGCTTAAATACTATCATCAAAATGAAATGCTTAGGTCTCAAATTGTAGACAACGCCTCGATATACGTGAAGTCACATAGTTATGTAGCTCGCATTGATTCGTTGCTGTCGATGATGTAATTGTATTTACTGAGTCTTCACATTTTAATGGTTAGGTGAAATTCGTTAATGTCATCACGGTTTAGTGGCAATTTAAGAAAAAGTGGAATTTCAGGTTTGTTGGTTTATGCTTCCAAACTTGTCGCAATGCTAACAGGTTTTTTTGCCTCACTCATACTTGTGAAGGGGTTAAGTCAAGAAGCTTATGGTATTTACAGGTTCATAGGTTCGATTCTGTTTGTTGGGATTTTTGTTTGTTCGATGGGGTTGGAGCAGACATTGATTCGATTCGGTGCAGAATTATTGGCCCAACGTAAAAAAGCACTAATGGCAAAATACGTATTAGCTTTTAGTCTGATTCGTATTATGGTTATGTTAATTTTTACGTTTAGTTTGTTATTTTTGGGTGATTCTCTATTTTATTTTTTTAATTTGCCAGAAATGAGCCGCTATCAAATCTCTCTGGTGGCTGGTATTTTATTCTGCTTTAGTATGAGTTCATTGATAGGAGGAAGCTTTAACTCAGCACGGATGAATCAAGGGGCTTTTTCTATTATCAGGTCATGTACTGCCATATTTAGGGTCTGCGGCTTTTGTATAGTCGTCATGTCGGGATGGGGACTCAGGTGGGTTCTTTTGGCATGGTGTTTGACTGAAGTATTTTCACTGGCATGTTCTGGAGTCATTTTTTTTAAATGGTTTATGAAAAATAGGATTGGGTTGGTAAACTGTTTAAATTCGAATGCTCCATTCGCTTCTGGGTTAAATCGAAGAATGGTCCGCTTTTCCATTTTGTCTTTTATGGGAATTAATTTAAACGTTTTTCGTGACATTGCCGTCGATAACTTTTTTATAGCCAGGTATTTAGAAACTTCGGACTTGGCATTTTACGGCCTTGCCGCAACACTTGCGATGTTGGTTGCAAATTTAAACCCTGCAGCCATTATGCGTGGGATATTTCAACCGCTTTTTACTTCAAGGTATATTGAAACTGGTGACCGGGATGAACTGATAATGGGCCATAGTTTTTTAATCAAGATTTCTCTATTGGTTATGGTTCCTTCATGCCTCCTCATGATACTTTTTGCCAATGAAGTTGTCACATTGATGTATAGACCAGATTATGCCCCAGCAGTAATTCCACTGATGCTTTTGTCTGGCTTTATGTTCTTTCAAGGGTTGAGCTACGCTTTTGATCCCCTGATTTTTACATTTGAAAAGAATGAAATATATGTAATGCATGTTTTGATTTCATTCTTTAATTTGGGTATGGATTGGTATCTAATACCCCGAATTGGAATTTCAGGAGCTGCATTGGCAACTGGAAGTGCTGGTTTATTATTGTATTTTTTTACTTGGGGACTTTGTAGGTGGTATATGGGAATAAAGACAATTTTCCCATGGAAAGCCCTTATTGGTTGTTTCATTAATATGGGTCCAGTTGTCGTTTATTCATTACTAGTTAAAGAATGGATATCATCTCCAATATCTCTGCTTATAATGGGTTCCCCTGCATTGATAATTTATGCAGTGATGGTTTGGCGAAACAACATTTTTAATGTATATGAAATCAGGATTTTGAAAACTGCTTTTAAAATTGGCGGAAAATGAGAGGGTTGCATTGAAGGCTTCAGATTACTATGCTTTACAATTAAAAAATAGTGGCAACAGTCATGATTCAAAGTTTTCCCAAGGTAAAAATTTGTATGTAGATTGGCTTGAAGATCAACTAATTCAAAAATTGTTCAAGAAAGGAGTTCCCGGAGGGAGGGTTCTTGAAATTGGCACATTTACTGGAAGGGTAACAAAAAAAATTGAGAGATTTAGCAGTAATATTACTATTAGTGATGTAGATATCACAAATATTTATAATGGACCATATACAAAGATTAGATTGGATTTGTCTGACACTAATTTAAATGTTGGATTTTTTGACTATATTGTATCTCTCGGTCATCAGGTTAGCTTTAGCAATAATGTGGAGCTCTCTATAGCCAACATTGCTGATTGTCTAATGAGTGGTGTTGGCTTATCACTCTTTGATGTATGGAATAGTGAGCATATTTCTTCTTCTGATTCTTCACCCGTGTATAATTTCGATAAATGTTCTGTAAGAGATGTCGTTAAGATTTGTGAATCTAATAATTTGAATGTGATAGGTTTTTATTATGGGAATAGACTGAATAATATTTTGGGCACTTATTCAAATGCAATTGTTCGTCGTTTCGTTAAAAAGGGAAATAGAATATCAAAATTATATATTACGGGTGAGTCCTTATTGATGAAATCAAGAAGTGAAAAGCTTGATAAGCTGACTCAGACTCTTTATTTTTTAGTGAAAAAAAAATGAGATATTTTACGCTGACGAATGATCCTGATCATGGCCTTACGGACGATTATAGGAAAATTTTACGTGCATTAAGTAAAAAAAATATTTTTGTGACGACGGCTGTCTTTTGTACCTTAAAATCAGACGGTTCGGATCTTTCAAAGCACTGTTCTCGCGGGGAAACCCATGCTTTGGATGATGCTGATTATTGTGAGCTAATGCTACAAGCTAGGGACTGGGGGCATGAAATTTGTTTCCATGGCTATTCGCAATCATCTGATTCAAGAAATGAGTTCAGGCGCGGACTGGACATCTATAAAGACGTATTTGGTGACTACCCCAAAGTATATATAGAACATGGCGGGCATCCGAACAAACACAATCTTGGAATGGTGAGCCGCCAGAATTTGGCATATATGGGAGCGAACCCGGATAGTGAATATTACATACGTGATATTGTAAAAGATGTCTTTAAACTGGTTTGGACGCATGATCATCTCCTCGATGATGTTGACCACCCCCTGCCTATGGAAAAAATATTTCAGGAAAAGGATGGTATCACTTTTTTTAATCGGTGGCGCATGTGCCACCTTAATAAAATCAAAAATAACTTTTGTGACAGAAATAATACCATGGTCGGCTATACGCATTGGGGATACCGTGGCTACTCCACAAGGAACATGGTCAAAAAAATACTAAATAGTGACAATAGATTGGAGTGCTGGTTGAGTCCTGTTGATCGTGTGTTGGCAGTTTATAGTCTATGTGACTTCCTCGATAAAACGAGAGCTGAATGTCAGACTTTATCAGGATTGTATCAACTATATCTTGATGCTGGTTTATAACTTTTTGTATTTGTGTGAGTGGGATAAAGGGAGACTTTGGAGAGTATGACTACCATAATCGAACGGTTATTGATAAGGTTGAGTTATTTGTCGCAGTTGGTTTGGAGAATGGTATGCTTTTATTTTTTGGACCCCAATATCGATTTATTGAAATATCTTAATACCGATTTTGAGAAGTACGGTGCCAATATGGATTTGGCTGCTGATGGACATGTTTACAATGTTCATGACGGAAGGTATTGGGATATTCAGTGGGATCACTGGAAAGATTCGAAACGTAAAGGCAAGGATTACTATGATTTAATTCCAGATATTATACAGAATATGGGATTTAATAATGTGCTGGAAATTGGTTGTGGCTCTGGGTTTCTGATTAATGGATTAAAGCGATCAGGAATTTCGCAATACACAGGTATTGACCTGTCAGAATCTGCTATTGCAATCGCAGAAAAACGAATAGGTAATGATACTCGTTTTAATGTTCTTTGTGGAAATATTGATTCTGTATTGGAAAATGTGTCCGAGTACAATTGTATTGTTGCTGTTGATGTTTTGGAGCACTTGCCGGACGATGTTCTCAATGAGCTAATTTATTATGTTAAAAATAACAGGATACCTTTTATTTGGGTTACACCATATCTTAATCTGGTTCCTTGCCCAACCCATATTCAATGCTATAGCAAATTAAAATTTAGTTCGATTTTTGAAAAACAGACCTTAAATTTTATGCCATTTTCATCGTATCGAGAAATTTTGGTTAAAAACTTTTGAAGGATGTTACCCATTTTACAAATATACATTCGATAAGCTTCTTTAAGTAAGTTGGGTGCTGGACTCGATATTTATTGGCTTATTGTACTTTATAATGAGGGGGAGTATGAAGGACGGACTGTCATTCGTTCAAAAATCTATTTATCTAAGCTTCAATCTATTGAATAATTTTTTTTCCACATCTTTTTGTGGATAATAGATTGATTCAGCGGGTGTTTGACGTCTCTAATCGCTGATGCGAAATGGATTGATGAGGCTTTAGATTTTTCTCCATCCAGATTACATTCGGATTTATTCTGGAGTCAGCTTGATTGGGAAAATATTCATGATTAATTGGGGGAGATCAAGATTCTTGATATTTGGTTGCGGATCAGGCATCTATTATTGATAATCTGATGAAATTTTCTGATGGGAAGATATCCTTTTATAATGGAGTAGATATTTATGAACATAATGCATGGAAGAATTATTCGCAACACCCAGTAGAGTTTGAAATATATGATGGTGAAAATTTTTCAGTTGCTTTGGAAAAAAAATCAAATTTAATCATTTCCCAGTCAGCATTGGAACATTGCGAGCAAGACCTAATTATTGTTTAAACAGTTGGCGGAATATCAAAATAATTCTCCCAATCCCCTGATTTAGGTTCATTTAATATTATCTGCAGCGTGCCTGAAGCTTTATCGATTTCAGTATACACCACGAAATATATCCAAGATAACAAGACTTTTTACCGATTGAACGACAACAGAACTATTCTCTTTAGGTGTGAAAGTTTGCAATTCTTTTCATTGGAAATATATCAAAAAGCCATTACCTTATGACACATAAGGACAGAAGAGGAGAAAAGGAATATGGTCAACTTTTTATTAAAATCAGTATTGGAACTTTGGTTGCGTCAAAGAGACAAGTTTTTATGCATTAATGATTAGACATGATGTTTAATATTACTTAAGGGCACAAATGCACACGACATAGTAATCTTCAGTGGGGCCAATAATTCAATCGGTTACAAATTTGGTGCCGGGTAATTAGGTGTCTTCTTGGTAATTATTAAAATTAAGGCCAGAGTTCCAAGGCTCAGGGGCAACGAACTCTACGACCGGGCTACGAAATGAGAGATTCAACCTGATGATTTCGGAAAATAGTGACGGATAAAAATTTTGAGATAACTATCGCTATCTATAGTCGCTCTGAGTAGAGAAAACCATTTATCACTTTATTTATTACGAGGGTATGGTAGTAGAGCTATGTCACTTTTCTCCCTCCTCCTCTGGAGTCTGATTCTTAATTTAGGAAGTGAATTATGGAAATTTTATATCAAAAGAAATTCAAACGGTTAGTTTATTCTAATGTTAATGCAACTCCCGATTTTTGGGATCAGCATTGGGGAACCAAAGATGAAATAGAAAAATCAATAAAAATCCGGAATCGTTTTTTAAACAACATGACAAAAAAGTACCTTCGAGAGGGCAGTCGTATTCTTGAAGGTGGTTGCGGACGAGGAGGGAATGTCTACTCTTTACAAAAGATAGGTTACGATACCTATGGGATAGATTATGCTCCTCAAACTATATCAATAATAAATGAATATATACCAGATTTGAAAGTGTCTGAGGGGGATGTGAGGAGCCTTCCATTTGATGACAATTTTTTTGATGGTTATTGGTCTATAGGTGTTATAGAACATTTTTTTAACGGATATGAAGACATTGCTGATGAAATGAAAAGAGTTATTTGCTCAGGTGGATATTTGTTTTTGACATTTCCACACATGAGTTACTTACGAAAAATAAAGGCAAAGTTAGGCTATTATGCTGATTTGCCACACAGTTTTGATTTTAGTGATGACGGATTTTATCAATTTGCACTCAGCGCAAGTGATGTAGTAAAAACCTTTAATACCCGCGGATTTGAGTTACAGCGAATTGTGGGCCGGTCAGGGTTGAAGGGATTAAAAGATGAATCAGATTTTTTTAGACCAATTATCCAGAAATTAATTGAAGGTAATCGTTTAATTAATAAAATTATCTGTTATTTATTAGATAAAATATTAAGTAAATTTTGTGGGCATTCAGTGTTACTGGTTTTTAAAAACGCGTCGTGATATCTGATTATTTAGCATTGGAAAGGACATTAAACCTCGAAATGTATGCAATGAAAAGTGGTTACACTCTGATTGTAATGTCTAGTGGCATGTCAATGAGAGACTGGGATGAGACAGGGTTGATCAGCAGAGAAGTTGGTTACTATTCTGAACTGTCAGAACATGTTGGTTCAGTCAAGTTTTTATCGTATGGTGACTGCCTGAAAGATGAAATAGACTTGCTGAATGGAGTCATGCCTGAAGGCGAAATTGCCTGGAATATACCATCATGGTTGTCGTCCTATAGGTACGGGCGATTGATAGCATCCATTATTGCACCTTTATTCAAGACTAATTTTAGGGGATGCAGGTTAATTAGAAGTAACCAGATGGCCGGGGCTTGGACTGGGGCACTGCTTGCGAAACGCCTCAACGTGCCGTTTATACTTAGGTGTGGATATATTTATAGTAAGCATTTTGCGAAAATGCGTCAGAATAAACCTTGTCTTAATAAGGTTGTATTTTATTTGGAAAAATACGTTGCAAATATGGCTGACTCCATTATCGTAACATACCCTGACGCAAAACAGTTTTTAGTTGAAGAACATGGTGTTGATGAAAAAAAAATTAATATTTTGGGTAACCCGATTGATGTTGATCTATTCAAAACTGATCAAATAGAAAAAAACCGAGATATAATTACCGTCGGTCGCCTAACAGAACAAAAAAATCTTGAATCCCTTATTAGTGCATGCGCAGAGGTTGGATATAGTTTGACTTTGTTGGGCGCAGGTCACCTGAAAGATAACCTTGAACAATTGGCAATTGATAGAGATGTCGATTTATTGTTTCATGAGAGGATATCTAATCGGGAAATTCCAAAGCTATTATCATCTCACAAGGTATTTGTTTTGCCCTCTCATTACGAAGGTAATCCCAAGGCACTGCTTGAGGCTATGTCTTGCGGGATGCCATGCATCGCAAGTGATATTGATGAACACCGGAACATCATTGACCATAATGTAGAGGGGCTTTTGTGTGAACGAGATCCTATCTCTATTGCTAAGAGTTTGAAGTTGTTGATTAATAATCCAGGATTGCAAAAGCGGTTGGGCAGTGCTGCTCGGGATAAAATCAAGTCATGTTACGCAGCGAATGTCATTGCAGAACGGGAACTCAAAATTCATCAAGAGGTTTTGAGTGCGGTGACTTCTGATGAATGAATACAATCCTTTGGTTTCAATTATACTGTGTGTTTTTAATGATGAAGGGTATATTTCGGAATCAATACAGTCCATCATTAATCAAACATATAACAATTGGGAGTTGATAATTATTGATGATGGCTCTACCGATTCAACTCCAGAG
This sequence comes from Desulfoluna sp. HI9BLuna, assembly GCF_056829775.1. Classification (NCBI taxonomy): domain Bacteria; kingdom Pseudomonadati; phylum Thermodesulfobacteriota; class Desulfobacteria; order Desulfobacterales; family Desulfolunaceae; genus Desulfoluna; species Desulfoluna sp. HI9BLuna. The sequence continues at coordinate 5,218,521 of NZ_CP186555.1, forward strand.
ATTTTAGACTCATTCAACGATAGTCGAATTTCTGTATATAGACACGACAATAAGGGGTTGACTCAATCCTTGAATATTGCAGCCGCTTATTCTTCAGGAGAATTGATCGCAAGGCAAGACTCTGATGATGTGTCTTTGCCTGACAGAATCAGACTTCAGGTTGAACTCTTTAAAAACAACCGCGACCTTGTTCTTGCAGCTACCGATACAAACTACATGGATTGTAATGGAAACCACCTTTATATTCAAGAATCAGCACAGGATAAAAAACGAGCTCTTCAAAAGATAATGCTTTTATCAAATCCATATGTACATGGAACGTTAATGTTTCGACGGAATAAATTCGAGAACATTGGTGGATATGATATAAGCTATAAAACAAGTCAAGATTTTGACCTTATCGTAAGGTTCAGCTCCGTTGGTGAGTTTGGGCGAGTATCACAACCTCTTTACAATCTGAGGCTTCATGATGAAAGCATCTCTGCAGGGAAATGGAAGACGCAAATAGCCAGTAAAATTCATATCTATAAAAGAATTAAGACACTATACCCTGGTGAAATCTCAATTTTTAACGTGCTGCCTTTTGTTGTTCAAAAGTTAAGCCTTTATGCCATCTTTTCCTGGTTTAATGCTGATGTTATATATTTATATCGAATGGGCGGTGTTTGTCTTTCTCTTGGTAAAGTGAATAAGGCTTTAGATTTTTACAAACAGTCATTAACTAAATCCTGTTTTTTTATCCCAGCCATAATTAAAATAATAAAGATTAAACTTAAGTATAACAATGAACAACACATTTAAACTAAGCCTTTTTGATATTTTGTCTTTCATTGTAATTCTTATTCTTTTTTGTCCACCTTTTTTTCCGGGTTCCAGCATCCGGTTAGATACGTTGATAATTTACTTGCTGCTACCTTTTTCTGTATGTTTGTTTAAGATGACTTATCTTAAAGAAGAACGGTTTATTCATTCAGCCTTTCTTTTTTTGTTAATAGCTTTTGGGTTATCTACAGCATTTCAATTATGTTTCTACTATTGTGGAAACGCTTGGCTAACCTTCATGGCTTATCTCAGGGTTTACTTTCTTGTTCTCTTATCGCTTTGTGCTATTACAGACGCCGCTAAATCCAAAGTAATTATTAAACTCATTCTGGTTGGTGTCGCTGTACATAGTTTGTTTGCATTGGTTGAATATTGCAGAATAGCTCCCTTTGATTCTTTACTGTCGATTATTTACCAAAATAAGGAATTTAGGTATGGGTTAAGAGGCGTTGGTGCATTTGGAAGTGTGCATCGTCTTGCCTATTTTAGTCTGTATGGGTGTATTTTAACGCTTGTTGTATGGAATTATTTTTCGAAAAAACTCATGGTTCCTGTGTTCCTGTTGTCATTATGTGGGTTGATTGTCCCTTTTAGCAGATCAGCATATCTATGTTTAATATCATTTATCTGTTTTTATAGTGTATTTGTACTTCCCTTCAGAAGGGCGTCTGTTTTTCTTACAATGACATTGGTAGGTGTTATCTGCGCTCTTCCTTTTTTGCCAGATAGAGCTGTTTCAAAACTTTTGAGTCTAAAATACTTTTTTATGTTTTTGGCAGGCAAAGACGTGTCTTCTGAACACGCTGCCGGTTTCATCACAGCTCGACTTAACCATGGATGGGCCAACGCAATTAACGCATGGCAGGATTATCCCTGGTTTGGTGTTGGCTCATCAAAAGCTTATGGATTTATCGGTGATGGTGGTCATATCGCCATTTTAGCTCAGCATGGGCTTTGCGGTTTTAGTGGGTGGCTTTTTATGCTTTTTTGTTTGATGCTTTTCTTTATGAAAAGAGTATTGAAAGATAAGATTCTTGACAAAAAGATAGCTGCTGGATTCATTGGTATGCTATTATCTATATTTCTTGCAGGGTTTTCAACAGGTGCTTTAGGAGAACGGTTTTTAGAACTGTTTCCGATTATTGTTGTTGCTTTTTATGTTCTTGGAAGAAAAGAAAAAATAAAATTATGACTTAAATTTTAAGAGCTGGAGGATTAAGCTTTTTGAAAGTAGCTTTAGTTATTGATTCGTTGACTTCCGCCGGTGCTCAACGGCAAATCTGTAACCTTGCAATTGGTTTGAAACGCATGGGGGAAGAGGTAACAGTCTTTTATTACCATCCAATTCATAATTTCAGAGAGTATCTTATTTCAAATTCTGTTGATATTGTTTTTCTCCCTATTGGAATTAGGCTTAGGGATCGCGTCCTTTTTGTATTTCGTTTTTTAAAACTAATTAGGAGCTTTTCCCCAGACGCTATTATAGCCTTTTTGCATACCCCGATGATGTTGGCACGCTTTTATAAGCTATTGAATCATAAGTGTATGGTAATAACATCTTATCGTTCTGTGGTATTTAGTGATTTGCGGCATCATATATTAAGTGAAAAAATTTTTGGAATGTTTGAGAATTTCTGTGTTGTAAATTCTGAGCAGATGTATTCACGATTGGTTTCAATAAAAAAAGACGGGCACCTAAGATTCATACCGAATGGTATAGATACGGAATTATTTCAACCAAAAAGAAAATCCAACGCAGCTGATGGTGAAGTATGCTTTATAATGGTAAGTCATTATTCTGAAGAGAAAAACCATCAATTGGTTCTGGAAGCTCTAAAAGCTTTGAGCTTAGAGGAATTGAAAAAAATTAACATAAGGTGTGTTGGCGCCATATCAAACCCTGAGTATTATCATAGATTAAAAGAACAGGTTATTGAGATGCGTCTATCAGGCATCGTTTCCTTTGATGGGCCTCATGCTGATATAGTTGATTTTGTATGCTCTGGTGATTGGTTCTTGCATGCATCAATATATGAGGGAATGCCAAACGTTATACTCGAAGCAATGTCTTGTTGTGTTCCAGTCATTGCTTCAGATATTTATTCTGTTAGGAAAATTGTTGAGGATGGGCAGGACGGTTTTCTATTCGAAAATAACGATGTTGAAAGCTTAGTGAAAGTTATTAGAAAAGCTTTAAATACAAATGCTGATGAGAGGGCTATAATTGTTGAGAATGGACGTAAAAAGATCCTTAAAAGTTACTCTATAACCACAATGGCTGAATCTTTTAGGTCTTTATATTGCTGATTGTTTCATTTTTACGATCTTTGTTTCTGTTTTATAGCTGAATCCCAAATGATATAGATACAAAAAGCTAACGATGTTAGTAAAATTTTTTGTGTGAAATAGTTTAGAATCTGATTGCCTGTGGAGGCTTGTTTGGTTTTATGAGATTGTTGCTTGCTGGCTCTATGCCCCCACCTCTGGGGGGAACAACTGTATTATTTAAACTTTTGGTAGATGAATTGTCTGACTACTCGGAGCTCGACACTCGGGTTGTCAATCTTTCAATAATTCGGGGAAGTCGGCTTAAAGCCTTATGGCGCATTTTATATGTTATAGTTCAATTGATGAAGGAAACGCGTAAAGCCGATGTCGTTACTCTGCATGCAGCAACTTCTCGATTGCATATTACCGGCTCTCTTTTATCTGTTATCTGCCGTTTTTACAAAAAGCCATTAATAATCCGTAAGTTTGGTGGTACCAATTTTTACGCGTATCCGAAACCAAAATCGGTATGGATCCATCTGATTCTCAAAAAATCAAAGTTCTATATGGGTGAATCCAAATCACTCGTAAAATTTGCGCATGAACAAGGTATTACACAGGCTGTCTGGTTTCCAAATCATCGTCGCGGCAACAGCCATAAGGTTGCCAAAAGGGGAGAGTGTCGTCGTTTCATATTTCTGGGGCAGGTTAAGCAATCCAAGGGGATCAACGAGATTGTTGCGCTGAGTAAGGACCCTGATTTCAAGGGGACCATCGATATTTACGGTCCTCTGGGTTTTGATGTGCCATTGAGCAATCTGGAACAATTGGAGGGTCTAAAGTATGGCGGGGTGGTAGAGCCTGGCGAGGTTGTAAAAAAACTGTCGGAGTATGATGCGTTGCTATTGCCTACTTATCATGGCGGTGAAGGATACCCCGGGGTGATAATTGAAGCTTTCATGGCTGGCATCCCTGTCATTACATCTCACATCCCTCCTTTGACAGAGTTGGTGGATGAAACCTGTGGCCGATTGATTGAAGCGCAGAATGTTGAACTGCTGAAAAAAACTGTTTTAGAATTGATGAATGAGAATGAATTGTACCAACAATTGTGCAATGGAGCAAAAGAGCGGGCGTTGTTGTTTTCATCACAATACTGGGCCAGTTTTTTTGTGGGCATATGTTATGAGAGCATTGAATAGGCGAACATGAATTTTAATTATCAGCGTAAGTTATATGAGAGGTTGCCTGCATGGGTGAAACGTGGGGTCGGGCAGCTCCCATTTAGACTGATTGCAGGACCCGTTTACCGAGAGACACTAAGGCGCCGTAACTATTTCAATCATGCAGATTCTAATGCAATCCTGAGATTTCAGGAGATGCGGCTGGGGGAAATTCTTGACTATGCCACTCTTCATGTCCCGGCTTACAAGTCGAAACGAAAGGTAGTTGAACGATTTAAGCCATTTGAAGCCCTGAAAGCATTTGAGCCGATTGATAAGGAGCAAGTCCAGGAAGATTATGATAAATATTTTTCAGATGAGTTGGCACAGATCAAGCACTATGAGATCACCACGGGGGGGACCAGTGGTAATCAACTGCGGCTTCTTGTAGAAGACTATTCACAGAAAATGGATACTGCGTTCGTTCATCGCATCTGGGCTGAGATGGGGTATGATTCCAAATGCAGGAAAGCCACCTTTCGCGGCGTTGAATTTTCTAATTTACCAAATGCCTGCTACTGGCAGGAGAATCCGGTTTACAATGAAATGCAGTTTTCTCCATTTCATATGAATGATTCGACACTGGGTGCATATCTGGATGAAATCTTTTCTTATAATCCTTCGTTTTATCATGGCTACCCTTCGGCCATTGATATGCTTGCCTCATATGTGATTCGTAATGAAGTCGATATGTCCCCTTTAAATTTAAACGCAATTTTTCTTGTGTCAGAGGCTGTTTTGCCCGAACAGCGCTCAAGAATCGAAAAAGCATTCAACTCTCGTGTGTTCTCATTTTATGGACACAGTGAACGATTGGTATTGGCTGGAGAGTGTGCTTACAGTTCTGACTATCACGTGGTTCCAGATTATGGCGTTATGGAGTTACTTACAGAAGTTGGTGCCAGCTGTAAAGGTGTGGGGGACAGAGGGGAAATTGTAGGTACCGGGTTTTGGAATCGGGCTATGCCTCTTGTTCGGTATAGGACGGGAGACTGGGCTACTTTATCAGATTCGGATTGTCGGTGTGGAAGGAATTGGCAAAGGATTACTGATGTTGAAGGCCGCTGGAAAAATGAATTCCTTGAGGGCCGAAACGGCGGAAAGATTTCGTTGACCGCATTAAACATGCATGGCGATTTGTTCAATAATGTAATTCGGTATCAGTATGTCCAGAGGTTACCGGGGACTTGCGTTTTGAGGTTGATGGTTACCCCTCAATTTCGTCAGTTCGAAATAAAAAACATCAGCAGGGCCTTTGAAAATAAAGTTGGTAACGAGTTAAAGGTGGATATAGTTGTGGTTGATCGAATCCCTTTGACCAATAGAGGTAAGTTAAACCGGTTAATTAAAGAGTAGGGATTATGGTTTTGCTTTTAAAGTTATATTGGAACACCATCAAATATCTTAAATTTAAACAAATAATTTGGCGTGTCTTGTATAGAATTCCTTTTAATCGTAGTGTTAAGATTAATTTAATTGATATCACCAGACGTATTGGGCTTCCTAAGGTGAATTATGTTAGATCTCGCCAGTCCTATTTCCCTCCTTTTGCATTTTGTTTTTTGAATGAAACCATTGAACCTAAGAGTTGGGATGACCCATCTGTTTCCAAGCTCTGGCTGTATAACTTGCATTATTTTGAAGATTTGCGATCTGGTGCCCAGGGCGAGAGGGCAAGTCAGCAATTGGCCTTGATAAGGCGATGGGTTGATGAAAACCCACAGGGAATGGGTGCGGGCTGGGAGCCATACCCTGTTTCTCTTAGGATCGTTAATTGGATCATCTGGGATATTGAGTATAACCGACTCGGTTATGATGAGTTACGAAGTCTCTGGTCTCAGGCTCATTGGCTCTCGCGACATATGGAATATCATCTTCTGGGAAATCACCTGTTAAAAAATGGTAAGGCGTTAATCGTTGCGGGGTTGTCTTTTGAGGGTCCTGTAGCAGACAGATGGTTGGTCCAAGGGCTTCGATGCTGGAACAGGGAGCTGAGAGAACAGGTTTTGTCCGATGGGGGCCATTTTGAGCGTTCCACCATGTACCATGCTCTTGTGTTAGAAGATCTGCTTGAGGTGATATCCTTTTCGGAAAGCAGCAACCGGGTGGATCCCGGTGTGACTAACTGGTGGCGCGATGTGGCAGCCCTCATGATGGGGGCCTTAGAGGTGATGTTGCATCCCGATGGTGAAATAGCCTTCTTTAACGATGCTGCAAAGGGAATTGCGCCTGAACCGGGAAAACTGCTTGCAATGGCTAAAGAATTGGGGATTGTTTCACCTCTTGGGAATGATTCTCTCGGGCTTTTGCCGGAAACCGGTTACGCAAAGATGAGATGCGCTGATTGGACAGTGATCATAGATGCAGCTTTGGTGGGGCCTGATTATCTTCCGGGACACGCTCATGCCGACACTCTCTCTTTTGAGTTGAGTCTCGGAAGGGATCGTGTGTTTGTAAACGGCGGTACTTCTTGTTATGGCCTTAGTAATGAACGGTTGAGACAGCGTAAATCGCCTGCCCATAATACACTTACTGTGGACGATCAGGATTCGTCTGAGGTCTGGTCGGGATTCAGGGTCGCCCGTCGAGCCAGGGTTGTTGAACGCGAGGGAGACGTAAAAAAAGGGGGGGGGGTATATTTTTGTGGAGCTCATGACGGTTATTGCCGACTCAAAGGTGTGGGCGTTCATCACAGAAGCTGGCATCTCGAAGAGGATAGGCTTTTAATCAGAGATCGCGTTGATGGATCAGCAGAACATCGGTTGCAGGTATTTTTCCATTTTGCTCCTGGTGTGAAGCTTGAGAAGCAGATGGAGAATCTGTACTCGTTGACGCTTGATTCAAATCAAACGCGGATGGAAATATCTGTACCTCCTCAAATGGATTGGTATATTGAGAGATCATCGTTTCACCCGGAATTTGGCGTTGCACTGCCTGCGCTGATGCTTCGAGGGGAATGTGTTGGGCTGTTGCCATTTGAGATGATTACAGAGATCAGGCAGTTAAAAAAGGGTATGGTATGAAAAAGATCGTTGTTGTTGCCGGGGCACGTCCTAATTTCATGAAGATTGCTCCTATCATGAGGGCCTTGGAAACATCATCGTGCCATGCGGTACTCGTGCACACAGGGCAACACTATGACCAGAATATGTCCGATGCTTTTTTTGCCGATCTCGGCATCCGAAGGCCTGACCATTATCTGAACGTCGGTTCCGGGTCACATGCCGTGCAGACAGCCGCCATCATGGTTGACTTTGAAAGGGTCTGTTTGGAAGAACGACCGGATGTGGTGGTGGTGGTGGGAGATGTCAATTCCACTGTGGCAGCAGGTTTGGTCGCGAAAAAGATGAACCTGAAGCTTGTTCACGTGGAGGGGGGGCTACGTTCCAATGATCGCGAGATGCCTGAAGAGATAAATCGTCTAGTTACCGACAGTATAACGGATATTTTTTTTACCACAGAAAAAAGTGGCACGGATAACCTTCTCAGGGAGGGGCAATCCCCGGATAGCATTTTTTTTGTCGGGCATGTGATGATCGACAATCTTTATTATCAGCTGGAAAGGCTCGAAGATGGCCATAAGGTTGGCGCACAGGTTGTTGATATCAAAAGGTATCTGGGAGAGAAGTATCTCTGTATGACCTTGCATCGACCATCCAATGTTGATGAACGTGATCATCTGTCGGCCATAATAAAGACGTTGGCCCGATTTGCCGAAGATGTTCCCATTCTATTTCCGTGCCATCCGCGGACGGAGAAAATGATTGAGAAGTTTGGCCTTGGGGATTATTTCGTAAGTCCCCCGCAGTTGGATGGGCGTATGGCTCCTCGTAAGATTATAAAACTCAATCCTCTTGGGTATACTGATTTTCTTTATTTGTGGAAAGATGCCAAAGCTGTGCTTACAGATAGCGGTGGCCTTCAGGAAGAAACCACAGCACTTGGTATTCCATGTCTGACATTACGTGAAAATACAGAAAGGCCGGTTACAGTTGATATCGGAACTAACCGTCTGCTTGGGCTTGATATGGGGTTGCTTGAGATTGAGTTGCAGAAGATTCTCTCCGGGACAATTGAATATGGACGGGTTCCCGAGAAATGGGATGGGTTGGCCGCACAACGGATAGTGAATATTTTAGAGGAGAATATTTAGTGCGTATATTGGTTTTTTCGTTCTACCATCCACCGGACTTGTGTGCAGGTTCTTTTCGAATAGCAGGGTTTTTAGATGCTCTCAAAAGTCGTCTTGAGCCAGATGATGAAGTAGTGGTATTGACCACTAAGCCCAATCGCTACAAAAACTACCGTCGAGCAGCTCAAACAGAAGAACAAAATGGCAATATAAAAATTGTACGTTTTTCGCTTCCACATCACGAGAGCGGTTTTATCGATCAAGTGAAAGCATTTGGAGTCTATATGGCTCAGTGTCTATGGTATTTGAGAAGGCAAAAATTTGATATGGTGTACGCAACTTCGTCAAGGCTGTTTACGGCTTTCATAGGAGCTTTGACGAGTCGATGGAAGGGAGCAGGCCTTTATCTTGATATTCGTGATATTTTTACCGATACGATGAATAGTCTTCTGGCGCCTCGGATTGGGCGTTTAATTCTTCCTTTTTTTAAATGGATCGAAAAATTTACTCTGAAGTCTGCAGATAAAGTGAACTTGGTTTCTCGCGGATTTGAGGGGTACTTTCGGATGATCATTCCAGAGCTTGAGCTCAGTTTTTTTCCAAATGGTATTGATTCTGAATTTCTTGAAAATGATTTCAGAAGTCAAGAACATAATTCCATAAAAATTGTAACCTATGCTGGAAATATCGGTCAGGGACAGGGCATAGAAAAGATTATTCCTATTATTGCAAAAGAAACTGAGGGTAGATGTCTCTACCGTATTATTGGTGATGGTGGGATGCGTAACGAGTTGGTAAGGGTGTTGCATGAGCATCGGGTCAATAATGTAGAGCTTATTATGCCTGTAAAGAGATCCAATTTGATAGAATATTATCGAAAATCCGACTATCTGTTCCTTCACTTGAATTCTTATGACGCATTTGAAAAAGTATTGCCGTCAAAGGTATTTGAATACGCTGCAACTGGTAAGCCTTTGATAGCCGGTGTCAGTGGTTATGCAAGTAATTTCATTAAAGAGAATATTCCTGACTCTATGGTGTTTACACCGTGTGATTCTGAAGATTTTATATCAATGTTTGAAACGTTTCATCCTAATGGGATTAGCCGCGAGGGCTTTATAAATTCCTACAAGCGGTCTTCAATCATGTCCGATATGGCAAACGAATTCCTTAAGTTCTGTGATGGTTAGTATGTCTATATCTCGTAAAGAGAAAGTCTTGATCACAGGCGGCAATGGTTTTTTGGGGCAGTCGATTACCAAAGCATTGGAGGACGTTTTTCATCTAATAGTTTTAGATAGAGAGACTTCGATAAGTCGTGTGAATGCAGTCTCTTATCTGAAATGCGATATAGTAGATGAAATTAATATTAGAAAAATCCTCGAGAAACATTGCCCTGATGTAGTTATTCACTGCGCAGGTATCGCCCATCAAAAAGTTGGCTCTTTGAGTCGGGATACTTATTTTGAGGTTAACAGTCAAGCCACTGAAACCCTGGCTTGTTGTGCATCGGCCCAAAACCCTGATGTCCGATTTATTTTTTTATCCTCGGTGAGTGTATATGGCGAACATCAGTATCCTAATCAGAATGATTCAGATACTCTCTTGAAAGATGTCGCTATGGTGGATGATGATTTCACAGAAGAGAGTCGCTGTTGTCCGTCAGGGCATTATGCCGAGAGCAAGCTTGACGCCGAAAGTCGGCTTATAAAACTATGCCAAAAAAAGATTCTAAAACATTTGGATATCCTGCGTTTGGCACCTGTGTATGATAATAACTGGAGTCTAAATCTTGATCGGCGGGTGTTGGCTCCGAAAAATATGGCTTACCTGCGGTTTGGGAATGGGCAGCAGCGCATGTCTGCTTTGGCTCGCCCCAATTTGGTCGGTTTTATCAGGCACCTGTTAGATCACAATCCTTCTGATGGTGTACGGACTTTTAATGTCTGTGATGAGAAGCCATACTCATTCTCATCGATTATCGAAACCTTCAAAAAAATGGGTGTTCACCCTGTCTGCTTTACGGTTTCTGTTCCGTTAGCTGTCGTGTGGTTGGTGACACGTATTGCCGGGATGGTTTTTAGTAAAAACAGAAATTGGTGGTATTCCTGCCATGATAAACTTGCGGGGGATTTGGTGTATTGTAATCAGCGTATGTTGGATACGGGCTTTCGGCCTCAGCATTCATTGAAAACGATATTTTTCAAAGAATAAATTGTTGGTTTGGAATTGTAAATAAGGTATTTATTAGATGACTTTTGGATATATATTGATCTGCGCTGTAAATGTGACTTTCGGTTTTATAGGTGCTTTGTTTGTTGTGCGCTTTGGATATATGGTGGGGTTGATTGATCGCCCTAACGGGCGAAGTTCACACTTAGCTCCCACGCCGAAGGGTGGTGCAATAGGGATTTTAATTGGTTTTTTAGCCTCTGCGGTGTACCTTGAGCTGCCCTATGGGTTTTGGCTTCCAGCCGCGTTTCTTGCCTTGGTAAGCCTTTTCGGCGATCGCTACGACATAGGCCCTAAAGTGAGGCTTGTCATTCAATTCAGTTGCGCTTTTATTTTTCTCGTGACTTTGTTTAATTCAAAAAACATCCACTATTTATCATATAGTCTTGTTATCCCTTTAGTCGTTTATATAGCCGGTACGTCTAATTTTTATAATTTCATGGATGGTATCAATGGGATAGCCGGTATTACAGGTGTTGTCGGGTTTCTACTTCTGGCTGCGTTTGGCATTCTCACAGATGCAGATCCTGAATATGTGACCGTCTCAGTTGCTACTGCATTTTCATGTATAGGTTTTTTACCCAATAATATTCCGAAAGCAAAAGTGTTTATGGGGGATGTCGGAAGTATTCTTCTCGGGTTTGTTTTTGCCTGCTTGGTTGTCATTATGTCCCGGAGTCTTCTGGATTTTATTTGTATGTCTGGATTTCTTTTTCCCTTTTATGCTGATGAGCTAACTACTATGGTGATTCGATTTAGAGATAGAGAACCCATGAGTAGACCTCATAGGCGCCATTTGTACCAGCTTCTTGCTAATGAATGCAGTATAGATCACTGGAAAATCTCGATGGCTTACGGCGCGTTCCAGCTTTTTGTTGGAACTGTTTTGGTGGTTAATAGAACGGAGGCCAATGTATGTATGCTTTTTTTTGTATTATGTTTTGTTTTTTTTACTGTTGTTTCATTTTATTTTCGTATTGTGAAATGTCCGACTGATTCTGATGCAAAAGTTGTATAGCTACAATGTAGCCAACTATTATATTTTTTTGTTTGTGATGATTATTAACTAATAAATTTTATAAGCAAATTATGAATCGATATATTAAATCACTGCCTAACCTTTCTATTGTACTATGTGCTGATTTTTGTATAGTTGTTGTTGCGTATTACCTTTCTTACTTCATTCGTTTTGACTTTGATATCCCAGTGGAAATGTTAAATCGTTTTAAGGAAAGTATATTTTGGGTTGTATCTATCAAAATTTCAGCCTTTGCGACCTTTAAACTCTATAGGGGAATGTGGCGGTTTACAAGCATAACAGATCTTTTTAATGTGCTTAAGGCGTCCACTGTTGGATCTTGCCTTATTGTGATGTTTTTTCTTTACTTAAATCGCTTTAATGGTTTGTCGCGTTCTGTTTTCGTTATTGATTGGTTTCTAACTATTTTACTTGTGTCTGGGTTTCGTATTATTGTCAGAGTTTATTTTGAAGGGCGATTCAAAATTTGGGCAAGCCTTCTTTTTCCTGTTTTTTTTAAATTTACCGCAGGATCGATCTGGAATCAGCGCAAAAGGCTTTTAATTATCGGGGCCGGCAACAGTGGGGAGAAAATATTACGCGAGATTAGGGATAACTCCGGCCTTGATTATCACGTGATTGGTTTTGTTGATGATCACCCTTCAAAGCATAGGAAATATATTCATGGTAAACAAGTTATTGGAGGTCTGGACGATTTAACGGATATCGCAGTCAAGTCCAATGCCGAAGAGCTTTTGATTGCCATCGCATCTGCTACTTCTAAACAGATGAGACGCATTGTCGCTGCTTGTAAGGAAGCAGGGTTGCCTTACAAGACAATCCCCGGTATGGGTGAAATCATCTCCGGCGAAGTATCTGTGAGCTCCATTCGGGAGGTATCATACAACGACCTTCTCGGGCGGGACAACATAAAGCTGGATTCCGGCATTATCAATACTATGCTTACCAAATCCACTGTGCTTGTTACCGGAGCTGGCGGTTCTATCGGCTCTGAGTTATGCCGTCAGATCTGTCGGTTCAATCCTGAACAGTTGGTTTTATTTGAACGTGCGGAGAGTCCTCTTTATTCAATTGACATGGAATTGAAACATCATTTTCCGAACCTTGAAGTGATACCGGTTCTAGCAGATATCCAATACCCAAGTCAGCTTGAAAAAGTGTTTGAAAGATATAAGCCTCAGAGTGTTTTTCATGCCGCGGCATACAAGCATGTTCCGATGATGGAGGCCCATGTATGGAAGGCTGTAAAGAATAATATTATCGGGACCCAGAACGTGGTGGAGGTTTCCAGGAGGTACGGCGTCAAACGGTTTGTGCTGGTTTCTACGGACAAGGCGGTGCGCCCCACCAATGTCATGGGCACCACCAAGCGCATTGCCGAGATGATAGTGTTGAACCAGATGAATGATGGTGACTGCCAGACCAAATTTATGGCAGTGCGATTTGGCAACGTTGTTGGAAGTGCCGGAAGTGTTTTGCCTCTTTTCAAAAAGCAGATCGAAGAGGGGGGGCCTATCACCGTTACTCATAAAGATATCACACGGTATTTTATGACCATACCTGAAGCAGCTCAATTGATCTTGCAGGCAGGTGCCATGGGCGAAGGTGGTGAGATTTTTATCCTTGATATGGGCGAGCCAGTCAAAATTGACGCCTTGGCTCGGGATTTTATACGCCTTTCTGGGTTTGAGCCGGATGTGGACATCGATATCAAGTACATTGGGCTTCGACCCGGTGAAAAGCTGTATGAAGAACTTATTACCGATGGAGAAGGGATCGTTCCTACAGAGCACAGGAAAATTATGGTTCTTCGTGGGCAGGAAAAAGATTTGGTCAAACTGAACGGGAATATTGAGGCTTTAAAAGAATTGGCTGAAGACCAATGCGGTGAAGAGATTCGAAAGAGACTCATGAAGATTGTGCCGGAGTATCATCCGGCAGAGCATTGAGGTGTTTTCGGAAAAAAAGTCTTTGAAAATTCGGTGGTCAATGATAAAAGAGTGAAAATGCAGTAGGTTGTTTCGGTGTTTGTCGAACTTTCTGGTATGCAATTCGTTTGTCACAGATGATCTGCGGTTCCTAAGGAGATGAGTATGAAACGATTTACTATTGTTGCCTGCACTGTTATTGCCCTGATGTTTGCCTTTTCTGTTTACTCGTTTGCGTCGGTCGATAAAACCGTCAATATCAACACAGCATCTATCAAAGAGTTGTCGTCCCTTAAGCGAATCGGTGAGAAGGTTTCTCAGCGAATTGTTGATTATCGAGAGAGTGTGGGACCTTTCGAAAAGCCCGAAGACATCAAGAAGGTTAAGGGGATAAGCGATAAGATATTTGAGTTGAACAAAGAGCGTATTGTGATCAAGGATGGTGCTGTTGAGAAAAAATCCTGATACAAGCGCATTTAAATTTGATACAAGCCACATCGGCAACGGTGTGGCTTTTTTTATTCAATGATGCCCAAGGGAGAAAACATGAATCGACTACTCGTGACCGGTGGGGCCGGGTTTATCGGGTCCAATTTTATACGATACGTACTTGCTGAAGATTCGGAATGTCGAATCGTAAATCTGGATTCGTTAACCTATGCCGGTAATCCGCTGAGCTTGTCGGATTGTGAGCAGGATGAACGGTATACATTTGTTCATGGTGATATTTTAAACCGTGGGCTTCTGGAAGAATTGTTTGATGATTATGCGTTTACCGGAGTGATTCACTTTGCGGCTGAGTCCCACGTGGATCGCTCTATCCTCGGGCCGGAGGCCTTTATTGATACAAATATTAAAGGGACGTTCAATTTACTGGATGTCGCGTGTAATTTTTGGAAAAAAGATCCTTCGTTTTATCGGTTTCATCATATCTCAACGGATGAAGTGTATGGTAGTCTGGGAGAGAGTGGTGCGTTTACCGAAAGAACTCCCTACGACCCGTCCAGCCCGTATTCGGCCTCCAAGGCATCGTCTGATCACTTGGTCAAAGCGTATGGCAGAACCTACGGTTTCCCTTGCGTGGTTACCAATTGTTCTAATAACTACGGCCCCTATCAGTTTCCGGAAAAACTTATCCCCTTGATCATTCTGAATATCATGGAAAAGAAAGCCTTACCGGTTTACGGCAAAGGTGAGAATGTGAGAGACTGGCTCTACGTTGAGGATCACTGCAGCGCTATTTGGAGAGTGTTTTGCAGTGGAAAGGACGGCGAGACCTACAATATCGGCGGCGGGGCAGAACGACGAAATATCGAGATCGTTGAATTTCTGTGTGATCTGGTGGATCGGAAGTTGGGTTGTGAGTCTTCGAGTAGAGAGCTTATTGAATTTGTGCAAGACAGACCGGGCCATGATTTTCGATATGCAATTGATGCGTCGAAGCTGAAGAACGAGTTGGGGTGGGAGCCTGCATTCACTTTTGAAACAGCACTGGAGAAGACCGTCGATTGGTATCTGGCCAATATGGCGTGGGTGGATGATGTGAGGAGCGGGGCCTACAGGGAGTGGATCGATACAAATTATGCAAAAAGGTAATGTTGAGTTAACCACGGCTTCAAGGAGAAAACCATGAAAGGTATTATTCTGGCCGGTGGTTCGGGGACACGGCTTTATCCCATTACAAAGGTTGTGAGCAAGCAACTTCTTCCCGTCTACGACAAACCCATGATCTATTACCCCTTGTCTATTCTGATGCTGGGGGGAATTCGGGAAATTTTGATTATTTCCACACCTGAAGATCTTCCACGGTTTCGTGCGCTTTTAGGGGACGGAAGCCAGTGGGGACTTGATTTTTCTTATGTAGAACAGCCGCGACCCGAAGGGTTGGCCCAGGCGTTCACATTGGGACGCTCTTTCATCGGGGGTAGCCCTGTCGCACTTATTCTGGGCGATAATATCTATTATGGACAGGGGTTGACCGGCCAATTGAAGGCGGCTGTTGAGCGAACCAATGGGGCCACAGTGTTCGGGTACTGGGTTTCGGACCCCGAACGTTACGGTGTCGTGAGTTTTGACGGGCAAGGACGGGTGACGGACATTGAGGAAAAACCCGAAATACCGAAGTCGAACTGGGCAGTGACCGGGCTCTATTTTTATGACAACCGTGTTCTTGAGTTTGCCTCTGAATTGAAACCCTCAGCCCGTGGGGAGTTGGAAATAACGGATATCAATCGAAGGTATCTGAAAGAGAAGGCTCTTCATGTGGAAAAATTGTCTCGCGGGACTGCTTGGCTGGATACAGGGACCCACACCAGCCTTATGCAGGCCGGAAGCTTTATCGAGACCATCGAGGCCCGGCAAGGGCTTAAAGTCGCATGTCTTGAAGAAATTGCATACAAAAAACAGTACATCGACGCTGAGCAGGTCGAACGTCTTGCACAGCCTATGCTGAAAACGGGCTACGGTCAGTATCTGCTGTCGATGCTTTCATATGGGATTGAAGAGGTATGAAGATTCTTTCTACGTCCATTGAGGACATTAAACTCATCGAACCGACAAGGTATGGCGACCAGCGAGGCTATTTTTTTGAATCCTGGCATCAGGAACGCTACAACTCGTTCGGCATTACCTCTCGGTTTGTTCAGGACAATTGTTCCATGTCTAAAGCCGGAACGGTTCGTGGGTTGCATTACCAGCTAACCCATCCTCAAGCCAAACTGGTTCACGTACTCAAAGGCGCTGTCTACGATGTGGCGGTGGATATCCGTGTGGGCTCGCCCACCTTCGGTCAATGGGTGGGGGCTGAGCTGTCCGAGGAGAATGGCCGCCAACTCTA
>NZ_CP186555.1:5242500-6381596 GCF_056829775.1 Desulfoluna sp. HI9BLuna
AAAATCGACCGATTTTATGTCGTCATCTCGTTTAGTCTTTAATGCCCCCGATTCAAGATCCGTGTTTGCCGAGCGTTGTTGGACATCCCGAAAGCCGATGCCCCACGCCAAACGGTGCGGGAGCCGCACCCTACAGCCCACGACGTCTATCGGTGTCTCGTCGGGTGCCTCGTGCGCACCGAAAGACGCCTCATAGACTGAAATGGACAGATCTGATGTCGCCATCTCGTGCTGTTTTTGGTGCCACCGATTCAAGATTCGTGTTTGTCAGCATGGTCAGGCTCTCTGAAAGTTGATGCCCCGAGCGATGCCAAGCGGTACGGGAGCCATGCCCACAGTTCACGAAGCGGGTGGGGGTGGGGGTGGGGCTGCGTGGCGCATCGTGTTTCAGTTGAATAGTCGGTAACGGTAATTCGTGTTGGAATGATGGACCCGAGGGCCACGTGATGCCATGCGGTTCAGGTCCTGCAACCATCGCTTCGGAAACCGTGCAGTCACCGGTACACGATACGGCGCAGCGTGCAAGAGATGTCTGTAGGAATTACTGAATCGATCTGTTTGTGTCTTACATCGATTGTTACGAAGAAGAGTGGAGACGCATCATAATAGGGTTTCTTCGGCGGATATAGAAGTAAGGTGAGGAAACATCACTTTACTTTTTGGGCCCGGAATTGTATAGCCTATGGATACTTATTGGGCCTGTTTCTCCAAGGGGAAAACTGGTTGCCCGAGGGTTCAATCCGGACAATCGAGCCTGAGTGGCTCATGAACAGTGTTATACAAATCATGCATGAAAACAGAGGAGACGACAATGAAGAAGCTTCTGGTTCTGTTCTGCTCCGCCGGTGTTCTGTTGATGGCGGGATGCGGGAGCGAAAAGGTGACCCCCGAAGATGTCGGGAAGAAGTACATGGAAAAACGGTTTGCCGGTGCCGAAGCCAATTTGACCGAGCTCAAGTATGACGTCGTGGATACCGGTGATGACACGGCCACGGTATCCATTGAAGGCAGTATCTCCTACAAAGAGCAGATTTTCCTCGAGAAAAAAGGTGGCAACTGGGTTGTGGCTGCGGAAGCTCCAGAGGCCACCGAAGCTGTTGCTGAAGCTGCAGAGGCAGACGAGGCCGTTCATGCAGAGGCGGATGCTGCACAGGAGGCAGAGGTCGATGCCGAGGCCCCTGCTGAGCCCGAAGAAGAAGCCCATGACGGCCACGACGACAGCCATGCTGCCGAAGAGGTCGCTCACCACTGATTTTTGAGGAATGCACGGGCTATAGGATCGCGTGATGTTTTCCTTGCCCGGTAGATTCCCTGGCTTGGTTATAAAAAACCGCCTCTTTCATATTTTGGGAAGAGGCGGTTTTTTTTGTTTCAATGTTGCCGATTCTTTCCCTCCTTGGCTGTAAGACCACCATGAATCTTGACGATGTACCGT
This sequence comes from Desulfoluna sp. HI9BLuna, assembly GCF_056829775.1. Classification (NCBI taxonomy): domain Bacteria; kingdom Pseudomonadati; phylum Thermodesulfobacteriota; class Desulfobacteria; order Desulfobacterales; family Desulfolunaceae; genus Desulfoluna; species Desulfoluna sp. HI9BLuna. The sequence goes on from NZ_CP186555.1 coordinate 5,243,936, forward strand.
TACCGTGGTATGTAATGTCATGCTTTTTTAGGTGGTTATGTCCTTATTTTTGTTTTGTCCATCTCTTGTAGGTTTCCCCGCTGTTTTTTTCTTCCATGGCTCCCCCCACGTGACGATTCGGCCTGTTTTCCCTTCTGATAGCGCAGTGAAGGCTCCATCTGTTGTTCGGACATCTTTATATAAAGGTGGTTATGGATCCCACGGTACCCGGCTACCCTGATGTCCTCTGAAGTATTGAAGCGGGGTCTTCCGGCATGGAATCGTGTTGCCGGTTTGGGGGCTGTAGATGAGGGGCACGGGGGCGTTGCGCAAGGTGTCATCAGTCCGTTTGATCAACATATTCAATGGGTCACAGGCCACTGGTTTGTGTGTTCAGGGCAGGGTGAACGCAGCCTTTGCCAATCGCGTGGCTTTGACTGATTTTAAAATGCAACGGAACGCTGTTTTAGTTCTTGACGCTCTCTTTTGGTATCTGATATATCAGATACAGAAGATCACGCATCATCGGTGATGCGCTGGTATGTATATTAAATTGGGATAAGCGACATGTCAGAGATTTTAGAAATCGTAAAAAACAGAGACCCTCATCAGCCGGAATTCCACCAGGCCGTTACCGAAGTGGTGGAGTCCGTAATGCCCGTTCTTGAGCAGAACCCTCAGTACCGACAGCACAATGTCCTGGAGAGACTTGTGGAGCCGGAGCGTGTCATTATGTTTCGAGTCCCCTGGCTCGACGATGAAGGCAAGATTCAGGTGAACCGAGCCTTTCGCGTTCAGATGAACAGTGCCATCGGCCCCTACAAGGGCGGATGTCGTTTTCACCCCTCGGTGAACCTCAGTATTCTCAAATTCCTCGCCTTCGAGCAGGTCTTTAAGAACGCTCTGACAACCCTTCCCATGGGAGGCGGCAAAGCAGGTTCCGACTTCGACCCCAAAGGCAAGTCCGACAACGAAGTCATGCGCTTTTGCCAGAGCTTTATGGCGGAACTCTTCCGTCACATCGGTCCCAACACCGACGTACCTGCCGGCGATGTGGGGGTAGGGGCCCGTGAGATCGGCTACCTGTTCGGTATGTACAAAAAACTCACCAACGAGTTCACCGGGGTTCTCACCGGCAAGGGCCTCAACTGGGGCGGCAGCCTGGTTCGCCCCGAAGCCACAGGGTACGGCGCCGTCTACTTCCTGGACGAGATGCTCAAGACCCGCGGCGAGAGCATTGAAGGCAAGACCGTAGCCATTTCCGGTTACGGCAACGCCGGCACCTATGTCATTGAAAAAATCAACGAACTCGGCGGCAAGGTGGTCACCATCGGCGACGAGTATGGTTACGTTCACGACCCCGACGGCATCAAGGGTGAGAAGCTGAAGTACATGGCCGACCTCTGGACCATTTACCGTCGCCCCGCCAAGGATTACGCCGACAAGTACGGCTGTGAGTGGGTGCCCGGCAAAAGGCCCTGGGAAGTCCCCTGCGACGTGGCCATGCCCACCGCCCTTGAAAACGAGCTCCAGCTCGATGACGCCAAGACCCTCGTTGCCAACGGCTGCAAGGCCGTTGTTGAGGTGGCCAACATGCCCTGTACCCTTGAGGCGGCACATCACTTCAAGGAGAACGGGATTCTCTTTGCCCCTGCCAAGGCAGCCAACGCAGGCGGTGTGGCCACCTCCGGCCTGGAGATGAGCCAGAACAGCATGCGCCTCTCCTGGGGCCGCGAGGAAGTGGACGCACGCCTCAAAGGCATCATGCAGAACATCCACAACACGTGCCTGTCCGCAGCCGAGCAGTACGGTATGCCCGGCAACTACGTGGCCGGCGCCAACATTGCCGGTTTCATCAAGGTTGTGGACGCCATGATCGATCAGGGCGTGGTTTAATCCGGGTATTTTAAGACGGTTACCAATGAAATACCCGGAATAAGACAATACAGACGGGGGACCGGCGCTTCTCAGAACGCGTCTTATGCAGCCGAAGTGAGTCGAGAGGGTCGGCGCCCCCACCTGTCTTTAACATACATGAGTTTCCATTTTTTCTGGAAGGAGTGGACCATTGATAGATTTAAAAAGCATCCCCACAACCAAGGAAGACCTCGATTCCTACGAGGTGAAAAACAACTTTCATTCCTGGTCTTACCAGCCTGAGAAGTCCCCCCTGCGCGTTGTGTCCGCCAAGGGGGTTCGCTTCACCACCGAAGACGGTCGTGAGCGCCTGGACTTCAGCTCCTGCTTTGTCAGCCACAACATCGGCCACCAGGACCAGCGCGTCATCGACGCCATGTGTAAGCAGGCCAACGAGCTGACCTCCTTTGCTCCCAGCATGTCCACCAAGCCCCGCGCGGTCCTGGCCAAGATGCTGGCGGAAGTGACCCCCGGAGACCTCTCCAAGTCCTTCATCTCCCTGGGCGGCACCGAGGCCAACGAAGCGGCCATTAAGATTGCCCACCAGTTCACCGGACGCCGCAAGATCATCGGCCGTTTCCGCAGCTACCACGGCGGCACCGCCACCTCCATGAGCCTTTCCCTGGGCGACTCCCGCGGCTGGCAGCAGGTCCTGGGCGGTGCGGATCTCGTTCGCGTGCCCCAGCCCTACTGCTACCGCTGCATGTTCGGCCAGAGCTACCCCGGCTGTAAGATGGAGTGCGTCAAGTACGTGGACGAGGTGATTGAACTCGAAGGCGGCGGCGACAAAGTGGCTGCCATCATCTTCGAGCCCATCACCGGCGCCAACGGCATCATCGTGCCTCCCGACGAGTACATGAAGGAGCTCCGTGCTGTCTGCGACAAGTGGGGCGTTCTCATGATCGCCGACGAAGTCATGACCGGCTTCGGTCGTACCGGTGAGTGGTTCGCCATGAACCACTGGGACGTGGTGCCCGACATCATGACCATGGCCAAGGGCCTCTCCTGCGGCTACCTGCCCATCGGGGCCACCATTGTACGTGAGCACATCGGCGAAGCCTTCAAGAACACCTTCTTCGGTCATGGCTGCACCTACGCAGGCCACGCCATGAGCTGCGCGGCCGCCGGTGCGGTGCTTCCCATCTACCAGGAAGACAACCTCATCGAGAACTCCCGCGTCATGGGCGCCTACCTCCTGGACAAGGCCATGGAGCTCAAGGAGAAGCACCCCAGCGTGGGCGATGTTCGCGGCAAGGGTCTGTTCGTGGGCATTGAGCTGGTCAAGAACAAGGAGACCAAAGAGCCCATCATGGCCGTTGCGGACCGCGTTAAAAAGGGCCTCAACCCCAAGACCGCCGTTGCTGCCAAGCTCGGCGAGCTGGGCATGATGGCCATGGCCGCCAACCCCAGCAACGTCATCGCCATGGCTCCTGCGCTTATCGTGACCAAGGATGAGATCGACGAAGGCATCGCCAAGATGGACGAAGCCCTCAATGTTGCCGACACCTATACTGAATAACAGCCTCTCTCCGGCTCCTGTCGGGAGCCGGAGGGACCTGTGGTTATAACTGAAGACCATTTCGCCGGGGCTGGGTTTATGAAGACCCCGGCGTCTTGAAACACGCTTTTCAAAAGGAGAGCAGTTACATGGAATTTACGAGAGTCAAGAACTTCATCAACGGTGAGTGGGTTGAAGACCCCAAAGCAACTTATATTCCCCTGCACAACCCCTCTACAGGTGAAGTGATCGGTGAAGTTCCCATGAGCAGCACCGAGGCCTCCATTGAAGCAGTCAAGGCTGCGGATGCCGCTTTCCCCGCATGGAAGAACCTGTCCATCGGCAAGCGCGTAGGTTACCTTTTTGCTCTTCGTCAGGCCATGCTTGACCATCAGGAAGAGCTCGCCGTTGCCATTGCCACCGACCAGGCCAAGCACATCAGCGAAGCCCGCGGTGAGGTGATGCGCGTTGTTCAGATTTTTGAAGCCGCCTGCAGCATCCCCACCCTGATGCAGGGCGAGACCCTGGATAAGATCGCCAACGGCATCAGCGGTCGTGTCACCAAAGAGCCCATGGGCGTGTTCGGCGGCGTGGCTCCTTTTAACTTCCCCGCACTCGTGTTCGGCTGGTTCATCCCCTACGCCATCGGCACCGGGAACACCTTTGTCTACAAGCCCTCCAACGAGTCTCCGCTCTTCATGCAGATCATCGGCGACATCTTCAACGAAGTGGGTCTCCCCAAAGGCGTGGTCAACATCATCCACGGCGACCCCAACGTGGTTGAGGCCTGGTACGACCGCCCCGAAATCGCAGGTGTCTGCCTCGTGGGCTCTTCCCCCACGGCCAAGGCCATCGCACAGGGCTGCGGCAAGAACGGCAAGCGCTCCATGCTCCTCGGCGGCGCCAAGAACTTCCTCGTGGTCATGGAAGACGCCAACATGGATGTGTTCATCGAGAACTTCATCCACTCCGCCTACGGCTCCGCAGGTCAGCGCTGCCTGGCCGGCTCCATCATCGCCGTTGTCCCGGAAGTCTACGACGAGTGCATCGAGCGCATGGTCGAAGCCTCCAAGAAGGTCACCGTGGGTGATGCCATGGATCCCGATATCTACATGGGGCCCGTCATCAGCAAGGAGGCCAAGGAGCGCATCGAAAAGTACATCGAGATCGGCATCGAAGGCGGCTCCAATCTCGTTCTCGACGGCCGCAGCCCCGAGCTGCCCGAGAAGAACAAGGACGGCTACTTTGTCGGTCCCACGATCTTCACCGACGTCACCCCCTGCCGCACCATCGCCCAGGAGGAGATCTTCGGCCCCGTGGTTTCCGTCATGAAGATCAACGACCTGAACGACGTGCTGGGACTCATTAAAGAGCAGCCCTTCGGCAACGGTGCCTGCATCTTCACCCAGAACCAGTACTACACCGAAAAATTCATCTCCGATGCCAACGTTGGCATGGTGGGTGTGAACGTGGGTGTCTGTGCCCCCCACCCCTACCTGCCCTTCGGCGGTATCAAAGACTCCCTTGTCGGCACCGACAAGGTCCAGGGGAAAGACGGTATCGACTTCTTTACCCAGAACAAAGTGGCCACCGTTCGCGTGACTCCCCCCGAGGGCGTTGCCGAGTGCGGCACCCGCGTAGACGGCGACAAGTCTGTTCGCAGCTGCGTAGCCCAGTAGGAGAAAGCTGATCCTGAAAAGGGAAGAGGGGGCCTGTGACAGGGCGCCCTCGACCCTTTCAGGACTGCCCGGACAAGGGGAGATGTGCCGCTCCCCGGATCCCTGCAAGGGGCTCTGAACTCCGGCTTAACCTGTGAAGTTACAAACCATACCGACAGGTGCACTATGGCGTACAAAAAAATTGTCGTGGCTGTTGATGTCAACGACGCAAGCTCTGCCCTCATGGAGCAATCCGTTGAGCTTGCCGTGAAAGAGGGAGCGGAACTCGCCGTGTTCCATTGCCTACGCCAGTCTACGGTTGCGGAACTGGAAGACCGCATAGGAACCTTCACGGAGATGGACCAGGCCTCATCTCACCGGAAACGCATTGAACGAAAAGATGCCCAGGTGATGCACGCCGAGGCATGGCTCCAGGGCCTGTGTATTCTGGCCAAAGGGAAGGGAGTCAAAACGAGAACCCATGTGGCTGTGGGAAAACCCGGGGAGGACATCGTCGAGTATGCCGGCGACTGGGGGGCGGACCTCATCGTGCTGGGGCGGACAAACCGCGGCACCCTGACCGACCTTCTCCTGGGGAGCGCCAGCAACCACGTGGTCCATCATGCGCAATGCTCCGTACTGCTCGTCCACACGAATCCGACGAGCGGGTAAAACCGACAGCGCCTGGTGACCTTCACGCCCAAAATAGATAACATCAAGAAACTATGAGGGGAATTTAAAGGTGGGGAACAATCCAGCTGTAAGAAATAAAATTGAAGTGAAGAACCTGACCAAGCGATTTGGCGACCTTCTGGTTCTTGACAAGATCAACTTTACCGTGGCTGAGGGGGAATTCCTCAGCATTGTCGGTCCGACCGGGTGCGGGAAAACGACCTTCCTGAACCTTCTGTCCACGCTCATGCCTTCCTCTGACGGCAATATCTTCATCGATGGAGAGGTTGCCGATCCCACCAAGCACAACCTTGCCTTTGTTTTTCAAGAGCCCACATGCCTGCCGTGGCGAACCGTACGTGAAAACGTTGCCTTTGGCATGGAGGTGAAGAACGTCTCCGAGGCGGAAAAAGAGGAACGCCTTAATCGCATCATGGATATGGTTGGCTTGACTGACTGCGCCAGCCTCTATCCCAACCAGGTATCGGCCTCCATGATCCAGCGTATCGCTGTGGCCCGTGCCTTCTCCGTCGACCCTGACCTGCTCCTGATGGATGAACCCTACGGCCAGCTCGACGTCAAGCTCCGCTATTACCTGGAGGACGAGCTTGTCTCGCTCCAGAACAAACTGAAAAGCACCGTTATTTTCGTAACCCACAACATTGAGGAGGCCGTCTACGTTGCCGACCGCATCCTGGTCCTGAGCAACAAGCCCACAAATGTTCGCGCCGAGGTGGTGGTGGACCTGCCCAGGCCCCGCAACCCCATGGACCCCAAATTCGTTGAGATCCGTGAGCACGTCACCGAACTCATCCGCTGGTGGTAACCGCCGCCTTTGGGGAAAAGATGCACGAAACCTTTTTTTAACCGGATGGTTGAAAGGGGCAAAAGCCGTTCAGACTGCAATCCCGGCTTTTAGCTTCCGCGCCACCCGGCAGCACCACGGTCCGCAGGCGAGGTTTACGCCGATGGGACCGCTTAAAGAACCCGACCTTGAGGCGATCGGGCGAGAAAAGACCCGATGGATGTCGGGCACTTTAGCACCTGTTGGTGAACCCTCCCCTTTTGAGGTGTGCAGGAGGAGGGACGAGGTGTCACTCCGTGAAACATTAACTGTAGTTATGCGAAGGAGAGTGTAATGAGAAAGCTTAAATTAATCGGCATCGTGTGCCTGGTTCTTTTGTTTGCCGTGACTGGCGTCGGAACGGCATTCGCCAAGAAGAAGCTTTTTAAATTAAAGACCTGCTGGCTTCCCGAACATGAAGCATTCATGGCCTGGTACATGGTGGAGAAGGGCTGGGACAGGGAAGAAGGTCTGGACATGGAACTTCAGTACTACGACTCAGGGATGGCACAGCTGGAAGCCCTTCCCTCAAAATCATGGCACCTGGGCGGTAACGGGGCCACTCCCCACGTCCTGGCAGGCCTGCGCTACGGCACTTACTGCGCCATGGTGGGCAACGACGAATCCTTTACCAACTCTGTGCTCGTGCGCGCCAACAGCCCCATTTTAAAGACCAAGGGATGGAACCCCAAGAACCCTGAGGTCTACGGCAGCCCCGAAACCATCAAGGGCATCACCATTCTCACCACCACGGTCTCTTCTCCCCACTACACCATGAGCTCCTGGCTCAAGGTTTTCGGCCTTAAAGACAAGGACGTCATCGTCAAGCACATGGACCAGGCCCAGGCCATGGCGGCCTTTGAAGCGGGCGTGGGCGACGCCGTCTGCCTCTGGGCTCCCAACATGTACATCGGCATGGACCGCGGCTGGAAGGTTGTGGGCAACATCCACACCTCCGGCACCAGCCTGCCCATCACCATGATGGTGGCCCGTGAGTTCGGCGACGAGCACCCCGAGATCGTGGCCAAGTTCCTCCGTCAGTACTTCCGCGTGGTCAATCTCATGAAAGAGCACGGCCAGGGCAACTTCGACACCCCCACCAGCAAGCAGCTCCTCGCCGATTACCGCCGGTTCTTTGAAGAGTGGGTGGGCACCCCTCTGACCAAAGAGATGGCCATGATGGACATCAAGATGCACCCCGTGTTCACCCTGGAAGAGCAGCTCGAACTCTTTGCCAAGAAGGACGGCCAGATGAGCACCGTGGAGATCTGGATGCGCGACATCACCGATTTCTTTACCGCCCAGGGCAAATTCACCCAGGCCGAGCGCGACAAGGTCGTCAACAGCGACTACATCACCGACAAGTTCCTGAAGCTGGTGAAGACTCCGATCCCTGCGTACAACTAAGGATTGCTTCCTCCTGACATAAGGGATTTCCCCCTTTCCCTTTCCGGTGTTTTCGGAAAAGGGGAAGGGGGATCGGATGCAAAAAAGTACACGATTACGACTCGGAGGTTCATGATCCATGAGTTATGAAGAGGTGAAGGTTACCAAAGAACCCATCATGGTGATCCTTCCAATCATCAGCATCATCTTCTTTTTCGGGGCCTGGCAGTCCCTGCTCACCTTCGGGGTGGTGCCCAGTTCCCTTTTGGCGTCTCCCCTGGAGGTCCTCAAGCTGTTCATTGCCAAGTGGACCCAGTTGAACCCGGACGGCGCACTTCTCACCACCCACATGTGGACCAGCATCCAGGAGGCATTTACAGGGTATGTTCTGGCGCTGCTGGTGGGGATTCCCCTCGGTCTTGCCATGGGGTGGTTCCCGGTTGTGGAAGGCCTCGCCCGACCCATTTTTGAATTGATCCGACCCATTCCCCCCATTGCCTGGATCCCCCTGACCATTTTCTGGTTCGGCATCGGCATCCCCGGCAAGGTCTTTATTATCTGGATCGCCGGTATTGTCCCCTGCGTTATTAACTCCTACGTCGGGGTGAAGATGACCAACCCCGTGCTGATTCAGATGGCGCGGACCTACGGTGCCTCCAGCTGGCAGATTTTTACCAAGATCTGTATTCCGTCTGCGCTTCCCATGGTTTTCGGCGCGCTCCAGATTGCCCTGGCTTACTGCTGGACCAACCTGGTGGGGGCCGAGCTCCTGGCTGCCGACAACGGACTGGGCTTCATGATCACCATGGGCCGCCGTCTGGCCATGCCGGACATGGTGCTCCTCGGGATGGCCATGGTAGGGTTGACGGGCGCTGTCATCGGCGTGGTCATCGATGCCGTTGAAAAGCGACTTCTTGCAGGGATAAGGAGGTAGGACACGTGACATCAATTGCCAACGAAACCCAATCGACGGCCAAGGAGCGGAGCCCCATCACGGTGAAGACCGTTTTGATGAACAAGTGGTTCCTCTACGCCGTCTCCCTGACCTGTTTTTTCGGGCTGTGGGACTATGTGGCCTACAAAAAGATCCTGGGCAGCTCCCTGGCCCGTCCCCTGGAGGTGGTGGAGTACATGGGGTACATGATCACCCACCGCCTGGCCGGCAACTCTTTGTGGGGCCATGTCTGGGCCAGTACCCGGCGCATCCTCATCGGCTTTTCCATTGCGTCCCTTGTGGCCGTGCCCCTGGGGCTGATGATGGCCCTGAACAAGTACGTCAACGCCATCGTCAAGCCGATCTTCGACCTCATGAAACCCATGCCCCCCATTGCCTGGATCTCCATCTCCATTCTCTGGTTCGGTATCGGGGAGCCCTCCAAGGTCTTTATCATCATCATCGGGACCTTTGTGCCCTGCCTGTTGAACTCCTACAACGGGGTGCGCCTGGTGGAGCCCGAACTTTACGATGTGGTCCGGGTCCTGGGCGGCAACCGGCGGGACGAGATCCTTCAGGTCTGCTTTCCCGCTGCCTTTCCTTCCATCTTTGCAGGGCTCCAGATCTCCCTTAGTATCGCCTGGACCTGCGTGCTGGCAGCTGAGCTCGTCAGTGCCCGCTCCGGCCTGGGGTACGTCATCATCAAGGGCATGAACCTGGGGCGTCCTGCCATGGTCTTGGGGGGCATGGTGGCCATCGCCCTTGCTGCACTTCTGACATCGCAGCTGGTGGGATTGCTGGAAAAAGTGCTCTGCCCCTGGAAGCGTGAAATCGAGGGACTCTAACCCATTGGAGGATGGAAACAAGACAATGGCTGAAAACGGAAACACAAACGCAAAAATTTCCTGTCGGAACATCAGCAAGACGTTCATCCAGAAGGGGAGCCAGAAGGTCCATGTTCTTGAAGACATCAGCCTTGATGTGGAAGAGAACGAGTTTGTGGTGATCTTAGGGCCCGGTCAGTGCGGGAAGAGTACCCTCTTGAGGATTATGGCGGGCCTTGAAACCCCCACCACCGGCAGCGTGGTCATCAACGGCAAGGAGGTGGACGGTCCGGGACAGGACCGGGGCCTCGTGTTCCAGAGCTACATGCTCTTTGCCTGGCGAACCGTCATGGGCAACGTGGAGATGGGCCCGAAGCTCCGCGGGGTCGGTAAGGAGGAGCGCCGAAAGGTGGCCCAGCACTATATCGACATGGTGGGCCTCCAGGGCTTTGAGAGCAAATTTCCCCACCAGCTCTCCGGCGGTATGAAGCAGCGCGTGGGCATTGCAAGGGCCTACGCAAACCAACCCGAGGTGATGCTCCTGGACGAACCCTTCGGCCAGCTTGACGCCCAGACCCGTATCTACATGGAGCAGGAGACCGTCCGTATCTGGGAGCAGGAGAAACGAACCGTCATCTTTGTCACCAACAACATCGATGAGGCCCTGTATTTAGGGGATCGCATCATCTGCATGGAGGGCAAGCTGCCCGGTCGCATCCGCGAGGTGTACGAGGTCAACCTGCCGCGACCCAGGAAATTTACCGACCATGAATTTTTGAAGCTTCGCCATGAAATTACCGAAGCCTCGGAGTTGACCTTGTAACCCAAACGCGTTTACCGCACATCGGCGGGCCCTTCATCTTTCATGGGAAAGGTGGAGGCCTGCCGGGCGGGACCCGGGAAGGGGTTACGGTGTTTTTTTTTAGTGGGAGGGCCTTTGGCCGCGGCACAGAGTGTGTGTCTGACGGGCAAGGGGCCGGGTTTTAACGGATTCATCTGTTTTGTGCGTGGTGTTCAATGAAGAATACTCTGTGCTGGATATTTCATAAAATATATAATATAAAATATCAGATAATTTGCAATGCGAGGCACAGGGGGCTCCAAGGGCCATGAGGCCGGATCGACCCCTGTTTGCCTGAAATAAAAGACCATAAGGAAGGACCATGCAGTCGTCAGCAAGACAGGGGGAAAGCGGGGTGATTAACGTTCAACCCCTGCGCGAACAAATTTACGATTACCTTCGCAATGATATCAACAAAGGCAACCTGCAGCCCGGACAGTTGGTGAACACCAACGAGATCAGCCGGAGCATGGGCATCAGCAAGACCCCCCTGCGCGAGGCGCTGATTCAACTGGAGTGCGACGGTTTTGTCACCATCCTCCCCCGGCGTGGGGTGATGGTCAACCGGCTGACCCTTTCGGACGTGCGCGAGTCCTGGGAGATCTGCAGGGCCTTTGAGTCCGAGATGATCAACCGCCTGTTTCACCGCATCGACGCCTCCTGCATCGCGTCCATGGAGGCCATCAACAACGAGATGAAAGAGGCCATGGCCGAAAAGGACACGGATCGCTTCTACCAGCTCAACATCGACTTTCATGATGCGTTTCTCTCGTTGTCGGACAACCGCCAGATGCTTCGCATCCTGAAGCGCATCAAGCAGAGGCTCTACGATTTTCTGTCCCGCTCCTGCATTCCGGAGTGGGAGACCGTCAACTGCGACGAGCACGAGCACCTCATCGAGCTGCTGCGCTCCGGGGACCGGGAGTCCGCCACGGCGTTTCTGCGGGATATCCACTGGTCTTTTGAGAAGCAGGAAGACCATATCCGGCGCTTTTACAAGCAGGCCACCAAGGAAGAGGTGGCCCTGGCCGGGGAGTGAGGGTCAGGAAACACAGGCTATATCATCCCGGGGGTCAGGCCCGGGGTGCGATCAATATGAAAAAAGACGGGTGAACGCAGCAAGGCTGCATTACCCGTCTTCGTGGTTTTAAACACAGGTGGGAGCCTGCTGTGGTACCGAGCCGGAAGGGGGCAGGGGGCAGCATGTTTTCGGTTCTCCGGCCCCGACCGTTATGTACGAAGGATGTTTGACGTATGATGACCTTTCTCTTGACCGGTATCGTGGTGTTCCTTACCCACACCCTGGAAGTGATTACCGGCTTTGGGTGTACTGTTCTCGCTTTTCCCTTTGTGACCTGGATCCTGGGGATCTATGAGGCCAAGATTCTGTTGGCCGTGTTGACCTGGATCCTGGGCGCCTACCTCGTCTCAACGAAGTTTCGCCACATCAACTGGCGCCAGTTCGGCATCATCGTGGCCCTGGTTGGCCTGGGCATGCCCGCGGGTATTTACCTCTTCAACCATTTTCCCAGCGACACCCTGAAGCTGCTTTTGGGGATCTTCATTGTCTGCACCTCCATCATGCAGCTGAAAAAAGAGTACGGCGGCATCCAGCTTCGCGTCACCATCCCCGAGTGGGTCTACTACGTGCTCCTGGTGTTGGGCGGTGTTCTTCACGGTGCCTTTGCCACGGGCGGTCCCTTTGTGGTCCTCTATGCCACGCGCAAGCTCCGGGACAAAGGAGAGTTCCGGGCCACCCTGAGCCTCCTGTGGGTTTCGGTCAACACCTTTCTCATTGCCACCGACGCCACCTTTGATCCCATCCTCTCCAACATGGGCGCCGTGATCACCCAGGGCGCCGCCATGGGCCAGAGCCTCCTCAACCTGGTCTGGTCCCTGCCGTTTCTGCTGGTGGGCATTCTCATCGGTGAGGTGGTCCATCATCGGGTGGATGCGGCCCTTTTCCGAAAGATCGTCTTCTGGGTGCTCCTGGCCACGGGTGTGTTCATCATCCTCGCCAACGTGCTTCATATCGCATAACGATTCAGCCCGAAAAAAGCCTCCGGCGGCCCTGCCGGGGGCCAAACTTTTAAAAAGTTTGACAAACAGGTCTTAAGTAAGCCTTCCAGGCTACGCCGAAACAATTTCGACATTTTCTGCCTTAGAAGAGTTTTTTGCGGAGCTTTTTTTTAAAAAAGCGACCCGCCGGAGGCATAGCTGAATAGTTACACAGATTTTAAAAATTCTTCTTAAATGAATTTTACGTGATTTTGCCCGAGAAACGAGGGACGAAGCGCAAGGGCAATCAGCTTTCGAGGTGGCTCACCTCGCCGCCGGATGTCTTTTTTTATTGTAACTATTCAGCTCACACATAAAATGTATTGAACTGCATTTTTTTCTTGACAGGATTTTTGATCAAATTTTTCATTTTGACCTGCGGATCTCTTACTCCGTTATTCCGGTGCTCAGGCCTGGCTATGAGGACCATAATTCATCTTATATGAAGGGCTATACGACCCGGCACCCTCAAATTTTTAAAGCCTGAAATTCGAAAGCTCAGGAGCCAAAATTCCGTTTTCAAAACCTGTGGTATACTATCCTCGTCAAAAAAGATGAGGAGACAGGGTGAAGATCGAAAGCATTGATATTCAAGCGGCGACAGACAACGCAAGGAAACTGATTCAGCAGGACGAGGACCTCTCGCCCGCAGTTGCAGCTGTGATCGAATTGCTGCTTACAATCATCACCCTTTTGGCGAACCGTCTAAATCTCAATAGCAAAAACAGCAGCAAACCGCCTTCTACCGATCCCAACAGGAAGAAGGAGAAAAAGCAAAACACCGAAGGAAAAAGCCCGGGGGCCAAAATGGCCACGAGGGAAAAACTCTTGAGCCCGTAGACAAGGCAGATCTCGTATTGCCGTTGAAACTCAATATGACCGAACTGCCACCGGGTGACTATCGCCACGTAGGTTACGAGACCCGGCAGGTCATTGATTTGAAGGTTGCTCAATACGTTACTGAGTATCGATCCGAGATTCTTGAGGATGCCTTCGGCAATCGATATGTTGCTCCTTTCCCGAAAGGAGTAGATCGACGCGTCCAATATGGCACGGGTCTCAAGGCTCACGCGATCTATCTTTCCCAGCATCAGCTGGTCCCCTACGAAAGAATCTGCGAGCACTTTCGGGATCAGGCCGGTATCCCAATCAGCGCAGGGTCGATTTTCAACTTCAACAAAGAAGCGTTTAACGCGCTTGAGGCGTTTGAAGAAATCGTCAAAGCCAGATTGTCCGGCTCGTCCGTCTGCCACGCAGATGAAACCGGCATCAACATGAACGGTAGTCGATTTTGGCTGCACTGTCTGTCGAACGATCTTTTCACTTACTTTTACCCGCACGAAAAGCGTGGCAGAGAGGCTATCGATGAAATGGGAATTATCCCAAGCTTCAAAGGCGTGTTGTGCCACGATCACTGGAAACCCTACTTCAATTACGACTGCCTGCACGCATTGTGCAACGCTCATCACTTAAGAGAGCTGGAGCGGGCTTGGGAGCAGGACAGTCAGCAGTGGGCCAAAGACATGAAGTTCTTGCTCCTTGAGATCAACAAGGTTGTGAACGAACACAGCGGCAAGCTTCCATCGGATATTGCCGGGGGCTTTCGAAAGCGCTACCTGAGCATCCTGGAAAAAGGAAATCTCGAATGCCCGCCCCGGATGAAACGAAAAGGAAGAAGGGACAACGCGGGCGGATGAAACGATCAAAAGCGAGAAACCTTCTCGAACGGATGGAAGACTTCGAGAACGAAACCCTTCGTTTCATGGACGACCCGCTGGTTCCTTTCACTAATAATCAGGGTGAAAACGACATCCGGATGACGAAAGTCCATCAGAAAATTTCTGGGTGCTTCCGATCTATGGAAGGGGCCAAGATCTTCTGCCGAATACGCAGCTACCTTTCTACATGCAAGAAAAACAACGTGCATGCAAGCGACGCATTGCGCCTGTTGCTTCAGGGTGAATTACCCTCCTTTTTTGAAGCTGATTAACCCCTGTCGGCGAACCTACAGCTGAATAGTTACTTTTTATTTACTTTAAATACGCAAAAACCGGTCCCGGCATGTCATGCCGAGACCGGTTTTTTTGTTTGGTAACCATGGGCTCCCATTGACGGGAGGCCGGGGTATCTATGTCTACGCCTTAGTGGTGATCATTTGAGAACCGTGACATCCATGGCCGCCAGGGCCATGCGGGTGTCCGGGGATGCCTCGTAGAGTCGGATCATCTCGGTGGTGATGGGACGGCCCAGCTCCATGGAGAGCTTGTCGGCCAGGAGCTCCCTGTCGAGGTCCGGGACCCGGGCAGGGGACATGCCGGCCTGCTTGAGGTGCTTGTCTATGATGGATTTGTCCCCCTGGGGCACGTAAATGGTCCCGGTGGAGATATCCACGGCAAAGGCGATCACCCCCGGGATGATGCCGAACAGGAGCCCTGCGGCATCCAGGAGAAACACGGCGGTATCGAGCCTGCCGCCGGACTGTCCCTTGCGCTCGGGGTAGAGGAGGTACCCGCAGGCCGTGAGGCTCAGGACGGCCGTCAACAGGGCGATGGCCGTCATTTTTCGTATCAGGTTTCTGGCTTTCATGGTGAGTCCTTATTGCGGCACCAGTACCGTATTGTCGATGAGCCGGGTTTTGCCCAGCATCACGGCAAGGGCCATGAGGGTAGGGGAGGTGACGGTCTCCACCTCGTCCAGGGTTTCGGGGTCGCACAGGGAGATGTAGTCGATGGTCATGTCCGGGCAGCCGGACAGGTGGGTCTCGGTCATGGCCTTGATGGCTTTGGCCTGGGTCTCTCCTGCGGCGATCATCTCCCGGGCCTTTGACAGGGACTGGCTGAGGCGAAGGGCCTCAATACGCTCGCCTTCGCTTAAGTAGGCGTTGCGGGAGCTCATGGCCAGGCCGTCTGCTTCCCGGATGAGGTCTCCGCCGATGATCTCGATGTCCATGTTGAGATCCTTGACCATGCGGCGGATGATGGCAAGCTGCTGAAAGTCCTTTTCACCGAAGACGGCCACATGGGGCTTGACGATGTGAAAGAGCTTGGTGACCACCGTGGTGATCCCCTTGAAAAAAACGGGGCGGGAGAGGCCGCAGAGGTGATTGGGCAGGGTCTCCAGCTGGACGTAGGTCTCGTAGCCCTCGGGGTAGATCTGATCGCTGGTGGGGGTGAACACCACGTCCACACCCGCGTCCCTGGATTTGGCCAGGTCACTTTCCATGGCCCGGGGGTAGGCGTCCAGGTCCTCATTGGGGCCGAACTGGGCCGGGTTTACAAAGATGCTGGTGACCAGGATATCTGCGTGTTTCTTTGCCTCCCGCATGAGGGAGAGGTGCCCGTCGTGGAGAAAGCCCATGGTGGGTACAAAGGCAATACGTTTTCCCTGTTGCCTCAGGCTGTCGCTTAAGCTCTGCATCTCGTGAATTGAACCGATGACGTCCATGTGGGTGGCCTCACTATTGGGGTTTGTTTCTTTTTTAACGTATGACGGCACCTGTGTCCGGGGCGGCTGTTTCTCCTGCCGTTCCAGCACCGGATGCCTGTTTTATCAGCCATGGGCTTAATCCAGTCCCGCTGAAAAGTCAATCCGTTGGCGGCGCTTTCCAGTGGAAAGGCCGGGAAACAGGCCGGAATTGAGAGTCCAAGGACCCTTGGAGGCCCCAGATCCGCAGGCCCTGTGCGGGGTGTGGTGGCAGAGCTTCCCATGCCTGGTCCTTGCATTGGTATTTGGTGTCTGATATATCAAAAGGTGCCCCTTTGTAAATCATGGCAAGCGGTATATATCTCTGAGACTCGGTACGAAGGAGGGTGTGGATTGACACAAAACGGCAGGTTGTCCATGGAAGAATTTGATTCCCGGTTTAAGGTGTTCTATGAGTTGATGCCCTGTAAAATCAGGGAAATCCTGTTGGTGTCCAGCCTGTATGATGCGTGTATCATGGAAGAGGACGGGCGCCTTTCCGAAAAGATCGTCACCGAGTACCGGGGGCTCAACCTGAGCCGTCCCCCGCGCCTGACCTGGGTGTCCACGGCCGAAGAGGCTCTGGACATGCTGGAGAAGCGTTCCTTTGATATGGTGGTCACCATGTTGCGCCTCGTGGACATGGATGCCTTCACCCTGGGGGAAGAGATCAAGCGCAAGTGCCCGAATATCCCCGTTGTGTTGCTCACCCACAGCCCCCTGCCCAGCCAGTTCGACCCGGTTCGGTCCAAGTCCCGGGGCGTGGACCGCATGTACGTGTGGACCGGAAACGCCGACATCCTCCTGGCCCTGATCAAAAGTGAGGAAGACCGTCTCAATGTGGCCCACGACACCGAAAAGGCCGGGGTCCGTATCATTTTGATGGTGGAGGACTCTCCTCTGTACACCTCGGCCATTCTGCCCATCCTTTACAAAGAGGTGGTGACCCAGGTCCAGGACGTCATGGAGGAGGTCCTGAACCACGAGCACCGGCTCCTCACCATGCGGGCCCGTCCCAAGATCCTCGTGACCCAGAGTTATGAAGAGGCCATGGAGATCTACGAAGAGTACAAGGAGTACATCCTTGGCGTGATCTCCGATGCCAGTTTCCCCCGGGACGGAGCCGTGTGCGATGATTCCGGGTACCTGGTGCTCTCCCATATCCAGGGGGAACAGGCGGACATCCCCCTGATGATGGCCAGCACCGAGTCGTCCAACCGCAGAGTTGCCGATGAGCTCGGTATCTATTTCGTGGACAAGAACTCTCCCTCCCTGTCCGGTGACTTCCACCACTATTTTGTGAACCAGCTGGGCTTCGGAGACTTCGTGTTTCGGGACAGCGACGGGGGAGAGCTCTGCCGGGCCCCCAACTTCCGTGCCCTTGAGAAAAAACTGGCCGATATCCCGGATGAGTACTTTTACAACCACTGGAAGAAAAACGATTTTTCCCGCTGGTTCTTCGCCCGTTCCGAGACCCTTCTGGCAAACAGGTTGCGTCCGGCCACGGACGAAGATTTCATGGGCAACATCGCCGACATGAAGGCCTTTATCCTCAAGAACATTCAGGAGCGGCGCCGCAACCGCCAGAAGGGGGTGGTGGTTCAGTTTGATGCCGATGAATTTGACCCCGAGACCGAGTTCCTGAAAATCGGGAACGGCTCCCTGGGTGGCAAGGCCCGGGGCCTGGTCTTTGCCTCCACCCTGCTTCGTCACCACCCGGAACTCCACGACAGCTTCGGGGGCGTTGAAATTTCCCTGCCCCAGACCCTGGTCATCTCCACCGAGGGTTTCGACGCCTTTGTGCGGGAGAACGACCTCAAGTGGGTGGCCAAGGCCGATCTGCCAGATGAAGAGGTGATCGAGTTGTTCCAGGACGCCACTTTCCCCGGCTGGATCGACGAAGAACTCCGGGCATTTTTAAAGGAGATCAACCATCCCCTGGCCGTCCGCTCCTCGGCCCTGTTTGAAGACGCCCAGTTCATGGCGTATGCGGGGCTCTACCATACCAGCATGATCTCCAACGACGATGCGGAGTTGGAGGTGAGGCTGAATCAGCTCATCTCCGCGGTGAAGCTCGTCTACGCCTCCACCTATTTCCAGGGACCCAAGAGTTTTGCCCGGCGGGTAGGGCATCGCACCGAAGAGGAGAAGATGGCGGTGATCATCCAGGAGGTTTGCGGGCGGCGCTGGGGTGATTACCATTATCCGGCAGTCTCGGGGGTGGCCCAGTCCTACAACTACTACCCCTTCGGCAAGATGGAGGCGGATGAAGGCATCGCCGCCATCGCCATGGGGCTCGGGCGCACGGTGGTGGAGGGAGAGCAGGCCCTGCGGTTCTCGCCGCGAAGGCCCCATATCCTGCCGCAGTTTTCCCGGGTGGAAGAGATCCTGAAAAACGCCCAGCAGAGCCTGTATGCCCTGAAGGTGGGGGCCAAGGCCCGGCGCTCCGTCATGACCCTCAACTCGGAAATTGAAAAGCTCAACATCCGTGACCTGGACGACGCCGGACCTGCCTCTTTCCTTTCCGGGACCTATGTCCGGGAAGAGAACACCATCCGGTACGGCCACCAGTGCCGGGGCCCCAAGGTGTTAACCTTTGACAGGATCCTTAAGTACAACATGTTTCCTCTGCCTGAGCTCCTTTCGAAGGTCCTTGAGATCGGTTCCCAGGGCATGGGCTGCTCCGTGGAGATCGAGTTTGCCGTGGAGCTTCCCCTCAAGCCTGGGGAGCAGGGGCGCTTTGTGCTGCTTCAGATACGGCCCATGACCGACCGTGACGAGCTGGCCGACGTGGTGATCACCGATGAGGAGAAGGCCGCCGGGGTCAGTGTCTCCTCCCACGCCTTGGGAAATGTCAAGGGGCAGCCCGTCACTCATATCCTCTATGTGAAGCCCGATACCTTTGATCTGAAGAACACCCGGGAGATTGCCCGGGAGATCGGCCGCATGAACGCGGAGATGGCCAGGCGAGGGGAGAAGTACCTGCTGCTGGGACCGGGACGCTGGGGCTCGGCGGACCGCTGGCTGGGGATTCCCGTGACCTGGGAGGAGATCTCCGAGGTGTGCGGCATCATCGAGAGCAGCCACGCGGACCTCAAGGCCGATCCGTCCCAGGGTTCCCACTTTTTTCATAACATCACGGCCCTGGGAATCAACTACGTCTCCATCCTGGCGGAGCGGGGCGATTTTTTCGACATGGAATGGCTCCTTGAGCAGCCGGTGGCCGTGGACGGGGAGTTTACGGCCCTTGCCAGCTTCGAGGTCCCGTGCGTGATGAAGGTGGACGGGCGACATGCCGTAAGCGTTCTGTTACCGCCTGCCTGAGGCACCGTGCAGGGGGAACATGTTGGGACCGTATCGCCCTGGGGTAAACACGTTTTCCCTTGGTGAAGGCCCTTGAACAGGCGTTGACGGGCGAGACATTTGTGTGTACATTCCGTTTTTTTGCATGATGGGGGCTCCTGTTTTTTTAAGGGATTGGTGAAAAGGGGGCTCCTTGCCTCCCCGTGGGAGGAGGCAGGTTGAAGAGCCGGTGTTGCCATGGGGCGCTGCCGGCTGGTGTGATTATATTTGAAAGGATACTTTGGAAAGGGTTTTCCGGCGCGCAGGTTTTGGCGCGAGCGGAAACATGGCCCGGGTGCTGTTGAATTGACCAGACTGATTTTTTTGACATCCATCCGGAGTTACCGACGGAAGAGCTGAACAGGATGCCCGCAGGGCATCCTCCTTGGGGACATTCCATGGAGCGGGAACACAACCCGTGACCCACGGAATGATGGGGACCCCGAGGGGCGCGTTGCCGCACCGCCCTTCCGCATACTGATGAAGGAGATGTGTGATGGATAATCAGGGAAAACAAGGCATAAGCATCATTGCCAAACCTTTGCGGGAACAGATTTACGAGTATTTAAGGGATGAAATGTATCGGGGCAGCCTCCTGCCCGGCTCCCTTGTGAACGTCAATGAGATCAGCCACCGCCTGGGCATCAGCAAGACCCCCCTCAGGGACGCGCTGATCCAGCTTGAGTGCGACGGGTTTGTCTCCATTCTTCCCAGGCGCGGGGTGATGATCAACAAACTCTCCCTGGAAGATGTCAAAAACGCCTGGGAGATCTGCAGGGCCCTGGAATCGGAGATCCTGATTCCCGTGTTCGACAAGCTCAAGGAACCGGCCCTGGCCGAGATGGAGCGGTTGACCAAGGAGATGAAACGGGCCTCGGAGGTCAAGGATACCTACAGCTTCTACCAGAACAACGTGGCCTTTCATAACGTCTTTCTAAACCTCTCCTCCAACGACCAGATGCGCCGCATCATCCAGCTCAACAAGCAGCGCCTCTATGACTTTCTTACCCGCAAGCACATCCCTCAATGGGAAGAGGAGCACTGCGAGGAGCATATGGCCTTCATCGACCTGATCCGTCGCGGAGACGCAGACGAAGCCGCCCAATACCTGAAGGTGACCCACTGGTCCCTGGAGGACCAGGAGACCTATATCCTCCAGTTCTACTTCAACGGGGAAACCCATGAGTAAGCGCGCTTCCGTGAGCCTGGAGACCTTGGGCATACGCGTCCTTGACGGCGGCAGGGGCTGGGTGGCCCTGGACAAACCCTGCGGGGTCTCGGTCCATAACGATCCGGGCAGGGACCTGGTCTCTGCAGTGATCCATACCCTTGCCACGGAGCCCGTAAGGCTCCTGCAGGAAGAGGGCGCCAAAGCCGACTCGGTCCATGCCGTGCACCGCCTGGACGGGGACACCAGCGGGGTGGTGCTCTTTGCCTTCGGCAAAGAAGCGGCACGGCACCTGACGCGCCAGTTCGAAGAGAAACAGGTCACCAAGGAGTACTTGGCCCTGGTCCACGGCGACCTGACACCCGAAAAGGGAAAGTGGGCGCAGCCCCTGGCCAAGGAAGCCGGCGGGCGCACCAACCCGGCAGGCAGCGGAAAGCGCATGGCCTCCACCACCACCTTTTCCGTTGTGTCCCGGTCCGTGCACTACACCCTGGTGCGCTGCAGCCCTCTCACCGGCCGCAAACACCAGATTCGCCGCCACGCCAAACTGGCGGGCCACCCCCTCACAGGAGACCGGAGGTATGGCTCCAAACGCGCCCTGGCCGTTCTGGAAGAGCGATTCGGGTACCGTCGCCTGGGCCTCCACGCCCGGACCATCACCTTTTGCCCGCCGGGTTCAGACCAGACCATCACCGTGGCGTCGGCCGACTCCGTGCCCGAGGCCATGGAGGCCCTTCTCCAGGGCGATATGGCCCAAGAATGATTTTACGTCAATGACGTTTAACCTGTCAGCAGCTTAATAAGCTGCTGTCATGGCGTTAACAGCTTGCATGTGACATTTTGTAGGGTGTGCTTGCGCACCATTTGTTCTGAATCGTTACGCCGATGTTTAAAACCTGTTTGTTAAACTTTTTTAAACGTTTAGCCCCCGGCAGGGCCGCCGGAGGCATGCTTTTCGCTTTCGCGAACCCCGGGGTGTTGCATGGGGACCGACTGTGGTATAGTGCGCCATTCGGATCGGCATCCGTGGATACCGCCGGGCCTGGGGAGTTCCCTGAAGCATTTGCGGGCGGGCAGATAAGTCACCATCAATCTATACGAAAGAGATCATGAGCCAGACCATCAATACATCAGTGGATATCGGAGGCGTACGCCTCGCCAACCCGGTGATGACCGCATCGGGAACCTTCGGGTACGGCAAAGAGTTTGCCGAGGTCCTCAACCTCAACCGGCTGGGCGGCGTCGTCATGAAGGGGCTTTCCCTGTATCCCGCCAAGGGCAACCCTCCCCCCCGCATCGCAGAGACCTCCTGCGGCATGCTCAACGCCATCGGCCTTGAGAACGTAGGGATCCAGCGGTTTATCAAGGAAAAACTTCCGGAGATGAAGGCCTTTGACACCAAGGTGTTCATCAACATCTACGGCAAGACCGTGGAAGAGTACGCGGCCATCGCGGACACCGCCGAGGGCGTGGAGGGCATCCACGGCATCGAGATCAACATCTCCTGCCCCAACGTGAGCGCAGGGGGCCTGGCCTTCGGCGTGGATCCCGTTGCAGCCGCCGATGTGGTCAGGGCGGTGAAGGCAAAAACCAGCCTGCCCGTCATGGTCAAGCTCAGCCCCAACGTCACGGACATCACCGAGATCGCCCGGAGCGTGGAAGGGGAGGGGGCTGACTCGGTTTCCCTGATCAACACCCTCACCGGCATGGGCATCGACATCCATACCCGTAAGCCCCTGCTGGCCAACGTGGTGGGGGGGCTCTCCGGCCCCGCGGTGAAGCCCGTTGCCATCCGCATGGTGTACCAGGTTGCCAAGGCCGTGAAGATTCCGGTCATCGGCATGGGCGGGATCATGACCGCCGACGACGCCGTGGAATTCCTCATTGCAGGGGCCTCCGCCGTTCAGGTGGGCACGGCCAACTTTGTGTACCCCGACGCCGCCGAGAAGGTGGTGGACGGCATTGAAGCCTTTCTCAAGGAGAAGGGGATCAGCGATGTCAACGACCTCATCGGGAGCGTAGAGGTCTGAAGCCCTTAAAGCCCTGACAGCCAGTCTTCGATGATCGGGTTATACGAAAGAATTTTAAAAAGCCGCGTTTTTACGCGGCTTTTTTTATTGGGGCACGACACCTTGGGATACGGCTTCAGCCGTGGGGCTTTTCCCTTGCGTCTCGTTCCCCTCAGGTTCCGAAGGCGGTGCCCCGGGATCGGCAGGTGGTGAATATCCTTGCTTTTGAGCTCTATCTTTGTTTATTAAGACTGAACATAGTTAGGGTTTATGTCTGTTGTCTTTTCATTTGGTTTGTCGTTCGAATGTTAACCGATGTGAAACAATGGAAAGGGGGAGTTGATGAAGCGCACCATCCCGGTTCTTCTTGTTCTGGCTCTTTTGGTCTGCCTGCCCGGCGCAGGCTCTTGCGAGGTGTCGGCAGACGCCATTCTGGGGCAGTGGTACACCAAGGATAACGAGGCTGTCGTCGAAATCTACAAAGAGGGCGACACCTATGCGGGGAAGATTGTCTGGCTGGCCGAGTCGGTGGCCACCGATGAGAACGGGGCCCCTGTGGTGGACGCCAACAACCCCGACCCGGAAAAGGCCAAACAGCCCGTTCTGGGCATGACCCTGGCCCACGGGTTTTCCCATGTGGGGGGCAATGACTGGGAGAATGGTCATATCTACGACCCGGACAACGGAAAAACCTACAAGTGCCTCATGAAGCTTAAAAAAGGGGGCAAGCAGCTGAAAGTGCGCGGGTTCATCGGGGTGTCTCTGCTGGGACGCAACGAGTACTGGACGCGCAAGGGGCAGTAGCTGTTTTATCCCCGGTGCAGACATGCGCGTGTACCGGCCCGGGCACCCCGGGCCGACATCATACCGACCATCAAACGTCAATGAGGAGGAAATATGTGTAAGCGAATTGTGATGATACTTCTGGCCCTCTGCCTTGCCACAGGCACTGCTTTTGCCGTGGATGCAGAGGATGTCACCTTCCCGGAAAAGGTCACCTTTGACGGCGTGGACCTTGTCTTCAACGGCTCGGGCATCCGTGTCAAAAGCTTTGTAAAGCCCTATGTGGCGGCCCTTTTCCTCCAGGAGAAGAGCTCCGACGGCGACGCCGTGGTCGCGGCCGATGCCCCCATGGCCATCCGGCTCCACATCACCAGCAAGCTCATCACCTCCAAGAAAATGTCCAAGTCCACCCGCAAGGGCTTTAAGACCTCCACCAACGGCAACACCGCCCCCATTCAGGCGGAGATCGACCAGATGATGGACGTGTTCAGTGAAAAGATCCACGTGGACGATGTCTACGACATGGTCTATGTCCCCGGCACCGGCACCTCCATTTACAAGCAGGGAGAGAAAAAGGCCACCATCAAAGGGTACGAGTTCAAAAAAGCCCTCTTCGGCATCTGGCTCGGCGCCAAGCCCACTACCGAAGCCCTCAAGGCCGGCATGCTGGGACAATCCAACGGTTAGTAAAAAACAAAAGCATGCCTCCGGCGGCCAAGGGCTGACCTTGGAACCCAGGTTCGCACATGCTCCGTTCCTTCGTTCCTCAGGTACGTCACATGTGTTGACGGGCTGCGCCCGTGAGCAGTGGGAATGGCTACCCGAGGCTCGTCATGCAGCCTGTTGCGATGCTTAAAAATAAAAAAAGGTGGAACCGAACATTCGGTTCCACCTTTTTTATTTCAGCTTGCTCTCCACACCGCCGAAGGCGGTACGTAGAAAGAAAACGCGGTCGCGATGCGACCGCGTTTTCTTTCTACAAGATAGCTTTCATGGCGGTCATGAAGCTGCGGAGTTCTTTGCCGATGACTTCCACGGGGTGGTTGCGGATGGCATCGTTGACGCCGATGAGGGCCACGTTGTCCACGCCGTTGCCGTCTGCGGCAAGGCCTTTGCCGATGATGTCGGTCTCTACGCTCTTCATGAAGTCGGCCAGAAGGGGCACGCAGGCATTGGCGAAGAGGTAGCAGCCGTATTCTGCGGTATCGGAGATGACCTTGTTCATCTCGTAGAGCTTCTTGCGGCTGATGAGGTTGGCGATGAGGGGGGTCTCGTGGAGAGACTCGTAGTAGGCGGATTCCTCTTTGATGCCAGCGGCCACCATGGTTTCAAAGGCCAGCTCAACGCCTGCCTTGACCATGGCCACCATGAGGATGCCGTTGTCAAAGAATTCCTGCTCGGAGATCTCCATGTCGCCGGCGGTGGACTTTTCAAAGGCAGTCTGGCCGGTCTCTTCACGCCACCCCAGGAGCTTGGCGTCGCCCTCGGCCCAGTCGGCCATCATGCCTTCGGAGAAGGCGCCGCTCATGATGTCGTCCATGTGCTTGTTGAAGAGGGGACGCATGATGGTCTTGAGCTCTTCGGATACCTCAAAGCACTTGACTTTGGAGGGGTTGTCCAGACGGTCCATCATGTTGGTGATGCCGCCGTGCTTGAGGGCTTCGGTGACGGTCTCCCAGCCGTACTGGATGAGCTTGCTGGCGTAGCCTGCGTCCATGCCCTTTTCGATCATTTTATCAAAGCAGAGGATGGAGCCGGTCTGGAGCATGCCGCAGAGGATGGTCTGCTCGCCCATGAGGTCGGATTTGACCTCGGCAATGAAGGAGGAGAGGAGAACACCTGCGCGGTCACCGCCGGTACCGGCGGCGTAGGCCTTGGCGATCTCCAGGCCGTCGCCGTTGGGGTCGTTCTCTTTGTGGACGGCGATGAGGGTGGGGACGCCGAACCCGCGCTTGTACTCTTCGCGAACCTCGGTTCCGGGGGATTTGGGGGCCACCATGACAACGGTGAGGTCCTCGCGGACCTGCATGCCCTCTTCAACGATGTTGAAGCCGTGGGAGTAAGCCAGGCAGGCGCCTTTTTTCATGAGGGGCATGACGGCCTTGACCACGTTGGTGTGCTGCTTGTCCGGGGTGAGGTTGAGCACGAGGTCGGCGGTGGGGAGCATCTCTTCGTAGGTGCCGACGGCAAAGCCATTTTCGGTTGCGTTCAGGTAGGACTGGCGCTTCTCGTCGATGGCTGCCTGACGCAGGGTGTAGGAGACGTCAAGGCCGCTGTCACGCAGGTTCAGGCCCTGGTTAAGACCCTGGGCCCCGCAACCCACGACAACGATTTTTTTGCCTTTGAGCTTCTCCACGCCGTTGAACTCAGACGGGTCCATGAAGCTGCATTGGCCAAGCTGTTCCAGTTGAAGGCGTAAGGGAAGGGTGTTGAAGTAGTTCATCTTTGGATGCTCCATATCGTAAAAATAAAGATTAATGGGCCATATCGGCTTGCTGGGGCCACCCGCGGGCGGCCCGAAGTTTTCTTACCTGTTTATCAAACGTTTCAAAAGCTTGGCCTCCGACAGGGCCGCCGGAGGCTTTTTTTATATAAACCTATATCACATCACAGGACGTGACGGGGTTTGACTTGAAATATTCAAGGCGGTTGAGGCCGTTGATGTAGGCCTTGGCGCTGGCCGTGATGATGTCCGGGTCGGCGCCGCGCCCCAGGGAGACATGCTCCCCTTCCTTCATGCGGACGGTCACCTCACCCTGGGCGTCGGTGCCGCCGGTGAGAGCGCCGATGGAGAAGCGCAGGAGCTCGGGCTCCCGCCCGGCGATTTTGGCGATGGTGTTGAACACCGCGTCGATGGGGCCGTTGCCTTCAAAGGCTCCCTGCTTCACCTTGCCGTTGATGCCCAGGCGCACGCTGGCCATGGGGTAGACGGTGGTGCCGGAGGTGACGTGGAGGTACTCCAGGGTGTACACCTCGTGGCTTCGCAGGACCACGTCCGTGACCAGGGCTTCCAGGTCCTCGTCCATGATCTCTTTTTTCCGGTCGGCCAGGACCTTGAAGCTTTCGAAGACGGTGTTGAGTTCCTCTTCGGTGAGGTTGTAGCGCATCTCCTCCAGGCGGGAGCGCAGGGCAAAGCGTCCGGACAGTTTGCCCAGCACCAGCTTGTTGGTGGTGAGCCCCACGGTTTCCGGCCTCATGATCTCGTAGGTCATGGGGTTTTTGAGCATGCCGTCTTGATGGATGCCCGATTCGTGGGAGAAGGCGTTGGCCCCGACGATGGCCTTGTTGGGCTGCACCATGATGCCCGTGATGGAGCTGACCAGGCGGCCCGTGGCGTGGATGCGCGTGGTGTCGATGCCCGTCTCCATGGGAAAGGTGCCGGGGCGCGTGTGCAGCGCCATTACCACCTCTTCCAGGGCCGTGTTGCCGGCCCGCTCGCCGATGCCGTTGATGGTGACCTCGGCCTGTCCGGCTCCGGCTGCAATGGCCGCCAGGGTGTTGGCCGTTGCCAGTCCAAGGTCGTTGTGGCAGTGGACGCTCAAGGTGGCCTTGTCCATGCCCGGGGTGTTGGCCATGACGTGGCGCACCAGCTCGCCGAATTCACTGGGGACCGCGTAGCCCACGGTGTCGGGGAGGTTCACGGTGGTGGCCCCGGCCTCGATGACCGCCCCGAAGATGCGGCAGAGAAAGTCGGGGTCGGTGCGGGAGCCGTCTTCGGCGGAGAACTCAATGTTGTCCGTGTACTGCCGTGCGTGGGAAACCGCTGCCACGGCTCGCTCCACAACCTCGTCGCGGCCCATGCGGAGCTTGTACTCCAGATGGATGTCCGAGGTGGCGATGAAGGTGTGGATCCGGGGTTTTACCGCGTCCTTGATGGCTTCCCAGGCCCGGTCGATGTCCCCGGCGGTGGCCCGGCACAAGGCGGCCACTTCCGCGTTTTTTACGGTCTCCGAGATGCGGGAGACCGCCTCGAAATCACCGGGGGAAGATGCGGGAAACCCCGCTTCGATGACGTCCACGCCCAGAGCGTCCAGATGGGTGGCGATGCGCAGTTTTTCCGCGGTGTTCATGCTTGCGCCGGGTGACTGTTCGCCGTCTCGTAAGGTGGTGTCAAATATGGTGATGGTTCTGTTCATGGTTTTGTGCTCCGAAAATTGGGTCTGCAAGTTTGTCTTGTGGTTCTAACGATGTGTCGTTTGAATTCAGGCAAACCCAGTGAGCATGGACCGCAGGATGCCTGCGGCGTCTCCTGCGGTCATTGTCACCTCTTTCATGGTACGGGGCCTCCTGGTCCCCTGTTGGTGGTATGGCGGCCATTGAAGACCGCCGTGTGTATGTGGCCTGCGGGACGTGCCGCAAAGGGTGCGTCCGGCTATTTTTTCTTGGCCAGCTTGTACTGAAAGCTGTCGGCCAGTGCCTCGAAGCTCGCTTCGATGATGTCCTCGGAGACGCCGATGGTGCTCCAGATGTCGTCGCCGTCCCGGGATTCGATGAGGACGCGGACCTTGGCTTCGGTGCCGCCCCGACCGTCCATGACGCGGACCTTGAAGTCCACGAGGTGCATGGTCTCCAGCTCTTTGTAGAACCGGCTCAGGGCCTTGCGCAGGGCGTTGTCCAGGGCGCTCACCGGGCCGTGGCCTTCGGCTGCGGTGATCTCGCTTACGCCGCCTACGTTCACCTTCACGATGGCGTGGGAGGTGCAGGGGCGGTCCTTGTCCTTTTCAATGGTGACCCGGAACGACTCCAGGTCGAAGACGGGCTCGTATTGTAGCAGGAACTTGTCCATGAGGACCTTGAAGGAGCCGTCGGCCACCTCGTACTGGTAGCCTTCCTGTTCCAGCATCTTGATCTCGCTGACGATGCGCTTGGAGTCGAACTCCGGGGCCTCAAGGTCGATGCCCATCTCCTTGGCCTTGTATTCGATGTTGCTCCGGCCCGCCTGGTCCGAGACCAGCACCCGCCGCCTGTTGCCCACATCCTCGGGATCGATGTGCTCGTAGGAGAGGGGCTCTTTCATGACGGCGCTCACATGGACCCCGCCCTTGTGGGCAAAGGCGCTCTTGCCCACAAAGGGGCGGGAGGCCAGGGGGATCATGTTGGAGGTCTCGCTCACGAAGCGGGACAGCGGTTTCAGTTTTTTCAGGTTCGCCTCGGAGACGCAGGGGCGTTTCAGTTTCAGGTTCAGGATGGGGATCACCGAGGTGAGGTCGGTGTTGCCGCAGCGTTCCCCGTACCCGTTGATGGTGCCCTGGACCATGATAGCTCCTGCCTGGACGGCAGCGATGGAGTTGGCAACGGCCAGGTTGCAGTCGTTGTGGGCGTGGATGCCCATGCGGACATTGCGGCCGGTCTCGGCATCGAGGGCGGCCTTGACCGTCTCCAGGATCTCCGTTACCTCGTGGGGCAGGGTGCCTCCGTTGGTGTCGCACAGCACCACCACATCCGCGCCCCCGGCAAGGGCGGCGGACAGGGTTTTCACCGCGTACTCCGGGTTGGCCTTGTACCCGTCGAAGAAGTGTTCGGCGTCGTAGAGGACCTCGCGGCCGTGGCTTTTGAGAAAGGCGACGCTCTCTTCGATCATGGCCAGGTTCTCAGACAGGGTGTTGCCCATGATGTCCACCACATGGAGGTCCCAGGTCTTGCCGAAGATGGTGATAGCCGGAGAACCGCAGCCCACCAGGGCCTTTAAGTTGGCGTCTTCCTCGGCGGGGATCCCCTGCCGCCTGGTGGAGCCGAAGGCGGTGATGCGCGCCGTGGCGAAGGTTTCGCCTTTGGCCAGCTCGAAGAAGCGATCGGCGGCAGGGTTGGAGCCGGGCCATCCGCCTTCGATGTAGTGGATGCCCATGTCGTCCAGGCGCTGGGCCACTTTGAGTTTGTCCTCCGGCGAAAAGGAGATGTTCTCTCCCTGGGCGCCGTCGCGAAGGGTGGTGTCGAATATCAGGACCGGTTCCATGTCATCTTGCTCCGGGTGTTGTCTTGAAAAATGATAACCAGGTGGCTCTTGTGCGTCTGTTTGTCTCTTATACGCACCGGCCATGGGGTTGCCCCGGCCTCTTTAAGGCCGGGGATGTCTGTTTTGTGATCAGTTACCGCGATACAGGGCAATGCTGCCGGTGCGGACGATCTCTTTAATCCCCATGGGGGTGACCAGCTCGATAAAGGCCTTGAGCTTGTCTTCCGTGGCCGTGGCCTGGACGGTGACGTGCTCGGGGCCCACATCCACGATCTTGTATCGGAAGATGTCGATGATGTTGATGAGGTCACCGCGGTTTTCGGCCTTGGCGTGGACCTTGATGAGGGCCAGCTCCCTCTGGACGTAGTCCGATTCGGTGAGGTCGTGGACCGTCACCACGTTGATGAGCTTGTGGAGCTGCTTTTTGATCTGCTCCATGATGCCGGGGTCTGCCGTGGTCACCATGGTGATGCGGGAGATCTCGGGCTCGTTGGTGGCTGCCACGTTGAGGCTCTCGATGTTGTAGCCGCGGCCGGAGAAGAGGCCGACAATGCGGGAGAGGACGCCGGGCTCGTTGTCCACCTGGATGGAGAGGATGTGTCGTTTTTCGCTCATGGGTCGATTTCCTTCGTATCTATAAGGGGGGCCGGATTTCGGCCGCCCGTATCGGTTCAGGGTGCGATGGCGTTAAACGGCGGCCCTGCTGCAACGCAGGGCCGGTCCACGGATCAGACAAGGAGCATGTCGGTGATGGCCTTGCCCGCAGGGACCATGGGGTAGACGTTCTCTTCCCGGTCCACCATGAACTCCATGATCACGGCCCCTTCGGTTTCGAGGCCCTCTTTGAGGACGGCTTCCACCTCCTCGGGCTTGGTGGCCCGGAGTCCTTTGGCGCCGTAGGCCTCGGCAAGCTTCACAAAATCAGGGTTGTGGTCCAGGGTGGTGGCGGAGTAGCACTTGTCGTAGAAGAGGTCCTGCCACTGGCGCACCATGCCCAGGTAGCGGTTGTTGAGGATGATGACCTTGATGGGCAGTTTGTGCTCCACGGCGGTTGCCATCTCCTGCATGTTCATCTGGATGCTGCCGTCACCGGCCACGTCCACCACGAGTTTGTCCGGGCAGGCCATCTGGGCGCCGATGGCCGCAGGCAGGCCGAAGCCCATGGTGCCCAGGCCCCCGGAGGTGATGAACTGGTGGGGCCGGTTGAAGTGGTAGTACTGGGCGGCCCACATCTGGTTCTGGCCCACCTCGGTGGTGACGATGGCCTCGCCCTTGGTCATCTTGAAGAAGGTGTCGATGACGTATTGGGGCTTGATGGTCTCCTGCTGGTCGTAGGCCAGGGGCGTGGTGTTTTTCCAGGCCTCGATCTGGCTCTCCCACTCGGTTCGGTCCGGCGCGTTTTCGGAGACCGCCTCTTTTTCCAGGAGCTCGTTGAGCTTCTCCAGAGCGATCTTGCAGTCCCCCACGATGGGCACGTCCACCTCGATGTTCTTGTGGATGCTGGTGGGGTCGATGTCGATCTGGATGATGGTGGCGTTGGGGGCGAAGTCGTCGGTTCGTCCCGTGACGCGGTCGTCAAAGCGGACCCCCACGGCCAGCATCAGGTCGCACTGGCTGATGGCCATGTTGGCACGGAAGGTGCCGTGCATGCCCGGCATGCCAAGCCACAGCGGATCGGTACCGGGAAAGGCGCCCAAGCCCATGAGGGTGCTGGTAACGGAGATGTTGGTGTTTTTTGCCAACTGGGTCAGGGCCTCGGAAGCCCCTGAGAGCACCACGCCGCCGCCGGAAAAGATCAAGGGACGCTTGGCGTTCTTGATGAGCCCGGCCACGCGGGAGAGCTGCTTGACGTTGGGCTTGTATGTGGGCTTGTAGGTCCGCATGGAGATGTCCTGGGGACCGTTGACCTTGGCCTTCAGGGACTGCACGTTTTTGGGGATATCCACCAGGACCGGGCCGGGGCGACCGGAACGGGCCAAGAAGAAGGCTTCCCTCAAGATGCGCTCCAGGCTGTCGATGTCCTTGACCAGGTAGTTGTGCTTGGTGCAGGGACGGGTGATCCCCACGATGTCCACCTCCTGGAAGGCGTCGTTGCCGATGAGCTGGGTAGGGACCTGGCCGGTGATGATCACCATGGGGATGGAGTCCATGTAAGCCGTGGCGATGCCGGTGACGGTGTTGGTGGCACCGGGTCCGGAAGTGGCCAGGCAGACGCCTGTGCGGCCCGTGGCCCTGGCAAATCCGTCGGCTGCGTGCACGGCGCCCTGTTCGTGGCGTGCAAGGATATGTCTGATATCCGTCCTGGCAAGTTCGTCGTAGATATCGATGACCGCACCACCCGGGTATCCGAAGATGGTGTCAACCCCCTCTTCCTTCAACACTTTCATCAGGATTTCAGTTCCTGTGAGTTCCATTGCAGACATTCCTTGATCCTTTGCTTGTTTGGCGACGGGGAAAGGCCGCGTCCCGTCGCCGTAGTCATCGTCAAAATTCATTTAAAACGGAGTAAACGGCCGCCGAAGCGGCCGGTAAGTCCATGTTACTTCACCACAGCCCCTTGGCTGGCCGAAGAGACCATGCGGGCGTAACGGGCCATGTAGCCCTTGGTGATGCGGGGGGCGGGTGCCTCCCATTCGGCTTTGCGCTTTTCAATGGCCATCTCGGGGATCATCAGCTCGATGCTCTTGGTGGCGATGTTGATGGCGATGAGGTCCCCTTCGCGGATGAGGCCGATGGGGCCGCCCGAGGCCGCCTCGGGTGAGACGTGGCCGATGGCCGCGCCGCGGGTGCCGCCGGAGAACCGGCCGTCGGTGATAAGGGCCACGGAGCCGTCCAGCCCCATGCCCGCGATGGCGGAGGTGGGGGTGAGCATTTCGCGCATGCCCGGGCCGCCTTTGGGTCCTTCGTTACGGATGACCACCACGTCGCCTTTGTTGATCTTGCCGGCCATGATGGCCGCAGAAGCCTCTTCTTCGGATTCAAAGACACGGGCCGGACCCTTGTGCTGCATCATCTCGGGGAGGACGGCGGACTGCTTGACCACGCAGCCCTCCGGGGCGATGTTGCCGAAGAGGACGGCAAGGCCCCCTTCCTCGTGATAGGGGTTGTCCCAGGGGCGGATGACGTCGGCGTCCAGGACGTTTGCGGCTTTGATATTATCCCCCACGGTGGCGCCGGTGACGGTGATGCACTCGGTGTTGAGGCGTCCCTGGTCGGCCAGGATTTTCAAGATGGCCTGGATGCCGCCAGCGCGGTTCAAGTCTTCGATGTGGTCCTTGCCGCCGGGGGACAGGGAGCAGAGGTGCGGGGTGACCTTGCTGACCTCGTTGATGAGGGACAGGGGCACCTCAACGCCCGCTTCATGGGCGATGGCTTTTAAATGGAGCACGGTGTTGGTGGAACAGCCCAGGACCATGTCAACGGCCAGAGCGTTGGCAAAGGCCTCCTCGGTGAGGATCTGGCTGGGGGTGATGTTTTTTTCCACGAGTTCCAGAATCTTCATGCCCGCCAGTTTGGCCAGGCGTTCCCGGGCGGCCATGACCGCGGGGATGGT
This sequence comes from Desulfoluna sp. HI9BLuna, assembly GCF_056829775.1. Taxonomy (NCBI): domain Bacteria; kingdom Pseudomonadati; phylum Thermodesulfobacteriota; class Desulfobacteria; order Desulfobacterales; family Desulfolunaceae; genus Desulfoluna; species Desulfoluna sp. HI9BLuna. The sequence goes on from NZ_CP186555.1 coordinate 5,276,817, forward strand.
GCCGTTGCCGGGCAGGCCCAGGCCGATGGCTTCGGTGAGGCAGTTCATGGAGTTGGCCGTGAACATGCCGGAGCAGGAGCCGCAGGTGGGGCAGGCCGAGTCTTCCATGGCGGTGAGCTCTTCCTCGGTCATCTTCCCGGAGAGAACCGCGCCCACGGATTCAAAGACGCTGATGAGGTCCACCTTTTCATTGGGGCGCTCGGGATGGCGCCCGGCCAGCATGGGGCCTCCGCTGATAAAGATGGAGGGGATGTCGAGGCGCGCGGCGGCCATGAGCATGCCGGGGACGATCTTGTCGCAGTTGGGGATCAGGACCAGGCCGTCCAGGGCGTGGGCCGTTGCCACAACTTCAACGGAGTCGGCGATGAGCTCCCGGCTGCCAAGGGAGTAGCTCATGCCGGTGTGGTTCATGGCGATGCCGTCGCAGACGCCGATGGTCCCGAACTCAACAGGCATGCCGCCTGCCATGTAGATCCCTGCCTTGACCGCTTCGGTGATGCGGTTCAGGTGGGTGTGACCCGGAATGATGGTGTTGGCCGAGTTGGCGATGCCGATGATGGGGCGCTCAATTTCGGTGTCGGTGTAGCCCATGGCCTTGAAGAGGGATCGGTGCGGGGCTCTCTCTACGCCCTTCTTGACATTGTTGCTTTTCATGACGTGCTCCATAAAAAAAGCCGTTACCAGCGAGGGCTGATAACGGCTTTTTTTTTGTGTGATATTTATGTTAAGCCATTACCAGTCGCCTTTATGTAGACGAATCCCAATCACGGGCACAATGCCCACTACAAGAATGAGAATCACAATAATAAGGTTGGTAATCGCTTTGGCGTCGTACATGAGTCCGGGTTTCCTAAATAGATTCATTTGATCGTCACTTGATATCCTCTTCATCCCCCTTTGTCAAGGAGTTCGTATCGGATGTGGAAAAAAGTCGGGGGGAATCTTTTATATATGTTAAGCGTGCGGCCGGTTTGCTTTAGGAAAATCGTGTTTCTTTCGGCAGAATCAATTTTGCGTGCACGTATAACATTTTGATATTATAGGGGTGTTTTGAATATTTCTCTTTGGGTGGGGCAGGGCGGGGATAAAATCACGCCCATGGTTGACCACGGGCGTTTTTACAGGCTTTTTTCGCCGATGGCGAAGGGCCGAAGGTCCGGAATGCGGCCCGGTTCCCCGGCAGAATGGCTTACGATGCGGGCAGGGGAATGTGGTTGATGGCCGAGGCCATGTATCCGGCGCCGAAGCCGTTGTCGATGTTTACGGCGGCCACGTTGGAGCTGCAGCTGCTCAGCATGCCGAACAGGGCGGTCATGCCGCCGAAGCTGACCCCGTACCCCACGCTGGTGGGCACGGCAATGACAGGGGCCTTCACCATGCCGGCCACCACGCTGGGCAGGGCCCCCTCCATGCCGGCCACCACGATGATCACTGTCGCCTGTTCCATGGCTTCTCGGTGGCGCATGAGGCGGTGAATACCGGCAACCCCCACATCAAAGACCGACTGCACGCGGTTTCCCATGTAGCGGGCTGTGAGCAGGGCTTCCCGGGCCACGGGGATGTCCGAGGTCCCGGCCGAGAGCACCAGCACGGTGCCGTGGCCGGTGGGTTCCGGCTCTTCCGAGGCACAGATGACCATGCGTGCGTCCGCCTCGTACCGGCAGGTGGGAATGGCTTCAATGATGCGCCGGGCCTTTTCTTCGTCCACGCGGGTGGTGAGGATGACGTTTTCCTGGTGCATCATCCTTTCCATGATGCCGATGATCTGCTCGCTGGTCTTGCCCTCTCCGAAGATCACCTCGGGAAAGCCTTTGCGCAGGCTCCTGTGATGGTCGATGTTGGCAAAGTCCAGGTCTTCGTTGACCACGTGGGTGAGCTTACCCGCAGCCTCGTCCACGGAGAGGTCTCCGTTTTTGAGGGTTTCGAGAATCTGTGTGAGGCGTTGTTTGTCCATGGGGGTCCGTCACGGGTTGGGGGGTGAGTTCTTGGGGTACCTGTCGGACCTGTTCTAATCGTTTTTTGCGATGAGGTCAACGACGGCCTCGCGCATCTCCATGAAGAGCTCCACCAGCCGGGGATCGAAATGGGAACCGCTGCAATCCTGAATTTCCCGGAAGGCTTTGTCCACGGGCCAGGGAGCTTTGTGGGGGCGCTCGGAGATGAGGGCGTCAAAGACATCGCAGATGGCCACGATGCGACCGATGAGGGGGATCTCTTCGCCTTTGAGGCCCTGGTTGTAGCCGGTGCCGTCCCATCGCTCATGGTGGGTGAGGGCGATGGTGCGGGCGTCCTGCATGAGTGGAGAGTTGCTTCCGGCCAGGAGGCGGGCGCCGATGGTGGTGTGCCCTTTCATCTGCTCCCATTCGGCGTCGGTGAGTTTCCCTTTTTTCATGAGGATTTCGTCCGGGATACCTATTTTTCCGGCGTCGTGCAGGGTGCTGGAGAGGGCCAGGCGCTCGGTCTCCTCTTCGGAAAGCCCTGCCTTGCTGCCGAGCATCTCGGCCAGTTTGCTGATGCGCAGCACGTTCTGGCCGGTGCCGCAGTCCCGGAATTTGGAGGCCAGGCTCAGGCGGGTGACGATCTCCACCTGGGTCTCCTTGAGTTCCCGGGTGCGCTGCCTCACCTTTTCTTCAAGGATGAGGTTTTTGTTTTTGAGGCTCTCCTGGGTCACCTTGAGGGTGAGGTGGGTTTTCACCCGGGCCCTGACCTCGGAGATGTCAAAGGGTTTGGTGATGTAGTCCACGGCACCGATGGAGAGTCCCTTGCGCTTGTGGGCGGGGTCGTCCATGGCCGTGATGAAGATGATGGGGATATCCCGTGTGGCCGGTGACTCCTTGAGCCGACCGCAGACCTCAAAGCCGTCCATGCCCGGCATGAGGATATCCAGGAGGATGAGGTCCAGATGATTGGCGTGGGCGTACTCAATGGCCTTTTGGCCGCCTAAGGCCACCCCGAGCTTGTAGTCCTCCCTGAGGGCCTGGACGAGGATATCGATGTTGGCCTTTGTATCGTCAACGAGGAGGATTCTCCTGTTGGCATGTTCTGTCATGGGGTCGGTCCTTGTGCCAGGCTTCAATGGCCTCTTATTCGTTGGGGCGCGACGACGGGCTTGTGCCTGTCGGGGCTGGCCTGCCGGTGTGTTTGAGATGGCGCGAGAGGGTGTCCGTAAGGGAGGCGGCCCCCTCGAAATCGTATGCCAGAATCGCTTTTTCCATGGCGGTGATCAGCTGCGTCATGTCGGAGGCCGGCCTGGGGATGCGGGCCAGGTTTTCCTTGACCTTCCGGAAGCACCCCTCTGAGGCCACGGGATCGAATTGGGCCAGGTGGCCGGCCAGCTCGGGCAGCAGGGCCAGGGCTGTTTCCGTGGGTGAGGACGGACGGGGGCGCGTGACGGGTGTGGCGTTGCCCGGGGCTGTGGTGTTGCCGATCTTTCCGGCGGAGTCCAGCACCACGGCAAGGGAGGCTTCCACCAGGTGGAAACTCTCTGCGATATGCTCCTTTTCCTCTTTTTGGATGGCCGTCTCAAGGGATTTTGCGGCCAGCATGAGTTCCCCTGCGGAGATGTTTCCGGCCACGCCCTTCAGGGCGTGGACGCTTCGGCCGGCCTCTTCGAGGTCTCCTGCGGCCATGAGCTTTCTGAACTCCGTGAAAAACGGTGTGTACTGGGCTTTGAATTCCTGAAGGATCCGGACATAGGTGTCCCAGGAGCCCCCCAGCCTATGGACCCCTTCCTCCAGGTTGAGGCCGGGAAGGGTAAAGGAGAACTCCCGGCGAGAGGGGGCCTGGTCGGGCCGGCGGGCGTATCGGGCTCCCAGCTTCAGGGCTTCTGTAAGGCGGATGTTTTTCCGGATGACCGAAAAGAGGCGGGTTCGGTCGATGGGCTTGGATATGTAATCGTTCATGCCTGCGGCCAGGCATTTTTCCCGGTCCCCGTACATGGCGTGGGCGGTCATGGCGATGATGGGCAGACCGATGCGTTTCAGCTCGTTGCGGATGACCCGGGTAGCCTGGTAACCGTCCATCTGGGGCATCTGGATGTCCATGAGCACCACGTCGTAATTTTGTGTCTTTATCTTTTCAACGGCCTCGGTACCGCACTCGGCCGTGTCGATGAGGGCCCCGGAGCCCTGAAGCATCTCGGTGGCCACCATGCGGTTGATGGGGTTGTCCTCCACCAGGAGAATGGAGACACCGGAAAATTCGTCGCTGGGGGAGGGGTGCCGGGCGGTGTCGTTTTTTTGCGTGGACTCGTAGCCAAAGATTTCCATGATGGAATCAAAGAGCAGGGACTGCTTGATGGGCTTGAGCAGGAAGCTCTCCACCCCGAGCTGCTTGGCCCGCTTGATCTCAAACCCATTGCCCAGGGCGCTGATAATGATGATGGGGGGTGCATCCGATCGTTTTGTCTCTTTGATCTGCCGGGCCACCTCAATGCCGTCCATTCCCGGAAGCCGAACGTCCAGGACCACCAGGTCGTAGGAGCGGCCCTGGTCGGCTCCCCGGCAGAGGCCAAGGGCCTGCTCCCCGGACTCGGCCAGGTCCGTGCGAAACCCGAAGGACTCCATGTACCGCTTGATGACCATAAGGGTGGATGGGTTGTCGTCCACGATGAGGGCGCACATCTCGCCCATGGTGGGCGGCAGGGTGGGGGTGGCCGTGATGCTTTCGGGCACCACCTTGAACCGGGCGGTAAAGGAGAAGAGGCTGCCCTTGCCCCGCTCACTTTTCACCCAGATGTCGCCTCCCATGATGCGGACGATGTTTCGGCAGATGGCAAGGCCCAGGCCCGTGCCACCGTATTTGCGGGTGGTGGAGCCGTCTGCCTGGGCAAAGGCGTTGAAGATATCGTCCGTGCCGCTTTCAAGGAGGGCCGGGTCAATACCGATGCCGGTGTCCCGGATTTCAAAGAGGAGGGTGGCCCCGGATCCCTCCATCTCTTTTAAGGAAACGCGGATGCAGATCTCTCCTTCCTCGGTGAACTTAAAGGCGTTGCTGATGAGATTGGAGAGCACCTGCCGCAGACGCAAGGGGTCAGCGATGAGCTGTCGGGGGATCCTGGGATCGATGTCGATGATGAGCTCCAGTTGCTTTGCCATGTTCTTTTCAAGGAACATGTCGGTGCTCTCGTCGATGAGTTCGTGCAGCGAAAAGGGGATGCTCTCAAAGGTGAGCTTTCCCGCATCGATTTTGGAAAAATCGAGGATGTCGTTGATGAGCTCCAGAAGGGAGAGGGAGGAGCTGCGGATGATGCCTATATACTCCAGGCGTTTTTCCGTGTCGATCTGCTTTGTGAGCAGATCGGACATGCCAACGATGGCGTTCAGCGGGGTTCGGATTTCGTGGCTCATGTTGGCCAGGAACTCGCTCTTGGCCCGGGTGGACTTGTCCGCCTCCTCCTTGGCCCGGGTGAGGCGTTCGTTGGCCCGGATCAGCTCGGCAGTCCGCTCCTCCACCCGTTTTTCCAGGTCGTTTCGTGCCTGGGCAAGGGCCTCTTCAGCCCGCTTCCGGTCGGTGATGTCCCGGGCCACGCCCCGGAAGCCTGTGGGTTCCCCGTGCTGGTTCCGGATGAGGGTGGCGGAGATGGAGAGGACAGCGGACTTGTTTTTGCCTACCATTTCATAGTCGCTGATCTTTCCGGGGATGCCGGTTGTGTAGATGGTGCTGAAGACGTTGAAGAGCTCGGCGGCGGTTTTTTTGCTGGTGTACGCCTTGTAGTGGAGGCCCATGAGCTCCTGGCGCGTGTAGCCGGAGATGTCGCACATGGAGTTGTTGAAGAAGATGAGCTTGCCGGCCAGGTTCACCTCGAAGAATCCCTCCTGGATGCTGTCCAGGATCGTCTGATAGGAGCTTCGGCTCTTGATGAGCTCCTCTTCGTAGGTTTTGCGCTTGGCGATCTCTTCCCGGAGCTTCCGGTTGGCCGCCACCATCTCGGCGGTTCGGTTTTCCACCTTCTCTTCCAGCTTGTCCCGGTACTCTTCCAGTTCGGCCTGGCTGGTGATCTGCCGGGTGATGTCCCGGAGAAAGGTGAGAGTCGCGGGGCGCCCGTTCCACAGGATGCCGGAGGAGCGCAGGCGAACCACACCGAAGCTGTCGTCGGCTTTGACGGTGCGGAAGGTGTACTCGGAGAACCCTTCCCCTGAGGCATCTCCAATGGTGAGACGGTAGCTGTCAAGGACTCTTATGGTGTCGTCGTGGTGGATGAATTCGGCGATGGGGTGGCCGATGATCTCCTGGGCCGGAAGGCCCAGGTGCTGTTGCACCTTGCCATTGGCAAAGACAAAGCACTCGTCCTGAATGACCACCACGCCGTCGCTGGCGTGTTCAACCATGGCGTCTTTGACGGCAAGGGAGGCACGGGCCTGGTTCAGCTCCGCCTCAAGGCGCAGAATCATCTCTTCCGGTGTCTCATGTCGCGTGGGGTCTGGCAACGGATAGCCCTCCGGTGAACGCCTGCCCATTCACCTTGATTTCATCATCGAAGCAGCCGGGAGGCAGAAAGCGTCGGTGCTTCCCTGGGGATAAGGAAAAACAGGCGTGAGCAATGTTTATTTTTACAGCACTGCGTTTATCGTTACCGTACCTTTTCTCCAATTACAATGGGTTTGACTGTTTTTTTGCGGACTGTTCCCTCTCTGCGGACAGGAACTCTTGCCTGATTTATTGCCCTTTGCGGGCTAAAGACGAGGGGTGGGTGGACTCGATGTAGCGCTTGACTCCCTTGACGATGCCGTCGCAGATTTTTTCCTGATAGGCGGAGTTGCCAAGGCGCTTGCACTCCCGTTTGTTGCTGATAAAGCCTGTCTCCACAAGGATGGCCGGCATGCGGGCACCCAGGAGCACATAAAACGGTGCCTGCTTGACGCCTTTGTTTTTGATGTTGCTGTAACTTCCCTTGAGGTTGGCAACCAGGGAACTCTGGACGTACTGGGCGAGCCTGCTGGATTCGTTGATCTTGGCGTTTTTCATCAGGCTGTTCAAGATGGTGTGCAGGTCGCTGATGTTTTTTTCACTGGTGGCGTTTTCCCGGGCGGCCACGTTGATGGAGGCCCGGTCCTTGGCCAGGTTAAGGAAATAGGTCTCCACCCCGTAGGCCTTTCTGTTTCGGGAGGCGTTGGCGTGGATGGAGATGAACAGGTCGGCCCGCTTGCGGTTGGCAAAGGTGGTGCGTTCGTCCAGGCTCAGGTAGCGGTCGGTGCTCCGTGTGAGGATCACCTCGCATTTGAGCTCCTTGCGGAGCTTCACGGCCAGACGCTTGGCAAGGGACAGGACAATGTCCTTTTCGGCAACCCCCTTGTAATACCCCGGGGCTCCGTGGTCCTTGCCGCCGTGACCGGCGTCGATGACGATACGCCGGACGCCCAGGGCCAGCTGGCGCGCCAGGTCGTCGGGGGTGATGAGATCCCCTGGATCTTTTCTCGGTGCCCGTGGCGAGGGGGCAGGGGTTGAGGGTTTGCTGCTCCAGATGTCCACCACAATGCGGTCCGGCTTTTTCAGGGAGAACACCTTGTAGTGGCTGAAATTGACTGCGTCCACCACCACCCGGACAGTGCCGGGTTTGAAAAGGCCGGAACGGACCTGTTTGACCCTGGGATCGTTGGGAAGGGTGATGCTCGTTTCCAGTTTTTTCTCCGCGTGCCCCTTGATATCGATCCAGATTCGCTTGGGGCGCTTGTTTTTCGGGTCGTGACGTAGCATGCCGTGGGTAAAGGCCAGGGACCCCTTGGTGTCCAGCACGATGCGGGTGCGTGAGGGAAGGGAGCCGTAGCGGATGTGGGTGACGGCGCCGTCGGTGGCTTTTTGAGGGGCAGGCGAAACCACGGGTTTGTTGGCTTTCCGTGTCTCGGAGGCCTTGACGGAAACGGGCGGGGCCTTGGGTTTGGCCGGTCTGGCCGCGGGTTTGGGAAGGCGCCTCAGGAGCTTGGTGGCCTCATGGCTGTAGCGGCTGGAGCTGAAGGCCCTCGCCTGGGTCAGGAGGCTCCGGGCGCGTTCGAGGTCGGAGCGCTTGCCGGAGTATTTTTCCAGTTCAATGTAGAGTTTGCCGGCCTGGTAGAGGCCTGCCGGGGCCCAGGGCCCTCGGGTGTCCTTGCGCCAGGCGTCGAGGTATTTGTTGGCGCAGGTTTCCCATTTATCACGCCTGTTTTTCCAGGAGGGGGTCTTCAGGAGTTTGCGGTGATAGGATTCTGCAGCGTGGTATGCTTTTTTTGCCTCGTCCCGTGGGGCCGCCCCGGCCAGGGGGGCGGCAAACAGCATCGGCAAAAGAAACAAGAGCAGGAGACAGGCCACGGCAACGGCCCGAGGAGTGCCCAGGGACCGTATGGGGCCATCTGTTTTTTTGTGGATCTCTCTGGTCTGCTGCACCCGATCTCCCACTTCAGCTCTTTGATTCCTCTTCGGACAGGGTTTTCAGTTCGTTGAGCAGGGCCAGGGCCTGCAAGGGGGTGGTGGCGTTGATGTCCACCGACCGGAGTTTCTCAAGGACCGGATTTTCCCGTGACGGGAAAAGGGCCAGCTGGACAAATCCGCTCTCTTTTTTTCTGGCTTTCCCGCTCTTCTTGGGCGGCTTTGCCTTTTTTTCCGGGAGGCCTTCTCCCAGGCGCCGCCCGAGGTTTTTCTGGTCGCCGTTTTCATCGCTTTCGATGACGGAGAGTACTTTTTTGGCCCGTTTGATGACGGTCTGGGGAACACCGGCAAGGCGTGCCACCTGGATACCGTAACTTCTGTTGGTCCCGCCTTCAACCAGTTTTCGCAAAAAAATGATGTTTTCGTTCCACTCTTTCACCGCAATGTTGAAGTTTTTGACCCGGGGCTTGAGCCCTTCGAGTTCCGTCAACTCATGGTAATGGGTGGCAAACAGGGTTTTGACACCGGCTCCCGAGAGGTCGTGGAGGTACTCGGCCACGGCCCAGGCAATGCTGAGGCCGTCGTAGGTGCTGGTGCCCCTGCCGATTTCATCCATGATGATGAGGCTGTCGGAGGTGGCGTTGTTGAGAATGTTGGCCGTCTCCTCCATCTCCACCATAAAGGTGCTCTGCCCCTGGGAGAGGTTGTCCAGGGCGCCCACGCGGGTGAAGATGCGGTCGGTGACGCTGATAACCGCTTTTGCCGCCGGGACAAAGGAGCCCAGCTGAGCCATAAGGGTGATGAGGGCCACCTGCCGGAGGACCGTTGATTTACCGGCCATGTTGGGGCCGGTGATGAGGATCACCTGATTGTCCGTGTTGTCCAGTCGGATGGAGTTGGGGACGTACCGCTCTGCGGTGATCATCTTTTCCACCACGGGGTGGCGTCCGTCCCGGATGTCGATGATGCCGTCGGTGGTGATGGCGGGCCGTGTGTAGCCGTTGTGGTCCGCAATCTCGGCCAGGGCCAGGAGCACGTCCACCCGGGCGATGAAGCGCGCGGCCGAAGCAAGGTCTGCGTTTTTCTGGGTCACGGAATCCCGCAGGGAGCAGAATATCTGGTACTCCAGGGTGCTGCGCCGCTCTTCGGCGTGGAGGACCTTGGTCTCGAACTCCTTGAGCTCTTCGGTGATGTAGCGTTCGGCGTTGACCAGGGTCTGCTTTCGGATGTAGCTGTCCGGCACCTGGGCGGACTGGGCCTTGGAGACTTCGATGAAGTACCCGAAGACCTTGTTGTATTTCACCTTGAGGGAGGAGAGGCCGGTCTTTTCGCGCTCCGTCACCTCCAGCTCGGCGATCCAGCTCTTGCCGTCGGTGGTGAGGCGGATGAGCTCGTCAAGCTCTTCGTTGAACCCTTCCTTGATGATGCCGCCCTCCTGAAGGGTCAGGGGGGCGTCTTCCCGGACGGCTCGCTGGAGCAGTTCGGCGAGCTCGGCAAGGCCAGCTGCGTTGCCGTCGAAGCGGTAAAGCTCAGAGCCGAAGTCCGTGAGCTGTTCCAGCAGGCGGGGCAGGGCCACAAGGGAGTTCTTCAGGGCGGTGAGGTCCCTGGCGTTGCCCTGGTTCATGGCGATACGCCCGGCAAGTCGCTCCAGGTCAAAGACCCCGCTTAAGTCCTCTCGGGCCAGGCTGCGGCGCGTCATGTGCTCCTTGGCCTCGGAGACGGCGTCCAGTCGCGCTTCGATGGCCTTGGGTGCCAGCAGGGGCGAGCGTACCCAATTTTTGAGGAGGCGGCCCCCCATGGCGGTGACAGTCTTGTCGATGGTGCCCACAAGGGTCCCTTTTCGAGAGCCGTCCCGTAAGTTGGCGATGAGCTCCAGGTTCCGGAGGCTGGAGTCGTCCATGACAAGGTAGTCGTCCAGGCCGTAGGTCTCAATGCGGTCGAGGTGTTCGATTTTCCTGAGCTGGGTCTCGCTGACATAGGAGAGGATGGCACCTGCGGCGCCCACCCCGGCTTTGAGCCCTTCACACCCGAATCCTTCAAGAGAGCGGGTGTTGAACTGATCCGTCAGGCGGCTCTTGGCGCCCCTGTGGTCGAATTCCCGGTCTTCCAGGTAGGTGAAGGAGCTGGTTTGCAGGGCGTCTTTCAGGGGCTCCATGTCCCGGTCGATGCGCAGGGATTCGGGAAGCAGGACCTCCGAGGGGGAGAGCTTCACCGATTCATCAAAAAGGGCGGAGAGGTCCGAGGTCTCGCAGAGGCGAAAGGTGCCGGTGGAGATGTCCAGGCAGGCCAGCCCGGCAGCCCCGTTGTTCCGGTGGATGGAGAGGATGAAGTTGTTGCTCTTCTCATCGAGAAGGGCCGAGTCCAGGATCATGCCCGGGGTGACAATGCGGGTGACGTCCCGTTTGACGAGTCCCTTGGCCGCCTTGGGGTCCTCCACCTGTTCACAGACAGCCACCTTGAGCCCGGCGTTGATAAGGCGGGCGATGTAACTGTCCGCTGCCTTGGCCGGGACCCCGCACATGGGGATGGGGTTCTCGGATTTTTTGTCCCGGGAGGTGAGGGCAATTTCAAGGACTTTGGACGCTTTTTCCGCGTCTTCGAAGAACATCTCAAAAAAGTCACCCATACGGTAAAAAAGGATCGCGTCCGGGTGGTTGGACTTGATCTCAAGATACTGGGCCATCATGGGTGTGGGTTTGTTTTGCGTCATGGTTGTCTTGTTGGGTGCCGCTCCCCGCGAAAGCAAACGCCGCGCTCAGTGGCGCGGCGTATATGGCTTTGGGACGGATTACTACAGGGCATCTCCGGGACGGAAGGCCTTATGGCGACGGTACGCCGGTGCCTCTTCTGCCGGGTGATTTCCCGTGGGGTTCTGGTTAAATCTGGGCGAATAATCAGCTCTGTGAGGACTCGGATTCCAGAGCTTCGGGGGCCTCTTCAACGACTACTTCTGCCTGGGGCTCGGGGGCTTCCACGGGGCGACGCTTCAGCAGGTCCATCTCACCGCGCAGGGTGGAGATCTTCTCCTGCTGGGAATCGATGACGGCGTTGAGTTCCTTGACCATCTTGCTGGATCGGAAACGGGCCATGAGGCCGGAGGTGTAGGCCAAAAGGAAGCCCACGAGGAAAAAACCGAGGAAGTAGAGGCCGTGGGCGATGGCCGGAGACTGGTAGCCCCACAGTTTGAGGTCCACGGAAAGAGCCTCTGTGGTAAGCAGAAAGACCCGATTCTGGTAGGCTACGACAAACAGTGCGACAAGTATCAAGAATATCAGAGCAAATTTAAGTTTTTTCATGGTTTTCTCCTGGTGTCGTGCCCGGTTTTTTTCCGTCGGCAGGTTTTTTGAGCCTGCGTTTGGGGCGCGGTCCGGCACAATGTGGCGGACGGGTTCGGCGAATCGGCAGGCAATTCGAGAAAGATACTGTTGGATTCACATAAACTTTTTGATTGAAAAGTTCAACCTTTTTTTCTCCTGAAGGGCTTGGGCGGCGGGCTTTTTGGGCCGCAAGCCATGGCTCAGAGCCGCACGAGGTCCAGGGCTCCCCAGAACCCGATACGGGAACCTGCCACAACCACAAGCCCTTCCACTCCGGGGATGGTTTTTCCAAATTCGACGGCCCCGTCGATGTCTTTTTCACCTGTAACCCTGTTCCCGATGGACGTGGCCGCCGCATCGGCAAGGGCGCCGGATGGGGAGACCACGCATACGGCGTCGCTATTCCCGAAGCTCAGGGAGTGGCCCACGGTGCCGGAGGAGGTGCAGACGGCAAAGGGCGCTTGCACATCCTTGAAGGCCAGGCCCACCTTCATGGAGAAGGGGGAATCCCCTGCGTGGAGGGCCACGGTGGTGTCTCCTTTGACGGCAATGAAGGTGTCCCCGCCGTTTTCAACGATTACCTCGGAAGAGTGGGGGAGCAGGGCCCTTGCCACAGCCTCGGAGAGGGCACCCGCCACGGCGGCCATGGGGCCGACCCCTGCCTTTTGACATGCATCGGCCATGGTGCGGACCAGGGACGGGGCCGGGCCGGTGACCGGTACGGGGACCAGGGAGGTGGCAAAGTCCGGGTGGGTTTCGAGCCATGTCTCCAAAGGGGTGCGGGCATCCAGGATGGCCCGGACAGCTTCGGCGGTGAGGTCACGGCAGGCGGAAATGGCAAGGTCGGTCTCCTTGACCGTGGCCCGAAAGGTGGTAAGGCTCTCCCGTGTGCAGAGTTTGCGATAGGTTCGGTTTTGATAAAGGGGGTTTTCGTTGCTCATGGGGTCTCTATGGTGACGGGGTGAGATGAATGACCTTCGGGCGGAGTTCCTCCGGGCAGAGGCGCAGGAAGTAGGTATCGGTCATGCCCGAGATAAAGTCCCGGACCACCATTTCGGCCGGGGTGGTTTCCAGGTAGGCCGCGGGCATGGTGCGGACAAAGCCCTCCATGATGAGGGAGCCTTTGCGCTTGCTGCGCAGGTCGTCCAGGCAGGTGTCAAAGACCAGGGCAAAGAGCTGGGAGAGGTTTCCCAGGTGCTCCTTGATGGCCGGGCTTCGGTAGATGCGCTTGAGGTTGAATGTCTTTAGGGCCTTTATGGCCTCTGCCGCCTCGTCGGAGTAACGGATCTCCCCTTCGGTGCTGTGGGTGATGACGTCGGTGACCAGGCTGTAGACGATGGTGCCGTTGGTCTCTCCCAGGATTCGGGTGCAGGGCTTCGGCAGGTCGCTGCGCTTGATGATGCCCAGGCGGATGGCGTCTTCGATGTCCCGGCCGATGTAGCTGATGGTGTCCGCAAATTTGACCACGCACCCTTCAAGGGTCAATGGTGCCGGGGCAAACCGCTCTCCCTGGCCCAGTCGGTGCATTTCGTCGTCCAGCTGGGCAAAGGTCTTGTGCCGGTCCGGGGAAAGGGGAAGGTCATGGCTTTCGCCGTTGTGGCAGAAGATCCCGTCCAGGGTCTGGAGGGTGAGGTTCCAGCCTTTCCCCTCTTTCTCCAAGGTGTCAAGGCATCGGACGCTCTGGATGTTGTGGCGGAAGGGGCCCAGACCCACCTGTCTGGAAAGCTCCGAAAGGATCTTTTCCCCCTGGTGGCCGAAGGGGGCGTGGCCGATGTCGTGGCCCAGGGCGATGGCTTCAATGAGGTCTTCGTTGAGCCCCATGGCCCGTCCCACGGTGCGCGCAATGCGGGAGGCCAGCTGCACGTGGAGCACCCGGTGGGTGAGGTGATCGTTCTGGATCAGGGAGAAAACCTGGGTTTTGTCGATGTATCGGGTGTAGGCCTGGGAGTTGATGATCCGGTCCACATCCACGGCGTAGGCGGGGCGGTAGCCGGATGCTTCGGCGGAATCGGGCTGGCGGCGAAGGGCGTTGGTGGACCTGGCGGCAAGGGGAGACAGGGTCTCTTCCACGCGTTCTAAACGGCGTCGGATTGTGGTGCCGGATGGGTCCATGGGTTGCAACCGTTGGTGTGTGGGCTGACAAGCGGGCGTACCGGCCCGGAAACAAGCCGGGCCGGTACGCGTCGATTTTACAGCTGCTTGACGATTTTTGCGATCACGCCGTCAAGGGCTTTGGAGAATTCGTTGGACTTGTTCTTGGTGAAAATGGGGGTGCCTGCATCCGAGGCTTCCACCACCTCCGGGTCAAAGGGGAGGGTGCCCAGGAAGGGAATGCCCATCTGGGTGGCCGTGGTCTGACCGCCGCCGCTTTTGAACAGGGAGATCTTGGTGTTGCAGCCGGGGCAGGAGAAGGGGCCCATGTTCTCCACAAGGCCCACCACGTCAAGCTTTACGGTCTGGCAGAAGTTGATGGACTTGCGCACATCGGCAAGGGCCACTTCCTGGGGCGTGGTGACCACGATGGCCTTGGACTCGGGGATGGTCTGGACCACGGTGAGGGGCTCATCGCCGGTTCCCGGAGGGGCATCAATGACGAGGAAGTCAAGATCACCCCACTCCACCTGGCTGACAAACTGCTGGATCATGCCCGCTTTGGCCGGTCCCCTCCAGATAACGGCCTGGTCGGCTTCGCGCATCAGGCACTGCATGGTGATGACCTTGAGGTTCTCACCCTTCTGGGCGGGGATGAGTTTTCGATCTTCGTTGATGTCGAGGAGCTCGCTTAAGCCCATGATCTGGGCAATACTGGGGCCGTGGAGGTCCACATCCATGAGTCCTACCTTGAAGCCCTTGTCGGCAAGGCCCACGGCGAGGTTGGCGGAGATGGAGCTTTTTCCCACACCACCTTTGCCGCTCATGACAAAGAGTTTGTTCTTGATCTTGGAGAGGGTACCCTTGATCATTCTTTCCTGTTCCTGGGCGGCATCGGTTTTTCCGCCTTTGGCTTTTTTAGCCGCATCCACACTGTCGTGAATCATGGTGCTCAACACTCCTTGTGAGTTCAGTCTGCGGGCTTGCATGTGGTGCTGGTGTTCGGCCCGCGGGTCATGAGGTCACCGGACTGATCGTCCGGGCTTTCACACTCTCCACGAGCGACACATGGAATGCACACGCCGTTTCGTGGGGACTGTAAAAACAGGGTCGCCTCCCCTGCCGTCCATCAGGGGAAGACTCAATATAATGCAAATCAGGATTTCTTCAAGGTGTAATGGACGAGATATTTTTTTACCTGATCTGTTTTGGGGTGGCTAACTTGTTTTGTTTTCTTTAGTCTCTGTTGATCGTGTTCCTTGTATTTGTGAGCGATCCCCTGTAAATCAAAGACAAAGGAAGGGTGCCGGACCGTCATGTTCACGGCGCTTTTTTTTTATCGCCATTTCCGGCTCGCCTTTGGCAAGCCGCATATATGTTCCGGTTGTATGCCGACTCTTCGTTTCTTTTTTTTTAGGTGCAGATGCTGACTATGGATAAAAAGACCATCGAACCGGGTGCCTTTGCGGCGCACTCCATGGCGTTGACGGTGCTGGGCCGTCTCAGGGATAAGGGCTTCCAGGCCCTTGTGGCAGGCGGGGCTGTGCGGGATTGCCTCCTGGGGCGCCCCGTACGTGAACTCGATATTGCCACCAACGCCTCCGCCCTGGAGGTGACGGCGCTTTTTAACGGTGCGCGGGTGGAAAAGGTGGGCCGCAGTTTTCCCCTGGTCCTTGTGAATGGGGTGGAGGTGGCTACGTTCCGTGGGGAGAGCCTTGAAGAGGACCTTTTTCGGCGGGACCTTACCTTCAATGCCATGGCCTGGTGCCCGGATACCCATCGGGTCATCGACCCCTGGGGGGGCGTCGGGGATCTGTCGAAGCGCATCGTCCGATTTACAGGCAACCCTGTGGAACGAATCCGGGAGGATCCCTTGCGCCTGTTGAGGGCGGCGCGGTTTGTGGCGGAGCTTTCCGGGGAGATGGCAGAAGAGAGCCTTGATGCCATGGCAGCCGAGGCAGGCCTTATGGCCGACGTGGCTTCCGAGCGGATCCACCATGAAATCCTCAAGGCCATGGCAGGAGAGACGCCGTCCCTGTTTTTCGAGACCCTGAGGCAAGGTGGGCTTCTTCCGTATCTCTTCCCCGAGATGGAAAAGAGCGTGGGCCACGACGGGGGCATACATCACGACGAGACCGTCTGGGAGCACATGATGATGGCCACCGACGCCATCTCGCCAAAATTCCCCTTGCTGCGCCTTGCCATGGCCCTGCACGACGTGGCCAAACCCCGGTGCGCGGACACGGGCAAGAACGGTATCCGGTTCCATGGACACGAAAAGGCGGGCGAGCCCCTGGTGGACGCATACCTGGAGCGCCTGGGGTTCAGCAACCAGCAACGGGCCTATGTCTCCAAGATCGTGCGCCACCACATGCGGCGCATCGACGCCGATTCCACCCCCAAGGCCGTGCGCCGGATCCTGCGGGACCTGGACGAGAGCAGCCTGTCCTGGCAGGACTGGATGCGCGGGGTCTTCGCCGACGGCAAGGCCAACAAAAAGAAGCGGGGC
This sequence comes from Desulfoluna sp. HI9BLuna, assembly GCF_056829775.1. NCBI lineage: Bacteria > Pseudomonadati > Thermodesulfobacteriota > Desulfobacteria > Desulfobacterales > Desulfolunaceae > Desulfoluna > Desulfoluna sp. HI9BLuna. The sequence goes on from NZ_CP186555.1 coordinate 5,293,074, forward strand.
GGATACTCCCTTGCTGAAATGCGGTTGATGGTGGGCGCCGTGTACGCCGAGATCTCCCCCAAGAAACAGAGCGCCTTTTCCCTGGCTCACCTGGCCGTCAACGGCTCTGACCTCATCACCCATGCGGGCATTCCCCAGGGCCCCTGCGTGGGAAGGGTCCTCAAGGCCCTCCTTGACAAGGTGATCGAATCCCCGGAACTCAACACCAAAGAGACCTTGCTTAAAGAAGCGGCATTGTTGGCCGGGAAGCAGGCATAGCCTTGGGTGGCTAAAAGCAGCCTTCTTATGGTCAACGTGAGTGGAAAAAGCAAGCCTCCGGCGGCCAGGTGGGGGCACCTGGAAACCCTATGGCGAATGCATGGAGGAATCTATTATGCCATCGTTTTCTGGGCATTCGCATGATGTGTGACATCTGGCAACCGTCTTTGCAGGAATGGCCGATTTCATTCTTCTAAAAATACGATGAAGAACTTTGGGATTCGCTTGACTTTAACCATAATAACTCCGGCAATATAAGATATCGCCTGAAATCATAAGGTTGGGTTTAACAAACAGGCCTTCATCGTTCTTCTTGAATGACCTTTGAAAAAACCGAGAAAAATCAACGGAAACGGAGTGTGGGGTTCTGTGACGTATGCGCCACGAGGTAAATGTTTCCTGGCAGGCGCCAATCCGATCAATCGGGGGGCGTCGTCGGGTAGGGTGCACTCCGTGCACCAAAACCAGCGCCCTTCATGCCTCGTCCGTCTTGGTAAAATCAAAACCTTGGGTAACTTGGACACGGTGCACAGAGTGCACCCTACGGGCTGCCGGGTTTTTGGGACAGTGTCAGCAATAAAATCGTCATGGCCCAAACGATGACCAAGACGCATCCGAAACCTGCTTTCAATGTGGCACGCCTTGCCGCATTTCTTAAACCCACCGTGGAACCTTTTGGCAATAGTCCCGGTAACTCTCCCCGAACAACTCTTCCATCAGTTTTTCTTCCCCGGAAATGACAAATCGGAACAGGACCACTTTGAGGGCCCAGATAAAGGGCAGAATGGCGAGGTTTCCCAGGACCGCGCACCAGCCGGTCATGGTCATGAGGGCCACCACGTACATGGGGTTCCTGCTCTGGCGGTAAGGGCCCCGGACGACAAACGCCCTGGGGCGGGTAAAGGGGTGGGTGGGGGTATGTGCCCGCCGGAACTTTTGGACGGCATGCCAGAAGATCCAGAGGGCAGGCACCCAGAAGATGGGACCGGTAAGGTAAAAAGGGCTTTCCGGAAGCCTGAGGACCGGGAGCAGCCGATCCGTAAGAAAAGCCAGGCCGGCCATGAGGGTGAGCCAGACCGGAGGCCAGATTCGCAGTTGCATTTTAGGTGGTTCCTTTCTTTTGTGGGCGGAGTGTTTGCACATAGTGAGTGGTAAATAGTGAGTGGTGAATAGTGAATGGCACGGTTTCGTAAGGCGTGCCACCCACGGGCGGAGCCCGTCAGCAAATGTGAAGGGGCGAAGCCCCGGAGCATTTGCGAACCTGGGTTCCAAGGGGTGGCTAAGCCACACTAAGATAGAGGCTCTTGGCTGCTGGCGGCAGTGCGGTTAAATCCATCATGGACAAGTAGCGACAACGTATCCTGTGAAGCCGACGCTTGTGATCCAGTCCACACAAACCATTCGCGTTTGTGTCGGGCGAAGCCCGAGTCGAAGGCCCTTGCGCCTTGACCTGAGGAACGAAGGGCAAAGCGCAAGGGCAATCAGCTTTCGAGGTGGCTCACCTCGCTGCCGGAGGCCTGCCTTTTCCCGTGACGTTGAATGTCCGGGCGCGGTTGATGACGGCGGCCAGTTCGAGCTTTCGAAAGGCGGCCAGGTCGCCCCTCAGGATGTCGGAGAGGGATTCGAGGCCCTTTGCTTCAACTGTGTCCATGACCTGGTCCAGGATGTCTGCCAGGGTGCGGGAGCCGTCCATGAGGGGGGCGGCCATGGCCACGGCCTGGGCAAGGGCTCGGGTCTGGGAGGCTTCCACGATCTGTTCCACGTCGTCAAAGGTGATGCGGGTGGTGCCCAGGACCATTTCGTGGCGTCCGTAGGTGGTGATTTTGACCCGTCCCCGTCGCTCCTCAAGGGGGATGCTTTGGGGGTGCGGGGTGCGGTGGGCCACGGGGCGCAGGGGGCCGGTGGTTTCCTTCACGCGGCCGTCGGCATGCTCTTTGGCGATGGCGTGGGCTTTGGCTGTGACATCTTCCGGGGCGTAGTCCGTCATCTGGATGACATGGTCTGCCGTGGCAAAGTAGTCGCCGGAGCCGCCCATGACAAGGATGGTGGAGACGCCCTGGCGCGTGCGAAGTTCTGTGACCCGGTCGATGAAGGGGGTGATGGGTTCGTTTTCCGATGCCACCAGGCGCTGCATTTTTTCATCGCGGATCATAAAATTGGTGGCCGAGGTGTCCTCATCCAGAAGGAGGAGCCGGGCTCCAGCTTCGATTCCTTCGCAGATCCCTGCGGCCTGGGAGGTACTTCCGCTGGCGTTCTGGGTGTGGAAGGCTGCGGTGCTGCGTCCGAAGGGGAGGTTGTTGATAAAAGGCGAAATATCGGTGCCCGAGATGCTGCGGCCGTCGGCGGCCCGGATTTTAAGGGCATCGGGCCGGGTGATCACCAGCTCCCGGCCGTCCCCGGGGATGTGGTTGTAGACCCCCAGCTCCAGGGCATTCAACAGGGTAGACTTGCCGTGGAACCCGCCGCCGACGATGAGGGTGACCCCTTCGGGGATGCCCATGCCCGTTACCTTGCCCCGGTTGGGCAGCTCCACCTCCATGCGCAGGGAGGCCGGGGAAGAGAAGGGAACGGTCCCTTTGCCCAGGGGCCTTGAGTCGATGCCGCTTGCCCGGGGGAGCAGGGCGCCGTCGGCCACAAAGGCCACCCGCCCGAGGCCTGGAAGCTGGGCCCTCAGGGCATCGGCGTCTTCGCAGCATGTCACGTGGGCGGTGAGGGCGGCTCGTCTGTTTTTTTTGAAGAAGAGAGCTTCGGTGGCAATGGCCGGAAGCTCGGAGAGGAGCATCTCCATGGCATCCCGCCCGGCGATGCGTCTCCCAAAGGCGGGCAGCCCGAGGAAGAAGCGGGCCTCGACGTGGTCGTCCGTGACGGACATGGCCGTGCGGGGCAGGATCTCCTGGGACGGGGTGTCGATGAGGATGAGCCCACCTTTGCCTGTGCCCCGGGTTCCTTTGATTGTGCTCCGTGCGGTGCGGGCGAAGAGCCGGGTCAGGTAGTCGCAGAGGGCCGTGGTTCGGCTCGGGTTTGAGGTGAAGCTGTTGTCAAAACCGGAGGCGTTGCGGTCCACACGGACACGGAGGCGCGAGGGCTGTGCAAAGGGGTCCCCCTGGACATGATCGATGTAGAGGGTGAATGCCTTGAAGGCATAGGTGCCCTGAAGCTCTTTGTAAGCTTTGTATCCCTTGCCGTCGATACGGCGCAGGATGGTTTGAAGTGTCTGCGTGTCTTTCATGGGGGATCCGTTGTGGTGTTGGGGCGTGTTTGGCGCCAAATTGACCGGCGAGGGCGGGTGAGGCCTCTCCTGATTCGGTTACGTGTCAGGATACCCCAGGGGCATCTATGCTGACAAGGTATGACGCAGTGGTTGATGCTCGATTTGTACCGTGAACGTTGTTAATAATCCGTTGACAGGCCAGGGGGGACACGGTACACCCTGTAACGTCTTCCCCCTGTCATAACGTCTGTTATTTTGGTGCCCCGGACCGGGGCATGCCCCCGGATGTGCCTTCAGCAGAGAGGTCCCATGAACCGACTGATCGATGTTGCGGTGTCGCACCACCGCCGTGTCCTGCTTCTGGTGTTCCTGGCAACGCTCCCTTTTCTCTGGTTTTACGCACACCAGAGCTTCCGTAATCACATCAATGAGTTCTTTGATGCCGACGACCCGGATATCGCCTACTACACAGCCTTTCAGGAGGTGTTCGGAAACGACGAGGTGATGGCTGTGGTCTTCAGGGACACGGATATCTTCACCCCGGAGAATCTCTCCTTTATCCGGCACCTCACCGATATCATGGAGCGGCATGCCGGGGTGCAGCGGGTGCTTTCCCTCACAAACGCCGAGGTGGCTGTGGGTGAAGAGGATACGGTCTCCTTCGACCCGGTCCTGCCCGACGGGGAGGTCACCCTCGAGGTGGCGGAGGCCTCCCGGGGGATGGCACTGTCCCATGAGATCCTTACCGGCCAGGTCATCTCCGCCGACGGCACCACCACCTGCCTTCTTGTGGAGCTGCTTCCCTTTGACTCCAATGAGGAGAAAGGCAAAGCGATTCGGTCCCTTCAGGCCGCAGCGGACGCGGTCTCCGGGGGGCGGCACCTCCGGTACTCGGGAGGCCCCTGTGTGGAGGTGGAGATCAACGCGTTGACAAGGCGCGACAACATGCTCTTTACTCCTGTGACCTTTCTGATTATCATGGTCATCGTTTATCTCATGCTGAGAAATGCGGCTTTGTCACTTCTCGGCCAGGTGAACATACTGATCATTGTTTTATGGGGGGTCGGGCTTCTGGTGATGTGCGGAGAGGTGGTCAACACGGTGACGGTGGTGATCGCACCGGTGCTTCTGGCCATCTCCATTGCCGACTCCATCCATATCCTTTCCCACTACCGCACCCTGTACAACCGCAACGGCCGTGATCATCGGGCTGCGGTGAGGGAGGCGGCCCGCAACCTCTGGCGACCCTGTCTGTTTACCAGTCTCACCACCGGCATGGGCTATCTCTCCTTTGTGACCACAACGGTGAGGCCTGTGAAGATCGTGGGGGTGTTCACCGCCGTCGGCGTCATGATCGCTTTTTTCATGTCCGTGTTTGTCCTGCCTGCGTTTTTGATGGCGTGCCGTGCGGCTGTGGAAAAACGCCATGGGGACCGAGCCCCCCTTGGCAAGGGGGCCCAGGATCCCCTGATCGGGATGTTGACGCGCCTGGGGCGCTGGGTGGTGGCTCGCAGCGGAATGGTGGTGCTTGTCTTTGTTGTGGCGGCGGCAGGGGTGGGGTACGGCATGACCCGCCTTCGGTTTGATACGGACTTTGCCGCGTACCTCAAGGACGGCAACCGGGTAAAAAAGGACATTCGGTTTGTGGAGGGCAATATCAGGGGGACCGTCCCCGTTGAGATGGTGATCGAGGCGGTGGGCCCGGAAAGTGATTTTACCCACCCGGAGAGCATGAAGGTGCTCTCTGAGGTGGCGGAGGAGGTGATGGCCCATATGGCCGGGCAGTACACCCATGTGTTCTCTGCGGCAGATTACTTTGCCGAGATCCATGGCGCTTTTACCGGCGGAGACGGTGGAAAAGGGGCGCTTCCGGAGAGTCGCACAGACCTTCTGGATTATTACGAACTGGCAGACCCTGAGGTGCTGGAGCGGATCTTGTCCCCGGATTACCGGATGGCGCGCATCTCCTTTGCCTCCAGGTTCGGGTCCAACGCCAATGCCGAAAAGGTCCGGGCCTTTGCCGAGGCAAGGGTGGGGCAGATTTTGGGAAGTAACTACCGGTATCGGTTTACAGGGCTCTCGTCCCTTTACAACACCATGGACAAGAACCTGAAGATCAGCCAGATCAGAAGCTTCGGCACCGCCTTTGCCCTGATCTTCGTGATGATGTTTTTTGTGTGCAAGAGCCCGCTTCTGGCTCTGATCAGCATGGTGCCCAACCTGTTTCCCATCTGCACCACCCTGGGCATCATGGGGTGGGTCGGCATCCCCCTGGACACCTCCACCATCATGATCGCAAGCGTTACCATCGGCATTGCCGTGGATGATACCATCCATTTCATTACCTGGTTTCGGCGGAATTGCGAGGCCGGGCTCTGCATCCGGGAGGCCCTGGTGAAAACCTTTGGGGATACGGGCAAGCCCATCGTGATGACGTCTATGGTGCTGTGCACGGCCTATTTTGTGTTTATGACCGGGTCGGTGAAGCCCGTCATTGCCTTTGGGGCGTTGGCGGGGCTGTCCATGTTTTTTGCGTTGCTGGGGGATCTCCTGATCCTGCCGGCGTTGATTTACCTGATAAAGCCTGCGCTGTGCAGGGACGAGGCACAAGGTGATGCCCCGGGGAGATGTGTCTGATGTGTTGTAGGGTTGTGGCCTGTGTTGTTCTGATCTGGGCCGTGTGTGTGGGGTGGGTGTGTCCGGTGTGCGCCTGGCTGCCGGAGGGTGTGGAGGCCGAGTGGACCCTCGGGGCCAAGAGCATGGCACCCTTGAACAATACGGATTATGTCGAAGACAGCATGATCAGCAACGAGGTGAGGCTGGAAGGGGCGCTCTTCTGGGCGGGGGAGGGGTTTTCTGTGTATGGGACCCCTGAGCTGCGGATCAACGATGCCGTGTTCAGTGATTCTCCGGGAGGGGAGATCCGCTACAGCGACAGCGGGACCACCCTCAGGCGAAACCTCACGTTGTCGTCGCGGGGAGTCGAGCTCTCGTTCCGGGAGCTTTATGTGGAAAAGGAGACGGACACAAGCCGCTGGCGGGTGGGAAACCAGGTTTTTGCCTGGGGCACCGCCGACTTCATCAACCCCACCAGTTACTTCAACCCCGAAGATCTCCGGGAACTTTTCCTGAAAGAGGAGGACGGTCTGCTGCAGGGGGTGCCTGCGGTCTCCATGCTGCGTTTTATCGGGGACTACTCCGTGGAGGCGGTTTTCATGCCCATGGGCGTTGGGCGGCTCAATGCCTGGGAGGGGGACTATTTTTACATCGATCCCGATAACTTCTCCCTGCCCGTGAAACGTACGGACAACGAAGAGCGCGATGTAAGCGTGGACAATGCGGGGGTGGGGATCAAGGCGTCCCGGAGCGTGGGCAGCTGCGATCTCTCGTTGAGTGCCTACCACGGCCCCGATCGTGAGCCCCTCATCACACCGGACCGGGTGATTATGGAACCGGGGGAGCCGGTGTCTGTGGTGGCCCGGTCTTTCCACGGGGATGTCACCTCTGTGGGGGCAGACGTCTCCGCCGACCTGGGGCAGTGCGTGGTGCAGGCGGAAGGGGCGTGGAGCTTTGACAAGCAGGGGTATGTCACCCAGGACACGAGTAATCCGGCTGCCATGGTGTTTCCCTATGAGATTGTGGACTCCGGTTTCTGGTCGGTGTCGGCCGGGCTGAACTGGTTCCTTCCGGTGGTGGACTGGTTCCCCGCCCACGAGGGGGAGTCGGTGGTGACCCTGGAGGCTCATCGGTCGGGCTACACCCGCAATGGCCTTGGGGACCCGTTTTACGACGAAACCCTTGCCTTCCGATACCAGGACAGCTTTTTAAGCAGCCGGATTCCCGTCTCCCTTTTCTGGGTGATGGACGGGGAGGACGAAGGGCAGATGACCTGGGCCAAGGTGGGGTACGATTTTCAAAACGGCCTGGTGGTGGAGGGCTCCCTGGTGTTTTATGACGGATCTGCCCCGGAGCTGAACGAGGTGGGATCCCCGTTCTGGTACCTGAGGGACCGGGACCTGTTCATGGTGACTTTAGAGTATCAATTTTAACCCAACCGGCTGTGTCCGTGTTGGGCCCGGGCGGAGCTTGTGCGGCGGCGCGGCACAGGTGTTTTTATGACATTGAGGTGACGGTCCGGCTTCTTTCTGCCAGAGGCATGGGGAGGCGAATGGTCACCGGAAGAGAGGAATAGATGGTAAAAATGCGAAAAATCATGATTCTTGCGGTTGTCGGTGTGATGATCCATACCGGGGCCTTTGCCCTCACGGGGCGCGAGGTGGTGGACCGGTCCGAGGAGATCGCCAGCCCGGATACGGCCACCAGCGAGGTGGTCATGGAGATTGAAAAACGGGGTAAGGTGACGGAAAAGATCTTCACCCTCACGGCCATGGACACCGAAGACGGTGAAGACCGGGCCCTCATTGCGTTTCACAAGCCGTCCCGCATCAAGCTGCTGACCCACGCCCACAAGGGCAGGGATGACGACCAGTGGCTCCAGATGTCCTCGGGCCGGGTCAAACGCATCAGCCAGTCTTCGAAAAAGAAGGCCTTTGTGAACTCCCACTTCACCTATGAGGATATCGCGTCACGGGATGTGGACGATTACGCCTACACCCTTTTGGGCAAGGAGACCGTGGCCGGAGAGCCCTGCTACATGGTGGAGAGCCTGCGGATCAGGGGCAAGAAGGTGTATGACAAGACCGTGCTTTACATCAGCGAGAAGGACTGGTTCCTGAGGAAGATGGACTACTATTCCAAGGGCAAGTTGTTAAAAATTCTTGAGAACAAGGATATCCGGACCGTCGACGGGATCCTGACTCCCTATGAGGTGGTGATGAGCCGGGCGGGAAACGGGGGACAGACACGCCTCCTTCTCCAGGAGATCCGGTATAACCTGCCCATGAAGGCCACGGATTTTCGAAAAGAGTCCCTGCGGTAAACCGGGTGTGGCCGGTTTCGCTTTGATAATTCCTGAACGTGTGGTAAAAAAGTTGATCCCTCCTTCGGTGAAGGAGGCTTCCACGAATTGTCGTTTATCATGCCAATGACCATGAACCCGATGGAGACTATGGATACATCCAAAGCAACAGGGACGAACGCACCCCGCAACCTGACCAAGGGCGAGGCCACCAGGCGGCGCATTCTGGATGCCGCCCGCAAGGTTTTTTCAGAGCATCCCTACCATGCGGCCAGTGTCCGGATGGTGGGAAAGGCTGGGGGATTTGATCACCCGATCATTCATTACTATTTCCCGAAAAAGGCCGGCTTGTTCGAGTGCGTCATGGAAGAGCATGTGGTGGAGTTCCGCGAGTTCATGGAACACTGGTTCGACGGCCTGGACGCTTACACCACCGATGAGGGGCTGGCTGTTTTCATCGAGCGGGTCATTGATTTTCATCTCTCCAACAAGGACCTGTTCCGGACCCTCATGCAGAACACGGCCCACGTGGAAAACTTCGATCAGTTTCCCGCCTCGGCCCAGTACGCTGTGTTCCACGACAGCTTCCTCAAGACCTTTCGCCAGAAGGTGCACCACAACGCATCGGACGAGGAGGTGAGCAAGTTCGTTTACAGCTTTACCGTCCTGGCGGCCAACTACCTGGGGGCAAGCTCCACCTACGCCCGGTTCCTGGGCATGGACGGAGAGTGCGACGCCTACTGGGATTGGGTGAAAGAGACCATTCATTACCTGTTTTTGCCGCGAATGGAAAAGATTATTTTCGATCATCAGGACAAGTAACAGGCCCCTCGGGGTTTTCAAACCGATTCTTTCAGGCGGGGCAGACGGCGATGCAGTGACCCGGCAACGGATGCCCCGGCCACAGGATACGCAACCGTTATTTTTAATAAATGCCGGGTTCCGTCAGGCATGGCATGGCCAAGAAGAAGAGATCAAGCAACTACCCCGAGCCGCAACGGCTCTCCTATCCCGAGGCGGAGAAGGCCCATTCATGGCTTTCCATGCTTCTGGATGCTTACATCATCGCGGACAAGGGCATTTATGCCAGCGTGGAGGCCCAACTCAAGAAAGGACGACGGCTTGCATGCGCTAAAGGGTGCTCCACCTGCTGCTCCACCCACGTCACCATTCCTGTCTACCCCCTGGAACTTGCGGGGATCTACTGGTACGCCATTGAGAGCCTCAGCGGAGAGGCCGCACAAACCATCCAGCACCAGCTCGCCCGGTTTCACCCCGGGGCCGGGTGTCCGTTCCTCGTGGACGGAGGCTGTGGCATTCATCCCATGCGCCCCCTGGCCTGCAGGCATTTTAACGTCTTCGACACCCCCTGCGCCGAAGGGGAGGACCCGTTTTTTACCCGCAGGGGCGATGTGCTGACCCCGGATGAGAAGGCCAAGGACAAGGCCCTCATGGCCATGCTCCCTTATCACGGCATCACGGACCGGGCCGAAAAGCGCGAGACCATCAAAAAAGGGCTTATTCACAACACTGTCCAGAACCTCCAGGAGATCGAGTGGGTGAAACTGGCCCAGAGGATGGGGGGGAAATAGGAAACAGGAAATAGATGATAGGTGATAGGTTATAGGTTATAGGGGAACAGGGGGTGGGAAGGCCCTCGTTTCATGACCTTATGGATTACATGAGCTGGAATTGCCCGGCGAAGATGGCCGCAAGGGCCAGGGTGTAGCCGGCCAGAAAGCTGATGTAGCTGAGTTTGAGAAGTTTGAACTTCGGGGTGAGAATCACGGTGCTCATGCGGTAGAGGTCCCGGGCCACCATGGTCCCCATGGTGGCTGAATTCTCCAGCATCTCGGCCATTTTTTCGATATAGGCCTCTTCGGTGTACTCTGCAATGCTTGAAAAGTGGAGCAAAGGGGGCTTCGGGTCCCCTTTTTTCGTGTAGCGCCTTGGAATGAGGCTGAGGACGGCAAAAAAGATGCTGAGAACCGAGGCGGAGACGCCCAGGAGGATGCCCCAGTGCCACTGGGGGCGCCCCAGGCCCGAGAGGGCGATGGGGATGAGAAACGAGTTCACCGTGATGACCGTGGCCGCGCGCCGGTCGGCAAACCCCACGTAGTTGATCTGCTTTGAGATGACCGCGCCGAGGATGGAGGCGCGAAAGACCGGCGGCCAGATGGTTTGTTTTAAAGGATCGTGATCGGTGGGGGCTGGCATACCGCTCCTTAATATCGTTTCTTCCGAGTTGTTGGTGTATTAATGCCCGGCTTTTTTCGTCCCGACCCGGAATGGTGGGCCGGTGAGGAGGCAAACGGCCCAACAGGGCCGATGACAGGGGGTTCCGGAAGTTAAGGAAACCATGTTGTCATCCCATTGTCAACGCAGGGGAGCCCTCCCTTGACTTGCCTCTGCACCTGGCTTAGTCTGGAACAGGTACGGCATGTTGAAACCGGAGTGGCAACTGACAGCTGTTTTTCCGGTTTTTTTGTGCCATCGCTTGATGGACCATCGTTAACAATCGATATCAAAGAGGACTCACCATGGTGATACCCGTTATCCTTGCCGGGGGCTCAGGCACCCGGCTCTGGCCCCTATCCCGCGAACTTCACCCCAAGCAGCTCATCGGTCTCATCAACGAGTATACCATGTTGCAGAACACGGTGCTGCGCCTTTCCGGGTTCGAGGCCATGGGGCGTCCCATCGTGATATGCAACGAAAACCATCGGTTCATGGTGGCCGAGCAGCTTCGCAGCATCGGCATCGAGCCGTTGGCCATCATGCTGGAACCCGTGGGCAGAAACACGGCTCCGGCCCTTGCCGCCGCTGCGCTCAAGGCCCTTGAGGTCGACGAGAATCCCACCCTGCTCGTGCTCCCCGCTGATCACACCATCACCCATGCCGACAAGCTCCATGACGCCATGCGCGAGGGCCGAGACCTGGCCGAGACCGGGCGCCTCATCACCTTCGGCATCGTCCCTGAGTCTGCGGAGACCGGGTACGGCTATATCCGCAAAGGCGCGTCCGTAAACGGGGGAAGCGCCGTGGTCATCGACCGGTTCGTGGAAAAGCCGGACCTTGAGACCGCCGAGTCCTACGTGGCATCCGGGGAGTATTGCTGGAACAGCGGCATGTTCATGTTCGGGTGCCGGGAGGTCCTCGGTGAGCTGGACCGGCTCGCCCCGGAGATCGTGGCGTCCTGCAGGGAGGCCGTGGAAAAAGGGGCATCGGACCTCGATTTTTTCCGCCTGGATTGTGATGCCTTTTCCGCCTGTCCCGAGGACTCCATCGACTATGCGGTGATGGAAAAGACCGACAAGGGGGTGATGATCGCCCTTGCCGCCGGGTGGAACGACGTGGGCTCCTGGGACGCCATCTGGCAGATCGGAAACAAAGATGAGAACGGCAACGTGGTCAAAGGGGACGTGGTGACCCACGACGTCTCTTCCTCCCTGCTCCAGGGGGAGAGCCGGATGATCGCGGCGGTGGGTATTGAAGACATGATCGTCGTGGAGACCAAGGATGCCGTTCTGGTGGCACCCCGGAGCCGCGGTCAGGACGTGAAGAAGATCGTCAGCCAGCTCAAGGCCGACACCCGCTCCGAGGCCCAGCTCCACACCGTGGTCTACAGGCCCTGGGGGTCCTATGAGGGCATTGACGTGGCCGATCGGTTCCAGGTGAAGCGCATCACCGTCAAGCCCGGTGCCGAACTCTCTTTGCAGAAGCATTTTCACCGTGCAGAGCACTGGGTGGTGGTGCGGGGAACCGCCATCGTCACCCGGGACGACGAAAAGATCCTCCTTAAGGAGGACGAATCCACCTACATCTCACTGGGGACGGTGCACCGACTTGAAAACCCGGGGAAAATTCCCCTGGAACTCATTGAAGTACAGTCGGGAAGCTACCTCGGAGAAGACGATATTGTCCGCCTGGAAGACAACTACGGCCGATAGGCACGGTTCGGCGAAAGGGTTTTTATGGTGAGTCGATCCGTGATGACACATGACCATTCAAAGGGTGGGGACCAACGATGAGCGGAGATGCGTTTCATTCCCTTAAGGGGCATTTTCTCCTGGCCATGCCGTCCATGAAGGATCCCAATTTTGCACGGTCCGTGGTGTATCTCTGCGAGCATACCGTGGACGGGGCCATGGGGTTTATCGTCAACCGTCCCAGTCACCTGATGGCGGCCCGTGACGTCTATCAGGAGTTCAAGCTCGAACATGTGGATGCCGCCGTGGATGTACCTGTGTACACGGGGGGCCCGGTTCAGCTGGATGAGATCTTTCTCCTGCACGGGCCCCCCTTTGATCATGAGGGTACCTTCCCCATGGGAGAGGACGTGGCCTTGTCAAACTCCATGGAGACCCTGTCGGCTGTTGCTCGGGGGGAAGGGCCTGAAAAAGTAGCTATTTTTCTCGGTAGCTCCGGGTGGGCCGCCGGGCAACTCGAAGGGGAGCTTGCGGGCAATGTGTGGTTGACCGTGGAATCCGGTATCGACTTGATCTTTGAGGTCCCGGCGGAGGTACGATGGGAAAAAGCCCTGGATCGTCTTGGTATTGATCCCGTGCTTCTTTCCGGAGATTTTGGGCGGGCCTGACGCCCGGTAAAGGCAACCCCTGCTTCCCGACAATTAAATGGGCGCGTTCCTTGTGGACGCGCCTTTTTTTATCCTGCCTCAACGAGTGTTCCCCGATGTTGCTAAACGGTGTTCATTTCTGTATTGACATTCCAGAACTTTCATTTTAGAAAAAACCGCGCATTGAGTCCGTTGATGAATGACGACGGGCTCCCCTGGGCAGATACACCTCCTAACAATCGGTTTTTGAGGATGATATCCTGTTGAGGGGTTGCTGATCGATGCAGCTGAAATCCGCAGAGGCCCGTGTTCCGGCATGGACCGACGGATTATGGCGAAGGCCAGCCCACGGGGTGGCTGTTTTTTGAGAATTAAACAGAACAAGTGTTTTGATATAAGCCTGCGGTTGAGCTGAGGGATGTGCCCGGCGATGCCTCGTTCAAGGCGCGTGAGCCGAACGGCACATGTCTGGGTTCGAGCAGGCCCTGGTTTTCTTAATGTAAGGAATGTGACGTGTTGACTACAATGAAATTGAGAACCCGGATGCTGTTGAGCATCTGTTCGGTCATGGCCCTGGCTTTTACGGTGACCATCGGGATCGTTGCCGTGATGTCCGGCAACCTGGCAGAGACGGAAGCCCTGGAAAAAGCGGAGCAGATGGCCTACCGGTACGGCGGCGTTGTCAAAGCGGAAGTGGAGATCGCAGCGGACTCGGCCCGAACCCTGGCTCAGGTCTTTGGGGGGGTGGTGACCGGACTTGACAAGGTGGACGGCGACCTGTCCCGCCGGGATTTGTTGACGCACCTCATGAAACAGGTGATAGACAAAAACCCCGGTTTTTATGGTGTGTGGACGATCTGGGAGCCCAACGCTCTGGACGGCAGGGATGCCGATTTTGTGAACGCCGAGGGCCACGACGCCACCGGGCGGTTTGTGCCCATCTGGAGCCGCAGCTCGGGCAGCCTGAAGCTGCGGCCCAGCCTGAACTACCGGCGTGAAGGCGACGGGGACTACTACCTTGTGCCCCAGCGAACCGGCAGAGAGGTGCTTGCCGAACCCTATGCCTTCAATATCGGGGGGCGAAATCACCTGATGACAACGGTGAGCGTGCCCATTGTCATGGACGGAAAAGTCCTGGGGGTGGTGGGCGTGGACATCGCCCTGAAAACCTTTCAGGATGCCTTTGCCGGCATTAAGATTTACGGGACGGGTTACCTCTCCATCGTCTCCAACGGGGGCGTGTATGTCTCTCACCCTGCAAACGGGCGACCCGGTAAGAGCCTCTTTAAGGAGACCTCCTGGGGAAAAGGGTTTGAACAGGCCATCCGGGACGGAAGACCGTTTCATGGGACCAACCACTCTGCGATCCTGGGCTGTGAGGTGGTGCGCATGGGCGTTCCTATCTGCATCGGCAAGGCCGACACCCCCTGGGCAGCCATGATCAGCATCCCCACCGCAAAGATCCTGAAGAAGGCACACACCATCCGGTATGTCTGCCTTGGGGTGGCCCTGGTTGCCATGCTGCTGCTCGTGGCCACGGTTTATGTGATCACCGGGCGCGCCACCCGGCCCATCATACGGGCGGTGACCTTTGCCGAGGCCGTTGCCAAAGGTGATTTCAGCCGGACCCTCTCCACCCGGAGGCATGATGAGATCGGTACCCTTGTGGGGGCGCTGAACTCCATGGTGGGAACCCTGGGGGACATGTTCCGGGATATTTCGGCGGGCGTAAGCCAGCTCAACGCTTCCTCTTCCAATCTTTCGGCAGTGTCAGCCCAGATGTCCTCAGGCGCCCGGGAGACCATGGAGAGGACAAGTTCATCCACAGCGGCCGCCGAAGAGATGAGCACCAACATGGCCTCGGTGGCTGCCGCCGCTGAGCAGTCCTCCCAGAATATCGGTCGGGTCGCCGCGGCCACGGAACAGATCACCGGCACCATCGAAAAAATCGCAGGCAACTCCGAGGAAGCGCGCCACGTGAGCAAGGAGGCGGTCTCCAGTGCCAAGCGGTCTTCAGAAAAAGTCAAAGCCCTGGGCGCGGTTGCCCACGAGATCAATACGGTGACCGAGGCGATCACCGAGATCTCCGCCCAGACCAATCTGCTTGCCTTGAACGCCACCATTGAGGCGGCCAGGGCAGGGGAGGCGGGCAAGGGCTTTGCCGTGGTGGCAAACGAGATCAAGCACCTGGCCCATCAGACCGCCGAAGCCACCCAGGAGATCAAGCAGAAGATCAACGGCATTCAGGTCTCCACCGATGAAACGGTCAAGGAGATCGAACACATCTCCGAGGTGATCTTCCAGACCAACGAGATCGTTTCGTCCATTGCAGAAGAGGTGGATGAGCAGTCCATGGCCACCCGTGACATTGCGGACAGCATCACCCAGGCCTCCCAGGGGATGGCTGAGGTGAGCGCCAGTGTGGCTGAAAGCACGGCTGTGGCTGCGGACATGGCGCAGGATATCGTCGGTGTCAACGAGGCGGCCGAGGAGATTGCCGAGAGCAGTGCCGGTGTCAAACAGAATGCGGGAGATCTCCACCATTTGTCGGATCAATTGAAAGGGATGGTGGAGCACTTTCAGCTTTAGCACGATGAGTGCAGCTCATATGTAAGGCACCAGATCTTCTGATGGTGTGTTTTTCGCTTGTGCCTCCGGCGGGACCTGCCGGGGGCATAAGCGTATGCCTGATTTAAAAAGTGCCTTGAGCAGGCAGGTTAAAAAAACACGATTGAATGAATGTTGTTTTAAAGGCGGATGTGATTTGCCTATTGCCGCGCGTGGGCCAGGGTCATGTCGATCATCTGTTCAATCTCCTGCCGACGGCTTCCCCCCTTGATCATGATGACCATGCCCATGAGCTGGCAGAAGAGGTGGTTGGCAAGGACTGTGGTGTCCTTTTCGGCCGGGATCTCTCCTTTTTCTTGTGCGGCGTCCAGGCAGAGCCTGAGGTCCGCTTTCTGCAGGGTCCAGTGGTGCTGGACACGGTTCAGGACCATCTTGTCCATCTGGTTTTTTTCGGCCACCGTGGTGAGCAGAAGGCACCCGTTGCCTTTTCCTGAGTAGGCATAGTCGATGCGGTGGCGGAAAAAATCGGTGATATTCCCCAGGCCCAGGGGCTCGCGGCGGAGGATATGACCGACGTGCCGGTGCACGGCCCGGGTATAATGGTCGATACACGCACAGAACAGCCCTTCCTTGTTACCGAATTCCACATACATGCTGTGTTTGTTGAGCTTTGTCGCCTTGACCAGATCGTTGACGGAGACGGCCTTGTAGCCTTTGTCAAGGAACTGCGAGGTGGCCGCGTTCAACACGTCCTGGTGATTGTACTCTTTGTTGCGGGGCATGGTTCTGTCCTGTGGCGGGTTGGTGGTGAATTGGGTAAGCTAAAATGATCGTTCTGTTATGTCAAGGGGCAATGTCAGGCGCCCATGGTGCCGGGCAGATGGGTGTGGAATCTGTGGATATCTCTGATATAATGCAATATCCCGTCATGATTTCTTCCTTGTACCTCCATGAAAAGGCAGGTCCCCATGACCCATCACGCGGCAGTTGTCCGGATGATCCGATCCCTCCTTGACGCCCAGCGACTCGGGGTGCTCAGCACCCACTGCAGGGGACACCCCTACGCATCCCTGGTGGCCTATGGTGTCACCGACGACCTGTCCCGGCTTTTTTTCGTCACCCCCCGGTCCACGCGTAAATACGGAAACATGACCGAGGACGACCGGGTTGCCATGCTCATCGACAGCAGGTCCAACGCGGAAGCCGATTTTCATGAGGCCCGGGCCGTGACCATAACGGGCCGGGTGTCCGAACCCGGGGAGGACGCCGCCGCTCCCCTAAAAGCCCTTTTTCTATCCCGCCACCCCTACCTCTCCGATTTTGTCGCGGCCCCCTCCTGTGCCTTTATGGTGGTAAAAGTCCGGCGCTGCATTTTCGTGGAGCGGTTTCAAAACGTCACCGAGATTGAGGTGAGCCCATGACCTTTCTTATGCCCCTGGCCCGTGCGGGAGCCCATGGCGAATCGGTGGTGGGGGGCAAGGCCAACGCCCTGGCCCGCATGGTTCAAAACGATATTCTGGTCCCGGACGGGGTCTGCGTAACGTCCGAGGCGTATGGCGCCTTCGTCTCAGAGGCCGGACTCTTTGAGCGGATCCAGATGACGCTTCAGTGCAAGCCTTTTTCCGAGATGCGGTGGGAAGAGGTGTGGGACGCGGCCTTGAGGATCCGTAACCTTTTTTTGACGGCGCCCTGGCCACCTGTGCTTTATGAGGCCCTTGCCACGGGGCTGGAACAGTTCGTTGAAGGCGGTCCCCTGGTGGTGCGATCGTCGTGTCCGGAGGAGGACTCAGAAGGGGCGTCTTTTGCAGGGCTGCATGACTCTTATGTGAATGTTCGCGGCCTGGAATCCACCCTGGATCACATCAAGCGGGTCTGGGCCTCCCTCTGGTCGGACGGCGCTCTTCTCTATCGGCGGGAGCGGGAGGCTGATTTCCGTGCGGGAACCATGGCCGTCCTTGTCCAGCGGCTGGTGAGGGGGGAGGTGTCCGGTGTGGCGTTCAGCAAGAGCCCCCTGGCTGCATCCGAGGGGGTGGTGGAGGCTGTGTACGGTCTTAACCAGGGGCTGGTGGACGGCACGGTGGAGCCGGATCACTGGCGGCTGGACCGCACCTCTGGGGCGATCCTGGCGCACAGGGCTCCTGAAGGCCGGCCATCGTGCCTTGGCGCTGGCCCCTCCGGGGTCCGCACGGTTTTGCTCCCCGAGGCCAAGGCGGCCAGGCCTCCCCTGGAGGATGAAGAGGTGACATCGGTGTTTGCCCTGGCGCGTCGCATGGAGTCCCTGTTCGATTCTCCCCAGGACCTGGAGTGGACCTTGGACGGGGGGCGGGTGCATGTGCTTCAGTCCCGGCCCATCACCACCCTGGAGGCACAGGGTTCACCAGGGAATGACGCGCTGCACAAGCGTCTCCATCGCAGCTATGACAGCTTGTGTGCATTAAGGCAGAAAATCGAGACCCGGCTCCTGCCGGAGATGACCGAGGCGGCCGAGGAGATGGCCAGGGTCTGTCTGGAAACCCTGAACGACGGAGACCTGGCCCGGGAGCTCCGGTACCGACTGGAGGTCAACGAGAGGTGGGTCGGGGTTTACTGGTCGGAGTTTATTCCCTTTGCGCACGGGGTTCGGCTCTTTGGCCAGGCCTACAACGATGCCGTCAAGCCCGACGACCCCTTTGAGTTTACCCTTCTTCTGACCCATACCCCCCTTGTGGGCATGGCCCGAAACCGTCGCCTGGGAGACCTGGCAGCCCAAATGCGCGAGCACCCGGACTGGAACGGGGGAGCCGGCTTTGGTGTTACGTCGTTGCCCCCTGAGATCGAGGCTGCCGTGTCTGCGTTCATCGACGATTACGGAGAGCTCTCCTGGGCGGTGGCCGGGGGAGCTTCGAACCAATCGCCCCGGCATACCCTGGTGTCCCTGGTCCTTGAGATGGCGGCCCACCCGCCCGCATCCGAGGCCACGGCCGGGGATGCATCCCGGCTGGAAGAGAGGTTTTTGGGGGCTTACCCTGTGGAGTCCAGGGAGTACGCCCAGGGCGTCCTGGACCTGGGGCGTTCCAGCTACCGCCTTCGGGACGATGACAACATTTACATGGGGCGCCTTGAAGCGGAACTCTTTCGCGCTGTGGCCGAAGGGCGCAGGCGGTTGGAGCAGAATGGGACGGGGGCCGATGCCGAGGGGCTTTGCCACGAGCTGGAACGCTTCGGGAGCCGTCCCACCATCCAAAGCGCTCCGGCCCGGGATGCGGAGGAGACCTCCGTGATCAAAGCCCGCCAGATCATGGGCCAGCCCGCCGGACAGGGGCTGGTTCGGGGAAGGGCCCGGGTGATCCGCAGCCCCGGCGACCTTGCAGGTCTGGCATATGGAGAGATCCTGGTGTGTGACGTGGTGGAACCCACCATGACCCATGTGGTGCCCCTGGCCGCAGGGCTCGTGGAACGGCGCGGCGGGATGCTCATCCACGGTGCCATCATTGCCAGGGAGTACGGCCTGCCGTGCGTGACCGGCGTGCCCGATGCCACCACGAGCATCGCCACCGGGGATCTGCTCACCGTGGACGGGTACCTGGGCATCGTGACCCTGGGGGAAGCCGATGAGATCTTCGGGGAAGGGACGGCGGGCCGCGTGAAAAAAGATTGCTGATTTAAGTGCGATACGATATAAGCAGGCGTCGCATGAACCACGGGTTGCTACGACCCGTGGTTTTTTTATTGTTCAAACTGAGGAACCTTCTATGATCTGCGCAACCAACGTGGCGCTTGCCTACGGCAAACGCGTCCTGTTTAAAGACGTCAATATCAAGTTCACCCCCGGCAACTGCTACGGCCTTATCGGTGCCAACGGCGCCGGCAAATCAACTTTTCTCAAGATCCTTGCAGGGGAGATCGAGTCCGACAAGGGCGACATCAGCGTCGGGCCCGGCGAGCGTATTGCTGTCTTGAGGCAGGATCACTTTGCCTTTGATGAAGAGACGGTCATCAACACGGTGATCATGGGCCACCAGCGGCTCTACGACATCATGGTGGAGCGGGACGCCATCTACTCCAAGGCGGAGTTCACCGAAGAGGACGGCATCCGTTCCGGTGAACTGGAGGCGGAGTTTGCCGAGATGAACGGCTACGAGGCCGAGTCTGAGGCAGCGGTTCTCCTGAACGGCCTGGGGATCCCGGAAGAGATGCGCCACCTGAAGATGAAGGACCTTGAAGGGGGGGACAAGGTCCGGGTCCTTCTGGCCCAGGCCCTTTTCGGCAACCCCGATGTGCTGCTCCTTGACGAACCCACCAACCACCTGGACCTGAAGTCCATCGCCTGGCTGGATGATTTTCTGGCGCGGTTCCAGAACACCGTCATCGTGGTCTCCCACGACCGACACTTTCTCAACCAGGTGTGCACCCATATCGCCGACATCGACTACGGCAAGATCCAGGTGTTCGTGGGCAACTACGACTTCTGGTGCCAGGCGAGCCGCCTGATCCAGAAGCAGAAGCAGAACGAGAACAAGAAGACCGCGGACAAGGCCAAGGAGCTCACCTCCTTTATCCAGCGATTCAGCTCCAACGCCTCAAAAGCCAAGCAGGCCACCTCCCGGAAAAAGCTTCTGGAAAAACTGACCCTGGAAGACATGCCCGTCTCGTCCAGGCGATACCCCTGGGTGGCCTTTAAGCCGGAGCGTCCCTGCGGCAACGTTATTCTGGAGATCGAAAACCTGAGCAAGACCATCGATGGCCAGGAGGTGCTCCGCGACCTTAACCTGGTGGTCAACAACGGGGACAAGGTCGCCTTTGTGGGGGACAACGGTCTTGCCAAGAGCACCCTTTTTCAGATCCTGGCAGGGGAGATGGAGCCGGACTCCGGCAGCTTCCGCTGGGGTCAGACCATCACCCCCTCTTTTTTCCTCAAAGAGAACCGGCAGTACTTTGAAACCGACATGACCCTGGTGCAGTGGCTGCTCCAGTACGCGCCCCCGGAAGAGGGAGAAAGCTTTGCCCGCGGTTTTCTGGGTCGCATGCTTTTCTCCGGTGAAGAGGCCATGAAAAAGACCGGGGTTCTCTCCGGCGGGGAGAAGGTGCGCTGCATGCTGTCGCGCATGATGCTCTCCGACGCCAACGTGCTGGTTATGGATGAACCCACCAACCACCTGGACCTGGAGTCCATCACCTCGCTGAACGAAGGGCTCATGGCCTTTCCCGAGGTGGTCCTTTTTGCTTCCCACGACCATCAGTTTGTCTCCACCGTGGCCAACCGCATTGTGGAGCTTACCCCCCGGGGCAGCCTGGACCGGCTCATGAGCTTTGACGACTACCTGGCCAGCGCCGATGTCGCAAAGGAGAGGGAAGAGCACTACTGCGGCGAGAGCGCCCTGGCGCTGTAAGTTTTTAAAATTCTTTGGCGACCGGGCCATGCCCAGTGCGGCGCCCGTGCCTTGAACCGATGCGAAACCTCTGCGCCCCCGGCATTCTTGCCGGGGGCTCTTTGCCATGTGGGAGAGAGACCATGAACATCAGCACCATGCCCATCACCGATCTGAAGGTGGAAGAGCCCTTTTCAACCCTGTTTCCCGTGGGGGAGGATACCCTGGAGGGGATCCGCCTGGATATGGAGTCCAACGGGTACGACGACGCCTTTCCCATCATCGTGTGGGAAGAAAAGGGCATCGTTGTGGACGGTCACACCCGGTATACCGCGGCCCTGGCCGTGGGGTTGGAGACCGTTCCCGTCCTGATCCGGAATTTTGAAAACGAGGACGACGCCATCCTCTACGCCTTTCATCTCCAGCGCAACAGGCGGAACCTGGCCGATGAGGACATCGTCCGCTGCCTGCAGCTCCTGGATTCCATTGACGAGGCCCGCGGGGACGACGGGGAGAAGCGCACCAAAAAAGAGATGGTCAAGGAGCGCGCCAACGAGCTGGGCACCAGCGAGAGCAAGGTGGACAAGGCCCGAAAGGTGATGGAACACGCCGACGATTCCATCCGTGAGGCCGTGGAGTCCGGTGAAAAGTCCATCAACCAGGCCTTTAACGAGATGCAGGAGATGCGACGGGAGAGCGGCGAGCTTAAAGGGCGCACCACCTCGTCACTGGCCTGCGGCGCCCGCTACAACAAGACCCTGGGCAAGCTCATCGAAGAACTCACCCGGATCCGGGACGAAGGCTGGGAGCAGATCTCCATGGAAAAGGCCCTCCTGGATGTGGAGACCCTCAAAAACATTGTGGAGGGGTAATCCGGCGGCAAGGTGGGGGCACCTTGAAACCCTATGGCGAATGCATGGCGGCAGACTTCATGCACCCAATTTTCGGGGTATTCGCGCGTTGTGTGATATGGCGCAGCCGTTTTTGCGGAACTTGTTAAGGCCCATTGGACCTCTGTAAAGCATATTGGATAGATGACAGGCGCGACTCCTTGGTGGATCGCGCCTGTTGTGTTTTGGGGAGATCGTTTATTGCGGGGTCTCAAGGGTGAACATGGTACGGTCCACCGCAGGGTTCACGAAGGCGCGATCAATGCGGATGGTGGCTTTCACCCCTTTGGCCGTGGTGAGGGTAATGGTGCGGAACCGATTGGTGCCGTCCGGGTCGGCCGTGGGTGAGAGGTGGAGGTCGTAGACCTCATCCCCGCCTTTGGACAATGTGGTCCGGGTGGGGAGGCCCCGGGGGTCTATGTCGATGGTTTTGGTGTGACGCCTGTCGAGGCGAAGCACCAGGGCTCGGGCGCCCTCTTCGGGCAGGGGGTGGAGCCGTGCGGACTCAAAAGGCCCCACCATGATCTTGCCCGAGAGCAGGGCGTGGATTTCGGAGAGGGACAAGGGGATGCCTGTGGCAGAGGCCAGGGAGGGGTCTTCCACCTTTTTGACGTAGGGTTTGTGGCTGCCCATGTGGGAGCGGAGCCTGAGGCGCGTGCCGTCATAGGCAATGGACTCCACGGGGGTGGCCGCGGCCATGATCTCCAGTCTCAGGAGGTTGGGGGCATCACCGGCCCAGGCAAGGCGAAACCGTCGGGTTTCCCCGTCTTCGGTGGTGGTCACCGAGCCGATGCCTTTAAAGGAGGTCACCTCGTGGTTGAGTTGGGTGAGTCGACGGAGCTCCTCTTGAGCGCCGTCGGTCTCGAACCGGAGGGCAGGGGGGGAGAGGATGCTGCATGCTGAAAACAGGGGCAGGACACAAAGAACGATGAGGATCAGGACTGGGCGTTGCATGGATGATAACTTTCTTCCGGTAGTGTGAATAGGGGCGGACAACACCAGGCCCTGGAAAGGCAGCGTCTCCGGTAACGATTCGGCTTATGCCTCCGGCGGCCCTACCGGGGGCAAACTTTTGAAAAGTTTGACAAACAGGTCTTGATATTCCTGGCATGAATCCCAGCGATTTTGACTGCTCTAATCTTTCAAAAAAGCGACCCGCCGGAGGCAAGCTGAATAGTTACTTCGCTTTTAAGATGAAATACCTTGTTGCCGGAGGCGGGTTTTGGGCGCTGGGTCGTTACCGTCTCCGTACGTCAAGATAACATAAAATGCCCGGTGCTTAGCGGTCCGTGTCGCTCTCTTCTAAGGTGCGTATTTTTTCACGGATGGCCGGTGCGTCTTCATGGCCCAGCTTCAGGGATTCCCGATAGTAGTTCAGGGCCTCCTGGGTCAGGTTGTTCTGTACCAGGGCGTCCCCCAGGTGCTCCATGACCACCGGATCGTCGGGAAGCAGGGCCGCAGCCTCCCGCAGGGTGCTCAGGGCCTTGGAGTACTGGCCCTTCTGGTAGTAGACCCAGCCCAGGGAGTCGGTGATGTAACCGTCTCCGGGCTTGTACTCCAGGGCCTTTTTGATGAGGCGTTCGGCATCTTCCAGGTGGATGCCCTGGCGTGCGTAGGTGTACCCCAGGTAGTTCAGGGCATTGGGGTCCTCGGGGTCCAGCTCAAGGGCCCGTTTCATGGCATTGGTGGAGGCCTCGCTTTTTCCCCATTTGTCGTAGAGAACCCCGATGCGGAAGTGCAGTGTCGGGTCCTCCGGGGTGAAAGAGATGGCCTTGAGAAGACAGGCTTCCGCTTTGTCGTATGCCTTTTGCTCTTCGTAAAACGAGGCCAGGTAGTTCAGGATTTCGATGCTTTCGGGCTGCTGCTCCCGCGCCTCTTCAAGGGTTTGAATCGCTTCATCCTGTCTTCCCTGTTCCCAGAGCTGGACACTGACAAACAGGATGGCACGCTCGTAATAGTCCGATGCGGGGGAGATGCGGGTAAAGCACTGGATGGCCTCCTCAGAGTCTCCGAGCTTTTCACAGACGAACCCGAGCATGTAATTGAACTCGGAGTTGTCCTTGTAGGCGGTCATGACCCCGGTGAGGAGCCGGTGGGCTTCCGAGTACTTCCGGCGTTCGATGTACTGCTGGTTGATGAGGGTGTAGATCTCCGGCCATCGGTCCGCAGACGCGGTGATCTCGTCGTAGAGCTTCCGGGCCTGCTCCTCTTCTTCCAGTGTGTCGTGGAGCAGGGCCATGGCTAAGCTGGCGTGGAGATCGCCGGGGCTGTGGGTAAGGGCCAGGCGGTACTGGGCCTTGGCCTCGTCGTATTGTTTACGGCTGACGAGAATATCGGCCAGTTCCAGTCTTGCCTCGATGAACTCCGGCGCGATATCCAGGCTCTCTTTGAGGTGATGCACCGCCTTGTCCTCATCGCCTTTCTCCTTGTACAGAAGGGCGGCATAGTAATGGCCTGCGTAGGCGTAAGGGTATGCCTCAAGGAGTTTCAGGTAGGTCTCAAGGGCATTATCGCGTTTGCCGATGGTGGTCTGGAGCAGCCCCAGGCGAAAGTAAGCCTCTTCCCGCGTGGGGTCCGATTCAATGACCCGTTTCAGGAGCTTTTCGGCCTGTCCTGCCCGACGCTCGGCCAGGCGGATACGGACCAGGAGCAGCAGGGAGTCGGCGTCATCGGGGTGGTCGGCCAGGATGCCGTCGATGACCTCAAGGGCTTTCTCTTTTTCCCCGGCAAGAAGGTACACCACGGCAAGCTCCCGCTTGAGAATCAGGGCCGAGGGGTCTTTCTCGGATGCTGTGGTGAGGTACGCGGCAGAGGTGGCGTAATCTTCGGCCTTGCGGGCCAGCATCGCCTCGATGTAAAGGCGGTAACCGGACCAGGTTTCCGGGCTGTCGGGCTCCTCAATGGACGAAGCTCCAGGGACCATGGGGGTGGATGCGTTGGAGGTAAGGCCTTCCCGGGTGGAGGAGGCGCACCCGGAAAGGAGAAGCACCGACAGGGTCAGGGCCGATAGAAGGACCGGGGCGAGTCGAAGCCCCCGGATCGTGGCTGAGATAAGGTTCATACATTCCGTTCCATGTGGTTGAGGAAGGGAGTTACTCGGACCGGTCGGTGTACAGGTGAAAATCAGGAAGCTCGCTTTGAAAGAAATCCTTCATCCGTCGGGTGATGTTTTTTTCAATCTGACGGACCCGTTCCCGGGATATGTTGTACTTTTCACCGATCTCCTGAAGGGTCAGGGGGTCTTCAGAGAAGATGCGGGAGTTGAAGATCTCCAGTTCCCTTTCGGCCAGTTCTTTTTTGAATGCCTCCACTTTATTGTGGAGCAGCGATTCCAACTCCTTCCGTGCGACCTGGTCTTCCGCCGAGTCGGATTCGGAATTGAGAAACTCAATCCGTTCCGTGTCGGAATCCTCCTTCAGGGGAGCATCCAGAGAGACATCCCAGCCGTCCAGGCGCTGGTCCATGTCGATGATCTCCTTGGGAGAGACGCCGAGCCGCTCGGCAAGCAGCTTGGGCTTGGGGTCAAAGCCCTGTTCGATGAGCTTTTGTTTCTCCTTTTTCAGTTTGAAAAAGAGCTTTCTCTGCCCCTGGGTGGTCCCGATTTTGACCAGGCGCCAGTTGTCCATGATGAACTTCAGGATGTAGGCTTTGATCCAGAACGAGGCGTAGTAGGAAAATTTTACGTTTTTATAAGGGTCGAACTTTCGCACGGCCTGCATCAGGCCGATGTTGCCTTCCTGAATAAGGTCCAGCAGGTTCTGCATCCAGACGCGCTGGAAATCCAGGGCGATTTTGACCACGAGCCTCAAGTTGGCGGTGACCAGCTGGTAAGCGGCATCGGGGTCTTCATGTTCCTGGATGCGTATACCCAGTTCCACCTCCTCTTCCCGGGTGAGCAGCTTGTACTGGCTGATCTCCGAAAGATAGCTCTGGAGCGGGTCAAACTTGGTGACAGCATTGCCGCCGGAGGATTTGACAGGCAGATGGGTATTTTTGGACGCAGGCTTCTTTTTCTGGGAAGCCTTGACGATGACCTCGGTTTCAGATGTCATAGGGTCTCTTTGTGAAGCGTTGTTGTCGTTTTTCTCGTTGTCTCTTTTAATTTTCATATGGAAACATGATCACTGAAGATGAAGGGGCTGCGGTATTTTTCTCACCGCCTGTGCACAGGGCACCTCCCGTGAATATCGTCACAAAAATCGTTTTGCACCTCTTTGCGTAAAAACAAGGTGTCGTCTTATCTGAATGTATCATGAATCGCCGATTATGGGAAAAGTCTGCAATTCTCAGTCCCCGATATATCACAGTGGGGCGAATTGCCAACCTTGGAAACACCGGCCCCTTGAAGAGGTCGTGATTTCGACCTGTTGACCGGGCGATTTCTTTTAACGGACCGGATTTTAACGAAAGCGGGCATGCATGACCTCTCAAGGTACCTTTTCCCTGATCGGCAGCCCGTCAGGGAAACCTTTTCATCAGGGTTTCATCCGCACCAGTCGTGCCACCCGGGTCGGGAACCGCCTTTTTTATGGGGGCCCTTTTTTTGGGTGGACAAACGAAATACCGTCTGCTAAATAGCTTCTCGCATCAATCAATGCGCCTGTAGCTCAGTTGGATAGAGCATCCGCCTTCTAAGCGGATGGCCGCAGGTTCGAATCCTGCCAGGCGTACCATAAAAAAAATAAAGGCATTCCTTGATTTCAAGGGGTGCCTTTTTTGTTTTATGGGGCACCGCCTTCCTGTTTGTGACTCACACGTCTCTGCATCTCTTTTATTCCTCGTATAACAACCGGTTTGTTGCCCTGTGTTCGGTATGGTGAAAATTTGTGTGCCACAGGGTAAAAAGAAAGCAACTGTTGTGCCACGGGCAGGCGTTTTTCGTAACTGTCCGGAGTCGCAGCAATATCAGGGATGGAGACGATGGGCGCAGACGCTATGGCCCTGTGGATTGTGTCTTTTGTAGGCACCCTGGACGAATGTGTATCAAAAAGATCCGTACAGGGGGCGACGTCCCGGCAAGGCCCGTCAGCCCGCTGATCCTTCACCGCCCCGGACCAGGCGTCTCACGCCGTGGCAGACCACCGCACACTCCAGCCCGAAGGGGAGGTATCCTCCATACCCCAGCAGGGGCATTTCGAATACGTGGAACCGCCCCACATAGGGAATTGCGTAGGTCCAGCGTGCCAGGCTGAACATGTTCCACATCTCCCAGAAAAAGCCGCAGGCAAGGGCCGAGATGGCCATGAGCCAGAGGTGCGACCAGTTTCCCGATTTCAAGGGGCTGAAGACCGTTTCATACCCTGCCACCTGTTGAACGGAGACGATGAGCAGAAGAGGGGAGAGCCACAGGAACGGATAGAGAAGGTCCGGGCGGATCCCGATGCCAACCAGGGCCACGGCCGAGATAAGCAGAAGGCACAACGGGGCCAGGGGATTTGCACCAATGTCGATGCGTACAAACCGGCCCATGCCCGCCCAGAGGCGCGGAAAGGTGGCCAGGAGGTCGCAGGTGCTTGCCACCCCGGGGAGGACCGTTGCAAAGGCAAGGCTGGCCTGGCCGTTCAAGGCGAGCAGCTCGTCGTGGCCTGCGTGGTAGGACCAGTTTGCCGCAAAGCGGTTCAGGTACTCGAAAAACCACCAGAACACCGGGCTCGCCGCAAACAGGGCGATAAGGTAGACCGGCTCGTGGGTCAGCATGCACCGCCCTGTTCGTTTGTGGGTGATTCCGTTGACGACCAGGATAAAGGAGAGCCAGAGGGGCACAAAGGTCTGGTCCTGAAGGGGCTCGAACCAGGGGAACCGTGTCCAGGCAAGGGCCCAGGAGACCAGGAGCACCACCAGGCCGATTCGGCCCCACCAGGGAAGCCGTCTGGTCGAAACTCTTTTCGGGCGGGGTTGTGGCTCCTGGGACCGGATGAGGTGGCGGAAAAACGGGCCCATCACAAGGAGGATGGCGGCTGCAACAGCCACAAAAGCACCCCAGGAAAAGGGAGCCGGGGGCTGGAGGTCGGGTGTTGCGGTGAGGGTAAAAAAGGGCCGGAGCGGTTTGCCGTCGAGCCAGGCCCCCAAAAGGGGCAGCCCGATGAGCAGCAGGGCAATTCCGGCCGCGATAAGGGTTGGGGTCACGAATTTTTTTATCACGATACGCCTGTGCGGTTCTTGCCGTAGAGGCACGCATGCCAAAGGGTGGACGTCAGTCTTTTGAGTCTCAGGGGAGTGGGGAAAGCCGTGGGGCGATGAACGTGGACGGACGGGGCGCTGAGCCGAGCCCTGAATAAAGGGTCGATAGCCCGACGTCCCGTGGAGCGAAGAACCGGACGGGAAAAACATGTTTCAATACGTCATTATATAAATTTGGGACGTAATGATCAACAACAGCAACTACTGGGCCAACGCATTTAACAATTCCGTTGCCTCCGGCGGGTCGCTTTTTGAAAAAAGCGTCGCAAAAATTGTCCGGTAATCAAGACACGTCTCTTGATAGAGGGGCTATGGCCGGTTGCGACGCATCCAAAAATGAAACCTGTTTGTCAAACTTTTCAAAAGATTGGCCCCCGGCAGGGCCGCCGGAGGCAAAATCTAAATGCGTTTGCCCTGACGGCAACTATGCCCCGGAAGACGCCAGGTTGATTTCCAGTTCTGCCTTCAAGGGGGTGGCGGCGCTTCTGGATGAACCCCTGCCGCCCCGCCTGCCCTTGCCTCCGGCCCGTTTACCCGCTGACGCCTTGGGTGGGGTTGTCTCGGGAGATGTAATCTCAAGGGTTACGCTGGTCCCGGGGGTGGTGTTTGTCAGCAGGGCCATGGCCTTGAGGTTGAGTCTGGCTTCCAGTATCAGCCGGTCGAATCGGTCCTGGGCCAGCAGCATTTCAATGCCTTTTTTACGGGCTTCGGATGGCGTGAGGTCTGTGGGGTGGACGGAAGGGGGCACCGTGACGGCGATACCGGCAGGCGCGGTCATGGCGTGTTGGGGGCGCGGCTGGTCCCTGTTTTGACGTTCGCTTTTATCCGGTCCTTCTCCTGGCTTGATGGTCAGAGCCACATCCTGGCCTTCGGTGTTATCAAAGCCGAGGGTGAGGGTCAGGCCGCTGTGCATCACCTTTCGTGCCATGTTTCTTGATCCCACGGTGAGGCAGATAAAGAGGTCTTCTTCGTTGTTCATGGTTCGGACGGCAAGGCGGCTGTCCTCGTCATAATACTGGGGCCGTATGGTGTCCCATTCGTTCGTCTGGCCGTCGACCTGCAGGGTGTCAACGGGTTGCCAGGCGCTTTGGATTTTCTGGGTCGAGCTGCATCCCATGAGAAGGAGCGCTGTAAGAACGGTGAAGGGGACTGCAATGAGTGTGCGAATGCTTTGCGTTTGGTGCATGGAGGGTGGGTTCCTTTGCTGGGGTAAGGGTCACTCTGGACCGCCGATGACGATAATCTGCAGGGTGTACAGCAATGGGCATGCCAGCCGGGGGGATGCTTACGGAACCGTTAGAAACTCAGGGAATGGGGCCGCCGGGGGCGGGCTAGGTACCTCGTGGCGGCCCCGGAAAGTGGGGGATTTCGGGACACTGGGGTGGGGCTGTGGGTAAAAACCCCCCACATCTGTGGCGTTTCAGGTCAGGTGACAGCCGTTACGCGGCGCGTTGGCTGAACACCACACCCAGCAGTACGGCCCCGGCCATGAGGAGCTGCAGGGAGGTGAGGGATTCGCCCAGGAGGACCCATCCGATCAACACCGCATTGACGGGGACCAGGTTGATAAAAATGGAAGCCCTGGAGGCCGGCACATGGCTCATCCCCCAGTTGTAGAGGCCGAAGGCGCCAAGGGTCACAAAGAGCCCGAGAAACGCCATGGCAACCATGAGCTCCGGGGTCCACACGGCTGTGGGTGTTTGCAGGAGAAGGGGCAGGCCGGGGGTGAAGAAGAGGGCCCCTGCCAGCAGCTGCATGGCGGTGAGGCTCCAGGGGTTGTAGCGCTGGCACAGCTGCTTGACGATGATCATGTTGATGGCCGCGCTTACCATGGCGCAAAGTTCAAGCCCGTTTCCCAGAAGAGGGTTTTGGGCCTTGCTGCCCGGGGCGTCCAGAATCGTGAGGCAGATGACGCCTGCGATGGTGATCCCAAGGCCTGCCATGAGGTTGCGGTTGATTTTTTCCTTGAGGAAAAGCCAGGCCCCGAAGGCAACGAAGAGGGGAACCAGGGCCGAGATCACACCTGCCTGGGATGAGGTTGTGTAGGTGAGTGCATAGGATTCCAGCAGAAAATAGAGGCAGGGCTGAAACAGGACCATGGGGACAAGGAGTTTCCAGTCCCCTCTGCGATAGCTTGCAAAGGCGGATTTACCCACAAAGGGGGCAAGCAGGAGCAGTGCCGTGGTCATGCGGAGCCACATGACAGACCAGGGGTTTAAGACCGCAACGGCAATTCGCATGGCGGCAAAGGAGCCGCCCCAGAGCAGGACGGCCGCCAGGAGCGCCGCCACCGGTAACAGGAGGCGCTGCGGGGAAGGGGTTGCGTGGTGTGCGGTGGGTAAAGGGGCCTGTGCTGTCTCCATGGATGATCTCCTCTGTGTCGGGTTGATACAGACCCTATCGCACCGGCGAAGGAGGGTATTGTATGAAATTGCGGTGGGGATGCTTTTTTGTCTGGCCCCTTATGCTTCCGCCATGTATTGCCTGGGCGTTGCCCCGGTGAACTGCTTGAAGCGCTTGGTGAAATGGCTTTGATCGCTGAACCCCGTTTCCAGGGCTACCTGGGAAAAGGGCATCCCTTGCCGCATGAGGCGCTGGGAGAGGTCAATGCGGCGCTGGGTGCGGAAGGCATGGGGCGCAATGCCCGTGGCGTGTTTGAAGACACGGAGGAAGTGGTATCGGCTCAGGCCCACGGCCTCGGCCACTTCGTCCAGGGACATTTTGCGGCCCAGCTCCTCGGAGAGGTACTCCTTGGCCAGGCAGACACGGCGGGACTCGCCTTGAAATGTGTCGGGGCTTTGGGCATTGGCATAGCGAATCAAGAGGTGCCCCAGGGATTCCATGAGGGCTGTTTCCAGGGCAAGCCGCCCTTCATGCATGGTCATTCGATGGAAAAAAAGCAGGAGGCGATCCTGAAGGCCCCTGTCGCGAACCACCATGCGTTGGAATTCCGGTGGTGCAGAGTCTTTTCCCGAAACATCCCTGAAGGATGCGGTCATCACATCAAGCATGATGTTGACAGACCAGTACGAGAGCTGCTCCCGGCCGATGGGAATACCGGAGTGGACCTGGCCCGGATTGATCAATGCAAGGCTTTGCCTGTCCACAACAGCCTCGTGTTCCTCCGGCCCCACGCAGTAACTTGCTCCCCTGTCCGCGAGAACGAGGGTGTAGGTGTTGTCATGGACATGCTTGGGGAAAATGTGATGGCTATCAATGACTCGCGTAACTTCGATATCTTTAAGCTCGCCATGGCGATAGAATGTCGTGTTTCCAGGTTTTTTCATGGCCCAATACCGGTCTTTTCTCGTGTTTGGCAAGAAGAACCGATTCTATCAGGTGTCTCTCCATATTTCTTGTAGAAAATTGCGGGGGCCGCTATCCGAATCTCCGTTCCCGGGTGGGTGCGGCAAGATCAGGGACTTGGGAAGGGCGATTGTTCTGTGGTAGAATAGCAACGTAACTTTGACGGGTTAGGCCGGTGTTTTCCCCAACGGGATACCGGCCCCTCTCCATAAAAACCCCACGGTGGTGTACCGGTTATCTTCGTGCCCAGGAGGTGTGCATGAAAAAGAGATGGCTTTGGATGGTTGCGATGGCCCTTGTCTTCAGCGGGTGCTCCGGGATCCGGGTCAATCAGGACTACGACCCGGCACAACAGTTCGGCAGGCTGAAGAGTTACGCCTGGCTCTCTGAATCCCAGCCTGTCACCGGGGACCCACGTATCGACAGCTCGTTGCGGGATAGCCGGACCCGTTCGGCCGTGGAGCAACAGCTCAGGGCAAAGGGAATCCAAAAGGTGGATGACGCAGACGCGGCCTTTTACCTCCGCTATGAGTTTGTCCTGAGAAAAAAGATCGAGTCCAGCGGAACCGGCGGAAGCGTCGGCTTCGGCAGGGCCAGCCACGGGCGCTACAGCGGTGTTGGTATCGGTACGGGGACCAGTGTGAGCGATTACGATGAAGAGTCCCTCATCATTGATTTTGTGGGGCGAGACTCGTCCACCCTTTACTGGCGGGGTACCGGGGCTCAGCGGTATTCCGAATACAAGGACCCCGATAAAGCCATCAAGTCCCTTAACAAACTGGTGAAAAAAGTGCTGGACCAGTTCCCCCCGAAGTGAGGCCCAGGGTTTCGTCCGGTCTCCCCGGACAACGGCGCACACCGGCTGTTGTCGTGTTCCTGCCTTTCCCCTTATTTCAAAAAACGAGGGATAAATGCGCCCATTCGCGTCGGTATTCCGGCTTGAGTTTGTTTGATGAGGTTCCCTTTCCCATGAATATCGTGTAAGACAGCCATCGCGCCAAAAGAGCACGGATGGAAAAGGCGAGGGGGTTGTGCGGGTGGGAATGGTGAGCAGTAACGTGAACAATGGTCTGTTTTTGATTGCCGTCATGCGCAGCCGTCTGATATAACCCATCGTTATTTCCATAAAGAGACGGATGAAACGACAGGCGACGCCCGAAGTTCCGGCGCGCGGGTCGAAGCGTGTAGAAAGTTAGGGTGAGGTGGCTTGGCGGCAACCGGTTCGGCGGGGAAACGGTCAAGGTGCCTCAAAGAGAAATGGAGAAGCAGGTAAGGAGACACAGATTCATGAAGGACAATGTTTTGGCAAACCCGGGGCCCCTGGGATTGATGGGGTTTGGAATGACCACCGTTCTTTTGAACATTCACAACGCCGGTTTTTTTCCCATGAGCGCCATGATCCTGGCCATGGGCCTTTTTTACGGCGGCATGGCGCAGATCATCGCAGGGATTCTTGAGTTCAAGAAAGGCAACACCTTCGGGGTGACCGCCTTTATTTCGTACGGCCATTTCTGGCTGACCCTGGTGGGCCTGATCCTCATGCCGAAATTCGGATGGATCGAAGCCACGGAACATCATTTTATGGGGTGGTACCTCTTTATGTGGGGGCTTTTCACCTTTTTCATGTTCTTCGGGACCCTCAAGGCCAACCGGGGCCTTCAGTTTGTGTTCGGTTCCCTCACCATCCTTTTTATCCTTTTGGCCGCCCATCACTGGACCGGCTCCCACCTCATCGGCGTCATCGCAGGTTTCGAAGGCATTGTCTGCGGACTGAGCGCCATCTACCTGGCCATGGCCGAGGTACTTAACGAGCAGTACGGCCGCGTGGTGCTTCCCATCGGATAGCCCACCGTTCGTAGCTTGAGCCTTACAAGGTTACCTGAGGCCCTCCTCTGTCCCGGCGACGACAGGGGAGGGCTTTTTTTGTGCGAGCCGTCGCGCCTTGCGACACCCTGTGCGACAGGGCGCGTCGCATGCACACCCTTCACCCGTTGGGGATGGGCATTCTCCTTGTTTGCTACCGGATGAGTATGATAAGACAAACAAATTCTTATTGACGATGCAACCTCACGGAGAATCCCGAGCACCATGAAAGTGATTAAAATAGGCGGCGGCTGCCTTAAGGGCAAGAAGACCATTGAATCGATCCTGGACCTCCTGGCGGGTCGGGTGAAAGGCGACATCATCGTTGTTTCGGCGTTGAACGGCATCACCGACATGCTCATCGACGGCATGGCCGACGCCCTGGCCGATGAAGAGACGATTTCCACGCTCATGAGCCGCCTGCGGGCCAAGCATATGTCCACGGCCCGGCACATCATCGCCGATGCAGACCTTCAGAAGACCTTTTCCAAGGCTTTCGGCAAGGGCCTGCAGCGCCTGGAACGGTACTATTACGGCCTGAGTTACACCGGGGAGAGCACGCCCAAGATGCGCGATCTCATCAGCAGCTATGGAGAGCGCTTCAGCGCGGAGCTGCTCACCTGCGCCATGAACGCGCGGGGTGTCCGGGCTGTCTGTCGCATGCCCCAGAACATCGGGATGATCACCGACGGAAAGTACGAGGACGCCACCGCGGACCTGGAGGTGACCCGGGCGAATTTTCGCGAGCACTTGGGGCCCCTGGTGGACGAAGGGACCCTGGTGTTCATGCCGGGATTTTACGGGATCAGCGAAGAGGGCAACATCACCACCTACGGCAGGGGGGGCACCGACTACTCCGCGGCCGTGGCCACCGTGGCCATGGAAGCCGAGGTCCTGGAGTTCTGGAAGGACGTGGCCGGGTTCATGAGCGCGGATCCGCGCATGGTACTCGATGCGGAGCTGATTCCCGTTCTCTCCTATGCCGAAGCCGCCGAGTTGTGCTATTTTGGGGCAAAGATTCTTCATCCCCGCGCCGTGGAACCGGTGCGCCGGTACGGCCTGGACATTGCCATTAAAAGTACCCTGGATCCCGATGCCGAGGGGAGCCTCATTACCACAAGCAGCCCCGAGGCGCCCCACGTGGTGAAAAGCGTCACCCAGAACACCGACGTGGGCATCATCAAGGTGTATGCCTCGGGTATGGGAGCCCGGCCGGGTATGCTCTCCGAGGTGACGGGCTGCGTCACGGACAGCGGCATCAACATCCGGTCCGTGGTCACCTCCCAGACCTGCATTTCAATCCTTCTGGATAAAAAAGACATGGATCGGGGCTACGAACTCCTGGAAAAACTGACCCCCAACCCCTTTCGCAAGGTGGAACGGGAAGACGACGTGGCCCTTATCAGCATGGTGGGGGAGGGGCTCAACACCCGCAAAGGGGTTGCCGCCCGCTGTTTTTCCGCCATGGACGACGCCGGGATCAACGTGGAGATGATCGCCTTTGGTCCCTCTCCGGTGGCCCTCTATTTCATTGTCCGGGAAGATGACCTCAAAGCCTCGGTCCGCGCCCTGCATGCAACCTTTTTCAACGGCGCGTCGTAAGGGGCGATGTTAACTATTCAGTTGTCTCCGGCGGGGCGCTTATTGAATAAAGCTCTCGCCATCGCCTCCACCTCTGTTACTCACCCAAATGGCATCAGGGGCTATGGCGCAGCAAGCCGCAAAAACATTCCGGCTGAATGTCCGATACGTTTAATACAGTCGGCTTGCAGATAACTTTCGGTCGGTCCGGGGCGCCCTTAAGACCTGTTTGTCAAACTTTCTTGTCGCGCCGTAGCCCTTGGGCGAAGGCGGATCAAAAGTTTGGCCCCCGGCAGGGCCGCCGGAGGCAACAACCGTGCTTTTTCTCTTTTTACCTCATTCTACTTGTGCGAAGGAGTCTCCATGGGGCTTTTCTCTCTTTTTGTCAAATCACCCGAAGACCTCGAAAAAAAAGGCGATGCCCTGGTTCTGTCCGAACATTACGGCCCTGCCCGTACCCAATATGCCAAGGCCCTGGAGAAGCTGGCCGGAAAAGAAGCGGGCCAGGAAGCCCTTGTTGCCCGCATTGAAGAGAAACACGCAGGCTGCGGGGAGTGCCTGGCCAAGGAGCACCTTGCCAACGCGGCGGAGCTCCATGAGTCGGGCATTGACGCCGAAGCCCATCACCTGCTGCACCTGGCGGACCAGCTGGCCCGGGAAGCCGAAACCAAAGAGGCCATCCAGGCCCTTGTGGGAACGCTGAAGAGCTCCATGGCCCGGGAGGGCGAGGAGTGGGACGACGACGAAGACGGGCCCGGGGTCGAGGTACCGTACACTGAGGCGGACCAGGCCTTCGAAGCCCTGTGCATGGCCCTTCCCGAAGAGCAGGGCGAGGCCTACATGGATTACGGCGATGCCTTCCGAAAGGGGTACAGCGCCTTGAACTCCGGTGCCTTTGCCGAGGCCGAAGAGGCCCTGGACCAGGCCCTTGAGGAGGATGGCGATGACGGGTACGTGCCCCTGGAGCTTGCCTCCGCCTGCCTGAACCTTGGAAAACGGGACAAGGCAAAAAAATTGCTGGAGACGTTCTTATCCGGCCACCCCTTGCACACCCACGGCGTGGAGCTTTT
Source organism: Desulfoluna sp. HI9BLuna (assembly GCF_056829775.1). Taxonomy (NCBI): domain Bacteria; kingdom Pseudomonadati; phylum Thermodesulfobacteriota; class Desulfobacteria; order Desulfobacterales; family Desulfolunaceae; genus Desulfoluna; species Desulfoluna sp. HI9BLuna. Next base: position 5,328,843 of record NZ_CP186555.1, read on the forward strand.
GTGCCATCTCCATCTGGACGAGGAAGAGCCGGAAACATCCCTCTCGATCCTGGATGATGCATTGAATGGTCTTGAGGAGTGCCCTGTGGAGCTGGGCCTGCTCAAGGGCCGCCTTCTCATGGCGTGCAGACGTGCCGGTGACGCCGAGGCGTTCCTTGCCCAGGAGCTGGAGGAACGCTGGGACGACAACCTCGCCTTTTTTCTGGCCAACCTGAAAAAAGACGGCGGAGACGCAGCAGCAGCCCGAACCCTCCTGGAGACCAGCATGGGCCGGTGCGCCGGGTGCGGAAAACGTCCCCCTTCTCATATCCAGCTCACCTACGCCAACCTTCTCAAAGAGGGGGGGGACACCTCGGTCCCTCTCATCGAACGGTATTTAAAGCTTGCCATGGAAGACCCCGCAACGGCCCCTTACGCCTACCAGGCCGTCAGCGACATCTATCGGAGCAAGGGAGACGTCTCCGAAGCAGACCGGTATGCCGCCATGGTGAATTGACGCTCTTGTGACGGAGAACATGGCGGCTTTGCCGTGTGTTGTGGTAGCCCTGAAAGCTGAGGAATCATTGAACCGACGTTTTTAAGCTGTTTACAACCCGTGTAAGGATCCCACCATGAAACGACTCGTATCTTTCCTGTTTGGTCTGGCTGTGGCGGTATCGGCTTCGGTTTCCCTGGCGGCCGACACCTTTCGTGTTCTGGACATCGGTGAACGGGAGTATGAGAACGGCCCGGCCCTGTCCGTCCTTTTTTCCGAGCCCCTTGCCCGGGATGTGCTCCAGGGCGGGTTTCTCCAGGTGACTGTGGGCGATGGCCCTGCCGACGGGGGCTGGGTGCTTTCAGAAGACGGGCGGAGGCTCTGGTACCCCCATGTGGAGGCCGAGACGTCGTATACGGTGACGGTCCTTCAAGGGGTGACCTCCGTTTCGGGCCAAGTCCTTGCCGAGCCGGTGGTGAGCCAGGTGGAGACGCGGAAGGTGGAGCCCATGGTGGGCTTTGCCCGCAGCGGGCTGGTGCTTCCCCGGGGGCTTTCCGGCGGGCTGCCCGTGGCCACGGTGAATGTGTCTGCCGTGGACCTGGAATTTTTCCGCATCAACGAAGAGGGCTTGAGGCGGTTCGCCCAGTGGCGGAACCCCACGGACAGCATGGGGCTCTACCGGCTGGAAGACATGCCGCAGTATGGTGATCTGGTTTACTCGGCCCGCTTTGACCTGGATCCTGTGAAAAACCGGCGGGTGGTGCGCCATATCCCCGTGCGGGAGATCAGCTCCCTGTCGCAGACCGGTCTCTATTTTGCGGTGATGAAGCGGCCGGGTACCTTTGGGTATGCGTACCAGAGCACCTTTTTCATGGTCACGGACATCGGCCTGTCCCTGCGTTCCTACAAACAGGAGACGGTTGTTACGGCCTCTTCCCTTGCAGACGGCACCGCCCTTGAAGGGCTCCGGGTCTCCCTTTTCGACGACAAGGGGCGAAAGCTGGCCGAAGGGCACACCGATAAGCTGGGGTTGTTTCGGAGCCGCGATGCCCGCGTGAAAAAGACCGTCCTCATTCGCGGGGAGAGCGCGGGAGGGGACCTTGCCTTTCTCTCCACCCGGGCCCCCGGAAACGATCTCTCCGAGTTTGACGTCACCGGACGCAAGGACAGCCCCGTGGATGTGTTCGTCATGGCTCCGCGGGATCTTTATCGGCCCTCCGAGGCCGTCCCCCTCTCATTTCTGGTGCGGAACAACGATGGCAGGCCCGTGGACGTGAAAACCCTGTTCGTCCGCTGGGTCAAGCCCGGGGGCAAGGTGTTTGCCAACGTCAGCCTGGCGCCTTCGGGGTCCTCCGGGTATTTTGAGGCCGTGGCCACCCTTCCGGGCAACGGGCCCACCGGGCGGTGGCGAGCCGAGGTGCGGCTTCGTCCCGGCAAGGTGCGACCGGTTTCCACCTTTGAGTTTCTGGTGGAGGAGTTCCTGCCGGAGCGCATGGCCCTTGATCTCTCCTCCGACAAAACCGTTTTGGTCAAAGAAACAGACCACTCCCTGAAGGTGGCCGGTCGATACCTTTACGGAGCCCCTGCCTCGGGAAACCGGGCTGAGGCACGGCTCACCCTTCGAACCCGGCGCGCCTGTTTTCCGGACGGCCTGAAAGATTTTTTCTTTGGCCTGGAAGAGGATGCGGACTTTCTCTCCGTCTCGGACCTGGGGAGCCTCACCCTGGATGACGACGGCAAGGGCGCCTTTGCCGTGGATGAGGAGGCGGCAAAGAGCCGCTCGCCCCTTTCCGTTACCTCGGAGGTGAGCCTCTTTGAAAGCGGGGGGCGTCCGGTGACCCGGCGGTTTTCCCTGCTCTGGATGCCGGATCGGCGCATGCCTGGGATCCGGTATCGGGGAGGCCAGGGCGGCACCGGAGAGCTGGAGACGCACAGCCTGGACCTTGTGGTGGCCGATGGCACCGGAAAGCCTGTTACCGTAAAGCAGCTCCTCCTCAAGGTGATCCGCATTGATCGCAACAGCTACTGGGAGTTCAACGAAGGGGCCGGGTGGCAGCATCGGGTCACGGAAAAACGCTACACCTTTGCCGAATCCTTCATGGACCTGCCCGCCGGGGTGGTGACCCATGACCTGACCCTCCCATCAGGCGACTACATCGTCGAGGCCGTGGATCCCGGAACCGGTCTTTCCACCACCGTCTCTCTCTCCTCCGGCCGTGGCTATGGCGACGGCGCCCCCCATCCCGCCAAAGTGAATCTCCTTTTTGACAAAAAAACGTACCGATCGGGCGATGTGGCCCGGGTGACGGTGGTGCCCCCGGACGAGGGAGAGGCCCTTGTGATGGTGGAAGGAAAGAACCTTCTCTGGGCCCGGCGCACGGCCGTTGAGCGGGACGGCACCGTGGTGGAGATCCCCGTTGCCGAGGCGTGGCAGAGCCACGACATCTATGTAAGCGCCGTGGTGCTGCGCAAGACGGCACCCCAAGACCCGGAGACCCCCTTGCGCGCCATCGGTGTGCAGCACTTTGCCCTGGACCGGGAGCCTCGGGCCATGGACGTGGAGGTTCTGGTGGCACGGACCTGGCAGGAGGAGGCGCCCCTGCCCGTGACGGTGACGGTGAAAAAAAAGGGGCAGGCCCACTACGGTCGGGTCTGGCTGGCTGCCGTGGATGTGGGGATCCTGGGGATTACCGATTTTGCCTCCCCGGATCCCTATGGCTGGTTTTTTGCCCGGCGCTGGTACGATGTGAAGGGCACGGATCTCTTCGGAAAGGTCATCGAAACCGACGCGTCCTTACGGGCCGCCATGCGGTTCGGCGGTGACGGGGACATCTCCCTGGGCGGTGGAAAGCCCCAGGCCGAGGTGACACTCTTTTCAAAGGTCCTCGGACCCTTTGAGACCGACCGCAGCGGAAAGATCACTGCAGAGATTCCCCTGGACGATTTTTCAGGGACGCTGCGTCTCATGGCCGTGGCCTTTGACGACACCTCCTTCGGAGCCGCCGAGTTCGAGACCACGGTGACCCCGCCCCTGGTGATACAGCTCTCCGCCCCCAGGTTCCTTGCGCCCGGGGATACCTCCATCCTCACGGCGGACCTGACGCGGATGGTGGCCGGGGAAGGCGACTACACCCTGGGCCTGGAAGCCGGGGGGCCGGTATGCATCGACGCCGAGACCGAAACAGTGACACTTGCCGAAGGAAAAAGGAAGATTCGCTCCTGGCCGGTGACGGCTGCCTGCGATGCGTCCCAGCCTCCTTATGGGGTGGGGGAGGTGGTCATGACCGTGCAGGGGGACGGGGTGACCAAACGCATCACCGCCCAATGGCCAGTTCGTCCCGGCTATCCCGGTGAGGCCCGGGAGACCCGTGTGCGCCTCAACCTCGGGGAGAGCCTCTCCCTTGACACCCAGGCCATGGCAGGCCTTATCCCGGCCACCGTGGGCGGTGCCGTTGCCGTCTCCACCAGGCTGCCGTTGCCTGGAGATGCCTATGTGCGCGGGTTGCTCGATTACCCCTATGGCTGCCTGGAGCAGGTCGTCAGCCGCGCCTTTCCCCAGCTTTGGCTCCTGCCCGAGCGGGCTCGGGCCATGGGCATTGAGCCTATGCCTGTGGAGAAACGGCGTGAGATCCTGGTCGACGCCGTGGCACGGGTTGCCGCCATGCAGCGTCACAACGGAGGGTTTGGCCTCTGGAGTGCATCCGGCCCGGAGGACCCCTGGCTCTCATGCTACGCCGTGGATTTTCTCCTCACCGCCCGTGAGATGGGGGTGAGGGTGCCCACGGAGGTCCTGCGCCGGGGATTGGAGCGCCAGCGCACCTGGCTGGTTAAGGGCCCCGGTGGAGATCTCCGCAACGACAGGGCCGCCTCCTTTGCGGTTCGCAGCTATGCCGCCCATAACCTGTCCCGGGTCCGAAAGGGACACCTGGCGACCTTGCGTACCCTGTTTGACAATCATGTGGAGGATGCCGCCGATTCCCTGTCCGTGGCCCGTCTTGCCCTGGCCCTGAAAGCCTCCGGGGACAAGCGGCGAAGCAGGGGCGCTGCAGACAGGGCCCTGGTTCTTCGCCCGGACGAAGAGCACTGGCGAAGGGATTACGGCAGCGCTCTGCGGGACCTGTCCATGACCGTGGCCCTTTTTACCGAGCAGAAAATCGCGGTGCCGACCATGACGGACATCCTCGACACCCTGGAGACGGACCTGAGGCAGACGAGGTGGCTGAGCACCCAGGAGCGGTTTGCCCTGTTCCGGCTGGCCCTGGCCTTTGCGGAGAACGACGATACCGTTTCCCTTTCGGTGGCAGAGGGCGGTGAGTCTCGGAAGGAAAAGGGCAAAGGGCCCTTTGCCATGAGCCTTTCTGCAAAGATGTTGGCCCGGGGAATCTCCCTGACGTCAACGGGAAAGGAGCCCCTGTTTGCTTCGGCCGTTGTCACGGGGTACGCCGAGACGCCCCCCGCTCCCACGGAGGAGCGTATCCGGGTGGCCCGTGAGTATTTTGACCTGGAGGGGCGCAGCCTGGATCCCGAGAGCGTGCCGTCGGGTACCCTCATGCTGGTGAACCTGCGGGTGACCGCCTCCGAGGAGGTTCCTGACGCCTTGGTGGTGGACCTGCTTCCTGCAGGGCTGGAGATAGAAAATCCCAATCTGGAGCACAGCATCCGTGCCGATGAGGTTGTGATCCGCGGCAAGGCTGTCTGGCGTCATGCAGAAGAGAACCCCCTGATCCATGCAGAGTACCGTGAGGATCGATTGGCAGCATCCGTGTATCTTGGCAGGGATCGTGAGTTCAGCCTGTTTTACGTGGTGCGTGCCGTAACGCCGGGGGTCTTTGTGGTGCCGCCGCCCTTTGCCGAGTCCATGTACCGTCCTGAAATTCGGGGGATCGGTGCCGGGGGACGGGTGATCCGGGTGGAAAAGTGACACAGGGGCCCGGGATACCAGGGCAGGGGACACACACCTTTTTTGTGTCCCGCTGTTTTGGTGTGCTGCCGTTATTTTGCAGGAAAAAAGTGTTTTATACCCCGGTCGAGGCATCCGTGTTTGTCTTGTTTGTTTTATGTAAGGAAACCCGTTGCTACGGCCAACGGGGCTGTTGACCTGCCGTGCGATGGGATGTTTAAAGAGAGATTTCCTGTTTATGGTCAGTAAATTTATGATATTTTTTTTGTTGATAAATCTGCTATAATACACCCACATATGGTTCCAGATTTACTCTGGGCGAAATCATCCCGTATGGCTTTCCCACGACGGGCCGGACAAACAGCCTCATGACGCGCATTCTCTGAGCCGCTTCTCCTTACGACGCCCCTCCTCCTTCCGCGCACGATGTTCTGCGATATCTGATTTTGTCCGGGCATCACAGCTCCATATCTCCAGTTCACAAGACATAATTTTTTCAGCTGTTTTACGTTGGTAACGAAAAGGACTTCATTGCTTTTTTGCCATTCGCAGGTCGATTCGAGCCGCCATGGACGGTGGGCATCGGGGGACCTTGCAAGAATAAGGAAGGCATTATGACCAACAGCAGAGGCATGACCCTCCTTGAACTGATGGTGGCGGTGGCGATTCTGGCCGTCCTGGCGGGGATCGCCGTGCCGGAATTCAAGCAGTGGGCCGCAGGGCAGCGGCTCTCCTCTTCGGCCCGGGATGTGCACCTGGTGTTGCAGGCTGCCAGGGCCGAGGCCATCAAGAGGGGAGAGGACGTGGTGGTTGCCTTTACCGAAGGGACCGGGGCGGCCGGGCAGTACACGTCCTTTGTGGATGAGGACGGCGATCGCTCCCTGGATACGGATGAGACCACCCTGGAGTCGGGTAGTTTTCCAGGCGGCATCGACATGTTCCATGCCCGGTTTGACCTCAATGGCTCCGGCACCCAGGACAAGGACCGGACCCACTTCGGCCGCCACGGATTGACCACCGGCCGCAATGGGGAGATCAAGTTCAAAAATACCTACGGAAAGGCAATGCGCGTGGTGCTCAACGGCGCCGGGACAAGCCGCGTGGAAACGATGTGACGGGGAGATGATGCTCATGGTGATGTACTCAAAACAACAGGGGTTTACCCTCTTGGAGATCATGGTGGCCGTGGCCCTATCCTTTATCCTGATTTCGGCGGCCTACTTTTTCTACAACCACCAGGTTCAGACGCGGATCACCCAGGAACGGGTCACCGACATGCAGCAGAACCTGCGGGCCGCCATGCTCCTCATGGAGGACGACATCCGCATGGCTGGGTATGATCCCAACGGCACCACCGGTGCTGCCATCACCGTTGCCACGGCCTCCCGCCTGACCTTCAGCTACTCCACGGACGGGGATGCCAACGGCACCGACGACGACGGTGACGGTGATGTGGATGAAGCAGACGAAGCCCTTCTTACCGAGACGATTTCCTACGGCCTTTTTGACGACGGCAGCGACGGGGTCTCTGACCTGGGCCGGACCGTGGGCACCGGGTCCCCGGTGGCGGTGTCCGAGAACGTGGAGGCCATGGAGCTATCCTACCTGCTGGAAGACGGAAGCGTCACGGGAACACCGACGGACCTGACGCAGATCGTGGCGGTGCGTTTTGCCATCCTGGCACGGACCCGGACGGGTGAGCAGGGGTATTCCAACAGAGCCACCTATGCATACGACCCACTGGATTCCACCAAAGTATGGGGTCCTTACAACGATGAGCATCGGCGACGCCTCTTGCGTCATACGGTGCGGTGCAGGAATCGGGGGATATAGACGTATGGAAATGAATCGGAACGCGCAGGAAGAGGGCATGACCCTCATTGAGGTGATGGTGGCCAGTGTGATTCTCCTGGTGGGGATTTTGGGCATCGCCGCCCTCCAGATCCATGCCATGAGAGCCAACGCCCAGGCCTTTGACATGACCGAAGGGGCCGTGGCCATCGGGGATCGCATTGAGCGGGTGCTGGCGGAGACATGGACGGACAAGGTCACGGGGGGGGACCTGGCCGAAGGCACCCATACCTCGACGGACGGGAGCTACACCGTCACCTGGGTCGTGGACGACGCAACCGATGGCCGCAGCAAGACCGTGAATCTCACCGTGAGCTGGGGGAGCGGGGATGAGAGCCACTCCATCTCCCAGGTGATGGTTCGGACAAAACAGTGAGAAAACCCTTTTGGGGCTTTAACCAAGGCAACCTGCGGGTGGTCCTTTTTTCAACGAAGGAGAGACCCATGAAACGGTGGTGGCAAAAGGCCAAAGGACAAAACGAAGAGGGGAACGTGCTTCTGGTGGTGATGGTGCTTCTTTTTCTGGTCACCATGATCGGCATCGCCTCCATGAACAACTCCGTGGTGGAGCTGCGCCTTGCAGGGAGCGACCGGGTGGTGAAGCGCAACTTTTACAACGCCGAAGCCGGGCTCTTTGAGGCGGTGGCCAATTTTGAGCGCATCTACGCCAATGAAGCCGATGACGATGGGAACCGGCTCTACACCCTGGACAGCACAAACCTTCCGCTGCGGGACCGAGACCCGGAAAACGGCGGGGTATCCTTTGCCTCCCCGGTCCTTGACGGGGACGGAATCCCCGTGGCCTGGATCGAGGTGCGCGCCATTGTGCTCAAGGCCAACAGGCTTGCCAGCGGCCTTTCGGACGACGCCGACGAGGTGCCCTCCATCGCCCATATCGGGCCGGCACCTCCGGGGTTTGACAAGGCCACCTACCGAACGCGGCGATACGCTGTGACGGCAACGGCCATCGATCCCACAACCTACGATGCGACAAACCCCACGGATTCGCTCACCGGACCCACGATTCAGTGTGGCGTGGATGTGGGGGAGGAGTTTGACAAAGTGGTTCATCTGGTGGGGCTCTGATCCCAAAGGGAGGTTGATATGCGCAGTCGATACACATGGTGGTTGGTGGCCCTGGCTTTCCTCATCGCAAGCCCGGCCCTGGCCGATGACACGGCCATCTACGGGACCCAGCCCGTGACCCTGGAGCCCAATGTCATGATCGTTTTCGACACCTCCGGGAGTATGTCCACCAAGGATGTTCCGGGAGACCCCTATGATTCGGCCACAACCTACGATGGAACCAACCAGTCACAGGCGGTTTATTACAGTGAGCGGGTTTGCGCCTGGTTCTGGTGCTGGGATGAATGGGGAGAGTTCACCGATGATGTGGACAATATTAAGTGTCAGACGGTGAAGGACTCCCTGATGCAGGATGGGTATGCCTACGGGGCGCTGAAAACGGATTACACCTGTGGTGGAAGTCTTGATTATAAACTCCGTACCGGCAACTATATGAACTATGAAGAAAGCCCGGCTTCTGAGAACAAGACACGTCTGTCCGTGGCCCAAGAGGTCGTGAACGAACTCCTGGCCGAGATCACTGGTGTGCGCTTCGGCTTGATGGTGTTTCATTATGACGAAGGCGGAAAGGTGATTGCCGAATGCGGGACGGATAATAGCACCATCTCAACGGTCGTCTCCGGGCTCACCGACGGTGGGTATACTCCCCTTGCTGAGACCCTTGCGGAGGCCGGTCTCTATTTTGCCGGAGAGACCAGCCACTTCAACAATGGCATTTCGTACACCAGCCCCATCCAGCACCGTTGCCAGAAAAATTACGTGATTATCGTTACCGACGGCGAGCCCACCCGGGACGGTAACGAAATCCTGTATCAGGACGATTACTACAACGGCAAAAAAATTGGGGATTACAACAATGACGGGTTAGAGCTGAATACCGACGGAACCCCTAAGAAAACCGATAAGACCGATTTTCTGGATGATGTGGCAGGATTTCTTTACAACACGGACATGCACAATATGGGCACCGGGACTTCCTTTGAGAAACAAAACATCATCACCCATACCATTGGTTTTAAATTGGAACATGATCTGCTGAACCGCACGGCCATCCTCGGGGGAGGAAGTTATCACACGGCCAACACGGCCTCCAGCCTTAAGGAAGCCTTTGTACAGATCATCAGCACAATCGTGGAGGAATCCACGGTCTTCGTGGCGCCCGTGGTGCCTGTGAACCGGGTAAATCGCACCGCCGACGGAGGTTACATCTACCTGGCATTTTTCAAGCCTCTTCAGCTTGGTGAGTGGCTGGGCAACGTGAAGAAGTACGGCTTGGACTCGGTGGGGGACATCCTCGATGTTACTGGCCATGATGCGGTGAATGAAGACGGCACCCTTAAGGACAACAGCCTTTCCTATTGGACTCAACTGGGGAACGACGGTGCAGAGGTGACAAAGGGCGGAGCCGGAGAGCGGATCCAGACTCAGGCCAGTCGAACCGTGTACACCTATACCGGCACCAGCAACGACCTCACTGACGCAAGCAACAGCTTTGTGGAGACCAACACCGCCATCGGCGTGGGGCCGGCCCTGATCACAGAGGTTCTGAACGGCATCAACGACTGGCCCATCGGATCCATCATCCATTCTGAGCCCAGGGTAGTGCACTACTCCACCTCCGCCACGATGATTTACCTCGGGTCCAACGACGGGCTGTTCCGGTGCATCAATGACGCCGACGGCGAGGAGGTCTGGGCCTTTGTTCCCCCGGGCCAGCTCAATCGCCTGGACCTGCTCCAAGACAACAACAACGACTACTACGTGGACGGGCCTCCGGGGGTGGACTACGGGGCGCGTATCACGGGCACGGATCTTTTTCAGCCGGAGACAGTGCTCGTGGGCGAGCGCAGGGGCGGATCAAAGTATTACGCCTTAGATATCACCAGTTATAACTCGCCGAAGTGGAAGTACGACATTGAAGAGACACACCTGGGAACCGGGGCCGAGGTTCTGGGGCAGTCGTGGGGAACCCCCGAGGTTCGAACCATTGCGGTGTCCGCAGATACCACGGCGGATGTGTTCATCCTACCCGGAGGCTACGACAGCCAGCAGGACCTGGATACACCGACCGTCACCGATAGCGTGGGGCGGGCCCTGTTTGCCGTCTACGCTTCAACCGGGGCCCTTACGCCCATCAATGTCCATGCCGGGAACTGGAGCAGCATGACCCATAGCATTGTGGACGTCTCGGCGGTGGACCATAACGCCGACGGTATTGCCACCCGCATCTACGCAGGGGACATGGCGGGCCAGGTGTTTGTCCTTGCCGATGACGTGGCCATCACCGGCACCGGGGCAGACCAAAAGGCCGAAGAGGTGACGCCGGTTGGTAGCTGGTCGTACAAGAACCGCCTGTTCCGCAGTGGGCTGGGTAAGATTTTCTACGCGCCCGTGGCCGCGGACATTGAGGGCAGCGTGGAGGTGCTTTACTTCGGCACCGGCAACCGGGCCGACCCCCTGGACACCACCGAGTCCAATCGGTTCTACGGTGTGTACAATTACTGGCTGGATACCGACCTGACCCCCGCCAACGACCTTCTGGATGTCTCGGACCCCACGGGTTCCTACGATGAGGCCCTCAAGGCCAAGAAGGGATGGTACATGGATCTGCCTAATCCGGGGGAGAAGGTCGTCTCCCAGGCCCTGGTGGATTCGGGGGTGGTTTACTTTACCACCTACACCCCTGTGGTTACGGGGATTGCAGCACCCATCGATGATCCGTGCGCAGGCACCGGCGCCCGCGGGACCGGGCGCCTCTATGCCGTGAGCATGCTCGACGCCACGCCTGTGACGGACTGGGGAAATTCTTCTTCGGGCAAGGTGCGGTCGACGATTCTGCCTGCTGACCTGCCCATCGCCGTGCCCATCATCAAGAACCGCAAAATCTATGTGGGGGCCAAGAGCTGGGATTTGCCTGAAAACGATCGGGTGGAATACTTTTACTGGAAGCAGACCCGTTAGGAGGGAGAGCTGATGAAACGTATGATTCAGGTTCTTTGTTGTGTGTCGTGTGTGATGGTCATGGCTCCGTGGGCATGGGCCGTGATGGTGGATGGTACGGAGTACGATACCTTTGACATCATCGAACTCAGGGCTCGGGTCCTGGAGGTTGCCGGCGACTGTTCCTGGGTTGTTGTAGGTGAGACTCGGTTTGAGACAGGGAGCCTTACCCGTAAAGGGAAACGCCTTGAAACAAGCTATTACGACGCGGGTGGGAACCCCTTGAAAAATGCCTGTTCAATCCGGCCCCGGGATCGTGTGTATGCCAAGGGCGTGATTCTGGAGGGGGGAACCATTATGGCCATGACCATCCGGAAGAGCGAACCGTGATGTGTTTTGGTGCCATGGCGTCAACTCGGCCATGGTACTCTTGATACCAACTCGAATTTTATCGCTTCGGGCCACCCTGCGCCACCGAACACGGTGGACGAAGGGGTGGCCCGTTTTTTTGTGTGTTGCCTCTTTCTTTTTTGTAATGGTATGGGTAGTTAAAGATAACTTGTGAGCTATTTTGTGAGTTAAATAAGCCGAGCCGACATCCGGGCATGTTTCTACGAAACGGATGGGAAGGAAGAGACCATGGCGACAGAGACCAGCACAACCCGGGAGATGTGTCTGACACCGGTGGGGGTTGTCCGAAGCAGCCTGACCAACCCGGAGCTTAAGGCCAGGAAAGACGGCATTGAACTGAAAAAAGGCGATGAGGATGTAAGGGCCCGTGTGAAAAAGATTTCCGAGCTCGTTTCGGAGATCGTCATCGACGATCGATTTGACGGCATCCTGGAAGGCATTGAAGAGTTTTCCCATATCCTCGTTCTCTACTGGCCCCACCTGGTTCCGGATGAGGGGCGCTCCGTCCTTCAGGTTCACCCCATGGGTCGAAAAGACGTCCCCCTGAAAGGTGTCTTTTCAGCGTGCAGCCCGGCACGGCCCAACCCGGTCCTGGTGACCGCGGTGCCCCTTGTGTCCCGCAAGGGCAACGTCTTGAAGGTGCAGGGCCTTGAAGCCGTTGACGGCAGCCCCATCATCGACATAAAACCCTACATGACCCATTACTACCGTCCTGAAGGGGTGGAGATGGCAGGCTGGATGTGTCGGCTCCTGGAAGAGGTGGACGGGTAGAGAGACGTGGTTTGTGACGATCGTCCCTTATGCCTCCGGCGGGTCGCTTTTTGAAAAAAGTTCCGAAAAAACTTTCCGGTTGAATGGCCGTTATGTTGAAACAATCGGCTTGCCAGAAGCTGTCGGCCAGCCCTCGTCATTCGTAAGACCTGTGTGTCAAACCCAAGTCATAAAATCGGGTAAAAGGTTGGCCCCCGGCAGGGCTGCCGGAGGCCTGTTTTATTCTCCTCGTTAACCTGCCAGGGGCAGTTGCTCCAGGGTATCCGGTGCGGTGAGGGTGTAGAGGCTGTCGGCGGTGTGGATCATGTTTTCCACGTCGTGGGTGACGTGGATGACGGTGGTGGTTTTTTTGGAGAGGGCCTCCTCCAGGTGCTCGCAGATGGAGTCCCTCAGGTCCGGGTCCAGGCCGGTAAAGGGTTCGTCCAGGAGGAGGAGGTCCGGTTCGATGGCCAGGGCACGGGCAATGGAGACACGCTGCTTCATGCCCCCTGAAAGCTGGTTGGGGTAGCTGTGCTCGAACCCTGTAAGGCCCATGTCGGCCAGGCAGCTCATTCCGGCCTTCTGGGCCTCTTTCTTTTTTTCTCCCCTGGCGATAAGGGGCAGGGTGACGTTTTCCAGGGCAGTGTTCCAGGGCAGGAGGCGGGGTTCCTGAAAGACATAGCCGGTTTTGCAGGTGTGGCGGACCACCCTGCCGGAGGTCGGGGTGACAAGCCCTGCGATGATCTTCAGGATGGTTGATTTTCCGGCCCCGCTGGGCCCGGTTACGGCCATGCGCTGCCCTTCCGTTATGGTCAGGTTGAGGCGACGCAACACCTCCCGGTTCTTGAAGGACATGGTCACATCAATGAGTTCAACGGCCGGTTTCATGATTCCCTCCACAGGTATTTCTCTTTTAACGGTTTCAGCAGGAAAAATTCGATCCCCCCGACAATGGACATGCTGATCAGGGCCAGGGCGTAGAGCTCCGGTGTGTCGAGGTTTGTCCGGGAGATGGCCAGGCAGTGGCCGAGGCCGTTGTTGGCCCCGAGTACCTCGGCCAGGACCACCACCCGGATCCCGTTGCCCACGGCAATGACCGCCGCCGAAAAGAAGGGGCCGGCCACGGTCATGGCATAGATGCGCCTCAGTTTCATGGACAGGGGAAACCGGTAGATCTCGGCCATCTCCAGAAGGGACCTGTCCACCGAACTCATGGCCTGGGAGACGTTGACATAGACCACCGGTGCGATGGTGCAGGCCGTGATGCTGATGACCATGAGGTTGCCCATGCCGAACCAGAGCATGAAGACCACCACGATGACCACCCCCGGGATGGTCATGAGCATCCACCTGAGGGGTTCGATCATCAGCCTGAAGGGGTCGAAGAACCCGGCCAGGAGGCCCAGGCTCCCGCCGACAAGAAGCCCGAACACCAGGGCCAGGCCCACCCGCTTCAGGCTCACGGCAAAGTGCCGGAGGATAAAGGTCGGGTCGCTCAGCAGCCTGGCTGCCGCAGAAAGGGTCTCCAGGGGCGAGGCCACCACCAGGCCCGAGTAGTGGCGCGCCACAATCTCCCAGGCCAGGACGAGCAGAAGGATGCCGGAGATGCGGAGGAGCAGGCGGGCTGTGGTGCCGTGGATGGTTCCCATCATTGCGTCACCAGAAAAAAGTCTTCCCCCGGAAGGTCGCCCCCCGTGGCCCTTGGTGCCTGCCTGGAGAGTTGATCAAGGAAGAAGAGGGTGTCGGAAAAGGCCTGTGTCTCGCTGGTTACACGGATGTCCACCCCGGGAAGGGTCCCGTCTTTTGACTGGGCCACCAGGGCCGGAAAGCTGTTCTCCGCCATGGCCAGGGCCTGTTCCGGGTTGGCCGTGATGCTCTCGACGCCCCTGCGGTACTCCTCCAGGATCCGGCGGACCATGGCGGGGTTGTCCAGGGTGTTGCCAAAGAGGGCAAAGCCGCTGACATAAAGGGGTTTGCCGTCAAACTTTTTTTTCCAGAGCGTCCTTAAGTCCAGGTGTCTTTCAAGGAGGGGCGCACCTTTGTCGGCCATCTCTTTGGATCGCATGACCGCCAGGGTGGCCGCAGGCTCGGCCAGCAGTGCATGGTGCCCTTTGCCAAGGAGCAGCAGGTTCACCGCCTCCAGGGCGCCACCTGTGTGGTGGCGTTTGATTTTCGGGGCCCCTTGCCCCAGAAGGGCGTTAAAGAGGAGCTCGGGCATCTCCTTGTGGCCGAAGGGGAAGAGGATGGTTCCGCTGAGATCTTCCAGGCCTGTTTCTGAGGCCTCTGCCGTGGAGACGATCCACAAGGGTGTCTCAAAAAGGGCGGCCAGTTTGGCGTGGACTCCCTTGTGGTAAAAAAGGGAGGCAGATGCCGTGGTGACAATGGCCCCGTCCACCTGTCCCCCGGCGATCATGGCCCGGATCTGGTCCGGGGAGTGCCAGGGGGTGAATTCGATGGTCATGGCCGGGTCGTCAAAGGTCATGCCGGACATCATGGCAAAGGGGAGGCTTTCGGCCACAGGCGGGCCGGAGAGCCTTACCACCGGGCCTTTTGCTGCCTGGCTGTTTAGCGGCCGTGCGGCTGCCGCACAACAGAGGGCCAGCACAATCATCATGACACGGGTTAGAAACACCCCGGGTCTCCCCGGGGTGCGTACAGCGTGGGTCATTATTTATCCTTTCTGTTTCCGGGCGATGGTCAACTCCACCTCGCCCACGGGAAGGGTGAGGGGGGAGGTCTCCACCGAATGAAATCCCGCTCGGCGGAGGTGATCGGCGATCTCCCCTTTTTGAAAAACATAGTTCTGGCCTTCCAGGGCCAGGGACAGCCTGGAGAGCACCACATGCTCCGGTGCCGTGCCTTCCCCGGTGGTGCCTTCGTGGAGACTCACGAAAACCCCGCCGTCGTTTAAGGCCGTGTGGAGGCGGGAGAAAAAGTCAGAGGCCTCCTTGACGTAGTAGAGGTTGTGGCTGGCCCAGATGATATCGTAGCCGGTGCCGAAGTCCGTGGTGTTGTAGTCCCCCTTGATGTAGGAAATCCGTGATTCCATTCCCTCTTTTGCCACCTCTTTTTCCGCCAGGCCGATGATGGCCGGAAGGTCGCAGAGAACCCCTTCCATGGCAGGATGGCGTTTGAGGACCTCCATGCACATGAGGCCGGGGCCGCATCCGATGTCCATGATCTTTGTGGCAGACGTGCATTCGGGCAGGGCATCGATGGTATCGGCGGCAAGGGCGGCAATGCCTGCCCGTTGGTAGGGTGCCAAATGCTTGACCGATGCCTGCCACTTGCTCTCGTCTGCGAGGCGGTCCTCTTTTTTTACAGGCGGGGGGCCGCCTTGAACCAGCGCTTCGATTTTGTCAATGTTCCGGTGCTGCATGCGGGACAGGTTGAGAACCATATCTCCCAAGTAGACCGGGCTTTCCGTGCGCAGGGAGGTCTCGGCAAAGGGTGAATTGAGGTAGTTGCCCTGGTGCTTCACGGCCAGGCCGATGCCCGCCATGCTGTCCAGAAAGTGGGTGAGGTTCCCGAGATCCGTCTCGCCGGGCAGGGCCGCTGCGATCTCCTCGGGGGTCGAGACCCTGGCCAGGATGTCGGCCATGCCCATCTCCACGGTTGCCTTGAGGATGGCCATGCGCACAGGCCCCTGGAGGGCTTCGAAGATCGGTGTCATGGGGTTTTTGCCGTTGATGTCGAACAGGGGTGTCATATTAAAGCCTCCAGTTGAGTGTCAGCCCAAAGGTGAGTGGATCGCCGTCTTCCACCATGGTGAATCCCTGCATGCTTTTGACTTTTTTGGTGGCGTACTCTTCGTCCAAGAGGTTTTTGCAGTAGACGGAGATATCAAAGCGATCAAAGGCGTAGCCCAGTTTGAGGTTTACCAGGGCGTACCCGTTGTCTTTCAGGGTGTTGGCCGCGTCAAAGTACTGCTTGCCCGCGCCGGTGACGTCGGCGATACCGTAGAGGCCGTTGGTCATGTAGTAGGCGGCCCCGGCGTTCCAGGTGAATTCAGGGGCCCAGGGCAGGGCGTTGCCCGAGTAGTCGAAGGGCATGCCGCCGGACGTGCCCTGCCAGGTATCGATCTCCGTGTCGGAGATACCCACGCCTGCAAAGACTTCCAGGTTGCCCAGGGGCAGGGCGGTGAGGTCCAGTTCAACACCCTGGCTGTGGGCCTTGCCTGCGTTGGAAAATTTCCAGACGCCTTGGCCTCCCCCAGGCACTTCTTCCCTGACCTGTTTGTCGTCGATGTCGATGTAAAACAGGGAAAAGTCCGCCTTGAGTCGTCGGTCAAAGAAGGTGGCCTTAAGACCTGTTTCGTAGTTTACGGTGTACTCGGGCTCATAGCCGAAGGTCTCTTCGGAGTTTGCCGAAAAGTAGTTGAAGCCCCCGGCAAGCCAGCCCCGGGCACAGGTGGCGTAGGCCGTCAGGTTGTCGGCAATGTCGTAGGAGGCCGAGGCCATGGGGAGCCATTCCGTTTCGGAGAGTTTTTCGTCGAAGGTCACGGGTCCCGTGATGCTGGTGTAGGTCTGTGTGCCTTCGGCTGTGGCGTGCTCCCCTCGCAGGCCGCCGGTAAGCTTCAGCTTGTCTGTAAGCCGGTAGGTTGCCTGCCCGAAGATGGCGTAGCCGTCGTTTTCCGAATCTGTCACTCGGTTTTTGGCCATGGCGGGGGAGACATGGTTCAATGTCATGGTGGTGTCCAGGTCCTCGGTGAACCCGAAAAGTCCCATGACCCAGGAGAGGGGGGCCTCTCCTTCGGAGGCGACTCGGAATTCCTGGCTCCAGTTGTCCTGGTCGATATCTAAATCGGTGGTTCCCAGTTTAACCGGGGTCCGGTCAAAATCGTGGGTGAACTCCCGTGTAAACTGGCGGTTGCTGGTGATGGATGTGAATTTGGCGTTGTCGGCCCGCCAGTTCATCTTGATGACTCCGCCCACTTCCTCTTCATCGGCGCGGTCCTCTTCACTGGAGCGGACCTTATGCCTGTCCGAGGCCTGGGGGCCGTCTTCAAAACGCAGGGTGCTGACGCCCTTGTCCTGGTCCAGGCCGTCCAGGGTGGCCACAAGCTCGAAGCGTTCTCCCGGGGTCCAGCGGAGGGTTCCCCGGGCTGCGGTGGTCTCTTCGTCGGCCACGTCGTCTTTGCCCGTGACTTCATTTTCTACGAATCCGTCTGATTTACGGCCTGTCACGGACAGCCCCAGGTAGAGGGTGTCCTTTACCACAGGGCCGCTCACCGAGGCTTCCCCGCACCAGGTGTTGTAGTTGCCGCCGGACAGGCTTGCCGCTGCCTTCAGTTTGTCTCCGGGCTCCTCCAGAACCACGTTGATGACCCCGGATTCGCTGTTCCTGCCGTAAAGGGTCCCCTGGGGCCCCCTGAGAACTTCCACCCGTTTTACGTCGGTGAGCAGCTGATTCTGCATAAAGCTCAAGGGGTAGGCGACGTCGTTGATGTAAAGGCCCATGGGGCTGAACAGCGAGGTGTCGATGGTGGAGATACCTCTGGAGACAAAGGCGTCCCCGGAGGTGGTCTTTTTAAAGAAGACGTTGGGGACAAACAGGGTCAGCTCGGAGAGGTCCTTGATCTCATGGTCCGTGATGAACTGACCGTCTTTGACGGTGATGCTCCCTGCGAAATCCTCCAGGGAGGACTCCCTTTTGCTTGCGGTGATGACCATGTCATCCAGGGCGCGCTGGGGCTCTTCGGTTGCAAAAACAGCGGGCGTTACCAACAGGACAGCCAGGCAGGCTGCAAGGGCGCCCCGTTTGAGAGGGGCTGAATACGATATCATCTTCACTAACACAACTCCTTTTCCTTCTTGGGGGATCGCCTGGTGAAGGCATGGTACTTTTCGGCATGCCTGAGCACCTGTTCAATGGTGTCGGCCATGCAGCGGTCCACCTGTTTAAAATTCATATGGGGGATGTAGTATTGCTCCAGTTTGCCGTGGGTATGGCCTGCGCGGACAAGGGCCTCCATGGCCGCATCAATCATGGCGTCGTAGTCGCGGTCATCGCCTTTCATCTCTCCCTGTTTCGTGCTGATGCCAGGCGTCTGGAAGGCATTCAGGTCGTGCTCCTGTTCCTTGGGAAGCCCCCTGAGGGCATCCGTTGAGATCACCACGTCCATGGCGGGGATGATGAGGTGGCTGATCCTGTGGTGGTCCAGGGGGTGGTGGCAGTATTCCACCTTGTAGCCCCGGCTCCTGGCCTTTGCGGCAAGCCGCGACAGCAGTGTGGATTTTCCGGTGCCCGGGGCGCCGTGGATGACCACCAGGCGAGTGGAGGAGCCAATCACCGTATCCATGAAACTGACCGTGCCCTCCGGGGTGATGGAGTTCATGAAGAGGTGTCTTTCCGGTCCCACGGTGTCGGCCAGGGGGTGGCCGGTGAAGAGGTCTGCACAAAGGGCCTCATACAGTGCATTGACCTTGGAAAAATCCTGGTGTTCCGTGGCCAGGCCCGCCCTGTTCGTGCGAACGAGGTGGGCGGCGGCGAGGAAGCGGTACGCCCTGCCGAAGCACCGGTCGGATTCGGCGGTGATGGCCATGATCTCCTTTGCGTGGGGCCGAATACCCGCCTCATCCCAGTAGCGTCCCAGGTTGATGATTTCGTCGACGGCACCGGGGTGCTTGGGGTCGAAGACGTGGTGGCCGGTGGCGGCCGTGACCACCGCTTTGATCTCCGGGACGATGATGGCGTCCAGGGAGTTGGGGTCCAGGGAGCAGTGCTGCTGTTCCACAGCCAATCCCTGGCTGCGCATCTCATCGGCGATCTGCTTCAGGAAGGTTGATTTGCCTGTTCCCGGCCCACCTTTGATGATGGTGATTTTTGCGTCGGTAAGGTCGTGGAAAAAGTCAAAGAAGCAGTGAAATCCATGGGCGGAGTTGCATCCGAAAAAACTTTTTCGTACGAGGTGTTTTTCAGTGGGTGCAGTCATGGGTCCATCCTTAACGTATGTGTGGTTTCGTTATGTCCCGTATATCGGGATCGTGCCTGTTGGGTTCGGGTAGTTGCCGACGCCTATGCCCGCATGGGGTGAAGCGCTTTCTCATTTTTTCCGTGGGCCGTCAGGAACACATGGTAGAGGCCGTGGGCCTTTACCCGTGCTTCGACGGCCTTGGGATCGGTGGTGTAAAGGTCGAGGCGCTTCATGCGGTTGAAGTAGTTGCCCCCTGAGAAGGTGTACCGGTCGGTGAGCCCTTCTTTGGTGGTGCTTGCCTGGTTTTCGTGTCGGATCAAATCGCCGATGGCCAGGCCATCGGGCAGGGAGAGCAATGGGTGGCCCGTGGCTTGCTGCACACCGTTCCAGCCCGCGAGGCTTCCTGTTGCCATGGCCTCGGTGTGTCCCACAAAGAGCCCTGCTTTTTCCCCGGCACAAAAGAGGTTGGAAACGTCCTGGGCCTGCAGTGCATTGTTCCGGTGCGTCCGTGCCAGGAAGCGTACCGAGTTGGAAGCACCTCCGGAAAATTCGTACATGGCCCGTTCAAGTCCCTTGATTTTTCGCAGCTTTTCCAGGGGAAAAAAGGGCATCATCATCTTGGCGCGGGATCCGGTGTCCAGGAGGATGAGGTTTTGCTTGAACTCAGGGATCGCATATTGTTTGCAGGCCTTGAGCTTGAGGATTCCCTCATCCACGAGGTGTTTCTCAAGGGGAAGGATGACCACCCCTTTGTCGTGCAGGCATTGCCGGATCTCCGGGCTCAGGGTGGCTTTGTTGAGCTCGCAGGAGCCGCTGAAGGACCCGTAGGCCTCGCCGTCCCGGAGCCCGACGCTCTCTTCGCACCCTGCCATGTGGCTGAGGCTGACCCGTGGGCCGAAGGAGGGGCATCGGAGCACGCACATGGTGCATCCGTTTCCGTATCGGGCGCAATTTCCCATGGACCCGGCAGAGCCCGTGGTCTCGATGAAGACGTCTCCGTGGATGACGGACCCGTCGGCCAGGGAGACCGAGCGGATACGATCCGGTTCCTCCATGGAGACCCCCACGGCGCGGGCCACGAAGCGAAGCTCAACGCCTTTGTCTTTCAAGGCCTTCCGCACGGCAGGTTCGATTCGGGACGTGTCGTAGAGGCTGGCATGGCAATGGCCCGGAAAATCAATGTCGACGTGTTGGGAGAGGGCATCGGTGAGATCAATGAGCTCCGGGGCGCCTAAGCACCTGAGCTCTTCTGCGGCGGTGAACCGTCCGTTGTTCCGCATGATTCCACCGGCGAGCCCGCACCCCAGGAGGAGGTCTGTTCGTTCCAACAGCACCACCTCGGCGCCGGCGTTCCGGGCGGCGATGGCCGCCGCGCATCCAGCCCACCCTCCACCGATGATAACTACCTTGGGCATAATACGATTCCTTTCCTCATTGAGTGCATTATCAAGGACAGGCGGTTCCTTCTTCCGCGACCTGCCTCGGGTCGAACTGCACCTTGCAGGACCTTACGGATTTGTCGCCCATGGTGACCAGGCAGCTTCCGCAGATCCCTTCGCCGCAGCAGAAGGTATGATTGTTGGAGACCGCAAGGCCTGCCCCGGGGCAGTGGCGGTCTATAAAAGCAGTGACGAGTTCATGCTGGGGCGTGCTTCCGGCGCTGAAGGCAAAGGCGATGGACTCCTTGTCCGGCAGCTGTCCCATGGTGGCCTGGCCCTGACTTCCGTGAAGGGGGCCTTTCCGGACGATCACATCCTCGGGGAGGTACTCCGAAATAAAAAACGGGCCGGGCGTGTTGACCAGCAGGGTCACCTTGTTTCCGTGGGCCAGAAGGCGTTTGACCACAAGGGGGACCGAGGCCTGGGACATACCGCCGGTGACCACGAGGCAGTGGGCGTCCCGGACGCTCTCCACAGCCCTGTTGCCCTGGAGGCCGTTCCAGTATGGGCCCCTCAGGAACAGGCGCATGGGGCTCCGTTCCAAAAGCCGCGTCTTCGGACCGGTGACATGGAAGGCCAGGGTCACCGTGCCTTCCATGATGTCCGACGCCACAATGGCCATGGGGGCATCGAAAAAGGAGCGTTCCGTCAGCCCCCTGACAAAGACGTAGCTTCCCGGGTGGTTGAGGGACCGCGCCATGGCACGGGAAACCGCGATTTTTTTCAGGTATATCCCGTTTTCAATACGTCGTGAGTCGGCGATATCGCAGAGCACGGTCTGCTTTCGCTTCACCGCCTTGGATCCGTTACGCAGGTATCTCTGGTAAATACACACCTTCGACCAGTTGCAGGCACACACCTCTTTGCCCTGGAGCAGGGTGCAGACCGTGCATTCTCCCACTTCGGCCAGGTAGCAGGGGCAGAACTCCGTGCCTGCGTCGATGCATTCAAACGGGTTCATGAAGGGGCTCCATGGCTGTCGTGCGGGTGGTGGCGCGGGTTTTTACGACATAGAGGCTGTAAAACCCCGAAGCGCACAGGACGATCTCTTCGTAGCACCCGAAGAGACCAAAACATTTCGGGATGTTGACAAAGGCCCAGACCAGAAGAAGGATGAAGATATCTCGGTCCATCCGGGGGGCCGCCGAAAAGAGTATGAGGGCGAATCCGGCCAGGGGACAGGGGAACATAGGGAGCACCACGAACCCATGGCCCAGGGCCATCCCGGCGAAGGGGAAGAGGTAGACACAAAGCAGAAGCACTCCGACAAGGACTTGGTGCAGCGGTGTCTCGGGCAGTCGGTAGGAACATTTTCCGGTGACCAGCAGGTCGATAAGAAAGAGAAAAGAGATCACCAGGTACAAGGGCCCTCCCACAAAGAGTGCCATGGGACTCTTTCCGCAGTAGAGAAGGAAACAGGCGATGCCGTTCCAGGCAAAAGCTGCGGCCAGAAAAGCCGTCATTCCCTTGTCCGATGCTTTTGACGGTTTCGCAAAAACTCCGTAAAGCGCGAAAAGGGAGAGCAGAATAAGAAGGATTTGCACGGGTAGTGTGTCTTCGTTGAATTTCCTCAAAATCGTCCAGAACATCTCAGTTTTGTTCACGTCTCCTCCGAATGCGTGGTGTGGCGGTTTCCGCAACCGGTGAGGGGGGCTGCGGGTGAGCATAATGAACCCGATGTGGTCATGTGCTGGGTGTTGTTACTTTATTCAGGAAGGCTTAGGTATTGCAGGCTCTCCTCAGGTGCACTGGATTACATGATCATCTTGTTTCATCATGCAGGCAATCCACCCAAAGGATCTGCTGCTGTTAAGGTTCGCGTGCCCGACGGCAGCGATGTGTCTGGATATTTACCCGTCGTACAATTTTATGTCAACTCATAACTTTGTCATTCCTAACATTTTTATAACTTCCATATGACTTCTCGCGATGCCAACAGAATGCCTGCCGGTCCAGGTCATTGTCGTGGCCGGTGTGCATCGTATCCTGTCATGCATTTGCGAATCCTTTGATGATGCTTTGTCAAGGTTGTTAAAAATCAGGACCTTCCATTTTATTTGCATGTTCCAAAGGGTGGAGGTCGTGATATATTAACAGCGCTGCAACCGGCTTTCGCATTCCTTGAGACCGGTACATGGTGTGCTTGATTTTTTAGCCGTTTTTCTTTTGTCGTCCCGCCGCGAAAGCCTTTGTTCCTCATTTGGTGTATATCGTCAATTCGCAGAAGGTTCTGGATACCTAAGATGAAAAGGAATGGCATATGAAAACACGTCGGATATCCATGGGAATCGCCCTGTGTGTTGTTTTCGGGGCATTGGTCTGGGGGGAAGCGGAAGGATCCTGGCTGGATAAGATCAATATCTTTAAGAAAGACAGTGGAGAAAATGCAGAGGTGGCTGAGGGCGCACCATCAACCGGTGAGATCGGCGATGCGTTCAAGGAGGCGCTTCGCATGGGCACCGAGAGTGTCGTGGGCCGTTTGGGCACCGTGGACGGGTTCAACGGGGATCCGGCTATCCATATCCCTTTGCCCACGGAGCTTCAGGCGGTGAAATCCATGTTGGATAAAGCGGACATGGGGCACCTGGCCGACGATCTCGAACTCAAGCTCAACCGTGCGGCCGAAGCAGCCACCCCCAAGGCGAAGGCCCTTTTCTTCGATGCCATCGCCCAGATGACCTTTGAGGATGTCAAGGCGATCTACGAGGGACCGGACAATTCGGCGACCCTCTACTTTCAGGAGAAAATGACCCCTTCCCTCAAAGAGGAGATGGAGCCCGTGGTGGAGGAGACCCTGTCCCAAGTCGGCGCCATCCGGGCCTACGATCAGGTGATGGATCAATACACATCCATGCCGTATGTCCCGGATGTGAAGGCCGATCTCACCGACTATGCCCTGGATAAAGGCATCGACGGGATGTTTCACTACATTGCCATGGAAGAGGCTGAAATCAGGAAAGACCCCATGAAGCAGACCACCGCCTTATTGAAAAAGGTGTTCGGGGAGTGATGGTGATATCTGGTGAGATGTTTCTGTTTCGGTCGGTCTGTTTCGTGGGTGAACGAGGTGCTCACCTGTGGTATGGTCGGAGTCGCGTTTTACCTCTTCCCGTGAACCCGAACAGGCAGGTGAGCATGATCGAACCAGACCACACAAGAAAACTTGATTCCGGTTTTGCCTTGATCCTGATCATTTGGGGGGCCATTCTGGCTTCCCTCGGTGTGTACCTGGGGGTAGGGCTGTTTATGGGGGATACCTTTACGGTGGCCCTCAGAGATGAGTTTCCCGTGGTGACCCTGCGCTATGTGCTGTTCGGCATGTCCGCAGCCACCCTTGCCGGGGTGCATGTGCTGCGCCGGTTTATGCTCGGGCACCCCGGGGGGAGCACCTCTTCGGTTTCATCGGGCCAGCACCCTGCAGTGGCCCGATATGCCGTCATCGTGATTCTTTCCTCAGCCCTCCTTGAGAGCATCGGCATTTATGGCCTTGTGCTGTTTCTCACCGCCGGTGATTCCCTTTCCCTTTACCAGCTCCTGGGCCTGTCGGCGGTGGCCATGCTGGTGTATCGCCCCAGGAAGGCGGAACTCCTGGACCTTGCCCGGCGTATGGGCACATGACGTGACCCATTCTGGAGAGAGCCTCCGGACGCGCCGTTACCGGCATGGTCCGGAGGATTTTTGTCAGCCGGGTTAGCCCACGGGAAACAACGGGAGTTTTTCCAAGAAGACGATATCCTCCCGGGATGCGGCATCGCCTTCGGCGAGGATGGCCGCTTTGACGGTGACGAGTCCCCCTGCTGCCTCCACGAGGCGGCTGATGGCCTCAATGGATTCCCCTGTGCTGATGACATCGTCGATGATGGCCACGCGCTTGCCTTTGATGGCCGCGGCATCCGTGGCGTCCAGGCAGAGGAGCTGCTTGCCCGTGGTGGTGATGGACTGCACCTCATCGATGACCGGGTTTTCCATGTAGGCTTTCACGCTTTTTCTCGCAACGAAAAACCGCTTCATCCCCATGAGACGCGATACCTCGAAGACAAGGGGAATACCCTTGGCTTCGGCGGTGACAAGGACGTCTACCTCCGGGAGTTTTTCCATTAGAAGGGGCGCTGCAGCGCAGATGAGCTCGGTGTCGCCCAAAACCACAAAGCTTGCGATGTTGAGGGTCTCGCTGACGGGGACGATGGGAAGCTCGCGGGTTACACCGGCCACTTCCAGGGTGTATGTTGTGTTCATGGGATGTCCTTAAAAAGGCTTAAAAAAATGTAACTATTCAGGTCAAAAAAGCCTCCGGCGGCCCTGCCGGGGGCCAAACTTTTAAAAAGTTTGATAAACAGGTCTCAAGTAATCATTCATAGGCTCCGCCGAAACAATTCCGACATTTTTGCGGAGCTTTTTTTCAAAAAAGCGACCCGCCGGAGGCAAATGAATAGTTACAAAAAAATAAACGGCACGGGAAGCACGCTGGATAAGCCGGCGTGCCGGAGCAGATGCAAAAAATCAGAATCCCACCAGCGGTGAGATACACTTCACAATGAGGCCCGCCATCATGCCCAGAAAAGGATCGGAGATGGCGGTGACCGTCATGGTCACCCCGCCCACGATGGCGTTTCCGCCGCCAAGGGCTGCGGAGGCGTTGATGGGTACGGTGACAATGGCTCCCAGCACAAAGAGGAATCCGGCGATGGATTCACTGGGCACGTATTTCCCGATCTTGGGAAGAAATCCGGCAAAAAGGATGACAGCCATGAGGGTCATCATGAGCACCCCGGAAAAAACGGGGTGGGGGGCGCTGCCCGTGGCCGAGATGATGGCCTCCACCGGGCCGCCGCCGAACAGGGAAGACGCCATGTCCGCAAGGCTGCTGTAGATGGCCAGGTGGTCCACGTTGACGCTGGCGCCTGCAATGTTGCCGGTGATCTTTCCGAAGGCGATGTTGGCCCCGATGTTGAGGCAGACCATGGCCAGGGCACCCCGGGCCACGGAGAGGTTCATCATGGGCACTTGAAAGGTAAAGCCCTCTTTTTCAACGGCGTTCATGTCCGATTTCTGCTTCAGGGACAGGGCCACGACGCTTGAGAGCACCACGGAGATGGTGATGGTGTAGACCAGGTCCTTGGTCATCATGTACGTGAGAAACCCTGAGGCAATGGAGCTGAACCCTACGGCTTTGTTCTTGGTGGCCATGCCGAAGGCCACCCGGGCGAGCATGATGCCGACGCCGGCCATCATGCCGTTTGTTATAGCAGGTCCCACAAAGGTAACGATTTTCTCCAGGAAGCCGAACACGCCGATGGTGGCCATGGCTGCTGCACCAAAGAAGATCATGGAGAGGCGTTCCCGCATGTTGTTGCCCATGGTCCCGGCAAGGGTGATGGTCTCGGCCTGGAAGGAAATGGGGGCCACGCAGCCGAAGAGAAGGCAGCCTCCGGCACCCACGATAAAGGCCAGGGCCGTGGGGATGGAGGCAAAGCCGAAGGAGAGGGCGAGCAGACCCTGGGGGAGGCCGTTGAGAATGACGCTCAAAGCGGCCAGGATATCTTTGACATATTCCATTGTAAGAGACTCCTTATGCGGTTGTCATGCTCCTGAAATACATGCCGAACAAGGGGTCTCGCGAGGGCGCAGAAATACGGAAACAGATCACCCAGGACAACAGGGGGACCTGCGGTTTTTCTTGCACTCCCATAGTCGGATGGACGGCCTTCCGGTAGAGACTCCTGACCCATGTCATCAGGATTATATGGGGTGGTTGGTTGTGAAAGAGTGTGGATAGCAGAGCCTTTCAAGGAATACAATGGGGATTACTATATTTTGAAATGGCTGTGATGCTACAGGGAACCATGCCATTCGTTATGAATTTGGATGTTGTTTACTAACGATGCGAAACAAAAATAGAAAAGAAGGATGGCCTGGCTGTTGAGAAATGTTCATTGATTATCGGTTTGGGAAGACAAGGCCGGGACCCAGGGGACCCATGAAGGCGAATCCAACGGGTTGGGTCCCTGCCAAGGGAGGCTGACGGCAATGGCGGCGGCGGGCAGGGCCCGTCGCCCATGGAATTTATGGAGAAGATTCCATAAGGAAAGGGCAACCCATGTCACGTGTGCTTGGGATCATCAAGGGAAAGTGGGGGCTTGCTGTGCTGGGTTGCGCGGTGGCGCTGGTGGTCTGCCTGGACCTGGCCTTTCCGCCCGATATTCCGGCGCCCGGGGAGGGCATGGCCGTGACGGTGGTGGACCGGGAAGGGAATCCCTTGCGGGTGTTTCCCGATGCCCGGGGGATCTGGCGGTACCCGGTGACCCCGGACGAGGTCTCTCCCCTTTATATTGAGGCCCTGCTGGCTTACGAGGATCGTTGGTTTTACCTCCACCCCGGCGTCAATCCCCTGGCCATGGGCCGGGCCCTTGCCGATGCCCTCCGGCACGGGCGCATTGTCTCGGGGGGCTCCACACTCACCATGCAGGTGGCCCGGATCCTCCATCCCCACCGGCGAACCGTTTTCGGCAAGATCGGCCAGATGCTTCGCGCCCTTCAGTTGGAGCGACGCCTCACCAAGGAAGAGATTCTTACTTTGTACCTGAACCACGCCCCCTTTGGCGGCACCGTGGAAGGGGTGCAGGCCGCGTGCCTGACCTACCTGGGTAAACCCGCCGCAGAGTTGACCCACGCCGAGGCAGCCCTGCTTGCGGTGCTGCCCCAGGCTCCGTCCCGTTACCGGCCCGATCTTCATCCGGACCGGGCTGTGGCGGCCCGTAACAAGGTGGTCGGGCGTCTGGTGGGGTTCGGGCGCTGGGAAGCCTGGCAGGGGGACGAAGCCCGGGAAGAGCCCCTGGCCGTTCATCCATGGAACCCTCCGTTTCGGGCGCCGTTGCTGGCCCGTCGCCTGAGGCGCGCCTTCCCCGGTCAGGGGGTGATCCGAACCCCCATCGACCCCTGCCTTCAGGCCGGGTTGAGAGACCTTGCGGCCAACTTGAAGGGCGAACTGCCCTCCGGGACCTCCCTGGCCTTCCTGGTGGTGGAAAACGAGACCGGTCTGGTACGGGGGTACAAGGGCTCCATGGATTTTTTTGACGATGAGCGCTTCGGTCATGTGGACATGGTGCGGGCTGTTCGGTCTCCGGGGTCCACCCTCAAGCCGTTTCTGTACGCCATGGCCCTTGACGACGGCCTGATCCATTCGGAAAGCCTGCTCATGGACAGCCCCCTGTCCATCGGCGGGTACACCCCTTTGAACTTTACCCGCCATTTTGCCGGGCCGGTGTCGGCCTCCGAGGCTCTGGTTCGGTCTCTGAACGTACCCGCCGTGGAGCTTCTCCATCGTGTGGGGCCGGCGCGTTTCGACAGCCTCCTGCGCCAGGCGGGCATCCATTTGCGTTATCCCCCTGGCGGGGGGCCCAACCTCTCCATGGTATTGGGCGGGGTGGGTACCACCCTGGAAGAGCTGGTGGCAGGGTACTCGGCCTTTGGCCGGGGGGGCAGGGCCATCTACCCCGAGGGGCTCGCCCTTGCCGGCAGCCAGGAGACCCAGGTGCTCTCGGAAGGGGCGGCCTGGATTGTCCGTCACGTTTTGGAAACACCAGAGAGAACGCGGAACAGAAGGGGGCGGTTTGGTATGCGGCGAGGCCGTAAGCTGGCCTGGAAAACCGGGACGAGCTACGGATTCCGAGATGCCTGGGCCGTGGGGATGACCGAGTCCCATACCCTGGGTGTCTGGGTGGGACGGCCGGACGGCACGCCTCTTCCCGGTCACTATGGCGCTGTTACGGCTGTTCCTGTCCTTTTTCAGGTGGCCGACCGGCTTCCCTCGGCAGCCCCCGGGGGGGCTTCCATGCCCGAGAGTGTGTCCCGGGAATCCGTCTGCTGGCCCCTGGGCATTTTGTCGTCGGACACCGAGCCCGGCCACTGCCATGTCAAGCGTACGGCCTGGGTCCTCAACGACACCATTCCCCCGACCTTCGGGCCCTGCCAGGACGAGGTGCTCATGGCCCCCAATCCCTTGATCGTCTCCGTGAACCCGGACACAGGAAAGGGGCTCTACGGGCCCTGCCTGGATCGCTGGCTGGCGGAACACCCCCAAACCCGGCACATTCCCACCCGCACCATTGCCAGGTGGCCTGCAGGAGCCCTGGCCTTTCTGCCCCCGTGGATCCGGGACCGCAGCCGGTGCCCCGATCCCGATCTTTCCTGCCTTGAGGGGGAAGCCCCTTTGAGCGCGCCCATCATCATCCACGGTGCCAGGGACGGCGCCGTTTTCAAAGACCCCTTGAAACCCGGACGCCCCCTCACCGTGGAGCTCTGTGCCACAGGCGGCAGCGGCCCTCTGCACTGGATGGTCGATCACACCTGGGTCTCCCGAAGCCGCCCGGGCGCAGCGGCCCGTATCACCTTTGCCACTCCGGGCAGGCACACCCTGACGGTGATGGACGCCTCGGGACAATACGCGGACCTCTCCGTGGTGGTGCAATAACCCGGATATTCCATGGGAAAAACACAACACAAATGAAGATATGACTTTCATGTAACCCAGCCTTAACACCGGGCAGGTAAAGAAAGGCAGCTGTCAAACAACAACCCGTATGTTTCAGGAGGAACCATGAAAATCCTTGGAAAGCAGGGCTGTTTTTTGTGTATTGCGTGTTTCATGATCGGGCTTTTTGTCCCACCGGCCTCGGCTGCAAAACATGTTATCCTGATGATCAGCGATGGTCAGGGCATGGGCACCGTCATGGCAACGGATTTTTACAACGGCAACCGGGCCGTGTACGAGTCCTTTGAGACCAAGTACGCCATGACCACCTACAGTGCCCTGGGCACCTACGAGCCCGACCTGGGCTGGCGGCTGTTCGGCTCTCATCTTTTAAACCCCACGGATTCCGCGGCGGCTGCCACGGCTATGGCCACAGGGGTCAAGACCTACCCCGGCATGCTGGGAAAATCCCCTCTTTTCATCGATGTAAAAAACATCGTGGAGACCGCCTCCACCCAGGGGTTGGCAACCGGGGTGGTGACCTCCGTGGAGGTGAGCCACGCCACACCGGCGGGCATGGCGGCCCACAACATCTCCCGCAACAACTACGAGGAGATCGCAGCCCAGATGATCTACGGCAGCGACCTGGATGTGATCATGGGGGCGGGCCACCCCATGTACGACAACAACGGGAACCTGAAGTCCCAGGATTGGGAGTACACGTATGTGGGGGGAGAGGCGGTCTACGCCGATCTTACCGATGAAGACGGGGCACTGGCCAAGGACGGGCGTTCCTGGGCCTTTATGGATGACAAATCTGATTTTGAAGCCCTGGCCCAGGGTTCCATTTCTGTCGGCAAGGTGTTTGGTCTGGCAAGAGCCGCCACCACCCTTCAGCAGGGGCGTTCCGGTGATCCCCAGGTGGTGGACCAAAGCAACCGGAACCCCTCGGTTCCCAGCCTTTCGAATATGGCCCTGGGGGCGCTTCGGGCTTTGTCCAACGACCCGGACGGCTTTTTCCTCATGGTGGAGGGCGGGGCCGTGGACTGGGCCAACCACAGCAATGAAAAGGGCCGTATGATCGAAGAACAGACCGCCTTTAACGAGGCCGTGGCCGAGGTGGTGGCCTGGGTGGAGGAGAACAGCAACTGGGACGAAACCCTGCTCATCGTCACCGCCGACCATGAGTGCGGTTACCTCTGGGGGGCGGAAGAGAGGGCCTTTGTCCTGGTGGGGGATAACGGTGCGGGCAACCTGCCGACCATGGTTTTCCACGCCGACACCCACAGCAACGTACCCGTTCCCTGCTATGTGAAGGGCACCGATGCCGGGCTGTTTCTTGATGGCCTGGTGGACGGCACGGACGCCTATTTTGCAGATCTCTTCTCCGGGTTCGATCCGGGATTCTCCGGCGACTTGATCGACAACACCGATCTGTTTCTCCTCATGAGCCGCTGGCTGGAAGGGCAAAACGAGGGCACCAACGGCACGGGGCAGTGGTTTAAAGGGGATCTGCACGCCCACTCCCTGCACAGCGACGGCAATGCCCCGGTGGCCGCGGTCCTGGAGAGCGTTGAGAACAAAGGACTCGATTTTTTTGCCCTCACCGAGCACGATTCGAACATGTTTGACCCCCAAGACCCCGGCCCGGTCATGCCCACCCATTGGGAAGACCCGGATTACACCTCCGAGGAGACCGTGCTCCTCTACGGCGTGGAGTGGACCACCGGTAAGGGCCACGCCAATGCATGGGCCGCAGCGCCCTTTGACTACACGCCCCTCTGGCACGCCAACACCGACGAGGATGCCGTGGCCGCGGTGTACGGGGCCCATGACGGGGAAGCCCTTTTCTCCATCAACCACCCCTCGGCCATTTTCTGCTGTCCCTGGGAGTATGATGTGGACAACGCCGTGGACACCATCGAGATCTGGAACAGCATGTACCGCATCCCCAACCTCAACGGCTGGTCCAGCCACCCGTTCTGGGATGCCGAACTCCTTAAAGGGCGCCGCATGACCGGTGTGGGGGGCTCGGACACCCACAAACTTGCCGAGTACGCCTCGGACCCCTTTGCAAAGATCGAGGCGGCCCTCTTCGGCCACGGAAACCCCACCACCTGGGTTTACGCCCAAGAGAAGTCGGGAGACGCCATCCTTCGCAGCCTGAAAAACGGCCATGTCTCCCTGAGCTACGCCCCGGACGCCGAGCGCCTGGACCTGGTGGCCGACCGGGACGGCGACGGACACTTCGAAACCCTCATGGGGGACAATCTGGTCCAGGCACCGGGCCGGGAGCTCTCCTTTCAGATCGATATCCGCAACCCGGCCCCGCCGGGCTGGTTTGCCGTGCCAAGGGTCAAAGAACTCACGGCCGAGAACCTGGTGAAGCTCGTGGCAGGGGAGGTGGACCTTCCCTCGCTGCTGGGGCTTTTGGCCGGAAAAGACACCTACCTTGTGGGCGTTCTGAAAAACGGTATCCCCCACAGGGCCTGGGTTGTCAGCGGGGGCGCAACCCGTGTGACCTTTACCGACACCCCGGCTTCAAGGGGCAGAACCTACTACCGCGCCGAACTCATGGGAACCCCCGACCTCCTTCTTTTCCAGCGCCTGCTCTACGGCCGGGTGAAGGCGGTCACCAACCCCATCTATGTGAACTTTCCGGCTCGGTAGGTGTTGCATCCGTGGCGGCGAACACCTGCCGCCGCAGGAGCAGCACACAGGACAAGCCTGCCGTGAGGTCCGAGAAGAGCTGGCTGGCGGCGATCCCGTTGATGCCGAGCCATCCGGGCAGGACCAGCAGCAGCGGGATGAGGTAGATGCCCTGGCGGGCGAAAGAGACATACATGGCAAGCCTGACGTTGCCCTTGGACTGCTCGAAGATCATGGCGATGAGTTGAACCGGGACCATGGCGAAAAAGCCCATGTAGAGGGCAAGGGAGCCGGACAGAATCGTTGTTACGGCAGCCTCTGCTGAAAAGAGGGCCGCGATGGGCCTGGAAAAGATCAAAAAGAGAAGGGATGCAAAGGTTCCGTATCCCGTACCTATTTTGATCAGGGCGGAGAGAAGGTCTTTGATTTTTGCGGGGTCTGTGTCCACCACACAGGCCCCGATCAATGACTGGGCG
Organism: Desulfoluna sp. HI9BLuna; assembly: GCF_056829775.1. Classification (NCBI taxonomy): domain Bacteria; kingdom Pseudomonadati; phylum Thermodesulfobacteriota; class Desulfobacteria; order Desulfobacterales; family Desulfolunaceae; genus Desulfoluna; species Desulfoluna sp. HI9BLuna. Next base: position 5,361,206 of record NZ_CP186555.1, read on the forward strand.
CCGTTGGCAAGGCCCATGACGGGCAGAGTGGATACCGTGTAGAGTCTCAGGGCGATGCCGACCCCTGCCACGGCCTCTGCTCCGAAAACGGCGGCCTGTCGGTTGACCAGGACCACTGCCAGGACATTGATGACAAAAGCCATGAAGGTGGGGATACCGATGCTCAGGATGGTTGCGAAGATGCGGCGGTTTACGGCCCGGAGGGCTGGACGAATCCGGATTCGGCTTTTTTTGCTCGAAAAATACCAGATGTATGCTCCCACCGCGGGGATCTGGGCAAGCAAGGTGGCACAGGCTGCTCCGCGGATGCCCAGGTCCATCCAAAAAATGAAAATCGGATCGAAGAGGGCGTTGAGGGCAAAGGCAATGATCAACGTCACCATGGAAAACAGGGTGCCCCCCTGGCTTCGCGCGATGAAGCCGAAGATGGTGTTGGCAAGCACCAGGAGGAATGCCACCAGGATAAGCCTGCCGTACCTGTAAAAGCAGGCCTCGGTCCCCGGGACGGTTCCCATGACACGGGCCACAAGGTCAAATTTCCAAAACATCACTCCAAGGTAGGTCCCCCCTGCCAGAATCCCCAGCATCAGGCCGCTGCTGGCGGCTGCATGTGCGTGGGCAAGGTCATTTCGCCCGATGCTCCGTGAGGTGATGGCCGCTGTGCCGATGCCGATGCTCTGGCCCAATGCGATGAGCACAAAGGTCAGGGGGTAGGTGAGGTTCACGGTTGCCAGCTCGGATACCCCCAGAAATCCCACGAAATACGCATTGAGGACCTGGTACATGGCCTGGATGATCAGGCCGAAGATGGTGGGGGCGGAGAGCACCAGAATTTTTGAGTAAAGACGATACATGGCTCGGGCCTTGGTTTTTGTTGGTTGAAACACCGGTTTTTTCTGCGATGAGAGGGCCTTTGCAGGCAGGGATATGCGGTGAACGGGATGCGTCGGGGGGGCGCATGGTTTGTTCTGCAAGGCGTTCTCTCCTGTATACCCTTGCCGGAAAGCCCCGTCCACAGGGGCTTTTGCTTATGTGGGCGTACGCGGGGTATCTTTCTGTTGCGGAGATGGCGGGCTGAACGGTGTTTGTCTGGGGGGAAGAACCGTGGTCGCGAAAAAAGACTGTGGCCTTGGCGTTCAGAGCTCAATTCGGATATCTCCGTGGATTTTGTCGCTGGCAAACCTTCCGTATTTACAGGGGATGGCTGGTTTGGTAGAGTTGGGGGTATGGCGTGTGTCTTTGGCATTTGGTGTATATCGGCTGTCTTCTCCTTCCTCATTCTCTGTCCGTCTCTGCCTTCATTTTCTCTCCTTTCACCGATTCCTGACTCCAGGTGATACCTGTGCGTGTCATCTTGTTGTCGATATTCCAGCAGGGAGCATGCCGTCCGCCGGTACCGGCCATGATCATGTGTCGCGTCATCTCTTGTGATGCGGGCCGGGCCTTCGCCCTTGTGAAAAAGCCATCAAGAAAGGAATAGAACTTATGAGTGAGAAACCTGTTAAATTGACAGGGGGGTCCAAGAGTCCCTTTAAGGACATGGTCATGAAGCTTCTCCCGAAGGGAGGCAATCTCAACTCCTGCCTGACCTGCGGGGTCTGCTCTTCGGGTTGCCCTGCCACGGGGCTGGATGACATGGATCCCAGGAAGTTTCTGCGCATGGCCGCCCTCGGCATGGATGAAGAGATCAAAGAGAGCCGATGGCCCTGGTTCTGCACCATGTGCATGCGGTGTGTGCATGCCTGCCCCATGGAGATCAATATCCCCCAGCTCGTCTTCAACGCGCGGAGGCTTCGCCCCCGTGAGGAGATGCCCAAGGGGATCCTGGGCTCCTGCGACATGGCCCTGGGCAAGCCCACCAACAGCGCCATGGGGTGCACCCAGGAGGATTTCGCCTTTGTGGTGGAGGACATCTTAGACGAGATCAAGGAGGAGTATCCCATCTGGGAAGAACGGAACCTTGAGGCCCCCATCGACAAGAAAGGGGCTGAGTATTTTATCAATCAGAACTCCAGGGAGCCCATGATCGAGCCCGAGGAGATGGGGCCCCTTTGGAAAATCCTGAACCTTGCCGGGGTGGACTGGACCTACGGCAGCTCCGGCTGGGCCGCCGAGAACTACTGCATGTTCATGGCCGACGACGCCGGGTGGAAAGAGCTCACCGAGCGCAGCGCCCGGCAGTGCGAGGAGCTGGGGTGCAAGACATTCTTGAACACAGAGTGAGGGCACATCACTTTTGCAGTCCTGGTAGGACTGGACAAATTCAAGATTCCTCACAACTTCAAGGTCGAGACCATGTACACCATGTATGCCCGGTGGATCCGGGAAGGAAAGCTCAAGCCGGATCCCAGCTGGAACGATGAGCTCAAGATTAAATTTACCCTTCAGGACCCTTGCCAGATCGTTCGGAAATCCTTTGGGGACCCTGCTGCCGATGACATGCGGTTTGTGGTGAAATCGTGCGTGGGGGAAGACAACTTTGTGGATATGTACCCCAATAAGTCCAACAACTTCTGCTGCGGCGGGGGCGGGGGGTTCCTGCAGTCCGGCTACAAGGAGCAGCGGCTTGCCTATGGCCAGATCAAGGACCTTCAGATCAAAAAGACACAGGCCACGTATTGCGTAACGGGCTGTCACAATTGCCACGCCCAGATTCATGAGCTGGGCGAGCACTTTGGGGGCGGGTATCACGCGGTCCATGCCTGGACCATCCTGGCCCTTGCCCTGGGCGTTCTCGGCAGCACCGAGCGGATCCATCTGGGCGAGGACCTGCAGGAGGTGAATCTTCCTGACCCGGGTTAGCTCGGATAGATAGGAAGTGAGAAGCACGCATGGCCGGGGGGATCACCTCCGGCCATGTTTTTTTTGTGTCGTTTTTTTCTGGTTTTGTTTAAATGTCGCAAGGTGTTATGGGATATTGTCCTTTCTTTTTGCTTCGTGGGGTATTAGAATTGTCGCGACGATTCACCGATGCCGATCTGTCGTGATCGGCCCGGGGTAAACCCCAAGCTTGCCTTTTTTATGAAATCATCACAATTCCCTGTTTTTCTTTTGAACCGTTGTGGCATGCACACCGGTTTCCTTTGTTGCTGCCTGCCCTTCGGACACGACGATCTGTTTTCAGCCCGGATAGTTCATGAGAAAGCGACCAGACCCTGAATATGGGCGTTCTGGATGCGTGGAATATCCGGCTCAGACTGCCAGCTTCCAAAAAACAAAGGAGGAACACATGAAAAAGCTCAGCGTGTTTTTGTCCACACTTCTGTTTGTCGGGTTGGCCTGGTTCGGTGTTGCATGCCAGGGCGGTGCCGAAGCACCCAGGGACGGCGTCTTTCTCCACATCAGCCATGGTGCGGACGATCCCCACAGGCTGCTGATGGCCTTGAACATGGCCAGCATCATGGCAGACGACAAGGATGTCCTTGTCTACTTCGACATCAAGGGCGTGGAGGCCGTTCTGCAGGATGCAGAAGAGGTTACTTTTTCCCATTTTCCGTCCTCAAAAGCTGCCCTGAAAACCCTCATGGACAAAAACGCAGTCCTCATGGCTTGCCCGGGGTGCCTCAAGGCGGCGGGCAAGAGCAAAGAGGACCTGCTCGACGGGGTCCGAGTTGCCGACAAGCAGACCTTTTTTACCTTTACCAAGGGGCGCATTGTGACCCTCGATTATTAGGAATGGCCGTTGCATCCTTTTGAAATGGGAGAAAACATGCGATGAAAGGGAGATGAAACTCAAAATCTCTCTTTTGTCGGTGTTGTTTGTTTTCTGCGGGGTGCCACTGGCGTGTGCGTGCACGGGGTTTGCCGTGTATGGCGAGCAGGTGGTTTACGGCATGAATTTTGACTATTTTGCCGTCCCTTTGAAGTTTCTCATCGAATCCCGTGGGGGCATGAGCGTGTTTCACCTGGCTTTTCTCTATGAGAAAACCCAGAACGACCCCATGTTCAGGGATTACTTCGCCAAAACCTGCGGCATGAACGAGAAAGGCCTTTTCTGCTCCTGCCAGGAGGTCGAACCTTATGTGACGGGGATCGAGAGCCTGGGGGAGGGGGACGCGTACATCGGCGACCAATACGATACCTTGGGATCCTGCTCCCGGGTGGCGGAGGTCCGGCACCTGATTCCCTCAAAAAGGTGGGTTCAGTTCACAGGACCGTCGGTGCACAACCTTTTTGCCGATGTGGACGGTCATGCCATGGTTACGGAGACAGATAACAGAGAACACGTCATCACCGAGATGGACGGGGATTTTCTGGTCATGGCCAATTTTTCCAATCACACCATGGCCCGTAAGCCCCTTGCGGAGGTGGTGGGTGTCGGGGCGGAACGTTACCGCAGGGCCCATGCCTACCTGGCAGAGCATAAGCATGCCTTTGGCGTGTCCCGGGGCTTTGACCTGCTGAGGCAGACGGTGTGCGATGATCCGGGATGCAACACCCTGTGTTCCATGGTGTGCCTGCCCCGGGAAAAAACCATTTACCTGACCACGGACCCTGAGATGGAAAAGATCTGGAAGGTTTCCCTGGGACGCAATCTCATGGAAACGGAACGGGGATTCGACAGGTATAACTGTCACTCCTTGGGGGCCGAAGGGATTCTGGCTTCGGAACTGGAGTCTGTTTCCGGTGCATGACACAGGCGCTGTCCTGCCCCGGATCTGTCACAACCGCTGCAATAATAATTTTGTTATTTTGTAATGAAACACACATGGCTCCGGGATGACTGTCCCGGGGCCATGTGTGTTTGTGAGGATGGTCGCTTCAGGCAAAGGCGTAGTTGGTGCCGTGGAACTCGATGCGGGCCGCGCTGAGCCCCGAGAGGTCCAGGCCCGGGTTCAGGGCGGGGTCGATTTTGAACTGCCACTGGGTAAAGGGGCCAAGGGCAGCGTATTCGTTCGTTGCCTGGTCTGCACTTTGCTCCACGCCGAAGTTGGCGTCTTCAAAGATCTGTCTTGTTTTGAGGTTGTAGATGAACAGCTTGGTGACGGGTTCGTGGGTGAAGGTGAAACGGTTGTCGGCCTGGTCGTAGATCTCTTCCCCACCGGTGTGGGTGATGTGGATGCTCAAGGTGTCCTGATCTGTCTTGACGCCGTCGAGCCAGAGCCGCACCCGGGAGATGCGGACATCGCACATGCCCGCAAAGACGCTTTCGGCCTTGCCCGTGGTGAGGCTGGGGGCGTAAAGGGAGACCGTCATGAGGTTCAGGTATTGCAGCACCGAGCGTTCCCCTTGGCCCACCGTAACCACCAGCCCTTCCTGGCCGGGTTTGTCCGGGAAGTGCTGGGCGTTGGAGCCGAAATGCTCCAGGGCCTTGTCGGTCTTGGTCAGCAGGTCGCTTTTGGCTGCCAGCAGGGCGGAGGCGTCCAGGGAGGGCAGGTTGCCTGAAAAGGTGCTGCTGATGATCTGGGCGTCGGAGAGGGACCAGAACCTGTAGGCTTGCTGCGTCAGGTCCATGAACTCCATGATCTGCTGGCGGGCCGTGTAATAGGTCCGGGACATGAAGCTGACCATGTCGGGCAGGGTAGGGTCCATGGTGGAGAGGACCTTGTCGGTGTAGGTGGCGTCTTCGGCGGTGAGGCTGTCGATGAGCTGGTGGTTTTTCAGGGCCACGATGACTTGGGCGTTGTACTGGAGGATATGGTTGTTTCTTTCCTGGACTTTTTGCACATAGGCGTCAAAGGCTTTTTTCAGTTCTTTGAGGTCATCGGGGAACTGGTCCTTGAAGTCGTTGAAAAATGTCTGGAACTGCTGCTCTTCGGCCATGAGCTTTGCCCCGCCCGGGTCGTCGGGTTGCAGGGTGCCGTCGTCCAGGGCGTCGTAGCCCTCCTGCAACCCCGCGACGCTGGAGGTTACCGTCTGGATTTCGTCCACCAGGTAGGCCTTGTTCACCGCAATGCCCCGGCTGTCCGTGACCTTGGACAGGGAGTTGTGCAGGAATTCGGCGCCCTGGGTCAGGGCCATGAACTTGGACTCCGGGGCAAAGGCCACCATGCTCAGGTTCTGGAGGAAGCTGTCGAAGTTGAAGTCAAAGTGGTCCTTGACCTTTGTTTCAAAAGCTTTCAGCAGGTCCGTTACCTTCTTTTTAAGCGTCGGCAGGATGCTCTGGTAGCTGTCGATGACCTCCGCCTGCTTGATAAGAAGGACTTTCAGCATCTGGATCTGGCTTTTGGCGTTGCTGACAAGGGCCTCGTTTTTCTGCCGGGTGGCAACCACGGATGAGATTTCCGCCTTTTTCTCTTTGAGCTTGGCAAAGTAGCCGTCGTAGGCGGTCTGGATGTGGCCGAAGTTGTCCATGAGCCCGTCCAGGGTCTGGAAGAGGCTGTCAAAGGAGACCAGGGGCACGTGGTCCGCGGCAAACCCGAAGAGGTCCTGCCCCTGCTTGATCTGCAACAGGGCGTTCACCGCCTGGGCATGAAGGCTCTGGAGCTGCTGCACCGACCCCAGGGCCCCGTATTCGGCCTCATGGGCCGTGTAATAGGCAACCAGGGCTTTGTTTTCCGGGCTGGTGTCGGCAAAGGGGGCGGTCTTTTCCTCAATCTGCTGAAAGAGGATCATGGTGTCGGTGACGGACTGAGGGCGGGACACCGGATCCATGGTCCAGTAGGTGAGCCTGGCCTTGTCCATGAGGCGGCTCACCTGGCTGGGGTGGACGAAGAATCCCGGGGCGGTGTGGCCTTTTTCCCAGTCGAGCTGGGAGAGCTGGCCAAAGGTGAAGAGGCTTTTATTGCCCGGTTTGCCTGACGTGCCGTTGGACCCCGGGGTTTTGCCCTGTCCGTAGGTGCCGTAGGCCCCCCCGTTGACCATAAGGCTGCCGTGCAGGGCGTTGTCGAACTGGGCGTCCATGGCGGCCAGCTGCTGGCCCACGGCTTCAAGGGCCTGGGTGGAGTCGTCCAGGCTCTTGGCCCGGGCCGCCTTTGCGAGCAGGGGAATCAGGGCAGCCCACTGGGAGTCGGTTTTGTAGGCACCGATGATGGGGGTCAGGGCCACATGGCGCTCGGTGAGGCTGGTCAATGAGGCGACGGTTCGGAGCCGATCCAGCAGGTCGCAGCAGCTCAGCCCCACCAGGACCTCAGCGGTACCGCCGTTGCCGCCATTGCCCCCGTCTCCCCCGTCGGTGTTGATCTTTCCCTGCTGGCCGTCGCCTCCGGCCCCGCCCGCAACAGACACCTTGAAGTTCAACCGGTTGTCGGCCACGCTCTGGAGATAGAGGCGAAAGGTACCTCCCGGCTCCCCCGGCCCTCCGGGTTGTCCTTTTTCATTGGGGTTCTGGTTCGGGGTGTCCGGGCTGGTGCCGGACTTGCCGGAGAGGTCGAAGAGCCCCTGGCCGGTGGTGGTGAGGCTCTGAACGGAGACGAGGCTGTTTTTCAGCTTGACGGACTGGCTCAGGAGGCACCCCTGTCCGTAGAGATAGACATGGTCGTAGGCGGTGAGGTCGTCTCCGATGTCCGTGTCCTTGCCCAGGGTCACCTCGTCCAGCACGCTGATGATAAAGAGGTTGCCCCCCGACGCCAGGGTCTGGAAAGCCTCCTGGGGATTGGAGAGCAGGGTGGTGTCGGTTGTGGGATTGGTCATGTCATTTCCCCTCGAATACGTGGTCTTTAAGGGCCGCCTGACGCTCCGCCGCCTCCTTGCTTTTCTCCTCGGCCTCTTTCTGGGCGGCCTCGTTGGCTTTCTGCGCCTCTTCGGCCTTGGTATATTTATCGTCTTCGGCCTTGAGCTTGTCCGTCAGGTCAGCCAGCTCCTGGGTCAGCTCCTCTTGGGTCTTTTTCAGGTCCGGGTCGTCGGGTTTGGACTTGAGCTTTTCCTCCACCTCTTTGAGCTGCTGGTTTTTGGTCTCCATGGAGGCGCTCGTCTCCTGCCGGGCCGTGCCCGCTTCGGCGATGGTGGCCTGGATGGTTCCCGCCTCCTGGGACAGAAGGTGTTGCTTTTTCTCCAGAAGCACCTGGTCGGTGACCGTCTGAAGGTAGCCCGGGCCGCCTGAGACCTCTTCGGTCAATTTTGCAAGGCGCTCCTTGACCATCTGGGACTGAAAGAGGGTGGCCACGCCCGAGACCTGAATCCGGGTAACCAGGTCCGTAAAGCCCGGTTCCGGGGCGATGAGGCTTACGCCGGTCTTGGTAAGGGCCGAGGCCACCGAGTCCATGACACCGTCCTGCATGGTTTTGTTCAGGTCGGCAACCGAGGTGTCAAAGGGCGTGTCCATGGCCGACAACTGGCGGTTTACCGAGTCGGCAACGGCCTTGTCCACGGTGGTGGGCTCAAAGGACCAGTCCACTTTCTCGGACATGTCCCGGACCTTCTTCTCAAGGGGGGAAAGGACCTCCAGCTGCTCGGGCAGGGGCACGAGTTTTTTGCTCTCGGGCTGGTCGAACTGTGCATTGTAGGTGAGGTCGTCCATGGTGTAGGCCTGGCGGACCACGGGGTTGCCGCCTTCCAGGATCTGGTAGCCCGAGGCCCGGCCCTGGGGCTCCACGTCCAGAACCATCTGGCCCTGGTCGCACCGGAAAATCGTATTGAACCCGCCGATCTCCCGTGCTGAGGAAACCTGGATGCACGGCAGGTCAAAGGTTTCGAAGGCGGCGTTGCCCACGGCCCGGGTAAAGCTGTAGTCTTCGCCCAGGTAGAGGTCTTCCAGGCTGCGCCCCTTGACAATGTCCGCCCCTTCCTTGAGCATGTTTTTGTAGATCAGCTGGGGATAGCTCATGGGGTCTGCCGTGAATCGGAGGTTCAGCCCGTCCTGGGTCTGGTTGAAGGTGTAGAGAAAGACGCTGCGGAGGTTCCCTGCTGTTTCCATCTTGGCTTCCGGGGCCTTACCCGCCTCGTAATGCATGTACTCCACCGGGGTCTGGGGATCCAGGGGCGTATCCGTGAGGGCCTGGGTCATGTAGTGCTTCATCTCGGCAAAGGTAAAGTCCTTGTCGAACAGGAAGTCGTTGGAGGTATACAGGCCCTGGCTGCCACCCCCTTTGCCGTCGGTGCCGGTCCAGCGGTTGTTGTCTTTGCTTAAGGGCTGCCAGACCTTGAGCACCTCGTTCCACAACTGAGGCCGGTCTGCGATGTAGCTGCCGTAGCGGTAGACAGCATCGCCTTTGGTAAACGAGACCGTGCGACTCGTGAGCGGGGTTTGCTTGAAGACGGTTTTGGCCATGTTGAACGCCAGATCATACAGCAACACTTCAATGGGTTTGGGCATGGGAATTCTCCTTAGCCCGGACATTTCATGAGAAAACAGCTGTCTCAAAGGGAAATCATATGGTTTTAAGGCCTACAGCAAAAATGTCAGCTATTTTGAACGTGCAACATGTAAATCAGCGCTTGCTGTTTGATTTTCTCATCCTTCGGGCGAGCCGGGTGCACTCATCTGCTGCGTTATCAGAGTCTTGAGGTGGAAAACCACATCTACAGCTCTGATGCCTTGCACATGAGGGCACCCGACTCGTGAAATATCCGGGCAATGTTGGCGGCCCGGCATGTGCCGGGCCCGTTGGGTTGAAGCCGCGTCCCGCCTCTGTTGATCTGCGGGGATGAGCAGGGCTATTTTGCGTTGACCTGTCCCACAAGCAGAAAGTCCTTGGGGGTTTTGACACCGGCCGAGGCATCAAAGTTGATCATTGTCTCGCCGGGGGCCAGCAGGTTGGTCTCCATGAGAAAGTTCAATCCCTTGAGGTCCAGGGAGAGGCTTTTGGGCATCTCAAGGTGGTCGCTCAGGTTGTCGTAGAACGAGGGGTGGGACTCCATGCAGCCCACCAGGCGTTTCCAGAAACTGCAGCTGTCGTTGCTCAGCCCGACGTGGATGTCTTTGGGGGTGATGGAGATGGCGGCGATGCTGATTTCGTCGGTGGTGGTGTCCAGGCTGATGGAGCCGCCGTTCTGTTCATAGGAGAGGGTCACGTCGACCCCGCCCCAGTGGTTGGAGGACGACTCCCCGAAGGAGGAGCTTTCGGACCAGGAGGTGTCGGCCGAAGCCTGCCAGTTCAGGGAGACGCTGCCGTCTGCGATCTGCATGCGGATGGGATGGTCCTTGAAGTTGATGTCAAACCCCTTGTAGTAGTGGCTGCCGAAGAACCAGTGGCCCGAGTCGTCCTTGGCAAGGACCTCCAGGTCCTTGCTTACATTGCAGGCAATGCCCTTGGGAACCGACTCATAGGCCACCGTATAGCCTTCATCCTGGAGTTGTTTGGTGATGTAGCTGGTGGTGAGGAGCTGGTAGCCCAGGATGAGGCTGGCGGTGAAACTTTCCGGGATGGGGAGCATCTCTTTGGTGCCCGGTTGAAAGGAGGGGTTGCGGTTGCCCGGGGGGTTGCCGCTCTCCTTCACCTGGATGTAAAGGCTCAGAATACCGGTTTCCCCGTCTCCTTCCGAGGCAAAGACAAAGGATTTCGGTGTGAGCAGCACGCTGCCCTGGGAGGCTTTGTCGTTGTTTACCTGGGCCAGGGCGTAGTCGATCTCCGTGACATGGTAGGTAAAGTAGCTCTCCACGGCGTCGACGAACTGCGGGTTGATGATGGCCTTCAGGGATGGATCGGGCTCGGGCATGATCTTGAACTGGGTGCCCTTTTCATTGGCAAAGTGGAGGATTACGTGGCTCTGGCTGGTTTTGTCGTCGTCGAAGGTGACGATGTCTCCCTTGGATGAGACCTTTCCGGTATCCCCCGTGACCGCAGCCAGGGGGACATACGCGTCCACGGTGTACGTATTTTTGGGGAAATCGGCTGTCCTGAAAGGTTTCTCCTGGCCCTTCAGGTAGATGCTGTACGTTCCGCCGGTGATAAGCATGGTGAGGTTGGCCTGGTCTGAGCGGCCGGCGATGAATTTCAGGGTGGGTTTGCCGAGAAAGAGGTCGTATTTCACCGTAAAGGGCTCCCCTGTCAGGGGATCGTCCTCCTGGACATCGAAGTGCATCTCCGTGACGAGTTTCTTTTTTGCGTAGGCTGTGGCGAGAAAGTCGTTGAGCTGTTTCGTGGTGTAGGAACAGACCATGTCCCAGTTGTTGGTTGAGGAGCTGCCGTTCATGGCGTTGACCAGGTTATCCATTGTCGGGTAGGTACTCATGGAGCCTCCTGAGGATTGTGAGTTGGTGTTACGTAATGAACGTTTTATGACGACGATATGGTGTTGATGAGCTGTGCGATGTAGGTATGTCTTGAATGGTAACTATCTGTAACAGTATTTAATTTGGGCTTTTTAGGGCTGGGCGTCTGCATCTGTACGACGTGGTGTCGCGATTTTTATAACATGACTGAGATGTAGGGCAGGACGCCCATGCATCAAGTCCGAAGGATGAGAAAATCGATCAGAAATCGGAGTATTACATTTTGCATTTTAGAAATGTATACACTCTTCTCAGTAACCATATGTAATGACATCTAAAATCATTTTTGGCATGGTCGCTTATTCATGAAATATCCGAGTAAGGCGTGTTGCTATTGGATAACAGAGGGCTGAGGTGTTCGTGGGATGGGGACAGTACGGTGAGCATCTCAGCATTTTAATGCTTTGAACTATAGGGATTGTTTTGCTTTTTGCCAAGGGAAAAAAGTATCCTTGTCTTTCAGGCGACAAACGCTCCCGTTACCTTTCTTTCCGTGTTTTTCCGACCCCACCGATTCGGCCTTGGAAGGCTCTCGCTTTAAGGGCCGTCTCCCACAGTGGTAAGCCCGGTTTTTTTGTTGAAATATGGCTGTGAATATCGTAATTTTATTCTCATATTTAAATACGTAGAATCAGTCGGTTGAGGCAGGCTATCAGGCGCCACAGACTTGTCAGCTGGGGCGAAGTCCCCTTTTTTGATTGGTGTGCTGTTTTTTTAGTAAGGAGAAGGTTGTTGTCGCAAAAATTGAACAAAGATGGCGTAAAGTATCTGTTGGCACCCGTTCGATGGAACATTCTCATGGGTGTTGTTTTTTTTCTTGTGGCCGGGCGATGGGATATTGCCAGGGCCTGGTTGGCCTTCGGCATTCATATTGTCGGAGCCGTTTTCGGGGGGTATTTGATGTTGCGGTTCGCACCGGAGCTGGCCAACCAGAGGGCGGAAGCCAGGGAAGGGACCAAGGGCTGGGACAAACTCATCCTCCTTTCCTACTTCCTGCTGTTGATCGTCTGTATCCCCGTGGTGGCGGGGCTGGAGATCGGACGGTTCGGAGGCGTCCAGATGGAAGGGCTCAGTTGCGTTGCCGGGATCGCATTGTACCTTGGCTTTTTTCTGCTGTTTTACTGGGCCATGCTGGTCAATAAACACTTTGAAGGGACGGTCCGTATCCAGACGGATCGGGATCATAAAGTGGTTACGCGAGGCCCCTATGGCGTTGTCCGGCATCCCGGGTATGTGGCCATGGTGCTGGTTTGTCTGGCCGACCCCTTTATCATCGGTTCGAAGCTGGCGCTGATCCCCGGTGTCGTTGCCATTGCGGTAACGGTGCTCCGCACCTTTCTGGAGGACAGGATGCTTCAGGAAGAACTGGATGGGTATGCCGAGTACGCAACCAGGGTGAGGTACCGGCTGATTCCCGGGGCCTGGTAAGTCTATTTCGCGTTGCGAACCCGGGCTTTTACATCACTTTTCGTTTTTCGGAACCCTGGGCGCACCGGGTGTAGTCCCAGGCCGTTATCATCTTCCATAGGTTCGCTTCGGGGGCAAAGGAGGCCATGTGAGATCCCTTGACGAGATGTCGACGAAGGAGACGGTGGAGCTGCTCAACAAGTGCTGGATGACCCACGACGGCATGTGGTTTTTTCATTGCCTCAACACATTTGGGATTGAGGCAACAAACAAGCTTAACAAAGAGGCGATTAGGTCCCTTTCATCCGTTGAAATTAACCGGCTCAAACAGGTCCTGGGCATCAATGGACCGCTGGATCGCTGCGATGACTTTTTAACGTTTTTTAAAGAAGCATCCACGGTAATGATCCCTGACTTTATGCAGGTCCGTTTTGGTTACCCCGGTGAAAACACCCTCACATGGGCGTTTCCTCAAGGGGAGTGCTTTGCCTATAAGGGCGTAAAACGGCTAGGCGCCATCGACCGGTATGAATGCGGGGTGCTTTACAGAATCAAGTGCTGGCTTGACGAACTCGGCATTGCTCACCGGTTCAATCCGGAGTGCGGGCTGTGTCTGATGCATCATCACGGATCATGCGCAGGGGAGATCCGGTTGTTTGTCTGAAGCGCTTGCAAGGTCTCCGACTGCAACTTCATTCCCCGACTTACGTCTGGCTTTTTTGTGCCACGATACGGATCTCGAAGCTGATGGGATCGAAGACAAGGTGCATGCCCAGGTGCTCGAAAAATCGTGAAGAGCCGTAAAGAACATGCCACCGGGTTCGGTCCAGGTCGAAATGGGCCTCGGCAGCCAGGCGGCCCCCTTCCTCCGGTGTGACGGTGGCCGTAAAGGAGAGGGGGGCCGTGATTCCTTTCAGCTCGAGTTTTCCCTGGATGTCGCAGTTTGGGACGCTCAAGTACGGATCCGGCACAGGGGTCGCCTTTTCAATGGTAAACCGGGCCGAGGGAAAGCGGCTCGTGAAGAAGAAGTCATCGGACTTGAGGTGGGCCTCAAGGACCTCCTGCAGTTCGTCCCCTTCCAGATTGATGTTGGCGATGGAGGCCATGTCGATCTCAAAGCTTCCTGTGACGGTCCCGCCTTCGGCCTTCAAAGTGCCCGAAGAAAGCCTCACTCCCCCGTGATGACGGTTTGACGGGTTCCTGCCGACCCACCGGATCGAGCTTTCGCCCGTGTCCACACCATAGGTCCCGTCGGCAATGAAAAGACGCGACGGCGGAGCATCTGCCATCTCCGGCGCCTCCCCCTCCAAAGGAAATCCTGCGGCGTTCCACGCCTCGATTCCCCCGGACAGGACATGAAGGTTTCTGTACCCTTCGCTGTGAAGTTTTCGGGCGGCTGTATCCGCGTCCAAGGAACGGTGGCTGGAGCCGTAAAGGACGATAACGGCATCCGGGTCTTCGGTAACGGCGCGAACCTGCTCCAGGAAATTCACCTCAAACACCGATGCCCGGGCAGCCCGGGGAAGGCGGACCTTTGCAAAGTGGTCTTCGGTGAGGGTGTGAAGCAGGCAAAACGGTTTCTCCTCATCCATCCAGCGGGAGAGCGTTTCCGGTGACAAAACCTCGTAAGGGCGGGTGTCGGTCATGACGTCTCCTTGTCTCTGTTTCGTTTGTTACGATTCAGGTCGCCTTCTGTCGGTCGAATCAGGGGGCAACGAAGGGCTGAACCGTTACGTATGGTGTTTTACGGCAAGGCGGAGTTGTACCTGGGATGGTGGTGTAATTGCCTTGAAATACCTTAAATGTTTGTAACTGAGACACGTTGTTGATATATTCATCGCATGATCTCATGATTGGGTCATCAATCTCTACCAACCATGGCGCCCCATGACGTTCGTCGCAATTCGGGGAGGGGTGTCGGGCCCGCGAATCGGGCTGCGGGGATAATCAGAGCGCGTTTCGTGGCTTACCGATTCGCGTAGGTACTGATCGTCACCGACTCCTAAACGGCCTGCGATAACCTGCACGTCGACTTCAGGAACTGTTTGAAATCCCATATGTATTTTATATATCACACCACCGGGGTCCCTGCACTCCGAAAAGGGTCTCTGCGGGTGGCGTGGTACAGGTGCAGAGGGCCTGTTTCCGGGGCGTTTGATAAACGATGATTTTTACACCACATCGTTTACCTGTAGTGGATCCATCGTTTCGTTTTGAATAGCTGTTCGTAACTGATCAACATTAAAACGGGGACAATATGGAATCAAAAAAAAGAGACAGGGGCCTGGTATCTGGCCTGGCTCGGAGGGTGCCCCTGGGCACGGGGCTCATGGTTCTGGCGGCCGTTTTGTTGCTGTCCTGCGGCAGGAGGGGCGAGGAAGAGCCCGAGCCGGAGGTGGTGCGCCCGGCAAAACTCTTTCGCGTCTCGTCAGCTGTTGAGGAGAACCTCCGGGAGCTTCCGGGTAGGGTCAGGGCGAGCAGGCGGGCAGACCTTGCGTTTCAGGTGTCCGGTCCGTTGACCGCTTTTCCCGTTGAAGAAGGTGACCCCGTGAAAAGAGGTGCGGTGGTGGCGCGGATCCTTCCCAGGGATTTCAAGACAGCCCTTGCCACGGCCAAGGCCAACGAGCTGGAGGCCATGCATCAGTATAACCGTTACAAGGACCTCTACATCAAAAAGCAGGTCTCCAAGGCCGATTTTGACAGGGCCAAGCGGGAGTACGACGTGGCCAAGTCAGATGTGACCAACGCAGAGAACGCATTGAAGGATACCTATTTAAGGGCCCCCTTTACAGGGGTCATTGCCCGGCGGTACGTGGAGAATTTTCAGGAGGTTCGCGCCAAGGATCCCATTGTCAGCCTTCAGGACGTTTCGGAATTGGAGATTGTGGTGGATGTGCCCGAAACCCTCATGGCCAGGGTGCGGAACAAGTCCAAGGGGGCCGTTGTTGCCGAAGTGGAGTTTTCCGCCATGGCCGGTGTCAAGCATGACGTCACCCTCAAGGAATTTTCCACCGAAGCGGATGATCAGACCCAGACCTACCGTGTTGTCCTTGCCTTGCCGGCACCCAAGGGAGCCAACATTCTTCCCGGCATGACGGCCAAAGTGGTCGGAAAGAGTCAGTCCGCAGAAGAGGAAACTGAGGACAACGGCAGCGAGGAGGCGGTGGAAGGCCTGAAGGGTATAAAGGTGAAACAAGGCTTTCTCGTGCCTGTCAATTCCGTCTTCGCAGATGAAGCCGGTCGCGAATTCGTTTGGGTTGTCGCTTCGGGCAACATGACTGTGGAGATGCGTGAAGTGAAGGTCGGCAGCGTGTCGGGGAGCAGCATTATTGTCCTTGAAGGGCTTGAAGCCGGTGAAACGATTGTCTCCGCCGGTGTCAATTACCTTCAGTCCGGAATGAAAATCAGGGAAATGAAGGCCAACTAACCCGGCTCGCCCGGAGGGTGAGAAAATCGAGTCGAGAACTGAGGGTTACATTCTGAATTTCTTGAATAACGAGGCTTTTCATACTGACGCGCCAATCACAGCCTGATTGCTTTGATGTGATCGTTTTCTCATGAAATATCCGGGACAGGAGGCTGGTATTTATGAACATCGCAGAACTCTCCATCGAAAAAAAGACCGTCACACTGGTGATCTGTTTTTGTATTGTTGTGGGAGGTATCCTTGCCTATTCCGGGTTGGGGCGCCTTGAAGATCCAGAGTTTACAGTAAAAAATGCCGTTGTCCTCACCCCGTACCCCGGGGCCACCCCCATGGAGGTAGCCGACGAGGTCACGGATCGTATTGAGACGGCCATCCAGCAGATGCCCCAGCTTGATTATGTGGAGTCCACCTCCCGGGCCGGAGGGTCCATCGTGACGGTGACCATCAAGGATCAGTACGACAAACATACCCTTCCCCAGGTCTGGGACGAGCTGCGGCGCAAAGTGGGGGATATTCAGTCCCAGTTGCCTCCGGGGACCCATCCCTCCATTGTTAACGACAGCTTTGGCGACGTCTACGGTGTTCTCCTTGCGGTTACCGGCGAGGGATACTCCTATGAAGAGCTCAAGGAGTACATGAAGTTTCTGAGAAAAGAGCTCCTACTGGTGCCGGGTGTGGCCAAGATTACCCTCTGGGGGCTACAAGACGAGGCGGTCTTTGTGGAGATTTCCCGCGCGCGCATCGCCCGCCTTGGCATCGGGCTGGACAGCATCTATTCCGCCTTGAAGGATCAGAACCTTGTGGTGGAGTCGGGTTCGGTGAAGGTGGGACCCGAGTATATCCGGATCAACCCCACGGGCAGCTTTGACTCGGTTGAGGATATCGCCAACCTCCAGGTGAGGGATCCCGAATCGGATCGGGTCATTTATCTCAAGGATGTTGCCGACGTGAAGCGAGGGTACGTCACGCCGCCGTCCAGGGTACTCCATTTCAACGGAGCCCCGGCCATCTCCATCGGTATTTCCGTGGTACCGGGGGGCAACGTGGTCAACATGGGAGAGGCGGTTAAGGCACGACTTGCGGAGCTTGAAGACCAGAGGCCGGTGGGCATGGAGATGGGTGTCGTCAACTTCCAGTCCGATGATGTCTCCAAGGCGGTGAACGGGTTTGTGAGCAACTTTATCCAGGCGGTCCTTATTGTGGTGGTGGTGCTTCTGCTCTTTATGGGGCTTCGGAGCGGTCTTCTCATCGGTGTGGTCCTGGCCCTGACGGTTCTTGCTACCCTGGTGATCATGAAAGTACTGGCCATCAATCTGGAGAGGATCTCCCTGGGGGCCCTTGTCATCGCCCTGGGCATGCTGGTGGACAATGCCATTGTCATCACCGAGGGGATGCTCATACGCATTGAGTCGGGTATGAATCGCATCAAAGCGGCAAAGGAGGTGGTGGACCAGAACCTCTGGCCCCTGTTCGGTGCCACGGTCATTGCGGTGCTGGCCTTTGCGGCCATCGGTGTCTCCCAGGACTCCACCGGGGAGTACTGTCGCTCCCTGTTTCAGGTGATGCTCATCTCCCTTATGAGCAGCTGGGTCATCGGCATCACCATTACCCCGCTTTTCTGTACCATGTTTCTCAAGAGCAAGGTCAAGGACGGGGAAGAAAATACGGGAAAGGAACCGTATCAGGGCATCATTTTTGTGGGTTACAAAGCCTTTCTCACGTTATGCATCAGATGGCGATGGGTCACCATGGTGGTTATGACCGGCTTGCTGTTTCTGGCCATCACCGGGTTCGGCATGTTAAAAAACAGTTTTTTCCCGGAATCCACGCGGCCGCAGTTCATGATCAACTACTGGCTCCCGGCAGGGACCGATATTCGGCAGACCACGGCAGACATCGCCAAGATCGAAAAGCGTCTTCTGGAGGACGAGCGGGTGGTCTCCACGGCATCGTATATCGGCGAGGGGGCTCCCCGGTTCATGCTCACCTTTAACCCGGAGACCTCCAGGGACAAAGGCTTTGGCCTGATACTCGTTTCCGTTAATGACTACAAGGTAATCGGGGACCTTATCAAAGAGTACCTGGTCTATTTAAGCGATGAGTTTCCGGAAGCCCAGCCCATTTTGGAGAAGTTCAAGCTCGGCCCGTCCAGCGGTGCCGTGGAGGTGCGGTTCAGCGGGCCGGATCCCGTTATTTTACGGCAGCTTTCAAATCAGGCCAAAGATATCCTGCTGGCCCATCCGGATACCTATGCAGTGAGGGACGACTGGCGGCAGCGGGTGAAGACCATCCGGCCCCAGTTCGACGACACCCGTGCCCGGCTGGCGGGTATTTCGCGGTCCGATCTGGCCCGGGCCCTGGAGATGAACGTCACCGGGACCACCATGGGCATTTACCGGGAGGGTGATGAGCTGATCTCCATCATCGCGCGGCAGCCCGAAGAGGAGCGCCTGGACGTGGAAAATATCCGGAGCCTTCAGGTGTGGAGCCCGGCCACGCGGAAAACCGTTCCCGTGTATCAGGTGGTGTCCGATTTTACGACGGACTGGGAAGACTCCATGATCTATCGTCGGGACCGGAAGATGACCATCACCACCAAATGCGAGAACAAGCCCGGGATCCTTGCAAGCTCCATCTTAGGGGACGTCAAGACCAAGATCGAGGCCATTGAGATCCCTCCGGGGTTCTCCATGGAGTGGGGCGGTGAATTCGAAGACTCTGCCAAGGCAAGGGAGAAACTGGCCGGTTCCATGCCCGTCACCTTCATGCTGATGGTGCTCATCGTGATTATGCTTTTCAACTGCCTGAGACAGCCCCTGATCATCTGGCTCACCGTACCCCTTGCGATTATCGGGGTCTCCATGGGGCTCCTTATATTTGACCTGCCCTTTGATTTTATGGCCCTGCTGGGATTTTTGAGCCTTACGGGCATGATGATCAAGAGTGCCATTGTTCTCATTGATCAGATCAACATCGAGCTGGGCGGGGGCAAGGCCCCTTACATGGCGGTGGTGGACTCGGCGGTGAGCAGGATGAGGCCGGTGTGCATGGCTGCCATCACCACGGTTCTTGGCATGATTCCGCTGTTGCCAGATGTCTTCTTCAGGGCCATGGCCGTGACCATCATGGCCGGCCTCAGCTTTGCCACGCTTCTGACCCTCATTGTTGTTCCGGTTCTTTACGTCATTCTCTACAAGATCCCTTCCCAGGGATGAACCCTATATGCCGGGAGTTCAACCATGACACGTACATCCACCTGTTTCGTCATCATGCTGGTCACGCTGCTCACCCTGGCTTCCTCGGCAGTGGCCCTCACGGGGCTTCCCGTTGCCCGCATTGGGATCGTGACCGACGGGCCCTGGGCCAGGTATCCCGATTCTCTCGAGGTGTTCAAGGAGGAAATCATCACCCTGGCTGAAGGGGAGTTCGATATCCGCTTTCCGTCAAACCGAATCCTGGACGGGGGGTGGAACGCCGGGGCGGTTATCTCCGCCCTGGATACCCTCCTTGAGGCGCCGGACGTGGATCTGGTCGTGGCCCTGGGGGTTGTGGCCAGTAACGAAGCCTGTCGCCGCAGGAACCTGAAAAAACCTGTTATCGCTCCTTTCATTGTGGATGACAGGCTCCAGGATCTTCCCTTCAAGGATGGGACCAGCGGTGTGCGAAACCTCAACTACATCAACGTGCAGAAGAGTATCTCCAAGGAGATGAAGACCTTTACGGACATCGCACCGTTCAAAACCCTCACGGTTATTGCCGATCAGTTTGAAATCAATGCGCTTCAGGACATCACAAAGCATATAACGGCCTATGAGGAGGAGCACGGCCTTGGAATCAAGCTTATCGCTTATGACGTCAGCGCCGAGAAAACCTTGGAAAAGCTCACCCCTTCAACCGAAGCGGTGTTTGTGACCTCCCTGCTTCGCATGCCCCCGGACGAGTTTGAAAAACTGGTGGCGGGGTTCATCGACAGGATGCTGCCCAGCTTTTCCTTCTGGGGCATGGCCGATGTGGAGACCGGGATCCTGGCGACCATGACCCCCAAATCGAATATTCAGCACCTCTCCCGAAGCGTTGCCGTTAATGTCATGGAGGTGCTTCGCGGGAAAAACGCCGGGGATCTCCCTGTCTTCTTCAGCCGTGGGCAGAGCCTGACCATCAACTGGGCCACGGCAAAGGCCATTGAAGTCTACCCGAAGTGGGACATCATCACCGGCGCGGAGCTTCTCAACAACACCGTCGAGGGCGTGGGAAGGCGTCTGACCCTTGAGGGGGCCGTCACCGAATCGGTGCGTGCCAACCTCGATTTGAAAGCACTGGACAGGGCCGTGGCCTCAGGCATGGAGGATGTTAAGAAATCACGGGCCGACCTGTTGCCGCAACTGGGGCTCGGATCAGAGGCCAGAATCATTGACGACGACAGGGCAAAGGCGGCCCAGGGCCAGAGCCCGGAAAAGACATGGTCCGGTTCCATAACCGGCAGCCAGGTCATTTATTCGGACAAGGCCTGGTCGGCCTATACGGTGTCGAAACAAACCCAGAAAGCCCTTGAGGAAGATCGGGAGACCCTTAGGCTTGACATCATCAACAGCGCTGCCGTAGCCTACCTCAATGTGCTCAGGGCCGAGGCGGTCCTCAACATACAGACCGATAACCTCAAGCTGACCCGTGCCAACCTGGAGCGGGCCAAGGTCCGTGTTTCCGTGGGAGCGGCAGGCCCTGAAGAGGTGTACCGCTGGGAGAGTGAGCTGGCCAACCGTCTCCAGGACGCCTTGAATGCGGAATCCTCGCTTCTTGACGCCAGGAGTGAGATGAACCGCATCATGGACCGGCCTTTGACCGAGGGCTTTGCCCCTGCAGAGGCGGGGATCAGGGACCCGGTCTCCGTGGTGGGCGAACCCCGTATTTTTCCTTATCTCGAGACCCCCCGGAAGGTTCGTGTCCTGAGTGATTTTTTTCAGGAGGAGAGTCGGGTCAAGGCCCCGGAACTCAGGGCCATCGATGCCCAGATTGCCGCACGCATGCGGGTGCTGACTGCGGCCAAGAGAGAGTTCTGGCTCCCCACCTTTGAACTTGTCGGCAACGTCACCGAGGTTTTTGACAAAAGCGGTGACGGCACTGAGTTCCCCCCCACCACCCCCGAAGTCCCGGATGATACCAACTGGACCGTGGGGGTCACAGCATCCCTGCCCCTGTTCAGCGGAGGCGAAAGATCGGCCGAATTGAGGCAGGCAAGGGAAGAGATCCAGCGGCTCGGCAGGGAGCGCGAGGCTGCGGCTGCACGCATCAGCCAGAGGGCTGTTGTGGCCATGAACCGCGTCCGGGCTTCCTATCCGGGGATACGCCTTTCCAGGGACGCGGCCGCATCCGCGGCCAACAACCTGCAGCTGGTGACGGACTCCTATGTCCGGGGCGTGCTGTCCATCATCGATCTGCTCGACGCCCAGAACCTTGCCCTTGTGGCCGAGCAGCAGGCAGCCAATGCCGTTTATGATTTTCTCACGGACCTCATGGAAGTGCAGCGATCCGTGGGCTCTTTTTTTCTTTATGCCGATGAGACCGAGCGAGATGTCTGGTTCGACCTGATTGAATCCTATTTCTCCCAGTGACTGTAAGATAAGGATTGAACTCCATGGACCCTGTTGTCCTTACCGTGGCCTTTGCGTTGGGCTATCTGATGTATCGCCTGGGGCTGCCTCCCCTGGTGGGTTTTTTAATGGCCGGGCTGTGCCTCAGCGGTGTAGGGTATACCTCCACCCCCATGCTTGAGGCCGCCTCGGATGTGGGCGTGACCCTGCTTCTGTTTACCATCGGCCTGAAACTGAGGCTCAGGAACCTTGCAAAGCCGGAGGTGTGGGCCGGTGCGTCTCTGCACATGGCCCTCACCGTGGCGACCATGGGAGGGGCCCTGTTCTGCCTGGGGTACTCCGGGCTGCGTTTTTTTCTTGCAATCGACATGCAGACCGCGCTGCTCCTGGCCTTTGCCCTGAGCTTTTCCAGCACCGTCTTTGCCGTCAAGATCCTTGATGAGCAGGGGCGCATGGACTCCCTCAACGGCCGCACGGCCATCGGCGTGCTCGTGATTCAGGATATCCTGGCGGTCATCTACCTGACGGCGGCAACCGGTAAGGTGCCCTCTGTGATGGCCATTGGGGTCATTGCGCTTCTTCCCGTGGTGAGAAAGGCCTTTCTCCTGGTGATGGACCGCATCGGCCACGGGGAGCTGATGGTGCTTTTCGGCCTGTTTGCCGCCCTCATCGCAGGGGCACATACCTTTGACCTGGTTCGGTTGAAACCGGATTTAGGGGCTCTGATCCTGGGCATGCTCATGGCGCCGCACCCCCGGGCCAAGGAGATGGCAAACGCCTTGATGAGCATCAAGGACGTGTTGCTTGTGGGTTTTTTCCTTGATATCGGGCTGAGAGGCATTCCGGGGGCTGCGGGGTTTGCCGCCGTCGGCATCCTGGTGGCCCTGCTTCCCCTTAAGATGGCCCTCTATTTTCTGGTCTTCACCCGGTTTCGCCTAAAGGCCAGGACCTCCTTCATGACCATGGCAAACCTTTCCAATTACAGTGAGTTTGGCCTCATCGTCTGCTCCCTTGCCGCATCCGTGGGCAAGCTGGATCCCCGGTGGCTGGTGGTGATGGCCATTGCCCTGTCCGTCTCCTTTATCCTGGCATCGCCTTTGAATACTTACTCGGACCGGCTGTTTGACCGTCTGGCCGACATGTTGAAGCGGTGTGAGACCTGCGAGCGTCATCCCGAGGAAACCCCGTATGAGCGGAAATCGGCGGACATTGTCGTTATCGGTATGGGACGGACCGGGGTGGGGGCCTACGACTGGTTTCGGGGGAAGTACGGCGAGGTCGTTCTGGGGATCGATTACGACAAGGAGACCGTTGCAGGCCATGAAATGCAGGGGCGGAGTATCGTCCAGGCCGATGTAACCGATCTCGATTTCTGGCGGCGCCTTCCCACTCCGGACGGGCGGGTGAGGCTTGTGGTGCTGGCCTTGAATAATTTCGAATCCACCCTTTCCGCCATTCAGAGATTCAAGCAGTTCGGATACACAGGTGCTCTGGCGGCCGTGGCCCGCTATGACGACGAGGTGGAGAGGTTGAAGGAGGCCGGGGCTGATGTGGCATTGAATGTCTTTGCCGAGGCCGGGGCTGGCCTTGCAGCCCATGCCGTGGGAAGCCTCGGGTCACCGGAGCAGGGACCGGCCTGATACGCTGAACGGCCCCTGTAACGGCTTATCGGATTCCTACAGGGCGAGCAACTCCGGGGGCTTGGCGCATTCAAACCCTTCATCTTCAAACAGGCCTTCGCCACCCAGGTGCTTCTCGTAGTCCACGCCCCACTGCCGCATGTGCTGGAGGATGGGGATGATGGTGTATCCCAGGGCGGTCAGCGAGTACTCGACTCTGGGGGGAACCTCCCGGTAGACTTCGCGATGCACGAGGCCGTCGGCCTCAAGTTCACGGAGCTGCTTGGTCAGCATGCGCTGGGTGATCTCCGGGATGCTGCGGGTCAGCTCCCCGAAGCGCATGATCTGCTCCAGGGCCAGGTGATTGAGAATAATGGGCTTCCACTTGCCTCCGATGACAGAAAGTGTCAACTCGAAGTAGCATCGGTATGATTTTCCCTTAAGCTCTTTGATCCTGCAGGGTTCGGGCATGGTCGGTCTCCAAAGGTATCTTTTTTGTAAGTATAGCACAACAAATACCGTACTTGCGAAAACTGTTTCCCTTATGGATAGTGCACCTGTCAGGAACGGTCAAGGGATGTATCCCTTGATAACGTGAAACCATTGAGGAGGGGGCTTCGGTCGTCCCATCCATGAATCCACAAGGAGAGACAGCTATGTATGCCATTGCAGTCAACGGAAGCCCCAGAAAGGGTGGAAACACGGAAACGCTTTTAAATCATGCAATAGAGCCACTTAAAGCCGCGGGTTGGGAGACCGAGATGGTCCGTATCGGCGGGAAACCCATGCGGGGGTGCACCGCCTGCGGTTCCTGTTTTGAGAAGAAGGACGGCCTCTGCATCCTGAAAAAGGATAGCTTCAACGAGATCATGGCCAAAATGGTCCGGGCCGATGCCATTATCCTGGGCTCTCCCACCTATTTCACCGATGTGACGGCTGAGCTCAAGGCCCTCCTTGATCGCTCCGGCATGGTGGCCCTGGCCAACGACAGGGCCTTCCGGGGAAAGATCGGAGCTGCGGTGGTGGCCGTACGACGGGGTGGCGCCACCCACGTCTTTGATACCATCAACCACATGTTCATGATGTCCCAGATGATCGTGCCCGGTTCCACCTACTGGAACCTTGGCCAGGGCTTGAACAAGGGCGACGTGCTGGAAGACGCCGAAGGGCTGGCCAACATGAAGAACCTGGGAGAGACCATTGCCTGGCTGGGGAAAGCGACGGCGCCTCATAAAGAGAGTTTTCCGCAGACCCTTGAATTTTTCGGGTAGGCAGTCCGCCTCTGAGTATTGGCCAACTTATCTGGAAACAGACGAAACTCCGAGACCTGCAGGGAGCACTCCGTGCACCAAGATGGCGGCCTTCCATCCTTCTCTGATACCCCATAACGCCAAGAGTTTTGGTTCCCCGGGCATGGTCCAGAGAGTTCACCCTACGGGCTGAGGGCCTCACAGCACGATGTCATTGAGGATAGAGCATGATCTGTTGAAACCATTCAGCTTTCTCGTCCCGTTTGATCCTCCACGCGTTTACCGCTCCGGCGCCAGGATGGTGAGGAGCACCCCGGTGAGGATGAGGACGCTGCCCCCGTATCCCAGGACCCCCAGGGTCTCGTTCCAGAGAAGCCAGGCAAAGAAGGTGGCCACCACGGGTTCCAGGGTGGCGGTGAGGACGGCTCGGGTGGGGGCCAGGGTGCGCAGCCCCAGGTAGTAGAAGCTGTTGGCGCTGTAAGAGAAGAAGGCCAGGAGCAGGAGCTGGAACCAGATGACGGGCGTTTTGGGGGTGAACTCCACAAAGGGAAGAAGGCCCAGGATACCCGTGGGAAGGATCCAGAAGAAGAGGGTATACGGGGCGTAGGTGCCCGAAAACATCTTGCCGATGATGTAGTAGAGGGAGTAGCAGATCCCTGCGGTGAGCCCCCAGAGCACGGCCGTGGCAATGGACTCACCGGCCATGGGGCCGCCGTCGAGGCAGATGCCCCAGACCCCTGCCACGGCAAGGGCCATGGCGATGCTCTTGATCAGGGTCATGCGTTCCCCGAAGAGAAAAAAGGAGAAGAGAGCGACCCAGAAGGGAGCGGTGTAGAGCAGCACCGAGGCCAGGGCTGCCCCGCCCTTGTCGATGGCCATCATGTTGGCGGCGTAGAAAAGGGAGATGCCCACGAAGCCGAAGGCAAAGAGGACGGGCAGGTCTTTTTTCTTTGCCGCCATCTGTCGTTTGGCGGCGGCATGGGTACCGAACATGATCCAGGTCAGAAGGGCTCGGAAAAAGCCCGCCTCAATGGGAGAGACCCCGGCGGCAAAAAGGTACCGGGAGACCGGGCCCAGGAGTCCCCAGAGGAGGGCGGCTCCAAAGATAAACAGATAGCCTTTGAGGCTGGGTGAGGTGAGCTTGGGCACGGGGGCTCCTTTGTCTGGATCTGATGCGGACCCGCGTCAGCGGATAAGACCAACGTGTCGCCATGGGCAGAGCCGTGACGCGAGATCAAGCTTTACGGCCCTTTGTGTGCCATGTCAAGGGCTGTCCGGGAAAGACCCAGGGTTAACGCATTTAAAAAATCAGTTGCCTCCGGCAGGGCCGCCGGAGGCAAAAATCTAAATGCGGTAACACTGAAGGAAGACCCCTGTAAAAGGGGAGCTGTCCTTATGGTTACAAGGTCCCGGCCATGATCACGGCGCCCAGGATGAGCACCACCAGGGCAGGGGCGCTCTGAGTCGGCTTATGCCGGGCTTTGACGTGGGCGCCCACGGCACCGATCATGGTCACGACCAGAAGAGCCGATGCCGCCAGGGTGAGGGCCTCTATCTGAAGGCCCATGGCGATGCACACCTCCAGGCCGCCGATGAGGGGCATGGCATGCTTGGGCAGGCCGAACTCTTTGAACTGATCGGTCAGGGGCTTGGCGCCCAGTAGTTTAGCAACACCGGCCATGAGGATCAGGGCGGAGGTGATGAGTTTGACGATGGTCATGGGTCGTCTCCTGTGACGGGGCGTGACGGATCCGGCTATCCGTCCTTGTTCCCTTCATTGGCCTTGAGAATGCTTTCAAGGCTGATCTGTTTTTTGTTGGTTTCCGGTTTGGCCTGTGTGTCGGTGCTTCGGACATAGAGCACGAAGCCCGTCTTTTTCCCTGCGGCCTCTTCCCATTTGGGAACCAGTTCCAGAAGGCTTGCGGCCAGAAAGGCCAGAAAGAGGATTGCCGTTGCAATGCGTCGAAAAGTCATGGGGCCTCCTTGGGGCGTACATCCTGTCCGGCGCGACGGCGCCATTGGCTGCGGACAAACCCGATATAGTCAAACAGAGCAGTGACCGGGCAAAAGAGTCGGCACCAGGGCCGCTTGACCATGAGGGAGCCGATGACCACGGCCAGGGTCATGGCAAAGAGGGCATCGGAACCGGTGAAGTTAAAGGCCATGCCAAAGGGCTCGAAGTTCGCCTGGGAAGGGTTCCGGAAAAAAAGGGCGGCGCAAAGGGCTGCAAGGGCCACAAGTCGTGCCGACCAGGTCATCCATGGGGTCCGCCTGGGTGGTGAGCAGCCCGTCATGCGTCCCAGCCCTTCCTGAACCGCGCCAAAGGGACAGAGGATGGCGCAGTAAAGGTTTTTGCGGGTGAGGAGAAAGACCGCAACCGCTAAGGCCAGGCAGACCAGGGCGGCGTAGGACGCAAGGCCCTGTGTCCAGCCGCCGGAGATGAGCAGGTGCACGGTGGCAAGGGAAAACTGGGTGCTGTAGAGGACGCCCAAGAGCAGGGTCGAGACCGTCAACAAGGCGGCCCGGCCCTTTTTTTTGGACCAGGGGAAGCGGTGTCCGGCCACGAAGAGGGCGCAGCCGAAGAGCAGCACGATCACCATGCTTTTTATGAGCTCTTTTGGGTTCACCGGGCCGGTAGCGCCTTGGGCGGGCATGGGCTTACCCGTGCGGGCGGCGGTAATGCGGGCTGCTGCCTCCCTGAGCCCTTCCAGGATCGCCGTGGAGGAGATGGTGGCCCCGGAGACAGCGTCGACGTCGGGGAGCGTGTCCAGCGTGCTGCCCGGAAAGGGATCAAGGAGCCCGCTATCCACCACCCTGGCCAGGTAGGTGGCGGTGTCGGTGCTGTTGAGGATGGCTACATGTCGGATGGTTCCTTTCTCATCGGCTGCCAGGGCCACCTTCAGGGGGCCACCGTAGCTTGGGCGGCTTGCCAGGGCGATATGCAAGGGGGCCTCCGGCGCGTTGCGCTGTTCAGCCCGATACAGCTGGTCGCTTACCAGCGAGATGTTTGTGAGTGTGTTTGAGATGTTCCGGATGTGCGCCGTGGCAGACTCCTGGAGCCTGGCCCTCCCCCCGGCCCAGGCCAGGATAAGGACCAGGAGGGAGAGGATGGCGGCTGCACGTTCCATGTGCTGTTTTTGCATGAACAGGTGTTCCTTATGCCTTTTTCTTGAAAACAAAGAGCTTGAGCATCACCGTGCCTGCGATGATGTGGGGGAGCCCCAGAAAGCCGATGAAATAAAATCCGGCCCTGCGTTCGTATTCTCCGGCCAGGGTGAAGCCGCCGGCAACCACGGCGCAGAAAGAGAGAAAGCAGCCGTACATGAGCAGGGTCTGCCACCAGGGAACCTGTCTTCCGCTCTCTTTCAACCAGGTGTTTGCGCTTAAGATGATGATCACCTGCATGGCCCCCATGACCATCCAGAAGAGGTAGTTGAGTATCGTTGATCCGGGAAACATCGTTTTTTTCCTTTCAGGATTTTGGTGCGTCGTTTGGTTGCCTGCCGAAAGCAGCCCCTATGGCAAGGGGCCTGCCTTCGGTCGATGCTCTCTTACTCCATGCCGTGGTATTGCCAGGTCCGTTCGATTTCAAAGAAGTCGTCGCTTCGCATCCACCAGGGCGCTTTGTGGTAGTTGGCCTCTTTGCCGCCGTCCCAGTCCGACTTGAACTCTTCGGCTTCCGGGTACTTGAAGAAGTTGGTCTGCATGGCAAGGAGACCCTTGGAGACCAGATGGGTGGGGTCCCGGGGTTCCAGCTCCCGGGAGATGGTGTGTATCCATGTGTTCTTGCGGGAGTATGGGCACAGACCGATGCAGACCCGGCACCCGAGGCCGTCGCTGGTGGGACCGCTGCACCACTGGAGGTGGCACTTCTCTTCATCCAGGCGCCAGCGCTTGAAGCCCCGTATGACGGTTTCCGGCATGTCGCTTTTGGAGATGGCCCCGGAGGGGCAGGCATCCGCGCAGATTTTGCATTGCATGCAGAAGTCGGCCATGCGCACGCTGATGGGCTTGTCGTATTCAAACTCGATGTCGGTGATGACTGCGGCGGGTCGGAAGTTGGCCCCGAGCTCCGGCACCATGACCACACCGGCCCGGCTGTATTCGCCCAACCCCGCGAGCTGGACGTACGGGCTCATCATCACCTCGTAGTGATGGCCCGGGAACTGGGCACGGGCGGGGTAGCCCAGCTCCTGGATAAACCGCTCCAGAAGGCCGGAGGTGCACCGGGACCGAAAATAGGCGTCAAAGGAGGTGGAGTACCCCACGGCGGCGTACGTGCTGTCCCAGTACATGGGGACTCCGAAGACGATGATGCTCTTCCAGTGCCCGGGGACCTTGTCGCCCCAGCTGTCGTGGCCCTGGTTGGGCATGCCGCGCATGAGTCCCTTGAACATGAAGCGGGGGTCGAATTTGGTGATCCCCACCAGGGACATGCCGTACATGTGGGCCATGCGCTTGATGAGCTTGGTGGCGTGCTTGGGGGACTTGAACTTCAGGGGCTCCTTTCGCCAGATATGGCGGTAGTCCCACTCCTCCGGGGGCACGGGGACGCCGGTCTGCTCGTATTTTTCCGCGGGGTCTTCGGGAACCGTGGAGCCGTATCGGTTGTACATGCCGGTGTCCCGGAAGGACGCGTTGTAGGCGTCGGCAATGGCGTAGCGCCTGTGCTTGCCCGCTTTCCACGCTTCGGCCCGGATGACGCTGTTTTCAAGGGCCTTCATCATGGTCTCGAACTCTTCCTTGGGCCGGCTGCGGTAGTAGTCTCCCACCGGGCCGGGCAGGGCTTTGAGGCCCTTGTCGGGCGTCCAGGTGCCCTCCTTGATGTAGCCCATGATGACCGCCTTACGCTGGAAGAGATACTCGGTCCAGTCCGGGCGCTCCACCTTGCCCACGGGCTTGAAGAAGGTTGGCAGGTCTGTTCTGAAGGGCTCGCGGTTGAAGAACATGTCACCGCCCTGGTAGGTGCGGTTGTAGCCTGTGTAGGCGTCGTCGGAGCGGCCGATGGCAAAACCGGCGGCACCGGCGCCCCCCACCGAGGCCACGGCCGCGGTGAGGCCGCCTATTTTAAGGAAGCCGCGGCGTGAAAAACCGCCCGGCTCTTTTTCGGACGGCTCCTTGCCTTTTGGGGGCGGGGCAGCTTCTTCGGTCTCTTCCGGCTCCAGGTAGTCCGGTTTGGCGGTGAAGTTGGCCGGATCGTTGATGATTTCAAGGGCATCTTTTTCATTGGGCATGGGATTGGCTCCTTCAGTCCTGTGGACGGTCTTTATGGAAAGGCTCCTGTGGATCCAGGGCGCTTTTGAAATCGGGAAAATGGTCGAGGACGCATCGGACATAGGGGGGCGCTTTGTCGGGCTCCGTTTCCATGAGGACTCTGGCCCGGTTCACCAGAAATTCCCGTGCGTCGAAGTCGATGAGGGCCATGTCGATATGGCTTTGGGCCGCCTCAACGGGTTGGCCCAGTGCCAGCAGGGCGTCTCCTTTCACCCGCAGGGCTGTGAGCTCCGGCCCGAAGGCTTCGAGCATGTGCTCGCACAGGCAGATGGCCTCTTCGTGCCGGCCTGCGTGGAACAGGCAGATGGCAAGCCCCCGGCTGGACTCCGGGTGGTCGGGGTTCAGGGCCGAGGCCTTGTGAAAGTAGGGGAGGGCAGCATCGGTTTTTTCCAGGTGGAGAAGGCATTCCCCTGCCCAGAAATGGGCCCCGGCATAGTCGGGGGACAGGACCACGGCCCGCTCAAACAGGGGCAGGGCTTCGGCCACCCGGCCGGTCAATGCATGGCAGAGGGCAGCGTTGTAGGTGGCCCCCCCATGGTCGGGCTCTTTTTTAAGGATGGCCTCGTATCTTTCCAAGGCTGCTTCAAATTCTTCCTCATACAGGGCGATGTTGCCCCGGTTGTATGCGGCCCTGAGGTTTTCCGGGTCAAGGGAGACGGCGGTGTCAAGGTGCGTGCGGGCTTTGCCTATCTCTTCCTTTTGAAGCCAGGACAGGCCCATCTCGTTGTGGAGCCTTGCCAGCAGGCGCGTGTGGTCTTTTGTCTGCGGGATCTCTTCAATCCGTTTCTCCAGAAAAACCCGGAGTGATTCAGGGGGCTCTGTGCGTTTGAGTTTCCCTATGGCTTCCTCTATGGCCTCTTCCGACCACAGGGCTGGCTTCAGGGGAGGGCGGTTATGTGGCATGGCCGTTGACATGGGTGTCTCCTTGACTGGCGTGTGTGTGGAATGCGGCAACTCGACCGGCTTTTTAGGGATAGCAAGGGGTGTGCCAAAAGGCAGTGGCTTGAAATGACAGGGAATGTGGATTCGAGGGAGATGTTGCGTTGGTAAATAAGGTAATTTTGGTCTATATTTGTCTTATAAGATGAAAAATTACTTTATTCGGCAATATGAGGTGACCCATGCCCGCCCCTTCCCCCACAGATGATCTGCGTTTTTTTCAGGAGACCGTCTCCCATCTCTCCGGAAGCCTTGAACTGGCCGACTCCATGGTGTCGGTCTTTAATCACCTTGCGGACCATTTCCCCCTGGAGGGGATCTCCCTGCACCAGTACTCCCAGGGGCTCAATGCCTTAAAATTGCTTTTTCTCGTGCGTGAAGGCCGCTTCGATTACGTGGAGACCCTGGTGGACCTCACCCCCCGGGAAGGGGCGATGATGATCCATTTCGAGCAGGCCGGGGACGTCATCCTGGAACGGAAAATCAGCCGGGACGGGGGGGCCGCAAAGCACGCCCAGGCCCTGGGGCACCTGCTGCCCGTCAAGCCCCGGGCGTACCTTGTAGGGATCCTTACGTCCGGTAACGAAACCGTGGGGCATCTCTGCTTTATCGGTAAGGAGGAAGACTGCTTTACCGAGGAGCATGAGCGCAAGATCCGCCTGCTCCTCACTCCCTTTGCCCTGGCCATGTCCAACATGCTTCGGTTTCAGCGGGTGCTGGCGTTTCAGGAACGGCTTAACGAAGAGAAACGTGGGCTGGAAAGGGCCCTGGAGCAGCTTCGGGACAATCGCATCGTCGGGGGCCTCGGCGGCCTGGGCAGCGTTATGGAGGTGGTTCGACGCCTGGAAGGAAGGGAGGTGCCGGTGCTCATCTTGGGGGAGACCGGTACCGGCAAGGAGCTCATCGCCGAAGAGGTGCAGCGGATCTCACCGCGTCGAAACGCGCCCTTTGTGAAGGTCAACTGTGGTGCCATCCCCGAGGGGCTCATGGACGGGGAGCTGTTCGGGTACGAAAAGGGGGCCTTTACCGGGGCCACCCGGAGTCGGCCCGGGTTTTTTGAGCAGGCCCACGGCGGCACCCTTTTTCTGGACGAGGTGGGCGAGCTGCCCCCTCAGGTTCAGGTGCGGCTCCTGCGGGTTCTCCAGAACGGGGTGGTGGAGCGGTTGGGGGGAAAGGATTCCATCTCTGTGGATGTGCGCATCATTGCCGCAACCCATCGTAATCTTGAGGCGATGATGAAGCAGGGGGCGTTCCGTGAGGACCTCTACTACCGCCTCTTTGTGTTCCCCGTTACGGTTCCTCCGCTGCGGGAGCGCAAACAGGACCTCGAAGCCCTGGTGTACCATTTTATCGAAAAGATACGCCGGAGACTGAACTTGCCCCAGAGCCCCTCCCTTGCACCGCGGGCCGTAGATGCGCTGATGCAGTACGCCTGGCCGGGCAACGTGCGGGAGCTGGAAAATCTTGTGGAACGGGCCATGACCCTGTGGCCCGTGGGGCCCCTCTACCTGGATCGGTTGTTGCCCCGGGAGCCGGCGTTGTACCAGGAAACGCGGGAGAACCTGTCGGAGCTGGAACGGCTGGTGGAGGAGAAGGTCGCCGCCTGCTTTGAAAAACAGAGGCCGGGTACACAGATCCGTGAAACGAAAAACGTTGCTTCGGCACACCCCCTCCAGACCCTTGATGAGGCGACACGAAAATGCATCGAGGCGGCCCTCTCCCACTGCAGGGGGAAAGTCCACGGCCCCGCAGGTGCCGCCGCCGTTCTGGGCATCAATCCCAGTACCCTGAGAAATAAAATGGTCAAGCTGGAAATCCGGGCCGACGCCTGGAAGCAGTAGGGCTTTCCGCTTACGGATCCATGGATGTTGAGCAGCGGGGAACTCTTGACGATTCGTTGCGGCTTAAGGCCTTGATTGTGCTGTTTATATTTGATTGTAAAAAGGTTGACATTGAAAAAACGCTCATGGTATCCATGACTGAGCGCTCGTTCAGGAAACCGGTCGTTGCTGCCCTCATTTCCTCTCCGTTTTATCCTGAATCCTCTGCCTGTTTGTCCCGGTTTTTCTTTGCAGTGCTGTTCTGAACGTTTATCACCCGCGAATATCCAACGTCTCCGATTCCGGAGGGAGCATGGCCCGTAAACGTCCCGATGAAGCCGGTGTGGTCTCCCAGGTGAAAAACCCGGAGCTGGTCCATACCCGCCGTCGCCAGATTGTGGATGCTTCCGTTCATCTTTTCATCGAAAAGGGGTTCCATAAAACCCCCACCCGTCGGATTGCAGAAGCCGTTGGCTTTTCCATCGGATCCCTCTACGAATACGTCTCATCCAAGGACGATGTCCTTTACCTTGTCTGTGACGCCATCCACGACGAAATAGAAACGGGCATCCATCGCGACATAGCGCGGGAGAAACGGGGAATCGACGGTCTTGAGGCCGCCATCGGGGTATACATTCGGGTATGCGATACCATGGCCGATCACCTTCAGCTGATCTACCAGGAGACCGCGTCCCTTTCCAAAAAGTGGCGGCGCCGCGTTCTGGAAAGCGAGGTGCGCATCACCAATATTTTTGTGGAGCGCATTGAGCAGGCTGTGGACGAGGGGACCCTGTCTCCCATGGAACCCTCCTCCGTGGAGCTTCTGGCCCACACCATCATGGTCATTGGCCATATGTGGGCCTTCAGGCGATGGTTTTTAAAGGGGCGCTACACCCTTGAAGGGTACATCGCTTTTCAAACCCGCTTTATCCTGGCTGCGGCGCGAGAGGGCGGGGCGCCCTCGGCAGGGAGCGGCACAGGGCCTGACCAATATGCGGGCAACCCACCTTCTATGCATTGGAGACAACCATGAAGATCCATGAATACCAGGCAAAGGAACTCTTCAGGGCCCATGGCATCGCCGTCCCTGACGGGGCGGTGGCACGAACACCGGGAGAAGCGGCCTTCCGGGCGGTGAGCATGGGAGACTGGCCTGTGGTGGTCAAGGCCCAGATCCATGCGGGGGGGCGCGGCAAGGCCGGGGGGGTGAAGCTGGTGAACTCGGCCGACGAGGCGGAATCGGTGGCCAAAGGCCTTCTGGGCTCCACCCTGGTGACACACCAGACCGGCCCCGAGGGCAAGGAGGTGCACACCCTCCTGGTGGAAGAGGGTCTGGATATCGCCCGGGAGCTTTACCTGGGCATTGTGCCGGATCGTGCCACCGGCGACATCGTCATCATGGCAAGCTCCGAAGGGGGCATGGAGATCGAGGAGGTGGCGGAGAAGAGTCCGGAAAAGATCATCAAGGTGCGCGTGGGGCCCCTTGCCGGGCTGTGGCCCGGCCACCTGCGCCGGGTGACCTTTGGTCTGGGCCTGGAAGGGCGCGAAGCCAAAGCTGTGTCCGCCCTTGTTCAAAAACTGTTCGGATTTTTCGAGACCAAGGATTGCTCCCTGGTGGAGATCAATCCCCTGATCCTCACAGGAGACGGCGAGGCAGTGGCCCTGGACGCCAAGGTGGATTTTGACGACAACGCCCTGTATCGCCACGCAGAGATTTCTGCCTTAAGGGACGTCACCGAAGAGGCCCCCCTGGAGGTGGAGGCCTCCCGCCATCGGCTTAATTACATCAGCTTAGACGGCAACATCGGCAACATCGTCAACGGAGCGGGCCTTGCCATGGCCACCATGGACCTCATCAAGATGGCCGGAGCAGAGCCCGCCAACTTCCTTGACGTGGGGGGCGGGGCCACCAGCGAGATGGTGGAGAACGCCTTTCGCATCCTGTTGAAAGACGACAAGGTCAAAGGGGTGCTCATCAATATTTTCGGGGGCATCCTGCGTTGCGACATCTTTGCCCGGGGTGTGGTGGAGGCCGCATCCAAAACCGGCATCAGCGTCCCTGTGGTGGTACGCATGGAAGGGACGAATGTGGAGGAGGGCCGACGCATCCTTAAAAAATCCGGCCTCGACCTCCAGACTGCCGTTGACCTGAAAGACGCCACGGAGAAGATCGCCGCCATCGTGGCGTGATCGGATCCTGCGGGAAAGGAGTGAGCTGTGAGCATCTTCGTCGATAAATCCACGCGATTGCTGGTCCAGGGCATCACCGGGCGTGAGGGCAGTTTTCATACCGGTCAGTGCAAGGCTTACGGAACCCAGGTGGTGGCCGGGGTCACCCCGGGCAAGGGCGGACAGACCCATGAAGGGACCCCGGTGTTCAATACCGTGACCGAGGCCATGGCCGAAACCGGTGCCAATGCAGGCATGATCTTTGTGCCCCCACCCTTTGCCGCCGACGCCATCGTGGAGGCTGCCGAGGCAGGCCTGGAACTGATTGTCTGCATCACCGAAGGTATCCCCGTGCTGGACATGGCCCGGGTGAAAAAGGTGATTGATGGGACGGGCGTGCGCCTCATCGGTCCCAACTGCCCGGGTATCATCACCCCGGGGGAGTGCAAGATCGGCATCATGCCGGGGCCCATGCACAGGCCCGGTGGCCCGGCCGGGGTGGTGTCCCGCTCTGGGACCCTCACCTATGAGGTGGTCCATCAGCTTTCCAACCAGGGCATCGGTCAGACCACCTGTGTGGGCATCGGCGGGGACCCGGTGAACGGTACCTCCTTTGTGGATGTCCTCAAGGCCTTTGAGGCCGATCACGAGACAAAGGGAGTGGTCATGGTGGGCGAAATCGGCGGTACCGCCGAAGAGGAGGCCGCCGAGTTTATCCGGGACCACATGACCAAGCCCGTGGTGGGGTTCATCGCAGGGCTTACTGCGCCTCCGGGCAGGCGCATGGGCCACGCAGGGGCCATCATCAGCGGCAACAGCGGCACGGCCCAGGCCAAGGTGGAGGCCATGACCTCCTGCGGTGTCCACGTGTGCGAAAACCTGGGCCGCCTGGGGGAGACCTGCTGGGAAGTGTTCGGGTAGGGAGTTCCGCCTGCACGGCGGGTGGGCTCCATGGGAATCATAACCGGAGGCACGCATGATGGATCTGATCGGACGAATCGCAACACCTGTGGGGAAAAAGATGCTCATGGGGATCACCGGGCTGGGGTTTTGCGGGTTCCTGGTGGTGCACCTGGCAGGCAACTTCACCCTGTTCCGGGGTGCAGACGCCTTTGCCGAGTACACGGAGAGGCTCCACTCCCTGGGATTCTTGCTCAAGGCGTCCGAGTTTGTATTGCTCGTGATGGCCCTGGCCCATGTGCTCACCGGGGTGGTGCTGGCCTTAGAGAACCGGCGGGCACGCCCTGAGCGGTATCAGGTAACCGCCCGTCATGGTGGCCGAACCCTGGGCTCGGCCACCATGATCTACACAGGCCTCTTGGCCCTGGCGTTCATTGTCCTTCACCTCATCGGATTCAAGTTCTCCCCTCCGTCCGGGGCGTCACGCTACCCCGTGGTGGTGGAGACCTTCTCCCGCCTCACATATGTGGGGGCCTACCTTGTGGGTATTCTGGCCATTTCGTTTCATGTGAGCCACGGATTCTGGAGCGCATTCCAGAGCCTGGGGGCAAACGGCGAGGGTAGCACCCCCTGGCTGATGCGGTGCGCAACCTGGCTGGCCGTGGGGGTGGGGATAGGATTCGGGTCAATTCCTCTTGTGTTTTTTTTGTTGTAAGGGCGATGAAACCAGCTTCTATGGCGAGATGGGTGCCCTTCACCTTGCAGCCGGAGTTATTCCGGTTAAAGTCAAACGAATCCCAGACGTTCTGCATCGTGTTTTAAGAAGAATGAAATGGGCTGCTCCTGCAAAGACGGTTGCCACATGTCACACATCACGCGAATGCCCCCATAACGCAGGCAGAATGGTTGCCTTCATGCATTCGCCATAGGGTTTCCAGGTGCCCCCACCTGGCCGCCGGAGGCTGCTTTTTGTTGCCTGAATAATGACCTTTTTTGACCCAAGGAGATGGTTTATGGCTCTTGACGCAAAGATTCCGGGCGGGCCTCTGGAGGAGAAGTGGGACCGGCATCGTTTTGAGATGAAGCTCGTGAACCCCGCCAACAAGCGCAAGTACAGTGTCATTGTGCTTGGGACCGGCCTTGCCGGTGCCTCGGCTTCTGCCACCCTGGCGGAGCTGGGCTACCGGGTGAAGACCTTCTGCCTTCAGGACAGCCCGAGGCGGGCCCACAGCATCGCGGCCCAGGGGGGGATCAACGCGGCCAAGAACTACCAG
Source organism: Desulfoluna sp. HI9BLuna (assembly GCF_056829775.1). Taxonomy (NCBI): domain Bacteria; kingdom Pseudomonadati; phylum Thermodesulfobacteriota; class Desulfobacteria; order Desulfobacterales; family Desulfolunaceae; genus Desulfoluna; species Desulfoluna sp. HI9BLuna. Next base: position 5,397,965 of record NZ_CP186555.1, read on the forward strand.
AACGACGGGGACAGCGTGCGCCGTCTCTTCTACGACACCATTAAGGGCGGGGACTTCAGGGCCCGGGAGGCCAACGTCTATCGCCTGGCCCAGGTCAGCTGCAACATCATCGACCAGTGCGTGGCCCAGGGGGTGCCCTTTGCCCGGGAGTACGGGGGGCACCTGGCCAACCGCTCCTTTGGCGGGGCCCAGGTATCGCGAACCTTTTATGCCCGGGGCCAGACCGGCCAGCAGCTTCTCCTGGGGGCCTACGGCGCGTTGTCCCGGCAGGTGGCGGGCGGGGGCGTGAGCCTTTTTACCCGGCGGGAGATGGTGGAACTGGTTGTGGAGGACGGCCGCGCCGCAGGGATCATCGCCCGGAACCTCGTCACCGGGGAGCTGGAACGCCACGCCGCCGATGCCGTGGTCATGGCCACCGGGGGCTACGGCAACGTCTATTATCTCTCCACCAACGCCATGAGCTGCAATGTGTCGGCGGCCATGATCGCCTACCGCAAGGGGGCCTTGTTTGCCAACCCCTGCTTTACCCAGATCCATCCCACCTGCATTCCGGTCCACGGTCAGTGGCAGTCCAAGCTGACCCTCATGAGCGAGAGCCTGAGAAACGACGGCAGGGTGTGGGTGCCCAGGAAAAAAGGGGATACGCGCAGCCCCAGCTCCATCCCCGAATCGGATCGGGACTACTATCTGGAGCGCAAATACCCTGCCTTCGGGAACCTGGTTCCCAGGGACGTGGCCTCCCGAAGCGCAAAAGAACAGTGCGATGCGGGCCTGGGTGTCGGGGAGACGGGATACGCTGTCTACCTCGATTTCCGGGATGCCATAAAACGGGACGGAGAGGAGGTGATCAAGCGAAAGTACGGCAACCTCTTCTCCATGTACCAGCGCATCACCGACGAGGACCCGTACGGCACGCCCATGCGCATCTACCCGGCGTCCCACTACGCCATGGGCGGGCTCTGGGTGGATTACAACCTCATGAGCACCATCCCCGGCCTCTTTGTGCTGGGGGAAGCCAACTTTTCCGACCACGGGGCCAACCGGCTCGGGGCCAGCGCCCTGATGCAGGGGCTGGCCGACGGGTATTTTATTATCCCCTACACCCTGGGGGGCTACCTGGCGGATCGTCCCTTCGGGGCTCACACGGAATCATCGGATGCCTTCATAGAGGCGGAATCTGCGGCAAAGGCCCGCATCGAGGGGCTTCTGGTATCCACGGGCAAGCGGACCTGCGATGACATCCACAGGGAGCTGGGCCGCATCGTCTGGGAGCATTGCGGCATGGCCCGCACCAACGAGGGCCTGGACGCGGCCCTTTCCGACGTGGAAGCCCTGGAGGCGGTTTTCCGGCAGGATCGCGCCATGGTGGGCACGGCGGATACCTTCAACCAGAACCTTGAAAAAGCCATGCGGGTCTCTGATTTCCTTTCCTTTTCCAAAGTAATGATTGCCGATGCCAGGGCCCGCCAGGAGTCCTGCGGCAGCCACTTTAACGAGGCCTTTCAGACCGAGGATCATGAAGCCTTGCGGGACGACACCTCTTATGCCCATGTGGCGGCCTGGCGACATCGCGGCGAGGATGAAGAGCCGGAGAAGGTGGTGGAGGAGCTGAGTTTTGAAAACGTCACCCTGAGCCAAAGGAGCTACAAATGACGGACACCATCGGGTTGACCCTGAAGATCTGGAAGCAGGATGGTCCCGGTTCTGGGGGGCACCTGGAGACCTACGAGGTGAGGGACATCTCCACGGACGCATCCTTTCTTGAGATGCTCGATATCCTCAACGAGCGGCTGGTGCGGGCAGGGGAAGAGCCCGTGGCCTTTGACCACGACTGCCGGGAAGGGATCTGCGGCACCTGCGGGGCGGTGGTCAACGGCAAAGCCCACGGCCCCCTGAAGGAGACCACCCTGTGCCAGCTCCACATGCGCCACTTTGAAGACGGCGATGTGGTGGTCATCGAACCCTGGCGTTCACGGGCTTTTACCGTCATTAAAGACCTGGTGGTGGACCGCGGGGCCCTGGACGCCATTATCCAGGCTGGGGGCTACATCTCGGTGAACACCGGGGGCGCTCCGGACGCCAACGCCGTGGCTGTCTCCCAGGAGCAGGCCGAGCTGGCCATGGATGCCGCCGAGTGCATCGGGTGCGGGGCCTGCGTGGCTGCCTGTCCCAACGGTGCGGCCATGCTGTTCACCAGCGCCAGGGTCTCCCACTTATCGACCCTTCCCCAGGGAAAGCCCGAGGCCAAAAAACGGGTGGAGTCCATGGTGGCCTGCATGTCCGAGCAGGGGTTCGGCAACTGCGGCAACGAGCGGGAGTGCGAGGCGGCCTGTCCCAAGGGCATCTCCATTTCCCATATCTCAAAGCTGAACCGCGAATTCTTGAAATCGTTTTTTAAGTGATTGATTGTGTGTGTCGTGCTCACCCTGACAACTGGTTGAAATTTAAGTCGAAGACTCTATTCATCCTGCAGGGTTCATGATATAGAGGTTCGGATGCAGCCAGAGAAACAAGGCAAACAAAGTCAGGGACTCGGATAGCAATGAAGGGGGTAGACGACACATGGGTATTTACGATTTACAGTTTGACGACTACGGCAACACCAGGGCCCTTAAGGTCAACGCCAAAGGCAACGCGGTTCTGTTCCACAACTATACCAACAAAGGGGTGGCCTTCTCCGATGAGGAGCGCGAATTATTTGAAATCAGCGGGCTGGTTCCTCCTGAAGTCAAAAGCCTCTCCCAGCAGGTCTTGAACGCTCAGGATATCATCCGGGAGAAGATTAGCGACTTTGAGAAGTTCATCTACATCCGGTCCCTTTTCGACCGGAACGCCACCCTCGCCCACGCCCTCCTTGCAAGCGACATCACCCGATACATGTCCATTGTGTACACGCCCACGGTGGGGATCGTCTGCCAGCGGTTCTCGTCCATGTTCCGCCAGGGCAACGGCCTCCATTTCTATCCCGGCAATATCGACGATGCCGAAAAGATCCTGCGCCGTTACGAGCGTGCGGATATCCGTGTGGCTGTTGTTACCGACAACCAGGGCATCCTGGGAATCGGCGACCAGGGGGCAGGGGGCCAGGCCATCTGCCTCGGCAAACTCATGCTCTACACCCAGGGGGCCGGTATCGCGCCCTGGCACTGCCTGCCCATCTCCCTGGACGTGGGCACGGACAACGAGAAGCTCCTCAACGACCCCAAATACATCGGCTGGCACCACAAGCGCCTCACCGGGGACGAGTACTTCGCCTTTGTGGAGAAGTTCGCCAAAGCCTTTAAAAAAGTGTTCCCCAACGCCCTGTGCCAGTGGGAAGACTTCTCCAAGCAGAACGCCTTTACCGTGCGGGACACCTATGTGAACGATCTTATCAGCTTCAACGACGACATCCAGGGCACCGGCTCCGTCACACTGGCAGGCATCCTGGCTGCCATGAAGATAAAAAACGAGGGCATTAAAGACCAAGTCTACCTGATCCACGGCGCAGGAGCAGGCGGCGTGGGCATTGCCGAGCAGATCGAGGCGGCCCTGGTGGAAGAGGGCATGGCCGTTGCCGATGCCCGCGCCCGTATCTACACCCTGGACTCCCGCGGCCTGGTCACCACGGACCGCAGCCTCGACCCGTATAAAGAAAAATTCGCCAAGGACCCCGGGGCGCTCCCCTGGTTCAACAGCTCAGAAGACGGCGCCCTTGAAAACGTCATTGAAAAGGCGGGGGTCACCGTTCTCATCGGCACCTCCGGCCAGCACGGCTGCTTCACCCAAGAGGTGGTGACCAAGGTCCTGGCCAACACCGAGCGTCCCATCATCCTTCCTTTGAGCAACCCCACGGCCAATACCGAGGCCATTCCCGAGGACATCTACACCTGGACCGACGGCAAAGCCCTCGTGGCCACGGGCAGCCCCTTTGACCCGGTGAGTCACGGCGGCTCCGAATACCGGGTGGGTCAGTGCAACAACGTCTTCATCTTCCCCGGGGTGGGCCTGGGCGTCATCGCCTCCGGGGCCACCACGGTGCTCCCCAGCTTTTTCACGGCCGCCGCCCATGCCGCAGCAGACTGCGTCGGCAACGAAGACCTCGCCCGCGGCGCCCTGTTCCCCACCGTGGACAGGCTCCAGGAGGTGACCCTCAAAGTGGCCAAAGCCGTGGGACGCGCCGCCATCCGCGAAGGCGTCGCCCGGAAATGCGCCTTCAGCTCCTTTGATCACGGCATGGACCCCGAACGCCTGGACGAAGCCGTGGACAACATGATCTGGAAACCGGTCTACCTTCCCTTGGAGGCCTAAAATTTAGAAAGCGTAAATATAGGAGAGGCCTTCTATGCTCAAAGTCGCCGGAAAAAGCAAGCCTCCGGCGGCGAGGTGGAGCCACCTCGAAAGCTTATTGCGCTTGCGCATTTTCCTTCGTTCCTCAGGAAAATGCGCAAGCGCCTTCGGTTCGGGCTTCGCCCGATACATAAGCTGATGGTTTGTACGAGTTGTTCCACAAACCTTGAAAGTATAGGGCGCGTTGCTGTAACTCATTAATTATCGCGATTAATCGCTCTGGCTCCGCTTGTTGCGCCGTATCCCGATGACATGGGTTGAGCGTGATACCCAGACACGGGCGCAGCCCGTAAGCAAATGCGGAGGGCGAGGAACGAGCCCCGAAGCATTTGCGAAGGAGGGGCCGTGTCGGGTATAACAGGGCCATGAATGAAACCCACGCATCCAACGCAGGAAAGGAACTCATGGCTTCGGGCATGTCCCGGGATTATATGCTGATCCATACGGCCACGCTGCTCTTCGGACTGGCCGGGCTTTTTGGGAAGCTGGTGCACCTTTCCCCCGTGGCCATTGTGTTCGGGCGGGTGTTTTTTGCTGCGCTCTTCCTGGGGCCTGTGATTCTCCTGGCCGGACGTCCCCTGCGCCTTGCTTCCACGCGGGATTATCTGCTGATGGCTCTTCAGGGCCTTATCCTGGCGGTTCACTGGGGTACGTTTTTCCGGTCCATCCAGGTGTCGTCCGTTGCCGTCGGCTTGCTGACCTTTGCCACCTTTCCTGTGTTCACCACGCTTCTGGAACCCCTTTTTAACAGAACCTCTTTTCGGTGGCGAACCCTTGCCCCTGCCTTGTGGACCCTTGCCGGGGTGTTTCTCGTGGTGCCCCGTTTTCATCCGGGAGAGCCTGTGTTCGAGGGGGCCCTCTGGGGTCTGGCCTCGGGCCTGACCTTTGCCGTGCTCTCCCTTCTCAACCGCCGGTTCGGAAAGAGGTATCACGGCGCCGTGGTCTCCTTCTGGCAGGATGCCGCCGCTGTGCTGGCTCTCCTGCCCGTTCTCTTTCTTTTCCCTCAAATTCCCACGGCAATCGATCTCGGGTACCTCTTGCTTCTGGGCGTTCTGTTTACCGGGGTCTCTCACACCTTGTTTATCCAGGGCATGAAAACCGTGTCGGCCCGAAAGGCAAGCATCATCGCATCCCTGGAGCCGGTGTACGGCATCGCAGCCGCCTGTCTCCTCCTGGGCGAAGTGCCCACGGCGCGGTCCCTTGCGGGTGGGACCATGATCCTGGCCGCTGCCCTGTGGGTGACACTGCGCAAGGTGAAGGCACCTTGAAACCTTAGGGCGAATGCATGGGGGTTCACATCATGCGGACGTTTTCGAGGCATTCGCATGGAGTGTGACATATGGCAACCGCTTTTGCAGGAAAGGGCTGTTTCATTGGTCCTTCTTGGATGAAGTTTGGGCCGCCCCTTCAAAATAACAGAGATAAATCGACCGAAACGGAGCGCCGCACTCCGGTGCGGCTTTTTAGTCCGTCGTTACCCGTGCCGCACAGGAGTGCGGCGCTCCAGGGGACAAGGGGGAATTCCCCACCCTCGCAGCCGGAGGCAGTGCGGTTAAATCGGCAATCGGCAATGGGCAAGTAGCGACAACGTACCCTCTGATTTCGAAGCTTGTGAGCCAGCCCGCACAAACCATTAGCGTTTATGTCGGGCGTAGCCCGAGCCGAAGGCCATTGCGCTTTGCCTTGAGGAACGAAGGGCAAAGCGCAATGGCAATCAGCTTTCGAGGTGGCTCACCTCGCCGCCGGAGGCTTGCTTTTTCCCAGCAACGTTGACCATAGAACTGCAACATCAAGGACGCATATGACAGACATACTGGACGCGGGGCTTCTGCTCTCGTGGTACGACACCCACAAGCGGATCCTGCCGTGGAGGCAGAGCAGGGATCCTTACCGGATCTGGCTCTCCGAGGTGATGCTTCAGCAGACCCAGGTGGCCACGGTGATTCCCTATTACAATCGGTTCACCGATGCCTTTCCCGACGCCACGGCCCTTGCTGACGCCCAGGACGACCGGGTGCTCAAGATGTGGGAGGGGCTTGGTTATTACAACCGCTGCCACAACTTGCTGAAGGCCATGCGGAAGGTGCGGGATGAGCATGGGGGCAGGGTGCCGGACACCCCGGAGGCTTTTTCCAGCTTGCCTGGAGTGGGGCCATACACCTGTGCGGCGGTCCAGAGCATTGCCTTCGGGCATCCCCTGGCAGCCGTGGACGGCAACGTCAACCGGGTGGTGACCCGTCTTTTCTCCCTTGACGGCGTGGTCACTTCGGCTGGAGTGAAACGGGCCATTCAAGATGCGGTGGACTCGGCCGTGCCGGAAACGCGGCCTGGTGATTTCAACCAGGCCATGATGGAGCTCGGGGCCACGGTCTGCACGCCCAGGCGACCCGATTGCTCCCGGTGTCCTTTGAGGTCCGGTTGTAAAGCACGGGCGTTGGGCAGGCAGGAGGCTTTTCCCGTCAAGGGAGCCAAAAAGGCGGTCCCTCTTTACCCTGTGGCCCTGGCCGTGGTGGTGAAGGACGGAAAAATCCTGGTGCAGAAGCGGCCGGCCAAGGGCCACCTTGCCGGGATGTGGGAGTTCCCCGGAGGGCGGGTCCTGACAGGGGAAACCCACGAAGATGCCCTGGGGCGATGCCTCATGGATGAGCTGGGGGTGGTTCCGACTGTGGGAAAACTGGTGGGAAGCGTGACCCACGCCTATTCGCATTTTCGGGTGCAGCTTTTTCTCTATCTGGCAGAGGTTGGCGGAGGCTCGCCAACGCCGAAAAATGGGCAGCCCGTGGACTGGATTACGACGGAGGACCTGGATCGCCTTGCCTTCCCCACAGCCAATAGAAAATTGTTTCCACTGCTGGTGGAGGCGTTGGGATAATCCTGGCAACATGAAACGTTTAAGGAAGGATAGTTGATGACAGACGAACGATGCCCCTGGTGCGGGGACACCCCCATTTACGTGGCCTATCACGACGACGAGTGGGGCGTGCCAGAGCACGACAGCAGAAAACTTTTTGCCATGCTTTTACTTGAAGGGTTTCAGGCCGGGCTCTCATGGATCACGGTGCTCAAAAAACGGGCGCATTATATGGAGGTGATGGACGGGCTTGCCCCTGAGAAGATCGCTCTCTACGACGAGGCCAGGATCGAGGCGCTCCTGGCCGATCCCGGGATCATTCGGAACAAGCTGAAGGTGAGGGGCGCGGTGAAAAACGCCAAGGCCTTCCTCGCCCTGGAAGAGTCCCCGGGGGCTTTCTCCGAGCTTCTCTGGGGATTCACCGACGGCAAGACCCTGGACAACGGATTTCGAACCATGGCTGATGTGCCCGCCAGCACCCCGGAGTCCGATGCCATGAGCAAAACCCTTAAAAAGCTGGGGTTCACCTTTGTGGGTTCCACCATCTGCTACGCCTTTATGCAAGCCGTGGGCATGGTTAACGACCACCTGGTGACCTGCCCCCGATACCGCGAGCTGGGCGGCAAGGTGGGGGCACCTTGAAACCCCATGGCCAATGCATGAATGCAGCCATCATGCGACCGGTTTTACGCTTCGTTCCCAGGCTCCGCCTGGGAATGCGTTTCGGAGGCTCTGCCTCCATGTTGGGTATTGCCAATGCCTGTGCGTGAACCATGTACGGCATTTGATATCGGCAAGGCGGAGCCTTGCTATGAACACTCCCAGGCAGAGCCTGGGAGCGAAGCAAATAAGTAGGGTATGTGAATACCCAACACCGTTGATTTCGGGCGCAGCCCGTCAGCACATGTGACGTCCCTGAGGAACGAAGGGAATAGCCTGTTAGAGGGGTGCGTTTCGTTCCCAGGCTCTGCCTGGGAATGCTTTTCGGAGGCTCTGCCTCCATCCCGAATAAGCCGTCAGTTTTATATCGGGCGAAGCCTGAGCCAAGGCCAATATGCTTTCGAGGTGGCTCACCTCGCCGCCGAAGGCTGTTTGTTAACCAACTCCTCCACCCGTTTTACATACCCTTCAATATTGCATTTCCGTTTCAGGCCGGAGGCCTTCATGGAGCGCACTTTGCCGAAGCCCGGCTGCTGTGGCCAGGCGCGGTCGTGGAGGCCGAAGGTCCAGCCCACTCCGGCATAGGAGTTGGGGTCCCGTCCGTCCAGAAAGTAGCGGTTGTTGAGGTAGAGGGCTGTTACAAAAGCCTCTTTGGCATCGTGTGACCATTCCAGTATTTTTTTCCCCCAGTACATTCGCATGTAGTTGTGCATGAACCCGGTGTGGACCATTTCGGCCATGGCTGCGTTCCAGTAGGGGTCGTGGGTCTTGCAGGCCGTGAGTTCCTCTTGTGTGTAGAGGTTCTTTTGCATACCCCGGGCGGCAAGGGTTTCCTGCGCCCAGGAAGGGGCTGCGGCCTCGAAGGTGTCGTAGTCGGGTTCGAACCAGGCGTAGTTGATGGCCAGCTCCCGGCGGACGATGAGTTCTTCCAGGAAAACGGCCACGTCCTCGGGACAGGAGGTTCCCCCGTGGCTTGCGGCAAGGGCTGCATCCAGGGGGGATAGCTGGCCGAAGTGGAGGTAGGGGGAGATCTCCGAGATAGCGTTTTCCTCGGGTTTGTTTCGCAGGGACGCGTAGCGGGGAAGGATCTCCGACACAAAGTGGGCCAGTTTTTCCTGGGCTTCGTCTTCCCCGCCTTTGAACCGGCTGACAGGCGCCACGCTTCGGTCCACGTTGAAATGGTCCGGTACCCCCTTGCTTGGATCGATAGCGCCCTTGGGAAGGAGGGCAGTAGGAAAGGGGACCTTTACAGGCGTGGGGGCGAGCCCTACCAGGTAGCGGTCCAGGAGCCTCTCGATTTTGGGCCGGATGGTGCGGGCGGCGTACTCCCGTTTGGTGGATGCACACTCAACCGGCACCACGGCGTCGGACTCCACCTCCACCACCGGGCACGGTGACATGGCGGAAATTTTGACCCTCCAGCTGCGCTGGTGCCTGAGGTAGCCCCGGTCGCAGACGATAAGGGCTGCGTCACCCGAGAGCCCAAGGGCAACATCGGCCGGAACCCCGGGGAGGATGCAGAACCCGATGTCTCGTGCTTTCAGGTTTTTTTGGGCGTCGCAGAGCCCTTCCATCATGAAGTGGTAGTGGCGCCAGGTGGCCTCGGGGTAGCCCTCCATGAGGCCTGTGACCGTGAGCAGGGGAAGGCTCTCGTCGTTGGCCCGTTGCACAGCGTATTCCAGGGCGTGGTTGAACCGGGTGCGCTGGCTCTGCTGCATGAGGTAGAGAACGTAGCGGCCCCTGGTTGGACGTCGGTTGTTGAGGTGGTGGATGCGCGTTGCATCAATAAACGGGTTGGCGGTGATAACCATGGGAACTCCGGTGCGGTTAGGTTGACGGGACAGGCTGTGGCTGAAACATGTGGCCTTCATTTTCTCACAGGCGGCGCCCCGGGACAAGGAGGATGGGGGTGACGTAACCGTCGGAGCAGGGCTCCTGACGTGATGCGTTGCTTTGAAATAAGGGTTTCAAGGCGGTTCACTGTGCGTTAGGTTGGTTTTTGTCCGGGCTTCCGGAAAGGAAAAGATGTGTTTAACAGTGACGATGGATCAGGTGACATGTGATGAAAGAGTTTAAGGCGTGGTGTCGGAATTATTTTGAAGTTGCCATTGTCCTGCTGCTCCCCGGTTTGGGGTATGTGGCGGGACTTTTTCTTTATATCTGGGAGTATGTGATCGAAGGGAGAAAGCCCCACCGGGTGCCGGGCCTTGAGAGGAGGTCCCTGCGATGAGTGATTCACAGCCTTCGTTGCGTATCTGTCTGGTGAGTTACCGGAGCAACCCCTATTGCGGAGGCCAGGGGGTGTACATTCGCCATCTGGCAAGGGCCCTTGCCGATCTGGGACATCGGGTCCACGTTCTTTCCGGGGAGCCTGCTCCCATCCTTGACGAGGACATCGGCCTTACCGTGTTGCCGGGTTTGGATCTCTACAGCCCCGAGACCATGGAGAATGGGGCAGGCTACAGCCAGTTGAAGGATCCCCTCAAGTTTACCGAATGGTGGCTCAACTCCACCCTTGGCTACCCCGAGCCCTTCTCTTTCGGGGTGCGCGCCCGGCGGTTTTTTGAGTCCGAAGGCCACCGGTTCGACATTATCCACGACAACCAGTCCCTCTCCTGGGGGCTTCTTTCGGTGAGCCGGAAGATCCCCATGGTTGCCACCATCCATCACCCCATGACCCGGGACCGGGACATTGCCGTGATGAGCACCCGGAATCTGTGGAAGCGGGCACGGGCCATGCGCTGGTACTCGTTTATCGGCATGCAGAAACGTGTGGCGCGAAAGCTCCCTGCCGTCATCACCGTTTCCCAGGTATCGAAAACGGATATCGCGGCAGATTTCGGCGTCTCTCCGAGCAAGCTGCACGTCATCCCCATAGGCATCGACACAGCCCGTTTTTATCCTTTGCCGGAGATTCCCAAAGACCCCCGCAGGATCATCGTGACCAACAGCGCGGACAGCCCCTTGAAGGGCCTCTACTATCTGATGCACGCGGTGGCCGCCATGAAGGACGAGGGCGATGTGAAGCTCACGGTCATCGGCAAGCCCAAGGAGGGCGGCATTGTGGAACGTCTGGTGTCGTCCCTGGGACTTTCCGGGGTGGTGGAGTTCACCGGCCGGGTCTCGGATCGGCGCCTGGTGGAAGAGTATGCCCGGGCGTCTGTGGCGGCGGTTCCCTCCCTGTACGAGGGCTTCGGCCTTCCCGTTGGCGAGGCCATGGCCTGCGGCGTGCCCGTGGTCTGCACGGACGGAGGGGCCTTGCCCGAGGTGGCGGGGGATGCGGCGCGCATTGTCCCGGCCGGTGATGTAACGGCCTTGAAGGATGGCTTGAAGGCGCTTCTGGCTGATGGGGATGCGGCCGCAGCCCTGGCTCGCAAAGGGGAGGACAGGGTCCACAGCAGGTTCGTCTGGAGGCGGACGGCCGAAGAGACCGTCGACGTGTATCGCCGGGTGATGAAGTCCCACTGCTCCGCCTGACCCGTGAATTGTGCCATGTAAATGGCCTGTTATGCTTTCAGGGGAGCCGGTGATCTCCTGGGGAACTAAGGTGTTCCCTGTTGGCTTATGTAAACCTCAGCATATTTGTATAGTGAAAGCGAACAGTGTTGACACGCTGTGACTATGTTTGTAGGCTATGTCTATTCTGGTGTACGGCTTTGTATCAAGTCCGTGTGTGGGGTTCCCATCGCAGCGCATTCCGTTGTGGTCTCGGACCCGGCAGCACGCAGAGGGCGCTTGTGGATCTTGGATCCCCCGATGCGGGGCCGTGGGAATAGTGTGGCAAAGGTGGTGGATCGTTTTTTTCTTGATGGCGGCTCATTGCGGTCAAACAATGAATACCGGTTCAGTGCCTTGCTGCATACGGCTTGTGAGGGAGAGCGGGAGTGCGTTTGCTCGACGCATCCGTTTGGATATAAATCAGGTTGATCTGCAGGGAGGTATTGTTGTGATTGAGCATAATGGACCGACGTATTACACAGATGTCACCAAGGTTGTGGACCATATCATCGAAGCGTTTGATAAGAAGATAGCCTTCGGCATGCCCATTGCCCTGGGCAAATCCTATCAGATTGCCAACGAAATCTACCGCAGGGCCAAAAGCGATCCGACCATTGAGCTGACGATCATCACGGCCCTTTCCCTTGAGAAGCCCACCTGGTCGAATGACCTTGAGAGGCGCATGCTGCAGCCCCTCCGGGACCGTGTCTGGAAAGATATCCCCGATTTTGATTACATGCTGGACCTCCGAAAAGGGGCTCTGCCCCCCAACGTGAAGATGAAGGAGTTCTACTACAAGGCCGGATCCGTCAAGAACGATCCCATGGCCCAGCAGAACCACTACAGCTCCAACTATACCCACGTGGGTCGCGATATCATGAACGAGGACTGCAACGTCCTTTATTGCCACGCCGTGGCAAAAAAAGAGATTGACGGCAAGCTGTGCTACAGCGACAGCTGCAACGCAGACCTTTCCCTTGATATCAAAAAGTTTATCCCGGAAGCCCAGGCCGCCGGGAAGAAGTTTCTCCACGTGGGGCACGTCAACAACTCGCTGCCCTTCATGTACGGGGACGCCGTGGTGGGGGAGGATGATTACGACATCATCCTGGACAACCCCGAGTACGAAACCCCGCTTTTCTCCGTGCCCAAGGCGCCGGTGAACACGGCCGACCACATGATCGGCCTCCACGTCAGCTCCCTGGTCAAGGACGGCGGGTCCCTGCAGATCGGCATCGGGTCCTTGGGCGACGCCATTGCCTCGGCCCTGATCATGCGAAACACGGCCAACGCGGATTACAAGAAGGTGCTGGAAGATTTGGGCATCAACGCCAGGTACGGCACCCTCGTGGACCACATCGGGGGGCGGGAGCCTTTTGAAGAGGGCCTGTACGGCACCACGGAGATGCTGGTGGACGCCTTTATCGAGCTGTACAAGGGCGGGGTTATCAAGCGGCGGGTTTACGGGAACCTGGAGATCCAGCGCCTTATCAACGAAGGGGCCCTCTCTGAGACCCTGACCCGGGACTCCGTGAAGGCCCTGCTCTCCCAGGATGCCTTCCAGCCCATCATGAAACAGGCCGACTTTGAGAGCCTCCAGCATTTCGGGGTGTTCAAGCCGGGCCTGACCTGGGACGATTACGCCATCGTCAACGGCGAAGCCCGTTACTCCACGGACTTCCGGGACGGGGCCAACCTGGACGCCATCCTGGACAACTGCATCGGAGAGAGCCTTCTCAACGGCGTTATCGCCCATGGGGGCTTTTTCATCGGGCCCAATCAGTTCTACGACACCTTGCGGAACATGAGCGATGACGAGCGTAAGCTCTTTGAGATGACCGGGGTGGCCGTCCTCAACCAGCTCTATGGTGACGAAAAGCTCCGGACCCTCCAGAGAAAGGACGCACGTTTCGTAAACGCCGGGATGATTGTCTCCGTTGTGGGCAACATCGCCTCCGATGCCCTTGAAAACGGCACCGTCATCAGCGGGGTGGGCGGGCAGTACAACTTTGTCTCCATGGCCCACGCCATTGACGACGCCCGGCTGATCATGATGATCCGTGCGGTGAAGGAGACGGCAAACGGTCCGAAGTCCAACGTGGTCTTCAACTACGGGTACACCACCGTGCCCAGGCACCTCAAGGACATCGTGGTGACCGAGTACGGCATCGCCGACCTGCGGGGCAAGGTGGACCACGAGGTGGTGGCGGCCCTCATCAACGTGGCGGACTCCCGGTTCCAGGGCGAGCTGCTTGAGAAGGCAAAAAAGGCCAAGAAGCTGCCCCCCGACTACGAGATCCCGGCCGAGTATCGCAACAACTACCCCGAGGTCATCGCCAAGAAGCTGCAACCCTTCCGGGCCATGGGTAAGAAGTACTTCGACACCTTCCCCTTCGGGTGCGAGTTCACCAAGGAGGAGCTGGTCCTCGGCCGTTCCCTGAGGGAATTCAAGGCCAAGATGGACAAGCAGAAGATCAAGACCATCATGGGGCTTGCCAAGCAGATGATCTCTTCTGTTCCCGACGAAGCCAAGCCGTACCTTAAGCGGATGCAGCTTGATCGTCCCGGGGACTTCAAAGAGAAGATGACCCAGAAGCTGGTTACCTTTGCCCTGAAGGAGTCCGGTCAGATCTGATCAACCCCTTAGCAAACACGAAATGCAAAACGGCCGATGTGGAGTCCACATCGGCCGTTTTTATGTTTGGGGGTGCCCCTCCTTTTAGTCCAGGGACCGGATAAAGCATCCGCCGCCACCGCCCCCCCCGGATGACGAGGGCGTTGCCTGGGTGGTGAAACTCCAGGTGACCGGTGAATCCAGGGCATTGCCGGCGGCATCCCGCACGTCCGTGGTGAGGGTGAAGGTGTAGGAGGTCTGGTAGGCAAGGGGGGACGCCGGGGTAAAGGAGGCGGTGCGACTGGCCGCATCATAGGTGACGGTCCCAGAAAGGCCCTGGGCGCTGGTGAAGGTGGCAGTGGTGATGCTGGCCGGGTCCATGGGCTCGTCAAAAAGGACGGAGACTGTGCTGTTGACGCCGATCCCTGACGTGCCGGACGAGGGATAGGTCTGGGAGACCGTGGGCGGCACCACATCGAAGATGATGTCTATGACCTGGGTGGCCGTGTTGCCTGCGGCGGCGTTGTCCGTTGCCTTCACCGTGACGGTGTTGGTGCCCGGGGAGAGGGTGAGATCCGACGACCATGACGCGGTTGCGCTGCCCAGGGCGGAACCGTCGACGGCAGGTATTCCGTTGACCGTCACCTGCTGGACGCCGGAGTCGCCCCGTCCGGCGTCCGAAGCGGTGCCGGTGAGGGTGATGGTGTCGGTCCTGACAAAGTCACCTGTGGTGTGGCTGGTGACGGTAAGTAGCGGGGCTACCAGGTCACCGATGGCTTCGGGCATGGTGAGGGTGAAGGTCGATGTCCCGTCCGCCACGGTGTGGGAGACGGTGTGGCTGAAGGCGGCAATGGATGCCCGCAGCTGAATGGTGCGGCGGGTGGGGTGGATGGCATTGGTGAGCCCTGAGGCATCGGTGGTGTCAAAGGGTGTCTGGTTCAAATAACTGTCGCTTCGGACTTTATCCCCGGTAAGGACCGCGTTGTTGGTGACGTCCCCGTACACCCGTCCCCCCTGAAGGCTGTCTTGTCCGCCCACTGGAGCGGCTGCATCCAGAAGGTCCACGGTGACACCCACAATGGGCTGACCGATGCTGTTTTCCACCCTCACGGTCAGGGTGCTCCTGGGATACCCGTGGACCAGGGCGGCAATATCGTCGAGTTCCAGACTGCTTTTGTCCCTGAAACCAATGGCCCCTGCCGAGTAGTTCCAGTACATGGTCGCCTCTTCAAAGTTGGCACCGCACCCTTCGGAACCGGCGCTCTGGCACTGGGCCCCGGCGTGGCTGAGCCCAGCGCTGTGGCCGCTTTCATGGGCCACCACTGCAGCGGTGTCGATGGTGCCGCCGCTGCCGTCTCCCCAGGTGTACTCCTCCCCATTGAAGGCGATGTCCGATTCAACGGCCCTGTAGGAACCGCCCACTCCGAGGGTCCAGGTGGTGCTGATGGCAAGGATCCCTTCACCGACCCGGCCGTTGCGGGTGGCAAACTGGGGGTCGATGCTGATGAGGTTGGTGCCGTCCCTGGACACGGTCGTGAGGGTTGAGGAGCCCTGGTATACAAAGGCGAAGGTGCTCATCTCAATGGCATTCCACGTGTTGATACCGGCTTGCAGAGAGGGAATGAGGCCTGCCGGTGTGGTGTTGGAGATGGCATAGCCCATGGTGCCGCCGGACCATCTGCGCAGGTTGCCGTCGCAGCATCTTTCGACGTAGAGCAGTGCCCCGCACCCCTGATTGGTGCTGCCCGTATCCCGAATCCAGCACCAGGCAAAGAGAGGCCCGGGCAAAAGGAGAAGCAACAGGCCGGATAAAAAAAGTTTCGACAGGGTTGATTTCATGCAAAAAAGCCTATGGTTGTCGCGTTTCATCGGCGGGCGGAAGAAGGTCCCGGACACGTTGGAAAAACAGGTCCAGGGCCTCGCCGTTGGGGGGCAGGGGGTTGAGGCTGAGGGCCTTGGTCTCCGCGCTTTGCGTGGTCCTGGCCCGGAATACGGGGCCGGTGACGCTCTGGGAGGCGTCGTCCGGGTCGGTTTCAATGCGGCAGAGGCCGTAGTAGAGCCCGTAGATGGTGTAATCCTCATCGTGTTGCCGGAGAAAGAGGACCACCTCTTCATCGACATGGAGGTCCGGCACGCCGTGGACCTCCATGCGCATGTCGCCTATCTGGCCGCCCATGGTGCGCACCACGATTGTCTCGGGACGCTGGGCCGTGGGGTGTTTGAGAAACTCCATGGTCTCAAGGGTCACATCCGTGTAGATGCGGCCCTCGTCCCAGTACGCGTGGGTATCCCGAACGACACCTGCCACGATGGTGTCGACCTTTTGCGTCAGTTGGGTCAGGCTGACGGGAATGACTGTTGTTGCGGAAGGGGAGGGGACGGAAAAGAAAAACAACAGGATGGACAAAAACGCTGCATAACGCACAGGAGCCATACAAGCCTCGACAGTGTATCTTACGTTACCATAAACGGTGTGAATGACATTTTATAAATGTACCACATCCGCTCACACAGGAGAACGGTTCAGTCGCGTTTATCTCAATTTAGATGTGTCTTGTCAGGGAGCAGAGGGGCCTCAAGCCCGGCTCTTATCGACCACACCCAGCTCTCGTAGCAGGTTGAAGAGGGTTGCCGTGGCCCGGATGCCGGTTTGTTTGTCGAATGTTTCATTTTTCCCATGGGTAAGGCGCTGGGGCGACACCCGGCGCTGGGACCGGGTTCCCGGGCCTGCAACCACGGGGAAAAAGCGCTCCCTGAGGGACGGTTCCATGGTGTTGACAATGGTGGATGCATCCGAGATCCCGGTGTTGTGGTCCAGGGTGATCTCAAGGGGCTGGGGCCCCATGGCCTCCACGGCTCGCTGGAATGTGGATCCCGGCCACCGGTTCCGCATGTCCATGCCCGGGGAGATGGAAAAGTCTTTGAGCTCCCGGTAAGGGATTCCCGTGAGTTGCCTTCGGACGGTGTCCAGGCTGTCAAAGGTGCGGTTGCTCAGGACTAGGGTGTGGGCCGTGGGTACCGGGGCGTGCCCTTGCTTGATCTCCGTGGGGATGACCCCGAAGCTGTCCGGGGCTCCGGCGCAGAGCAGGTCCGAGTCACTGGCGTTGAGGATGATCTCGGTGAGCATGTTCTGGTCCCGGGGTACGGAGCAGACGTGGCCCCCTTTTTGTGTGAGGACCTCGGCCCAGGTGTCCGGGGATGCTTCGGGGTAGATGCAGACAGGGTTCCAGGCGGGAAGGCCGGAAAGGATGTGCCTCAGCTCGGCAAGGGGCCCGGTGACGTCGATGACAAAGTTGCTCCGTTCTGCCGTGTAGAGGCCCAGGCTGGGTGAGGCGCCTGCGGTCACCGTGTTTTCAAGGACCAGGAGCAGGGTCTCGTCTTGGCTGACGGGAAGGTTTTTTCCCAGGGCCCTGCCCATGTGGACGGCACTTTTGTGCCCTGCGCCTTCTTCTTTAAAGGTGATGGTGAAGATGAGGTTATCAAGGCAAAGATGCCCTTTTCCTGCCAGTTCTGCCAGGAAGAGCTGGAAGGCCACCCCGGCCTTACAGTCCGAGACCCCGCGGCCCACGATCTCGTGGTCGTCTTCATAGGGCACAAAAGGCGAGAAGGGAGAATCCCATTCGGTGTGATCTGCGTCCACGGTGTCCACATGGGCGCTTAGGTACACAAGTTTTTTTTTGAGGTCGATGCTGCCGGGCAGGGCAATGAGATTTTGTCCCTCGTCTTCTATGACGGTGTAATCCGGGAGGGCCGACACAAGGACTTTTTTGCAGTACCCCATGGCTTTTTCCACGTCCCGGGGCCGGGTAAAGACCGACGGAAGGGCCGCCAGGTTGCGAAGATGGGCGAGATAACGGCTCGCATGGGTTGAGACAAAGGCTTCCATGGTGGGCACTCCTTCCGTTGTAACCCGCAATGCGTGGGATTCATGACCCTTTTTGCGGGAAGGTGTTGTGGGCTCGGGATCCTTCCAATATCACAGCGGGGGTTGACTTGGGAAGGCAAGGTTTTTATTCTTGTAGACACGAACCAGGAGAAAGGGGCGCTTCTTGTCCCTTCATCTCCGGCCTTCACCGGGCCCACGGGTTCATGCCTCACCGACCCGACCTTTGTTGTTGATTTACCCGCAGACCGTACGAAAGCGCGAGAGCATCACGGTTGATGATGTTTCCTTGACCATGCCTTGCCCCATGCCCTTGCGCGTGTGCTTTTTTCCACAACCCCTAATAAAAAGGTGCAGACCCATGACACAGACTTCACGGGAAGAGAAGAAGGCAAAGGTGATTGAGGTGTTGAACAAGGCCAGGGCCATGGAACTTCACGCCATCGGCCAATACATGAATCAGCACTATGCCCTGGACGACATGGATTTCGGGGAGCTGGCAGCCCAGATGAAGCTCATCGCCATTGACGAGATGCGCCACGCCGAGATGTTTGCCGAGCGCGTCAAGGAGCTGGGGGGGGAACCCATCACCGAACCTGCCGATGCCGTGGAACGGGGGCAGGAGGTGTCCGTCATCTTTGGGTTTGATACGGAACTGGAAGATGGCACCCTGGCCGATTACAATGAATTCCTTGCGTTGTGCCTGGCCTGTGGAGACAGCCTGAGCGCCAAGATTTTCGATGATATCATCGACGAGGAGCAGGCCCACTACAATTACTTCGACAGCGTGGCCGGTCATATCAAGACCCTGGGGGCCGCCTACCTGGCCCAGAAGGCGGGGACCTCGTCCGCCACCGGGCTCAATACCCAGGGCTTTGTGGCCCGCAAATCCACACCACCCCCCGCCTGATTCGAGGTTTTTTTATTCCCCGGCTTCAGGTTTGCCGAGATCCGGCGATATATGAGACAGGTACCCGGCTGCCGCAGAAAAGGCAGCCTGGTGCCGAGGCCTTTTTCAGGGCCATGGAAGACCCCGGACGCACGGATGCGCCGGGCCGGATTGCGGTGCGAAAGCACCGGGTACACCGTTGAATGACCAGGGAAGGTTATGGGACGAATGGTGATGTCAAAGATACGAGGCGCCGTGTGTGCGCTGGTCGTGTTGGGGTTCGCGTGTACGGCGGCCGGGGCCGACGGCGTCAACGGCTACGGTCCCGACGGGCTGAAACCTGATGCCGAGGCCATCGCTGTGGTGGCCAAGGCCGTTGAAGAGGTCTCGTCACGTCTCCTCGACGCCAAGGAGCGCCTTGTGGTGCTTGCCGTGGAAGGCCGGGACACCCGCAGGGTCCACCGGGAGATTGCCCACCTGGAGGAGGTCCTCCTCAACCACAAGCGTGAGTTCTCCGATATGGTCAAGGTGATGGCCGAAGCCGGGGGCGGTGAGATACCGGTCTGGCTCAAGGGCACCATGGCTGTGGTTCTGGAAGAAGAAGGGCTGATTTCCGACCCTGATTTTTCCGTGAAGAAAAAGCGGCGCGCCCTCCACGCCGACCTTGCCTCCCAAATCAAAAAAAGCGATGTGGCCTCCTGGCTCTCCCTGGACAAGACCACCTCCGAGCTGGTGGTCCACCTGGATCTGCCCGTGTTTTTTTCCGCCAACGGGAGCCGGGTTTCCGGCGAGTACAGGGACACCCTTCAGCGCGTAGCGACAGTGCTGAAACCCTATCGGCCCGTGGTGGTGGTGACGGGGTTCACAGATGCCGAAGGGGCTAACGCCCGGTTTGCCCTGAGCGCCGAGCGCGCCGCCAATGTGGCCCGGGAGTTCCTGGACGCAGGCATGGCCTCGGATGCTCTTTCCATCCGCACCCGCGAGGAAGAGGCAGGCATGGATCGGGTGGAGGTCTCCTTCAGGATCTTGGACCCGGAAGAGGTGATTCCGGGGTAATTCTCTGGTTGTGCCGATTCCCGTCAAATGGCTTGAAACACGTTGCCGCACATGTTTGTGCGGCTTTTTTTGTACCTGTTCACCATACCTTTGCCTTGGGCGATCCTGTTGGGAGCAACGTTTTTGCAGAGCCTTTTTCAACGACGTGATCCGTCGGAGGCCGTGTGGCCAGATCCACAGTGGACAAGTGGCGACAACGTATCCCGTTAGGTCGAAGCTTGTGAGCCAGGCCGTACAAACCATGAGTGTTTGTGAAGGGCGAAGCCCGAGGCAAAGGCAATCAGCTTTCGAGGTGTCTCACCTCGCCGCCGGAGGCCTGCTTTATCCACTCACTTAAACCACAGAAGGCACAACAGAATGGTTGCGTTTTTTTTGCTGGTCCCGTCGTTGCATTTCCTATCGAGGTTCTCTCTCAAATCCCCTTGACAACCAAAAAAGCCGCGTGGTATTTCTTACCAGACTGAGCGCTCGTTCAGGCCCTTAAACTTCGTTTCTTCTTCTTGCGATATTCCTCCTGCGTCCTGTGCGTTTGCCCGAGAGCGCGACTCAACCGGAGACAATTCATACGTAGCCTTTCCTAACCCGAATATTTCACGAGGCAAGTGCACCCATATTCAAGGCATCAGAGCTGCAGATGTAGTGGTTTACCTCAATGCTCTGATAACCACCGGCAATGACCTTTCATTGAATTGATATGGTCGTTTTCTTATGAAATATTCGGGCTAATGTGTCTTTATCATGCAGAGAGGAGACCTCCATGAAGGTGCTTCACGTGGATCACATCGGTGTGGCGGTGCACGGTATCGACGCCGGGCGACGCTTCTGGGAAGAGGTTCTTGGGCTGTCTTTCGACGGCACGGAGACCGTATCCGAGCAGAAGGTGACCACCGCTTTTTTTCCGGTTGGGGAGAGCGAAGTAGAGCTCCTGGAGGCCATGGAGCCCGACAGCCCCGTGGGACGATACCTTGCGAAAAAAGGTGAAGGGGTGCACCACATTGCCTTTCGGGTTGCAGACATCGACGAGGCCCTGGCCGAGCTTAAGGCAAAGGGGGTTCGTCTCATCGACGAGACGCCCCGCATGGGTGCCGGGGGGGCGCGCATTGCCTTTATCCATCCGAAAGAGACCCAAGGGGTGCTGGTGGAGTTGTGTGAAAGATAAAACAGGAAAATAAGGTCATAGGAAAAACAGGGGATAGGAAAAAAGAGGACAGGGAATAGGGACTACTTTGTTTGTGTAGCGTACAGGTTGATCCGATTGTGGTTTTCTTCGGTGGTTTATCATCCATAAGGAGACTCGTCATGGGCAGTAGCAAAGGGCTTGAGATGTGGCGGAAGCTTGCAGAAAAGGAACTTCGGGGCAGGGCCGTTGAGGAGCTGACCCGGGCCACGCCGGAGGGGATCTCCATCAAGCCCCTTTACACGGAAGACGACCTGGAGGGCCTGGAGTGGGCCGGTGCCATGCCGGGGCTATCCCCCTATGTTCGGGGGCCCAAGGCCACCATGTACGCTGGTCGCCCCTGGACCATTCGCCAGTACGCGGGCTTTTCCACAGCCAAAGAGTCCAACGCTTTTTACCGGCGCAATCTGGCGGCAGGGCAGAAGGGGCTTTCCGTTGCCTTTGACCTTGCCACCCACCGGGGCTACGACTCGGATCATCCCAGGGTGTCCGGGGACGTGGGCAAGGCAGGCGTGGCCGTGGATTCCGTGGAGGACATGAAAGTACTTTTTGACGGGATTCCCCTGGACGCCATGAGTGTTTCCATGACCATGAACGGCGCGGTGCTGCCCGTTCTGGCCGGGTACATTGTGGCAGCGGAAGAGCAGGGCGTGCCCCACGACAAGCTCACCGGCACCATCCAGAACGACATCTTAAAAGAGTACCTCACCCGCAACACCTACATCTATCCTCCGGCCCCTTCCATGCGCATCGTTTCGGACATCATCGGGTTTTGTTCCAGGGAGATGCCCCGGTACAACACGGTGAGCATCAGCGGGTATCACATGATGGAGGCAGGGGCTGACTCGGTGCTTCAGTGTGCCTTTACCCTTGCCGACGGACTGGAGTACGTCAAGGCCGCCCTTGACGCGGGCCTGGATGTGGATGCCTTTGCCCCGCGCCTCTCCTTTTTCTTCGGCATCGGCATGAACTTTTTCATGGAAATCGCCATGCTCCGGGCAGCCCGGTTTCTGTGGGCGGAGATCATGGCCCGGTTCAACCCCAAGGATCCCCGATCTTCCATGCTGCGCACCCATTGCCAGACCTCCGGTTGGAGCCTCACGCGTCAGGATCCCTACACCAATATCATCCGTACCACCCTGGAGTGCATGTCCGCCGTGCTGGGCGGCACCCAGTCCCTTCACACCAATGCCTTTGACGAAGCCGTGGGGCTTCCCACGGAGCTCTCCGCACGGGTGGCGAGGAATACGCAGATCGTGGTGCAGGAGGAGAGCGGGGTGTGTGGCGTGGTTGATCCCCTGGGAGGCTCGTACTACGTGGAGTCCCTGACCCGTGAGATTGTTGACAAGGTGCGTGGGGTCCTGGCCGAGGTGGAGGCCCTGGGCGGTATGGCCCGTGCCATTGAATCCGGCATGCCCAAGATGCGCATTGAAGAGGCCGCTGCCCGGCGTCAGGCGCGCATCGACCAGGGGCTGGATGTCATCGTCGGAGTCAATCGGTATCAGGAGGAGGAGGAAGAGGAGATGGAGGTTCTGGACGTGCCCGCTGCCATCCGGGAGGAGCAGGTCGCCGGGCTCAAAAACCTGAAAAAAAGCCGGGATGCGGCCGAGGTGGACCGGTGCCTTGCGGCCATAACCCGCTGCGCTGAAGGGGATGGCAATCTTTTGGAGGCGGTGATCCCTGCCATGCGCGCCCGGGCCACCGTGGGGGAGGTCTCTGAAGCCATGGAGAAGGTCTTCGGACGCTTTACCGCCACCACCCGGTGCATCTCCGGTGTCTACGCCGGTGAGATGGGCGACAACGGGACCATGGCGACCCTGCGGAATCGCACCGATGCCTTTGCAGAGCGCAACGGGCGCCGCCCGCGGATCCTTCTTACGAAGATGGGCCAGGACGGCCACGACCGGGGCATCAAAGTCATCGCCACTGCGTATGCCGATTTCGGTTTTGACGTGGACCTCTCCCCCATGTTCCAGACCCCGGAGGAGGCCGCGAAAATGGCAGTGGAAAATGATGTCCACGCCATCGGCGTCTCCTCTCTGGCTGCCGGGCACAACATCCTTGTCCCGGAGCTGATCCGCCACCTTGCCGATCATGACGCCGACGATATCGTCGTTTTCGTGGGCGGTATTATCCCGCCGTCGGATTACGATCTTTTATCCTCAATGGGCGTCAAAGACGTCTTCGGCCCCGGTACCCGCGTCACCGAATCCGCCAACCGGATTCTCAATGTGCTGATGGAAGAGTCACCAATGTAAAAAAACTGCATGATGCCAAGGGCGCTATGAATGTCCTTGACACACCATATATCAACTGTGACCCTTAGCCCTTAGCCCTTAGCCCTTAGCCCTTAGCCCTTAGCCCTTAGCCCTTAGCCCTTAGCCCTTAGCCCTTAGCCCTTAGCCCTTAGCCCTTAGCCCTTAGCCCTTAGCCCCATTAACCCCTTACTATTCATTATCCCATGTCTTCTTTCTCCCACCCTCCAGATTATCTCATCCAGGGCGTCCTTGCCGGAAATCGCCGTATCCTTGCCCGCACCATCACCCTGTTTGAAAGCCGAAATCCTGACCATCTCCGGTTGGCTGCCCAGGTTCTGCAAGGGCTGGCTCCCCATGGGGGCAATGCCCTGCGCCTGGGGATCACCGGCGTGCCGGGTGTGGGCAAATCCACCCTTATCGAGGGGCTCGGACTTCATCTTGTTGAGCGAGGGCACCGGGTGGCCGTGCTGGCCGTGGATCCTTCCAGCCGCGTGAGCCAGGGGAGCATCATGGGGGACAAGACCCGCATGGAGGAGCTGTCGCGACGGACAGACGCCTTTGTGCGCCCCTCTCCTTCGGGCGGGACCCTGGGCGGTGTGGCCGCACGGACCCGGGAGGCCATGGTTGCCTGTGAGGCGGCCGGATTTGACGTCATCCTCGTGGAGACGGTGGGGGTGGGGCAGTCCGAAACAGCTGTCAAAGGCATGGTGGACTTTTTTCTCCTTCTCATGCTGGCAGGGGCCGGTGACGAGCTCCAGGGAATCAAGCGGGGCATCATGGAGCTGGCCGATGTCGTGGCCATCACCAAAGCCGACGGCGAGAACCGGGAACCCGCGGAAAGGGCCCGCAAAGCGTATGAAAACGCCCTGGCCCTGTTCCGTTTTGATCGAGAAGTGCCCGTGCTCACCACCAGCGCCCTGAACGGGGACGGGTTGGCGCCTCTGTTAGATAGTCTTTTTCGATTGTATGAGGCAGACAAGGCCACCGGGGCTCTTTTTAGCAGGAGAAAAGCGCAGCAGGTGGACTGGTTCTGGGAGCTGGTGGAAGAGGGTCTTCTGGATCGGTTCAGGCATGCCTCAAAGGTGGCATCCCTCATGGACGAGACCGTAGCAGGAGTCGAAAAAGGCGAGGTTTTTCCCGGCCACGCAGCCCGGAAACTTTTGGAGCTATTTGCCGGGGAAAAAAGGTAAGGCAGCTGTGGGGCTATTCGGTGGGAGACAGATTTTGGTAAGGGTGGGGGACACCGTTTTTGTGGCATCAACCCCTCCCTGGACTGCGTTGGCAACTGTTATTGTATAAGTGTGTCCCCTTCATCATGACGATGTGACTCTTCAACTCAATCTTCCCGGATCATAACCGTGAACTCACAAACATCATCGCCGTTTCCAATGGATTGCTTGATGTGGACGTCAGCTTTTTTATGTGTAGCGTGTGAGAAAACCCTTTCAATCATGCCCTTGGAGCACAAACACTGAACAGGAGTAAGCTGAACAAATCCCGACCGAACCAATGGGCAGCCGCATTCATGGAATGTCCCCGTGATGCAATCACCATCTATGATCCACTTTCCCCGGAGATCTTTCGATTCCCTGACGGTGTTCCAGCCAGTGACGAGGTCCTCAAGAGAACCCACAGGGTGATTCAATACGCTTTCACACAAAGCCAGAATGTCAGAGGAACATCCCACACCCGCCTCACGCATAACCATTAAACGGTCTTGTTCGCTGAGTTGATTTATGGCCGTCTGTAAGCTTCCAACCCAACGTCTATTCTTTTCAATCATTTTAAAATTATCCTTCATAATACTGACGTATAAACAACCGGCATCACAACTCAGTATAGCGAGAAACGAGCGGACTCTTTCGTGATGCCTGAGAGCGTTTTGGTGCGTACGCCCGGTATGGAGTGACTTTGTGCGGCGATCCCTATGCTTAATGATGGGATAGCCTCTGGACAAGAAGAATCCAGGCGATCATCGAACGGCTTAACATACGAGCTTTTG
Source organism: Desulfoluna sp. HI9BLuna (assembly GCF_056829775.1). Classification (NCBI taxonomy): domain Bacteria; kingdom Pseudomonadati; phylum Thermodesulfobacteriota; class Desulfobacteria; order Desulfobacterales; family Desulfolunaceae; genus Desulfoluna; species Desulfoluna sp. HI9BLuna. Next base: position 5,423,182 of record NZ_CP186555.1, read on the forward strand.
CAGTTCAAGTATGGGGCCATTGGCACCCATCGGCAAGGGCTTTGACGTCGTTTGCCGAACGGTTTGGGCGGGCATTCCCTATGGCACTGTAGCTGCTGTGCTTTATGGTGGGTAGTAAGATGCTGAGGCCGTCATTACGTCAGAATAAACAGAGCAGGCATCGACTACGCCGCAACGGTGTGTTGCTCCTTCCTTATTAATAGCTGTGGTGACCGTCGGGCCGGAAGGGAGAATACGTGCCAGGACTTTTTGACGGAGCATCTGCCTTGGCGTTTTCGGCTCCTGGCTAATCGAATATGGTGCATGAAATGTGGGCTGCAAGGGAATATTTGTCGTGTTTCTATGCGTAGGAATGAGATAAATTATTTTGATGGAACTGTCCAATTTTTTTGGGCAAACGACCGGGACTTTTCTTTCCCCTTTCGTGGATTTGGCGGCGCTTGGGGTCGTTGCTGACGGAAAACAACATTAAAATCCGGACATGAAACGTTGTTTTTATTTGGGCGCGTTTTTTGGAGCTTCCCGAAATCAGGAGGTTTTGTCGTATTTGCCCTTCAAGGCCCTGGAAAAAAGGTTCAGGAAGGGGCTTGCTTTTTTGGAAGATTCTTGAGAGTTCCAATAAGTCACGAGCCTCAGCACCTGCTATTTCGGGTGTTGCTGACAGTGATGGTAACTCTGCACTGTGCTCGTTCCCGGAGCAGTATGACTCGACGTGTTACAGGTTCAGGAAATAGATTTTCAAGACGCATGGACTGTCTTTTGCAAATAATAAAGGCGCTCCATGTTCTTTTTGAAGCCGAGGGTTGTCATGGTCCAATGAGAATCCCTCGGTCCTTTGGCGTGTTTAAGGTTTGTTTCCTCTTTTGAAATATTTTCGCAGTCTGTCGTGGAGTAAATGTTATGGAGAAAAGAAAGCTTTTAAGTATCGTTTTGTTTTCGCTTGGAATTGTGGCCATGGCCTCGCTGGTTTACGCCAGTGGGGGAGGGCATGGCGCATCAAGCGGCGAGGTTTTTCCAAGGGCCCTTGACTCTTACGGGGACGCTCATGCCTCTGGAATTTTAGAGATTCTAAAGGACCGAGTGGCCCAGGAACCCTTTAACTTGGTGGCGAGTCTCATCTTCCTCTTTGCCATCATTCATACCTTTGTTGCCAATAAGTTTCTCGCCATAGCCCACAAGTGGGAACACGAGCATCAGGAAAAGATTGAGCGCGGGGTCGCGGATAAATATTCCGTGAGCCATGGTGCCGAGCTGTTTCACTTTCTGGGTGAAGTGGAGGCTATTTTCGGCATCTGGGCCATTGCCCTGGCTGTGGCCATTCTCGGGTTCTACGATTGGCACACCCTCCTGAACTACCTCGGTCACAAGGTCAACTTCACGGAGCCCATGTTCGTCGTGGTCATCATGACCCTGGCCTCCACGAGACCTATCCTGAAACTGGCCGAAGGAGTCATGTGGAAGATCGCCAACCTTGCCGGTGGAACCCTCATCGCCTGGTGGTTCACCATCCTCACCTTCGGTCCCCTTCTTGGGTCTTTCATTACCGAGCCTGCCGCCATGACCATTTCGGCGCTTCTTCTTTCCGCAAAATTCTACGATCTGAACCCCAGCGAGAAGTTCAAGTATGCCACCATCGGCCTGCTGTTCGTGAACATCTCCGTGGGCGGCACCCTGACTCATTTTGCGGCGCCTCCGGTCCTCATGGTTGCCAGTCCCTGGGATTGGGGCATGATGCACATGCTGACCCATTTCGGATGGAAAGCCCTGACCGGTATCCTGGTTTCCAACGTGGTCTACTTCCTGCTCTTCAAAAAAGAGTTCAACAAGCTGCAGGAAAAATTTGAGCTTACGAGCCTCAAGGAGGAGATCGGTAAAAAATACTTTACCCGTGAAAACCTTGAGCAGGAGTTCAGCGACCTGGAACACATCATCAGCAACAAGCTCGGGTTCACCGATTCCTTCAACGAGGCGTGCAGCCGGATCAAGGAAAGGACCCGGACCCGGCTCCGTGAAGAGCTTGCAGAGCGCATTGAGCGCAGGGGCACCGATCCCGAACTGGTGAGGGAAGCCTTTAACGAGCGCTTTGAAGAGATCAAGCGCCGCGAGATGCGAAAGACCATTCCCGGCCTCATGCCCCACAACGAGCGTGCGAACTTCTACGACCCCGAGTGGGACAAGCGTGATGATCCCGTCCCCCGTTGGGTGGTTGTTGTCCACGTCCTCTTTATGGTCTGGACCATTCTCAACGCCCATTACCCGGCCCTGTTTATCTGCGGCATGCTTTTCTTCCTGGGCTTTGCTCAGGTGACCTCGCCCTTCCAGAACCGCATCGACCTGAAGCCCGCGCTTCTTGTTGGTTTCTTCCTCGGCGGCCTGGTTATCCACGGCGGCGTCCAGGGATGGTGGATCGCACCTGTCCTCGGCAACCTGGGTGAACTCACCCTGATGCTTTGCGCCACCGTCCTGACGGCGTTTAACGACAACGCGGCCATTACCTTCCTGAGTACGCTGGTACCCAACTTCACCGACCCGCTTAAGTACGCGGTGGTGGCAGGTGCTGTTGCCGGTGGTGGTATGACCGTTATCGCCAACGCCCCGAACCCCGCGGGCCAGGCCATTTTGAAGAAGTACTTCAAAAACGGCGTGAACCCCGGCAAACTCGCCATGGCGGCCTTCTTCCCCACGGTTGTGGTGGTTCTCGCCTTCCTGCTTCTGTAGAAGCTGGGACAAGGGCTTAAAAAGCCGTTCGCATGAAAGACGGGCCCTTTTCGAAGGGCTCGTACATAAGATATGGAATTAAAAAAAGCGCTTTTCATCTTCGCGGATGAAAAGCGCTTTTTTTGTCCGGCCAGCCTGTAACCTTCTGAACCAGGAGAGGCGATGTGGCAGCGGCATTTATCGAAATCAGGTGCCGCGCAAGGCACAATGAACAACAAGTGGAATCCAAGGCAAGGGTTGGCTTCCATTGGAAACGAGTGGGTGAGAATTCATTGCCAGGCTACGGTGCGGTTATTTTGGTATAAGCCGCCCGGAACGGGACGCAAGGACGTGGCCGCTTTAGATCCGCATGTAAGGTGCTGTGGGGCCGGGGGGAGCTCCGGCTATGTCGCTATAATATCTGTCTATCGCAAAGCTTTTTAAGGTTTTCATGGATTTTGAAAAGTACAATCATCAGTTCACACCAAATTCGTGCACTCAGTGCTCCAAAGATAATTATACAAATTCCTATCAGCATCATTCCGAAGGTTCCTTGATCATAGGCAGCACTTATTACGGCAATTCCTGCAATAGCAGCAAAGAATAATATTAGCCAATAAACAAAGGTGATAATCTTAGGGGTTAGCATTGAATCGAAAAAGAATATATTTCTCACGTGATGACCTCCGTATTCCATTTGGTATAACTCCAAATATGTTTAACAATCTGACAAGTCTTTGTAGTGCCTCTTTTTCCATTAATATGGGCATTATCTCAAGAGATGGTTTGAGAGTATAACAGGAACTGTTCGCAATTCCTGCTGAGCCTGCAAGGGCTTAACATAAGTACTAATAAGAGGCAAGATTTGCGTCTTTTTTTTGTCTGAAATGGATAAAGTGAAGGGGAATAACGAGTTTTAGTCTGGATGGTTCACGAGTCTCATTCTCTCATGTTCAGAGTATCAGAGCTGCAGATGTAGCGGTTTGACTCAATGGGCCGATGACGCCGGAGAGGGGGCTCTACAGTAAATCTTCAAGCTGAGGAGAAGGTAAAACCACAGGCGTTTATATATTGGCATCTTTGCCGTATTTTTCCGATGGGACAACGGGAAACGGTAGGGTGAGCTGACCGCACCGGCTTTTTGGTCCTGATATGGCTGCTTTAAGGCTCCTCTTTATTGCTTGGGAACCATAAGTTCAACATTTCAAAGGGTTGAGTTTGACTTTTCGCGTGGTGCTCTTTGCTATGAGGTCATGTCGCTATCATCAGGATCTTCGGGGTAGAAGGTGTATCCACGCCCAGGGCTTCGCCTCAAATACTCAAACATTCCAACAGGGACAATTTCCTCTACGTAAATCATTGGAGGGTCATCCCTTTGGTTCAACGTTCTTTGTGTTAGATCAGGGCATTTTTTGATGAGGCCAATGGCACGTGTTTCAGCATCATTTGCGTTAGTTGCTTTGACCCATCTTGTCGTGAAGAAACCATATTTTTCCGGTGTCGTTTCCTCAAAGTTGAAAAGGAAATTCGTTCCATTTAAAAAAATTCTGTATCTTTTCATTGTTCTTTCCGTGAGATGTGCATGTAATTTTGGGACATTTTTTTTGAAGGGTTCGGTTCCTGAGGGGCAAAAATGGAACATCGATGGGCCGCCTGCAATGACAAAACCACTTACTCGTCATATCCTTTGCCCTGGGTACTTAACTTTTAAGTCATACGACCAAAGCCCCCAATTTTCAATTCAAAAAAATCGTCTTCCCTCGATAGGAACGTGTCCAACACATGGTTCTTTTTGGCATATTGAGAGAGTCAGGATGGTCATAACAGGCATGGTTTCGATGGGCTCACGTCAAATACATCCATGAACTTTTGCAATCAGTTGGCTGCTGATACTGGGGAGTTCTTCGGGAAGGCTGATCTGTCGGGGTTCGCTAATAAGGCTTTATCAGAAATTATTTCAGTAAAGATCGAAATGAATAACCCCATGATTTAGTGTTAAAAAACTATTGACACGCCATGGGGATGGTATTAGGGTGGGGCGTAATAACTAGTTATTGCGAAGTTTTTGGAATTCATGATGCGACCCGACAGGATGCGCCAACATCCTGCCAGGCCTGACCAAAACAACCTTTCAAGGAGGTCGTCATGGCTACACGGTTTTTTACACCACACACATCCCCATTTCAAGTCGTATTTTCCTCTATCCGCGCAACCTTGCGCCCCTTTCACCAACGCAACCGTCGTTACAAATGGCCAATGAACAGTGGGTACTAGGTTATAGGTCCTCACTGATTAGGTAATGGGTGATAGGGGATTGGCTATGGGCTAATCACATCCGGCGCATTTCCTGTGCCTCCCCTATTGCCTGTTCATCGCCATGGCACACTGAGTGCATCGATATTCCACACACAAAAATAAACGGGGGTTCCTCATGATCTCATCGGATAGCCAACCCGGCCGCCGCATGTTTTCAGGGTCGGAAATATCTGAACTCTGCGATGCCATCAAAGACGTACACCGTTTGCTTACATCCGTGGGAGCGTTCTTTTCCGAACTGGAAGATGCCGAAGCCCCGGGGGGAAACGGCCTTCAGATCGATTTTAAGAAATGGGGCCTTCGCACCATCACCGAAGACCTTCTGGATCGGCAATACCAGGCAGTGGATCGGATCGTGTCGTTTTACAGGGCAGAGCAGGAGAGGATGACGGCGAAGGGGAGGGGATAGAGCCCGCAGGGCTCAGGGCATTGCGGAGCGGGAGGCGCTATATGCTGGTGTGAGGGGGAGTGACGCGCCTGATGGGCTCGCTCCGCTTTGCCCATCCTACGAGGTTTGGTGTGTGCGGAATTGTTCGAATATAGGGTGTTGTGAATTTTTAGGGAGGCGCATCAGAATGTGTTACTGGAAGCAGTGGCCAGATGCCGTACCCGGGTTCGAAATCTCATAAGACTTGGTTGCCTGTTGGACGAAGTAACCTCCGTGGGAATGGGTCGGAAAAGGCCGTGGCATTTATCGAAAACGTTTGCCACTCAACGCGAAACGAACAACAAGTGGTTTGTAAGGCAGGGGCTTGTCACCATTAGGGATGAGTGGCTGAAGATTCATTACCCGGCTACCCGACTATACATATTGCTGTACAATGTGTTTTATTGTTTTGTAGATATAAAACTCCAAAAATAGGGGGATTAATCCACTGATTGCGACAATGATTGATTTTTTAAAAAAGGTTAATTTTACGCCTGAGTCGATAAATTTCTCTAAAGTAGAAAAAAATAAATTCCACCCATATAAAAAAACGAGAATAGCTGAAAACACCCCAACGCAAAATAGAACGACCGATTTTGAACTTTGAGATAAAGCAATTATCGTTGCAGACAATGCTGTCCAGCCCACAATATTGAACCAACCACTTATGAGCTCATAATGGAAGAGCAACTTTGATTTGGATTGGATACTTGTACAAAAGTGATCAAAAATGCTTAATATTCTCATAATATTAGTTTTTTTGTGTTGTAAACATTCACATCACTGGCAGCAAAAAGAAGAGCGAAAAACGAGCAGCATTTTTTGGTGCCTGAGTGTATGCCTGTTACTACTTTTTCCGCAAGCTCCACACACATAACCCCGCCATCAACGCAAAGAACGCTGGATCGGACCAGCCAAAACCGATAAAGACCTCGATTAAACAAGCATATAAAGTAACTCCAACGCCGAGCAAATTTGTCCAGAGCAACCCAGTAACAAGTATTCTTGTAGAGACACCATCTGACTCAGTACGACTAAACAATAGCGCTATAATGGCAATTCCACCAAGGAAGATACTGTTGTGTTGAGACAGAAAACGGGCATATTGATCGTTCACGCTCACACCATACAATGGCCAGAGGGTATCTGGAATAAAGAACAATACGATGGCAAACATAGCGTATATTACGGCGTGAATAACGAGTAGAGACTTCATGCTCATTCTTTTGTCTCCAACGGGGCGTGATTTATTCGTGAAAGGTCTTCTAATATGTCAAAAACATGTTCCGTGATGTCAGTGATGCCAATAGCGTTAAGCCGTTTGATGTGCATTTCCCGATATTTTTCAAGGTACTCTAAATTTTTAAATAGGTAAGTAGAGCCAAAGTGGTTCGTGCCGGTTTCGTGGGTCCATATTTTCCAGATGACGCCAGGCTCTTCAGCAATGCTCTCGGCCAACTTACGGTTACCATCCATAAACTCATCCGTTATTTGTCCATCGTATTTCAAGTGAATATCCCATAGCTTTAAAGTGCTCATTTGACCTCCTTTAAGGCATAACATTTGAGCTAACCGGTTGCCAAAAGTTGCAGAGCGAAGCGGCGCGGCTTTTGGCAATTATAGTTTAGCGATTTGTGTACGCCTGGCATGGGTGTAATCTTATGAGGTGACCCGGAAGTTTAACCGGGAAGCCCTTTGTGGCTGAATTCTTCCTATTAAACAATGATTTAGCATGAGCGCTATCCTAAGGCAAGGGCGGCATCGTGAGGTTCCGTCTGGAGGAGATGAAGCGTAGCGGAATCACGAGCGCCAGCGAGAAAGACCGGAGGGCGTGGTCACTCTACGTCAAACCTTTGAGCCGACGAACAGAAACAGCATATAAGGCCAAGTCTCTGGATGAGTCAGCACAACATGACGAAGTCCAGGATTCGAGGAGATATGGGAAATGCTGCGGTTGTGTAAAGAAAGATTACGTTCTTACACCCCTCAAGGGGGTACTAAACTGAGTCCGGGGAGGCCTGTTCGACTTTGCGGCCGTATGGCAGCGCTGATTGTGGTAACACAGGCAGTGATGGAACAGGAATCAACAGAGGTCATAGTAGGTGTAAGAATACGTCATTGACGGAGTGACGTTTGGAAACGAGCCGCGAGACACCCCGAGGTAATCGCTGGAGGACTTATCCCACTGAAGGGCCGAGCATGAAGAACAAAGGTGCAACCATGTGCTCTGCTTCTACTATGAATTCGACAGGATGATTCTGAAACATGCTCGGCGTGGGTTACGTGCCATTGTAGGTCAAAAGGAGAACCGTCAACTTATTACAAGATCAGCTCTTTTAACTACTCGTTGGCTACTCTCGGATATCTTCGTGAACCGCCCTCCGGGTGGTGTGGGGCTGGGGGAAGAGAAACCCCCGGCTACCCTAATTGGGCCTTTCTGTTTCCACTTGGACCAGAATACTTTCGTCAGAAAAGACGATCTTTAGTGAGCCGTCAACCTGTTCATATACCTCGGCTGCTTTTATAGATACAGTATGGCCGTTTATTATTAATTGTACTTCAGAAATGTCGTCATCACCATTTTCGTCAAAAAAAAGTTCAACGGAATCAACAACACCTAAGGGCAATTCACTTAAGGTGCGCTCTCTGTAGATGTTATCTGGTGTTGACGACCCCAACTCTGATGGAGGTAGATTATCGCGCCGACACAAACCCCAATGCGTATTATTTTGATAAGTAACGATTGATCTAACTTCGTCGTTTGATAAGACTAAATCAAGACGATCAAGCTGTAGAGCCTGAATTGAATCATCGTACCATTGTGGTCGTCCATCCAAACCGACTTCTCGTACAGCCATCTCGATTCCAACCCATTGCCGGATGTTGCATCCCTGCAAGGCGCGCAGTAATGTGGCCTGCTGATCGATCCAATCGTTCATTAAAGAATGTTCCTGTGTCCCAACACGTGGCTAAGCTGCCCCAAATAGTTGATAGGGAATGCTGTTGAATTTGCGAAAGATATGGCCAGCTTTTTGGGGGAGGCCATGAGTCAATTGTTATAAGCTGATGTCGACTATTTTATTTAAAAAGATATGATAATAAGCAACTTTATAATCTGAACCCAATTCTGTTTGTAGTTGTTTGGCAAGCAAGAATCCTTTGTCGACAAAATGCTGCTCTTCATTGCCTGATACAAAAGCAGATTCAGGTGGGTACTCTGTGTTTAAAGTCGTATCATATGTTTTTGCCCATTGTTCCAGAGAATAGATTAGCTCTTTAGATAAAGGTAAACTATTTGGATTAATATTTCCTATATCTTTACCTTTATAATGCCACAAAGGGTGGCAATTATAATCCGGCATTAATTTTATAAATTTCATATTTTGGCTTATAACGTTTTGACGATCCGAGTTTAGCGAATTGTTAGGCAACTGTACTGCATAGGTCTGCCACGTTTGGACATTCAAGTAAAAAAGGGTCAATTGTAGTCGTTTCTTGGGGAACCCAAAGCAATCGGAACTCTTTTTGAGGTGAATACTGGTCGCTTGGTTTGACAAAACCAATAGGCCCCGGTGGGGTTTCAAGCCCCGTGTAAAAACGGTCCTTATATTGGACTAAACCCATTCCGCCATCTCGAATTTTAACGAGCTTATCGAGCTCAATAGAGATGTACTTGAATAATTCTAAAGGGTTAGATATTTTTACGCAGTAATTTCCAAAAGTATTGGACAAGTTTTCCGGTTTAAATTCTTTAGTTGCACATAGTACAAAAGCATCTGGTAGCTTTTGTATATGGGTAGCGTTACTGATAGTAATGTTGGAGCATCCCTCGCCGATATGTATACCGCTACGTGCAGCCATTTCGACAAAAGCGGCATCTGAACTACCACCAACAATATGACCGGACTGATATGTATGTGTAGCTTCTTCAGGATCACCTTGTAATGGATCCTCATATTCCCGACATGTCTCCAAAGTGCTGAGCCATACCTTACCTTGGCACAAATCCTCTGCTTGCCACTGTTCAGGAAAGAATCTATAAATTGGTTCATTATACCCATCTAACGATACCAGTTTTGAAAACAACATCGTTTGCGAAATTTGAGCGGCTTTAAGCTTTCTTCTTTCTTTTTTTAATCTGCTTTTCTTACCCATACTCACCAACTTTATGTTGCCTAACGCTTGAATTCACCGGTGAGGGCGGCGCAGACCGACAGCGGTGAATATGCCAAAATTGCTCGAAACCGTGGTGCTCAACGAGGTGAAGCTGTAGCCCGATCCGGTGTAATGATTTGTGAACGCCAGGCATGGGCGTAATCTTATGAGGTCACCCAGAAGTTTAACCGGGAAGTCCTCTGTGCGTGAATCTTGCTGATCAAACAACGGTTTAGCATAAGTACTATCTTAAGACAAGGGCGGCATCGGGAGGTGCCGTCTGAAGGAGATGGAGCGGAATCACGAGCGTCAGCGAGAACGACCGGAGGGAGTGATAACTCTACGGCAAACCTGTGAGCCGACGAACAGAAACAACATACAAGGCCAAGTCTCTGGATGAGTAAGCACAACATGAAAAAGTCCAGGATTCAAGGAAATATGGTAAATGCTGCGGTTGTGTAGAGACAGATCACGCAATTACACCCCTCAAGGGAGGGCTGAAAAGAGTCCGGGTAGACTTGACCGACATCGCGGCTGCATAGGGCAGCAGCGCCCGTCGTGGTAACACGGGGGGTGATCGTTCAGGAGTCAGCAGAGGTCATAGTAGGTCTGAAATGGTGTTCAATTGTTCCGCGAAGGCCAAGGAAACGAGCCGCGGGACACCCCGAGGTAATCGCTGGAGGACTCACCCTGCCAAAGGACCGAACATAAAGAACAACGGTGCAACCATAAGTTCTGCTGCTACAATAAATCCGACAGGAGGAGTATGGAACAGGCGCGGCGTGGGTTACGTGCCCTTGAAGGGTTAAAAGTGGAAACCGTCATCTTGGTATAAGATTCGTTTTTTAACACTTTTTCCTGGCTACGGCCCTGATATCTTTATGAAACGCCCGGTGCGGACCCGCATGCCGGGTGGTGTGGGGGCTGGGGGCGAGAAACCCCCGGCTACCCGATTATATGTCTGTTCTCAGAGTTGAAAAAGCCAAATTAGATGTCTTCCAATAACACAGCTGTACCCGTGTATATTGATTGCGACACTTGCCACCTTGAGCCTTGTTTTTCATACGTTCCAGTGTTTAGTTGGACATCTACAACGCCATTTGCCCCTAACTGTCGAGCTTCATTTAGGAGACTTAGTAGTGCTTCTTTTTCACTTAGTTCGAACTCCGCAGCCCCTGTAGCTTGCGTTTTAGAGATACCACGTACACCACCAATAACACTTAGAACTTCACGCCCTTCAATCTGAGAGCCAGTAATAAAAACTATGTCCTTTCTAACTTGAATCAATTCCATTTCAATATTAGTTATACTTGTTATTGCTGCTTTTTCGCGCTTTTTGTTCGTAGTAAACATGGAAACAAAAACAAAAACCAAAAAGATAAAAACCGATATGATAATTATAAGACCCACCACAAATTAGCTGAGAGTGTAAATTTATCTGTGTATCTGGCTGTGGTATTAACCTCCTGAAAGGAGAATGTCACCATGGCCAAAAAGCAGAGTCGTATAGATGCACTTTTAGATGAGCTGCTCAAAGATGAAGACCCTAAAGAACTATTTAATAAAGATGGACTTCTTGAGAATTTAACCAAACGCCTTGTGGAACGCGCCTTGGAAGGCGAGCTGACCGATCATCTCGGCTACCAGAAGAATGAACGCCAAAAGAGTCGCTCGACAAACGTCCGTAATGGCAATACAAAAAAGACAATTGTAACGAATCGAGGTTCACTTGATATTGAGGTTCCCAGGGATCGAGATGGTGATTTCGAACCTCAGTTAGTCAGAAAGCGCCAAAAAAGGCTTCCAGGGTTTGATGACAAGGTCATTGCACTATATGCTCGCGGAATGACAGTGAGAGAGATCCAGGGCCATCTCAAAGATCTCTATAGTGTTGAAGTATCCCCGACACTGATCAGCAATGTGACCGACAGCGTCATAGATGATGTTCGCCAGTGGCAGTCTCGTCCGTTGGATACGGTCTACCCCATCGTTTACCTGGATGCAATATATCTAAAAATTCGTAAAGGCAGCCATGTTGAAAATCGAGCTGTTTATCTGGCATTGGGTGTAAACCTTGAAGGTAACAAAGAGCTTCTTGGCCTCTGGATTGGAGAGGCTGAGGGTGCAAAATTTTGGCTTGGCATCCTCACTGAGCTTCAAAGCCGAGGGGTAAAAGATATTTTGGTCGCTTGTGTTGACGGCTTAAAGGGCTTTCCTGAAGCCATTGGGAACGTCTTTCCTCAGACGGAAGTCCAGCTCTGTATCGTTCATATGGTGCGTAATTCTTTGAGATACGTTGGTTGGAAAGAGCGAAAGAACGTCGTAAAGAGTTTAAAGGAAATCTACACTGCACCCACAGAAGAAGCTGGTTTGAGAGCTTTGGATCAATTTGAGCAAGAGTGGGGAGAAAGGTTCCCAATTATCGGCCAAATATGGCGTTCTAAATGGGAAAATATAGCGCCGTTCTTCCGTTACCCAGAACCGATACGTAAAGTCATTTATACGACAAATGCTATCGAATCTTTGAACGCATCATTGAAGAAAATTACAAAGAAACGGGCAGCTTTTCCAACAGAGGATTCAGTGCGAAAGGTTTTGTATCTGGCGATATTAAAGGCTTCTGAGAAGTGGTCGCGCCCCATCAGGGACTGGGCTGCTGCTCTCAACTATTTTTCGATTGTATTTGAGGGGAGAGTCCCTCTTTGATTTAAACGCCAGATACACAGTTTATTTGACAGTCTCAATTAGCTCCTTTTTTACAACTATGATTATACTAAGGCCACAAACAGCACATTTCAATTTTATTAACAAGTTAATACTGAGGTGACCATCACTTACAAAAAGAAAGGTTCCCGACGCCCCAGGCGACAGACACTTGAAGTGATGGAGTTCATGCTAAAGATCAGAGCCCTTGGGGTGCGCCTTGAGGTGTGGACACGCCAAAGCAGGGGGCACGCCGAGCCACAAAACACGAGACAAATCAGTGAAACCGATGCGACGAGTCACCACATCACGTCAATGAAGCAGCCCATCTCGCAACTCAGAGGCGGGCTCCCGCCTGTTTGCTGAAAAGCAATACCCTATAAGACCATCGAGTACCGAAAACCGGGCTTCTTGAACAAAGGATTGATGTGACCTTCGGTCACGAGCAATCCTTAATGTTAAATGCTTTTTATCATTTGTAAACATGGTGTATTTTTACCCCAGAAAGCACTTGTGTCTTCGAGTGGGGTAAATCCATGTTTTGTGTAAAATTTTAGAGTTTTTAGATATTCGGGATTTTTAACTGTAGGGCTTAGTGTTTTTACTTGAACATATTTGATGTTTTTTCTTTTTAGTTCACGTTCAACATGATTGTATAACGAACTACCAATGCCGATTCCATGAAATTGCTTGTGCACCCCCAGGACATGGAGTTCAGCTGATTCTGAAAAGTGATTATTTACCGTAATAAACCCAATTAAATGGTTTTCATACCAAGCACTATAAGTATCCATAACATGGATATCACGAAGATAGGATTGTAAGGAGGATTCAATTCCGAACCACTCTGGGAGTGATCTGAGAACAGCTTCACATTCAGCCGATAAACCTACAACACAATCTTTGTATTCTATATTACATTTCATTGCTCGAAATATGCATTTAACGTTTTGATAAGCGGCGCGGCTTTTTGCGTACGCTTAATTAAATGGTTATATTTCCTTAAATTTCATGTGTATTAAAGGAAAAGGATTGCCCTGCCCATCAAGGTCAGAGCGACCTGTTTGCACAAACCCCATTCGTTGATAAAACCCTATTGCATTAGGGTTCTGCTCGTTTACGTCAACTTTTGATGCACCAAGGTTCTCAATTGCAAATTCAGTTAGCTTTCGACCGATTTTTTGACCAATATAATTCGGATCTAAAAATAACATTTCAATATTCGAATCAGCGACGCCTATAAATCCTAATATCCTATTGTTACGGTCTTTAAAGCACCGCAAATCAACAGCATCAAAATACTGTTCCAAAATCAGAGGCTTCAACTCTGCAATTTTTTCCTCTGGTAAAAATTCATGGGTTGCCCTGACGGAAGCTTCCCAGATAACGATTAATTCTTGATGATTTTCTTTTGTTACTTCTTGAATACTCATGTTTCCCTTTTGAAATATAACGCCACACTTCACCCGACGGGCGCCGAAGTACGACAGTGTTTGATATTTGAAAAATTCCGGGCAACGTGCAGGCACGAAAAGTTGAACTTGCGCCCGGTCGGCGTGCAAGTGTTTGTTAGCGAGGCAATTTTTGCATATGGAGCAGTCCAATGCCCTGTGGTGTTTCTGATTGGGTATAAGTCTTGTAGCCCAATTTTTCATAAAGATGGATGTTTCGACTACTTTTTATTCCGGTAAATAATTTGAAGGTAACTTTTTTATCAGCAATTTGCTCAACTCGTTTCATCAAGGCTGTTCCAACGCCTTGATTCTGAAAATTTGGATCTACAATCAAACGTTCTATTTCAATTGCATTACCATCAATCGTGAAACGTACAGAACCTATTATTTTGCTATCGAATTCGGCTTTTAAAAATACCTTGCTTTCAAACTCATCTTTCAATGATTCCAAAGTTTGGACCAATGGTGGCAACTTGTAATTATAGTAAATTTTTGCCTGCCCCTCAAATGCGGATTTTTGAATTCTCCAAATTTCAGGAGCATCCGATAACTTTGCCTTTGTAATCGAAATCATATCAATACTTCCATATCCAACTGAACGCTAACATATATTATGGTGCATTATCACTCAATAAAACGATCAAATGCATCATAAACTGTCGTTAACGTGGGTTATTGTGCGTTTGTGCGTATATAATCGTTCAATCTGTCTTATGATACCTTTTTGCCCAATAAAGTTGGTATATCTGTGAAAAAGTGCATTTTCCAGTTTGATTGTTTTATAGGACTATTTTTTTGCGGTCGCAGTTGGATCAACTCAGTGTGTTCTATCGAAAGGTGGCAGTGTCCGAAATTGACGCTACATTTCGATTGATTAACGTTCTTAGTCATACGCCTGAAATCGTGAACATTCAATTTAAAAACGAGTTTTGATTTTTGTGGTGTGATGTCGGGGAATATTTGTGTTTGATTGTGACGTTGGGAGAAGGGCGGGGCGTTAGGTGGGCACGCTTCGCTTTGCCCATCCTACGTGGGTGGAGGGGTGTTGGTTTGGGGGGCGGGAATTGTGTGGGATCGTAACCTATCGATTTTGTGTCGGTATGGGTGGCGGCGGGTCTGGTGTGAGGGGGCTTCGGGGTGCTCGATGGGCACGCTTCGCTTTGCCCATCCTACGTGGATCGGCGGAATGTTGGTGTGTGTGATGGGGGCGTGAGTACACGGGGGGGGAGATGAGTTGCCGACACCCTAAAAAGAAAACAGGCGGACTCTGGGAAAGTCCACCTGTTCTCTAAGGGGGAATGCTGTTGATGAGGGGATTTACTTCGGTATTTAATATAGGTGAAATCAAGGGCGGGGTCTATGAAGTAAAAGACTCAAATATATGGGGTTTTCTCCTGGGGTGCCGGGGTGATGTGAAAGCATTGGGCTTGCGCAGAAAACGAACGGGCTCGTTGCCATAAAAAAACCGCCTTCCGGGTGTGGGGTCACTCGGTGAGGCGGTTTTTTGTTGGGAGCGGGGGCACAGGTCCCGATCTCCCTTAGCCCGGATATCTCATGGGGACAAGCTGTAACTTACTGCTATTGGCGTGCTTCGGGCAATTCGGGTCAGGGCTCGGTTGGCTCGTCCAGGCCCAGGGTGCCGCCGGGGTTCATGATGTTGTTGGGGTCGAAGTGTTTTTTTAAGGCTTTCAGAGTGTCCATTTGGCCCTTTCCGAGGTGTTTTTCCATGAGGGGGGCCATCATACGGCCCACGCCGTGGTGGTGGGAGAGGGTGCCGCCGTTTTCCTCGATGCTTTGGATAATGCCCCGTTGAAAGGTCACGAACTCATCCCGGGTTTCGAATTTGCCGATGAAGATGAAGTAGAGGTTGGTCCCCTGGGGGTAGATGTGGGAGCAGTGGGTCATGCACAGGGTGTCCGGGCGGTTTTTGATAAACTGGCGCACGCCCATGTGGACCTTGTGCAGGTTGTCCCACTTGACGCCGGTCTCCAGGGTGTCGATGACCACACCGTAGTCGTTCAGGTCCTCCCGCAGGTACGGGTCGCTGAAGCGGCCGTGTTGCCAGAGTTTGACGGGGTAGCCGGTGAGGCTCATGGCTCCGTTGGCCTTTGCGATGCGTCGCACGTTTTTGCAGACGTTTTTGGAGAATCCCTTTTCCCCTTCGGTGTGGCCGAGGAGCAGGCAGCGCTGGCCGGATTTGTAGCCTCGAAACGTCATGAAGGTGTCCAGCGGGGTGCCTTCGATGCCGTGTTGCTTGAGGCCGATATAGGTCTCTTCCGGGTCGGAGATGCGAAACACCGAGGGCATGCCGCATTCGGCCTGGGAGATCTCCCGGGTGGCGTTCACCGCGTCCTGCCAGGTGGGGAAGATGAAGCTGAAGCGTTTGCGGGTCTCGGGGGTGTGGCGGAACACCTTGAGGGTGGCACGCGTCAAGACCCCGTAAGCCCCTTCTCCTCCTTTGAGGATGTCGTTGACCATGGGGCCTGTGGCGGTGCTGGGAAAATCGAGGGTGGTGACCTTACCCGCAGGGGTGACGCAGGTCTGGCCCAAAACCAGGTCCACGGCGTCGCCGTAGTAGGAGGACTGCTGGCCCGATCCCTTGGCCGCGATCCAGCCGCCCACGGTGGAGAACTCGAAGGACTGGGGAAAGTGGCCGCAGGTGTAGGTGTGGCGGGTGTTGAAGGTGTTGGGGGCGTTGTTGAGGAGCTCTTCCAGGGCCGGGCCCATGATACCGCATTCCACGGTGATGGTCTGGTTGGTCTCGTTGAACTCTACCACCCGGGTCATGTGGGTGGCCATCACCAGGGTGACGCCCCCTTTTTTTGGTGTGAGGCCCAGGGTTACGGAACTGCCGCCGCCGAAGACGTGAAGGGGGATCTTTTTTTCGTGGCAGAGGGCCACGATGTGGGAGATCTCCTCTTCGGTGCGGGGGTGAACGATGAGATCCGCCACTTTTTCGGGGGTTCCATCCCGGAGGGCGTAGATCTCCTCCATGGTCTTGCCGGTGGAGTATTTCACCCGGTCGTAGTCGCTCATAGAAACGTTTTCCTCGCCGCTGATGGCGGTGAAGGCCTCCATGGTTTCTGGATCGATGGCAGGGGTGTTTTCACCTAAGGTGACAAGGTCGTCACCGGAGGAGACCGGGGCGGTAAAGGCGTCGTCCGAGAGGCCGAAGGTCTCCTTCAGCATGGCGTACAGCTTGGCGTTGGGGTGCTTGAACCCGTCCGGGGCTCCCCATTTGAAGATGGCTCGCCAGCTTCCGGGTTCCGGAGGGGTGGTTCGCCATTGGGGCTCAAAGGATGGCTTTTTTCGTTTCATGGCAGGTCTCCTTGGTGTGTTGATATCTGTGTGCGTGAGCATATTTTTGAAAAAACTTGTTAAAGGCCCATTTTTTTACCCCGGGCAACGATGGGAAAAACAATTCTTTTTCTCGGGCGTAGCCCGTACGCACATGCGGAGGGGCGAAGCCAGGGAGCATTTGCAATCCTCTGCTATTCTGGATATCCGGTGATCTCCCGGATCTCCTTGTAAATGGGGTCCAGGCGCGGGTAGATGCGTTTGTAGACCCGTTGGTAGAGTTTTCTGTAAAGGGCGGTGCGGTCGGGGCTCGGTTCGAAGGTGGTGTCGTAGTGCACCATGGCGTCGATGGCCCCCTGGAAGTCTTTGTAGATTCCTAAACCAACGGCGGTGACGATGGCAGCGCCCAGGCCCGAGGTCTCCGTGGTTTTTCCCCGCACCAGGGGCCGGTTGAAGATATCGGCCGAGATCTGGCAGATCTGGTCGCTTCGGGAGGCCCCGCCGGACACGGCAAGGCGTTCCACCGGAATTTTTGTCTTTTTCTCCAGGCGTTCCAGGCCTTCCAGGAGGGCATAACCCAGTCCTTCGATGACCGCTTTGTAGACGTGCTCTTTTTTGTGGACATCTCCGAATCCGATCATGGCCCCCTTGGCGTTGGGGTGCTCCAGGCCCGGCCCCCAGTAGGGTTGGACCATGAGGCCCATGGCCCCGGGAGGGGCTTTTTCCAGGAGCCGGTCCATCTCCGCTTCCGGGGCGATGCCTTTGACTTCGGCCTTGGCCACCTCTTTGTGGGCGAACTCATTCTTGAACCAGGTGATCATCCAGTAGCCCCGGAAGATCTCGATTTCAGGGTTCCAATGCCCGGGCACCGGGGCGGGGTAGGCGGGCATGAAGCGCAGCGGCTCGAAGTAGCGCCTGGAGGAGAGCTGCACCGTGGCCGTGGTGCCGAAGCTCAGGCTGGCGGTCTCTTCGGAGAGCACCCCCATGCCCAGGGTCTCGCACCCTTTGTCCGACCCGCAGGCGATGACGGGCAGGCCCTGGGCAAGGCCTGTCGCCGTCGCCGCCTCCGGGGTGATGTGACCCAACACGTCGCCGGGGGGGACCACCTCGGGCAGCTTTTCCCTTTCCATGGGAAAGAGCAGGGACGAGGGGTCGAAGCGGGAGGCCCAGCAGCTTTTTTTGTAGTTGAAGGGGATGTGACCTATCTGGGAGGCCGAGGAGTCGGCGAACCGTCCGGTGAGACGGTGATTCAGAAACCCGGATACCTGGAGATATTTGTGGGTCTTCTCCCAGATCTTGGGCTGGTTCTGGCGGATCCAGTTGCCCTTGCCTTCCTGTTGCACCTTGGTGAGGATGGAACCCACCCCCACGGCGGATAAAATGGGGCCCACGGGAAAGGGGGGCGTAAAGACCGGAGTTGCTTTTCTCTGGTCCAGCCAGGTGATGGCCGGTCGCAGGGGTGTCCCTTGGGCGTCCACGTTGATCATGGTGGCCCGCTGGGTGGTGACACCCACCCCCTTGACCGCGGCCATGAGGTCGGGTTTGCGGGAACAAAGGGCTTTGCATCCGGCCACAAGGCTTTTCCAGAGGAGTTCCGGGTCCTGCTCGGCCCAGCCCGGCTGCTCGCTGTAGTAAGGGGCGTACTCCACCTGTTCGCTGTCAAGGAGGGTGCCCTCTCCGGAGAAGAGGAGGGTTCTCATGCTCTGGGTGCCGCAGTCAATGGAGAGGATCACAGGGGTCATGGGGGCTCCTTGGGGATCGGCTCGGTCAGGGGCAGGCGTTGCGGCCATACCCTCCGGTCTTTGCCATCGGGGCTGTGCCTGTGGTGCGAACATGGCTGATCAAGGCTATTTATGTTCACTTTGCGATGGCAATTGTTTTTAATCGGGTATTCAGACTGTTGTCGTCTTGACACAGAATGACGACTAGTGGTATGACCACTTACCAGATATCGGCTTCATTGCAAAGAAAAAAATGAAGGAGAGCGTGCGATGAACAACAGTGCCGGGCCTTTACGTCCTACAAAGTTTGCAGAACACAAGCTGGTCAGCTCCATCCTCGACGGAACCTACCCGCCGGGCTCCACACTGCCCGCGGAGCGGGCCCTGGCCGGAGAGCTCGGGGTCACCCGCCCGACCTTGCGGGAGACCTTGAAGCAGATGGAGACCGAAGGGTGGATCACCATTGCCCACGGCAAACCGACCCTGGTGAACGATTACCTGAAAACCGGGGGGCTGGGGATTCTCTCCACCCTGACACGCCACAAAGGGTACGTTCCCAGTGACTTTGTCTCCCATTTCCTTGAGCTGAGGTCCGCCCTCATGCCCCGGATGGCCCTGTTTGCCGTGTGGGAGGAGAGGGACAGCCTTTTGGCCTATCTCAAGGAGGCCGAAGGGATTGACGAGACCTCCGAAGCCTATGTGACCTACGACTGGGGCTTGCACCTGATCCTGGCGGACCTGTCCGGGAATCCGTTTTATCGGATGATTTTAAACGATTTTGGAGAGATGTATCTTCATATGGGAGGCCTCTATTTCGAGGAGGATGCCCACCGCAGGGAGTCGTCGGCGTATTACGAGGCCCTCCTTGAGGCGGTGGAGGCAAAAGATTGCAACGGGGCGTCTGAGGTGGTGCGGCAGACCATGGAACAGGCATCCGCACTCTGGAAGTCCATGATGGGAACGTGACGAGACAGGCCGGGAAGGGGAACCAATGGAACGACAGCAGGAAGAGAACAGGGTGGATTTGATCATTGTCGGTGGCGGCGTCACCGGCGCGGGGGTGTTCCGGGAAGCAGTCCGAAATGGGCTCCGGTGCCTCCTGGTGGAACAGAAAGACTTTGCCTGGGGAACCTCCAGCCGGTCCTCCAAGTTGATTCACGGAGGGCTCCGGTACTTAAAGGAGGCCCAGTTCAAGCTGACCCTGGAGTCGGTGAAGGAGAGGGAGAGACTCCTCACCGAAGCCGAGGGGCTTGTCTCGCCTGTTGATTTTCTCATGCCCCTTTACGAGTCCTCGGGGCCGGGCAGGGCGGCCATGGCAGCAGGGCTTACCGTGTACGACATCATCGCGGGGAAGTTTCGCCACCGGTATCTTCGCAGCAGCAAGGTGCAGGAGTTGGTTCCGGGGATCAACACCGGCAAGCTCAAAGGGGGGTACCTGTTCATGGACGCCCAGGTGGACGACGCCCGTCTGGTGCTTCGGCTCATCGGCGAGGGCACGCGCCAGGGGGGCCGCGCCCTGAACTACACCGAGGCACAGTCCGTCCTGCGGGACGAGAACGGGGCCGTTCGCGGGGTATCTCTGCGGGACGTGGCCACCGGCAAGACCTGGGAGGTAGCGGCTCCGGCCGTTGTCAACGCCACCGGGGTCTGGGCCGAAACCTTGCACCCGTCACCGGAGTCCAAGGTTCACCTTCGGCCTCTGCGCGGGAGTCACCTTGTCTTCTCCAGGCAGACCCTCCCCGTGGACCAGGCCATCAGCTTCTTCCACCCCGTGGACAAGCGGCCGCTTTTTATTATCCCTTGGGAAGGGGTGGTGCTTCTGGGCACCACGGATCTGGACCACGACGGGGACGTGAACTTGGAGCCCTTTATCTCCGATGATGAAGCCGACTACCTGTTGGCCGCTTTAAAACGCGTGGTCCCCGATGCACAGGTAACGCGGGACGACGCCCTGACCTCCTTTGCCGGGGTGCGGCCGGTACTCAGCCAGGGCCGCAAGGAGGCCTCCCGGGAGTCTCGGGAACACGCGGTGTGGGTGGATCACGGGCTGGTAACGGTGACCGGGGGCAAGCTCACCACCTTCCGCAGGCTGGCCTGGGATACCCTCAAGGCTGCCCAGCCCTTTATCCGGGAAGATCCTCTCACCGGTGAGGGGGACGCGGTCTTTTCCGAACGCAGGGGGACCACCCCGGACGGCCTGGACAAGGAGACGTACAAGCGCCTCTGGAGCCGATACGGCAAAGGGACCCTGGACTTGCTCGCCCTGGACGTTCCCCACGGGCTGGAGCCCATCGCCGACTCGCCCTATATCTGGGCGGAGCTTGCCTACGCGGCCGAGCATGAGGCGGTGTGCCACCTTGACGATCTTCTGCTTCGGCGGGTGCGGATGGGGCTGATCATGAAAAACGGGGGGCTGGACCTCATGGAGACCATCCGGGAGGTGGTTCAACAGCCGTTGAAGTGGGACGACGAGCGCTGGGCGAGGGAGACCGAGGCCTACGAAGCGCTGTGGACCCGTTGCTACAGCCCGCGGCCCGCCGATGCCCGATGACCGGGCTGCCGCCTTTTCCTTAATCTTTTCCCATAGATCGTGTTGTGGCCCCGGTACAGAGACCTGGCCGGGGTACAACACCCCCTCCTCCTTTCCTTTCATTTCAAACGTATTTCAAGTCAATGGGTTGCTGCCTTTGGGGGATTCTGTTACATAAGGGAGGTGCCGGTTGGTTGCGTCAGGCACGGGTTCCAGAGCATATCAAGGCATGACGGCCTCGTAGAAAATCAGAGATTTTTTAAGGCGATGCATCCGATGTCGGTCAGTTTCGTGCGATGGGCCAACGAATAAGGGGACAGCGCTGGTTTTGTCGCCTTCAGTGCGACGGTTCGATTACTTCTCCTACACCTCAGTGCGGACACCACCATGAAATCCTTTAAAAGGATCCTTTTTTTATTTGTTCTTGTTGCTGTCGCCGTCTCTTTTTTCCCTGAGAAGACAGACCACCTTTGGCGAGTGGCAGACCACTGGCTTCGTGCCGTTGCCGAATCCCTCACGTTTTTTGTCCTGTTCATATACAATGACGCCCCGGTTACGGAGGAGGGCATGGCCCTGTTCCTGGTGGCGGCCCTTGTTCTCCTGAGCCTCTGGACGGTTGTGTCCATCAAGCCGGGGAAAAGGGGCAGAAGGAAAGGGTTTGCCGATAAGGCGGTCTCCGAACCGGGCCACGACGAGGCCGCGGAGATCGAGTATCGTTACGTGGAAGAGGATGTGGTCAAGCACTTTCTGGAGATCTACCGGGCCCAGGTGGGGGCGGGAAACGATGCCCCCTGTCGGTTTGAGCCCGTGGACGGTCAGCGGGCCGCCTTTGGCGTGATTTACGAGCTGGGGGTCCTCAAAGACGGAGAGTGGCATACGCGCAGGCTCACCATCGGCCCTTTGGGCGAGGCCGGGACCCACAGGAGCCACACATGGTTCGTGATCTACGACCGCTACATCGTGGTGAAGATTCCCCCCAAACCCCTCACGGATTTCAACGTCTACATCAAAGAGCTGGTGTACGGCAACTCCCTTGCGGCCCGCCTTGCCCCCACCGAGTGTGTGGTACCCAACGTGTCGGTGATCATGGAGCTTCTGGCCCCGAACCGCACCCCCTCCCTGTCGGCCACCGAGATCGAAAAGGGGCACGTGGGACGCCTCTCCGGCAACACGGCCTTCCAGAAGCACCTCATGATCGGTCCCTCCTTTGCCTTTTTCATGGACCTGTCCCGGTACTATTTCCTGAGCCGGGTGCTGGATGATATCCATATTTCCCGCGCTTCCATTGAGGAAGAGATCGTGGGGCATCCGCACATCTTGTGGGACCTCAATGATTTTGAAGGGCGATACGGCAAGGACCGGGCCTCTGCCTGCGGAAAGATCTCCGCGGTGTTCGACTTTTTCGAGGATGAGGTCAATCGCCTGCTCGTGCAGTTCGGGATCAGCTCTTCCCTGCCGATTTTCAGTGTCCGGTCCTGGTTTATTCAGTTCCTTGCGGGCCGGAACATTCCCACCACGGACCAGAACCTGTCCGCCGCCTTCATGGATGAACTCAACAGCCGGGCCACCCTGGCCATGGCTGAGCACACAGAGCCCATCACCGATTACCGGAAGATGATCCACGGCTACCTGTTCGAGAAGAACACGGTCAAGAGCCGGGCCATGATCGGCAGCATCGTGACGAACCTGCTGGATCTTCTGGCCGGTCTCAACAAGCGCTATATCGCCATCCGGGACATCAAGCCGGACAACCTGCTCATCGCGGGGGACCCGGAAAACTACCCCACCTTTCTCACCAGCCCCACGGAGTTCAAGGTCGGCATCATCGATGTGGAGACCGCCGCCTATCTCTCCATGGGGGAAAAGGGCCGCATTGAGCAGCCCCTTCTGGGGGGGACCCCAAAGTACGCCACCCCGAGCAATCTCTTCGGAAACGATGTGATTCGCGAACACTTTGGCGAGGTGGCCCGGATCCTGAGGCTTCAGGACTGGTATGCCACCGCGGCCCTGATATTCAAGGTTGTGACGGGCAAAGACCTGTTCGAGGAGTCGGCCCAGCTGATCCCCGAGGTGCTCCGAATCCTCACCGTGGCCGATGACGACTCCGGCCCTTCGGTCTACGAATACGTGAGCCGCATCTATTTCAAGAAGGCCCTGGAAGAGTTTGAAGAGAAGATCGCCGAGCATCGGGAGACGCTCTCGGAGTTTCAGGTCATCGTGCTTCGCAAAAACCAGAAGGTCCTCAAAACAGAGATCGACTTCTGCAAGATGGGCCTTGAAGCGCGGGTGGACCAGCTCGTGGAGGCCCAGACTTTTTTTCAAGGGGAGAAGAACACCGATACCCTCAAGCGGGCCAGCAGCGATCAGATTCATCGCCTTATCGCCTCCTGGAAGGCGAAAAACATCACCTCGGAGGCCCACCGCAGCCGGGTGGCCGAAGCGGTTCGTTTTCTCAGGTTACTCCACGGGTTCAAGGTCCGCTACGAAGGGATCGCCCGTTTTTCTGATGGATTCAACGAAGAGGGCATGAAGGTATCGGCACAACACCTGATTCATGCCATGTTTCATACCGTCTGTTACTCCATGTACACCCGGGTCTGGGGAGAGCTGAGCGGGGCCGAAGGGTTTGAGGCCAGTCAGGATGTGGCCGATGAAACCCTGGAGCGGACCCTTGACTGCGAGAAAACCGTTCCTGTCGCCTACTGAGTCAACGATATCTCATTATTCAGGAGTTCCATGGTTCGCAAGGTTGTGACAACTGTCCGGCTCCTGGCCGGGCTCCTTGTTATTCTGTTGGGCGCATCCGCCCCGGTGGCGGCAGGATTTCGCCTTGTCTCCTACAATGTTGAAAATCTGTTTGATCTTACCTTGAGCGGCAGCGAATACCCCGACTACACTCCGGGTACGGCCATGGGCTGGAATGAAGCCACGGCCCGGGTAAAATACGCCAATATCGCGTCGGTGCTGGCCGGTGCAGGGGCCGATGTGGCCGTGCTCTCCGAGATAGAGTCGCCCAAGGCCCTGGCGCGCCTCCAGAGGGAGCTTTTAAACGCGGGCCACCCCCTGGCCCACGGCGTTGTGGCAACGCATCCCTCCATCGTACGCTGTGCGGTGCTCTCCTGTTTTCCCGTGTCCGAGGTTCGGGACATCATCCCCGGCCCGGAGCAGCGGGCCATCTTGCGGGTCACCCTGGATGTACTGGGGACACCGGTGGTGGTGTATGCCAACCACTGGAAGTCCAAACAGGGGCCGGAGAGCCAGCGCATGCTCTACGCCCGAGCCCTGGCAGCCGATATCGCCACGTTGCCTTCGGGCACCGATTACATCCTTGCCGGGGATTTCAATGCCCATTACAACGAGTGGCAGCGATTCCCGGAAGAACCCCGCCTCAACGACACCCATGGAAAAACCGGCATCAACCACCTGTTGGGAACCGTTTTTAACGACGCCATGGTCTCGGAAGAGGGCCTGAAAAAAGGGCGGGGGAAGCATTACGACCTCTGGATGGAGCTGTCTCCGGAGAACAGGTGGAGCTACATCTACCACGGCAGGAAAGGGAGTCTCGATCACATCCTTCTGCCCGCCGCCCTCTACGATGGCAACGGGATCAGCTATGTGGACGGCTCTTTTCATCGCTACGCTCCGAATCACCTCATGAAAAACGGCGAGATCTTTCGCTGGCAGCGCGGAGACAGAGGCCGGGGCAGGCACCAGGGCCGAGGGTATTCCGATCACCTTCCCGTTTACGCGGAGTTTCGCCTCGGCCCCTTTAGGCCCGTTCACAAGCCCGAGATCATCTCCCGTGAACCTTCCCCAAAACGGCTCCCCACCGACGTCTCGGTGGCGGATCTGTACAATCTGCCCGCCGGTTCGTCCAACTATCGCCTCCGGGGTGTTGTTGTGCTATACAAGGCGGGTTCAAACGCCGTGGTCAAGTCTCCGAAGGGCCGGGCCATCTATCTCTACAAGGCCGGGAAGGCCCTGGAAACGGGGTGGATCGTCGATATGACGGTGACGCGCTTAAAGGATTATTACGGCCTTCGTGAGATTACGTCCCTTACCGACCTGGAGGTGCGGGGCAAGGCCGACACAGGGGCCCACCTGCTCACCGTGGACGACGGCGTGAATCTGAGCGACGCCTCCCGGGTCAATGAGGTGGTGGCCGAGGTCTGCGGCCTGTACCAGGGCGGCTGGCTTCACTACGGCAAGGGCCGCTCCATTCACGTGTACACGGTCAAAGGGGTGGCGCGTCCGCCCGACGAGACCTTTGTCTGCCTTTCCGGTGTACGCATCGGCTACCACCGGAGCCCGGAGCTGGTGGTGGACAGGGCGGAGCAGGTGAAACAGGTAAACAGGTAATAGGTTGCAGGTAATAGGTAATAGGCAATAGGCAATAGGCAATAGGGCATTGGGGTTATCGTTTTTTGCGTGAAATAGTGTGCGGGATGGATAGTATGGACGTGAGTCGAGGAAAGAAATGGCAGCATCGTGAAACGGTTTCCGGCGATGCGGTCGAAGCAGGGGCCTGTCTGGCCGCCGCCACCGGGCTCTCCCGGGGGCGGGTGAAACTGGCCATGAAACAGGGGGCTGTCTGGCTGCGCCAGGGGAAAAAGAGGCGTCGCATTCGTCATGCCAAACGCACGGTGCAGCCCGGCCAGACCCTGGAAATCTATTATGACGAGGCCCTCCTCACCGCCACGGCTCCCGAGGCCTGGTGCCTGAAGGACGGGGAGCACTACAGCGTCTGGTTCAAGCCTGCCGGGCTCCTTACCCAGGGAACCCTCTACGGCGATCATTTTTCCCTTGAGAGAAAAGCAGAGCTGCATTTTGCCGGGGTCCGCCATATTCACCCCGTGCATCGGCTCGACCGGGAAACCGCCGGGCTGGTGATCCTTGCCCACGGGAGAAAAAGCGCGGCAGCCCTCTCCTCCCTATTTCGGGAAGGCAGGATCCAGAAAATCTATCGTGCCGAACTCCTCGGGGAGATCAAGGACGCCGGGGAGAGCCGCTTTATCGACGAACCCATCGAAGGCAAAGAGGCCAAAACGGAATTCGTCGTGGAAGGCGTTGACCCCGATGCCGGAACCTCGACGGCCCTTGTGCGCCTGCACACCGGGCGCATGCACCAGATTCGCCGCCATTTCGATATGATCGGTCACCCTGTCATGGGTGATCCCCGCTACGGCAAAGGGAACAAGAACCGTTTCGGTCTTCGCCTGGCCGCCGTACACCTCTCCTTTCTGTGCCCCTTCCTCCAACGACAGGTCGCTTTCACCACGGAAGAGACCCTGCCGGATCCCATATTCAGAACCGCCAATCTGTCGCTGTTTCGTTAAGCCCTGTACTAGTGGACGGCAGGCCCCGGGGGCCTGCCGTGCTCCACCTGTGATGTGCGGTGGCACGGAATATGTATACCAAAAGTGCACGTAGTGTCCCGGGGTTGCCTGGCTTTGTGGGAGACCTGTGATGTATTCTCCCTTGATATCAGTTGATTAGACCCGTCTGTATGCCTTTCGCGATAAGTTGTGGGCAGCGCATCAATCCGTGAAAACCTTTTTTGTGTCGTGAGCGCATTTGTTTCACCTTCATTTTCAATGGTTTGGTTGTGGGGGCAGACAGTGAAAATGGTGCTGAAATTTCCCGGATGGACACGACGGTGATTTTTCAGAAAAAGCCCCTTAACAAGCTGTATGTCTGCAGGCATTTATACGAGTCTTGCGAGGCCGCCTGAACTGATAAACTAGCTGTGTCATGCTTATATAAAGGGCCTTTGTCTATGGACTTGAAAGTCAATCAGGAGGTTGTACGAGATGCCATGGTGATCGGCAGTTCGGCAAAGATGGAGCACGTCATGGATATGGTCTGCAGAATTGCTCCTTCCTCACTGCCGGTATTGATCACCGGGCCGACGGGCTGCGGGAAGGAGGTTATCGCGTCCGTGATCCATCATATGCGGGGGGATCCTCGCCTCCCCTTTGTGGACATCAACTGCGCCGCCATACCGGAGACGCTGGTTGAAACCCTGCTGTTCGGCCACGAAAAAGGGATGTTTACAGGGGCGACGGGAAAGCACCAGGGGTATCTCTCCATCACCGGCAGGGGCACCCTGTTCCTCGATGAGATCGGGGAACTCCCGCTTCCGCAGCAGGCCAAGCTGCTGCGTGTCATCGAGGCCAGGTCGTATCGGCCACTGGGGGGGGGCGTCAACCTCCCTTTTGAGGGGCGGATCATCGCGGCAACCCACGCGGATCTTGAGACGATGATCAAGCATCGCAGGTTTCGCGAAGATCTGTACTACCGCCTGAATGTCCTGAACCTGGAGGTGCCTTCCCTGCGGGAGCGGCGCCAGGATATCCCCGAACTGGTGAGGTTTTTTCTGCGTCGCGTGGAGCAGAATGTGGACTTTACCGAGGGCGCGCTCCGGGCGATGATGGCCCTGGACTGGCCGGGAAACATCAGGCAGTTGAAGAACACCATTGAAAAGATTTCCCTTCTCTCAGACGAAAAACCCATTACGGAAAAAAGCGTGGCAGCCTTTGCCCATCAGCAGGGGCTTTCCCTGGATGAGACCTTCGACAGCATGGCCGACCAGGTGATTGACCTCACCTGCGAGGACAAGGTGGAACGCATGGAAACCGCCCTGGTGCGCAGGGCCCTTGTGAGGGCCGAGGGGAACAAGAGCCAGGCCGCGCGGTTCCTGGGTGTTCATCGTAAATATATCGAGCGGAAGGTCAAGCTGTGTAACGGCGTCTGATCGCCGAAGACGATCGTCGGTGAATCTAAATGGTTGAACGTATCGCGTGTTTTGTCGCGATGGCAATGCGATGGCCGGAAGTGTCCAGTCCCTTTGTGGGCGATGGACGCATCCGGCCATTTTTTTTGGCATGGGGGGGAAGAAAAATCGTCGAATCGCATCAAATGGTGTTGGCACGAAGGTTGCTACATGGATACTCGTTCTCAGGATTAATCCGAAAAATTAGGGGGTTGTAACGTACGGGGCGGAGCTATGCGCTTCGGCCCGCAACACGGCAACGACCATGAACGGTTCATCTCAGAGGGAGGCTCTCATGTCGGATTTCAGCCAGGCTGTAACGGATGCGGTTTCACAGATCAATTCGCTTGTTGTCGGGTCTTCCCCGGCAATGTCTCTGGCCAGCCAGTACCAGACCCAGGGATTCAACATCGCCATGGCGTCCATGAACGCCGTGAATTCACAACAGCAGTCCTGCATTGTCCACCAAACAGCGACCGTTGAGAATGTCATTAAAATGCTTCGTTCATAACGCACCGCAAAGATGAAAAATGTCAAACAAGATAAAGAGTCTTGCCGATGCAAATAAGGAGATCGCCACCTCGGTCAAGGGGGGGGCATTTGACAAATCGCCTTTATCAAACGGGGCGGGGCAATCCGTTCAGTCGGTATCTCAATCCGTTGCCATTGCCGTGCAGGATGCAGGGGACACCATGCGGAACATCGCCCTTGTTCAATCCACTGCCCTGGGGGTCGCCACCCAGAAGTTCGTCGAAACAAAGGACCCGGAGTACATTCCCGTCATCAAGCAGTGCCAGGCCGTCATGAATGATTCCGTGACGTACTGGGAGACCATCGGGAAAAAAGGGGCCGAGATTCTAGAATCCTACAAGAAAATTTTCTAACCACGGGTCAGGGGGAGCAAGGACATGTCAGATGAGAATGCATTCAAGTTTACTCACCAGGATTTTGGCTCCTTTAAGAAAAACTACAGCTCGTTTCTGAAAAACTACACCTCCTCGTTGAGCGAGATGGTGAAGATGAACAATCAGTTCCTGGAGGACAAAACCAAAGAGATCGACAAGTTGATGAAGATCAACAACGTGATCTTTTCCCAGCCGGACGGTTCCGATGCGGAAGGGGAGGAGGGCGGTCCCGCAGCAAGCCAGGTCAATGCGTTCATGAAGATGTCGTCCCAGACGTCGGAGCAGGTCAATGAACAGTTCAAGCACGCAGACGCCATGCTGAAGAACGCGACAAAGCAGTTGGAATCGTTGACACAGAAAAGCAATGAGATGCTGAAAAAGATGCACCCTGAATTTCAGGCGAATCCGGCCCCGGAGGCACCGGCTTCTTCCGATGACCCGGCCCCGGAGTCATGATGTGGTGTGGCAGGAACAGTAACGCGTTTACCCGATGACTCATTAATCTAAAAAGGAGAAGACAATGGCTCAACTGCAGGAAGTCAGCCCAGCGATCACGGATGCTGTCACGGAATCGAACTTGAGTGTGTTGGGTGAATCCCCAGCCATGGCCCTCGGCAGTCTTTACCAGACCATCGGTAACTCTGTGGCGATGGCTGCTGCCAACGCGGTGTATGCCCAGCAGCAGGCCAACGTCACGTTTCAGGCAGCCACTACCTTGGCCGTGAAAAAATTGATGGAAGATTGATGATGCACTGGGCAAGGGGCCCGGGGTCAGCCCGAAGCCGGCAAGCGTCCCCAAGGGACGGGCTGATCGGATGTCTTTATATCGCATCGTGGGCCCTGGCTCGGTTTTTTACCGGTCCGTGTGGTGGGTGTAAAACGTTCCGTTAACCCTTAAGACGAAAGGAGATGAGAATGCCTCAATTACCAGAGTTGACGCCTGCGGTGACTGATGCGGTGACCCAGAGCAACGTCAGCGTGTTGGGTGAGTCCCCGGCCATGGCCCTGGGCAGCCTGTATCAAACCATCGGTAACTCCGTTGCCATGTCGGCCGCCAACTCGGTGTATGCCCAGCAGCAGGCCAACGTTACGTATCAGACGGCCACGACCATCGGGCTGACCAGGATGCTTAACGGTCAATAATCCGGGCGGTGTAAGCGCAGCCGCCGGTTACCGTTGCCGGGTCGGTGCACAGCCACCGGTGACGTCGTTACCAGGTTTCATGCCTGACAACCCAAAACCATTAGGAGGTTAACATGCCGCAACTCGCCGAAATCAGCCCTGCCGTAACCGACGCAGTCACCCAGACCAACGTCAAGGTCCTTTCCGAGTCTCCTGCCATGGCCCTTGGCAGCCTGTACCAGACCATCGGCAACTCCGTGGCCATGGCTGCAGCCAACGCCGTGTACGCTCAACAGCAGGCCAACGTGACTTACCAAACGGCAACCACGGTTGCCATCACCAAGCTGGTTAACGGTTAACAAGCAGGACCCAACAGGAGGTAACAAATGGCTCAACTTCCCGAACTTAGCCCCGCCGTCACGGATGCCGTGACCCAGACCAACGTCAAGGTTCTTTCCGAGTCTCCCGCCATGGCCCTTGGCAGCCTGTACCAGACCATCGGCAACTCCGTGGCCATGGCTGCCGCCAACGCGGTTTACGCCCAGCAGCAGGCCAACGTGACCTACCAGACGGCCACCACCGTCAGCCTGGATAAGATGATCAACAGCAAGTAGTGCTCGGCCTCATCGCCTTCTTTAAGGCAAGGGCATCGTTTCACCTCTGTGTGGTATCCGTGGGCCCTGTCGCCGCGTCGGCGAGCGATGCCTCCTTTTAAGGGGGCACCAAGGCAGAATACCAACACCATTAAGACAAGGAGTGCAAGCAAATGGCACAACTTCCCGAACTCAGCCCGGCCGTCACCGATGCCGTGACTCAGACCAACGTGAAGGTTCTTTCCGAAGCACCGGCCATGGCCATGGGCAGCCTTTACCAGACCATCGGCAACTCCGTTGCCATGGCCGCCGCCAACGCGGTTTACGCGCAGCAGCAGGCCAATGTGACGCATCAGACCGCCACCACCGTGGCGATCACCAAGATGATCAATCCCAAGTAAGCACCACTGAAGCGCTGAATTCACCGGCCTTCATCCCGGAGGCCGGTGTTTTCAGTCGCCAACCGATGAGGGGGTTCAATGGCTGAGATGAACAAACCGGGTACAGACGCCGGCAATTCCGATGAGAACAAGGTGGATCCCAAAGTCCTGGATGCCGTCACCAGCACCAACGTAGCCGCCATCGGGGTGGCCTCCGATGAAGCCATGGCTGTTGCCTATGAATCCCTGGCTCACTCCCTGAGCCTGGTGATGCAAAATGCAGGCTCTACGCAGTACGGGATGAAACAGATCGAGGCCGCGGCGGTGGCAAAAACCTGTCAGAAAATTCTTTCTCTAATCAAATAAACGGTGGGCTGCTGAAAAGGACCCTGGGGTCGTAATGTCTGTTCCCTCCACCGCAAACCGAGACCAACAAAGGAAATGACATGACAGACAAACATGTTCACATTGCCGGAGCCAACAAGGAGATCGCCGCGAACCTGCAAGGGGAGAAGAAGAACTTTACCCCCCTGACCCAGGGGGCGGGCCAGGCTGTCCAGTCCATTGCCCAGTCCATCGCCATTGCGGTGCAGGACTCCGTGGACACCATGCGGAGCATGGCCACCGTTCAATCGGCCACCATCGGTGTGGCCACCCAGAAGTACATCGAAACCAGGGATCACGACTACATTCCCATTACCGAGCACTGCAAGGGCAACCTGAACAACTCCGTTGAGTACTGGGAACGCGTGGGCCTGACCGGCGCCTCCATCTTGAAGTCCTACAAGGAAATTTTCCAGAAATAGGCCCGGAGCGGCCACGGGGCCCGGACACGTCGTGCCCGCCGGGTTTGTCGGATATTTTTTGACGCCACACAGACGAGGACCAACCATGCAGACAGTCGGAAATTTCAATTCCCAGTTCGGGCGGGAGTTGCCCACGGAGCGGTACCTGGAGGCGATCACGGAACTGGCGAAAACGGATGAAAGGTACGTGTTTACCTGTTACCTGGGGCTGGTGCAGCGGGTTCTGGAGAACGTGACCGGAACCCTGGACACCCTTGATGAAGAGGGTGATGCCGAGGCGCAGGTTGAAGAGGTGTGCCTGACCCCGGGCCTGAACCTGGCCCGGATGATGGTGATCCACTGTGTGGCCCTGGGGGCGTTGATTCGCCTGTTTACGACCACACGCAGCGCGGATGACGACAGCCAGAGGATCTTTGACTCCTTCGACGACCTTGTGGTGGTGCCGGGGGCCACGGGGCCCGTGAAAAAAACGGGGATCGTGTCGAACCTGAAGCGCTACTTCAACGAGGCCAAGTTCGAGGCCAGTCACCTGACGAAAAGGCGCATTGTCCTCACCGAGAGCATCAACGCCTATTGCCTGAGGAACATCAAAAAGGCCCTGCACGTGGGAACGAGCATCACGGCCGCGGATGCGGGCATGGCCATCGAGCACCTGCCCGAAGAGGTGATATTCAAGGCCTTCAGTCTCCAGTTCGGTGTGGATGTGGGGCCGGAGAACGTGGATACCCTGGAGCACCTGGAAGGGTTTGTCAAAACCAACGGACGCCAGGTGTACGACAACTACTGGAAGCCCCGGGGCATTGAAGGGGACCGGTATTACGCGGAAGCCTTTGCTTCGGTGGAGGGGTTCATCACCGGCCTTGCCAGGGGGCCCTTTGCCAAAATGATGCAGGTGGTCTGGTACGCAACCCACAGGTTCGGCAACGGGGACTCCCCGGCAACGCAGGTGCGTTTTTTGCTGAAAGTGCCTGATGTCCGGCCCGAGGGAAGCGGCTCCACGTCCAAGGACCTTGTGGATATCCTCTCCCTGTATGATCAGTGGGTTGCCTCCGGGGAAGGCCTTCAGCCAAGGCTGGTGGGGGTGGATCTCACGGGGCCGGAGGACGATGCCGTGGACGTGGAAGCGGTGAAATCCTTTTTCAATGAGCTGCACAACAGGGTTTTTATCGAACGGGACGATCTGCTGGTGGTGCACGTGGCCATGGACACCCTTCGCCTCTCCCGGGACGAGCTCATGGAGACCAACCCCTGGGCGGGCAAATGGGAGGATATCAAGAACCCCTTCAAACGGTTGCACGGGTATGTGAGCAATGAGCTCCTGATGAATTACGGCAAAATCAAGCGGCTGGCCCTGGAGCTGGAAGAGGCCAGACTGATCCGGTTCTGCTACAGCGGTCTGGAGGGGCGCATCGGGGAGCGGGACCCCGCCTTTGCGGCCCCTGCCATGGTGCTGAAAAAAGAGAGCTTCGAGGCTGTCAAGGGGCGCAAGCTCACCGTGCTGTATCGGGTGGTGTCGGCTTATCTTGCCAGTATCTTCAACTTCAAAAACGCCAAGCTCAGGCTCGGCTCCCTCACCCAGGTTGATGATGAGGTCCTGGACCTCATGGCCGGCACCGAGAATATCTACGTGGATCTTCGTCCCGGATGGACCATCCGGGAGGCGATTCAGAATCTCAATATCACCCCCCGGCAGCTGACCATCGCCAAGGAGCTGCTTCTGGTGGAGAGCGGCGTCGGCGCAGGGCGTGACGGCCGAAAGCGCGGCGGGGACCTTGTGGTCATCGAAAAAGCGGTGGAGATCCATACCCGGGAAAAGGGGGGCACGGAGCCTCCGAGGCAGACGATTCTTGCCCACTCGCCCATGGGCCATATCGTCGAGACGATTCCGTCGCAGTTTGTCCTGGGCGACGGCGGGGGAGGGACTGAGCGCATCGGCATCGCTAAGGAGTACGAGCTGTACAACGACCTGGTGGGCCTGCCCCGCCTGCTGGATGAAAACGTCAGACGATATGCCGATTTTGCCCTGAACACCCGGTTTGAGAAGGGTGACAACAGCCTGGCGGCACCGGAACCGGTGAAAAGCGGTGAGCCTGAACCGCCCGCGGCATTGCCCGCGGCCGCCGCTCTTCCTTCCGATGAGCCCCGTCGCTCGGGCGAGGGGGAAGACCCCCTGGATGACGACCTGCTGCTGGGCCATCTGTTTTATGACGATTATTAGCCGGGCCACGGCTCGGCACCTGATGGGGGGGGCTCGGCGGGTGGGCCGCAGCAGAGCACACGAGGCAGCCGTCATGGAGGCCCTGTGCCGGGATCCCTGTCTGCGTGAGTGCATGGACTGGGTCGAACGGTGGCATCTCCACCGGTCCCCGGGGGCGTTGGAGGTCCTGACCCTTTTGTGTGAATGGTTTCCGGGGCACCACAGCTGGCATCGGTCCCTCAAGGAGGTCGTCCGGGGACAGGCCCCTTTTCACCGGGTCGGGGCCCCGCGGGTCCGCTGTGCCTCCGATGCCCTGCAGCTCCTGCTTTCGGAGACCTTCACCACCGTGGAGGAGGGATATGCCCTGAGGCGGTGGGTGGATCGTCTGCTGACAAAGCCACCGGGCAGGCTCCGCGAATTTTTCTCCTTGCTGGGGGTGCACAGCACCGGAGGGCGCAGGCTGGTATGCGTGATGTCCGAGCGCCAGCTGGAGAAAATGGTGAAACGGCTCGCCCCCGGCCCCGCGGACCGGATCCTTGACCTGGTGGCGGAGCTGGTCTCCGACCTCCAGGGGTTCCGCAGGGCGCCCGGGGCCCAGGGTCGATTCTGGGTACTTGACGACGCACACCATGCGGTGGCCCGTATCTCGACGGAGGGTTGGAACCCCTGGGGGCGCGAGGCAAGGGTTTCCTGTCCGGGGCGTTCCTTTTTTGAGGCCGATTACCGTCAGGACCCGTTGCTGCTGGTCTGGTCGGCGGTGTTGGGGGATCTTGCAGGCGAGGACCGGCGGTGCGGCTGATCCGGAGGGTGGGAGAGTTGAGCAGAAAACCGTGAACAACATTTCTGCGCAACGGTAACCGACGTTAACACCAGCAGGGAGGATCACCATGAAGATTTTGAAACAAGGGGATGGCTTTGCCCGTCAATCCCCGGAGTTGCGGCCGGATGTGAAAGTGTTGCAGCAGGCTTTGGTTAAGGCCGGGTACCCTGTGACCGCCGACGGCCTGTTCGGCAAGGGCACCGAAGACGCCCTGAAGAGGTTTCAGGCGGACCGGGGGCTTCCCGTCACCGGTGTGACGGATGCGGCAACCTGGAAGGCCCTTGGGGAGGACGGGGGTGTGTTGCGGGGCTTTCGGGGGGACGCGGCATGGGTTCATGCCCGGGAAGGCTATGCCGGAAAAGCCTACTGGCCCGGCGGTGAGTCAGGCGTGACCCTGGACCCGGGCATCGACCTCGGGTATGCCGACCTGGCCCTGGTGGAAAAGCTCTACGGAAAGCTGTTTTCCAGAGAGCAGCTCAACGCCGTCAAAGCCGTGGCCGGGATCAAGGGCGAGGCGGCCAAGAAGGCCCTGGCGGCAGACCCCGTGCTCCAGGGCATCCGGGTGACCCGGGAGCAGTCCGACGTCATCTTCCCTTATGCGGCCGACCCGTATTGGAAAAAGATCGCCGGCCGATTCGAGACCCTGGCCGATAAGGACACCTTCCCCCCGGTCCAGACGGTGATGCTCTCCCTGGCCTACAACAGGGGGCCTTACAACAAAGGCCTGGAGGTGTTGCGACAGCCCATCAGGGAGAAAAACTGGGCAAAGGTGGCCGATGTGGTGGGGGCCATGCAACAGGACCATCCCTTAGAGGGGATCCGGAAGCGCAGGCGCATGGAAGCGGAGTTGATCCGGTCCCACCTGAAATAGGTGGCGGTGCCCCGGTGTGATTTCGGATCATGACGGATTGATCGCGTTTTACCCTGTCGGGAGAACGGGGGGCATGTCGCCTGCAGCAATGTGGGGGGCCCATGGCGTTCGAGGGCGCGCCATGCCCCGTTCTCCCGTCCATTTTCAAGGAGGCCTGTGGTGGATCGAGATTTTCATTTTTTCGGGACGTTTACGGCTTCTGCGCTGGCCGGGTTTTCCGGGGCCGAGGCGCTGACCATCGCCACAGCGGCACAGTTCGTGGACGACTGCACCGAGGGCGTCACCCACAAGCCTCCCCCTCTCCACAGGTGTCCCAGGCAGGTGTGGGTGCTCTCCAGGGGCGGGTATGTCTTTACCCCCATCATCACGGCGGTGGAGGATATCACGGCCTGGGCCGGGGCCTTTGAAGCCGATGAAACCCGCCAGATCTGGATGCCTTTTCATTACCTGCCGGGCAATACCCCCAGCAACCTCGACCCGGTGACGGTGCGCAGGGGCAGGGCGGGGGAGTCCCTGGACTGCCTGTGCCGCCCCGGAAGCGAAGCGGCCCGGGAGCTTGTGAACTTTGCCGTGGCCCGGTACGGCGAGCTTGCGGCCGTGGACCGGCGCCTTGCCCTGATGCTGGTGGGGATCTGCATGCATGTGTTTGCAGACACCTACGCCCACCAGGATTTTGCCGGGTGCGCTTCCTCGGAGCTCAACGCCCCGAGCCAGGGCATCTGGCGAAACACCGGCTCCTTCACCAACAAGGGGCGCTGGAAGGGGCGTCGCTGGATCCCTCGGGGGAAGAGTTACAGGGAGATCGCCTGGCCCTGGCGGGTGGCACAGGTGCCGGACTCCCCTTTAACCGCCTATTCCGATGTCCCCACAGATGCCACCCGCCTGGGGCACTGCCACATGGGTCACCTTCCGGACATCTCCTCCATCGCCTATGAGTTCTATCCCTGCTGGGCCGACGGCCTGACCGACACCAACCGGAACAATCCCGAGATATTCCTGACCTGCTTCATGGAGATGGTGCGCGCCCTCCGCGCCGTGCGGGACGGAGAGCGGTTTACTTTCCTCGCCTCCGAGGCCGAGGCGGATGAGGCCTATGACCGGGACGCCTCGTTTTTTAAGCGGGTGAAAAAGGTCATCAGCCCGTCGGACCATGATCCGTGTGACCGTGATCTCTACGGTACAGGAATGAACCTGGCCTCGGACGCCTGGTTCCGGGCGTCGGAAGAGCGGTGGGGCCGGCTGGTGTCTGAAGCGATAGAGCCGAATATCCGTGTGGACATGGCGGTGTATGACGCCACACGGGATGCCTGGGCGGATCAGGTCAAGAGCGCAGGCGGCAGGGAAATGGCCGTCCGTGAGTTTACGGAGCTGCCCTTTGTCAAATGGAACTGCGCGGCCAAGGCGGTGTTTGCCCACCTGTTTCAACGGCTCCAGACCCCGGGCAACAGGATGAAGGTGCTTCCCTTTGACAAGACCTCGGCCTGCATGCCGTCCCAGTTTCATCTCCTTGACGAGATCGCCGAGTTCTGGGTTCCCAAGGGCAAGAGAGGCGGCGGGTACTACTATTCGGACCAGGTGGCGCGCCTCAAGGTGAGGAACCGTGCCCTCCAGAGGGCCACCACCCCCTTTGAAATCGAGACCCTGTTTTTCTGTTGAACACCCATGAATCCGTATCTCAACCGCAAGGGAGCTTCCATGAGGTCATCACTTCTGAGCCATGCCTTACTCTTCTTCATCCTCGGCGGGTGTGTTTCTGTTTTTCTCGGGGTTTACGGGGTGTTGACCTACGGAATCCTGCTGGGGTTCTTTTTGTCAGCAGCGGTTGTGCGTCAACGATTCTGCGGAGTTTAAGAAGGGGAGAGCATGCTTCACCATGCCATGCAGCACATCACGGCCTCACTGAACCGGTACTTAAAGGGGCGCTTTGACCTGCCCCAGGATGTGGCGGTCATGTCCGGTATCCTGGATCAGGACGGAGCCGTTGAAACCCAGATCCACAACAAGCTGGTGGTGAGCCTGGTCAACCTCGAGAAGGAGCAGGTCCCTGCGGCTTTTATCCGTCATGGATCCGAGGAGACGGGGCTGACGAGCATCGGGTTTCCGCCCATTCACCTCAACGCCTATCTCCTTGTCTCCGCCTATTTTCCCGGCAGCAATTATGCCGAAGCCTTGAAGTTCATCTCTTATGCGGCCCTTTTTTTCCAGGGGAACCCCGTCTTTACCCGGGAAAATTCACCGGATCTGGAAGGTGACATCGAAAAGATCGTCATGGACATCGAAAACCTCAACTTGCGGGACCTGAGCAGTCTGTGGTCGGTGGTGAGCGGCAGGTACCTGCCCTCCATTGTCTATAAAATGCGCATCATCACCCTGGACTCCAGGGGCATCGGCAAGCAGGTGACCGAATTGTCCGGTACGGACCCGTCGGTGAGGAGGTCCCCGTGAAGACACTGTTTCTCCTTGAGGGGGAACACGCCTATTTCGGAACGGGGGGCGGGGCCGGGGTGTGCTTTGTTCCCACCAGGAGCAGCCGGTACATCGCTGACAAGGCGGGGCTCCGGTTTTTTCCCCGGGAGAGCGGGCTCCGGATCTGCTTTGACCCCAGGGACCTTCCCAAGCTCAACGCCTACACCGAAGACACGGTGGAGCCTTTGGTGCTGACGATCCTGGTGCGCCCCGCCGGGGACGATTTCTGGAACTACACGGCATTTCCCGAGGTGCCCCAAGGATGGTTTCTCATGGGCGCCAACACCGACGGCGACCTCGATCCTTTACTGTTTACCCGGAGCCCGGCGTCACCGGAGTCCCTTGTGGGTGGGGACGCCTTGACGGCGGACGGCACCTGTTCGGGGGCGGAGCTGGCAACCACGCCAGCTGGCCTGGTGCGCCTGGCCTGCCGGGGCGAAAAAGGACGGGACGCACTTCAAGGCGCCCTGGAGGGAACCCCTCAGGCGTGCCGGTTTGTTTTCAAGAATCGAAAGACCTTCTGGCGTTACTTCATTCCCTGTGACGGAAACCCGGAGGACCTGCGTATCGACGATCGCAGCGGGAGCGTTTCCTTCGGCCTGGCAGGGGGCTTAAGGACGCGGGGGCATCCGTACTACGCTCGTTTTGTGTCGGATCGCCCCCTCGGGCTTCATCGAAAAGGGGAGGCCCGGTTTCAACTGACGTGCACCGGGGGCGGTCGGGCCCGGACCCTTGTGAAGGCGTTGCCCAATGCCCCGTCGGACCCTCTGCATTGTATGGCCTTGGACAGCGGAAAGGTGTATGTTTCGGATATTTTCGTCAATAACTACGTCTACGGGAGGTGAACATGGGTCAAATGAAGACACCGGGTGTCTACATTGTCGAAAAAAGTGCGTTTCCAAATTCGGTGGTGGAAGTGGCAACGGCCGTACCGGCCTTTATCGGCCATACGGAGATGGCGGTGAACGGTGGGAAATCCCTTGCCGGAAAGGCGTGGCGCATCACCTCCATGGCGGAGTTCCACAGCTTTTTCGGCGGGGGGCCTTCCCCCAAGTTCACCCTGGCAGAGGCTGCGGGGGGCGGTGGCGAGGCGGCAACACCCCCTGAAGGCGGTGAAGGGGCTGCAGCGGCTCCGGCCGAGGGGGGCGCTGCACCGGCCGCACCGGCGGAATCGGATTTCACCTTTAAGGACAAAGCCTACACCCTGGAGCAGTCCGAGGGACGTTACATCCTCTACGACTCCATGCGCCTCTTTTTCCAGAACGGCGGCGGGCCCTGCTACATCGTCTCCGTAGGGGACTACAAGGCGCCCGTTGAGGCGGATCGTTTTAAAAAGGGCATCGAAGAGCTCATCAAGGAACAGGAGCCCACCATGGTGGTGGTGCCCGAGGCGGTGCTTCTTGAGGCAGCCGACTGCACCGGCGTCCAGCAGGCGGCCCTTCAGCACTGCGGCGGCAAGATGCGGAACCGCGTGGCCATCCTCGATGTGTACGACGGTTTCAAGGACCGTCAGGATCCTTCCGGCGACTGCGTCGACAACTTCCGAAACGCCCTGGGCATCAACTACCTTGATTTTGCGGCGGCCTACTACCCCTGGGTGGACACCTCCATCGTTCAGGACAAGGAGCTGAACTACGAGAGCATCGGCAACACGGACATGGTCAAGACGCTGATTTCCGACGAACTCGGCCTGGGGGAAGACGCAGGGGACGATCCCAAGAAGGCCCAGCTCAAAGAGACCCTTGAGAAGATGACGGACACCTCCCTGCCCGAGGATGAAAAAGAGCTCCTCAACAAAACCCTGGTGCAGGTCAGCCCCCTGTTCAAGACCATCTGCAAGGAGCTCAAGGCCAAGCTGAACCGCCTGCCCCCTTCTGCGGCCATGGCCGGGGTCTACACCATGGTGGACAATGCCAGGGGCGTCTGGAAAGCCCCGGCCAACGTGAGCCTCAGCGCGGTGGTTGCCCCGTCCGTCAACATCACCCACGACGACCAGGAAGATCTCAACGTTCCCACCAGCGGCAAGTCCATTAACGCCATCCGCTCCTTTATCGGCGAGGGCGTCCTCTGCTGGGGGGCCAGGACCCTGGACGGCAACAGCCTGGACTGGCGCTACATCAACGTGCGCCGCACCATGATCATGCTGGAAGAGTCCATCCGACTGGCCAGCAAGGCCTATGTGTTCGAGCCCAACGACGCCAATACCTGGGTGACGGTCAAGAGCATGATCGCCAACTTCCTGACCGGCATCTGGAAACGCGGCGGCCTGGCCGGTGCCGTGCCTTCGGACGCCTTCAGCGTCCATGTGGGGCTGGGGGAGACCATGACGCCGGAAGACATCCTTGAGGGGATCCTTCGCGTGACGGTTCTTGTGGCTGTCTCCCGACCCGCGGAGTTCATCGAGATCACCTTCCAGCAGCAGATGCAAAAGTCTTGACAGGGCTCTGCGATGCTGTAAGACAGCTTATCCAGCTGTGATGACAACAATCCTTAAAGGAGGAATGATGCCATGAGTGATGACGGTTCCGCACAATCGACCACTGTCTGGCCGATGCCGAAATTTCATTTTGAGGTGAAATGGGACTCGGAGGTGATGTCGTTTCAGGAGGTTTCCGGCCTGGATATCGAGGCTCAACCCATTGAATACCGCCACGGGGACAGTCCGGAGTTCTCCACCATCAAGATGCCCGGAATCAAGAAGAGCGGCAACGTGACTATGAAAAAGGGTGTCTTCAAGTCCGACAACAAGTTCTGGGACTGGTTCAACCAGATCAAGATGAACACCATCAAGCGAGTTCCGGTGACCATCAGCCTTCTGGATGAGACCGGGGCCCCCACCATGGTCTGGACCCTGGCCAACGCCTGGCCCACCAAGATCCAGGCCACGGACATGAAGTCCGACGGCAATGAAGTGGCCATTGAGTCCATTGAGATTGCCCATGAGGGGCTGGTGATCGCCAACGCGTAATCGCCTCAGTCAGACACTATAGGGAGTCCGTACCATGGTAGCCATACCGGATGCAGGCCTCATGTCCGCTGCCCTTGGCGCAATGCTCGGTGGGTCCCTGCCGGCGGCATTTCACTTCCGGGTGGTCTTCTCGGCCACCCAGGGAACCACAGACACCTCGTTTCAGGAGGTGTCCGGCATCGGCTCGGAGATGGAGCTCGAAGAGGTGGTGGAAGGGGGAGAGAACCGCTACGTCCACAGGCTTCCCAAGGGGGTCAGGCACCCCAGGCTCGTTCTGAAACGGGGGGTGGCCGACGCCTCCTCCCCGTTGGTGATCTGGTGCAAGTCCGTGTTCGAGTCGGGGTGCCATGTGGCCCTGGTACCCATGCCCATTCTGGTCTTTCTGCTGGACGAGAACCGGCTCCCTGCCCGGGGGTGGTTCTTTGCCAACGCCTACCCGGTAAACTGGAAGATGGATCCCTTCAATGCCACCGGCAATGAGGTGGCCATCGAAGAGATTGAGCTGAGTTACAACCACATGTTTCGCATTGTCTGACAAAGGAGGCTTTCATGGCGGTTGAGATTCGCGAGATGGTGGTGCGGACCACCATCTCCTCAAGCCCTGCGAAAGAGCCGCGTGAGTCCCTTTCCTGCAGCGGCATGGAGCAGGTAAAGCGGGAGGTGGTGGCCGTCTGCATGGAGCGGCTCGCCGACTACCTTGCCAGGCAGAAGGAGCGATAGATGACGGCATCGGGGCTCAAGAAAAAGCTGAAGCTTACCACGGTTGCCGTGAGCAAGGGCAAGCTGGGTGCCGAGGGCGACAGCTTTGAGGTGATGATCAACCCGGCCGGTTTCTCAAGGACCCTGGGGATCTGCTTCAGCGAGGATCAGGCCCAGGGCGCCATCGGCAGCGAGCAGAAGTTTACCCGGGTCAGCCCGGACAAACTCTCCTTCGACATTGTTCTGGACGGCACCGGGGTGGTGGAGGTACCCGAGGGAGGGGACGGGGCAGACGACGTCAAGACCCAGGTGAAGAACCTGCGGACCGTGGTGAGCCGCTACGAGGGCAGCATCCACGATGTCAACGTGGTGAAGATCCTCTGGGGCACCACCTTGTTTTACGGCCGCCTGGATACCCTGGAACTCGAATACACCCTCTTCAAACCCGACGGGGACCCTTTGCGCGCCAAGGTAAAGATGAGCTTTACCGAGTTTCTCAGCAAAGAGGAGGAGGTGAAGAAAAAGGCCAACGAATCCCCGGACATGACCCATCTCATCGAGGTGATGGCCTTTGACACCCTGCCGGCCCTGTGCCGCAAAATCTACGGTGACGATGCGTACTACCCAGATGTGGCCCGCATCAACAACCTGGTCAATTTCAGGCGGATCGAACCCGGAACCCGCCTTCGGTTTCCCCCCTTGAGGTAACCTGTGCCCGACTCCCCGAAAAAAGAGGCCGACGGTGTCTTAAAGCTGGTGGTGAAGAGCGGCGGCAACGAGGTGGATGAAAAGAAGTGCCGGGTGATCTCAGCCATCGTGGACAAGAAGATCAACCGCATCCCCTGGGCCCAGCTGGTGCTCATCGACGGCGACATGAGCGACAAGACCTTTGAGGTGAGCAGCGATGCCGCCTTTAAGCCCGGCGCCGAGATCACCCTGGAGGTGGGCTACGGCAAGACGGCGGTGCCGGTGTTCAAGGGCGTGGTGATCACCCACGGCATCAACATCCACGAGGGGGGCTCCCACCTGGTGGTGGAGTGCCGGGACAAGGCCGTGGCCCTGTGCACCCTGAGGAAGAACACCAACCACACGGACAGCTCGGACAGCGATATCCTTTCTAAAATGATCAAGGCCTGCTCGGGCCTTTCCGCGGACGTGGCATCCACCCGCCCCGTGCATCCCCGCATGGTTCAGTACCAGGCCACGGACTGGGATTTCATGCTCACCCGTGCAGACGCCAACGGGCTTCTGGTGACGGTGGAGGACGCAAAGGTCTCGGTGAAGCCTCCCAAGACCGACGGGGAGGCGGTGCTCAAGGTCACCTGGGGGGAC
This sequence comes from Desulfoluna sp. HI9BLuna, assembly GCF_056829775.1. Taxonomy (NCBI): domain Bacteria; kingdom Pseudomonadati; phylum Thermodesulfobacteriota; class Desulfobacteria; order Desulfobacterales; family Desulfolunaceae; genus Desulfoluna; species Desulfoluna sp. HI9BLuna. Next base: position 5,466,413 of record NZ_CP186555.1, read on the forward strand.
GATCTGGTCCGGTTCCGTGCGGAGATGGACGCCCGCCAGCAGGTGGCGGCATCCCGGGGCGTCTCCTGGGACCCCAAGACCCTTGCCATTGCGGAAAAGACCGGCTCCAAACCCTCGCTTCAGGCCCAGGGGAACGTCACCACGGACCAGCTCGCCAAGGTGGTGAAGGCCGACAAGGCGGTGCTGCGAAGCGCCGTGCCCATGGAGGGGGATTCCCTCAAGGCCTGGGCCGACGCCAGGATGCTGAAGGCGGGCATGGCACGCATCCGGGGGACCATGCGGTTCCAGGGCAGCGCCAAGGTCTCTCCCGGGGACCTGGTGGAGGTGGAAGGGGTGGGGGACCGGTTCAACGGCAAGGTCTTCGTGGCCACGGTCCATCACGACATCTCCCTGGGGGACTGGTATACCGACGTGGAGTTCGGCCTGTCCCCGGAGTGGTTTTCAGAACGGGAGGACATCTCCCCGCCCAAGGCGTCGGGGCAACTCCCCGGGGTGGACGGGATCCAGGTGGGGCTGGTGACCAAGCTCGACGCGGACCCGGCCAAAGAGACCCGCATCCAGGTCTCCCTGCCCGTCATGGAGAACAGCACCCAGGGGATCTGGGCCCGGCTGTCCACCCTGTACGGCACCAACGGCGCCGGCACCTTTTTTATCCCGGAGGTGGGGGACGAGGTGGTGCTGGGCTTTTTCAACTCAGATCCCCGCCACCCTGTGATCCTCGGGTCCCTTCAGGGCAGCCGCCACAAGATGCCGAACCAGCCCGAAGCCAAGAACAACACCAAGGCCATCGTCACCCGGGAGAAGATGAAGATCACCTTTGACGAGGAGAAGAAGGTGATCACCGTGGAGACCCCGGGGGGCAACAAGATGACCATCAGCGACGACGCCAAGGGCATCACCCTGGAAGACCAGAACAAAAACACCCTGACCTTGAACGACAAGGGCATCACCCTGGACAGCCCCAAGGACATCAAGGTCACGGCCAAAGGCAAGATCACCCTGGATGCCATGGGCGCGGCAAGTGTTACCTCCAAATCGGACGTCAAGCTCAAAGGGATGAACGTCAACGCCGCCGCCGACGTTGGGCTGGTGGCCAAAGGAAACGCCAGCGCCGAGCTCTCGGCCTCGGGCCAGACCACGGTGAAGGGCGCCATGGTGATGATCAACTGATGCCTCCTGCAGCCCGCCTCACAGACATGCACACCTGTCCCATGCAGACCCCTGCCTTCCCCTCGCCCATCCCCCACGTGGGCGGTCCCGTGACAGGACCCGGAGTTCCCACCGTCCTCATCGGCAAGATGCCCGCCTCGGTGCTGGGGGACACCTGCGTTTGCGTCGGCCCCCCGGACGCGGTGGCCAAAGGCTCGGCCACGGTGCTGATCGGTGGACGGCCTGCAGCCCGGGTGGGCGATACCACGGCCCACGGCGGCACCATCGCCATGGGCTGCCTGACGGTGATGATCGGAGGATAACCCATGGACGATACATCCCTGTTTCTCGGCTCGGGCTGGAGCTTTCCTCCCTCCTTTACGGGAAAAGGTCGCCAGGCCAGCATGGCCCAGGGAGAGACGGACATCAGGGAGAGCCTCCGCCTGCTTCTCTCAACGGTCCCCGGAGAGCGGGTGATGCAGCCGGAGTACGGGTGCAGCCTCTCCTCCATGGTGTTCGAGACCTTTGACCGGAGCACCCTCACCGATGTGGAGGACCGGGTGAAACGGGCGATCCTGTTCTTTGAGCCGCGCATCATCGTGGAGCGGGTGATGGTGGACCTCTCCAGGGAGCCGGAAGGCTACCTCTCCATTGTGGTCTCCTACCGCGTCCGTGCCACCAACAACCGCAGCAACATCGTCTATCCTTTCTACTTCCTCGAAGGAACCAACCTGTAGATGACCCCTGTCATTCACCGACAGTGCCACCCCCTCACCGACACCGACGGCACCGGGCGGGACGATCGCCTGAAAGGGCTGCCGGCCCCGTCGGACCTGGCCGTGGACGGCATGGACCTGACACGTCGCCTGGCCCTTGCCGCCGCCTTTTCCGGCCAGGTGGCCTTCATCGGCGACACGAACCTTCCGGCCGGAAGCTGGAAAGGGCTCTTCACCTCCGATGCCACCATGCTGTTGTCCCTCATCTCCTGCTCGCCCCTGGAAGACGCCGAAAAGAAGATGCGGCGGTACAGGGGGCGTCACCGGGGTGAGGCGGCCTGGGATATGGGACGGGTGATCTACCGTGTGGCCCGGTTGCTCAACGACTGGTACCAGGCCCTTTCCGCATGCGACGGCCGTGAACCTTCGGAGCTGGGCAGGACCCTCTCCGAGCTGATCCGAAGCAGCCTGAGGGATGCCCTGGCCGCCCTGTGCCTTGCCGGTGAAGCCCTTGAGCAGGAGCTTGCCGACAAGCGGCCCTTTGTAAGCCCTTCGACCTTTCACACCGTGTGGGCCCTTACAGAGCGCATGGCTGCCCTGGCAGCGGCTGAGGAGACCGGCAGGGGGGTGCACGCGGACCTGTTTTCGCCTTTTTACAACGCGGCCCTTCACATCCGGGAGAAGGCCCGGCAGCTGGTACCCCGCACCCTTTCCGACGGGGACCACGATCCGTCCGCCGGGCTCTTCATCGCCTTTCTCACGCTGTACCAGAGGGCCGCGGACCGCATCAACGAGATGCCCGGACGCCACAGGGACCTCTATTACGATGGCATCCTCGGCTTTTCCAAGAAGGCGGGGCGCTCGGACAGCCTCTACCTGGCCCTGTTTCCCGACGGGTCGCGACCGGTGGTCCCCGTTCCGTCGGATACCCTGTTTTTCGGGGGAAAAGAGAGCCTGGGCCATGATGTGGGTTGTCGGACGGCCCGCCCGCTCTCCGTCCATCAGGGGAGGGTGGCCAGGGTGGAGACCCTCTTTTTTGAACGGCACCCGCTGATTACCCCGGAGTGTGACCTGGGCCTGGTGAGCTCCGTGCACCATGCCGTACGGGCGTTGGAGGATCCCGCCGAAGAGGACGCTTCCGGGGACGGCTCCGGGTGGAGCCTTTTCGGTGCCCATCACTGCGAGGGGGAGGATGGAAAGGAAGCGACCCTCGGGTTTGCCGTGGCCTCCCCGCTGCTCCTTCTTGCCGAGGGCCGTCGCCACATCGAGATGACGGTTCACACCCATGCCCTGGATGGCGAGACGTCCGACCTTTTCGAGCGAACCTTAAAGACCCTGGAGAAGAGCCGCAAAGAGGGGGTCACAGGGGCTCTGCGCCTTCTCTTCGGCAACGCTTTTCACCTCTATATCTCGGCGGAAGGGGGCTGGTTTTCGGTGTCCGACTGCACCTTGTCCGTGTCGCTGTCCGGGCCGGGGCCGGTCCTCACCTTCCAGATGGAGCTGGAACCCCGGGATCCTGCCGTGGTGCCCTGCACGGCAGAACAGCACGGAGACATGAGTCTGGGCGAACCCGGGGTTCCCGTGCTCCGGGCCGTGCTGAACCCCAAGGCCCATGTGAATCCGTACACCCTTTTGTCCCGGCTGAAGCTGACGCGCATCGGCCTCGGGGTGAGGGTGACCGGGGCCCGGAACCTGAGTCTGGCCAACAACCTGGGGATGCTGGACGTCAACACCCCCTTTGCCCCCTTCGGGCCCTTGCCCAGGTGCGGATCGTTTCTGGTCCTCGGTCACCGGGAGTCTGCGGGAAAAGAGATGACAAAGCTGGCCGTGGAGTTCGCCTGGTCGGACCTTCCCACCCTGTCCGGTGGGTTTGCCGAATACTACCGGACCTACGGGCGGCCCGTGGACAACGGCTCCTTCAAGGTGACCCTGGCGGTCCTCAAGCAGGGGCAATGGGTGGAAGAGAGCGGGCACCCCGGGTACCGCCTGTTTGACGAGGATCCCGGCCCCGGGGAGAAACCGGCGGCAACGGGCAGGCTGGTCTGCACCAGCGAAAAGCTCCTGGATGCCGTGCCTGATGAAGAGGGGGCCTTTGTCTTCGGGCCGGGCGTGCGCAACGGGTTTTTCAGGTTCCAGCTTTCTGCCCCGGAGATGGGCTTCGGGCACGGGATCTATCCGCAGCTTCTCACGCGTGGCCTGATGCAAGAGTCCAGGACCAAGGGAAAGCTGGCCGTGGACCTGCCCAACGCCCCTTACACGCCCATGGTCTCGGGGGTGAGTCTCTCCTACGACGCCGTGGAGACCCTGGATCTCTCCTGCGGTCAGGGTTCCGGACGCTTCTATCACCTCTACCCTTCGGGCTATGACCGGCTGGACGACCGTGAAGAGGGGGAGGAGATTCCCCTGATTCCCCATGCCGACGGGGACGGCCAGCTTTTTATCGGGATCAGCGGGCAACGCCTTTGCGGCATGGTGAACCTTCTCTTCTGTCTGGAGGGAGACGGCCTTCACTCTTTTCACCTCCCCCTGCCCGAGACCCGGTGGGCTTACCTTGAGGCGGACCGCTGGCAGGCACTCCCCGAACGCTCCGTGCTCTTGGACAGCACCCGGGGCTTCCTCACCTCGGGCCTGGTGGTCCTGGATCTGCCGCCCGAAGGGATCCCCAAAGAACACACAGTGATGCCCACCGGTCTCTTCTGGCTGAGGGCCGTGCCCACGGTGCCGTCCGGGGACCCGGCCACCCTCCAGCGGGTCATGGGTTCCCTTAGCCGCTGCCGGACCGTGGTGCTCAACGGTGTCCCGGCCCGCCTGGAACATGACACCGCAGCTGATGCCACCGTGCCCTGCGGAAGCCCTTTTCGGCCTGCCGCGCCCCTGGCCGGGGTGGGGACGGTGCGTCAGTTCATGGACTCCTTCGGGGGGAAGGGAGAAGAGACCGCCGAAGAGCGCATGGCCCGCATCGGTGAGCGGTTGCGCCACAAAGGGCGGGCCGTGACGCCCTGGGACGTGGAGCGGATTCTTCTGGAGCGGGAACCCGGCATCCGAAAGATCAAGTGCTTCCCCGGCATGAGCCTTGAGCGCAGGCACCATCCGGGCCGGGTGCTGGTGGCGGTGCTGCCCGACCGGCAGGGAAGGGACAGCGGCCCCCCGCTCTTCACCATCCTGGAGTTGGGGCGCATGGCCGCAAGTCTCCGGGGCCTGCTTCCGGCCCATGCCGAGGTGGATGTGATCAACCCCGTCTATGAGAGGATCCAGGTGCGGTGCACCCTTGTCCTGAAAGAGGGGCAAGGAGACGCCCTGAAACGGGTCCATCGGTCCGTCAGCGATTTTCTTTCGCCCTGGGTGCCGGAGGTGGGGTATCCGGCCCGTTTCGGCTGGTGCGTCCGCGAGGTGGAGGTGGAAGCCCACATCGCCGCCCACCCGGACGTGGTGTCCGTCACCGATTTTTCCATGCTGCACCTGACCCGGTCCCCGGAAGAGGGCCACGCCATGATCGATACGGTGATCATGGAAGACAAGCGGGCCGATGAGGTGGCCCAGCGCCCCTGTGAGGGCATCGCCGATGAGGAGGTCTCCATCACCCGAAAGGAGATCGGCCCCAAGAACCCCTGGAGCATCGCGGTCCCGGCGGACGCACACTATTTTCAGACCATTCCCGAGCCCCGCCCCATTGCCCCCCAGCGCACAGGCATCGGGGAACTCGAAGTGGGGCGGACATTCATTGTTTGACAAAGGGAGCGAACCTTAATGGCCCAGCAGAACCGCAACACCCTGAAAAAGTATTTTAAGAAGGGCGCCCTGCCGACGGAGAAGCAGTTTGCGGACTTGATCGATTCGGTGATCAACATCATCGATGACGGCTTTGAGAAGTCCGCGGAGCACGGCCTGAAGATCGCCGCCATCGGGGAGCGGGAGAAGCTGATCAGCTTTTTCCGGAAGATGGAGATGGTCTGTCCGGACTGGTCCATGGGGATCCATCCGGATACGGGGCGCTTTCACCTTCGCAACGGGGAGAACAAGAGCCTTTTGACCCTGACCCCCGAGGGAAAGGTGGGCCTCGGGTGCGACGACCCCCGGTCCGACCTCGACCTCCACGGCACCTTTGCCCTGGAAGGGTGCACAGGCCGCTTTCGCAACGGGGTGATCCCGGCGGATGGTCGCTGGCACACCCTGGTGAGCGGGCTTGACGGGTGCCAGGCCTTTGAGGTCATGGCCGGGGCCGGGAAAAAGAGGGAAGGGCGGTATGCCCTGGTGCACGCCGTGGCCCTGAACACCTTCAGGGGACGGGGAAAGGTCGTTATGCACCAGGCTTACTTCGATGCCCGGCGCAACCGCATCCTGATTCGCTGGCGCGGGAAACGCCACGACTATCGCCTTGAGATGCGCACGTGCCGGGCCTATGGGGGCGATGCCGCCGTTCGGTACGGCCTCACGCGCCTCTGGGACGATCCGTTTATGGACACCTGCGTGCTGCCGTCCGATGAAGGGCAGGTGTGACATGGGCACCCTGGTCCTTAAAAAACGGGACTTCAGCCGGGACGACACCAGCTTTGAACGCCTTCGGGCAGAAGGACTCCGTCTGGTTCAGGAGCTCTGCAGCGAGGTGTGGACGGATTACAACCTCCACGATCCCGGGGTCACCATGCTGGAGCACCTCTGCTACGGCATCACCGACCTGGTCCATCGCACGGGGTTTCCCGCCGCAGACTATTTTACCGGAGAAGAGGGATTTGTTCCCGAGGCCGTGGGCATGTTCCGGCCCGAGGCGATCCTGCCCTGCGGGCCGGTTACGGGCGAGGATGTGGAAAAGCATCTTTTCGACCGGTTGGACGGGGTGGAGAATGTCTGGGCCGAAGCCCTGCCCGCCGGGCTGTGGCGGCTCCTTTTGCGGGCGGCCCCCGGGGTGGACGCCTCTGCCCTGGCCGCAGAAGCTCGGGAAGCCTACCATGAGGTTCGCAACCTGGGGGAGGATCTTCAGGAAGTGGTGGTTCTCACCGAAGACCCCTACGCCCTGGAGGCGGAGATGGAGCTGGACGGCTCCCGGCCTCCCTCCACGGTCATGGCCGAGGTCTACCACGTCTGCAACGGGCTCCTGGCCCCGGGGTTGCGGCCGGAGTCTCACCTGGCGGTGCTGGAGGATGGGATGGAGCCCGCCGACATATTCCATGGCCCCCTGACCCGTCACGGGATCCTGTCGCGGCGCGGGCGCTCCCAGGTGGCGGAGAGAGTGGCCGTCACCGAGGTGATCGGCGCGGTCCGCAAGGTCAAAGGGGTGGTGTCGGTGAAAAAACTCTGTTTCTTCAAAGGGGGGCTTCGTCACTTTGTCTGCATCCAGCGCGCGAGCCAGGGGTGCGTGCTCTCCCTTGACATTCCCGAGCGGGCCTCTGAAAACCGGGTGACGTTTTACCTCGACGGAAAGGGCCTTGCCGTGGACATCGATCAATTCAAGGGGCTCTATTCTGCCCTGGAGTACGGGGGGCGACGGCCCGCACCCCATGATCCTGCTTCCCTGTACACCCTGCCTGCGGCCACGTTTCGGAATTTCGGCGACTACACCTCCATCCAGGACCATTTCCCCAATGTCTACGGAATCAACGCCTTTGGCGTGCCCCCCACCTATTCTGCAGAGAGGAAGGCCGCCGCCCGGCAGCTTAAAGGGTACCTGGCCCTGATGGAGCAGTTCCTGGCCGACGGCATGGCCACCCTGGACGCCATGCCGGATCTTTTTTCCCCGGAGCCCCGGGTGAGGCAGACCCGGTTCGGGGCGTTTTTGGGCCCCGACCACATCAGCGGCATGGATGAGCTCCGTACCAAAAAGGACCCGGAGGCTTCCCATACAGCCCTTTTGAGAAAACACGACGATTTTCACCGGCGCCGCAACGGGTTCCTCTCCCATCTCCTGGCCCTGTACGGGGAGACCGTGGATGCTGAGCCCCTTCGTCGGGACGGCAGTTACTTCAGCGACACCGCCCTTGAGGAGTCCCTGATACAGGTGCGCATCGCCCTGTTGAAGCGGCTCCCCGAGATCTCTGCCCACAGGTTCCGGGGGGCGTGCCTGACCACCCCTCCGGAAGGGCATCGGAACATCCCTCCGTTTCAAATGAAATGCGAGATCCTGCTGGGGTTTTACCACCACAAAAGCGATTCGCTCACCCGGGCCGTCACCCGGGACAGCCTCCAACTTGTGTCCGATGACGACTACCTGAGTCGGTATGGCGGGGCCCTTGCCACGGATCCGGAGGCCGAAGATCCCGGGCAGATGGTGCCGGTCTCCCCCACACCCAGGGATCCCCGGCTCACCTGCGGGGCCGTGCGCGAACTCCTGGCGTCCGTGGAGCCCTTTCGTCACCACCTGATTTTCGATTCCCTGCTTCGGGGCGGGGGGCGCCTGGAGAGTTACCGTTTGATTCACCTCTCCGAGTGCGACGATGTGCAGATCGCCTTTAACGCGGGGGGCTCCTGGGTATACCTGGGCAGCACCCGGACCATCTGGCGGGCCACCCACCTGGTGCACCTGCTGCGCCGTTACCTCATGTACCTCAACATGGCCACCGAAGGGATGCATGTGGTGGAGCATATCCTCCTCAGGCCCCGGCCACCGGACACGGCCCCGGATATCCCCGCAGACGAGTTTTACCCCCACCGTATCAGCATCCTGTTTCCGGACTGGAGCGACCGGTTTGCAAACCCGGTCTTCCGCGAAACCGCCATGGAAATGGTGGCCGGTCAGCTTCCGGCCCACCTGCTTCCCTCTTTTCTCTTTCTCTCCTTTGACGAGATGCTCCACTTCGAAACCCTTCGGACCCGCTGGCAGGAAGCCCTGGCACGAGGGGACGAGAGTCTTCAGGACGAGTTGGCCGAGGCCCTGAGGACGTTTCTGGAACGAGCCTGATACCCTGCCGCCTGCAAAAAAGAAACCAAAGGAAGACACATGGAAATCATTGTGCTGCTGGCCCATGGCGAGGCCTCGGACGGTTGTTTTTCGCATCCGAAGATACGGGTCATTGCCAGGGCGGGAGGTCCGCTGTGCGGAAGCGAAGTCCGGGACTACCTCCGCGGGGCCTCCGCCCCGGAGTGCGCCACGTGTTCTTCGGGTGCTTTTTCCGGGATCAGCGACGCAGAGTGCAGCCGGGATCTCGGGGTGATCCCCGGGGCCGGACCCGGGTTCGTGGACAGCGGCAGGCGAAGCGGCGGCGCCCTGTCGGGAAACCGGGTGTTTGTGCTGCGGGGGACAACGGTGTCGTTCCATGAGATCGCAGAGTTTGCCCAACCCTATCGGAAGGTGATCCTGCTGCCCTGCAGCCGGGAACCGAGTCACATGACTTCATGACAACGGAGGAGAATCATGCCTGCAAACTGTTTGGCCTACGCCTGCGGCAGGGAAGAGATCCCCATGGCCGTCGAGCATTGCCCGGGATGGGAAGTGTGGTGCAAAAACAACGAGAAAAAAAAGGCCCTGACCTGGGGCTACCTGGCCTGTGCCGTTGTGTACCTGGCCACGGTGACCGGGGGGCGGCCCGATAAAAAGAATGTGTTCCGAAGCAAAGAGACCATCAACGGCTACGGTCTGGACCTTCTCAGGATCCTTACGGGAAAGAACGACGGGCAATACCTCAGCGCCCGGGGTCGGATTCCGGAGGAAGGGGACCTGCTCATCTGCGGAACCCCGGCGGATCCTCACTACGTGCGGTACGCCGACGGGACCTTCACCGGGCAACCGGCGGCTGCGGATATCCAGTTCGAGGCCGTGGTCACCGGGGAGACCCTGATGCAGTATACGGACATCGCCGGGGGACGCCGGAACTACGGGATACGGGGGACCTTTCGATGAACGGCTGATGTTTGGGACAGGTAACAGCGGCGGTTTTGCCCCGGCCGTGTGCCGGGCGGCACCCGCCTCGTATACATTCGGTGCCGCAACGGCACACAAACAGAGCCCACCTGGGGAGGACAACAACGCATGAAACGGATGAAGGTTGCAACCAAACGTGAAATCGACAGTGAAATCACCGGTCAGCTCCTGAAAATCGATGCCATCCGAGGGGAGCTGATGGCCTATGCCAACCGGTTCATGGAAAAGTACCACACCGACAACCGCCCGCTGCTCGATGCCCTTCCCCTCCATGAGCTCTGTTCCCTGAGCGTCAAGGGCGGCCTGGGCCTGAGCAACCTCAAGGCCCAGATCAGCCCCAACCCTCCGGACACCCTGGTCTGGGACGGGTACGCCGGGGATTGCGACCTGAACCTTATCGTGAAGCACGACAAGATCCCCAAGGGCAAAACCGTGGGAGAGGTGATGGCCGCCGTGGCCCAGCGCATCAAGATCCTTCTGGTGGAGAGCATCGAAGACACCCGGTACAGCACCCTCCTTGAACATCTGCCCCATGGCGCCCTGGGCGGGGACAAGCTCTATCGGTGCTCCCAGCTGGAAGCCCTGGCAAAGCTCATCGATTTTGCTTCAAAGAAACTGGACATGCCCCTTCAGGTCCCTGTGGAGATGGCAGGGGCCAAGACCATCGTCAACGTGTTCAAGGACCTTATCCCTGTTCTCACCGCCGTGGGCGGTGCCAACCTGAAAAGGGTCTTTGACCTGATCACCACGGCGGATTCCAAGGACTGGCTGGTGTACTGCACCGATACGGTGTTTTTCGTCTCTGACCTCAACCGGGTAAACTCTGCCTGGAACGATGTGGACCACAGCTTTTTTCCCTACGCCCCGGGTCGCATAGATGCCCTGGGCCATGAGGTCTCGGAGCTGGCCATCGAGCAGCAGAAGGCGCGCCAGAAAGAGGCGGAGGGCCATCAGCCCTACGGCGTGTTCAAGGTCATCACCTCGGATTTCAGGTACAGCCGCAGGGACATCTCCGAAGAGCCTGTCTCCGATGACGAGGACACCCTCTTTGAACCTGAGGAGAGCTACAACCTCTCCATGTACGCCAACAACCTCATTGATGACTTTACCCTGATCCGGACGGCCTTGAAATTTCTCGGATACTCCGTGGAATACCGTGACGTGCCGGAAAACTCTCCCGAGGCGGAAAAGCTCGATGTGCGGAACGGCGCGGCCAAGTGCGAGTTCGTGGATGTGGCCGTGCCCCACATCACCTCCCCGGAATGGTATTTCTGCCAGGACCGTACCTACTACCACCAGATCCCCGATCCCGTCCCCGACGGCCAGTGGGGCTTCAAGGTCTGTGATTTTGACTACCAGCTGGAGGAGAACGTCAACCTCATCATCGAGAACTCCTGCGGTCTCAGCCACAGCGCCCACAAGCTGGGCAAGCGCATCGCCCGCATGAAAGAGACCTGGGTGCATTGCGACCATGTGCAGGTGTTTCCCAGGAAGCACGGCGGGCCCAGCCCTGCCAGCATCAAGGAGCCCTTTGACGCCCCCAAGGCCCTTGTGGACTCTTTTTGCCGGGATTATGAGTTGCTCTACTCCATCCATACGCTTCCGGACTGGCTCTACGACGGGATGTTCCTTTCCCTCAAAGAGTTAAAGGACAAGGCGGATGACGGGTCGGCGGAGGATGTGGTGGGGGCTGCGAAAAAACTCGGTGAAACCGGCATCTTTGAAATGATGTGCATGGCCGATGTGGTGGACGGCCCGGCCATCGCAGAACTCAGGGCCTTGCTGGAAGACGGGCATATCAAGGTCAACTGGGTGGTGGCCGCCTACCTCCTTCTCAAGGCGAGCCGGGTGTCCGACGTGATCTGGTTTCCCACCTTCGGGATTATCCAGGTGGAAAATCCTGAACAGGTCCAGAAGGCCCTTGCCGTAACGAACAACAGCAATGTTCCAATGGCTGCGGGGGATTTGATCAAGGTGGACTGGGATGCCAGGCCCGGGGTGCCGCCCCTGACCTACTTTACCCTTCTGGCCCAGGACATCATGGGGCCTTCCCCCGATCACCCCACGCCCTTTTTCGGCCCCGGTCTGGATGCCTCCCGCCGTGCGATTTATCGCGAAATCCGGTTCCGGCTTCGACGCGCCAACAACCAGATGCTGCGCATTGCCTACGGACGCATGCTCAACGCCTTGATGCGGGGTGCCGCAGAGAGCTTCTCCCTGGAAAAATAGTCGATTTCTCATATACCAACTCGAACAGGTGAAAGGATGGACCCATGGATACCTTGCACATGGTGTGGATCGGAGACCCGGTTCAACATGAAAAAAATGCCCTGATGTTGCTGACCTCCATCGTCAACGACCCCGGCCTCGCCGCGGACAAGTCGCTGAAGATCAAATTCTGGTGCAACGGGGACAAGGTCGAGGACTTGACCCAGATGGTCAGGAAACTGGAGGCCGCCGGTGAAGACAAGAAGGCCCTTCAACCGACCGAGGTGGTGAATGTCGATACCATCCTGGAAGGCGATATGAAAAACGGATTCCGTTTGACCTATGAGAATTTCGACGGCCAGGTCTTTGTGGAAAAAGAGGGGGCCGTCAAGGAGGCGGCGATGGGCGTCAAGCGGGTGTACGACAAGCTTAAAACCGTGGCACCGGTGTCGGCGAAGGACCTCATCGCCCAGTACATCATGTGGAGGGAAGGTGGGCTTTTTCTGGACACGACCATGGAACTGGCCGACGGAAAGGCACTGCTTGCAACCCTGAGCCATGGGGAGAGCTTGAGCACCGTGCCTGTTTTACTCGATGTTTCCCAGAATTATCCTGATTTTCTTCAGACCAAGATGGATACCGAAGAGGAAGACCAGGGGATCGCCTATGAATGGAGCTGGATGAATATTGGCCTCTACAGCTCTGACTTTGGGCGTTACGTTCATGAGTACAAAAATAATCTCGAGTGCTGGGCGTTGCGCGCCACCGTTTCAAACCGTCGGATTTTTTCCGTGACGCTGGGGCGTCTTCTCAGGTTTTGGGAGACCGTCTATTTTCTTGATCCTCCGGTGAAAGGGACGGAAGAGGAGGTGGAGGACTTAAAAAAGGCCATGGAGGCCGGAAAGGGCAATGAAACCCGTGCCACGATGATCGGGGGCTCTATTACCTACAGCCTGTACGAGGGCATGAAAAATGCCACAAAAAAGGGATTTGATATTGAGCGCGGGCTCCCTAACTGGGTGGAGGACTACTGCTGGACCGGGAAAAAGGAGTCGGGAAAGGTGACCATCGATGCTTTGGGCGTCACCAAATGCTACCAGGGAAGCTGGCGGTAGTGAACGTGAAATGAAACGTTTCATAACATGGAGGAAATATCATGCCTACGAGCATTCCCTATGATCCGTCCCTTGTGTTGGGCAACATCGTCAAACCCGAAAAAATAAAGGCCCTTGAGCACATCGCCACCCTGCAGAAACCCGTGGACGATGCCCAGCGGGAGCTCAATGCCCTCATCCTTGCAAAGCGAAGCATGGACATGACGATCCAGGAAATGATGAACATGAACGTGGATGCCAAGGACCTGGATAAAGTGGCCAAGGAGGTCGAATCCCTGAAAACCTCCATGGCCAATGCGGCCGTGGACCTGGCCAAAAAGACCATCGACGCCCAGAACAACATCAAATCTGCACGGGACAGCCAGAAGGAAGACAAGATAAGCGCCAGCGTTGAAAGTCCCATTGATTACAACAAGTCCGCCATCAAGCAGATGCCCCTGTCGTCGGACTCCATGATCATGGATGCCCAGTACTTTCGATTTGAGTCCAACAAGCAGAGCTCGGACGCCCATTCGAGTTCCATCGCCACCTACGTTTCGGCCCAGACGTCAGGTTTTCTCGAGCCCTCCTACGGAGCCTCCGTGGGGTCGTCGGCCAAGAGCGCCATGGAGAGCCAGCATGCCAACCACAAGCTCGAAGGCACCCTGGTGATTACCGCCAACTGCACCCACAAGATCTGCGATATCTTCGCCCCCTTTGTCCTGGACCCGGAAAAGGGGATCCGAGCATGGAATGTCTACTGCCCGGACCGGAAAATCAATACCGACGACAACACCTCCATGGACCAGGCCATCGAGGGCAAAGACGCCGACACCCCGGGCATGCAGCTTCTCTCCGGTGCCTCCTACGGGTCGAGTTTTGTGGGCCTGGTTCATCTGCTCAAGGACGAGAAGAGCGACTCCTCCCAGTCGGCAAGTTCCCTGGCCGAGTCCCTCAGCACCTCCATCAGCGAAAACCTGTGTCTCTCCAACTACAGCGGGAAGTTCGGCCTGGATTCCTCCTTTGCCGACAGCGTCAAGAGCCTTTTGAGCACCTCCAACCTCCAGACCCATGCCAGCGTCATCACCATGGGTCTGATTCCCTCCATTGTCTCCAACAAGATCGAGACTTCGGTGCAGAACCTGAAGCCGGATCCCAAGGAGGTGATGTCCCAGCTCGCCGCCATCCAGGGCTCCAGCGATTCGGAGGTGAACACCATGGGCTCTGCCGCAGACAAGGCCAAGGCCGGTGAGAGCTTTATGCAGTTGAACAATTCCTATGTCAAAAACGTGGTCTCCAGCCTCGGGGCTTACGACGACAAGAACAACAAGGTCATCGACACCAACTCCCTCATGACAGCCTTTGAGGACTACGTGAAAAAAGCCATCGCGGGCAAATGCGGCGTTCCCATCAACTTTTTCCTGAAGCCCATCACCTCCCGGCAGCTGGCCGAGGCCTGGCTCAACAAGTTCTACCCGGGACAGTTCATCGGGGAGAGCTCCGGTGACGACCAGTCCAAAGGCCCGGCCAAGAAGTAACAGATCCGTCAAGGAGTACATCATATGTTTGTTTTGAAAAGCAGCGATGGGCAGCACACCCGGCTTGGGACGTCCACAGGCAACCGGCGGGATAACCCGGACGGAAGCTTTTGGGTCTCCGGCTGGGGCCCGATGACCCAGGGCCGTGTCGGTGTGGGCGGTTTCTATTTTTTGAGCGAGTCAGACGCCGCGAAGTTCATGTCCGTGAAGGTGACACAGATCGGCGGACGGGGCATTGGCGGTATCTGCTTTGAACACACCGGGTAAGGGCAGAACGAGGCGCTGATCGAAGACACCTGGTCAGCCATGAGATGAAAAGACCTTGGAGGGCAATGCAATGAAAACATGGATTGTGTTTCTGGTGTGTCTCTGGTTGCCCCTGGGGGCATCGGCTCGGATGATCTCCTTTGACCAGCATGTCTGCGACACCTCCACGGTGTCCTGCTCCTTTATCATCGAAGATGCCGAACATGTCAGGCTGACCATATGGTGGGGCACCGGAAAAGGCCAGTATACCACTTCGTATCTCTGCAAGAAAAAGGTCGGTTCATGGAAGGAGCTGGTTGCCTACGCCAAAGGATTCGCCCTTTACGTGGGCACCACGGATCACATCAACATGAACGAGATCCTACCGAAACTGGGCCTGCCCGTTTACACGGAAGACAATTGAGCGCTCAGCCCGGTTTTTTCATGAAAGGTGGTTTATCTTTATTTAACCCAAGGAGCCATTATGGTGACATTTATTTCATCGGAAGGCACGCAATGGTACGTCAAGATGACGCTGGTCTCGGAGGAGAAAACAAGGACCCTTAACCTTGACTGCTCGGACAATGTCGCCTTTGACACCCGGTCCGGCGGATCCGTGGACGGGGCGTGGAGCGAGGTGGCGGTCTTCGGGCACAGCCTGCGGTTTGCAAAGGAGGGAAAAACCTTCACCATCTCGGCCAACATCACGGACGGCAAGGCCTTTACCGTGTGCGGAGAGACCGTGGGCACGCCCGAGGCATCGTCCGGGGAATCGGATCAGCCCCATGAAGGGGGCAGCGTCGAGGCGGTAGAGATTTCTGATGAGGAAAAGGGCGAGCCCCTTGCGTTTCATCCCCTCGAATCCTGGTTCACACCCAGCGTCTGGGACGAGCTCTTTCCCCATGCCAACCATCAGTGCTTTGAAGGCGTCAAACCCTACAGCTATGCGTCCTTTGTGAAAAACGTTCGCTATTTCCCTGGGTTTGCCTCCGGCGAGGAAAAAGAGCAGAAAAAAGAGCTCGCCGCCCTTTTCGGTATGGCCCTCCAGGAGGTGGGGGGCAAGTCCCTTCGTGACGGAGGCCCAATTGTCCTGAAGGGGCTGACACAGACAAAGGCCTACGGCTTTTCCGAAGCCTCCTGGACCAACGAGCCCAGCCACAAGTGGAACCTTGCCTTCTCCAGCGAGCAGGGTCACGAACGAAGCCGGGTTTACGATACCGGTTACCCCCTGAAACCCAACCAGAAGTACTTCTCCGGAGCAGGAATCCTCCAGCTCAGCTATCCCGTCAACTACGCCCGCTTCAGCCAGTTTTACTACGGAGACAAGGAGGTCCTACTTAACGATTCGGACCGGGTGAGGAAAGACCCCGACCTGGTGGTGGCCTCGGCCCTGTTCTACTGGATGGCCCAGGCCGGAACCCGCCCCTCCTGCCACTGCTGCTTTACCGGCAACCCGGTTAACGACACGGACAAAGCCTGCTACGAGCGCATCACCAACCTGGGCTATAAAAAAGGCCTGGCCATGGCCATCGCTGCGGTGAACGGCATCGAGTGTGCCATCCCCGCCGATTACCGGGTAGGCACCCGGGTGAACGGTTATTTTGAATACGGCAAAGCCTTTGGCCTTACGGAGGACGAATTGCTGGAGGATTGTTTTGTGGAGACGGCGGAGATGGCGGGGAACCTGCATACCGCCGGGATTGCCTGATGCCCTGCAATCATTGACAAGGGGAGAATACCATGAACCGGAAAACATGTTTCAGGCCGTCTGTTGTGTGGTGCCTCATTTTGTTTATCAACGTGCTCATCCTGGCGGGAATCGGGTGGGCTGCCTTCGGGAACACCGGGGTGAACGACCCCACGGAGACCACGGGCCGGATCATCGCGGAGCTGCAGAAAGTCAGGGTGAAGGCCGAGGCCGATCCGGGCGGGGCATGGGACCTGACCCACGGGGAGTACAGCAAGCTGTTGACCTCCATGATCGATGAGGCCACCAAGGCCTCGCGGGATCAGCAGTCCTTTGCCGCCCACTCCTTTCACATTGTCCTGGGGGCCATCCTCGGCTTTCTTTCGGCGTCGGCGACCATGGTTTTCCAGGGAACAGGGGAGAAGCCCCATGAGGATTCCCCTCCATCCGGGGCGGACGAGGCTGATGAGGGGACATAACGGCCTTGTGACCTTGGGACGCGGCGTTTTGAGCGCAGGGCTCATTGGATGGGGAGGGCAGACATCCTCGGAATCGGTGTGTTGACGAAGGAGGCCATCATGAAGGTCCGGAGGGCGTATTTCAAAACCTGTGACGACATTCCGGATATCCGGAACCTGCAAGGCGACTTCAAACCCATCGATGAATATGGGTTCGAAACCTATCTGGATCTGTGGTCCGAGCGGTTTTTCGGCAAGGATCGCTTTGATTTTGCCGTGTGGGGGGCTTACGAAGAAAACACGTGGAACTACACCGCCTATCACAGGGACGGGTTCAGGCTCAGGGCTTCCCAGACCAAGGGGGATATTGAGTTTACCCACCGGGTCACCGGCGGCTCCCACGGCAACGTGCCGTTCCAGGCATACCGGGATACATTTCTGGGGGGGCCCATGTTCAAGGAAAACCGGCCCATCCTGACGGATATCGCCAATCCGCTTTTTTCCGTTGTGGATCACAACAGTGCCCATCATATGGCCTACATCCTTGCCAACAAGAGCTTTCGAGGCCACGAGGACAAGGCGTGGCGCCGGGTGGTCATTAACTTCGACAATCACAAGGACTATGAAGCCTTCAACCCGGATGCAGACTCCATCTGCTGCCAGAACTGGGGCCAGGCCTTGCGACCGCGCCCGGACGACAAGACCCTTCATCGGGATCATCCCGTGTCCCGGTACGTGGTCCTGGGCCTGGGCAGCACCATCGCCAACGTGGTCTCCTGGGGACTCGGCGGCATTCGGTATCAGGACAAGGTGGATCTTTCCCAGGAGATTTTACTTGCCAACGCCCTGCGCAAAAGCCTTGAGCTCGGGGAACCCCTGGAAAATTACCTGTTCCATATTACCGTGGACCGCGATTTCATGAAAGGCAGCTACACCCCTTATGGCGACGGCCCCCATTACCCGCATGAAGGCCGCAACATGGTGCTTCAATGCCTTCATTTTCTCAAGCAGCGCGGGGCCACACTCGGCGGGTTCGACGTCACCGGACTTCCCTGTGGTTCCAGCGTCTGGTTCAACACCATCGTCCCTGTTATCTACGCGCGGTGGGTCGCCGACAACCCCATGTCTGAATCGTTTATGAGGGAACACCGCGTTCCCGTGGAATACGTTGCCAAGGTCCATCGGATCTGCGATCGGCTGAGCCTTCCCCGTCGTCCCCTGGACGAAGAGCCCCAAGCCCGGGTGCTGATGAAAATTCAGACAGCCCTGGCCTTTGATCAGCTCTGCGACGACGTCCGATGCTTTTACGATGCGATTCTGGCCTATTGATGCCGTTTCTTTAATCAACCAAATTAAGGAGAACACCATGATTGTTGAGCAGAAGAGTGAAAACAGTGTGAATGCCTTAGGGGTGTCCTGGGGACACTACTCAGAAAACCAGATGCCGGTAACGGTGTCCTTGGGCACGGACAGCCTGGGGAGCTGCTTTGCCTTTATCCGCGTGGACAAAGACGACGAATCCGTGATCTTCGCCCATGTCTCGAGCGACGGGGAGACCGATACCCTTTTGAACAGGAACTTTGCCGTCTCAGGTCTTTTGACCCCCGCTAACAAGGAGATCCAGTACCTCTACGTGAAGGGCAAGGAGCCCAACGACAACACGGAGCGGCGGATCAAAAGCCTTAAAGACAAGTACGGTGGCGCCGTTTACCAGAAAGCGGACTATGCCGGAGTGGCCCTGTCTCCCTTCAAAAAGGCGGACGGCAAGATTGTGATCACCCACTGCAAATCCATTACGGCAAGCAACAACAACACCTATGTCACCAACACGGAAACCGCCAAATTATGGGCGGGCACCCATGGGCTTGAGTCCATGTAAGTGGCTGGTGGTGAATGGCCAGGAGTGAATAGTGAGTAGAACCGTCTGAACCGCAGCGAATTTACGATACCCCGCAGGGCGCGCCGTGCGCACCGCCATAGCAACATCCCACACCACACCGAATCCTCTCCAGCCTGTAGGGTGCACTTCGTGCACCAAATTGCTTCCGCTTCAGGACCGTTGTCGCGATGTCGATCATGCAACGAATCACCATCCATGCCCCCTGACTTTTCCCAAACCTAAAAATGGAGGTAACAACCATGCCGATGTGTGGTGCAAGACCCGCTTACCCTTTCGACGACATTTTACCCGGTGCTGTCGGCCAGAACGCAAGGCACCATCTTATCCCTTGGGCCCAGGTGTGTGCGGTGGGGCGGGATTACATCATCAATGAGCAGGCCAGAATCCAGGCTGTTTTTGACCACTATGATGCCGCCAGCCTGCTGGCGGCAAATCTGGGGGGATGGGGAGGGACCGGGCAGGCAAAGGTTCTTGCCGGTGGCGACGGGCTGATCAACCAGATCCTTGTACGAAATGGCGAAGCCTTGGAAGAGTTTGCCGGTTTGTTGTCATGGCTGCCCGGAAACCTTGTGGTTGGGCCCACCGTCAGGCCCCTGCACCCGGATCCCGGTGAGGCGTTCGATGATTTTGCCTGTGAAAGGAGAAGTGCTACCGATGGTGAGTATGCTGACCTGAGGGTGGAGTGGGAAAATGCGGACGATCAACAAAAATTTGAATTGATCAAAGACCTGGCGGGAAAAACCATGCTCAATGACAGCGCCAATGCCGGGCTGTGGTGATTCCCATCCATGTACTTTTTAGTAAACCCCACAAAAGGAGATTCCCATGACAACCTGCACGATATGCCTGAAAAAATTCCAGAAGGGCGACAACATCAGAACCCATGACTCCGACGCCACCGGGGAGACAGTGGCCCATCCGTTCCACGAAGAGTGCCTTCGGGAGTGGTATAAGACCCGGGACACATGCCCCATATGCCGGGATCGCATCGATTGGGATGACTGGATCATCGTGGAGATATGACGGGGATTCAACGAAAAAAGAAAGTACCTGGCGGTCTGCGCTGGCTTATTCGGTGGGGAGAACGCAACCGCCAGTCTTGATGTGGGCCGGTGTGGAATGTTTCGTCTATTTATCTCTCTTCCTGTGACCAAAAATTGCTTTCTTTGCCATGTAGGATGGGCAAAGCGGAGCGTGCCCATCTTTTATCTGAACCACCCCACCGGCAATTTTCATGCGCTACATATGGGCACTCGATTCGTGAAGTATTCGAGCTGTCAGAAGTAAAATGCAAGGACGACAAATCGTTTTCGTGACGTCTACCAAGAAGGAGACGAGATATGAATATCGATTTTCATTACTACGCAACATACACCGCGGCACGCATTGCCGGTTACAGCTTTTCAGAAGCCCAGACCATCGCCCACGCCGCACAGTATGTGGACGAGTCCGACCGTTCGTTGTTGCAGAATGAGGCCGGACAACCCCATATCGGTGATTTTGAGATGGTTCCCACCGTGCAGACCAATGAGGAGATCGTCAAATACAATACCATTGCCTGGTCAGGAACCAACCTGGACGAAACCATGAGCGTCTGGATTCCGTTTCACTTTCTACCCGGCAACTACGGGCATGATCACACGGTTGGGTATACCGGGCCCATGGAGGATCACGGTTGGACCAACCATTGGGTGTTCAACCGGGAGTCGGAGCAGAAGTTTAAGCTGATATGCCTGCCCAACAGCCTTCTCCTTGGAGAGATGATCAACAATGTGGTGGAGGCACACGCCGACAATCTGCAGATGCTCGGCCTGCGTATGCATATTTTGTGCGACACCTGGGCCCATTGTTATTATGCGGGTATTCCTGCCTGGTTCATGAACAATGCAGGTGAAACGGTGATAAGCATCGCTCCCGACGGATCCGAGCAGCAGGTTGCCTGGAAACGTGTCTGGCCTCTGGGGGATCTGTTCAACCCGGAGATCGCCACCCCGGCTCTCCCGGCGTACAACTCCTACGCCTATCTCGGCCACGGGCGCATGGGGCACCTGCCGGACTATCCCTACATGGCGTACCGTTACCAGCCCCAATGGTCCGGGCAACCCATCATCAAGGACAATCGCGACTTTTTTATGCAGGCGTTCAAGCAGATGGTCCAGGCCATGACCTGCGTCCGCAACCGCACCCCCTTTGCGGTGGAGACCTACGCCCCGTTGGACAGCGCCACCGAACAGGTGATCCGCGAGATTCTGGACACCCGTGAGCCCGATCAGTGTGAGGCCTGGAGAAAACATATCGGTCGCATCCTGGTGAACGGGCAGGCGCTGGATGTACCTGAAACCTTTGAGCGCATGCAGTGGTTGAATGAATACCTCGCCAGCAGCGACAAAACCGGAACGTCGTATTACCGGTTCAATCGGGCGGCTGTGGACCATCTGGGACTGGTCCATGGCCATCTGGAGAGCCAGGGGCTTTTCTTTCTGTCCGGCGACGAGGGGCCCAATACCGTCAGCATGCGGCTTCGTAACCGGGACGGCGCCTGCATCGGCAAGATGTCCGAAAGCGCCTATGGCATCGGCAGCTCCCAATATTATCCCCGCATGAGCAACATCGGCCTGACCCAAAAGATGATCAAACCGGACGGTGGCCCGCTACGCTCCGGGGCGGTGACAGAGATCAAAACCACCGAAGATGCTGTCGGTGAATACGCCTTCCTGGGAGCCTGGGAGACGCCGGCACTCTACTATTACACCAAGGATTATTCGGTCAACAAACAGCGCTGGATCATCGAAAAGAGCGATCTCAGCCAGGACGACGTGATCCGGCCGGGTGATCGGGTATACGTCAAGAACCAGAACTTTACCGACAAACCCTACCTGGCCGCCTATCAGTATGGCGACGGCTATCAGTACCTGACCACCATCGCCACCCAGGTGGAGTGGGACCTGGAAGAGGGCCCCATGCCCGGCGGGGTACCCGTCCAATACCGCACCAGCGATGTGACCCTGCAAGGTGGCAACGGCCAGTTCATCGGCGCCATGCAGGAGGAATCACTCTTTCCATCCACCCAGTATTTCCCCAAAATGCGCACAGCCGCCATCACCGTCTCGCTTATCCATGCCGACAATGAAGACTCACGGAATGTGGCCCGGCATGGTGCATCCATCAAGATCAAAACCAACGAATCGGCCACCGGTAATTACTGCTTTCTCGGCGCCTGGGCCACCCCGTCCCTTTACTACTACATCAAAGACTACGACGCCTCCAAACAGGGCTGGACCCTGGAGAAGATTAATCTGGAAGATGGGGAAGAGATCCGGGCCGGTGACCGGGTGCGGATCAAAAACCATCACTACGCCGACAAACCTTACCTCGCCTGGCACCGGACCGCAGGTGACAACTACCTGACGACCATCGCTGACGGCAATAGTGACGAGGCGATATGGGTTGTGGGTGTGAAAATGGGTTAGCACGGATAAGCAATTCGGAAATCCGTATAAACCAAGGGCGCTTTTGGTTGGTGTCCAGAAGAATATTGATGCCTTCGTTTCATTGTAGGATGGGCAAAGCGGAGCGTGCCCATCTTATGCCCGCCATATCTCACCATTTGATCATCTGACGAAAAACATCACGATGAATCGGTATCTACATTTTGAGGCATTTCCATTCTGCATTCACCTAGTGGGCACGCTGTGGCTTTGTCTATCCTACAGCACGTGGGGCGCCATTGCCGAGCGTTTGGCCTATTTCCCAGATTTTGTTTCGGGGTTGTAGAGACCTTATTGTTTTGGGGCTCTCGAATGTCAAGATGGGGCTCTTGTATACGGTTTGAGATGGAGTGGGTTGTCAATACGGGACAAATATTAAAGTAGGTGACCCTTCTTTCTCTTTCTGAGGCGTACCATCGCCTTGATATAGAATGGTGCCTGGAAGAGGATGCCAAAGGGTAGTTGACGGTCATTATCCCTAAAAGAAACGGTCACAGCATCATGGTCCGGTGGCCGTTTCCACGATCAACAAAGGAGAGACCCCATGAAACGATCGTATAAAGATCAATTAGCCCTGCCGGAAGAGGTAACCATAACCATCACCATCGAGGAGGACGCCAGCGTAAATCAGGCTGCGGTGAATGCCTACGTTGACGAGCTCTCCCGTCCCGGATGGTACACCCACGACTTTTCCAACCGCAAAGACACCCGGCTTTTCATGCTGGAGCGTTACCAGCCCTTCACCCCCAAAACCATTGACGGAAAACTGACACGGACCTGGGTGTGTGAGAACTGTGAGGGTCTCATTTTGTACGAAGGGGTTCAGATTGGCCACAAAAGGGCTTGGAAAGAGGAACTGAAAGCCGCCGGTGTGTTGAACGCGGAGGAGGCCAAAGCCGCCTACAACAACCTCAAAAACCTGCGCATCGAATGCTCCACCTGCAACCAGAGTCATGATTGGGAGTAGCCTCCATGGGGGGCCTTCAAAGGAGAAAAGACCATGGCCATCTATGAGTTCAACGCCCAGCAAGACAGCGGCTCCACTATGTGCGGGGCCTTTGCCCTCTGTGCCTTTTTAGGGGAAAAGGGCTACAGGCCGGAAGATATCATGTATGCCATTTCGCGGGGGATGTACAGCGGCGTCCTTGAGAGTGAAGCGGTCAAAAAAAGACGGGACGACCTTGAAAAAAAGATGATTTCCAAGGACAAATTTGTGGCCTGCTGTGTGTATGAAATTGTTAAGAGTCCTGATCTTCGGGGCTTCTGTTCACCGAAACAGATGGTCGAGTTCGGCCGGTTCGGATTCGGCCTTCACCTGAAAATAAAAACCCAGACCAAAGACTACACGGAAGCCAGGTTCCAGGAAACCATGGGAGCCATCGGTACGCATATCCAAGGTATCGAATACGCCATCTATGCCCGCATTGCAGCACCTCAGATCCTTGTAACCATCATAGGAAATCCGGAGATCTGGTACGAAGGGATGCACTACATTGCCCGAAGCCTCAAAGGTCACTACATCGATTCCGGTTCAGGGTTTGGCGACCGGGGTCACTACGAAACGCCCTTTCAGGACAAACCCAGACACTACTCGAAGTGGGGCCCCCTGTGGGTGGAGTGACCCGTCTCAACCCCACGGCCCATGGCTTAACCTGTGTGGGAGGGTCACCTCACGGGGAATCCACCGGCCTTCCGCACAGGCTCCCGGCCCAGTGCCGCACCCCCCTTTCACGCTGATCACCCTTTTTCCGGGGGGCTTTCCCCCACAACACACCAACCCAAAGGAGATGAAACATGGATGTAGAGTATCTTTTCAGGCCTCACGATGAGGCTCCGTTATGCGATGGCGTTTCCATGGGGCATTACGTGATGCGATCATTGCCCTCCGGTGAGCTGGGCACAGACTCCATGGCCAGTTGTTTTGCGTTTATCTATATCACGCAAAAAAAAGAGGGAAGCTACGTGTTGATGGCCCATGTGGCAACCGATGGGGATGAGAAGTGGCTCAGGGATTTGAACCTCAGCCAGGGCTCCAAGGATGAGCTGTTTTTTATGGTGACGGGCATAGGGCCCAATAAAAACACGGAAGCACGCATGGACCGGCTCCAAAAGCTCTACCATATTCCCAAAGAGCACATCAAATCCAACAAGGACAAGGTGGGCGGTGTGGTGGTCAGTTCAGTAAAAGCCGATACCAAAACGGTTACCATCACCTCTTGCGCCAAAATCAAGGCCAGAGATGCGGCGGGCTACAAAGCAAAAACCAACGCTGGCTGGGCCAAGGGGAACCAAGTCCCCCTCTCCCCGCAAACGGCCATGGATGGTCAGAATTACGACAATGAGTTTGAGGGCTAATCGTCGGTCAGGTTTTGTTTGAACCGAAAGTGCATTGACGTGTTGTACGTGTCGGGTGGGGCATCGATAGACGATGGCCCCACCATGAAACCGGCACCTTGTGGAGGAGTGAACCAAGCTCAAAGGGCTCTTAGACGTCACAGCCGTAAATAATGATCTAATACAATAGCATAGCTTTCCTTTGGTTGGGTCGCTCATTATCGGTGCGCCAGTCCCAAATAGCCCTGTCGGAGGCGCTCATGTATGCTTATAAAACCCAGAACAAATCTGTCCCAAGAGGGGCTGCAAACAGAGATCCCGGCGGCCAGCGCGCAACTGCTTCAGCCCAGGGGAGTGCGCTGGTTTGCCAGCGCGCTTTGCACGCCTTTAAGCAGCCTGCCGTTCCCAATGTGGATCAAGCTCAAATCGCAGCCGATGCCGCCACCATTGATGGGTTCACGAATGCGGTCTATCCCAATGTGTGGCAGGCCATTCGAAACTCGTTTCCGCCCACCAGCACACCCTTGACTGCCGCCATGTTTCCCAACACCTCCGCTGGCCGTGTCACAAACCTTGTCAATGCCTTGAACGGCGGTAATGTGGGCGCAACGCTTATGGCCATCGGCTATGTCATTGAATCCGAGGTTTCTGGTGCCGTTTTACCAGCAGGTACAGCCACTCAGGTGCCTGTGGGAAATGCCATTCCTGATTTTGTCATCACCCACAACGCAGAGCGCGGGATCCTCGACCTCACCTCCACCGGCCAACTGGGCCATGTGTTAAAAAAAGACTTTGCCAAAGGGCCCTTTCCTTACATCGCTGAGACCGTCTACCCCAGCGTGAACTATGCCAACATCACAGGAGGGGCCGCAGGGCCTCCGGCTGTGGGTGGCGGGCTTGCCGCCGCAGCAAACCTTGCCCAGAGAAACCATGCGAATGCAGCGGTGAGGTCTGGGTTAAGCAAGCTGAAAACCTTGCTGGATCTTTATGTGTCGGGAGTCTATATGGGCGATAAAGCCTTTGGGCAGAGGGCCGTTGACACCAAAACAGGTATCAACCTAATCCTCGGTATAGGTGCTGCCTGGACAGGCGCCCAGGTCCAGGGCGTGGATGATCTTATTGACGATGTGAATTTGACCCTGGCAGCCGACGGCCAGCCCAGCATAAACACCCCGTCGGATATCATCGATGCAGCCCGCGATGATTACGTGTTGGCTGGCAATCCGGTGTGGTGATGAAGAGATCGTGGATGGAGAGGTGTCGCGTCTTGACAATACCTCACCTTTTGATAATCCGCCGGAAAATATCACGATGAATTGGTATCCACATTTTGAAGCATTTCCATTCTGCATTCACCCGATGGGCACGCTGGGGCGTCAATGCAGAGCGTTCGGCTTATTCCCCAGAATTTGATAGGTGTTTCAGAATCCTAATTGTTTTGGAGCTGTCAAATGTCAAGGCGCGACCCCTATACACTATTGTCAGAGCGGCAACTGATGTGGTGACATATTGATATGACGACTACGGAAAAATGATTGAGGTCAGGCGGCCTGCTTGGGTTTGGCAGTGCGGGGTGAAGCGGTGAGGGTTGCCAAAACGGGACAGTAATCACTCTTTCATGAATGGGGTAGGGGCAATTTTGTTAAATGTGTAGGTTTGTGCCCCCTTCTTTCTTTTCTAAGAAAAGGACTGAGATATGTATAAACAAATAGAAAAGCCGAAAGAGAATAAAGAGGCGGTTGCCAATTCTATAGTTCAAATAAAGAATACTGAAAAGCAAGGCTTTGGGTTTGTAGGCAATCCGCCTGCCTCTCAAAAAAAAGTTATAAAAATTGTAAAGGAGAACACTGAAAATCGTCACTCAAACAAAATCAATCGAGCCACCTCGACTAAAGGTACGATGTTAACGGAGAAAAACAAAGAAGTTATCCAGCCGTTTGGATCAATAATTTCAGATTGGTGGATAACGAGGCAGCTAAAAAAAGAGGTTAGAAATAGAAGGGACAAAATCTTACGGTATATCGGTTTGATGAACAATGATGAACAGGAGAATCTAACTGACAATATGAATGGAATTGATGTGAATAACTTAATAATTCCAGATGAAAGAGATGATCTGGATGCTCTCAATACTGATTTGCAGAGCATAGAAGATTATATTAGAAATAACTTCAGTTTTCATTATAGATATGAACATTACAGTCGTACAGGGCTTATCGAAAGTGATGCGGAACAAACTGAGTTGCGAGATACAACAGCGGAAGATTATGATCAAGATCGAGTTAATAACTTGATTCATACTTCACCTGAAGTGCGTCCAGTTGATAAAACAAATGAATCTACAGAACAACTCGTTAATACGATCTTTCAGAAGTTTATAGCACGTCCGGTGACCTACTCTTTAATGACGATGGGTAGTGCTTATATGTTTTCTAATAATGATAGTCCTGAAATGAACTGTATAGGCTTATCGAGTAGTTTTGCTCGCCTTCTGAAAAGTGTTGGTATAGAAGCAGAACCACGACAGGTGGATAGCGCTTCAGGTAATCGTTTTTTAACTAAAATTCCAAACTTTATTGATGGAAATGTTAAAGGCCATATATATAAAGGTACTTCATTACAGGAGGGGTACTATGTATTTTCTTCTCATTATGCGACGTATGTACCTGCATTGGGGACGTATTACGATCCAACTTCTAAGTCAATATATAATATTTTTAGTTGTGTAAAGTGTAAGGAGAAGACGTCAAAATCAGGCAATCCGAAACTATATCCGCAATCTGGTGGCTTCGAAGGAAAAGCGTTGATAATGACAAATGAAAATGTTGCTGGTGGGTTTCATAAGATTATACTGAACCAGTAAACAAATGGAAAATCCATAGCAAAACATAAAACGGGCCTGTAAACTTGTTAGCCAACTTGTTGAACAAAGGATTGATGAAGCCTTAGTTATGCCTATGCTAAGGCAATAACGAAAACCTATAACAAAACAAAATTGCATCGCCCTTAAGCCACAGTGCAACACAAACGCTCAGGAGAAGGGTGCGCGTCTTGACAATTGAAAATTGCCTGCGTAAATCTTTTTGCCACGCTTGTAGAATTTTACTGAATATCCACTATGGGTCTATCTTATTGAAAATAAAACTAACCTCTGTCATCTAATCAATTAACATACAGACTTTTTTCTAACTTCACCAATGCAGTCTGATCCTTCAGGGGGAGATATGTGTACCTTCGCCAGTGTAGTAACCGAAGTGGAGGCAATTGAGGTTGTGATTGCGGGGAAATGGTTGAGGTCAAGCGGTCTGAACGGGTTTGGTGGTGCGGGTTGTTAATACGGGACAGATATTCATTATTCTTAGAGTATAAAATATGGATGAGAAAACCGTAAAATTAGTCAACGTTGCCCCATTGATTATTTTTTGTTAAATGTCAAGACGCGACCCCTATACACGATGAATCGGTATCCACATTTTGAGTCATTGTCATTCTGCATTCATCCGATGGGCACGCTGATGCTTTGGCCATCCTACAGTGAGCGGGACGGCATTGTGGAGCAGTTGGCCTATGTCTCAGATTCTGTGACTCCTAATTACAAAAAGCGCCTTCTATTCATTGGATTCGCGACCCAGTGTTATGGTCGTTGTATTGTAGGATGGGCAAAGCGGAGCGTGCCCATCCTTTACCCGAGATACCTCACCTTTTGAGCACCTGATATAACCATCACGATGAATTGGCGCCCCCCTTTTGAGGCATTTTCATTCTGCATTCATCCGATGGGCACGCTGACGCTTTGCCCATCCTACAGAGAGCGGGGCGCCATTGCAGAGAGTTTGACCTATTCCCCGGTGTCTTGGTGATGAGGAAACTTATTGTTTATGGGTTGTCAACTGTCAAGGCGCAACCCCTCCTCATATCAGGTGTATTCAAGCTTTTTTGGGGCACAGCAGCCCGAAGACCACTCAAATTTACACTCATATCACGACAAAGAGATTTGATAATATTAAATCACCTTTCGACAATCTGGATATATGAATAAGGTGGCTTTATTCACCAAGATCAGTCGAATAAAGACACCTTTTTGATGATATATCAAATATAAAATCCATCGGGGGGGCTGTTATAGGCAATTGAAGAAAGCCCATAACAATCGATAAAGTCCAATTAGAAAAGGTTTGAAATATGTATGAACAAGTAAATAAACCTAAAGAAAGTAAAAGTCAGTCGATTGGGATTGAGGTTTCTCAAAAACCAAGGGGTAGTGAAACTACTTTTCAGTTTGTAGACAATCGACCTGAGGCAATTGCTCAAAGGCAACTGCAAGAGAAAGCGAGTAATAGTTCACAAGCAATGCAACTGAAATCTTTTCAAGAAATAGTCAAAAGTGGCCCTCAAATCAAACAAGCAGCATATTTGCAAGCTGGCATTGTAAAGAAAAAATGCCGTAGCTTTAAGGCAGGTATGATGGGACAAACCGTAATCAATGCAAAGCCTTCTAATGTTGCTCAATTAACCAAGCAGGAAGCGGCAGATGCAACAGCAACTTGGACGGATTTCAACAATAATGTGCAAGATGTGAATAACAGGCTGACAGCTGATTTTTTGGCGATAAACGCCGAGTATAATGCTATTGATTTGGCTCGGGCACCACTTGCTCCGTTGGCAGCCAACGTAGCGTCAGCTTCTCCGTTTTTGGAAGCTACTACGGCTGGATTAAAACATGACATGAATGAGATTGAAGCTCATGCAGGAGGCTATTTATTTCAACAACAAGTTAGAGATAATATTAATGCTAATTTGCCTCGAAATTTTGGTGCTGGTATTGGAGTTAGTGGTGGTAGTAATAACTTTTTAGAGCCAGATCTTGTGTATAGTGATGGTGGAGGGGGACGACAAGCGATTGAAGTTAAACGGACAACAACGGCAGGTGGATTAGATGGAATGTTTACTTCTGCAATTGGACAAATTAGTTTAAGACGTGGTTTTGACTCAGGAGGAGCAGTAATCCAAATTACCGAACCGGGTCTCGTTGCCACAATGAATACCGGTGCAGGCAGAGCAGCCTTCGAGGCACACGTGCTTCTTGGCATAGGAGCGCGTCGGTTGGGATGGCAGAGCTGGTGGAATTCTATATTTGGAGGCGGGATTGCTGGTAATAATATTGTTATTACAGTAGAAGTTCTAGATTCTAATGAACAACATCTCTTTGATCGAGATTATACTATATCGTCTGTTGCTGGAGTCAATCGAGCTGGCGCTGCAATGCGAGTTTACAACAATGTTGTTCGAACCCGACTTGGAACTTGATCCAGAAAATAAATGACATAAGGAGGGTAAAATAATGATCAAAATTATCGAGTTAGGACTCGATGCGCGCCTAAACTTACGAGGTATGTGGATTGAAGAGCTCGGAGAGATTAACACCTCAGTCCTTGCTAAAAAATGCTTACTTGCACAGCAGCTATCCCTTTCTCCATTTATCGAAAATGGGTTGCTTAATACAGAAAAAGAGTTGCAGCACCATGAAGAGGTTTTTACACTTCTTGAGAAGACTGAAGCCAATGCAAGTCTTATTATAAGGCAAAAGGAAGTTGTACAAGTTCTGAAAAGTCAATTGCAACAGCATAAAAATAAAACCGATTTCATCGGATATGAAGAAGCGATTTTAGCTCAAATAGAAATTGATCAACTAGAATGGAGAAGAGGTTACTTCGAAGACCTGATTGCGGAAATTGATGGGTTAAACAAGAAGACCAGTAGGATATAGTAACGGGGCAAGATTCGATCGCCAAACTGCTGCAAGGGTTTGTATGCTATATTTCTTGGTGTTGCCATCAGAGTAATAAAAAGACTATAACACCAAACAAGCAAACATTAACGGCACTCAATTTAATTTCTAAAAAGTGTGATAAGTGCAAATCAAAAACAGCCCATAACAAAACCTAAAAGCCATTGAAAACATCTTTTAGCCCAATTGTTCAAGAAAGCCGCAACGCGGCAAACCATTATTCAGCCTTCATAGCAAGCTCATAGAACCCGCAACACAACCACTTTATTTTAGGAAAGATACATCGTAGCCTGCCGAACAACACTAACCTTTTTAAAAGGAGACTACGATGCACGACTATTATGAAAAATCAATGTGCGCTTTGCAACGGGCAAGTTTGGGAAAGAGCACTCAGAAGACATGCACACGCGCTGTTCGCAAGCTCGTCGATTACTGCAGCAAAACGCCTGGTCAAATTTACCGAAGAAGAAATTGACGCTATTTTCTTCATCGTCGAAACGGTTACGGATGGTCCGCCTCCACCATGGGTATCGTCCATTACGGAATCAAGTTCTTCTTCACGAATGCATTTAAGCAATACTTTCACCTCTTTTTTTACCTGAAGGCCAAGGGGGAAAATAGCCTGCCGTATATCCTCCGCCGGAGAAAGTCTTTCGCATATTGGATTATGTGACAACCCCACCCAAACTGGCGTTTTATGATACGGTCTATGCATGCGGCCTCAGGTTATCCGAAGGCCTCAATCTCTGAATTTCAGATATCGACAGCACCCGACTGATGCTTCACGTTCATCGCGGCAAGGGGGCTAAGGATCGCCATGTACCTTTGCCGGAACACACACACTGATACTGACAACCGAAAACCGGCCTTTTTTGAGCAAAGAATCGATGTGACCTTCGGTTATGATTAATTGCTAATGTTCAATGATCCTTCAAACCGCCCTCACACCAAAAAATTATTTTCATATCCTCACTCACTACCATCCACCCACTTTATTTCTTCATAAGGTCATGCCTACAAAAGCATCAAATCGCATCAGAAACATTCAGGCTTTCTTCTTGGTTCTTTCCCTTGTCTTTTCCGTGATGATGATCTGGTACTACCGGGCCGACAGGGCGGCGTGTGTTCGGGAGACGCTTGATATGGCCAGGGCAAAGGTGGGAAGGTCCATCGGGCGTACGGCTTTTGACGGTGCGGGTGCCGCACCCTACGTTCGTATAGCTGTAGATAGAATCCCATACTGCAATGCTCTATTTTGACGATATTTTTATACTTTGGGGGTAAGAGCATGTATGCATACGCATATGACGCCAGGGAACCAGTCAAAAAGGCATGTGCCTATTCTACTTCGGGGCAAAAGAAGCTGGAAGACGAGTCTTTGCCGGCTCGTAATGGCATTGTGTCGAAAAGACAACGAGGTTGGCTGTGTCAAAAGGGCGCCACGTCCTCGCGGGTCGTTCAGCGGGTGATAATCGGCTACTCGATAACAAGGCTCGGGCACAAACAGCTTCGAAAAGAATTACGGGACGTACACCATCTCACTGATCGGGAAATTGACTATGTGATGATGCTTCATGAGCAAAAAAGACGGTATAAGATTGAAACAGCGGTTGAAAAAGCCAGGAAAAAGAAGTTTCCAGAAGATGCTGCAGTGGATGGGGATGATGCTGACAGCATGAGTTACCTTGCATTGTTGAACCTCTTGGCAGGGGATAAAGATCCAAAAGACATGACGTTGGAAGAGATCCATACCGAACTGGTCGATGATGAAGAGTATATTCCCGGGGATCCGTTCAAGAGTTTCTTTACTGAAAAGACAACCGGAAGTTCAAAGGCCATCGGGTTTCGTAAACGAAGGTTTGATAAAGCAAAGGGGCCGAGGGACAAAATGCTGACGCCCAAAGAACATTTCAATTTTCAGACATATACTTTCGGCCTTGCGGACCGGGCAAAGATGATACATCTGTATCGCTCCTTGGATCAAAAGGCTTTGAAAAAACTGAAAGCAAAGTATGGCGAAGAGAACTTTCTTGACATCAGCACCTACACACCTCAGTTCTCACGGGGGTTTATCGCGGGGGGGATACATTCAAACAAGACGTTTCAGATACATGAACAATTGAAAAAGAACAGCGCCTTTCTTGGCCGGGCCAAAGAGACGAAAAAGAACCCGGAATCAACGGCTGTTCTCGGGCGAGAGATGCTCAGCTTGTTTGAAGCCGGGTATAAGCCGAAAAACAAAGGCGGTGAGTTTTTCATGGAACCGCCGAGAACCGAAAAAACCGGTGAACCGATCATACCAAATTACAAGGACATGTTGCGGGATCGTGAGACGCTTCCGTCAAAAGTCGCTCCGATGACCAAAGCGAAAAGACAGAAAATTGAAGATGACTACACGAAGAGTTTGAGCCTCAGTATGCCCGAGGATAAGTTGCCTGTATTCACCAATCGTGATGTTGAGCCGGACGAAGAGCTTAAAGGGAAGCACGCCTTGGATATGGTGGGTTCCATGGCAAAAATTTGGGACATGGACACACCCAACCCCTCCATCGATTACAAAGGTAAGACCCTCTTTGCGACAGCCCCTGAAAAGAAAAAGAAAGACACGACATCCCTTTCCAGCATTTTTGCCAGCCTCTCAAAAAGCAAGAAGTGATGTCACCGGGCTGACCTCAACCCTGTGATGCATACCTAACTATATATTTGATGAAAAATGGTCTTCACAAACAACTGAATGTGATTCAAGTCGATTGTTGAGTCGCATTTGGTCGCTTTCCAAGTGCAAAATGTAATTCACCGTTTTCTGCTCGATTTTCTCATCCACCAGACTAACCCCCACCCCATGAGGCCCCCCATCAAAACAATCCGCTGCATGATCCTTTCGACCCTGTTCGTGGCCGCTTTTGCCCCCTGTCTTCTGTTTGCAGGCGGCAGGGGCGATCTTCACATTGCCGTGGTCTGTCCTTTGTCCGGCAGGAATGCGTCCAATGGCAAGGCGGTGATCCAGGGGGTGCGTCTCTATGTGGATGCGGTGAACAGGGGAGGCGGGGTGGATGGGCAGAAGATCGTTCTGGATGTCTACGACGACGAGGATGACGCGGACACGGCGGCTAAAATGGCCCGTGATATTGCCGGGGCGGATCGGGCGTTGGCTGTTATTGGGCATGAGAGCAGCACCTGCTCCATCATGGGCGGGGAAGTCTACTTGCAGCATCGGATTCCGGCGCTGTCTCCCACCTCCACGGATGTGCGGGTGACCCGGAGGAACCCCTGGTATTTCCGCATGACCTTTAACAACGAGTTTCAGGGGCGGTTTCTGGCCAATTACATGCGCAAGGTGTTTCGCCAGGGGCACGTGAGCGTTATCCACGAGGACCTGGCCTACGGGGCCAATCTTGCCGAGGTGTTTGTGGGGGCGGCCAGCAACCTGGGCATGACGGTGCCCTATGTGTGGCGATATGACGTCAAGGACAAGGGCCTGGACCAGCGCCTGGAAGAGATTGTCGATGAGCTTGACCGGGCCGGGGAAAAGGCCGGGGCGGTGTTCATCGCCCTGCACCCCCCGGAGGGGTTCAAGCTGATTACCCTGCTCAGGGACCGGGGCATCGAAAATCGCATTGTGTTTGCGGCCGGGCTCTCGTCTCCGAAGTTTCTTCAATTGTTCAGCCGGTATCCCAAGGAGATGGAGCACCCTGGTTACTACACCGACGGCATGTACGCGGCAAGCGGGGTGATCTTTGACACGGCGGATGAAAAAGACCAGGCCTTTATGGAGGCCTACCGCAGGGCCTACGGGGAGGAGCCCAACCGGCGGGCGGCGTTTTCCTATGACGCGGCAAAGGTGGTTCACAGGGCCCTTTTAGAGGCGGGAATCTCCGGGGACCTGGAAGAACTGGCCGTGGACCGGCATCGCATCCGTCAGTGGCTGGCATCCCGGGACTCTTCCTTCAAGGCGATCTCCGGGGTGACGGGGCGGACCTATTTCAACGCAGACGGCGATCCGTCCAAGCCCATTACCATGGGCATGTTCAAGAACAGGCGGTTGGTCTCTGCTCCGGTACAGCTCCAGGAGGTGCCGTCCCTGAGCGAAATCCCCAATGTGCGGGAGGCCCTTGCCCAGGAACGGGTGATCCGCGTGGGGGGGCGGTACTTCTACAAAACCAACGTGGTTTACACCGGGGTGCAGATCAACAAGATCAGTGAGATCGACATCCGGTCCCAGACCTACCTGGCGGATGTGTACATCTGGTTTCGCTACCACGGAAACATCGAGCCCCAGGAGATTGAGTTCCTCTATGCTGCCGATGCTGTGAGCATGGGAACCCTTGTGTCGGAAAAGCGCACGGAGCGGATGACCTATCGCAAGTACAAGGCCACGGGCCGTTTTATGATGGACTCCTATTCGGATCGGCGCATGTACGGAGAGCATGTGCTCAATATCGGCTTCCGGCACCGAACCATGCCCCGGTGCAACCTCGTCTATGTCACGGACCTTCTCGGCATGGAGCCGCCGGAGACCCTTCGGACGAAGATGGAGACGTCCCGGGTTCTGGGACCTTCCGAGGACTGGGCCGTGAGCGGGATCTACTTTTCCCAGGGGGTGTCGAAAAAAGAATCCCTGGGCCATCCCGACCACCTGGAGAGCCAGTCCGGGGTGGTGGACTATTCCAAGTTCAAGATCGGGGTACGCATCAAGAAAAGGGAGCTGCGCCTGCGCCGGAACCTTCCGCCGGCGGCCGTGAACTATCTGTTCGGCGGCTCTGTAATCGTGTTGATTTGCGGGTTCTTGCCCGGGATCAAGCGGGAGTCCTTTCTCCTGATAAAGGCCGCCACCGTGGCAATTCTGCTGGTTTCCACCGAGGTGATGCTCCTGCAGTGGTTCCTGGAGCGCCACCAGACCCACCACCTCCAGCCCGTGATCCGCATGTTCGACATCTTGTGGTGGGGTGTTCCGGCATTTTTCCTGATCCGGTGCATCGAGCGCTACATCTGGACACCCCTGGAGCAGAAGACCAACCGCAGCATTCCCAACCTCGTCAGGAGATTTGTGAAGATTTTCATCTGGATGCTGGTGTGCTTCGGGATCCTCGCCTTTGTCTTTGACCGGAAGATCACCAGCCTCCTGGCCACCTCGGGGGTTATCACCATGATCATCGGCCTGGCCATCCAGGTGAACATCGCCAACATTTTTTCCGGCATCGCCATCAACCTGGAGAGGCCCTTTCAGATCGGGGACTGGATCAAGATCAACGATCTTGGCGAGGGCAAGGTCTCGGACATCACGTGGCGGACCACCCGGATCTGGACGTCGGACAACAACATGGTGAACATCCCCAACAGCATGGCCTCCGAGGCTGTCATCGTCAATTACAACCGACCGGACGAGGCCTTCAAGATCGACATCGACGTCCACCTGGACGTGGTGCATCCCCCGGAGCAGGTGGAAGACATTTTGCGGGAGGCCATGCTCTCGGTCACCGGGGTGCGGCGGGCCGAGGTGCTGTTCCGGTTCCATGAGTGGGGCTGCATCTACACCGGGTCGGTGTTTGTCCGGGACTACGGTCAGATCCAGGGGTTTCAGCACGCCGTGACCAAGAAAATCTGGATGGCCCTTACCCGGGCGGGCATTGAGCCCGTGGGGTTGCGCTATGCCCCCTGGGTGGGCCAGGAGCCTTCTTCGGAATCATGATCTTACTATTCCATGAAACAGACGAGAAAAAGGGAGAACGCCATGGGGGAACAGTCCCGTTCCGATGACCTGGGAGCCTTTCCGTCCCTTTCCAAGACCCTTCTGGGGGATGCCATCCTGGGGCGCGCCCCGGCAGGCGATTTGGCCCACATGCTGATGCACGTGGTGGAGCGTCACATCGACAAAGGGGAGGTGCTTTTCAGGGAAGGAGAGGCCGCGGACACGTTGTATCTCGTTCGGCACGGCGCCTTTACCCTCACCGGGGAAGGGGACGGCAGGGTCTGCCTGTGGCGCCGGGCACCTTCGGCACCGGGGGGATACCTCGGCCAGGAGGCCGTGCTGGGGGCCCGGACATACAGCGTTACGGCCGTTGCCGTGGAGCCTGCATCCGTCATCGAGGTACCCACCCTGGATATCCGGCAACTGGCCGATGCCCACCCGGAGATCAAGAACCTGTTTTTTGATTCGTATGTGAAGCTGGCATCCTGCGAGGCATGCGAGGCTTCCGCACCCACGGGCGAAGGCCGGGAGACCGAAGAGGCAGCTGCTTTTCCGGTGAGGGAGACGGTGGGGTGGGGCGTCACCCTGCTGGTGGCCCTGGGGTGCTGGCTGGCAGCCTCCGGCCTCGGACTGGAAAAGAACACGGGGTTTTACCTGGCCATCATCGCCTCGGCCGTCGTCCTGTGGGTGTTCCAGCTCGTGCCCGCCTTTGCGCCGCCGCTTTTTGTGGTGATCATGGTGATCCTCCTGGATATCGTGCCGCCGGAGGTGGCGGTTTCCGGGTTTGCATCGGGGAGTTTTTTCATGCTCCTCAGCGTCTTTGGGGTGGGGGCGGTGATGGTGGCCTCGGGCCTGACCTTTCGCCTCTCCCTCATGGTCCTCAGCCTGGTGCCTGCTTCCTCGTTCTGGTACAGCATCTGCCTCTTTTTGAGCGGCCTGTTCCTGACGCCCGTGGTGCCGTCCCAGGGCGCGCGCATGGCCATTGTCTCCCCGTTTCTGGTGGACCTCATGGGAGCGTCAAATCCCTCGGAAAAAGACGTTCTCGGGGCGCATTTCGTCAACAGCACCCTGGGGGGCATCGGGCTGATGGCCTCGGTGTTCCTTACGGGCAAGCCAGCCAACCTCATTGTCCTTGGCCTCTTCGATTACCAGACCCAGTTTGCTTTTCAATGGATGAACTGGCTGGTTGCCGCTTCGTTCTCCGGGGGGCTCATGCTGATCCTGTTTTTCGGTGCGTCCTGGGTGGTGTTCCGGGAGTCCCGGGGGTTCAGGATTCCCAGGTTCATTGTTGCCGAGCAGCTCAAGGTGCTGGGTCCCCTGTCCCCCTTGGAGCGCACCGCCGTTATGTCCATGGCCGTGCTTATCCTGGGGATCCTGCTTTCGTCGGTGCACAAGGTGGAGATTCCCTGGGTGGCTCTCTCCATCTTCACCGTGCTGATTCTTTTCGGCGGGGTGGGGAAACGGGAGATCCGGTCCCACATCGACTGGTCCACCCTGCTTTTTGTGGGGGCCATCATCGCCTGGCTGCCCGTGATGTCCCTCACCGGCCTGGACACCCTGGTGGCCGACTACCTGGGCTGGCTCGGGGAGTACATGCGGAGCAGCCTGCCCATGTTCATCGGGCTCCTGTGCCTGCTCATCGTGCTGGTGCGTCTCTTTCTGCCCGAGCCCATCACCGTGATTCTGTTCGTGACGGCCCTGTTCCCCCTGGCCGATGTGGCAGGGGTCTCCCCCTGGGTGGTGGGGTTCATTATCCTGACCATGGCCGAGGCCTACCTTTTCTCTTACCAGTGCGGCTACTTTATCCAGCTTAAGGACATCTTGGGTCTTAAAGGGCTGGAGGGGCATTACGACGAGGGGCGGATCATCCGCTTTAACATCCTCATGATCCTGGGGCGCGTGCTGGCCATCTACGCGTCCCTTCCTTTCTGGAGGTATCTGGACATCATATGAAACCCAAGACAAAGGTATCGGTATGGGTCAGGGCAGGGGTCGTCATGTTGGCTGCGGCCCTTATTGTCTCCCAGAAAGCCCAGAAGCCAAGGATCCTGATTCTCCACAGCTACCACACAGACTACCCGTGGGTGGTTCAGATCAACGAGGGGATCCGGCGCGTGTTCGAAGGCCACCACGACATTGCCCTGCGTTATCACTACATGGATTTAAAGAACCATATGGATGAGGATTTCAAGCGTACCGCCGCTTCCACGGCCCATCGCACCATCCGCAAATGGAAACCGGATGTCATTGTTATTTCCGATGACCTCGGGCAGCAGCTGGTGGGGCAGCGCTACGTCAACGACAGCACCATCCAGATTGTCTTTTGCGGGGTCAACGGAGAGACCCGAGTCTACGGGTACGAGGGCGCGGGCAACGTCACCGGCATTCTGGAACGCAAACCCCTCTCGGCCATTCGGGAGACCCTGATGATGGTGGCCCGGGCCAAGGGGTTCCGACCGGAAAAGTCCGGGGGCGATCACCCCCGGGTGGTGTTTGTCTGCGATGCCTCGGACTCGGTGACTGCCGAACTGGCCGAACTTAACGCCTTTGACTGGTCGCCCCTTGCGTGGTGCCCCCCGGTGAGGGTGAGCCGGTTCGGGGAGTGGAAACGGGCGGTGAGGGAGGCCAACGGCTATGCGGACATGATCCTGGTGAGCGATTACCGGGAGTTCCGTCTGCCGTCGGGAGAAAAAGAGCCTGTCCCCCCTTCGGAGATCATGGGATGGACCGAGAAGAACTCGGGGATCCCCATCTTGGGGATGTCCCTGGTCAATGTGGCCGACGGGGGGATGATTTCGGTTTTTACCTCGGGTTACGAGCAGGGGGAGGTGGCAGGCGGCATGGCCCTTGCCATCGCAAGGGGGGAAAGGGCCGGTGACATGGAGGTGCAACGGACCCGGCAGTTTCTTATCTCCGTGAAAAAATCGGCCATGGAACAGCGTGATCTTCCCATCCCCACCATTTACGAGTCCTTTGCCCGGGCCACGGACAACTACTATGACTGAAAACGGCGGCAAGCCCGTCATCCTTATCACCACCTCCACCTTCGGGATTCACGATCCCGCTCCCCTGAAGCGGTTGAAACGTGCCGGCTTCAAGGCGGTGCTCAATCCCTTTGGCAGGCGTCTCACCGAAGGGGAGGTCGCCGGTCTTATCCGGGAGAGCGCCCCCGTGGCCCTCATCGCCGGTGTGGAGCCCCTGACGGCGAAGGTGCTCACGAACGCTCCGGGTCTCAAGGTCATCGCCCGCTGCGGCGTGGGCCTGGACTCCGTGGATCTGGAGGCGGCTGCCCGGCTTGGGATTGTCGTGTTTACCACACCGGATGGCCCGGCGGACTCGGTGGCCGAGCTCACCCTGGGGGCGATGCTATGCCTTTTGCGGGGCCTTCATCGCTCGGATGCAGGCATTCGCTCCGGCACGTGGGCTCGCCCCATGGGAGGACTCCTGGCCGGGAAAACCGTGGGGATCATCGGTTTCGGCCGGGTGGGGTACCGGGTTGCAGGTTTTTTGAGTCCCTTTGGGTGCCGGTTGAAGGTGTGTGATGCCCGCCCACTGACGTCCCTTCCTTCCGGGTGTAGTCAGGTGGGCCTGGCGGAGCTGCTCAAGGCCTCGGATATCGTGACGCTTCATTTTCCCTTCAGCCCGGAGAGTCGTTACCTGATGAATAACGAGCGGCTGCAGGTCATGAAAAAAGGGGCCTTTCTTATTAATACCTCCCGGGGTGGGCTGGTGGATGAGGAGGCCCTTTTCCGTGCCCTGGATTCCGGGCATCTTGCCGGAGCTGCCCTGGATACCTTTGAGGAAGAGCCCTATGCCGGACCCCTCGTGGGGATGGAGACGGTGCTTCTTACCGCCCATATCGGTTCCTACGCCCGGGAGGGCCGGGTGAGGATGGAGGCTCGGGCCGTGGACGGGGTCCTCGAATGTCTGGGGGGCTCTTAAAAGGAGAGTGCCATGGCATGGCAGGGTGTTTTCTTTGACTTTGACGGGGTCATTCTGGACTCGGTACCGGTGAAGACCGAGGCCTTTGCCCGGATGTTCCGGGATTTCGGCCCGGAGGTGCAAAGGGCCGTGGTGGCCCATCACCTGGCCAACGGCGGTGTCTCCCGGTTCGTGAAGTTCAGGCACTATTACGAGGAGTTGCTTCATCTGCCTGTGGACGACGACGTCCTTGACCGGCTGAGCAGGGAATTCTCCGGGATGGTGAGTCGTGGTCTGCTCACCGCCCCCCTGATCCCGGGGACCCTGGACAGCCTGGCCCTTCTCCATGGAGCAGGGATTCCAGCCTTTGTTGTTTCCGGTGCCCCCCGTGATGAGGTGAGGGAGCTTCTGCGGGCCAGGGGCCTGGCCCCATGGTTCACGGAAGTCCACGGGTTTCCCGATTCGAAGCCAGACCTCCTCAACCTCCTCCAGGCCCGTCATGGTCTTGTGCCTTCTGCCTGCCTCATGGTGGGGGATGCCATGGCCGATTACCGCGCGGCAAAGGCAACCGGCACCCGTTTTTTGGGCATCGTGCCCCATGGCCAGGCCTCTCCCTTTCCCCCGGGCACGCCGGTTTCGTCGGTTGTCTCCATCCCTGAGAGGCCATCAGGCCACCTTTGATAAAACGTGATGAAAAGGAGTCTGCCACCATGGAAAAAACGGTTGTGTTCGGCGGTTCAGGGTTCATCGGAAGCCATGTGGCCGATGAGCTGAGCGCAAAGGGGTACGGGGTTGTGGTTTTTGACCGGAAGGCGTCCCTCTTTTTGAAGGAGAACCAGGCCATGGTGACCGGGGACCTCCTGGACCGGGAGGCTGTGGCAAGAGCCGTCGAAGGAGCCACAGCCGTGTTTCATTTTGCGGGCCTTGCGGACATTGCGGAGTCGGCAAAGCGCCCCTGGGAGACCCTGGAGACGAATGTCATGGGCACCTGTGCCATCCTGGAGGCCTGTGCCGATGCCGGGGTGGCCCACATCGTGTTTGCCAGCACCATGTATGTCTACAACGAACTGGGGAGCTTTTACCGGGTCTCCAAGCAGGCGTGTGAAAAGCTCATCGAAGAGTACGCCAGGGCCTTTGGCCTGGGGTATACCATTTTGCGCATCGGCACCCCTTACGGCCCCAGGGCCAACGCGTTCAACTCCATCGGGGCCATGATGCGACAGGCATGCGGTGAAAAGAAGCTTACCTGCTACGGAGCCCCGGACGAGGTCCGGGAGTATATCCATGTGTTCGACCTGGCCGAGGCCTGTGTCGGGTGCCTGGAGAAGGGCGCCGAAAACCGGCATGTCATCATGACGGGTAGCGAGGCCGTGCGCCTTGATCACCTGACCCAGATGATCCGTGAGATTTTGGGCAAGGACGTGGCCGTTGAATACCGGCCGAGGAAAACCTCCGGGCACTACCGGTTGACCCCTTATGCTTACAAACCGGAGAGGGCGGTGAAGCTGAGCCCCGCACATCACAATGACCTGGGCCAGGGGCTGCTGGAGATGTGTTACGAACTCGGCTGCAACACATGGGAGGACAAGGGGTGATGCCTATGGACGGATGGTGCCGACGGCGCTGTGCTGTGGGCCCGTGGCTCAGGCGGGCCAGGATGGCCTGGGTGATGTGTGCCGTGCTGATGGTACCCGCGTACCCCGTGGGCGTTGCATTTGCCGGGAGCTCAGCCGGGATCACCCCCGTGGACGGGTGTGGGTGCCCTCCGGATACCCATGATTACAAGGGAACCTACGGATTGTTCGACATGCAGGGTGGCAAGGCCCTTGACGTGGACCTCCAGGGGTGGAGTCGTATCGGGCTTTCTGACGGCGCGGTTCCCAGTGTGTTCGGCTACCTGGGCAGGGATGGCAGCGACCTCCGGGAGATGACCCTCGCGGTGCGGGCCTA
The DNA here is from genome assembly GCF_056829775.1 of Desulfoluna sp. HI9BLuna. NCBI lineage: Bacteria > Pseudomonadati > Thermodesulfobacteriota > Desulfobacteria > Desulfobacterales > Desulfolunaceae > Desulfoluna > Desulfoluna sp. HI9BLuna. The sequence continues at coordinate 5,508,431 of NZ_CP186555.1, forward strand.
CGGTACCGGGGTGGACCTCATCATTGACCTGGGGATCAGGCGCGAAGGGGATCCACAGGCCGATGGCGGCGAAGCCGTGGCCGAAAAAGCCGACCAAGGGAAAGAGGAGGCCGGTGAGAAGGGGAAAGCACCCCAGGAAAAAACGGGTGAGGGAGAAAACGGTGGCAAGGGTGCTCAAAGCGTTCCGTCCTGGGTCAAAGAGGGGGAGGGGGCCTGGGTGGAGGAGGCCAACGCCTTTTCCATTATCAACCTCGCCGAGGAGATAGACGCCTATGTCCAGGGGGCGGAGGCCGACGGGGTGCTGCTGCGGTTTCCCATGGCCTACATCGGGGACTATTTCAATGTGACGGCAACCGACACCAAAGAAAAGGCCGAAGAGCGTCATATGCTTCCCCGGCAACGGGTCATGAACCTCATCTACAAATTGAAGAAGATGGAGTCCTTCAAGGATGGCGGCGCGCGCATCAACCTGTGTTTGACCCACTGCGATGATGCCAGGGAGGACAGCGTCCTCTACAGCTATCTGGAAAAGCTGCTGGCCGAGGTGGACGTGATCCTGCTGGACGTGGTGGTGCTCATGAAGAACATGACCACGCCGAAACTCAACGAAGCCCTCTGGCAATACTATTCGCCCCTGGTCTCCCTGAAGGACGGGGACAGGTCCAAGGTGTACCATGTGATGTCCTTCGACTGGTACAAGGCGCATCGGAAAAAAGAGGGGTACGAGCCCATGGAGCTGGCCCGGACCCTGGGGTTCGGCGGGCTGGCCATGGACCTCACCGACGAGACGGCCACCGTGTTCCTTGCCTACAACCGGGCACGGCTTGAAGACCAGGGGGACTTTTTTGCGGAGATCGTCTGGAAATCAGGCCTGGGCAATGCCCTTTGTTCCAAGCGTTACCTTATCAAGGGCGCCGCGTGGGCCCTGGGGCTGGGGATGGTCTTTGTGGCCCTTCTTTCCTGCTGGTCCTGGCCCGTGTGCAATTTCATCGAGAGGTTTTACGGTTGGGCCATCGGCACAGGTTTTCTTTTTGCCGGGCTGGTATGGCTCTACGAGGCCGTGAACCCCACGGAGAATAACTGGACCAATGAGACGGCGGCGGTCATCATAGCCACTGCCTGTGCGGTTTTTGTGCTGATCTGGTTGAGAAACCGGCAGCGAGCCCAGTTTCCCTGAGGCAGGTGTGATGACTCCGATTTTCAAGGTTCGCAGAGCCCGGTTTGAGGTGGCCCTTCGGGGCGGGCAGGAAGCCCGGGCCATGGAACATGCCCTGGTGCCTCTTTTGCGGCAGAGGGTGATGCCCGTCTTTGAATCTGTGCTGGAGCGCTTTGACTGGCCCGAAGGGGACGTGGTGATTCCCGGGATTGTGCTGGACCTGGGGGAGGTGACGGCAACTGAGGCGGCGGAACTCATTCCCAAGCGCTTTGAGGCCCGGTTGATACGTCAGCTCACCTCGCATATGCAAAAGCTCATGGCGCTTCATCCCCGGAGCGGGCCAGAGGCTTCCGATGCACAGGCACAAAGGCCGGAGCCGAAGCCGCCAACCCGGCGTACCAAGGGGGACGGCCGAGAGGCGGCGTTCAGGCGGGTGCTCAAGCAGGTGCTGGTTCTGGGGCGGGGTGGCCGGAACCTGTCGCGCATGGTGGAGCTGTGGCCGGAGTTTCCCTGGGTGGTGAGGCACCTCTTTTTCTATTACGCCCACGAGAGAAACGTTCCCCGTCATGCAGCCCTTTACCTGGGCAGGGACCGGCTGAGGCAGAGCGCCATGCTGCTCTCCCCGGAACACGGGGGCTTTGTGGGAGGATTTGTGGCAAAGACCGCTGAAAACAGGCTCCTTCTCAAGCATACAGCCCCGGTCTCCGGCGATGCGGACGGGTTCGAGCGGCTCCTGTGGGAGTTTACCCTTGGGTATCTCCTTGTGGAGGGCAAGGCCCGGTTTGAGCGGAGGCAATACGTCTCCCACCTGATCTCCCGCATCGCGTCCCATGAAAATGTGGATGCCAGAAGGCTTCTCCGTGCCTTTCAGGCTGTCTTTCTCCAGGTACCGGGGGCTGCGGGGCAGGAGATGCGGGAGATACTGGGAAGCCTGGCTCGCGATTCGGTCGCTGAAGAGAAGAAACACAGGAGTTCCGCCCAAAAAGGGCAAAAGCATGGGCTGCTGTGGGAACATGGGTCGCTGGAGCGGGTGCTCATTGGCAAGGGCACCCCCGCTGAGATCGAGGCCGTGTTACGCTCCCTGGCCGGGGGCGATGCCGAGGTGCGACGCCTGGTGCTCAATGAGGGCCGCCGGGCCGATGTTCGGTCCGCCATGGTCAAGGCGCTCTCCCATGAGCAGCTTGAATCCCTGGTGGCCGCTTTGGGCCCAGAAGAGGCTGCTGCCGGGCGTTTTGTCAACCGCTGCATTTCCAGGGGCACCACGTTTGAAAAGCGGACCCCGGAGGTGACGGGGCGAGAGGCATTTTCCCACCAGCTCTGGGAGCTGAGCCTCGCCTTTCTCCTGGTGGAGCGTAAGAGCCGGTTCAACTTCAAGCGGTATCTCCAGCGTCTCATTTCAGGCATGGCCTCCCGGTACAACATGGCCTACGGAACCCTCCTTTCGGTTTTCAGGGATGTCTACGCAACGGGTGGGGGCAAACGGGAGCAGGACGATCTGGCCTTGCTGGATGAACTGTGGATGGAGGAACACCAGCGAAAGTCCCCTGCAACAAAAGAGGGCCGGGTAACGGACGGGACAGGTGGGGCGCCCCTTGTTCCCGGGGATGGCAACACCACGTCGGCTTTTGAAAAGCCCCCTGCAGAGACCGGGGCCGGGGCTGAACGTCCTGATGCGGTTGCGGCAGGGCAGGGACCATCGGCCGACGGACCGGGCCTAAGTGATCCAGCCACGGCTCACCCGGCGCTGGTGCGGTTGCTGCGGCTTCTTGACAGCGATGTGCCCCCCACCCCCGGGGAGAAGGAGCTGTGTGCCCGGGAGATTCGGGCCGCCCTCGCCCGCAACGGGGCCCCTTTCGGAAAACCCCTTGCAGAGAGGCTGAGATCCCTGCGCGCGGCCAGGCGCCTGGCAGAGATCCTTCCTGCCCGGGACGGGGCCCGGGTCCTTGGCGTGCTCGCTCCGTCGTGGGGCCTTGGTGTGCATGGGGTCCTGGGTGCCGTGATACGCGCCATCGGAGCGTCAGGCAGGAATTCCGGGCTGGGAGTCTGGGCCCTTCGTATCCGTGCCTGGGCCTTTCAACTGGCCGCGGCCCCTTCCCATGGTCCCATGACGCCGACCCTGTTTCTGCGAAGTCTCCTGGCCTGGATGGGGCGTCACGGCAGCCCGCAATTGGCCGGAACACTCCTTGGCCTTCTGCCCGCCGCAGTGGGAAAAGGTCCCGGAGGAGAAGCGGCGGCAGCAGCTGTCCATGGGGTTCTCTACGGCGGTCGGGCCGGAAACGCCAAGGAGGCGACGGTCACAGCACCGGCACCGGCCGCTTCGGAAGAAAAAGCCCGTCAGGAAAAAGCGTCCGCCCCGACCGTTATCCCGGATGCATCCCCGCCCCCTGCAAAGCAGCCATGGGATACGGAGGTGGCCGAAGGCGAGGTCTGCCGGGTGGCGAGTGCAGGCCTTGTGATCCTTTCTCCGTATCTTCCCTCCCTGTTTTCACGCCTCGGTTACCTCGAACACGGGCGGTTTTCAGACCCCGCCAAGGCAGACAGGGCCGCCTTGCTTCTTCATTACCTCTCCCACAACGCCCTGGAGACCCCGGAGTACCCCCTGGTGCTCAACCGCCTTCTCTGCGGCACGGCCTCGGAAGGCCGCATTCTTGATCCCATGGTCCTCTCCGAGGGAGAGACCGGCCTGGCCGACCAGCTGCTCCGTGCCGTCATTGCTCACTGGACAGCGTTGAAAAACACCTCCCCCCAGGGCCTCCGGGAGTCCTTTCTCGTTCGTTTGGGGGATTTGATACTCAAAGAGGGGGCCTGGCATCTCACCGTTGAACCCAGGGCCTGGGATGTGCTTCTGGACCGGCTGCCCTGGGGGATCTCCCCCATCAAACACCCCTGGATGAAACAGGTTCTTTACGTGAATTGGAGGTAACAGACCATGAAAGATTTTGTCCAACGCAGCGAAAAAGAGGGGGCATCGCCCCTTACCGTCGCGTCCGAAAACCGGGCCCCCGAAGCCTGCCACACCCCCGATGCGGTGCAGCGGCGGTGCGGGGCCATCGTGGCACAGGCCAGGAACACCACCGGCCTGCCGGACAGGGTCAAAGAGGGGATGCAGCGCTCCTTTAACACCGACTTTTCCGATATCACCGTGCATCCCTCCTCATCCAAAGCCCCGGCCCTGGGCGCCCAGGCCTTTACCCAGGGCCATGACGTTCACTTTGCCCCGGGCCAGTTCAGGCCGGACACCACCTCAGGGCGCGAACTCATCGGCCACGAACTGGCCCATGTGGTGCAGCAGCGGGAAGGCAGGGTCTCTCCCACCTGCGAGGTGTCGGGCATGCCGGTGAATGACAACCCGGGCCTGGAAGCCGAAGCCGATGCCCTGGGTAAACGGGCTTCTGGATCGGTATAAAGGCGCGGCAAGGGGCTAAAGCCCCTTGACCCCAGGTTCGCAAATGCTTCGGGGCTTCGCCCCTTCACATTTGCTGATGGGCTGCACCTGTGAGGGTAGCGTTGTGCTTGTTGGGAATGAGCCTCGGAGGCTCTGCCTCCATGTGCGGTGTTACCGGAACATGTGTGGTGTGCCAGCCATGGGACGATTAAGCCCACCGGCAAGGCAGAGCCTGGGAGCGAGGCGGCCAATTGTGATTGAGGGCACGATACCAAGCCCGCGCCGCTTGCTCGTTCCCATGCTTCGCCTGGGAATGCGTCCCGCAGGCTTTTTTTGCAGTCTCTCCACATTGCCCATTGATGCCACGTGATAGACACCCCTTCCTATGCCCCCTTTTCCAAACGAGTCATCTTCTCCAGCCCCGGAATCCCTCACCCGCGCCCTTGAGCAGGAACTCGCCTGGTTCGAGCAGGTCCTGGAGACCCGGATTGCCCTGTACTTCGGCCATGAGTGCCGAGTGCGGGGCATCGAGGCCCATGTGCCGCCGGATCTTTCCGGGGATGCGTCCCCCTTTGCTGAGGCGGTGCGGGAAATGGCCCTCGATGCCCGGGAGCGGCTGGTGCTTGTGCTGGCCCTTGCGCCCCACATCCGTCCCCAGGTCCTCGACACCTTTTTCATCCAGAACAAGACCATTGACAGGGGGTTCACCGAGTTCGGAGGGGTGACGGGAAACCGCCACGGCGGGTTTTTACCCACGGGAGAAACCGCGGCCTTTATCGTGGCCGGGGGTGACCTTTCGGCCCGGATGGACCTGCTGTCCCTCTTTGGTGAGGGGCACTCCTTTGCCCGGAACGGGGTGCTGGCCCTGGAGGGCCGGGAAGCTGGGGAGCCTTTGTGGAGCCGGTCCCTGCAGGTGAGTGAAGCCTTTCTGCATCGGATTACCTCCGGGGGCGTCCATCGGCCCGAGTACGGGGCCGGGTTTCCGGCAAGGCGGCTCACCACGCCCCTGACCTGGGACGACCTTGTCCTTTCTGCCGAGGTGATGGAAGAGATCGACCATATCGTGGGATGGGGGCGCTTCGGGGATGAAATCATGGAGTCCTGGGGGCTCTCCCGGGTGCTGAAACCCGGGTACCGGGCCTTGTTCCACGGGCCCCCGGGCACGGGAAAGACCCTGACAGCTTCCCTCATCGGTGAGGCCTGCGGGGTGGATGTCTACCGCATCGACCTGTCCATGATGATCTCCAAGTACATCGGGGAAACAGAGAAGAACCTGGCCGGGGTGTTCGATCAGGCCGAGCACCGTAACTGGATTCTCTTTTTTGACGAAGCCGACGCCCTCTTCGGCAAGCGCACCCAGGCCAGCAGCTCCAACGACCGCCACGCCAATCAGGAGACAGCTTACCTTCTCCAGCGAATCGAGGACTTTCCCGGGGTCGTGATCCTGGCCACCAACATGAAGGCCAATCTGGATGAGGCCTTTTTCAGGCGGTTTCAATCGGCGATCTATTTTCCCGTCCCCGATGCGGAGCAGCGGCAGAAGATCTGGACCCGGGCCCTGCACGGGGTGTCCCGCCTGAGCGATGACGTGGACGTGGTCGCCATGGCCGAAGCCCACGCCCTCACCGGCGGTTCCATTGTCAACGTGATTCGTTTCGGCGCGATCCAGGCCCTGCGTGAGGGCCGGCAACGTGTGGGACGGCGGGATTTTGAAAAGGGGATACGAAAGGAACTCCTTAAAGAAGGAAAGACCGGATAACGGGAGGTGACCATGACGGAATCGGACAAGATTGAACGGGTTTCGGAGTTGTTCAACCGCCTTCAGGACGGGCTCACGGAAATGCAGAGCCTGTCCGTGGACAAGACGAGCTTCACGGCGGAGGAGAAGCAGGTGGTTTTGGAGGTTCTCTTTACCCGGGACGCCATCCACGATGCCTACAGCACCTTTGACGTGAACGACGAGGAGGCCGCCGCGTGGTTTATCCGGGCGGACGGCAGGATCAAGGCCCTGGACCGCTGGCTTCTGAAGAACGCGACGCTTGTGAACAAAGTGATCCAGCTGGACCGGTGGCGGGAGCAGTGCGGGCCGGACAACGACGCCTGGTGGTGGCACATGACGCCGGAAGTCTCTGCCTGGGATCGTTTTGACTGGGTGTGGAATTTTGCCACCATGCTGGTCATCGGCCTGGGCGCCAGTCACGTGGTGACCATTGTAAAAGCCCTCTCCGTGGGGGACCTGACCGTGGCCTCCACTTTCTCCACCATCGCCCAGGTGGGGGGGCTTGCCGCCATCAGCCAGGGGACCCTCACCGCTTCGGGGCGAGACCGGGTAAAAGCCATCCTCGAAAGCCTGCGGGTGCCGACCCAGTTCCAGAGCGAGGTGGTGCTCGTGGTGGCAGTCATTCTTCTGGTGGGCGTGATGAGTACCAGCTCCTATTTGAAAAATCACTACGATGAGACGGGGCGCCGAGCCTACGACGCCGGAGATTTGAACAATGCAGAGACCTCCTTTATGAGGGGACTGCAGCTCGATCCCCAGGAGGCCTCCTTTGACTCGGAGCTGGGAAGGATCTACGAATCCATCGGCATGCAGGAGAGCGCCGGGGATCACTACTATCAGGGCGTACGTGCCGGAGACCTGGCCGGAATCAACAATCTCGGTCGCCTGCTCATCAACCGCATGAACCCCATCACCCAGGCCAGGGACCCGCGCTTGGCCCAGTCCTTTCTCATGCTGGGGCTCCAGAGGGTGGAGGCCCTGGAGCCGCGGAACCTTAATCTGGAGTACCAGTTTAACCGGAACCTCGGGTGGGCCCTTTTGGAGACACAGGACTACGAGGTGGCAAAAAAATACCTGAGAAAGGCCATCGCCCTGGACAGGCAGATCAAGGACGATCAGATCGGCGCGGGCATGGCCTATTGCTTTCTGGCCCATGTTCTGGAAAAAGCGCCGGAACCTCCCGGGCCGGATGGCATGGCCGAAACCGCCGAGGATTTCTGGAACCACTGCGTGGAGTGCGCACGGCCCGAGACGGTGTTGGAGTATCGGTGGCTCATGAAGACCGGCAACGCGCATCGGGCCTTTTTCGTGGACACCAGCAAGATCATCTCGGGCCTGGACCGCAACGCCAACCAACAGAGGGCGGTGTTCGATACCTACATGAGTGACCAACTTTCGGCAGTGGCCTCGGAATCATCGGGGACGATTCAGAACCGGTAACCGTTACGGCCTGTTGAGAAAGTCTCCCAGTTTGGCGTAGACGGCGTCGCACTCTTCCCGGACCAGGTCTTCCATGTTCATGAAGGTGTGGATCATGTCGTGGAAATGGTGGCGCTCGGCCTTCACTCCCGCCTCTTCCACCTTGCGGACATAGGCCGCGCCCTCATCCCGAAGTGGGCAGAATTCGGCGGTGAACACAAGGGTTTCCGGGAGTCTGGTCGTGGTTTTCATGTAGAGGGGGGACGCTTCCCGTCGGTTCTCTGCGTGCTGGAAGTAGTTATCGAAATACCAGCGGACTTTTGCTGTTTCCAACAGGTACCCCACGGCGTTTTCCTCAATGGAGGCGCTGTCCATAGTGTAGTCGAGGCTGGGGTAGATCATGGCCTGGCGCTTGATGTCCGTCCCTGCATCATGCTGGGCCAGGTGGGCGACGGTGGCGCATAGTGCACCACCACCGCTGTCGCCCGCAATGGAGAGCCGGGGGGTAAACAGGATTTCCCGGCTCTTCAACACATCCCACACCCCTTTGATGGTGTTGTACGCGTCGTTGACGGCAGCGGGGTAGGGGCATTCCGGGGCAAGGCGGTAGTCCGGGGCCACCACGATGTGGTCTGTGGCAAGGGCTGTTCTGCGGAAGATGGGGTCGTAGACGGTGACGCTTCCGGCCATGTGGCCGCCCCCGTGGAAAAAGACCAGCACCGGAAGGGCCCGGGACGGGTCCGGGTGGTAGATGCGCACCGGGATGTCAAAGCCTGGGCTGGGGATGATGTCGTCTTGGACCCAGGCAACATCGGGGCTGGAACTCACCAGGCCCCGGGTGAGGTTTGCCAAGCCTTCCCGGGCGTTGGTGGGGGTGGCCTTGAAGCCGGTGGCCTGCAGATGAGCAAGGAGCGCGTTGAATTTTTTCAGCCAGGGTTCCAGTTTGGGGGATACCTTTCGCATGGTGCCTCCTATCCCGAATATTTGATGAGAAAACAAACGTCCAAGATGAAAACTGCATGATTTCAGAATACTATAGCAAAAATGCCAGCCATTTTGAAAATGCAAAATGTAAATCAGGGTTTGCTGCTTGATTTTCTCACCCTTCGGGCGAGCCGGGCTATAAGGTGTCTTCAGCGGTGACAGTTGGTGACGGTGCCTTTTGCCGACCGGTCTCAGGCAGGAAGAACGAGGCAAGGAAAAAGGTCGAAGAGCAGGCCACAGCAAAGTACGCGGCAACGGAGATATTGCCCGTGGAGTCGGCTAACACGCCAGCCACGTACATCAGGATGGTTTCGATGAGGTAGGAGATGGACCAGAACATGCTGAACACCACGGTGATGCGTCCCGGCGTCATACCCGGTAGCTCCTGGGGCAGAGTGGTGAGGGCCGGCATGGGAAGGAACATGAAAAAACCGGCCATAAAGGCCGTGGCATAGGCAATGACCGGGTTTGTGGTGAGAACCATCACCGCCGCGCAGGCGGTCATGCTCAGCCCGCTGTAGCGGATGACGGGAATTCGCAGGGGATATCGATTGGCGCTGAGGATCCCGGCAACGGTGCCGGCCATGCCCGCAGCGATCATGATGGCCGAAAGGTGGGCGGCCTTTGCTGCAAAGTCAGGCATCAGTGGAAAGAGAGCAAAAATGGAGATGTAGCAGAAGAGGAGCCCCGAGTAGGTGATGGGGAGCCACCAGTTCACCGGCTCACGGAACCCTTGCGTGAGGGTGTACTCCGCGCTGTCTGCGGTGCCATCGGCCCCTTGCCCTCCCAGGTCGAAATCCTCGCTTAACACCCACCAGATGAGAAGGAGCAGGCCGCTGGCTGCGGAGATGGTCAGGTTAACGTTCTGCCAGGTACCGAGTTTGGAGATCAGGGCGCCGGTGAAAAGCAGGGCCAGCAGGTTTCCCGTGTTGAAGGCGGCTGCGTTGATGCCGTTGACCAGGGGGCGCTCCTCCGGGTCGAAGTACCGGACCACGATGGGGGCGAAATAGACGATCACCAGGGCCCCGCCGAATCCCATGACGAACCGGGAGGCGACATACACCGTGTAAGACGGGGCAAAGGCACCGATGACGCCACAGGTGATGAGGACCGAGGCCAGGGCAAAGGCTTTCTTGGGCCGGAGTTTTACCAGGAACCAGGCCGCGGCAAGGTTTCCCACGATCTTTGAGAGGGTGATGGCGTTGTTGAGCCAGGTGGCATCGGCCATGGTGTCGATGCCGAAGTGCTTCATGATATCCAGGGTCAGGGTGGAGCCTGCAACCCAGGACATGGCAAAAAGCGCATAGGTGAGGAAGATGATGGCCTCGATGACGATCTTTTTTTTCATGGATTCAGGTATCCTGTTTGGGATGGCGGGGCGGGGGGAGAACAATGTGATTGTTTCGTTTAGGGTTAGCAGGGATGATGGAAAAAGTAAAGTGTCTCAGGGGGTTGTCGTGTCATGCGCATGAGCGCACCCGACTCGTGAAATATCCTTACTAAATGCCTTTCATCGCATTTCCTGTAGAATGAAATGGGTCTCTCCTGCAAAAGCGGTTGCCATATGTCACACTGCACGCGAATGCCTCAAAAACGTTGGCATGATGATTGCCTTGGTGCCTTCGCAACCTGGGGTCCAGGGGATTTATTCCCTGGCCGCCGGAGGCGTTTTTTGCTTGTCTCTATTCCTCAGGGATGAAATAGTTCCGTGGCATATTCACCCCACCTGAGGAGCGACACAATGCGATACGAAGGACAGATTTTCAGGCCGTTCAGCGAGGCCAACAGTTACTTGCTGCAGTGCACCGTCGGGTGCTCCCACAACAAGTGCACCTTTTGCGGGATGTACAAGGACAAGCGTTATCGGGTGCGCGCCATGGACGAGATCATGGAAGACATCCGCATGGCCAAGGCCCACTACGGCGATGTCGAGAAAGTGTTCCTCTGCGACGGGGACGCCATCGCCATGGAGACCGAAGCCCTCCTTGAGATCCTTGCCGCCCTTTACCGGACCTTTCCTTCCCTGCGCCACGTGGGCAGCTATGTGGGCCCCCAAAGCACCCTGGCCAAGGGGGACGATCTTTCGGTCCTGCGGGGAGCCGGACTCACCAAGGCCTACCTCGGCGTGGAGTCCGGAGATGATCAGGTATTGGCCGCCGTCAAGAAAGGGGTGACCGCTGACGAGATGCTCGAAGCCGGGCAGCGCCTGGTTCGGGCTGACATCAACCTCTCCTCCATGGTGCTGCTGGGTATTGCCGGAACCGGCGAGGCCGCCCGCCGACACGCCGAATCCACCGCCGAGATCACCAACCGCATGAAACCCCGATACCTCGCCGCCCTCACTTACACCCCGGTGCCGGGGACCGTCCTGTTTAACGCCTGCGAAAAAGGAACACACCTGTTGCCCGACCCCTTCGAGACCCTGGAAGAGATGAAGACCATCTTCGAGAACATCACCATTGATAAGCTTAAATTCGTGGGGGCCCATGCCTCCAATTACCTGCCGGTGAGTGGGGAGCTTCAGAAGGACAGGGCCAAGATGCTGGCGACGGTGAATGAGATTCTTGAAACGAAGGATTCGGGGGCGCTGAGGAGCGAGGCGGCGAGGGGGCTTTAGGGCAGTGAATAGTGAATGGGTAATAGTGAGTAGGGAATAGGAAACAGGTCATAGGGTATAGGTTATAGGAGGGGGGCGTCGTGGGATTGATGGGGTTGTTTTTTTGCGTGACCCCGGCAAACTCACCTGAATTGTTTGATTTGTAAAAACAGTTGACAAATGTCTTGAATGCCTTCAAAGTTAACCAATATTCCATTTTTTGACGATAAGGAAACAACAACGTGCTCAGCCTCAACAACATTCAGATGACCGCTTCAAACGCCGACGTTCGCGTGGTGGGTGTGGTGGTGCATGTGGTGGTGTGCTCCGGCTGAGACTTTGCTCCCATAGATTGAGACAAAGCCCGGCCGGAACAACCGACCGGGCTTTTTTTATATTTTTAACAACCTCGACTTAACCCAACGGACCTTTTTGATGATGACCATCTCAACCAACCATACCGCCCTGACGATTTCCTCCCTCGTGGTGTGTGTGGTGGTGGTGGTGGTGGTCTGCGTGGGCAGGCCGGGGTGAGACGAGACGCAGAGCAACGCTGATCAAAACCCCGGCCGGAACCAACCGACCGGGGTTTTTTTATGCATGAATTTTGGGCATCCGGCACGGCAGCCGGACACGCACGCATGATTTCATTTTAAGGAAAGGAGAGAACCATGGAGTATTCAGGAGCAGAGATCGTTATCAAGCTTCTCGAACGGCAGGGCGTTGAGTGCCTTGCCGGGATCCCCGGCGGCACCAACCTTCCCCTGTACGACGCCTTGCGGGAGAGCCCCATCCGCCACATTCTGGCCCGGCATGAGCAGGGGGCGGGGTTCATCGCCCAGGGCATGGCCCGGTCCACGGGCGTTCCGGCGGTCTGTTTCGCCACGTCCGGTCCCGGTGTTACCAATCTTATCACGGCCATTGCCGATGCCCATCTGGACTCGGTGCCGGTTGTGGCCATCTCCGGCCAGACCCCCATGAGCCTCATGGGCACCGACGCCTTCCAGGAGGTGGACACCTTCGGCATGAGCCTGCCGGTAACCAAGCACAACTTTCTGGTCCGCAGCGCCGCCGAGCTTCTGGAGGTCATTCCCGAGGCCTTTCGCATTGCCATGAGCGGGCGGCCCGGTCCGGTCTGGGTCGATATCCCCAAGGATGTTCAGACAGAACTCATCGACATTGACACCCTGCCGGAGAAGTGCACAAGGATCTGTCCGGCATCACCGGACGAGGAGGCCCTTGCCAGTGCCGCAGAGATCATCAACGCGTCCGAGCGCCCCGTTTTCTACGCAGGTGGGGGCATCATCAACTCCGGGGCCGGTGCAAAGGTTCGGGAATTGTGCGAGAAGGCGGGGATCCCGGTGGTCACCACCTTGATGGGTCTTGGCATCATGCCTTCGGAGTCGCCCCTTTCGCTGGGAATGCTTGGGATGCACGGTTCACGGGCCACCAACCTGATTTTGGACCAGTCGGACCTGCTCATTGCCGCAGGGGTCCGGTTTGACGACCGGGCCACCGGGCGCATTGCCGCCTTCTGTCCCCATGCGCGCATCATCCACATGGACATTGACGGAGCGGAGATTGATAAGCTGAGACCCTCGGATTGCAGCATCACTGGGGACGCCGGGGAGATTCTTTCCAGTCTGTTGCCTAAGGTGGCGGACAGGGCCAGGCGAACCTGGGACGCGTCTGTTGCCGCCATGAAAGAGGCCCACCCGACTCCGGCAGGGGAGCTGGACGACGCCAAGCCCCCCGCATTGATCCGGCGCATCGGCATGCTGGCGGAGGCCGGGACCTTTGTCTCCACCGACGTTGGCCAGCACCAGATGTGGGTGGCCCAGCACTACCCCCACCATGAAGCCAGTCGTCTCTTGACCTCCGGCGGCCTGGGCACCATGGGCTTCGGCCTGCCCGCGGCCATCGGGGCCGCCCTTGCCAACCCCGAGGCCCCGGTGATCTGTTTTTCCGGTGACGGCTCCATCATGATGAATATCCAGGAGCTGGCCACCCTGGCCGAGCAGGACTTAAACGTCAAGGTTATCGTTCTGAACAACGGAGCCCTTGGGCTGGTCCGCCAGCAGCAGGAGCTCTTCTACGGGGCCCGCTACATGGCCTCCCAGTACAACCGGAACCCGGATCTGACCACCATCGCCCGGGGCTTCGGCATCCCGGGGCGCCGTTTGCCTCTATCCGCCTGTACCGACGGGGCCTTGACTGAGTTTCTCCACGCCCGCGGCCCGGCCCTCCTGGATATCGCCATTCCCCAGGAAGCCAATGTTTTTCCCATGGTTCCTCCGGGAGCCGCCAACACCCGCATGATTGAAGAAGGAGCCACCCATGACTGATTGCACATTGACCCTTACCGTCTCCAACCACCCCGGGGTTCTCTCCCGGATTGCCGGTCTGTTTGCCCGGCGCAACTACAACCTGGACGGCGTCTACGTGGTGGGCCTCACCGGTACCACCGAAAGCCGCATGCAGCTTCTGGTCAAACAGGACGAGAGGTTGCCCCAGATCATCAAGCAGCTGGAAAAGCTTTATGATGTGAAGGCCATCTCCGTGAATGAGGGCAGCGACATGCTCGGTGGCTGTGAGGTGAAAGAGGCGGGGTAGCCCGGGTATCTCTTGCGCATCCTTCTGCGATGCCGACGGCGTGGGGGTGTGAGGTAGGGTGTGCTTGCGCACCGCCGAAGAGCCGCAACGTGCATAAAACCCATGCACTGCTGACCCTCACGCCGTATGGACATGGCATAAGACGTTGGTTTGTCGAACACATGGTACGCAAGCTTACCTTGCAGGCTGCCACATACCAATCCGTGAACATGCTTTCCGCGGTTTGGGGTAGGGTGGCTGACGATCCCCCTGGCAGGGCTGCCAGGGGGATTGGAGGGCGGTGTTCCTACCGGTCTGTTGTTTCGATCAGTGTGGTGCCGTCGTTCACGGTGTGTTTCCACAGGTAATGGTGGTCATCATCGAAGGTGGCAAAGAGAAACTCGTTTGCACCGGCGGGTTCTCCATAAAGGGTGATGTATGTATACTTCTGGCTCCGTTCACTTACCTTGATGCGGTCGTGGCTTGTGCCTGGCTGGATGGCAAAGACCTGATCTCCATAGGGCTCTGAGTATCTTCTTACCCTGAAGTAGAAGGTGTCGCCCACCACCTGAACCTTCCCTTCGATCCGTACCCTGCCTAATGTGAAGTCCGGAAGCGTGCTAAGGTCGTTAATCAACGTCGTTCCGTCTTCGGTCCCGTCTGATGCCCAGATTTCATGGCCCCTTGCAATATAGAGAGACCCTTCCACCACAAACATTTCCGTGGGGTCAAAAGAGCCTCGCTGCGCCATCTCTTTCACCACCTCGGTGCCCTCCGGCGTGCCGTCACTCTTCCAGAGGTCCATGTGATCGAGGGTGTAATCCTCGGCATCCCTTGTCTGATAGTGGTCATAGAAATAGAGCACCCCGTTTATATCGGTGAGATACCATGGCGGGTGCTCGGTCGCTTTGAGGCGCTGCGTTCCGTCCGGCGTCTTGTCGCTCACCCAGAGGCCGCAGCCGTTGCCGCCCATGTCGTCCGAGGCGAAAAAGAGCTTGTCCCCGCAGGGGGTGAGGTGCCCTTCAATGGCAAGGGACCCTTTGAGCTGCGTGGTGCCGCCTTCTGTTCCGTTGCTCTTCCACAGGGAATCCGGGTTGCTGCTGCTGGATCCGTTGAGGTGGATAAAAAGGGTGCTGCCCAGGGTTTTTATCTGCTGGATTTTGCCCCCTGAAAGGGCTTTGACCTCGGTGGTACCACCTTCTGTTCCATCGGTTTCCCACAGGGTTGTCTCCGTTGATGACCGGGCGGTTCGGAAGAAAGCCCGGTCCCCCAGGGTGGCAAAGGGTGTGTACGCTGTATCCTGGATGCCCGGCTTCAACGGCACGGCGCCCTGGCTGGCCGTGGCGGTGAAGGGCTGGCTTTCTCCATCTTCACCGGTGCCCTGGAACACGTACCGTCCACCGAATTTGTTTAGCGCGTACCCGATGTAGATCACGTCCCCGGTGGGGTTGGCGTCGTTCAGCATCGCTGCCGTTATCCCGTCGGTTTTCCATATCTCCGTGCCGTGGATTCCGTCGGCAAAGGGGATAAGGACAAAGGGCCGGTGGTAGATGGTGAACTCCTTTTCGCTGGTGTAGGTCCCGTCGGTGACGGTGATCACAACCCGCTGGGTCAGGGTGCTTTCCGGGTCCAGGGCTCCGGGGGTGAGGGTGCCGGTGCAGTCGTATCCTCCGTTTGCGTTGGGTGTTGCCACAATGTCGGTGAGGGTGGTCTCCGTGTACCCGCCGGGGACGGTGACGTCTTCGATGCGGGCCGTGATGGTGAGCCCGGCAAGGGGGGTATCCCTGTCCGTAACAGTGAACGAAAAGGTGTAGGGCGTGGAGGAGCCCACGCGTACCAGGGTGTCCAGTATGGGGCCTGTGATGTACGGGCCCTTGTAGGCGAACCCGTCGTAAAGGCTCAAAAGGCTCAGGGTGTTGATGCCTGAAAAGCCCAGGGCCAGGTCACGGTCTGTGTCGGCAAACTCAAACCGTCTCACCCGCTCGGTGCTGTGATAGACGTCCGGGTCGTTTTTATCGGCCTTGAGGGCGGACTTGAGGTAGCCCGAGCAGGCGAGGCCGTCGGTGCAGTAGTAACCCCCTTCCGGGTTGTATCGCAGGGACCGGGCATTGCGGTGGGTGGACTGGTCCCCGAAGTAGTAGGCTTTGGTGGTTGTGTCGTATTCCAGCTGGTAAAGGGTTGCTCCCACTTTCAGCATGGCGGATGAGTCCTGAACGGCTGCGACGCAGCTTAGTTTAGACCACGGATGCCAGACAAAGAGGGACCCTCCGAGTCGCAGGCTGGAGGGCGTGTAGCTGGCCTCGGTGGGTTCGTAAAAGATGTCCAGGGCGTCGGTGAGTTCGAACCGGTTGCTGTCGGTGATGTCATAGAGCAGGAGGTCCTGGCCCACCATGTCAAAGAGGCAGTCCAGGTTTGCGCTGGAACAGGCACTCTGAATGGTTTTTCCGTTGGGCCACCACGGGTTTTTCCCGTCGCCGAACAAGAGGGTCCGTGTCATGGCCGCCACATGGGTCTCGTCGATGAAGGCAAGGCTTGTGAGCGGGGCATTGGCACCGAAGGCGGTGGTTGAACGCCGGGTAATCTCCGTGGTTCCGCCCAGGGTGATGTCATAGAGGTTCACCTCGGTTTCCGGGGTGGACTTTTTGTCGGAGGCGGCGTATCCGGGGGGCACAAAGGGGACCAGCAGGCGCGACCGGTCGGGAGAGATGGCAGGCTTCAGGAGGGTGTAGACCTGGTTGCCCGACGCGTCTTTGATGAGCACGCTTTTTTCAAGGGAGAGGGTGCCGGTATCTGAGTAGTTGACCACCATGAGGCGTGCGCCGTCATGGTGAGAGATGGCAAAAAGGATTCGGTTGCCGTCCAGGAGCCGGACCATGGGCAGTTCGGTTCTGTGGATGGTCTTGGGCGATCGAAGGGTCTCGGCAATGGGGAGCAGGTCTCCGGTGAACTCACTGATCGTGTAGTGGCCGATGTTCGTCAGAAAGTAGGGACCCACACCGTAGGCAATGAGGTCTGCAGAGCGCAGGGTGTTCCCCACAATGGCGGCACCGTTCCAGGCATCCTGGATCTGTCCTGTTGCAGGGATGCTGGCCACGGGCTTCATGTTCATGGAGTAGGTGTCGTGGCCGTCTGCCAGGATGCCGACGTCCAGGGAGGTGTCCACCTTGGGGTGGGGGGTGCTCAGGTCTCCCATGGACAGGTTGACGGTGAGGGAGACCAGGGCGCTGGGCCTTCGGTTTCGGTTGTGGGTTTTCTGAAAGTCGTGGTCCCGGCTCAAGGGGTTTTCCAGGCAGAGCTGGTTACTGGAGTTGTAGATGGGGTATTCGCTGATGTGAAGGCGGTAGTCGTTGCCCCCCAGGAACTCCCATTTAAACTCCGCGTGTTTGTTGAAGATCTCCTCAAGGCGGATGGTCTGGCTGAAGACGCCGATCATGTCGTCGTCTTCCACGCTGATGCCGTCGTCTTCCATGACGGCAAGCTCCACGTAGACAGCGGCAGCGTTGTACCCGCCTCCGGTGTAGAGCACCGTCTCCTGTGTGTCCAGCTCCTGGCCATCCTTTACGCCGTTGAACCGCAGGTAATCCCACCCGTGGTAGTTGGTCTGGATATCTTCGCTTTCCGTGAACAGGGCGTGCAGGGTATCCCCCTCACCGGGTTTGTCGCTCACCACGCCGACATAGGGAAACATCCTTATTTCCGCCGTATCATCCTTCTCTTCATAATTGGAGATGATCTTCACCCTGTCCAGGGTGACCTCAAGGCGGGTGACGGGAACCGAACTCACCCGGCGGAATTCCACCTCAGCCCGGGTCTTTCTGTCGGTGCCCAGGAGGTATTTGGCGTTGGACTTCAGAACGTTGTTGCCGTTTCCGGCAGAGCCCGTGTTTTGATAGTTGGCCATGAGGCTGTCGAGGTCGTTGTATAGGTCCCGGCCCTCGGACAGGGCATTGATGTTGGTGCTTGTGGCAAGGCGCGCACGGGCCTGGGAGATCTCTCCGTCCTGGATGAGGCCCGCGATTTCGTGGGCATCGGCCATGATATCGGCGGCACCGACTGCTGCCGAGGTGCCGGCGATGACTTTGTAAACATCGGCGGCGCTGCCCAGCTCTTCATAGTCCAGGCTGAGAAGCATGTCGGCATTTTTTGCAAACTGGTTCCCGGAGCTGGCCAGGTTCACGCAGTCGCATGCAATCTGGGCGTAGCTCAGTTTCTGGCCGTAGGTGTCCACCTCGGTGTTTTCCTCGGGGACGCCGGACATGAAAAAGGAGAAGGCGCTCTGGTTGTGCAGTCCGTAAAAGGGGTCGCTGCTGGTGTACCGGTTGATGCTGGCCCGGGCGCTGCCCAACGGATCGTCCTGGGCGGCGAGTTCCACGTCGTGGAGGTCATCCACTAGGTTGACGGTTTCGCAGACGAGCCCCACGAAGTTGCCGGAGATGACGTTGAAGGTCTGGCTGGCCAGGTAGCCCAGGAAGGCCCAGTTGGCGGCACTGGCATCGTAGACGTCCTGGTCACTTGCCGTGTAGTCGAAGGTGATGGGCTGGGTGCTCTGGACCATGCGGTCCACCGGAACCCCGAAGATGGGCCGGTTGACCTGGATGATGACGGGGATGCGGGGCGTTTCCCCTTTCATAACCGCTTTGACGCACTCCAAGTCCCCATCCGGGCATGCCATGAACTCGTGGGTTTTGTAGGGCACGCCGTCGTAGGGAAACTGGGCCGTGTCCACCTGGACGGTCCGCTCCTTCCAGTGCTGGTAGAGGTCATAGTAGTTGGTGAGCATGTGGAGGTATTCCACGTCCTGGTACTGGTGCTGCATCTTTTTGGAAAAATCCCTCATGACCACCCGGGCTTTGAAGTCGTCGGGGATGGGCTCGGGCATGTTGTAGGGGCCCAGTTCGCCTCGGATGCAGGTTGCGGATTGTCCGTCTTCGTCCCGGCACTCATAGACCTCCGGGTTGTTCTGGTAGTCAAAGGTGTGCTCTGTTTCGTAGAGCTCTTTTTGTCGCTCAAACTGCGCCTTGAATTTGACCAGCTCCCCGTGGGCTTCAAATTCATGGCCTGTCTTTTCCGATTTGATCCACGCCTGCCAGAGGCCGAGGGTGTCGTTGAGCTTGTCACCGCCTGCCAGGATATCGTCCATGTAGGTGGGGATGGTGAGGTTGGGGGACATGCTGGTGTTTAAGTCAACGGTGATTTCGCCTTCGTTGTAGGTGCCCTCCTCACCTTGTGTTTTCAGGGAGATATTCTTGACCGTGCCGAGGACAAACTCCTTGGTCTGCAAGGTGGCCTCGGAGGTGATCAGGGGGGTGATAGTGAACGTGGCCAGGGTGTCGGGCATGTCCCCGGCAGGCGCCAGGGACTCCAGGGCGTTTTCAGCAATGCCGACGCTTCCCTGGGGCAGGATATCCAGTCTCCAGATGCCGGTATCCCGGTTAACGGCATGGGCCAGGCCGTTTTTGTCCCCCGTGTAGATGGTGCCGGAGGGCGAGTAAAGCACAAAGGTGAGGTTGGCTGTGTCCGGTGACTCCGTTTCGATTTGAAAGGAGAGGTCCAGCTCATCCAGGTGGGAGTTGAGGGTGCTGAAGGTGTAGGATTTCGGTGCAAAGCGGGAGCCCGGGTTCAAAAGGTCGGCAGCCGAGCCGCTTGACAGAAAAGCGTCACCCTCCACAAAGGCCGTATCGGAAAGGCGCTCGGGGGTGATCATCTCCACCAGGGTGATATCAACGGTGCTGCTTGCGCCCACGAATCGGAAGGGTTTGCAGCGGTTCTCCCGGGTGACGGGAAGGTAGTAGAAACGGGGCTCCGCACCGCCTGCTGAGCAGAGGGTCTTGCCGCTGCTGTCCTCAAGGGTGACCTCCCGGCTCGCCTGGATGACGGCGATGCCGGTTTCCGGGAAGGAGATCACGGCATCTCCGCCTTCGGAGCTGACCACCAGGGTCTCCACGGGGCCTTCGGTGGAGGCAATGGCCATGGGCAGGTTGGGCATGGCCACCAGGTTGCAGGGGTTGGCTCCGGATGGCGTCTCTCCGATGCCGCCGTTTTCTTTGAGTTCGTCCACGGCATTGACCAGGGTGACGCCATCGGAGGGGCCGTCCACGAACGCTTTGGTGTGCCGGTTCTGACGCACGGCGACGTTTTGTGTTTTCTGGTCAAGATTGCCGAAGTTGTTGACCATTTTTGTGCTGCCCAAGGCATTCTGCAAGGCCAGGAATTCATCCATGGTCAGGGGCGCCTGGGACTGCAACCACAGCCTGCGGTTCAGTTTTTTTTGTTTTTCCCTGTTGAGGCGGACAAGGGCGTCGGAGCTTGCGCTGATGGGGAAAATATCCGGGTCCGGCAGCTGAACGAACGCCTGGGTGGCCACAGGCGAATACGGAAGCGCTTTGATGCGGGAGATCACGCCCTCGGGGACCCCTTTTTGCGCGAGCTTTTTGTACTCGATGTTTTTGTTGTTCTCTTTCAGGATGGAGATGATTTTTTCCGTGGGCAGCGTCGGATTTTCGTTTCGGAGTTCAACCGTCAGCCCGAGGAGCCCTGTTTCAGAGACCTTCTCTTTAACAGCCTTGTTGGTGGTGAGCCCGATGGCGGACAAGATCCCGTCCGGGTCCTTCAAGGGGACCGACGGATCCATGGGCGGCGGGTCCTGGTTTGAGCCTCCTCCGCCGCAACCGGTCAAAAAAATAACGATCATCAAGGGAATTATGAATCGGTGAAGTGATGCGTGTATGAACTTGAACATGTAGATCTCCTGCATGCATAAAGAAAAAAGTGCCGAGATGAGTGGCGGTGATTTATGGGTTGGGGCGGCTATAAGCCGTATCTGTGGGGACAGGACCCTCTGGGGGGAGTTTCATGACCGTTACGATTCTTCGGCGGTGCGCAAGCGCACCCTACCTCTCATGGGCTTTACCGCTGGCAACGCGCACCACTCCTGGAAGGTGCGTTTACACACCTTTTTATTTCGCAGAGGTGGAAAGCTGCCTGATCAGTCACATCAGGATACGTGTGGAGATTCATCAAGAGGCGGGCACCGACCCATCTTCCCCCCCCCCCCGGAGAGTGGATCGGTGACGCCTCGTTCTCCCCGGGAGAGGCTGGTAACGGAATTTACTTTTCAAAAAGTGTGGCGATCTCCCCCAAAAGGGAGCCTTCCCCCTTGGCCTCCCCGCCGGCGGACGGTGCGTGTTCGATGATGCGGTCGGCCATGCGGGAGAAGGGCATGCTCTGGAGGTAGACGGTGCCGTGGCCTTGCAAGGTGGCCAGAAAGAGCCCTTCACCGCCGAAGAACATGGATTTCAGGTTTCCGGCCTGCTGGATGTCGTAGTCGATGCCCTGGGTGAAGGCTACGAGACAGCCGGTATCCACCAGGAGCTTTTCTCCGTGGAGCTCTTTTTTGACGATGGTCCCCCCGGCGTGCACAAAGGCCATGCCGTCGCCGGTGAGTTTCTGAAGGACAAACCCTTCCCCCCCGAAAAAGCCCCGGCCCAGCTTCTGGGTGAAGGAGATGCCGATGCTGGTGCCAAGGGCCGCGCACAAAAAGGCGTCCTTCTGGCAGTAAAGGGTGCCGCCCTCCATGGTGTTTAAGTCCACGGGGATGATTTTTCCGGGGTAGGGCGCTGCAAAGGCGATGTGTTTTTTCCCTGCCCCTGCATTGGTAAAGTGGGTCATGAAGATGGACTCGCCCGTGAGAACCCGTTTTCCCACTCCTTTGAGCAGGCCCATGATTCCACCTCCCTTGGGTTCGGTTCCGTCGCCCATTTTGGCTTCGAACCGGATCTCCTCTTCCATGTAGTTCATGGCACCGGCTTCGGCGATGACCGTTTCGCCTGGGTCCAGTTCCACCTCAATGACCTGAATGTCGTCGCCGATAATGGTGTAATCGATTTCATGGCTCTGCATGTGTCGCTCCTTAAGGTAATAAATAGGTCGTAATCAGCCCGTGGCTGTGTAGGTCGTGGTCAAAAGGGACGGGTTACTCGCCTTGACCGGACGGACCGAAGAGGCCCTGCATCTGGGTTTGCAGGACTTCCAGTCCGCCGTTTTCCTGCATCTGTCGAAAGGTTTCCATGGCCTCGCCCATGTCATCCATGGATTGCTCCTGGCGGCTCACCGGGCGTTCACCGGCAAGAAGGGATTGGAACATCATGTGGATCTGGTCCCGGATTACGGCGTCGGCGGCGGGTTCATGGCGGATGTCGGCCCCCTGGGGCAGGGCGAATTTTTCCTTGGGGACCCTTTTTTTCTCAATGCGGGTCACCTCTTCATGGATCTGCATGCCCATGATGCTGCCCGACACCTTCATGGGAAAGTCGGTTCCGGCGAGGGTGAAGGTGTCGATGCCCAGGGCCGTGACCTTGTCGCAGGCATACCCTTTGATCTTCAACGCTTTTTTCTCCACGGAGCCGCTCATGTCCCCCACCATGGTGATGCCCATTTTTTCGCTGTTTTTGACGAGTGTTTTCTGCTCCTTGCGGGAGAGGCGGTTAAACTCGTCTTCGATCACCTTCTTGGGGTTGATTTGCCGGGTCCCTATGTTGTCGCTTAAGTCCACGGTGTAGACCCACTCCGGTGTGGTGAGGGTGAGCTCACTGGAGTTCATGGGCACCCCGAAGCTCGCCCCGGATTCGGTGTGGTAGGCCGCGGTGGTACGGCCATGGTCTTTGACATAGACCGACTCTTTTCCCTGCATGGTCCCGGAGATTTCATAGGTGACAACGGCTTCCCTGAAGGGCAGCTTCCGTGTCCAGGGGTTTTCCACGGCATGCACCGGGGCTGAGAGAAAAAGAATCATGGCAAAGGTCAGTAATGCGTGTTTCATGGGGTCTCCTGCATGTAAGGGTAACGTTGGCGGATTCGCCGCGTGGCGGGAAGAAAATAAGAAATTTGTTGAATCAAGTCAACGTGTTGCGAGTCATTTTCGACATGTCCGCGCGTCACTTTTTTAAAGGGGGATGGAGTGACTCAGGTCATTGGGCGGTGACGCTGGTCATAAAACAGCGGGGGAGGGGCTCAATGGATAAGACGTGCAGAGTGGAAACGATTTCAATCGTGGAGGCAGAGCTTACATGCTTTATTGCAAGGCTAAGCCTTTAAGGAACTGAGAGTTCACCTTGACGTGGGATGGTGATGCGGGTCATGAAACCGTCTTCGGAGCTGAAGTGGGCCTCGCCCC
This sequence comes from Desulfoluna sp. HI9BLuna, assembly GCF_056829775.1. Classification (NCBI taxonomy): domain Bacteria; kingdom Pseudomonadati; phylum Thermodesulfobacteriota; class Desulfobacteria; order Desulfobacterales; family Desulfolunaceae; genus Desulfoluna; species Desulfoluna sp. HI9BLuna. The sequence goes on from NZ_CP186555.1 coordinate 5,531,515, forward strand.
CCAGGGCGCGGGCGCGCTCTTCCATGCCCAGCAGGCCGCTTCCCGGGATGAGGGTATGGGCTCCTTTTCCGTTGTCCACGGCCATGAGGTGGGCGTGGGTTTCGCGGATCTTGACGGAGAGAAAAAGGCGCGTGGCGTCGGCGTGCTTGAGGCAGTTCGTGATGATCTCGGTGCAGGTGCGGTGAAGGGTGGTGTAGAGGGCGGGTTCCAGGAGGTAGATCATTCCCTGGAGGTTCAGGCTGGCATCCAGGCCGGTGCGGCGGGCCTGCTCCATGAGTTCGTCGATCTCCTTTTTCAGTTCTTCCCCGGTGATTCGGCCAGACTCCTCCCGGGATTCCGGGACGGACTTGATGCCGGAAAGGCCGGTGTCCAGCGCGGTGACCGCATGGGTCAGGGCCGGGAGCCCCCGGGTTGAGTCGTGGGGGCCGTAGATGCGGGCCACCTCCAGCAACTTGATGGCCGCCACCAGGGAGTGGCCGATGATGTCGTGGAGTTCCCGGGCCACAAATTTACGGGCGCTGCCTTTGGAGAGCTCTTTCAGCTGGTGGATGGTCTCGTTGACGCGCCTGTTTTTTTTCTCGATCTTTTCCTGGCCGGCCACGATGTCCGCCTGGATGGCCTTGTACTGGGTGACATTCCTTAAGGTGACCAGATGTTGGCCTCCGGTGACGGTACGGATTTTCCTGCAGGAGACAACAAAGGAGGCGTCACCGATGCATGCTTCAAATCCGGACTCTCCGGATTTTTGGGTCTGTTCCGGCAGTGTGGCCAAAAAATCATCCATGGCGCGGCCCGAGGTAAACAAGGCCTGAAACGCCCCGTTGGTGTAGCCGAGGCGGAACCGCCGGTTGAAAAGGGCGATGGGCAGGTTGAGGTGGTGGGTGATCTCGTGGCGCATCAGGGGCGTCAGGGAGAAGAGGTCGTGGTTGAAGGTGGCGTACATAAAGAGCAGGGTCGACCAGGTGAAGACGATGGGGGTGATGTCGAAGATCACCGGGATGCGGGCCATGAAGGTGAGGGTGTGAAGCACCTTGGTGATATAAAGGAGGTTGAGAAAAAGGGGCACCAGGATGGCGGTACTCACAATCCAGGTGACGGCCCTGTTCCTGGTGGAAAATTCTTTTTTGAACCGAAGCCTGCAGTAGTAAAGGCCCACGCCGAAGTAGGTGTACTCGATGAGCATGTGGACGTAGAACAGGGGACCGAAGCTGTCTCCGTAAAAGTCGTAATGGCCGTAGAAGAGAAAGTGCAGCGGGTTGGTGAGGATCCAGGAAAACTGGAGCACGGGCAGCCCGTAGACAAGGGGGCGGATCTTCCGGGACAGTCGGCTGCCCCGGGCATAGGCATGGCCAAACTCAATGAAGGCCGCTTCCACCACGCAGGTGCAGGCGTAGTAGCCGAGGATGAAGATCCACCTCAGGGTGATATCCGGGGAGACGGTTTTCAGGACCTTGAAGACCATCCACAGGGTCATGGCCCCCTGGAGCACCAGAAAGGCGTTGGCCGAGGGATCGTCCCTGCGGCTTTTCATGGTGAAGACCGCCAGGCAGATCACCGAGAGCACGATGGCGATGATGTGGATGATGCAGATGGCTGAGATTTCTAATTGCAGGGTGGGAGACACGGTGCGGTATCCTATTCAATGCCGTTTTCTACGGCATAGACGGCCAGCTCCAGCCGGTTGGTGATGCCCAGTTTCTCATACAGGCGGCTCACCTTGTTTTTGACGGTGCCCTCGGCGTAGTGGAGGGTCTCGGCAATGGTTTTGTTGCTCTCCCCCATGACAATGAGCCGCACGATATTGATCTCCTCCATACTCAAGAGATCCGTGTAGGTGGCTTTGCCGGGGCCCAGGGGCTTGAACCGTTCCAGAAGAATTTTTCGGGCGCCGGGATGGATCACGGTCATGCCCATGGCCACGCACCGGATGGTTAAGATCAGCTTTTCATAGCCGATATCCTTGGTGATGTAGCCGTCGGCGCCGCCCAGGAAGGCATCGGTGATGTACTCCGGGTTTTCAAAGGTGGTGAGCATCAGCACCTTGATGTCCGGGTGACTTTTTTTGAGGATGTTCAGGGCGGCCAGGCCGTCGATGCGGGGCATTTCCACGTCCATGAGGATCAGGTCCGGTGCCTTGCGGTTGCAGGCCTCAATGAGCTCTTCACCGGAGCCCACGCTGTCGGTGACGGTGATGTGGGGATCGCTGTTGATGATCTGCTCCAGGGAGTCCCTTAAGAGCTGCTGGTCGTCTGCGATGATGACGTGAATATCAGGTACCATGGTATCTCCTGTAACGGGCGACAAGGGAACGGATGCGGGCGAGGTTGGTCTGGGCGTCCTCGATGAGGGTATCGAGGCGCTCGTTGAACCCTTCCGTATCCCGGATTTGGGATAAGGCCCGGACCCGGGCACGGAACTGGTGCATGAATGTATCCTGGGTATGGGTGACATCGCTTAACAAGGCGGACACCTCTTTCTCTTTTTCCAGGTCAAAGACAATGTGGGAGTACTGGCGCAGCCTATGGTTGGCCTCCTCCAGCTGGACTCTCTGCGTCTCCTGCAGGTCGAGCATCTCGATGTGTCGGGAGATGTCGCTGAAGATAAAAAAGCGGCTTTTCCCCTGGGGACCCACGGGCTGGGTACGGCAGGCGATGTGGGTTTTACCGTCCGGGGAGGAAAAAGCCGGGATCGTGTACGGGTCGGCCGGGCGCATTCCCGGTGCCACCAGGGCATCGGGGCCTTCTTTCGTGACGGTGGTGAGCCCTTTTTTAAGGAATGCCGCTTTTCGGGCAAGGGGATTGCGGTAAACAATCTCTCGCTGATCGTCGCAGAGAATCACCGCGTCGTCGATGAGGTTGGTGATGTTGGCAAAGGCCTGGTCCCCGATGTGATAGGCCTTGAACTCCGTTGAGAAGAGGTGGAGGCCGCAAAGGAGAAATGGGTAGAGAAAAAGCAGGCTGATTTCACCCGGAGCGCCGCCGAAAAAGGCCCCTGCCAGATGTGCGCCCAGGGGCAGGGCAAAGAGAACCAGGCCACGGAGGCGCGAGGTTGAAAAGAGTGCGGCTGCAACGGAGAGCAGGAAAAGACAGCCGGTGACGCCAAGATATCCTGCCCCAAAGGCCATGGCTTGATGGGTGTGGCTGCGGATGAGCCATGTTGCGTGGGCCTGGAAAAGGAGCCCGGCCGTGGCGCAGGGAATCAAAAGCGCCTTGACGGAGAAAAGGGGGGCCAGCACCGAGCGTTGCCCCATCATATGGAGAACGATACATTCCGTTACCAGGGTGCAGCCCAGTTCAGCCAGCCTGGCGGTGAAGGCAAGGGCCGGGGAGGCCATCACTTCGGCGGCAAACCGCATGAAAACCGCCGCTCCCAGGGTGGCGTGTGCCGCCAGGATAAGCCGTCCTTTCTGTTTGAACCCCTGGTAGCAGCTGATGACGCCAAAAATGCAGATGGCGATGAGCAGGCATGTAAGGAAAAGAACAGAGTAAAACTGATCAAATGTGTAGTAACGCCCGTCCCCCACGTTCATTCCTTCGGGTTGGTAAGCACACTGGGGGACGTTGCCGTGAAAACGCCTGTTGTTTAGGCCCCGGGATGCTCCGTCAATGGTTTATCAACGCCCCTGCGGGAGTTGTCTGCCCCATGCGGCGTGTTTGTGCATCGGTTTAATGGAAAAGTTTTCCTATTAATCATGGTTTGTTTTGTCTTGTCAAGGAGGGGGGCAGCGGCGGGAGAGGATAAAGAAAAAAGGCAGGACCGATTCGGTCCTGCCTTTTTCTATTCAATGGAGCCTGCTTCTCCTCCATCTCAGGGAGAAGGAGCAGGTCGGGCTGTTCTTAGGGGTTCATCTTGTACGCGTCCACCAGGGCATACAGGTGGTCGTTGATCACGCGGTTGTAGCGCTCCTCGTTGACAACGGGCTTCAGGACCATCTCCTTGCAGAGCTCCTGCTGCTTGTCGGTGCTGGAGGGCTTCATGGCAAGGTCAAGGGCGTAGCGGCTCATGTCTCGGACGAAGACGTCGAAGATGGAGTCGAGGATGTCGTCTTCGATGCCTTCACGCTTGGCGCTCTCTACGATGAGCTGGGCGTAGGGAATCACGCAGAAGATCTCGCCCATGGCGTAGAGGAAGTCGAAGTTTGCCATCTGGCCCATGAGGTCGTTGGCGGACTCCATGAGGAGCTGCTTGAAGAGCTCAACCTGCTTGATGAAGACCTTGACGTTGGGCAGGTCAACGCTTTCAAAGACCGGCATGTAATCGTGGAACTGGATCTTGCCGTAGCCTTTGGTGGGGCCCTGGTTGAAGAGGAAGTCGTCGTTTTCAGCGCCGTTTCTCAGGCCGACCTCTTCGTACTCTTTCGGGTTGAACATGAAGTTGGGGATCAGCTTGGCCATGAGGGCCATGTTGACGTGCTTGGTGCCTTCCAGCTTGGGCATGCCTTTGATCTGGACGGCTGCGTGCTCGAAGTGCTGATCCTTTTCAAAACCCTTGGCTGCCAGAACGTCCCAGATCAGTTCATGGACAATCTCGCCCTGGATGGCCACCTTCATTTTCATGAGGGGGTTGTACAGGAGGTAGCGGCGATCCTCGGGACCGGCGGCGCGCATGTAGTCGGTGGCACGCAGGCCGAAGAGTTTCATGGCTGTGATACGGATGTACGAGTCGAAGAAGAGCTGCTTGATGTGGGGGAACTCGGTGACTTTTTTGCCGAAGATCTCACGGTGGGCAGCATGGTTCAGGCCTTCGTACAGGGAGTGCGTGGAGAGGCCGATGGCAGCGGAGCCGATGTTGAACTTGCAGATGTTGATGGTGTTGAGCATGTCGTCCCAGGCCTTCTGGCCGCGGGAGAGGATCTCAGCGTCGGTGATGGGGTAGTCATGGAGCTTGAACTCGGAGACGTACATCTGGTCGCATGCGATGACGTTCTGGATGCACTCGTATTTCTCGTGCTTGGAGTCCACCATGAAGAAGACATAATCATCGGTGTCTGCAATCTTACCGAAGACGGTGACGACTCCGGCTTCGTTGCCGTTGCCGATGTAGTACTTGCTGCCCTGGGCCAGGTAAGTGCCGTCGCCCTTGGGGTAGAGCTTCATGTCGCTGGAGTAGATGTCCGCACCGTGCTCGCGCTCGGACAGGCCGAAGGCGCACAGGGGGTTCTCCTTAAGCTTGGCGGCCGCCTTGTGCTTGGCTTCTTCGTTGTCACCCAGCAGAACGGGGTCCAGGCCCAGGGTGGAGACGTGGTACATGTACCAGTAAGCTGAGCTGTAGAAACCGCAGATTTCAGAGAATTCGAACATTTTGTAGGTGCTGTAGTGCTGGTTGGGGTCGTCCCCGTAGCCCTTGGGCAGGAAGAGGGTCTCGAAGATGCCCTCGTTTTTCACGAACTCTGCAAAATCATAGGTGAAGGTTTTTTCTTGGTAGTCTTTTTTGATGGCAGCAAGACCCTTGTTCTCGAACCAGTCGATGGTCTTGAGCATGATCTCTTTGGAACGCTCGTCCGGGTAATTTCTGTCTTTGTATTTTTTCGGGTTTAAAAGGACCATGGGTTCACCTCCTGAACAACTGAAATAAGCAAATAAGCGGATACGACTCCGAGTGTTGAGAAACATTGTTTTGGTAGCACCAATTTCGGGGGGTATCAAGGGATTTTTGGTAGTGTACAAAAGTTTATCTCGGGGTCTATTTTCGAAATGTCAATGTTTACAAGGGCGAAACAGGCTTTTAATTGTTTGTGTGCAACATAAAAAATAAAATTGGTTGACCAATTTGGGGCCCTGTATTACTTGTGACGTACGCCTTTACCATCCGGTAAAAGTTTGTGTGTCGCGGTACCGCGGGGCGGGCTGAGTTTGTCGCTGCTTTTTGCGGTATCGTCAACGTTATTGATGCCTTTGTGGCTGCCCGGTGCGGCGGCCGGGATGGATCCATGCCCACATGTATTGCAGACACAGTCTTTGAGAGCCTTCGTAAGGATATCTTTAACGGTCACTATGAACCGGGAAGCCGCTTGCCCTCGGAACGGGAGCTGGCCGACCGGTTTGATGCGAGCCGAAACACCGTGCGGGACGCCCTGAGCAGGCTCGATCACATGAAACTGGTCAAGCGGGTCCCCCAGAGCGGAACCTACGTGACGGATTACCGCAATGAAGCCGCTCTCTCTCTGTTGATTTACTATATTGAAAACAGCCTGGATTTAAACGATGAGGTCCTCACCTCGTTTATGGATTTTCGTCTTATCAGCGAGCGGTTTGCGGTGAAACGGGCCGTGCACAACCTGGGCCCCGGGGACCTTTGCCATCTCCACGGGATTCTGGATGAAAAGCAGGCCGCACGAGAAGACGCCCGGGCCCTTGCCGAGTGTGACTACGCCTTCCATGAGTTTCTCTTCCAAAAGGCCGAGAGCCTTGCCGTGCAGCTGATTTTCAATACCTTAAAGCCCGTCTTCATCAACTATCTGACCTACTACTACAACCTGGGAGACGACCCGGACGGGATTATCGAGTACCAGAGAAGCCTGGTTTCTGCTTTGGAGACAAAGGATGAGGAACTTTGCGGGTACATGATGGAAAAGTTGCTGCTCTTCGGCATCAACCTTATCAAGGAGGCGCGGTTGACGGATAAGAGCAGGAGGTAGGGGGGCAGGTAAAATAGGTCATAGGTATAGTAGGTCATAGGGGGATAGGGGGATAGGGGATAGGGGATAGGGGATAGGGGATAGGGAATAGGGGATAGGGGATAGGGGATAGGGAATAGGGGATAGGGGATAGGGAATAGGGAATAGGGAATAGGGAATAGGGAATAGGGAGTGGGCAGCCCGGAGAGGGGCTGCCCGTGGTGGTTTTACGGTGCTATTTTTTCCCTTCCGACGCCTCAATGGCAGCGTGGGCGGCGGCCAGTCGGGCGATGGGGATACGGTAGGGGGAGCAGCTTACGTAGTCCAGGCCTGCTTTGTAGCAGAACCGTACCGAGTCCGGGTCGCCCCCGTGTTCTCCGCAGATTCCCAGCTTGAGGTCCGGGCGTGTTTTGCGGCCCCGCTCCACGGCGATCTTGATGAGCTCTCCCACCCCGGAGGGGTCCAGGGTCTGGAAGGGGTCGGCGGGGAGGATTTTTTTCTCCAGGTAGGTGGGCAGGAACTCACCGACGTCGTCCCGGCTGAAACCGTATGTGAGCTGGGTGAGGTCGTTGGTGCCGAAGGAGAAAAATTCCGAGAGTTCGGCCATCTGGTTGGCCCGCAGGGCGGATCTGGGGATTTCGATCATGGTCCCGAATTTGTGGACAATGGAGGCCAGGCCGTAACGCCGCGCCACTTCTTCACAGGCGGTGTTGACGATTTTGCGCACGAACACAAGCTCTTCCACGTCGCAGGTCACAGGGATCATGATCTCCGGCTGGGGATGGAACCCGTCCTTGGCAAGCTCTGCCGTGGCCTCGAAGACGGCCTTGACCTGCATCTCTGTGAGGTCGGGGACGCTGATCCCCAGGCGCACGCCCCGGTGTCCCATCATGGGGTTGCTCTCCTGGAGGGCTTCGCATCGGCGCTTGATCTCGGTGACGTCCACGCCCAGGGCCTCGGCCAGCTCCACCTGTTTGGCCCGTGAGTGGGGGACGAATTCGTGGAGGGGCGGGTCCAGGGCCCGAATGGTGACAGGCATGCCGTTCATGGCCTTGAGGGTCTCTTTGATCTCCTCCTTTACGTAGGGTTCAAGCTCTTGCACGGCTGCTTTCCGCTCACCCTCGGTGTCGCTCAAGATAATTTTCCTCAAGATAAAAAGGCGGTCGTCCGCCCCGGCGCTGTAGAACATGTGCTCGGTGCGAAACAGGCCGATGCCTTCTGCCCCGTAGCTTTTGGCCACCTGGGCATCTTCCCGCGTGTCGGCATTGGCCCGCACTCCCATGGTGCGGTAGGCGTCGGCCATCTGCATGAACTTTTGGAAGCGTGTATCTTCCGTTGCGTCCACCATCTTGAGTTTCCCTTCGTAGACTCGCCCCCGGGTGCCGTTCAATGTCAGGATATCTCCCTGGTTGAAGGTCTTGTCCCCGATCTGAATTTTGTTCATGGAAGGGTGGATGGTAATGTCTCCGGCGCCCACGATACAGCATTTACCCCAGCCCCGTGCCACCAGGGCCGCATGGCTGGTCATGCCGCCCCGTGCCGTGAGGATGCCTGAGGCCGCCCGCATCCCTTCGATGTCCTCGGGGTTGGTCTCTTCGCGAACCAGAATGACGTTGGGGTGGGTCTTGGCGAGCTTGACGGCATCATCCGATGTGAAGGCGAGGTGGCCGAAGGCCCCGCCGGGCCCGGCCGGGAGCCCTTCGGTGAGGCATTCGGCCCGGCTCTCCTCCTCGGGATCCACGATGGGGTGAAGGAGTTCGTTGAGCTGCTGGGGTTTCACCCGCTTGATGGCCGTGACCTCGTCGATGAGTCCCTCTTCGAGCATCTCCATGGCCATGACAAGGGAGGCGGTACCCGTTCGTTTTCCCACACGGCACTGGAGCATGTAGAGCCGTTTGTTCTGGATGGTGAACTCGATGTCGAGCATCTCCTTGTAGTGCCGCTCCAGGGTGGTTCGGATGGCTTCCAGCTCGTTGTAGGCGCCGGGCATGGCGACTTCCAGGGAGGTGACCCCTTTGTTGGTGTCCCGCTTGGTGGCGTCGTTGATGGGGGCGGGGGTGCGTAGCCCGGCCACCACGTCTTCGCCCTGGGCGTTGGCAAGCCATTCGCCGAAAAAGGTGTTCTCTCCGGTGGCGGGGTTGCGGGTAAAGGCCACGCCGGTTGCCGAGGTGTCGCCCATGTTGCCGAATACCATGGCCTGGACCGTGACACCGGTGCCCCAGGAATCGGGGATCTGCTCAATGCGTCGGTAGGACTGGGCCCGTTTGCCATTCCAGCTTTTGAAGACCGCCCCGATGGCCCCTTGGAGCTGGGCTTCGGGGGAGTCGGGGAACTTTTCGCCCAGTACCGTTTCCACCCGTTCGGTGAACAGCCCGCAAAGGGTTTTCAGGTCGTCTTCGGTGAGGTCGGCGTCGTTTTGAAGGTTTCGGGTCTCCTTGAACGCGGCCAGGATTTTTTCCAGCTGGTTGCGGATGCCGTTTCCGTTCATCGCCTCAATGCCTTCGGCCTTTTCCATGACCACGTCCGCATACATCATGATCAGGCGGCGGTAGGAATCGTAGACAAATCGGCCGTTGCCCGTTTTTTTGATAAGGCCGGGGATGGTTCCTGAGGTGAGGCCCACGTTGAGGACCGTCTCCATCATACCGGGCATGGACTGGCGGCCACCGGACCTGCAGGAGACAAGCAGGGGATTGTCGGGGTCCCCGAAGGCAAGACCCATGTTTTTCTCCAGGCATACAAGGGCGTCGTTGAGCTGCTCGGCATACCCGTGGGGGTAGCTCCCGCCCGAGCGAAGGAAGGCGTTGCAGCACTCTGTGGTGATAGTAAATCCCGGGGGGACGGGGATGCCGAGTCGTGCCATCTCCGCCAGGTTAGCTCCCTTGCCGCCCAGCAGGTTCATCAGGCTCGCGTCGCCTTCGGTTTTTTCGCCGTTGAAGCTGTACACATATTTTTCCACGCGTGAAGTCCTCCATAACATTAATTCATACGTTGTCCGGTGGGGCTTGCGGATCATTTCGAGACATCTGGGGTCACCTTTCGGGTATCGTGTGCAACGTCGTTGGCCGGGCAAAGACTAAGGAAGCCAGGGAGCTGAGAGGGGCTTCGGTGAGCACTGAAGATGCACATCAGCACATGATAAAACGTGTTTTGAACGGTCTCCGGTCTGGCCGGCGCCGTTCAAACGTACACTGCTTTACGTCCAAACCCTGGGATGTTTGTTGGGAGAATAAACGGAACGACTGAGGCGTCACAACGGCCTGTGGGTCAGGCACATGGCACGACCGGGTGGGGATGGGGAAAGACCGAAGGGCGCATGACACGATGGAAAAGTCAACCATACTCAATAAAATACAGGCATGGATGGTGCCTGTCAAGACGGTGTCTTTCCTCGGAGGGAAACCGGGTCCGATAGATGGGCAGGGGGTTCGGGCCGGATATTTTAGGGTGGTTGAGAAAATCGCGGATCACATTTTGTTTGTGGGAAATACCCGGGTTCACATGGATTGCTTGCCTTGACATCTTCGCCGTGTTACTTGCAGTGTCCCGTGGGATTGATTACAATCGAACCCATTGACACCCCCCGGGGCAGCCGACCTTCCACGGAATACATCGCTGTCCCCATCACCTCCGGAAACCGCGTGTCGATGAAAGCCCACCCGACGGAGAGAGACGTGATCGCAAGACTCTTCCCCTTTTTGACATGGCTTCCCCTGGTTGGCCGGGCCACCTTGAAAGCAGACCTTCTGGCCGGGTTCACCGGTGCCGTCATTGTGCTTCCCCAGGCCGTTGCCTTTGCGGCCATCGCAGGCCTGCCCCCGGAGTACGGGCTCTACACCGCCATGGTCACCCCGGTGGTGGCAGCCCTGTTCGGCTCGTCGTATCACCTCATATCAGGGCCCACCACAGCAATCTCCATTGTGGTTTTTTCCGCGGTGAGCCAGTACGCCGAGTCCGGTAGCGGGGCGTACATCGGCCTTGCCCTGACCCTTACTTTCCTTGCGGGCTTCTTTCAGCTTGCCTTTGGCCTGGCACGCCTCGGCGCCCTGGTGAACTTTGTCTCCCACACGGTGGTAACAGGCTTTACCGCCGGGGCCGCCATCCTTATCGTGACCAGCCAGTTAAAGCATGTGCTGGGGCTGACCCTGCCACGGGGGGAGTCCTTCATCGACACCTGGGCGGCCATGGCAACCAATTTCTCCACGGTTAACGGGTTCGTGGTGGCGGTGGCCGCCGTCACCATCGGTGCGGCCGTGGTCTGCCGCAGGTTTTTTCCAAAGGCCCCGAACCTTCTCGTGGGCATGGTGGCAGGAAGCCTGGCCTCTCTTGCCATGGGCGGCCCGGAGCACGGGGTGGCGCTTCTCGGTGAGATCCCCTCCAAGCTTCCCCCCATATCGGCACCGGAGTTCTCCATTCCCGTGATCCGGCAGCTTGCCCCGGATGCCTTTGCCATTGCGTTGCTGGGGCTCATTGAGGCCGTCTCCATCTCCCGTTCCGTTGCGGCACGGTCCCGGCAGCTCATCGACGGCAACCAGGAGTTCATCGGCCAGGGGCTCTCCAACCTCGTGGGAAGTTTTTTCTCAAGCTACGCGGGGTCGGGCTCCTTCACCCGCTCCGGCATCAACTACGCCGCCGGGGCCAAGACGCCCCTGTCTGCAATCTTTGCAGCCGTTGCCCTCATGGCCCTGGTCCTTCTCATCGCCCCGCTTACGGCCTGGCTCCCCCTGGCCTCCATGGGCGGCGTGATCCTTATTGTGGCGTGGAATCTCATCGATTTCAGGCATATTCGCTTCATTCTTCGCGTGAGCCCTTCGGAGTCTGCGATCCTTGCGGTGACCTTTTTCTCCACCCTGTTTCTGGAGCTGGAATTTGCCATCTACATCGGGGTGTTTCTCTCCCTGATCCTTTTCCTCTCCCGGTCCTCCACCCCGGACATTGTGGTGATGGCCCCGGACCCCGCCACCCGGTCCCGGCAGCTCACAAGCATCGAGAAACGACCCCTTCACGAGTGCCCCCACATGAAGATTATCCGCATCGACCGGTCCATTTACTTCGGGTCCGTGGGAAGCATCCGAAGCCGCATCGAAACGATGATCGAAAAGGAGAGGGTGACCAACATGCTCATCGTCAGCGAGGGGATTAACTACATCGATCTGGCAGGCGCCGAGATGCTGGTGGAGCTTTCGGATGTCCTCAAGGCGCGGGGGGGCGGCCTCTACTTCTGCAACCTGAAAACCACCGTGTTTCAGTTTATCGCCCATGTGGGGTTCATCGATCGCATCGGAGAGGATCACATCTTCGAGCACAAGAGCGAGGCCATCGCTGCCTTTGTGGCCCGTCGAGACGAGGCGTGTCGCAGGGAGTGTGCCTGCCGGGTGTTCAGGGAGTGCAGTGGGGAAAAGGACTCCTGACGGCGGGATTAGAACAGCCTTTGTCTTCGCCTTTGGCCACGCCGTGACAAGTCGCAAAAAAAAGTTTCAAATGCCTGTCACTGTCGATTCGGCGGAGCCTGGCAAAACGTCCTCAAAACCTGTAACGTTTGACTCCCGGCAGCGCTTTTGTGCCGTTTGCCTTGAATCACCCCCGGTATGAATGGATAAAGGAGTTGGGTATGTCTGTGGATTCGTTGTCGCCGTCTCATCTAAAGGCCCTGGGGCTGCTTCTGGAAGAGCGGCATGTCACCAGGGCTGCTGCGCGGATGCGGGTGAGCCAGTCGGCCATGAGCAAGATCCTGGGAAAGCTTCGCGAGGCGTTTTCCGATGATTTGCTTGTGCGGGTGGGGAATCGCCTGGAACCGACGGAACGGGCTCGAACCCTGCAACCGAGGTTGGAGGTGATTCTGGGTGAGCTGGCCGCCATGGCCATGGAGGTACCCTTTGACCCGGCCGGATGCCAGCGGTGGTTTACCCTTGCGGTGAGCGATTACGTGGCCCAGTTCGTGCTCCCTGATCTGCTTTGTTCCCTCCACACCGAAGCACCCGGTATTCGGGTTTCCGTGATCACCGAACGCTCAGAGACCGTGTTGGAAGAGCTGGTGGAGAACCGCATTCAAGTGGCGAGCGCCATGGAAGGGGAGGACCCCCTTCCCCCGGGGGTGGTGTGCCGCTGGATCGGTACGGATACGTTTGCCTGTGTGGGGGCCAAGGGGCATGCCCTGGCCCGGAACCGCGATATGGAAAGTTATCTGAAGGCACCCCATGTGGTGGTGACCGGCGGAAGCGATAAGGCCGGCCCCATTGACCGGGCCCTATCCGCCCGGGGCAGGCAGCGCACCGTGGCCCTTGAGACCTCCCTGTTTGCTTCGGCCATGGAGGTGGTGACCCAGAGCGATTTTCTCCTGACCATCCCTACCCACATCGCCCGACACCTTGCCCGGCGGTACGACGCCGACGTGTTCCCACTGCCCTTTGAGGTGCCCCCGTTTCGCTATGGCCTTCTCTGGCATGAGCGCCACAGGCGAGATGCCGCCCACACCTGGCTGCGCCGGAAATTCGAAACACAGCTCAAGGAGTCCCATTACTCCCATTAAGTCATATTCCGTGTGGGAATGATATGTATTCCGGGTATGCGTTTTACATCATGACCCCGTTGGGCTATCCTTTTTTCTTCTTTTGAACCGTTACCCAACCATGACAACACGGAGTACCCGATAATGTTCGAATCCCTTGTGGTCGTCCTGGGGGTGGCCCTGGCCGCCCAACTCTCCCCCGGACCCGACATGATGCTGATCTTCCGCCACACCACCACGTCCCTGCGGGCCGGTATGGCCTGTATCCTGGGCATTTGCCTCGGCTTCACCGTGCACGTGACCCTGTCCGTTGCAGGCCTTGCCGTGATTATCCGCACCAGCCCGTTACTGTTCAACACCATCCGGTACGCCGGTGCCGCGTACATCCTCTACGTGGGAATCCGCTGCCTCACCGGCAACTCCGGCCTCACCTTCGATGCCAGTGAGAAAGCCTCGGCGCCCTTTGGCCAGGCCTTTCGAGACGGCCTCTTCTGTAACCTGCTTAACCCCAAAGTAACCCTGTTTGTCCTCAGCGTCTTTTCTCAGCTCCTCGCCCCCGAAACCCCCACAGCCATCCGAGCCCTCTTCGGCCTTGCCCTGATCGTCGAAGCCATCGTTGTCTGGACGCTTTTCTCCATGCTCCTGGACAGACCCGCCTTCAGAACCCGCTACGAGCGATTCCAGAACCCCATATCACGGGGCTGTGGCGTGGTTCTTTGCGGTCTTGCCGTGTTGATGGTCGCGGGGTAAACGGTCTCCCTACAAAGAAACCTCTGGCGGTAAAGGTTGGTAAGCCTCCATAACCAAATCACGTTATAATATAGATAGCCCGTGTGGTTTAATCCTCGTATCAGGCTCAAAAAGGGGCAGAAGAGAAGTAGAAGTTACCGGCTGTTCTGTAATCGTAAAAGGCCCAAGTTTTCAAACGCATGGGCTGTGCGCGTACCCATCAGGTGTTCACATATATTCCTGTTGTGGTTGAAGGCAGGATTAAGCCAGTTTAAAATATCTTTCTATAGATGTATATGAATACACCCTTGCATTTATGTGGGCTAAAGAGTAAACAATAGCGTTTAAATGAATAACTGTATTTGTTGTACTTGAAGAGTCTCGAATGAGTAATGGTAAAAAGGATGTGAATTGTAAAGGAACTTTGTTTGTGTCGAGAAACCAATTCTGAATGCCTTGTATGGCTATAGCTATTGAATGAGACGGAGTATTGGACAGGAATAGCTTGTAGACAGTAAGGATACAGCACAAATTTATGCTCTAAACCCTAACCCAAGTTAAATATAGAAAGATATTACATGAAGCCGAAAAATTTATTTCAGCTGATGGGCTTTAAAGGAAAGCCCAAGCACTTTTCGTATCAAATCATGGAATGCAGCATTAAAAATATTGGCCCCGTCAAGTACGCACAATGGTTGCACCCAAATGCAGTCGACCAAATTATAAATGCCGATCTTGTTGATGCTTATGGCGAATATATAAAGGAAGGCGATTTCTGTATTGATATTGGGGCACATTGCGGCGACACATCGTTGCCCATGGGATTGGCCGCTGGAAAAACAGGGAGCGTGTTGGCATTGGAACCCAACCCTTATGTCTATCCGGTCTTGGAAAAAACGGCACGATCGAATAGTGACATTGCAAATATAAAAACAGTGATGGCCGCAGCTGGTCTAGAAGAAGGCTTCATGGTGTTTGAGTATTCAGACTCTGGTTTTTGCAACGGAGGACGCCACGAGAATATCTCGGCGCTAAGGCATGGTCACGCATTCAACCAGACGGTTTTTGCTATCAACCTTGAGCAGGAATTAAAATCAGATTATGCAGGCTTGCTACCAAAGCTTAGCTTTATAAAAATAGATTCTGAAGGCTATGACCTTTATATTCTTCGGTCTATTGACGGTATTCTTAAAGAGTATCATCCTGTTATTAAGGCGGAGGTGTTTAAGAAGACGGATTATAATTATCGTAATCAGCTGCTGAGCTTTTTACTGGAGAGGGGGTATTCGGTTTTTAAAATTACCGATGAACCCTTGACAAAGGGTGAACCGCTTACTCAGAAGAATATTGATGTCGGAACACATTATGATATTTTAGCATTACCTGATACCTGTTCAATGAAGATGGCCTCGTGATCGAACGTCTCGTTAAGTCTTTGCTTAAGACGCAAGGCCTTCGAATAGAGAAGTAGGGATTTTTCTTTGCTTCTTGACCGACAGGAGGAAGCCCACCTCGGGGTTTGAGGTGGGCTTTTTTTCGAACGGCATTGGGGGCACCCATTTAGTATCTTGTAAAATAAAATTATCTATAATATTTGTGCTTTACATTGCTAATCAATCGATTTTTATATCGGATAGGCTTGATGCCATTGTCTTCCTGAAGTGTGGGGCCCTCCTTCGGAACAGCCAATTCCGCGTTTTTGGTAGACGTCTTACATCAATAGGGTGTCAATAAAAAGCTTGTGTAAATGAGTGGTTTAGGTCTGGTTTCTACACGCGGACCTGAGTCCGACTCAAGGCCAGTCCCATTGACCGGGCCCTATCCGCCCGGGGCAGGCAGCGCACCGTGGCCCTTGAGACCTCCCTGTTTGCTTCGGCCATGGAGGTGGTGACCCAGAGCGATTTTCTCCTGACCATCCCTACCCACATCGCCCGACACCTTGCCGGGCGGTACGACGCCGACGTGTTCCCGCTGCCCTTTGAGGTGCCCCCGTTTCGCTATGGCCTTCTCTGGCATGAGCGCCACAGGCGAGATGCCGCCCACACCTGGCTGCGCCGGAAATTCGAAACACAGCTCAAGGAGTCCCATTACTCTCATTAAGGCATATTCCGTGTGGGAATGATATGTATTCCGGGTATGCGTTTTACATCATGATCCCGTTGGGCTATCCTTTTTTTTCTTCTGAACCGTTACCCAACCATGACAACACGGAGTACCCGATAATGTTCGAATCCCTTGTGGTCGTCCTGGGGGTGGCCCTGGCCGCCCAACTCTCCCCCGGACCCGACATGATGCTGATCTTCCGCCACACCACCACGTCCCTGCGGGCCGGTATGGCCTGTATCCTGGGCATTTGCCTCGGCTTCACCGTTCACGTGACCCTGTCTGTTGCAGGCCTTGCCGTGATTATCCGCACCAGCCCGTTACTGTTCAACACCATCCGGTACGCCGGGGCCGCGTACATCCTCTATGTGGGAATCCGCTGCCTCACCGGTAACTCCGGCCTCACCTTCGATGCCAATCAGAAATCCTCGGCCCCTTTGGCCAGGCCTTTCGAGACGGCCTCTTCTGCAACCTGCTTAACCCCAAAGTAACCCTGTTTGTCCTCAGCGTCTTTTCTCAGCTCCTCGCCCCCGAAACCCCCACAGCCATCCGAGCCCTCTTCGGCCTTGCCCTGATCGTCGAAGCCATCGGTGTCTGGACGCTTTTCTCCATGCTCCTGGACAGACCCGCCTTCAGAACCCGCTACGAGCGATTTCAGAACCCCATATCACGGGGCTGTGGCGTGGTTCTGTGCGGTCTTGCCGTGTTGATGGTCGCGGGGTAGAAGGTCAAATAAAAACAAACCTCCGGGGTAAGGGTGGCGAAGTCGCCCTTGTGAAAACACCTCGAAAATGGATTGCCCTTACTGTTTGTCCGTCAAGCCGTAGGGGTAATCCTATAGCATAAAGCCTCACCAAATATGGTTCTCCTCCGTCCTCTGTCTTCCCTCGTTTAATCCTTCTTTGATTAGCTCTATAGACCTTGTTTTTTTATATCCAATTAGACTCTTGCATTTGTACTGTTCACAGAGTAAGAAATTAATTGTGCTTAGAGGGATGACTGCTTTAAATATATATGGTGGGCGTTGCCCCGTGTTGTGGTTTTTTTAAGGGGATTGCTTGATGCTTGGAGAGGTAAACGCCACTCCTGCAGGGCGCGAAAAACAGGAATTGGACGGATTGTCGGATTGTTTTGTTCGATGATAGTTGTCATTTATGTCGAGGACATAAGTGAAGCCATCAAACCCGCTTGTGAAAAGAATGGTACAAGGCATTTACAGTTTCATACTGTTTTGGCTTTCTGCTGGTATTACAATGGCCTTTATGTCTCTACTGATGGTTTTAAAAGACTTTTTGAAGGGATACAACATTGAAACCAATGATTTAGAAATCTTTATCGTTTTTGGCGTGTTTATAGTACTGATCCTTTATTCATTATGGCTGTCAAAAGAGGCCGCGATAGAATTTTCGGAAAATAATAGATATTTTTTAGAAGCTTTATATTCTTCATTTAAAGCATCATTTGTTTTTTATCATTAATTCCAATTATTGGATCGTTTTTTAGCAAGCACAATCAATTGACAGTATCAAGCTCAGATTCGGGAAATCTCATTCGGTCACTGGACACTCGAACTCGGTTTGATGATCTTAAAGATAACAAATAAATTGAGAGGGGGTTTTTTAACGCTGTGTTCGTGTTTCGCTTCACTTTAAAAATTCCTCATCTAAAAGGTATGGGATTGAATTTGAAATTCTATCCAACGCTTATACTTTTATCGTTGTTTTGTTCTTGTCACATTGTGGAGATCGACGACTATTGCCATGAGCCCACTCATGAAATTAGAAATAGCATAAACCATGGTAAATATAGTTAGATAGTAGGGCTATCCAATGCAGAAGTCATCATTGTACCTAATTTCAGAACGTTCTCACGGTCATATTCTCATTCTTCAGGGTGGATATATATTTTAGACAAGAAGCAAGGTCAAGTTTATATAAAAAACGTTTCTTTAAAAACAGAGTTGAAACCAGAAGAAGCCGTTGTTATGAATAAAAGTGTCAGCCTGGATCAAAAGTTAGGGGACACCCAGTATTTTTATACCCAATTGCCTGTTTTTGACTCGGATAGCTTCGACATAGAGGCATGGAATAATCAGCCCGTCATATTTTTCTCGATTACTTACTCAGTAAATTGCGGCAAATTAAAAACTAAACAATTTAAACTGCATCATAAAACCCATAAGGACATAGCATGGCCAACGTAATCCATTAACAGTCAATTTCAATGGGTTCAAAAAACACGCGCCGCTGATTTAGGGGTTGATCCTGTTGAATAAGTTATATTTTAAGATGTATATGCATTTATGACTTGTATTTGCTGGCTCTCCTCTGGGTAAACCAACGAGGTAAGCCTGGCATGATTCAAAAGTTATTCTCAATCCCAATCGGTTTTTATTGTTTACAGATTCGACAAGTAAATCATCCCCGGCACGTTTATTTATGCAATTAATCATTTTGTGGATTACAAACTTGACCTATCGATTTTTGATACGCATTTCTGAAGCGATAACTTGGGGGTCGGATTTGCAACCCTTAAGTCCTTTTAAAAATCATTATCAAACGTTATAAGTCTACTATACTAACAGCACTGATATGGAAACAGTCTTCGGATGAAAGCTTTAGTCGTAATCGGCTTCAGTCTATTCGGTATATTTCTGGTTATTGTCATTTTTGACCATGTTATCATTAAGTCTCAAAGATATAGAAACAAGATAGATCAGTTTTTCAGTTCAGAAATTACCAATAACACCGCTATTGCATATTTTTTATTTTCCGCTGTTTTATTAGGCATAGGGTGCAGCTATTTTATTAGAGAACCTGAATTTACACTGTATAGGGGGTTTCCAATTCACTCTTATACCAATGGCTTTGTATGGTTGTTCTTGGGGTTATCTCTATTTCTTAAAGTATTTAAAAAGTAGCTATCAATAATAGCCTTTTTTATTGTTGTAGTACTACATGTTGGAAGGCATGGTAAAAAGCTGCGCTCGTTACTCACTTTTCTTTTTGAGCCCTTAGCGTAGCATTATGTTTTAAAGGGGATACAAGGAATGGTAACCATCTGCAAATCAGATCGATACGCCGAGCTAATAAAACTTTTTATTGAAAATGGCTTAGAATTTACAGAAAAGGATAAAGAAATTCCAGAGACGATGGTCAAATATTGGGAAGCCGTTGATGATGAGAAGCTCATTGGAGGTTGCGTTTTGGGTATGAGGGAAGGTGTATACGTTATTGAAGGTATAGCAACCGACTCAGATTACAGGAATAAACGCGTAGGTAAACAGCTTCTTTGTGAGGCGATGACTTATCTGAAGAAAGTAGGTGCTAAGAATTTATACTTGTGTGCAAGGGCTCCCGGTTTTTTCAAAACTCAAGGTTTTTTGGTAATCGACAGAGAAGATTCACCGAGCTTTGGGTGCATGAACTGTGACCAGTTTGGTGTAAACTGTTTCCCGGAAGTAATGATAAAAAACATATAGGGCATTTAAACGACGAGGATGAGTTTATCATTCAATATTAATGAAGGGGTTACACCTCCACATTCGACACTTTGGCTCAAGTATTCAAACCTTAAAAAAGGAATATATAATGGGGGAATTGAAAGACGAATATAGCCAGATCAGTGATAATTTCTGGGAGTTGATCGACTGGCAAGGGGAGCAGGGAGAGCTCTACCAAGCCCATTACAAGAAAACGTATGAGCCTGGCGTTCTGGATACGAAGACCAAGCGGTTGATGGCAATGGGTGCCGCCATTGTGATGGGCTGTAAGGGGTGTATTTTAGGACAGACACAAAAGGCGATTGATGCAGGGGCAACACGAGATGAGATCATGGAAACCTGCTCTGTTATGCTTTCTCTTGGTGGGACCATGGCAGGGTCAAAGATTTCAATTGTCATGGAGCTCTTGAAAGAGATGGGTATGATTGAAGCGGATTGACATTGAACCAGAGCAATGCCAGTGCGTCATGGTTCATCATTTTGTCATGTTCTCTTTTGGATTCAATGATGTGAATGCAGCCGACGGAAATAAACGTTCGGCTGTTTAGAGGCGTTGGTTTGACGGTCGACTGGCACTTTGTTTCATCGATTCAAATAATTGTGATTAACATATCTTGAGGCATATCAGTAGTGGATACTGATTCATATATCCGTAGCCTTTTGGTGGCCAATCCTTTGAGAGAGTCGATTCTTCGCGGCGTGATCGAGGCAATACAGCTTCCTGCCGGAAGCAGGGGACTGGATGCGGGGTGTGGGATCGGTCTTCAGAGTTTGCTGTTGGCCGAGGCCGTAGGACCCACCGGCCATGTCACCGGGCTTGACCAAGCCTCGGGGTTATTGAATTGCGGGGAAGAACTTGTGAAAGAGGCTGGCTTTTCACAAAGGATTTCATTTCAGAAAGGGGATGTGGCCACTATTCCCTTCGACAATCATACCTTTGATTGGGCATGGAGTGCCGACTGCATTGGGTATGCTCCTTTGGAGCCGCTGCCGTTGTTGAAAGAACTCTCACGGGTGGTGAAGCCCGGTGGTATTGTGGCAATATCTGGCTGGTCTTCGGAAAATCTGCTTCCTGGATATCCTCGCTTGGAAGCCCGTCTGAGAGCAACATCGGGTGGACTTGCTCCTTTTATACACGGGAAGAAACCAGAGACGCACTTCCTGCGTGCACTGGGGTGGTTTCGTGACATAGGCTTAAAGGAACCCAGGGTAAAAACGTTTACTGATAGTTTCTATGCTCCCCTCAGCCATGAAATACGAACAGCGTTGACGGACTTGATTGAAATGCGCTGGCCGGATGCAGAGCGTGAGCTGTCATCCGATGACTTGTCAGAATTCCAACGGTTGTGCCTGCCGGACTCACCGGATTTTATTCTGAATCTTTCAGGCTATTATGCCTTTTTCACACACACACTGTTCTGGGGCTATGTTGCCGGATGACTTGCACAGACGTAGGACAGAAGGGGTAAGTGTTTGACTGTGAGAAGGCGTCTATACATTAGGGAAAAAGCCCCCGGTCATAATCCGCCGGGGGCTTTTTGTTCTGTTAGTCTTTTTTATGGAAATACCGGGGCTTGATCATGTTCTCAGGGGAGAGGATGTCGTCCAGGTCCTCTTTTTTCATATACCCCTTGGCAAGGACGATGTCGTACACTGACGTGCCGGAGGCAAGGGCCTCGTGGGCCACTTCTGTGGACTTTTCATAGCCGATATAGGGGTTCAAGGCCGTGACCAGGCCGATGCTGTTGCGGACGTAGTTGCGACAGACGTCTTCGTTGGCGGTGATGCCGTCAACACATCGGGTTGCCAGGGTTTCAAAGGCGTTGCGCAGGTACATGAGAGAGCTGAACAGGCTGTGGGCGATCACCGGTTCCATGACGTTGAGTTCCAACTGACCGGCTCCGCAGGCCATGGTAACGGTCATGTCCGCACCGGCTACATAAAAACAGGCCTGGTTGACCACCTCGGGAATGACGGGGTTGACCTTGCCCGGCATGATGGAGGACCCCGGGGCCATGGGGGGCAGGTTGATTTCGTTGAAACCGCAACGGGGGCCGGAAGACATCAGGCGCAGGTCATTGCAGATCTTGGAGACTTTCACCGCCACACGCTTGAGCACCCCGGAGAGCTGGACATACGCTCCGGTATCCTGGGTCGCTTCCACCAGGTTTTCGGCCTTGATCAGGTTGATGCCCAGCAATTTGGACAGCTTTTCCGTCACCAGATCCGCATATTCGGGATGGGCGTTCAAGCCCGTGCCGATGGCGGTGGCCCCCATGTTGATCTCACGCACCAGGTCCGTTGTTTCCTGCAGGCGCATCATGTCTTCACCGAGCATCACGGCGTATACGGAAAATTCCTGTCCCAACGTCATGGGCACGGCGTCCTGGAGCTGAGTACGCCCCATCTTGATGATGTCCTTGAACTCCTCGGCCTTTTTTTCAAAGGACTTTTTCAAAAATGCCATGGCCTCGATAAGTTGGCGTATTTTGGCAATCAAGGTGATACGCATGGCTGTGGGGTACACGTCATTGGTGGACTGGGACATGTTCACATCAATGTTCGGGTGCAGGAACTCGTACTCACCGCAGCGATGGCCCATGCCTTCCAGGCCGAGGTTGGCGATGACCTCGTTGGCGCACATGTTGGTGGAGGTTCCTGCACCGCCCTGGATCACGTCGACCACAAACTGATCGTAGTACTTCCCTTCCAGGATCTTTTCACAGGCCAGTGTGATGTGTTTTGACTTGTCTTCCTCCAGCAACCCCAGCTCACAGTTGGCCTGGGCTGCGGCCATTTTGATATATGCCAGGGAGTCGATCAGCTGGGGATAATGGCTGATGGGAATGTTGCTGATTTTGTAGTTTTCAGCAGCTCTCAGGGTCTGGATGCCGTAATAGCATTCACAGGGGACTTCTCTTTCACCGATGCAATCATGCTCAAGACGATAACTTTTCACTGCATTTCCTTCTTACTATCACTGTGTTCCTGTTTCCCGGGGCCAACAGCACATGTTGATCTGCCGGGGAATATATCAATAGGGTACAGGGTGGTTCCGTGTACTGGATCCCATTCACTTCATTTCTTTCTTTCAGCTACCAGAAACGGTCGCTTGAGAGAAGGGGGCAGGCATGCATATTTGATACTATCCTCTTTGAAAGAGTCTCCCAGGGAACTAACATGCTAAAATAGCATTGTTAATTTTTTTGCTTATTTTTAGAATAATTTGTTTTGGCTTTGCAGAAAAACAGATCGCTATGAATCGGCGATCAGGCTTTATAGACGTGGGAATCTTCCCGCCACTCAGGCGGTTTGGCGGGATCGAAAGGTGAGGATCCCCATTTTTTAATTCCCGGGTTTACCCCCACGGGAACTGACGCCGAAGGCTTGGTGCCAATCGAACCCGTTCCTCTTCTGATGATTCAGTCATCGAAAATGACGATCACAGAAGCCTGGGTGAGCTGGCTTTGCATGGCCAAAATGCAAGAGGGACGTGGGGGGAGAAAAAGTTTTAAGGAGGGGCGTGGACGGCATGCTCTCCATGAAGCAGTTTACGCAATGGTATCCCTTGCGGCGATGTCCCAACTCTACGAGGGCTTTGTGGCTTTTGTTCTATGGAACCGGATGTTGAGCTTTTTTATTTTACTTCTCAGGGTGTTCGGCTTCATGTTCAGGAGTTTTGCAGCGCCATTGGGGCCTTCTATGCGCCCGCCTGTGCGCTTTAACACCTTGACGATGTATTGTGAAATCATGTCATCAAAGGGGATAATGTCATCATCGTTTTTATCCCTTTGGATTTCCGAGGCGTTACGTGTGGCAGAATTGATATGCAGGTGATCAAAGGTGAGTGGGGTGTTGCGGTTTAGAATCAACGCTCTTTCGATGACATTCGAAAGTTCTCGTACATTGCCGGGCCAGTCATAGTCCATCAACTGATCCATGGCCCGGGGGGCAAGTCTTTGAGGCGGGTAAAGATTTAAATCTTTTGCTTTTTTTTCGATAAAGTAATGGGCCAGGGCCGGGATATCCTCTTTTCTCTTCCTTAAAGGGGGAATGTGAATAGGGAAAACGTTTAGTCTGAAGTAGAGATCCTCACGAAATGTGCCGGATTTAATCAACTCATCCATATCTCGATGGGTTGCAGCAATAATACGTGTATCCACAGGAATTGTTCGGGTGCCTCCCAGGCGTTCGATTTCTTTGAACTGGATAGCCCGTAACAACCTGACCTGGGCAACCAGGGAGAGCTCGCCGACTTCATCTAAAAAAAGAGTGCCGGAGTCAGCGCGTTCGAATTTTCCTCTTTTTTGGGAAACAGCACCGGTAAATGCGCCTTTCTCATGGCCAAAAAGCTCAGAGTCTATAAGGTTTTCCGGGATAGCCCCGCAGTTAACCTTGACAACCGGTCCTTCGTGTCTTTTTGAAAACTGGTGAATAGCATTTGCAATGACATCTTTGCCTGTGCCTGTCTCCCCAAGAAGCATCACGGGGCTTTCCACTTCAGCCACATGCCGGGCAAGGGTCATGACCTCTTTTAAGCCGGACTCCGCGCCAATGATTTTATCCCCCGAGATTTTCATCAGTTCAAGGTAGAGCCTCTGGGTCTCTTTTTTGAAATTTTCCGAGCGGTTCTGTACGTCACGGTGTCTCAGGGCATTGGACATGGCCATCGAAAATGGCTCCTTTACTGCTGAAAAGAGCTTTGCATGGTCTGCTGTGTAGGCATGTTGAGAAAAAGAGTACAGGGAAATCGTTGCAGGAAAACTGTCCTCAAAGTCCACCGGCAGGACAAGATTGGATGCTTCCTTGAGGTTAAGGACTTTGGCAAAATCCTTACTGATGGGATTTATGTTCGGTGCATTGAAAATCAGGACATCGTCAATTTTTTTATTCTCTTTTTTCTCAAAATACCGTTGCTCTTCTTCTATGGATTCAGGTGAGAACGGAATAAGAATATCCTGAATTTGGACCCCTTCTTTTGTTACCCTGACAATACTGACTGTGGCGCCGTTAGGTTCGGTAATATCGAATTGAAGACCATCTGCCGGGATGTATTTCCTGATATACTGAAAGCACTTAAAGAGCGCCTTTTCAAGGTCAAGGCTGCTGCAAAGGCTTAGCGTTACATTTCGGAAAAATTGGTGTTTATCAACCGTCATCTGAACCCCCTTTACATGAACCGGACAAAAGAGCCACGATATTAAATAGTTTATCATGTAGCCATGAAATTTAGTAGCTGAAAGCCATTTAATATCGTGGTTTTGAAAATTGTGTCTCGATATTAATCGTATTTACAGTCTCTTATGTTTTGGCATGTCTTTTGAAACAATAGATATCAACTTTTAAACACAAGGGGAATCTTAAATGAATTCAGAAATAGTAAAAGAGAGCCTGAGGAAATTTTCAGAAGTCGTGTCTTTTAATTACCCTGCCATCGGTTGGTATTTTTCACCTGAAGAGATAGAAGGCTCGTTTGTTTATCAAAAGGAACGATGGGTGTGCATGTTCATGTATCTGAAAATGATGATGAAACAGGGAAAAAGAATCCGGTTTTCAGAGGATAACGGCAAGGCATGCACCGGCTCGACGGAATATTTTGGATTTGCAGAACTGGAAGATGACGGGGGCGAATTTTTAGCGGAAACTGAACGGTTTTTTAAAAATCTCGAGCTTTCAAAGGCATATACCCGTGAGTCGTCAACCCTTATCCAGCCGCCAAAAGAAAAATACCTGTACATGGAACAAGTCGAAAAGATCGATAAAAACAGGGAAATTGAGGTCGTGAATATTTTTCCGGCGGATCTCACCAACCTGACAAAGCTTGTCACCCTGTCAGGCTACGACAGCACGGCAAGTTTGATGGACAATGTGTTGATTCCCAACTGTTCGGGGTGTCAGTCTGTCTTTACGCTTCCCTATAATGAAAAATTTCAGGAGCACCCCAGGAGTATCGTCGGGTTCATGGAGCCCATGGTCAGGAATTTTGTTCCTGAAGACATGGTGTCCTTTTCGTTGCCTTCCACTCGTTTTGTTGAAATGGCGAACAATATTGAAGGCAGTTTTCTTGATAAAAATTTCAACAATCCCAAAGGTTTTTGATTCTTTGCCGCCGGATCAAAGGCATATCGGCGTTATCAGCCATAAAAAACCGATGCCCACGGGAGTGCGGGCATCGGTTTTTTGCGTTTTATGTGTGTCGCTGATTTGCTTATGAATTAAGCCGCTTCGCTTTCAGGTCTTTCGCCGTTTTTGATGAGTCCCATCACATGTTCAGCCACAAGGTAGACACCCACGGCGGCCAGGACGCTGTTGACCGGGGCGATGCCGGGGATCACCCTGGCGGCTGCCACGCCTGCGGCCCAGGCCAGGATGGCGGTGGGTCGGATGGTTTCGAAGCGGGTTTTGTCCAGATGGCCGTAGAGCCGCTTTCGGACCATGAAGTAGTCTGCGATGAGGATGCCGCCGATGGAGGGGAGCATGGTGTTCAGAAAGGCGAGCCAACCCACGAAGTTGTTGTAAAGGTAAAGGGCGGCAAGGGTTCCCACCACGCCGTTGGCCAGGACCACCCATTTTTTGGGCAGGCCGGTGATGTTGGAGAAACCGAGGCCTGAGGCATAAAGGGCGTTGTCGTTGGTGGTCCAGATGTTGAGCCCCAGGATGACCATGGCCCAGACGATCATGCCCTGTTTCAGGAGCACGTCGGAGATATCCGCCTGCTGGTAGAAAGCCGCGCCCACGGCGCCGAAGAGAAACATGAGGCTGTTGCCGAGGAAAAAGGCCATGACCGTGGTGGAGACGGCGGTTTTGGTGTTCTTGGAAAACCGCGTGAAGTCCGGGGTGAGGGTGCCGCCGCTGATGAAGGAGGCCACACAGATGCCGATGGCCGTGAACAGGCCCATGGGCTCGGCAGGGACCATGGAAAACCAGGCGTCCAGGCCGCCGAAGTCGGTGAAGGCCTTGCCCACGGAGAAGCTGCCCAGGACGGCGATGGAGGGCACGGCGATGAAACTTAAGATGGTCAGCGCGCGGATGCCGAACCAGGCCGTGGCCGTCATGACAAGGCCCGAGGCCAGGATGAGGGCGTGAATGTTCCAGCCGGTGACCTTCTGGACGGGCAGGGCGAACATGGCAACCCCCACGCCGAACCATCCCACCTGGGTGATGGACAGGAGAAAGGAGGGGAGGTAAGAGCCTTTTTCCCCAAAGGAGAACCGGGCAAGCAAATGGGTTGAGAGACCGGTTTTGGCGGCGATGGCCGCAAGCAGGCCCGTGTAGCAGCCCAGAAGCAGGTTGCCGGTCATCACCGTGGCGATGAGCTGCCAGGCGGTGAGCCCGGTGCCGAGCTTTCCGCCGGACCACATGCTGGCGGAAAAAAAGGTAAAGCCGAGCATCACCACCAGCATGGGCCAGAACCCTTTGCGGTGGGAATCGGCGACATGGGTGAGGGCGAAATCAGCGTCTGTTGTGTGGTCTTTCTTCATCTGTTTCTCCTAAAAGATGGACAAAAAGCGTGCCTCCGGCAGGCAGGGGATGAATCCCCTGCACCCCGGGTTCGCAAATGCTCCGTGCCTTCGTTCCTCAGGTACGTCACATTTGCTGACGGGCTTTGCCCGTGACAAGCCGCAAAAACGTTTCGGTTGCAAACGAATCGTCATGATGCGTGGAGGTTACCGTAAACCTCAGGACTCGTTTTGTTTTAAATGCCTGTTTGTCTAACTTTTTAAAAGTTTGTCCCCCGGCAGGGTTGCCGGAGGCGTTTTTCCCTATCAGGCGTCAAGCTGTGATATCTGCTTTCGGCAGATATCGGTCAGGTTCACTTCGCCAAACTGTCCTGCGTCGAGTTCGGGGAAGCGTTCTTCGAGCAGCTCGGCAAAGCCCATGCCTTTTTCTGCCAGGGCCAGGGTTTCGCCCCAGTATTCTGTGAGGTCCGCGATGTACTCCGGGGTCCAGAAGGCACGGGAACCCGCATCGTAAATGGCGCAGCGCTGGATGGGGTAGGAGGGGTCTTCGTACTGGGACTCGATGAACTCCGGTGCCATGAGGGCGCCCTTGCGCAGGAGGTCGGTGCCGGTGATCTTGATGGTGAGGGGCGTCTCCTCCGTGGGCACCACAAAGCGTCCTTCCAGGTAGATGAGGGTGGTGCCTTCGTAGGAGGGAAACCGTTTGCGGCACATGGCATCGGCCGCTTCCAGGATCTCCTCGGCACGGGGCCCGCCGAAGGTGAAGAAGACGATGGATCGCAGGGCGGTTCCCTGCTTTTCGGCTTCTGCCACCAGTGCTTTCATGGCATGCTCCAGGCTGGTGCCGGTGGCCACCACATCCCCGATGACGATGCTGGCGGTTTTGGGCATGTAGACCTTGCTGTATTCACTCTCCATGATGTGCCAGTTCTCGGGATCACCGTCCACGCGGGCGCGCTGGGCGCTGATAAAGGAGCAACCGTGGCGGTTCCAGCCGAAGGCGTCGGCCAGGGCTTCCCGGAGGCCGAAGTTAAGGCCGCCGCGGAGGATATCAAAGACGATGGTTTCGTCTTCGGTGAGGCAGGTTCGCTTTTTGGTGTTGAGGATGGACAGAACACGCGTGCAGGCGGCCTTCAGGCGACGGGTGTAGTCGACTCCCATGACTCTGGGATCGTTGGCGATGGCACGTGTTTCCGGGGTGGAGACAACAAGTCGGTTGACCGTTGACGGGGTATGGTCTTCAATGCGGTGAATGGCGCAATCGGGGGTGTTGACGACGGGGTGCAGCATGGGCAGTTCTCCTTGGGCGTTGTACGATCCGCCATGGTCTGCCATGGCGGAGCCCGCCGCAGGGCGTTCCCGCTGAGTGCGGCAAAGGGAGTTGCACCGTAAGGTTTTCTCCAGGCACAAAAAAACCCGCGCGATGACGGGTACCCTGAGCCGGTGCCGACAAAAGAGCACCATGCTGCGAGCTTACGCTTTTTAATCGGAGATTCTTTCGGTGTCAAGTCTTCTGTCATGAAAAAATGCATCGGCCTCTTCTGGAAGGTGAGGGCACGGCCCTGCCCGCTGCATCTTCCAGGCCATATGGCACAACTCCTTGATGGCGCGGGGTTTTTCATTTTCGGTGAAATATGGGGCCTGGTTTGCTACAGTATCTGAGACAACGGCCCGGCCTCACATCAGCCCGGATATTTCACGGCCTGCTTGCCATGTATCCGGCCACGGCGGGTTACCGGAAAGGCTCACTTGATGGGAAAGGAGAGACCATGAACGGGTTTACCGACATTTGCGTGGAGCAAAACGGGCGGGTTGTGACGGCAACCCTGAATCGCCCGGAGAGTCGCAACGCCATCACCGGAGAGACCATAGTGGAGGACCTATGCAGGCTGGTGGACGAGGTCAACAAAGATCCCGGCATCAGCGTCCTGGTGTTG
The DNA here is from genome assembly GCF_056829775.1 of Desulfoluna sp. HI9BLuna. NCBI lineage: Bacteria > Pseudomonadati > Thermodesulfobacteriota > Desulfobacteria > Desulfobacterales > Desulfolunaceae > Desulfoluna > Desulfoluna sp. HI9BLuna. The sequence goes on from NZ_CP186555.1 coordinate 5,560,370, forward strand.
ACGGGAAGCGATCCTGCCTTTTCATCCGGGGGCAACATCAAGGACATGGCCGGGAAAAAGGGCATGTTTGCAGGGGAGGGGCCGGAGCTGGTGGCCCGGTACAAGAATTATGTCCAGCGAATCCCCCTGGCCATGGAAACCCTGGAGATTCCGGTTATTGCAGCCGTCAACGGACCGGCCGTGGGGGCCGGATTCGATCTGACCCTCATGTGCGACCTGCGCATCGCCTCGGAGCGGGCGACATTCGGGGAGACTTTTCTCAACGTTGGGTTGATCCCCGGTGACGGCGGGGCCTGGCTCCTGCCACGGGTCCTGGGCATGGCCAAGGCCTGCGAACTTGCCTTTACCGCAGAGGTCATCGACGCCCAGCGCGCCCTGGAGATGGGGGTGGTCTCCCGTGTGGTGCCCCACGAAACCCTGATGAAGGAAGCTGCGGCCCTGGCCGAAACCATTGCGGCCAAGCCGCCCCGGGCCCTGCGCATGACCAAGCGGCTTCTCAAGATGGGTCGGAACACGGATCTGCCTGATTTTTTGGAAACCTGCGCCCTGATGCAGGCCCAGTGCCACGGCTCTGAAGACCACAAAGAGGCCCTTGCGGCCATGTTTGAAAAACGAGAGCCCCGCTTTACAGGAAAGTGACCATGGGATTCAACCTGATCAAAGGAGAGCTTTATCCGGTGTCCGGGCTGTGCCCGGACGGATTTCGGACCCCGCGCCTTGCCGTGTCTCCCTTTGTCCCTTCGGATGTCGCAGGCATGGAGACGGGGTTTGACTCGCCGTCTGTCTGGAGGTTTTCACGGGGCATCGACTCGGCTGCGTCTGCCGGAGAGTGGCTGGTCTCTACCCTGGAAGATGCCACACAGGCGGCCTTTACTGTTCGGATACGGGAGACCGGCGAACTGGCGGGGTTTTGCGTGCTGTTGCCTTTCGGCAAGGATCGTGTGGAGGCGGGGGGCTGGCTCTCGTCGCAGTTCTGGCGCCGGGGCCTGGGCCGTGAGCTTCTGGATGCGTTGACTCAGCATACCTCAGATCCAAAGGGCCATTGCCCCCTGGTGGCCGATGTGGATCCGGAGAACAAGGCGGCCTGCTCTCTCCTTGCCTCCGCAGGGTTTGTGGCCCGCGGAGGTCTCTGGACGCACCATTCGGTCTCTGAGCGTGGGGCTATCGCCACTTGAATACCAGGTCGTAATCGGAGGTTGTTTCCACCGACGTGTCTGCGTCCTTGATAAAGACCTGCTTCTCATCGGACACCGGGTAGGTGAGGTACTCCGAACACTTGGCGGACTGTCCGGTGCCTACGACAATTTTTGTTCCGGGCTTCAACCTGCCCACCACCAGTTTGTCTAATGGGGACCACTGGTAGCAGATTTCACAACCCGAGCGATAGGCGGAGACCAGCCCCGTGGGCTTGCTGAAGGACCACCACTGGCCCATTTTGCTGTGCGGGTTTGTGCTGTTCCACGCTCGGTAGATGGTAATGTCTGAATTTTCTTTGGCCACATACACCTGGCCCCAGCACAGTTTGCCCTTGTCGGGCGCTCCCAGTGCAAGATCCAATAACACACTGTCTTCTGCCTCCCTGAACTGGTCTTTTAATGCCGATGGAATGTCCGTATCTCCGAGACAATCCGGCGTTAAGACCATGGTGACGGTTTTGTTGTCCATGGAAGAGCAGCCAAAGGCAAATAAGACAGAGAGTAAAAGAAGTGTTTTTTTCATCATGGGGTACCTGTGGTTGGGGTGTTGTTGTCATGCGGCGGGGCCGGCGGATGGACGGCGGGTTTTGACGGGATGGTCTCCAGAGCAGTGTCAGCAAGGACACATGGGGTCGAGGGGCCCATCCCGTCAGCACGGATTATTTCATCATTGAAGCGGAATACTCAGACATTTCGGCTTCGAAGGATTCAAAGCGAAGGTCAAGGGACCGAAGCAATGAATCTTTATCTTCTTTAGAAAGAAAAGAGTGGTGAATACTGTTGTATACATACGCTTTGATTGCTTTGTAGCTGGGTTTATATCGTTCCGCCAGCAACACGTACTCACCGGTCAAATTGTTTCTGGAAACCCCGGAATCATCCGTGCAGATAACCATCGGGACGCCGTAGGCGGAATAGATAAGATACGGGTGGGTGTTGCCTTTGACGCCCAGGATAAATTCATTGCTTGTGAGGCAGATCTCCACGGCAGCGTTTTCTTTGATTTCCTGCAACAGACCAACGGGGTCCTCTTCATAAGGCAAGTCCACGCCATGCCCGATCCTCTGGGCCTTGGCGACCTGTATTGCCTGGGAAATATGGAAGGTGAGATTTTTGGGGCGCACCATGCCAAGGGTCAGCTCCCCGGCATGCAGTGACCTGTTAACGTTCGGGAATTTTGCATGCAAATATGCAAACATCTGCATATGCAAGGCGTAGTCCTTGATGGCAACAACGCCGTTTTCTGGGCCGACGATGTTGACGCCAACAAGGAGGTCGGATTGATCAACCGCTTTAAAGGCTGAGTAAAGTGTGGAAAAGACGATGCTTGGCGGGCTGTTCCTTGATGCGTATGTCTGGTAACGCATCATAAATTGGTCGTCATCTATGCCCGCATGAGCCGCGTTCAATGTGGCGATGAATGCGTCGACTTTCGTCTTAAGCCCATCATCTGCATCTATTTTTGAGGACAGCTCGTCAAAAAGAGCCCAGTTGGACGTATGGCCGGTGGCCTGTCTGATGTGTTTATCGAAGGACGTATCCGCAAGCGAATAACCGACGGATTTAAGCATCACCTCGATAAAACTGACATTTTCTTTGATGGCCCGCTCTTTTAAAATCATCAGCCCTTTATTGTAATTTTGGGCGATGGGACCAAAGTAACCGAAGGTGTCGAAAAAGTTTTGGTCGGGGGGCGGCTGTGAGTGGTAATGGTTGTGGTAGTCTTTGTCTGACCAGAGCGTTAAAAGGGTCCGGTAGAGTCTGGTGTCGGAACGTAATTCATCAACAGACAGACTGGTGTCCGTCTTTACTTTGCTGATATGAAGTGTCTCTTTGTCTATCCAGTAACCGGCCTCCTCGACCCAATCCAGGTATGTTTCCGCGTAGATACTTCCTGAATAATGGTTGTGCAGGTCGCCACCCTTGGGCATTTTGGACATGAAGAGGGTGAGTTGGGCGGTGTTCGGTGCCTCACCTTCGATCAATTTGTCGTACAGCAACGCTGTTTTCCGTTCATTGTCGGCATCAGCATTTGATTTGATATCGAAGGTCGAACATCCGACGATCGCCAACATTGCAACCATGATTGTGCATATTCTAAACTTCATCTCTCTCCCCAAATCATTACGACACATTCGTCACTGCCGACGCTGGTACCCGCAGGCTTGTATGCCCGGCACAGGCAAGATCTTCGTCGATACGTCCTTTAAGAGGGAATACTACCGGCCAGAAAACGATTTAACATAAGTACTAACTTAAGACAAGGCTGGCCTGGATGAAGTCATTTGGCGGGATGCGGAGCGAAGGGTAACCCTGGCTGGGTTGTTCCAGGTATCAGGCTCACCGGTACAGTTTGCCTCCATGGTTCAACCAGCCGTCTTCATGACGCCCGCTGGGGTCATGATGCGTCCAGTGAACAACGCCCCCTTTGGCGTTCCACTCGTACTGACCGTAGAAATTGATGTGGTCGCCGACCCGGAGCGCGTCAATGCGTGGGGCAAGGTCAATGTTGTGGGCAATCAGGAGTGTTTGGCCGGAATCAAGCCGGACAATAAAGCGTTGGTGCCTGCTCCCCTTGGTGTCGTCGGGCAGCATGGTGATCACTTTACCCGAGCCACCGACCTGGATACCGCTGAGCTTCTCATCAAATGCTCTCTGAAGGGCTTCATCGCTTGAAGACACCTCGGATGTGAAGAGGGAAAAGAGGGGGTTGATGGAGAAAGGGGTATTGAACCGAGTAAAAGCCCCGTAAGCACCCAAGCCGATAAGGATGATAATGACTGCTTTTTTCATGTCAGGCTCCGTATGCTGTTGGCTCAGGGCACGTCATACCCGGCGGTGGGTTGAAATTCATTGCGCGAGTCTATCGGTTTAAGGCAAAGACCCAGTCGGCATAATTGTCGGTTCCCTCTTTTTGACAAAAATTTGTTGTTCATGGTTGATTTCAGTTTTTTGAAAGCCACACACCTTTTCGTAAAAGTAATGGTTTCTTGTGGCCCAGGTGGGCGTTTCAAGTCTCCAGCATTTTGATGGATACCTTGTTTCAATGAAGTTCCAGGCTTTCCGTCCGATCTGTATGTTGTGAAAACAGGGGTCGATGAAAAGTGCGCCCAGAATGCTCATGCCTTGCTCAACCCACCAAATAATAAAGGCGCCAACGCTTTTGTCGTCAAGGACGATTTTATAGGCGATTGATTTTGGATCATCAATGGCCCATTTTTGAAGGAACGACCCATCGTTATAGCCCGGGGGACCGCCTTTTTCGATACCGTCATAAATCTTGGCATCGTTCTCAAAGGCCCTTGTCATGGGGCCTGTCAGGCCATCGATATCGTTTTCCTCTAAAGGGATGAATTGGATGTCAGGCATTGGTCATATCCCACTGATGTTGAGCACTGAAAAAACGTCGGCACTGCTTTTGGAGAACACTGGCATGATCCTGTTTTGCCTCATAAGGCACGCCCTCTATGTCGGGCAAATTCGTTTTCCTGCCACCATATATGTGGCAGATTAAAAAAGTCAAATGTGCAGGCCTGGTGCCGTCATTCTGTCTTCTCGATTATTTTTCTGTACTCAAAAAGCCTGAACGGATTGTTGGGGATTGGCTGGGATTCGCCCGTTTTGGTATAGCCGTTTTTCTCATAAAAATGATGGTTTCGAAACGATTTGTAAGGTGTTGACAGTACCCATTCTGCTGCGTTGCTATACTGTTTTTCGATTAGTCCTAAGGTCGTCGAGCCAATTCGTCTGTCTTGATATTCCCCACGGATGAAAAAGTACTTTATTTCGATTCGCTTACCATCCGATGGAATCACGCAGATGCCACCAACAAGGTCGCCGTTTAATAGAATTTTGTAATAATGACCTTTTTTAATCTCTGATTGATGCCAGGCCAACGACTCAATCCCCGGTGGGTAAGAACCGTACTGATCATAGTCAGTTGTGAACGCCTCCACACTCAGGGCTTTGAGGGCTTCGGCATCATTGATATTTGCCGGTTCGAGTGTTGTCGTCGTCAATTTTATGTCTCCCTGCTTTTTGCCTGGTGCGATGATGCGGTACATGACGTATGTATGCTTCACCCAGTGGGTGTCGAAGACGGGCGTGGTGTAGAAAGTCAGTTTAGACCTCGCCGGTGTGGCTGATTTGAATGTTAAAAAAAGTTGTTATGATCTGGGTGCCTTTGTGGGGCGCACGGTATACATCCGATGTGAGTGCCATATTGATCCGGATTGCGTGGAGGCAGGGGGGAAGCCCCGGCTACTCTATTTCGTTTGCTTTTTTTATTGCATATATTTCATTAAAGGAAAAATCATATTGAGACAGAATGCTTGAGATAAATTCCGTTTTTGCTTCGCAATAGGCATCTACATTATTGGGGTACTTTTCGGCAAGTTTATGTTTGAGTTGTGCATACCTTTTGGCAGCTTCAGGGTGACCTCTCAGGTGGTCTCTGAAAATAAGGTGATTTTTGACTGCTAACGCATGAGGGGCACATACATATGCGTTGTGGGGATGTATCGGGTTGCTGATTTGAAACATTTCCCGCCCCTCGAGGCCTAAATTCCCTCTATGGTAATAACCGATTCCTTCAAGTGCTTTCTTTGCAGACTCAAAACGATCGAAATCATTTAAGATAATATCAATGTCTATGATTGGTTTGGCGTCTAATCCTTCGACAGAGGTGCTCCCGACATGCTCAATGCGACATGAGATGTCCCGAAGGGCATACGATAGCTTAGATGACAAGTCTTCGAACCAGGTTTTCCACTCTGAAGAATATGTGACAACATGAACGTTCATATTTTACAAAATCCGATAGCTAAAATGGTTACGGTCAGTAGAGGGCTCTTTATAAAGTGTTTTTTCTATCTGCTCTACCGTTTATCAGGTGTTTTGATGCGTGGTCTGTCCGGGGAATGTGTGACCCAACCTCGTGAATATATATTTACTCTATTAAAATAGATAATTTCAAGGGGGAGCCGTCTCGGTTTGCAAGTGCACCGAAAAGGGCTGTGAGTTTTTGCTGCACAAGCAGGCATGATGTCCGAAGGGCGGGTGGACGCGACGGCCGGGTTGGGGTCGGGCCTCAGGGCCATCTCGGTTGCGCTATGGGGCCAGTTGTTGTACGTTTAGCTTGTTTTGACAAGCTGACCGTTACCATTACAAGTCCTTAATCTATACTCCTCGGTACCCCACAGGTGACTATGTCGAGTTCTACAAATGGGATGAAATGCCCGGTATGCGGATATCTGAATGACCCGGAGGATGTGGAGTGCATTGCCTGCGGATCGGACATGGCCCTCTCTGCTGAGTCCATTGCCATCGAAAAACAGCGCAGCAAGGAGGCCATGGAGCGCTATCGCCTTCAGCAGGAAGAGCTGCGGCGGGAGCTGGGCATAGACGAACCCGAAGAAGGGCCCCTTGTCATGGCTCGGGAAGAGGAGACCCCTGCGGTTTCAGAACCCGGCGACTCGGGTCCCCTTGAAACATCCCTTGAGATGGAGAGCATCCCTTCGGATTTTTATTCAGACGTGTTCTTGTGTCCTCAGTGCGGCTTTCGAAACGCCAGGAAGGCCATCGAGTGTGTGCGGTGCGGGGTCATATTCAGCAAGCTAAAAGGGATGGACGGAAAAGGCGGTGCTGAGTCATCGGACTTGTCCGGTTCCACGGTACCTGTTCTTGATGACCTGGGGGAGGCGCCCCTTGATACGGGGGCGGGGTACTCTCCTTATGTGCCCGATGCAAAGCCCGAGTCCAGGTCCACCGGAGAAAAGGTGAAGGCCGCCTGGAGGGACGTTGACTTGTCGGGAAAAAGCGAGTCCGCCCTGAAAGGGCTTGGGGGAATAGGCACCCGGATGAAGGCCGTTCCACCGAAATGGTACGGGCTGGCCCTGGGGGTGGTTCTGCTTCTTGTCGCTCTGCCCTTTGCATGGAAGGGGGGCGTTTTTCTTAAGTCTGAGTGGGCACAGCGCTCACGGGTGAAGCTTGAAGCCGCCCTGGTGGATGAGTTTACCGGGAACCGTGCGGCCATCGGTGCAGAGGTGCGAGCCTTTGCCGATTCGGAAAAGTTTGACGAGGCCCGGGCCGTTTTGGATCGATTTGATATCGAGCCCCTTCAGGCAGAGCTTGAACCCTTGAAACGGTACCTGGAAGAGAAGGAGACCTACGCCAGGGTGCTGGCGGTTCCGGCCTGGAAGTTTGAAACCAATTACACGCTCTTTTCCCGTCTCGTTGCGCTGGCACCCTCCAACACATTTTACAGGTCCAAACAGGAATTTTACAAAAAACGCCTGGCAGGGCAGTGCCATGACAAGGCCTTTCGGCTTTACCAGAGCCGGAAGAACGATGCGGCAAAGAGTGCAGAGGCTGTCTCCCTTATAGAAAAGGCTGTGGGGTTTTACCCCAAAAACCGGGCATTCAAAGAGCTTCGAGCCAAAGTGATCCACGCAGACCTTCTTTATTACAAAGGCAACGGAAGCCTTCAGATGGCCCTTCGTGATGAAGGCCTGGGAAAAAGCCTTTATAAGAAGCAACGAAAAATCACCATCTGGCTTCGCAACACAAGCGATGAAATCCTGTATATCAATCCGGACTTTTTTACCCTCAAGACCCGGAACGGTAAGAGCTTGAAATATAACAACGTCATGGAAACCGGGTTTCAGGGCAAGCTTTCGCCCGGAGAGAAAACAGCGGGGGTGCTCTATTTTCGAAGTCTGGCCATGCCAAGGACGCTGACCTTTGAACACCTGGTTGCAGGGACCATACAAAGGGAGTTTCCTTGACCAGTCGGCTGTGATATGCCTGTGTCCGACATGGATCGTTGCGTCAACGGCAACGACCCGGTGCCGCGTGCGGCATTGTTTTTTTAGGATTTTCAGCATGGTTTGGACGATTTAATGAACAAGCGTTTCGTGAAAAAGATCAAGAATGATATCATCTACTACGCCATTTTGGCTCTCATCACTCTGCTTCGGACGCTTAACCGGCGTGCCTCTATCCTGTTGATGCGGGGTGTCGGGCGTCTTGCCTGGTACCTTGCTGTCCATGAACGAAAGAAGAGTCTTCGTCATTTAACACGTGCCTTCGGAAGTGAGATGTCCCGAAAGGAGATTATCCGCCTGTCCAAGGGCGTATTCGACAACCTTTCCGTGTGTGTCGCAGACGCCGTGCGATTGCCGAACCTGGTACGTCAGGGGCTGGATCGTATTGTGAAGGTTGAGAATTTTCATTATCTTACCGATGCCGTGGCCAAGGGCAACGGGGTCCTGCTCCAGACCGGACACTTCGGCAACTGGGAGCTCATGGGGACCTGGCTGGTACAAAAGGGGATTCCCTTGCGCGTCATCGCCAAACGCTCCTATGATCCGAGACTCGATGCCATTATCGTGGGATACCGCAACGGGGCCGGTTATTCCAATACCGCACGGGGAAATGCCTTGAAGACCATGCTTGACGGTCTGAATAACGGCTGTGTGTACGGCATGTTGTTTGACCTGGACACCAAGGTGAAAGGGGTCTTTGTGGATTTTTTCGGCAAGCCTGCCCACACCGCGGTGATCCCCGCCATGATGGCGGTTGAGCATGATATTCCCATTGTTCCCGTGTTTATTCGTCTCAATGACGACTATACCTATACCATTGAGTGTCAGTCGCCCCTTTCTCTTCAACACACCGATGAGCCTTACGTCGATGCTCAGGTGAACACCCAGACCTGTTCCAATGTATACGAGTCCATGATTCGCCGTCATCCCAGGCAGTGGATCTGGATGCACTCCCGATGGAAAAAGCAGCCCCCGAAAGCCGCTGCGTGATGCATTCCGTCCGTTTGCCGGGGGTGCCCTTTCCGGGCACTGCGTCCTGCCTTCCCCGGCGCAGCGAAACCCGTGGGAACAAAGGGTCGAGATATCTTTTGGCCCTGTGATCCCACTCACAACCCCTCACCGGATTCCTGTGGTAAATATATGGGTAAGTGGCAAGGCTGTCATGCCCGCAGTGCGGGCCGACAGGCAGCGCGAAAGGCCATTGAAAACAGGGGCGTGTTCATGTATTTTTTAAAAACAGACAATGAAGAAAACACCATGGCTCCTGCCATCTTCCATACACGGAGACTTTCATATTATGGCTTCATTTAACATACGCATACGCACCGGTTGTCTCGTCGCACTGGCGTTGCTGATAGCAATGCCGCTTTCGGCCGACGAATTCGAAGATTTTGCCAAAAGTGAGATGGGCAGCTTTGCCCAGTATCGCGATGAGCGGGATGCAGAATTCGTCAATTTTCTCAAGGCCCAGTGGGCGGAGTTCGATGCCTCTCGCGGGGTTGTCAGGGACAGTATCCCCAAGCCGTCGGCCATCCCCGTGGCCAAGCCACCGGCCCCTCTGACCGAGGGCGAAGAGGAGGGGGTACAAACACCCCCTGAACCTGCCACGCCTGTGGGGGAGATCGTGCTTCCTGCCTTGCCGCCGTCTCTGCCCCCCGAGCCCGTTGCTGTTCCCGGTGAGGACGGGGAAGAGGGCGTTACACCGGCCCCGGCAGAGCCCCCTGTTGTGGTGGTACCCGTGCCCGAACCGGACGTTCTTGAGGTTCCGGAAGAGCCCTCACCCTTTGACGAACCCTCCGGCGTAGAGCCCGAGATGATCCCTGTTGGGCTTTCCGTCTCTTTTTTCGGTGCAAACCACCTGTTCCGCGGCAAGTTCTCTTTTCCCGAGGCGCCCCTTGCGCCTCCGCTCAAACCGGCCATCGCAGCCTACTGGGAAGTCATGAGTCAGTCGTCGCAGTTTGAGACCTTTTTGTCCCAGGCCCAGGATATGTCCGGCGACCTCGGTCTCAATGACTGGGGCTACCATAATTTTCTTTTTACCTGCGGCCTGGCCGTGCATGGCAACGACCGGGACCTGGCCAACCTGTTCACCTGGTTTATGTCCGTCAAGAGCGGGTACGACGCCCGGGTGGGGTATTCCGATGATCGGGTCTATCTGTTGCTTCCGTCGCGAAACACCCTTTACAGCGTGTCGTATCTTACCCTCCAGGGCACCCGGTACTACGCCGTGACCTTTGACGGCAGCAGGGAAAAGCTGGGGAAGCTTTATACATACAAGGGCAAGTATCCCAAGGCTGATCGCCTGATGGATTACCGGCTCCTCAAGGTGCCGGCCCTGAAGCCAGAGATCACGGAAAAGGAGCTTCGTTTTGAGTACGGAGGAGAACCCCAGTCCGTTAAGGTCTCGTACAACAAGAGCCTGGTAGACTACTACCGGTACTATCCCCAGACCAACATCAAGATTTACTTTGATGCCCTGACCTCCGATGAACTGAACTACTCCATGGTCAGGGAATTGAAGGAAAAACTTGAGGGCAAGAGCGAGAAGGAGGCGGTGGATTACCTCCTGGGCTTTTCCCAGAAGGCCTTCGCCTACAAAACCGATGATGAACAGCTCGGCCATGAAAAGTACATGCTTCCCGAGGAGACCATCTGGTATCCCTATTCGGATTGCGAGGACCGATCCTTTCTTTTTGCTTACCTCGTGCGCCGGATCCTCAAGCTTGACGTGGTGGGGCTCAATTACCCCGGCCATGTGGCAACGGCGGTTCGGTTCAACGACAACGTCCCCGGAGATTACGTGGTGATGAACAACAGGAAGTATATCGTTTGTGACCCGACGTATATCAACGCATCGGCCGGTATGGCGATGCCTAAATACAAACGACGGAATCCCGATGTGGTGAAAATCCGGAACTGGCAGTAACCGACTTCCGCGTTACAGCTATGACCCTGGTCAAGGATGCCGTGAAAAGGAGGTGGTCTCGAAAATGATACCGGACTGCCCCATCAATTACACAAAGGAGAATGAGACGATGAAACGAGTATGGACAGCGGTACTGCTGGTGGTATGTTGTGCATTTGTGATGACCGGTTGCCAGAGCAGCCCCCAGGTTGCGCCCAGCGATCTTCCCTCTTGGGTCCTGATGCCCCCTGAAGGCGGGATCAGCGCTGTGGGTTCCGCAAAGATCGGCCCTGCAGGGATGAGCTTTGCCAAGCTTGAGGCAACCTCCAATGCCCGTGACGAGATCGCTCGCAGCATCAACGTCAAGGTGAAGAACATGATCAAGAACTTCACCGAAACCACCGGCGTCGGCGACGACACCACCGTGGACAAGGTGTTCACCAACGTATCCAAGCAGGTGGCCAAGGTGGACCTCACCGGAAGCCAGATCAAGAACGTTCACCTGGACAAGGCCAATGAGGAGATCTACGTGCTTGTGGCTCTTCAGCCCGAAGCCGTTGCAGGTGTTGCCGACGCCATGAAGCAGGCAGCCGTGACCAGCTACAAGAACGACAAGGCCCTCTGGCAGAAGTTCCAGGCCAAAAAAGGCCACGAAGAGCTGGACAAAGAGATCGAAAAAGAGTTCGGCAGCATGTAGTCACCTTCGGGTGCTGCTGATCGGATGATTCCACGACGGGGGGAGGGTTGCCAAAGCCCTCCCTCCTTGGGTGGATGTGATAGAGGGGGGAGGAGGGCTCGTGTGACACGCCGGCTGGAATCGAACACCGGTGAGCACCGACTAAGGACGAATCATGGCGTGCCTTGGGGTGAGTCCTTCGGATTTTTTTTGCCGCGTGTGTGATACCTGTTCACGGGCGCGGTGTTTTGTTTTGTGATGCGGGGTGGGGGTCCGAATGCTCGGGCAAAATATGGATCGTCCGGACACGTGGGCGGACGTGCATCACATGGGAGGATGCGGTGTGAAACGAGTATATGTGCTTGTGGGTATGATGGCTTGTCTGTTGGTTTTGGGGGGATGCACCGGTGCAACGGCACCTGCCACACATCCCCCGGCATGGATCCTGAATCCGTCGGATGGCGGGACGATGGCCGGTGTGGGCAGTTGCCGTCCTCACCTTAACGGCTACAGTGCCCAGAGGAAGCAGGCCATTCGGCGTGCCCTTGATGAAATTGCCATGCAGAAGGGGACAACCATCAGCAACGTGTCTCTGGTGGGCACAACCGGCACCAGGGCCGGAACGAGTACCAGCATGGAGAGCTGGAGTTTCCAGACTGTCGACAACCAGACGGTGACGGCTGTTGTCAGGGCATCCTGGAAGGACCCTGTAACCGAGGAGCTGTTTGTATGGGTGGTTTCAAAATGAATGTACGGTGTGCAGCCGCCCTGCGGGGGGCTGCCTTGGCCCTTTGTGTTGCCCTTATCTGTGGGGTGACGGCCTCGGCATGGGCCGAAGGGATGGCAGACGCCCAGAGTGAGTTTGCAGCCTTTAAATCCGATGAAGCGGATTTTGAGCGCTACAAAACGGGCATCGACGATGAGTTCGCGGCTTACAAAACCATCATTGATGAGGAGTTTGCATCGTATCGGAGCAAGATCCTCAAGGTCTGGGGCGTGCCCGAGGTCTCCACGAAAAAAACCTACGTGGGCTACTCCTCCGATTTCAAGGTGAAGAAGGTCGTGGACTATGAAAAAGGGGTCATCAAGGTCAGCGCGGTGGTCCCCGCATCGGAAAAGAAACCGGAGAAGGTCCTTGAGGGGCACTTGAAGGACCTGATGAACCAAAGCGCCAAGGGGGCGTACAAGGCCGATCAGTTTACCACAGGGGTGGAGAAGAAGCTGAAAAAGCAGGTGACCTCCTCGCAACTGAAGGGGGCCGAGGTGGGGAATCATCCCATCGTGGCCGACATGGTGACGGGGAAGCTTCGCCCCTCCGACAAGGAGATCGATGCGTCCATGGCCGGGTTGATGGGAACGGCCACAACGGCCGTGAAGAAAGCCCCCAAACAGGCCGGGGCCAATGTGGTAACCCTGGAAGTGAAGATTCCGTCCACGGGGCGGGCTGTCAAGGCCAGGGCCTATCTGTCTGACGTGAAGAGGCAGGCCGCCAAGCGCGGTGTGGACCCCGCCCTTGTGCTGGCGGTCATGGAGACGGAGAGTGCGTTCAATCCCATGGCGCGTTCTTATGTGCCGGCTTACGGGCTCATGCAGATCGTGCCCAAAAGTGCCGGTCGGGACGCCTCCAAAGTGGTCCTTGGCAAAGATGTGGTGCTCTCGCCGTCGTACCTTTACAACGGACGGAACAACATCGCCATGGGCGTGGCGTATCTCTATATTTTAAACGATCGCTACCTGGTGTCCGTCAAGAACCCGGAAAGCCGTCTGTATTGCGTGATTGCGGCATACAACACCGGGGCGGGCAACGTGGCGCGGGCCTTTATCGGCACCACGAACATCGAGAAGGCGGCAAAGAAGATCAACAGCATGCCGCCCGAAAAGGTCTACAAGGTGCTTGTCCGGAAATTGCCCCACAAAGAAACCCGCGACTATTTGCAGCGGGTTTCCATGCGCATACCGACGTATCGGGCGTAATTCGTATTTTTATTAACCGATGCCGTACTCCAGGGGGCGAGAGGCCTGCTCTTCGCCTTCTGGGTCGGATGGCGGGCTGGAGAGATTAAAGAAGCCGGATTGGCCGGTGATGGTCCAGCCGGTGGTATCCCAAAGGTTGGCCCTCTCCATTTCAGAGCCGTGGTAGTAGAGTTCTCCGAGGGGGGTTGTGAGGGTTTCTCCCTTTTTGCCTGAAACGGGAGAGCCGTTATGAAAGAGGTCTCCGTGGATGCCCTGGCTTCGTGTGCCTTTGTTGGTGACGTAGACAACGAGCTTCCAGCCCTCTTTTTCGTAGATTCGCTCGGGCATCTGTTCGCATGCCCGGGTTGTTTTCATTGCTGTGTTGTGGCCCATTTCGCGCGAGGCGTAGGAGGACCCGGATTTCATGGTGGTTCCACCGCAGGACGCGATGAAAACCGTTAAGGCCGTTACGATCAGGATCGACACTTTTTCAAGGCTCATGCAATCAAACTCCTTACAGAAAAAACGTGGCACGCCGCAGGGGGTGTTGCCGGGATTGCTGTCAACGCATTAGACAGTCACAGGCGTTGTCGTAAATCCCAAGGCGCCCTGTTGCCGGGTGTCTATGTCAAACGAGTCCATACATATCACAATTAACTTCCTGAATCCACCTTAAAAAATGTTTTCCATGGGCGCCGGACTCCGGTGGGGGGAGGGAACTTTTTTTCGCGGGCGGGTATTTACCTGGAGACAAACAAAGAAATAAGTTGACATCCTGCCGTTAATGACCGATGCTCCCGTCCGTACCTGACTCCTTTGGGAGATGTCCTTATATCAAGGCGACCTCATACCTGAACGTTCCCGCCCTTTTATAAAGTCCTTCTCAAGTTGGATCCAACATGGTGTTGAGTGCCTTTGGGCCAGGTTTATCCCTTACTTGAAAAGGTGAAAACCATGGCTGAAGGTGCATGGGACGCTGCGGTCCGCGAGGTGCTGGTGCGTGTTGCCGAAGAGTGCCCGCAGGAGGAAGCAGGCCCTCGTCTTGCAGCTGTCGGCTGTGAGATGGGCGAATACATGGTGGCAAAGGTGGAGGCGGATCAGGGGCTTGAAGGAGCCTCGGATTGCCGGAAAGGATGCGGCTGGTGCTGTCATGCCCAGGTCCCCGTGTCCCGGCCCGAAGCGGAATGGCTGCGTGACTGGATGGATACCCATTTCCAGGCGGCCGAGCGCGACGACACCCTGGAGCGGATTGCCCGCAACCTGGACCTCACCAAGGGCCGCTCCCTGGACGAGCGCGTCGCTGTCTGGGATCAGACGCCTTGTATTTTCCTTCATGAAAACGTCTGCCGGGTTTACCCGGTACGGCCCCTGGTGTGCCGAGCGTGGCACGCCGTGGACAAGGAGCAGTGCCGAAGGGCCTTTCTGGCCCGGGAGGCAAACGCCGAAGTCGACAACACCCCCTTCAGGAATTTTATTCTCGGGGTGGTTCGAGACGAACTGGCGCGGCTCATGCCCTGGCCCGGAAACGGTGTTCTGCCGCTCCCGGAGGCCATGGCGCTTCTGGTGTAGAACCGCACCTTTCTCCGCGACTGCACCGCATGGTTATGAAAACCGTTTTTAGTTGATATGTTCGGGCGATCCACCGGGCTGATCCAGAGCCTGTGTGCCGCCCTTTTTGTATGCCCTGTTCGGGGCTTGCGGCCTTCAGGGAAGGCCGTTAAGAAAAATATGTTCGCGACACGTCCTGGGTTTGATGTCTCTTGTGCCTTGTGATGCACTGCGGTGCCGGTGCGAGAAAGGGAAGATATCAGTGGATTCGGTGACGGTTTGCGACAACAACCACCACCACGCCCGTGCGTGATGAAAGAGAGCAAGCGAATATTATGTCCCTTTGTTTTGATGAGTTTGGATTGCGTCAGGAACTGGTTGACGCCGTAGCCGCCCTTGGGTTCACCGAGCCCACCCCCATTCAGGAAAAAGCCCTGGACACCCTGCGAGAGAACACAGGGGACCTTGTGGCCCTTGCCCAGACAGGAACCGGCAAGACCGCGGCCTTCGGCCTTCCCCTGATCAACCGTATCCAGACGGACAACCGCCGTATCCAGGCCGTTGTGCTTTGTCCCACCCGTGAACTCTGCATCCAGATTTCCCGGGATTTTCTTGCCTTTGCAACGAACATCCCCTCACTCCAGATCGCCTCCATCTACGGCGGGTCCTCCATTGCCCTTCAGATCCGTCAGGTCAAACGCGGATCCCAGATCGTTGTGGCTACCCCGGGTCGTCTTCTGGACCTCATGGGACGCGGCGTGGTGGATCTCTCCAATGTGACCAATGTGGTTCTGGACGAAGCAGACGAGATGCTCAACATGGGCTTTAAAGAGGCCATCGACGACATCCTCAAGGAGACCCCGGACTCTTCGGCAACCTGGCTTTTTTCCGCCACCATGCCCAAGGGGGTCGCGGCCATTGCCCGTGGCTTCATGACCGATCCGGTGGAGGTGACCGTGGGCAAGAAAAACAGCGCCTCGGCACGCATCGACCACGAAAACTACGTGGTTCGTCCCGGCGCACAGCTCGTGGCCCTGAAGCGCATCATTGATGGCTACCCGGATATTTACGGGGTGGTCTTCTGCCGCACCCGCCATGAAACCCGGCAGGTGGCAGAATCCCTTCTTGAGGCCGGCTACGATGCCGACGCTCTCCACGGGGACCTCTCCCAGCAGCAGCGCGATGTGGTGATGCAGCGTTTCAGGAACCGTCGCCTCAAGCTCCTCGTGGCAACAGACGTTGCCGCCCGCGGGATCGATGTGGAAGGGATCTCCCACGTGATCCACTTCGGCCTCCCCGATGAGGTGGCGGCCTATACTCACCGCAGCGGGCGAACGGCCCGTGCGGGTCGTTCCGGAAAGTCCCTTGTGATCATGAGCTGGCGCGATCACCGCAAACTCGGCCTTGTGGCCGCACGGTGCGGGATTCGCTTCAAGGCGTGCAAGGTGCCCGAAGGGGAGGCCATCTGCAAGCTCAAGCTGGCCGATATGGTGGAGAAGCTCAAGGCTGTTGAGGTGGATTACGACGCCGTGGGCGAGTACCTGCCTTCTGTTTACGAATCCCTTGAGGGGTTGAGCAAAGAAGAGCTGATCAATCAGATCGTGGCCGAGCGGTTCAACAGCGTGGCCGCAGCCTACAAAGGGGCGGAGGACATCAACGACCGCGGTGCGCAGCCCCGTCGTCCCCGTCAGGACCGTGGGAACCGATCCTACGGCGACTCCCGCTCTTCAGGCATGCAGCGCATTACCTTCAACAAAGGGGCCAACAACCGTATCAACCAGGGCGCGGTCATTCGCCTGGTGTGCGAACGTGCCGGTATTTCATCCCGCCAGATCGGACGCATCGACATCGGCAAGGACGCCTCTTATTTTGAGGTGGAAGGCGGGCTGGCCCGTCACGTGTTCCATGCCATGAAAGGGGCGACCCTGGACGGGCAGCGCCTGTTCGTGGAGATGCAGGGTGGAGGGGACTCGGCCTGGCGCGGCGCGCGTCGGACCAACCGTGGCGGCGGTCGCCGACCCCAGGGGCGACGCGCTTCCTGAGCCATGCCCTGACATGTGATTTCGTTAAAAACAAAAAAACGGCCGACGTCTGATGACGTCGGCCGTTTTTGGTTTATGGGGGATCAGAAAAAGAAGCCGCCGGTTGCGATGCCGGCCGGGATGGTGATGACTGTGGCCGCTGCCGCAGGCATCATGAGAAGGTCCTGGCTGACCGTCTGGAATTCACGGTGGATAAGGTGGGGCTGCTGCACCGTGTGGTTCATGTCCCGGATCTCCCTGAGCACATCGGAGGGCACCATGGCATTGAGGGTCGAAAGGACCTGGATGGCGTCCTGCCGGTTCTTCTCTTCGCGGCGTTGCTCTTCCGTTGCCCTTTCTCCCTGAAGGGTGGCAATACCGCTCTGGGCGGTTATTGCCATCATCTCCCGGTCTGTCATGCCTTTGAGCTCTGCAAGGGCATAAGGGGAGGTAAACAACAGACTGCCAATCATCAGTAACGTATAAGCTAATTTTTTTATTGCAGGTGTCATTTTTTTCTCCATGGCGGGCCGATCCGGGGGGCCCCGTTGACTCGGGGGCCCGCCGGATTAAACCCGTACCGGTAGTGTTCCGGGCCCTCGGGGTGCCGCTGCGGTTGGGGTGGTGAGCGGCACGGGCCCGTTGGAACCCGGCTGGCGGGATGCTTGCCGTACGTTGGGAGTCGGGAAGGCTCAGGGGTTGGTGATTTTCAGGGCTTCGTCGATGAAAAACTGGGGAAGCCGCCCGGGCGTGGCCTCATCGAAAAGCTGGCTGATGGTCTGGCCGGATGCCTTTCCTGCCTCGAAGTTGGCGAACTCGGTGAGGCGTTCGTGGGAGTTTTCCACCGGGTATTCGGTGGTGTTGTTACGCCTCAGGATCTCCCGGTTGACCTCGGTGTTGCGTTCGGCAAGGTGAGCGAGGGCATGCTCGGAGTGGATGCCCCTTGCGCCGGAGATGTCAGCCATGGATCCCTCGGAGAGGCGTTGGGGGTCTGCCTGGACGTTGCCGGCAACAAGAAGAGCACCGACGGCAATAAGGGCCAGAATGGTTAACGGAGGTTTTTTCATGGGGCTTCTCCCGTGCCTTGGTCAGGCTGTTGCATGGTTTGGTGTGTCAGGCCGTCACTGCACGCGGAGAAGAGGTGAAAGGGGCATCGGCTGAATGCTGGCTTTGTGACCTGAGGTGTTGCTTACAGGTATTTCACGTTCCGTACCAAGGGGGAGAAAATGGGGCTTTTTTTTAAGGCATGGGGGTGACAGAAGGGGAATGACGCCAATGGTGGGGGCTTCGAGGGGGCGTAACCGCATGTGGGGGAAGATCGGTCCGGTGATGGGGGTGGTGGTACCGCTCTGGTTTTGTTCACTATACCACACCCGGGACTATCTTTCCCCTATGGCGAATATGGGGGCGTTCACTATCTGGAACACAGGGGATTACGAAAAGAGGTGGAGGGTGATTTCGGACGGGGAGCCGAGGCGAAAAGGGGGGCCCCAGAAGCCCGTGCCGCGATTGATGTAGAGGCGGTGGCCGTCTTCTTCGTAGAGTCCTGCCACCCACGGCTGGACCGTGTGGATCACCCAGGTGTAGGGCAGGTACTGCCCGCCATGGGTGTGGCCGCTGAGGGTGAGGTGGCAGTTCTGGGCCTTGGCCTCGGTGAAGGAGAGGGGCTGATGAGCCAAAAGGATCCGGTAGGCCTCGTCGGGGGCACCGGACAGAGCCTCCTTCGGGCTGGAGGCGTGTTCGGGCACCAGGCGGCCTGCGTGGTAGTCCGTAACCCCCGCAAGGACCAGGGGAGTACCCTTGTAGTCCAGGGTCAGGTGGCTGTTGAGGAGCGTGGTGAAACCCAGCCGTGCGACTTCGTCGAGCCAGGGGCGCACCCCGGAGTAGTACTCATGGTTGCCGGTGATGAAGTATTTACCCATGGGAGGGGCAAGGTCCGCCAGGGGGGCGACATCATCCCTGAGCATGGCTACGGACCCGTCCACGAGATCCCCTGTGAAGACCACCATATCCGGTGACAGGGCAGAGATCTGGCTGACCACCCGTTCCACCATGCTGCGGCGGATGGTGTGGCTGACGTGGAGGTCGCTGATCTGGACGATGCGAAGTCCCTTGAGACCGGGCTGCACCGCAGGGTGGGTGACGGTGACCACCTCCGGGGCTTTGAGCCCTCCTTTAAGGGCCAGGCCGGCAAGGGTTGCGGTGCTTCCTGCGATGGCCAGGTTGATGCCGTTAATGAGAAAGCCCCGGCGGTCAGGGGCAAAGGGCAGGGCCATGGCCGCGTGGCCTTTTGTGGAGCCAAAGGGAAGAAGGGAGACAAAGGCACCCACCAGGTCCCGAGCCATCACTCCGCAGATCAGGATGGAGTAGGTGCCCATGAGGAGATAGCCCACCCAGGCCATGGCGTCGAACAAGGGGCCTTTCTGCCCCAAGGTTCGCAGGTAAAAAAGCAGGGGGGAAAAGAAGAGGGCGTAGAAAAGGCTCAGCCAGAGAAGAAAGCGGATGAATACCGGCAGGGGGAGCTGGTTGAAGAATCGGATCCCTCCGAACCAGATGAACACGGAGATGGAGACGATAAGAAAAAGGATAAAGAGGCTCATGGTTTGATTCTTTGGTTGGGTTGTCATGGCGTCGGGCTGCGCGGGGCGGCAGCCTGTGTCGCTGACGCTTGGCCTCCGGTGGCATCGGAGGTCAGGCGGGATTTTTTTAGAATATCCGGGCCAATGGCATGCTTTATAGTAGGGCAATATGGGGACGCGGCACAATCTAAAATACGCGGTGCCGGTGTGCGGGCATAAAAAAAGCGGCCACCCTGTGGAGGGTGGGCCGCTTTTTGGGTATCGGGGGCTCGAAAACCGCGATGCGCTAAACCGGATATTTTATGGGCCGGGTGCGCTTATCCGGAATGCACCGGGCTCACAGACACACATGAAAATCCGGGCTAAAGGATCTGGTTGAGAAAGGTCTGTGTGCGCTCGCTTTTGGGGTTGGAGAAGAACTCCTCGGGGGTGCCCTCTTCGATGACGCATCCGCCGTCCATAAAGATGACCCGGTCGGCCACCTCCCGGGCAAAGCCCATTTCATGGGTAACCACCACCATGGTCATGCCTTCCTTGGCAAGGCCTTTCATGACGTCCAGTACCTCGCCAACCATCTCCGGGTCCAGGGCGCTGGTGGGTTCGTCAAAGAGGATGACCTTGGGGTCCATGGCCAGGGATCGGGCAATGGCCACGCGCTGCTGCTGGCCGCCGGAGAGCTGGTTGGGGTAGACCTGGGATTTTTCCTCGATGCCCACTTTTTTAAGGAGCATCATCCCCTTTTCTTCGGCCTCGGCCTTGGAGCGCTTTCTGACGCTCATCTGGGCCATGGTGAGGTTTTCCAGCACGGTTTTGTGGGGAAACAGGTTGAAGGACTGGAACACCATGCCCGCTTCGGCCCGGATGGCGTTGATGTTGGCCTTGGGGTCGAGGACGTCGTCGCCGTCGATGGTGATGGAGCCGCTGTCGGCATACTCCAGTCGGTTCAGGCACCGGAGGAAGGTGCTCTTCCCGGAGCCCGACGGGCCGATGATGACCACCACTTCTCCGGGGGCCACCTCAAGGGAGGCGTCCTTCAGGGCGTGGATTTTGTGGGGCGCATAAAAATATTTATTCACATGTTGTGCACGTATCATGATTACACCGCTCTTTTTTCAAGTTTCTGGACAAGCAGGGAGAAACCGAAGGTGAGGACCAGGTAAAGGGCCGCACAGACGATCCAGAGTTCAAAGGGTTGCAGAGACGAGGTGACCACCTCACGGGTGATTTTGGTCAGCTCACGGACGGAAATGACCCCCAGCAGAGAGGAGTCTTTGATGAGGCTGATGAACTGCCCGGCCAGGGCCGGTAAAATCCGGTTGATGGCCTGGGGCATGATCACCTTGCGCATGGCCTCGGCGTAGCTCATGCCGAGGGACCGGGCCGCCTCCATCTGGCCCACCTGCACGGACTGAATCCCCGCACGGACGATCTCTGCGGTGTAGGCGCCGGTGAAGATGGCCAGGGACAGGATCCCGAACCAGAGGGTGGGGATCTTGGCTATGCCCAGGTCCATGAGGATTCGGTTGACCAGGGTGCCGATGACAAAATACCAGATCATCAGCTGAACCAGCAAGGGGGAGCCTCGAACCAGTTCAATATAAGTGATGGCGGACCATTTGAGGGCCGGGTTGTCCGAGATGCGCATCAGGCCGGTGACAATGCCGATGACCATGGCCAGGATGATGGCGTAGAAGCTCGCCTTGAGGGTGATCCAGAGCCCGTAGAGGAGAAGGCCCGTCTGCCACTTTTTTTCCATGCCCAGGGGGTCGCCGGCGTAGATGTAGTCGCCTTCCGTCGCAAGGAGGCTGCTGGTGGGAAGGGTGTAGGTCTCGGCCTCGCCGACACCTCTCACCGTGACGCGGGTGGTCTTGCCCTCGGTCTCGATCTGGGCCACGAGGCCGTCGATTTCGCTTAAGGTCTCCACCTCTTCCTGATACACAAAATAGTCCGGCACCTGGTACCAGCGCCACACGTAGTCCACCGACTTGGTGGCCACATACAGGCCGGCCATGCCGAGGATGAGGGCGACGAAAAAGATGCTTGTCCAGAGGGTTTTGTACGCCTTGGGTCGCGGCGCATCCAGACCCGGGTAAAGTGACATGTCCTGCTCCTTTGTCCGCGGCCGGCATGTGTCGGTTTGCCTGAAGGCTGCGGGAGGGGTCGTGCCCGAACCGGTTGCCGAAGGGCGTCGGTTCGGATCTTAAAGAGGGTGAATCGGTGGAAACACAAGACGGCCACGCAACAAATCACCCCGGAAGCTCAAGGCTGCCGGGGTGACTGTGTGCGGAAAACCGTCGGGGTCCGATTACATATTTTTAAACCACTTGGTGCTCGTGATCCACTTGTGGTGGAGACGGTCGTAGGTGCCGTCTGCCTTGATCTGGCGAACGAAGTTGTTCAAAAAGTTGAGGAAATCGGGGTCGCCTTTGCGGATGCCCATGCCCAGGGGCTCGTAGGTGAAGGGCTCGTCCAGGAGGATCGCTTTGCCTTCTCCGTGCTGGGCCATGAACACGACGCCAAAGGGCAGATCGTAGACAAAGGCGTCGGACTGGCCGTTGACCACGTCCATGGCGCCGTCGGCTTCCTTGTCAAAGGACTTGTATTTGGCCTTGGGGATCATGCGCTTGGTGGCCATCTCGCCGGTGGTGCCGATGCGCGAGGCAACGGTGTACTTGGGATCGTTCAGGTCCTTATAGGAGTGGACCTTGTCCTTGAGGCGCTTGTTCAGGATAATGGCCTGACCCACCACGATGTAGGGCTCGGGGAAGTTGATCTGGGTGTTGCGGCTCTGGGTGATGGTCATGCCGCTGAGGATGACATCGAACTTGTCGGTGAGCAGGGCGGGGATGATCCCGTCGAAATCGGTGTTGACGATGGTGAGCTTGACGCCCAGGGACTTGGCCAGGAGCTTGGCGATGTCAATGTCGAAGCCGACGATGTTTCCCTTTTTGTCGGTCATCTCAAAGGGCTGGTAGCCGGGGTCAAGGCCGATGCGGAGTTCTTTGCGTTCCAGGATCTTGTTCAGAGTGGATTTCTTGGCCAGTTCAATGTCGTCTGCGAATCCCTGGGCGGCAAATGCCAGCAGGCACAGGGACGCAATCAGCATCTGTTTGAGCTTCATCGGTGAATAATCCTCCAGTTCGTTCTCTCCGTTAACACATAACCCTTACGGTCAGGCGGGTGCAAGGCACGGCCTTTGGATCAATACTTGCCTTCCGTAAGGACCTCTTTGATGATCATTTTTTTTCGACAGACGGGGCAGTCCGGCATTTTTTCATCGGGAAGGTAGATGATCTGGCTGCGTTTGCACTGCGGGCAGTGCACCTCCACCGCTTCCCTTTTGTATCGGTTTTTGATGATGTCCATGGGACCTCCTCGTCAAAAAAAGACTGGTAACATTAAAAACGAAGGGACAGACAGGTCAGCCCGCCGTCCATTTTCCGCGTTTCGCTGGTGTCCAGCTCCACAATGGGAAGCGCCAGCGCCTCGAGCTTTGCCCGTGTTTTGGGGAAGCCTTTGGGCATGATCAGTGTGTCGTTGATAAGAAGGGTGTTGCCTGCGTACTCTTCTTCCGGGTCCAGTACGATGAGGGTGTAGTCCTTGAGCTCGCTGCGGTCCTTGAAGGCTTCGGTGACCAGCAGGGTGTTTTTTCCCACGTAGTTGACGCTGGACTTGAAGTGGAGCCCGGCGGCCACGGGGACGGGGGTCCATGTGTAGCCGTGTCGGCTGACGATGTCGCCCAGCTGGGAGGCACCCTCCTCATTGGTTCGATCGGAGACGCCGATGAAGAAATGGCGATCCACCATGAGGATATCGCCGCCATCCACGGTGCCCGGGGCCGAGATCTTTTCAAGGGTGCGGTGGGCGGCCAGGGCCTTTTCGATGGTGACCTCTTCGCCTTTTCGCGCATCGGCTCCGGGGTTGGTGATGACGGCTGCTTCGGGAAAAACCACGGCGGTGTCCTCCACAAAGTGGGCATCCGGGTAGGCCTCTTCCGCCTCAAGCTCCTCCACCGCAAGGCCCAGGTCCTTCAGGGCCTGAACATAGGCTGCGTGCTGAGCAAGCATTGTATCATAATTCGGGGCACCCAGGGTCTGCGTGGTGATGCCTTTGGCGAAATTTTTACAGGGTTTTCTGACGATAGCTTTCTGAAACATAGCGAAACCACCAACTCCTTACAACAATAACGGTAACCGATCCCTTCCACAGCAGAAAAACGGCAACCATGCATAGCCATGGTGCCGTCGGCGGGCAACAAACGGGTCAACAGAGCCGGGACCGTCATGCGGGCAACCCGAGAGTGCGAACGTATCCTAAAAAATAGATGACGTTACGTTTTTAGTCGTGGAAAGAAGTCATGTCAACCCTATTTCAAAAGGGGGCCGGAAAATCGGGGGCGCGACGGGGCGAACGTCCACGCGGCTTACTGAAACATCCAGAGATACAAGGGGTTGCCGGGCGGGTGACGCGGGAACGGACGGCTGGGTTTCGAGCTCGGTATGGAAACTCCTTTCTTTTGTTCTTCAGGTGGGTTAGAAAACAGGGGTTGCCTCTTTGAAGCATTCCTTAAAAAACAACGGCGGTTGACACAACAGCCTGCCCCGGACCCTTTCCGGCCAGGGTGGGGGCTTGTTGCGGCAAGTCGCCTTTTATCACCTTATCATGCGTTTTTCTGGAATCGAACCATGCCCGTTGAAACGTTTCTCCATGCCCTGACATCGTATTTTGTCATCATCGACCCCCTGGGGGCCGCCATTATTTTCTATGCCCTCACCGACGGGAAAGGCCGCTCCTACAGCCGCACCATGGCCGTGAAGTCCATTGCGGTCTCCACGTGCATCATCCTGGCCTTTGGCTTTTTCGGGGAGGTCCTCCTGACCCGCCTGGGTATCAGCATTGAGTCCTTGCGCGTTGCCGGGGGGCTCCTTTTGTTTTACACGGCGTTTCACATGATCACCGGCTCCGATTCTCACCAGCAGAGTGGGAGCATCCAGGGGCTGACGGACATCAGCGTGTACCCCATGTCCATCCCGCTTTTGTCCGGCCCCGGGTGTCTGACCCTTACCATTCTGCTCTTTTCCGGCGCCACAGGCACCGCCGAGATGGTCGCCGTGGTGGGAGCCGCCCTTATCATCAACACCATTACCCTTGTATCGTTTCTCTTTGCAGGTACTGTGATGCGGTGCATCGGAGGGACCGGCGACGACATTATCAAGCGTCTTTTCGGCGTGCTTCTGGCTGCCCTGGCCATTCAGTTCATCGCCGACGGCATCCGTCAGCTGGCCGCTATGTAGGGCTGCCTGCAGGGTCGGTGGGCCTTGTGAACGTGTCGAGGTGGGATTTCAGCGTGTTTTTTTCGGCATGGAGAAGGGGACGCCAGGTGATGGTGTAGATGGTCTCATCACCGTCGTGGTATGCGGGGGTGAAATGGGCCGCGTGGAAGGCCTCTTTGAGGAAGGGGTCGCACTCGATCCACAGGGTGCGCCGGATGCACAGATCAAAGGTGCGGAAAATGTGACGCCCCAGGCTTTCTGCGCAGATACGGCGCCGCGGGCCCTCGGAGATGTCTTCTGCAAGCACCACATGGCGCTTCAGGGGCATGGCATAGGGCGTGTCCGCGGCCAGGTCGATGATGCGCAGTCGGCACGTGATAAGGCAGGGGGAACTTTGGCCGTCCTGCCCCGCACACTCCCTGCATCCCCCTTGGGGGCCGTTCCATCGATAGATATCATCGTAGATGAGCAAAACCGGCTCTCCTTGTTTCTGTAGACCCTGGGGACGGGTTATTTATGGTGCCTTTGCCAGAAACCCGTCGGTTATTGTAATGGATGCGAGGGTGGCCGTAAACTCAATTAATTCAGGACAGGATATTTTTCCGTTGAATCGGCCCAGGTGGGGGCCGGTGAAAAGGACCATGTCGGCCACCCCCTTTTGCACGCATTGCGCCTCCTCCTCGCTGTAGCCCCGTTCCATCAAGAAATCCCTGAAAGCTTCCTCCGTCATGGTCTGCTGGTCCCGTGCCCGCAGGATCTCTTCCATGTGGCGATCCTCCCCCATTTCGTCTGTCATTCGCCGGGCCAGGGCCTTGACATCCGTTGAACAGAAGTGACCCTGATCCTTTCCCGTATATCCCCTGTAGTACCCTGTTGCAATGGCCGCCAGCATGGCGGTGAGTTTGTCCTGGGAAAAGAGAGACCGGTGATCGGTGCGGCCGGGGGAAGGGGAGGGGCCTGCTTCGCCCTCCCTGCTTCGGAAATGGCTCCCCGCCACCAGGAGGAGGCTCAGGATCTGGTCCCCCATGGTGCGGTAGGTGTCGCTTAAGGAGAGCTCCGGCACGGTTTCCATGTGCTCAAAATCCCTGAGTCCGGACAGGCCGAAGTTGGGAAACCGGCAGGAGGCGAGCCAGCGGTCCAGCCGTCCTCCCTTCTGCCACAGGTAGATTCCCTCGTCGTCCCTGCGATCGGTCTGGACGCGGTTGTGGAAGAGGGGGACCGGTGCGGTGTGGAGAATGCCCCGGGCGGCAAGGTGCCCGAAGAGAAACGCCGCTGCTTTAAGGACCTCCGTGGCTTGCTCCGTCTCCATGGGGGCCGTGGGCTCGTTGGGGTAGGTGAAGTAGGCCGGTGTGGTGAGAAAGGCCATGGCCGTATCCGATGCCGCTTCCGGGGGAAGCCCCGTCATGCGCATGAGGGCAGGACCCACCGGGGTGGGGACGTGGGATCCTGCGGGGAGTATGGAGGCCAGGGCGCGCATCCAGTACCATTCGGCGGACAGACCTGCCGGGTCTTCACCGGGACGGGCGCATTTGATGACCAGGGTCTGGGAGCGATGATGGAAGAGAAGGCTGCGCCCCGCAGGGTGGGCCGCGGTGTTCGGGGGAAATCCCGCCCCTTTGAGCACCTCGGCCAGGGACCGAAGGTCCGGGGCGGGGCATGGCCCGGCAGGAGGAAGGGCAGCCTCCCGGGGGGCAAGGCAGCGGCAGGCCGTGCAGACGGCCATCTGCCGGGGGCCCGATGCCTCACCGCACAGGGTGCTGACACCATGCAGGGCCAGCCGGGCAACGGGGTGGTCCGGGCCCAGTTTCCACGCGGTGTCTGTGAGGACACGAGCCAGGCGTTCGTAGAAGAAGTAGGCGGTGCGCCGGTTCTCGAACCGGGGGTCTGCCAGGCAGGCGAGGAGCATTCGGGCCCCTTCTTCCGTCAGGTTCTCCGGGCTTTCCTCGCAGGCATTTTCCAGGGCACCGGCGGCGAGAAACAGGGCGTTGTAACCCCGCGATGCGGAAAAGAGCCGTTCGATGTCTTCGGCGCTGGAGGTCATGGGCTCCTGTAAGCAAAAGGGGCCATGCCGCGGCATGGCCCCTTGGGTTGGTGTATGGCTGGCGGGAAACGACGGGTCAGCCGCCGATCTCCTGCTCGCTGATGGTGCCTGCCGGTGAGGCGGGCGGGGGTGTCTCCGCAGGAGGAGCTACCGGCGCTGCCGGTTCCGGAGTGGCGTGGCTCTCCCTTTCAAGGGCGTCCATGCGGGCACCGAGGGCGGTGCGTACCTCGTCAATGCGGACCTGAAGGAGGATGCGCTCCTTCTTCAGGCGCTTGTCGAGTTCCGCCAGGGAGGGCAAGGAGCCGGAGAGCTGGGTGAGCTCTTTGCGGGCAGCGGCAAGGTCGGCTTTGAGCCGTGTGATTCCTTTGGCGTCGGCCGCGCTTTTCTTCTCCAGCTTCCGGGTGCGGTCGATGGCTTCGTCCACATCGGACTGGGCCAGGGCCAGGGCCTTGTCGTTTTTATCCAGTCGGCCGGTAAGGGCGCCCAAGCGGGTCTCGGTCTGCTTCTTGGTGAGCCGGGTGGCCACGATGAAGTCAACATCCTTCTGGGCTTTTCCGACCTTTTTCTCCAGGGTTCTGATCCGGGTCTTGATGCCCCCCAGTTCTTCGCCCAGGAGTTTTTCAAGCCGGGCGTTTTTGACCTGGAGGGAGGAGACCATGCGCTCCATGTCCTTGGAGGCGCTGCGCACCTCCTTGGAGCCGGTGTCTTTGAACGCCGCCATCCTCCGGTTCATGTCCACATAGCCGAAGATCATCACGATGCCGATGAGGCAGGGCATGATGACGGCGATGAGCGTCACCTTGAGGTTGAGGCTGTCCAGCCGGGAACGTTCGGGTTCTCCGAAGTTCACCGGCTCATCCCTGTTGTCGGACCCGAACACGAACCGTTCGTCGTTTTTCTTGTCCATACGGGCCTATTCCCATTCAATGGTTCCTGGGGGTTTGGAGGTGATGTCGTACACCATGCGGTTGACCCCGTTGACTTCGTTGATCACCCGGTTGGAGATGCGGGCCAAGAGGTCGTGGGGGAGGCGTGCCCAGTCGGCGGTCATGGCGTCCTTGCTGGTGACGGCACGCATGGCCACGGTGTAGTCGTAGGTTCGCTGGTCGCCCATGACGCCCACGCTCTTGATGGGGAGCAGAACGGCAAAGGACTGCCAGACCTTCTTGTAGAATCCGGCCTTTTTGATCTCTTCCACGATGATGGCGTCGGCTTCCCGCAGGATGTCGAGGCGTCTCTTGGTGATCTCGCCCAGGACGCGGATACCCAGGCCGGGGCCGGGGAAGGGCTGGCGCCAGACCAGGTCGTCGGGGATGCCCATCTCTTCGCCCAGGGCGCGGACTTCGTCCTTGAAGAGGTACTTCAGGGGCTCCACGAGCTTGAGCTTCATGTCCTCGGGGAGGCCGCCCACGTTGTGGTGGGACTTGATGACATCCGAGGCGCCGCCGAACACGGACTGGGACTCGATGACATCCGGGTAGAGGGTGCCCTGGCCGAGGAACTCGGCCCCTTCCACCTTGGAGGCTTCGTCTTCAAAGACGTCAATGAAGATGTTGCCGATGAGCTTTCGCTTCTGCTCAGGGTCGGAGACGCCGTCCAGGGCGGTGAGGAACCGCTCGGAGGCATCCACGAACTTGATGTTCAGGTCCAGCTTGTCGGTGAGGGACTCTTCCAGCTTTTCACGCTCGTTGAGGCGCATGAGGCCGTTGTCCACGAAGATGCAGGTGAGGTTCCTGCCGATGGCCTTGTGGATCAGCACGGCAGCAACGGTGGAGTCCACGCCGCCGGAGAGGCCCAGGATCACCTTTTTGTCGCCCACGGTGGCCTTGATCTCTTCCACGGAGGATTTGACAACGTTCTCCATGGTCCAGGTGCGCTCGCACTTGCAGACGTCGAAGAGGAAGTTGGAGAGCATCTCGCGGCCCTTGAGGGAGTGCTCCACTTCGGGGTGGAACTGCAGGCCGTAGAATTTACGGGCCGGGTCGGCTGCCGCTGCAAAGGGGGTGTTGTCGGTGGTGCCGGTGGGCACAAAACCTTCGGGAAGCTGGGTGATGGAGTCTCCGTGGCTCATCCAGCACTGGGTCGGGGACTCGATCCCCTCGAAGATGCGGCAGGGCTCTTTGATGGAGAGCTCGGCAAAACCGTACTCGCGCTTGTCGGAGCGCTTGACCTCGCCGCCCAGGGTGCTGACCATGAACTGCATCCCGTAGCAGATGCCCAGGACCGGGATGCCCAGGTCGAAGATGGCGCTGTCTACCTGGGGGCTGTTTTCATCGTAGATGCTGCAGGGACCACCGGAAAGGATGATGCCCTCGGGCTTGAGTTCCTTGATGTAATCCAGGGTGGCGACGGTCGGGGCGTCCACCTGGCAGTACACGTTGAACTCACGGACGCGGCGTGCGATGAGCTGGTTGAATTGTGAGCCGAAATCGATGATTAATATCATGATATTCCTTTTATGTTTGGTCGCTTTGCAGATAAAGTGCGATGTTGCCTTTCTTCCAGGGGCGGCACCGCAGTTGTCGGATGCTTTTTTGTAGGGTTTACAGGGACATCGGACGTGGTGCCTTTTTTTGTGAAACCGATGGTCTTCACTTTAATCCGTGCATTTACCATATCAGGGAAAAAATGGAAAGGGGATCATCCCCCGTCCTCAGGGGCCCGGCGTTGCCAAGGGGGGCTTCATGTGGTAAAAAAACGGTGAGCCGTCTGTGTTTCAAGCCAGGGGGCGTTGCAGTCGGTAAAAGGGACATGGAAGAGATCGGGCCGAATGCGTGGTTGCTTAGCCCCTGCACCTGAAGGGTGACGGGCCGTTGTCACGTCGTCGGGACGGCCCCACTGTGCGCGAGACGCGGCGATTCTCTCCTGTGATCCATCAGAACAGATGATATCAACGGGCCCGGACGATGCGGGCCATGAAAAAAAGACAAGGACAGGCAGACGATGATTGAATGTGGCGAACTGCGAAAAGGCCTCAAACTTGAGATTGACGGTGAACCCTATGTGATTGTTCAGTTTGAGTTCGTAAAGCCCGGTAAGGGCCAGGCGCTTTACAAGTGCAAACTCAAGAACATGATCAACGGCACTCAGTTTGACAGGACCTACCGCTCCGGTGAAAAATTTACCAAAGCAAGCCTGGAAGAGCGTGAGATGGAGTATCTCTATTTTGATGGGGATGCCTACAGCTTCATGGACACCCAGAACTACGAGCAGGAGTTTCTCTCCGCAGACCAGGTCGCAGACGTCATTCCCCTGCTCAAGGAGAACACCAAGTGCTCCGTACTCATGTTTGACGGGCGCGCCATCGGCGTGACCCTTCCCAACTTTGTGGAGCTGCTGATCACCAAGTGCGATCCCTGGGTCAAGGGCGATACCGCCACCAACAACTACAAGCCTGCCACCGTGGAGACCGGTTATGAGATTCAGGTGCCCCCCTTTGTGAACGAAGGCGAGGTTATCCGCATCGATACCCGTACCGGAGAGTACTCTGAGCGTGTGAAAAAATAAGCATCGGCGCCCATGGCGCTGTGTCACGGAACGAAAAAAGGGCCCATCCTTCTGGATGGGCCCTTTTTTATTTCCGGGCCATGCCGGGGAATCAGGCTTCCTCTTTCTTTTCCACGGGCTCCTTGAAGCCGCAGCCCTCGGTGAGGCACTTCAGGAAGGTGCCGTCGCGCTTGGTGGTTTTTTCCACCAGGTAAGGGGCTCCGCAGAGGTCACAGGGGCGGGGAATGGGCTTGTCCCAGATGGCAAAGCTGCAGTCCGGGTACTTGTTGCACCCGTAAAACACCTTGCCCCGCTTGGAGCGCTTCTCCACGATTGTGCCGTCGCATCCCTTTTCAGGGCAGGGGACTCCGGTGTCTGCACCGGAGCCGGAGCCGCCGTCGCCGTTGACTCCCATGGTGTTCTTGCAGTCGGGGTAGCCGCTGCATGCCAGGAACTCGCCGTAGCGGCCCTGCTTGAGGAGCATGGGCTTGCCGCACTTGTCGCAGACCTTCCCTTCGGCCAGTTCAAAGGAGGGCTCGATGGGGTGGATGACGCCCTTGTCGTCCCGCTCGTAGTTTCGGGAGTAGTCGCACTCGGGATACCCGTTGCAGGCGATGAAGGTGCCGTTTCGGCCGATCTTGAGGTGAAGCTTCTCTTTGTTGCACTTGGGGCAGGTGAGCTCGGTCTCGATGCCCACGCCCTTGATGCTGATCATGTTGGCGGTGGCCTCTTCCAGCTCCTTGTCGAAGGAGGAGTAAAATTCACCTAAGAGGGTGAGGTAGTCGATCTCCGAGGCTTCCACCTTGTCCAGATTGTTTTCGAAGCTGGCCGTAAACTCCACGTTGAAGACGTCCGGGAAGTTTGCCACCAGCAGGTCGTTGACGATGAACCCGAGTTCGCTGGGGCGGAAGTAGCGGTTCACCAGCTCCACGTACCCTTTGTTTCTGATGGTGGAGAGGATGGTGGCGTAGGTACTCGGACGCCCGATGCCGTTCTCTTCCAGCTCCTTTACAAGGGAGGCTTCGGAGAAACGGGGGGGCGGGGAGGTGAAGTGCTGCTTGGGGTCCAGGTTGAGCAGCGAAAGGGCCTCGCCTTCGGCCAGTTCGGGCAGGTGCTGCTTCTTGTCGTCCTCTTTTTTGCCTTCATCGTAGGTGTAGAGGGTCATGAAGCCGGGGAACCGGACCGTGGAGCCGGAGACGGACAGGGTGAATCGGCCCGAGGCAATGCCCACGCTGACCTGGTCGATGAGGGCCTGCTGCATCTGGGAAGCGATGAAGCGTTTCCAGATGAGGGTGTAAAGAAGGCGCTGATCCTCGTCCAGGTAGGCTGCGACCTTTTCCGGGGTGTTAAAGACGCTGGTGGGGCGGATGGCCTCGTGGGCGTCCTGGGCTTTGTTCTTGTTCTTGAAGAAGCGGGGGGCGTCGATGGCGTAATCGTTGCCGAATTTCCCCCGGATGAACTCTCCGGCTTCCACGGCCGCCTCGTTGGCGATACGCGTGGAGTCGGTACGCATGTAGGTGATGAGGCCGACGGGTTCGCCCGGGCCGAGTTCCACCCCTTCGTAGAGCTGCTGGGCCACGCTCATGGTTTTACGCGCAGAGAAGCGGAGGCGGTTGATGGCCTCCTGCTGGAGTTTACTGGTGGTGAAGGGGGGCAGGGGATTCCGCTTTTTGGTGCGGCGGGTGATTTTCTCTACCTTGTAGGGATTGTCCCGCAGTTCGTCCACCATGGCGTGGGCGGCATCGCCGTTTTTGATTTCGGCTTTTTTGCCGTCCACCTTGGTCAGCTTGGCCACGAAGGAGCTGTCGGCCTGGCCTTTGAGTTCGGCGGCAATGCTCCAGTACTCTTCGGGCTCAAACCGGTGGATGGCATGCTCGCGTTCGCAGATGATGCGAACGGCAACGGACTGGACGCGCCCTGCGCTGAGCCCGCCCTGGACCTTTTTCCAGAGCAGGGGGGAGACCTGGTACCCCACGAGCCGGTCGAGGATACGCCGGGCCTGCTGGGCGTCGTAGCGGTTGTAGTTGAGCTCTGTGGGGTTATTTAAGGCCTCTTCGATGCCGCGCTTGGTCAGCTCGTGAAAGAGGACCCTTTTAAAGGTGCGATCCTTTCCCTTGAGGATGTCGGCCGTGTGGAAGGCAATGGCCTCTCCTTCGCGGTCGGGGTCAGGGGCGAGATAGATCTCGGTGGCATTTTCCGCAGCGGCCTTGAGTTCCTTGATGACCTTGGACTTGCCTTTGATCTGGAGATACTTGGCCTTAAACCCCTTTTCAATGTCAATGCCCATCTCCCGGGGGGGCAGGTCTTTGATGTGACCTGAGGTGGCCGCAACATTGTAGGTTTTTCCAATATATTTTTTGAGGGTCCGCACCTTGGTGGGGGACTCCACGATAACCAGGGGTTTGCTCACGATTTCTCCTCTTTCAGCGAAAAGAGTTTTCCGGGGGATCGTACCACCACGCCTTTTAATTCGAGGCTCAACAACACGGCGGAGAGGCGACCCGCCCCCATGGGAACATTTTGTAAAATATCGTCAATATGAGACGGATACAAGTCAAGGACCTTTAATACAGAGATCTCCTCATGATCAAGAGAAAATTTCGACAGGTCCGGTTTCTTCGGGTTTTGATTCGGCTTGGAATGGCTGAGATCACGGTGTGTTGACGTTGTTTTTTCGGCGGCGTGGATGTGGGCCGCGAATTCTTCCGTTATATCTGCCGACGACGCCACCAGTTTAGCCCCCTCCCGAATGAGGTGGTGGGTACCGGCGCTCTGGGGGGCGCGAATGTGGCCCGGAACGGCAAAGACTTCTCTGTTCTGGTCGGCAGCGCAGCGGGCGGTGATAAGGGAGCCGCTTTTCAGGGAGGCTTCCACCACCACGGTTCCCAGGCTGAGGCCGCTGATGATGCGGTTGCGCATGGGAAAATGGTGGGCCTCGGGTGAGCTGTCGTAATCAAATTCGGAGATCAGGGCACCGGAGCGGGCAATGGCATCGGCCAGCCGCCTGTTTTCCGGAGGGTAGATCCTGCCCAGGCCGCAGCCCAGAACGGCAACGGTGTGTCCCTGTGCTGCAAGGGCGCCTTTGTGGGCTGCCGTGTCGATGCCCCGTGCCAGACCGCTGACCACGGTGAACCCGGAACCGGCGAGTTCTCCTGCCAGGTCCGAAGCATTGCTGAGGCCGTAGGAGGTGGCTTTTCGAGAGCCCACAAGGGCCACCATGGCCGACTCGGGGTCTAAATGGCCCGAGATCTGGAGCAGGGGTGGCGGATCGTGAATGGTCGCCAAAAGTCGCGGATAATCCCCGTGGGTCAGGGGCAGGAGGGTGATTCCTGCGTCACGGGCCCGGTCATGGCTGCGACGGGCACGGTCGCTGAGCCTGTGGGTGCGGATGGCCTCGGCAAGGCGATGGGAGATACCATCCACTCGAACCAGGCTTTTCGCGTCGGCTTCAAAGACCGTTTCGGGGCTTCCAAAGGCCTGAATCAATCGTTTGAACAGCAGGTTCCCGACACCGGGGACTTCCTTGAGGGCGAACCAGGGCAGAAGGTTCATCGGTATAAGATCCGAATCGTTCGGTGGTTGGGGCTCAGCCACCAACAGGGCGTGACGCGACGGGGCCGGGGGGAGCGTCGGTGGCCCGGCTCGGGCGCTTTGAACCCAAAAAGGGCGGCGCCGTCGGGCCGGGTCACAAGGGGGCGTTGTGTTTGGTGCGTGAACCCTTAGTTATCGTCCAGGGAATTGAGCGCTTTTTCCGCTTTGGCGCCCGACGGGGTGAAGGGGTGCTCCATGACCACCCGCTTCAGGTATTTTCTTGCGGATTCCTTGTCATTTAATGCAAGGAACGAGTACCCGGTTTTGAGCAGGGCATCGGGGACTTTACTGCCTTTGGGGTATTTTTTCAGGAGTGTCCGGAACGAGCTGATGGCGGCCGAATAATTTCTCTCAGTATAGTGGATTTCACCGGACCAGTAAATGGCGTTGTCGGCCAGGTTGTCATTGGGCCATTTTTCCGCAACTTCCCGGAAAAGCAGGAGCGCCTTGTCATGGTTTCCCTCTTTCATGGCGGCAAAGGCGTCGGTGTAGGTTCGGCTGGCAAGGTTGCCCTTATCGGACTTTTTAGTCTTGGCAGGCACCGGAGCTGCCACCATGGCAGGAGTGGAGGACTCATCGGTGATGGCAGGTGCCTTGACGGCGGGCTCGGCCGGGGCGATGGGCACCATGGGGGGCTCTGCGGGCAGGGGCGACGTTCTTTCCAGATCGGCCAGGGCTCGTTCGTGGCTGTCCACCATGAACTGCATGACCGAGAGACGGTGATGCATCTCGTTCATCTTCTGGCGGGTCTCCTGCAGCTCGCGGGCCAGGGTGGCTGTTCCGGGGTCGCGCCTGTGCTGAACCGTTTTGCACCCTGGGGCGACAAGAAGGGCAATGATGACTGCCGCTGCGGCGGATTTTCCGGGGAATCTGTCTCGTCTCTTGGCCGTTGCCTTCATCATCCGTGTATAAACTCCTGTGCAAATAAAAGTGGGGGGGCGGGTCGGCGTGCGACAAAGCACCCGGCGCCGGATTGCTGCATCTCTTTGGCGGGGGGTGCCCCAGGGATGCAGGCGGACAAAATATGTCAGAAAAAGCTACCAGAATGGATCGTGGAATGCAAAGCAAAAAGCGCCGCAGGGGAAGGGGAGGTGCCGCCGGCTGGGTGGCCCAGCCGGCGGAAGAGATGCAAGGTGTCGGTGATCAGTTCTCGTCTGTTTTCCAGGCCAGGAGAATGGGGCTGGCCACATAGATGGAGGAGTACGTTCCCGTGACAACGCCGATGATCATGGCAAAGGCGAAATCATGGATGACGCCTCCGCCCAGGACATACAGGGCCACTACCACCACCAGGGTGGTCAGCGAGGTGAGGATGGTGCGGCTCAGGGTCTCGTTGACGCTGCGGTTGATGATGAAGTCCAGGGGCTTTTTGGTGTACTTCTTCCCGTTTTCACGGATTCGGTCAAAGACGATGATGGTGTCGTTGAGCGAGTAGCCGATGATGGTCAGGAGTGCCGCCACGATGGGCAGGGTGAACTCGACGTCGAGCAGCGAGAAGATCCCCACCGTGATGGTGATGTCGTGGACCAGGGCTATGATGGCCCCCATGGCGTACTTCAGCTCCAGGTACCAGCAGAAGATGATGCTGATCACAAGGGCAAGGACAATGAGAAAGGGCATGCTCGAGCTGACAAAGGCGATGGACTGAAGCTGGGTTACCCCGTAGACCACGCCGCCCAGGATGGCGGCCAAGGCTCCGGAGAGGCCCCATTTCAGTTCAAATCGGCCCGAGATATAGATGATGATGAACAAAAGGGCGTAGAACATGGCCAGAAGGGCTTTTTGCCGCAGGTCCTTGCTGACCTGGGGGCCCACCATATCGAGGCTCAGGTCCTTGACTTCCACGCCGGTGCTTTCGCCCAGGGCCTGCTTCACCTTGGGGGCAAAGCTGCTGTCCGTCATGAACGCCTGCTTGGTCCGGATCTGGAACTCATGGTCGCTGTCGCTGCCGAAACGCTGAACCGAAGCGCCTTCGAGTCCGGCGGGCTTGAGGCCTTTTTTGACGGCTGCGATGTCCACAGTATCGGTGAATTTGACCTGCACGGCGCTGCCGCCGGAGAAGTCGACGCCGTAGCGCGGCCCTTTGTGGATAAACAGCGAGATGATGCTGACGGCGATCAGGGTCAGGGAGACGCAGAACGCGATCTTCTTGACGCCGGTGAAGTTGATGTTGGTCTCTTTGATGAACTGCATTTGGGATATCTCCTCACTAAGGGCTAAATGCTCAGGGTTTTCACGTTCGCCTTCTGCAAGATGGAATCAAACAGCAGTCTGGATACCACAAGGGCCGTAAAGAGACTGGAGAGGATACCGATGCCGAGGGTGACGGCAAAGCCTTTCACCGGTCCGGAGCCGAACTGGAAGAGGACCATGGCGGCGATGAGCGTGGTGACGTTGGCGTCCAGAATGGTGAGGGTCGCCTTATCGAAGCCCGCCTCCACGGCAGCCATGGGGCTCTGGCCGAGGTTCAGCTCTTCTCGTATCCTCTCAAAGATGAGCACGTTGGCGTCCACGGCCATGCCGATGGTCAGGATAATGCCCGCGATGCCCGGCAAGGTAAGGGTCGCCTGAAAGGCGGCCAGCCCCGCTGCAATAAGCAGGACGTTGAGGATCAGGGCCACGTCTGCGATGAGGCCGGAACCTTTGTAATAAACAACCATGAAGACGATGACGGCCAGGCCCCCGATGAGCATGGACCAGATCCCCTTGCGGATGGAGTCGGCGCCCAGGGTGGGACCGACGGTTCGTTCTTCAAGGATCTTGACGGGGGCGGGGAGGGCGCCTGCGCGCAGGGCGATGGAGAGGACGCGAGCCTCTTCCATGGTGAACCCGCCGGTAATCTGGGCGCGTCCGCCGGCAATTCGGTCCCTGATAACCGGGGCAGAGTAGACGGTGTCGTCCAGGACGATGGCCAGTCGCTTGTTGATGTTGGCGCCGGTGATCTTGCCGAAGATACGTGCCCCTTTGCGGTCGAACTCAATGGAGACGTAGGGCTCGTTGGTCATGTTGTCGAAAAGGATCCGGGCGTCGGTGAGGGAGTCCCCGGTGAGGAGGACGCGCTTTTTGATCAGCATGGGAGTGGATGATTCCACACCGCTGACGGGATCCTTGTGGACCAGATTGAGCAGCTCGCTTCCTGCCGGTGCATGGGAGGCCAGGGCTGCCTGCACATCCGCGTTTTCATCCACCAGGCGGAATTCAAGGATGGCTGTCTTGCCGATGAGGTCCTTGGCCGCTTTTGTGTCGGTGACCCCGGGAAGCTGGATGAGGATGCGATCGTCACCCTGTTTGCGGATGTCGGGCTCGCTGACCCCGAATTCGTCAATACGGTTTCGGATGGTCTCAAGGGCCTGGTCCGCGGCGAATTTTCTGACGCGCTCGGCTTCGTCGGCTTTCATGGACAGGGTCACCAGGGTGATGCTGCCGTTTTCGGAGGTGCCGCTTATGGTAAGATCTTGAAAATCGTCGGCAATGATACCCCTGAAGGCCGTCAGGTCATCTGCAGAGAGGAGTTTGACGTGGAGCTTGGTGCTCTGGGGCACCAGGGTGACGCCCCTGTTTTTCATGGTGTGTTTGCGAAGGGCCTGGCGAATGTCGGATATCTTCAGGGACATGGCGTTTTCAACGGCCTTTTCGGTCTGGACTTCCAGAACCAGGTGCATACCGCCCTGAAGGTCGAGGCCCAGGTTGATCTTTTTGTGGGGCCATATCTCGGGCTCACTCGTCCCTTTAATGTACATGGTTGCCGTGGGAAGGATATACACGGCAGCCATGATGATAACCACAAGAACCGCTATCAGTCTCCAGGATAGATTCTTCAATGGTGCTTCCTCTCAGCCCGATGGGTGTTGGTGATCGCGTGAAAACATGCTCAAGGTCAGGGTCTGGTTTTAAGCGGATTTCAACGAAAGAGTCACTGTCCCCTGGGTGCTCACTCTGGTAAAAGCTGTTCGAACAAGAAAGAATATAAAAGCACACAAGGCGCTCAGGGCACCTTATGTGCTTTTTATTCGCTATGGGGGCAATCGTGGATCAACGCGGCGGGCGGATCAGAGCTTGACGCTGATGTTGGCCCGGATCACCTTGATGTTCACCTTTTCGGCAATTTCAAGGGTGACCGTTGCATCATCCACCTTGACGATGGTGCCGTGGATGCCGCCTGAAGTGACCACTTTGTCGCCTTTTTTAACGGCGTTGATCATCTCCTGGTGCGCTTTGGCTTTTTTCTGCTGGGGACGGATCAGGAGAAAATAAAAAATGACGAACATCAAAATAAGGGGAACAAAGGCGGCAAAGCCTCCCTGCTGCCCTCCGGCGGCGCCCTGGGTTCCCATGGCGTATGCGGTGCTGGTGAACATGATACTCCTTTATATGGATCAAAGGGGTTTGTGTATGACGGCTTTGTGAAAAAGCCCTGTGCATGTCTGCATCGTCAGGACATGCACATGGTTACCTGTCAACGGTCGTTGTCTTCGGTGACCGAAAAGGGGGGCAACGGGTGCGGCGGTATCAACAAATCAGCACGATAAACCGCGTGTCCGGCCCTGCGCAAACTGCCCAACAGATACAGTAAAAGAGCCTCGGGTGTCAACACAAATGGGCTGTGGGGCGGCCCGCGACGGCCCCTCGGTGTGAGCCGAAGGGGGCCGCGGTTGCTTCTTTTTCGGTCGGTGCTGCAACGGATCGCTTTCCTGCGGGGTTATTCGCAGATGATCCGGCTGTCTCCATGGACCATGGACGCGTTGCCCTCAATGGCGATGGAGATGCTGCGTTTGATCTCGATGTCGAGGATCTCCGCACGCTTTTTGTTGAGGAGGTAGACGGCCACGTCCGGGGGCACGTAGCCCTTGGCGGTGGTGATGCCGTCCTTCAGGGTCTCCAGGCTCAGCTTTCGCAGGAAGGCCAGGGCCACGGTCTCCGTGGAGAGGATCATGCCCTTTCCCTTGCAGTGCTGGCAGGGGACCATGCTCCCGAATTCAATGGAGGGGCGGATGCGCTGGCGGGACATCTCCAGGAGGCCGAACCGCGAAATGCGCCCCACCTTGGTGCGGGCCTTGTCCGACTTCAGGTTCTCCTTGAGCTTGGCTTCCACTGCGCCCCTGTTTTTAGGCTCCTTCATGTCGATGAAGTCGATGACGATGAGGCCGCCCAGGTCGCGCAGCCTGAGCTGGCGGGCCACCTCTTCGGCGGCTTCCAGGTTGGTCATCAGGGCGGTCTGCTCGATGTTCTTCTTCTGGGTGCCTTTGCCGGAGTTGACGTCGATGGCCACCAGGGCCTCGGTCTGGTCGATGACAATGGATCCGCCGGAGTTCAGGGAGACGCGGCTCTCGAAAATGGAGGCGATCTGGTTTTCAAGCTGGTGCTTGGTGAAGATGGGCTTGTCGCCAGTGTAAAGCCGGGTCAGCTTTACGTGCTTGGGGGCGATGAGGCGAATGAACTCCTTGATCTCCTTGAAAGCATCCGGGTTGTCCACCAGAATTTCGGACACATCGTCGGTGAGGTAGTCCCGGATGGCCCGCACGGCCAGGTTCTTCTCTTTGAAGAGCAGGGACGGGCCGGGGGTGTTGGCTGCCTGTTTGTTCAGGTCTTTCCATACCTTGGTGAGGTAGGTGACATCCTTGGAGATCATGGTCTTGTTGCAGTTTTCCCCGGCGGTGCGGACGATGAGTCCGTAGCCGTCGGCAAGCTTGAGCTTTCCGATGATCTCTTTTAAACGGTTGCGCTCTTTTTCGTCTTCAATCTGGCGGGAGACGCCCCGGTTGCTGCTTCCGGGCATAAGTACGGCGTGGCGGCCGGGCAGGGAGATGAAGGTGGTGAGCATGGCCCCTTTGTTCATGATGGGGTTCTTGGTCACCTGGACGATGAGCTCCTGGCCGCGCTTGATGAGCCGGGTGAGGTTTTTTTCGTGTTCACCGGTCTGCTGGAAGTACGAGTTGTGGATCTCCTGCTTTTGGAGAAAACCGTTTTTTTCGCTGCCGAAATCAACGAAGACGGCCTGAAGGCTTGGTTCAACGCGTGTGACCACGGCCTTGTAGATGTTGCCCTGGATGCTCTCGCGCGAGGTGGTCTCCAGGTGAAACTCTTCAAGGCGCGAATTGGTGACTTTGGCGATCCGGCACTCTTCCGGGTCAACCGAGTTGATGAGGATTTTACTTGTCATAGTAATGTGTTGTCCTTAGCGAACGTGAGATAGGGATCTGAAGAAGGAGCGGTACCCGGCAGGGCTCTGCGATGGGAATGTGGGTGCGCGGCAAGTTTGCCAAGCATAGTGGCCCTTGAAGCAGCTGACAGCCTCCAACCCGTTATCGTCTCCTCCATTGCGCCTGGTGGTGGAATATGCGGGATGGGTCTGCAGCGGGTAGCAACATCGTGCCGGAGCTCGTTACCGCTGACTCGGGTGGGTTTTTGGTCGTATGCAAACCAAAAAACGAAACGGTGGGCAGCTGCCTCTCCGGGGATGCTTCTGATCCGGTGGTTGTGATTTGTATGATGGCCTGCGAAGCGGCTTTCTCGACCTCTCTCAGCACGGGTGCGTTGCCCGCGGTGTCGGGTCGTGACTCAAGACGGAGGCATCATGATTTTGTGAAAAGACGCGAAATTGATGAATGGCCGGCTCCATGGCTTTGATGGGCGCCGCCCTGCAATAAGGGGCTTCGACCGTTTCGAAGCCCGGTGTTCTTTTCACTGCCATCGATCGCTGCACAGGGCCGGGGAGCTGTATGCACCATGGCCCTCGCCATGTGCCCGCCGGTTGGTTGTCCCATATGCAGCGTTCATGTTTGTTCTCATTAAATAGGGGATTGTCGGAGGCAAGTCAATATTAAACCTCCCGGGGCACAGGGGGGGGGCCCCGGTTTTTTCCCGGCTGGACGGGGGCCAACGGGCTGCGTGGCAGGCCTTTTGCTTGCCATTTATCTATGATTATGGCATTTAAATTTGTTTGGCGCATTTGCGTTTGTTGGGAACCTTGCGCCCACGACTCTGAATCCACTTGCAATATCACACGCACTCTGGAGGTTTGAAATATAATGGAAGATAAGTATCTCCCGGACTCGATTGAGTCCAAATGGCAGCAGCGCTGGGCCGACGAAGGCTCGTTTCGGGTGGTCGAGGATCCTGAAAAAGAAAAGTATTACCTGCTGGAGATGTTTCCATACCCGTCGGGCAATATCCACATGGGGCATGTCCGGAACTACACCATCGGCGACGTGGTGGCCCGGTACAAAAAAATGCGGGGCTTTAACGTGCTCCACCCCATGGGATGGGATGCCTTCGGCATGCCTGCGGAGAACGCCGCCATCGACAACAACACCCACCCCGCCGCGTGGACCTATGCCAACATCGACACCATGCGCAGCCAGCTGAAGCGCATCGGGCTCAGCTACGACTGGGACCGAGAGATCGCCACCTGCACCCCGGAGTATTACCGGTGGGAGCAGTGGCTCTTTATCAAAATGGTCGAAAAGGGGATGGCATACCGCAAGGAGTCGTACGTCAACTGGTGTGAGTCCTGCCACACGGTACTGGCCAATGAGCAGGTGGAAAACGACTGCTGCTGGCGCTGCGGGGAAAACGTGCAGCAGAAAAAGCTCTGGCAGTGGTTTTTCCGGATCACCGACTACGCCGAGGATCTCCTGGTTCACTGCGACAAGCTCGACGGCTGGCCGGACAGCGTCACCACCATGCAGAAGAACTGGATCGGCAAGAGCGTGGGCTCGGAGGTGACCTTCGAGGTGGAAGGGGCCAAAGAGCCCCTCTCGGTCTTTACCACGCGCCCGGATACCCTTTTCGGCGCCACCTTTATGTGTCTGGCGCCGGAGCATCCCATGGTGGCGGCCCTTTCCAGGGGCACGGAGCAGGAAGAGGCTGTGGCATCCTTTGTGGACCGCATCCTCAAGCAGGAGCGCTCCAGCAAGGCCCTTGAGAACTACGAGAAAGAGGGGGTCTTCACCGGTACTTACTGCATCAACCCCCTTACCGGGTACAAGATGCCCATTTATGCAGCCAACTTTGCCCTGATGGAGTACGGCACCGGGGCGGTAATGTCGGTTCCGGCCCACGACCAGCGTGACTTCGACTTTGCCCGCAAATACGGCCTGGAGGTGAAGGTTGTGGTGAGCCCCGAAGGGGAGGCTCTTGACGGCGCTACCATGGAAGAGGCCTATACGGGTGCCGGCGTGATGGTGAACTCCGGCGAGTTCGACGGCATGGCCAATACAGAAGCCAAAGAGGCCATCACCAACTCCCTGGAGGAGCGGGGCATCGGGAAGAAGACTGTTTCGTTCCGCCTGAGGGACTGGGGTGTGTCCCGTCAGCGGTACTGGGGAACGCCCATTCCCATGATCCACTGCGACTGCTGCGGTGCGGTGCCGGTTCCTGAGTCGGACCTTCCCATTGTGCTGCCCGAGGACGCCCAGCTTCTGGAGTCCGGAGGCTCTCCCCTGGGGACCCTCGACTATTTCAATAAGGTGACCTGTCCCAAGTGTGGCAACACCGAAGCGCGGCGCGACACCGACACCATGGACACCTTCGTGGAGTCCTCCTGGTACTTTGCCCGCTACTGCTGCCCCGAGTACACCGAGGGCATGGTGGACAAGGAGAAGGTGGCCTATTGGATGCCCGTGGATCAGTACATCGGCGGCGTGGAGCATGCCATCCTTCACCTGCTCTACTCCCGTTATTTCACCCGGGTGATGCGTGATCTCGGGCTCGTTGAGTTCTCCGAGCCCTTTACACGGCTCCTGACCCAGGGCATGGTGACCAAAGAGACCCTGTCGTGCCCCAACCACAAGTGGGTGTTCCCCACGGATACCGAGAAGGCCGAAGACGGAAGTGTCGTGTGTAAACTCTGCGGGTCTCCCGTGGAGGTGGGCCGGGTCATCAAGATGTCCAAGTCCAAGAAAAACGTCATCGACCCCAATGTGCTCCTCAATCGCTACGGTGCGGACACAACGCGTCTCTTCTGTCTTTTTGCCGCCCCCCCTGAAAAGGACCTGGAGTGGAATGACGAGAGCGTTGAAGGGTGCTTTAAGTTCATCGGGCGCGTGTGGCGCATCATTACGGGCAAGCAGGAGGGCTTTGCCGGTGTTGAGGCCTATCATGGCCCCGCAGCCGATCTTTCCGGCAAGAGCCGGGAGCTTTACACCAAGATCAACGCCACCATCAAGAAGGTGACGGATGACGTAGAAGGCAAGTTCCACTTCAACACCGCCATCAGTGCGGTGATGGAGCTTGTGAACAGCATGTATGCCGTAGACGGCGACGCGTCCCTGAGGCAGGATGTGATGAAGCGGGCGGCGGAGACCGTTATTCTTCTTCTCAACCCCGTGTCGCCCCATGTTACCGAAGAGCTCTGGACGAAACTGTCCGGCCAGGGGCTCCTCATGGATCAGCCCTGGCCCGAATACCGCGAGGATGCCCTTGTCTCCGACGAGGTGCTCATCG
Organism: Desulfoluna sp. HI9BLuna; assembly: GCF_056829775.1. NCBI lineage: Bacteria > Pseudomonadati > Thermodesulfobacteriota > Desulfobacteria > Desulfobacterales > Desulfolunaceae > Desulfoluna > Desulfoluna sp. HI9BLuna. The sequence continues at coordinate 5,603,907 of NZ_CP186555.1, forward strand.
TGGTGCAGGTCAACGGCAAGCTGAGGAGCAAGTTCCAGGTGCCCGCAGGCGCCTCAAAGGACGAGGTCCAGGAGCTGGCCCTTTCTGATGCGGCGGTGAAAAAGTTCATCGAGGGCAAAGAGGTCCGCAAGGTGATCGTGGTTCCGGGCAAGCTTGTCAACATTGTGGTTTAATCCTTGGCGGCCGTCCTTTCCCTGGGGGGACGGGCGGCCGCATCAGAAGTAGAAGGGAGTGTCCATGAAACGGGTTTTTGCATGGAAAACGGTGGCTGTGGCTCTGCTGGCGGCTGTTGCTGTGACGGGGTGCGGCTATCAACTTACCGGGAGGGGGACCCTTCCGGGCGGGGTGAGCGGTCTGTGCGTGGCGGTTCCGGAGAACCGGTCGGCCGATGTTCGCCTTGGTCCCATGGTGGCAAGCGCCGTGGTCTCCGAGGCCATTTCCGCAGGGGCGGACGCTGCTGTGGGGTGTACCGGGCGGTCCGGCTCCCTCACCGGGGAGATTCGAACGGTCTCCACATCCACCATCACCCGAAACAGCGACGGGGACGGCACTGAAGAGCGCGTGACGATCACGGCGTCCTTCAGGCTTGCCGATGAGGACGGCGCGGTGATCTGGCAGCGGGCGTCGGTGACGGGGACGGAAACGTACAGCGTCACCCCCGGGTCGGATTCCACATCCTCCCGCAACGCGGCCCTTGACGAGGCGGCGGAAGATCTTGCGGAGAATGTCTGGGCAGGATTGACCCAGAGGTTCTAAGGGATGGCGATGCGCTGAAACAAAAAAACGGTCTCCGGCAGCCATGCCGGAGGCTTTTTTTGTGGCTTGTTGTGGTGAGAAGGCTTTGGGAAGAGGGTGACCCGCAGGGACGGATCGAGCAGGCTGGCCTTTGGAAAATAAAAAAGGCCTTCCGGTATCTCGCGAGTGCTACCGGAGGGCCTTTTTATGTAAAGCGTGAAGACTTTGGTTCGCAACCGGAGCGGCTGCTGGCCTGTCTTAAGCTTGAGCGCCGTTGATGAGCTTGGTCAGGCGGGAGATCTTGCGTGCGGCAGTGTTGTTATGAATGACGCCTTTCTTGGCGGCGACATCAATCACTGATTTTGCCTTGTTGAGGACGTCCGTCATGTTCTCTGCCTTTTCGGCTTCTGCGGAACGAACGGCCTTAATGGCGTTCTTCATGCGGGTTTTGACCGCCATGTTGCGGATGCGCTTTTTTTCGTTCTGGATAGCTCGTTTTTTTGCCGATTTGTGATTAGCCAAGGACTTAACTCCTTTTATCGTCGAAAATTTTTTTACGGTGATGTTTCATTCCGTACCGGTTTGCCGCGTGCTTACCCTTTGTCCGGTGTGCCTGCAACGCATGTTGCCGGCCCGGCGGTAAGCGCACCGTGGATTGAAATGCCACCTGAAAAGATTGTGTGTTTTATACGGTACCGCGACAAATCAGGCGATTATTGGGAGAACGCCTCGCAAAAACGCCTCCGCAAACCTGTTCGTCACCATGTGCGCACGGGGTGGAAAGGGAGGAATGTCCTTTCCTGTCCATGGGTTACGGAACCGACAGTGATTTAACTTGGTAAAATTATAGTGTTTGATGGGGGGTGTCAAGGGAAAAAGTGGCTGATGGGCGGCTTACGGGCGCTTTATAGGGGTTGCCATGGCAAGGGGGTTTGGACTAAATGATAGGTCAGGGTCCCCGCGACCTGTCACAGGATGTTTCTCTCTTACGCTTATTTCAAACCGGATCGGAACGTATGTCGGAAAAAGGAAAGGTTACCCGGGCTGCGGGTATTGTCGGGAGCGCCACGCTGCTTAGCCGGGTTTTCGGGTATGTCAGGGATATGGTGACCGCTTACTATTTCGGGGCGGGTCCCCTGGCCGATGCTTTCATCGCCGCGTTTCGCATACCCAATATGCTGAGGCGCCTGTTTGCCGAGGGCTCGTTGAGCATCTCCTTTGTCCCGGTGTTTACCGAGACCCTGAGCCGGGACGGCCGCCAGGAGGCCTATCGCATGGCCGGGGCCGCCCTGCGCCTGCTCTCCCTGATTCTGGCGGTTGTGGCGGTGATCGGCGTGCTGGCGTCCCCCTGGATCGTCTCGGCCATTGCCGCAGGCTTTAAAGGAGACCCCGCCAAGTTCGAACTCACCGTGCTTCTGTCCCGGATCATGTTCCCTTATGTGGTGTTTATCTGTCTTGTGGCCCTGTGTATGGGGATCCTTAACGTGCTGGGCCATTTTGCGGCTCCGGCCCTGGCTCCGGTGGCCCTGAACCTTGCCATGATCGCCTCCCTTGTGGTGGGCGGGGTGGTGACTTCGGACGGAGAGACGCGCGTGATCTTTTTGGCCTGGGGGGTACTCCTTGGGGGGCTTCTCCAGCTGGGGATGCAGGTGCCGGTCCTGTGGCGACGGGGCTTTCAAGTGTTTAAACCGGGGCCCGTGTGGCATCCGGCCCTGGCCACGGTGGGGCGCCTGATGCTGCCTGCGGTCTTCGGGGCTGCGGTGTATCAGGTGAACATGTTCATCGGCACGATGCTGGCCTCCCTTCTGGATACGGGGAGCATCACCGGCCTGTATTATGCGGATCGCCTGGTGCAGTTTCCCCTGGGAGTCTTTGCCATCTCCATCGGCACGGCCGTGCTGCCGTCCCTCTCCCGCCAGATGGCTGACAAGGATCTTGCCGGGGTGGCCGAGACCTTCAGCTTCGGGTTGCGTTTCACCCTGTTTATCACCCTTCCCGCCACGGCGGGGCTGGTGGTGCTGAGGCATCCCCTCATCGCCCTTCTCTTCGGTCGGGGGGCCTTTGACGCTGCGGCTGTTGCCCTGACGGCCGATGCCCTGCTCTATTATGCGGTGGGGCTCTGGGCCATCTCCTGCGTGCGGGTGACGGTTCCCCTTTACTATGCATTCAAAGATACCCGCACCCCGGTTCAGGTGGCTGTTGCGGCCATTGCCATGAACATCGCCCTGAGCTGCCTGCTCATGGGGCCCATGGCCCATCGCGGTCTGGCCCTTGCCGTCTCTCTGTCATCCATGGCCAATTTTCTCCTTCTGGTGTTTCTGCTGGTCAAACGGGGAATGGTTCAATTAGACTATGGATCCATCCTGGTGTCGGTGGCCCGGAGCGGCGTGGCCTCCCTGGTCATGGGCGGTGTTGTGTGGCAGGGGCTCGTGTGGCTGGCGCCAGACGGGGGCTACACCTTTGTTTCGGCGGCTGTCTCAACGGCCTTCGGGGTTGTGGCCGGGGTTGGCGTCTACTTCGGAGCGGCCCGTTTGCTTAAGAGTCCGGAGTTGCTGACGGTTCAACAGATCATCAACAGGAAAAGGGGGCGTTAGTGGGAGGCAGGGAAAAGATTGTCTGCGGTGGGCTTGCGCTGGTGCTGATCGCGCTGCTGGTTCCCCTGGTGTTTATGCAGTGGGGCTTTCTTGACCTCAACGAGAGGCAGAAGGAGCTTGCGGACCGGCGGGCCGAGAACCGGAGCATCGCCGAAGAGAACCGCAACCTGGAAAAGGAGATCAGGCGCCTGAACCATGACCCGGCGTACCTGGAGTTCATCGCACGAAAAGAGCTGGGCATGGTGGCGGAAGATGAAATTGTCGTGAAATTTCACGGAAAGGATGCTGCAGAGTGAGCGAACCAGTGATGACGCGGACCCTGGCCGATCTCTACCTGGCACAGGGGCATGTGACGGAAGCGCGCGATGCCTACGCGCTTCTTCTCTGTCGATTCCCCGATGACGAGGAGGTGGCGCGCGGACTGAAAACGGCCCAGGCCCGCGTGACCGAAGCCAAGAAGGCCCGGCTCTTCCGGTTGAAGGATGAGTGGGTGGGGCTGGCCCAAGCCGCCCGGGGAGGCGAGACACCATGAAGTACCTGATTCGAATGGTGGTGCTGCTGGTTGCTTCAACCGGCGTTGCCCTGGTGTGGAACGCCTTTTCCCCTGACGGTATTCCCCTTGTGGGGCAGTGGAACGCCGAGGAGGGGGTGGTGACCCCCGCACCGGAATCAGACGAAGAGGAGCTTATTGTCCAGACCGTGGATGAAGCCCGCGGGCTCTGGGACGATGGGGTTGTCTTTGTGGATGCCCGGAATACGGAGAGTTACCTGGAGGGGCATATCAAGGGCGCGGTCACCCTGTCCGTGTATGAGTTCGATGCCCTGTTGTTTGATTTTATCGATGCGTATCCCTTCGAGACCCGGCTTGTTACCTACTGCTCGGGGCGGCTGTGTGATGAGAGCCACCGGCTGGCAACGATGTTGAGGGAGCTGGGCTACACGGATGTGCGCATATTTGCCGACGGGCTGCCGGCCTGGTCGGCGGCCGGTTTGCCGGTGGAGGAGGGGCGATGACGGGCATGACTGAAACCTCGGGGCGGAGAGCCGCCTTTCTGGCGATGGCAGAGCTTCTGTGCCGGTGGGTGCTTGGGGGGCTGTTTATTTACGCCGGGGCGCAGAAGATTGCGGACCCTTACGGATTTGCCAAGACCGTTTTCGGCTACGGGATCCTTCCGGGAGAGCTGGTGAACATCACGGCCATCGTACTGCCCTGGATTGAGGTGCTGGCGGGGGGCACGCTCCTTGCCGGGGTGTGGCCCGTCTCATCGGCCGGGGTGATTTCAGGGCTGCTCCTGATGTTTCTGGTGGCCCTTGTGGCCAACATTGCCCGGGGCTATACCTTTGATTGCGGGTGTTTCGGCTCCGGCGGGGAGGAAACCACGGGTTGGGGAACGGTCTTTCGTGACCTGGCCATGCTGGTGCCCGCAGCTGGCGTGATTTTTTTTAAGGGGCAAAGGCGCTTCTGCCTGTTCGGCGGGGGGGAGTGATGACTCGGTGCGGCGTCGGGGCAAGCCCGACGCCGGCCGGTCGGGTGATTTTTTCAGAAGGGGGGAGTGTCAGGCTTTGACCACATTGCGGGCACTCGGGCCCTTGTCGGTCTCTATGATTTCAAAATTGACGAGGTCTCCCTCGGTCAGTGTTTTGAAGCCTTCCATGGTGATCTCGGTGAAGTGAACAAAGACGTCTGAGCCGCCGTCTAATTCAATGAATCCAAATCCTTTCTTGTCGCTGAACCATTTTACTTTTCCAGTAACCAAAACCAAATCTCCTTTTAAAAATCTACATCATTCAAGGGTCACACGTTGGGGTGAGTATGGTGGTCAGGGTTGTGAAGAATGCCTATGTCTTGTGATGCATAGGTAATAAAATAATTACTCTTAAATAACCACGAAGACAAGATGTTTACAATAGATTTTTTAAGAGTGGCGTTGTTTTCGCTATGGGAGCAATTTGAAGAGAGGAATTGACATGTGAGCATATGGTTCAGGATATGCTCACATATTAAGTTATTAGGGGGCGGCTGCGGGGTGGTGTTCTCTTAAGGAAAACGCGTGGTGCTTGACGGGCAAGGCTCAGGATGCCGAGAGGGTGTCACGGATACATGCCGCAAGGGCCTTGAACTCTTTTCCCCGGGGTGCGCTGTCCTGTTTTTTGATGGCATTTCTCCTCAGCATTCGGAGGCGCTGGCGGTCGGCCGAGGGGAATTTTTCCAGAAAGTCCTCGATGGCGCCGTCGCTTTCAAGGATGGCCTCCACCCAGGGCGTCTCTTTCGCGGGCTCAGGGGCGGTGTTTCCTGAGAGCGTGAGGCCTGCCTCCAGCTTGTCCAGTGCTTCCCGGACTGGCTCGGGGTCACACTCACGCATGAGGGCTCCGATGAACTGGCGGTTGCGGTGGGCCGCTTTGCGTGCGGAGATGTGTCGCGCATCTTCAACGGCTTTCCTCAGCTCGTCGGGAATGTCGACGTGTTTCAGCTGGCCAGGAGTGAGTTTGATGAGGCGTTCTCCGAGTTTCTGAAGCTCCTCGGACTCCTTCTTTATCTGGGTCCGGCTTTTGTAGATATCGGCTGTGTTTTCTTCGTTCATAATAGTTCTTGCCACATTTCCCATGTTGATCTTATATATAAAGCCAACCTGCAATTCTCGGGGTATCGCCTTGCTCGCAAACCCGTCGCGTGAGTCCTGGCTGGTTGCTGTCCGTTTGGCGCCATAGTGGCATATCTCCGTTTAAAATTCCATCAAAAACGGTGGGGGTTGAGCATCCCGGTATTTCAAGGCGGGAAGGGTAAAAACCAACCGATCCAGCGGGGCTTGGACCGGGCTGAAGGAAAGGACCTTTGGATGAGTCGGGAGAGCCGATTGAACAACCGGGTGAAGATGGAGGTCCGAACCGTGATGGACATCGGCCCCAGGGGCAACCAGGAAGATGCGGTGCTCGTGGGAACCCGTGTGTATCAGCAGCCCAGCCTCGACCTTGAGACCGAGGAGGAGGGCGCCTATGTGAGCCTCTGCGTCTGCGACGGCATGGGAGGCCATGCGGCCGGAGATGTCTGCAGCCGGTTTGTCCTGGATGAGTTCAACCGGTCACTGAGCCACGACACCCTGTCGGCAGAGGGGCTCGATGTTCTGTTGAACATGATCCAGACCGCCGCCGAAGGGGAACTTCCCATCAACAGCGGCACCACCATCGCAGGGGTGATACTCACCCCGGAGCAAGCCGTGGTATTCAATGCAGGGGACAGCAGGGTCTACCTGATGCGGGACGGTGAACTTCGGCGATGCTCCCACGATCACTCTTACGTGCAGAGCCTCGTTGATAAAGGTGCCGTTACGGAAGCCGAGGCTTTTTCGCATCCTTATCGCAATGTCGTCAGTTTTGGTGTAGGGTCGGCCTTCAGCGAACTCTGGGGGCATACGGAGGTGCATTACACGGCGCTGGATGTCAGGCCGGACGACACCTATATCCTCTGCAGCGACGGGGTCACCGATTTGATTGAAGACCCGGCCATGGAGACGGTCCTGGGGCCCAGCCCCATCACCGGTGTCGCAAGGCTGAGCGTGGAACTCAAGCGCAAGACGTTAAAGGACAACACCACCTTTATTATCGCCCGGGTGGTTGAATGATGTCGTTTCGGGGCGGAGTCAGGGAGACAGGACCATTGAGGATGAACCGGCGGGGGCGCCATGATCGATAACATGAAGGAGGTGATAGAAAAATGCCTCCCTACCTATGAGATTGTCGGCGAATTGGGGCAGGGCATCCACGGTTCCGTTTACCATGCAAGGGACAGGTTCAAGGAACGGGCCGTCAAGGTGGTTCCCATCCACGTGGAGCGCTCCATCCTGTTCCGGAACGATACCGATCTCGATTCCAAGGTTTCCCGCGATTTTCATGCCGTTTGCAGCTACTACGAAAAAGTCAAGGGCCCGGACGTGGTGACTATCCACGACTTTCACCTTGTGGACAAGCGTATCGCGAGCGGTTATGCCCAGGCCTTTCTGGTGATTCTCATGACCCTGTGCCGGGAGAACCTCCAGGACCTTGTGCTGCGTGAGCACCCCCTGCCTGCGGAGGCCGTCTCGGATTATGCCGAAGCCCTTGCCTCCATGATGGATCGGTTGAGCCGCGCCAGCGGAGAGACTTTTCTCCTCACCGATTTCAAACCCTCCAATATTCTTGTGGACGACACCGGGCGATTGCTCATGGGCGACCTGGGAGGCCTCAAGCGTGTCAGCTCCGTCTCTTCTGCCCTTGGCGGTGCCCAGTTTACCCCCAATTGGTCGGCCCCCGAGTTGATCCTGCGGGGGGAGAAACCGGATGTGCTTTCCGGGGTCTACTCCCTGGGCCTGGTGATCTATTACCTTTGCGAGGGGCACCTCCCCTTTGAAGAGGCGGATTTCATCGACCGGGTGGGCAAGGTGCAGGAGGAGGGCGTGACCTTTTCCAGAAAAGACCTTCCCCAGATCCTGATGGATACCGTCATGCGATGCCTTGCCTTTGAGCGGGACGATCGGCCCGCATCCTTTGCCGAGGTGGGGGAACTGCTGAAGGGCGCACCCCAGGGGCACCATACGCCGGAGGCCGTGAAGCCCGAGGCGCCGGAGAAGAGACAGACTTCACCTTCGGTGCCCTCGGTTACCCCCGTGGTCCCCGAGGTGTGGGTGGAGCAGGCCACGTCCCTGACCATGAACTGGATCCCGAGCGGCACCCTGGCCCTCCGGGACACCAGGCACCACTGGTCCGAAGAGATCCCAGGCTTTTACCTGGGGATTCATCCGGTGACCCAGGCCCAGTGGCGCCGGGTCATGGGCACGGACCCTTCCCATTTTCCGCGGCGGCCCGATCAGCCCGTTGAGATGGTCTCCTGGAAGGACGTGGACGCATTTTGCAAGCGCCTCACCGATGCTTACAGGGGGGAACGCCATTTTTTCATCCCCACCGAAGGGGAGTGGCTTTTTGCCGCCCGGGGAGGCGATGACCATGCCCGGTACGCGGGGGGCGATTCCATGGACAGCCTGGGCTGGCATCTGGGAAACAGTGAATTCACCACCCACCCTGTGGCGGAGAAGAGCCCCAACGCCAATGGGCTTTACGACATGTGCGGCAATGTTCAGGAGTGGTGCCGTGATGCGGTGGGCTGTTTCAAGGACAGAGACATGGGGGCGCGAGGAAAGGTGATTCGTGGCGGCAGCTGGAACCAGGGGCCGGATAAATGCACCCTGGATTATCGGCGGATCGTTCAGGAGGGCCTTCGGTACAGCAACCTGGGGTTTCGGGTTGCCATGCGGCCGGGGGACGCCGTTTTCTGATGGCGGTGCGTCCGCAAGTGTTCGACATGACGGAAAAAGAAAAGGTAGATATGGCATGTTTTGACTCAAGCGATATGCTTTTCCTGGGTAAGGGATATGTTCCGCTTTTGGGGTGTTGTCGTTTTGACAACGGGGAGAAACTGGATAATGCCGAGTTTTTTTTGAAAATTTGACTATTTTTGTGTTAGTATGGGTAAACAATGTTAACGGGCCGTATCGGCCCAAATCCGGGGCCCGGCTGACGGCATGCATAGAAAACACAACGACCTCGACCCTTCCGTGACCCAATGGGGGCGCAAAAGACCCGTTCCGGTGCTCCAGTATGTCATTCGTGGCTCTCTCCTGCTTTTCTGGGCCGTATACGGGGTTGTGGTTTCTCCCCCGGCCTTGATCTCTCCTCTCTTTGCCCTGATGGTCGCCCTGGGCTATGTGGCCGTCCAGGGCTTTTTGTTTGTTCTGCTGCGCCGTCGACGGGCCGACTGGTCGCTGATTCGCGCCACCATGGTTGCGGACCTGGGGCTGGCCTGGGTCGTCTGGCTCTACGATCCTACCCTGCCGCCGCCTTTGATGCTCTATGCGGTTATTGTCATCGTGGGCAACGCCATTCAATACGGCATCCGGGCCTTCAAACTCCTGGCAGCCTCCACCCTGGTCATGGCCCCGTTGACCATGGGGCTTCGGTTTGCCCTGGGTCGGTTCCATCCCACCGAACCGTTTCTCCTGCTGTTCTGCATGGCCATTGTCTGGTACGTCTATAAATTTATCTTCCGCATCGAAATCTTCCGCCGTGAGACCATTCGCCGCACCGAGGCCCTGGCCCAGAGTGAGCACAAATACCGGAGCATTTTTGAAAACACCGGGGGTGGGGCGATCATTGTTGAGGACAATCTGGTGATCTCCCAGGCCAACGCGCGGTTTGAAAAGATCACGGGGTTCAAGCGCCATGAGATTGAAGGGAAGGTGCGGTGGATCGAGTTTGTGGAATCCGGGGACCTGGAACGCATGCGCAGCGAGCACAAGCAACGGGTGCAAAACGGCCAGGAGCCGCCGCGTGAATATGAGTTCCGACTTGTCCGAAAAGACGGTGAGGTCATCGACGTTTTTTCGGAGGTGAACTATGATCCCCTGTCCGGTCGGAGCGTGGCCTCTGTCATCGACATTTCTCTTCGGAAGCAGGCGGAACGGGCTCTGAAGGATGCCCATGATCAGCTGGAACGCCGGGTGGAGGAGCGAACCGCTGAACTGATGGAGGCCAACAGGCAGCTCAAGATCGCCAAGGAGGCTGCCGACGCATCGGGCCACGCCAAAAGCCAGTTCCTGGCCAACATGAGCCATGAGATACGGACGCCCATGAACGCAATCATCGGCATGTGCGACCTTGTCCTCGGCACCGAGCTTTCGTCTAAGCAGAAGGAGTACATCAACATCGTCCGGTCCTCTTCCCGGTCCCTTCTGGAGCTGATCAACGACATCCTGGATTTTTCCAAGATCGATGCGGGAAAGCTCGACCTGGAGACCATCCCCATGTCCCTTCGGGACGTCGTTGAAGAGGTGGCGGACATGTTCCTTGAAAAGACCATGGACAAGGACTTGGAGCTGATCATCGACATCGCCGATGACGTCCCCAGAAAAGTGATCTCCGATCCCTTGCGCCTCCGCCAGGTCCTGGCCAATCTCACTGCCAACGCCTTCAAGTTCACCAACCGCGGAGAAATCTGCCTGGCCGTTCGAACCCAGTACATCGACGCCAAGGCCACCAAGCTCCAGTTTTCGGTGCGGGATACGGGGATCGGCATTGATGCCGACAAAACCGGGACCCTCTTCGACGCCTTTGCCCAGGCGGACGGTTCCACCACGCGTAAATACGGGGGCACCGGCCTGGGCCTTGCCATCTGTCGGAAAATCGTCAACATGCTGGGCGGCGACATCTGGGTGGAGAGCGAGCCCGGAAAGGGGAGCACCTTTTGCTTCACCATGGAGGCCAGGCTTCTGCCCGATGCATGCAAAGGCCCGGAGATGGCTCTTCCCCCGAACCTTCAGGGCAACAAGGTCCTGGTGGTGGACGACAACCCTTCCACCCTCATGATCCTCAAACGATACATGGCGACCTTCGGGTGCCGCACGGAGATCGCCGCGTCCGCAGAGTCGGCCTTGACCCTCTACCGGCGCAGCCGAGACAAGGATCCCTTTGCCCTGATCATCATGGACATCCACCTGCCGGCCATGGACGGGATCGAGGCCGTGGCCCGCATCAAAGAGGAGTCAGCAGAGAATACCCCGTCGGTGATCTGTATCAGCGCGTACGGAAGGGACCGGGAAGCGGACCGGGCCAGGGAGGCCGGGGCCGACGGGTTTTTGATGAAGCCCATCAAACAGTCCATTCTCTTTGACACCATCATGGAGCTGTTCGGGTTCAAGGCCGTACGGCAATCCCATGTGGGGCGGGGGCTCCTTACGGACAACGAGTTTTCCGAGCTGAGCGTGCTTCTTGTGGAGGACAACGCCATCAACCAGATGGTGGCCATGGAGATTTTGAAGTCCGCCGGTATTTCCGTCACAACGGCGGAAAACGGTCTGGAGGCCGTGAACCTCCTCCGGGTGAACAGCGATTTCGACGCGGTGCTCATGGATGTTCAGATGCCGGAGATGGACGGCCTGGAGGCCTCCCGGCAGATACGCAAAAAGCTGCACAAAGAGGACCTGCCCATCATTGCCATGACCGCCCATGCCATGTACGGAGACCGTGAACGCTGCCTGGCTGCAGGGATGAACGATTACGTACCCAAGCCCATCGACCGCAATGAACTGTTTGCGGCCATCCGGCGAAATATCAACCGCTTCGGAGGGACCTTCCCCCTTGCCGACGGTCGCCATGATACCGTCTCCGAATCCGTGGATACCCAGTACATGCTCTCAGGCATCAACGTCTCCCGGGGTCTGGAGCAGACCGAGGGGCAGTGGGGACGCTATGGCGACATGCTGGCCGGCTTCCTTGAAACCCACGGGGAGACAGGCGCCCTGTTGAAGCAGTACCTTGAGGCCCATGCCTTTGATGAGATGGCGGCCGGATTGCAGGGGCTCATGGAAGATGCCGGAAGGGTCAGCGCCGTTCACGTGGCCACCTGGGCGGAGTCCATGAAAGAGGCCGCCGCGGATCGCGATACGGAGCGATGCGGAGAGCTTCTCTTCTTCCTTGAGGAGTCGCTGCGTGAGGCAGCCGAGTCCTCCCACGATCTCCTGACCGGCCTGGAGTCCGGGGAAGAACCGTGGGACCCCATGCATCAGGTCTCTGGCCCTGAAAAAATGTTCACGTTGCTGGGTAAACTTGGTAAAAGCCTTGAAGAGCTGGACCCCGTGACGTCGGGCCGGCTGTTTGATGAAATTCGGGAACGATTCTCCCTCCATGGTGTGGGGCCTGAGAGCGAACACCTGGCCCGGAACCTGGAGCAGGAAGTCCGGGAGTACAGTTTTGAAAAGGCGGGCGGGACCTTAAAGCAGCTCGGAAACCAGTTGAAAAGGGACATGGCGGCAGGTACCAACGATGGCTGAGTCTTTGAAACAGTGCAGGGTGCTTTTGGTGGACGACACCAGGGCCAACCTCGACATCCTCATCGACGCTCTGAAGGACTCCTTCAAGCTCGGCGTGGCCATGAGCGGTGTGCGGGCCCTTGAGTATGTCCGTCAGCACCCGGTGGATTTGATCCTCCTGGATGTTCTGATGCCCGAGCTCGACGGGTTCGAGGTGTGCAAGCGTCTCAAAGCGGCCCCGGAGACGGCGGGGATTCCTGTTATCTTCATCACCGCCCTGGACAGGCCGGAAGACAAGACCCGGGGGTTTGAATTCGGGGCGGTGGATTACATCACCAAGCCCTTTGACATGGCTGAGGTGACGGCCCGCGTGCGCACGCACCTCACCCTGGTGACAGCCCAGGAGGCCCTGAGGCAGCAGAACATCGCCCTGGAGGCCATGGTGCGGGAACGGACCCGGGAGCTGGAGGAGACCCAGCTTGAAATCATCAACCGCCTGGGGCTTGCCTGCGAGTACAGCGACGAGTGCACGGGCCGCCATGTGAATCGCATCTCCGAATACTGTCGTCTTTTAGGGCGCGCAGCAGGTCTCCCCCAGGACGAGGTGGAGCTCGTGGCCCTGGCCAGCACCATGCACGATGCCGGTAAGATCGGGATTTCCGACGCCATCCTCCTGAAACCCGGGGCCCTTACCGACGACGAATGGGTGGTGATGAAACGGCACGCCGAAATCGGTGGCGAGCTTCTCTCCGGAAGCCGGTCGCGGCTGCTGTGCATGGCCGAGGAGATCGCCCTGACACACCATGAGAGGTGGGACGGCACGGGCTATCCCAAGGGGTTGAAGGGGCCGGAAATCCCGCTGTACGGGCGTATTGTCTGTATCTGTGACGTGTTCGACGCCCTGGTCTTTGAGCGGCCCTACAAAAAGGCCTGGTCTGTTCCGGATTCCCTGGCCGAGATCTCCCAGTGGGCCGGGCGGCAGTTTGACCCCTGGCTGGCCGAACTGTTCCTGGGCCTTGAGCCGGAACTGACCCGGATTGTCAACACGGCCCGCGAAACGGGGCAGGGGGAAGAAGACCTTGCCAAAGAGGCCGGTTAAGGCAGGGCATTACATTCTGATTCAGCCCAAAGACGCCTCCGGCGGCCCTGCCGGGGCCAAACGTTTGAAACGTTTGACAAACAGGTTTTGTTTTTTGTGGGCGCACCGCACCGTCCATACCCCCTCTTGTTTTTTTCTTCTACCGGAACGTTTTTGCGGAGCTTTTTTCAAAAAGCGACCCGCCGGAGGCAACTGAATTTATAAATGCGTTGGCCCGGTAAGGAGCGTCGATACCGGTTTACATCGGGGGCCTCCCGGTGTATGAAAAAATATCGCAGCCGATTCGAAAGGGGAGCAGGCACAACCGGCCTGGTCCCCTTTTGTTCATTACCGCATGACCACTCATCCCAAGGGGCGTTCCATGAAGAGCTATCTATTCTACGATCTTGAAACAAGCGGCCTGAACAAATCCTTTGACCAGATCCTTCAGTTTGCTGCCATTCGCACGGATATGCACCTCAAGGAACTGGAACGTTACAACATCGTGGTGTCCCTTCGCCCCGACGTGGTGCCTTCGCCCATGGCCACCATCACCCATCGTATCGGCATTGAGAAATGCATGGAGGGGATCTGCGAATACGAAGCGGTGAGGCATATTCACGCCCTGATGAATCGTGAGGGAACCATTTCCCTGGGCTACAACACCCTGGGCTTTGACGACGAATTCCTGCGTTTCGCCTTTCACCGCAACCTGCTTCCCCCGTACACCCACCAGTGGGCCAACGGGTGTTCCCGCATGGATCTTTTGCCCATTACCGTATTGTACCACCTCTACAAGCCCGAGGGGCTGACCTGGCCCCGCCTGGAAGACGGACGGTCCACCCTGAAGCTTGAAAAACTCAGCCAGGCCAATGCCCTGGCCGAGGGACAGGCCCATGACGCCCTGGTGGACGTGGAGGCGACCCTGGCCCTGGCCCGGCGCTTTATGGCTGAGGGGAAGATGTGGGAGTATGTGGCGGGTTCGTTTAACAAAAAGGAAGACGCCCTTCGCCTGGCCAAGCTGCCGGTAAGGCATGAGTCCTCGGCGGGCCAGCACGCCTGGGGGATCATGACCGGAAGCCGGTTCGGGGCCGAGGCGGCGTACCAGGCACCGGTGCTTGCCATCGGGGAGTCTGTGCCGTACAAAAACCAGACCCTCTGGCTCCGGCTGGACGACGAGGCCCTCATTAACGGAGAGGGGGCAGTGGAAGAGCGCGTCTGGGTTATCCGGAAACGAATGGGAGAGCCCAATGTGATCCTGCCGCCCCTGGATCGCTTTGTATCACGGCTCACCCCCGAGCGCCTGGCCCGGGTGGAAGAGAACCTCGCCTGGCTCAAAGCGCACCCCGATGAGTTTGCCCGGATCATCCGGCACCACCGGGAGTTCCGGTACCCCGAGATTCCCAACCTGGATGCGGACACCTGCCTGTACCAGAACGGGTTCCTCTCCAAGGCCGAAGAGGCCTTGTGCGCCAAGTTTCACAGGGCCGGGCCCGATGCCATGGCCGAGGCCATGCAGGCCATGGCCCCCGGCCATGTGCGCGAGCTTGCCACCCGTATCCTGTTTCGCAACTACCCTGAGTTTTCCGATGAAGAGGTGTTCGAGGCCTTTGAAACCTTCATGGCGCGAGTCCATCCGCAAGGGGAGGAAGCCCCCATGGTGGACTTCAGGGGCGATGCCCGCCTGACACCGGCCGCCGCCATGGAAGAGATTGCCCGGGTGCGGGCCGAGGTCTCCCTGGACGAGGAGCAGGGCCAGCTGCTGGATGAGCTGGAAGGGTATCTGTCCAGCAATTTTTAAAAAGCTGCCTCCGGCGGCGAGGTGAGCCACCTCGAAAGCTTATTGCCATTGCGCTTTGCCCTTCGTGCCTCAGGGCAAAGCGCAATGGCCTTCGGCTCGGGCTTCGCCCGACAAAAACGCGACCGGAACGTTTTTGCGGAGCTTTTTTCAAAAAGCGACCCGCCGGAGGTATTTTTTGAATGGTTCAGTTTTTTATGGGCCGCGGCGTGTTGCCGCGGCCTTTTTTTGTTTTTTAAACCGATTGCTCGTCGTCCCGCCGGGTGGCCAGGAGGCTGTAGAGGGTGGGGACCACCACCAGGGTGAGGGCCGTTGCGATGACCAGGCCGAAGATAACCACAACGGACATGGATTTCCAGTACTGGGAGGTCTCGCTCAAGGTGGAGATGGTGCGCTCCCGAAAGTTGATGGAGATGCCCGTTACCATGGGGATCAGGCCCAGGACCGTGGTGACGGCGGTGAGCATGACGGGCCTTAAGCGTGTGGCGCCGGCGGCGATGATGGCCTCGGTGGTCTCCATGCCGCTTTCCCGGAGTTTGTTGGTGTAGTCGATGAGGACGATGGCGTTGTTGACCACCACCCCGGCCAGGGAGATGACGCCCACCCCGCTCATGATGATGCCGAAGGGGTAGCCCATGACGGTGAGCCCCAGAAACACTCCTCCGAAGGAGAGGATCACCGAGGTGAGAATGATAACGGGTTGCGCCACGGAGTTGAAGAGGGTGACGAGGATCAGGAAGATCAGGAGGATGGCCAGCATAAATGCCCGGGAGAGGAAGGCTTTTGCCTTTTGCTCTTCTTCGTTTTCCCCGGTGAAGGTGAGGGTGTAGCCCTCGGGCAGGGGAAAGGGGCGGAGAAGGGCTTCGGCTTCGCTGCGCAGGACGGTCCCCGGCTTGATCTGTTCATCGACGTTGGCTTTGACCGTCACCACCCGGTTGTGGTTGATGCGGGTGATATCCCCCAGGCTCCCGGTGTAGTGCATGTGGGAGAGGGCGGACAGGGGGATGAGGGTGCCGTCTTCGGCGGGGATGAGCAGGGTGTGCAGGGTCTCCGGGGCGTTTCGGAAGTGCTCGGGCATGCGCACGGTGATGTCGTACTCATCACCGGCCTCCCGGTAGGTGGAGACCTTGGTGCCGTTGTAGGCGGTTTTCAGGGCGGCTCCCACGGCACCGGTGGAGAGGCCGAAGAGGGCCGCCCGCTTTCGGTCGATGCGAATGCGAATGGTGGGGATGTTGTAGCTGTAGTCGTCCCGGACATCTTCGATGCCCGGGATGGTGGCGATGATGTTCTGGACCTCGGATGCGAGGCGGCCCAGGGTGGCAAAGTCATCCCCTGCGATTTCGATGTTTACCGGGGCACCGGTGGGGGGACCTCCCTCCTCTTTTTTGACGGTGACGCGGGCTCCGGCAATGTGCTTGACGCGCTCCCGGAACCGGGGGATGGCGTCCTTGGACGGCCGGGTACGGTTCTCGTAGTCCACGAACTGGATACCCAGGTGGTTGGGGGAGTTCTGGGCAAACAGGTTGCTGCCGAACCTGCGGACGCTGTTGGCGTAGATGTATTCGATGTTGTTGAAGTCGCTGGGCGCCGAGAAGGTGCGGCCCTTTCGGTCCGTGTGCTGCCGAAGGGACATGGCCTCCCGGTATGCGTCGTCCGTTGGGCGCGCGCCGCATGCCGAGGCGATGCACATCTCCACTTCACGCACGATGCCGTCGCAGTAGTCCAGGGTGGCCCCTTCCGGGGGATCGATGTTGACAAAGACGTTCTGCGGATCCACGGACGGGAAGAACTCCATAGGCTTTTCAATGCCCACGGCCAGGAGCCAGAGATAAAAGAGGATAAACAGGGTGAGAAAAGCCCCGGTGATCACCTTGGCCCGGTGTTTTAAGGCCACATGGAGGGTGGCGGCATAGGTCACCAGGAGCCTTCCCCGGATTTCCACCGGGGTCTCCATCGGGGTCTGTCGGGATGACGAAAACAGACCCTCACCGGCGGGGCCAGGAGAAACGGAGGGCGTTTTGACACGCATGATAAAGGCGGCCAGGGCCGGGTTGATGACCAGGGCCACGAAGAGGCTGGCCGTGAGGGTGACGATGAGGGTCAGGGGCAGGTAGCGCATGAACTCGCCCATGATCCCTGGCCAGTAGAGCATGGGAAAAAAAGCGGCCAGGGTGGTGAGGGTGGAGCCGATGACCGGGTAGGCCACCTCAGAGGAGGCCATCATGGCGGCCTGGGTGCGCGAGGCTCCCTGTTCCATGAATCGGTAGATGTTCTCCACAATGACGATGGCGTTGTCCACCAGCATGCCCAGGGCCAGGGTCAGGGAGAAGAGCACCACCATGTTCAGGGTGATGCCCAGCACATGGAGAACGGTGAAGCTGATGAGCATGGAAAGGGGGATGGCCAGGCCCACGATGATGGCGTTGCGGAACCCCAGGACAAACAGGAGAACCCCCACCACGAGAATGAGGCCGGAGAGGATGTTGTTCTCCAGGTCCGCCACCATAAGACGAATGTTCTTCTCTTTGTTCATCAGCTTGGTGATGCGGGTTGTTTCTGACCACCCCGTGCGGTGGTGGGCCACGATGCGGTCCAGCTCCGCGCAGATGGCAAGGACGTTTTCTCCGCTGCGCTTTTTCACGGAGATGTTGACGGCCTCGTGGCCGTTGAGCCGGGCCCTGCTCTCCTCCTCCTTGAAGGTATCCAGGGCCCGGGCCAGCTCTTTCAGGTACACGGGCCTGCCGTCGTGATCCTTGACCACGATGCCCATGATCTCTTCCGGCGAGTCAAACTCCCCGGGGACCCTCAGCTGGTATCGTCCGTCACCCATGTTGACGGCGCCCCCCGAGGTGTTGGTGTTCTCCCGGGTGACGGCCAGGGAGAAATCAGAGATGGGGATGTGGTACCAGGCGAGTTTTTCCGGGTCCACCTCAATGAGGATCTCCCGCTCCTGGCCGCCGGTGACCGTGACCTCCAGAACCCCTGCCACTGACTCCATGTCCTCCTGGAGGTCGTCTGCCAGCCGTTTGAGAGCTGTGCTGCCCTGGGGGCCGCTCAAAGAATAGACCACGATGGGCAATTCCGAGATATTGACTTCGAACACGGACGGGTCCTCTTCCATGTCCGAGGGCAGGTCCCGCTCGGCTTCGTCCACCTTGTCCTTGACCTTGCGGAGTACGTCGTCGATGTCGGTGCCGGGAATGAACTCGATGTTGATTTCGCTCAGGCCCTCGGAGCTGACCGAGCTGATTTTTTTCACCCCTTCAAGGCCTTTGAGCTTTTTTTCGATGGGGATGGTGACGGAGGTCTCGATGTCGGCCGAGGCAACGCCTTTGTAGACGGTGGCGACGAAGACATAGGGGATGGTGATGTCCGGTTCGTCTTCCCGTGGAAGCACCGAGTAGGCGTAGCAGCCCACCAGCACGATGATCACCGACAGCACCAGCACACTGATGCGGTTTTTGACGGCGGTATCCGGGATGATCATGGCTGCAGCTCCCCGGCCTTGTTGGCTCGGCGGACCACGTTGACCTTTCGGCCCTCGCTCACCGACCGCTGCCCCACCACGATGACCTTGTCTCCCGACGCCAGGCCGGAGGTCACCTCCACCATCCATCCTTCCTGGATCCCTGTGGTCACCTCCCGGGCCGTGGCAATGCCCTCCTGTTCCAGAAAGACCACCTGGGTGTCTTTTCGGGTGATGAGGGCGTACAGGGGAACCACAAGGGCCTTTTCCCGAATCTTTTTGACCAGGTCCACCCGGGCGAACATGTCGGGGATCAAAAGCCCTTCGTCATTGGGAAACAACAGGTCCAGGTCGTAGAGGCGGGCCATGTTTCCCGCAGACCTGGCCAGGCGCAGGACGCGTCCCCCTGAAATGGTGGTGCCCTTTAACGCATCGATGGAAACGGAAAAAGAGGCCATGGTGCGAATGTGTCGGACATCGGACTCAGGAATGCCCACGCGGATTTTCACGGGGTTGAGATCCACCAGTTTGCAGATGGGGCTCCCTGCGGTTACAAAGGCCCCTTTGTCGATGATGTAGGCGTCGAGGTACCCGGAAAAAGGGGCCTTGACCCGGCATTTGTCCAGGTCCAGGCGGGTGGCGGTCAAGACGCTTCGCGCCTCCTCCAGGGCCGCTTCGGCCTGGTCCAGGTCCGATTGGGTAGCAAGGTTGGTGCGGTTAAGGTTGGTCAGGCGCCTTGCCGTTGCCCGGGCCGACTCAAAAGAGGCCGTGGCTGCCTGGTGACGCGCTGCAAACCGGGAGGTGTCGAGTTGCGCCAGAATGTCCCCCGCCTTGACGGCTTCACCTTCTTCACGCGTCTTTTTTACAAGGACGGCCGAGACTTCCGAGGGCACCATGAGTTCCTGGTTGGCACGGACCTCACCGGGGAGGGTGACGCGGTCCCTGATGACGGTGGGCGCAAGGGTGAGGGTCACCACATTGACGGGTGGCTGGCCCTCTTTTCGCTGGTCCCGGCGTGCCTTGGCCACGGCTTCCGCTTTGATGGCCACCGTGATGTAGAGTCCCAGGAGAACCACAAACAAAAGGAACACAGGCCACCAGGCCGCACAGGCCGTCAGGGCTTTTTTAGCAAAGGGTGGGTGGGGTGGTTTGGGCGTCATTCCACGTCTCTTTCATTGCTGTGTCTGCATGGAAAATAAAAAGGCGAAAGGGTTACTTTCCGCAGTGCCTTTAGATGGTCAAAGCCAGGTTAAAAAGCAGGCCTTCGGCGGATCTTAAGGCCTGTTTGTCAGACTTTTCAAAAGGTTGGCCCAGATAGGGCCGCCGGAGGCCTCTTTGCCCTTGCCATCAGCCATTGGGGGCGCTTTGGGATGCCGGGACGGGGAGCATGGGCACCCCCGAGGTGTACCGGAGGCGGATGGCGGCCAGCTGCAGGGCAAACCGGGCGTCGGCCAGCTGATTTTCTGCCTCCACGAACCGTGTGTTGGCGTCGATGAGGTCCAGGCTCTCGGCCAGGCCTTCGTCAAACCGCCGGGTGACGGAATCCAGGAACTGCCGGGCGAAGGTAAGGCTCTCTTCCAGGGCCCGGACCCTGAGTGACTCGGTGTTGTGATCGTACCAGGCCCGCTCCACGGCCAGGCGGATCTCTTTGGTTTTGCGGGCCAGCCTGTAGTCTACGGATCGCTTGTCCGAGAGGCTTTTTCGGACGTCGGCCCTGCGCAGTCCGCCGTCCACCAGGGGAAGGGAGAGGGTAAGGCTTGCCGTGTATCGGGTGGTGTCCAGGTCGAAATCCACCTCCAGATCGTCGTAGCTGCCGTCCACACGGCTATCCGTTCGTCCGGCCGACCCTTCGAGGGTGAGTTTGGGCCAGTACGTGCTTTTGGCCACGGCCACTTCCTTGTCGGCCACACTGGACGCGATGACCAGGGATTTGAGCTCGGGGCGGTTTTGGGTGGCCAGGGTCACGCACTCCTCAAGGCTGAGGTCCGACGGGGCCGGGATTTTCTCCGGCGGCTCAAGTTGAAAATCGTCCGGCAGGGGAACCAGTCGCTGGAGAGCCCGTCTGTTTACGATGCGCTGGTTCAGGGCCTCCTTGAGTTCTGCCCGCCCGCCGGCGACTTCGGCGTCGGAACGAAATTGCTCGGTGCGGGTGAGGAGCCCGGCCTGGATGCGACGCACGACCGCGTCCCTGTTGGAGATGAGCCGGGTCAGGTTTGCATCGGCGATGGCAACGCCTTTTTCACTGCGGATGACGCCCACAAAGGTGACGGCCACCTGGAGGATGTAGTCGTGGCGTGCGGCGGTGAGGTCCATGGCGGCTTTTTCAACGAGTTCGCCCGAGGCTTTGTAGACAATGAGTTCCCGTCCGTTGATGTAAAAGCTGTACTGGAACCCCAGCCCGGCAAAGGTGCCGTACCGAGTCTCCTCGATCTGGTTGGGCGGGGCGTAGGCCCCTTGGATCTCCGTGTCGCTTCCGTCCAGTCGGCCGGTGAGCTCCACAGTGGGGATCAGTACGGACCGGGCGCGAAGGCGGTCCTGCTCCGCCGCATAGAGGGACTCTTCGGCCAGCCTGATGTCCTCGGCATAGGGCAGCGCTTTTTCGATGCACGCCCGCAGGGTGATGGGCCCGGGTTCTGCCATGGGCGACGTGGGGCTGATCCATGCGCAAAGGAGAAGCAGGGGCACTGTCATAAGAGATCGGTTCATGGTCACCTGTCGTGCATGGTGTCGGTGATGCGATCGCAAGGGTGCGCACATCATAGCCAGAGTCAAAACATGCTTTCATTATTGCGGAAGGGCCGGAATGCTTCGTCAGTTCAGGGTACGGATGAAGCAGCCGGAGGAGTCGTCGTGCCAGACCTGCTCCTGGGAGTTGTCGTTTTCGGTGGTCTGGCGAACGGTGAGGCCGCCCTGGCCGTCGGCGATGTAGGCTGCGCGAAGGGCCGGGCTGTCCGAACTGAGTCCCCCGGTGGTGGCGGCGACGACGGCCCTGGGGGTGCCCGGTGAGGTCTCCCGGGACAGCAGCCCCGGGGCTGCGGGGTCGGACAGGTCCAGGATGAGGAGGTTGTCCGTGGCCTGGTCTGTGACAGCATACAGGTTGTTGTTGTCCGTATAGAAGAGGTCGATGACGTGGCCTGTGCCTATGGAATAGCCACCCTCCCTTGCCGGGGTGATCAGGGCCGGGGTGTTTTGATTGAAGAACAGGTCCAGAGAGACAATCCCTGCGGCATCATCGGCAACACAGACATAGCGGCTGCCGTCCGACGACACGCTGACGGTGTTGGCAAGGCCCTGGGTGTAAGATGCCTCGATGCCATGGGACAGCTTTTCCGGATCATCCGGGTCGGAGAAGAGGTCCACAATCTGGAACCCCTGGGGGCCGCATGCCACAAGGAGGTAATCCGTTCCAAAGGGCTCCATGGCTGTCGGGGTGCCGGGAAGACCCGTAAAGACACCTTTTTTTGTTGTGTCGATTTTGTGGACAGTGGGGACACTTGGAAGAAGGGGCAGGGGAAAGGAGAAGAGATTGCCCGTGTCGGTGAGGACGTGGAGAAAGTCGATGTTTTCCTGATTGATGTTTTTGGTGGAGACGGCAACGGCCAGGGGGCTCTCTCCGTCGAGATGTTCCATGGCAAGGGGTTCAAGCTCAAGGGGCGCTTTGGACGACGGCGCTTCGGGGTTGGTCAGGTCGTCCGGTGAAGAGATATAAGTGCTGTTCATGGAGTAGCAGCAGACCCCCACGCTTTTGTCGGCGATGAAGAGGCGGTAGAAGTCGTTATCCACGGCAAGGTCGCAGGCCTGGCCGTCCGTGGGGCCGAAAAAAAGACAGGTGGGCTGGGTGGCGTTGTTGATATCCATGACGCGGAATCCGGCTGAGGCGCTGTCCAGACCATCCACGAAAAGCAGGGTGTCATTCCTGATCAAGATCCTGTCCACGGCAAAGGGGGTGTCCACATGGTCGCCCTGGCTGGGGTTTGTCGGGTCGGAGAGGTCGATTTGGGACAGGCCGCTTCGGATGTCCATGAGAAACAGCGTGTTGGGGGAACTCTGATGCAGGGCCCCTGCTCCTTCCTGGGCAAGGGTACCCACCACGGCTTTGTCGGAGAGCCTCATCACCTGGACACCGGGCGGGTTGCTGTTTTCGGCCGCAAGGGTGGTGATGCATCCATAGGCCCCTTCTATGGACAGGTCCATGGGGTAGCCCAGGGTCACTCCGTCCGAGCCGGGGGGCGGGTAGGTTTGTGCGAGGTGTCGTATTGAAACGCTCAGGTAGTGCCCCAGTGAGTTTTCGATGATGTGGGCCGTGTCGTCGGAAACCCGCAGGGTGAGGGTGCTCATGTAAAGTAGCGTGTTGGAAGGAAGATTCGGGATGTTGAAAGAGATCTGCCCCAATTCCGTGATTTTCCAGCGTTCATTGAGATCCTTGTGCATGTCGAAAAGGCTCATTTTCCTGTTTTGAGCCACGGTGAGGATGCAGTCGTGGCCGTTACTTTCCTTCCACCTGGCCATGTCCACCAGCATGGTGTAGTCCGCAGGGGAGCCCTCCAACTGGGCCACCTCTTCCAGGGCCAGGCTGCCTTTAAACTGAAAGACACGGTAGCCGAAGTTGGCGTCCATGGTGGCGATGAGATGGGCATTGTAAGCCTGGAAACCCACGGCCCCCTTGATATTGAGGGCTACCGGTCCGGTGGTGTTTTTTCGGGGGAAGTCCGATTCGGTGACCACGGAATTCTCATGCAGGGAGAAAGCGCCGTCAAAGGCCACGACCTGCAATCCACCGGTGCCGCAGGCGGCGATGATGTATTTTTTTTCTCCTACCTCCAGGTAATCAATGGTGACGATGCCCTCAGGCGCGTTGAGGCGAATGGAGACGGGGTCTGTGGTGGCTTCAAAGTTTATCTTTGGATACGCCGCCAGGGTATCCCCGTTGGCACCAAAGAGGATGGAGTCATTGCCGACAAGTGTTTTTTTTACTCCTGCCGGCCACCGAGTGCCCATGGGGGAGAATTGATCGGCCAGGGAGAGGACCGGGAGAAGGAGAATCGCCAGCAACAGGATGAGTGTTTGTCGGTTTATCATATGACCTCCCGAAGGTTGGATGTCTTTCATTGCTAACAATGTTTACGACAATGTAGTGCAGTTTCCGGTCGGTGTCAACATGGTGAGTTTTGAAAGAATGGGCCTGGAAAGGGTTGTTTGGTGGGGCAAAGGGGGCTTTGGGAGGCGGGCTTTAGATAGCGGGTGTGTTCTCTCGGTGGTTTGAGGCCCCCTTGCTTCCTTCCGTGAGAGGTAACGGCGGCGTAAGGCAGGCAGGGGGGCGCTCTCGTTGGTCTGGGCTTCAGCCCTTGCGGTCAACGGACGGTGACGCGGACCGTTCCGCGGGTGGTGACCCGGATGTACTCCATGGAGACCGTGCCCAGGCTGTTGCCGGTTCCCGTGGGGTTCCCTAGAAGAAGGCTGGTCTTGTAATTCTGGGCGGTGAACCCCGGGTTTTGAATGTCAAAGGAGTAGGATGAACCGTCATCGGCAACCCGGATGGCGCTGAGGTTGCCGGTGTGCTCTTCAATGGCTGCTTGAAAGAGGCCGGCTGTGGCTGCGCTCGCTCCGAGGTGAAGGCTGTTGGAGAACAGGTCCTGTTGAAAGCCCGCATAGTTGCCTATGGTTGCAAAGCCCGCCTGACCGGTGATTTCGGCCAGTTCCGAGTCGCTCATGGCAACGACTCGGGCGTGGGCGGTTGATCCAAAGGCCAAAACAACAAGCACGCAAAGCAGGGCAGGGATAAGGGTGATCTTTTTCATGGTGTTCTCCTTTGCCGCCTGTGCGGCTGGTAACCCGGCTTCCCGGGATGCGGCAGGGTGTGACCTGTCGTCCCGGGCCCGTGGCTTTCCGTCCCAGAGTCGCCCCTGGTTTGGCGTGTTCGGAGGCAGCCCGGCTGTCCGTTGTTCGGTTAAGCGATGTCGCGTGCGCTGCTTAACCCGTTCGGGAGCCTTTGTGTTTGGCAAATGGGCTTCCCATATGGCTCGGATCCGTGGCTTTCCGCCCCGGGGTTTCCCCCGGTTTGGCGTGGGGGCCGCACGGATGTGCGGCTGGTTGGTCTGTGGGGATGAAAATTCAAGAAGCGTGCCAGGGAAAGGCACCCGCGAGGTGTGAGCGGGCAGAGGCGGGCGGTGCAAGGGGTGGGGCATGTTTCAGGTGTCAGGATCGTGACGAAAGCAAGACAGAATCGACAAATAGGGAGACAACAAAGGGGATGGGGGCTTCAATATTGTGAACGGATGAACCGGATTGCGTATGGTCACGGGAGGTTGCTGCGGTGGGCAGGTGCCGGGGCGTTTCGTGGTGGAGGGGTTTTGCAGGGCGGCATGCTACCGCTTATGCCCGGCAAGGGCGTATGGGGGTGCCGGAGCGCTATTCGTCGTCAAAGGGGTTGAGGAAATGGTACGCACTTTTTACCATTTCCGCTTGATGATGCATGTGTTCCTTCATGACGGTGATAGGCATGCTGACATTGACGGAGACGATGTAGGCTTCCATCTCCTGCTTAAAATCGAGGCCCGCGTAGGGGTTGTATACGGGTCGGTTGAAGTCCGTGGAGTTCATGTTGATGCTGCCGTCGTTGGGGATTTCCACGGTATCTCCCAACAGGTAGGCAAAGGAGACATCAATAACCACGTCATTCTTGGTTTTGATACCAAAGCCCGTGCCGAAGTTGTGGATGTCCGGAACCGCGTACATGGCATCGTAGAGGTCCTCCTGCACCGAGGTGGGGCGCCATTCGTAGCCGAACCGCCATGTGAACCAGTCCGTGGGAAAGAGCTCGATTCCGGCGGCCCAGCTGATGGTGTCTTCGAAATCCCTTCGGATGATCAGGGCGTCCGGGCCGCCTGTGTAGCCCATGAGGGTTGCAAACCTCAGGAAATCGGCCTGCCGGTCAAAGGTGAAGGTATCTTTGTTCATGACGGACCAGTCCACCCAGTTGACGTCGAAGAGGAACTGGAAATACCGTGAAGGCTTCAAGGCGACCCCTGCCTGGATGCGTTGCGGGATGGTCATGTTGCTGGTGACATAGCCGCTCTGGTTCTCTCCGTCCGTGGGAAGGTTGAGCATGGCCGCGGTAACGGGCAGGATGTTGCCCTCACCGAGCCAGTCGATCATGGCCTTGAACTGCTGGGAGTACTGAACATTCCAGTTGCCTACCTGTTCCACCTTGATTTCGCTTTGGTATGTGATGCCCAGGGAGAGCCAGCTTAGTGGTTCATAAAGGATGCCCACGTTGTAGTTTGGCGAAAAATCGTCCCGCAGGCTCATGTCGAGCTCGGCCACCTTGTCGTACGGGGCCACACCCCCGCCGAACCAGGGTGGGGGCAGGGTCATTTGGCTGATGATGGGGATGTTGAGGTCTTTGGTGGCATCCCCCAGAACCCTGGTGAGGGCGGTCATCTCGTTTGGCATGCGCATGTCGAGCTCGGCGTAGGTTGCGGTCTGGCCCAAGCCCACGGTAAACCCGACGGAGAATTTGTCGTTGACCTTGTAGCTCAGGGCCGGGGCGGCATAAATAAGGTGCTGTTGGCCCAGGGCCTTGGCCTGGTAGCGGATGGGGTTGTCGTCGTCGTCAAAGGTGAGCCCCACGGCGTAAGGGGAGTAGTTTGCATAGGCAAAGGTCCACTTGGAGTCTTTTTTCCGTGAGGAGATCCCCAGGGACGGTCCCGCCAGAAAGGGGATTGTGTCGTTGTACAGGGGAACATACATGGAGGGGCCGCTGCTTCCCGTGGTGCCGGCAAGGGGGTCGACCTTGGATTCCTCCGAAGCCCCGTTGGGGTGTCCTACGGGGTTGGGGCTGGACCCGTCCATGAACGGCTGCATGTCCGGGTCCGCGGTCAGGCTGATATCGATACAGATAAAGGGGAGGGTCAGGCCCTGGCTGAAGGCCTGGTCGGGCAGCTTAGTGAGGCCCGCTGGGTTGTAGTGAACACTCATGATACCGGGGGGATCCGCCGTGCAGGCGTTTCCCAGGGCAATGGCACGGGTGGAGACGGCCATCTGTTCCACAAACATGGCCCTGGCATGTGGTGGGACACAGATCAGCAGGCAGAGCACCGCAAGAGTTGAAACAGCCGATATGTGCCATCGCATGCGCAAGGTGTTCACAGCTCTTCTCATCATGGTTTCCTTAAAGGCTCTGGGGCCGGGTTCGTTTTAAGCTGATGGCTTCTTCATGGGACCCTGAAGAAGGAACCGGGACATTGTCTGCCGGCGCGTCTCTGGCGTTTACAGGTCGTAGTTGAAGGGCATGGAGAACGACAGCGTGAAATCGGAGGTGGCATCGGTGAGGCCGACGCCCACGGTGATGTTCATGGAGCTTTCCGGGGAGAGTTTCCAGCCGGTACCGATGTTCAGGGAGGCTGCCGTGGATGTGCCTGACTTGTTTTGTTCTCCGCCATGCCACTCAAATTCGTAGCTTGTGGTGTGAGAGTACTGGCAACTCAGGTGCAGGGTCACCTGGTAGGAGAGGGCATAGGCGATACCCAGGGAGCCGCCGAAGGTATCGCCAGGAGAGACCTCTTTAAGGGCCGTAGCCCCGTTGGGGCCGTTGCGGGTCTGGTTGAGGTCTGTCACGTCATGGGCGTAGCGGTAGGAGAGGCTGCCGAAGGCCATGATGGGGTCGATGGGTTTGCTGATGGAGAGCTCCGCAAGAACGGAGTAATATCCCGAGCCGGTGGACAGAGCGTTGTCCACATCGATTTCGTAGGGGCTGGTGCCGGAGGGCACGATGAGGGAGGTGTTGAGAATGTATGAAGCGCGCCCTGTGGATGTGGGCAGGGGCTGCCACTGGAGCCCGAAGCTGATGTCTCCGATGTCGGTGGCGTTGCGTTCCGATGCGGTGGATTGCTGGTCCCATTTGTAGACAAAGGGAATGGCTCCGTTGACGGTGAGATTGTTTTTCAGGCCGTACTGCACGCTGACGCTGCTGTAAAGGGTGTGGTTGCTGGTGTGGTCCACCGTCATGTTGGTCTTGGCATTTTCGAGGATATCCGTGGAGTTGAAGGCGTAGCTGGCCCCGTAAGTGACCCCCAGGGAGCCCTCCCGGCGAAGGATATACTCCAGGCCGATGGCCGTGAGGATCCGTTCGGTCTCTTCGGCCTTCTCCTCTGTGGTGGCTTCGAGTTGTTCGCGGACCTGAGCCGCCTGCTTCATGGCAGCCATCTCTTTTTTCAGCTGTTCAAGCTCGGTGGCAATGGATTCGAGGGCTGCCTGATCCGTACCTGCTGCCTCCTCCGCCCAGGTCAACGCCGGGAGAATAAGGATTCCCATGGCCACGATCCATGTAAGCAGTATGCCGGCTCTTCTCATCAAAACCGCCTCCTTCATCAGGGGTGAACACGCTGGGGTCGTTGGGGGAAACAAACCTGCCTGCCGTTCTGGGTTAATATCACATTGGAATCGATTAATTTTTGAAGTAGAGCGTGTCTCCACTGGACTGGTTGAGCTCCCGCTGGATATCGAGCTGTCGTTCCACCTTGTCCTGTTCGAACAGTGCAAAGCGGGTGATCTCTTCATCGATGAACCGCAGGTCATCCCGGATCAGGGCCAAATTGCCCAGTGGCCGGGAGTCTTTGTCCGATACGATGAACATGACGTTCTTGAACCAGATGTTTTTGAATTGGGGGACGGTGTAGCTGCTGTGACCGCGCCAGGGATCCGCAACAAAGACGTGGCCCCTGTGGATCCCCTTGACCACCACGAAGTGGCGGTACCCGAAGAATTTGATGGGCACGATACAGGGCCAGTATTCGGCGGAAGCCAAATCCTCGATGGATGCCGTGTAGCCGTTTGCCTCATAGCCCAGCACCGTGACGAATTTTTTCATGTCCAGAAGGGAAAAAGCCCGGCGTTCCTTGATGCGTTTGACATCTCCGTATTTCAACAGGCCCCAGATGACCTGTTGCTCGGTAAACTGCTCGCCGAAGTGAAATTTCAGCAGGGTCGCAAGGGCTGCGGATCCACAACTGTAATCGTAATTCTGTTTGACAATCCGTCGTTTTTCGATCTCCGTAATGGACTCCACGGGGTGGCTGATACCGAACTGGGGTCTCTCCAGATCGAGAACCGTCACCTGGTTTTCCGGGGTCTTGGCCAGGGGATGGTAGATGGTGAAAAAACCGACACCGATAAGAAAAGCAGCAAGAATATGCATGCGTCCATCCTTGGAAATTAAAAATGGCTTGGGTACGCGCCAGGCCAGGATCTTGGCGCCATCGAAGCGGTTGCTGTAGTCCTGAATGGTTTCGCCATGTGTTTTTAAAGGGTACGGCGAATCATCGCGCAAAACTAATGATTAATAAGGTAAACAATGTTCTTATCAAGTCGAAAAAAAAATGTAAAGCTCTTTGCCCTGCTAATTCATATCAGGGCTCTCTCATAGGTACACTTTTGTGCTCAAAGGGCCATTCATACCCCGTCATCAAAGGTGGTAATGACAACAGAGCCTGGTTCAACGGTGGTACTCCCATTGCCTCCCATATAAAGGGTGCCCAGTGTACCCGACCGGTCGGTGGGGCGACTGCCGACATCTCCGGTGTTGAGCCCATTTTCGTTGTTGGCTATTTTGATCGTATATTTGCATTTGTGGTGCGTGGTGATGCGGTTGATATCAATATGGACAAAGGATTTTCCCGGTTCGATGGTGGTGATTACATTCCAGGTGGTGTTGTCTCCATGACCTCGGGGAACCAGAATGTTGAGTGGTTTGGTTTCCGCACGTCCAACCAGTTGGGCCTGGCGGTTGGGTTTGGCAATGATTGATGGGGTAGAGTCCGAGATGTCCTCAGGCGTGTATGCGGTTCCCTGGTGACTCAGGATGAAATCATGGGTTCCGTTTCCATGATCGTAGCTGTCGAGTACCTGTTGGGGAATGTGTGACGGTGACACTTGAACTTCGTGCTGGTTACGGCCGTCTTTGAATACGGATGGGACTTCGAAATAACCTGTAAAAGTACCTGAAAGGACGACGCTTGTCAGGGTGTCCTCATCCGTATATACAATGTTGCCCACTTCAACCTCTCCGTGGAAGTCTTCACCCTCAATGTCCAGCTCTTCGTTGCCTTCTATGCCTAAAAAATCGATAAGAACGGCATTGTATCGGTCATCGTCCAATGTGGAGGGGACCATGCTTTGATTGGGGAGCTCGATGTGTAAAGTATCGTCAGAAGGGGTCACCTCTGTGGGGACGGAATAGACTGTTTCTCTCTTTTCATTGGATGGCTGGACCGTTGCCTGGCCGGTGATGGCGCTCATCGCATTGTTGGTGAGAGGTTCAATGGAGGAGGCAGTGGTTGCGGTCATGAATATCACGGTACCCCAAAGACAACAGATCCAGAGAACTCGAAATGCCATGCTGATTCCCCCCCCCATAGGTATTAGAATCTGGCTTAGGTATGAAAATGCGTAACAGTATTCCAAACGATGTTCACGTCGTGAGTATCACGCTACCAAAAGCCGACAGGGGGGTCAAGCAAAACCTGAGACACCCCAATGGCAGGTAGGCATCCAAAAACATTAAAAAAAAGAGTTGACACTTCTTATTTTGTAGTGGATAACAATTCTATCAAGCGAACATTGTTTATTTTGAAGTACATCGAATAATCGATGTTCTGTGGCTTGTAATCGAACATCCTGTTCGGTCTCTTATGTGCAGGGAGAAAAGCCGCATCATTTCCGTTACAGTCAGGCTGTCGGACGGATGATTCACTACTAACCTAAATATTTAAGGAGGGTGTTTGAATGAAAAAGATTCTTTTGGTGGCCCTTTTGGTTCTTCTTCCCATGTCTGTGTATGCTCTTGAGCCAATGGCCGATTGCAATCTTGATGAGATTACGGCTCAGGAAGGGGTGGAAATTGCATTTTCAGGTGGAGGCGCAAACGGGGGCCTGATGGTCGAGACTCAGGCTACTGATACCGCATGGACTAACAGGGACGGTGCTATTGAATCCGGTATTCTTTGTGCTGTGACACAGTCTGAGTTTAATGCAATTGAGGTGTGGGGTAATCTTACCATTGAGGCTAAGCAGGAGTCTGGTAAAGATCTTGTTGAAATTGGCCTTCCCAATATTCAAGTAGTCAACGCAGCTAAGAAGTCCGATATATATATTACGTCGGTAGAGCATACTGCTATACCTGACGACGCTTCTACACCTGATGTTGATGAATCTAAGAGTGTTGATGAAGTTGCCAGTGCGTATACGAATTTCATCGGCGACGGTGTTGTTAACACTTCCGATATGCTTGGCTCTCAGTATACTTCAGGCGCGATTACACGAGTGCTTGGTGGAACCATCAAAATCAGTGCTATGTAAACATCTCTGTATTTTTCAGTATGAAAGAGGCACGATGTCAGTTAAAGAGGGCCTGCGACGGAAATCCATCGTAGGCCTTTTTTATTTTAAATCGCTTACGGGTAAGGGTGGTTGGCTTTAAGTATATGAAATAATTCAAGATATATTTAGATTTTATGTGTTAATTCTCACGTGATAGCCGTTGCCCTGCCTCGCACAACGTCTTAAATACATTCAATAACAGGTCGCTTTTTTGATTCTGTTCGATGTTTTTTAGCCACTTCCGGCCGTCAAGCCTTTCTACAAATTATCCCACGAAGCTGGATACCCTATGCTCCCTGTAGGATGGGCAAAGGTAATGCCGTGCCCATCGGGCGCGGCATAAACCGATTCATCCGGCGCAACGGCATGGCATCGCGTGATGTGCTGAATTGAATCGACGAAGTGGGCAAAGGAGCAGTGATGGACCTTTCGAGGATATCAATGTGAAAGATACTGATCGGCTGTTCCCTGGGGCACGAGGGGCACAGCCGATCGGCTATTTACTTTCAGGGTGGCATACCTTATCCCCTTCAGAAATCGTGTGCTTTCCAGCAAAGCGGATGGCGGCCTCTGCGATGACGGTCAATGGGTCCACAAAAGGGCCGGAGAATCCGTAGAGTTTCTGTGCCACGGAGAGTTCGGTGCAGCCCAGGACAAAGCAGGTGGCGCCTTGGGCTTTGAGGGCGGCGACAGCCTCCATGAATCCGTCGATGGGAACGGTCTCCCCAGCCTTGATGCCGTAGATAAGGTCGGTGACGTGCTGTTGCATGGCGGGGTCGGGCATCAGGGGAGTGAGGCCGTTGGCGGAAAGGGCTTTGGTGTAGACCCCGGCCTTGCAGGTGCCCTCGGTGGCAAGGACGCCCACGTGTCGGGTGTCGGGGTAGTGGGTGCCGATGTAGGAGGCGGTTTCGTTGACCATATGGAGAAAGGGGATGGAGATCCCTTTGGTGATGTCCTCGTAGAAGTAGTGGGCGGTGTTGCAGGGCATGATGAGGAAGTCGGCGCCCATGGCTTCCAGGTGGGTTGCGGTGGCGGTTAATTCCGGGCGCGGGTCTTCGCCGCCTGCCACGATGTGGGCGGTTCGGTCCGGGATCCCGGGGTTGCTGTCGATGAGGACACGGATGTGGTCCTGATCCTTGGATACGCGGGTGAGGGTGGCGACTTTCTCAAAGAGCATGGCGGTGGCCAACGGGCCCATGCCGCCGACAATTCCTAACGTTTTCGAAGACATCTGTTTCTGCAACTCCTGTAATCGGTTTTGTATAAGCAAAAAAGCCTTTGCCGACGAGGGTGGAAACACCACTGCCTGCCTGAGGGCCTAAGTCGGCAATCTTCTTTTTGGCATCTTATACACCAGATGTGGTGAGGTTGCATGGAAAATTGTCATTCATGGGGAAGGCCCTTGGGCGGCGCGGGGGGTGTGTTGTCTTTTCCGAACGGATTTGGGGGATCGGCGGGCGTACGGGAATGGGCGGCGCAAAAGGCAATCGCGCCGTTGTTCACAATTATACCTCTGGGGGTGGACCCGGGGCACCCGGCTTTGTCCGTGATGGCACACCTTGCCGCGCACCCCTCCCAGGCGAAGCCCGGGAGGAAGGTGTGGGCCTTCACGTCATGGCACACTGCTGATGACGGGTCCTAAATCGGTACGCCCCCTGTTTCAGGTGGAGATGACCTCCACGGGTACGGACGCCATGCGCTTTACTTTTTCCAGTGTGGGCTCACCGATATCCGGGATGTGGGGCTCGTGGCCAGCCATGACCACCATGTCCATGCCCTCTTTGTCGATGAGCTTCAGGATCTCGTCTGCGGGTTCCCCCACGGCGGTGTGCCGGGTGAACAGGGCGCATCCGTCCAGGTATTTGGAGCAGAGCTGGTTGAGCCGCTTGGCTGCGGACTCCTCCTCCCGTTTGGTGAGGCGCTTGACGTGCTGTTCATCGTACTCGCCGTACCAGGGCTCATGCCGGGCGATGTCCGGAATGACATAAAGAATGTGGACATCGGCTTTTTTTTCACGGATCAGGTTGGCGATATAGGGGAGAGCTTTTTCTGCACGCCGTGAAAAGTCTGTGGGCCAGAGAACTTTGGGGTTGTTCATATGTTACCTTCCTCGGGCAGATGCGAGGGCACCGCCCTTGTCTGTGAAAGGGTGTGGTTTTGGTGGGGTTGCACGGGGTGCGGATCGTGGTGGGGTGGGGAGGGCATGGGGATGAATGAAGGGTGCAACCGGATTATCAAGATTATACCACAATGTGGTATGGACGTGCTCTTTTTTTCCCGTTTTGTGCAGGGACAGGCGGTGGGGATGCGAAGACCGGCCGGTGGCGCCTGTTTGCCTTGCCTGCATGGGGTGCGGTACCCGGTGGTACCCCCATGGGGGAGGAAATAGGTACAGCAAGTCGAATGATTTCTATGGCGCACAGACTTTCCGGTGATTGCGGGATGTTTTTAGATTGATTTGCAGGCAAGAGTATGAGAGAGTTTCAGTAAGATGTGTGTGTGTAGCACGGATCAAATCTTTTAAGACTTCCCGTTTTAAGTGGGCAACGTGGCCTGCGCAAGGGGGGAGTTGTTGCGCTCTCAGGAAAAAGAAAAACGTGTCATCGTGACATCTACCTTAGGAATGAGAATGCATGAAAACACTAGAACAATGATGAGGAGATCGTCACATGGCAAACGGTATTGTAAAATGGTTCAATGAGCAGAAGGGTTATGGCTTTATCGAGCAGGAAAACGGACCCGATGTTTTCGTTCACCATTCAGGTATCAATGCAACCGGCTTCAAAACCCTCAACGAAGGCGACCGAGTGACCTTCGATGTTGAGCAGGGTCAGAAAGGTCCTGCAGCTGTGAACGTTACCGTTCAGTAGCACCAGCTTTTCATACGGCTTTTACAGAGCGCGGCTTCCCGACCCAGGGAGGCCGCGCTTTTTTTTGCTTTTTTCCTTCTGGCATGTTGCTTGCGGTGTTTGCTATATATAGACATCATGGGCACGGATGGGGTCATCCTCTCGGATTCCCCCGGACGCTGTCTGCGGATTTGCCACATTGACAACAAGGAGGACACCATGCTGATTTCCGAACCGACGTTTGTCCAGATTGCCGATGCCATCGAAAACGGGGTACGTATCGAACTGGGAACCACGGCACATGACAACTCCCTTGCGCGTGCATACCACGAGACCGAGCTTATTGCCGAGTGCAAGGGCTCCTACACAGACCTCAACGAGGTGTTAACCGAGCTGGACAACCTGCTTTACGATTGGAACGCAGCCATCCAGGCTGACAGGATCGATTAGAACGCATTCATGGGGTGTGTCAGGGAGTTCCCGGAGCCTTACCACCGCTCTGCGTGACGTTTGTCCTGCTCGGTGGGTTGGGGGGGATGGGAGGTGGGGCGGATATCGGTCCAGGCGACCATCACGTACTCCTTTTCCGCCCGATAGAGCCTCTGGAAGAGCTGGTCCAGAAAGGTGGCCATATCGCGGGGGGAGATCTTGGGGCCTGAAAGGGTAAAGTGGTCGTGTCGCTTCCAGTGGGTGAGGACGAATCCGTCCGGGAGGTGGATCCCGATGGTCTTCAGGCGTTCTGCCGGAGAGAAGGGCGGGCTGTAACGAACCATGAGGTGGGTTGTGGTGTCGCCCGGGACAAGGCGAACAAAGGGGCCTTGGACATGCTCCAAGGAAAAGCAGGCCGCAAGATCAATATGATGCCGGTAGCTCATGAGGATCCAGGTCACCAGGGAGACGGGATCCGGAAACTCCGGCGTTGAACTGACCCCGGAGAGGAGGTCCTCCCGGTGTTCACGGGCGAAGAGTCTTCTCAGCCAGCGTTTGATTGTGGGGACGATGGGCATGGTTCCAACTCTCCAAAGTGGCGGAGACGATGTGTTTGTCCGGCATCCGTTCGGGATGCCGGGGTCCTTTTCTTATGTATACCAGAGCCTTGCCCGTCGGTCGCCCATTTTTATGGGGTGAGCTCCAACGTATAGGATTTGAATCGCAGATGGGGGTGGTAGGAACGCTTGGCATGGCGCAGGCCGGGGTCGTCCATATCGCACTCCTTGTTGATGAGGGGGGTGTCCGGGAAGAGCATGCGGGCGCATTGCCGGTCGAAGAATTGATACAGCCCTTTGATCCCCGGGTCCGCCTTCTCAAAGTTGAAGTCGGCCATGTCACTGGTGAGGTCCGTTGCCATGCCGAAGGCTTTGACTTCTCCGTCCACCCTTAGGAGGATGCCCCGGAGCCCCTGGAGAGAGCCCATGAGATCCAGTCCATGGGTACATGCCACCTTTTCGCCCAGGCCATCCTCATCGGTGTGAGCTTCCGGGGGCTTAAGGCTCCACCAGTAGGCCAGGAAGGCCTTGCACTCGTCTCGGTTTTCTTCGGTGATGGCCTCCACCTTCACCCGTCCTTTTTCCACATACTCCCGTAAAAACTGGTTGATGAGGTTTCTTTTCTTGCTGAATTTGTTGCCCTTGAGTTCGGCGAGGTCCTCTTTTTTATAGACGTAATCCTCGTAGTCGGTCTGCTCCTTGACGGTGAAGAGCCGTTCCACGGCATCCCGGCCCCAGGTTTCCAGGTACGCTTCATGGACAAAGCTGATGCGGGGGATTCCATGGGTACGGCAAAGGGCTGCGAGCCGTTCCGGACCCCAGTCGATGCCGTTTGGGACCGGCAGGATCAGATAGTCCTGATCGGGCTTTGCGGGAAAGAGGCGGGCGACGATGACGTCGCTTTTATCCACGGCAAAGGCCGGGTAGTAGACGTGGGTCTTCCAGATGATGAGGGCGCCAAGGGAGTACCCGCACAGGGGATTGGACTGACCGTTGAAGTAGGGAAAGAGGTCGGCGTGGTGTTCGGGAAGAAGCGGCGCCATGCCGCACTGGTCGTGTCGTTTTGTCATGATTGAGTCTTGCCGTGTGATGGGAGGTGGTGGGTTAAAGGGCGCGGTCCATGCTGAGACGGAGCGGCGTCCGGCGGCCAAAGGTCCGAGGGACTGTTTCCATGAACTGCCCGGGTCAGGTGCAGGGTGTATCGAACCGGTACATGGGAACCGCCCCTTCAAGGGCGGTAAATCCGAATTTTCGGTAGAGGGGCGGGGAGCCGTTTTCCCCGATGAGCCCGATCCATGTGATGCCGTCCTGCTCAAGGCGCGTGAGGATCATTTGAACGATGCGCCGCGCGATTCCCCGGAGCCTGTGGCTCTCCACCACGGTGATGTCGTGGAGGTAGGCGTCCCCCACGCCGTCGCTCAGGGCCCTTCCGATGCCGATGATGTGCCCGTCGTCCCAGGCTGCAACGTAGCAGTGGCTTCCCTGGATTACCCGGTCGATTCGCGCGGGGTCGGAGACAGACTCCGGCCACCAGTTCTGGCGATGGTAGATGCCTAAAATTCGGTTTTTTTCCTCGGAAGTGGGGTGCGTGAGAAAGTCGACGGTAATCATCCTGATCCAGCGTGTCTATTCGGTGTTGTCTTTGTTTAAAAGGGAGATGAGATCTTTTCCCCGTGCCTTGGAAAGGTACATGGCCCGGTCTGTCCTGCGGACAAACTCTTTCAGGGGTTCCCCCGAGGCGTATTCGGTGAGGCCGATGCTGAGCGTCGTAATGACGGGTTCAGGGGCCGACACCGGAGAAAAAGAGCTGTCCCGCATGGCTTTCTGGATCCGTTCTGCGACCACCAGCCCTTCGTTGACAGTGGTCTCCGGTAAAATGATGGTGAACTCCTCCCCGCCGAAACGGTAGCCGGAGTCCATGGTTCGCAGGCATTCCCGGATCACTTTGCCCAGGTTGACCAGAATGCGGTCCCCCTCAAGGTGTCCATAGGTATCGTTGAAAATTTTGAAATTGTCAATATCGAGGAGCATCAGGGACAGGGGCCGGTTGTACCGGTTGAAGCGATCGATCTCTTTTTCGAGCTGGTTGTAGAAATAACGCAGGTTGAAGAGTCGCGTAAGGGGGTCGGTGACGGCCATGCGTTTTAGCCGGTTGAGCATCTCGTTGCGTTCACAGGTCAGGCGCCGTTCGTGGAGCACCCGCTTGATGCGCAGGAGAAGCTCCTCAAAGCGGACCGGTTTGAAGACAAAATCACTGGCCCCCTTGTTGATGGCTTCCTCATAGGAGTAGCCAGTGCTGTACCCGGTGAGGATGATGACGTCGGTGGCAAAATTTTTCTTGATGGTATCGGTGAGTTCAAACCCGTTGGTCCCCTTGAGAGGGATATCGGTGATGACGATGTCCAGGGGAGATATTTCAAGGTGGGTCAGGGCTTCGCTTGCCGAGGCAAAGGCGATGACATCAAAGCCTGCAAGGGTAAGGTAATCGGCAACGGAGTCCCGAACGCTTTTGTCCTCATCGACGATGGCTATAGAACTCATGGCAACCCTTGTTGTCGGGGTGAGTGGTTGGCATCATCTGCAGCTCTGATGCCTTGAATTATGGGTGCACTCGACGCGTGAAATTTCCGGGTTCGGTTCACAGGGGCCGTCCGGGCCTGACTGGCCGGGACACCATGGACGACGTGTGATGTCATAGATTATGCATATCCCCCGGTGCGTAGAAAATGATCCGGGGGAGGAATCATGGAAAGGTCCTGTTTGCAGGCCTTTGGGTGACGCGACCTTGCGGGGGGGTGACCCATGGCTTGACAGGGCAAAAGCCGATTTGATAGATAATGATGTTTTTATTTGAAAACTATAGCGGTTCGGTTTGCTTATGTCAACCGTATACACCGTCGCTTTTCTTTTATATATCTGAAATTTCACAGTATTCACGCGGCGGGCTTGGTGGCTTTTCCCCATGGGGAGATAGCCGGGCGAGCCTGTCTGTGAAGAATCGCTCAGGAGCATCAGTCGAAACGGCATGAAACATATTCGTAACTTCAGCATCATCGCCCACATTGACCATGGAAAATCCACGTTGTCGGATCGCCTGATTCAGGAGACCGGCATCATTTCCGATCGCGACTTCAAAGATCAGATCCTGGATACCATGGACATCGAACGGGAGAGGGGAATTACCATCAAGAGCCAGACCGTTTCCCTTCCCTACACCGCCAAGGACGGGAAGGAGTACGTGCTGAACCTCATCGACACCCCCGGGCACGTGGATTTCACCTATGAGGTTTCACGGGCCCTGGCTTCCTGCGAAGGTGCCCTGCTCATTGTGGACGCCAGCCAGGGCGTGGAGGCCCAGACCCTGGCCAACCTCTACCTCGCACTGGAGCATGACCTGGAGATCATCCCCATCATCAACAAGATCGACCTGCCCAGTGCGGAGATCGAGTGGGTCAAAGGGCAGATCGAAGAGGACCTCGGCCTGGATTCCGAGACAGCCATTCTAACCTCG
Organism: Desulfoluna sp. HI9BLuna; assembly: GCF_056829775.1. NCBI lineage: Bacteria > Pseudomonadati > Thermodesulfobacteriota > Desulfobacteria > Desulfobacterales > Desulfolunaceae > Desulfoluna > Desulfoluna sp. HI9BLuna. The sequence continues at coordinate 5,642,133 of NZ_CP186555.1, forward strand.
GCCAAGAACGGTATCGGCATTGCCGACGTGCTTGAAGGGGCCGTGGATATGCTCCCGGCGCCGGAAGGGGACCCGGACGCCCCCTTGAAGGCCCTAATCTTCGATTCGCATTACGATCCCTACCGGGGCACCATTGTGCATTTTCGCGTCATCGACGGCAAAATCAAGGCCGGTGACAACATCAAGTTCATGAGCAACGATGCCTCCTATAAAGTGGAAGAAGTGGGCGTGTTCCAGATCGTGCGGGTGCCCAGAAAAGAGCTCTCCGCAGGGGAGGTGGGGTACCTCATCGCCGGGATTAAGACCGTGAGCGACACCCGCTGCGGTGACACCATCACCCACGTCAAGGGTGGCTGCCCGGAACCGGTGGCAGGCTTCAAGGATCCCACACCCGTGGTGTTCTCCTCCATCTACCCCGTGGCCTCCGACGACTACGAAGAGCTCACCGTGGCCATGGAGAAACTCCAGCTCAACGACGCGTCCCTGATTTACGAGAAAGATTCGTCCGCGGCCCTCGGCTTCGGGTTCCGTTGCGGGTTTCTGGGCCTGTTGCACCTGGAGGTGGTCCAGGAACGCCTGGAGCGCGAGTACGGCCTCTCCCTTATCCTGACGGCCCCTTCGGTTCAGTACGAAGTGGAGTTCAACACCGGTGAGGTGGAGATCATCGACAACCCTGCCCTCTACCCTGACCCCACCACCATCAGCCGCACCAGTGAGCCCTTCATCAAAGCGTCCATCATTGTGCCGGAACGGTACATGGGGGCGGTGATGAAGCTGTGCCTGGACCGTCGCGGCATCAGTGTCAACTATCAGTACCTCACCAACGGCCGCATGGATATGATCTTCGAGCTGCCCCTGGCCGAGGTGGTCTACGACTTTTACGACAAGCTCAAGAGCATTACCCAGGGTTACGGGTCCTTTGACTACGAGATCATCGGGTACAAGGAGACCGACCTGGTGAAGCTTGATTTCCTCATCAACGGTGAGAGGGTGGACGCCCTTTCCCAGCTGGTCCACAAGGACCGCGCTGTTTCCCGCGGCCGGGTGGCCTGTGAAAAGCTGAAGGAGGAGATCCCCCGCCAGATGTTCAAGGTGGCCATCCAGGGGGCCATCGGCGCCAAGATTGTCTCCCGTGAGACCATCTCCGCCTACCGCAAAGACGTCACCGCCAAGTGCTACGGCGGGGACATCAGCCGAAAACGAAAGCTTCTGGAAAAGCAGAAAAAGGGCAAGAAGCGCATGAAGATGGTGGGCCAGGTGGAGATTCCCCAGTCCGCTTTCCTTGCCGTGCTCAAGTCCGACGATTAAAAGCGATGCCTCCTGGTTCGCAAATGCTCCGGGGCTAAAGCCCCTGCACATTTGCTGACGGGCTTCGCCCGTAAGTAACAGCTTTTCTCTTGTAAAAGGCGACGCATAACGACAAAGGGTCATGATTCCGCAAAGAATCATGGCCCTTTTTTTTGATCAATAGTGTGCGCAACGGCTTGCTTTCCGGGCAAGGCCATGCAATCCAGCCCTTAGCCCTTAGCCCTTAGCCCTTAGCCCTTAGCCCTTAGCCCTTAGCCCTTAGCCCTTAGCCCTTAGCCCTTAGCCCTTAGCCCTTAGCCCTTAGCCCTTAGCCCTTAGCCCTTAGCCCTTAGCCCTTAGCCCTTAGCCCTTAGCTCTTAGCCCTTAGCCCTTAGCCCTTAAGCCCTTTCATCCCCTCAATTTTTTCAGGGTTTTCCCGATGAAATCCAGAACCAGGGCGGTGTCGCCCGCCCGGAGTCCGGCCCTGGACAAGAGGTTGCGGAAACGGGCCGGCCAGTGATCCGGGTTTTCCGGGTTGTGGAGCTCAATGGCCATGAGGAGCTCTTCAATGGCCTCATGCACCTTGCCGACCTCCTGTTTGTTGGCCAGGCGCAGAGTGCTTTTTTCTCCTGTGGGCTGCCTTCTGGAGAGCTCGTAGCAGAGGATCATGACGGACTGGGCCAGGTTGATGGAGGAGAAGTCCATGGTGGGGATGGAGACGAGGGCATCAGCCAGGCGGAGTTCGTCGTTGGTCAGGCCCTTGTCTTCGGAGCCGAAGAGGATGGCCACCTTGTCGTCCGGAGAGAGGCCGCCCACACGTTCCACCAGGCTCTGAGGGGTGATGAGGCCCTGGCGTTTTTTTCCCTTCCGCGTGGTGGTGGCGGCCACGAAGGTAAAGGGCTTGAGGGCATCATCCAGGTTATCGTGGACGGTGAGGGTGTCGATGATGCCCGCCGCGTGGTGGGTGGCGGTTTTCCGCATGCGCTCCTGGTCCGGCTCCAGGGGATTAACAAGGATCAGCTCGGAAAAGCCCATGTTCATCATGGCTCGGGCAGCAGATCCGATGTTTTCCGGGTAGCGGGGCCGCACCAGGACGATGGCGATATCTTGGGTTGGGATGGGGGCGTTGCTCATGGTCGTGTCTGACATCTCCTGACTGGGTCGGAAAATAAGGGCTATGCCCTAAAAAAACGAGAGCACCGGAATCGTCGGTGCTCTCGAAGGTTTTTTTGTCGGCGGGGGAAAATATGCTTTAATCAGGCCATGATGTCAAGGGATGAGAAGAAGTAGGCGATTTCCGTTTTTGCAGTCTCCGGCGCGTCGGAGCCGTGGACCACGTTGCTTTCGATGGATGATGCAAAATCTTTTCGGATGGTTCCCTCTTCGGCCTCTTCATAATTGGTAGCCCCCATGATCTTTCGGTTCAGGGCGATGGCATCTGGCCCCTCAAGAACCATCACCACCACGGGGCCGGAGCACATGAAGTCGGTGAGGCTGTCGAAGAAGGGGCGCTCCTTGTGGACGGCGTAAAATCCCTGGGCCTCCTGCTTCGTCATCTGCAGCATGCGCATGGCTTTAACGGTAAGACCGCGGGATTCAAAGCGCCGGATCACGTCTCCTATGATGTTTTTTCTGACACCGTCGGGTTTGATGATGGATAGCGTCTGTTCCATTGGGATGAATGCTCCTTGGGTTGTGTGGTTGGTGAGGGAATATGACAATGCCGGAGGCCTGTCTTGTCTCCGCCCGTTTTATCCTGTTGATATCTATGGCCTTGGGATGACAACCTGATGACGCCGGGCCGGGTCTTTGAGGCTGCCGTTGCCAACGCGGTACAGCGGTGTAACGGTATTGATGAAACCACATGGGGGATGGGTTTTCCATAGCTTTTCTTTATTGACAAGGGTAAATCGAATGTTTACATTGTGCCAAGCCCGATAGACGAAACGAAAGTTTCATTTTTCTTATATATTTACAGCTTCTATGGAGGTCCCATGTTAGAGGTGACTGCGGCTGCAACGCAACAGATTGCAGAATATTTCAAGGGCAGGGAAGTGATGCCCATTCGTATTTTTCTCAACTCCGGTGGCTGAGGGGGCCCCTCCCTTGCCATGGCTCTGGATGAGTCTAAAGACACCGATGAAAAATTTGAAGTGGATGGTTATGTCTACATCGTAGACAAAGAGTTCCTGGCCCAGGCCCAGCCCATCAAGGTCGATTTCCTTGAAGTGGGTTTTAAAGTGACCTCAAGCCTCAAGCTTGAGTCCGCTTGCGGCAGCTGCAGCTCCACCGGCTCCTGCTGCTCCTAATCGCGTTTGCCCGCTATGGCGGGTGATCTGATTACGAAGACGTCCATAACGCCCCCTTTCTTTTTCGAGAGAAAGGGGGCGTTTTTTTTTGTGTAACTATTCAGCTTATGCCTCCGGCGGCCTGCCGGGGGCTAAACGTTTGCCTGATTTTATAAAGGCGGGTTTAACAAACAGGTTTTAAAAAATCTTTTTGAGTGAATTTTTACTTTAAAGGCGGATGTGATTTGACCCGAGGAACGAGGGGCAAAACACATCCGCAACCTGCTTTCAAGGTGGCACACCTTGCCGCCGGAGGCTGTTTTTTTTGAGCTGAATAGTTACGCTTTTTATGCCAGGGCAATGAGCTTTCTGGCGATATCCATAAGGGCCTCGGGGGCGGTTTCAATGCGTTCGTAAGGACGCTCCCCGGAGCGGTCGGAGTCCGCCACTTCATCGAGTTCCGGCACAAACCCCAGGATCTCGAAATCACTTAAGCTCTTCTCGATCATCTTTCGATCCTCATCGGTGCGGATCCTGTTGCCGATGATCATGACCCGTTTGATGCCCAGCTCCTCGGCCAGTTTGCGGATCTGAAGGGCCGCCACCCGGCTTCTCTTGCCGGGGTTCACCACGGTGACCAGGGCGTTCACCGATGAGGTGGTGGCCCGGCCCAGGTGCTCTACTCCGGCCTCCATGTCCATGACCACCACCTCGTCGCGCTGAAGCACCAGGTGCATCATCAGGGCTTTCAAGATGGTGCTCTCCGGGCAGATGCAGCCGGATCCGCCCTTTTGAACCGTTCCCATGACAAGCAGCTTGACGCCGTCCCGTTCCAGGGAAAACCGGTCGGGGATGTCGTCCACCTTGGGGTTGAGGGTGAAAAACCCTCCCATGGTTCCGGGTTTTGCCCCGGTCCTCTCGGCAATGAGGTCGGAGAGCTGGGCGATGGGGGTGATCTCCATGTCTTCGGAGATACCCAGGGCCGATGCCAGGTTGGAGACAGGGTCTGCGTCAATGGCGATGACCTTTTTCTCCTCCTGGGCGATGATGCGTGCGATAAGAGCGGTAAGGGTTGTCTTGCCGACTCCTCCTTTGCCTCCAAAAGCCAGTTTCAAACTCACAGATTCATCTCCCGTCGTGGGGCAGGCGCTCCGTTACAGAGCGCTCCCCGGATATGTCAAAAACTCGCGGAAGGACTCGCGTTCCCGCTGGTTCGTTTCTTTTATTTTACTATGGGCCATAAGCCCCTGTGGCGCAAGGGTTGAGGGGGCCTTTACACAGATCAATGGGGGATTGTGACGAGGCCGCTCTTTTTTTGTTTGCCAGGCGCGTCTTTTTTCAGGCATCGCCTGCGGCGGAAAAGGGGCTGATCTTTTCAAGGATGGCCCCTGTTTTGTCCAGCATGAAGATAAGAAAGCGCTGCTCGGCAGCGTAGCGGTTCAGGTCGTCACGGTGGATGGCCTGGGCCTCGAAGACGGCATGCCGTTCCATAAAGTGGGCGGAGCACATCAGGGCGCTCTCTTTGTCGTGAAAGGCCGGGATGAAGCGAATCCCCAGCTCCTGATCGTCGAACCCGGCAAAGGATTCGTCTTTTCCGGGGTTGTTGACGTAGATGTAGACCCAGTTGGTGTCGTGTTTGGTCTTGTCCATGGTTGTTGCCTGTTGCTCCTTCCGTCTCGTCGGAAGATGAGAAAAGCCCCGCAGGGGCTGCGGGGCTTCGGGTTCATGGGGGGACGGTGCGTCGTCTCGGGGGCATTATTTCCCGGTTTTCAACCGGAATTAAAGGGGCCCGTCAAACCGGCCCGTCCCATGGCAATGGTTAGACTTCCAGCCAGGAATCTGAAAAGAGGGTGTGGCCCAGGATGACGTTGCAGGTCTTCACATAGCCGCGGAGCTCTTCACTCAGGGAATCCAGGGCAGGCGGGTTGCCGTCCATGGTGTTTTGGATCACCTCATAGATGTCGGGGCGATTGCCTTTGCTCAGGCCCATGGTGGCGTCGTCCTTGGCGTCGGCGATAAAAGATTCCATGCCCTTGATGTTCAGCATGGAGGTAAAGGTGATGTTGATGATGTGCCGCAGGTGATCGGGTACGCCGTTGGAGATGTTGGAGACCCCGCAGGTGCTCCGGGCGCCCGGGGCGATGTCCTGGAGCATGTCCATGAAGTTGAGGAGGCTCACGGCCTGGGGCTGCTGGATGTTGACGGGGGTGACAATGCCGTCCACCCAGATCTTTTCGTTGGGGACCCCCGCTTCGTTGGCTGCGTAGAGGAGCTCCACGCACAGGGCGGCGCGTTCGTTTTCGTCCCTGGGCAGGCCTTCCGGTCCCCACATCAGGGCACAGAAGTGGGCGCCGCTTTCGGCGGCCAGGGGGATCATGCGCTCATAGCGTTCGGGCACGGCCATGATGGAGTTGATCATGGGCGGCAGTTTGCACTTGGGAAGGGCGGCTGCGATGGCGTCGATGTTGGAGGTGTCGAGGACCAGGGGAATGTCATCCACCACTTCCTGCACGGTTTCCACAACCCAGGGCATCAGCTCTACGCCGTCTTTCTTGGCGGGACCGAGGTTGATGTCGATCCAGTCCACGCCCTTGGATTTCTGGAAGAGGGCCTCTTCCTGAATCGGCTTGGGATCTCTCTCCCTGAATCCGCGTCCGATCTCTTTGCCGATAACGTTCAAGCTTTCTCCGATGACTTGAAAACCCATAAAATTCCCTCCGGATCTGAGTTGATGTTGCAAGAACAGAAAAACGTGCGTGAGTTGGAAAATAAGCCCGTCCCGCCCCGGTAACCGGGCGGGACGGGCGACAAGGGCGCCGTTGGATCAGGCGGCACCGACCTTGGCCTTCAGGAAGGCGGGCAGGTGCGCAGCTTCTCGGGGACCGACGGTGATGCTCCAGTCGGGGAGCTCTTCTTCCACATCCCCTGCGATGGCTGCGGCGTAGCCGGGGATGATCAGCTCGTTGTGCTTGATCTTCTCGGAAATGCCGCTTTTCTTCACAAAGACCCCCACATCATCGCCGCTGAATTTGCCTGCGGCCCAGGCCGTGAGGACCGAGAGGCCCTCGGCTTCCTTGATGAGGAGCCAGCAGGGGACCCTGCTGCCCTCGGCTTCGCCGGAGACGATGAAGTAGGTGAGGGCAAAGTTGGTGGTGACCATCACCGGTGAGTTCTCGTCGGGGTTGCCGATTTCGTAGATGCCTTCGGTGACCGTCATGGGGCGCTGCGGGTCGGTGAAGATGTTGAGGCGTTCCAGCAGAAGCGGGAAGAGGGTCTCGGTGTTGAACTCGGAGAGCACCACGATGCCGCCGTACTTGGCCACGAACATCCCGGCGATGAGGGCTTCCATGTCGGCGTTGCCGGCCATTTCGCTGGGAAAGGTGATGGTGGGAAAGCCCAGGGAGCGGTTGCCGCCCTTGAGGGCTGCCCGCCGGATGGCGACCTGATCGGCAAAGGAGCCTTTGAGGTCCCGGCTGCCGGAGTCGATGACGATGTCCTTGATCCCCATGGCCGTCAGTTTGTCGGTCAGGGGGATAAGGGCCTCGACACCGTCGGCCTTGACAGCCACGGGCAATTCTGCCGCCTTGGCGATCTCACCGAAGGCCTCCACCGTGGCCTCTGTGGCACCGTAGATGAGGGGCCGCTTAAAGGCCGTGGCCTCCACGCCGGCTTTCATCACTTCGGGGTCTTCGCTCATGAGGATGAGGTTGAACTCCGAGGTTTCGGCGATGGTTTTTGCGGTTTTGGCAAAGGCATCAGGGCCTGCGCCGTCGTCCTTGACCGCGATGAGCTCGGGCCGGAGATTAAGGCCCACGCGCTCGTACTGGAAGGCGTTCCAGGCCGTCAGGCGGGCCGCAAGGTCGGCTTCAGCCATGGAAGAGGGGATGGTGGCGGCCAGGGTGGTGGGGTTGTAGAAGGTCTTTTCGTGACGGTACATCACGGTCTCGCCGCCTGCGGTGGCTTCACGGACCCCTTTGCCCAGCTTGACGGGGCGGATGGGAGGGGCCGAGGCTTCGGCGAGTTTTTCCCTGGCTTCGTCCGAGACGTAGGGGCAGTTGTCCAGCTCCGCCTTTCCGGATGCCAGGTTCATGGCAAAGGCGAGGCAGGTTGGCACCCCGCACTCTTTGCAGTTTGTTTTGGGCAGCAGTTTGAAGATCTGTATACCGGTAAGAGCCATGTGTATCTCCTTGTCTGGGTCCTGTCTGGATGACACTCGATAGCAATGTCGGACAGCATGGCCTCCGGGCGGCAGGGCGGCCGCCCGGAGGCCGTGGCATTATCCGATGAGCGGGTCCATGGACATGGCGGGGTGACCTTTTTCCTCGAGGAAGGGCAGAATTTCCTCTTCGGTGGTGCCCACCGTTTCATCGGCGATCATGTTGTAGAAATCGGGATAGCCGTTTTCTTCACCGTACTTATCAAGGCGATCCTTAATCTCTTCTTTCAGCATCTTGGGCATCCAGACCATGCGGAGCAGTCCGCCGTCGCCCTTGATGAACTTTCTCTGGGTGATGTTGTACTTGGAGTGGCCCACAAAGCCCGGGGAGGAAGCCCCGCCGCCCATGACGCCTGCAAGGGTGGTGAACTTCATGCCCGAGGGGGTGTCTCCGGCAAATTCCCGGTTGACGGTCATGACACCGTTGCAACTGGGGAGCATGGCGGCGATACACTCACAGCAACCGCAGGTGGTCATGGGGTCGATGACCATGGAGTAGAAGTTGTAGTGGGTGACGGCACCGCGGGAAGCTTTTTCAACAAACTCGTTGACACCTTTCCACTGACCGAGGACCGGGTCGAGGCACTCGCCCTTTTCGATGGGCTGGTTGGGGCCGGTGGGGTTGATCTCAAAGGCTGCCCGGCAGTCCATCCAGTTGTAAGCGCCGCAAAGGCCGGTACGCTCGGGGCTCACCGTGCAGACGTGGTTGGGGGCAAAGGACTGGCAGAGGGAGCAGGAGTAGAAGATCTCCACGTCCTCGTCCGTCATTTTGTCCACACGCTCGTCACGGGTCTTGTACTCGGCACGGGCCGTTGCCGTGAGCTTGGCCACGTCCTCTTTGCCTGTGTAAAGGGTCACCTGGACCTTGTCGACGATCTTCTGGAACTCCTGATGGAACTTGGCGTGGAGGACCACACCGATGTCCTTCAGGGTAAAGCCTTTGTCCACGGCGGACTTGCTGACGCGGACCCAGGAGATGTCGCGCTGGCCGATGTGCATGATGCCCTGGATGTAGTTGACCAGGTGGTGGATCTGGCGCTCCATGATGGGCTCAAAGTCTTCCTGGAACTCACGGCCGGCGATCTGGATAAAGATGCCCAGGTCCAGGGTGTCCCCTTCGGAGAGGTCGGGGATGTCCTTGCCCACCACGATGACCTTGCCGTCTTCGATTTCGCTCATTTCCGCGCGCTTGACCAGCTCGGTGCACTGGGTCTTGCCGCCGCCCATCTGGCTGTGCAGGTCGGCACCACGGACACGCTCGCCTTCGTAGGCGGGGCCAAAGGAGCAGGGGATGTTGATGTCGGAGACGGTGACCTTGAGACCGCGCACTTCCACGGACTTCTGGCAGATCTCCTCGTGGGGGACGTTGGCCACCACGTGCTCGTAGGTACAGATACCCGTGGGCAGGATCTCGGGGATGTCGGTGTCGGCAAGGGTGGGGAAACCCCAGTTGACGCAGCCGGCGGCCGCCACGCCCCACTCGGTGCCCACATCGCCCAGGGCGTTGACAAAGGCGAAGATCCGCTCTTTGTTGTACATGAGCATCTTGCGGTGATCCCCGGGCTGAACGCCGCCGAAGGCCATGGCCGCACGGTTGGCAAAACCGAGGGCAAAGACGGCAGACGAGATGTCCGGGCCGAAGGGCACGATACGGGTGTTCCAGCCCACCTGCACATCCTGCTCCACAAGCTGCTGGATGACGCTGGTGTTGTTGTGGTTGGCCGCGCAGAAGATATAGAGGCTCTTCTTCTGGTAGTCTTCAACGATGTCCTTGGCGATTTCAGAGTTGGGGGCGGCGCCCACGATGGCGGCAAAGCCCGGGGCGCTGCCGTCTACGAACTCCACGCCGCGCTTTCGCAGGATGGTGTCGTCGGCGGGGCCGAGCCAGATGCTGCCTGCTTCCACGTCCGGGTCTTCCGTAAAGGAGTAGAACTCGGGCTCGTTCAGGATACGCAGGGCTTCCTTGATTTCATAGGCGAAGATGGCCGCCATGCCGGCGTCGAGCAGGGGCCCCAGGTAGGGCAGGTGGTTCTTGCCCTTGACGTGGGGAGGGAGAAGGCCGCGGGCAAAATCCAGCGGTTTTTTCATATCTTCCAGGGTCTCTACCTTGATGCCCAGAAGGGAGTAGATGACCGGCAGGTAATAGGCGGTGTTGCCGAAGCTTACCTTGGTGCTCGCGTCAAATGTTTCAAGTGCTTTCTTGTACTCACCTTCCACCTGGGAGACCACTTTATAACCACCCTGTATGGCGGCGAATGCGACTAATTTGGACATGCTCTTCCTCCTTCGTTGAGGATATTCTTAAAGGTTGATGATCAAGCATGTGGATGGCGGCCGGACCGGGCCGCCGACCCGCTATCCGTCGATGGCCTGACGGGCGGCCATATCCATGAGGACACGTTCTCTTGCCTTGTCGATACCCAGCTCCTGGCGCTTTTTGTCGATATGGGCGATCATCTTCTGGGCGTGTTTGACAGGGTCGGGCTCGCAGTCCCACATGCCGCCGTAGAGACCTTCCAGGTCGGTGTAGAGATGGTCCTTGAAGGCAGGGGCGCCGTCCACGGGCAGGGTAACGCCGAAGACCGTGTAGACACCGGAGGTTACGAAGTAGTGGCCGATGGAGATGGCTTTCTCGCTCATCCACTCCGGGGCGCTGCCGGCCACGGGAAGGTCCTTGATCTCTTTGCCGAGTCCGCCTGCCTTGACCACTTCGGTGGCGGCCAGGAGGATACGGGAGTTGTCCACGCAGGATCCCAGGTGGAGGACAGGGGGGATCCCCACGGTTTCACAGACCTCGGCAAGGCCGGGGCCGCAATGGACGGCGGCACACTCGGGGCTGAGGAGGCCGGCCATGCCCGCTGCGATGGCGCTGCAGCCGGTGGTGAGGACGATGACGTCGTTTTTGATGAGTTCCTTGATGACGGTGATGTGGTCGTTGTTGTGCTTGGTCCGCGCGTTGTTACAGCCCACAACCCCGGCGATGCCCCGGATGCGGCCGTTGATGATGTTGTCGTTCAGGGTGTAGTAAGAGCCCCTGAAGGAGCCGCCAAGATGGTACTCAATGGATTCCACGCCGAAACCGACCACCTGGGTCTCTTTCTGTACGGGAATCATCACCTCGGCCTTGCGGTTTTCGAAGTTGTCGATGGCCATCTTGACGATGCGTTTGGCGTCTTCCATGGCATGGTGCTCGTCGAACTCAATGTGGATGACGTTGTTCTGCTCCATGCGGGCGATGGGGTGGGTGGTGATGAGCTTGGTGTGGAAGCACTTGGCCACGTTGGCCAGGTTCTGGAAGATACACTGAACGTCCACTACCATGGCGTCGCAGGCGCCGGTGATGATGGCAAGCTCCTGCTGCAGGAAGGTCCCCACGATGGGTACGCCGTGGCGCTGGGCAAGTTCGTTGGCCGTACAGCAGATACCGCCGAGCTGGATGCCCTTGGCACCTTTTTCCGCTGCGTAATCCATCATCTCCTTGGACTGGCTGGCGGCCACGATCATTTCCGAGAGAATGGGCTCATGGCCGTGAACGACCAGGTTGACGTGGTCCGCCTTCATGATGCCCAGGTTCACTTCGGACTGCACGGGGCTGGGGGTGCCGAACATGACGTCCTGGAGGTCGGTGGCGATCATGGAGCCGACCCAGCCGTCGGCCAGGGCCGCACGGGTGGACTGCTTGATGAGGTTTTTGTAGTCCTGGTCCACGCCCATGTGGGTGCGGTGCATGATCTCGACGATCTCGCGGTCAACGTTTCGGGGAAGGACGCCGAGCTCTTTCCAGCGGTTGTAGGTGGCCTCGGGGGCACGCTTGATGTAAAGGCATTCGCTGTCGGGCTTGCCCCATTCGTTCATGGCCTTTTCAGCCACTTCCAGGGCGATCTCGTCCATGTCGCGGTCTTTGACTTCGCCGTCCACGGTGACGGTGGTGTCCACGTCAAAGTGGGGAGCGATGGCAAGAAGCTTGTGGTAATCCTTGATCTGGTAGTCTTCGGTCTCTTTTCTCGCAACGGAGAGGAATACTTCAGCAACGCCGCGTCCGTGGTCGGAGTGGGCGGAAGCGCCGCCGGCGACCATGCGGGCGAAGTTACGCGCCGCAATGGTGTTGGCCGTGGCTCCGCAGAGGCCTTTTCGTGTGTCTTCGCCTTCGATGCCGCCCTTGGGAAGGGGGAGGCGGCAGGGACCCATGGCACAGTTTTTACAGCAGATGCCCTGGATACCGATGTTACAGGGCTTCATGTTTTCAGCCCGGTCGAACACGGTCTCGACGCCGAGTTCCTGGGCTCGTCTGATCATTTGCTGAGTCGCTGGATCAATGGAGGCATTGAGCGGATCTGCCAGCTTCATTGCCTTTGCTTTTTTTTCGTCTGCCATCAGAGGTTCCTCCTCTTGTTGTAGGGTCATCCTTTGCCTTGCACTCAAAGCGCGCTTCGATGCGGCTTCGTGAATGAACGTACCTTAAGGCTTACGCTACGCGACGGTGGATCATGTTGAGGCGATCGATGAGCTTGTCCAGCTGGCTCTTTTGTTCTGCTGCCGCGGTGAGTGTCCTCAGGGCTTCAGGCTGGGTTCCACGGGTCTTGGCCATCTCGGCACGGGCCTTGGCTCGCTCCGCGCGGATGGCTTCTTCGGCTTCTTCCCGCTTGGCCTTGGCGTCGATTTCAGCCTGCTTCTTGGCCTCTGCTTCGGCTTGTGCTTTGGCTTCCGCATCTGCCTTTGCTTTGGCTTCGGCTTCTGCCTTGGCCTTTGCGTCCGCCTCGGCTTTGGCCTTGGCTTCGGCTTCCGCCTTGGCTTTGGCCTCTGCGTCCGCTTTGGCCTGGGCTTCAGGATCTACCTTCGGTTCTTCTACCTTGGCAGGTTCAGCGGCCTTGGCGGGCTCGGGGGTGGCCGGGGCAGGCTTGGCTTCCGCCTTGGGAGCGGCAGCGGCTGCCGGAGCTTCTGCAGCGGCTTTGGGTGCCTCTTTTTTCGCGGGTTGGGGGGCTGCTTTTTTCTCTTCTGCGATGGCGGTATCCGGGGCGGGGGCAAGGCTTGCGAAGTCCACATCCACGTCGTCAAGCTGTTTGGTGATGCCTGCCACGTCGGTGGCCATGCCTCCTTCGATCATCAGGTCGATGAAGGAGCGGACGAGCCGGGCAGCTTCGGGGTGGCGCATAATCAGGATATCGCCGCCGGCGACAAGGTAGGAAACGGCGCAGACGGCCTCCATGAGGATGCCGCGTTTTTCAGGGTCGCCGAGGATGGGGGCCTCTTCAACGCTCTGCTTGGCTTCCTTGCACTTCCAGATTTCGTTGCCGAGGTTGTTGATGATGGGGAACTGGAGTTTGTCGTCGCCCTGCTGCATGGCTGCCATGCGCAGGCGCTCCATGACGGAGTAGGAGTACTCCATGCCGTAGCCGAGGCCACCGGTGGTGGGGTCGACAATGACCCTGTCCATGGGCATGCCCAGGTTTTCCAGAAGGATGTTGACCTGTTTGGCCAGGTTGACGTCGATGGGGGATGAGGAGATCAGGGCGTGGCCGTAGCCCATGGCCGAGGCGCCGATGCCTTTGTGGTTGGCGTCTTCAACCGGGCCCAGGGTGAGCTTGAATTCCTGGCACTCTTCCGAGACGGCTTTAAGGACCTCTTCATCCTTGCCCGGGTTCGAACAGCCCCAGACAATGAGGGGCACGTCGATGGCTGAGGCCACCTTTTTTACTGTGGCGGCGGCTTCGGCGGGGCTGGCGTCTTTGTCGTTGGGATCGATACTTTTGAGTTGCAGTACGATGAGTTCTGCGCCGAATTTCTCCACGCAGAGTTTTGCCCAGGCCGCGGGATCGCTAACGACATCTTTAAACGGCGCCAGGCAGGCTTCGGGCCAGTCTTCAGGTGCCATGTCCCAGACTTCCATGGCGATTTTGGGTTTGTGCGGCATGTCCCCTTCAAACTGATAGAAAGGGTAGCATGAGGCACCACCGACGGATATGGCGTTGTCGCCTGCTCCGATGGCAATTTCCTTGATGCTTCCTGCATAGGACTCTTTAATGATTTCGAAACCCAATGTTACCTCCTTGTCGTTGACTAATTATATGGATGAAGGCGTCCATTCGTTTATTCGTGTCGATCACGCCCGTCGGATTGTGACGATCCTTTGGGCGCTTCGAGGAGAAACCTGAAGTTTTTAAAGAGCGGAGTTGGAAGGTAACGCAAGAGAGCGTGTTAAGAGATCGTGCTGGGCACGGCGTTTACTCTTCTATTTATATGATTCTGAATTGTGATTCTTTTTTTTATTTTAGGATAGCTAAACCATGAAATTTCTAACAACTGCCTTGGGTGCTGTCAATATTAAATATCATATGATTCGAATTATTTTTCCCGGGATGATCTTTGAGAAGTAATATACGGTTTTTGACAGTGAGCGTCAGTTAAATATTGAAGGTGTTCCGCCATGATAGTTCGGGGTTAAGTCGACGCTGCGAACCTTATAAGTGCGGGGCTCTGAAGGATATTCTCTCTGTTGGAGTCAATGGATGACAACTGTCATTGATGAGTAACATTAAAAATACTAATTAAGCCGAAAAAGTGCTTGACTGGTATGGGGTATTGAGAGATAGTTCCGAATAATAAACAAAGGATAGAAGGCAATCCGTTCTGTTGTCATGGCGTTTGGAACGACGTTTACGATCAATGCAGACGTTATACGACATGATGGTGGTTTCTTCCGGGGGAATGCAAAGAAGAGCTGCCAGGAAGTAGTGAAAACAAACATGAGGGACCTGCCTCAGCGTTGTTGTGTTCGCACCAGGGGCCGAACACGGCGGCGTGATGCAATGTGGCCCGGAAAGACTTCGGGCCGGGCGCATGTGCGCCAAGCAATTCTGAACAACCGGATAATTCCTGCTGGTGGATGCTTTTTTATGGTACACGTGCAGGCACTGATTATTGGGACGTACAGACCAGGAATTTGTTTTCATCACCATGCTACCGGCTCTTTCTGTGGGCCAATTCTTGAAAGGAGTAATGAATGGCTTTAGATCCAAAGAAGCACGCTGATTGGGAAATTGCTCAGGATTCTGAGAAATCCATGAAAACCATTTATGAGATTGCGGAAGAGTTCGGGCTGACCAAGGAAGAACTGCTGCCCCAGGGCCACTACATCGGCAAGATTGACTATCGCAAGGTTCTTGAACGCCTGAAGGACAAGCCCAACGGCAAATACGTCGATGTTACCGCCATCACTCCCACGCCCCTTGGGGAGGGCAAATCCACCTCCACCATGGGCCTTGTCCAGGGCCTCGGCAAACGCGGCAAGCGCGTGTCCGCAGCCATCCGCCAGCCTTCCGGCGGCCCCACCATGAACATCAAGGGTTCTGCCGCCGGCGGCGGCCTGGCCCAGTGCATTCCCCTGACTCCTTTTTCCCTGGGATTCACCGGCGACATCAACGCCATCATGAATGCCCACAACCTCGCCATGGTCGCCCTGACCTCCCGCATGCAGCATGAGCGCAACTACACCGACGAGCAGCTTGACCGCCTCACCAAGATGCGTCGCCTCGACGTGGACCCCACCAACGTGGAGATGGGCTGGGTCATCGATTACTGCTGCCAGTCCCTGCGTAACATCGTCATCGGTATGGACGGGGTCAACGGCAAGCGAGACGGCTTCATGATGCGCTCCAAGTTCGGCATTGCCGTCTCCTCCGAGGTCATGGCGATCCTGTCGGTTGCCACCAGCCTCAAGGACATGCGTGATCGCATGGGCAAGATCGTTGTGGCCTACGACAAGAAGGGCAAGCCCGTCACCACCGAGGATCTGGAAGTGGCCGGTGCCATGACAGCCTGGATGGTGGACGCCCTGAACCCCAACCTCATGCAGACCCTGGAAGGCCAGCCCGTTATTGTCCACGCCGGCCCCTTTGCCAACATCGCCATCGGCCAGAGCTCCATCATCGCCGACCAGGTTGGCCTCAAGCTTGCCGATTTCCACGTCACCGAGTCGGGCTTCGGCGCCGACATCGGCTTTGAAAAGTTCTGGAACCTGAAGTGCCGTTACAGCGGCCTGGTTCCCGACGCAGCCGTTGTCGTGGCCACCATCCGGGCCCTCAAGTGCCACGGCGGCGCCCCGGTTCCCGTGCCCGGCAAGGCCATGCCCAAGGAGTACGGTGAAGAGAGCGTGGAGTGGGTCGAGAAGGGATGTGCCAACCTGATCCACCACATCCGCAACGTCCGCAAAGCCGGTATCAGCCCCGTGGTCTGCCTCAACGCCTTTGTTACCGACACCAAGGCCGAGTGTGAGAAGGTTCGTGAGCTGGTGGAGGCCGAAGGGGCCAAGTTCGCCATCTCCGAGCACTGGGAGAAGGGCGGTGACGGCGCCCTGGAGCTGGCAGACGCCGTTATCGCTGCGTGTGACGAGCCCACGGATTTCAAATTTCTCTACGACCTGGACATGCCGGTCAAGGAGCGTATCGAACTCATCGCCACCGAGGTGTACGGTGCCGACGGCGTGGACTTCTCCGCCGATGCAGCGGCTTCTCTGGCGCGCATCCAGGCCGACCCCGAACTTGCCAAACTGGGGCTCTGCATGGTCAAGACCCACCTCTCTCTCTCCGACAACCCCGCCCTTAAAGGGGTGCCCACGGGTTGGCGACTCCAGATCCGCGAGGTGCTGACTTATGGCGGCGCCGGGTTTATCGTACCCGTGGCCGGTACCATCAGCCTGATGCCCGGCACCGGCTCCAACCCCTCCTTCCGTCGGGTGGATGTGGATGTTGAGACCGGCAAGGTCCAGGGTATTTTCTAGGACCCCTGGTGCAGGTTTGACACGCGACAGATAATAAAAAAAAGGCCGGCTTGCCGGCCTTTTTTTGTCTTTAATGAGCAAAGGCTGGATTACTTAACGTTCGTGGGTTAAGATAGCTTTCGCGTCACCGTTTCATGTCCCGCCTCTATCGTATCGCAATTGTATCGCGCCGACCCGTTGGAACGGATCTGGTGATAACCCAATCGGGAGAGAGTATGGAAAAATTTACGGTGCAGTTCATTCCCCATGAAGTCTCCATCGAAGTCGCGGCCGGAGAGTCCCTTCTGGCAGCCGCCATGGAAGCAGGCGTGCACATCAACGCCTCCTGCGGCGGGGGCGGTGTCTGCGGCAAATGCCGCGTGGTGGTGGAAGAGGGGGCGTCGGCTTGCGAACAGACCGACAAGTTGACCCAGGAAGATTACGACGGGGGCTGGCGCCTCGCCTGCATGACCGAAGTCAGGGACAACCTGACCGTGCGCGTACCCATGGAATCCTCGGCCCTTCTGGGGGGCGAGTTGCCCCAGGCCACGCCTCGGGCAACGGCCCATATCCGCAAAATGGACTTTGAGGCGCTAAAGGAGGAGGGGCTCTTTATTCCTCCCATGGAGAAGATCTTTGTGGAGCTTCCCGTTCCCGACGCATCGGATCACAGCGCCGATGTGACCCGTCTTTTTCAGTACCTGAAAACCGTCAGGGGTGAAGGGGGGCTGGACATCGACCTCTCGGTGATCCGAAAGATGCCCAAGGTGCTCCGGGACGGTGAGTTCAAAGCCACGGTGACCCTGGAACGGCCGGTGAAAAGCGGCAACAAGTCCCGCATCGTCAATATCCAGTCCGGCGACCGCACCGATTGCAATTATGCCATTGCTCTGGATATCGGCACCACCACCATCTACGGCCAGCTCTTCAACCTGAAGGATGCCGCGGTGCTGGAGCAGTGCGGCAAGGTCAACGGCCAGGTGAGCTACGGGGAGGACGTGATCTCCCGGATTATCTATGCGGAAAAGGAAGGGGGGCTGGAGCGGCTCCGCCAGGTGGTGGTGGAGACCATCAACGAGATCGTGGGGCGTCTTTTGTCCCGCAGCGGTGTGGACATGGAAGAGGTCTCCACTGTGGCCATCGCGGGCAACACCACCATGACCCAGCTCCTGTTGGGCGTGGACCCCCGCAACATCCGACGGGCGCCGTACGTCCCTGCGGCCAACGTCTATCCCCCGCTTTTGGCCCAAAGCCTGGGCATCACCCTTGCCGAGCACACCACGGCCCTTATTTACCCGCTCATCTCCAGTTATGTGGGGGGGGATATCGTGGCAGGCGTCATGGGCAGCGGCCTTTACCGGAGCGACAAGCTGACCCTGTTCATCGACATCGGCACCAACGCCGAGATCGTGGTGGGCAACAAGGAGTGGCTGGCCTGCACCGCCTGTTCCGCAGGCCCTGCCTTTGAAGGTGGGGGCATCAAGTTCGGCATGCGCGCAGCCCCGGGGGCCATTGAGGACTTCTCCCTCGACCCGGTGAGCTGGGAGCCCATGCTGCGGACCGTGGGGGGCGCCAGGCCCCGGGGGATCTGCGGGTCCGGTCTCATCACCACCGTTGCCGTTCTCTTTGAAAACCGCATCATCGACAGCCGCGGCAAGTTCAATACGGATCACGCCAACCCGAGGCTGCGGGAAAACGAAGGCATCACCGAATATGTCCTGGTCTGGGCGGACCAGACGGACATCGGCCGGGACATCACCTTGACCGAGCCGGATATCGACAACCTCATCCGTGCCAAAGGGGCCGTCTACAGCGGGTGCGAGACCCTGCTCAACGAGGTGGGACTCTCCATTTCCGAGATTGAGGAGATCATCCTGGCCGGCGGGTTCGGCAGCTACATTGATCTGCAGCGCGCCTTTACCATCGGGTTTCTTCCCGAGATCGACCCTGCCAAGGTGACCTTCATCGGCAACGGGTCCCTCATGGGGGCGAAGATGAGCGCCCTGACCAACACCCTGCGCCAGGATGTGGTCCAGGTGGTGCGCATGATGACCAACTTCGAGCTCTCCGAGACCCCCTCCTACATGGATCACTACATCGCGGCACTCTTTCTGCCCCATACCGACCTGAACCTGTTTCCCCGCCTGAAGGCGAGGCTCTCTGAAAAGCAGGGGGCGGTGGATACGCCGTGAGGAGAATGTGTTATGATGCGGGGTGCTGCTGGCGACCGCATCATGAACGCACCGCAGGCGGTATAGGATTGTTTATCACGTCATAATTTTGGACCCTGATTGAGGACGACCATGGGAAAAGTAATTGCAGTAGCAGGCAAGGGCGGTACCGGAAAGACCACCACGGCATCCCAGGTGGTACGGTACCTTGCGGCAAGCGGTGTTTCACCGGTACTGGCCGTGGACGCAGACCCGAACAGCAACCTCGGGGAAACCCTGGGGATCGAGGTGGAAAAGACCGTCGGGGATATCCGTGAAGGGTTCATGAAGGACCCGCAAGGGGTACCCTCGGGCATGGACAAGGTCAACTACCTGGAGCTCCTCATGAACCAGGTAATCATCGAGCGCAGGGATTTTGATCTCCTCGTCATGGGGCGCCAGGAGGGGCAGGGGTGCTACTGCATGGTGAACAACATCCTGAACCGGTTCACCGAAGAGCTTGCCAGAACCTACAAATACCTTGTGGTGGACAACGAAGCGGGCATGGAGCACCTGAGCCGCCGCACCAGCGGCCGGGTAGACTATCTGCTGCTCATAACGGATTACTCATTGCGTGGCCTGCGGGCGGTCAAGAGAATCCACGACATGCTCGACGACCTCAAGCTCGATGTCAGGCACAAGGGGCTTGTGGTGACCCGGGCTCCGGAAAACCTCAACGGAACGTTTCTTGCCGAAGTCAAGGAGATCGGAGTGCAGATCGTGGGTACCGTCCCGGATGATCCGGAACTGGCGGTTTTGGACATGGAGAAACGGTCCATGATGGAGCTTGGTGATGACTCTGCATCGGCAAAGGCCGTGGGTGGGGTCATGGAGAGGGTGCTGGCCGACCTTTCCTGAGGTTGAGATCCGGTGTGCTCCCATGCCGGGAACTTCGCTTTTTCGGAAGTAAACCGGGAGCTCACGGGGAACGTCTAATTCATATCGATCTGTGAAAGCGGGGCGTTGACAGCGCCCCGCTTTTTTAGCTCTTGCCCTGCCTTCCCTCTTTATTATATGGGAAATAGACATCCTTCATTTATCATCAACCATTGAGGAGCAGATCATCCATATGGAAAAAGCAAGAGCAGTCATACTTGCCTTTACACCGGAACCTGAACGTATATGCGCTTCTGCGGCGCGTATTTCATCCACCAAAGGGGCGGCCACCGAGATTTATGAGAACACGGATCAGAGCAACATCGGCCAGTTGATCAAACGGGTCGTGGCCCTGGGCCATGTGACCATCACGGAGCACGCCGTTTTCAACATCGCCTTTGAAAACGTTTCCGCCTTTTTCGAGCAGTTTCTTATTGAGTTCCGTCTGGCCGCGTACACGATCAAATCCCGTCGTTACGTGGACTACTCCGAGATGGGGGGACTCTCCCCTGAGTTTCGTTTGAAAAAAGGGGGGCTGGCCGATGCGTCCTTCGGCGAGCGCTTCGAGACCTTGTCCAGGGAGCTGTTCGAGGACTACCACAAGCTTCTGGAAGCAGGTATTCCCAAGGAAGATGCCCGGTTTGTGCTGCCCTACTGTCTGAGGAGTCATATTTACTGCACGGTCAACGCCCGTGAGCTGCTTCATATTCTCCACTCCTGTCTCAACGGCCGCGGGGCCGCGTACCCCGAGATCCGCCAGATCGGTGAAAGCCTCCTGGACCAGGCCAAAGAGATCCTCCCCGATGTGTTTGATGACATTGACAAGGTGGAGAAAGGGCGCGAGGACAAGGAGAGCAGGCTCCGCGAGCTGGTTGTCGACAAGGGCGTCCAGCGGCGTGCCGACGGGGACAGCGCCCTGGTGGAGCTGTTGACCCACTCCGGAGAACCCGACCTCATGGTGGCCGTCTCCGCCCTTGTTTCCCATTCCGGGTGCTCCTCGTCCGATGCCCTGGGCATGCTGCGTGACGACGAAGAGCTCACCGCGGGAATCATCGACATCGTGACCTCGGATCGGCGCAGGCGAGAGCTTGAGCAGGTGAACGTCACTTTTCGCCTGAACGACATGAGCCTCTCCTGCCTGACTCACCTGGCACGCCATCGTATCCAGTCCCTGGTGGTGCCCTCCTTTACGGAGTTCGGCAAGAGCCGGACCTGTGTGATGCCCGAAACCATCACCGAAAATGAAGCCGCCAAAGAGATCTACATGGGCTGCTTCGAAAAGAGCATGGACCTGTACGAGGCCTTCCGCGATGCGGGTGTCATGGAAGAGGACCTTGTCTATCTGTACCTGAGCGGCAACGTGATGGACGTGGTGACCACCATGAACGGCCGGGAGCTCTACCATTTTCTCAAGCTGCGCTGCTGCGACCGGGCCCAGTGGGAGATCCGAAACTACGCCGTGGGCATGCTTTCTGCCGTGCGGGGAATCTCTCCGGTGCTCTTCGGCAAGGTCGGCCCCGGATGCTTCATGGACGGGGTGTGCCCGGAAGGCAAGATGAGTTGCGGTAAACAAGTTGAAATGAAGAAGCTTTTTTCTAATATGGAATAATATAAGGAAAGGTGTCATTGTCATGAAGAAGGTTACCGTCACAACGTTGTACAACAAGAAGAAGGAAGGGGAGAAGATCACGGCCATGACCGCCTATGATTTTCCCTTTGCCACCCTCATGGATGAGACCGGGGTGGACATGATTCTCGTGGGGGATTCCCTGGGCATGGTCATTCAAGGGGGCAACAGCACCCTTCACGTGACCATGGACGAGATGATTTACCACACTCGCATTGTCTCACGGGCCTGCAAGCGCACCATGGTGGTGGGGGATATGCCCTTTATGGCGTATCAGGCCAGCGTGGAAGAGGCCGTGCGAAACGCCGGTCGCTTTTTAAAGGAGACCGACTGCTCTGCCGTGAAGCTCGAAGGCGGCGCCTCGGTGTGTGAGGTGATAAAGGCTATTTCCTCGGCAGGCATCCCGGTTCAGGCCCACATCGGCCTCACCCCTCAGTCCGTTCACCAGATGGGCGGATTCAAGGTACAGCGTGACGAAGACCGACTCATGGCAGACGCCCTGGCCGTTCAGGAAGCCGGAGCCTTCTCCGTGGTTCTGGAAGGCATTCCCAACCACATCGCCAGGGCCATCACCGAAAAGCTCTCCATCCCCACCATCGGTATCGGCGCAGGCCCCGACTGCGACGGCCAGATCATCGTCATGCACGATACCCTGGGCATCAATTCCGGCCATATCCCTAAGTTTGTGAAGAAGTACGCGAACTTAGGGGATGAGGCCAGAAAGGGTATCAAAGGGTTCATCGATGAGGTGAAAAGCGGTGAGTTCCCCGCACCCGAGCACTGCTACAGTAAATAGTAGCGCGTATTGCCGCCTTCTATGGTGGCCCATCGGGTTATGATGGCATGATCCCAGAGGATCAATAAAAAAAGCCTGTGCAATTGCACAGGCTTTTTTTGTTGCTTTGTAACGATTCGGGTTGCCCCTGTTCGTTATTCGTAACGTGCTGCAAGAAAAAAAATAAAAGCACAAAAAATAGCCTCCGGCGGCAAGGTGTGCCACCTTGAAAGCAAATTACCGCCGGGCTTTGCCCCTCGTTCCTCGGGTCAAATCCCAGCGGTATTCTGGCGAACCATTGTGTGATTATTTGTTTCCGACAGCCAAACAATGGGCTCGTCGATACCTATCGACCGGCTGTTTGTCACACTTTTCAAACGTTTGGCCCCCGGCAGGGCCGCCTGAGGCTTTTTTGAACCCCGAATCAGGGCCTTTCCGTCAGGGAGAATATTTCCCGGGCGGCGTAGTCCGCGTCAAAGGCTTTGACCAGGGTGCGGAACCGGCCCAGTTCACTTCGGATGCGCCCCAGGCGGTCCGAATCGCCCAGGATAGCCACCACCTCGTCGGCGATGCCTTCAGGGGTTGCTGCGTCCTGGATCAGCTCGGGGAAGACATGGTGCCCGAGGATGAGGTTGGGGATGGAGATGGCGTCCACTTTCACCAGGCGTTTGGCCACATGGTAGGTGATGGGATTCATGCGGTAGAGCACCACGGTGGGGACCCCGGAGAGGGCCAGTTCAAAGGTGACGGTACCGGAGCAGGCGATGGCCAGGTCCACGTTCTGGAATTCGTCGTGGGGGTTGCCCTCGTACACCCGGATACCGGCTTCATGGGCGCTGTCGAAGAGGGCCGCATCGAGGCTGGGGTGCTTGAGGACGGAGAAGCGTGCGTCCATGCGGGCGTCAATGCTTTTTTTGGCTTCGCACATGGTGGCCAGGTTGGATTTGACCTCCTTGCGGCGGGATCCGGGAAGGAGCAGGATGCGTCGGGGCCCTGTTTCCCCTGTTGTGTCTTTTTTCATGGCCGTGATTGTGTTGACCAGGGGGTTGCCCACAAAGGCGGCCTCCACGCCGTTGTCCCTGTAAAAGGTCTCCTCAAAGGGAAAGAGCACCAGCATCTTGTCGATGTATTGTTTCACCAGCTTCAGGCGGCCCTTGCGCCAGGCCCAGAGCTGGGGGCTGATGAAGTAGACGAGCTTTCGGCCCGGTTTGGCCACACGTTTGGCCATGCGGAAGTTAAAGTCCGGGTAGTCGGTGAAGATGACCACATCGGGATCGATCTCTTCAATTTTTTCGGCGATGCGGTTAAAGATCTGGATGAGGGTAGGAAGGTAACTGATCACCTCAAAAAATCCGGTGACGGCGTGGCTGGCCAGGTCCGCCACCTGGGTGGAGCAGGCGGCAAGTCCGGGGCCGCCTGCCGAATAGACATCGATGTCGGGTGACGCGTTTTTCAGGGCGTGAACCAGTTCGGTGGCATGCATGTCACCTGAGGGTTCACCTGCAACGATAAAAAGTTTCACAACCTTGCCTTTGTGTTCGTGGTATCTGAAAACCGGAGCCCTATGCTTTCACTGTGACGGGATCCGGAGCTGTGTCTGACGGTTGGCCAGATCTTCGTCGATTTTCAGGGCAAGGTCAAGGGCCATGGCCGCATTTTTTGCAATGGTGTAGTCTCGCCGTTTTGCTGTGATACCGGCATGAAAATGTAGGATCTCCCGTTTCAGGGGCTCTTCCTTTTCAATGGTGATGACCTTTTTTTCGATACCGTTCTCTCCGTTTTTGAATGCCTTGATGGTGTGTCCGGCAAAGTCCAGGGAGATGTAGTTGTGGTTGAAAAAGACCCGGGTCCTGCGCATTTGCTCTTCGGATATCCGCGAGACCGTGATGTTGGCGATGCAGCCGCCCTTGAAGTGAACCCGGGCATTTGCGATGTCTGCCTTGTCCGTAAGGGCCTTGACCCCGACGCCTTCCACCGAGGCCACCTCGTCGTCTACCAGGTCGAGGATGATGTCCAGGTCATGGATCATGAGGTCCAGTACCACGCTGATGTCTAAAGACCGGTTGGGGAAAGGACCCAGCCGGTGGGACTCAATGAACATGGGGTCGGTGATCATTTTACGGGCCTCGGCGTAGGCCTTGTTGAACCGTTCCACCATGCCCACCATGAGAAAGGCATTTTTCCGTGACGCGGTTTCAAGGAGGTCTTCGGCCTCGACCATGGTGACGGCGATGGGCTTTTCAATGAGGCAGTGCACCCCGTGGTCAAGAAAAAATCTCGCCACCTCGTGGTGATTCACTGTGGGGGTGGCCACGGTCACTGCTTCGACGCCGAGGTCAAGGAGCTCTCTGTAGTCCCGGGTCCAGACGGCCCCGTGGAGGTGTTCCTGACCCGGATGGTGCGGGTCAGCCACCCCCACCAGCTCAAATGCATCCAGTTCGTCATAGATCCGTGCATGGATTTTTCCCAGTTTTCCCACGCCGATCACACCTGCTTTCATACGGTCTCCAAAACAGCGGTCGCCACGCGTCGGATCTGCTCATCGCTGAGATACGGGTGCATGGGCAGGCTGAGGACATGGGCGGCCACCTCATCGCTGACGGGGAGGTGGGCGTCCGGTTGGAGGAAGACCGGCTGGTGGTGCAAGGAGACGGGATAATGAACGGCGGTGGGGATGTCTTGCCGCTTGAGGGCCTGCTGCAGGGCGTTTCGGTCGTCAACGCGGATGGTGAGCTGGGCGTAGACCGAGGTGTTGTGGGAGCGGATCACCGGAGGGACGATGCGGTCATGGGCAAGGGCCTCGGTGTATTGCCTGCCGATGGCCCGGCGTTTTTTAATTTCCTCTGGAAACAGGGGCAGTTTGGCAAGGAGTACCGCTGCCTGGATGCTGTCCAGCCGTCCGTTGATGCCCAGTCGGGGGTGGTGGTAGCGTCGGTCCTGTCCGTGCTCCCGGATTTCCCGCATGCGCGTTGCCAGGACCTCGTCTGAGGTGAAGCAGGCCCCGCCGTCTCCGTAACATCCCAGGGGCTTGGAAGGGAAAAACGAGGTGCAGCCGATGGTGGAGAGGTTGCAGGACTGCTTTCCTTTGTAGGTTGCCCCGAAGCTCTGGGCCGCGTCTTCGATGACAGGGAGCCCGTGGCGCCGGGCAACGTCGTTGATGGTGTCGAAGTCGGCGCATTGCCCGAAGAGGCTGACGGCCATGATGGCCTTTGTTTTTTCCGTTATGGCGGCCTCGATGAGGGCGGGGTCGATGTTGCAGGTGTCGGGCTCGATATCCACGAACACGGGCACGGCGCCCAACAGGGCGATGGTTTCCGCTGTGGCGACAAAGCTGAAGGGCGAGGTGATCACCTCGTCTCCTGGCGAGATGCCCAGGGCCATCATGGCCATGATCAGGGCACCGGTTCCGCTGGCCGCTCCGATGCAGTGCAGGGCACCCGTATATTCTGCGAGGCGGCCTTCCAACTCCCGGACCTCCGGCCCGTTGATGTATTGTCCGTGTTGGAGGACAGCATGGATTCGTTCGTTTACATCCCTTTCAATCTGGTCGTACTGCGCTTTGAGATCGATAAATTGCATGGCGTCTCCTTGGCTTTCTAAGGCGTTGGGGGGCGTCGTCAATTTGGGTGATGCTTTCTCGGCATGTTGCCCCGTCGGTGGGAGGGGTGCCTCCTGACCGATTGTGTCGGTAGCTCAGGTGTTGGTTATTTTGGTTTTGTCGAAGTATCGCTGTTTGCGGTGGTGTGATATGTTTTGTGGTTAGATAATGAGTAAAAAAAATGCGGGAAAATGTCAAAGCTTCTTCTGGTCTCCGGGGTTTTAGAGTCTGGGGGCCTCATGGTGCCGCCGTGCCCTCAATGCGCCGCATCGACGGCATCTGAAGACGGCTTCACCATGTATTTCGAAGGGTTGCCAGGTGTGGCGACCCAAAAGGCACAGCAGTCGAAGCATCCATTGCAGCATGGGGGTTGTCTCCATCCGGGTGTTTTTTTCCTCGGGCTGCCCGGTTTCCGGGTGGCTTATTGAACACCGGCAGGGGAACGGTGTCAATGGCCTATATCTATCTTGGCCGTATTGCCCCGCAATGTCAGGTGTTTCTTTGATGTTGACGCTGTCAACATCGCCGTGTATGCTACCCGACATGATGAAAAATACCACTGAAGAAACCGTAACCTATCATCACGGGAACCTCAGGCACCGGCTCATTGAAGTGGCCCTTGAGACCATTGAAGAGGCGGGGGCTGCCGAGCTGACCCTTCGCGGTATTGCAAAGCGGGCCGGGGTGAGCCATTCGGCCCCCTATCGCCATTTTCCGGATAAAGAGGCCCTTCTTGTGGCCGTGGCCCGGGAGGGGGTTGGCCTCATGCTTTCCGAGATCAAGCTTCGGCTGAAGCGGGCCAAGGGCGATCCCCTGGCGCGGTTTATGGTGTGCGGCCTGTCCTACATCGATTTTGCCATTGCCCACCCAGCCCATTTTCGGGTGATGTTTGCCTCGCCCCGGATGGGGGTGCCCGTGCCCGAGGACTTGAAGCCGGAGTCCACGCCTTTTTTCCACCTGTTCATCGATGAGATCACCGAGTGCTGGAAGCTGGGGCTTCTCAAGGGGGAGAGCCCGCACGCCATCGCCCTTTCCGCGTGGTCCATCGTCCATGGGTTTTCACTTCTCGTCATCGACGGGCATCTCCAGGGAGGAGCCCTGGACGAAGGCTCCCAGGAGTCCATGAAGCGGGGGCTGCTGTACGCTTTTTATTCGGGGGTTCGCGGTGAGGCCGGCCCTGAGGTGGTGCCGCCCGCCCCACGGGGGTAACGGGTCGGTTTGTGACGGACCCTGAGGCGCCTGCACGTGTCAATAAGGCTGCTTCGGCAACGCAGAGATGATAACAGGCAACACAAGATTGAGGGAGGAGAGTATGGCTGAGACGATTTACAGGCGGTTGCAACAGGTGCTGGATACCCTGCCCAACGGGTTTCCGGCCGCGGACGACGGGGTGGAGATCAAGATTCTTAAGCGGATCTTCACCGAGGAGGAGGCGGAGATTTTCTGCGACCTGCGTCTGACCTACGAAACCGCCGAGCAGATCGCCGAGCGGTCGGGTCGTTCCCTGGAAGGGCTCGACGACAAGCTCAAGACCATGTGGGGGAAAGGCCAGGTCTTCGGCATCGATTTCGGCGGTGTCCATGTCTTTCGCATGGCCCCCTGGATCTTCGGGATCTACGAGTTCCAGCTCAAGGGCCTCGACCGGGAGCTGGCGGAGATCTGCAAGGCATACGAGACCTGCTTTGCCGAGCAGTTTTTTACCCACGATCCCCCCATGATGCATGTGGTGCCCGTGGAAGAGGAGCTGGGCAGCGACAGCCAGGCGCTTCCCTTTGATCAGGTTTCGGCCATTATCGAAAAGGGAAAGTCCTTTGCCGTAACCGAGTGCATTTGTAAGACAGAGCAAGGGCTCATGGACAACCCCTGCACCAAGCCCACAGAGGTGTGTCTCTCCATTGCACCGGTTCCCGGTTTTTTCGACAACCATCCCTTGAAGCTGCGCCCCATTTCAAAGGAGGAGGCCTACGGTGTTCTGAAAATGTCCGAAGAGGCCGGGTTGGTCCATATGACCAACAATTTCGAGAAGGGGCATTTTTACATCTGCAACTGCTGCGGTTGCTGCTGCGGGGTTTTAAGGGCCAAAAACGAGCTGGGGCTGACCAACGCCGTCCATTGCAATTACACGGCGGTGATAGACGAGGAGGCGTGTGTGGGTTGCGGCCTCTGCGCCGATGAACGCTGCCAGGTTTCCGCCATAGAGGAGGCGGATGGCGGATACCGGGTTTTAGAGGACGTGTGCATCGGCTGCGGCCTGTGTATCTCCACCTGTCCGACCGAGGCTGTGTCCCTGGTACGAAAGCCTGAATCGAGTCTTGTGGCGCCTCCGAAAAATGAGGCGGAGTGGTATGCCAGGCGAGGGGAAAACCGGGGGGTTGATTTCTCGTCTTTTGCCTGATGGGCTCATCTTTGGAAGGGGGGGCACCAAACGGAGCGCCCACGGTGTTGCCGTGGGCGTTTTGTGATTGTTTTGACCCGGTGGGTTTCCCATGACGTATCCGGGTGCCCCAACCCGGATATTTCACGAGTCGAGTGCACCCATTTTTATGTTGGGGTCAGCCTTCGCCGGGAAAGTTCAGGGTGAGCTGTTCCTGCTTTTTATCTTTTTTGACTTTGATTTTCAATTCCATGCTGTTTCCGCGAAACCCAAGGGCCAGGGCGGTTTTTCCCTTGTCTTCTTCAATGTGGGTAATGGCCCTTACCATATCGAGGATGCGCGTGCCGGTCTCTTGTCCCGGGGTGGGCAGGGGCGTGGTTCTGTAGGTGGCTTTGACTTCCACCGTCCCTGAAGCCTCCTGCGTCAGGCTGATTTTTTCCGCGTTGCTGTTGACGCCGTGGAGAACGGCCAGGGCGATCCATTTCAGGGCGGTCTCTTCGGTTGCCGGTTCCCGGCTAAGGGTGGACATCTCTTTCAAGGGGTCGGTCTCCGCATAGCAATCGCAGAGCTCCTGAACCTTCAGGTGGGGGTTGGCGGACTCTTTCATGGTGTCTCCAGATTAGTGGGTTGGCGGGCGGGGCGGTGAGGATGGTCTGCGGGGACGGGGCCCGATGCGGGGTGATGGCCTATGTTATGGTTAAAACTGATTTTATCATACTTGACTACGGGGTCAATAGGCCGAAGGCCTCCGGGCCTGTCCCGGCAGCATGGTGGCGGTGCAAGAGGAAATGCCTTGGAACGGATTTTGTGAGCGGATAAGGCGCTTGACACTGTTTTTTCGGTATGATACCGTGATTAAGATAAGCTATTTTTTAATAAAATCATGGTGTTGCATTAAACACGTCATTGCCTACTCACCTCCAGGAGATGCCGATTATGACCGATTCCACTAGTAAAATCCCCATGGATAAAACACCTCCGGATGCATTGGACGACCATTGGTTGGAAGACGATGACGAACCCATTGAGCTGACGGAGCTTGCCGGCGAGAACGGGGACGTTCCCAAGGACGGCGACCGTGGAGTGAATGGTGACGATGGATCTGTTGACGCCATGGAGGTGGACTCGGAGGACGAGGAGGATATACTCGAACTCACCGAGGAATTCAGGCTGGATGATACTGGCATGCCGCAGGAGGGTGCTTCCTCTGACTCCGGTGAAGAGGCTTCTGATCTCGGCGAGGAGACCATTGACCTGACGGAGATGGCAGGCCTTGTGGAAGAGCCCCTGGAAGGTCAGGCGCCGGACCTCGGCGAGGAAACCATTGATCTGACGGAAATGGCGGGCCTTCTGGAAGAGGTGCGGGACGGCCAGGCCCCTGACCTTGGCGAGGAGACCATCGATTTAACGGAGATGGCGGTTCTTGTGGAAGAAATCCCGGAAGAGCAGCTCCCTGACCTTGGTGAAGAGACCCTTGATTTGACGGAAATGGCAGGCCTCACCGAAGACGTTCAGGTTAAGGCGTCACCTGAGTCCGAAGAGGACGTCATAGACTTAACGGATATGGCGAGCCTTGTGGATGGGACTTCTGAAGAGGCCGCTCCGGATCGTGGGGACGAGACCATTGATCTGACGGAAATTTCGTCCCTCCTTGAAGAGGACCCTGTTTCCCAAGGGGAAGAGGTTACCGAATTCGGAGGCGAGAGTCTGGATCTCTCCTTCAGCCTGGACGATCTGGATACGTCGCAGCGCAGTGACGTGGTGGAGGCGGACGCCGCCCTGGATGTCGCAAGCGGCGATGACGATGGCTTTGTGGATATCGACCTGCTTCTTGCCGACAGCGAGGATGGGGACGGCGGGATGGACTCCATGGCCGATGAAGGGCTGTTGGGCGAGCTTCCCGATGAAACCGTTGTCCTGCCCGTGGATGATGACCCCTTTGTCGAAAAGACCGTGGTTTTACCCGTGGATGACGAGCCTCTGCTGGACCTGGGAATGCCCCTGGACGGGGAGGGCGCTGCCTCGGAGGACGGGCTGCTGGATGCGCTTTCCGAAGAGACCGTGGTTCTCAGTGACGACGAACCCCTTCTGGATCTCGGCATGCCCCTGGAAGAAGATCCGTCTGCAGCTGAAGAGGCCCCGGCAGGGGACGGGTTGCTGGGCGATCTCCCCGATGAAACCGTGATGCTGGCCGACGACGAGGACCCCCTTCTGGACCTCGGGATGCCCCTGGATGAGGAGCCTGCCGCTGCAACCGGTGACCGGGAGGGCGGCGGGGTGCTGGATCTTTCGGATCTGGTGGATGAACAGGGGCGTCGAGCCCAGGAGGCTGAAAAGCCCGAGAGGCGCCCTCCGGGTTTTCCTGAGGGGACCTTTGACCTGGCCGGGATCAACGACGACCCAACCGTGGATCGCGGAGATGAGCAGGTTCCGGTTTCCATGGCCGGATTGGCCGATATCCCCGAGGAGCAGCTTGAGCGGGTGGTGGAGCGTGTGATCAGGACCATGTTCAAAGAGCGGATCGAAGAGCTGATTGTCGATGCCATCGGCAAAAACCTCTCGGAAGATATTGAGAAAATGAAAAAGATGATCCGGGAAAATTTTTCCTGATTTCCCTGGGTCGTTAATAAATGGTTGCAAGAAGACTGGAGATTATTTAATAATTTCCAGTTTTTCTTTTTGGGTGGTTTCGCAGGCGTGGCCCGGCTGCTGAAATCGTCGAAGGAAATAGTGCGTGGTTCCGACACCTTGGGGCAGAATGCCCCGGTGCCTGCACCCTTGAACATACAGGCAGGGTGCCCTTGCTCGTCTTGAGCAGACATGAAGGGTGCGCGCCCATCAACATATGAGGTTTGAATATGAGTGGAGAATTGCTGGCAAAGGGGTATGAGCCCCATGAAGTAGAGAAACGCTGCTATGCGTCCTGGATCGAGCAGGGGCTCTTTTCAGCGGAGGAGACAAGCGACAAAAAGCCTTATTCCATCGTGATCCCTCCCCCCAACGTCACCGGTGTGCTCCACATGGGCCATGCGTTGAACAACACCCTGCAGGATCTCCTTTGCCGCTACCGGCGCCTCAAAGGGGACAACGTCCTCTGGATGCCCGGCACCGACCACGCAGGCATCGCCACCCAGAACGTCGTGGAAAAGAAGCTGGCCGCCGAGGGCAAGACCCGTCAGGATGTGGGCCGGGAGGCGTTCATCGACGAAGTGTGGAAGTGGAAAGAAGAGTCCGGCAACGCCATTTTCAAGCAGCTCAAGCGCATGGGTGCATCCTGCGACTGGGATCGTCAGCGCTTTACCATGGACGATGGGCTCTCCGAGGCCGTTCGCAAGGTGTTTGTGGACCTTTACAAAAAAGGGCTCATCTACCGCGGCAACTACATCATCAACTGGTGCCCCCGCTGCAACACCGCCCTGGCGGACCTTGAGGTGGAACACGAAGATAAGCCAGGTAAGCTCTATCATATCAAGTACCCCTTTGCCGACGGCTCCGGTCACTTTGTCGTTGCCACCACCCGTCCCGAGACGATGTTCGGCGACACCGCCGTGGCCGTGAACCCCGAGGACGATCGCTACAAAGGCATCACCGCCACCCACGTGAAGCTTCCCCTCACGGACCGCGAGATTCCCATCATCCGTGACGAGTACGTGGACCTGGAGTTCGGCACCGGTGCCCTTAAGGTCACCCCCGCCCACGACCCCAACGACTTTGAGCTGGGCAAAAAGCACGACCTTGAATTTCTCAAGGTGATGACCGACGAAGGGATCATGAACGACGGCGCCGGTGCCTTTGAAGGGCTCACCCGCGAAGCGTGCCGGGAAGCTGCTGTCAAGGCCCTGGATGAGCAGGGATACCTTGTGAAGGTTGAGGAGCACCCCCACAGCGTGGGGCACTGCTACCGCTGCAAGACCGTCATCGAGCCCAACCTGTCCCAGCAGTGGTTTGTAAAGGTCAAGCCCCTGGCGGAGAAAGCCATTGCCGCCGTGGAAGACGGGCGAACCCGCATCATCCCCGAGCACTGGACCAAGACTTACTACGAGTGGATGTACAACATCCGCGACTGGTGCATCTCCCGCCAGATCTGGTGGGGTCATCGCATCCCGGTCTGGACCTGCGATGAGTGTGGCATGGACATCGTGGAAGAGACCGATCCCACGGTTTGCCCCGGCTGCGGAAGCTCCAAGCTGACACAGGATTCCGACGTCCTGGACACCTGGTTCAGCTCGGCCCTCTGGCCCTTCTCCACCATGGGGTGGCCCGAGAACACCGATCTCCTCAAGACCTTCTACCCCACGGCGACCCTGGTGACCGGTTTCGACATCCTCTTTTTCTGGGTGGCGCGCATGATGATGATGGGCCTCCACTTCATGGACGAGGTGCCCTTTAAGGATGTCTACATCCACGCCCTGGTCCGCGACGAAGAGGGCAAGAAGATGAGTAAGTCCAAGGGCAACGTCATCGACCCCCTCACCGTCAGCGACGAGTACGGCACCGACGCCTTCCGCTTTACCCTCACCGCCTTTGCGGCCCAGGGACGCGACGTGAAGATGTCCCTGGCGCGGGTGGAAGGCTACCGACACTTCATCAACAAGATCTGGAACGCGGCCCGCTTCTCCTTCATGCATCTGGAGAAACCCTACACCGAGATCGACTACGCCAACATCAGCCTTGCCGATCGCTGGATCCTTGCACGACTTGCCGAGACCACGGCCAAGGTGGAAGAGGCCATTGACACCTACAAGTTCAACGAAGCGGCTGCCGCCCTCTACAGCTTTGTGTGGCACAGCTTTTGCGACTGGTATCTGGAGGCCTCCAAGCCCGCCCTTTACGGCAAGATGGGTGATGCGGCCATGGAGTCCACCCGCTCTGTGCTCTATCGGGTTCTCCATGACACCCTGATTCTCCTGCACCCCATCATTCCTTTTGTCTCCGAGGAGATCTACAGCAAGCTTCCCGGGACCGAAGGCTCCATCATGAAGGCATCCTGGCCCGTATGCGACGAGTTTGCCGCCCATGGTGCCGATGCCGTGGCCGAAAAGGAGATGGAATCCGTCATTGCTGTGATTTCCGGTCTCCGAAACATCCGGTCCGAGATGAACATCGCTCCCTCCCTGGAGCTCACCGTGGAAGTCCAGGCCGAGACCGAAGAGATGGCGGCCCTGGTGAACCGCGAGAAGAGCACCATCATGACCCTGTCCCGCCTGGCGGCCTGTGAGGTGAAGCTCACCGGCGAGCGTCCCAAGGGCGTGGGAACAGCCATTGTGGAAGGCGCGGCCGTCTATGTGTTTCTGGAAGGGGTCGTGGATTTCGACCGGGAGATTGAGCGTCTGGAAAAGAGCATTGCCAAAAGCGAGAAAGCAGTGGCCGGTCTCGAAGGCAAGCTGAGCAACCAGGGCTTTATCTCCAAGGCTCCTGCCGATGTGGTGGCCAAGTTTCAGGCCCAGCATGACGAAGCCAAGGACAAGCTGAGCAAGCTGGAGTTCACCCTTGCCAAGCTCAAGGAAGTTCAGAGCAACTAAGGCATACACGTTATAACAGGGTCCGGGGCGCATGCCGTCCCGGGCCCGCTTTTTTCGATCCATCCGCCTTCCTTATATCTTGGGGTGCGCCTTTGATGCGCGGCCCGACGCAAAGCCACACTACCAGGGACAGCAACATGACCATGATGACAGAGCAATTGATTCGACTGGCCCTTGCCGAGGATATCGGCACCGGAGATATCACCACGGATTTTTTGATCCCGGAACATGAGACGGGCCAGGGAGTTCTGGTGGCCAAAGAGCGACTGCTGGTCGCGGGAACTGCCACGGCAGCGGCCTGTTTTACCGAGCTTGACCCCCACTGCCGTGTTGAGGTGGTGGCCGGTGACGGAAGCTGGGTCGACAAAGGCGATGTGATCCTGAAGGTGGCGGGGACATTAAGGGCCCTTCTGAAAGGCGAGCGCACAGCGCTCAATTTTCTGCAGCGCCTCTCAGGCATCGCCACCCATGTGAGCCGATACGCCGAGATGGTCGAGGGGCTTCCCGTGCGGCTGGTGGATACCCGGAAGACCACCCCGGGCTGGCGGGTACTTGAAAAGGAAGCGGTTCGCGTGGGCGGTGCCTTTAACCATCGCATGGCCCTTTACGACGGGGTCATGATCAAGGACAACCACATCGCTGTGTCCGGGGGGATCCGGGCCGCCGTGGAAAAGGTACGACGATCCATCTCCCATCTGGTCAAGGTGGAGGTGGAGGTGACCAATTTTGAGGAACTTCACGAGGCCTTGAGTGCAGGAGCCGATGTGATCATGCTGGATAACATGGCCATGGAAGACGTGAAAAAAGCGGTGGCCCTTGTGGACGGGCGAGCCATGACCGAAGTCTCCGGCAACATCACGGAGGCAAACCTTCGCGCTTACGCCGAGTCCGGTGTGGATGTCGTTTCTTCAGGGGCGTTGACCCACCAGGCCCGTTCCGTGGATATCAGCATGAGGATGTAGGCACGTGTTATTTTAGCGCCGTGCCGCGATGACTTACAAAACCTCTTCGGTGTGATCGGAAGGGGTTTTTTTATGTCCGGCGCCTGGTGGCCGGCAAGAAGGGTGGCGCCGGAGGGGATTGTCTTGCTCACCTCTGCCGGTCTTTGGGTAACTATCTGCGATGAAATTCGCGAAAAAGTTATACAATATGAAGTAATTTTTAAGGATTTATCCTTTTTTCGGAATAAGATGACCCGCATCTCGTGAAGCCTGTGAGATGATAAATCAACGGATTTTCTCGCCTGTCCTGAAATGGTTTAATACTTTGCTGAACGCCTGGGAGAAAAAATGCTGTGAAGCTTGTGGTATGGCGTTAGGTATTGTGACATGTGTTTCATCCCTTATAAATGAATGAGTTAAACATGCGAGGTAAATCGTGTTCAATGTTTATTGAGAAATGAATTAGGCAATAAAATACTTGACCATGTTAGGATTTCTAATTATCATCTTTGCCTGTGGGTTGTTAAACTATTAACGGGAAAGGTTTGGAGATTCGTCAATGGCAGCAGGATACGATCTTGAAAGCGCTTTTTCGCATGTGATTGAAACCATGCGCGGTGATTTTGTTCCGAGAGTTCATTACAACAAACTTCAACGACAAGTAGACAGGCTTGAAGACCAGATGAGGATCCTGAGTCGCCAGCTTGCCCGGGTGGAGAGAAAACTACCCGGAGGTGGGCGGCGAAAGGGTACGGCGGCGGCCTCGAAAGAGAAAAGCAAGCCGACCAAGCGGACGTACAGAGCAGATTATCTTAAAATGATGGAGCTGCTCCAGAGTAACCCGGACAAGGAGTTTACCTTGAAAGAGCTCATTGACGGGACAGGTTTTAATGAGAAAAAAGTCCGCAACATGGTGTTTATCTACAGCCGGGAAAAATTCGGCTACGTTCAGGTCATCCGACGGGGAGTCTACAAAGCCGGTAAACCGGTGGTGGCATCCACGGATGAAAAAGCATTTCCAAAGGAGTTGTTAAAAGAAGAGCCGGCAGTTGAGGTGGAGGAGTAGAAGGGGGCCGTTTGGTTGACGGCCTCTCCACAGGTTTTTTTGTCCGGTTGGAACATCGTGCGGCGTGCGGCTTTTTCTCTAAGCTGCACGCCGTTTTTTTTTATGGGCCGTTGACCCCGCAGGCGGGCTTGGGTATGACTCGGCCATGAACGATCAAACAGGTTTCTATTCTGTCAGTGACATGGAGGCCGGGACAACGGCATTTTCCCGGCCGGGGCTTTATGCGAAAGGGGCACCCGTGGATGACGAGCCGCTGCTGACCGAGGCAGACATTGTGTACATGGACGATGCGGTGGTGGCGGTGAACAAGCCCTGCGGCATGCTGGTACACCGGAGCAATCTGGACAGGCGCTCTCCCACGGTCATGCGGGAACTCAGGCGCCTTACCGGGAAAATGGTGTGGCCTGTCCACCGGCTGGATCGCCCCACTTCGGGCCTGCTGCTCATGGCCTTCAGCCCGGAGTTGGCAGCTATTCTTAACGAGGGGTTTCGGTATCACCGTGTGCAAAAGGAGTACCTTGCCGTTGTGCGGGGCTACGCCGAGGACCAGGGCACCGTGGACCATCCGGTGAAAAACAGCCGGGGAAACCCGAAGCCCGCGGTGAGCCGTTACCGGCGCCTGGCCACGGTGGAACTTCCCATTCCGGTGGGGCGCTACGAGACGGTCCGGTACAGCCTGGTAAAGGTGGCCCTCGAAACCGGGAGATACCACCAGATCCGGCAGCATTTTCACCACCTCTCTCATCCCATTGTCGGCGATACGGTTTACGGGGACGGGCGGCACAACCGCCTCTTTCGTGAAAACCTGGCCTGCCGGAGGCTCCTTCTTTTTTCTGTTTCCTTAACCTTTCCCCATCCTGTGGACGGTCGGCTTCTTTCGTTAAGCTGCGGGCTGGGGGATCAGGAGAGGGCTCTTTTTGAAGACTTCGGCTGGGCAGCTGAGGTTCCGGAGACGTGTTGCGGTGACGATCTGAAAGGAGGCAATGATGAAAATCGGTATAGTCGGCCTGCCCCAGAGCGGCAAGATGACCCTTTTTGAAACATTGACGGGCAACCAGAGGCGGGAGGGGGTACCGCTGACCAAGGCCGTGCCCGGGTCTGCCGATATCCTGGATGCACGCTTCAATGCCCTGGTCTCCATGTACGACCCGGCTAAAGAGGCCAGGGCACGCATGGACCTGATGCTCCTGCCGAAGATGGAACACGAGACCATCGCAAAGGGAGACATTTTTCGGGACATCGCCGATGTGGATGCCATCTGCCATGTGGTGAGGGCCTTTGACGACGAATCCGTCTACCACGTGGACGGATCGGTGGACCCTGTCAGGGACATGGACATGGTCAATGCGGAGCTTTTGCTCCACGACCAGATCTTTGTGGAAAAACGGGTGGAACGCCTGGAAAAATCCCTGAAGAAGATCAAGGATGAGGCCCAGCAGCGGGAGCTGGCCCTGATGCATCGCATGCTGACGCACCTGGAGGGGGAGCGCCCTTTGCGGATGATGGCCATGGACGCCGATGACGAGGCCTTGATCCGCAGCTACCCACTTATCACGCGCAAGGAGATGGTGCTGGCCCTGAACATCGCCGAAGACGATATCGGCAAGGCCCCTATGCCGGAGGAGATTACGGCCCGGTGTAACGATGTGCAGATGAAGGCCATGCAGGTCTCTGCCAAGGTGGAGTCTGAGATCGCCATGCTGGATACCGAGGAGGAGAAACGGGAGTTCATGGACGACCTCGGCATCGGCGACATGGCCTTGGAGACCCTGACACGGCTCTGTCTGGAAGCCCTTGGCCTGATCTCCTTTTTTACCGTGGGCAAAGACGAGGTGCGCCAGTGGCTGGTGCGGAAAAATTCCCCGGCCCCGGTGGCCGCCGGAGTGATCCATTCGGACCTTCAGCGCGGGTTTATCCGGGCAGAGGTGATGACGTATGACGAGCTGATGGCATACGGTGACGAAGCCGCCTTGAAAAAAGCGGGGAAGATGAACCTCAACGGAAAAGAGTACATCGTGGAGGACGGGGATATCCTGAATATCCGTTTTAAGGTGTGAGGGGGCAAAATGGGCAGGGTCAGCGTTGTCAATGCCCCTGTTCCGTGTATCGTCGGGTTTGGTTTGGGCCTCGCTCCAGTGTGGCCAGCGGGAGCCGTGCCCGATGGGCACGGCACTACCTTTGCCCATTCTACAGGGGCTGGAGAGGGGATGTACACCTGCATCCCACGAAGCACACTTGCAACCTGCTTTCGAGGTGGCACATCACGCCGCCGGAGGTTTTTTTTATGCATTTTAACCATAGAAAGCATCGTTTGTTCTGTTTTATTTTTACCCCGCCTTTTGCCGCTGGTTGAGTTCAGGACACGGTGTTTCGTCCGCCCAACCGAACTGCCCGGTGCCATGATCCGCATGGAACGTAACCCATCCCCTCTCAACGAGATCCTTCAGGGTGAACTCCGCGAAGTCAGGGGTCTCGTCGGTGAGGCCTGCAAGGGTTTCGGCGGCAGAGTGCAATGCCTTTTTAAGCCCCTCGGGAAGGGGGCTGAGCGTATCCAGAAGATCACGGCGAAGCAGTTTGAAAATAAGGTGCATGCGCCGGTTGCCCAGCACCATCATTTCATCGTCTTTGCTTGCGGTTCCGTTTTGGCACCGGGCTTTGGCCGCTTCCCAGGCCCTGTGGATGGGTTCTGCGTCTTTTTGGACAAAGGCGTCAAGTTCGGCGGATGTGAGATCTGAGGTGGAGACAATGGCCTGGTCTGCATCGTAGAGGTCCCAGTCATCGGTGTGGAGGGTGAGGTCGTAGTCGGCCATGCGCTCTCGCACCGTGGTGCCCGGGAAGGGGGCCAGGTGATGGAAGCCGTACTCGATTTTGAGGCGGTCTTTCAAGGCCGCGCTCTCTTTAAGGGTCTCTCTGGTTTCGCCGGGCAGCCCGGCGATAAAGGAGGCGTGGGCCCGGATTCCCACATTGCGGCAGAGGGCAGCGGCCTCTTCGGCCTGGGCAACGGTGATGCCTTTTCTCACGCGCTTGAGCATGTCGGGGTTGCCGGATTCGATGCCGAAGCTCACCGAGGTGCACCCCGTCTCCATCATGGTACGGAGCAGCTCTTCGTCCACGGTGTTGACCCGTGCGAAAACGCTCCAGCTAAAACGGAGCCCTCTTTTGTTAATCTCCCGGCAAAAGGCGAAAACCCGCTTTCTGCTGGCCGTGAACAGGTCGTCTGCGATGTTGATGGTGGTAAAGCCCATGGAAAGGAGCGACTCGATCTCATCGGCCACACGCTCAGGAGATCTCTGACGCACGTGGAATCCCACCATTTTCCGGCCCAGGCAGAAGATGCACCGGTTGGGGCAGCCCCGTCCGGTGATGATGCTCACGGGAAATCCCAGGGCTTTGTAGCGGGCCAGGGGCAGGAGGTGACGTGCGGGCAGGGGAAGGGCGTCCAGGTCTTGGAGGAAATCCCGCTTCGGGGTTCGAACGATTGTCGAACCATGGCGAAATGCCAGCCCGGCAATGGTTTTCCATGACTCCCTTTTGTGAAAGAGCTTCGCGAACTCATTGAGTGTCTCTTCAGCCTCGCCCACCACGATTCCGTCGATGGCAGGGTATGTGGCCAGGGTGTTGTCAATATCAAAGGACGCGTGGGGCCCCCCCATGAGGATCACCGCATCCGGGCAGATGGCCCTGGCCTCCGTGAGGATGGCGGCCGCCCCTTTGAAATTCATGGTGACGCAGGAAGTGCCGATGATATCGGGCGACATGGCGGTGAGTTCGTCTCTCAGCTTTTCCGGGGTGTACTCCCGGACGATGTAATCGAGCAGGTGCACATCGGCCCCTGCGGACTCAAAGGCGGCGGCTGCGTAGCAGAGGCCAAGGGGTGGTGAAGGGCATTCATCAAGGGGGTAGGGCGGGGCGATCAGGGCGACACGTGTCATGGGATGCCTGTGATTGGGGTTGGTGGTTTTCCGTCAGCATTCCGGAGAAAGGGGCTGCCGGGTGGTAATCGCTGTGTGTATCACACCGCCGGGATTTGGATGGGCGATGGTTTATGGTGCTGAACGAATGTCTCATTTTTTCTATCGGGGTGATATCGGTTTGTCAAGATCGCGACAGGCAGGGGCCTTCGCCGATGGGTGTTTTAGCCTCTGCCTCAGCCCTTTTTTTTGAGCTTTTGAGTGATGAGGAATTGGTGTATGTTCAATGGTTATGGATTGTTGATAGGAGACTTCAGATAAAATCCGTCTGACAAGGAGCCGAGCATGAAGCTGGTGACGTGGTTGAAAAACGGTGATGAAGCAGCCCTTGGGGCATTGACCGGAGACGATGACATCGTGGACCTGAAGGCCGCGGCACGCCTCTTCGGCATATCCGATGAATCCTTTGGGAGTATGCTCTCCCTTATCCGGGGCGGGGAGGGTGCCCTTGACGCGGCGCGCCGGATCATGGTGCGGGTCAGCGAAGAGGGGGAAAAGACGCTGTGCACCCCCATGGCGTCGGCCAGTCTCCTGGCCCCCCTGCCTGTGCCCGAGTCTGTTCGGGATGCCATGGCCTTTGAAGACCATATCATCAACTGCATCCGGGTCCAGGGCCTGAAAAAGCTGGCCGGGATCGACGAAGCCATCGAAAAAAAATGGGGTCGGCGCTACACCCTTGCCCGGTTCATCAACAGGGCCTGGTACGAGCGGCCCGTGTACTACAAAAGCAACCGGTTCTCCGTGGTGGGGCACGACGCAGAGGTGCCCATTCCGTCCTATTGCCGCAGGTTCGATTACGAGCTTGAGCTCGGGGTTGTTATCGGTAAGGCCGGTGCCAATATCCCGGCTGCCAGGGCAAGGGAGCACATTTTCGGATACACCCTGTTCAATGATTTTTCCGCCCGGGACGAACAGATGCGGGAGATGAAAGGGCGTCTGGGCCCTGCCAAGGGAAAGGATTTCAACGGCGGCAACGCCATGGGGCCGGTGCTGGTGACCAGGGACGAAATACCCGACCCTTTAAACATTACCCTTACTGCCCGAGTCAACGGCCGGGAGTGGTCCAGGGGTTCCACCGCGGACATGCACTGGAGCTTTGAAGAGATCATCCAGGCCGTCTCCCGGGATGAGACCCTGTATCCCGGTGAGTTTATCGGCTCCGGCACCTGCTCGGGACGTCAGGGCAGGGGGTGTGGCCTGGAGATGGGGCGGTTCCTCTCCTCCGGG
This sequence comes from Desulfoluna sp. HI9BLuna, assembly GCF_056829775.1. Lineage (NCBI taxonomy): Bacteria > Pseudomonadati > Thermodesulfobacteriota > Desulfobacteria > Desulfobacterales > Desulfolunaceae > Desulfoluna > Desulfoluna sp. HI9BLuna. Next base: position 5,682,866 of record NZ_CP186555.1, read on the forward strand.
GACACGGTGGAACTCGTTGCCGAGGGGATCGGGACCTTGAGAAACCGGGTGATCTGATGGCCGAAGGGGGGCATGCACCCGGAATCAAAGGGGCACAAGGGGGCTGGCTGCGGTTTCCCTCTTGACACCCATCCTTTTATAATGAATAAATCCAAGCGTCGTGCCTTGATTGACGCGGGATTCTGCACTATCTTGCGTTCGAGCTGCGGCTTTTAAACGACTGAAACAGGTGACCGGAGGGGCACCTTGGTGGTCATAATTTTCTCATGTGTATTGTGGATACTGATTAAAAGGAGAGACTATGGATTCCGCGAAAACCTTTTCCAAGCGGGCTTTTTTATGGATTTTTCTGGTGATGGCCCTTGTTGTCCTTGCCGTGGATGTGGCCATCTACTTTGGTGCCAGCGTGGCAGCCATGAAGGCCGTTCACACCGCTGCCGATCCTGAAGCGGCCAAGGCTTTCTCCTTTGTGTTCGAAAATTTTCCCCGGGTGGTGGTTCCCGTTTCCGTGGGAGCAGGCCTTGTGTTTGCCCTGCTGCTCTGGATGATCATTCGCGGCCTCTACGTCAACGCCGGGGTTCCCGAAGTGGAAGCGGCCCCCAAGGATGAAGGGCCCGTCATCGACCCAGAAGTGGAGAAGCGAAACACCCGTCGAACCTTTCTTCACCTTGTCTCCGCTCTTCAAAAAGAGGGCCGTCTCATTGACTTTTTCAATGAAGATCTCTCCCTTTACAGCGACGACCAGATCGGAGCGGCCGTGCGGGGTATCCACGAAAACTGCGTGAAGACCCTGGACAAGTACGTCACCTGCGGGCCGGTGGTGGACACCCCCGAAGGGGAGACCATCACCGTGGAAGCCGGGTTCAACCCCGAGGAGATTCGCCTCACAGGCAATGTAGCTGGCGAGCCTCCCTTCACCGGCACGGTTCGCCACAAAGGCTGGAAAGCGACCAAGACCGAAGTCCCCACCCTCTCTGAAGAGTCCAACCCCGATGTGCTGGCTCCTGCTGAGGTGGAGCTGGGCTGATGGAGAGCATGATGAGTTCATACATTGTCGGTATCGACCTGGGCACCACCAACAGCGTGGTGGCCTACACCGAACGACCCGAAGACGGGGCGGCTGAAGCGTCGGACATCCGCCTGTTCCGCATCCCCCAGCTCGTGGATGCCGGTGTGGTGGAGAAGCGCGAGATGCTGCCCTCCTTTATCTTTTTGCCCGAGGCCCACGACGTGGGTCGCGGGGCCACGGCCCTGCCATGGGATGCCGAACCCGACGCCGTGGTGGGTGAGTTTGCACGGAAAAGGGGCGGCGAGCTGCCCCAGCGCCTTATCTCCTCGGCCAAGAGCTGGCTCTGCAACACCATGGTGGACCGCAAGGCCGACAACCTACCGTGGAAGGGACCCCAGGAGGTCTCCAAGATGTCTGCGGTGACGGCTTCCGCCGCCATCCTGCGCCACATGCGCGACGCCTGGAACCACGAGATGGCAGCCGATGATGCCTCCCTTCGCCTGGAGAACCAGGAGATTTACCTGACGGTACCCGCCTCCTTTGACGCCGTGGCCCGGGAACTCACGGTCCAGGCGGCAGCCCTTGCCGGCCTTGCCCATGTGACCCTGCTGGAAGAGCCCCAGGCTGCTCTGTACGCCTGGATCGAGTCCATGGGAGACGACTGGCGAAGCAAGGTGAAAAAGGGCGAAACCCTTCTGGTGTGCGATATCGGCGGGGGCACCTCGGATTTCAGCCTCATCGGCATCTCCGAAGAAGACGGGGAGCTTGCCCTGGAGCGTATCGCTGTGGGCGATCACCTCCTCGTGGGCGGGGACAACATGGACCTGGCCCTGGCCTGGTACGTGAAATCCAAGATGGACGCCAAAGGCCAGAAACTCGACGACTGGCAGATGCGTGGCCTGGGCCACTCCATCCGAAGCGTCAAGGAGAAGATCCTGGCCGGAGGCACCAACGGCCCCGAGCCCGTGACCATCCTGGGGCGCGGTTCCGGCCTCATCGGCGGGACCCTCAAAAGCGAGATGGACGAAAAAGAGGTGGACCAGGTGATTCTGGAGGGCTTTTTGCCTCTGTGCTCCGTGGGCGATCGCCCGGTGCAGAGGCGTCGCAGCGGCCTGCGCGAGATGGGCCTGGTTTATGAGCAGGACCCCTCCATCTCCCGTCACATGGCATGGTTCCTGGCGCGCCAGGGCGGCGACGGCTGGCAGAATGCCCGCATTCCGGACGCAGTTCTCTTTAACGGCGGCATCATGAAATCCGCCTCGGTCCGGGAGCGCATCCTGAGCGTGGTGGACTATTTCCGGGAAGAGGTGGGGGACGACACCCCGGTGCGCGAAGTGGAAGCAGGGGATTACGATCTCTCCGTTGCCCGGGGCGCTGCCTACTACGGCCTGGCCCGTCTGGGCAGGGGCATCCGCATCCGCGGCGGCCTCTCCCGCTCCTACTACGTCTCCGTGGAAGCGGCCATGCCGGCCATTCCCGGGATGCCCGCCCCCATGAAGGCACTCTGCGTGGCCCCCATGGGCATGGAAGAGGGCACGGAAGAGCGGGTGGACTCCGAAGAGTTCGTCCTTTATGTGGGCGAGCCCGTAGCCTTTGACATCATGGCCTCGTCGTCCAGAAGGGACGACGGTCCCGGCGATGTCATCGAGTCCTGGTCCGAGGGGGAGATGGAAGACCTCACCTCCATCGAGACCACCCTGGAAGGGGAGTGGGGCACCGCCATTCCTGTTCAGTTCGAGATCCGGGTCACGGAGATCGGCACCCTGGAGTTCTGGTGCGTCGCCATAGAGGGCGACAAGCGATGGAAACTCGAATTCAACGTACGCGAGAGGGATGATGCGGGACACTGAAACACTGAGATACATCATCGGGATTGATTTAGGGACCACCAACTCTGCCATGTCCTACGTGGACCTGGAGCAGCCGGAGACGGCCAAGGGGCGCAAGAACATTCAACTGTTTCGGGTGCCCCAGCTCACCCGGGAAGGGGAGGTATCGCCCATGTCGGTGCTGCCCTCCTTTCTTTATATCCCAGGAACCTACGACATTCCCGATGAGTCGGTGATTCAGCCGTGGAACCCCATGGAAAAACGGTTTGCCGGCCTTTTTGCCCGGGAGCACGGCAGCAAGGTCCCCTCGCGCCTGGTGGTCTCGGCCAAGAGCTGGCTCTGCCACGACAAGGCGGACCGCAAGGCCAAGATCCTGCCCTGGGGGGCGGGAAACGATGTGGGCAAGGTCTCCCCGGTGGAAGCCACGGCTTTTTACCTGGAGCACCTCCGCAAGGCGTGGAACAAACAGATGGGGGGCGACGACGAGGGCGCCTTCCTTGAGAATCAGTTTGTGGTGATCACGGTGCCCGCCTCTTTTGACGAGGTGGCCCGGGACCTCACCGTGGAAGCTGCGTCCCTTGCGGGCTTCAAGAACGTGACCTTGCTGGAAGAGCCCCTGGCCGCCTTCTACAGCTGGCTGATCCGCCACGAGAAGAGCTGGGTTGAGCACGTCAAGCCCGGGGAACTGATCCTCGTCTGTGACGTAGGCGGCGGCACCACAGACTTTACCCTCATCACCCTGAAAGAGAGCAAGGGCACCCCGCGCTTTGAGCGCCTCGCCGTGGGGGATCACCTGATCCTGGGCGGGGACAACATCGACCTGGCCCTGGCCAGAAAGGCCGAATCCCTGTTTGGGGGCAACACCAAAAACCTGTCGTCGGACAAGTGGAAAACCCTCTGCCACCTCTCACGTAAAGCCAAGGAGAAGATCCTGGGGGAGGGCGAGGAGTCCGAGCGCATCATCATGACAGGCTCCGGCAGCAGCCTCATCGGCGGCACCCTGTCGGCCACCCTGACCCGGGAGATGGTGGAAGAGATCGTTCTGGACGGTTTTTTCCCGGATGTTACCAAGGAAGAGGCCAGGAAGATGTCCCGCCGCAAGGGGATCAGCGAGTTTGGTCTTCCTTATGAGCAGGAGCCGGCCATTACCCGCCATATCGGGTGGTTTCTGGAAAATCACAAAGAGGCCGTGGCAGACCTCCTGGGCACGGACCACGCCCCGGACCATATCCTTTTTAACGGCGGATCGTTAAAGCCCACCGCCATCCGGCGCAAGATCAAGGGCGCTGTCCGCCACTGGTTCAACGAGCCCGATGCCTCCTTTCCCCGGGAGATGGACAACCCCGACCCGGACCTTGCCGTGGCCCTGGGCGCATCCTATTACGGCCTGGCCAAGATCGGCAAAGGCGTGCGCGTGGGAAGCGGCAGCCCCCGCAGCTACTACCTCGGCGTGGGATCCACCAACGGGGATGAGCACAAGGCGGTCTGCATCGTGGAGCGCGGCCTGGACGAAGGCGAAACCATCGAGCTCTCCGATAAGAAATTTACGGTTATCGCCAATCGCCCGGCAGAATTTCCCGTCTACAGTTCCAGTTTCCGTTCCGGCGACCGGGCAGGGGACGTCATCACAATCGACGACACCCTCACCGAGCTGCCCCCCATGGCCTCGGTGATCAAGTACGGCAAAAAAGGCAACGCAGAGTCCATTCCCGTTCATTTAAAGGCCCAGTACACCGAGGTGGGAACCCTGGTCATCGGGTGCCGCTCCCAGATCAGCGATCACCACTGGCGCCTGAACTTCCAGCTGCGCCGGGAGGCTGACCCCATGGCCGTGGCTGAAGGGGAGGTCCTGGACGAAGGCCTGACCCAGGCCGCCCGCAGCGTGGTGAAAGAGGCCTTTCACGGGGACAAGACAGGTCTCACCGGTGTGGTGAAAGCCATCTCCGCTGCCGTGGATACCCAGAAGAACGCCTGGCCCCTCTCCTTTATCCGGGATCTCTCCGATACCCTTCTGGACGAGAAAAAGGTCCGGGAACGCGCCGCAGAGTTCGAAGCCCGGTGGCTCAACCTCACCGGCTACTGCCTGCGCCCCGGCACCGGCCACGGCATGGATGAGCAGCGCATGAAGCGGGTGTGGAAACTCTTTCGAAACGGACCCGTCTTTGACCGGAACAATCAGGTGCGCGGTGAGTGGTGGATCCTCTGGCGGCGCCTTGCAGCGGGCCTCAACCCCGGACAGCAGCGCCAGTTTTTCCAGGAGATCTCCCCCCTGGTCTTTCCCGCCCGGGGCAACGGCGTGAAGATGACCCCCCAGGAGCAGGTGGAGCTCTGGATGGCCCTGGCCAACATGGAGCGCCTCATCACCAAGGACAAGGTGCGTCTGGGCAACCAGCTGGTAAAAGCCTTCTCACCCAAAAAATCTCCGTCCCAGATGGTCTGGGCCCTCTCCCGCATCGGCCAGCGCGAACCCCTGTACGGGTCCGTGGACCGCGTGGTGGCGCCCAAAGACGCCTGGCCCTGGATCGAAAAGCTCCTCACCGGCTCATGGAAAGAGCCCAAAGCCGTGGTCAACGCCCTGGTCATCATGGGCCGCAAAACAGGCGACCGCATGCGCGACCTCGACGACGCTCAGCGCGAGCAGGTCATCGCCCGTGCCCAGGCCCTTGGCGGCGGCAAAAAGGTGCTCAAACCCCTCACCGAGGTGGTGACCCTCTCCTCCGGCGATGAAAAAGTGATCTACGGGGAAGCCCTGCCCACGGGCATCGTGCTGCATGAATAAATAAAAAAGCAAAAAAGCAAAAAAGCAAAAAACGCCTCCGGCGGCCAGGGGATGATCCCCTGGACCCCAGGTTTTAAAATCACAGGCCTGAAATGATGACATATCATTTCAGGCCTGTGGCGTTTTGGGGGCAGCACGGTTACACATTACCAACCTGCCACGGGAACTGTAGGGTGCGGCCCCCGCACCGCCTTGCGTAACGCGTCCCACCGGCCCTGTATTTTTCCCATGGCATAACGGGTTTGCAACGATTCGCTTGCCTCCGGCGGGGCGCTTTCCGAAAAAAGCTCCGCAAAAACTTTCCGGTTGCCTGCTCGCTACGTCGAATGCAGTCAGCAAACCAGAACCTTCGAATGGATCAAACGTAGCCTCAAGACCTGTTTGTCAAACCCAAACCATAAAATCGGGCAAGCGTTTGGCCCCTGGCAGGACCGCCGGAGGCTTTTTTTAGCTGAATAGTTACCCGGGGCTCTGCAACAAGAAGCCGGTGACGGGTTTCGATACGCTAAGCGGTGCGCACGGCGCACCCTACAAAACCCCGATCGGCTTCGCGGCTCGCCCTGCACAGCCCCGCACCATAAAATCGCTCCCTATCACCTATGTCCTATCCCCCTATGACCTTTTTTCTATCCTGCACCTCGCATCCAGCGCCAGCACCCCGGACCCGTCTTCCAAAACCCGTACGGGGTTGAGGTCCAGCTCCTGGATTTCCGGGAACTGGGCCATGAGGTGGGTGACGCGGTGGATGAGGTCGATGTAGCCGCATACATCCCCGGCGGCTTTGCCTCGGGTTCCTGCAAGGATTTTTGCCGATTTCAGGCGGCTGATTTTGGTCTCGATCTCATGGGGGGACGAGGGGCACAGCACGGTCTGGGCGTCCTGGAAGACTTCGATGTAGATGCCCCCGTAGCCGAAGAGGGTGACGGGCCCGAAGGAGTCGTCCACGCTGCCTCCCACAAACATGTCGTGGCCACTGCCTGCCATGGCCATGAGACGCACGCCGTCGAAGCGGGCGTTTTGCTTGTAGGCCTCCAGGTTGGCCCGGATGGTGTCGAAACCGTTTCGGACCTCGGTTTCGTCTTTGAGGCCCACAAGGACCCCGCCCGCCTCGGACTTGTGGACGGCATCCGGACTGATGACCTTCATCACCACGGGGTAGCCGATGGCCTCGGCAGCTGCCACCGCGTCATCGGCGGTTGTGGCGGTCTGGTTTGTTGCCACGGGGATGCCGAAGGCGGTGAGCAGCTCCAGGGCCTCCTCACCGTGGGTCCCGGGGTGGGAGCGCACCCAGGAGGCTGCGGCGTCCATGTCGATTTCCGGGGGCAGGGACGTAGAAAAGGCGGGTTCGGTACGTTTTGCGTGGTAGCGCTGCTGGAGCTTCATGATGCGGATCATGGACTCCGGGGTGTTGAAGATGGGCACGTTGACGTTTTGCTTGACCCGGTTGATGGTCTTTGAGGGGCCGTAGAGGCAGGAGGCCATGGGTTTTCCCGAGGAGCGGATGGCGCCGGTGACCTCTTTGGAGATATCGGTCTTGAACATTTTGTTGAAGACGTCGTCGTTTCTGGGCATCTGGGGGTTCTGAGTGAGGTAGACAGCCCCGTCCACCTGATCGTTGTGCAGGACGAGGTTGATGACGCTGGCCGTGGAGGCGGGGTCGTAGATGTCGCCGAGGTCCAGGGGGTTGGACAGGGAGATGACCCCTGCGTTGGTGAACTCGGCGATCTCTTTGTAGAAGGCCTCTCCGGGATCGGCAAACTCGAAGCCTGCTTTTTCGCAGAGATCTGCCATGAGCACGGTGAACCCTCCGGCCGGGCTCATGACCATGATGCGGTTGCCCCGCATGGGGGGCAGCTCGAAGATTTTTGCGGCGCCGATAAAGTCATCGAACTCTTCGATGCGGAGGATCCCGGCGCGTTCAAAGGCGGCGTCGATGATCTCTTCGTTGTTGCTGATGGCCGCGGTGTGGCTCATGGCTGCCTTGCTGCCCGCAGAAGTGGTGTTGGCCTTGTAGACGATCACCGGTTTTCCGGCCTCGGTGGCGGCCTCCATGAGTTTCCGTCCGTCGGTGATGCTCTCTAAGTACAGGCAGATCACCTTGGTGTCCGGGTCTTTTCCGAAGTAGCGGATGCAGTCCACTTCCGTGACATTCAGCTTGTTGCCGATGCTGGCGAACTTGGCCAGGCCGATGTTTTCGTCGGCCATGAGGTGCCAGAGGAAGAGGCCCATGCCCCCGCTCTGGGTAACCAAGCTCATGCCGCCGCGGGGTGCTTTGAAGGTGGGCGTGAAAGGAAGGCAGAGGCCGTTGGCCGTGTTGGCCACGGTGAGGCCGTTGGGGCCCACGAATCGGATACCATAGGCTTCGGCCACGGTCGTGAGCTCTTCGGCCAGTTTTTCCCCTTCGGGGCCGGATTCGTTGAACCCCCCGGAGAGGATGGCCGCGCGGCGGACCCCGAACTCACCGGCCTCGCGCAGGGCACCGGGGATAAGACGTGCGGGGAGCAGAAAGACTGCCAGATCAGGCTGTTGTGGGAGGTCTTTAATGTGACGGTACATCTTGACCCCGTCCACGTGTTTCTCGCCGCCTTTGGGGTGTATGCCGAACAGACGGCCTTCATAGCCCCAGCGGATGAGGTTTTCGAGCATCAGCCTGGGGATGTTGTTTTCTCGATTGGACAGTCCCCAGATGGCAATGGATTCGGGATAGAAAATTTTTTCCATGGTCCTCCGCAGTCTGTGTTATGTGGGTGATGCGCGTTATGGTTTGGGTACAATGTTCAGGTTTTGGGTAGGGGTGTTTTATCTTTACGTTAACGTAAACTTTATAGGCTGAAAGTCAAAGGGCTGTCAAGGGCAAGAAGCAGCTGCCCGGAAAAATTCGGTTTATCGAAGGGGCATCAGGGCTGCAGGGCATGAGAGGCAGTTCTTGACAAGAGGCCTTGCAAGGCATATGTAACGACGGAGTTCTCGCAAGGTTGACGCTGGTTTGCCGCGAGATCGTGACAGAAAAGAGCCGACAAAGAGGCCTTGCCGCTCACCCCTGGGCTGGCACGGCGATGAATCATCCAGGAGATCCTTGCATTGAAGCGCCAGGGCAAAGAAATATACTACACCATCTCGGATTTGGCCCGCGAGTTTGACATCAGCACCCGCTCCATCCGGTTTTACGAAGAAAAGAACCTCATTTCACCCCGTCGTACCGAAGGAAACCAACGCATCTACAGTCGCAGGGATCATGTCCGCCTCAAGCTTATCCTGCGCGGGAAGCGGTTTGGGTACTCCCTTGAGGAGATCTCCGAGATCATCGGCCTCACGGATTTTGACATCGATGAAGTGGAGCAGATCCGGAAGACCCTGACCATGGGTCAGAAGAAGATCACCGATGTGCGGGAGCGCATCAACGACTTGAAGCTCCTGGAAGAGGAGCTGGTCTCCTTTCAGGGGAAGATGGAAGATCGCCTCCGTGAGCTGACCTCCGACGAGTGAGTTTTTCATGCCCCTTCGTTTTTCCTTCTTGGAACCCCATTTCAGCGGATCCCACAAAGCCGTAGCCGAAGGGCTCAAGGCCCACAGCCGACACGACATCGACCTGTTGACCCTCCCCGGTGGAAACTGGAAGTGGCGCATGAGGGCATCGGCCCTTCATTACGCCGGTGTGTTGCGTGAAGCAAAGGATGCGGACGGTCTCATCGTCTGCAACATGGTGGACCTTGCCCGGCTGAAAGGGCTGGTGGGCACCTGCCCGCCGACGCTGGTCTACATGCACGAGAGCCAGCTCACCTACCCCCCGCCCAAGGGGAGCACGGTCCAGGCAGACCTGGTGATGCAGGAGATCTACACCGTCCTTGCGGCAGACCGGGTGGCGTTCAATTCATCCCACCATCGGGAACTCTTTATCAACAGCCTTTCTCCCTTTCTATCCCGTTTCCCGGATGCCGTGCCCCGGGGCCTGGAAGAGATCGTGGCCGAAAAATCCGTGGTGATCTACCCGGGCTGCAGCCTTCCGGCTGAAGCGCCGGACATGGAAGAAAAGCGCACGGATCCGCCCCTCATCATCTGGAACCACCGGTGGAGTTACGACAAGAATTTTCCCGCCATGCGGCAGGTGCTGGAGATGGTGGCGGAGAAGGGGATCCCCTTTGAGGTGGCCCTGCTGGGGGAATCCGCAGGCGGAAAGGCCGAGGAACCGTTTCACGAGGCTCTGAAAAACCTGGGGGACCGGGTGGTTCATTTCGGGTACTGCAAGACAGCCGAAGAGTATCGGGCCTGGCTGAAGCGCGGAGCCATCGTGGTGAGCTCTGCGGTTCAGGAAAATTTCGGCATCTCCGTGGTGGAGGCCATGGCTTATGGGTGCCTGCCCCTTTTGCCAAAGCGCCTGGCCTATCCTGAGGTCCTTCCCAGAGCGTTCCACAGCGCCCACCTTTACACCAGCCGCAAGGACTGCACGGCAAAGCTGTGCGAGCTTCTGGATCGCTTCGCGCACAACGATCAGCGCTCCGCAGCCCGAGATCTTGCCCGCTACATGGCGTCCCATGACTGGGGGCAGCAGGTCACGTCCTACGATTCCGTTCTGGAATCCATGGCTTTTCCACGTTTACATCAAGCCTGACAAATTTTTGCGGTTTTGTGCCCGGTGGTTTGCCGGGGGCAACTGACAGTCTCTGCACCTTAAGGCCCGGGATACCCACTCATAAGCGGGTATCCCGGGCCTTTGTGTATTGGCGTGTGTCGTTTACTTGTGGATGCTTGCCACCTTGGCACCGGTGACTGCAATGAGGTCTTGGGGGGAGAGTTCGATTTCAAGGCCCCGTTTGCCCCCGCTGACCATGATGGTGGGGTGATCCATGGCCTGGGCATCCAGGAGCAAAGGGATGCGTTTTTTGTGGCCCACAGGGCTGATTCCGCCGGTGATGTAGCCCGTGGCCCGTTCCGCCTCTTTGGGGTCGGCCATGGCCGCTTTTTTGGCCCCTGCCGCCTTGGCCACGTGCTTCAGGTCCGTGAGCCCGGTAACCGGGACAATGGCGCCGCAGAGGTTTTTCCCCACCCCGTCCAGGGCCACAATGATGGTCTTGAAGACCCGCTCGGCCGGAAATCCCAGTTTTTCCACGACCTCATCACCGTAAGCCCCGGCATTTGGGTCGTGTTTGAAGCTGTGGACGGTATGTTTTATTTTCTTCTTTTTTAAAAGGTTGATTCCGGGTGTCAAAGCAGTACTCCAGGTATGTTTTGTAATGTTTTGATATATTGGTTGTTTTTATTCAATGTGTTTTTTGTATATGCTGTGGCTGCCCCAGGCAATGGCTGCAACCATCAGCAGGATCCCCAGTGTTTTAAAGCCACCTGCGATGAGGTGGTCTTTGTCCAGGAGCCCTGTCTCGGTGAGGATAAACTGCCAGTCATGGAATCCGTACGGCGAAGAGTGGCCCACGTTTCCACCCAAAAGCGGAAGGGTAAGGCGACGGGCATCGTCCACATAAGGGGCAATGTCCAGGCAGTTCTCCCCGATCCACCAGAGGCAGACCGACGCGCCGAAGGGGTCCCGCTGCTTGATGAGCAGGACGAGCAGGCAGACCAGGGGCATGAGGAGCTGGCCCAGGGTGCCGCCCAGGGAGTGGATCACCGGCCCGAAAGGCCTGAAGAGCAGGTGCCCGGCCTCGTGGAACGGGAGGTTCACGTTGTGAAGAAACGAATTTCCGGCCCCGCCGTCCACCAGGGGGATTGTTGCCAGTTTAAGTCCCCATATTGCGAGCAGGAGCAGCAATACGCCTTTGACCACCGCATAGACCTTCCCTTCAAACGCCCCTTCCGGCTCATAAAACGTCACACGGGTATCTTCCCCATAGGCCTGGTGTCCCCCGTTGGTTTTGACGGGTTTTTGGGACGTATCCGAAGCCGAGGCGATTTTGGCAAAGATTACCCCGCACCGCAGGCACTCCTGGGCGCTCGTCGGGTTTTCAAATCCGCATTTCGGACAGGTTTTTCTGGTTATCATGGGGCAGGCAGCTCCTGATTGTTATGGGGCACTTCATGTCGTGGTGCTTCTGGTGGCGTCGGCATACCGGGGCACGTTTTGTCGGGGGCGGCTCCCGCACCGTGGTCGATTCCACCGTACTGTGGTGGTTCCCGAAAAAATTTGGTGCGCACGGCGCACCCTGCGGGCCTTGGTGCTTCGGGCTGTGTCGGTTTATGCATCATGCCACTGTTTGGAGCGTAACGCATGCTTTCTTAATGGCGCTGGCTAAGCGTTTCGCTTCCGCTGTTTTGGAGGGGCACATTATCCCCTGGTGCTTCTGGTGCGTCGGCATACCGGGGCTCGTTTTGTAGGGTGCGGCTCCCGCACCGTGGTCGGTTCCACCGTACTGTGGTGGTTTTCGAACAGTCGGTGCGCACGTCGCTCGGTGCTTCGGGCTGTGTCGGTTTATGCATCATGCCACTGTTTGGAGCGTAACGCATGCTTTCTTAATGGCGCTGGCTAAGCGTTTCGCTTCGGCTGTTTTTGAGGGGCACATTATCCCGTGGTGCTTCTGGTGGCGTCGGCATACCGGGGCACGTTTTGTCGGGTGCGGCTCCCGCACCGTGGTCGGTTTCACCGTACTGTGGTGGTTCTCGAAAAAATTTGGTGCGCACGGCGCACCCTACGGGCCTCGGTGCTTCGGGCTGTGTCGGTTTATGCATCATGCCACTGTTTGGAACGTAACGCATGCTATCTTAATGGCGCTGGCTAAGCGTTTCGCTTCGGCTGTTTTTGAGGGGCACATTATCCCCTGGTGCTTTGGGTGGCGTCGGCATCCCGGGGCTCGTTTTGTAGGGTGCGGCTCCCGCACCGTGGTCGGCTTCACCGTACTGTGGTGGCTTTCGAGCAGTCGGTGCGCACGGCGCACCCTACGGGCCTCGGTGCTTCGGGCGGTATCGGGTTTTGGTTCATGCCGTTGTTTGGAACGTAACACAGGCCTTCGTTGGTGCCCCGTGCGTATCCTTATCCCTGTTCTTTCCACTCACTATTCACCATTCACCATTCACTATTTCCCCGTACCCTCCATCCCCACAACCTCGGCCATCGCCGTGGTGAGGGTGTGCAAATCGTCCGGCTCCATGACAAAGGGCGGCATCACGTAGACCAGCTTGCCGAAGGGGCGGACCCAGACGCCACGTTCCACGAAGCGGGCCTGGATAACGGCCATGTCCACGGGGTCGGTGAGTTCCACCACGCCGATGGCGCCCAGGACGCGGACGTCGGCCACCTGGGGCAGGTCGGCAAGGGGCATGAGCCCGGCTTTGAGGCCGGCTTCGATTCGGTTGACCCGTGCCTGCCAGGGGGAGTCGAGGAGCATCTGGGTGCTGGCCAGGGCCACGGCGCAGGCCAGGGGGTTGCCCATGAAGGTGGGGCCGTGCATGAAGTTGGGCGGATTGCCGCTGCTGATGGTTTCCGCTACTTCGGCCGTGGCCAGGGTGGCGGCCAGGGTCATGTAGCCGCCGGTGAGGGCTTTGCCCAGGCAGAGGATATCCGGGGTGACTTCCGGGTGTTCCAGGGCGAAGAGTTTGCCGGTGCGGCCGAAGTTGGTGGCAATCTCGTCGAAGATGAGGAGGAAGCCGTAGCGGTCGCAGAGCTCCCGGAGTTTTTTCAGGAAGAGGGGCGAGTAGATGCGCATGCCCCCTGCGCCCTGAACCACCGGCTCGATGATCACGGCGGCGATCTCGTCTTTGTGGCTCTCCATGAGTGTTTCTAATGACTGGATCTCCTCGGCCGAAGGCTCTTCATCAAAGCGGGCGGCCGGTGCCGGTGCAAAGAGGTGCTTGGGCAGGACGCCTGCAAAGATGTCGTGCATGCCGTTGACCGGGTCGCAGACGCTCATGGCCCCGAAGGTGTCTCCGTGGTAGCCGTTCATGAAGCTGAGGATGCGGTTTTTCCCTTTTTTGCCTCGGGCCATCCAGTACTGGAAGGCCATTTTCAGGGCCACCTCCACGGAGACGGAGCCGGAGTCGCAGAAAAAGATGCGCTCCAGAGGATCCGGGGTGATGGAGAGGAGGAGCCGTGCCAGCTCCACCGCGGGCTGGTGGGTGATACCTCCGAACATCACGTGGGACATCCTCTGGGACTGAGCGGCGAGCACCTGATTGAGGATCGGGTTGTTGTAGCCGTGGATCACGGCCCACCAGGAGGACATGCCGTCGATGAGTTCCCGGCCGTCAGCAAGGGTCAGGCGGACGCCGTCGGCCGAGGCCACCTCGTAGGCGGGAAGTGGGTTTTTCATGGAGGTGTAGGGATGCCAGATATGCCTGCGGTCAAATTCAATAGAATCCATAGGTACCATTCACAATCGAAGATAAGGGTTGATACGTTTTTTGTGCGTCATTCCAACGGGGATGCGGGTCGTATTCCAGAATCGTGTAGTATGGCACATCGTGTTCCCACGGAAAAGATGAAAGAACAAGGTGGTGGTGGCCGTTTGCATGTTTCATTCATCCAAACGCAAACCGCCCTTCACGCTGAACGTGAAGGGCGGTTTCTAATCTATTGGAATGAAAAGGCCTTATGCATCCTTTTTGGGCCGCATCTGGTACCGCTTCTGCTGGGAGAGGATGGCCTTTCTCAGGCGGATGGAGATGGGGGTAACCTCCACCATCTCGTCATCACGGATGAAGTTGATGGCCTGCTCCAGGGTCAGGGGCTTCACAGGGGTGCAGACGACGTTGTCGTCTTTGCCGGAGGCGCGCATGTTGGTGAGCTTTTTCTCTTTGCAGGCGTTGACGTTGATGTCGCCCTCTTTGTTGTGCTCACCGATGATCATGCCTTCGTAGACGGGAACTCCGGGGGGGATGATCATGCGGCCGCGGGGCTCCAGGTTGAACAGGGCGTAAGGCACGGACTGGCCTTTTCGGTCGCAGACGATGGAGCCGGTGTAACGGGTGGGGAAGGTTCCCCGGAAGGGCTCGTATCCCTGGAAGATGGAGTTCATGATACCGGTGCCCTTGGTGTCGGTGAGGAACTCGTCACGGTAGCCGATGAGGGAGCGTGAGGGGATGGAGAACTCCATGTTCACGCGGCCGCGGCCGTTGTTGGTGAGGTTGATGAGCTTGCCCTTTCTGAGGGAAAGCTTTTCAGTGATCACGCCCATGAAGTTCTCGTCGCAGTCCACGTAGACGTTCTCGATGGGCTCGGTGCGGACCCCGTCCTCTTCCTTGAAGATAACCTCGGGACGACCCACGCAGAGCTCAAAACCTTCCCGGCGCATGGTCTCGATGAGGATGGCCATCTGGAATTCGCCGCGGCCCTTGACCATGAAGCACTCGCGGTCGTCGGTGAGCTCCACCTTCATGGAGACGTTTTTCATGGACTCTTTTTCGAGGCGGTCCAGGATCTTGCTGGACTGAACGATCTTGCCTTCCTGGCCGGCCAGGGGCGAGGTGTTGATGGTAAAGCGCATGGCAACGGTGGGCTCGTCCACGGTGACACGGGGGAGGGCCACGGCGTTGTCCATCTCACAGACCGTGTCCCCGATCTGGATCTCTTCGATGCCGGAGATGACGGCAATGTCCCCTGCGGCAACGGTCTCGGTCTCGCTGATGCTGAGCCCGTCGTAAATCTGGACCTTGGTGACCTTGATGCGGACTGCCTTGCCCTCTTCGTTGATGTAAACCAGGGGCGTTTTGGTGGACAGGGGCCTGTTGTAGACCCTGCCGATGGCCAGCCTGCCCAGGTAATCGGAGTACCCGAGGTCGGAGATGAGGATCTGCAGGGGTTTCTCTGAGTTGATCACCGGTGCGGGCAGGTCGTTGACGATCCTGGTGAACAGGGGCGTGAGGTCGGTGCCCTTTTCTTCCAGGGTATCCTGGGCGATACCGTCCCTGCCGATGGCGTAGAGGACGGGGAAGTCGAGCTGCTCGTCGGTGGCGTCCAGGTCGATGAAGAGGTCGTAGATCTCGTCGAGTACCTCGTCGGGGCGGGCATCGGCGCGGTCGATCTTGTTGATGGCCACAATGACTTTAAGGCCTGCTTCCAGGGTCTTTTTCAGGACAAAGCGGGTCTGGGGAAGGGGGCCTTCGGAGGCGTCCACCAGCAGAATGGCACCGTCCACCATGGAGAGGGCACGCTCCACCTCGCCGCTGAAGTCGGCGTGGCCGGGGGTATCGAGGATGTTGATACGGGTCCCGTTCCAGTTGACGGAGCAGTTTTTGGCGGAGATGGTGATGCCGCGTTCCTTTTCAAGGTCCATGCTGTCCATGAGCCGGTCTTCCACTTCCTGGTCTTCGCGGAACAGGCCGCTCTGACGGAACATGGCGTCCACGAGGGTGGTTTTGCCGTGGTCAACGTGGGCAATGATGGCGATGTTTCTGATGGTGTTACAGACTGTCATGTGTGGGTCTTCCTCTTGGTTGATGGTTCTTCACAATGCCAACACTACGATGCTTCGCCGCCGGAAGAAATCTGCCGGAGACCTCTGTGGGGGGTGTTACGGAACCATCATATGTCAAGCCGAAACCGGCTGTTGGGCATGGGTGCTCCCTGGTATCGGGGGGGAGCCTGTGGGGGCAACGCCGAGATCCGGGGTTTTTTTAGAATACACAGATATTCAAACAATTGCGGCTCATCACATACTCATATTTTGCCACAGAAACAACCGAAAAAGCGATGGCGACTCATTTTTTCGGGGGGCGCTGCCTGTGAAAATGCCGGGGCTCCGCATGCCAGGCAGAGGAAGGGCAAAGGCACAAAGGTGCTGAACGTGTGCTTTTTCCGGTCCGGGGACACTGTCTGAACGGTTGAAAATCGCGGGGTGATGCTCTATATTCTTTTTTTCCCGGTTTGAATCCCCGGAAACGCCCCAGGCGGTTTTTCGGGGCTTGTGTTGAACTGTAAGATACGGAGTGGTGAAACATGGAATATGCACGTACCGCCGATGAACTGGATGCCCTGGTGGAGGCCAACCCGGACCGATTTCCCACGGAATTCATTGAGGAAGGCTCCCTTGCCGACGTTTTAATGAAAAAACACACATACAAAGAGCTGGCTACCCTGGTTCAGATGCCTGCAGATCCCGGTCAGATGAAAGAGTGGGACCTGACGGAAGACCAGTGGACCGAACAGGTGACCCTTGCATGGCTTGCGTTCAAGCACGAGCATTCCCTTTAAACTTGGCACCGAAGGATTCGCCGGATCGTGAAAAAGACCGAAAAAAAAAGAGAGCATGAGGCCGATGAGCCGTTCTGGGAGAACACCCCCCTGTCCCGAATGACTCGGAAACAGTGGGAATCCCTCTGCGACGGGTGCGGCCTCTGCTGCATGGAGAAGCTTGAAGACGCCGACACCGGTGTCATTTACGTGACCTCCGTGGCCTGCCGATACCTGGACCTTGAAAGCTGTAGGTGTCGGATTTACGAGAACCGCACGTACATCAACGATGTGTGTGTGGAGCTGATGCCCGGCTCTGTGGAGCATTACCACTGGCTGCCGGAAACCTGCGCCTATCGGAGGATCCTGGCCGGCAAGCCTCTTCCTTTCTGGCACCCCCTTATTTGCGGGAGTGCAAAGCAGATGAAGAAAGCCGGTGCCACGGCCAGTGACCGGGCCATCTCCGGTGAATCCATCCATCCCGATGACCTTTACCGGTTTATCGACTACGAAGTGCCGTCGAAGTGATCCCAACGCCCCTGTCAAAAGGGGCTTGGTCCTTCGGATTTTCCCGCCTGTTTTTTTACGCTTTTTTTTATGTCCGTTCCCCTCTCTTTTCCTTGCATCTCGATAATTTGTGACTAATTTATGACATGGGAAATCTTCAGGGTTTCCCCATGTAACGCAATGGCAGTGGCGGTGTGGCTGTCACAGAAGGGTTTTGTGGCGGTGCCGTTTCCGCCCCTGCTTGACAGGGCAGGTGGGCTATGATGGAGCGTGTGATAGAACGGCAAAACAACATCAGTTTTGTAAAATCAACAGCAGCAGCATGGGCCTTGGCGTCTTTGCTGCTTTTTTTGGCCCATATTCTGGGGGGGCCTCTTTTTTCCATTCCGGCTGCGGTGGGGGGGCTGCTGGCCTACCACCTGACGCCGAGGATCTCTCCGGCCGTGGTGCTTCGATTTTACAGAGGGGTTCCGGTGACGGAGTTTCAGATGCCGGGTTTGCATCGTCTGGTGAAGGACCTGGCCACGGATGCACGGCTCACCAATGCTCCGGAAATCTGGATTTTACCCAGTGCACGGTCCATTGCCTTTGTGACGGGAGACCGGCAAAGCTCCGCCATTGCCTTGTCCAGGGGGATCCTTGACGCCCTGACCAGGGATGAACTGGCAGGGGTTGTGGCCCATGAGCTGAGCCATGTGGCCCATAATGACAGCCGCATCATGTGGTTTTCCGAGATCACGGTAAAAATGGTCAATGTGCTCTCCATCATCGGGCAGTTGATGGTGCTCATCAATCTTCCGGCCATCTTTGCAGGGGAACGGGAGGTCTCCCTTCTCCTGCTGGCCGTTGTGGTGACGGCCCCTGTGGCGGCGCTGCTGCTTCAGCTGCACCTGCTGCGGACCCGGGAGTTCGCAGCCGACACAGGCTCTGCCAAGCTTCTGGGGTCACCAAGGCCCCTGATCCAGGCGCTGCGGAAGCTTGAAGGCGGCCGCTCCCCGTTGCTTATGCGCTGGGTGGCGGGACGCAGGGAGCAGCGCGGGCATACGCTGTTGCGCACCCATCCGCCGGTTCGGGAGCGGATCTGTCGGCTCAAGCGGTTGGAATCGGACCCTCGGTGGCAGAGGACCTACACCCCGGTGACGGAACAGGAGCTCGTGGAGATGCTCCTTCCGGGCCACGGGGCAAAGGTGGTGGTGTTGAGGGATCGTGAGGGGGGATAGGGAATGGGGAATGGTTAATGGTGAATAGGGAATAGGGAATAGGGAATAGGGAGAGAGCGCGTGTTCTGTCGGTTCGACGATTTTGGGGTGTTTTTGTTTGGCAGGGCCTAAGCCATCTGTCATGGGGACTACTCACCACTCACTCTGAGTGACGTAGATACTGTCAAAGTCACGCATTATGTAGTGAATGGTCAAAAGGCGTTTGTTTTTTTAAAACACCAAATGCAACATGGATTAACTTTCTCATCATAGCAGTGATGATTACCTTTGGTGCCTTGCCAGATGCAAGGAGTCGCTCTTTGAATCGGCCACCCCACTCTGTTCTGTAAATGGTAACCATTGCAGGCATATATAAGGCTTTTCTAATTGATTTATGGCCAACTTTCGAAATCCGTTGCTTCATCTTAACACTGGAACCAGATTCATGGTGACGTGGGTCTAACCCAACAAAAGCAGCAACTTGGCGAGCTGTTTTGAAGTTGTGTGCACCAGCAAGAATGGAGAGGAGAACAGGCACTGTGACTTTCCCAAGTCCCGGTATTGAATCCAAAAGGTCTTTTTTTGCCTTGAGATCTGGATCATCATCAATGACCTGTTTTATTTTCTTTTCAATCTCTTTAAGCTCAGTCTTGAGATGGAGAATAACAGACTCAATGCTGCTTTTTACGGCATCGTTAGCAACATGCAATCGGTTGTTTTCCTGTGAGATCATAGAGATAAGGGCCTCACGCCTTGCAATGAGAGCACGTACTTTTTTGACGGAAAGGGGAGGAGGCGTCCATAATGCTGGGTTTTGATTGGCGCAAAACTCGGCAATAATTCGAGAATCCACAGCATCAGTCTTTGTCCGAATCAACATTGAAGTTGCATATGATTTAATTTGCAACGGATTCATGACAGAGACAGGATGCCCCTTCTGGTGTAGGTAATCAGCAAGATCCTCCCAGTAAACGCCGGTGGCCTCCATGCAAACATGTGGCAATGGCTCAGATTTTTGACGAGCTATCCATGTGCTGAGTTGTTTGAAACCACTGGCATCATTTTTGACAACTTTACTTCGAAATTTACCGTTGGAAAGGCGTAGGGCAACATCCAACTTGGCCTTGGAAACGTCAATACCTATAGCTGTTTTCAAAGAATCCTCCCTGCGTGATCAACCTTGTGAGTGCGGGCTGTCGGTTATACCGAGCCAAAGATACTGTTCGATCTTTCGCTGGAGAAGAAAATCGCTGCATAATCTACGTCACGGGCTTGTGCCCAAGGGTGCGCACGGCATGCGATTTTCTGGATTATTACCGAGTTAAATGTGGCACGACATACATTGCCATAAGTTGCTTGGGGGCCTGGCTGCACCGGAGGTGCTCAGCGTCACCCCATGGTGCCAACTCCAGTCGCCCTTCGGGCTCCTTTCGTTGGCACCATGGGGTGACGCTGAAAGGCCCTGGCCGAATTGCCTCTGAAGCATAGAATGACATAAACGCTAACACAAGGGTGCGCTTGCGCACCGTCGAAGAACCGTAACGGTCATAAAACCCATCTGCGGGTGACCTGCACGCAGCATAAACGTGGCAAAAGACGTTGGTTTCATCAAACAGATGGTGCGCAAGCACACCCTACAGGATGTCACATAATAAGCTGTTAAAGCCACTCTGGCATTCTGAGGTAAATTGGGCTGCATACGTACTGTCAATTGCCCTCCTATCACTAAAACACCCAATCCCCGGATCCGGTTAAGGCTCGCCACCTGGCCATGGCCGTGTGGTCCGAAAAGGCCACGGGAAACATCTCATCCGCAAAGGCGGCCATGGTTTCCTGCCAGGCTTTGAGCGACGGGCTGTCCGGTGCGTCGATGACGGCGCCGTCGGCGTCGCTGAGAATTTCCAGGTCTTCCCGGCTGGGAAGAGTGTCTCCTTTGAAACGTTTCAGGGTGCGTCCCATAGGGACGGAAAGAGGACGCGGATCTTCGCTGACCAGTGTGCAGAGGATGGCCCGGTTGCCGGGGCGCTGGTCCAGCAGAGCCAGGTCGTTGTCCAGAAAATGGGGCCGGGAAAGGGGCAGCTCGGTTACGATGTGTAACGCGTTGGGAAGGTTTTCAGGCTCGACCCAGATGATTTCAAGCGGTGTGTGCGGGTTGTGGGCGACACAGGCCTCAAGGATGCCAAAAACCGTTGCCTCGTCCGTCACCTCGGGGGTGATGACCACCTGATAGGGGGCGGAGAGCCGGGGGGCGGTAAGGCGTGCCTCGGCTGCGGTTGTCTCCGTTGTCACCACAAAGGTGGCGATGAGTTCCCTGCCGTCCGGGTTGATATGACGGTGGGCAGGCAGGTTGCCGGATGTCCAGGAGAGGTCCACCTCAGGGGGCGTGATCAGGTCCATGTCCAGCAGGGACTCTGCCCAGTCCAGGGCCAGGGTGATCTCATCGGGCTTGAAGCCCGGGGTTTCGATGATGGTGTACGGAGGCTTCTCCTGATAGCGGAGCCCCAAGGCTTCACTCTCCTTTCGGAAGGCTGTGCCCGGGAGCAGGGCAAGGGGGAAGACCTGCATGTCGTCGTCCAGGCCGTTTTCCTTTACAAAGCCCAGGGAGCGCGAGAAGCTGGCGAGGTCATCGCCGGGGAGGCCGATGATGAGGTCCACCGTGGAAAGGATTCCGTGGCCCTTGAGATGGTTCACTCCGTCGATGAACCGTGTGAGGTCTGTCTTGCGACCCATGAGTTTCTGGGCCTGGGGGCAGGTGGACTGAAGGCCGATTTCAAACACGGTGAATCCTGCTTCGGCAAACAGCTCCGCGGCCTCGGCGTCGATCCATTCGGCGCGTATTTCGCTGCGCAGGGAGAGGCGTTTGTCCGGGTTGAGCTTTGCGATCTCTTTGAGCAGCTCTTTGAGCCCGGGGCGGGCGTTCAGTGACGGGTCCAGGAGATAAAGCTCCTTGACCCCTTTTTGTACGGCCCAGCCGATCCCTTCGAGCACCTTGTTATCGGAGAGAAAGGTGAGGCCTTTGCGGGCTTTGTTGTAGTAGCAGAACTTGCACCCGTAGGGGCAGCCTCGCTGGGTCTCCAGGAGCATGATCTCTTCCGGGCCGGGGTCGAGGAGCTTTTCCATGTACGGGTTTTTGGCGTCCATGAAAAACTCCGGGGCGCAGCCGAAGGCCTCTTTCTGGTCCCAGAATTCCGGTTCATTCAAAAGCCTGACAAAGATCTCTTCCCCTTCGCCGTACACACGGAAATCAATGGCGGGGTGGCGGGTGAGCTCGTTGTCGGCCGTTACCTCAGGACCTCCGGCCACGATGCGCGTCCCGCACCTTTTTTTGACCTCTTCGGCAAGGCGCAGGGAGCGCTCCACATTCCAGCAGGTGAGGGTCAGCCCGAGGATATCGGGGCGCTTCCGGCAGATCTCTTCCAGAATAACGGTATCCCCTCCATGGGTGGCCAGGGGCTCTGGAAAGATCTCCACGCGGGCGTCGGTATGGGCCTCTGCTGCAAGTTTCAGGCATGCGGCCCCCAAAGGGATGTTGCCGCTTTTGGCGCCGACCTGGTGCCTGGGAACGGGAAGTTGGACAAGAAGGGTATGGGGCATGAAAAAGCCTTGGGATCCTGGGGTTAAAAAAGAGAACATATGCGTTTTTTTGCCGGTCTGGTATGACAGTGGGGTTTCTATCAGAATCCGGGGATGCTATAAAGAGCGTTTTTTATCCTAAGATCGTGTAATCAGGAGTTGTATGAAGACAGAGCAGATATCCATTGTGCTGGTGGAGCCCCAGGGCCCCTTGAATATCGGGTCGGTGTCCAGGGCCATGATGAATTTTGGTTTTTCACGTCTGGTGCTCGTGAACCCCCAGTGCAACCATTTGTCCATGGATGCCCTGCGAATGGCGGTAAAGACAAAGCGGATCCTTGAGGAAGCCGTGGTGGTGGATACCCTTGCCGAAGCTCTGGAAGGGGTTCACTACGCCTTTGGCACCACCCGACGCTTTGGCAAGTACCGAAATGTTTTCTACACCCCGGATGAGCTGGCGGAAAAGCTTCACCCCAAAGGCGACGAGGTCAAAGCCGCCCTGGTCTTCGGGCGCGAAGACAAAGGCCTGAAAACCGAAGAGCTGGACTTGTGCCAGTACTTCATCACCCTCCCCACGGACGAGGCCTATCCCTCCATGAACCTTGCCCAGGCCGTCACCGTCTGTCTGTACGAGGTCCGTAAGCGCTTTGCCGGGCCCACCCCCGAAGGCATTGATACCCGGGTCCCCGCCACCAACGAATCCCTGGAGCGCATGCTTCGCCACATGCAGCAGACCCTCCTTGATATCGAATATTTAGACCCCTTAAGCCCCGATCACCTCCTCCGTACCTATCGCCGCCTCTTCGGCCAGAGTGACATCACCGAACGTGAGGTCAATATCCTTCAGGGCCTCTGGAGCCGCATCGACTGGACGGAGAGCGAGCGGCTGAAGTGGAAGAAGATGGTGGAAGAAAAATAGGGAATAGCAAATTCGGTATTTTTTTTGTTGGCTCCACGGGGTGTTGTAGGGTGCGCCGTGCGCACCGCAGGCGATTCAAGACCCGGAATTATCCGATTTCATAAGGACATGTGATTGACCCAAAGCCGGTTGTTTGCGTTACGTAAATCGGTGCGGGAGCCGCACCCTACGCTTCGCAGCCCAGGCGGGACCGGGGGGCCGTGGGAACAGGGAATCGTTTTCGCCATGGCGGCAAAAGGCCGTTGTCCCGTAGGGTGCGCCGTGCGCACCGTAGATTGCCAAAGAAAGCGTATGGGTTACGGCGCATTGCAATGGCGTTGGCTGTGGCCAAAGCCAATGGCTCCGCGTACCGTTTTGCGGTGCGGGAGCCGCACCCTACGCTTCGCAGCCCAGGCGGGACCGGGGGCCGTGGGGACAGGGAATCTTTTCGCCATGGCGGCAAAAGGCCGTTGTCCCCTATGGTGCGCCGTGCGCACCGTCAATTACCATAGAAAGCGAATGGGGTACGGCGTCGTAAAATGGCGTTGGCTGTGGTCAAAGCCGCTGGCTCCGCATACCGTTTTGCGGTGCGGGAGCCGCACCCTACGCTTCGCAGCCCATGCGGGACCGGGGGTTCCGTGGGAACAGGGAATCGTTTTCGCCATGGCGGCAAAAGGCCGTTGTCCCGTAGGGTGCGCCGCGCTCACCGTCGATTACCAAAGAAAGCTGATGGGTTACGGCGCATTGCAATGGCGTTGGCTGTGGCTAAAGCCGATGGCTCCGCGTACCGTTTTGCGGTGCGGGGGCCGCACCCTACGCTTCGCAGCCCAGACGGGACCGGGGGGTCCGTGGGGGTAGGGAATCGTTTTCGCCATGGCGGCACAAGGCCGTTGTCCCGTACGGTGCGCCGTGCGCACCGTCGATTACCGAAGAAAGCGAATGGGTTACGGCGCCTTGTAATGGCATTGGCTGTGGCCAAAGCCGATGGCTCTGCGTACCGTTTTGCGGTGCGGAAGCCGCACCCTACGCTTCGCAGCCCAGGCGGGACCGGGGGGGGCGTGGTAACAGGTAATCGTTTTCGCCATGGCGGCAAAAGGCCGTTGTCCCGTAGGGTGCGCCGTGCGCACCGTAGATTACCAAAGAAAGCGTATGGGTTACGGCGCATTGCAATGGCGTTGGCTGTGGCCAAAGCCGATGGCTCCGCGTACCGTTTTGCGGTGCGGGGCCGCACCCTACGCTTCGCAGCCCAGGCGGGACCGGGGGCCGTGGGGACAGGGAATCGTTTTCGCCACGGCGGCAAAAGGCCGTTGTTCCGTAGGGTGCGCCGTGCGCACCGTCAATTACCGAAGAAAACGGATGGGTTACGGCGTCGTAGAATGGCGTTGGCGTTGGCTGTGGCCAAAGTCGATGGTCTGCGTTACTTAAATCGGGGCGGGGGCCCCACCCCACGGGATGTCATTCGGTCGGGGTGCTTCGAAAGCATAAAAAAAAGCCGCTGGAGATTCTCCAGCGGCTTTTGGTTTTCTGTCAGAGGCCCGTGACCAAAATTACCTATGGCCTATTGCCCCATAACCTTTTTCTTACGCTTTTTCACACGCAGCCACCGTGTGCTTGCAGAGCACCGATGTGGTTACTGAGCCGACCCCTGCGGGGACCGGAGAGATGCGGGCCACGATGGGCTCCACGTTGGCGTAGTCCACGTCGCCGCAGTATTTGCCGGGGTTTTCCGGGTCGGCGTTGATACCGACGTCGATGAAGGTCTGGCCGGCTGCTGCGGCGTCGGCTTTGACAAGGCGGGGGACGCCGGCGGCGGCCACGATGATGTCCGCCTCTTTACAGACGTCGGCGGTGGTGACGCCTTCAAGGCGTTTGGCAAGGCCCATGGTGCCCTCTTTCAGGGCAAGCTCGTCCACGCACAGGGTGCCTGTTTCGTCGATGTAGCAGGTGGTGACGGCGGCACCGGCTTTGAGGAGAAGGTAGGAGACGGGTTTGCCCACCACGGCTCCCTGGCCGATGACCACGCATTTTTTGCCTTCAAGGGGCACGTTGTAGTGGGCCAGCATGTCCATGCAGGCTGTGGGGGTGCAGGGGGGGAAGCCGGAGCCGTTGCCTGCAAAGAGCTTATCGGCGCTGATGGGGCTCAGGCAGTCCACATCCTTTTCCACGGGAATCAGGCTCTTGATTTTGTTCTCGTCCAGATGGGAGGGGAGGGGGGCGAACATGAGGATGCCGTGGATGTCGGTGCGGGCACCCACATCGGAGACGGCCTTTTCAAGGTCGGCCTCGGTGATGGCTTCATCGTGCTCAAACACCTCGTACTCCATGCCCACGGCCGTGCAGGTTTTTTTGGCGCCCCCTTCATAGAACAGGTCGTCGGGGCGGGCACCCACGCGGATGATTCCGAGCTTCGGTGTGGTTCCTTTGGTTTTGAGAGCGGTCACTTTGTCCGTCAGGGAGGCCTTGATGGCATCGGCCACGGGTTTGCCTGTTAAACGTTCTGCCATGTCTGTCGTCCTTTCCGGTCTCCAGAAATAAAGGAGCCCATGTGAAATTGATTCCTGTAAAACAAGAGAAGAATCCTTGCCTGACGCAGCGGCTCCCTTGTGTGACGGCCTACGGGCTGGTGCGGTGCCCGAGCAGGGAGTCGTTTTGTATGGTCGGCATCGGGCCCCGCTGTAGACGGCGGGGCGCTTTCGCATAGCCGTGCTCTGCAAAGGCCCGTTGCGTTATTTCGTCAGCTTTTCCATCACGATCTCAAGGGTGTCGTCCGCATCCACTGTCCCCTGCTCCATGAGGATGTCCATTTCATTGCGGGTGGCCGCAAGGTAGTCTTCATCCTTGATGGAGTTCAGGTTGATGATGACGTTGAGCTGGGCGGAGATGAGGGCGGCTTTGAGAAAGGCCACGCCGCAGCCCACATCGGAGACGGCCATGACCGTGCCGATTTCACCCATGCGTTTGTGAATGGCGATGCCTTCGCAGGCCTTTCGCATGATCTGCATGGGGACGCTGCACGCTGTTTTGCAGCAGGACTCGATGGTCTCGGCCTTGATTGCCGCCTCTTCCGGGGTGGCTTTGGGCAGGCTGTAGGCTTTGGCAAGGGGTTTGAACACCTCGGCGTCCGCGTCGATGAGGGCCAGGAGTTCCCGAATGACGACGTCGCCTTTTTTCAGGAGTTCCAGGACTTCACCTTCCACATCCTGATACTTCTTCTTGCCTGTGGTCAGGTTGCCCACCATGTTGGAGAGGGCCATGCCGACGGCACCGCCCAGGGCTGCAGCTCCGCCGCCTCCGGGAATGGGGGCTTTGGATGCAAGTTGTGAGAGAAATTCTTTGGATGAGAGTTCGGCCATGGACATAACGGCAGGTTACCTCCCTGAAGTGTGAAGGGGCATGCGTTTCGGGCGCGTTTTACGCACATGGCGACTGCAGATTCTTTTTGCCGTCGCAACATCCGGTCTTGCCGTGGCAGCACCACTTCACGGTATGCGCAATGGTATTGCTTCAGGCCCGAAATCAAACCCTTATGGAAGAAATTAGAGTAAGTATATGGCAGTCATGTAATCGAGTGATCCCAAATCCGTCCTGTTGAATACAAATCGTTGCAGATAGGGGTGTATTGCTTTGACTATTACTTGTTGAGCAATGCGATACTATCTACGAAACAGGACAGGATAAATTTAACTTGATATACCTTCTGTGCCGAAATTTGTCAAAAAGAATATATCTAAATAAGGAAAAAACGGTTTGACGCAAGGCTGAGTAATCTTGATCATTTTCCTATAGATGTATCCTTGGGGGAGACTCACCCCAAGCCGCAAAAATGGCTTGCGGCCGAGTCATCCGAAGGCGGTGGCCACAGCGCCGTACGGCCGACCTGGGGGGGCTTTTCGGCAGGGTCAGGAAGGAGGCTTTTGGCCTTCCCGTTGGATTTGCCGGATGCGCTGGAGCAATGGGGGGTGGGAGTGGTTCAGGGCCACGTGAAGCGGGTGGGGGTTGAGGTTGGACAGGCTGGTCTTGTGAAGGGCCTTGAGGGAGGAGACAAGGGCGCCTGAAAGACCGGAGGTTCGCACCGCGTAGGCATCGGCCTGGTACTCGTTGGCTCGGGACCATGCCTGGAGCGGAAAGCCCAGGAGAAATTCCACCGGCGTGTACAGAAGGGAAAAGAAGATCAGGCCGGTGTACACCTCGATGGTGGGCATGAAAAAAGCGTCATGCAGGGGGCGAAAACTCAGGGCCAGGGAGAGGAGATAAAAGAGCACGCCGGTGTGGGCAATGGCGATGAGCAGGCCGTTACGGATGTGCCGAAGCTTGAAATGCCCCATCTCATGGGCCAGGACCGCAAGGACTTCGTCGGTGGACTGGTTGTTGACCAGGGTGTCGTAGAGGACAATGCGCCGGAATTTGCCGAACCCGGAGAAAAAGGCGTTGGCCTTGGTGGATCGCCGGGAACCGTCCATGACGAAGATCTTCTGCAGGGGAAACCCGATGGTGTCCGCATACGCCACGATCCGTGATTTCAGGTCCCCCTCCTCAAGGGGCGTAAAGGTGTTGAACAAGGGCATGATCCAGGTGGGGACGATGATGTTGACCCCCAGCATGAACAGGGTGACCACGGCCCAGCAGATCAGCCAGGCCGTATCGCCCGCATGCTGAAAAAAGGCAAGGATCCCCGCAAGCAGGGGGGCACCGATGGCAAGGCCAACAAGCAGCCCCTTGATCCGGTCCAGAACAAAGGTTTTGAGGGTGGTTCGGTTGAATCCGAAGCGCTCTTCGATGACAAAGGTGCCGTAGAGGTCAAAGGGGAGACCAAACAGGGACTTCAGGGCTCCGAGGAGGGCAAAGGCCGCCAGGCCGGTGAGGACCGGGCCGACGTTGAGCGCCCTGACCAGGCGATCCAGAAAGGGGAACCCCTGGAAAAACCAGAAGAGAAGAAAAAGGCTCAGGAAGAGGAGGCTCTGGAGCCACCCCATCTGCGTGCGCGCCTTGAGATAGGCTTTGGCTTTTTGTCCTTCTTCTGGGGAGTAGAGGTCGTCGAGTTCAGGGGGGATGACTTCGGCGCCGCGGAGGTTCAGGGCATCGGCAACCATGTGGGTCAGGGTTTGGGTCAGCAGGGCGAGCAGTATAATCCAGGCGATCAAGTTCAAGGCGGCGTCCGTGTGCGTTGATGGGTGGCGAATAGAGTGAATCGTGAGCCGTAAACGGCCCCCGGTGCCGTGCCGGGGTGTTTATCACGTGCGTCCGGTCCCGGGGAGTCGGGCAACCCGATCCCCGGGACCGGACATGGCGATCACATGTCGGTTAGTTGGCTTTTTCCTGTTTCAGCAGCATGGCAAAGTCGGAGACCACGTAAGCACACTCTTCAAGGAGGGTGTCGTCGTCATCTTCTTTGTCGTCGGAGTCATCTGTCTCCTCGTTTTCCGCCTTGCGTGAAGCGGTCAAGGCTTCGTAGTCCTTAAAGGGCTTTTCCCCCTGGGCTTTTCTCAGCTCGTTTTCAAGGTCGAGGAAAAAGGCTTCGCTGCTCTCTTTTTCCGCCTTGCGGGTCTTTTCGTTGAGGGCAATGGTCTCTTTTTGCCGGAGGGTCTCAACGTACGTGTTGTAGCCCTTGAGGTATTTAAACTCAGCCGAAGCCTCGGTCCGTTTGTCGTGGCGCTCTTTGACACGGAGCACGATGGGCGTCAGGCTGGCCTGGTGGTACGGCTTGTAACGGATGGGACGGATGGTGTCCCAGGGAAGGGCTTCGGGAAGGGAGCTTTCCCCGGTCTCTTCCAGGTTGTACTCGGAAGGGAAGGAGATGTCCGGGTGGACACCCCGGTGCTGGGTGCTGGCCCCGGAGACCCTGTAGAACTTGGCGATGGTAAGCTTCAGCTGGCCGCTGTCCCGGTTGAGGTTGAGCAGGGACTGAACCGTTCCCTTGCCGAAGGTCTGGGTGCCCACGATGAGCCCGCGGCGGTAGTCCTTGATGGCACCAGCGAAGATCTCCGAGGCCGAGGCGCTCATGCGGTTGACCAGAACGGCCAGGGGCCCGTCGTAGGTGATACCGGGCTCGGGATCCGGGTAGGACTCCACGCGGTTGCGGCGACCGCGTACAAGGACCGTGGGGCCTTTGTCGATGAACAGGCCGGTGAGGGCCGCGGCTTCGGTGAGGGCGCCGCCGCCGTTGTCCCGCAGGTCGATGACCAGGCCGTCGATGTTCTCTTCTTTCAGCTTTTCAAGGAGACGGCGCACGTCCCGCGTGGTGCTCTTGTAGTCCGGGGCCCCTGCCTGGTGGGCGTTGAAGTCCGCGTAAAAAGCGGGGATGGTGATGACCCCGATACGCCGGGTTCCTCCCTCTTCAAGGGGGATGTCCAGGACCTTGCTGCTGGCTGCCTGATCCTCCAGTTTTACGGTGTTTCGGGTGATGGGGATTACCTTGCTCATGGCAGAGTCCGCGCTGTCCGCGGGGATGATCCGCAAACGGACCACCGTCCCCTTGGGGCCGCGGATAAGCTGGACCACGTCGTCGAGGCGCCAGCCCACCACGTCGACGATCTCTTCGTTCTCCTGGCCCACGCCGATGATGCGGTCACCGGGTTTCAGGAGGTTTGATTTCTCAGCCGGTCCTGCTTTTACCAGGCTCACCACCTTGGTGTATTCGTTGTCCATCTGGAGCAGGGCACCGATGCCTTCAAGGGAGAGGCTCATGTGGATGTTGAAATCTTCCGACGCCCTGGGGGGAAGGTACTGGGTATGGGGGTCGTAGAGCTCGGTGAAGGTATTGATGAAGATGCGGTGCACGTCGCTGCTCTTCATCTGGCGTGACCGGTTCAGGCTGTTGGTGTATTTTTTAAGGAGGTTTTCTTCCGTCTTCTCAGATCCGGTATCCGACAGGCGCCTTGTGATGAGTTCGTTTTTCAGCCTGCGGCGCCACAGGTCGTCCAGGGCTTGTTTGTCTTCCGGCCACGGGCTCTCCTCCCGGTCCCTCAGGAGGGTTTCATCTTTGGTGAAGTCCAGGGTGTCGACCTTTGATTCCAGAAAATTGGCCATGAAAGCAAATCGCTCCACGGTCCGGTGCTGGTAGAGGTTGAAGATGTCGAAGGCGGGCTGGAGGTTGCCCTGGGCAAGGGCGTTGTCCAGGACGTATCGGTACCGCTGCATGGTGGCGATGTCGGCGGCGGTGAAGTAGGCTCTCCCTTTGTCCAGGGAGTCGATATAGTTGTCGAAGATGCGGCTCGACAGGTCGTCGTTGAGTGTCAGTTCCTGGTAATGATGTCGTTTGAGGTTTGCGATGATGCTCACGCAGGTTTTATTGAACTCGGGAAGGGGCGCGAGGGTGATGTAATAGTCCTCTGCTGATATGGGCGCCTTGGTCTGCTGGGAGAAAACCGGCGTCGCAAACAGAAAGGACAGGGCAATGCAGGGGATCACCGCAAGGAAACGTTTTTTCATGGTTGCAGGGTATCCTTCGTCTGGGGGTCTGACAGGTAAGGGTGCGCCACCCAAGGGGGTGGCGCATGGGGCTTAGGTTGATGGCTGCGATGGAAAAATGTCTTCTACCGCCAGTCCCTGAATTTTGGACAGGCAATCTTCAAGGGCCTCGTCCGGTGTATCGCCGACCCCTTGATACTCGGATGATGCATGGATCATCACGAGGTTGGGGACAGCCAGAAAGCGCCCGACTAGGGTGCCTTCGATCAGTTCATGGACGTCAATGAAAAGCGATTTTCCGTTTCTCATCAGGTTGTAACGGGTGACGCGGGTTAACACATCTCCGGTTTGTAATGATTGCATAGTGCCTCCTTGGGAACCATAATTAACACAAAAGGGGGGGGCGGAGCGAGCCTTTTTGACTGACGCGGGCCTGGGGGCTGGGGATGCGGACCCTGGTTTGCAAGGAGGTTGAGGGGCTCTCAATGAATGGTTGAGACGGCGTGTTGATATCCTACCATATTAATATATGTCTCAGTATACATGTTCGACCGCCCGATGGGAATGGTTCATCATGCTTCGATGATCATAATCCTGATATTTCATGAGTCGAGTGCGCCCATATGCAAGGCATCAGATCTGCAGATGCAATGGTTTGCCCCAATGCTCTGATAACGCAGAACATGGGTTCACTTGTCTCGCCCGAAGGGTGAGAAAATCGATGAATGGTGTTTTGAATTGTTTAAATTTCTGAATTTAATCCAATAGCCAATTGCGATGGCGGTTTGTTGAATTGGCCTGGCCGTTTTTCATGTGATATTCGGGATAAGCCGTTGGCGTCCTGTTTGATTGGGGCGCCCCATGGCTTGGCTCCTGCTTTGTTAATTGATGCTCCGTTGATTTCGTTGTGGTATACTGAACACCTACACACTTAAACCGGATAATTCACGAATCGCGTGAACGCATCTTCAAGGTATCGGGCTGCAGATGGCGTCGTTTGTTTCAATGCTTCGATAACACGGAGGATAGGCTCCCTTACGACTCCCCGGAAGGGTAAGGGCATGGAGCCGAAAACAGCGGATTACATTTTGCATTTTTAACATGTCCAGATTTTTCCTGAGTAACCAGCTGTAAAAATACCCTATTGATTTGGCCGGGGCGTTTTTCCGTGAAATATCCGGGCTAAAGATCCAACGTGGGCAGACCATCCCGGGAAGGGGGCAGGGCAAGAAACGTGGCGGCAATAGATACCATTAAAACAGACCATCTCATCGGCCTGGAAGTTGGGTCGTCCACCATCGTCCGGGAGCATGCGCGGGGCGGGATGGCGGTGATCTTCGTTGCGTATCAGCGAACGCTCAAGCGGCGCATTGCCTTGAAAGTCCTTCCCAAGAGCCTTATCACACCCACTGCTGCGGAGTTGTTTCATCGGGAAGCCGAATCCGCGGCAGTCCTTTATCATCCGAATATCATCCCCGTCTATGAAGTGGGGGAGACCGACGAGTTTCTCTATTTTTCCATGCAACTCGTGGAGGGAGACTCCCTGCTGCATGTCATGAAGACCGCCCGGAAGAACATCCTTCCCTCCAGGCGGACCCTTCCCGTCAAAACCGCCCTTGAAACGGGTATTCAGGTTCTCGACGCGCTGGATTACGCCCACTCGGAGGGGATTGTACATCGGGATATCAAGCCAGGCAATATTCTTATGGAGAAGCGAAGCGGCCGACCCATCGTCCTTGATTTCGGTGTGGCCAAGGTGTTGAAAGAGGACACCAAGTCCAGGCGCGTGATCCAGGGAACGCCGGTTTACATGGCTCCGGAGCAGATCATGGCCCGTAACGTCGATGGACGGTCAGACATGTATGCCTTTGGGGTTACCTTAAGTCAGTTGGTTGTTCCATCGCTGCCCTTTCCAAAGGTCGGCAGCGCCGTGGAGTTGATGCGGGAAAAGGTCAAGCGCAAAGAGGGGATCTTTACGCGGCCCCTTTCGGAGTTGAACCCTCAGCTTGATGAACGGTTCGATGCCATGATTCAAAAGACCATGGCCTATGACCCGGAGGATCGGTACGCGTCCTGCGGAGAACTCAAAGAGGAGATGGCTGCCTGCCTTTCACAGCTAAAGGACAGGCAGGGGATCAACAGGCGGGGTGACGAATGAAACGGAAAAATCCTCAGAAAAAACAGATCGCCGATAAGATTGGCCGCAGCTTTTCCCTTCTTTTCAATCGCGCCCTCATGTACAAGACCAATCATCCCACCACGGTTCATTCTGCCGAGGAGTTCCATCGCGTGCTCCGGGCGGAGCTGGATAAGGTCTCAGCCATTGCCCTCGTCTTTCACCGGGGAGCCCTCTACGTGGATGAGGAAGCCCTGGACCCGAAGATCAATATTTCCAAAATTGCCGCAAGTTTCAAAGAGACCGGTGTGGAATCCATCTCCTTTGCCGCCGGTGTGTCCCTGGAGGATATCAATCTTCTGCTGGATATCCTGACGGATACCCAGCGCTTTGCCACCGCGGGCGCCATGAAAAATGCCCTGAAGAATCAGGGGGTCAATCTGGTAT
The DNA here is from genome assembly GCF_056829775.1 of Desulfoluna sp. HI9BLuna. NCBI lineage: Bacteria > Pseudomonadati > Thermodesulfobacteriota > Desulfobacteria > Desulfobacterales > Desulfolunaceae > Desulfoluna > Desulfoluna sp. HI9BLuna. Next base: position 5,715,740 of record NZ_CP186555.1, read on the forward strand.
CGGTCAATCACATTGTCTACCGGAAGGTGACCGAAGGAGAGACAGTTGTATCCAAAGCCGATGCCGAAGGCGGGCAGGGCGGGGTCTCACCGATTCAGACGTTTTTGATCGACAGGTTGATTGCCTCGGATACGGCTGGTGCCGGTACAGGGCTCTTTCGCGAGGTCTTCGGGGCCACAGAGGCCTGGGCCACGGAAGCCTTTGAAGGCGGGCTGGAGAGGTTGGAGGGTGAGCTGGGTCAGCAGCTGGGCGGCCTGGACCACCAGGCTGTGGAAAAGCTGCTGAAGGGGCTGAATTATTTAAAGCAGGAGCTCCGCGAACGCGTGATATCCCGAAGGACGGGAGGTGCTGAAGGAGCCCTTGAGCACGGCCTCCTGGACAAAGCCGATTCCGTGACCGACAAGGTGATGCTGGACCTGATTCGCCGGGAGTACGGCAAGGGCGCCATCAGCATTGAACGGCTTGCCCAGATTATCCAGAGGATCCTGCCTGATCCCGATGAGCTGGTCCGGCTTCTGCCCCGCATTGAGAAGGTGCTGCTGGATGAGGGCATGCCCCTGACCGATTTTATACGGCTCTCGGAGATGCTTCACGGGTATGAAGCGGGCAGGGACGTGATGGATGCCATCGCCGAAGGGGCGGAGACCATCGGGCTCCAGAGGCAGGAGCTCCTTAACGAGATCACCGACGACCCCCGGGGGGCTGCCGAGCTTATCTATCTTGCCTCGGAGATACGCAAGGCCCGTGGTGACGACGGCACCTTGACCGATGTTCTGGTGGAGTACATCGAACGCATCGGCGGTAAGATGGCCCTGGATGCCGTGGGAGAAGGGGGCAAGGAAGGGGAGGAGCATCTCCAGGGGGTGATCGCCCGCCTGGAGCAGGATATCGTTCAGAACCTCAGGGGGCGGGGCATTTCATCCGAGGTGATGGATTCTGTTGTGAACCGGCTGAACGGACGCCTTGAAGGGTGCCTGAAAAAACTGGAGTCCGACTGGGAGTTTCGGACCCTTCCATCCGTAGGGGGCGGGTTCAAGGGAGACGCCACCAATGTGCTCTCCTATTTTGAAGAGACCATCGACAGCATGGAGGACCTTCAGTTTGTCCTTCAAAAAGCCAGGGAGTCTGTGCAGGAACTCCGGGCCAAAGATGACAAGGTCCAGCAAAACGCGACACCTGAAGAGAAAGAGCCTGCATCGGAGCCTCAGCCCGCCTTGCCCAAAGGCGTGTTGGGAAAGAAAAATACCTTGTACTTTATTGAAAAAGAGCTTCAGCGCGCCTATCGCTACAAAACCCCCTTCAGCGTCGCCCTGTTTGAAATGATCGGGGCCAAGGTTTCCGTGCCCGTATCAAAGGGGACTGTCAAGGCCATGGACATCACCACCGTTGTACTGGAATCGTTCCGTAAGATCGTTCGGGACACCGATTCTCTGGGACTTCTCGGCAACAAGCGGTTTGCTGTCCTGATGCCCATGACCGATGACGAGGATGCCCGCATCGCCCTGAGGCGTCATCTCAAGGAGCTTCAGTCCATGGCGCTTAAGGTTGGCAATGTTGCCATCGACGCCACCTTTGCAGGGGCCGTGGCCGAGTATGACGTGGAAGAGGCCCCGAACCTGCGCAAGTTTGTACAGACTGCTGAAAGCGCTCTGGAAGAGATGATCTTCAGGCTGCGGAACATTCAATCGCTTCTATAGCGAAAGGCGAACGGCAGATGGTGAGTGGTGAAAACGTGTGGCCCTTGTTGCATCCATCCCCCATGCTTTGGAGCGCCGCACTCCCGTGCGGCACGAATGCCGACGCCCCTGCAAAAAGCCAAACCCATTCGCAGCATCTCGGTTCGGCTTATTTCATGACGTTCCCAAACACTCCCCAAGGCTCGGCCCCCAGACCTTCACTATATTAATGATGGAGCCACAGCTAACGCCATCCCCCCATCTCTTTTTTCCGCTTCCTCCCCCGTAGCACGTATTTTTCATTACAATGCGCCTATGGCCTATGACCTACTTCACCTATCATCTGCTTTACCTGTTTCCCCTCCTTCATCCTGCGCTGTTCATCCTTGTAGATTTCAGCGATCCTGTCGATTTTCCGATACTGCCTTTCCAGCAGGTCTTCTGTAATGGTTCTGATCCCCCATTTTTTAAAATCGAGTTGAAGCCCATTGCCATTGGAGTCCTCGGCTCCTTCAAATTCGGCCAGGAACTCCCCGACGGATTTGAGAAGCCTGTGGATATCTTTGATGGCGTCACACAGGGCCGGGATTTCAGTCCCTGAGAATATATCGGTGGTATGCTGGGATTCCGTGGTGTTCATGGTTGGTCTCCTCTTCGGGCATCGTGTGCATCCGGCAGCCAATGTGCTGGCGAGGCCCGTTTGGCAGGAAGTTCGATTGTTGGCCGGTAAGCAGGCATGCCGCGCAGGGTAGGGGAGAGGGACACGAAGAAAAACGCAGGAAGAAGTAGAGGGTGTTTGTCATGAAAATAGAAGCCGCTTCGTGTCCCTCGTGGTACATAGCCCGGCTCGCCCGGAGAGTGAGAAAACCGTGATTGAACGTTTTCTCGTGAAATCTCCGGGGGAGCCTTACCAGCCGTGCTTTACGCGCAGATGTCCATCGACGGTATGTCCGATCCATTCAGCAGGCCAGTCAGGGAGCGCAAGACGCATAAACGGGTTTTGTTTTCCTTGTTAACCTTGCTGATGGCGGATTCCGGACGAACGTGCCTTGGTGAGCCTGGCAGGATATTCCTTCGTGAAAGTGAAACCGAAGGAAAGTACCAGGTGCATCGGCACCCAAAGGCACGCCTTTCCATTATCCGACGATCAGGAAATAAACGGTAACGGCCATTTGAAGCGGCAGTAAAGACGGGTGAGTGATTGCGGGGTTCCGCGTGATGAGGAAAATACGACTTGAAATGGATCTGGGGGTGGTGTAAAAAATCGCTTAGCCATGACGACCTCCTTGTAAGGTTGTTTTGGTCAGGCCTGGCAGGATGTTCCCGCATCCTGTCGGGTCGCTACGTATATCGAATAATAACTAGTTATTAGTGCTCACGATAAAACCATCTTTCCGGTATGTCAATAGTTTTTTTCTGATAAATCCACCTGTTATTCCCTCCTGCTGTAATTTGGCGTGTTCCATGCATTGATCCCCTTACGGAAAAGCCTGGTGTCGGGATACTTCACGGTTGTGCTGTCCATTTTGCTTTTTTTGAAATCCAGCTGCAAGGACGTCTATAGATTTGCCCTGGTTGTTGTCTCATCACATGTCCCGTTTATGCCCCTTCACCACGTCCACATCACCCCTTCTTTACATCACGAACACTATTCTGCGTGTTATGACAGCCGTGTTATAGGAGGCATTGTAGATGCAAAGGGCTCCTGATGGGGCCGCTTGTCTTTGCTATGGTGTGGCGGGCTTCTCTGGTGCATATTCCCACTATTAATAAGGCCTTCCGCCGGTACTTTTACCTGTAGATGCTTTTCGTGATGAAGCATATTCACGGATAATTTATTTTTGTATTGACAGAGAAGAATAAAAACGAGACAACAATACTTCAAATTGGTTTGGTGGATCAGTTATGACGCAAACCTCGCGTCGCTTTGTCAGTTCAATCATAGGATTGATTTTCAGCGAAATTGAGAAAAGTGAATTTCGCAACTGCCCGACTGAATTGCAATCGGGTGAATCTAAACAGTAATACGGTGTTCTCTCTTTTTCAGGAGAACAATGTTTTTCGTCATGCGTATGCACGGCAGAACCGTTGTCTCTTCTTCCCCCCTCAATGAAAAGAGACCCAAGGGCTCCTGACAGGCCCTACAGAAGTTCCCATTGATATTGTTGTACATGTTACATGCAATACCCGTCGTACCCCTTGTTGTACCAGAGACAAGCAGTGCCCGTTGTACCCATTGTCGTGCCCGAATCATGTTGTGTGGTGGTCCATGGTCATACCATGACCCCAATGGATACGGTGCCCCCTATGCGTATGCCGAGCTGGATCTCATCGCCCTTACGGCGATTCGTGATTTCCCATTTCTGCGCGATTTTTTTAACAGGTGGATGTAACCTGAGGGGCGGAGCTATGCGAAGTGGGTTATAGGAAATAGGTAATAGGTAATTTAGAATATACAAGCAAATGCTGGGTGCGTTTTGTGCAAATTCGGTTAACCTATGGATTTCCTGAATCTTAAAGTATGGAATCGTGCAAAAGACCTTGCGGTATTTATCTATGTAATAACCGGTAAAAATCCTTTTGAACGGGATTATGGTTTAAAGGACCAAATACGTCGCGCCGCTGTTTCTGTTTCGAGCAATATCGCAGAAGGTGATGAACTTGGTACGAAGAAACAGGCCATCAAACATTTTTATATAGCAAAAGGCTCGTCCGCAGAAGTGTTCACCCAGGCAATTATTGCCTTTGAAGTTGGTTATATTTCGAGGGAAACGTTATGTTACATTCAGAGTGAATGTTCAGCTATTTCAAAAATGCTATACAGTCTGATTCGCTCTCGTGCAAATTAAATTGGGCCAAATGGTTGTTTTATGACCTATAATCTAAGGCCTATTACCTTGGTTTCATATCCCCTATGCCTGCAAAGCTACCAACTGACTTTATCTCTCTGACGCACTTGGGAGGCGAATGTTCCGTCACCGGCTCCTGCCACCTCCTCACAATCACCCATGGTCCAACCATGTTGATCGATTGCGGACTGGCCATGGGAGAGGATTCCCTTGCGCCGTTCTCCGAGTGGCCTGTGGAGCCTGCGGACATCGATTATTTGTTCCTGACCCATGCCCACATCGATCACATCGGCCGGGTGCCGGACCTGATTGATGCGGGATTTTCAGGGGAGATCCTCTGTACGCACCCCACCAAGGCGCTTCTCATCCCCATGCTCCATGACGCCATGGGGTTTTCAAATCGTTCCAAAGAGGAGGTTAAGCGGCTTGAGGCCGTAATCGACGAGTTCTCTTGGGGATTCGAGTATCAGCAGTCCTTTCGACTGAACAAAGGGGTTCGGTTCAAATTTGGGCACGCAGGACATATTCTGGGGTCTTGTTTTATCCATTTCACAATTCCAGGAGATCCGGCACCCTACCGGATTCTTTTTTCAGGGGACCTGGGCTGCAAAGGGTCGCCCATTCTATGCGACCCGGATCCACCCGATGGCTGCGACCTTCTCATCATGGCGTCTACCTACGGGGATCGGAACCATGAGGCAAGGGGCGACCGAATCCAGCGGCTGGAGAAGGCGTTGAAAAGGGCCTTGGCCGACGGCGGCAAGGTGTTCATCCCCGCCTTTTCCCTGGGGCGGACCCAGGAGTTGATTTATGAGATTGACCGGATCCTTTCGTCTCAGAAACAAGGAGAAGCGGCAGGGCAGGGGAGTGACCTGAAAAACATTCCGGTTTTTGTGGATTCTCCCCTGGGGCTCAATGTCACCCATATATACGGCTCTTTGAGCGAATTCTGGGATCAAGAATCAAAGCGCCTGCTTAAAGAGGGCGATCATCCCATCGACTTTGCGACGCTTTTTGCGGTAAAGTCCTACAGAGATCACCAAAAATCTCTCACGGTTTCCGGGCCGGCGGTTATTATCGCGGGCAGTGGCATGTGCACCGGAGGCCGGATCATCGACCATCTGGAAGCTGGCCTGGAAGACGCAAAGAACGATCTCTTTTTTGTGGGATACCAGGCCAAAGGCACGCTCGGTCGCGATATTCTCACATACGGTTCCCGAAAGAACGGTTACGTTCGGATCAACGGGGAGAAAGTCCAGGTCAACGCAAGGCTTCACGAACTCGGGGGGTATTCAGCCCACGCCGACCAGAGCGAGCTGGTGCGTTGGGTGGAAGAGATGCCCGAGAAGCCGGGTAAGATCACTTTGGTACATGGAGAAAAGGAGGCAAGGACGGCCTTACAGAAGGTGCTGGAAGATCGTGGTTATCGGTTATAAGACATTCAGGTGAAAGGTGTCTGGTTCTTCGTTCCGCCATCATATTCTGACTGAGCTATACACATTCTCTGGCAGAAGAATCGGAGTCGGCAAACCAAGAACACATCGAAACCGGATATTTCATGAGCTGAGCGCTGCCATAGTCAATGCATCAGGGCTGCAGATTGGGTGGTGTATCCCAAAGCTCTGATAACATGCAGGATAGCGCCCGAAGGGTGAGCGCTATATCAGACAATCGTGAGTTTCAGCGGCAACAATTCCTTGTTGCTCAGGTCTGATCGTTTTATCTTGAAATATCGGGGTAATAACGGAGCCAACCATTATGATACATGATCCAGTCATCGCCGTTGTCGGTTTGGGATACGTTGGGCTTCCCCTGGCCCTGGAATTTGGAAAACAATACGCGACCATCGGTTTTGATATCAAAGAGTCCCTGGTTGAGAACTGCCGCAGGGGCGTGGACAACACCGGGGAAGTGGATGCAGGGGCCTTCAAAGCAGCGGTAAAATTTTCGGCAACCAGCGACCCCACAATGATCGGAAAAGCCGATTTTATTATCGTGGCTGTGCCGACGCCCATCAATGAAGCCCATCAACCTGACTTTTCGCCCCTTATGTCTTCCTCCGAGACCGTGGGCCGTCACATGAGCAAAGGGACCGTCGTGGTGTACGAGTCCACGGTTTTCCCGGGAGCAACCGAAGATATCTGTGTGCCCATCCTTGAGAGGGAATCGGGCATGACGTGGAAAGCGGATTTCCATGTGGGCTACTCCCCAGAGCGCATCAACCCGGGGGACAAAGTACGAACCCTTACAACCATCACCAAGGTTGTCTCAGGCGACACCCCGGATACCCTTGAAAAAGTAAAGTCCCTCTACGGCTCCATCATCACCGCAGGAGTCCACCCCACGGCGACCATTAAGGAAGCCGAAGCCGCTAAAGTCATTGAAAACACGCAAAGGGACCTTAACATCGCCCTCATCAATGAGCTGGCCATCATCTTCGACACCCTGAACATCGATACCCTCAACGTTCTTGAAGCTGCGGGAACCAAGTGGAATTTTCTCCCCTTCAGGCCCGGCCTCGTGGGCGGCCACTGCATTGGCGTTGACCCTTACTATCTCACCTACAAGGCCCAGGTGGAAGGCTATCACCCCGAAGTGATCCTCTCCGGCCGTAAGCGTAACGATTCCATGGGCAAGTACATCGCCCAGACCACTGTAAAGCGCCTTATGAAAAACGGATGCCTGAACAACGGCTCTTCCGTGGCCGTCCTCGGCCTTACTTTCAAAGAAGACTGCCCGGATCTGCGTAATACCCGCGTTGTGGACATTGTCGAAGAGTTTCAATCCTACGGCATCCATGTCCACGTCCACGACTCCCAGGTCGATCCCCTTGAGGCCAAGCGCCATTACGGCATCGAGCTGACCCCTTTCGACGAAATCCAAGACGTCGACGCCGTCGTCATCGCCACCGCTCATCGCGAATACAAAGCGATGCCCCTGGAAGCGTTCACAGACAAAATCAAAACCAATGGGTCTCTCATTGATGTCAAAAGTGTTCTGGATCCGGATGAGATGAGGGATTGGGGGGGAGATTTTTGGCGGTTGTAGAATCCCTTGGCTATGATTTTCCTGTAATGAACCACCCACAATGGAGTCGCTACAAAGGTTCCCTTTTATGGCAAAAGTAATGAATATAAGCACCAATGTTACTTGGCATGATGCAAATGTTTTTCGACGCGACAGAGAGAAACTTCATGGTCATAAAGGAGCTGTAGTGTGGTTCACTGGGCTGTCAGCATCGGGGAAATCTACAATTGCTCATTATGTTGAGCAAATCCTGTATGATATGGGTTGCTCAACATATGTGTTTGATGGCGATAACGTGAGGCATGGACTGTGTGGCGACTTGGGGTTCGATGAAAAGAGCAGGGTTGAGAATATTCGAAGAATAGGTGAAATGGTAAATCTTTTTATCGATGCTGGGATTATAGCAATAACAGCATTCATTTCGCCATTTCGAGAAGACCGTAAACGAGTTCGGAATCTTGTTGGAAAGGACAATTTTATTGAGGTTTTTATCGATTGTCCTGTCGAAGTGTGTATTGAGAGAGATCCTAAAGGAATTTATGCAAAAGCTATTGCAGGCGATATTGACTTGTTTACTGGAATTTCAAGTCCTTACGAGTCTCCAGAGAAGCCTAATATTGCTATAAGATCCGATAAAGAAGATTATATTGTTGCTGCACAGCGAATAGTTAGTCTTATTGAGGAAAAGAAAATTATAATGCCTCAGTAATTAAGAAGTTCAACTTGGTATTACGTTTTGCTAAATTGTGTTGATGGTTTTGGTAAGTTTGTTTGCTTTCTGTATGGCTTTGTAAATATGAATAAAATGATTTATTACAGATGCTTAAGTAGGTAAGTCAGCAGCATTGATCCTGATCGAAAAGTTTATTAGATAATAGATCGATGTATTTGGGTGTTCTAAATGAGGATTAAGATGCTGGTGCAAAAAATTATCGATTCCGTCAAATTGGATGAAAACCTGAAAGAACTATTTAGCGGAGGGGGGATAACATTAATAGCCAAGGTCGTTGCCGCATTTTTTAGTATGGCAACGAATATCATTATTGCCAGGTATTATGGGCCTGGAATGGTTGGAGTTGTGGCTATTGTAAATTCTGTATTAATAATTACATCTGTTTTTTCAATGTTTGGTACACAAACATCAGTACTCCGGTTGATACCAGAATATACATCTTTCAACTCACCTGACTTAGCTTTTAAGGTGTACAAGAAAGTAATTCTTATAGTGATGCTACTTTCTATGGTTGTGGGATTTTGTGTTCACTGTAGTTCGAACCTTATTGCAGATAAACTGCTTGGTAAGCAATCGTTAGGGTTGTATATTTCTATGGCTTCAATGGTTTTAATGTTCTATTCGTTGGGGCGAGTGAATACCGAGGTGTTGAGGGCGCTTAAGTGGATGAAATTGTATGCATTTTTGAGTGCTTTTCAACCTTTTGCTTTTTTTGTTTTATTGCTAAGTAGTACCTATTGTTTTTTTTATGATGCTACTCCTGTTTGGATACAGTTGGTATTGACGATAATGGTTGGGATAGTCGCATCTTTTTTTGTTTTATATGCCTTCAGTTTTGAGATGGATAATAGTAATACTACGCATTCGCGATGTATATATAGCTACTTAGAAATATTGAATATTTCCCATCCGATGTTTTTGACAGGGGTTCTTTATGTAGTTATAACGCAAATAGATTTGATGATGCTGAGTGCTTTTGAAAGCGAAGAAAATGTTGGTGTTTATAGTATCGTCGTGAGGCTTGCAGGTTTAACTAGCTATATACTTATGGCAATAAATTCAATATCAGCTCCTAAATTTTCTGAATTATATCACTCTGAACAGATCGATGCATTGAAAGAGTTTTCACAGCTTTCAACAAGAATTATATTTTGGCTAACACTACCTATAATTATTATTTTGATTGTGTTTGGGCATTGGGTACTAAGCCTTTTTGGCGACTCTTTTACGTCTGGATATATAACTTTGAATATTATCATTTCGGGGCAAATTATTAACTCAGCATCTGGCTCAGTTGGATACTTCTTTAATATGACAGGAAGGCAAAAAAAATTTAGGAATATTATTTTAGTGAGTGCGGTAATTAACGTAATTCTTAACTTAATTCTTATTCCAAGATACGGAATAAATGGAGCTGCTATTGCAAGCTCCGTTTCTATTTTTATCCAAAATGTTATACCAAATTTGATTTTAAAAAAAGAGTTTGGCTTCTATTTGTTTTTTAACCCATTTAAAATGAGCAGGTCGAGTGACAAGCTTCCATCTTTGTTGGTGGGAATCCGTAAATTTAGGTAATTGAGAGTGTACCCCTCCTTCTTTGATAGGGGTTCCCATAAAAATACATTTACTTCAAGATGACCATTGAAATCAAACGAACGGAGGGCTTGAAAAAAGTTAAAAACACTCGAATAGAATTTTGTATGGAAAGCTGGATCGAATGAGTAATATAGGATGAACATTTTATGTCAGATCATATTTATATTGGGTTCGATCATATGATATAGAAATCCAGTCTCCATATAGTTGTTGGAGAAAAGTGCAATAATTATTGCGCGTAGGTTTATTGGCCCGTCAGCGTGGCTTCATAAAAAGTTTTGGTCTCGTAGATATTTTACGGCAAAAATAGTAATATTCAAATTAATTAAATATTACTATATATGTTATAATAAAGCTGAGTGTAAATGAGAAAATTAGCTCAAATTAGCTCAATTGCAATACTTAGGCTCAGGAATAGGTCTCTTTAAGATGATTAACAATCAAGACCCCAATTTTGCGGAAAAAAAGTGATTTTGCTCTTTGGATAATAATAAATAGTTACATATAGTATATGTGAGGTTGGTGTGGTTGGACTTAAATATATATTTATTGTTGGCTTTCCCCGTTCTGGTACGACATTGGCTCAATCAATTGTTATGTGCGATAAGCAAGTTTTTTCTATGCCAGAAACGCATATATTCACTAAAGGTCTTCGATTTGATCGATTTCCATTAGTGATATCTAATTTATGGACGTGTTGGTATTGTTTTTGGTGGGTTAAAAGAAATTACCATGAAAATTATATTTTTTTTAGTCTTGATAAAGAAAAATTAATTAAGTCCTTTTTTTTATTTATATCAAGGAAGGCAAAAAAGGCTAATAAATCTATAATATTAGAGAAGACGCCAGGCCATTTGAATAAAATTGAGTATATTTCTTCAATATTCACGGATGCTCAATATATACACGTTACTCGTCCATATTCTGGTGCTATCCCATCAATTATGAAGGCCGCTAAACAGTGGGGAGGTGATGACAGTCTATTAACAAATATGAAGCGTTGGGTTGCTGAAACCTTTGTCTCCATATATTACACGGATAAATATGAAAACCATGTGTTAATTGATTATAATGATATTGTAGCAAATCGTAGTGATATAATTAACAAAATTAATAATAGACTGCAGATGAATATCCAGCACGTAAATGATGAAGAGCTAGCAGAAGTGTCAAAAATTATAGTCGAACCGAATGAAATATGGAAGAGTAGTAATTTGAAAGGGGCTCGAAAGAAAAGTACTACTCAACTACATATTGGCAGTATACTTAAAAAGTTTATTAGTTATGTTAATGAGATAGATTGAACCTTAAGTATTTATCACTACTTTATTACGAATGTTAGTACATATGATGGGAATAGGCGATAGAAATTCATCAGGAGTAAGCGTACTTGGAGTGTCCACAATCGATTCTCTATAGCCGTCAACAATAAAACGGTCACCCAAATTAAGCGACAAACTTTTAGAATTCTATTGGGCTTACGTAATACAATTTTGAATATAAATAGTTAGAATTATGATAGTTGACGTGGAGGGGTCATTTTGGCCTTGTCTAACTTCTTGTTTCAAAGCGACAATAAAATGGACTGATCTGATTCAAGGTTGCGGAAGAAGCGCTCTACATTGGGTATTCTATCCGCAATTGCCCTTTCGGGCATACTGCAATACCATAGATATTCATCGAGTCTTTTTTGATATCACTTGCATGTATATTGAAAGCCTCTGTCTGAGAAGTGGAGCAAACCAAGATTATGTTGCCACCTCTACCAAGTCATGTCAGAAGTATAAAAAACAAGATTCATCCGGATTTAGCGTTCTCTGTTCTTTGACAAAAAAAGAATAACACCTATGGTCTTTCATTAAGTCAATAATTCAAATAGGGACTTGAGCTGTCTATGGTTATAAGTAAGATGAAAATAGGCGTAATCGAATTGTGGGGAACAAATAATTCAGGATTGTATTCGACTTTGTTTGCGAATGGGATTAAAAAGAAGAACACTCATGTCACTCTATATACATCAACGCAATATCAGTATTCTTTTTTGTGTAATGTTAATGTTAAGAATATCTTTTTCCATCCTGTAGGTAAAATAGCTAAGTTAAAAATAATAAGAATGATTTATATAATTTATTCGTATATACGGGCTTTATCATGCTTGAAGAAAGACAACCTTGATGTTATCCATTTTCAACCGATAGGATTTTCATTTATACCAATAGACCTTATTTTTTACTATTTTGCTATAGTAAATGCAAAAAGAGCTTTTATCACAATTCATAACATAAATGATCCAAAATCAAATATTCTTTTTAATAAGGCTCTTTTATATTTTTTGAGAAAAACTAATATAGACATTATAGTTCATGATCAGCGAAATTGCCAGTACTTGAAATCTAAAAATATTAATAGTGTTAATGTTGTAGAACATGGACTTTATGATAATTACTTTGACAAAATTAATGAAAAAACTTTTGATTCACTTGGTGTGATGTCATGTTCTAATAAATATCAAATTAAGCTGTTATTGTTTGGAACATTATGTCCGTATAAAGGTACTATAAAATTTTTAGAGGCGTTTTCTAAAGTTAATAATGAGCGCTTTATGGTTGCAGTTGTCGGAAGGTCAAAAAATAAAGCACTGGAAGAGAAAGTCCGAACTATTTCAGATAGCCATCATAATATTTACTACATAAATAGGTTTGTACCTGATGAGATGTTGGCTAATTTATTTTCTTTATTTGATGTCTGTGTACTTCCTTACTCGCCGATGTTTAAAAGTCAAAGTGGTGCACTGTATTTATCATATACATTTAACACTCCAGTAATAGTAACTGATGTTGGTGGTCTTTCATGGAGTGTAAATAAATACGGTACTGGTTACGTAATAGATGTTAACGATGTAGAAATAACTCAGTGTCTTAATGCTTTGCTTAAGGATGATCGATTAAAATTAAACTCATTTAAAAGGGCTATTAAATTAACACATAAAAGATTGAACTGGAATACAATCGGCGATGAAATTGTTGAGTATTACTCTAATCAATATGATTGAAGTCTGATTGACCTTAATGCGAGTTAGTCAGTAAATATTTTTTTCATTATTTTGTATTCAAAAAAGTGTTTTTCCGTATATAAGCGTTTGTTTTTTATTGATGCAGTTCATGCTCCTGTGCCATTACTCTTCGCAAAATAAGCTCTTTTAGAAAGCTAAGTGCTCAATTTAGTTTTTTGCTCAATTATTGTAACCGTGACTAAAGGATAAAAAATGGATACAAAAGCTCAAAGCAACATCCCATCTAAAGAATCACTGTTAACAATTAATGAATGCGAAAAGCAACTTTCGCCTGTCGATTTAGAGCTATCGGCTTGGCACAATAAATATATTTTTCATCATAGTAAGCGAATTGCATTGGACTTAGATGTTGTGAAAGATCATGTGGAAAAAGGAAGTTCGGTTCTTGAATTTGGCTCTGTACCATTGCTGTTAACAGCAGCACTGTCTTTAAGTGATTACAAGGTGACTGGTATAGATATTGCTCCTGAACGGTACCAATCAGCAATAGATAAATTAAATTTGAATGTTATTAAATGCGATATTGAAAAAGAAAGGTTACCTTTTAATGATAATTCCTTCGACTCTGTAGTTTTTAATGAACTCTTCGAGCATCTTCGTATTAACCCAATATTTACTTTATCTGAAGTATTGCGGGTGTTGAAGCCAGGAGGGATTATGATGCTTTCTACTCCAAATTTACGATCAATTAACGGAATATATAATTTTTTGATTAAGAATCGTTCATACTCTTGTTCAGGAAGTACTTATGATGAATATCATAAGATAGAAACATTAGGACATATGGGCCATGTTAGAGAATATACCAAGACAGAGGTTGTTGATTTTTTGTTAAGTATTGGTTTTGATCTTAAAATGGTAATTTACCGTGGCCAATATAGTTCTATTGTCAAACAATTTTTATCAAGGCTCATGCCGAGACTTAAGCCCTTTATTTCGTATGTTTCAACGAAAACATTATAATTTCAAAAACGTTGGAAAGTATAATTATGGTGGCTCTTTTTTACTTGCTGTTCCTTTTTATTATCGCCTCTAATTTATTAGAGTTTTTGCTGTATGACCAATTTGCCGTGTTATTCGATTTAGGGCTGGCCAAGTATTTTTTGATAATTTTATACCTTGTTGCTTTGTTGTGTACAAAAAGAAATATCATAAAAATAAATAATTATGACCGTCGACTGATTTACTATTCTGTGTTTGTTTTCTTATGGTTTTTGATAGACTGTTTTATTTTGCGACGTTTTGAGCTTAGTTTATCTTTTTATAGGTATCTGTTTTTTCTGCCTTTGCTCTATTTTGTTGGTAGGTTTTTGTATTTTCATGATAATAATCAAATATATGTAGTGACTCTTATTAAGATGTTATTTTTTGTGTCTCTAATATCTATTATATTTGGCTTTATAGAGAAATATTTCTTTGACTTATTTTGGGATGATGATTCCATTTATCGATTTGTTAGTCTGCAATTCGGTGATGGGCATATGGGTGATTCAGGTCTTTATAGAGGTTGGTTGGTGGGCGATTATAAAAGAATGACATCATTTTATTTTGACGCAATTGGCTTTAGTTATTTTTTAGTAAGTAGTATCATCATTTATATAGAGTTCAATAAAATCAATATTAGGCCGCTTTGGTACGTGTTTTTTTGGTTGCTTCTTTGCGTTGCTGGTGTAGTTCTTGCTGCAGGTAAAGGTGCTTTTATATTGCTTTTCTTGTATTTTATAGGACGGAAAGTCGATTTAAGAGTATTAATTGGTTGTGTTCTATTAGTTCTTTTTTTATTGTTGTTTTTAGTTTTTCATAGTGGTTATTCTATCGTGGGCAAATCTGTATATTTACATGCTTTAGGCTTGTTGAATGTACCCGTTATTTTAAGTGATTGCCTTTTTGGTTTTGGGCTTGGGCACAGTGACTACTTATTTGCAAAATCATATTTGCAGCATAACTATGCGTTTCATATTGAAAGTTTTTTTTCTCTGCTTGTTTATCAGGGTGGTATATTTGGTATTATAGCTTATATTATGCTGCTATTTTCGTTTTATCCCCAAGAGAATACAGGTTACGGTAGGATTGAATTGTGTAATGTTCCGATATATATTATTCTTCTTAGTACAATGTCTTATTCAATATTCAGCTTGGTTGGTAATGGCTTGTTAATAGTCTCTTTTGGCTATTCTGTTAGTGGTCAAGATGCTATATTTACATGAGAATGTATAAATTTGCAAATAGCACTTGATGGGCCCTTGCCATGGTGGATATTGAATTAGGGTCATTACTGTACAAAACAGCCTCCAAAAGAATAATTTTCTTCGAGATGCCCTTGTGATTGTTAGAGGGTGCACAATTTAAAAAACAGGTCCCATTCATTTGTCTGCTTTCCAAATCATGTAAGTGGGAGCATTAACTGTACTGACATAGGCTTAAGTGGCAGAACATCACCTGGTTGATCTATCCAAGCCCATAAATCCCGGTGCGTTAACAGGTTCCACCTCAATAAGGCAACAAGATTTGACAGTGACCAGCCAAAATTCGATTTCGCCTGAAGGAACCTGATAATCAACATAGCGATAAGTGCTGTCCAAATCGGTCTCATCAAGGCATTTTCGGAGGTTCCAACGGATGTTTGTATTCGCAGGTTCTGCTTTATGGCTTTGAAGAACAGCTCAATTTGCCATCGGACCTTATAAATGACTGCAATAGTTCTTGCTCCAAAGGTCATATGATTGGTCAGCAGATTGATGTACCTGTCATTGTCCTTATCGAAGACGACAACTAACCTGACACAGGGCGATATTTAGGTACAAAAGAGTTTTTTACTGCGGTCTTTGTTGTAAACTTGGATAAAATGAGGTTTCAAATGTCGAGGTTTGATGTTATGGGCTGCCCCATTGACCCATATGATATGAATCAAACAATACTTGAAGTAGAAAAAGCAATTGAAGGCAGAGCAATGTGCCAGCACGTTGTTGTCAATGTCTCCAAGTTTGTTGAGATGCAGTCTGACTCCAAGCTTAAGGATATCATTTCGTCTTGTGATATCATTAACGCCGATGGGATGCCCATTGTATGGGCTTCCAGACTTTTGGGACAACCGCTTCCGGAAAGAGTTGCAGGGGTTGATCTTTTTCAGGAACTCATTCGTGTCTGTGCCGTCAAGGGCTACAGGCCTTTTTTCTTTGGAGCCAGGGAGTGGGTGGTAAAAGATGTTGTTGAGGTTTTTAAAGCAAGGTTCCCGGAGCTCAATGTGGCGGGGTATCGCAACGGGTATTATGCCCCAGATGAGGAGCATGCCATTGCGGAGGAGATCAGGGAAAGCAACGCCGATATGCTTTTTGTCGGTTTTTCGTCTCCCATGAAGGAGAAGTTTTTAAATCGGTGGATGCCAGTCATGAAAGTCCCTTTTTGTATGGGCGTGGGCGGCAGTTTTGATATCATTGCGGGAAAAACCCGGAGAGCCCCCAAGTGGATGCAGAAAACCGGTCTGGAGTGGAGTTATCGCGTTCTGCAGGAACCGAACAGAATGTGGCGGCGTTATGCACGAACAAATCCCGCTTTTGTTTGGATGGTCATGCGTGAAATGATCCGACGGGGAAATGCATCTCCTTCCATCGATCTTCAACCCACCGATGGGTCCCAGTAGTTCCCCTCGTTAATTTGGCTTTACGTTTTTATCGGTGTTATTTATTTGTCCCTTTCTATCCCTTCTGACATCACAATCATTTAGTGGAATTAGACATGAAAATTGTTCTCGTTGCTGGCGCCCGCCCCAACTTTATGAAAGTCGCCCCCATTATCCGAGCCATAAAAACCCGTCAAAACAACACGGCCATTGAGTACCGGCTTGTCCATACGGGGCAGCACTATGATACGAATATGTCCGAAAGCTTCTTTGATGATCTCGGTATTCCTGCGCCGGATTATCACCTCAACGCTGGTGGTGGCTCCCATTCGGAGCAGACTGCAAAGATCATGGTGGCGTTCGAAAAGGTCTGTCTTGATGAAGCTCCTGATGTGGTTCTTGTTGTGGGAGATGTCAATTCCACCCTGGCGTGCAGCATTGTTGCCAAAAAGTTGTTGATCAAGGTCGCCCATGTGGAAGCGGGGCTTCGGAGTTTTGACCTGACCATGCCCGAGGAGATCAACCGGATGGTCACCGATGCCATCACCGATTACTTTTTTACCACAGAGAAACACGGCAATGAAAACCTGCTGAGGGAAGGGAAATCCGACGGGTCCATTCATTATGTGGGTCATGTGATGATCGATAATCTTCTTTTTCAGCACGCAAAGGTCCTCAACACCGAAGCCACCTCCTTTTCCAACCACGATCTCAAGAAGAGCTTGGGGAATTATCTGTTTTTGACTCTCCACAGGCCGTCCAACGTGGACAATGAGGCAAGGCTCCTTGATATTGTGGAAGCCTTGAATCAGGTGGCCGAAGAGACTCCCATTCTGTTTCCCGTGCATCCCAGAACCAGAAAAATGTTGGATTCTTTTGGCATCAGGATGTCCGAGCGAATTGTTCAGCTTGACCCCCTTGGCTATCAGGAAGCTCTTTATTTATGGAAGGATGCCTCGTGCGTCTTTACCGACAGCGGTGGGCTGCAGGAGGAGACCACGGGCCTGGGGGTTCCCTGCTTTACCATTCGAGACAATACAGAACGGCCCGTGACCGTGGAAGAGGGGACCAATACCCTCATCGGTACGACCGGTTCCAATATCCTCGCTGCCTATGACGGCCTTAAGAAGGGGCATGTCAAGACGGGTTCAATGCCTGAGTTATGGGACGGCAAGGCAGCGCAGCGTATTGTTGATATTTTAATTGACGACGTCATTTCCTGATAATCCCCAGTTTTTCAGCTTTCATTCATGCTCTCCTTTTCTTACCTGACATTCCTTTTTCTTCTTATTTTCTCACCCCTTGCCTTCGGGGCCCGTGATCCATGGGCACTTTCGGTTATAGAGTGGGGCTGCGCCCTGGGTGCGCTATTTTATCTTGGTGCAACCAAAGGTAAGAAGAAATTGTACCGGGTCCCGGGACTGTTGCCTCTGGGGCTTTTTACGGGCTGGCTCCTGTTTCAGGCCGTGCCTCTTCCCGTCGCCCTTGTTAAATGGCTTTCACCGGCCACCCATGCCGTCTATCGGGAGAGCCTTGGGCCACTATACGAGGTCCGCTGGATTCCTCTCTCTGTTGACCCAGGGAAAACCTTGGCTGAGAGCTTTCGCTTCTCTGCCTATCTCCTGTTCTATTGGTGGGCCGTGCAGCTTCTTGCGGACCGGACAAAATTCAAAAAAACGGTTCTGGTCGTTGCCGGGCTCGCCGGATGCATGGCCGTCTATGCCATTGTGGAAACCCTTTTTACCAATGGGAAAATATACGGTTTTTATGCCGGGCCTGCTAACAACACACATGTGGGTCCGTATGTGTACCATAACCATTACTCTGGATTTATGGGGATGGTCTTGCCCATGGTGTTAGGGCTTTATCTCTACTACAGGCCCCAGGTAAGGTATGGCTCCTGGAGAGAAAGGGTTGTGGAGTTCTGGAACGGAGCGGCAGGTCACCTTCACCTTCTGCTGGGTTTTACGGCTGTTCTTATGGGCACTTCAGTGTTCCTCAGCCTGTCCCGTGGGGGAATCATTTCTCTGTGTCTTTCCATGATTTGTTTGATCGGTTTTTTCTCTCTTCGCAAAGGGGGCTCCCGGCGAAAGAGGTTTGTATCATTGGCAGTTCTTCTGATGTTTCTTTCTGTTTCCTGGTTTGGCTGGGAGCCCGTTGTTGAACGGTTTGGCAGAGCCTTTAACGAAGAGGGAGAGTTGGTTAATACACGTTTTAGCATCTGGGACGACACCCATGGCATGGTGAACGATTTTTTCCTTGCTGGCACCGGCCTGGGGAGCTTCGGGGCCATCTATCCGAGTTATCGGAGTCTGGGTGGTCATAAATTCGTGAGCCATGCCCATAATGACTATGTCGAGCTGCTGGCATGCGGTGGGGTTGTCGGCTCTCTTTTGGTTGCATGGTTTGTTGTGGCGTTGTTTCGCGCGACGTGGATCAGGTATCTCAGCCGTCGCGACCCATATGCCCATTGTCTTTACCTGGGAGCCGTTGCAGGTCTTCTGGCGATTTTTTTCCATAGTGTGGTGGATTTTAATTTTTACAACAACGCAAACGGTTTGTTTTTTTCCTTTATGTGCAGTCTTGCCGTTGCAGCCTCCCATACGCGTATTCGCGGCAGGCAGGAAACGTTTCTTACAGAGTCACCGCTGGTTCAGAAGCGTGCTGTGTGGTTTACGGCCGTGATTTTTCTGGGGCTTGTCAGTGTGTATCAGGGTGGTTTGCTCAGGGCATCCTCTTTGTTTAACCGTGTGGAGGGCACGGTCATAGAAGAGGATACCCCGGAGGAAGAGGTTGACCGTGTTGTAGATGCTCTGGGACGTGCAACACTGCTTGCTCCCATGGAATCCCTTTATCCCTTTGCCCTTGCACGGATTTTTGCATTTCACGGCCAGGATAAGGCCTTTGAAGAGCAATTGAAACGTGCTTTGTGGTTGTGCCCGGTAAACAGCTCTGTCCTCCAGTACACCGCCCGATACCTGTGCCGGAACAATCAAGTAGCCCTTGGGCGGCACTATTTTGAGAGTGCGATTGCCCATGACACGGCAAACCCGGAAAGGCGCAAGATGTTCGCCGGTTGGTTGCTTGGTCGTGGGGAAACAGAAGAAGCTGTCGCGCATATGAAGCAAGCCATGCTCCTGAATACGTCAAGGCAGAACATCAAAGGGTGCGTTTCTCTGCTTTTGTACCACGGCGTGAGCAAAGAGGCCGTTTACGCGATGCTTCCTGAGCGAATCTATCCCCGCTTTGTGTTTGCCGACACGATGAGGGCCTTCGGGGATCATGACCTGGCGCGGGACGTGACTGTCCGGGCACTGGATTACCTGGAAGCCGAAGACTCTGTAAGGCCTTGGTTCTTCACCAGGGTATACTGGGCCCATATGAAAGAAAAAGACTATGATATGGCGCTCTCTGTCCTGCAGAAAGCGTCTCAGTACTTTCCGGATCATGCGAAAATTCGTCTTCTCATCGGAGATACCTATGTGAAGATGGGGATCCCGTACCGTGCTGTCGAGGAGTACGAGCGGGTGTTGATTGTTGACCCGGACAACCGAAGAGCAACGGCAGGTCTAAAGCGGCTGTCGTCCTACCTTTGATTTGGTGATTGAGTTGTTGATGAACCGAAGCATTCTCCCCCCCTTAGCGTTTATGGTATCGGCACAAAAGGTGCCTTTTTGGGTGCGTTTGTATCAGAAAACCGAGGGATTCTCATGCTTAAAGAAAAGAACAGGGTTATTGTCCGGTTTCATCTCTTTATCGATGTGTTGATTACGATGCTGGCCTTTGTGGGGGCCTACTTTATCAAAAAATATCTGCTTCCCGGTGGGGCAGGGGGGCTGTCCACGGCTCCTAATTATTACACCCTTCTTTTTATGGTGACGGTTATCTGGGGGCTGACGTTTCAGGCCTTCAATTTGTATGAGCCCTATCGAAAACGAAGCCTCATGCAGGTTCTGGTTAACGCCACACAGGCCGTTTGCTTTAGCCTGCTGGTATTTGGGGCCGTTTTATATGCCTTGAAAAACCATGACGTAAGTCGCGGTATGATTCTTATTTTCGGCGGCCTCAACATGGTGATGCTTTGTGTCAGCAAGGCCATAATCTATCTGGTGCTGGTTAGAATCCGAAAGCGTGGGTACAACACGCGAAATATTCTGGTTGTGGGGAGCCTTGAGCGAGCCAGGGATATCCTGAGGAAAATTGAAAAACAGAAAGGCGCAGGGTACACCATTCAGGGGTGCCTGGATGTCGATTCCCATCGCATTGGCCAGGAGGTTATCCCCGGTGTAAAGGTTCTCAATAATGTGGAACGGCTCTCCGATATCCTCAAAGAGACTGTGGTGGATGAGCTGATTTTTGCCATGCCGCTGAAGTTGATTCCCAGGGCGTCAGTTTATTTGACCCTCGCCGAAAAAATGGGCGTGAGCGTCCGTATCGTACCGGACTGGCAGATCCACAACCTGGTATACAAACCTGGAAACGCGTCAGTATCTTTTGAGACTTTCCTTCAGATTCCCACTATGAAGATGCATATGATCTCTTCGGACAGTGTGGGGCTGATGCTGAAAAACGTGTATGACTATGTTTTTTCCTGCGTGATGTTGATTTTTTCCCTGCCTTTTTTTCTTGTGGTTGCTGTGGCTATAAAAATAATCTCTCCCGGGCCGGTTTTTTATAAGCAAAAACGTATGGGCGTCAACGGACGGCTTTTCGATATCTATAAATTTCGCACCATGGTCGTGGGGGCGGACAAAATGCTGGATGACCTTAAGGATGCCAACGAGGCCGACGGCCCGGCTTTTAAAATAAGAAAAGATCCCCGGGTAATTCCGTATGTGGGAACTTTTTTAAGGAAAACAAGCATGGATGAGCTCCCCCAGTTGATCAACGTGGTGCGTGGGGAGATGAGCCTCATCGGGCCCCGGCCCCCCATTCCGAGCGAGGTGAGTGAGTACGAGCTGTGGCAACGCCGAAGGCTCTCCATGAAACCAGGAATGACCTGTATCTGGCAGGTGACCCCCAACCGCAATGATGTCAGCTTTGAGGGGTGGATGAAGATGGACTTGGAGTACATAGACAACTGGTCCTTAGGATTGGACGCAAAGATTTTTCTGTCCACCATAAGAGCTGTTTTAACGGGGAGTGGGCGTTAGTCGTTAAATTTTACACTGCCCGTTGGTGGGCTGGGTTCATTCGACTCGTGAAATATCCGGGCTGGGTTACCGATGAGTTTTTATGACTGATTAATGCTGGGGTATCCGATGTCTGGGTGGCCCCAAAAAACGAAGGCCTGACTCTGGCGTGGGAAAACTGGCGGAACATTTGGACCATAGTCCATATGCAATGGCTGATCCTTTTACCTGGGAGGATGTCTGGAACATAGCCGTGAGTATGGCGGCAGGTTTGGATCTGGACGGTCTGCATGTGAAAGTCGTTGAAGTGGTCACCGAAACCGTTCTTTTTGAGTGGCGGTGGTGTGCAGGCAATGTTACGCCGTTTATGAGGAGAGAGAACGAAACGGGGTTCCTGGCGGGTTTTGTGGTGCCCCTTGAGAACGGCAGCAAGGTGGAAATTCTTTTTGAAAGGGATAAGAGTACCCATGCGGCGGTTTCCATCCAAAAGCACATTGAGTTTCTGAAAGAATTTCTGGTTTTGCAAATATCTCGATTTTGTTTCGGGGAAAGTTAGTTGAGTTTTGAATTGCCTTTGGCTAACACCTTATTGTTATGAGTAAAATGGGTCTGGTTTGGTTTCAGGCTTTACTCTGTAAATGAGGTCGAAAATACTTGTGTGTTTTCGCGTGTTATGCTTAAGTGTCTATGAATTATCCCCCCTGATGTCAACCGGGCCTGCTGTCTGCCTGGTAAGAATACTCTGTAGTGAAAAATATCAAAACAAAATGAAGAACGACACCTTTGTATCGACGGTTTCGGGCCTTGCTGGGGTGCTGTGAACGTGGGGTGTGCTGTACCTGGTTTTGCGCTATGTCACCATTTTTCTTTGGTTTATAGCTGCCAGGTCGTCGATTGTTTGAACACATCTCATTGCTCCGCCGTTTTGAAAGGTTAACGTTAGAGTATGCGGTCCAGGCACCTGACTTGCCATGCTGTGCATGCATCATCATTAACATGGGCCATATTTGCAGACAGTGCGAAATATGTCGCTTGGTCAATTGGCGACAAAGCCATTTAACTCGGTTGAGCGCTTTGTGCTTAGCCCGGATATTTCACGAGTCGAGTTCACCCATATTCAACGCTCTGATAACGCAGAAGATGGGTCCGCTCGGCTCGCCCTAAGGGTGAGAAAATCGAGCACAAAACCGTGAATTACATTTTGTATTTTGAAATGTCTGATTTTTACAATAACCACCTGTAATAAAATTCTATTTTTACGATCGGGCCGTTTTCTCATGAAATATCCGGGTTAGGGGCGGTCGACTTGTTTAACTCATGCGTCAAGGGGGCACCATGAAAAAGTGGGTTGTTGTCATTATGTCGGTATGTTTGGTTTTTGGCGCGGTTTCGCTAAGTTTTGGGGAGCCGGAAGAAGGACCGGTCTGGAAGACTGTCTTGAACGATGCCATCAAGTTCGGTGGCGTCTCAGATTCTACCATGATGCAGGAAGCACTGCAGTTCGCAATGACCAATAACATTGAGTTGCCGGAGTTCCTTTCCGAGGTCAACACGATCAGCCCCGCAGCCGTTGAGGTGGCATTGACCGCAAGTTTTAAGGTGGTTGACGATAAGGGTGCTGTTATCGCCGCTGCTTCCGGTATCAATGCTGATGTCGGGACCGTGGTGACAGCAGCCATTGCAGCCGACGTTCCTGCCGGCGAGATTGTTACGGAAACAGTGAAGGCAGATCCTTCGTCTGCAGGAAAGGCCGTTAGCGCTGCCATTGCAGCCAACGCATCGGCCACCGAGGTTGTTTCAGCAGCCGTAGCAGCCGATCCCACCACTGCGGGTGACGCAGTCGCAGCCGCGATGGGGGCCGGGGCTCCGGCCGGTGACGTTGTCTCTGCCTCAATCAAAGCAGACCCCACAACGGCAAGCACCGCGGTTACCTCCGCCCTTGATGCAGGTGCACAGGCGGATGAGGTTGTCTCGTCTGCCGTCACTGCGGATCCGTCCACCGCGAGTTCGGTGGTGGCAGCAGCCATTGATGCAGGTGAAAATGTGCTGGAGGTTGTGGGAAGCGCCATTGATGCCGGGGCGAGTTCAGAGCAGATTACGAACGGGGCCGTCGCAGCTGGCATGACGGCGGAAGCGGCACAGGTAGCCATAGACACGGCCAATGAGGCCCTGACGTTTACCACCGAACCGGACGATGCCGAAGAAGACAACACTCCGGTAAGCCAACCGCCCGTTGCCATTGATGATCCGCCTTCTGAGGATGCCAGTCCCAACTGATGCAAGGAGCAGATGGCGGGGAGGACGATCAGAAGTTTTTTTTCGGGAGCATGGGTTCCCGTTGGTCTCTAAGTTCCCTTGTTCTGAAGCGTCACAGGAAAAAGGCATATGGCCAGGGGCGCACTGCTTACCGTCTTGTATATTGCGGAAACGGTTTTTTAAAGGCCGGTTCTCAGCCTTTACCATAAAACATAGGTGAAAAAGTGAAACGAACGACGTGGATAGGGTGCGGATTTGGGATTGTGGTGTTTCTGCTAATGACCACTTCAGGGTGGTGTGATCTTTTCTCCCAGGATATGTTCGGGCTTGAGTCGGATACGATTCATCCCTTTCTCTCCTTTTCCGGGGAGTACACGGACAACGTGTTTGCCACCAATGATGATGAAGAAGATGACCTGATCAGCTACATCACCCCAGGGGTCTGGCTGGCCCTTCCCGGAGCCGATGCTGAGGTGATCAACATTGCCGCTTCCAGCTCCGTACCGGGCGGCATGGCCCAGACCCGCTTTCAGAACGAAGAGATGGGCAGGTACCAGGGCTTTTTCAGGTATGCTCCCACCTTTGAAAACTATCTGGATATAGACGATCGGGATTTTATCTACCATAAACTGGATGCCTACGCGGCCCTGAACCTTGCCGGAGGTCTCTCCTTTGAATTGATGGACCAGTACCAGGACTCTCGGGATGATGTTGAGGAAGAGACGGACAGCGCCGAGTTTAACAACAACCTGTTGGCCCTCACCACCTCCTATGCCATCACTGACAAACTGAAGGCGCGTGTGGATCTCGGTTACTACGATGTGAACTACAACTCGGACGCTCCGGAAAAGGATCGTAAAGACATAAGCGTATCAGGGTTTGTTCTGTTTGATATCCGGCCCAAGACAACCATTTTCGGTGAAATGTCCCACACGGATATCGACTACGATACGGCCAATGTGGACAGTACGGAATTCAAGGTGTTTGCAGGGGTTAAATATGATGCCAGCGACCGCATCAATGCCATGGGCAAGATCGGCTACGTGGAGAAGGACCTTGACGAGCTTGACGAAACAGACGATACCCTCGGCCTCGAAGCCTTCATCAGCTACGATTTAAGTGATCGTATCGATCTGAGCGCCAACGCGAAAAGGGGAAATCAGGAAACCACCACAAGCCGCTTTGTTACGGAAAGCGTGTTCAGCGTGTCCGGCACCTACAGTCTGACTTCACGCATCAGTTCAACTCTCTACCTTGCGGCCATGGAAGAGGAATACAAGAAGATCGACAGGGACGATAGCACCTATAAGATCTCGCCGTCCGTTAAATATCAGTTTAATAATCGGATTTTCGGAAGCCTGGCTTATATGTATACCGATCGGGATGCCTCTGGTCAGGATACGAGCGCCCAGAGCGATTATACTGAAAACAGCGTGATGCTTACCATAACGGCTTCGATGTAAGGGGACTGCAGGGCTGAGGGGAACAAAGGGATGCGGCGTCGGTCGGGTCGGTCAAGACCTTACCTGTCGGTGCCGCCTGGTTTGGTTTTCCCCTTAGCCTTTGCCCTTTGCAGGTTAATGACATTTTTACTATCGAAGGGTCTTATGAGAAATACAGCAGTACTTTTGATTTTCGTCTTGTTCTTGAGTCCTCTTTGCACGGCTTCTGCACAGAATTTCCGGGTCGGTAAAGGGGATTTGTTGTCTATCAAGGTGTATGAGCACGAAGATCTGAGCATGAATGTGAGGGTGAGTGCCGACGGCACCATCAAGATGCCCTTTATCGGAAGCGTAAAGGTGAGCGGACTGACCGGGGAAGAGATTTCCGAGCACCTGATGCGGCTGTACGTGGATGAAGAGTATCTCGTGAATCCTCAAATCAATGTTTTCATTGATGAGTATCGCAGCCGAAAGGCAAATATTCTGGGCCAGGTCAATGAGCCTGGGCGTTACGAGATTGATGAGGACACCTCCATCATGGTTCTTGTTACCATGGCCTCGGGGTTTACGCGCAGGGCGTATAAAAAAACAGCCCAGGTGATCCGGCGGGTTGACGGAGAAAAGAAGATAATTGAAGACGTTGATATGGGTGACAAAGTTATTCCCGGGGATATCATTGTGATACAGGAGAGTTTTTTCTGATATGGAAGAAAGAGAGATCCACTTACGCGATTACTGGCGGGTGATTCAAAAGCGGCGGCTGACTGTCCTGACTTTTTTTGTTCTAACCCTGGTCCTGACGATCATCGGGGTGTTTACCTCCAATCTGGAACCCACCTGGGAAGCCACGACCCGGCTCCTGATCGAAAAAAACGAAAGCTCTTCACCCATCATTGAGTCCCAGGGCTATGTACGCTGGGATCCCCAGTTCCTTGAAACCCAGTTTCAGATCATTCGAAGCAAGCCTGTTGCCGTCAAGGTGGTGGAGAGGTTGGGGCTTGCCACGCGCTATGGTTCCTGGTTTCTGGAAACCGATGAAGAAAAGGGCTCGTTGTGGGAAGACGCCGTTTCGTGGGGCAGGGACGTGATGAAATCATTTTCCGCCACGGAAGAGCAGGACGAGGGGCTGGAAGGGGCATCCATCACCAATGAGGATATCATCGCCAACGCCTTGATCGAAGAGCTGAAGATCAAGCCTACCAAAGACAGCAAGATCGTCAACATCAGCTATGAGTTCGACAACCCGGTTATTGCATCCATGGTGGTGAACGCCTTTACCCGTGCCTACATGGATGAGCTCCTTGAAATGCGTATGAAAGCCACCGGGTATACCGTGGAGTGGATGAGTAAGAAGGCCGAAGAGCAACGAAAGCAACTTGAAGCCGCGGAAAAGGCCCTGAACGCCTACATGCGCCAACAGGACATCGTGGCCATCGAAAACAACATCAACATCGGGCCCCAGCGTGTTAACGAACTCTCCGCAAAAATGACCGTGGAGGAGACCCGCAAAGAAGAGCTTCGGGCCATTAGCGAGAGACTGCGTACTGTCACAACCGAGGAGGCCCTTACCGTTCCGGCTGTATCGGATGATGAGGCCATTCAGGATATCCGCCGTGATCTGGTCAAAGCAGAACAGACCATCCTGGAGCATTCCAAAAAGTACGGGCGACGCCATCCGGTGATGATCCGCAGCACCAATGAGCTTGCCCTCCTTCAAGACAAGCTCGCCACAGAAACCAAGCGGGTGATCCGGTCCATCCAGAACAACTATGAGATGGCCCGTGAAAATGTGAAAAACCTCAAGGCACAGCTTCTGGCTGCCAAGAGCGAGGCCATCACCCTGAGTGAGAAATATGTGCAGTACAAGATTCTCAAACGGGATGTGGAGACCTATCGCCACCTGTACAACGCCCTTATCGCTAAAATCAAAGAGCAGACCCTTTCTGAAGAGGTTCAGACAGTCAGTGTCTGGACCGTGGAAGCGGCTGTCCCCCCTGTGGAGCCGGTGGATACGCATCGTGCCCGGAACCTCCTGCTCGGAGTGCTGCTCGGGCTGTTCGGCGGCGTCGGGCTCGCCTTTTTTGTGGAGTACCTGGACAACACCGTTAAGTCTGTTGAGGAAGTTGAAGAGCGTTTTGAGTTGCCTGTGCTCAGCGTGGTGTCTCAAATGGATGCCAAGGAAGGGCGCATCGAGACGGTTCTGAAAGAGGCTCCTTTGTCCAGTGTTTCAGAGAGCTACAAGTCCCTGAGGGTGGCCCTGATGCTCACGAGTAAAGACACCCCGCCCCAGAGGATTCTCTTTACCAGTATGGCCCCGGCGGACGGAAAGACCACCACCGCCGTGAACCTGGCTACGGCCCTTGCCAACAGCGGGAAAAAGGTGCTGATTATCGATGGGGACCTGAGGAAGCCCAACCTTGGAAATCTGCTGGGTCTTACCAGCGAAGTGGGCCTCAGCACCTACCTGAGCGGCAACAGCGATGAATCCGTTGTTGTGAAGACAGGTGTCGAGAACCTCCATGCGGCCCTGGCCGGACCGGTCCCGCCCTTGCCTTCGGAACTCCTCAGCTCTGAGCGTCTCAAGGCCTTTCTGGACTCAATGTCGAAGGTCTACGATATGGTGGTGATTGACTCGCCTCCCGTCATGCCTGTTTCGGACAGCCTGATCCTGAGCCGCCTTGTGGATACCACGGTGGTGGTGGTACGCGCCGGTAAGACCACCTACGACATGCTGGACCGCGGTCTCAAGGCCATGGAGCATGTGGGGGCTGACGTAAAGGGCCTGGTGATTAACGGGGCAGGGAAGAAAAACGGCGGTTACTACTATTATGGTTATGGCGCTTATTACGGGGGCTATGCCTACGGAGGGGATGACAGGCAGAAGGCGTGTGGGTAAACAGATCAACTGCTTATACGGGTGCCGGGTGACCTCCCGGTGATTCCATAAAAAAAGCGGAATGCATGTTTCATGCATTCCGCTTTGCTTTTAAGGCCAAGCCGTTCGGAGGTGAGCTATGGCAGTAGACCCTCGCTGAACGGCTTGCAGGGGACCGTATGGCTGCCACCATCAGTCACACCTGTTTATACACTACCGTAAAATGGGGGAGGGGTCAACGTGAAATTCAAGACTGGCGCACTTTTCAGGGATTGGCCCACCTTGGTAAGGAATGACGTGAAAGGGTAAAAAACGGGTTGACAGCATGCTGCTGGGACTGTATAAAAACGTGGTTTTTCAGACCCTCATTGGTCGTTGCAAATGGAAATGAGGTCCTGTATAAATTAACAACATGCCGAAGTGGTGGAATTGGTAGACACGCTAGACTTAGGATCTAGTGCCGCAAGGCGTAGGAGTTCAAGTCTCCTCTTCGGTACCATTAATAAAAAGAAAGGGTTATGGCGCTAAGCATACAGCGTGCCATAGCCCTTTTTTCGTTTTGCTGTGTCGTTTCTGTGTCACACGTACATTTTGTCCCCCCCCCTATTTTGATGCTGTGTCAGGTGCCGTTTCCTGGGCTAAAAAGAGCCTGAATTTTTCCATGGCATCGGAGGCCTCTGTGTCCGATACAAAATTATAACGGTCAAACATTTCCCTGGTGGAATGCCCGGTTATCTTCATGATAACTGTCTCATCAACACCAGCTCGGCGCATATTGGTCACAAATGTGTGGCGAAGGTCGTGGAAGGTGATTCCGTCTTTTGATTTTCTACCGTAGGGGATGTCTGTGAGCTTGCAGGCCTTTTGCAGTGATACGCGGATGTTTTTTACAGGGAGAAACTTGTAAAGAAAGATGCAATCTGTGTGTAGGTTCCGGGGGATATCAAGGAGGATTTCCAGAAGAGGGGAGGGGATGGGAACAACGCGAGCTTCATCATCTTTCGTGATGTCAGCATCAATGGTAATCTCCCGACGCTTCAGGCATATCTGGCGCCAAGCCAGGTATACAATCTCATTTCTCCGCATGCCGATGTAATAGCCCGTGGCCCAGATGCTGTTTAGCATGGGGGCACTCATTGCTCTTTTCCTTTTGGCGGACGTCCCTTGCCGTACTTGGGGTCATCCTCTATAGATACCCTGATATCATGGAGAGCCGAACGAGCCGCGGCAAACTTTTCAGCAGCATCTTGGGCGTCCTCCCTGCAATGGAACCCGATTGATCAAGCTTCGCAGCTCTGTTTTTCAAGACTTTCCCGATCTTTTGTGAGTTGATGATCGATTTTCTTATGTCGTCGTTTGTCGTGGGCGGAAAAATGGACCACCAAAGCCCTGTATTCGGCGCCATAGAGAGTTACCGCTGCTTCCTGGTACCGATAAAGCCGCTGGACTATTGGTCGTCTGATCTTGGGAGGGCTTGCCGATATGGAGCCAAGCATCCTCACCTCTTTCCGTCGCTCCTCGTATGGCCAGGTCACACTCGTTGTATCGGGCAGGAAGACGAGTGATGAACTTGATATTGTCGCCGGCAAGTTCGAGGATATTACGATCGAGCATGGCCAAGTCTGCCACATAAACTGAAGCACCGGTTCCAATTCCATGTTTAGCCAGGTGCGTTGAGATCTGGTTAAGAGTTTCGTTATTGAGCTTATTATCACGGGCACTCCCGTCTCCCACGGGTATGTTTCGGTCGCTGCAAAGAAGCGAGATCATAAGCTGCTTCAAGTCCGGTCTGTGATCTTTGCTGTAGTCATGGGTGATAAGCGGCAAAGCCTCTTCCGAATATTCATCACCATACACACTGACGGAGGTCGTGTCGAAATGAAGAGACCTGGTATCCAGCTCAAAAGCGTTGATAGCGATATGAGAAACCGCCGTGACGAAGCGCTGGGTCCCTGTTGCATGAAGTTTGTCCAGGACTCGGCCCAAATTATGATCTTGAAGATCGTTGGGGTTCATCGGTGTCCCCAGAAGACAGTAGAGATCCTGAGATGAGTAATAATCTGCCAATCGGTACAATGGCGTTCGGAACGACAATGTATCCATGATAAGGGGGAACGAGAGTGTAAATTTATCTGTGTATCTGGCTGTGGTATTAACCTCCTGAAAGGAGAATGTCACCATGGCCAAAAAGCAGAGTCGTATAGATGCACTTTTAGATGAGCTGCTCAAAGATGAAGACCCTAAAGAACTATTTAATAAAGATGGACTTCTTGAGGATTTAACCAAACGCCTTGTGGAACGCGCCTTGGAAGGCGAGCTGACCGATCATCTCGGCTACCAGAAGAATGAACGCCAAAAGAGTCGCTCGACAAACGTCCGTAATGGCAATACAAAAAAGACAATTGTAACGAATCGAGGTTCACTTGATATTGAGGTTCCCAGGGATCGAGATGGTGATTTCGAACCTCAGTTAGTCAGAAAGCGCCAAAAAAGGCTTCCAGGGTTTGATGACAAGGTCATTGCACTATATGCTCGCGGAATGACAGTGAGAGAGATCCAGGGCCATCTCAAAGATCTCTATAGTGTTGAAGTATCCCCGACACTGATCAGCAATGTGACCGACAGCGTCATAGATGATGTTCGCCAGTGGCAGTCTCGTCCGTTGGATACGGTCTACCCCATCGTTTACCTGGATGCAATATATCTAAAAATTCGTAAAGGCAGCCATGTTGAAAATCGAGCTGTTTATCTGGCATTGGGTGTAAACCTTGAAGGTAACAAAGAGCTTCTTGGCCTCTGGATTGGAGAGGCTGAGGGTGCAAAATTTTGGCTTGGCATCCTCACTGAGCTTCAAAGCCGAGGGGTAAAAGATATTTTGGTCGCTTGTGTTGACGGCTTAAAGGGCTTTCCTGAAGCCATTGGGAACGTCTTTCCTCAGACGGAAGTCCAGCTCTGTATCGTTCATATGGTGCGTAATTCTTTGAGATACGTTGGTTGGAAAGAGCGAAAGAACGTCGTAAAGAGTTTAAAGGAAATCTACACTGCACCCACAGAAGAAGCTGGTTTGAGAGCTTTGGATCAATTTGAGCAAGAGTGGGGAGAAAGGTTCCCAATTATCGGCCAAATATGGCGTTCTAAATGGGAAAATATAGCGCCGTTCTTCCGTTACCCAGAACCGATACGTAAAGTCATTTATACGACAAATGCTATCGAATCTTTGAACGCATCATTGAAGAAAATTACAAAGAAACGGGCAGCTTTTCCAACAGAGGATTCAGTGCGAAAGGTTTTGTATCTGGCGATATTAAAGGCTTCTGAGAAGTGGTCGCGCCCCATCAGGGACTGGGCTGCTGCTCTCAACTATTTTTCGATTGTATTTGAGGGGAGAGTCCCTCTTTGATTTAAACGCCAGATACACAGTTTATTTGACAGTCTCGGGGGAACAGGAAACAGGTTACGGCCTGTATCCACTTGCATCTCGCTATCAATAAGGGTGTTGAAAGTGCGCTGCGTCCATGAGGGGTTTAAACTCCTTGGCAGTGATGATCCGGTTCCTGTGTTCCTTGATTATTTCGGGAGCATTTTTGAGAGATTCAGAAACGGGCGCAAGGCCTCATAGGAGACCTTGTCGTTATCGGCCGTTTTCTTCATTTTCTTAAATTTCACTGTCCTGAGGCCTGCTCTACAAGGCAGAGTTCATGACAGTGGCTTTGTTAAGGTGAACGATGAAGCTACAAACAGCTCCTCCATAGTTGTCTTGAATGAGCATTTTGGGGGTGATAGTTTTTACACACTTAAAATACCCCATTGGCATTTCTGATTTTACCGCCTTTTAGCAAATTATAGAATCGCATGGATGTATCAAGTGGTTGAATCGAGTCCCAGTGTTCTACAATTCTTCCGTTTTTAAGCCGCCACGTATCTATGATGTTCATCCCTTTCCGGTCATTTCCTCGGTCCTTTTCTTTTAGCGTTGCATGTGAGTGAAAGATTACATAATCTCCATCCACGTAGATATGTTTTACGTCATACGTGTAATCTGGATAATCCTGAACAAATTTTTGCAGAAATCCCACCAAGCCAGTGATACTATCAGGGAGATTTCTATTGTGCTGAATATATGAATCGTCGTTATATTTCTCCAAAACATAGTCAAAGTTGTGATCGTTCATTAGGTTTTGTACAAAATCCGTAATCAGTTTTGCGTTTTCCGTTTCTTTTTCTGACCAGCTTTCTTTCTGCAGGGATTCAAAATTTATAACTAATTTTTCTGATTGTGCGTGAATATCGGTTGAAAAGGCGACGCAACCCACAATAAAAAATGATAGAATGGTGATTTTCCACATAATTATTTCCTCTTAAAATATAGATGTATATCTCTACTGACCAATGCCATGTAATGCATGCCAGGCTTAGCTAACAGTAGATTTTGAAATTTATGGATTCTATCTTCAGACCACAGGGCAAATGGAATAACTGGTTAGAAAACCCCATTTGTGTTAAGCACTGCACCACCTGTGATCCAGTAATACAAACGCATAAAACTATCGAGAGGCTGAACCGCATCCCAGTGCTCCGTTAACTTTCCGTCTTTAACAAGCCAGGTATCAATAATATTGAACCCTTTTCGATCATTTCCCCGATGTTTTTTGTTTACCGTTGCATGCGAATGCAGAATGACATAGTCACCGTCGACAAAAATGTTTTTTACTTCATAGGAAAAGTCCGGAAATCGCTTTGCAAGGGTGCTGACAGAATTAACCACTCCCTCAATGCCATCTTCCATGCTTCGATTATGCTGGATGTAAGTGGCATTTGAATACTGCTGTTCAATGAGTTCAAAATTGTGATCATTCATCAGGTGTTGTACGAATGAAAGGACAGTTTCAGCTTTTTCCTTTTGGGCCGGTGACCAGTGATCTTTTACGAATGAGTTCATCGTGTTGCGAATAGTTTCCATGGCTTCCTCCTTTCTGAGATTATGATTTATTTTCAAGTGACTTTAGGAACTTCATCGTTTCTTTTTGTGCTGCTTTTTTTCCTTTCCTAATTCAAAAAAGCAAATTGTGCCGTTTGGGTTATAGCACCCATTACAGGCTATACATGTAGCATCCTGCCTGTCGCCTGCCATCCACCTTTCGACAAGTTTCGGTTCACGAATCAGGGGGCGTGACATGGATATTGCCGCTATGTTTGTTTCTGAAAGAATACGATCAATAGTATCAATATTTCTGAGCCCACCGACAAGAATAACCGGAACAGATACGTTGTTGGCCACTTTTTTCGCATATTCGAGATGATAGGCTGTATGTTTTTTTGATCGGCTTGGTGCATATTTACCAGTCAGGGTACCGCCGCTTACCTCAATGGCATCGATTCCATTTGTTGCTAATTCGTTTACAATTAAAAGAAAATCCTCTCCTTTTAACCCTTCATCTGTTGGATGAAAGTCTGAACAATTCAGCTTGACCCAAACAGGGTAGTCTTTTCCGCATTTTGCTTTAATTTCGTTTAATATTTCGACAAGAATACGGGCATTTTTAACAGGTGAACCACCATAGTCATCTGTTCTTTTATTAAAAGCCGGACTTAAAAATTTGCTGAGGAGATACCCATGGGCTCCATGAATCTGCACACCGTCAAATCCAGATTTTTTAGCTATTAAAGCGGCGTTGCTAAATTCTGTTATAAACTCTCCTATCTGTTGTTTCGTAAATGACAGAGGGGTAATACCACTGACAGGATCAGTTACCTCTGAGGGACCATAGACCTGCCCCTTTGGCGGAGATAATAGTTGAGAACCTGAATGGTTGATTTGAGTAACGATTTTAGATCCATGTTGATGAACGGTTTCGGTTAATTTTTGTAATCCTGGCAGTGAGGCCTCATTCAAGGCCACCGTTCCTTTACTGTGGTGGTCGGTTTCTGAAAAAACATGGTACCCCGTGATGATCAGCCCTACATGACCTTTAGCAAGATTACGATACGTATCTAACAACAGGTCACTGACCTGCCCGTTTTTTGCGGTCCCTTCATGAGTGGCTGATCGAAAAATCCTGTTTTTCACTTCAATGCCACCTACACTAGTTTTTTCAAATGTTGATTTTGTTTTCATTTTCATTCCTTGTTTATTTATTTTGTACTGTTTGCTTAGTGATTGGCGAAATTCATGAAAGGCATAAGCCCTCATCTAAAGAACGGCCTCGTCACGGCCTCGAAAATTATTTTTCATATCATTTTCTCCTTAACCTCGATGTTATAGTAGACCGGTCGTCTTGGTTCTTGGGCTAAAAAAAATCTATCAACAGTTCGTTTCCATCAATAAATTTTTTTAGCAATTCAATAAGCCCTGAATCAACCTGTGGTGTTGCTTGTGTAGTGTACGACAGGTACGCCGTGAAACAAGCGCCCTTGGAGTGCGCCTCCTTGCAACCCCTTGGTTGACCCGGTGCTTGCAACGTTTTTATTTCTGAATTGGAAATGGGGCATTAATTATTCTTAAAAAGAACGTCTAACATGTGATCAAGGGCGTTTCGGGCAGATGCGGTGTCACCCTCCACTTTCATTCGTAACAACGCCCCTTCCCACTGATTTAAAAACAACATAGATAGTTGCTCAGCAGTGAGGTCATTTCGAATGCTACCAGAATCCTGACCCTTTTGTATCAATCCGGTCATTCTGTCCTGCCATGCCTTGAAAGCATATTTTAATGCAGTCTCGCAGAGTTTACTCTGCCCGCCTATTTCTGCTGAAAGATCGCCAATAAGACATCCTTTGAGGCACTGTTGCTCATCTGCACTGTCCAAAACATGGAGATACATGGTCTTGATTATTTCCAATTCATCCCCGTCACTTTCTTCGACATAAAGATCAAACTGCTCCATCATAGCATTGTTATATGCCCGGATAACCTCGACGGTAAATTGCTCTTTGCTTTTGAAGTAATTATAAAATGAACCTTTCGGTACCTTAACAGCGTCGAGTATTACCTTAAGGCCAGTCCCGTGATATCCATGCTCCGACAGAAGTTCGATGCCCTGCTGAAGAATTCTTTCTCTTTTATCGTTATGTTGTTTTTTTTGTGCCATGGAATGTATCATACGACCGGTCGTCTTGTTTGTCAAACGATTTTTCTAAAATGGCTTTGTCTGAAAACGACCGTACATGCGCATTTTGTCATTTTGTAATCATGACGTATCACAAAACTAAAGAGAATAGAGGGTCGCCACGTCTAATATTTTGATTTTATGATGTTTGTTGTGGCTTGGTGTGATGAAAATTCGGGGCTTAGGATATGGTGCCGCAAGGCGTAGGAGTTCAAGTCTCCTCTTCGGTACCAAACAATAAAAAGGGGTTACGACTATTCGGTCGTAACCCCTTTTTATTGTTTTTGAGACCGCGTGCGACACCCGCACAGTCGGTTCACATGGTCCTTTGACCTTGGTGTGTCGTGTCGATTACCTCAACATTGAGGCTGTCTTGTCAAAGATGGGAACGGGCGACAGTGGATGGCGGGAGAGCGAGCGGGACAATACTTGTGATTAAAAGCGAGTGATTTCAATAAATCGTTGCAACATCTCTAAGACAGCTTCTCCTTTTTCCGTGTGGGGTATCCACGGCTCCCGTGATATTTCAAGCTGAATCCAGGGCATTTCCCGGCCGTGGCATTGGGTAATCCAGCCACCGGAAAATGGCGTGTTGATGGTTACGTCGGGGTCAATATGGCGCGCTGCGATTTCAGCCATGGATTCAACCCAAGGGCGTGGAGCGGCCGAGTGGTTGTTGTTCCCGAGACAGATGCGCGGGCGTCTGGAGCCGGGATCCGATGCAATGGGTGGCGCGTGTTCTGCCATGGTGTGGAGGTCGAGACCCAGGGCGATGGCCGGTGTATTGGCAAGTTCACTGAGAGATGCGTGATAGGGCCTGTGGTACCTCCGAATGAGCTCTTTGATAAGGCGCGGAGGAAGCGGCTCCGAATAAATGGGGATATCCCAGCAGGTATGGGTTTTGACAACGCCGTCGCGCGAGATATCCTTTTCTTTTCTGTTAAGGTCCACAAAGGCCCGAGCGATGTGCGTCTCCGTATATGATGCCATAAAGGGCCGGAGGGGTAGAGCAATATCCCGGGCCCCTTCATCTCCGTCCTGCTGAATTTCCTTTGGGGAAAGCCGGCACAGGTGACGGACCTCCGCAGGGACGTCAAGGCCTCCATGGGGCAGCGAAAGAGCGATGGGAAGGCGTTTCATGGTAACGCTCCTGATTTTTTCTGAACACCGCAGTCCATTATCCCCAGCGATATCTCAGGTAATGAGTTGAAAAGCGCATAGAATCGTTTCTAATCCGGGCCTTGGGCGGAACCGTCACGCCTTGGGTCTGCAACACCAAGAAATGTACCATCCTCAGACATCACCAGCTGAACGCATCCCAGGAAAAAGGAGTAGGGATCCCGGACTTGAATATCGAATCCATGTCGGGAGAGCATTGGCCCGATATCGCTTCGCATGCGGGTGCCTTCCAGTGAGACTTTGCCTTTGATGGATACGTGCATGCGGGGTGCTTCCACGGCCGTGTAAGGCGTGTCTCCCCGGAAAAGGCGAAGAAGGACCTGGAGTACGGCCGAGACGATGCGCTCCGAACCCGGTGAACCGATGGAAAGCCAGGGTTCCCCGTTTTTCAACAGGATGGTGGGAGCAACAGAAGCCCATGGCACGGCGTTGGGCCTCAGGTAGTAGGGGTGGGTGATGTCTCGGTATTCAAAGGCGCTCATGTAGTTGTTGTAGAGAAAGCCTAACTTTGGCGAGGCGGAAAAGGAGCCGTAAACCCGTTCGATGGATTGGGTAAGTGCCACCATGTTGCCATGGGCATCGATGGTGGAGAGATGGGTGGTCTCTCCCGAGGATTTGATGCGGCGGTGGATGCGCTTGGCCGCTCGAGCCGCATAGTCCTTGTGGGTGATATCTTCGTCGAGTTCCAGCTCCTGGGCGAAAAGAGTGGGGTCTGCAGGGCGGTCCGATCGGTCTATGTTGGCCTTTCGGATGATATGAGCCAGCAGGAGTACCCCCCTCGGTGTGTCGATGATTTCAGGAAGCTCGGGAAAGTGCTCCAGGAGATTGATGGCCTCGATGAGGGTGCGTCCTGCTCCCGGGGGGCCGAAGGTGAAGACCTCGGCATCTCCGAACGGGGTAACCAGGGGCTGACGTTCCACGGGCCAGGGGATCTGGGCCAGGTCGTCGTCCCTCAACAGCCCGTTGTTCGATTCCATGTCATCGCAAATGAGCCGGGCGATCTCTCCCTGGTAGAAGTCTTCGATACCCTCTTTGGCTAAATGTTTCAGGGTTCCGGCCAAAGCGGGCTGTTGAAAGATGGCCCCGATGGGGTACGGTGTTTTGCCCCCTTTCAGGAAAAAGGGGGCCGCGCTGTGGGATTTCAGGTGTTTGAGCTCTCGGCGTGTCAGGTGGTGTTGGAGCGGAGAGATTCGATACCCTTTTTCTGCCAGTTCAATGGATGGAGCAAGTACCTCGTCAAGGCTTTTGGTTCCGTAATGCTTTAGCGCGTGAAAAAGCACGGCCGGGGTGCTGGGTACCGTGGTGGCACGATGTCCGCGAAGCTGCTCGGCTCGCTCAAGCTCCCCCGGAGGTGTTCGGTTGGGAGCTCGGCTGCCTCCGTCCAGGCAAAAGGTGCGTTCGGTCTCCGTGAGATGCAGGGTGAGCATGGTCTGTCCACCCAGACCTGAGGCGGCGGGCTCTACAACCCCTAAGGCAAAGGCGACAGCCACGGCAGCATCCACGGCGTTGCCCCCGGCCGCAAGCATGGTGCGGCCGGCTTCGGTGGCCAGGTGGTGCTGGGATGCCACCATTCCTTTTGCCGAAACCCCGACACGCTGTGGATAGTGAATTCGCTTGTCGCTGGGGTCCACCAGGTCTGTATCCAGAAATCGGCGTGTGTGCTGCTGAATCATGAGGTCTCCGTGATGTTGAGTAGAAACTGGGCCAAAAGCAGTGAACGCTGAACCAGGCTGATTCGGGAGACCGATTCCTGGCTGGTGTGAAGACTCCGCGCCACGGGTCCCATGCCGCAGAGTACCGGCGTGGGGGGCAAAACGAGGCCTGCAGCCGATGGCCACAGGGAAGAATCCGTGGCCAGCGGGATATCCCAGGCATCGGCCGTCATTTTTACGTCGTTGTACAGGGCTGTGTTGAGCTGGTCCGAGACCATGGGCGGTCGGTCTGAGAGCCGCAGCAGATTCCACTTCACGCCGCTGCCTTTAAAAAGGGCCTTTAATTTTCGCTCCGTCTCTTCGGCATCCCCGATGGTGGGGTAGGATACCTGGAGCACGACCTGGACCCGGTGGGGCAGGCGCCGGGGAAATGCCTCTGTTTTGATGTCAACTGCCGAGATCCCGATGCGGTTTCTGCGGTTGGACAAAGCCGTGGCCGCATCAAGCTTTTTGTAAAGGACGCGCATAACCTCGGGAGATCGTGTTGCCTCTCCAAGACGAAGGGATTTTCCTTCCACCACAAGGCGGTATCGTCTCTGCCCGCGCCTGGAGTGGATGACGCAGTCCCCCGAAATTCCGGGATTGAGAAGGATGGCACGGGAAGCTCCTGCACAGGCCTTGGAGATGATCTCGGCGCTCTCTTCGCAGTCTCTGCCTTCATCGGTGTAACAGATGACGCCGATACGGGACCTGGCAAGTTTCCGGACGTGTTTGAGGGCCCGTAAGGAGAACTCAAGCTGAGCAAGGGGTGCCCTTGATGTCCCGATCCCTTCACCGTACAGCCATTCCGGGTCCCTGCGAAAGCGTTCTGCCCCAAGGCCCGGGTTGACCGGGACATCAAGGTGCGTAATGAGCACGGTGCCCCCATGGGTTCCCCGAGAACCCTCCCAGGTCCAGACATCGCGGTGGTCTGTGAATTCACGGACCTGGCGCAGGCCGATATCGGTCAGGGTTTCATCAAGCCGGTCGGCAGCCACGCGGATGCCCACCGCGTCATCACTGCGTGAGGACACATCCGTCCAGCTTTCCACACGTTTTTCCAGCTGGTCCCGTCGTTCGGTAAGGTAAGCGAAGATGCCTTCGGCAGGGTCTTTGATACGCTTGGTCAACTGGGGAGGGTGGGGCGTACCGAAGTAACGGGCCGACGCCACTTCCACCAACCGATTGGTCAGGACGGGAAAGCTCATGCCCATGGCTTCTGCTGCCGCCACATAAGAGCCGTGTTCTCCAAGGCTCGGCAACGAGTTTATTTCCAGGATATACAGGTTCCCCTCTGCATCCATGCGCATGTCCACACGGGCGCAGTCGTAACACCCCAGGGCTTCAAAGGCCCCTTTGGCGATGGCAATGGCTTTCTGTTCCGTGGCGTCATCAATGGGGGCAGGGCACACCACGTCGATTTTTCGGCCGGACTGCTGTTTTTTGTCCTCCATGGTGTAGATCTTGGGACCTTGGGTTGGAAAGACCAGCTCAGCCGGTCGGAACGCTTCCACCTGGGCACCGTTTCCGAGCAGTCCAACGTTTATCTCCCGCCCTTCGATATAGCTTTCGGCAAGGACATCCTGGCCGAATTCATCAAAGATGGCCTGGGCCGCGTCCCTGAGTTCCTCTTCGGTATTGACGATTTTGATACCGAAGGAGACCGCCTCGTTTTTGGGCTTGACGATGATGGGAAAATCAAGGTCGGGCATGGCAAACCCCGGCCCTTTGAGCACGGCAAATTTCGGGGTGGGAAGGCCGTTTTGCACAAAGATCATTTTGGCCACCACCTTGTCCAGCGCCAGGGAGTGGGCAAGGGGCCCCGAGCCCACGTAAGGTACGCCCACCATCTCCAGGATACCGGGTACATGGGTGTAGCGGGCCTGTCCCTGGATTCCGTAGGAGAGGTTAAAGGCCATGCCCGGTCGCTCCCCCTTGAGGGCCCGGGGCATAAACTCTTCCAGATTGTCGATAAGGTCTTTGTCCCCTTCGAGGGCGACAACTTGATGGCCGTTACGCTTCAGTGCGTTGACAATACGTTGAATGGCCGCGAGGCCGTACTTCTCCCGGTTGGAGACGCCAAAAAGGTTGATGACTTTCTGGGACTCCCTGTTGTAAATGACGGCGATTTTCACCGGCAGGTCTCCACATGTTTTAGGTAAAGTTGACGATGGCTCTGTGATGAAGATGTGAAAAGCTGAGCTGAATTACACTACCTTTTTGACGCTGGCAATAAAAAAATGAGCCGTGCTAATAAATTGAAGATTCAATGGAATTATCAATCGTTGGCCCGGTTAATGCAAGGCTGTTTTTTCTTGTTAAAGCGATTCTTTTGTTGCACTTCGGCTGACGAATCCCATGGTGTCGTAAACGAGTCTCGCGGCCGTAAAATCGGGGAAATGAAGCCCCTTGACCGGGGCCAGTTCCACCACATCAAAGCCAGCCACCCTGCGGCCTGATACGGCCTTTTCGATGATCTCGTGGCACTGGTACCAGGTGATCCCCCCGGGTTCCGGGGTGCCTGTGGCCGGCATGACGGAGGCGTCGAGCCCGTCCACGTCGATGGTGAGCCAGATGCGCTCCGGGAACCCGTCGGGGAGCATCTGCTCGGGGATGCCGTGTTTGGCGATGTCCCGTGCGTCCAGGTGATGGACGGGATGGCTTTTCCTGAAAGCCACCTCGGGTAGGGAGATGCTTCGGATGCCCGCCTGGAACACGGTATGACCCATGTCGCAGGCCCGTCGCATGACGCAGGCGTGGCTGTAAGGCGTCCCCTCGTAGGTGTCCCGAAGGTCGGCATGGGCGTCTATCTGGACAATGCCGATCTCTCCGAATGCCGCCCGGCACGCCTCAAGGGCCCCCACGGTTACGGTATGCTCTCCTCCCAGCAGGACGGGGAGTTTCCCCAACGCAAAAGAGCGTTCCACCACTCCTTTGATGCGTCCAACCACTTCACTGAGGGGGCCTTCCGTCTCCACGGGAGGTGCCGTCCAGATCCCATGTTCACTGGGGTTGGATACCCCGTCATACAGTTCCAGTTGGCTTGAGGCCCGCAAAATGGCCGAAGGCCCTTTTCCCGTTCCTCCGCCGTAGCTCACTGTCTGCTCCAACGGCACCGGGATGACATGAAACAGGGCTTCGTCCGGTGTTATTTCGTCCAGCTCCTCTTCAAGGAACCGGGGGTAGTTGTCGTGCATGGATTGACTCACTAAGCCAGCCTGTTGACAAAATCGTCATAGCCGAAGGTTCGCTCCAGGTGAAGGGTGCCCGTGCCATCGATGCGGTAGATGGAAGGCAACCCGATGCCGTTGAAGGTGTTGGTTTTCACCATGGAGTAGATGGCCATGTCGGTGAAGACAAGGCGGTCTCCCACCTTGAGGGGCCCATCAAAGCTGTATTCCCCGATGATATCGCCTGCCAGGCAGGTGAGGCCGCCCAGGCGGTAGGTGTGTGCCTTTTCATCTTTTTTTCCGCTGCCGATGATAAAGGGGCGGTAGGGCATCTCCAGGACATCGGGCATGTGGCAGGACGCGGAGGTGTCCAGGATGGCGATTGCCATGTCCGACGCCCGGGTAATGTCCAGCACCTCGGAAACGAGGAAGCCGGCATTCAAGGCAATGGCTTCCCCCGGCTCCAGGTAGATGGTGAGGTGGGGGTGCCGGGCCTGAAAGTCGTTGATCAGGCGAATGAGCAGGCCCACATCGTAGTCTTTTCGGGTGATATGGTGCCCGCCGCCGAAGTTTACCCATGTCATCTGCGGGAGGAACTTACCGAAAGTTGTTTCAAAGGCTTCGAGGACCTCTTTCAGGTCGGTGCTGTCCTGCTCGCAGAGGGCGTGGAAATGAAGGCCCTCGATGCCGTGAAGCAGGTCCTCTCGAAAGGCTTCCCGCCGGACCCCTAAGCGCGAACCCGGCGCGCAGGGGTCGTAGATGGGGGTGGCCCCCATGCTTTTTTCCGGGTTGACCCGCATGCCGCAGCTCACCGGTCTCGGATGGGCAGCCACTGTCTTTCGGAACCGTTCCCACTGGGAAAAGGAGTTGAAGACAAGGTGATCGCAGATCGGCATGAGTGTCTCAACGTCCTTTGCGCTAAAGGCAGCTGCAAAGGCATGCACCTCGCCCCCGAACAGCTCGTGGCCCAGGACGGCCTCGTTGACGGAGCTGGCACAGGTGCCGTCCAGCACCTTCCGGATCAGGGGAAAGGTGCTGGACATGGCGTACCCCTTCAGGGCGAGCAGGATCCGGCAGCCGGTCTCCTGCTTCACCCGGGCAAGGACCTTAAGATTTTCGGCGATCAACCGTTCGTCCACCACAAAACACGGGGTGGTGACGGCCGCAGCATCGAAATCGATCACTTCACCACTTCCTTCCAGGGGAGTCCGTGACGGTTCAGGGCGTCCATGAAAGGATCG
The DNA here is from genome assembly GCF_056829775.1 of Desulfoluna sp. HI9BLuna. NCBI lineage: Bacteria > Pseudomonadati > Thermodesulfobacteriota > Desulfobacteria > Desulfobacterales > Desulfolunaceae > Desulfoluna > Desulfoluna sp. HI9BLuna. The sequence goes on from NZ_CP186555.1 coordinate 5,758,405, forward strand.
GGATCGAATTGCTCCATGTGCTTGACGCCGGCTTCCATCCATTTGCCGGTGAGCATCATCATGGCACCGATCATGGCAGGCACGCCGGTGGTGTAGCTCACGGCCTGGGAGCCCACCTCTTTGTAGCAGGCTTCATGGTCGCAGATGTTGTAGACGTAGACAGTCTTCTCTTTGCCGTCTTTGACGCCCTTCATGAGGCAGCCGATGCAGGTGCGGCCCTTGGTCAGGGGGCCCAGGCTTCCCGGGTCGGGCAGCACCGCCTTGAGGAACTGGATGGGGGCGATCTTCTGGCCGTTGTAATCGATCTCGTCGATGCGGGTCATGCCGATGTTTTCCAGCACCTTCAGGTGGGTGAGGTACTGGTCGGAGAAGGTCATCCAGAACCGGGCGCGCTTGAGTCCCTTCAGGTGCAGCACCAAAGACTCCAGTTCTTCGTGGTAGAGGAGGTAGCACTTCTTCGGCCCGATGCCTTCGGGAAAGTCGTAGGTCATGGACCAGGAGAGGGGATCGGTCTCCACCCATTCGCCGCGTTCCCAGTACCGTCCTCGCTGGGTAATCTCCCGGATATTGATCTCCGGGTTGAAGTTGGTTGCAAACGCCTGGCCGTGGTCGCCGGCGTTGCAGTCGATGATGTCCAGCTCGTGAATTTCATCGAAGTGGTGCTTGGCGGCATGGGCGCAGAAGACGTTGGTCACGCCGGGGTCGAACCCGCTTCCCATAAGGGCCATGAGCCCCTTCTCCTTGAACCGGTCCTGATAGGCCCATTGCCACTTGTACTCGAATTTTGCTTCGTCAAGGGGCTCGTAGTTGGCGGTGTCCATGTAGTGTACCCCGGTCTCCAGGCAGGCATCCATGAGGTGCAGGTCCTGGTAGGGCAGGGCCACGTTGAGCAGGAGATCTGGCTTGAACTCTTTAATCAGGGCAATGGTTTCGGCCACGTTGTCCGCATCGAGTTTTGCGGTTTGGATGGGACGGGGAAGCTGGGCGGCAATCCTGTCGCACTTTTCTTTGGTGCGGCTTGCCAGCATGATCTCAGAAAATACTTCGGGAACCTGGGCGCATTTGTGGGCAACCACCTGGCCGACGCCGCCGGCTCCGACAATCAGTACACGGCTCATGGTGTTTCTCCTTTATTTTGTAAGGGGTAAAACGGGTAACGCGTTGTTTCTTACCGTTCGAAGTATGTGTACCCTTGCAGGCCGTTTTCGTAGGCCTGCATAATCCGGTATCGTTCTTCGACGGTGATCTGTCCGTTGCGGATGGCCGCTTCCGCGGTTCTGCGAAAACGGTTGAGCATGCCGCGGGGGTTGTATTCCACGTATTCAAGGACATCGGCCACGGAGTCCCCGGAGACCTCCTTGACGTAATCCACGGTGCCGTCGGGCTGCATTCTGATGCTCACCACGTTGGTGTCTCCGAAGAGGTTGTGGAGGTCCCCCAGGGTCTCTTGATAGGCCCCCACCAGAAAGACGCCGAGGTAGTACTCTTCGTTTTCCCTCAGCTCATGCAGGGGCAGGGTGTTCCTTACGCCGTGGGGATCGATGAACCGGTCGAGCTTGCCGTCGCAGTCGCAGGTGATGTCCGCAATGACCCCGTGCCGTGTGGGCATTTCGTTGAGCCGGTGCATGGGCATGGTGGGGAACAAATGACCGATGGCCCAGGCATCCGGCAGGCTTTGAAACACGCTGAAGTTGGCGTAGTAGATGTCGGCAAGGGCTTCTTCGATGCCTTCAAGCTCCTTGGGCACGCGCTTCAGGTGTTTGACCTTCCGGGCAATGGTATGGATGATATGCCAGAAGATATTCTCGGCCATGGAGCGTTCCCGCAGGTTGAGCTCTCCGTGCTTGAACCGCTGGCGCACCTCATCGCGATAGTAGATGGCGTCGTTGAAGCACTCCTGGATGTTTTTGAGGGTCAGCCCCTGGAGCACCTCCATGAGGCTTATAATCACATCGGGGGTCTCTTCACTCACTTCGTCGAGGAAGGGCTGCGGTTCCAGGCGCCCCACATCGAGGATATTGAAGAGCAGCATGGAGTAGTAGGCCACGGTGGCGCGCCCGGATTCGGTGACGATGGTGGGGTGAGCCAGCTCCTGGTCGTCCATCACCCCCATGACGGTTTCGATGATGTCGGCGCAGTATTCGTCGATGCTGTAGTTACGCGAGCTCGCAAAATTGGTATGGGACCCGTCGTAATCCACGGCCAGCCCGCCCCCCAAGTCGAGGTACCCCATGGCCGCGCCCTCTTCGGAGAGACCGGCGTAGATACGGCACGCCTCCAGCACGGCGCTTCGAATGTCCCGGATGTTGGGAATCTGGGAGCCCAGGTGGTAGTGGAGGAGTTTCAGGCAATCGAGCATCTCCGTCTCTTTGAGGCGGTCCACCAGCGCCACCACCTGGGTGGTGTTGAGGCCGAAGATGCTTCGGTCTCCACCGGATTCGGTCCAGTGCCCCCCTGCGCGGCTGGCCAGCTTGATGCGCACCCCGAGATTGGGCCGGGTGTCCAGGGCCTCGGCGCGGCGCATGATGAGCTCCAGCTCTTCGGGCATCTCCACCACAAGGAAACAGTTCAGGCCCATTTTGGTGGCCCAGAGGGCCAGGTCCACAAACTCTTCGTCCTTGTAGCCGTTGCAGATCAGGCAGGCCTCGGGATCGGTGAGAAAGGAGAGGGCCGCAATGAGCTCCGCCTTGGAGCCTGCCTCCAGCCCGTGGTGGTACTGGCGCCCGAATTGGGTCACCTCCTCCACCACCTCCATCTGCTGGTTCACCTTGATGGGGTAAACGCCCCGGAATGCCCCCTGGTAACGGAAATCGTCAATGGCTTTTTGGAAGCTTGTGTGAAGATGGGCGATCTGGGAATCAAGTATGTTTTCGATGCGCAGGAGAACCGGCATTTCCCGGCCCCGTGCACGGATGCCGGAGATGACGTCCAGAACCCGGATTTTTTTGTCAGGGGCATTGGGATCGGGGATCACCTCCACCTGACCGTCTTCAGAAATATCGAAGTACCCGCTTCCCCAGTTTCGGATGCCGTACACATCGGCTGAATCCTCAATGGTCCAGCGTTCAAGTTTGTCTTTACCGAACAATGTCGAATCCTTCATGCTGTCGGTTTTCTCAAGGGCCCGTAAGGGCGGCACACACAAAGCATTCGGCCCGCATCAACACGCCGGAAGATGGGCGGTAAGCGGGGCCGCTGATATATTATATTTCTTAAACCGTACTACCCGCCCAACATGATGGAATGTGAGGCTTTAAATATAATTCAGGGGACCAAAACTGTATAGATCAAATCGGCGAAGAAACCAGCTTATTTATCACATGCTTGGGCTTTGCAAGATCCACGGTTTCCGGTGTCGGCAACGCCGGAACGACGTTGATCTCTCCATCACCTTCAGGCATGGCGTGGGCCTGGTTTCATCAAAAAGGCAAGCGCAAATACCATTTTGCATATGCAAAACACAAGCAAAAAAAGACCGGGGTTGTTTTGACGGATGTGAAGGGGAGGGGCAACCAGGGAGGCTGTCCCATGGATGGTGTCTGTAATGGTTTGATATTTGGAAGGAATGTGACTCGTGTGGGATGCGTGTTGGCGACGTTGCCGGGCCGGACAGTTCCTTCATATTCCATACCGGCCCGGCATGGTGCGTGACGTCAAAGCTTCGATACGGGACTGACGGCCACTTGGTATTAGTGTTGAAGCAAATATTGTGATCTGTGGCGATATTACTGATATTAGGTTTGTCGAAATCAAAATGCATTAATTTCATGATAAATCGATGCAATAGGTATGGAATCTTTTGTGGCGGATGATATAATGGGCATAAAAATAGTATTGATAGTTTAGAAATTAGTTTTTTGTTGTGTAAGCTGTTTGACCGTCCGGCCCCACCCCGACCCATTGCCGGACCGGTTATGCCTCGCAAGGGGGAGGAGGCGCTCATGGCAACGTTCAGTGACATGAGACATACGTCGTGGGATGCATTGAATATTCCCGTTACCCGCACGTCAGGCCACGCCACAACGCACCACATCGCCATGATGCACAATTTCAGCGAAGACGGACTCTATTTCGAATCCAGAGACCCGGTTGGGCCAGGTACCCACGCCATCGAAACAACGGCAGGTACAAGTGCCGTAACCAGGGTGCCCAAAAACCGGCCATGACGTTGCCGATCGGTTTGGATTGATCTTCTCTGTTTTACCTCTTTCGTATGACCCACTCTCTTCATCCACACTCTCACCCATGTCAGCTTTGACGTTCTGGTACAGGCCTTCAATGACCCCGCAGCCCCTGAGATCGGTCCCCATAAGGGCTCAACCTTTTGTCTGTTTACCTGTTCGCTGCCGCGACAAGCAGGAAACAAAGGGGAGTGGCTTTTGGAATCTACGGTGATCTCAATAAACGGAAAGAAAGTCGGTTGCCCGGCCGGGACATCCGTTCTCGGGGCTGCGGACTTGGCGGGGATCTATATTCCGAGGCTTTGTTATCACCCGGAATTGAAACCCCACGGGGCCTGCCGCATGTGCCTTGTTGAGGATGAGTACAGCGGAAGGCTGCTGGCCTCGTGCGTCACCCCGGTCTCGGACGGGATGAGCGTATTGACTGACACAAAGGGCGTTTTGCGACACAGGCGCAATATCGTGCGGCTGATGATAGCCGAGCACCCGGAATCCTGTGTGGTCTGCAGCAAGGGCAACAGGTGCCAGCTCCGACGGGTTGCGGCCGAGCTCGGGGTAGGGGAGCCCGAGCTGTATCCCATGCCCCATGTCAATGAACTGGACCAGTCGAACCCCTTTATCGTTCGGGACCTCTCCAAGTGCATCCTGTGCGGACGGTGCATCAGGGGCTGCAAGGAACTCGTTGCCCAGGGCACCATCGACTACAGCTTGCGTGGATTTGATTCACGTCCGGCAACGCTCCATGATCACCCGTTAACCGAGTCGTCCTGCACATTCTGCGGGACCTGCGTTTCCCTGTGCCCCACCGGGGCCCTGTCCCAGAAAAAGAGCGCGTTTTCCGGGACCCCGGAGCGCGAGCATGAAACGATCTGTGGGTATTGCGGCGTGGGCTGTTCCCTTTCCCTGGGTGTTTTCGGCAGCAGGGTTGTGGAGGCGGGTCCTGCCCGTTCCCAAGAAAGCGTCAACGGCGTCACCCTGTGCGTCAGGGGGCACTTTGCCCATGACTACCTGAACTCAACGCACCGGCTTCGTTGCCCAAGGTTGCGGAAGGCCGGAGAACAGGCTTCCGTCCCATGGGCTGAGGCTGTGTCTGCAGTATCTGAAAAGCTCCTTGAGATCAGGGACAAGCACGGTGCTTCGTCCATCGGTTTTTTCGGCTCCACAAAATGCACGAATGAGGAGAATTACCTTTTCCAGAAAATGGCAAGGGGGATGCTCGGAACACACAACATCGACAACGGGGGCGTTCTCTGCGGGCGAAACCGGTTGGCTGATTTTTTCAGGAAAACCCGTGGCATCTTTGGGGCTACCCGGCTTTCCGATATTGGAAAGGCTGACGTCATCGTCATGGCCGGGGCCGATCAGGGGGAAACCGTCCCGGTTGCGAGTTACCACGTGAAAAGGGCCGCACGAAATGGGGTCCCGCTCATCGTGATGGACAGCCTGGCCTCGGATTTTACATCCCTTTCGACACGCTGGCTGAGGCCATTACCCGGTAGCGGGCATCTGGGGCAGGTGATGCATGCCCTCTCCGCCCTGGTGCTCAGCCACAGCAACACCCATCGAGACGGCATCGCCGGGTTGACCGATAATTTGGGTGATTTCGAACGGGACGTTAGCCGCCTTGACATCGAAACGATGTGCCGCACAGCAGGCGTGGGCGTTGAAGTGCTCAAGGAGGCCGCAGGAATCATCGCAGGCCGCCGGGTTGTGTTGGTTGCCGGGTGCGAGGTGTTGGAGGCCGACGACGGGGGCTCGGCGCTGAATGCCCTGGTCAATCTTGCCCTTGTCTCAGGAGACCCGGGACGCTCGCCTGCGGGGGTATGGTTCTCAACACGGGAGAACAACTTGTTGGGTGCATGGGCGATGGGCACGGATTTTTCTCCTGACGCGGGGCTGTGCATGGGCGGCATGATTGAGGCCGCTGAAAAGGGCGACTTAAAGGCGCTCTACATCATGGGGGAGAACCCCCTTCGGGCCATGCCCCAGCAGCAGAGGGTGAAGGCGGCCCTTGAAAACCTCGAGCTTGTGGTGGTGCAGGATATCCTTGAAACCGAAACCGTGAACATCGCGGATGTGGTGCTTCCCGGAGCAGCCCCAGCTGAAAAAACCGGATCGTTCACAAATATGGAAGGAAGAACTCAGGCCTTTACCCCTGCGGTGCCTCCTCCGGGGGAAGCCAAGGCCGATCTCGATATCCTGGGCCTGGTTGCAAAAGGGCTGGGATACCGTGGAGATGACCTGGGGTTGGAGGCGGTTCGGGCCGAGATCAAACGCATAATCCCATCGTGGACACGTGACCGGAGCCCCGCAGAGAACCATGGGGACGGTGCCAGGATCTCTTTTCAGCCCATCGCATGTGCGGAAGGCACGGACGATCCGGCTTATCCCTTCATGATGGTTGCAGGATCCCGAAGGCTTCACGCAGGCAGCGGAACACGGACATCTCACTCGGAACGGATCAGGACGGCAGGAGAGGGCGGGGCCATGGAAATTTCCGAAGCGGATGCCGGGATGCTCGGCCTTCGGGAGGGAGACCCGGTGCGGATTGAATCCCGCCATGGAACCATAGAAAGACGCGTTGTTATCGCGTCGGACATGGCCAAGGGCGTGGTGCTTATCCCCAGGAGCTTTTTCGGCAACGACGTCATGAATCTTTTTCCCCTTTCGCATCCGGGTAAAGAGGGCATGCAGGGGTGGCTGACGTGTCGGGTGAATATCGAACGATCAGTGAGTGGTGAATAGACAGTAGTGAATAGTGATGGAGTCGCTTCGCTCCAGCCGTTTTATTCTGCGAGAAGCAGGGCCGTGAAAGTTGGCAATCCACAGCGACTTGTCGAACAAAGAATGCTTTTTGTTATCTACTCACTATTCACCATTCACGACTTACCAGAAGGCAAGGCAACCCATGGAGGATGCTGATGAAACCGCAGGAGATCGACTGGAAAAAGCTATTGGCGATTATCGAGAAGCACCGGGGGGAAAAGTGGGGGCTCATCCCGCTTCTGCAGGAGGTGCAGGAGGCCCTGGGTTACATTCCGCCGGAGGCCATTGCTCCCATCGCCTCGGCGTTGAAGCTTTATCCCAGTGAGGTGCAGGGGGTGATAGAATTTTATGCCGGTCTGAGTCTGAAACCCAAGGGCAAGCATGTCTTCAAGGTCTGTCGCGGCACCGCGTGCCATGTCAAGGGGAGCCGGAGCATCCTGGCCATCATGAAAAAGGAACTCGGCCTCGATGAAGGGGAGACAAGCCCTGATTACAAATATTCCCTTGAAACCGTCGCCTGTCTCGGGGCCTGTTTTCTCGCCCCGACCATGATGGTGAACAAGGAGTACATGGGCAGGCTGTCCCCCAGGAAGATCGAATCTGTTTTAGCGCACTTTACCGAAAGCAAGGAAGAGGAATCGTGATTGTTCGGTAAAAATAGTTGGTTACGATGCCGGTGAAGAAGCCACCGATCGAGAATCGACACAGTTAGGCTGGGATAACCTGCCGTGCTGTTGAACCACGGGCGCAGCCCGTCAGCACATGTGAAGGGCCCGAGGAACGAGGGCTCAGAGCATGTGCGAGCCTGGGGTGCAGGGGCTTAGCCCCTGCCCGCCGGAGGCAACATGGAGTGGACGTCATATGAATAAACTCCTTTCCATAGGGCAGCTTGAATGGCTCAGGAACACGCTCCGTGTGGGCAGTGGTGATGAGAAAACCACCGTGTTGGTCTGCATGACAGGGTGCAGGGCATATGGGGCTAAAGAGGTGCTCGCGTCCATCGGGGACGAGGTGGAGAGGCAGGGCCTTTCGGGGCGTGTGGAGGTTCGCTCCACAGGCTGCCACGGGTTTTGCGCCAAGGCGCCTGTGGTTGCCATCGAGCCCATGGGGATCCAGTACCAGGAGGTCGCACCCGAAGACGCCTCTGATATCGTTTCGGAGACGATCAAGGCCAACAGGCTGGTGGACAGGCTGGCCTACAGGGACATCACCACGAACCAGCCGATATTCTACAAGGACAGGATTCCTTTTTACAAAAAGCAGGTACGTCGCGTCCTGGCAAACTGCGGGAAGATCGATCCGACAAAGGTGGAGCACTATATCGCCTCCGGTGGGTATCGTGCCCTGGCCAAGGTGCTGGGCACCATGTCCCCCGAGGAGGTCATCGACGAGGTGACGGCAGCCAGGCTTAAGGGGCGTGGCGGGGCCGGTTACGCCACGGGCCTTAAGTGGGCGTATACCAGAAAAGCCACGGGCTCGCCCAAGTACGTCATCTGCAACGCGGACGAGGGCGACCCCGGGGCCTTCATGGACAGGGCCATGCTTGAGGGGGATCCGCACTCCGTCATCGAGGGTCTCATGATCGGTGCCTATGCCATGGGGGCCGAGCACGGGGTGATCTATGTAAGGGAAGAGTACCCCATTGCCGTGGAGCACCTCTCCATTGCCATCCGTCAGCTGGAGGCCTTGGGGCTTCTCGGGGAAAATATCCTCGGAACAGGTTTTTGTTTTGACCTCTCACTGAAGAAGGGGGCCGGAGCCTTTGTGTGCGGGGAAGAGACCGCCCTTATGGCCTCCATCGAGGGGAGGCGGGGAATGCCCAACCCCAGGCCTCCGTTCCCGGCCCAGGAGGGGCTGGACAGGAAACCGTCCAACATCAACAACGTGGAGACCCTGGCCAACGTCCCGTTGATCATCAACAACGGGGCGGCCTGGTACACCGAAGTGGGCACGAAACAAAGCGGGGGCACCAAAATTTTCTCCCTGGCCGGGAAGGTCAACAACACCGGGCTGGTGGAGGTCCCCTTCGGCACCAGCATCCACGACATCGTCTTCGGCATCGGCGGCGGGATTCCCAAGGGGAGAGCATTCAAGGCGGTCCAGATGGGCGGCCCGGCAGGGGGATGCATCCCGGCGCAGCTTATGAACACGCCCATCGATTACGAGACGATTTCACGGCTGGGCGCCATCATGGGGTCCGGCGGCATGGTGGTGATGGACGAGAACAACTGCATGGTGGAAATCGCGCGGTTCTTCCTCGGGTTCACCCAGTCCGAGTCGTGCGGGAAGTGCGCTCCCTGCCGCCTGGGAACCACCCAGCTCCTCAACATACTGACGCGGATCACCCAGAAAAAGGGACAGCTCCGGGACCTTGACACCATCCGGGAGATCGGCGCCACCGTAACGGAAACCTCCCTGTGCGGCCTGGGGCAGGCCTGCGCAAAACCGGCCCTCTCCACCCTGAAGTACTTTGAGGCGGAGTACAGGGACCACATCCTGGAGCACCGCTGCGCCGGGGCCACCTGCGACGAGATCGTGATCTCCCCGTGCCAGCACGCCTGCCCAGCAGGCATCGACGTGCCGAACTACGTGGCCGCCATCGCCAAAGGGGAGTACCAAAAGGCCGTGGATATCATTCGGGAGCGGAACCCCTTCCCGGCGGTGTGCGGCAGGGTGTGCATCCATCCCTGCGAATACAAGTGCAGGCGGGGAGAGCTCGACGAGCCCGTGGCGATCCGCTCCCTCAAACGGTTTGCCTCGGACTGGTATTTTAAGAACATCGGGCTTCCGGAAAGCCCCTTTCCCCTTACTCAGGCGCAAAAAGTCGCCGTGGTGGGGGCTGGGCCGTCCGGCCTCTCCTGCGCCTACTTTCTCCGAAAGGCCGGATACGGGGTCACAGTCTTTGAAGCCCAGCCAAAGGCCGGGGGGATGCTCAGCATCGCGTTGCCGGAGTTCAGGCTGCCGCCTGAAGTCATCGACGCGGAAGTCCGCTACATCGAAGCCTGCGGTGTGGAGATCCGGTACAACACGCCGGTGGACTCACGGCACACCGTGGATGATTTGATGGGCGAAGGGTATGACGCCGTGTTCATCGCCGCCGGTGCCCAGACAAGCAAGCGCATGGGAATCCCGGGCGAGGAGAGGGGGCTTTCCGGGCTCCATTACGGCCTCGGGTACCTGTGTGATGTGCGGCAGGGAAAGGTAAGGGGCTTTGACGGGAAGACCGTGGTCATCGGCGGCGGGAATGTTGCCGTGGATGTTGCCAGGACGGCCCTGAGGACCGGGGCCGCCGATGTTCACCTCTTCTGCATGGAAGACAGGGACATGATGCCTGCTTGGGAAAAGGAGGTGGCCGAAGCCCTGGAAGAGGGGGTTGTGATCAACCCGAGGTGGGAGCCCAAACGGATCATCCACGACAACGAAAAGGTGACAGGGATCGAGTTTGTCCGCTGTGTTTCGGTGTTTGATGAAGAGGGGCGCTTTAACCCGAAAAGCGATGAGTCGGACCGTCAGGTCATCGATGCGGACCATGTGGTTATTTCCATCGGCCAGGCCCCGGACACCTCTTTTATCTCAGAGGACAGCCAACTTGAACGGGAACTCTGGGGAAGCCTTGTGGTGGATGAGAACAGCCTCTCCACCAATATCCCCGGGGTGTTTGCCGGGGGGGATTTCACCTCAGGCCCCACCTTTGTGATCCGGGCCGTGGCATCGGGGCGCAGGGCCGCCATCGCCATCGAAAGGTACCTCAAAGGGCTCAAAGGGCGCATCAAGATAGCAGATGAAAAAACGGACATGGCGGTGGATGCCGGGCTGGCCCTTGAAAGCGAGAAAGAGGGCGACACACCGAGGGTCTGCACCAAGCAAGAGGATCCGTGCGACCGCATCAGGGATTTCCGTGAAGTGGAGATGGGGTTTACGGAAGAGGAGGCCATTCGAGAGGCCGTAAGATGCCTCCGGTGCGACCTTGAAAAGGAGAAGAAATAATATGATCCGGGCCATTACACGACAAAAAACGGAAGAGGAGATTGACCGGCTTCTGGACGGGTGTGCCAGGGTCTTTATCATCGGCTGCGGCACCTGCACGACCCTTACCCGCACCGGCGGCGAGCCCGAGGTCCGTGCCATGAAAGAGCGGTTGTCCGGCGCAGGCAAACTGATCACCGGCCATACGGTGGTGCCCGTGGCCTGTGATCACCTGACAGGGGAGATTCTTGCCGACCACGGCAACAGCATCTCCCAGGCCGATGCCCTCCTTATCATGTCCTGTGCCTTCGGGGTCCAGACCATCGCAAGGCAGCTCAAGGCCATGGTGGTCCCGGCGCTGGATACCCTCTTTGTGGGGAAAGAGACGGCCCCCGGCGAATACAACGAAATCTGCACCCAGTGCGGGACCTGCATCATCGGCGAGACTGGGGGGATCTGCCCGGTGACGGCCTGCCACAAGGGGCTGGTAAATGGTCCCTGCGGCGGGACCGATAACGGGAAATGCGAGATCGACAAGGAAAAGGCCTGCGCCTGGACCCTCATCTACAACCGGCTGAAAGAGCTCGGAAAGCTCGATCTGATGCGAAAGCTGCAACAACCCAGGAATTGCCTCGGAGAGCCGTCCCCCGGCAAATCCAGGCTGCCTTTTGAGTAAGGTTGAGGGCTCAGAGAAAAAACAAAAAAAGCCTTCTATCTGGAAAAAAGCATGCCTCCGGCGGCGAGGTGAGCCACCTCGAAAGCTGATTGCCGTTGCGATTTGTCCCTCGTTCCTCGGGCCAAATCGTAACGGCCTTCGCCTGAAGCATATGCTGGTGGTTTGTACGAGCGATGCGATAAGCCTTGAATGGCTATGATTCGTTATCGTAACTCATTGATTATCAGCTTTAACCGGACTGCCTCCGGCAGGCTTTATTGAACTGAGTCGTTACGGCTGACCAACTTTTTACAGTCTGCCACGGGCGAAGCCCGTAAGCGAATGTGCAATGGGCGAGAAACGAGCCCATGGAACATTTGCGAACCCGTAACATTTCAATGGGGAAAGACGCGATATGGCATCCTTATTTAAGCAAGCACTCGATTCGGGAAAATTTGTCGTTACCTGCGAGGTGGCACCTCCCAAGGGGACAAACCTGGAGGCGATGGCTCACCATGTGGAGCTCTTGAAGGATAAGGTGGATGCCATGAACCTCACCGATCACCAGAGTTCGGTGATGCGCTTTCCGTCCCTGGGCGCGGCCCTGCTCGTCAAGGAGATGGGAGGGGAGCCGATCCTGCAGATGACGTGCCGGGACCGCAACCGCCTTGCGCTCCAGGCCGATCTGTTGTTCGCGCACAGCAGGGGCATCAACAACGTCCTCTGCCTCACCGGCGATTCGGTGATGCTGGGCGACCACAAGGAAGCCAAGGGGGTGTTTGATCTTGATTCGAGCCAGCTTGTCATGGCGGTGAGGATGCTGGAAAACGGGAAAGACTTAGGGGGAAGCGAACTGGAAGGCGGCATCTCCTTTTGCGCCGGTGCCATTGTGACGCCTGAGGCGAATCCCCTTGAGCCCCAGTTGATAAAGTTTGAGAAGAAAATTGAGGCGGGGGCGGAATTCATCCAGACCCAGGCGGTGTTCGACATGGAGAAGTTTACCTCGTTTATGGGCTACGCAAGGCAGTTCCCGGTGAAAGTGCTGGCAGGGATCATCCTGCTGACATCGGCTCCCATGGCCCGGTTTATGAATGCCAACATTGCAGGGGTGTACGTCCCGCCGGAGCTGGTTGATGAAATGGCATCAGCCTCCAAGGGCGGGGCGCTTAAAAAGGGAATAGAGATTGCCGGTCGCATGATCAGGCAGATCCGTGACGAAAAGGTGTGTGACGGTGTCCACATCATGGCGATCGGTAAGGAAGAGCTTGTGCCGGAGATCATGGCTGCGGCAGAGATCCAATGATCACTGGCAGGGCTGGCCCTTTTCCGGCCCGCGACGTTTCCGGGCCCGGGGGCGGGGACATAGGGTGCCGCCCCATTGAAAGGGCATGATTGCTTTACCCTCGTTTGGGGAAAGGGGGAGACCATGAACGAATCAAAGGAGAAACGACACGAAGAACGCAATGAGTTTGATACCCAGGTTGTATTTACCGATGGGTCTGCCGATCACTACCATGATGCCATGATGTGCAACTTCAGTGAAGACGGCATGTGCTTTGAGTCCGACACGCCCATGGAGCCCGGAACCGAGGTGTTCATCAAAACGGTGAACTTTCCTTCCACCAATAAATGCACGGTGGCATGGTGTCACAAAATCGGATCCGGGGACGACGAAAAGTACGATATCGGCCTCAAGTGTGAGATTTGATCGACATCGGGGGGCCTTGGGATCGTTCGCAGGGAAACAGGCGGTGTTCTTGTTCTGTCTGAAGGGTGAGTGGCGTCGGGCCCGGGAGCCCGGGCCGCCCATCCTGTCTCGGAACATACAAAAACCACAGCATGGGGGATGCTGTGGTTTTTTTGTTTTTGACAAGGTCTCGGAGAATGCGTAGTATTGCCGAGAGACCGACCGGTCTGTCCTATGGATTGTTGAACAGGAAACAGCATGGCACTTAAAGACAAGATTATTACCGAATCCCTGCGTTTGTTTTCCACAAAGGGCTTTATGAACACCTCCATCTCCGATGTCATGGCAGCGGCCGGGGCATCCAAGGGGGGGCTCTACAACCATTTTAAAAGCAAGGACCAGCTCTTTTACGCGGCCCTGAGTGAGGCCCGGAGCATCTGGCGGGACAAGAACCTGGACGGTCTGGATGAACTGGACGACCCGGTGGGCAAGGTGGTCCGTCTCTTTGACAACTACCAGTATCGGTACTTGACGTCCGACGATCTTCCGGGCGGGTGCATCTTCGTGACCTTTGCCGTGGAGCTCAATGATCAGCGGGCCGACCTGGCGGCCGAAGTGAACAAGGGGTTTGAAAGGCTAAAGGCCATGGTGAAAGGGCTCCTGGATGAGGCCCAGGGCAAAGGAGGGCTGAACGCCTCTGTCGATACCGGTGCCGTGACGGAGATGCTGGTCTCAGGGCTTTTGGGGGCCTGTGTGATGTATACTTCGGATAAGTCCAAGGCCAATCTGGAGGCCACCATCCAGTCGCTGATGGGGTATCTTACAAGCCTCAGGCCTTGAGTTTATTCCGGTGGGCAAAGGATTTTTGGGCTTGCCTCCGGCGGGTCGCTTTTTTGAAAAAAAGCTCCGCAAAAAACGTTCCTGATGCAAACAGGCAAAGACATCACCTCTCCGTCGAACGGGAGGTTTGTATAATAACCGCTCAAAGCGGTCTGTTTCTGCGCCTTAAGGCGCCAATATCAGGTTTTTTGGCCTTTTGCATCGTTCCATTAGCTTGTTTTCATTACCATTGAGTCCCCCTTGACCCCTGGAGCGCCGCACTCCGGTGCGGCATGGGGAACAACGGACCAAAAAGCCGCACAGGAGTGCGGCGCTCCGTTTCAGTGCGTCTCGCTCAGTATGATGAACCGTTCATATTTTTGATAAGTTGTCTGCTTCTACTGGTGGAAGTGTCAAATTTTTTAAGTGTTTGGCCCCTGGCAAGGCCGCCGGAGGCATAAGCTGAATAGTTACTACTTTTTTTGTTAATCAAAAGGGGAGACCGGTCGGTCTCTCATGAAAGGAGAAAACATGATGAGAACATTCAATGCGTTGGTGGTTCGGGAGATGGCAGACGGGTCATGCAAGGGCACCATTGAGGCCAGGAGCATCGACGATCTGCCCGAAGGGGAGGTTGTGGTGCGGGTCTACTACTCCTCGTTAAACTACAAGGATGCGCTGTCCGCCACGGGGAACCGGGGGGTGACAAAGGCTTATCCCCATACCCCGGGCATTGACGCGGCAGGGGAGGTGTACCGGAGTTCGGATGCGCGTTTCAAGACCGGGGACAAGGTGATCGTGACAAGTTATGACCTCGGGATGAATACATCGGGGGGCTTTGGTGAGTACATCCGTGTGCCTGCAGGATGGGTGGTGCCGCTGCCTGAGGGGCTCTCCCTGAAAGAGAGCATGGCCTACGGCACCGCAGGCTTCACCGCGGCCATGTCCGTGGATTCCCTTGTGGCAGGCGGGGTGACCCCGGACAGGGGCGAGGTGCTTGTGACCGGAGCCTCTGGGGGCGTGGGCAGCGTTGCCGTGGCAATCTTGAACAAACTGGGGTACCGCATCGCCGGGGTTACGGGCAAAACGGACGAAACCCCGTATCTGAAGTCCCTGGGGGTAGAGACAGTGCTCTCCGTGGCCGAGGCTGCGGATACTTCGGGGCGCCCCATGCTGAAGGCACGGTGGGCCGGGTGCATTGACACCGTGGGGGGCGATATCCTGGCATCGGCCGTTAAGGCCACAGCACCCACCGGGGTGGTCACAAGCTGTGGCAACGCTGCCGGGGCGAATCTGGACCTTACGGTGTATCCCTTTATCCTGCGCGGGGTATCCCTGGTGGGTATCGATTCCCAGAACTGCCCCATGGTGCGCCGCCAAAACATCTGGAAAAAACTGGCCTCGGACTGGAAGCTCGACACCATGGACGAGGTGGCCAGTGAAATCCGGTTGGACCAGCTGAGCGCAAGGATAGCCGACATGCTGGCCGGTCGCCACAAAGGGCGGACCGTTGTTGGGCTGGGGTAGGTCGGGGTGTCACCGAACCGATGGAGGGATGCCCGGTACAATAAGAAGCCGGGAGGTGCTGATTGCCTCCCGGCTTCTTGCAGACCCCTGCGGGGACAGTGACCCAGCTTATGAGGCCATGTCAATCACCAGGACATGGTCCCTGGTTTCGACGGCAAAATGATGAACCGGGCGTTTGGCGGCCCCTGCCACCGGGGTGCCGGAGCAATCGAAGGTCGAGCCTGAAACACTGCAACACGTCACGGTTCCCGGCTTGCTCCCGGGGTCCAGCCGCCGCCCCATGTGGGTGCATTTGTTCTCCATGGCGTGGTAGGTATCCCCTTCTCCGCGGATTACAAAGATCCTTTTGTCAAGGCCCTTGCCCTCCAGTCGAATGGCCCCTCCGTGCTCCTGCAGTTCGGGAAGCTTTGACAGGTCCAGGGTCAGCAGGGAGCCGGTCCGTGTCCATGCCTCGGGGTCTGCCGGTAAGCGTGTGTCGCAAATGCCCAGTATCTTCTTGATCAAGCCCAATGTGTCCATCCTTTGTTGTGGGTGGGTTTTATGTGTCACAGGGTGGTGTTTGCCTGCGTCCGTAAAGGTCTCGTTTTTTGTTGATAGGATGTTGACGCACCAGCTTAGCCCCTGTGATACCTTAACGTCAATCCATAACAGGTGGTTACAAAGAAGGAAGAGCTGAGGGTTCCGGTGGGCCCTTTGCAAGGTTTTTATCTCTGTAGAAGAAAATCATGTTGGAGTGCAGACGTGGCATGGAATCAGGGCTTGGATGCCGCATGGGCTGATAGAACCAGGGGCGTTTTTGGGGCGATATCTCGTCGGGGTGGCCTGTCCTCTGACGTTATGTCGCCGGTTGCCCGTTCCCCAAAACTTGAGAGAGGCCTCTCCTGATCCTTAATGCTGGCTTTTCCCTTTTTGGCTCATACCTTGCTTTGCTCATTCGTCAACCCCGATCTCTTGGTCGGGCGAGGGGTCTCTCCGGTGAGGAGTCGATGGTCACAGAGGCTGCTAAAAGGCTCGGGAAACACATGGCATCTCTCGATGCCAACCTTGATGATGGAAACCGTGACTTGCGGGCTTCAGTGTTGAACCTTTACCTAACCCGGCTCGCCCGAAGGGTGAGAAAATCAAACAGCAAACGCTGATTTACATTTTAAAAAGAGCTGATATTTTTATTGTAGCTGTATGAAATTATGAAAGTTTCTTTTGGAGTAGTTGTTTTCTCATGAAATATCCGGGCTAAAAAATCAGGAGAAGGACATGTTTGATGCAAGACGATTGAAGATTGCTGTTTTTATGGGGGTTCTTTGCGGGATTGCCTGCTTTCTCATGGGGAAATACCTTTATGGTCTTCCCTTGGGGGCATCGAATTTGGGCTTTATCCTTCTCAACAGGGCCATGATCGGGTTTGCCGTTGGCATATCGAGCATCACCACACTGACCTGGAGTCGACACGGTGCCCTTATGGGGGCGGTTGTGGGAGCGATTTTCGCCTATGCCGATGCCATGCTCGGGTTCTCGTGGATTGTCATTGTCTCCATTCTTTGTATCAATCCGATCTTCGGCACTATTATTGAGTTCGGAACCACGGTTCTGTTCGGCGCCCCCATCAAAAAACCGTGACAAAGGCCCGGATATCTCTCAGAATTTTTTGTCGGATGTTCAATATGTTGCTGTTTGCTGGTATGATGAGCACCCCCCAGAAAGTGGGTGGGGAGAAACCAAAAAAGGAGCATAGCACATGACCGAAACAACATCGTATCAACGCTTTGCCGCCAACATGCTTCACCCGGATTCCGTATATATCCCACACATTTTAAAGAGCATGATTACTGACGTCCAGGCCGATCTCCTGGTGGCCCTTCCGGGCACCGTGGCTGACCTTGCGATGAAAACGGGTCGCCCGGAAGAGGCGATTGAAAACGACCTGAACGATATGTTTCGCAAAGGGCTTGCCTTTAAGAAAAAGAAGCCCGGCCAGCCAGTAAGCTGGCGTGCTCCCATGCACATTGCCCAGTTCCACGATGCAAGCATTGTCTGGCCCGAAGCAACGCAGGAGTTCCTCGGGTACTGGCAAGCCTATATGGAAACCGAGTGGCCCGTCCTTGCACCTCAGCTCGCAGGGTTTCTGCCCAAGCCGTATACCCGGGTGATCCCCGTCAATGAGGCCCTTTCTCCGGTTGAACACACCATACTGACCTCTGAAAACCTGATGGGGATCGTAGATAACGCCAAACAGCTTGCCGTCACCAAGTGCACCTGTCGCCTGACCATGCAGAAGTGTGATGCCCCCATTGAGGTCTGCCTCCAGATTGGCCGGAGTGCGGCGTATGCCTTGGAGAGGGGATCCGGGCGGGAAATTGATAAAGAGGAAGCCCGTCGGATCATCCGGGAGTGTGCCGAGGCAGGCCTGGTCCACGTGGCAATGAACACCTCTGATGCAGGTCATTTTATCTGCAATTGCTGTGGTTGCTGCTGTCAGTCCTTTTCCATGATGATTTCAGAAGATGTCTCCCTGTGTGATCCCAGCAGGTATCAGGCCCGGGTGGATGGGGCGCTGTGCACGGCCTGCGGAACCTGCGTGGACCGATGCTACTTCAATGCCATCAATCTCCCGGAAGGGGATCATGCCATGGTTGATCTGGAAAAATGCATGGGGTGCGGGCAGTGCGCTGTGGGATGCCCGGAAGGGGCGGTCTGCATGAAAGAGGTCAAGGAGCCGTCATTTATCCCCGGTTAAATGCGGGTTCCCAGAGCATGAAGCGCGTTCATCCTGTCGGTGTGGTGGCGAATTATCTGTGAAAATAAGATAAGTGCTTTAAATGACAGGTTGATGGTGGTAATATTCTGTTCGAGTCAATTCCCGGGATTTCCTGTGGCGCATGGCGTGCCATCGCCACACGGGGTGATCTCGCCTCTCTCCATATCATTCTTACCTTACCGATTACGAACGTGAAACAGAGAGCGTGCAACGCGACGTCGAATCGTTGTGCGATATGTGGGGCCACATGGCTCTGAAAGGGCGGCAAGGTGGTTCTTTGGTTTTCAACCAGGGGAAGGGCCGATGTGCATCGTCATGCGTCACCATATCAGATTGTAAACAGAAAATTTCAAAGGAGAAACGAACGATGAAACAGCGAATCAGTGCAGTTGTGTTTGTGGTTTGTCTTGCTCTCTTTGCCCTGCCTCAGGTTGCTTCGGCCGGAGACGACGGATTCTTTATCGGTGCCAGTCTTGCGTATGCCGAGGTAGGGGCGGATTTTGATTTTGATGATGCCACAAAGGGGGAGTTCGAGGAGAGTGACCTGGGGTATAAAATTTTTGGGGGGCTCAAGTGGGGGCTTCTCGGTGTTGAAGGGGGCTATGTGAACTTCGGCAACCCCGATGGCGATACCAACGGCAGGAACGGTGATGTCGAGCTGGACGGCTTTGATCTTTTCGGGATGCTGATTTTTGGGTTGGGGCCCGTGGATGTATTCGGCAAGCTGGGCGGCTTTGTCTGGGATGCAGATTTTTCCGGAAGTGACCTCGTCAACGGTGGTGACGATGGCTTTGATGTGGCCTGCGGGCTGGGTGCGGCCATCAATCTGGGGAGCTTCGGTATCCGGGCCGAAGTGGAGTATTTTGACGTCAGCGGCAGGATGGACGGGGCCACCATGCTCTCAACCGGCCTTGTGTATACCTTTTAAGAAAACCCATGGAGGGGCGGTGAATGGCAGCAGGGTTGCCATGTCACCGTGCGATTTTTTAAAAAGAGGTTATGGGTAAAAAATGGGCCGCAGCATCCGTGGATGCTGCGGCTTTTTGTTTTTGCATAAACCGGGGAATACCGTGCCCTTTGAGGGGCTAATCAATGACAAAGACGATGAGGTCCGTGGGCCCGTGCACACCGAACTGGAGGATCAACTCGATGTCCGCTGTCTTGGAGGGGCCGGAGATAAGCAGGCTGTTGGTGGGGGCTTTTTTGGACCAGTTCAGTTTTTTGATGGCCTCTGGAAAGGATGTGAAAATCTCCTTGGACCTGACCAGTGCGATATGAACCGGAGGCACCAGGGAGAGAAGGCGTGGTTCCTGGGGTGTGGGCCAGAGGATCAGGGCAGCGGCTTCGGCGATGCCCCCCATGGTGGTGGTGATCCCGGCGTTGATATCGAACAGCTCATCGCGAAATGCCTCCACGTCTTGGGTCCAGGGGATGAGGTCCGTGGGGTGGGCTTTCTCTTTCCAGCTTTTTTCAAGGATATCCCCGCACCACGTCCCCTGGCCGTAGGCCATGGTGGCAATTTCCCGGGTGCGAAGGATTTTTCGCAGGGCAGGAGCCCACTCGTCCCCCTTGACGCGGTAGACTTCCGATCGCACAGCCTCCATCAACTCCACAAAGCGGTTGATGCGTTTGGCCGGGCTCAGGGTAGGGGGGCTCCAGGGCGGGGCCTCCGGGGTGTAGCCCGCTGTTTCGGCGTTTTTGTAGAGGCGCGAGAGGATCCGGGCTCTGGCAGACGATCTACTCATGGCGTATTCCCTCCTGTCGAATCAGCTCTTTGAGGCTCTCTTTGGCAAAGACGGGTTTTGTCCGGACGCGGGACCAGGTTTTCAAGGGGCCAACCTTCGGGAGAATGCGGCCGGTAATGGCCAGGGTTTTCAGCATGGCCCAGTGGAGCAGGGGAATGGTGTGAGCATACCGCCACCCCTTCCAGATTGCCCACTCAAGGGCATTGCGTTTTGAGCCGTGCCCCGGAACCACCCCGGTGCCTTTTTTCAGGTAGCTCTCATCTCGCATGCGTCGCAGCAGCTCGGGGATGGGGATTTTTACGGGGCAGACATCGCTGCAGGCGTTGCAGAGGGAGGAGGCAAAGGCCAGCTCCCCTTTGGCCTTGAGCCCGGCCAGTTGCGGCATGAGGATGGAGCCGATGGGGCCGGGGTAGGTGGCGTCGTAGGCGTGGCCACCGATGCGTGTGTACACAGGGCAGTGGTTGAGGCAGGTACCGCATCGGATGCACTGCAGGGTCCGGCGAAGCTGGGGATCCCCAAGCATCCGGGATCGACCGTTGTCCAGGATCACCAGGTGCACCTCTGTGGGGCCGTCTTTTTCCCCTTTTTGTCGCGGGCCCTTGATCATGTTGAAGTAGGTGGTGATGCGCTGGCCGGTGGCCGACCCGCAGAGCAGGCGGTACAGGGGCGGCACATTTTCCAGTTTCTCCACCACCTTTTCAAGGCCCATGAGGGCCACATGCACGGGGGGCACCGTTGTGCACATGCGCCCGTTGCCCTCGTTTTCCACCAGGCAGAGGGTGCCTGTTTCGGCCACGGCAAAGTTCACCCCGGAAAGCCCTATATCCGCCGTGCGGTAGTGCTCCCGAAGCACCCTTCTGGCCGTTGCCAGGAGGATGTCCGTGTCTTCGGTGTAGGTGGTACCGGGGATGTTGTCGGCAAAGATTTTTCCGATCTGTTTCCTGTTTTTGTGGATGGCCGGCACAATGATGTGGGAGGGGGGCTCGTTGTTCAGCTGGATGATGAATTCCCCCAGGTCGGTCTCAAGGGCTTCTTTGCCGTGCTCTTTCATAAAGGCGTTGAAGTGCATCTCTTCGGAGACCATGGATTTGCCCTTCACCACCTTCCGGGCACCGTGCTTCTCCATGATGGACAAGACGATGCGGTTGGCCTCGTCCGTGGTCTCCGCCCAGTGCACGGTCATGCCGTTTTCCGTGCAGCGGGCCTCCAGTTGTTCCAAGAGATCGGGCAGCCGGGTGAGGGCCCCCGCCTTGAGGAGGTTTCCCGTATCCCGAAGGGCCTCGGTGGCTTCAGGGTCGTCAAAAACGGCCATGCGCTTTTGCCTCAGGCTCTGGGTGGCAAATCGCAGGTTGTCCCGAAGCTGGGTATCGGCAAGGGCACCGGCCGCTTTCTGGGCAAAGGTGGATTTTCTGGTCTTATCCATGGATTCGCTCCAGTATGAATTCTGCAATGTGATACCCGGAGACAGGTTTTTTGACGGTTCCCATGTGGCCGCTGATGTTCATCATGCAGCCGCAGTCTCCGGTAAGGTAGGCGGTGGCGCCTGTGTCCTGAATGTCGCGGACCTTGTCCTTCACCATGGCGGCAGAGATTTCCGGTCGTTTTACGGAAAACGTCCCGCCGAATCCGCAGCACTCGTGCTCATTGGTCAGCTCCACCAGGGTGACGTTGGTCAGTTGCCGGATGAGGGCTTTGCTGTCTTCGGTGCAGGCCATTTCACTTCTGGCGTGGCAGGAGCCGTGCCAGGTGAGGGTCACGGGAGGGCCCTTGTCCGTGTAGGTGACCTTGAGGCTGTGGCGTAAAAAGGAGGTGAGCTCAAAAATGCGTTCGGAAAAGCGCTTGACCTCGAAGTACTCGGGTTCGTTCTCAAAAAGAAGGGGGTAGTGGATGTGCATCATGCCCGCGCAGGATCCCGAGGGAACCACAATGGGCGCGTTGCTTCCGGAGAAGGCCTTTACCTGGGCCAGGGCCACGGCCCGTGCCTCATCCGGAAAGCCTGAATTGTAGGCAGGCTGTCCGCAGCAGGATTGTTTTTTGGGGTAGATGACTTCCACCCCTTCTCGTTGGAGAAGGCGGATGCCCGCCAGGCCGGCCTTTGGGTAGATCATGTCCGACAGGCAGGTTCCAAAGTAAAACACCGTGGAGGGGTTTTGTGGAAATTCGGTCATGGTATCGTCCTGTATCCGGGATGGATGGGGAAAGTTGGAAGGATCCTGTGAGGGTGAGATGATGGGGTGATGCGGTCAGGATCAAAGAAAAATCAATGGCTTATTATGCCGAATTGAGGGGCGGGTGTCAATGAGGTGCCGTGGGGCGGCGTTGCCAGCTGGTGGGTACGTGGCTGACGTGTGAACTAGGGAATCGACCGGGATGGGATGACGTGATGCATCGGGGCGGACGGGGAAATTGAGCAAAAAAAAAGGGCGCCTCGGCTCGAAAGCCGGGCGCCCCTGGATAAGCTAAATCTATACGACAGTTACGTTAACTGCGGCGGGACCTTTCTGGCCCTGCTCGATGTCAAACGTAACTCGCGCACCTTCTTCAAGGGATTTGAAGCCGGTGCCGTTGATACCTGAGTGATGTACGAAAACATCGGGTCCGTCTTCCTGCTCAATGAAACCAAAACCTTTTGAGTCATTAAACCATTTTACGATTCCATTAGCCATAGTGACTTTTCCTTACTTAACTTTGATGATTTAAAGTTGGTTCGATGTTCAGGTATCGCCAAGCATTACATGGATCTTCCTAAATAACGAAACCCTTCGTCCCTTTTGAGACACTGGCGGACATTTTTATCGATCTCAAAGAAAAGGTCAATGATTTTTTTATGATTTTTCAAAATATTGGGCCCATTAGGGTGGATATCGCGGCCTGTGGTGGCCCTGGTTCGTTTCGCCGGTATGGTTCTTTCCAAGGTAACCCGTTTGATATTAAACCAAATACGTGTTGGATGGTGAAACGTCCGGCAGGCAAGGGTCTCACACCCCGTGGCGTCCGTCAGGGGGGATTCTCCTTGATTCCATTGGAGCAAAGGGGTATGGAGAGCGGATGATCCGGCCGCTTCGGGAGAGGGCTTCTGGGGCAGAACCGGTGAATCGCCCTTCGGGATGCTGTATTAACGCCGTTGTGTTTCGTCGACACAGGCATGCCCCTTCATACAACGGAGTGCCAATGAACCTGACCACGCCAGCTTTGCTGTTTCCCGCCATTTCCCTGTTGTTTCTCGCCTATACCAACAGGTTCCTTGTCCTTGCGCAGTTGATCCGCCAGCTCCATGACCGGGAAGGGGATCAGGTGAGGGAGATGGTGTATCGGCAGATCAACAACCTAAAGAAACGGATTGCCTTGATTCGCTGGATGCAGGGGCTTGGCGTGTTTGCCTTTATTCTCTGCGCCGTGGCCATGTTTTGCCTGTTTGTCAAGATGGACCTGGTGGCGGAGGTGAGCTTCGGCCTCAGCCTGTTGCTTCTTGTTTTATCTCTTGTGGTGTCTCTGTATGAGATAGCCATCAGCACACGGGCCATACAGATCGAGCTCGAAGACCTGGCCATGCACCATCCCAAAGACAAGAAGGCAGATTAAAGGTAAGGGCTGCAGGTGACGGATTTTGGCGGTTTACATCTGCTTAACCGTTATGTATTCTTTGGTATACACCAACAATTTACACATAGGGAGGGGTTATGTTTTGTAGCGCATCAAAACTGGATGACAAAAAACTTGACGCCATCAAGGCGCTGGAAAGGGATCTCGGCAAAACCCTGGTGGCATACTCCTGCTCAAACCCCGAGCCAAGCACCCTCAGCGATGCCGAACTCATGAAGATCAAAAGCCTTGAGGAGAAATTGGCTGTCACGCTCGTTGCCTTCGAATAACCCGTCGGCCTTGTCCGTCGGTATCAGATGAAAAGCACCTTCCGGATTCGGAAGGTGTTTTTGTTTTTGTCCCTTTGCATGTCCATGCTGTAACGTTTATTTTTCTTGATTGTGATGTTTATGACACTCCCCGCACGTACCTCAAACTTCCATGGAGCCCCAAGAAGCCGGAAGGCGGAAGCCTTCTCCATTGCAAGGCTCGCCCTTCCCATTATCCTTTCCCAGCTTTCCGTAGCGGCAGCGGGTTTTATCGATACCATGATGGCAGGGCATTACAGCAGCAACGCCCTTGCAGGGGCTGCGGTGGGCGGCAGCCTGTGCTTTCCTTTTATCATCGCCATGAACGGGTTGATGATGGCTGTAACCCCCATCACGGCTCAGCTGACCGGCGCAGGCCGGAAAGGAGAGTCCGGCCGGGTGGTTCGCCAGGCGTTGTGGCTGGCCCTGGCATTTTCCATGCTGCTGTTTGTGGGGATTCGGCACATGGACCCTGTGCTGGACTTGATGAAGATCACGGATGAGGTGGTTCCCATCATCAAGGGGTACCTTGAAGGGATCTCTTTCGGGTTTCCGGCCATTGCCGGGTACTTTGTCCTGAAGTCCTACGCCGAAGGCATCGGAAGGACCAAGCCCCAGATGATCATCTCGTTGCTGACGGTTCCCTTTAACTACGTGGCCAACGATATATTGATATACGGGAAATTCGGGCTGCCTGCCCTGGGCGGGGCGGGGTGCGGATGGGCCAGCGGGCTCACCTTCTGGCTCTTTTTCCTGCTGATGCTCCTTTACACCTTGTCCAGCGAGACCTGCAGGGAGGGGGCGCCCTTTGCCGAGTTCAGCCTGCCGTCCCCGGCCGGTATGGGCGAGCTGCTGGCGTTGGGGCTTCCCATTGCCGGGACCATCTTTATGGAGTGCAGCATTTTTGCCTGCATTACCCTGTTTCTGGGGGTGCTGGGCCCTGTGGTGGTGGGCGGCCATCAGGTCGCCCTGAACTTTTCCGGGCTGGTGTTTTCCATTCCATTGAGCATCGGCATGGCCCTGACCATCCGGGCCGGGCACGCGGTGGGGGCACGGGACCCTGAGGGGGCAAGGTACTCCTGTTTTACCGGGTGCATGATGGCCATGGTGGTGTCCCTTTTTACCTTGAGCTTCACCCTTGGGTTTGCCCGGGAGATCGTGGCGGTGTACACCCGGGACCCCGAGGTCACGGCCGTGGCCGTGGATCTTCTCTTTCTGGCTGCCCTCTATCAGGTCTCCGACTCCGTGATGACCACGTCCCAGGGGGCGCTTCGGGGGTACAAAGACGCCAAGGTGACCTTTTTCCTGACCTTTACGGCGTACTGGGTCATTACCCTGCCCCTGGGCTACACCCTGTCCATGACCGATTTTCTGGTTCCGGCCATGGGGGCTCGCGGGTTCTGGCTCAGCCTGATTGCGGGGCTGACCGTGTCCGGGTTGTTTCTCGGGGTGAGGCTGGTGCTGGTGAGCGGGCGTGCCGTTGCGTCGGGCAGGGCGGCTGATGACGCCGGGGAGGGGCGGTTGGCGGCCTGAGGGAACGTTCTTCTTTCACGACTCCGTCGGCAGCCATTTGCTGAGGATTTCGGCCAGGTCTCTGGGGGAGAACGGCTTTGAGATGAAGTCGTTCATGCCTGCATTGAGGCACTTCTCACGATCCCCGGCCATGGTGTTGGCTGTCAGGGCGATGATGGGGATGGCGCGGTTCAGGGCCGTGGAGCCCGATTCGCGAATCTTTCTGGTGGCATCAAAGCCATCCATCTCCGGCATCTGGCAGTCCATGAGCACCAGGTCGTAGGGAATGGATGAAAGGGCCTGGATCGCCTCTTTGCCGTTGGCCACGGCATCGGCCCGAAGACCCAGCTTTTTCAGGATTCCCATGCCCACTCTCTGGTTGATGGCGTTGTCCTCCGCCAGGAGAATGCGACCGCTTTCGGTTTTCATCTCCGGGATGATCTGACGGGTCATCACAGGCCTCCATGTGTTGTCCTTGTTGCCTGCCAGGACCGTGACCAGGCTGTCGAACAGGTCGGACTGGCGGACAGGTTTGGTCAGGTAGGCGGAGAAGCCGATCTCTTCGAGTCGCCGTCTGTCGCCCCGTTCTCCCAGGGAGGTCATCATCATCAGGCGTGTTTCGGAAAACCGGGGGTTCGATCGAATCGCCTTTCCGAGCATCTCGCCGTCCATTTCGGGCATCTGCATGTCAAGGATGGCCAGCTGGTAGGGAGCCCCCTTGTCAACGGCCTCCTGCAGCCGTTCCAATGCTGTCCGACCGTCCTCCACCTCCTCCGGTTTCATGCCCCATGTGGTCAACTGAATGCGAATGATGTCCCGGTTGGTCCTGTTGTCGTCCACCACAAGGATTTTTGTGCCCTGGATGTCGGTGGTGGGGAGCTGTTGGGGCTTCTGGTCCGTCTGTTTGATGAACTGGGTGGTAAACCAGAATTCCGTTCCCTTGCCGGGCTCCGAGTGGACCCCGATTTCCCCGCCCATGGCTTCTGTGAGCTGTTTGGAGATGGCAAGGCCCAGGCCGGTGCCTCCGTATTTGCGCGTGGTGGAGGCGTCCACCTGGGTGAACTGCTCAAAGAGGGACTCCTGCTTCTCTTCGGGGATGCCGATGCCGGTATCGCGCACTGTAAAGCGGATCATGGCGGTGTTGTCGGTCTGGGAGTCGAGGTCCGCATGCACTTCGACTTCTCCTTCATGGGTAAACTTGATGGCGTTGCCCGTCAGGTTGATGAGCACCTGGCGCACGCGCCCGGGATCCCCCCTGAGATAGGAGGGGGTTTCAGGTGAGCTTGCGCAGATGAATTCCAGGCCTTTTTCATGGGCCTTAAGGGCCATGAGCTCTCCGAAATCTCCCAGCAGGGAGTTAAGATCAAAGTCCAGTTGCTCCATTTCCAGCTTGCCGGCCTCTATTTTGGAAAAGTCGAGGATATCGTTGATCAGGCAGAGGAGGGACTCGCCGCTGGTTCGGACGGTTTCGGCATAACGGCGCTGTTCCTCGGTGAGCCGGGTGTCCAGCAGGAGACCGGTCATGCCGATGACTCCGTTCATGGGGGTCCGGATCTCATGGCTCATGTTGGCCAGGAACTCCGATTTGTATTTGGAGGTGACCTCCAGGTCTTTTGCTTTCTGTTCGAGCTCCTTGCGAACGGCTTCAAGTTCTTTGTTCTTCGTGTTGATGTTCTTCTTTTGTTCCTTGAGTTTTTCTGACTGGGCCCGGAGGGCGTCGTTGCTCCGGCGCAGCTTGTCCTGCCCGGCGGCGAGTTCATTTGCCTGCTCCTGGGTCTGCTCCAGGAGGTTCTGAACGGTGATGTGGGACAGGAGGGTGTGAACGGACACGGCGATGTGGTCTGATGCCAGGTCGAGAAATTCAAGGACGCTGTCGGAAAAATGTCCCAGGGTTCCCAGGACCGTCACCCCGATGACTTTTTCGTCGTGCACAAAGGGGGTGATGGCCATGGCGTGGGGCGATATGTCGCCCAGGCCGGTGTGGATTCTCATGCCGTTGTCCGGTATCCGGTCCAGCAGGATTCGCCTTTTTTCAAGGGCGGCCTGTCCCACCAGTCCCTGGCCGGACTGGAATTCACGGATGGTTCCCGTGGCCGGTGCGTAGGCATAGCTTCCGGTGAGCGTCAGATCGTTGTTATCGTCGGCAATGTAGATGGCGCCGATGTCCATGTTCAGGTAGGTGGCCAGAAAGGTGATGATACCCCGGCAAAGGTCGGGAAGCCCCTGGATGCCTCGTATTTCCGTGTTTAGGGATACCTGGCCTTTTTGAAACCATTCCGTCAGGCGGTTTGTCTCTCTGTTTTTTCTCAGGGAGTCCATCATGGTGTTGAAGGCGTCGGCCAACTCCCCGATTTCGTTTTTGGACGAAATGTGAATGGTCCGTGAGTAGTCCCCGCCCTCCACCTGCTTGGCAGCCGAGGAGAGATGGGCTACGGGGCCCGCAATACGCCGGACGGTGATCACCGCAAAAAGGATCACGAAAACGGCGGTTGTTCCGATGAGGAAAAGGGTCAGCCGTCGCAGTTCGTAAATGCCGGAGAACGCCTCTGTCTCCTCAATTTCTGCGATAACGCCAAAATCGATTCCCTGGATCAGGAAACTGCGATGGATGCCCAGTACCTGGTTGCCGGTATGGCTGGTGTAGATCGATGCCCCGTGATCGTGGTGCTCCATAAGCGGTGCGGTCTGGTCGGTGAGGATCTTTTCCTTGATAAGGCTTTTTTCCCTGTCCAGCACAGAGTTGGACCGCAAGGTGAGGTCCGAGCCCACCAGAAAGGTCTCGGACCGGTCTCCCAGGCCCGTTTCCCTTTGCATGATGGCATTGATGGGGTCGATGAAGAACTGAAAGGTGAGGCAGCCGATCCGCTGGCCGTCGAGGTTCAGGACCGGGGCGGTAAAAAAGCCGCACACCTTGTTTCCCGAGGGCTCGAAGTGCTCGTAATCGGAAAAGACGATCTCTCGGGTCTGAACGCATTTTCTGAAGGAGGCCGCAAGTTTGGTGGCTTTGTATGGGCCGGTAAGCAGGTTTGTGCCGAGGTCCGGCTCCTGGGCCACCGTATAGAGGACGTCTCCATCCTGGCTGATAAGAAAAACGTCGTGGTAGCCGAAGGTGTCTTTGACATGGCGGAGGTTTTCGCCAAGGGAGGCGCTGATGGCGCCCCAGGTGTCCGATGTGACGAAATCCGTAAGCTCTTTTCCCGAACGGCGAAAAGCCGAGATCATCTCCTCGAGCAGGGCGATGTTGGCGAGGGTTTCGGCTTCGAAGGAGAGTTCAGCTAGCATGTGCTTGAAATAGGTGCTGATCTCCTGCGTCTTCATTTCGGCTGCTATTTCAAGGGTTTTCTGGGTCGAAGCCTTGAGGCTTCGGTGGGCTTTGTCGTAACCGATAATGCTCACCAGGGTCAGTGGAACCAGGGCAAAGAGAAGGAATCCGCTTGTGAGGGTTCGTCCCAGCCCGGAAAAGAGGGTGAAGGACTTGCCGGTTTTTGGGGCAGAGGGTGTCATGGGTTTTGATTCTGTCCTTGGGGTAACGGAGCGGCCGGTGTATGGAAGCCGGCATGGGCGCATTTGGGCGATGCGTTGGGCGCGAGGGCGCCATATCAGACGGCAAGGATAGGATTTATTAAATATACATGACATGACGTGGAACGGCAAACGGCAAATCCGGGGCCGTGGGGCTTTCAGGCTGAGGTGGGGTACGTGCAGCGAGTGCCGAAAACAAAAAAGCCCCTGCTTTTTCAAGCAGAGGCTTTTGAATTCGTTTGGTGCCGAAGGGGAGACTCGAACTCCCACGAGATTGCTCTCACTAGTCCCTGAAACTAGCGCGTCTACCAATTCCACCACTTCGGCGATTTGTGAAAAGCGTTATAGCAGCGCTTTGTCCGCCGATCAAGCCTTTTTGCGCACGTATTGGGACTTTTTTTTGTGGCCGGAACGCGGCAACCCGTGTGGGCGCGCCGGATGCCATGTGAGACTCACGTGTTACCCGTGGCTACCTGCTGCGGTTCCTGATATAAGGCGAGCCGTCTCCCGGGGCACAAAACAAAAAAGCCCCTGCTTTTTCAAGCAGAGGCTTTTGAATTCGTTTGGTGCCGAAGGGGAGACTCGAACTCCCACGGGCTTGCGCCCACTGGTCCCTGAAACCAGCGCGTCTACCAATTCCACCACTTCGGCAATTTGTGAAAGCGTTATAGCAGCGCCTTTCGGCTTGATCAAGCCTTTTTTGCAAAAAAGGCCCAGGAAAAAGGAGATGGGAAAAACATTGATTTTACCAACAAAAAAATTTATAAATTTCTTTTTATACGCAGTCAAGTTGAAAAATGGAGATATGCTGAAATATCATGGAATTATACGAAGGATTCGAGGGAATCGAGCATCCCTTCCAAAATAGTGTGATCACCATCGGTAACTTCGACGGGGTTCATAAGGGCCACCAGGCACTTCTTTCATTGGCCGTTGACAGGGCGGCACAGATCGGGGGCCGGAGTGTGGCGGTCACCTTTGAACCCCATCCGAAGCGGGTTCTCTGTAATGGTGATCATCCGCCGCTTATCACGATCCATGAGCAGAAGGCCGAGCTCATCGGTGCCTGCGGTGTGGATGCACTCGTGACCGTGCCTTTTACCAAAGAATTTTCTTCCATTGATGCTCGGCGCTTCGTGACGGATCTCCTGATCGGCAAGCTGGGGATGAAAGCCATCATTGTCGGAAACGACTATTATTTCGGACGCAAACGGGAAGGGGATATAGCCCTGATGAAACGGTTTGGCGAAGAGATGAATTTTGATGTGATTACCCCGGAGTGGGTGAACCTGGGGGAGAAGCGTATCAGCAGCACCCGAATTCGGGAGATCATCAGCCGGGGCGAGGTGCACCGGGCTCCGGAGCTTCTGGGCCGGTTTTACCAGGTCCGGGGGAAAGTGGTCTCCGGTCGGGACCGGGGCGGCAAGCTCCTGGGGTTTCCCACGGCCAATATCAACCTGAACGACGAACTCTGCCCGGCCTCCGGTGTGTATGCCGTCACCGTGGATTGCAGCCTGGGGCAGTTCCAGGGCGTGGCCAACATCGGCTACAGCCCCACCTTCGACGACCATATCTTTACAGTGGAGGTCCATATTCTGGACTTTTCCGGTGACATCTACGGGGAGACCATCAAGGTCAACATGATCCAGAAACTGCGCGACGAGCAGAAATTTTCGGGCATCGACGAGCTCTCCCGTCAGATCGAAGCGGATATCGACAACGCACGGGTGCTTTTCAAGGACCTCGCCGCCGTCTGATCGCGGCCGGACATACTGATTTGACTTGGCTGAAGCCGGGCACCCCAGAAGCGGGTGCCCGGCTTTTTGCGTTTTCTGTGGGGGGCGTCCTGCCGGTTTAGAACAGGGACATCTGCACCGGTCCCTGGGCCTTTTTCCGGGGGAGGGTGCGTTGTTGGCTCTGTTTCAGGTGTTCTTCGATGTCGGCCAGGTAGGGGGAAGGGGTGCACTCCACGGGTTCGCCGAAGCGGAGGCGCCTGGCAGCGTGGGTCAGGAAGAGGCGCTCTTTGGCACGGGTCATGCCCACGTAAAAGAGGCGGCGCTCTTCCTCGGGGTCGCCGGGCTCTCCGTACGCAGGTTCAAAGGGAAGGTTCCCAGCTTCACATCCTGCGATGAAGACCACGGGAAACTCAAGGCCCTTGGATGCGTGGAGGGTGAGGATGCTCACTTTTTCAGCCTTGACGGCAAGGGTGTCCTGCTCCTTTACCAGGGCGGTCTGGGCGAGAAACCGGGCCGTGGAACCCCGGGATTCAAAGACATCGGCCCGGTCCAAGAGGGCTGTGAGGGCGTCAGCCAGCCCCTCGTCTTTTTGGCACTCCGCAGCAACAGCGGGAAGCTTTTCGAGCAGGCAGCGGATCTGCACGGCGGGTGCGTGGCTTTCGCAGGCCATCCGAAGTTTCAGGATCGCGCCCAGGGCGTCCACCATCGCCTCCCGGTCGCTGCACCAGGTGTCGGTGAGCAGGTAAGGGTTGGCGATGAGATCTGCCACGCTCAGCTGCGTTCCGTCCTTGGAGACAGGGGGGTAGAGGGGGAAGGTCACGGCCTTGTCGGTGAACAGGGGAAGAGCGGTCTCCAGGTCCATGAGGCTTCCGCAGTCCGTGGCAAGCTTCACGGCGGCGATGAAACGGTGCATGACGGGGTGGTCGAAGGCGCCTCCCTTGGCTGTGACGGCACAGGGAATCCCGGCTGCCGTAAGTTTTGCGGCGATTTCCACGCCGTGGGCATGGGTGCGGGTGAGGATCGCCATGTCTCCGAAACTCAGGTCTGTGTCGTTGTAGGTGGCCCCGCCGAAATCCATGGAGTGGAATCCCATGCCCCCGATGAGCTGTTCGACCTGTTTTCCGATGGCCACGGCCTCCTCCTCGCCGCTGCGGCAGGGGAGGATGGTGATGTGCCTGGCGCCGTCGATGTCTGAGACGACTTTTGTCTTGTCCCCCAGGATACTCCCCGATGCCGCCAGGATGGTTTTGCTGGATCGGTAGTTCTGGGTCAGGGTGATCCGGGTTGCGTCGGGCTGATCCGAGAGGAACCGGTGGAAGTAGTGGGCCGACGACCCCCGGAACCCGTAAATGGCCTGGTCCGGGTCACCGATGACGCAGATGGCGTGGCCTTGGGGGGCCAGCAGCTGGGTGAGGCGATACTGGGCATGGTTCAGGTCCTGGTATTCGTCGATGAAGATATGCGCAAACCGCCGGGTGAGCTCGCATCGGAAGTCGGTGTCTTCTTCCAGTGTCCGGACAAGTCGGAAAATCAGGCCTTCGAAATCCATGAGGCCGTTTCGCTTCAGGAGCTGTTCGTAGGCGCTGTAGCAGCGCCGGAAAAGATCTGCATGGATCTCCGTGATTCTGGAGAGGTCGTCGTCCGGAGAGATGAGCTGCTGGCGCGCCCGCTCAATGAGTCGACTCAGGTGGCCGGGACGCATGGCCTTGCGCTCTTCCGCAGACAGAGAGACAAGGAGCGCCTCCTTCAGCAGCCGGTTCCTGGCGGTGTCGTCGGCGATGGCCACGGGTGTTTTTTCCCGTTGGTTCAACAGATCCAGGGCCAGGGCGTGGAAGGTACAGGCCAGGGGGATGCTGTGGCCAATGAGTCCCCGGAGGCGCTCGGCCATCTCCTCGGCGGCGCGGTTGGTAAAGGTGATGGCAAGGATGGAGGCCGGGTCGATGCCGTTTTCAACCAGGCGTGCGATGCGCCGGGTGATTGTGTGGGTTTTGCCTGTCCCCGGCCCTGCCACGATGAGAAGGGGGCCCGGGGGATGGTTGACGGCTTCATCCTGCAAGGCGTTTAGCCCTTTGGCGGGAGGTGCTGACGGCTCAGGAACGGTGTCGTTTTTTTTTACGGCCGGTGGCACCGGTTTCTCAGATGGCCCTGCCTCGCGAATGCGATCCGCAGAGGGCGCTTTGGGGACCTGAAAGAGAAGGGTCTGGCCGGGAAGCTCGGCCTTGTCGTCTTCTGAAAAGACTTTGACCACCCCGTACTCCCCGTCGAATCCGCCTTCGAGCACCACCCGGCGCTGCCGGACACGCATGATGGCCTCGCCGAGGAGGGGGATCCCTGATTCGGAAAGCTCGTCGCGGGAGCGATCCCGCAGAATGGCAAGCTCAGGGCCCAGCTTGGTGATGAGGCCCGAGAGCTGTGTCTGGACCTTTTTGGATTTTGGGCCCACGGAGAAGATCTCCGAGAGAATTTCCTCCAAAGGAATGAGGCTCTCAAACCCAGGGTAGCGGGGGGAGACGGTCTCCGCCTCCTCTTCGGACCGGTCGGCCAGCGCGAGGACCCGGTGCAGCACGCCCAGGGTCAGGGGTTTGCCGCATACCGGGCACAGGTCTCCCAGGGCCACCGACTCCTGGGGATCCAGGCTTACCCCGCACTTGCGGTGGCCGTCCATGTGGTACTTTCCCTCTTCGGGGAAAAATTCCAGGGTCCCCTCAAAGCCGGGGTTTCCTTCGGTCTTCAGGGCATGGAAGATGGCGTCGTAGGAGAGCTCCGTGTCAAAAAGGTTGGCCTCCCGGGCCAGCTTGGCCGGTGAATGGGCATCGGAGTTGGAGATGAGGGTGATGCCGTCCAGCATGGAGACTCGGCGGTTCATGGGTGGGTCCGAGGAGAGGCCGGTTTCACCGGCAAAGATGTGATCGCTCAGGTCTCCGAAACAGGCCGACACCGAGTCAAAGCCGGATTTGGACCCCAGCATGGAGAACCAGGGGGTCCAGATGTGGGCAGGGATGAGGACGCCGGAATCGTCGGTTTCAAGGACGATTTCCAGAAGGTCTCGGGCGTCCAGGCCCAGGATCGGTCGGCCGTCCGAGGTGATGTTTCCGATGGCGTCGAGTTTTTTGTTGAAGGCTTTGGCCGAGTCGATGCTCGGGAAAAAAACGAGGTTGTGGTTTTTTCGGGTGGCCCCGTCTTTTTTGTAGATGCAGCTGATCTCAGCGGAGAGCATGTAGTGGAGCTCCCCGGAAACAGAAGGGGACAGGCCCTCGGCGGATGCCTCTGCCAGGTCGGGCCTTAAGGTAAAAAGGCCGCCACCGGTGGGGACAAGTTTCTCCTCGATGTCGGCCATCCAGGCCGGGTGCGTGAAATCACCGGTGCCGAGAAGATCGATGCCCTTGAGACGGGCGTGGCGGTATAGGGTTTCAAGGTCAAGGTCCCGTGATGTGGCCCGTGAATACTTAGAATGAATATGAAGATCGGCGATAAACGGCATAATTCTCCCCGCAGGTGGTTCATTTGTTGGGCACATCATAGTGCAGGCGCAGGGCAAAGGTCCACAGGAATATCCGGGTGGGCGCCGGGGGAGCGTTGTCTAAGCATCGATGACGTTTTACATTTCTATGGATGCAGAAGGATATGACTCTATATGCTTCTGTGTCGGTACGTTGTCTGGCAGGCTGTTTTACCACAAGAGTCAAGCTGAGGGAACGATGGGTGATTGTCATGATATGTCTGCAATTCTTTGGTGTTGCCGGTCCCGGGGAGACGTGGGGAATTCTCCCGGATTTTTAATGGTATTAACTTATATACGGGACGTTCAATATCTCATATGATGCGAGGTGAGTGGTAATTTGCAGTCGGCAGAGGTTTAATCGTTTTAAAAGGTAAGGGGGGAGGAAGAGATGCCCGGTTTGGACCAAAGAGAACGAAAGGCGATGGAGGATCGGATGAATCGTCTGGCTTCCAAGGAAGAAGAATATCGCATATCACGCAAGCTTGCAGAGTATATCGATATGCTTGAGACCTACCTCATTGAGATGGACGAACGGGTGGCATCCCTGGAGACGATGCTTGGGCTGAGAGGCCTTGAGCCTCCGCAATACTGAGCCCCATACCTGACCATAGCTTATCCGGGCCCCGCATGGAAACATGCGGGGCCTTTTTTTTGTGCTGAGCCGCCATTTTCCTTTCCATGATTTGCCCACCTTGTTGTCTGTCCTTAGTTTAAAATCTGGTTTTAAGTCATCCTATATCTAAAGAATGCTCCTTGGTGTGACGAATAGGAAATATATCGTCAGCAAACAGGTCTGTTCTCCGGTGGGTAGCGCCGCTGGGCGGGCTGAACAGCGTCTTCGGGTCGCTGTTGTGTGACGATGCAGCGGGTGTCGCCTGCTCTGGGCCACCCAGGTGTTGAACCGTTTTGAGTCGTTATTGAGGGGAACTATGAATTCTGTGAACATCGGTAAATCGGCGGCACCGTTGCGCGTGGCAATGGTGCTTTTCTGTCTGTTGTTTTTTTGTGCCTTCACCGTGGGGTGTGATGATGAGTCGAGCCATGAATCGAAGCTGGAAGAGGCGCGGATGGCCATTGACGACGGCAATTACAGCAAAGCGATCTCTCTGCTGGACGGAATGGTGGGGACCGATGTTCTCCAGGTCCTTGCATCCGCCCATGCGGGGCTCGCAGGTATCGACACCTTTGAGATTCTGAAGCAGGTGGACGACGGGGGCTCGGGGGACGGGAGCATCGATCTCATCGGCAAAATGCTTGGGACCGGAGAGGACGACATCCTCACGGCTGAGGACATATCAACCAAGCTATCCGAAATCGACCTTGCCAAATCCATCCTCCTGGACTCCGTGGGAGGGTCGGCGGCCAACCTTGATGACGACGGCAAGGTCAAGCTTGCCATCTACGGATTCACCGACATTGTGCTGGTGATGGGCAAAATGATCTCGTCAAAGGGCGGGGGCACGGACGTGACCCTCACCGAAGAGGCCATCCGGGCCCAGGGGACTGTCTATGTGGACACGGACATCACAGGTCTGGCCCTGGGGGACGGTGTGGATCCCATGGCTCTCATCAACGGGGACTTAGATGCCGTTGAAGCAGGGATTACGGCCCTGGGGACCGGTATTGAGAACAACGACCTGGGCGAAGAGTTTGATGCGTTTTTGAAGGAGATCGACACCAGCAGCGACGGCTATGTCAGCGCAACGGAATTTGTGACGTACCTCAACACGATTTAATAAGGGCCCCAGGCACAACGGAGATGATGATGGTTTTAAAGATGTATGGAAAAATGTCTATTTTGGTGGCAGCTGTTCTTCTTCTGGCCTCCTCGGGCTGGACCGAACCCTACCGCTCCATGAACATGGGCGCGCGTCCCCTGGGCATGGGCGGTGCTTTTACCGCCGTGGCCGATGATCAAAACGCCATCGACTACAACC
The DNA here is from genome assembly GCF_056829775.1 of Desulfoluna sp. HI9BLuna. Classification (NCBI taxonomy): domain Bacteria; kingdom Pseudomonadati; phylum Thermodesulfobacteriota; class Desulfobacteria; order Desulfobacterales; family Desulfolunaceae; genus Desulfoluna; species Desulfoluna sp. HI9BLuna. The sequence continues at coordinate 5,794,605 of NZ_CP186555.1, forward strand.
CGGCAGGTCTGAGCCGGGCACGGAATTTTGGCATGGGCATCCTCAACCCCCTGGTGGAGGCTTCCGAGGATAGCTATGACCTCTACAATGATTTTGACGACATCGATGAGAACGATACGGCTGAAGTGACCGAGTTGTTGAGGAAATACGTGGGGGAGAACCACCACGTGAAACTGGCTGCCGACCTGTATGCGGGGTTTCGCATGGGCAACGCCGGGGTGATGGTGGCGGGCGTCGGCCGGGGCTATGCGGACATGGCCATTCGAAACCCCACCTACCCGGAACTGCACCTTACCTCAGACATCGACTACGGCGGTCAGGTGGGGATTGGCTATGAACTGGCCATGGTACCGGGGCTGAGCATCGGCGTGGGGGTGAAGGCCCTGAGCCGGAAAAGCATCGACGAGGTGTACACGGCCGTGGACATTGCAGACGATGATTTTGAAGATACCCTGGAAGACGACCAGAAGGACGGCAACGATGCCTCCTTTGACTTGGGCATGATCTGGAGCAGCGAAATTGAAGGGTTGACCCGTGTGAGCCTTGGTCTTGCGGGAATCAACATCAAGGAGATGGACTTTGGGGAGGCACGGGATCAGAAAACCCAGTACAACGCAGGGGTGGCTTTTACCCAGAGTTTTTTCGGGTGCACCCTGACCGAGGCCTTTGACTACCACGACATCACAGACAACCTCGCCGAAGACGACTCCACGGAGAAGAAACTTCACATGGGGGCTGAGTTGAAGTTTCCCATGCTCCTGGCCTTAAGGGGCGGTCTCTCCCAGGGGTACTACACGGCCGGTGCCACCCTGGATTTCAAGGTGCTGCGTGTTGATGTGGCCACCTACGGAGAAGAGATGGGGGCCTACGCCGGGCAGAAAGAGGACCGACGGTATGTGGCCCAGATCTCCATGGGCTGGAGCTGGTAAGCACGCATACCGAGCAAGGTGGTCCACCATTATAAGAATACCTTAATATACATCCGCGCGTTTTTCGGAGAACAGGAAAGCGCGCGGATGGAACCAAGGGCGTTTCTGCGGTCTCCCTCCCATGGGGTTGTGAGAGGCAGGCGTCATCGTCATGGAAAACCTTGCCTTTACGGCCCTTCTCCCCGATAATGAAAAACACGGACATGCGATACAGCATGCGGCACCTCCCCTGAGAATCAACCGATTCGACCTCCCCTTTATCATGAGCGTCCTGAGTTCCCATCCGGGCCTGTTTCCCCGGCCCGTGGCAGCCCGCGTCCTGAGCAGGGATCCCCAATACCTGCGGACTGGGTTTCATGCCCCTTTACCTTATAAGACTTACATACACAGACATTTCGGCGCATGACCGGCGGTGGGTTCTGGAATTCGCCCCGTGATGCGTTGCAACCCGGCAGGATTTGAGTCACGGGAGGGACGATGCAATCAACCCGTTTCGGTTCATGCGTTGTGGGGTCTCTCGCGGCCGTTCTGGCCTGTGCCCTGTTTCTGGCAGTCCTTGGCACTGGCTGCGATGACGGCGACAGCTACGAGGCCCGTCTCGAAGATGCCAGGATTGCCGTTGACGACGGCGACTATGACACGGCCATCGCCATTCTTACCGGTCTGGAGCAGACCGGGGAGGTGCTGGAGACTCTCTCCACGGCCTACGCGGGAAAGGCAGGCGTCGACAGTATAGCGATATACAGCGGTGCGGCTGATGGCGGCGGCACCATCGATCAGTTCGGCAGGATGCTGGGCCAAGGAGACGTGGGGCTTCTGGCCTGTTCCGAGATCGGTGCGAAGCTTTCGACTATGGATCAGGCCATCACTGCGCTCATTGGGTCTGCTGGGGGCACATCCGGTTTGAGCGACTACGGCAAGGCCAAGCTGGGGATCTACGGGCTCACCGATGCGGTGCTGATCCTCGGGCAGATTTTTTGCCGCAACTTCGGGGACCGCTTTACGCCCCCCGATTTCGTGGGGCTCACCGAGGCCTGGATAAAAGAGGCCCGAGGTCTGGTTGCCGGGGATTTTGTCACCTTGCGCATCACGCCGGAGGAGCTTGCGCAGATCAACCGGGATGTCGGCTTTGTCTCACTGGCCGCAGTGGCCCTTGGGCCGGGAAACGTTCTGGGCAGGGAGTTCGAGGCGTTCCTTGGAGAGATCGATACAGGCGGAGACGGGGATGTCTCCTTTATCGAGTTGATCGACTATGTCAACACCCTGGGGGAGTAGAACCAGGGTAAACGCAGCTCGATTTTGCCTCCGGCGGCCAAACTTTTGAAAAGTTTGACAAACAGGTTTTATTTTTTTTGCGTGACTTGATTACCGGAACGTTTTTGCGGAGCTTTTTTCAAAAAGCGACCCGCCGGAGGCAACGGAATTATTAAATGCGTTGGCCCTGGGAGTAGAACCCGTATGCGCACGGAGGAATCCATGGGAAAACCGGTGTACACACTGCAATGCCTCCTTGTTGCCGCCGTGCTTTTTCTTCCAGCGGCCACCGGAAGGTGCGAGCCGTATCGGTCGGTTCTCATGGGCGTGCGGCCCCTGGGCATGGGCGGGGCCTTTACCGCCGTGGCCGACGACCGGAACGCTTTGGACTACAACCCCGCCGGCCTGAGCAGGCTCCGGGGAGGAAGCCTGGGGATCCTCAACCCCATGGTGGTCGCTTCCGAGGATACCTTTGACCTGTACAGCGATTACGACGACATCGATCAGGACGATGTCATCGAGGTCACCGAATTGTTGCGAAAGTACGTGGGGGAGAACCATCACATCACCCTGGGGGCGGATATTCATGCGGGGTTTCGCCTGGGCAACGTGGGCGTGATGGTGGCAGGGGTTGGCAGGGCCGTGGCGGACCTGACCATTCGCAACCCGGTCTATCCGGAACTCCGAATCGTCTCCGATATCGATTACGGTGGCAAGGCCGGTGCGGGCTATGAGCTTCCCCATGTGCCGGGCCTGAGCCTCGGGGTGGGCGTGACGGCCTTGAACCGCAGCAGCATCATGGAGACCTATACGGCCCTGGATATCGCCGACGGAGATTTTGAGGACACCCTTGACGACGACCAGGTGGACGGGAGTGATGCCTCCTTTGACCTGGGTATGATCTGGCGCAGGGAGATTGAAGGGGTGACCGACGTCAGCCTGGGCATTGCGGGCATCAACATCCGGGAGATGGATTTCGGCGAGGCCCGGGACCAGGAGTCCCAGTTCAATGCAGGGGTTGCCTTTACTCAGCGGTTTTTCGGGTTTTCCCTCACCGAGGCCTTTGATTACCACGACATCACGGACAACCTCACCGGAGACGGTTCCACGGAGAAGAAGCTTCACATGGGGGCCGAACTCGTATTCCCCGTGCTGCTGACCCTCCGGGCCGGGCTTTCCCAGGGGTATTACACCGCCGGGGTGACTGTGGATGTTTCCTTTTTGCGGCTTGATGCGGCCACCTACGGGGAGGAGATCGGTGTCACCGGAGGCCAGAAAGAAGACCGTCGGTATGCGGCCCAGCTCTCCGTGGGGTGGAGCTGGTAGTTTTTTTATATGTTGACGGGATGTTGACGAGAAAAGGGAACGGAGCCGCTTCAGGGCAGCTCCGTTTTTGTTTTTTTCGTGTGTTCGGAGTCCCTTGAAGGGGAACTGTTTGACATGATCCTTCAAAATGGGGTTTACTGCAAACGAAGATTTTGCGTTTCCTTGTTTTCTCGCCACCTGCAAGGTGTTTTTTTGTCCTGCGCCGGAAGGGAAAGGGGCCGGAATGCCTAGGTGGCTGTCGTTGCTTTGATGCTCAAAGGTTTCTGCCGATTTGACATCAACCCACAGCCAAGGAGGTCGACCCATGGGACACAGTCTGGACGCCATCTTTTCACCTCAATCCATTGCCGTTCTCGGCACGTCTACCACCAAGGGAAAGGTGGGCCACGACATCTTCAGCAATATCCTGCACGGGGGGTTTCAGGGCACCCTTTACCCGGTGAACCCCAAAGCCAAATCCATCCTGAGCGTTCGCTGCTACGAGTCGATCCTCTCCATCCCCGACCCCATCGACCTGGCCCTGATCATCCTGCCCCCTCCGGCTGCCCTGAAGGCCATTGAGCAGTGCGTGATTAAAAAGGTCAAAGGGGTGGTGATCATCTCGGCGGGCTTCAAGGAAGTGGGGGGAGAAGGCCTGGAGATCGAGGAGAAGATCAAGGTCATCTGCAAGGAGGCGGGGATCCGCATCGTGGGGCCCAACTGCCTGGGGGTGATCAACCCGTCGCCCACCGTGTCTCTTAACGCCAGCTTCTCTGCGCGCATGCCCTCCAAAGGCAACATCTCCTTTATCTCCCAGAGCGGGGCCCTCTGCACGGCGGTCCTTGACTTTGCGGCGGATCGCGGCTTCGGCTTCTCCAAGTTTGTCTCCATCGGAAACAAGGCCGACGTGGATGAGCTGGACCTGCTTCGGTATTACCACGCCGATCCGGAGACCCACGTGATCATGATTTATATGGAGGAGCTCGGGCGCAAGGGCAAGGAGTTCATCGACGTGGCCAAGGAGATCACCTCAGGGGACAACCCCACCCCGGTGCTGGTGATCAAGTCGGGTCGCTCGGTGGCCGGTGCAGCCGCCGCGGCGTCCCATACCGGCTCTTTGGCCGGAACGGACGCGGTATACGACGCGCTGTTTGCAGAAGCCGGCATCATCCGCTGCGAGTCGGTGAACGAGCTGTTTGACCTGGCCCAGGGTTTCTCTCCGAGGAAGTACCCCACCGGGCGAAACATCGCCATAGTCACCAACGCGGGAGGGCCGGGGATCATCGCCACGGACATGACGGAAAACGCGGGCATGAACCTTGCCGTGTTCAGCGAAGAGACCGTGGAAGAACTCAAGCGCCACCTGCCCCCCACGGCCAACTTCAACAACCCGGTGGACGTCATCGGGGACGCCGCCCGGGACCGTTACGAAAACGCCTTGACCACGGTGATCAGCGACGAAGGGGTGGACGGCGCCCTCATCATCCTGACCCCCCAGTCCATGACCGATGCCATCGGCACGGCCACGGCCATCTCCGAGATTTCGCGTCGGACCTTGAAACCCATCACCTGTGCCTTTATGGGGGTCGTGGACGTCTCCCCCGGGGTGAAGATCCTCCAGAAGGCCGGGGTGCCGGTGTACGATTTCCCCGAAAACGCGGCCAAGGTGCTGGGAAAGCTTTATCTTGCCCATTGCTGGCTGAGTCGGCGGGTGCTTCCCCAGTACAAGCTGGAGGTCGATGAGGAGCGGGCCCGGGCCCTTATCCGGGGGCACCTGGACAACGGAGATACCCTCCTGGGCGAGTACGAGGGGAGCAGCATCCTTCAATGCTACGGACTCAGGACCCTGGACATGGAGATCGCCACCTCGCCGTCGGAGGCCGTGGACATCGCGCGGCGCATCGGGTACCCCGTGGTGATGAAGATTGTTTCACCCGATATCATCCACAAATCCGACGCCAAAGGGGTCCGGGTGGGGATCCGAGAGCCCGCCGAGGTGGAGGCCGCCTACGCCGATATCCTTGCGTGTGCCGAAGCCTACAAGGAAGACGCCCGCATTCGGGGGGTCCTGGTTCAGCAGATGGCCATGGCAGGGGAAGAGGTGATCATCGGTACCAAGCAGGATGAGCAGTTCGGCCCCATGGTGATGTTTGGTTTCGGCGGGATCTTTGTGGAGCTCTTTAAGGACGTGGTCTTTCGTGTGGCCCCCTTTGGTCGCAACACGGCGCGTCGCATGATCAAGAGCATTCGGGCCTATCCCCTGCTCACCGGGTTCAGGGGCAAGCCCGTTGCCGATATCGAGGAGATCGAAAAATGCCTGGCCCGGGTGGCGCGGATGGTGACCGATCACCCGGAGATCCGGGAGCTGGATATCAACCCCATGCTGGTGCACCCCAAGGGCAAAGGAGCCACCGTGGCCGACATTGTCCTGCGCCTGAAGGATCTCTCCGAGCCTGGCTGCGACGATGGGGATGAAGAGCCCACCGAGCCGTAAAGGGCAAGACTGTTTGACACACATAAAAAACGCCGTGGAGAAAGGCTCCACGGCGTTTTTTTATTTCAGGGCTTCCCAGGAGAAGGGGAGACCGCCGGTGAGGAGGTTGGCGGCGTGGACCGCACGGACGCTCTCCTTCCGGTTGGTGTTCATGAGGATGTAATCCAGTCCGGCTTCGGCCAGAAGGGGGATGTAGGTGTGCTCCATGGTTTTGCGCTTGTCCTCGGGGACCTTGCCGCTGGTGAGGTTGGAGAGCCCGGCCATGCTTTGGACGGGCCGTCCGGCAAGTTCCTCCAGGGCTCGCAGGGTGCGGATTACCTCCAGGGCCTGGAACGCGCCCTCATCCCAGAGCAGGGGCACCACCACCGGGTCCACGATGAGCCGGTCCAGGAGGTCTGTGCCTGCCTCGGCAACGGCCGTGAAGAGGTGGGCTGCCACATGGAGCCGTCCATCGGGTTCTGTGGGGACCGCCCCGGTTTCCGTGAGCAGGTATCCCACAAAACGGGCCTGTTCATGCCGGGCCATCAGGGGGAGAAACGCGGCCAGGCGGTGGGGCTGGAGGGAAAATCCGTTGATGTGGATGTCCGGGTGGCCCGTTTCCAGGGCCTGGCGCGCGGGCTCCTCATGGGGGGAGTCGATGAACAGGGGCAACGGCGTGATGCCCCGCACCACATCGATGAGGTAGGGGACCACCGCGGGGTTGCGCCTGGCCAGGGGGCCGATGTTCAGGTCGATGGCGTGGGCCCCGGTGGACAGGAGCCCATGGATGACGGCTTCCATGGCCGAGGTGTCTTTTCGGGCCACAGCATCCTGGAGCATCGGGTTGATAAGCTGAAAGTTGTCGGAAACGATACGCATTGGCAGGGGCCCTTTCATGGGTTGGCGTCAGGGGTGCTCGGGGCCTGAATCCGGGCAATGGAGTCAGGTTGCGGCCCATATCGCTTTTTCCGGGGCTTTTTCCTGATTGTTCCCACATGGAAACAGAAACCCTGGGGGTTTCTCCTGGATAAAAAAGGGGCAGGTACGTGGGATTGTCCCGGGAATTTGTATGACGCAACGTTCCTTCGGGGGGAATGCCTATGAAAATGATAAGGTGTATCTATAGACAAAGCATCACCTCCAAAATATTATGGACCCCACGTCGAAGTAAACACACGTTACGGCAAAGAACGCAGTCTGTTCGGAAAATCCCATCCTCTGATACCCGAAGACTCCTGTCAACAGTGATTTTTGCAACCTCCTCAGCGGATCGGCCGGGTTTGACACTTCAGCGATCTTCGCCTCATCTCACCTGAAATCAGTAATGTACAGATCATGGAGGTCTATTATGTTGGAGCAAAAGGAACGTCGTCTGGATGTCACCATGTGCCATCGATGCCTCATGCGTCAGAAAGCTGAAAAAGCACTTCAGGGTGAGCTGTGTGACAAAAGGGCGCCCCGCGGTCTGGCCTGGCTTTCCGACGGCGTGTACGCGGTGATTCCTGAAAAGGCACCTCAGATTTGTCAGGTGCTCTCCATCAGTCATGAATCCATGAGCTTTTTTTATTTCGGCGAACCGCCCCTGGAGCAGGGGCTCCTCTCAAGCGCGGAAATCGTGGTGACGGGTCGCGGGTTCCTGGCGGACAACCTTCCTTTTAAAGTGATTTCGGATACCCCTTTGGATGAGCGGGGGCCTGGAAAATCAAGCAAGCGCCTGTGCAAGGTGCGGTTCCTGGCCCTCAATGAGGCCTCCAGGGCCCAGATCGATCATGTCATCGCAGTGAAAGAGGTGGTGTCCATCCAGTAGCGGAGGAGAGGTATGGAAGAACAAACCAAAGGGGCGTTTCCACCGGCGAGCACGGTGGAGACGCCCCTTCGTATTTTTTAAAGGTGGGTGACGGCGTATCAGATGCCGAGGTACGCCTTTTTTACCTCTTCATTGGCCAGGAGGTTTTCGGCGGTGTCCGAGAGGGTCACGGCGCCGTTTTCCATGACATAACCGCGGTGGGCCGATTTCAGGGCCAGGTTGGCGTTCTGCTCCACAAGGAAGATGGTGGTGCCGCTCTCTTTGTTGATGCGGGTGATGATGTCAAAGATCTGGCGGATGATCAGGGGGGCCAGGCCCAGGGAAGGCTCGTCCAGCAGCAGGAGGCGCGGCCGGGCCATGAGGGCCCGTGAGATGGCCAGCATCTGCTGTTCGCCCCCCGAAAGGGTGCCGCCTGCCTGGTGGCGCCGCTCCTTGAGGATGGGGAAGAGGTCCATGACGTACTCAAGGTCCTGCCGGACCCCGGTTTTGTCCTCCCGGAGATAAGCGCCCATGTCGAGGTTTTCCAGGATGCTCAGCTGGGGGAAGATGCGTCGCCCTTCGGGGACCTGGCAGAGGCCCATCTTGACGATTTTTTCCGGGCTCATGGCGTGGATGGGGACCCCGTCAAAGGTAATCTCCCCGGATCGGGGGGGCACCACACCGGAGATGGACATGAGGGTGGTGGTCTTGCCGGCCCCGTTGGCACCGATGAGGGTGATGATTTCTCCCTCGTTGATCTCGATGGAGAGGTCCTTCAAGGCCTGGATGTTTCCGTAAAACGTGTTGATGTTGCAGATCTTAAGCATCGACCACCTCTTCTCCGAGATATGCCTTGATAACGGCGGGGTTGTTCTTGATCTCCATGGGGGTGCCGGTGGCGATCCTGCTTCCGTAGTCCATGACGTAGATGCGTTCGGAGAGGTTCATGACCAGCTTCATGTCGTGCTCGATGAGGAGGATGGTGATCTCTTCTTCATCCCGGATTTTTCGGATCAGGGTGTCGAGCTCCTGGGTCTCCTGGGGGTTCATGCCGGCGGCGGGCTCGTCCAGGAGCAGAAGGACGGGGTCCGTGGCCATGGCCCGGGCAATCTCCAGGCGCCGCTGGGCTCCGTAGGGCAGGTTTTTGGCAAACTCATCGGCCCAATCCGCCAGGTCCACCTTTTCAAGGAGCCCGTAGGCGTCGTCGGTGATCTGTTTCTCTTCCCGGCGGGCCGAAGGGGTCCGGGTCAGGGCGTTGAAGATGCCGGACCGGGTCCGGATATGCCGTCCGATCATGACGTTTTCCAGCACCGTCATGTTCTGGAAGAGGCGGATGTTCTGGAAGGTCCGGGTCATGCCGAGGGCGGCAATGCGGTTGGGCTTGATGCCGTTGATGCGGGTGGGGTGACGGGTGCCGTCCCCCAGGAACACGTCTCCGCCGGTGGGTGTGTAGATGCCCGTCACGCAGTTGAAGAAGGTGGTTTTTCCTGCTCCGTTGGGGCCGATGAGGGCGACGATTTCGCCTTTTTCGATGGTCAGGTCCACATGGTTCAGGGCGCGGAGGCCTCCAAAGTCCATGGTGAGCTGTTTGACGTCCAGTATTTTTTCGGTGGCCATGCTAGTTCCGTCCTCCCCTGTCGATCTTGTAAATCTTGCGTACGTTGGCGATGATTCCCTGGGGGCGGAAGATCATCATCACCACCATGCTGGCGCCGAAGAGCAGCATGCGGTAGTTGCCCACCTCCCGCAGGTACTCGGGCAGGAGGATGAGGATCAGGGCGCCGATGATGACACCCAGAATGGACCCCATGCCCCCCAGGACCACGATGGACAGGATGATGGCAGACTCCATGAAGGTGAAGCTCTGGGGGTTGATGAAGCCTGTCTTGGCGGCAAACAGAACCCCGGCCATTCCCGCGAAAAAGGCGCTTAAGGCAAAGGCGGTGAGCTTGGTGCGGGTGATGTTGATGCCCATGGCCTGGGAGGCGATCTCGTCTTCGCGCATGGCCATGAGCGCCCTACCGATGCGGGAGTTCTGGAGCCTGTAGGTGGCAAAGACCGTCAGGGCGGCCAGGCCCACGGCCAGGTAATAGACATACATGATGCCCTGCTGGGTGGTGAGCTCCATGCCCAAAAGGCCGGGTTTGGGGATCTGGGCGATGCCACTGGGGCCGTGGGTGAGGGCGTCCCAGTTTTCAAGGGTGATGCGGGTCATCTCCCCGAAGCCCAGGGTGACGATGGCCAGGTAGTCTCCCCGCAGGCGCAGCACCGGGATGCCCAGGGCGATGCCGAAGACGGTGGCCAGGATCCCGCCCAGGGGAAGGGCGGCCCAGAAGCCGATGCCGAAGTGCATGTTCAAAAGGGCGTAGGTGTAGGCTCCCACCGCGTAAAAGGCCACGTACCCCAGGTGAAGGAGCCCAGCCAGGCCCACGGCGATGTTGAGGCCGAGGCCCAGGATCACGTACATGAGGGCCGTGGTAAGGATGGTGGTCTGGTACTGGTTCACAAAGGGAAATAGGAGGGCCGCCACCACCAGGAGTCCGTAGAAGGTGCGTTGGATCATGGGGTTGGACTCCCGGATAACCCCGTCTTTGGTGGGGCGGTCCGAGAGGGGGGCCTTTGCCATGCGCTTTGCAAGGCGGTTGCCGGTGAGCAGGGAGAGGGGGCTTTTACCGGCGGCCTGGCTCTCCTGGAGGTAGCGCCAGATCAGGGAGACCACAAAGCTCCCGATGCCGATCATGAACATGTTGCGCCATCGCCAGGTGATGGCGTTTTCAATGGTGTTTACCTTGATCACCATGATGGGAAAGGTGAGAAAGATAAACCAGAGGGCGACGACAAACGATTTTTTTATTTCAGATAACTTGAACATCCTGGGTCCTGTATCCATGGTTGCGGTTCCGAAGGACGGCCCGACCGGGGGCGGGCCGCACCCGATCAAACCTTCTGGGTGGTGTTGCGCCCGAGGAGACCGGCAGGCCTGAAGATGAGAATCAGGACCAGCAGGGCAAAGGCGAAGACATCTTCATAATCGCTGGAGATGTAGCCGGTGGCCAGGCTCTCGGTCATGCCGAGGACAAGCCCCCCGAGCACGGCTCCGGGGATGCTGCCGATGCCTCCGAGGACGGCTGCGGTGAAGGCTTTGATGCCCGCCATGAAACCGATGTAAAAGTTGATCTGTCCCATCTGGGAGGCCACCAGCACACCGCCGATGGCGGCCAGGCTGGAGCCGATAACAAAGGTAAAGGAGATCACCTTGTTCACGGAGATACCCACCAGCATGGCCATGGTGCGGTCCTGGGCCGTGGCCCTCATGGCCTTGCCCATGGTGGTGTATTTGATGATGTAGGTCAGAAGTATCATGATCACGACGGTGGAGATGAGGATCACAAGGGAGGGGGAGCCGATGATATGGGAGTAGGGTTCCCAGAAGTCGAATTCAGGAATCAGTTCGGGAAAGGGGAGAAACTTGTCGGTCTGGGCCAGAAGCACGTAGTTCTGGAGAAAGATGGACATACCGATGGCGCTGATGAGGGGGGAGAGCCTCGGGGCTTTCCTCAGGGGCTTGTACGCCACCTTTTCCACGGTGAAGCCGTAGGCGGAGGCCCAGATGATGGCCGCCAGCCCCGCCATGATAACGATGGCCAGGTGCGGAAAGCCCAGGACCGTCAGGACGCTGGCGACGATAAGGGCGGTGTAGGCCCCCAGCATGTAGATTTCGCCGTGGGCAAAGTTGATCAATTCGATGATGCCGTACACCATGGTGTACCCCAGGGCGATGAGGGCGTAGATACTGCCCTTCACCAGGCCTCCCAGAAAGAGTTCCAGAAAATACTCCAGATCCATATGTCCGTCTCCAACGGCCCTAACGTGGCCGGTCCTGCTTTGGGGCGGTCCCTTTACGGGCCCGCCCCTGTTTGATGTTGCGGTCAGGCATTAGGGGCCGGTCTTAGTTCAGCTCGACAAATTTGCCGCCCTGAACCCGGTACATGGTGAAGCCCACGCCGATGGGGTCGCCCTTTTCGTCGAAACGGATCTTGCCCAGGGGGGTGTCCACATCTTCGGTCCTCAGGGCCTTGACGATGGCGTCGTAGTCCGTGGAACCGGCTTTTTCAACGGCATTGAGGATGGCCAGGGTAGCGGCGTAGGCTTCCAGGTAGAAGGCACCGGGGTCTTCGCCGAAGGCCTTCAGGTGCTGCTCCTTGGCTTTGATGGCAAGGGGGTTCTTGGAGTAGTCCATGGGGCCGGAGACGTAGACGCCTTCGGCATCTTTACCGGCCACCTTGATGAAGGTCTCGTCCTTGAGGCCGTCGGCGCCCACGAACAGGGATTTAACCTTCTTTTTGTTCATCTGGCGGATGATCTTGGAGGCGTCGGAGTGGTAGCCGCCCCAGATGACAACATCGGCGCGTGAGCGCTTCACCTTCTGGACAATGGGGCCGAAGCTGACGGACCCGGAGGTGACGCCTTCAAAGAGAACCACCTCGGCCTTGGGGCTGGCCTCCACAAATTCTTTGGCCAGCAGGGCCGCGCCTTTGCCGTAGTCGCCCTTGTCGTGGAGGATGGCGATTTTTTTGGCGCCCAGGGTTTCGATGACGAATTTAACCTGGAGCTCGGCCTGGACTTTGTCGTGGGCGATGGTGCGGAAGAAGTTGGGGTAGTCGCCGCTTACGGTGAGGTCCGGAGCGGTGGCGGACGGGGAGATGCAGACAAGACCGGCACCGTTGTAGATGCCCAGGGCTGCCTTGGTGGCGCCGCTGCAGATGTGGCCGAGGACGATATCCACGTTGCTGGTGACGAGTTTGGTGGCGGTACTTGCGGCCACTTCGGGCTTGCAGACGTCGTCTTCGGTGATCAGCTCAACCTGCTTTCCGAGGACGCCGCCGGCGGCGTTGATATCGGCGACAACAAAGCGGGCGGCGTTGACTGTGGGAAGACCGTAGGAGGCGAGGTCCCCACTGTGAGCGCCTGCGACTCCGAGCTTGATGGTGTCAGCCGCAAACACCTGGCCAGCTGTGAGACACAGCGCGAACAATACCGACAATACCGTAGCGGTTAAAGAAATACGAAACCGTTTCATGAGTCTCCCTTTTGATTGGAATTGAGTGAAAAACCGAATTAAATTTGCAAAACAACACCAAATCGTGCACCCTTGTATTTTCTTGGTAAGTCAAGATGTGTGGGGACGAGTCAGTAATCTTTTTTCATAATATAACCTTTGCGTAAAAGTCAATTGCAATTACGTGAAACATTGGGGTTTTTGGTGAGAATATCCTTAAGTATTTCAGGTGGTTTCTTTTGTATTTACAGAGTTTTACTTGACAGGTCCATGGGCATGGCATAGGCTTGAAAAAACGGGAATTATGATTCCCTATCATCCGTGAAACGGATGGCCTCGGGAACCTGTTGTCAATGCTCTCGGGGGATGCAGGTGGCGTTGTCCGTATTTTTCCATGATGACGGTCTGTTGACTCGATTTGTTTGGTTTTAGTAGATTAAAAATAAGATTTGTATTACTTATATTGATGTGTAGATCAGCAATGGCAGGCTTGGAGAGGATGCGCGCCTTTTAGGAATGGCGCGGGCGTGTTTCCTTGAAAATCCATTCTTTATCACGAGGGAGCAGTTATTATGTACGTTGGCAGAATCATGCACACCAACCTGATTACGGTTAAGCCTGAAACCACCATCAAACAGGCGATGGACCTGCTTAAGGAACATCATATCGAGCACCTGGTCGTTCTTGATGATGCGGGCAATCTCAAAGGGATCCTGTCGGACAGGGACGTTAAGGCCAACCTGGCCTCGCCGGCAACCACCTTCAGCACCCATGAACTCAATTACCTCCTGGACCAGGTGACGGTGGGGATGATCATGGTGAAAAACGTGATCACCGTGACACCGGGGACCCCGGTGGAAGACGCCGCCCTTGTGATTCGTGAAAACGAAATCAGTTCGCTGCCCGTGATGAAGGAGGGGCGTCCCGTGGGAATCGTCACCAAGACGGATGTCATGGGGGTGCTCATGGACGCCATCGGGCTGGGGGAAGAGAACGAGCGGCTCATCGTGCTGGTGAGGAACCGCCTGGGCATGATCGCCGACATCACCAGTCGGCTGCGTGATGAGAACATCAATATTGCGAGCCTGATCACCTGGCCGGAGAAAGGGCTCGAGGGGGTCTATCAGCTGGTGATCCGTGTGCACGGGCGGGACAAGGCCAAGGCGGTCCAGGTCCTGGAGTCCATGGATCTTAAAGTGATCACCGGGTATGTCGAGGATCACTCTTCGTACGTATCCGATTGATGGGCGGGCCAAACCGGATACTTCACGGTCAACGGCCAATAAGGCCATGACGGCCGGTTGCTGTGGCGTGTCCGGGGGACGTGCCCGACAAGGAGGCACACCATGATTGAAAGCACCATGAAGCGTATTGAGGCTCTCCTTGAGTCTGCGGATCAGATGGATCCGGTCAGGCGAGAGGAGCTCCAGAAGCTCTTGGAGACACTCAAGGGCGAGGTAAAGATCCTTGCGGAGAGCAACCGGGAGGAGGCTGAGAGTATCGCCGGATTCACCGGGCTCACCACCCATGAGGTGGTGCGGAAGAGTCCCGATCCCAAGCTGGTCTCCATTTCATCCGAGGGGCTCATGGCCTCGGTTGAGGGGCTGGAGGCCTCGCACCCCAGGCTGGTGTCGGCGGTCAACGCCCTGTGTACCTTTTTTTCGAATATGGGGATTTAGACGGTGGTTTGACGGCGGACCGGATGTGTCCGGTTTGCCGATGCTTCGGGCATGCTCAAAGCGGGCGCAGCACCATGGGTGCGGCGCCCGCTTTTTTGTCGCGCTTCGGCTTGAAACAGAGTTCTTAGGGTCGGGTGTAGGCCGGTTCCCCCAGGATGTGGGTGGCGGCCACAAAGCGGTCGTCCCCCAGGATCATCAGCACGAAGAGGAGCTCTTCAAGGCTCTCCGCCCGCTGGGTACGACGCGCCGAAAGGGGTGTGGCCTCGGGGTCGATGATTACAAAGTCGGCCTCGGCCCCTTGCCGGAAGGTGCCGACGGCGTTTTCCAGGCCCAGGGTACGGGCCCCTCCCAGGGTGGCAAGGTAAAAGGCGGTGGTGGCCGATAAGGGGGTGCGGCAGAGCTGGCACACCTTGAACCCTTCGGCCATGGTGTGGAACGGAGAAAAGGAGGTGCCGCCGCCCACGTCGCTTCCCAGTCCCACGGGGATGCGGTGCCTCTCGGCGTTGTCCATGCGGAAGAGGCCGCTGCCCAGGAACAGGTTGGAGGAGGGGCAGAAGGACACCGAGGCGCCGCTCTGGGTCAGGTGTTCATACTCCTCTTCGCCCAGGTGGATGGCGTGGGCAAACACCGACCCCTTGCCCACGAGTCGGAACCGGTCGTAGACGTCCAGGTAGTTTGCAGCTTCCGGGAAGAGCTCCCGCACCGTACGGATCTCCTCGTGGTTTTCCGAGAGGTGGGTGTGCATGATCAGGCCGTCGGCCTGGCTCATGAGCTCTCCGGCGGCTTCCAGCTGCTCACGGGTGGAGGTGACGGCAAAGCGCGGGGTCACGGCATAGCCCAGGCGCCCGTTGCCGTGCCAGCGGTCGATGAGGTCACGGCTTTCGTCGTAGGCGGACTCCGGGGTGTCGGTGAGGGCATCCGGGGCGTTGCGATCCATGAGGGTCTTGCCGGTGATGAATCGAAGCCTGCGCTTTTGCGCCTCCTGAAAAAGGGCCTCGGCGGACCCGGCGTGGACCGTGGCCATGGCAAGGGCCGTGGTGGTGCCGTTTTTCAGGGTCTCGTCAAAGAACCGGGTCGCTCCTTTTTGACAGACCTTTTCATCGGCGAAGCGCTGCTCCTCGGGAAAGGTGTAGGTGTCGAGCCAGTCCAGGAGCTCAATGCTGTTGGAGGCGATGACCGAGAGCTGCGGGGGGTGGATATGGGTGTCGACAAAGCCCGGCATGATCAGCTTGCCTGAATAATCGTACCAGGTGGGCTCGGCGTCGTGGGGCATGGGAGCGCCGCTTCGGTCCCCGGCGTACAGCACGGTACCGTCTTTGATAAGGAGGAGGCCGTCCGGGTGGTGGTGCCAGGCCTTTTTTCCTATGCTCCTGGGGTCTTCCGTAAAGTGAAGGATATTTCCTTTTACAGCAATGTATTGCCTGTTTTTTTCTTGAGTGGACATTTTTATTTTATTTCACATGTTTTTGTAATACATATCGTGGTTCCGGTACCTTGGGTGACGCATGCGTCACGGGCAATGTCTGGGCCGAAAGCTGCAAGGCCCGGAAAAAAGGATATCTCGTGTGCCTGTCATGGCATGGGTACAGCAGGTGCGCAGGTGTCTTTGCTGCCCCGGGAAGAATGCCCGGGGGCTTGGGATTTTGACGCGACGGACAGAATAACCATTTTCATACGGGAAATGCAAGGATTCTCTCTTTTCTACGGATTCAGGCGGCTTTGGTCTTGCTGAATGCAGGACTTTCATATATTTCGAGTGCGTCACAGTTCATTTATGATTGCACCAAACTACACACGTGGAGGATGTACATGCGTAAAGGTCTGGTTCTGCTGGTGCTCGCATTGCTTATGGCAGTGGGGACGACACAGGCGGCAGAAAAGAAAATGAAGGTTGGTTTTGTCTACGTATCACCCGTGGGAGATGCCGGGTGGTCCTATGCCCATGATGTGGCCCGACAGGCCATTGAAGCCCTGCCCGATGTAGAAGTCAAGTACCTGGAAGCGGTCAATGAAGGGGCCGACTCCGAGCGCGTCTTTCTCAACATGGCCCGCAAAAAATACGATCTGATTTTCGGCACCAGCTTCGGCTACATGGATCCCATGCTCAAGGTCTCCAAGCGCTTTCCCAAGACAGTGTTCATGCACTGTTCCGGTTACAAGACCTCCGAGAACATGGGCAACTACTTCGGTCGTATGTACCAGGCCCGATACCTTTCCGGCATGGTGGCCGGTTCCATGACCAAGAGCAACGTGCTCGGGTATGTGGCTGCCTTCCCCATCCCCGAGGTGATCCGCGGCATCAACGCCTTTACCCTGGGTGTCCAGGCCGTGAACCCCGATGCCGAGGTGCGCGTGGTCTGGACCAAGACCTGGTATGACCCCGCCAAAGAAAAAGAGGGTGCCAAGAGCCTCCTGGACGTGGGGGCCGATGTCATCGCCCAGCACCAGGATTCCCCCGGTCCCCAGGAAGCTGCCCAGGAGCGCGGTGTCTACTCCATCGGGTACAACACCGACATGAGCTCCTTTGCCCCCAAGTCTCACCTTGTGGCCCCCATCTGGAACTGGACGCCTTTTTATATGGAGGTGCTCAAGAGCGTCAAGGACGGCTCCTGGAAGAGCGGCTCCACCTGGAACGGCCTGGCCGAGGGCGTGGTGGATCTGAGCCCCATGAGCGATCTTGTGCCCGCCGACGTGCAGGCCAGGGTCCTTGCCCGTCGTGATGAGATCAAGAAGGGCGGTTACGTGGTCTTCTCCGGTCCTGTGAAGGATCAGGCCGGTACGGTCCGCATTGCAGAGGGCGCTGTGCCCGCCGATGGTGAGCTCCTCGGCATGGATTGGTTTGTGAAGGGCGTGGTGGGTACCACCAAGTAACACCCTAATAAGCGGCTCATCCCCGGATCGGGGAAGCCACCGGCCCGTGCTTGACGCTGTGGGGGGAACGGATGTTCCCCCCATTCTTTTATTGATCCACCACAAAGACGAATCCCATACCACGATGTTTGACTTAACCATCAGAAAACGCCCGGAAACCCTGGGATGGACAGCGGCCCTTATTTATTGCGGGGCGGTGGTCATGTCCCTTGTTATCAGCGCGGGCATGCTGCTTTTTCAGGGAAATTCACCGCTGGAAGGGCTCGGGCTTCTGCTCCAGGGCGCCTTCGGATCCTCCTACGCCATTGAGGATTGCCTGATTAAGGCCATCCCCATTTACCTCTGTTCCCTGGGGGTGGCCATTGCCTTTCGGCTCCAGATCTGGAACATCGGCGCCGAGGGCCAGTTTGCCTTCGGTGCCATCGGCGCCACCTGGGTGGCCATCAGCTTTCCCGGTCACTCCGCCTGGGTGATGATCCCTGCCATGATGGCGGCCGCTTTTCTCTTCGGCGGGCTCTGGGGCGTGATCCCTGCGGTGCTGAAGCTCAAGGCAAAGGCCAACGAGATCATTGTGACCCTGATGCTCAACTACATCGCCATCCTCTTTCTCGACTACCTGGTCTATGGGCCCTGGAAGTCCCCGGACAGCTTCGGCTTTCCCATGACCCAGGAGTTTTCCGCCGGCGCCATTATCGGCAAGATCGGTGAGACCAACCTCAACTGGGGACTTCTGATCTGCGTGCTGTCGGGGCTGGTGATCTACGTTTTTTTCCGATTTACCCTTATGGGCTTTGAACTCAAAGCCAGTGGGGAGAACGTGCGTGCCGCCCGGTATGCCCGGCTGCCCTACGAACGGCTGGTGATCATCTCCATGCTTCTCAGCGGCGCCTTTGCCGGTTGGGCCGGGTTTGTGGAGGCATCGGCCACTCTCAACAGGCTCCAGCCCACCATCATGGTGGGGTACGGGTACACCGCCATTGTGGTGGCCTGGCTGGCGCGCCTCAATCCTTTTTATATAGGTATCTCTTCGTTTCTCCTGGCCGGGCTGCGGGTGGGGGTGGAGAACCTTCAGCTGGAACTTCAGGTTCCGGCCGCCTTTGGTGAGATCATGGAGGGGCTTATCCTGTTGACCATCCTGGCAGGTACTTTTTTCGTCAACTACCGATTCGCACGGAGGCAGCGCCCATGACCCCGGATATCCTCATACCGCTGCTGGCGGCCACTGTGCAGTCCGGCACCCCCATCCTGTTTGCCACCCTGGGGGCTATTTTCTGTGAAAAATCAGGGGTCCTGAACCTCGGCGTGGAGGGCATCATGGCCGTGGGCGCCCTGGCGGGTTTCTCCATCTCCCTTGCCACGGGAAGTCCCTGGCTCGGGTTCCTTGCCGGCGGACTCTCCGGCGTTCTGGCGGGATCGATCCACGGGTTGGTCTGTCTCGGTTTTCTCGGCAACCAGGTGGTCTCCGGCCTTGCCCTGACCATCCTCGGGGTGGGCATGGCCAATTACCTCGGCACGCCCCTCATCGGGATGAACGCCCCGGGGTTCGGGCCGGTGGATTTGCCGGTTCTTTCCAAGCTGCCCATCATCGGCCCCGTTTTTTTCCGGCACGATCCCCTGGTGTACGTCTCCTATCTGATTCCCGCGGGCATGTGGTACTTCTTCCGATATACCCGGGCTGGGCTCCGGCTCCGGTCGGCGGGTGAAAACCCGGACGCTGCCCAGGCGGCGGGGATCAGCTCCGTCAATTATCGGTGGATGGGCGTCATGGCCGGCGGTTTTTTCATGGGGCTCGGCGGGGCGTATCTCTCCCTTGCCTACACCCACATGTGGGCCAACCATCTCACCGCCGGCAGGGGCTGGATTGCCGTGGCCCTTGTGATTTTTGCCTTCTGGAACCCGCTGCGCGCCGTTGCCGGGGCGTACCTGTTCGGGGGCGTCATGGCCTTTCAGTTCCGGCTCCAGGCCTCGGGGACCCACATCCCTTCGTCTTTTCTGTTGATGCTGCCCTACGCCCTGACCCTGAGTGTTCTGGTCTTTTCATCCTGGAGGGGCGGCAGCTCTGCCACGCCCCAGGCCCTGGGCGTCAACATAGAACCTGCAGATTGATTTTCGGGGTAACCATCATCCCCGAAGTTGTATATACTTTGCATAGTGTTAACCATTACCGATGCGTAAATGTGGAGTGAAGCATGAGCGATTCGACCCAATACCAGAGAAGCTATCCCATCTCCTGGGAGCAGCTGCACCGTGACGCCAAGGCCCTTGCCTGGCGCCTTCTCGACATGGACATCAAGTGGAAAGGCATTGCCGCCGTCACCCGTGGCGGCCTGGTGCCTGCGGCGGTCATCGCCCGGGAGCTGGATATCCACTACGTGGAGACCATCTGCATCTCCAGTTACACCTGGAAAGACCAGGGGCAGGCCACCATCATCAAGCCCCTGCGGGACAGCGGAGAGGGCTGGCTCATCATCGACGACCTTGTGGACACCGGCAAGACCGCCCAGGTGGTGAGGAACATGCTGCCCGGCGCCCACTTTGCCACCCTCTATGCCAAGCCCGAGGGCAAGCCCCATGTGGACACCTTCATCACCGAAGTGGGCCAGGATACCTGGATTCTTTTCCCCTGGGACTCCGAGTCCCGTTTCGTGGAACCCATAGCCGGGATGAATAAGAAAAAATGACACAGCCTGCCAAGACTGTCATCGCTTTGGAGGGGATCAGCAAATCCTTCGGGACCGTCCACGCCAACCGGGATATCTGCCTGTCCATCCGCCAGGGCACGGTCAAAGCGCTCCTTGGTGAGAACGGGGCGGGCAAGAGTACCCTTATGAGTATCCTGGCCGGGCGCCTTCAGCCGGATACCGGGCGCATTGTCGTGGACGGTGTGCCCCGCAGGTTCGCCTCGGCAAAAGACGCCATCGACGCCGGCATCGGCATGGTCTACCAGCATTTCAAACTGGTGGAGTCCATGACCGTTGCCGAGAACGTCTTTCTGGGCCAGGAAGGCGGCCGCCTGCTCAAGCCGCGGGAGATGGAGGCCACGGTGAAGGAGCTGGCCGTCTCCCACAGCCTGGACATCGATCCGGCGGCCAGGGTGTCGGATCTCTCCATGGGTGAGAAGCAGCGGGTGGAGATCCTCAAGCTTCTCCTGAGAAAAAGTCGGATCCTCATTTTTGACGAACCCACGGCCGTGCTCACCCCCCAGGAAGGGGACCAGCTCTTCAAGGCCCTGGCCCTTATGGCGGAGCAGGGAAAGTCCATCGTCTTTATCAGCCACAAGCTCGGAGAGGTGATGCGTGTGGCCGACGAGGTGGCCATCCTCAGGAAAGGGGAGGTCATCGAGGAGAAAGAGATCGCCGAGGTGGCGTCCCAGGACGAGCTGGCCCGCATGATGGTGGGCAAGGAGACCATTCTTTCGGTGGTGAAAGACGAGGTGGAAGAAGGGGACGTGGTCCTGGACGTGAACAACCTGGCCGGAAACGGGCTCAAGGGTGTTTCCCTTTCCCTTCGGCGCGGGGAGATCCTCGGTATTGTGGGCGTGGCCGGAAACGGGCAGAAACCCCTGGTGGAGACCATCTGCGGCCTGCAGGTGCCGGAGCGGGGTGAGATCTCCATCCTCGGCCACACCTGGAAGTCTTTTTTCTCCAAACGGAAAAACCGGGAGACCCTGAGCTATATTCCCGAGGACCGTATCGGCCTGGCTACCTGTCCTTCCCTGAATCTCTCCGACAACTTTCTGCTCACCACCCGGAAAGGCTTCAGGCGGGGCCCCTGGCTGAGGCGAAAGCGGGTGGAGAACGAGTCCAAAAATGTGGTGGACCGCTACAGCGTCCTGCCCGGGCTCCTTTCGTCCCAGGCCCGTCATCTTTCCGGCGGAAACCTCCAGAAACTGGTTTTGGGCCGTGAGTTTTTCAGGAATCCGGGCCTTATCGTGGCGGAACAGCCCACCCAGGGCCTGGACATCGCCACGGCCAAGGCCATCTGGGCCCACCTGGTGAGCGCCAGGGAAAGCGCCGGTATCCTCCTGGTTACAGGGGACCTGAACGAAGCGTTTTCCCTTTCGGACCGGGTGGCGGTGATGTTTGAAGGCCGGATTGTGGATGTCTTCGACGTCTCGGACAACGACAAACGGGATCGTGTCGGCCTGATGATGGCCGGAGCGGCCTGAGGTTCTTTAAAAAACGTTTCCAACGGGGGGCGCCAGTCGCCCCCTCTCGCATCTGTACCCGGGCTGGACGCCTTGTCCCGGTTATGAGATCATAAACCATCTTTCATCTCGCCCCGGAGTCATCTTTTTTCCCGTTCAACACCTTCCATCGTCTTTATTCCGTTCACCATCTTTGGACAGCAGGACCAACCCCAAGGGGGTCTTTATGAAGACAACAAGCCTGACACTGCTTAAGCAGCTCAAGTTTTCGCCCCATGAAATTGTGCGTCGCAAGGAGTATCTGGATATTGATGAAGAGTGCAGGGAGGCCCTGGTCTCCATGCGGGGGATTGTACGGGCCGGCATTGATGATATTGTCGACGAATTTTATGTGCGGATTCTCTCCTTTGATGAGATGGACCGTGTCATAGGCGATGCCGAAACCCTGCACCGGCTCAGAAACTATCAGCGGCAGTATATCCTGAGCATGTTTGACGGGGAATACAGTGAAGACTATGTGCACTCACGGCTTCGGGTTGGTGTTGTCCACAAGCGCATCGGGGTGGCCCCGAAGTACTACGTGGCGGCCATTTTCGTCCTGAAGGAGTTGTTGTGCGGGCTTGTGGACACCATGGCAGAGGAGAGGTGTGATGTGTGCAGACGGAGCAAGGCGGCCATCGACAAGTTGATCATGTTCGACCTGCTCCTTGCTTTTGATACCTATATTTTCAGCCTGATGACCGAGGCGCAGCGAAGCAATGACGAGCTGGAGGCCTACACAGCCTCCCTTGAAGAGGTGATTGCCGAGCGCACCAAGCTTTTGGTGGAGCAGGCACGAAATGACGGGCTCACCGGGCTCTTGAACCAGCGCGCCTTCTATTCGGAGTTGAAAAAAGAGCTGCTTCGGGGGCAGAGGCGCAATCACTCTGTGGTTCTTGTCTATTTTGATCTGGACGGGTTCAAGGCCCTGAACGATGACGAAGGGCACACCCGGGGGGATGAAATCCTTGTGGCTGTCGGCGAGGCCATGCGGGCGACCCTCAGGGAGACCGAGGTGATGGCAAGGTACGGCGGCGATGAATTCTGCGTCGTTCTGTCCGATATTACCCTGGAAGACACCCAAAAGGTCTGCGGGAGGCTGTGTGATGAGATTGGTAAACGCACAAAGGGCTCGGGGGTGACCTGCAGCATGGGGGTTGCCATTTCGACGCCCGAGAAGAGCGTGGACGTAAATTCCCTTGTGAAGGCTGCGGACAAGAAGATGTACGAAGCAAAAAAGGAACCGGGGTTTTCAATCAAGATGCCGGAAGAGTGACCGATTAAAAGATTGGCCCCCGGCACGTCCGCCGGGGGCCTTTTTCAGCTGGCAGTTGCAAGGGGATGATCATGCCGTTTGTCGGGCTTTGTTCATACTCGGCGGTGGATACCGCCCTGGGAAAGCGCTGGGGGGCATGAATGGAATCAATGGGGTTTCATGGAAATGGAGTTGTCTGATTAATGAGGTTGATTGGTTTAAGGTGTATGATGAAGGCCCTCATGGGCCTGTTGGTTGTTGGTATGTTCTGCGGATGGGCGCCACCGGCGCATGCCGGATCCGACTCTGCCGTGATTTTTATGTACCACCGGTTCGGTGATGGGCGGTTTCCGTCCACCAACATTCGGATGGAGCAGTTCAAGGAACACGTGGCGTATCTGGAGGAAAACGGCTACCGGGTGGCCCCGCTGGATGAGGTGGTGGCTACTCTGAAGCGTGGCGACACCTTTGCGGAAAAGACCGTGGCCCTGACCATGGACGATGCCTATGCCAGCGTGTATGAACACGCCTGGCCCATTTTGAGGGAGAAGGGGTGGCCCTTTACCGTGTTTGTTGCCACCGACGGCGTGGACAGGCGGTTTTCGGACTACATGACCTGGAACCAGATGCGTGAACTCAAGGCGGAAGGGGTGCAGTTTGCAAACCACTCGGCGTCCCACCCCCACATGATCGACAGGGCCGACGGTGAGACCGAGGCCCAGTGGCTTGCCCGGATCAGGGCCGATGTGCTCAAGGCCCAGGCGAGGCTGGACAAGGAGCTGGGGCCGTGCCCGAAGATGCTGGCCTATCCTTACGGGGAGTACAATGGCAAGGTGGCAGACCTGATGGCCGAGCTGGGGTTCCTTGCCTTTGGCCAGCACTCCGGGGCGGCCGGGCCCACCACCGACTTCAGGGCGGTGCCCAGATTCCCCATGTCCGAGGCGTATGGGGCCATCCGGTCGTTCCGCACCAAGGCCCGGACCAAATCCCTTCCCATTGTCTCCATGTCCCCGTGGGACCCGGAAACCACGGATCGGCAACCGGAGCTGGAGGTGTCTGTGGGGGAGGGCGATATCATCTGGAACGAGTTGAGCTGTTTTGTTTCCGGTCAGGGCCGGGTGGAGGTCCGGTGGGTGGTGCCGGGCAAGATCTTCAAGGTACGTGCTGAAAAGCCGTTGCCCGCTGGCCGTCACAAATACAACCTGACGGCCCCGGCAGGAGATCGCAGGGCCTATCACTGGTTCTCCAGGCAGTGGATCGTTCGAGAAGAGTAGGTCCCGGTGAGTGCCCGTCCCCTCGTTTTCCAGGGGGGCGGGCACCGGTGAAGGCCCCCGCCGGAGTGAGGAAGGGGTTTTGCGCCAATATCGTGTAGTCCAACGAAAGCGAGTGGATACATCTTGTATGCCGGTGCCGCCTGAAGAGTTTTTTCAAGACCCGCAAAAAGAGTTTGCCAGAGGGGACCATCTCATGTATTATTCCGCCCAAAAAAAGCGGGGTAACATGAGTTCTTGTCATACTTGCCCCGAACCCAATCCGGTTTTCCCGGATTTTTTTGTACCCCTGATGCATTTTCGGCCCATGGGGCGGGCCTTTTTTTTCGAAATGAGTAAAATCTCGGAAAGAGGAAAAAGGGCTCACGTTCAGCATGATCCCGAGAATGCCGCTACAACCTGAACAAGGCTTCAAGGACCGGGGGGGAACCCGGCCCGCACGACCTGCCTTCTGCATCCCCACACCCCGGAAATGATCCCAGCGGTACTGGGCATTTTTGTATTCGGACGTCGTTACCGAAAGGGTGTCGTGTATTCAGGAGTTGATGAAGGCGAGGTAAACCGAATTTCGGTGCCGGAACCACGGGTTCGCACTGCGGTGATGTGACTTTATTCCAAGGGGATAAGCGCGCCGTGGTAACGGCCGGGTTCGGCTGCCCGTCTTTGCCCTTCCGGGGTGGGTTCGTGTTTTTTTCCCCTGTGGGCTTCGGTCTTTATTTTACACATCCGCTTTTTGGAGGTAACTTCCATGAAAACCATTCCGCCGGAACAAGCTTTTTCCTTTGATGATGTCCTTTTGATCCCCAACTACTCCGACGTTCTTCCCAACAATTGCGACTGCTCTACGCGACTGACCCGGAATATCACCCTGAATATTCCCCTGCTCAGCGCAGCCATGGACACCGTCACCGAATCCCGTGCTGCCATCAGCATGGCACGTGCAGGCGGTATCGGCATCATTCACCGCAACATGCCCATTGAGCGGCAGGTCATCGAAGTCAACCGGGTCAAGAAGTCCGAAAGCGGCATGATCATCGACCCAGTGACCGTCCGGCCCGATGCCACCATCTACGAAGTGAACAAGCTCATGCGGCACTACCGCATCTCAGGGGTTCCCGTCACCGAGGGTGAGCAGCTGGTGGGCATCGTCACCAACCGTGACCTTCGGTTCGAGACCAACCTCGAGCGCAAGGTCTCCGAGGTCATGACCGCCGAGAACCTGATCACCGTCCCCGAAGGCACCACCCTGGAAGACTCCAAAGCCCTCCTGCACAAGCACCGCATCGAAAAACTCCTCGTCGTCAACCCCGAAGGCAAGCTCTCCGGCATCATCACCACCAAAGACATCGAAAAGGTCAAGAAGTACCCCAACGCATGCAAGGACAGCATCGGCCGTCTCCGCGTGGGTGCTGCCATCGGTGTGGGCGAGGACATGATGGAGCGCGCCGAGGCCCTGCTCAAGGCCGGTGCCGACGTTCTCTGCATCGACACCTCCCACGGACACTCCAAAAACGTCATCGACGCCATCATCAAGCTCAAAGCCACCTTTGACTCCGTGGAGATCATCGCAGGCAACGTGGCCACCGCCAAAGGGGCCCAGGCCCTGGTGGACGCAGGGGTTGACGCCATCAAGGTGGGGATCGGTCCCGGCTCCATCTGCACCACCCGTATCGTCTCCGGTTGCGGGGTTCCCCAGCTCACCGCCATCTCCAACTGCAAGGCTGTCTCCGACCGTACCGGCGTGCCCCTCATCGCAGACGGCGGCATCAAGTTCTCCGGCGACATTGCCAAGGCCATCGGCGCAGGCGCCCACAGCGTTATGCTCGGCGGTGTTCTGGCCGGTACCGAAGAGAGTCCCGGGGACACCATTATTTACCAGGGTCGAAGCTACAAGGTCTACCGCGGCATGGGCTCCCTCGAAGCCATGCAGTCCGGCAGCAAGGACCGCTACTACCTGGGTGAGGACGAAGAGAACGAAAAACTCGTTCCCGAAGGGATTGTCGGCCGCGTGCCCTACAAGGGCTCCCTGGTGGACAACCTCTTCCAGCTCATCGGCGGCCTCAAGGCTGGCATGGGCTACGTAGGCTCCCGCACCATCGAAGAGCTCCGCGAGATGGCACGCTTTGTTCGCATCTCCAACGCAGGGCTCCGTGAGAGCCACGCCCACGACGTCATCATCACCGAAGAGGCGCCCAACTACCGCCTCGAGTAAGGTGTTTTCCGGTTTCGGGCGGCCCATTTTTCCATGGGCCGCCAGCCGATTCAAGGCCCCCTCCCGTCCAGGGAGGGGGCCTTTTCTGTTCCCGGAGAGAGCCGCGGATAAAAAGGGTTGCAACGGGGTCCTAATGGCGATATTCCTGACCCTGCCGTAGCCTTCCCATCTGGCGGCCTGGCCTCCGGCAAAACGTGAGCACTTCCTACAACCTCCATACACCCCGATTATAGAGATCATGACCCAATCTACCGATATCCCGGATTTTGTTCATCTGCACGTACATTCCCAGTACAGCCTTCTGGACGGTGCCATCCGACTGGACCCACTGCTCGACCGCACCAAGGAGTTCGGCATGAGCTCCGTTGCCGTCACCGACCACGGCAGCATGTTTTCCGCCGTGGAGTTTTACGACAAGGCCAACAAAGCCGGGGTGAAACCGATCATCGGGTTTGAGGCATACATGGCGCCCCGGGGGTTGAAGCGCAAGGAGGGGGCCGAAGACGGCACCGGCCTGTTTCACCTGGTGCTCCTGGCCGAGAACAACGCCGGGTACACCAACCTCTGCAAGCTGGCCTCCATTGCCCAGTTGCAGGGATTCTACTACAAGCCCCGTATCGACCGGGAGGTGCTGGCCCAGCACAGCGAGGGCGTCATCGCCCTGTCCGCCTGCCTGGCAGGGGAGATCCCCAAGCTGATCATGAAGGGAAAGCTCCAGGAGGCCGACGACCTGGCCCTTCATTACCAGAAGCTTTTCGGGGAGCAGAATTTTTTCCTGGAAGTCCAGGAAAACGGCCTCACCGAGCAGTACCAGGTCAACGAGGTCCTCTTCGACATGGGCAAACGCCTGGGGATTCCCATGGTGGCTACCAACGACTGCCACTACCTCAACTACGAGGACCACAAGGCCCACGAAATTCTCCTGTGCATCCAGACCGGCACCACCATGGACGACCCCAGGCGGTTCAAGTTCGGCACGGACCAGCTCCACTTCAAGTCCCCCGCCGAGATGGCCCGGGCCTTCGGCGACACCCCGGAGGTGCTTGCCAACACCGTGGCCATTGCGGACCGCTGCAACATCGAGTTTGATTTCAACACCTACCATTTCCCCCAGTTCGACGCCACCAACGACCTCTCCACGGACGACCTGTTCCGGAAAACGGCCCGGGACGGTTTTGACCGGCGCATGAAGGCCATTCTGGAGCGAAACCCGGACACGGATGTGGCGGTGTATGAGGAGCGCCTCAAGTACGAGGTGGATACCATCATCACCATGGGTTTTCCGGGGTATTTCCTCATCGTGGCCGACTTTATCCAGTACGGAAAGGACAACGGGATTCCCGTGGGACCGGGCAGGGGCTCGGCCGCGGGCAGTATCGTGGCCTATGCCATGAACATCACCGACCTGGACCCCATTGAGCACGGGTTGATCTTCGAGCGATTCCTCAACCCTTCCCGAATCAGCATGCCGGATATCGACGTGGACTTCTGTATCCGTGGCCGGGAGAAGGTGTTCAACTACGTGGTTGGCCGTTACGGGGGCGGCGATTACGTGGCCCAGATCATCACCTTCGGGACCCTCAAGAGCAAGGCGGTGATCCGGGATGTGGGCCGAGCCCTCAATATTCCCCTGGGCGAGGTGGACCGCATCGCCAAGCTGGTTCCCGAAACCCTGGGTATCACCCTGGACAAGGCCCTCATTGAGGAGCCCGAGCTCAAGGAGCTTGTGGACTCCAGGCCCGATTACACCGAGCTGATGAACGTCTGCAAGGTCCTGGAAGGCCTCACCCGCCACGCCTCCACCCACGCAGCCGGCGTTGTGGTTTCGGACAAGCCCCTGGTGGAGTACCTGCCGCTGTTCAAGGGAAGAAACGACGAAACCATCACCCAGTTCGACATGAAGCGGGTGGAGCAGATTGGCCTCGTCAAGTTCGACTTCCTGGGCCTTCGAAACCTCACGGTCATCGACGACTGCCTGGGCATGATCGAAAAGCAGGGCATTGAGCGCCCCGACATGATCAATATCGATTTTGCGGACAAGGCCACCTTTGACCTGCTCTCCAGCGGCAACACCACCGGCGTGTTCCAGCTTGAAAGCTCGGGCATGAAGGACCTTCTGGTGCGGCTCAAACCTGAAAAATTCAGTGACATCACCGCCCTGGTGGCCCTGTACCGCCCTGGGCCCCTGGACTCCGGTATGGTGGATGCCTACGTCAACCGTAAGCACGGTCGCGAACCGGTGGAGTACCTGCTCCCCGGCCTTGACGGCATCCTGGAGGAGACCTACGGGGTTATCCTCTACCAGGAACAGGTCATGAAGATCGCCGGTGTCATTGCCAACTACACCATGGCCGACGCAGACGGCCTTCGAAAGGCCATGGGCAAGAAAATTGCCGCTGCCATGGCAGAGCACCGCACCCTGTTTATGAAGGGGGCCCTTGAAAACGGCCACCCGGAGGAGACGGCCGGTGAGCTCTTCGACCTCATGGAAAAGTTCGGCGGCTACGGATTCAATAAATCCCACAGTGCTGCCTACGCCCTGGTGTGCTACCAGACGGCCTGGCTCAAGACCCACTTTCCCGTGGAGTTCATGGCCGGCCTTCTGACCAGTGAAATTGGTAACGCCGAGGGTATCGTCAAGTTCATTGCCGAATGCAAGAACAACCACATTGAGGTGCTGCCCCCGGACATCAACGAGAGCCAGGGCGTCTTCTCCGTTCTGGACGGAAAGATCCGTTTCGGCCTCACCGCGGTGAAAGGCGTGGGGGAAGGCCCCATTGAGGTAATTCTTGAAGAACGTGAGGCAAATGGTCAGTTTTCCACCATTTTTGAGTTTTGTGAGAGGGTGGATCTTCGCAAGGTGAACAAGCGGGTCCTGGAAGCGCTGATCAAGAGCGGTGCCCTGGACTCCACAGGTGCCACCCGAAGCCAGCTCACCGCGGCCATGGAAGACGCCCTGGACCACGGCGCCCGGGTGCAGAAAGAGAAAAAAGATCCCCAGCTCAGCCTCTTTGGCGACCCCTCCCAGGGCGGGGCACGCATCAACGTGCCGGTGCTGCCCGACATGCCGGAGTGGGAAGAGCGCCATCGCCTCACCCTGGAAAAGGAGGTGCTGGGCTTTTATATCTCCGGCCACCCCCTGCACCAGTACGAAGAGGTGATGAAGAGCTACGCCACCCTCACCGGCCTCAACAAGGAGAACGCGGTGGAGGGCTCTGCGGTCCGTTTTGGGGGCATGATCACCATGGTCAAGGTGATCCGTACCAAAAAAGGGGACCAGATGGCCTTCATCACCATTGAGGACCTCTACAGCGATATCGAGGTGGTGGTCTTTCCCTCCACCTTTACCGATGTCCGGGAGTTTTTGCACGCCGACTCCATTGTCATGGTGGAGGGCGTGGCCCAGGTGAAGGAGAATAACGTCACCATCGCGGCCGAGCGCCTGGTGCGCATGGACCAGGTAATCGGGCTCTGGACCGGGGGCATTGCCCTGCACCTGGACGCAGGGGAGATCCAGATGGAGCTGATCCCCCGCATTGACGCCGTGCTCAAGCGCTACCCCGGCCCCAGCACGGTGACCGTCCACCTGCTGCTTCGCGGCCACTCCGTGACCACCATCGAGCTTCCCGACTACGCCGGGGTGACGGTCTCTCCTCAGATTATCGACGACCTCAAGGCCCTGGTGGGGAACAAGAGGGTCCGCACCGTGGCCATGCCTCCCAAATTGAAAGAACGGAAAAAACCGGCCTGGATGAACCGGAAAAAGGCCAATGGAAACGGGAACGGATAGACATCGGCGCGGGTGCGCTGCAAAGAAAAAGTGATCGGGGATACAACGCAAACGGGTCCCGGGGCAAGATGCCCCGGGACCCGTTTTGGTTTCAGGCGAATCTGTGTTTTTTATCGCTTACCCGAGGCGCAGCCCCTGCCGATGTGAATCTCCGAGGCGTCGTCGCGGGTGATGTTTCGGGAGGTGCCGTACATGCGCGTATTCATGCGGATGTAATCGAGGGTGTCTTCGTAAAAGCTGAGCTCGTGGTTGTAGACCTTCACCTCGGTGACCGCCTTGTCCGGGTTCTGCTTGGCGCAGTGCTGGCCCTTGTAGCAGGGGACCAGCTCGATGAGGCCCAGGTATTCTCCTCCCTCGAAGAGCCGGTAGGTGCCGTAGCGTATGGGGCTCCCCGGCCTCAGCTCCCCGTTGGCCGGGACATTGCCGTAATAGGTCATGGCGTCGCTCTCCTCGGCATCCACCGCCTTGGGGCTTTCCACCCGGGAGATGTAGAGCTCTTTTTCTTCGGTGGTGCTGTCCGTGATGTTTTCTTTCTCTTCGAGCTTCAGGGTCCTGAAATCGGTGCGGGTAAAGCCTGTATACCGGCAGAGGCGCTCCAGGCCCAGGGTGGTGTTGTCCGGGGACGCATAGCCCAGGATGGCGTCGTCTTTCAACGCCATGCCGTATTGCCCCTTGATGATGGGAAGCCTGTAGACTTGTTCCCGGCCGCTGGTGTTGTCGATGCCCTGGCTGAAGGCGTCGTTGTACTTTATCCGGTTGAAGAACCGGATGATCTCGCTGAAGTGGATGACGCCGCTTTCCCCGTCTCCCAGTTCAAGGAAGGCGTTGTCGTAGTAGCTCAGGAAGGTGAGGTTGAAGGGGTTGCCGCCGTCGTACTCGTCCACCTTGAGGTAGGCGTTGATGCTGTCGAGGTCCGAGGGGAAAAAGTAGGTCATGCGGATCTCCACCACCTCCAGGTTGGCGCTGATGAGCTGTTGCAGGCGCTTGAGTTCCTGGGTGAGGGCAAAGGGCTGTTTTTTCCCTTCGATGTCCATGAGGGGGATGGTGAACTCCCTGGTGATGATGTCCTCGTTGGTGGTCAGGGCGTGGCTCATGGCAAAATCCCCGGTGCGCATGTAGGCGTAGGCGAGGATCTGGTAAATCTTGGCCTCCAGGTCCCGGACCCGGGTCTGGCCGTGGTTGGACTTGTTGGCCGTGGTGTCCGCATAGCTGATGAACTCTTCGTACAGGGCGTCGAGCTGACCCTCAAAATACTCAAGCTCCCGGATGTAACGCTGGATCATGGATTTGGAGACGGGTTTGCCGGTGCTGATGTCGGACCAGAACCTGGGGTAGTCGCGGTTGATAAACAGCTCGATCCCCTCAAGGAAGATCCGGCAGTCGTCATAGATGCTGGTGAGGTAGTTGGCCTTGAGCTCTTCCATGGTGGAAGACTCCGCGGCTCGCACGGCAGGGACGTGGAGTCCGGTGGTCAGCAGGGCGCATGCAAGGCACAGGCATCCCATGAGGCGAGAGATGGGGTGTCGACCGGTGCGGGCTCGACGGGGCGTGGCGGGGTGATTGGGGTGATCAAGGGTTCGTCGTGTCATGCTAACTCCTGTTCTGCTGTAATGTCGTCTCAATGATGCGATCGGCACGATACTCCCGGGGGGTCGAGGCATCGGGGCTCGTGGGGTATTTTTTCTGGTAGTAGAGGAAGAGCTTCAGGAACTGCTGGGATTCCGGCATGCCCCGGAAGGCCTCGACGTTGCCTCCCTGCCCGTTGAGGGAGAGCTTTTTGCACAGGGTCAAAAAGGCCTTTCGGGAGTGGTAGATGGCCCGTGCTTCGCTCCGGTCTTCATGGGCACCGGCGTAATACTCCGCCAGGCACCGGTGAAACACCGAGGCATAGCGCCAGTAGGAGTTTGCCGATGAGGTGAGGGACTCCACCAGGGTGCCCTCCATGTCGGCATACCGGGCCGAGTTGTCCGTGAGGCCGGAGAGCCTTTTCTTCTCCAGGATATTGGCAACAAGGTAGGCCATGGTGAACCGTGCGGAGTCTCCGATGAACCGGTCCCCGTCATCGGGCCCGGGGATCCGCATGCCCATGAGGCCGTACTGGTAGAGGATGTCCTCCATGAGCCGGAGGTTGCCCGTCTCCACCCCCAGGAGGATCAGCTCGTTGTAGATGGTTTTGCGGAAGGTGATGTTGTACCGGACCTGCTGGGCTGCCCGGTCGTAGTACTGCTGGTAAAGGGTGAAAAGCTCTGCCTTGGAGGCGGGCAATGTGCCGTTGCGCAGCACGGCAAATCCCCGCCTGGCCAGGTAGAGACTCACCAGAAACCGGGTGTTGCCCGAGTCTTTGCTGGCCTCTTCCACGTACCGCTCGTACGGGGTTCCCCCGTGGATACCTGCGGTCTTGCCCAGTTCGCAGAGTCGGCTCAGCAGGGTACGGGTGCGGGTATGGGTAAGGGGGTCGAGCTTCTGGTCGTACCGAAGGCTTCGACCCAGGAAGTGGTATCGCAGGTAGAGCTCGTACAACGAGAAGAGCTGTTCCGCCGACGGGACATACACCCGCTCCCTGCTTTTTCGGTGGTAGCGCTTCCAGAGGGTTTCCAGCCAGTGCCAGGTCTTGGCATCGCAGGTCAGGTTGATGGGCTCCGGTGAGTCCGACCCGATCCAGCCGCCTGCCATGCGTTCCTCTTCAATCATCATGGCCAGGAAGTGGACGTTCAGGTAAGAGTCGGGATTTCCCCGGACCCTGAAGGTGACGTCGTCCGCCACCCGGTGGGACGTCATGGCCTTGTCGGACTCCTTTTTTTCGAGGAAGGGGGAGAGGTAGTGGCGGCTCAGCATCAGGTACTGACGCAGCTCGGTGTCGGTGACGGGGATGCTCTGGTCCGGGAGCCGTTTGGTGTCGCTGAAACCGTATTTGATCTTCTGGTAGTGGAGGTAGAGGAGAAAATACTCGTAGGCAATGTCGAAGCGGAGTCGCTGAAGCCGCTCTCCGTCCTTGGAGGCTTCAAACTCCTCGGTGAGGCCGTCGATGCGCTTGACCATGGTTTCGATGTCGTCCACCGGGAGAAAGGGACCCTCTTCGGGGGTGGCGGCCAGGGTGTTCACCAGGTCCATGTCCTTCCGGCTCAGGGCCGTGATGCCTGTATTGGCCGGGAGGGGGTGCCGGGGCACGGCGTGGAGCAGGCTGATGCTGCGGCCACGGGTCTTGAACTCTTCCATGAAATCAGCGCCCGCAGGGCAGCTCCACAGCAGCACCAGGAGGATCGTCGCCGCAAGGCGTGGTCGTCCCTTTGTCATCATAACAGATACCCTTCCGGATTCCTTGAATCCTGCATCCGGTTGTAAAGGTCCACGTCCTCCGGGGGCAGGAGAAGCAGGATCTTTTTGCCGAGTTGTTTTGCGATGGATTGATAGTACTCGTATTGCCGCTCGTAATCGTCCACCTCCGTGGCGTCGGCGGAGAGGGCCCCGGGCAGGGTGCCGGAGATAAAGCCTTCCCGCCTTGCCGCTTCAATGTAATAGGTGCGGGCCAGGTCAAAGCTCTGGGCCGCCACCTTCAGGGCCCGGGTGCGGAGCCGGGGGGTGGCCAGGTAGGTGTCGGCGATGATGCGGTAGATGTCGTAGCGGTTGTCTTCCCTGTGTGCCAGGGCCGAGCCAAGCCTGTACCGTTCGGAGCGGATCAGCTCCTCCATCTCCCGCTCGTGGAGGGTGATGAGGCTTACCTTGCCCTGGGCGGCCAGTTCCCGGAAAAGCAGGGTGTAGGCGTTCAGGAGGTTGACGTGGTTGACCCGCAGCTCCGGCGCCTTGACAAAGGCGGCGGTGAAGTCGTGGAGGCAACTCCTGGAGGCGTTGGCCAGGGGCAGCCTGGCATCGGAGAGGGCGTCACCGTAGACTTCTGCCTGGAGAAACTCAAAGGTGTAGTCGATCTCGCCCCGGTACCGGTGGAAGGTGTGATTGATGCTGGTGGCTTTGTACTCCCCGCCGTAGATCTCTTCTCCTCCGAAAATCTTGACCAGATCGTTGAACACAATATCGATTCTGGACTTGGCTTCATAGTAGAGGGGCTGGACCTGTGTGTCGAAGAGGGCCCGGCGCTCCCGGCTGCTGAGCTCCTCCCATCCGGCCACGTAGCCCTTCATGGCCGCCAGGGGCTCACGGCAGGCGTAGAGATTGTAGAAGATCCAGCCGGTGGGGCAGACATTGAGTTCGTCGAGGATTTTCTTGTAGGTGGTGCGATCCTCCACCTTGATGCCCTGCTCGATCTGCTTGAGGAGCCAGCTCTTCATGGCCGAGAGCACCACCAGGTCCACCTCGCGGTTGTCCATTTTCAGCATGGACAGGGTCTCGTTGAAGAGTTTTTGCACGCTGAACTGTTTGGTTCCCTTGTTGATAAAGAGCATGAGGGGCAGGACCGTGCGGTGGGAGACCGCCTGCTCGGTCCAGGTCTGGCGAAGGCTGTGGGCAATGACGCGGCTGCTGATGGACAGGGGCAGGGTGCGCTTGAACCAGTCGTAGCTGCTCAGGGCGATGTGGGTCTCGATGTTGGTGAAGTAGGCCAGGGTGGCGTCGAGCCAGGCGCTCTCCTCCGGGGTGAAGATGCGCTCCCAGGGAGACTCCTTGGCGGCAAGGCCCCTTCTACGGAGGTTGTCGAGTTCCGTGCACACCTTCACCGTGGTCTCAAGGCCCCTGATCTGTTCCTGGGTGAAGGGAGGGGCGCCGTTCGGGTCCTTGGATAGGTATGCCACGGCACCGTTTATGGCCCGGACCAGGTCTTCCTGGGTGAGGTAGAGGTAATAGTAGAGGGATTTGTAGTAGGGCTCCTCTTTGACAAACAGGGCTCTGTTCGGGTGGTATCCGTTCTCAAAGTACCGGATGAAGCGGGGGCCTTCATCGGCCCGGTTCAGCACGCAGGTCTCAAGGTAGATGGCGTTGTATCCGGTGAGGTTGAGCTTGTCGTCGAAGTAAATGTTGGAGAAGGGCTTCTCCCTGAGGCCGCTGTACCGGTTCAGCCGGGCTGACGCCTGGCGCGCGACGGCGATGTCCAGGTGGCCGTCTGCCTGGATCCCCAGGTGGCTCTCCAGGGTCTCCAGAAGAGACGTTCGTTCCTTGGGGGACAGGTCGTCTTTCATGTAAAGGCGACCCACCGACGCGATCCAGAGCATCTGCCCGTTGTCGTTGGAGACCGAAATCTTGGGGCTGGTCGCGGGGGGCGGCTCCTCTTCCATCTCCATGCCCATCTGGCTCTCTGTCATGATGGAGACGGCGGCAAGGGACGGCGGAAAGATCAGCAGGGCGCAGGCAAGCGCCCACAGAAAGGCGACTGTCCGTGCATGGCATAGCCCCGGACGGGGCGGCGGTGTGGTGCGGCATTCAGACATCATGGGTTACATCGTCCTCCGTGGCAGCGACCGCTCAAGGGCGGACACCACCTCAAACGTGGCGTCGTTGGGTTCAAAGCTGAGAAGGGCCGTGGGTGGGGCTCCGTTTCGGATGACCACCGTGCAGGTGTACCCCCTTATGCGGAAGGTGTACGGGCTCTTCTCCGGACTCATGTGGCGGGCTTTTCTGTAAATTTCTTCCTTGAGGCTCGTGACACGCAGCGAGTGATCAAGGGTGCTCCCCCGGATGGTGACCAGGGCGTGGATATCCGGCGCTTCGACTGCGGAGGGCGTCGGGACCGGTCCCGTGGGCAGGCTTTCCGGAAGCGCGGTCAGGGACGGGCGCCGGGGGCGCGACTCTTCCTGGGTCGGCGTGGTACCTACGGACGCCAGGGGCAAGGCTGCCGGGCCCTGTGTCGGCGCAGGAGAAAGCCCCTTGAGGGCTGTACCCTGGCGTGGCCCCGGGGCCTCCATGGACGCCGACGGGGCTGCGCTGTGTGCCGACGGGGCGGACAGCTGGCTCAGGACGGGCGCAGGGCCGGAGCGCCTGGGGGTTCCCCCAAGGGCCGGGGAGGGGGACGGCGTTTTGGATCGGCCCATGGGCATTGCGGCAGGTGCATCTGAGAGGGCCAAGGGCGTGAACCGCTTTTGAGGGAGCGCCTCCGGGACCGCTGCAGGGGCCTCGTGAGCCGGTTTCGTGATGACCGGGGACAGGGCTGCCTTGGGCTCTGGAACGGCTTTGTGGGGACGTTGCGGCGCGGGGTCCCGAAGGGGCTGCCGGGGGGCCCGGGCAGAGAGGGGCAGGGGCTGCGGCTGCGCAGTGGAGAGTACAGGGGCTGCTTTTCGCTTCAATTCTTTGGTCACCGGTTGCATTGACCGTGGTGACGGGGTGCGGGGGGCCGGGAGATCAGGGGCCGGTTTCATCCGAGCCGGGGGCCGCGCCTCGGTCAGGGGCCGGGGTGCAGGTGCAGGGATGGCAAGGGCTTTGGGGGGAGGGGCCAGGGGCATCTTGGGTGGCGGTACCAGCAGGCGGGGTTTTGCCTTTGCGGGTGGGGGCGGCTCCTTGGGGAGGGCCACAGGGGGCTCCAGGATGCGTTTGAGCTCCTTTTTTCTTGGCTCGGCACGTTTTTTTGCCGCGTCTTTCACCACCTTGATGAAGCTGATCTTTTTTTCCACCGTGGGTTCGGGCAAGGGCTCTGTGCGCGGGATGACGATGATGGTTCGGGAACGGGTCAGGGAGAGGGGCTCGTTGAAGAGGAGCTTGTGCACGGCAAAGCAGGTCAGGGAGAGCAGCAGGAGCATCAGCGAGGGGCTCACGAGCCATTCGCGGCGAGCACCACGGGCGACGGTCCCCGGCATGGTGATGCGGGCGGAGCCGTAACCGTAATATTGCATGGGAATGGTGCGCATGACGAATTCCGTCCCCTCTTTTCCTGATCTTTGTTTTTCTGATCTTTTTTTCCGGTCCGGGCCCTATGGCATCCCGGAGATTTTTCGGACAGTGACGCGTTTGCCGTGGTCGTCGTAGATTTTTTCGATGAGGGACATGGCCATCAAGGTGTCCTTGCTCAGGGAAAACTGATCCGGAACCAGCATGGGGCGGTTCTTCCCTTCACGGAGCATCTGGGTCAGGCGATCGCTCAGGTCCTGGGCGTTCAACGTGTGTTCATCGGCGTGGAGCACGCCGTCCACCACCGTCACCAGTTGAAACGGCGTGGTTTCGGGGATGGTGGGCTTGAGGACACGGATCTGGTACGACACCCGGGGCTGGTCCAGGCTGGAAATGGTTTGGGCATCCACCACCTTGGGGATGGTCATCTCGCCGATGTGAACGGGGTTCCTGCCGATGGTGGAGGCCTGGGTAAAGGCGATGAGGAGCAGAAAGGCCAGGTCGGCAAAGGAGAAGAGCCAGATTTTTGAATCGTCGTATCTCATGGTGCTCGCCGGATGTTATGGGGTGGTGGCCGCATCTGCGGATAGAGGGGCGTCTTCCGTTGCCGGGGCCGTCATTTCACAAATGGATTGATGGTACCCAAGGGCCCGTTCAATGCGGGAGGTGGCCAGGTTGATGAGGCTTTTTTTGAACACCTCGAGGATCACGAAGCAGGTGAGGGCGATGAGGGTGGTGAAGAGGGCCACTCCGAGTCCGGTGGTGTTGAGGTCGCTGTTGGGGTCGCCCTTGGCCAGGAAGATCATGATCATTCCGAAAATGGTGCCGATGAACCCCATGGGGGGGAGCAGGTTGGTGATCATGGTGATTTTGTTGATGTAGCGGGTGTGGTAGGTGTTTTCCATCATCTGGTGGGTGGCGTCGATGAGGAACGAGACCGGGTAGGCCGTGGCCTTATGCTCGTCGTGGGCGGACCGGAGGGTCTTGACGGTGGCGGTCATCAGGGCATCGTCGAGGGTTGCGGGGGCCGCCGCCAGGGCCATGAGCTCGTTCTCCTTGATCAGGCGGGCATGGCGATAGGCCAGGACAATCAGCCACAGGGCGTTGAGGAACAGCAGGGTACTGCCGATGTACACCACCCCCTGAACAAGGTCGCTGATGAGGTTGGGGTAGAGTTTGAAGATGTGAACGATAAATTCCATACGGCCTCGGGGTGTGGGTTGTCGGTGGTGCGTAAGCTGCGCTGCGCGTGCCGTGATGCCCTCTTGCGAAGGTGTTGCCGTGTTGTCGGTGTGAAATATATGTTCTCTGTGTAATCATTGTAAACTCAGGTAAGCAAATTAGGTGATAAGGCCTGTATTGTCAATACTATTTTGGGTTCGAGCCTGCTGTAGCGGGCCTCTCGGCCCGGGTGGCCCCGTAGCGGTAACATGGAGGCGGAGTCAAAATGGCATCTTGCGTCCGTGGGGCGCAAGTGGCATATCAACACAAGGCTTACTTTAACGATGAATTATTGACGGTATCGGAGACCAACGCGCATGGACGCTGGATTGAATCTGTTTACGGGAAATCGCCTGGAAATCCTTGCCATGGGGCTCTCCAAGATCCTGGAAGCCCCCACGGGAAACCCCTTGAAAGAGGACGTGGTGGTGCTTCAGAGCCAGGGCATGGCCCGATGGCTCTCCCTGGCCCTTGCCCGCAACAACGGGATCTGCGCCAATGTGCGCTGGCGGTTTCCCAACGCCTTTCTCCAGGATATGTTTGCCCTGGCCGTGCCGGGCCTTGCGGACACCAGGCGGTTTGACGCCAAGAGCGCGGCCTGGAAGATCATGGGGAACCTCTCTGCGTGGACGGCGCAGCCCGCCTTTGCCCAGGTGGCCCATTTTCTGGGCGGGGACGGCGACGCCCTGAAGCGGTATCAGATCTCCGAACTCCTGGCCGACACCCTGGACCAGTACCTGACCTACCGGCCGGACATGATCAAGGAGTGGGAAAAGGGGGAAGGGGATGATTTCCAGGCGGTCCTCTACCGGAGCCTCCTTGAAGACCTCGGTTTTCGCCACCGGGTTCACCTGATGGAAGACTTTAAGGCGTGGGTCGAATCTGCTGAAAAAAATAGTGAAAAGGTTCCTGAAAGGGTGTGCGTGTTTGGCATCTCTTCCCTGCCGGAATTTCACATGGAACTCTTCACCGCCTTGTCGGAGGTGTGCCAGGTCAACCTCTTTCTGCTCAACCCCTGTCCCCAGTACTGGGGAGACATCCTCTCCGACTCGGAGCAGCGGCGTCTCAAGGAGAAACAGGGCCTCGATCAGGGGGAGGACGAAACCCTTCTCATGGAAGGGGGCAACCCGCTCCTGGCGTCCATGGGAGGCCAGGGGCGCGAGTTCTTCGACATGATGGCCGAACGCGGCCTGGAGGAGTTTCCCCTCTTTGTGGAACCTGAAGGGGGTACCCTGCTGGGGGCTGTGCAGTCCGATATCTATCATCTTCAGGACCGCTCCCGGGGTGATGGGGAGCCCTTTGTCCTGGACCCGTCCGACACCTCCCTGAGCATCCACAGCTGTCACAGCCCCCTGCGGGAGGTGGAGGTGCTGCGGGACGCCATTTTGGCCATGATGGATGAGGACCCGGAGCTGAAACCCTCGGACATCCTTGTGATGGCCCCGGACATCAACACCTATGCCCCCGTCATCGAGGCGGTGTTCAGCAGGCGCGTGGAAGGGGGCATCCGTATTCCCTTTTCCATTGCCGACCAGGCCAACGGCAGCGGGGACCGGGCCGTGGAGGCCCTTCTCCTTCTCCTGGACCTTGCCGGGTTCCGGTTTGAGGCAGGGGGTGTTCTGGAGCTTCTGGAGAACGACCGCATCCGAAGCGCT
Organism: Desulfoluna sp. HI9BLuna; assembly: GCF_056829775.1. Taxonomy (NCBI): domain Bacteria; kingdom Pseudomonadati; phylum Thermodesulfobacteriota; class Desulfobacteria; order Desulfobacterales; family Desulfolunaceae; genus Desulfoluna; species Desulfoluna sp. HI9BLuna. The sequence continues at coordinate 5,834,316 of NZ_CP186555.1, forward strand.
TTTGCCGTGGACGAAGGGGACCTGGAACGGGTGGGCAGCTGGATCCGGGAGACCTCGGTCCGCTGGGGCGTGGACGGCTCCCAGCGCGGGGCCGAAGGCTTTTCCCCCTTTGACGGCAACAGCTGGAAGGCTGGCTTTGACCGGCTCTTCACAGGGTATGCCGTGGGGGACGAAGAGGCGGACCTCTATGACGGGATCCTTCCGGCCGGTCCGGTGGAGGGGGAACACGGGGTGCTCCTGGGGCGCCTGAACTGGTTCCTGTCCAGCCTGACAGCCTATGTCAAGGGCCTGGAAACATCCCGGACCGCCCGGGAGTGGGTCGATTTTTTCGAGTGGGTCCTGGGGACCTTTCTCACCGATGACGAGGGGGCCGGAGAAGGGCTCCAGGGGATCCGGGACTGCCTGAACCGCATGGGCGATGCCGCGGAGGAGGCGGAAAACGGAGAACCCGTGGAGTATCCCGTGGTGCGCTTTATCCTCAAGACCGCCCTGGCCGCACCGGACCCGGTATCCGGCTTTATCACCAGCGGGGTCACCTTCTGCGCCATGCTCCCCATGCGGAGCATTCCGTTTCGGGTCATTGCCATTCTGGGCATGGGCCACGGCACCTTTCCGCGCCAGCACAAGGCCCCGGGCTTTGATCTCATCGCCGCCTCCCCGCGCAGAGGAGACCGATCCCGGCGGAAGGACGATCGCTACCTCTTCCTGGAGATCCTTCTTTCGGTGCGGGAGACCCTCTGGGTGAGCTACACCGGCCAGAGCATCCGGGATAACAGCACCCTTCAGCCCTCGGTGCTGCTCTCCGAGCTTCTGGACTACGTGGACGGCATGACCGGCGGGGCGGCCTCGGAGCAGGTTGTGGTGGCCCATCCCCTGCACCCCTTTTCCGGCAGCTGTTTCCAGCCCGGGGATTCCCGGCTGTTTACCTTTGATGCGGCCAGTCGCCGTGTGGCAGGCCGCATGGCCCAGGTGCCGGTGCCGCCCCCGCCCTTTGCGCGCCTTGCCGATCCGGACAGCGCACCTGTCCTGCCCCCGGGGCTCTCCCTGGAGGCCCTGGAGGCGTTTCTTGCCCACCCTTGCCGGTATCTCCTTCGGGAGGGGCTCGGCATGGAACTGGGGGGAGGGGAGGAGGCCCCTGAGAGCTGCGAACCCTTTACCCTCACTGGCCTGGATCGGTATCGGGCCGGGACCTTTCTGTTTGAACGGGCCCTGAAAGGGGACGCCTTGGAAAAAGCCCAGGGCGTGGTCTCCGGCATGGGGATCCTTCCCAGGGGGGAAGTGGGGGCCCACCTGCTTCGGGAACTGACCCATGAGGCGGGGGCCGTGGCCGAGGCCGTGGCATCCCTGGTGGATGGAAACGAACCCTGTGTGGAGCGGCGGTGGGCTGAAGTTTCCGGTGTCGCTCTGTCGGGCGAGGTGGGGCCCTTTTTTGGGGAGACCCTGGTGGCGGGTCGCTTCGGCAAGGTCCGCAGCAGGGACCTGATCTCCGCCTGGGTGCGCCTCCTTATGGCTGCCGAGTCCGGCATGGCCGTGTCCCGTGCCGTTGTGGTGGGGTTGGATCGCAAAACCGGAGGGGCAGAGATCACCTCCATGGTGGTGCCCCCCAATCCGAGGGCGTGTCTGGAAGACCTTGTCCGGCTCTTTGCCGCGGGGGAGGGGGCGCTCTTGCCCCTGTTTCCCCTGGCCTCCGAAACCTACGCCCGGGAGCTGGCAAAGACCCGGGATGAGGCCAAGGCCATGGCAAAGGCACGTTCCGCGTTTTACGGAAACGCCTTCTCCGTGATGGCAGACCTCAACGATCCCTGGATACGGACGGCGGTGCGAGGACGGGATCCCCTTGCAGAGCCCGCCTTTGCGCGATGTGCTGAACTTCTTTTCCGCCCCATGCTGGAGGCAACCGAACAATGACTCATACCCTGGCAACCCTGGACCTTGCAGCCACACCCCTTTCCGGTCGGAACCTCATCGAGGCAAGCGCCGGAACCGGAAAAACCTACACCATTGCCGCCCTGTACCTGCGCCTCGTGGTGGAAGAGAAGATCTCCGTGGACCGCATCCTGGTGGTGACCTTCACCGAAGCAGCCACCCAGGAGCTGGCCGAGCGGATCCGGGGACGGCTGCGCGAGGCCCTCTCTTTCCTGGAAGGGGCGCCCCATGAGGATCCCTTTTACGCCACCCTGTTTTCCGAAAAGGAGGGCCGGGACGAGGCGGCCGGTCGCCTGAGGGCCGCCCTGCGCAACTTTGACGAGGCAGCCATTTTTACCATCCACGGGTTCTGCAGGCGCCTTCTGTCCGACCACGCCTTTGAGACCGGCTCCCCCCTGGACATGGAGCTGGTCACCGACCTGAACCATTTGAAACAGCGGGCGGTGGAGGACTATTACAGGCGTATGGTGGAGGGGGCCTCTGCCCTGTACGCGGCGTGGATCAAGGATCGAAAGATCTTGCCCGAAGGGCTCCTGGCGTTTCTCTCCTTCAGCACCCCCTTGTCCCGCATCACCTTTCTGCCCGACTCTGAGCCGTTGCCCGTGGCCGATGTCGAAATGCGGTTTGCCGAGCTTCAGCAACGGGCCGCCCTGGTGTGGGAGGAAGAGCAGGAGAGTGCCCTGGCCATCCTGGCCACAGACCCGGCCCTGAACCGGAACAAGTACCGCAAAGGGGTGGACAAAAAGGCGGGGGCTGCGGCCCGTGCCCTTTTTTCCGGCAGCATTCCCTTTGGCGACACAAAGGACCTGGAGAAGCTCTCCCGGGCCACCCTGCAGGCTGCCGCCAAAAAGGGAAAAGCCGTGGCTGAGAACCCCCTGTTTGAGGTGATGGAGCCCCTGCTGGAAGCCCTGGACGAACTCAAGGCACTCTATGAGGGGAATCTTGTTGCCCACTGCATTGCCCTTGCGCGGTACGTGGACGAGACCATGGACCGGGAAAAGGAGCGGGCCGGAATCATGGGATTTGACGACCTTCTCTCCCGGGTGGCCGGGGCCCTCGGGGCAAACGGGGGAGAGCGCCTTGCCCGGAGCGTGGGGCAAAACTACGACGCGGCCCTCATCGACGAGTTTCAGGACACGGACCCCGAGCAGTACGAGATCTTTGATCAGCTGTTCAAAGAGACCACCCTGTTCATGATCGGCGACCCCAAGCAGGCCATCTACGGGTTCCGGGGGGCCGATATCTTTGCCTATCTGAGGGCAGCCGGAGAAGCGGAAAAAGGGTACACCCTGGATGTGAACTACCGCAGCACCCGGGGCATGGTGCGGGCGGTCAATACCTTCTTCTCCCGGGGTACCTCCCCCTTTCTCTTTGAGCAGATCCACTTTTCTCCGGTAAAAAGCGCAGGGGACGAGGATGAAGAGACCCTGACCATAGACGGATCACCGGTGAGTGCCATGGTGGTCCAGCGGTTCGAAGCAGGGGAGAAACCCCTCCCCAAGGAGGCGGCCCAGAACCTGTGCATCGACCTGTGCGGCTCCGAGATGGTCTCCCTGCTCAGCCTTGGGCGCCAGGGCAGGGCCTGCATTGGTGAAGCGCCCCTCTCCGAAAAGCATGTGGCGGTGATTGTGCGCACCAACGACCAGGCCCGGGCTGTGAAAAACCACCTGACCTCCCTGGGAATCCACGCCGTTCTCTACAGCTCCGGCAACATCTTTGACAGCGAAGAGGCCGAAGAGACCGCCTTGTTCCTTGCTGCCTGTCTCCGGCCCTGGCGCCTCTCCCTCATCAAGGCGGCCCTTGGGACCACCCTCATGGGCCTGGATGCCGACACCCTGGCCGCCCTGGACGAATCCCCCCGGGACCTGGAGCGCTGGAGCGTTCGTTTTGCCGAGTGGCATGCCCTCTGGAAGGAGGACGGGTTCATGGCCATGATCCGGGGATTCATCAAGGCAGAGGAACCCTATGAACGCCTTGTGGGCATCACCGAGGGCGAGCGCCGTGTCACCAACATGCAGCACCTCATGGAGCTGTTGCACCGGGAGTCCGTTTCAAGGCGCCTCTCACCGGAGGGGCTCTTGAGGTGGCTGTCCCGCATGCAGGATCCGGCCTCGCCGAGGCTGGAGGAGCATCAGCTCCACCTGGAGAGCGACCGCACGGCCGTGCAGATCGTCACCATCCACAAGAGCAAGGGCCTGGAGTACGGCGTGGTGTTTTTGCCCTTTCCTTTCATGGGGTACCGGGAGCCCAAGGGCGGGGCGCTTTATCACGGGGAGGAAGGACGCCTGGTGTACGACGCGGGTTCCGAAGAGCTGGAAGAGCACATGGCCCTGGCCGCCGGGGAATCCCTGGCCGAAGAGCTTCGTCTGCTTTACGTGGCCCTCACCCGGGCAAGGCACCACATGGTGATCCCCTGGGGGCGGGTGAAGGGCATGGAACGCAGTGCCATGGCCCGGCTGCTTCACGCCCCGGAGAGCGCAAGCGCCCCGGAGGCAGCCTCCCTTATCAGCGCCCTGGGCGAACACGAGCTGGCTACCCATCTCCACGAGGTGGCTGCCGCGTCCCAAGGGGCCGTGGATGTCCGACTCTGTGAGCCGGAAGAGGAGGTGCAGACCCTGTCCTTCAAGGAAGACAGCACCGAGCTGGCACCGGCGCGCCGCTTTGAAGGGACCCCGCCGGAACCCCGGGTGGTCACCAGCTTTTCCGGGCTTGCCTCTTCGGGCAGAGAGAGCGGCGAGGCCGATCACGACGCCAGGGCCCACGCAAAACCCGATGACGAGATTCCCCCTGAAGGCATCTTTGCCTTTCCCAAAGGGGCCACGCCGGGCACCTTCATGCATACCCTGTTCGAGACCATCCCCTTTGACGCGGACGCTGAGGCCAGGAACGCGGCCTGTACCGATCTGCTCACCCGGCACGGGTACGACCCGGAGGACTGGGAAGAGCCTGTCTCCACCATGGTGGCCCAGGTGCTGTCAACTCCCCTTGAGTCCTTTGGCACCCCGTTTGTCCTGAGGGAGGTGCCGACCGGTTCACGCCTCCACGAGATGGAGTTCACCTTTCCCCTGAAACGCGTCACCGCAGAGGCCTTGAACGAGGTGCTGAACCGTTGGGGTTATGGCTCCTTTGACGACGGGGAGCTCATCATGGAGGGGCTTCGTTTTTCCCCGGTGCAGGGGTACCTCAAAGGGTTTGTGGATTTGATCTTTCAGGTGGGGGAAGGCTTCGGCATCATCGACTGGAAGTCCAACCATCTGGGAAACAGCCCGGAGCGCTACGGAAAAAAGGCCCTGGCAAAGGCCATGGGGGAGCACCACTACGGCCTTCAGTATCTTCTCTATACCGTGGCCCTCAACCGCCACCTCGCCCTGAAGCTGGGCGAGGCCTACGATTACGATACCCACATGGCCGGGTCCTGGTACCTGTTTCTACGCGGGGTAGACGGAACCGGCAACGGGGTCTTTTTTGATCGGCCCGAAGAAGGGTGCATCCGGGAACTCGATGAGCTGCTCATTGAATGCCAGGCCTGAGAAACAAGCCTCCGGCGTCTCCTTATGACGACGGGCGCTTGAAATCCGGAAGGCGGGTGAATTGGGTCTGTTCCAGGGCCAGCTCGGCCTGGAAGCGGTCGTTGTCGATGGAGAAGGCCAGGCGCCGGTTTTCGTGGTAGTCCGCGTCGATGGTGAGGGTGATGGCGCTGGTGAGAGCCAGGACCTTGGGCTGACCCCGAAGGATGGAGAGGCCGAATTCGGTTTCAACGAGGCGGGTGAAGTCACCCACCACCTGGTTGAAGATCTCACCGATACTGTCCGTCACCTCGTTGGAGGTGAAGTCCTTGACGAGATCTCCTTCGGGAATGCCCATGGAGGTCATGTAGCTTCGGTAGAGCTTGACGGCGGTGCGGTCGTTGAAATTAAAGACAATAAGTCCGTTGAAGTCACCGCTGAGCTGGACAAAGCAGCTGATGTCGGGCCGCATGATGAGCTTGGGGATGGTCTGGAGGGTTCCTGCGCATGCAATGGATTTGCGAGTGCTGATCTCCAGCACATGGGACACCGCTTCGGAGAGGACGGCGGCGATGATGTCGATGGACGATGATTCTTCAAGCTTCATGATTATGCCTGTCGTACTGATGGGTTAAGAATGTTTACCGGCCTGTTCGGCCAGGCGGCCGCATGCCGTGGCGCAGTTTACCACAACGGGGAAGAGATGATCCAATGAATTTAAAGCAGGAGTCCATGGGACAGGTGGAAGAAGAGCCGGGCGGAGTCCCGGGCTGGGAGTCATGGACGGAGCAGGGCTTTTCCCTGACGGATGTGAGTTTTGCGTCGTTTCTGGCGAAAAAACACGGGCAGGATCAGGCCGTTTTCCTGGCTGCGGCCCTGGTGAGCCGGGAGTGCCGTCACGGGCATGTCTGTGTGGATTTGAACCGGTTTGCAGGGGTTGACGTTGCCGGGTGCACCTGGGAGAAGGACGGTGCGGCCTGGGGAGCCCATCTCCGTGCCCTGGGCGCAGCCGGTGGGGAGGATGATGAGACCCTTCTCGTTCTGGACGGGCGGGATCGGCTCTACCTGCGGCGGTATCACCGGTTCCAGCAGGCCGTGGCCCGGTATATGGCCATGGAAACCCGGCTGGATGAGCCCGACCGTGAGGAGATGACCGCCCTTACAGAGGGACTGGATCGCTATTTTCCGGGGCCTTCCGACGGCGAGCCCGACCGGCAGAAGCTGGCGGCGGCCGTGGCCCTGGTGACACGGTTCTGCGTGATCTCCGGCGGACCGGGAACAGGAAAGACCACCACCGTCACCAAGATCCTGGCCCTGCTCGTTGAGCAGCACCGAAGGCGATTCAGCGGCGCCCCGGTCATTGCCCTGGCAGCGCCCACGGGCAAAGCCGCCGCCCGTCTCATGGAATCCGTGGCAGGGGCTGTGGACCGGCTTGGGCTGAGTGATGCGGTCAAAGCTGCCCTTCCCAGGGAAGCGGCCACCATCCACAGTCTCCTGGGCAGCCTGGGGCGCGGCAGTCGGGAGCTTTTTCGCAGCGGGGAGACCCTGCCCTGCGATATCCTGGTGGTGGACGAGGCTTCCATGGTGGACCTGCCCCTCATAGGGCGGCTCGTTCGCTCACTGGCCCCCTCCACCCGGTTGATCCTCATGGGGGACCGGGACCAGCTGGCGTCTGTGGAGGCAGGTTCGGTCATGGGGGATCTTTGCTACGGAAAAAAGGGAGACACGGTCTCCGAAGCCCAGGGCAAGGTTCTCACCGAACTCACGGGCATCCCTCTGCCCACGGGTCATAACCTCCCCCCCCTTGCCGATGCGGTGACCACCCTCACCAAGAGTTACCGGTTCGGGGCCTGCCCCGGCATCGGCCAGGCCGCGGGCGCAGCCAACCGGGGGGATGCAAAGGCTCTGGCGGGTATCACCGCCCAGGGGTTTTGCCTGTGCGGCCCCTCCATGGGGAAGGGCGTCGAAGAGTGGGTGGAGGCCGAGGTGCGACGCCACCTGGCCGGGTACGGGCGGCTCAGCGACCCAAGGGAGATGCTGGCAGCCCTGGACCGCTTTCGCATCCTCTGTGCCGTCCGAAAGGGCCTTTCCGGGGTCGGGCGTATCAACCGCCTGGTGGAGCGCTGCCTGGGGTTTAGTGGGGGAGAACTCTGGTACCCGGGCCGTCCGGTTATGGTGACGGAAAACGATTACACCCTGGGGCTTTTTAACGGAGACACCGGGATCACGGTGCACAGGAATGGAGAGCTGGCCGTGGCCTTTCCGGACGAAAGCGGAGGCATGCGGTATATCCACAGCGCCCGGCTGCCCAGGGTGGAGACGGTATTTGCCATGACGGTTCACAAGAGCCAGGGCTCGGAGTTCACCCATGTTGTGCTGGTGCTTCCGGAGAGTGATGCTCCGGTGCTGACCCGGGAGCTGGTTTACACGGGCATCACCCGGGCCCGGGAAGAGGTGGCTTTGTGGAGCGCGCCCGAGATTCTTGATAAAGCACTGGGCAGGCGAACCCAGCGGGCCTCGGGGCTCCGGGAGCTGCTCTGGAAAAAGGGGGGATGATGAAAGGGACAGGGTTGTTCCGATTTTCCGTCGATCGCGGTGGGACCTTTACCGATGTGTACGCTGAGGTTCCGGGGGAGCCGGGGTTTCGTGTGATCAAGCTCCTTTCGGAGGACCCTGCCAATTACCCGGACGCCCCCAGGGAGGGGATCCGGCGCATCCTGGAGGAGGTAACGGGCGCCCCGGTTTCGCCTGAGGCTGTTCCCACGGACGCCATCGAGTGGATCCGCATGGGAACCACCGTGGCCACAAACGCCCTGCTGGAGCGCAAAGGGGCCCCCACGGCCCTTGTGGTGACCCGGGGCTTTCGGGATGTCCTGCAGATCGGAAATCAGGACCGCCCCCGCATTTTTGACCTGGAGATCCGCAAACCCGACCTGCTCTACACCGAGGTTGTGGAGGCTGACGAGCGCCTCCGGTTCTTCTCGGACCATGACAAGGGCTCCCCAACGGGTCCCGAAGGACCGGTGGTGACGGCCCGCACCGGGGACCGCCTGGTGGTCCGAACCCCTTTGGATGATGCCGGTATCCGGGCAAAGCTGGCGGCGGTGCGCAGCCGGGGCATCGACTCGCTGGCCGTGGTCCTGCTGCACGCCTACGCCTGGCCCGATCACGAAGAGAGGATCGGGGCCATTGCCCGGGAGCTGGGCTTTTCCCAGGTCTCCCTCTCTTCGTCTGTGATGCCCCGCATCAAGCTGGTGCCCCGGGGCGACACCACCCTGGTGGATGCCTATCTGACGCCGCATATCCGCAACTATCTCCATGGGTTCAAAAAAGGGTTTAAAGGGACGCTTAAAGGCGAAACCTGCCTCTTCATGCAGTCCGACGGGGGGCTCACCTCCGCCGACAGCTTCACCGGCAGCAGGGCCATCCTCTCTGGTCCGGCGGGCGGGGTGGTGGGGTACGCCATGACCACCGGCAGGGAAGAGGCGAACCAGCCGGTTGTTGGGTTTGATATGGGGGGCACCTCCACGGATGTCTCCCGGTACGGCGGTGACTACGACCTGACCTTTGAGACCGAAACCGCAGGGGTGCGCATCCAGGCACCCCAGCTCAATATCCGCACCGTGGCCGCAGGGGGCGGAAGCCGTCTCTTTTTCGAGGACGGCATGTTCCTGGTGGGGCCGGAGTCCGCAGGGGCCCATCCCGGCCCGGTCTGTTATCGTAAAAACGGGTACGCCACGGTGACCGACGCCAACCTGGTGCTGGGGCGCATCCAGCCGGAACACTTTCCCCGCATCTTCGGAGAGACCGAAGACCTGCCCCTGGATCGGGAGGCGTCCTTTTGTGCCCTTTCCGAACTTACGGATCGGGTCAACGCCTTTTATGCGGCCAAGGGACAGCCCGTCCTCTCCGTGGAGGAGGTGGCATTGGGGTTCGTCCGGGTGGCCAACGAGGTGATGGTGCGCCCCATCCGCGAGATCTCCGTCATGCGGGGATTTTACATCAAGGACCATGTGCTGGCTGCCTTTGGCGGGGCAGGGCCCCAGCATGCCTGCGCCGTGGCACGGGCTCTGGGGATGTCCCGGGTGTTTGTGCATCGCTTTTCCAGTGTGCTCTCCGCCTACGGCATGGGCATGGCGGATGTGGTGACGGAAAAACAGACTCCCGTATCTGCCGAGGCCACGTCCGAAAACCTGGAGCGTCTGGACAGGGACCTGGGTCGCCTGGAGGAGGAGGCGGCAAAAGAACTCGTGGCCAAAGGGTTTTCACCACGTCAGATTCAGTGCACCCGGTACCTTAACCTGCGCTACCAGGGCACGGACACGGCCTTGATGGTGGCGTGCCCTGGTGATGGCGATTATGTTTCTTCTTTTCTGGAACGTTACAGCCGAGAGTTCGGGTTTACCCTCAAGGACCGAAAGATCGTGGTGGACGACCTGAGGGTGCGGGCCAGGGGCAAGGTCTGCGGCGCTCGCAGGCAACCCATAACACCGGCCAGGGGCCCGGCTGTCCCTTTGAGCCGGGTGACCTGCCGCTTTGATTCCGGGGCCCGGGACACCCCGCTTTACCCACTGGATGACCTCGGCCCGGGCACGTCTCTTCAGGGCCCCGCCCTTATTGTCCATGAGACCACCACCATCGTGGTGGCGCCGGGGTGCACGGCAAGGGTTTCCCCTTATGGCGACGTAGAGATTGACGTTGGAGTCGATGACCTCCCGCCCACCGATACCTCCGTGGATCCCGTGCGTCTGTCCATCTTCAGCAACCTGTTCATGTCCATCGCCGAGCAGATGGGGCGCATGCTCCAGAAGACGGCGGTCTCCACCAACATCAAGGAACGCCTCGACTTCTCCTGCGCCCTCTTCGGTCCCCACGGGGAGTTGGTGGCCAATGCCCCCCATCTCCCGGTGCATCTGGGGGCCATGAGCGAGGCGGTGAAGGCCCAGATCCGCATGCGGGGAAAAGATCTCAAGGTAGGCGATGTGCTGGTGAGCAACGATCCCGGGGCTGGAGGCAGCCATCTGCCGGACATCACGGTGATTACACCGGTCTTCCGTGATGGGGAGATTATCTTCTGGGTGGCTTCCCGGGGCCACCACGCCGACATCGGCGGCATCTCGCCGGGGTCCATGCCTCCCCACTCCAAGACCCTTGGGGAGGAGGGGGCCCGCATCACCTCTTTCAAGCTGGTGGAAAACGGGGTGTTTCAGGAGGAGGGGATCCGTGAGCTGCTCATGGCTCCGGCAAAGGCCCTAAGGGAACCCGGGTCTCCGCCCGCTTCCGGGACCCGGCTCCTGGCCGACAACCTGTCGGACTTAAGGGCCCAGGTGGCGGCCAACCAGAAAGGCATCGCCCTGGTTTTGGAGATGGTGGACCATGATGGCCTGCACGTGGTTCAGGCGTACATGGGTCACGTGCAGAACGCCGCCGAGGAAGCAGTGCGGCAGCGGCTGAAGGAGCTCTCCTTGAAAAACGGCATGGCCGAGGTGGGGACGGTGCGTGCCACGGACCACCTCGACGACGGCTCCCCCATCTCCCTTGCCCTCACCATCGACAGGCGTGAGGGCAGCGCTCGCTTTGATTTTACCGGCACAGGCCCGGAGGTGTGGGGCAACGTCAACGCCCCAAAGGCCGTTACCACCTCGGCCATTCTCTACTGCCTGCGCTGCCTCATCCAAAAAGACCTGCCCCTGAACCACGGGTGCCTGGTGCCCATTGAGATCCATATCCCCGAGGGGTCTCTCCTTGCCCCCTCACCGGATGCCGCCGTGGTGGGGGGCAACGTCCTCACCTCCCAGCGCATCACCGACGTTGTCCTCAAGGCCTTTGGCACGGCCGCCGCTTCCCAGGGCTGCATGAATAACCTCACCTTCGGCAACGAGACCTTTGGCTACTACGAAACCATCGGGGGCGGCGCCGGGGCCGGGCCCACCTGGGACGGTCAGTCCGGGGTCCACACCCACATGACCAACACCCGCATCACCGACCCCGAGATCCTTGAGCGTCGATACCCCGTGCTCCTGCGTGAGTTCTCCATTCGAAAGGGCTCCGGCGGGCGTGGCGCCCATCCGGGGGGCGACGGCCTCATCCGGGACCTGGAGTTCCTTGCTCCTCTGGACGCCGCCATCCTCTCCGAACGTCGCGTTTTTCAGCCCTACGGCCTCAAGGGCGGAGAGCCCGGCAAGCCCGGTCAAAATTTTTTGATCCGCACCGATGGTTTCCCCTTGAACCTCGGGTCAAAAAACCAGGTGCACCTTGCCCCGGGCCAGCGCCTTCGCATTCTCACACCGGGCGGCGGCGGATATGGGGATGCCAGTTAAAACGCATCGCAGGATTGCATTGTTATTCCGGGATGTATGCTTATCTTCCCTGAAGGACCTGTTGAAGGGGAAACCTGTTGACGGAAGAACCCATACCCACGGGAGGGACCATGCGAGCCGCAGACCTTGTCTTCAGCGCGGCGGGAGCCGCAGGGATACGCTACAGCTTTGTGAACCCGGGCACCACGGAGATGCCCCTGGTGGAGGCCTTTGATCGGGTAAAGGGGGTGAGGCCGGTCCTCTGCCCCTTTGAGGGCGTGGCCACCGGTGCTGCCGACGGGTATGCGCGCATGGCCGGGGTGCCGGGCCTCACCGTGCTGCACCTGGGCCCGGGATACGCCAACGGCATGGCCAACCTGCATAACGCCCGGCGGGCACGAAGTCCCGTCATCAATATTATCGGCGAACACACCACAACCCACAGACCCTTTGATCCGCCTCTTGCCATGCCCATCGAGGCCCTGGCCGCCGCCCTTCCGGGCCATGTGCGCACCGTGCTCGAAGCCGCGGATGCGGGCACGGCCTTTGCCGAATGCTACGGGGCAGCCACCCGCGGGCTCATCTCCCACCTTGTTTTTGCCCATGACCTTCAGTCCGCGGAGGTGGAAGGGGACCTGTCCGTGCTGTCCGCGGCAAGGCGGGAGACCGTGCCGCTGGAGACCGTTGCGGCTGTTGCCCGTACCCTGAACCGCGCAGCAAAACCAGCCCTCCTTCTGGGGGGCCAGGCCCTGGGTGGTGAGGGGCTGCGCCTGGCAGGTCAGGTGGCCGAAGCCTGCGGGGCGGATCTATTCCATGAAACCTTTGCCGCCCGCATCGAACGGGGGGCGGGCATGCCCAGCCCCATACGGCTCCCGTATTTCCCGGAATCGGCACGGGATGCGCTGGCGCCCTATGATCTGGTGGTGCTGGTGGGGGCTCCCTCTCCCGTGGGCTTTTTCGGGTACCCGGGGGTGAGCGGTCGCCTGGTGGAGGAAGCCCGGGAGAGCACGCTTTGCAAACCAGAAGCGGATGTGGGCCGCGCTCTCCAGGACCTGGCCGATGCCCTGGGCCTCTCCGCGGATTCCCCCCTGTGTCCTGTGCCCGAGTACCGCCTGCCGGATCTTCCCAAGGGGCCGTTGACCCTGGAAACCCTGGGACAGGCCTTTGCTGCCCTTCAGCCCGAAGAGGCGGTGGTGGTGGACGAGGGGATCACCTCGGGTTTCTTCTACCATCCCCTGGCGGCAAACGTCTCCCCCCACACCACCCTCACCATCACCGGAGGCGCCATCGGCTGTGGCATCCCCATGGCCATCGGCGCGGCCCTGGCCTGCCCGGATCGTCCCGTCCTGACCCTCCAGGCAGACGGGAGCGCCCTGTTCACCGTCCAGGGGCTCTGGACCCAGGCCCGGGAGAATCTCAACATCAAAACCGTCATCTGCTCCAACAAGAGTTACGACATCCTTAAGCTGGAGGTGGCCCGGGCGGGCAACACCGATCCAGGACCCATGACCCAGAGCCTGACGGACCTGTCGCGACCCGACATCGGCTGGACGGAGATTGCCCGTGGGTTCGGGGTGCCCGCCCTGTCGGTTCGAACCGCCGAAGCGTTCGTGGCTGCCCTGCAAACAGCCCTGAAAGAGCCGGGCCCTTTTCTGGTGGAGGCGGTTCTTGGTTAACCCAACGGTCTCATGGCTTAAAAGTCCCTGGTATTTTGTCGGGGGTAAATTGGAGGCGCGAATGATGCGTTACCTTGTGTGTGTGTTTGCGGCCCTCGTGGTCTCTGCATCGGCATTTGCCGACAGCGGGAAGTCGGTTCGCTACCAGGTGAACGGGCAGGATTACGAAGGGTATTATGTATCACCGGAAAAAGGCGCCCCCCTTGTTCTGCTGCTCCACGACTGGGACGGGTTGACTGCGTATGAGGTGACCCGTGCCCGCATGCTGGCAGAGGAGGGGTATGCCGTCTTTGCGGCGGACCTTTTTGGGGCGGGGATCCGTCCCACCAAGGTGCAGGATCGAAGGGAGCACACCGGCGAGCTCTACAAAGACCGGGGTAAAATGCGGGCTCTCATGAACGGGGCTTTGGATAAAGCCGCTTCCCTGGGGGCGAACACCGGAAACGCGGTGGCGGCAGGATACTGCTTTGGGGGTGCCGCGGTTCTGGAACTGGCGCGCTCCGGTGCAGATCTCAAGGGGTTTGTTCTGTTTCATGGAGGGCTCTCCACCCCTGAGGGACAGGATTACAGCCGGGTCAAAGGAGAGATCCTCGTGATGCACGGCACCGCCGATGACGCCATCCCCATGGACTCCTTTGCCGAATTGGCGGAGAGCCTTGAAGGGGCCGGTGTTGCCCATGAGATGGTGACCTACGGGGGCGCACCCCATGCCTTTACCGTGTTTGACAGCAAGCGGTACCGGCCCGAAGCGGACCGGAGGTCATGGGAGCGGTTCCTGACGTTTCTCCGGCTGAAAACCCTTTGACCCAAAGCCCCTGAACGCCTTTAACGACGGGGATCCTCACCATAGCCTCACACGGCCCTTGCAAAATCCTCACACGGGCTCCGTATACCGTTCTTCAACCTTGAACGCATTGGGAGACAACGGGATTTTTTTGAACGGGTCGGTGAAGGAGGATGTGGTGAGTATTGCAAAGAAGAACCTCGCGCTGGTGACGGTGTGCCTGACGGTGTTTGCCGTGGTCACGGTGCTGATCACGACTGCGTCCCTCAGGGAGCGCAGTCGCACGGAGATGGCATCGTTCCGGCTGCAGATGCTGGAAGAGCGCAAAGGGCGGATCCAGGACCTTGTCCTGTCTGCCCTTTCGATTTTTGAGACCGCCAATTTTTACGAAGATGCCCTGCGGGCCCTTTCGGCAACGCGGTTCGGCAACGAAGGGATAGAGAGCTTCGGTATCATGGACCGCAGCGGCATGGTCATGATGCATCCTTCGGATACCTCCTTGGAGCTCAAGCAGATCGAGGAGATGGGTGACCCCTTGTGGTCGGCGTTTCGGGAGAAGACCGAGGCGCTGCTCCAAAGCCGGGGCGAGGGGTTCATCGAGCACACCTGGCTCCATCCGGTTACGGGTGCACAGGTACGAAAACTCTCCTATGTCAGGCTCTACGAACCCTGGGGGTGGGTCCTGCACACCGGGATTTACCTGGATGAAATTGATGCCATGGTCCGGGAAAAGGAGGCGGGGGTGGCCGCGGCCCTGCGGCAGCAACTTATGGGGCTCCTGCTATCGGCGGCCGCGTGCCTTCTGGTCACCGGGCTTGTGAGCGGGTGGCTTTCGCGGCGACTGGTGCGCCCCCTGCTGCAGGTGACCCAGACCCTTGAAGGGCTGGCCTCGGGCGAGGCGGACCTGACCACCCGGCTTTCTGCCACGACCCGGGACGAGGTGGGGGGGCTTGTGGGGCATGTCAACGCCATCATGGACCGGTTCCAGCATGTGTTTGCCTCCATTGCGGACAATGCAGAGCACCTTGGCGGCGCCTCGGAAGGGTTGATCCGGCTGTCCGGATGCATGGCCCGGGATGCGGCCTCAGCGAGCGGTCACTCCCTTCTGCTCAGTGATGTCTCTGCTACCTTGGACAGGGAGATGCGGTTGGTGGGGGAGGTTATGGACGGGGCACGTCGGGACGGTCTTTCTGTTTTCAAATCGGTTGAGGGCATGGCCGAAGCCATTGGCGGGATCTCCGAAGAGACAGCAGAGGCCCGGCAGGAGGCAGAAACTGCGGCCGGGCGCATGGGAGATGCGGTGCGGGAGGCCCAACGTCTGGGTGAAGGTGCAACGGCCATCGGCGAGATTACAGAAACCATCAACGATATTTCCGACCAGACACACCTGCTAGCCCTCAACGCCACCATCGAGGCGGCCCGTGCAGGTGACGCAGGCAGGGGATTTGCCGTGGTGGCAGGTGAGATCAAGGGCCTTGCCGCCCAGACAGCGGTCTCCACACGTGAGATCGGTGAGAAAATAACCCGGATTCAGGAGGCGGTCTGCTCCACGGTGACGTCCATGGAGGAGGCCACCCTTCAGATCGGCCTGATTCGGTCCCGCATTCAGGGGATCGACAACGCCGTGGCCTGCCAGACAGCGAACGGGCAGGAGGTCTCCAGGTACCTGAAAAAAGCCACCGACGACCTGGCCGAGGGCGCTCGGGCCGTGGCCGTCACCACGGGCGTCGCAGGTGACATGGGGGATGCGGTTCACGGCAACAAGGCCCTTTCCGAACAGATAACGGCAAGCAGCGGCAATGTGGCGCAGAGCGCCCGGGTGCTTGAGGGGCTTTCCAGGACCCTCGGCGAGCTGACCTCGGGGTTTGCCGTTTCCGGTCATTCTCAATGAACCCTTCATCCCAAGGGAAACGAAGGGGGCAGGGGCAGCGCATTTAAAAATCCAGTTGCCTCCGGCGGGTCGCTTTTTGAAAAAAGCTCCGCAAAAACGTTCCGGTAATTAATAAAGAAGAGGGGCTATGCCCTGTGGGGATGAATCCACAAAAAATAAAACCTGTTTGTCTAACTTTTTAAACGTTTGGCCCCCAGGGCCGCCGGAGGCAAACCTGGGGGGCTGGGTCAGGTCATGAGGCGACGAGAGAGGCGGGCCAGGCTCTCCAGGTAGTCGCGGAATCCCACGTAGAAGATGTCGTTGTGCCCGGCGTGCCGGATCCCTAAGAACTGTTTTTCCGAGGAAGGCGAGGCCGCAAAGAGGTCTTCCCCTTCGTGGAAGGGGATGATGCTGTCTTCGTGGGCATGGATGATGAGCAGCGGCCCTGGGTAGGTGCTGATCTTGGCCAGGTTGGCGGGGCCTTCGGATTCATCGGGCAGCTCCACCCAATGGGGCAGGCCGATGGTACGCAGCAGGGGGCCGAGGCGGGCAAAGCCGCTTTCGATGACCAGGGCACGGATCGTGTCGGGAAAGGCCGCGGCCAGTTCCATGGCCGGGGCGCTGCCCAGGGATCGTCCCATGGCCACCATGGGGCCTGTGTACCCTTTTTTGATGAGCCATGGCTTTACAAAGGCAAAAGTTGCCCTGGCGTCGGCCAGCATATGGGCCACGGACGGTTCGCCCCGGGAGAGGCCGTAGCCTCGGTATTCTGCGATAACCAGATTGAATCCGCACCCGGTGAGGTGGGCGGCTGCCTCATCGTAATCCGAGGCCACCTCTCCGTTGCCGTGGAAGAAGAGGAGGGTGGGGAGCGCCTTGTCCGTCAGGTGGCAGCGGACGGCGAGGCGTTCTCCGTCATGGGAGGGGATAAAAAGATCAAAGCAGCGGTCCGACTCTTCAAGGACGGGCAGGCCGGGGCGGGGATGAAACAGAAGGCTCAGAAATTCCGGGCGGTCAAAGGGGGACGGTTCCGTCATGGCGGTTCTCCTGGTTTGGGGACCATAGGGGGTGCTGTCAGCCCTATCCCTTGGGGACCACGGGCTCTTTTTTCAGTATCATACGGGCGTCAGCGATGTCGATGCCCTGGTCATGGACGATGACGGGGTTCAGGTCCATCTCCTGGATATCCGGGTAGGATTCTATCACCTCCGAGACGGTGAGCAGGAGCTGGCTGAGGGCCTGCTTGTCCAGGGCGGGAGATCCTCTGAATCCGTTGAGGATCGGGGCGGATTTAATTTCGTCGATCATGCGCGAGGCAGCGGTGCGGGAGAGGGGCAGCACCCGGAAGGAGACATCCCGCACCACCTCCACCAGGATCCCCCCGATGCCGAACATCACCACCGGGCCGAACTGTCGGTCGATTTTGGTGCCGATGATTACCTCCACCCCCTTTTTCTTCATGCTGGCCACCAGGCACCCTTTGATGACGGCGTCGGGCTTGTACTCCCGTGCGTTGTCGATGATGCGGTGGAAGGCGTTGCGAATCTGGTCTTCGTTTTCCAGGTTGAGGCGCACCCCGCCGGCGTCACTTTTGTGGAGGATATCCGGTGAGACGATTTTCAGCACCACGGCCCCGCCGATCTCCTCGGCCAGGCGCACGGCGTCGTCTGCGGTTTTGGCCAGGTGTTCCCGCATGGCCGGAGCACCGTGGCTGCGCAGGATCTCCTTGGCTTCGTGTTCAAAGAGATAGCGGCGGCCCTCGGCACGGGCGTTGTGGATGAGCTTGACGGCCTTTTTTTTCGCCTTGGCCCCCCAGTTGAATTCAAAGGTGGTCTTGTATTTGTAGGCGGAGATGTACTGGCCGTAGCGGGAGAGGGCTCCCACGCACCGTGTGGCGATGTCCAGGGATTCGTACACCGGGATGCCGTAGTAGCGCAGGAGCTCCAGGGAGTGGGGCTTCACCGAATTGTAGAGGCTTTGCAGGACAATGGGCTTGCCCGATCTCTGGACCAGTTTGCCCATCTGGTGGGCTGCGTCCTCTTCCAGGAACCGGAGCTTTTCGGCAAACCGGATGGCGTAGCCCCCGAAGAGCCCGGCAATGAGAAGACCGCCCACGTTGGCGTCGTTTAAGATGATCCTGGCGCAGCGGGCAAAGATTTCGGGGTTGGCGTCACTGCCCCCGGCAACATCCACCGGATTGGATACCGAGGCATTGTGGGGCAGGATCTCTCGCAGTTTGGCCTGGGATCGCTCCGACAGGGTGGGGATTTCAAGGCCCAGATCGGTGAGGAGGTCCGAGGCGATGGTAGCGTGCCCGCCCCCGTCGGCCAGGATGGCTACCTTTCTGTTGCGGATGTGCGGCAGGCTGGAGAGGGTCTCGGCCACGGGAAAGAGCTGGTCCGGGTGTTCGATGTTGATGATTCCCGCCCGCTCAAAGGAGGTGCGGGCCACCTCGGAGATTCCTGCCAGCGCCCCGGTATGGGACCCCGCTGATTTTTGCCCCGTGGAGGTCCGGCCGCTTTTCAGCAGGATGATGGGTTTCTGGCGGGAGGTTTTGTAGACCTGCTGGAGAAAGGTGCGGCCGTCCCGCAGCCCCTCCACATAGATGAGGATGGCCTTGGTCTTCTCGTCGTGTCGGAAAAATTCCAGGTATTCGTCGAAATGGATGTCCGACTCATTGCCCACCCCCACATAATAGGAAAAGCCCTTGTGGCTTCGCAGGGTGGCCTCGGTGATGAGGTGAAGGGCGATGTTGCCGCTCTGGGTAAGCAGGGCGATGTCGCCTTTGGGGACGTTGGAGAGTCCCACCAGATTGAGTCCCGTCCACATGTTGATGATGCCCGAGGTGTTGGGCCCCACCAGTCGCACCTTGTGAGCTCGGGCTGTCTCCAGGATTTCGTCTTCCAGGTGTTTGCCCTGGGGGCCCATCTCGCCGAAGCCCCCTGCAATGATGACGGCACCTGCAATGCCCTTGCGGCCGCATTGGGCCAGGAGGCCCGGGACCGTAGAGGCGGGTGTGGTGATGAGGGCCAGGTCCACCGGCTCTTTGATCTCCTCCACATCGGCGTAGCATCTCAGGCCGAGGACGCGGCGTTCCCGTGGGTTGACCGGGTAGATGCCCCCTTCGAACCCGCTCTTTTTCAAGGTGGCCACGGCCTGGTAGCCCCGTTTGGTCTCATCCCGCGACGCGCCGATGACGGCCACGGAGTCTGCGTTGAGTATGCGATGAAGGTCTTCCATGGCTACACCCCCTTGAATATGGGTCGGCGCTTCTCTTTAAAGGCGTCAATGCCCTCCTGCCAGTCCCGGCTTTTCATGCAGGCAATGATGGCCTTGGTCTCTTCGTCGTAGGTCTCTTCCAGGGTGAGGGCGGGGGCCCGTTCCATGAGGGATTTGGCAAGGGCCATGGAAAGGGGCGCTTTGTCGGCCATGCGTGAGGCAAGGGCCAGGGCCTCTTCCATCAGGTGATCCCGTGGGACGCTGGCAAGGGCCAGGCCGGTCTCCACGGCCTCGGGGCCCGTCAGGATTCGTCCCGTGTAAATAAGCTCCCGGGCCCGCGCCAGGCCCACGATGCGCTCCAGGTGGCGGGTGACACCGCCCCCCACCATGGTGCCGAGGCCGGTTTCGGGAAACCCCAGGGTGGCTGTGTCGGCCATGATGACGAAATCGCAGTTAAGGGCCAGCTCGGTGCCTGCCCCCCTGGCCGGTCCGTTGACCGCCGCGATAACGGGCAGGGGAAGGGTTCGGAGTTTGAGGCAGGTGGCATGGGCCAGTTCAATGTAGGCTTTTTTTTCTTCGGCGGTTCGCTGCCCGTCGGCGTGGTGCTTGAGGTCCGCCCCTGCGCAGAAGGCCTCTTTGGGGGGGCGGGGGAGTGACGTGTCTGTTACGGGGGGGGCACCGGTGATGATCAGGGCCCGGATGGCGAGGTCTGAAGAGAGAGAGTCCAGGACAGACCCCAGCTCTTCGTACATGCGTTCAATGACGGCGTTCATGCGGTGGGGCCTGTTGAGACGCAGGATGCCGGTGTTGTCCCGGGCTTCGAAGAGCACGGTGGCAGGGGTCATCAGAAGCCTCCAGACCGGTTTTCAACCGACGGAAACGGGCCGGGGAGAGGGATGAAAACCGTGTGTGTGGTGTAATTGACCGATAAATCAAAATTTTACCAAAGGCGTTATCTCTCCGTCAAACAGAACGTTTGCAATTTTCAATCAAACATGCAACCCTTTCCTCCAAAGTTCAGTACTTCACCCGGGATGTTGTTTGACTAATAGACGACGATTCGGGTCCTTGTTTCTGCGGTAGCGTCACGGGTGTCTTCTGGTTTGGTGGGCCCGGTTATTATTGGTTATACGGGTGGTGGGGCGTCTTTGCGGAGTGGTCATTTTTTCTGATACGGATGGTGTTATGACATGTAAAAAATTGGGGTTGATCCTGCTGCTATTTGCCTGTACTGCCTGCTCCTCACAGGAGTACAGTCACCCCGTGCACTTCGAGACCCTGTTGAACGATCATTCCATTCTCACCTTTGACGTGACGGTGGTCATGAAAAGCGAGAAAGGCTTGGAAGAGTTGAAAAAAAAGCTGTCCCAGGTGGAGTACGGCATGCGCATCGTCTTGACCCAGAGACGCCCGGATCAGATCGATACCCCCAAGCGCATCAAGAGCGTCATGCGAAAAATCTGCGAATCCCAGATGGCCAACCGGGTGGAGCGGTTTGATGTGACCCAGATGAGGCTCCGGCGATACGTGGGCGGGGCAAAATACGTGGAAGATGGCCCCAAGAGCATCAATCGAAAAGGTCTCACCGGGCAGTAACGAGCCTTGCAGGGGTATGGTTTTTAAGGGCGGGTGCGCTGGTAAACAGCGAACCCGCTCTTTTTGTTTGTCCCTTTAGCGACCGATGCCTTCGTAGTGAAAGCCTTCTGTTTTGAGTTGCTCAGGGCTATACTGGTTTCGGCCGTCAAAGATAACGGGCTGAGCCATGAGGCGCTTCATGGCCTCAAAGTCCGGCTGGCGAAAGGGCTTCCACTCGGTGACCAGGAGCATGGCGTCCACATCCTTGACCGCGTCGTACTGGTGGTCCGCTAAGATGAGGCTGCCGTTTTGCAGGTGGCCGGCCAGGCACTGTTCGGCCTCTTCCATGGCCACGGGATCGTAGGCCGTCACCGTGGCTCCTGCGGCGATCAGTTGCTCGATGACCACCACAGAAGGGGCCTCCCGCATGTCGTCGGTGCCGGGTTTGAAGGCAAGGCCCCAGATGCCGAAGCGGCGTCCGCTCAGGTCCTCCCCAAAGTGTTCCACCACCTTTTCAAAGAGGCGTTTTTTCTGAAAGGCGTTTCGTGTCTCCACCGCCTTGAGGATCAGGGGCGTAAAGCCCACCTCTCCGGCGGAGCGGATCAGGGCCTGGACATCCTTGGGGAAACAGGACCCGCCGTAGCCGCACCCGGCGTAGATAAAGCTGTAGCCGATGCGGCTGTCCGAGCCGATGCCCTTGCGGACACTCTCCACATCCACGCCCAGTTTTTCGCACATGAAGGCGATCTCGTTCATAAAGGAGATCTTGGTGGCCAGAAGGGAGTTGGCTGCGTATTTGGTCATCTCCGCGTCCCGGATTCCCATGGAGACGATTTTGTCATGGATCCGGGAGAAGGGGGCATAGAGGGTCTTCATGATGGCTTCGGAACGGGGGGAGTCCGTGCCGATCACCACCCGGTCGGGGCGCATGAAGTCCCCCACAGCCGCTCCTTCCTTGAGGAACTCGGGGTTGCTCACCACGTCGAATTCTACTGAGACCCCGCGTTTGTCCAGCTCCTCCTGAACGACTTCACGGACCTTGTCCGCCGTGCCCACCGGAACCGTGGATTTGTCCACGATGACACCGTACCGGTTGAGGTGCTGCCCGATCTCCCGGGCCACGGCCAGGACGTAGCGGAGATCGGCAGACCCGTCTTCCCCCGGCGGGGTTCCCACGGCGATAAAAAAGAGGTCGGAGTGGGACATGGCCTCGGCCAGGTCCGTGGTGAAGTTGAGAAGCCCGAGTTTGCTGTTACTGGTCACCAGACCTTCGAGACCCGGCTCATAGATGGGAAGGACCCCTTGGTTGAGGTTGTCGATCTTGGTCTTGTCAACGTCCACGCAGGTGACGTTGTTCCCCATCTCAGAAAAGCAGGCGCCGGTGACCAGGCCTACGTAGCCTGTACCGATGACAGTGATATGCATGGTGATCTCCCGGTTCGGATGGTCCTCATCCGTTTTAGATAAGTTGAGGTAAAAACACTGGCTTGCCCTGTCGTCACCCGGTGTTATCGGGTGCGCTACTCTATCCCCCGGTGTGGTTTAACCTGGGGGCGGTCATACAAAAGGGTGTTGTTGTCTCGGGGTATTTCCTGTAGGCTCTGTGCACGCATCCTGCCGGATGCTTCTTTTTTAGTTTTTATCTTCGCTTTTCTCTAATAAGACTGAAGGGGGGAGAGAACCGGCATCGGTGCGTCCCATCGGCTGTGGCGTTTTGGGGTAGTGTTGTGCCGGCAAGCGCTTTTCGTCTTCAAACCGTAATGTTTCCGTACAGTGAATATGGCTCAAAATCAAGTGGAAAACATCCTGCGTCCCTTCCTGGCGCAACTTCAGGGCAAAGGGACCTCCTCCGTCATCGCCGGGCTGGCCGGGTCTGAAAAAGCCCTGGTCACGGACACCATCTCCCGGCTGGTCCCGGGCCCCCTTGTGGTGGTCCTTCCCACCACAAAGGACGTGGACCTTTTTCTGGGGGACCTCTCCCTGTTTGCCGGGGTGCCCACAGACGACGTGGCCGCCCTGTTCCCCCCTTATAATATTCTGCCCTACAAATCGGTGTCCTATCACGCGGAGACTTCCGCCAAGAGGATCCGGACCCTTTATGCCATGCTGGAAGGCCGCATGCCCAAGATCGTGGTGACCACCGTGGACACCCTGATGCAGCGGCTGATCCCCAAGGAGGAGATGAACGCCTACGCCGATCTCCTCATGGTCAACGAGGAGGTGGATCGCGGGGAACTCATCTCAAACCTGGTGGCAGGGGGCTATGTCCGCACCTCCATTGTGGAGGAGCCCGGGGATTTTTCCGTTCGGGGGGGCATCGTCGATTTCTTCTCACCTTACCATGACGACCCGGTGCGCGTGGAGTTTTTTGGTGATGTGGTGGACTCCATTCGTCTGTTTTCCGCCACCAACCAGAGGCGAAAGGGCTCTCTCATGGAGGCGGTCCTCCTTCCCGCCAGGGAGACCATCCTGCGCCGCGAAAAACTGGAAGAGGTGGTCGGGCGCATTCGCCGTGCCGCCGCAGCCGCGGGCGTCCCCCTCGACGAGGTGAAGGACCTGGTGGGCCGCGTCAAAGAGGAAGAGGGGGGTGCCACGGTGGAGAGTCTCCTCTCCCTGGTCTACCCGTCCCTGGATACGTTTATGGATTACCTGCCCTCCAATGCCCTGATGGTGATCCCGGACCCGGACGGCCTGCGCAGGAGCAGGGATACCTTTCTCCAGAGGGTGGCGGGCAACTACGAGCTGGCGCAGAAGGGGAATCGCCTCACCGTTGAGCCGGAGCAGCTGTTTCTGGGGAAGGAAGAACTGGAAACCCACCTCAAGGCGTGTCGGGTATTGGAGTACGCCATGGTGGCCACCGAGTCCATGGATGCCGGTGGAAGCCTTCCCCTTGCCATTTCCGATCACAGCGCCCTCACCGCTGAACTCAAGACCCGCCACACACGGGACGAGTCTCCCTTGCAGCCCCTGGTGGACCGCCTGGAGTCCCTTCGCCGGGAAGGGCATCTCACCTGGATCCTCTGCAGTCGTGAGCCCCAGGTGGAACGACTCCTGGAGCTGTTGAAACCCTACGGCATTGAGCCGCCCGTGGGAACGTACAACCGGGAGGCGACCCCCCGCGGAGGCGCCCTTCGCATTGCCGTGGGGCATCTGTCCACCGGCTTTTTCTGGGCCGACGCGGGCCTGGCCGTCATCACCGAGGACGAGATCTTCGGAGCCAAGCGGCGGGTGGTGCGCAGTGCCAAGCGGCGGGCCCGGGACGAGCTCCTCTCCCTGGGCGAGTTGAAGGAAGGGGACCTCGTGGTCCACGACGAACACGGTATCGGCCGTTATGTCGGGTTGACCAAGATCGTGGTGGGGCGGATTACCAGCGACTACCTGGCCATCGAATACAAGGACGATGACCGCTTCTACCTGCCCGTGGACCGCATGGGGATGATCCAGAAGTACGTGGGTGTCGAAGGGCACAAGCCCCTTTTGGACCGCATGGGGGGCAAGTCCTGGGACAAGGTCAAGGCCAAGGCCAAGAAAGAGGTGGAGAAGATGGCCGGCGAGCTTCTCAAGCTCTACGCCGAGCGAAAGGTGAAAAAAGGATTCAAGTTTTCCGCCTCCGATGCCTACTTCAACGAGTTCCAGGCCTCCTTTCCCTACGAAGAGACCCGGGATCAGCTCCGGGCCATCGACGATGTCCTGGACGACATGGAGAAAGAGAACTCCATGGACCGCCTGGTCTGCGGGGACGTGGGCTACGGCAAGACCGAAGTGGCCATGCGCGCCGCCTTTAAAGCCGTGGCCGACGGCAAGCAGGTGGCGGTGCTGGTGCCCACCACGGTCCTGGCCGAGCAGCACCTTAAGACGTTTCGGGAGCGGTTCGATCGTTACCCGGTCATCGTGGAGAGCCTCAGCCGCTTCCGCAAGGCTGCGGAACAGCGCCGCATTGTCGAGTCCCTGTCAGAGGGCAAGGTGGACATCGTCATCGGGACCCATCGCCTCTTTTCCGGAGATGTCGACTTCAAGGACCTGGGCCTTTTGATCATCGATGAGGAGCAGCGGTTCGGGGTTCGCCATAAAGAAAAACTCAAGGGGCTCAAGAGCACCGTGGACGTGCTGGCCCTCTCTGCCACCCCCATCCCCAGGACCCTCCACATGTCCCTTGCGGGCATGCGGGACATCAGCGTCATCTCCACGCCCCCTGAAGAGCGGCAGGCCATCATCAGCTATATCGCCGAATACGACGACGCCATTGTGGGGGAGGCCATCACCCGTGAGCTGGGTCGTCAGGGGCAGGTTTTCTTTGTCCACAACAACGTGGCCTCCATCGAGCGCATGGCCGATCGCATTCGTGACCTGGTGCCTGCGGCCCGGGTTGGGGTGGCCCACGGCCAGCAGACCGAGCGGGAGCTGGAAAAGGTGATGTTCGCCTTTGTGGAAAAGCAGATCGACGTGCTGGTGACCACAACCATCATTGAGTCCGGCCTGGACATCCCTTCGGCCAACACCATGATCGTGAACCGGGCCGACCGGTTCGGGCTTTCCCAGCTTTATCAGCTCAGGGGGCGCATCGGCCGCGGGGACGAGCAGGCCTTTGCCTATCTGTTCGTACCCGAGGAGGCCCGTTTGAGCCGGGATGCGGCCAAGCGCATGAAGGTGCTCATGGAGCACACCGACCTGGGGGCCGGATTCCAGATTGCCATGAGCGATCTTCAGATAAGGGGCGGGGGCGCTGCCCTGGGTGCCTCCCAGTCCGGGCACATCGCCGCCGTGGGCTACGACATGTTCCTCACCCTCATGGACGAGGCCATCTCCGAACTCAAGGGACAGCCCAAGGTCCATGCCCTGGAACCCGAGATCAACGTCAATTTCTCCACCTTCTTCCCGGAGGACTACGTCCCGGACATCGAGCAGCGGCTGGTGCTGTACAGGCGTCTTGCCAAGATGCGGGAACTCCGGGAGATCGCCGATATCAAGGGTGAGATCGTGGACCGTTACGGCAAATTGCCGGAAGAGGCCATGAACGTCCTTTTAAAGATCATGCTGAGGATCGAGGCGGTGAGGGCGGGGGTCAAAAAACTCGAACTGTCCGGCACTCAGCTCTCCCTGTCGTTTTCCGATCTTCACCAGAAGGTGCCCCACGCCATCGTGGAGGTGACGGCCAGGGGAGAGGGGCGCTACGAGCTGACGCCGGATCTTCTCTTCCGGGCGACCCTGACCAAGGGAACCAACAGCAGCCTGCTGACGCAGTGCAAGAATATTCTCAAGGAGGTGGCGGCCTATGTTAACCCGTCAGACAATTAAGCGGGGGGTGCTGGTCCTTTCTGTCCTTGTTGCTTCAGGGCTTTTTACAGGGTGCACCGGCGGGGCCGGTCAGGACCCGGAAACACCCCTGCTGTCATGCCGGGGGCGGGCCGTGACCGCAGGGGATTACCAGGATGCCCTGAAGCTGGCGCTCCAGGGCTATCCCTATGAGAGCCTTTCCAAGGGTGAAGAGGTGGCGGCCATTCGCAAGGGGGTGCTGCACCAGCTCCAGGAGGAGCTTCTCCTGCTGTGCCTTGCCGACGAAAAGGGCATCACCCTTCGGGAGGGGGCCCTGGACGCAGCTGTGGCCGATGCCGGGGCAGGGTACCCCGAGGGGGCCTTCGAAAAGGAGTTGACGGATCGCGGGATCTCCTTTGCCCTCTGGAAGCGGCGGCTGGCCAACCGGCTCCTGGCAGAGCAGGTCCTTGCGTCGGAATTCAGGAATGAACGCCTCCTTTCCTATGCTGATTTCCAGGCGGTCCAGGGCGGAACGTCCTCGACATTGAGTGAAGAGGGGTTGGTCAGGCAGGTCAGGCGTTCACGTATGGAAGCAGCCTATCGTGCTTGGCGGCGGAGCGCTCAAGGAAAATATTCAATTGAAGTTAACGGCGAATTGTGGGAAAAGATCCTTGAAGAAGGCAGACCGTAGCGTTCCTTGGTGGGAAAAAACGTCCCGCGGAAATGGGGGGCATTTTGGCTGCAAGTGTTGAATCGCTTTTTATTTCAGGTGATTCGGCGAGGCAGTGTTTAATCGGAGTCGGACGAATTTATGATTAAGTCAACGACCGGACAATGTAAAAAATGGGTGTGGTGTGTGCTCGTGGCTGTTTCAGCCTGTCTTGTGGCAGGGACGGCGGCGGCGAAAAAAGCCGAGGTGATCGATCGCATCGTGGCCGTGGTCAACGATGATGTGGTGACCCTTACGGACCTGAACGAAGAGCTGGCCCCCTATGAAGCAAAGATCCGCCAGATGAATTACCCTCTTGAAAAAGAGATGCAGATGCGGTTCAAACTGCGTGAGGATCTGATCAATCAGCTTGTGGAGAAAAAACTTACCGATCAGCTTGTGGCGAAAAAAGATATCCATATCGGCGAAAAGGAAGTGGACCGGGCCATTGAACGGGTCAAGAGCCTCAACCAGTTCACCGATGAGGCGTTACGGGCCCAGCTCAAAGCCCAGGGCCTGGATTACGAGACCTACCGCAGCGAGATCAGGAACCAGCTGCTGAGAAACCGTCTGGTGAGCTACGAGGTGAAATCAAAAATCGTCATCACCGACGAAGATGTTCAGGAATACTACGACGCCAATAAAAAGGAGCTTGGGAACAAGCCCCTGGAAGAGGCGCTTCACGCATCCATTACCGATCAGTTGTACCAGGACGCCGTGGGCAAGAAATTCGCCCAGTGGCTCAGTGATTTGAAAAAAGAAGCACATATCAAGGTGATTCAGTAATACCGCAGGCCGGCGGCAGTGAAGGAAGGGGGCGCATGGCTGAAAACAAAGATGAGGTTCGGGAACGGCCCCAATTTAACGAATACCTTCGGGATACCCGGTTGCAAAACGGCATCACCATTGAAACGGTGTGCCGCGAAACCAAGCTCTCCCGTCATGTGGTGGAGAGCATTGAGGCGGGAGACCGCAGCGCCCTTCCCGAGGATGTGCTGCTCAAGAGCTTCCTGCGTTCCATGGCAGAGGCGTGCGGCGCCGACGGGGAAACAGCGGTTTCTCTCTACTTGGAAGCGTACCCTCCGGCTCCGGAGGGTGTCCGCTTCTGCAGATCCGGGGACCGGAAACGGAACCTGGGGATTCTTTTTGCCCTGCTTTGTCTGGTGACCTTTGTGGTCCTAGGGGTCTCTTTTTTTTTTGACGCCCCCTGACACCGGCGTATCAGAGCAGGCGGAGCCTCCCTCAGAGGCTCGCACCATACCCGAGAAAAA
The DNA here is from genome assembly GCF_056829775.1 of Desulfoluna sp. HI9BLuna. Lineage (NCBI taxonomy): Bacteria > Pseudomonadati > Thermodesulfobacteriota > Desulfobacteria > Desulfobacterales > Desulfolunaceae > Desulfoluna > Desulfoluna sp. HI9BLuna. Next base: position 5,862,404 of record NZ_CP186555.1, read on the forward strand.
AATGAAAGAGAAAAGGCGCTCCGAAAAGACCCGTGAGGGGCTCCTTCTGGAGATCCTGTCGGCCGGAAAGGCCCATGTCAAGGTGAGTGCCGACGGCAGTCAGCCCAAGCCCTATGCCATGAGACAGGGGGAGCGCATCTCCATCCGTGCGGTGGAGAGTTTCAATATTCTTCTGGAAGACAAGTGCGCCGTCGCCTTGTTTTACAACGGGCGGCCCGTGGAGATTCCCGGGCCCTGCGGGCGGCCGGTGAACCTCTGGATTCCGTAACAGATCCTTGGAAGGGCCGGGCCACCGCCGCAAAAGCCGGCAGGCACAGGCCGGCTTTTTTGTTTTTACTCCGCCACATTGAGATTGCGGGAAACCTTTTGACCCCGACACGATCAGGACAACAGCGCCTCTGATCTTGTCGGGCCTTGGAAGCAGGACACGGCAGCCCCGAAGGGCGTTCCCCGATTTGTTTCGTGGGGCCCTTGGGGAGTACCGTGCCCTGTCTGCCGTCAGGGCCGTTGGGGCCCTGTCATGCGGGGAGGATTATCATGAGCGAAGACAGGAACAAAATTCTTGAAGAGACCATCAAGCGGCTTTTGAGGCGCGGGGCCCTCACCAACCTTCAAAAGATCGTCAACAAGACACACGCGGCGGACCTCTCCGTTGTCTTCAGGAACCTTTCGGTCAACAGTCAGCGCAAGCTCTTCGACATGATAGAGGACTACGAACAGAGGGCGGTGCTCCTGAGTGAACTCAGCGAGTACACCTTCACGGACTTTATCGAGACCATCGAGGTGGAAGAGCTTCTGGACGTCTTCGACCACATGCCCGCAGACGACGTGGCCGACCTCATCGCAGACCTGCCCAAAGAGAAGGCCGACGCCGTCCTCGAAAAGATGAAGACCGAGGAGTCCGAAGAGGTGGAGGACCTCCTCAGCTACGACGACGACACCGCGGGCGGGATCATGGTCCCGGACTTTGTGGCCCTTGCCGAAGAGATCACCGCACGGGAGGCCATCGAGTCCCTTCAGAAGGACTTCCCCGATGTGGAGATGCCCTTTTACCTTTACGTCGTGGACGACCATGAACGGCTTGTGGGGGTGGTCTCCCTGCGTCAGCTCGTGGTGGTCAAGCCCGGCACGCCCCTGAAGGACTTCATGACCACGGACATCTTCTCCGTGACCACCGACATGGACCAGGAAGAGGTGGCCAAGATCGTGGCGCGCTACGATATCCTGGCGGTGCCCGTTGTGGACGACAACAATCGCCTCATGGGGATCGTCACCGTGGACGACGTCATCGACATTTTCCGCCAGGAGGCCACCGAGGACATGCTGAAGATGGCCGGTGTGGGCGAGGAGTTCGTGGAGACCCAGTCCATTGTGAGCAGTACCCGCATCCGCCTGCCCTGGCTCTTTGCCAGCTGCATCGGTGGGATCCTCGCCTTTTTCATCATCGGGCACTTTGAAGACACCCTGAAGCAGGTGACCTACCTGGCCGCCTTTCTCCCGGTGATCATGGGGATGGGCGGGAACATCGGCACCCAGTCCTCCACCATTGTGGTGCGGGGCCTTGCCACGGGGCGTCTCGTGGCCGACGACCTGAGGAACGTGGTGTGCAAGGAACTCAGCATCGGCATGATCCTGGGCATCATCTACGGGGGGCTCATCGCCCTTGCCGCCCAGGTGCGGTTCGGCTCGGAGATTAACACCATGATGCTCGCCGTTTCCGTGGGGCTGGCCGTTCTCTCGTCCATGTCCATCGCCGCCCTGGTGGGCTCCCTGGTTCCCATGGTGTTCGGGCGCATCAACATCGACCCGGCCGTTGCAACGGGCCCCTTTGTCACCACCAGCATCGACATTATCAGTGTCTATTGCTATTTTAAGATTGCCACCCAGCTCCTGGGGCTTTAGGCCGGTATGGCTCTCGTCCCCCAGGTGATCATCCGGAAGGCCCGGGCTATTTTGCTCCGCAAGGTGGAGTACGGGGACCACGATGTGGTCCTCACCTTCCTCACCCCGGACAAGGGCAAGGTGAGTGCCTTTGCCAAGAACGCCAAGAAGAGCGTGAAGCGGTTTTCCGGAGTCCTGGAGCTTGCCACCCTCCTGGAGATCGTGGTGCGCCAGGGAAGGGGCCTTCCTTACCTGGAAGAGGCCTCTATTCTGGATCCTTACGAATCCATCCGTACCGACTATCTGCGCTCCGCCTATGCCGGTTACTGGTCCGAGGTGACCATTCAGTGGCTGGAAGAGGATGTGCCTCAGAATCGCCTCTTTACCCTTTTCGAGTCCGCCCTGGGCGCCCTCAACGACTCCCGGAGATCTCCGGGGAGTGTCAGTATCCTGTTTCAGATGCTTTTCCTTGATATCGCCGGCTTTGCGCCGTCCCTGGCCCAGTGCGCCGGGTGCGGCGCCTCCATGGAGACCCCGTCCGGGGACCGGGTGCTCTTCGACCTGGATCGCGGGGGCCTGGTCTGCCCGCAGTGCCGGGGGGAGGCCCGCCATCGCATGGCCATCTCCGTGGGGACCCTGAAGCAGCTTCGCTGGGTGCTGGATGAAGGGCTGGAGGGCGCCTTTCGGGTGCGATTCAGTCCCAACACAGAGCGAGAGGCCCTGGCCCTCATGGAACGTTTTCTGCCACGGCACCTGGGACGAGAGCCCAAGAGCCTCTCTTATCTATCCAAAATCCGATCCATGTAAAGGATATCCCGCCATGCCCCATGACACAGGCCGTCCCATCTCTTCAACCGTCGTGACCTCCGCACCCTGCCGGGTGGATATGGGGGGGACCCTTGATCTGGCCACCTTTCATCTCCCGTTGCGGCATCTGGATCCCGTCACCTTCAACCTGGCCCTGGACCTGCGGACGCGGGTTCGCATCGCGCCGTACACCCCCGGGCGGGTGCGCGTCTCCTCCCGGGGCTTTGAACCCGCCGAATTTCCTGCCAGGGAGCTCCCCTTTGATCACCCCATGGGTCTGATGTTCGGCATCGCCGCCTATTTTGATGCTTCAGGGGTGGTCATTGACATCGATTCGGCCTCGCCGCCCCGCAGCGCCCTGGGGGGCTCTTCCGTTGCAGCGGTGGCCCTGTGCGCTGCCTTTCTCATCGCCCTTGAGGGCATGGAGGACGGCCATGCCCTCAAGGAACGCGCCGCCCGCATTGCGCAATCCGTGGAGAGCGCCGTGGCAGGCGTTGTCTGCGGGATCCAGGACCAGATGGCCGCCGCCTTCGGCGGGGTTTCCCTCTGGCACTGGGACGGGGAGGGGCGGTACCGGCGGACGCAGCTGTGCGACGCCGGGGGCGCGGAGCCGTCGGCTCACATGGCGGTGGCCTATTGCGGCATTCCCCATGATTCCCTGGACGTCAACGGGCGATGGGTCAAAGGGTTTCTGGCCGGGCGCCACAGGGCGGAGTGGGTTCGCATCATCGAGCTGACCCACGCCTTTGCCGAGGCCATGGCCGCGGGCCAGTGGCGACGGGCCGGAGAGCTCATGAACCGCGAGACACGCATCCGTCTGTCCATGACGCCGGATGTGCTGGACGAAACGGGAACGCGCCTGGTGGAAAGCGCTGTGGCCCTGGGTTGCGGCGCCCGCTTCACCGGTGCCGGTGGCGGCGGGTGCCTCTGGGCCGTGGGGGAGGTCGGGGACATGGCAGCCGTGAGGGATGCCTGGGGGGCCATCTGCGCGGAGATTCCCGGTGCAAAGCTCCTGCCGCCTGCCGTGGCATGGCACGGGGTGGCCACCGAGGGGGACGAGGCCTGGGAGGCGCCTGTTTCCTGACAATCCGGGCCGCAGAGGACAGGGGTGCCCGTCTCCTTTGTCAAGCTTTTCAAACCCTTGGCCCCTGTCCGGGTGCAATGAGTTATTTTTTCGTGTTTCCGGGCCCTTGCGAAGGCCCCGGCACGGGGTGGATGCCCTGCGCCTTTTGATTGACTATCGCTATCTTATCATGTAGTTTTCTTTGGTTAAAATAAGATGACCGTGCAGCAAAGGGATGTAATCCGGACGTTTTCCACGCATGTTGTGTTGCGGTGGCGAGGTACCCCATTATATAGCGTGTCGCATCGCGATACCCTGCGCCCTTGCAGGCCATCACAGGATATAAACCTTTACGACCGTGAAAGGGGCGGGGTGTGGGTCCACACCCGTTTTTTAAGGAAGCGTCTTTCCAGGCACCGAGTTATTTGAGGAATCAAAAGATGAATTTTCAGGATGTGATTTTAGCGTTGCAGAAATACTGGGCGGGCACCGGCTGTGTGCTGAGCCAGCCCTTAGACCTTGAAGTGGGGGCCGGGACCTTTCATCCTGCGACCCTTTTGAGGTGCCTCGGGCCCGAGCCCTGGAAGGTTGCCTACGCCCAGGCTTCCCGTCGTCCCACGGATGGTCGCTACGGCGACAACCCCATGCGCCTGCAGCACTACTACCAGTTCCAGGTGCTGATGAAGCCCTCACCCGACAACGTCCAGGAACTTTACCTGAACAGCCTCAAGGTGCTGGGGATCGACCCCATGGACCACGATATCCGTTTTGTGGAGGATGACTGGGAGTCGCCCACCCTGGGGGCGTCCGGCCTTGGCTGGGAGGTGTGGCTCGACGGCATGGAGGTAACCCAGTTTACCTATTTCCAGATGGCGGGCAGCATAGAGGTCAAGCCCGTGTCCGTGGAGCTCACCTACGGCCTGGAGCGCATCTGCATGTACCTGCAGGGCGTGGACAGCGTCTACGACCTTAAGTGGAACGACACCCTCACCTACGGGGATATCTTCCATCAGCAGGAGGTGGAGCAGTCCACCTACAACTTTGAGGTGGCCGACGTGGACATGCTCCTCGACCTCTTCAAGAAGTATGAAAAAGAAGCCGAACGCATCATCGAGCAGGGCATCGTCCTGCCCGCCTACGAGTGCTGCATCAAGTGTTCGCACCTTTTCAACCTCCTCGACGCCCGCGGGGCCATCAGCGTCACAGAGCGAACCGGTTACATCGGCAGGATCCGAAACCTGGCTCGTATCTGCGCCCACGGGTACATCGAGCAGCGGGAGCGTCTCGGTTTCCCCATGCTGAAGAAACAGCAGGGCTGATGAGTTCCCCGTGCGGGCTCCGGCCCGTCCTTACGACAGATTTTGCTGCACCATCGTCGCAGCCGACATACAGGTGAGATATGAAGACCTTACTTTTTGAAATTGGAACGGAAGAGATTCCTGCCGGGTATATTCGGCCCGCCCTTGACTTTTTAGCCGCGGCCGTGGCCGACAGGCTGAAAGAGAACCGCATCGACGCCGGTGAGGTGACCACCTACGGCACCCCCCGTCGCCTCACCGTCATGGTTAAAGGCGTGGCCGAGGGCCAGAAAGCCGAGACCACCGAAGTGACCGGGCCCCCTGAGTCCGTGGGCTATGACGCCGACGGCACTCCCAAGATGCCCGCCGTGAAGTTTGCGGAGAAGGTGGGCATCGACGTGTCCGAGATCCAGATCAAGGAGACCAAAAAAGGGCGGTACCTCTGTGCCAGCGTGGCCGAAGAGGTCAAGCCTTCGGTGGAGGTCCTCTCGGAGATCCTTCCCGAGCTGATCCACAAGGTGCCCTTTCCCAAGACCATGCGCTGGGCCGACCTCTCCGTCACCTTTGCGCGCCCCGTCCAGAACATCGTAGCGCTCCTGGGTGAGACGGTGATTCCCTTCTCCTTCGGCAACGTCACCAGCGGAAATGCCTCCTTTGGTCACCGCTTCATGAACCCCGGGCCCGTGGCCATCGATAACCCCGATGCCTACCTGGAGATCCTGGAGAAGGTCAACGTCATCGCAGATTTCGACGCCCGACGCGTCATGGTGAAGGAGCGGGTAACCGAAGCCGCCAAAGAGGCGGGTGGTGTGCTGCTCCCCGATGAGGAGCTCTTCGACACCGTCACCAACCTCATCGAGTATCCGGTGGTGGTCATCGGGACCTTTGACGAGGATTTCCTTGCCGTGCCCGACGAGGTGCTCATCACCTCCATGCGCGAGCACCAGAAGTACTTTGCCGTGGTGGATGAGGCGGGCAAGCTCAAGAACGCCTTCCTTGTGGTGAACAACACCCGCGTCAAGGATCTCTCCCTGGTGCGCCGCGGCCACGAAAAGGTTCTGCGCGCCCGTCTTGCCGATGCGAAATTCTTCTTCGACCAGGACCTCAAAGAGACCCCCGATGCCTGGGTGGAGCGCCTTAAAGGTGTGCTGTTCCAGGCCAAGCTCGGCACCGTTCACGAGAAGGTGGGACGCATCCGTCACCTGGCCGGCGTCCTGGCCCGGGTTGCCGAAGCCTCTGCCGATACCGCGGCCCACACCACCCGTGCAGCTGAGCTTTGCAAGGCCGACCTCGTCAGCCACATGGTTGTGGAGTTCACCAAGCTCCAGGGTGTCATGGGTCGTGTCTACGCCGAGAGGGCAGGGGAGGACGCGGCCGTGGCCGCCGCCATCCAGGAGCACTACAAGCCCCTCTACTCCGGCGGGGAGCTTCCCCAGACCGAAGAAGGTGCTCTGCTGGCCCTGGCCGACAAGCTCGACACCCTCTGCGGCTGCTTTGCAGCGGGCCTCATCCCCACCGGGGGCGCCGACCCCTATGCCCTGCGCCGTCAGGCCATCGGCATTGCCCAGATCATGGTGAAGATGGGGTACGCCTTTCCCCTGCGCCCCGTGCTGGAAGAGGGCGTTGCCGCCTATGCCGATCGCATCGAGGTCAACACGGACGAGACCGTTGCTGCCATCATCGATTTTTTCCGTGGACGCATCGATCACCTTCTCTTTGAAGAGGGGTACGCCAAAGACGTTGTGGCGTCTGTCACCTCCGTGGGCATCAACGTTGTCCCGGACATCTGGATGCGTGTGAAGGCCCTCTCCGAGCTTAAGGAGAAGGCAGACTTCGAAGCCGTGGCCGCAGCCTTCAAGCGTGTGGTCAACATCATCAAAAAAGCGGACCTCTCCGGGGGCGTTCCTGCCGTGGACACCTCGCTTTTTGAACACGAGAGCGAAAAAGAGCTCGTCAACGCCTTTGCCGCCACCCGCACCGAGGTGGAAGACGCCCTCAAGGTCGGTGGCTACGACAAGGCTCTCACCGCCGTGGCCGGGCTTCGACCTTCAGTAGACCGGTTCTTTGAAGACGTCATGGTCATGGCCGAAGACCCCGATGTCCGGGCCAACCGCCTGGCCATCCTGGCCGGTATTGCAGGGCTCTTCGGGGATATTGCTGATTTTTCCAAACTCTCTGCTTGATCTCAACAGGCCCCGCGGTACCTTTTTGAAAGGGGCGGACGTACGCCCGTATCGGCCACGGGGCCTTTATCTAAACCACCACCCATCCGGTTTTTGTGCTTAGGCAAAAAGCGGTATACAGAAAAAAATGGAGGAGTCCATGGCTGGATTTGATCCGGAAAAGGATAAGAAACTCAAAGAGTGGCGATGCGAGGACACCGGTCTTCTTGTCTCCATCAACCAGTACGACAAAGGCGAGCCCAAGGTGCAGATCGGCCCCCGAATCCTCAAGAAAAAGGACGGTACCGACCGAGCCCCCGCCAAGGCGGGTCGCCTCTCCATCAGCGACATCAGCTTTCTGTACGATATCATTGACGATATCAAAGACGAGCTGGAAAACAACCTTGACCCCATGGGGTAACGGGTTGTAGGCCTGCCGGTTTGTCGGCGGGCCATTGACTGATTCAGGCGCCCCGTGCCGGGGCGCCGACAAATGGGTCCCATGACCTATTGCCGCCCTTTTTGCGTTGCCTCCCCCCAATCCGCGCATCCTGCCGTCGTTTTCCATGGGGCGGGGCACGTGCCGCTGGTTTCCTGCAATATTGCGAATCCGTTAAATAATCTAAGGTGCCGTTCAGCGATCTATTATATAGTGAGACTGAGGCACGTGTCGGATGGACGCCACGTGTGACGGCGTGATCGGAAAATTAAGGAGGATGCAACCATGACAACAGGCATTGTGACCCCCCCGGAAGGGCCGGAGATTCCCGAAAAGGTGGTCCTTGTGGCCACTCAGCCCGATTTTTCCGAATTGATCAGGACCCTGGACGCCAAGGAAGTCAAAGGCGTTCCCATGCCCATGCGGTTGTTTCGCACCGGTAATGTCGCCGTGGCAGGGCCCTTTATGGGGGCACCCCAGGGCGTGATGCTCCTGGAGAACCTCGTGGCCTGGGGCGGTAAGTATTTTCTGTTTACCGGATGGTGCGGGTCCCTGACAGGCAAGCCCGGCATCGGGGAGACACTGCTCCTCACCGGGGCCTTTGTGGATGAGGGGACGTCGCTTCATTACGGGGTGGAGGCTGTGGGGCACTGCGTGGCCCCTTCCGCTTCCCAGACCGCCTTTGTCCGGGAGACCCTGGAGAGGGCCGGCACTTCCGTGTCCGAGGGCAAGGCCTGGACCACCGACGCCATGTACCGCGAGACCCCGGAGCGGATCAACCGGTTCAAGGACCTGGGAGCCATCGCCGTGGAGATGGAGGCCTCGGCCTTTTTCACCGCGGCCCGGTACCGCAAGGCCAAGATGTCCGCGCTGATGACGGTCTCGGATGATGTCTCCGGGTTGAGCTGGAACAAGGGCTTCGGGACACCGGCCTTCAAGGAGGGGCGTAAACGGACCCTTGAGGCCGTGAGCCTTATGGCCGGGCAATCAAGCTGGGGGCAACCCCAGGACGGCTGATAAAATGTTCCGTACGCACGGCCTCGTCTCCTTGGAGGCGGGGCCAAAACGACATGATAAAAAATGACTGGCTGACCTGGCCTGCACGATAGAACGGACTCTATGAATGACATTGAACGGCTCGTTGAAGAGCTGAAGCGTTTGAATGCGGCGTATCGAAACGGAGAGCCCCTGGTTTCCGATGCGGAATACGACGAGAAGGTGGAAGCCCTTCGAGCCATGAATCCGGCCCACCCCTACCTCGGGGCCGTGGAACCGGAGACCTTTAACGGCAAGGGAAAGGTGCGACATCCCGTTCCCATGCTCTCCACGGAAAAAGCGTATAAAATCGAAGAACTCGAGCGCTTTGTTAATCGAGTGGATAAAGCGGCCCTGGAGATCGGGCTCTCCTCCGTGAGCTATCAGGTCATGGCCAAACTCGACGGCCTGGCTGGCAGGGACGACGGCACGGAGTTTGCCACCCGCGGCAACGGCTTTGAAGGCTATGAGATCAGCAGCGCCCTGGCCAAGGGAGTGATTCCCGTGGGCGGGCGCGGCAAGGGGCTCGGCGAGATCGTCATGAGCCTCTCTTATTTTGAAGAGAACCTCAAAGACCACTTCGAACATCCCCGCAACATGGTCGTGGGGATCATCACTTCGGATGTCCTCAACGAACACGCCCAGAAAGCCCTGGAAGACAAGGCGGTGCGCTTTGTCCCTTATTCGGAGCTGAATAAATGGACGGGCAGCGGCCCGGAGATGATCGAGTCCATGGATTCCATCCGCGAGGAGGTCTTGGGCGGGATAGATTACCCGGTGGATGGCCTGGTGGCCGAGGTCACGGACGAGGCCCTGCGTACCCACATGGGCGCCACCAGCCACCACCACCGCTGGCAGATAGCCATCAAGACCCGTGGAGAGAGCGCCGTCACCACTGTGGAGAGCGTTACCTGGCAGGTGGGCCGCACCGGCAAGGTCACTCCGGTGATGGAGGTGAGTCCGGTGAAGGTCTCCGGGGCCACCATCCGACGCGTCACGGCCCACAACCTGGAGCGCCTCCGCTCCGAGAGTGTTGGCCCCGGTGCCGAGATCGAGATCATTCGAAGCGGGGAGGTGATCCCCAAGCTTGAAAAGGTCCTCACCCCGTCCGAGGAGGTCTCTATTCCCGAGACCTGTCCTGTCTGCGACGCCCCCCTTGAAGAAGACGACAAGTTCTTGCTCTGCGTCAATCCCATGTGCAGCGCCAAGGCCGAGCAGCGCATTGTCCACTGGTTCAAGACCCTGGGCAGCGCGGACTGGTTCGGCAAAAAGACGGTGCAGAAGCTGGTGGAGAAGGGCTACGACACCCTGGAGAAGATCTACAAGCTGAAAACCGTGGAGTTCCAGGCCCTGGGCTTTGGCCCGGTGCAGTCGGAAAACCTTTACAACGCCCTGGGCATCAGTCGCACCGAGCCCGTGGAAGACTGGCGGTTCCTGGCGGCCTTCGGGGTCCGCAGCCTGGGCAAGAGCGAAGCCCGGAACCTTCTTTCGGTCTTTCCCCTCACCGAACTTATCGAGAAAACGGGGGATGAGATCCTTGCCGCCGATATCAGGGGGTTTAAAGGGGCCAAGTGCGAAAACATCGGCACGGGCCTTGCCGTCGTCCGTGAGACCATCCGTCACATGTTGGATCTCGGGTTTCAGCTGGAATTCACCCCCCTGGCCTCCGAGGTGGCCGAGTCCGCTTCGGATTCGCCCCTTTCCGGCAAAGGGGTTGTCTTCACCGGTAAGATGGTGCGGGGAAGCCGGGAGGAGATGCAGGAGATGGCCCGAAAGCTCGGGGCCGTGGTTCAGTCCTCGGTTTCGGGCAAGACCGATTTTCTGGTGTGCGGCGCCAATGTGGGCGCCAAGAAGGTGGAAAAAGCCAGGGAAAAAGGGGTGGAGGTTATCGACGAGGACCGGTTCTATGAGCTGGTGTCCTAAAAGCGCCTCCGGCGTCTAAGGATTTGTGGCCTCACCCTTGGGCCCCAGATTGCAAAAGCCCTCTCCCTTCGTTCCTTAAGGGGAGGGCTTGCGTGACGGGTCCCATGCAACCAAACAAAATCGGTCCAAACGGAGCGCCGCACTCCGGTGCGGCATTTTAGTCCGTCGTTACCCGTGCCGCACAGGAGTGCGGCGTTCCAGGGGATAAGGGTGTTCGGGGTCTTTAAGCATAGAAGACCGTTTTGACCATAGCTGGTGGGCAGTAACAATTATCAATCATGCGGGTTAAGGTGTTTATGAAGCGATACAAGGAGCTGAAAGAGGAGATTCTTAAAGCGGGCCGTGACTTCAGGGCCCTTTTTTCAAAAGCGGCCGGGGCCATGCCCGTGGCTGACGGGACCTTTGATCGGTGGGAGAGGACCCTGGACGGCATCGACCGCCAGATCGGGGATGAGAGTTTCCGCGTGGCCGTGGTGGGGCCCATCAAGTCCGGCAAGAGCACCTTTGTGAACTCGTTGTTCAAGGGGGATTACCTCAAGCGGGGGGCCGGGGTGGTAACCTCCATCGTTACCCGCATCCATTGCGGGGAGACCCTGGCTTCGGAGCTTACCTTCAAAAGCTGGGACGAGATCAACCGGGAGATTGCCCATGCCGCCGAACTCCTGCCGGGCATGGACCTCGCCGTGGAGGAGACGCCCTTTGACCTGCGTAAGGAGGGGCACCGGGCCGCCCTGGCCGAAGGACTCGAAGGGCTTTCCCGGGACATGCTTATCACCGAGGACGCCCGCAATGTCCACACGGTGCTTCTCTCCTCCTACCTCAAAGGGTATGAGCGCATGGAGGGGATGATCCGCCCCGACGCGGTGACCCGCCGCTTTGAAGGGGATGATTTTGCCTCCCACCGGGACTACTCAGGGGATGAGGTGCTGGCCGTCTACTTAAAGGATGTCTGCCTCACCATCGACACCGTCTCCTGGGACCCTTCGGTGGAGATCGCCGATTGCCAGGGGAGCGATTCCCCCAACCCCCTCCACCTCTCCATGATCCAGGATTATCTGGTTTATGCCGACCTGCTGGTGTACGTCATCAGCTCCCGCACCGGCCTTCGCCGGGCCGATATCCGCTTCCTGACCATGATCCGGGAGATGGGCATCGCCGAGAACACCACCTTTGTGGTGAACTGTGATTTTTCCGAGCACGACTCCGTGGAGAACATGGAGGCCATCGTGGCCAAGATCACCGAAGAGCTCTCACTGCTGATCCCGGAGCCCGAGGTCCACACGGTATCGGCCCTGTACCAGCTCCTGACCTCCCTGGAAGAGACCCTCGCCCAGCGGGACCGCATGCGGTTGGAGCAGTGGCGCCTGGACGAGGCCTTCAGCAGCGCGTCGGTCTCCGGCATGGAGGGGTTCATCAAGGCCCTGGAGGAGAAGCTCACCCTGCAGAAGTACTTCATTGCCCTGAACAACCATGCCGAGCGCCAGATGGTCATTGCAAGCGGGGTGCAGCAGTGGATCCGCCTCAACCGGGAGATGCTTACCCGGGACCGGGACAGCGCCTCTCGCCTTGTATCGGGCCTGACCCACCAGCAGGAGAAGATGGCCCATGTCAGGACCATGATCCGAAGTACCCTGGACGGGGCCCTGAAGAAAGTGAAGGGAGACCTCTCCGGCCGGGTGGATCGTTTTTTCGATGCCTCCAGAGGGCAGGTGGTAACCGATGTTATGACCCATATCCGGCAGTACGCGCCGGACTACGGGACCTATGCCACACAGGACGAAGACGAGGACGCCTTTATTCGCGCCATGGGGGCTCTGCACCGCGATTTTCGGCAGGACATGGATCGGTTCCTGACCGAAGAGATCTCTCCCAAGATCATCGGCCTTGCCAGGGAGCTGGAAGAGTCCCTCATGGCCGATCTTGACAAGATCACCGCCCCCTACGGGCTGATGATCAACGACACCCTGGGAGATTACCGCCAGGCCGTGGAAGAGCTGGGCCTCACCCTGGGGGAGACCGCCCCCTGCAGCCTTCCTTCCATGGACATGGAGACGGCCAGGAAGGTGTCGGGTATCCGTTTTCCTTCGGTGTCGACCGTCCTGGACTACTCCCTGCGTGTGCGTGCCGAGGCCATGGTGCGGTTCGGGGCCTACACGGTGATCAATTTTGTCCGGAACCTCCTGAACAAAGCGCCCCAGGATCGCGCGGCCATCTGTGAAAAAGCCCTTGCCGACGGCATGAACCGCACGAGAAAAGAGGCACTGGAGTCCATGGGCCAGCACCTCCGGGATTACAAGGAAGCCCTCAAGGAGGGGTACCTCTACAAACTGGCCGACGCCCTGGCCGATCAGCTTTTTGAACGGCACGCCGAAGGGTTCCATGTTTATATCGGACGCCTCGACGAGCTGACCCGCCGCATCGAAGAGACGGGCAAAGACAAAGAGACGGTCCTGGACGCCATGGACGCCATGGAAAAGGACGCGATCCGTCTCTTCAGGCAAGTGGATCAAGTGAAAATGATGGTGGCATAAGAGCTAAAAGCTGGCCTGCGGCGGCCAGGGGATAAATCCCCTGGACCCTAGGTTTGGGAATGCTCTTTCGCCTTCGTTCCTCAGGCTCATCACATTCCCTGACGGGCTTCGCCCGTGCTGAATATGGAAAGGGGCAATCTTCTGCATCAGGGTCTCTTTCGTTCCCAGGCTCTGCCTGGGAATGCGACACGGAGGCTCTGCCTCCAGAATTGAGATCGCCTCATCCTGTAAGCTCCAGTGTCAAGGTGGGGGAAACTTGTAAACTCATTTGTAACTATTCAGCTTATGCCTCCGGCGGTCTTTCCGGGGCCTAAGATTATAAAAAACTTAACAAAAAGGTTTGAAAAATTCCTTTTAAATGAATTTTGCGTTTAAAGGCGGATGTGATTTGACCCGAGGAACGAGGGGCAAAACGCATCCGCAACCTGCTTTCAAGGTGGCACACCTTGCCGCCGGAGGCATGTGTTTAAATCTTATTTTAAGGAGTATGGATCGACGTGTCCTTGGTTTTTCGAAATGCGCAGTTGAGTGATGTGGATGTGTGTCATCGTATTGAGTCTTCGCGGTACCCGGAAGATGAAGCGGCAAGCAGGGAGAACATCGAAAAGCGGATTGCAGCTTTTGCCGAGGGGTTCCTTGTGGCTGAGCGGCAGGGGGAGGTTATCGGCTTTGTGAACGGCGGGGCCACCTCCAAGGTGGATCTGGCCGATGAGGAGATCAAGGCGATGATCGGCCATGATTCCAAGGGGGAGAACCTTGTGATCATGTCGGTTGTGGTGGATGAGTCCGTGGCCGGAACCGGCGTTGCCGGGCAGCTGATGAGGGCCTATGTGGCCGGGGCCTGGGAGCAGGGACGCAAAAGCATTTTTCTTCTCTGCAAGACCCACCTCATCTCTTTTTACGAAAAATTCGGATTCCGGTGGATCTGCAAGTCAAACTCCACCCACGGTGGTGCCGAGTGGCACGAGATGGCCGCTGAGGTTCCCGCTTAACGAGTACCGATCATTTCGACTGAAAAAAACACCCCGCAAGAGCGATCTTGCGGAGTGTTTTTGTTTATTGAGCTTGTCAGTCACCGGTTCCCCAGAAGAGATCCAGGGTGGCTTTGCCCGGTTTGGGGTTGAGGAGGCTCACAAGGACAAAGACGCCCAGGGTGATGGCCAGGACCGGGACAATGACGTGCATGCCGGCCACCCGTTTTATGTAGACGGCAAAGATGAAGTAGGAGGCCACGCCCACGACCATGGAAGCCAAAGCGCCTTCGGCATTGGCCCGCTTCCAGTAGAGGCCGAGGACCAGGGGCCAGAGAAAAGCGGCCTGGAGCCCTCCGAAGGCAAAGAGGTTGAGCCAGACGATGAGGTCCGGCGGGTTGAAGGATGCGCCGAAGACAATGAGTCCCAGGATTGCCGTGGTGTAGACGCTGAGGCGTTTCACCATGGGGCGTCCGGACTCGTCTGCGTCGTCTGTTCCCGGGACCTCTTTTTTGACGTAGGTGATGTAGAGGTCCTTGACGATGGTGGCCGAGGCGAGGATGAGCTGGGAGTCGATGGTGCTCATGATGGCGGCCAGGGGGCCTGCCAGAAAGATCCCGGCAAACACCGGGGGCAGAACCTTGAGGGTGAGGGCAGGCATGATCTTGTCCCCTGCGGTGAGGCCGGGCACGATGACCCTGCCGAAGGCCCCGCACAGGTGCATGCCGAGCATGAGAAAGCCCAGGACAAAGGTGCCAACGATGATGGCACGGTGCATGGCGCGGCTGTCCTTGTAGCCGAAACAGCGAACGGCCGTGTGGGGGATGCCGATGACCCCGAAGCAGACCAGCACCCAGAAGGAGAGGATAAAGGGTTTGCTCAAAAAGCCGTTGGGGCCTGCCGGGGTGATAAGGGCCGGGTCCACGGCCTGGAGAGAGGCCACCAGGTTGGGGATCCCGCCCCCTGCCTTGATGACCCCGGCCAGCAGGGCTGTGGTGCCCACGAGCATCACCACGCCCTGGACGGCGTCGGTGAGGGCCACGGCCCGGAATCCGCCGATGGTGGTGTAAAGAACCACGGTGGAGGCGAAGATGACGAGGCCGGTGTTGTAGGAGAGGCCGGTCATGCCCTCAAAGAGGCGGGCGCCGCCCACGAACTGGGCCACCATGGCTGCGATGAAGAAGATCACCAGGGCCAGGGAGCCGAAGATCACCACCCACTGGTTGTCGTAGCGGGCGCGCAGGATGTCGTTGATGGTGACCGCGTTGATGCGCCGTGCGATGATGGCGTATTTTTTTCCCAGCACCGACAGGGAAAGCCAGGCCGCAGGCAGCTGGATCATGGCCAGGAGCACCCATCCCAGGCCCATTTTATAGGCGACGCCGGGGCCTCCCACAAAGCTGCTGGCACTGGTGTAGGTGGCCACCAGGGTCATGGCCAGGACAAATCCGCCCATCTGGCGACTGCCGATAAAGTACTCTTCCAGGAAGTTCCCGCTCTTGGAGAGAATTCGGTTGGCGTAGGCTGCCAGGAGATAGACCAGGATCAGATAGACCGCAAGGGGGACGATGAGGGCGGGTTGCATCATGCCTCACCTCCTTTGGGCGTGTCGGTTTTTTCCAGGGAAACCTCCCGGAACAGGAAACGCACCATCAGGGCGGCCAGCAAGGCAAACATGAGAAAACCCGCCACGCAGCTGTAGAAAAACCAGGCCGGGAGCCCCAGGACATAGGTATACTCGGAGACGGGCTTGTCCCCGAATCCGTAAGCGGTGGCATACCACCAGATAAAATAGGCCAGGCTCAAGGCAACGGCAATGGCCGCCTCTTTGTTGGCCTGGATAAAGCGTTTGTCTGTTTGGCGTTTCTTCAAAACCCTTCCCCCTTGAAAAATCAGCAGAATAGCTCTCTGTCCGCGTGGCAGATCAACGTCCGGTAAGTCGTCCATTGATCATCCAGCGCGCCCTGCACCATAGGTTGCGCACTATACCATGGAGGGCCGAGGGATGACCACTGGATTTCAAAAATAGAACATCCATTCCTTTTGCCTGTCCGGGGGAGGGGAACATTCGGGAATATCAGGTAGGGTGCGCTTGCGCACCGCCGAAGCGCCGCACCGCTCACCAAAGCCGATGAGGTTGGTGGGTTTTTGCATCGTATAAGCTAAGGAGAAGGGTGTAGATTCCCCGGGACCATGGTGCGCAAGCACACCCTACGGTGTGACGCGTGAATATCGGTGTCGGGGATATGAGGCAGGGTGCCCTTGCGCACCGCCCATCAAATCCGATGCGGTTGGTTGTTTGTTGTACAGGGCTTTCCCTTCGCCAGCCATCATACCAAAAAAGGCCGGGAGATCCCGGGGAGGGATATCCCGGCCCCATTCCACTGGTCAAGGCCGGATTGGGTAGCCGAGGAGGCGGCCTCTTGCAGGGAGGGGGAAGCTAGAAGAAGAACTCCAGTTTGTGGTACAGGGCGTAGGTGTCTTCTGTGGCAGTGCCGCCGCTGCGATCTTCCCAGTAATCCCCTGCCTGGAGGAAGGCTGCCACACCGCTGTAGACAAGGTTGTCCATGATGTTCCAGCTGAAAGTCAGGTCGTATTCGATGCCGTGGTCGTCGTCGACGTTGGCCGGGGTGTCGTCTGCCTGGGAGCTGGCGATGAGGGCGCCCAGATTGACCCTGTTGTCAAAACAGGTGTAGTTGACCCCGGCGTACATCATGCGGTAGCCGTCCAGTACCGCGGTGTAGGCGGTGCCGAAGCCGTCGCCGATGAGGTTGCCCAGGCCGTCGCCCAGGGTGGTGTTCATGCCGTGCTCGTCACTGGTGAGGATAAAGGCCTTGGCCCAGTCCGAGCCCGGGGCCACGTAGCCCATGTTGCCGATGTCGTCGTCGGTGTAGTCGGCGTCGCCGGTGGTGATGGCGTAGCCTGCCTGGAGGGTAAAGTCCGCGATGTCGTAGCGGAGCTCCCCGAACCAGGCGTAGCCTTCCACGTCCCGGTCCGTGTTGTTGGCGTCGTACTCAGCCTCGCCGAAGATGTAGTCCAGCTCTGTGGTGATGCCCAGGGGGCCGAATTTGCCGTCAAAGTAGGGGGCCAGGAGAAAAACCTTGGCTTCGGTTGTGGCGCCGCGGGGCAGGGCCTGGAGGGCGGCAGCTGCTTGCAGGGCCTCCGATGAGGCCGCGAATGCGGCGGCTTGCTGACCAGTACTTCCCGCTTGCGCAAGTGCATTTGCAGCCAAGGTACCGTATGTTGCGGCCAATGTACCATTACCATCGGTTGCAGCTGCGGTGGCAAGGGCTTGGTAAGTAGCTGCATCGACCCCGAAGCTTTGGGCTTGTGCGACAAGGCTGTCGAACTGAGCCTTGTCTGCCGTGGCCTGCTCGGCACCCCCGGCATTCTCCAGGTCGGTACTCAGCTTGGCCTGCTGGGGGTCTTGAAAGAGGTGAAAGTTGTAAAAGGCGGTGAGCAAGCCTGTGCTGTACCTTTTGGTCTTGTAGGTGGCGCCGATGTAGTACTTATCATTGTCGTCATTGGTGATGTGGTCGTTTTTGGCGTTTTCCGTCACCTTTTCGGCCACGGCCCCGATGTAGAGTTTGTTTTCGCCGATGGGGATGGGGGTGACAAGCTTGATGCGGTCGGTGTCGGTCTCGTCGTCGGACCAGCTGGTGCCCCAGACCACACCCTGCATGCGACCGATGGAGAGGAGGCCGATGGGGGTGATGATTTCCGCGTAGGCTCGGTCGAAGTCAAAGTTGTCGTCGTCTTCGTTGTTGTCAAAGGCGGAGTCCCTGGAACTGAGGACCTTGTCCAGGGCGTCGAAGCGGGTGATTATCTTGATGTTGTCGGTGATCTGGGCCTCGGTGAGGACACGAAGCCGCATTTCCCTGAAGCTGTCGGTGGAGTCGCTCTTCTGAAGGGTGGCGTTTTCGTTGTTAACGCCTTCGAACTGGAGGCTGCCGCTTATATCCAGGTCCAGGGCGAGGGCTGGGGAAGCAATCAGCATCGAAAGAACGAGGGGAAGGAAAAGCAGGCATCGTCTCATGTTTTCGTCTCCTTTGAGTGACATAGGTACCGGTGTGTGACCTGAAGTAAGGCACATAAACAACGTTTTGTGTCGGCGCGACTCAAAACCGGATCCGCCATGGGCAATGTCTCAAAATAACTCAACTGAGGGAGATGTTAGTATGCGTAAACGATGTTATTTGACCCGAAATTAAATGTCAAGTGCTATCGCAAGTAACGGCACGCTTTTTACGGGTGTCTTATTAAGCGAAACCAAGACGCTTTTGTGTGGAGTGTTAAGGGAACTTTTTCCTCGTTAAAAGGGGGGAGGGGAAAGGCTTCCTAAGCGGTGGGTCTTTTTTCTTATATACCTAACTGGGCCACCGGGTGACGTATCCGAATTGAGGAGGACCTCTGCGGATATTCACCCGGTGATGGCATGGGGGGTGAGAAAAGGCGTCTCATCACCCCCTGGCGGTCGGCGTGGCCTTTTTGGGGGCCATGGCCAGGTAGACGTTGCCCCCGAAGATGAGAAAGGCTCCGAGCCACCCGACGAGGGTGAGGGCGGGTTCGGCGGCGATGACAGGGCCCAGGAGTGCGGCCAGAAGGATGCGGGAGGACGAGATGATGCTTCCTTCCACGGCGGTGACAAACCGGAACCCAAAGGTGATGAAGACCTGCCCCATGACGCTCACCACCGAACAGAGCCCCACAAAGAAGAGGGCTTTGCCGCCGGGCCAGACAATGCGGTCCCGGAAGAGAAGAAAGATGATGACACACCCCAGGGCGAACATGAAAAAGAGGGTGGTCTCCGTGGAGTGGACCCGTCGCGAGAGGTTGAGGTAGATGATGGCCACCGACGCGCTGATGCCCGATCCCAGTCCCCAGAGGGAGTTGATATTGAAATGGGAGAAGAGGCCGCTGTGGACCATGTCCGGCACGAGGATCATCACCACCCCGGCAAAAGCAATGAGGACCACGCAGATGGATGCGTAGCTGCGCTCATCCTTCAGGGTAAACCAGCTTACCAGGGCCACAAACAGAGGGTAGGTCATGTTGAGGATATTCCCCTCGGCCACGCTGGTGAGGTCCACGGCCTTGAAAAAACAGTAGACGGCCATGGTGTTGGCCAGGGTTCTGCCGATGAGATAGTGCCAGTTTACAGGCTTAGGCGGCCGTTTTTTCATGACGAGAAGGACGCCGACCATGACGAACCCCAGGAAAAAGCGTCCGAAGACGAAGTTGGCCGAATCGATGGTCACCCCGCTGAGTCTTGCCCATCTGAGGGCGGCGGTGGCGAGGTAGAAGCAGACGGCCGATGCAAAGACCGATGAAAATCCGAGTAATTTGTTGGACGGCTGGCTCATAAGGCAATGGTTCGGGCGGGCATGCCCGTATTGGGTTTCTATATAAGATGGCGCCGGGATGTCATCAGGGCCAACGGGTCACAAAGGGGACCATTCCGGAGGGCGACGAGGGCAACGCGGCAGGGAGGGGACTCGAACGGCTCTTTTCCGCCCATGTGTCCCGTGCCGGTCAGACGGCCTGCTGCACTATGCAACCAAGCCGAATGAGGTCCTTAGATATGCCCTATTGCAGGAATTGTCAATGGGTATGGACTTTTGAAACCAAACCCTGTTTAATGTTCGTGTCCGTATCCCCTCACGGGATCTGTTTCTCACCCTTCACGCTGACACATCCTGTTTTTCGGAGAGACTGATCATGAACCGATTTGCCTTTCATTCCACCGGACTGGCCATCAAGGCCATCTATGACATGGCCCGCGCCCGGGTGAACCTGTACGGTGAGGAAAACATCCCCGACGGGTCCGTCATCTTTGCCGTGAACCATTTCACCCGCATTGAAACCATTTTCCTTCCCCTGCACCTTCAGAAACTCACGGGGGTGCCTGTGTGGTCCCTGGCCGATTCCGCCCTTTTCAAGGGGTTCGTGGGGGACTTCATCAGCGAGGCCGGGGCGGTTTCCACTCGGGATCCGGATCGGGACAGGCTCATGGTGAAGACCCTGCTTACCGGTGAGGCCAACTGGGTGATTTTTCCGGAAGGGCGCATGGTCAAGACCAAGAAAATTTACGAAAACGGGGAGTTCGTGATTCGCGCCGAGGGAGGCCCTCATCCGCCTCGAACCGGTGCGGCCACCTTGGGCCTGCGCACGGAGTTTTACAGGGAGCGCCTGAAGGTGATGCAGGAGAAGAAGCCGGAAGAGTACCTGCGTCTGCTGGCGATGTTTGGCATGGAGGCGTCCGAGGCCAGGTTGGACCAGGCCACTTCCATCGTGCCGGTGAACATTACCTACTACCCCTTGCGGGCCCGGGAATCCATCATCAGCCGCATCACCGGTTCCCTGCTGGACAATCCCTCCACCCGTACCCTGGAAGAGCTCATGACCGAGGGGAGCATGCTCCTGGACGGGGTGGACGTGGATGTCCGGTTCGGTAAGCCCATCAAGGTGCGGCCCTATCTCAAGAATCCGGTGGTGGCCTGGGACATCGCCACCACCGACCCCATCAACTTCGACGACCCCATCAACTCCAGGGACGTGCTCCGGGAAGCCTCGCGTACCTTGATGAAGGCCTACATGAGGGCCATCTACAGCATGACCACGGTGAACCACGACCACATCTTCGCCCTGCTGATGATGCGCCACAGAAGCGATTACATCGACCCCATGGATCTGAAGACCCGGGCCTTTGTGGTGAGCGACTGGCTTCGCAAGCAGATCGGGATCTACATCCACTCCAGCCTGGAGGATTCCCAGAGCCACCTCCTCACCGACGACCGGTACGAAAAATTTTCCAACATCATGGAGGTGGCCGAGGCCAAGGGGGTGGTGAGGCGAAGCGAAGAGGGGGACATCATCCGCAACACCGAGCTGTTGGGGGACGAAGGGCAGTTCCATACCCTGCGCATCCAGAATCCCTTGATGGTGATGGCCAACGAGGTGGAGCCCCTGACGGATTTCACCGCCTTTGTGGACCAGGTGGCCCGGGAGCCCGCTGCCCAGGTGCGGCGGCGGATTTTCGGGCTGTTGATGGAGAAGGGGATCAATGACTTCACCAAAGACCGCGAGGCTTTTTTCATTGACGGGGAGACCAAGCCCGCTGAGATCGGGAGTCCCTGTCTCCTCAAGGGGGACGAGGAGAGGCGGGGTGTCCTTCTCGTCCATGGATACATGGCGGCCCCGGCAGAAGTCAGGGGCCTTGCCGACGAACTCCAGCGCCATGGCTACTGGGTTTACATGCCGCGGCTCCAGGGTCACGGCACCGCCCCCGAGGACCTTGCCGAGCAGCGCTACCTGAACTGGGTGGTCTCGGTGGAGGAGGGGTACGCCCTGCTGAAGAACATGTGCGATACCCTGTTTGTGGGGGGCTTTTCCATGGGTGCGGGGCTGGCCCTGGACCTTGTGACCCGCATTGCCGGAGCCGACGGGGTGAAAGGGGTCTTTGCCGTGGCCCCGCCCATGAAACTCCAAGACTATTCCAGCCGGTTCGTGCCGGCGGTGGATACCTGGAACGCCCTCATGAAGCGGCTTCGCATCGACCGGGTGCGCAAGGAGTTCATTGAGAACAGGCCGGAGAACCCCCACATCAACTACGCGCGCAACCCCGTCTCCGGGATTCGGGAGATCGATCGCCTCATGGACCAGCTGGCGCCCAAGCTCGAAGAGATCACCATGCCCGCCCTCATCGTGCAGTCGGCCCGGGATCCTGTGGTGAGCCCCAAGGGAAGCCGGAAGATTTTTGATCGCATCGCCTCCGAAGACAAGGAGTACCGGCTTTTCAATTTTTCCCGACATGGGATTCTTCTCCATGAGGGGAGCGAAAAGGTCTACCGGGCCGTGGTGGAGTTTCTGGCCGACCACCGGCAGGGTTAACGCATTTAGATTTTTGCCTCCGGCGGCCCTGCCGGGGGCCAAACGTTTGCCAATTTAGATGCCTTGGGTTTGACAAACAGGCTTTGTTTTTTGAAGATGCGTTACTACAGAGCATAGCCCCTCTTCTTTTTTTAATTTATAAAGGCGCTTATCTCCAGCCCCTGCGGGGCTTGAGATAAGCGCCTTGATTACCGGAACGTTTTTGCGGAGCTTTTTTCAAAAAGCGACCCGCCGGAGGCAACTGATTTTTTACATGCGTTGCCCCTGCGACCACCGGTGATTCCTTTTGTGTTGGCACGGGGGTTGTGATAAAAATATCGATTTTGAGCAGAAGACCGCCGCAGGGAACAGGGCAGCCTTTACGCAGAAAGGGCCCGTTTGCTGCCGCTTTTTCATACATTTCAGACGACACCATCACACAACAACGGGTGTGAGCCAAGAGGGAGCTGCCGTACATGAGCGAGACCGAAAACAAACCGGTTGATTTTATTCGAAACATTATCAACGAAGACCTGGCTTCCGGGAAACACGAAGGCGTTGTGACCCGTTTCCCACCCGAGCCCAACGGCTACCTTCATATAGGGCACGCCAAGTCCCTCTGCCTCAACTTCGGCATTGCCGAGGAGTACGAGGGGGCTGTCTGCAACCTGCGCTTCGACGACACCAACCCGGAAAAAGAGGACGTGGAGTACATCGACGCCATCAAGGCAGACGTCTCCTGGCTGGGCTTCTCCTGGAACGGTGAGCCCCGGTACGCCTCCGATTACTTTGAGGCCCTCTACGCCTACGCCGTGGAGCTGGTCAAAATGGGCAAGGCCTATGTGGACAGCCTCACCGCAGAAGAGATCCGTGAGTACCGCGGCACCCTCACCGAGCCGGGCAAGAACAGCCCCTACCGGGACCGCAGCGTGGAAGAGAATCTGGCCCTTTTGGAGGGCATGAAACGGGGTGATTTCGAGGAGGGCACCCACATCCTCCGAGCCAAGATCGACATGGCCTCTCCCAACATGAACATGAGGGACCCGGCCATCTACCGAATCCGCAAGGCCGATCACCACCGCACCGGTGATGCCTGGTGCATCTACCCCATGTACGACTTTACCCACTGCCTCTCCGACGCCATGGAGGGCATCACCCACTCCCTGTGTACCCTGGAGTTTGCCGACCACCGCCCCTTATACGACTGGGTGCTGGAGACCCTCAAGACCCCGAGCCATCCCCAGCAGATCGAGTTCTCCCGGCTCAACATCAGCTACACGGTCCTCAGCAAGCGCAAGCTCCTTCAGTTGGTGGACCAGGGCCATGTCAGCGGGTGGGACGATCCGCGCATGCCCACCATCAGCGGGATCCGCAGGCGCGGTTATACCCCCGAGGCCCTGCGCAACTTCTGCCGCCGCATCGGTATCTCCAAAAAGGAGAGCCGCATTGACTACACCATCCTGGAAGACTGCGTCCGTGAGGATCTGAACGAAAAGGCACCCCGGGTCATGGGTGTGCTGGCGCCCCTTAAGGTGACTGTCACCAACTACCCCGAAGACCTGGTGGAGGAGATGGACGTCATGAACCATCCCCAGAAACCGGAGATGGGCACGCGCAAGGTGCCCTTCTGCAGGGAACTCTACATCGAGCAGAACGATTTCATGGAAGAGCCCCCCAAGAAGTTCTTCCGCCTGGGACCCGGCCGTGAGGTGCGCCTCCGAAGCGCCTACTACCTCACCTGTACCGACGTGGTGAAGAATGAGGCGGGCGAGGTGGTGGAACTCCTCTGCACCTACGACCCCGAGTCCAAAGGGGGCTCCACCCCTGACAACCGCAAGGTCAAGGGCACCATTCACTGGGTCTCCGCCCGCCATGCCGTCAACGCCGAGGTCCGGCTCTACGACCGCCTCTTCAAGGTGGAAAACCCGGAAAAAGAAGGGGACTCCTTTCTGGATAACCTCAACCCCGATTCCCTTACCGTTCTTGCAGACTGCAAGATCGAGCCGGGGGTGGAGAAGAACGACAACGGGGCCTTCTTTCAGTTTGAACGCACCGGGTACTTTAACCTCGATCCCGTGGACAGCACCCCTGAAAAGCCGGTGTTCAACCGCACCGCCACCCTGCGTGACGCCTGGGCCAAGATGAATAAATAAGAGCTAAGGAAGAAAGCCTCCGGCGGCCCTGCCGGGGGCCAAACGTTTAAAAAGTTTGACAAACAGGCCTTGGAAGCATTTGCAACCTGGCTCATCCCCTGGCGTTGGAGGCAAAACGTGATACGAATAGGAAAAGGGTATGATGTTCATCGCCTGGTGGAAGGGCGTGAACTTGTTCTGGGTGGGGTGACCGTGCCTTATGAGAAAGGGCTCCTGGGGCACTCCGATGCCGATGTGCTTCTCCACGCGGTGTGTGACGCCCTGTTGGGCGCGGCGGGCCTGGGGGATATCGGGGAACATTTCCCGGACAGCGACCCCCGTTTCAAGGGGATCAGCAGCCTGGTGCTGCTGGCCCACTGCACGGCTCTGTTGGGGGAGAAGGGGTATGAGGTGGTGAACATCGATGCCACCCTCATGGCGGAAAGGCCGAAAATTTCCCCCTACAAAGCGGCCATGCGGGAGAACATCGCAGAGGTGCTCTGCCTGGATCCCGATGCGGTGAACATCAAGGCCACCACCACCGAGGGGCTGGGGCCCGTGGGGCGCGGGGAGGGCATGGCGGCTCTTTGCGCGGCCCTCATACAAAAAGTGGAGAGCTGAATCCGTGCCTGCCCTGGGTGTGGCCCACAGCGATTCATTGCAGATTTATCCTTTGGTCGCCCCTCTGATGCCTTGACAGGGGCGGCAATCGTGATGATTATCTAAACTGACTTTTAGAGAAGAGAGCCCCGGTGACGGGGCTTGAGCGTTGAGGGCGGCACAACGGCCCTGCAGCGGATACATAAGGCGGCACACAGCGTGCCCGAATGATAACGACAGAGAAGAGACGGTGAACTGAGCATGGCGCTTCGCATTTACAACACATTGTCCGGACAGAAAGAAGAGTTTCAACCCATCGAAGAGGGCGAGGTCAAGATGTACGTCTGTGGGCCTACGGTCTACGACTCCAGCCATATCGGCCATGCCCGATCCGTGATCTTCTTCGACGTGGTGTACCGCTACCTCAAAGGCCTGGGCCTGGATGTGACCTATGCTCGAAACTTCACCGACATCGACGACAAGATCATCAACCGTGCCGAGCAGCTTGGGGTAACGGCCAAGGCCGTGGCCGAAAAGTACATGGACGAGTTCCATCGGGACATGGACGCCCTGCACGTCAAGCGTCCGGACCTTGCCCCCCTGGCCACCGAGCACATTGACGACATCATCGCCCTGATTACGAGACTCATCGACAAGGGCAAGGCCTATCCCGTGGACGGCGACGTTTACTTCCGCGTCACCTCCTTTGACGGCTACGGCAAGCTCTCCGGTCGAAAACTGGAGGACATGGAGGCCGGGGCCCGCATCGAAGTGGACGACCGCAAGGAGAACCCCTTTGACTTTGCCCTGTGGAAGGCCCAGAAACCGGGTGAGCCCGCCTGGGAAAGCCCCTGGGGCATGGGACGGCCCGGCTGGCACATTGAGTGCTCGGCCATGAGCTCACGTCTTCTGGGGGAAACCATCGATATCCACGGCGGCGGCAAGGACCTGATCTTTCCCCACCACGAAAACGAGATCGCCCAGTCCGAGGCGGCTTTCGACGCCCCCTTTGTGAAGTACTGGATGCACAACGGCTTTGTGAACATCAACGCCGAGAAGATGTCCAAGTCCCTGGGCAACACCACCATGATCAAGGATGTCCTCAAGAACTATCATCCTGAGGCGGTGCGTCTCTTCCTGCTCTCCAACCACTACCGCAGCCCCATCGATTACAACGAGCAGGCCATGAAAGAGGCCGCAGGCAACCTCGACAAGCTCTACACCCTGCTGCGTCGCATCTCCGATGAGTTCGGTAACCTGAGCATCCTGCGGCTCCAGTCGTTCAACAACAAGTTCGGGGACCTCTTCCGTGAGTTCTGCGAAGGCATGGAAGACGACTTCAACACGGCCCGCGGCATGGCGGCCCTGTTCGAAGCCCTTCGCGCCACGAACCGCACCATCGACGAGATGACCGATGAGAACGCCTTTGAGTCCAAGATCGAGATCGACGGGCACATGGTGGACCTGTTCAAGATGGCCAACATCCTCGGGGTACTCAACGAGAACCCGTATGAGTACTTTGAGGCCAAGAAGGACAAATCCGGAGTGGACGCAAGCCGCGTGGAGGCCCTGATTCAGGAACGGGCCGAGGTGCGCAAGGCCAAAAACTTTCAGCGGGCCGATGAGATCCGCGAAGAATTGACCGCCATGGGGGTCGCCATTGAAGACGGCCCCGGCGGCACCACCTGGAAAATGATGGACTAGGCCACGGCGCTGTTCACCCCTTCCGGGACCATCAATCGATAAAAAAAGCGGCCCGGCATACGGACCGCTTTTTTTTTGTGTATATCGGGACTCCCCGCAGACAGGCAGGTTATATCGCCATGGAACCATTTAAAATTGTATCGTCATTCACCCCCCAGGGCGATCAGCCCAAGGCGATCCGCCGCCTGGTAAAGGAGCTGAACAAGGGAACCGCCAATCAGGTCCTCCTGGGGGTGACGGGGTCGGGCAAGACCTTCACCATGGCCCACGTGGTGGAGCAGACCCAGCGTCCCACCCTGGTGCTGGCCCCCAACAAGATCCTGGCTGCCCAGCTCTACAGCGAGTTCCGGGAGCTTTTTCCTGACAACGCCGTGGAGTACTTTGTCAGCTATTACGACTACTACCAGCCGGAAGCGTACATTCCCAGCAGCGACACCTACATCCAGAAAGACTCGGCCATCAACGAGCTCATCGACAAGATGCGCCATTCGGCCACCCGCAACGTCCTGTCGCGGCGGGATGTCATCGTGGTGGCCAGTGTCTCCTGCATCTACGGCCTCGGGGCGCCGGAGGACTACCTGGCCCTGAGGGTGGAGCTCTCCACCGGGGATGAGCGGAGCCGGGAGTCTCTGCTCACGGACCTTGTCTCCATCCAGTACGAGCGCAGCGATATCGATTTTCACCGGGGCTCCTTCCGCGTGCGGGGGGACCGGGTGGAGATTTTCCCGGCCTACGAGGAGAAGGTGGCTGTGCGGGTGGAATTTTTCGGGGACGAGATCGACACCCTGGCCGAGTTCGACCCCCTCACGGGCAAGACCCTGCGAAAGCTTAAGCGCACCGTCATCTATCCGGCCAGCCATTACGTCACCCGCAAGAGCACCCTCAAGAAGATGCTCAGCAATGTGGAGGTGGAGCTCAAGGACCGTGTGGAGCACTTCCATCGGCTCAACAAGCTCATTGAGGCCCAGCGCATCGACGAACGGACCCGCCTGGACCTGGAGATGCTGCGGGAGATCGGTTACTGCAACGGCATCGAGAACTACTCCCGGTATCTCTCCGGGCGCAATGCAGGGGAGGCGCCGCCCACCCTCCTGGACTATTTCCCCGATGATTTTCTCCTGCTGGTGGATGAGAGCCATATCGCCCTTCCGCAGGTTCGGGCCATGTACAAGGGGGACCGCTCCCGCAAGGAGACCCTGGTGGGCTACGGATTTCGCCTGCCCTCGGCCCTGGACAACCGGCCCCTGAAGTTCGAGGAGTTCGAAAACAAGCGCGGGCAGGCCATTTTTGTCTCTGCCACCCCTGCGGAGTACGAGATGGAGGCCGCAGACGGCATGGTGGTGGAGCAGATTGTCCGCCCCACGGGTCTGGTGGATCCCGAAATCGTGGTGAAGCCCGCCGAGAACCAGGTGGACGATCTCTACGAAGAGATCCGAAAACGCCTGGCGGCTCGGGAGCGGGTGCTGGTCACCACCCTGACCAAGCGCATGGCCGAAGACCTCACCGACTACCTCACCGATCTCGGGGTGCGGGTGCGCTACATGCACTCGGACGTCAAGACCATGGAGCGCATCGAGATTGTTCGGGACCTGCGCCTGGGCAAGTTCGATGTGCTGGTGGGCATCAACCTCCTGCGGGAGGGTCTTGATATCCCGGAGGTCTCCCTGGTGGCGGTTCTGGACGCCGATAAAGAGGGCTTCCTCCGGTCGGAACGGTCCCTGGTACAGACCTGCGGCAGGGCCGCGCGAAACGCCAACGGCAAGGTGATTCTCTATGGGGATAACATCACCGGCTCCATGCAGTACGCCATGGACGAGACCAAGCGTCGACGGGCCATCCAGATGGCGTACAACGAAAAGCACGGCATTGTTCCAGCCACCATCTCCCGGGAGATTCAGAGCAGCTTCGGGGAGCTTTACCATTTTGACGACGAAACCGCGGATGACGCGGTGATGGAAGAGGTGGCCGAGTACGGGGCCGAGTCCATGGACGACGGCGCCCTCCTGGAAACCCTGGAGGCCTCCATGCAGGAGGCGGCCCGCAACCTGGAGTTTGAAAAAGCTGCTCGCCTGCGGGACCAGATTCAGGAGATCAGGAAGCGGATAGGGGAGGCGTCGTGAACCAGGGAATCATGATTCCGGAGGCCCTGGCCGAGCAGTTGAACTGTCTTGTGACGGACCCGGGGGTGTATCGGTTCAAAGACGAAAAGGGGACCGTCATCTATGTGGGCAAGGCCAAGAATCTGAAGAAGCGGGTCTCCAGCTATTTTAACCGCACACACACAGATCCCAAGACCGCGGCCCTGGTCCGCAAGGTGGTTTCCCTGGATACCGTGGTGACGGCCACGGAAAAAGAGGCGCTTATTCTGGAGAGCAGCCTCATTACCCGCCACAAGCCTCGTTACAACATTATCCTCAAGGACGATAAGCGCTATCCTTCCCTGCGGATAGACCCCAACGAGGAGTGGCCGGGCCTGGCTATCGTACGCCGTATTGAAAAGGACGGGGCACTCTATTTCGGCCCCTACACCTCGTCTTCGGCCGTGCACGCCACGGTGAAGTTCATCAACCGTCACTTTAAGCTGAGAAAATGCACCAACAGTACCCTCAAGAGCAGGTCTCGGCCCTGTCTCAACCACCAGATGGGCCTCTGCCTGGCCCCGTGCTGCCTGGATGTTTCCCGCGAGGCCTACATGGAGATGGTCTCTCAGGTCATCCTGTTTCTTAAAGGGCGCACCCCGGAGCTGGTGGAGAGCCTGAGGTCAGAGATGGTCCGGTGCGCCACTGAGGAGCGCTTTGAAGAGGCGGCCGAGTTGAGGGATCGCCTCTTTGCCGTGGAGAAGACCCTTGAAAAGCAGGTGGTGGTGGCTACGGACATGGGGGACCGGGACGTGGTGGATGTCTGCATGCACGGTCCTGCGGTCTGCATCACGCTGATGCAGGTGCGCGGCGGTGTACTCCTGGGGAGCCGGAGTGTCCACCTTCTGGAGACCATGGCCGGCCCCGAAGAGGTAGCCGAGAATTTTATCTGCCAGTACTACGAAAAGCACGCGGCCCCTTCCGAGGTGCTGGTTTCCCATCGTTTTGACGGGGTTGAGACCGTATCCGACCATCTGCGGGAGACCGCCGGACGCCGCGTGCAGCTTCTGTTTCCCTCCCGGGGGGAAAAGGCAAAGCTCATGGCCATGGCCCGCAAAAACGGAGAAAAACGCCTGGAGGAGATCATGTCCGGGGCGGACGCGGACCGCAAGGTTTTAGAGAACCTCATGAAACGCCTGGGCATGGACCGGCTTCCCGAGCGCATCGAGTCCTACGACAACTCCAACACGGCGGGCAATGACCCGGTTTCGGGGATGGTGGTGTTTGAAAACGGGCGGCCCAAGAAGAGCGACTACCGAACCTTCCGCATCAAGGCCGATACGCGGTACGACGACTACGCCTCCATGGCCGAGGTGCTCACCCGGCGCTTCGGGGACCCTGTGAAACGGGAGCCCCTGCCGGATCTTTTGATGGTTGACGGGGGAAAAGGGCAGCTCAATGTGGCGACCCGGGTCCTGGAGGAGCTGGGGCTTCTGGGGGCTTTTACGGTGATCGGCATCGCCAAGATGCGCGAGGAGGCCGGTGAGACCCAGGACAAAATTTACCTTCCCGGGCGTTCCAATCCCGTGAACATGGGGATGCAGCCCGACCTGCTCCTCTTCCTTCAGCGCATGCGGGACGAAGTGCACCGGTTTGCCATCACTTTTCAGCGTCGTGTGCGCGGCAAGCGGTCGGTTTCTTCGAAGCTGGACCATGTGCCCGGGGTGGGGAAGAAGAGGAAGACCATGCTCCTCAAACATTTCGGGGGGATTACGGCCATGAAGGCCGCGTCTGAAGACGAGCTGGCGGCCCTGCCCGGCATCACGCAGGAGATTGCCGGCGCTATCCGGCGCGCCCTGGAGTGATCCTTTGGGTCAGGTATGGGTGAGGCTGCGGATTTCGTGGAGTTGGGCGTTGTGGATGAAGTGACTCAGCACCTCTTCATCCGCGCTCTTCAGGCGGGTGAAACGGCATCCGGCAAACAGGGAAAGTTCATTGAATCGGCGGTTCACCCGGACCACCGAGAGGGCAGTGTCCATGGTATGGAGCTGCTCTTTTTTTTGGCTGTGGTCCCGGAGCACGATGCCCAACCGGCCCACATGGCCCGCTTCAAGTCCGGCAAGGGGGTTTTTTCCTTTGCCCAGAAGGCGGGGGATGATCAGGCCGACCCCGGTGGTGGATATATTGCAGATGCGGAACTGTTTTCCTGAGAAAAAATCATGACTGCCGACGATAAGTTTGCCCAGCACCTCGTGGGTGGCGGTGGGGATGTATCGAAAGGCGGAGCGGACGTTGACATCTTCCGGGGTGGGGTCGTAGCTCAAGGCGAGGGCCTGGGTGGTGTTTCCGTTGGCCAGGCGGTAGCCGGGGAGCGTCTTGAGGATCTTGCAGGGGAACCCGATGCGTTTCTTTTCTCCGGAGTCCATCCGGACCATGGTGCTCACGTGGAGCTGCCTGCTTGCCGCATCTTCGGAGGCACAGGATGCCCCAGTGGCTGCCACGGTGAGTCGCCTGGAGGCCGGGTCCGCTTCAAAGATGACCGAGGCATAGGAGACGGGGCTCAGGCTGTGCAGGTCTATGACAAGATCAATACCGGTTCCGGGTCTAAGGACAGAGTCGTCAACGGGTGCTGTGGCCAACGGGAAATTCCTTCTGTTATCCTGTTTCTTTTGGGCGCGGCTCAAGCCGCAGAACATGGGATTCATCTACCACAAGGCCGGGCAAAAATCAAAGCCATAGACAAACCCTGTTGGGGCTGCAGGGGAATAGACAAGTTTGCGAATTCAGTAATATGAAGGGTATGGACTAAAATAACGGAAGGTTGTGTATTTTGTGCGGCGGAAAAATGACTGATTGCGAAACGGCGAATTCAGGGGGGAGGTAAAACGGCGAAAAAAAGTGTGTCCGCCTGGTAGTGTAGACAGACGGACACGGAAAAAACAGTCGTCCGCCTACTTCAAAGCGTCTTTCAGAGCCTTGCCAGGTACAAACTTGGGAACCTTGCGTGCGTCGATGCTGATCTCCTGACCGGTCTGGGGATTGCGGCCTTTGCGGGCTTTTCTTTCAACGGCCTTGAAGGTGCCGAAGCCAACGAGGGTCACGGCGTCGTTACCGGTGAGGGCATCGGTGATGGTGGAAAGGACACAGTCTACGGCTGCCTGAGCTTCTTTTTTGGAGCTGACAACTTTTGCAACTTCGTTGACGAGATCACCTTTGTTCATCCTTGAATCTCCTTTTTGTAAGGGGTTTTAAACAACGGCTTGCTTATGATGTTATTCAGTAATGCAGTGTATATCGGGAAATCAGGATACGACATGCAGTGAGTATCCTATCTGGTAAGGCGAAGTCCAATATTGGCGGCCTTTTTTGAAGATCACCGTACTTATTTGGTTTCTAAGTGTCAAGCAATAATTGAGTTGGATGTCAAAAAAAAAAGCCCAAAAGACTTGATATATGGGCTCTTTAAGGTTTGACAATGATGAATAACCCGTGTTGGGGGCACACTTCCGGCAGATGAGTAAACAGGGTGGGAGGTATGGAAACATTGAAGGGGTTTTGTTGATAAACTCAATAAATACAAAGCTTTAACAATAAGTAAATTTTCCTCTTTCAACCGCGATGGCGCGGGTTTGAGAAACCGTCGCTTCGTCCGGATTTCAAGGGGAGAGTCTTGCTGCGGGACCGTTGATCGGGCCCGTATTTCTCGGGATAATACGCGAAGAGAGGCCGTTTTGAAAGGGTGTTCAGGCCTTCAAAACGGTTTGGTTACCCTCGAAGGATTCTGCAGGCGGTCTATTTCAGCAGGACCTTGACGGCTTCGGCCCCGGTTTCATAGATGTGGGGGGCCACTCCCCGCTTGGACAGGGCGTCTTTGAGCTTCATTTTCAGGAAGGTGCTGGTTGTGTATCGGGTGACCCCTGAATAATAGGTGGCGACAATGTGTTTGACCATGGCGGTATAGGGCTCCATGAGTTCGGGGTGGATCTGGAAATGGTCGTAGTTGACCACGGCAAAGACCTGCCTGCCTATTGTCTTGAGTTTGGATTCCACCGCTTCCTGTATCTCCTCGATCATCTCCGGTGAATCCACCACCAGCCCTTCGAAATTGACAAAGAAGAGATTGGACTCTTCGTTGTAGGTGAGCCTGTCGCTGAGTTTGACGGCCAGGAGGTCGTCCTTGAGGCCCATGGGGTCGGTGCGGAAAATCCGGCTGTCCATGGGGGCCGGTGGGAAGGGCATGGCAGGTTCGAAGGCCATGTGGGCAAGGATGTCTTTCGCAAGGTCGATGCCGGGGGCCACCTCTGTGAGGGTCATCCCCTGGTCCGTGAGGGCAAAGACGCATCGCTCCGTCACAAAGAGGACCGGCTGGTTGCGCTGCCGCGCGTAGTCCCCGCTGAAGGTCACCTGTTCCACATCGGCCATGAATTTCTGAACGGACCCTTCCCGGAGAATCTCCAGGGCGCCGTCGGCAATGCCAACCGAGAGGCCCTTGGCCGTGAAAGTACCGGTGAAGACCACCCGGCGTGCGTTCTGGCTGATGTTGATGAACCCTCCGGCCCCGGCGATACGGGGACCGAACCGGCTGACGTTGAGGTTTCCGTGGCTGTCGGCCTGGGCCAGGCCAAGGAAGGCGATGTCCAGGCCGCCTCCGTCGTAGAAGTCGAACTGGGCGGGTTGGTCGATGACGGCGTCGGGGTTGGTGCCTGCGCCGAAGCTCAGGCCCCCGGCCGGGACCCCGCCGATGAGGCCTGGCTCTGCCGTGAGGGTAATGTAGTCGAGGATGCCCTCTTCATGGGCCACGGAGGCGATGCCCTCGGGCATGCCGATACCCAGGTTCGTCACACAGTTGACGCGCAGCTCCATGGCGGCACGGCGGGCGATGATCTTGCGCGGGGTCAGGTCCATGGGCGGCATGTGCTGCAGGGGGATGCGGACTTCGCCGCTGTACGCGGGGTTGTAGGCCTCGGCAAAGGTCTGGTGATGGTATTCCGGCTTGGAGACAAAGACGCTGTCCACCATGATGCCGGGCACTTTGACAGCCTTTGGGGGGAGGGTTCGCTTTTCGGCGATGCGCTCCACCTGGGCGATGACCACGCCGCCGGAGTTCTTGGCGGCCATGGCCAGGGCGAGGCTCTCCAGGACCAGGGCCTCTTTTTCCATGGTGATGTTGCCCAGGGTGTCGGCGGTGGTGCCCCGGATGACAGCCACATCAATGGGGAAGGTTTTGTAGGCGAGGTAACGTTCCCCGTGGATCTCCATGGAGGTGACCAGGTCCTCGTGGGTGCAGCGGTTGATTTTCCCGCCGTCGATGCGCGGGTCCACAAAGGTGTTTAAACCCACCCGGCTGAGGGTGACGGGGCGGCCTGCGGCAATGTCCCTGTAGAGGTGGCAGAGCACGCCCTGGGGGAGGTTGTACGCTTCGATTTCATCGGCCACGGCCAGGGCCTGGAGGGCGGGGACCAGTCCCCAGTGCCCGCCGATGACCCGTTTGAGCATTCCTTTGTGACCCAGGTGGTTGAGGCCTTTGGAGGCGCCGTCTCCCATGCCTGCGGCGTAGACGAGGGTCAGGTCCGACGGGGTGCCTGTCCGTGTGAAGCGCTCTTCCAGGGTTACGGCGAACTCCTCGGGAAATCCGATGCCCACAAACCCGCCGAATCCGATGGTGTCCCCACTCTGGATCACCTCGGCTGCTTCGCGGGCGTTGACCACTTTTCCCTTTGGGGAGACAAGGGGGGAGAGGCTTGAAAGAATGGGATGGGACGAGCCCTGGCTTTTTTGGGTAGGCATGGCAACCTCCATATGGGGGTGTCGGAGACATGATGGCGTGTTTCCGATAGTTTACCAGAGAAGGGGGAGAGGGTGCCAGGGGCGTCTTGGGTGTGGGGAAAAACGACGGGGCGGCTGCCCCGTCGGGAGGTGCTGTCGGACGAAATATCCAGGTCAGCCCATGAGGCCGAAGTACCAGCTGATAAGGCGCGCGCCGAAGAGGGTGTAGGCCACGCCCCCGGCGGCCAGGAAGGGGCCGTAGGGGATGGCCATTTTCATGTTGCCTCGCTGGACGAGCATGATGGAGAGCCCGATGACACTGCCGGTGAGGGAGGAGAAGAAGACGGTGAACAACACACCCTCCCAGCCGATGAATGCACCCATCATCCCCAGCAGCTTGATGTCGCCGCCGCCCATGCCCGCTTTGCCCGTGGCCCGTTCATATCCCCAGGCGATGAGCCAGAGGCTGCCGCCTCCGGCAAGGATTCCCAGTGCGGCATCCTGCCAGGAGAGGGTGGGGACGGCAAAGGAGAGCAGGAAGAAAATGGGAATTCCCGGCAGGGAGATCACATCGGGGATGATGCGATGATCGATGTCGATGAAGGTGAGGGTGATGAGCACGCAGTAAAACAGAAAATGGGCCAGGGCGCTCAGGGTGGGCCCGAAGGCATACAGGGCGACAAGGGCCATGGCCCCGGTGAGGGCCTCGATGGCCGGGTAGCGGATGGAGACGCGGTGTTTGCAGGCTCGGCATCGCCCCATTAATATAAGGTAGCTCATCACGGGGATGTTGTCGTACCAGCGGATGGCCGTACCGCAGGAGGGGCAGGCGGAGCCCGGCCTGACAATGGAGCGGGAGAGGGGCACCCTGTAGATACAGACATTGAGAAAGCTGCCCACGCAGAGGCCGTAACAGAGGGTGGCCAGGCTAACGAATAAGGGGATCATGAATTTTTCCTGCTTCATCGGGTGGATGTCGTGGGCGGCTGGCCCGTCGGCCGCCTTGGGTTGTCGGCCTCATACCCGGGTAAAATAGAAGCCGTGGCCAAAAAAATCAAGAATGATATTGTAAATGGGGAAATGTGTCTTATAATTACTCCGTAGCTCTCCCTATTCCCCGGAAAAACCTTGTCTGGAGGCCGTTTCGGGCGTTGTGGCAACACGGCGCGCTGCCCGGGGGATGATGTTTGCGTTCAAAAAATCATGATGGCGTCAAAAAATCGTCGATTTTTAGACATCTCGCCTGCGCCTTTGACGTCTTCCCGGTCGGTTTTTCTCCGCCGGGGAGCCGGGACCCTTTCCCGGGCTGCGGGGCCATCGCATCATATGCAGGAGTTGGAATGGCTGTTACCGACAAAGACGATCTGATCAACCTCATCGAAGAAGAGGTTCCCGATAACGAAATCCCTGAAATTCTTCCCTTGATGCCTGTTCGGGATGTGGTGATCTTCAATGACATGCTCCTGCCCCTGTTCATCGGCAGGGACAGGTCGGTGCGCGCCGTGGAGCATGCCCTGGAAGGGGATCGCTTCATTTTCCTTGCGGCCCAGAAGGATCCGGCGGACGAAGAACCGAAGACCGAAGAGATCTTCACCGTGGGCACCGTGGGCAAGGTCCTTCGCATGGTGAAGCTGCCCGACGGCAAGATCAAGGCCCTGGTCCAGGGCATGGCCAAGGGACGGGTCGTGGAGTACGTGGACGAATCGCCGTTTTTCAAGGTGCGTCTTGAGCAGATCGAGGAGGAAGCCTCTCCGGAGATGGATCTCACCGCCGAGGCCCTTATGCGCAATGTCCGCGAGCAGAGCGAAAAAATCCTGACCCTCAAAGGGGAGTTCAGCACGGAGGTGTCCGCGGTGCTGGAGAGTATCGACTCTCCGGGCAAGCTGGCCGACCTTGTGGCTTCCAACCTGCGGCTGCGGGTGGACGAGGCCCAGCAGGTCCTCGAATGCCAGGATCCTATGGAGCGGCTGAAGAAAGTCTACGGGTACCTCAGCCGGGAGGTGGAACTGTCCGCGGTGCAGGTCAAGATCCAGACCGATGTGCGGGACGAGATCTCCAAGACCCAGCGTGATTTTTACCTGCGGGAGCAGGTGAGGGCCATCAACCGTGAGCTCGGCGAGCAGGACGACAGGATCGCAGAGCTTACCGAGTACAAGGAGAACATTGCCAAGGCCGGCATGTCTCCGGCAGCGGAAAAAGAGGCCCTGAAGCAGCTCAAGCGCCTGGAGCAGATGCACTCCGATTCGTCGGAAGCCTCGGTGATCCGGACCTACCTGGACTGGATGGTGGAGCTTCCCTGGAGCGTCAGCACCAAGGACCACCTCAACATCAAGCGTGCGGCCAAGGTGCTGGACGAAGAGCACTACGGACTGGAAAAAGTCAAGGAGCGCATCCTTGAATTTCTGAGTGTTCGAAAGCTCAACCCCAATGTAAAGGGGTCCATTCTTTGCTTTGTGGGCCCTCCCGGGGTGGGCAAGACCTCCCTGGGCAAAGCCATTGCAGCGGCCATGAAACGGGAGTTCGTACGCATCTCCCTGGGCGGAATCCGAGACGAAGCCGAGATCCGCGGCCACCGGCGGACCTACATCGGGGCCTTGCCCGGCCGGATCATCCAGGGGCTGAAGCAGTGCGGCTCCAACAACCCCGTCTTTATGATGGACGAGGTGGACAAGCTGGGTTCCGATTACAAGGGGGACCCCTCGTCGGCGCTCCTGGAGGCCCTGGATCCCGAGCAGAACAACGAGTTCAGCGATCATTACCTGAACATCGCCTTTGACCTGTCCAAGGTGATGTTCATCCTTACGGCCAACCAGCTGGATACCATTCCGTCGGCCCTGCTGGACCGCATGGAGGTGATCTATCTCTCCGGGTACAGCCATGAAGAGAAGCGGGTCATTGCCGATAACTACCTGCTGCCCCGACAGGTCAAGGAGAACGGCCTGAAAAAGCGTCACCTGCAGCTGAGCGCAGGGGCCCTGGACGACGTCATTCAGCACTACACCCTGGAGGCCGGGGTTCGAAGCCTGGAACGCGAGCTGGGTTCTGTCTGCCGCAAGATCGCCCGCAAGGTGGCCGAAGGCGCCAAGGGCGGGCAGCGTGTCAGCCGCGCCAATCTGGAAAAGTACCTTGGTCCCCCGAAGTATCTCTCGGAGCTGGACAAGGAAGAGAGCCAGGTGGGCCTTTCCACCGGCCTCGCCTGGACCCAGGTGGGCGGGGAGGTGCTCTATGTGGAAACCTCCATCATTCCCGGCAAGGGGGAACTCATTGTCACCGGCCAGCTGGGCGAGGTGATGCAGGAGTCTGTGAAGGCGGCCATGAGCTATACGCGCCATGCCCTTGCAGGCCTGGGATTCAAGGACAGTTTTGATGACCTGGATATCCACATCCACGTGCCGGACGGGGCCACCCCCAAGGACGGGCCTTCGGCGGGCATTGCCATTGCCACCTCCCTGTTCTCCGCCGTGGTGGACCGGCCGGTGAGCAGTGATGTGGCCATGACCGGCGAGATTTCCCTGCGCGGGCGGGTCCTGCCCATCGGCGGCCTGAAGGAAAAGGCCCTGGGGGCCTTGCGGGGCGGGATCAAGACCGTTCTGTTTCCGGTAAAGAATGCCAAGGACCTGGCGGAGATTCCCCAGAGTGTGAAAAAGCGGATCTCCTTTGTGCCTGTCCGGCACCTGGACGATGTGCTCAAGATCGCCATCGAGGGGTTCGACACCCTGGCTGAGGACGCTGCCCGGCTCAAGAAGGAGGAGGCTGCCGCCGCCAAAGGCAAGACCAAGGCCAAAGGCAAGCGCAAGGCTAAAGAGGAGGCGGCATGATGCGACTCCTTGCCGTGGATACCTCCACCCTGTCATGCGGCGTGGCCGTCACCGACGGGGAGGGTCTTCTGTCCGAGAGCCTCTTTACAAGTCGCCAGACCCATTCTCGCCACCTGCTGGGCATGGTGGATGAGACCCTGTCCCGTTCCGGGCTGGCCCTGGGAGACCTGGACGGCTTTGCTGTCACTGTGGGGCCCGGCAGTTTTACCGGGCTGCGCATCGGCATGAGTGTGGTCAAGGGACTGGCCGAGGTGGCGGGCAAACCCGTTGTGGGGGTCAGCACCCTGGAGGCCCTGGCCCGGGGGGCGGCCCTGGCCGGAAAACCCATCGCCTCCATGATCGACGCCCGCAAGGGCGAGGTGTATGCGGCCCTCTACCGGCCGGACGAGACAGGCGGTGTGACCGAGGTCTCTTCCCCCGAGGCTGTTCGGCCGGAAGACTTTTCGGAGCGGCTCACCGGTGAGGTCCTCTGTATCGGCACCGGTGCGTCTGCCTACGGGGATCTTTTTAGGAACGCCTTGAAAGAAAAGGTTTTTTTTGCTCCAGAGTATGATACTATCCGCCCTTCCGTTGTGGCGGCCCTTGCCCTGGAAGCCCTTGAAAGGGGGGAGGGAAAGGACGCGGCTGCCCTGACGCCTCTGTACCTGAGAAAGTCGGACGCCGAGATCGCCCTGGAGCTCCGAAATGCTTCAGAGGGGCACGGTTAGGGGCTTTCGTTTGACAAGGCATGGGTGATCTGATACTCCTCAATACAGAAGGTGGCATTTAAAAATGCCGAGATTGCGGGGCGTGGACGCCCCGCAAACAACGTTTGATTCCCATCTGTTGCCATGGCACGGATGGCGGCTGTGAGTCTTACCAACCTCATCAGATGCACCACGCCAACAGGAATCGTGCATAAGCAACGATGATATTGATGTCTTGCGTCGGCTGTCCCCGGGTGCGTGTCTGCACCAGGGTGAGACGGTGGGCGGAGGCGTTTCAACCATATGAATACTGGAACCGCGAATGGATCGTTTTACCTGGCCTGAAACACCGAGTCTGAAAGCATTTCAAGTTGCAAAACCCGGCATACCCTTTATTGTGGTGGCCTGTGTTTCCACTCTTTTCCTTGCAGGGATTCATTTCCACACTCTCGCCCTGATCTCTTTTTTCATCACCCTGTTTGTCTGCTACTTCTTCAGGGACCCGGACCGGGCCGTGGAAGTGGGGGAGGGCTACCTCTCGTCCCCTGCGGACGGCAAGGTGATTTTTGCAGAGGTGGTGGACGAGAACCCGTATGTCGAGGGGAAATGCTTTAAGATCAGCATTTTCATGAATGTGTTCAACGTGCATGTCAACAGGGTCCCCTTTGACGGCACGGTCAAGGCCATTCATTACCACCCCGGAAAGTTTTTCAACGCCAGCCTGGACAAGGCCTCAGAGCACAACGAGCGCAATGCCCTGGTGATTGAAACGGACCAGGGGGTGACCTTTGCCACCGTCCAGATCGCAGGGCTTGTGGCCCGGCGCATTATCTGCGGCGTAAACGAAGGGGACCGCGTTACACGGGGCCGACGCTACGGCATGATCTGCTTTGGCTCTCGCCTCGATCTTTACCTGCCCACCGACTTTGCCTGCCGTGTGGCCATCGGCGATAAAGTTCAGGCCGGCACAACGGTTATGGGGGTACTCTCATGAAAGATGCACGAAAAGAACGGCTGAAAAAAGGAATCTACCTGCTGCCCAACGCGTTTACATCCATGAACCTGTTCTTCGGGTTCCTCTGCATTGTCTCCGCCCTGGAGGGACGCTTTGAGTTTGCGGCCATTGCCATTTTGATTGCGGTGGTTTTTGACTCACTGGACGGCAAGATTGCCCGCGCCACCAACACCACCAGCCAGTTCGGCATTGAGTTTGACTCCCTGGCGGACCTGGTCTCCTTTGGGCTGGCGCCCTCGCTGCTGATGTATCTCTGGATCTTGAAACCCATGGGACGCATCGGATGGCTTGCAGCTTTTCTTTTTACCATCTGCGGGGCCCTTCGCCTTGCCCGGTTCAACACCATGGCCGAGGCAACGCCCAGCAACCATTTTCTGGGGCTTCCCATTCCGGCTGCCGCGGGCATGAACGCCACGGCCGTGATGTTCTGCACGAAGTTTGGTGTGCCGGCTTCGGAGTTTCCCCTTGTTTTCCTGCTCGGCATGTACGCCCTGTCGTTTTTGATGGTCAGCTCTGTGAAATACGAGAGCTTTAAAAAAGCCGAGCTCTTTAAGAAGATGAAGTTTAACATGCTGGTTTCCGCCATCCTTGTCTTTATCTTCATTGCGCAGAAACCGCATCTGGCACTTTTTGTTATTTCGCTCTGTTATGTGGTTTCCGGGCCCATTCTCACCATTGTGCTGGCCCGGC
This sequence comes from Desulfoluna sp. HI9BLuna, assembly GCF_056829775.1. NCBI lineage: Bacteria > Pseudomonadati > Thermodesulfobacteriota > Desulfobacteria > Desulfobacterales > Desulfolunaceae > Desulfoluna > Desulfoluna sp. HI9BLuna. The sequence continues at coordinate 5,902,872 of NZ_CP186555.1, forward strand.
GTGCCAAGCAGGCGGAAGGACGCGCCTGATCCGCGCCCAGCGCTTTTTTTGTGTAAGAACAAGGCTCCTTCATGTATGATGGGGCCTTTCTGAAAAGATAAACAGACAAAGCCCCTTTCGTTGCCGGGGATTCAGTCGATGGATCCCAAAGGCGAAAGAGGTTTTTGTTTTTAAAGGACACTGTAACGGGGTCGGGCTTTTGCCCGGGTCCCACAGAAACACCAGGAGCACTATTTTGAAGACCATTCCCATTACCAAGGAAGGCTACGAAACGTTGAAAAGGGAACTCCACCAGCTGAAGACGGTGGACCGCCCCAAGACCATTGAAGCCATCGAGGTCGCACGAAGCCATGGGGACCTTTCGGAGAATGCCGAGTACGATGCGGCAAAAGACCGTCAGTCCTTCATTGAAGGGCGTATCATGGATCTGGAGTACAAGGTCGCCAACGCTGATGTCATCGATCCCGAAACCCTTCCCTCGGACAAGGTGGTCTTCGCCAGCCGATTTGTTCTTGAAAATGTTGACACCGGTGAAGAAGTGACCTATCAGCTGGTCGGTCAGGAAGAGTCGGACATTGCAAAGGGCAAGGTCTCTGTTTCGTCCCCCCTGGGTCAGGCCATCCTCGGCAAGGCTCCGGGAAGCGAAGTGACTGTCCAGGCCCCCGGCGGCCAGCGACTCTACGAGCTTGTTGAGATCTTGTAATCTTTTATCGGTTCGTATATAGTAATAAGTCGGCATGGGGCCCGGTTTCGTTTTTGTCACGGCCCGGCTCACCCGTAACGACAGTTGATTTTCCCCGGAAGAGCGCGGCTTTTCGCGTTTCAGACCGGTATACAAAACACGTTATTTTTCGAACACAAGGAGAATGACCTTGGCCAGAGTAACCGTTGAAGATTGCCTTGAGAAGGTTCCCAATCGCTTTATGCTCGTGCATATGGCTTCCAAGCGCGTACGTCAGATTCGTGACGGAGCTGAATTCGTCGTTCAGTCCGCCAACAACGAAGATGTTGTCACCGCCCTTAGAGAGATTGCCTCAGGCAAGGTCTTCCTGAAAACGGAAGACGAGTCGTAGCCCGCTTTCGATCAGGTCAGCCTGTGACAGGTCACCTTTCACTTCGGGCCGCAGTTTCTGTGGCGGCCTGAAGGGGTGGCTGTCGTCCTTCATGATCCTCTCCTTCCCGGCTTTTGCAGGGCCCACCCAACCATTCCACAGATTTTCAGGAACAATGTGATACGAGAAACGCGAATATACCAGCGCCTCAATCGTGCCATGGGGAAAGCCATCCACCAGTACGCCATGATTGAAGACGGCGACCGGATTGCTTTGGGGCTTTCGGGAGGAAAAGACAGTCTGACCCTTTTGACTCTTCTTGTGGAGCGGCTTCGCAGGATCCCGGTGACTTACTCCATCCACCCGATCTATATTGATCCCGGATTCGACGGCGGGTTTGCCGACGAGCTGGCGGCGCATTGCCGCGGGCTGGGGTTGACCCTGACGTGCGAAATCACGAATCACGGCCCGGAAGCCCACAAGGATGAGCAGGCCGCGAACCCCTGTTTTATCTGTTCGCGCCTGAGACGAAAGCGGTTGTTTGAATTGACCTCCGAGCTGGGGTGCCGCACCCTGGCCCTGGGTCATAACAAGGATGATGTCATTGAAACCCTGCTCATCAACATGTTTTACTCGGGACAGATCAGCACGATGATGCCTCACCAGTCGATGTTTAACGGTGAAGTTACGGTGATCCGGCCTCTCTACCTGGCCGAGGAAGCCGACATTGTCCGGTTTGCATCGGAACAGGAGTTGCCGGTCTACACCAACCCGTGCCCTTCGGCGGCGGTATCGAAACGCCGTGAAATCAAAGATCTTTTGACTGCGCTTTGCAAGGATAATCCCCACGTCAAAGGAAATCTTTTCCGATCCCTGAGCCAGGTCCGGTTGGACTACTTGTTGACATAGCGTCGTTTCTTTGCTTTTGTTGTTCTACAACTCACTTTGACAGGGGACGGAACAGACAACATGATTGATATGCAGAAACAGCCTGATTATCGCAATATTCCTATTGATCAGGTCGGCATTAAAAATTTGAAATACCCGGTGCGTGTCCTGGACAGGTCCAATGGAACCCAGCATACGGTGGCCTCCATCAACATGTATGTGGATCTGCCTCACCACTCCAAGGGTACCCATATGAGTCGCTTCGTCGAGCTGTTGCATTCCTTTCGAAACGACCTGGAACTTTCGCTGCCCACCCTCTCTCGTATACTAGTTGAGATGAAAAAAATCCTGGGCGCGAAATCTTCCCATGTGGATATTACTTTTCCCTATTTTATTGAGAAAACTGCTCCGGAAAGCCACTCCCCCGGGCTGGTGGATTATTCGTGCCGGTTCCTGGGAACGAGCAATGAGCACGACGAGGTTGATTTGATCTCGGAGGTGGTGGTTCCCATCACCTCCCTGTGCCCCTGCTCCAAGGAGATCAGCGCCCACGGAGCCCACAATCAGCGCGGTGAAGTGCGACTGGCCACGCGATTTCGCAAGTTCAACTGGATCGAGGACATGATCGAGCTGGTGGAGCAGGCCGCGTCGTGCGAGATCTATTCGGTGCTCAAGCGTGTGGACGAAAAGTACGTCACGGAGCAGGCCTACAACAACCCCAAGTTTGTTGAGGACATTGTCCGGGATATCGCCACGGCCCTGAACCGGGACGACAACATTACCTGGTTCGAGCTGAGCGCTGAGAATTTTGAGTCCATTCACAATCACAGCGCCTATGCGTACATCGCAAGCACCAAAGAGGGGATTGTCGCCGGAGCGTGAGCCTCCCTTTTTGCAGGGTATTTTGTTACGAATGATGGAAACGGGTCCGTTGACGCAATGCGTCGGCGGACCCGTTTTTTATTGGTGGGGTGTCTGGGCGGCCAGGGCGGTTTTCAGGGCTTTTAAGATGCGGCCCGCGTTTCCGTTTGCGCGGTGGGTGAAGATGACAAAGCGATACTTCCGGCCGTCGGGCATGGTGAGGTATCCCACCCGGGTGGAGACCCCGTTGAGGGTTCCGGTTTTGTAACGGGCGCCGTTCTCTTCATGGAGCAGGGGGGCGTGGGGCGCAAAGCACACCAGCAAGGCGTCCATGGTGCGCGCCGTGAGCACGTTTTTCCGGGAGATGCCGGATCCTTCAACCACGGCGGGGCACTGCCCGATGAGGCGGCTCATCACATCGCAGAAGGTACTGCGTCCTTTTTCAAGGGTGGCGGGGCTCCCTTTGGCGTGGGCGCCGGAGGCCAGGAAGAGCTGGTTGGCCATGAAGTTGTTGGAGAAGGCCATGAGCTTTTGCACAACCTCGGGAAGCGCCCAGGGGGAAAAAAGCCGCCGGGTGTAGGGGAGGGGACCTTCGGGCATGGCCTGCGGCGCCACGGTACCCGTAACGGTGATGCCGTGCTGTTTCAGGAACCAGGCGAAGAGGTGGCCCGCATAAAGGCGGCTCTCGGCCGGGGTGAGGCGGATGCGCCCGCCCGGGGCGTCCCGTGGAATCCGTTTGGCCACAAAGGTGAGCAGGGGAGTCTGGGGCTCGGCGCTCACAAGGGTTCCCTTGTTTGTCCTGCGGTAATTCACCGTATTGAAATTGGCGCAGAGGGCCCCGTTGGGGGCATCGTAGGGCTGGGTCGATCGGGTGGACACCCCGGGGATGGTGATGCGGTCAACGTAGGTGTCGTCCACACGGATGCCGGTGATGCGGCGTACTCCCCGTGCGACAAGCTCTCCTGCCACCTTTTGCCCATAGGCTGCCAGCACCTCGGAGGTGAGCAGGGGGTCGCCGTACCCTTTGAGGAAGAGGATATTCTCTTTGGTAAGGGCCACATCCGTGGGGAACCGGTAATCTTCGCCCAAGGTCTCGAAGGCCGTCAGGGCCGTGGCGACCTTCAGGGTGGAGGCGGGGACGGACAGGGTGTCGGGGTTCTGGGCGTAGACCACCCTGTGGGGCTCTTCGGTGACCAGCAGGGCGTCGGAAGGGCGAAGGACAGCCGCGAGGGATGGGGGCAGGACCTCGCCGCCTGCCAGGGAGGGCAGGAGAAGACAGGCGAGGCCCACAAGGATTAATAAAGGGCGTTTCATGGGGTTTAAGCCTCTACTTGCTCTCGACAATGAGGGTTACAGGCCCGTCGTTGGTGAGGGAGACCTCCATGTGGGTCTGGAACCGCCCGGTCTCTGCGGAGATCCCCTTGAACCGCACCGCTTCGATAAAGCAATTGTAAAGGGCATCGGCCTCATCGGGCGGGGCCGCATCAATAAAGGATGGGCGTCGGCCTTTGCTGCAGTCTCCGTAGAGGGTGAACTGGGAGACCACCAGCATGGCGCCCCCCACGTCCTGGAGGGAACGGTTCATCTTGCCGTCTTCGTCTTCAAAGATCCGCAGGCCGGAAATTTTGTCGGCCAGATAGCGGGCCTCCTTTTCCGTGTCGCCCCGGCCAACGCCGAGGAGCACCACCAGGCCTTTGTCGATGGCTCCGGTCTCTTCACCTTCCACCTGAACCGATCCCTGGCTGACGCGTTGTACCACTGCTCGCATTCCATACTCCGTATCTGGCTGTGACGGCCCGCGTTGTGCGCGGGCCAGATATCTTAAGGCCGGGCTCTCCTTGGCAGAGAGGCCCGGCAGTGGGTTATTTTTTCAAGAGGTCGGCAAAGGGGTTGTTGAAGGGGCGGCCCTTGTCTTCCCTGTGCTGGGAACCCTTGGTCTGCCGTTTGGGCTTTGTCGGCCGTTGGGGCTGTTTTTTGTCCTGGGGGGCGGATCCGCCTTCGGAGGGGCTCTTCATGGACAGGGAGATTCGCTTCCGGGGTTTGTCGATGCCGATGACCCGCACCTGCACCTTCTGGTGGACCTTCACCACGTCGGCGGGGTTCTTGACGAATTTATCGGACATTTCGCTGATGTGCACAAGCCCGTCCTGGTGGACGCCGATATCCACAAAGGCACCGAAGGCGGTGACGTTGGTGACGACGCCGGGAAGGCGCATGCCTTCCTCCAGGTCGTCCATGGTCTCCACCCCTTCCCGGTAGTTGAAGAGCTTGAAGTCGTCACGGGGGTCTCGCCCGGGCTTGGCCAGCTCCTCGCAGATGTCGGTGAGTGTGGGGAGCCCCACGGTGTCCGTGATGTAGGCGGAGAGGTCCAGTGCCTGCTTCAGGTCGGTGCGCCCGATGAGGGAGGAGACGTCCGCATGGAGGTCTTTTGCCATGGCATCCACGATCCCGTAGCTCTCCGGGTGAACCGCGCTTGAATCAAGGGGGTTTTGCGCTTTGACGATGCGGAGGAACCCGGCGCACTGTTCAAAGGCCTTGGGGCCCAGGCGGGGCACCTTGAGAAGGGCCTTTCGGGTTTCGAAGGGGCCGTTTTCATCACGGTGCGCCACAATGTTGCGGGCCAGCTGGGGACCGAGGCCCGACACATAGGTGAGGAGCTCGGCACTGGCCCGGTTGACATCCACGCCCACCCCGTTGACACAGCTGACCACGGTGTCGTCCAGGGAGTTTTTCAGGGCGGTCTGGTCCACGTCGTGCTGATACTGGCCCACGCCGATGGATTTGGGGTCGATCTTCACCAGCTCGGAGAGGGGATCCATGAGGCGCCTGCCGATGGAGACAGCGCCCCTTACGGTGAGGTCCAGATCGGGAAACTCTTTCCGTGCGGTCTCGGAGGCCGAGTAGATGGAGGCGCCGCTTTCGTTGACCAGGGTGACGATGATCTCCCTGGGCAGGCCCAGGCCTTTGACGAACCGTTCGGTCTCCCTGCCGGCCGTGCCGTTGCCGATGGCCACGGCTTCCATGTCGAACCGCTTCACCAGGTTCAGGATGGTCTCGGCGGCCTTTTTATCTTTGTGTTCCCCCATGTTGGGGTAGATGGTGTCGTGGTGGAGCAGCTTGCCCTGGCTGTCCAGGCACACAACCTTGCAGCCGGTTCGGAATCCGGGGTCGATGCCCAGGACCCGCCTGGCACCCATGGGCGGGGAGAGGAGGAGTTCTCGTAAGTTGTCGGCAAAGACCGTGATGGCCTCCCGGTCGGCCCGCTCTTTGGACAGGAGCCGCGCTTCGGTCTCCATGGCCCGTGAAAGCAGGCGCTTGTACCCCTGCTCCAGGGCTTTGCGCACCAGGGCGGAGTCGGGGCCGTCCCCTGTGATGAGCAGGGTGTTCAGGATCTGGAGGGCATCCTCTTCGGTGGGGCGGATGGTGAGGTTGAGGACCTCTTCCCGCTCACCGCGCCGGGCGGCGAGGATTCGATGGGACGGGGCGTCGTGAAGGGGTTCGTTCCAGTCGAAGTAGTCCCGGAACTTGGCGCCTTTCTCTTCCATGCCTGTGGCCACACGGCAGGAGATGGTGCTCTTTTTGGCGTAGAGCTCGCGCAGGGCCTTTCGGACAGGCTCCTGTTCGTTGATCCATTCGGCCATGATGTCCACGGCACCGGCCAGGGCATCTGCCGGGATCTCCACGCCCTTTTCGTCGTCCACGAAGTCCGGGGCCAGGGCTTCCGGGTCTTTACCTGTCTGGGCAAATATCGCCTCTGCCAGGGGCTCCAGTCCTTTTTCACGGGCCTGCTGGCCTTTGGTACGCCGTTTGGGACGGAACGGGAGGTAAATATCTTCGAGGTCGGCCAGGGCGTCCGAGGCCCGGACCCGTGCCTCCAGTTCATCGGTGAGGTGCCCGTTTTTTTCAAGGGAGGTGAGGATGGTCGCCTTGCGTGCGTCCAGCTCTCTGAGCTGGGCCGAAAGGTCCCGTATTTCGGCGACGGCCACTTCGTCGAGGCTGCCTGTGGCCTCTTTACGGTAGCGGGCGATAAAGGGAACGGTGGCGCCCTGGTCGAGGAGGGCCAGGGTTTCGGTGACCTGGGCCGGCGACACGTTCAGTCGGCCGGCAATCATTGCTGTGTTGTCCATTCAGTTGACCCGTTTAATCAGGTTAATGGGGTATGCGAGGGCTCGGGCACGAAGGCGCCGTGTCGTCACTTCGGGGCCCGCCCGGAGGAGAGCCCTGCGCCCTGTGCGCTGTCGGTTTTGTTTATGGTCTGAGCCTGCGTCCATGGACGGAGGTGGAATCCGTATCCGTCACGGGGCCATTGTCCATGGTCGGCTGTCATCGTTACCATGAAACCGGTGGCGTGAAAAACCCTTTTCGCAGAACGCAGGTGAAAAGGCGGTCCATGGTCCGTGCTGCTCATTTGTGTTTGACATCCTCCCTGTGTAAGGCAGATAATAAAAAGGTGTAGGAAAATAGCTGCACTTTACTGAAATAAAGGATAGGCATCGGATTTTCAATTGAATTTTCCTGATGGCGAGGCGTCCACCGCGAGGAGGGGCCATGCGCCTTACCTGCTGAATCACACCATCTATCAAGGGATTTTGAAATTTATGTGTTGACATAATGCGCTGAAAAAATAATATTTCTGTTTCAGAACGTGAGTTTGGCAGCCTGGTCGGCGGCCGACGGGAGGGCCTAACCTGTTCCCCATGCAGGCTTTTTTGGACCGTCGCAATCAGGCAGGCCGGTCCTGCGGCGTCCCTGATGCGGTTTGACGGTATGTCAGCCGGGAAAAGGGCACCCTCAGGGGAAAATGCAACCCCTGTGCAACTCACGTATTCACATGCGACCTGTATCATGGTTGGCGGTACAGCATTATTATCCTTCAGGGGTCGTTGAATGAATATCAAAGAGAGAGTCAAATCACTGCTCAAAGAGGCCGAGCTATACAAGTCTCAGCGCCTTTTGAGAGAAGCCCGTAAAAAATACACCCTTGTCATCGACATTCTTCAACAACAGACCCGCATCCAGAATCGTGACGTCCTCATCGCAGCCGTGGAGAAAAAACGGGAAGATCTGGACCACGCCATTGCCAAGTGGGACCAGTCCCGGGTCAACCCCGAAGTTTCAAGTAAAGTTCAGGACTTGATCAAGCGGCTCTTCACCACGACCGAAGAGGGGGTGAGCGACGATGAAAAAGAGATCAACGAAGCCATCACCCTTGCCAAATTCGGTCAGCATCGAAAAGCCCTGGAAGAGTTCCGGCGGTTGGTGCGCCGCCCCGGCATCAGCCTTTCGGCTGCGAAAAACGCAGTAAAGTGCCATCTTGAGCTTTCCGAGGCCGCTGAGGCCGTGGATATGGTGAAGCGCTGGTGGTCACAGGGCTTTTTTACTCCGGAGCAGTATACCTCCCTGACGCAGTTCATGCAGGCTGCCTTTGAGAAAAACGGCATCGCATGGGATGACGCCGCCATGGCCACCGATGGCGGGGCGGTTTCCCTGGAGGAGGACTTTACAGCTCCGGTGGACGACGATATCATCGACATCACATCCATCGGCATCAATTTTCAAGGGGGGCCCATGGAGGGGCAGCACGTGGAACTGGATGTCAGTTTTCAGTCCGGGAGCCTGCTGAGCCTCATCGTGGCGAGCAGCGAAAAGGCGCTTCTGGAGTATCTGGGAAAAGGCAAGCCCATCCACGACGTCGACTTTTTTTCCCCCATTGCGATTTTTAAGGGTGCTGCGGTGGTGGAATCCAACACCGAGATCCTCTCCGGTCCGAAAAAGGGGGATTTCAGCCTGGATATCCGTATCAACAGTATGTAACGCCCACTGCATGGCGGGTGATGCAGACAATCCGTTTTCAACAGGTACAACAAAATGGGCCACGCCCATTTGCCACAATGCGGGAACCATATGGCCATATTTAACATCCAGAAGCGTGAAATTGAGTGCAAGATTGTCTACTACGGCCCCGGCAGGTGTGGGAAGACGACCAACCTCGAGTACATATTCAAAGCCTTTAAAAAACAGGTGACCGGTGAAATGGTCTCCGTGGATACCGAAGGGGACAGCACGCTTTTTTTTGATTTTCTTCCCATGGGGCTTGGCAAAATCAACGGATGCGACGTGCGTGTCCAGATTTTTACCGTCCCCGGGCAGCAGAAGTACAGCTCCACCCGTAAGCTGGTGCTCAAGGGGCTGGACGGGGTTGTTTTTGTCGCCGACTCCCTGGCGGTTCGCCGGGAGAAGAACATGCTCTCCCTGAAAGACCTTCAGCAAAACCTGAAAGAGTACGGTCAGAGTATCACGCGGATTCCCCTGGTACTCCAGTACAACAAAAGGGACCTTGCCGATGAGGGCGTGCCCATCATGTCCGTAGAGCAGATGGAAAGGGACCTCAACCGCCAGCTCAAGGTGAAGAGTTTCGAAGCCAGTGCCACCCGGGGAACCGGTGTGGGCAAGACCCTTCAGGAGTGTCTGAAGCAGACCCTGATATCTCTTCACAAGGAGTTGCAGTGGGCCAAGTAAGGGCCGGGGCGTCGCCCCTTGGCCTTTGGTATGCGACATTGCAGTAATGGTTGATGGAGACCGCGCCCATGGTGCGGTTTCTTTGTCCGTAAACCGAATGAAAGACGATACGGGGCACGATGAGCACACAACCTGTACTGACAGGCGATTTGAGTTTTTTTGACCTTGCGGATCTTCTGCAGCTCCTCAGTGCCGACGGCAAGAGCGGCGTGGTGAAGCTTTCCAGCCGATATGTGGATACACCCGGCGTGATCTACGTCCTCGACGGCAACCCCATTAACGCTTTCTGCGACGGCAGGGAGGGGGAGGAGGCCCTGTACGCCCTGTTTGGCTGGGGCGAGGGCGGCTTTGAGGTGTCGCAGGAGGAGTTTCCCCAAGACCGGGTCATCCAGAAATCCTCCATGGCCATTATTCTGGACGCCCTGAAGATGGTGGACGAGGGCGAGATCGAAAAGGTGGGGCCCGTTCAGTACACCGGGGACAAAATGCGGGATGAATCCGGTCGCATTCACCTGCCCGTGGCTCGCGGTCCCGCGTTCTCCGATTACATGTACCTTGCCGATGAAGAGGCTTTTCGGGCCGGAGACCGTATCATTGAACAGGGTCGCCACGGCAACTGGATCTGGGTGGTCCTGGAGGGCGTGGTCAAGATCGTGAAGAACACCTCCATGGGTTCTGTGGTGGTCTCCCGTGTGGGGAGCGGCGCCTTTGTGGGGAACCTCTCCTCCCTGACGCGTCCCGACCACCCCCGCTCGGCCACGGCAGTGGCTGAAGGGGATGTCCTTTTGGGGGTCATCGATACCCGGCAGCTCACCTCGGCCCTTGCCGGGCTCTCCGAAGAGTTTCTCTATGTGGTCAGGGGGATTGAACACCGCCTTGCCATGATTTCGGACCGGGCCGTTGCATTGAAGTACGGCGGGAAGCCCATGTCCGGGCTGCCCCGTGAGATCAAGCCCGTGGTCCGCCAGGGTGACCACGTCACCAAGATGTTCTCCATCGAAGCAGGCCAGGCCTATCTTGTCCAGGAGAACGGGGGAGAAAAGGTGTTTCTGGGAGCCATGGGCCCGGGGGGCTTCATCGGTCGCCTGCCCATGTTCAAGCATGCCCATGAACCGGACATGGCCTCGGTGTATGCCTCACCGGATTTGAAACTCAGCATTCTGGACACGGATGCGCTGATGGCTGAGTATGACAAAGCGCCGAACCTTATCAAGAATATCATCGAGTACACCTCGGTCTGTGTGTCTCTGATCACGGACCTGGCCTCTCGAAATATTTTGTAAGTTACGATGCCGCAGCGGACCTTTGAAAACCTGTCGATGGTTTAGGGTCCCTGGTGCATCCATGCGATATGGTGTTGACGCAGGGGAAGGGGTGCCGGCCTTTTCCTGCAGACGAAGAGTGTCCGGCATCAACCGTCAGGACTGCCCCCATGGAAAAAAGAAAACACACACGCTACAACTCGACCAACCTCCTTTCCTACGCCTGTGTCAATGCGGAGAACACCGTGGTCCAGCAGGGCATGGGAAAAACCCTTGACGTCAGCGAAGGGGGGATCCTTCTGGAGACCCATGTCCCCATTGATCCCAGCCACAAAGTTCACCTGGACATCGGGTTCAGGGATGATGTGGTGGCGATTGTCGGAGACGTGGCCTACACCCGCACGGGGAAGACCGGGCGGGCAGAATCCGGAATCCGTTTCGGGGAGCACAGCGACAAGGACCGTGAGATCCTCCTGAAGTTTATCGAGGGGTTCCAGAAGGGGTAAATGTCGGCGGGAAACCCCGTGGTACGACCCGTTTTACCGTGTTTACGACACGGCCCGGGTCGGGTTTTTCGGGATGCATCCGCCGGTGCAGGGGGAGGGGGGCTGTCGCCTCGGCTTTCAGTGTCTCTTTGTCTGGATCTGTGCGCATCCTGAGAGGGAACACCGACCTGAAACCTTTGGATTTACCTGTTATTGAATAAGTGCTATACAGTGAAGCAACATAAATACCGGCCTGCACTGGGCATGATGTTTTTTTAAACCGAGTTTATCTTCTTTATGGAGTAATGGTATGTACACCAGCAATCTTGAAGGCGTTCAACTGGTTCAGAAGGGGAAAGTACGGGATATCTATGATCTTGGAGATTCCCTCTTGATGGTGGCAACGGACAGGCTCTCGGCCTTTGACGTGGTGCTGCCCGATCCCATCCCCGAAAAAGGGCGGGTTCTGACCCAGATTTCACTGTACTGGTATGAGCAGATGCGCTCTCTCATCGACAACCACCTGATCACAGCGGATGTGGACGCGTATCCTGAGATCCTGAAACCCCACGCGGAAGCCCTCAGGGGCCGCAGCATGATCGTCAGGAAAGCCAAGCCCCTGATGGTGGAGTGTGTGGTCAGGGGATACATTTCCGGGTCCGGCTGGAAGTCCTACAAGAAAGACGGCACCGTGTGCGGTATTCCCCTGCCCGAAGGCCTGAAGGAATCGGATCGCCTGGCCGAGCCCCTGTTTACCCCGTCCACCAAGGCGGATGTGGGGGACCACGACATCAACATCTCTTTTGAAGAGGCCGCCGAGATCATTGGAGCGGACATGGCGGAAAAGGTGCGGGACATCAGCCTTGCCATCTACAACAAAGGGGTTGAAGTCGCCGCAGAAAAGGGCATCATCATCGCCGATACCAAGTTTGAGTTCGGGATTTGCGACGGGGAGTTGATCCTCATCGATGAGGTCCTGACTCCGGACTCTTCCCGATTCTGGCCCAAGGCCACTTACAAGCCTGGCGGTGCCCAGGAGAGCTTTGACAAGCAGTTTGTCCGGGATTACCTGGAGACCCTGACCTGGGACAAAACCCCTCCGGGACCCTCCATCCCCGGGGAGGTGCTTGAGCGCACGTCCAAAAAATACCTGGAAGCCCTCGAACTCTTCACGGGAAAGGCTTAAGGGACATCGTACCCATGAGGGACATACGACCCATGACGCCTTTCCTTGCCCGTGCCGGGGGTTCCTCCCGCACCGGGTGCGGTATGTCCTTACAGATGCCGGAGTGCCTTGTTATTGAGGTGGATCGGTTCCTTGCAGGGCCTCTGCCGGAAAACCTCCCGAACACACATATGCCGTAGAAAACAAACAGCGGATCAACCCTTGATCCGCTGTTTGTCATTTGTTTTAAATTGATTAATCAATTTAAATGAGCTATAGGGTTATAGGATCTGCCTGTTATTACTTAGGATCAATGTTTTCTGGTCTGTTCGAGTAACCGGTTGATATCGACAGAAGAAACCTCTGCCTGTAGACATTCCAGACGCACTGCCGCCAGGCATGAAACCCATCAACAGATACGGAGCGAAGGACCCGCCAATATGGATTTCCCCTTTGATTTCAGTAAAAAACAGCTTGAATCCATTGAAGATGTTCTGAATGAAGAGCTCATTGAACTCGGTGTTCAGAGCGTTGTGCTTATCGACCTGGCAGGCAACGTGATTGTCAACTTGGACAACGGTCGGTGCCAACACGACGTGTATTCGCTTGCGGCCCTTGCTGCCGCGAATTTCGGTGCGGTCAGTGCCATGGCCAACATCATCGGAGAGGAAGAGTTTTCTCTGTTGTTCCACAAGGGAGAAAGCGACAGCATTCATTTCAGCAAAATTGGAACCGATTTGCTTCTCCTGACCATTTTCGGAAAAGATGTGTCCCTGGGATTTCTTCGCTTGAAAGTCAACGAGGCAAACGACAGGATCCGGGACCTCCTGGTTTAGAGGCGTCGGACCGCCGGCATGTTAGAGAATCCGGGCAATCATGTATCAGAGAGGTTAATGGTTTGGCACTGATAAATCCAAAAAAACGTGAAGTCCAAGTTAAGATTGTCTATTATGGTCCGGGCAGGGGGGGCAAGACCACAAATCTGGAGTACATCAACGAAAAGTTCCGAAGCAGGATCAAGAGTGAAATGGTGACGGTGAAGACCTACAACGACCGCACCCTTTTTTTTGACTTCCTGCCCTTTGACATCGGGATGATCAAAGGGTACACCATTAAGGTACAATTCTACACCGTACCGGGGCAGGTAAAGTACAATGCCACCCGAAAGCTGGTGCTGCGCGGTGTGGACGGGATCGTGTTTGTTGCTGATTCCATGACGCTGAGGCAGGAGATGAACATCCGTTCCCTGGAAAACCTGGCGGAAAACCTTGTCTCCTTCAATAAGAACATTGAAACCATCCCACTGGTCATGCAGTACAATAAGCGGGATCTGGAATCCGAGGGAATCCCGGTCCTGCCCGTGGAGGTGATGGAAAAAGACCTCAACACAAGCCTCAAAGCACCCTACTACACAGCCAGTGCCGTGAACGGCGATAACGTGGCGGTGACCATGAAGCGGATCATCTCCATGACGGTGATGTCCATTCGCGAAAAGCTTGAGCTCGGAGGGAGTGTTTAACAATGACGATAAACGGTTCATCCATGAACGAAGAGCTGGACAGCCGCCTGGACGAGCTGTTCGACGACGGTCCGGCCCGGAAGCCGGAGACGTCCGGGGATCCCTTGGAAACCCTCAAGGCCGTGATTCTTGAGATGGAGTGGGAGATCGGGGACAAAAACCTCGATGCCTACCTGCAGGAGTTGAAACGCCTCGGTGGCAGCTGTTGCGACGACAAGGCCCTGACCATTTATATCAAACTCCTCGACACCATCGGTCGCTACCTGAAAGCCAAAAAAGCCGCCGCCCATCCCGAAACCGTCTCGTTTTTGAAATCCCTTTTCGACAGCTTTGAAGCGGCCGTGGGCTCCGACATGTCCGAAGAGCAGAAAAACCGCTCGGCGGCGTACCATGTGCGTGAGTTCAAGCGGTTCAAGGGGCTCATTGCCCAGCACGGGGCGGCGAAGCCATCTGCCTCCGGCAGGGCAGGGGGCGGGCTTTCCGATGAGGTGAAGGCCTTTATTCGTCAGGCGGTTCGAGAAGAGATCGCTCGGTTGGTGAAACGGAAATAGGAGCAAGTGCAGGTTGCCATGGTTTTAAAAGGAAACATCGCGTCGTCCGTATACCGGCGAGCCGTCAGAGAGGACCTGGGGGAGGTGTCGCTGGACAGCCGCATGCTCACCCTGCTGATGCAGCTCAACGGTGAAAAAAATACCGCTGAGCTTGCCGGAGAACTCGGGCTGACCCTGTCCGATATCCGGGATGTCCTGATTCGCCTGGACCATCTCGGCCTCATTGAGGAGGTGGTCTCTTCGGTGCCGACCCTGTCGGGTGATTTTTACCCTTTTCTTACGGATCAGCTCTCCAAGGCCATGGGGCCCATGGCGGAAATCCTCCTTGAGGATCTTCTTCAGGAGATGGCCCTTGATCGTGAGAGTATCCCCCGACACGTGCGGCTGAGCTGGTGGACGCCCTGGCCCGGGAAATCCCCCGGGACGAAAAGAGAGCGGAGTTCCAGCAGGTCCTGTTGTCGAGGCTAAAGAATTTCTGACGGACCCACTGCAGGCCAGAGCACCTCAATTCCAACGGTGACAATCCCCAACGAGATTTCAACAGTCAAGGAGCAAGCAGGGTATGGTCGTGATATGTGAAGAGTGCGGGAAGATTTACCATCTGGACCCCGGAAAACTGATGAACCACATCAAGACTCCGGATGGCATCAAGATCAAATGCAAAGTGTGTGAACACATCATTACCATCCGTCCTCCCGGGGAAGAAGAGGTCGCTGTCGGAGAAGGCTCCGGGCCTATCCAGTCGGTGCCCGTCAGCGAAAATTCCCCTGAGCCGGACGCGGCTCCTGCATCTCCGGCCACTCCCCCCCTGAAGGTTGTCTCCAAGAATTCTGCCCCTGAAGAGAAAACGGCGGACGGTCCCCGCGTGGCCCGAAAGAAAAAGACCTCGTACAAGGGGTTCGGCCTGCGGACCAAGATGTTTTTTCTATTTTTCGGGATTCCCATTTTGCTGTTCATCGGCAGCAGCGCCTTTACCCAGTACCAGATGCTCACCCTCGCCAACAACATCACCGGAGAGAGCACCGGCGTGGTGCGCCAGATGGCCGAGGAGATCATCGTCAATAAAGCCAAGAGCGTGGCCTCCCAGTGTTCTATCTTCCTTCGGAACAACCCGGACCTGAACAAAGACGACTTTTACTACGACTTTGACATGCGGGATATTGCGGTTCAGGATGTCGGCACCGAAGGGTTTACAGCCTTGATCGAGATCCCCGCCCCGGATCAAGATGAAGAGACGGGCTACCGTATCTGGTGCCATCGCAACGAGTCCTACCTGGGTAAGCCTCTCCTGGGCAAAATGAAGGAAGAGCTTGGCCTGGGCTATCAGAGCTTTGAAGAGGTGTTCAAGGCCATGAAGGGGGGGCGGGGCATCAAGGGGTACTACCGAACGGTCAGTGCGGACAACACGGAAAAAGAGAAGTTCATGGCCGTGGAGCCCATTGAGCAGACCCCCTACCTGATTTTGAGTACCACCTTCATCGAAGACTTTACCGGGCCTATTCAGCTCATTGAAAAGAGTGCCACCGGCCTCACCGAAGCCACGCAGAAGATGACCATCGGGTTCATCGCTGTGGTGATCCTTTTCATCGGCCTGTCCATCATGATCTACGGCTACCGGCTTACCTCCAACATCCAGATGCTGACGGATGCGGCGGACCGGATCAGCGTCGGGGAGCTTGATGTGGTCATCGATATCAAATCCCGTGATGAGATCGGCAGTCTGGCCGAGGCAGTAACGCGCATGCAGGACAGTTTGCGATTTTCCATTGAACGGCTCCGCAAAAAGCGGTAGCGTTTCCATACGGGTGTTATCAGCGGGAGCAGAGACCAGGCGGAGAACGGCTGTTTTTCCACATCACCTGAGATGCTCCCGTTTGTGTTGATGCGGGGCGGCGTCCCGTGATTGCAGCCGTCAGGGACGGCAAGACTGTTTGTCCAACCAGTGAGATTGATCTATGATAGTCATTCCCAGAGAGACCCCTGTGGTCAGCAACCTGCACACCGGTTATATACGCATCAGGCGGTTTGTCGATCACTTTCGAAATGCCTTGCCCTCGGGCTGTGTCATCATGCGGGCACCCGCATCGGAAGGTGTCGTTTTTTTTGACCAGGGGGCATTGATCAATGCCCATACCTGCATCGACGGCCGGGACAGGGATCGTCAGCCAGCCCTTGACGAGCTGTTGCGCATGGCCGATGAGGCCCGGCACACCCTCTCGGTCTTCGAGATTCCGGATGAGAGCATCGGATACTGGGCCAACCTCAACGAAGCGGCGCTGATCCACAAAAACCTGACCTCCTCCACCGTGGACCTGGAGGCGCTCATGAAGAAAATTACCCAGGACCGGTTCACCGGTTTGATCGAGGTGCTGAACCCTTCGGGGAAGGCGGACCAGGTGCATGTCATCATGGGAGAGATCGCCGGAGCGGTTCTGGGTAAGAGCGGCGGCATTCTCCGGGACCCGAACCAGGAGCTCGGGCGCATCATGGCCAACGCCAAAAACAGCCGGACCCGTATTGCCATCAAGCGGGTTCAGATGGAGATCCATCGGCTCAGCGACGACTGCTTGAAGGACAGGGCGCCTCTCTCCGGCGAGGGCAAAGGGGGACAGGGGCAGAATGCCGTGGAGATGCTGGAGGTGCTTCTGGGGGTTTTCGAGCAGACCTATACCGGGGTCAAGGAGCAGGCCGATCCGTTTGATACGGTGCTGAAGCGGAAATTCCTCGAAAAAGTATCCCGGTATGAGTTCCTGGATCCGTTTACCGAGGAGTTCAGTTACCAGGGCGGTTCCATTACCTACACAGGGACCGACAAGGTCCAGCGGGTCGTGGCGGCGGTGACCGAGTGTCTTCGGGAGCTGGCCCTGGAGCGTGGGCTCGGCATGGAGCTTCAACAGAACCTGAAAACCTGGCGCCAACAGTATCAACGGGAGATCGATGCGTTTAAAGCGGTTGTCTGACGCCTTGCCCCATTGAAAGCCCGACGCCGGTATCTTTTTTATCCCTTCCCCCATGGGGGGCAGGGGAAACACAGGATGGTCACACCATGGTCAGACAGATTCTCGTCGTGGACGACAACCAGCCTTTTCTCAACCTCATCCACAAGCTGTTTTCCAAGCTGAAGGATCGGTATGCGGTCCTTACGTGCACCGACGGCGCTGAGGCTGTAGAGCTCTTGAAGCGACGCCCCATTGCCCTTGTGGTGACGGATCTCCAGATGCCCAATGTCGATGGGTACGGGCTTCTGGAAAAAATCCGGCGGTTTTTTCCCGATGTCCCCGCCATTGTCGTCACCAGTTTCGATAAGCCCAAAACCCGTGAAGCGGTTATGCGCTACGGGGCACGGGCCTATTTTACGAAGCCGCTGGTGGTTGAGGATCTGGTTCGGACCATTGACCAGATCTTCAAGGAGCAGGCCGGGGGCGGCACCCTGAAAAATGCCTCCCTGGAGATGTTCCTGCAGCTTATCGAGATGGAAGCCAAGACCTGCACCATCCGGGTGGTCAACGAGATGACCGGCACCCAGGGCGTTCTCTTTTTCCGTGACGGGGATATCCTCAATGCACGCTACGGCCCCATGACAGGCAACAAGGCCGCCTATCGCGTCCTGGGATGGGAACGGGTGACCCTGCTCATCGAAAATTCCTGTGTTCTCACCCGGAAAGGGATCCAGGGTGAGCTCCAGGCGATTTTGTTGGACGCCATGCGGCTGAAGGATGAGATGGGAAGCGGCTCGCCGGGCCAGGTTGCTGACCAGGGGAGGGATGCATCCACCGGTGATCCTGTGGATGGGGACCGGGGCGGCTCCCCGGATGAACTGGAGCGCCTTAGGGAGCTGGTCGTCAAGGCAAGCGGCAACTCCGATGCAGTGGAGTCGGCAGCCTGGGCTCCGGAGTTGACGGATAAGATGGCCGCCCTGCAGATGTTCGGAAACATTCTGGGGGCCGGGCCACTCAAGGCGGTGTTGAGCAATCGGGAAACCGATCAGCGTATGGTGGTGATGGGTGCCGGGGTCCCGGCCCGGCTGGTGGTGGGAGCAAAGGTCCAGAAAGAATCGTTAATTGACGCTGTACTGGACGTGTGAATCAGATTATAATCTTTTATGTATTCAGGTGGATATGGCAAACCATTTTGATGATTTGTTCAGCATCGACGGGGTCCAGGGGGTTTTTTACATCAGCGATGCCGGAAAGCCCCTGGTTGCCGAACTTTCCGAGTCCCATGGTGGCAGCGAGCACGAGTGTCGCGAGGCCAGGGCTTTTCTTGCTGAGAAAATGCGCTGGCGCGATATGGCTCCCCTGGTGGACGGCGCCACGGAAGGAGAGATCCTGTTCGATGCCCTGCGAGTCTACTACCGTCGAACCGTCGACGGAATCCTTTATATCCTCATGGCCCCCGGGTGCGTGGCCGCCATGGTTCGCATGACGTGCGATCTTATTTCAACCGATATGGATAAAAGTCGCAAGACACGAGGTTTCGGTCGTTTCTTTAAAATGTAGTGCACCTGAAGGTGTGCGGCAAATTTGCGAGGATACGCTTTGGAAAAACAGCTGAAGTCTAAAATCGATACCGCCAAAGCCTACAAAAAACACGGTCTCTACGGTGAGTCCATTGCCGTTTATACGGCAATTCTGGATGCATACGACGGTGACCTCGACGAAGAGGTCAACGACTTCATCGGGATGGAGCTTGGCGAATTGAAGACAAAGGCGGCCGAGCTCGATGACGACGATGAGGTCATCGAACTCAGCAGCCAGGAGCTCAGCGCCATCAAAAACTCCTGGTCCGAAGACAGCGCCGATGAGATCCTGGAGAGCGCCCACGCCTTTAAAGAGCTCGGCCTGCAGCGGGAAGCCCTGGCCGAGCTGTTGAAACTTCTCAACACCAAGTATCCGGTGGCCAAGCTGGTGCCTCAGCTTGCCGACGTCCTGATGCAGCTTCATGCCGTATCCAAAATTCGCAAAAAGGTCCTTGAACTCATAGAGACGAACAACGTGACCCAGGAAGCGGCGGCCGATATTCTCTTCCGGTTCGGGCTGGAGATGGAAAAGCTCGAAAAGAGCGACGAGGCCATGGGCTTCTACGAAGATGTCCGCGGGCTGGATGCGGGCTACACCGGGCTCGATGCCCAGGTCGAGGGGATCAAGGGAGCGCGGAGTTACGAATCCCGCTACGGCTACCTCCTGGAGACGGATCAGGTCAACACCGCTCAGTTGCAGAACGCCCTCAACCTTGCGAGAAAAACCGGGAAAAGCTGCGAATCCATTCTCATTGAAGACATGTATGTGGACAAAGAGGAGCTCGGCAAATCCCTCTCCTATTATTACGAGTGTCCCTTTGTGGAATTCGGCACCGATATTCCCATCCCCGTGGAACTCCTGGGGAAGCTGAAGAAGAGCTTTCTCATCCAGAACAGCTGGGTGCCCCTGTCATGGGACATGACCGACGGGGTGGTGGAAGTTCTGATTGATGACCCGAAAAACCTCGAAAAGACGGACCACATCTACAGCCTTCTCAGTGCCAAGCACATCCGATACTCCGTGGGTGTACGGGAAGAGATCATCGAAGTGATCAAGTTCTTCTACGATTCCGACCGCCATACCGAAGAGGGGCCCGGAGAGGAAGACGGCGACTTCGACATGATGCTCGACGTGGAGTTCGAGGAAGAGGTGGACGAGATGCCGGACGATCAGGAGGCGGATCCGTCCCTCTCCGAGTCGTCGAGCCAGATCGTGAAGATGGTGGACCAGGTGATCATCACCGCCTACCGGAAAGGGGCCTCCGATATCCATGTGGAGCCGTCCCCCCACTCCAAGAAGGTGCATATCCGTTACCGCATTGACGGCGTGTGCCAGGATGTGCTCAAGGTGCCCATCTCCAACGCCATGGGGATTCTTTCCCGCCTGAAGATCATGAGTCATCTGGACATTGCCGAACGGCGGCTTCCCCAGGACGGGAAGATCAAGTTCAAGAGAAAAGGGGTGAAGCCCTTTGAGCTGCGTTTGGCCACCCTGCCCACGGCAGGCGGGTTTGAGGATGCGGTGCTCCGTATCCTGGCAGACTCCGGGGCCATGAAAATCGACCAGATGGGGCTCAGCGACCGCAACCTGGAGATCCTGAAAAAAATCGTCGCCCAGCCTTACGGATTGATTCTCTGCGTGGGGCCCACCGGGTCGGGAAAGACCACCACCCTCCATGCGGCCATGGCAAACATCAACAAGCCCGGAATCAAGATCTGGACCGCTGAGGATCCCGTGGAAATCACCCAGCCCGGCCTGCGGCAGGTGGAGTGCAAGGCAAAGATCGGCCTGGATTTTGCCCGGGTGATGCGGGCCTTTCTCCGGGCCGATCCGGACGTGATCATGATCGGCGAGATGCGGGATCACGAAACCGCCTCCATCGGCATCGAAGCCTCCCTCACCGGCCACCTGGTTCTCTCCACCCTTCACACCAACAGTGCCCCGGAGACGGTAACCCGGCTTCTGGACATGGGGCTCAACCCCCTGAACTTCTCCGATGCGTTCCAGGGGGTCCTGGCCCAGCGGCTGGTCCGAAGGCTGTGCACCAACTGCAGGGACGAGTACACCCCGGACCGGGACGAGTTCGACCGTATCGTGGAACTCTACGGTAAGGAGGCCTTTGAGCAAACCGGGATCCGGTATTCCTCGGACATGCGCCTTTTCAAGCCCGTGGGATGCTCTGTCTGCTCCGGCTCCGGTTACAAGGGCCGGGTTGCCATCCATGAACTGATGTACGGCTCTCCTGAGGTCAAGCAGATGATCAAGCGGGCCGCCCACACCGACGAGTTGTTCCGTGTGGCCGCAGAGCAGGGGATGACGACCTTGATTCAGGACGGCCTCGTCAAGGCGCTGGACGGCGTCACCGATGTTGCGGAGATTCGCAGGGTGTGCGTCAGTTAACGGCGCTGTGCCGGGACCCAGAGAAGGTCAGTGAAGCTGGGGTAATGCGTGTCAGGGTGCCTCGGGACTTCGACCCTCCAAATAAAAGGCAAGGCAATGGCAGAAAAAATATTTCTCGGAACCAGCACCACGGCAACCTTTGTGTGCCCTGTGTGTGAGCGATCCCGGACCACGGATATCTCCAAGCTCCTGACCGCCAAGGCGCAACTCAGGATCAAGTGCACCTGCAAATGCGGTCATGTTTTTTCCGTGGTGATCGAGCGGCGAAAGTACTACCGCAAATCCCTCGAATTGTCCGGGGTGGCCTTCGGTTCCCATGACGGCCGCAAATTCATCATGACCGTCAAGGACCTGTCCCGGTCCGGGTGCCGGATCCGGGTCAACACGGCTTTTCCCTTTGCCATTGAAGATATTATCCACGTGGAGTTCAACCTCGACGATAAAGATCGGTCATTCATCAGCAAAACGGCAGTGGTCCGAAGCATCAACGGCCCGTTCCTGGGCCTTGAATTCACCGAAATAGAAAAATACGACAAAATCGGCCAGTATCTGATGTTTTCATGATTTCCGGCCGGTGAGGACGGGAAACCATGCTTGCTACGATTCTTGTGAAAGACGATTTCCAGGCGTTTATCACCTGCCCATCGTGTCTCCGGGTGAAGGAACAGGATGTCTCCACCTTCATGGGGGTCCAGAGTCATGTAAAGATCCGGTGTCGGTGCACCTGCGGCCACAGCTTTCATGTGCAGCTCGAACGGCGGCAGTTTGTGCGCAAGGATGTAGAACTGCCGGTGGTCTGCAAGGTCCAGGAGCGGGGATACAACCTGTCGGGAACGGTGACGGACATCTCCCAGTCGGGTCTGCGGGTTCGGTTGGTGACCTCGGTGCCCCTTGAGGTGGGGATGCGGGTGGATCTGGCGTTTCACCTGGACGACAGGGAGCACTCCCTCATTGAAAAGTACGGCACCATTCGCAGCATCAGCGACCTGGAGGTGGGCATGGCCTTTGACTCCACCCAGCACTACGGCAAGCTGGGACTTTACATCGAGTTTCATTAAAATCCCGAAAGCCCTTAAACCAACAAAGCCCCTCGAAGACGGAAAATCGTTTCCGTCCGAGGGGCTTTTGTTGTTAAAGCCGGTAGCCTGTTCTTTTACACGGCCAGTCGGCACGCCTCATCACCGGCGGAGCCTCGGTTGGACTCCAGGTAGGCGCGGATGCTGTCGGCCACGGTCTGGAAGGTCCACCGGCGCTTGTCGTCGTCGGTTTCAAGGAGGGTGATGCGGAAGCCTTTGCGGGAACAGCAGAACCCGGTGAGGGGAACCACGCAGATGCCGGTGGCGGCAAGCAGGTAGTAGACGAAGCGCTTGTCCACTTCCACGTTTTCGATCTTCTCTTCGATATAGCTTCGGACGCGTTCGTCGCCGATGGCAAGGGTCTGGTCGCTGTTCAGCACGCCGTCATCAAAGAGGACGGACATGTAAAAGGCCCCTTTGGGCTTGATGACCGAGATACCTTCCACATCCTTGAGCATGTCGTAGGCTTCGTCGGCCCGGCGGTGGAACATGTCCCGGCGCATTTCAAGGTGTCCCCGGTAGTTGGGGTGGCCCATGACCAGGGGGATGGAGTGCTGGGGCAGGCTTGTGGAGCACACCTCCAGCATCTTGGCGTTGACGATGCTCTGGATGTACTGGCGGAACATGGGGTAGCTGTTCTGGTTGTACACCTCGATCCATCCGCAGCGGCCGCCGGGCCAGGGGTACTCTTTGGAGATGCCGCGCAGCGCCATGCCCGGGACTTCGCCGATGACTTCGCTCAAGTGAACCGTGGAGGCGTCGTCGTAGACGATGTGGGAATAGATTTCGTCGCAGATGATGAAGATGCGGTGTCGCCGTGCAATGTCCACCATCTTTTCCAGGACCTCTCGGGGGTAGACCGCGCCCGTGGGGTTGTCCGGGTTGATGATGAGGATGCCTGCGATGGCGTCGTTGTATTTGACCTTGTTTTCCAGGTCCTCCAAGTCCGGCAGCCAGCCGTTCTCCGGGTCCAGCTCGTAGGTGAGGTGGTTGTAGCCCGAGTGGGCCGCCTCGGCAGAGGAGTGGGTGGAGTAGGCGGGGGAGGGGCCGATGACCCGGGCTTCGCGCTTGAGGAACCCGAAAATCTTGGCCACGGCGTCGCCAAGTCCGTTGAAGAAGACAATGTCATCTTTGGTGATCTGTGTGCCTCCGCGGCTGTTGACGCATTCGGCAAGGAACTGCTGGGTGTTGGAAACGCCCCGAGTGGCCACATAGCCGTAGGTGTCGTCTTGTCCCACGAGATCGGTGATGATCTCTTTGATCCAGTCAGGAATGGACTCTCCCTTTGCCACAGGGTCTCCGATGTTTTCCCAGGTGATGTCGACGCCCAGGGCTGCCAGTTCGTTGGCCACGGCTACGATTTCTCGGATTTCGTAGGTGAGCTGCCCGGATCCGACATGTACAATATTTCGTCTCATTTTTTTAAAGTCTCTTCCTCTCTCAAAAACAAAACAGCAGAGGATACGGGTGAACCGCATCCTCTGCCGTTTCTTATTCAGAAACATTCAAGCGGAGCTAATTTTCCTGCTCCGCCGCAATCTTTTCAAGTACTTTTTTGGCGATATCCCCGGGAACCTCGTCGTAGTGCGAAAATTCCCGGGTGAAGGTGCCCCGTCCACCGGTCATGGAGTTGAGGTCCGGGGCGTAGGTGAGGATCTCGGCCATGGGCACATGGGCGTTGATCACCTGGTATTTGCCTTCGCTGTCCATGCCGAGGACGCGTCCTCTTCTGGAGTTGAGGTCCCCCATAACGTCGCCGGTAAAATCATCGGGAACGATGACGGCCACGTTCATGACAGGCTCCAGAAGAACCCCGCCGGACTCTTCGCATGCCTTGCGAAAGGCAAGGGATCCGGCCATCTTGAAGGCCATCTCCGAGGAGTCCACGGCATGGAAGGAGCCGTAATCCAGGGTCACCTTGAAGTCCACACAGGGAAAACCGGCGAGGACCCCTTTGGAGGACGCCTCTGCAATCCCTTTTTCCACGGCGGGGATGTAAGTCTTGGGGATGACCCCGCCGACGATGGCGTCTACGAATTCAAAGCCGTCGCCTCTCTGCTGGGGCTCCAGGACGATCCAGCAGTCCCCGTACTGACCGTGCCCGCCGGTCTGTTTCTTGTGCTTGCCCTGGACACGGACTTTTTTGCGGACGGTCTCTCGGTAGGGGACCTTGGGGGGCTTGATCACCACTTCGAGGTTGAACTTCCGCTTGAGCTTTTCAATGGTGGCCTCCACGTGGACCATACCCATACCGTTCAAAAGGATCTCTTTTGTTTCGGCAATACGGTCGAGGCCCAGGGAGGGATCTTCCTCCTGGAGCCTGGAGAGGGAGGAGAAGACCTTGTCTTCGTCTCCCTGGTTGGCGGCCTCCACAGCAAAGGAGATTACCGGGGCGATGGGGTCCGTGGGCTTGAGGATCACCTTGCGGCTTTCATCGCACAAGGTGGCTCCTGTGAACGTCTCTTTGAGCTTGGCCACGGCCACGATGGCACCGGCTTCGGCATGGTCGATGGGCTTCTGGTCTTTTCCGGCAAGGTAGAGAAGCTGGGAAAAACGCTCCTTGCTGTCCTTGTCGGTGTTGTAGACGGTGCCGTCCTTGCCCAGGGAGCCGGAAACGATCTTGATCAGGGAGAGGCGGCCCGCGTAGGGGTCCACAATGGTCTTGAAGACATACCCTGAAAAGGGGGCGCTTGGGTCAAAGGCCACGCCCTCTCCGTCCGTGGTGGGGAAGGGGGCTCGCTCCAGGGGGCTGGGCAGGCCGTCCACGATGAAGTCGGCCAGGAGGGTCACGCCCATGTTGGCCGTGGCCGCCCCGCAGAGAACCGGCATGAACTGACGGTTTTTGGTGCCGGTTTTGAGGGCGGCCACCAGCTCTGCGTCTTTTATTTCGTCGCCTTCCAGATAGCGCTCAAGGAGCTCGTCATCTGCTTCGGCGATGTTTTCAATGAGTTCGGCTCGTTCGGATTCCACATCGTCGGCCATGTCCGCAGGGATGTCCATGGGCTCGGCCTTGCCGTCTTTGAGGCTGTAGGCCTTGTTGGCGATGAGGTCCACGACACCGGTGAAGGCGTCTTTTTCCCCGATGGGGAGTTGAATCAGAATAGGCTTGGGATCAAGGGCGTCCACCGCGCTGGTGAAGGCCTGCCTGAAGTCGGCACGCTCGTGATCGAGTTTGTTGATGAAACAGACGGTCGGGATGGCGTTTTCACCTGCAAATTGTGCGGATTGTTCGGTGCGGATATCGGAGCCCGTGCAGGCGTCGATGACGATGACGGCAGCGTCGGCTGCGGGCATGCAGGTTTTGGCGTCGGAGAAGAAGTTTTTGTCACCCGGGGTATCGATGAGGCTGATGATGTGTTTTTTCCACTCATATTGAAAAAAGGCGCTGCTGAGGGACGCGGTGCGGCGCTGCTCTTCTTCCGAGTAGTCCATCACGGTGTTGCCCTCTTCCACACGGCCAAGTCGGCTGGTTGCGCCCGCGTTGAAAATCAATGCCTCGGCAAGGGATGTCTTGCCTGCACCTCCATGGGCTGCCAGAGCGACGTTACGCAGTTTATCAGAAGATAACTTCATTAAACAACCTCCTCAATATGTGAATGATTCAAGCCTATGTCTATGTGACTGTCTCTTCTCCTGAATTACATGTTTTGCTTCTCGACCCCGCATCCCCGCCTCTTTCGTGCGGTTCGTGCCGGGTCGAGTGCTTCTGCCAACGCCCTGTGAGAAATCCCCTTGGGGCGTTGTGTATAAACATACCGTTACGAACTTAGGTATATATATCAATCCCGTCAGTATTTCAAAGAGATAATGAACTCGCGATTGCCCTTGGGGCCGAGGATGGGGGAGGGGATGACAGCCTCTTTTTCAAGGCCGAGTTCCTGGAAGAAATCGCTAAGATTGTCGATGACTTCCGCGTGCTGTGCCGGGTCCTTGACGACCCCGCCTTTTCCCACTTTCCCTTTTCCTACCTCAAACTGAGGTTTGATGAGCGCGAGAATTCGTCCCTCTTTTTTGAGAAAACCAAGGGCCGCCGGTACCACCAGCTTCAGTGAGATGAAGGAGGTGTCGATGGTGACCAGGTCCACCTTCTCGGGGACCTGCTCTTCCGTCAGGTAGCGGATATTGGTGCGTTCCAGCACCACGACCCTTTCA
The DNA here is from genome assembly GCF_056829775.1 of Desulfoluna sp. HI9BLuna. Taxonomy (NCBI): domain Bacteria; kingdom Pseudomonadati; phylum Thermodesulfobacteriota; class Desulfobacteria; order Desulfobacterales; family Desulfolunaceae; genus Desulfoluna; species Desulfoluna sp. HI9BLuna. The sequence goes on from NZ_CP186555.1 coordinate 5,929,322, forward strand.
TCGTTGCGCAGGGACCAGGCCAGCTGGCCGTAGCCCACGTCCACGGCATAGACTTTGTCTGCCCCGTGTCGGAGCAGGCAATCGGTAAAGCCTCCCGTGGAAGCGCCGATGTCCAGACATACATCATGGGCAATGTCGATTTCAAGGGTTTTCAGGGCTTCTTCCAGTTTCAGGGCCCCTCGGCTGACATACGGAATCTCGTCCTCTTTGACGTGTATCTCGGCGCTTGTCAAAACCTTGGTCCCGGCCTTGGTGACAGGTACCCGGTTTACCAGTATTTTTCCGGCCAGAATCAGCGCCTGGGCTTTGTGGCGGCTCTCCACCAGCCCCTTGTCCACGAGGAGCTGGTCAATTCTCATTTTCACTTCCTGACTCAAATGTTTTCCTTGTCCTTTCTCGTTATCGGCCCTTTCCGGCCAGGGTGGTGACGCTTTCGGTCCGTCCCGTCACACGGAACGCGGCCTCCATGACACCCTCGGTGGAGATGCCCTGGCGACGGCACAACTCTGCCCGGGGACCGTGCTCCACAAAGTGATCTTCGATGCCCACACGGGCGGTGGTGATGTGTGCCAGGCCCTCGTCAGAGAAGAGCTCCAGCACTGCGCTGCCGAAGCCGCCGGCCTTCATGTGCTCTTCCACGGTCACCACGCGGCCTGTTTTGTCCGCCCAGTGGAGGATGAGGTCCTTGTCCAGGGGTTTGACAAAGCGCGCGTTGATGACGGCAGCTTCGATGCCCTGGGCCGAGAGCTTCTCGGCCGCTTCCATGCAGGTGGCCAGGGTGGTGCCGATGGCAAGAAGGGCAAGGTCGCTGCCTTCACGGACCAGGGCGCCCTTACCAATGGGAAGGGCAGGGGCCGACGCATCCACGGGGACCCCTTCGGCAGCCCCGCGCGGGTAGCGGATGGCAATGGGGCCGTCGTGGTCCAGGGCGGTGCGGAGCATCTGCCGCAGTTCGTTTTCGTCGGCAGGGGCCATGATGACCATGTTGGGCAGGGGCCGCAGGTAGGCCAGGTCAAAGAGACCGTGGTGGGTGGGACCGTCTTCGCCCACGAGGCCGCCGCGGTCCACGGCAAAGATCACCGGGTGCCTGTCCAGGCAGACATCGTGGAGGATCTGGTCGTAGGCCCTCTGGAGGAAGGTGGAGTAGATGGCCACCACCGGTTTCATTCCTTCGGTGGCCATGCCCGCGGCAAAGGTTACCCCGTGCTGTTCGGCGATGCCCACATCAAAGAATCGCTCGGGGAACCGGGAGGCAAACTCCGTGAGCCCTGTCCCTTCGGGCATGGCCGCGGTGACGGCCACGATGCGCTTGTCGGTTTCGGCCAGCTCCACCATGCTCCTGCCGAAGACCTCGGTATAGGAGGGGGCCTTGGGCCTGGCCTTCATGCTGGTCCCCGTCTCTTTTTCAAAGGCGCCCACGCCGTGGAAATAGACGGGGTTGGCTTCGGCCGGGGCGTAGCCCATGCCTTTTTTGCTCATGACGTGCAGCAGCACCGGCTTGTTGAGCTTTTTGATGTTTTCCAGAATGTCGATGAGGTGTTCCATGTTGTGGCCGTCGATGGGCCCCAGGTATTCGAACTTGAACGCCTCAAAGAGCATGCCGGGGGTGACGAAGGCCTTGAAGGACTCTTCGGTCTTCTTGGCAAACTGGTAGATGTCGTCTCCCACCTTGGGCAGGGCTTTCATGGCCTTTTTGAACTCGCCCTTGAGGTCCTGGAGGTATTTGGCGGAAAAGGTGCGGCTCAAAAAAGAGGAGAGGGCGCCCACGTTTTTGGCGATGGACATCTCGTTGTCGTTTAAGATCACCAGGTGGTTGCGACTGGAGGGCCCGGACTGGTTAAGCCCTTCGTAGGCGATGCCGCCGGTGAGGCTGCCGTCGCCGATGATGGAGATGACCTTTCCGTCTTCGCCCTTCATGTCCCGGGCGCAGCTCATGCCGTAGCCCGCAGACACCGAGGTGCTGCTGTGGCCGGTGGTAAACGCGTCGTAGGGGCTTTCGCTCACCTTGGGAAATCCGGAGATGCCCCCCAGGGTCCTCAGGGTTGGGAAAGCATCCCGCCGTCCGGTGAGCAGTTTGTGGGCATACGCCTGGTGGCCCACGTCCCAGACGACCTTGTCAAAGGGCACGTCAAAGACGTAGTGAACCGCAATGGTCAGTTCCACCACACCTAAACTGGAGGCCAGGTGCCCGCCGTTTTTGGACACCACATCCACAATATTGTCCCGAATCTCCCGGGCAAGCTGGGGAAGCTGGCTGCGATCCAGCTTCTTCAGGTCTGCCGGGGAGTCGATCTGTTCTAAAAGGGTCATCACCATCACCTGTATGGTTCCCCCCCACCCATGGTGAGGAAATAAAAGTTCGGTTTCTGCCCCTGGGGGCGGAAATCAACGCTGGCGCTGGACAACGTACAGGGCCAGCGCCTTCAAGGGTTTTGCTCGTTCATCGAGGACGACCAGGGCGCTTACGGCCTCCTCCACCAGCTGGTTTGCGTAGGCCTTGGATTCTTCCAGCCCCATGAGGGACGGGTAGGTGGCCTTGTCGTGTTCAGCGTCCGTGCCGACCCCTTTGCCCATGAGGTCCGGGTCGCCTTCCACGTTGAGGATGTCGTCGGTTACCTGAAAGGCCAGGCCGATCTTTTCGGCGTAGCGTGTCAGAGCCTCCCGCTCTCCGTTTGCTGCATCGCCGATGACGGCGCCGGACTCCACGGAGGCGCGGATCAGGGCACCGGTTTTCAGGCCGTGCAGCTCCCTTAAAGAGCCAAGGTCCAGGGCGCGGCCTTCGGCTTCGATGTCCCGCATCTGGCCTTCGATCATGCCGAAGGCCCCCGAGGCATCGGCAATGATGCGAATGACATCCAGGGTCACTTCGGCACGGGGCCCCCGATCCAGGGCCATGAGGTGAAACGCCGAGGTGAGCAGGGCGTCCCCTGCCAGGACGGCCGTTGCTTCGTCAAAGGCCTTGTGGCAGGTGGGGCGTCCCCGCCTGAAATCATCGTCATCCATGGCGGGCAGGTCGTCGTGGACCAGGGAGTAGGTGTGGATCATCTCCAGGGCGCACGCCGCCTTCATGGCTGTTTCCGGGTCTCCGCCCACCGCTTCGCAGGCGGCCATGCAGAGGATGGGCCGCAGCCGCTTGCCCCCGGCCATGAGGGAGTAGGCCATGGCCTGTGCCACCCGCGTTTCCACGGAAGGGGTCAGGGTGTCCAGGTGTCCTTTAAGGGCGCCTTCAACCACGACCCGTTTTTCTTCGAGGTACCCTTTCAAGTCGAATGCGCTCATTCCGCGCCCCGCTGATCGGTTTCGGTAAAGGGGGCGTCCTGGAGGCCCTCGGCGGTCTCTCCGGTGAGGATCCGCACGCGGGTCTCGGCTTCGTCCAGGGTGTCCGAGCAGGTCTTGGAGAGCTTGACGCCCTCTTCAAAGCGTTTCATGGCCTTGTCCAGCGGAAGATCCCCTGACTCCAGATCTTCGACAATGGCCTCCAACTGAGCCACTGCCTCTTCAAATTTTTTCTTTGCCATCGTCTTTCCTTTCCACAACGGCTTCAAGCAAGCCGTCTGCAAGAACCACATCCAGGGAAGAACCGATCTCCACCTGGGCTGCGCGGGTGATGACCTCACCGCTTTGTGAATCGTGCACAATGCTGTAGCCCCGGTCCAGAACCAGTTTGGGGCTCAGGGCGCTGAGGTTTTGTTCCAGGCGCTTCTGGGTGTCCCGGCTCCGGGCCAGCCGTGCCTCCATGGCAAGGCTCAGGCGCCTGGACAGCTCCCGAACGTCGCGGCGCCCGGCCTCCACGGCCAGAAGGGGAGAGGCCTTGGCCAGCCGATCCCGGCGCCAGGTAAGGGCGGTCCGGCGATCGCTCAGTTCCCGGCGGATTGCCCGTGCCATTCGCTGGGTCAGTTCGTCTACCCGCAACCTGTGATCATATATCTTTTTCTTCGGGTCCACAAGGCGGCGTGATGCCGCGTTCAGTCGCAGCCTCCCGTCGTCTATCCTTCGGTCCAGACAGAGGCGGAGTCGGGCCGCCAGCAGGGCCACGTCTTCTTTGAGCCGTTTTTTGTCCGGAACCGCAAGGGACGCGGCTGCCGTGGGGGTCGGGGCCCGCATGTCCGCCGTGAAATCGGCGATGGTGTAGTCCGTCTCATGGCCCACGGCGCTGATGACGGGAAGCACCGACCCGTGGATGGCCCGGGCCACCTCTTCGCTGTTGAAGGGGGCCAGGTCCTCCAAGGACCCGCCGCCCCGCGCTACTATAATAAGGTCAGCGGCCATGTGCCGGTTGATGCCGGCGATGGCCGCCGGGATATCGAGGCAGGCCTGCTCGCCCTGGACCCTTACGGGCACCACCAGGAGCTCCGCGTTGGGATAGCGGAGACGAAAAACGGTGAGCATGTCGTGGACCACGGCCCCCGTGGGGGAGGTGACCAGGGCAATGCGCTCGGGGAAGGGGGGGAGTTTTTTCTTAATGGCCTCGTCAAAGAGTCCCTCGGCAGCGAGTTTTCGCTTGAGCTGCTCAAAGGCAAGCTGCAGGGCCCCGGCGCCCTTGGGTTCCATGTATTCAAAAATAATCTGGTAGGTACCCCTGGGCTCATACAGGCTGACGCGTCCCAACCCGGTAATGGTCTGGCCGTCCTGAAGGCGAAACTTCAGCCGGGAGGCCTGGCCGCGGAAGAGGACGCCGCTGACCTGGGCGCCCTGGTCCTTCAGCGTGAAATAGCAGTGGCCCGACGAGGGAATGCGAAGGTTGGATATCTCTCCGTAAATCCACACGTATGGGAATCGGTTCTCAAGCACGCCTTTGATTTCGCGGGTCAGGCTCGAGACCGAATAGATCTCTTTTCGTTCCGTCATCTCCAATGTCTTTCCTGAAGGGGTTGCCAAGGGGGGCCCGACGCCGGAAATCGGCACGGGCTGCGCACGGAGTATCAGCTCCGGGTTCGCCAATCTAGCACAGTTGCAGGTGGGGTTCAACAAAAGAGCCGATTTAGCCCGGCAACTGGGCCGCCGGCTACCAGCTGCCGGGTTATTGGCCGATGGGGTTTTGGGGTGGGATCGCAGCTTTCCAGATGGCGTCCCGTGTCGTCTGCCGTGGTGACAATACGCGGATCGGCGTAGATGCCGTGGCACCGTCCACAACGCGCATAGGGTTGCACCAAACGATGTGGGTCTTATGACAATGCGTTACTGAAAAAGGTATGGAATCAGATAGATGGGTGTGTCGTGGTGTAGGACTTCACCCGTTGATAACGTCCGATAATATATATTATGTAAACTTTTGCATATGGAACCCGTATCAGGGTTCGAGGGCCTCCCCTGATGCATCACGAGGCATCTCCAGAGATAAATTCCCTCACCGCAGGCGGAATGTGGACGGTGTCCAGGTCCATGCGTGCCAGGGCGCGGCCGAGGATGCGATTCTTCTCGCGGAGCTTCCGCCGTTTGTCCATGATGAAGCAGAGTTCCCCGCGAACCACGCAGAGGCCGCTCTTGACCGGGATCGTGGTGGCCCGGAAGCTGTGTTCCTGATACGTGGCACCCATTTTTTCAAGGGTCGTCTTCAGGTGCTCAAAGAGTTCGGTCTGGCTCAGTTTCATGGTGGATGGTTCCACTGCGGTTGTCGGTTGGTTTTGTGCTGCTGTGTTCATATCTCCTTCGCATATCCCGGATGGCAGGTTCGGGTCAAGTGGCGTGCCGTCCCTTTATGGAAAACCATCTCCGGGAATCTCCCGTGACCCTGCCGCTGCCATCGTGACCATGGGTTGTTTTTTTCTGTGCCCGGCCATCTGCCGCCATTAAATTTTTGAAATGAGCGGTTGTTTTTTGCTTTATGTTCCCGCGCAGATCATTCTTGCCGGGCGTTCTCGCGTTTTACAGGTTGAAATCGCGGATACCTGTGTTATCTTTTCTGCTGTGGGCCCGGATGGTCCGATAAAGATCCGGTATCCAACGAGATAGCCTCGCAACATTGCGGCGTCATCATCAACTTCTCAATTCGGAGGATCAATGCAGTCTTCATCTGTTCAAAATGTCCGTTCCCAGGCAGCGGTAAACACCTTTCTGATGAGTGTTTACAACTGGATGGCGGTGGGACTTCTTCTTACCGCCGGTGTGGCGTGGTACGTAGCCAACTCCCGTGCAATGCTCGAACTCATCTTCGGCAACCGCATGGTCTTTTTCGGTCTGATCATCGCAGAACTCGGTATGGTCGTGGCCATTTCAGCCGGTATCCAGCGGATCAAGGCAAGCACGGCCACCCTGCTCTTTGTGCTTTATTCCGCCCTGAACGGCGCCACCCTCGCCTCTATCTTTATCGTCTACACCCGGTCGTCTATCTTTTCGACCTTTGTGGTGTGTGCGGCCATGTTCGGGACGTGCAGCGTCTACGGCATGGTGACCAAAAAAGACCTGACGGGCATGGGCAACTTCATGTTCATGGGCCTCATCGGCATCATCATCGCCACGGTGGTGAACATCTTCCTTAGAAGTTCCGGCATGGCCATGATCATCTCCTACGTGGGCGTCATCGTCTTTGTGGGTCTCACCGCCTACGACACCCAGAAAATCAAGATGATGGCCCTCTCCCAGCCCGGAGACCTGGACGCAGGGACCCTGCGCAAAGGCGCCATCATGGGTGCCCTCACCCTCTACCTTGATTTCATCAACCTCTTCCTCATGCTCCTTCGCATCATGGGGAACCGCGAATAGCCCACGGCTTTTCTGGTGAATCCAAACGGCCCGTGTTTCCGGTTATCCGGGTAACACGGGCCGTTTTTTTAGGGCGTGTACGTTCGTTTCCTCGTTAAAAATGCCTCCGGAGGCCCTTCCGGGAGTTAAACTGTTAAAACGTTTAACAAACAGGTGCTCAGGCCAATCAAAATCAAAGGCGAATGTGATTTTCCCCGAGGAACGAGGGGAAAAGCGCATTGCCGCCGGAGGCTTTTTTTATCCGATCTCTCGGCGAACAGCCTCGGCAATGGCCTCGGCCCAGTAGCGTGTCAGGTCGGCGTCCTCCCCTTCCACCATCACCCGGAGCATTTTCTGGGTGCCGGAGTAGCGCACCAGGGTGCGCCCTTTTCCGTTCAATGCTTTTTCTGCTTCGTCAATGGCCTTGGGCACTGCGGTGAGCTCTTCCAATGGCTTTTTCTCGGCAACGTCCACGTTGATGAGTACCTGGGGAAACACGGTCATGGCCTGTTTCAGTTCGGACAGCGGTTTGCCGGTCTCTTTGAGGACGGTGAGCAGCAGAAGTGCGCTCAACAGGCCGTCTCCGGTGGTGTGGCGATCCAGAAAGATCATGTGGCCGGAGTCTTCCCCGCCCACCACGGCGCCCTGCTCTTTCATGGCGAGCATGACGTGGCGATCCCCCACCGCGCTCTTGGTGTGGGTGACCCCCTTTGCCTCCAGGCAGGCGGAAAGGCCCATGTTGCTCATGACGGTTGTGACCACGGTGTCGTTGGCAAGGATTCCCTGGGCCCGGTAGTATTCGGCCACAATGGCGATGACCTGGTCGCCGGAGACGATCTCCCCGGTTTCGTCCACGCAGATCAAGCGGTCGGCGTCTCCGTCAAAGGCAAGGCCGGCGGAGGCTCCGGAGGATGTCACCAGGGCCTGTACTTCGTCCGGGTGCTCGGAGCCGCAGCCTGCGTTGATGTTGATCCCGTTGGGGGCGGCGTTGATGAGGGTCAGTTCGGCTCCGGCGCCCCTGAGCAGGGGCTCGGCCAGGCTGCTTGCCGCGCCGTTGGAGGCGTCGGCCACCAGGCGCAGGCCGGAGAGGTCCACGGGGCATGCCTCTTTAAGGAAGCCCAGGTAGCGGCTGGCGGCATGGGGGATGTGGTTCATGGTTCCTACGGTGGAAACTGCTTCCAGGTTCGACTGAAGGGCGTCGGTGTCTGCAACCAGGGCTTCGATGCGGGCTTCCACGGCCTCGTTGAACTTGAAGCCATCTTCATTAAACAGCTTGATGCCGTTGTCTTCAAAGGGGTTGTGGGAGGCTGAGATCACCACGCCCAGGGCTGCCTCGTCATGGGCGGCCGTGAGAAAGGCCACGCCGGGTGTGGGAATCACACCTGCCAGGGCCACATGGGCGCCCATGCTCATGACGCCTGCGGCAAGGGCCGAGGACAGGGCCTGGCCGGATTGACGGGTATCCCGCCCGATGATGACGGTGTGCTTGGACGGTGTGGCAAAGGTGGCTGCCACGGCCTGGCCCACCCGAAGGGCGGTTTCCACGGTCATGGGATGCTGATTGAAGGTTCCGCGGATGCCGTCGGTTCCGAATAATTTCATGGATATCACCTTGGATTTCAATGGGTTGTGGCCCATGTTTTAAGCGTAAGTTAAGGAGAAGTGATCGGCCCCGAGGGCCTCGGTGCGGCGAACGATGTCGAAGAGCCAGTCCCGACCCAGGGCGCGTTCCCGGTCGTCCAGGCCGTGGATGGTTTCAATGTAACCGGCCCCGGCGGCCATCTGGCCCACGACCTCTTCGAAGGGGCCGGGAACCTTGGGGTGGGCGCCAGGAGCGGCAAAGGCCTGGAGGGCCTCCTGAAACGCTTCGAGTTGTGCCGTCACCTCTTTTTTCTGGGCGGCCAGGGAGGAGTCGGCTGGAACCGTCCCCTTTTCCATGCCCATGGCAAGGGAGGCGGGAAGCTTTTCGGCAAAGGCGCGGAATCGCTTCATGCGTTCATTCAGGGCACGGTCCAGGTTGGCCAGGTGTCCCTGGTGCACTGCCTTGGGGTAGGCCCTACCCACAAAGGCGCTTCGGACCTGGCGGGTCCAGGCGGAGAGAGCCACGAGGTTGCCCATGTAGCGGATATTGTGCTTCACGATGCGGGTGACGTTCTGGTAGATCCCTTCGGGGGCGGCAACGGAGCCTGCCCGCATGGCGCCTCCGAAGTGGAGCCGTCCTTCGGTCTCCTCGTCCTTGCGCATGAGGGTGCCTGCGGCCACCACCGTTCCGAAGGCCAGGTGGCACGGTCCCACCAGGCCCCCCTGCCCTCCCAGAAAGATGGGCTTCTTGTCCAGCATCACCCCCTCGGGGACGTTTCCTAAAAGGGAGGCCGTGGCCTTGTCCTGGTTGGGGGTGAAGTTGAAGTGGATGTAGGAGCTGCCCACCTCACTGTGGTCGCGTCGGCTGGTGCCTCCGGCCATGAGCACGTCGCAAAAGTTGATGAGGCTCCCCAGGGTGACAAAGGGGAGCAAAATGGTCTGTTTGAGCCCCACGGTGTGGGCGCAGGAGGCCTCTTCTTCCAGAATGGTGCCTTCGCGCAGATGGGCGCCGGAGCCGACTTCGGCTTTTTCCAGGAAGACAGTTTTCTGGGCAAAGCCTCCCTTGAGGCGGACGCCTTTGGCCAGCTGGCAGGAGTCCACGGTCATGGGGGCCTCTTCGCCGAGGACGACCCCCGGGCCGATGAAGGTCTCCTCCCCGGAGATGCGGCAGCCCCTGTGAAGGGTCACCCCGTCGCCGGAAATACGATCGATACGGACCTCCGGAGAGATCTCAATGCTCATGGGGGCGGGAATATTGACGCCTTTGTCCAGGAGCGCGCGAATGATGTCACCGGGTTCTGTTTCGTTCATGATGGCCTCTTATGGTAGGATGGTGTGGTCAGGTTTATAAATATCATGTTTTTAACGGCTGGTGAATGGCAAGTCAAGGGAAAGGCCCGGCGGAGGATCCCCGGACTGAGGGGGGCTGCGGCACCGGCCGGGTGGCGTAGGCGGTCATCGCCTGGTTTTCACCGTCGCCATTTTTAAAGAACGGATGTACTGGTGATCCGGTATCTTGGCCAGTCGCAGCCGTCGCGGATTTTTTTCCCTTGTCACACCCTGGCCCCGCCCTTATAATTTAATCTTTTTTTAACCCGATTGCCTCGCGGAATCACAACAACACGAACTGGAGAGACGATGGCTGAAAAAGGTTTCAGGATCAGCAAAACCCCTGTGTGGAAAAAACTCAAAGCGCATGCGGAAGAGATGAAGAGGCCTGAATACCATTTGAAGCACCTGATACAAGAAGACGGCCGGATGGAGGAGTTCTCCTTAAAGCATGTGGACTTCTTCTACGATTTTTCGCGGCAACGGGTCACGCGCAAGACCATGGACCTTCTCTTTGAACTCGCCAAGGTCGCGAAAGTTCATCGCAAATATCGCGACAAGGTGGACGGCTGCAAGGTGAACGTGACGGAAAACCGCGCTGCCCTGCACACTGCCGCCCGCAGCTTCTCCGGCCAGTCCATCTGCGTGGACGGGGTCAACGTGATGGATGAGATCGACGCGGTTCGTCGCCAGATGAAGGAGTTCAGCGAAAAGGTCCACGACGGCACGGTGTGCGGCAGCACCGGGAAAAAGTTTCGTCACATCGTGGTCATCGGCATCGGTGGCTCCTACCTGGGCACCGAGTTCGTGGCCAACGCCCTGTTTGCCTATGCCGACAAAGGCATGGAGCTCCATTTTCTCTCCAACGTGGACTCTCACAATTTCGAGACCATCAAGACCAAGATCGACCCGGAATCCACCCTGTGCATTGTCATCTCCAAGAGTTTCACCACGGTGGAGACCATGGCCAACGCCCAGCAGATGAAGGCCTACATGACCTCCTGCGGCCTGGATGCCCCCAAGCATTTCGTGACGGTGACCAGCAAGGGGAGCCCCGGGGACAAGGGCAAAGAGTCGGGCATCGAGACCTTTCACATGTTCGATTTCATCGGTGGCCGGTTCAGCGTCACCTCGGCGGTGGGGGGCGTGCCCCTGAGCCTCTACCTGGGCTACGACCGCTTCAACCAGTTTCTGGAAGGGGCCCGGGAGATGGATATCCACACCAAGTACGCCCCCTCCCCTGAGAACATCCCCCTGGTGTCGGCCCTCATCGGGATCTGGAACAACAATTTTCTCGGGTACCAGGCCCAGGCCGTGATTCCCTATGCCTCTCCCCTCTCCAAGCTGGCACCCCACATTCAGCAGCTTAACATGGAGAGCAACGGCAAGTCTGTGACCATCAACAACTACGAGATCGACCAGTCCTCAGGGGTGATCATCTTCGGAGAGCCCGGCACCAACGCCCAGCACTCCTTTTTCCAGCTGGCCCACCAGGGCCACCCCTTCCCCATCGATTTTATCGGGGTGATAACGCCCCAGTACCCGGAAGGGGGCTGCCGCCCCCACGGGGTGAGCAACCATCAGGAGCTCTGGGCCAACCTCATTTCCCAGGCCACGGCCCTTGCCGTGGGGAAAGATTCCGAGGAAAAGACCCGGTTCTTCCAGGGCAATCGCCCCTCCTCCACCATTTTGCTCAACGACCTCTCCCCGGTGAACGTGGGGCGTCTCCTCGCCTACTACGAGGCTCAGACCGTGTACAAAGCCTTTATCTGGGACATCAACCCCTTTGACCAGTTCGGGGTGGAGCTGGGCAAGACCATCGCCAACGATCTGCGCCGGGAGATCGTGGCGCGCAATACGAATCCGGAGCACAGCTTCGGTCATATGGATGAGATCACCCGGTTCTATCTGGAACGGTTGTTTGCCGGGCGGTTGCCCCTTTAAGGGGCATGCCTCCGGCGGCCCTGCCGGGGGATTTGAATGTTTTTCGGTGCGCACGGCGCACCCTACGAACCACCGACCGGTTACGCGTGCTGTAGCACCGCCTGACGCAGCGTTTGCCACCGTCCTTTGCCAAAACCCTTCCAATGTCGACATCTTGAATGGCTTTCGGTGCGCACGGCGTCCCTCACGAACCACCGACCGGCCTCGCGGATCAAAACGAAAGAAATGCCGCCACACATTGAACAGAGGAACGAGGGTCAATGTGTGGCGGCAACCAGCTTTTAAGGTGGCTCACCTTGCCGCCGGAGGCGCTTTTATTCTTTTTTTCGCCAGCCCTACAACGGAAGGCGAGCGCGCGTCCGTTAAGATGGCGCAGGTCTGGGCGCCTATGGCCCAAAACAAAAAACGGAGCCGCTTTTTAAAAAGCGGCTCCGTTTTTTTGTTTGGTCAAGTGCCTTGCGGCAGCGGCTGCTACTCGCCGAAGCGGTAGATCATGGCCGCCCAGGTGAGCCCTGCGCCCAATGCGGAGAAGAGGACGGTGCTTGATGCGGGGTCCACGAGGCCCTGCTCAATGGTTTCGTCCAGGGCGATGGGAATGGTTGCGGCGGTGGTGTTTCCGTATTTCTGGATGTTGTTGAAGATTTTGTCGCTGGGGAGCCCCAGGGTTTTCTGGTAGGCCTCGTTGATACGCAGGTTGGCCTGGTGGGGAATCACCATGTCGATCTCGTCCAGGGTCATGTCGGCCTGGTCCAGAACCTCACGGGTGACCTCGGGGAGCTTGCGGAGGGCCAGCTTGAAGATACGGGTGCCGTCCATGGTGGGGAACTGGCCGCCGGTCTTGAGCAGCTCGGCGTTGATACGCTCCGGGTACTTGGAGGCGGGCAGCTCCAGCATGAGCTTATCGGCGAATTTGCCGTCGGCCTTCAGGATGGTGCCGAGGATGCCTATGTTCTTCTCTGTCTCGATTCCCTCCAGGCAGACGGCGCCTGCACCGTCTCCGAAGAGCACGGCCACGTCACGACCGGCTGTGGTCTTGTCCAGGCCGGTGCTGTGGACTTCGGCCCCGATGACCAGGACCTTGTTGTACATGCCGCTACGGATGTAGGCGTCTGCCGTGCCCATGCCGTAGATAAAGCCGGTGCACTGCTGGCGGATATCAAGGGCCGGTGTCTCGGAGAGGCCCAGCTTGGCCTGAAGGAGGCAACCGGAGCCGGGGAAGAAGATGTCCGGGCTCAGGGTGGCGAAGATGATCAGGTCCAGCTCTTCGGCTTCCCAGCCGGCGGTGGCCAGGGCCTTTTTGGCTGCTTCCAGGGCAAGGTCGGATGCCCCGACGATCTCTCCTTCCGGAACCCAGTAACGGGTCTTGATGCCGGTGCGCTGCTGGATCCACTCGTCGTTGGTATCCATCATCTTGGAAAGATCATCGTTGGTGACGCATCGGGAGGGGATACAACGGCCGGTGCCTCTGATTACACTTCGTTTCATATATGTATGTTCCTTTCTATTTAAGGTAGATTTTAATGTCGGCCTTGTCTGCCATGGACTTTTCAAAGTAGGCGCGCTGGATCTGCAGGCGTTCTTTGGTCATGTTGTTCTTGATGGAACTTTTGACTTCGTCGAAGCCCATGGTGGAGGGCGCCTTGCGATCGGTCACTTCAATGATGTGGTAGCCGTCCAGGGACTTGACGATGCCGCTGCGCTCACCCTTTTTCAGGGAAAAGGATGCATCCAGCAGGGATTTGGCCACGGGAGAGTCTTTGGTGATGAACCCGACATCCCCGCCGTTCTTGGCGTCCACCGCGTTGGATTTGGCCTTGGCAACCTCGGCAAAGGGCTTGCCGGCGTCCAGCTCTTTTTCCACGTCCTGGATCTTTTTAAGGGCCTCTTTGGTCTCTTTGTCGGTGGCGTCGGCGGGAAGTGCGATGTGGATGTGGCTGACGCGTACCTTCTCCGGGGTGCTGAAGAGGGAGGGCTGCTCATCGTAAAAGAGTCGGGCTTCCTCGTCGGTGACCACGATGTTGGCTTTTTTATCGAGCTGCTCCATAAAGGCCTGGACCATGAGCTGCTTGCGGATGCCGTTTTTGATGTCTGCCGGTGTCTTGCCCTGGGAGGCCAGGAGCTTGTCGAAGTCTACCTTGTCGCCGCTGAACCTGTTTTTCAGCTTCTCATAGTTTTCGGTCACAAGGCTCTCTTCCACCTTGATTCCCGCTTTTACGCTTTCCTGGTAGTAGAGGGTGTTGATGATAACGCGCTTGAGGACCTCCTGCTGGAGCTTCCGATACTCCGGAAGAGTCTGGACGGCGTAGTTCAGTTCCTTGAGGGTGATGGCTTCGTCATTGACGGAAGCGATCTCCATGGCCCCGGCTCCACCCGCCATAAGCATGAGGCATGCCGAGGTGGTGGCAAGGAGTCTGGTGAGAGGTTTCAGCATGTGTGGTCTCCAAAGTATTTTTAAATGGGTACATGGTTATGCAGGACCTTGTGAGGGCTTGGATGCCCTCCATCGTGCTCTGACACTCTACGCACTGGCGTGCGATATGTCAAACAGGGACAGACGGGACGTCCCGGTGCGCATAATAAACAAGGGCCACCGCCTTATTATTAAGGTAAGCCTCCATGGAATACGCTACGGCTGTTGCCGTCCCCTGTTTTTGGATCGTGGGGTCATGTGGTCAGACTATCCCGGATAGTTCACGAGTCGAGTGCACCTATATTCAAGGCATCAGAGCTGCAGATGTAGTGGTTTACCTCAAGGCTCTGTTAACGAAGAAGATGGGTGAACTCGGCTCGCCCGGAGGCTGAGAAAATCGAGCAGAAAACCGTGGGTTTTGTAAAAAACGCTTAATATATAGCTGTTATGGTTTTTTATTGCGTGCTGCTTCCCCTTCCCTATTTCCAGTTCCTTCCTTCCTTCCTTCCTTCCTTCCTGCCGAACAGATCGGTCCTTTCCCAGCAGCTGAATAGTTACGAATGAACAACAAATTCATCGAGAACTCTTTCAAAAAGGGACATGGGCCGACCACGTATTTCACCCCGACTCCTCATTAAACGTATGATTCGCAAGAAAATGGCATATCGGTTGTTTATTCCTGAATGACAAATATATTTGTCAATATATACGACAAATATATTTGTCATTTCATTCTTTGGATCAACATATAGACAAATATATTTGTCAGGCTTTTCTTGCCCAGAGTGTAAAACAAAAAAAGAGCAACATATATTTCTGATATTAATATTTTGATTTTTTTAGAGAATAGATTTGTCTGGCCGTTTTTGAGAAGGCAGGAACGGTGTTTTGCTATGTGGCCGGCACGTAAGTTGCTGTGTGTTACTCTGTAATAGTTAATATTGTTAGCACAAGGACGGATACAAGGTTTACCGGGATATGGAATGCACTACCGCCAGTTAGATTCCTTTTGACTTTTCGATTTATTCGGATTGGGTGCAAGTGCTTGTAATGTTCTGATGCGATGAAAAAAATAGACTAAACGGTTACGAATACTAATTTTTTCATGTGCGTTTTTGGTTATGAACCCATAGCTCAGCTAAACCCCGACTGTGACGGTACTTATCTTATGAGCCGTTAAACTTTTTAGTAAAGTTGACTACTTCCACTGGTGGAACTGTCAAACTTGGGGAGTCCCCCCACCCGAGGTGGGGACCTCTGAATTTACCAGAAGAGGAGGAGGATAATGGGAGATAAGCAGGTAAACAGATGGTTTAGATTTATGGTTCTGGTTCTTGGTGGGGGAACAATATATAAACTTGCATCGTTGAAAGATGCATTTTATGTCCCTATGCAGGAATATTTCAACCTGACGCATACCCAAATAGGTAACGCCATGTCTGCTTGGGGAACTGTGGCGTCCTTTGGTTTTATTTTTTCAATCTATCTGTCCGACAGATTCTCAAAAAGGATATTGATACCTGTGTCATTGATTACGACCGGGTGCCTTGGGTTCTACCTGACGACATTTCCCAGCTATACCGGAATTCTTGTCACCTGGGCGTTATTCGGCGTTGTCTGCGACATGGCCTATTGGCCTGTTCTGCTCAAAGCGGTAAGGTTGTTAGGAAATAAAGATGAGCAGGGAAGAATGTTCGGATTCCTTGAAGCCGGAAGGGGCGTTGTCGACACCATCGTCGCTTTCAGCGCACTGGCGATATTTGCCTGGCTGGGCAAGGAGGCTGCAGGATTCAGGGGGGCAATCATATTTTATTCCGTAACTGTTATTGTTGTCGGGATTATTTCATATTTCCTGATTGAGGATGATAAGATAGAAGCGGCTCAAGCTAAAGGGGTTAGCCGAAACAAGCTTGCCATTGACGGAATGATCAAGGCCGTAAAAACCCCCCAGATCTGGACGGTGGCATTCACCATTTTCTCCGTGTATTCCGTATTCTGCGGTTTGACATATTTTATTCCCTTTTTGAAAGATATCTATGGGCTGCCTGTTACCCTGGTCGGCGCATACGGTATTATCAATGTCTATGGCCTAAAAATGGTGGGCGGTCCTATCGGCGGGATGCTGGCAGACAAAAAGGTGAAATCCGCATCACGCTATTTAAGGCTCGCCTTTATCGCGTTTATTGTCGCCATGACGGCATTTATCCTGCTGCCCCACGAATCCATGAATGTCTATGTAGGGATGGTGGTTACCCTTGGTATTGGGGCCATTGTATACACCCAGAGGGCCGTGTTTTTCGCCCCCATGGATGAAGTGGATGTTCCCAGAGAAATCAGCGGTGCCGCCATGTCCATAGGAAGTTTCATCGGATATGCTCCGGGTATGTTTATGTATTCGGTCTATGGCAGACTGCTTGACCGTACTCCGGGAATTGGCGGGTACAAGCATGTTTTCATTTTGATGACGGCTTGCGCCGTGATGGGAGTTATTGTGAGCAGCATCCTTTGCAAAATGGTTGCAAAGAAAAAAGAGGCCGCGCAAAAGGAAGCCCAGGAAGCATTTGCCTGACGTGTAGGAATAATATGACACGGACCTGAAATGGTCCGTGTCTATAAGGTACGGCCAGGCAACACACGGTTACAGATGGCCCTTGGTTTCGTCTAATAGCACATTTTAAACCGTGTTTGCAGAGGACACATCTAAGAGGTGGTGAAAGTGAATAAAACGATAAGACCAAGCGTTGTGCTGGTATCAATAGATGCCGTAAAGTCTGAATTCGTTTTCGATTCCGATCGTCTCGGGCTGAATTTACCCAACCTTCGCAAATATTTTGTGGAGAACGGCACTCATGCCTCCTGCGGCGTCAAAAGCGTTTTTCCCACATTTACGTATCCCTGTCACCAGTCCATCATCACCGGCACCCATCCGGGCACCCACGGAATACATACCAATTATGTCTTTGATCCTGAAGGAAAGCACCTTAAAGCGTACAACTGGTTTGTCAGCGAGAGGGTTCAAAACCTGTGGCACTATGCCGGGAAAAATGGTTATGTCTCAGTTAACGTGGGATTCCCGACATCCGTAGGAGCGGATGCGGATTATAATATTCCCGAGTACTGGAGGGACGGAACCTATCTGGACAGTAAAATACTTGACGCGGTAAGCCGCCCTCAGGGCCTGGTCAGGGAAGCGGAACAAGAAATGGGGCAATACCCTGCAACGGATCTGAGCCTTAAAGGAGATGGAAAACGTCTGGAATTCTCATCATGGCTACTTGAAAATAAGGTAGCCTCCGGCGCCGGAACCCCCCCCTTTTTTCTGACAACATACATTGCTGCATATGATACCGTGGCCCATGAGGTGGGAACCTACGGCAAGGAGGCCTTGGAGGCCCTGGAAAAGATCGATCAGATGTTGGGTGCGTTCATTGGCCGGATCCATGAAATGACCGGCGGTAATGTTGTTGTGTGCGTGGTCTCGGACCATGGAATGCTGGACAATATCGGAGATATAAGGCCCAATACACTTTTTACCCGGGAGGGGTTAATCTCGCTTGATGAAAGTGGCAATGTCTCGGACTGGAAGGCATGGTGCCAGCGTTCAGGCGGATCAGGGTACATCAAGCTGAAACATTCCGATGACAGCGCCGTCAGAGAGAAGGTAGAGGAAATATTGAACCGGCTTCAAGAAGATGAGGACAGCGGAATCATGGAGGTGATGACCGGTCAGCAAGCCTTTGCCAAAAGAAAAGGCGTATCTGAATTCGATTATGTTCTTGTAACCAAGCCGGGCTATGAAATACAGGAGCAGACTCAGGGAAACTACTTTAAATCAGAACCCACCTATATGGCTCAGCACGGCTATTCAGAAACGTTTCCCGAGATGAGGGCCGCCTTTTTTCTTGAAGGGGTGAGCATTCCTAAGAATAAAGACATCAACGGGATGGAGCTTGTGGACATTGCGCCGACACTTGCCCATATTATGGGTTTTGCCATTCCGACTGCCGAAGGGAGAAATGTTCTGGAGGATAATGCCTGATAGTTGTGAAGTGATCTGCTGTTGTTCTGATGACATCATGTGCCGTGCCACACAATGCCCAAGACCCGCAGAGATCATGGGGCGGGGCCGCCTTGGGTAACAAATCCTTCCAAAAGGTTGCCCGAGCCTTTATTCTGTGATTGTATCCCTCATCAGGAACCCGAACCATCACCTTTATCGAGGCACCCATGGCCCGTTTTGCCCTTGTGGACTGCAACAATTTTTACGTCTCCTGCGAGCGCGTGTTCAACCCGACCCTTGTGGGTCGCCCTGTCATCGTCCTTTCCAACAACGACGGATGCGCTGTGGCGCGTTCCAACGAGGCCAAGGCCCTGGGCATCGGCATGGGGGCTCCGGTCTTCACTCTGGAGGCCCTGCTCAAAAAGCACGACGTGGCCGTCTTCTCCTCGAACTACGCCCTCTACGGGGACATGTCCCGACGGGTGACCATCACCCTGGGCCAGCTGGTGCCGGACCTTGAGGTGTACTCCATCGACGAGTCCTTTCTGGACCTTTCCACATTCCGGGCGGCAGATGTTCCCGGCCTGTGCCGCACCATCGCCCAAACCGTGACGCAGAACACGGGCATCCCGGTCTCCGTTGGTGTGGGGCCCACCAAAACCCTGGCCAAGGTGGCCACGGGCTTTGCCAAAAAATGCCCCAGCCTTGGCGGGGTCTGCGATATCTGTGATCCGGTCTGGCATGAACGGGCCCTTGCGGCCACGCCGGTGGGCAAGGTGTGGGGCGTTGGCAGGCGGTATGCAAAATTCCTGAAGGTTCGGGGGATCAACACAGCCCTGGACCTGGCAAAGGCGGATCGGGCCATGATCCGCAAACGCATGGGGATCAACGGTACCCGGATCATGGACGAGCTCTCCGGGATCTCCTGCTACCCGTTGGAGGCCAATCCGCCCACAAAAAAAGGGGTCGGTGTATCCCGCACCTTTGTCAGGGGCATTGATGACCTCCGGGAACTTCGGGAGGCCCTCTCCTCCTATGCCGAACGGGCCGCTGAAAAGCTTCGAAAAGACGGCCTCCGGGCAGGCTCCATGGAAGTCTACGCCATGAGCAGCAGGTTCCGCAAAGACGATTTCTACTACAACACGGCCACGTTCCGGTTCCCGACCACGACCTCGGACAGTCCGGAGATCATCAAGGGCGCCCTTAAAGCCTTTGACACCATCTACCGGGAGAACACCCCGTTCAAAAAACTCGGGGTCCACATGCGGGAGCTGACCCGGGAAGCCGCGGAACAGCAGCTTCTCTTCGATACCATGGACCGCACCCGCTCTTCGGCCCTGATGAAAACCGTGGACGCCCTGAACACATCCATGGGGCGGCGTACCGTGGGCTACGCTTCTTCCGGGCTCGCCGCAAGCCGCCTGGCCCCCAAGGCCTGGCACACCCGGTTTAACCACAAGTCCCCTTCCTACACCACGCGCTGGGATCAGGTCCTTCGGGTGACCTGATCGTCCACGCAACCCACCGGGGCGGCATGATAGCCAATGCGCCCCAAGAAGATCGGGAGGAAGCATGGAACCGAAAACCATTCTCCTTACCGGAGCCACCGACGGCATTGGCCTGGAAACGGCCAGGATGCTGGCTTCGGACGGCCACACCCTGTTGCTGCACGGGCGCAACCCTGCCAAGCTTGAATCGGTTGAAAAGGTGCTGGCTGCATTGCCCGGTGCGGGGCCAATGTATGGATATGTTGCGGACCTCTCCCGGCTGGCCCATGTGGAAACCATGGCAAGAGCGGTGTTGGAGGCCCACGACAGCCTTGATGTGCTGATCAACAACGCAGGGGTGTTCACAGCACCTGAAACCGAGACGCCGGACAGGCTGGACATCCGGTTTGCGGTCAACACCATTGCACCCTATCTCCTGACCAGGCGCCTGCTTCCCTTGATGGGCGCCACAGGCCGGGTGGTCAATCTCTCGTCTGCCGCGCAGGCCTCCCTTGCCCCCAAGGCGCTCCATGGCCCGAGTCGGCTCGGCGACGGCGCTGTCTATGCCCAGAGCAAGCTGGCCCTGACCATGTGGTCCCGCCACATGGCCCTCTCCCTCAGGGATAAAGGGCCGTCCGTCATTGCGGTGAATCCCCGCTCCTTTCTGGGCAGCAAGATGGTGAAAGAAGCCTATGGCAGAGACGGCGCCGACCTGGGTATCGGCGCGGACATTCTCTGCCGTGCCGCCCTTTCCGAAGAATTCGCCCATGCCTCCGGCACATATTTCGACAACGACGTGGGCCGGTTCGCCTCACCCCATCCCGATGCCCTTGACGAGCAGAAATGCAGGGCGGTGGTGCGTGAAATCGAAACGATTCTCAGCGGTATGGCCCACCGTTAAACCTCGAGCGTGGTTTGACGTAACGGAGCTCCTCCGGCCTGTCGGCTCCCGCACCGCCTGACGCAATGGGATCCGAGGGCCTCAAACATGTCTATCCCCTCCCCTTCTTGATCATTTTTTTCTGCTCTTCCCGATAAAACGATACGATTTGATCCACGGCCTGGTATTGCCGTTCCAGAAGATCTTCGGTGATGGTGCGAAGCCCCCATTTTTTGAAATCGATCTGGAGGCCGTTTCCACCCGGGGCCTCAGCGTTCTCCAGTTCGGAAAATAAAGCTCCCACGGACGTGAGGAGGCGGTGAACGTCTTTGATGGCATCGCAGAGTTCAGAGATTTCCGACCCTGAAAACATGCCGGGGCCGGGCAGGCTGTTTGGTGAGGTCATGGTGAATCCCCTGTATTGGGTGTGAATCGTAAGTGGATCTCCATGGGTAGAGATGGATCGCCCCGATCACCCACGGCGCACCCCTGGTCAACCCGGATATTTCATGGGAAAAATCGAGAAATATCCGGACCGTGGAGTCGCCGGGCACACCGCGGGTGATTGAGGATAAGTAAACAGAGATCGCATTGAGAGATACGTCAACAGCGGTTATGGCTTATCAGTCCGCTATGGCATGCTCCCTGCGCATTGTTCACCAATCACTACCCCGCGGGAATGTACAACGCCGTTTTAGCAGGGGAAAGATGCGCAACGTTGCGCGGTTGAAGGAAAATACGACTTGAAATGGGGATGGGTGTGGTGTAAAAAACCGTGTAGCCATGACGACCTCCGTAGAAGGTTGTTTTGGTCAGGCCTGGCAGGATGTTGGTGCATCCTGTCGGGTCGCATCATGAATTCCAAAAACGTCGTAATAACTAGTTATTACATCCCAGCCTAATTTCATATTTTTACCGTGTCAATAGTTTTTTTGTGGTAAATCCTTGGGGTTATTTACTTCTATTCTTTCAGAACTACCCTGTCCCATTATGGAAAATGTCACGAAAATTAAACATTATAGTCTTGGCTGGAGATTCCTGTATATCTTTGGATGTATGGCTCTTTTTGTCTCATTGAACTGGACAGTAAACTCAGTGGCTATGGCTTCTGTCTACACATGGTTGTTTCTGTGCTCCATGGTATCTTTGATGTGCTGATTGTTATCGTTCCAATTTTATTCCTGATTGTAGCAACACGATAACGGGCCCGGTTTGGAGCCGTGGGCCTTACACGCCATGGATTCTGCCTTACTGGCCTGATCTGAAAACCTGTTCAATATCGGTGTGCTGGAAGGTTTTCGGTGCGCACGGCGCACCCTACGATTTTTCGTGCTCTGTGGGAACTCGTTAGACTGCACGTGCCGTTTTGTGTCATGCGGGCCACCGGCCGCAGCCCCCGATAACATCATATCAACCTTACTTAATTCCTCTTTTTGATATGTCGCTTTTGCGACCCCGTTCTTGTCTTGGTGTAGTACGTATGTTAATTCATTGTTTGGTAAGCATAATTTGCCCCGGATGGTGAAGGGGGATTCTTGTCTTGTTGTGCCTGGTGATTTGCTTAATTTCTGGTGGATATCTGTACAGGATCGTAAGCAGACGGGGACCACCGTTTGCCAAACCATAACGCTCCACTGTAGAGGGGGAAAACCCACATGCTAACCAGGATTTTTCCGTTTTTATCATGGTTCGAGGCGTACGATTCAGGCACATTCAAAACCGATCTCGTGGCCGGTATCACCGTTGCGATGGTGTTGATACCGCAGTCCATGGCGTACGCCCAGCTTGCCGGGCTTCCGGCGTATTACGGTCTGTATGCGGCATTCCTGCCGCCCATGATCGCAGCGCTGTTCGGGTCGAGCCGCCAGCTGGCCACAGGGCCGGTGGCCATTGTCTCCATGATGTCCGCGGCCTCCCTTGAACCGCTGGCCACCGCAGGGAGTGCCCAGTTCATCGCCTACTCTGTGCTCCTGGCTCTCACCGTGGGGATTTTTCAGTTTCTTCTGGGGGCACTTCGCCTGGGGCTGGTGGTGAACCTTCTCTCCCATCCTGTGGTGAACGGGTTTACCAATGCTGCGGCCATTATCATCGCATCCAGCCAGTTTTCAAAGCTCTTCGGTGTGTATGTGGACAAGGCTCCCCATCACTACCAGACCATTATCCATGTTATTCAGTCCGCCCTTCATTACACCCACTTGCCCACCCTGGGCCTGGGCGTCTTTGCCATTGCCGTCATGCTGGTGCTCAAACGCGTGGCGCCAAAGGTTCCCAACGTTCTGGTGGCCGTGGCCCTGACCATTGTCCTGTCCAAGGCGTTTCATTTCAACAACGATCAGGTGGTGACGACGGCCGACATCCATGCCCCTGAGGTCCTTGAGACCATTGCCGCATTCAACGATGACATCCGATCCATTGAACGCCTCGCTGAGGAACGGGCAACGCTGAACAACGGGCGAAAGGAATTGCCTAAGGGCGTGACGCCCCGGGCGCCTTCCTCGGAACAGCTTGAATTCGATTACAGGTTGGCCATGATCAACGCGGAAATCCAGGGGCTCAAAGAGGCCTCCCGGCAAAAGCGCGAAGCCCTGAGACGGGTGCACCTCCTTGCCCCGCACGAGACGGCGGGCGAGCTCGGATTCTACGTAAGCGATACCCTGCCACCGGGCATGAAGACCGATGGCCGCACATGGCGCATCCGGGTAAAAAACCGGGTCATCGCAGACGACGCCATTGAGATGATCGGTGCCGGAGCCGTTGTGGGAGAGATCCCCCGGGGCTTGAAATTCAGTGTTCCTTCCGCACCGGAGAACAGCAGCTACCTGGCGGCTTTTGCTCAGCTGTTGCCCTATGCGGTGATTATCTCTCTGCTTGGGTTCATGGAGGCCATCGCCATCGCCAAGGCCATGGCTGCCAAAACAGGACAGAAGCTTGATCCCAACCAGGAGCTCATCGGCCAGGGCCTTGCCAACATGATCGGCGCCTTTGGTCAGAGCTACGCGGTCTCCGGGTCTTTTTCCCGTTCTGCGGTCAACCTTCAGGCCAACGCGGTGAGCGGGATCTCCTCTGTGGTCACCAGCATCATGGTGGCCCTGACCCTGCTCTTTTTTACCCCCCTTCTCTACCATCTTCCCCAGGCAGTGCTGGCGGCGGTGATCATGATGGCGGTCATCGGGCTGATCAATGTGCGAGGGTTTGTCCATGCGTGGAAGGCAAAGCGGGCCGACGGCGTGATTTCCGTGGTGACCTTTGTCTGCACCCTCTACTTTGCCCCCAATCTGGAAGAAGGCATCTATGTGGGGGTGGGCATGACCTTTCTGGTTTTTCTTTTCAAGAGCCTCAGGCCCCAGGTGGCGCTTCTTTCACGATCCCATGATGATTCCCTCAAGAGCGCGGAAAAATACGGGCTCAAGGAGTGCGATCACATTGCCGTGGTCCGTTTTGACGGGGCGTTGATCTTTACCAACGCCACCTACCTTGAAGACAAGGTCCTGGCGTATATCGCCGAAAAGCCGGATTTGAAGCATGTCATTATCGAAGCCAGCGGAATCAACGACATTGATGCATCAGGGGAAGAGGCCCTGGCCATTCTGGTGGAGACCGTCCGTGAAAGCAATCGGGACGTCTCTTTCAGTGGAGTGAAGGAGAGGGTCTTCGACGTGTTGAAGCGAACCCATCTTCTGGAGACCATCGGCGAGGATCATTTCTATGTCACCGGCGACGAGGCGTTGAAATCTGTCTATGAAAAGATACACCGGGAGGGGGAGTGCCAGTCATGCCCCCTTTCCACCTACCTGCCCAGGGAAGAAAAATCCCTTCACAAGGCCCTGGCCTGATGGAAAAGGAAAGGGGCATGCGGGTTGCCTTACGGCCCCATGCCCCTTCCCTCCCCGTTTTATACAGATACACAGTATGGATCGTTTAGCCGGACGGCCGGGATTATATTTTCTGTGGCTTAAATAAGTTTGATGGGCATGGAGATTGATTTCTGGTATTCATTTAAGGATATACGTGTTGACGCATGGCGATTGCCGTGCTCATTGATTGGGCGCGTCGATACGATCCGTGACGGATGCTTCTTTTAACCGTAAATGTATGAGGAAGCCATGTCGTGCCTCGCAGATTTTAAAGTCTTACCGATTTTAGAAGACACAACAGACAAGATTGTTTCTGACCATCTGGCAAAAAGGGATTCTTCCCTTTTGAAGAAAATCACACGGAAATTGTCCACCGCTACAAGCCGGATCATTCGGAAATATATTTTTCGGAATATTTATTGAGTTCTTAGGCCCCCGCACCGCTTGACGCAACGAGGGCCATCGGCCCTACGCCTTTTGCGGTTTCGGTTACACGGGTGCCTTTTAAAAAATCGTTTAAACTCGGTTTGTTGGATTTCTTTTGGTGCGCACGGCGCACCCTACGGTACATCGTCTGCTGTCGAAACACGCGGCGGTATGCCTCATTGTCGACGTTCGGTTTTTGTAGGGTGCGGCCCCCGCACCGTTTGACGCAACGAGGACCATCGGCCTTACGCCTTTGGCGGTTTCGGTTACACGGGCGCCTTTTAAAAAATCGTCTAAACTCGGTTTGTTGGATGCCTTTCGGTGCGCACGGCGCACCCTACGGCACATCGCTTACTGTCGAAACACGCGGCGGTATGACTCACCGTCAACGTCCGGGTTTCGTTGGGTGCGGCCCCCGCACCGCGTGACGTAACGAGGGCCATCGGCCTTACGGCTTTGGCGGTTTCGGTTACACGGGTGTCTTTTAAAAAACGTTTAAACTCGGTTTGTTGAATGCCTTTCGGTGCACACGGCGCACCCTACGGTACATCGACTACTGTCGAAGCTCGCGGCGGTATGACTCATCGTCGGCGTCCGGTTTTCGTTGGGTGCGGCCTTACGCCTTTTTCGGTTTGGCTGCACGGGTGTTTTTAATTGAGCCGCCCTTAACCCCTCCCCCACAAACACCAAACGCCCTTCGGCGCGAAGCCGAAGGGCGTTTGGGTTTTCATCTTCTATTCTGAGCTCTGGCCCCGGGCGTTACACGGCCGGAGCACCGGAGCCGTTACACATAATCAAAATCTTCTTCGGCGTCGAACCACTTGCCGCGTCCCAGGTGGAGGACGAAGCAGACGCAGCCCATGACCACATAGGCGAGGACAAACTCGGAGGTGGGGAAGAAGCCGAGCATGGCGCTGTGGATAAAGCCGAACGCCGAGAGGCCCGCTGCGGCAAAGGAGACGATGGCGGCTTTGTCCAGGCGGCGGTCGATGATGAACACCACGAAGCTGCTCAGGATGATGCCGATGATGATGGCACCGGCTTTCACGGCGGGGACGCCGTTCCACATGACGCCTGCTTCCATGAGGTTCTGGGTGACTTTGGAGCCGTAGCCTGCGAGGCCGGAGGCCTGGGTTTCGGCCCAGACACCGGAGATGCCCACGGCGCCGGTTACCTGGGTGTAGAGAAAATCGGCGATGGGGGGAACCATGGCGATGCCCACACCGGCGTAGTGCTTGGGCTTGCAGTCCTTAAAGGCCTGGGCCAGCATGATGGTTGCGCACCAGAGGTAGGTGATGGCCGCCACCGCAGGGGGCACCAGGGCGCTGAAAAAAGTGAACAGACCAAATATCCCGGAAAGCCCCAGGAGAAGCCCGCCCAGCCAGGAGAACCCGATGCAGGCCCCGGCCTTTTTGAGACCGGCATGGCCCAACCATACGGTGTTGGGAACCACACCACCGAAGAGGGCGGAGATCATTGTGGCCACGCCGTCTGCGAACTGTGCGTTGCGGACGTTGTAGTTGTCCCCAGCAGCGTTGGCAGCTTCCACGTTGTCCATGGTCTCAATGAAGTTGTAGACCTCAATGGGAATGATCACGGAGAGGTAAGGCAGCACCACGGCAAACCCGTTGAGCAGCGCGTCAAAGGCTCGAACAGGGTTGGGGGTGTAGAAGCCGATGCCGCTGAAGTCGATGGAGGTGCGGCCAAGGACAAGGGCGTACACAATGCCGCCTACGATGGCAACCGCAAAGGGAGGCATGCGCTTGGGAAACAGGTACCCGCCGAACACGCCCATGACGGCCACGGCCAGGATGGGCAGCCCCACCAACGGATCGCTGTAGAGGTCGAACACGCCCTGGGTGGACATCCAGATAAAGCCGATGCCGGCCACGGTGCCGAGGAGGGCTGCACGGGGAATACGCTCCTTGAGCCAGGGGCCGATGAATCCGCCCAGGAACTCGATGAACCCGCCGATAAAGCAGGCAGCAACGGCTGCGGACCACTCCAGTTCAGGGTCGCCGAGTGCGTAGTGCAGCGGCATGATGACGCCGAAGAGGATAACGAACATGGCAGGCGTGGACACACCCGAGGGCAGCGCGGTGACATCGGTGCGGCCTTCGGTCTGGGCCAGGCGCCAGGCGTTGTAGGCATAGTAGAAACCACTCACCAGGAGTCCCATGGAGAGGCCGGGAATCACGCGTCCGTAGACAATCTCGTCCGGCCATCCGAGGACACCGGAGAGGGTCGCAATGACAATGATATAGTTTACGATGTTGTTGGCCAGGATGTAGGTGAGGCCGCCAATATCGCCTTTGCAGAACAAGGGTAACTTCGTACTCATCTTTTTAAGCCAGTCCTTTATGCTTCAATGGAAATGAAATCAAAACGGGTCACATCAAACAGCCCCATGTCGGTGAGCTTGATCTCCGGGATCACGGCAAGGGACATAAAGCAGAGGGTCATCACCGGCTCCACATCGCCGCTGACGGACAACACCTCATGGGCTTTTTCGTGGATGGCCGTGAGGCGCTCTTCCACCCATTCGCCGCTCTGGTCACTCATAAGGCCTGCGATGGGCATGGGCATGCTCTCCACCACCTCGCCGTTGTTGGCCAGGACAATGCCGCCGCCCTGGGCAATGAGGGACTCCACGGCAAAGGCCATGTCCTCGTCGGTGACGCCCACCACAATGATGTTGTGGGAGTCGTGGGCAACAGACAGGGCAATGGCGCCCTGCTTGATGCCGTAGCCACGGAGAAGTCCCACGGCCACGTTGCCGGTGTTCTGGTGGCGTTCCACCACGGCCACCTTCACCACGTCCTTGTCCGGGTTGTGGAGGAATTCGCCGTCGCTGGTGCGGGAGATCTCTTCAACGCCTTTTTCGGTGACCACGCCGCCGGGCAGGATCTGGATGACGTGGGCCTTGTCGGAGTTGATCTTAAGGGAGAGTTTCTCTTTGGAGAACTCCTTGACCTTGAAGTGACCCTTGGTGGCGGAGATGTCGTGGCGCGTGACCTCGGGCAGGTAGGCACCGCCGTCTCCCACCAGGGCTCCGTCGATCCATACCTTTTGAACGGCAAAATCGCTCAGGTTGTCAAAGAGCACGATGTCGGCCTTCAGGCCCGGGGCGATGGCGCCTCGGTCGGTGAGCTCGTAGCACTCCGCAGCGTTTAAGGTGGCCATCTGGATGGCCATGATGGGATCGATGCCCTCCTCCGCACAGATGCGCAGGTGGTTGTCCAGGTGACCGATGCTGAGGATGGTCTTGGGCTGGCAGTCGTCCGCGCAGAACAGGCAGCGCCTGCTGTTGGCGGCGGTGACGCCTTTGAGAAGGTCTTTGAGGTTGTGGCAGGCAGAGCCCTGGCGCATGAGCACGTACATGCCGCGGGCAATGCGGTCGTGCATCTCCTCCACGGTGGCGCACTCATGGTCGGTGCGGATGCGGGCGGCGGCATAGGCGTTGAGGTCGTTGCCGAAGACGCCGGGGCTGTGCCCGTCAACGGGTTTGCCCGCACGCTTTGCCACCAGGAGCTTGTCCAGGGAATCATCCAGGCCGTTGACAACGCCGGGAAAGTTCATGAACTCGCCGAGGCCCAGGACCTCGTCACGCTTGATGGGCTCTTCCATGGCCTGGGCGTCGATGGTGCAGCCGGCGTGCTCAAAGGGTGTTGCCGGCACGCAGGAGGGCAGCATCATCTGTACGTCCAGGGCAGTGAGCTTGGATGCGGAGATCATGTAATCCAGGCCATCAAACCCGCAGACGTTGGCGATCTCGTGGGGGTCGGCAATGATGGTGGTGGTACCGTGGGGAACCACCAGGCGGCCGAGCTCCTCCGGGCTTACATAAGATGATTCGATATGGATATGGCTGTCGATGAACCCCGGGGCCGCGTACTGGCCCTTGGCGTCCACTTCGTTGGCGGCGGCATACTCGCCCACACCGGCGATGAGGCCGCCTGTGACGGCAATGTCGCCTTCCACGATGGTGCCGTTGTATACATCAACAACCTTGGCGTTTTTGATAACAAGGTCGGCTTCAACGCGGCCTGCGGCCACATCGATCAAATTTTTCAGCTCTGTCTTTTTCATGGGTTTCCTCCCCTACTTCGCCGGGGTAAGGCCAAGAATGGGGTCAAAGGTTTCAAGGGCGATGCAGTCCACAGGCCCTACGTCCGTGATGGCGTAGTCGGGGATCGCCGTAATGGGCAGGAAGAACATGTACATCAGGGGCTCGGGCAGGTCGCAGCCAAGGGCCTGGGCCGCCTTGTTGAGCAGGGTCTCCTGATGCGCGATCTCCTTTGCGTCCAGGTCGCTTGCAATGCCGCCCACGGGCAGGGCAAGGAACTCGATGATTTCTCCACCTTCAACAATCACCTGGCCGCCGCCGTTTTCAATGAGATGGTTCACGGCAATGGACATGTCCTTTGCATCGGCGCCCATGACCACGATGTTGTTGTCGTCAGGTGCTGCAGAAGAAGCCATGGCTCCTTTCTTCAGTTTCCAGCCGGAGCAGAACGCCAAGGACTTGTTGCCGTTGCGGCCGAACCGTTCCACCACGGAGACCATGAGGGCGTCCTGCTCGGTATCGGGCTGGACGATGTGGTTCTTAACCTTCAAGGTCACGTCGCGGCGTTTGCGGACAAAGGGGCCCACCACGTTCATGGAGAGAACCTCTGCGGTGCCCTCTTCCATGTCCACGCGGTATTCAAAGTCGGCCTGGGTGGTTTTCTCGCATTTGAGCTCGCTAGAGAGCACGGTGCTGCGCTTGGGAGCGTTCAGTTCGTAAGTCAGGTCCCTGCCTTTGGAGACCAGCTTGCCGTTGGTGATCACCGCCTCGACGTTGAAGGTCTCGGGATTGTCCACCACGAGGATGTCCGCAAGCTTGCCCGGGGTGATGGAGCCCACCAGGTGGTCCACACGGTAAGCCTCGGCGCTGTTGATGGAGCCCATCTGGATGGCGGTCATGGGATCGACACCCTCTTTGATGGCCAGGCGGACCACGTGGTCCATGTGCCCTTTCTCCAGGATATCCGTTGCCGTGACATCATCGGTGCAGAAGCTCACGCGGCGCGCAAAGGCGGGGTTCACCTCGGTGACGGCGCGGATGTTCTCTTTCAGGAAATGGGTAACGGACGACTCGCGGATCAGCATGTGCATGCCGTTTCGCATCTTTTCCACCACCTCTTCATGATCGTAGCTCTCGTGGTCGAGGCGGACACCGGCACAGAGGTAACCGTTCAGGTCCTTGCCGCGGGCCATGGGGGCACATCCGAAGATGGGCATCCTGTTGGCCTGGGCCACAGCCAGGGCTCCCAGGGTGTCCTCGTCTTCTTCGATCACCGCTTCGCGGACCGTCTCCCACACGCCGAAACACTCCGGCCACGTCTGGACCTCTTTGTGGGTCTCTTCGGTGAAGTTGTAGGATACCGTGGATTTGGGGAAGGTGTACGGGGTCTTGTACGGGGCTCCCCAGAAGACTTTCAAGGGGCTTTCCTTGATCTCGGCAAAGACTTCCTTCAGGCCTTCGATCCCCGACACGGAGATGTACTCGTCAAGGCCGGAGACGATGCAGGTCGTTCCACAGGGAACCACCGCCTTTGCAAAGCTTGTGATGCTGAGTTTGCTGCACTCGCTGTGCAGGTGCCCGTCGATGAGGCCGGGTGCAAGGTACTTGCCGGTGGCGTCGATGATCTCGGTCTCTTCGCCGATGTAGTCTGTCACATCACCGATGGCGACGATGATCTCATCATAGATGGCCACGTCTGCGGGGTAGATTTCACTGGACATGACATTGACCAGCTGACCGCCTCGTACGACTTTGTGTGCCGGAACAAGGCCACGTCCGGCCCGAATGAGTCGTTTCAGCCTATCTTTACCCATTTGCATAAATCCTCCTATAAATAGTTATGAGATAGGCCGTCCATTTCTGGCAAATCAGGTTTCCCGTCCTGCAACACATATCTCGACGAATTTATGAAAGATTACAAGCGCTTACAAAAGAAGCTATGTTGTGGATGAGGGGCTATATTAAACCATATGGAAATTATTTCAATCTTTTTTGAACAAGACGAATTGAGGAGATGGTTTTTTAGTTTCCCTTGAAAGGCACATTGCTGAGGCAAAACAATGCCGCAGGGGGCCGGGCATGTTCTCCCCTCCCCTGACATGATGCCGCAAACACCAAAGACATTCGCACCACGCCTCCGTATGACGAGTAGCGGAGAGTGCCTGTCATGGATCATTTACCCATACCGTTCAAAACCAGTACACCCTTCTATCGCCGTCCTCACTTTTCTTTCCATGGATCTGGTATTTTCTTGTGGTGGGAATTTGTCATGGGATTTTTTGTTATCTCTCGCAATGTTTTGTTTTGCCTGGAAAAAAATGACTATTAAAGCTATAAGTGGCTCACCTGCCACTGGCGACGAACCATCATTACTGCTTACCTGAATAATTTATTTTTTACCGAGAGCCTGAGCGAATTTAAGATTGGTCTACAACCGGTTACTTGTGGCATTCATCATCAATTTTAAATGGAGGCGTTAAATGAAACATGTCATTTTAGTCATTCTGGTATCGGTTTGTCTTACTGCGTGTTGCATGAACAGTCTCAAGGTGAGACCTGAAATGAGTGCCGTCGATGTGAAAAATGCAAACGTCGGTGTTGTGAAAGCAGACATTGAATTTGATTTTAGCGAGTGTTGCCCGTCCAAAGAAGAAAAGAAGATTGCTGTGAATATCAAAAAGAAATCTGAAGAGTTGTGCGCACAGCTTGTGGCGGGTGATATAACAATTGAGGCTTACAATTCCAAGATAGAAGCCATCCATAAAGGCTTATACATGGTTGTATATGCTTGTGCTGCCAGCACAGGAAGAGATATCAACGATCTTTCGAAACCTCATTTTACGATTCCGACTGTTTCTGTCCAAGAGGCTTGGGAACATTTGGAAGAGATAGATGAAATAATCGAGTAGCCTACAGCCACCGCCAGGCCCAGGGATCCGCAGTATAGAACCCTTTAAAACAACCACATTCGCATGGCCAAATCCCGTATGATGGGCAGCGGAGCGTGCCCATCATCGGTCAATGCCCCACATCATTCATCACCATGAAAACGCTGTTTTTCTCACACGGCCATCCCGGGCATGGGCGGCTCGTCACATTCCCTCCCCCCCAAAAAAAAATCATCCTCCCTTGCCCTTAAACATCGCCACGTGATGATGTCTCCCCTTGATAACAACCGTGAACCGTACTACCATTTGGCGCGTTTTTAAGTAAATCAGGAAACCGGCAATACATTTCTGTGCGTTTGAACTGCTTTCCGGCGGCTTGACTGGATGGCCGAAACCGATGTGAGGTACAAAGAGACATGAAAAAGACGTTTAAGGGCAGCCTGCTGTCAATGATTTTTCTCATAAGCATGCTTACCCCTGCCCTTGCAGGCACCCAAACACCGCTAACAGACCGGCATCGGTTTGGCGTGGGGCTGAAAACCCACTATTTCGACTACAAGGAGCCCGGCATCATGGAGGAGACGGGGTTTATGTATGGCGTGGTCGGACACTATACGCACCACACGGCTTACAATGTGATGGTTCATGCCAGCGTCGAATACAGCATGGGCAGCCTTGATTACGACGGCCACCTCCAGGACGGGACACCTTTTGAAACAGATACGGATGATTGGCTCGTGGAGTGCCGGGGCCTTATCGGCTATGATATCGGCATCAAGGGCAGGTACCTCATAACGCCCTACACGGGAGTCGGGTATCGCTACTGGAACGACGTTATCTCCTCTGCCTACGGATATGAACGAGAAATTCACTACTGGTATGCCCCCATCGGTGTGAAAACGGCGGGACCGCTTGCCGAGAAGTGGACGTGGGGATTGACGGCAGAATACGATCTTTTTTGTCGGGGGACCGTGAAAAGCCACGTGAGCGATGCAGACCCAGCCTACAATGATCCTTCCCTTGATCAGGACTTTGGCAAAGGCTATGGGGT
Source organism: Desulfoluna sp. HI9BLuna (assembly GCF_056829775.1). NCBI lineage: Bacteria > Pseudomonadati > Thermodesulfobacteriota > Desulfobacteria > Desulfobacterales > Desulfolunaceae > Desulfoluna > Desulfoluna sp. HI9BLuna. The sequence continues at coordinate 5,961,919 of NZ_CP186555.1, forward strand.
CCGGTGCTCCCTGATGTTTGAAAGGGCTCTTGCCGGGGGCGCTTCAGTCTCCATCGAGCCGTTTATTTCCTATTGGGACATGCAGCGTTCAGAGGTTGGCGACCTCTACTCCGATGGCGCGCCCATCGGCCATGTGGTCGAACCGGAAAACGAAACGCTCTCATACGGGCTGAGCATAAGCCTCAACCGGTAAGTAGAAAAAAAGGGCGCGTCATGCTCATTGACGCAGGCCGACAAAGGCCATTCCAGACATGGCCGGTTTTCCTCATACCTGATGGGCACGGCACCAAGGCCGTCGTCCACCCAACGGTTGCGGGCTTGCCTTTGCCCATCCTACAGGCTCGGGTTACCACAACCCCGGTAGCCGTGTGCCATACGTAGGATGGGCAAAGCGGAGCGTGCCCATCTTTGCCCGGTTACCCCACACCTTCCCAACCAACAGACCCTTTCGCCACACGCGATGGGCACGGCGCCAAGGCCATCGCCAGCCCAACGGTTTCGAGCTTGCCTTTTCCCATCCTACAGAGCTCGGTTTAACGACCCCGGTAGCCGTGTGCCACACGTAGGATGGGCAAAGCGGAGCGTGCCCATCTTTGCCTGGTTACCCCACACCTTCCCAACCAACAGACCCTTTCGCCACACGCGATGGGCACGGCGCCAGGGCCGCCGCCAGCCCAACGGGCGCGGGCTTGCCTTTGCCCATCCTACAGGCTCGGGTTAACGACCCCGGTAGCCGTGTGCCACACGTAGGATGGGCAAAGCGGAGCGTGCCCATCGTTGCCCGGTTACCCCACACCATCCCAACCAACAGACCCTTTCGCCACACGCGATGGGCACGGCACCAAGGCCGTCGCCAGCCCAACGGTTGCGGGCTTGCCTTTGCCCATCCTACAGGCTCTGGTTAACGACTCCGGTAGCCGTGTGCCACACGTAGGATGGGCAAAGCGAAGCGTGCCCATCTTTGTCTGGTTACCCCACACCTTCCCAACCAATAGAACCATTCACCACACGCGATGGGCACGGCGCCAAGTCCGTCGCCCGCCCAAAGGTTGCGGGCTTGCCTTTGCCCATCCTACAGAGCTCGGGTTTAACATGACTCCGGTCGCCGTGTGCCACACGTAGGATGGGCAAAGCGGAGCGTGCCCATCGTTGCCCGGTTACCCCACACCTTCCCAACCAACAGACCCTTTCGCCACACGCGATGGGCACGGCGCCAAGGCCGTCGCCATCCCAACGGTTGCGGGCTTGCCTTTGCCCATCCTACAGAACTCGGGTTATAACGACTCCGGCAGCCGTGTGTCACACGTAGGATGGGCAAAGCGGAGCGTGCCCATCTTTGCCTGGTTACCCCACACCTTTCCAAGCAACAGAATCTTTCGCCATACGCGATGGGCACGGCGCCAAAGCCGTCGCCCGCCCAACGGTTTCGGGTTTGCCATTGCCCATCCTACAGGCTCGGGTTAACGACCCTGGTAGCCGTGTGCCACACGTAGGATGGGCAAAGCGGAGCGTGCCCATCTTTGCACGGTTAACCCGCACCTTCCCAACCAACAGAGTCTTTCGCCACACGCGATGGGCACGGCGCCAAGGCCATCGCCCACCCAACGGTTGCGGGTTTGCCTTTGCCCATCCTACAGGGCTCGGGTTAACGACTCCGGTAGCCGTGTGCCACACGGGGGATGGGCAAAGCGAAGCGTGCCCATCGTTACATTTGCTTTTATTAGAGCTTGCCTCAGCCCTATGTCCCCTTTATACTAACCCATAACAGAGGAGATCCCGACTCCCTTCGCTACCAATTTCAGCACCTTTCCCACTGCCACAATCTCCCCTTTTCCTTTCAAGCCCAGACCTTTTTGCAGAACCCACGTTTTTTCCAAACATAGACGTTAAGTCAACGGCAACCGGCCTTTCATCCAGTACCGGATGCCCCCTCACCCCAAGCGTAAGGAGTCTTCCATGAAGCCCATCATCGTCTTTTTCGCCAGCCTCCTTGTCGTACTGGCAGTCCCTTTTCAATCCGCAGTCGCCGCTGATAAACCCAACATCCTTGTTATCTTCACTGACGATGTGGGGTGGTCCAATATCGGGGCCTATCACCAGGGGCTCATGAGTGGTCGCACCCCCAACATCGATAAGCTCGCAGCCCAAGGCATGCGATTCACCGATTACTATGCCCAGCCCACCTGCACGGCAGGGCGATCGGCGTTTATCACCGGCCAATTTCCTGTGCGGACGGGCATGCACACCGTGGGGCTTCCCGGGGATCCTGTGGGGCTGAAACCGGAGACCCCTACCCTGCCTGAGCTCCTCAAGCTTCAAGGATACGTCACCGGTCAGTTCGGCAAAAACCACCTGGGGGACCGTGATGAATTCCTTCCCACAAAACATGGGTTTGATGAGTTCTGGGGCTGGCTCTACCATCTTAACGGCATGGAATACACCTCGGATCCAGAGTGGCCGGATAGCAAGGAATTCAAAGCTTTTGAGCCGAGAAATGCCATCCACGCCTGGGCTACCTCCAAGGGCAAGCAGAAGATCGAGGATGACGGCCCAATCCCCCCCAAACGCATGGAGACCCTGGACGATGAGGTGAACAAACACGCCCTGGCCTTCATTGAAAAAGCCGTGGCTGACAAGAAACCCTTTTTTACCTGGTATTGCCCCTCACGTGCCCATGTGTGGTCCTACTTCTCTGAAAAGTACGAAAAAATGCTGGGGACCAACGGCTGGGGCATGCAGGAAGTGGTCATGAAGGACCTGGACGACCACGTGGGGGAAGTGCTGGACCGTCTGGACAAACTGGGGGTTGCCGACAACACCATTGTTATCTTCACAGCAGACAACGGACCGGAGATCATGACCTGGCCCGACGGTGGCATGACCCCCTTCCACGGCGAAAAGGGCACCACCTGGGAGGGCGGCGTGCGGGTTCCCATGCTCATCCGCTGGCCCGGCAAGATCAAAGCGGGCGTTGTAAACAACGGGCTCTTTGACGGCATGGATTTTCTTCCGACCCTGGTAGCCGCAGCGGGGGGACCAAAGGATCTGAAAAAGAAGCTGCTCAAAGGGTACAAAGGGCAAAAAGCCCACCTGGATGGGTACAATCAGATGGACCTTCTCACGGGCAAGGGCCCATCCAAACGAAAAGAGATCATCTACTACGAGCGCACCACCCTCCAGGCTGTTCGCTACGGGGACTGGAAAGCGCATTTCATCGTTCAACGCGGAGGATGGTTCGGGGCTAAAGAGAGATTAGGTGCTCCCCTTCTCTTTAACCTGCGGCAGGATCCTTACGAGCGGGCTGCCGATGAGTCCGGCATGTACATCAACTGGATGGGCAAAAAGATGTGGGCCTTCGGCCCGGCCCAACGCCTGGTTCAAAAGCACCTTGCAACCTTTGAGGAGTGGCCCCCGGCAAGTGCAAGCGCAACGAAAAACAGCGATGAGCTTAAGTCTTTTATGGAAGGAGATCAGGGCATGGGCCAGTGATCAAAGCAAGATAAATCCAGTACCTTGATTTTTTTGGCCGCTTTTGCCATAAAAGCGGCCAAAATGCGTTTGGAAGCCAAACGTTTGCAATCGACAAGCCCCCTTCTGTATATACCCCTTACAAGAAAACCTTCGAATGTAAGCCCACCTCAACCAGACCCGCAAGGAGATCAACATGATTTTATCCGGAAAAGAGATCGAATCGAGGCTCAACGGCGACATTTGCATCGAGCCTTTTGATAAAAAGAGGATAAATCCCAATAGTTACAATTTGACATTGCACGATGAGCTGTTGATCTACACCGACCCGGTCCTTGACATGAAAAAAGAGCACAGCACCGAAAGCATAACCATTCCAGCCGAGGGGCTCATCCTGGAACCCCACCGGCTGTACCTGGGCCGGACCGTCGAATACACAGAAACCAGCAATCTGGTCCCGATGCTCGAAGGCCGCTCCTCCATCGGGCGGCTCGGCCTGTTTGTTCATGTGACGGCAGGTTTTGGCGATGTCGGGTTCAAAGGGTTTTGGACGTTGGAGATATTCTGCATCCAGTCCATCAGGATTTATTCCGGTGTCGAGGTCTGTCAGATTTATTACCACACCCTTGAAGGCTCCCATGAAACCTATTCCAGCGGGAAGTATCAGGGCAACAAGGGCATTCAACCCAGTTTGCTGTACCGGGATTTCAAAAAGTAGGAAATACCTTTCATCCCCTCTTTCTCGTTGTTATTCAGGTGCGTCAATGCAATATCACGCCCTTTCGCATGGGGCCCTTGCCGTCCCTTGACGCAAGGATAAAGAACTGAGATCATTCGGATTATGAAATGGGCAACTCTCTTATTTCTCTCCTCTTTGCCTTTCACACAAAGCACCCTCACTACCCCGGCGAGCTGAATGCTCCCATCTTCTGCGTTATCAGAGCTTCAAGGTAAACAACTACATCCGCAGTTCCAACGCATCGCACAAGCTGTGACAGGAGGAAACACGATGAGAAAACAACTTCTTTTCGCATGTCTTTTTCTCGGGATGGTCAGGTCCGTGGCCGCCGACACCCTTGTCCAGACGTCAGGTGGATTTATAAACGGGTTCGGCATGATACACCCAGGCTCTCATCTATAGTGTCATTCAGAAAAGCACTTGTTTTATGGTGGGATAATGTAGATATCAGACCGGACTGGATTCGATCTTTTGAACGGGTTGGACAATGGAACGGAATCGGACAATTGTTCTGGGAACGATCGCACTGTCTTGATTGTTGAGTGAGGCTGTATGCATAAAAAGGGACTCAACACTAAAACGGATAGAAGAACTCGAGTTTTTTTCAAAGATTTCCGCAATACGGAGACCTTAGCAGCTCATTAACAGGTTTACGACTCGGTAATTTTAGTGCGTCACCCGGGGGTGGGGACTGGGTGGAGAACACCCGGCTACCCAATTGGGTGACAACAGTGTATCTCATTCATCGCGGATGACGGGTTCCATTATACGCCTTCAGGGCTGCATCTGCTTTTGAGCAGGTTACCCATAGCTCTGGAGTTGTATGACAAAGGTATTGCAAAAGGGAATGCAGAATGCTCCCTTCATCGCCTTTCAATTCCCCGAAAGCTAATTCGGTTAACCATTCCCCTGTAAACTCGCGCCATTTAGCAAGATCCTTAATGCTTGCTGATGCAACAAGACAGATTCTCACCGTCTCTGCGATTGATAAATCATACTGCGCATCACACCTGTATCTACGCATAAGGATTCGCAATTCAACGGCAAGTCCCGGATTCCTGCCAACAGTGGCCAGCCCATTCAATATGCCGAGAAGCTGTGATTTGTCTTCGACATTTGAGAGACGATAGTTCCCTATCTTAAGTGCCTTTGCTGCCAATTCTACTTGGTCGGATTCAACTCGGAAGATCCTCGCAGAATTTACAAGAGCGATAAAGGAGGATGGACCTAACTCATCAGCGTTAAGCTGTTCCTCAATAGTGTCAGAAAGATAGGGGGGTAAGACATTGAGGCTATTTTCCGCCCCCTCCAGGGGTCCCGGATAATACGGACGAGGGAACTCACTGAGTGACTGAAGGCTGTCGGGCTTTATTCCAAAAATGAGGTCACGAAGTTCGCTGCCTGCCGTATTCGTATCATAGCAAGTGGCCGCGATCATGATGCGCCCGAAGAAATCCGCCTTCATCTGAGATGCCGATGCAAGGCTAGACTCCCAGCATGGCTCCAAACGCATATCAACGAGGGATTGTATGTAATGATGCTCCCCACGATTTTTGAACGCCCACTCACAAAATGTTTCTGGAATACAGTAATTTACAAGTTGACGATTAATGAGCGCTGCCTGTGACAGTGCTGCCAACCTTCTGTAGAAAGGCGGCTCAGAAGCCATTAATCGCGTCCTAGATAGCTCTCCGTCTACGAGAACGAACAACGCCAAGAGGAGCTTCAATCCGCTTTCCGAACCGTCAAGATTGTCATCACGAATCTTTTCGATGAGACGAATAATAAGTGGCTCAATCTCGGGATATTCAGGTAGTATGCGCAAGCCAACTTCAATAGCACCAAGTTGGGATATTCTGTCTCCCTGTTTTACCAAGAACTCGAATATTCGGATAATGTCGTCACTACTTACGTGATCGATACCAATTTCGGTCGTAAGTGCATTATGTGATGACAAGAGAAGGCTAAATAAGAAGCCTTCATAGGGGTTCCATGCAGAGAGCTGCGCCAAGACCTGTTTACCTTCGCCTGTAGCATAATTCATGATGGACATACTCCCGTCGTACGCGCCAACAAGTCTGTCAAAATATCTTCGAGAAGAAGGAACGAGAGACTCAATGCCCCATTTCCCGGTTTCGATCTTATTGCATATCGATCTCGCTACATGGACCGGGGTATCGTCAAAATCACTTTGAAACTCGAGAAGTTCGTCATCTTCTAAGGGGCGTTCCGAAAGAATAGTACGCCAATATTCATAGGCATTAGTTGGTAAATTGACATCCGCCGCTTCCTGATCGAGTGTGCGGAGACGTAAAGAGGTATTGGGAGATAGCATGACGAAATTGGGGAGAAGGAGACGCCGGTCGTCGGCATAAATAACCAGCTTAGGCAAATCTTCCCCTTTAGATTCGTTTGTAAGCTTCCACTCCCTGCCAACTGTGTCGATTACGTCCAATTCGAGTGAGCCCGAAAGAACCTCACGAATAGCATCAAAGAGTATCGAACGTTGAATTGATATACCAGAATCGTTAATATCAAGAATAACAGCAGGTTTTAGGCCATAGTCATCACAAAACTCTGTTTGTTCAAGTAAGGTATTGCGTACTATTGGGGGCACTAATGACAACGCGATCTGAGCCAAATCGGTCCTGCTCAAAAGAGTATTGTTCATATCATTTCATCCTTACTCAACTCCGTATCGATCATTTCTACAATCTGTGCTTTTTGATACTCAACAATCCAAGAGTACAGGTCAGGAAACTGTTCCTTGATAGGAGCTAAAAACCTACACTCCACCCAACCCCAATAGGCATCATTTATTTCCTGCGAAACGTCGGGTAGGGGGGAAAGAAACAACCAAATTTGTAAACCACGTCCGATCCTGACAGCATTGTCACCATTCTCTGGTCCTAGACTATGAGCCCAGCCACGGACATCAACTTGATCAACGATCCAGTTAGATTGGGCCGTTACCTTGGAGAGATCAACGCCATCCGTCCACAATGTCCTCAATACCCTAATGAATGCCCTAAGAGTGGAATCTAACCAATTTACTTCCTCTGGAAGCTGAAGCCAGTCCGTCATTCGAACTTGGAGAATGCTCTCCCTGATGGCTTTCAACTCCGCCGTCTCAATAATTTGATCGTCCTTAACAGAGGACGCTATCAGATGCTGTTTCAGTTCGTGCTCGGAGACCGGCATAAAGAGAAATCCGGCACGGCGAAGTAATGACCTGTACTCGAATAGGTTTTCAGTAGATATCATGCCAGCTGAAGCCAACGTATCCATAAGATCCAACGTTGAAAATACTGGTGTTTGCCCTTTTCCATCATTAATATGCGCGTGCTGATTGAGGATCCTATCGTCTGAAATTATCGCATCGCATATGGTGGTAAGATTGATTACACCAAAAGTAGCGTGTTCAGATATTGATTGCTCGTCTGGTTTATTCAGGTTACGTCTCTTGCTAACCTTAATTTTTCCAGACACAATTCTTGAATAAATGGCACTTCGTATGCTCTCTATCGCTTCGTTGACTTTGTCAGATATGTTTTCATAAGCTATAAGTGCATTAACTTCTGATACTTTTCTATGCGAGGCGATCACTCTAAAACCCGCGGCATGAATCTTTTCTAAGAGTCCAAGATGGATAAAAAAAGTCATCGCTAAGTCATCTATATACAGTACTACTCTCTCACTTATAACTGGTTGATTTGGCCAAGGCTTCTCATGTAACTGCAAGTATGAACGCGCTCTTTTCTCCTCCTTTACTGTGAGCTGACCTCTCTCGCGCAGCTTTTCCACAATAGACAGGCAACTACTCAGAACTGTTTCATGTTCACTCAAGTCAGCTTCTTCCTCCATGAACGAAGATATCCTATGAACAGGAAACGAACGCACAACAATCCGTTGCGTGTCATCATCGTCTCTGATTTTTTCCGCTTCGGATATCAGCAGTGCCAACTCATCACCAATCTGAGCTGATAATTGGCTATCCGCAACTGTACTCGGAACAAACTTTTCCAGAACACCTCTTGCTAACAAGTCGCGTGTCCAGTGTGCACCTCTAATCCGACTCGGCTGATGGTATGCGGCCTTTTGTTTTTCCTCGAACAGCCATGGAAGGGTCGAATGCGGTATATAGACGGCGTCGAAAGCATCCAATGATTTGTCTAATAAATTTAAGAAGGTCAGGGTAAGTAAGGTCGTGGCATCAATGCCAACGGTCATATCAGCAATATTAAGCTGTGCTGTTAGTCGTTTACCACTATATGCAGGAATGATGCTTCTGCGCCTTGGGTCACCCTCTGAAAGATTTGTCAGTGCCGGAAATAGAATTAAATCGACCAATGATTTGTTGAGAGATTTAGCTGCAAGAGACATTGGGATTTGGCCACGTCTCAGCAACTGTAAAATTTCGGTCTCTCGTCGATCCCAGTCCGGTTTCCAGTCAAAGAGCTCTTTTAATGTAACTTTTTGAATTGGACCGTTGCCTCCAGAGAGTTCGGCAGCTCGGTGAAGCCACCTTCCAACCTCAGGATCGTCCTCCCATCCCGCGTTCGAAGCCAATAAATACGCATTACTATAAATCGAAGCGTCGTCACCAGCCTTTGTGATCGCCTCAAATATCAAATCTTTGGCATGACGCGATCCCAAATGTAGAGCGAGTTGAGCAGCGTCAATCAATTCGTGAGCGCTTCTTTTATTTTTTTCCGTGTATTCTCTTACGACAATCATTGATAGAGAGTTCCAATCACCAAGAGCTATAGCAATATTAACCTCTAAAGCACGATAATTTGGATTCTCCTGGTCATCACTCAGCTTCGCCAATTCGTTACGAGCCTCAAGGATTTCTCCTTCGTGGTATAACGCCCAAGAGTAGAACATTTGAAGCTTTCTGGATTGCGATAAGTGATTGAGATTTGCCCTTACAAACTCGACAATTGCTTCATTTTTATTAGCATTTACCAAAGCATTGACAAGAATTTCCGCATCACGTAACGAACCTGTCCTTTCAAATAGAATGGTTCCATATTCACAGAGATCATCCCACTTTTTTGTAATGTTGAGTTCACTGACCAAAGACGCTAAGTCTCCCAATGAATCACTTTCCTTGAACTGCAGCTTTCGAGCCGAAACAGGGTCTGCACCTTCTGCCTCTGAGATGATTCTCTGGAGACGGCCTTTCTCTGCATCAGAAAGCCCCTTGGATGATATCAGACCTAAACATTCATTTGCTCTTTCAACCAAACCAACTCTCGAATACATCTCGATCTGCAGAGACCCCATCACTTTTTCATCAAGGTACTTGGACAGCTCATCGTAGTGATGAGCAATGTAGTTTGCAGCATCTTCTGGAGTTTTTTGCGTAAAGGCGAGTGCCAAACGCGCGACTGCAGCGTCTTGTGTAATTCCACCATTAAGGGTGATCTGTCGTTCGATCTCATTCTGCACAGCCAATATGTCGAACTTCACTCCGAATTGAACGCCGAGAGGCACCAAGCGAAGAGCTGACTTGGTGTAGCGCAATTTTTCCTTTAGCTGTCGTCTTGCACTATCCGATTTCTCAGGGTCTTTTAGTTGAAGCCACAGTGCATAATCATCGTCTACCGCTGCTGCCCTATGACAATTTAGTTGCCGTGCAACGACTGCAGCAGTAACAAATTGTTGTTGTGCTCTAAGCCGTGCCTCCATCGAAGTTGCGTCTGATGCGAGAGGAAAATCAGCAGCTCCAAAAGGCAACTGGTTTAGAATAGAAACACGAAGTTCAATCGGCACTGTGCTCATGAGACGAGTTATCGCTGATATGTGATGAAGAATCGGCGCATTCTCAAAGTCTTGATCATTCAACTTATCAAGAGTCCCTGTTGCCATTGACCAAAGACCGACCTCAAGTTGCTGGTGCAGAAGATAATATTTACCGTCAGCGTCCAGATCATTAGCTTCAATCCCAACCTTTGCAAGCCAGCCAAGTGCCTCCTCACCACCTTCATGGTGAGCCACAATAATAAATGCTGCCGAGTTTGAAACAGGCGAATTAATTCCTGCCAACTTACTCAGAGCAGCACTTTTGTCGCCCTCCTGCGAAGAAATAAAAGCGTCTGTGATCTCAATTTCAGGGCAAGCCCCCAAGCTTTTTGCGAGTTCCAAGTAGCCTTCGACTTTGCCTAGCTCATCAGTTCGAGACAGCAATCGTGCACACCATGCCAGTGCCAAGCTCCTTACCGTATCTGTACCCGTGGATAGGTCCCCTTCAATAAGTCGCTTTGTAAGCATGTGTGCTGCACTGGATAGGTCAAACTCACTAAAAAATCGTGACATACGGAGAATGGATAGTTCCTCATTAATTTTTTTATCAACAAGATCTGTTGGAAAGACTGTTGTGACGTAAGTTATATCCCCTCCTGCTAACAAGTTGAAAGAACCATCACCTGACGAAATAGATTGATTATGATTATTATTCAACATTATCGTGTTTTGACTCGCTATAAAATTGTATATCCCGGCCAGCTTGAATGTTTGTTGAGTTATTGCCAGATCGTATTTTCTGAGATGTAACAGCTTGTCTTCGTACATAGATAACACGACTAATCCATGTGAGTAATACGAAGCCAGCTCCGGAAAAAAGCCATTCCTTGTTGTTAATCATCCACTCTATAAATTTATCCAATTATTACGACCTCTTAAATTGAAATTAAAGTCGCACCACTGGCCATCAGTTGCCTGTAACGGCGAAAGACCGATCCCTACAGGTTAAACTTTCAGCATGTATACTTAAAACCAACCTTGATTTCATAGCCATGGTACTGTTTCCGTCTATAGAACATGTCAGCAAAATCAGTTTCATGCTGTTCTTCCTCACTGAGCTGCACATTGATATCTGCCCAAAGTGAACATGAACTAAATTTCGTCACGTTTCTATATTTAAAACTACACCACGTCTTTACTGATAATATTTGCCACCCACCGAATAGTTAATGGACAGCCTCTAAGCACAGAAACGTCTGTAATAAAAAGCTGTTCGATTTAACCGTTGGAAAGACTGCCCGAGCAAAGACGGTGCCCGCACCAACCAATTATTTACATAGAGTTTCGATACCACACACACATCTCGAAGCGTCAATCTATGCAATGTGTATCTCTACATTGCGAGATCATCGGGTAGATTTTCAAAAGGCCTTCTTCTTTGTGATGCAGGATTAGTGAAGCACTTTATAACTTCAGTTGACTTTAAAGCAGAACTTATCAGTGCTGTCAATGCGTGAAAACTTCGAATGGAAAGGGGCCAGACCTACACACTTGACAACCATTATCTTGATCTGGATTAATGATCATGTGGAAAGGGGGCGCGTCTTGACATTTGACACAACCCCTACTCATTCGGTTAATTAGTCGGTGGCTTGAGGCCGATCTGGTTATAGGACAAGAGCCCCACAAACCAGATAATGGGGCCTGCTGTGGCATATAGTGCTAAACCGGAAGGGATTAGTCATAATGTCCAATATCAAGACGCGACCCCTTCTTCCATGATGAAGCACGGCTATTCAGAGGATGAGATCCGTAAAATTATGGTTGGAAACTGGATGAGGGTTATGAAAGAAGTCTGGGGATAGAAATGCCCCTGAATTCGGGTGTGCATCTGAAGTGTGGATCGCCTGAGTCCGGTTCAGTTCAAGTCTTTATGCTGATGATAATACGCCTTATACATCACCAATTTCTCGTCTTGGAGGGATGAGTCTCAGGCCATCGGCAACCCATTGCTTTATGCGTACCTGGGGTTGCACCAACCGGTTCATCGACAACAGCCCGCCCCGAGGTGAGCCTTGGCAGCCCCAACCTCGAAATCAATGCAATTGATCGGCTTGGAAGTGCTCATTTCGGTACTCACCCGGCGTTGCCCCTGTCCAGCCTTTGAAAGCCCGCAAAAACGAATTGCTGTCCTGGTAGCCCAGCAGGAAGGATATTTCGGGCGGAGAAATGGCAGAGCGGGAGAGGTAATGCTTGGCCAGGGCTTCCCGCGTGATGTTCAAGACCTCCTGATAACTCGAAGACTCCCGGCTCAACTGCCTCTGCAGGGTGCGTTTGCTCACCGCCAGCCTTCGAGCTGCCTCTTCAATGGTGCTTTCGCCGCTGGGGAGCATTTCGAGCAGGGCGCTCTTCACCCGCTGGCTGAAGGTTGTTTCGGCCTCCAGGTCGGAAAGCCTCTGTTTCAGCTCCGTCTCGAAAAAATTCCACATGGAAGCATCTTCCGTGAGAAAGGGACGGCCCGCATCGGTCGCAGAAAACCCGATGCGGATCGCTTTGCCTCGCCGGATCGGATTCTCGAAATACTCGGTGTAGGGGGCGCTGTTGCCCGGAAGCTCAGGTAACTCCAAAACAGTGGGAACAATCCGTTCCCGCGTTGCAAGGCGAATCAGCTGTGTGAAAAACACCAGTTCTGCAGCTCCAAGGGATCGCGGTATACGGTGGGTGTAGCCATAGCAATCCAGGGTGGCACAGGTCACCTCTCTTCCAATCTTCACGTCCATGGTCATGGGGCCGATAAGGGGCTTGAACCTGGCCAGCCGCTGCAGGGCCGTGTTCATGTCCGGGCTGCAAAGGCTTGCGAAGATCGCGGGATCAAAGGACTCCACCGAAATGGCCCGCCCCACCATCAACGGGAGCTCCTCGTTCCCGGCTATTTGTTCCAGCCCCTCCCAGAGCCTGAAATAATCAGCCGGGCTCAATGCAGCATCCTTCCGCGAAAAAAGATCCGCGGGCAAGCCCGCCAAGGCAAGCACATGGGCCGTGTTGAGCCCCATGTCCGCAAGCATGATTTTCCAGCCGCGCTGCACAACAAATCGGGATGCTTTTTTCATTTTTTTTTCCTCCGTGACGCAGCCCCTGCGCATTTGCTTACGGGCTGCGCCTGTGACTAACCAACCCTGGGGTGATTCAAAACCGTTCTGATGATGACAGCGTTCAGGTACTCGGCATCAGGTTTCCAAGAGCCTCCACCTGGCCGCCTGAGGCATCCCGAACCATCGTTACGCTCATTTTTTTTCCATGGCCTTCCGGGAAATTTTCAGCACCAGTTTCCTCGGCAGGAAGGGGATAATCCAGTTGAGGGTGAAGTTCAGGCCCGCTTCATTGATTTTGATGAGCTCGCCCTTCTCCATTGCGTCGTAGCCACACTTGGCAACGGTATCAGGGGTGGGGGCCTTGTCCCAGATATCGAGGCCGTCAAGATCGCCTGCCTTGACAAAGTCGGTGGCAACAGCGCCGGGACAGAGGGCTGTTGAGGTGACTCCGGTCCCGTCGAGCTCCTCGGCAATGGCCTGGGAGAAGGAGACCACAAAGGATTTCGTGGCGTAATAGACCGCCTGCAGCGGTCCCGGCATGAATCCGGCTGTTGAGGCCACATGGAGGATGTTCCCCCTGTTTCGTTTCACCATGCCCTGGAGGTAGAGGTGGGTCAGATTCACCAGGGAGACCATGTTGACCTGCATCATGGCCTGGTCCTTTGTAAGATTCCGCTCGTGGAATTTTCCATGCCCGCCGAACCCGGCGTTGTTGATAAGAACATCAATGACAAGGCCGGCTGCTTCGGTGGCGGCAAAGATTTTTTCTGCTGCGTCCGGTTCGGCCAGGTCGGCAGCGATTACCGTGGCAGTGATGCCGCAGGTTCTCTCCAGCTCCGCCTTGAGGTCGTTGAGTTTGTTTTCTCGTCGTGCAACCAGGACGACGTCGCCGCCTTTTGATGCATGATATCGTGCCAGCTCGGTTCCAATACCGCTCGATGCGCCGGTAATCAATGCTGTATTTCCCATGATTATCTCCCTGTATGTACTTTGAGTTGCGCCTGTGTCAGGCGTGCTGCTTTTTGGATCAATCATAGGGGAACAGGGCGATGCCATAAATAGCACACCGCGCCATACTTCATTCAAATTGTGCCACTTTTTTAAAAAGTGCGCCATAGCCAGATAGCTTTGACAAATTGATTTGGCGTGTGCCTCTGGCAACCGCAACGATTTTTTGGATTCGCCTGAAAATTCACATATGCATTGACATAGATAGAAAAATATCGACTCCCTGATGAACCTTAAATCACCGGCATCGGTCCAAAAAGCCTCATAAAAACATCATCAACGCCTTGACATTTTTTATCTCAAGGCGTAATTCTATCCCCTGTCTTTCCCTGTTAACCATGAACGTCGGCATTGCCAGAAAGGAGTAAATGTTACTTATGAATACCATCGCACGAGAGCTTGTTTGGTCCGTTGCCCTTCGGTAGCGAATGAAGCCAGGGTCCTTTCGGCCCGGGGTGATTCCCCGTCCGCCATGCTGTATTGTCGGGCGCTTTGCTTAAGCGTCACATAACACACTTCCCCATCTTCATTCCCCGCACCAAGTGCACCTGCCGTTCCGGCAACGATATCCAAACACCAAGAAGCACAGAGCACATTACGTTTCACCGCGATTCCCCTGCGCCTATCATGCGCCGTGGGTGAGCCGCCAGAACAATTGGATATCACATGAAAAACGACACCAGGCCTTTACAGGCAAAACAAACATCCCTGTTCGGAGAAGAAGCCGGTCCTCAATTCATATCATCGAATACAGGCCTGGCCCTGCGTGAAGAAACCCCGGATGATATCGTTGCCATCACATGCGTGACGGTGGCGGCCTTCATGCATCTCAAGGTAAGCAACCAGACAGAACACTACATCCTCCATGCCCTTCGAAAGGCAGGCGCTTTGACCCTTTCCCTTGTGGCGGAGACCGAAGGCCAGGTGGTGGGCCACGTGGCATTCTCCCCTGTCACCATTTCCGATGGCACCGAAGCCTGGTTCGGCCTCGGACCCATCTCCGTACTCCCCGGGCACCAGAGACAGGGGATCGGGGGTGCTCTCATTCGGGAAGGCGTCAAGCGGCTCAAGGCTATGGGTGCCAAAGGCTGCGTGCTGGTGGGTGATCCGGGATACTACAAAAAACACGGGTTCCGAAATCCTTCGGATCTTATCGTTGAAGGTGTCCCCCCGGACGTGTTCATGGCCATGCCCCTTGCCGACACCGTGCCCCGGGGTATGGTCACCTTCCATGAAGGATTTTTGGCAACGGAGTAACCTGCGTGAAGAACCAATAAGCCCAGGCTTCCACCCATAGGGAGGCAATACCCTAAAGACCGGGGCTGCCCCGCAGCCCCGTCCCACCTCTCAGTTATACGGCGGTATCTCCCTTTTCAGGCGCGCTTGAGAGGGGCTTTCTCCTCGGCCTGTCTGCCGAAGGTGACGTGCGCATTTTTTTCGAGCGTTTTCTGTTTGAACGGTCTACTGGGGAAATTGGTCGAGTCTTGATAATTGACATCCCCCCTCTTTCAGTCCGGGATCAGGCATATGATTTTGCTAAAGATAAAACGGCCCTTCAAAAAAAGGCGTCTCAATTGTCAATGGCCAACCTGGGCTGTATCGCTTGCTTGAAGCAATGGCTTTATCCGGTCAACAAGCCCATGCACATCATGAAGGTATTGGATTCGATGCTTTTTTCCGGTTTTTAGATCCAATTGTATAAAGTCTGGACATTGAGGGGCCATTACTGTGTTGATATCCCGGATTTGGGACAGTTTAATCCGCCTTACCCTTCCAAACCCAAGCATGGAGCGTACATAAAGGCTGGTCTTGGTCAGCGCGAATTGTTTCATGATGAGGTGTATATATCCGACACCCGCCGCCAAAGAGAGGGCCAAAAAGACGTGGCTGCCAGGATAGGCCTGGGGATCCGGTACATGCGCCTTCGCTGCCGGCGAAAGGTAGCCGAGCCACGAAAAGTAGAGCATGGAAGACAGTGTGGTAATGAAAAGAAGGCTCGCTGGATAGCTGGGGCGTCCTTTAAGCAGTACGGGTTCCGGCACCTTAAAAAGCATGTTGGATATGGTTCGAAGTAACAGAAAGAGAATCAAAAATACACCGAAGGCGAATGCCAGCCCCGAAACAATGGCCCAGTCTCTTTCCGATGTCAAATCAGGATCAAGATATCGTGCGTAGGATTTGTCTTGCCTCTTCTTGTCTTTGAGCCCCAGACGGCCGTACATCAGACCCCTTGCGTGATAGGCCTCAGCGTATTTCGGGTCGAGGGCGATGGCCTTATCATACGCTGAAATGGCGTCCTTAAATTTTGATTGATACCCGTATGACTTTCCCATGAGATAGTAGAGGGTTCTGGACACGATGTACCCATCTGTTGCCACTGCGTTATCAAAACGGGAAATAGCTTGATCGAACGTATTGAGCTCATACCAGCATATTCCCTCAAGGTAATGAGTATTACCTACATTTATTCCGTATGCGCCCTTTTTATTATGGCAGATGATGGGTTCTCGTTGACGAGCGTTCTGGAAGTCCCCAATTGCCTTCTTAAATTCCTGGTGCTTCAGGTAAGCGAGCCCACGTTGATAGTAGGCACACGAAAGGTTGCGCCCCTTTGAAATGTCCTCGGACCATTCTGTGATCATTTTTTGATACTCTGCGGTTGTTTCCGGAGCCGCTGATGCCATAACCGGTGCGAAAAACCATAAAATTAGCAGGCTAAATGCTCTGAGTCTCAATTTCATCGTAGGCCTTTTCATTCAGGGTGAGGGGCGCAATAAAACGGCAAGAGCCAAATCTTTGCTACAATGTTCGATAATTAGCTTTAGCTGATGCTCACCTTGAGAGCAATTCATTTCGCATGTTGTCATGCTTTTTTGATGCCACAGATCGCGGTCGTCTTTTTTTGTTCCCTTGTGTGGTATCGGAACATGCCATATGTCCGGCGTGGCCGTCCTTCCATGGGGGCATCGTTTTGCGTGTGGAGTGCCCTTACCCTTTGCTTTTTGGTGTTCGTCGCGATTTGCTTTGCAAGGATGCTGGAGCGGCTTTTGGGACGCTGACTGGTGCGGGAGCCGCACCCTACCCTTTCTCTTGGCCTGCGTTGGTTTTACGGGGCCGTGTCTTCTCTCTTGCCTTTCTTGGAAAATAGCAGCTGTGCTCAATACGAAATCAACCGTGGCACGCGTCCCCTCCTCTGTTTGCGGATGGGCCAAAAAATGCGTTTTTTGAGGCTGTGGCAATCATGGCGGTGTTGCGGGGTGAGTTCACTGTTTCTGAAAGCCGTGGGGCTCATTTGAGGGGCTTTGGCTGTGGGGGAGGATTATAGCTGAAGGGAGTGGCTGGCGGTTTTGACGCTTTATTTGTTGGGCTTGCGACGGGGGAATAAAAAAAGGGGACATCGTATTTAAACGATGTCCCCTTTTATATCTTTTTTGGTCGGGATGAGAGGATTCGAACCTCCGACCCCTGCGTCCCGAACGCAGTGCTCTACCAGACTGAGCCACATCCCGTTTGTTTTACGGACACACTTCTACCGAAACGCGTGCCAAATGTCAAACCCAAAAAAGGGATCAGAAGTGTTTTTTTAGAACGATGGTTTCCTCACGGCCGGGGCCCACGGAAACAACATCCACGGGGGTTCCGGCCAGCTCTTCGATGCGCTTGAGATAAGCCTTGGCATTCTCAGGGAGATCGTCGTAGGAACGCACGCCGGAGATGTCCTCGTCCCAGCCGGGAAGGGTCTCGCAGACCTGGGTGCAGTTGTCCAGGGCATCAAGGTCGGCGGGGAAATCGGTGATCACTTCGCCCTTGTATTCGTACCCGGTGCAGAGCTTCAGCTCCTTAAGTCCCCCGAGGACGTCAAGCTTGGTGATGACCAGGCCGGTGAGGCCGTTCAGGCGGACGGCGTTTCTCAGGACCACCATGTCGAACCAGCCGCAGCGACGGCGACGACCGGTGGTGGCGCCGAACTCTGCGCCCTTCTCCTGCATGTAGGAGCCCACCTCGTCAAACAGCTCGGAGGGGAACGGACCGGCACCCACACGGGTGGTGTAGGCCTTGACGATCCCCAGGACACCGGTGATTTTACCCGGGCCAACGCCGGCGCCGCCGCAGGCGTTGCCGGAGACGGTGTTGGAGGAAGTGACAAAGGGGTAGGTGCCGTGGTCGATGTCGAGATGGGTGCCCTGGGCACCTTCGAAGACCACGTGCTGGCCCTTGTCCATGCCGGTGTTGATTTCAACGGAGGTGTCGGTGATGTAGGGCTTCAGCTCCTCGGCCAGCTTGAGGCAGTGGGCGATGGTGGCTTCCACATCTTCGGGCTCTTCGCCAAAGTAGTTGGTCAGGAGGAAGTTCTTCTCCTCCAGGGCTTCGGTGACCTTGGCGCGGAGAACGTCGGCGTTGAGGAAATCCAGAAAGCGGATGCCCACACGGGAGGCCTTGTCCTCGTAGCAGGGGCCGATGCCGCGACCGGTGGTGCCGATCTTGCCGTCGCCTTTTTTGATCTCCCGGGCGTGGTCGATGCGCTTGTGGTAGGGCATGATCACCTGGGCCCGATCGGAGAGGCGCAGATATTCGGGGCTGACGTCAACCCCTTTGCCCCCCAAGTAGGCGATCTCTTCGAGGAGCACTTCGGGGTCTACGACCACTCCGTTTCCGATGAAGCATTTCTTTTTCTGAAGGATGCCGGAGGGAACGAGATGGCTGATGAATTTTTCTCCGTCAACAACCATGGTGTGTCCCGCATTGTTCCCACCCTGGAATCTGACAACGTAATCGGCGTGTTCGGAAAGGAGGTCTACGATCTTCCCTTTTCCTTCATCACCCCACTGTGTTCCGACAATCACATAGTTACCCACAAGATGCTCCTTGACATGTGTGCAAATTAAAGTTGATGCGTCCATGCGTTTCATTTGATGGTACAAGCGGAGGGTGGACGCCTCCCCCGCCATGCCAGCGTATATATAACTGATGGGCGGTGAGCGACTGCCTGGCATGACATGGAGGACGATGCCCGGCGCGCTTCACGTGCCATGCTTACGTGTTTTGCTGAAGGGCGCTTTTTTTGCGCGCCTTCTGTTCCCTGCGCCTGAGCCGGAAAAAATCCTGCATAAGCGTGCGGCAGGCATCGGCACAGACCGAAGGGATAACGTCAAGGGAATGATTCAACCGACTGTCGTCGGCCAGGTTGTACAGGGAACCGGCTCCCCCCCACTTTTCGTCACATGCCCCGAAGACAACGCGGGAAAAACGCGCATGGACAATGGCCCCCATGCACATGATGCAGGGCTCGATGGTGGCGTACAAGCTCATTCCGGGAAGCCTGTAATTGTTCAGTTCTTTCGAGGCTTTCCGTATGGCGAGGATTTCCGCATGGGCCGTGGGGTCCGACAGGGAAATCGTCAGGTTATGGGCGGCAGAGATCACTTCTCCGGTTTCTGCCACAATCACGCAACCTATAGGAACCTCTCCTTTTTGTCCAGCTTTTTTGGCCTCTTCAATGGCCATATCCATATAATAGGTATCGTTTTTCATGGAGCCGTCCCCGAACGCCGACAGGCACCCGGATGTCTGGTGGAAAAAATGCGCCCGCGGGCGCCGTGAATGAATGAAAAGCCTCTCTATACCCCATCGGGCCAACGGGTGCACCTTCTTTCTTGGCCGGGGCCGATGTTTCCGATTTGGGGGGCTGGACCACTCCAAAGGGAACCTGTGTCAAAAAAATCGGGAGGGCTATGGGGTTGATATCATGCTCAACCCTTGTCATACGCATGTTTCGCGGTTTTTGGACGTCAAAAAAGTGGAACTTTCACGTTGACAAGCCGACGCGCTTTGGATTAAAAGAAAGCCAACTTTGAGACGCGCTCGTAGCTCAGCTGGATAGAGTACCTGACTACGAATCAGGTGGTCGCAGGTTCGAATCCTGCCGAGCGCGCCACTTCAAAGAGACGGGCTTTGCGAACGCAACCGCAAAGCTTTTTCTTTGGTCCCCTTGTGCGCTTGTAGCTCAGCTGGATAGAGTACCTGACTACGAATCAGGTGGTCGCAGGTTCGAATCCTGCCAAGCGCGCCATTTCAAAGTTACCTGTTTGCGGGTTTCGCATCCCGCAGATATTTTTCGGTTTTTATGTGCGCTCGTAGCTCAGCTGGATAGAGTACCTGACTACGAATCAGGTGGTCGCAGGTTCGAATCCTGCCGAGCGCGCCATTTCAAAGGGACGGCCCCTGCGAAGCCACTTTATCTCCTTTGAATCCCATTTGTGCGCTTGTAGCTCAGCTGGATAGAGTACCTGACTACGAATCAGGTGGTCGCAGGTTCGAATCCTGCCAAGCGCGCCATTTTTATCTTAAACCGGAAAAA
This sequence comes from Desulfoluna sp. HI9BLuna, assembly GCF_056829775.1. Lineage (NCBI taxonomy): Bacteria > Pseudomonadati > Thermodesulfobacteriota > Desulfobacteria > Desulfobacterales > Desulfolunaceae > Desulfoluna > Desulfoluna sp. HI9BLuna. The sequence goes on from NZ_CP186555.1 coordinate 5,982,332, forward strand.
CCCATTTGCGCGCTCGTAGCTCAGCTGGATAGAGTACCTGACTACGAATCAGGTGGTCGCAGGTTCGAATCCTGCCGAGCGCGCCACTTAAAAAATATCAAGGCCCTGCATGGTTATCATGCAGGGCCTTTTTTGCTTGGTCTCCCCTGCTCTCTTGTGAATCAGGGCGCGTGGGGCCGATAGTGCTTTCCAAGGCGTTCGGCCGGGACGCCGCAGACAAACAAAGTGGCCAGCAGCCAGGTCCGCACCAGCGAGTAGATCACCCCCTCTTTTTCCCAGCGACGGGGCGAGGTGGTCACCGCCTCGGGCAGGATGCAGACCCGCTCCTTTTTTTTCCGCAGGCGGCGCATCAGCTCGATGTCTTCCATGACGGGGATCTCCCGGAACCCGCCCAGGCGGAAAAAGTCGGCCCGGTGCATGAAGATGGCCTGGTCCCCGTAGGGAATGCCCGTGAGGCGGCACCGCAGGCCCGCTGCCCGGGAAATCAGGGCAAACGCTTTTTTGTCCCCGGAAAAGCGCAGGGTAAAGGCCCCGGCCACATAGCGCCCGGTGGAAAGGGTCTCCCGGATGCGGTTAAAGGCCCGGTCCGGGAGCCGGGTGTCGGCGTGGAGAAACACAAGGATCTCTCCCGTGGCTACCCTGGCCCCTGCGTTGAGCTGCGGCCCCCTGCCACCGCCTGCCGTCAGGGTGACGGCAGGGGTGCCCTCAAGGGTGGCAATGCTTTCCCCGCCGGGATCGCCGTCCACCACAACCACCTCATGGACGGCGTCTCCGAACCGGGCTCGAAGCCGGTCCAGAAACACCTTGATGTGGGGTTCCCGCAGCACGGGAACGATGACGGAGATGCGTGGCATGGTCCTCCTTTACAAAGGGGCGCGGCATGGCAATGGAGCCCGGGGCGAACGGAGCACCCCGGGACTCAGCCCGGATGCGTAACGGAAAAAGCGATGGGGTCAAACCCGGAACGCGCCCGTTACCGTGTTGATGGTGGCCACCTCACGGTTCAGGCTGTCCACATGGCCGACCACCTCGTCGGCGTGCTGTGAGGCCAGGGCAACGGCCCCGTTTACCTCGGATATCCCAGCGGACATGTGGGAGACGATGTCCGAACTCTGGGCCAGGTTTTCATTGATCTCCCGGAGCCCCACTGAGGCCTGGACCACGTTTCCGGCAATCTCCTTGGTGGCTGCGGACTGCTCTTCCACGGCCGTTGCAATGGAGTTGATGATCTCATGGACGTGGTTGATGGAGCCCACCACGTTGGTGATGCCCCTGGCCGTGGCGTGGGTGGTGGCCTGGACCCCGCCGATCTGCTCCTTGATGTCCTGGGTGGCCCTGGCTGTCTGGCCTGCCAGCTCTTTAATTTCGTTGGCAACAACGGCAAAGCCCTTGCCCGCGTCCCCTGCCCTGGCCGCTTCGATGGTGGCGTTCAGGGCCAGCAGGTTGGTCTGCTCCGAGATCTCGGTGATGGTCTGGGTGACCTTGCCGATGGCCTCGGCTGCCTGGCCCAGGGCGTCCATCTGTTCAGAGGTCTGCTGTGCTTCGGCCACGGCCTCGGTGGAGGTGTGGCGGGCTTTTTCCGAGTTGGCTGCAATCTCGTTGATGGTGGCGGTCATCTCCTCGGCGGCACTTGCCACCATGTTGGTGTTGGTGGCGGTCTGCTCCATGGCCGAGGCAATGGAGTTCATGTTGGACGAGATCTCGGAGGCCTCGCCGTCGATGCGGTCGATGCGCTGGGCCGTGGCGGACATGGTCTGGTTCATCACCTCGGCGGATTCCGTGAGCCCCCGGGAGACGCCTTCAAGGGTCTGTGAATTCCGGACCAGCCCGGTGACGATCTTCTGCAGGTTGCCTACAAAGGTGTTGAACCACCTGGAGAGCCTGCCGATTTCATTTTGGGTGCCGGTGTCGAGGCGTCGGGTCAGATCCCCCTCGCCTTCGGCAATGTCTTTGAGCATCTCACGGGCATGGTGAATGGGGGTGACGATGCTGTTGGCGATGAGGGTGCCGAGGATGCAGAAGACCAGGAACATGAAGGCGGCGACCCCGGCGATCACCTTGATGAGGCCGTAGGTGGTGTCCATGACTTCCCGGTTTTCGATCATGGAGATCACCTTCCAGCCGACCCCGGGGATGGTGTGCACCACGGCCCGGTAGTCCGTGTCTCCCACGGCGATCTCTGCGTTGCCTTCGGCCATGGTCCCAAGGGTGGCAAACCCCGGTGAACCAAGCTCGGACAGTTTCTTGAAGTTGGTGACCGGATCGTTGGCGTTGGCAAGGATCACCCCGTTGGGCTGGACCAGCATCAAATACCCGGTCTCTCCTATTTTGATGTCATTGATGAGTTTTGTCAGCACTTTTAATGAGCATTCGATGGAGGAGACCCCCACCACCTCGCCTTCCCGCCTGATGGCCGAGGTGATGGCCACCACGGTTTCGCCGTTTGACGAGAGAAAGGCCTCGGACACTAAATCTGTTGAGGGCTGGGCTGCCTGTGCCTTGTACCAGGGACGCACCCTGGGGTCATACCCGGCGGCCATGGCAATGTCGATGGAGGTGATGAAGGCGCCGTCCTTCGTGGCAAGGTAGACCTCGATATAGTTCGGGTGGGTTTCATGGATGAGCCTGGCCAGCTTGTAAAATGCCGCATCGGGCTCTCCGGCCCGGAGGTAGTCCACCTCCACGGGCTCGGTGTTGTTCAGATAGGTCGTCATGCCCGGATGGATCGCTTCTTTTAACGGGGACTCAGACAGCATGTGTGTGTTGGCTTTGGCTTCGGTGAGAAAGGATGCGTAGTGGTCTGAAATGCGGTGGAGGAGCTTTGTGCTGTTGGCGTGATAGGACCGGATGGCGTGCCTGCTGAGGGAGACCCCCATGATCACGACGATGATAAGCAGGGGGAACATCACAGCTCCCATGAACGAGGCGATAATCTTCTTGCGGATGGTCAAATTCATGCATGTCTCCGTTGTTTCGGTTATCGTGCTCTTGTGCTGCCTTGAATATGGAGGCATTCCACTCCTGATATATAAGGGCTATGTTCTTTCTATCGGAACACCGGGGGCAATAGTTAAGGACGCCATGAAACAGGGCACCCTGAAGGGCCGCCAGGGGCGGGATAAACTTGTTTTCCCGGGACCTGCGTGTTACGAATCGGTTTTGTTTGGTGTGAAGACCGGGTTTTTTTGTATGTCCAAGGGTGACGGCACCTTATCCGGGTACCTTTGGGTGGGTCCGGGCCTTTGCAGCGCGATTTTTCGGCGCGTGTTATGGATTATTCAGTTAGCCCGGATATTTCACGATTATTTAGGGTTAGAAGGGAAGCGTTGATGCCTTGTTCCGGTTGTTCATCTCCTGAATCCGGTTGCGGTGTGGTCCACCCATCCATCATGCGGCGGTTTTGCGCGGCGCGTGCGCTTCTCTGCGCCGTGATCCTGTGTTTTGCCGCCAACGCCTCGGCTGCCGAGGCGCCGAAGCGCTACCTTGATATCATCACCTCCTTTCCCCCGGAGTTCTACGCGCCTTTTATCGCTGCCTTTTCAAAAAAATACCCGGACATCCAGGTGATGACCCGCAACAAGAAGACCACCTCCGCCCTGGTGGATATCCGTAGGGACAACCCCCACCGGTTCGATGTGTTCTGGTCTTCGTCCACGGACGCTTTTGCCATCCTCAAGGCCGAGGGGCGCCTTCAGCCCGTGCCCGGGGGCAGGCGTCACCCCGCCCTTTCCATTGACGGCATCCCCATCGACGACCCGGACGGCTATGTCATGGGCTTTGCCCTCTCCGGCGTGGGCTGGATGTGGAACCCCGCCTATTTAAGGCGGGAAGGCATCCCCGTACCCAAACACTGGGAAGATCTGGCAGCCCCCGTGTATTACGGGCACCTTGCCATGTCCACGCCGTCACGCTCGGGCACCACCCATCTTATTGTGGAGAGCCTTCTCCAGGAGCTGGGGTGGGAGAAGGGCTGGGCCATGCTGCTGCGCATGGCCGGAAACCTGCGCACCGTCTCTGCCCGGAGCTTCAGCGTGCCTGAAGGGCTGATCAACGAGCGCTTCGGCGTGGGCCTCGGCATCGATTTTCTGGGCCAGTCCCGCAGGGAGCTCAGGTTTCGCTACGGCACCCCGGTGTTTCTCGTGCCCGCAGGCATCGGCATGCTCACCGGCGGATGCAATCCGAAAGAAGCCGATCTTTTCATCGATTTTATCCTCTCCCCCGAAGGCCAGGAGATCCTCCGGCAGCCCACGGTCTGCCGCTTGCCTGTCTCCCGGGAGGTCCACGACCGCTCCACCGGTGAGGCCCCCGAGCTGCTGACCCTTATCCGAAGCAACCAGGCCAAGCCCTACGACGCGGACCTCTCCCGGTGCCGCTACCACCTGGTGAACCGACTCTTTGACCGGATGATCACCTACCGGCTCACGGAGCGCCGCTCCCTGTGGAAACGCTACCTTGCCCTGGAGCGCCGATGGGATGCAGAGGAAGGCCTTCCCATGAAAGAGGAGCTGGCGAGCCTGCTCTGTGAGGTGCCGGTCTCCGACGCCCAGAGCAGGAACCATGATTTTGCGGCCCAGTTTGCCCACGCCGCCCGGGGGACCGCCCCCACGGAGATGGAGCGCGCCGAGACAGATCGCTGGGACGCCTTTCTCTCAAAGCGCCTGGACCGCGCCCGGGCCATTCTCACAAAGGCGGAGTCCGAACTCATCAGGAGCAGGCCATGAAAATAAGGGGTGTGATGTTGTTCCCCGTGCGTTACGGGATCTGGTCCCGGCTTCTCATCGCCTTCGGCATTTCAGCGGCCATTACGGTGATGGCCGCGGTTACGGCCCTCCTGGTGTTTAACCGGTCCACCACCATCCTCAACGGCTTTGCCGAGGAGCACCTCCCGGAGCTGGTGCAGGTGGCCGAACTGGAGGGCGTGGGCGGAGAGATCATGGCCATGGCCCCTCTTCTTCTCTCCGCACCGGACGAGACCACCCGCAACACCGTCCAGGCCGATCTTGACGAACTCGTGGCCTCTGTAAACCGCCATATCAATGCCCTGGGCATCACCTCCCCCACGATCCGGGGCGAGATCCAGGGGCTCCTTACCGATCTAACCGATAACCTGGCCGCTCTGCAGGGCGCTGTCTCCGGTCGCCTGGAGGAGGAGGCCCTCCTTGTGCGCCAGACCGAGCGGCTTCGCTGGCTCTACGCAGATCTTGTGGGGGAGCTGGATCCCCTCAACCAGGACCTTGCCTACAACCTGGACTCCGAGATCGAGCGGATGATCGGCGCCTCGTTGCGGGAAGGCCCCCGGTTCTCGGCCCTGAGGCTCCGGGAGAACCGCCACACCAAGGACACCGTGGAGAAGATCGGTTCCAACGGCATCCTGCTGGTGAGCCTGATGCTCCAGGCCGCCACCGTCCAGGGGGACGCCCAGGTGGACAACCTGTCGTCTCTGTCTGCTGATGCCATGGATTTTATCCGCGTGAACCTGGCTCAGTTGCCCGCGGATTCCAGCATGCTGACCCTGCGTCAGCTCTTTACGGAGATTTTTTCCCTGGCCGAAGGGCCGGACGCCCTGTTTGCCATCAAAAAACGCATCCATCTCAAGGAGGCCGAGGGCCTGGAGATCCTGGCCGACAACCGTGCCCTGGTCCTGTCCCTCAGGAAGCGCATCGACACCCTGGTGGCCGACACCCGCCACGATGTGTTCCGGGCCGCCGCAGGCATCCGCAACACCATGGACCGGGCCCAGCGCCTGCTCATCGTCATGGTGCTGTTCAGCCTGTTCATTACCGGCGTGGTGCTCTGGTTCTATGTGCGGGGCAGCATCGTGAAGCGCCTCGATGCCCTGGGCCGAAGCATGCGCGCCGTTGCTGCAGGGAACCTGGATTACGGGGTGCCCGAGGCCGGGGACGACGAGATCGGGGAGATGGCCGAGGCCCTGCGGGTGTTCAAGGAGACGGCCGAGGAGCGGCGCAAGGCCCAGAACGAACTGGTGCAGGCCGGAAAGATGGCGGCCCTGGGGCAGCTCACCGCCGGTATCTCCCACGAACTCAACCAGCCGTTGTCCGCCATACGCTACTACCTGCACAACGCCCGGCTGCTCCTTGAGCGGGGCCGCATGGAGACCCACACCGAAAACCTGTCCCGCATCGGGGATCTTGTGGAGCGCATGGCCTCCATGATCAGCCATCTCAAGACCTTTGCCCGCTGGCCTTCGGAGGCTAAAGCCCCGGTGGCCGTGGTTCCGGTCATCGACCATGCCCTCTCCCTTTTTGCCGGAAAAATCAAGGCCGGGGGGATCTGCGTGACCTCTCCGGACCCGGACCTTTCCGTGCGGGTGTGCGCCGAAGAGATCCGGCTGGAACAGGTGCTCATCAACCTGATCAGCAACGCCGTGGACGCGGTGATGGAGATGCCCCAGGAGAGTCGGCATCTTGTGATAGGGGTGGACGGCAACAGCCGGGAGGTGGTGATCAGCGTGACAGACAGCGGGCCGGGCATTCCCGATGACGCCATGGGTTCCATCTTCGATCCTTTTTACACTACCAAGGAGGTGGGTAAGGGACTTGGGCTGGGCCTTTCCATCTCTTACAATATCGTCAAGGATTTCGATGGGACCTTAAAGGCCCACACGCCCGACGAGGGCGGCACACGGTTTTCCCTTTCCCTGCCCGGGGTCCACGGGACCCCTGAGGCACACACAACAGAAGAGAGAGACGCATCATGAGAGTTCCCTTAGGTGAAATTTTCCTGGTGGACGATGAGGAGGAGATCCGCATCGCCAGCAGCCAGACCTTTGAACTGGAAGGGTACGCCGTCAGGACTTTTGCCTCGGCGGCAGAGGTCCTTCCCCATATCGACCCGGACTGGCTGGGGGTGGTGATCACCGACGTGAAAATGCCGGGCATGGACGGGCTGGAGCTTCTTGCCGCCATCCGGGACATGGCCCCGGACCTTCCCGTGGTGATCCAGACGGGCCACGGCGATGTGCCCATGGCCCTTTCCGCCATAAAGGCCGGTGCCTACGATTTCATCGAAAAGCCGGTGCCCCCGGAGTACCTCATTGATGTGGCCAACCGGGCCCTGGAGTCCCGGCGCCTTAGCCTGGAGAACCGCTCCCTTAAAAAACGCCTGGCGTCGGAGGCGGACATCGGCTCGCGCATCATCGGCGAGTCCCAGGCGGCCTCGGGGCTCAGGCGCACCATCGGATCCCTCTCCCTCATCGACGTGGATGTCCTTCTCATTGGAGAGACCGGCGTGGGCAAGGAGCTTGCCGCCCACTGCCTCCACGACCTGGGCAACCGCAAAGCCGGTAAGTTCGTCCCCTTAAACTGCGGGGCCATTCCCCCCAACCTGGTGGAGAGCGAGCTTTTCGGGCACGAGCGCGGGGCCTTTACCAGCGCCTCCACCCGGCGCATCGGCAAAATCGAGCAGGCCCACGGCGGCACCCTCTTCTTAGACGAGATCGAGTCCATGCCCCTGTCCGTTCAGGTGAAGGTGCTCAGGGCCCTGCAGGAGCGGACCATCGAGCGTGTGGGGGGCGATCGCCTGATATCCGTGGACTTTCGAGTCATCGCCGCCACCAAGGTGAACCTGCGGGACGCCGTGACCCAAGGGGCCTTCCGTGAAGATCTCTTCTACCGACTCAACGTGGCCCGGGTGCCCATCCCTCCGCTTCGGGAGCGCACCGGCGATGCCCGGCTGCTCCTTCAGTGGTTCCTCATGAAGATGGCGGAGCGGTTTCACACGGCCCCGCCGTCCCTTGATTCTTCTGTGCTGGAGCGCCTCGAAGCCTATGACTGGCCCGGCAACGTCCGGGAGCTGCGCAACGTGGCTCAGCAGCTGGTTCTGGGGCTGCCCCTGGACCTGGCCGAGCCCCGGAATCCCGGCACGGCCGAACCGGATGCGCCCGCACCCGACGGCCCATGCGGAGCCGGGCTGGACGACCAGGTGAACCGCTATGAGAAACAGCTCATCGAAGAAGCCCTTGCCCGAAACGGCGGCAGCATGACCCGCACCGCCAACGACCTGGACATCCCGCGAAAGCGGCTCTACCTGCGCATGCAAAAATTCGGCATCCAGAAGTGATGTCTTCCGGGGGCGGGTTTCTCGCCCCCGGACCGCTGCCAATGGGTCAATTCCGAACCCTGTGGGTCGATTTTGACCCATTCCCTTCCCTCTTCCCTTTTCCCCCCTTGAAAAGATAGCGAGTCATTTCAACGGCAGGTTCGGCCTTACCGACTTTGGCACGGCATTTGCTATTTATTATGCCAGGAATGACCCCGGAGCGTTGAGGATGACGCCTCCGGCACCCGGGCGGGTGACGCCCTGCAGGGCACCCCTTGAAGGATCGGCGGGAACCGTTCGACCCTTTTTTTGTGCCTTGCAGACCCATCTGCCCCATAAAGAAACATCAACCTTAGGAGAACCTGATGCGTAAAGTGATGACCCTCGTCCTGGCGTTGAGCCTTGCTCTGCCCCTCTCTCTTTCCACCGCCTTTGCGAAGGAGTACCCCTCCAAGCCCATCAAGATCATCGTGCCGTCCAAAGCCGGAGGGTCCACGGACACCGGTGCCCGCCTCTTTATCAAGGCGGCCAAGAAGTACTGGCCCGATGCCAAGTTCGTCATTAAAAACGTTCCCGGGTCCGGCGGCCAGAAAGGCTTTGAAGAGATCGCCAAGGCACGCAAAGACGGTCACACCATCGGCATGATCTTCACCACCCAGGTGGTGGCCCACGTGGTTGCCAAGCGCGCCCGCTACACCCTGGACAGCTTCCATGTCATGGGCAACGTCATGCAGGACCCGCTCATCGTGGCGGTTCCCAAGGACAGCCCCATCAAGGACATGGGCGCCTTCATCAAGGAAGCCAAGGCCCGCTCCCTCACCACCGCGGTCAACGGCATCGGCTCCGATGACTTCATCGCCGCCAAGAAGCTGGAGCGCCAGACCGGCGTGACCTTCAACCTCCTGCCCACCAAAGGCTCCACCGAGCAGAAAGCCATGATCCTGGGTGGTCACGTGGACGCCAGCGTCATGAACCTCTCCCAGCTCCAGGCCCAGCACAAGGCAGGCACCGCACGCATCATCGCCATCCTTGACGATAACCGCTCCGAGATCCTCCCCGATGTGAAGACCGCCGCCGAGCAGGGTTTCCCCGTCAACATGACCGCCACCCGCGGGTTTGTTGCTCCGGCCGGTGTGAAAAAAGAGATCCTGGCCAAGCTCGACGATCTCCTGGCCAAGGTGCAGCAGGACGAAGAGTTCATCGCCGAGTGCACCAAAGATGTCTTCTTCCTGCTGCCCATGAACGGTGTGGATTACCTTTCTTACCTCACCGACCTGCAGGCCGAAACCCAGACCTTCTACGATAAGAACCCATGGTGATAACACATGACAAAACGTGTCGCTGAGTTGCTCATTCTCGGGGGCTTCATGCTCCTGGCCATGCTGCTCTACCGCAGCACCGCCGCCTACCCCGAGGCTGTACAGGGGTCGACGGCCATGTATGTTCGATTCCTTGCCGTCTCCTTAGGGATACTGTGCGCCGTGGAGGTGGGGATGTGGCTCAAGTCACGGGAGCAGGAGATCAGCGAGAAGCTGAATATTACCGCAGCACCGATTCGGTTCTGGGGCCTTCTCGCGGAGCTGGTGGCCTACACCTTGCTCCTGGAGCCTTTGGGCTTCTACCTGGCATCCCTTATCTTCTTACCCGTGGCCATGGTGACCCAGGGGGCGAAAAAGCCGCTGACCATCGGAGCGACCACCGCAGGGGTCCTGCTGTTCGTCTTTCTGGTGTTTGAAAAGCTGCTGGCCGTTCCCCTGCCCGAGAGACTCTGGTTCTAAGCACGACGGGCCTCCACACCACGTGTGATCCGGTTGCAACACACACCACAGACCGGATCACACGGAGGCCCTACAAAGGACATCACTTATGATCGTTGAATCGTTAACTGCCCTCACAAACCCCTACTCCCTTCTGGCGGTCTTCATCGGAACCGTTTCCGGGGTGCTGGTGGGAGGCATGCCCGGGCTCACCGCCACCATGGCCGTGGCCCTTCTCATCCCCGTCACCTTTGCCCTGGAGCCCCTCACGGGCCTGCTCCTCATGGGCGGGGTCTACTGCGGTGCCATGTACGGCGGCTCCATCCCCGCCATCCTGCTGCGGACACCCGGTACCCCGGCGGCTGTCGCCACAGCCATGGAAGGCTACCCCATGACCCAGAAGGGCAAAGGGGGCCTTGCCCTGAAGGTGTCGGTGATCTCAAGCTTTGTGGGGGGAACCTTTTCCGCCTTTGTGCTGCTGCTTGTGGCGCCCATCCTTGCCAAGTTTGCCTTGAGCTTCGGGCCCCCTGAGTATTTTCTGCTGGCCCTGGTGGGCCTGGCGGGCATCGTCTCCATGGCCGACGATGAAAGCAGCCTGGTCAAGGCGCTGATCTCCGGGCTCATCGGGCTGATCCTGGCCGTGGTGGGCACCGATCCCATGTCCGGGATGCTGCGCTACACCATGAACAACCCGGACCTCTTCGACGGCATCGCCTTCATGCCCGCCCTCATCGGCCTTTTCTCCATCTCCCAGATGCTGGAACTCACCGGCTCCGGGAGCATCGTGGCCGATACCAGCGTCATCACCAAGATCAAGAGAGAGCCCATGCCCAAAGGCCTGGGCAAATACATCGGCACCGGCTCCCTGGTGGGTACCATCGTGGGGATCCTCCCCGGCGAAGGGGCCACCATCGCCGCCTTTCTCTCGTACAACGTGGCCCGCCAGCGCTCCGAGAAAAAAGAGCTCTTCGGCAAGGGCAACCCCGAGGGCATCGCCGCTGCCGAGGCAGGCAACAACGGGTGCGTGGGCGGCTCCCTTATCCCCACCCTCACCCTGGGCATCCCCGGCAACAGCGTTGCCGCAGCCCTTTTGGGCGGGTTGCTGGTCCACGGTCTCATTCCCGGGCCGGAGCTGTTCACCAAGTACGGGGTCATGACCTACGCCTTTATCCTCTCCCTCTTTCTGGCCAACGTGGTCTTCCTGATCATGGGCCTGCTCATGGCACCCCACTTTGCCAGGATCTCCCTGACCCCCACCGGGCTTCTCATCCCCGTGGTCTGTCTCTTCTCGGTCCTGGGCTCCTACGCCATGAACAACAGCATCTTCGATATCTACGTGGCCCTGGGCTGCGGTATCGTGGCCGTGGTGCTCCACAAGACCGGGTTCTCCCTGGGCGCCCTCATCCTGGGCCTCATCCTCGGCCCCATCGCCGAGAGCGGCTTTGCCCAGGCCCTCATCATGGGCCACGGGGACTACCGCATCTTCTTTAACCGGCCCCAGGCCATGGCCCTCTGGGTCCTCATCATCCTGCTGCTGGTTCCCCCCGCCTACCAGGCCGTGAAGCGGCATCGGGAGAAAAAAGAAGCAGACACCCTGCAACCGGTTTAAAAGAAACATCCGGTGGCCCATGGCCGCCTTGAAAAAATATATGCCGCAGCGCGTTGCCCTGGAAAATGAGGGGCAATGGGCTGCGGCATTTTTTTTTGACGTTTTTTGAGGTGGGGCGATGGGGCGCGTTACGCCGGGCGGTGCCACCCGCGAGATTGGTTGGTGAATTGTCGGGTGTGCTGTGTGTGTCGAAAGGCTTTCAAGATGTTGATATGGAATGGGTTTTGAGAGAGGTCAGTGGTTCGCGTTACGCTGGGCGGTGCGGGGGCCGCACCCTACAGCCCGCGAAACTGGTCGGTGAATTGTCGGGTGTGCTGTGTGTGTCGAAAGGCGCTCAAGATGTTGATATGGATCGGGCTTTGAGAGATGCCGGTGGTTCGCGTTACGTCGGGCGGTGCGGGGGCCGCACCCTACAGCCTGCGAAGCCGATCGGTGAATTGCCGGGTGTGTGTGTGCCGAAAGGCTTTCAAGGTGTTGATATGGAATGGGTTTTGAGAGAGGTCAATGGTTCGCGTTACGCCGGGCGGTGCGGGGGCCGCACCCTACAGCCTGCGAAACCGGTCGGTGAATTGTTGGGTGTGCTGTGTGTGTCGAAAGGCGTTCAAGGTATTGATATGGAACGGGTTTTGAGAGAGGCCGGTGGTTCGCGTTACGTCGGGCGGTGCGGGGGCCGCACCCTACAGCCCGCGAAGCCGGTCGGTGAATTGTCGGGTGTGCTGTGTGTGCCGAAAAGCGGTCAAGATATCGATATGTATGGGCTTTTGAAGTAGGCCGGTGGTCCGCGTTACGCCGGGCGTTGCGGGGGCCGCACCCCACAGCCTGCGAAACCGGTCGGTGAATTGTAGGGTGCGCCGTGCGCACCGTAAAACGTTCAAGATGCCGATATAGATGGGTTTTCGAGGTGGGCCGGAGATCCGCATTCCGTCAGGGGCGACGCATAGGCCGCCCCCAGGAAAAAATCAATTCCAAGCCAGGCTTTTCCGAAAAGCCCAATACGCCTCCGGGGACTCGGCCAAGGAAGAAAGGGCTTCTTCGGCTTCTGCGTCCCAGGCCACGTCAAGGGCGGTGAGGTTGGAGGCGAGGTGTTTGGTGGTGGATGCGCCGCTCAGGACCACGTGGGCCCACGGTTTGGCGAGGACCCAGGCCATGGCCAGGGCGTCCATGGTGCAGGAGAGGCGCTCAGCCTGGGCGGTGAGCACGTCGCGTGTGTGGGCAAAGTCTGGATGGGTGTTGCGCCCGGTGAGCCTGCCGTTGGCAAGGGCCTCTTTGATGATGATCCCCATGCCCGCGTCGGCTGCCTCGGCAAGGGCGGTCTGGGCCGATGGCTCCAGGAGGTTGCAGGTGGCCTGCACCGCGTCGAAGAGGGGCACGCCGTCGAAGGTGACGGCACGGGCCGCCTCAAGGGTCTGGGCCTGCATGGGGCCGCTCAAGGAGAGCCCAATAAGCACCCCTTGTGTCTGCTTGACTTCAAAGAGGCGGGCCAGGAGTCGGGTGTCGGTGAGGACCCCGCTCTCCAGGGTGGCGGAGTGGATCTGGTAGAGGTCGAGGTGGGAGCCTAATAGGGCCTGCGTCTCCTCCCACTGGGACGAGAAGTGATCCAGGGTGTGTTCCTTGATCTCGTGGTGGGCTGCGGTGACCTGCCAGTCCGCGGTGTAGCGGTAGCCCCACTTGGAGCCCACGGCGGTGCCGCCTGACGGGATCTTGCGTGTGGCAAGCCAGGAACTCAAAAAGAGTTCGGCCTTGCCGTAGGAACGCGCCGCGTCCATATACCGGATGCCGTGCTCCCAGGCCGCGTCCAGCACGGCGTGGGCGTTGGCTTCCATGTTCGCCACGTCGGTGCGGCCCTCAAGGTCTGCGCCATGGCCCAGGTTGATGTACCCGGGCCGCCCCAGTGCCGCCATGCCCAGCCCCATGGGCGAGACAAGGCAGCCTGTGTTCCCCAACGGCCTCAGTTTCATGATGGCTGATCTCCCGATTGTTTTTCGTTGATGCGCCTCTTCTGGTCCCTGGCCTGGTCAGCCCAGTAGCGATCCCGCCTCAGGTAGATCTCCGCCAGCTTGTTGAACCGCTCGGCCTGTCCGTAGTTCCCCTTTGCCATCCAGGCTTCGGCCAGATAGTAGTAGCCGGGCCCGTCCGACGGGTTGATGCCCACGGCCTTTTCCAGAAGCCTCAGGGCGCCATCCACGTCTCCTTTTTCCAGGCGCTCGTAGCCCTTGGCCGTGAGGCTGTGGGAGGCCATGGTCCGGGAATCGCTGTACCCCCGGCTCTTGTCCGGCGGGGCAATGAGCTCCGGTGCCGGCAGGGATCCGTCCGGGGTTCCTCCCGGAAGCGTGGCACAGCCGGACCCGATAACGGCAAGAAGAAATACCAGAAAAAACGTCTTTGCATTCAATGACATGGAACCATCTCTTTCATGCGTTGGTTAAAGATTTGTGCGGTGGGCCTATCCCGCCTTGCGATCACTTGAAAAGCCCTTTGACTCCCCTGCCCATGCGCTCCCACAGGGAGGCCTTGCCGTGGATAGGGCAGGTCTCGTCCGGGGTGTTGGACTCCAGGAAGTATTCTTCATAAACGTCGGGGCACTTGAGCCCGGCGGCCCGCTTGCCGCTCTCCCGGCACACCTTGAGTTTCACCACGTCCGGGGGCGGGACAAAGCCGTTGCCAGAAATGTACCCGGGAAGGGCCGACACCAGCTCCGCCCAGATGGGCAGGGCCGCGGTGGCGCCGGTGGCGTAAATGGGGTCGTTGTTGTCAAACCCCACCCATACCAAGGCCAGGAGATCGGGGGTGTAGCCCACGAACCAGGCGTCCCGGTAGTTGTTGGTGGTGCCGGTCTTGGCAGCCACGGGAAAATCGATGCCGTAACGCGCCAGGGAGCGCCCGGTTCCGCTCTTGGCGGCTCCCTCCAGCATGGAGGTGATGAGGAAGGCCTCCCCCGGGGAGAGGCTCGAGTCGATCTGCATGTGGCGGCCCACCAGGAGCTCGTCTCTTTCATCCACCACGTCTTTGAGGGACAGGGGAAACGGCTGGATGCCGTCTGAGGCGAACACGGCGTAGGCCCGGGCCAGATCCATGGGGACAACCTCTGAGGCGCCCAGTACCATGGAGGGCCAGGGGGCCACGGGGGTGGAAAAGTGAAAGGCCTCCAGCCTGTCCACTGCATGCTCCAGGCCGCCGCGCATCAGCATGTCCACGGCAGCCCGGTTGCTGGACTTGCGCAGCATATCCCGCACGGAGAGCTGTTTTTCCGGCTCTTCGCTGAAGTTTTTCGGGGTCCAGATCTTGCCGTCCACCTCGTAGTCGGTTTTTTCGTTGGAGAGCAGGTCCGCAGGTGTGAACTTGTCCAGAAGCACCGAGGCCACCACGGGCTTGAAGCAGCTCCCGGACTGTCGCCTGGCGCGGGTGGCGCGGTTGAACTGGCTGATTCGGTAATTGCGCCCGCCCACCATGGCCAGGATGTTGCCCGTGCGGGGCTGGATCACCACCACGGCGCCCTGGAGCCGCTTGGCGGGGTCGTTGCGCCGGAGCTTGGGGTTGTTGTTTTCCAAACGTTCGAGGCCACGCTTCAGGGCTCGCTCTGCCGCCTTCTGAACCTGGGTGTCCAGGGTGGTGTAAATGGAGAAACCCAGGCTGGTGAGGCTGGTGGCCGGGTAGAGTTCACGGAGCTGGGACGACACGTAGTCGAGGAAGTACGGTGCTTTCTGGCTGTAGGCTTCGTATCCTGCCACGGTGATGGGCTCGGCCGAGGCAGCGTCGCGCTCCTCTTCGGTGATCCAGCCGTTTTTCTGCATGGAGGAGAGCACCACGTTGCGTCGCCTGCGGCTTCGCTCCAGGTCCTTGTAGGGGGAGTAGAGGTTGGGCCCCTTGATGAGCCCTGCGATGGTGGCGGATTCAGCCAGGGAGAGATCCTGCACCCGCTTGTTGAAGTAGAACCGTGCCGCCTCCCCTGCCCCGTTTACCGAGGCCGAGCCCTTCTGCCCGAAGTAGATCTCGTTCAGATAGATGCCGAGGATCTCCTCCTTGTCGTACTTGAGTTCGATGGCAAAGGAGATGAAGAGCTCGTTGAGCTTGCGGGTGAAGGTGCGCTCCGGGGTGAGAAAATAGTTCTTGGCCAGCTGCTGGGTCAGGGTGGACCCGCCCTGGCGAATGGAGCCGTGCTTGAGGTTGGTGTAGACAGCCCGCAGGATGCCCCGGGGGTCCACGCCGTAGTGGGTATAGAACCGGGCGTCTTCTGCTGCCATCACCGCATGCTGGAGGCTTGCGGGGATCTCGTCGATGGGCACCACCTGGCGGATTTCTCTCTCCTTGCCGAAGTAGCGCATGAGCACTTCGGGCTCCAGCTCCAGGATGGGGAGATCCTGGCCCGAGTCCCTGCGGGCCATGGAGTGAATGGTCCCCTTCTTAAAGGTGAGGACCGCCGGAAACCCGTAGCGTACCTTGCCCGGCAGGGTGAGGTCGTTGAGGTAGATTTCGAGGCCGTCGTCCGTGGGGCGGTAATACCCCTTGCTGGCGGGGGCACCCGAGGATTCGCGGTAGCCGATGCCGATGAGTTTTTCGCGGAGGGAGGGCCAGTGGATCTTTCGGCCGGGGTAAAGCAGGGTGGTGTCCGAGTAGATGACCGAGGGAATCTGCCATCGCCTCCCGGAGAATCGCTTTTCCACCCGACCCGTCAAATGCCAACAATAAAGTGAAGCGATCAAAAACCCTGAAATACCAGCCACCAGGGCGATCTTGATCAGTCTTTTTATCCAGAGAATCATACAACCAAGCCTGAGTCATGAAGGAACACCCGCAGAGACGGCAAGGCCCTCAGGGGCCCGGCCCCGTACGGGAGACGGTGGGCTTGAACCTGTCGCACAGGCAATCCCTGCACCGGCCGTAACACCCGGCGTTGAGGTTATTTCCGGCCGCGTGACGGTTCAAGACCCGTTCTTGAATGCAGGTATCATAATCGAAGCTTGGACGAATGAACAGGGCCGAGTTTCCCCGGCCCGGTAACAAAGACCTCAGTCCATGGGGGTGTAATTGAATTTCGGGATTTCCAGATTGTAGTAAATGGCCAGGAGCCGGAGGGAAAATCCCGTGCCCAGGGTGATGAGGAGCACCGAGAGTTCAGGCAGGCCGCGGGCCTGGAGGAAGAGGAAGAGCCAGGCCGAGACAATGGAGACCCCGGCGTAGACCTCTTTCTGGAAGACCAGGGGGATATCCCGGCACAGGACATCGCGGATCACGCCCCCGGAGACCCCTGTGATCACCCCCATGATGGAGGCCACGATGAACCCGTGGCCCAGGGCCAGGGTCATGCGGACCCCGATGATGGTGAAGGTCACCAGCCCCAGGGCGTCAAGTACCAGAAAAACCCGGTGAAAATACTTCATGAAGGGGGACAGCAGGATGGTGATCAGCGCCGCGCAGGTGGTGATGACGATGTACTCCGGATGCCCCACCCAGGAGATGGGATGGTTGCCCAGAAGGACGTCCCGGATGTTTCCACCGCCGATGGCCGTGGCGCAGGCGATGATAATCACCCCGAATACATCCATTTTTTTTGTGCCTGCTTTCAAGGCCCCGGTGATGGCCTCCACGGTAATGCCCAGTATGTAGAGATGATGCAGGATCATGCGACGCTTACTCCTTTCAAACGCTGATCAATTTCCAAAAAACGCAGGAGATAAACATGAAACTGCGGGATGTGTCAATGGATGAATCAAAAAATGCTGAAAACCGTCAGGCTGGCGGTTTCAAGATCGTCGGCTGGACATGGAGGGTGGCCTCTCCGGCCGTGAACCAGAGGGTGCCGTCGTCGATGGTGGCCTGGAGGGTCATGGTGCGCCGGACCATGGCCTCGAAGTCCGTCTCCTGGGGGATGGGAAGGTGAATCACGGTGAGGTTGTTGCAGCGGCCCAGGGCCTCGCGGTTCTTCTGCCACCAGGGCTCGGTCTTGTGCTCTCCGTAGCCCACAATCATCACCTCCCCTGCCTTTGCGCAGGCTTTGCGGATCCTTTTTTCATCGGGCTGGCCCAGCTCGACCCAGAGGTCGATATCCCCCTGGGGGCTCATCTTCCAGAGTTCGGGCTCGCTGTCCGTGCTGAGCCCGCGGGTAAAGGCCAGGCCCTCGTCCGCATAAAGGGCAAAGGCCATGAGTCGGATCATCATCCGTTCGGCGGTTTCAGAGGGGTGTTTTGCCACGGTGAGGGCATAGGTCTCGTAATGGTGCCGGTCCAGGTCACTGACCTGAAGTTCGGCTTTGTAAATAGTCGCTTTAAGGGCCAACGTCGTATCCTGTGTTTCTGGTAATCAGCTTCAAAAAAGCCTCCGGCGGGTCGCTTTTTTGAAAAAAAGCTCCGCAAAAAACTTTCCTAAATGCACCCGTGCGTCGTTTTGATCGCCCCGAAGGGCGAGCAAAACGACGCACGGGTGCGAACATATCAAAAATTATTTTTTTCATTCCCAGGCTCCGCCTGGGAATGATGCATGGAGGCTCTGCCTCCACGATTGAGTTCGCCTTACCCGGTGAATTTTTAACTAAACTCTCTATATTTCACACCAGCAAGGCCGAGCCTTGCAACCAACACTCCCAGGCAGAGCCTGGGAGCGAGGGCAAAGAGGTTTCAGGAAATACATTCAAGAGAATCTAAATCAAGGGCGACTGTGCTTTCAAGGTGGCACACCTTCCGGCCGGAAGCAGCCCGGTTAAAGCTGATAATCCACGGGTTACGATAACGGATCCTAACCCGTCAGGGCTTGCCGTATCGCTCGTAGAAGCCATCAGCATATGTTTCGGAAGGCCCTTGCGCTTTGGCCCGAGGAACGAGGGACGAAGCGCAAGGGCAATCAGCTTTCGAGGTGGCTCACCTCGCCGCCGGAGGCTTGCTTTTGCTCCCGACTTTAACCTTGGAAGGCCTTCTTTTCAGCTCTACTTCACCATGGCACGGGCAAAGGCCAGGGCGCGCTCTTTGGCGTCCTCGGGCATCTGGCCGTCCATACCGCAGCCGCCGATGAACAGGTCCCCCGCATCCTCAGCCTTGTAGAAGGCACGGAGCCGTCCGAAGGCGGTAAACAGGGGTTCCACGTTGTTGTCGTACTGACCGCCACCGGTGACGAGGAGGGCCTGGCCCTTGCCCGCCACAAGGGAGGCGTGCTCCGGGGTGTGGTATCCGGTCACCAGGCTCCAGCTTCGGTCCATGAGGGACTTGACCTGGGCGGTGAATCCCCAGAAGTAGGCAGGGGAGGTAAACAGGGTGACGTCTGCGGCGATCATCTTTTCAAGGATCCCTTCGGCATCGTCCTTCTGCACGCAGGCAATGGAGGTGGTGTCCTCCTTGCATTTTGCGCACCCCAGGCACCCTCTGATGTTCTTGTTTCCGAGGTCCACACGCTCCACCTCATGGCCCAGGGCCTTGAGTTCGTCTTCCACCCATCCCAGGACACAGGCTGTGTTGCCTTTTTTCCGCGGGCTGCCAAGCAAGGTCAAAATTTTCATTTAACACCTCAATGATTTTTTATAACACGTTGTAATTATGACTTTCATGGTGGTTTATTGCTGCAAGCAGGGGGCCTGCCCCCAATAACGGTCTGCTGCCACTATTCAGCTTATACCTCCCCGGGATCTAACCGTTCAAAACATTGAACAAACCTTAATTATTCGTTTGAAATGACGTTTAGACCTTGGTTATCGCTTGGCTGTTCCCTTCAAAAAAACCGGAAAAAATCGACCGAAACGGAGCGCCGCACTCCGGTGCGGCTTTTTTGTTCGTCGTTACCCGTGCCGCACAGGAGTGCGGCGCTCCAGGGGCCAAGGGCGTCCGGGGGTGATTTAAGAGCTGAATGGTTACGGTCTGTTTTAGCAGGCGGTGGAAAAAATACAAGCGGGTACGTTCCGGGCCCGCGGGAAAACGGCCGTCTTTGACTGCTGCCATGCTGTTGCTTGTGAGGTCACGCGGAGCATCATGCTTTACTTCCCTTTGGAAACCCTGTAAGCCAAGGCTTTATGCCGAATCCTTCCCTGGTTTTCGGCCCCTTGTCATCTTCTTGAGTTGGACGGATTTACCCATGCCCCGAAGTCATACCGCCGCTGTTGGATTCAGGAGCACCCTGCCCTGGATTTTCATCATCACCGCCATGTATTTCCTGAGCTTTTTTGCCCGAAGTATCCTCTCCCCCCTGCTGGTGCCCATGGAGGGAGCTTTTGCCGCGTCCCACGCGGAAACCGCAGGGCTCATGTTCTTTCTCTCCTTAGGGTTCGGCTCGGCCCTGGCCCTTGCAGGGATCGTCTCCAGCAAAATCCGTCATAGAAACGTCCTGGTCATGGCCATCATCACCCTGGGGATCTCCCTGGTGCTCCTGGCCAAGGCCCCGGGTCTGATGACGGCACGTCTTGCCTTTTTTATTTTTGGGGTGGGCTCCGGGCTCTACCTTCCCAGCGGCATGGCCACCCTGGCCTCGGTGGCCGACGGCCGCTTCTGGGGCCGCGCCATCGCTATCCATGAGCTGGCCCCCAACATCGCCTTTATCGTGGCTCCGGTGGCCGTGGAGGCAGCCCTGGGCGTGGTGGACTGGCGGGGCATCCTCATGGCCATGGGGGCAGCCTGTTTCCTGGGGAGCGCCCTCTTCCTGAAGTTCGGCCGTGGCGGTGATGAGGTGGGCACGGCCCCCGATACCCAGACGCTGCCCCTCATGGTGAAAAGGCCCGCCTTCTGGGCCATCATGGTCCTCATCGGCCTTGGCGTGGGCCTGGAGTCCGGCCCCTACAGCCTCACGCCCCTGTTCCTCGTCAGCGAAAAAGGCATGAGCCCGTCGGCAGCCAACCACCTGCTCTCCACCTCCCGCCTGGTGACGCCCCTCATGGCCCTTGCCGGGGGCTGGCTGGCCGATCGGGTGCGGATCCCGTGGATCCTCATCGGCACCATCCTGGGCAGTGCCCTCTCCCTTGCGGGGATGGGGTTTCTGGATGGGTTCGGCCTGAGCGTCTCCATCATGGTGCAGGCCTCCATGCCTGCCCTTATGTTCCCGGCGGTCTTCAAGTCCGTGACGGAGGTCTTCGGCGTCAGGGAGCAGTCCCTGGTGCTCTCCCTCACCATGCCCGTGGCCATTTTTGTGGCCCTGGGCATCATCCCCACCCTCCTGGGCTGGTGCGGAGACCGGGGCCACTTCGGCTACGGTTTTGCCGCCGTGGGCGCCATGACCCTCTTTGCCCTGGCTGCCCTGCCCTTTCTTAAAAAATTGCCTCCGGCGGCGAGGTGAGCCACCTCGTAAGCTCATTGCCCTTGCGCTTTGGGGGTATACGGGTATGACGACAGGGATTCGCTATATTGAACATGGAGGCAGAGCCTCCAAAAACAGCGTTCCCAGGCGGAGCCTGGGAACGAGGGAATATGTGCTTAGCGGCGAAGGCCGGGAGCATTCGTGAACCAAAAAAACCCCGGGCATTTGCCCGGGGCTTTTTTTATGCAATGTGGATCCCGTTGGGGATCGGGTTATTTGATGATGGCATCCAGGACGCCCTGGCCCCAGGCTTCGCCCACGTCTTTCAGGACAACGGGCCACACCTGGCTCTGGATCTTTTTGGCGATGGCGGCAATTTCAGACTCGCTGATGGGAACAATCTGGGCGCCGCTGTCTGCCAGGCGCTTTTCATTGGCCTTCTGGTCCTCTTCGGCGGCGTTCCAGCGGCGGGTTTCAAATTCGGCGGCCACCTTGGACAGCTTAGCCTGCAGCTCGGGAGAGAGGGTGTCGTAGAGCTCCTGGTTCATGATGAAGTACCACACCTCAAAGTGGGTGTTGGCCGGGATGTAATACTTGGTCACGTCCCTGAAGGAGGCGTAGTAGCCTTCGGCACCGGAGCCGATGACCCCGTCCACCACACCGGTCTGTACGGCGGTGAAGGCATCGGAAAAGGGAATGGGCGTGCCCAGGTAGCCGGTGGTGTCAGCCATGAGCTGAAAGGTTTTCATGGGGGGGACGCGGAGCTTGATCCCTTTGGCAGCGTCCGGGTCGCCCTGGGCCACGGGGGCAGTGTTCAGGGCGATGCCGCCGAAGTAGACAGGCCAGGCGGCCAGCAGCTTGATGCCCTGCTCTGCGTACAGCGTTTCCACGGTGCCACGCAAGGGGGCGCCCGGGGAGTAGTTTTTTCGGGCCTGGTCCCAGTTCTTCACCATGTACGGGAAATAAGGCAGCTGGAACCGCTTGTCCGCGGCAGATGACGGGGGCTGACAGGCCATGTCCACGGCACCCAGGCTCACCCTCTCCTGGACCACGGTGTAATCGCCCAGGGCGCTGGCCGGGTAGACCTTGGTACGGATCTTTTTGCCGGTGGTCTCCTTGATGCTGTCGGAGAACCACCGTAAGTCGTTGTCGATGGCCGTGCCCTGGGGACGGACATGGGAAATCTTCCAGGTGCGTGCCTCGGCTCCACCGATCATCAACACAAAACACCCTGCCAGTGCCATGAGGCTGTACCTTAACGTCTTGGTCATTGCGTCACTCCTCCTACGTTGTTTCTTGCCAAAATCATAACTTTAGTAGCCGAACAGTCCCGGGATGAAAAGGGATAGTTTCGGCCATAACGAGGTCAGAAAGACCACGGGAACGTACCCGAAGATGATGAGGATCATCGCCGGTTTGATCACTTCGGAAAACTCCACTTTGCCGATGCGCATCCCGAGGTAGAGGATGCTGGCGTAGGGCGGGGTCACTCCGCCCATGGCCGTGTTGACGCCCATGATGGCCGCGAACTGCACCGGGCTGACACCGATGGCGCCCATGAGGGGCAAAAGCAGGGGCGCCAGCAGAATGATGGCGGTGATGTCGTTGACGATCATCCCCACGAAGAACAGAAGAAAATTGATGAGGATAAGCAGCAGGACCTTGTTCTGGGTCACCGTAAAGATGCCGTCCACCAGGGCCTGGGGCACGTCTTCCATGACGAAGATCTGGCTGAGCATCAGGCTGAAGACGATCATGACCATGATGGCGCCCACGGAGGTGGCCGAGTTCTTGGCGGCCTTGAAGAAGGTGTCGAAGGTGAGGCCCCGATAGACGAGGAACCCCACGGGAAGTGCGTAGATCACGGCCACTGCCGCTGCTTCGGTGGGGGTCATGATGCCCCCGTAGATGCCGCCCAGGATGATGAGGGGCATCACCAGGGCCGGAATGGCCTTGGAGGTGAGGCTCACGCCCTGGCGGACGGTCTCTTCCACGGGTTTGGGCGGGTCCAGCACCAGGGGGAATTTCCGGGAGAGGACCATGTTCACCACGGAGAAGAGAAAGGTGATGAGCAGGCCCGGCCCCATGGTGGCCAGGAAACAGGCGAGGATGGAGGTATCCGTGACCCACCCGTAGATGATCATGGTGACGCTGGGCGGGATCAAGAGCCCCAAGATGGACGAGTTGGCCACCAGGGCCGTGGCATAGCCCCTGGGGTAGCCCTTGGAGTCCATCTCCGGGATGAGGATGGGGCCTGTGGCGGCCACGCCCGTAAGCCCGCTGCCGGAGATGGCCCCGATGATGGCGCAGCTCACCGTGGCCACAACGCCCAGGCCGCCCCGGATACGTCCCACGAAAACGTTGACAAAACGCAAGAGACTTGCGGCGATGCCGCTTTCACTCATGAGGGTCCCGGCAAAGACAAAAAGCGGGATGCAGAGAAGCACGGGGTTGGCCAGCTGGCTGAATCCCCACACCATGGTGCCTTTCATGGTGGCTCCGCCCAGGCCCACCATGGTCATGAGGGCACCGCCGAAACAAAACGGCAGGGGCACGCCAAAGCTCAGCATGAGGACAAGGAGTCCCAGGGCGATGAACGAGACAGTTACGATTTCCATGCGAGCCTCCTTGCGTTTTGGGACAGGGAGATGAGCTCCCGGGTGTTTTTCACGAGGTGCCAGGCGGTGTAGAGGGTCATGAGACCCATGCCGAGGAAAAAGGCGCACTCGGCCCAGAAAGTGGGGATGTACAGGGTGGGGCTCTCCTTCCATACCCTTCGGGCGTAGAGGAAGTAGTCCCAGGCCCAGTAGGTGAGCCAGATGGAGACCACCAGGGACATGAGGTCCGCGATGACCCGAACGACCAGCCGGGACCGCTGGCTGTTCAGAAAGATATCCAGGACGTTGGCCTTGATCTGGGTGTCTTCCCGGCTTGCGTTGACGCTGCCTAAAAAGTAGAGCCACAAGGTGGGATACACGAGGATCTCGTCCAGCCCCATGACCGGGAGCTCCAGGACGTAGCGCATGACCACCTGGTAGAACTCAAGGGCGGCGACAATGGTGATCAGGGCGGTCAGCGTGTACTTGAAAAGTTTTTCCATTCCACACTCCTTCTCGTTATTTCTTGTCCAGCAACCAGTTGCCTCCGTCGGGGCCTGAGCTGAGGTCCATGGCGGCGATCTCCTCTAAGGGGATCGGTTTCAGCGGAGGACGCACCGAAAGCTGTCCGGTGCGATGCGGGGAGACCCCCAGGGCCGCTCCCACCACCTCGGCCAGGGCCGGTCCGCACATGCGCCCCTGGCAGGGGCCCATGCCGCAGCGGGTGATGATCTTTATCTCGTTAAGGTCCCGTACGCCCTCTTTCACCACCTTGTGCACGTCGCCCACGGTAACATTCTCGCACCGACAGAGGACGGTGTCGTCGGTAAAAAGGAACTGACCGGGCCTGGGTGCGTACAGGGCGTCGATGAAGGGGCGGGGCCAGGCATCGTGCATCAGGGCCTTGCGGAGAGGCAGGGCCCGGGCGTTGCGCTCCTCTTCGGAGAGGATGCCCAGGCATCGGGCAATCTCCAGGGCGGCAAGCTCCCCTTTGTACCGGGCTGCCGGAGCCCCGGAGACCCCGGCGCCGTCGCCAGCGGCAAAAACGTTTTCAAAGTTGGTGCGACCCCAGGGATCACAGGCGGGAATCCAGCAGCGCTGACCGGCATGCCAGGCCATGCGGCACCCCATTTGCCGAAAGATGTGGGTGTTGGGGATCACCCCGAAATGGAGCAGGAGCATGTCGGCCTTCAAATGCAGCTTTTTCTCTCCGCAGGTGGCCTCCACAGACTCCACGGCCTCCTCGCCCAGGGCGCGGATTCCGGTAACCCCTTTGTAGTGGGGCACGCCCGAGCGTTTGATCTCCCGGAGCATAAAGGCCCCTTTCAGGAGAAAGTCGGCCCTCAGCAGGGCCTGGGGAGCCCGGGGCAAGGCCCGGATAGACGGCACCGCCGGGGTGGTCTCCAGTACGGCGGCGATGTTCACCCCTTTTTTCACCAGAAGGGAGGCCTCCAGGAGCAGCAGGGGCCCGCTGCCCGCAAGGACCACCCGCCCCGACGGGGTCAGCCCCGCTTCCTTGGCCAGGTTGTTGGCCGCCCCTGCCCCCATGACGCCGGGGAGAGTCCAGCCCGGGATGGGCATGGGCCGCTCCATGGCCCCGGTGGCGGCCACGATGTAGTTGGCCACCACGCGCCGGGAGACGCCGTTCTGGGAATAGCAGACCGTGCCGTCGGATTCGGCCTGCCACACACAGGCACCCGGCTCGTAGCGGGCGCCGCTTTTCCTGAATCGTTGGGTGAGGTCGAGGCCCCGGGTGTAGTCCGGACCGAAAAGGGCGTGGGCCGCCTTAGGAGCCTCTTCCACGTTACGGTAGATCTGCCCTCCCACCCGATGCTGTTCGTCCAGTGTAAGGACATCAAGGCCCATCTCGGCAAGGGCTGCGCTGGCGGCAAGCCCGGCCGGTCCGGCACCGATGACGATGACATCCACGTGTCGGCTCATGGGCGGTCTCCTTTTTCGTCGTCTGTATCCTGAAGGTGGCGACGGATCACCATGCCCTCCCGGACCTCGGTCATGCAGGCCTGGCGGTTGACCCCGTCAATCTCCATGAGGCATTCAAAGCAGACCCCCATGAGGCAATGGGGAGAACACGGCCTGCCGGACGACGGCGAGGTGCGGGAGAGGATCTCGCCAATGCCCAGAAGACCCGCAGCCACGCTCACCCCGGCGGGCAGTGTCACGGGTCGCCCGTCCAGGGTCACCGACACGGTTTGGTGCGTCTTTTTTTTGTCGAGTTTAAACATGAAAGCGTCCGTTGCTGAAGTGAGAGATGATATCGTTTTCGCCCTCGTCCAGGATCCACGCGGCAATGTCGCTGGCCTGCAGGGGGGCCAGGGAGACGGCGCTGTGCAGGGCCAGGACCGTGATGTTTTCGTGGCCGGGGATGCGGCTGTAGATGGGAGCCCCGTCCGGCGTCATGACCCGGATGGCACCCCAGGAGCGGACCCAGTTGAGCTTGCCCAGCATGGGAAAGAGCCGGATGGCGTTTTTTGCCTGGGACTGCATGGCCTCGGGGGTGACCCGGGTGTCCAGGGCCGTGTCCTCCGATGAAAGGCCGATCATGAAGGTGCCGTCCACGGTCTGGCGGACGCTGAGCAGGGGCACCCGGAGCAGGCGCTTGTGCCGCTCCGTGACCATGAGCTGACCGCGCTGGGGGTAAATGGCAAGTTTTTCGCCCAGGGGGGCCACCAGGCCGGAGGAGCCGTGCCCGGCGGCAATGACAACCTTGCCGCACAGGTAGTCGCCCCGGCTGGTCGTCACTTTCACCGTGCCGTTTTTAAGGGGGACAACGGCGCGGGCGCTTTCGGCGGCCCGGTATTCCCCGCCCTTTCGCTGAAAGGCGCACCGCATGGCTGCCAGGAGCTTCAAGGGGTTCACGTGGCCCTGCTCTTTGGTGTACATGGCCCCTGAGACCTCGTCACCCAGGGTCATCTCCGGCACGATGTCCGCAAATTCGTCGCGGTTGAGGATGCGTACCGGGTAATCGAGCCCGGCTTCGGCGCAGGTGTCGGTGAGGCTGGCAACGGAATCGGCATAGCCCTGGAGCTCGTCTTCGCCAAAGGCGTGGACCGCGCCCCCTGTCCATTCGAGTTCCACGTCGTAGCCGGACTCTTCTTTGAGCTGGGCTGCAAACTCGGGCCACTGGCGTGCGGCCATGCGGCACCACCGTGCATAGTCCGGGTTGCCGGTGCCTTTGCACATGAACCAGGTGAGGCCGAAGTTGCCTCTGGAGAGGCGCTGGCTGGGAAGCTGTTCGTCCAGGAGCACGACCCTGCCTGCGGCACGGCGCATGAGGCCCAGGGCCGTGGCCGCACCGGAGAGTCCGCCGCCGATGACGAGAATATCAACGGTTTTCACAAGGCACCTCCCGGGTGGAAGGCCCTGGGCGGCACACCGTTGTGGGGAAGGAAGCGTGGTGTCTTCATAAAGGATTGCCCCCCTACGTTGTTGTGTGAATGGGAAATTGAGTTACCCGGTAAACAAAGCAAAGGGTGTACCAACGGGTTAAACCACGGGATCAGGTATTGAGTGCAACTCGCTTTATTGATTTGGTATCAAGGTATTTTTATGGCAAAAAGCCCGGTGGCCGGGCTGCCCACGTCCCCGGGAGGAAGCAGGCAAACTGTTTCATTTTGAGAAAGCCCCGAAGGAAAGGCCGCGTAAAGGGCTTGTTTTTAAAGAGAGAGGAAAGGTTTGATTCAAAATGCGACATGTGTCAAAATGAGACTCCCTGTGACCGATGACCCCAGACACACACCCGGAGGCCCATGAAACAAGGACAGATTCTCGGTGTCGATGAGATGCGCCGACAGATCGCGTTGTCACACCGGCGCTCAGCAGCGCGGGGGATCAATCCCATCCTGCGCAACACCAAACAGACCCTGCTCTCCCCTTCCGAGCTCAAGGCGAAACGCAATGAGAACAGCGAGCTTCTGGATGTGCTGCTGCCGCAGTTCGAGGAGTTTTACAACTTCCTGTCACCCAACGAGTTTGTCATCGCCGCCGTGGACTCCGAGGGCTATATCCTCCATATCGAGGGCAGCAGCAATCTCATTGAGAGCGCGGCCAAGCGAAACTGCATCCCCGGGTACCGGTGGACGGAAAAAGACGTGGGCACAACAGCCATCGCCCTGTGCCTGAAGCTGGGGAGCCCCATTCAGCTCATCGGGGATGAGCACTACTGCCGCCAGGCCCACGGCCTGACCAGCTCCACAGCCCCGGTGTTCGGGAAGAAGGGAACACTCCTCGGCGTCATCGCCGTGTCCGGTCCCTCCACCAAAGCCCATCCCCACACCCTCTACATGGTCACCACCGCGGCCCGGGCCGCCGAACAGCAGCTCCGGGTGCTCCGGCGTAACAAGGAACTGGCCCTGAACGTGCGGTTTCTGGACCAGGTCATCGACACCTCCCGCACCGGGCTTATCATCATCAACAGCGAAAACCAGATTTGGCGGGTCAACCGGCGGGGAGCCGAGATCCTCAAAATGGACAACCTGGCGGGCCAGCCCATCACAGCCCTAAAGGGCTTGAAGATCGACCTGGACGATGTGCAGACCCGCCCTGAGTCCTGGGTGAACAAGGAGAGCCGCCTCAAGATCCAGAACCAGACCCTGACCCTCATCCACACCGTGCAGCTTGTGATGTCCCCGGAGGGAGAGCGCCTGGGGGCCCTCATTACCTTTTCCGAGGTCAAGGAGATCTACAAACTGGCCGACACCATCGCAGGGACCCGGGCCCACTTCACCTTCGACAGCCTGGTGGGCTCCTGCCCTCCCTTTGTGGAGGCCCTGAACCTTGCCAAGCGGGCCGCCACATCGGACACCACCGTGCTGCTCCAGGGGGAGACCGGCACGGGCAAAGAGCTCTTTGCCCAGGCCATTCACAACCAGAGCGACCGGAGCCAGAACGCCTTTGTGCCCATCAACTGCGGGGCCATCCCCGCCAACCTTCTGGAGAGCGAGCTCTTCGGGTACGTGGAAGGGACCTTTACCGGCGCCTCCAAAGGGGGGAAACCCGGAAAATTCGAGCTGGCCAACACCGGCACCATCCTTCTGGACGAGATCGGTGATATGCCCCACAAGATGCAGGTGAAGCTCCTGCGGGTGCTCCAGACCGGAGAGGTCTACCGCATCGGCGCCGACAAGCCCGTGAAGATCAACACCCGCATCATCGCCAGCACCCACGTGAACCTTCTCGAAGCCATCCGGGAGGGCCGGTTCCGGGAGGACCTCTACTACCGCTTGAACGTCTTTCCCATTGCCATCCCGCCCCTGAACACACGAGGGCCGGAGGACATCCTTGCCCTGTCGGCCCTCTTTCTGTCGGAAAACGCCGAGGAGCCCCCGGGGCTCAGCCAGGAGGCCCGGGACCTTCTGTGTTCCCACCCGTGGCCGGGAAACGTCCGGGAGCTGGAAAACTGCATGCAGCGCGCCCTGCACCTCTGCGAAGGCCGGGAGCTTAAGCCCGAACACCTGAGCCTCTCCCCTGCTCCGGCGGATCAGCCCAGCCAGGCCGGCACCCTGGAGGAGATGAACCGGAAGATGATCCAGGACACCCTGGAGGCCACCTCCCGCAACATGGCCCGCACCGCCAAGATCCTTGGGATCTCCCGGGCGACCCTTTACCGGAAGCTGAAGCAATATGCGATGTAACGCTTTAGGTGTGGTGTCTAAGTGCTTGAAAAAATATCATGAAGCGCCGCTCTTTTGTGTGGTTTTTTCGTGAGATGAAGCGTATGCCGCACGGAGTGCGGCGCTCCACGATGTGTGGTTCTCCGGGGTATTTTTGACACTGCGGGCCTGGATGAAAAAGCCCCGGCTGGGGATGTCATATGGAGCGCCGTACTTTTGTGCGGCTTTTTTCGTAGGGAGAAGCGCATGCCGCACGGAGTGCGGCGCTCCAGGATGTGTGGTTCTCCGGGGTATTTCTGAAGCTGCGGGCCTGGATGAAAGCCCCACGGCTGGGGATGTCATATGGATCGCCGCATTTTTATGCGGCTTTTTTCGTGGGGCGAAGCGTCTGCCGTAAGGAGTCCGGCGCTTCACGATGTGTGGTTCTCCGGGGTATTTTTGACGCTGCGGGCCTGGGTGGAAAACCCCCGGCTTGAGGATGTCCTATGGAGCGCCGCACTCCTGTGCGGCTTTTTTCGTGGGACGAAGCGTATGCCGCACGGAGTGCGGCGCTCCAGGATGTGTGGTTTTACGGGGTATTTTTGACACTGCGGGCCTGGATGAAAGACCCATGGCTGGGGATGTCATATGGAGCGCCGCACTCCTGTGCGGCTTTTTTCGTTGGATGGAGCGTCTGCCGCACGGAGTGCGGCTCCATGATGTGTGGTTCTCCGGGGTATTTTTGACACTGCGGGCCTGGGTGAAAAAGCCACGGTTGGGGATGTCATATGGAGCGCCGCACTTTTGTGCGGCTTTTTTCGTGGGGCGGAGCGTATGCCGCACGGAGTGCGGCGCTCCATACTGTGTGGTTCTTTCGGGTATTTTTGACACTGCGGGCCTGGGTGAAAAAGCCACGGCTGGGATGTCAGATGGAGCGCCGCACTCCTGTGCGGCTTTTTTCGTGGGACGGAGCCTCTGCCGCACCGAAGTGCGGCACGCCAATTCCATGGGATTTACACCTCTTTCAGGCGAATCCCCGTATCGCTCAGCTCGATGAGCCCTTTTTTGTAAAGCGCCCCCACCGTACGTTTGAACTCTTTCTTGCTCATGGAAAAGACGCCCTTGATCTCTTCCGGGGCGCTCTTGTCGTGGCAGGCCACAAAGCCTCCGGCTTTTTTAAGGATCTCCAGCACTCGTTCAGAAGAGCCTTCAATGGACTGGTAGCCCGGTTTTTTCAGGGTGAGGTCGATCTTGCCGTCTTCCCGGATGCGGGAGACGTAGCCGGTGAGACGTTCTCCGATGGACACCTTTTTAAACACCTCATTGCGGTAGAGGATGCCCAGGCAGGTGTCGTCGATGACCGCCTGGATGCTCAGCTTGGTGATGCCGTAGATGAGGAGGGAGACCTCCTGGCCCACGGTCTGGTCGGTGGCCACCTTTGCGCAGTGGCGGCCCAGGCGCGTGGATCCGAAGACCCTGCCGGTCTCTTCATCCAGGCTCACATACACCACGTACTTCTCCCCCACGGCCATGGGCTTCTGCTGCTCGCTTCGGGGCACCAGGAGGTCCTTTTCCAGGCCCCAGTCGAAAAAGGTGCCGAAGGGGTTCACGTCCTTTACCGTCATGACGGCAAACTCCCCCACCATGGCATTGGGCTTCAGGGTGGTGGCCACGGGGCGGTCTTCGGAGTCGGTGTAGACAAAGACGTCGATGCGGTCCCCGAGCTTGAAGCCTTCGGGTACGTATTTGTTGGGAAGGAGAACCTGCTCCTCCCGTGGGTTGAGGTAGAAGCCGAATTCCATGTAACGCTCGGCAACGAGCGAGTTCATCTGACCGATCTTGAGCATATCCTGCCGTCCTTCAGAAGCCGTAATCCCCTGAATAAGGGCCTTCGGCGTTGACTTTCTATTTGATTCACACCGGCTCCACAGCCGATTCGCCCCGTTACATATCAGCAATGGGCCACCGAATCGAGGGATTTGACGAGAGGAAGGCGAAAAAGACCGGTTGATTACAGGGACCCCATCTTGAGAAGCCGGAAAAATTCGGTGGCCGGGACCGGGGCTTTGAAATAGTAGCCCTGGGCTTCGTCGCAACCGTAAGATTTCAGGAGCTCGTACTGCTCCTCGGTCTCGATGCCTTCGGCCAGGATCTTTTTGCCGAGGCTGTGGCCCATGGCGATGATGGCCTTGATGATGATGCGGTTGTTTTTGTGGATGGTGCTTCCGATGACAAAGGATCGGTCGATTTTGATGACGTCCACGGGAAAGGTGGTGAGGTAGCTCAAGGAGGAGTAGCCCGTGCCGAAATCGTCCAGGGCGATGCGCACCCCGAGGTCCTTGATCTCTTTGAGGGTCTCGATGGTCTCTTCGGTTTCCTGCATGAGGATGGTCTCGGTGATCTCTATTTCGATGTTGGTGGGGTCCAGGCGGGTGGTCTCCAGAACGTCCCGGATGCTGGTGACGATGTTCTGGTGGGCAAATTTGTAGCCCGAAAGGTTCACGGCGATGTTGAGGTCCGGAAACCCGTTTTTTATCCATCCGTCGCTCTGGCGGCAGGCCATGAGCAGCACCCACTTATTGATGTCGATGATGAGGCCCGACTCTTCGGCCACGTGGATGAACTTGTCGGGGGGGACCATGCCCTTTTGGGGGTGCATCCACCGGATCAGGGCCTCGGCGCCCACGATCTTCCGGGTGGCCAGGTCGATCTGGGGCTGGTAGTAGAGCACGAGCTCGTTGCGGTCGATGGCCCGGGCCAGGTCCCGTTCCAGGGAAAAACGTTCGGTGGCAACAATGTTGAGGGATTCGATGTAGAACTGGAACTGATTTTTTCCACTGTTCTTGGCGTTGTACATGGCCGAATCCGCGTTTCGAAGCAGGATGTCTGCGGTCTGCCCGTCGTTGGGGAACACGCTGATGCCGATGCTGGCGGACACCGAGACCTCCTGGCCTTCCAGGTCGTATTCGGTGGAGATCTCCTTGATGAGGCGTCTTGCTACCAGAGCCGCGCTCTCCGGGGACCTTATGTTGGAGAGGATGATGGTGAACTCATCCCCTGCCAGCCTGGAGATGGTGGGCTCGGAGCGGTCCATGACGTTGCGGGTGGCCAGGTCCGTGCTTCGGATACAGGCCTGCATCTTTTCCGCCACCTGCTTCAGGAGCAGGTCGCCTATGTGGTGGCCCAGGGTGTCATTGATGCGCTTGAACCGGTCCAGGTCCAGAAAGAGGAGCGCAAACTTCTGGTCGTTGCGGGTGGAGTCCTTGATGGCCATGTCCAGCCGGTCCAGAAAGAGCATGCGGTTGGCAAGCCCGGTGAGCCCGTCGTAGAAGGCTAAGTGCATGATCTCTTCTTCGGCGCGTTTCAACTGGGAGACATCCTGCACCACCCCCAGCATCATTTCCGGCATGCCCTGTTCGTTGAAGAGGATCTCCCCCTGGTTGAGGATGTGCTTCTGGGTGCCGTCGGGATAGAGAACGCTGTAGCTCACGCTCATATTTTTCCGTGCCTTGACCGCATCGTTCATCTCCTTTCGGACCTTCTCCTTTTCATGGCCCATGATGGGTGCCAGAAAATCATCCAGGGAGACGGGGGCGTTGCCCGTGTCGAGTCTCAGCAGGCGACTGGCTTCGGTGGAGCAATGGAAATCGTTGCTGTTGAGGTCGATCTGCCAGTTCCCCAGCTTGGCCAGCTCCTGGGTTTTGGCCAGGCGGCTCTGGCTCATGTAGAGCTCCCGAAAGGCGAATCCGGCACGGAGCATGTATCGGGCCCGATGGCCCAGCATCACCCAGTTGATTGGCTTGGAGACAAAGTCGTTGGCCCCGACTTCAAAAGCCCTGGCCGTTGACTCCACATCATCCAGGCCCGTTACCATGAGAATCTGGGGATACCGGCCGTACAGGGATTTGCGGATGGCCGCGCAGACGTCAAAGCCGTCCATCTCGGGCATGATGACGTCCAAAAGGATAAAATCCGGCTTCTCCGCATGGAACAGCGCCAGGGCCTGACGCCCGTTTTCCGCCTCCAGGACATCAAAATCGCATTTTTTCAGGGCCGCCTTTATGGAGAGGCGCAGCGACAGGTCGTCATCTGCGATGAGGGCCAGCGGTTTTTTCCGTGCATGCTTTTCATACATCATGGGATGTTATCTCCTCTTCCAGGGCGTTCCTGACCAACATGAGTTCCGATTCAATGGCGTGTACCCGTGCGTCGGCGTCATCGCCGCACTGCCTGCTGCATCTCACCTCAAGGTCCCTGCACAGGTCTGCCAGTCCGGTTGCGCCGATGTTGGCGCTGCTCGATTTGAGGCTGTGGGCCGCCCGCTGAAGGGCGGATATATCCAAGGGGTTCAGGGCCTGTGTCATCTGCGTGCGGATGGCCTCGGAATTTCTCAGGTAGGCCGTAAAGACCTGCACGAGGATGTCGGGCTCTCCGTCTGCCTTGAGTTCCTGGAGGGCGGCGAGGCGTTTCCGGTCGATGAGGTCGACGCCGTCCGCTTCGTCCGGGGCCCCTTGCCGGTCCGCTGAGGACGCGGAGAGCTTCGGGCGGGTGCCCGCCCCTTCGCCGAGCCATCGTTCCAGCGTGGCGCCGATCCTGTCGATGTCAAAGGGCTTGCTGATGAAGCCGTCCATGCCCGACGCCAGGCAGCGCCGGTCGTCTTCATCCTGTGCCTGGGCGGTGAGGGCCACGATGGGCGTCCGGGCAAACCCTTTCTCCGCTTCAATGCCACGGATCTCTTCGGCAGCGCCATACCCGTCCAGCACCGGCATCTGGCAGTCCATGAGGATGAGGTCATAGGTGCTGTTTTGCCGGAACGCTTCCACAGCCTCCCTGCCGTTTTCAACCACATCCACACGGCATCCGAACAGTTTCAGCATGGAGACGACCACCTCACGGTTTGTTTCGTTGTCCTCGGCCACGAGCACATGGCGGTGAAACCGACGCATCTCTTCGGCGATGGAGTGCTGGGTAATCAAGGGCAGGTCGGAGCGTTGGGGTGTCTCTGACATGGCCTTCACCAGGGCCGCGTGCAGATCGGTGCGGCTCACCGGCTTGGTGAGATAAGCCGAAACCCCTGCCCGTGCCGCAAGCCTGGCCTCCCCGCGGAATCCCGGGGGGGTGATGAGGATGATGGGAAGGTGGCTCAGCTCCGGGCGGGCCTTGATGGCCCGGGCCAGTCCCAGGACGTCGGTTTCGGCTGGGCTGTCCAGCAGGATCACCAGGTCAAAGGGCCGGTCCGAAGCCCTGGCGTCGTTCAGGAGGGTCAGGGCGGCGCTGCCGTCGTCGATGATCGTGCGGGGAACCCCCAAGGACGAGAGCATGGGCTCGATGATGGCCCGGTGGGGCTCAATCCTGTCGTCCACCATAAGGACGTTCAGGCCGGAGATATCCACGGATCGGCCCTCTCGTGTGCTTCGCCACGTTCCCTGCCCTGCCCTCAGGGGCACGGTGAAAAAAAAGCGGGACCCCTTCCCTGGTGTGCTTTCGCAGTCCAGACACCCCCCCATGAGGGAGATGAGCTCCATGGAGATGGCCAGCCCCAGGCCGGAGCCGCCGTATTTTCGCGTGGTGGCCCCGTCGGCCTGGGAAAAGGGCTTGAAGAGCTTGGTCCGGTCCCGGGGACTGATGCCGATGCCGGTGTCTTCCACGGACACGCTGAGCTCCACGGTCTCCTTCGTCTTCAGGGTGGTGGACGCCCGGATCACCACCGAGCCTTTATCCGTGAACTTGACGGCGTTACCCAGAAGGTTGGTGAGCACCTGGCGCAGCCGGGTGGGATCGCCGCGCAGGTGGGTGTGGGTGGCCTCGGGGATGTGAATGCTCAGCTCGTTGCCCTGGGCATGGGCGCGCAGCAGGAGCAGGTCCACAACGCCCTCGATGAGGGTCCGCAGGTCAAAGTCGATGGTCTCCAGCTCCAGCCTGCCCGCCTCGATCTTGGAAAAATCGAGGATATCGTTGATGATGGTGAGCAGGGATTCCCCGGAGTTGCGGATGGTGCGGGCAAAGCGCTCCTGCTCCGGGGTCAGGCTGGTTTGCAGCAGCAGACCCGCCATGCCCAGCACCCCGTTCATGGGGGTGCGTATCTCATGGCTCATGTTGGCCAGGAACTGGGATTTGACCCGGGTGGCCTTCTCCGCGTCGTCCTTGGCTCGGCTGAGGCCCAGGCTGTGCGTTTTCAGTTCGTTGTCCCGCCGCTGGATCTCTTCGAGCATGTCGTTGAACCGGTCGATGAGGGTCCCGAACTCATCGTCGCTCTCCTTGTGAACCCTCACCGCATAGTTTTTTTCCCGGATCACCCGGTTCATGGACTGCATGAGCCCCAGCACCGGGCCGGTGAAGATAATCTGCATCTTCACCGACATCACGATGATCACCGCAAGGGTAAAGGCCACGAAAAATGCAAACACGATGTAATCCGTGTGAAGACGGATGCGCATCTGCTGCATGTTGTCCACCAGGTGAATGGCACCGATGACCTCATCGTTGGCGATGACGGGCCGGAGCACATGGGCGTGGTGGGACACGAGGAAGATGGTTCTCTTTCCCCCGAGGACCTCACGGAAAAGCGCGGCCCTGTCCGGGTAGGCTTCCTTGAGCTCGGCCGTAAGGGCTTGCCGGTCGGCTTCCAGGGCCGTGTAGCTGCTGTAGAGTTTGCCGCGGGCATCGTAGAGGAGTGCTGCGGCGATATCGGGCTTTGCCTCCAGGGACATGAGGGTCTCCCGGGCGGACAATTCGTCGTTGAAGAGCAGGGCCGGGCCGCTGTTCACCGCAACGACCCCGGCCATGGAGCTGAGCTCTCGGGCAAGGTTCTTCCTGCTGGTCCATTTCTCCTTGAACACAAGGGCCGTGGACAGAAGAATCACCGTCAGGACTGCGGGCAGGCTGAAGAGCAGGACCAGTTTGGTCCGGATGGACAGGTTTTTCATTTGTCGTACTGCGTCGCCACCGCTCATGGGCCACCCACAATGATTGCATGCCGCAACAGCCGGGACCTGAACTTCAGCCTCACCTGCAGGGCACGTTCCACGTTGATTTCAAACCGCAGCCGGTCGTTTTTCTTGAACATGTTGATGAGCCCGCCGGACCCCAGGAAACGGGGCATGTCGTCACCAATGGTCAGGGTGGAGCCGTCCTTGACGGCGTCAAGGGCCGCAAGGCGTTTCTCCAGGGGCGTCTCCCGGCAGAAATAAACAATATGGGACCCTTCAAGTGTTTCGGGATCGTCCGTGAACCGTATTTTTAACGGCCGGGACCCGATGGGTTTGCCCTCGATGCGTTGAAAGGCCTCTTCCATGCCGGTACCCCCGAACACGGTGAGTTCACAGGGCTCGTCAGCCGTCTCAAAGTGATCTTCGGGCCACTGGGTGTACCTTGCAAAATTGAGAACAAAAGCCGCTTTGACCGTGGGTTCGTCCATGGCAGCTGCAAGGGTGTCTTTGGGCCCGAAGGAAAGCTGGGCCGGAAAGATCAGGGCCGTACACGAGACGATACGCCAGGTACGGCGAATGTATTTCGCATAGGTCATCCGATAGCCTTAAAAACGGTAGGTGATTTTACCGTACACGCTGCGAGGGACCTCTGTGGGCAGACCGTAGTTTTCCATGACATACTCCGGGTGGCGTTCGTCCAGAAGGTTCTGGCCCACCACGGAGAGCTCCAGGGCCGGGGCGGGAGCCCAGCTCAGACGGACGTCCAGGGTGAGGTAGTCGTCAATCTCATACGTGCCGTCCGGGGACGCGGCATAGGCCGCGCTGGAGTCGTCCACGTACCGGAGCCAGAGGTCCAGTTCCAGGTCATTTCCCATATCCACCGCCGAACGCAGGGAGACCTGATGGGTGGGTTCCCGTCCCACCTGCCCCTCCTCTTCCAGGTTGCTGTTCAGGTAGGTGTAGGCCAGGTCCTCCTTCAACCAGTCCGTCACCTGCCAGGCCGTTGCCAGCTCTGCGCCGTAGGCACGGGACGAAAACTCATGCACCAGGAAAAAGGGCTGCTTGATGTAGGTTCCCTGAAACTCGGGGGCGCCCTGGCGGGTGACCCGCAGGTGGTCGTAGTCGTGGTAGTAGCCTGCAATGTCCACGGAAACGGTGGGCCTTGGCATGAACCGGTACCCCACTTCGTAGGCGATGAGCTCTTCGGACTGCTCGTCGTCCACGCCGATTCCCGTAACCACCACGGGCAGGGGCGAAGGGTTCTCCGGGCTCATGGGGGGGACCACATAAAGGTTAACCACCCCGTCCCGTTCGACCCGTGACGGGGTTCGCACGGCACGGGAGACCGCGGCCCAGAGTTTGT
This sequence comes from Desulfoluna sp. HI9BLuna, assembly GCF_056829775.1. Classification (NCBI taxonomy): domain Bacteria; kingdom Pseudomonadati; phylum Thermodesulfobacteriota; class Desulfobacteria; order Desulfobacterales; family Desulfolunaceae; genus Desulfoluna; species Desulfoluna sp. HI9BLuna. Next base: position 6,019,458 of record NZ_CP186555.1, read on the forward strand.
GGTTGGGGCGGGGGGAAAAGAGGAGGCGCGCGCTGGGTTGGACCTCATAGCCCGTGGACTCGTTGTGTTCGACTTTGCTGCCCAGGGTAAGCCAGAGCCTGTTGTCGGAAAGGAGGATCTCATCCTGGAGAAAGGCGCTGAACAGGTCGTCGGTGCGGCTCTCCGGAGAGTACATCAGCACGGATGTGTCGGCCAGCTCATCGTGGATCCGCTGGTACCCGGCCCCCCAGACAATGTCATGCCGCTCCCCGGCCTTAAAGTGGTGTTGAAAATCGACGTCGATGTTCTCTTTTTCTTCGTTGGTGAAGGCCTCTTCCCGCTTTGATACGTCGTAGATGAGCTGCAGGGAGAGGTCCGATGTGGAGGAGAGGACCCGTTGCCAGCGGGTGAGCAGGTTGCCCCCGGACACATCGGCGGTGTCGTCCACGATCTCGGCATAGGGTGGTGCAAGGGTGGGAAGCACCACCTCCTGATTGATCTCCCCGTCGTAGAGATCCCCCTGGAAGGTAAAGCTGTCCCTTGCCGTTCGCCGGGTGTCCACCCGAAACCCTCCCTGGGCCATTTCCCAGTCGTCCCCTGCCCCGTCCCCTGATGCGCGCTCAAACTCATCCCGTTTGAAGCCCTTGGCATAAAAACGGCCGTGGGTGGCCTTGCCCAGGGCCGCTCCGTAACGCGCCTCGGCAAAGCCCTCTTCCGTGGTTCCCCCGCCCACAGTGGCCACGCCCCCCACCGTGTCCGAGGCCTGCTTGGTGATGATGTTGATGACCCCGTTCACCGCATTGGCTCCCCAGAGGGTAGCCCCGGGCCCTCGGATCACCTCGATGCGGTCCACGTCTTCGAGCATCACGTCCTGCACCTCCCAGTAGACCCCGGAGAAAAACGGGGTGTAGACGGTGCGTCCGTCGATGAAGACCAGCAACTTGTCGGCAAACCGGCTGGTGGCACCGCGGCTGTTCACGGCCCACTTGTTCGAGTCGATGCGGGAGACCGTGAGCCCGGGTACCATGCGCAGGGCATCGGGAATGTTGGTGACCCCGGACCGTTTCAGGTCCTGGTTGGTGATGACAAATACTGCGGCCGTGCTGTCCGAGAGGTGCTGCTCTTTTTTGCCCACCGAGGTCACGTTGATGTTCATGAGATCCTCGATACTCAAATCAACCACCTCCTGTTCGGAGGCCCGAAGCGGAGAGCTGAGAAGCAGGAGAAGAGACAAAAGCATGAAATATCGGGCCCGGGGGCCCGGAGATCCCTTGGACATTCTGTTCATGATCGATTCCCTCGGTGCTGGGAAAAGGGTGCATGGCAGTCAGGTGATCGGCCCGGCGGGCTCGGCGTCCGCATCGCAGGGAAAAGGCATGGGGATACGGAGAAGACACTGCGTCACCGAAAGCGGACGGGGGCTTTGCTCGGAAAATGGCAAGGGGGCCGCTTACGGGTACTGGAGACATCCACGGGCTGTTGGCCTGCGAGCAGTCAGCCGGATTGATTGAAAGATCACCGCAGGTAGGGGGCGCGTGAGTTCGCGTGGCGAGGTGCGCGCATCAGGTAATGGTTAAAGATGTTTATTTACTAATAATTTCATCGATTTTTCAAAAAGTCCAGTTGAAAAAACAGTTGGCACGGCCCGGTCAGCCACCATTGAAGGCGCTTTCCATGGACTCTGCCTGCCTCACCGGCATGGGAGTCTTCCCGGGAAAACAATTCAGTCAGATGGCGACAGGGCCGCCATCGGTGGGCTATGGGTTGAAATATTTCGAAAAGCTGGAAATCAGGGCTCATATGCGTTACTATACACAGAATCCGAAGCTTTTTTTGAGAAAACCGAAACCGAACCCGCTGAATTTAATGAAAACATTGAATTCATGGCGAACCAGCTATCCCTGTCCTCGATAAGGTACCGGAAAACAGTGATCAAACAAGGGGTTACCAACATAGTGACAAGACCAAATCAGAGAAGGAGCGTTTCGTGAGTTTAGTCAAGCAGAGAGAGCAGCTCGGAAGCCGCATCGGCTTCCTTTTTATTTCCGCCGGATGCGCCATCGGCCTGGGGAACGTGTGGCGTTTTCCCTTTATCACCGGAAAGTACGGGGGGGCGGCCTTTGTGTTGATCTACCTCCTCTTCCTCTTCATCCTGGGCCTGCCCATCATGGTCATGGAATTTTCCATCGGACGCGGTGGCCAGAAGAACATTGCCGGGGCCTTGAAAGCCCTGCAGCCCAAAGGAAGCCGCTGGCACCTCTACGGCTATTTCGCCATCCTCGGCAACCTGATCCTTATGATGTTCTACACCACGGTTGCCGGGTGGATGCTTGCCTATTTTTATCACACCCTCACAGGCAACCTGGCGGGCCTCTCCCCGGATGCGGTGGGCGGCTTCTTCGGCGGGCTCCTGGCAAGCCCGGGCACCCTGGTGTTCTGGATGGGTCTCACCGTGGTTTTAGGTTTTTTTACCTGCTCTCTGGGGCTGCAAAAAGGGGTGGAGAACATCACCAAGTGGATGATGTCCTCCCTGTTCGTGATCCTTATCGCCCTGGTGGTCAAGTCCGTCACCCTGCCCGGCGCGTCCGCAGGGCTCTCCTTTTATTTAATGCCCGACTTCGGCCGTCTCATGGAGACCGGGGTCTGGGAGACCGTCTACGCGGCCATGGGCCAGGCCTTTTTTACCCTGAGCCTCGGCATCGGCAGCATGGCCATCTTCGGCAGCTACATCGGCAAGGACCGCTCCCTTACCGGTGAATCCCTCAACATCATTGGCCTGGACACCTTTGTTGCCATCCTCTCCGGCCTGATCATCTTTCCGGCCTGTTTTGCCTTCGGAAAAGATCCCGGTGCCGGGCCCGGCCTGATCTTCGTCACCCTGCCCAACATCTTCAACACCATGGAGGGCGGCCGTATCTGGGGCACCCTCTTCTTCCTCTTCCTGAGCTTTGCCGCCATGTCCACAGTCATCGCCGTGTTTGAAAACATCATGGCCTTTACCATGGAGGAGTGGGGCTGGACCAGAAAGCGCGCCTCCCTGAACAACGGGGTGCTCCTCTTCCTTCTCTCCCTGCCCTGCGCCCTGGGCTTCAACGTCCTGAGCGGCATCAACCCCCTTGGGGAAGGCACCGTGATCCTCGATCTGGAGGATTTTATCGTGGGCAACAACCTGCTGCCCATCGGCTCCCTGATCTTTGCCTTTTTCTGCAGCTATAAAATAGGGTGGGGCTGGGACTCCTTCGTCAAAGAGGCCAACGAAGGCCACGGGCTCCGTTACCCGGAGAAAACCAAATTCTACGTGAAATACATCCTGCCCCTGATCATCCTGGTGGTCTTCATCGGCGGGTACATTGAAAAATTCGGCGGCTGATACCGAACCTGAGATTGCGTTACGTAAAAAAAGCCCCCGGCTGTGCCGGGGGCTTTTTTGGTTTGCCCGGCAAACCGGCTAAAGATCTGTGCTGTGGGATTTTGGGGCAACGATGGGCACGCTTCGCTTTGCCCATCCTACGACCAAACACACCGACCCGCGTCGATGAGCGAGACCATGTAGGATGGGCAAAGGCAAACCGAATCCATTGGCGTGGCGACACCCTCGGCGCCGTGCCCATCGAACGCCACGAGCACATCCGGTTGAGTGGGGTTGCCGGGCAACGATGGGCACGCTCCGCTTTGCCCATCCTACGGTCAAACACACCGAGCCGCGCCGATAAACCGCGACCACGTAGGATGGGCAAAGGCAAACCGAATCCATTGGGGTGGCGACGCCCTTGGCGCCGTGCCCATCAAACGCCACGAGCACATTCGGTTGAGTGGGGTTACCGGGCAACGATGGGCACGCTCCGCTTTGCCCATCCTACGGTCAAACACACCGAGCCACGCCGATAATCCGCGACCACGTAGGATGGGCAAAGGCAAGCCGAACCCATTGGGGTGGCGACGCCCTTGGCGCCGTGCCCATCGAACGCCACGAGCCCACCCGGTTGAATGGGGTTGCCGGGCAACGATGGGCACGCTCCGCTTTGCCCATCCTACGGTTAAACACACCGAGCCGCGCCGATAAACCGCGACCACGTAGGATGGGCAAAGGCAAGTCGAATCCATTGGGGTGGCGACGCCCTTGGCGCCGTGCCCATCGAACGCCACAAGCCACCCGGTTGAATGGGTTTGTTGGGCAATGATGGGCACGCTCCGCTTTGCCCATCCTACGATTAAACACATCAAACCGCGCCGATGGTCCGCCACCATGAATGTGGTCCCTTTTCCGCCTCTCCCTTTCATTTCTTAAAGAAGAAGGGCTCTCACAAGGGCTTTCCCGTCTTTTTTTTGATGGGCGGGTAAAAAATCGAAAACATGAACGGCGCCCGGTTTACGAATAAAAAGAAAGCGCGCCAAAAACTTTCCTTTTATCTGGTGGGTTGCGACACCGTCTTAATTAGATGCTGTATTTATTGTAAATAATACCTATCGGGTCCATCCCTGTCATCCCGCAAAAGATTGTGTTACCCTCCGATTTCTGTGTCAACGTGGAGTTGAAAAGCAACTCCCAAACAAGTGCTCGAATCGGTGGAGGTAACACCTGTGAATAAAGAGATGAAGGATATCGTTGTTGCGGGAGCAGCTCTGTTTGCCATGTTTTTTGGAGCGGGAAACCTGATCTTTCCCCCTGCCCTGGGATTTATGTCCGGAACCTCATGGTTTTTCTGCATGCTGGGCTTTTTTATCACCGGCGTGGGCCTGCCCATCCTCGGTGTGGCGGCCCTGGCCAAATCCGGCGGGTCCCTGGACCGGTTTGCCGGTCGGGTGAGCCCGGTGTTCGCCAAGGTGATGGGCACGGCCATTGTCCTGGCCATCGGCCCGTTCCTTGCCATTCCCAGGACCGGGGCCACGGTTTATGAGATCGGCATCAAGCCCCTCTTTCCGGGTGTCTCCCCTTTAACGGCCTCCGTGGCCTTTTTTGCCGTCACCCTCTTTTTTGCCCTGAAGCCCTCCAGCATCGTGGACAAGATCGGGAAATACCTGACCCCGGTCCTTCTTCTCATCATCGGCCTGATCATCGTCAAGGGCGTGGCAAGTCCCATCGGCCACCCTGTGGCCAAGGGACTCACCCAGCCTTTGGGCCGCGGCTTCATTGAAGGCTACCAGACCATGGACGCCCTGGCCTCCATTCTCTTTGCAGGGCTGGTGCTTTCGGCCATCGCGGCAAAAGGTTACAAAACTGCTGAAGAGCAGATCTCCCTGACCTGCAAGGCAGGCCTCATCGCAGGCACGGGCCTGATGCTTGTCTACGGTGGGCTCCTCTTTCTGGGGGCCACGGCAAGCGGCATGTTCGAGGACGGGATCTCCAAGTCCGATCTCATCGTGACCATCACCAACACCGTGCTGGGCAGCGCCGGTCGTACCGCCATGTGCCTGGCCGTGTCCGCCGCCTGCCTGACCACCGCCATCGGCCTTACCGCCGTGGTGGGCTCCTGGTTTGAAAAACTCTCCCACGGAAAGCTCAAGTACCAGCCCGTGGTCATCGCCACGGCTGTCTTCAGCACCCTCATCGCCGTGTCCGGCGTGGAGAAGATCGTCACCTTTTCGGTTCCCCTTCTCATCATCGCCTACCCCATCGTCATCGTTCTCATTGCCCTGGCTCTCTGGGGAAGCAAACTGAGTTCCGCCGTGTACAAGGGCGCGGTCACAGGCTGCCTTATTGTCAGCGTTTTCGATGCGCTGTCTTTCCTGAAGGTGGACACCGGGGCCGCAGGCAAGCTCATCGCCAAGCTCCCCTTTGCCGATGCCGGGTTTTCCTGGGTGCTGCCCGCCATCTTCTGTGCGGTGGTGATGGAGTTGATCCGTAGCACCATGCATCACAAGCCCCTGAACCAGAGCACCATGCCCAAGAGCTGATCCCTTTCCCCTCAAGCCCGCCTTCCTTTCTGTGACAGGAGGAAGGCGGGTTGTCCCCTCCCCCCTCATTTATTTACCGCCCCGTCTTACGCAACGCCCGTCAATGGTGTATAAGGAAACCATTGACGATTCATGGATACATGATGAACGAAAAGGGCGATACCAGCGTGGCGGAATTCAAGACACATCTTACGGTTTCCAGTTTCTGCAGCAGTGCGGCAGCTACCTTTCTGCTTGCCGCCTCCCTTGCCACCCCCGATGAGGTGTTGCTCTTTTTCGTCATGGGCGTTGTGGGCGGCCTTTTGCCCGACATCGACTCGGACAGCTCCCTTCCCGTGCGGCTCCTTTTTACCTTCATCGCCACGGTGATTTCGTTTCTCATCATGTTCAACCAGGGGGCCGATAATTCCGCAGCAGAGCTGTTCACCATCTGGCTGGTGAGTTTTTTCGTGGTCAATTTTCTCTTTTTCTCCATGTTCACGCGCATCACCGTGCATCGGGGGATCATTCATTCGGTGCCGGCCAGTTTTGTCTTCTGGTTTTCATCCACACTCATCCTCTACCACTTCTTCAGTTTTTCCAGGCAAACCGTCTGGATGGCAGGTTTTTTCGTCTTTTCAGGATTTCTCATCCACCTCCTTTTAGACGAATTGGTGAGTCTCGATCTCTTCGGCAACGGCCCGAAGCGCTCCTCGGGCACCGCCTTTAAATTTGCCAACCCCAGGGACCTGAAATCCACGGTGGCGGTCTACGGCCTGGCCGCTCTCCTCTTTGCAGCCACCCCGGACTACACCCCTTTTGTGCGTACCTATTTTTCTCCGGACAGTTTTGCTTCCCTGCGGGTGTTTCCGGACAAGGGCTGGTTTACGCACCTCTACCGAAACTACCTCAGTCGCTGGCAGACCAAACCAAAAGGGGCCCCCGGCACGTCTGCCGGGGGCCCCTCCTTTCATCAAACACACACCATCCCTACAAGGTGAAGCGGATACCGCCCATGAGGTTGAGCCCGGGCATGGGATAGCCCGGCAGGTATTCGTAGGATTCATCGGTGAGATTTTCCCCAGCCACAAAGAGCTCCCCTTCCATGCCGGGCAGGTGGAAGGCGTAGCTCAGCTGGCCGTTGACGAGGGTATACGAATCCACCGGAGAATTATTGGTTGCACCGGCTTTGCGGGCCTGGGAGCTGACGGTCATGCTCGACAGGTAGGAGGCGTCCAGACTCAGGGTAAAGGCTTTAAAGAAACGCCAGTTGAGCCCGCCGGTGACCGTGGTCTCCGGAGCGTAGGGCATGTCCCCGGGGTCGGTGTCCAGAAAGGTCGCCCCGGCAAACAGGGAGAGGTTCCGGGTGGGGTTGACGCTTACGGTGATCTCCGAGCCTTTGATGGTGAACTCTTCGATGTTGTCGTACACGGGGGGAGGCGGCGGGGGCGGCACGATGACGTACCGGTCTGTGCCGTCGTCGTAGAAGAAGGTGACGTCCACAACGGCGCGGTCCCCGAACTTCCGGGTGATTCCCGCCTCGAAATGGTCCACCTTTTCAGCGTTCAGGTCCTTCCAGGAATCCCTGAGCATGGGGATGATCTTCTCGGAGAAGACCACCACCTCAAGGCCCGGGTAGACCACGCCCCGGGCATAACTCAGGTGTAGCTCGGTCTCTTTGTAACCGGCAACAAGCCCTGCGTGGGGTGCGAGTTCGTCATCGAAGTCGGTGTTGTCGTAATAGCGTACGCCCGCCGACGGCACGGCGTAGAACCCCTCCTGGGAACCGAACTGCCTGCTCACGGCCGTGTACGGTGAAAAAAGGGTCACGTCGTGGCCGTCCCACCGGTCTGTTGAGCCGTCGCTGAAGGTCTTGTCGTACTCTCCTTCGCTGTAATCCCAGTCAAACCCCACAAGCCACTCCAGGCCATTGTCCAGGTAGAATGTTTCCCGGGCCTTGACCCCGTAAAACAGGGAGTCGTTGTAGAGGTTCTCCCTGACCCCCGGGGTGGGGGCGGGGTAGTCCAGCCAGTCCCCTTCCCCGCCGTTCCAGTACACCTTGACGCTGCCGTCGGCATGTTCGTAGCTGTTGGAGAGGGTGGCCTCGGCCAGCCAGGTCCGCGTTTCAAAGCTGCCTTCGCGCAGGGCGGGGTCTGCCCCCTCCTCGCCGGGGTCCTTGGCCTCATTATCGTTCCAGAGGGTTACCATGTTGAGGTCCCAGTTGGGGCTTAAGGCAAAACCCAGGCTGGCGTGGACGTTTTTCAGCTCACCGTCGGCTTCGTCCCTGTGGCCGTCGGAGCTTCGGTACCCGCAGCCGATGTAATAATCAACCTTGTCTTTTTTTCCGCCGTGCTCCACGGTCCCCACCAGGGTGGACCAGCGGCCTGTTGCCACCTGGCCCTTGGTGACAAAGCCTTCGGTCTCCATGCGTTTGGGCACCACATTGATCACCCCGAAGGCGTTTCCGAAGTGCTGGGGCTGAGGGCTTTTGTACACCTCAATGGCATGGGCGGCGTCCACGGGGATGGTGTCCAGGAGGGGGTGGTTCCAGACGCTTAAGTACATGGGAATGCCGTCAAACAGGGTTATTATCTCTGCCCCGGGCCTGCTGGAGCCCATGCCCCGGATAAAGACCCCGCCCCCTTCGGCCCCGCCGAAAGAGCCGATGGGGTTGTACCGGGAGATGTTGACCCCGGGGGTTCGCCGGAGGGCTGTCTCCAGGTCCTGGGCATTGAGGTCTTCCACCTGCTCCTCGGTAACCCGGGTTTTCCTGGCCCCATAGGCGTCGGTGATGTTTGCTTCGATGACAGGGGACGCGGTGACCGTCACATCGTCCAGAAGAAGTGCCGGCTCTTCGCCTGCTGTGGCGCTGCCCGGGAGTGCTGCGGTGATGAGCAGCAGGATCATGATAAGGCCTGATTTTACGTATCTGCCTGAAGGGGTTATGCCTTTCTTGCACACAGGAAATACCCCCTTGCATCATCGCTCAATTCAATAATTCGCAGCCCTGCTTCGGTGCACATGCCCTCCATCTCCCCATGTTCGGGGATCATGTCCTGTTCAACGGCTGTTCCAGCCTTGCGGTGCACGTCGTTGATGACGGACAGCGGTTTAAAGTGGCAGATGATGAGAAGGCCTTCGGGTTTCAGGCTGCGCGTCAGAAGGGCAAGGGCCCCTTCCTGGTCTTCGAGGTGGGGAAAGACCTGATGGCAGAGGGCCAGGTCCACCCCTTCCCCGGGAAGGGGACAGGCTTCGAGGCGTCCCTGCCGCAGCTCCACATGGGCCTGATCTGCGAGCCTTTCTTGGGCTGATACCACCATGCCGCGGCTGATATCCATGGCAATGACCCGGCCCGACGGCCCCACCCTGCGAGCCAGGATCTCGGTGAGGCGGCCGGTGCCGCAACCCGGCTCCACCACGGTTTTTCCCTCCAGGGGACCGGCAGACGCAAAAACCCGGTCCAGTTTTTCCAGCTCCTCCGGGCCGTACGCTTCGGTTGCCCAGGGAGCGCCTGTTTGTGAATCAAAAAAATCCGCCTTGCGTGCATACATTGGGTTGTACCCTTTCTTTTAAAACGCCTCCGGCCATGTCTTTAAGGTGTTTGGTCACCTTTCCAACAGGTTGGGCTCGGCAGGGCCGAAGGCTTTTATTTCATGGTCAGCTTGCCCCCCAAGGGGCCGTAGGCTGTTTTCATCTGCCCATACACCGGTTTTCCCACGAGAAAGGTGTAGATCTCGTCGGCCTTCGCGTCGGGGTCGATATCGGCAAACCGGTTCGGGTAGAGGATCTTGCCGATGGTGTAGGCGTCTCCCATGGCCGTGCCGATGTTGGTCATGTACCAGTTGTAAGAGTGGAGGGTATGAACCCGTCCTTCCCGGAAAGCGGTGAGACCCTGGTAAAAAACGGGTTTGGCCTGCATGTCCCGGGCCACGTTGCCCCGCCCGCCGCCGTCGATGAAAATGATGTCCGGGTCCATGGCAAGGAGGGCTTCCCTGCCCACAAACAGATGACCGGTGGTGCTTTGCCCAGCCACCACGTTTCTGGCCTTTACCCAGTCAAAGGGGGCGTAGGCGGTCTCCGTGCTTCCGATGCCCTGGGTGCCTTTAAACCCGATGCCCCCCACAAACACCCCGGGTTGTTCCTCGGGATTCTCTCCTTCCACCCGTTGGGCAAGGTCCTTTTCCGTCTCTCGGATAAAACCCACCACCTCTTCCGCCCGGTCCTCTTTGCCCAGGATTTTTCCGGCAAGGCGCAGGGAGCGGTACATGGTCTCGTCAAACCGGCCGAAGGGACCGTAGGAGAGAACCACCACGGGAATCCCCAGCTTGGCCTGGAGTTTGTCGGCTTTGCGCCGTTCAAGGTAAGTGATGAAGATGAGGTCCGGGGCTGCGGCGAGCAGGGCCTCCAGATCCGGCTCGCCGTTGATGGACCCGGGGCCTCCCGGGCCCACCGTCGGCAGGTGAGACAGCTCGCTGTTGGCGACCCAGTAGGGGCGCGTGGTGGGGAACCGTTTTTCAATGGCTTCCACCCCCACCACCTTGGTCTTGGCCTCCAGGTAGATGATGAGCCTCAGGGTGCCCGGGGCCAGGCAGACGATGCGCTGCGGGATGGCTTCAACGGTGACGGTGCGTCCGGCCATGTCCTGCACCGTCACGGCACCGACCGGGGAGATCCAGCCAAAACAGAGCAGGCATAGGATGATTACGATGCGTTTCATAAGGTGGCCTGCCCTTTCTTGACGGCAACAATCATCCGGGAGTCCAGCCTGTCCCCGAATTTGGCCAGGGGGTGGCCGGAGAAGGCGTCGGCTTCCAGGATCTCCTTGATGGTGAAGTGGCGTTCCAGAAGGTCCCTGTACGCCTCCCAGGAGAGGTCGCCTGAGAACCGGTAGATGTTGTCCCCCTTGCCCACGCCCTTGAAGGCCGAAAGGCTCCACTCCAGGTCGAGCAGCCGATCTTTGGAGCCCTCCCCTTTTCCGTAATAGACGTGCTTTGTTACAAAGAGCCCTCCGGGTTTCAGGGCATCATGGATCCGTTTTAAAAGGGCCGGGTTTTTGCCCCCCGGATTGTAGGAGAGAAAAATCACGTCGTGGTCGCTCCCCAGGTCGTCGGTAAAGAGGTTTCCGGACACAAACCGGACTCGGTCCGCGCCGTGGGCCGCCATGACCTCTTCGGCCTTGCGGGCAATGTCCGGGAAATCAAACACCGTGGCACGGAGTTCGGGGTTGATGCGGCTCAGCGCAATGGCATAGAGCCCGTGGCCGCCCCCTAAGTCCAGCAGGCTCCGGGCCTGTTGAAAGGCGGGGATGGCTGCCACGGCGTCAACGGTCTTTTGGAGCTCTCCGCAGAGGATCTCAGCTGCCAGGGAATCCACCATGCCGTTTTCGAAAAAATCCTCTTCCATGACATCCAGGGGGCCTTCGCGGAGCACTCTGTCCAGGCGGTCCCACAGGGCAAACCCGTTCTGGATGTCCCGCATGACCGCTCCTTGAAACAGGGGAGACGAGGAGACGAGATAGAGGGCGCTCAAGGGGGTGTTTCGGTAGTACCCCTCTTTCCGGCAAAGGAGCCCCAGCTCACAGAGGAGCTCCACAAGGTGCTCCGCCGCAGGGAGCTTCAGGTTGCAGGCCGTGCAGAGCCCGGTGAGGGTGAGGGGCTCTTCCAGGGCATCGAAGAGCCCCAGACGAACAGCGGCGTTCATGGCACAAAACTCTTTGTAGTGGCGCGAGGCCGTGTAAAACAGGCTGTGGAGCGCATCGGCTCCGGGTGCGTCACCTTCCCCTTTCATGTGGGTGGTCGGTTCGTCTGTAGCAAACACTGAAGGTCCCTTTCATTTATCGTTGGGTGGTAAGCGAGAATGTCGCTGGGATTTTTATCCGGCTTTGACCAGGGACGGCCCCTGCCGTCGGCTGTCCAGGGGCACGGCCACGGTGTGGCCCCGGATGCGTTCCAGGGCCACAGGAACGCCGTAGACCTCCCGGATCATCTCCGGGGTCACCTCGTCCCTGGGGCAGAAACCATGCATGGCGCCGTTTTTCAGCAACAGGAAATAGTCGGCATGGCGAAAGGCCAGGTTCAGGTCGTGCATGGAGACCACCACCGTAAGGTTCTGCCGGGTGGCGATATCGGAGATGCGTTCCATGACGTCCATCTGGTTTTTCAAATCCAGGCTGCTGGTGGGCTCGTCCATGAGGAGGAGTTCAGGCTCCTGGGCCAGGGCCCGGGCGATGGTGACTTTCTGGAGTTCCCCGCCGCTCAGGCTGCCCGCGGGCCGAAGGGCCAGGTGGTCCAGGTGCATGGTGGTGAGGATGCTCTCCACCATGGCCAGGTCCCTGCGGGACGGCGCCCAGGTGATATAGGGCTTGCGCCCCAAAAGCACGGTGTCAAAAACGGAGAGAAGCTGGGCACCGGAGCTCTGGGGCACATAGGCCACGTGCCGGGAGAGTTGTCGCCTTGGCATGCGGAGGAGGTCCAGATCGTTTAAACGCACCTCCCCGCTCAAGGGTGGCAGGATCCGTATGAGGCTTTTCAGCAGGGTGGATTTCCCGGCGCCGTTGACGCCCAGGACGCCGCAGACACACCCCGGGGGAAGCTGGAATCCCACACCCCTCAGGACCATGGCGTTGCCATACCCGACGTGGAGATTATCGACGGAAAAAGTCATCTGTGTATCCCCCTTATAAGAAGGAAAAGGAAAAGCGGGGCCCCCATAAAAGAGGTCAGCACCCCCACGGGCAGGGCCCCGGAGCCAACGAGCAGGCGGCCTGCGGTGTCTGCCCCGAGGAGCAGCAGGGCTCCGATGAGGCAGGAGAAGGGAAGAAGCAGCCTGTGATCGCCCCCCACAAGCCGTCGGCCGATGTGGGGGGCCAGGAGCCCCAGAAAGGCGATGACGCCGTGGAACGCCGTGACCAGGGCGGCCACCAGGGTGGCAAGGATCATCCCTGACAGGCGGAGCCCGGTGACGTTGACCCCCAGGGCCTGGGCTTCGTCTTCCCCGGCTGCCAGGGCGTTTAAGTTCCACCGGTTCATCAGGAAATAGACAAGCACGGCAAGGGTCACGGCCCCTAAGATGCCGAGTTCCTGCCAGCCGGAACGGGCCACGTCCCCAAAGGTCCAGAAGACAACGGCGGCCAGCTCCACCTCAGAGGCAAAGTACTGGATCAGAATCGTGCCCGAGGTAAACAGGGCGGACAGGGCGATGCCTGCAAGGATGACGGACTCCGGGGACATGCCCCGGAGTCGGGCCAGCACCAGGATCACCACCGTGGCGGTCATGGCACCGGTGAAGGCGCAGAGGGTTACGGCGCACACGCCGGGGATGGACCAGGCCTGGGGCCCTGAGGCTGCCAGGGCGCCCTGGTCCAGGCCACCGGCTCCCAGTGCCACAATGGCAAAGGCCGCGCCGCAGGCCGCTCCCTGATTGATGCCAAGTGTAAAGGGTGAGGCCAATGGATTCTTGAGAAGGCTTTGGGTGACCACACCCGAGAGCCCCAGCCCGCATCCGGCCACCACGGCCGCCGTGATCCTCGGCAGGCGGATACTCCACACCACGATGCGGCCCGTTCCCGTCTCAAGGCCCATGAGGCTTCGGATCACTTCGGAAAGCGACAGCTGATAAGAGCCCACGCTGACCGCCCAGATTCCAAGGACCACGAGCAGGATGCACAACCCTGCGAAAAGAAGGGAGCGCCGTGCCAGGGTTGTTCCGTACAGCCGGGCCACAGCACCCTGCCCTTCGCCTGTGCCGACCTGGGCTCCACTTGTTACCATGTATTCCATGCATGCCCTCCGACAGGGGGAGCTGACCCGGATATGTCATGAGAAAGTGACCAGGCTAAAAACAATCATCTGTTTTTACGCCTGGTTGTCGAGGTGCGAATGGATATTTCAAAAATGCAAAATATCATTCGCCTTTTGTGCCTCGATTTTCTCACCCATCGGCCGAGTCCCCTTTCCTGCCCGGAAAATAAAAAAGGCCACGAAGGCTCAACCACCTCTTTTTGAGATGGCGTGAGCCTTCGTGGCCTTTGGGTTGCGTATTGCGGCACCGGAAGCGCCGGGCTTAGTGCCCGAACGCATCACCGGATCACCGGGGATGTCAATAACGATCTGTCAATCGAATACCAACGGCTTCTTGCCGCAATTTATCTACACTTAAGCAGGTTTTTCGCTGTTGTCAAGGACGGGGTGGGTTCCATGGGAAAAAGTGGTCTCGGGCCGGGGGCTTGTGGCCTTTCGCCCCGACGACGACGGGGCGACGCGGCTTGATATAACAAATATGTATTTTTTATTTTTTCAAAACACAAAAATGTTACCCATTCAAAAAGCCATGACACCTCAATGCAAGTTTTGCCGGATAGATATTTGAAAGCCATGGGCTGTTGTTTCAAGGCTTTGTGTCAGTGTAGCTCACCCATATCGCGAATTTGGCATACCCGTTGCACTATACACAAGTCAACATCACGGAGACAGGAATCCACGACAAAAAAGGAGAGTTTCATGCGAAAAATTGAAGCAATCATCAAGCCGTCCCGGCTGGACGAGGTAAAAGATGCCCTCAACGAAATCGGCATCAACGGGATGACCGTCAGCGAAGTTCGCGGGTTCGGAAGGCAAAAGGGCCATACCGAGATCTTTCGCGGCGCAGAGTACCAGGTGGACTTTATCCCGAAAATCAAGATCGAGATCATTGTGGAGCGCTCCATCATGGAGAAGGTGCTCTCGGTCATCGAAGAAAAGGCTGGAACCGGAAACATCGGGGACGGCAAGGTTTTTGTCCTGCCCGTGGAGCAGGCGGTGCGGATCCGCACCGGTGAATGCGGCCGGGAAGCCCTCTAACCAGAAGCCTGTATACGGAACATCACCCAACCAAACGCTTAAGGAAAAGAGAGATGAAAAAAAGATTCATGACACTTACCGCGCTGCTGGTCGCAGCTTCGTCAGCCTGGGCAGGGGACGACACCCCCACTGCTCTGACCAACCGGGATGCCATTGCACTGGTCCAGGAGCATGCCAACTTTGTCTGGACCCTGGTGGCTGCATGCCTCGTCTTTTTTATGCAGGCGGGTTTTGCCCTGGTGGAAGCCGGGTTTACCCGGGCGAAAAACGTCATCAACATCATGATGAAAAACCTCATGGATTTTTCCATGGGGTCCCTGGCCTACTGGGCTGTGGGCTTCGGCCTGATGTTCGGCGTGAGCAAGGGTGGCCTCATCGGCACCTCAGGCTTTTTCCTGAGCGACTACACCCCCGGCGGTGATCCCTGGATCCTGGCCTTCTGGATGTTCCAGGTGGTGTTTGCGGCCACGGCAGCCACCATCGTCTCCGGTGCCATGGCCGAGCGGACCAAATTCTCCGCATACCTTATTTACAGCGTGCTCATCAGCGCCATCATCTACCCCATCTTCGGCAGCTGGGCCTGGGGCGGCCTCCTCAACGGCAGCGGATGGCTTGAAAAACTGGGATTTATCGATTTCGCCGGTTCCACGGTGGTTCACTCCGTAGGGGGCTGGGCAGCCCTGGCCGGGGCCATGGTCCTGGGGCCCAGGCTCGGCAAATACACCAAGGACGGCAAGGTCAAGCCCATCCTGGGCCACAACATCGGCCTGGCTGCCCTGGGCGTCTTTATCCTGTGGCTCGGATGGTTCGGCTTTAACCCCGGCTCCACCACCACGGCAGATAAGAGCATCGCCATGATCTTTGTCAACACCAACCTGTCGGCTGCTTCGGCCGCAGTGGCCGCCATGTTCGCCTCCTGGATCATCTTCGGCAAGCCCGAGGTGGGCATGAGCTTAAACGGCGCCCTTGCCGGCTTGGTGGGGATCACCGCAGGCTGTGCCAACGTGTCCCCGGGAAGCTCCATCATCATCGGGCTTGTGGCAGGCGTCCTGGTGGTCTTCTCCGTGCTCTTCTTCGACAAATGCCGCATCGACGATCCCGTGGGTGCCATCTCGGTCCACGGCGTGTGCGGTGCCTGGGGCACCCTGGCAGCAGGAATTTTCGACATGAACGGGTTCTCCATGTCCGTGGTGGGTGTTCAGCTCATCGGCATCGCGGCCTGTTTTGCCTGGACCTTCCCCACGGCTTACGGCCTCTTCAAGCTCCTTGAAAAGACCATGGGCCTGAGGGTCTCCCCCGAAGAGGAGATGGAAGGCCTCGACCTCTGCGAGCACGGCGGCACAGCCTACCCCAACTTTGAGGTGTTCAACTACGGCGGTGGCGGCGGTTCCGCCAAGCCAGCAGGCGAAATGGGCGCCTCCGGGACCTATGAGAGGCCGCCCGAACCAGCCCACTGACCCACGCAACCCCATGTAAAAACGGTCTCCAGCGGTGCCGTTGTGCACCACCGGAGACCGGAAGCGAAAGGAGTTTTCCATGCATACCGTATCACGCTTACCCCACTGCTGCGAACCGGGAGCCGTACTCTCTCCCGTCACCGATGCCCTTCACCTGGTCTACGGCGACACAGGCCAGAGGGCCTGCCCCGTATCCTTGCATGGAAAATCCACCGTCAACCAGACCAATAAACGTCCGCCCCTGTCCGTGCACTTGCCGGGCGTTCGGGGTCTTTCCCAGGGACGGCGCATGCTCTACAGGGGCCTCACGGATCTTATCGACGGCCATCACCCCGCCGCTGCCTTTGTCTACCCCACGGGCAAGGGAGAACGCCTGGGCGATGAGGTGGACGCGGTATGCAGCCGGGTGGAAGAAGAAAAGGGCATTCCGGTGATCCCCGTGCACTCCGAAGGCCCGAAAGGAATGCGCAAGGCCGCGGACCGGGCTGCCTGCCAGGCCCTGTTCCGGCTCATGGGAACCGGGGACATCTCCGGCATCACCCCTGCCTCGGTAAACATTCTTGCAGGACCCGGAAACAGGTGTGCCGCCATGGCCCTGAAGAACCGTTGCCGGGAGCTGGGGGCCGAGGTGGTGGCCGTGCTTCCGGGATGCAGCAGCGTGGCGGAGATCCGCCGCAGCCACGGGGCGTCCCTCAACCTGGTTTTCGGTGGCGGGGCCATGCTGCAACTGGCCCTTATGATGGAGGTGGAGTACGGCATTCCCCTGGTGCAGGTGTCGGGGGATACAAAGGAGGCGGTAAGGGCTGCCCTTGCCGGCGTAAAAAGGTAAGGCGCAACGCGTTTTTGACTGGAGACGTGCAGGCCCTTTTCGCAAAAGGGCCTGCACGGTTTTATCTGGGTATCAGCAATAGTGGCAGGCCGTTTTTCGGCCTGCCTCTTTTGTTTCCAGCTCGGGTTCCACCAGGTCACACCCTTCCTGACGGTTGGGGCACCGGGGGTGAAAGCTGCACCCCTTGGGCGGGTGGATGGGGCTCGGCACGTCCCCGGAGAGGATGATGCGTTCCCGCGGCCTGTCCGGGTCGGGATAGGGAATGGCCGAAAGAAGCGCCTTGGTGTAAGGGTGCTTCGGGTTGGCGTAGACCTCTTCGCAGGTGCCCTCTTCCACCACCTTGCCCAGGTACATGACGGCGATGCGGTCGCAGATGTGCTCCACCACGGCCAGGTCGTGGGAGATGATGATGTATGAGAGGTTGAACTCCTGCTGGATGTCGATGAGCAGGTTGATGATCTGGGCCTGGATGGAGACATCCAGGGCAGAGACGGGTTCGTCACCGATGATCATCATGGGGTTCAGGGCCAGGGCCCGGGCAATGCCGATGCGCTGGCGCTGACCGCCGGAGAATTCGTGGGGGTAGCGATTGCCCTGCTCAGGGGAGAGGCCCACCTTTTGTAAAAGCCAGGCCACCCGGTCGTTTCTCTCGGATTCGCTGCCCATGCCGTGAACCTTCATGGGCTCGCCGATGGCGCGGTTGACGGTCATGCGGGGGTTCAGGGAGGAGAACGGGTCCTGGAAGATCATCTGCATCTTCTGGCGCGTGCGCCGCATCTCGGCTGGGGTAAGGCTGTCCAGGTCGGTGCCGTTAAAGATGAGCTTTCCGTGGGTTTTTTCGATGAGCTTCATGGCGGCAAGGCCCGTGGTGGTCTTGCCGCAGCCCGATTCACCGACGATGCCCAGGGTTTCGCCCCGGCCCAGGGTCAGGTTGACGCCGTCCACGGCGTGGACAACGTCCTTGCAGCAAAAGCCGCCCTTGACGGGAAAATGGACTTTCAGGTTGTCAACGGTCAGAAGGTCTGTCACGCGTCGGCTCCTTTCACACCTGTGGATTCACACCGCCAGCACCGCACCGAATGGTCCGGAGAGACCTGGAACAGGGGCGGCAGCTCGGCATCGCATCGCTCACTCCGGTGGGGGCACCGGGGGGCGAAGCTGCACCCTTTGGGAAGATCGTAGAGGCTGGGGACCATGCCGGTGATCTCCGTAAGGCGGCTGTTGCCGTCTGAATCTTTGGAGCCGATGACGGGCACCGAGTTCATGAGCCCTTTGGTGTAGGGGTGGCCTGTCTCCCGAAACAGGATGCGCGTGGGGGCGGACTCCACGATACGGCCCGCGTACATCACGATGACCCGGTTGGCCATCTCCGCGATGATTCCCAGGTCGTGGGTGATCATCATGATGGCCGTTTTCTGCATGGCCTGGAGCTTGAGCATGAGGTCCATGATCTGGGCCTGGACCGTGACGTCCAGGGCCGTGGTGGGTTCATCGGCGATGAGGATTTCCGGGTCGCATGCGAGGGCCATGGCAATCATCACCCTTTGCCTCATGCCGCCGGAGAGCTGGTGGGGATATTCCTTCACCCGTCGTGCGGGTTCCGGCACCTGGACTTTTTCCAGCATCTCCACCGCTTTGTTCATGCTCTCCCTTTTGGATACCCCGCGGTGGAGGGCGTACACCTCACCGATCTGCCTGCCCACGGTTTTCACCGGGTTGAGGGAGGTCATGGGCTCCTGAAAAATCATGGAAATGCGATCGCCGCGGATTTTTCGCATCTGCCGGGCGGAGAGCCCGACGATGTCTTTGCCGTCGTAGAGGATTTCGCCGCTCTCGATGCGCCCGGGCGGTTCCGGGATGAGTCGCATGATGGATTGGGCGGTGACGCTCTTACCGCAGCCGGACTCCCCCACCACGCCCAGGATTTCGCCGGGGTACATCCCGAAGGAGACGCCGTTGACCGCGTGGGCCACACCCCGCTGGGTGTGAAACCGCGTGGTGAGGTTCTTCACTTCCAATAAATAATCGTTTTGCATGGTTCCCCTGATTGAATGAAAATTGAGCAAAAATTAATACCAGCAAATCATTGTCCATTCAACTCTTAAAAAAAACTCCATCGCCTTTAAACATATACCTAAGTGAATGCTTTACATATCTTACGTTCCTTAAGCGGAAACATAAAATCAGATTTAGTATAACTTATTGACAGTCAATTGATGGTGTGGTTCTATTTTTAGTTCTCGTAAAAAACTGTTTTCGAATAATCAGTCACAGTAACTCAGGAGGATCGTTTTGATGAAGAAGATTGGATTGTTGCTGCTTGCCGCAGCGACGGCTCTTCTGGTGACGGCGGGTGGGGCGGCGGCCTCATCCGGCGGGACCTTTGTATTCTGCGCGCCCTACGGCGGTGACCTTTTTTCCCTGGATATGCATAAAACCTCACGGACCCAGGACTACATCGTGGGGCTGAACATCAACCGCAGCCTCTACAAGTGGGACGCGGACCAGAGCAAGCCCGTCCTTGACCTGGCCACCGAAGCCAAGGTATCTGCCGACGGCAAGACCTACACCTTCAGCCTCCGCAAGAACGTCAAATTCCACAACGGCCGCACCCTGACCGCCGACGACGTCATCTGGAGCTACAACCGCATCGCCCAGCCCGAGACCACCTCTTCCGCGGCCAGCTACATCGCCAACATCGACGGTGCCGAGGCTGTCATCGCAGGCAAGGCCAAGACCATCACCGGTCTGGAGAAGATCGACGACCACACGTTCAAGATGACCCTGAAGCACCCCGTTGCCATCGGGTACTCCCTCTGCAAGGTGGAAACAGCCATCGTTCCCCGTGAGGCCCTCGAAGGCAAAGAAGCGGCATTCGCCACCAACCCCGTGGGTTGCGGCCCCTTCAAATTCGTTAAGTGGGTGCGCGGCAGCGAAGTGATCCTCGAAAAATTCGACGGCTACTTTGAACCCGGCAAGCCCTACATCGACAAGCTGGTCTACAAGATCATGCCTGAAGGCGCGGCCCGTGACATTGCATTCCGCGCAGGCGAACTCGACGCCAATATCGTGGGGGCTTCTCAGTACCCCATCTACCAGCGCGACCCCGAGATCAAGGACAACATGATCGAGGTGGCCGAGATGTACACCCGCATCATCGGTTTCAACCCCGAGTTCAAGCCCTTTGCCGACAAGCGCGTGCGCCAGGCCATCAACCACGCCATCAACGCCGAACTCATCATTAAAAAGCTCCTCAAGAACAAAGCGGTTCCCGCCACCGGTTACCTGCCCACCAGCTCCCCTGCCTATGAAAAGGCCATGAAGGGTTACGACTACAACCTGGCCAGGGCCAAGGAGCTCATGAAAGAGGCGGGCTACGAAGACGGCTTTACCTTTGAGTGCATCGCAACGGCCAACAAGAGCTGGGGCGTGGGCATCGTGGAGGCCCTGATCCCCTTTATGAAACGCATCAACATCACGGTCAAGCCCCAGCAGCTCGAAGGCGCCGCCCTGGGCGAGCGCTGCCGTACCGGCAAGTTCGACGCCTTTATCTGGTCCATCGAGTCCGGTCCCGATCCCCTGGAGACCCTGAACCGTTTCCGTTCCACCACCCCGAGGTCTGCCGGCAACTACACCGCCTATGCCAACGCCGATTACGACAAGGCCCTGGACCAGGCTGCCGCCGCCTCCTCCGAGACCGAGAGAATCGAGTGGGTCAAGAAAGCCAACCGCATCCTCTTTGAGGACGCCCCCTTCTGGTTCTTCAACTACAACAAGGCCATCATCGCCTATCATCCCTGGGTTCACGGCATCAAGCCCGTGGCCATCGAGATGATGCTTCAGGACTTCACCAACCTGAAACTCGACGACAGCTCTCCGCGCAAGTAAGCACGGAAGGCCGCGTAAGGGGGAGGACGCCCTCCCCCGATTCACACATCAAACCACAGAGCCTTGCCGGTACGGCAAAGGGGCTCTGTGGTTTTGCCATTGAATGCGTTTCATGGGTACCGTTACACCACAATTTCTCGGAAAGGCCTGCGTCGGCACACCCTGCCCATCGCAAGGCACCAGTGGCCTCGCCGGAATACCGGCGGGGCCATTGATACGCTTTTCGGCACCATTTATTATTTATCCCAGGTTGTTCAACGTATGAGAGCTTACGCCTTTCGCCGTATTTTACAATTCATCCCCACGATCCTGATCATCTCCATGATTATGTTCGTGCTGCTCAACCTCCTGCCGGGGAACGCCGCCCTCATGGCGGGCGACCAGCGCAAGGCACCGGACCCCCGGATCGTCGAGCAGCTTAAGAAAGAGTGGGGCATCGACAAGCCGGTGCACACCCGTTACTTTATCTACCTCAAAGGGCTTGTCCGGGGCGACCTCGGTACCTCGTTTCTGCGCCGTGAGCCGGTGAACAAGCTGGTGGGCGAGCGCATCTGGCCCACCCTGCGTCTCTCCATCGCCGCCCTTCTCATCTCCGTGGGCATCGGCATCCCCCTTGGTTTTATCTCCGCCCTGAAGCGCGGGACCCTTGTGGACACAGCGTCCATGATCGGGGCGGTTTCCGGGGTCTCCCTGCCCCAGTTCTGGCTGGGGCTCCTCTTGATGTACCTCTTTTCGGTGGTTCTCGGCTGGCTGCCCTCCTCGGGCTACGGCCACGGAAAATTCGCCAACCTCATCATGCCCGCCATCACCCTGGGCATCGGCTACACCGCCCTTCTCGCCCGGGCCACCCGGGCCGCTGTCCTTGAAGTGCTGCACAAGGATTACATCCGCACCGCACGGGCCAAGGGCCTCTCCGAGCTTCTGGTGAACTGGCGCCACGTCATGCGCAACACCATGGTGCTGGTGCTCACCACGGCAGGGCTCCAGTTCGGCGCCCTCATCGGCCAGACGGTCATCGTGGAGAAGCTCTTCTCCTGGCCGGGACTCGGCTCCCTTCTGGTGGACTCCATTTTTCAGCGGGACATCCCCGTCACCCAGGGCTGTATCCTGGTGATGATCCTTGTCTTTCTCATCGTGAACCTTGTGGTGGATCTTCTCTATTCGGTGGTGGATCCGAGGATTGAATACTGATGGCATTTTCCAAAGCGGCACTCAAAGGCAGAAGCAACCTGATCATCGGCGCGGTGCTGACCGCCCTGGTCATCGGCATGGCGGTGTTCGCCCCCCTGCTGGCACCTTATCACCCCATCAACGACGCGGACCTCATGGTCTCGGAGGAACCCCCGTCCGCAGATTACCTCTGCGGCACGGACACCCAGGGGCGGGACGTTCTCTCCCGGGTAATCTACGGCTCCCGGATCTCCCTTTCCGTGGGGCTGGTGAGCCAGCTCATCAACACCATCATCGGTGTGATCTTAGGGGTCACCGCCGGGTATTTCGGCACCTGGTGGGACGATCTGGTCATGGGGCTCACCAACATCATGCTCTCCATCCCCTCCATGGTCTTTGCCCTGGCCATCATGGCACTTTTAGGCCCGGGGCTGGTGAACGTTTATATCGCCCTGGGGCTTACCAACTGGTCCTTTACCTGCCGGATCACCCGGTCCCAGGTCCTTTCGGCCAAGCGCATCGAGTACGTCCGGGCCGCCGAAGCCCTGGGCTACGGCAAGTGGCGCATCATGTTTGCCCAGATCCTGCCCAACGTGGTGGGGCCGATCCTGGTCATGGCCACCCTGGGCATCGCCTACGCCATCCTGACGGAGGCCTCCCTCTCGTTCCTCGGCCTGGGTACCCAGCCCCCCACCCCGAGCTGGGGCGGGATGCTCTCCAACGCCCGGGAACAGTTTTTCACGGCCCCCTGGATCTCCATCTATCCGGGCCTGGCCATCTTCGTCACCGTCCTGGGGTTCAACCTTCTGGGCGACGGCCTGCGGGACCTTCTGGATCCCCATAAGCATTAAACCATGCGAGCCTCCGGCGGCCCTGCCGGGGGCCTAACAGATAAACAGGGGTTAACCCCATTTGGGGTCGCTTTTTTCCATTCCGCATACTGCGAGATGTCCCTTGGGTGATGCAACAACGGAAACATGCTGCTAAACTTGGGCTAAAAAAGCGACCCGCCGGAGGCAACATGAAGCGCGCCATTGTATCGACAAAAATCTACACGGGGGTACCCGATGCCCCCTTTGCAGAAGCCCTTCTCATGGAAGACGGCCTTATCACGGCTGTGGGCACCACCAAAGAGATCATGTCCCGGGTCACCCCGGACACCACCGTCTCCTCCATGTCCGGTCACCTTGTGGTGCCCGGGCTCGTGGACGCCCACTCCCACCTTGCCAGCTACGGCCTGACCCTGACCCGGGTCAACCTCGTGGGCCTGCCCTCCCTTGCCGCCTGCAGAAAAGCCATCGCAGAGGCCGTGGCCCAGGCCGAACCCGGTACCTGGATCATCGGGCGGGGCTGGAACCACCACTTCTGGGAAGAGCAGCGCGAACCCACCCGGGCCGACCTCGACGACATCTCTCCTGACCACCCCGTGGTCATGACCCGGGCCTGCGGCCACCTGATCTGGGTGAACCAGAAAGCCCTTGAAGTGGCCGGGGTTACCAAAGAGACCGTCACCCCCGAAGGAGGCCAGATCGACCGAGATGAGAACGGCCTTCCCACGGGCATCGTCCGCGAGTGCCTGGAGGTGATCCGGGACCACATCCCCCCCGTCACCCACGAAGAGCGAAAGGCCGCCATCCTGGAAGCCCAGAAGCGTACCCTGGCCTACGGCCTTACCGGCACCCATGTCTGCGAAGAGCTCGTCGACTACCTGGCCTACGCCGAGCTGGAAAAAGAGGGAAAACTCACGCTGCGTGTCTGCCACCTGTTGCCCCCGGAAGACCTGGAAAAAGCCGATGCCCTGGGCATCACCGCGGGCTCGGGCAGCGAGCGCCTCTGGCACACCCACGTCAAGCTCTTCATGGACGGCTCCCTGGGTGCGGAAACCGCCTGGATGTTCGATGACTACGAAGGCTCTCCCGGGTGTTGCGGCCTGGCCTGCCTCACCAACGAAGAGCTTCTCGCACAGATCGAGATGGCCTACAAAACAGGACGCAGCGTCGCCATCCACGCCATCGGGGACCGGGCCGTCTCCGCCGCCCTTGACGGGTTTGCCGCCATGCGCGTTAAGTACCCCGGCACCCGGCGGGACCGCGTTGAGCACGTTCAGCGGGTCACCGACGAGGACCTGAATCGATTCAAAGAGATGGACGTCACCGCCTCGGTACAGCCCGGGTTTCTCCCCACGGACTGGAAGACCGCCGAGGCCAAATGGGGGCGTTCACGTTGCCGCCAGGCCTACACCTGGAAACGCATTCAGGAGACAGGCATCCGCATGCAGTTTGGCTCCGATGTGCCCGTGGAGTCCAACGACCCCATGATCGGCATCCGCGCGGCCATGTTCCGCACCGACGCCCAGGACAAGCCCACCGGCGGCTGGTTCCCCGAAGAGGCCCTCACCTTTTGGGAAGCCATCGACGGCTACACCAGAACCGCTGCATGGACCGCTGGTGTGGAGGATAAGTCCGGTACCATCGAGGCCGGCAAGTGGGCAGACCTGACCATTTTTGACGATGCCTTTGACGAACCGGAAAAGTCCGTCCTCAAAGCCTCTGTGGTGAAAACCATTGTGGGGGGCAAAGAGGTATAATAAACACCAGGTCGCGGGATACCCCCACACCACGGCAAACAGGGCCATGGCCCCATGTGCTTCAAGGGGCAGGCCCTGCATCCCCTTAGGAATTCTCTCTCAACTCGTTTACAGGATGATGGACCCATGACACGACTGGTAATGATCCCCGTGCTTCTCTTCGGGATTCTTCTGCTCTACTTCTCTCAGAAGTTATTTTTTGAATCCTGGGACCTCACAAAAAACGCCGAGCACACCTACGGAGAGGTCGTGGATTACACGACCAGTCAATCCGACGGAACCACCTACTACTACCCCGTGCTCACCTTCACCACCCGGGACGGCCAAACCATCACCTTTGATGCAAAATCAGGCAGCTCCAAGCCGAAGTATGCTTACGGCGAGAAAGTTGAACTTCTCTACGACGCCACCAACCCTTCCAACGCCCGTGAAAAAGGCTTTTTCGTCCTTTGGGGCGGTGCGCTCATTGCAGGGGTCATGGGACTCATTCAGACCGGTATCGCCCTGTTCTTTCTGGACAACCCCTTTGCGTCCAAGGATGACGACGATGATGATGAAGATGACGATTACGATGAGTCGTAATCAGGCCCCTGCATCCTGATGGATGCATTCCGGCTCGACCATATAAAAACGGTTGCTCTCCCAAGGTGCGGGAGGCAACCGTTTTTTGTTTTGCAATGCTGGCGGCACTATCTGCCGGTATCCTCCTTTTGCCGCAATGCCTCCAGGGCTTCCCCGACAACCGGGGCCTGCGCGATAAAGCCCCTCAGCGTTTCACAGACATACCCAGGGCACGTTGCGCAGTGTGGCGCCTCCTTTTCCATGGCGCATTTGCGGATTTCACACAGCGATTCGGTGAAGAAAAATTTTTCTCCCTCCGACGTGCATCCCCGGCAGTTGATCTGCTCCGGAGAAATGTCGGTTTTGTACTCAATGGTCCACGCCTCGGCAACCTCTTTGCGCCTGGCATCCGAATCATCCCGGGTCGCTTTATACGCCTCGCATTGCGAGCAGTCCATACCACAACGAGCTATCATTTCTGTTCCTTTCATCAAAAAAAACGGTGCAATGCTCCACCCCGGTGTCACGACCATCCGGGCTGAACATCAGTTGACGGTAAAAAAGCGTACCTGAAGGAAAGCTGCGGTGTATTGGAAAAATGGAACCTTTTTATGCGGGGGAAAGGTACTCTGCGGGGGTAAGGCCGGTGATGCCCTTGAATTCATGGATCATATGGGACTGGTCAAAGTAGCCGCCCTCCTGGGAAAGGTGACTCCAGCCATGAAGGTTCCCATTTTTGTGCAGGGCGATGGTTTGGTGCAGGCGCACCACCTGCATCAGGAACTTGGGGGACAGGCCCGTGGCGTGGAGGCATCTGCGGGTAAAGTGCTGCCTGCTCCAGCCAATGGCATCGCTGATCTGCTGCACCGAACACTGCCCGCCAGCATTGCGGATCAGGCGAAGGGCCTCGGCAAGGGGGCGTTCCGGGGGAGATAAACCGGCCATCTGCCTGAGAAACACCTCATCGAGCAAGGCGACGCGATCCTGCGGCAAAGCCTTTTCCGCCAGTTGGTCCGAGAGTGCATGGGTGGGATCGCCCAAGGCGTCACAGGCGTCCACCATCAGGTCGGTGAAGTGATGCATGGGAGTCTTGAAAAGGGAGGTCGCCATGGCGGTGTGGAATCGCACCCCAAAAAGGTTGGTTTTCCGGCTTTGAACGGGCTTTGTCATGGCGCCCACGACAAAACACCTCAAGGGAGCTGCGGGCTCCAGATCAAAAATGATGTCCACGCAGCCATCGGGTATCACGGGCTTCCGGGCCGACAGCCGGGCTTTGGACTGGACATGGCACGACCAGTAGCAATCGATGAGAGACGCAAGGAGAGGATGGGGCCTGTACTCCGCGTATTCCGGGGGTGTCATCATGGGCATGGGCAAATTACACAACGGTAATTTCTTGGAGGCAGATGGTGTCCCCGTTGAGAATGGATTTCAGCAGGGTGACCTTCACCGGTCTGCCGAAGAGCGTCTCAAAAATCTGCCGGGTATACCCGACGGTGCAGTTGCAGAGAAACGGATGGGTCACCTTGCCGGATGTCACCATGCCGCAGGCACACTCGGTGTACTCCAGGTAGATCGTTCCATCCTTTTTATAGAGGGATGGTCTGTTGTCATACAGTTTGGCCTTGTAGGTATCAAACAACAGGTCCAGGTCATCCTTGTGGGCAACGGACTCCCGAAGGGCTCGGATTGATTCAAACCCCTCGGAGGACTTCAGGCAGGCCCTGCCGCAGTTTTCCACGGCTGCTGCGGCGTCGGGGCTCTTGCTGGTGCTCAGCTCGCTGAGGATGGTGTTGATCCATGCGGACGGGTCGTTGGATTCCATGATTCTCCCCTTTGTGTTTCCGATGCCATGGCCCGATGATGTCTCTGGCTGGGTGCATCAATGTTCCGTAAGGGGTTCCTTATACCACGATGGCATAAAAAAACAAAAACGCCACCGCCTCAGAGCACATGCCTTAAAACGCCGGACAGGGTTTGAACGGAATAGGTTTGCCCGTAATCCGCTGTTTCCCCGGGTGCCAGCAGGATGGATCTGACCCCCGCGTTTGCTGCGCAGACCATGTCTTTTTCTTCGTTGCCCACATAAAAAACGTGGCCGGGGTTTGCGCCAAACGCCTTCATCAAGTTGATGAGCCCCAATGGATGGGGTTTTCTGACCCCCACCTCGCATGACGACACAACGCGATCCATGAGGGGAACCAGCGGCCCCAGATCGTCCATCAGAAAATCCCGGGGCATGCCGTAGGGCACGTCGGAGAGCACGGCCGTAAAGACCCCTGCGTTTTTTAACTCGGTAAGGGTCGTGACCGCAGATGCTTCCACAACGGCCCTTCGCTGAAAGTAGGCAAAGAAGCTGCGCCCAAAGGCCGCCTCGTCCACTCCCAGCACCGTGGCGATTTTTCGGGTGACCTCCCCTTCTGCGACTTCGAAGGTGCGTTGATGGGTCCGCGTGTTGTAAAAATCCAGAATGGAGACGGCCAGCTCCAGATCGGGCGTGGTGACGCAGATACTGTTCTTCACAAGAAAATCGTTGATGGCATCGATGTAATGCTCGCTCCAGTTCAGCGGAATGCCGTCATAGGAAACAAGAGTCTCTCCGAGATCGAATACGACGAGGGTCATGATATCCCCACTGCTCACCCGGAGAAATATCCGGGCTACTGTTTAATACAGATAAACACCGAACCGTTCCTGCTCTCGATGGAAATCTTCCCCATTCGGTGAAGGGCAGCGCATTCTCTTTCACCATCCTGGCGGGACATGTGATCCGTCAAACGATCCGCAAGGCCGTCGGGGTCCAGGCCTCCGCACTCTTTCAGGGTACTGAGTATCTTCAACTGGTTGTCGGTGAAGGCCGTTTCCGGGTTGCGCTTGTGGAAGGACTCGGCATTGTACGTTGCCCATGGGTCGCAAAAGGCTGCCGGAGAGAGCACATCAATGTAGCAATCTTCACAGAGCATCTCTTTTTTGTGCTCTCTCTCTTCCCCTTGCGGAATCGAGGCGTTGCATTTACTGCATTCCATGGTTTCCTCCGGAAACAGTGATGAAGACACCTTCGCCCGCCCCCGGAAACATCAGGGGCGGGCTTCCCTCAACATGTAGCGGTTTTTCACATCGAACACCTGTGATGTGGCGACAACCTCAAAGCCGGAAAGCTCATAAAACATCACATTTTCATCCCTGTCTGTTTCCAGGTACGCCCTGGCGGCGCAGGCATCCACCTCGTTGCAGAATCGATCCATGAGCCTTGAGCCGATTCCCAGTCTCCGGTGGGATGGAAGCACGCCGATGGGCCCTAAGTGCCAGTGCTGCTCCTTGGGATCCTGAAGGGCCCATTCCCTCAGCCAGACGAATTTTCTCCACCGGATGTCCGTTTTGCCGTCGAATTCGGGCGGTCCGTCCGGCAAATCACGGCCGGAGCACGAATTCATCCTCATGACGCCTAGGATGTCTCTCTCTTCTTTTGCCAGGAAGACAATGCCCGGCCTCTGAGTCAAAAGGTCATCAAACATGGCCTCGATTTCGAGGCGTTCCTGTTCGCCGCTGCCCAGGAACACGGCCCGATGAAGGGGGTTGTCGAGCATGGCGAGGCTGAGGACCTTTGCCGCTTTTTTGGCCTCATTTTTTTCCATCAGCGAAATGGTTATGTTGCCCATGGTACGCGCCTTCTTTTGAATCGGACCGATCCACGTTACGGGTTTACGGGCTCCCAGATCGATTCATCCGGCCGAAAACCGGATGTCTGGGTCAGCATCGCATAGATAAAGACATCTTCATCCACCCCACTCTCTTTGATTTGCTCTTCAAGGACCATTTCAGTTATCGAGAACATGGAGGTCAAGTCAATGCGCCATGTCTTGTCTTCTTTTCGAAAGGTAAACCCAAAGGGAGCCTCCCCCTCTTCATTGACGACATGGGTTTCTGCAACATTCTTTTCAATGCTTGAGACGGTTATCTCCAGGTTTGAAATGCTTTCCTTGCCGATCCACCCATTTTCAACGGCGTAAATAAACAGCTCTTCCCCGTTCATTTCCCTCAACTGTTGATTGCTGATGGAGTGACGGGCCATGGTAACGATCATCTTCGTGCCGAATGACATATTCTTTGTCTCGGATTCCGATGCCGTCATGACCTTGTCAAGGATCTCATCATAATAGGCCTTTGTGTTGGAATCTACGTAGAAATATGCCGTAAACCCGTCCTGGTTGAGAAGTGCAGATTTGTATTGCTGAAATGACTCCTTGACCATGGGGGCTTGATCCACTTTACTGCAGCCGAAAGCAATAAGAGTCAACAATGCGGTTGCACAGATCATCTTTACCAATGACTTCATCGTGTCTTTCTCCTTAAGCGGTCGAATCACGTATGGGAAATCGGGCCTGAAAAAAGTGCGGAGACAACGTGTCTGATTGAAGGGGCATGAACATTGAAATTCTGAAGGGTTGAGTTTTAATGCATGACTCCCCTCAATAATAAATCAGGCGTAAGAATTCATGTATCACCGATAAGAACATAGTTCCCATGCCTGTGCAAGGGCAAACTCGATCTTTGAGAGGCAGTAAAACCCTACGTTACAGGCACATCACAAAGAAGGATCGCCGCCGACCTTGTCGGAGATCACCACCCCTACCCCTGCAGCCACCGCCTTTTCTATATCCTCAGGCCCATCGACGGTCCAGGCGTTGACACGTTTCCCCAGGAGCTTTGCACCTTTCATCCAGATTTTTTCCCCGGCACCGGGCTTGGGAAACAGGGTAATTTCAGGGTGAAGGGTGTCTGCGCCCGCCAGAAACCCCTTGATGCCCCACCGGTTCAGCAGCGTGTTGACTTTGAACCGCCATTTTTTTTTGTCTTCGATCCGTACCGTGCGGTCATTGAGGCGAAACAGGTAGGCCGTCTCGATGGTGCGATTAAAAAAGCGCGTGGTGATAAGGGTGTTCAGGTCAAAGGAGGAGAGGATCACCCGGTCGTCGATGCCGTGATGCCGGATGACGTTGACGGCTTTTCGGGCGGTGTGGCAGACAAAACGGTGGCTTGACTTGATTTCTACGTTGAAAATGCTCTCTTTCCTTGATGCCATGAATCCACAGGCGTCGTGGAACAACGGGACCTCTATCCCCTCTTCCCGGGCCGTTGCCCGGAGCTCTGCCAGTTCTTTTTCCCAGGGGAAAAAACCGAGCCTCGCCTTGCAGAACCAGCGGTTGATGACAATCAGCTTGCCGTCGGCCGTGGACTCCACGTCGATCTCAATGCCGCGGGCACCCCGCCGGAAGGCCTCTTCAAAGGCATCGAGGGTATTTTCTGTGACATGGGCGTGCCGGACGCCGCGATGGCCCAGGATGACAGGGCTGTCCGGGCTCTCTTCTACCAGTTTGTCGATAAGGGTGCTTCTCACGGCCGGGTGCCTTTACTCTGTGGGCAACCTTGGCTGAAGAAGGCTCTGTCAGGCAAGGTTGCCGGGTCAATGGGGAAGATAGATCGGGAAAAGGCCGGGGCCCTACCCTTTCATGGTGTTGATGTGCATCTCAAGGAGGGGGTATCCGTCTCTGGTCAGGCCCATGATGGATTTATCGAGGAGCCACATCTCCACGATGCCCCAGGTAAAGGAGACCAGGGAGAGCCCGCACAACCTGGGGTCCAGGCCGGGCTTCAGCTCCCCTGCCTCGGCAAGGGCGGCGAACACCTCGGTGACGTTGGCGATTCCCTCCTCGGTATTGAGCTTTTGAGAGGTGAGAAACGAATGCATCTCGTCGGTGTACTCCACCTTGTACTTCAGGACACGGTAGAGCCTTGCATACCGGGTGTTGGTCTCCAGAAGGGCCAAATAGCTGTGGAGAGCTTTCAGCACCGTCTCCCAGGAGTGGGGCCCGGAGTCGGTGAGTTTGAATCGCCGGTCGTCGATGGTGCCTTTGACCCAGTCGCAGCATTGGGCAAGGATGTCCTCTTTTCCCTGGAAATGCCAGTAGATGGCTCCCCGGGTGACCCCTGCCTCATGGGCGATGTCTCCCAGGGTGGTCCGGGAGTAGCCCTTGAGGTCAAAAAGGGTCAGGGCGGCATCCATGATGCCGAGTCTGGTTTTTTCAGCGTCTTCCTTGGTTTTACGTGCCATGCAACGGCCTCCTGATGTTTTGGGTCTTGTAACATATCCGGCGACTCATTTCATCCGTCAACAGGCGTCGCTATTCTTTCATCGGGACCATGGCAACGAAACCGCGGCCCCGACCCCTTGGGCTTTGGGCTACAACAGGGTCACCACCACCCCCAGGTGCCCGGCCACGATGTAGTCCTCATTGACAATGGGGCTGTTGTGGATCTCATCGCCGAAGTACTCTGCCTTGACGCCCCCCACCATGTTCAGGTTGGCTGCCACGGGAACGTCAAATGATAAAGCGACAAAACCGCTGACGTCGGCCTCGGGTTTGTATGCTGTGCGAAAGTCAGTGGCCTCGTTTTCCCGCACACCGTAGTAGTAATCCACCTGTTTGCCGCTGCGCCAGGTACTCCCTGCCGACGGGATCAGGGTGAACCGCCGGGTGCGGATGGGCATCAGGTAGGCCAGGGTCGCTTCCCCGCCGTTGTGGGTGTCCGATGCGTCCAGGCTGCCGCTGAGCTTGATGCCGCCCACGGGGCTCCAGTAAGTGATCCGTGCCCCGGCTTCGATGGCCTCCTTTCTCTCGGCCATGCCTTCAAGGTAAGGGCTGTCCGAGGCCTCGTATCCGTTGACCCCGCGTGCAATGAACACGTCGAGACGGCACTGCTTCATGTTGACGACCTTGACGCCCGCCTTGATACCTTCCACGAAAAAGCGACGGTCTTCGCCAAAAATCAACGGCATGGGCAGGTAGCGCTTGTCGTTTTCCAGGTCTTTATAGAGACGTGAAGAGGCCGCACCTCCGAATCCGATACGGAGCTTGCGGCCGTCGTCGAACGCCTGGGCCCCACCGGTCCACAGCAGGATCATGAAAAACACCAGGACGCCTCGCACACGATAATTGCTTACTTCTTGCATTGCATAACCTTTCTTGGGTGATGTTATTTATACATTCATTAATGTATGTAAAATGTGCGGCAGTTTATATACACTCGTGTATGTATGCGTCAAGGGCTTTCAACGGACCCCCCTGTTTTTTCAGGGCAACAG
The DNA here is from genome assembly GCF_056829775.1 of Desulfoluna sp. HI9BLuna. NCBI lineage: Bacteria > Pseudomonadati > Thermodesulfobacteriota > Desulfobacteria > Desulfobacterales > Desulfolunaceae > Desulfoluna > Desulfoluna sp. HI9BLuna. The sequence continues at coordinate 6,051,784 of NZ_CP186555.1, forward strand.
GAATTTCCATCCCCTCCGGTGTATTGACAAATTTGTTTAGTGGCTATACAGTCAGGCCATGGAATCAGACTACCTTTCAACAAAATTTGCCGCCTTCGATGCCATCTTTCACCGGGTGATGAACAAGATGAAACGCATCGAACAGAAACCCCGTTATTTCGGGACGGACATTCTCCTGTACCCCTCGGAGATCCACACCATTGAGGCCATCGGCAAGAACCCCGGCATCAACGTCACCGATCTCGCCGCTCTTCAGGGCGTTACCAAAGGAGCGGTGTCCCAGGTGATCCGCAAACTTGTGGATAAAGAGATGGTGATCCGGATGAAAGATGAAAAGTCGGACCGGGAAGTCCTGCTGGTGCTCTCCCCCACCGGCAAAACCGCCAACGCCGCCCATCAGAAGTTTCACTCCCGCATGGACCCCATCCTTCTGGAGCTCATCGACGGGGCCGACGAAGAAAAGATCGCCTTTATGGTGTCGGTATTTCAAGCCATTGAGCGATTCTGCGACCAGGTCCTCAGCGAATAAATGCCCCAACGCTTTAACCTTTGTTTTGTCCCTCCAGCCCACATACGTTGACGTGCTGCGCCGATTCAAAACGGCGCACCGCAACGTGCCGCCTCCACTGTCTGCATTTGTTGATAGCACGTTTTTTCCCGGGTCTCGGTCATGGTCGGGACCCTTTGCCCATGTGGCGGTACCACATCGCATCGCGGGACCAGGGCCCATGAAAGAAAGGGCCTCAGGCCCCCCCACGGGTCACCTCCATGGAAAGATGATGAGCGCCGCCCCTGCTTCGTCCCCCGGAAGAAACCGCGAAACGCAGGTGCTCCGTGGCTCTCTCTTACCTTCTGCAAAAACCTGTTTTTAAAAAATCGAAAATTGTGTTGACAGCTTTGTTTAGTCGCTATACCGTTTAATTAAAGTTTAGCACCTAAACCTTAAACCCATCTGCAAAGGAAACCTCCATGAACACAACCGTATGCCCTTTCTGGGTCGGCTACCTTCTCTTAAACCCATTGCGAAAAAAACTTCAGAATCCGGAAAACCTTTTAACCCCGTATGTGAAACCCGGCATGACTGTGGGAGACATCGGCAGTGCCATGGGGTTCTTTTCCCTTCCCATGGCTGAAATGGTTGGCCCCACCGGACGGGTTGTCTGTGTGGATATCCAGGAACGAATGCTCAAAAAACTAAAAAAGCGCGCCATCAAGGCCGGGGTGGACGATGTGCTGGAATATCGGGTCTGTTCCCCCACGTCTCTTCACCTGGAGACCCCCGGCCGTCCCTATGATTTCCTGCTGGCATCGGCAGTGGTCCACGAGGTCCCCGACGCAAAGGCTCTCTTTGAAGAATCGTTTGAGGTCCTTAAACCGGGCGGGCGCCTGTTGCTCTCCGAACCCGCCGGTCACGTTTCCCAGGCAACCTTTGATCGCGAAGTGGTCGCAGCCGAAGCGTGCGGGTTCCACGTTCTCAGCATGCGTCCAGGGCGACGGACCCTTGGAGCGGTATTTGAAAAAGCAGCCTGATCTTTTTTTACCCTTATTGTTTAGCATCTAAACCTAAAGGCACGGAGACACGTACAGGGGCTCTACGGCCCCTTGCAGCTCCACAACCCACAGGAGGACATCCATGAAAAAACTGACGCTCAACAAACACTTGTTTCTCACTGCAGCCATGCTGCTGGCCCTTTTTGCCTTTGCCTCCCCGGCGTCGGCCGCAGGGTTTGACTTTCTCTTCGGTCCCAAGGCGACACCGGGAACGGAGCTTCATGCCCTGGGAGCCCGGGCCATGGAACGCAACGCAGGAGGCGCCACCTACTTTACCAACGGAAAGGGCCGGGTTCTTGAGGTACGGGCACGCCACGCCAAGGACGGTGCCCTTCGCGTGGCCGTCAACCGGACCTACATCCCGGAGAACTTTAACGGCAGCCGTACTGCGGAAACCCTGTATCGCCGCCTGGGTCGACTGGCAAAGGAAAACAAAGCCATCAAGGCGGGGCAATACACCCTCATCGACGAGGAAAACGGGTTGGAGGCGTATCAGTACGGTGCCATGGTGGCCGAAGCCCTGGACAGGGAGTAAGTTCTGCGATCATACAGCTTACAGGATTGATTTGCAGTTCATATGGGCCAGGTGAGTTTTTGCCATGACTCCCGGGTCACATATTCATGCCAGAATCACCCTTTGGTGGCCGGAACAGTCATGCCTTACCCGTCCGTTTGTCTGTTCGTTTGAAGACATCCAGTGCATTCCGTGTGAACACCCCAAAAACACAGCCCGATTCGACGATGTGCTCGGATCGGGCTGTGTTTTGCGTATTTCACAATATGGGATATAATATTTAAAATCCCATATTGTGTTGCGCTGTCGGTTTTCACGTGTCATAGTAGCGACGTTTTGAGGGGGACACCCCCTGCCCGCCTTTTATTAGTGCCGGGCAAAACCATGACACACCACAGACACCAGGAGGATGACGATGAATGGTAAAGCCCTTATCTTAAAAGCTCTGAATCACGAAGAGGTTCCCCGCACACCCTGGGTCCCTTACACCGGGGCGCAGATCGCGAACCTCAAAGGGTATGCTGCCGATGAGATGTTTCAGGACGTCGACAAACTCGTGGCGTGCCTCCTGGAAGCCGAGGCCCAGTATGCGCCGGACGGCCTCCCGGTGATGTTTGACCTGCAGGTGGAAGCTGAGATCCTCGGGTGCGACCTGAAGTGGTACCCCAACACCCCGCCCACGGTGAGCAGCCACCCCCTGGCCGATGAATTCACCATCCCCACCCGGCGCCTGACCAGAGAGGATGGCCGAATCCCCATCATCATGGAGGCCACCCGCCGCCTCAAAGAGATGAAGCCGGATATCGCCCTGTACGGCTTGGTCTGCGGCCCCTTTACCCTGGCGTCCCACCTGCGCGGCACCAACATTTTCATGGACATGTACACCGCACCGGATCAGGTCAAGGCATTGATCACCTACTGCGAAGAGGTGGTCAGCGAGTATTCGGCGTTTCTCGTGGAGGCCGGATGCGATGTCATCGGTGCGGTGGATCCCCTGGTTTCCCAGATCTCTCCGGTTTCCTTCGAGCAGTTTTTAAGCGAGCCCTTTGCCGCCTATTTCAAAAAACTGCGGGATCAACATATTCCTTCCACCTTCTTTGTGTGTGGGGACGCCACCAAGAACATCCCGGCCATGTGCACCACCCGGCCCGATGCCATTGCCATTGATGAAAACGTGGACATCGTGGAAGCCAAAAAAGTGACCGACGAACACGGGGTCCTGATCTCCGGCAACCTCCAGCTGACCATCACCATGCTCTTCGGGTCCCAGCAGGACAACCAGAAGGCGGCCATCGACCTCATGGACGCCCTGGGGACCAAGGATTTTATCCTGGCCCCGGGATGTGACGTCCCCTTCAACGTGCCGCCGGAGAACATCGTGGGCATCGGCATGGCCGTCAATAACAAGGAAGCGGTGCGAAAAGCCCTTGAAACCTACGTAAAAAAAGAGGACCTGCCCGACGTTGAGCTGCCCGACTACCAGAGCCTTGATCACGTCCTCATCGAGGTGGTCACCATCGACGCCCAGACCTGCGCGGCCTGCGGCTACATGCTCGCCTCGGCCCAGGACGGCTCGGCCTCCTTCGGGGACAAGGTCAAGGTGGTGGAACGCTCCATCATGTATCCGGAGAATGTCTCTTTTATGGGAAAGGTGGGCCTTGAAAATGCACCGGCCATGCTCATCAACGGAGAGGTCAAGCACGTCTCCCTGATCCCCACGCGTGAAACCCTGGAAGCGGAGATCAAGGCCGCATTGGGTTAACGAGGAAGTTCAGTTGCCTCCGGCGGCCCTGCCGGGGGCCAACCTTTTAAAAAGGTTGACAAACAGATCTTAAACCGGCCTTCCGGGCTCCGCCGAAATAATGTTGCCTGTTTCGACATTAAGAACGTTTTTTGCGGAGCTTTTTTCCAAAAAAGCGACCTGCCGGAGGCCTGCTTTTGTTTTTTCTGAATCCCCCTATCTCTATAGGCGTCTTAGCGCCTCCATATCCAGTTCCGCCCCTCCGGAGTTCATCTCCGGAGGGTAGCTCCCCTTCCTGAACCCCTCCATTAAGAAAGCGGCTTCGTGACCCACGGTGGACACGCGGCAATCCCTGAACGAAGAATAGATGCTGTGGACGTTGGCGCACGGTTCCCGGGAATCCAGCAGCTCCTGAAGTCGCGAAAGATGCTCCTTTGTCAGCCAGGTGTCCGGTATCTCCGGCACCACAACGGTGGGACAGGGATCGTTTTTTTTTGTTTGTAAAAACGCCAGAAAGGCAAGGGGGTCTTCGCGGGCCCAGTCAAACGATTCGTGTGAATGCGTTGCCCCCATCTGTGTTGCACACGATGCGAGCATCACCGTAAAGACAATGGCCGAAAGAATCAGGGGAAGGTGTTTGGATCGGGGCATGGTGTTTTCCTGTGTGCGTTTTTGGTGAGAACAGTTTAGTGTGTTGGCAAGGCAACGCAGGGCGCACTCCGCGCTGCCGTTGCCGCCACAGCCCAATGGACCATAGAATCCAGGGAAATACAACGGCAAAGGGACAGGTTTAGAGGAACGGTTTATGGAATCGCTCAAAGGGTACATACTGACGCGTGAAGGGGTGGATGTGCGCGATTCACACCACCTCCGGTATGCCGGGACAAGTGACCGGGGGCCCTTTGAAATCACCATCACCACCCATCGCCCCCTGTTTTTTCTCCTTCGGGGAACCCCGCTTCCCACGGGCCTCCCGTCATGTGAGCGGCGCGCCGTCGAGTTGACCGATTTTAAAGGCCGCCCGGTGGATGCCCTCTATTTTGAAAGCCGAAACGCCCACTACAAAGCCCGGAAGCTTTTTGAGGAGTCGAGCATCCAGACCTTTGAGGCGGATGTCTACCCCGAGGACCGCTACCTCATGGAGCGGTTTATTTACGGAGGCGTGGACATCCATGGTCCCTTAAGGGTACAGGATGGTGTGATCCGATTCACCGACCCGGTCATCCGCAAAGCCGACGTGGAACCGATTTTTTCCCTTCTCTCCCTGGACATTGAGACCGGCCAGCGCGGCGAGCTCTACTCCGTGGCCTGCCACTTTACAAAACCGGTGTCAGGCGGTGTTGACGGAAGCCAGGTTTCCGAAGGCATCGTCCTGATGCTGGATCCTGGAGCGCAGAATCGAAACACTGCTCCCCCCCGCCTTCACGGCAGGCTCCCGGGAACCCCGTGCGAAGCCCTTCCCGGCGGGGGCGTGATGCACCGTTTTCCTGACGAAAAGGCACTCCTCCACGGATTTTTCAGGGTGTTGAAAGAGTTGGATCCGGACATCCTCATTGGCTGGCACGTCATCGGCTTTGACCTGCTCTTCCTTGAGGCAAAGTGCAAAAAACTGAAGATCCCTTTCTTGATGGGGCGAAACCAAAAACCGCCCAGGATCCGCGAGGTGCGCAAAGGCATCTACCGGGTCGAGGCCTGCGGCAGGATTGTCGTGGACGGTCCCCCTGCCCTGCGGGGCGCCTTTTACACCTTTGACAACTTCCGACTGGAGACCGTGGCCAAAGAGCTTCTGGGCGCGGGCAAAGAGATCGGCGAAGACGTCGACAAGGTCGCGGAGATCGAGCGCCGGTTCCGGGAAGACAAGGTAGCCCTGGCCCGCTATAACCTCTTGGACTGCACGCTGGTGACGGATATTTTCGGCAAAACCGGCCTCATCGACCATCTCTTCAAGCGGGCCATCATCAGCGGCCTTCCCATGGACCGGGTGGGGATGTCCGTGGCGGCCTTTGATTACTTTATGCTGCCCCAGGTCCACCGCAAGGGGCTCGTGGCCGCCAACGTGCGGGATGTGGAGAGCGCGGGCCACGCCAAAGGAGGCTTTGTCTTCTCCAGGGATGCGGGTTTTTACGAGCATGTGGTGGTGCTGGATTTCAAGAGCCTGTACCCCTCCATTATCCGAACCTTTCACATTGATCCCCTCTCACGGCTCCGGGCGGAGACTGCCCCTGTCTCCACACCGCCGGGCATCGATTTTTCCCGGTCCGAGCACGTGTTGCCCGGTTACATCCAGTCCCTCATGGAGAAAAGGGAGCAGGCCAAGAAAGCCGGGGACCCGCACCTCTCCCAGGCCATCAAGATTTTAATGAACAGCTTTTACGGGGTCATGGGGACCCCGGGGTGCCGCTTTTATCACCCGGATCTCCCCTCTGCCGTCACAGGCACCGGGCAGTGGGTCCTGAAGACCACACGGAACCACCTGGAAGAACAGGGTTACGAGGTGATCTACGGGGACACAGATTCGGTGTTTGTCTGCCTCAAGGCCTCTGAAATCGCCGAAGGTGAGGACGCTCCCAAGGCGCTTGTGGCAAAGCTCAACGCCTTCATGGCCCGAACCATCCAAGACATGTTCGGTGTGGCCTCCCGGCTGGAGCTGGAATTTGAAAAGCATTTCACCCGTTTTTTTCTCCCCTCCTTACGGGGCGGCGGGGAGAGTGCCAAGAAGCGCTACGCAGGCATGGTGCGTACCGGCGATACGGAAAAACTTGTCATCACCGGTTTGGAATTCGTGCGCTCCGACTGGACCCGCTTTGCACGGGACCTCCAGTTTGAGCTGTTTCAACGGATTTTCAACGACGACGAGGTGGAGACCTGGATCAAGCAGAAGGCAACAGACCTCAAAAACCACGTCTACGACGCGGACCTCATTTACCGCAAGCGCCTCACCAAGCCGCCCGGAGAGTACACCAAGGCCATCCCGCCCCATGTTAAAGCCGCCCTTCTCCTGGGCAAGGCCGGTGAAAACGCCCGGGAGAGCCGCTACGTCATGACCCTTCGGGGGCCGGTCCCCGTAGAACTCCCCCACCCCGACCTCGACTACGGCCACTACATCGAAAAACAGCTGGTCCCCATCTTCGATGCGGTGATGATGTTTTTCGGGACGTCCTTCCATGAGATCATCCACGGCCGCCAGCTGAGCCTCTTTGACGATTGATTTAAGACCTCTTTAATTTACTTAAATAAAAGTACAAAAAATAGCCTATAGCGGCAAGGTGTGCCACCTTGAAAGCAAATTACCGCCGGGCTTTGCCCCTCGTTCCTCGGGTCAAATCCCAGCGGTATTCCGGCGAACCATTGTGTGATTATTTGTTTCCGACAGCCCTCCCTCCGGCGGGTCCACGTCGTTCCTAAAACCTGTTTGTCAAACCCGGTTTTATAAATCAGGCTAAAAGTTTGGCCCCCGGCAGGGCCGCCGGAGGCTTTTTTTTAGGTCTCTCCCCCAAATGGGGGATGTTTTTTTACGGCCTCTCTCCTATGGATTTGTATGAAAGCACACTCGGATCCCTTTCGGCTGCAATACAGCATCCACAATAAGGAGGACGCCATGAGTCAATTCCGCAACGCCATGGAGATTTTCAAGCACCTGCCCCGAACAAACTGCCGGGCCTGCAATGAACCCACCTGCCTCGCCTTTGCTTCCAAGGTGTTTTTGGGTCAGAAACCCCTGGAGCTGTGTCCCCATGCAGCGCACATTTCCTGCGAAGAGAAAACAGAGGGAACCAGCATCAAGACCCTGGAGGAACAGCGGCAGGAGGGTCTCAAGGCGCTGAAATCAAAACTGGTCGACTGTGATTTAAAGGAAGCTGCGGATCGGGTGGGAGGAGTGTACGAGAACGGCAAACTGACCCTTAGAATGTTTGGAAAGCCCCTGTCTGTGGACAACGCCGGGAATCTTTCGGCGGATATCCATATCAACCCGTGGATCACCTCCGTGGTGCTCAACTACGTCCTCTCCTGTCGCGGCGCCGAACTTACCGGGGACTGGGTTCCCCTGCGGGAGCTCAAAGGGGGACGGGAAAAAAACGGCCTTTTTGTCCAGTGCTCGGAGTCGCCTTTCAAATCCCTTGCAGACATGTACCCCGACCTGTTCGAAGAGCTCATTGTTCTCTTCAACGGAGAATCCATTGAGGAGCAGTTCCAATCGGACATCGCCCTTGTGCTCCGTCCCCTTCCCCGGGTTCCGCTGCTGGTCTGCTATTGGAGCCCCGACGAGGGCATGGACTCCGACCTCCATCTCTTCTTCGACTCGTCGGCCGACGACAACGCCGGTGTGGACACCATCTACACGGTTACCACGGGGATCGTGAGGATGTTCGAGAAGATTGCCCGGAGGCACTGGCGCATATAACTGGGAAGCGCGACTGTTGCAGGGCTGTTTATGGCTCAGATAATTTTGCGTCGGGCGGCCCAGACCGCGGCCTGGGTGCGATCGCTGACGCCCAGCTTGTTGAAGAGATGGATGACGTGGCTTTTGACGGTGTGGGGGCTGATGCCGAGCTCGGCAGAGATTTGCGGGTTGGTAAAGCCCCTGCCCAAAAGGGACAGGACTTCGATCTCCCGAGGGGTCAGGGCGGCAAGCAGGGAGGCGTTGGCCTCATCCACGGCACGGCCCATGTGCACATCAGGATCGTGGGGTGGGGTGTGCTGTTGTGGAGCTGGGCGGGTGTCCACGTCAAAGGTGACAGAATCCACGGGGCGTCCGGCGGTGTCCAGAACCGGGTAGGTGACCTGCTCACTGATGGGAGGACCGAGGTGGGGACACTGGCCGGGAACGGCCCGTTGTTTGGAGACCATGGAGGCAAAGGCAAGGCAGGTGGGGTACCCGCAGGCCTTGCAGTTGGTCAGGGGCAGAAGCTTTAAGATATCCGGTACGGCAATCTTCCTGAAGACCTTGTGCTTGGGCACGATGGTCTCTTTTTTCTCCAGGATGGTGTTGAGTTTTTCCAGGAGCCTGTCCCTGAAGGCTGTGGCTTCGTCGCGGTCTTCAAAGGGCGTTGCAAGGCAGCGAAACGGGTAGAGCACGCAGAAGACCCCGTCCAGCTCAAAGCGCATCAGTGCTGGCGTCTCGTGAAGTTCGGCGCCCGGTATGACCGCGTTGATATAAGGAAAGAGAAACGAGAGATCGGTGTCGAAAAAAAAGCCTGTCATCACCGAGGCGCGACGGACCGAGCCCGGTTTGGCCATGGGGCCTTCAAGGCAGGTGAAAAAGGTATGGTATTGGATGCGATTCGTCGTCAAGGCGTACCGTTCCTTACTCTGTTTCTTCCCGTAACAGGCCGTAGACCACAAGGTCCCTGTACTGATCGTAGAATTTTTCTACCCTGCGAAGGGTGCCTTCCTCAGTGAACCCGAGCCGTTCGGGGATGGCCCTGCTCCTGATGTTTTCCACGCCGCACCGGATTTCCACTTTCTGCAGGTCCCAGTAATGATACCCCATCATGACAAGATCCTTGACGGCCCGTGTCATAATGCCCTTTCCGGTGTATTCTTCCCCCATCCAGTACCCGATGTGCCCGATACCGTTGGCATGATCCAGCAGGTTGTACCCGAGGACCCCTGCGATGCGTCCACGGTAAAAGATCGTTTCATGCAGGGCCAGGCCTTTACTGAAACGGTGCAGCTGGAGATCGATAAAGTGACGGGTGTCTTCCGGCTTTTTGATGGAGTCGAGCCAGGGCAGCCATTGTTTCAGGTAATCGCGGTTTTTCTCCGTGAGTTGAAACAACTCGTCGGCAAAATGAGGCACGGAAAGCCGGAGTTGAATGTGCCTGTCGAGCTGGCGGTAAAACATGGCAGGTTCTCTCCATCCTTTTGGGGACAGGTTCCCCTTGGTTTACCCTCTATAATATGTTTCATGAACCGAGTACGCCCATATTCAAGGCATCAGAGCTGCAGATGTGGTTGCTTCCCTTAAAGCCTTGATAACGAGGACGATGGATACACTTTGCATCTTTCCAACAGGAGGTGGGCGTTTTTCATGAAATGGCCGGGTTATTGACCTTTCTTTTGCTCCCCCATCGTCCAGAGAGCCAGGGTACCGATTCCATAGAGGACCCCGATGGCAAGGGAGAGCACAGACGAGACAAAGACAAATAAAATCCTGGTGTTCATCTCTTCCAGGTACGGATGCTCCACAAAGACGATCATCGGGATGCTGCCGATGCCCCGGGTCAGGTAGACACACGAGATCATCACAAGGGCCGCTCTGGTGAAGGGAAGCCTGCGGACATACCCGGCTCCGGAAAAAGCATAGAGACCGAACACCAGAAAGATCAGAATAATCGCCGTCGTAATCCCCATGGGGACCCATGAGCCGTTTTCCGCCATGGCGGCCATGGACTCACCGGCGCCGAAAAAACGGTACCAGTCCCCACCCCCGATGACAATGACTGTATGCAGGGCGGCAATGGCCACGCTGCAACACCCTGCGACCGCAAGACATGGATTGCCGGTTTTCATCATGGTCGTCCCCATTGTTGTTGCCCCGGCAGACCGCCGGGGCTCAGTCGAACAGGCTCGTTACGGAAAAATTTTCCGTTAATCGATGAGATACAGCGTATCCACCAGTTCATTGGCATCGTCCGGGGCAACGGGAAAATGGCTGGCCAGGAGTTCGCCGCATCGCAGGATCCCCTTGCGCATCCCCTCTTCGGGCTTGCCGCGTCTGAAGCCGCTGATGATGGTATCGCACAGGGCCTGCCAGTCTTCCCCGGTGAGCTTGGCGTTGATGGTGTCGTCTCCCACCACGTGGACCATATGCTCATACAGGGAGACATAGATCAGCACGCCGGTGGCGTCTTCGGTTTTCCTGATTTTCAGTTGCTGAAAGGTCTCCCGTGCGCGGCGCTCCACCTCCTCCTGCATCTCTCGTTTTGTGATGAGAGGGAGCCTCAGCACGGGAAAATGGCTCGCCAGGGACATGCCCATAAAAAAGGAGACAACAAGAACCGCCAGGGCAACGGCCATGGGAAGGCGTGATGCCGTTGAGGCACCCCAGGTATCGACAACGGGGGCTAGGCCCTGAATCCACCCCCAGGTGCACCCGAGCACAATCAGGGAGAACAGGAACCCGAAGAGATCCTCCGCCCTGTCGTAACGCCCGGAAGCGCTGGCAATGACCGGAACCACTTCGGCCGAAGTGTTCTTTTCCACGTCGGCAATGGCTGCTTCGATGCTTCGAATTTCGTCGTCTGTCAACAGACTGGTCGCTTTTTTCATACCGGTTACCATGATCCTGTTGCCCCCCCGCCGCCGGAAAAGCCGCCTCCGAAGCCCCCGCCGCTACCTCCGTCAGAAGAGGAGTCAGCCGAGAGCAAAATCTGGATAATAAATAAAAGAACCACGCCAAGAATTCCCAGGAGCACCCAGGCCCATCCCTTTCGCCCCGAACGGAACAGGTTGATGATAAGCATCACCATAAAAGCGATACCACCCAGCACCGCGGGAATCACCCACCAGGGCCCTTGGGGTTTGGGCAGGGAGAGCCCACGTGCCATGGCATCCAGTCCACGGACCCCGTCGGCAATTCCTGTTGCGTAATCGCCCCGTTTGAACCCGGGGATAATGAGGTCATTCATGATCTGGCCGGCCTCATAGTTATGTACCCCGCCCCAGTCAGCCCCAAGCTCGATGCGGGCTTTGCGATCCCCTTCGGAGACGAGGAGCAGGATCCCGTAGTTGCGATCCTCCCAGCCGATGCCCCAGTGGTTGAAGAGGGCGGCGGCGTACTCTTCTATGCGCATGGTCACGGCATCCTGGACGGCAAGGGCATGTATGGTGACCACATACAATGGGATGTTTTCTTCGGCAAGGAGAGCCGAAGCGATCTCATCAATTTTGGCCCCTGTCCGGGCATCGATGAGCCCTGCTTCGTCCACGTAAAAATGCTCCGACGGTGGCTTGTCCGGAAACGTTGCAGCCAGGGCACATATGGGCGTCAGCAACAGAATCGCTGCCCATGCAAACCATTTTTTTCTGTTCATCTATGAATTTCCCTTCAAGGTGTTGAGGTTAACACCTGCGACATGACGTTGAATATCAGATATAATCAAAGATAACCATACGATTTTACGCTGATGCCGTATGACGTTACCCCTTCAAAACGAGGCGGGAGTGTGTTTCTACCTGCATCTCTAACAGCTGAAAAGGTGCCGGCAAAAGAACCTGTCCCCTTCTCTTCGGCGTGTAGTAATAAGATACGGCAGGTTTGTCAATTGGTTCCGTTTGTCGGGGCTGAGCCGTGCTGATTCAGGCCTGAGCGGTCTGGTGTTTGACGTGTTCCCTCCCCTTGCGCGATGGCTCTATTCCCTGTATTGAGTTAGATTCTTGGTATAGAAAATGCAATGAGTCACCTTTTCACTCCCCATATGTTTTTCACTCTGTTTGTAGCCGCTGCTACAGACAAGAATACTCTTCTATACTTAATAGAAGCACCATCATTATCTACAATCCAGGTGGAGTAAGAAAGGGTTGAATCGTGTGTCATGCTAAACAAATTGCAGGTAATGATATCAACAAATTGTCAATAGATTTTAATTTTGAAAACACGTATTCGCCGGAGTTTGAAGCCTTTATCGTCAAGGCAAAAAAAAAGAGAGCCGCCAAGGGAGATGCCCTGTTTCTTCAAGGGGCTGCCGCAGAGGAGCTGTTTTTGATTACCGCCGGGCGTGTCAAGCTGAACAAGGTGTTTGAGAACGGCAATGAATTGACGCTTGAGATGCGGAAGTCAGGGGATTTTGTCGGTGAAAATATTTTTCTCTCAGGGGCCCAGTACCCTGTCTCGGCGTACTGCATGGAAGACACGACCACGTGCGGTTTCAGCAAAACAGAATTTGAACAGCTCATTCTGGAGTACCCGAAGATAGGCCTTCAGGTGATCAAAAACATGAGCGAACGGATCTCATGGCTGACGCGTCGCGTGAGAAGCTTGTCTCTGCCCAATATCGAGGACCGCCTCTTTCATGTGCTCCTGAACATAGCCAAAGAGCACGGGATACAGAGCCCCCAGGGTATTATCATTAAATTTCCGCTGACCCATGAGGAACTGTCCATTTTAACCGGCGCCCACAGGGTGAGCATTACCCGTGCCATGAAGGTTCTCAAACGAACCGGTAAAATCATATCCGAAGATCGAAAACTCATTGTCCCCACCATCAAATAGATGTCGGGTATTCACACATGATCCTTCCATGGATACGTACGGTTTACTCCGTACCGAGGTACCGTTGGGGTCGGAATTACAGCAGGGCGATACCAAGGATGACAAAGGCAATTCACGTTCCCGAGCATATCAAGAAAACCTGGCAGGACATGACCGACCTCATAACCGAAATCACAGGAGCGCCCGTTGCCCTTATCATGCGGTTTTCCGACCCGTGCGTGGATGTGTTTGTGTCAAGCATCGGCACAGGCAACCCCTACTCCCCGGGTGAGACGCTGGAGTTGAACAATTCAGGATTGTATTGTGAGGCGGTCATTAAAACGCGGGAGCCCCTTGTTGTCTGCGATGCCATGAAGGATGAGAGGTGGCTGGCCAACGCCAGGTCCAATCGGGACATGACCTCCTATCTGGGGTATCCTGTCTTGCTTCCCAACGGCGAGGTCTACGGGACCCTGTGCGTTTTGGACAGGGTCAGCAAGGGCTTCCCCGATCCCGTACGGCACCTTCTGCATCATTTTACCAAACAGATGGAATCCCACCTTGCGCTTCTCTGCCTCAACCATGCCATGGTGGAACAAAACAAAAAAATCACGCGGAGTCTTGCCGAGCGACAGGTGCTCCGAGGATTTATCACCATGTGCGCCAACTGCAAGAGCATCAAAGACGCCCGGGGCAACTGGCAGGATATAGAGAGCTTTCACCCGGAGGCCAACTTCAGCCACAGCATCTGCCCTTCATGCCGCCGCGTTTTGTATCCTTATTTAAAGTAATCGACAGGGGGACCCCCCACCCTTTCCCTTTTGGCTTATCCGCTATTCCGGGGTGTAGTTGAAATCCATGATAAAGGAGTGCTCCGAGGATTTGGAGGACGCATAGATGTCGTTGAGGACCTCCCGTGTGGAAAATACATCGGGCTGGGTGGCTTTCAGGGCCGCTCCGATAAAATCAAAGGCCCCTGCCCCGGCCTTGGTCTTTCCGCTGAGGACCGTTTTGACAAGGCCAAAGGGCACGTCCGGGTCATAAAAGTTCACCTGGGTCATGTCCGCGTCCACGGTGCCGAAAAACGGGTCTCCGGAGTGGTGAACCATCTGCTGGGTCTGGATGTAGACAACGTTGTACGACCTCCCTTTGATATCGAAATGCTGGGGTACGGCGCATCGTTCAAAGGCAACGCGACGGAAATAGCCTGATTCAGGGTTCTCGCCCTCAACCTTGAGAGGCGTGATTTCCCCTTTGTACTCCAGCTGCGCCTTGAGCACCTGCCCCCCGTCTGTGACCCAGTAGAGTTTCCTGAAATCCAGCATGTTTCGGTTCTCGGGCTCGATGGCCACCAGATTTACCCTGTCTTCCCGGGACACTAAGGTAACCCGGCTCCCGTTGCCGGTCATGTTTTCGTTGTCCGAGGTGTAAAACGCCGTGTCCCCCACCTTGGGGTCCGGGTGGATATAAAACCGCTCACAGACCGGCTCTTTTTTCATGCTCGAGACCACATAGCCCTGCAGGAGCGACATGCAGCCCGTGAGGGGAATCAGAAAGAAAAACGTCAATACAATAAACATGGCGCGTTTCATAAAAACTCCTTCTTAGGGGACAGGTTCATTTTGCACTTTGTAACACAAAGCCGAAAAATCGTGTGAGTCTCTTTGACTATCTGCAGATTATTTTGCCCGTTTTAAGGTGGAACACCTTCATAAGGGCCATGGGATAAAAACACTCACCAGAAAAACCGATGCAAAAATGAGCAAAAAGGCGCACCCTGCCACAAGGCCTCTTTAAGACCGACAGGAATCAGGCTTTCAAGCATGGGTTAGGCTCCGACAAGCCGTTTTAAGGAGTACATCCCATCAATCCCTTTGACACTTCGAGGAATTTTATCCCGTGCGGTTTGGTGCTTATCCTTGAACAAACCGTATGTTCTTTCGACAAAGGCCCTTGAGCCGATAATTCCTGAATCCGTGAAGTATCGCGTTTTAAACCGGAATCGTCTCACCCGGGCAATCTCGAAACCATAGGCTGTCTCCTTGTTAAGGATATGCTTTGCAAGGCTTGCCTTGCCCTGCTTTTCAACGGCACCCACATGGTAGAGAAATTTTCGGTAATCCTTCAAGCGAGCCAGCCGGTCTGTGGTTCTGGCATCTTCAAGTCCCAAGTCCAATGAAAGAAAATCATCTTTGTTGCCCGTTTGCAGATGGTAACCTATGGAACACCAGCGGTAATCCTCGGGGCGTTTCACAATTCCAGCCCGCAGAGGGTTCAGGTCGATATACGCGAGACAATGGATCAAGGAATGCCCCTGCTGAACAAGAACGCTTTTAAAGCGTTCGCCCCAGAGAGTCCCTTTGCGATTTTTTCGTTTGTTGTAACAGACGGAAAAACATTGCTTGATATCTTTGACATAGGCAGACAGGCTGCAGAACCTTTCCCGATAATCGTTAAGCAACCCGTCCGGAAATTCGGCGTCTCTCCCGTAAAGAATTCTGAATCGCCGTTTTACCTCGTCGTCGGAGACCATGGATTCGGGGGTGATCTCCACAAGCAGGTGAAAATGATTGCCCATCACAGCAAATCCCAATACATCAACAACATAAATCGAGGAAAGACGCTGAATGATGCTGACCAGCTTATCTTTATCGACCTGGCCAAAGGGGAGGCCTTCAAGTGCTGTCCGACTGATGATATGGTACGCGGTCTTTTGTCCTGGATCCGTGACAACCAAACGGGGAATTCGCGGCATAACACCCTCCTTCCTGAAACCCGGAATTGATAAGGCGATCGGTTGGTGTGAATCATTTCAAAATAAATCTTTTATAATTCAAGGATGATATCTTCGCAACCACTGTCTCACACATGGCAGAGGAAAGTCCAGCATTAAGAGCCTGTCCCTTGATGTGAGATGAGCTTGAAGTCAAATATAAATGTCAGCATAATGGTGAAGTGATGGCCTGCAGTGAACCTTACAGACAAGAGAGGTGCTCCATGAGGCTTGATTTATCTCGCTCCCTGGCAGGAGGATGGGTGATCGTTCTGTTGGTCGCCTGTATGACTCTGTCGTGTACCAAAACCACCACAACCCCTTTAAACGCGGAACAGGAAACACCAGGAGACGTGATTGTGTTCTACAGCCCCCCGACGGACCGGGAGTACGTGGAGTTAGGGCTTGTGACCACCCAGACAGGGCAGACCATTTTCCATGACCGAAGCGCAGAAGGTATGATTGAAAAACTCAAGGAAGAGGCAGCCAAACTTGGGGCCGATGCCGTAATCGTGCGGTCTGCCAACGAAGGGACCTGGGGACTGAAGGGCGGAGGCACCACCGGCTTTGATCGTGGCAACGCCCAGGCCGTTGCCATCAAGTTCAAGTGAAACATGAAAATCGAATAACCGGTATGCCTTGAAATTCTAAAGAAATCACGTCCCCCGCCGGTTGATCCATGGGGCAAGACAAAAAGAACCTGTCCCCAAAAGGAAGTCCCAGAAATGAATTACATTCCGCGCAGTTCGAATCTTACGGGCAACGTGACCCAGGTGGGTTGGGTAGATCCGCTGGCGGAAAATCGCCATTTTTTAACCCCTTTTAGGGCGCTGCGATCCAGAACGCCGTGGCCGCTCGACGTCTTCAATTTTACCTCCTCCACGTGGCCATCACCTGCCACCAGGATATCGAGAAGAACCACACCCTGATATCCCCTGCGGATGGCCGCCTTGGGATAACGGGGCTCCGGCGCGTAGACCGACGTGGGCTGTGCGTCGGTGAGGGTTCCCCCGACGGCAGGTGCAGAGGCAGGCTCAACGGTCTCTTGGGACTCCTGATCGGTCTCTTTGGCCATGGCGACCGCAACCGGGGCAGACGGCTCGTCTGGTATGGGCGAGGGCTCCGGATCTTCAGCCGCCACGGGCGGAGCAGGCGTGGGAAGCTCCTCCACGGGCTCAAGAACGGGGACCTTCTTTTTTGCTGCTTTCTTAGGCTTGATGCGCTTTGCCTGTGTTTTCTTTTTTTGAACAGGAGGCTTTTTGGAAGGAACTGGTTTTTTCTTTTTGGGGGGCGTTTTCTGGGGTTTCGGCTTTGTCACCGCTTTGGGCGGGACAGCGGACTGCACCGACGGAACAGTCATGGAAACGGAAATGGTGGTGCCGTGGGTGGGGGCAGACGGAGGGAAGACCGATGCCGTGGGCAAGGGCACCAGGAAAAAAAAAGCATGCAGCAAGGCGGCTGCACAGGCGGAAAGCATCAGGCGATTCACGGCTTTGCCACCTCCGCCTGAAGGGCGATGTCACAGATTCCCGCTCCGCGGATGGTGTCCATGACATGGAAAAGATTTTGATACGACAGGTCTTTGTGGCCGCTGAGAATGACCTGTTTTTTTTTCTTCCCCTCAAAGTATCGCTTTACCCTGGCACCTAGGTCCGCCAGGATCACTTCTTCCTTCCCCATATACACCCGGCCGTCTGCTTCCACGGAGATGATGAGCTCCGTTGTCTCCTCCATGTGCTCGGCCTGGGCAGATTCCGGGAGCTCAAGGCGGATGCCGTTGTGGTAACTCATGGAGAGCATGGCGTAGATAAAAAAAACGAGCAGGAGGAACACCACGTCGATGAGCGGCAACATGTCCGGCTTGTTCTTGATGCTGAAATCTCGTTTGACTTTCATCTGGAAAACCTTTTTCTTAAAAAACACCGCCTGAAAGGGATCCCCCCTTACATGGAGGCGATGGTGCCTTTCCGTACACTACGTAACATGCCCCGGGATTCACCACACAAGGGTATGCTCATACATTGCATGCACCCGGTACCGGGCTATTTAGATGGTTTGTGCGCGCATGCTTATCCCCTGCCCCCGGCTGCGAGCTTTCCCTCTTCCGGACGTTGCACATCGTGGTTGCCGTTGGCTCTTTTTTCATAGGTAATCTCAAGGGAGGTGGCATATTTTTCGATGGCAAGGGCCGAAGCTTCGGCACAGGCGTTGAAGTAGTTGCAGGGAAGCAGGGTCAGAATACTGATGGAAAGGCCCGCAGCCGTCGTAATGAGAGCCTGGGCAATCCCCCCTGTCACGGCCTGGGGATCGCCGATACCCTTGGCCCCAAGCATATCGAAAGAATGGATGATGCCCACCACGGTTCCCAGGATCCCCAGCAAGGGAGCCACAGTGATGATGGTTTCCAACACGCCCATGAAACGCCTCATCTTGCGCAGCTCATCCGATGCCGCCGATTCCATGGCCATGGCCATGGAGTAATCGCGATGCAGGATGCCGTTGATCAGGATACGGATAATGAAGTTGCGGGAGCCCCGTGCAGCCAGGCGGATCTCGTCCCAGAGCCCCTGCTCGGCAAGGTCCAGGACCCGATAGACCAGTTCTCGGTCCTTATCCCGCCTGATGCGGAGCCAGAAGATGGATCGCTCAATGATAAGGGTCAGTGACACAAAAGAACATAAAACCAGCGGTAGCATCAGCAGGCCGCCGCTTTTCAATAAGTGAATCATGTTGCCTGTACCTGTCTCGGGATGAAAACACCAAAGCCTCGCAGAAACAAAATCATTTCAGCAAGGCGCTGTGATAACTAGGGATCAATTGCCATGATCGCTGCGATATATAGCACAGATCATCCGGCAATGCGAGATGATCCCATCAACAAAAAATCTCCGAATCCAGCCGGATATCATGGGAGGGGGGAGGGACGCCGTTGTCCCTCCCCTGCCCCTGATTCCAACCACAGATCAGGAGATACACATGATGCTCCGAGTCAACGGGCGGAGCAACACCCCTTATCCGGCCCTTTCCTTTGCATTCGGTTCAAAAAGAACCGAACCGCCCTCCGCAAGGAGGATCTCCCGCCCTCTTAGCAGCTGCCCAATCATACAGCCAAAGACGGGAAAAACGGGGGCGGCCTGCCCTGATGCGCCGGGCACGGCCTTCAAGGGGTTTTCAAGGGGGCGACGATGCCCCCCTGATTTTCCGCCGGTGTCACAGGTCCGGCGAAAATTGGTGAGCGGGGAAACCGGTCCCAGCCCGGGTCGTGGGGACAACCCGGATTAGTAGGACCAGGTTACCCCGGCAAAAAATCGGCGGCCCGGGATGGGGTATCCCAGAACATAGGCCGCATCTTCATCAAACAGGTTTTTGACTTCACCGCGCAGGGACAGGCTCCCTAACTTGTCCGTGGTCAGCACGCGTTTGGTGATGGTGAAATTGGTCACGGTGACCGAAGGAAGCGTCACATCGGATGTTGACCAGTCAGGGTTGTACTTAACCACATCCTGGCTGCTCAGGTATGAGACGCTGAGATCCGAAGAGAACCCATCCAGATCGGTCAGAGCGATGCCTGCTGAAATATCGAGATCCGATGTATACTTGAGGTCTTTGTCGGTCTCTGCATCCTCGTATTTGAAAAGATGTGTCAGCGTGGCGTAGGGCCTGAGTTCCCAGCCCCCGAAGATGTCGGAGAATGTGTAGGAAAATTCGCCTTCAACGCCACTGATGGTTGCTTCATCCAGGTTTTTGTAGGTAGTAAATCCATGCTGCTTGTCAGTCACGATTTTATCATCATATTCGGTGGTAAAAACGGTGAGGCCTGTTTTTAAGCTACCACGGGTAATATCCACTCCCGCTTCATAGGTTCGGCTTTTCTCCGGGTTCAAATCCGGGTTGCCGACATAATGAGTCCCGTAAGACGTAAAATCAGCGGCCAGCTGTTCTGCAGAGGGCATGCGAAAGGCGTCGGCAACGGATGCCCTGAGCTTGACCTGCTTGGAGAGGTTGTAGACAACGCCCAGGCTTGGGTTCAGGTCATCATCGGATTTATCGCTGCCTTGATCTCCGGAAATATCTACGGAGTAGTGATCATACCGAGCCCCACCGATGAAAATTAATTTCTGGTCAAGAAGTTTAACCTTTCCCAGGGCAAATCCGGCTGTGTTGTCAAATGCTGTGTTATTCGGTGCACTGGGCTCGTTGGTCACATCATAATCCACCCAATCCACGCCGGTGGTAAGCCCGAATCGCTGACCATCGTATGAAACTTGGGCCTGAGCGCCCTTGCTGTCTGTTTCATGCACACTGGGAATGCCGTCATCCCACCCCGAGGCATTGCTATCTGAAGGGTCATTCCACGTGTCTTTGTCCGTTCCGCCGAAGTATCGAAGCATCCATGCCAGTGACGATGTGCTGTTTTTCCCGTCATAAGTAACGTCGTAGTAGCTGTTTTTCGAATCTTTTGTGTTGTCCAGGTCGTTGGCGTCGATACTGCCGGGGTTGCCGATGTCGTCGCCATCAAAGAGCGTATACGTCAATCCGATGCGGTGTCCGGGAGAAAACTCATACCCTGTGTTCAGGCTGGCACGAAGGATTCCATCATTACCCGTGTTCAAGTATTCCTTGCCGCTGCCTGTTTCGTAATCGCCTTCTTCGGAATGGGATACAGACGCAGAGAAATCGATTTTGCCAGCGGTTCCCGACACGTCAGTTCCAAATTCGTTGTAGTCATAAGATCCGGTCTTTGCGTAAGCTGAAACGGTGGGCTTCCCGGTCCCTTTTTTGGTAATAACGTTTACAACGCCACCCATGGCCGCCGAACCGTACTGAACGGCTGCAGGCCCCTTGATAATTTCCACTCGTTCAACATTTTTTGTGATCAGTTTGGCTGCGTTGCCGGTCCCTGCACGGCGACCATCAATGAGGATAAGCACATTACCCATCAGGTCGTTTCCATGGGTGTCTGTGCTGAACCCACGGATCTTCACAGTCGTCAGAGCTCCGGGATACTCGCGTATTTGAACGCCGCCCTTTTCCACAAGCAGCTCTCCCAAGTTTCTTGCCGAGGAGTTCTCGATTGTTTCCGAGTCAATCACCGTCACAGCCGCCGCCACTTCCGTAATGCTCTCTTTGGCTCGCGACGCGGTCACCACATATTCATCCAGGGCAGCGTCGGTTGCCCAGGCCGGGGAGCTGGCCGCCACCCAGGCGGCGACAGCACCGATCATCAGACTTTTTCTCATTACTTTTCCTTCCACAAACATCAGACTTCGTTTTGCATTGGAGGCGGCGATCCTCCATGCAGAACGACCACCTGAACCACTGCTGTTTCGAGTTGCGGGGGGCTTCCATTCAAGGGGGCTGGGTATAAGGAGAGAAGAGAGACACCTCGGGCGTTTCGCCCAAACAAAAAAGCCCCATGCCGCTCCTTAAATAAAAAGGGGGCATGGGGCCGTTTTTCCCATGTCGTCTGATCAGGTCTCCAGTTCCTACCGCGAGAACGAAACCCCTCACCTGATTGTACTTTACAAAAAGCATAAGCAGGTGAATTCACCCTGGCAGGTCTTCTGACTTCCGGATCGTCCGAACCCTCGCGCCTTCCCGCTCAGATCATGAGCAGTGGCGTATATACGAAGTTCGTCCCCGGTTACAGCGGCGGGCCCGTCCCCGATTTTCACGGGGTTCCCTTTTAAGCAGCATCTCTTTGTTAAAAAAGAAGCGTGCACCAGAGATCAATTTGTATGTTTATCTACACAAGATATTCGACGTGTGTCAAACACTTTCTTATCTTTTTTGTCACCCCTTCTGTGCGTGAACAAGGGGCGCCGTTTTTTTCTTTTGCTCATGCCTGCAGTTAAGAGTGTAATAGCCTTATATTGCAGTAAAAATAAAAACGCATAACAATAAGAAAAACAGATCCTGCGGCTTGATTCACCACGTCACCAGAAAGGTGTTACACCGTTTCCGATTCAAGGACCATGTCCATAGCCTCTTCCAGGTGCCGGACAAAGAGCCGCACAATCTCCGGCATGTACCCGATACCCCGCTCGATGAAGGTGACTTCAATGCCTTCTGTTGCAAAGAGGTTTTTCCAGGAGTCTTCATCGTTGACAGCCAGGTCTTTCAGGTAATGCACCCCGGCCACCAGCATCAGCGGAACGATCTTCACCCGAGTAAAACCGGCTGCTTTAACCGTACTTACGATATCCTCAGCCTCGGGAAAGCCCTCCACCACCCCCGTAAAGGCACTGGGGCCGTAGGTGCTTTTCAGCATCGCGTCCAGGGCGAAATAGGTGGTCCAGGCCGGGTGATCGGTGCCGTGGCCGATAAACAGGGTGGCTTCCGTGTTGGAGGCGGTTTGCGGTTGCATGGTTTCCAGGAAATATCCGGGTTATGCATTGGCTTTGGTCATGCCCCAGGCAAACAACCCGATAAAGCCCAGGAGAAAAATTGCCGCATACCACATCACCCCGGATGAGGAGAGTTTTGTGGTCTCTTCCCTGGTCTCGATTTTTTCCATCTTGTACCCCTGGACCTTTCGGTCGCCGCTGCCGGTTTCAGTCACCTCAAGGGCTTCGGCTTCTGACGGAGTTGCAGGATCGGATACCTGAGAGGCTTCGGCTTTTTCAACGGGCGCATTTGTATGGGGCTTTGCGGCCGCCAGGACCTTGTCGTGGACCGCTTTTTGTTTGGCTCGCTGATTTTCAAGGGTCGTTCCCACGGCCTCTTCCATGGCCAGGGTGAATTTTTCCACCATCTCCGGGGAGAGCATGCCGGGCATGGAGATAAGGGTCACCACCATCTGATTCAATAAGGGGTTGTTGCAGGTGTGGTCGCAGCAGGCCACGCCCTTTTCAATGACGCCCACGGCGTATTCTTTGGCCAGGTTCTTCGTCACGGATTCGTCCGGAGCCCAGTACCCTTTCCTCACGGACTCAAGCATGCGGGCCGTGAGGGATTGATAGGCCCAGGGGTTGGCCTTGTTGAAAAACGTTTTCAGGTCCAGGCCCAGGCTGTCATTCACATAGACGTCGTAAGTCTGCTGCCAGGAGGTCTCTTTGACGGCATGGGGAACCGTTACCTGCCAGCCCCACATGTACTCCACAAAATGGGCCATCTCACGTGCCCCGGCGTAATCCTCTTTTTTCATGGCCGCAATCCACTTGGGATTGATGTAGCGACTCCTGAGCTCCCGGCCGATGGTTTTGTCGATGCCCTCCACGGTGACGGCGTCCGGGCGATCCTGGCGGGTCATCACAACGTCGGGGCGGGTGCCCGTCTCTTTTTCTACGGCAAGGGAGAGGCCACCCAGGTACTGAAAGACATCGTCGTTGTCCATGGTTCCGTACAGGGCAGACGAGCTGCTGTGGACCGTTGCGGAAACGTTTTTAAGGTTCTCTGCCAACAACCCTTGTGCCTCCTCGCCCCAGAGGTCCTGGCCGAAGGCGAACCCCATGCGTCGCTTCCACACATCGGCGATCTCCTGGTCGGACTCCCAGAATCCGCTCATGCCCGTCATTTCCGACACACCGTTACCGTAGCTCCCGGGTTTGCCCGTAAAAATGCGGACCCGGGAAAGGGTCTCGGCCCGTTCAGGGGAAATGCCCTGCTCTTCCAGCGCACGTCGGGTCCGTGCGCTATGCTTTGCCAGGAAATTCTCCACATCGTTGGCTGCGATGGCCTGCTGAACGGCCTTGTCCAGAAGCGTCATCTTTTCGGGAAACAGATCCCGGTAGAGCCCTGAAGGGTTGATAAGCACGTCAATACGCGGTCGCCCCAGCATGGCACCGGGCACCACCCGCGTCCCGGAAACGCGCCCGGAGGCGTCCCACACCGGCTCCACACCCATGAGCCACAAAATAGTGCCCTCGTTGATGCCCTCGTTTCGAAGGGTCTCCGTGGCCCAGAGAACCACGGCCACCTTTTCCGGGTACTCCCCTTTTTCACGGAGCTGTCGCTGAAGAATCTCTTCGCCGGCTTTGGCCCCGAGCTTCCAGGCCTCCCTGGTGGGAATCTTGCAGGACGAAATACCGTAGAAATTTTTGCCCGTAGGAACCGACAAAGGGTTCCGAATGGGGTCGTTCCCCTCCCCCGCCGGAACAAACCGGCCGGACAGGGCCCGCACCGTGCGTTCCAGCTCCAGATTACCGGAGTTCCGGATCCCCCGGGCCATGGCCTTGGTATCCAGGCCGGGCCGGAGTTCCGCCGCCAGCGCGGAAAAATCCTCGGCCTCCTGGTCCGACGGCGAGATACCGAAAGTATGGAGCCCGTGGGGCATGAGGGTTTCTTTCAGCTCCAGGATGGCGTGCTCCAGGGTCTCGATCTCCTCCTCGTCGTAGCTGGAAAGGGAGAGCTCCCCGTGGAACCCGGTCTTGACGGAGAGGGCCCTGATCTCCTTTAAAATGGCAGGCACGGTGGCGCTGCCCACGGCCTGCCCCCGGGTGAGCCGGTTGATGAGCTCATACAAGGTGGCGTAATCGCTGTGGAGGCCAGCTTTCTGAAACAGGGGCGTCATGTGATCGATGATTACCCCGCGGCCCCGCCGCTTGGCCTGAATCCCTTCGCCCACGTCATCGACAATGTAGGGATAGACATTGGGAAGGTCCCCCACCATCACCTCCGGCGGGCAGGACGGGGAGAGCCCGGCCTGTTTTCCCGGAAGCCATTCGTAGGTGGCGTGGGTGCCCAGATGGATCATGGCGTCGGCTTTAAATCCGTTCTGGATCCAGAGGTAGGCAGCAATGTACTGGTGATGGGGCCAGACGCTGGGGTCGTGGTAGAGCTTCATGGGGTCGTCCCCCCAGCCCCTGGAGGGCTCGGGCATCATCACCAGGTTCCCGCTCATCACCACCGGCAGGATGAACTGCCCGTCTTTGACCATGATGGTGGAAGACTCGGGAGGGCCCCATTGCTTGATCACCGCGTCCTGAAAGGCCTTGGGAAGCGTTCGAAACCAGCCCGCGTAGGTGGCCACCGGAATCCGTACCACCTTGCCGGCTGCCAGCAGTTTGTCCAGCTCGCCGGGGGCCCAGGAGCCGATGTTGCGGCCGGTGCGCAGAATCATCTCCTTGATGGCGGCCTCGGAAAGATCTGCGTCAGCCCCCATCCGGTACCCCTCCTGCCGGAAACGGGCGATGAGGGTTTCGATGGATCGGAAAACGTTCAGATAACTGGCCCCGATGTTCTGTTTCCCCTGGCTGTGGTTGTAGTAGAGAAGGGCCAGCTTTTTTTCAGCGTTGGGCTTTCGCTGCAGGGCGATCCACCGCTTGAGGCGGGGCATGAGCCGACCCATGTTCTCCTCGATGGGCACGGTTGCAAACAGGGGTTTTCCTTTTTTCGGCCCCTGGACTTTCACCTTGCCTTCCAGGGGCGTCGGCTCGATAAGGCCAGAAATCTCGGGGTTCCCCACCGCCCACATCAGATCGGTCACAGGGATTCCCACAGGGTCTTTTCGCCATGCGTTGATTTTTGTGGAGTAGAGGGTGACGGCGTTGATCACGGGCACATCCAGATCCCGCAACCCGTTTTTGGTGGGCTCGGAAAGGGCCGAGTAGAACTTCATGGAAAAGGCGAGGACAAGATCCACGCGCCCTTTGCGATGATCGTCCAGGAGAAACCGGTCAAAGAGAACCTTCTCCCGCCCGAAACAGGGCAACACGTTAAAGCCCTCCTTTTCCAGGCGCTTGATAATGGATGCTGCCGAGCCGTGGGCTCCCCGCAGGACAGACGGGGTGTAAAAGGTGACCCCGATCCACGGTGCGCCGGAAACCGGATGGTACCAGTTGCGGTACGCCTCCCAGGAACCGAAGAGCTCCGGCGCATCGGGGTGGTAGATGCCGCTTTCAATGCGCACCGGCTCACCTGCGCACCCCTCGGGACGATTCAGGGCCACAGCCACTGCGCACCGGACCATGGAGGTAACATTGGCCTCGGTGAGCACCGAATACCACCCCCGGATCTTGTCATCAAAGCGGTACCCTTTTTTCTTGAGCCCCTCGGTGTCCCGGGAGCCCCGCAGGGCAAACACACTCTTTTCTGAAAAGTCCACATGGGTGTCCAGGTACGCGGGAAGCTCCCGGTGCATCACATCCACCAGAATCACGTCCGATGACCGAAGGAAGGTGCGAGCCTTTTCAGAGGCATGGAGTTCGGCGTGGGTGAAGTAACGGGCTTCGATGTCCTCGGTGTCGCTGAGCTCGGAAAGCCCCCGGCTCACCACCCCGGTGTCCGATTCGCTGATGACAAGAGAAACCGTTGTTGCGTGGACGGACACGGCAAAAAACAGACAGGCCAGACATGTGGTGACAAATACTCTCAATGACAATGCCTTCTCGTGGATAAATCAGATTTCTAAAAAACATACAAATGCGATGCCTCCGGCGGCGAGGGTAGCGAAGCCACTTAGGCAAAACACCTTGAAAGAAGGTTGTGAATGTACTTTGCCCTTCGTTCCTCAGAGAAAATCACATCCGCCTTTCAAACAAACCTCGGCCTTGCTCATCGTTTGGGCCATCGGCAACACTCTTGTCCCCTGGAGCGCCGCACTCCTGTGCGGCACGGGTAACGACGAACTAAAAAGCCGCACCGGAGTGCGGCGCTCCGTTCCGGTCGATTTTTCTCGGTTTTTTTTCATGTCACGGCCAAACGACAACCAAAGCCCAAACTTTATACAAGAAATAACTGTATAGCTTGTGCCTCCCGCGGCCCTGCCGAAAAATAACTATTTGAAAAATTCGGTAAATACACATTTCCAAATTCGCTTCGCCTCGTCCTGAATACGGATGTGATTTGACCCGAGGAACGAGGGGCAAATTCTTTCAGAAACCTGGGGTCCAGAGGATTTATTCCCTGGCCGCCGGAGGCCTGTTTTTTTTCACCCACTTTAACCATAGAAGGCCGTGCGGTTAAATCAACACAGGGCAAGTGGTGACAACGTATCCTGTAACGTCGAAGCTTGCGATCCAGTCCGCATAAACCATCAGCGTTCATGTCGGGCGCAGCCCGAGCCGAAGGCCATTGTGCTTTGCCCTTCGTTCCTCAGGGCAAAGCGCAATGGCAATAAGCTTTCGAGGTGGCTCACCTCGCCGCCGGAGGCAGGTTTTTCCATGCACTTTAACCAGTTCTCTTATTTTTTGTATTCAATCCCCTTAAGCAGGGCATCCACGGCAAGGCCAAGGGGCTTGGGCAGGTCAGTCTCTCCGGTGAAGCTCTCATCGGGAACCTGTCCCCCTGCGATTTCCGTGGCCATCTGGTTGCACCAGCCTTTGTAGGCGGAAAGATCGGTGACCAGGCCGCGCTCCCAGGCATCGGAGAGGGCCATGGCGGTCTCCAGAAAGGCGGCGTACTTCGGTTCCAGCAGCAGGGTTTCCAGCTTGGCGTAGGCGGGGATGCCCGTACCGCCGGAAGATGCGTTGCAGGGGCAGGAGCTGTCTCCCACAAGATCGGAGACGGTAAGCTGCCGATCCTTGAGACGCCTGAACACGCTGCGATTCGCCGTGAGGCCGTTTTGCTTGAAGATCGCCTCGGTAACGGCTTCATAGACTGCCGTGGCGATGAGCTCGCCCATCTTGGTGTGGCCCCCGGCGTTGTCCACGGAAACGCCCTCCCCTTCGGCGATGAGGATGTTGTCCGTGCCCGTTCCCGTGGCAGGATTCACCAGAGGGGTGTAGCTGCTTCGCACGTCCAGGTCCTGGAGGGCGGCGGTTTTGCCTTCGGTGGCCGAGATGATGGCGCGGCTCATGGCACGCTTTGATAGGTGCATGTTGGGCAGGATGAGTATGTTGATGGTACCGGGCTCGTAATAGCTGCCCGTGTCCTTGCCCATGCGCATGGCGTTGGAGCAGACCCCGGCCGTTGCCAGCACCGTGACGCTCATGTCCCGGAAAGAGGCGGTTTTTTTGCTGAAGTTGTCCATGTCGGCACCGGTGAAGAGAAAGCTCGTGGTCTCCCCCTTGATCCCCAGCATGGCAACAATGTCCTGCTTCATACCCTCAAAGCCCCCTTCGTGGGCCAGGCGCCAGCACTGGGGCGGCATGTAGTTGTTGCCCACGGTGGTGATGTTCTCCCGCCAGCCGTCCAGGGTGGAGAGAATGGTCTTGGGGGATGTGAAGGTCACCTCCAGGCTCCTGGAGGGAAAATCGTAGAGGGTGGCGTGGTTTAAGCTGGCTTTCTTTACATACGCCAGGTCCAGGGGAACCGGCGTACGATCGATTATCGCATCGGGGTGGATCTGGTTTTTCCGAATGGAAAATTCTGCGGAATAGAGGTTTGACGAAAGCCAGGAGACAAAATAGCCCACATGGGTGGAGGCCCTGCAGGTGAGCTCGCAGGGATAATAGTCGATGCGCTTGTTTTTGACGGCGGGAATCGATTCAAAGGCCGGGTTGGCGTAAAGAAGCTCTGCGGCCTCTTTGTCTCCCCCGCATCCATAGATGACGTCCGGTTTGAAGTCGATCAACTCTTTGTCCGTCATGGAAATCACGGCGCCGTCCCGTTTGATCCCGTGGGGGATGCCCCCGGCCAGCTTGATGAGTTCCTGCTGAAAGGAGTCGGCCCCGGGGGTCATGATGCTGGTGCGGCCCATGAGGCGCATCACCCGTTTGCGTTTGTCAGCCGGAATCGCCGCCACTTTTTTCCGGATATCGGCAAGGATCTGCCGGTTGTCCGTGATGATTTTCTCCGCTCCTGCCTCGCAGCCCATGATGCGTCCCATGAGCCGCATCTGCCCGAAGGCCTCGTCCACGGAGCCCGGGTCAAGCTGCACAACGAGTACGGTGCCTTCAAGGGCCTCAATCATCTCCTTCTGGATGCCGGAGACAAACACCAGGTCGGGGTTGAGTGTAAGCACCTTGTCCACCGAGGGCCTGAAGAATCCGCCCACCACGGTTTTGGTGTTGGCCTCAGCGGGCCAGGTGTCGTGGAGGGTCACCCCCACCACCCGATCCTCGGCTCCCATGACAAAAAGGGCCTCGGTGAGGGACGGCACCAGGGACACCACCCGTGTGGGCGGCTGGTCAAAGGTGACGGTACGGCCCGTGGAATCGGTGATGGTGACAGCCCGGGCAACGGGTAGAAAAACAAAGAGAAAAAGAGTAAGGACGGCCGCTGCCATCCCCCGGCGGATCCATGTCATGGTCGGGTTCCTGATTGCGTGGCGTAAACGATAATGACTCCGCTTGTCTCCAGCGGCCCTGCCGGGGCAACACGTTTGGAAAAATTGACAAACAGGCCTTGAATATGGGGGTACTCGATTCGAGAAATATCCGGGTTAGTCCGGTGCAGCCTCGTTTCCATCGGGAACGTACACCATGGAACCGTCTTCCAGACGATAGGCCACGCCCATGCGATGCCCCTCCCCTTCTCCCATGGTTTTGGAGACCTTCAGCGCTTCGATTTTTCGCTTGGATTTGGTAATGATCTCCATCTCCCCGTTTTTGTTTTTTTTGACGATGGTCATCTCGCTCTCTTCGTTGAAGAGGTCGTGGAGACGATAGGTGGAAAACAGGGTCACGATGAGCCCCACAATAAAGACCAGGCCGATGTCAAACAGGTTGGCCACCCCGTCCATGGGGTCCGAGGCCATGGGCCTCCCCTGATTTCCGCCCCCCACGGCGTAGCGTCGTTTTTTCAGGTACCTCATGCCGCCTCCCCGGCAGGTGCCCCTGTTGTCCCGTTGCCCGATGAGCCTTGCGGGGTTCCGGCCAGGGCTTCGGTGGCCACCTCCATGTTCAGGAGGTCCTCATCGGCCCAGCGGGTCTTGATGACGAGGAACAGATAAGCCAGGAGTCCCACGGCAAGGCCCACCACCGTGGTGGTAAAGGCAATGACCAGCTCCGAAGAGAGCATGGACAGGTCCCCCTGTCCCAGGGCGGCCAGCCCCGTTCCCATGGGGATCAGTGTGCCGATGAGGCCCAGGCCCGGGCCCACGCGAACCACCAGGCGATACACGTCAAGAGAGGAAAAAAGCCGGCGCGTGGTGTCCTGAAGGAGTCCCTCCACCTCAAGGGTCGAGGCGCCGCCGTTTTTTTCCAGGAGGCCTTTGAGCCGGGCCACATAACGGCTGACCCGGGGCGTGGTATGCAGGTCATGGTCGGGCCGGAAGAACACATCCGGGCCGTCGTTTTCCACCGCCATACGATGCCTTCGTACCCATTCGGAAAAGAGGGCCCCGGCACACACCACGGCCCAGAAGGTGAGAAAGGCCAGAAGGATCAGGACCGGGTAGAGAAGGGATGATGAGACCACATAGATATAACTTTTGATGAGAGCTGCCGTTTGCACGTACGAATCCTTAAAAAAACGTCAATGGGTATGGACAAAACGATCCAGAAAGATGCCGCCCCCAAAGAGGCAACATGCAACAATGGCCGCAGCAATAGGTGCGTTCCCCTCGCCGCGGGCCGAATCGGCTGCGCCGGATGCCATGGCAAAAACATCCGGCAACTCGGAGACATGGGGAACCACCAGAATTGTCAGGAGAAACCAGAGCGCCGCAAGGACCATCATCGTTCCCATGACGTGGTGAGGGGTACCGAACCGGGCCCCCAGGCATCGGGTGGTCAGAAAACCAACCGATGCAACGAGGACGAAAATCCCCCAGGCCATGGCGGTCATGCCAAAAGCATTCTCCGGGAAAAGCCCGATAACAAAGGCGATGGTCAGCAGAATAACCCCCATGCACACCGGGCACGGCAGGGCAAAGAGCAGCCATCCCCGCACGGGCCCTGATCCCTCGGCAGGTTTTTTCAGCAAGGCGGAGCCCCACACGAGGAGAAGCGAGGCCATGGCCGCGTGAACGGCCATGGCCCACTTCACCAGGTGTTCTACGATAAGGAGCTTGTTTAACAGATTGACACGGGTAAGGAGCAGGTAACACCCGGCGAACAGGAGGGTATAGGCCAAAGCCGCCACTGCGATGAAGGCAAGGCGGCGGCTCTTTCTTTGCGACCACCCGCAGGCCAGGCCGATGCCGCATTTGGCGGCGTACATTCCCATGGTAAAGACCAATCCGGCAATCAGGCTTTTCCATTCCATGGTACGTGTACTCCTTCCAAATCATACGGCAACGGAGTGGTCTCCGTCGGGTTGCGTAAAGCCGGGATGGAGGGTGCGGGCGTGAAAACAAAAAAATCCCCGCACCTGTAGGTTTAAGGTGCGGGGATCCGTATTTTCCCACAAAAAAAGCGTGACACACGATCTGTGCATGCATCGCGGCATATCTCAGCCTTTACCACGGGCATCGAGACATCTCCATCCAGGCAGGTCTTCTGACTCGTGGATCGTCCCGTCCGGCGCGCCTTCCCGAGTGTTTAACAACTCCCAGTGGCATGGTGGCCAAAACAGTCCCCACTTACAGCGGCGGGTCCGTTCCCGAATTTCACGGGATTCCCTATTCTCTTCTCCCCTTGAGCCATGCAAAGGGAAAAGCACCTGAATTTCTCGTTTACTATTCCATAGAAATGTCCTATGTCAAGGATAATTTTCCCTGTGGGGAGAATCCGGCAATCAGGCTCGAACCCTTTGGATTCAAGCATATCCAAAGATATGCGCGGACCCGGTTTCGTGGGAGGTCATGGATAACATCATGAAAAATCGAGCCTTACGCACCCTTTTCCTTCTCGCTTTGGGCGTGGCCTGGTGCGGCCTCTTCGCTGCCCGTGTGCAGGCCAAAAGCGTCACCGACACCACAGGCTGTATTGTTGATCTGCCGGACGCCCCCAAAAGAGTGGTGTCCCTTGCCCCCAGCATCACCGAGATCGTTTTTTCCCTGGGCAAGGGAGATCTCCTTGCCGGGGTCACCCGATACAGCGACTACCCTGCGGCAGCACAAAAACTTCCCCGGGTCGGCAGCTATATCCGACCGGAGCTGGAGACCATTGTCTCCCTGAAGCCCGACCTCTGCCTGGCGGTGAAGGACGGCAACCCGGATAAAGTGATCCAGCGTATCAAGGCCTTCGGCATCCCCGTGTACACGGTCAACCCCGACGGTATCGACACGATTATTCGTTCTATCAATGAGATAGGCAACCTCCTTAATGCAACGAGTGAGGCCAGAACCATCACCGATGCCATGGGCGCGCAGCTGGAGGCCATTGACCGGACCATTGCCGGGGCATCCCATAAACCCCGCCTCTTTTTCCAGATCGGGATCTCCCCCATCGTCTCCGTGGGCAAAAACACCTTTTTAAACGAAATGATCCGCCGGGCAGGGGGAGAAAACGTCGTCACCAGCAAAACGCCCTACCCCCGGTTTTCCAAGGAACAGGTCCTGGCCCTGGCACCGGAGATGATCATCATCACCTCCATGGCCAGAAACGACGACTTCGACACCATGAGACAGGAGTGGGCAAGCTGGCCGTCCCTTCCCGCCGTTCAAACCAACAACATCCATGTCGTGAATTCGGACATCCTGGATCGCCCCACCCCGCGTGTGGTGGAGGGCCTTGCCATGCTGGCGGCCCTGATCCATCCCACCCTTTTTGAGGAGGCGGCCCGGTGAACGACACATCCAGGGTACGGGGGCGCCTGCTGAAACGAATCCTCCTCATCACCGCCCTGCTCTCCATGGTTCTTGGGGCTGCGGTTCTCCTGGGCCTGGCCACTGGGCCTTCGGGTATCGACCTTACGCCTGTGGCACAGCTCATAACGGGTGATTCCCAGGCAGACAGCCTCCAGATTGCCATCATCGAGCGCATCCGGTTGCCCCGGGTGCTCATGGCCCTGTTCTGCGGGGCAGTGCTCTCCTTAGGGGGGCTGGTTTTTCAGGCCCTTCTGGGAAACCCCCTTGCCGAGCCCTATATCCTTGGCATCTCCGGCGGTGCGGCCACCGGTGCCATCATGGGGATCCTTGCCGGATTTGCCCGTGTGCCGGGGGTCAGCCTCACCGCCTTTGCCGGCAGCATGGTCACCCTCTTCCTGGTGCTTGTCCTTTCACGGGGCGAAAGCCGGGTGGGCCGGGACGCCATGCTGTTATCCGGCGTCATGGTCAACGCCTTCTGCTCGGCGGTGATTATGTTTCTCATCTCCATTTCCGAAGAGAACAAGCTCCACGACATCATGTTCTGGCTCATGGGAGACCTCTCCTCAGCAGACATGCCCCAGGTGGGCATGGTGGCCCTTCTGGTACTGCCCTGCTTTGTGGTGATCTTTCTTCTCTCCCACAAGATGAACCTCATGCTCATGGGGCGCGAGATGGCAAGGGCCATGGGGGTCTCCATCCGGCGGACCACCCTTATCCTTCTTATCGCCACCTCGTTCATGGTCAGCGCCATGGTCTGCCAGAGCGGCCTCATGGGGTTTGTGGGCCTGGTGGTGCCCCACATCCTCCGGCAGGTGTTCGGCTCGGACCACCGGGTGCTGGTGCCTGCCACCATCGTGGGCGGAGGCGCCTTCATGGTGATCTGCGACCTGCTGGCCCGTTGGATTCCCCGGGAGGGAGAGATTCCCGTGGGGGTGATCACCGCCATGATCGGGGCCCCTTTGTTCATCATGCTTCTTAAAAGGAGGGCCCGATGATGACACGCAACAATGCGGCCACGGCAGCCAGCCTTTCCACCCGTGAACTCTCCACGGGCTACGGCAGCCATGAGGTGCTGACGGACATCACCCTTTCCGTTCCCCGGGGCTCCTTTTTTATCATCGCAGGCCCCAACGGCACGGGCAAAACCACCCTGCTGAAATGCCTGGCCGGGCTTTCCCGCCCTCGAACAGGCGAAGTGTCCCTGGAAAATACCTCCCTGTCCCGGATGACGCGGCGGGAACTGGCACGGCGCATCGCATTTTTACCTCAATCGGTGGAGAGTGCTTTTTCTTTGACGGTACGGGAGGTGGTGCTCATGGGGCGGGCGCCCCACCTGGGCATGCTGGGCTTTCACAAAGATGAAGACATGGCCCTTGCCGAAGAAGCCATGGCCTTTACCGATGTCCTGCATCTGGCAGACCGTTCGGTGGAGGCGCTGAGCGGCGGGGAAAAACAACGGGTCTTTATCTCCAGGGCTGTGTGCCAGCAGCCCGAGTTCATTCTCCTCGACGAACCCACCTCGGCCCTGGATCTGGCCCATCAGGTGCGTGTCATGGATTTGATGGAGAGGTTGAAGCTGGAGCGGGGAACCGGGGTGGTGATGGTCTCCCACGATTTGAACCTGGCGGCCATGTATGCCGATACCCTCTGCCTGATCCATAAGGGCACGGTGTCGTCCTTGGGGTCGCCGTCCCAGGTCCTGGAAAAAGAACGGCTGGAAGCCGTCTACGGGTGCCGCCTCTTTGTGGAAGAGAGCCAGGCGGCCTCAAGCTTGCGCATCACCCCCGTCCCCGCTCGATTGAGCAAGGGCGTGGCGAGCCATTGAGGGGGGCTCACCCCTTGCCGGACAATTCTCCACCAAACTCCGGGTAAAGAAGGTTTCTGCACTCCGGGCAGATCCCATGGGAGAAATCCGCCTCGGAATGATGGGAGATGTAGGCCTCCAAAGGATGCCAGACGCCCTGTTTGTCGCGGATTTTTTTGCAGGAGCTGCAAATGGGAAGGATCCCCTTGAGGGTCCGGATTTCAGCCAGGGCTTTTTCAAGATCTTCCATGGCCCTGTCCCGCTCAAGCTCGGCCTTCTTTTTTTCCGTGATGTTAATGACGGTCCAGAGGATAAAAGCTGGCGGCCCTTCGTCGTTTAACAGTGGGGAAATGCGCCCCTGGAACCACTGAAGGTCCGATGGCCCGCCCCCGGGGTTGTCTTTCAACGTGTCAGGCACGAGGCTGTACTCCACCACCTGGATGGTTTCCGTATCAAGGGTGAGATGAATCATGGAAAGGTAGTGTTCGGCCAGTTCCACGGGAAGCACCTCGTGAAGCGTTTTGCCTTTGAGATACGCAGGGTCATCGTAAAGGCTCCGCTCGATGCCCCCGAACACCTCCAGATAACGCCCTTTCCGATCCATGATAAAAACCGGATCCGGAAAATGTGCCACAATGGAAACAAGGTCCTGTTTCCCCCACGTTAAATCCTGCATCCCTCGTAACCTCCCCCCAGTCAGCCGAGACAGCGCGTTAACCCATCGTTCCCATGGTGTGTTCCCCCTATGTCGAGCCTGCCTGAACAACACAAAGAGGTCAACATGAAACATCTGGCAAGGCGCTCCGGACTTGCCTAAGGAACCATATTGTTATTGCCATTCATGACGAGTTTGTTTAATGTTTGCCCGAACGCGTGCCGTCATATAATCAATGCCGCACGTCTTCAGGGTATCCTCCCTGAGGGATTGTTTTTGCCAGAGCCTTGGATGCCAAGTCATGTATGTAAACCCAGCCATCTCCGGAGGGATGCATGGAGATAGAACAGAAACGCTACCTGAACAGGACGCGCTTCACCTTTGAAAAGGAACGCCTGACCTACGCCATGGGTCAGGAATCAGGATCTCGGTCTTTCGGGGTGTATTACGCCGACATCCCCATGGAGACAACCATGGTGGAAGCACGAAATCCCTGGTTTCGAAACACAGCGGCCGTGCTCATGATCGTCTGGCTGTGCAGCCTCCTCACATGGTTTGCCGTGCCGTCTCAACAGGCGGGCCCAGCCCTCTACCTTCCCCTTGCAGCATCCATCTGCCTGCTTATCTACCGGTTTGCCTTCACCCGGTATACGGTGCTGAAAACCGAATCCGGGGAGATTTACCTGATCAACGACAATCGCTATGACGAAATCTTTGACGAGCTCATGAAGCGACGCAAAAGCCAGCTTCTCTCCTGGTACGGAGAGATCGATTACGCCAACGACCCCGGCGAAGAGATCCGCAAATTCCACTGGCTCAAAGTTCAGGGCGTCATCGGCGATGAAGAGTTCGAATCCATCCGCACCCGCATCGAGGTGTTCCACGGTCCCATGCAGGAGACTGATTTTATGGAGGGGCCGAGTATAAATTAGGAACAACAGGAAAAAAAGGTTATAGAAAAACAAAGCGCCTCCACAGCACATGTGGAGGCGCTTTTTGTTTTCGGCAAATGCATACTTTTTATTTGCCTATGACCTATTAACCTATTACCTGTATTTCCCGTTTTGTCATACCTTAAACCTCGACACCATGGACGTCAAAGACTCCGAAAGCCGGGAGAGCTCTTCGGCGCTGGTGCTCACCATGGTGCTGCTGGATGCGATCTCGGCGCTTCCGGCGTTTACGGCGCTGATCTCCCGGGCGATGTTCTCCGAGACCATGGAGGTCTCGGCCACATTGCCGTTGACCTCTTCGATGCCCTGGGCGGCCTGGGCCACGTTGCCGGAGATCTCCCGGGTGGTAACGGCCTGCTCTTCCACTGACGCGGCGATGGTGGAGACGATGTCGTTAACCTCGACGATGACGTCGGAGATGGAGCGGATCTCCGTTACGGTCTCCCGGGTGGATCCCTGGATGCCCTCCACCTGACGCTTGATCTCCTGGGTGGCCTCGGAGGTCTGGGCGGCAAGGGCCTTGATTTCGTTAGCCACAACAGCAAACCCTTTGCCCGCTTCACCGGCCCGGGCCGCCTCGATGGTGGCGTTCAGGGCCAGGAGGTTGGTCTGCTCCGAGATGTCGGTGATGGCCTCGGTGACCTTGCTGATCTCATCAGCCGACACGCCCAGGAGATCCACTTTTTCCGTGGCTGTCTTTGCCTTTGACACGGCGCCCTGGGTAATCCCGCTTGCCTTTTCGGAATTTGAGGCGATCTCCTGGACCGTGACGCTCATCTCCTCGGAGGCGGCGGCCACCATGCCCACGTTGGTGGAGGCCTGCTCGCTGGCTGCGGCCACAGAGGTCATGGTGACGTTCATCTCTTCGGCGGCGGCCGCCACGCTGTCTGAACGGGAGGAGGCTTCGTCGGCACCCTGGGAGAGCTGGGTGGCCACGGCAGAGAGTTCCGTGGAGGCGCTGTTAAGGCCCATGGCATTTTCCGCCACGTCCCGGACAATGGTCTGCAGATTTTCGATAAACACGTTGATCCAGCGGGCGAGTTCCCCGGTTTCATCTTCATTGGTGATGGCAAGCCGCGTGGTCAGGTCCCCTTCCCCTTCGGCGATGTCCTTGAGGCCGTTGATGGCCTGCCGCAGGGAACGGGTAATGGCAACGGCCATCATCAGGGTCACGGGCAGGATAATAAGAAGAAAGAACCCGCCTGCGATCCCCGCCACCAGGGTCACGCCCCGGGAGACGTCTCCCGCAATCACTTTCTGGATAGCAGCCTTTTCTTCTTCGATGTTGTCGATGTAGACGCCGGACCCGACCCAGTAGGATGTTCCGGGAATCTTCTCGGCGTAGCCGATCTTGGGCTGCACCCCTTTTCCGGGTTTCTGAAAGCTGTAGGAGACGAACCCGCCCCCGGCGCTGGCGGCTTTTTCAAGCTCAATGAGGTAGTAGACGCCGTTGGCGTCCTTGGAATTTTTTCTGTTTTCTCCGGTCAGGGACAGGTTGGCTGCATTGCACACCACTTTAAACCCGTCATAGACAAAAAAATAGCCGGACCGGTCTTCTTCAAACCGAATGGGAACGATGATCTCTCGAACAACGTCCTCCACCGACTCGGATTCCGGCGCTTTTTGAAGGGCATTTCCCAGAGCCAGGGCCATGGCGTGGGTGGCCACCTTGAGCTTTTCCTTCTGCCCCTTCAGCATCACCTCCCCGGCTTCATGGATCCCGGCGTCCCTTGCCATGGAACCGATCTTGAATGATCCGACCAGCATGCCGCTGAAGAGAAGAAAGACCATACCGATGATGATATAGATCCTTGCCTTGATTGAGACCTTCTTGAACATTACAACTCCTTATCATCTTTGATGTGACATCCGTGTCACGGCAGCATGGGATGCTGCCGACCAAATCTGAGGGATCCCCTCAACGGATCCGAGGCGAGACCGCAGTCACTCCCGCACGTGGTGAACATCTCGGTATATTTCTTTTGTATGTTCTTACTTTCCTAAAATTCTCCTCGCTATTTCCCCCCGTTTAGAAGAATCATTTCCCGGAATGGACACCAATACCGGCCCATGCCCAATGGTTTGTGAGACTGTTCTTCTTTCCATTTTGTAAATGATAGTGATTAAAATACGTATCGCCAAAAGGAACCCACAATTTAGTAAAATTTACCAAATTAATTTCCCTCGACACCTATCACGCCTTAAACACAGAACATACAGGCCATGGTTCAGCAATGCATGACAGGTTCCCTGAACAGCATCATCCGAACCGTGAGCACACCGTCAGTGGCGAGGCTTTGCCGCGCTGAGCCCAAGGTAAAAACAGGTCGACGCCCTTGGGGCATTTCTCTGGCAGTTGCCTCCCGAACCGCAGCTCCCTCAAGGACGATATGAATCCCGTTCAGTTTTTCCGGTGCAAATTTTCCTAAGGTACGTGTGCCCCTGTGCTTCCAAAGAAGACAGGTAAATTTCAGGCGTGAGTGCGCGTTTATTCCGCCACGTTCCGGAGATGAATAACAGGCGGACAGAGGCTCTCCCGCCCCATGACGTCACTGTTTTTGCCCGCAACGGAACAATTTATTTCCTCGATCTTTTCTGATAGCAATATTCAATATTCCTATTTGACATATTTAATACGTCTATATATCACTAAACCGAATCCCATGGACCGACCCGTTGCCCGTATACATAAGGGGCTCCAGGGACTTTCGTTCCCCCATACCTCACTGCACTGGAGACAAGATGCGATTTCCATCCGGGTACAACTGACAGAGCAACAAAATCCGCCCGTGCTCGGCGGATTTCCGTTGCCGGTAAGCACGCCCTTCGTGCGTGCGTCAGGTGATACCCGGAAATGTGCCCGCCTTTTTTTCCAGACGGCCCATTTCCTCTTCACCTCCCCTGCCTGGTCTTAACGGACCGGGCTCCTGACAATTGTGGACACCATTTCCGTCGACCACGGGAATCTTACATCCCGCCCACCCGAGGTGCATGCATCGGGCGGCGGAGCGAGACGTTGTTTGAAGAGGAGACGACCACACAATGATTGAACCACTGGAAGTAACCGGAACCCCATCGCGCATCCGAGACAAGGCCCTGGCCATGATCCCGGACGGGAACTTGAGCGCCTGCCTCACCTGCGGCACCTGCGCAAGCGGCTGCCCGGCAACAGGACAGATGGGCATGGACCCGCGCAGGTTTTTGCGCATGGCGGTCCTTGGCATGGATGAACAGCTGGATCGCCACCCCTGGGTATGGGTCTGCACCATGTGCAAACGGTGTTACGACGCCTGCCCCATGAGCATCAACATCCCCCAGCTCATCTACGACCTGCGGGCGGAGTGGCCACGGGAGGAACGACCCAAAGGGATCCTCGGCTCCTGCGACCACCACATCAACTCCGAGGGCGGCGCCATGGGCGTACCCCTGGAGGATTTCAAGTTCACCATCGAGGACCTGGCCGAGGAGTGCCGCGAGCAGCCCGGATTTGAAGAGCTCCGGGCCGACCTGGACCGTGAGGGCGCCTATTTTGCCCTCAACCAGAACTCCCGGGAGCCCGTCACCGAGCCCGATGAGCTCCTCCCCTTGTGGAAGATCCTCCACACCGTGGGGGCGGACTGGACCTACTACTCCAAAATGTGGGGCGGCGAGAACTACTGCATGTTCCTGGCCGATGACGAATCCTGGGAAAAAATCATCCGCGCACAGGTGGAGCACATCGAAAAGCTCGGCTGCAAGGTGTTCATCAACACCGAGTGCGGCCACTCCTTCTATGCGGTCTGGCAGGGACTGCGGCGGTTCAACATTCCCCACAACTTTGAGTTCCGAAGCATCATCGAGTACTACGCCAAATGGATCCGCGAAGGAAAACTCCCCGTCAACTCCGACTGGAACACAGGCGGCATCAAATTCACCGTCCAGGACCCCTGCAACGTGGTCCGCAAATCCCTGGGGGACAAACTGGCCGACGACCTGCGTTTTGTGGTGAAAAAAGTGGTGGGCGAGGAGAACTTCATCGACATGGTGCCCAACCGCTCCATGAACTTTTGCTGCGGCGGCGGAGGGGGCTCCCTCCAGGCCGGCTTCACGGACGAGCGGCAGGCGTACGGCAAAGTGAAGTTCGATCAGATCCAGACCACCGGTGCCGACTACGTCATCACCCCCTGCCACAACTGCCACGCCCAGGTGGAGGACATCGGCCACCACTTTGAGGGAACGTACCACACCGTGCACCTCTGGACCCTCATCTGCCTCTCTCTGGGGATCCTGGGAGAAAACGAGCGCACCTATCTCGGGCCGGACCTGGCCGACTACGGGCTGTAAGGAGACTGGAAATGACTGCAAAACAAACCATCGGATCGGTACTCATTGCCGGGGGCGGCATCGGCGGCATCCAGGCCGCCCTGGACCTGGCCAACTCGGGGTACAAAGTCTACATGGTGGAAAAGGCACCTTCCATCGGCGGGGTCATGGCCCAGCTGGACAAAACCTTCCCCACCAACGACTGCTCCATGTGCATCATGTCCCCCAAACTCGTGGAGGTGGGGCGCCACATGAACATCGAGCTCCTCACCCTTGCCGAGATCAAAGGGGTCTCAGGGGAAAAGGGTGATTTTACGGTGGAGGTCTTCCAGAAGGCCCGCTACGTGGACATGGACAAATGCATCGCCTGCGGCGCCTGTACCGAGAAGTGCCCCAAAAAAGTGGAAGACGTCTACAACCAGGGCCTGGTGAAACGCAAAGCCATCTACGCCCTCTACCCCCAGGCCGTGCCCCTGAAGTACTGCATCGACGCCGACAACTGCATCAAGCTCACCAAGGGCAAGTGCGGCATCTGCGAAAAAACCTGCCCTGCCGGGGCCATCAACTATGAGGACACGGACAAGACCCTCTCCCTCAACGTGGGCTCCATCATCCTGGCACCCGGGTTCAAGGCCTACGACCCCAGCGGAAAAGCCATCTACAATTACGACAAGAGCCCGGATGTGGTCACCTCCCTGGAATTCGAGCGCCTCCTCTCCGCCTCGGGACCCAACCAGGGCCACGTGGTGCGCATGAGCGACCACGCCGAAC
Source organism: Desulfoluna sp. HI9BLuna (assembly GCF_056829775.1). Classification (NCBI taxonomy): domain Bacteria; kingdom Pseudomonadati; phylum Thermodesulfobacteriota; class Desulfobacteria; order Desulfobacterales; family Desulfolunaceae; genus Desulfoluna; species Desulfoluna sp. HI9BLuna. The sequence continues at coordinate 6,092,557 of NZ_CP186555.1, forward strand.
CCCGGAAGATCGCCTGGCTCCAGTGCATCGGCTCCCGGGACATCAACACCTGCGACAACGGCCACTGCTCCAGCGTCTGCTGCATGTACGCCATCAAGCAGGCCATCATCGCCAAGGAGCACGACCCGAGCCTGGACTGCACCATCTTCTACATGGACATGCGGACCCACGGCAAAGGCTTTGAGAGCTGCTATAACGAGGCAAAAGAGAAGCACGGGATCCGTTTTGTACGATGCCGCGTTCACTCGGTCTTCAGCCAGGTCGGAGACGAGGTGGGCCAGGTCATCGACTACGTGGATGAGGCCACGGGCAAGGTGACCCGGGAAATCTACGACCTGGTGGTCCTCTCCGTGGGGATGGAGATCTCAGACGAGGTGAAAGAGCTCGCCCACACCATGGGCGTGGAACTCACCCCCGGAGGCTTTTGCAAAACAGACTCCTTCAACCCCGTGGCCACCACCCGGGACGGGGTCTTTGTCTGCGGCGCTCTCCAGGGACCCAAGGACATTCCCCAGTCGGTCATCGAGGCGGGCTCTGCCGCCCTGTCCGCAGGGGCTGCCCTCACCTCGGCCCGGGGCACCCTCACCAAGGCCGTGGCAACTCCTGAAGAGACCGACATCTCGGGCGAGCGCCCGCGGGTGGGGGTCTTTGTCTGCCACTGCGGCATCAACATCGGCAGCGTTGTGGACGTGCCCGGCGTGCGGGATTTTGCCAGGGATCTCCCCTTTGTGGAGTATGTGGGGGACAACCTCTACTCCTGCTCCCAGGACACCCAGGACGCCATGACCAAGGTGATCAAGGAGCAGAAGCTCAACCGCATCGTGGTGGCGGCCTGCTCTCCCAGGACCCACGACCCTCTCTTTCAGGAGACCCTCATCAACGCAGGGCTCAACAAGTACCTATTTGAGATGGTCAACATCCGGAACCACAACTCCTGGGTCCACAAGGACCACCCGGCCGAAGCCACGGAAAAAGCCATGGAGATGGTGCGCATGGCCGTGGCCAAGGTGGCTCTTTTTACGCCTCTCACCGAAGCCGAACTCTCCATCGACCAGAACGCCCTGGTGGTGGGCGGCGGGCTCTCGGGTATGGCCGCAGCAAGGGCCCTCTCCGGCCAGGGGTACCACGTCTCCATCGTGGAAAAAGAAGAACGCCTGGGCGGCCAGGCCAACAGCCTGTTCACGACCTCCAAGGGCGAGTCCATTCAGCAGGGCCTGAAAGCCATGAGCGCCGAGGTGGAAGCCGACCCCAACATCGATCTGTTCCTGGGGGCCGAACTCTCCGAAGTGGAAGGCTTTGTGGGCAACTTCTCATCCACCATTTCCCAAAAGGACAAGAACACACAGGCCGAGCACGGGGTCACCGTCATTGCCACCGGCGCTGCCGAGCACACACCGGACGAGTACCTCTACGGCAAGGATCCGCGTGTCCTGACCGGCCTGGAGCTGGACGAAAAGTTCATCGCAAACGATCCCATGCTGGAGAAGACAAGCTGCGCCGTCTTCATCCAGTGCGTGGGTTCCCGGGAGCCGGGGCGTCCCTACTGCTCCCGCATCTGCTGCACCCACACCATGTCCTCGGCCCTGCACCTCAAAGAGAAGAACCCCGAGATGAAGGTGTTTGTGCTCTACCGGGACATCCGAACCTACGGCGAGCGCGAAGCCCTCTACAAAGAGGCCCGGGAAAAAGGCGTGATCTTTGTCCGCTACAACGTGGATGACAAACCCGTGGTGGATAACAGCGGGGACTGCCTGACGGTCACCGTCACCGACCACGTGCTCAATCGCCCCCTGGCCATCAAGGCAGACCTGCTCACCCTGGCTGCGGCCGTGGTTCCCCACCGGGACGAAAAGCTGGCCCAGTTCTTCAAGGTGCCCATCAACGACGAGGGCTTCTTTGCCGAGGCCCACGTGAAGCTGGCGCCCTCGGACTTTGCTGTGGACGGTGTCTTCCTCTGCGGCCTGGCCCATTATCCCAAGCCGGTGGACGAATCCATCGCCCAGGCCCAGGCCGCCGCCTCCAGCGCCACGCGCCTGCTCTCGGGCAAGACCATCAACACCAGCGGAAACGTGGCCGAGGTCAACCCCTCCCTTTGCAGTGGGTGCGGGGTCTGCGTGGCGGTCTGTCCCTACAACGCCCCGAGCCTCCAGGCATCGGGCCGGGACGAAGGCAAGGCCATCATCAACCCCGTGATCTGCAAAGGGTGCGGCGCCTGCGTCGCCTCCTGCCGCTCCGGCGCCCTGCAGCTCAAAGGGTTTGAAGAGGCCCAGCTCATGGCCATGATCGACAACATTTAGGTCCGTAACCATGTAACCACTCAGCTGGCCTCCGGCGGGTCGCTTTTTTGAAAAAAAGCTCCGCAAAAAACTTTCCATAATAGAAAAGTCGAAATTATTTCGGCGAAGCCTGGAAAGACTTGCTCAAGACCTGTTTGCCAGACTTTTCAAAAGTTTGGCCCCCGGCAGGGCCGCCGGAGGCAAGACGTTTAAGATACAGGAGAACACCAATGAGTTCGTTTGAACCGAAAATTGTCACGTTTCTCTGCAACTGGTGCAGTTACGGTGCCGCCGACCTGGCGGGTGTGAGCCGTTTTCAATATCCCCCCAACATGCGGGTGATCCGCGTGCCCTGCTCGGGCCGCATCTCGCCCAAAATGGTCCTGGCGGCCCTTCGCAAAGGGGCCGACGGGGTGTGGATCTCCGGGTGCCACCCCGGGGACTGCCACTACATCGAAGGAAACTATTATGCCCGGCGCAAGTTCACCCTCCTCAAGGAGATGCTGGAGTTCAACGGCATCGAACCGGGGCGTCTCCACTTCTCGTGGATCTCGTCCGCCGAAGGGGTGAAGTTTGCTGAGGTGGCCAACAAGGTCATTGACGAGGTGAAAGCCCTCGGGCCAGCCACCGTGTTGATCAAAGAAAGCCCCGAGGAGACTGCCGCATGAATGCCATCGTAGAAACAATCCGGACCACGGCAAAGGAGCTCCTCGCCAAAGGAGAGGTGGAAGCGGTCATCGGCTTTAAAAAAGGGAGCCTGCCCCTCTCCACCGAGCCCTTCATGGCCACGACCCCCGACGACGCAGAAAAGCTCACCTGGGACGCCAACTGCCGCCTCAACCTGGCCGCTTATCTCAACAAAGAGATGGGCAAGGTGGCGGTGGTTGCCAAGGGGTGCGATTCCCGGAACATCGTGGGGCACATCGTTGAAAACCGCGTGAAGCGTGAGAATGTGGTGGTCATCGGCGTCCCCTGCACCGGCATGATTGACCCCCTAAAGGCCATGGATGCCGCAGGGGGCGAGATTCTGGCCATGCAGGAAGACGGAGAGGTTCTGGTCCTCACGTCCGCCACAGATGAGAAGCGCATTCCCAAGGCAGAGCTGCTGCGCCAGAACTGCACCCTCTGCGCCCACCCCAACCCGGTGATCTCCGATACCATAGCAGGCGATGCAGTGCCCGAGCCCCAGGGCATCGACCGCTACGCCGATATCCGGGAGATCGAGGCCAAGCCCAGTGCGGAAAAATGGGCGTTTTTCGAAGAGGCCCTCTCCGCGTGCACCCGGTGTTACGCCTGCAAAAACGCGTGCCCCTTGTGTTACTGCCCCACCTGTTTCACAGAGGAATCCCGTCCCCAGTGGGTGGGCAAGGGCACCGATCCCGTGGACGTACGCACCTACCATATGCTCCGGGCCATCCACTGCGCCGGTCGCTGCACCGACTGCGGGGCCTGCGAATCGGCCTGCCCCATGGGCGTGCCCGTGCGGCTCCTGACGCGCAAGATGGAGAAGGCCGTGGAAGAGAACTGGGGATTTGAAGCGGGCCTTACCATTGAGACCCGCCCGGCACAGGACACCTTCCGCCTCGACGACCCGGAAGCGTTTATTCTGTAACCAGGGCATGCCCAGGTTGCAGCCTGCCTTTTCCCCTGGTTTCCCGGGCACAGGCAGGCTGCGATCGCCCAACCATGTGATGACGCCCCACGGTCGTTTACGGACGTATTCGCGACCCTGGGGTGCAGGGGCCATATAAAGGATCATACCGATGACCATATTACGTATCGATAAATCATGTTGGACCGAGGGGCTGGACCGTGCGCGGCAAGCCTACGCCCTTGTGGGACCCGCTCCGGATGGAGAGGTCCCGGGCTTTCGGGAGCTGAAAGAGAGCGAGTACCCCATCATGGACGGCAGTCAGACCCGTCTGTCTCCCAAAGGCGTCGTGTTTCCGCCGTCCCAGGTGATGATGACCTGCTCCTTCAAGGAAGGGGACCCGAAAAAAGATATCTACGAGGCCGTAAAGATTGACACCCGCCCCCGTGCGGTGGTGGGAATCCGCCCCAACGACGCCAAAGCGCTTCAACTTGTCCGCCTTAACTTTGACACCGAGCAGTACAAGGATCCCTATGTGGTGGAAGCCTTTGAGGCCTGTACCTGGATCGGCCTGGCCGTTCAGGCGCCGTCTGCCACAGATTTTTCCACAAGCTGCGGCACCGGGCCCTTTGACGAGTCCTGCCTGGACGTGATGCTGGTGGACAATGGTGAGCACTACCTTGCCAGGGTACTCACGGACAAGGGCGCGGCCTGGGCCGAGGCCGCAGGGTTTGAGACCCCGGCCGAAGAAGGCGCCGATGCCCGCATTGCCGACCTGAAAGCATCGGCGGAGAAAGCCATCTCCTCTTCCATGGCCTGGAACCGCATTCAGGAAGGCACCGTTCTGGAGCTCTACGAGGCCGATCACTGGAACAAGACCACCTTTGCCTGCCTCAACTGCGGCACCTGCACCTATGCCTGCCCCACCTGCTGGTGTTTCGACATCCAGGACGAGGTCCACGGGGAGACGGGCTACCGCATCCGAAACTGGGACTCCTGCATGACCTCTCTGTTCACCCGGCACGGCTCCGGCCACAACCCCCGGGAGACCCCCATGCAGCGGACCCGGCAGCGGTTCATGCACAAACTGAAGTATTTTCCGGACAAATACGGTCAGGGCATCATGTGCGTGGGATGCGGACGGTGCATCGAGCAGTGCCCCGCCGGCATCGACATCCGAGACGTGTGCAACACCATGAACAGCCAGGCATAGGGGGAGCCCATCATGCAGAATCCGTACGTACCCTACCCGGTCCGCATCGACGCCGTCGATACGGCCACCGAAGACAATAGCTTAAAGACCTTTACCTTCAGCTTCCTGAACCCCGGCGATGAGGAAAAATTCGCCTACCAGGCCGGGCAGTTTGCCGAGCTTTCCATCCCCGGCCAGGGGGAGATCCCCATCGGCATTGCCTCTTCCCCTACGGAAAAAGGCTTCGTCATGTTCACCGTGTTCAAGACAGGCAAGGTGACCGCCTGCCTCCACGACATGAAGGAGGGGGACATCATGGGCATCCGAGGGCCCCTGGGCAACTGGTACCCCTGGGAGACCCTCACCGGTAAGAACATTCTCATCGTGGGCGGTGGGTTTGCCTTCACCACTCTGCGTTCTTCCATCAAGATGATGCTGGAACCGGAAAACAGGTCCAAATTCGGAACCATCGACGTGGTCTACGGCGCCCGGACCCCGGGGATGCTTCTCTACAAAGAGGAGCTCATGGCCTGGGAAAAACGGGACGACATCAACATGCACATCACCGTGGACGCCACCGACGACCCGGACTGGGGCTACCACACGGGCTTTGTGCCGGCCCTCACCGAAAAAGTGGCTCCGGCCGCCTCCGAGGACACCTACGCCATCGTCTGCGGGCCGCCTGTGATGATCAAGTTCACCCTGCCGGTCCTTGAAAAACTCGGCTACAGCCACGACCGCATCATCATGAGCCTTGAAAACCGCATGAAATGCGGCATCGGCATGTGCGGTCGCTGCAACATCGGCAAGGAGCTGGTCTGCAAGGACGGTCCGGTCTTCAGCCTTGCAGAGATCAACATGACGCCCGGCGAATTTTAGCCTCATACAATCAAGATGTTATGCGCATCTATTGATGCGCTTGTTTAACCAATGGGGCATCCCCCCCATGGACACAAAGGAGTACACAAACACATGTTTACCGTCACCGAAGCGGCTCAAAACGAGATCGCCCGTTACTTTGAAAACCGAACCCCTGCCCCCATCCGCGTCTTCCTCAACTCCGGCTGCGGCGGTGCCCAACTGGCCATGGCCGTTGATATGCAGAAAGACGGGGACACCCTTTATACCATCGGGGGCATGGAGTATGTCATCGAAACCGATCTCCTCAACCAGGCCCAGCCCCTGGTGGTGGATTTCAAGGATGTCGGCTTCAAGCTCAGCTCGAGCCTGAAACTCTCAAGCGGCTGCTCATCCTGCGGTAGCCACGGTTCCTGCTGTTCCTGATCCACACTGATAACGTGCCGGATGTATTCGCCCAGCGGATGACCGGCACCTGAAAGATTTGTCCTGTCCGACCCGGCGGGCGCATGGCTGAGGGCTTACAGCCTTGCGCCTGCCGGGGACGACATTTTTTCCGGAGGCACCATGATTCGCTGCATCCATCTCACCCATCGCTTTGAAAAACAGCTCAGCGCCATGCGGCGTTCCTCAAAGATGGCGGTTGCCGCAGGTCGCAAGGCAGACACCATCATCCACCGCCTTACCGCCAACGGCCAGGGCCCCCTGCACGAAGCCGGTAAGCTCAGCAACCACGGTGAACGCCGGATCCGCCATGCCGTCAAGTTCGATATCGGCAAGGGCTACCGCATGCTGGGGGTCAAAAAAGACGACGAGCTGTTCCTGCTCTTCATCGGGCCCCACGACAGCTGCGCGGCCTGGATCGAAAACAACAGGGGTGTGGAAAACCCCGGGGACCTGGCGCGCATCAGGACCCTTGCAGTGGACCAGCCCGTCCCCGAACCGGCAGCAGCCTTCGATGGCTCCCGCGAACCCGATTACGACGACCTCCTCCTTGCCCGGGTCACCGAGCAGGACCTCTGTGTTATTTTCAAGGGGTTGAGGGGGCAGAACGGTTGAATGGCGTGAGTAGTGAGTAGTGAGTAGTGAGTAGTGAGTAGTGAGTAGGTTAACGGCGAAAGGGGTGGTGTCAATCGCAAAGGCACGTCGAAACCTCCTGACCCTTGCACCGGTGCGATGGTGCGACGGATGCCGTAATTTTATGTGTGTAGCACTCCGTAAAAAACCCCGCAGCTTTTCCTGAAAAACGTCCTCCCTTTTCCTCGACAGCCCCGACGGCCCATGTTATCACACTATCTTTAACGCCTTGCCCCTTGACGTCAAGGCAACCCATGACTTACAGGAATGTCCCATGCCGTCTCGTTCAGAATCCGCCGTCGGCCTGCTTGTTGCCATGCAGGCTTTTCTTATTTGGGGGCTCTCTCCCCTTTACTGGAACCACCTCTCCCATGTCCCCGCCTTTGAAACCCTGATGCACCGCGTGGTGTGGTCCCTGGCTTTTCTGGTTCCCATCCTTGTCTTCCAGAAGAAAATGGGGCCGTTTTTAAAGGCCCTGACCAGCCTTCGCACCCTGGCCGTCCTCACCGTCACCACCTGCCTGGTGGGGGGGAACTGGTTTCTCTTCATCTGGTCCATCAACCATGGCCACGTGATGCAGACCAGCCTGGGGTACTATATCAACCCCCTGGTCACTGTCTTTTTAGGGATGATTTTTCTAAAGGAACGGCTCACGACCAGGCAGAAAATCGCCGTGGTCCTCGCAGGGGTCGGCGTGGCCTGGCTCACCATCGATTACGGCACCCTGCCCTGGATCTCCCTGGCCCTGCCCTTCAGCTTTGCCTTTTACGGCCTTATCCGCAAAGTAGTGGACGTAGGGCCTCTGGTGGGCCTCACCGTGGAGACCCTGCTCATGGCTGTTCCGGCCTCGCTCTACCTGGGGAACCTGGCCGCAAGCGGAGAAGGCGTCTTTCTCCACACAGGGGCCACCACGGACCTTCTCCTCGTGGGCACGTCCCTGATGACGGCCCTGCCCCTGCTTCTTTTCAACCTGGGCGCCAAGGCCCTGACCCTGTCTACCATCGGGTTTATCCAGTACCTGGCCCCCACCTGCACCTTTCTGCTGGCGGTGTTCTATTTCAAAGAACCCCTGGACCCGTCCCTGGTGCGCACCTTTCTCCTGATCTGGAGCGCCCTGGCCCTGGTGACCTGGGACTCCATTGCGGCCTACCGGCGTCAGGAAAAACCCGCGGAGGCGGCCTGACCCGTCACAGGCGGTTCTTTTGCCGGAAGAGACACAACCAAAAAAGCGGAGACCGGTTGACCGGTGCTCCGCTTTGTTTATGATCCGTGGAAACGCCCCGCCTGCCGGGGCGTTTTTTTTATTAGAACTGGGGCTCCATCACGTCTCCGCTGTAGGCACCGATAAGGATGGTCAGGTCCCCTGAGGTGAAGTGATAATACGGCTCCTTGACGTCCGGGTGCAGGGCCCAGTACAGGTCGCAGGAGGCCCCCTGGAGGTCAAAGCCCGGCGGCAGCTTTTTGGCGGCATCAATGGCGCTGATCATGCGGCTCACATCAATGGGCCGCATGCCGATGGGCAACGGAATCTTGTCATGCTGAAGCACCCCGCCGTATCGCCAGGTCTCGGCCCAGGGTTCGGGATCGGGAACCACGGGGATGACTTTCATCATCACCTGGACCCAGTCGTAAGGGGGTTGGGAGACATGGCTGTCCTTGGCTGACAAGAGTTGAACGCTTACGCCCGTCTCTCCGAACTGCTCGAAGGTTTTCTTGATATCCTCGTCAAATCGTTTGGCATCCATACACGGCACTCCTTGCTTGTTTTGGATGGAATGTAGGGAGGGCCTTACCGGGTGGCAGATGGGATCGATGGGGACGTCACGGACGGTGGGATCCGGTTTGTGAAAACGGATGAGAGACGCGTGGTGTCTGTCAGGGGCCCTTTTCGGGTGATCTGTGGCAGATCATTTTTTTCCTTAGTGAAGTTTACCATACAGCCCCTGTGTCCACAAGGGATGTCGATACCGGAAAAAGGCCCAACGAAAAAAGCCGAAGCAAATGCTTCGGCTTTTTTCATAGTGGTGGGTCGTACTGGGCTCGAACCAGTGACTCTCTGCTTAAAAGGCAGATACTCTACCGACTGAGTTAACGACCCGCGGATGGTGGGCGAAACAGGGCTCGAACCTGTGACTTCAACCTTGTAAGGGTTGCACTCTTCCAACTGAGTTATTCGCCCGGTCAACCGGGGCGACACCGAAAGGTGCCTTATGTATGGTGGGTCGTACTGGGCTCGAACCAGTGACTCTCTGCTTAAAAGGCAGATACTCTACCAACTGAGTTAACGACCCGGAAGATGGTGGGCGAAACAGGGCTCGAACCTGTGACTTCAACCTTGTAAGGGTTGCACTCTTCCAACTGAGTTATTCGCCCGGACATCCGGAGCGACGCCAAAAGGCGCCATATGTGTTGCCAGCCATGCCGGCTTGTCTTCTGGTGGGTCGTACTGGGCTCGAACCAGTGACTCTCTGCTTAAAAGGCAGATACTCTACCGACTGAGTTAACGACCCATTGGGTGGTGGGCGAAACAGGGCTCGAACCTGTGACTTCAACCTTGTAAGGGTTGCACTCTTCCAACTGAGTTATTCGCCCGAAGAACGAGGAAACTTTTACAGGACCCTCCCATGCATGTCAACACCTGAAAGCCACATTTTTCGATGCTTTCAGCCTCTGGGAACTATGGGACCGGAATATCAATCGATATTGTACCATTATTTTAAAACGGTTGATAATCGAAAATGGGCAATCCCCCTTCCCACCCCGTTTGGGGCCGGTTTCAGCCCCCACGGGACCGGTCTGAAGGCACCCGCAGCGTTCCCGGATACGCCTCATATCAATTTGCCCGTGCGGCCCCCAGCATGGCCGTGAAGTCCGCCCCGAACCGATAGATGGGCCCCGGGGTGAGACGACGCACCCAGTACAACAGCTTGGTGCGCACACCGGGTACAATAAGGAACCGGCCCTGCTCAATGCCCCGGATCAGCTTGGCCGCGGCCACGTCCACGGGAAGGACACCGGCAAAATCCTTGAGGGCGCGGGTCTCTTTGGGGATGGTGGGCTTTTCCCGCTCCAGCATGGGGGTGTCCACCTCGGAGGGGCAGAACAGGCTGACCTGCACCTCAAAACGCGCCAGTTCGCAGCGCAGCACCTCGGCAAAACCCATGACGGCAAACTTGGAGGTGCTGTACGCCGAATACCCGAACACAGGGATAAAGCCGGCAGAGGACGCAATCAGGACAAGGGCGCCCTTGTTCTTCTTGAGCCAGGGCAGAGTGGCCGCGGCCATGTTGCGACTCCCCGAGACGTTGATGGCCAGCACCTTGTCAAAGGCCTCGGCATCGATGTTTTCGAAATGGTCGGCAATCCCCACCCCCGCGCAATTGATCACCACATCCGGTGCCCCGAAGTCGGCGACGGCCTGAGCGATTTTGCCGTTCACATCCTCCCAGTCGGACACATCCATGGGCAGGGAGAACACCTCTGGCTCATCCGATCTCGCCCTGAAGGCACCGGCCACGGCGGTCAGCGCCTTCTCCCCCCGGGCAAAAAGCGCCACACGGGCCCCGTTGTCAAAAAGCTGCCTTGCTGTCTCCAGCCCAATACCGCTTGAACCGCCCGTCACATAGACGGTGATACCCTTCCAGTCCATGGTCGCCTCCTTTCGTAGTAAGAATGTTGCCGGTGGTTACAAGGTCTCGATCCCTCGCTTTTCAAAACAGGTTTCCCATTGTGCCACCTCCTCCGGTGCCATGAACCCACCCGGGACACCGTCCACGCGGCCTCCGATGTTAACGGTTTTCCCGTGCCAGAGCGGGTTGTAAGGCAGGAGCTGCACCTTCCGGGCCCCCAGGGCGCTGAGGTGGTCGGCCACGGCCGTGATGTTTGCAAGGGTTGCCGTGATGCCGGGGACCAGGGGAATCCTGGGGAGAAGCTCCAGGCCCCCTGCCCGGTGAAAGGCCAGGAGATGTTCAAGGTTTTCGAGGATGCGTGCGTTGCCCACACCGCAATACTGTTTGTGGGCTTCAGGGGAGATGAGCTTGATATCAACGTATACCGTGTCGGTGTGGGGGCGGATGTGGGCGTCAAAGGCCGACCGGGAGAAGTGGCCGCTGGTCTCAAGGAGGGTGTGAATGCCCCGTGCCTTGAACCGCTGCATGACCTCGCCGCAGTATCGGGGAAACAGGGTCGGCTCGCCCCCGGACAGGGTCACCCCTCCCCCTGAGGCATCGAAAAAGGGCATGTCTTTTGACACCGCCGACACCACCTCATCCGGTTCCATGGTACGACCCACAGGCTCCAGGGCCTTTGACGGACACACCTCGGTGCATGCCATGCAGAGGGTACATCGGGAACGGTCCGGCCCCCTCCCGGGGTCGAGGGCCCCTTCGCGGCACACTGACAGGCACTCTCGGCAACCGATGCATTTTTCCGCATCGAAGGAGAGTTCCGGCCCGGCCTTCTTGCTTTCGGGGTTATGGCACCAGGCACAGTCAAGGGGGCACCCCTTGAGAAAAACCACCGTCCTGATACCGGGGCCGTCATCCAGAGACGCGCCCTTGATCTCCAGGACCAGGGGCGCATCACGTTTATCCGCCGTTGCTAAGGAGTTCATGCGCACTTTCATGTATGGGGTAAATCCATCTGTTTTTACATCGGATCAGTCCCTATGGGCATGAAATACCGTAACCATGTTTACAAAAGCGGTCAATCCTTATCTACGGTCGGACATACAGGATAAATTCAACGATATACTTTCCGGCGGTTCCCGCCAGGACAAGGCAGAGGAGCCACTTGAGCCCACGCTCCGGCATGTATTTCTGGCATCGGGCGCCCATGTAGATGCCTGCGATGCCGCCCAGGCCGAAGAGAAGCCCCAGGCCCCAGTCCGGGGCAATGTGCATGGCGGAAAAAAAAGGGGCCATGCCCTGATAAAAAAGCACCCCGGTAACGGAGGTCACAAAGGTGCCCATGAGGGTCGCTCCGGCGATGGTGTGGACCGGAAGCCTGTAAAACGAAACAAAGAACGGCGCGATGATGGCCCCGCCGCCAATGCCGTAGATGCCTCCGATGATGCCCACCACAAAACTCATGAAGGAGATGCCGGGCACCGAGAAGCGATGGGTGCGCCCGCGGAAGGTATAGGCCATCTCCCGAAGGTTCCAGAAAAGGACCGTGGTCTTAAAATCACTCCCCTCTTCCGCTTTCGGCTCTTTTCCCCTGGTATCGAGGAGCTGCCTGACCATGCGAAATCCGATGTACAGAAGGACCATGCCCACAAACATCTTGAAATGAAGCGGGTCCGGCAGGTAGAGCACCCGGATCACCGCACCCAGGATCACCCCGGGCATGGTGCCCACCACCACCACCAGGGTCAGGGGCCAGACCATGCGCCCCTCCTTGATGAACCGCCACACCCCCGAGGGGATGGCAACAATATTGAAGAGCTGGTTGGTGGCGCTCACCGAGGGATGCACGTACCCAAGGACGGACATCTGAAAGGGAAGGAGCAGAAAGGCGCCGGAGAGTCCGGCCATGGAGGTAATGAAGGAGACGCCGAAGGCCACGACGGGGGGGATCCAGGGGGCCACGTGAACGCCTGCGGTTTCGAAAAGCATGGTCACCTCCTTTGAACAGGGGGTTGTCATGAAGTGCGCCTGTTGGTCAATTGGCACGGTTTTTATAATTTACATGTCACTTGTACCACCCGATTTCCAACCATGTCAACCCGATTTCCTTGGAAATAAACGGATCTGTCGCTATAATGCCCTCCATGAAAACACCGCCGCATGCATCCGCCAACCCATCGACCATCCTCACGCCTTCCGAGGAGGAGCGCACCCTCGACCCTGTTCAGCTGGCCGCCCTGGAAACAGCCTTTCGGGACTGGGTCTCGGCTGCACGGCGCTCCGACGTGCGAAGGTCCCGGCAGAGAATTTTCTGCATCTTCCTGCTCATTCGCTACACCGGTGCCCGTTTAGGGGAAATCCTGGGCATCGCCTCCACCGATCAGATCGACTTTACGGGCCACACCGTGCATATCGGAAGCCGGTCCGCCGGGTACCGGGATGTCCAGATCCCTCCCCACGTGGCCGAGGGAATCCTCGAGGTCCTGCCGCCATCCACCGAAGCTCCTTTTTCCGTGGATCCGGGGCATGTGCGGAGAAAGTTCTATGAACAGGCAGAGTCCTGCGGGCTGGCCAAGGCCATGGGAAGCCCCAACGTCATCCGCCGATCCCGTGCCCTGGAGCTCTTGCGCAGCAACCTGCCCCTTCCCGTGGTTCAGAAGATGCTCGGCCACAGCACGGCAGGTCTGACCGCCTCCTGGCTCGATTTTTCCGAACGGGACATGCAGCGGGTGGTGGCCCATGTCACCCGACGCGAGAGCAGGATCAAAACAAGCGCAAGGAACAGCTTTGCCGGAAAGGTGGCCAGCATGGCTTCCGGAGAGATCCAGACGGTGGTCACCCTGGACACCCTGGGGGGCTACCCCATCACCGCCATCATTACCAATGAAAGCGCCGACCGCCTGGCCCTGAAGCCGGGAACCCTTCTCACCGCCGAGGTAAAGGCCCCCTGGGTCCTGGTGGCCGCAGGGCCCCACCCGCCCCTGACCAGCTGCGCCAACACCCTTGAAGGAAAGGTGCGCCGTATTATTAAAGGTGGAAACACAACAGAGGTGATCCTCGGTCTCAAGGACGGCACCGAGGTCTGCGCCCTCATGACCCGCTCCGGGGACGATGACCTGGGGCTGCGGCAGGACGATACGGCCTGGGCCCTCATCGATGCGTTTTCCGTGATTCTCCGTATGGGGGACCTGTAGCGCCAAAAAGGCGCCTTGAGCTGGGGGCAAGGTATGGTATAAGTGGGATCTTGTGATGATCAAACGGGGAACCGGAGGACGAAAGACGTGAGCCAGACAACGGACAAAGAGATTATTTATGTGGGCGACCCCATGTGCGCCTGGTGCTTCGGATTTGAGCCGGTCCTTGATGCCCTCATGGAGCGCCTCGGGTCTTCGGTTCCCTTCCGGTTTATCATGGGGGGACTGCGGGTGGAGGACCCCATTGCCATCACCGACGCCATCAAGCCGAAGCTCCTTGAAAACTGGCACGGGGTGACCCGGGCCACGGGCCAGCCCATCAACGGCCACCTGCTGGCAGATGCCCCAGATTTTCTCTACGACTCGGCACCGGCCAGTCGGGCCTTTGTTGCCGTCAGGCGCCTGGACCCTGCCCTGGCCCTGCCTTACTACCGGGCCCTTCATCACGCGTTTTACCTGGAAATGAAAGACATCACGCAGCCGGAGATCCTCTGCGACCTCGCCAAAGGGATCGGCGTGTCCCCGGAGCAGTTTCTGCACCTTGCACAAAGCGACTCCGTCCGCTCAGAAACCTTCGACGATTTTGCCCTGGCCCGGGACTACAACGCCCTGGCCTTTCCCGCTCTGGTTCTCAGGGAAGGCGAGGCGGCATCGGTGCTCAACCAGGGCTACAAACCGCTTTCCGCCCTCACCGGCATCCTCGATGACTGGGTGGCGGGCACCCTGCCCACCTCCGAGATCACCCCAGCCCTTCTCATCTTCGGCCGCGCATCCTGATGCGTGAGCGCGCCGGGTTTCTTTCAGGGCAATACGTATCGCAACATCTCAATATTTATATCAATGTTTAGAAAAATAACACTTCATATTCATTCCGTGCCGTGACATAATTCAATCATCCGTAAACGGTCGGACACCCCCACGTCTCCACATCCCCACTGCGTTTTTCAACCAAAACCCACCTCACCATCAGGCTCCCAGACCGAAGGCGCCGGGCCAGGCCCGGGCACCAGCCATCATGAAGCAGCCAAACCATTGGGCCATCCCGCAAGGCTGACACGCCTTTCGGGTCGATCCGGCCTGCCGCGGAACGGATAAAGCGCCTGCTTTCCCCATGGGACAGACGGGGTTGCAGGGATGTGTGACGGGTTGTAAGTCGCTGTTTTTCATTCTTTAAGAATCAGGAGAATTCCATGCTCAAGCCATTTTCAACCAACCACGATATCAAGGGTAAAGCAACGGGTTTTTCCATAACAAACAGCGAAGGCAAGGAACGCAAGTTTGCCCTGACGGACAACACGTTGCCCGAGTCCCGCACAGACAGGCCCCAATCCTGTTTTGTCCGCGCCCCCTTCTCCCTTTTGTTCAAGGGCGCTGAGTGCACCTGCTCTTCCAGGGGAAGGGTGACCATCCGCCCCCCGGCCAAGGAAGACGCCTCCGGATTTGAGACGACCGAGCCCCGGGACGAAAACGGCAATGAGGCCCCGCGCCTTCGCTTCCAGGCGGTGTTCAATTCCAACTCCGGGTTGTGGAGCACCTGATCCGCCCTGGCCCGGATATTTCATGAGAAAACATCCTGATTTTCTCACCCTTCGGGCGAGCCGGGTCAGGGGGTCATGCTGCGCTGACATGTCCGGATGATGGCGGAAAACAGGGCAATGCCCGGCCCGAGAAGGGCGTCCGGAAAGTTGTAATCTGCGTTGTGAAGCTGCGGCCCCTCGCCGCAGCCCAGCCCCACCATCACCCCGGGGTAGCGGTGGGTGAACCACCCGAAGTCCTCACTCCACCTCATGGGCTCGGAGAGTGTGGTGACGTCCAGGCCCGCATCGGTGGCGGCCTCCATCACCATTTCAGCCATCTCCCGGTCCACGGGTGTTCCCGGAAACTCATTGGTCACCATCACCTCGCACCCCAGGCCTGAAAGCCCGCTTTTCTCCTCCAACGCCTCCTTGATACGGGACATGCGGTAATGCAGGTATGCGTCCGCCTCCCCCCGCAGGGTGAGCTGCACCCGCGCTTCGCCGGGGCTCACCCCGAACCCGGGCCCTCCCACCTGAAGATGGGTCACCGTGCTCATGAAAAACGGTCCGCCCTGTTCCCGTGCCAGCAGGCCCTCATCGGCCAGGAGCGATTGCACAATGGGCATGGGGGAGTTTCCGTGCTCGGGCCAGGCAGCATGGCTCGGCGTGCCGGAAAGATGGATATCCATGCCCAGGGAGGCGCAGGCAAAAAGCCTGTCCGGCACGCACACCTGCCCCAGGGGTCTGCCGGGCAGGTTGTGGAGGGCAAAGACCCGGTCCGGGATGATGCCCTGAAACCGAGGATCCTTGATCACGGCATCGGCCCCGGCCCCGGTCTCTTCGGCCGGTTGAAAGAGAAGCACCACCCGCCCCCGCTTAGGGGGCGCCTTTGAGAGTTCACGGGCCAGGCCGCAGAGGATGGCCGTGTGCCCGTCGTGGCCGCAGGCATGGGACAACTCCTTGTGGACCGATGCATAGGGAAGGCCCGTCATCTCGGTTACGGGCACCCCGTCTAGGTCGGCCCGGAAAAGAAGGGTCTCTCCGGTGGACGTCCCGTCAAAAAAAACCGCCACCCCGTGGCCGCCCAAATCCCTCACCATGCCGTGGTGGTCACAGCCAGTGAGCCAGTCGGCAACCATCCCTGCTGTTTTTTCCTCCTGCCCGGAGGCTTCGGGTATGCGATGCAGCGCCTGCCGCAGTGTCACCAAATCTTCATCCATAATCATCCTGTCTCATATCTGACGGGCACCAGCACGGTGCCCTTGTTGACCTTTGCCCAAAAGGGAACGCATCCGTATCACAGGCACAAGGGTACCCTCGGCAAAAGAGGCGTCTCCTTTGCCCTTTCAGCGTACGCTACCACCATCATGCCCGCAGGAAGCAGAAAAAAACGTCACCGCCCCGTACGGCCTGTGGGCAGAGGCGCTTTACGGAAGGGACCTCACGGCCCGAACATAATAGTGATTCGCTTTGTTGCTGATGTTGACGTACCCGATATAGTAGAAATCGATGCGCCAGGCATAGCCGGAATTGGCTTCGTAGGTTGTGGAGGACCAGTACCCCGAGGACGCCGTGTCCGGAAAAACTCGGGGGTCCACCGCAGGGTCGTAGCTCAGGTAGTTAATGATACTCTGGAGTTCATCGGAGCTGGGCAGGCGCCAGTCGTCGTACCCGGCCAGGTCGAGTTTTTTGCAGTAGGCCACCGCTTGGGCCCAGGTCAGGGCCTCATTGTCATTGCCTGTCTGGCGTTGCCACATGAGCCCTGTGGCGGTGTCGACAACCACCCCTTTTTTTTCATCCACCTTGAACTCGGCCAAGGCGGGCCCTGTGAGCATCACCACCAGAAGCAGCATGCCTCCCAGGGTCATTCCAAGGGTTCTCAGGTTTTTCCTCTCATCTTTTTTTTCTCCTTTTCCTGTCATGGCTCACCTCCATGCAGCTCTCGTTCCGAAAGGGGCTCCTCCCCTGCGACCACCGGAAGAAGAGGGCCTCTCCCAACCTTATATTGGTTCAGGTCCCGAGGCACGTCGGCGCATGTCCATTGTTACCCGTGCCGAAGGGCCAGGCGCTCCAGCATATACGTGAATCCCACGCCGAGGTAAAACAGGGATTCAGCGTCCACGTTTTCGATGGCGGTGCTGTCGTAATAAACATTCACGGCTGAACCCAGGCCGTCCTGATCGTTGCAGTAGCAGATCATAAAGGGAACCGTGGGGAAAAAATGAAGGACCACCGAGATGTCCGACTGGAACTGGGGCGGCACCTCTTTTGCGTCGAAGAGATGCACCAGGTCGTCAAACAGGCCGGTGTGTCCGTCCGCCAGGCGCAGAAGGTTCTCCTCGCAGCGCCGGTGAAACAGGTTGTACTGCTCGCGCCCTCCCGGAATATCCCGATAAGAGACCCACTGCCCTTTGGCCGGAACGCCCTTGCCGTCCAGGACATGGTTGAGAAAGGGAACCCCAAGGTAAGGGTTTACGTGCAGGTCGGTGTGAAACCGGCCCTGGTGATCCACCCCCACATCCTTGCCCAGCACTTTGAGGGTCAGCACCTCGCCGGACAGCGTTGCCCCGATGCGCCGGGATGCCTCGTCAAAATCGCAGGTCCCCATTTTTTTCTGGAGGGCGGCAAGATAGATATCGCCGTTGTCTCCGGTCTCCCCTGCCCCGCCCCTGAACAGGGCCCGTGTGGCCTCGTCTGCCCTGGGGCAGGCGTCTATGGACTTGGCGCCGGTAAACACCGCTCCGGCAAAGGCCAGGCAGCTCTTTTCGCCGCACTCCCGGCAATTGGATTTCTCCAGGTGCTTGAATATCTCCATGGCGTTTTTGGGTCGGGACACAGGTATACCTCCGTATTGTTGGGTCTCAGGATGAGGACGGTCGCAAAGGGAACCTACCTTCATTCATAGCCCAAAGAGAGCCGGGAACAAACCAAAATATGAACGCAGGCGGCGATTCCTTACGGGTGATTATCCCTTTTCGCCGTGGTTGACGCTCACCACCGGACAGGAGGCCCGTATGACAACCTGCTCCAGGGTTCCGCCCATGGCCGGGCTCTCCTCCGGTCCTTTGCCATGGTGCGCCATGACAACAAGGTCTCCGTGGCACCTGCGGGTCAGCTTCAGGATCTCAACGTACGGGGTCCCTTCGCACACCTCCACCTCCATGTTGGTGAAATCCCCGGTGCGGCTTAGAAAACGGGCTTCCACGGCTGCCCGCGCGTGGGCCAGGCGCCTGTCCATGGCAACGGGATCTTCGGGGATCCCGGAGATTTCCAGGGTATGGAGCAGGTGAAGGGTTGCCCCGGATTTCCGGGCGATCTTCACGGCAAAGGCAAAGGCGGCATCCGATGCCTGCGAAAGGTCGGTGGCAAAGACAATGTGCTTGAAATTCCAGTGCGGAAGGGGACAGAAACGGTTGATGATAAGGACCGGTGCCCTGGCGCTTTTTGCCACCTTCTGCATGGTGTTGCCCACGGTGTTGCGAAACGCAAGGGACGCCCCGGTGCAATCCAGCCGGGTGTGGGTCCCCATGACGATGAGGTCGCTCTCCCAGGCCCTGGCCCGGCGCAGGATTTCCGTTGCGGGGATCCCGGGTTTTACCACCACCTCGCAATCCATGGATTTGTCCGCAAGGTGTTCGTGGGAAGCCCGGATTTCACGGGTCAGGAGCGTTTCGTAATCCGCGTCCGGCACGTCCTCGCTTTCGGGGGAGTACGCCTGGACCTGGGCTGTAAAGCCGTGGGAGGGCAACCCGTAGACGTGAAGGACTTTTAAACCGGAGTGAAATTTTTCGGCCAGGTTGTAGGCAAACCGGGCGGCTTCGTCGCAGATGGGCGACGCGGTGGTGGTGAACAGAATGTTTTTGAACATAAGGAACCTGCCTGTCTGAAGTGTCAGCATCAAACTCGATCGAATGGTTCGACGAAAGAGGTCAGGGGAAACGGGAAGAGAGGGGCAAAGGGAGGTTGGTGCAGGGAGACCGGGTGACACGGGCAAGGAAAACCGAAGGGGCCGGGCTTTGGGGCGGACACGGCGTCGGGGTGCGGAAGGGGTCTCCCCCGCAGACCGGCACGTCCCATGCTGTCGCCGTCATACGCTTCATGTCCCTGGCTCCTGGTTTCCGGTGCCATGCCATGGCCTCCCCCGGGTGCCGAGTTGCAGCCGGGGGAGGCGGGTCATAACTAACTACTAACTAAAGCAGTTATTTTTTCAAAGTTCAATCAATTACCGTCCATGGGGTGTTTTTTTCCTTATGAAAGGGGCGTTCCCAGTGGAAAACGGCAATCCAAGCCATTGATAGAGACTTGTTATTATTCCTCATTGTGTGTCAGATGATCCGGCACCACCACCATGGGAATGAGCAGGGGTTTCAGGAAAGACCACCGGATCCCGATATGGTAGACCTCCTCCAGGTCCCGGATGGCATCCCAGCAGTTATGGCAGGGAGAGATCACCAGCTTGGCTCCGGTCTCAAGGATCTGGTCTCGCTTGACTTTCAGGCCGATGTTCCGCTGTTCCCGGTACCGTCCGATGCCGTTCATGCCCCCTCCCCCGCCGCAGCAGTAGTTGTGTTCGCGGTTGGGGGTCATCTCGCGAAAATCCTCGGCGATCTGGCTCATGATGTACCGGGCGTCGTCGGCCAGGCCTGCATTGCGGATGTAGTTGCAGGAGTCCTGGAAGGTCACGGGCTCTTTGATCCGTTTGGCCGGGTCGATCTTGAGCTTGCCCGTGCGCAGGGCTTCGGCCACCCACTCCACGTAGTGCAGGCTGTCCACCGGGGCTTTGCCCGACTTGATGCCCGCCCAGTAGGGCCCTTCGGTCACCGTGGCCCGGTAGGCGTGGCCGCACTCGGTGACCACCATGCGCTTGGGCTTCAACCGATCGATGGCGGAGTAAACGGACTTCACCTGCATGGTGGAGGCTTCCCAGTCTCCGGCGAACATGGCCAGGCTGGTCTCTTCCCACCCTTCGGAAGGAACGGTCCAGTTCTCTCCGGCCAGGTGAAAGAGGACCGCTGCGTCGGCGAGGTCCTCGGGGTAGTGCTTGGCCTCGCGGGCGTTGACCGTGTAGATGATGTCGGCATCCTCTTTGTCCACGGGGATTTCAAGGCCCGGCCACTCCTCTTCAGTCTCCTCTTCCATCCACTGGCAGGTGTCCACCCAGTCCTCGGTGGTGATGTCCATCTGGGCGCGATAGACCCGGTGCATGCCCGATCCGATCTTCATCTCCCACGGCACGAATCCCTGGGAGAAGAGCACCCCGCGCAGGTAGGAGAACATCACCCCCATGTCGATGCCCATGGGGCAATACATGGCGCACCGGTTGCAGCAGGTGCACTGGGACCAGGCCACATCCATGCAGTGCATCATAAAAGCGGTGTCCACCTCCCCTTTTCGCCGCACCAGCTCCCCCAGGGTGGACTGGATCTTGTAGGAGGGGACCTGCTTGGGGTCCTTGTCATTGGCGATATAAAGAAAGCAGGAGTCGGCGCAGAGCCCGCATCGCATGCAGGAGTTGAGCCAGGTCTTGAGCCGTGATTTCAAGGTGTTTTTCAAAAGGGCCTTCAACGCCGGGACGTCCACGTCGAGGCTCTCCATCTCTTTGTAATATTGGGCGCCACCCTTGTCTCCCAGGAGTTCCTGGAGTTTTGCTTTGGTTCCGATGGGGGTTCGGTTGCACAGTATGCCTTGCTGCTTTGTCATGGTTCCTCACTCACAAAATCGTTGTATCTTAAAAAAGATGGTTACCAGGGAAATCCAGGGGCCTTGAGTCCACCGCGCTTGATGCTGAAATCCATGCCGAGCTGGATGCGCGAGCAGAAAAAAAGCACGATATGGGAGAGCTTGGTAAAGGGCACGGCCACGAGAAAGAGCTCCCCGCTGAGGATGTGCGCCAGGGTCCAGAAGGTGACGTCTCCGATCTGGTGATAGGCCATGAAAGCGGTGGCAAAGGGCGCCACCGACAAAAAGAGCACGCCGATGTCCCGGGGCCTTGTGAGCTGTCGCACCTCGGGGAGCACCATGCGGCGGATGAGGAGCCCTGCGGCCCCTATCAGAACGCCCACGGTGAGGGCATCGGCCACGGCATCGGGCATGGCCGGAATGGAGATGCCCCAGCGGTACTTCAACAGGATCCCGTGGGCCGAGACAAACAGCGGAACGGCTACAGCCCCCACGTGAAAGAGATAAAACAGCAGGGTGTGCACGGGGTTCTGCCGCCAGCAACGGGTCCCGAAGGGCGTCAGCCAGAGCACAATGGAGCGCAGGGCCCCTTTCAGCCCGCTTGCGATGCATGTGTCGTAGGCCACCCGGTCCAGGCGGGCGTCGAGGTTTTTGATATAAAGAGCCACATGGGCAATGCAACCGATGGAAAAAATCCCGAGGGAAAGCCACAACAGCGGCCCGGTGATAAATTGATACATGGTGTTTCCTCTTTGTTCATTCCGGTAAGATAGGGCCCTCCGCCCACGTCCCGGCGACGCTGCCGCCGGGATGCGAAGGGTCCGGTCCCCGGGCTCGGGAAATCATCCGAGCCCGGGAGGTGTCCATCCCGATCGTTTAAGGGGTTCCCCCGCTGAACGGGGCATGGCAGCCGGTGCAGTCGTCCACCTCCCCTGCCCCCATGGTGTCATGGCAGCCGATGCAGCTGCGATCGGCTTGCCGGCTGTGCATGGCAGCGTACAGGGAGATGCCGCCGCCCCGGGAAGAGCCCGACGCGTCATGGCATTCGGAGCAGGAGGTTTCCGGTTCCTTGTGGTGACAGGTCTCGCAGGAGATGTCTGCGCCTTCATGGAGGTCGTGGTCAAAGAGCACCTCACCGCCACCGGCGGTAACGCGCGGCATGGAGGAGGTGTCCACAGGGTCGGTGTGGCAGGCTGTGCAGGTTACGGGACCGCCGGGTTCACCGGAATCAAGGGTGGATACATGGCAGCTTACGCACAGATCGTGGGAGGTTTCCCGGGGTGACATGGCCGGGCTGTCCGTTGCATCGGGCTCACCGTGGAGCCTGTCGTGGCATGTGCGGCAGTCAAGGGTGGCCTGCTCGGTGTGGATGCTGTGCAGGGTATCGTCAAAATCGATGGCGTGGGACGAAGAAGGCGATGATGCGGGCTCGCCATTAACGTGGCAGCCGCCGCAGACCTGGGGCCCTGTGGCCCCTGTTGCCGAGGCCGCATCGGCGTGGCACTGGATGCACTGGGCGTGGTAATAGTCCCTGGCCTCCATGCCGGAAAGCCCTTTACGCTGCCTGAACGCCAGGGAAACCCCGCCGTCTGGCCGCGCCTCATGGCACTGAAGGCACGTGTCCTTCTCGGCATCAATCACATGTTTTTCGTGTGGGAAGTGTACCTTGGGGCGCTGAAGTACCCCGTAGGAAGTGATGGTGTCCATGGAGATGACATCTACACCCCGATTCTGTTCGTCGGTGCCCTCGGAATATGCAAGACAGAGGCCGAAAAACAGAAGACCAAGGAGAAATGCCAGGCTTGCCCCGACTCGTTTGCGCATAACTGCTCCTTACCAAACCCTCAAGTTAACAGAAAACAATGGCTATATCCGTACCGGGTCGTCGCGACGCCGGTTTCAATGCCGAGCAATCGTCCCTGAATGTGAAATTCAGAAACAGCTTCTCTTTGTTTCCTGCTGAATGAGGGCAGACACCATCTGGTGCAAAGGTGCAGCCTGTCAGGGCGTGGGAATAACTATCCCCACAACAGACGTTATAACGCCTGCAATTATGTTACACGTATTACTAGATAAAAAACTCCAAGCCCACTGCGTATGAGCAAAAGCACTTTACCATGTGGCGGTTCATTGTCAAATATTTTTTAACAAAAAACGGAGAGCATGCTCCTGAGCACTGCGTTTTTTATCGTTAAAATACAATGTGTTAAGTTTAGAATTTTTTCCGAATTTCATTTACTATACCATATCAGTATAGATTGTAATAGTATGTTAAATTCAATTGAATACATTCCTCAGTTAGACTTTTTAAACACCCTTTTCAACGCGCCACAGACCTTCCTGAGCAAAAAGCCCGGCAGGCGAAGATCCCGCCTGCCGGGCCGGGGCAACGAACACCCTGATGCTCTCAAAAAAAGGCCCCCTGAAAAGGGGCTCCCCCATGGCCTACTCTTCCACGTGGGTCAGGTACTCGGGGACCTCCACCATCTTGATGAGCAGGGGCTTGAGAAACGACCAGCGGATCCCGATCTTGTAGACCTCTTCAAGGTCCCGGATGGCGTCCCAGCAGTTATGGCACGGAGTGATCACCAGTTTGGCCCCGGTGGCCAGGATCTGGTCCCGCTTCACCTTCATGCCGGTATTGCGCTCCTGGCGGTAGCGCCCGATGCCGTTCAGCCCCCCTCCCCCGCCGCAACAAAAGTTGTGCTCGCGGGTGGGCGTCATCTCCCTGAAATCCTCGGCGATCTGCCCCATGATATACCGTGCGGCCTTTGCCAGGCCCGCGTTGCGGATGTAGTTGCAGGAGTCGTGGTAGGTCACGGGCTCCTTGATGCGTTTGGCCGGATCGATCTTCAGCTTGCCGGTCTGCAGGGCCTCTGCCACCCACTCCACATAATGCAGGGTCTCCACCGGGGGCTTCCCGTCCTTGATCCCCGCCCAGTAAGGCCCTTCGATGACCGTGGCCCGGTAGGCGTGCCCGCACTCGGTGACCACCATGCGCTTGGGCTTGAGGCGATCAATGGCCGAGTAGACGGACTGAACCTGCATTTTTGCCGCCTCCCAGTCCCCTGCGAACATGGCCAGGCTGGTCTCCTCCCACCCTTCGGAAGGGACGGTCCAGCTCTCCCCGGCCAGGTGGAACAAGGTGGCGGCGTCGGCAAGGTCTTCGGGGTAATGCTTGGGTTCCCGGGCGTTGACCGTGTAGATGATGTCCGTGTTCTCCTGATCCACGGGTATTTTCAGGCCCGGCCACTCCTCCTCGGTCTCTTCCTCCATCCATTCACAGGTATCCACCCAGTCTTCGGTGGTGATGTCCATCTGCGCGCGGTAGACCCGGTGCATGCCCGAACCGATCTTCATCTCCCAGGGCACAAACCCCTGGGAGTAGAGCAAACCGCGCAGGTAGCTGAACATTACCCCCATGTCGATGCCCATGGGGCAGTAGAGGGCGCATCGGTTGCAGCAGGTGCACTGGCCCCAGGCCACATCCATGCAGTGCATCATAAAGTCGGTGTCCACCTCCCCTTTCCGCTGCACCAGCTCGCCCAGGGTGGACCGGATCTTGTAGGACGGAACCTGTTTGGGGTCCTTGCCGTTGGCAAGATAGAAAAAACAGGAGTCGGCACAGAGGCCGCACCCCTGGCAGGTATTGAGCCAGGTTTTCAATCTGGATTTGAGGGTCCGCTTGAGTTCTGCCTTCAGGGCGGGGACATCCACCTCAAGGGACTTCATCTCTTCATAATATCTGGCGCCCCCCTTGTCCTGCATGAACGCCTGGAGTTCGTCTTTGGTATCGATGGGTTTTCTGTTGCAAAATGTTCCTTCCGGCATCATCTTTTCCTTCTTATGATCATGGTCCGTACACATCGTAAGCCCCTTAAGGGACGTTGTTGTCTCCGTTTCTACCAGGGGGTCACACCGGCATGCCCGCGGATTTCATCCCCCCTCGCTTAATGCCGAAATCCATGCCCAGTTGAATCCGGGAGCAGAAAAAAAGCACCACATGGGAGAGCTTGGTAAAGGGAACGGCCACCAGCAGCATCTCCCCTGAAAGAATATGGGCCAGGGGCCAGAAGGTGCTGTCCCCTATCTGGTGATAGGCAATGAACCCGGTGACAAAGGGAGCCACGGCGATGACAAGGGTTCCGATCTCCCGGCTTGTGGTGAGAACACGCACTTCAGGCAACGCCAGACGGCGAATCACCATGGCCAGTGCCGCAAGGATCACCCCCACGGTCATCCAGTCCGCCACCACATCGGGCAGGGTCGGCAAGGCAATGCCCCAGCGCAGTTTCAGGATCACCACATGGGCGGAGAGAAACAGGGGCGCGATCACCGCCCCAAGGTGAAAAAGGTAAAAGATAACCGTATAAACAGGCTTTGCCCGCCAGCTTCGTGTGCCGAAGGGAAGCATCCAGAAAACAAGGGAGCGCAGAGCACCACGGATGCCCCAGCCCACGTGTGAGCCATAGGAGACCCGGTCCAGGTCCTGGTCCAGATTTTTGACGTACAAAACCACATGAACAACGCACCCGACAAAAAAAATGCTGAAGGCGAGCCAGAGAAGAGGCCCGGTAATAAACTGGTACATGATATGTCCTCCAAATTAGGATCCGATAAAAAAAACAGGCGCAAAGACGGTTGCCTACTCAGCCTCGGTGCCGAAGGGAGCATGGCACCCGGTACAGTCGTCCACCACGCCGGCACCCATGGTGTCATGGCATCCAATGCAGCTGCGATCAGAGGTACGGGAGTGCATGGCCGCCTGAAGGGAGACGCTGTCGCCCCCGGGCTCACCGCGCCTGGGATGGCACTCGGCGCAACCGGTGTCGGGCTCCTTGTGATGACAGACCTCGCAGGAGATATCGGCTTCTTCATGGAGGTCGTGGTCGAAGTCGACCTCACCGCCGTGGGCGGCCCCATGGCCCTCCCCTTGAGAGGCGGAAAGGGCATGACACCCCGTGCACTCCAGGGGGGCGTCGGAGGCCGAGTCCAGGTGGCAGGTGACGCACAGGCCGTGGGCCTCATCACTGTTCCCCCCTGACGGCAGGGCATCATGGCACGCCTTGCAGTCAAGGGCGGCATCATCGGTGTGGCGCATGTGGAGGTGGGCGTCAAAGGTTATGGCGTGTGATATGGGGAAAGAATCGGTGACAGGCTTTACATGGCACCCGCTGCAGACCTGGGGGCCGGTGGCAAGCCCTGCTGTTTCACGGTCGGCATGACAACCGATGCACTGGTTGTGGTAGAGGTCCTGAAGCGCCTCTCCGGAGAGTTCATGGCGGTTTTTCATGGAAAAAGAGATCCCATGACCGGCACCGGGGGCCGGGTCATGGCATGCCAGGCAGCCGGCAGACTCGCTTGTGGCCGACACATGGATCCCATGGGGGAATCGAACAGGGGGACGTTGAAGGGTGTCCAACGGGGCAATGGAATCAATGGTAATGAGATCAACGCCTTCTTCCGGCGGCATCCGGTGTTCGGTATACGCCAGCCGCAACCCCACACAGGACAGGATCAAAAGAACAGCCAGGGTTGCCTCGACTCGTTTTCGCATAACGGTTCCTTCTCATGGCTCAGGTTAACAGAAAACAATGGATATATCGGGCCCAGTCATCTCGACTGCGGCATCGGTCCAAACAAACAGATCCCCCGGCAGCGCTGCCGGGAAATGCGTTCTCCTGTGATCCCTGCTGAGAAGGCGAATTCCTCAAAATGTGGATTCCTGCGAGCGTGGGCCCGCAACGTAAAAATCGCCCCGTTATGTGTCTCTCAATGTATTACTCATCAATACTCCATGCTCACTGCGTATGAGCAATGAAACCCTACGCCCCGTGTGTGATCCTTGTCAATTATTTTTTTTAAAAGGGCTAAAGAAGAATGTGCATCATTCCTTATAAACAATATGATTCGAATACATTACAGAGAAAAGAACGTAAACGCATTTTGTATTTCAGCCCGATTTAGAGAAGAAATAAAAAAGACATCATCAATTATACTGATGATATCTTTCAATAGAATTGCAAGTGAGATATAAAGGAACAAATCAACCTTTTGCAGATGACAGCACGAGCCGTGGTTGGAACGCGGAATAAAGGGAAAAGAAGAGAGGGAGAAGGCATGAGGCCACTGCCGGGGCCCCCGTAACCGAACCGGAGGCTGCCCGCGTGCACACAGGTCTGAAGGGCATGAAGGAGGGAATGTGATCAGTAGCGCTTGACACGCCGGATGGATTCACCGTGCCAGAGACACCCGCCCAAAGCGCAAAGCCAGGTAGATCTTTCATCTGCCATCTGCCCCTTGGCAGGGGCAAGGGAGACCACCGGGTACTCCCCGAGCTGATCCTCGTTAAAGCTCCCTTTTTTCACAGTGTTTTCCAGGGCTGCAACCATCATGGGGGCGGTGACCACATGGCAGTTGTGAAAGGCATCGGACTTGAGGCGTTGCCGAGCGGTCTCATCGGGCTCGGTGCTTAAAAGCACCTCCACGGACGCGCATCGCCTTCGCATGGCCTCTGCCATGCGCACCTCATCGTCCCAGGAGGAGAGAAGGATCAACGGAGGCTCTTTTTTGGTCTTGGCGGGACGACCGCTCTGGCTGAACACCTTCTTCACCGCTGTCCAGCGATCATCCAGGCGCATATCAAGGAGGGTTCGGGTCAGGGCGTCGTGGTCTTTTTCCTGAAGGATTTCAGCATGGACGATGCGGTATCGCTTGGTGCCGCTGTAAAATCCCTTTTCCACCACAACCACCTCGGCAGTCCCCTCTTCCCGCTCCAGATACGCCCCCAGAAAAAACATCTCCGCCTCCACATCCACAATCAGCAAACAGAACAAAGGCCCTGGCAGATAAATCGTGGGATCTATCTGCCAGAGCCCCAATACACCGGAACCTTGGAACGATATCTATACCTGACGCCCCGTGATGTCAATCACGGAGGGCTTGTGTGCCAGGCACCTTACCCGAAAAATGAGGACTCCGGAATGGTCATGGCGGCATCCGACCCCTTGAGGATGGCACGCATGCGCCCCTGGGCCACAGGAAGCTCCGTCTGGATGTAGTGGGCGGCCGAGGCCAGGATGCCTCCGTAGAAATCCTTGTCTTTCTTTTTGGCCTTTTCAAGGGCCGCAGTTGCGGTAACGGCCCGCCAGAGATGCATCCAGGCAAAGACCACGTCCCCTGTGACGGTCATGAAGGGATGTGCGCTGGCAAAGGCGTTCATCACCTCGGTGCTCATGGCGGTCTTGCCCATGTACATGGCCACCTCGCCGAGTTTACCCACGGCCTTTTCAAGCTCGTCTGCAAGGGGAGAAAGGGCCTCCACCCCGCGCGCTTCGGCAATGGTCTTCTGCATCTCGCCCATGAGGTCCATGACGGCCTTGCCCTTTTTCATGCCGAGTTTGCGCCCCAGAAGGTCCATGGCCTGAATCCCGTTGGTGCCCTCGTAGATCATGGTGATGCGACAGTCCCGGAGCAGCTGGGCCTGGGGGTACTCTTCAATGAACCCGTAGCCCCCGTAGACCTGCATGCCGTGGGAACAGACATCGTAGGAGCGGTCCGTGACGTACCCCTTGCCGATGGGGATCAGCACGTCGATGATTCCCTGGAGGCGTTCCTTCTCTTCCTCGGAATCACTCACTTTTTTCAGGTCCGAGCAGTACCCGATGTAAAAGAGAAGGCTTCGCATGGCCTCCACGTTGGCCTTCATGGTGATGAGCTGGCGACGGATGTCCGGATGCTGGATAATGGGCACGGCAGGCGGGTTCTTCTCCATCATGGACATGAGGTTGGGCCCCTGGACACGCTCCTTGGCGTAGGTCAATGCATTGGCGTACGAAGCCCCGGCCACGCTGAGTCCCTGGATGCCCACAAAAAGACGGGCCTCGTTCATCATCTGGAACATGGCGCGCATGCCCTTGTTGGGCTCACCCAGGAGTTCGCCCACGCAACCGCCCTTCTCTCCCAGGGCAAGGGAGCAGGTGCAGTTGCCGTGGATACCCATTTTGTGCTCGATGCCCGTGCAGACCACGTCGTTTAGTTCCCCCACGGATCCGTCTTCGGCAACCCGATATTTGGGCACAGTGAACAGGCTGATGCCCTTGGTGCCGGCAGGGGCCCCTTCGATGCGGGCCAGGACAGGGTGCACGATGTTTTCGGCCATGTCGTGATCGCCCCCGGAGATAAAAATCTTGTTGCCCTTGATGCTGTAGGTGCCGTCGGCGTTGGGGGTGGCCGTGGTGGTCAGGGCCCCCACGTCGGAACCGGCGCCGGGTTCGGTGAGGAGCATGGTGCCGGTCCACTGGCCGGAATACATCTTGCGCAGGTACTTCTCTTTTTGGCTCTGGGTGCCGAAGGCCTCCACAAGGTTGGCGGCCCCGTGGGTCAGTGCCACGTACATGTACATGGCCATGTTGGCCCCGGAGAGGTACTCCGTGCATGCCATGGAGAGGGCGTGGGGCATGCCCTGGCCGCCCCAGGACGGATCCTCGCTGGTGGCGATCCACTCCCCGTCCCGATACAGATCCCAGATCCGCTTGAACTCGTCGGGGATCTGCACCTGCCCCTTATCCAGGCTGCAACCGGTCTGGTCCCCGGGGGCGTTGGTGGGAAGCACCTCTTTCAAGGCCAGGTTCCGCGCCTCGGAGATCACCAGGTCGATGGTTTTCTTATTGAACTCTCCGTAGGTTTCATGGTTGCTCAGGTCACTCAGGTTCAGCTGCTCATGAAGAACAAATTCAACGTCACGTCGATCTGCAAGTTGGTGTGCCATCATGCCTCTCCTCTGGTTGGAAACTCGGAATAAACAACATGGTGCAAGTACTTCGGCCGCTTTACGGGGTTGCCGCGGGATCTCCACAATAACGTTAACGTCAGCTTTAGCTAAGAGACCCCGTCCGTGTCAAGATGATTGTCTCCATATGTAAACTTTGTTACCATTTAAAGAAAAACACTCACCCATCTTCTTTTTTCCCTTCCGGGAGGCCCACTGACATGAAACGGATTGTACTCATCACCGGATGCTCATCCGGCATCGGAGAGGCCCTGGCCCAGAATTTTCTCAAGGCCGGATGGACCGTTTACGCCACTGCGCGCAAGCGCGACGCCCTGACGCCCCTTGTCTCCCTCGGGGCACAGCCCGTGGCCCTGGACCTCACAGCCCAGTCATCCGTCAGCGAAGCCGTGGAACATGTCCTGGGCCGGGAAGGCCACATGGACATGCTCATCAACAACGCCGGGTACGGAGCCATGGGTCCGCTGGCCGAGATGCCCGTGGACGAGGTCAGGCGGCAGTTCGAAGCCAATCTCTTCGGCCAGATAGCCCTCATCCAGGCGGTTGTCCCCGCCATGATCCAGCGCGGTGCAGGACACATCATCAATATCGGAAGCGTCTCAGGGATCCTGCCCACTCCGTTCTCCGGTGCCTATGCCGCCAGCAAGGCGGCGTTCCACGCCGCGAGTGACGCCCTGCGCCTGGAGCTCGCGCCCTTTGGCATCAAGGTGGTGATTGTGCAACCCGGGGGCATCGCCTCCCGCTTCTCCGCCAACGCCGAGGCCCAGCTCAAAGAGACCACGAAAAATCTCAACCACTACGCCGCCTCCATGGACGCCATCGTCCGGCGCACCCGCATTTCCCAGGAGAGCGCCATGCCCCTGGACCGATTCGCCGAAAAGCTCACAGCCATCCTCCTTCGGGAGCCCATCCCCCCGGTCATCCGCCTGGGTACCCATAGCACCCTGATGCCCTTCCTCAAGAAATGGGTCCCCACGCAGCGACGCGATGCCATCCTGATGAAGAAGTTCAAGCTGAACTGACGCCAGACACAAGCAGACAAAAGCGCGCCTCCGGCGGCGAGGTGAGCCACCTCGAAAGCAGGTTGCCATTGCGCTTTGCCCTTCGTTCCTCAGGGCAAAGCGCAATGGCATTTGTTGCTGCATGGGTTTTCATGACCTTCACAATTCTTCGGAGGTGCGCAAAGGGCAACCGACCTCATCCCCCTGCGCCGTCCGCTCCGCAGGTCTCGCCCATATGCAAAATAAAGCCGTGGATAGCACACGTCACAGAACCTGGAGGTATCTCACATGGAGGCAGAGCCTCCGAGACGCATGCCCAGGCGGAACCTGTTAATTAAAATTTGTATGTGAAACGTTTTAGAAGGTTACTTCCGGCAAGGCCGCCGGAGGCTTTTTTTCAGGAGGTCATAGAAGGGGGCCCTGGCCTGTGTCTCCTTCCAGGGCACGTGCCCGCACTGCGGCAAGAGAAAAAACTGAAACTCATCAAGGGCCTTTTCAAGGGGGACACGCACCCCGTCGGCCGGATGGGGGTCGTAGTCGCCGTGGATGGCGGTCACCGGGCAGGTCAGGGAAGAGGCCGCGGTCAGCAGGGAACCGTTTCGGCGGCACTGGGCAGCCTCGGGCCACACCGCGTTGAAGATGTCTGCGGAGCAGAAGATGTCCGCCTTATCAGTGTCCATGGGGTCAAAAGCGTCGGCCTTTGAAAAGATCCTGCCGAATCGGCTGAACACATCGTTGCGGACACGCGCAGAGGGATGCTTCAGGTCCGGCAGCAACCCCTTGACCTCGACACGCTCTTCAGGCGTCAGGCGCCCCATGCGCTCGGCATCAATGCCTGCGGCATCGGCTTCGAGAAAAGGGCCGCTTCCCACCAG
Source organism: Desulfoluna sp. HI9BLuna (assembly GCF_056829775.1). Lineage (NCBI taxonomy): Bacteria > Pseudomonadati > Thermodesulfobacteriota > Desulfobacteria > Desulfobacterales > Desulfolunaceae > Desulfoluna > Desulfoluna sp. HI9BLuna. The sequence goes on from NZ_CP186555.1 coordinate 6,124,234, forward strand.
GATCAGGTGGTTCACAAGCTCCGGGAAGCGAGCGGCCAGGATCACACTCAGCCAGGCACCCCAGGAAAACCCGATGAGGGCCACAGGGCACGTGGCATGCTCCAGAAGCGCCGAGCGAAGCTCTGCCACCTGGCCTTCAAGGCTCAAGGCCGTCTGAAGGGGCTCCAGCACCCCCCATTCGCGTGAGAGCTCCCGGGCCACCGGTGCCATCTCCCCTGCCCCGCCCGGCCCGCCGTGCACAACAGCCACCCCAAAGGGCGCCTTCCCGTACGTTCTTACATTTTCCATACCGTTCAGACCTTTCCATGGAATTCTCAGACGCAAAACAGCCCGCAACACAGAAGACCCATATCACGGGCTGCCCAAACATGCACCCCCGCCGCCCCTACACCCCAGGGTTAACGCATTTAGATTTTTGCCTCCGGCGGCCCTGCCCCCATACCCTATGCCCCATAACCTATGACCTTATTCCCCTCTATCCTCTTTCCCCTACATCTCCCCCGTCCTCACGATACGCTCCGTGCACCGATCCACCAGGTAGAGAATGGATGAATAGGTGATGCCGCCGTGGAGGGAGAGGCCGATCTCGCAGGTACGGCTGGTGGAAAATCCTTCCCGGCAGCCTGCCACCTTATCCTTCAGGCCGTCCAGGGCCGCTTCGTTCAGCTCAGGGACGTTGAATCCCCGGTCTCCGGCAAAACCGCAGCAGTTGATGTCTTCCGGCACCACCACCCGTGCGGCACAGAGTTCGGCCAGCTCTTTGAGCTTTCCCTCCAGGCCCAGCTTGAGGGTGGTGCAGGTGGCGTGGACGGCGATCTTGTCGTCGCTTTGGTTGAAGATGAGGCGCTTTTTCAGGAACTCCAGGATGAACCCCACGGGCTCATAGAGGGCAAGGGATTCGGAAAGGGTCTCTTTCATGTGGTAAAGGCAGGGGCTGGTGTCTGCAAGGATGGGGTATTCACCGTCCCGGCTCGCCGCCATCAGGGCCTTTTCAAGCTCAGCGGCCTTTTTATCGGCCTGGCGGGTATACCCCTTGCTGGCAAAGGGAAGGCCGCAACAGAGTGTGTTGAGTCCCTCGGGGATGATCACGTCGTAGCCCGCCTTTTCAAGGACGGAGAGGGTCACGTCCCCCAGTGGACGCTTATCTTCCATCTGAAGAGAGGCGCCAAAGCTTCGACTGATGCATGAAGGAAAGTAGACAACCTTCAGGGGATTCGATGATTTTCCTTTGAGCTTTCTCATTTTCTTTGCTGCGTCGGGGAGGGCACGGTTCCACATGGGAAGCGTCTTGAGGGAGAGGCGGCGGGCATGCATGGCCACGGCCTCCATGATGCCGTCCCCGGCAAGCTTATGCACCATGTGCGCCCCTTTGAGCCCTGCCCGCACTGTGCGGGTGGTCCCGTTGTAGTGGTCGGCCAGAAAAGAGGCGGTGTGGTTGCCCATTTTCCCGGTGGCCTCGGCCCGCTGTTTTTTGGTGAAGGTCCCGGTGTTGATCCCCACGGGGCACCGCTGGGCGCACAGGCCATCTGCCGCACAGGTCTCAAGGCCAGGGTACTGATATCCCCTCTTCCACTTCCGGGCACCGGAACTGTTTTCAAGACGCTTTGCCTCCCTCCAGGCGGTGATGCGATGCCTGGGGGTAAAGGTCAGGTTTCTGGAGGGGCAGACAGGCTCGCAGAACCCGCACTCGATGCACTTGTCCACGATCTCGTCGGCAGCGGGCATGGGTTTGAGGTGGGTGATATGGGCCTGGGGATCGTCGTTCAGGATCACCCCGGGGTTGAGGATCCCCTCGGGATCGAACAGGGCCTTGATCTCCTTCATGAGGGCATATGCTTCCCTGCCCCACTCCATCTCCACATACGGCGCCATGTTGCGGCCGGTGCCGTGCTCGGCCTTGAGGGAGCCATCATAGGTGGTCACCACCATGCCGGCCACCTCGTCCATGAAATCCCGGTAGCGGTTGATTTCCTCCTGTTCTTCAAAGGCCTGGGTAAACACGAAGTGAAGGTTCCCTTCCAGGGCGTGGCCGAAGATGATGGCTTCGTCGTAGCGGTATTTTTTAAAGAGGGCCTGAAGTTCCATGGTTGCCGAGGCCAGGGAGTCCATGGGAAAGGCCACGTCTTCGATGATCACCGTGGTGCCGGTTTCCCGCACCGCCCCCACAGCCGGGAAGAGCCCTTTCCGAATGGCCCAGAGACGCGTGAACTCCTCCGGGTCCGGGGTAAACACCGTGGGAACCACCTGGGTGAGATCGGCCAGGGAGGCCGTGACGGTTTCCACCTGGGCGGCAAGGGCCTCCCGGGTTTCGGCCCGGGTCTCCACCAGCAGGGCGGTGACGCCGTCGGCCAGCCCTTTGATGGCTTCGGGCATGCCCTCTTTGTCCTCCACCGACTTTAAGGCGGCCCGGTCCATGAGCTCCACGGCGGCCACGGGCTGTTTTTTCAAAATCATGGTGGCGTTGCAGGCGGTCTTGATGTCGGGAAACAAAAGAAGGGCCGAGGCTTTGTGGGGATGCTCCACCACGGTGTGATAGGTCACCGACGAGATAAACCCCAGGGTCCCTTCCGACCCCACCAGCAGGTGCTTGATGATGTCAAAAGGATCATCAAAGTCCACCAGGGCGTTGAGGCTGTAGCCTGTGGTGTTCTTGATCTTGAACTTCCGGCGGATCCTGTCGGCAAGCTCGGGGTTGGCTTTGACGGCATCACGCAGGTCGCAGATCCCTTTGAGCATGTTCGGGTGCTCCTCTGCAAAGCGGCTTCGGCTGGCATCGTCTTCGGTATCGAGGACCGTGCCGTCGTAAAACACCGCCCGGATATCCGCGATGGTTTTGTAGCTGTTCTCCGAAACCCCGCAGCACATGCCGCTGGCGTTGTTGGCGACGATCCCCCCGATCTGGGCGGTGTCGATGGAGGCGGGGTCCGGGCCGATCTTCCGGCCGAACTGCCCCAGCCTGCTGTTGGCCCAGCTTCCGATGACCCCGGGTTGGAGCCTTATTTTTTCTGCGTTGTCAAAAATCGCGCACCCCTGCCAGGTGTGGCCCAGCCTGACGAGGATGGAATCGGTGACGGCCTGGCCCGAAAGGCTTGTTCCGGCGGCACGGAAGGTCACCGGCAGGTTTCGCGCCCCGGCTTCCCGGAGGAGCCACACCACCTCCCGCTCCTCTTCCACGGTGATGACGATCTTCGGCACCATGCGATAAAAACTGGCGTCCGTGCCGTAGGCCAGGGTGTAAAGGGGATCCGTGGTAATTCGCTCCGGCGGGATCACCTGCTTCATGGCGCGTAAAAAGGCTTTATACTCTTTGGTCAGCATGGCGGGTCCTCGCTGATGGGTTGGCAGAGGGTTGATCAAACCACCGAAGCGTTTAGGAAAAAGGCTGAAAAAACATTGGGAAGGAGGAAGGGAAAAACGAAGGGGACGGAGGGCATCCGACGAAACAGCCCCGGCTTTTTCTTTATATTATGGAAAAACCGATGTGGGGTGTCAATGGGTATTCCGAATATTGCCCTGTTACGACAGGTAGTTGCGAATCCGGTAGGCGCGATATCGTCGGAGACGAACCGCCGCGATTCCATGCTGCCAATGCCCCTTGAAAAGGCGACATTCTCAAATTGTCATCATAAAATGAATATGCTATGGTTTTGTTAATTTTTTGCTGTCATATCGGCTACCCACGCCGTTGATAAACCTTGGACAGCACTGTTATTCCTGATTCTCATCGTCATTTCCAACCATGGATTTTGGATCCCAACACTCAGTCACGACAACCCTTTCAGGGGAGGTTTTGATGAATCGCACTCGCTTTCAGGTCTTTCCCACCTATACCCAGGAATTCCACACCCACCACAGCTACCCCGTCTGCTTTACGAACAACCTGTTTACCGGCACCAACCAGACCATTCGCCGGACCCTGACCAAGATGGGGCACGATGCCCCCCTTCGATGCGCCATTCTCGTGGACTCGGGTGTGGTGGCCCGCAACCGGAATCTGGTTAAGCAGATCATCCGCCACTTTCAAAAAGAGCACCCTTTCTTTGAACTCTGCCACGCGCCCTTTATCATGTGCGGCGGCGAGTCCGTTAAAAACAGCCAGCGCATGGTGGAGGAGACCGCCACCATCGCCCATGCCCACGGCCTGACCCAGGAGAGCCTGGTGTTCGTGGTGGGGGGCGGCGCGTTTCTGGACGCGGCCGGTACGGCCCTGGCCCAATGCCGGGGCGGCATCAAAACCATCAATGTCCCCACCTCCACCCTCTCCCAGTGTGCGGCCGGCATCGGAACCATGCGTTATATGAACACCCGCGGGATCAAGAATTTTTCCGGGATCACCGCCCCTCCCTACGCCGTGTTCATCGATTTTTCGCTGCTCAGGACGCTCCCCTTCGAGCACCACATCAGCGGCATGGCCGAAGCGTTCAAGATGGCCCTGTCCGCCGATACCGAATTTTTCTTATTTCTGGTGAAGAAGGCGCGAAAGCTGCGTCAGAACGATCTGGAGACCGTGGAAAAAGTGGTCCACAAAACCGCCACCCTCCACCTGGACCGGGCCCGTGCATCCAGCGAACCCACCCTGGACGAAGGGTCGAGCCTGGGGTGCCGTGTCGCCCACTGGCTGGAGACCCGCTCCGGGTACAAACTCCCCCACGGGCACGCCCTGTCCGTGGGCATTGCCCTCAACGCAAGCTACGCACGCCACACAGGCTCCCTGTCTGAGGCGGACTTTTCCCGGCTCGTCAACGGACTTGTCACAAGCGGCCTGCCGGTCTGGAACCGGTTTCTTGAGACCCGATCCGAAAAGGGTTCCCTGGAGGTGACGGCCATGCTCGCCCGCTCCCTTCAGAGTACCTCAGAGCCCCTCATGGTCCCCGACGGCCTCGGTGCGTTGAAAGCCGTCTCTCATCTGGATTTCAAAGCCTTTGAAAAGGGAATCGGCGTGCTTCGGGGGCACTGCCGAAAAGAGTTCTCCGGGGATCGGCGCCTCTTTGTGGTCACCCCCTGGAACAAAACCGTGCAGAGCGATCTGTCGGGCCAGGGCGCCCACGCAGACCAATAACCTCGCAGAGACAGGGTTAGTTGCCGTACCCAAAATCAAGGGCCTTCGCCTTGAACTCCGCGGGCAGAAACGCAATGCGACGCGCTGCGTAGTTGAAGGCAACGAGCCCTGTCTCCGCAACAGCAACGGTTTTGCCGCTGCATGTCACATGATAGTGGATCCGAAACCCTGCCTCTCCCACCTCACCAAAGGCGCACCCCACGGTGAGGTTGTCCCCCAGAAAGGCCTCGGCCCTGAAATTCACCACCAAATCGTCCATGACGATGCCGGTCTTGCCGTCCCCCAGGTCCCCTTCGTGGACCCCCATGGACCGAAACAAGGCCACGCGGGCGTCGTGGAGGATCCCCACCATTTCTGAATTTCCCACATGACCGCCGTAGTTCAGGTCTCCCACCCGCACCTGGATCTCGCAGGTAAACGGGTACTCTTCTTTCAGCGCAAGCTTGATTCGAGGCATGATTATTTCCTGTGCAAAGTATCTTGGGTCCATGGCCCCGGAGGCCGGAAGGACACGTATTTTTTCTCAGCCCGACCATCGGCCGGATTTCAGTGATAGCTGAAAGCAACCGAAAATGAAACCCGAAACAAGGCGACTCATTCCTTGTTTTCCCGCTGTCAGAAAAGGATTGATCCCGTCATCTTTTGCCTGTTACAACACATACTGTTTTCCAGGCACACCCATGGCATCCCATGGATTTCCAATTTTGCCGACAGGACGACGATGTCCTGCCTCGCGAACAGATGATCCAGGTGAATCAAGCCCCGAGCTGGTTCGAGTCTGGTGCGATGACGGTCAGTCCATCAAGGATGATGCGGCCCCGGGCACCCCGTTTCGAATGAGATCCCGGTTTGTTGCAGGTGGAGAGAGGTTGTATGACCAAGCAGACCAACCCCGTGGCCCGAGGCGATGCTGGCGCATCATTTTTTCAGAACCTCATGCAGAATATCTCGGCACAGATCATCGTGCTCATGGACTCCATCCACAACCCCGTGGTGGGAGTGGACAGCCGCAGCCGCGTGGTGCTGTGCAACCAGACGTTCACCAAGGTGGTGGGACTGTCCCGGGACGAGGTCATCGGCACCCCCATTGCCTCCATCATCCCGGAAACCCGGCTGACCCACATCGTGGCCACCGGCAAGACCGAAGCCGCCAAAAAAATCCGCATCGCCGGAAAGACCTACCTTGCCAACCGCACCCCCATCGTCAACGACGGCAACGTTGTGGGGGCCATGGCCCTTCTTCAGGATATCACGGGCATCGAAGCCCTGGGCAATGAGCTCAGGCACTCCAGCGACACCAACGAAGAGCTCCAGGCCATCATCGAGTCCTCCTTCGACGGGATCTTCGTCACCGACGGCACCGGCACGGTGACCCGGCTCAACCGCGCTTACGAGCGTCTCACCGGTATCAAGCGTTCCGAGATCATGGGCAAATCCATGACAGAGCTCGTCAATAAAGGGTACTACAGCGAATCTGTCACCTTAAAGGTCCTGAAGAGCAGGCAGCCCGAGTCGGTGTTCCAGGAGGTCAAAAACGGCAAGACCATCATGGTTACCGGCACCCCGGTGCTGGACAAAGAGGGTCAGATCGCGCGGGTGGTGACCAACGTGCGGGACGTCACCCAGCTCAACCGCCTCCAGCATGAGCTCTGCTCCATGCAGACCCTGCGTTCCCATTACGAGGTGGAGATCAACAGTCTGCGCCAGGAGAAGGGGGATGGCCAGTACGTGATCCGCTCCAAAAGGCTGCTGGAGATCAAGGCCCTTGCCATGCGCATCGCCCAGGTGGACTCCACGGTGCTCATCCAGGGAGAATCCGGGGTGGGCAAAGAGATGGTGGCCGAGATGGTCCACGAAAACGGCAAGCGCAAGGGAAAGCCCTTTATCAAGATCAACTGCGCCTCCATCCCCGAAGCCCTTTTGGAAGCCGAGCTCTTCGGCTACACCCCCGGCTCCTTTACCGGGGCCTCCAAAAAGGGCAAGGCAGGCCTTTTCGAAGCCGCGGACAACGGCTCCATCTTCATGGACGAGGTGGGAGAGATGTCCCTTCCGCTTCAGAGCAAGCTCCTTCGGGTCATCCAGGAAAAGGAGATCACCCGCATCGGGGACACCCGCCCCATCACCGTCAACGTGCGCATCATCGCCGCCACCAACCGGGACCTGGAAAAGATGGTCCAGGAAAAGACCTTCCGCAAAGACCTCTTCTTCCGGCTCAACGTGGTCCCCATCCACATCCCCCCGTTGCGGGAACGCTCTGAGGCCATTGTGCCCCTGATCCGGCATTTCCTGGCCAAGTACAACAAGCGCTTCGAGTTTGCCAAGCAGATCGACCGAGAAGCCGTGGACATCCTCACGGCCCACCCATGGCCCGGCAACGTGCGGGAGCTTGAGAACGTCATCGAACGCCTGGTGGTGATCACCCCGGGGGAGCTGATCTGTGCAGCGGACATCCCGGACTCCATCCGAAACCCGGATGGAAACGGAGGGCTCCCCTCGTTGACGGGGAAACCCTTGAAGGAACTCCTTGAAGAGGTGGAGGCCCGTGCCATTCAGGAGGCCCTCAAAACCCACGGCACCACTCGAAAGGCGGCCGAAGCCCTGGGCATCAACCAGTCAACCGTGGTGCGCAAGGCGTCCCGGTACGGCTTACGCCCCTGACCAGAACTGATGCATGGCTGCATTTTTGCGATGCCCCACAGCATCACCCGACCACCACAGACTGTTTAAAGAAGTATTTTAGCATGTTATCTGATTTCGCCCTCCATGATCTTGCCACCGGAGATGCCACCGTGCATCGCCGGTGTACCGCGTCTTTCCTTCGTCCGCACCTGTTGCCCGTCAAACATCTCTCCTGTGACGTGATGGCCGTAAGCCCCGTAAACATTGGACACCCTGAAGGTCCTCCGGGCAGAGACCGGCCCTTTTTACCACCGGAGTAAGTCATTCCTGCGGCTTGGCATGCTCCTTGCGAAATACCACCTTCGAAAGCCGGTCATGATCGGTCTTCGGCAGGAGGATTCCTCGTCGGGTCACAGTCTGTGTGAATCACATACACAGTCAGGCCGAGCGGATTGCAGGGAACACATTGCTTGCCGTTGCCCGGAGCACTGAACGTCAGATGTTGGAAGGAGAATGAAGCATGAGTAAATACCGCGAGCACGGTGGCAAGCAGTCCGGGATCCCCATGGGGCCCCTAACGCTCAGGCTGCCCTTTATTCACTACCGTTTCGAATGGCCGGATTACCTTCAGGGCCTGTTGATGTGCACCGTCTGTCTGGCCATTATTCCCGTCCTCACCGGCAAACTGGGCATGTCCTTTGAGGTGGCCCTGGCCATCGTTATCATGAACGGCACCCTTTACCTTGCCCACGTCACCTTCGGCGACCCGGTGGTGCCTGGCTGGGTCACCCCGGCCATCCCCCTTCTCATCGCCTATGTGGAGACTTACGCCCCTGGGGTGGAGCGCATGCAGTGTCTCATCGCCTTTGAGATGATGTTCGGGATTTTCTGTGTAATCCTGGGGGTCTCGGGGCTGGCCAAGAAATTTGTCTCCATCATCCCCAACGCCATGCAGTCCGGCATCGTGCTGGGGGCGGGATTTGCAGCCGTCATGATCGTCTTTAAGCCCGGCAACGGCCTGAAAAGCTTTGACAACTTCCCTTGGACCGTTGTCATCTGCGTGGGTCTTGCCTTCTACCTCCTGTTTTCAGAACACTTCAAGAGCCTTCGAACCAAAAACAAATTCTTCTTCTATCTTGCCAACCTCGGCATGATGCCCACCCTGGCCCTGGCCGTGTTTGTGGGGCCCCTCACCGGTGAGCTCTCCTGGCCCACCTTCACCGGAGAGATCATCACCTCCCCTGATTTTGCGACCCTTTTCAGGGATTTCACCATCCTCGGCAACATCCCCATGCCCTCGGGCCACATGTTTATCTCCAGTATCCCCATGGTGGTCAGCGCCTACCTCGTTATCTTCGGCGACGTAATTCAGAGCCAGGCCCTTCTCGACGACGCCCAGAAGTACCGCCCCGATGAGGACATCGACTACAACCCCAACCGATCCCACATCATCTTCGGCGTGCGTAACACCATCATGAGCGTCATCGGCCCGGACATCTCCATGTGCGGGCCCCTGTGGGCGGCCATGCAGGTGGTCCTGTGCGAACGATACAAGCACGGGCCGGAAGCCATGGACTCCATCAGCGGCGGCGCAGCCTCCTTCCGTTTCGGCACCTGGACCGGCTACTTCCTGGCCCCCATTGTCTCGGCTGTGAAGCCCATCCTGGGCATCGGCCTGGCCTCCACCATGCTGATCCAGGGTTATGTAAGTGTCCGCATCGGGGTCCTGAAATCCCGGTCTTACAACGACCTGGGCATTGCAGGGGTCACCGGCGCCATCGTGGCCACCCGCGGGGCTGCCTGGGGCCTGGGGGCTGCCATCGTCATGTGCGCCCTCATCTACTTGGGCGGAGACAAACGCAAGGCCTACATCCAGGAAGAGCCTGTCTTCCCCGGAGATTCCCCTGAAAAAATCAACAAAGAGATCGAGGAACACGTGGGCAACGTCGCCTAACGCGATGTAAACCGACACGACGCCGCCCCGCCCCTTTGCGGCGGGGCGGCATCACACCCCAGAAGGAGTTCACGCCATGGCATACATTCAAGGCAACCCCGTTGAAGGGCTCAAGCAGACCGTCACGCGCCACCTTTTTCTCATGGGCACCGTCACCGTGGTCCTGGCAGGGATGATGTTCGCCTTCTCCGAGGACCCCGTGGCCGAGGCGGGCCCCATTGCCGCCATCACGGTAGTTTGCGCCGCCATCATCGGCTTTGTCTCCTTTCGCTCCAACCCCCTTGCCCTGACCATGCTCTTCAAAAAGGACCGGTTCGGGGAAGCTGTGGCCCGGGAAGAAAAGGTCATCACCCATCTGGAGGCCCTTTCCGACCGCTGTTACGTCTTCAACAACCTCACCCTGGAGCTCTTCCGCATCGACCACCTCGTCATTTCCCCCTGGGGCATCTTTGTCCTGGGCCGCGTCCGCAAAGAGGGCGAGCTCCACGTAAAGGAAAAAATCCTCCACGCAGGCCAGACCTCTCTGATCAGCCTCTGCACCAGCACATGGCGTATCTGCCACCTCCTGAACATCGTCATCCGCAAAGGCTGGAGCCAGGAGATCATGCCCATGCCCGTCATTGTTCCCCATGAAGCTCACCCCAGCCGGACCAAGGCCGTGGACGGCATCATGATGGTGGAGGCAAACCGTCTGCCCTCTTTCATTGAGTCGGGCCGTAAAGAGACCATCTCCAAGGAGATGGTGGACTCCATTACCGCCTATCTCCTCAAGCGCTACACCGCTTAACCCGGATCTTTCATGAGAAAACAACCATTCAAAAGAAAAATAATATGATTTCAAATGGGTTCAATAAAAATGTCTGCTATTTTGAAAATGTAAATCAGCGTTTGCTGTTTGATTTCCTCACCCTTCGGGCGAGCCGAATGCACCTATCTTCTGCGTTATCAGAGCTTTGAGGTAAAACACTACATCTGCAGCTCTGATGCCTTGAATATTGGGTGCACTTGACCCGTGAAATATCCAGGTTAATCACATACAAAAGGGAGTTTTGCCATGAACAGCCTGCACCGCCTGACGCTTTCCCCCACCCGAAAAATCGCCCTTGCCACCCTTACGGCGGCATGGGCCCTGGACCTGGGCTACGGCATCTTCGTGCTCAAGGGCCTCTCCCTCATGAAGATCACCCTGCTGCTCCTCTCCTTCACCCTGGCCCTGTCCGACAAAAAAAGCGGCGCCATCGGATGCGCCGTGGTCTCCATTTTGATGGTCCTCTTTTCTGCGGGCACCGCCGCCACCTTAAGTCAGCAACCGCCCTCCTCCCACCTCATGGTCACCCTGGTGTCCCTGGCCCTTTTCCTCATTACCACCCTTGCCATGGGGGTGGCGGCGATAAAGCAGGGAAAACAGGTGATAGGTGATAGGTGATAGGTGATAGGTGATAGGTGATAGAACAAAAAAAGAGATCTCAGGGTCAGTCAAGACGGTTTCCGGTTTTTTGTGCCTGTAAACCCCCTCCTTAAAAACGTATCGCGCCCAGTCGTTCCATCCCCGTCCAACCTCCCCATAAAAATCCCCAGCACCGGTGGTCATCATGCTGCGTATCTGCCCAGGACACCGACGGCTTTCGTCTCGGTGCGTGGGACGCACCCTACGTGGTGTTGATCGGTGGTTTTTTTGTTGGTGCCACGGGGTGTTGTAGGGTGCGCCGTGCGCACCGCAGGCGATTCATGCCTCTGAATTAGCCGATTTCATGAGGACATGCCGATTGGCAGGTGGTTAAACCCAAAGCCGGTGGTTTGCGTTAAGTAAATCGGTGCGGGAGCCGCACCCTACGGGCTCCGATGCCCCCAATTTTCATCATAAGTCCGCGTCTCCACACCCTGTAGGGTGCATTTATGAACCATGTTCGAAATGCCAGACACTCCCTATTCACGGAAAAAGTCTGCAGCACTGATGTGATGGCTGCCATGCTGCGTATCCCTCCAAGGTACCGATGGCTTTCGTCTCGGTGCGTGGGACGCACCCTACGGGCCCCGATGCCCCCAATTTTCATCATAAGTCCGCGTCTCCACACCCTGTAGGGTGCATTTATGCACCATATTCGGAGCTCTATAAATCACCGATTTCCGCACAAATTCAGAGCAATACAGACTTTTCCACTCACTCAAAATTAGAGTCATGGCATTGTGATGCGCCAGCGCATCACAATGCATCCATGCATCTCCCGCCCAACCCCTTGTTTGCATGCAATTTCTGACCCCGGACCCGCGAAAGCGATGCTGCTGTGCATCTCTCATCCTGGTGGGCTGTCGAAGGGTCGGTCATGGTCCGGCCCGCGGAGCACTCTGTGTAACGGCCTATTATTATAGATAATCAGAACAAATCAAGTAAATTCAGGCTAAAAAATAACTTCCTGGCATGCTTCTTGGAATATCTATCACCAGTCATTTTGGATGGCCGGCTTTCACCCCATTCAATCTCTTGTTAACGCCCTGATGTCGGGACGTTCCATCCATGAAGTTAGAACAAGGAGTAAGCGATATGAAAACCGCAGCGGAATACGAAGCAAGTTTGAGAGAACTCAATCTGAACGTCTACCAGTTCGGTAAAAAAGTAGAAAATGTCGTGGACGATCCCATCATTCGCCCCTCCATGAACGCCGTGGCCGCCACTTATGACTGTGCCCACAAACCCGAGTACGAAGACCTGATGACGGCCACCAGCCACATCACCGGCAAAAAAATCAACCGTTTCACCCACATCCACCAGAGCACCGAGGACCTTGTTAAAAAGACCAAGATGTGCCGCCTTTTGGGCTCTTTGACCGGATGCTGCTTCCAGCGCTGCGTGGGCATGGACGCCATGAATGCCCTGTCCATGACCACCTTTGATATCGACGCCAAGTACGGCACCGAATACAACAAGCGCTTTCTTGCTTATCTGGAATTTGTCCAGGAGAATGACCTGGTCTGCGACGGCGCCATGACCGACCCCAAGGGTGACCGAGGCCTGCCCCCCCACAAGCAGGCAGACCCCGACATGTTCCTCCACGTGGTGGAAGAGCGGGAAGACGGCATCGTGGTCCGGGGCGCCAAGGCTCACCAGACCGGTGCGGTGAACTCCCATGAGATCATCATCATGCCCACCATCTCCATGCGCGAAGAGGACAAGGACTACGCCATCAGCTTTGCCCTGCCCAGCGACGCCGAGGGGATCACCTACATCATGGGCCGTCAGTCCTGCGACACCCGCAAGCTCGAAGAGGGCAACATCGACCGAGGCAACGTCCTGTTCGGCGGCCATGAAGCCCTGGTGGTCTTTGACGACGTCTTTGTGCCCTGGGATCGTATCTTCATGTACAAAGAGTGGGATTTTGCCGGTCAGCTCGTGGAGCAGTTCGCCTCCTACCACCGCCAGAGCTATGCCTGCAAGGCGGGCGTGGGCGACGTCCTCATCGGGGCTACCCAGACCATCGCCGAGTTCAACGGCGCCCAGAAGGCCTCCCACGTCAAGGACAAGATCATCGAGATGAACCATCTCAACGAAACCCTTTTCTGCGGCTCCGTTGCCTGTGCGGCGGAAGGCCACAAAGAAAAATCCGGCACCTACCTGGTCAACACCCTCCTTGCCAACGTCTGCAAGCAGAACGTCACCCGCTTCCCCTACGAGATCTCCCGGCTGGCCCAGGACATCGCAGGGGGCCTTATGGTGACCCTGCCCTCTGAAGACGATTACCGCTCTCCGGAAGTAGGCAAATGGGTGAAAAAGTACTTCAAGGGCAACGACGAAGTGGACACCGAAGACCGAATGCGCATGCTGCGCCTCATCGAAAACCTCACCCTGGGCACCGCGGCCGTGGGCTACCTCACCGAGTCCATGCACGGCGCCGGCTCTCCCCAGGCCCAGCGCATCATGATCTCCCGCCAGGTGAATCTCAAGCAGAAGCAAAAAGTTGCCAAGCGCCTGTGCGGCATCACAAAGGACGATGAGTAAGTCGGATACGGGGGCCCTGAAGGGCCCCCCACCCGGCCCGAGGCGTATCGGCCTAAAGTATTGCGGGGGGTGTGCCCCCCGCTACGACCGGGTCGAGCAGGTCAAGGCCATGGAGCGAGAGCTCCGCGGACTGGTCACCCTGCTCTCCCCGGACGCGGAAGGGCTGGAAGCCATACTCATTGTAGCGGGCTGCCCCACATGCTGTGTGGACACCTCGGACTTCCGGCCCCTGCCTGTTCTCAGGATCCGGTGCGAGGCCGACGCCCGCCGATTTATCGACGACATACGATCCGAACCGAGCCGTGACCTGGCCGGGAGCACACTCTGAAGTGGTTGGATGAGGAGAGCACATGAACTGGAACGCACATTACGAAAACCGACAGATCACCCTTGAGGAGGCCGCACAGAAAATCGAATCGGGCAACCGGGTGGTGGCAGGCCACGCCTGCGGCTCCCCCGAGCCCATTTTGGATGCCCTGGTGGACCGGGCCGATGAGCTTGAAGACGTGGAGATCGTCCACATGGTCTCCATGGGCAAGAGCGCGTACTGCCTGCCGGAATATGAGAAGAACTTCAGGCACAACTCCATTTTCGCAGGGGGCGGGTCCCGCAAGGCCATTGCCGAAGGCCGGGCCGATTTTACAGCCTGCTACTTCAGCGAAATCCCCCTGTTGTTCCGAAACGGGCACCTGCCCGTGGACGTGGCCCTGATCACGGTCTCGGAGCCGGACAAGATGGGCAACATGAGCCTGGGCATCTCCGTGGATTACACCCTGGAGGCGGCCAAATCCGCGAAAATTGTCATCGCGGAGGTCTCTCCCCACATGCCCACCATCGGGGGCAACGCGTACGTCCACGCCTCGGACATCGACTTTTTCGTAAAAAGCGATCGCCAGATGATTGAGCTTCCCCTGCCCCGCATTGGCGAGTTGGAAAAAGCCATCGGCTCCCATGTGGCAAGCCTCATTGAAGACGGCGACTGCCTGCAGCTCGGTATCGGCGCCATTCCCGATGCGGTCCTCACCTTCCTGGACGAAAAGAAAGACTTAAGCGTCCACTCGGAGATGATCTCCGACGGGGTCATGAACCTTGTTGAAAAAGGGGTCATCAACTGCCGCCGCAAGCAGCTCCACCCGGGAAAAATCATCATCACCTTTGCCATGGGCAGCCAGTCCTTCTACCAGTGGCTGGACCACAACTCCATGGTGGAGATGCACCCGGTGGATTACGTCAACGACCCCTTTATCGTCTCCCAGAACGACAACATGGTCTCCATCAACTCCGCCATCGCCGTGGACCTTCTCGGTCAGGTGGCGGCGGACAGCATGGGGGCCCGACAGTTTTCCGGGCCGGGCGGCCAGGTGGACTTTGTCCGCGGCGCCAAGCGCTCGAAAAACGGCCGAAGCATCATCGCCATGCCTGCCACGGCAAAAAAAGGCACCATGTCACGAATCGTCAGCACCCTGGCTCCGGGCCAGGCCGTCACCACGCCCAGGAACGATGTGGACTACATCGTCACCGAGCACGGCCTCGCCCACCTGACAGGGAAAACCCTGGAACAGAGGGCCAAAGCCCTCATCGACATCTCTGCCCCCGAATTCCGAGACACTCTCTGGTACGAATTCGAGGAGATCTACAGAGACAAATAGGGATTGTTTTCGGTCGGCACCTTTCACCCTTGCGTCCCTCTCCCAGGCCTTCCGGCGGTGCTGTCCCTCCATCAGCGCCGCCGGGGTCGGGCCCAAGGGCCCTTCCGCACCAACGCCAAGGCCGGAACATCCCGACTCCTTCCCACCAGCCCGCACCGTACGCTCCCACATCAGACGGGGCGGGCCGGATGGGAGGCATCCCTACCCCATCACGTGTTTAATCCCCACACACGACATCCCACTATCAAATCCTTCATCACACGCGATGGGCACGGCGCCACGGCAGTCTCCACTCCAACGAATACGGTTGCCTTTGCCCATCCTACAGGACTCGGGAGAGTGGCTCCCATCGCCATGCGTCACACGTAGGATGGGCAAAGCGAAGCGTGCCCATCTTTGCCTCGTTAACCCGCACGCCCCTACCCCATGAAGGAAACCTTCGCCACACCCGATGGGCACGGCGCCAAAGCCGTCTCCACCCCAACGAATACGGTTATGCCTTTGCCCATCCTACAGGACTCGAGCCAACGGCTCCGGTCGCCATCCGTCACACGTAGGATGGGCAAAGCGGAGCGTGCCCATCTTTGCACCGTTAACCCACCTTCCCAACCCCATAAAGGAGACCTTCGCCATACGCGATGGGCACGGCGCCAAAGCCGTCTCCACCCCAACGAATACGGTTATGCCTTTGCCCATCCTACAGGGCTCGGGAGAACGGCTCCGGTCGCCATCCGTCACACGTAGGATGGGCAAAGCGAAGCGTGCCCATCTTTGCGCCGGTCCCCCCTCACCTTCCCAACCCCATGAAGGAGGCCCTCGCTATACGCGATGGGCACGGCACCAAAGCCGTCTCCACCCCAACGAATACGGTTATGCCTTTGCCCATCCTACAGGACTCGGGAGAACGGCTCCGGTCGCCATGCGTCTCACGTAGGATGGGCAAAGCGAAGCGTGCCCATCTTTGCATCGTTAACCCTCACGCCCCAACCCCATGAAGGAAACCCTCGCCACACCCGATGGGCACGGCGCCAAAGCCGTCTCCACCCCAACGAATACGGTTATGCCTTTGCCCATCCTACAGGACTCGGGAGAACGCCTCCGATCGCCATGCGTCACACGTAGGAAGGGCAAAGCGAAGCGTGCCCATCTTTGCATCGTTAACCCGCACGTCCCAACCCCATGAAGGAAACCCTCGCCACACCCGCTGGGCACGGCGCCAAAGCCGTCTCCACCCCAACGAATACGGCTTTGCCTTTGCCCATCCTACATGGCTCGGAAGAACGGCTCCGATCGCCATGCGTCACACGTAGGATGGGCAAAGCGAAGCGTGCCCATCTTTGCATTGTTAACCCGCACGCCTCACTTTTTTCACAATATGGCAACAAGCTAAACCATTCCCATATTACATTGACACAATACGGAGCGTGTGCCACCCTCGTTAGCACCACGGGTTAACTCTTCACGCATACGATCCCACGTAATGGGACAAAGGAGCTGGACATGAACCATAAAGAACGCGCACTCACCGCCCTGAACCACGAAGAGCCGGACCGGGTCCCCATTGACCTGGGGGGCCGCAACACCACCTTGATGCTCAGCGGATATGAGGCGTTTAAAAAAAAGCTCGGAAAAGAAGAGATCCCCACCCAGGTCATGTCCAAGGTGTGGCAGACCGCCTACGTCGATGAGTATTTCCTGCAAAAATTCGGTGCGGATTTCCGCCAGGTACGGCCCCGCAACATCGCGGTGCTGGGAAATAACAAACCCAGAGAATTCGCTGAAGATGGCTGTGAGATCTTTACGGATCAGTGGGGCGTAAAGCGAAAAGTGGACGGTGAGTACGCCACCATCTACGAATACAACCTGAACAACCCCACCCTGGATGCCCTGGAAGCCTACCCCTGGCCCGACACCACCAAAGATTTTGATTTCAGTGGGGTCCGGGAAGAGGCCAAAAAGCTCCACGACGAAGGGGAATATGCGGTGGTGGGCTGCATGGGCAACGCAGGGAACCTCTTTGACCAGAGCTGGTACCTGCGGGGCATGCCCGAATTTTTCATGGACATGATGAGCCGCAAGGATTTTGCCCACGCCCTGATGCGCAAGGTCTGTGATGTGAGAAAGGAAAACGCCCGCCTTTTCCTTGAAGAGGCCGGTGAGTTTATCGACGTATTTCAATGCGCCGACGACCTGGCCATGCAAAACGCCCCCTTCATGTCCCTGCCCATGTACCGTGAGTTCATCAAGCCCTACCAGGCCGAACTCTTTGGCTACATCAAGGGCATGACCAAGGCCAAGCTCTACTTCCACAGCTGCGGGGCGGTCGCCACCCTTCTGGACGACCTCATTGAGGTGGGGGTAGACATCCTCAACCCTATCCAGGTTTCTGCCACGGGCATGGAGACGGACAACCTTAAAAAACGCTACGGCAAGCAACTCTCCTTCTGGGGCGGTATCGACACCTTTGACGTCCTCCCCAACGGCAGCGTACAGGACGTCCGCAACGAAGTGGCTAAACGCATCGGCGACCTGGCCCCCGGCGGCGGCTACATCCTGGGCTCCGTCCATAACATGCAGTCCGACGTGCCCCCTGAAAACGTCATCGCCATGCTGGAATCTGCCGTTGAGTTGGGTCAGTATCCCATCGCCTCTTGATCAAAAAAGGCGGAAGAGATGAACCCATCCCTTCCGCCCGAACCCGCCTCGTTCAACCTGTTCCGAAGCAAGACCTTACATCATTGAATTAGTCGCCGCATTTATCAGGCGACTTTGGTGGCCCCTTTTTTGTTGGAGCCCCTCCAGATCCCCATGGCTTCGGCGTCTTTGATCAACGCCTCGCGGAAATCGGGGTGTGCGATGGAGATAAGGGCTTCGGCACGTTCCCAGGTGCTTTTGCCTTTCATCTGGGCAATGCCGTACTCTGTTACGATCATATGGGTGGCGGTACGCGGGGAGGTAACGATGGCCCCGGGGGTCAGGGTGGGCTTGATGCGGGACACCGGCCCGTTGGGGGTGTTGAAGGTGGAGGTCATGCAGATGAAGCTCTGGCCGTTTTTGGATTTGTAGGCCCCTTCCACAAAGTCGAGCTGGCCACCGGTGCCGCTGATGTGTTTCGTGCCGACGCTCTCGGAGCAGACCTGGCCGAAGACATCCACTTCAATGCAGGCGTTGATGGAGACAAAGTCGTCGATTTTGGCCACCACCACCGGGCTGTTGGTGTAATCCACGGAGTAGGAGATGACCCCGGGGTTGTCGTCGATGAAATCGTAGAGATCCTGGGTCCCCATGGCAAAGGAGAAGACCTGCTTGTACTTGTCGATGTTTTTATACCGACCGGTGATCTTCCCGGCTTTGGTCATCTCCAGATATGCGTCCACGTACATTTCGGTGTGCACGCCCAGGTCCTTGAGGTCGGATTTGGCCACCATGGCCCCCACGGCGTTGGGGATGCCCCCGATGCCAAGCTGGAGGCAGCAGCCGTCGTAGAGCTTTTCGATGATGTAGGAGGCGATCTTCTGCTCCTCCGGAGACGGGCTGGCTGCGGGCAGGGTCGGAAGGGCAGGGTTTGAGCTCTCCACCACATGGGTCACCTGGGAAAGGTGAACACACTCCTGGTTGCCGCCGAGGACCCTGGGGCAATTTTCGTTGACCTCCACGAGGACGTAGTCCGCCATCTCGATGGCAGCCATGGTGGCGGGGGCACCGGAACCAAAGCTGAAGTACCCGTGACGGTCCATGGGGCTGGCCGTAAACATGCACACCTTGGCGCTGGTGCAGTTGTTACGGACCATAAAGGGCTTTTCATGGAACTTCATGGGCACGTAGGAGAGCAGGCCTTTTTTGTAGTACTTGCGGTCCAGGCCGCCGCAATGCCAGCTGTTCCAGTAAAAATGGTCACCCGTGGGGTCGGCATCGTTCGTATGGTGGGGCATGGCACCGATGTCGCATCGAATGTTGACCCCTGCCAGCTCATCCTTTCGCCTGGCAAGGGCGGCGTCCAGTTCGTTGGGAGCGTTCACCCCGAAGGCATACTCTATCCAGTCTCCGCTGTTTACGACCTTGACGGCCTCATCAGCTGATACCAGTTTCGCTTTATACTCATCCTTCGTAAAATCGATGATCATAAGTACCCCTTATCTTTCGTTATGGAAATTGAATACCAACAACTACTCGACATTTCAGGAGTTATGCCAACCATCGGGGTAATTTATTAACCATCTGAATTAACGAACGCTTTTATTCTAAACGCTATTTCCCTGCAAGACACACGTTCATCGCAATGGCTGGGGTTATTCCGCCACACCCCAGCCGGGGCTTCCTGACAACAGTCTGAATACATGGGCGAATCAAAGGATGGGGTCAAAGGGCGCCAATATGTGTCGAATCGGTAACATCACCATGCCAAAAAGGCTGTGCCACGTCAGGATTTTTCCACGGACACAGCAATGGCCTCGGTATATCGCGCATGGATGGAGAGGCCCACCTTTAGCGTGTCAAAGGTTTCCACCGAGGTATCGACCCGGGTGGTAATGACATTGCCGTCCGGCAACTTCAGGGTCACGCTTCGGTTTTCCCTGTCGATGGCCACGATCTCGGCAGAGACGTCCACGGTCTCCACCAGGATCCCTGCAGGCTTTTCCCCTTTGGCCGCCCTGCCGGTAACGCTCCCACTGCGGGTGGCGGGCTTCATCCCGTGGTCCCCCAGGTACAGGGCCACCGATCCGTAATATTCCACCCGGACCCGGTCGCCGATATCTATCTGATCGAAATTCCGTGCGTCCTCACTCACCTCATAGTGCACCACGTCGCCATCCGGTCCGGAAAGCATGAGCACACGATCAGCGTAGTCGATTCCCACGACCTCCGCCGTGATGACCTTTCCGCTGCCCAGCTCAAACCCGGACTCCATCTCGGAAACGGCTGCGTTTTTCCCGTCATCGGCCATAACATAAAGGGGCGCTGAACAAACCATAAGAGCCCCAAGGGCAACGGCACACAGAAATACTGATACGTTGGTTTTCACGTCATCCTCCTGTTCGTGCGTTATTGTTGCGTTATTAATGTTATTGCAAAGCGAACACAGGTAGATTATCACCGCCGTTTACGACAATTCAAGAAGTTCCTGCAAAGGGCCAAAAGCGCTTAAAAGCCTGAGGCCCCCACGGGCAGCCGGTTTCCAGCAGGGCACAGCCCCCCAGAAATCAACAGGGTTGAAACACCGCGGCAACCGATACGGTCCTTCTGCGAAAAACACTTACAGAATCAAGCAATTCCGCCGTTTCGGCCCGGGGCTCACGGCCTTTTATTTTCAACCCATTTGTCCCCTGAAAATGCCAATTGTTTAAAAAAACTAAAAAAAGTCTTGACCAATCGAACGTTTTCATAGACTATACGTTTCCAGTGCCTCACCGGAGGCTTTAGTGTTTCGTTATCTTAAGGTAAGATCCATTTCAAGAAGTGGCAGACCCTGAAGTATCGAACAAAAATTAACACATACCAAGTAAGGAAACGTCACGATGGCTAATGGAATCGTAAAATGGTTTAACGAATCTAAAGGTTTTGGTTTTATTGAGCAGGAAAACGGCCCCGATGTATTCGTACATCACTCTGGAATTAACTCCAGCGGCTTCAGAACTCTCAATGAAGGCGACCGTGTTACTTTCGACATCGAGCAGGGCCAGAAAGGTCCCGCTGCTGTCAACGTAACCGTGCAGTAGCTTGATTAAGGCCTGATGGCCTTTTCAGCATATTGAAAGCCCCCTCGCTTTACAGTGAGGGGGCTTTTTTATTTCGTGCCCGAGCCTGCACGCCCAGCCTGCGCAGACACACCGCGAGCCATCCCCCGGCATGACCTCCTTCGGTACGGTGTTGATTTTGCCACCGCAAACCGGATAAAATAAGCTTTCTTCTCTCCGGATCCATCACATCCGAGCGCCTCCATCCGATCCGGAACAGCCCGGTTATCAAGCGATCGTCCCCTCTGTCGACCCCATGAGTCCTGCTTGGCCATGGCGGTAAACCCGTTTGTTTTATGGATGAACCCCCGTAAAGGAGCACCTTTCCATGAACAGATTTTTCACCACGGCGGCAGCGGTCCTCCTGGCCCTGGGACTTGCTGCGGGATGCGGCAAAGAGAGTTCCGACACACCCGAGGACACCAAACCCGTGACCCTTCGCATGGCCACCCAGTACCCTGAAGACCATCCGGCCCACGCGGCTGCCCTGCGTATTGAAGAGGCTGTAGAAAAAGGGACCGAAGGCAGGGTGAACATTACCGTCTTTCCGGACAGCCAGCTGGGTGACCCGGGGCAGGTGTTCAAAGGCGTCCAAAACGGCTCCATCGACGCTGCACATATCTGGATTCCCGCCCAGGACGATCCCAGGCTGGGCACCGGAGACCTGCCCTATATCGCGCGGGGCTACGGGGACCTCAAAAACGTCTTTGCCCCGGACGCCTTTATCCCCACCCAGGTCGGGAAGCTCCTCGACAAAAAAAACGTCACCCTCTTCGGCTATTACATTGAAGGGTTCATGGGGGCAGGAACAACCGGAGAGGCCAAGAACCTGCGTTCCCTGGGCACAGACAAGGGGGTTGTTGTCAGTATCTCCGACTCTTCCACGGTCAAAACAGGCATGGAGGCCCTGGGGTTTCGAACCACTGCCCTGCCCTACACGGATGTCCTTGCAGCCCTTAAGGCCGGCGTGGTGGATGGATGGGTCGGCGGCCCTCCCCGCCTCACCTACACGGGATTCCGTGATGCCATCACCACCTATTACCAGCTGAACTCGAACGTTGTGAACTCCCAGTACATCATGAACACCAAGATCTTCCGTTCCTTCAGCCAGGCAGACAGGAAGGTGGTGGCCGAAGCCTTTGCAGCCGAAAGCCTCAAGAGCTTTGAGATTGCCGAGCAGGAGGAGGTCTCCTACCGAAAAAAAATGACGGAGGCCGGCATCACGGTCAATGAATTTTCAAGGCATGAGCTCCGCGCCATGGCCGACTACGTCCGTGAAAACGTGTGGCCCGGTTTTGAAAAAGAAATGTCTCGCAAGTGGATGGAGGAGCTGGCGACGTCGTACGCTGACAAATAGCAGAGACGAACCAGCAGAGTTGTGCTGTGGACGACGCCGCATTTCATATCAAAATGGTCGGAAATATCGTCTTGACACCAACGCAGCGATCCCCCACAATGAGTCGTTTTAAAAGAAAAACAACCCATGGAATAAAAAGGCACGGGGCCAAGGGCCCTGTGCCTCGCTTGATTACAGCAACAGGAGTTCCCATGCGCCAACGACTCATGTATGTCATCACCTTCGTTCTTTTGACGGTGATCCCAGCCGGAGGGGCTTTAGCCGAGCCGCCTTCGGTTCCCCTGATGAAACAGACGAGCCTGGGCCTTTACATCACAGCCGCAGACGCCTGGGCCGAGTGGCAGAAACACCCCGAAGCCACAACAATCCTTGATGTCCGTACCCAGGAAGAGTACATGCTCGTCGGCCATCCCCCCATGGCCCGCAACATTCCCGTGATGCTCATGGAACCCATTCGCGAGCGTATCACCATGTCCGCCAACCCCGATTTCGTTGAGCAGGTCAAAAAAGTCTACCCCCCGGAAACACGACTTCTTGTCCTTTGCCGGTCCGGCGGGCGCAGCGCCATGGCCGTCAATATCCTGGCCAAAGAGGGGTATACCCAGGTCTACAACATTGTGGATGGATTTGAAGGAGACACCCTCAAAGAGACGGGCCATGAAGACTACGGCAAACGCACAGTAAACGGTTGGAAAAACGCCGGGGCTCAATGGACCTACGACCTGAACCGGGAGCTGCTCTACCTGCCCTGACGGGCCCACCCGATCCTTTCAAGCCTCCGGCGCCCCTGCCGGAGGCTCCTCACAAAGTCCTATTCGTCAGCCTGTTTTATCCCCACGGCTTTCACATTCCCATTTTCCGCCACCTTGTCCACCATGGCCTTGACGCTCCGATCCATGGGGCTGCCGTCCGTGTAATCTGCCGGGGCAATAAGGGTGGCGCGCCCGTCGTCCACCAGTCCGGCGGCCCGACTCTTTGCTCCGTTGCTCCCCGGCGCATAGGCCGCAATGGCATTGCCTCCCATGCTTGTCACCACCCGCATGCACGGAATATCCGTCTCCCCGTCTCCGATAAAAATCATGTTGGAAAAGGGAACCACCCGGTCTTCCCGGGGCATGCGTTTGTTGATGAGGGAGTTGTCATAAACATCCAGGCTCCCTTTGTTGATGCGAAAAAGGTATTGCGTCTTGGTGGTGTAATTCACGGCCAGGGCCGGCCAGCTTGCGATGCCGTGGTGGTCGTACATGAACCCCGAGGCAAAAATGGCGTCAAAGCACTCCGCGATCACCGTCCCGCGGATCATCTCCCGCAGTCCGGACGAGACAATGTAGTGGCACACCTTCACCCCCTTCTCCGCCCCGTAAGTATTGATGCGATCAAACCACCCTTCCACCCCATCAAACAGCTCGATGCCCGCCCCGAAAGCATGAAAATCTTCCCGCCTCACCGGCACCTCATGCTGCCGGGCTTTTTTGAGCATCAGCCCCATGTACGCCAGGATCTGGTCGGCATCCTGCTCCCGGGCATACGCATCCACCTCCGCCCAGAAATCCCGGGACGCCACCTTCAGCCTCGGAATAAAGTCATACTCCTGCATGTTCCCCGGAGACAGGGTTCCGTCAAAATCATACGCAATGGCCATGGGAATCAGATTGGACACAGGCAACCTCCCTGAAGCAAAATCGAAAAGAAAGAAGACGGAAACACAATAAAACAGACAGGGCCGACAGCGCAAGGGGCATGCAGTCCGCGAACCATCGCCACCGGTGGCCGTACGTCATACGTAGGGGGGCAAAGCGAAGCGTGCCCATCTTTGCTTCGGTTACCCACATGTTCCAAATCAAAAAGCCCCCTCCGACGAACCCGATGGGCACGGCATCAAGACCGTCGCCACCCCAACGGCACGGACTTGCCTTTGCCCATCCTACACCCCCTCGAATTATCGCCACAGCTCGCCGTGCGTCATACGTAGGATGGGCAAAGCGAAGCGTGCCCATCTTTCCTTCGGTTACCCCACATGTTCCAACCAAAAAGAACCCTCCGACACACGCGATGGGCACGGCGCCAAAGCCGCCTCCACCCCAACGGTAGAGACTTGCCTTTGCCCATCCTACATCTTCTCGATTTATCGCCACCGATCGAAGTGTGTCATACGTAGGATGGGCAAAGCGGAGCGTGCCCATCTTCCTCCCCCCCAAACATGTTACTCAAAATCCAACACCAGGACCTCCTCATCAATCGCGACGCCCGCCTCATACCACCCCTTGCGGACCGCCTGATGAAAAGAACCGTATTCCCAATCCTCAGGCTTTGAAACATACCCGTGCTTCACCGGGTTGTAATGGATGTAATCCACATGGCGCCGCCAATCCTCTTCGTCGCGAATCATATGTTCCCAAAACCGCCTTTGCCAAATGCCCCTCTCCCGTTTTTTCGCTTTGGAAGAACCGACAACACCCATCGGCAAGCCCGTTGAAAAATGGCGTTTGATTACCATCCATCGCATGGAAAAATTGATATCACCGTCCGGAAGCCGCCACAGGGTATGCACATGATCCGGCAACACGACGATCGCCTCAATCTCAAATGGGTGCCGTTTCACACACACCCGAAAGGCCTCGCGCAACCGATCGATGTGCTCAATAAGCAAAGGGCGCCGATTTTCTGTGACCACCGTAAAAAAATACCGTGCACCAGGTTGATATACTCTTCGATATCTCATAGCATCCTCGCATTCTTGCTCTGTCTCGAAATATCTCCACCGGTTGCCGTGTGACCATCTTTAATCCCTACACACGATGGGCACGGCGCCAAAGCCGCCTCCACCCCAACGGCAAAGACTTGCCATTGCCCATCCTACATCCCCTCGAATTATCTCCACCGGTCGCCGTGCGTCACCCGTAGGATGGGCAAAGCGGAGCGGGCCCATCTTTGCTCGGGTAACCCACATGATAATCTTCATCACACACGATGGGCACGGCACCAAGACCGTCCCAACCCTAACGGCAAAGACTTGCCTTTGCCCATCCTACATCGTCTCGAATGATCGCCACCGATCGCCGTGCGTCACCCGTAGGATGGGCAATGCGGAGCGTGCCCATCTTTGCCTATACACCCTGCATCACATCAATGACTTATCAATAGAAATCAATCCACGCAACACCAGCGACTGAAGCCCCCAGCATAACCACTTGAAAATTCATAGCACAACATACAACACTACGCAGCACACCAAACCATTGCTCAGGCAGAAAGCGTAGTCAAAAATTGGGTAATCGGAAACTGGTTCAAATTGACAAAATGCCCATTGCCCACTCATAGCACAAAAAAAGCCGCACTGGATTAGGCGATCCACTGCGGCTCGTTGTCGCGAATTTTTTCAGGTTGGGTCTATTACTCTATTCTATCTGCCCAAGCGCCCCTTTGAATGTCTCCGTGAGCCTCCCGTTAATCACGTGATGGGGCTTGATGCTTTTACCGTAATGCAGCTCGGCAAACCGGACGATATTGTTGTACGCTATCTGAACCTCCCCTTTTCCATTTTCGTACACCAAAACCTTCTGGCAGAAAGCATCAAGGCCCAGCCTCGGAAATTTCGCCATGGCGGCCCCGCCCGGAGCAGGACCGCCGAAAAGCAGGAGCTTCATCCGGGGCAACTCTTCGCCCAGACTCCTTGCGTCCTCCTGGTAGTCAATGATGGTGAACCATTTGGTATCCCCTTGGGCCATCACGTTTTGTTGCAGCAGCTTAATGGTCTCCTCAAATTCGAAGGGAGAGGACAAAAATTCGATTCCATACCCCGGTGTGACGCCCTCTCCGTCAACCTCGGATACCCGCGTTTCAGGGGATTCGTCAGGGCCTCGGTATACGCATCCAAACTCACCGAGGCATCAAGCCCATGTCTTTTCCTCAGAAAGTCGGCGGATGCATACGTCACGTTGGCTGTCTTCCCCTGCATCTCCTCGCTGTACACAAGAATCCGAAACGGAAGGTCCACCCCCACAAGGGGATTTTCTTTCAGCAGATGGGTGTTCACACCGGGATCGGTGTAGAAGGTCACTTGGGATGCAGGCATCTCAACCCCCGCCTCCTCTGCCAATCGCGAATGATCAATGACCAGAATTATCTCTTCAGAAATTTCCGCCTCAATGGACTTACTCAGTTCATCCACTGCACGGAACCGATCTTGGGGCTCTCCCCCTGATTTGCATCCCCCAAGAAAAACCGACGCCACACCAAACAGGCCAACGATAGCCAATGCCCTCAATGCAGAAATTCCCATGCACCCTCCTCGGAGCGTTGCCCCTTATAGAGAATCGGAAAAAATGTCGCGCACACCAACGGCGCTTATGGCCTATGGAATAGACTCATTGGCCTTTAGCCCTGGTTTTACGGCTATTTAAAGATGCCTGTTACAGAAAAAAGACATGCTCATTCGCATGGAGGAGGCGATTGAGATTTGCCCAGTTTTTTCAAGAAATGATTTTATATAACGTTACACAAAACATGCAGAAAACTCAATTTTTCAAACAAGAAACAGGTTTCGCCAAGGACTGCCCCCTCGAAAAATTTCGCCTTTCCCAACAGACGCGACCCTCAGAGCGCCTCACTCCGTGCGGAATGGGGAAACACAAAAAAAAAGCCGCACGGGAGTGCGGCACTCCAGGGTGGTGATGCCATCCATATCTCATCCCTGTGTGGAAGCTTTCGTTGCATTCGATGGGCACGGCGCAAAGGGTGTCGCCATCCCAATGGGTAGGACTTGCCTTTGCCCATCCTACGTGTTTTCGACTTACCGCCATTGGTTACCATATGTCACCCCGTACGAAGCGTGCTCATCGTTGCGCGTGTACCCGCACCTTCCAAAAGCCATCATGTGATTGAATTCCACACAGCATGGAGACCTTCGTTACTCGCGATGGGCACGGCGCAAAGGCTGTCACCACGCCAATGATTCGGGCTTGCCTTTGCTCATCCTACGTGTTTTCGGGCTATCGCCGTCGGTCTCCGTGCGTCGTACGTAGGATGGGCAAAGCGAAGCGTGCCCATCGTTGCACGCTCAACCCGTAACATACCAAATCCATGACACATTCGGACTCCACACACCACAATCCTCCATGAGAACAATCGACCCACGCGATGGGCACAGGCTTACCTTTGCCCAGTTTACGTGTTCCTGCATGGACGCCTCTGGTGGCCTTCTGGGAGCGTTTTCCGGGCTTTGTTACTTCAAATCAAACCAACATAGGGATTTTTCAGATAAAAAGCATTGACATCTTGAAAGGAAGAAACTATCGTGGGCGGTAATAACTAGTTATTGACGCAATGAAGAGCGACCCGACAGGATGCGCTAACATCCTGCCAGGCCTGACCAAAACAACCTTTCCAGGAGGTCGTCATGGCTACACGTTTTTTTACACCACACCCACCCCCTTTTCAAGTCGTATTTTCCTCATCACGCGGTAACCCGCACCTTTTCACACCACATGTGTGTCGCAACAGATGGCCGCTAAAGGCGTGCGATCCTGATTAACGGGAGGGGGAAGCGCCTCTTCGGATCTCTGTACGATCTCTTTCAGGCCCGTCACTATTGGCGTTCCACGGGTCTCCTGCGCCTGTCCTCACCGAAGAGGCACTTTTCGTTCGCTCCCTTTGCCTATGGGTACGCATTGATATGTCGTGCCTGGACATCCACTCATTTTCCTCACGCGATGCGTTGATTTCCTCTTTCCAGAAGAAGGAAATGAGCAAGGGGCCACGGTTGCGTGCATTCTCGGGGGGAAGCCTGGCTCGTCTAAGCCGGGCGTCACAGCGTAGAATGCACCCTACCCAAACATGCTTAATCACCATACACCAAGGAGGCCTGTCATGACCTCACCCATGTTCTCCGGGAAAGAGATCCCGGAACTTTGCGATGCCATCAAAGATATCCACCGCCTGCTGACATCCGTGGGTGTTTTTTTCAGCGAGCTGGACGGTGCCGAAGACCCCGGCGGCAACGGCCTGCAGATCGATTTCAAAAAATGGGGCATCCGAACCATCGCCGAGGATCTTCTGGCGCGGCAGTATGAAAAAATCGACCGGATTGTGGCGATTTATCGGGAAGAACAGGGGCGGATGAAAGAGAACAAGACAGGTCACAGGTAATATAGGTAA
Source organism: Desulfoluna sp. HI9BLuna (assembly GCF_056829775.1). Classification (NCBI taxonomy): domain Bacteria; kingdom Pseudomonadati; phylum Thermodesulfobacteriota; class Desulfobacteria; order Desulfobacterales; family Desulfolunaceae; genus Desulfoluna; species Desulfoluna sp. HI9BLuna. The sequence continues at coordinate 6,152,757 of NZ_CP186555.1, forward strand.
ATAGGTGATAGGAAAAGCGGGGGGAGGCAACAAACGGGCATCATGCGTGGGGTAACGCGCTCTATTTCGTTGAAAAACATGTGATAATAACGTAATGTCGCGCCCACATGGGTTGCAGGCCCATCGGAGAAAACCGGAGACAACGCTGGTCAGCTACCCTGTTGCCCCCACTCATCCACAAATCATTCACATCGATTTTATCGAAAAAGGAGGTCTTATGACGATGCATGCAGATCGAGTCAACACCATACGGCAAACCGACCCAATGAAACAAAGCGTTCAAAAAAATACTATGGAGTCCCATGGGCACATCAGAGACATCGGCGATCATTCGTGTCATCGCCTCCGAAAAAAACTGGATTGAAGGGGCTGCCCTTCAGCAGCTGAACACCACCGCAACACTTCCCGGCATGAAACTGGCCATTGGCCTGCCGGACCTTCACCCTGGAAAAGGAACCCCTGTGGGGGCGGCCTTTTTCACCCTCACCACCCTCTACCCCTTCCTCATCGGCAATGATATCGGATGCGGCATGGGGCTGTGGCAGACCGATCTGAAACACACTAAAATCAAACGGGATCGCTGGGTTAAAAAACTAACCGGGCTGGATGCACCGTGGAACGGAGACCCCGCGCCTTTTCTTGATGAAGAGCCCCTGACGCAAGACGAATGGGACCCGGCCCTGGGCACCATTGGCGGCGGGAACCATTTTGCCGAATTGCAGACCGTCAATACCATTGAAGACGACGCACTCTTCCATAAGGCAGGCCTGTCCAAAGGCGCATTGATGCTGCTGGTTCACAGCGGTTCGCGGGGCCTTGGGGAGTCCATTCTGAGGCGGCATGTAGCTGTGCACAAAAACAACGGCCTTGAAGAAAGGTCAGAAGAAGCCGCGGCCTACCTTCGGCAGCACGACCACGCCCTCGCCTGGGCACGCGTCAATCGAGCCGTCATTGCCCATCGGTTCTTATCCGCCCTGGGCACCCGGGGAGATCGCATCCTTGATATATGCCACAACAGCCTCACACCCCAGACCATCCAGGGGCAAGCCGGTTGGCTCCACCGCAAAGGCGCAGCCCCGTCCGATCAAGGATTGGTGGTGATCCCGGGTTCCCGGGGCAGCCTGAGCTACCTTGTGTTCCCCACAGCTCCCAACGAGATGCACGGGTTTTCCCTGGCCCACGGCGCAGGCCGAAAATGGAAACGAAGCGAAAGCAAAGGCCGCCTCCAAAACAGGTACACCCTGGAGGCACTGACGCAGACGGCCCTGGGTAGCCGGGTGATCTGCAAGAACAGAGCCCTGCTTTACGAAGAAGCGCCCCAGGCCTACAAAAACATCGACGTGGTCATACAGGACATGCTGGAGGCGGGCCTCATCACCGTTGTGGCCACCCTGAAGCCCCTCATCACATACAAGACCCGGGAGGTGCAGGCATGAGCACCTGGATACAGATCACCGCAGGCAAAGGCCCGGCAGAGTGCTGCTACGCCGCCCACCATGTAATGAAACGGTTTTCCGGCGATGCCAGGGCGCGCCAAATCAAGGTCGTCACCCTGGAAACAATCGCGGGGCCACGGCCCGGCACCCTGAAGTCGGCCCTTCTCTCTCTGAATGGCCCGGACATTGAAGGGTTTGTCGCCTCCTGGGCCGGAACCATTCAATGGATCGGGCAGAGCCCTTTCCGGCCCGGGCACAAGCGGAAAAACTGGTTTGTGGGTATTTACGCTGTCACGCCCCCTGAAGAGACGGATTTCCGGGATAAAGACCTGAGAATCGACACCATGAGGGCTTCGGGGCCCGGCGGGCAACACGTCAACACATCCAACACGGCGATTCGCATCACCCACCTCCCCTCCCGGCTGGTGGCCGTGGCCCAGGAAGAGCGGTCCCAGCATCTCAACAAAAAGCTTGCCCTGGCCCGGCTGAAGGCGCTGCTTCAAGCAAGAAACGATAAGGCAAGCATGGCCGCCCAGCACGCCCAATGGGAAAGCCACACCACCCTTGAGCGGGGCAACCCGGTTCGGGTTTTCCATGGGCCGGGGTTTAAAGAGAAAAAGTAAGTCCAAGACATAAAAAAGCCGCACGGGAGTGCGGCGCTCCATTGTGGCGGTGGGCCTCGCTCCTTTGCGGGGTTCATCGCTGTACGTGATGGGCACGGCGCCGAGGATGTCGCCTCTCCAATGGGCGGGCTTGCCTTTGCCCATCCTACATGATTTCGGCTTATCGCCATTGGTCGCCATATGTCACCCCGTAGGATGGGCAAAGCGGAGCGTGCCCATCGTTGCGCGGGTTGCCGTACATTCCCAAAGCCATCATGAAATTGGTTTCCCCACACAGCATGGATATCTTCGTTGAACGTGATGGGCACGGCGCCGAGGGTGTCACCACTCCTATGGAGCGGGCTTGCCTTTGCCCATCCTACATGCTCTCGACTTATCGCCATTGGTCGCCATATGTCACCCCGTAGGATGGGCAAAGCGGAGCGTGCCCATCGTTGCGCGGGTTGCCATACATTCCCAAAGCCATCATGAAATTGGGTTCCCCACACAGCATGGATATCTTCGTTACACGTGATGGGCACGGCACCAAGGACGTCGCCACTCCAATGGGGTGGGCTTGCCTTTGCCCATCCTACATGCTCTAGGCTTATCGCCATTGGTCGCCATATGTCAGCCCGTAGGATGGGCAAAGCGCAGCGTGCCCATCGGTGCACGGGTTGCCGTACCTTCCCAAAGCCATCATGAAATTGGTTTCCCCACACAGCATGGAGACCTTCGTTCCACGCGATGGGCACGGTGCCAAGGGTTTCGCCACTCCAATGGGGCGGGCTTGCCTTTGCCCATCCTACATATTCTCGACTTATCGCCATTGGTCGCCATGTGTAACCCGTAGGATGGGCAAAGCGCAGCGTGCCCATCATTGCGCGGGTTGTCGTACATTCCCTAAGCCATCATGAAATTGATTTCCCCACACAGCATGGATATCTTCGGTGCACATGATGAGCACGGCGCCGAGGGTGTCGTCACTTCAATGGCGGCGGGCTTGCCTTTGCCCATCCTACATGCTCTCGGCTTATCGCCATTGGTCGCCATATGTCACCCCGTAGGATGGGCAAAGCGGAGCGTGCCCATCGTTGCGCGGATTGCCGTACCTTCCCAAAGCCATGATCAAATTGGTTTTCACGTCTCTCTCAACCCAATATATGGGGTCGGTACCAAGGTTTGCATCCTTTCTCCACACCAGCATAAAGGCCGTTAGGCGACTCATTACACCCCTGCTCAACCCATTGATTTTAAACACAAGACGACATCAGGGACGACATAAAATCATGTCGGTTTACAGTGGGACGACTTTACCCTCTTCTTAAAAACGTGAAATCTGATCCCATAGGTTACCCACGGATGGGGCATGCCTGATACGGGCGAAGGATCGTCGCCCTGACTGAGGGTGTCTCCAAAGGTCATGGAGCCACACAGACAAACCCGACAACTGGAGAGGTACGTTTATGAAGATTCACGGGAAGACAAACTGGATGAAGAGGCTGCTGATGGTGTTGATGGCCCTTACCCTCGTGGCCTGCGGAGACAGCGACAGCGACAACCCGGTCAGCACGCCAGCGACGTCAAGCACCATCACCGGTGTGGCAGCCAAAGGGGCTGCCATGGCCAATGCAAATGTGATCCTTGTGGACAGCACCGGGAAACGCCTGGCCGCCAAAACCGACGGGAATGGAAAATACAGCATCACCGGCAATGATCTCACCCCTCCCTTTGCCGTGGAGGTAACCGACGGCAATGGAGACACGTTCTATTCGGTCTCCATGGACTTCGGGTGCATCAACATCACACCGTTGACCGGGGCCATCACCTCGGCGCTTCTGGGCGGGGCCGACCCCGCAACCATTATGAACCAGCTGTCAACGGTGACGGCAGCGAAGATCACCAAGGCACAAAATGAACTGAAGGCCGTCATGGCCCCCCTTCTGGAGGCATACGGCGCCAAGGACATGGATCTTATCTGCGGTGAATTCCAAGCCAACAGCCGTGGCATTGATGCTCTGTTGGACGCTGTACGGGTTGAGATCGACGGGGCGTCCGGGACCCTGACCCTGAAGTCAACATCGGATCAGGTGATTGTGGAGGCAACCCTGGACACCAACGGAGCCACGTTGACCACGCCCTTAAACATGAACAACATGCCTGAGCTGACAGATAAAGTATACGGCCATGATTACCATGTGGTGGACTTCAACACAGCCACCACCGACGAGACCTCGGAGGTCAACTGGGGCTCGGCCCGGTTTATTGCGGACGGGTACGTCACCCTGGCCATCTCACAGACCAACAACGGAGATGTTGGCAGCACGGTCTATGACTATTCCCTTTCTGACACAGGCATCTTAAAAGTTGATGGTGAAGCCGGTGTAGAGGGGGCTTGTAACTCGGACAAGTCCCTCATGGTCCTCAGCGATGTTTCACCGAATGACGGGGACTCGGGCATGGTCTTTTTCATCAAAAAGAGCACGGAAACGCCCGCCATCGACGGAGACTACGCTATGATGTATTTCACGCGCAACAACACCGGGGAATTCGAGACCGACAGCTGGCCCACGGACCTTGATTTTACCTGGGACGCCAACAACAAAGAAGCCGCTTACGACGATGATGGCACCCCAGCCACCCTTGCCTACGGCGCAGACGGGACCCTTTCCGGCCCCAACGGCCTGACCGTCTTCCCGGCATGCGAGGGAACCATCCTTGTGGCGCCCCATGCCTCCCCGGACGACCCCGGGGTCACCTTGCTGGTGAAAAAACCCACGGCACCCTATCCGGATTTCACGGACACCAATGTCAACACCATGGCGGATTTCATCACCCCGGGCTTTGTCATCAACACGGGAGCCAATAGCTTTACAGGACACCGCAATATGATGTTGATTGGAAGGCAAACCGATACAACCGGGGCACTCACATTAGGAAGCCTCATCAACGGGGCAACAATCCAATGCGAAGACGGGGTCTTTTACAAAATGAGCGGCGCAACGCGCGAAGAAGGGGTTTTCGGGGTATATCCCCACGAAGGAATTTTCCTTTGGGTGGATGAAAAGGAAGGCGATGCCGATCACAACTTCGGTTTTCATATGGGATTCAGGACAAATCCATAGATTTGGGGGCGCAGGAGTTCTCTTCTGAAGAGGCTCCGTAGGCATAGACCTTTTCCAGAAGTTCCTTGCGATTCTTGCAATCGAACTTCTGGAAAAGGCGCTGCATGTAGGTTTTCACAGTGGATTCGGCGATGCCCTCAATCTCGGCGGCCTCTTTGTAGGTCTTGCCCGCCACCACATGGGAGAGCACAGCCTTCTCCTTATCGGAGATGCGCTTTAATATCCCTTTGGGCAGGAGATCCGACAGCACAGAGGCAGGCTCTTCATCAGCGCCGTTTCCGTGACGATGAACCAGGACCTGGATCTTCAGATGGGAAAAAAGGGCCAGGGTGAGCACCAGCACCACGTTTGCCACCACCATAAGAATAGAGAGATAGGGGCTGAAAAGGGACACGATGAGGCTGCCCAGAAAAATCCCCCCGCACATGGACCCCATCATGCAGAACTGTTCGGCCAGAGTCCGCCTCGGGGCAATAACCAGGGCAATGACCAGCAGATCAAAAACCCCGAAGGATGCATAACTTGCGAACATCCCGACCTGAAGCAGGAGAAGGGCGTTGAAGGCCACCATGGAAAACGCCACGATCCCCAGGATCACGGCAAGGTAGATGGCTGCGTCATGGGACTTTTTCAGTATAACAACGGTAAGAGGCAGCATTACCAGGTAGGCCAGGGTATAGAGGTGGCTCGTATCCCCGGCCTCGGCAAGGGCTGGGGCGAGGTACCCGTGCATGAGTCCTCCGGTGACATAAAAAACGGAGAACAACAGGTACACAGCCAAAAAGGGACGCGCCCACAGGGTTGGAGCCGGGGCCGTGGGCTTAAAGTGGACATGTGAAAATGAGATGGTCCCCTGTATCCAGAGCCCGGCGATAAACAGTACCACGCTCATGCCCCCGAGTTTCACGGGTAAGGCCACCGGAAGCCAGTAGACGGACAAGGGGATCAGGTTGCCTGCGACGCAGGCAAAAGCTGATGCAAACAGGGGTTGCGGGGCGGCCCTCAAGGTGTTCATCACCCCCACCACAAGGGGTGCGGAGACGATGCCCATGGCCATAAACAGAATAGCGGTGTGGGAGGTAACCGCCAGAAGAGAGGCACTGAGCACCCCAAGCAGGAGAAAGGCGTACTGCGACACAGCATTCAAAAGTGAAGAAGAGACCCGTGAGCAAAGAAAAAGGGCCACTGTGTGCACAGACAGGAAGTGGTACACATGCAGAGAATCGGCCCACGATGGCAGCAGCACCCCTTCAAGGGATATGGCATTGAGCCATGTCAGATAGAGGGCAAGCCCGGCCGTTGCCTTTAAAAACCCTTGATGAAACATAACGCCCCCACCGATACCTACCCGTAAAAAAGCACCTGTCCCTCCCTCACCCGGTCCCGAGCCGAGCCGGGGTCCCCGACCGTTTGAATGCATCATATAAACTTAATACAAAACAAGCCGGGCCTTCAAGGGCGATTTCTCTAATTTTAAATTACCGGAGATGTCGTAAGGTGGCATAAATGCGAGGTGTTAAAGGTGGGAAAGACCATCAAGATTGCATCTATTTTTATCTCAACAGGAAATTCGTCACGTTCGATGGGCACGGCGCAAAAGGTGTCACCACCCGAATGGATGCGACTTTGCCTTTGCCCATCCTACATGGTCTCGGGTTCTCGCCACCGGCCGTCGGGTGGCGGCCCGTAGGATGGGCAAAACGGAGCGTGCCCATCTTTGCTGCGAGGGACGATGGGCACGGCGCCAAGGCCGTCACCACCCCAATGGATGAGGCTTGCCTTTGCGCCATCAAAGGCTACAAACAGGGTTATCGACGCTGATCGGAACGCGTTATACAAAATGAGCTGGTAAAACAGATCAATGCTCAGGTTTCGATCAAGACGGATCAATGGGTTCCATGCATCCGGCCCGCCTCACCGGTTTGATCACCTGGCTGTAATCCGTGATCCACTCTTTCACGGTCAACGGCTCCTGCTCATACAAAAGGGGCTTGGCCGGGCTGGGGACACGGTTCCACGGGGCCTTCTTGTCATCTGGGGTATTGTAGTTGCTGGGTGCAGGGAATTTGAATGTGCACGTCATCCAAGCCCTGTTATTAATCTTGCATCGCTTACATTGAAGACCGGACTTGTCCGGCGTGCTTACTTCCATAAAATACTTATAGTGCTTGCCGGGCTTTATCATCTTTCCGAAGGGACGAATCCCATTGATATGCACACCATGGAGTGAAGTGTAGTGCATCTTAAAACGGGCTGCAAAAACATCCCTCTTTTCGCCGTACTTGGTCTCGTTAAAACAAAAGTCCTCTTTGGTTACTGTCAGGTCAACGCTATCTTTTTTACGGAGGGTCACCCAAGAGCCCATAAGCGCTCCGGCGTGTATCTGCTTGGAGGGTGTTTCAAACCAGGAAATGAGCTCGTTAAAGGAAGCGTTTTTGTTTTCCTTGCCCGTGTAGGCGTTGGTGAACTCAATGTCATTTCGCCGCATGGTTGCCTCGCCTAAATACTTCATATTCCCTATACTTTGATACGTGGGGCCCTGGATATTATTGAAAGCACTGTCCTGAAAAAGGGTAATGGTTGCGGGGATGGACTTCCAGTCGAAGCCCCTCTTTTCATAGTTTTCCTTGGCTGACTCTGTCACCTTTTCACAGGAAGCAATCACCATGAACTCCACAGACTGATCCCATGTAAAATCATCCAATGTGAGGTTGGTGTCACCCTTTCCATCGTCGCGAAAAAGCATATGCCCGTTCATCCAGTCACTGCCCCCAACTTTGATAAGGATTGTTGCATGGATATCGTCTTCCATCAGTGTGGGATACGCATCCGAAGAAGTAAGAGAGTTGAGAAAATCCTTTTCCAGGAACAGGTCTTCGTCTTTCACAAGGTAATGCCCGTCGCCGTTTGTTTTGTACCCGGCATCCCCATACATCTTTTTCTCAAGAACAGAGAGACATGCGGGGTCGATGACATGCGCTCTGTCAGGGTCAACGGTCAAATGGAAGCACCCGTCGTCGCTACTGCCTTCTTCCATCATCGACTTGAATTCATCATGGCTTTCCGGATAACAGATCACCCGTCTGCTTCTCGGTGCATGGGCGACCATGACCGTCAGATAATACGGAACGTTCGCAAGCGATCCCATGGCCTCGTACAGAAACATGGGCATCAGATTCATTGAGAACCCTGCCATGGGCTTGATGCCACGGACGGTCTGGGACGCCAGTTGGTAAAACGGCTCAAACACAAATCCGATGCGACCTTCAAAGGCTTTCTCCTCATCGGTGATAAGCTCAGCCTTGGTCAGGGGGCGCATGATGGTTTTAAACTTAATGCCTGCTCTGTTCTCATCCCACCTGTGGAGCTGGATGGAGGCTGTGCAGGTTAAGGCATACTCCTTTTTCAGCACCACGATCACCCGCACCTGATCAAAGGGGCTCAGGGCGTCAAAATGATATTTCTCATCCATGGGAGATCCGTCGGGCATGTGCAAATTGGTGTAGACACTCCTACGGCGCCGCGTTGCCATGGGCACCCAGTCTTCATCTTTTTTCTGTTCACGTCGCCGGGTGTAGATGTTCATGTATTCATAGATATCCTCACCGTATTCACCGGCACGTGTGGGCGCAAACATCTCGGATAGTCGTTTGACATCCTTTGAATCCATGGTGTGTATCGGAAAATTTTTCTGGAAATCAGACACCACATGGTCCAGCCGGCGCACCCCGTGGGCAATCCGGTAGGATGCGGTTATATAAGGGGTTCCGCCCCTGTAACTCCCCTTAAAAGAGAGGGCCTCCGCCTGCTCATCCGGTGTACCGTCATTCCCGGGAGGGGAGCTGACATGCCCCATGGTGAGCCCCTCACCAAGAAAGAAAAAATCCTTATCAAGGAAGAAGCTACTTCTATAACTAACGGACAGCACACCTTTTTCGTCCTGCTCAACGCCTTTTGTGTTCACGGCAAGCTGCCAGAACTCGGCCAGGGATGAGCGTTCATGGCGCTCCAGGGGAAAGGACCACCCGTCGTTTAAGATAAAATTGGCGATGTATTCGGCAACCCGGTTCTTTCGAAGTTCATGCTGAACCCGTTCAATGGGGGACTCTTTCGGGTTTTCACCGGTATCCCGCCAGTACTTTTCACAGGCCGACAGCTGTGCCCTGTAGAGGAGATTGAATAACCCGGCAACGGCTTCGGAACGGATACGAAAATTGGTGTCCATCAAATCGATGCTCTCCACAAACTCATCGGCGGAGAGCTTCTGGTTGTCCGCCACCTTCTCATCAATGATGAGAAGGGTATTTCCGTGGGAGTTCTTGGTAAACGACTGAAGTTCCTTTTCCAGGGTTTTGATTCTGTTCATCAACCCGTCAAACATCCAGTTGTCCACAACGGTAAAGGCGTTGTCGTAAAGTTGAAGCCCTGCCTTGCCCAGTTCCAAGGTCGCCGCAAGAAAAAGGGCCGGGGCTGCTGTCAACGGCACAACGGATGCAACGCCCAAAGCCGCATCAAAAATGGCCAACAGCGACTTCTTCCGGGCGTTATCCATACCCAGCATGTTGGCAACGGTGAGTTTTCTCTGCTTTTCAAGATACTCCATGCCCTCACGGAATCCACCCTGGGACCAGGCCCCCACACCCAAATGGATATCAGACCGCCTGTTGGCCGCTTTCTTGGCTTCGTCCCCTGTGTCCTGACCCGCGTATTTTTCTCCGTACCCCAACGTGAGGATGCGATCGGAGAGAGCATTCAGGTGAAGCTTTTCACCGGAGTCTTTGCGGCTGCGGAGTTCTTCAACCATGGCCTGCTTCACCCCGGAGGCCCGACCGAACGAAAGCTCCAGGTTATGGGCCGCCGATGCCGTGGAGTCCGTGTACCCCTTGACGAACACAACCCGCGACACGTCGTCCCGGTGAGCAAGGAGATACCCAACCGCCGTGTCCACCGGCCCCTTGTACTGGGCGGTTACCTCGAACAGGTCGCTGTCGTAAAACACCTGCTCCATGGACTCTTCCGCAAAAAACGTCTCCCCGCCTTTCTCCTCTTCCTGATCGATAAAAAAGGTCCTGTTGAAATAATCCCGCACTATGTTCTGGTACTGATCCACCGACACCTCAAGGGAGTGGGACGCGGATGAATAATCCTTAAGGCTTCCGATGGCACTGGAGATGCTCGACGCGATCTCAACCGGTTTCATCAGCCGATTGATGGGCGTCAAAATATGCTGACTCGCCTTGGGAAGGTCAAACCGAAAAACCCTCTTGCTTATCTTCGAAGCCACGGTGGCATCAAAATGCTCTATCTCCTGCCCGGTCGTGAGAAACCCCTTCCCCAAATAACTCTTTTTGAGCGCGCTCCGCACGGTATCTACTTTGTGGTCGCCCTTGGCATACGAGAGCACCCGGGTGCCGCACTCTTTAAAGGATTTCATGCTCTCCCAGGTCTTCATGGTGCTGAAGGCGAGGTTCATGGCTGGAATTGTGGCTTTATCTGTATCCTTCAGGGCATCCTGCAGGGCTTTCCCCAAGGCAAACGTCAGGCTGGTTCCAGAGTCCGCAAAGGCCACCCCATGGATAAGCCCAGCAATCTCTTTTTTCCGTTTGAGCATGGCCGCACACCTGTCGAACCCTGCGGGGGGAACTTTATTAGAATCCCCCTTTTTCCCTCCGGCCCCCTCATCAACAGCGTCCCTCACAAGGTGCATGTACTGGTCCGGAAACTGGGTCACCAGCGCCTCTTCGGCAGAAACGGGGTCACAGAGGATCACGTCCATCTCCGTAAAGTGGCTCCTTATGGGAAAGCGGACGTAATCAATGATGGTGTATCGGCCGGATTCGGCTGTTCCTCGGTGCCAGCGCTTTGACTCTGATTCTGACCGTTTGCCCACCTCTACGTCGATGCGGTATTGTCCCACAGGGAGGGTTTTGTCGTTGCCATAGAGAACGTACCCAAATAAATCTTCGACGCCTGAAATTAATCCGACTTGGAACCTATCCTCAGTTTTGGTACTATATTTTTTCCCGTTTATATAGACAGATACCCATGCCTCTGCATACCTGGGATGAACAAGAAAAAAAACAGCGCGGGTCTTGGGAATCACAATCGCCTTTATGCCGTGAGGATCGTTTTTTTTCATCTGATACCATGCTCTGTAACCCTCATCCTCATCAATCCCATCTTTGGGAATATCCCTAGGTTTTCGAAGGTTGTTAAAAGGAATCCATTTAGATTCAAAGGGCATGGTCTCTAATTCAGGTGTTTGGCAAATCGCCTCTCCAATCTGTTTTGTCCAGTTGTAACCGTTTGCCTCGTGTTTATAGGCTGCCGATGCCTGTGCGATCATCCCGACCGGGGGCAGCACAAGGTGATGGGTCTCCACAAGCCCCAGGGGAGAAACGCCTCTGAAGGTCTTGGTGATGGGCTTCAGAGCCCCGTAGCTGTTGGTGGTACAGGCAACCAGAGGTATCTTTTTTGTCGAGGCGTCATCATTAGAATTATAACTAACATTGCTGTAGACAAAAAAATGTTTCACCGGTTCGAGTTTAGAAATAAGATCTCCGCGGTCATGGTATCCTGTTAATACAATCTTTTCGTAGATCACCCCGTCAACCCGTTTTCCTGGTGTCTGCACAGCTGCCTCCTTCAAATATTAATCAGCGTAAGTTTTCTGCATTTAATCGGGAGTTTTACATCGAGAATGACCTTCCCATCAGAAATTTGTTTTTTCTCAAAACCATCATAGTTCGGCACATATATATGGTCCGAGTCCTCAGAAAAAATGGGTATATATCTGTCACTTTTGAATTTTGAGACAACCGCTCCGTTTTTTGTTGAGTAGACCGTAAAAAAATCCAACGCATTTCCCCGAATAATCTTATGCCTGTCAGGTGACACATCAAAACAATACCCACCATCGGTGATCAACATCCTATGCTTGGACCAATCGGGATTAAAAATGCAGACGCCATAGGTTTCGACCAAATTGTCCGGTCTTTTCAACCCTCCATGATTCAAGGGAATCGATCGTTCGTACCCTTCTGCAAAAATCATATTACCGTCAGGGTGGATCAAAAACTTTAACACCCCAAAATAAACATTTTTGGATCGGTCATAGAGAGTGATGGTTTTGTCGATAATGTCATATTTGTAGTATTCATAAAGCCGGCCGGATGTTTTGGTGAATCCCCCTCCCCCAAAAAAAACCACGGTTCTGCTGTCGTTCATCCAGCCAAACCCCTTAGATTTACCATGCCTGATAATCACATCTCGCTGCCCGGTTTTGAGGTCAAATACCACCTTGTGAAACCCGTTGGGCCGATCATCTATAGTGACACATATAAATCGATTATCCGGCGAGCGCCTCGGCGTATCCATGATACTTGCATTCATGTCAGTAAAAATCTGTTCCTTGGAGAGCACGCGGCGTAAATCAGTCCCGTCGGTTTTCACACTCCAAATCGTATCGTTCTTGTATGTTTCAGGATTCATATGAAGAAACTGAATCCTCGGGCTATCAAAAATATCCGGGTCGCCGTAGACCTCTTCTTTGATCTCAAATGATCCGTTGGGCGCTACCTCATATAAGGACGGTGGTTGGACAGACTCTTTTTTCGCAACGGTTTTGGTGTTGCTCGCCTCTGCCCGCCGTTGGTCGTCCTCGTCCCCTCCGGAAAGCAAAAAGACAAGGCATGCGACAACAAGGGCCACCATCGCGATTTTCTTCAGGACATCCACCTTGCCATTTTCCATGTTTTTCTCCTCTCTCAATCAAGTCGATTCAACGCAGTATAATTATACAGGCTACATTCAATGTTAAATCAATTAGGTTTTCGTGACGTTCGATGGGCACGGCGCAAAAGGTGTCGCCACCCCGGTGGATGCGGCTTGGCCTTTGCCCATCCTACAGGGTTTCGGGTTATCGCCGCGGGCAATGGGTGGCGGACCGTAGGATGGGCAAAGCGGAGCGTGCCCATCTTTGTTGCGAGGGCCCATGGGCACGGCGCAAAAGATGTCGCCACTCCAATGGATACGGCTTGGCCTTTGCCCATCCTACAGGGTTTCGGGTTATCACCGCGGGCGATGGGTGGCGGACCGTAGGATGGGCAAAGCGGAGCGTACCCATCTTTGTTGCGAGGGCCCATGGGCACGGCGCAAAAGGTGTCGCCCCCCGATGGATGCGGCTTGGCCTTTGCCCATCCTACGGGTTTCGGGTTATCGCCGCGGGGCGTTGGGTGGCGGACCGTAGGATGGGCAAAGCGGAGCGTGCCCATCTTGGCTGCTAGGGCCGATGGGCACGGCGCCAAGGGTGTCACCACCCCAATGGATGAGGCTTGCCTTTGCCCATCCTACAGGGTCTCGGGTTATCGCCGCCGGGCGTTGGGTGGCGGCAAAACGTAATAATGTCTTTTATGGAGACCACCCATGCAGAGGATATCTTATTGTCGCAAGTAAAGTATGGCCCTGTTTCGCAGCAATTCATGACGATTTTCAATCGCGAATCATTGCTCAGATAACTACAAGCAAACTTGAATGTCAAGAATTATAGCAGCAAGATATTATGACACAAAAAGGAGTCGGCAATTTAGGCGGTTATGCCGACATGCACGCACAGACAAAAGAGCAATAGGCTATAAACCAACGGGGCATGACACGTGGCGGAGTGCTTCAGGATAGGCGCAATCAAAAAAGCCGCCCCCGACATAATCGGGAGCGGCTGAGAAGCAAAGAATACTGGTTATGGAGGTCGGACGCATTCTTTCTGAGCGATCCGGGTCAACACACCTGCATGACGGGCACCTCATCGGGGATGATCAGGTCGGCATCGGTGTGTGCCACCACGTCGTCTACGGTGAGGCCCGGGGCAACCTCTTTCAGGACCAGCCCCGCATCGGTCACCTCCATCACTGCCATGTCCGTAACGATAAGGTTTGCCTGGCCCACTGCGGTGAGTGGAAGGGTGCAGCGCTTGAGGATCTTGGACGATCCGTTTTTGTTCACATGGTCGGTGGCAATGATCACGCGCTTGGCACCGGTGCAGAGGTCCATGGCGCCCCCCATGCCCGGAACCATCTTGCCGGGGATGATGTAGTTGGCGATGTTGCCCTCCTGGTCCACCTCAAGGGTTCCCAGGACCGTGGCGTCCACGTGGCCGCCGCGGATGATGCCGAAGGAGGTGGCGCTGTCGAAAAAGCAGCCGCCCTGCTTGATGGTCACCGGCTTGTTCCCGGCGTTGATGAGGTCGGGATCCTCCTGGCCTTCGGGCGGACAGGGGCCCATGCCGATGAAACCGTTTTCGGACTGGAGAAAAATCTCCACATCGGCGGGGACGTGGTCGGCCACCATGGTGGGCATGCCGATGCCCAGGTTCACCACGTCGCCGTCCTTGAACTCCCTTGCGATTCGCTTGACGATCATCTCGCGCTTGCTGATTTTCTCTGCCATGTTGTCTACCCTCCTACCACTGCGTCGACAAAAATACCCGGCAGCATCACGTGGTCCGGGTCAATGGCCCCCACGTCCTCCAGGAATTCCGCTTCCACAATCACATAATCACAGGCCATGGCCATGAGCGGGTTGAAGTTCTGGGCCGATTTGCGGAACACAAGGTTGCCCTGCCTGTCCGCTTTAAATGCCTTGATGAGGGCCACATCTCCCTTGATGGGCGGCTCCAGGAGAAATTCGCGGCCGTCCACGGTGATCTTTTCTTTGCCCTCTTCCACGTGGGTTCCCACCCCGGTGGGGGTAAGGATTCCGCCGAGCCCCACGCCTGCGGCACGGATCCGTTCGGCCAGGGTGCCCTGGGGAACCAGGACCGCGTCGATTTTCTCCTCGGACATCAGCTTGCCGAACTCGGGATTGAGCCCCACATGGGACGCATAAAAACAGGAAGCCATGTCGTTTCGGATCAGCTTTCCGGCACCTTTGCCCGGGACCCCGGCATCGTTGCAGACCACGGTGAGGTCCGTCACCCCTTTTTCGACAACGGCATCCACCAGAGCTTCGGGGGTGCCCACCGTCATAAACCCGCCGATCATTACGGTCATCCCGCTTTCGATCCGCGCCACAGCGTCCTTCATTGTCGTGATTTTGTTCATCCTGCCAAATCCTTAATAGTCGCGACCGCGTCATGGTATACGCCCCGGAAACCCAGGAACATGCCGGCTGTCACCCTTGGGAGCCTGCCGGGCTTGAGAAGGATGGTTTCGTGATCAGGGCTGCATCAAACGGATTTCGGATCTCCTTGAAAACCGATAGAAGATCCCGGGCAAAACCACCGGGGATACCCCGCACATGGCCTGCCACGTTTACCTAACAAGCGTTAGGTAGATGGATATATAATCTCGCCACAACAATATTGTCAAGAGTCTTAAAATGATAGAGCCATAGCGTCACAGAAGAAACAACACAGTAGTTACGAGCTATACTTCGCAAGATCCCAATCCCGACCTAACCCGTTCAAGACAAGGCCACGCCAGGCCATCATTTTAAACGGTCGTAAAAACTGTGTAATCACAAGCTAAAAACATGCCAAAACAACCATTTTTCGAGCAATAATATATTTCGTAATTCCCTGCTCTTTTTTCCTTGACTTTGGCCGATCCATGAAACTAACCTAACAAACGTTAGGTTTTGTATCGGCAACTCGCCGCCCGTATGATCTGCAACCAGAAGAACAAGGATCGCCGGCCATGAGCACCACGACCATCTCCACACGCAAGACCATCATCTTCCGCGAAGCCGCCCATCTCTTCCGAGAAAAAGGCTACAGCGGTTCCACCCTCCGGGAACTGGCCAAGCGTGCCGGCGTCAAGGGCGGCAGCATCTACCACCACTTCAATTCCAAGCAAGAGATCCTCTTCATGATCATGGAGTACACCATGACCAACCTCATCACCAAAGTCTCCAGTGAGATCGAAGGTGTGGAGAGCCCCCTTGCCAAGCTGCGCAAAGCCATCCGCGTTCACGTGGAATACCACACCGTGGATTCCGACGAGACCTACGTGGCAGATGCCGAGCTCCGCAGCCTGGAAGTCCCCAACTACAAGAAAATCGTCAAAATGCGAGACCGCTACGAGCGGCTGTACAAAGATATGCTTCAGGAAGGAATAGATAAGGGGGAGCTGGCCATGGACAACGTCACCATCTC
The DNA here is from genome assembly GCF_056829775.1 of Desulfoluna sp. HI9BLuna. Taxonomy (NCBI): domain Bacteria; kingdom Pseudomonadati; phylum Thermodesulfobacteriota; class Desulfobacteria; order Desulfobacterales; family Desulfolunaceae; genus Desulfoluna; species Desulfoluna sp. HI9BLuna. The sequence goes on from NZ_CP186555.1 coordinate 6,169,069, forward strand.
CTCCCGGGCCCTGCTCCAGATGTGTACCGGCATCTCATACTGGTACAACCCGGAAGGCCCCCTCTCCATCAAGGAGATTGCCGACAGCTATGTGGACCTCTTTTTTCACGGGGTCTGCGGCAATGTGGCCAACTGAGCGGCCACCGACACCGGCTCAAACTGTCGTACCCCATATTCTGGGGACCATACCGCAGCTATTCAATAATGTAAGGAGTGTGTTACCATGTCTTTGGAAGTGATCAAGAACGGCAACCCCTTCGGCGCCCACAGGGTGGTGGAACCCAAGGGTGTCCTTCCCCAGCCCGCCCGGAAAATCGACAACAATTTAAACCGCATCTGGGACAACGAACTCCTCATCGACGTCCAGTTCCTCAACATCGACTCTGCCAGCTTTACCCAGATCAAAACCGAGGTGGGGGCCGACGACGACAAGATCAAGGCAAAAATCCTTGAAATCGTGGGTGATCGAGGCAAGATGCACAACCCCGTCACCGGCTCCGGCGGCATGCTCATCGGCACTGTCCAGGCCGTCGGAGGAAAGCTCAAAGAGACCTGCCCCCTTAAAGAAGGAGACCGCATTGTCAGCCTCGTCTCCCTGTCCCTGACGCCCCTTGCCATCGAGGAGATCCTGGAGGTGAAGAAAGAGACCGACCAGGTCAAGGTAAAGGCCAAGGCCGTCCTCTTTGAAAACTCCCTCTACGCCAAGCTACCCGAAGACATGCCCGAGACCCTGGCCCTGGCCGTTCTCGATGTCTGCGGCGCCCCCGCCCAGACCGCCCGCCTCGTCAAGCAGGGCGACACCACCGTCATCATCGGTGCCGGCGGAAAATCCGGCATCCTCTGCGCCTGGGAAGCCAAGCGCCGTGCAGGCGTCACCGGCCGTATCATCGGTGTGGAATACTCCGATGCAGGGGTGGCCTCACTTGAAGCCCTGGGCATCTGCGACGACGTCGTCAAACTCGACGCCTCGGACGCCCTCACCTGCTACGACACCATCAGCACCCTCACCGACGGCAAACTGGCCGACGTCATCATCAACTGCGTCAACATAGAAAACACCGAACTGGCCTCCATCATGATGTGCCGGGACAAGGGCGTGGTCTACTTTTTCAGCATGGCCACCTCCTTTACCAAGGCCGCCCTCGGCGCCGAAGGCATCGGCAAAGACGTGGACATGATCATTGGCAACGGCTACACCGCAGGCCACGCTGAGATCGCCTTGAATGTCGTTAGAGAATCAAGCGATATCAGAGAGATGTACGAAAAGCTTTACGTATAAGACAAATTAAAACACGCCAAGGGACCCGCTCTTCTTCCTGCTGCTTCTCCTCCCACTCTCCTTCTCCCTCACGCACTCCCCTCCGGCGTCGGCATAGAATCGTCACTGTCAGCTCAACAGCACACAAGAGGGTTTTCACCGCATGAAAGAGTACAAGCGTCACGACTACAGGGAAATCGAACTTTACAAGGACGTTCCCGAAGAGGATTGGACCAACTGGAAGTGGCAGCTACGAAACGTTGTCACCGACATCCCCACCCTGAAAAAGATCATGCCCATCGACAAATCCATGGAGCAGGATCTCGAAAAGTGCCTTGAAAAATTCACCATGGCCATCACCCCCTACTATGCCTCCATCATGGAGAAGGACTACCACCGCGGCGTCATCCGCCTTCAGGCCGTCCCCTCCATCAACGAACTCCACGTGGCCCCCGATGACCAGGACGACCCCCTGCACGAAGATGTGGACTCCCCGGTTCCCGGCCTCACCCACCGCTACCCCGACCGCGTGCTGCTGCTGGTCACCCACATCTGCTCCATGAACTGCCGCCACTGCACCCGGCGCCGCATGGTGGGCGACCACGACACCCACCTCTCCCGAGCCTCCATCGACAAATGCATCGACTACATCCGCGAGCACAAAGAGGTTCGTGACGTGCTCATCTCCGGCGGGGATCCCTTTACCCTCACGGACGACTCCCTGGAATACGTCCTTAAAAAGGTCCGCGCCATCGACCACGTGGAGATCATCCGCATCGGATCCCGCACCCCGGTGGTCATGCCCCAGCGCATCACCGACGACCTGTGCAACATGCTGAAAAAGTACCACCCCCTCTACGTGAACACCCACTTCAACCACCCGGACGAGATCACCGCAGACTCCAAGGAGGCCTGTGAGCGCCTGGCCAACGCCGGGATCCAGATGGGCAACCAGACCGTGCTCTTAAGGGACGTCAACGACTGCCCCAACATCATGAAAAAACTCATGCACGAGCTGCTTCGCATCCGCGTAAAGCCCTACTACATCTACCAATGCGATCTCTCCATGGGCATTTCCCACTTCCGCACCTCCATCACCAAGGGCATGGAGATCATCGAAAACCTGCGCGGCCACACATCCGGCATGGCGGTGCCCACCTTTGTTGTGGATGCCCCCGGGGGCGGCGGCAAGATCCCTGTGATGCCCAACTACCTGCTCTCCCAGTCCGACCGGCGCTTTGCCCTGCGGAACTACGAAGGGGTCATCACCACCTACACCCAGCCCGAAGAGGTCTTCTCTAACTGCGGGCGCTGCAACATCTGCAAGGAAAACGAGAAGCAGTACAAACCCCTGGACGGCGTGGCCAAGCTCCTCTCAGGCGAGAAACTCTACCTGGAGCCCGCCAACCTCCAACGCCGCAAACGGGACTGATCGTTAAAAAAACGCCTCCGGCGGCCCTGCCGGGGGCCAACCTTTTAAAAAGGTTGCCAAACAGGATTTTGATTGTTTCAGCGATTAACTTCGCGCTTGCTCTTGCCCCGAGGAACGAGGGGCAAGAGTAAGCGCAACCTGGGGTCTAGGGGATCATCCCCTGGCCGCCGGAGGCATCGTCCCTTCATGAAAACGTACTGTTTCATCGGAACCGATAAAAACGCCGGAAAGACCACGGCTTTCAACGCCGTGTATGCCGAACGGGTGCGCAGGGGGCAGACCCTGCTCCTCACCTCCATCGGCATCAACGGCGAGACCACCGATGAATTCGACGGGGGGATCAAGCCCGGTATCCGGGTGATGCCCGGTTCTTTTTTCGTGACGGCCGGAGAGCACCTCACCGGCCACACCGGCAAATACGACACCTGGGCCACCTTTGTGCCACCGCGTTTTGCAAAGCCCCTGGTGCTGGGTCGGTGCACCCTGGCCTTTGACATCCTTCTGGAAGGACCCAACACTGGAACGGAGCTGTCCCTATTAAAAGGTGAACTCGCAAGACTCATCCCTTCGGAGTCCATCCTCCTTGTGGACGGTTCCATCGACCGGCAGTTCCTGGCGAGCCCCGAGCTCTGCGACGCCTTTTACTTCTCGGTGCTTTTTTCCAAGAGGGAGCCCCAGAGGCGCAAGGCCGAGGCCTTTCTCTCCGCTCTCTCCTTCCAGGGCTGCAGCGGCAACGTGGCCCGGATGATAGACGAAGAGAAAGAAGAATCCACCCGCGCCATTCTTTTTGATGAAGACGGCTCGGTCATTCATCACGGAGAGCTTATGCCCTTTGCGGACAAAGCCCTCCACGACAAACTGGGCAAGCTGGGGACGCGGCCTGCCGTGCTCTACTTAAACGGCGCCCTCACCCTGACCCTGGCCGAGTACCTGGCGCCCCTTAAGGGGCTCACCCTGGTCCTCGACAACATGACCCTCTACCAGAACGTCTCCGCAGGCCCGAGAAAAGCCCTTCTCTTCAAGCCGGAAGTTCGCCTCCTTCACACGGTGAAGGTCAAGCGGATCTTCATCCGGGAAGAGGCCCCCTTTGATCGCAGCCTGCTTCCGGCTAACGCAGAAGTTTACAACCTCTTCAGGGACGGTACCCATGGCATTGGAATTTAGACAGGACCTCATACCCCGCGCTCTTAACGAGGAGCTGGCCTTTGACGCCTACCTTGCCCTCTTCGATCTGGGCCTGCCCCTGATCCCTGCAACCATCCTGGAGCCCATGGGAAAAACAGAAGGGGCGGCGCACTTTGAGGCCCTCGGAAGGATCGAGTCAGCCTTCTCCCCGGAGACCCTTTCCGAACTCATCAAGATAAGCGCAAGGCTTCCCCGCCTGGAGTCTCTGCTCCCCCATTTTGAGGGGGCGGGCCTCCAGCAGTTCCATCTCTTTGAGTTGAACAGGTTCCTCTCCGTCACGGCAGAGCTCACCGCCCTTGAGCACACCCTGCCCACGGCGTTGGAATCCCACGGGGCCTTGAATGGCATGCGCGAGGTCCTCTCCCGCCATACGGAGCGGGAAGGCGCAGCCCTTTCCGTCAACGAGGCCACGGCACGAATCAGAAAAAAACTGGAAGAGGTTGAAAAAAGCCTGACCGAAGAGATCATCGCCCACGAAGAGGCGGTGGAAAAGGCCATGGGCCTTCGCATGATCTACCCCTTTCCCCGGGAGATTGAAGGGAGCGATCCGCTCCTTGAAAAGGCCCTGAGCTGCCCGCTTCTGCAGGTCACCGAAACCGGGGAGACCCTCCGCCTGGACCATCGCCCCGGGGCCTCCCTCTTGGAAAAAGTCGCGGCCAAAGAGGCCCTCACCGCAGAGCTGGAAGTCTGCACCGAAGGTCTTCTGGCGGAGATCAACGTTGAGATGGTCCCTTTTTTCAACGCGTTTTACACCCTGTACGAAGAACGGAAAAAACGCTGCCTTCTCTACACCCTCGTGTTTGTAAAGCAGCGGGAGGGGCTTGCCTTCCCCAAATTTGTGGACGGGTGCCGGTTTCACCTTGAAGAGGGGCTCTCCTTTGCCCTTGCCCTAAAGAAAGGCAGGGGCTGCGTTCCCCTCTCCATCGATCTGGCTCCGGGCTCCAATGTGCTCTACGGAGCCAACATGAGCGGCAAGACCACGGTCCTCAAGACTCTCTACTTCCTGCTCACCGCCATCCGCACGGGCCTTCCGGTACCGGCTGATGCCATCACCCTACACTACCCGGAGTCGGTGCGGCTGCTCCTCAAATCGTCCGGGGACATGGGCAAGGACCTCTCCTCCTTCGGGGAAGAGCTCCAGTTCTTCGCCCGGGAGCCCGAAGAGGGAGCCTTTATCCTGGCCGATGAGCTCTTTCTCTCCACCGACCCGGTAAACGGTGCGGAGCTCTCCCGCATCTTCATCGACAATTACGGCAAGCGCCCCTTGATCTTCTTCTGCACCACCCACTACCCCAGGGTGCTGGAGATGAACACCCCCCGTCTTTTCCGCATGCTCGACGTGGAGTTTGCAGATGAGGCAGGGCAAGCCATGGATCTCTCCAACCTGGCGTCCCTGATGCCCTACAGGCTGGAGCACATCTCGTCTGAACATGCCGCGTCTGCGGTGCGCGCCAACCGCAAGCCCCTGGAGCTTGCCCTCTGCTTTCCCCTGCCCGAAAGCATCAAGGCGCGCATCAGGGAAACGGTTGAAGGCACGAAATAACCCGAAGCCGGGGATGTCACACACGCACCTCTCCGGCGGACCCATGAATCAGGATATGCACTATGGCAACAATTGATTTAAATCACGAGCAGATCGACCGACTGAAGTCCAAGGCAAAAACCATTGCCGATCAGGTCCAATCCATGATCGACCGCTACTCCTCGGTCTCTGTTGAACGTGCCGTGCTGAGGTTGTACGGCGTGGACGGCGTCAACGAAGAGGGCACGCCCCTTCCCAACCGGCTGGTGGAGATCCTCCAGGAAAAGGGCCGCCTTGACGACGGCGTCTCCGGTCACTTTGCAGCCGCCGTCCTGGACTCCGGCCGGGATCCGGTCACCACCGCCGAGCTCATCGAACAGGGCCGCATCGACTTCGGGAACCTCACCCGGTTCTCCCAGGACGAGGTGGCCCTTAAAGAGAAGCAGCTCTGCGCCGCCGCCATCAGCCGCCTGGATGCCACCCGCAGGGCCAAGGCCGAAAAGCTGAAGAAATACCCCGAGGGGCCCCAGCCCTGGAAGTACCTTATCGTGGCCACGGGCAACATCTACGAAGACCGCCTCCAGGCCAAGGCAGCTGCGGGCTCAGGCGCCGACATCATCGCGGTGATCCGCTCCACGGCCCAGTCCCTTCTGGACTACGTGCCGTACGGCCCCACCACCGAAGGGTTCGGCGGCACCTTTGCCACCCAGGCCAACTTCAAGATCATGCGCGAAGCCCTGGACGAGGCCTGCCAAGAGAACGACCGCTACATCCGCCTGGTGAACTACGCCTCGGGCCTATGCATGGCCGAGATCGCCGCCTGCGCAGCCATGGAAGACCTCGACATGCTCTTGAACGACTCCATGTACGGCATCCTCTTTCGGGACATCAACTTAAAGCGTACCTTCATCGACCAGCACTTCTCGCGGCTCATCTGCTCCCGGGCCAAGATCATCATCAACACCGGCGAGGACAACTACCTCACCACCTCCGATGCCGTGGAGAACGCCTACACCGTCACCGCCTCCCAGCTCATCAACGAGGCCATGGGCAAGAATTCCCTTTTGACCGACGACCTGCTGGGGTTGGGACATGCCTTTGAGATCAACCCTTCCATTGAAAACGGCTTTCTCTATGAGCTGGCCCACGCCCAGATCGCGCGGCAGCTCTTTCCCAACGCACCTTTAAAGTACATGCCGCCCACCAAGTACAAGAGCACCGACATCTTCTTCTCCCACTGCATGGACACCATGTTCAACCTGGCCTCGGTCACCACCGGCCAGGGCATCCACCTGGCGGGCATCCTCACCGAGGCCATCCACACACCGCTCCTGCAGGACCGCTACCAGGCCATCGACTCCATCAACTACGTCTTCAACAACGCCCGGGGCCTGGGGGACGAAATCGAGTTCAAAAAAGACGGCATCATCGCCAGGCGGGCCCAGGAGGTCCTCGACCAGGTGGAGCACTTCCTCACCGAGGTGTGCCAGAAGGGCCTCACCGTTGCCATCAACGAAGGCCGGTTTGCCGACATCAAACGTGCCGACGACGGCGGAAAAGGGCTTGAAGGGGTCTTTGCCAAGGGTCCCTCCTACAAGAACCCCATCCTGGAACAGCTTGAGAAAGAAGGAGTCATCAATGAGTAAGGAGATGATCAAGCCCTATGGCGACACACTGAACGACGGCATTGTCCAGCTGGCCTTCACCCTTCCGGTCAAAGACGGGGCCCGGGCCAAAAAAGCCGCGGAGCTCTACGCCGGAAAACTCGGTCTCACCGATGTCTCCGTCTCCTTTTCCAAGGAGATAGCCGAGGGCTTTACCTATTTCGTGATCTTCGGCAAGGCCCAGCCCGAGCTGGACTTCTCCCAGGTCCACGCCTCCGAGGCCAAGGTGGAGCGCCTGGATTTCTACGAGATCAACAACCTCATCAAAACCAGCCTCAACCGCAAAGTGGCCGTGGTGGGGGCTTCCATCGGCACCGATGCCCACACCGTGGGCATCGACGCCATCATGAATATGAAGGGCTACAACCAGGACTACGGCCTGGAACGTTACCCGGAGATGGACGCCTGCAACTTAGGAGCCCAGGTCCCCTGCGAAGAGCTCCTCAAAAAAGCCGTTGAGATGGACGCCGACGCCATCCTCGTCAGCCAGACCGTCACCCAGAAGGACGCCCACATCCGGAACTTCACCGAGATGATCGAGCTTCTCGAAGCGGAGAACATGCGGGACCGGTTTGTCCTGCTGGCAGGGGGCCCCCGGGTCACCAACGACCTGGCCGTGGAACTGGGCTACGACGCGGGCTTCGGTCCGGGCACCGTGCCCTCCCACGTGGGATCCTACATCGCCACCCAGCTGGTGAAACGCAAAGGCAGAAGCTAATGCTTCGTGAAAGCAGAAAAAATCAGATGCACGAAACACACCCGGTTCATCTATTGCGATGACGACGTTAATTCAGGAGACAACATGAACACACTGGTAGAATCACTGATCCGAATCAGAATAAGCGCACACGACGCACATTACGCGGGGTCGCTTGTGGACGGAGCGCGCATGCTCAATCTCTTCGGAGACGTGGCAACAGAGCTGCTCATCAAGTACGACGGCGACGAGGGGCTCTTCCGCGCCTACGACAGCGTGGAGTTCCTCGCCCCGGTGCGGGCTGGGGATTACATCGAGGCCAAGGGCCGCATCGTCAAGGTGGGGGGCACCAGCAGGCGCATGGAATTCGAAGCCTGGAAGGTCATCGCCCCCACCCCCGAACACGGAGAGACCGCAGCGGAGCTGCTTGCCGAGCCTGTTCTTGTGTGCAGGGCAAGCGGCACCTGTGTCACCCCCAAAGAAGCCCAGAGGATTCGCCATGAGTAACACGCCCCTGATCATCTCGGTAGCCATTGTGGGAGCGGAGCTTACCCGGGACACCTACCCCAACCTGCCCCTGACCCCCGACGAGATTGCGGAGGCCGCAGAAAAGGCGGTAGCCGCCGGTGCCAGCATCATCCACCTCCACGTACGCGATGAAAACGGGCTTCCCACCCAGCGCGTCGACGTGTTTGAAGCTGTCACCGAAAAGATCCGCAACCGCTGCGACTGCATCCTGCAGTACTCCACCGGCGGTGCCGTGGGCACCCCCGTTGAGCTGCGCTGCGATCCGGTGTCCTTAAAGCCTGACATGGCCACCCTGTCCATGGGCACCATGAACTTCGGCTCCGAGATCTACGAAAACACCGAGGAGACCATCACCACCATTGCCAGGGCCATCACCGACAACGACGTCATGGCCGAACTGGAGGTGTTTGACTTCGGTCAACTCGAAACCGTCACGCGCATGGTCAGAAAAGGCCTGGTCCCGGAAAGGCACCACATGGATTTTGTCCTGGGGGTCCCGGGGGGCATGGCAGCCACCATCTCCAACCTCGTGATGCTGGTGGACCGCCTCCAAGAGGGCCAGACCTGGGCCGTTGCGGGCTTAGGACGCGGCCAGCTTCCCATGGCCATGCACAGCATCGCCATGGGCGGCCATGTGCGCGTGGGCATCGAGGACAACATCTATTACCGCAAAGGCGAGCTTGCCGTCTCCAACGCCCAGCTCGTGGAACGCGTGGTGAGAATCGCCCGGGAATACGATCGCCCGGCAGCCACCGTGGACCAGGCCCGACAGATCCTCGGGCTGAACGGATAGCAAAAGAACAATGCATCACCCCGCTCTTTGACAAAACACAGGACACAACGCTGCCCAATACATCTGGTCTGTTTCTCTGCGCTGAAGCGGCAGCTCCCACGGATGGTCAATCCATTTCAGGCCGAACGTGCCGTGAAATGAGACGATAGCCCCCCCCAACCACCCAAAGGAAAGAGAAGGAGAAGAAGGTAAAAAAATGAAAGACCGCCCCGTCTGACGCAGTCGTTTTGCAAGGGTCTCCCTTGAAACAACAACACCACGAACCTGAACATGAAGTGACAAACACGCCGGACAACGAGGTTCGGCAGAAACAAAAAACTCCAAGCACAGGTAAGGATGAGATTTATGTTTTCCGGTTTGTTGAAATTAAGTCCTGTTTTTGTCATGGCAGGCCTGATGATATCAGGCTTTGACGCATTGCTCGCAGCCCCCCTTGCGACCATTTACGCAGCCATCGTGGCCTTTGTTACAGAAAAGATGAAGTTCCAGAAAATTGTCGACGCCGCCATCGACAACGTCAAAGAGATGCAGCTTGTCTTTTTTATCCTCATGCTCGCCTATGCCATGGCAGAGGCCTTCATGGCAACGGGTGTCGGCGCATCCATCATCACCATTTCCCTCAACCTCGGCCTCACCGCCAAGACCGTTGCCGTCACCGGGCTGGTGGTCACCGCCATCCTCTCCGTGGCCACAGGCACCTCCTGGGGAACCTTTGCCGCGTGCGCGCCGGTGTTCCTCTGGCTCAACCACATCGTGGGCGGCGACATCGTCCTCACCACCGCAGCCATCGCCGGTGGCGCCTGCTTCGGCGACAACATCGGCCTCATCTCGGACACCACCGTGGTGAGCTCCGGTATCCAGAAGGTGGAGGTCATCGACCGGATCCGCCACCAGGGCATCTGGTCCGTGCTCTGCCTCATGGCCACGGCCGTGGTCTTTTATATGGTCAGCGCCATGATGGGCCTGCCCAGTGAAGTGGGCAACGCCACCGAGGCCATCAGCCAGATTCCCGACACGGTCTGGAGCGCCCTGGCCGAGAAGCGAGCCTCCGCCGTGACCCTGCTTGAGCAGGTACAAAACGGTGTGCCCCTTTACATGTGCATCCCCCTTCTTCTCGTCCTGGTGGTGGCCATCATGGGCCTTCCCACCCTGGTCTGCCTGGGCATCGGCCTGATCTCTTCCCTGCTCTTCGGCCTTGTGGCCGGTACCGTGGAGTCCATCCAGAGCTACCTCGACCTTATGTACAGCGGCTTTGAAGGGGCCGGGTCCTGGGTCATCGTCATGATGATGTGGGTGGGTGCCTTCGGCGGCATCATGGGCAAAATGCATGCCTTCGAGCCCGTCTCCAGGCTCATCACCACCCTTGCGGGCAGCGTGCGCCAGCTCCTCTTCTACAACGGTGTCCTCTCCATCCTGGGCAACGCAGCCCTGGCCGACGAGATGGCCCAGATCGTCACCATCGGTCCCATCATCCGAAACCTCACCGACGAAAACGTGGAAGCACCGGAAGAAGAGATGTACAAACTGCGCCTGCGGAACGCCACCTTCGGCGACGCCCTGGGTGTCTTCGGGTCCCAGCTCATTCCCTGGCATGTCTATGTCGGGTTCTACGTGGGCATTGCAACGGCCGTGTACCCCCTGCACACCTTCGTTCCCATGGACATCATCAAGTTCAACTTCATGGCCATGATCGCCGTGGGTTCCATCCTGATCCTGACCCTCACAGGCCTCGACCGTCTGATCCCCCTCTTCGGGCTTCCTTCAGAGCCCGACGTCAGCCTCAAGGACAAAGAGAAGTATGCCGGTAACCTCGCCCCTGAAAAACTGTAGCGAGCCCGACCCTGCCTTACCGGGAGCCTGAACCCAAAACGCCCCTTCCACGCATGTGAAAGGGGCGTTTTGCCGGGCGGGCCCCATGGAAAGGGCCCTGGCTACAGATGGATCACCTGTATTCCGTGTATTTTTTCGCCTTCCCCCGAACCATGTCTGCCGGGTATTTGGCCTCGTTGAGTGCCATCTTGCGCTCCACGGCCCCTTCAATGTCGATCTTCAACAGGTCGGCCAGTCGGCAGAGGTAGACCTGGACGTCGGCGATCTCCTGGGCCACCGCCTCTTTTTTGTCGGGCTCCAGGTCAAAGGAGGCCTGCTGGGTCAACCACTGGAAATGCTCGAGGAGCTCTCCGGCCTCCACGTTCAGGGCCATGGCGATGTTTTTGGGGGAATGGAACTGCTCCCAGTCACGCTCTTGGGCAAAATGTCTAAGCTTTGCCTGTATGGTATCTATATTCAAAACGGAATATCCTCATTATAAAGTTCGTCATTGGTGCCAACGCCCTTGGAAATACACCCACCGAAGCCCGGTGGCGAGCCCTTTTTCAGGAACCCTGCATTTTTTGACCCCATGGTTCCACCGCCCCCCGGCAGGATGCAGGCGCCTATCCCATGAAATTCGTTATCCATCTCCATCATCCCCTTGGAATCCCTTTTTTGCCTGACAATTTAAATGACAAAAAAACGTGAAAAGCCTTGATTGGCGGGCAAAGCGCTGCTATAAGTCTTTTCACAAATCGCCGAAGTGGTGGAATTGGTAGACGCGCTAGTTTCAGGGACTAGTGAGAGCAATCTCGTGGGAGTTCGAGTCTCCCCTTCGGCACCAGTTAAAAAGCAAAAGCCCTTGCATGATCGTGCCGGGGCTTTTTTGTTTTGAGCGCTCGAAACCCGGAATCAAGACCCAATAAGAGACACCCGAAGCCGGAAGTATCCGCCATTTCACACGTTCCCGGACCGTCCCTTTTCCGGGTGTCAAAAAAATATGTAAAACCCATGAAAAGCCTTGATCCACGGGCAAAGCGCTGCTATAAGTCTTTTCACAAATCGCCGAAGTGGTGGAATTGGTAGACGCGCTAGTTTCAGGGACTAGTGAGAGCAATCTCGTGGGAGTTCGAGTCTCCCCTTCGGCACCAGTTAAAAAGTAAAAGCCCTTGCATGATCATGCAGGGGCTTTTTTGTTTTTTAGCGCCCGAAACCCGGAATCAAGGCTCAAAAAAGGGGCACCGCAGACGGAAGTATCCGCCATAGCACATGTTCCCCGAACCACCCCTTTTCCGGGTGTCAGAAAAATACGAAAAACCCATGAAAAGCCTTGATCCACGGGCAAAGCGCTGCTATAAGTCTTCTCACAAATCGCCGAAGTGGTGGAATTGGTAGACGCGCTAGTTTCAGGGACTAGTGAGAGCAATCTCGTGGGAGTTCGAGTCTCCCCTTCGGCACCAGATAAAAAACAAAAGCCCTTGCATTCACCTGCATGGGCTTTTTTTGTTTTACCCCCCTCACCTCTTTATCTTTATGGTTCTCCGGCTGGCTCAGCCGTGGTAAAGATAACCTGCGTTTCCCGAAAAAGATATCCCCACACATCACAGGAAGGTTTGCATGAACAGATCCCGTTTTTACAGCCTTGCCCTTGTTCTGTTGTTGGGAATCACGCTGCCCCCCGCAACACAGCGCAGCGTTGCCATGGAATCCGACGAACCCAACACAGCCTTTGTGGAACTCGCGGGAAACCGCAACCCAAGCTTTGGCGGAGGCGGCGGCGGACTCTCCCTTTACGGAGATCACACAGCCTTCCTTGCCGGGATCGCAACCTTCGGCTCCTCCTCCTTTGACGACTATTTTGTAGGGTTCACCCTCGGAGCTCGCTTTCATCGGCACAACCCCTTTGAGTCTTCCGTCACCCCCTTCATCGGCGTGGGAAGCTTTCTCGGGTTTACCCAGGAGGAAGAGGAAGCCGAAGACGATGAGATCGACAACAACATGGACGGTGACGTGGACGAAGAGGGTGAAACAAAAACGTCCATCTCAGATACCCTGGCCTCCATCTACCCGGAGGTGGGCCTCCACATAAGGATCCCGGGCTCCGGCCTGCTCACCCTCTCGGCGCGATACAACGTCACAAGCAAGGGCAGCGAACTCGACAGCTGGATATATGCCATAGGGTTTACCATTCCCTTCTATTTTTAAGGAGAACCGAAATGCCTCCGCAGCACCTGGAACTGGCCCCGTTCGAGCCGGAAGATTACACCACCCTGGCCTCCTGGATCACCGATGAACGGACACAGGCCGTCTGGTCGGCCAACACCTTCCCCTACCCCCTGACCCGGAATGACTTCGAAGATTTCCTGAGCATCTGCCGCACAGACACCCCCCACCGGGAGTTCATGAAGGCCACAGACCAAGATTCCGGGGACATGGTGGGGGTCTTCAGCCTGAAGCGCATCGACAGCCTGGGCCGCACCGGCCACCTCAGCCTCATCATGGTTTCCCCCCAAAGCCGGGGCCGGGGAACGGGCTCGGCCATGGTCCGGGCAGCCCTGAAGCGGGGGTTTGAAACCAAAGGATTTCGCCGCATGCAGCTCTACGTCTTCAACTTCAACACCGCAGCAAAAACATGCTACGAAGCCTGCGGCATGACCAATGAAGGAACGGGTAAGCTGAAGATGACGTATAAGGGAGAGAATTGGCAGGTGGAGGTGATGGGGATGGAAAAGCAGGAAAAACAGGTGATAGGTGATAGGTGATAGGTGATAGGTGATAGGCCGAGGCCCCACGGGCCATACCTATCAAGGGGACATGTCCCCTCCCTCTATCCTGTGTATCTCAAGGGTGTAGTCGCTCACGGGGTGGGCGGAGAGTTCGATGGTGATCAGGGCGTCCAGGGAGAGAACCTCAACGATGCAGGTGTCGTCGTCCCGGGTTGAGGTCAGCCTGGCGGAGGTGCCGGGATCAACGCTCATGTAGAGATCTTCTCCTCGGCCGGTGATGAGATACCTCTCCCCTTCAAAACCCAGGATGCGGTACCGTGTGATGTGCTCGCCCCCCACGATATCGCTCACCACAAAAGGTTTTTTTGCCTCTTCCACACGGATCCAGGTGGTATCCCGGGAGACGCTTTCGTGGGTATGAATCACATGGTTGACGCAGCCCGGGGCAAGCAGGAGAGACGCCATCAGAATCACAGCCACCATCGTTGGTTGTTTCATGAAGAATCCTTTGCAAGGTGGAACCACACCAGCAGACCGGATAACCAAGAGCCCTGGTTATCCGGCTGTGTCTTTAACCGAACGACTCTTTCGATCAATCCTCTTTGATAACGATGCGCTCCAGGCCGTGGGCCTCGAACTCGGTGTCGTATTTGGCGCTCATCTCCCCGAGTTTCTCCATGAGGACCTCTGAGCCCATCTCCTTGAGCTTCTCTTCGTCTTCCTCTTCCTCAAAAAGATCACGCATGCCCAGGCGCTGGGAAAGCTGTGCCCAGAACTCGTTTTCCACGAAGTTTTCCATGATGGCCATGTGACGGCTCTCGGCCAGGGAGTCTTCGGTCTCAATGTAATCGTTGTGCTTCTCGCTGAAGGTAAAAAGGGACTCCAGGCCCATCTTTTTGTAATGGGAGAAGATCTTCTTGCGCAGCTCGCGGTAATCCGCAGTCTCTTCCGAGGGCTCAAGCTCGTGGGAGTGCATCACGTAATCGGCCACCTGGATCATCTCCACCAGCAGGCGGTATTCTTCTTTGGATATGTTCAACAGCATAGGGTGCTCCTGTGTTTTTGTACGATCTATATTAAGGATTATATTCAAACGCTCCGAAACGGGGCGCTAAAATCATATCAAACGTTAACATGCAACCGGGCCCGGCCCAATGACTGGCATTACAACACCAGCCGATACCGTCTCTCGGGCAGGGGCCGCCCCCACTGGACACCCTCCCACCTCGACTCAAGGACAAACCCGGACGACTCGTAAATTGCGCAGGCAGCTTCAAGGCCTTCAAAGGTCTCCACCACCATCTCACGGGCGCCGGTCTCCCTGGCAAACCCCACGGCCCTTGCCATCAGGGTCTTTCCAAGGCCGTGCCCGTGCAGGGACGGGTGAAGGAAAAACCAGCGGAGCGCCACCTCACCGGGCTTTTCTCGGCCCGAACGGTCCACGGCAAGGGAGCCCATGACGGTATCACAGAGAGGCATGGGGCAGCCCGGACTCTCTGTATACTGCATCACCCGGAAAAAAGCGTCCACCCCGGCCTCATACCGATTGAAAAATTCGGAAAGCCCGGTGGCAATCACCCCTTCGAAACGCCGACCAAGCTGCCAGCGTTCACGGTAAAACGACGCTTCAAGGGAGGTAATCCGACCGATGAGGCCCGTGACGTACCCTTCCTCCACGGCCAGACCGCCCATGGTCGAAGGATATACCGATTCATTTGATGCATGGACCTGCATGGGCCGAGCCTCCTTATTCAGTCAGATTGCAAAAAAACCAAAACATGCCTCCGGCGGCAAGGTGTGCCACCTTGAAAGCAGGTTGCAAATGCGCTTTGATCATCGTTTGGACCGCCAGCCTTTTACATTACCCGCCCGAGACCCCTTGGCCCCTGGAGCGCCGCACTCCTGTGCGGCACGGGTAACGACGGACTAAAAAGCCGCACCGGAGTGCGGCGCTCCGTTTTATTTAGATCGCGGCAGGGCCACCAGAAACAGTTTTAACCGGACGACCGGCTTGAAAGCGCCACACCGGACAGAATAAACCCGGCGCTGGCCAGATGAACCCAGCCGATGGGTTCCCCTAAAAAGATCATGGCCTCCACCCCGCTGAACAGGGGCAGGAGATAATAACAGACAGCGGTACGCCCCGGGCCGATGAGCATGATGGCCCGATTCCACAGGGCAAACGCGGCCACGGCGGCACAGACACCTAAGTAGAGCAGCACCCCCATGGAGGCCAGGGGCATCAGGGGAGCCAGGGAGAGCCCCCGTTCCCAGAGATATGCGGGAACCAGCATGATCAGCCCCAGGCAAAAGGTGGCCCCGAGAAAGGTCATCATGGAAAGGCCCGGGGGCTTTTGTTTCACCAGCAGAGAATAAAAGGCGAAAATCAGGGCCGCCACCACCATCAGAAGATCTCCGCTGTTGAAACGCAGCTCAAGGAGCACACCCGGTGAACCGCCCGTAAGAAGCAACAGCACTCCGAAAAACGCCATCAGGGTACCCGCCACCTTTGCCCCGTGCATTGCCTCCCCCAGAAACAGCCAGGCCAGGATCACGATAAACAATGGGGAGACCATGGCGATCAGGGACAGGTTCAAGGCGGTTGTGGCGTGCCCGGCCACATAAACAAGGGTGTTGAACAGGGTCACCCCTGAAAAAGCGGTGAGAAAAAGATAGCCTGCGTGTGCCTTTATCCGTGCTCTCTCCCTCACAAGATGCGGCAGGGCAAAGGGCAGCAGCACCGCAACGGCGATGACCCAACGCCAGAAGGCCAGGGTCACCGGAGGAAGGCTGTGGTGAAACCCGCGGGCAACGATAAAGTTCCCTGCCCAGAGAGCCGTGGCGCCCAACGCACACATGATCCCAAGCCATCGTGTTTTCCGATCTTCCACACCACGCCCCTTGCCTATATTTGATTGAGACTCCCAGAGGGGCCACCCACCCGCTCCACGGGAAACCGGAGCTGACGCCTCATTTTCAATATCATTTCATCAACAGCTAAAAAAGTAGTGGTTATCCCAATTTCCACGGCAAGGCAAGCCCAGACAGGGACCAGTCCTGTTTTCAACGGGAACACTGCCCGTTACCCTCCCTGCTGTCTAAAACACCTGTTGTTCGGCCCATCAAGACGTGATACTCTGCAAAATGGTCATACGGCCCATTGCCGGTCGTTTTGACCGTTTTTGAACACACTGACACACAAAGGTTTATGAACCATGACCATACTTGACATCGTAACGTACCCGGACAAGAGCCTTGCCCAGCCTTCAGAAAAAATTACCGACATCGACGAGACCCTGAAAACCCTCATCGAAGACATGGCCGATACCATGTTCGAGGCTCCCGGCGCAGGCCTGGCCGCCGTGCAGGTGGGCGTCAGCAAGCAGCTCATCGTCATCAACACCACGGAAGAGGGCCAGGAGAACAGCTACATGGCCCTGATCAACCCCGAAATCGTCGAAGCCGACGGAGAGTTCATCTCCGAGGATGAAGGGTGCCTGTCCGTGCCTGAATTCCGCGCCACGGTCAAACGGTTCAACCGCGTGAAAGTCACGGCCCTGGATGTGGACGGCAACCCCATGGAGCTCAACGAAGAGGGCTTTCCCGCTGTGGTACTTCAGCACGAAATCGATCACCTCAAAGGCGTCCTTTTCATCAACCGCATCAGCGCCCTGAAGCGGGAGATGTACAAGCGCAAAGTCAAAAAATGGATGAAAGGCCGCTAAGACATGAGCAAACCCTCCATCATTTTTATGGGGACCCCCGACTTTGCCGTCAACGCCTTGAAGGCCCTTCACGAAAGCGGACTCTTTGAGATTGCCCTGGTGGTGAGCCAGCCCGACCGGCCCAAAGGCCGAGGCCGAAAGCTGGAGCCCACCCCGGTGAAGGCCTATGCCCAGGCCATGGGATACCGGGTGGAACAGCCGGAGACCGTGAAATCCGACGAATTCATCCGCCTGGCCGAAGAGATCGCTCCGGACTTTTTTGTGGTGGTGGCCTTCGGCCAGATCCTCAACCAGCGCCTCCTGGATGTGCCTAAGGTATGCCCGGTGAACATCCACGGCTCGCTGCTGCCCAGATACAGGGGATCCGCCCCCATTCAGCGGGCCGTCATGAACGGTGATGCCGTCACCGGCGTCACCACCATGGTCATGGACCGCGGCATGGACACCGGCGACATGCTCCTCACCGTGGAGACTCCCATCGGCCCCGAGGACACGGCAGCCACCCTCCACGACCGTCTCTCCGAGCTGGGGGGCGAGCTTATCGTCAAGACCCTTCCCGGCCTTCTGGACGGCAGTGTGGTGCCCGTGCCCCAGGACAACGAGGCAGCCACCCACGCCGCCATGCTCTCCAAAGCCGAAGGGGAGATCGACTGGAACGCCCCGGCCCGTATCATCGACTGCCGCCTGCGCGGCATGACCCCCTGGCCCGGCGCCTTCACCTTTCTGGATGAAAAGCGGTTGCGTATCCACAAAACCCAGCCCCTGGAGACGACCGCCACCGCCGTACCCGGCACCGTGGTGACCAGCGGCTCCGAACTGGTGGTGTCCACCGGCGAAGGGCTCCTGCGCATCGTGGAACTCCAGGGAGCCAACGGCAAGCGCATGCCAGCCGAAGCCTTCCTCCGCGGCAACCCCATTGAACCGGGTGCCCGCATGGGGCGCTGAAAAGCGCATATCCATATTGCGTCAGTATACATCAAGCGCCGCCGATGGAATCATGGGCGGCGTTTTTGATGGGCTGAAAACCAAGGTATGCCACCGTTCCAGTGAGCCAGCCCGTAGGGTGCACTCGGTGCACCCTGTTCGGGTCACCCCAAAAAAACATATTTTTTTCAATCACTTTTAAAAGCAGGACAATCCATGACCCAAGACGCCCGAAGCCTGGCCTTTGAGATACTCACCACCTTTGATAAAAACGCCGACGCCACCTTAGACTCTGTGATGGACCGCATCACCGGCAAGGTCGAGCTGGACCGGCGGGAAATGGGCCTTGCCAACGCCCTTGTTTACGGGGTGCTTCGACACAGGGGGCAGCTGGACTACACCATCGACCACTTTGCGACCAAGGGCATCGCCAGGATCGATAAAAAAATCCTCACCATCCTGCGCATCGCCCTGTTCCAGCTCCGGTTCATGGACAGGATCCCTGAATCCGCAGCCGTGAACACCGCCGTGGAGATGGCCAAGGTCCACGCGTCTGAATCGTCCGGAGGGTTTGTCAACGCCCTGCTGCGCACCTGCCTCAGAAACCCGGACGAACCGTCCCTGGAGGAACTCGCCCCGGAAAAGAAACTGGCCGTCACCACCTCCATGCCCCAGTGGCTGGTGGAAAAATGGATTGCCCGCATGGGCCTTGAAGAGACAGCAGCCCTATGCCGGGCCTCCAACGACATTGCCCCCATCACCGTGCGCACCAACACCCTCAAAACAACCCGGGAGGAGCTCTCCGAGCGCCTTGCCCCCCAGGTGGAGACCCTTTCCCCCACCCCGGCATCCCCTTTGGGCCTCTCCTTTACCTCGCCCAAAACACCCATCTTTGAGATGGACGCATTCAAGGAGGGGCTTTTCCAGGTCCAGGACGAAGCCGCACAGCTCATCGCCCTGATGGTGAACCCAAAGCCCGGCTCACGGGTTCTGGATGTCTGTGCGGGGGTGGGCGGTAAATCCGGCCACCTGGCCCAGGTGATGGAAAACCAGGGGGAGCTGGTCTCCATGGATGTGGAGGCCTACAAACTCAAAAGCCTGGCCCGTGAGATGGCACGCCTCGGTATCACCAACATCACCACCCACGCCTGCGACCTCACCCGCGAGAGCCCCGATATCATCGGAGGCGGATTTGACGCCGTCCTCGTGGACGCCCCCTGCTCCGGCCTCGGGGTCATCCGTCGAAACCCGGACACCAAATGGAAATACTTCAAGCGCAACGCCACCCGGCACACAAAAAAGCAAAAAGCCATTCTCTCGGCAGCGGCCCGGTGCGTGCGCCCAGGCGGTACCCTGGTTTACGCGGTCTGCTCCATGGAACCCGAAGAAAACGGGGCCGTGGTGGAGGCCTTCCTTGAAAAACACACGGATTTTCGTATGATGAAACCCTTTGACGCCGCCCCCCAAGGGGCCGAGGCCTTCATCACCCCCGAAGGGTATGTGGCCCCCCTGCCCCACAAAAACGGTATGGACGGCTTCTTTGCGGCTCGCATGGTGCGGGAAGAAAAGTAATATTTTAAAAGCAGTATCTTTTTGCCGGCACCTCACATGCCGGATACACATCGGGGAATCATCATGTTCAAGGGTCTTCTCAAGTTCTTCTCTCTCTTCATTCTCTTTGTCGCAGCCGCCGGGATCACCTCCTTTGTGACCCTGACCTACATCATCGGAAACGAAAAGAGCGTGGTGGTCCCCGACCTGGTGGGGCGTGACGTTATCTACGTCCTGGAGACCCTCTCCACCATGGAACTCAACACCAAGGTCAAGGGTTCGGAATTTTCCCCCCGCATCCCCAGAAACCGCGTCATATTCCAGGACCCGGAGCCCGGTACCCGCATCAAACGGGGCCGGGACGTGCGGATCGTCTTCTCCAAGGGCCCGCAACTGGTGGCCATGCCCTCCTTCAAACACCTTGCCCTAGCCGAGGCCAGGATCCAGCTTACGGCAATGGGTCTTGAGTTCGGAGCCACCTCCACCCTCTACCACCCGGAGGTGGAAAAAGGGGCGGTCATCGCCCACGTGCCGGCTCCCGGTGCCCTGGTGACCCGGGGAGACAAGGTGGACCTTTTGCTGAGCAACGGCAAAGAGCCCAAGGCCATGATGATGGCAGACCTCACCGCCAGCCCCCTGGATGTTGCTTTGGAGCGCATCGAGACCATGGACCTCAAAGTGGGCACCATCACCTCCACGCCGTCGGACACCGCCGAACGCAACAGCGTTCTCGACCAATTCCCGAAGCCAGGTTTCAAGGTGACCCGGGGCCAAACCGTAGACATCACCATCAACCGGTCCCCGCGTCCCGATGATGAATCCATCAGAACAGGCGCCACAGGCTCCCGCCTCTTTACCTGGCGCATGGACGAAGGGTTCCTGAAAAAACGGGTCAAGATCCAGCTGGTTGGGGACCGTCACACCGACACCATCCTGGACCGGGAGGCCCTTCCCGGAGAAGAGCTCTGGGTCCTTGTGCCCACCTTTGAACGCGCAACCCTCTTCCTGTATGAGAACGGCCATCTCAAAGAGACACGTTTTTTTGATTAAGGCGATTGATTTTCAAGGCTGTTCGGGATAAAAAAGCAACAATTCTTTATTTTATCAACCCCATGAAATATCAGGATGTTATTCATGTCCATCATTGCACCTTCCATATTGTCGGCAGACTTTTCAAAACTCGGAGACGAAATCAAGGCGGTTGAGGCTGCCGGAGCCGGCTGGATCCACATCGACGTCATGGACGGCCACTTCGTGCCCAACCTCACCTACGGCCCCATCATTGTGGAGGCCTCAAAAAAAGTGACGGACCTTCCTCTGGACGTCCACCTCATGATCGAAAAGCCGGACCTTCTCATCCCTGACTTCGTCAAGGCAGGTGCCGACTGGATCTCCGTCCACGCCGAGGCGTGCACCCACCTGAACCGCTCCATCCAGCTCATCAAGTCCCTGGGTGCCAAAGCAGGGGTGGCCCTGAACCCGGCCACACCGGTGAGCGCCATCAAGTGGGTATTAGACGAGCTCGATTTTGTCCTGGTCATGAGCGTGAACCCCGGGTTCGGCGGCCAGTCCTTCATCGAGAACAGCCTCGATAAGGTTCGGGAGATCAAAAAAATGATCAAAGACCGGGGCCTGTCCACCCTCATCCAGATCGACGGCGGGGTAAACAAGAAAACTGTCCGCGCCATCGCAGAGGCCGGTGTGGACTCCTTTGTGGCGGGCTCCGCCATCTTCGGCAGCGAAAGCTACGAAGAGACCATCTCCTTTCTCGAAAAAGAGATCGATGAAGCATCCAACTAAAGGCACCGCCCCGCGGCGGTCTGCCCGAACCACACAACGTGCGGCGGCTTCGGCCGTCGCCATCCAAAAGGGAGGCCCCTTGTGAAGCCCATGGTCATCGACGTCATCCACGGCCCCAACCTCAACATGCTGGGACGAAGAGAACCTGAGATCTACGGCACCACCACCCTTGCCGACATCGACCGGGAACTCAACACCCTGGGTGCCTCACTCGGGGCGGACGTGGAGAGCTTTCAGTCCAACGCCGAAGGGGAGATCGTGGACCGCATCCAGGAGGCTTACGGGCGCGTCAGCGGGCTCATCATCAACCCGGCGGCCTACACCCATACCAGCGTGGCCATCCGGGACGCCCTGGCCATGCTCTCCTGCCCCATTGTGGAGATCCACCTCTCCAACATCCACAAGCGGGAACCCTTCCGCCACCACTCCTACGTCTCGGGAGTGGCAGACGGGATCATCGCCGGTTTCGGCGCCAGGGGATACACCATGGCCTTAAAAGCCGTCCTGGACATGATCCGGGACAAGAAGTGACAAGGCATACCTGAATGGAACCCAACCAGACCTTCCTGAACCTGCCCGATGAAAAAAAACGCCGCATCGAAGATGCAGCCGCCGATGAATTTTCCGACAACGGATACCGAAGCGCGAGCATCAACGCCATCGTCTCCAGGGTCGGCATTGCCAAGGGCTCCATCTTCCAATATTTCGGAGATAAAAAAGGACTTTTCCTTTTTATTTTCGGGCAGTCCGTGGAAAAGGTGAAGAGCTACTTAAAGGACGTCCGGGACGCCACCGCCGACGCGCCCTTAAGAATTCGCCTGGAAGAAACCTTAAAGGCCGGGGTCGGGTTCACCCGAAAACACCCGGTGATCTACCGACTCTATGTGAGAACCCTGGCTGAAAAAGAGATCCCCTTCCGCTCCGAGATCCTCACCTCCATCCGGCGCTACAGCCTGGAGTACCTCCGCTCTCTCCTCGAAACAGCCCGGGACAAAGGCGAACTCCGGGACGGAGTGAACATCGAGGCCGCCTGTTTTATCATGGACGCGGCCATGGACCGATTCCTCCAGGCCCTGACCCTGCCCCACATGGACGGCGGCCTGGGCATTCACGACGCCGATGACACCGAGCTGGAGCAGCGGATCCAAACCCTGTGCGCCAGCCTCCTTACCGGGGTGACACCATGAATACCGTCCTTGTCCTCTCCGCTGTCCGCGCAGAACTCGCCCCCATGCTGGCCCGCCTCGACAATCCGAACCGCATGGAGATTGCCGGTCGCACCGCCATGGCTGCTACCGTGGGCACAAAAAAACTCATTGCCCTTGAGGCAGGCCCCGGGGCCGTGAACACCGCCCAGGGCCTAACCGCCGCCATAGAACGCCTCTCTCCCTCCCTCATTGTCCAGGTGGGATGCGCCGGAGGGTTTGCCAGCGCGGGAATCTCGGTGGGGGATGTGGCCGTGGCCACCGAAGAGATCGACGTCCACATGGGCCTGGAACCCAACACCGAGGAAAAAAGCGTGCACATCTCTCCCCTGCCCTTTCCCCTCATGGAAATAAACGGCAAAGAGTACAGGCACCGCTTCCTCCTCGACCGGGAACTCGCCGGGGATGCCATGGCCGCCATACGCACACAGGGAATTTCGGGCTTTCAGCTCCACAAAGGCTCCTTTGTGAGCGCTTCCACCATCACGACCACCGCCTCACGGGCCAAGGGCCTGTTTGAACTCTACTGCCCGGTCATGGAATCCATGGAGGGAGCCGCAGCCGCCCACGTGGCCCTGCACTACGGCATCCCCTTCCTCGAAATCAGGGGGGCCAGCAATCTGGTGGGTCCGCGAAATCGAAACGCCTGGAACCTGCCCCTGGCCTTTGAAAACAGCTGCGCGTGCCTGATGGCGGTGTTGCAGGAAACCATGTAACGACTCAGCTCAAAAACGCCTCCGGCGGGCAGGGGATAAATCCCCTAAATGCTCCGTCCCTTCGTTCCTCAGGGACCTCACATTTGCTGACGGGTCGTACCCGTGGCTGAGGAGCTCCCTTTTTTGTAACTATTCAGCTTATGCCTCCGGCGGCCCTGCCGGGGGGTAAACCTTTGCCTGATTTTATAAAGGCGGGTTTAACAAACAGGTTTTAAAAAATCTTTTTGGGTGAGTTTTGCTTTAAAGGCGGATGTGATTTGACCCGAGGAACGAGGGGCAAAACGCATCCGCAACCTGCTTTCAAGGTGGCACACCTTGCCGCCGGAGGCTGTTTTTTTAGCTGATAAGCTACCTTTTTTTTTAAAATAATAGAGACCTGTCTGAGGCGATTTTCATAAAGCTGATCACGGAATCACGCCATAGAACACAAACGACATTCAGACCCACAGGCACATGCAATGAATCGAACCTTGGCATACTCCACCTGCCCCAACGACACGTTCATTTTCCATGCCCTTGTCCACGGACTTGTAAAGGCCGGAGACACAACCTTTGAGACGCACCTCCACGATGTGGAGGCCTTGAACGGCTTTGCCACAGAGAGAACCTTTGACATCACCAAGCTCTCCTTTGCGGCATTGGGCCACCTGCGCCACCGCTACGCCCTCCTGCGCAGCGGCGCTGCCCTTGGCAGGGGCTGCGGCCCCCTCATCGTGGCAAGGCCCGGGTTCGATCCCAAGCGCTTAAGGGAAATTCCCATCGCGGTGCCGGGCCTCATGACCACGGCCCACCTCCTGCTGGGCCTCTACCTCGGCCAAACGCCCAACGCCATCCCCATGGTCTTTGACACCATCATGCCCAAGGTGGCCTCAGGAGAGTTCGAAGCGGGCCTTATCATCCACGAAAGCCGCTTTACCTACGCCGACCACGGCCTTGCCTGTGTGGACGATTTAGGAGCCTTCTGGGAGCGGGAAACCGATCTCCCCATCCCCCTGGGCGGCATTGCCGCAGCCCGGGACCTCCCCAAAGACGAGATCACCCGCATCGAAACCGCCATTTCCCAAAGCGTCACCTACGCCTTTGCCCACCCCGACGCCTCCCGCGACTACATCCGCAACCACGCCGTGGAGCTATCCGACGAAGTCACCCAGAACCACATCGACCTCTACGTCAATAATTTCTCCATTGATCTTGGGGATGAAGGCGTGGCCGCCGTGGAAGTCCTTATGGACCGGGCAGAAAAAAGCGGGCTCATTCCCCGGTCCGACATGCCCTTGTTCATATAGGGAACGCCACGCCCTTGGCATCGCAGGCACCCATAATTTCGCAATGATTCCAAGGGTCGAAGCGATAACGGTGCGCACGGCGCACCCTACCATACCAAACGTAGGGTGCGGCCCCCGCACCGCCTAACGCAACGAGGACCACCACCGCAGCACAACCCCCATGGCATCACAGATATCCGCAATTTCGAAATGATTCCGAGGGTTGAAGCGATAACGGTGCGCACGGCGCACCCTACCATACCAAAACGTAGGGTGCGGCCCCCGCACCGACTGACGCAACGTGAACCACCACCGCAGCACAACACCCCATGGCATCACAGATATCCGTAATTTCGCAATGATTCCGGGGGTCGAAGCGATAACGGTGCGCACGGCGCACCCTACCATACCAAACGTAGGGTGCGGCCCCCGCACCGACTGACGCAACGTGAACCACCACCGCAGCACAACACCCATGGCATCACAGATATCCGCAATTTCGAAATGATTCCGAGGGTTGAAGCGATAACGGTGCGCACGGCGCACCCTACCATACCAAACGTAGGGTGCGGCCCCCGCACCGACTGACGCAACGAGAACCACCACCGCAGCACAACCCCTTGGCATCACAGATATCCGTAATTTCGCAATGATTCCGAGGGGCGCACCGCCATTCAATCACACCGCAAAGGCGCGATGGTGGGGCATGGAATGGGGAAATTCCCTTGAAGGCAGGGTTTCAAATGAAGAGGCAAAGGCAGGAACGACTTTCTTGGGAAGAAGTCCGTATCGGTAGAGTTGCTCAAAATAGAGGGAGAGACCTTTGATCTCCTGATCCCCCAGGCTCACCACCAGGTGGTTGAAGTAACGTGTCAGGGTCTCCCTGGAAAGGCCTGTTTTTGCATGAGCATCCGTTACAATACCATGCAAATCTGAGAGACCGGCTGCACGGGATCGGTGAAACAATTCCACAAGACGGTCCACCACGGCCGGAGCCATGGTACAGAAATCCTTTCGTATGGCCCACACTGCAAAAACAAAGGGCAGGCCTGTCATCTGTTTCCACTCCATTCCCAGGTCATAGACGTATGGAAACCGCCCGTGCCAGTCGGCAAGAAGGGCTGAATCCCCTATGACCAGGGCTCCTTTCACGCCTTCGGGAAGGTCTGAAGGGTCATGAACCCTTCCCGGTTCGATGACCGGACAGCCCCCTTTCTTCCGAAGGAGAATGCGCAACAGCTCCACCGAGGTGGCCGACTCCTCGGTCACCATCACACGGTCCCCGTCCAGGGACTCCATGGGCTTATCCGACACAAACAACACGCTCAGAACCTTGCCGTCACATGCAATGGAAAGATCAGGCAACAAAAGCCACTGGTCTGCGTTGCGCGCATAGGCCACGGAGGAGACCGGGCTCATCACCACCTCCCCGTCCCTGAGCATGGCGTTGAGGGTCGCCGGGGGCTCGGTCACCATGGAGAGCCACGCCGGGCAGTCCCCATGGTCGATGCCATGGTAAACCGGGGATACATTGATATAGCTGATACGTCCAATGGGAATCTTGCTCATGACGCTGCCTTCTCTGGTTAAAATCTTAAAAAACGGAAACTATTCCGTTGCCTCCGGCGGGTCGCTTTTTGAAAAAAGCGCCGCAAAAACGTTCCGCTTGGGTTTCATTCCAGAACCCGCACAGCCACGTCCTCGTCTAAAAACCAGCCGTACGAAAAAGGTTGCGGCGTTGATACCCGGGTCACTTCAAGGCACCGGGCCGAGCAGCCGGGGGCAAGACGCCCGAAGCGCCCCGTTAAGCCCAGGGCTTTGGCCCCGTGCTCTGTTGCCATGCGGAAAATCTCGGCCGGGGCAAGCCCCGGTGCCTCGGCGGCGACGGCACGCATCTCATCCAGGATGGAGAGGCTATCGCAACTGGCCAGGCTGTCGGTGCCCAGGGCCACGGTAAGCCCGGCCCCAACCATGGCCTCCATATCCGGCGTTCGGCCATGGAGAAGATGGTTGCTGCGCACGCAGCAGACAGCTGTGGCACCGGCCTCTGCCAGTTGCCTGAACTGGGGCGCCTTGGTCTGCAGGAGATGAACCACAAGGGTCGATGTATCCACCACCCCCAAATCCAGGAGATAGGAGACCGGGTCGTCTGCGGGCAGAGGCCATGAAGAGAAATCGATGCCCCGCTCCGTGAGAAAATCGGCCCAGGCCCCCTTTCCGGTGGTGAGGAACTCACGCTCGGCGTCGGATTCGTCCAGATGAATGCTCAACGGACGGCCTGCCCGGGCGGTAAGGACCTTCATGGCCTGAATGGCTTTCGGTGCCGTGGTGTGGGGGGCATGGGCGGCAAGGCTCGCCCCGGGCGCCCCCTCAGCCCCCGGGGGCATGGCCAGGGGATTTGGGTTGCCCAGATACTCCTGAAACCAGATGCCCTGGACCCTTCCCTCGTCGAACAGGGGCCTTGTAATGCCCAGCGTCGAGATATCGCCAAAAAGGAGAGTTCCTGCCGCCTCAGCATGACGGACCGCCTGTTGCGCCGCCTCCACCAGCTCACTTCTGGGAATACTCTCCCGAACCGCCAGAAGGTCCCTCACCCAGGGGGCAAACCCGGCGTCGCTTTTCACCCGGCCGGAAAGGGCTGACAGTTCCAGGTGGGTATGGGCGTTGACAAAAGCCGGAACAAGGGCGGCGTCTCCGTGCTCTTCAACCTCAATCCCCTTGGGTCCCTTGCCGGTGCCCACGGAGACAATGGTCCCGTCTTCCACCACCAGGTACCCCTGGGGCAGGACGGTGTCGGCGTCCACCACCACCCACGCTGCCCGGTGCACCCGTCTCATGCACACACCGCAAGGTGGTTGTAAAAACAGTCCCGCTGCACCGGGGTGAACCCGGCGGAGGCCACCACACGGATCAGCTCATCTTTGGGCAGCATGTGATCCACGCCTGCGGCGGAGACCACGTTCTCCTCGATCATGGTGGAGCCCATGTCGTTGGCGCCGAAAAAGAGCGCCACCTGGGCAATTTTCTCGCCCTGGGTGACCCAGGAGGCCTGGATGTTATCCACGTTGTCCAGAAAGATCCGGGAGAGGGCCAGAACGCGCAGGTAGGCGTCGGCCGTGGCTTTCTCCACGTCAAGGGCGGTGTTGGACGGCTGAAAGGTCCAGGGGATAAACGCAGTGAACCCGCCGGTCTCGTCCTGAAGGTCACGAATCCGGGTGAGGTGCTCCACGATCTGGGCCGGAGTCTCCAGGTGGCCGAACATCATGGTGGCCGTGGACCGCATGCCCGCAAGATGGGCCTGCCGCATCACCTCCAGCCAATTGTCCACCCCGCATTTGTTGGGGGAGACTTTTCGGCGCACTTCGTCCACGAGGATCTCTGCCCCGCCACCGGGGATCGATTTGAGACCTGCGTCCTTGAGGGCCTTGACCGTCTCGGCAATGGAGAGCCCGCTCTGGTCCGCGAGCCATGAGATCTCAGGGGGTGAGAATCCGTGGACATGGATGGGAAAGGTGGTGGTGAGCCAGCTGAGGAGGTCCACGTACCAGTCCAGGGTCAGTGCTGGGTTCATGCCGCCCTGGAGAAGGATCTGGGTCCCGCCCAGCTCCAGGGTCTCCTCGATCTTTTGCCGAAACGACTCCCGGCTGAGAACGTACCCGCCGTCTTCACCCACTTTGGAATAAAACGCGCAGAACTTGCACTCTGAGGTGCAGACGTTGGTGTAGTTGATGTTCCGGTCCACCACAAAGGTCACGTCAGGATCGGGGTGCTTGGCCAGGCGCACGGCATGGGCCAGGGCCCCGAGTTCCGGCAGGGTTGCGCGATCATAAAGCTCAAGCAGCTCTTCAGGTCTTACCCGATAACCCGATGATATTTTGTGCGATAGGGCTTCCAAAAGTCGCCTCCCTTAAGAGATATGGTTGTAAAAGGAATCCCGTTCCACGGGCTCGAACCCGGCCCCACGGATCATGGCGGACATCTCTGTCCGGGTGAGGCCCTTGGCAGAGGTGGCACCCGCTGTATGGGTAATCCGCTCTTCGATGATGGTGCCATCCAGGTCATCCGCCCCAAAGGAGAGGGCCACCTGGGCCAGCTTCTCACCGATCATCACCCAATAGGCCTTGATGTGATCGAAGTTGTCGAGCATCAGTCGGGAAACAGCCACGTTCTTCAGGTCATCCACCCCGCCGGTGGGCGGAATGTGGGTGAGCTTGGTGTTCTTGGAATGAAAGGCCAGGGGAATAAAGGAAGAGAACCCGCCGGTACGGTCCTGGAGATCCCGAAGGGTCATCAGGTGAGTCACCCGCTCCTCCAGGGTTTCGATGTGGCCGTAAAGCATGGTGGCGTTGGTGGGGATGCCTGCGGCATGCACCGTCTCCATCACTTCGAGCCAGCGGTCTTTGCCGATCTTCTTGGGGAACAGCTCATCGTGGACCCGCTCGCTCATCACCTCTGCGCCGCCGCCGGGCATCATGGCAAGTCCCGCGGCTTTGAGTTCCGCCACGGTTTCAGCAAGGGAGAGGCCGGAAAGACGGGAAAGGTAATCGATCTCCACCGCCGTAAAGGCCTTGATGGTGGCCTCGGGCCGCACCTCGGCCATGGCCTTGAGCAGGCCGGTAAAATAGTCGAAATCCAGGTTTTCGTTAAGGCCGCCCACCATGTGGATCTCCCGTACGGGCTCATCCATGCGCTCCATGAGGCGGGCCTTGACCTCTTCAACGCTCCACGTGTAGGCGTTGTTGGTTCCTTCGTCCGTGGCAAAGGCGCAGAAGGTGCACCGGTTGGAGCAGACGTTGGTGTAGTTGACGTGCTGGTTGTAGACGTAATAGGCGATGTTGCCGTGGCGCTGCCTGCGCACGTAATCGGCCATGCGCCCCACTGCGGGCAGATCCGGGGACGCATAAAGCGCCATCCCGTCGTCAAAGGACAACCGCTGCCCTGCCTTTACCTTGTCCCATACGGGAGCCAGTGCTGAATCGATAAAATCCATATTCCCCTCTTCCGCGAGGTTTCAGAAGGGCCGAGGTACCACAAGCCCCTGTTTCGATTTACATCCCTGTATATGACCACCCGGTCAGTGACCACGTGGTCATATATACAGAGGTTTTCAGCCCATGGCAAGAAAGATGCGCTGTAGCCAGCAGAAACGGTCTCCATCACGCCTTGACCACGAACCAAAACCGAATTAAAGATGTAACGATTCTATCCGGGCTATGACACGACCAGAGCGTCCGGCGGCAAGGCCCAATTGCCCCCGGCACAGTCCCACAACCAAAGGAGCCACCATGAACTGCACCACCCACCTTGCCATCAACACCGACCTGTGCGGCACGGTCACCGCCCTTGAAGAGGGACGCTGCGTTGTGACCCTCACCACCACCTCAGACATGGCCGCCGACGCACAGCAGCTTGTCCACGGAGGATTTGTCTTCGGCATGGCGGATTACGCGGCCATGTGCGCCGTCAATGATCCGTATGTTGTCCTGGGAGCCGCGGAAACCAGTTTTCTGAAACCTGTCCGGGTCGGGGAGATCCTTACGGCAGAAGCCGTGGTGGAAGAGGTGAAAGGAAAGAAACGTATGGTGCCCGTCACCGTGAGACGGGGCGTGGAGGAGGTCTTTAAAGGGACCTTTACCTGCTTTGTGCTGGAGTCCCATGTGTTGGGGGAGTCCAAAGCGTAACGCTACCATTCAGCTTAAAAAAAGCCTCCGGCGGCCCTGCCGGGGGCCAAACTTTTAAAAAGTTTGACAAACAGGTCTTAAGTCATGATTTCGAGGCCCCGCCGAAGCACGGTCCATTGGAAATGTTTTTGCGGAGCTTTTTTCAAAAAGCGACCCGCCAGCTCAACGATCACAGCATAAACAAACAGCCCCTTTTGCCTTACGGCAAAAGGGGCTGTTTTTGTACCATTCCAGTTGATTACTCCGCATTCTTCATGCAGATCATCACCGGATACTGTTATCTTTTTTTCCGCACCACGCGGCGGACCTTGCGCACACGCCGGGTACCGGCAGGTGCCGCCGCCTTTTCCTGAGGTGCTTCCAGCCCCTCTTGTTTGAAGGAACACACGGACCTCGGGCAGGCAAGGCCGTCCCCGGTATCGTTTTCCACAAGGAACGGGTTCTTGCAGACGGGGCAGGCAAAAGGATAGGGCCGCTTCCAGGTGACAAAGCCGCAGGACCTGTTGTCGCAACGGTAAAAGGTCTTGCCGTGTTCCGTGGAGCGGGTTTCCAGTTTTCCCACCTTGCAGATGGGGCACACCAGAGAGAGGCTCTCTTCAAAACGGGCGATGGCGGCGGCAATGTCTTCGTCGGTTTCACCGTGGGTCATGTGCTCCACGGTCTTTTTCTCTTCGTCGGCCCCTTCAAGCTCTGCCGCGCCCTTTCGCTGCCGTTCCTCCTCAAGGCGTTTTTTTTCGAGAAGGAGTTCGTTCTTCTGGCGTTCCAGCTCCATCTTCTCACGCTGAATGGCCAGAAACGCCTCCCGCTGAATCTCCTCCTGGGAAGGTTTCGGAACCTCGGGTTCGGGAGCTTTGGGCTCTTCCGCAGGCTCTGCCCCACGGGGAGGCGGATCATCTGAAGAGACCACAAGGGTTCTTAAAGCCCCCTTGGCTGCCTGGGGGGTCACCTCCTGAACGTTGAGTGCTTTCCCCTTCTCCTCGGTGAGCCGCTTTCGAATGGAGGCGATTCGCTTGAGGAACCGCTCACGCCGGGCTTCGGCTTCGGCAGGATCTTCCCTGTGCGGCGATTCATCGTCGTCATCAGCGCCACGTCCCATAAGCGTCTGGTCCACCTGGTTCAAGGCTTTGTCAAGATCGTTGCGCCCGTCCAGGAGCTCCTGAAGGATCTGCACAAGAAAGGCGGGAAGAACAATTCCGGGCATCTTGGGGTAGGCGGCATCCAGACCGGCCATAAGAAACCGGGCGGCCTCGCCCACCTCCGGAGCCTCTTCGGAACCGGCAAGGAGACCCTCCTGGCGCAGCAGCTCCACCACCTCCGTGGTCCGGCCTTCGGTGATCAGCCCCAGCTCCACGGCCTCCCCCACCACATCCTGAAGGGAAAACCCGGATCCCTCTTCGGCATGGACCAGTACAAGGACGGCAAAGGCGTCGATGCTGGGCCCGATGCGTTGCCATACAGGGGTGTACCCGTCCACACCGGTCAAGCGTTTCTGGACATGGAATTCAAAGGTATCTTTCAAACCGACATTCATCAATCACACTCACTGCATAAGCTGACGGTATCATGATAGGTGACCGCCCTCGGGTTCCCGGGGAAGTCTCCGCCTCACAAGCCGTTCCGGTTCATTCGGTGTCCTGGGAGGCATCATCCGGGGAGACAACGCCGGCCACCACATCCACACAGCGGCCATCCCGGCCGATCATCAACGAGAGGGTAATGCGAGCCTGAAAATCCATCTGATAGGCAATGCGGTCTTCCTTGACCGTAAGGTGCCCCTCTTTGAACTCGATATCATCCTGAAGTGAGAGCCCGTACTTCTCTTCCAGCAGCTTTTCGATGACATCCCAGTCAAGGCTGCCGGTCACAATGTCCATCAAATCCCGTTCGCCTTTTTGAAAGGCGTCGTCGGGAACCAGCTTTTTCTCTTTTTCTTCTTCGGCCATCGTCTTGCCATCCAAATCGGCCTGGTACATCACATTCTCTCCATCATGGGACTGTCGCCGCTTCCCTCATCTCCCGGGCCAGATCCAGAAACGCTTGGGCCCCGGGGGACATCACATCCACGAGGGCAACGGGAGTATCGGTTGCCATTCCTTTCCGAACGGCATCGCAATCGGGCAGTCGACCTACGAATTGCCTGCCGGCGTCATCCGGGTCCGGATCTGAAGACCCCATCGACACGAACCCAAGGCCTTTCAGGTCCGGGTTCAGACACTTTAGTACTTCATCGACACAATCCTGCGCCTCCTTGAGCTGCGAGTTTTGGTCCCAGCCCGGATACACGGGGACCAGGGCCAGGTCCGAGGCGGCCAGGGCGCTTTTCACATAAAAGCCGTTCCCCGAAGGGGTATCAATGATTACGCGATCATACCCTTCCCCGGGCTTGCGAAGGCTCAAGGCCAGGACCTTCTCTTTTTCCGGATTGAGGGCCAGCCATTTTTCCGCTTCTTTTTCACCGGACAACGCGGGAAGCACGTCCAGATAAGGCGTCCGGCCAGGGACCACAGCCCCCCGCAGCCCCACAATTCCGCTGATCACATCCGCAACGCCCCAGACCGGCCTTTGCTCCTCTTCCATCATCATCCGCGACCCCGCACCGGACGAGGTGCAGTCCACAAAAAGGGTTCGCATCTCAAGGAGAGCGTAAGAAAACGCCAGGTTAACAGCCAGGGTCGTCTTGCCTGAGGCGCCCAGTGGATTAAGCAGTGCGATGGTGTGATACATGGCACGAGCCTTTGCTTTGGATGCGTGGAAACAAGAAAAACAAATAATTAACAGGAATTACCCACGTAGACATAGCATACCTGACCGGCAAAAGAAACCGGCATCGCCATGACCTCCCCCATGGAGCCGCGTTACGCCCGCACCGCCCGGCAGGCAAAACAGGGCCCGCGCACCCTCCAGGCTCCCCGGTATTGTGACCCGCGGCCGATTGGGTTATGGTTCGTCCAGGGATAGGACATGCCGAACAGGACTCATCAGGGAGCAGGAGCAGCGCCGAGACGCACCACATGACTTCAAACGATTTCAACAACGTCACATTTTCATCGGACGCCATGGACGAGGTCATCGACCACCTCGGCTACTCCAGGCACTCCCGGAATATGGCGTACCTCAAGGTTCTCCTCTCCCACGCAGGCCGGGACAACGGGTACAGCTCCGATCCCGTGGACTCCGACCTTCTTGTCCAGGCCATCTGGCAGACCCACGACCCGGCACAGCTCAAGTCCAGGCGAAAAAACCTCAGCACCATCCGAAATTCCGTCAACCGGGATCTCTCCCGCCTCTTCAAGGATGGAAACAACCCCGAAGGGGTCACCATCTCAGCAGACCACGCCCTTGTGGTATCCCAGGAGGCCAAAGAGGCCCTGTACGCCCCCTTTGCCAACCACTTCACCAACGCCAACAGCCCGGATATCGAAAAGGCGAGCGCCCTGCTGGACGCCCTTGCCGAGATGGCTGAAAAAGGCGGCCCCCTCCTGGACGGCACTGAAAACCTTGCGGAAAAATTGAAACGTGCGGTACAGGCCCTTGAAAAGGGCGGCGCCCTGCCCGACTTTGAGGAGGACACCCCGGAGGCCCCCCCGGAAGAGGAGCTTGAAGAGGCCGACGAGGAAGACGACGAAGAGATTGAGGTCCTTGAAGAGGAAGATGACGTCGAGGAGATCCTCGATGAGGATATTGAAGAGCTTGACGAAGCCGAAGAAGAAGAGCTCGATATCCTCGATGATGAAGATGAAGTCGAAGAAATCCTCGACGACGATCTTGAAGAGATCGACGAGACCGAAGAGGAAGAGCTTGATACCCTCGATGGGGAAGATGAGGTCGAAGAACTCCTCGATGAAGATCTCGATGAGGATGTTGAAGAGATTGACGAGTCCGACGACGAAGAGATCGATATCCTCGATGATGACGAGGAGTTGGAAGAGATCCCTGAAGGCGAGCTTGAAGAGGTTGCCGATGAGCAGGACGAAGAACTCGACATCCTCGATGATGACGACACCCTGGAGGAGATCCCTGAAGATGAGATCGAAGAGGTCGATGAAGACGACGCCCTGGAGGAGATCTCCGATGACGACATCGAAGAGGTCGACGAAGACGACGCATTAGAAGAGATCTCCGATGATGAGATCGAAGAAGTCGACGAAGACGACGCATTGGAAGAGATCTCCGATGATGAGATCGAAGAAGTCGATGAAGACGACCCCTTGGAGGAGATCTCTGATGATGACATCGAAGAGGTGGATGAAGATGACGCCTTAGAAGAGATCTCCGATGACGAGGTTGAAGAGGTCGATGAGGACGCGCCCCCATGGGCCGCAGACGAAGATCCCGATGCCATGCAGGAACGCGCCGATCGGTTCGACGCCCTCCTCAACGAATCCGAACGGTACTACAACCGCTACATCCACATCCCGTCCGGCCGCTATCCGGCCCTGGATCCGGTGACCGGCCAGGAGGTCCTGGCCGATCTGGAAGAGTTCCTTGCGGGCAAATACCCAGTCACCAATGCCCTGTTTGAGGTGTTTATCGGTCGCACCGGCTACAAGACCACCGCCGAAGAGCGGGGGTTCGGCGCCGTGTACGAACCGCGCCTCACCCGTCAATCCCGCGGCAGGAGAATCAGCCTCTCCACGAGCAAGGGCTTGCGCCTCATCCGCGGGGCCAACTGGTACAAGCCCTCCGGTGCCCGGTCCTCAGTTCACACCAGCGCCCACCACCCCGTGGTCCAGGTGAGCTACGAAGACGCCATGGCCTTTGCGTCCTGGTCCGGCAAACGGCTCCCCACCCTGGCCCAATGGCTGGCCATGGGGGGAAAATCCGACAGCCCCTACCCCTGGGGAGATGCCTGGGCAAGCCACCTCTGCAACACCGAAGAGGTCGGGGCAGGCGGAACCCTTCCCGTGGACACCTTCCCCAAGGGAGCCAGCCCCTTCGGGGTCTACGACCTCATGGGCAACGCCCTGGAATGGGTCAGCGACCAGATCCCGGAAAAGGGCGGTGAACCCGTCAAAACAGCGGTGGGAGGCAGCTTCCTCTCCGACCGAAGCCTCATCCGCCAACAGCTCCAGAGCTTTGACACCCGGTTTTCATCCAATGTCCTGGGCTTTCGCTGCATCGGCTGGTAGACCTCGACACGGGCCTTCCGGCAGTGGTATGGTTGCATGAATGCAGTTGGCAACACCCACGTACAAGATGCGAAGGAGACCCCAGTGAACGACATCTATCGGAAACGGCTCGATGCGCTGCAAGAGACATTGAGCCAGAATGGCTTCGACGCCTGCCTGATCATGCAGGAAGAGAATCGGAGGTACTTAAGCGGCTTCACCGGAGAGGACAACAGCGTGGACGAATCCGCCGGTGCCCTTCTCATCGGTCCCAAAGGCCTGATCCTGGCCACGGACTCCCGCTTTGAGCTCCATGCCATCCACGAAGCCCCTCTTTTTGACGTCCATGTCTACAAAACCGGCCTGGACAAAGACCTCCCCGAGCTCCTGGACCGCGTGGGCGCCCGCCGCGTCGCCTTTGAAGAGACCCGGGTCTCCGTGGGGCGTTACAACGCCTTTGCAGATGCCCTGAAAAAAAGTGGTTCCTCCGCTGAGCTGGTGGCCCACGAAGACATGACCGCCCCCATGCGCGCCGTCAAGAGCGCCGATGAGATACAGACCATGCGGGAGGCCCTGGCCATCGCGGAAGCCGCCTTTTCTGCGGTGAAGGCAGGCCTGGTCCCGGGCCTCACCGAAAAGGCCATTGCCTGGGAGATGGAAAAAGAGATGAGGAGCCGCGGAGCCGACGGCCTCTCCTTCCCCACCATCGTGGCCTCCGGCCCCAACGCCGCCCTTCCCCATGCCGTGCCCAGCGACCGAAAGGTGGCCCCGGGTGAGCCCCTGCTCATCGACTGGGGATCCCGGTACAACGGATACTGCAGCGACTCCACCCGAACCGTTGTTCTGGGCAGCCCCTGCGATACCTTCAAACGGGTCTTCGACACCCTTTTTGAGGCACAGGCCCTTGCCATCGACGCCATCTGCGACGGAGCCAGCGGCAAGGCCGTGGATGCCGTGGCCCGTGGTTTCATCGAAAAGACCTTCCCCGACGGCTTTGGCCACGGGCTGGGTCACGGGGTGGGACTGGAGATCCATGAAGCCCCCCGCCTGAGCTACCTCAAAGACCATACCCTCAAGGCAGGGATGGTGGTGACGGTGGAGCCCGGCATCTACCTGCCGGACTGGGGCGGCATCCGCCTGGAAAACATGGTCCTTGTCACGGAAAACGGCGCCGAAGTCCTCAACACCCTGGACTATCACGATCACGTGGTGGCCATCTAACCCGGATACCATGTAAAAACACGCACACGCCGGGTCAGTCCTTCCCCTGCCCCGGCTCCCCATCACCCATAACCTGACGTTCCTATGGCCCGATTTTCCCATGCCCTCTCTTCTCAACCACCACATCGACCAGTTCATGACCCACCTCCGCGTGGAACGCGGTCTGGCGGACCTGAGCATCGATGCCTATGCATCGGACCTCACCCGGTATGCCGGCTTCATGGAGGACAACGGGATGGCCGATGTCACCGAAGACGACACCTACGCCATCTTAAAGCACATGATCGGCTTGAGGGACGAAGGCCTGGGCTCCCGGTCGCGGGCCCGGCACCTGGTCTCCATCCGCTCCTTTTACCGGTTCCTTGCCGAGGAAAAAGTCCTTGCCAGCGACCCGTCGAGCCTCATTGAGTTTCCCAAAACAGGCCTCAAGCTGCCCGACACCCTCTCCGTGTCCGACGTCAAAAAGCTCCTGGAGGCACCGGATCCCTCGTCGGCCAGGGGCATGCGGGACGCCGCCATGATTGAGCTGCTCTATGCAGCGGGCCTGAGGGTCTCGGAGCTTATCCACCTCAGCCTCAACGACATCAACCTGGAGGCCGGGTTTGTGCGGGTGTTCGGCAAAGGATCCAAAGAGCGCGTTGTGCCCATGGGCCGCTTCGCCGTGGACAAGCTGCGGGCCTATCTTACAACGGGTCGCCCCCTGCTGTTGAAGCATGTCACAAGCAGCACCCTGTTCGTGGCCCGGGCAGGCAAACCCATGACCCGCCAGGGGTTCTGGAAGCTGCTCAACAAGTACACGGCCCTGGCCGGGCTCTCGGGCAAAATCAGCCCCCACACCCTGCGCCACTCCTTTGCCACGCACCTGCTCATGGGCGGGGCCGACCTGCGGGTGGTGCAGGTGATGCTCGGCCACACCGACATCTCCACCACACAGATTTACACCCATATCACCGGTGACCACCTCCAGGCCATGCACCGAACCTGCCATCCGAGGGGGTAAAAACCTTTACAGACGGAGATGGCCCCTTTATGATGAAATCATGGTTTTGTTGATCAGGGTCAACACCATCGCAGCTGCAACGTCCCTGTCTTGCTCTTCCTGCGATACAATCACCCCAGAGGTGTCCCACATCTGGCCCGACGCAAGCCCCTTGTAACCGGGATGTTTTTTACAAGCACTCCCCCGGCACTTTTTATCAATGGGTCCGGGTGGTTTACCCGAAGCCCCGCATCGGCAATGCTCCGGCGCGGCGGATACGGCGTGAATCCTTCGGCAAGCAATAGATGTGAACGCATGAAAAGCAACAAACGCACCGATTCTCCCGGGGTGATGAAAAGCCTCTTTATGGTTTACCTCATCCTGGGCGGGCATATCCTCCTCATCGTCGCCCTCTGCTTTTTTGTCCTCTTCTTCCGAGGCCTCGTCAATTACCTGCCCTGGATTTTTCTGGGTGGGGTCAGCCTCATCGGCCTGTCCGCTTACCTCATCTACAAGCGCATGAAGACCGAAGGAAAGGCCCTCCGAGAGATTCTTTCCCTGCCCATGCTCCAGGGAAAAACCGTGGAGATAAGTGTCCTCGGCGGCCTGGCATCCGTTCGCGTGGAGGATCCCAACCCCCAGCAGCCCCTGGCCATTGATGCGGGTGCGCCGCCCCGGCCCGCCACCGTCCATGCTTTGCCCCCTTCCAGCCACGTCACCGAGCTCATGGAGCTGGCTCACCTGCTGGACAACAACCTCATCACCCTGGACGAGTACAACAAGGCAAAGAAAAAAATCATCAACTAAACGCCCGTCCATGATTCAGACAACAAAAGCCCCGATCCGCACGGCATGCGAATCGGGGCTTTTTTAATTGGGTGTTACACCTTGTCGGTTATATGGCGTATCCGTCGGGGTTCTGCGATTGCCATCGCCAGGCGTCCCGGCACATGGCCTCCACCCCCTTTTCCGCCCGCCAGCCGATCTCATTCCACGCCTTGTCCGGTGACGCGTAGCACACGGCGATGTCCCCGGGCCTCCGGGGCGCCACCACGTAGGGGACCGCTCTCCCCGAGGCCGCTTCAAAGGCCGCCACCATGTCCAGGACACTGTAGCCCTGGCCGGTGCCCAGGTTGTAGACATGGAGCCCCGGGGCTTCGTCGGTGGGCTTCAGGGCGCACAGATGGCCCTTGGCCAGATCCACCACGTGGATAAAATCCCTCACTCCGGTGCCGTCATGGGTGGGGTAATCGCTCCCGAAGACGCTCAGGCACTCCAGTTTTCCCACGGCGACCTGGGCAATATAGGGCATAAGGTTGTTGGGGATGCCGTTGGGGTCTTCCCCGATGAGCCCGCTCTCATGGGCACCCACGGGGTTGAAATACCGAAGGAGCACAACACGCCAGGAGCTGTCCGCCACCAAAAGGTCTTCGAGCATCTCTTCGACGATGAGTTTCGACCGGCCATAGGGGTTGGTGGCGCTTCGCGGAAAGCTCTCATCCATGGGGACCGTCTCCGGCTCTCCGTACACCGTGGCCGAAGAAGAAAAAATGATGTTCCTGACATCGGCCCTGTCCATGGCGTGGAGCAGGTTCAGGGTACCGGTGAGGTTGTTCTGATAGTAGGCCAGGGGCATCTCCACGGATTCGCCCACGGCCTTGAGCCCGGCAAAGTGGATCACAGCATCAAACCGATGGGAAGAAAACAGGGCATCCAGAACGGCTTCGTCCAGCAGGTCCCCCTCCACGAACTCCAGGGACTTGCCCGTCAAACTCCGGACCCGGTGCAGGGACTCTTCCGAGCTGTTGGACAGGTTGTCCACCACCGTGACCCGGTGGCCGGACTCAAGCAACTCCAAACAGGTGTGGCTGCCGATATACCCGGCACCGCCTGTGACCAGTACATGCATAATCTATCCTCTCTGCCGTTGCCCAAAGGCAAGGGCGTATCCGTATGGTTGATAAAGTAGGCTACAACGCCCTGACAACGGAGGGAGAGCGGCCCTCCACAGGGCAATCTTCCACCACGGCCAGGGGATTCTCCCTGACCAGCCTCAGGGCGGCCTTCTCGCCGATAACCTTGGAGGCCGCCTTCACTCCGTCGCTCATATCCGGGGTCCGGTAATTCTCATCGTGGGCGTCCGAGCCCATGATATCCACCACTCCCTTTTTAAGAAGGTAGCGGGCACACGAAGCGATCTCCCGGCCAAAGGTTCCGGCCACGCTGTCTGCAGTAACCTGCACCAGGGAACCGGTCTCGGCAACCATCTCAAAGAGGCGATTCGGATCCCTGATGATGCTCGGGTTTCGTTCCGGATGGGCGATGATGGGATGAAGCCCCCGGTCAAGGTAGGCCCTTAAAATAGGCACCGCCACCCGGGGAAGATGGCTACTGGGAAACTCCACCAGAAGATACCGCGACCCGTTGATGGTAAAATCCTCCAGGTTGTCCGGCATGAAACCGGCCACCACCTCGGCCCCAGGCACCAGGGTCACCCCGATGCCCTCCTCCCGGAAACGACGGTTGAGCTTGTCGATGAGGGGACGATAGCAAAGGGCATCCAGAAGGTCCACCCCGGCGTGAAAGGTGACGGCAATACAGGAGGTGCCCCCTTTGTCTGCCTGGGCAGCCATCACCAGGGTTTCTGCCATATCATCGGAGCCGTCGTCCACTCCGGGTAGTATATGGCAATGTATATCCGTCCAACGGGTGTGCTGCATTGGGTAATATCCTCGTATCTCAACTGAAATCGCCGGCTGGCGTCAAGGCATGGCTCGGGCTGTCACAATAAATCAACACGAATGCAGGCGTCCCAAGCATCTGCGGTGCGGTCCACATGGCGGGATAGGGTCGTTTTCAAGGGCCGACCGTCGTCACTTCTGTACTGAATCCACCACGATTCAGTGTAACCACAACTTGCGATTACGGCAATACATTTTCTCCGAACAGCCCCGACTTTCGTGGGTTCGAACGACTCCCCCCGGTTCCCGCTCAGCTGTCGCATCGCAATATTTCTCTTTTCATGCCTCATAGTTTCCCTTATAGTCATACGTTGTTCAGGGTAAGGAATTGATGTCATGCCCATCGGACGCGTCCCGACGCAAAACACCGTATCTTTCGGTTCATGACTGAAACATAGTGCTACTCATCTTATCTATATCTTTCGGAGGTTCTTCATGTCTTACGAAACCATTCTTGTGACAGCGGGAAAAAACGTCGCCACCATCACCTTCAACCGCCCCAAGGCCCTGAACGCTTTGAACGACAAACTCCTCACCGAACTCTCCGCCGCCCTCGACGACATCGCCGCCCAGCAGGACATCCATGTGCTCGTGCTCACCGGGGCAGGGAACAAAGCCTTTGTGGCCGGTGCGGACATCACCGAACTCGCCACCCTGGACGCCGCACAGGGCAAGGCCTGCTCTGAAAAAGGCCACAAGGCCATCGGCAAACTCCAGGAGCTGGAAATTCCTGTCATCGCAGCCGTCAACGGGTTTGCCCTGGGCGGAGGCAGTGAAATGGCCCTGGCCTCTGATTTTATTTATGCGTCCGAAGCGGCAAAATTCGGCCTTCCGGAAATCACCCTCGGCCTCATCCCGGGCTACGGCGGCACCCAGAGACTTCCCCGGGCCATCGGCGCCAACCTGGCCAAGGAGATGATCCTCACCGGAAAGATGATCTCTGCAGCAGAGGCCAAAGAGATCGGCATGGTCAACAAGGTCGTGGCCCCCGAGGCCCTCATGGACGAGGTGATGAAGACCGCCGAGGCCATTGCGTCCAAGGGCCGCGTTCCGGTCCGTGCAGCCAAGAAAGCCGTCAACGAGGGGTTGAACGTGGACCTGCCTTCAGGGTGCGCCATTGAAGTGGAGGCCTTTGCCGCCTGCGTTTCCGGCAAAGATGCCAAAGAGGGCACCAGCGCTTTCCTTGAAAAACGCAAGCCTGTGTTCAACGCCTGATCCAACCAGGGCGGCGGGTCCCACGCCCCCGTCGCGTCCTCGCCCGGCGGCCGCTCTCCGGCTGTCGGGCATTCGCCTTCGGGAGCCGGCCTGTTTCTCCCGGCAGCCCGGACAGTTACCCGCCATCACCCTCCGTTGCCGTCCCAGGGAACACCCTTTTCCCCCGTCCTTTAAGAAATACCCTCCATCTCGTTGTATGTGTTCATATTTCGGCCGTCCGATTTTATATTTGAAAAGTTTTTTTAAGTGACATTTGCAGGTGAATCATTTATGACCTGTTAACTGTAACGATATGATTGACACACA
This sequence comes from Desulfoluna sp. HI9BLuna, assembly GCF_056829775.1. Taxonomy (NCBI): domain Bacteria; kingdom Pseudomonadati; phylum Thermodesulfobacteriota; class Desulfobacteria; order Desulfobacterales; family Desulfolunaceae; genus Desulfoluna; species Desulfoluna sp. HI9BLuna. The sequence goes on from NZ_CP186555.1 coordinate 6,211,123, forward strand.
CGGCCGTGACCCCATGGGACCCCGCCTTCCACACCAGCATCCGTCAGCGTACTTCTTACGGATACCCTGTGTTGTGATCCGGTTTTTTTGACGTCACGGTCACCACCCATACCCACCGTCGGGAGAGGACAGCTCGCATGATTTACGATATTGATTTTGAAACGATGCCGAGGGAAGCCTTGGAAGCGATTCAGCTCAGGCGACTTCAAACCACCCTTGAGAATGTCTACGCAAAGGTTCCCTTTTACCAGAAGCAGTTCAAAGAGGCAGGCATCGTCCCTGCGGATATCCGCTCTCTCAAAGACCTCTCCAAGCTTCCCTTTACCACCAAGCAGGACCTCAGGGACAACTACCCGTACGGGATGTTTGCCGTGCCCATGGAGAGCGTGGTACGCATTCACGCCTCCTCCGGTACCACCGGCGCGCCCACCGTGGTGGGATACACCCGCCGGGACATCGACAACTGGTCCGACCTCATGGCCCGTGCCCTCTGCGCAGGGGGCGCCACCCGAGGCGACATCATCCACAACGCCTACGGTTACGGACTGTTCACAGGCGGCCTGGGGGTCCACTACGGCGCCGAGAAACTCGGGGCATCCGTCATCCCCGTCTCAGGGGGCAACACCAAGCGCCAGATCGTTATCATGAAGGACTTCGGCCCCACCATCCTCACGGCTACGCCCTCCTACACCCTGCACCTGGCCGAAGTGGCCCAGGAGATGGGCTTCTCCTTTTCCGACCTGAACTTCAAGTTCGGCATCTTCGGTGCCGAGCCCTGGAGCGAAAGCATGAGGCGCGAGCTGGAAGAGACCCTGGGCATCGACGCCGTGGACATCTACGGCCTCAGCGAAGTGATGGGCCCCGGTGTTGCCATCGAGTGCCACGAAGCCAAAAACGGGCTCCACATTTTCGAGGACCACTTCATCCCCGAGATCATCGATCCTGTCACCGAAGAGCCCCTGCCATACGGTGAGACCGGGGAGCTGGTGTTCACCTCCATCACCAAGGAGGCCTTCCCCATCATCCGCTACAGGACCCGGGACATCACCTCCCTGCACCCCGAGCCCTGCGTCTGCGGCCGAACGCACATCCGCATGAAGCGGGTCAGCGGCCGAACCGACGACATGCTCATCATCCGAGGGGTCAACGTCTTCCCCTCACAGATTGAAAGCGTTCTCATGAAGAGCTCCGATACCACTCCCCACTATCAGCTGGTCGTGGATCGCGAGAACACCCTCGACACCCTCACGGTGAAAGTGGAGGTGAGCGAAACCCTCTTTGCCGATGAGATCAGAATGCTCCAGACCACGGAGAAAAAAATCGCCAAGGATATCAAAGAATACCTCGGCGTGTCTGCCAAAGTGATGCTGGTGGAACCGAAATCCATTGCCAGGAGTGAAGGAAAAGCGGTAAGAGTTATTGATAACCGGAAGCGATAAACCGATACGGACGGAGATAATCGGAGACCGGCCGACCCGGTATTCGGTTATCCCGGCCACACAGGTTGATCGACATAGCCATCACGTATTTTATTCATTACGATGCTCATGAAAGGAGGCCTTTGATGCGCGTTGAACAGATATCCATTTTCTTAGAGAACACCGGCGGGCGCATTGCCGAAGTGACCACGATTCTTTCTGCCGCCTCTGTGAATATCCGCGCACTTTCCCTTGCGGACACCACAGACTTCGGTGTGCTCAGGCTCATTGTCGACGACAATGAAGCAGCGGAAAAAGCCCTGAAGGAAAGCGGTTTCTCCGTTGGAAAAACCAGCGTGGCAGCCGTGGCTGTCGAGGACAAGCCCGGAGGCCTCAACCGCATCCTGATTCTCCTTGCCGATGCCGACATCAACGTGGAGTACATGTACGCCCTGCAGCAGAGCGGGGACCATGCGGTCATGATCTTCCGTTTCGACAACATCGACGACGCCGTAAAAGTCCTCGAAAAAGAGGGGATCCGCGTCTACAAGGCAAGCGAGGTCGCCTCGCTGTAAGCACGCAGGAGAGACACCCCGCGTTCCATGATTATTAAAAAAAGCGGATCCCCTTGGGGAGCCGCTTTTTTCATTTGGAGTTACCCGCCCCATGGCTGAATCACATTCCCAACAGCCCTCGGCTGACCTTGAGCGCAAACTGCTCCACGGCCTTCACCTGGAGTGGACCTCTGCCCGCGATTGCAACGGAGACCCGGGGATCCTCAGCCTGCTCCCCCCGCTGTTTTCCCTCAACGATGCCAGGGGCACCCTGGCCCACTGGAACGTCAACCGGCGCGAGATCTCCTTCAGCCGCCATTTTATCCTCCACCACCCCTGGGATGCCGTGCGGGAAGTGCTCCTGCATGAAATGGCCCACCAGGCAGCCCATGAACTCTTCCATGCCAGGGAGGAGCCGCCCCATGGCCCGGGGTTCCGCAAGGCCTGCGTGCTCCTCGGAGCCAACCCGAAGGCTTCGGGCACCTACCCCACCCTGCGGGAGCGGCTTGTTGCGGGCCACCCCTCCCCGGAAGAGGCCCTTTCGCGGCGCATCGAAAAGCTCTTTGCCCTGGCCAAAAGCAGCAACCCCCACGAGTCCGAAGCGGCCCTTGCCAAGGCCCAGGCTCTCATGGAAAAGCACCGCATCGACACCCCGGAGGCTGCCGAGCCCCAGGACGGATACACCACCCTCTTCCTGGGCCACCCCGCCCTGCGCCACCACCGGGAGTTCTATGCCCTGGCCAACCTCCTTACCGAGCACTACTTTGTCCGCTGTGTCTGGGCCATGGCCTGTGTGGTGGACAAAGGGAAGATGGGCCGGGTGCTGGAGGTGAGCGGGGCCCGCTCCCACGTGCTCACGGCGGAGTATGTCTACACCTTTATCCTGGACTTCATCGACCGCAGCTGGACAGAGCTCCAGAAAGAGAGGGGGCAAAAACTCGGGCGGCTACGCAAAAGCGACTATGCGGAAGGGGTTGTGGCGGGATTTTCACAAAAACTGGGGGCGGAGAAGATAAAACGGCCCACCTCTCTCCTCCCCGAGGTGGTCAAAGACCCGGTACTCGACGCTTACATCGAACAGCGCTACCCGAGGCTTGCCACCCGAAGCCGGAGGGTCCGACGGGTTGATACAGAGCTCATCGGACGAGGCAGGGAAGCGGGACGCCGCATGACCATCCGCCCGGGACTCAACAAAAAAAGGGCACCCAATGGTGCCCTTCTCACCGACTGATAAGCCGGTGCCGCTGTCTATCCGACGGCGGCACCGCATAAAAGATCAAGCGCGGTCAAACCCTCCCACGAGGTGCAGGTGAAGGTGGAACACCTCCTGGCCGCCGCCCTTCTCCACATTGAAAAACACACGGTATCCGGACTGGGCAGTCCCCTCTTTTTCGGCCAGTCCCCTGGCCACGGTCATCATCCGTCCGATAAGCGCTTCGTCACACGCCTCGATGTCGTTGATGCTCCGGATGTGCTTGCGGGGAATAATGAGAAGGTGCACCGGGGCCTTTGGGTTGATGTCCCGGATGGCGATCATGTCCTCGTCTTCGTAGATAAACTCCGAAGGAATCTCTTTGCCGATAATTTTACAGAAAATGCAGTCAGCAGCCACAGCCTCTCCTTTCTCGTTTCCATTAGGATCATGCCAAGATTAAAAAGTACACATGACGAATTTGAGGCAGAGTTTCGTTATGTATCATTATTCGCAAAAAACGGCCCTGCAGCGCCTGAAGGGCGCCGCCGCGCCGTTATGACAGGTCATCGTTCGTAAAACATATCCGCCCATGACCCGATGAGGTCATCGGCGGTGAGGGCCTCGTCCAGCTCCCTTAAAAAACGACTCCTGGGAATCTCTTCGGCACCGAATCGCAGGAGGTGATCTGTGGTCACCTGGCAGTCCACGAACCGGAACCCCTCCGCCTGCAGGAACCGCACAAGCCGGACAAAACAGACCTTGGACGCGTCTGATTTTCGGGAGAACATGGACTCCCCGAAAAAGCCCCGCCCCAGGGAAACACCGTAGAGCCCGCCCACCAGCTCATCCCCGTCCCAGGCTTCCACGGAATGGGCGTAGCCTTCGCGATGAAGGGCCAGGTAGGCCGCCTGCATCTCGTCAACGATCCAGGTCCCATCCTCATCCCCCCGGGGCACCGACGCGCAATTTGAAATCACCTCGGCAAAGGCACGGTCCATCGTGACCCGGTACCGTCCCCGCTTCAAGGTCTTGCGCAGGGAACGGTTCACCACGAGTTTTTCGGGATAAAGGACCAGCCTGGGGTCGGGAGACCACCAGAGAATGGGTTCACCGGGACAATACCAGGGGAAAATGCCCATGGAATAGGCAAGGATCAGGCGTGGCACCGTCAGGTCACCGTCCAGGGCCAGCAGCCCGTCCTCACGGGAAAACTCAGGGGGTGGAAAGGTCAACTGCTCGGACAATTGAAACAACGGCATGCATCGTCACCTTTACGCGTAGCTGAAGGTGAGCTCATCACGCCGGAACCCGATGGTCACGGTGCCGCCCTTGGACAATTTGCCGAACAGCAGCTCGTCTGCCAGCCGATCCTTGATGGTGGTCTGGATCAGGCGGCCCAGGGGCCTTGCCCCGTAATCGGGGTCATACCCCTTGACGGCGAGCCAGTTCCGCGCCTTGGGCGTCAACTTAAGCTGCACTTTTCGCTCGGCGAGCTGGCCTTTCATCTCGGTCATGAACTTGTCCACGATCATCTCCATCACCCTTTCAGACAAGGGGTTGAAGGTGATGATGGCGTCCAGGCGGTTGCGGAATTCAGGGCTGAAAATACGTTCGATGGCCGAACGCCCCTTGCCCTCGATCTCGCTGTCCGGGCTTCCGAAGCCGATGGTCTTGGTGCTCATCTCCCGGGCCCCTGCGTTGGAGCTCATGAGGATGATCACGTTGCGGAAATCGGCTTTCTTGCCGTTGTTGTCCGTCAGGGTGCCGTGGTCCATGACCTGAAGCAGGATGTTGATGAGGTCCGGATGGGCCTTTTCGATCTCGTCCATAAGCAGCACACAATGGGGGGTCTTGCGGATGCGCTCCGTAAGAAGCCCGCCCTGCTCAAAACCCACATACCCCGGAGGGGCCCCGATGAGCCTCGCCACGGCATGTTTTTCCATGTACTCGCTCATGTCAAAGCGCAAAAACTCCACGCCCAGGTTAAGGGCCAGCTGTTTGGCCACTTCGGTTTTCCCGACGCCGGTGGGGCCGGAAAAGAGAAAGGAGCCGATGGGCTTGTCCGGAATGGAGAGCCCGGCGCGGGAGCGCTTGATGGCGGTGATGAGACCGCCCAGGGCTTCATCCTGACCGAAAATGGCGTGTTTCATGCGTTTGTCGAGGGTCTTGAGGCGATCCCGATCGGATTTGGAGACGCTGCGTGCCGGAATCTTGGCGATAACGGCCACCACCTTCTCCATATCGGAGACACGCACCTTGTGGGTGGCGTCCGCCTCGTCGAGGCGCTTGATCACCCCGGCCTCGTCGATGACGTCGATGGCCTTGTCCGGGAGGTGGCGGTCGTTGATGTGCTTAAAGGAGAGATCGGCTGCAGCTTCAATGGCCGCGGGGGTATACTCCACCTGATGGTGGGCCTCGAACCGATCCTTGAGCCCGTTTAAGATCTCCACGGTCTCGGCCACGCTGGGTTCGCTGATATCGATTTTTTCGAACCGGCGGGACAGGGCCCGGTCTTTTTCAAAGTTGTTCTTGAACTCTTCATAGGTGGTGGAGCCCATGCAGCGCAGCTCTCCGTTGCCCAGGACCGGCTTGAGCATGTTGGAGGCGTCGATGGACCCGCTGCTGGTGGCCCCGGCCCCCACAACGGTGTGGATCTCATCGATATAGAGAATCACATTGGGAATGGCCTTCAGGGCTTCGATGACGCCCTTCATGCGCTTTTCAAAGTCTCCCCGGAACTTGGTGCCGGCAAGGACCGCAGGCAGGTCCAGGGAAAAAATACGCGTATCTTTCAAAGGCTCGGGCACCACACCGGAGGCCACCATCTGGCCGAGGCCTTCGGCAAGGGCGGTCTTTCCGACCCCGGGGTCCCCCACGAAGATGGGGTTGTTTTTCCGCCTGCGCAACAGAACCTGGATGATGCGCTGCATCTCCTTGGTCCGCCCGATGAGGGGGTCCAGGCGCCCGTCAAGGGCCCGCTCCACAAGATCGACGGTGTAGAGCTTCAGGGGATCAGTCTCTTCCTTGTCGTCACGGGCCTCACCGCCTTCGGAACCGGGCTGTCCGTCTCCGGCCGGTGTCTGCTTCTGCTCCTGTTCATGGGAGATATAGCGAAGCACGGAGAGTCGGGTCACCCCTTCGGTTTCCAGAAAATAGCTGGCGTGGGAGTCCCTCTCCTGGAAAATGGAGGCAATGACATCGCCCACCTCCACCTCTTTTTTCTCGGCAGAGCGCACATGGGATACGGCCCTTTGTATCACGCGCTGAAACCCTAAGGTCTGTTGGAGCACATAATCTTCGGAGCCTGCGAGTTTCTCGATCTTCTCCTGAAGGAAGGTGTCCACCTTGCTTTTGAGTTCAATGGTATCGCCGCCACAGCTTTCGATGATATCTATGCCTGTGGGATCATGGAGGATGGCAAACAGCACATGCTCTATGCAGACATATTCATGGCGTCGTTTTTTGGCTTCTCGAACTGCAAAGCCCAAGGTTGCGCTGAGTTCTCTGCTTATCATAGGTCGTTATTCTCCATAACGCTTCGCAAGGGGTAGCCGTTCTCCTCGGCCAGTTCATGGACGGTATCCACCTTGGTTTCAGCTACCTCGTACGTGTAAATACCGCACAATCCCTTGCCCTGGTGATGAACATGAAGCATGATCTCCGTCGCTTGTTCCTGCGATTTACGAAAAACCGTCATCAGGATATCCACCACAAAATCCATGGGAGTATAGTCATCGTTCACAAGGAAGACCCGGTACATGGGAGGCTCATTCAGCCTGGTGTCCCTGTCGACATCCAACTCTTCGTGCAGATCGGGATGATTCTCGGCCATTGGTCACTCATTCCCCCTGAAATCCTATGGTTAAAATTATAACACAGAACAAGGCAAAAAAGCATCGACGATCGCGAGGGCCAGGGGATCGGCTGAAGGGTAAAAATCCCCGCATACCTTTGCCCTTTAAGGGAATCATCGATGCTTCCGTTGAAAAAAACGGTCCAAAGGATCAGGACCTGCCACAGCATTTTTTGTATTTCTTGCCGCTTCCGCAGGGACACGGATCGTTTCGACCCACCTTACTGTCCGCGCTGCGCGCGGGCTGCTTTGCAGCGCCGCTGTCTGTGTGGGAGTACGAAAGGTTGGCCTGGGTCCGCTCCGGATTGACCTCTTCCACCTGCTCGGGTTCGGCGATCTGAATCCGGAAAAGGATGGCCACCACCTCCTCCTGAATCCTGTCGATCATGGCCTGGAACATCTCAAAACCCTCTTTCTTGTAGACGATCAGCGGGTTCTGCTGGGCATAGCCCCTGAGGCCGACGCCCTCCTTGAGGTGGTCCATGGAGAGGAGGTGGTCTTTCCAGTGGTTGTCCACGGTCTGGAGAATCACGTAACGCTCCAGCTGACGGAACTGATCTGTCCCGATGAGGGCCTCTTTGCCGTTCATGATGCCCATGGCATGCGCCAGGACCTCTTCGGCCAGCTTCTCCTTGGTCAGGCCGTTGCCGGAGGCATCCACGGTAAGGGTGGTGTTGAAGTGGCTCCCCATGAGCTGGGCAAAGGTCTCCCAGTCCCAGGATGCGGGAAGGGATTTTTCCACGGCGATGGCCGAGGCAATATCCCAGGAGATCCCCTCCACCATGCGCTCCACATCTTCATGGAGATCTCCGCCCCGCAACGCATCGCGTCGCTGACGGTAAATCACCTCGCGCTGTTTGTTCATCACGTCGTCATATTCGAGGATGTGCTTTCGAATATCGAAGTTATGGCCTTCCACTTTTCTCTGGGCGTTTTCAATGGCCCGGGAGATGAGCCGGTGTTCGATGGGCTCTCCGTCTTCGAGGCCGAGGCGCTCCATGATGGTGGTGATACGCTCCCCGCCGAAAATGCGCAGGAGGTCGTCCTCCAGGGAGAGGAAATAGCGGGAGAGACCCGGATCGCCCTGGCGACCGGAACGGCCCCTGAGCTGGTTGTCGATACGTCGGCTGTCGTGGCGTTCGGTGCCGAGGATATAGAGCCCCCCCAGCTCGGTGACGCCCTCACCGAGGACGATGTCCGTGCCTCGGCCGGCCATGTTGGTGGAGATGGTCACCGCCCCTTTCTGGCCCGCCATGGCAACGATTTCCGCTTCCTTGCCGTGGTGTTTGGCGTTGAGGACCTCGTGCTTGACGCCCTTCTTGCTCAGTTTCTTGCTGAGCTGCTCGGACATGTCGATGGAGATGGTGCCCACCAGAACGGGCTGCCCTTTTCTGTTGACGCTGATGATCTCTTCGATGACCGCATCGAATTTTTCTTTGCGGGTCTTGTAGATCACGTCCGGCATGTCCTTACGGAGCAGGGGTTTGTTGGTGGGAATCACCAGGCACTCGAGGCTGTAGATCTTCATGAACTCTTCGGCCTCGGTCATGGCCGTACCGGTCATGCCGCAGAGGGTGTCGTACATGCGGAAGTAGTTCTGGAAGGTTATGGACGCCAGGGTCTGGTTCTCGTTTTCAATGCGAACCTTCTCCTTGGCCTCCAGGGCCTGGTGAAGGCCTTCGCTGTAGCGACGCCCTTCCATGAGGCGGCCGGTGAACTCATCGACGATGACCACCTTGCCGTTTTTGACGATATAATCGGTGTCGCGCTTAAAGGCCACATGGGCCTTCAGGGCCTGATTCACGTGGTGAAGGATCTCGATGTTGGAGGGATCAAAAAGGTTCTCCACATTGAGCTTCTCTTCCGCCTTCTGAACCCCCTCCTCGGTGAGGGTCACGCTGCGGCTCTTCTCGTCCAGGGTGTAATCCACCTCGTTTTTAAACAGGGGCATGATGCTGTCCACCAGCCCGTAAAGCTGGGTGGACTGCTCGGCAGGGCCCGAAATGATAAGGGGCGTCCTGGCTTCGTCGATGAGGATACTGTCCACCTCATCCACAATGGCAAAATTGAGATCCCGCTGGACCAGCTGTTCCTTGGTGAACTTCATGTTGTCGCGGAGGTAATCAAAGCCGAATTCGTTGTTTGTGCCGTAGGTGATATCGGCGTTGTACGCGGCCTTTCTCTCGGCATCGTCCAGGCCGTGGACGATCTTGCCCACGGTGAGACCCATGAAGCTGTAGAGCTGCCCCATCCACTCGGCGTCTCGGCTGGCCAGGTAGTCGTTGACGGTGACCACGTGGACCCCTTTGCCGGTGAGGGCATTGAGATAGGCCGGAAGGGTGGCCACCAGGGTCTTGCCTTCCCCTGTTTTCATCTCGGCGATCATGCCGTTGTGAAGGGCCATGCCACCGATGAGCTGGCAATCGTAGTGCCGCATTTCGAGGACCCTGCATGAGGCTTCCCTGACGGCGGCAAAGGCTTCGGGAAGAAGATCGTCCAGGGACTCTCCGTCGGCATACCGCTGCTTGAAGGCGGGGGTCAACGCCTTGAGCGCTGCATCATCCAGTGCTTTGTATGTGGCCTCGAAGGCGTTGATCTGCTCAACCACCTGGGCAAGGCGCTTGACCACACGGTCATTCTTTGTTCCAAACAGACGGGTCAGTAATTTTATCAGCATCGGCTGCATTCCTCTCTCAGCGGGAAACCGTTTTCAATTTCACGATCATCAATTGATGGCCTTTCCACACGGACGGTTGCCATGTGTGGGACCGGGGGACGTCATGGGAGGCCCATGACGATGGGGGGACCTTCGGTGGCGGCTCACGTTGATCCTGTCAGCACGAGGGAAGCCCATGGACAGCCGGGATCCGGCATCCGCCACATAGTTGTACAAAACGGGGATAAAATCAAGGGAAAGGCGGTGGGGAACCCGGCAAAAAAAGTGAGCCCGGCGGGGATCTCGGTCAATCGAGGATATATTTCTCGGGATTAACTGGCATGCCGTTGAGATGCACCTCGTAATGCAGGTGGGGACCGGTGCTTCGCCCGGTATTTCCCATAAGGGCGATCTTGTCCCCACGCTTTACATGCTCCCCTTTTTTCTTCAAGGTTTTGGAGAGATGTCCGTAGCGCGTCAGCATGCCATGCCCATGGTCCAGGGAGACCATGATGCCCATGGAGCCGCGGGCCCCGGCGTAGGTCACCACCCCGTCGGCAGGCGCATAAATGGGGGTACCCACATGATTGGCGATGTCGTAGCCTTTGTGAAACCTCTTCTTGCCGGAGAAAGGAGAGACCCGAGGCCCGAACCGCGATGAAATCCAGCCCGTGGTGGGGCTGATGGAAGGCGTGGACTCCAGGATGGAGCGCTTTTCATCCAAAATATCGTACAACGAGGTGAAACGCCCCAGTTCCTCTTCGGCGGCCAGGCTCGTCTCCTGGATCTGCTCGGCCATTTCACGGACCAGGGCCTCGCCCTGTTCATGAATAATCAGGTTTGTATCGATGTCCCGGGGTGTTGCACCACCCACACCAAAAAGGCTGTCCCCCTTGGAGGGGCTGCCCAGGTTGGCGATGACGCGGATTTTTTTCTCGAAGTCGTAGAGAGCCATGAGGTTCCCCTTGAGCCCGTTGATCTCCCGGGCAAGGGCCACAAGCTGCTCTTCTCTGGCCTTGAGCTCGGCGTCCTTGCGCTCCATGGAGAGGGAAAAGGCGTCGACGGATTTCTGGTGGCGAAATGAGGCCCACTGGGAATAAAGGACAACGGAGAGCGTTGAGGAGAGTGCCGTAAGAAGGACGAGAAAGACAAGGATACCCCGTCCGGTCAAGGCAAGCTGGCGGAAGGGTTTCTTTCCGGAACCGACTATATAAAAGGTATAGCTGTGTTTCATAGACTCCACGGTGTCAACAGCCAGAAGCGAAACAAAACGCCCTGGAATAGAGATACTCTGGCAGGCCGAAGCCCTTGCGGCAAGATGTGCAGGGAGAGCGCACACCATTGTTATCAGGCTAATTTGCTACCATGGAGAGGTTCGGCTGTCAAGCATGGCGGACGGAAAAGCCGGACCGAGCCCCCCCTTTCCGTCCGCCGGAACGGCTTGTCCGGGCAAATCGTTTATTTCGTATATCATATGTTTTCAGGAACTTTATCCAAAGGCACCCACCGCAGGCTACCGAAGCAAATCGGGCAGCCACATCACAAGGCCCGGCACAAAGGTAATAAGAAACAATACCGCCAGCTGAATGAGGAGAAAAGGCATCACCGCCCGGGACACAAACACCAGACCCCGGTTTGCAATGGAACCGGTGATAAAAAGGCTCACCCCCATGGGTGGCGTGCAGTACCCGATGGCCAGATTCACGGTAAGAATCAGGCCGAAGTGCATGGGGTCCACCCCAAAATGCGGAAGCATGGGAATCAGGACCGGCCCCAGGATCAGGGTGGCAGAGATGATATCCATGAACATCCCGGTCACCAGCAGAAGCAGGTTCATCAACAGGAGAAATCCCCACCCCGATGAGACCGTCATCATCACCCCTTCTGTGATGCGTCCCGGTATGTTTTCAAAGGTGAGATAACGCCCGAAGCAGGTGGCCCCGGCCACAATGATCAGCAGGGTTGCCGAGGTCACGGCAGAACTGACGGTGATCTGCTTCAGCTCAGCAAGGTTCATGGACCGGTGAATGAAAAGCTCCACGGAAAATGCGTAGACACAGGCCACCACCGCCGCTTCATTGGCCGTGAAGATCCCGGAAAAGATACCGCCGAATATGATCACCGGAAGCATAAGGGCCCAGAAGCCCTCCCTGAGCGCACCCAGCACCTCCCTGGTATGGGGAACGGCACGCCGCTCCACCCGCCCGCCGCGACGGTGCAGGATCCCGGTGTAGAGACAGATCCCCCCCACAATAAGTACCCCGGGGACAAAGCCTGTGAGAAACAAGCCTTCCAGGGAGACATTGCTGATCATGCTGTACAAGATCATCCCGATACTCGGAGGGATAATCACCCCAAGATTGGGAGAGGTGGCCATGAGCCCCACCGTGTACGACTCATCGTAGCCGTGATCCATGAGGGCCGGAACCATGAAACCACCGATGGCCACCACCGTCGCCACCGTGGAACCCGAGATGGCCCCAAACAAAGCGCAGGCCACCACCCCGGCCATGCCGAGCCCTCCCGGAAGCCAGCCCACCAGCACATCGGCCACCCGGATCAGCTTGGAGACAATGCTTCCGGCCGTCATGATGTTTCCGCAGAGAATAAAAAAAAGGACCACCACCAGGGCAAAGTTGTCCAGGCTTTTAAAGAGGGTCTGCACAAGAAGGAGCACGGGCAGGTCTGTGAACAGGAGAAACCCTGCCGCCGCTGTAAAAAAGAGCGAAATTGCCACGGGAATATATGCAGCCATGCACCCCAGGAGAACAGAGAGGATGATCAGTTCGTTACTCCCCATGGTCACCTCCGGTCTCCCCTTCCCGGGGTCCCTTGAAAAGAGTCAGGGCCTGGGCGCAGGCACGAAGCCCCATGAGCCCGCCGGAAAGGGGAAGGATCCCGTAAAGCCAGGCCATGGGGATCTGCATGATAATGGTTTTCTGTCCGGTTCGGGCCTGAAGCCCCACCATCTTGGCCCCGTGCACAATAAGCACCCCGGCAAACACGAGGACGGCTGCGTATGAAAAGAGCAACAACGGTTTCTTAATCCGGGGAAAAAACTGAACAAGGGCGTCGATGCGTACCATGGCCCCGTTTTTCACGGCCCGGCTGCACCCAACAAAGGTGGTGTAAACGATGACCAGCCTGACCAGCTCTTCGGACCAGGCCAGGGAGTGGTTGAAACCATAGCGCAGGAACACGCTTGCAAAAAGCGCCCAAAGGGCCGCCATAACGGTAAGAAAGAGGGTCCACTCCTCAAAGGAGGTTACCACGCGGTCGATTTTATTCCACAAGGCAGTCATTACATATCCAAGCAAAGGGCTTAAGGGCTAAGGGCTAAGGGCTAAGGGCTAAGGGCTAAGGGCTAAGGGCTAAGGGCTAAGGGCTAAGGGCTAAGGGAAAAAACCAAAGCCCTGAGACCGGGTCAAGGGTTAGTTGGTGGTGTAGCCCAGGTGGTTTCGGACCTCGGAGAGGTAATCCTCCGAACGATAGGTATCCCCGTCGCCCAGGCGGTTGATCTCCTCTTTCCATGCCTGGTGCACGGAATCGCCCTTCTTCTGGAGAAGCGCCATCTCCGCTTCAGGCAAGGTATAAAACGTCACCCCCTTTGCCCTGGCATCGGCAATCTGAGCTTCTTCCTGGGCACGGGTCTCTTCCCGGATCTCAGCGCACACCTCGTGAACCACTTCGATGAAGGTGGCGCGGAGGTCCTCGGGCAGGCTCTCCAGCCAGGCGGAGTTGAACACCCAGATAAACAGCCCCTGGGCGTAATTGACCTGGGTATAGTGCTTGGCCACCTCGAATTTTTTAGTGATATTGCACACCATGGGGGTATGGTCCAGCCCGGTGATCACCCCCTGCTTGAGGGACACGGGCACATCCGGCCAGGGCATCACCACAGGGTTCAGGCCCCAGGCGTCGTACAGGGATTTGTTCACGCCGGCTTCGGCGATGCGAAACTTCACCTTTCCGGCCTCGGCAAGCTGCGTCACGGGGGTGGTGGTGGCCCAGCCGTAGCTTCCGTAGCCGGTGATGTCCAGCCCCGTGATGCCCTGATGGGCCATGGCACGCATGAAATGATCAAAGAGGGGCCCGCTTTTGATGAACCGGTCCAGCTTGTCAAAGCTGTTCACCAAAAAAGGAAGGTTGACCAGCCCGAACCGCGGCCCTAAGTTTGTGGCGGCCACCGAACTCACGGCCATTCCCTGGATGGCGCCCATCTGAAGCTGCCCCAGGACCTCTACCTCCCCCCCCAGAACCGAAAGGGGCCGGTAGTCGAAGTAGATCTTTCCCCCGGTCCGCTCCCACAGGGCGTCACGAATGGCAAACCCGGCGTAGACGCCCTTCATGACGGGATGGGAGACATTGGATACAATGCAGCGGTATGTGGCCGTGGACGGGTCGAACCCGGGCTTCCATTGCTCCAGGGGCGAAGCTGCCTTGGTTGCCGCAGCCTTTTCCGGGACAGCCTTCTTCCCGCCCCCGTTGTCCCCACTGCACCCCACCAGCACAAGCACCCCAAAGAGTGCTGCCATTACCGTCCACCCCAGATCCATTGCCTTCATTCTCTTCCCCACGCTCATTCTCCTTCGCTTTCCTGTATCGTGATTGCGCCCAAACAGGCTCATGACCACCGTCCACTTTATGACCGCCGGTCATTCACAGGCACAAAAAAGACAGGCGTTGCCGGCAAAAGGATCAAATCCCTCTGCCCCGCCTGTCTCGTTTTATGGATTGTCGATGTGCAGCACCAGCGTACGGATGGCCGTGCGCAGATCCTCTTTGTCGATGCTGTTGGAGCCCAACAGGATCTGGATGAGGAACCCTTCAAAAAGGGCGGTAACAATGCCGCCCAGTTTCTTCGACGGGTAAACAGGCGCCCTGCGATGGGGGGCCACGATATCTGCAAACAGATCGCTGGAGAGGCGGTAAAAACTCTTGTTGAGCTCTTTTCTCACCTCTTCGTTGCCCGATGCGTGGATGGTGAACTCAAGGAAAACCCGTGCCCATTTGCCGTCGTCAAGGATCTGTTCAAGAAAATCGATGATGACCCCGATGACATCGTCCATGCTGGACGCCTGGTTCAGGGAATCCACGCGGCGTGACCTGTAGAGCCGGTACTTCTCTTCCATGATACTCAGGAAGAGATCGTCTTTGCTCTTCCAGTACCTGTAAAAGTTCCCCTTGGCATAGCCCGCGTGCTCGGTGATTTCAGAGATGGTGGTCGTGTTGAACCCCTTTTCCCCGAAAAAATGAATCGCCGAGGCCCTGAGCTCGTCATGGGTCTCCATGGATTTTTCCTGCTGTCGTCGCGCCATCTCACCACCTGTCCGTTCTTCTGGAAAACCGGCACACAAAATCGGTTCATTTTCTGACCGCCGGTCACATTTCGCTGATTATGAAAGACAGCTACCTGCCTGTCAACGAAAAAGAGGACAATCCGGCGCATCGCCCTTGGAATCGAGGGCCGCCACGCTACAGAAGCCCGGCCCGTTCATCCAGGCCAGCCATGATGTTCATATTCTGAACGGCCTGCCCGGACGCCCCCTTGAGGAGGTTGTCGATGGCAGACATGACCACCAGGCGACCGCCGCGGGCATCGGATGCAAGGCCGATATCGCAGAAGTTCGTGTGCTGAACATGAAGGATATCGGGCACCCTGCCCTTCTCGCGCAGCCGGACAAAAGGACTCGCCTCGTAGGTTTCGGCAAGGACCTTTCGGGCATCCTCTTCGGTTTTGCCGTCTTCAAGGGTGCAGTAGATGGTGGACAGCATGCCCCGGGTGGCGGGGATCAGGTGCGGGATAAAGGTGATCTCCACCTCGTCCCCGTGTGCTGCGGAAAGCACCTCTTCGATTTCAGGCCTGTGGCGGTGTCCGTCAACCTTGTAAGCTTTGAACGATTCGTTGGCCTCGCAGAAATGGGACCCGAGGGAGAGGCCCCGGCCCGCCCCGCTCACCCCGGACTTGGAATCGGAAATGATCCCTTCGGCGCGGATGATACCGGCTTTCAGCAGCGGCACAAGGGCCAGCAGAATCGTTGTGGGGTAGCACCCGGGGTTTCCCACAACACGCGCGTCACGGATCTGATCCCGGTAGAGTTCGCACAGGCCGTAGACCGCCTGCTCGGAGAGTTCGGGGGCAGTATGGGGCTGGTACCAGGCTTCGTAATCCGCCACATTGCGGAACCTGAAGTCTGCGGAGAGGTCCACCACGCGAACCCCGCCCTCCAGGAGACCGGGCACGATGTCCATGGAAATTTTATGGGGAAGCGCGGTAAAGGCGATGTCCACCCGGTCGCAGAAGGTTTCGAGGTCAAACGCTTCACAAACCAGCTCGCACCGCCCGGAAAGGGAGGGGTATACGTCGCTGATGGGACTTCCTTCGTATTGACGTGACGTAATAACGGTGAGCTCCACATCCGGGTGAGCCGAAAGCATACGCACCAGCTCGGCTCCGGTGTATCCCGTGGCCCCGATAATTCCTGCCTTTATCATAAAAATCGCCTCCAAACTGTCGGTAATGGGTATCCCTGTCGTTTTATTTCGTGTTCCTTATACCCCCTGCCCCGCATTTTTTCAACAGACCGTTTGGTCTTGATATGGCTTCTCCTGAAGCCTTGAACGCGCCTGGAAAACCCATTTTACAGGGATGAATCGCTCGTGGGCATTTCCATCATATCGTGTTGACAATACATCCTTTTACCTATATCATTTGTCACTAAAGCTTGATACTGCACGTGATCTCCGCAAGTCACCGGGTCTTCACCGCACCATGATCCGGTACTCAACAGTATTCCACTTCAGCTCAACTCGTTATATCTCTGACTTACGATGTTTTTCAGCCGGTATTGGTACGGCTTGTCGTTTTCAAGGACCCTAAATTTGGTGGCATCGCAAAAGGTTATTCCCTAACCGAAAGAACGCTACACGACAAGAGCCGCCTTTCCGAGATACCGTGGGGTTTGCCACAAAAGGCGCTTTCGGCAATACCTTTTTACGATTACATCATCGTTGCGCATACCAAACATCCCGCGTGTGCCTGATTACCTGATCGACACCGATCGTCGGACATCGGGCCATTCCGGTATCAGGTGCGTATCACCCCAAATCACTTCAACGCATGCCCCGCCCTCAAGGAGGAACCCATGAACCAGGCTTTTACCGACATGATGAAAGGCTTTGACGTATGGAAGAGTTGGGATATGTCAAAGAACATGGAGATGTTCAACACGTCCGATGCCGCACGCATGGGAGTCCGATTCATTGACTTCCAGAAAAGTGCATTCAACACCACCTTCGACACCATGCTGAAGATGCAGGAACAGTCGCAGAAGGTCACCACGGCGTTCATGGCGGGTAACAAGGGAATCCCCGATTCCGGTCGCGCTTTCCTGGATGAGTGGCAGGCCCAGCTCACCAGCAACCAGAACGAGTTCCGAAAGTACGTCACCGATCACTACGATCGGCTCATCGACATGTTGCAGCCCAAAGATGAAAAGTAACGACTTGGAGGCCATGTTTTCAAGCTTTTCACAGACTCAAAGGCGCTACCGAACCGGCAGCGCCTTTTGTGTTTTCCAACGGTCACCCGATACTTGCGCACAACGCCAACCCCACAACCAAAGGATCCTCCCATGAACCCTCTGAACCTGATGCAGCAGATCATCCAGTTCCAGAAAACCCTGACAGACAACAGTTTCCGATCCATGAACCTTCTTATAGAACACGGCGAGCGGCTCCAGTACGCCTGGCTCAACAGCGTCTCCGTACTGCACGGCCCCGCACAGGAGACGGCAGCCCTCTGGCTGGATGCGAGCAAAACCTCCCGGGCCTGTTGGCATTCGGCCGCCAACGCCGTCTTTGCGCCCTTCAGCCCGTGGGAAATCTCCTGAAGCTTTCCTTTGCGTTATCCGCCTGATAAGGCTACACTCTCCATTTTCAGACAAACGACCCCACGATTCACGAGGCCACCATGACATGCCGTCCACACGTTAGCGCTCTCATCCTCCTGCTGATCTGCATTTTGTGCCTACCCGCACCGGCCGTTGCGGAACGGGCCGGGCTCACGATCACAGCGGTGGGTGACATCATGCCGTCGAGTTCGTTTCCGGGCCCCAAATACCTCTCCACGATCCCCGACGAGGTCTTCGCCACCACCTTTGCCCGGATCCTGGGGGATGCGGATGTCCGCTTCGGAAACCTCGAAGGCACCATGGCCGGGGACGCGCCCTGCCTCAAGGCCTGTAAAAACTCAACCACGTGTTACGCCTTCAACATTCCCTTCGGGTATGCCGACATACTGAAGCGCGGAGGGTTCAACCTGTTCAGCCTTGCCAACAACCACATCAGCGATTTCGGGGAGCCGGGCCGCAGGCGCACGGTTGCGCGGCTCGGGGAAAGCGGGATTGCCTGTGCCGGAACCCTGGAAAAGCCCTGGGACATTCTCTACGCCAACGGACTGTACATCGGCTTTGCAGCCTTTGCCCCCCACAAAGGGGTGGCGGACCTTCTGGACAAAGATGCCGCGGTCAGGCGCGTCCGAACCCTCAGCAGCATCTGTGACATGGTCATTGTCTCCATGCATGGCGGGGCCGAGGGAAAGGGAGCAGAGCATGTGCCCCGCACGGCGGAGACCTACCTCGGGGAAAACCGGGGTGATCTCCATGGATTTGCCCATGACGTGGTGGACGCGGGCGCCGATCTCGTCATCGGCCACGGGCCCCATGTGGTCCGCGGCATGGAGATCTACAAAGGGCGTCTCATCGCCTACAGCCTCGGGAATTTTTTTACCTGGGCACGCTTTAATCTGGAAGGCCCCAAGGGCCTGGCCCCTGTCCTCAATGTCTCCCTCGCGCCCGATGGCCGGTTTGTGGAAGGTCGCATCCACTCCCTGCGACAGCCTTACAAAAGCCTGCCCGTTAACGACCCATCCCACGGGGCGGCCAGGGAGGCGGCACGCCTCTCCCTGGAAGATTTTCCGGAAAGCCCCCTTCACATCTCGGATCAAGGCGTCTTGTCGGTACGTGACAAGGGCTGAAAAACAAAAAACGGCAGCCCTTACAAACCAGGGCTGCCGTCAGTTATCTGTATCATGCCTTCCCCATGCCTTGCGGGCTCGGGGCACGGCCCGCATTAGTGATGGTCGCAGGCATCTCCGTGACCGCCACACACATCAATGGGCATGAACTCTTTGAGTTCTCCCTTCTCCAGCTTGGCGAGGTTCTCCCGCACCGTCCCCTCCACGGCTTTATAAACAGGTACCGCCTTGTGCTTCAGTTTTCCGAGGGCGCTGCCACCGATGCCCCCCACCACCACCGCATCCACGGAACGCCCGCCCAGGGCCTTCAGGGGCTGGCACTTGCCGTGCTGATGGTCCAGGTCCTGGTTCAGCACCTTTTCACAGGTTTCGGTCTCCGTATCAACAATCACGAAAAAATTTGCTGATCCGAAATGGTTGTATACAGGGCTCTCAAGTTCGTCGAATTTTTCTGTCGGGAACGCGATCTTCATGGGAACAAACTCTCCTTTGACGTCTGTGGTCGGGCTCAAAAACGATGAATGCAACGGCTGGCGTTGCGTCAAAGCGGCGCTGAAGCGTTTGGTGCCTGTGGCGCCCCATCATAAAACAGTCAAAGAAATATAGGGATCGAATCTGCCGTTGTCAACGGGAAGGGAACACAGTGAGAAAGGAGGGACCGGGCTCCCTACGCCGCGGAGAGCAGCGTTAATGCCAGGGAGCCCGAGGGTGAAAAATAGTCTCTTGATCATGTAAGGTCTGACATCGGGAATTATCGATTTCTTGTGAGGTGGGATAGGGTTCCTGGATTCGCCTTGTCAGATGAGGCGTCCGAACCGAAGGTAACACAATCTTTAGCAGATTCATCGGGAATGTGTTAACCGTAAAAACACGGTAAAAATACGGTAATCCATACCGTGTTGATCACATCTGCATTAGATAAACCTTCAAGTTCACCCCGCTTTTCTTAAGCCCCAATTTTTCCCGAATACTGTCCCGGTAGGCATCGATGGTTCTGGGGGAGAGGTTGAGCAGGTCGGCGATCTCCTTTGTGGTCTTTCCGCTGCGCACAAGCTGGGCGGTCTGGATTTCGGCCGGGGTCAACCGAAAATAGCCGGCATTGATGTTCCGCGCAAAGGGAGAAAGGATGTCCTCGATGTTCTTCCCCAGCATCTCCACAAGGTTCTCTTGGGCCTTTGTCAGATGGGTCCCTTTGAGCCTTTCGATGTAGGGTAAAATCAAGTCATCCACATTTCTCATCATGTTTTCCTGGATCTCACTCATGTTTTCATCGCTCTTGCTCAACATCTGTTTCAAGGAAATGTTGGCCTCGGACAGCTTTTCACCGGACTCTTTGAGTTCCCTCTCCTTCTCTTTGAGTGCCGCTTCCTTGGCCCTGCGGTCCGTCACCTCGTTTTTCAGCACCCGGTTCACCATCTGGAGTTTTTCGGCCTGGTCCTTCAGGCTTTCATACAGCCGGGTGTTCTCCATGGCCCCGGCCATCTGAGAGGCAAGGGTTTTTAAGACGCGCAGGCGCCGCCCGTCAAAAAGGTGGTCCAGGGTCCGGTTTTCAAGGTAGAGGATACCGCATTGCCGGGATTGAACCATGGACGGAATGCAGATGGCACTGCCGCACCCAAAGTCATCAAAGTAGGGATCATAAACCACGGGGGTCTCACCGTGGTTGTACTGAATCAGGCTGCCGGTCCGGGCCACGTAATGGATCATCGCCACCGGCAACCGGGTCTCCTCGGAAAGAACGGAAGACCCGCAAAGGGAGACCTCCTCCGCACCAAACCCCTTCCACGCCTCCAGCCGAACCTGGCCGTCATCCGTGCGGCAAACCGCCCCGGCCTCGGCCCCGCCGTACTCAAGGGCTGTGTCAACAAGCTTTCTGACGAGCCGGTCGTAATTTCGTTCCGTGGACAGGGCCTCAAAGGCCCTGGAGAGCCCCTCCAGATCGAGAACCCCCTCACTTGAACAGCACGCCTCGCCGGAATACCCCCTGCGGGGCAACCACCGATTCTTCCCGGCCATGGAGGGGAGGCGCCAGAGCACCTGCTCGTAGTCTGTCTCCAGTTTGCGGGCTTTGGCCTCGGCCCCCCAGAACCGCCAGAGGTTCACCGCATCGGTGAGGCACACTCTTGCCAGGCGCTTCCTCCCCATTTGCAGATAGCAGGCACCGGCCCTTTCCGAGGCATACGCCTCGTGGAACGTGAAGTTGTTTTTCTTGGCCTTTTCAGCGGCCAGTTCAAAATGAAAAACCGCCTTCTGGACATTCTTCCGGGCCAGGAATCGTTCTCCCCGCACCATGTCATGGAGATGAGCGAAGTTACACGGCGCATCCACCGCCGCTTTGCCCAGTTTTTTCTCGATATCCCGGACCAGTTTCATCCATCCGTTCTGCCGGAATGGGAGCCCCCCTCCGCCGTGCCGCGCGCAGATCGCCGCGGCAAAGGCCGAAAAGACCGGAATGGTGTACGTGCTGGTCACCATGTCGATGAGGGCTGCATACCGACCCACATGATGCAGGGCCAGGGCGTCGTCCCCAAAGAGAAAAGCCAGGAGGCCTTTGGTGATATGGTAGTTCAGTGCGGCGATATGGTCGTTGGGCATGTCACCCCCGCGGGGGCGTTCATCATCGGTAAAGAAAGGCCCGGAAAATGATACGGGCTGGGCTTTGGCATCCGTGAGATTGGCCACGGTCTGCTGAAGGTTACGGACGGTCCCTGTAAAGGGAAGCCTGAGGCGCTCCATCTCCTCCCCGTAGGTCACCATGTCCCGTGCCAGCTGGTGCAGGTCGTCGGAGCCGAAAAAGCGGGTGTAAAACCATGCGGAGACAGCCCCTCCCGCATACTCTGTGTCCCCTTCGGCCAAAGACTGCTCATAGGCACGCAGGTACACCGGAAACAGGTCCTGAATGGGCTCTTTCCAGTGCTGGACAAGGCAGACCGTCAGGGACAGGGTCTTGCCCCGGACCCCGGATCGCTCCTCTTTTTCCAGGAGCGAAAGGGCGTTGTAGGCATGGGCCGTTCCCTTCTCCACCTTGTTGTCGACCCGAAGGCAGATAAACCCGTAGGCGGCCAGGAGAAACGGCGTGTGTTTGGAACGGCCGTGCTTCAAGCTGTAGCGCAGGGCCGTGAAGATAATCAGCGGAGACAGCTCGCTTCCGGAGAGATAGGCAGCCATGGTGGCCGAAAAGAAAAGCTCCATGATGGAAAGATGCTCGGCATCCGTCATCACAGGAACCTGTTCGAGCCCCTTTCGCCCCAGTCGCGCCAGGGAACTGCGAATGCGCAGGAGCCCGGCCAGCTGGTGCAGCCGGGAGGCCCTCTCGGGCAAGCGAAAGCCGAACCGGCCCAACGCTTCCCTTGAAAAGGCAATGGCACCCGTCAGGTCGTTGGCGGCAATGGCTCCGCGTATTCGCATGCGCCAGACATTCACGCAGTCCCAGTCGTTTCTCGCCTCTTTCTCCACGGTGGCCACATGGGCCTCCATGACCGCATACTCCCCCAGGGCATACGCGGCTTCGGCAGCGGCCGAGGTCATCTCCAGGCTCAGGGAGTACTCCCGCTCCCACCCGTCTTCCCCCAGGAACCTGAGCCCGCACCGAAAGCACTCCAGGGCCTGGCCGAAAGAGGAGGTCTCCATGGCCTGCTTGCCGGCATCGAGGTTCAACAGGACCAGCTCCTTGCGGTAGCTCTCCCGTATTGGCACCGACCCCGAGGCATTGAACTGGTAGACAATATCGAAAAGGTAGGGACCGGGACGATGCTTGAGCCCCTCATAGATATGCATTCCGGCGCTGAAGTGGGCCAGTTCCCGCTGACCTTGCGTCATGCGCTCATAGGCGGCTTTTTGCACCAGGTCGTGGGCAAAACAGTATCCCTCCCGGGTACGCACCAGGATTTTTTTATCGCAAAGGAGCTCAAGGCCTTGCCTGACCTTCTCTTCCGAGCGCTGAACCACCATGGCAAGGAGTTCGGGAACGACCTTGTGCCCCAGCAGGGAGGCCGACTCCACAAGCCGCCTCATCTGCATGTCCAGGCCGTCCACCCTCTCGGATATCCACTGGGCCGCCGAGGTACACATGGGAAGGGCCTCGAGCTTTTGCTGGTTCCAGTGCCAGGTCTCCCCCTCGGGACCGTGGGCCCTGACCAGCTCGCCGCCGGAAAGAATCCGTTCGAGAAAGGCGTTCACATGATAAGGAATGCCGCCGGTCTTGGCATACACCAGCTCGGCCAAAGGGGCGATCCTCTTTCTGTCCTCGCCGAGGCACATGGAAAGAAAGGTCTCCACAGCAAGGCTGTCCAGCCCCTGGATGGGCATCACATCCACGATGCCCTCTTTCTTCATGGTCGAAGCCTGGAAAAACGATTCCACCAGAACGCTTTTGCTCTCACTGGTTCGAAAGGCGGCAAGCAGCCCCACCTTCTCCCCGGAGATACCTGTCAGCAGGTTGAGAAAGAGGCGGGAGTCTTCATCGGCCCACTGGATATCATCGATGAACAGGATAAGGGGGCGTCCCATCTGCCTGAACACCCGGAAAAAGTTGGCCATGGCCATGTGGATGACGTTGGCCTTGGCCGATGATTCCAGGTCCAAGGTGGCGTCGCCCTGTTCCGTATCCAGAAGCAGGGAGAAATCGGGCACCATGGACAACAGGACAGCCACCCCGTCCCCCATGAGGCGCTTGATGACCTTTCGCCACTCCCGAAGCTTGGCGTCCGGCTCCCCCAGCAGGGTGCTCACCACCTGCTGCAGTGCACCGACAAAGGCGGCACCGGGCCTCTCCACACTCTGATCAAATTTGCCGGAGGCCACGATCACTTCGGGGTGATGCTGGCGGGCATACCGGCAAAGCCACTCGGCCAGGGCTGTTTTACCGCATCCAGCCGCCCCGGAGAGCACCATCACCCCGGGCCGTTCAAAGGCAGCGGCACCGGCTTCGGCGATGCCCTTGACCCATTGCGCCAGCTCCCGCTTCTCGTCATCCCTGCCGCAGAGCACCGCCTCACCATGGGGCAGAGAGGGCCGCAGGCTGAGGTAGTCGGCCGACTCACCGGTTCGCATGCCCGCCTCTATGGCCTCGATAAGGGCCTCGGCAGAGGGAACACGCCCTTCCGGGTTTCGATTCATCAGGCTCATGATGATTTCATCGAGCCACCGGGGAATCTCAAAGCAGAGCGTGCAGGGCCGCGCGGGTGTCAGGGCCACCCGGGAATGAATCATCCCCCCCACGGTCTCCATGTCAAAGGGAAGGCGACCGGTGAAGGCCTCGTACATCACCACGCCCAGAGAGTAAAGATCGCTGCGGTGATCCGGTTCCCCTTCCCTGGCGACGGTAAGTTCAGGGGCACTGTACGCAAGGGCCGTGAGCAGGTGATCCACCTCCTGGAACTCGTCGTCCCGGATCACCCCGGGCTCGTTGTTGAACCCGCCCAGCTGAACCCGACCCGTATCCTGGTTAACGATGATGTGTGAAGGGCTGATGTGACCGTGAACCACGCCTGCCTGATGACAGTATGCAAGGGTTCGTGAGAAGTCGAGGAACCAAGAGATGAGAACCTCACGACCTGGAAGTCCCGTGTCGTAAAGTTTTCTGAGGGGCTCGCCGTCGATGTCTTCCAGGATAAGGGTCAGCCCAAGGGACGTCTGCTTCAGTCCAAAGGTCTTGATGATCCCGGGGTGAGACAATTCCCTCAGCATGGCGTATTCATGCTTGACCATCTCCACCTCGGACTCCCCGGGGCGTTCACGCTTCAACACCTTTAAAATGACTTTTCGGCTGTGCGCCGTGCTCCATGCCCTGTAGTACCCGGACACCCGATCCTGAAAAACCAACTCCGGCTGAACAAATTCGTCGATAACAGCCATGCGCCCCCTCCATCTCCGCGGCAGCCTGAGAACCCGCCAACGGACGCGCACCAACCCACCAGTCATCGTCTTCCCCGGCATCGTCTCCACAAGGCATGCCGAGCACCTCCCTGAAAGGCCATCGACACCCCCACCCACGTTCGCAAACGATATCATCGGCGATTGAACGTTTTATCCACCGGTATCATCGTCGGTTCTACCCATCACATCGCCGGAAGTCAATACAGATCACAAGGAACGGCAAGGAGGAAAAAGGGAAGGCAACGGGCTGCAGCCCATCGCCATGGCGGAGGGAAAAAGGCCCGGTATCCTGGCGACACCGGGCCCGCAATGGGGTGGGGATCAGCCGGCCACCGTGGGTCGTCCGGCAAAGAGCTGCTCCACGGCCGCTTCATAGGCTGCAAGATCGGTGAGGCGGCGCAAGGGTTTGAAGAGACGATCGCCGTTTTCAAAGGCGTCCTTGAAATAGACCCAGAAGGCTTTCATGACGTTGGTCACATGCCCGGGCCCGTCGAGCCGTTCCACCTGGCGGGCGTAGATGGCGTCATGGAATGTCTTGAGCAGGCTCAGTTTCGTTTCGTCATCAAACCGCTCGCCCTTGATCTCAGCCGGGAGAAAGGGATTGGAGATCACCCAGCGCCCGATCATCCAGTCCGAGATGGTGGGAAATCGCTTTGACAGCGCCGTGAACCGATCAAGGGACCACAGGTCTCCGTTGTAGATCACGCGATGCCTGATCTCGGGGAGCACGGACTCGAAGAAATCAAGATCCGGGTCCCCCTTGTACATCTGCACACCGGTGCGGGGATGGACCGTGAGGTCTTCCAGGGGATACCGGTTGTAAATTTCGATGAGGGTGTGGAACTCGTCCCGGGTGTGACGCCCCAGCCGGGTCTTGACGGAGAGGCGCCCTTTCATGCCGCTCACCAAACGCTCCAGCAGGGCATCCAGTTCATCAGGAAAACAGAGGATCCCCGAACCCTTTTTCTTTTTGGCCACCATTTTATAGGGGCACCCGAGGTTCAGGTTCACAACGGGATGGCCAAGGTCGTAGAGACGGTTGGCAAGCAGCACGATATCATCGGCCACACTGCCCATTACCTGGGGGATCACGGGCATCTTTGTGTTGAGTTCCGGCAAGACGTCGTTCCACTCCCGGTCCTTGGCGCGCCCTTCGGGAAGCGCAGAGATAAAGGGAGAGACGGCAACGTCGATGCCGGAAAAAATCTCGGCATACACGTCCCGGAAGAGCAGCTCGGTGTAGCCCTGCATGGGGGCCAGCCAAAGTCGATGTGTCATGATCTCACCATAAAAAAAGTGACCGTTGCTGCATAGAGCGCGGTCACGAGATATGTGTTGCCGATGCGGGCCAGGGGCCCGCAGCCGGATATGGAATACATCTGTTCTTTTTTGTAACTATTCAGCTCAAACAAGCCTCCGGCGGCCCTGCCGGGGGCCAAACGTTTAAAACGTTTGACAAACAGCTCTTAAGCAAGCCGTTCCAGGCTCCGCCGAAATAATGTCCACTTTTTCACATTAGAAACGTTTTTTGCGGAGCTTTTTTTCAAAAAAGCGACCCGCCGGAGGCAAGCTGAATAGTTACTGTTTTTTCCTACCTGATATGCACATGCATGGTGGTGGCCGCGGTAAAAATCCCCAACAGGATACTTACTGCGGTCACACTCCCGCACAGAAGGGCCAGGAACTTGTCTCTCTGGGACTCCCACTTGCGCTCAAGGTAGCCAAGGGCCCAGGCCAGGCCCGCCCCTGCGATAATGCCGCCGCCGTGGGCCCAGTTGTTGATCCCCGGCACGATAAACCCGAAAAGGGCAAGGCTCACCACCCACCCGCTCACCTGGCGGTAGACGGCGTTGCCGTAGGCCCCTCCCCGGTTCTTGCCAAAGTAAAGAGCCGCCCCCACCAGGGCACAGACAGCCCCTGAAGCCCCGATGGTCAAATCCACCCCGGCCAGATACGACACGAGATAGCTCAGGGTCCCGCCCAGCGTAAAAATGATCACCAGACGATAGGTGCCGAACTCACGCATGACAAAGGGCGCAAGGTTCCGAAAGGCGAGCATGTTGAACACAATGTGCAAAATGCTGCCATGGAGCCAGTTGGCCGCCACAAGGGACCACCAGTACCCAAGTCCGTTGATGGGTGCCACCCCCGAGGCCCCCAGAAACAGCAGGGTTTCATTGGACGGAGAAAAAAAGCTCAAGGGGTTGCCCGTCAAGCCCACGCTCTCCCCCCTCAACACGCTGACCACAAGGGAGGCCACATACATCACGACATTAATCCCGATGATTACCTTAAAGATAAGGTCTGGATCGGACATACCGCGGACCATGGCGTTGTTCTTGAGCCCCGAACCGGGCTTGCGGATTCCGCAGTAAGGACACGACGGCTCGTCGTTGCTGATCAGGCGCCTGCAGTTCGGACAAAGCAGGGATGTTCGGGAAGGTTTTCTGGTCATGGGGCCTCATTGGATAAATGGATACGAAAGAGAACACGCCAACCGACGTGGAGGGACGGCTACGGAAGCTCAGGAACACAGCTACGGAAGATTTCCGTGGGCTTGTGCTTGCACGGCACCCATCATAAAAGATCCGCGCCTCAGCTTCAATAAAAACCGAAACGGGCCATGGCAAAGGACCGCAGGGACCGGAGCCCCGTTATGAACCGGTCAAAAAAAAGCCGCCCGGAACACCGGATGCGCATCCGACACGCCTCCAGACGGCTTGGAAACAATTCACTTCCTGAAGGTAAGGACCGGATCCGCGGGCAGGGCCAGCCCGACACTCACTTCAAGGGTCTTGAGGATGGCTGCGGGCACGGGACAGGAGACATGGGGAAGATGCGCCGTACAGAGGGTAATCACCTTGGATTGTCCTTTGGCAAACAACTCGTTCATGACATCCAGGGGCTCGTCCCCCAGGGCCTCGGCCACCTTTTTCAGATTCGGACACCCTGTTTCAAGGGTACAGACCGCCTTGTATTTATCCGTCGGGTCGGCCGTGATTACCGTCTTGAACCCACACACACCTGCAAACACTTCCATTTCCGTCATGAGACACCCTTTCTAACAAGGGGGACGCCTCGAAAGGCTCCCCAAAAAACATAATACGCCAGACAAAAACAAGCCCATGGCACCCCCATGGCCGCCCCTTACCATAAAGACAGGCAGCCGGAGCCCATATCAAACGCCAAGAGTATAGGACGATTCACAATCAAACACAAACCAGAAAAAATCGAGCAACCCAACCCCGCGCAGCCCCCTTGCTTCCCCCGCTTACACAGGCCCCTCATTGACACGCGGAAGAGCGTTACTGTATAAACGTCCTTTGCCCATGCCACGCCTTACTGGGTTCGATGGTAAAAGCAATCTGTGCCACCGCACATATGGGGCCGGGGTACCCGATGTTATTTAGGTATCCGGCCTCTTTTTTTGGGCCTTTTCGCCCGCAATGTAGATTTGGAGAATGCGAAGGTATGCAACAGAAAGGAAAGAGGGACCAGTTCGGAAGCCGACTGGGATTTATTCTGGCGTCCGCAGGGTCCGCCGTAGGGCTTGGAAACATCTGGCGATTCCCCTATGTCACGGGTGAAAACGGAGGGGCTGCCTTTGTTTTTATCTATCTTCTGATGGTTTTTTCCTTAGGATTTACCGTCATGCTGGCTGAGTTCACCCTGGGGCGCAACACCCAGCGCAACAACGTGGGCGCCCTCATGCGACTGGGGGGCAAGGCCTGGTCCATGGTGGGATGGCTGGGCATCATCGCCTCAATCATTATTCTTTCATTTTACGGCGTCATCGGCGGCTGGACCATCAAGTACGTTGTGTCGGTGTTCCAGGGACTGCCCACAGGAGCAGATGCAGCGGCCCAGGCAGGCCAGGCCTTTGAAGGGTTCATCACCAACTCTCCGTCTGTCATCTTCTATCAGGCCCTGTTCATGGGGGCCACCATCTGGGTGGTCTCAAAAGGGATCGGCCAGGGCATCGAGCGGTTCTGCAAGGTCCTCATGCCCGCCCTGTTTCTCATCATGGTGGTCCTTGTGGTGCGTTCCCTGACCCTGGACGGAGCCATGGCAGGCATTTCCTTTTATCTGAAACCCGATTTTTCCAAGGTAACCGGGGGCATGTGCCTGGCCGCCATGGGGCAGGCCTTCTTCTCCTTGAGCCTCGGCAACGGCGGCATGCTCACCTACGGAAGCTACCTGAAAAAAGAGGAGCCCCTCCCCTCCTCGGCCTTCCAGATCTGTATCCTGGACAGCCTGGTGGCCTTCCTCTCCGGCCTCATCATCTTTCCGGCGGTTTTTGCCTTCGGGTTTGAACCGGCCTCCGGGGCGGGCCTCTCCTTCGTGACCCTGCCCGCGGTCTTTTCCCAGATGTTCGGCGGTGTTTTCTGGGCGGGTCTCTTTTTCCTCCTGCTCGTCATCGCCTCCCTCACCTCGTCGGTGAACATGCTGGAAGTGGTCTGCGCCCATTTTATCGACGAAAAGGGATGGTCCAGAAACAAGGCGCCCTGGGCCATCGGCTTCGGCATTTTCCTGCTGGGCGTGCCGTCGGCCATCTCCCTTGCAGGCGGCCTCAACGTGTGCGGAAAAAGTTTTCTGGACACCATGGACTTCATCGCCTCCAACCTCATGATGCCCCTGGGCGGGTTGTTCATTGTCCTGTTTACCGGCTGGGTCATTGCGGATATCGCCAAAAACGAGGTCACCAACGGCGGCGACGTCTCCTTTTCCCTCCTGCCCGTATGGCAGGTGGCCTGCAAGGTGGTGGCCCCCCTTGCCGTGGGATACATTTTCTTTCAGGGACTCACCTGGTAACAGCGAACGCCGGATCCCCCGGCCAGTATGCCGGGGGATAAACCGCGCAACGCGCCGGACACTCAACGCGAGGGTATCATGAGCGACTACTCTATTTTCATCGGCCTTCTGGCCCTCTACATCGGCAGCCTCATCGGCATCGGCATTTATTACAACAAGAAACAGAAAACCAGCGTAGACTTTTTCCTGGCGGGCCGGGAACTCAACGCCCTGTCCATCGGTTTTTCCGCCGCGGCCTCCTGGCTCACCGCAGGGGCCCTGCTGGCCGTCACCGGCTTTTTCATGCTACTGGGCATGGGGTCTGTCTGGGGCTTTGTGGCCCCCAACATCATCGCCCTGGTGGTCATTGCCCTTTTTGTCAAAAAGCTGAAACGCCTTCCGGCCATTACCCAGCCGGAGCTCCTTGAGATGCGATACGGCGACTCCCTCAGGGGGCCGGTGGCCATCATCATCACCATCGTCATGATCCTTTTTGCCGTCTCGGACATCAAAGGATTCTCCATGGTGCTGGAGATTTTCTACGGCTTGGATTCCCTCTACTCCGTGCTTATCGTGGGGGCTGCCGTGGCTCTTTATGTCAACTTAGGGGGCTTTTCCGCGGTGGTTTTCACCGACCGCATCCAGTTTACCCTTCTCTTTCTCTTTGTCATGGCCATGGCCGTCATGACCACGGGAGCAGCCACCAACGCAGATACCACCTTGAGCTTTTCCAAGATGATGGGCGATGTCTCGGGGGCATGGTACAACCCCTTTTCCGTCGGGCTTCCCATGGTCCTGATCTTTACCCTCTCCATCGTTCCCGGCTGGATCACCGAGCAGGACCCCTGGCAGAAGGTGTGGGCGGCAAAGGACGACAAAGCCGCACAAACCGGGATGATCATCGGGGCAGTACTGGTCACTCTGGTGTTCGGCGGATGCGCCGTCATCGCCATCGCCCTCAACCGCCTCTACCCGGAGATCGCCGCGGCAGGCTTTCCCGCAGGCATGGCCAAGGCAGAGCCTGCTCTGCTCGTCTTCATCACGGAAAGCGGCTTCTCCAAGTTCGGCCTGGCCCTCTGCGCCATCGGCCTTGCCACCGCCGCCATGTCCTGTGCCGACACCTTTGCCACCTCCGGAGCCTCGTGCATCTCCCGGGACATTTACCAGAGGTACATCAACCCCGATGCGGATGAAAAGAGCATCATGCGCATCAACCGCCTCTCCGTCCTTTTCATCATCGGTGCGGCCACCCTCTGTTCTTACTTCATCCACAACATCATCGAGGCGATTCACATCGCCACGTTTATCGCCAGCGCCTCCTACTTTTTTCCCCTCATGGGTGGCCTCTTCTGGAAACGGGCCACCCGCAAGGGTGCTGTGGCGGGCCTTGTCTTCGGGGCCACAACACAGATCGCCCTTGTGGCCATCGACCTGGTAAAAACCCCGCCCATGGCACCCGGATACCTGGAGTCCCTCTCCCCGATGCTCTCCGGCCACGGCGTCATCGCCGGGATGCTCATCAGCGGCATCGCTTTTGTGGCAGGCTCTTATATGGATAAGCCCGTGGACCAGAAACGACTCGATCTCTTTTTTACCCCATAAGCTTTTGTATCCATCTAAAAAACAGGGACGCTCTTGCAAAAAGAGCGTCCCTTACCGGCCCAATACCAAACCCACATTCCTTCCCCAAAAGATCTTACTCTCCCTTTTTGCCTGCTTCGAAAATACCTCTCTCGCCAACACCACGGAACAGAATATCTCTTTTATTCCTGGACCATCTTTCCATGGTTTTAGGCTCACCGTTCGGTGACATGGAGCCCTTTCCATCTCCATTGACAAACCATTTGCAGTACATTAATATACTTGCCCATATTTCACGACAATCCATGATCCGCCTATTCTGATTTCCTGCGTGCCTTCCCTTTGCGTAAATCAACCGAACAGAGATCGTATCCCCAAACGTACATCGCAATACCGGATCATGCACCGCCCGTGGCGTCCCCTCACCCCCGGTTTTTCACCACCACGCAACGGGCAGACAACCCCACGTACCGTATCCACCCCAACAAAAAGGAAGGACACCATGACATCACGCAACGTGCAAACCACGTTTCGCTGCATCTGTTTTTCCCTGGGCATCGCCCTGCTCATCGCGGCCTACGCCCACGCATCCGCATCGGCTCCACCCATAACGGCATCACGGGGCACCCTGCCCGATGCCGTGGAGCTTCACTGGCAACCCGTCAGCTGGGCAACGGGGTACCACATCCTTCGCTCCGGCAACTTCAATGGGCCCTATTTTCCCGTGGGATGGGCGGACGACGGAAACGAGACATATCGAGACGAAAAAGCGGAAGGCGGGGTGTACTACTGGTATAAAGTCAAACCCCAGTTCGGCATCATTGCCGGACGGTCCACCCCGAGGGCACAAGGCTGGGTCACCCCCAGGGAGCCCGGTGGCATGGTGGATACCACCGAAAGAATCCCCGGGCTTCTCAAGCAGGTCCCCCATTTTCACAACGTCAGGAACCTGGCGAGAAAAAGGGAAAAATCACTGCCGGTACCGACGCTGACAGACGGATTCATCCCCTCCAACGAGGAGATATACGATTGGGTGGAGGGAATCTGCGCCACAGAACACCGCCGCATCGGCTCACCGGAGTCCCGGGTCGCCATTGCCACCCTGACCGGGTGGCTGGAAGAGCTCATCGGGCCCAAGGGTACCGTCCACGATGAGCCCTTTGCCCTGGAGGCCGTGTACACCGCAACGGACTGGGGCCTGGACATCGACAGGGGCAACGGCTTCAAGCCCTTTGACGCCTTTTACGCCGTGAACACGGGCATGACCCTGGACAACCCCAACGGCTCCATGGTCACAGGCCCCATGGTGTGGGCCGGGGACGGCAGCCCCGAGTCCTTTGACAAACTTGGCAATATCCAGGGCAAGGTGGTGGTGGCCGAATGCGAGTTCTCCAACCTGCCCCTGGGGTTCATCGACATGCTCTACAACGGAGGCTACGCCAAATCTGACCCGGAGAACTGGATCAACCTGTTCACCTCCCTTCCCATGACCTTTACCCGCTCCAATTTTCCGGCGGAGTACCTGGACGAGGATCATTACGATGAGGCGGTCTACTGGCAGGCCTTCGACAGGGGCGCAGCCGGGCTGGTCCTCATCATGAAAAACCACCCCGGTGACCTCAATACGCACTGGGGGCCCTACGACGGCCGCATGCGACCCATGCCCTGCATGTGGGTAAGCAGCCACAAGGGAGAGGAGATCAAAGAAATCGCCGAATCCGGCGCCACGGCCAGGGTCCATATCACAGGGGAGGTCAAACCCGGAGAGGGCCACAATATCTACGCGGTGCTCCCGGCCACCGAGCCCGTGGACGGAACGCTCTCCGATGAGATCATCCTCATCAGCACCCACCACGACTCCTGCTTCAAAGGGGCCACTGAAGACGGCACAGGCGTGGCCATGGTCCTTGCCCAGGCCGCCTACTGGAGCCGGGTGGAAAAGCGGGAGAAAAACATCGTCTTCATCTTCACGGACGGACACCACTACCGGGGCCTGGGCGCCGAACTCTTTGCCCATGACCACCTGCACGACATCATGGAACACACCATCATCAACATCAACCTGGAACACCTCGCGGCAAGCGGGGTAAAGGAAAACAAGGAAGGAAAACTCATTGTCCAGGGCCACGGGGCCCTGACCACCATCTTTATCAATGAAAACCCCACGGCCATTGCGGCCACAGCCCGCATGCTCGAAGCCGCACAGCCCGACCGCACCGTGGCCATCCACTCCACCCTTTTAGGCAACGTGCCGCCTGGGGAATCAGGCCACTTCCACGTGGTGGCGGGCATCGACTTCATCCACTGGATCGGCTACCCGGTCTACCTGCTCACCTCGGAAGACACCCTGGACAAGGTGGACCGAACCATCCTCAATCCCCTGGCCCGTGCCGCCACCGAGCTTACTGCCACCTTCATGATGCTCCCGGACGGGTACTCGGACTACGCTGAGTAATGTAAGGTATATCGTAACTATTCAGCTCCCAAAAAAGCCTCCGGCAACTCTGCCGGAGGTTTTTCGTTTTATTCAGATTGCCTCCGGCGGCGAGGTGAGCCACCTCGAAAGCTGATTGCCCTTGCGCTTTGCCCCTCGTTCCTCGGGCCAAAGCGCAAAGGCCTTCGACTCGGGCTTCGCCCGACACAAACGCTAATGGTATGTGCGTGCTGGATCACACGCTTCGACGTAACAGGATACGTTATCGCTACTTGCCCATTATGGCTTTAATCGCACTGCCTCCGGAGGCTTCTTTTTTCTGTCACCTGCAAGGCTCCGCCTTGCAGGTATGAACCATAGAGGGTGTAGCGACCTCAAACGTGAAGGCCGAGCCCTATCAGGCTGTCTGCTCGCGATGGTGAAACAGGAATTTTTTCTGCTTTCGGCACTCGCCCCAGAACATGTTGGAGCCCTGAAGCGCGGGCTCTTTGGGAATGGGCTGGGCGACTGCCGCGGCCATGGTCTCCTCGCTGATCTTGCCGTCCTTGACGAATTCCCTGCCGGCCTGCCTGATGGCCTCATGGATGGCGGGCACCTCTTTGGGAAGGAGTTCTTCCATGGCCAGCACATAGGAGTTGGGACGCAGGAGTTCCCCTGCGTACTCGGCCTGGAAGTTCTTGCAGATTCGCTTGACGTGATCCACCAGCCCGTCGAAGTTGTCCATCTCCCAGAACCCGCAGACGCTCATGAGAAAAAGGCTCGGAATGTTTGAAATGCGGGACTTGTGGCGATAATGACCGTCCACCATTTCAAACTCGGGCTCCACCAGGGGAATGATCCGGTCGGTGAAGGTCTTCATCTGGGCTGTCATCCCGTCCACATACAAAGGCGTTGCCAGAATAAGCACGTCCGCTGCCGCCACCTGATCCAGAATGGCCGGCATGTCGTCTTTATGGATGCACTCCCCGGGGGTGCGGACCCAGCAGTTGAAGCATCCGTCGCAATACCTGATCTTCTTGTCCACCACATTGAACCGTTCCACCTCTGCCCCCGCCTCGGCAGCCCCTTCCAGAAACAGGTTCAACATCAGGTGGGTCATCCCTTTTTTCGTTGTCGGGCTTCCGTTTACAGCCAGAATCTTCATGCTCGCTCTCTCCTTATCAAAGCAATGGGATTGAAAATCCTGTCATCCGCAAACATCACCAGCAAAGGCACAATCAACGGAAAAGACAGGGTTTATGCCTGTCAGGCTGCCACAAACCCTGCCAAATAGCAAAGAGATGTCCCTTAAAAAACAGCAATACGTAAAGAGACATTCAGCTCTTTCGCCTGCACACCATGCGGGTTTCAGCCCAGCCCATGCGCGAGTAAAAGCCCAAGGCGTTTCGGTTGGTCTTGTCCGCAAGGAGCTGGAGCCTAGATGCGCCGAGTCCACGGGCCCAGGATTCCACCCCAGCAAGGAGCATGGCCCCTAGACCATGCCCCCTGTGGACCTCTTCCACCACCAGGTCCTCCACCAGGGCGGAGAGCCCGCCTTCGGCCGTGGAAACCAGGCACTGGGCGCTGCACATGGCCACAACGCGGCCCCCGGCTTCCACGCACAGAACCACCGAGTCGTCCCGGGACAAAAGCATGCGCAGCCCCCGTGCCTGTTTCTCCGGATCAATGGCAAAATCCGCTTCCAGGGCGAACAGCACCGCAAGAAGTGACACCAGTCCCTGGATATCCTCCTGCCCTGCCCGCCGGAGGACGTAGGCGCCATCAGTCATCACCTCAGGCCTCCACGGCCGTCAGGAGATACGCTTCGGCTGCGGTGCCGTCTTCGATGGCGTCGAGGACCGCGTCCACAGCCTCTTCGGAGTCGATGCCCCCGTACCAGTGATTTTCCGGGTACACCACCACCACGGGCCCCCGCTCGCACTGCTTGAGGCACCCGGTGCTGGAGAGCAGGACATCGCTCATGCCCCGATCCAGGATCTCCTCTTCAAAGTACTGGAGAAGGGAGGCCGACCCTTTTTTATGACAGATCCCCTGGGGTTCCCCGGAGACACGGTAACTTGCGCATACAAAAATATGATGTTTCGGACATTCCATGATCTGCTCCTTATTCTCTTAAGATCGCTTTAGATTCAGTCCAATCTGCATCGGAATGCCAGAATGGCTTTTACAGCTTGTCATGTGACATCCCGTAGGGTGTGCTTGCGCCCCATTGGTTCTTTCTGAAATAATAATCTATTGCTTTGGGTTGGTCGTTTTCTCATAAATTTTCAAGGCCATGCTGCGTGAACGTCACCCGACCATGGGGTTTCATAACCGCTACGGGTCTCCGATGGTGCGCACGCACACCCCAAAGCCACGCGTCAGGCTTCGCTATTTAGCCGCACCCCATGCCCATGCCGGAGCACATTTCGCCCCGCCGCCTGGCCGGCCTTTTTGCCATGGCGTCCAGGCTTCGGCCCTCGAACACCGCCCCCAGGGCTTCGTCGATGAGCCCTTCGATGACGTGCACATCCACCCCGCTCTCTGCCATGGCTTTGAGGGGCGCGTCCCCAATGCCGCTCACAAGCAGGGTCGAGCAATCGGCCAAGCGCTCTGCGAGCTCCCGCCACCTCTCGGCCCCGGTACCCGCTGCCGGTGTGGGCCGGGTCTCCAGGTGCAGGAATTGGCCCTTTTTCTTGCCGAAAATCTTCAACTCCATGGCCTCGCCAAGGTGCTGGTTCACCAGCAGGCCTTCCATGGAGGCCACGGCCACAAAGGGCCGCTCACTGTGGGTGGTCCGGCAGCTCTCTTCGGGAGACTCCCAGACGGAATCGGGCACTTCGGGCATGAGCTCGCACGCCTTGAGCTTGGCCATGAGGCCCTTATCCTGGGCATCGCCCAGGCACCCCACGGCATCGGCACGGCACCGGGCACAATGGGTCATCTGCCGGATATACACCCCGGCCTCTTTCCTGACGGCGTTGACGTCAGCCGCCGACGGCTCCGGGATATGGGCAAAGGCAGAGCCCTTGTTTTCATGGAAGGGCAGGCAGTTGAAGATATCCACCCCCAGGCCTGCCACGGTCTTTGCGATCTCCACGATGTGGTGATCGTTGATCCCCGGGATCATGATGGCGTTGACCTTCACCATGATCCCCGCCTGCTTCAGGGCCCTGATGGCGGCAAGCTGGCGCTCCATAAGAAGGGCGGCCCCTGCCTGGGAGCCGATGACCCGCTTGCCGTCCCGAACCCAGGCATACACCTCCGCGCCAACAGCCGGATCCACGGCGGTGACCGTAACGGTCACATGGCCTGTGTCCAGTGCGGCCAGATCATCGATGAAGGGGGCAATGCCCAATCCGTTGGTGGCCAGGCAGAGGATCACATCGGGATAGGCCTGCCGGACCAGGCGCAGGGTCTCCATGGTCTGGGACGGGTTGGCAAAGGGGTCTCCGGGTCCGGCAATGCCCACCACCGAAATATTCTTCTTGGCCTCGAACACATGCTCCAGGTACACCAGGGCCTGATAGGGCGAGAGCACACCGCTGGTAACCCCCGGGCGGCTCTCGTTTACGCAGTCGAATTTCCGGTCACAGAATCGGCACTGGATGTTGCAGCGGGGGGCCACGGGCAGATGGACCCGCCCGAAGCGCTTGCGGGCATTGACGTTAAAACAGGGATGATTGACGCTGTTGATATCCTTATCTGGTTTCATTGGCTCTCTCCTGAAAATAGCTGTAAACATCCCGCCTGGAGCAAGATGATCCGCCGTGGGCACATGTGCGAATGACGAGCCGTTCACACATCGTTTAATGTCACTATTCAGCTTATATCTCCGGTTGCCGAACGTTTTCCCGATGTCATGAAAGCAGACCTAACAAACAGACACTCTTCGTTTTTCTTAAATAATGCCTGGACCTTGGTGATCGTTTGGTCACGACCTTCGAAAAAAACGGGAAACATGGACCGAAACGGAGCGCCGCACTGTTACCGAGCCGCACCGGAGTGCGGCGCTCCGGGGACTTGAAAGGCGGATGTGGTTTGCCCCGAGGAACGAGGGGCAAAACACATTCGCAATCTGCTTTCAAGGTGGCACACCCTGCCGCCGGAGGCAGCGTTTTAAGAGCTGAATAGTTGGCTTTTTTTACATGACCAGCTCGAAGCTCTCCTCTGAGGAGTCGCGATCCTTTCGGTCGAGGAGGGCGCTGAGTATCTGCTCCAAAAGCCTCAAGCCGCCCCGGTAACCCACTGTGGGAAAATAGGAGTGCCCCACCCTGTCCAGGATGGGAAACCCGTGCCGCACAAAGGGAATGTCCTCGTCCCGTGCGATGTATTTGCCGTAGGTGTTGCCCATCAGAAGGTCCACGGGCTCGTTTTTGATCCACTGGTGCAGTTGAAACATGTCCCCGTGGGACTTGATGTTGACGGGCACGGGGGAGTCTTTGGTGAGTTCGGCGATGGTGGCCTCGAACTCCTTGCCCGGGGTGCCGGTGACGATGTGCACGGGCACCATGTCCAGGGTCACCAGAAACTCGGTGAGGGCGATGAGCTGATCCGGGTCTCCGAACAGGGCCACCTTTTTCCCGTAGAGGTACTGCTGCATGTCCGTCATGACGTCCACGAGCTGGCCGCGCTCAAAGGTCAGGGAGTCCGGCACGGTCACCCCGGCGAATTTCCGCAGGGTGTCGATGTAACGGTCCGTGGCCACAAGCCCGATGGGCAGGGGCAGCACCCGGCACGGCACCTTGAACTTGGTATCCAGGAACTTGGCGGCAAGGGAGGATGCAAAGGAGCCCAGGGCCAGGGTTCCCATGCTGTCCCCCGTGGACGTGAGCTCCTCCACGGTGGTGCCCCCTTTGGGGAACATATGGTACCTGCCGGTCTGGGGGCCGTTGAGCACCCCGGAGGTATCGGGAAACAGCACGGTTTTAACCCCCATCTCCTCTGCCAGGCGCTTGACCTCGGCCATGTCCGACGGCTCCACAAAGCCCGGGATGATGTTCATCTGGTTTTTCTGCTCACCGGTCTTTTCGGCAAAGCCGCTGACGATGCCCTTGCACATGTTGGAAAAGCCCGTCACATGGGAGCCCACGTAGCTGGGGGTCGGGGCGTAGATCACGTGCTTTCCCTCGGGTACCTTGCCGTCGTCGTAGGCTTTCTTCACGATCTGGGTCAAATCGTCCCCTATGGTTTCCGACAGGCATGTGGTATGAACGGAGATAATGTCAGGCTCGTACACGGTAAAGATATTATCGATAGCCTGAAGCATGTTGGACTGACCGCCGAACACCGACGACCCTTCGGTAAAGGAACTGGTGGCCGCCACCACCGGCTCCTTGTAATGCCGGGTCAGGGTGCTTCGATGGTAAGCGCAACACCCCTGGGATCCGTGGCTGTGGGGCATACAGCCATGGATCCCCAGGGACGCGTACATGGCCCCGATGGGCTGACAGGTTTTGGCCGGGTTGATCATCAGGGCCTTTCTGTCCGTAATCTCTGTGGGTGTGTGTCTCAGTAGCATGATGTGTCCTTTTTTGTCTGGTTGATTCCGTCACCGCGCCTCACGCCGCTGCATAGGTCGCCGTCAGCTCCGGCTCTTTCTCCCAGGGCGCCTTCACATACGACCACACCTTGCTGTTGGTCATCCGCGCGATCTCCCGGTAAAAGTTGATGGCTCCCTTGAACCCCGCGTAGGGACCGCCGTAGTCATAGGAATGGAGCTGCTTCATGGGCACCCCGCTCTTCTGGATGATGTACTTCTCCTTGATTCCCGCGCAGAAAACGTCGGGCTTGATGGCCTCGATGAGCTTTTCCGTCTCGTACTGGCTGATGTCGTCGATGACAAAGGTGTTGGGCTTCATGTCCGCGATGAGGCCGTCGTACTCGCGGTAGATCTGGCCCGTGGACGAGAGCTCCTCCTCGGTCTTTCGCAGCCGGTATTTGTCCGGGTCCTGCTCCACGGAGAGTTCCTCGATGTTCCTCGAATCCGCGTCCACCTTGATGGAGGAGAGGACTTGTCTTCCCTCGTAGTCGTCCCGGTGGGCAAACTCATAGCCGGCGGCCATGGTCTTCATGCCGAGCTCGCTGAAGAGTTCCTGGTAGTGGTGGGCCCTGGACCCGCCCACAAAGAGCATGGCCAGCTTGCCTTCGCACAAGGGGCGGTTCGCCTCCATGGCCTCGTTCACAGCAGGCATCTCCCGGGCGATGACCTCTTCCACCCGGGCGGTAAGTGAATCATCTTCAAAGTACTGAGCAATTTTCCTCAACGATTGGGCGGTGGCCCGGGCCCCGATAAAGTTGATCTTGATCCAGGGCATCCCGTACTTCTTCTCCATCATCTCCGCCATGTAGGTAATGGAACGGTGACACATCACCACGTTCAAGTCCGCTGTGTGGGAATTGGCAAACTGCTCCATGGTGGAGTTGCCGCTGAAGGTGGAGATAAGGGAGATCCCGCACTCATCCAGGATCCGTTCGATTTCAAAGGCGTCCCCGCCGATATTGTATTCGCCCAGAAGGTTGATCCTGAACTCCCCGCCCCGGATGGTGTCGTCCAGACCCACTACATGTTGGAAAATGCCGTTGTTGGCGATGTGGTGCCCCGCGGACTGGCTCACCCCTTTGTACCCCTCGCAACTGAAGCCGAAGATATTGATGCCCAGGGTCTCCTTCATCTCCCGGCACACCGAATGGATGTCGTCCCCGATGAGCCCCACCGGGCAGGTGGAAAAGACGCTGATGGTCTGGGGATGAAAGATGTCGTACGCCTCCTGGATGGCCTGCTTGAGTTTCTTTTCTCCGCCGAAGACGATGTTTTCGTCCTGCATGTCCGTGGAAAAGCAATAGGGCATGTAATTCGGGGAGTCATCGGAGGCGGGCCGGGTCTGGTTTCGCCGGGTCAGCCAGGCGTAAAAGCCGCACCCGATGGGGCCGTGGACAATGTTGATCACGTCCCGGGTGGGCCCCAGGATCACCCCTTTACAGCCTGCGTAGCAGCATCCCCTCTGGGTGAGGATACCGGGCACGGTTCGCACGTTGGCCCCGATCTCGGGAATGTCGGTGCCCGCGCCGCCAGGCTTAACAAGGATCTGCTTGGCCCGTTTCCGGGCGACCTTGGTGGGATACTTGGAGAGAATCTCGGACCTGACCTTGTCAAGGTCCACATCGTGGGTGCTCTCGGTTCGGTTGGTATCTGTGACTGGTGCTTCCATGGTTTTCCTCTCTTGATGTTCGTGTGGGTCTTGCAATCACCCTGTGCCGGTTGCCCGGGTTCACAGCTCGTCGAGCACCGCATCGCCATGCTCTCCCGTGCGGATACGGATGGCGTCTTTGGAGGGCAGGACAAAGATCTTGCCGTCCCCGGACTTTCCCGTCTGGTTCACCCGGATCAGGGTCTGCACGGCCGTCTCCACGAGGTTGTCGGGAAGGGAGATGAGAATCAGGCGCTTAGGGATAAGCCGGTCGGTCTGTCCCAGCCGGGACACCGCCTCTTCGTAGCCGTGTTCGGCCCCTTCCAGAAGGTCCAGGTCCACGATGCCCTTTCCCCTGCCCAGCACCTCCCGGGCGGTCATGGAGGAGATCCCGGCGTCCGACAGCGCCCGCTTGGTCTGGTTCATCATGTTCATCCTGATGATGGCGATGACCTCCTTCATACCGGCACCTCCTCAAGCTCCCCGTCAGCGTTCTGGCGAATCCCAGAGCTGATGGTGTAGCTCTCCTCTACAGGGGTGATGAAAATCTTCCCGTCCCCGAAGGCCCCTTTTTCACCGGAGCGGGCCGCCTTGATGATGGTCTTGACCACGTACTCCCGGTCGGACTCCTTCACCACGGTGAAGAGCAGCTCCTTGATGATTTCGTCGTAGGTCACTTCACCGATCTTGATGCCCCGCTGCTTGCCGCGGCCCACCACGGAAAACCGGGTGATGGCGGGAAACCCCGCGGCCATGAGGGACTCCAGGACATGGTTGACTCTTTCAGGACGGACGATGGCGCGTATCATGATCATGGTAACGGTCTCCTTTGCGTACGTTTTCTGTCACTATTCAGTTAATCTGCGTTGAAAATACGTTTACCCACCCAAGCCGTAATCCATCAAAAGGCTTTCGAGTTCTTCAATTTCTATGGGGGTCGGAATCACGTGAAGGGTGTTTTCCGAAATCTTCTTGGCCAGGGTCCGGTATTCATCGGCCTGGGGGTCTTCGGGTTCGTACTCGATGACTGTTTTTTTGTTGATTTCCGCCCGCTGAACCACATTGTCCCTGGGGATAAAGTGGATCATCTGGGTCCCGAGCTTTTTGGCCAGCTCTTCGATCATCTCTTTTTCAAAATCCACGTTTCGCGAGTTGCAGATGAGCCCGCCGAGGCGCACCCCGCCTGACTCCGCAAACTTGACGATGCCCTTGCAGATGTTGTTGGCCGCGTACATGGCCATCATCTCACCGGAGACCACGATGTAGACCTCCTGGGCCTTGCCCTCCCGGATGGGCATGGCAAACCCGCCGCACACCACGTCGCCCAGGACGTCGTAAAACACGTAGTCAAGTTCCTTGGAGTCCGAATAGGCCCCCAGCTGCTCCAGCAGGTTGATGGAGGTGATGATGCCCCGGCCCGCGCACCCCACGCCTGGTTCGGGGCCCCCGGATTCGGTGCAGACAGCGTTCCTGAAGCCTTCCTTCAGCACATCGCTCAGTTCCACGTCTTCGCCCTCTTCACGCAGGGTATCCAGCACCGTCTTCTGGGCCAGCCCTCCCAAGAGGAGCCGCGTGGAGTCGGCCTTGGGGTCGCACCCCACCACCATCACCTTTTCACCGCTCTCCGCCAGGCCAGCCACTGTGTTCTGGGTTGTCGTGGATTTTCCGATGCCGCCTTTCCCATAGATCGCAATTTTTCTCATGGTGTGTCTCCTTAGGTATTGAGTCGTTGGCTTGTTGCGGGGGACCGCTCGTGAACTATCCGGGACAGGCCCCCGATACATGAATGTTGTCACCCGACGATATCCGTGACGAACATGTGACGATATCATGTAGCAACAGGTATGCCATGTTGAGCAATCCACAGCAGAGCCAAAAGACAAACCATTGATAATTAGGCACATAACAACACAACATCAGCGATATCCCACACGAAATCCAGGCCAATCCCCTGCACTATTGCCCCACAAAAACGTAATAACAGGTACACCGGGTTACAATTTTGAAATAACACTGTTCAGCACTTTCATTTTCACCACACCTCAGCCTCCTCTTGAGCCTGGATTTCAGGAACCGCTCCGCCCTCCCCGGCAAGAACGCTCCACACACCCATTTGATTTTCCACACAAATCCTCCTAACATCCATTTTCAAATCCCGCAGCCCATCCCAGTATGTCATCAGATTATCTCAAAAGGTCGGCATCGCGATAACCGCCCCCCGAGCCAGGAAGCCAACCACGTCATGTTTCAACAGCAAGCCGACAAAAATGTTATTCCCAAGGACACCCCGAAACCGGCCCATCGTCTCCGAGGACCCCAAAAAGACCAACATAAGCTGCCATTACAAAGAGTTACCCCAACACCACCCAAAAACCCCGGCCGCTGGCACAGTCATTGCGATGTTATCGCGATGTTGTTCGTCAACCCACCCATCAAAGGAGCCACACCATGACGGAATTGAATATCCTTAAAGAAAGAAAGAACCAAGTCCACAGGAACGATCTAAGCGCCTTTGAAATGGCTTGCGAGACAAAGAGCGCCGCAGGTTCTGTCAGCCAGAGAGCCTGCGTCTTCTGCGGCTCGCGGGTGGTGCTCTACCCCGTGGCCGACGCCCTTCACCTGGTCCACGGCCCCATCGGGTGCGCGGCCTACACCTGGGACATCCGAGGAGCCCTCTCCTCGGGGCCCCAGCTCCATCGCCTAAGTTTTTCCACGGATTTGCGGGAGGAGCAGGTGGTGTTCGGCGGAGAAAAGAAGCTCCACCAGTGCCTGACGGACCTCATCGATCGCCACGCACCGGCCGCGGCCTTTGTCTACGCCACGTGCATCGTGGGCATCATCGGAGACGACGTGGAGGCCGTGTGCAAGGCCGTGGCCAAAGAAAAAGGGATCCCCGTGATTCCCGTTCACTCCGAAGGGTTCAAGGGAACCAAAAAAGACGGGTACAGGGCGGCCTGCAAGGCCCTCTTCCGCCTGCTGGGCACGGGAGACACCACGGGCATCCCGCCCGTGAGCATCAACATCCTGGGGGAATTCAACATCGGCGGGGAAGCGTGGATGATCGAGGAGTACTACCGGAAGATGGGAGTGGAGGTGGTCTCGGTCCTCACCGGGGACAGCCGGGTGGAGAAGATCAAACGAAGCCACGGCGCGGCCCTCAACGTGGTGCAATGCTCGGGCGCCATGCTCCAGCTAGCGGAAATGATGGAAGAGACCTACGGCATCCCCTACATCCGCGTCTCCTACTTCGGCCTGGAGGACACGGCCCAGGCCCTCTACGACGTGGCCGCCCACTTCAGCGACCACCCGGAGGTGATGGAAGCCACCCGGGCCCTGGTAAAAACGGAAATCGAGGCTGTCCACCCGGACCTGTTGGAGTTCAAAAAGGTGCTCCACGGCAAAAAGGCCGCCATCTACGTGGGCGGCGCTTTCAAGGCCTTTTCCCTCATCAAGGCCCTCCGGTACCTGGGCATGACAACGGTCCTGGTCGGGTCCCAGACCGGCAACACCCAGGA
This sequence comes from Desulfoluna sp. HI9BLuna, assembly GCF_056829775.1. Lineage (NCBI taxonomy): Bacteria > Pseudomonadati > Thermodesulfobacteriota > Desulfobacteria > Desulfobacterales > Desulfolunaceae > Desulfoluna > Desulfoluna sp. HI9BLuna. The sequence continues at coordinate 6,255,203 of NZ_CP186555.1, forward strand.
CTACGATCTGCTCAAAAAAATGTGCGACACGGACACCATCATCGTGGACGACTCCAACCCCCTGGAGCTCTCCACCTACATCACGGAAAAGGAGGCCGACATCTTCATCGGCGGAGTCAAGGAGAGACCCATCGCCTACAAGATGGGCATCGGGTTCTGCGACCACAACCACGAGCGAAAAACGCCCCTGGCGGGATTCAAAGGAATGCACAATTTCGCCAAGGAGGTATACACCACGGTCCGAAGCCCGGTGTGGCAGTTTGCACCAGCACGAAACCGTGTGTATTGAAGGCATTTTTTTAAGACATCCCCCTCCAGCACCGGAGGGACCATTTCCCATTTATCCACCCAAGGAGAGAGACATGGACGTCACCTACAACGACTCGGCCACAACCAACGCCTGCAAACTCTGCACGCCCCTGGGGGCGTCCCTGGTATTCAAAGGAATCCGAGGTTCCGTGCCCCTGATGCACGGGTCCCAGGGATGCGCCACCTATATAAGGAGATACCTCATCAGCCACTTCAGGGAGCCAGTGGACATTGCCTCCTCGAACTTCTCCGAAGACACGGCCATTTTCGGAGGGGGGGACAACCTGAAACAGGCCATCACAAACGTCACCCGCCAGTACAAACCGGAGCTGGTGGGCATCTCCACCACCTGCCTGAGCGAGACCATCGGCGATGACGTGGGCATGATCTTAAAGGAGTTCAAGGCTGAGCAGTCCGGCGGTCGCCTGCCGGAAATCGTCCACGTCTCCACCCCGAGCTACCGGGGCACCCATGTGGACGGCTTCCACGACGCCGTGGCCGCCCTGCTCCACGCCCTTGCGGACAGCCTGGGCGGAAACAACGGGTGCATCAACATCCTGCCCGGCATGGTCTCTCCGGCGGACATGCGGCATATCCGGGAAATTTTGGATGACTTCGACACCGGCTGCTTCATGCTCCCGGATTACTCAGAGACCCTGGACGGCGAGCTGTGGGACAGCTATCAAAAAATCCCCACAGGGGGCATCGGCATCGACGAGATCCGGGAGATGGGCGGGGCCCGCGCCACCATCGACTTGAGCCGCGTCTGCAGCGAAAAACGAAGCGGTGCACAGGTTCTCAAGGCCCGATGCAATATCCCGGTCCATCGCACGGGCCTGCCTCTTGGCATCAAGGCCTGCGATCACTTTTTCGCCACCCTGTCGGCCCTCACGCGTCGTGACGTGCCTGAAAAATACACCCGGCAGAGGGGGCGCCTTCTGGACGCCTTTGTGGACGGCCACAAATACATCTCAGGCAAACGGGCCGTGGTCTACGCAGAAGAGGATCTGGTGGTGGGGCTGGCGGGTTTTCTCTGCGAAATCGGCATCGTCCCCGTGGTCTGCGCCTCAGGGGGCACCAGCGGGCACATGCGGGATATTCTGGAAAAGACCCTGCCGGACAACATGAAAGAAGACGTGACAATCATCGAAGAGGCAGACTTTCAGGACATCGAAGAGGCGGCCCTGAAGGCGTCTCCGGACCTTTTCATCGGCAACAGCAAGGGCTACTCCATCACCCGGAAACTGGGGATTCCCCTGATCCGAGTGGGCTTTCCCATCCACGACCGTTTCGGCGGTCAGCGGACCCTCCACGTCGGCTACCGGGGAACCCAGCGGCTCTACGACAACATCGTCAACGCCGTTCTTGAGGCTAGGCAGACCACCTCGGATGTGGGGTACAGCTACATGTAAGGCTGCAAGAAAGCAGCCTCCGGCGGCAAGGTGTGCCACCTTGAAAGCAAGTTACCGCCGGGCTTTGCCCCTCGTTCCTCGGGTCAAATCCCAGCGGTGTTCCGGCGAACTACTGTGTGATTATTTGTTTCCGACAGCCTAACCCGGATATGTCATGAGTCGCGTGCACCCAAAAGCCGCACAGGAGTACGGCGCTCCTCCTGACACATTGGAAAACTCTTCATATACATATTAAGTGGGATATCAACCATGGACACAAAATATAAGACATCGGGACGCGTCATCCTCTCCGATACCACCTTGCGGGACGGGGAGCAGGCACCGGGCGTGGCGTTCACCAGAAAAGAGAAGATAACCCTTGCTGCGGCCCTTTCGGACGCCGGGGTCGATGAGCTGGAGGTGGGGACCCCGGCCATGGGAGCCGAGGAGAGACACACCATCCGGGAAATGGCGAGATTAAAGCTCAAATCTCCCCTCACCTGCTGGTGCCGGGGAACGGCCGAGGATCTTGAGCTGGCCATGGGCTGTGGAACCCAGGGCGTTCACCTGAGTTTTCCCGTCTCAGACAGGCTCCTTGCGGCAACGGGCAAAGAGTCGGAACAGGTGCTGGAGGCGCTCTGCGCCCTCGTTGCCCGGGTAAAAACAGCCTTTGACACCTGCACCGTGGGCGCCATGGACGCGTCCCGGGCTGAAAAGAAAACCCTCGATGCCTTTGTCCGCTGTACACGGGAGGCAGGGGCAAGCCGGGTGCGCCTGGCAGACACCGTGGGCATCTTCACGCCCCACGCGGTGAGCCGCCTCGTCACCGACCTCAAGGCCTCGGGCATGCCACTGGAATTCCACGGACACAACGACCTGGGAATGGCAACGGCCAACAGCGTGGCCGCCGCCGAATCCGGCATCGATGCCCTCAGTGTCACCGTGGGCGGCCTGGGCGAACGGGCAGGAAACGCAGCCCTGGAAGAGGTTGCAGCAGCCCTTGCCTGGGGCACCCCCCTGTCCACGGGCATGGACCTGACCGCCCTGCCCCGGCTCTGCGCCCTTGCCGAGCAGATCACCGGCATATCCCCCGCCCCCACCAAACCCATCACCGGGTCTGCGGTCTTCACCCATGAGTCGGGCATCCACGCCCACGCCATGCTCAAAGACCCAACAGCCTTCCAGCCCTTTGCCCCAGACGCCGTGGGCCGGGAAGCCCCAACCATCGTGGCGGGCAAGCACTCAGGGACATCCGCCCTGGCCCATATTCTGGCAACAGAAGGGATTCGTATGAGCCGGGAAACACTCGCCGCGTCCATCCCTGCCATCCGCAGGGAAGCCGAAGTAAAAAAGCGGGGGCTCACCCCACGGGAGGTCACAGCCATCTGCCTTGGATAAGGACAAAATAGGTCAAAAAAAAGGCCTCCGGCGGCGAGGTGTGCCACCTCGAAAGCAATTTGCGAATGCTTGCTCCCTGGCTCTGCCTTAGCTGCAAGGAAACCGCGCAGCAAAAAAGGCGACACAAACAGGCCCTTGCATGGGCATAACACGAAGTCGACGGTGTAGGAGTGTGAGGTAGGGTGCGCTTGCGCACCGCCGAAAAATCGTAACGGTCATAAAAATCCATGGTCGGGAAACCGTTTCACAGACAAATGGCAAAAGGTGTTAGTTTTCCAGACACATGGTGCGCAAGCACACCCTACAGGACGTCACATAACAAGCGGCTCAGATCATCCTGACAATCTGAGACATATAGGCATGAGTCACGAGTAGGCGACCTCTGAGAGTCATAAGACAGGCAGGGTCACACCCGCTGTCACGACCCTCTCATCGGCTGTGTTGGGAGGGATCCGTCCGTCTGCGTACCGGATGAAAAAAACCGGGTTCTTCAAAACCGATAGAGTCATGGTGCTGCTGTAGGTCAGGGCGGCGACCAGATAGGAGACCTCGTCCTGGTCTGCCGCCTTGAGTTTGTCGTCCATGTCCCAGGCCCTGTTGTACCGTCCGTCCAGACGAAGCCCAAAGGGCATCAGGGCCTTGTGATCAAACAGCAACTCACCGAAAGCACACTTGAGCGATGCCTCCGCACGGAACCGGCCGTAGGTGTCTTCCTCGATGTCCGATGCCACCCCGTTGACGTACTCCCCAGCAACGATCACTGAAGGGATAAAGGAAAAAAGCCCTTCGGTTCGTATGTTGATGTAACCGGTTTCAAAACCGGCTGCAAGGTTCTGCTCGTCAAAGGATTGGATGGTTTCGTGCCGGGCGTTGAAACCTCCGTAGATGTACCCCCAGTTGCGTTTGTCCTTGCTTGCCCCCACGCCCGCATTAGGGTCCATGCCCGGCGAAAAATCAGGGGAAACCGCCTGACCGCCGAGGAGGGAAAACCCTGCGATCACCTGAGACACAAGGGCCTCGTTATTCAGGTCCTTGTCTTCAAGGACCGTGCCCTTAAGCTGAAGCTGAACAAAGGACTCTGCTTCGCCCAATTGATGAGATTGCAAATCGGACCACGGGTAATTCACATCGTAGGAAAGGCCCAGGGTCCAGTCGCTGGAACTTTCATCGGTGGCTATTTTCGGTGAAATCTCCACAAAACGGTCCCTGGGTGAGGCATAAACAAAACCGGATACAGACATCACAAGCAAACAGGCAAGCACATATTTTTTCATCACAGATCAGCTCCTGTCGGTTATCGGGTTGTGCGCGGGCTTGAACATCAGGCCCCTTCGGTTGAAAAGTTGTAGAGTTCATCGCAAAGGGAGGCCAAATCAACAAAGACGTTCCCCTCATCGGCAAGGGCAGCAATCAGCTTCTGTACGGCCATGGCGCGGTTCGCCTTCTCTTCATACGTGGCCTTGCTCTCCCGAAAGTACCGATCCATGCCTTTTGCCAGCGCTTCACATTTTCGGTAGAAAATCGCCGATGATTCAAACCCCTTGTTCCAGTACTGCAATCGGGTAACGGAAAAATAGGCGTCGGTGTAAAAATCAGCGGACGACCTGTCTTTCTTACCCATCTGATTGTCCCTGAGATACCAGAAAAGCCGGACATGGGCCTCATTGTTGGCATTCCATCGGGCGTTGGGTGTTGTGGTCGTCCAGTTCACATCGGTACCTTGCGCCTGCAGTTCGTCTTTGATCCAGTTTGCTGCGGACACAGGATTCATGGTCCCACGGTGGTCCTTAATGAACTGGACGTAATGGCGCATGTTCTCCCCCCCTGTGCCGGGGGCATCGCCAAACCCGAGAAAACCACGTGGGTTGGTTGTTGTGAGCTGCCTGAACAAGCCCTCGTCATCCAGGACCTTCTCGAAGTACTCCCAGTGACTTGCCTCGGACAGTGCTGTACGGACCAGCCAGAAATCCGTGCCGAAGAGTATCCTGCTGCCGAGGACCGGATCATGGAGGAGCTCTTTGAGGTGACCGATGTAATGCGTCTGGCCGTTTCCCCCTTCCATGGGCTCGGTGTGAAAGGAGATGTCCGCATACACGCCCGTGTTGTCGGGATCGCGCATCAAAGACAAAATCTGGGAGGTCCAGGAGTCGGTTGGGATCTTGGCACCGCAGAGGTTTTCACCGCCGCCGAAGTGACCGAAACAGACCTTGAGCCCCTTATACTTCTTCAGGATAGGCTCCCACAATCGGGGCTCGCTGTTTCCCTGAAACGACTCCTTGGCGTAGAAGCCTCCGGGGGTACAGTGCATAAGGATCGGGATGCCGCGAGGATGACAAAAATCATACACCGCGTGCATCTCAGGAGAATCCACATCATAGCCCAATGATGGGTAGAGCTTAACCCCCACAAACCCTCGGGAGAGCAAAGCCCGCTCCATAATATGCCGATGGCCGTCCCGCAGGGGGTTCACGGCGATAAAGGGAAGGACCCGGCCCGGATACCTCAACACCTGGTCCGAGGTATCCTGTACCTGGCGCTCAAACAGCTCCACATCGTTGCTCCCTCCGCTGGTGATATCCATCATCAGAGCAACGATGAGGTCGTCTTCGTCTAATTGCTCCATGATGTGGGCCGTCACAGCGGAGATGCCGGGCTTCAGGCCGATAAGAACAAAATCAAGGAGATCCCCGATGGTATTGTGGCGCCCGGCATCATCCCTTGAGAGGGCTTTTTTCAGTTTTTCAACAACGGCCAGGGCCCCTGCCTTGGCTATCTCATCCGCACCGAGGAACTCAAGGGCCACGCTGTTCCCTGAATCCAGGGCCTTGAGTCGCTCTGCAAGGGCCGCCTTTTTCACAAAGGCATCCACCAGGGACTCCACCTCGGCATACTCTCCGGCCTTTGTCAGAGTTTCTTCCAGGAGGCTGCGCAGGTCGTTTTTAAACACCTCGGGAACATCCACCTCCGTTACCCGCCGCAAAAGGATCTCCAACGTCTCGCTTGAGAAAACCGATGCGAGATTGAAAATGTGGGTGTGTGAATTGATTCTCACGGTGTCTCCTTCGTTAAGTATTCACTTTGTACCCAGACAGATGGCATAGGGAAATGATTCACATTGGGAACGACAAGGCAGCCCACCTTCTCTTATAAAACAACAACGCTGCATTCATCTTGAATTTTGAGTATGCCATTCACCCAAACCATGAAGCTATCGCGCTTCATCATCAAGGAATGAAGATTTCAACAAGGCTTTACTCGTAGAAAACATTTTCTTACATCGTAAGCTTGTCGTCCGCAAGAAAACAAACAAAAAAACATCTGATTCAGCAACCATAAGAGCCACGGCCTGAATTCATAAACAAGCCATAATTGCAACTTCTTCATAATCTAAAGACGTCTCCGCTCCATAACCCCAAATCGTCCAATGCTACCCCCATAAAAAACAAGTTCAAAGTGCTATACAGAATCATCTGCAACAACAGATTGCTGAATGGTGTCTGAACGGCTCCCTTCACCGGCTCGTACGAAGAGTAAGAAAAGTGACCTGAAAACGATGAATGACATTTTGCATTTTTCGAATACCTACACCCTTTCCAAGTAACACATTATAATAATGAATCATTTACCAAAGCTCGCCGTTTCTTCATGAAATATCCGGGATCAATAGTTAAGGTAGAACCTGTACCTTGGTACATTTTTTTCTCCCGCAAAATGAAATACAACCGGTATACCTGCAAAAGGCTAAGTCCGGCGCAGGGCAGATGAGTAAAAAAAGCGCTACTGCGTATTCATATTTGTGTTTGGAGGACAACATGGCTCAAGTCGGTATCATCGCATCCCTTTCCGGAACCGCTACGGCAAAGACACCCCAGGGAGACACACGTATCCTGGCACCCGGGGACACCCTGCATGAAAATGAGGTCATTGAGACCTCCGAAGGCGCTGTGCTGTCCATTCGCCAGAACGACGGAACCCTTCTGGAGCTTTCTGAAAACTCAACCCTGGTTCTGGATGAGACCGTCACAGAGGCCGTTGACCCTCTGGATGCCGTCATCAGCGAAGCCGAGGCCATGCAACAGGCCCTTGAAAGCGGCGACGAGATCGATGACATCGAGCAGGACACCGCCGCGGGTGAAGAGATCCCCGACACCCATGATTTTGAACTGGCATCCCTGGATGGTGACCAGTCCAGTGGAGAGATCGGGAGTTATCTCATCGACTCCGCCACCGACACAAACGCTGCAGCAACCACCTACGACCCGTTCAATGTCGACGATGAGAACCTGCCGCCCCTCGTTGCCCCGACATTGAGCCTGTCCGCCGACATCACAGCCGACGACGTCATCAACGCCTCCGAGGCAGCCTCCACCCTGACCATCACAGGCACCGTGGTCGGTGATTTCCCCGCCGGAGCCACCGTGACCCTCACCGTCAACGGAACCGACTACCAGGGAACGGTCCATGCCGACGGCACCTTTGCCGTGGATGTGGCAGGCTCCGACCTCGTCCAGGACCCGGACCACACCATCGACGCAAAAATCACGGTAACGGATTCGGCGGGGAATACGGCGACTGCGACGGCGAGTGAGGGGTATGGGGTTGATATTGTAGCCGACGCTTCCTCGGTCACCATAGCCGACTCCGGGGCCGACGGCGTCATCAGCTCCACGGACGATCTGGGCCACACCCAGCTCTCAGGTTCCATCGAAGCCGGCGGCCGTATCACCGGGCTCACCATCTCCGACGGTGACACCACCATCACCCTGCACGAGGGCGACTACACCCTTCTGCCCGACGGCACCTGGACCGCCAACGTGGATGTCTCCTCGTTCAACGACGGCACCCTGACCGTGACCCTCGATGCCGAAGACGCAAACGGCAACACCGCCGCACAGGTCACCGACACCATTCTCAAAGACACCGCAGCTGAGCCCTCCGAGGTCCACATCGCCGACTCCGGCGCAGACGGCGTGATCAGCTCCACGGACGACGAGGCCCAGACCGAACTCTCCGGCACCATTGAAGCCGGGGGGACATCACCGGGCTCACCATCACCAGCGGCATCGAGACCATCACCGTCTCCAGAGACGACATCGCTCTCGACAACGACGGCAACTGGCACGTCACCGTGGACACCTCTTCTTTGCCCGATGGCGACCTCACCGTGACCCTTGATGCCGTGGACGCCCACGGCAACGTGGCTGACCAAGTCACCGACACCATTCTCAAAGACACCGCAGCTGAGCCCTCCGAGGTCCACATCGCCGACTCCGGTACTGACGGCGTGATCAGCTCCACGGACGACGAGGCCCAGACCGAGCTCTCCGGCACCATTGAAGCCGGGGGGGACATCACCGGGCTCACCATCACCAGCGGCACCGAGACCATCACCGTCTCCAGAGACGACATCGCTCTCGACAACGACGGCAACTGGCACGTCACCGTGGACACCTCTTCTTTGCCCGATGGCGACCTCACCGTGGCCCTTGATGCCGTGGACGCCCACGGCAACGTGGCTGACCAGGTCACCGACACCATTCTCAAAGACACCGCAGCCGACGCATCCGAGGTCCACATCGCCGACTCCGGTACTGACGGCGTGATCAGCTCCACGGACGACGAGGCCCAGACCGAACTCTCCGGCACCATTGAAGCCGGGGGGACATCACCGGGCTCACCATCACCAGCGGCACCGAGACCATCACCGTCTCCAGAGACGACATCGCTCTCGACAACGACGGCAACTGGCACGTCACCGTGGACACCTCTTCTTTGCCCGATGGCGAGCTTAGCGTGTCCCTTGATGCCGTGGACGCCCACGGCAACGTGGCTGACCAGGTCACCGACACCATTCTCAAAGACACCGCAGCCGACGCATCTGAGGTCCACATCGCCGACTCCGGTGCTGACGGCGTGATCAGCTCCACGGACGACGAGGCCCAGACCGAGCTCTCCGGCACCATTGAAGCCGGGGGCGACATCACCGGGCTCACCATCACCAGCGGCACCGAGACCATCACCGTCTCCAGAGACGACATCGCTCTCGACAACGACGGCAACTGGCACGTCACCGTGGACACCTCTTCTTTGCCCGATGGCGAGCTTAGCGTGTCCCTTGATGCCGTGGACGCCCACGGCAACGTGGCTGACCAGGTCACCGACACCATTCTCAAAGACACCGCAGCCGACGCATCCGAGGTCCACATCGCCGACTCCGGTGCTGACGGCGTGATCAGCTCCACGGACGACGAGGCCCAGACCGAGCTCTCCGGCACCATTGAAGCCGGGGGCGACATCACCGGGCTCACCATCACCAGCGGCACCGAGACCATCACCGTCTCCAGAGACGACATCGCTCTCGACAACGACGGCAACTGGCACGTCACCGTGGACACCTCTTCTTTGCCCGATGGCGACCTCACCGTGGCCCTTGATGCCGTGGACGCCCACGGCAACGTGGCTGACCAGGTCACCGACACCATTCTCAAAGACACCGCAGCCGACGCATCTGAGGTCCACATCGCCGACTCCGGCGCAGACGGCGTGATCAGCTCCACGGACGACGAGGCCCAGACCGAGCTCTCCGGCACCATTGAAGCCGGGGGCGACATCACCGGGCTCACCATCACCAGCGGCACCGAGACCATTACCATCAGTAGAGACGACATCGCTCTCGACAACGACGGCAACTGGCACGTCACCGTGGACACCTCTTCTTTGCCCGATGGCGACCTCACCGTGGCCCTTGATGCCGTGGACGCCCACGGCAACGTGGCTGACCAGGTCACCGACACCATTCTCAAAGACACCGCAGCTGAGCGCCTCCGAGGTCCACATCGCCGACTCCGGTGCTGACGGCGTGATCAGCTCCACGGACGACGAGGCCCAGACCGAGCTCTCCGGCACCATTGAAGCCGGGGGCGACATCACCGGGCTCACCATCACCAGCGGCACCGAGACCATCACCGTCTCCAGAGACGACATCGCTCTCGACAACGACGGCAACTGGCACGTCACCGTGGACACCTCTTCTTTGCCCGATGGCGACCTCACCGTGGCCCTTGATGCCGTGGACGCCCACGGCAACGTGGCTGACCAGGTCACCGACACCATTCTCAAAGACACCGCAGCCGACGCACTCCGAGGTCCACATCGCCGACTCCGGTGCTGACGGCGTGATCAGCTCCACGGACGACGAGGCCCAGACCGAGCTCTCCGGCACCATTGAAGCCGGGGGCGACATCACCGGGCTCACCATCACCAGCGGCACCGAGACCATTACCATCAGTAGAGACGACATCGCTCTCGACAACGACGGCAACTGGCACGTCACCGTGGACACCTCTTCTTTGCCCGATGGCGAGCTCACCGTGGCCCTTGATGCCGTGGACGCCCACGGCAACGTGGCTGACCAGGTCACCGACACCATTCTCAAGGACACCGCAGCCGACGCATCCGAGGTCCACATCGCCGACTCCGGCGCAGACGGCGTGATCAGCTCCACGGACGACGAGGCCCTGACCGAGCTCTCCGGCACCATTGAAGCCGGGGGGACATCACCGGGCTCACCATCACCAGCGGCACCGAGACCATCACCGTCTCCAGAGACGACATCGCTCTCGACAACGACGGCAACTGGCACGTCACCGTGGACACCTCTTCTTTGCCCGATGGCGACCTCACCGTGGCCCTTGATGCCGTGGACGCCCACGGCAACGTGGCTGACCAGGTCACCGACACCATTCTCAAGGACACCGCAGCCGACGCATCCGAGGTCCACATCGCCGACTCCGGCGCAGACGGCGTGATCAGCTCCACGGACGACGAGGCCCAGACCGAGCTCTCCGGCACCATTGAAGCCGGGGGGGACATCACCGGGCTCACCATCACCAGCGGCACCGAGACCATCACCGTCTCCAGAGACGACATCGCTCTCGACAACGACGGCAACTGGCACGTCACCGTGGACACCTCTTCTTTGCCCGACGGCGACCTCACCGTGGCCCTTGATGCCGTGGACGCCCACGGCAACGTGGCTGACCAGGTCACCGACACCATTCTCAAAGACACCGCAGCCGACGCATCCGAGGTCCACATCGCCGACTCCGGTGCTGACGGCGTGATCAGCTCCACGGACGACGAGGCCCAGACCGAGCTCTCCGGCACCATTGAAGCCGGGGGCGACATCACCGGGCTCACCATCACCAGCGGCACCGAGACCATTACCATCAGTAGAGACGACATCGCTCTCGACAACGACGGCAACTGGCACGTCACCGTGGACACCTCTTCTTTGCCCGATGGCGACCTCACCGTGGCCCTTGATGCCGTGGACGCCCACGGCAACGTGGCTGACCAGGTCACCGACACCATTCTCAAAGACACCGCAGCCGACGCATCCGAGGTCCACATCGCCGACTCCGGTACTGACGGCGTGATCAGCTCCACGGACGACGAGGCCCAGACCGAACTCTCCGGCACCATTGAAGCCGGGGGGGACATCACCGGGCTCACCATCACCAGCGGCACCGAGACCATCACCGTCTCCAGAGACGACATCGCTCTCGACAACGACGGCAACTGGCACGTCACCGTGGACACCTCTTCTTTGCCCGATGGCGACCTCACCGTGGCCCTTGATGCCGTGGACGCCCACGGCAACGTGGCTGACCAGGTCACCGACACCATTCTCAAAGACACCGCAGCCGACGCATCCGAGGTCCACATCGCCGACTCCGGCGCAGACGGCGTGATCAGCTCCACGGACGACGAGGCCCAGACCGAGCTCTCCGGCACCATTGAAGCCGGGGGGGACATCACCGGGCTCACCATCACCAGCGGCACCGAGACCATCACCGTCTCCAGAGACGACATCGCTCTCGACAACGACGGCAACTGGCACGTCACCGTGGACACCTCTTCTTTGCCCGACGGCGACCTCACCGTGGCCCTTGATGCCGTGGACGCCCACGGCAACGTGGCTGACCAGGTCACCGACACCATTCTCAAAGACACCGCAGCTGAGCCCTCCGAGGTCCACATCGCCGACTCCGGTGCTGACGGCGTGATCAGCTCCACGGACGACGAGGCCCAGACCGAGCTCTCCGGCACCATTGAAGCCGGGGGCGACATCACCGGGCTCACCATCACCAGCGGCACCGAGACCATTACCATCAGTAGAGACGACATCGCTCTCGACAACGACGGCAACTGGCACGTCACCGTGGACACCTCTTCTTTGCTCGATGGCGACCTCACCGTGGCCCTTGATGCCGTGGACGCCCACGGCAACGTGGCTGACCAGGTCACCGACACCATTCTCAAAGACACCGCAGCTGAGCCCTCCGAGGTCCACATCGCCGACTCCGGTGCTGACGGCGTGATCAGCTCCACGGACGACGAGGCCCAGACCGAGCTCTCCGGCACCATTGAAGCCGGGGGCGACATCACCGGGCTCACCATCACCAGCGGCACCGAGACCATTACCATCAGTAGAGACGACATCGCTCTCGACAACGACGGCAACTGGCACGTCACCGTGGACACCTCTTCTTTGCCCGATGGCGACCTCACCGTGGCCCTTGATGCCGTGGACGCCCACGGCAACGTGGCTGACCAGGTCACCGACACCATTCTCAAGGACACCGCAGCCGACGCATCCGAGGTCCACATCGCCGACTCCGGCGCAGACGGCGTGATCAGCTCCACGGACGACGAGGCCCAGACCGAGCTCTCCGGCACCATTGAAGCCGGGGGCGACATCACCGGGCTCACCATCACCAGCGGCACCGAGACCATCACCGTCTCCAGAGACGACATCGCTCTCGACAACGACGGCAACTGGCACGTCACCGTGGACACCTCTTCTTTGCCCGACGGCGACCTCACCGTGGCCCTTGATGCCGTGGACGCCCACGGCAACGTGGCTGACCAGGTCACCGACACCATTCTCAAAGACACCGCAGCTAAGGCCCAAATTTCAATAGACCCCATCACTAACGACGATGTCATCAACGCTTTGGAAATGGAAAGCACCATCGAAGTTACCGGCACCGTCGGTGGAGACGCCGCCGAAGGCGATGTGGTCACCTTTACCGTTAACGGCAACGACTACCGGGGCACGGTGAACGCTGACGGCACCTTCACCGTAAACGTGGCAGGTACTGACCTGGCCGCGGATACTGAGTTCACCGTAACGGTCACCGGTACCGATGACGCAGGTAATCTCTTTACCGCCTCTACTGAATCCACCCACACCGTGGACATAACGGCAAGCGCACCGTCCGTGGAGACAACCGATGTCACAGGCAATGAGGACGCAGAGATTCCTCTGGACATCTCTGCCGCCCTCACCGACACCGACGGCAGCGAGACCTTGTCGGACATCACCATCGGCGGCGTGCCTGAAGGGGCAACTCTCAGCGCAGGCACCAACAACGGCGACGGCACATGGACCCTGACTCAGGACCAGCTTGACGGCCTCACCATCAAGCCGCCGGCCGACAGCGATGTGGATATTGACCTGACGGTTACAGCTACGGCCACGGAAATCGGAGGCGATACAGAAACTGTCACGAAATCTCTCCATGTTACAGTAACGCCTGTTGCGGATGCGCCTGTGATCGATTTTCAGGTCAGCAGCGACAATGTGGTGAGTGACGGACTGGTGGGACATTGGGTCTTTGAAGAAAATGGTGCCCCCGGAGGAACAACCCACGACCTTGTGAATGACCAGGAAGGCACCTTGATCGGTGGTGCGCATTCTGCAGGATCGGACCACAACAACGGTGCCCTGGTTCTGGACGGTGACGGGGACTACGTGGATGTCTCCGGGGATTACACCGAGCCGCTTTCCGGCACGGCGACTCTTTCTGTCTGGGTCAAGCTCCCGGACGGGTATACGGGAGGAGACGGGACCAACACCATTGGGTGGAACTCTCCGAGCATCATCGGCTCCGAGAAACACGGGGGGACAGACGACATCCAATGGGGATGGATCGACGACGACGGGCAGATCAACATGGGGGTTGGGGACAGCACCGGAGCCGGATCCACCACGGCCGTAAACGACGGGCAGTGGCACCATGTGGTCATGACACGGGACCATGAAACCGGTGAAACCAAGATGTACGTTGACGGTAAGCTTGAGGACACCAGAGTAACAGAGCCCGGCATCAGGGATGGCATGGATCTCAGCGGATTCGGTGCGACCTTCGGATCCGACGGCAACCACACCTACCTGGAAGGCCAGCTCGATGACATCCGTGTCTACGACAGGGTATTGACGGATGAAGAGATCTCCCAGATCCACACCTATGAGTCCAATCAATCTCAGTATGACCTGATCGGTATGGAAGGAGACCCGGTTTCCATTACCCTTGGTGCCCATCCGACAGACACGGACGGATCGGAGTCCATCACCTCCATCGTGCTCTCGGGTATCCCCACGGGTGCGGTTCTCACCGACGGGACCCACACCTTTACCGCTACGGATGCCCTCCACGAAATGGATGTCACCGACTGGGACCTGTCCAACCTGACCATCACCGCCTATGCCAACTCAGGAGGTTTCGGTGAATCCTATACGTTGACCGCAACGGCAACATCCACCGAAGCCGACGGGGGAGCCTCGGCATCAACCTCCTCATCCCTGGAAATTTACGTCATGGACTCTGCACCCGTTGCCGTGGATGACACGGACAGTGTCGGCTTCAGGGGCACAGCCACCGGTAATGTCATCCTGGGTGAAGGGGGCGAGGACATGGGTGCCGACGATGTCGATGCCGATGACGTGACTCTCACGTCCATCACCTACAGAGGGGAAACCTATACCTTTGCCGAAGACGGTACCCTGATGCAGGGATCCCACGAGATTCCGGACAACACCATCTCCGGCCGACACGGCGACCTGCAAATCCATCAGGACGGAAGCTACACCTACACGTCCTCAGAACACTGGCATCCCCACTGGTGGAACCTCGAAGACAGCTTTGACTACACCATCACTGACTCGGACGGCGACAGCTCCACGGCTTCCGTCACCATCCGCCATGATAACCTGTCTACGGTCGCCGACAGCGCCGTTGCCCACGAGGCAGGCCTGCCCGAAGGAACCGAGGCAGCCACCGATTCGGAGACTGTTACCGGCAACCTGTTGGACAACGACATGGGTGTGGACGGCGATGCCTTCATCTCAAGCATCACCAGCGGAGCCCACAGCGACACGGAGGCATCCAGCGGCCAGCTGAGTATTCAGACGGACTACGGTACCATCACGGTATACACCGAATCCGACGGCCTTCACCGAGCAGGGGATTACGAGTACACCCTGGAGCATCCGTCCCAGGGTGACGATGTGGTGGACACCATAAGCTACACAATCTCGGATTCCGACGGAGAACAACTGACCGGCTCCCTTACGGTAAACATCCAGGATGACGCCCCGACAGGTGAGACTGTAACGGCAGATATCCATGAAGACGCGGCGGACGTAAAAACCACCAACCTTATTATAGTGCTGGACCGATCCGGCAGCATGGCTTTCGATATGGATGGAAATGAATCTTGGGAGCATGACTTTGATCCGAACAACGTCCGAATGGATGTTGCCAAGGAAGCTCTTTCCGCCATGTTCGATTCCTACGACAACCTCGGCAACGTCAACATTCAGTTTGTCCGATTCGAGAACTCTGCCGTGAAATCAGAGTGGTTCATGGACGATAAAAACGGGGCCAACACATATCTGAACAATATCCACGCCTGGGGCGGAACCGACTATGACGGTGCGCTGGACACGGTCAGGGAGGATTTCGATCCTCCTAAGGCAGACAGCACACTGCTTTACTTCATCTCTGACGGAGAACCCAACCAAGGCGATGAGTGCGACCAAACCGAATGGGAGACCTTTCTCAAGGGCGAAGGAAGCAGCATCGACACAGTCTTTGGAATCGGCATCACCGAGTCTTCAGACCTCGAAGAACTGAAACCCATCGCCTGGCCCAACCCTGCAAACTCGAACGACCCCGACCCACACGTTGTTCAGGTCCACAACGCCTTTGACCTGAAGCAGACCCTGCTTGAAACGGTCTCAGAAGGGATCGTAAAGGGCGATGCCACCCTCCTGGCAACCGAAGGAGACGACGGAATCCATCTGGGCGCGGACGGCGGTCACATCCAGTCCATCCTGGTGGACGGTGAGCTCCACACCTACGATCCGAACGGGTCTGCCACGGAAAGCATCTCCACGGCCCGTGGGGGAACCCTCGACATAAACTATGAAACAGGGGAATATTTCTACACCATCAACCCCAAAGACACCATCTCCGGAGAGCAGGAGTCCTTTGTCCTCACAGCCGTTGACGGCGACGGCGACACCACGTCTGTGGACCTCATCATCAATCTGGACTACGTGGCCGCCATTGATGCCAACCACGACACCATCATCACCAACGCGGCCCTGGGGGATGACCTGGCCATCGACTTTTCCGCCCTTCTGGCAAACGACTCCGGGGCAAACAGCATTGATGACGGAAGCATCCATGCCCAAGGCAGTACCCAGCTGACCCAGTCATCCGATCAGGTGACCCTGCACGATCTTTCCGACGGTGATGCCTTCACCTACGACATCTCTTCGGGGGACGTCTCGGACACGGCCAAGGCCGAGGTTGTGGTGGAGGATAGTGCAAATCTTTCCGGCACCATCGGCGACGATATCCTTGTGAACACAAGGTCCAATTCCGGTACGTTTTCTATCCAGGCTGATGTCGAAAAGGGCTGGACCGGCAATTCAGACAATCAAATGGGCATCCAGTTTACGAGCAATACGTCCCTGTCCATCCTGGCTGTGACTATCGACCTGCGCGCCGGAGGCGATTTGAATGCGGTGTTTGATCCATCCGACTACTATGATTTCGATAGTTACGGTCCGTTTATTGGAGATGAGACCAGGGGGATCTCCTCCAGCGATGTGAACTTTTCGCTATCCGATGATCACTCAAAAATGACCATCACCTTCGAACCGGGGACCTTTACTTCGCAGGACCAATTCCGGTTTGGTATCGACACAGATTTTCTAAGTAGTAACCAATTTGATAAAGGCAATGCTTTCGGCAAGCAGGATGTCGGCATCACGGTCTCTTTGAGTGACGGCAGCGAAGTCTCCGGTACCTATGACCATCATGGCAAAACGAGCAGCGTCACCCTGGAAGGCACCACCGACAACGCCCCTGTCCATCTCTACGGCAACGAAGGAGATGATGTGCTGATCGGGAACGACGCCGATGAAATCTTCGACGGCGGCCAGGGCCACGATACCATCCACGCAGGCGGAGGGGACGATACCATTGTCTTTGATGCCCAGGACGCCCATGTGGACGGAGGGGAAGGCACCGATACCCTGAGGATCTCCCAGCAGGTCCTGGACTTCAGCGCCCTGGACAAGGACGCTGTCACCAACATCGAAGCCCTGGATCTTACCTCGGACAGTGCCCAGACCGTCTCCCTGACCTTGGAGGATGTGCTGGACATGACCGGACCGGAGAACGTGCTGCACGTCTCGGGTGGTGACGGTGACCAGATCACCGTAGACCTCTCCAACTCCGGCGACGGGTGGACCCACGACGGCAACGGGCTCTTCTCCAACACCGACGGCACCCAGGTTCAGATCGTCTCAGTGGACGATGCGGACAAGCACATCCCCATCTTCACCGACGACGGCACGGCCATCCAATAAAGCCGTACCTGTCCAACGTGTCTCCGGTGGGTCGTTTTGTCAAAAGCGGCTCACCGGAGTCAAAACCTCCCGTCGAACGGGAGGCTTGAATGTTAAGCCTGTCTCTGCGCCTAAAGGCCCCATACCCCACTACCGGTTAGGTTTCTTTTTGACCTTGGTCATCGTTTCGACCATCGGCGTGTTTTCATCACCATTTAGACCCCCTTGATCCCGGGAACGCCGCACTCCGGTGCGGCATAGGTAACAACGGGCCAAAAAGCCCCACAGCAGTGCGGTGCTCCGTTTCAGTGCGTCTCGCTTAGCCCGGATATTTCACGGGCCGAAGGGTGAGAAAATCGAGCAGAAAACCGTAAATTACATTTTATTTTTTTAATACATCTAACTTTCTATCAATAAGAACTTGTAATAATTCATCATTGTCACACCCAGCCCGTTTTCTCATGAAAGATCCGGGTTAGTGTGATGAATCGTTCATATTTATGAAAAGTTATCTACTTTTATCTGGTGGGGCTGTCGAACTTGGGGAGCCCCCCTGCCCCCTCTTGTGACATCATGACCACACATGCTCAACGTGCCTTTCGGTATAACGGATGCCCCGGGCCCCTCAACATTGACCTGCCGCCAGCCCCTATAGTATTGTGGTGCTTTTGAAAACACAAAGCAGCGACAGGATGACGATGAATAAACCAGAGGTTATTAAGAAACGAACGCGCACGGCTCAAAAGAAAAGCAAGGGACAGGTGGAGGCTGAAATAAGCAGTGCGCTGCTCACGTTTGAAAAAGAGCATATGGGACGCGGTCCGGTGGATGTAAGAAGCCATATCATCGAGGACATGGTGCTGATTCGTCTGAAAGGCGTATTGACACCGGCTGAGCGACATCTTGCAACGGATGACGCCGGTACGCAGCTCATCAAGCAGGTCCGGGCAAAACTTCTGGAAAATTCCTGCGACATTCTGGGGGATGTCATCACCGGCATTACCGGCATCAATGTGGTCAGCTTTCATACAGACATC
Source organism: Desulfoluna sp. HI9BLuna (assembly GCF_056829775.1). Lineage (NCBI taxonomy): Bacteria > Pseudomonadati > Thermodesulfobacteriota > Desulfobacteria > Desulfobacterales > Desulfolunaceae > Desulfoluna > Desulfoluna sp. HI9BLuna. Next base: position 6,274,048 of record NZ_CP186555.1, read on the forward strand.
AGCACCAAAGCGGGAGAGCGGATTATTGTCATTACCTTTGAGCAGGATGTGGAAGAAAAGTTTTCTTACAGCTGATGGTGGCAGTATATAAATAAAAAAACTGCGATGAAAGGCGCCCACTGACGCAACTCATGTGTACTAAGGGTCCATGCGGCCTCCGGCCATGCAGATAAATAATAATTGACACCTGAATTAATCTTCCATATGCTCGGGGTCAATAAAAATTAAAGGTAGTTTGGTAGACAAAAAGAGGATCGTGCCTTCTTTAAAGGGGATCAGCTTCGAATAGGCCAACAGTGTAATCGCTGTTGGCCTTTTTTTATGCGTAAACCAAAGGCCTTTACTTTACCGGAGGGGCTTGCGAAAGCCTCAAATATATTGAATAATTGACAATAAACAAATCCAAGAACGTAGAAGCAGGATAATTTCCCTGCCCCCTTTGGACATAAACCGGTTGGCCCTGATGTACGGGGAAAACCCTTGCGCACCTTGGCCCTTTGAATACATGGATCCCCAGCCCGGATATTTCACGAGTCGAGTGCGCCCATATTCAAGGCATCAGAGCTGCAGATGTCGTTGTTTACCTCAAAGCTCTGATAACGCAGAAGATGGGTGCACTCGGCTCGCCCGAAGGGTGTGAAAATCGGGCAGAAAACCGTGAATTACATTTTGTATTTTACAAATGCTTTAATTTTTCACAGTAACCACCTGCAATAACGCTTTATTGCTTTAGCTCAATCGTTTTCGCATGAAATATTCGGGATAGACGAAACGGGAAGGTTAACCAATGGCCGATACAATTTTGTGGGGCACCGGCATAGAGGATGTTGCCGAAGGCATCGGCCCCGGTCAATTGCGGGACATGTCCCGTGTCTGCGGGCCGGATGTTGAATCCCCCTTGCACTGGAGCCCGGCATGCCTCGTTTCGGAAGGCCCCGGAAGCAGATGCTGGGTCTCAGGAAAAAGCGAAAACCTGCCTGTGTTTGTGACCGGCCCCTGTGCCTCCAGCATGCAGCTGGCCTGGTGTTTCCACAGAAAGAACCTGTTGCCTGAATGGGGATCGGTACTGGCAGCAAGCCAGTGGGCCGGTAAGGGGCAGCTGGGAAGGCAGTGGCATTCACCGACGGGAAATATCTACGGCACAATACGCCTGCCTTCATCGGCCTTGCTGGAGGTAGACTGCCTCCCGCTGCTTGTGGGGTATGCGCTGGTCACAGCCCTTGGAGCCATTGGCGTAACAGTGAAGCTGAAATGGCCCAACGACCTGGTCATGGGCAACAAAAAAGTAGGGGGAATCCTCATCGAAGAAAAGGGGGGCGTGAGGATGGTGGGCGTCGGTATCAACCTCACCTCAAGCCCGCCCGAAGAGAGGCTTCGCAGCGACAACGCCCTTGCCGCTGCGTGCTTGAAGGACGTTGGCCATAAGGGCCTGTCCCCCCTTTCCCTCTGGCGACACCTCGTGACAACGACACGGGATAGTTTACGTACGTTCACTTCATCCGCTCTGCCGGAACTTATGGCAAAGATCCAGCCACATCTGGCATTTGCGGGAAACAAGGTGCGGGTTGAAGACTACGCAAACCTGCCTTATGAAGCGAAGATACTCGGTTTATCATCCAACGGCGGATTAAAGCTGCTTACACGCAGCGGAACAACCGTCGTCCGGTCAGCAAGCATCTACCCTCTTTGTATGTTTGACGCAGAAAAGGAGAATCACGTTGAAAGAAACGACATTTAAGCAGGTTGTCCAAGATTTGAAAGGCATGAAAATATTGGTGGCAAACCGGGGAATCACGGCCAGGCGCATCGCGCGCTCCATACGGGAGCTCGGAGCCATCCCGGTGGTAACGGCTACGGATGTGGATAAGACCGCCCCCTTTACCGCCGGCGCCCAAGAACTCATTTTGTTGGGTGAAAACCCCAGGGCCTACCTCAATATCGACCAGATCATCGCGGAAGCCAAAGCCAGAGACATCACCGCGATTCACCCAGGCTGGGGCTTTGCCTCTGAAGATGACATCTTTCCCAAAAAATGCGCCCAAGCGGGCATCCTTTTTATCGGCCCGGAAACCGATGCCATGCGCCTTCTCGGCAACAAGGTGGCGGTGCGGAAACTCGCCCGGGAACTGGGGGTTCCCATTGTGCCCGGCTCCGACGGTGCCGTGACCATCGAAGAGGCAAAAAGCATTGTCAAACAAATCGGGCTGCCCGTCATGCTCAAGGCAGAAGGCGGCGGAGGGGGCCGGGGGATCTATGAAATCACCCGTGAGGACCAGCTTGACAGCGCCTTTGAAAAGGCCACTGCCCTTGCCCACGCCACCTTTGGAAACCCCCGCCTGTTTGTAGAAAAAATGTTGACCCAAGTGCGCCATATCGAGATCCAGGTGATCGCGGACAAATACGGAAACGTGTTCGCCTTTGACGAGCGGGACTGCACGGTCCAGCGAAATCACCAGAAGCTCATCGAGATCACCCCCTCCCCCTGGGCCGGGATGACCCCTGAAATTCGAAGCCAGCTCAAAGAGTACGCCCGAAAGCTGGTCCGGGAAATCGGGTATCACTCACTGGCAACGGTGGAGTTCCTGCTGGATGCCGACGGCACCCCCCACCTCATTGAGGTCAACACCCGCCTTCAGGTGGAGCACGGGATCACCGAGTGCAGGTACGGGGTCGACCTGGTGGAAGAGCAGATCGCCGTGGCCTTCGGGGCCCCCTTGCGCTTGAATAATGAGACCTGCAAACCCAACAATTACGCCATGCAGCTTCGGGTCAACTGCGAGGATCCCCAGGATAACTTTGCGCCCAACGCCGGAAAGATCACCCGGTACATCTCCCCGGGGGGCCCGTCCATCCGCCTGGACTCCTGCATCTCTTCCGGCTATGAGTTTCCTTCCCAGTATGACTCTGCGGCGGCACTGCTCATCGCCTACGGCCAGAGCTGGCCCAAGACCCTGGAGGTGATGAACCGCGCCCTCACCGAGTATATTGTGGGCGGATTGAAAACCACCCTGCCCTTCCACGCCAACATCATCAACCATCCCACGTTCAAGGCCGGAGAGTGTGACACCAAATTTGTGTTGAACACGCCGGAACTGCTTCACTACAAAGACAATGAGCAGGAATCTGTCAGGCTGAGCCGACTTGTGGCAGAAATTTCAGCCTTCGGGCACAACCCCTTTGTCGAGTTGGGAGACTACAGGGGGCGCGAAGACAAACGCCTCGGGAGCTTCACACCGGTGTTGCCGGAGGTCAGGCCCGGCAATGCCCCCTCCCCCTATCCGCGGTGTGACCGAAAGGCCCTGCTGGATTACGTCAGGGACACCGATCATGTTCACTTCACGGACACAACGGCCCGAGACATCACCCAGTCCAACAGCGGCAACCGGTTCCGCCTTGCCGAAGACATGATCATGGGCCCCTATCTTGACGAGTGCGGTTTCTTCTCACTGGAGAACGGAGGCGGCGCCCACTTCCACGTCGCCATGCTGGCCAACATGACCTACCCGTTCAATGAGGCCCGGGAGTGGAACCGCTTTGCCCCCAAGACCCCCAAGCAGATCCTGGTCCGGTCCACGAACCTCCTCGGGTACAAGCCCCAGCCCCCCAAACTCATGCGGCTGACAGGCGAAATGATTTGCGAGGACTTTGATGTGGTGCGCTGCTTTGACTTCCTGAACCATGTGGAGAACATGCGCCCCATTGCCGAGGTGGTCATGAACTCCCCGGGCAACGTCTTCGAGCCCGCCATCTCCCTCTCCTGGGCCAAAGGATTCGACGTTCCCCACTACATGAACGTCCTTGAAGAGATCATCGCCATGGTCTCCTCCGTCAGCGGCCTGACCAAGGCCCAGGCGGTGAGGAGCTTCATCATCGGCTTAAAGGACATGGCCGGTGTGTGCCCGCCCAGGTTCATGCGGCAACTCGTTACAACCATCAAAGAGCGGTACCCCGAGCTGGTGATCCATTACCACAGACACTGCACCGACGGCCTGTTTGTCCCCTCCGTGGGCGAGGCAGCCCTTGCCGGAGCCCATATCGTCGACACCGGCATCGGCGCCGCAGTGCGGTGGTACGGCCAGGGCGAGGTCCTGTCCACGGCCGCCTACATGGAAGGCGAGCTGGGCCTGAAAACCAATCTTAACAAAGAGATGATCCGTGACACCGGCTTTGTCCTCAAACAGATCATGCCGTATTATGACCGCTACACCGCCCCCTACTTCCAGGGCATCGACCATGATGTCGTCTCCCACGCCATGCCGGGCGGTGCCACCTCCTCCTCCCAGGAAGGGGCCAGACAGCAGGGCTACATCCACCTTCTGCCCTACATGCTTCGTTTCCTTGCAGGAACCCGCAAGATCGTGCGCTACCACGACGTGACGCCGGGGTCTCAGATCACATGGAACACCTCCTTCCTGGCAGTGACCGCCGCGTTCAAACGGGGTGGCGAAGCCGAAGTGAGGCATCTCATCGATATCATGGATGCCGTGGCAGGCGTCCCCGAAGAGGAGATCGACGAAGTCTACAAAAAAGAACGCCTGATGCTCTACAGGGAAAGCAACGATGCCTTCCGCAACCTCTTGTCCGGAGGCTTTGGCCGCCTGCCCCTGGGGTTCCCGCCGGACTGGGTGTATGAAAGCGCCTTCGGTGCGGGCTTCAAGGACGCCCTGGAGCAACGCACCGAAGACTCCCCCCTGGCGTCCATTTCGGACATCGATATTGAGGAAGAGACCCGGCAGCTAAAGGCCCACCTGAAGCGAAACCCCTCCAGGGATGAGCTGGTCATGTACCTCAACCACCCCGGAGACGCCCTGAAAACCATGCGGTTCCGGCAACAGTTCGGCAACCCCAACAGGCTCCCCCTGGACATCTGGTTTGAGGGCCTCAAGGTGGGTTCAGAGCTGAACTTCAAAGACAGCGACGGCAAACCCCATCAGATGTCCGTCATCGACATCTCCGAGCCCGATGACCAGGGCCTGAGTTTTGTGCGCTACACCCTGGATGCCGAAACCTACAGCTATCCGGTGAAGGTCGGTGAAGCCGTCAACGGCAAGGCAGGCGCCGTGGAGATGGCCGACAAAGCCAACCCGGCCCAGGTGGCCTCCCCCACCAACGGAGACTTGTGGATCGTCTACGTCCTCCCCGGAGACATCGTCAAAAAAGGGGAAGAGCTCTTCAACATCACCATCATGAAACAGGAAAAGGCGGTTCTCTCCCCCATGGACGGCGTGGTCAAACGAATCGTCAAATACGCCGACTACAAAGAGGACAAAAAAATGGTGCCGGTACGGGAGGGAGAACTCATCGTCGAGCTTGGCCCCGTGCAAAGTACCTGCCCCAACTGTTCGGAACCCGTGACCGGAGACGGATTCAAATTCTGTCCTGCATGCGGGAATAAGTTGAGCTGATTCACCCTGACCCGGGTATGTCAAAAATAGAAAATGCAGGCCTCCGGCGGCAAGGTGAGCCACCTCGAAAGCTTATTGCCATTGCGCTTTGCCCTTCGTTCCTCAGACCAAAGCGCAATGGCCTTCGGCTCGGGCTGCGCCCGACATAAACGCTGATGGTTTATGCGGGCTGGCTCACAAGCTTCGAAATCACAGGGTACGTTGTTGCTACTTGCCCATTGTAGATTTAACCGCACGGCCTCCGGCGGCAAGGGTGGCGAAGCCACAGTAACGAAAACACCTTGAAAGCAGATTGCGAATGCGCTTTGCCCCCATGTCACGGCGTAGCCGCAGGCGAAGACGGATTGCCTGTAGCGCCGTAGCCCATTGATGATGGTCGAATGGGGACGCATCGACATGGGCGTAGGCGGATTCCTCGGGTGAAAGCGCATCCGCCTTTCAAGCAAACGTCGACCTTGGTCATCGTGAGGCCACAGGTCTGTTCACATTCCCCCAAGCACCCTTGCCCTCTAGAGCGCCGCACTCCGGTGCGGCTCGGGTAGCGACGGACTAAAAAGCCGTCCCATGGATTCATGGGACGGCTTTTGTTCTTTTTAGCGGCCTTAATCATCGTTTGGGCCGCGACCTGCAAAGAGTCGATTCATCGGCATTCGCAGTGGAAAATCCACTGATTCCTGAACAGCCTGTGCGTATTTCTTATGAATTGATGGAGTGGAGCGACACCTCCGTCAGCACGGTTAGCTGTTGCGCCACTTTTTATCTGAAAGGCTTTAATATCAGATACAAATTTGATTTCAAGCACATTGTTGTAGCAAAACGCCAGGCCTCACAAATACCTTCTTGCAATTATAAGATCTAAAGAGTAAGAATTTAACAGCTTGGCTATATACGGACAGTCGTCTTTGTGTTCAGCATACAGCTGAATGCCCGAAAAAATGATGTGTGAATTTAAAAGTAACACTATTAATAACAACAAACACCGATGACATCCTGTAAGGATGTCTAAAAAAGCCAGAAATATAAGAATATGCGACAAATCAGTCCCGTATTCCGGCATATGGTGGATTATGGGACAGATCGGTTCCCAATAAATGGAATACGGGACATGCTGGTCCCATATTCCCGAGGCTCTATGGAATATCGGACAATATTGTCCATATTTACACCTGAGATGGTGTTATGGGACAAAAATGTCCACTAATAATTGTTAGGCCCAACAATATCAGTAAGGAGTATCGTAGTTTGTTTGTTAATTTATTTAAATCATTTATGTACGTCAGAAAAATTCGTCAATTTAGCAACACTCTGGGAGATAATAGCTCTTTCAACCTCGATAACATGTTTGAGGATTTTGAAAAAAAAGAAGAAGCACTTAGATCAATGGTAAAATTTTGGGATGAAAATGATAAACTTTCACCCATTCTAAGCAAATATAAATTGTCCCCTCACAACCTTGAAGAGTATTACAAATCGTTGTTACGTTCAGGCACAGGGCAATGGGTTAATGGCTACTATGTTCCAGTCGCTGCTTTATGTTTCCCTATTCCCCTCGAATTTATAATTTCAAACATTGAACAACTCTCAATGGAAGAATTAACATTTAGATTAGTTGACTATTTCTCAAAAGGAAATCCTAACTCACCAGTAATCTAAGTTAATTCAGGGCCTAACAATGGCATAAAGGGCGACGGCAAAAAACCGCCGCGCCTTATGCCAGGCGTTATCTTAACTCTGCCCAAGAATTTTAATTATGGATCTTTCTTTTCTAAATTTTAGCCTTATAAAAACAGTGTTGATGTCGCTACCTGGTTTTATCGTAGTGTGCTTTTCAATATATTTTGCAATCCAAAAAACTGGATCAAATATCCAAATTTCTTATACTTACCACAGTAATAGCTTATCAGCAGAGCGAATTACAGAGCTGATTTTGGTAAATAAAAAAAACAAACCTATAGTTATTTTTTCAATCCAAGCCATAATAGACAATCACTTAATTTTGGATGTAATAAAATTCAAAAGCCCTCTAATTCTTAAACCCTTAGAGTCTCATCTAATAGAGACTGACCCTATTTCAAGTTATTATGTCGGTGACCAAGCTTGGGAACCAAATTTTGCCTTAAATAAACGAGATGAAAAGTTTTACTTGATAACCGAGAAAGGAAAAATTCGTTGTAAAAAATTAACACCACCATCTATCAATTCTTTCCTTTTATTCAAAGATTATGTGAGGGTACTAATAAATAGATCCACATTTAACGATATAATAATAAGCGAGAATAAGGTTAGTTACGCTATAACGTACAATATGGACAATGAGGATAAAACGGCGTTTGTTACTAAGGGTGGGTTTATTAGCGGACAGTGGAAATTTCGTTTTAACTGTATTCCCGAAAACGAATTGATTTCAGAAGAAACTGTTTCAAATTGGATAGTTCAATCTGGCATATCCAAGTATTTTAAAACGTTCTTTGTCGATAAAATTGAAAAAAGATAACAATGTACTAAAGTGGGACCGGCTACTGCAGGCTTTTTTCAAATTATTCTATAATTCAAGCTTTATGGGGCAACGGCCAGTGTCGTTACACGCCGCCGGCCCCTTAGTACGGCGTTAGCAGCCTATGAACTATCAACGTTTCAACGAACTATTCTGGGAGTTCTCGAAGTACCTCGAGAATATACACGCATTATATCTTGATAGCGTAGTTGGCTATGAGCTGCTGCACAAAAGCATAGAGAAGCACCAAGAAGTGGTTTGCTCGCTTATGGGCGATTATGAGTATGCGACAAGAGAATTTCAGGATACGTGTTCTGTTGCTTATGAGACGTTAGGCGGTGGTAGCCATCGATTAATCTCAACCTCTCCTGTTATGAAACAGGGTGATCTTCGGGCCAGAATTGAGCCAGACGGGCAAAATGTACAAATTATGGGAAACATGCTTGTTGTATCTGCGTACGCCTACTGGGAGGAGTACTTGAGGATCGAGATCGGTAAAGCTAAGGGTGTTCTCCCCCCAGATGCCAAGAATTCAGAGGAAACGCGAAAAATCCTCAACAAAGAGGTTGTCAGCGACTATTGGGGAGACCTTAGGCATCTGCGCAACTCTATTGTTCACTCGAATGGTGTGGCAAATAGCGATATTGCCCGGTGCAAAGTTATAAGGTGGTTCAAGCCAGGCGACAAAATTGTACTGAGTTACGAAATGGTTAGGGCACTATTCCTCAGGATGGGGGCATATCGCAATGAAATACATCGAATGCAGTTCCCGCCGAGATACACTCAAATACCTCACGACAGCTGCTAACATTTTTTTGCAGTGGGACCGGGCTTACAACCCGGTTTTTTGAATAATAAAACATATACAAACAATTTTTTTCAGTGGCCGTTTTCTGCATTCGCCGCCCGGCCCCTGAAAAATGCGTTAGGTTTCAATCGGTAATGGAAAAATCAATTAGAAAATATGAAATTGGCAAAGGTTTTAGCCAAGACAATTCGATCTTTCCTTATGGAATTCGATATGTTCCAGATATGGAAAAGCCTATATATTTTTGGAGTGGTTACACTTGGCTTTTGAATGGATGTTATTGTTCCGCCAAAGAGGCATTATTTCCTTCATGGAAAGAGCATTTCGTATTGTCAAAATCCGTATGGTTTATTCCAATAGTTGAAAAAATTGCTTCTGGGCAACACGTTTCTATTGATGAAATCGAGAATGCTAAAGGCAATAAACTCAAATACTTTGATGAAACATTAAAAACCTAACATACGCATTGTAAGGGACCGCTGGCGCTCCGCGCCAGTGCCCTCGCTTCGCTCGGCGGCCCCACATGCGTGGCGTTGGTCTGTGAATATTATGCATAAATTAAGTCTATTAGAAAATGCCGCAGATTCATTAAGACATGCTATCGAGCATATTGACCCTTTAAACAAAGGGAATATTAGCAATTGGAAACGTGCCATACTGGACTTGGCTCATGTGGTAGAGCTCATGTTTAAGGAGCGACTAAAAAGAGTTCATCCTTCTTTAATGTGGAAAAATGTAGACAAATATCCATCAACTGAGGCTTTTACTGTCTCTTCCGAGTTAGCTCATAACCGACTAAAAAAAATTGTCGGTGTTAAATTCACAGAACAAGAAGATGAATTCATAGAAAAGCTACGTAAAAAAAGAAATGAAATTGAACACTTTGAGTTTGATATATGCAACGAAACTGCCCGAATGGTAATCGGACACATACTATCATTCATACTTAATTTTTCGAAAAGAGAGTTAGGTCTTGAATGGCAAGAAGAGCATCTTGATCATAAAAAGTGGGGTATTCTAAAAGAGTATACTGAATTCTATGAGCAACAATTAAAAATAATTGAAAAGCGAATTGAAGAAGAAGAGATACATGTACTAATTTGTCCGTCTTGCAACCATGAAACTTTTGGAATAGAAGCTGAATACTGTTTGTTGTGCAATCATAAAGACGACGTTTTAGAGTGTAAGTGGTGTAAAGAGCATTACCTTTATTCTGACGTCGAATATGAAGAAGCAGGGTTATGTAAAAAATGTGAATATGAAGATGGTTACGCTACAGCTAACTTTGAAAAATATTGACAGATTCGGCCAACAAATAAATAAACTCGGACGCCACAAAGCTGCTGCGCTCGTTCCTCGCTCCGCAACTTCGTGACGCCGGTTATTTAAGCGTTATGGCATATTCGGAGTTAAATATTGGACTCGTTCGACAGTTTAGTTCAGGAATATAAAGCAAAAAAAGATGTTGCTCACTTGTTTGGTGTAATTTTGTATACAGATGAGCATCCGCACATCAAAAAAGTCCTAAGGGATGATGATTATTGGTGTTCATTTGACGAGTTAACAGGCGAGCGGCTTTGTGTTTTTTCAGTAAGGCCCAAACAAGGGCAATACAAAATGCCATCGCCTCCTAAAGGTACTATGGCAATGATGGTTCCGATATGGAGCGAACCGTCAGAAAACAATAAACTCATTAGGTTTTTTGAGATAAAAAACACCGAAGCATTACCCTTACTATTATTATTCACCGAAATACATGGTGAGTACCACAAAATTGAAATACGTATAGATGATCGAACTGTAGACTCAGCCTATAACTCAATCAAAGACAGTTTAAAGTCAACATACCAGGCCATTATACGTATAAAACATGAAAACCTTACAAACACAGCAGGCCTATACGCAGCAGTATCTCGCCATGAAAAAGACCGGGTTTATTGGAGTAAATTAAAAAAAGGTTTTGAAATTCTAAATTACCTTAGAAAGTTGAAGCCATAACAAGCACTTTCACGCCGACCGGGCGTAAGTGCAGCTTTTCGATCCTGTTCGTTAGCCGAAGGGCGTCAATTATCAAACACTATCGTACTTCGGCGCCCGTCGGGTGAAGTGCGGCGTTCGTCGGCAAGAGATTGAAATACGATGACAGCTTTTAAACAGTACCAACTGGTGCGCGTAAAATGCCTTCTACAACCCCAGTCTCACTACAACGGTTGGTGCGTAAGTGTGCGTCCACCCTCAATCGGTGATATTGGAACGATTGTGGATTTCTTACATGCTAACGGGTTGCCTGACCGTTTCATTGTTGAATGCTGTCAAGCCGATGGAAATACAGTGTGGTTAGCGGATTTCGATGCTACCGAACTGGAGCCATACATCGAAGATCAAAGCGTGAAGAAAAACCGAGCTCACTTGGTATTTCTGCGGTCAGATCGTTTGCTCCTCGTTAAACGTCCAGAGGCCGATTGGCGACAACTACAGGATGACTATTCGGATTTCGTGACATCGTTGGGGCCTTGGACCGCAGACGAGATCGCGTCATACTTCGCTCTCGATTATACTGAGGACGATACCCTATGGCCATTCTCGAAACAGAAGATCGATGAGTTTTTCGCTATGGCGGATTCCGTCGAGTTGTCAACCGAATAGCTGACGAACAAGTCATTTCACCGGACGGGCTTACAGCTGCTCTTTGGTAAGCGCTTCCGGTCCTCAAACAATTTAACCAATTCACCGGTGTCGGCCCTCGTCACCCGCAGTGAATTCCAGCGTTAGCTTCTCGGTATGAAAATGAAATTACCTGATTTAAAAGAATATCCGAGTGTTTTAGAGTTTATTCAAATTAATGAAATTTTTGAAAATACTTTAAACCAACTTGATAATAAAGAAGAATTGGTTGATAGAAGTAAAATCGTCGATTTTTTAATAGAAGTAATTCAAGCGCAAGGATATCGGCCAGATGAAAATTTAAGAGAGGATCTATCCAACAGAGTTCTTATTTATTTAGAATTTTGGTGGGATGAAAACGATATTGAACTATGTAAAAATATAACAATATTATCTGCAAATTTAAAAATTCCTGGTGTACTTGTATTTTTAAATGAAAAATTGAATTCAACAAAAAATCAATCTATTCAAGATGAAATTATTGATACTATAAATGAAATCAGAAACAGCTAACATTAAGGATTGCTCGTAACCAAAGGTCACATCAATCCTTTGTTCAAGAAACCCGGTTTTCGGTACTCGATGGTCTTAAAAAGCCTTCGCTTGTTGGGTGCCAAGCCTTTCCATCGCCTGAGACAGCGCCTCCAGGAACCAGGTAGTGGACATGTGGATGATATTGAAGTTGGCGTCCCCAGGTATGCAGCACGCCAAAAAATCCCGGTGCCTTACCCGTCATCCATCGTCCCCTGTCCACAAGTTCTGACATGGCTTGGGAGGAGGCCGCGAACATCATGCCATAGCAAGCCTTCTGATTGGAGCGGATCACATTCCGCAGCTCCTCCGGCACCGTAAAGGTCACCATGAAGTGATGGCCCGGGAGCTGCCGCTTGATCTGACGAGCCATCCACTGGCGGGCCTTATGATTTTGGCACGCCGGGCAATGGCGATTCCCGCAGGAACGATAGAAAGCATGGATTTTTGCCGCACGCTTCGCATTTATAGTAGAAGCAGCCCATGGGCCTGCGTTCGGCAAGAGAGGATGGCACAGATGGTTTTGCGATGGGTCTTCGGCATGGAGGCCCCAAATCGATCCAGATACTCGGGGGCTAACTCCCGGAAAATTTCAGATATCTTGTTCATGGCTGTCTCCTCTCATCACGTGATTGATGATCCGGTACGAATTTTCAATCCCTTTCTGTGTGAGATGGAAGTAAGCCATGGTGGTTTTGAGATTGCTATGCCCCATGTAACGCTGCACGACCCTCGGGTTGACTCCAGCCTCAAGCAGGTGGGTGGCATAACAATGGCGCAATGTATGGATGGATACCCTGCATTTCTTGATGCCCGCTGCATATCGAGCCTTTCGGAAGGCGCCCTGCACGCCTTCGATGGACATGACCTTATCGGTGGTGGGGGCTTCTGTGTCCCCACGTCCCCGAGCAGGGAAAATCAGGGTGGGGTTGCGGTGGTTGCACCAGTATTGCCTCAGGACACCCAGTGTGTGTTTCGGCAAAGGCACATAACGATCCTTATGATAAAACGCCAGGTTGTGTGGGGTTGTCACATGATTCAATATGCGGAAGACCTCCTCACGGCTGAGGATACACGGCAGGTTTTTTTCCCGCCTGGCCTTCAGGTAAGAAAAGAGATGGAAGTCTTGCTTTAACACATTGGTGAAGAAGAACTTGATTCCGTAATGGGCGATACCCATGGTGGAGGCGGACCTCCTGTCAACGTTTCGACGATGAAGAAAGTAGGCTTCAATTTCTTCTTCCGTGATTTTGTCAGGCGTCTTGCCACAATAATCGACAAGCTTGCGAACAGCGCGTGTGTATGCCCTTTGGGTGCTCTTTCCCAAACCTGCCAGTTGCAAAGCGCGCATTGATTTTTCATAATAGTCGTGCATCGTAGTCTCCATTGGTTAGAATTGGTTGAGTTACCGCAAGGCTACGATGTTTTTCTTTCGTTTTAAATATGCTGGTATGCAGGGATATTGATTTTTGATATGCAGGTTGAGGAATGATTTGCCGCGTAGCGGCTTTCTTGAACAAACGATTGAACACCGATCGAGCACAACTCAGTCGGCCGAAGGCTTTCACATTTGAAGCACATTCGTGCTACCCGCCCGCCGGGTGAAGCACGGCGCTCGCTATATAAAATATGATTTTCAAACGACATAAAATAATAAAAAAATTTGGATCGAGTATGAAGAGCCCCTTGAAATTGACCATATGCGATCTTAATACATCAGTCCTCGATACATTTAGTGCGGAATTTCAGGATATAAATGAAGTTTCAGTTGTTGAGGGGGATATTACCAAATTCAAGTGCGATGCTCTTATAACTGCTGGAAACAGTTTCGGGGATATGGGTGGTGGAGTCGATAAAGCAATAGATGATAGTTTTAATGGGGAGGCTCAAAAATTAGTCCAGAAAAACATTACAGATACTTTCTTTGGAGAGTTACCCGTTGGAACGGCCCTAACAGTTTATCCAAATAAAAAAAGGCCAGCATTGATATATGCTCCGACAATGCGTATTCCAGGCCATATCCCCAATACTATCAACCCGTACTTGGCATTGCGAGCTGCGTTGATTGTTGCAATACAAAATAATTTTGAACATGTTGTTTGTTCAGCATTTGGTTGTGGTATTGGTGGGGTTTCTCCTGAAGATTCCGCTGAACAAATGAGGACGGCATTTCTTATTATAGCATTCAATCAATGGAAAAAAATTGTTCACCCAGCTCAAGCACCATATGCTATGAGGCAATGTTAGCGGCAAGTAAATCTGAGGTTTTGTTATATTGAAAAGTCGATCGCTAAATGAACAGCTCGAGATAGGTAATCTCTCTGAAGTTATCAATATCGACTTCGATACTGAGACGTTGGTGGTTACAATATCAGTTGATAATTATAGGTTCGATATTGCCTTTTATAGCACCCTCGGCTTTAGAGTCCTTGACGAAGGCGATTTATTAGAATTTTGGCCGCATTGTTCCACAACAAGTGGATGGCTTTTTGAAATTGAGAGTGGTGGATGGTTCGACCAAGAAAGCCAACGAAAAGATTTTTTATCAATGGAGAACGATGAGGTGCAGGAGTCTTTCATTTCAGGTGAGAACTATTGCGTCAATGTGCTTGCTTTTGAAAAACCTGAAGTAACGGTAAGTATCCGCTAACAAGTACTTGTACGCCAACCGAAAGCAAGTGTTGCTTTTTCGGGCCTGTTTGTTAGGGCTATGACCTTAAATAATAATACACAACGATACTCCGCCTCAAATTCGTTATGTATCGAAGCAACGATCAAAAAAACATGCTGAGGACTTATGGGGTGATCCCGTCATGTGTAATTAATTCTTGGCATGACCCTTATCTAAAATACTCCAAATATCAAATACTATCGTACTTCGGTGCCGTCGGAGGGGTTCCGCGCTAGCAGCAAGAAGGTAAAATATTATCATGTCTGATAAGGCAATCAAATTTTGGAGAATCCTCGATTTATGCTCTATTTCCTGGTATGTTGTACTCGACATTACAAATAGCCGCATCCCCTTTTGGTCTGGCTTATCAAGGTCTATTGCTGTTTCTAAATCGTTTGGAAATCTGTTGCCAATTGTCATGTCGGCCACAAGTATCATTCTCTATGTTTCGTTTGTTGTCTCAGGTATTCTCCTTTTCAAGGTGAAAAAATCCGGTGTATTTTTAAGTTACATACAGTTACCCTTCAGAGTGATTAGTGCTTCACCATCAGTATTTTTTGCCACCTGGCCGCTCAAATACTTGTTTGTGGAGCCACCGTAAATTCTTGGTGCTGTCATTATGATTGCAACAGCAATCAATAAAACTATTATCGACAATATTGTGGCATAGAAGACATGTAACAAACGGCTGCTAACAATGCGCCTGCACTCCGCCCGGTTTGCTGTGGCGTTTTTTCGGACGCTGTTGTTCACCAGATTTTTTTGAATTTTATCATAGGACTTTTCGTTATGAATCCCCGGCGGGTTATAGCCAGCGTATAAAATTTTCTGAACTTTGAAAAAAACCTAAATGGGTTGTTGTAGTTTTCCACTTCGTCTCGGGGTTTCGTCCTTTGAACTCTTTCACTGTTTCCCGGCAGGGCCCACCGTACATTTTCTTTTATATTCAAAGAAATACAAGCTATTCAGAGCACTCTAAGCACATCGTTCAACTGAACAAGGAGGAGTGAAATGAACAAGTTAAAATTTGCTGTATTAGTAATACTGATGAGTGTTGCCACACTAAACTCGGAAGCAGCTGAACACTCTGTAATAGCAACCGATAATATCAAATGGGGGCTTCTTAACCCTCTCAGGGGTGACGCAAGCCCAAAAGCGGCTGATCTATGGGGCGATCGTACCAAAGATACAGCAACAGGTATGCTGGTCAAATTTAAAAAGGGATTCTCTTCTCCCCCCCATATTCACAACATTACTTACCGTGGTGTAGTGATCAAAGGGTTCATGCATAACGACGATCCCACAGCAGAAAAGATGTGGCTGCCCACGGGTTCCTTTTGGACCCAACCAGCAGGTGGAATTCACATCACAGCAGCAGACGGACAAGAGAATCTTATCTATTTAGAAATCGACAGTGGACCATACCTTGTCCTGCCTAAGGAAAAAGCGTTTAACAACGGAGAACGTCCAATCAATATAGATGTAAGTAACTTGGTCTGGCTTGACGCTAAGGATGTTAAATGGATAGAAAAAAGTAACGCTCAAATAGCGTACCTATGGGGGGCACCTCATTTAGCCAATGGTAGCTTCATTAAACTGCCTAAGGGCTTTAAAGGTTCAATCCAAAGCGAACAAGCTTTTAAAGCTGTAGTCATAAAAGGTAAAGCCACCTATCAATGGAATGACGAAAACCCAGAAACTGAGCTATCGCCAAGTAGCTTCTTCAGCTCTGATGTAAAAGGTAGGCATAAGATTAACGCAGAGACTGAAGCCATCTTCTATATTAATTCAAATGGCAGGTACAACGCAGAGCAAACACCAAATTAAGCGGCAAGCTTTAAAGGCTCCGCCTCCACCAAACCCCGTCAAGAGCATCAAGAACGAGGCGTTTTATCATTCTTGCTCCCTTCTATTTGTCGAGGTTAAAAATCCATAACAATGGGCAGGTATGCCCATCCTTCAAGCATCCAAACATATGTGATATCTGTTGCCCGTACTTTGTTATGGTTTGAAGGGTTAAACGTTAGGTCAAGGAGATTTTGGCGACTGGATCACGGAAACCTCGCTTTTAGCTATCGGTGGTTGTCAAGCAAGGTGTCCGTTCGATGTTTACCCATTCATCGGTCAATCATCCCTTTTTCATCTTCACAGCCAACTCCAGGCGATCCCGAAAGCCCGTTTTGGCAAAAATCGAGGTGAGATGGGCCTTTACCGTACGCACGGTGATGGCCATCTTTTCGGCGATCTCCCGGTTGGAGAGGCCTTCGGCTACAAAGCCTGCCACCTCTTCTTCCCGTCTGCTCAAGGGCTCCAGGGTATCGGGCAAGGCCTTTTCAGGTAGTGTCGGTGCAAGGGAGGCGATCATCCGGGTCACGAACTCAGGGGGCATCCAGACTTGGCCTTCCTTAACGGCCGAAATGGCCTGGGCCAGATTCTCGCGGTGCATGTGGCGGTTTCCGTAGCCGCGGACCCCGCGCCGCAGAAGCCTCATGCCCTGGTCGTACAGGGGCCTTTCGGCAAGGGCAATCATGGGGGGGACAACCGCATCCAGATTGTCTTCGCCGCAGGATTTGAGGTCGATGAGAAGCAGGCTCACAGAATCCGGTTCCACATCGGACAGCCCCTCAAGGCCTGTCACATGCACGAGATTGTCGTCATCAAGGGGAAGACCGGCAAGGGATTTCACCCACCGGCTATCGCTACTGCACACACAAATCATGAACTACCTCTCCCCCAACGCATTTTCTTTGGCCCTTAAAATCGGTTTCAACAGATAGGCCATCACGGTTTTGCTGCCCGTGATGATGTCCACCTGGGCCGTCATTCCAACAATAATCTCTTTTTTGTTCTCGTCCGTGCCGAGGTAGTTCCGGTCCGTCTCGATGCGGACCAGGTAGTACTCTTCCCTTCGGTCATCGGTGATGGTGTCCGCGCTGATGTGGGTCACCTGGCCGTCAAGGCCGCCGTAAATGGCAAAATCGTAGGCCGTGATCTTTACCACAGCCTTCAGGCCGGGATAGAGGAAGGCGATGTCCGAGGGCTTGATTTTCGCTTCCACCACCAGGGATTCTTCATCCGGGACGATCTCCAGGATGTCCATGCCCGGCTTCACCACCCCGCCCACGGTATTAATGAGGATCTGCTTGACCGTGCCGTTCACAGGGGACCGGACGCTTGTGCGCTGAACCCGATCCTCAATGGCCAGGCGGCTCTGGTTGAGGCGTTCGATCTCTGCCATCACCTTGTTGTACTCTTCCTGGGCTTCGCTTCGAAACCGCGCCTCCAGCTCACTGTTCTGCTCTTTGGCCTCCACAATACGGGAGTTGAGGGTTTCGACCTTTTTCCGCGCGCTTTCAAGCTCGTGGTTTCTGTCCAGGGATTTTTGCTTGAGCTGAATATACTCCAATTCCGAGACCAGCCCTTTCCTATACAGAGGACGCGTGAGCTCCATCTCCCGGGCGATCATCTGAGTGCTGCTCTCCAGCATGCGGATGTTCATTTCTGCTTCGGCCAGTTCGATCTCGCGCTGGCGAAGTCGTTCGCGCATTACCTCGATTTCGCTTTGCTTGCGCCGGGTGTTGGTCTCGTAGAGGCGCTTCTCCTTTGCAAGCAGGTCCTTGACCTCCTGGGCTTCGGCCACGCCCTCTTCAAAGGAGAGAATTCCGGCTTCGGCCGCCAGACGGACGGAGCGGGCCGTGAGCTCATTGATGACCGAACTGCTCTCCGCGTAAGAGCTGCCCACGCCCGTGTCGTCGATGGCGATGAGCACCTCCCCTTTGGTCACTTTGTCCCCTTCCCGGACCCTGATCTCCTTGATGATACCCCCTTCAAGGTTCTGCACCACCTGGATCTGACGGGAAGGAATCACCTTGCCGATGCCGCGGGTTCGCTCATCCAGGCGCGCAACGCTCATCCACCCGAGAAGGGAAAACACCAGGGCGGCAATGATCCACAAAAAGAAATTTGATTTTTTAGGGTTTCCCGCAAGGACGGCAGCGCTCAAGCTGTTCATGAACTCAATGTCCTGGCTGCTGTATCGCCCGGACCGCCCCGACAGACGGCGCCCCTGGACGCCTTGTTTCCGCACACTCTTTTCGGTTGCCATTTACTGCGCCCCCCCCAGCTTTGCCAGCACCTCGGCCTTGGGGCCATCCATGGCAACGGACCCGTTATGCATCACGATGATGCGGTCCACCACCTCCAGTATCGAGGGTTTGTGGGTAATGATGACCGTGGTCTTGCCCTGGGTCACCTGCTTTAAGTTGGAAATCACCTGAAGCTCCGTATTGAAATCCATGGCGTTGGTGGGTTCATCCAGCAGGACCAAAGGGGTGTCGTCGATGAAGCAGCGGGCCAGGGCCACGGACTGGCGCTGCCCTCCCGAGAGGCTGGCGCCCCGCTCCCCCACCTGAAGGTCCATGCCCAGGGGGTGACGGTCCGTAAAGGTGTTCACCCTGCCGATTTCAGCCGCCCTGATGATGGCCCGATCGTCCGCATGGGGAGATTTCAGGGTCATGTTGTCCCGCACCGTACCGGAGAACAGAACCACATCCTGGGGCACGTAGCTGAAATGGTGCCGCAGGTCTACTGGATCGATCTGTCGGACATCCAGGCCGTCCACAAAAACCGAGCCCTGGTCCTGCTCGTAAAACCCAAGGAGGATCTTGCTGATGGTGGATTTACCCGACCCCACCTGACCGATGATCCCCACCCGCTCGCCAGCCTTGATGCGAAAGTTCACGTCCGACAAGGCATTGATCTGCTCACCCGGATAGGCAAAACTCACGTCCTTGAACTCAATGTCGCCCTTGATATCCTGACGTCGGACAAACTGCTTGGTTGCGGGACGCTCCACCTCCTTGTCCATCAACTCGTTGAGGGATTTGAGCCCGGCGCGCATCTGCTCAAACCCGGAAAGCAGCGCCACCACCTGGGACATGGGGGCGATGGTGCGGGAAGAGAGCATGTTGATGGCGATAAGCCCGCCCATGGAGAGTTCGCCGGCTTTGATGAGGTAGACCCCCACCACGATAATGGCAACGGAGCTGAACTGGGTCAGAAAGGCGGAGAAAACGCTCAGGGAGTTGGACATGATCCGGGATTTGAGGCTCTTTGTCGCAATATCCCCGGTGCTCTCCTCCCAGTGCCACTGCATGGAGCTGCCCGCGTTGAAGGCCTTGATGGTCTCCAGGTTGGCCAGGGCCTCCACCAGGATCCCGTTTTTCCGGGCCGCGGCTTCATGGGTGCTTTCCACGATCCTGTAGATGGGCTTTTTCAAGCAAAGACTCGTCAGGAGAATCAGGACCATGACCGTAAGCGGTACTCGGGCCATCACCGGATGGATCGAGTAGATGACGATCATGAAGAGAACGGCAAAGGGCACCTCGATGAACGCGGTGACCGCGCTGGAGGTAAAAAAGGAGCGGATGCTTTCAAAATCCTTGATGTTGTTGGCAAAGGAGCCCACGGACCGGGGCCTCTCCTTCAGCTTGAGGTTCATGGCCTGTTCAAAAAGAAGGGACGAGAGGATGATGTCGCTCTTCTTGGCCGCTGTTTCAAGGAACGAGGTACGGATACACTTGATGACCAGGTCAAACAGATAGACAAGACAGATCCCGGACGCCAGGACCCAGAGGGTCTCCACGGCGTTGTGGGGAATGATCCGGTCGTAGACGTTCATGGTAAACAGGGGCCCTGCCACCACAAACAGGTTCACCAGGAGCGTGCCCAAAAGCACCCGCGCGTAGATGCCCTTGAAGCGCTTCATGGTCCCGAAAAACCAATGCCCGTCCGAGGGGCGTCTCACCTCTTCATCATCCCCGGAAGCCCCGTCATAGGTGCGCTTCAGGAAAAAAACATAGCCCAGGTACTCCTCGGCCAGACGCTCGACCTCAATCTCCCGGGGGGTGTCGTCCACCTCCGGCACGATGATCTCGGCCATGCCGCTGCCGTGGGAAATCCGCGTCAGCACACACGCCTTGTCATCTTTGAGCATCAGGATCACGGGCAGGACAACGGCCGGGATTTCGGAGAGAGACCGCTTCTGGAGACGAGACTGAAAGCCTGCCTTGGCTGCTGCCCGGGAGACGTTGGACTTGCCCTTGTCCAGGCTGAAGAGCCGCTGCTTCTCCACCGTGGGGTCAAAGGGCAGCCCCTGAGCCAGGGCTTCTGCCGAGGCGGGTTTGTTGTTTATCTTTGTCAGCACGACCAGGCACTGCATCACCGGGTCTGTGGATATATCGTAACTCATGACGGATTCCCCAACGGTTCGACCTCGGCGATGGCACGGCCCTGGAAGAAACGGATGTTCCTCCTCTCCAGCATCTCCCGTTGGTCCTCTGATTCAATTTTCGATGCCACGAGCCTGATCCCCAGGCTGTCCGCAATGGTGGCAAGGGCATTGAGGGCAACATCCGACACCCCACCCTGCTCTGGATCATCCAGATAATCGGCATCCACTTTCATGTAGTCGGGCTTCAGGTCTTTCAAAAGGGTCAGGGTGGCATCCTGCATCGTGCACTGGTCCAGGCCGAACCCGTAGCCCATGCCCCGGAAAAGCCCGGCAAGGTCCATGCAGATCTCCGGAGAGCTCAGAAGGGTCGCCTCCTGAAGCTCGAAGACAACCCGGTGCCGCACGGGCCGCTGGGCAGACAGGAACTGCCGAAGCCACAGGAACGACTCCCGGTCCCTGCAGAATTCACGGGTCAGGTTAACGGCGAAAACCCCGTGGCGATCCCGGGCTATCTGCTCTGCCACGGCATCAAGCACAACCCGATCCAGTCGGGCCGCATACCCCAGGGTAATGATCATGGGCATGAACTCCCCTGCCTTGTGGAGCACCCCGTCCCCGTCCATCATGGAGACATACACCTCCCGATGAAGCTCGCCGTCGGCCGACACAACAGCCTGGGAGTCCACAGGAAACCGCCCGCTGTCAAAGGCATCTTCGATCATCCGCTTCCACTCGTATTTCCCCGAGAGGCAGGGGGCGGACCGGCCGCTGTAAGTTTTCACCATCCAGGGGGCCCCGGATTTGGAGACAGAAAGGGCGTAATCGACCTTGGACAGGATGCTGCCCACGCGCTCTTCGGCACCGTAGGCTGCCAGCCCTCCGCTGACGGTCACCTCGCCCTTGAAGGTGGGATGGCCGGAGGTCAGGGCATGGGCTCCTTTGATGATGGCATCGGAGACGGCCAGGGCATCTTCCCGAAGACACCCGGGAAGGGCCACGCCGAACTCCTGGTGAGACAACCGGGCAACCACATGCTCAGGGACCTTTGCGGCCTCGGTTTTCATCATCTCCACAAGCCCGCTGTAAAAACGGTGCATCACCGGATGCCCACCGGACAGACCGAGGCGCTCCATGCCGTCGAGGCTGAGAATCATCACCGCCCCCACCGAGCCCCCGGAATCGCTCTCCAGAAAATGCCCCAGCTGCTTTACGAAATAGGAACGGTTGTACACCCCGGTATCGGGGTCCTTGAAGTGAAGCGCCTGATAATCCCGAATAGTTTGCAGCTGCCGGTCGAAGATGGCCTTCACTTTTTCCACCATGGTGTTCATGGCAAGAACCACCTCTTTGAGTTCCGGGGTACCGGGAAGATTGCTGTTGATGATAAACTCGTGGTTGCTGATGGCCTCGGCCTGACGCCGGATGTCCGTCAGGGATCTCATGAGATACCGCAGGATAACCCAGCAGACGAAAAGGGCTGCGCCGCCCACCAGCACAAAGGTGAGGCAGAGCTGCTTGAAGGTATCCCAGAGCCGCAGATAGGCGTGCCCCGGATGCCCTTTCACCTTGAGGGTTCCAAAAACGGACCACCCGTTCATGACACGGGCCTCGGCCACCGGCGGGTCCAGGGCCACCATGCGAATAAACAGCTCGGGCACCCCTTCCACACGCACGGCCTCATGCCGCTCGTAAACCGGCACGCCGTTTGACCGGACGAGCTCGATGCGTTCGTAATACCCCCCGTCAAACATGGCGTTCACAGCCGACTTCGTGAATCCCGCGTCGGAAGGTGCGGAACTCAGGGACAGGGCCAGGACATTGGCGGTGTTTTTCGCGCCGGTGTAAAGCTGCATCCCGGTAAAATCACGGGCACGGTCAAAGTTGATCTTCATGACAATGCTCAGCATCACCACAAGGACCACGGTTATCAACACCTGTATCTGTTTGAAAAGACTCATGACCTTCCCCTTTCACGGATCTCCGGATCAACGGCTTTCAGCTTCTTCTGGTTTTTCAAGGGTTTCCTGTTTATCCGCTTGCCCAGGCCCTGCTGTTTCTGAAGGTACAGGTCATCGGCTGTAAAACTGTAGACCGGGATCAAATCGGGACGTTCGGTGGCGGGTTCGATGGTGGTCTTGTAGTTGTCCAGAACGAGGGGAACGGCGCCGGGCGCGGCGTAGTAGGTCACAACGAGGTGAGCAGCGTCCGGGTAGCCGATGGCCTTGACATAGGTGAGAAAGACCTTCTCTTCGGGCACCCCCACCTGGACCATGGTCAGGTACTTGGCCACCGCGAAATCCTCGCAGTCGCCCCGCCCCTTTCCCAAAAACTCAAGGCGGCTTGCCCAGTAATCGTCACGATTCCACACGGTCCTGTCCGTGGCGTAGGTTACCTGGTTGAAAAACCGGTTGATCTCGGCCACCTTCTGGTCTTCAGTGGCGTTCACCAGGCTTTCCATAAGGGCAAGAAGGCCGTTGAGGCGTTTGGTGGCCTGTTCTCCGTAGGTCTCCCTGTAGCGTGCGGCTGCATTCTCGGGCACATAGAAACGGTTGGCCTCCCGTGCAGCCACAAGCTGTGAACACACCAGAAGTATCAAAAAGGCTCGACGCACGAAGCCTCCGGTGGGGAAAGGACTCCCCGCCAATTTACGAACGGACCTTTCGGGTCAGCTTGAACTCGGTCCGTCGATTTTTCCGTTTGCCATCCCCGGTGGCGTTGTCCGCCACGGGCTCGCTCTCCCCTTTGCCGGACCAGGAGAGGATCTCACGATTCACACCCAGCCCCACAAGGGCATCACACACACTACGGGCCCTTTTCCGGGAGAGTTTGAGGTTGTAAGCCTTGGAGCCATCGGAATCGGTATGCCCGACCACTTCAACGGAAAACCCCTCTGTGGCCTTGAGCTGGTCCGCAACGTAGGTGAGCTGCTTTTCAGCCTCTTTGGTCAGTGAACCCGAGTTGCGCTTGAAGCTGATTCCCTCAAGGGCGATGGTCTGCTCCTTCCGGGAGGTATCGATCTTCAGGTCAAAGGCATCCGGTGTCCCGGTCACGATGTACGGGGCCACGACGTCTGTCTCCTCAAACCCCACGGTCTGCATGGCATCCCCGGCGCAGCCCGATGCCGGTGTACTGCTCTTCGGAACGGAGTTGTCGCACTGATCACAGGGGTCGTCCACGGAGTCCTGGTCCCGGTTATGCTCCAGGTCGTCATCCCCGGCGCATCCCAGGGATGCCTCCAGGGGAAGCCCCATGGCCTTGCGAAGGCCGGGATCGTATTCCCGGAGCATCAGCCCGGTTGTGCCTGCGATCCTGTAGGTGGCCGTCAGGCAGGAGTACACGGACTCCACCAGGGCGGTTTCCGCCGAGTTGTATTCGTTTTCCATGTTGAGCAGGTCAAGGAGGGTGCGGCGACCTAAGTGGTACTCCTCTTTAAAGGCGGACAGGGTGTCCAGGGAGAGCCGAACATGGTCACCGAGGTATTTTTCCCGCTGCTTTTCTGCCTGAAGGATATTCCAGGCCAGCCTCACGGACTCATTGACGTTTCGCCGTTCGAGGTAAGCCCGGTAATTTTCCCCGTGCAGGTTCCTGTTGCTCTTCAGGGTTTCCCCTTTTCTTACGCCGCCGTCAAAGAACGTATAGTTCAGCTTCAGCATGGCCGAGGCCTGGTCTGTGTCCCCTTCGTCTCCACCGGTATCGGAACGACGCTGGGCCTTGAGCTCAAGGTCCAGGGAGGGCCAGTAAGCGGCCTTTGCTTTTTCCACGGCCTGCTTTCGAACCTGGATATTGGACTGGGAGACCCACAGGGCCGGATGGTTTTTCAGCGCGATATCCACCGTGCCCTCGACGGTCTCGGGAACGAGAAAGGACGGAGCAGGACGCACCATGCGATCAGGGGAGACAAACCGGCCAAACTGCCTGTGGAACTTGACCACCGCCTGATTCAGGTTCTGCTGCCTGGAGATGTAATTGCTCTGGGCCAGGGCAAACCGGGCCTCGGAGTTTTTGAGGTCGGAGACCCTGTTGAACCCGGACTCGGCCTTTTCCCTGACCTGGCGAAGAATCTGCTTCTGGGTGGCCACGTTCTTTTTGGCCAGGGCCAGCATCTCTTTGGCCTGGAGCACACCGAGGTAAGCCTCGGCCGTATCCAGATAGACCCGGTTGCTGACATTGAGCACTTCGTAAGCGGCCGAGAGGATCCGGGCGTCGGTCTCCCGCACGGTGGCCCGTGTTCTGCCGCCGTTGAATAAATTCATCCGCGCATAGACCGTTGCCGTTGCTGCCGTCAACTCCTCGCGCTCGTCGTTGGTATCTTCCCCGTCCGTTACTTCCGGACCGGCGGCAAGTTCTGCGCCGATGGTTGGACGATACCCGCTTTTTGCGATGGATCGCTCAGCAAGAACGCTTTCGTACCTCTGCCTGGCCTCCAGAATTTCCGGGTTTGTGTTTGTAACAATTTCGAGCGCCTGACGCAGTGTCATGGCCTCAGAGACAACCCGCTCGCCTTCTGCCAAAGCGACGGTCGTCAACGATAAAACAAAAACAGCCATCGGGATCACCCGACGGAACAACCTGTTGCGCATGCCTGAACATTCTCCCACCACAGTTTAACTTATTGATTTTAAGACCATCGGACTCCGCTCCAAATCATCACGGAGTATCGCTAGTTTTAAAACCAGCGAACACATATTCAATAAAACAGCACCTGTCAATAGACACATTTACAGCAGTTACGTAACCCCTCGAACCTTTCTTTATTTTTCTATAGTATTAGAAATATCCTTTTAACAATTTCACACAAAAGACTCAAGTCAAAGAGTCATCTAAACAGGAACCTCACAACAAAACCACTGCCGCGGCAAACGGCCACATCACATTCAGACGCCGCACCCGCACGCCGCAATCACCTGCCACCCCACAGCTACGCTGGAAAACAACAGAAAATGCTTATCCGGCAGCCCTCATCCGGCTGCGTCGCGAAGGCGACAAATCATGGATTTTTTGATATGCAGCCTTTAATCGCCTTGCCGTATCCCACGGACCCGCGTGAGGTTTTGACATTCCCCCGGTCGGCATGTAAAGTAGAAAAAAATCGACCGCATCTCCGCAATCCCGCCATCTTTAACAGATGCTTAAAAAAAGCCTCCCCCCAACCACCTGCAAACGAGAAGGTAATGACCCATGTCCATGATCTTCCCAGATACGTTTACGCGTCTTTCCGGCACCAAGGTACCCATCTATGTATCTCCGGACACCCCTCACTGGTTCGTTCCCAACACGGCCGGGGACCGGTTGCTTCAGGCTTTGGGCGAGGCGAAAAGCGCCCCCCGGGACAACAAGACAAAGGGCCCCCTGGAGCAGCTCAGGGCAGAACAGTTTTTATCCCTTATGCCCTGGGGCAACCCCGCACCCTACTCCGGGCGCGGAGAGATTCTCTCCCTGAACCGCCTGTCCGAATGCTGGATTCACCTCACGGATCACTGCAACCTGTCGTGTCGTCACTGCCTCTTCTCCTGCTCCCCAAAAACAAGGCAAAGCCTCAATTTTGAGGAGATCGAGGCTTTGTACCGGGCAACCGAGCCCTTAGGCACGGAGACCTATTACATCACCGGGGGCGAGCCCCTGCTCCACCCAGATTTTCAACGCATCTGCCGCCTTCTCCTGAGCAAGGAAAACACCCGCCTTGCCATCCTCACCAACGGATTGCTCGTCCCGAAGCATCTGGATTTTCTCACCACGCTCCCCACAGACCGACTCCACTTCCAGATCAGCGTGGACGGCCTTGAGGAGAACCACGACGCCATGCGCGGCCAGGGGGTCTTCAACAAATTACTCGCCATTTTTGACATGCTGTCCCAGGCAGGACTCAACACCTCCCTTGCCATGGCCGTTCACAAAGGCAACGTCCACCAGATGACCGATATCGTCACCCTTGCCGGTCGGTTCGGCATTGCCGACGTCCATTACCTCTGGCTCTTTGCCGCCGGAAAGGCGCGAGACACCGCCCATGTCCCTCCGGAACAGCTTTTTTCCCACCTTATGGAGGCTGAAAAAACCGCCGCACCATTGGGAATCACCATCGACAACCTCAAGAGCATGGAGGCCCGGGTCTTCTCCTCTCCGGGCATCCGCCACGACCTGGGCAACGCCGGATGGGAATCCCTTGCCGTGGGTCCCGACGGGCACATCTACCCCACCCCGGCCCTCATCGGCAACAAACCGGCATGCTGCGGCCACATGCGGGACGGCATCGAGAAGGTGTGGAGACACAGCAAAGCGCTCAGCGACTTGCGAGGACTATCCGTTGTGAATGACGAAAGCTGCCGCACAAGCCCTTTTCGCTACATCGTGGGGGGCGGCGATATCGACCACAGCTACTATGCAGGCCAACACTACATCGGCCACGACCCTTACATGGCGCTCTACGAAGCCATCGCCGTTCACCTTATTGAAAAGGCGGCGGGTACGGTTGCCGACGCCCATGGCGTGCCCGGCATGCGAATCCAGATGGGCGACCGCCTCACCGAATGCAGCCACGCCGAGGGTGATGTGGCCCTCACCCACTCCAACTGTGTGCTCTCCCTAGCCGGTACCCGGGGCACGGTGGGCGCCTTTTATGCCGATGCGGCAGACGCCCCCAACACCGACATCACCAACCCGGTCTGTTACGAAGAGGAGTTGATCCACCACATCCCGGAGTCTGCCAGGGTGCGTTCCTACGGATGCGGAAGCCCGGTACAGGATGCGGACCTTGACCAGGGGGAAACCCTTGTGGACTTAGGCTCCGGGGCCGGGGTGGAGTGCTTTATCGCCGCCAAGATCACCGGTGCGGCGGGGAGCGTCTACGGTATCGACATGCTCGACGACATGCTCTCGCGGGCCCGTAATGCAACGGACGAAGTGGGAAGGAGGCTGGGTTACCGGAACGTGGAGTTTAAAAAGGGATACCTGGAAAGCATCCCCCTGGACCGTGAGACCGCCGACGTGGTGATCTCAAACTGCGTGGTGAACCTTTCCGAGGACAAGACAAAGACCTTTGCGGAAATTTTCCGCATCCTGAAGCCCGGGGGACGAGCCGTCATCTCCGATGTGACCACCGACGCCCCCTTCCCCGCTTCCATCCAAAACGACCCGACCCTTCGGGGAGAATGCATCGGCGGGGCCATGGTGCAGTCCCGCCTCATGGCCATGCTGGAGGCCACCGGTTTTATCAACATCCGAATCATCAAACGCTTCTTCTATCGCGAGGTCCAGGGGCACACCTTTTATTCCCTCACCTACCAGGCCGTCAAGCCCGATGAGACCCGCACGGCTGTTCTCTATCCCGGCCCCTTTGCAGGGGTCATCACCGATCAGGGCGAAATCATCCCCCGGGGCGGTATTCTGGATGCCCCCTGGCCTTCAGCCACCCACTCCGACCCGTCCGCCTTTGTCCTGGACAACGACGGCAACATCACCAACCAGGACGCGGAAAACAGCTGTGCCTGCTACCAGCCTGTGGAAAAGGAACAGAAGCCAGCCCAGCCCGCCGGTGCCACCATCCTGAGCACAGGAAAAAAAGCGTCGGGCTGCATGCGCTGCGGCAAACCCCTTGCCTATCTCGACATGGAGCAGGAAGAGACCTGCAGCTTCTGCGGAGAGACCGCCATGGCCAACGCCCTCTGCGAAAACGGCCATTTTGTCTGCGACCTCTGCCACAGCGAGGATGCCCTCTCCGTGGTCAAGCACCTCTGCCTGACCACCAGGGAGACCGACATCATCACCCTCTTTGACAGAATCAAAAAACACCCGGCTGTGCCCCTCCACGGACCGGAGCACCACTTTATCGTTCCGGGTGTGATCACCGCAGCGTACCGCAACGCCGGAGGCGCCATCGGAGACGAGGAGATCCTCTCGGCCATCCGACGCGGCGCGGATATCCCCGGCGGCACCTGTGCTTTCTGGGGAGGCTGTGGCGCGGCCCTGGGGACAGGGATCGCCTTCGGCATCATCCTGAAGAGCAACCCGGTGAAAGCCACGGAGCGGCAGATTATCCAGAGGGTCACCGGCCGGATAATCACGGCCTTAGGCGAGCTGGAAGCAGCCCGCTGCTGCCGCAGGGAGACCCTCACCGCCTTCAAGATCGCGTCGGGCCTCTCCGCGGATCTGCTGCCCATCCCCTTGCAGGCAAACGGCACCACCCACTGTTTCCAGTTCAATATTAATAAGGAGTGCATCAGGTCCGGGTGTCCCTGGTACGTGGCGGGAAAAAGCGATATCAAGGGAGAGTGGCTGAAGGTGAAAGGATAAAAAGGCCGCCCCATGCGACCCTTTGGATTCGCAGGCAAACCTGAAGGAACCAGCATACTTGAAAACCGGATTCGTGCCGATGCTGATAGCATATCCCACGGGCTGTGCTAAGCGATATCACCCTCAAACATCAAAATCGCCGGCGGCCGAATCCGGAATCCTCTATAA
The DNA here is from genome assembly GCF_056829775.1 of Desulfoluna sp. HI9BLuna. Lineage (NCBI taxonomy): Bacteria > Pseudomonadati > Thermodesulfobacteriota > Desulfobacteria > Desulfobacterales > Desulfolunaceae > Desulfoluna > Desulfoluna sp. HI9BLuna. Next base: position 6,303,307 of record NZ_CP186555.1, read on the forward strand.
ATGCAGGATTACCTCATACATATGGCATGAATCAACCGCAAACAAGCTGACACCGTGATGACGGTAAAAACGAAGAGAATCACCGCGTATCGTCTTTTCATGGTTCCCCCAGCCCAATTCCGCGTGAAAACCGAACAGCCGCCAGGTGGCGGCTTCATACCTCATTCAACATAGCAAAAAGCAATCATGGGCGTCTACTCAATCTCGCTATCCCGGGTATTTCATGAGAAAACGGGCCGGTTGTAGTAGTGGAAAGTGTAATTCACGGTTTTCTGCTCGATTTTCTCACCCCTTGGGCTACAGGGCCACACGGAGCCGGCACCCCAGGACCCATAAGGTATCCTCATCGCTGGTGAGGGCTGGATCTTTGATGTATTGAAGGGACGGGGTCACGGCCACCTCCTTTGTCAGCTGATACCTCCAGAACACTTCAGTGGTGTACTGATCATCTGCCCCTTTGAACGACACGTCATTGGGGCGTCCCCAGTTGAACCCTACCCCAATGACACCGCGCATGGGCACCGGCTGACAGCCAATGCCCGCCGATACCGATCGCTCAAGGAGGCTGCCGCTGTCATCGGCATATCCCCCACGAACAAAGGGCAGCCATGTGTCGTCGATCCATCGTTGCCAGGAGAGGTTCACCCCCCAGCCGTCATCCGTTCCGTTTGCACGTTCGTCAATCTGCCAGAGTGTGATGTGGGTGTTGTCAAAGTAGATCTTGTCCTTGCCGGGGGTCCAGCCGATTTCAACCCATCTGAAAAAATCACTGTCGTCGATGACGGACTCAAACCCTTCAAACGGATCCCTTGGGTCGGCGTTGGCATCTGCGATTCCGGCCTGAATATAGAGTGAGCTGCTTACCATGGCACCGGCTGCCGCGCCCAGGGTGGCATCATTGGGCAGATCCATGGAGGCGGACCCCGTTGAAAAAACGAAGTTGGCAAACCCCGTCCACGGACTGGAGAGCAGGTAGACATCGATAAAATCCGTGGTGTCCAGAAACCCTCCCACAAACACGCCCTTGCCCTCGGATACATACTGTTTCCAGTAGAGGTTTGTCAGACGTGCCTTCTGGTTGCTGAACGGAGGTTCGATGATGCCCGCATACCCGCTTTCAAACCCCAGGGCGCTGGGCGGAATGTCCGAGTACTTGTGGCGGTTTTCAATTTTCCAGTTCAAGCTGCCCTTGTTGGGCCCCCCGCGGTTCACCAGGTCCCAGTAGCCATAAAACCGCGCAATGCCGCTGGAGGCGCTATCTTCCCCCGGGCTGTCGCTCACGTGCATGAAAAGGACTGAATAGTCGGCCGCCAGATGCAACCCCATCTGTTCTGCCACGCCATCCCGCCAATCCCGTACCGGAGAGAACAGCCGCGATTCGTAGAGTGGATCGGCCTTCTGGTCCAGAGCAATCTGGTTTTCAACCTCATCAGGGGAAAGCCTCGGCCTGAGTTTGCCCCCGGTTGATGCAACGGCGACCCCAAACCCCAGGAGAAGTCCCACAGAAACGATCATCATGACAGTGCACTGTTTTGTTTTCATGGCCCCCTCGGCTTCAACCCCGTTTTTTCACGTAAGGAAAGAAAAACAGATAGACACCTGTTACCCAGACACCGGCCAGGAGAATGGCGGTGGGCAGAAGAACCCACAGCTTGACATGTTCATGGAAAAAGCTGCCGTCATGGATGCTTTCGATGAGGTCGGAACGCCGCACGGCGACGTGAAGGACTTCACCGGTTTTCGTATCAACCTGGATTTCCCAGTGGTTCTTGGCCCGCACCTTCACCAGGCCTTTTCCGGGTCGCACGTCCAGGCGATCGATATCCTCCCAGTTGTGGATCCCCACGTCCGGAACGGAGGTGGCGATGGCCAGAATCTCATCAAAACTGAGCATCAGCTCATGCCCCACCCCCTTCTGGGTCGCAGGCTGAATCCACTCCAGCTTCTTTTTCATCAGAAGGACAGCCCCGCTGAGGACGACGACAAGGACCGGTAAAGCCGTTGCAATGGCGGCCCATCTGTGTACCTTCCTGTTCATCACCACGGCTCTCATGTTGCCCCCCTTGCAATGGGGGGATGAAAACGCCGAAGCGTCCGCATCGCCCCATCACCTGCTGTTCAGCTATTGAGCATGTGCCACCGTCGTCCCCTCGCTTTGCAAAAAATCAGCCCATGCAGCGAGTTCGGTATCAATCTCTTTTTCCAGCATATCCACCACATCGTAGGCAGACTGGGGCGGGCGGCCTTCGCTCTGGAACAACACCCAGTGGACCGTTTGAAGCTTGGACAGCAGCTTGGACGGCTCATTGGCGATCTGGGACAGGTTGGCCCCCATGGGGACCAGCTTTCCGATAAACACCGAGGACTCTTTTGCAATGGCCGAATCCTCTCCGGCGTCCTCGGACAGTTCCATGGCGGAGATAATGGTCTTATTGGTTCTCTCGAAAATATCCCTGATGCGCCACCACAATTCGAAACGGGCATCCGCATCTTTCTGACTCCACGTCTCGTTGGGGTTCATGCGCAGTTCAAACGCCTGATCCTGGGACTGGCCGTCAACCGTCAACCTGGCGGTGTAGGTGCCGGGCCTGGCTTCCACCACAATCCCTGCAGGCGGCTTGCCCGGTACAGAGACCACATCCGGATAATTCATGTCCCAGACCATCCGGTTCAGGCCCGTCTCCCGGCTCAGGATGTCCCCCTCGTAGGTTTTGATCAGCTCACCCTTGCTGTCGAGAATACTCAGGCTGACATCCCGGGCACCTTCTCCAATCAGATAGTAAATAATGGCACCACGGGGCCGGGCACCTCCGGCATCGATGAACCTGCGCTTGCGTTCTCCGTTGACCACCCCGAGTTCGATAAAGGTGTGCCCCATGCGCCCGTTCTGGACAAAGTAGTTCTTCTGGCCCCCTCCCACGCCCCCACCGTAGAGAGCCCACCAGTTGATGCCCAGGCGCGTATGGGTTCGCGGTTTGAACAGATGAGCCGTCTTGGCCTGGATTTCGTCTGAGGTCTGCCGCAAGGGGCTGATGTCATCCAAAATCCAAAAACTGCGCCCAAAGGTGGCGATGCACAGGTCCTCATCCTTGATTTTGATGTCGTGCACCGGTACCGCCGGCAGGTTGAGGTTCAACCGTTTCCAGGTGAGCCCGTTATCCAGGGAGGCAAACACCCCCGTTTCGGTTCCCACGAAGAGCAACCCTTTGCGCACCGTATCTTCCCGAATGGTCCGCGTGATCTCCGTCTGAGGAAAATTCTCACTCAAATTCGTCCATGTCTCTCCGTAATCAGATGTCTTGAAGAGATAGGGCAGGAAATCATTGGCCGTGCGGTACCGGCTGATGGCGACATACGCCGTCCCCGCGTCATGGGGCGAGGCCTCGATCTCGTAGACATCCGAGTCTTCGGGAAGGCCGGGCGGGGTGACGTTGGTCCATTTCCGGCAATTGTTTCTGGTCACATGGATCAGGCCGTCATCACTGCCCGTCCAGAACACCCCCTTTTTGACTCCGGATGCGGCCATGCGGTGGATGGTGTTGTAGGCTTCCTGGCCGGACGTCTCCAGGGATGAAGGAGAACCTCCCGGCTGCTGCTTTTCCGGGTCATCCCGGGTCAACACCGGGCTGACAACCTCCCAGGTCTGTCCCCGGTCTTTGCTGCGGAACACCACCTCGGCGGCGGTGTACAACACCTTCGGCCTGAAGGGGTCAAAAAGGACAGGGGCATGCCAGTTAAAACGGTACCTTGCCTCGTCCTGCCCTCTTCCGAAGGTGATCACAGGCCAGACATTGACCTGCTCCCACTGCCCCGTCTTCAGGCTGACCCGCTGGATCGGGCATCCACCGGCGGCAAAGGTGCTCTGCGCCAGGTGATAAATGGTATCGGGGTCATTGGGATCCGGCACCGAAGCACCGGACTCCCCGCTGCCGATGACCGTCACATCAGCTTGCGAAATGCCGCCGTAAATGGACGCGGAAGGGACCTTGTATCCGATAAGGTCCTGGCAGTTTCCATACAGGTTATACGGAAATTCATTGTCCACATCGAGGCGATAGACCTGCTGATTGGGCTGGGTATAGGGGCCAGACCAGGTGACCCCGCCGTTTCTCGTCACCATGGCGCCGCCGTCGTGGGTGACGATCATGCGATCGGGGTCTTCCGGATCAAAGGCCATGTCATGGAAATCATCCTTGGTCCCGGAACGCTGGGTCCAGGATTTTCCCCCGTCCAGGGATTGCCACATCTTGTTGGAAAGCACCCACAGCTCGTCCCCGTTGTGGGGGCTGGCGTGGAGGTGCATGTAGTAGAAAGGCCGCTGAATGATGTTGACGTTATCCGAGACAAAGGCCCACGTCTCGCCGCCGTCCTCGGACTGATAGAGCCCCGGCTGCTCCTTGGAGTCCACAAGGGCACTGATGCGCTCGGGGTTTTTCCTGGAGTGGGCAAGGCCGATGCGGCCTAAGTCGTCGGTGGCCATGCCCGGGTTCCGGGTGATCTCGGCCCAGGTTTCCCCACCGTCCGTTGATTTGAAAATGCCGGTGTTGGGGCCTCCGGCCTTCAGCCCCCAGGTCCGCCGGAACACCTCAAAGGTTGCGGCATACAATATATTCGGGTCGTGCTCACACAGCACCAGGTCGATGACGCCGGCCTGTTCATGCTTGAAGAAAACCCGCTCCCAGGATTTACCTCCATCCTTGCTGCGGTACACGCCGCGGTGCTGGCTCGGCCCGAAGGGGCTGCCGATGGCGGCCATGTAGACCAGGTCCGGGTTGGTCGGGTGCACGCGCACCCGTGAGATGCGCCTTGTCTTGGCCAGCCCGATGTGTGCCCAGGTCTTGCCTCCGTCCGTGGACTTGTAGGCCCCGTCACCCCAGGTGGAGCAGTCGCGAAGCTGCGGCTCACCCGTTCCGATATAGATGATGTCCGGGTTGCTGGGTGCCAGGGCAATGGCCCCCACCGGCCCCACGTTGATCTGGCCGTCGGTAATGGGATACCAATAGGTGCCATTGTCATCGGACATCCACACCCCGCCCGATGAATGGGCATGATAGAACCGGTTCTTGTCCGTGGGGTGCACGGCCACGCCGCAACCGCGAACGCCCACAAAGGGCCCCACACACCGCCACTCCAACGATCGCATCTCCCGGTCCACTTCCAGGTCGGCCTGTTGTGCGAATTCCCCGGGAGCGACAGGCTCAGGCGCCTCACCGGGCCGCCACTCGGCATGGCCCATACCCGACCAGATCATGACGCATACAGCTGTTGCAATGGTAACCACGCGCTTTTTCATACCGCACTCCTTCACTTTGAGTTTAGCGGACACACTCGAAATACCAGAACAATAAGCTTTTTTTACAACGACTTAGCGAAAAAAATTAAGGCATCACAAAAATACAAGCCACCATTTTGGCGCTATTTTTTCACCCTGCTGACGAACCAAGAGAACCCATCTACTGCATTATCAGAGCTTTGATAAAACAACGCTTTCTGAAAGCTCTGATGCCTTGAACAGAGTCCATGAATATGTGAACGAAAGGGATAAGGTGAAGAGGAGTGACAAGATGCTCTGCTTTTTTGACATCGGCTCCAAACGCGCGCACCAATACGACAAAAATACGAGCAACAAAGATACCACGGGTTATCTATGGCGATTTAATCGCCCGGCACAACGGATATCAACATCTTGTAAGGTATGATTGTCTTTTGGATTGGACAGGGAAAGGCTAAAAATCATTATACGCTTTAATTTTGGAAGTTTATCAAAGCGACAATTTTCATACAAGCCATTTTTGGTTCTTCAGTGACACGATTTGCCGGGTGCACTCTGTGCCCCCAAATCAAAGCCCTGGGTGAGCCGAACACGGTGCACAGAATGCACCCTACGGGCTGACGGACTTTTGGGACAGTATCATCAACAACACACTGGTGGCCCAAGCAATGCCCCAGCGGAAACCAGCTGTCAAGGTGGCATACCTTGCCGCTGGAGGCATTGCTTTTTTTAGCCCCTCAAATCATACCGAAAAGGCGTGGAAGAAACAGAGTTATGCTTGGAAAAAGGGCCAGGATCACGAGCCCGGCAAGCATGGCCAAAATGAATGGAATCACGGCCTTGAAGGTCTCCTCCACGGGAATCTCCGCCAGATGGGTGGTCACGTAGAGGTTCACGGCAACCGGGGGCGTGAACTGCCCGATGGCCAGATTAAAGGTCATCATGATACCGAACCAGATGGGGTCCCACCCGAACCGCGCCATGATGGGCAGGAAGATGGGGATAAAGATATAAAATATGGAGATGGCATCGATGAGCATCCCGGCACAGAACAAGATGAGGTTGATAACAAAAAGAACCACATACGGATTGTCGCTGATGGCCAGAAGCGAAGCCGAAATGGCGTCCATGGCCCCCAGGGTGCTTGCCGTCCATGAAAACAATCCGGCAAAAGTGATGATGAGCATCACCACGGCCGAGGCGTTGGAGGCCTCCACCAGGATCTCGTACAGGGCCTTTAAGGTGAGGGTCCTGTAGAGGAAAAAACCCAGGATCAGGCCGTAGAAGACCGCCACCACGGCCGCCTCCGTCGGCGTAAACACCCCGCCGTAGAGCCCGCCCAGGATAATCCCCGGGGCCATGAGCCCCCAGAACGCCTCACGAAAGGCCTGGAACAAGCCCATGTCCGACTCCATGGCCGTCCTGCTGCCGTATCCCCTCTTTTTGGAAATCCACCAGGCGGGCAGAATCAGGCAAAGCCCGGCCAGGGCACCGGGGATGGCCCCGGCGGCAAACAGGGTGGTGATGGAGGTGTTGGTGAGAGCGCCGTAGATGATCAGCGCAATGCTCACGGGCACGATGATGGCGGTGGAGCCTGCCCCGGCGATGAGGGCGGCCACAAAGCCGCGGTCGTACCCGTCCCGGATCATGGCGGGGATCAAGATGGCGCCAATGGCCGCAGCGTCGGCCGGGCCAGAGCCGGAGATACCGCCGAAGAAGACACACACCAGTACGGCCACAATGGCCAGGCTCCCTTTTTTGCGCCCCACAAGGAGGTTGGCAAAGCGCACCAGCCGCTCTGAAATGCCGCAGCGTTCAAACAAAAACCCGGCAAAAATAAAGAGCGGGATGGCCAGGAGCTGAAACTTGGCGATACCCGAATAGAAGTTGGGCGAGACCACGGCAATGCCAAGGTCGGCCAACCAGATGACGACCACCGAAGAGAGCCCGATGGCAACGGCAATGGGCACGCCGGAAAGGAGCAGCACCATGAAAAGAAAAAACAGCAGCAATCCCATGGTCATACTCCTTTGAGTTTCGCCTTTTCGGCGATGAGCACCTGAACGATACGGACAATGACAAGAGCGGACCCCGCGGGAATGGCAAGGGCATAGATCCACTCCGGAAGCTCCAGGGCCTCGGTGGTGATCTCAAGATCGATAAGATCGTAAATGTGAAACCAACTGAGGCCCGCAAGGGTCGCAAACAGCACGATGGCCAGGACAAGGCCGCCCATGCGGACCATTGTGGCCGCCCGTGGGGAGAGCTTTTTTTCGTAATACTGGAGGTTCAGGTGATGGCTCTTCTTGAAAGCCGCGCTGGTACCAAGCATGGTGAGCCAGACCAGGCCAGCCACCTCCAGCTCCTCGGTGAAGGCCAGGGAAAACTCGAAAAAGTAGCGGGTGACGACGTTGGCCAGCCCCAGGACAAACATGGAGCCCAGAAGCAGGGCTCCCAAAACTTCTTCAAAATTGCGCACACAATATTTCAGGGTGTTCAAGGCTTAATTCCCCATGTCCGCTTTGGCCTTCTCCACCAGCTCTTCACCGATGCGGGGGACCCACTTTTTGTACACGGGCTCGGTGAGCACACGAAAGGCCTTCTTCTCTTCGGGGGTGAGCACCGTCACCTCCATGCCGTTTTCCCGCATCAGCTCGTGGGCGGAAAGGTCCGGGGCCACCAGGCCCTTTCTTACGACACCCTTCTGCATGCGACCGGCGTCCACCGCCGCCTGACGGATGATCTCACGGTCTTTTTCCGAGAATTTTTTCCAGGTTTTCTGGTTCACGGTGAACATGAGGGGATCGATGACATACCCCCAGAAAGACACGTGATTATGGAACTGCCAGATCTTCAGGGGAATCTCGATGCCCACGGCGGGGTTCTCCTGGGCGTCCACAACACCCTGCTGAAAAGCGATCTTGGCCTCGCCCCAGTTCATGTTCACGGGGTTGGCACCCATGGACTTCATGATGTCGATGAAAATGGGGGTACCCACCACACGGACTTTCAAGCCCTTTAAGTCTTCCGGGGTCCGGATGGCCCGCTTGGAGTTGGTGATCTCCCGGTACCCGTTCTCTCCCCAGCCCAGGACCTTAACCCCTTTTTTGGCGATCAGGGCTTCAATGGCTTTTCCCGCCTCCCCTGAGGTCACCTTGTCCAGGGCCTCGTAGTCTTCAAAAAAGAAGGGAAGGTTAAACAGGTTCAAAGCCTTCAGGGTAGACGACCAGTTGATGGGGGAGGCAAAGGCAAAATCGGCCACGCCGCGCTTGAGCAGGAGGAACTCGTTGGTCTGCTTGCCCGCCATGAGAGAACCTGCCGTGTAGACCTTGATGTTGACCCGGCCCTCGGTGCGCTCGCGCACCAGATCGGCAAACAGGGTCGCCCCTTCGCCCCAGGGCATCTTGGGTCCCACCACACAGCTTAATTTGTATTCCTTTTTATACCCCGCCTCGGAAAGAGCCGGGAGCATCAAAAGGCACACAACCGCGATCGTCCATTTTTTAAGCGCTGTCATCATCACACGTGTCCTTAACGTATCCGGTTACAAAAAAAGGGGCCCGGCGGCTTTGACGAGCCTGCCCGCCCCATCACATTTTTCAAGGATTGCGGTTTCTTTCTTAGCCGGGGCCATTCCGGGCTGTCAAGTCACCAGCAGGCTCTATCCCACCGCCCACAGGCCCTCTCGGCCGTTTCGCCCCGAAGAAGCGTTCCCGTTCAAGGACCCTCAATCACCCATACGCCCCTGGTGTAACCCACCCGCCCAACCGAGCCCCACAAGCCTTAAACACTCATGATATCAGCCATATAAAAACATGCCACTCACCAGGATCGCCATGACTGGCGCCCCCTCCCCTCCCACGCCGAAAGGACAAACCACCCCTTTCATGGCAGGCCCTCCGCAATCAAAAATATCTAAAAAAAAATGCCGCCCATCTTCATCTTTTAATGAAAACGAGCGGCACTTTTTTATATTTCATTAATTAAGGACCGCAAGGCAAGCACGTCAGACAGGGCCAAAACAAGACAGCAACATGATCAGGCCCACATGGAGAAAACGCTCCCCAATCCGGTCACCGATTTACTATCGCCTATAACCTGCTTTCCCTATGACCTGCTTTGCACCTGCTTTTTAGTCATTCAACTGAATATCCTTGCCCTCATGGACCCGCTTCATGTTACGCACTGCGCACATCTTGCCGCACATGGTGCAGCTGTCCTCAAACTCGGGTTTGGAGCTTTCCCTGTAGCTCCTGGCTTTTACGGGATCCATGGCCAGGGAGAACATCTTTTCCCAATCGAGGTCGGCGCGGGCCTTGCTCATGGCGTTATCCCAGCTCCGAGCGCCGGGGATCTTCTTGGCGATGTCGGCGGCGTGGGCCGCAATACGCGTGGCGATAACGCCCTCTTTCATGTCCTCCAGGTCGGGGAGACGCAGGTGCTCGGCCGGGGTGACGTAGCAGAGAAAATCCGCGCCGTTGGCCGCTGCAATGGCCCCGCCGATGGCGCTGGTGATGTGGTCGTAGCCGGGGGCCACATCGGTGACCAGGGGCCCGAGGACGTAAAAGGGCGCGCCGTGGCAGAGGCGTTTTTCCATCATCATGTTGCCGGTGATCTCATCCATGGCCATGTGGCCCGGCCCTTCGATCATCACCTGCACATCCTGCTCCCAGGCGCGCTTGGTGAGCTCACCCAGGGTGATGAGTTCCTCCACCTGGGCCGCGTCCGTGGAGTCGTTGATGCTCCCCGGGCGGCAGCCGTCGCCGAGGCTCAGGGTGAGGTCGTACTTGGTGCAGATCTCCAGGAGCCGGTCGTAGTGCTCATAAAAGGGGTTTTCGGCGTCATTGAGCATCATCCAGGTGTAGAGAAGGGAACCGCCACGGGAGACAACACCGGTGAGGCGGTCGTTGCGCTTGATCTTCTCGGCGGTGGCCCGGTTGAGCCCGGCGTGGATGGTGGCAAAATCCACCCCGTCCTCGGCGTGACGCTCAACCACTTTGAAGAACTCATCCACGGTGATGTCCTTGATGTTCTTGTCGTAGAAACCCACGGCGTCGTACATGGGGACCGTACCGACCATGGCGGGGCATTCGGAGATAACGCGGGTGCGGAACTCACGGGTCTTGCCGAAGCAGCTGAGGTCCATAATTGCCTCGGCCTTCATGGCAACGGCGGCCCGGACCTTGGCCATCTCCACCTCCAGGTCGCAGCAGTCCTTGGAGATCCCCAGGTTGACGTTCACCTTGGTACGGAGCCCCTCCCCCACGCCTTCGGGATCGATGACGGTGTGGTTCTTGTTCACCGGAACAGCAATGGTACCCTTGGCCATGCGCTCCATGAGGGTTTCGATGGGCATGTTCTCTTTTTTGGCCACGGTCTCCATGGCGCCGGTAACGATCCCTTTTCGGGCCGCATTCATCTGGGTTGTGTAGCTCATTTTAGTTTCTCTCCATGGCTTTGCGGATGGCTTTGACCCGCTTTGAAATATCTTCGGCTCCGACGATCCCCGTCACCAGAGCAATGGTTTCCGCGCCGTGGGCTTTCACCTCGGCAATGTTGTGTTCCTTGATCCCCCCGATGGCCACAAAGGGGATTTTTTCGTTTTTCACCACATGATCGAGGTAGGTCAGCCCCACGGCGTCGCAGACATCCTTTTTGGTCTGAGTGGTGAAGATGGGGCCGACACCGATGTAATCGGCCCCCGCCGCAACGGCAGCCGCCGCCTGGGCAGGGCTGTGGGTGGAGAGCCCGATGATCATGGATTCCCCCGCAAGCTTTCGCACCACGGGAATGGGCAGGTCGTCCTGTCCCACGTGGAGGCCGTCGGCTTCCACGGCCAGGGCCAGGTCCACATGGTCGTTGACAATAAAGGTGACCCCCGCATCCTGTGTCAGCCTGCGCACCACCTCACACTGCCGGTATCGCTCCAGCATGGATTTGTCTTTTTCCCGGTACTGAATCAGGGTAATACCGGCGTCGATCATCGCCTTCACCACCGTGATGTTGTCCCGGCCCAGGGAGTGCTCCTCCCCGGTGATGCCGTAAATATCGGCACCTGCAATGGATCTCATGGTTTCTTATTCTCCTGTAAAAAACGCCCCCCGGCGGCCAGGGGATTTTCCTTTAGCCTTTAGCCTTTAGCCCTTAGCCTTAAGCCTTTATCCTTCCCCCATTCACCACCCAACCAAATACCAAATCCGCCTGCTTGGCCGCCGCAATAGAAACCACCGCAGACATGGGTGGGGCTGTATCATCCGCTTCAGTGACCCCGTCCCCCACCACATAACAGGTGGGGGTGATCTTCCGGGTCACGATGCGATCGGCATCTCCCCAGCCGCCGATGCCGGAGGCGGCCACGAGAAAGGTCCCGCGTGCCAGGTATCGCTCCACCAGGAGCTGCTTGGCTTCCACCCGGTCAAAGGCCTCCACCACGGCATCGCAGCCGTCAAAGAGCCCCCCGATGTTCTCGCCGGTCACCTGCACGCAGTGGGTTTTAACCTCTGCCTCCGGCTCGATGGCGACCAGATTCTCTTTCAGGGCCTCCACCTTGCTCTCTCCCACCTGGCGGGCGAAAAAAAACTGCCGGTTGAGGTTGGAGGGCTCCACCCGGTCAAAATCGGCGATGACGAGGTGACGGAACCCCATGCGCACCAGGTGCATGGCACAATTGGACCCCAGCCCCCCCGCCCCTGCAATACCGATGCAGGCCGAAGAGACGCGCTCCATGGGATCTTTACCCACGCGGCTCACAAGGGCCCCTCCGAGGGTGTCCATCAGTGCATCCTCCAGTCCTGGTACACGGGCTGGTACCCGCGCCCCCTTAAGTTGGCGTCCATCTCCACCACGCTCCGTTCGTCATTGATATCGAACTGGCCGGAGCCCTCCTCTTCGGTATGGCTTCCCACGGATGTGCAGGAACCTGCCGACAGGCGGGTAATGCCCAGGGGAAGCACGTTGTCGCGAAACGCAGCGCTCTCCCGAGTGGACAGGGTGATCCCGGCCCGGGGCAAAAAGAGCCGGAAGGCGGTCATGGCCTGGACGATGTCGGTATCCGATACAATATGGGCCGGTTCATAACATCCGGCGTGGGGGCGCATGCGAGGAAGGGAAAGGCCCAGCTCCACCTCGGGGAAGGTGGTCATGATCCAGTCGGCGTGCATGGCCGTGAAAAAGGCCTCGCGTCGCCAGTGGTCCAGACCCAGGAGCCCGCCAAGATTGATCCCGCGCATCCTGGCCCGGGCTCCCCGCTCCAGGGCCTCCAGTCGAAACCTGAAATCCCGCTTGGGTCCGGCCGGGTGCAGGGTCTTGTAGAGATCTTCGTTGTAGGTCTCCTGATACACGGTGAGGCTGTCGGCCCCGGCATTCACAAACCGGGCATACCCATCCTCGTCCACGGGGTAGATCTCAATCCCCACCGACGTAAAGTATTTGGAGATGATGGCCAGGCTCTCCTCGATGTAGGCGGGGGTCGCCACGTTGGGTGCCTCGCCGGTCAACAGGAGAATGTGTTTGAGCCCGGTCTCGGCAATGGCCGCAGCCTCGAACTCCACCTCTTCCAGGCTCAGCTGGCGCCGGTGGATCTTGTTCTTGGCGTTGAACCCGCAGTAAACACACTGGTTGATACAGTGGTTGGAGATATAGATGGGAGTAAACAACAGGATCTGTCGGCCAAAATGGCGCAGGGTCGACTCGTGGGCTTTTTGGGCCATTGCCTCAAGGAAAGGCACCGCCGCCGGAGACAAAAGGGCCATTAAATGATCTACCGAACATTTGTGTGCGTCCAGGGCGGCTTGCACGTCACGCTCCGTGGCTCCGTTGATGCGGGCAAGGGTCTCGTCCGGGTCCAGGGACTTCCATATATCGAAAAAGCCCATCACGCCCTCCCCTGCCCGAGGAACCCGGTAAGGGGTGAGGAGGCCGATGCCTCTTTGCGTGTCGAACCAAGGCCTGCAAGGTACGCAGCACGTCCGGCGTCAACGGCCCGGCCAAAGGCACGCCCCATGGACACAGGATCACTGGAAGAGGCAATGGCCGTGTTGACGAGGCAGGCAGCAGCCCCCATCTCCATGGCTTCGCACGCCTGGGAAGGCTTTCCGATGCCCGCATCCACAATAATGGGAAGGGAGATCTCATCGATGAGGATCCGTATCATCTCACGGGTCCGAATCCCCCGGTTGGTGCCGATGGGAGCACCCAGGGGCATGACCGCGGCGGCCCCGGCATCAACCATGCGCCGGGCATCCATGAGATCCGGGTTCATGTACGGAAAAACATGGAACCCCTCTGCTGCAAGGATCTCCGTGGCCTTTGTGGTTTCCAGGTTGTCCGGAAGCAGGTAGCGCTGGTCGCTGATCACCTCGATCTTGATCCAGTCCCCGCACCCGGCGGCCCGGGCAAGGCGGGCGATGCGCACCGCTTCTTCAGCGTTTCGTGCGCCGGAGGTGTTGGGAAGGAGCACCATGTTCTCGGGAATGTGCTTCATCACGTTGTCGGTCTCCGAGGCAAAATCCACACGGCGCAGGGCCACGGTGATCACCTGGGCGCCGGAAGCCTCGCACACGTCGGGGATCAGGCCGTCGGCTGGGTATTTCCCGGTTCCGATGAAAAGCCGGCTTGAAAACTCTCTTCCCCCAATTTGAAAACAATCGTCCATCAGCACCCCCCTCCCACAAATCGCAGGATCTCAAGTTTATCGGTTTCGCTCAGTGTCACCGCCCCGAACCGGGACCGCTCCACCACCTCGCCGTTTCGCTCCACCACGACACTGCCGGGGTGAAGCCCTTTGTGCTCCAGGAACCGCTCCAAGGTCATATTACCTTGGGACAGGCTCTCTTCGCTGCCGTTTACCATCATAGACACACCTCCTGAAAACCCCGGAAACGCGCATGGACCGTAAACGCAGACAAAAACCGCGCCACAGGCACACCGAACCAGGGCCATAAGCTGGAGGACAGGTATTCTTGTATGAAGGGGAGATACCAAGGAAAGGGTTTCCAAGGCGCAGGACCGATGATTCCGGAGCGGCACCGAGGCCTGTGAGCCTGGGCCAGGTACCGGACCGCGAGCGGCCAAAAAAAAAGGCCGCCCGCAGGCAGCCTGATACGTGAGGTGTCGGGGGGCTTTGAAGCGCCGCGACAAAAATCGTGTATGTGGCTTCCCTACGGCAGTACAAACTGCGTCAGGTTCAAAGGGTTGGAATATCTCCGTCTCAGCCCGGTTAAGGGCACCCCCAGCAAAGTTACAACTGATTGTGAGATTCTTTTAGCATCATCCGCCCCGCCCGCGCAAGGAAAACCGACGAGGCTGTGGACGAAGGGTTCCGCAACGACTCCCGGGAGTGCCTGCAGGTCGTCCAGAGCCTGTTTTCACGGCTCAGCACCCACGCAGGCCGATGATTTTTCCGACACCGGTGCCCTCCCCATGGGCGGCTGCCGGGTCGGGCTTTCCGAACCACCCCTGTTTTACCCCATTGACCCGGAGGTACCATTCCAGTATAACTATTGAAGATTTCAAGACTTGGGGCCACTTTTTATCATTTTTCAAAGCACCTTTTCACCCCCTCAGATCCCTGCACCGGAAACCTCCGGATCTCTCGATTTCAGCGCCTTCTCCGTTCCCTTTTGCGTCCACTTTTCCCCTTGCCGCACCCGTTTTCGGAGAAAAAAAGGTTCCCTCATGAGAATTTAAGATTGACAATCGTATGCTTTTGTATATATTCGGTGCCCTTGATTGCTCCTGACGCCGGCCTTTTGTCTGGTCTAAGCAAACAAACCACCATGAGCAAAATCTGGAAAGGCTCGTTAAACCGGGGTAACGTGTGACTTACACCCACCGGACAGGGAATGATACGTCTTCATTCCCTTTTGGGTTGTCATGTGCTGCCTCGATCGTTTTTTCAAGAAGGATACGTGACAATGAAGACCGACTTGCAGAAAGTTAGAAACATAGGCATCAGCGCCCACATCGACTCCGGGAAGACCACCCTGACCGAGCGCATTCTCTTTTACACCGACAGGATTCATGCCATCCATGACGTAAAGGGCAAAGACGGCGTCGGCGCCACCATGGACTCCATGGAACTCGAAAAGGAGAGGGGCATTACCATTGCCTCGGCTGCCACCTACTGTGAATGGAAGGGCCACGAGGTCAACATCATCGACACCCCCGGCCACGTCGACTTCACCATCGAAGTAGAGCGCTCCCTGCGTGTTCTTGACGGTGCCATCCTGGTTCTCTGCTCTGTGGCCGGTGTCCAGTCACAGTCCATCACCGTTGATGCCCAGATGAAGCGCTACAAGGTTCCCTGTATCGCCTTCGTCAACAAGTGCGACCGAAGCGGCGCCAACCCCTTCCGCGTTATCGAGCAGCTCAACGAAAAGCTCGGTCACAACGCTGTTGCCATGCAGATTCCCATCGGCCTTGAGGACAACCTCCAGGGCGTGGTGGACCTCATCGCCATGAAAGCCTACTACTTCGACGGCGACAACGGTGAAAACATCCGCGTGGAAGAGATCCCCGCTGAGCTCCTCGACGAGGCACAGGCCAAGCGTGAAGAGCTCATCGACCAGGCCTCCCTCTTCTCCGAGGCCCTCACCGACGCCATCCTCGAAGAGGCTGAGATCACCGACGAGATGATCGTTGACGCGGTCCGCATCGGCACCATTGAGCGCCAGATCACCCCCGTTTTCATGGGCTCCGCTTACAAGAACAAAGCGATTCAGCCCCTTCTGGACGCGGTAACCCGTTACCTGCCTACCCCTGACGATATCACCAACGAAGCCCTGGACCTCGACAACGAAGAGGCTCCCGTGGTTCTCGAAGGGGATTCCGAGAAGCCCACCGTGGCCCTGGCCTTCAAACTTGAAGACGGGCAGTACGGGCAGCTGACATACATCCGTGTGTACCAGGGCTCCCTGAAAAAAGGCGACACCGTGAACAACGCCAAGAACGGCCGTAAGATCAAGATCGGTCGTCTGGTCCGTATGCACGCCTCAGACATGGAGGACATCAACGAGATCCCGGCTGGTTACATCGGCGCCCTCTTCGGCGTTGACTGTGCTTCCGGCGACACCTTTGTTGACTCCGCGGTCAACTACTCCATGATGAGTATGTTCGTGCCCGAGCCCGTTATCTCCCTGTCCATCACGCCCAAGGACAACAAAGCTCAGATCAACATGAGCAAGGCCCTCAACCGTTTCACCAAAGAGGACCCCACCTTCCGCTCCTTCATCGATGATGAGACCAACGAGACCATCATCGAGGGCATGGGCGAGCTTCACCTCGAAGTATACGTCGAGCGAATGAAGCGTGAGTACAACGCTGAAGTGGAAACCGGTCAGCCCCGCGTTGCCTACCGTGAGACCATCACGCGCCGCGCTGAGTTCGACTACACCCACAAGAAGCAGACCGGTGGTTCCGGTCAGTTCGGTAAAGTCATGGGTTACATCGAGCCCCTCGAAGACGAGCAGTTCTCCTTCGAGAGCAAGGTTGTGGGCGGTCGTATCCCCACCCAGTTCATCCCCTCTTGTGAGAAGGGCTTCGAAAGCTGCATGGCCAAAGGGCCCAAGCTTGAGTTCCCCGTTACCGGTATTGCCGTTACCCTTGAGGACGGCGGCTTCCACGCGGTGGACTCCTCGGAGATGGCCTTCCAGGCTGCGGCCAAGGGTGCCTTCAAACAGGCCTATGAAAAAGCCAAGCCTGTTATCCAGGAACCCATCATGAAGGTCGAGATCGAAAGCCCCAATGAGTTCCAGGGCCCATGTATGGGCTTGATTAACCAGCGCCGTGGTATTATCCTTGGTTCTCAGGACGAAGGGACCATGAGCCGTATCGAAGCTCAGGTTCCCCTCGCTGAGATGTTCGGTTTCTCAACCGTTCTGCGCTCTTCCACCCAGGGCAAAGCCCAGTACACCATGGAGTTCAGCACGTACAAGACCGTGCCCTCCTCCGTGTCGGAAGAGATCGTAAAGAAAGTGAACGAAGAGAAAGCTGCCAAATAGCCTGATGGAACACATCACCCGGCAGCATATCCGAACATCCGATTTTTGGTTGGAGGAGACTGCCGGGTTGACACCATGGGGTCATTTTTGAGTTCGAACCTCAGCGACGAGAGAGGATACTATGACAAAAAAAGAATTGATCTTCAGGAACCCCTTCGGTGCACTGGGCATCGATTGCGATGACATGATCAACGGAGGAGAGCTCGGTGCCGTTATGGCTCGTGCCGGTCTCGGCAAGACCTCCCTGGTTGTTCAGATGGCGCTCCACGCCATGGCTTGCGGCAAGAAAGTTCTCCACGTCAGCCTGGAGGAACCCGTCAACAAGGTCAGCGTCTGGTACAACGAAATGTTCGCCAACCTGGCGGATCTGAATCGTGTGGAAGAGCCTCAGTCAGCCTACGACGAGATCCTTCCCAACCGCATGATCCTGACCATGAATGTGGATGGCTTCTCCATGGCCCGCCTGGAAGAACGCATCAACGACCTCGTCGAGCAGGACCTGTTCAACCCCGACATGATGATCATAGACGGGTACCCCTTTGAAGAGAAGGGTCGCGAAGACATGGAAGAGCTCAAGGCCCTTGCCTCACGCATGGGTTACTTTGCCCTCTTCACCGTCAAGACCCACCGCCACGAAGCTCTTGCTGAAAACGGCCTGCCCGTTCAGCTCGGCGGCGTGGACGATATCTTCTCCACCCTGCTCCAGATCGTTCCGGAGAACAACACCATCTATGTCAAAGCTGTCAAAGGCTCCAAGGCAGACAAAGAGTCCGCCGTCCTCGACCCTGAGACCATGATTATCCGCTAAGCCAATCCCCTTTAAGGGGATTGTTCTTGGATTACGGACGCAAAAAAGGCACCCCGAAACGGGGTGCCTTTTTTATTTTGATGCCATCCGAGCCTCTTTCCCGTCAGGGAAACAATTCCTATACCTCCGCTTCCCCCCAGACCACACAGTGATTCCGACCGAGTTCTTTGGCCCTGTATAGCGCTTCGTCAGCCATGTGCACAAGCTCTGCCTCCCGGGTCCCACCGTGGGGAGTCATGGCAGCCACGCCCAGGCTCAGGGTGACGTGGGTTACGAGGTCGGCCCGTTCATTCGTCACAGCCAGCCCCTCAATGCAGCACCGCATGGTCTCGGCCAGGTGCCGTGCCCCATTGAGGTCGGTACTGGGCAGAATCACCACAAACTCCTCTCCCCCGTAACGTGCCACGAGATCTCCGGGTCGGCGGGCACAGGAGACAAGGGCTTCGGCCACCCGGGCCAGGCAATGGTCACCGGCCTGATGGCCGTGTGTGTCGTTGTAGCGTTTGAAATGATCGATGTCGCAAAGGATAAGGGAGAGTTCCGATTGCTCACGGAGATGGCGGTTCCACTCCGTCACAATGCATTCGTCGAAGTGCCCCCGGTTGGCAATGCCGGTGGTGGCATCCATGATGGACGCCCTGCGCAGCTCTTCGTTGACGCGCTTGAGCTCCTGCTCCACGCGCACGGTCATGGAGATATTGATGCAGAACCCGTAAAATCCGTTCACGCGTTCCTTGGCATTGCGGGTAACCTGGCCGTAGCACAAGGCCCAGGTCAGCCCCCCTTCCCGCCTGCGCAGCTGACAGCGAAACCGGTTGAGCTGCTCCCCTTCGTAGAGTTGAAAAAGAAACGATTCAGCCTGGAGCGGATCGGAAAAGAGACAGGAGACATTCTGAAGGCTTTCTGTGAGATGGGTGGGGGATTCATATCCGAGCATCCAGGAGAGTTCGGGATTGACCACAAGAATGCGGCCTTTGATGTCTGCCTGGAAGATACCGATGGGAGAACTGCTGAAGAGGCTCCTGGCCTGGCTTCTGGCCCGGTTGAGCTCATTGACGGCCAGGGTCTGGGCCGTGACGTCCTTGACCATGACGGCCAGGCCGGTTTCACCGGACTCCCGGAGTGCGGGCACCGCATACCAGCGACAGAAACACATATCCCCCTGCCGGGTCACGCAGGCCGTGGACACGTCGGAGACGCATGCGCCCCGGAGGCACGCCTTTAAAAAGCCCTTGAGAGTATCCCCCTCCTCCGGAGACGGAACCAGGGAGGTCACCTCACGGCCGATCATCCGAGACGCGTCATAACCGAACAATGCCTCGGCCGAA
Source organism: Desulfoluna sp. HI9BLuna (assembly GCF_056829775.1). NCBI lineage: Bacteria > Pseudomonadati > Thermodesulfobacteriota > Desulfobacteria > Desulfobacterales > Desulfolunaceae > Desulfoluna > Desulfoluna sp. HI9BLuna. Next base: position 6,322,714 of record NZ_CP186555.1, read on the forward strand.
GCCTCCCACTGAGAAATGGACCCATCTGGTTCCAGCCCGATGCTCGCAACCCCCGCTTTGGCCTGAAGAAGGAGGTGAGCCGGCATGGCACCCTTCCCCTCCCCTCTTCCTGTGGCCCGGTGAAACTCACCTGAGCAGCAACCACCGTCCTTTACAAGCCATTTTTCCAGCACCCTTTCCCTCCAGACCAGGCCCTGCCTGCCGTAGCCCGGGTACACACCCCGAGCCCCGAGCGGTCCCGCCCATCATATCGAGAAATAAAACCGGGATTACCTCCCCCCAAAAAGACCGGCAGCCGCTCAACGTGTCTGTTTGAACGTTCCCTGTTCAAAAACCACCCAAACCAAGGAAAGACCTACCACAATAACTGCCCCATGGCAAAGAGAGCATAAATAAAGAGGGCGATGCTCAAGCAAAATGAGCACCGCCCCTGCGGATCCCCCATCCCGGCCACAAAGGCATCTCTGCCCAGCAACACGGTGAATTCATGGGCCTGCCATGCCCCCATCCCTGTCATGGAGCATGACAAGGGCCTTGCTTACTCGCCCTGTTTTTTCAACCCCCGGGACACGGCATCGGCAATTTTACCGAGGTTTCCAAAGTAATCCTCCGCCAGGGGGTCCAGGGGAACCACCGCCCCGTCAACGGCGGCCGCCACCTTTTCCGCGGTGTGGCGATCAAATTGGGGCTGAACAAAAATCACGCGAACCCCATCTGCCCTTGCCTGTGCAATGTACCGTGAAAGGGCCTTGCCCTTGGGACTCTTCCCTTCCACCTCCACGGCCTTTTGAACCAGCCCGTAGGCATCGGCAAAGTACCCGAAGGCCGGATGAAACACGTAAAGGGTCTCACCTTTAATGGGGGCAAGCGCCCGGGCAATCTGAGCGTCCAGGGCGTCCAGGTCCTGAAGCAGGGCAGCACACCCGGCCTCGTAAACCGATCGGCCGGACGGGTCCAGGGCGATGAGGGCGTCCCGCATGGTCACGGCCTGGATCCGAACCCTGCCCGGGTCCAGCCAGATGTGGGGATCCATGCCTTCGTACTCATCGTGGCGGTCGTGATGCCCCGATGCCTCGTGGTGATCATGGTGGTGGTGGTGATCCCCGTCATGGTGATGATGGTCACGGGCCATGGCCAGCAGGGGCACCCCTTTTCGGGTATCCACCACCTGAAGGTTTCCGGACATGCTCGTGATCTTGGGCATGAGGTGGGTTTCATAGGGAACCCCCATGCGGAAAAAAAGGTCTGCGCCACCAAGCCCGGCTATCACGGAGGGTTTGGGACGATACATGGCAGGGCTCTCCCCGGGGGTAAGCAGCACCTTTACCTCAACCCGATCTCCACCGATGCGCTCCACAAAGACCTTCTGGGGCGGAATACTGACAAATGCCGTCACCGCCTTTTCGCCTGCAACCGCCCTTAAGGGCAGACTCAAAAAAATCACACCAGCAACCCATTTCACCCACGTTTTCATCTTCCCTCCTTAAGGTCTGTTTCTTTTACGGCCGCACCACTTGTCACAAGATTGCCTTCAGTGGTCTTTTTCCATCTCCTTGATCTCCCGGCGCCTGTCATCCTCTGCCTTCTGCAACACAGATTCCACTTCCCGGGCCTGCTCAAGGGCATCTCGCTGCGCATCGTACATCCGGGTGTCCTCCTCCTTCTTCCCGTCACCGGAGCAGGCAACAAAAAGGGCCACCACACACGCAGCAGCCATAATCACCACATGCTTCTTCATCATGTTCGAAATCCTTTCCAATGGGTTGGCGGAAATAAGGCAGGCAAGAGCTGTCTCCGAAGCGGTCACAGCCCCTTCAAAACCGGGAACGGCACATCATAACTAGAGTGTGCCATTGCAAAATGATCCGTTCATAGCGAAATGTCAACAGAAAGTCAGGATGAAAAAACAGCGGTGAAAGAACAAAAGCAGAGAGGATGGGAGGGGGAGCCCGCTCCTGGGGCTCCCCCGATTTCAGAGACCTACCGGTGGGAGACTGGGAGTCCTCAGGCCATGGACCCCACGGTATCCGGGACAATCAGCACGGCCTCGGTCTTTGCGAGCACCTCTTCCACGCTGACCCCCGGAGCGGTCTCTTTGAGCAGGAGGCCGCCTTCGACAACCTCCATGACGGCCAGCTCCGTGACGATCAGGTTGGCTTCCTTAACCGCTGTGAGCGGCAGGTTGCACCGCATGAGGATCTTTGACTCTCCTTTGCGATTGGTGTGATCCGTTGCAATGATCACCTTTTTTGCCCCGGTGCACAGGTCCATGGCGCCCCCCATGCCGGGGACCATTTTCCCGGGGATGATGTAGTTGGCGATGTTGCCCTCCTGATCCACCTCAAGGGTCCCGAGGACCGTGGCATCAATGTGCCCGCCCCGGATGATGCCGAAGGAAGTGGCGCTGTCAAAAAAGCAACCACCGGGCAGAATGGTGACAGGCTGGTTCCCGGCGTTGATGAGATCCGGGTCTGCCTCCCCTTCCGCCGGTGCCGGGCCGATGCCGATGAACCCGTTTTCGGATTGCAGAAGCACCTCCACCCCGTCGGGGATATAGTTGGCCACCAGGGTGGGCATGCCGATGCCGAGGTTCACGATGTCGCCATCCTTGAACTCCCGGGCAATGCGCCGGGCAATGAGTTCTCTGCCTGTGGGTTTATCAGCCATGTTTCACCTCCCCTGCCTGTACAACGGCGTCCACAAAAATCCCCGGAAGCATGACATGGTCGGGATCCATGGTCCCGGTGTCCTCAATGTGCTCGGCTTCCACAACAACATACTCACAGGCCATGGCCATCAGGGGGTTGAAGTTCTGGGCCGACTTGCGAAAGATCACGTTGCCGGCCCGGTCCGCCCTGTGGGCCTTGATCAGAGCCACGTCCCCTTTGATGGGGGGCTCCAGAAGATAGGCTCGCCCGTCCACCTCGATTTTTTTCTTTCCGTTCTCCACCTCGGTGCCCACCCCCGTGGGGGTCAGGATACCACCGAGGCCCACACCGGCTGCACGGATTCGCTCAGCCAGGGTGCCCTGGGGCACGAGAATGGCTTCAATGCGGCCTTCGGTCATGGCCTTGCCGAACTCGGGATTGAGCCCCACGTGGGAGGCGTAAAAGGTTTTCACCGACCCCTGGCGCACGAACTTGCCTGCCCCTTTCCCGGGGACGCCGGCGTCATTGCAGACGATGGTCAGGCCGGTCAGGTTTTTGGCCACCACCGCGTCCACGAGCAGCTCAGGGGTGCCGACGGTCATAAACCCGCCGACCATAATCACATCATCGTTTTTTATGCTCCGGACCGCCTGGTCCAGCGTCTTTACCTTGTTCATCGTTATGCCTCCAAAGGCCGTTAGATATGTCCTCAAAGTCTTGAAGCGTAAGCGTTGTTAAAGGAACATCAGCACCACCGAGGTAACAAGACCTCCCCAGAGCAGGGCCACGGTGCAGTAGCCCATGATGTCCCGGATGGTGAGCCCGGCGATCCCCAGGAGGGGCAGGGCCCAGAAAGGCTGAATCATGTTGGTCCAGGCATCACCCCAGGCAATGGCCATGGCCGCTTTCCCCAGGGGAACCCCCAGCTCTTGTGCAGCTGGCATCACAATGGGGCCCTGGACGGCCCACTGACCGCCGCCGGAGGGCACGAAGAAGTTGACGATGCCTGCGGAAAGATACGTGAAGAAGGGGAAGGTGGTGACCGTGGAGACCTCCACAAACCACTGGGAGATGGAGGCGGCCAGGCCGGAATGGACCATCATCCCCATGATGCCTGCGTACAGGGGGAACTGCAGCACGATGCCGCCGGTGTTCTTGATGGCGTCGTTCATCACGCGAAGGTACTTGGCCGGGGTCTTGTGAAGGATAATACCGGCAAAGAGAAAGATGAGGTTCACGCTGTTGAGCCCCAGCTTGCCGCCGGTGGCAAAGTAGTAGATGATGTATCCGAAACCCATAGCGCCCAGGAGCATGGAGATCACCATGGAGTTCTCCAGCCGTTCGGCAGGCGTCATCTCGGATCGGGGCTTCAGGGGCTCTTCTTCGTGCTCATCGGCAAAGAGGGCGGGATCGACCTCCACCACATCCTCGGCCTTGGGCATCATCATTCGGTTGATGATGGGAAGGGAGGCAAGGAGGATCACGCAGATCAAAAGACTCTGCCAGGAAAAGATCGTTTCGGATACGGGGATCTGCATGCCCCCGGTGATCTGAGCCATGAAGCCCTTGGCATCGGCCACCTTCAGGGGAATGGACCCGGAGAGCCCGGCATGCCAGACAATGAAACCGGTATAGGCCGAGGCCACGAGGAGACCGTAGTGGACCCCCTTGACCTTTTTGACCATCTCACGGGCCAGGAGTGCGCCCACGATCAAACCGAACCCCCAGTTGACCCAACAGGCCACCAGGGCCACGAAGGTGGTCACCGTAATGGCCTGGGACGGTGTTTTAGCCACCCCTGCGATGGCCTTCAAAAACGACTCCACCAGCTGAGTCCGTGCCAGGGTGTGGCCGGTGACCAGCACCAGCACCATCTGCATGGCAAAGGCGAGGAGTTTCCAGAACCCCTCCCCCCAGTACTTGACCATGGAGACAGGGGACTGGCCCTGAAAGATCATGCCGAAGATAAAAACGAGAAACGTCAGGATGGCGGCAAACAGAAACGCATCCGGCAGCCAGCGACGGACGATTTTGCTGAAAAAGGCAGCGAGACCTCTTATCATGGTGATTCCTCCCTTGTTGTGATGCGGCCCGAAACACCCTTGTGACGGTGGCGCACCCACAGTTAAACCCAACTCTTGCCACAGGGTTAGCACCATGCATGCCAATCCGTGAACATCAGCCACAACAGCCCTGTTTAATGAAGGATACAGATATAGCCCAGGTATCTGATCAGGAGGATAAATCGAAAAGGTGTGCAAACTTCGGGAGAGGGCTGTGTAAGGTTTACACAGCCCTGTCAAGCAGAGGAGATCGAAAAGAGATGAACCGTCAGTGTTGTGTCAATCCGTACTTATCAATTTTATAAATCAATGCCTTGCGGCTCATCTTCAGCATATCGGCTGTTTTCACACGGTTCCAGCCGGTGTCGTCCAGGGCGCGTTGCAGGATGTCCGCCTCCACGGCGTCCATCTTCTCCTTCAGGGAGCTTCCCTGCCCCGGCACCCCGGCCCCTGCCGTGCCAGGGGCTCCGCCGCGGAGCGAGACAGGCAGGTCTTCGGCCATGATCACCCCACCCTGCCCCATGACCACGGCCCGCTCCACGGCATTTTCGAGCTCACGCACGTTCCCGGGCCAGGGATAGGCCATGAGCTGGTCCAGGGCCCCGTGGGAGATCTGCTGGACCTGTTTACCCGTCTCCTTGTTGGACCGTGCAATAAAATGATCCACAAGAAGGGGGATGTCTTCCCGCCGATCCCGCAGCGGCGGGATATCCAGCAGAACCACGTTGAGGCGGTAGTAGAGGTCTTCCCGGAAGCTCCCCTGGCGGATGGCCTCGGCAAGGTCCTTGTTGGAGGCTGCGATCACCCGGACATCGGCATCAAGGGTCCGGGTTCCCCCCACGCGCTGAAAGGTCCGGTCCTGAAGAACACGCAAAAGCTTTGCCTGAAGGTTCGGGCTCATCTCACTGATTTCATCGAGAAAAATGGTTCCGCCCGCCGCCAGTTCAAACTTGCCGGGATGGGGCCCCACTGCCCCTGTGAAGGCACCCTTTTCATGGCCGAAGAGCTCGCTCTCAAGGAGCCCTTCGGGGATGGCGGCGCAGTTGAGATTCACCAGGGGCCCCTGGCTCCGACGGCTGTTGTAGTGAATGGCCCGGGCCACCAGCTCCTTGCCCGTGCCGCTCTCGCCCTGGATGAGCACCGTGGAGTTGGTGGGGGCCACCCGGCCGATGTTTTTAAACACCTCCTGCATACCGGCCGATGTGCCGATGATGTTGTTGATGGAGTACCGGGTCCTCACCACCCGCCGCAGGTCTTCCACCTCACGGGTCAGGCTCTGAATCTCCAGGGCGCGCCGGACATTGAGGATGATCTCCTCGTTGTTGAAGGGCTTGGAGATGTAGTTGTACGCCCCCAGCTTCATGGCCTCCACGGCGGTGTCCACCCCGGCAAAGGCCGTGGTCATGATTACCGGCACCTCGGGCCAGGCGTCCCGCATCACACGAAAGGCCTCCATGCCGTCCATCTCCGGCATGCGGATGTCCATGAGCACAAGGTCCACCGACTCCGCCTCCATGCGCGCCAGGGCATCCTTGCCGTTGACCGCATCCACACAGGCAAATCCCTCCATTTTAAGGACCTCGCACAGGAGAATCCGAACATGGGCCTCATCATCCACCACCAGCACGCGTTTTTTATCCGTTCCCATGGGCCTCCCCTCTGGTCTTCACAGGCAACACCACCGCAAACCGGGTCCCCTTGCCCGGCCGGCTCTCCACCTCCACCACCCCGTGATGGAGGTCCACAATCTTCTGCACGACTGCAAGACCCAGGCCAGTGCCGTTGCTCCGTGTCGTAAAAAAGGGGTCGAACAGCCGCGGGACCTGTGAAGGGTCAATGCCCTTTCCGTTGTCTTCCACCACCACGGCAACGCCCCGGTCAACGACCAGGCTCTCCACACGGACATGCCCCCGGGGTCCCACCGCCTGCACCGCGTTGATCAAAATATTGAGAAAGACCTGTTTCATCTGCTCCTGGTCCACCACCACCTGGGGCAGGCCCTCTCCATAAACGGTCTCGACCTGCACATCCTGGCGGCTGGCGTTGAGATTCACCAGAAGCAGGGTATCGGTCAGGATGCCGTTGATGTCCACGGCCAGCTTCAGGGATTCGGATGGTCGGGCATAGTAGAGAAGCTCCCGGACCATCTTGTTGAGGCGATCTACCTCCGCCGTGACAATGCCCGTGTATTTGCGCCTTGGGTCACCGGCCTCCATGCCGGTTTCAATGAGCTGGACAAACCCTTTGATGGAGGTCATGGGGTTTCGGATCTCATGGGCCACGCCTGCTGCAATTTCCCCCAGTGCGGCCAGGCGGTCTGTTCTCTGCATCTGCTCTTCCAGGCGCCGCCTGGACTCCAGCACTTCTGCAAACTCGTTGACCGAAACGGCAACCTCCCCCAGCTCTCCGCCCATGGGGGCGATGCGGTGGGTGACATCGGTTTCAATGGCCTTTATGCCCCGCTTGATCTCCCGAATCCTAAGCCCCACGGCATGGGCGATAAACGCCGTACCGGCAAAGGAAAAAATGATACCGGCGGCAATGGCCACATAAAAACGATAGAGCATCTTGCGGATCTGGTCGTTGATGTCGTCCATGAGCTCATTGGCCCAGATGTAGCCGATGACCTCACCGTCCCTGTTGATGGGGAGCATGCAGTTCATGATCTCACCGCGAACCAGGGCGGCGGTCTGTACCCGTGCCATGCCCGTGGTCATGACAAACCGCCCCTTGTGATCCGCACTGATGCTCTGCCCCACTTTGTGGCCCAGGGTTTTGCTGGGACCGTAGGTGATGATGGCGTCCAGATCCCTCGAGTAGTACCCCACCCCCACCCCGGGCTCGGACAGGGCCACCCGATCCGTGATCTCCCTGAGCCGTCGGTTCAAAGCACCGATGCGGGCGGCCCGGGAAACCGTGGTCAGGCCATCGGCCTCAAGGATGGATTCAAAGGATCCGGCCAGACTGGCGTCCAGCATGCGGGTCAGGGCAAAGAGCTTGCGCTGCTTTTCCTGAAGCAGGGAGTGTTCTGCCTCGCGCATCAGGACAAACCCGGTGCCGATGGAAGAAATCGCAATGATAATGGAGACAAAAAGAAAGATGAAAATCCGGATGGGTATACGTCTCATGCAAACACAGCCGTTGGGGTAATGGGGGGTTGCCGTTTGGGACGCTTCAGCCTGGAGCCGCAGTCAAAAACGGCACCTTATTTCTATTAAACCCAAGGGCCCTGTGCTTGTAAACACTTTTCACACCCCCATGACCGATATTTGCCCAATAAATACCAGAAATTGTTTTCCTTAAAAAACAACGACTACAAAACTCAACAGACAGCCGAACATATGAGCATTGAGCCGATACAGGGAGGCCGTGGCGATATTGACACCCCCCACCAGACCCGGTACGATAGAGAGCTTTACAATCAGGGACCGACCCCATTACCCCGGACATCCGAAGGGCCTGAGGCCCATCTGACCTGCGGGAATCGTCGCGTCCCCATGAGCCGGTGTGAACCGAAATCGATTCGCCGGTGAACTTTTTTACCAGAGCAACAACCTCGGAGACCCGACCCGTGCAATCAAAAATATTGATTCTTAAGTTCCCCAAGGAGGCCTCCCCAGAGCCGGTGGTCTGCTACCTTGCCAGAGACTATGAACTGACCTTTGCCATCCTGCATGCCAACATCTTCCCCCGTCGGGAAGGGATCATGGTTCTTGAGCTGAAGGGCACCCGGGAAAACTTCAAAAACGGATTGGAATACCTGAAAAGCAAGGGCATCAAGGTGAGCCGCTCGGATCAGGAAGTGACCCGCGACGAGGCGCGATGCACCCACTGCGGGGCCTGCACTGCCGTCTGCCCCACCGGGGCACTGGCCATCGAGCGTCCCTCCATGGAGGTGATCTTCGACCTTGAAAAATGCAGCGCCTGTGAACTCTGTGTTCCCACCTGCCCGTCCAACGCCATGAAGGCCAATCCCAAGGACAAGAATTTCTTCTGATGAACAGCCACACCACAGCCGTCGCAGTAAGCGGCGGCATCGACTCCCTGTATGCGGCCTGGCGTCTCAAAAAGGCAGGCCACAAGGTGGTCGGCATCCATTTTATCACCGGCTACGAGCCCGTAAGGTCGGCGCACCAGGCCGTAAGCCCGTCCCCGCAGCTGACCCTTCATTCGGAAAGCTGCCGGGTGGCTATCCCCGCCATGAACCACGTGGCGGAGCAGCTCGACATCCCCATCCACATCATCGACATCAGAGATCGGTTCGAGGCAGAGGTGGTCTCCCATTTTGAAAAGGCGTACCGGGACGGGCTCACCCCCAACCCCTGCCTTCTCTGCAACCCCACGGTCAAATTCGGTTACCTACTGGACGTGGCCGAATCCTTAGGCGCCCGGGACCTTGCCACTGGCCATTATGTCCGCACCCGCACCGACGAGGATGGCGGCCTTCACCTTTTAAAAGGGGAAGACCCTTTCAAGGACCAGTCCTATTTCCTTGCCATGGTGCCACCGGAGCGTCTTGCAAAGGCCGTGTTTCCCTTGGGAGGCCTGCGCAAGGAAGAGATCAAGAAAGAGGCCGCTCTGGAAGGGCTTACCTCCTTTGCCAAGGGAGAGAGCCAGGATATCTGCTTTATTCAGGACGGCGATTACAAAGCCTTTCTCCTGTCCCGCCCCGGCTTTGCCATGGAGCCGGGCCCCATCGTGACCCCGGACGGCACCGAGGTCGGACGGCACCTGGGCCTCCACGGGTTTACCGTGGGCCAGCGCCGGGGCATCAACTGCCCGGGCCCTTACCCCTACTACGTCCTGGCCCTGGAGCCCGAGGCAAACCGCCTGGTGGTGGGCAAAAAAGAGGACCTCTTGTCCGAGACCTGCACGGTGGCCCGAATCAACTGGATCCGCCCACCGGCCAGTGACTCCTTTGAGGCCACCTGCAAAATCCGCTACAGCCACAAGGAAAGCCTTTGTCGCATCGAGCTGGACCCGAGCCGTGAGGGAGCCACCGTAATGTTCGACTTCCCGCAGTCCGCGGTGACCCCGGGCCAGGGGATCGTGTTCTACGCAGGGGACGAGGTCCTGGGCGGAGGGTGGATTACCCGTTAAAGATCATGAATTGAGTACAATGATCAACATGACCTCCGGCGGCTCTGCCGGGGGGCAGCTTTTCTGCGACGTTTTTTCCCTTTGCACGCCCGACCAACGGACGATGCAGGGACACGTTGCGCTTTTATACCCAAACACCATCGCCATGTGATCATGGCGACCATCACAGGTCGATATTATGCCACGCTATTTCATCAACACCCTGGGCTGCAAGGTGAATCGGTTTGAATCCGACGCCGTGGGCATGGCCCTTACCTCCCGGGGCTGGCAGGAAACCCAAAAGCCCGCAGACGCCGACGTCTGCATCATCAACACCTGCACCGTCACCGGCAAAGCCTCGGTGGAGTCGCGGAACCACATCCGCCAGACCATTCGGAAAAACCCCTCCGCCAAAATGGTGGTCACCGGGTGCTACGCCCAGACCGAAGCCGAAGAGGTCGAAAAGATCGACGGCGTGGACGCCGTCATCAGCCACACGGAAAAACACAAGCTCCCCGAGCTGATCATCGCTCTCGTTGAAAAAGGAGAGGCCCACTTCTCCGAGGACCGGAACAAGAGCTGCCGGGAGACCGAGTTCAAAGGCATTGACGTTGACGCCCTGGGCACCCGCACCCGCCCCTTGCTGAAGGTCCAGGACGGCTGCAACGCCTTCTGCTCCTACTGCATCGTGCCCCACACCCGGGGCCGCTCCCGCAGCATGCCCATGGCCGAGGCCGTTTCCCGGCTGGCGTCCCTTGGGGCCCGCGGGTACCAGGAGGTGGTGCTCACCGGCATCCACATCGGCTGCTACGGCCAGGACCTCACCCCCCCCACCAGCTTTTACGCCCTGCTCAAGCGCCTGGCAGAGGAAAAAGCGGTGAAGCGGATCCGCCTGAGTTCCATGGAGCCCATGGAGATCACCGACGAGGTCATTGACATCATCACCGGGTCTCCCTTCTACTGCGACCATGTCCACATTCCCCTTCAAAGCGGGGACGACACCGTGCTCTCCCGCATGAAGCGCCCATACACCACCGAGCGTTTCCGCGAGCTGGTAACCCGGATCCACGCTCTTTCCCCGTCGGCAGCCATCGGCGCGGACGTCATCATTGGCTTTCCCGGTGAGACCGAAGAGCAGTTCGAGAACACCTGCGCGTTCTTAGAGTCCCTGCCCCTGGCCTATCTCCACGTCTTTCCCTTCTCCCCACGGGCAAAGACCCCTGCAGCCACCTTTGACGGACGCCTCGACAAAGAGACCATGAAGCACCGCACGGCACGCGTGCGCTCCATCGGCCAGGCCGCAAAAAAACGGTTCATGGAAGCGGCCGTGGGAACCCGCGCCGAGGTGCTCGTTGAGCGAGAGCGGGACCATCAGACGGGTCTTCTCAAAGGGGTGACCTCAAACTACATCCCGGTGCAGTTTGAAGGGGACGACAGCCTCATGAACCAGCTGGTGCCGGTGACTCTGGAGGCCGTCACCCCCGACGGCCACCTCACGGGGAGACAAGAGGAGAGCTGATGATTCGGCGCGGTCTCTTTTCCATGGCGTGTCTTATCCTGCTCCTGGCCGGAACCCTGGCCCAGGCAGCCCCCCCGGAGCGCATCGTCTTCGGGGGAGACGCCCAGTACCCACCCTACGAGTTCCTGGATCAGGACGGGAACCCCACGGGCTTTACCGTGGAGCTGACCCGGGCTCTTGCCGAGGTCATGGGCATGGAGATCGAGATTCGCCTGGGCCCCTGGGAAGAGATCATGGAGGCCTTTAAAAAAGGAGAGGTGGATGTGATGCAGGGCATCTCCTACTCGGACGAGCGGGCACGCCGGTATGAGTTTTCCCAGGCCTACACCCTGATCCACCACTCCATCTTTACCCGGGAAGAGACCCTGGGGGTGGGCAGCCTCTCCCACCTGGCGTATAAGCAGGTCCTTGTTCAGCATGACGGGATCATGCACGAGACCTTAAGGCAGAGCCCCCTGTCCATCACCCCGGTGCCCGTTCCTTACCAGACCGACGCCCTGCGCATGGTGGCGTCCGGTGCCTACGACTACGCCATTGTGGCCAACCTGCCCGGTCTCTATTACATCCGGGAACACAAGCTCTCCAACATCCGCAAGCGTGGAAACCCCGTGGCGGTGCAGCTCTACTGCTACGCCACCTTAAAGGACAACACCGAGCTGATGGCGCAGATCAGCGAGGGCCTTGCCATCCTGAAAAAAACCGGCCGCCTCCGGGAGATCCACAACCGATGGCTCGGGGTCCTCTCCCCGGGGATCCCCACCCGAAAACTTATCATCGCAGCCGGTTTGCTCTTCACCTTCATGGCCATGGTGGTCATCGGCAACATCCTGTGGTCCCGGACCCTCAAACGGGAGGTGGCCCTGCGCACCCGGGAGCTGGAGACCCGGCAGAAGCAGCTCCTCCAGGCCGATAAAATGACCTCCCTTGGTTTTCTGGTCTCGGGCATCGCCCACGAGCTCAACAACCCCAACGGCCTCCTCCTGCTCAACATCCCCTTGCTGGTGGCCGCCTTCAAGGAGATGCACCCCGTGCTGGAGCAGCACTACAGGGAACACGGCGATTTCAAGGTGGCGGGCCTTCCCTACTCCCGCATGCGAGACGAGATCCCCCTGATCCTGGACGAGACCAACGACGCCGCACGCCACATCAAAACCATTGTGGAGGACCTCCGGGATTTCTCCAGACAGAGCGACGATGAAAAGGAAGAGACCAACCTCAACACCATCGCCGTCAATGCCCTGAGGCTTGTCCGGCCCACCGTGGAGAAGTCCACCCGCCACCTGGGCGTGGAACTCCGTGAAGGCCTTCCCCCCATCCAGGCCAACCCCCAGCGCATCGAACAGGTGGTGATCAACCTGTTGCTCAACGCCTGCCAGGCCCTGGAATCCACGGAATCCGCCATCCTCTTGAAAACCGACAGCGACTCGGCCAAAGGCATCGTCACCCTGTCGGTGACCGATGAAGGGTCGGGCATCGATCCCGAGCATCTGGACCACCTCACTGATCCCTTCTTCACCACCAAGCGGTCGGTGGGCGGCACCGGCCTCGGATTGTCGGTTTCGGCGGGCATTGTCAGAAACCATGAAGGCAACCTGACCTTCGAATCCCAGCCGGGCCGGGGCACCACCGCCACCCTTGAACTCCCCGCCCTGGACAAGGAGTAACCCATGACCGGTGTGTTGACCCACGATTTTCCCATCCTCCTCATTGATGACGAGCCCTCGTGGCTCCGCAGCTTAGGGCTCCTCCTGGAGCGTGCCGGGTTTACCAACCTGCGCAAGCTCAGCGACGGACGCAAGGTGCGCGATATCCTGGCTGACGAAGAGATCGGAATCGTGCTCCTGGACCTCATGATGCCCGACATCCCCGGTGAAGAGCTGATCTCCGTCATCCGGGAAGAGTCCCCGGACACGGTGATTGTGGTGGTCAGCGGCATGAACCAGGTCAGCCTTGCCGTGCAGTGCATGAAGATGGGCGCCAGCGACTACATCGTCAAAACCGGCGCCGAGGAACGCATCGTGGCCACGGTGAGAAACGCCGTGAACCTCTGGGAGCTGAAACGGGAAAACCGGGCCATCCGCTCAACCATCAGCAAGGCCCCGAGCAACCCCGAGGCCTTCAGCCACATCGCCACGGCCAACCGGTACATGATCTCCATCTTCAGCTACATCGAATCCCTTGCAAGTTCGCGCCAGCCGGTCCTCATCACCGGAGAGAGCGGAACGGGCAAAGAGCTCGTGGCCCGGGCCATCCACCGCGTCTGCAACCCACCCGGCCCCATGGTGGCAGTGAACGTGGCCGGGCTGGACGACACCATTTTTTCCGACACCCTCTTCGGCCATGTGCGGGGCGCCTTCACCGGAGCCGATGCACGGCGTGCAGGCATGGTGGAAAAAGCCTCGGGGGGCACCCTTTTCCTGGATGAAATCGGCGACCTCTCCGCCCCCTCCCAGGTGAAGCTCCTTCGCCTGCTCCAGGACGGCGACTACTACCCGGTGGGAAGCGACCACTCGGAAAAAATCAACGCCCGGGTGGTCTGCTCCACCCACCAGGACCTCACCATCAAAGGAAAAGAGAGCAAAGAGCGACGCTTCCGCAAGGACCTCTTCTACCGTCTCCAGACCCACCACATCCATATGCCCCCCTTAAGGGAACGGAAAGACGACATTCCCGTCCTTCTGGACACTTTCCTTGCCATGGCCGCCGAAGAGACCGGCAAGAAGGTCCCGGCCTATCCCCCGGAACTGCCGGTCCTCCTGGCTACCTATCACTTCCCCGGCAACATCCGGGAACTAAAATCCATGGTCTTTGACGCCGTGGCCCGCCATGGGGGCGGCACCCTCTCCATGGCATCCTTTAAAGAGGCCATGGAAGGACATGCTCCGCACCACCCCGACGCACAGGCTGTCTCCGGGCAAGCGGACGGCAACCCCTTTTCGGGCCTGGACCCCCTGCCCACCCTGGCCGACGCCTCCAACCTCCTGGTGATGGAGGCCATGGACCGCGCCGAAGGCAACCAGAGCATCGCGGCCCGAATCCTCGGAATCTCCCAGCCAGCCTTGAGCAAACGCATGAAGCAGCTCAGGGAAAAGCAGGATGAGTAAGCAATGGCCCCATCGCCTCCGGGCTGAAAGGGTTTAAGAAGCAAAAAAACAGGAATCGATGCGCGTTCCCTGAAGACCTGCCCCAAAGGGGTATAACCAAAATTATAGCCATAACTTTTGTTATATAAGAAAGTCTTCCCCTGTTTTTTGAGCTTTTCCACAATCTGCCGCCACCATCTATTCCTTTGGTTATAGCCCCTCACGCATATTAGAAGCTCCTCAAAATAAGACATTTCATCCATTCAATCAGTTTGTTACGAAAATTAGTATATCTTGGCACCGACCTTGCTCTTAAAAAAACTGACTCAGCACCGGAGTCACGGTTTATTTGCGTTTTCCGTTTCTCCGGACATCAGGATGGAATGCTGCCCTTAAAATCAATCGGATTTCGAAAGCGCTCACTCGTACACCGTCGTGTCATTGCTTTCCGGGGGTCGCCAGAACTCGTAACTCGTAACGTGTAACAGGCAGGGGGACTTATGAAACTTTGGATGAAAATTATGATCGGTCTTGGCTTAGGTATTGTTGCCGGACTTATCTTTCAGGAAAAAGCGGCGCTGGTAAAACCCATCGGTACGCTCTTTATCAACGCCATCAAGATGCTTATCATCCCGCTTATCTTCTCGTCCCTTATCGTTGGCATGACCAGCCTCAAGGACAGCAAGCAGCTGGGTCGCATCGGTCTCAAGACCCTGGCCATCTACCTTGTCACCACAGCCTTTGCCGTCTGCATCGGCCTTCTGGTGAGCACCATCCTCCAGCCCGGCGCGGGCATGATGATCGACATGGGACAGGCCGTCTCCGCCAAGCAGGCGCCCCCCTTCATCGACACCCTGGTGTCCATCGTTCCCAAGAACCCCCTGGGCGCTCTCTCCAGCGGCCATGTGCTTCAGGTCATCTGCTTTGCCATTTTCCTGGGCATCGCCATCAACATCACCGGTGAGAAGGCTGAGCCCTTCAAGAAACTCTGCGAATCCGTGGCAGAGATCATGTACACCCTCACCGCCATTGTCATGGAATTCGCCCCCTACGGCGTCTTCGCATTGATGGCCTATGTGGTGGGACAGTACGGCGCATCCACGCTGCTGCCCCTGCTCAAGGTGATCCTGGCCGTCTACATCGGCGCCATTGTCCATGTTATTTTCGTCTACGGTTCCGGCGTCGGCCTTGTTGCACGCCTGAGCCCCGCCAAGTTCTTCAAGGGCATCGTTGACGCCCAGGCCGTGGCCTTTACCACCACCAGCAGCTCCGGCACCCTTCCCGTGACCATCCGCTGCACCCAGGAGAACCTGGGCGTTTCCAAGAGCGTCTCAAGCTTCGTTCTTCCCATGGGCGCCACGGTGAACATGGACGGTACCGCCATCTACCAGGGCGTGGCCGCTCTCTTCGTGGCCCAGGCCAGCGGCATCGACCTGACCATGTCCAACTACATCACCCTGATCCTCGCCTCCACCCTGGCTTCCATCGGAACGGCCGGCGTACCCGGCGCGGGTCTCATCATGCTCTCGGTGACCCTCTCCTCCATCGGCCTGCCCATGGAAGGGATCGCCCTCATCGCGGGTATCGACCGAATCCTCGACATGGCACGTACCAGTGTCAACGTCACCGGCGACGCCATGACCTCCCTGATCGTTGCCAAGAGCGAAGGCGAGTTCGACAAGGAGATCTTCGACGCCACCGAGGCGGTATAAGCCTCAACCCAAAAAGGAAAACCCAGGAGCGTCCGGCCCGCGGAGTCCCCATTCCGCGGACCGGGCTTCGAGACCTTGCGGGGTCCCCATCCCGCAACGAATCGAACTATCCCCTCCTGATTTTCATACACATCTCAGAACACTGACACACTTTCTTCTATCCCCATAGAGAAGTGAAAGAGAAAAGGGGCCTTCCCGGGAAACCGGTGGAGGCCCCTTTTCTTTTTTGCACCCTTGCGGCCTTTCTCTATCCCGGACATTTCATGATAACCACCTCATTAATAATAAGGTGCCATTGCTTCGATCCGATGGTTTTCTCGTGAGCTAGTCGGGCTAAATGAATGAAAAGAGAGGGGTAAAGAATAAGGTGGGGAGGTCAAATGGCAGGCGCGGTTGGAAACGGGAGCACCTTACCATTTGACCAAGGAGGTAAACCGACTCAGAGGGCACCCTTGCCGGAGGCAAGGTCTGACCAAAGAGGACTTATAGTTTAAGCAAAATAGAGCATTCAAAATGTGAGTCCAGAAGCATTTTCACTGTATCCCCTTTATGAAAATTTCGCCTGGAAACCTTAAATCCGTCCTTTGACACAAAAAGGACATCCTTGGCAAAGGAGTGGTTCACATCACCCATGGTGACAATCCAGGCATCGATGTAATCAATTTTTCCTGTGTACCATCCTCCGCTTACACTTTTCACGTAGGCCATGACGTTCTCACCCTGTGACTTCCGAGCCCAGGCCAGCCCCGGGGAAAAAACCCCGTTCGAATAAAACCCCACAATAAAAAACGCCAGGGCCATGACGTAAGCGACCGATTTCTTCATGATCGTATCCTCTTTTTAAAATCCTCTGCATTGGTGATGGCATGGGGCTCTGTTTCCCCGTAAAATCGGCATCATCACTCCACAAACCGCCAGTAATAAAGTCCCAGAACCTCGTTCGGGATAGCCATAGACTGGGCAGTGCCGTCGCCGTCATCCTCACCATAAATAAGAACATCCGTGCTCTCCCCTCTTCGGTTCAGAATCGCAGGGGAGTAATAGATATCATCTTTAAACCGCCTGCCCGAAAGCGTGCCGTCGGCATCGTCCACATCCCCGTCGCCATCGGAATCAAAAAAGGGTTCGTCCGGCTGAGACCCATCGCAGGCATTGAGCGTGTAAAACACGGACCCGCCCCCTGCCGTGCAGGGAGACAGCTTGGGAACGATGGAGGCCACGATGGCTTTGCCGTCCAGCAACTGGGTCTTGGTCACCACGCGCTCACCGGTCAACGGCAGGTCCAGGAACCACCCCACATGGGTCCCGCCCTCGTAAGCTCCCGCCTTCACCCACTCTTCGGGCACCAGCCAGTCAATGTCATGGGAGGTAGAGTGGAGCAAGGCAGACGAAGCAGATGATGTCACGGACTGCTTTAATAAGGTGGCGTCTGTAAAATGCGAAAGGGTCCGCTCGGCGGCGTTGCTTGTTGGCTGCTGCAACGTTCCCAGGTATCGGGAATCCGGAGATTCCCACTCATCCGACCAGTCCCAGATGCCGTAGATGCTTTGAGTGTCCGTATTGGAGGGATCTTCATTGGCAAGGTAACGACCGGTCCCGAAAATAACCATGACCCCTTTGCGGTTTCTGTCACAATGGGACATGACGGCCGGTTTTCCTAAAATGGGCTGTATCTCACCATCCTTGTTTTTTGCGGTAAACAGGGGGTGACCGTCGTAGGCAACATGCCAGGCCACGGCACTTGAGGACGAAAGATCGAACTTCCACAGGTTTCCCAGCATATCCCCTGCATAGACGATATCCACGGTACCGTTAAAATCCGTATCAATGGGCACCGGAGAACTCAGGCCATTGCATTTTTCATCGGCGGGCACAGCGCTGCCCTCGTTGGTGCCAATGGTGGTAAACAGAGAACCGTTCATGTTTAACGCATACAAAACGGCCTTTCCGTTCAGGCTGTCGTATCCGTTGCCGACCAGAATGATGTACTGACCGGTATTGGCCTTGACGATGGCAGGCGCGCTGTAGCTGAAGCCCATGTCAGAATCCGTATTCCCATAGGCCGGATACTCCCAGATTGCGGGGATCTGATGTTCTGAAATTTTCGTGGGGTTGGTGATATCCATGCCATAATACCCCCTGCCCCCTTTGCCCAGCCCACCCACCAGCCAGGTCTTTGCGGAGATGCCGTTTTTGATGGTTCGGATTTGAACGGTGTTGTCCACAAAATAGGTGTGGGTGTACTCGGAATCGGCGAGGTAGGCCAGGTTCTCGGTGACAAAGGAAGGAATATAGGCAAAGAGCTCGTTTCCGTCGGCAGAATCAAAGGCGTGGAGCATGCCGTCATTTGCGCCCACGTAGACCACGCCGTTTTCATACGTCGGCGACGAATTCACGATATCACCCAGCACAAGCCCGTCCCGGTCGCGATACGTTCCACCTTTGGCCTTTTCCCTGCTGGAGTCGCCCCGGACAAAATCCAAAATGCCCTGGGAAAGGCTCTCTTTCTGGGCATCGGACAGGTTGTCGTACCGAAATGCCGTGCTGCCGCTCTCCCCATTGGTGAGGATGCATCGCGATGAGTCCCACCAGGTCAGGGACTTGGCCGCCATCACCTCCTGGGCGTCCCAGGCCTTGGTGGTGGTCAGCTTCCCGGCTGAATCCGTTCCCAGGTCAAAGGCTTTCAGGTTCCCGGTCCAGTTCGACGAATCAAAATACCCCTGGTACAACTTGGTATCCTGTTTCAATTCCTGGGAGTTCATGCTCACGCTCGCCCCGCTCATGACCTGGTTCTGGATATCACCGATCACACTCACCAGGGCGTTGGCAAGGGCCTCACTGTTCCCGGCTGTCATGAATTTTCCCCGGCCGTTGACCGCTGCATGGAACAAATCATCAATTTTTGTCTTGTCCGATGTGGGGGCGGGCCATGCCAGTTTTCCCTCCATGCCCGGGCAGTTCGTCGGACAGTCGTAGTTACTGTCTTTCAAGGTGCCCGAAACCCCGAAGGCAACCGTGTAGGTCACCATGTGCTGGTGCCGTGCGGTATCCTTAACGGTTGTCGGCACGTTGTCAGCCAGGTCGGTGCGCAGGTCCCTTTCGTAAAAATGCATGGCGATGTCGGCAAGGGTGTTTGACGATTCGTCGGCATACGGCACCCCGTCCCAGGTGGACGTGTCGGATGTGGAATCTTTGTCCGCGTTGCCCACGGAATAGTTAAAAGCCCCATTGTAGTACCCATCGGTCATCACGATGGTGAATGCTTTCTGGCACGTCCCGCCGACCTCCTCGGTGTCAAAGGGGGACGCCCCGAGCCCTCCGCCCCATGAATCCTTATCGTAATACGATCCAACGGTGTAGAGGGCATTTTTCAGCTCGGTCCCTCCTCCGGATCGTATGGCATAAAGCTTTTGCAACAGGGTATCGGTCAGGTCAGTTCCATCGACATGAATCGATTTTACCCCGGACACCGACCCGTTGTTGATGGCATAAAGCCCCACCTTGACCCCGCTGACCTCGCTGATCACTTGGGCCACGGCCGACTTGGCGGCAAGTTCCCGGTTTCGGCTGTACTGATACCAGTTGGCCATGTTCTGAAGGGCAGCCTGGTAATCGGTAACGGCGATGGCCGAAGGCACGGAGTCGAGAAGCTTCAACGACGCTACCTCGTAATAGTGCTCGTCCCCAGAGTCCGTCACCTCATAGTACTTTGCCGCGCCCCCGCTCAGATTAACGAGATACACCTTGTCACCGGATGTCTGATAATAGTGGGCATAACTCAAATCCACACCATAAATCACGGCGAAATCGCCGGCAGTATCCATGTCACAGGTTCCATCATCAAAGTAGGGATGCTCTCTCGTGCTCTGGGGGTTGGCATTGGTGTAGAGGGGCCAGGGCTTGTAGGTCACCTCCGGGTTGTAATAAACCTTGTTGTACCCGGACCACTGGGTTTTCCAGTACGATTTCGCCTCGGACACGTACTGGACCCAATTACTTACCTTAGATTTTTTTCGGTAGAAGACACCCGTCTCGCACATAATATCAAATTTCATGCTCCCCGAGTCGTCGAGGAGAAACATCACCAGCGGGGGTGCCGCCGCAACCTGGGTCGTCAACGGGGCATCGGCGATGTCCACGCACACCGTGCTCGTGCCACAGACCCTGTCCGCGCCAGAGCAGTCCTGATCGACACCATCCCCGCAGATATCGATGGCATCGGGGTTTACGGATGAATCCGAATCATCGCAATCACCGTCGTTGGTCACCCACACAGCGCCATCAGGTATGGTGCATGCGAGGTGAGAGTTCTTAGGGTTACCATACCCATCCCCATCCATGTCGTCATAGTAGAGGACCTTGGCCGAATCCGGGGCGTCTTCGTCCTTAAGGCCGTCGCAGTCATTGTCAATGCTGTCGCACTGATTGTCCTCGGCACCCGGGTGAATCGCGGGGTTCGTGTCATCGCAATCCCCGGACTGGGTCACCCACCCGCCACCGGAGGGGGAAGCCGTGGTGATGTTCGGGTCACCCCATCCGTCTCCATCGCCGTCCCAATAATGCGTCGGCTCATCCGGTTCAAACTCCAGAACCAGCCGGTACGCACCGATATTCTTTTTCTTTTTTACCCCGCGAAGCATGGTATAATACGATCCGGCAGTATCCAAATACCATTCAATCCGAAAGTTACTCTTCTTCCCATCGGTATTGTCACTCTCCAGCACCAAATCATCGTCGTCCGTACTATAGAGATACCCCACGGTCTTCAGATTCGGATTGGAATCCGGGGCCTCAGCATATATGGTGACCGTTCCGGGGATGTTCACGGAAAATGAATAATAATCCATGTCGAACATCTTGCCATGACGCTCAAGAACCCCAGCCCTCACGATACCTGCATCGGTCAACGTGCCCAGATCGTGGGCATGGGCGATGACATCGGCAAAACCCGTTTCAGCGTCCACCGAAGCGCTCCCCCCCATCACACAAAGGAACAGGCCACCCAAAACAACCGGCAAACACCATCGTTGAGCCATCTTCCTGCAAGCCTTCCAAATATCAGCGAGCCCCATGCATCCCCTCCGTCAATTCGTCTTTTTACAATAGCCCGCCGCCATCTCGACCTTACCGGAGGAGAGCACGGAACGTCCGTAAATCACGTATTCCCATTTGAGCGGGGAGGTCATATCCAGGCTGGAGCCAGAAGCCACCCCCATGCGCAAACCGCAGAATTCGGCTTTTCCGTCCGTATAGAATGTGGACACCGCAGCGTTGGTATCCGATCCTGAGGTTTGCCATGCGTCCTGTTCCGGCTTAAAACACGTCTCCTCATTGATTCCGTCGGAGAGCCACGACAACCCGGCCGTGGCCGGATCGACGTCATCTGCATGTTCGAGGGCCAGTGCGGCCTCTTTGATGGCCGACTCCGCCCGGTAGAAATTCCGGGTGTAGCTTTGATCGTTGCCGGAAATCTTGAGCTCGGTCTGGGTTGTTGTCAGCGCATTGACCCCCAAAAGAGCAACCAGAAAAAGAACGACCAACGCAATGAGGAGGACCGATCCCTCCTCACCGTCCATATGGGCATACCTGCAACACATCAAATTCTCCCGATTCAAATAAATGGTCCATGTGCTTGATGGCACAGACACACAATGGCTTTTGGAGGGGTCAAATGCCCCGGGCCTTTAAAAACCGATAATCGAAGGAGTGGTCCCTGTCCCCCTCTTTCCATGCAACGGTCACCGTGATATCCCGCCTGTCGGGATCGGTTGTCGGCGAAACAACAACCCATTCCACCCCAAACCCATTAACCTTTTCTGAGCCGTCCGCAAGGTCGGCTGAGCCGAAGTCAAGGGCCAGAAGCTGTTCGGCACGCTCGGAAGCGACCATGGAGGCCTCGGTGATTTTGTAGGCCGTCCCGTTGCCTTTAATGGCAGTAATCTGCATGGATGCCGCCCCCAGGATACCCACCGCGAGAATAAGCAGTGCGACCACTACTTCGATGAGGGTAAACCCGTCAGCAGCCCATGAGGAGCCATGGGAACTCGCGTTTGTGGGCCGACACGGTATCGTCTCCATCATTGATCGCATCACCTTTCTATTTGTCTTTACATATTCCGGCAATTGAAGACCCCCGTGACCATTTGCCGATAGACCCCGTCAGAAGAGAAATTCAGGGTGTTTTCCGTATGATCGTCCGGAAAAGGAAGGGCAAAGGCAGTGGGCGTCGGGTAGTCAGCCACGGAACTTTCCGTTCTCGCCACGATGGTTACCCTGATGCTTCGAATGTCATTCAGGTGTTTGGCTTCGGGTGCCCAGGTGGTGCTCCCGCTTTTCAGTACATAGATAAACTGCAGGGTTTCAATATCGTCGGCAATGGGTGCCGCCACCCCGGAAACGGTGCGGACAATGCGCTTTACCCCGTCGTCTGCAACGAGATCAAATGCCACGGGGATCAGGTTATCCGTTCCTTCTTCAACATAGGTAAAGGTCAACGCACTCTTGGTCGCCCGAGTAAAACCGGGCTGAAATTCACTGACAATATTGCTGCAGTACCCTGCTTTCATCAGCTCCCTGCCCAGGACATAGTGACCGGCTCGCCAATTCTGGCGCATGGCGACAATTTTGTCCTGGGTATTTACCGAGTGCAATTGGCTGATATAAACGGCATAGACCGCCGAGACCACCACAGAGCCGATGGCCAGCGCAATGAGAAGTTCCAGCAACGTAAGCCCGGTGTTCATTGAAAGGGTTGCGGTTGATTGAGGACATCGCGCGTTCTCTTTAGGACCCCGCTTCAATTTTCACCCCCCCGGCAGCTGCAAGGATCACATTATGGATCTTGACGCCCTCCGTGTTGGTGACGGAGATGATTCCCGAACTGGCAGGAAACCCTCGGGCGTTAAAACAGGCCTTTTCATCGGGCAATTCCGTCTCCGCGACGGTAATGCCGGACGGCATTTTCCCCTGCTTCACAACGTCCTCCCCGGAGTCTTGAACCAGGTTTCCGTTATCGACAAACACCGTGTACCCACTGTTGCTCCCGGTTGTAAACGCCACGACAACAGATGCATTTTTCGCGATGGCCGTGGAGCGGGCCAGCACCAGCGCCGATCGAACATCGGCGCTGCCGTTTTTCAACCGGCTGGTTTCAACCCATGCAGCGAACTGCGGTGCAGCCAAAGCAGCAAGAATAGAGACAATCGCCACAGTGACCATCAGCTCTAATAAAGTAAAACCCGTGGTGCCGCCAGTGGCCCTTTCCTCATTGTTGAACAACCCAAACCCATTCATTATAAACGCCTCTCCACCCCGAAAGTATTCCAAGGGCATGCCTTATATTTAATTCGATTACAAAAACAGATATTCACGAGAAACGCACGAAAACTAAGCGTTAAAGAATGTTACTTTGAAGGAAACTTTGTTATTTGCCATAGCTCAAATCGTCATAAACCCATTCGATAGTTCTAAAACTATTATTATAGTCAAATAATTTGTTTGACAATATTTTTCTTACTTAAAAGAGATCCAGACGGCTTATTTGAAAAGCCAATGATTGAGTAAATGAATCAAGAGCCGCATATTTCATGCGTCTTCGCAGTTAGAAAAAAAAGAAGAAAAAACGGATAGAGACAAGCTCAAGGGTATCGGACAGGCGCACCGGAGCAATGCCTTATTTCTTGCCCGCGTATGGACCATAAAGGAAAGGGACCGGCCAAGGCCGAAGGAACTTCAGGCGTGAAACCACAAAGGTCATGTTTTGGAGAGAAACCAGGCAGACACAGATAACGCCATAAAAACGGCAGGGCCCCAAGATAATGTTCATGGGGTCAGCCGCATTCACCACGGCCCCGGAGGGCAACGGCTGAGCCTTTGGTGATGGAACATGAAAAACCCGTCTCCCTTGCGGGGACGGGCCACTATATCAACTCAACTGTCACGCGAAACCCATGGCATGAATCGTTTCGCCATACCTGCCTTCGCCGTCAGGTTTCAAGCTGCCCCCCACATTGCTGTTGGGGGCAACCCCCATGCTCATCTACAAGGAATCCACGGCGTGGAGAAGGGCCGTGTTCTCCTCGGCCGTACCGATGGTGATGCGCACAAAGGGGGTCAGCCCCTCTTTGTTAAAGAAACGCACCAGCACGCCCTGGGCTTTGAGGCCTTCGTAGACGGCTTTGCCGTCGCGATCCGGGGCCCCTGCAAAGACAAAGTTGGCTTCAGAAGGCAGCACCTTCCACCCCTTGGCGGAGAGGGCCTCGGAGACACGTTCCCGCTCGGCCATGACCATGCTGCGTGTTTTGTCAAACCATTCCCGGTCCGCCATGGCGGCCATGCCCGCTTTCTGGGTCAGGGTGTCCACGGGGTAGGAGTTGAAGGAGTCCTTCACCGCATAAAGGGCCCGGATCAGGGCCTCGCTGCCCATGGCCCAGCCAAGCCTGCTTCCAGCCAGGGAGTAGCTCTTGGAGTAGGTCCGCACCACCAGGAGGTTGGGGAACCGGTCGATGAGGGCAACGGCGCTTTCGCCCCCGAAGTCGATGTAGGCCTCATCCACCACCACCACGCGATCTTCTGGCCAGCGTTCCATAAGGCGCGTCACCTCATCCAGAGAAAGGAGCATTCCTGTGGGGGCATTGGGGTTGGGAAAAATAAGCCCGCACCCCTGCTCAGCCAGGAAACGATCGATGTTGACGAGGTAATCCTCGTCCAGGGACACCTTTTTGTAGTCGATGCCGTAGTAGTCGCAGTACACGGGGTAAAAGCTGTAGGTATGCTCAGGGAAAAGAAGGGGCCCCTTCGACGAATCAAAGAAGGCGAAAAAGACAAAGGAGAGAATCTCATCGGACCCGTTGCCAACCATCACCTGCTCCCGCTTTATACCGTGGGTCTCTGCGATGAGGCGGCACAGGGCGTCTGCATTGGGGTCGGGATATCGACGGAGGTTCTCCACATCATAGGATCGGAGCGCCTCGGCCACACCCGGTGCCGGGGCATAGGGGTTTTCGTTGGTGTTGAGCTTGATGTAACTGCGATCCTGGGGCTGTTCGCCGGGAACATAAGGGGTCAGCTTCGTGAAACGTTCGGAGTACATTCTGGTGGGGCTCCCATCTGTCGTCATGGTCGAAAACCTGCCCCGTCAGCCGTCTGGCCAACGGAGCAGGTGGTGTCTCGTGCGTTTTAGAGCATCCTTTATAGCACCGACCATACGTCCCGGCAAGGCAACCCCACGGGCGCACGGCCAAAAAGCCCCGGCCCGCCCATTGTTCGGGCCCCCGCGCCCCCATAATTGAAAGAGCAAAGTCTTATCGCTTTTGGATCACATAGGCAAAAAGAGTACCGTCCTTGCGGGCCACTCCTTTAACATAGACACGGTCCCGACGCTTGAAGCGAGAAAGCTTCGCCGCATTCCCCGACGCATCGAGGAGCTTCGTTTTGGTACGGGTGCCGTCATGGAACCAGGAACCGATCACAAAGGTGGACTCACCGATAAGCATCCACGTGCCGTCGGCCGCGACCTCCATCACTTCCGACTTTTTTTCCACCACCCGCTTGTCGTCATAGACCCTGGAGCTGCCCCCCGGATCCATTGAAGCAGGCACCTCAAGAACAAGGGTACGGGAATCCCCAGCCCAGGCAAAGGCGGCCGCACCGGCAGTTGCAAGAACCGCCGCCAGGAGAACAACTCCGATTTGTTTCAGCATCATGATGTCTCCTAAAGAGTTTGTTTCCAGTAAAAATAATCAACCCGATCATCTTTGGCAGCGTCCCAGCTCATGGGCCCCACCTGGATCTTCGTTCCGTTGAATATGGGTTTGGCGATGGGAAGGTTCCCTGGAAGCTCAGTGGACCGAGTCTTCGTGGATCCGCCCCAGGTGGTCACAGCCTTGCCGTCAAAGGCGCTCACCGCGTAAAGGCGCCCGACCCCGCGGGCCCCCGCCCCTGCACACGGATCCGCATCTGAATCGGAGCTGCTTTCCGAGGTAGGTGTATAGGTCGTAAAATACACAACACCGGAATTAACAAGGGCCCTGGAAACCACTTTTTCGTTGGTATTGGGAAGGTTGAAATACCACCCTTTTTTGGTTTTCAAGACATCTGCGTACGAAGCAGACTCATCGGTGACATTGACCAGATCGCTGTCCGTCAAGTCGCTGTCCCAGAGGGTGTTCCGAACCCCATAGAACCGGTTTGATTCGGAGCCCAGGGGGTTGGCCCGGTTCCCGGTTCCGAAATAGAGGGTCTCCACCCCGGACACCTCCGCCGGTACCGGCGCATAGAAAAGCTTTCCGGAACTACACGAAAACAAGCGGTTCCGATACGTCCAGGTACCGTCCGGGGCCTTGGCCTCCACCACGCGGCTCCCATCCCTTACAGTATCCAGCACATCGTCGGCCACCACGAACACCTGCCCTGCCATGTCCCCGGCGTAGACGCGGGTGGTGATTCCGTCGGCATCGGTATCCACGGTATACAGATCCACGATACTGTGGGTCATCTTGTTGAAGTTACCGTGGTTGACCTTGAGCCCGGTAAAGCTTCCGTCCGAGGCTTTCACAGCAAACAGAGCCCGGCCCATTTCCGGAGCGGTGCCGACGCCAGAGCTCGCCTCCTGCTTGACCTGATTGTAGCCCCCGGGCATGACAAACACCTTGGCATCGGTGGTGGAGCTCAACTTGATACGGCAGTAGGCCGGCCGTCCCCAGGTCTGTCCCAGGGCTTCGCCCCCTGCCGTTGTCACCTCATATTTCCACTTTGGCTCACTGTACGATGAGATATCCAGGGCGTAATACCTGTACCCGCCCCTGCGTTCTCCCACCAGAAGGGTATCCGGTGAAAACAGAGTGGTACCGCTCATGAGGTTGCCGTAGGAGACAGAAGGTGACCCGTCCACATAGTAATCGTAATTGTTGTCCGACAGCCGATCCAGCCGATCCAGCTGTCCCGGCGGAACAAAGGCCCAGAGTTCTTCCCCGTTGGCGTCGTTGATGGCCCGGAACAACCCGTCGTTGGAGCCAAAATAGATCACCGACGAGCTGGTGGAGTAATGCACCACCACCGGTTCGGAATGAATAATGGAACCGATGGGCCACCCACCAACGCCCTCCTTCACCGCGGTAATGGCATCGGTGGTTACCCCGAGGCCCAGCAAATCAGAATTGGAGGCATCAAACCGGTTGACGGTGTTTGTCAGGCTCTTCTCACTGCCCCCCGTATAGGTATAAAAGTTGCGGGAAGTCTGCTCCTGAATCCTCTCACCCGCCCCCCCTTTCAACACATCGGCGCCGTCATTTCCTCCCTGGGTCCAGAGGGACTTACTGTTCTCTTTCATGGTGCCGTCGGTGTTGACCGCGTTGTTGCCCAGGGCATCCAGGACATCGCCCGACTCGGAGAGGGTGTACTTCTTGAGGTTGCCCTTCCAGTCGCCAGCCTGAACGGGTTTGAAAAAGGCAAGGTAAATGGAATCGGCTTCTGCTGTCCGGTACTCCCGGTTTACCGGCACCACCGGGGCCACGAAGGTGGAGGACTCTTCGGCAATGGTGCTCATGATCTGCTCGAAGGCCTCCTTCAGGTCTGAAGCCCTGGAGGCTGTATGGTAGGTTCCCCCGCCGTCGATGGCCGCCCGGTTGAGCAGGTCGTGATCCAGGGTAAACCCGATGGTGTGGGTGATGACATTCTGCTTGGCAAAAGAGGTTCCCGTCCCCATGGAACTCACCAGGTCCTCGTTGTAAAGGAACATGGCCACATCATCCAGAAAATCGGTGGTGCCGTTTGACGAATCGTCCGAGGGATAGCGGTGGACACTTCCGTCGTCGTTGAGATCCCTGTCGTCGTTGTCGTAGTCCCCGATGGTCTTGCCCATGTATCGGTTGTTACCGTAGAGGAGGCTGGATTCGTCGCAGGTGGCCTCCCCATCGGTGAAGAGGATCACGTAGTTCTTCTGGCAGGAGTACTCGATGGGGCTGACGTAATTTGAACTGGTGTGACTGAAGTAGCCTGTCTTTCCAGCAAAATAGAGCCCGGCCTCGGCAAGGGCTTCGGCAAGGGGGGTGCCACCATTTGCGGTGAGATCGTCAACATTGGAAGAGATGATGGAGTTTGCCGTGCCGCAGGGAGAGATAAGACGACCGCCGTTGCAACTGTTCAGCTTCATCAGACCGAATCGGACCCCGGTGGTCTCGGCGAGAAGCTCCCTGACCACATCCTGTGCAATTTCCAGTCGGGTCCTGTCAGAGGCCACGGGGCGCTCAAGAAAGTTCCTGTAGTTACCGATACGCATCCATGTTTTCCAACGCCTGCGGCCCGAACGCATGGTCACTTCTGCATACCCGACGCTCAACAGGGTTGCCTCGATGGCGTCGTTACCGATGTCGTCCACATCATTGCTGTACCACTTCCAGCGAGAACCGGACTTGTAATAGACAGCCCTGCTCGGATGCGAACCCGAGTAGGCCGTGTCCGGATCATATGTATCGCTGACGCCGCCGGAGGGGGCACTGCCTTCGACGGTTTCAGACATACTGCCCGAGGTGTCGAAAATGATCAGCACGTTGGGCTCAATGGTCACGGACTGGGTGCCGTAGATGGCAACATCGTCGGCCAGGGCGGTCAGGGGGCAGGTGAGAACCAGCCAACACAAGATGAGAGCATGCCTGAATTTCATTATTTCCTCCGTGGGATCAAATTCCCTGCAAATGTTCCACTTTAACCAGCTCTTCCTGCATATCCACACCGCACTGAAGAACCACGCCCGTCAGCGACGCCTTGGGATTGGCGGCACTGTAAACCGTGGGATCGATGGCTGTGGCGGTGACAGCATACCGCCTCGTACGGTACACGCCCTTTTCAGAGCCCTTGGGCGCCGGCCCGATATGGGCCACGGAGGGAATGTCGTCGGCAGACGCCGACAACGTGCTTGCCTGCTTGTTGGCCAGCAGCACAATGGCACGCACCTCGATCCAGGCCACGGGAATCCCCGCATCGTTTGTCACCGGAGAGGCAAACTCAACCCCGGCGTTTCTCGGATCGCGATCCCTTAATGGTAGATGGGTGGAATCCTTCAGGTAAAGCCGGTTCCCGTCCGAGTCCGCCTCGTTGGCATAGATCCGGTCAAATATGGCCACGGCGTCGAAGAGGCCCGCTTCCGCATTGTAGAAATTGCGTTTGCTCACCCTGTCGTTGCCGGCAATCTTCAACTCCGTGACGGAGCTGTTCATGGCCGATATGCAAATAACGGTCACCAGCACAAGAAGCACCAGAACCACGAGCAGGGCACTGCCCTCCTCTCCCGAGGGGTGTGCGCCCCGTTTTATGCCCTTCGTCATGCACCCTCCTTTCCGCGCCAGAGGTTTGTGAATGATATGGATGTTCAATGCATTGTCCTCACCACCACCTGGGAGACCCGATGCGTTTTCCCCTCTTCCGTCCAGAGCACCGTGAGGTTCACGGTCTTGCTCATTTTGTCCGAGGCATCGGTCACGACCCAGTTGACGGTATACCCGTCGGCGGTGGCCGTATGCATGTCTTCCGGCGTGTCCGGGTCGTTTGCGGCCAGGTCGCTGTCAACGGTCTCTTCCGTCCACACAGCGCTCATGATCTGCTCCACGCGGTCGCTCGCATAATTGGCGGCTTCCGTCATGGAGCGGGCCTGGGCATTTGCCTTCATGGCATGGACCTGCATCAGGGCAAGTCCCAGAAGCCCCACCAGCAGAATCACCGAAGCCACCATCACCTCAATGAGGGTCATGCCCGCCTCGTCCTGTCCAATGGAAGTGCAGCGCACCGGTTTCGTCATTGGTCTATCCCCCGATTTCTGCAGCGCACCGTTCGCCTCAGGAGGCGACGCCGATACCCGTCATTGTATGGCCCCCACGTACTGGTGTAGCCCCTGTACGTTACACTGTTGGAAAAACCCGAGTCTTCGGTCCGGCTGCGCGCCAGAAGCGCCATGCGCACGGCAATGACACGTTCTCGATCCGTTGGGACGGAGACAGTGCTTCCATCGTCAAGCACGTAGTTGAACTCCAGGGCCTCCATGTTTTCCCCCACAACAACCCGGCTCGTTCCGACGACACGCACCAAGTCCTGATCGCCGTCTCCGTCTTCGTCGTTCAGGGTGTAGCTGATGGTTTCAAGGGTCATGGGCAGGGCGGCTTCGCCCGCTTCGTCGGTGTCCCCGTCCCCGTCGTCGTCCAGGCCGTTGGCTTCCGCCTCAACCGAGGTGGTGAAAGTCAACGTGGAGGCCGTTGCAGCCGTGA
The DNA here is from genome assembly GCF_056829775.1 of Desulfoluna sp. HI9BLuna. Taxonomy (NCBI): domain Bacteria; kingdom Pseudomonadati; phylum Thermodesulfobacteriota; class Desulfobacteria; order Desulfobacterales; family Desulfolunaceae; genus Desulfoluna; species Desulfoluna sp. HI9BLuna. The sequence continues at coordinate 6,353,073 of NZ_CP186555.1, forward strand.
TCCCCGCATCGGTCGTTCCCTCGGGGTCGTAGCCCGCCATGCGGATATCAGAGCCCATCATGACCATGGCAGCCCTCAGGTTCTGCTGAATGTCGAGGACCCGTTCCTGGGTGACTCTGGATTGAATTTGGACGCTGTAAAAATAGTACCCGACAGCAACGATTACCAAGGAAATCGCCACGGCAACGACAAACTCAAGAAGGGTAAACCCCTTACTACATTTCATCCCGCCCATCCCCCTATGCAACCATTATATAATTCCACGCGGCTACCGCCGGAGCTACTTAGAACGATGCGCACCTGCTTCCCATAGGTGCTGGTCATATAGACTTCCCCGTTCCTTCCCGTGGCAAGCCCTCTGCTATCAAAAAACGTCTTCTTCTCGTTGCGAGTCCCCGCCCCACCCACGTCGAAACGAGCGCTGGAAATAGTAACCTTATCAGGCAACTCTCCTGAGGCCACGCGCCTCTCCCCGGTGGTCTGATCCCCATCCCTGTTATTATCCACAAACGCAACATACGTTCCGCCGCTCCCCGTGCCTTCGGAGAAAGCCACAACAACAGGCGTCACTTCCTTAATGGCCTCCAAACGTGCCAGCTGAAAAACCGAATGGATGTCCCGAACTGTTGCCGAGAGACGCTGGTTCACGGCCCACCGCTTGAACTCCGGCGCGGCCAGACCTACAAGGATCGTTATGAGTCCCACGACCACCATCAATTCCAGCAGGGTAAACCCCTTATTATTATCCATATGTGTTTCCTCGGCCGAAACGACCCTGAGATTCCGAATAACCGACGCCCAATAAGATGAAACGTTTCCAAAGTTTACTTATTAGCCGGTCGGCCCAACGGCTTGAAGCAGAGAGGATCATTGAAATTTTTGACTTAATTCACAAACTCACGCGCAAGGCGTGATCACAGTGCCCAGGCTGATTCGTTGCCGGCGACAAAAGCCCTGTAAAGGCTAATCTTACGTTGAGTCACCATTTATAATTCTACATTTCTAAAATTATCACTATCTCGTAATAAGTCGTTTGACAACACTTTTTTTAAGTCGCAGGGAACAAAAAAAGGCCCACGGTAAGGAAAACCTTTCCGAGGGCCTTTTACTTGTCTGTTTTATTGCATAATCTATCAGGGAGATGTCACCCAAAACCCCTGAAAAACATTGTCTGAACCCACATCCTGATTCACGGCCGTAAGGAAAAGATAGTCGTTCAGCACAAACGGTTGTTTCGCATTAAGTAAAGGACGTCCGTAATAGTCCAGCACCGGTCCCAGGGTTGCCCCGCGGGTTTTGTAGAGGCACCGTTTCCCTTCCACGGGGTGATCCGCCAGAAAGTAGAGAGCATCGCCAACGGTTCGCAGGGAACTGGCGAGTCCTGTGACCTCCCCGGGTGCCAGGGACGAAAGAGGTGTTGCCTGAAGGCTCCCGGCCGGGAGCTGCCATATGCCCCGGCTCTCCGATACATCGGCAATCACCCACAAGAGCCCCCCGACACCGCAGAGTTCGTCGGGGTTGATCAGGCCACGGCCCTTGCTATCTGCGGGAACGGTCACGGTGTTGTCCGAAACGGAGAATCGAATGAGGCGATGCTCGGCCTGCCCTTCAGGAAGGGCGGAAAAATAGATCAGATCCCCGGTGCGATGATAGTTCTCCGGTGCCTGAAGGACGCCTTGGGGGCTTTCCAGGGGATCACCGGCCTCGCTTTGGCCAGCAGCCAGCAGCCAAAGGCGCGAAGGCCCCGATCCTCCGGCGACTTGGGCGGCAAAAAGCAAAGATCCCTCCACAGGGTACAACGCCTCAGGGTTTTCGACCCCGAGGACCCGAGCCACCTCACCGCTGCTCTCCCGCACCCTCAAGTCCCCGCCAACCCTGAAGAAAACCCGGTCTCCCGCTGTGGCAAGGGCAAGACCGGCATCGGAGCCTTCCACATACGGCCCCACCACCACGACGTCATCGTTTTCGTCTGTGACGGTCTCGGTGCTGTCCTTGGTTCCGGAGGTTTTCCAGAGTTGCCACTCGTCGCTTTTAACGGCAAGGAAAAAGACCGCATCCGGGCCCGCCGCGAAAAAACAGGGCGAGGAAACCGTCTCTCCGTTGCGATCCGTCAACCGCTCGGTGGACTCCAGGGTCCCGCGGGTGACCCACAGGGATCGGCCGTTCTCTTCGTCCCGGGCCGAAAAATAGAGGCGATCGTCATGGACAAACAGCCCTTCAGGGGCGCTGCCCCCGTAGCCGGGAAAAATATCCGCAAGGACCTCCACCCCTCCTTCGGCGTTGAAGGTAAAAAGTTCGCGTCCGTACTCTCCGGAGGTGGCCACCATAACGGCCCGTCCCCCCACGCGCACCATCTGGTCCACATCGGGGTCCACATAAGGGTTCAGGTTATCCGTCAGTCGGGTGCCCGCCTCTGTGCCGTCGCTCTGCCAGAGTTCGCTCCCACGGACGCCGTCATCGGCCCGAAACCACAGGGTACCGTCCAGGTTTTTCAACATCTCGGGGTAACTCCCTTTTTCACCGGCACGGATATCCCGGAGCCTGAAGGTGGTGTTAAACTCGCCTTCGCTGAACCAGAGTTCCTTGTCGAACGCACCCTCCTCGGCGGGAAACATCACCCCGCCACCAAAGGGAACCATGGGGCCGATGCCGCTGCCTGCCTCTCCGGACCGGATATCCCGGACAAGGACGGTGCCCTCTTCGGTGCCGTCGCTCTTCCAGAGTTCAAATCCTTCTCCTTGGGTTTGTGCCTTGAAATAGAGCACGCCGTTTGACCCGGCAAGTTGGGCGGGCTGGCTCCCCAGGGACGGCTCCGTCAAGATGTTCTTCACGCAGACCGTGCCTTCACCGGTGCCGTCACTCCGCCAGAGTTCCCGGCCATGTTCCATGGTGTCAGCGGCGAAAAAGAGGGTGTCACCGGCCACGGCAAACCCGCCGGGCGCACCGGAAGCTCCCCCCGGAGCGATCTCTTTGAGCAGGGCGGGCCCGGCGTCCCCGTCCACCACCCACAACTCCGACCCATGTCCGGCCAGGGAGGCTCGAAAATACAGGCAGCTCCCATACACCACCATTTCCTTGGGGCTCCCGGAGGCGTCTCCGGGGTTGATGTCCAGCAAAACGGCGTTGGTGCCCTCCACCCGCCAGAGCTCTCGCCCGGCATCGGAGGTGAACGCGGAAACATAGAGGCGACCGTTGTACGCCGTACCGAACTCGGGGTTCTGCAGCGCCCCCTCCCCTTCGGCCCGAGTCACTTCCTCGGCAGCACTTGCATCATCTCCCTGCCGCCACAGGGTGACCTCTTCTTCCACGGTGCCGTTGGCAGCAAAATAGAGGGCCTCCCCCACGGCCGTAAGGTAAGTGGGGACACGGCCAGGAACCGGCTCGTCATCGTCGTCCTCACTGCCGGGGGCGGGCGCTTCCGGCCCTGCCAACCGGGGCGCCTGACCGGCCCTCATCACCCACAGCGCCCTGCCGTGTGTGCCGTCATCGGCGGAAAAATAGAGGCACGGGCCACACACCGTGAGTTCCATGGGCAAACTGCCCTTGTCCCCGGCATGGATGTCCGCCACCTGCTCAGCCGGAGCATTGCCCTGTTTACGCCACAGCTCCCGGCCATACGCCGGTGAGTAGGCAGAAAAGTAGACGGCACCTTCAAAGGCCGTGAACCCGTCGGGGGAGCTGTGGCGGTCCAGGGCACCGTCAAAGGGAAGCATCCGGGTAGGAAAGGTATGAAACGACCACTCCTTGGAAGCGGCAAGGCTCTCCCCATCGTCGTTGAGTGCTTCCACTTTCCACGTGTAGGTCGTGTTGTCGGACAGCTGGAGCGGGCGATAGGACTGAGCCGTTGTGGACAGGGTCATCACGGTCTGTTTGATTCCGTCCACCTCCGTAGATACCGTAACCCCCCACCGGGACTCCCCTTTGGTTTTGCTGGGACTCCAGGCAAGGGAAAACTCTTTATTGAGAAGCGTGGCACCATGGATCGGTGACTCCAGGGACACCTCGTCAGAACTCCCGACGGGATCCGATGTCCCCGAAGACCCGCCGCTGCTTCCACAGGCAGCCACTGCCAGGGACATCAAAAACAACACTCCGAATCGTAGGATGAAAGCCATGGTTATCTCCGGAAATGGGGAATAGGTAACGAGCTAACTCAGAACAGAGGCACCACACAACAAACACTAAATCTATTACACAAACAATGTTCGCGAACAAGACAAAAAGAAACAGTACTCTTCCACAAGGAAAACCCGCACCATTGGCCATTCATAAAGTTCCCCGCCCGTTGGACATGACAAAGAAACGTCAAAACCCACTATCCTGTTGTGTCTTGCCCGTTTTCACAGAGGAAGCGAGTCTTCTTTTTCTACTTTTTTAAAGCAACAAGTGTTGAATTTTTAATCTAAAAATGTATGATATTTAAAAACAACGAGCCCACCGGTACCACAACACCATGACTGCGACCCGTGTTTGTCGGGGCCGAGGAAAAACCATGCAACCTTCACTGTTTTCCCGAGCCCTGCTCTCCTGCGATTCCTGACCACCCCTTTGGAAAGGAGCACGTTGATGTCAACACCCCGTGGAGTCACACCAGACGCCTTCGACAGTCCCGCCGATTCCCTCAGTTGCCTTATTCCCCGCCCCGCCGACACACCGCCGGATCGGTTTCCCTTCTGGAGAGCCGTTGCTTCCAGAGACGGCACCCGACTTGCCATTCCCATGCGCACCGAACCTGAGGAATGCTGCCTCTACACCTTAAGCATCGACAAAAGCGAACCCGACATCTCAGAACCCTTTGTCTCCATCACCGACCTGAGGCCCATGGGAAACCGCGACTTTGCCTACCTCTGCCAGGGCGACGAGGGCTGGACCGCCGTTGCCGCTTCAACCCCCTGGCAGCTCACCGCGGAAATCGCCTGGAACCTTTCGGTCACCGACCAGGACACAACGGCCTGTGAAACCCAGGCCCAACGACGCTACACCCCGGTCGTGGACGACACCCCCTGGCCGGAATCCTACGAGAACACCTTTTCCCTCACCCTTGCCGAAACAGGCTCACGGTCCGCCGCCGTGGTGCAGACCGCCCCCATTGCCGAAGGCGACCTGGAAACTTTTCTCTCCGGGTGCTTCACCCTGGCAACGGACCAGGGCGCCTGGGCCGGTCGCTACGTTGGGGCCTTCAACCCGGTCCTCTCTGCAGACGGAGCCCTGAGCGCCGTGGATGTACGCCTCAACCAGTACGACTACACCATCTGCGTCAACGACCAGTGCTGGGGAGAAACCTGGCCTTCGGTCTGGGCCCCAGTGGTCCACCCGGAAGGAACCATGGTGTGGGCACCGGTGAAAAGCCCTGAAGGATGGATCCTGGCCTGTGACGGGGAGCAAGCATGGCCGGAGACCTATTTTCAGTTATGGGAGGTGGCCCTCTCCCCGGCAGGGGACCGCATTGCCGCCATCATTGCCCCGGACTTCGGCAAATGGGCCGTGGTCCTGGACGGCACCCCTTGGAAAACCAAGGTGGACGGATACCTCGCCAAACCCGTGTTCAGCCCCTGTGGAACCCGCTTGGGATGCTGCGGCCACCACCGCGGTAAAGCCGTCATCCTGGTGGACGACCACCCCATGGGCAATGGGTTCGACACGGCATGGGACCCCATCTTCAGCCACCACGGAAACCATGTGGCCGCCAAGGTCAAACGGGGCGAGGTCTATTCCGTTATCTTAGACGGCATGGAGGTCAAGCGTCCCTACATCTGGATGGCCCCCCCCGCCTTTACCCCGGACAGCAAGCACCTGATGATCTGCGGCATTGAAAAACAAGGCCCCGAGTATCGCTACACACGGGAGTTCATCGTCCTTACATAAAATCGGAGTGATCGCCATGCACTACACCCTCTACGCTTTCATGACCGGCATCGGATTCCAGGCGGCGCTCACGGTCTGCCTTATCGGAACCGCACTGAAGCTCATCCTTTTTTTCAAGCGCGCCGCGCAAAAGGACAGGGCGTTCTTCGCCTTTTACTCATGGAAATACGCCGGGCGTTCCATCCTCTTTCACCTTATCCCCTACGTCAGCCGGACCACACGCACGCACCCGGTGATGACCGTGGCCACCACCGCCTTTCACATGGCCATCCTCACCCTGCCCTTTTTTTACTCGGCCCACGGGGTGCTCCTGTCGGACAGCAGCTTTTTCCGGCTGCCCCGCTACCCGGAGGCCGTGGCAGACGTGTTGGCCGTCATCGCCCTGTGCGCCCTGCTCTTCTTCCTGGGCCGACGCCTGTTCCTGCGTGCGGTGCGTTACATCACCACCCCTGCGGACCACATGCTCCTGGCCTCACTGATCGCCCTGGTGCTCTCCGGCCTCTGGGCCCGATTTCAATGGCCGGGATTCCTCTGGGCCTCCCTCATCCACATGACGGCAGGCAACCTCATCATCGCCGCCATCCCCTTCACCCGACTGAGCCACATCTTCTACATGCTCATCACCCGCGGCTACGCCGGATCCGAGTTCGGCGGGGTGCGCATGGCAAAGGACTGGTAACATGACCGAGACGACCCAACGCCTGTTGGCTATCATGGACGACGGCATTGAAGCCGGGTTGGCCCGATTTGATGAAAAGAGGGTCAAAGAAATCATCCGCACCGTCATCCACAAGGAGGCGAGCCCTCGCCTGGACGCCTACCTCTCCACCTGCGTCCACTGCGGGCTCTGCAGCGAAAGCTGCCACTACTACCTTTCCCGAGACAAAGACCCAGCCTACTCACCGGCGGGCAAAGTCAAAAAAAGCCTGCTAGCCCTGACCCGAAGCAGGCGCATCACGCCCGAAATCCTGAAAGAAGCGGCCATCGTGGCCTTCACCCACTGCAACCTCTGTCGCAGGTGCACCCTCTACTGCCCCTTAGGGGTGGACATCGCCTACCTCATCGCCATGGTCCGGCGCATCTGCTTTCTCTGCGGGGTGGTGCCCCACTACATTCAGGACACGGCCAACAGCCACTCCGCCACCTTCAACCAGATGTGGATCAAAAACGACGAGTGGCTGGACAGCCTCTACTGGCAGGAAGAGGAAGCAAGGGAAGAGCTGCCCGACCTCACCATCCCCGTGGAGCGCGAAGGGGCGGAGATCATGTACTCGGTCATCGGCCCGGAGCCCAAATTCCGCGCCCAGCTCATCTACCAGGCCGCGGTGATCATGGACAGAGCGGGCATCAGCTGGACCTATCCGGGCACCCGGGGCTGGGACAACAGCGACATGTGCATGTACACAGGGGATTACGAGATGATGGGCAGGCTTAAAAAAGCCCACTTCGACACGGCCATGCGCCTCAAGGTCAACCGCATCGTCATGGGCGAATGCGGCCACGCCTTCCGCAGCGTCTACGACACCGGAAACCGGTACCTCGGCTGGAAAACCCCGCCGGTCCCGGTGGTGCACGCCGTGGAGTTCTACCACGAGATCCTCACCGAAAAACGAATCACCATCAAAAAGAAACTCGACACTCCCGTGACCTTCCACGACCCCTGCAACATCGTGCGGGGCAGAGGGCTCCATGAGCTGGCCCGGGAGGTCACCCGCATGTGCTGCACCACCCTCATCGAGATGGAACCCAACCGGGAGCACAACTTCTGTTGCGGCGCAGGCGGCGGGGTGATCAACTGCGGCCCCAACTTCAAAAACGAACGGGTCCTGGGCAACCGGGCCAAGGCCGAGCAGCTTATGGAGGCCAAAGCCAAAGGGGCCGACACCGTCATCACCCCCTGCCACAACTGCCACGGAGGCCTTGAGGACATCATCCACCACTTCGGCATCGACATGAAGATCAAGTTCCTCAGCGACATCATCTACGAAACCATGGAGATCTGACGATGACCCGACTTCTCACCCCCTGCCTTCTGGCACTCGCCCTGGCCCTTGCCCTTACCGGCGCAGCCTTTTCCTCCGTCCTGGAAGAGAGCGTGGACGCCCCCCGCACCCGTCCCCTCTCCCGGTTCGATCACGACACCCACAATGAAGCCGCCGACCAGGAAGAGTCCTGCGCCCTCTGCCACCACCTCTTTGATGACGAGGGAATGCTCCTCCCGGACGAAAGCTCGGAAGAGACGGCCTGCCGGGAATGCCATGATGACGCGGCCAAAGGCGTCCCCAAAACAGAAGCCGCCTTTCACAACCGGTGCAAGGGCTGCCACCTCTCCGTAAAATCCGGCCCCATCACCTGCGGGCAATGCCATGCAAAAGATCAACCTTGAAAAAGGGGCCTCCGGCGGCCCTGCCGGGGGCTAAACTTTTAAAAAGTTTAACAAACAGGTTTTAAAAACAGATTCAGGCCAATCATAATAAAAGGCGCATTCGCAACCTGATTTCGAGGTGTTTTCGCTATCGTGGTTTCACAACCCTTTCCGCCGGAGTTATTCCGGTTAAAGTCAAGCGAATCCCAAAAATTCTTCAGCGTGTTTTTAGAAGAATGAAATGGGCTTCTCCTGCAAAGACGATTGCCAGATGTTACACATCACGCGAATGCCCCGATAACGCAGGTAGAATGGCTACCTCCATGCATTCGCCTCAGGGTTTCAAGGTGCCCGCACCTTGCCGCCGGAGGCTTGCTTTTGAGCCCGACGTTGACCATCGAATCCATTCCACGTGATGGGCTGTCCCTGCATATACCCCCATGGCCCCTTTCCCCTGCCTGTAGTTTGCGGTTGAACCCCGGGCTGCCCAAAGAGTATAACCATACGGGCGTAGCAAACCATGAGGCCCCGCATCGCCCTTGCCAATTGCCGTCTTCCCGGGCGCCTCGCCATACCTTGCCGTATAAGGAGCCCTGCATGGAATCACGCGTTCACGAACTCATTGACGCCCTGGATCTCGTCCCTCACCCCGAAGGCGGGTACTACCGGGAGACCTACAAATCGGACCTCTTCTTCGACGCCATGGACGAAGACGCCTCCTTTCCGGGGCGGCGCAGCACAGGGGCCGCCATCTACTTTCTCCTGGAAGGCAGGGACATCTCCCGCATGCACCGCATCAAGGCCGACGAGCTCTGGCACTTCTACGAAGGCACGACCCTCACCGTCCATGTCATCCACCCCGAAGGAACCCTGGAAGACATTCGCTTAGGTGCCGACATTGCACGGGGCGAAACATTCCAGGCCCTTGTCAAGGCAGGCTGCTGGTTCGGCGCATCCCTTGAGGGGGAAGGCCACGCCCTGGTGGGCTGCACCACCCACCCCGGTTTCGAGTTCGAGGACTTTGAAATGGCCGAACGAGACGACCTTCTTTCCCAGTGGCCCGAACACGAGGCGGTAATCCGTAAACTCACGCCATAGCATCCATGATGACTCCTTTTGAAATCCATCTGATTGTCCATGGAGAGATCGGCTGGTTCCTCACGCGCAGGAACAACACGGCGGACCTTCGCCTGATGCGGGACAGACGGGCCTCCCTCAAGGACACCCTGGAAGCCCTTGGCCTGCCTCACACCGAGGTGGGCCGTCTTCTTGTGGACGGGCTGGAGGTGGGGTTCCACCATGTGCCGGTACATGACTGCCGCGTGGACGTTCACCCTGTTGAACCGCCCTTAGACGTCACCCGACCAAGCCAATTACGGCACGAGGTCTGGGACAACGTCCGCTTTCTCGTGGACGACAACGTGGGACGGCTCGCAGGCCTCCTGCGTGCCGTGGGCGCGGATGCCCTGCATGTCCGCGGAACAACGGATTCCGACCTTGCCGCCCGCTGCGAGGCCGAACGCCTCATCCTCCTCACCCGGGACCTGGGGCTGCTGAAACGCAAAAACATCCTTTTTGGACGCTTCATCCGGGCAACTGATCCTTACTTGCAGCTCAAGGAAGTTCTCACCGTCTTTGGCCTGACCCCACCCTACGATTTTTTCTCACGCTGCTTTCTCTGCAATTGCCCCCTTAAGCCCGTGGAGAAAGAGATCGTCTCCCACCGTCTCAAGGCGGAAACCCGCAGGTACGTCTCCGCCTTTTCCACCTGTCCCTCCTGCAAACGGCTTTACTGGCACGGCCCCCACGTCCGGCGTATGCTTGGTAAAATGGCCGATGCAGGCATCGATGTCTCCGGGGCAGGCACCGGCCCCGGAAGGTGAACGCTCCGCGAAGGCTGAAGAGAACCATCAGCAAAATTTATCGTTTGAATGCCAAGAATTTCGACATGTTAAAAACCCGCCGATATTTCATCATTCCCAATCCTCTTTTCCCTTGATTTTTCTCCCCACACCCCCTATTTAACCAAGCTCTTTTCCCAAAAATGAACGATCGCCACGGGCATGGTCCTCATTGCGAAGGCCATGCCCGTTTTGTTGTACCCCTGTGGCACTGATGCGCAGAAGCGAAAGAGAGATTGATGGTTGACCTGATCAAACGAAGCACGAGCAGCGTAAAAAACGATGTCACCTCCGGACTCACCGTGGCCCTGGCCCTGGTGCCCGAGGCGGTGGCTTTTTCCTTTGTGGCCGGAGTCGATCCCCTGGTGGGGCTCTATGCCGCCTTTATGGTGGGCCTTGTCACCTCCATTTTTGGCGGTCGGCCGGGCATGATCTCAGGGGCCACCGGCGCCCTGGCCGTGGTCATGGTCTCCCTTGTCCGGGAGGGCAACGCCCTGGGTCTTGCCATGGCACACCCCGTGGCCAACATGGGGCTGAACTACCTCTTTGCCACGGTCATCCTCATGGGCCTGATTCAGGTGGCGGCCGGGACCTTTAAACTGGGAAAATTCATCCGCCTCATTCCCCATCCGGTCATGCTGGGCTTTGTCAACGGCCTGGCCATCGTGATTTTCCTCTCCCAGCTCAACATGTTCAAGACCGTTGACGCAGGTGTCTCCCAGTGGATGCAGGGCCAGGACCTCATCACCATGGTCTCCCTGGTGCTTGCCACCATGGGCATCATGATCCTCCTGCCCAAGCTCACCCGAAAAATCCCGGCGGCCCTCACCGCCATCCTGGTGATCACCGCGGTCACCGTCTCCCTGGGCCTGGACGTGCCAACCGTGGGCTCGTTTATCCGCGACGGCGGAGGCGAAGGCCTCAAAGGAGGGCTTCCCGTTTTCCAGGCCCAGCTCTTTACCCTCATCCCCCGGAACATGGAGACCCTTAAGTTTATTCTCCCCTATGCCGTCATCCTGGCAGGCATCGGTCTCATCGAATCCCTTCTCACCCTCAACCTCCTGGACGAAATCACCGAAAGCCGTGGCAACAGCAACCGCGAATGCGTGGCCCAGGGCGCGGCAAACATCGTCACCGCCCTGTTCGGGGGCATGGGGGGATGCGCCATGATCGGCCAGTCCATCATCAACGTCAATGCAGGCGGCAGGGGTCGCCTCTCCGGCATCACCGCCGCCCTTGCCCTGCTCTGTTTCATCCTCTTCGGGTCGGCCTACATCGAGCAGGTCCCCATTGCGGCCCTTACCGGCATCATGTTCATGGTGGTCATCGGCACCTTTGCCTGGTCAAGCCTTCGCATCATGCACAAAATCCCCAAATCAGATGCCCTGGTGCTCATCTCGGTGTCCGTACTCACCGTGGTGTTCGACCTGGCCGTGGCCGTCTTTGTGGGCATCATCATGTCCGCCCTGGTCTTCTCCTGGGAAAGCGCCCTGAGGATCCGTGCCCGCAAGCGAATAAAAGAAGACGGCACCAAGGTGTATGAAATCTGGGGCCCCCTCTTCTTCGGTTCCACCAAAATGTTCGTCTCCAAGTTCGACGTTAAAAACGACCCCGACCAGGTGGAGATCGATTTCGTCGAATCCCGGGTATCGGACTACTCCGGCATCGAGGCCATCTCCGGCATCGTTGAAAAATACCACAAGGCGGGTAAACAGGTCCGGCTCAAACACCTGAGCACGGACTGCAAAAAGCTCCTCAACAAAGCCGACGATAAATACCGGTCCATTATCCTGGAAAAAATCGATGACCCCAGGTACCACGTGGTGGCCGACCCCAACGCCTTTCACTAATAAAGGACGAGGTGAGCCACCTCGAAAGCATGTTGCCATTGCGCTTTGCCCTTCGTTCCTCAGGCCAAAGCGCAATGGCTCCGGCGGGTCGCTTTTTGAAAAAAGCTCCGCAAAAACTTTCCGGGATAAACGTAAAAATAAGATGGGCTATGCAAGGTCGCTGTGCACACCAAAAAAACGAAGCCTCTTTGTCAAACGTTCCAAAAGTTTTGCCCCCGGCAGGGCCACCGGAGGCAAAATCTAAATGCGTTGGCCCTGGCGGCAAGGCTAACCACCTTGACAGCAGATTGTGGATGCGTTTGGGCTATCTGCGTATTTGCATCCCCCCGCTCCCCTTTATCTTCTGGAGCGCCGCACTCCTGTGCGGCACAGGTAACGACGGACTAAAAAGCCGCACCGGAGTGCGGCGCTCCGTTTAGGTCGATCTTTCTCGTTTTTTTTGAAGATCGCGGCCCAAACGGTAACCAAAGTCCAAACGCCATTCAAGAAGGGCTATCAAGACCTGTTTATGATTTTTTAAAAGCTTAGCCTCCGGCAGTGCTGCCGGAGGCATGGGCTGAGTCGTACCCTTTCCCCCGCCTCTCCCATCCCGAAAATGTTCCACCCCGCCTGAATGTTTGTAACTTCCCGCCTTCCGCGAACGAATTATTCATACAGAGAACATCGTTCTTACAAACAAACACAAAGCCATAAGGAACCATCCCCATGCGAACGAACCGATGGTTTGCCGTGGCAGGGGCCCTGATTGTCCTGTGGGCCACGGGCTGCGGCTCCGAAGACGAAATGGAAGGGGTAAACATCCAGAAGAACGAGGCCTCCGGCTTTACCCTCATGGACATTTTCGAAGGCGAAGGCGCCCTTGAAGAGGCATGGGATGCCATCGACGGAGAGATGGTCAACGAACTCTTTGCCGACACGGTGAACGACAACCCCGAGGCCTTCGTCATCTTTGCCTCAGGGGTCGACGACCTCATGACCGTGAACCCGACCCTCATGCCCGACATGTGCGGCAAAGACACCCGGGGCCTCTTGGGCGTCCTCATAGCCCCCTCCCCCGACCACAGGACCGTCCAAGGGCTGGAGACCTTTTATTCGGGAGCGGAAGCCACCGATTACACGCGGGCCTTTTACGGTTATCTGGACGATCTTGCCACGGACGTTCCCCTCCGGGACGAAGGGTATACCAACCAGATATTCGCCAGCATCCTGGGCTACTGGCGGGATACCGACACCCCGGAAGAGTTCCTCGACGACCTCCGGGACATGGTCGACACCATCACCGACCCGGACTTCGACGAGGACTTCCATGATTTTTCGCAGATCATGGGAAAGCTCCTCATCCGGTCCGACTACCCCATGTGGAAGAATGCCGACGGCACCCTTCTCAACTGCCGGGAAATCGACCCCATGGTCCACGAAAACATGGGGATGGGCAATGTCGTGGCCGGGGTCCATGCCCTGCTAAAAGGCCTTGACGAGGTTATGGGTGATGAGCAGGCACGCCTTTCGATCCATCAAATGATCAACGGGTTGGGGGAGATCTTTGATTTGGGCATCGACACCCCCCGAATGATCCGGAACCTCCTCTGCGGCATGGAGGATCGCCTCACCCTTGGAGGTGAGGTGTACGAGGCCGACGCCACATACCACAGGCATGACGGGGAGATCTACTCCGATGCGGAACTCGGCATTGGCCTGCGGGAGGTGTTTCCCTACCTCATGCAGTATTTCCTGCGAGCCGACAGGGAGATGGGCATGATTTCCGATCTCTTCGGCAACACCCCCTACCCCCTTGGGATCCTCTCCCAAAACCTCCACGCCATGCAGTGGGACATCCCGAACGCCCGCATTGAGGAGTCTCTCTACGACATGCTGCGATACGACCTCTGGGGCAGGGACCGCATCACCGACCCCGAGGCCTTCCACACCTCGTTCCTTGAAAACCTGATGTTCTTCGCGGCGTTAGGGGCCCACACCGGATACAACGACGGGGGCAAGACTGGGGAAATAACGGACAGCGGCAACCCCAACTTCGACCACGGTCACGGGAAAGGGTGCGGCACCCTCACCGTCAACGACACCCTCTTTGCCATGACCACCCACAAAACCCTGGGCATGGGCATGTACGACATCGCCCTGCAATCCAAGGATTACAACTACATGTTTCGAGGCCGTGCACCCTTTTGCGCGGACGGCCCGGAGATGGATGACTACCGTTTTCGCTACGACCAGAACTACCCCATCGGCCTCATGGTGGCGGGCACCCCGGGGGACATGGGCTCTCCACAAGGGGGCAGGCCCAGGCTGGAGGAAGACGGCACCCCGGTACTCAACGGCTATCGCCCCTATGGTGCCACCGGGGTGGAAGACGACAACATCGCCCTCAACACCATGAGCGCCTCGGTTCGCGCGGCGTGGCACGCGGAAGGCCCCTACTACTATGCCCCCGAGACCCCGCAAACCGTCACCTTCCACAACCGAACCTGGCAGGTCACTCACACCCCCGGGGGCCTCGTGTATGCCTGGATCCACAAGCCCTCTGCAGACCCGGCCACCTGGGAGTACCTCTACCCCGCCCAGTTTGAAGGCCAGGCCATGGAAGAGCAGGCAAGCCTTGCCGTACAGTACGGTGTCCCCACCCACGCCCTCTTCAGCTCGGACATCGACCTGAAAGATGGAATCGACAACAGCATCTGGACAGGAAGAAAGCTGGAGATCCTGCTGGGCCCCGACCGCAGGGCCACCATAGACTTTGATAAAAACCAGAAATACTTCCGGGACGACATCGTCTCCATGATCAACGAGGCCTTTGGCGAAGCCGTCTGCTTTCCCCTCGACGAGGGGGGCGGGGAATACCTTCATATTGTCAGCGACTGCGGGCCCATCCATATAGACAACGCAGCTTACAACCCCCTGGGGGCGTTCTTTAAACATGGCGCGGGGCTTTTAGACGACGTCGACGTGGCCGTGGAAGCATTTCGGGTCTCCGGGGACGCCACCGTCTCCATAGCCGTGGACAGCGGCCCGCCCGTGCCCGTTTCCTTTGAAAACCCCTCCCGGACCTGGACCGCCAACATGATCCTGGACCGGCTGCGTGGCCAAGGGCTCACGGTCCGCCCCTTTGGAACCGGCATCGAAATCCTCGGGGCCAGCCCTGACCCCGGCATCGGCCGCATTGACATCACCGATGTATCGGGACAAGGCGTCATCGATTTTTTCGGGGGCGCCTCATCCACTATCACCGGCTACATCCACCGCATGGAGCACTACAAGAATGCGTGGCGTTCCGACTACTACCTGGGGAAACTGGGCGGCACCTACTACACCGTGGGCTACGACGCATCGGGGAACCTTGCCATGCCCGAGGTGCAATCAGGAGAGGAGGCGGGGTCCCTCATCGTTAACGAGCTCATCGGCGACAACGACCCCGTGCGGGAGTGTGCCAGCCATGAAGAGGCCCTCTTCCGGAACTACCAGTTCTTTTTTGCCGAGCGAAAATTCGTGCTGGTCATGCCCATTCACGTCACCGTCCTGGGGTCTGAAGCAGCCTTTATCTTCCAGGTGATGGAGGCCAACGGGTACACAGGGTTCATGAACGGTCGCAAATACCTGGGCAACCAGGTGTGGGCAAAAAAACGAGCCCACGGCCCATCCGAGCTGCCCGGTGACTACCGCATGTGCATCCGGGTGATCAGCGAGGGGCTCATCGGGAGCATCGCCGTCACCGAAGAGTCGGTCTACAACGACACCATCGACTGCGGCGTGGCTTTCAACGCCATCTTTCCCCACAACTCACCGGTTATCTACCGCATGGGCTTTCCCCGGGCGCCCCTGATCTGCCACGGCACCGACGCGGAGGGCAACCCGGTCACCGACGCCCTGGTGGGCTCCCGTGAATTCGAGGTGGGCGACGAGATCTGGCAAAACCGCAACGCGGTGCTGGTGATCCTCCAAGCCCTGTGGGGCAGCCTGCACCGCCACACCGAGGTGGGCTACGAGTCCACGCGGGGCGGGATGCTCTCCTTCTTCGACATGATGGCCTACCTTCTGAAACCCCTGTTCTACTACCAGAAAGACGCCGGCCAGTGGCCGCGTGAATGCTGGAAACCGCGACTTATTGAAGGCCGTGATTTTCTTTATCCCAGTGCGGGCTTTTACGACGATCAGACCATGGCCACATGGTACGGAAGCGAAGAAGAGCGCGGGTACTACCGCCCGGCAAAGGTTCAAACCCTTATCACCCTGCTCACGGACAGTGATCCTTACGGAGAGATAACCCCGGACGGCACGCCTCTGCGGTGCGACGGGCTCCTTGCCAGGATGACGGAGTACGACCTGGAAAACGGACCTGCCCGCTCTCGCCTCCTCACCGGACTTTTTGCCTTTTTCCAACGCCTGGGCGATCCCGCCTTTGACGACGCCTCCTCTCCCGCCTGCGCCGACGAAACAAACGCCGCCTGCGAGCGATGGGGTCCGAGGCGGGATATCCTGTTCGGCCTGGAGCAGATCGTCAGCGCCGTCCGCATGACCAAGGCACCGGCCACGGCATTAAACGAAACCAAAAACGTCCCCATCGTCTTTCCGTCCTGGCTCTTTGCCCAGGGGGACTTAGACGCCCCGACCCACCTGCGGGAAGAGGACTTTCTTCTGGACTGGGGCATCGACCTCATTGTGGGGGAAGACGAAACAGAGGAAGAGGAGGGCCGGGGCCTGGCCGACTACCCGGACGACAAACTCACCGACGCGGACTGGGATGAACTCTACGACACCGTCCACCTGCTGGAAGGGATCCTCCACCCCGGCAGCCCCCACAGCATCACCGGCAACCTTCTGGGGCTCCTTGACTCCGTCATGGCAAAGCCCACCCCCTGCGACAGCTTCGAGCTTGCCGGGACCCTCTACGCCCTGGGTCGCCTGTTTTCACGCTACGATGCCGAAAGGGGCCAATGGATCCACCAGGGCGACGAAGGATTCGACGATCTCTACAACCTCCTCAAACACAGGCTCCCCGAGATCCACGCCATTTTGGACGACGACACCGGAACAACCTACCACGCCTTTCTGGTGATCCTTGCCGACCTGCTCAAGGAAAAGGGGCTGGTGGAGTGCCTTGTGGACGATGTCACCATCCCCTCGGGCTGGGAACAGATCCTCACCGACCTGTACGCCTTCCTGGGCAAACCCGTCATCACGGAACACACCCCCCTCTGGTCCACCCTGGCCTCCCTTTTAGGCGACCTGGCCCATGCCGTGGACCTGGCCCGGGACGTCACGCTCCTGTGGGATGTCTATGAAAAGTACGGCCTTCAGGTAAACGAATAAGAGCAAGTATTGGGGAAAAAGCGGATGGTTTGCGCGGGCTGATCCACACACCTCGAAGCAGCAGGATACTTTGCCGTAACATCTTTATTATCTTCTGCTTTCAAACAAGCCAAAACCGTTATCAAAACCTGTTTGTCAAACCCAAGGCATCTAAATTGGCAAAAGTTTGGCCCCCGGCACGGCCACCGGAGGCATGCTCTTGCTTTTTAATTCCACCCCACCCTTACAACGACTCTGGAGCGACAATGAAAAAACTGCTTGCATGCATGGGAACGATTTTGTTGATGATCACCTTCAGCCGGTCCGCCTTTGGGAGCAGCTTCGGCACCACGTACGGTTTTTCCCCACGGGGCATGGCCATGGGCAACGCCATGACCGCCCATGTGGACGACTGGTCCGCGGTCTATTACAACATGTCCGGTTTGGGGCGAACCCTCGCCCGCATCGAACAAGCCGCCGAGACCGGTGAAAAAAGCGGCATCAACCAGATCTCGGTGAACTACCTCCACGCGGTGCCCTCCTTTGACCTCGATATCAACCGCTTCGACCCGGACACCGGAAGCCCCCTGCCCACCCACGGTGCCGACGACCTTGACTTCGGGACCTATGTCTTGGGCATGGCCATGGACCTCAACATCATCTATGAAATGCCGGAATGCATCTCGTCGGCCCGCATGGGACTCTCCATGGGCATCAACAATGATCTCACCGTGGTCAAGATCAACGACATCGACCCGCGCACCCACAACTTCATGCGGTACGGACGGGAAGCCCAGCGGGCGTTGATTATGACCGGGGCGGGGTTCGGGTTCATGGAGGACCTCTTTGGCCTGGGCCTGGGGCTCAACATCTCCTTCGGCGGTTCCGGCACCATCGACCTGTCCGACCTCCAGATCACTGAGGATGAGCAGATCCCCGTGGACAACGCCATCATGGACATCTCCCTAAAACCCACGGTGGTGGCCGGTTTCTACATCAGCCCCGGAAAAAAATTCGACGCCCTTGAGGGGCTGGAGTTCGGTTTTTCTTACAGGCAGAAGTCAAAGCTCGACATCTCCCCGCTGCAGACCGTGGCCGTCCTTGAAACGGGCAATGTCCTTCTCAACCTGAGGCTGGCCCTGCTGGATTACTTCCAACCGGACATCTACACCTTCGGCACCTCCTACGCCTTCAACGACAGGCTCATGGTCTCCCTTGAGGCGGAGTTCCAGAAGTGGTCCGGGTTCGAAGTCTCCCTCAACCACGAAGAGAACTTCGGGGACGTGCTCCCCGAGCTGGACGACATTGTCGTTCCCAAACTGGGCATCGAATACCGCCTCACCCGGCGGCTGGCGATTCAAGGAGGCTACTGTTTCGAGCCCAGCTTTATCCCGGACGAAGGCCTCACCGACACCATCAACTTCCTCGACAACGACAAGCACATCCTCTCCGTGGGAACAAGCTACCGCCTTCCAAGCTTCGGCCGCATGAAACGGGACATCAATTTTTACGCCGCCTACCAGCACCAGATCCTCGACGACCGGGAGGTCACGAAAACCGAGCCCACGGGCGTCAACCCCGACTACAGCTTCGGCGGGACGTGCAACACCTTTTATGCGGGCATCACCATCGATATGTAACCGCGCCATCACGCCGAAGGGGTTTCGACAGCACAGTGTGCAGGGCTGTTCATTCGTGCCATGGAAAGGAGGATCCCCAGGATGCTCAAGGCTGCGAACACCAGAAACGCATCGTGCATGGCAACCAGGAACGACTCCCGGGTGGCCTGCTCGACGGCTTTATCTCCCAGATGCCCTGAGACAACCAGGGTGGCAATCGTCATGCTCACGAGCATGCCCAGGGTGCGCATGGTGGAGACCAGGCTCGATGCCAGGCCGTAATGTACGGGCTCCACGCTCCCCATGACCGTCAGCATGTTGGGTGTGGAAAACAGGGCAAACCCCACCCCCATGACAGCAAGGACCGTTACGATCCGTCCGAACCCGGTGCCGCCGTCCACGGTGGAGGCAAGGGCCAGGCCCGCCACACAGATGGCCATGCCCGTTGTGGCAAGGGTCGCTGTCTGAACCCGTGTGGCCAGGGCTCCGGCCACCGGCGACAGGGCCGCCTGGAGAAGGGGCTGGCTCACCAGGATCAGCCCTGCGGTGTGGGGAGCCACGCCCTTAACGACCTGAAGGTAGAGGCTGAAGAAAAAGGTAAGCCCAAAAGACGCGGCATAGTTGATGAGGGTCGCCAGGTTGCTGAAGGCAAACACGCGACGGGAGAGCAGCATGCGGACATCGAGGAGCGGCGTCTCCTTTTTGTATTCATAGAAAAAAAACAGGGCCAACCCGGCAATACCCAGGGCTGCCATGGCCTGGAACCGAGGACCGGCGGCCTGGTTCACCACCCCCACGATCAGCAGGAACAAAGCCCCCATATACAAAAAACTGCCCAGGGTATCGAACCGCGTCCCCGCAGCCTCCGCCCATTCTCCCTTAAGCTTTAAAACGGTGAGGAGCCATGCCACACTCCCGGCCCCCGCCCCCGCATAAAAGATCCACCGCCACCCCAGGTGCGTGATGAGAAAGCCCCCCACCACCGGCCCTGCAGACACCCCGAGGTAAACACAGCCCACCACTACGCCCATGGCCTTGGCCCTTTTCTCCGGCGGAAACACCGATGAGAGAATGGCCAGGCTCGTGCCCGTAATCATGGCGGCGCCGCTGCCCTGGATAAAACGAAACAGGATAAACAGCGCCACGTCATCTGCCAGGGCCGCCGCCAGGGTGGCAGAGGTAAACAGGAGGATGCCCAGAGCAAACACCCGCCTGCGGCCGTAGATGTCCCCCAGGCGCCCGCAAGGAAGCAAAAACAGAGAGACAGCCAGGATGAACACTGTCTCTATCAGCCCCAACTGCACACCGCTCGCACCGAATTCCCCTCCGAGAACCGGAAGGGCCACCCCCACCGCGGACATCATAAAAGGCGTCAAAAACTGAACCGTACAGACAATGCTCAAAGTGACCCACCCCGAGGCCTGGCCCCGGGCCGTCGGCACCGCTGTTGCACTTTTTCTGTTTTGATATGCTGAATCCATTGGCATCGCTCCTTTTCGTGTTCATAACCAGGCCCGGATACACTCGACTCACGACATATCCGGGTTAGGAGGCGCTGTTTCCGCCTGCCTCACAAGGATGTATGTTCCACAGAGTGTGCCAAAACCTATTTCACGCGAATATTCAACGCATTGACGCCATCACCTTCTTTTTCATGCCCAATACGGCACATTGAGGGTGCCAAGTATGGCACCTCGCATACGAAAAGGCCTGATACGATACCTTGAACGGATGGTGAAGGAAACGTCACGGTTCAGGTCAAGTGTAACCTCTATGATTAAAATGGGTGGAAAAAACAGGCCTCCGGCGACCAGGTGGGGGCACCTGGAAACCCTAAGGCGAATGCATGGAGGCAGGCATCATGCATTCGCTTTCAGGGCATGCGCGTGGTGTGTGACATGTGGCAACCGTTTTGCTGGAGAGACCCATTTCATTCTTCTGGAAACACGATAAAAGGCATTTGGGATTTGCTTGATTTCAACCGGAAGAAATCCGGCGGACCTGCCGAAGGCAAGCTGAACAGTGACAAGAAATCAAGGATGGAACAGATGATGTGGTTCCTTTCATACTGACGAATCCCAACATTGCATTTGAAGGACAAAACGGAATCGTATAAGACATGTATTGCCACAGAAAAAGAAGCAATAAGGGGAGAGACACATGGATTTATATGACATGACCTTTTTTGGGGAGGCCACCAACAGGATCTGCGGAAGCCTCGACATCCACACGGCCTTGGAGCGATGCTTTCACTACCTCAAGGACTACCTGCCCATCAACGGCCTCGCCATGAACACCTACGACCCCGAAAAAAAAGAGGTCCGGAACATTGCCGTTGTCTCCGACCTCGACAATGGTCGAATCCTCTCCTTTGACCCGGTGAAGCTCACCCCCGAGGCCATATCGTTCATCGAAAATTACCCACCGACCCCCGGCCCGGCCCTTATCCTTAACGTGCCCAACCAGCAGGTGGTCGCCAACCTCGTCTGGAAAGCCATGGGCAAGCCGGAGATCTCCCTGCTGCTGCTTCACCCCATTGTGGATGAGGTCAGGCTGGGGGTGGTCTTTATCTTTGCAGAAGGGTTTGACCGCTACGAGCCCGAACACTCCCGGCTCCTGACCCTCCTGCACGACCCCTTTGCCATGGCCTTTTCAAACACCCTCAAGCACCGGGAAGTGGTCAGGCTCACGGAAATGCTGGCCGACGACAACCGGTACCTGGCCCGGGAGCTCCACCACCTGGCCGGGGACCAGATCATCGGAAGCCGACACGGCCTCAAAGAGGTCACGGAGATGGTCCGCCAGGTGGCTCCCCTCTCCTCGCAGGTGCTCCTGCTGGGTGAAACAGGGGTGGGAAAAGAGGTCATCGCAAACGCCATTCACCGCGCCTCGCCCCGTGCGAACAAGCCCTTTATCAAGGTCAACTGCGGGGCCATTCCTGACGAACTCATGGACAGCGAGCTCTTCGGCCATGAGCGCGGGGCTTTCACCGGAGCACTTCAGAAAAAAAGGGGACGGTTTGAGCGGGCTGACACGGGAACCATCTTCCTGGATGAAATCGGCGAGCTGCCGCCCCGGGCCCAGGTACGCCTCCTCCGTGTCCTGCAAACCCGCGAGATCGAACGGGTGGGAGGCACGGCACCCATTGCCCTGGACATCCGGATCATCGCAGCCACCAACAGGGATCTGGAAGAGATGGTTGCCCGCGGGGAGTTCCGGCAGGACCTCTGGTTCAGGCTCAATGTCTTTCCCATCCATATCCCAGCCCTGCGCGACAGGCCCGTGGACCTTCCCGAGCTCATGGACTACTTCATCGAGCGGAAGGCAAAGGAGATGAACATCCATCCGGTCCCGGTACCGGCCCCCGGGGCCCTGGCGGACCTTTCCCGCCACGACTGGCCCGGCAACGTCCGGGAACTCGAAAACCTAATCGAACGGGCCCTGATCCTTCATATCACCTCCCCTGCCGGAACCCCGTTGCGATTTCCCGACCTCGATTCACCGGAGACGACGTCTCCTGCAACGCCCCCGCCCCTTCCCGAGGAGACCTCCCTCAACCTGGATGATGCCATCCGCCACCAGATTCGCAGAGCCCTTGAGGCAACCCATGGAAGGGTCAAAGGAGACAACGGTGCCGCAGCCCTTCTTGGGGTCAACCCGAGCACCTTGAGAAACAAAATGAAAAAGCTGGGCATTCCCTTCGGAAAGAGCCTTAAAAAATAGCCTTCCATGGCCAGGGTAAAAACAATCCTTCGGCGAGTCGCTTTTTTGAAAAAAAGCTCCGCAAAAGACTTTCTTACTACCGAAACAGGCAAAATTACTTCGGCTGAACCTGGAAGGCCTGCTTAAAATTTGTTTGTCTAACTGTAACTATTCAGCTGTAGGTTCGCCGACAGGGGTTAATCAGCTTCAAAAAAGGAGGGTAATTCACCCTGAAGCAACAGGCGCAATGCGTCGCTTGCATGCACGTTGTTTTTCTTGCATGTAGAAAGGTAGCTGCGTATTCGGCAGAAGATCTTGGCCCCTTCCATAGCTCGGAAGCACCCAGAAATTTTCTGATGGACTTTCGTCATCCGGATGTCGTTTTCACCCTGATTATTAGTGAAAGGAACCAGCGGGTCGTCCATGAAACGAAGGGTTTCGTTCTCGAAGTCTTCCATCCGTTCGAGAAGGTTTCTCGCTTTTGATCGTTTCATCCGCCCGCGTTGTCCCTTCTTCCTTTTCGTTTCATCCGGGGGCGGGCATTCGAGATTTCCTTTTTCCAGGATGCTCAGGTAGCGCTTTCGAAAGCCCCCGGCAATATCCGATGGAAGCTTGCCGCTGTGTTCGTTCACAACCTTGTTGATCTCAAGGAGCAAGAACTTCATGTCTTTGGCCCACTGCTGACTGTCCTGCTCCCAAGCCCGCTCCAGCTCTCTTAAGTGATGAGCGTTGCACAATGCGTGCAGGCAGTCGTAATTGAAGTAGGGTTTCCAGTGATCGTGGCACAACACGCCTTTGAAGCTTGGGATAATTCCCATTTCATCGATAGCCTCTCTGCCACGCTTTTCGTGCGGGTAAAAGTAAGTGAAAAGATCGTTCGACAGACAGTGCAGCCAAAATCGACTACCGTTCATGTTGATGCCGGTTTCATCTGCGTGGCAGACGGACGAGCCGGACAATCTGGCTTTGACGATTTCTTCAAACGCCTCAAGCGCGTTAAACGCTTCTTTGTTGAAGTTGAAAATCGACCCTGCGCTGATTGGGATACCGGCCTGATCCCGAAAGTGCTCGCAGATTCTTTCGTAGGGGACCAGCTGATGCTGGGAAAGATAGATCGCGTGAGCCTTGAGACCCGTGCCATATTGGACGCGTCGATCTACTCCTTTCGGGAAAGGAGCAACATATCGATTGCCGAAGGCATCCTCAAGAATCTCGGATCGATACTCAGTAACGTATTGAGCAACCTTCAAATCAATGACCTGCCGGGTCTCGTAACCTACGTGGCGATAGTCACCCGGTGGCAGTTCGGTCATATTGAGTTTCAACGGCAATACGAGATCTGCCTTGTCTACGGGCTCAAGAGTTTTTCCCTCGTGGCCATTTTGGCCCCGGGCTTTTTTCCTTCGGTGTTTTGCTTTTTCTCCTTCTTCCTGTTGGGATCGGTAGAAGGCGGTTTGCTGCTGTTTTTGCTATTGAGATTTAGACGGTTCGCCAAAAGGGTGATGATTGTAAGCAGCAATTCGATCACAGCTGCAACTGCGGGCGAGAGGTCCTCGTCCTGCTGAATCAGTTTCCTTGCGTTGTCTGTCGCCGCTTGAATATCAATGCTTTCGATCTTCACCCTGTCTCCTCATCTTTTTTTGACGAGGATAGTATACCACAGGTTTTGAAAACGGAATTTTGGCTCCTGAGCTTTCGAATTTCAGGCTTTAAAAATTTGAGGGTGCCGGGTCGTATAGCCCTTCATATAAGATGAATTATGGTCCTCATAGCCAGGCCTGAGCACCGGAATAACGGAGTAAGAGATCCGCAGGTCAAAATGAAAAATTTGATCAAAAATCCTGTCAAGAAAAAAATGCAGTTCAATACATTTTATGTGTGAGCTGAATAGTTACGTCTAACTTTTCAAAAACTTGGCCCCAGGCAGGGCCGCCGGAGGCTTTTCACCCCCACAAGCCACGGTGTTTCGTTTATCGCTTTGGGTACCCGACGGGCACGAGATAAAGAGGGCTTGCTTCCTTCGGAAGCTTGAGAATCTCTGCGATGCGGTCGTCATGAAAAGCCCCCACAGGAACGGCCCCCAGGTTAAACGCCGCAGCCTGGAGCAAAAGGTTCTGGCAGGCATGCCCGGCCTCCATGTCCACGTAGCGGGTGGCCCTTCCTTTGTATTTGACTGCCACCCGTTCATACACGGCGGCAAACACAAACACGGCCGGGGCATCGCCCACGGCCCCCTGGTTCAGGGCGGCCTTTTGAAGGGCGTGTCGCAGGTCCCCCGGTATCTTCAGAGACAGCTCATGGCGCTGCGGGTTGTACCAATACACCCCTTCGGGCAACACCACAAAGGTCTCCAAAGGATACAACGCGCCGGACGACGGGGCCGTTCGCAGCCCCCGAACCGCATCCGTCACGCCCTGGGCAGCCCAGAGCAACTGGCCGATCTGAGCCACAGTAAGCGGTTCTTCGCCAAAGGAGCGAACCGAACGACGGGCAGCAAGACTCATGGAAAGGGTGGCCCCGCCGGTGGTATCAGGCTGAGGAAGCCGGATCACCTCCCCTGTCCCTGCCGCTTGCGCCATCACAACCATGGTCATCCAACCCAGAAGATTCATCTGCGTGCCTCCTTCATGCATGTCTTGGGATATTGTTGTTGAGCAGGCCGCGCCGGTGAAGCACAACGCCCTGAAACCAAACGGGGGCCGCGGCCTGTTCGGCCACGCCCCCCTGGTCTTTGTCCTCAAAGAGGATCCTCCCTTTGTACTGACTGCCCTCACCTCAGCCCCCTGTGCCTGCCTGAAAAACCGGATCCATGAAAATGCATGGGCGATAGAAGCATCAGGAAAAACCGAAGCATCGGGTGGTTCATGCCTTGATGGGAGGGGTCCCCTCTTGGAACTCCTTCAAGATCATTTCCCTGAACTCGAGTGTATCTTTATAGCCGTGGCACTGTGTTCCGTGCTGCACAACGGCTTCGAGCAACTCTTCCTTTGTGTCCGCCGCAAGGGCGACGGTACACTTCGTGTCGCTCGGATGGTTGCGGCAATCGATGAAATATCGTGACATGGTCCTGGTACTCCTGTGATTTGTGTGACCATGATGCGGGAAACGGTCCCGGATCGGACCGCCCGCCCTTCCGTACACCAAATGAGAGGCTCAAGAATCTGCGGTAGGTCTTGTCACCACCTGTAGAGGCCTCGCATTCCAAGGCACCGATTATACCATATTTCACAGAAAAAGAATCGCTATCAAGAGGCCACCCATGAGGGGGTCAAAAGGCTTCCGATATTCCGACGTAAAGTCCGTCTGAGTAGTCTTCGCCAACCGCATAATCGATGCGAAAGTTTAGCCTGCGCTCTTCGCTCAACAGGTAACGCAGCCCCGTGCCTGCACTGGAATAAAAACTGTCCCGACTCAGGTCCCCCGGGTCAAAAAGCACCGCTTCCCCCACAAATCCCACCACGGCCCACTTGGGTCTGAACTGCCAGCGATACTCCACCTGGGCGCTGATCAGGTGCCGCGCGATGTTCTCACCGGCTATATATCCCCGCAGGTCTGCTTTCCGCCCGAGGGTAGACAGATCCGAATAGGGCGTGTCGCTCGGTGTAAAGCGCCCGTAAAGGCGCCATGCAATGACATGTCCGGGTCGATATTGATCGTACCCGTTGACAAACCCGTCCAAGACGCCGTAGGACTCGTCACTGCCTAACAGGGTAGGATTAAGCATCAACGTGGCTTCGGCATAGATTCCTTCGTAGGGAAAAAACCGATTATCTCGGGTGTCGAAGGAGAGTACCGGCCCCAGGGATGCACTTAGATCATCGGTGGCATTGACCGCTTCGAGGTACTGCCTCCCCGCTTCGTTATCCGGAGAATAGCCAATGTCTTTGACCACCGCCCGCATCCCGGCAAAAAAATACTCCCCAAAGCCATACAGGACGTTCAAATGGATCACACGGACGGCGGTGGTAAAATCCGCCCGTTGGGGCAGCTCATCCACATTCAGTTCACTTTTCACACCGATATCGGCCACGGCGGTCTTGATGCGCCACGCCTCACTCGGCAACACATTTCCCCCCAAGGCCAACAAATGGCTCCCCCGATCCGTATAGATACCTGTCAATCCAAGGGAAGACGACTGCACATTCTCATTACCGGGAGCCAAATCAAAGAGTCCCATGAGGGTGGCCCCTCCCCCATTGCCAAAATTGGGGTTGGATACGACCATGGGAGCGGTCACAAATTCAAGGTTGTACCTGTCTTCGGGCTCCTCGCCACGTAGTTCGCCGGGAGCAATGATGAATGTTGCCAGCACAAGGAGCAACCCACGGATAAAGGGAGCATGATGCATGTCAACGTTTTCCTTTGAATATGCCATGTAAAGACAACAAAAACAGAGCACCTGGTCTACGAGTCTCAAACGGAAATGCATCACAAAAAGAAAATTCAGAACGGTATGATCACGCTGAATACAATACGCAAAAGCGATGCCCACATTTGAGCTGCTTTCCTCGAAAAAACGCTACGCTGACATCATGGGGTCTTATGAAATTCAATCTCACATGCCGATATCGACCAGAGGTGATACTCACTGGAATATATTTCTTAGGGTATATGCGTGAAGGGGGGTGATGTGAAATCATCGAATGGTCTTAATACCATGAAGACCGGTTCCCATTCCTTTTAACATACCCGCTATGAACAGGCCATCAAATGTTAAACCTGACAAAACACCGGTCTGCAAAGACTAACACAAAAAGGGCATGATTCGCATGGTGCGTATCATGCCCTTGATCGCCTTACACAAAAACGCAAGCAAAGAGCCAACGCTTGCCCTGAGTGCGTTTTACCTTGTCATCTTCTTTCGTTTCAGACCTGCGATCCCGAGAAGCCCTGCTCCCAGAAGAAACAGTGTGGCAGGCTCCGGAACGGGTGCTGAAGCGGCTTCCAAGCCAGAAAAATGAGCCATCCCCACGCCACTATAACTTCCCGATGGTATCGCCGTAACGAAGAGGGTAAAAAAGTGGTCACCAGCGGACAAAAAGAGGTCTTCATATTCACCGGTAAAATTCCCTTGTGAATTGGTATATGTCGTTTCCCAAGCCACAGCAGAACCATCAACATACAAGGCAAATTCTTCGCCAGGGCCAAAAAGATCCCATACCCGAACAGATGACATGACCGAGTCAACACCAACAGAAATTGCCCATGTTGACTCCATGTAGTCGCCCCCGATACTGTCGATCATCCCCAGCCCATCGCTCCAAGCGAACTTCCCATACCACCCAGCCCCAGTGCTAATAGGGGTTGCTTCCGAAGACCCCGCAACTCCGAATACTAAAAAGCATAAAAAACATAAAATCTTTTTCATCGTCAGCATTCCTTTGCTCGTTCTTCAAGAGCAGCCCGGCCGTCTCCCCATGAGACCCGTTGGCTTTCCGTCCTTGACTCGCGCCAAGTTTGGCTTTTTTCTTAAGTTAGAGCAAAAGGACAGCAAAAAGTATACCGCCCATATATTGTACAGACAACTCAACAAACAACATCATATTGTTCTCAAAGCACTAACATGGAAATCAGCGTTATACTGATATGTAATCCATGTAATATCGCTATACATAAAGCTATTCAAAAAACAACGCACGTCGCCTCCCTGGTAAAACATGTCATAGTCACGGACTGGCTAAAGGTTAACCACTCATGGTTCTCAGTTTCTTACTCAAAGGAAACACAGCTTCCGGATCTGTCAATCGTAATCTGTTCTTTTCATGTATCACAAATTATGAATGGGCAGCTATCACGATTTTTGTTACACTCCTCCTTATTAAGGATATGTCTGGCAAAATAAAGACCACCAGGCACCAACAAATAGAATTAATAAATAATATTAGGCAGAAACAAACGATTTAAAATCATAAAGCACATGG